>NZ_QXTJ01000016.1 GCF_003605735.1 Pseudomonas sp. LS-2 | reverse complement strand
GTCCGCAGAAGCGGGAAAGTGGGTTGAGTCTGCTTTTGATTCTGGCCGCAGGCCGTGGGAGCTGGCTTGCCTGCGAATGCGGTCTTTCTGCAACTGATCAGGCCGCTGATATTCAACACTCGCCAACGAGCCGACTCCACAATCTGACTCGTGCCACCCCGCCTCCCCGATTGCTTTCTCGCATGCCGTCTATGACGCCGATAGCAAACCTCGATTCGCCGTTGTGCGATGCCGGGCCTATTCTCAACTCATCGAAAACAGTTCTTATTCAGGCTTTACGAGGTTCGCATCATGCCCAAGTTCATTTCCAACCTGCACCTTGAAGACTTCTTCTCGGCCGAAAAGTACAGCCTGTCGTCAAACCGGGTGTTGTCGTCCATGGCCTTTCCACTGTCCATCGTCTCAGGCCTGTTGTTGCTCGATGCGGCGCTGAACGCCAGCGTGACGTCTGCCGGTATCGGCATCATCGGACTGATCGCAGCACAAGCCATCAAGACCCGAGGCCAATAAGGTCTCGGGGCGAGTCCCGGATTACCACATTCCCCTCGCGCAACAGCGCTCAGCCCGAAGCATCCAGCCGGCTGCGACTATCCAAATACAGTCACCGTCTGACGACTGATCGCCACGAGTTCCCCGTTCGGCGTCCACAATCCTGCAGCAACATGCCCATACCCATCGCGCGCATGCTCGATCACCGCCCGATATTGCGTCCACTCATGGGTGGTCAACTTCGGTAACGGCTGCACAAACTCGATGGTCCAGGTCAACGAACTGCCAGGCGCCGGTTTGTTCAGGTGCGGCAACACCGCAGGCGGCCAGGTATCGGCCAACGCCAGCAAATGGGCTTCAGTCAGCCTCTCGTTTTCCACGTCCTTGAGCCGCGCATAGCCACCGATGGCCGGTGATTTTGTGTTGGTGTAAGGCAGGCCACCCAATGCCCAGCGCATGTCGATAAACCGCAGGTATTCGGGCATCACCCCCGGAATGAAGGGGAACACCGGCACGTCCTCCACCGGCTTGAACTGCGGTGCAGGCTCGGCCTGCACGGCAATCATCGACTCTCGGGCCGCACCGAAGCTGCCCTGAATCAACGTCACCGTCTCGCCGTTCTGCACGGCGCGTCCCAGCACCTGACTGACCGCCTTGCCCTCGCGCAGGATTTCCACCTCGAACGAGATCGGCACATCGATCGCAGGCGGACCGACGAAACAGATCGCCAGTGAACGCACCGGACGATCCGTCGGGACCCTGGCGCGCATGGCTTCGAACTGCAGCGCCGCCATCAGCCCGCCGAAGCAGGACCGCCCCTGAGACCAGGAAGCCGGTATGGTTACCGATTTTGGGTTGGCGCGAACGGCATCGAGTAACTCGGAAAGTTTCATGCGCACTCCACAGGGCAGGTGACCAACATCACCCGATGGTAGCGAGGCTGGAACCGCAGGACAGGGTTCATAACTGCCAATCCTGCGGCCTGATCGGGGTCACTGCGCAGGTTTTTCGCCAAAACATGCCAGCGACAGGCGCTCCAGCTGCCGGTCTGATTTCGCCTCGGCACGGTGCATGCCCAACTCCCAACCGGCAACACAGGACGCCAGATCCGAGTGATGCCTGGCCTGCTCCAGCCATTGCAGATGATCATGCCAGTCGCCCAGCGCACCTTGTGCGGCCTTGAGACGTTTCTGCATGCCTGCTGGCTGATGGCTGAGGTCGGGATAGGCTTCGGCGGCGTAACGCACGCGTTTGATCAGCAAACGCAAGCGATGCCGGTCGTGGGCTGGATCAGCCATGGCCTCGCGCAGTTTCTTCCACTGCTTGTCCATGCGTTTGCCGATACGTTTGCGCAGCTTGTTCAGCAGACCATGCCGCTGTTGGGCGCGAAGAAACGAGGGCATCTGATCGAGCACCCCCAACAGCCGGTTCAGTTCGTGAGAGGTGGCGACGTTCGGGCAGGCAGTCGCGAGGTAGCGCTCGCGTTTGTGCGCCGCTCGATCCTCGCCGTTCTCACGCAAAAACCCGGCCAGCACCTGCATGTCCCGCAACGGCGTGGTCAGATCGCCGACACCCTTGGCCGCTTCTTCGACCCGATCCAGCCCCGGCAACCCGCGCAACGGCCGCAGCACACTGCGCAAACGTCGCACCGTGGTACGCAGGTCATGCAGCGCCTCACTGTCAGTGGAGGCCACAAGCCGGGCGTGACAGGCCAGCAACTTGACGTTGAGGCCGATAATTTCGGCGACCAGATGATCGACCATGGCAGACATGGAACACTCCTCTATCCATCACTAAGACTGCTTGTCCTTCACCGCCGACAAGCGCCAGGGCAAACGGCGGCGCAGGTTTTTCAGACGTCGGCGCAGCTGCCCGACCGAACCTGAGACGCCCGCATAGCGTTGCGCCTCGAACTCCCGGGCGAATCCTTCGATCGCTTCAGCATGGGCAGGAAAGCGCTGCGCAGCGCGACGGGCGAATGCCTGCGCGCCCTCCCCCTGCTGACGCTTGAGACCATGGCGGGCCAGGAGTCGTTCGAAGGCATTGAACAGACGAAGCTGTGAGTCACTTTCCCGACGCCAGGGCTTGAACAGCCACAACGCCAACAAGCCCAGAATCGCCACCGCGCCACCGGCGAACACCGGCGTCTCAAACCCGGAGAACCAGCGCCCCAGCACCTGCAGTTGCTGCTGGCCCTGATAGCCCAATACCCAGCGCTGCCAGCCGTAGTTGAGGTTATCCCAACTCAGGCGGATCGAATTGAGCCAGGCCAGGTGTCGGTAACGCAGCGCCGACATGGGCGAGTTGGCGAGAAAATCCTCGTCGCTGGCGAGCGCCTGTTCCAGACCTTGCTCGATGCGCGCAGGTGCCACGGCGGCGGTTGGATCGACGCTGCGCCAGCCGACGCCCGGCTGCCAGTATTCGACCCACGCGTGGGCGTCGAACTGACGCACGCTGATGTAGTTGCCATCCGGGTTCAACTCGCCGCCCTGATACCCGGCCACGACCCTGGCCGGTATGCCGGCCGCCCGCAGCACGAACGTCATGGCGCCGGCGTAATGGGCGCAGAAACCGGCGCGGCTGGTGAACAGGAAGTCGTCGATGCTGTTGGGCCCCAGTTGCGGCGGCTTCAGGGTGTAGTGGAACGGCTGCTCGGTGAAATGCGAGAGCATGGCGTCGACCAGCGCATCGACCTTTGGATAGCGGCGATGCAGGTCAGCGGCCCACTCCCGCGCCTCGGGATTGCCCTTGGCTGGCAGCTGCAGGTTCTGCATGCGCCCGCCATCGCTGAGCACGGTTTCACGCACGGCGTCGGGCCAGGAATTGACCGTGTACAGCATCGACTGCTCGATGGGACGACGACGCTGCCAGCGGAAATCGCTCATCTGCCTGACCCCGGCAAGGTCGGTTTCGCCGACATCGAGGGTCATCAGCCAGGGCTTTCCGGTGGGCTCGATGACGATGCTGTAGCTGAGCTTTTCGCCTTCCCTGCGCCAGTCCGGAGCATCCGGGACCTGTGCCCGCGAGGACTGCGACCAGCGCCTGCCATCGAACTGCTCCAGGGTCAGACCGCGCCAATACTGTTGATTGCGCGGCGGCACCTGGCCCTCGAAGCTGGCACGAAACACCAGGGCGGCGGACTTACTCAAATCGGCGATGTCGCCCGGCGCCATGCTATCGGACAACCCGGTCAAGGCCTTGTTGCTGGGCTGCGGCAGCGACCAGAGCGGGTCCAGACGCGGAAAGAACAGGAACAGCAGCAGCATCAGCGGCACCGCCTGCACCAACAGCTTGGCGGCCAGTCTGAGGCTGCTCGCCGGCTTGCTGGAAAGACTGGACTGTTGCAGGCCGATCAGCCCGGCCAGCAAGGTCGCGATGGGCAGCAGCGTGAACAGCCCCCACAGCAGCGCGTCTTCGAACAGATAGCCGACCGCGACGCAGAAGAAGCCAAGAAAGATCAGCACCAGCGCATCGCGCCGGGTCTGCATTTCCAGCATCTTGAGAATGAACGCGGCAATCAGCAGCGCGGCGCCGGCGTCGAGCCCTACCAGGCTGCCCCGGGCCAGAAAGATCCCGCCGGCGGTGCCCACCAGCAGACCGGATTTGACCCAGGTGCCTGGCATGCGCACGCGCATGCGGAAGATCTGAATGCGCCAGAACGTGCACACCAGCCACAACACGATCAACGACACGGGGATGTGCAAGGCGAAGGGCACGATGACCAGTGCCTGAGCGATGAGCAGCCAGTTCAGGCTGACGCGAGGAATTGGCTGGGCAAGATTGGCCGATGTCATGGCAGCCTCGCGCTCATGCCCGCACCCCGTAGAGCGCCAGCTGCCGAAGACAGGCTTCGCGATGAGCGTCACCGCTGTCCACCGCCGACAGAAAACCCGGCAGACGCAAGGCGAACGGTTGTTGGCGCTGGGACAGTTCCAGCACCCAATAACACAAGCGCGACAGGCGCTCTTCGATGTCGCCGCCCAAGGCCATGAAATCCAGACACAGGTCATGGCCGCTCAGGTCGGTGAACTCCTTGACCATCAGGCCCTGACCGCGAGACCAGGCTTTCCAGTGCATGCGCCGCAGCGAGTCGCCGGGCTGCCACAGGCGCAGGCCCTGATAATCGTCGACGCCCTGCCCCTGCGTCGCCTGTCCGTCATCCTCGGCGTGAGGTTGTACCCCTTGCAGCAACGGCATGCTGCCCGGCACCGGGCGCGGGTAAATCAAGACGGTCTGCTCCAGGTCCAGCCAGCTCCAGGCGCGGAAGATCCCCAGCGGAAACACACTTTCGACCCGCAGACGCGGCGCCCGTAACCAGCCACGGTGGGCAGCCGGCAACGTCAAGGCGACCTCCACCTGACGTTCCGGGTCGACGTCGGCCTGCTCCAGTTGCTCGCTGTCCCAGCCCAGCGCGATGGCCTGATGGCCGTGGGCGGCGCTCTCCAGCCGCAGGCGCAACTGCACCGGTTCGCCGACGAACACCGAGCGGGCGTTGCTGGCGCTGAGAATCAGGCCGCTGAAATTGCGGTAGGTGTGCAGGATCGCGAGAATCCCCACCGAGAGCATGAGAAAGGTCAGCCCGTAGGCAAGGCTGTTCTGATAATTGATCGAGACCAGCAGCAGCAGGAACAGCACGAGCGCGTAGGTGCCGCCGACCCGTGTCGGCAGAATGAAGATTCGTCGGTGATCCAGCTCGATCCGCGATGCCGGGGGGATACGGCGTCCCACCCAGCGCTGCCAGACCGGTTTGAACTGTGGCATCAAAGCACCGGCACCTCACGCAGCAGCCATTGAACCAACGCCCCGCCGCCATGCCCGGTGGGATCGGTGCGCTCGCGCAGGCGATGACCGATCACCGAAGGCAGAATCGCCTGAACGTCTTCAGGTATCACGTAATCACGTCCGATCACCAAGGCCCAGGCTCGCGCCGCCGACAGAATCGCCAGACTGGCACGAGGCGACAGACCGTAGGCGAATTGCGGCTGGCTGCGCGTGGCGTCCACCAGTCTCAACACATAGTCGACCAAGGCATCGCTGGCCCGGACCCGGCGCGCTTCTTCCTGCATCGCGGCCAGTTCAGTGTGGTCCAGAATTGGCTCGATGCGGGGCAATAACTCACGGCGCGATTCACCCAGCAGCAGGGCCTTTTCGGCCGACCGTGCCGGGTAACCCAGCGACAGGCGCATCAGAAAGCGGTCCAGTTGCGACTCGGGCAAGGCAAAGGTGCCGCCCTGACTGAAGGGGTTCTGGGTGGCAATGACAAAAAACGGATCGGGCAGCAGGCGCGTTGCACCTTCGATGGTGACCTGCCCTTCTTCCATCGCTTCTAGCAGCGCGCTCTGGCTTTTCGGGGTGGCGCGGTTGATCTCATCCGCGAGTACCAGTTCGGCGAAGATCGGCCCCGGATGAAAGGTGAACTGCCCGGTTTCCCGGTCGAAGATCGAGGTGCCCAGGATGTCGCCCGGCAGCAGATCGGAGGTGAATTGAATGCGCTGAAAGCTCAGTCCCAGGACCCGCGCCAGGGTATGACTGAGGGTGGTCTTGCCCATGCCGGGCAAATCTTCGATCAGCAGATGACCGCCGCCCAGCAGACAGGTCATGGCCAGACGAACCTGAGGCTCCTTGCCCAGCACCACTTCATTGATCGCGTTGAGACACGCATCCAGTTTTCTGCCCATTGGAAAGCCTCCCCAGGCGACTGCTCTTGGCTATTAGGACTGCAGAAAATGCCAGACGTGCAGCCACTTTAAAGTCAGCGTAGGCCTTTTCGCCAGAGCAGATAGAGGGAATCAGGAGGATTTGTTGCGGGAGGGTGAAGCAGTGAGGCGAAGCGCAAGAATTCAAGGCTGCAACATCGTCTGTAGCAGCACGGCTTGCCGGCGGTGGGGTCTGCACACTCGCCACCGCTGGCAAGCCGGACTGCTACAGGTCTTTTCAATCAAGCACTTTTATCGACCCGCGCGAGACTCGCGGATATAGAAACGGGCTTTCTCGGCTTTCTCGGAACAACCTTCGAAGGCTTCGAACTGTTGCTGGGTCTTGGCGCCGGTCAGCAGCGACAGGGCCTTGGAATAGCTGACGGTGCCGGCGAACCCTTCTGCCTTGGCCAGATCCAGCTCATGCCAGGCCGCATCGAGGTTGGTGGCGCACGCGTCGCGATAGGCGGTTTTACCCGCACAGCCTGTGAGAACGAGGGCAAGCAAAGGCAGGCAGATCCAGGCTTTCATTCAGTGTTACCTCAACAGTGGAAATCGAGAATGCGGCTTTGACGGTGCGGCGATGCAAAAGTGCCACGACCCGGCGTCGCAGAGTATCTGTTTTATGTCGCAAGGGTTATACAAACACCAGATGATTACCGCCAGCCTAGGGCGTAGGGTAGAACCATTGCCACGGGGAGCCTTTAGATGAAGAAACGAATTGCGCTGGTGTTGGGTTCCGGGGGTGCCAGGGGGTACGCGCACATTGGCGTGATCGAGGAACTAGAGCGGCGCGGTTACGACATCGCCTGTATCGCCGGGTGTTCGATGGGGGCCGTGGTCGGTGGCATTTACGCGGCCGGAAAACTGCCGCAATACAAGGCCTGGATCGAGAGCCTTGATTATCTGGATGTGCTGCGACTGGTGGATGTGAGTTTCCGGCTTGGGGCGATTCGCGGGGAGAAAGTCTTCGGTCAGATTCGCGAGATCGTCGGCGAGGTCAACATCGAGGATCTGCGAATCCCCTACACCGCCGTCGCCACCGACCTGACCAACCAGCAGGAAATCTGGTTTCAGGAGGGCAACCTGCATTCGGCCATGCGCGCCTCGGCAGCGATTCCCAGCCTGTTCACCCCGGTGGTACAGGGCAATCGCACGCTGGTGGACGGCGGTCTGTTGAACCCTTTGCCGATTGTGCCGGTGGTTTCAAGCCACTGCGACCTGATCGTCGCGGTCAACCTCAACTCCACCAACCAGAAGCACTATCAGCTACCGGTGATCGAGCGTCCGCCAGCGGTGAAAAAACGCTTCGACAGCCTGATCAGCTCCATCGGCTCGCACCTGCCCTTTCGGCGCAAGCTGGACGTGGCCGGCGACGATGTGCTGCGTCTGGCACAGGACAGCCTCAAGACCACCGCCGCGACCCTCCCGAACAGCCCGTGGCTGGGCAGCCATGACACGGACTCAGCCGATCCCCAGGGCCAGCAACCCTGCGCCGCCCCTCAGGAACCCGGTGCGCCCAAGTCCGCCAGCGGTTCGATCATCGTCGACAACGTGGGACCTGCGTCCCTGCTGGACCTGATCAACCAGAGTTTCGAGGTGATGCAGACGTCATTGGCGCAGTACAAGATTGCCGGGTATCCGCCGGACATTTTGATCAACGTGCCCAAACGCGTGTGCCGTTTTTTCGAGTTCTACAAGGCGCCGGAACTGATCGCCCTGGGACGGGAGATCGCACGGGACACGCTGGACCGGTACGAGCGCGAGCATTGAGGGGAACAACGAGAAAACGTGGGGGAGCCGGCTGGCTGGCGAATGCAGGGTGCCAGGCGACTCATGCATGACTGACACACCGCCCTCGACAGCAAGCCGGTTCCCGCAGGAATCCAGGCTTGCCGTGGATTGGCGTCATGACTGCGCCAACCGATACCCGACCCCCGCCTCGGTCACGATGAACCGTGGCGCCGCGGGGTCATCCGCCAGTTTCTGCCGCAGATGACCGACCACGATGCGCAGGTAATGGGTGTCTTCCACATGGGTCGGGCCCCAGATGTCCTTGAGCAGTTGCTGCTGAGTGATGACCCGCCCCGGATGCCGCGCCAGTTGCGCCAGCACCGCGTATTCCTTGCGGGTCAGCGCGACCTCGACGCCGTCCAGCGACACCCGTCGATAGGCCAGGTCCACGGTCAACGGCCCGATCACCAGCGCCGCATCGGTGTGCCCCGTGTCCGACGTCTGACGCAGCAAGGCACGAATGCGCGCCAGAAACTCCTGAATGCCGAACGGCTTGGTCACGTAGTCGTTCGCCCCGGCATCCAGCGCACGCACCTTCTCACCCTCGCTGGCGCGAACCGACAGCACCAGCACCGGCACCGCCGACCACTCGCGCAACTGACTCAGGACATTCTGGCCGTCCATGTCCGGCAACCCGAGGTCGAGCACCAACAGATCGGGCTTGTTCAACGCCGCCTGGCTCAAGCCCTCGCTGCCGGTCCCGGCTTCCAGCACTTTGTAGCCTTGTGACGCGAGGCTGATGCGCAGAAACTTGCGGATCTGCGGTTCATCATCGATCACCAGAATGGTTGCGGTCTGGCTCATGGCAGTCTCATGACAAAGGGTTCTCGAAAAGCGCGAGCGTAGCGCAAAGTCCACTCAAACCGCCTGCTCCATTTCCGCCTGCGGCTGCGCCTGCAACGGCAGGTGCAGACTGATGCAGGTCCCGCGCCCCTCGATACCGTCGCCCACGGTGATCCGTCCGCCATGGGCGCCGACCATCCCCTGACAGATCGCCAGGCCCAGCCCCGTTCCCTGCCCGCCACGATCCCCCCTCGCAGCGGTGTAGAACATGTCGAAAATCTTGGCCCGCTCAGCCTCGGGAATCCCCGGGCCTTCGTCGCTGACCGCAAAGACCAGCTCCTCGTCGGTGGCGTGTACGTGCATCTGCAACCGCCCGTGAACCGGCGAGAAGCGCGCCGCGTTTTCCACCACGTTGATCAGGGCCTGTTCGATCAGCGCCGCATGCACGTAGAGCAATGGCAGATCGACCGGCAGATCAGTGCTGACCTGCAACGGCGCCAGCACCGCACGCAGACGATTCAAGGTGCTGCCGACGATATCGCCGGGGGACACCCAGTCCCGCGCCAGCTTCAACGCGCCGTGCCCCAGCCGGGTCATGTCCAGCAGGTTCTGGATGTAGCGGTCCAGACGTTCAGCCTCGTCGCGGGTGCCTTCCAGCAATTCCTGCCGGTCATGCAGGGGAATCGCCTCGCCGAGCGCCAGCAGGCTGTCGATGCTGCCACGCATGGCCGTCAGCGGCGTGCGCAGGTCATGGGAAACCGACGCCAGCAGGGCGCTGCGCAGTTGCTCGGTTTCGCCGTGCAGACGCGCCGCTTCCAGGTCTTCGGCCAGTCGGGCCCGGGCCAGCGCCTGACCCAGCGGCTGACTCAGCGCCGTCAGCAAGCGCCGACGTTGAGCGCTGAAACTCTGCCCTTCACGCGCCTTGACACCCAGGAGGGCCATGGGCGCATCGTCGACCCATAACGGCAGCCACCACCAGTGGCCCGACGGCAACGTCCCGGTGCTTTTGCCCGCCGCCTGCCCGTGTTGCCAGGCCCAGTCTGCGGCCGCCCGTTCGAACTCGGAGAACTCGAGCGCGCCGCCGACTTCAACTATCCAGCCTTGCTGAGCATCGTGATCGAGGACGCAGATCTGCAACTCGCTCCAGCCCGCCAGATGGTGTTCGGCGGCACTGAGCACAGCCTGGCGATCGGTGGCGGCGGTGAGGCGTCTGGACAGGTCGAGCAGTTCGCTGGTTTCTTCCTGAGTATCGCGCAACGCCTGCAACTGGCGACGCTGACGCGCCGCAAGATTGCCGGTCAACGCTGCCATCATCAGGAAGAACAGCAAGGTGAGCACATCTTCTTCGCGCTGAATGCTCAAAGAAAAATTCGGCGGGATGAACAGAAAGTCATAGGCCAGAAACGACAGCACAGAACAGACCATCGCCGGGCCGACGCTGCTGCGCACGGCCACCAGCAACACGGCGGCAAGGAACACCAGCGAAATGTTGGGCAGCGCCAGAAAGCTCGACACTGCCCACGCCAGCGCACTGGCACAGACGGTCGCCAGCACCGCCAAGAGGTAATCGAACCACCGAAAAGCGCGAGGCGTGGTCGAACGCGGTTGATCGGCGCGCGCCTCGCTGTCGAGCACATTGATTTCAAGGCCATGGGCATTGCGCAGCAGCCGCGCCGCCAGCCCGCCTCCGAACAGGCGACGACGCAACGACCGCTCGGACTGGCCGACCAGCACCAGACTGGCACGACGCTCGGCGGCGTGTTGAATCAGCGTCTTCGCCACTTCCGGGGCCCGCAGCACGACGACCTCGCCACCCAGCCGTTCGGCCAGTTGCTGGGCATTCTGCAAGCGGGTGCGCGCCAGTTCGTCGAAGAACCGGCCATTGTCGACATGCACCAGACTCCACGGCAGATGCCGACGTTGGGCGACACGGCTGGCGTGACGCACCAGACGTTCAGCCTGAGCATCGCCGTCGATCCCGACCAGCAACCGGCCGCGCACGGCGGGCGCGGCCTGCCCCAATTGCCGATACCCCAGCGCCAGATCGTTATCCACCTGAGCGGCAGCGGTCTGCATAGCCATTTCCCGCAGCGCGGTCAGGTTGGTCTGCGTGAAGAACGCATCGATGGCGGCCCTCGCCTGTTCCGGTACGTAGACCTTGCCATCGCGAAGCCGCTCCAGCAGCTCCCGGGGGGGCAAATCGATCAGCACCAGTTCGTAGGCCTCCTGCAACACCCAGTCAGGCAGGGTCTCGCGCACTTGCACCCCAGTGATGCCGCGCACCTGATCGTTGAGGCTTTCCAGGTGCTGAACGTTGACCGTGGTGTAGACGTCGATACCTGCCGCGAGCAGTTCCTGAATGTCTTGCCAGCGTTTGGCGTGACGGCTGCCCGGCGCGTTGCTGTGGGCGAGTTCGTCCACCAGCACCAGCTTCGGTTTCGCCACGAGCAAAGCGTCGAGGTCCATTTCTTCGAGCGTCACGCCCCGGTATTCGGAGCGCAGCATGGGCAGTTGCGGCAAGCCGCCGAGCAAGGCTTCGGTTTCGGCGCGGCCATGGGTTTCGACCACACCGACCAGCAGCGAAACGCCCTGGCGCATTTGCGTGTGTGCCGCCTGCAACATGGCGAAGGTCTTGCCCACGCCGGGGGCAGCGCCGAGAAACACCTTCAACCGACCACGGTCGTCCCGGGGCAGATGGGCCAGCAGAGCGTCGGCGCGGCTGTTTGGGTTCACGATGGTTGTCCTTGGGTATTGATTACGTTTGAGCCCTGCTGCAATTCCTGTAGGAGCGCGCTTGCCCGCGATCGCGCTCTGTCAGTGGCCGGTTAGCAGCCTGACACAACCCAATCGCGGGCAAGCGCGCTCCTACAGAGCCCCGTGGAACTCGGTTACGGAGTACTTCAGTTCACCTGTTTGCCAGACGGCAACGCATCCAGACTCTGGTTCAACGCCAACACGTTCACCACCGGCGGCCCGATCAACGGGCTGTAGGTGTTAGCCACCACCAGACCCTGCACCGTCTCACGCGGCAGATGACGCGCCGCGGCGATCCGTGCGACTTGATACTGCGCCGCTGCCGGCGACAGGTGCGGGTCCAGTCCGCTGCCGGAGGTGGTCAGCAGATTCAACGGCACAGGCCCCTGATTATCGACCTTCTCCTTGAGCGCATCATCACCGATACGTGTGGCGAGCGCCGGATTGCTCGGCGACAGATTACTCGCACCGCTGGCGACCGTGGCAAACGCACCGGCCGAAGGGCGTGGATGAAACCACTTCTCGCCGGTAAACGCTTGCGCAATCAATTCGGACCCTCGCACTTTTTCCTGATCGTCATACACCAGACTGCCATTGGCCTGCACGGGAAACGCCACTTGCGCAACGCCCGTCACCACCAGCGGATACGCCACGCCGGTAATCAGGGTCATCAGAACGATCAGGCTCATGGCCGGACGCAATACACTGGACATCATTCAATCCTCAATCAAGGTAGGCGCAGCGAACACGCGTGGGTTCGCTGCGCAGGCAGTGCGTTAAACCAGGTGCAGCGCGGTCAGCAGCATGTCGATCAGCTTGATGCCCACGAACGGCACGACGATGCCGCCCAGGCCGTAGATCAACAGATTGCGCCGCAGCAGGTGCGCGGCGCTGGCGGCCTGAACCCGCACGCCGCGCAATGCCAGCGGGATCAGCACCACGATGATCAACGCGTTGAAGACGATGGCCGACACAATCGCGCTCTGCGGGCTGGCCAGGTGCATGACGTTGAGCACCCCCAGTTGCGGGTAGATCGCGGCGAACAGCGCCGGCAAGATCGCAAAGTATTTGGCGACGTCGTTGGCAATCGAAAAGGTCGTCAGCGCGCCTCGGGTGACCAGCAGTTCCTTGCCGATCTGCACCACGTCCAGCAGCTTGGTCGGATCGCTGTCCAGGTCGACCATGTTCGCCGCTTCGCGGGCCGCTTGCGTGCCATCGTTCATCGCCATGCCGACGTCCGCCTGGGCCAGCGCCGGGGCGTCGTTTGCACCGTCGCCACACATCGCCACCAATCGACCGTCGTTCTGCTCCTGCCGAATCCGCGCAAGCTTCCTTTCTGGCGTGGCTTCGGCGAGCACGTCATCGACGCCGGCTTCGGCGGCAATCGCTGCGGCGGTCAAGGGGTTGTCGCCGGTGACCATGACCGTACGAATGCCCAGTTTGCGCAGTTCCTCGAAACGCTCGCGAATCCCCGGCTTGACCACGTCCTTGAGGTGAATCGCGCCGAGCAGCTTGTTGTCGACGCTCACCAGCAATGGCGTGCCCCCGGTCTTGGCGATCTTGTCGATTTCGCGAGACAGGGTCAGTGGCAGGTCACTGCGATCGCGGCCGATGAACTTCAGCAGCGAATCCACCGCGCCCTTGCGATAAACGTGACCGTCAAAGTCGACGCCGGAGAGCCGTGTTTCAGCGCTGAACGGCACGGCGGTCAGCCGGCTGGGTGCAGGCTCGTTGATCGGGTGCAGCCCACGCAGGTATTCAACGATGGATTTGCCCTCGGCGGTGTCATCGGCCAGCGACGCCAGCAATGTGCCCTCGCCCAGCTCTTTGGCGCTGACGCCCGACGCCGCGTAGACCGCTGCGCAGCGACGGTTGCCGAAGGTGATGGTGCCGGTCTTGTCCAGCAGCAACACGTGCACATCGCCCGCGGCTTCCACGGCACGACCGGACTTGGCGATGACGTTCAGACGCACCAGACGGTCCATCCCGGCAATGCCGATGGCCGAGAGCAGGCCGCCAATGGTGGTCGGGATCAGCGTCACCAGCAGCGCCACCAGAAACACCAGCGGCAGGTTGCCGCCGGCGAAGTGGGCGAAGGGTTGCAGCGTCACGACCACCAGCAGAAAGATCAGAGTCAAACCGATCAGCAGGATGTCCAGCGCCACTTCGTTGGGGGTTTTCTGGCGTTTGGCGCCTTCGACCAAGGCGATCATGCGATCCAGCGTCGACTCGCCAGGGTTGGCGCTGATGCGCACCAGCAACCAGTCGGAAACCAGCCGGGTATTGCCGGTCACCGCCGAGCGGTCGCCGCCTGACTCGCGAATCACCGGCGCGGACTCACCGGTGATGGCTGCTTCGTTGACTGCCGCGATGCCTTCGATGACCTCGCCGTCGCCGGGAATCAACTCCCCCGCTTCTACCCGCACCACATCGCCCTTGCGCAACGCGCTGGCGTTGACCGTCACGAAGCCGCCGGTCGCGCCTTTGAGGCGGGCCTTCAATCCTTCGGTGCCGGCCTTGAGGCTGTCGGCCCGCGCCTTGCCACGTCCTTCGGCCAAGGCTTCGGCGAAGTTGGCGAACAGCACGGTGAACCACAGCCAGACAGCGATCTGCACGGCCACCAACGTCGGCACCGCGGGGTCGGGGATCAGACACAGCACAGTGGTGAGGATCGCGGTCAACTCCACCACCAGCATCACCGGCGCACGTTGTAACTGACGCGGGTCAAGCTTGACGAACGCCTGGATCAGCGCCGGCCGCCACAGTGCGGCGAAACCGGTTTTTGCAGATTCAGGCACCACGGCCGGTTCGACGGTGTGGGTAACGGCTTTCTTTGTAACGGGTGCAGGCATGTTCATGATTCGCTCCTCAGAAACCCAGGCTCAGATGTTCGGCAATCGGCCCCATAGCCAGGGTCGGCAGGAAGGTCAGGCCGCCCACCAGCAGGATGGTCACGGTCAACAGCGTGACGAACAGCGGGCCGTGGGTCGGGAAACTGTTCAGGCCCAGCGGTGAGGTCTTCTTCGCCGCCAGACTGCCCGCCAGCGCCAGCACCGGCAGGATGTAGCCGAAGCGACCGATGAACATCGCCAGACTCATCATCAGGTTGTGAAAGGTGGTGTTGGCGCTGAAACCGCCGAACGCCGAACCGTTGTTGGCGGTGGCGGAGGTGTAGGCGTACAGCAACTGACTGAAACCATGAGCGCCGGGGTTGCTGACCGCGCCGGCAGGACCGGGCAACGACGCCGCCAGGGCTCCGAGAACCAGCACGCCGACCGGCATCACGATCAGTGTCGCCACCAGCAGTTTCACTTCGCGGGCCTGCAGCTTCTTGCCGAGATATTCCGGAGTGCGGCCGATCATCAGCCCGGCCAGAAACACGGCGATCAAGACGTTGAGCAGCATGCCGTACAAGCCTGCGCCGACACCGCCGAAGATCACTTCACCAACCATCATGTTGGCCAGCGCGACCATGCCGCTCAGCGGGTTCAGGCTGTCGTGCATGCCGTTGACCGAGCCGTTGGACGCTGCCGTGGTCGCCGTCGCCCACAATACTGTCGCGGTCGTGCCGAAGCGGGTTTCCTTGCCTTCCATGGGCGCGGCCTGCTCCACCGACGCCATGTTCAGCGCCGGGTTGGGCTGATACTCGGCCCACAGCGCGGTGGCGCCGCCGATCAGGAACAGCACGAACATGCAGGCGACGATGGCGCGGCTCTGACGCATGTCCTTGACGTAGTGACCGAAGGTAAACACCAGCGCCACCGGGATCAGGATGATCGAGACTAGCTCGAACAGGTTGCTCCAGGCAGTCGGGTTTTCGAAGGGGTGCGCCGAGTTGACGCCGAAGAAGCCGCCGCCGTTGGTGCCCAGTTGCTTGATCGCGATCTGGCTCGCGGCCGGGCCCAGAGGAATGGTCTGGTCAGTGCCTTGCAGAGTGAGGGCGTCAACATAATGAGCAAACGTCTGCGGCACGCCCTGCCACACCAGAAACAGCGCCAGCACGATGCACAACGGCAGCAGGCCGTAGAGCGTCGCCCGGGTCATGTCCGCCCAGAAGTTGCCCAGGTGCTGCGTCGAGCGACGGCCAATCCCGCGACAGAACGCGATCAGCACTGCGATACCGGTCGCGGCACTGACGAAGTTCTGCACCGTCAGTCCGGCCATCTGGCTCAGATAACTGAGGGAGGCTTCGCCGCTGTAACTCTGCCAGTTGGTGTTGGTGACGAAACTGATCGCAGTGTTGAACGCCAACGACCACTCCATCCCCGGCAGGCCTTGCGGATTGAGCGGCAACGCGCCCTGAAACAGCAGGATTGCGAACAACAGCACGAACCCCGCCAGATTGAACGCCAGCAGGGCGAATGTGTAAGTTTTCCAGTTGTGTTCGACCTTGGGATCGACACCCGCCAGCCGATAACAGACACGCTCGACCGGCCCCATGACGGGGGTCAGGAAGGTGCGCTCGCCCTCCATCACCTTGTAATAGAAGCGGCCCAGAAACGGCGCGGGCAGCAGAACCAGCGCGAAGAAGGCCAGAATCAGCAGATAGTCATAGCTGTGCATGGCCGTCACTCCTCGACCCGGCCGGCGCGCAACAGCGCCACCAGCAAGTACACGAACAACCCTGCCGCCAACAGCAGTGACACCCCATCCAGAACGCTCATGAAAAACTCTCCGTCATACGGCGACTGCCGTGTGCCGGAATTGTCCTCACTGAGGGTGTAAAGGAACGAGATCGAGAGGTCGGGCCGGGCATAAAGAAAGCGTAAAGACTGGCGGGTCTGTTGGGCCGCGGGGTGTAAAGAGCGGGTTTATGGGGAGGGTGGGTTTTGTATGCAGATTCATTTGTGGCGGCGCTGGTACTGGCCCTGGCTAACGCCAGACCTGTTTCGCCTTCGGCGAGTTACTTGATAAGACCCCAAGTAACCAAGGGTCTAGCGCTCCCTGTCCGGCCCGACTTCGTCGGGTTCCCTCGACTCCGGCATTGCTCCGAGGGCACGCCGCCGACCGGCCATCCCTGGCCGAACGGCGGCTAGCGCGACATCCATGTCGCGCTGCCCCCTACGCAACGCCTGCGCTCGGCCTGCCAAAGTCGCAATTTGCGTCGTCTGGTATTCCGCGCGCTTAGAAGCAAGATCTAAAGCGAACGCAGCTCTTCGTCGTGACCTGATCCCTGTGACCTCCGGCGTCTCCCACAGTGATTGGTGTCCAACGCTAATCTCGGCTCCACACACGCCCTGTAGCAGTCCGGCTCGCCGGCGGTGTCGTACGGAAGATGGCCGCCGCCGGCAAGCCGGACTGCTACAGGTTCGGTGGCCGTCGTTGCCGTTGCCGTTGCCGTTGCCGTTGCCGTTGCCGTTGCCGTTGCCGTTGATCTTGATCTTGATCTCCGTACGCAATAGCCCAGACACCACAAATCGCGACCTGGGTGCAGGCTGAACGCAGGCGGCGCGCAGTGGGCCGAGCGGCATGGATGCCGCGAGAGCGCCGTCAGGACATGGATGTCCGTTCGGCGCGGGCCCACGGAGCGTCGCCGGAGTGAGGGTACCTCGACGAAGTCGAGGCCAAACCGGGAGCCAGGACACTTGGTTACTTGGTGTCTTTTCAAGTAACTCGCCGAAGGCGAAACAGGCCTGGCGTTAGCCAGCCCCCGTCTGACCCCAACAATCACATGTACACTTCTCGATACATTCAGGACAATCCACCGACACCCGCCCCCCTTACCCTTCCGCCCCGCTCGCCTGCGCAGTAGCATGGCAGCGTCGTTCCTTACCAGCGGCCCATCCCGTGGCAGCATCACATGGCGGCAGCAACATGCACCCAACCCCAGACACCAACACCGCCACGCCCCAGACTGACGAGCGTCGCTGGACCACCCGCGCACTGATCGTCGACGACGACGTCCCGATCCGCGAACTGCTGTGCGACTACCTGGCCCGCTTCAACATCCAGAGCACCGGCGTCACCGACGGCAATGCCATGCGCGAAGCCCTGGCCGCAGAAACCTACGACGTCGTGGTGCTGGACCTTATGCTCCCCGGCGAAGACGGCCTGTCCCTGTGCCGCTGGCTGCGCAGCACCTCCGACATCCCGATCCTGATGCTCACCGCCCGGTGCGAACCCACTGACCGCATCATTGGCCTGGAACTGGGCGCCGACGACTACATGGCCAAGCCTTTCGAGCCACGGGAACTGGTGGCACGCATTCAGACCATCCTGCGCCGCGTGCGCGATGACCGCACAGAAGAACGCACCACCCTGCGCTTCGACAACTGGCGCCTGAACAGCGTACTGCGCCAGCTCACCGCGCCCGACGGCCTGGTCGTGCCGCTCTCGAATGCCGAATTCCGCCTGCTGCGCGTGTTCCTCGAACGCCCGCGCCGCGTGCTCAACCGCGAACAATTGCTCGACGCCGCACGCGGCCGCTCCATCGAAGCCTTCGACCGCAGCATCGACCTGCTGGTCTCGCGCCTGCGCCAGAAACTGGGTGACGATCCGAAGTCCCCGCAACTGATCAAGACCGTACGTGGCGAAGGCTATATGTTCGACGCCAGGGACATTGGTTGATCCGCTCGGCCGATACACTGTTCGCCCGGCTGTTCGGGGGTGCACTGCTGGCAATCGTTCTGGCTCACCTGCTGGCGTTCGCCTGGTTTCATTATTACGGGCCGAAGATGCCGCCCCCGCCGCACTATGAGGCGCGACAAGCAGCGCCGGCCGGCCAGCAAGAAAGCCCCTCGACGCTCGAAGCTCTGCGCCCGCCGCCTCCGCCCCCCGGTCGCCCGCCGTTCTTCGGCATTCCGCTGATTCCCCTGTTCTTCCAGTTGATCACGCTGGTCATCGCCGCCTGGTTCGGTGCCAAAGCCCTGAGCCGACCGATCCAGCGGATGAGCACCGCCGCCGAACGCCTCAGTGAAAACCTCGACAGCCCCCCTCTGTTACTCGACGGGCCCCGCGAGGCCCGTCAGGCCGCGGCCACCTTCAACCTGATGCAAGAACGCATCCGCGATCAGGTGCAACAAAGGGGCCGCATGCTCGCAGCCGTCTCCCACGACCTGCGCACGCCGCTGGCCCGCCTCAAGTTGCGCGTCGAGCAGATCGAAGAACCCAGGCTGCACGGGCAGATGACTCAGGACCTCAACGACATGATCGCCATGCTCGACGCGACCCTGACCTACCTGAACGAACAACGGACCAGCGAAGCGCTGCAATATTTCGACGTGCAGGCCCTGATCGAATCCTTGACCGAAAACGCGCAGGACAATGGCGATGATGTTCAGGCCATCGGTACGTGCAGGCCGCTCCGGGCCCAGCCCATGGCGCTGCGTTCCTGCCTGCACAACCTGATCGACAATGCCTTGCGTTATGCCGGACACGCGCGGGTGGTGATCGAGGACGCCAGCGATCGGCTCAAAGTGTCGGTTGTCGACAACGGCCCCGGTATTGCGGCCAACCTGCGCGAAGCCGTGTTCGAGCCTTTTTATCGTGTCGAAGGCTCGCGCAATCGCAACTCTGGCGGCGTGGGCATCGGCATGACCATCGCCCGCGAAGCCGCCCGACGCATGGGCGGCGATCTGCGGCTGGAAGATACGCCCGGCGGCGGCCTCACCGCAGTCCTGGATCTGCCGCGCATTTGAATCGGCTTTGCGCTGACCTACCCTGCCGCCGCCCCGCCGGGCGGCGTTCTGGTCAATGGCGGCGGTTTATTTCGGCAACTGCCGCGCCCGGCTGTCCCCGACCCAATCGAGCAGAAGGCTGTAGGCGACTGCGAGCAATGTCGGGCCGATGAACAGGCCGATGAAACCGAACGCCAGCAGCCCGCCAAACACCCCCAGCAGCACAATCACCAACGGCAGATTGCCGCCGCGACTGATCAGGTAAGGTTTGAGCACGTTGTCGACGCCACTGACGACGAACGTGCCCCACAACCCGAGAAAGATCGCCATCCCGTACTCCCCTCTCCAGGCCAGCCAGGCCGTGGCGGGAATCCAGATCAGCGGCGGGCCCATGGGCACCAGACTCAGCAAAAAGGTGCCGATGCCCAGCACCAGTGCGCCGGGAACACCGGCAATCAGGAAACCGATCAGCGCCAGCACCGCCTGCGCAGCGGCCGTCCCGATCACCCCGTTGACCACCCGTTGCACGGTGCCGGCCACCAGATCCAGGTAATACGGCGCCCGATCGCCAATCAGCCGCTCCAGCAGACTGAGCACGAAGGCCGCCAGCCGCGGGCCGTCGCGGTAGAAGAAAAATACGAAGACAATACTCAGCGTCAGTTCCAGGATGCCGCCGCCGATTTGCGCACTACGCGCCAGCAGCCAGTTGCCGACCTGACCCAGATACGGCTTGAGGGTGGCGAGCATCGCCGCGCCCTGTTCATCGATGGTGGTCCAGTAACCCACCAGACGCTCGCCCACCAGCGGAATGCTGCCCAGCCAGGTGGGCGGGTCAGGCAACCCGTCGACCTGCACGTCCTTGATGAACACCGTGGCATCGCGCACATGGTCGGCGAGGTTGAACCCCAGCCAGACCAGAGGCGCGGCGACCAGCAACATCCAGCCGAGGGTCAGAATGCCCGCGGCCAGCGATTCCCGCCCCTTGAGCGCGCGTGTCAGCAACCGCATCAACGGCCAGCTGGCGAATGCCAGAACCGCCCCCCAGAACAGCGCCGACCAGAACGGCGCCATGACCCAGAGACAGGCACCGAGCAACGCCAGCAGAAGAATCTGCACCAACAGGCGATCGTTATTGAGCATGGGTCATTCCATAGAAGAGGAGTCCAGAAACCGGAGCATAACGGCGAACGTCGTCGCTCGCCGCATTTGCTGAGGGAAACGCCCGCGATAGAGCGTTTTTTTCAACGAATGAGTTCGATGATCAGGCCTTGGGTTTCCTTGTTTCCGGCTTCCAGTCGCGCTGCTCGCACGCCCTTGGCGGTCAACGCCTCACGCCACACTTCGCTCTGCGGACCGGAAAGCGTGACGCGCAAGGTGCTGTCCAGATTCAGGCCCCGAGACAGCAAAGTGATCCATGGCTCGGCAGGTGCGCCGTTGAGCATCGGCAAGTCCAGATCGCCGCTGGTTTTGAGCTCGCGCAGCAAGGTCGCAGAGGTCGGCAACACCTCACCCAGCGGCGCACTCGCCTGAAACTGCTCGACATGCAGATAAGCGCGGCGATTGCCCCGTGTGATGCTGTACAGCGCCACCAGCGTATCGTTGCTCGGCGCGGCAAGGCGCAACAGCAGATACGCCTGCCCGCTGTCCGCGCCATACAGCCTGGAATTGCCGAACACCTCGTTGGCCCACAGGCTGCTTTCGCCGCAATCGCGGGCCTGACACCAGAACAGCAACTGCGCATTCTGTTTTTGCAACGCTTCACGGGCAGCGGTGAACGCCTCGTCAGCGGAGCGCTCGGGTGCAAGCTCATAGGTCACGGAGGTCGCCGTGCCTCGGGAGGAGACCTGACTCTCAAAGCGCAACTGCCCGCTGATCTTGCGAATCGACCCCATGGGGAAGATACGTTCCAGCTCTGCGGCTGGCCGGTAATCGACGATTTCCGAGTCACTCGGTCGTGGCAGATTGGCGAAGTCCTGGCTGCCGGCAACGTCGGCTGCATGACTCATGGCGCCATAACCAGAAAGGCACAGCGCAAGGCCCAGAGCACGGGAAAAACGCATGGGTGCTCTCATCGAATGAACATCGGGGGGCAAACAAATGCCGCACGGTCGTGCGGCTCGGAAGGTGAAAGGGTCGGGCGTGGGCAGTGGTCCATCGTGCAGTCTCCTGTTTCAACTCGCCCAGCCTCGACAGTTGCGATGCGCAAGTCAAGAAACGGCGAAGAACCGATTGAAACAGTCTGCAACAGCGCGTGCGCCCGCCTCGTCATTAAGATGCAGATGGTGCCCGCCGGGCAGTGCAGTGACCTCAAACGGCACACTGCTCAGCAGCTCTTTGTTCTGCGCCAGCATGCCCTCCTGCGCCACCACCAGGTGGGCGGGACAGCGAATGGCGTTGACGAAGGACAACGCCTGCGCCCGGGTCAACCGGGTCGCCGACGCCAGGGTCAGACGGCTGTCGCTGCGCCAGGTGTATCCACCGGGCACCGGCATCAGTCCGCGCTGAGCGAGCAACTCGGCGGCCTCTCGACTGACCGCCACCACCCCCTTCATTCGCGCCTCGACCGCACGATCCATCTCCTGATAAACCGGTTTGCGTTTGCTCGATTGCATCAGTTGCGCCTGCAAGGCTGCGCCCATGCGTTCGGCAGCACCTACAGGTTCGCCAAGCGGCGGAATCAGGCCGTCGATCAAGGCCAGACGCTCGATGCGCTCGGGCAAGGCGCCGGCGATGATGACCGATACGATGGCGCCGAGGGAGTGCCCCAGCAGGGAGAACCTTTCCCAGCCCATCTGCTGCGCCACTTGCAATACGTCGTGGGCGTAGTCGGGCAGGCCGTATCCGGCTCCGGGTGGGCGGTGATCGGAATGACCGTGCCCGGCCATGTCCAGCGCCAGAATCCGCAAGCCCTGGAGCTTGGGCGCCAGGCGAGCGAAGCTGTTCGCATTGTCCAGCCAGCCATGCAGCGCAATCACTGGCTGCCCGTCCTGTGGCCCGAACAGATGCGCCGCCAGTTCGATATGCGGCAGGCTCAGACGAACTTCTTCGACGGAACAGCTCATGCGCGGGCTCGCCGGCGTGACCGGTCGTCGTTGGCGCTCTGGCCGCGAGCGGACCAGCGGGAGAACAGGTTCTTGAGCATCTGCGCGGTATCCTCGGGGTGTTCTAGCGGAAACATATGCCCGCCCGGCACAGAAAGATACTCGCCTTCGCGCATGCTTTTCACCGACATCGCGTGATGGCGTCGCACGACGTCGCTGTGCTCGCCGCGCACCATCGCCAGCGGCACCCGCAGATGGCGGGCCATGCCGGGGCTGGTGTGGGGCACGCTGCGGTAGATGCTGATCTCGGTGGCCGGGTCGAAACGCAGGCGCAGTTGCTCGCCATCCGCTTGCAAGCCGTGCAGCAGATAGGCCTCGAAGCACTCGGGATCGAAACGGCGAAACAGGTGTTTGCCGGCGAAATACTGCCGGGCAGCCTGCAGATCACTGAACACTTCGCGCCGCCCCAGCGTGCGCCCGGCCGGGGTGATGCGATCGATGAAACCAAAGCGTTTGGCCGCACGGATCATCCATTGATCGAAGCGGGTCAGCACCGGCGAATCGAGCATGACCACACCACGATACAACTCCGGATGACGCAAGGCGGCGTGATAATGCAGGACACCGCCGAGCGAATGCCCCACACCCCACACCGGCTGCTCCTGCTCACGCAGATGGTGAACCAGCTCATCGACCAGATTCGGCCAGTTGTCAGTTACGGGGAAACGCGGATCGTGAGCGTGCTGCTCCAGATGAGTCACCTGAAACTCATCCCCGAGTGCTGCAAACAATTTGCCGTAGGTGGCGGAAGGAAAGCCATTGGCGTGAGCGAAAAACACGGGTTGGGTCATGCCGGCGCATCCAGAGAACCTTGAACAGGCTGCAATTGTGCGCACCGGCGCTGCAACGCGGCAATGACCGGAACTGCCATCGATGATGACACTCCGGTCATGCCGGACCCGGTCAGCGCGACGGTGGCTGTTCACCCAGTGGGACGACCGCGACGGTCAGGCGCGAAATGCAGCTGGCCTTGCCTTCATCGCTGGTCAGGCGGATGTCCCAGACGTGGGTCGTGCGGCCGATATGCACGGGATGCGCCACCGCAGTCACACGTCCGCTGCGCAGGCCACGCAAGTGGTTGGCGTTGATTTCGAGCCCCACGCAGAAGTATTTGCTGCTGTCGATGACCAGGTAGCTCGCCGACGAACCCACGGTTTCCGCCAATACCACTGACGCGCCGCCATGCAACAGGCCGTAAGGTTGATGGGTGCGATGGTCGACCACCATGCTGGCGGTCAGGGATTGCTCATCGAAAGCCTCGAAACGGATATCCAGCAACTCGCCGATGGTGTTCTTCTGCATGGCGTTGAGGGCATCGAGGTCAGGGGGTTGGCGCCATAGACTCATGTTTTTTTCCTTGTTATCGAAGACATAGCATCAGAATCGCAGCGGGACTGTAGGAGCCGACTTGGTAGCGAAAGCTGGGGCAGTAACGAATGAATCGCCTGACACAACCCGTTCGCCGGCAAGCCGGCTCTACAAGGAATACGAACGCGGGTCAGCCGGGATGGCGGACCTTGATCAGCTCCATCGCCCCTGCCAGCGGGAAATCCGCCTCCAGCTCCGCGAGACTGGCGGTGTGCATCGGCTCTGCCTGCTGCAGACTGCCATGCACCGCCAGACCGATCAGCGAACCCACCAATGGCTGATGGCTGACCACCAGCACATTGTCCGAAGCGTACAGATCGAGGTTATCGAGGACCTTGCGCGGATCGCTGTCCGGCGTCAGCCAGGGCACGGTCACCACCGCTTCCGAAAACCCCAGGGCCTGAGGAACCAGTTCGGCGGTCTGCTGCGCACGCACGTAAGGGCTGGCGATGATCCAGCGCAACGGCTGGCCCATGAGGGTGGCGGCGCTGCTCAGCACTTCTGCGCGGCCGTTGTCGGTCAGCTCCCGCTCAGCGTCCGCGCGCGCGCGGTTCTGGGCCTCGCCGTGGCGCAGAATCCACAATTTCATAGCTTCGGTTCCTCATCACGCACGGGGTGCGGGGCGGCTGGAACGGTATGCGGCGCTTCGCCCTCGGGTGGACGCGGGGTCGGCCAGTCGGCGAACGGCCAGGGCTTCTGATCGGTATGAAAGGTGCCGAAACGGCCGATCTGCGCGAAATACTGACTCAGGCTGTCACCGAACGACATCAGACTCAGGCTTGGCGCGCCATAGAACAGGCGATACGCCAGTTGCACCAGTACCACGACGGCCAGCACGGTGACCGCAACCTGCCAGACCACCACGAACACCACCATCCACAGGACGCGCAGCAGAACCGATTCGTGTTGCTTGAATTTGGACTCGTTCAAGAGCTTCTCCATTGAACTTGGAAATCAGGGGGCATTGAATCAGTTGAAACCACTGATCGAGATGAAATCGACGTCGGTCTTGGGCTCGGCGCGCATCAGCAGCTCGATGACCTGCTCCAGCGTGCGCCCCTCGAACAGGATTGCGTGCAGCCCGGCGACCAGCGGCATGTAGACCTGCAATTCCTGAGCCTTGGCCTTGAGCACTTTCAGCGTATTGACCCCTTCGGCCACTTCGCCCAGCCGGGTGACTGCCTCATCCAGACTCAACCCCTGTCCCAGCGCGAAGCCAACCTGATAATTGCGGCTCTTGGGCGAGGAGCAGGTCACGATCAGGTCGCCGACGCCGGCAAGGCCCAGAAAGGTCATCGGATTGGCGCCCTGACTGACGGCAAACCGGGTCATCTCGGCGAGCGCTCGAGTGATCAGCATGCTCTTGGTGTTCTCGCCCATGCCCAATGCCACAGCCATCCCGGCGATGATGGCGTAGACGTTTTTCAAGGCACCGCCCAGTTCGACGCCAAAACGGTCGGCACTGGCGTAGACGCGGAACGTGCGACCGTGCAGCGCAGCCTGAACCTGCTGACAGAGGTCTTCGTCTTCACTGGCGACCACCGTCGCGGTCAAGGCATGCTCGGCGATCTCGCGAGCCAGGTTGGGCCCGGACAGCACGCCGATACGAGCGTTCGGGGCGATGTCTTCGAGGATTTCACTCATCAGCTTGAACGTCTGCGCCTCGATGCCCTTGGTCAGACTGACCAGCATCTTGCCGGTCAGCAGCTCGACATGGGGCGTCAGAACGCTACGCAAGGCGCTGGACGGAAGGGCCACGAACACCAACTGGCTGTCTGCCAGCGTGCTTTGCAGGTCGGTCACGGGTTCGACCCCGTCGAGCACCTTGATGCCTTTGAGATAGCGCGGGTTCTCGCGGTTGACGCGAATCGCCTCGGCCTGCTCGGGGTCACGCATCCATTGCCGCACCCGGTGACCGTTCTCGGCCAGCAGGTTGGCCACCGCCGTTCCGAAGCTGCCGCCACCCAGCACTGCGATTGGTTGCTGTCGGGTCATAAAACAATCCATCTAGAGCCATCAGATCTGGCGATGGCAGCATTATACGGAGCGCCGGGCTCGCCACCAGCGGCAAAACACGACAGTACGACACATATCATCCGGGCCTGACTCTTCATGAGGAAAACACCTACGGCTCGGTTAAGATGCGCGCCCCAGATGAAAATTCCACGGCGACACCGATGAGCTATCGTTACGTCGCTTTCCGACGAGATTCAGACCGATGACACGATCTTTTGCCTGGCGTTGCGTAAACGATGGCATATGAGGCATCCATGACCGGCGGAGCGCGGCCGTGACGGCACAACGTGGCTGGAACATCAGCACCCGCACGCAAATTCTCAGTCTGGGCCCGGCCCTGTTGCTGACCCTGCTGCTCATCAGTTTTTTTACCGTCGTGCGCATCCAGGATCTGCGTCAGGAGCTCACCCATACCGGCCAACTGATAGCCAACCAGCTCGCCCCTGCGTCCGAATACGGAGTGATCGTGGGCAACAACGACGTGCTGGAGAGCCTGATGAAGGCGACCATGAGCACGCCCCACGTACGTTTTCTCGAAGTACAGGACAGCTCGGGCAATGTCCTGGTGCACGTCGAGCAACCCGTCGATAACCCCAACGCCCGGCAAATGGAAATCTTTCAGGCCCCCATTCGCGTGCAACAGGTCAAAAGCGAAAGCAGCCGTCTGGACGATCGCGGTGACAGCGCCAGCGTGCCTGTCGAGGATTATCTGGGCCGGGTCCTGGTGGGCATGTCCAGCGATGCCTTCAACCTGCGCGAACAGGAAATCCTGCTCAAGGCCGGCATTCTCGCGCTGTTCGCTCTGCTTTTTACTTACATCCTTGCCCGGCGCCTGTCATTGAGTCTGTCGCAGCCCATCAGCGCCATGAGTGATGCCGTCAAGGCGATCCAGCACGGCGACTACACCGCGCCGCTGCCGGTGGCCGACGACGCCGAGCTGGGTGATCTGGCCCGACACATCAACAACCTCGCACAAGGCCTGGAAAAAGCCAGCCGCGAGCAGAAGCAGGCCATGGACGAATTGATCAGGACCCGCGAAGAAGCAGAACGCGCCAACAGCGCCAAGTCCGAATTCCTGGCAATGATGAGCCACGAACTGCGCACCCCCATGAATGGCGTGCTCGGGATGCTGCAGTTGATGGAAACCACGAAGATGACCGACGAGCAGTCCGAATATGCGGCGCTGGCCACCGAGTCAACCGAACACCTGCTGCGGGTGATCAACGACATTCTCGATTTCTCCCGCTTCGAACGCGACGCACTGGAGCTGGAGAACATCGCCTTCAATCTGGCGGAACTGATCTCCACTTCCGTCCAGGCATTTGCCCACAACGCGCAACAGCGCGGTCTGGCGCTGGAGCTGGACTTGCCGCCCGGGCTCGATCTGTTACGGGTCAAGGGCGACCCGACCCGTATCCGGCAGATTCTGGTCAACCTGATCGGCAATGCGTTGAAGTTCACGGAGTTCGGCAGCGTGCGTGTTGAAACGTCCTGGCAGAAACGCGATGCCCACCACATCCTGTTCTCCTGCGCCGTGCGCGACAGTGGCATCGGCATCTCGCCGGACCTGCTGGAATCGATGTTCGATGCCTTTCAGCAGGCGGACAACTCGATCTCCAGACGCTACGGCGGAACCGGGCTGGGCCTGCCCATCGCACGCAACCTGACGGAGCGCATGGGTGGATCGCTGCAGGCCCAGAGCAGCGAAGGGCTCGGCTCGGTGTTCACCCTCGAAATCCCGTTGCAATTGATTCAGCAGGAAGAACCTCAACCGCAACCCGGCGCCGTGGGCGAATTGTCGCAGGAGCGCGAGGGTTGCGTATTGCTGGTGGAGGACAACCCGGTCAACCGCACCGTGGTCGAAGCCATGCTGCGCAGTCTGGGATTGCAAGTCAGCGCCGCCGGTGACGGCGCGGAAGCGGTGAGCATGGTCAGCCGGGAGAAATACGCCCTGATCCTGATGGACTGCCGCCTGCCCATCATGGACGGCTATGAAGCCACCCGTAGAATTCGCCAGTTGCCGGGCCTCGAAACCCTGCCGATCATCGCTCTGACCGCCAACGCCCGCCATGGGGACCGGGAGATTTGCTTGCAGGCGGGCATGAACGATTACCTGGCCAAGCCTTTCAAGCGCACTGATTTACAGCAGGTTTTACAACGCTGGTTGACCTTTAAGGCATCTGCGACTGGCGATAAATGATAAATTGCGGCAGTCTTGTGTGCCGTGATCGAACTGCGCCGACGCGCGGACGGAAAATTTCAGTGCACAGGTGTACTTTCATTTCGCCTGTGCTGTGACTTTCATTACAACGCAATAGTCTATGAGTAGGCTGCCAGCAGAGGGATGACCCGCTGGTCAGATTGGCATTGGGTAGCTACGCCTTACCCAGCCGCACAGGATTATCGAGGAGCTCGCATGACCAAACAAAACGCCTTTACCCGGGAAGACCTGCTGCGCTGCAGTCGCGGCGAGCTGTTCGGCCAAGGTAACGCGCAACTGCCCGCCCCCAACATGCTGATGATCGACCGGATCACCCATATCAGCGAAGAAGGCGGCAAGTACGGCAAAGGTGAATTGGTCGCCGAACTGGATATCACTCCCGACCTGTGGTTCTTCGCCTGTCACTTCGAAGGCGACCCGGTGATGCCAGGTTGCCTGGGCCTGGATGCCATGTGGCAACTGGTCGGTTTCTTCCTGGGCTGGCAAGGCCTGCCGGGCCGCGGTCGTGCGCTGGGCTCGGGCGAAGTGAAATTCTTCGGCCAGGTCCTGCCGACCGCCAGGAAAGTCACCTACAACATCCAAATCAAGCGCGTCCTCAAGGGCAAGCTGAACCTGGCCATCGCCGACGGTTCGGTGACCGTGGACGGTCGCGAAATCTACACCGCCGAAGGCCTCCGCGTCGGCGTGTTCACCTCCACTGACAATTTCTAAGGGTATTCGCATGCGCCGCGTCGTTATCACTGGTCTGGGCATTGTTTCCTGCTTGGGCAATGACAAAGACACCGTTTCCGCCAACCTGCGTGCAAGCCGCCCTGGCATCCGTTTCAATCCGGAATATGCCGAAATGGGTCTGCGCAGCCAGGTTTCCGGCTCCATCGACCTCAACCTCGAAGAGCTGATCGACCGCAAGATCTATCGCTTCGTCGGTCACGCTGCGGCCTATGCCTATCTGGCCATGAAAGACGCTGTCGCTGACTCGGGCCTCACCGAGGAGCAAGTGTCGAACCCGCGTACCGGCCTGATCGCCGGCTCCGGCGGCGCATCGACCCTGAACCAGATGGAAGCGCTGGACATCCTGCGCGAGAAAGGCGTCAAGCGCGTCGGTCCATACCGCGTGACCCGCACCATGAGCAGCACCGTTTCGGCCTGTCTGGCAACGCCATTCAAGATCAAGGGCCTGAACTACTCCATCGCCTCTGCCTGCGCCACCAGTGCTCACTGCATCGGGACCGCCATGGAACAGATTCAGATGGGTAAACAGGACGTGGTCTTCGCCGGCGGCGGTGAAGAAGAGCACTGGAGCCAGTCGTTCCTGTTCGACGCCATGGGCGCACTGTCCAGCAAGCGCAACGAAACCCCGGAACAGGCTTCCCGCGCCTACGACGCCGACCGTGACGGTTTCGTCATTGCAGGCGGTGGCGGTATGGTCGTGGTCGAAGAGCTGGAGCACGCACTGGCGCGCGGCGCGAAGATCTACGCTGAACTGGTGGGCTACGGGGCTACCTCCGATGGCTACGACATGGTCGCACCGAGCGGCGAAGGCGCGATCCGCTGCATGCAGCAGGCGATGTCCACCGTTGACGGCAAGATCGACTACCTGAACACCCACGGCACTTCGACGCCGGTCGGCGACGTCGCGGAGATGAAAGGCGTGCGTGAAGTCTTCGGCACTGACGCTCCGGCCATCAGTTCCACCAAGAGCCTGTCGGGCCACTCCCTGGGCGCCGCAGGTGTTCACGAAGCGATCTACTGCATGCTGATGATGGAAGGCAACTTCATGGCAGGCTCGGCCAACATCGACGAGCTGGACCCTGAAGTCGCCGATCTGCCGATCCTGACCAAGACTCGCGAAAACGCCGAGATCAATCTGGTCATGAGCAACAGCTTCGGCTTCGGCGGCACCAACGCCACGCTGGTGATGAAGCGCTGGACCGGTAAATAATCCGACCTGTCGCAGCCTATGAAAAAGGCGCCTCTTGAGGCGCCTTTTTTCATGTCTGCCGAAATGCCCCCATTGGGCGGCGCAATGCTCTGCTTGTAGGAGCGCGCTTGCCCGCGATGCCCCAGTCCAGGTAACACAATACGAGCTGAGCCATTGCTTTGGCGGGCAAGCGCTTCTACGTGACCGTCTTCATATTGCGAAGCGGTCGCGGCCTTTTACTTAAACCGAAAACGCCGCCACCATCCCGTTCAAATCCGTGGCCAGCCGCGAAAGATCATGACTTGCCGCACTGGTCTGATTCGCGCCGGCCGAGCTCTGCAACGCCAGATCCCGAATGTTCGTCAGGTTGCGATCCACCTCACGCGCCACTTGCGCCTGCTCCTCGGACGCACTGGCAATCACCATATTTCGCTCTGTGATCAAGGTAATCGCCGCCGCAATCTCGTCCAGCGCCACCCCCGCCGATTGCGCCAGTTCAAGGGTCGAACGGGCACGGCTGTTGCTGCCCTGCATCGCCGCCACAGCCTGATCGGTGCCCTGACGAATATCCCCGACCAGCAACTCGATCTCCTGTGTCGACGACTGAGTACGATGCGCAAGCGCCCGCACCTCATCGGCCACCACCGCAAAACCACGACCCGCCTCGCCCGCCCGCGCCGCCTCGATCGCAGCGTTGAGCGCCAACAGGTTGGTCTGCTCGGCCACCGACCGAATCACATCCAGCACCTTGCTGATGCCATACACCTTCTGCGCCAGGGTCTCGACCTGAACCCCAGTGTGCGTGACGTCCTGCGCCAGATGGTTGATCGAGGCCACCGTTTCCTGCACCTGATGCCGACCGCGCTGAGCGATACGTTCCGATTCGTCGGAGGCCTCGGAGGTCGCCACGGCATTACGCGCCACCTCTTCGACCGCCGCCGTCATCTGATTGATCGCCGTCGCCGCCTGATCGATTTCAAGGCTCTGCTGGTGCAGACCACGGGTGGAATCCTCGGTCACCGTACTCAACTCTTCGGACGCCGAGGCCAACTGACTGGACGAATCGGAGATGCGCAGAATAGTACGACGCAAACTTGATTGCATGGCCTTCAATGCTTCCAGCAACCGCGCAGGTTCGTCGCGCCCCTCTACCTTGATGTCAGCGGTCAGATCCCCTGCCGCGATGACCTGCGCGATGCCCAATGCCTGCGCCAGTGGCTGCACGATGCTGCGGGTCAGGCCCCAGGCGAGTACCAGAGTGACCACCGCCGTCAGCACGATCATGGCCATCACCCAGAGCCTGGCGCTGCCAAACACCTCTTGCGCCAGGTCGGTTGCCTGGGAGGCGCCCTGCTTATTGATCGCGGTCAGCTCGTTGAGCGCTTGAGTCATCTTGTCGGCGTATTGATTCATCTCGCCGTTGAGGACCTGCAGCGCCTCGTCCATCTGGTTTTGTCGTGACAGCTCCATGATGCGGTTCTGACGCTGGAAATACGCCTGCTTCGCCTCTGCGAACAGCGCGTAGAGTTCGCGCTCCCGTGAGGACTCGATCAGCCCGGCATAATGCTGTTCGGTGCGCTGCAAACCGGCCTTGAGCTGATCGATCTTGCTGTAGTTGTCCTGCAACGCGTCGGCATTGCGGTTGAGCATCAGCCGCAGCGTGAGGGTCCTGATGCGCATCAGGTCCTGACCCATCGTGCCCAGCTCCATAACGCTGGGTAGCCACTTGCTCTCAACCAGATCCGACTGTTTGCGCATGCTGGACATCTGCAACAGCGCGAAAGCGCCCAGACCGAAAACCAGCAGTGCCAGCACCCCGAAGCCAAGCGCGGCACGGGGCGCGATATTCATGTTTCTGACGGTCATAATGGGTCCCTTCCAAAAAACCCTGCACTGAAAAAAGGGCAGCCGGTTGTCGCCCCGCTATCGGCTACCTCCTCCTAAAGCTGTAGGAAAATTCACTAACTAGTTCGTAATAATTTATAACAGCGACGTGTGAGCACAGACGATCCTGACACGGATGCTTATTCTTGTACGCTGTCGCCACGTCCACCGAGAGCCCTGACATGTTGACCATCAAACCCCGCGCCGAAGACGTCGAAGGCCAGCCGATTCTGCGCCCCCTGCCCTCCGCGCAATGCCGCAGTGTCGGACCGTTCGTGTTCTTCGACCACATGCTGGAAACCACCTATTCGCCCGGCACCGGCATGGACATCCGCCAGCACCCGCACATCGGGCTGTCGACCCTGACCTACCTGTTCGAGGGCGAAATCCAGCACAAGGACAGCCTGGGCAGCGATCAACACGTACTCCCCGGCGAAGTCAGCTGGATGACCGCCGGTCGCGCAATTGCCCACATCGAGCGCACACCACAAGCGCAGCATGACCAGGGCTCGCGGCTTCATGGCCTGCAAGTGTGGTTGGCATCGCCCAAGGAGCACGAACAGGGAGACGGCCATTACAGCCACCACCCCGCCGCGGCATTGCCAGCCAGCGATTACATGGGCATCGGCATCCGCATGATCGCCGGCCACGGTTTTTGTCTGAAGTCGCCCGTTCCGGTTCTGTCATCGACCCTCTACGCCGAAGTGAAGATGCAGAACGCGACGACACTGCTCATCCCCGCCGAGCACGAGCAGCGGGCGCTATATGTGATCGAAGGTGAAATGCTGCTCGATGGCGAACCGGTGGAGCCACGCAGCCTGGTGGTACTGGAGCCGGGAACCGAACCGACGCTTTGCGCCGAGAGTGAATCCCACGCCGTGATGATCGGCGGTGCGCCGCTGGACGGTCCGAGGAGGATGAACTGGAATTTCGTCGCCAGCGATCCGGCCTTGATCGATCGGGCCAGGGCGAAGTGGGCGGCCGGCGACTGGCCGACGGTGCCGGGAGAAGTGGCGCGGATCGAGTTGCCGATGAGCAGGAAATAGCCAGACGCACAGGAAATGCTTTTGGCTCGGCCTCAGGCGTGGAAGCCGGCTGGCTGGCGAATGCGGCGTATCAGTCAACGCATGGTGGACTGATGACTGCGTTCGCCAGCAAGCCGGCTCCTTGTATCGTCAAACAGGTGTATTCAACCGGCGAAGACTTCATCCAGCAAATTGTGCATCGCGGTGAATGCACGCCTGGAAACCGTCGGGTTGTACATCTGCACGCCGGGGTTGTTGGCGTGACGATCGGTGAAGGAATGGAACGCGCCGCCGTAGCTCAACAGCTGCCAGTCGACATTGGCTGCGTTCATTTCCGCTTCGAACGCTGGCAGTTGCTCTTTGGGCACCAATGGGTCGGACGCACCGTGCAGTACCAGCACCTTGCCCTTGATGTTTTTGGCGTCTGCCGGGTTGGTGGTGTCCAGCGTGCCATGGAACGACACCGCGGCTTTCAGCGGCGCGCCAGTGCGTGCCAGTTCCAGCGCACAGCATCCGCCAAAGCAGAAACCGAAAGCCGCCAGGCTCGCCTTGTCCACCGCCGCAAGGTTCTGCGTGGTCAGTTGATCCAGTGCCGCAGTCATGCGCTTGTTCAGCAAGGCACGATCATTCTTCATCGGCATCATCGCTGCCGCTGCTTCGTCATTGCCTTTTGGACGAACATTCTGGCCGTACAGGTCGGCCAGCAGGACCACATACCCTTTGGCTGCCACTTCCCTGGCAATCTGCTCGGCGTCTTCGCTGATGCCCATCCAGTTCGGAGCCATGACCAGACCCGGGGCGGCTTCGGCACCTTCGCTGAAGGCCAGACGGCTTTCGTAGCTCTGACCGTCGATCTGATACACCACGGACTGCACAGTAACGTTGCTCATTGCGGACTCCTGCTGTTGGAGGGTGAAGGAAATCAAATGACAAAACCCGCCGAAGCGGGTTTTGACAATGCTCGAATGTTAAGCCGAGAGCTCGACCAATAACTTGTTCAAACGGCGCACGTACGCCGCCGGATCCTTCAAGCTGTCACCGGCTGCCAGCGCTGCCTGATCGAACAGGATGTGCGACAGCTCGCCGAAACGGTCCTCGCTCTGTTCGTTGTCCAGCTTGCCAATCAGCGGGTGAGTCGGGTTGAACTCGAAAATCGGCTTGGAATCAGGCACCTTCTGGCCGCTGGCTTCCAGAATCTGACGCATCTGCAGACCCAGGTCCTGCTCACCGATGGCCAGAATCGCAGGGGAATCAGTCAGACGATGGGAGACGCGCACTTCGCTGACGGCATCACCCAGCGCGGTTTTCAGACGCTCGATGAGGCCTTCCTTGTCCTTGGCGACTTCTTCCTGAGCTTTCTTGTCCTCTTCGGAATCAAGTTTGCCCAGATCCAGGTCACCGCGTGCCACGTCGACGAAGCCCTTGCCGTCGAAGTCGCTGAGGTAGCTCATCAGCCACTCATCGATACGGTCGGTCAGCAGCAGCACTTCGATGCCTTTCTTGCGGAAGACTTCCAGGTGCGGGCTGTTCTTGACCTGCGCGTAGCTTTCGCCGGTCAGGTAGTAGATCTTGTCCTGACCTTCCTTGCCGCGAGCCAGGTATTCAGCCAGCGAAACGCTCTGCTCGCCGCTCTCGTCGGAGGTCGAAGCGAAGCGCAACAGACCGGCGATCTTTTCCTTGTTGGCGAAGTCTTCGGCCGGACCTTCTTTCATCACCTGACCGAAGTTCTTCCAGAAGCCCTTGTATTCTTCCGGCTGGTTTTTCGCCAGCTTTTCCAGCATGTCCAGCACACGCTTGGTCAGCGCGGACTTCATCGAATCGATGATCGGATCTTTCTGCAGGATTTCACGGGAGACGTTCAGCGACAGGTCGTTTGAATCCACCACACCCTTGATGAAACGCAGGTAAAGCGGCAGGAACGACTCGGCCTGATCCATGACGAACACACGCTGCACGTACAGCTTCAGGCCACGCGGCGCTTCACGCTGATACAGGTCGAACGGGGCGCGGGCCGGCACGTACAACAGCGAGTTGTACTCCAGCTTGCCTTCAACCTTATTGTGGCTCCAGGCCAGCGGATTTTCGAAGTCGTGGGCGATGTGCTTGTAGAACTCCTGATACTCCTCGTCCTTCACCTCGGTGCGGGGACGGGTCCACAGCGCGCTGGCACGGTTGACGGTTTCCCATTCCTGCACTGGCGCCGGCTCGCCTTCGACGGCGACCTGCTCTTTCGGCAGCTCGATCGGCAAGGCGATGTGATCGGAGTACTTCTTGATGATGTTGCGCAGGCGATAGCCATCGGCGAACTCGTCTTCACCCTTTTTCAGGTGCAGCACGATGCGGGTGCCGCGATCGGCTTTCTCGAGCGTCGCGACCTCGAAGTCGCCCTCACCTTTGGAAGACCAGTGCACGCCTTCGCTGGCGGGCAGACCTGCGCGACGACTGAAAACGTCTACCTGATCGGCGACGATGAATGCCGAGTAGAAGCCCACACCGAACTGGCCGATCAGGTGCGAATCCTTCTTCTGGTCGCCGCTCAGGTTCTTCATGAAGTCGGCGGTGCCGGATTTGGCGATGGTACCCAGGTGGGTGATCACATCTTCGCGGCTCATGCCGATGCCGTTGTCTTCGAGCGTGACGGTTTGCGCGTCCTTGTCGAAGCTCACACGGATCTTGAGCTCCGCACCGCCTTCAAGCAGCTCAGGCTTGGACAGCGCTTCGAAACGCAGCTTGTCCACGGCGTCCGAGGCGTTGGAAATCAGCTCGCGAAGGAAGATCTCCTTGTTCGAGTACAGCGAATGGATCATGAGGTGCAGCAGTTGCTTTACCTCGGTCTGGAAGCCCAGGGTTTCCTTTTGAGTTTCCACACTCATGGTCATCAAACTCCAATCAGTCCACACAAATAGGGGTAGCCGCCAGGCGCCAGATACCGCGGGCCGGACAGCAGGTTGTCATCAAGGTGGGGGCTGGGTCAGGGATTTCAAGAGTTCGCGCAAGGCGAACCACACAATCTTCATGAACTGCACGCAGGTCGGGTGAAAGATTGCAATTCCTCTACCGGAGCAAAAACGATTAAGCCGCACCCAGCCCACCTCATGCGTAACAGCGGTGACACAGTGGCTTATTTATCGTGCACAAACATGGAACTAACTTATTAACGGTGCGCTCGAAGGCACGTAGATGTTCAATAAGGAGAAACACCCCATGCGTAAGACTTTAGCCATTGCCCTCATGCTTTCTGCCACCCTGGGCCTCGCTGCCTGCGATAAAAAATCCGAGGATAAACAGGAAGATGCCAACAAGGCTGCCCAGCAGTCCCAAGAGTCGATGCAGAAGGCTCAAGACAAAGTGAACGACGCCGCCAAAGAAAGTCAGGAAGCTGCCCAGAAGAACGCCGAAGCTGCGCAAGAGCGTGCAAAAGAGGCCAACGATCAGGCACCTGCGCCAACTAAGCAGTAAGTTCCAAAGTTTCCAAAAAATAAAGCCCGCACGCAGCGGGCTTTATTTTTATGTCCTCGATTTAAACGGCGCGGCGGTTTATTGCCTGCGCCGCCCTCCTCTCAGGCCAGCGCCTCGCTGCGCTTGGCCAACACCCGATCAACGATGAACGCGACGAACAGGGTCGCCAGTGACGGGATCAACCACGCCAGCCCCTGCTCGCTCAGCGGCAAGCGGGCGACCGCGTCAGGCAGGTATTCGCCCAGCCCCGAGCCCTTGAGGGCGTCGATCATGCCGAACAGCAGCGACACCAGCATCACCGGTCCGACGATGCGCCCTTGAACGTGCCAGAAGTCCTTGCAGAAACTCAGCGCAACCAGCGCGATGCAGGGTGGGTAGATCGCTGTGAGCACCGGGATCGAAAACTGGATCAGTTTGGTCAGGCCCAGGTTGGAAACCAGCAGCGAGAACGCGGCCAGCAAAATCACCAGAGTCTTGTAGGAAAAAGGCAGCAGGCGACTGAAGTATTCAGCGCACGCACACGTGAGGCCGACTGCGGTCACCAGACATGCCAGGGAGATCAACACCGCGAGAAAGCCGCTGCCCAAGGTGCCAAAGGTGTGCTGCACATACGCGTGCAAGACAGCGGCGCCGTTGGTGGCGCCAGCCGCGATGGCATGGCTGTCCGAACCTAGCCGGAACAGGCTGACGTACACCAGAGCCAGCCCGAGCCCTGCGATCAGGCCGGCGATGATCGCGTAGCGAGTGATCAGCTTGGGCGATTCGACACCACGGGAACGGATGGCGTTGACGATGACGATACCGAACACCAGCGCCCCCAGGGTATCCATGGTCAAATAGCCATTGATGAAGCCTTGGGAGAACGGCGCCGCGACATACGCAGGCTGCGCGGTGCCAACATCACCGGCAGGCAGGGCGAACGCAGCGATGCCCAACACCGCCAGAGCGATGATCTTCAGCGGCGCCAGAAAACGCCCGACCGTATCGAGCAGACGGCCCGGGTACAACGAGATCCAGAACACCAGCAGGAAATACACAAGACTGTAGAGGAACAGCGCCAGCGGGCTTTCGCCGGTGATGGGCGCAAGCCCTACTTCGAAAGACACCGTGGCCGTACGTGGCGTGGCGAACAGCGGCCCCACGGACAGGTAGCAGACGGCCGCAAGCACTGTGCCGGCGACTTTGCCGATGGGACTGCTCAGAGCATCCATCGCACCGCCGACCTTGGCCAGGGCGATCACGGTGACAACCGGCAGACCGACGGCGGTGACAAGAAAGCCCAGCGCGGCCATCCACACATGCGGACCGGCCTGCAAGCCAACGATGGGGGGGAAGATGATATTGCCAGCACCCACGAACAACGCGAACGTCATGAAACCAAGCGCCAGGATGTCCTGACCTTTCAACACTTTCATCAAAGAAACCACACTGCTGAATCGGAATTAAGAAGAGGATTTCCCGAGGGTGAGGGAAATGCTGCCCGTCCTTTTAGGACCGGCCCGTGGCGCTGACAGGCTCCTTTTGGGGGCCGGCAACGCAAAATGGCGGCTAGCCTACCCTATTTCACGCACCGACACAGGGCACCCCGACCGATGTACGCACTTTCCTGTCGCATATCGGAAAGGTCTTACAACATTGCGTTAGGCATGACACCGCTTTCGCTGCCGTCGTAACCTCCGACGTCTCCTACAGGTACTGCGTAGTGACACGTTCTTGGCATCAAGCAACGACCGTAGCCGTTCGGTTTGCCGGCGGTGGCAATCTTGAATGTCTCACCGCCGGCAAGCCGGACTGCTACAAGTGCGGTGAGTGACGCCGCATTCCGGCTCTACCCTTGCCCTGTAGCAGCACGGCTTGCCGGCGGTGGCAAGCTTGAATGTCTCACTGCCGGCAAGCCGGACTGCTCCAAGTGCGGTGAGTGACGCCGCATTCCGGCTCTACCCTTGCCCTGTAGCAGCACGGCTTGCCGGCGGTGGCGTCAGCCAGGCTGCAATCGAGAAGTGCTCGAAACAAGATGCCTACAGATTCGATAAGCCAGAAAACACAAAGGCCACCCGAAGGTGGCCTTTGTCGATCAGAAAATGATCAGCAAGCAATGCTTACTTCTTCATTTCCCAACCGGTCAGCTCAGCCAGTGCCTTGCCGATGTCTGCCAGCGAACGCACGGTTTTCACGCCAGCGTCTTGCAGAGCAGCGAATTTCTCGTCTGCAGTGCCTTTACCGCCGGAGATGATCGCGCCAGCATGGCCCATGCGCTTGCCCGGAGGAGCAGTCACACCCGCGATGTAGGAAACGACCGGCTTGGTCACGTTTGCCTTGATGTAGGCAGCCGCTTCTTCTTCAGCCGAACCGCCGATCTCACCGATCATGACGATCGCTTCGGTCTGTGGGTCGTTCTGGAACAGCTTCAGGATATCGATGAAGTTGGAACCCGGGATCGGGTCACCACCGATACCAACGCAAGTCGACTGACCGAAACCGGCGTCAGTGGTCTGCTTCACAGCTTCGTAAGTCAGGGTGCCGGAACGCGACACGATACCGACTTTACCTGGCAAGTGAATGTGACCTGGCATGATGCCGATCTTGCACTCGCCCGGAGTAATCACGCCTGGGCAGTTAGGGCCGATCAGGGTAACACCCAGCTCGTCGCACTTGACCTTGGCATCCAGCATGTCGAGGGTAGGAATACCTTCGGTGATGCAGATGATCAGTTTGATGCCGCCGAAAGCAGCTTCCAGGATCGAATCTTTACAGAAAGGAGCCGGAACGTAGATCACGCTGGCGGTAGCGCCGGTTTTTTCTACTGCTTCGCGAACGGTGTTGAACACCGGCAGGTTCAGGTGAGTGGTGCCACCTTTGCCTGGCGTCACGCCGCCAACCATTTTGGTGCCGTAGGCAATGGCTTGTTCGGAGTGGAAAGTACCTTGCGAGCCGGTGAAGCCCTGGCAGATAACTTTGGTGTCTTTATTGATCAGGACGCTCATTATTTGCCCTCCGCAGCTTTGACGACTTGTTGAGCAGCGTCGGTCAAGCTGGTAGCAGCGATGATGTTCAAGCCGCTTTCTGCCAGTACTTTAGCGCCCAGGTCAGCGTTGTTGCCTTCCAGGCGAACAACGACCGGGATTTTCACGCCGACTTCTTTCACAGCGCCGATGATGCCTTCGGCAATCATGTCGCAACGAACGATGCCGCCGAAGATGTTGACCAGTACTGCTGCGACGTTGCTGTCGGACAGGATGATCTTGAAGGCTTCGGTCACGCGCTCTTTGGTCGCACCACCACCTACGTCGAGGAAGTTGGCTGGCTTGCCGCCGTGCAGGTTGACGATGTCCATGGTACCCATGGCCAGGCCAGCACCGTTGACCATGCAGCCAATGTTGCCTTCCAGTGCCACGTAGTTCAGTTCGAACTTGGCAGCGTGGGCTTCACGTGGGTCATCTTGAGATGGGTCGTGGAAAGCCTTCAGCTTAGGCTGACGGTACATGGCGTTGGCGTCGATGTTGATCTTGGCGTCCAGGCAGTGCAGATCGCCGTCAGCCTTGATCACCAGCGGGTTCACTTCCAGCAGAGCCAGGTCGTGGTCCTGGAACAGCTTGGCCAGGCCAACGAAGATCTTGGCGAACTGAGCAACCTGCTTGCCTTCCAGACCCAGCTGGAATGCCAGATCGCGACCCTGGAATGGCTGAGCGCCAACCAGTGGATCGATCGTGGCCTTGAGAATCTTCTCAGGAGTTTCGTGAGCGATTTTCTCGATGTCCACACCACCTTCGGTGGAAGCCATGAACACGATACGACGGCTCGAACGATCCACTACAGCGCCCAGGTACAGCTCTTTGGCGATGTCAGTGCAGGATTCAACCAGGATCTTGGTGACTGGCTGACCGTTTGCATCAGTCTGGTAAGTGACCAGACGCTTGCCCAACCACTGTTGAGCGAACGCAGCTGCGTCTTCCTTGCTGCGAACCAGCTTGACGCCGCCCGCTTTACCGCGACCACCTGCGTGAACCTGGGCTTTGACGACCCACTCGGTTCCGCCGATCTTGTCGCACGCTTCTGCTGCTGCTTCCGGGGTGTCTACTGCAAAGCCCTTGGATACTGGCAGGCCGTATTCAGCAAACAGCTGCTTACCCTGATACTCGTGAAGATTCATGCTTATTACCGTCTTCGTTAGGTACTGCGCATTCGGTGCTGCTCGTCTAGGCGTGCCGCACCACCTGTGACCGCTTCTCCCGTGAGGTCCCGCCCCTGCAATTGAATGCCGGTTCGAAACCCGCCGGGAGTTCGAGTCCGACGGACCTTCCGCGGTAAGCCCTGCGAACAAGGCTTACGACGGGCGGACCGCCGTGGTTTTTTCTTAGCGTTTTTTCTTGTTCTGGATGTGGATGGCGCCGCCATTCACAGCCAGAGCAGCTTCGTGCAGCGCTTCGGACAGCGTCGGGTGGGAGAAGACCATCATGCCGATGTCTTCGGCACTGGTGCCGAACTCCATACCGATCGCGCCCTGCTGAACCAGCTCTGCTGCGCCTGGGCCGATGACGTGTACACCCAGTACACGGTCGGTCTTGGCATCAGCGATGACCTTGACGAAACCGCCAGTGTCGTTCGCCGCCATTGCACGGCCGCTGGCCGCGAACGGGAAGCTGCCGACGTTAACCTCAACGCNGTGTAGATAACCGAAGGGATCAGGTCATAGTTCATCTGAGTCTTGTGACCCTTGATGCGCTCGACCACCATGATGCCTTCTTCCGAGGCTTTGTGTGCCAGCATCAGACCACGGACCACGTCACCGATCGCGTAGACACCAGGGACGCTGGTCTCGCACTGATCGTTGACGAAGATGAAACCGCGCTCGTCGATGTCGACGCCGCTGTCGGAGGCCAGCAGATCGGTGGTCACCGGACGACGGCCTACGGCAACGATCAGGCGGTCGAACGTGATGTTCTGCTCACCTTCCTTGTCGGTGTAGTTGACGACAACTTCGTTGCCGTTGACTTTCGAGCCAGTCACGCGAGCGCCCAGCTTGATGTCCAGACCCTGCTTGGTGAAGGTCTTCTGAGCTTCTTTGGACACGGCTTCGTCAGCGGCTGGCAGGAACTTCTCCAGCGCTTCAAGAACGGTAACCCTGGAACCCAGACGCGACCATACCGAACCCAGCTCAAGGCCGATGACGCCAGCGCCGATAACGCCCAGACGCTCAGGCACGGTCTGGAATTCCAGGGCACCGGTGGAGTCGACGATGACATTCTGGTCGACCGGGGCCGGTGGAATGTCGATCGGACGCGAGCCGGAAGCCAGGATGATGTTGTCGGCTTCGATGACTTCGGTGGTGCCGTCAGGCTTGGTCAGCTCGACTTTCTTGCCGGCCAGCAGTTTGCCGTGACCTTGCAGGGAAGTGACGCCGTTGGCCTTGAACAGGCTGGCCACACCGCCGGTCAGACCTTTGACGATCTGCGACTTGCGGCCAACCATGGCCGGGACGTCCATCTGCACGTCGCCGGAGATGGAAATGCCGTGCACGTTGAACTGGTTCTTGGCTTCGTAGAATTTCCAGGAGCTGTCCAGCAGCGCCTTGGAAGGAATGCAGCCTACGTTCAGGCAGGTACCGCCGAGAGCCAGCTTGCCCTCTTTATCCTGGTACTTCTCGATGCAGGCAGTCTTGAGACCAAGTTGCGCGGCCTTGATGGCGGCAACATAACCGCCAGGGCCTGCGCCAATCACTACCACGTCGAATTTCTGGGACATACAAAGAGTTCCTCTTTAGCTGCGAGCTTCAAGCCACAAGCTGCAAGCTGATCCGTGTTGCTCTACAGACAAGTTGCAGCCTGTTATTGGGATGTTGCGACGCCTCAAGCGCGAGCGCCAGGCTGCTGTTGCTTGCAGCTTGGCGCGTGCGGCTTGCGACTGCCTTGAATCAGATATCCAGCAACAGACGAGCCGGGTCTTCCAGCAGGTTCTTGATGGTCACCAGGAAGGTCACAGCTTCTTTACCGTCGATCAAGCGGTGATCGTAGGACAGTGCCAGGTACATCATCGGACGGATGACAACCTGACCGTTGATCGCCATAGGACGCTGAACGATGTTGTGCATGCCCAGGATCGCCGCTTGTGGCGGGTTGACGATCGGGGTCGACATCATCGAACCGAAAGTACCACCGTTGGTGATGGTGAAGGTACCACCGGTCATCTCGTCGATGGACAGTTTGCCGTCACGGGCTTTCTTGCCGAAGGTGGCGATGCCGCCTTCGATTTCAGCCAGGCTCATCTGCTCTGCGTTACGCAGAACCGGAACCACCAGACCACGGTCGCTGGAAACAGCAACACCCACGTCGGCGTAGCCGTGGTAGACGATGTCGGAACCGTCGATCGACGCGTTGACGGCCGGGAAGCGCTTCAGCGCTTCGGTGGCAGCCTTGACGAAGAACGACATGAAGCCCAGGCGTACGCCGTTATGGGACTTCTCGAACAGATCCTTGTACTTCGAACGCAGGGCCATGACTTCAGTCATGTCGACTTCGTTGAAGGTGGTCAGCATGGCCATGGTCGATTGGGCTTCGACCAGACGCTCGGCAACCTTGGCACGCAGGCGGGTCATCGGAACGCGCTTCTCGGTGCGGTCGCCAGCGGCGAACACAGGAGCAGCGGCGGCCGGAGCGGCAGGCTTGGCAGCAGGTGCGGCGGCCGGAGCGGATTTCTTCGCTTCGATGGCAGCTACGACGTCTTCCTTGGTGACGCGACCGTCTTTGCCGGTGCCTTTGACGCTGGACAGCGCGATGCCGTTTTCTTCAGCCAGCTTGCGGGCAGCCGGAGCGCCGATGGCGTCTTCGTCGCCAGCGGCAGGAGCAGGTGCGGCGGAGGCAGCAGGCGCAGCAGCCGGAGCCGGAGCAGCAGCGGCAGCAGGAGCGGCCGATGCGGTAGCGCCTGCATCCAGGGTTGCGATCAGTTCGTTGGACAGGACGGTGTCGCCCTCGCCTTTCACGATCGATGCCAATACGCCGTCGGCTTCGGCCAGGACTTCGAGAACGACCTTGTCGGTTTCGATGTCGACCAGCAGCTCGTCACGTTTTACCGCTTCGCCCGGTTGTTTGTGCCACTTGGAAATGGTGCCGTCGGCAACGGATTCCGGGAAAGAGGGGGCTTTGATCTCAATAGCCATTGTCTGTAATTCCTTAATTCGGTTTCTAGTGCGCGAAGGCGTTAAACAGTGAACGCGTCTTTCAGCAGTTTTTCCTGCTGTTCGGCGTGCATCGAAGCGTAGCCACAAGCAGGAGCAGCAGAAGCATCACGGCCGGCATACTCGAGAACGAGGTTGCGGTTGTGATTGCCGATGCTACGGCGCAAGTGATGCTGACTGCTGTACCAGGCGCCCTGGTTCATCGGCTCTTCCTGACACCAGACCACGTTGGTCAGGTTGGTGTAAGGCGCGATGGCCTCCATCAGGTCATCTTCCGGGAACGGGTAGAGCTGCTCGATACGCACGATGGCGATATCTTCGCGGCCTTCGGCACGGCGTTTTTCCAGCAGGTCGTAGTACACCTTGCCACTGCACATGACCAGACGAGTCACCTTGGCGGCATCGAGGGTATCGATTTCCGGGATGACAGTCTGGAACGAACCTTCGGCCAGATCTTCCAGCGTCGAGATTGCGAGTTTGTGGCGCAACAGCGACTTGGGCGTCAGAACCACGAGCGGTTTGCGCAGCGGACGGATCACCTGACGGCGCAGCAGATGGTAGATCTGAGCCGGGGTGGTCGGTACGCACACCTGAATGTTGTGCTCTGCGCACAGTTGCAGGTAACGCTCCAGACGTGCCGAGGAGTGCTCCGGACCCTGACCTTCGTAGCCGTGAGGCAACAGCATGGTCAGACCGCACAGACGGCCCCATTTGTGCTCGCCGCTGGTGATGAACTGGTCGATCACGACCTGGGCACCGTTGGCAAAGTCACCGAATTGGGCTTCCCAGATCACCAGCGCGTTTGGCGAAGTGGTCGAGTAGCCGTATTCGAATGCCAGTACCGCTTCTTCCGACAGGAACGAGTCGTACAGGTCAAAGCGAGGCTGACCGGCATACAGGTTCTGCAGAGGAACGTAGGTAGTGGCGTCTTTCTGGTTGTGCAGGACGGCGTGACGGTGCGAGAACGTACCGCGACCGACGTCTTGACCGGTGATACGCACCGGGTGACCTTCGAACGCCAGGGTGGCGTAGGCCATGGTTTCTGCATAGCCCCAGTTGATCGGCAGGCCACCGGCTTGCATCTTCTGGCGGTCTTCGTAGATCTTCTGGACCTGACGCTGAACCACGAAGCCTTCCGGCAGTTCCATCAACTTGGCCGACAGTTCCTGCAAAGTCTTGAGGTCGAAACGCGTGTCGTGACGTGCGGTCCAGGCGTGGCCCAGGTATGGACGCCAGTCGACGAACAATTCCTTGTTCGGCTCTTTGACCAGGCTCTTGACCACATGCATGCCGTTGTCCAGCGCATTGCGGTACTCGTCGACCTTGGTCTGAGCCGCTTCAGCGCTGATGGCACCGCTGGCAGCCAGGGCGTCTGCGTACAGCTCACGGGTGGTGCGCTGCTTGGAGATCTGCTGGTACATCAGCGGTTGGGTACCGCTTGGCTCGTCGGCCTCGTTGTGGCCGCGACGACGGTAGCAGACCAGATCGATCACCACGTCACGCTTGAACTGCATGCGGTAGTCGATGGCCAGTTGGGTCACGAACATGACGGCTTCAGGGTCATCGCCATTCACATGGAGAATCGGCGCCTGAATCATCTTGGCAACGTCGGTCGCGTACTCGGTGGAGCGCGCATCGAGCGGGTTGCTGATGGTGAAACCAACCTGGTTGTTGATCACGATGTGGATCGTACCGCCAGTCTTGAAGCCGCGGGTCTGCGACATCTGGAAGGTTTCCAGAACCACACCCTGACCTGCGAACGCAGCGTCACCGTGGATGGAAATCGGCAGTACTTTTTCGCCAGTGGCGTCGTTACGACGGTCCTGACGGGCGCGCACCGAGCCTTCTACCACAGGAGACACGATCTCAAGGTGCGAAGGGTTGAATGCCATCGCAAGGTGGACTTCGCCACCGGTGGTCATCACGTTGGACGAGAAGCCCTGGTGGTATTTCACGTCACCGGAACCCAGCTCGACCTTCTTCTTGCCTTCGAACTCGTCGAACAGCTCGCGCGGGTTCTTGCCGAAGGTGTTGACCAGGACGTTCAGACGGCCACGGTGGGCCATGCCGATGACGATTTCCTTGGTGCCGTAGGAACCGGAACGCTGGATCAGTTCGTCCAGCATCGGGATCAGGCTTTCGCCGCCTTCCAGACCGAAGCGCTTGGTGCCCGGGTATTTCGTACCCAGGTACTTTTCCAGACCCTCGGCCGCGGTGACGCGCTCGAGCAGATGGCTCTGAATGTCGGCGGAGTAAGCTGGACGGCCACGCACGCTTTCGAGGCGCTGCATGAACCAGTTGCGCTGGTTGGAATCGACGATGTGCGTGAACTCGGCGCCGATGGTGCGGCAATATGTCTTCTGCAAAGCGTCGACGATTTCACGTAGGCTCGCCTCCTCCTTGCCGATGAACAGGTCGCCGGCACGGAAGGTGGTATCGAGGTCAGCGTTGGTCAAACCGTAATGGTCGATCGACAGGTCAGCTGGCGCAGTACGCTTCCACAAACCCAGAGGATCGAGTTGCGCACCCTGATGGCCGCGCATACGAAATGCCTGGATCAGTCGCAGCACTTCGACTTGCTTCTTCTCGTGTTCGCTGCTCACGCTACCGGCGGAGACCGGCTGAGCGCGGCGCTGGTTTTTCCCCAGCAACACGAAATGATCGCGAACCGTAGAGTGCGATACATCGGTGGCAGTGCTGCCGTCAGCGGGCAACGTCTGAAAGTAGGTGCGCCACTCTTCTGGCACAGCGTTAGGGTCGTGCAGGTAGAGTTCGTAGAGCTCTTCCACATAGGCAGCGTTACCACCGGAAAGGTGGGCGCTGTTCCACATGCGCTGCATCACGCTTTCTTGCATGCTTGGTCACCCTCGGTTAGGGGACACCATCGGCGTCGACACCGAAGCAAACTTGAAAAGCCCATGTGCAGCGACTGTATCAAGCCAGCTGGAATCACGCAGATAGTCCGGGTACCAGCCCGGATGCCCCTGCTGGTCTCATTTCTTCAAAATAAGAGCCGCAGCCATGTGACTGCTGCTCAGGTTAAAACTACGGCGCCGGTTGAAGCCTGCGCCGCAGCGTTTACGGGTACAACAGTTTCAAATGCTTCAGTACTGCAGGTGTAACAGGTGCAACGAACTCAGACACCGCTGGACAGCAACATGCTGCGAACGTGACCGATGGCCTTGGTCGGGTTCAGGCCTTTCGGGCAAACGTTCACGCAGTTCATGATCCCGCGGCAGCGGAACACGCTGAACGGATCGTCCAGCGACGCCAGACGCTCCTGGGTCTTGGTGTCGCGGCTGTCAGCCAGGAAACGATAGGCTTGCAGCAGCGCAGCTGGACCGAGGAACTTGTCAGGGTTCCACCAGAACGACGGGCAGGAAGTCGAGCAGCAAGCGCACAGGATGCACTCGTACAGACCGTCCAGCTTCTCACGTTCTTCCGGCGACTGCAGACGCTCGATGGCCGGAGCCGGGGTGTCGTTCTGCAGGAATGGTTTCACCTTCTCGTACTGCTTGTAGAAGATGCTCATATCGACGACCAGGTCACGAATCACCGGCAAGCCAGGCAGCGGACGCACGACCAGCTTGTTGTTCTTGACCACGGACGACAGCGGCGTGATGCACGCCAGGCCGTTCTTGCCGTTGATGTTCATGCCATCGGAACCGCACACACCTTCACGGCACGAGCGACGATAGGAGAAACCTTCGTCCTGCTCTTTGATCAGCGCCAGGACGTCCAGCACCATCAGGTCCTTGCCACCGGTATCGACTTCGAAGACCTGGGTCTTGGGTGCGGAGTCGGTGTCCGGGTTGTAACGATAAACTTCGACTTTCAACATAGCGGCCACCCTTAGTAAGTCCGAATTTTCGGTTCAAACGCCGGTACTGTCTTCGGCGCAAAGTTGACTGCACGTTTGGCAACCCGCTTTTCACCCGGGTAGTACAGGGTGTGGCACAGCCAGTTCACGTCATCACGATCTTCGAAGTCTTCACGGGCGTGGGCGCCGCGGGACTCGGTACGGGTTTCAGCAGCGATCGCGGTCGCTTCGGCAACTTCCAGCAGGTTCTGCAACTCCAGCGCTTCGATGCGCGCGGTGTTGAACGCCTGGGACTTGTCGTTGATCTTGACGTTGGCGATGCGCGCGCGCAGATCGGCCAGTTGCTCAATGCCTTTCTGCATGTATTCGCCGGTACGGAACACGCCGAAATAGTTCTGCATGCAGCTCTGCAGCTCGCGACGCAGGGACGCAACGTCTTCGCCGTCGGTACGGCCGTTCAGTGCGTTCAGGCGCGCCAGGGCAGCTTCGATATCGGCTTCGGTAGCGTCGTCGTATTCAATGCCGTCGGTCAGCGCTTTTTCAAGGTGCAGGCCGGCAGCGCGGCCGAACACCACCAGGTCGAGGAGCGAGTTGCCACCCAGACGGTTGGCACCGTGGACCGATACGCAAGCCACTTCACCTACCGCGAACAGACCCGGGATAACCTGGTCCTTGCCTTCGGCGTCCATGGTCATTGCCTGACCATGAATGTTGGTGGCAACGCCGCCCATCATGTAGTGGCAGGTCGGAACCACAGGAACCGGCGCAACGACAGGGTCGACGTGAGCGAAGGTCTTGGACAATTCACAGATACCTGGCAGGCGGCTGTGCAGGACTTCTTCGCCCAGGTGGTCGAGCTTGAGCATCACGTGGTCGCCGTTAGGACCACAGCCGTTACCGGCGATGATTTCCTTGACCATGGAGCGCGCAACGACGTCACGACCCGCGAGGTCCTTGGCGTTAGGAGCATAACGCTCCATGAAACGCTCGCCATGCTTGTTGATCAGGTAACCACCTTCACCACGGCAACCTTCAGTCACCAGTACACCTGCGCCGGCGATGCCGGTTGGGTGGAACTGCCACATTTCGATGTCCTGAACAGGAACACCGGCACGCAGTGCCATACCGATACCGTCACCAGTATTGATCAGGGCGTTGGTGGTAGAGGCGTAGATACGGCCAGCACCACCGGTCGCCAGTACAGTGGCCTTGGCCTTGATGTACATGGTTTCGCCGGTTTCGATGCAGATCGCGATCACACCCACGAACGCGCCGTCCTGGTTTTTCACCAGATCGACTGCGTAGTACTCGTTGAGGAAGGTCGTGCCTGCTTTCAGGTTGCCCTGATACAGGGTGTGCAGCAGTGCGTGACCGGTACGGTCGGATGCCGCGCAGGTACGGGCAGCCTGACCGCCCTTGCCGAAGTCCTTGGACTGACCACCGAACGGACGCTGATAGATACGACCGGTTTCGGTACGGGAGAACGGCAGACCCATGTGATCCAGCTCGAAGACCGCAGCCGGGCCTTCCTGACACATGTATTCGATAGCGTCCTGGTCGCCGATGTAGTCGGAACCCTTGACGGTATCGTACATGTGCCAGCGCCAGTCATCGTTCGGATCGGCCGAAGCGATGGCACAGGTGATGCCACCTTGCGCGGAAACGGTGTGCGAACGGGTCGGGAAGACCTTGGTGACTACGGCGGTCTTGTGGCCGCCCTGAGCCAGCTGCAATGCAGCACGCATGCCCGCACCGCCGCCGCCGATGATGATGGCGTCGAATGAAATGGTATTAATGTTAGCCATGAATCAGATACCCCAAAGAATCTGCACACCCCAGACGAAGTAAGCGAACATCGCAATGCCGCAGACAGCCTGGAAAAGGAAACGCACAGCGGTCGCGGACTTGCCCAGCGCCATCGGCGTCAGGTAGTCGGTCGCGATGGTCCACATGCCGACCCAGGCGTGAGCGCCAAGGGCAACGAGGGCCAGCAGACTGAAGATGCGCATTGCCGTATGGGCGAACAGACCGTGCCACTGGGCATAGTCCATACCCGGGTTACAGACGAGGTATCCGATGAGGAAAATGAAGTAAGCCGCGAGCACGACCGCAGAGACGCGTTGCGCCATCCAGTCATAGAGGCCCGAACGAGACAGGTTTGTGACGTTGGTTACCATATCCATACTCCCGCCAGAACGATTACCACCACCGACACGGCGATAACGATTTTAGAGCCCAGCTTGCCGCCTTCCAGCGTCTCGCCGATGCCCGCGTCCATGATCAGATGACGGATACCCGCCACCAGGTGATAAAGCAGGGCGGACAGGAGGCCCCAGATCACAAGCTTGGCCAGAGGACTGGTCAGACCAGCCTTCACCGCAGCGAAGCCTTCCTCGGAGCTCAGCGACTTGTCCAATGCATAAAGCATGATGGCAATGCCGACGAAGAGGATGACACCGGAGATACGGTGGAGAATGGACGTGTAAGCAGTGACAGGGAGTTTGATGGTCCTTAGGTCTAGGTTTACAGGTCGTTGGCTATTCACGGCTTTTTTCACACTGAAGAGCCCCTAACAATCAGGGCAAAGTTGTTGGGAAGTGCACTGGTCAGGTACCCACTACCCACGGAGTGACGACCCCCAGAAAAACGGGCCTGCAAGCCCCTGGCGGTCGGGTGCCGAGTATAGACAGTTAGCCAACTAATGACAACGCACCGACCCTCCCCTAATGGCGGATTGCTTTAGCTGAATAAAAGGCGTAAACGGCAGGGAAATTCGCGGAAAACATCGGCTTAAAGCCTTCTGCTACAAGACTTTTGGCAAATTGACTTTAGAATTTATCTCACTATAGTGGTGCGGGCCCTGCGTGGGGGGCCTGTCTGATGATTTGAAGCATAAATAGGAGGCCACATGGCTGACAAAAAAGCGCAGTTGATCATCGAGGGCGCTGCCCCCGTCGAGCTGCCCATTCTGACCGGCACCGTTGGTCCCGATGTAATCGACGTACGCGGCCTGACCGCCACCGGACGCTTCACATTCGACCCAGGCTTCATGTCGACCGCCTCATGCGAATCCAAGATCACCTACATCGACGGTGACAACGGCATTTTGCTGCACCGTGGCTACCCGATCGAGCAACTGGCCGAGCAGTCCGACTACCTCGAAACCTGCTACCTGCTGCTCAATGGCGAACTGCCAACCGCCGAGCAGAAAGCTCAGTTCGTGGTCACCGTGAAGAACCACACCATGGTGCACGAGCAACTGAAGACATTCTTCAACGGCTTCCGTCGTGACGCCCACCCGATGGCCGTCATGTGTGGTGTAGTCGGCGCCCTCTCGGCGTTCTACCACGACTCGCTGGACATCAATAACCCGCAGCACCGTGAAATCTCCGCGATCCGTCTGGTCGCCAAGATGCCGACGCTGGCGGCGATGGTCTACAAGTACTCCATGGGTCAGCCCATGATGTACCCACGCAACGACCTGAGCTACGCGGAAAACTTCCTGCACATGATGTTCAACACGCCGTGCGAGATCAAACCGATCAGCCCGACGCTGGCCAAGGCCATGGACCGGATCTTCATCCTCCATGCCGACCACGAACAGAACGCTTCGACCTCCACCGTGCGCATGGCCGGCTCCTCGGGTGCCAACCCGTTCGCCTGTATCGCTGCCGGCATCGCCGCGCTGTGGGGCCCTGCTCACGGCGGCGCCAACGAAGCGGTGCTGACCATGCTCGATGAAATCGGCGATGTCTCGAACATCGACAAATTCATCGCCAAGGCCAAGGACAAGAACGACCCGTTCAAGCTCATGGGCTTCGGCCATCGCGTCTACAAGAACCGCGACCCTCGCGCCACCGTGATGAAGCAGACCTGCGATGAAGTCCTGCGCGAGCTGGGCATCACCAACGATCCGCAGCTGGAACTGGCGATGCGCCTCGAAGAGATCGCACTGACCGATCCGTACTTCATCGAGCGCTCGCTGTACCCGAACGTCGACTTCTACTCGGGCATCATCCTGAAGGCGATCGGCATTCCGACCAGCATGTTCACCGTGATCTTCGCCCTGGCGCGCACTGTCGGCTGGATCTCGCACTGGAAAGAAATGCTGTCCAGCCCGTACAAGATCGGCCGTCCGCGTCAGCTTTACACCGGCGAAGTCTCTCGCGACATCGTTCCGCTGGCCGAGCGCAAGTAAGCACGAACGCAAGCAAGCGACACCGATCACGAAAAAGGCTGCCAATGGCAGCCTTTTTTAGTTTCGCAGTAACTGTATGGACGAGCCGCGGTTATTCGGCGCGCTCTTTGAGAGCCTTCAACGTATTGAACGGCGCATCGACGACGAATTTGTTCGCAAGCCACGACGGCACGCTGCCGCCCGGCTCGGTGTGAACCTGATAGGTCACTTGCGTTTCATTCGGGCCCCTGGGAACCATTTTCCAGAACCCCTCGACCTGAGCCACGCGCACGAACCCCTTCTCTTCCGGAACGTACTTGGGCTGACCAAGCAGATTACGCGTCAGGCTGCCATCGGCACCTTCGACCGTGGTGATTTCCAGGACCGAATCACGAGGCGTAACCGGCCAGGGCGTGTTGAACTGGGTATAAGTCCAGGTCTTGTCACCCTCATGCTTGAGGACCTTCTGCGATTTGCATTCGTGAACCCAGGCGCACGCGCCCGCCACGTCCTCTTGCAGGCCGCGCAGTTTGGCGACACTCGCCTTGATCGTCGTGACTCCCTGATAGGCCTTGTACTGCGACCCTGCAACATCGCTCAGGGATACCTTGATGCCATCCTCATCTTTGGCCACTTTCCAGTCATCGGCCTGTGCGGCACCCGCGACCAGTACAGTGATGCCGATTCCAAACGCAATCCGGTACAGCGAACTCATTGTTGTATTCCTTATTGTCTGAAGTTCAGTGGTCTCGATCATCTACAGGTCGCATTCACGCGACCGCGGTAGCCTGCTCCCACCACCCCAGTATGCGGATGGCCTCCTCGGAACTGCTGCCACACACCTCGGGATCCGCGCCGAAACGACTGCACACCAAAGGCCGATCAACCTGCCCGAATATCTGGCAAAGCATGTCGACTGAAAGATGCAGACAACGTTCGCCTGCGGCCTTGCCATAAGGCATACCGGGGATCGGCGACGAGATTGAGGGGGCAATGCAACAAGCGCCACAGCCCGGACGGCATTCCATGAAAGTTTCCTTAGGAAGGCTATGAGAGACGACGGGATCTTACCCGCTAAAACGTGCGTTTGAAAACGCTGGATCAGCTTCGCAACACTGTCCCACTCATTGCTTGAACGTGAAATCCACGGCAGCGCCGTCGACTTCCTTGCGTGCTTCATTGCGCAACTGCAGCTGCATTTCGTTGCTCAGCAGTCGACCTTGAAGCTCGAAATCCGACTCTGCGTTGCTGTCCGGGAACAACTTGGGCAACAGAGGTTTGCCAGCGGCTGCCGGGGCCTTGGTCTTTGGACCGGCAGTGATGACATTGGCAGGAGGTGTCAGTTGCTTGACCATCTCCGGCGGCAGGCTCAGGTCCAGGGACGCTTTCGGCAGATGCGTATCCTTGACGACTTGAGCGGGGGTCTTGCTCTTACTCGCGACCGGTGCACGGTTCGCAATCTCGGCATTATCCGCCTTGACCTTGGCGGATCTGGCATTCGCACTCGTAGCGCGCTGCTCAATGTCCGTCGTTCTGGAGGGCGAGGAATTTTTGGCAGCCGATTCAGACTTACCGGCATCTGGCTTGCTCGCGGCAACCACCCGGACGGTCGGAACATTGGGCGTCAATGCGTGGACGGCTGGCGCATCTGCGGCGGCCTGTTCAATAGGCTCTGGCGCCGGCACACCCTTGCTCTGTGGCGCCGCGACCGGTGCCACGACAGGTGCTACGGCCGTCACCTTCGGAGGCGGCGGAGGTGTCTTGTCAGCATCGCAGGCACTCAGCAACGCCACCATCAACAGACTGATACAACGCAATGATTTCATAATCATGAACGACAGATAAAAGGCAGAAGCCAATATGCTGGCCCTTTGCATGGCCCGTGACAAGTGATGCCCTGTCAACCAGCCCCTGAACGTATGGAAATCGATGATGACCGGGAGTTCACCAAGCCTGACCAGCGTCCTGGCACAGCTGTTTCGCCAGCATCCCGAGCGTCATCAGCGCCCGTTCCGCTTCGCGATTCCACGGCAGGCCACAGTTCAAGCGAATGCAATGGTTGAACTGCTCGGTATTGCTGAAAATCAGACCCGGCGCAATGCTGATGCCCTGCTCCAATGCCCGCACGTGCAGCTCTTGGGTATTGACCCTGCCAGGCAGGCTGATCCACAGGATGAACCCACCGGCCGGACGACTGATTTGCGTCCCCTCGGGGAACATCTGCTGCACAGCCAGCTGAAACGCGCTGAGATTCTTGCGATGCTCTTGACGGATGAAACGCAGATGCCGGTCATAGCCGCCGTTTTCCAGGTAAGACGCCACCGCCATCTGCGTCACACTGCACGCCGAGTGTGTGCTGAAGGTCTGCAAACGCTGGATTTCAGCCTGGTATTTACCGGCAATCATCCAGCCGATCCGTACCCCGGGTGACAACGTCTTGGAGAAGCTCGAACAGTAAATCACGCGACCGAGGCGGTCGAACGCCTTCAAAGCCTTGGTTTTATTCTGCTCGTACATCAACTCACCGTAGATATCGTCTTCGATGACTTGAATGTCGAAATCCGACGCCAGGCGCAGCAAATGTTTCGGACGCTCTTCCGGCATCGTACTGCCCAGCGGATTGCTCAAACGCGAGGTCATCACCAGTGCTTTGATCGACCATTGATTGGCCGCCAGTTGCAGGGCTTCGAGGCTGATACCGGTGTTCGGGTCGCTGGGAATCTCGATGACCTTCAGACCCAACAGGTCCGCCAGTTGAAGCAAACCGTAATAGGTCGGTGACTCGGCGGCGATCAGATCGCCAGGACTGGTGAGCACGCGCAGTGACATCTGCAACGCATCGACACACCCGTGAGTGATCACCACTTCGGAAGGGTCTACGACCACGCCCGCATCGCGCATGCGGATCGCCACCTGGCGTCGCAGCGGCTCGAACCCGGGACTGAACATGTAGTTGAAAGCGCGCGGGCTCTGGAACCGCGTGACCTTGGCCAGTTGCTGATGCAGGGCACGCAGCGGCAGGTAGTCGATATGAGGAACGGCAGCACCGAACGCGAACACACCTTCGCGACGCGCCTCCACCAGAACCTGCTGGATGATGCTCGCCCGGGTCACCAACCCCGGCCGCTCGACCCGCGCAATGTCCGGGGTGGGTGCGGTCAGCGCAGGCGTCTGGTGGACGTAGTAACCGGATTGGGGGCGGGCCCTGATCAAGCCCTGATCTTCGAGATTGGCGTAAGCCTGCAAGACTGTGGCATGGCTTACATTGAGTTGAGAACTCATTTTTCGTACGGAGGGCACGCGCTCGCCGGGTTGATAAACGCCTCGACGGATATCCTCGGCCAACTGCTGAGCGATACGTTGATACAGCAGAAGATTGGTCATTTCGCGTCCCTCGAATACAGGCTTTCACGGCGATCGTTGCGCACGTCACCCGCAAACAATTCGCCGTCGTACTGAAACAGTTGAGAAGTGTACGGGGACAGTTGAGTCGTCGGCTAGTCAAACTTAGGAGTGCCTAATATTTTAATGCGCCAAAACCGCCAAATTACGGGGCTTTTTACAACAAAAAGCCCGGTTTCTGATGAAGAAACCGGGCCAGATTGAAAAATATAATCAGCGAGCAGCGCTCAAACGCCCTTTTTCATCCGAAAACACGATTTCGACCCGACGATTTTGCGCCCGACCGCGTTCTGAAGTGTTCACATCCACAGGAAACTGATCGCCGTACCCCTCGACCTGAATGCGCTCATCCTCAATGCCCAGATCCGACAGGACATCCGCAACGGCTTGGGCACGATCACGAGACAGCTGCAAGTTTTCCCCGCTGTCGCCGGTACTGTCGGTGTAACCTTCGATTCTCACCACACGCTTGGGGTTGAACTGCAAGAACTGCACAACCTTCAACACCGTTCGGTTCGCCGAACTCTTCAGCTCCGCTCGGCCGGTATCGAACAGCATGTCGCCCAGCGTCATGACCAGACCGCGCTCGTTCTGCTGGGTCGACAGGCTGATGACCTGATCTTCCGCCCACTTGCCCTGCTGTTGCGCACCGGCCAGCTTGGCTTCACGCAAGGCCAATTGCAGGCGCTGGCGTTCGAGCTCGAGCCGGGCGAGTTTCTCCTGATTGAGCAGCAACTGGCTGTGTTCGGCAGCGATGGCGCTGTAGCGACTGCTCAGATACGCATAGTGGCCGACATCGTCCGCACTGCCGACATAGCCAGAGAGGCGTTCCGCCCTGGCCAGTAACTCGCCCGCACGAATGACGTCCTTCGGCGCGCTGCGCAGGACATTGGTGTCGCCCTTGACCTTCTGGAAATCCGCATTGGCATTCTGCAAGGCCGCTTCGCTGGTCTGGTGACCGGCGCAACCGTACAACCCCGCACTGCCCAGCAGCAGGCAGACGCTCAATACACGAGGAACGGTGTTCATTGCGCCGCCCCCAACTGCTTGCGCAGACGGTCCAGGCGGGCATTCACCTGCGTCAGTTGCTCATTGCTCTTCTGCGTCAGCACTCGCGCTTCAGCCAGCCGCGCATCCAGCTCAGCCTGCTCTGCCTGCATCCGCGCATCCTTGTAGGACTTGTCCGTCATGTCCGCTTGCGCCTGGGCCAGCTTCGCGCGGGCGGCGGCCATGTCCTGCTCATCGTCGGTGGCCCCGACTGCGACAGCCTGTGCGACAGCCTGTTCGGTGAGTTTCAACTGTTCGTTGGGCGCGGGATCGTTGGCGCAGCCAAATAGCGAGGCGATTGCCATGGCGGCGAGTAAAGGTCTTGTTTTCAAAAAGAAGCTCAAAACACGTTCCTACTGGTTTGTGGGGCTGGCCGACTGCTGTAACTGAGCTTTCCACAGTTCCAGATTGCGAGTGATGGCTTCACTGGAGCGGCCCGAGGCGGCCAATTCTGTCATTTTTTTCGCCAACTGTCCGCGCAACCACGGGTCGTTGCAGGCCGAATTGAAAGACAGCGCCAGATACAACCCTGGTCGATCAAGCGGCAGCGGTTGCGCCGTCAGGTCGTTGGCCACCCCCAATGTCTGTGTCAGCGCCATGCCCGCGTAACGACCGGCCAGTACGAACTCCACCTGACCCAGCATCAGCTTCTGAAAAGCCTGAGTGAGATTGGGCTGTCTCTCGAGCGTCAGGTGTTCCTTCGCTGCGCTGTCAAAGCCGGGGGTGATGCGGGTCTTCTCTGACATCGCACCGGGATGCCCCCGCAGATCCGCCAACGAATTGAAAGGCTGCGCGTGACCCCTGCGCGTCCAGACCATGATCTCGTTCTGAGCGATGGGAGGATGAATGAAATCCAGGGATTCAAGTTCGGCGTTATTGAGCGGCGTGTCGGCCAACAGGTCCATGCGCCCGGTGCGCACTTCTTCCAGCGCCTGACTGCGCTTGCCACCAAACAGGACCTCGACCTTGATGCCTATTTGCGTCGCCGCCTCCTTGAGCAGATCGGCGTTGGCGCCCATGAGGCGTCTGGGATCCTGCGGGTCACGCCAGAGATAGGGCGGCGCATCGGGACTGCCGGTTACGATGAGTCGGTCACATTTGCCTGCTGCGACGACTGCCATCGATGGCAACAACAGCAGTCCGGCGATCAGCGCTGTCAGCGTCTGCCTGGGCGACGACATGGCAACATCCTTTTCTGGAGCCAATAAAAAACCCGCTCATTCAAGGCTGCAGAACCCATGCGCTATCCGCAAATCAGACAGTCGACGCGCTCAGCAGCCCGAAACGAACGGGCTCTCTTTATAAGTCAGACGGCTGGATTAGACCAGCTTCTCCAACTCAGGCACCGCTTCGAACAGATCAGCCACCAGACCGTAATCGGCCACCTGGAAGATCGGCGCTTCTTCATCCTTGTTGATCGCCACGATCACTTTGGAGTCTTTCATGCCGGCCAGGTGCTGGATCGCGCCGGAGATACCGACTGCGATGTACAGCTGTGGCGCAACGATCTTGCCGGTCTGACCGACCTGCATGTCGTTGGGCACGAAACCGGCGTCGACGGCAGCGCGGGATGCGCCGACCGCAGCGCCCAGCTTGTCGGCCAAGGCGTACAGGTGCTTGAAGTTGTCACCGTTCTGCATGCCGCGACCGCCGGAAACGACGATCTTGGCAGCGGTCAGTTCTGGACGGTCGGACTTGGCCAGCTCTTCGCTGACGAAGGACGACTTGCCTGCGTCGTGAGCAGCAGCCACTGCTTCGACAGCTGCAGAACCGCCTTCAGCGGCAACGGCGTCGAAACCGGTGGCGCGAACGGTGATCACTTTGACGGCAGCCGACGACTGTACGGTCGCAATGGCGTTACCGGCGTAGATCGGACGCTTGAAGGTGTCGGCGCTTTCTACCGAGATGATCTCGGAGATCTGGTCAACGTCCAGCTGTGCAGCAACGCGCGGCATGATGTTCTTGCCGTTGGAAGTCGCGGCAGCCAACACGTGGCTGTAGCCGGAGGCCAGCTCGGCGACCAGCGGTGCGACGTTTTCTGGCAGTTGATGCGCATAGGCAGCGTTGTCGGCAACCAGCACCTTGGCGACGCCGGCGATTTTCGCGGCGGCTTCACCCACGGCGCCGACGCTCTGACCCGCGACCAGAACGTGGATGTCGCCACCGATCTTGGCGGCAGCGGCAACGGTGTTCAGGGTGGCGGGAGCGATCGCGCCGTTTTCGTGTTCAGCGATAACCAAAATAGTCATTTAGATTACCTTCGCTTCGTTTTTCAGTTTCTCGACCAGTTCCGCAACCGACTTGACCTTGATGCCAGCGCTGCGAGCAGCCGGGGCTTCGACCTTCAGGGTCTTGTTGGTGGAGGACACGGACACACCGAGCGCGTCAGGCGTCAGCACTTCGAGCGGCTTTTTCTTGGCTTTCATGATGTTTGGCAGCGACGCGTAGCGCGGCTCGTTCAGGCGCAGGTCGGTGGTGACGATGGCCGGCAGCTTGAGGGAAACGGTCTGCGCACCGGCGTCGATTTCGCGGGTCACGTTGACGCTGTCACCGGAGACCTCGACTTTCGATGCGAAGGTGCCTTGAGCGTAACCGCTCAATGCGGCCAGCATCTGGCCGGTCTGGTTGTTGTCGCTGTCGATGGCCTGTTTGCCGAGGATGACCAGTTGCGGCTGCTCTTTATCGACAACCGCCTTGAGCAGTTTGGCCACGGCCAGGGAGGTCAGCTCGTCAGCGGATTCAACGAGGATGGCGCGATCGGCTCCCAGTGCCAGCGCGGTACGCAGTTGCTCCTGAGCAGTGGTCGGGCCAATGGAAACGACGACGATCTCGGTCGCAACGCCCTTCTCTTTCAGGCGGACGGCTTCTTCCACGGCGATTTCGCAGAAGGGGTTCATCGACATTTTGACGTTAGCGAGATCGACGCCGGAGTTGTCCGCTTTGACGCGAACCTTGACGTTGTAGTCGACCACTCGTTTGACAGCTACAAGAACCTTCATGGATTCCTCGTTACTCTCCGGTGAAAAGAAGTCGCCAGGCGATGCCCGGCGATGGGTACACGTCAGTGTAAAGAACACCTTTGAAAACAGCGTATTCGTCGTTGCTTAACGGTGAGTTCGGCAAAAAACAACCGCTCTCCCCCAGCAATCCAAGCTATCGGCCAATCCGCCGTGTAAACTTCACCCCGCCTGGGTTCAGGGGAGCGAGCGACATTGGCGCATGGCCCTGACGTCGCTTTCAGAGGTGTTCTCCGATCTGACGGTCAGCCTACGGCGAGCGCAAAACCGCCCGTATCTTGACCGGAACGCCTATTCCGGTCAATACGACAAAAACGCCAGTCACAAGCCGTCTCCCTATGATTTATCAGGGTTCCAGCTGATTCAAACAAACGTTTGTATTGGACCTTCAAGGTGGTGTAGATATAATGCGCCCCTTTGTGATGACGTTCGGATGACAACCTGTCCGCATGTCGGTTTTTAGCGACCTATAAAAAAATACCGTTGAGCCTTGATCAGGAGATAGCCAGTGGAACGCGAATTTATGGAATTCGACGTCGTCATCGTCGGAGCCGGCCCCGCCGGGCTGTCCGCCGCATGCCGTCTGAAACAGAAGGCCGCCGAAGCTGGCCAGGAAATCAGCGTCTGCGTGGTGGAGAAAGGCTCTGAAGTCGGTGCGCACATCCTCTCTGGCGCGGTATTCGAACCCCGCGCTCTGAACGAGCTGTTCCCTGACTGGAAAGCCCTCGGCGCACCGCTGAACACTCCCGTCAAAGGCGACGACATCTATGTGCTGACCAGCAGCGAGGCCGGCACCAAGGTCCCTGGCGCGTTCGTGCCCAAGACCATGCACAACGAAGGCAACTACATTATTTCTCTGGGCAACCTGTGCCGCTGGATGGCCCAGCAGGCCGAGAACCTGGGCGTGGAAATCTACCCCGGCTTCGCTGCCCAGGAAGCGCTGATCGACGAGAATGGCGTGGTCCGCGGGATCATCACCGGTGATCTGGGCGTCGACCGCGAAGGCAATCCTAAAGAAGGCCTGTACACGCCCGGCATGGAACTGCGCGGCAAGTACACGCTGTTCGCCGAAGGCTGCCGCGGCCACATCGGCAAGCAGTTGATCAAACGCTTCAATCTGGACAGCGAAGCCGACGCCCAGCATTACGGCATCGGCTTGAAGGAAATCTGGGAAATCGACCCTGCCAAACACCAGCAAGGCCTGGTCGTACACACCGCTGGCTGGCCGCTGGACGTGATGGGCACCGAGAACACGGGCGGCTCCTTCCTTTATCACCTGGAAAACAATCAGGTGGTGGTCGGTCTGATCGTCGACCTGTCCTACGCCAACCCGTTCCTGTCGCCGTTCGACGAGTTCCAGCGCCTCAAGCATCACCCGATCCTCAAGCAGTACCTGGAAGGCGGCAAGCGCGTCAGCTACGGCGCACGGGCAATCTGCAAAGGCGGCCTGAATTCACTGCCGAAGATGGTCTTCCCCGGTGGCGCGCTGATCGGCTGCGATCTGGGCACCCTGAACTTTGCCAAGATCAAGGGCAGTCACACCGCGATGAAGTCCGGCATGCTGGCGGCCGAATCCGTGGCCGACGCGCTGTTCGCCGGCAATGAAGGCGGCGATGCGTTGAACACTTACGTCGAAGCGTTCAAGGGCAGCTGGCTGCATGAAGAGCTGTTCGCCAGCCGGAACTTCGGCGCGGCAATCCACAAGTTCGGCCCGGTCTTGGGTGGCGCTTTCAACTTCATCGATCAGAATCTGTTCGGCGGCAAGATTCCGTTCACGCTGCACGACAACAAGCCTGACTACGCGTGCATGAAGCTGGCAGCTGACTCGAAGAAGATCGACTACCCGAAACCGGACGGCAAGCTGAGCTTCGACAAGCTGAGTTCGGTGTTCATCTCGGGCACCAACCACGAAGAAGAGCAGCCGTGCCACCTGAAGCTGAAGGATCCGAGCATTCCCATCAGCGTCAACCTCCCGAAATACGACGAGCCTGCGCAGCGTTATTGCCCGGCGGGCGTGTATGAGGTGGTGACTCAGGAAGACGGTGCCAAGCGCTTCCAGATCAACGCGCAGAACTGCGTCCACTGCAAGACCTGCGACATCAAGGATCCGTCCCAGAACATCACCTGGGTCACCCCTGAAGGCGCGGGCGGGCCGACTTACCCGAATATGTAAAAGACATTCCATGTAGCAGCACGGCGTGCCGGCGGTGGCGTAATTGAGATCGCTTCCGCCGGCAAGCCGGACTGCTACAGAACATGATGTACGATCAAAAACGCGCCCGAACAGGCGCTTTGTACTCACCAGTCAAGCCGAAATCCTCATCTGCGCACCCTCCTCCCCCGGGTTGCGATCAAAGTAGCGTTTGTACTCGCGGCTGAACTGCGAGGTGCTCTGATAGCCCACCTTGTGCGCCACTTGCGCCACACCCATGCCTTCACCGATCAGCATCTGTTGCGCCTTGAGCAGTCGCACGCGCTTGAGGTACTGCACCGGCGACAGCAAGGTGCTGCGTTTGAAATGCTCATGGAAGGTCGACGCGCTCATGTTCGCGCAACGGGCCAGGTCCTCGACACTGAGGGTCTCGTTATAGTGATCGCGCAAATGCTGCAACGCTGCCCCGATCCGGGCGAAATGCCCTTGCTGCTCGACCAGCGCACGCAGCACGCCCGCCTGCGGTCCACGCAATGCGGCGTACACGACTTCCCGCACCCGCGCCCTGCCCATGACCTGGGCATCAACCGGATCGTGCAGACAGCGCAGCAGGCGCTCGACGCTCTCGCGCATGGGCGTATCCAGCTCGGCCGAGGTCATCGATTCCGGCGTCTGCGCCTTGACCTTCACATCCGGCGCCTCGCCCATGGCCTGCACCAGCTCACTGAGCACCGTTCGGTCGATCGACACGGCAACGCCATACATCGGCTCCTGCTCGGTGGCGAAGGTTTCGCACATGAAGGGCACGGAGAGCGCCTGAACCAGATAATGGCCAGCGCCATACTCGAACGTACGAGGCCCCAGACGCGCCAGCTTGCTGCCCTGGGCCAGCACGATCAGGCTCGGCTCATAAATCTGCGGGCTGCTGGCGACGTAGTAATCCCAGGACATCGCCTGCACGCCTGGCACCTGGGTATCGACGAAGCCAGGACGGGTGGCCAGCGGCTTGATCAGGGAAACGAGCGTGGCATTGGCATCGGAATGAAGAGTCAGCGACATGGGCAACCGGACAGAGGATTAGACAGTGCAATCATCGCAGATCTGCCGCACGACGCAGCATTGAATGGGGCAGGTCCGGAGGATTAGGCATGACACACGTAGGAATGGTCATGGCCGACGATGGCCTGCCTGCGGACAATGCACCGCCTCCACTGTCATCATTTATGCGAGGTTTCACATGTACACAGCTATCGGTTACGCCGCTCAATCGGCCACGGCTCCCCTCGCCCCCATGACCTTCAATCGCCGCAGTCCGCGTCCGGACGACGTCGCAATCGACATTCTCTACTGCGGCGTCTGCCACTCCGACATCCACCAGGCGCGCAACGAATGGGGCATCGCCGTTTACCCGTTGATGCCCGGCCACGAAATCGTCGGCAAGGTCACCGAAGTCGGCGCCAACGTGAGCAAACACAAGGTGGGTGATCTGGTCGGCGTCGGCTGCATGGTCGATTCCTGCCGTCATTGCGAAGCCTGTGCCGCAGACCTTGAACAATACTGCCTCGAAGGCCCGACCCTGACCTACGCTACCCCGGACCGCATCGACGGCAGCAACACCATGGGCGGCTACTCCAGCAGCATCGTGGTCAGCGAGCATTTCGTGGTGCGCATCCCGGAGAAGCTGGATCTGGCGGCCGCCGCACCGATCCTCTGCGCAGGTATCACCACCTACTCACCACTCAAGCACTATGGCGTCAAGGCGGGTGACAAGGTGGGCGTACTTGGCATGGGCGGTCTGGGCCATATGGGCATCAAGTTCGCCAAGGCCATGGGCGCGGAAGTGACCCTGTTCACCCGCTCGGCGAGCAAGGCTGAAGAAGCCCGTCGTCAGGGTGCCGATCACGTCATCGTGTCTACCGATGCCGAGCAGATGAAAGCCGCCGCCGGTCATTTCGACTTCCTGCTGGACACCATCCCGGTGCAGCACGACCTCAACCCCTACCTGGAAACCCTGCGCTTCGACGGCGTACACATTCTGGTGGGCCTGATCGAGCCNGCGTCGTGTGCTCGCGGGCTCGTTGATCGGCGGTATTGCGGAGACTCAGGAAGTGCTGGATTTCTGCGCCGAGCACGACATCAGCTGCGACATCGAGATGCTCGACATCAAGAACATCAACGAGGCTTACAGCCGCATGATTGCCGGCGATGTGAAGTACCGGTTCGTGATCGACATGGCGACGCTGAAGGCCTGATAACACCCCCGTAGGAGCGCGCTTGCCCGCGATTGCGATCTGTCTGCAACACCTCTGTTGACTGACACGACGCAATCGCGGGCAAGCGCGCTCCTACAAAAGCAGAATGCTCAACCACCCAACTCCGCCGACAACCGCGCCGCGACTTCCCTGATCACCGGCACCAGCTCGGCCATCTTTTCCAGTGGCATGTAAGGCACGGTGCTGGCGATGCTGATTCCGGCGACGATGTGTTTGCTGGCATCGCGAATGGGCGCGGCCACACAGCGAATCGAGGGCTCGTTGTCTTCCAGATCGAACGCGTACCCACCCTTCACATACTCGTGCATGCGTTCGCGCACCTGCTCCCAGGTCTGTTCCTGATGGGCAGGCCACAGTGGATTTCTCGCCACTTCCGGGACGCTGACGTCGTACAGACGCCGCCATTCACTTTCCGGGCTGTCCAGCAATAACGCCTTGCCAATGCCCGTGCGCGCCAGCGGCATGCGATGACCTACCCGCGAGCGCATCTCCGGGCCGTTGCGACCAGGGTTCTTGTGCAGATAAAGCACCTCGTCGCCGTCGCGAACCGCGAGGTGGACCGTGTCCCCCGTCAACGCGGACAACTCATCGAGGAACGGCCGCGCCAGCATCGCCAGCGGCAGCTCCTCGCGCGCCTGAAAGCCCAGTTCGATCAACTTCGGCCCGAGCAGATAACCCACTTGGGGCAACACGCGCAAATAACGCTCTTCCACCAGACAACTGGCCAGTCGATGGGTTGTGCTGCGCGTGGTGCCGATCAGTCGGGCGATTTCCTTGAGGTCGCGGGCGCCGCTGGCAACGGCCTGAACCACGCCCAGGCCGCGCAGCAGGGTTTGCGTGCCTGTGGGTGCGACGTCTTTGCCGGTCATGCCTGCGGTGTCGGAAGAGTCTTGCATATCGCGCCTTATCGAATCGGAAAGCTGACGGCATTATCGTCGCCAGCTCTTTTGAGTGCCAACCGTTAGAGTTCGATGCGCTCGACCTTGCCCACCAGCAGGATGTAGGACAGAGCACCGAGCAGCGCCAGCACCGCGATATAGGTAATGGCCGGAGCGAAGGATTCGCCGGACGCGAGGAAGCCGATGACAATCGGCGTGGCAATCGCCGCCAGATTGCCGATCAGGTTGAAGGTGCCGCCGGTCAGACCCAGCAGACGCGCGGGTGCCAACGTCGAAACCAGCGACCAGGTGATCGACGCCAGACCGTTGCCGAAGAACGCCAGCGCCAGGAACGCGATCACCAGAGGCGTCGATTCGACGTAGTTGGCACCGATGATCGAGGTTGAAATCAGCAACCCGGCAATGATCGGCAACTTGCGGGCGAAGCCCACGGTATGGCCGCGACGAATCAACCAGTCTGAAAAGAAGCCGGAGCACAGGACACCGACGAACGCCGCCAGAAACGGCAGTGACGCCAGCAACCCGGACTTGATGAAGTCCATGCCGCGGTACTTCACCAGATAGGTCGGGAACCAGGTCAGGAAGAACCACAGCGTCGAGTTCAGGCAGAACTGGCCGAGGTAAATCCCCCACAGCTTGCGCTTGCTGAGGACAATACCCAGATCCTGCCAGTTGAATGCGCCCTTGGCTTTTGCGGTATCGGTCTGGATGTCGACCAGCCCGCCGCCTTCTTTGATCAGGTCGATTTCACCCTGATTGACGCCTTTGAAGTCCCGGGGCTCCCGGTAAACCATGTACCAGATCGCCGCCCAGAGCACGCCGACGCCACCGGTGGCGACGAAGACCATGTGCCAGCCAAAGCGGGTCTGCAGCCAGGCCAGGACCGGGGTCAGGAAGGCCAGGCCGACGAACTGCCCGGACGTGTAGAAACCGACGGCCGTGGCGCGTTCTTTTTCCGGAAACCAGGCGGTGACCACCCGGCTGTTGATCGGATACGCCGGAGCTTCCAGTGCACCCACCGCCATGCGCAGCAGGAACAGGCCGATGAAACTGCCGACGAAGCCCAGGAAGATCGTTGCAATGGACCACAGGGCCAGCGCCACGGTGTAGAGAATACGCGGCGGCACGCGATCCACCAGCCAGCCGCCGGGCAGTTGCATGGCAGCGTAGGTCCAGCCGAAGGCGGAGAAGATCAGGCCGACGTGAACCGGGTCGATGCCCAGCTCGCTGGTCAGGGCGGGTGCGGCAATGGAAAGGTTGCTGCGGTCCAGGTAGTTGATCACGACGGTGATGAACAGCAGGACCATGATGAAAAAGCGTTTGCGGGTCGGCGTGGCGGTGATCGCCCGCGACTCTGGCAAGGTCTGTGTGCGCATGGGGGTGCCTCTTTTTATGTTTATCTGAGGGCGTATGTTTTTCTTGGAGTCGCCGCGCCCTCTGTAGCAGCGCGGCTTGCCGGCGGTAGCGATTTTGAAGACGTCACCGCCGGCAAGCCGGACTGCTACACAGATCGCGGAGCCTTAACGGATCACCACTCGGCGAAACTGCCATCGGCGTGACGCCAGATCGGGTTACGCCAGCGGTGGCCGATGGCGGCGCGCTCCTTGACGTATTCCTCATTGATCTCGATGCCCAGGCCTGGGCCGTTCGGGATCTTCACCATGCCCTTGTCGTAGTCGAAGACTTCAGGGTTCTTGATGTAATCGAGCAGGTCGTTGCTCTCGTTGTAATGAATGCCCAGACTCTGCTCCTGAATGAACGCGTTGTAGCAGGCCGCGTCCAGTTGCAGGCACGCCGCCAGCGCAATCGGCCCCAGCGGGCAATGCAGTGCCAGCGCCACGTCATAGGCTTCGGCCATGTTGGCGATCTTGCGGGTTTCGGTGATGCCGCCGGCGTGGGATGCATCGGGCTGGATAATGTCGACGTAGCCCTCGCTCAGCACCCGCTTGAAGTCCCAACGGGAGAACAGGCGCTCACCCAGGGCAATCGGGGTGCTGGTCAGCGGCGCCAGCTCCTTCAAGGCTTCATAGTTCTCGCTGAGCACCGGCTCTTCGATGAACATCAGCTTGTAGGGGTCCAGTTCCTTCATCAGCACCTTGGCCATCGGTTTGTGAACACGGCCATGGAAGTCGACGCCGATACCGACGTTCGGCCCCACTGCGTCCCGCACTGCGGCGACGTTGGCCAGCGCCAGATCGACCTTTTCGAAGGTGTCGAGGAATTGCAGTTCTTCAGTGCCATTCATCTTCACCGCCGTGAAGCCACGGGACACCGCTTCTTTTGCCGCACGCGCCGTGTCGGCCGGACGGTCGCCGCCGATCCACGAATACACGCGAATCTTGTCGCGGACCTGACCGCCCAGCAGATCGCTGACCGATACGCCCAGCGCCTTGCCCTTGATGTCCCACAGCGCCTGGTCGATACCGGCCAGCGCGCTCATGTGGACAGCGCCGCCCCGATAGAAGCCACCGCGATAGAGCACGGTCCAGATGTCTTCGATGTTGCGCGGGTCTTTGCCGATCAGATAATCGGACAGTTCTTCGACGGCCGCCGCAACGGTGTGCGCACGGCCTTCGACCACAGGCTCGCCCCAACCGGTGACACCCTGGTCGGTTTCCACTTTCAGGAAGCACCAGCGCGGCGGAACGATGAAGGTCGTGAGTTTGGTGATTTTCATTTCTTGTCTCTCTTGTAGTCGAAACCGGTTATTCAGGAACGCTGCCCCGGGGGCGATTCAGTCAGCCTTGATCGCTGGACGGAGCTGATTCCAGGCCGTCACGTAGGCGCTGGCACGCTCCGCCACGTCTTGTGCGCTCATCCCTGGCTTGAACAGCCCGGAGCCCAGGCCAAAGCCCTTCACGCCAGCGTCGAGGAACACCTTCATGTTGTCCGGGGTAATGCCGCCCACCGGCAGCAACACGGTGCCCGCAGGCAACACCGCCAGCCAGGCCTTGACCACCGCTGGCCCCATCTGCTCGGCGGGGAACATCTTGAGGACGTCGGCGCCAGCCGCGAGCGCCGCAAAGGCCTCAGTCGGAGTCGCCACGCCGGGCGACAGAAACAGGCCTTCGGCTTTGGCGGCGCGCAGGACTTCAGGATCGCTGTGGGGCATGACGATGACCTGACCGCCCGCTTCCTTGACCTGACGCACCTGTTCGGGGGTCAGTACGGTCCCGGCGCCGATCAGGCAATCGGCGGGCAGGTTCTGACGCAGCAGACGGATGCTGTCGTACGGCTGGGGGGAATTGAGCGGGACTTCGATGACGCGAAAGCCGGCCTTGTACAGGACATCACCAATAGCCGGTGCTTCTTCGGGGCGCAGACCGCGCAGGATCGCGACCAGGCCGTTTTGCGCGAGGGCGTGTTTGAGCATCTCAGTTCTCTACAGAAAGGGGCCGGGCAGCGGCCGCGGAAATGGAAGAAATCAGGCCTGCCTGAACCGCGACCTGCCACAGACCGCGTTCGGTGGCTTGCTCGGCCAGTGTCACCTGAGGGAAGCCGTTGGCATCGAGTGCGCGCTGGTAGCGCTCGAGCAACGGGCCGCTGCCGATCAGAATCACCGCAGGCAGATCGGTCGCCTGCTGGCGCAGCAATTGGGCGAGGGCAACGACTTCGTGTCCGATCAACAGACCTGACAGGTAGTCGGGTTGAGCGCTGCCGGACAGCGAGCCGGTCAGGCCCAGGGTTCGGCAACTGAAGATGGTCGACAAAGGGCCCGCCGCACCGGCCGACGAGTGTGCGACAGCCACGCCACGGTCGAACGCCGCCGCGTCGAACGCATCACTGCGTTGCATGGTACGACCGAGGATGGTGTGGGTGGACAGCGCGGCAAAGACTTCGCCGGTCATGAAGGTATCGAAATGAACGATGCAGCCGTCGACCGCCCTCACCCACTTCGAATGGCTGCCCGGGAGGCCGATCAACAGCGGCTGAGCCGCTTCGACCGCTGGCAGCGCACTCAGAATGCCCAGCACCTGGGTTTCTTCGCCACGCATGACGTTCGGCAGTTCGGAACGTTGAAGCACACCAGGGACGATGTGCACGTCCACGCCGCGCGCGCTGCGGACCGTGACCAGCGCAGAACTGAGCGCGGAAACACTGGCGGGGGTCTGCTGGTAAACGGCTTCACGCCAGCCCTGTGCACTGCCGACCATTCCGCAGGCGATCACAGGCAGACGCGGCTCGGCGTCAAGCCAGTCGCCGCAGGCCTCGTCAAAGGCCAGTTCGTAGCCGTCGCTGCACATCTGGCCGGCAATCGGCCGAGGCGTGGAAGGTAACTGCATGATGCCCGCGCTGAGCGAGCGATGTTCCAGTACCCGGCCGTTTTCGCCGAGTCGATACGCGCGAAGGGATGTCGTTCCCCAATCGAGCGCGATCAATTGCGCCTGCATGGCTTCACCTGATTGTTATTAATGAGTGAATGCGGGACGAACTATAAACCTGAATCGCGGAATATCTCAATATGTAAATTATCGTCCCATATATAGGGATATTCAGGTTTTACGACGAAAGCACCTCAGCATCATCTGTTTGGATGTGGTGCCGCATGGATTTGCTGAGGCATACTCCGACGCACTCGGCGACCGAATTCCTAAACGCCAGACCACCGCTCATCAGCCCTCAGTGCCGAAGGTGGTAACCTCCCCGTCCTTCTCTGACCTGTCTTTTACCGGTCTCGTCTGCATTGCTTGCAGGCGGGCAGTTGCCCCTCTACGTCTAGACTCATCTACAAAAGGACCCGTCAGATGAAGCGATTTCTCGTGCTCGACAGTTTTCGCGGCCTGTGCGCACTCGCACTGATCGTCCACCACACACACATTGAGCGCAGCATCACCGAGCTGACGTTCTTCCGTAATGCCAGTCAGTTCGTGGGCTACTTCTTCGCCCTGAGTGGCTTCCTGATTTACCGTCGTTACATTGGCAACATCGCCACGCCGCGCCAGCTCCGCGCATTCGTGGTGACCCGGGCGTGTCGGGTGATGCCGCTGCACATCGCGGTGCTGCTGTTTTTCATCGCGTTCGAATGCCTGAAGCTGGTGCTTGAGCGTTATGGCCTGTCGCTGAGCTACCCGGCTTTCAGCGGGGACCGTGCACCCAGCGAAATTCTCCCGAACCTGCTGCTGATCCAGGCATGGTGGCCGACGTTCAATGCACTGTCGTTCAACTACCCGGCATGGTTCATCAGCGTGGAGTTCTATCTGTGGATGATCTTCGCGCTCATTCTGTTTTGCCTGCCGGGGCTGGCGCGCAAGCTGTTCTCGCTGCTGTGCGTGCTGGCGTTCATCGCGCTCTATAAAGACTTCAACCTGATTCCACGCAACGTGCTGTGGGGTGCCTCGTGCTTTTTCGCCGGCACGATCACCTACCGCCTATACGCGCGACTCTACGATGCGATGCCAGGGCCGTGGCTCGCCAGTGTGCTGGAGATCGGCGTGCTGGCGGCGATCTATTGGCTCATGACCGAGGGCGAACAACCGATCACCCTGGAGCTGGGCCTGTTGTTCTGTGCGGCGGTGCTGATCTTCGCCTTCGAGGCCGGTGTCATTTCAAGGTTGCTGAGCCTGCGCTGGTTTCCGGCGCTTGGCAGGTTGTGGCTGTCGATTTACCTGACCCACGCTGCCGTGATCTTCGTGCTCGCGACCGGCCTCACCGTGGCGGCCAGATTCACCGGTATTTCGTTACTGGTCGACCGGCCAGGCGAAACCACCGGCACCGTTGTCCGCTACCTGAGTACTGGCGACGCGCTGAACGACAACCTGTTGATGGCATTTGTGGTGATTGCGGTAGTCGTCATCTCGATGCTCGTCCACTACTGGCTCGAAGTACCAGGGATTCGTTTCGGCAGGCACTGGAAACAAGGGACGCTGTTGCTTCGCAGAAAGGACGATCCACAGCCGGAGCGGGTCTGAGTGTCGACAGTGGCACCGGTGAAGCGCCCGGCCTGACGTAAACCCATAAAAAAACCGCCCAGGAGGCGGTTTTTTTGTGCAGCAAAAACAGCGAATCAACGTTCCAGCAGAATCCGCAACATGCGACGCAACGGCTCGGCCGCGCCCCACAGCAGCTGGTCACCCACGGTGAACGCGCCCAGGTACTGCGAACCCATGTTCAGCTTGCGCAGACGACCCACCGGAATGTTCAGCGTGCCGGTCACCGAAGTCGGGCTCAGCTCCTGGATGCTCGCCTCACGGTTGTTCGGCACCAGCTTCACCCAAGGGTTGTGCTGGCTGATCATGCCTTCGATATCGGCAATCGGAACGTCTTTGTTCAGCTTGATGGTCAGCGCCTGGCTGTGGCATCGCATGGCGCCGATGCGCACGCAGATACCGTCGACCGGGATCGGGCTCTTGAAGCGACCCAGAATCTTGTTGGTCTCCGCCTGCCCCTTCCACTCTTCACGGCTCTGACCGTTCGGCAGTTCCTTGTCGATCCACGGGATCAGGCTGCCGGCCAGCGGCACGCCGAAGTTTTCGGTCGGGAAGCTCTCGCCGCGCATGGCTTCGGCCACTTTGCGGTCGATGTCCAGAATCGCGCTGGCCGGGTTGGCCAGTTCGTCCGAAACCGATGCGTTGATCGCGCCCATCTGCTTGATCAGCTCACGCATGTTCTGCGCGCCGGCACCGGAGGCCGCCTGATAGGTCATGACGTTCATCCACTCGACCAGACCGGCCTCGAACAGACCGCCCAGGCCCATCAGCATCAGGCTGACGGTGCAGTTGCCGCCGACGTAGTTCTTGGTGCCGGAATCGAGCTGCTGATCGATGACCTTGCGGTTGACCGGGTCGAGGATGATCACTGCATCGTCCTGCATGCGCAGGGCCGAGGCCGCGTCGATCCAGTAGCCCTGCCAGCCTGCTTCACGCAGCTTCGGGAACACCTCGTTGGTGTAGTCGCCGCCCTGACAGGTCAGTACCACGTCCAGGGTCTTGAGCTCGTCGATGCTGTAGGCATCCTTCAGCGGCGCAATATCCTTGCCGACTGACGGACCTTGTCCACCGACGTTGGAGGTGGTGAAAAAAACCGGCTCAATGAGATCGAAATCCTGCTCTTCCAGCATGCGCTGCATGAGCACGGAACCAACCATACCGCGCCAACCGACCAGACCTACACGTTTCATCGCAACTACACCTTAATTAAAAGTGGGGCCCCGTGCGCAGAGAGACTTTCGGCTCGATCTTGCAGCAGTGGGCCCGAGATATTACAGATTGCGCAGCGCGGCGACTACGGCGTCGCCCATTTCCTTGGTACCGACCTTGGCATTGCCTTCGGACCAGATATCACCGGTACGCAGACCCTGGTCCAGCACCAGGCTCACAGCCTTCTCGATGGCATCGGCGGCAGTGTGCTGATTGAAGCTGTAACGCAGCATCATCGACACCGACAGGATGGTTGCCAGCGGGTTGGCCACGCCCTTGCCAGCGATGTCCGGGGCCGAACCGTGGCAAGGCTCGTACATGCCCTTGTTGTTCGAATCCAGCGACGCCGATGGCAGCATGCCGATGGAGCCGGTGAGCATCGACGCTTCGTCGGACAGAATGTCGCCGAACATGTTGTCGGTGACCATCACGTCGAACTGCTTCGGCGCGCGGACCAGTTGCATGGCAGCGTTGTCCACGTACATGTGGCTCAGCTCGACATCCGGGTAGTCCTTGGCCACCTGCTCAACCACTTCACGCCACAGCTGGCTGGACGCCAGAACGTTGGCCTTGTCGACCGAGCACAGGTTCTTGCCACGCACGCGGGCCATGTCGAAACCGACACGGGCGATGCGACGGATCTCGCTCTCGCTGTACGGCAGCGTATCGTAGGACTGACGCTCGCCGTTTTCCAGCTCGCGGGTGCCACGTGGCGCGCCGAAATAGATACCGCCGGTCAGCTCGCGAACGATGAGGATGTCCAGACCCGAGACGATCTCGGGCTTGAGGCTGGAAGCATCGGCCAGTTGCGGATAAAGGATCGCCGGACGCAGGTTGGCGAACAGACCCAGTTGCGAACGGATTTTCAGCAGACCGCGCTCTGGACGGATGTCACGCTCGATAGCGTCCCACTTCGGTCCGCCAACGGCGCCCAGCAAGACGGCATCGGCAGCACGGGCGCGTTCCAGCGTCTCGTCGGCCAGCGGCACGCCATGCTTGTCGATGGCCGCGCCACCGATGACGTCGTGGCTGAATTCAAAACCCAGTTGATATTTCTCGTTGGCCAGGTCCAGGACCTTGACCGCTTCGGCCATGATTTCCGGACCAATGCCATCACCTGGGAGAATCAGAATCTGCTTGCTCATAAAGCCCTCGTTTCAATAGGTGCATCGGCGCTACGGGAGCGCCGATGGGAAAAGCGGGTTGTGTCGATATCGCGGCGTTGCGACTGTAGCAGTCCGGCCGGGCGGCTACAGGTTATCAATGCCCCTCAAGCGTCGCGGAACAACCATGGCTGGGTCGCGCGGTGCTTGCTTTCGAATGTCGCGATGGCGTCGCCATCCACCAGCGTCAGGCCGATGTCGTCCAGACCGTTGANCCGTCTTCGCGGGTCACGGTCTGCGCCGCGAGGTCGACATTCAGCTGGTAGCCCGGGTTGGCTTCGACCACCTTGAACAGCTCATCGACGTCGGCTTCGCTCAGAATGATCGGCAACAGGCCGTTCTTGAAGCTGTTGTTGAAGAAGATGTCGGCGTAGCTCGGCGCGATGATGCTGCGAAAACCGTACTCTTCCAGCGCCCACGGCGCGTGCTCACGGCTGGAGCCGCAACCGAAGTTTTCGCGGGCCAGCAGTACGCTGGCGCCTTGATAACGTTCGTGGTTGAGGACGAAATCCTTGTTCAGCGGACGCTTGGAATTGTCCTGATACGGCTGCCCCACATCCAGATAACGCCACTCGTCGAACAGGTTCGGACCGAAACCGGTGCGACGGATCGACTTCAAGAACTGCTTGGGAATGATCTGGTCAGTGTCGACGTTGGCACGATCCAGCGGAGCGACCAAACCGGTGTGTTGAATAAAAGGCTTCATGCTGGGCTCCTCAGTGCTGGCTCATGGTACGAACATCGACGAAACGACCGTTGACCGCCGCCGCTGCCGCCATCGCCGGGCTCACCAGGTGGGTACGACCACCGGCGCCCTGACGGCCTTCGAAGTTACGGTTGGAGGTGGACGCGCAATGCTCGCCACTTTCCAGGCGGTCCGGGTTCATCGCCAGACACATGGAGCAACCTGGCTCACGCCATTCGAAACCGGCTTCGAGGAAGATCTTGTCCAGGCCTTCCTTTTCCGCCTGCTCTTTCACCAGACCCGAGCCCGGCACGACGATAGCCTGCTTGATGGTCGATGCGACCTTGCGGCCCTTGGCGATGTCCGCGGCGGCGCGCAAATCTTCGATCCGCGAGTTGGTGCAGGAACCGATGAACACGCGATCGAGCTGAATGTCAGTGATCGCCTGATTGGCCTTCAGGCCCATGTACTTCAATGCACGCTCAATGGAGCCGCGCTTGACCAGATCGGCTTCCTTCGCCGGATCAGGCACGTTCTGATCGACAGCAAGGACCATTTCCGGCGAGGTGCCCCAGCTCACTTGCGGCTTGATCTGCGCTGCGTCGAGCTCGACCACGGTGTCGAACACTGCGTCGTCGTCGGAGACCAGGTCTTTCCAGGCTTCGACTGCCATGTCCCACTGCTCGCCTTTGGGTGCGAACGGACGGCCCTTGACGTAGGCAACGGTCTTTTCATCAGTCGCCACCAGACCGACGCGTGCGCCCGCCTCGATGGACATGTTGCAGATGGTCATGCGGCCTTCGACGGACAGATCGCGTATGGCACTGCCGGCGAACTCGATGGCATGGCCGTTCCCGCCGGCGGTGCCGATCTTGCCGATGATGGCCAGAACGATGTCCTTGGCGGTCACGCCGAACGGCAGTTTGCCCTCGACTTTCACCAGCATGTTTTTCATTTTCTTGGCGACCAGGCACTGGGTGGCGAGCACGTGCTCGACCTCGGAGGTGCCGATACCGTGAGCCAGCGCGCCGAATGCGCCATGGGTCGAGGTGTGGGAGTCGCCGCAGACCACGGTCATGCCTGGCAAAGTCGCACCTTGCTCCGGGCCGATGACGTGAACGATGCCCTGACGCACGTCGTTCATCTTGAATTCGGTGATGCCGTATTCGTCGCAGTTGTCGTCCAGGGTCTTGACCTGCAGACGGGACACCTGATCGACGATGGCATCGACGCCGTCCTTGCGGTCCGGGGTGGTCGGTACGTTGTGGTCGACGGTGGCGACGTTGGCGTCGATGCGCCAAGGCTTGCGGCCGGCCAGGCGCAGGCCCTCGAAAGCCTGTGGTGAAGTCACTTCATGGATGATGTGACGGTCGATATACAGCAGCGCCGAACCATCGTCGCGCTGTTTGACCAAGTGCGAATCCCAGAGCTTGTCGTAGAGCGTTTTGCCGGCCATCAGACGGTTTCCTCATCAGCTTTTTCTGTGCCTTGGGCCATCGACATCACGGTGCCGACTCAAAGACCCCTTGGCTTGTGGGGGAGATGCTATGGAATATGCTTAAATAACTCAAATTCATATTTTTCATGCTTTGGATAACCAACAGGAATTCGATATGGACCTGGCAAACCTCAATGCCTTTATTGCCATTGCCGAGACCGGCAGCTTCTCCGGCGCCGGGGAGCGCCTGCACTTGACGCAGCCGGCGATCAGTAAACGCATCGCGGGCCTTGAACAACAACTCAATGTACGCCTGTTCGATCGGCTCGGCCGCGAGGTCAGCCTGACGGAGGCCGGCCGCGCCCTGCTCCCCCGCGCCTATCAGATCCTCAATGTGCTGGACGATACGCGGCGGGCGCTGACCAATCTGACCGGCGAAGTCAGCGGTCGCCTGAGTCTTGCGACCAGCCACCACATCGGTCTGCACCGCCTGCCGCCCTTACTGAGAGCCTTTACGCGCACCTACCCTCAAGTCGCGCTGGACATCGAGTTTCTCGATTCGGAGGTGGCTTATGAGGAAATACTTCATGGCCGCGCCGAACTGGCGGTGATTACGTTGGCGCCGGATCCCCACGCTTTGGTCAAGGCGGTGCCCGTCTGGGACGATCCGCTGGATTTCGTCGCCGCCCCCGAGCACCCACTGGCCACCACCGCCAATGTCACCCTCGCCGACATCGCGGCTTATCCAGCGGTGTTCCCCGGCGGCAACACGTTCACGCACCACATCGTCAGCGGTCTGTGCGAAGCCCAGGGGCTCAAGCCGAACATCGCCATGAGCACCAACTATATGGAGACGATCAAGATGATGGTTTCCATCGGCCTGGCATGGAGCGTGCTGCCCAGAACCATGCTCGACGGGCAAGTTGCGCGCATTCCGCTGCCGGGCATACAGCTGCGCCGCCAGCTAGGCTACATTGTTCACACGGAACGCACGCTGTCCAACGCCGCCAAGGCGTTCATGGCGTTGCTGGATGCTCAGGCGGACATCGCCAAAGCGGCTGCTGTCCACTGATCGACATACCGGCTTTATGCCTTCAAGGCTCGTGATCACATGCCCATAACCGCAGACAGCGCACATTTTCAAATGACCGGCCTGGCACTGACCGCAAAGGAGTCGGAAAAACACTTCACCACGCTGTTCAACCTCAGTCCGAATGTGGTGTTACTGACTCGCTTCGAGGATGGCCTGATCTGCAATGCCAACTGTCACTTCGAGACCACCTTCGGCTGGCCACTTGACGCGTGCGTGGGCAAGACGACCCTTGAAATAGGCCTCTGGCTGGATCCGCCGCAACGCCAGCTGGCCCTTTCCAAAACACTAGCCTCGACAAGGCCCGCCCATCTTGAAAGCCAGTGGCGTGCCCGTGACGGGGCCATTCACGACGGCACTCTCTACACCCAGAAAATAGAACTGGATGCTGGCCCGTATCTGTTAAGCACCTTTATCGACAACACCGAGCACAAACTCGCGCAACAGGCACTCAAGGCCAGCGAAGAGAAGTTCGCCAAGGCATTTCACTCCAGCCCCGACGCGATCATCATCACCGAGCAGGCCACCGGGCGCTACATGGAGGTCAACGACGGTTTCTGCCGCCTGACCGGGTACAGTGCCAGCGAGGTCATCGGACGCACAGTGTTCGAATTCGTGATCATGGCGGACATCACCCAACGCACGCGTCTTATCCAGGAAATGGAAGAGCACGGCCGGGTTCGCAACCGTGAGTTGCTGGGGCGCAACAAGAACGGCGACATCATCACCGCCGACGTCTCCATCGATCCGCTGATGCTCAATGACATCCAGTGCCTGTTGATCACCGCCCGCGACATCAGCCAGCTGAAAAGTGCCCAGGCGCAGATCCAGCACCTGGCCTACCACGATTCGTTGACCAACCTGCCTAACCGGGCGCTGCTGATGGATCGCCTGAGTCAACAGATCGCCCTGCTCAAGCGTCACGACCTGCGTGGGGCCCTGCTGTTTCTCGATCTGGATCACTTCAAGCACATCAACGATTCCCTCGGCCACCCCGTGGGCGACAGCGTGCTGAAAATCATCACAGCTCGCCTGGAAGCGAGTGTGCGCATGGAGGATACGGTCGCGCGTCTGGGCGGGGACGAATTCGTGGTGCTGATCAGCGGTCTGGAGGGCAGCGGTGATGAAGTGATCGCGCAGGTTCGCGCTCAGGCCGACACCCTGCGCGCACTGCTGGCCGAGCCGATGTTCCTCGACGGCCATCGTTTGCAGGTCACGCCGAGCATTGGCGTGGCACTGATCCCGGACCATGGCTCAACCCCCGCCGATCTGCTCAAGCGCGCCGACATTGCGCTGTACCGGGCGAAAGACTCTGGACGCAATGCCACGCAAATGTTTCACAGCACCATGCAGAAGGCAGCCAGCGACCGGCTGCGCCTGGAAAACGATCTGCGCCTGGCCCTGGCGCGGGGCGAATTCAGTCTCAGCTATCAGCCGCAGGTCGATACCCGAGGCAATCGTATCGTCGGCGCCGAAGCCCTGCTGCGCTGGCAGCATCCCAGCCTTGGCAACCTGCCGCCCAATCAGTTCATCCAGGTCATGGAAGAAAGCGGGATGATTCTGGAGGTCGGCAACTGGATTCTCGAAGAGGCCTGCAAGAGTGGCAGCGCGTTGCTGCGCAAAGGCCTGATCGGCACCGAAGACTTCAGCCTGTGCGTGAACATCAGCCCGCGCCAGTTTCGTCAGACCGACTTCGTCGAGCGCGTCGAGCGCTGTCTGCTGACCTATGAATTGCCCAACCGCATGCTGAAGCTGGAAATCACCGAAGGCATCGTCATCCAGAATCTGGACGACACCATCGCCAAGATGCTGCACCTCAAACGCATGGGCATCAGCTTTGCGATGGACGATTTCGGCACCGGCTATTCGTCGCTGACCTACCTCAAGCGTTTACCCATGGATGCGTTGAAGATCGATCAGTCCTTCGTCCGGGACGCCACCAGCGACCCCAACGACGCCGAAATCGTGCGCGCCATCGTCGCCATGGCCGCCAGCCTGAACCTTGCGATCATCGCCGAGGGCGTGGAAAAGCAGGAGCAACTGGACTTCCTCTCGCAGCTCGATTGCCACTTCTATCAGGGCTTTCTGTTCAGTGAACCGCTGACGCTCGAAGGGTTCGAGGCGTTGTTGCGAAGAAGGCTGCAGGACAGCTGACCCGGTACCTGCTTCTGGCACAAGCGCTCAGCGGTGGTTCAGCCGACACGTGCATGGCTGATTCACCGCTATCGCGAGCAAGCTCACTCCTACAAGGCTTGCGGCACGCCTCAGAACTCGGTCCACCGCGATCCCTGTAGGAGCAATCGGAGGTTACGACGGTCGCGAAGCGATGGATCAGCCGACACGTGCACGGCTGATTCACCGCTATCGTATTTCAGACGTCAGGGATACGCAGACCTGAGTCCTATAAAAAAAGGCGCCCCACAGGGCGCCTTCTTTTCGACTGGCGTATGAATCAATGTGCCAGGGTTTTCTGACCATTGATCTGGATGCGCTTGGGCTTGGCCTCTTCAGGCACCAGGCGCAGCAGGTCAATGTTCAGCAGACCGTTGGCCAGTGCAGCGTTCTGCACTTCGATGTGATCGGCCAGACGGAACGACAGTTTGAACGCGCGCTGGGCAATGCCCTGATGCAGGAAGGTCACACCTTCTGCGGGTTTGTCGCGCTTGCTGCCAGTGACGGTCAGCACACCCTTCTCAACCTGCAACTCGAGGTCCTGTTCCTCGAAACCCGCCGCCGCGATGACGATGCGGTATTGGTCGTCGGCGTGTTTCTCGACGTTGTAGGGAGGGTAGCTGCTGGCCGACTCGTTACGGGCCGCCGATTCGAACAGATCGTTGAAGCGGTCGAAGCCCACGGAAGAACGGAACAGTGGAGCCAGAGAAAATGCGGTAGTCATGTGAATCTCCTGATAAATCAGCAAGTGTTTGTCTCCGCGACCCGAGTTCGGCATCGCGTAATCCCAAGATAGGGACAGTCACTTCTGTTTCAAGAGTCGCTATGAAATTTTTTTCAGGCGGCTTCCGGCTCGACAACACCCAGCATCTGGCTGATCCGTTCACAGTCGGTTTCGCGCCGCAAAGCATCGAACAACACGACCGCCTCGGGATAGCTCTTAGTCAGCAGCACCACCCATTGCTTGAGTCGGCCGGGCGCCTGAATGCGCGTCATCTTGGCCAGAGCCTGCTGCCAGAACACCCTGAGCAGCGGTTGCAGCTCCTGCCAGGTCATCTCCACCACTTCCCGGCCGGCCTCGGCCGCAGCGATCTGCCGACCAAGATCGGGACGCGCCACCAGACCGCGACCGATCATGATGTCGCGTGCGCCGCAGATCTCGCGGCAGCGGCGCCAGTCGTCGACGGTCCATATCTCGCCATTGGCGATGATCGGAATCTTTACCACGTCCTGAATCTTGCCGATCCACTCCCAATGCGCCGGCGGCTTGTAGCCATCGACCTTGGTCCGGGCGTGAACGACGATGTGTTCGGCGCCGCCAGCCTCAAGCGCCCGCGCACAGTCCAGCGCCGGCTCGGTGCTGTCGTAACCCAGACGCATCTTGGCGGTAACCGGAATATGCGTGGGCACGGCACGACGCACGTGACTCAGGATCGAGTGCAGCAGTTCGGGCTCTTTCAACAGCACTGCCCCGCCCCGGGACTTGTTGACCGTCTTGGCCGGGCAACCGAAGTTCAGGTCGATGACCGGCGCGCCCAGTTCGGCGGCGAACGCGGCGTTTTCGGCCAGACAGACAGGATCGGAACCCAGCAGTTGCACCCGCAGCGGCACACCGGCACGGGTTTTGGCATCGGTCAGCAGCTCGGAAGCGAACTTGTGAAAGTAATGCGCCGGCAACAGACGCTCGGTCACCCGGATGAATTCGGTCACACACCAGTCGATGCCGCCGACCTGAGTCAGCACATCGCGCAGAATGTCGTCGACCAGGCCTTCCATGGGCGCCAGAGCAATTTGCATGGGTCACACTCGAAAAAAAGTCCGGCAGTTTACGCAGAGACGGCCGGATTGTGAACGGGTCGGGACTGCCGGGCGTCAGGACGCCGCAGCCGACAAGGCGGGCGCATAGCCTTCGATGAATTCGCTGGGCATGCGCTTGGGTTTGCCCGTGGAAAGCTCGATACAGACGAAGGTGGTCTGCGCACGGAGCAATGTCACGCCATCACTGGGGCGTTTGAGCTGAAAACGACGGGTCATTTTCAGACGCTGATCCCAGTCGACGATCCAGGTGGCCAGTTGCAGACTGTCGTCCTGATAGGCGCTGGCCAGGTAATCGATTTCATGGCGAACCACTGCCATGGCACGATCCAGACGGCGATACTCGGTCAGATCGAGCCCCAACTGCTGCGAATGCCGCCAGGCGCAGCGCTCGAGCCAGGTGACATACACCGCATTGTTGGCGTGCCCCAATCCATCTATGTCGTCCTCGCCCACTTGCAGATCGATGACGAACGGCGTTGCCAGATCCCAGACCATGCTCGTTCCTGCCCCTCATGAATGCATTCGGCGGCCAGTGTAACGAAAAGCATCGGCGGTGGACGCATCGTGTCGGGTACGCCTTAGAGCATGGCCGACTTCGCAGCCCGCAGGACGCGGTCCGACAGTTCATTGGCCCCAAGCGCGCGTGCCAGCGCCAGGCCCCCCAGCATCAATGCGATGTCGGCCAGCGTTTTGTCGGTTTCTTCAGGGCTTGACGCCAGTTGCGCCACCATCAACTCGATGTGTTCGGCCAGTGCGCCACGAAAATCGTCCGACAGACGCGCCATCTCTCCGATGGCCGTGGGCAGCGGACAGGCGTGCTCTTCGGCGTCGCGGTGTTTGCGGGACAGGTAAAAAGCCGCGAGCAGGGCTCGGCGTTCTTCGCCTGGCAACTGATCGTCTAGGGTGGCGACCATGTCCCGACGTTCGCTCAGCAATTGATTGAACGCCTCCAGCATCAAGGCTTCCTTGCTGTCGAAATGGGCGTAGAAGCCACCCACCGTCAGCCCTGCTGCCCCCATGATTTCATTGACGCTGGGTTCGACAGGGCCGCGGGCGATCAACGCGACACTGGCAGCATTGAGAATGCGCTCGCGGGTTTGTGCTTTTTTATCGTTCATGTCCGCCTCCGGGATGATGGCGATAATATTATCCGCATCATGGGGGATGGCAAGTGACGATGTGAAACCACTCAGGACGTGGCGTTTGAGGGGAGCGGGGAGAAAACTCAAATCCCGAAAAAACAAAAGGGCCATTCAATAATCGAATGACCCTTGGTCTCGCAGAGCGAGAAATCGTGGCGTCCCCTAGGGGACTCGAACCCCTGTTACCGCCGTGAAAGGGCGGTGTCCTAGGCCACTAGACGAAGGGGACGCAAAACCTTCAGTCAGGTTCGTCGTAAACATCATCAACGAACCCTGGCAAATTTGGTGGAGCTAAGCGGGATCGAACCGCTGACCTCCTGCATGCCATGCAGGCGCTCTCCCAGCTGAGCTATAGCCCCGGATTTACGTCTCTCGACGGAGATCAACCTTGCGGCATCACTCGGTAAAACNTGATGGCGATAATATTATCCGCATCATGGGGGATGGCAAGTGACGATGTGAAACCACTCAGGACGTGGCGTTTGAGGGGAGCGGGGAGAAAACTCAAATCCCGAAAAAACAAAAGGGCCATTCAATAATCGAATGACCCTTGGTCTCGCAGAGCGAGAAATCGTGGCGTCCCCTAGGGGACTCGAACCCCTGTTACCGCCGTGAAAGGGCGGTGTCCTAGGCCACTAGACGAAGGGGACGTAACCCTTGTGTACCTGATCGGTGCTGGTTCCGATTTAGCGGTACAAACTTCAAGACAGTGTAGCCAACCTTGAAGCTTCTAAATTGGTGGAGCTAAGCGGGATCGAACCGCTGACCTCCTGCATGCCATGCAGGCGCTCTCCCAGCTGAGCTATAGCCCCACATTACACTCTCAGACCACCGTGCGTTGCCGCCGGGTTTCTGTGTTGCCGTGTGGACGGGGCGCATATTAAGTGCGGCCCCAGTACCTGTCAAACTTTTTTTAAAACAATTTCAAAAGAATTTTCCGGGATAACAATCACTTACCGCCCTCCCCTGAAGAATCAGGGAGTTGGTCGGCCACGCGGCGCCCGAGCATGGCAACGCACAACGGCCGACCCTCACTCAGCCAATGGCGCCAAGCAGCTTTTCCCACTCTTTGTTTTCTTTCTTCGAAACCCCGCCCAGCAGGTCAAGGGCCTGACGCAGACGATAGCGGGTGAGGTCCGGGCCGAGGATTTCCATGGCGTCGGTGACCGATACCGAATTGGCTTGTCCGGTGATCGCGGCAAACATCAGCGGCATGGCGTCCCGCAGTTTCAATTGCAGGTGTTCGACCACTGCCTGGATGCACGCGGTGATGCTGTCCTTTTCCCACTGACGCAGGGATTCGAGCTTCCACAGGATCAGTTGCATGACCTGACGCACCTGCTCTGGCGACAGTTTCTTGTGCTCGAACAGCTTCACGTCCGGATTCACGCCACCGGCGAAGAAGAAACCGCCCAGCGGCGCGACCTGACTGAAGGTTTCGACGCGGCCCTGAACGTGCGGGGCGATCTTCATCATGTACTCGCTGTTGAACGCCCACTTCTGCACCCGTGCGGCGAACTCTTCGACCGGCAGCTCACGCAACCACTGTCCGTTGAGCCAGGACAGCTTCTCGATGTCGAAAATCGGGCCGCCCAGGGAAACGCGGTTCAGGTCGAAATTGTCGACCATTTCCTGCAACGAGAACTTCTCGCGCTCGTCGGGCATCGACCAGCCCATGCGGCCCAGATAGTTGAGCATCGCTTCAGGCATGAAGCCCATGCGCTCGTAGAACGTGACAGAGGTGGGGTTCTTGCGCTTGGACAGCTTGCTCTTGTCCGGGTTACGCAGCAGCGGCATGTAGCACAGCGCCGGTTTTTCCCAGCCGAAGTATTCGTACAGCAGGATCAGTTTCGGCGCCGACGGCAGCCATTCTTCGCCGCGCAGGACATGGGTAATGCCCATCAGGTGGTCGTCGACGACGTTGGCCAGGAAGTAGGTCGGCAGACCGTCGGTCTTCATCAGGACCTGCATGTCCATGCGGTCCCACGGAATTTCGACTTCGCCACGAAGAATGTCCGGCACCACGCAAACGCCCTCGCTCGGCACCTTCATGCGAATGACGTGGGGCTCGCCCGCCGCCAGACGGCGCGCGACTTCTTCCTTGGACAGCAGCAGTGCGCGACCGTCATAGCGCGGGGTTTCGCCACGGGCCATCTGCTCGGCGCGCATCTGGTCCAGCTCCTCGCTGGTGCAGAAGCACGGGAAGGCATGACCGGCGTCGACCAGTTGCTGGGTGTATTTCTTGTAGATGTCGCCACGTTCGCTCTGGCGGTACGGGCCGTGGGGACCACCGACATCCGGACCTTCGCTCCACTCGATACCGAGCCAGCGCAGGGCGTCGAAAATCTGTTGTTCGGACTCGCGGGTCGAGCGCAGCTGATCGGTGTCTTCAATGCGCAGGATGAATTCGCCGCCATGCTGCTTGGCAAAGCAATAGTTGAAGAGTGCGATGTAAGCCGTGCCAACGTGAGGGTCGCCGGTAGGCGATGGCGCGATGCGGGTACGAACGGTGGTCATGGAAAATTCCGAATAGGTCGAACAAGCCGGGAATCTTAACAGGCGCAGCCCTCGCGGCTCCAGCACCGGACCGGATCGCAGGCCAGATTCGCGTACGGGAAGATTGAGCGTAGCCAGTGGCCGGGCATGTGCCAGAAATGAATACCGGACCATCAATTCCAGTCATTATTTCAACGGTGGCTAGGTGCCAGACCTCATTTGCTGATAAATTTCCTCACATTCTAATAATCCAGAACGACCATGCCTGCCCAACTCAAACGCCGCCTGTTCATCTTCTTCGGGGTGGTCCTGCTGATCGCCCTTGCCTTCTTCGCCCAGTGGTACTTAAAAGGACGTTTTTACGAAACCACCGACAACGCTTATGTCCAGGGTGAAATCACCCGCGTATCCAGCCAGCTCGGCGCCCGCGTCAGTGAAGTGCTGGTGCAGGACAACCAGCATGTGGACAAAGGCCAGTTACTGGTGCGTCTGGAACCCGACGATTTCAGTCTGGCCATCGACCGCGCCCAGGCAACCCTTGCCACCCGTGAAGCCGAGCGTGTCCAGGCCCAGAGCAAGCTGACCCAACAATCGAGCCTGATCGCCGCCAGCGATGCGCAGGTGCAGGCCAATCAGGCCACCTTGGGGCGCACGCAGATCGACCTGGCGCGACTGCAGAAACTGCGCACCCCCGGTTTCGTGTCGGAAGCGCAAGTCACCACCATGACCGCCGACAGCAATGTCGCGCGTTCACAGGTGACCAAAGCTCAGGCGGACGCTCAGAGCCAACGCCAGCAAGTCAACGCATTGAATGCCGAANGCCGAGGCGCAAGCCGATAGGCAGCGCACCGAGATCCGTTCGCCGATCAGCGGCCTGATCGGCCAGCGGGCGGCGCGCAACGGTCAGTATGTGCAGGCCGGTGCCTATCTGCTGTCCGTCGTTCCCGATGAAGACATCTGGGTGCAGGCCAATTTCAAGGAAACCCAGATCGAGCACATGGAAGTCGGCCAGTCCGCCGAGCTGACGTTCGACAGTTTTCCCGGCACGCCGATTCAGGGCCAGGTCAACAGCCTGTTCGCTGCGTCCGGTGCGCAGTTCAGCCTGTTGCCCCCTGACAACGCCACCGGCAACTTCACCAAGGTCGTGCAGCGCATTCCGGTGAAGCTGACCTTCGCGCCCGACAACCCCCTGCATGGCAAGATTCGGCCGGGCATGTCGGTGACGGTATCGGTCAACATCAAACCGGCAAACGACACCCAAAGTGGCCGGTGACGAGCTGATCCGCCCGGTCGGCGAACCGACCCGGCGCGACTGGATCGCGGTGATGAGCGTGATGCTCGGCGCCTTCATGGCGGTGCTGGACATCCAGATTACCAACTCTTCGCTCAAGGACATTCAGGGCGCACTGTCGGCAACGCTGGAAGAAGGCTCGTGGATTTCCACGTCTTATCTGGTGGCCGAGATCATCATGATCCCGCTCACGGCCTGGCTGGTGCAGTTGCTGTCGGCGCGGCGCCTGGCGGTCTGGGTGTCGCTGGGGTTTCTTGTCTCTTCACTGCTTTGCTCCATGGCGTGGAGTCTGGAGAGCATGATCGTGTTCCGCGCGATGCAGGGGTTTACCGGCGGCGCCCTGATCCCGCTGGCGTTCACGCTGACGCTGATCAAGCTGCCCGAACATCACCGCGCCAAAGGCATGGCGCTGTTCGCCATGACCGCAACCTTCGCGCCCTCCATCGGCCCGACCCTCGGCGGCTGGTTGACGGAAAACTTCGGTTGGGAGTACATCTTCTACATCAACATCCCGCCGGGGCTGGTAATGATCGCCGGGCTGCTTTACGGCCTTGAGAAGAAAGCGCCCCACTGGGAGCTGCTCAAAAGCACGGATTATGCGGGGATCGTCACCCTTGGCGTGGGCCTGGGCTGTCTGCAGGTGTTCCTGGAAGAAGGCCATCGCAAGGACTGGCTCGAATCGGGCCTGATCGTCACCCTGGGCAGCATCGCCCTGCTCAGCCTGATCACGTTCGTGATCATCCAGTTTTCAAAACCCAAACCGCTGATCAATCTGGGCATCCTGGGCAACCGCAACTTCGGCCTGTCGAGCATTTCCAGTGTCGGCATGGGCGTCGGGCTGTACGGCTCAATCTATCTGCTGCCGCTGTATCTGGCGCAGATTCAGGGCTACAACGCGCAGCAGATTGGCGAAGTGATCATGTGGATGGGCGTGCCGCAGTTGTTCCTGATCCCGCTTGTGCCGCAACTGATGAAGATCATCTCGCCGAAAATCCTCTGCACCCTCGGTTTCGGGCTGTTCGGTATCGCCAGTTTTTCATCCGGCGTGCTCAACCCGGACTTCGCCGGCCCTCAGTTCAACCACATCCAGATCGTCCGCGCACTGGGTCAGCCGCTGATCATGGTCACCATATCGCTGATCGCGACCGCGTTCATCCAGCCACAGGACGCCGGCTCCGCCTCAAGCCTGTTCAACATCCTGCGCAACCTGGGTGGCGCCATCGGCATCGCCTTGCTCGCCACGCTGCTGGATGCACGGACCAAGACCTACTTCGACTATTTGCGTGAATCCATCTCCCCTGCCAACCCGCAGGTGGCCGAGCGCATGGCGATGCTGACCGACCGCCTGGGCAATGAAACCGCCGCACTGGGCAAGCTCAGCGAAATCGCCCACCAACAGGCCGCAATCATGGCCTACAACGATGCGTTTCATTTCGTCGGTCTGGCGTTGGGCATCAGCATGCTGGCGGTGATGCTGACCAAGAAGTTGCCGTCGGGGGTTCAGGGTGGGGCCGCGCACTGAGTCATGCGTGCTGTGTTACAACACGCTTCCCAGCGGTTGCGCGCTTTCCACCGCGACCGCCGGCAAACCGGACCGCTACCAGGCTGGTGGCAGGACCGCTCAGGCCTGATTCGGCTGCCAGTCGTCTGGCACGACGGCAATCACGTCGATTTCCATCAGCCACTGCGGCTGGCCCAGCCCGGAAATCACCAGCCCGGTGGAAATCGGAAATACGCCTTTGAGCCACTTGCCGACTTCCTGATACACCGGTTCGCGATAGCGCGGGTCGATGATGTAGGTGGTGGTCTTGACGATGTGCGACAGGTCCGAGCCCGCCTCTTCGAGCAGTTGCTTGACGTTCTTCATGGCCTGTTCAGCCTGGGCGCGAGGATCCCCCAACCCGACAAGATTGCCATCGAAATCGGTGCCGATCTGGCCGCGCACGTAGATCGTGTTGCCCGCCCGAACCGCCTGGCACAGGTCGTTGTCCAGCGACTGATTGGGGTAGGTTTCTTTGGTGTTGAACATGCGGATGCGGGTGTGAGTCGGTTGTGCCATGGGAAACTCCTCGAAAACGGAAAAACTGGCCGCGCCGGCCTGTCGGGGTTCAGCGCGGGGATCGATATCAGGCCGTGACGGACGCCGCGTGGACCGCTGCCCCTGCGTGGTCTGCCTGGCGTTGCGAGGCATCGCGATACTCCAGGTATTTGCGCTGGGTGGCGATGTGATCGGCGACATATTTGGCGTCATGCCAGACGCCCCAGATAAATGACGAGCCCCGACGCGACTGCCATGGCAATCCGAGGAAATAGATACCGGACTCGGTGGACACCCCGCGCTGATGCCGGGGTTTGCCTTTTTCATCGAAGGCGTCGACGTTCATCCAGCTGTAGTCGGTGGCGAAACCGGTGGCCCAGATGATGGTCGTGATCCCGGCCTCGGCCAAATCCAGTTCGAGAATCGGCTGGATCACGCACTGCGGATCGGGGAACACACGACGGGCTTCGGGCTCCAGCGGCAGGTCGAGACCGTTGCGTTCGATGTAGGCGTCCGCTGCATCAAGCACGGCCAGATAGTTTTCATCGCCACGCTTCAGGTTCTCGGCGAGGTCCGGCTGGAAGGTCGCCACGCCGCCTTCGAACGAGCGGGTCACGCCGACCAGTTGCATGCCGCGCTGGGCCAGTTCGCGAAAATCCACGGTACGTCCGCCATGGGCACCGCTGACGGCAATCGTCACGTGCTCACGGCCAGGCTTCATCGCTGCCTGATCCCACTCGCCGAGCACCCCCAGCCACCAGCAGAAATCGCGATTGCGATAAGCGCGCGGTGGCCGGTCATGCTGGCCCACCGACAGGTAAACCTGCTTGCCTGAGCGCTGCAATTCGTCGGCGATCTGAGTACCGGAAGAACCTGCACCGACCACCAGCACCGCGCCTTCAGCCAGCTGTTGCGGGTTGCGGTATTGCGCGGAATGAATCTGCGTCAAGCGCTCGTCTTTCGGAGCGATGGCTGGAATCACCGGTTTCTGAAACGGACCGGTGGCCACGACCACACGACTGGCCTGGATCACACCTTCAGAGGTCTCGACCGTGAACCCCGGACGCCCCACATTACGTTCAACCTTGCGCACGTCGACACCCGTGCGAATCGGCGCGTTGAACATGCGGGCGTAGGCTTCGAAGTAATCGGCGACCTGCTCTTTACGGGCGAAGCCATCGGGGCTGAGGTCGGCAAATTCGAGGCCCGGAAAACGGTCGTGCCAGGCCGGGCCGTTGGCGACCAGCGAATCCCAGCGCCCGGTGCGCCAGGCTTCGGCAATCCGGCTGCGCTCAAGAACCAGGTGCGGGACGCCCAGTTTGCTCAGGTGCTCGCTCATGGCCACGCCAGCCTGACCGGCGCCGACCACGAGGGTATCGATTTCTATTTTTCCAGCTGTCATACCTGTGTCCTTCACGAAGGCGGGTGTGGACGCATTCTGTGCAGGATCAGGGGATAGCGAAATTATGATTTTTGTCGTCGCAGAGCAGGAAAAACCTAGGGCTGGGTTTCGCCCTCAATGCTCAGCATCCCATGGCACATCAGCCCCAGCACACTGCGCATATGCGCCGCATGCGCCTGGCGATCAGGCACCGCTTCGGTCGCCAGGCGAATGAACGCAAGGTTCGCGTACTGGTTGAACAGGGTCGCCGCGATATCGATATCGACGGATTCACGCACCTTGCCCAGCTTCTGAAAATGCACCAACAGCGCCTTGGCCTCGTCGACCACGGCGGCATTCCACGGATGAAAGGCCTGGGACAGTTCGCCGGTGAACAGGAATGGCGCCAGTTCGCGCCAGAGCGAAGCAGGCATGGCGCGCAACTGGTAGCGGGTCATCAGGCCTTCGAGTTCGCACAATGCGTCGAGGGGGTCGCAATTGTCGTCCAGATTGGCCCGGGCTTCGCGCATCGCCAGCTCGTCCGGCGCCTTGAGCAGCGCGAGGAGAATTTCCTGCTTGCCGCCGAAATAGTTCACCACCGTCGGCGCTGAGACCCCCGCCTCGTTGGCAATCTGTTCAAGCGTGGTGGCGCCGAACCCGTTGGCCTTGAACAACGCCAACGCCGCGTCGGCGATGATTTGCCGCCGCTGTTCCTTCTGCCGCTCTCTCAATCCGGTCATGGTGCCCCTGCAGTGGGTTGCGATGGGGATCAGGGTACGGATTCGTGTTTTTCTCGACAAATATTTTCTTTACAAAAATATTTTTAGGTGACAAAACTTATCCCATAACACGCCCTCCTCTTTTTCGATTGCAGGCGTCGGGCGCCTTCACCTGGAGATACGCAATGTCCATCGAACTCGACTCAGTCCGCACCACGAGCGATTATCAGGCGTCCGATGCCGCCCACCACATCCACGCATTCGTCGATCAGAAAGCCCTCAACGAAGAAGGCCCGCGGGTGATGGTCCGGGGTGATCGACTGGCGTTGTGGGACAACGACGGCAAGCGATATCTGGACGGCATGTCCGGGCTGTGGTGCACCAACCTCGGCTATGGCCGCAAGGATCTGGCCGCCGCTGCCAGCGCTCAGCTGGAGCAATTGCCCTACTACAACATGTTCTTCCACACCACTCACCCGGCGGTCATCGAGCTGTCCGAATTGCTGTTCAGCCTGTTGCCTGCGCACTACAGCCACGCGATCTACACCAACTCGGGCTCCGAGGCCAACGAGGTGCTGATTCGCACGGTGCGCAAGTTCTGGCAGGTCATGGGCCAGCCCGAGAAGAAGGTCATGATTGGCCGCTGGAACGGTTACCACGGCTCGACGCTGGCGGCGACGGCGCTGGGCGGCATGAAGTTCATGCATGAGATGGGCGGCACCATTCCTGATGTCGCGCACATCGATGAGCCGTACTGGTTCGCCCATGAAGGTGATCTGACCCCGGAGGCGTTCGGTCTGCGTGCGGCGCGCCAGCTGGAAGACAAGATCCTCGAACTGGGCGCCGACAAGGTCGCGGCGTTCGTCGCCGAACCGTTCCAGGGTGCGGGCGGAATGATCATCCCGCCGCAGACCTACTGGCCGGAAATCCAGCGCATCTGCCGCAAGTACGACGTGTTGCTGTGTGCAGATGAAGTGATCGGCGGCTTCGGTCGCACCGGCGAGTGGTTCGCCCACCAGGCGATGGGGTTCGAGCCTGACACACTGTCCATCGCCAAGGGGCTGACCTCCGGCTACATCCCCATGGGCGGCCTGATTCTGTCGCGGCGCATGGCCCAAGCGCTGGTGGAGAAAGGCGGGGTGTTTGCTCACGGCCTGACGTACTCCGGGCACCCGGTGGCGGCCGCCGTCGCCATCGCCAACCTCAAGGCGTTGCGCGATGAGGGCGTGGTGACGCAGGTGAAAAACGACACCGGGCCGTACCTGCAGAACTGCCTGCGTGAAGTGTTCGGCAATCACCCGCTGGTGGGCGAAGTTCAGGGCATGGGGCTGGTGGCCGCGTTGCAGTTCGCCGAGGACAAGACCACGCGCAAACGCTTCGCCGACGAGAACGACATGGCCTGGCGCTGCCGCACCCTTGGCTTCGAGGAAGGCATCATCATTCGCTCGACCCTGGGGCGCATGATCATGGCCCCGGCGCTGGTCGCCACACGAGCCGAACTGGACGAACTGGTCGACAAGACCCGTATCGCCGTGGACCGTACGGCCCGTGAGTACGGACGCCTGTAACGGCGCACCGCTGACTGAGAAGTTTTTCCGTAATCAGGCTCCACAAAAAACCTCGTTTCGCCAATGGCAGTGCATCGACAGAATGCTGTCATGTCCCATCCTCGACCGGGGAGCGTCCCGCGCTCCGGTCGACGGGTGGCAGGTCAGGACGGAACAGGACGAACACACCATGACGTTTTCAATCGTCGGCCGTTGCGCCGAAACAGGACAACTGGGCATCGCCATCAGCTCTTCGAGCATTGCCGTCGGCGCACGTTGCCCGTGGCTGCGTCCGGGGGTGGGTGCGGTGGCCACGCAGAACATCACCCTCCCCGCCCTCGGCCCGCAAGTGCTCGACCAGATGGAAAACGGTCTGTCCCCCGCACAAGCGCTGGACAAGGCCCTGACCAGCAACGGCTACAGCCAGTTTCGTCAGTTGACCGCCATCGATCACCTGGGTCAGACCGCGCACTTCAGCGGCAGCGAAACCCTGGGTACGCACAATGCGCTGGCGGGTGAGCAATGCGTCGGCGCCGGCAACATGCTCGCTGATCGCGCGGTCATCGAAGCGCTGGTGCAGACCTTTGAAAGCAGCGGCGGCCAGCTCGCGGACCGCCTGATCGCGGCGATGCAGGCAGCCGTCGCCGCCGGTGGCGAAGCAGGTCCGGTGCACTCCGCGGCCCTGGTGGTGGTCGGCGAACTGACCTGGCCTATCGTCGATCTGCGCGTGGACTGGGCCGATGAAGACCCCATCGGAAAACTCGCGCAACTGTGGACCGATTACAGCCCGCAGATGCAGGACTACATTACCCGCGCCCTGGATCCCACCAAAGCGCCGAGCTACGGCGTGCCCGGTGACGAATGAACCTGGGCGAAACAGACAAAGGATCGACATATGAGCACAAGCCGGGAGCTGTTGGCGGCGCTGGTGGGTTTCGACACCACCAGTCGCGAGTCGAACCTGCAACTGATCGAGTTCGTCCGTGATTATCTGGCGCAACTCGATGTGCCCTGCGAGCTGATCTACAACGAGCAGCGCACCAAGGCCAACCTCTTCGCAACCATAGGTCCGGCGGATCGTCCGGGCATCGTGCTGTCCGGCCACACCGATGTAGTGCCGGTGGACGGACAACCCTGGACCGTACCGCCGTTCGAACTCAGTGAAAAAAATGGCCAGTTGTTCGGGCGCGGCACTGCGGACATGAAGGGCTATATCGCCTGTGTGCTGGCGGCGGTCCCCGATCTGCTCGCTGCGCCGTTGAACATGCCAGTTCACATTGCGCTGTCCTATGACGAAGAAGTCGGTTGCCTGGGTGTGCGCTCGCTGCTCGCCGAGCTTGAGCAACGACCGGTCAAACCGCTGTTGTGCATCATCGGCGAACCCACCGAACTCAAGCCGGTGCTCGGCCACAAAGGCAAGCTGGCGATGCGTTGCGACGTGCATGGCGCGGCGTGTCACTCGGCGTACGCGCCACAGGGCGTGAATGCCATCGAGTACGCCGCCGAACTGATCGGCGAGCTGGGGCGCATCGGCTCGACCTTGCGCAAGCCTGAACTGCACGATGTGCGTTTCGATCCGCCGTTCACCACGGTACAGACCGGTGTGATCAGCGGCGGCAAGGCGCTGAATATCGTGCCTGCCGATTGCCGTTTCGATTTCGAAATCCGTGCGCTACCGGCGCAGGATCCGCGTGACGTGGCAGACCAGCTTCAGCAATACGCCGAGACCCATGTGTTGCCAATAATGCGCGCTGTAAATGCGGGCAGTGACATCCGCTTCTCCGAGCTGTCCGCATACCCCGGCTTGGTCACCGACGCGAAAAGCCAGGCGGCGAAGTTGATTGCGCAGTTCTGTGGCTCGGAAGCATTCACCACCGTGGCGTTCGGCACCGAGGGTGGGTTGTTCGACGCCATTGGTATTCCCACAGTGGTGTGTGGGCCGGGGAGCATGGATCAGGGGCACAAGCCGGATGAGTTTGTCAGCATCGAACAACTGGAGGGGTGTGATGCGATGTTGCGGCGGATGATTGATATTCTCCAGCTAACACAACCTCTGTAACCGTAGGGCCGGGCGGCTACAGAGGTGCAATGTCGTATACCGAGCGCTACTTCGGCGCCAACTCTTCCCGGCAATGATCCACGAACAACTGCGCCGGTTTGGTCAGTTGCGAACGGCGCAGCCAGGCCGCTGACAATCCTGAACCGGTGACCTCTTCGGCCAGCGGCACGCACACCAGTTTCTGTCCGTCGTAAGTGAGGTCGGATTTGGGTCGGGTCACCAGAATCGAAAAGCCGAATCCACGCCCGACCATCCCCCGCACCATCTCGATCGAGGGCGAGCTGAACTGGATGTGCGGCGTCAATCCGCGTTCTTCGAAGATGCTCACGAAGTAGGTCCGGCTCGGCTGCACGTCCAGCAGTACCATGGGTTCCAGCACCAGGTCATTGAGCGAAACCTTGGCCTGATTGGCGAAGCGATGCCCCTCCGGCAATAGCGCATACGGCTGCTGCGGCGCCATCAGAGGCGCCGTGTCGATGGTGCTGTCCAGATCGTGTTCGTAGAGGATTGCCAGGTCGATGCTGCCCGAAGTCAGCGCCTGCACCAGCTCTTGTTGCTCGCCATCGCGAATGCGGATTTCCACCCCCGGCCAGCGCTCGCGAAACCCTGAAATCAAGCGAGGCAGGTACAACGGTGCGACGGTTTCGAAACAGCCGATGTCGATCTGCCCGGCCACCACGTCGTTGTCCGCCAGCGCGTTCTGCTCGAACTCATGGGCCACGCGCAGCAACTCCTGAGCCTTGCGATAAAAGCGCGCACCGCTGGGGGTCAACGATACGCCCTGGGCGTGATGCCGAATGAACAACTGCACGGCGAAGCTTTCTTCCAGATGTTTGATCGCAGTCGAAACCGAAGGCTGTGCAATGTAGAGCTTGCGGGATGCCTCGGCGACGCTGCCGCACTCCACCGTGGTGACGAAATACTTGAGTTGTCGCAGGTTGTAGGCTGCCATTGCTACCTCGAATTCGGTGAATCGTGACCTCGGATCTTGCGCGCTATTCTGCGATGTTCAAAGCCTCTGAGAAACAAGCAAAATCCTGCCCATTGAAGCTAAAAAAACTGACCCCGAAACGGTGCGCAACGCACCGCAAAGGTGCGTTATTGGCGAGTTTTTTTATCGATAGCGAAGACATTTTTAATAATTTCCTGCCTTCCCCACATCGCCCACTATCGGCACCACTGATCGTGAACATGGTCCGCAGAGGCCATTGAAGGAGTGTGTGCAGTGACGGATTTGAAAAGCTGGCAACGCCTGGCTGAAAACCAACGTTTCATCCACGCGGCCTTGATCGCCGGCAATCCCCATCAGGCGCAGAGCGGTGAGACGTTCGCCGTCATCAACCCCGCCACTCACGCCTTGCTCGCCAACGTCGCAGCGTGTTCGGATGCAGAGGTCGATCTGGCGGTGGGCGTCGCGCGCAAGAGTTTCGAGAGCGGCCAGTGGGCGCGCATGCAACCCAAAGAGCGCAAGGCGATTCTGCTGCGTTTGTCCGAATTGATTCTGGCCCATCGCGAAGAGCTGGCACTGCTCGACTCCCTGAGCATGGGCAAGCCAGTGATGGACGCTTACAACATCGACGTGCCCGGCGCCGCCCATGTCTTCGCCTGGTACGCCGAAAGCCTCGACAAACTCTACGATCAGGTCGCCCCCACCGGCCCGGGCACGTTGGCGACCATCACGCGTGTGCCGCTGGGCGTGATCGCGGCGGTGGTGCCGTGGAACTTCCCCCTGGACATGGCCGCCTGGAAGCTCGCACCTGCGCTGGCTGCGGGCAACAGTGTGATTCTCAAACCGGCCGAGCAATCGCCGTTTTCAGCATTGCGTCTGGCCGAGCTGGCACTGGAAGCGGGCGTGCCGGAAGGCGTGTTCAACGTGGTCACCGGACTGGGCGAACAGGCCGGCCGTGCGCTGGGCCTGCATCCGGATGTCGATGCCTTGGCGTTCACCGGCTCGACCCAGGTGGGCAAATACTTCATGCAATACGCGGCGCAGTCCAACCTTAAGCAGGTATGGCTGGAGTGCGGCGGCAAGAGCCCGAATCTGGTGTTCGCCGATTGCCAGGATCTGGATCTGGCGGCCGAGAAAGCCGCTTTCGGGATCTTCTTCAATCAGGGCGAAGTCTGCTCGGCCAACTCGCGACTGTTGGTGCAGCGTTCGATTCACGATGAATTCGTCGAGCGCCTGATCGAAAAGGCACAGCACTGGCAGCCGGGCGACCCACTCGACCCGGCCAGCAAAATGGGCGCGATTGTTGATGCGACGCAGGCTGCCCGGGTGATGGACTACATCGCCCACGCCGGTGCCAGCGGCGCACGTCTGGTGGCGGGCGGCGACCGGGTGATGATCAACGGCTCGAACAATTTCATTCAGCCGACCCTCTTCACACACGTCACACCGGACATGCGTCTATCCCGCGAAGAGGTGTTCGGCCCGGTGCTTGCAATCACTGCATTCGACGACGAAGACCAGGCCGTGCAGATGGCCAACGATCACATCTACGGCCTTGCCGCATCGGTGTGGAGCGATGACCTCAACCGCGCCCATCGCGTGGCCAGCCGCTTGAATGCCGGGACCGTGTCGGTGAACACCGTGGACGCGCTGGACGTGACCGTGCCCTTCGGTGGCGGCAAGCAATCGGGCTTCGGTCGCGACCTGTCGCTGCACTCCTTCGACAAATACACCCAGCTGAAAACCACCTGGTTTCAGTTGCGCTGAGTCGTCTGCCTTTGCGCCTGTAGCAGCACGGCTTGCCGGCGGTGGCGTATCCGAGATCGCCTCCGCCGGCAAGCCGGACTGCTACAGAAAAGCACAGAGCCGTCCACACAGCCCTTGTAGCAGCACGGTTTGCCAGCGGTGGCGTATCCGAGATCGCCTCCGCAACAGGCCGGACTGCTACAGGGATGACCACTTTTGTCAGGGAACCCGACCTGGCACTACTTGAGTACCCCCCATGACTCACAACGACCCAAGCCCGGCAACCCTCGAACTGAGCACCATCCAGCCCATCGCCGCCGACCAGCGCCGTGGCCGTGCGCGCGATCTGTTCACCATCTGGTTCGGCTCCAACATCATGCTGCTGACCGTGGTCACCGGCGCGCTGGCGGTGACCGTCTTCAAGCTGCCGTTCATGGCGGCGATGACCGCATTGATTCTCGGCAACCTGATCGGCGGGATCTTCATGGCCCTGCACTCGGCGCAGGGTCCGCAACTGGGTGTGCCGCAGATGGTCCAGACCCGCGGGCAGTTCGGCTCGTACGGCTCGCTACTGGTGGTCGCGCTGGTCGTGATCATGTACCTGGGCTTCTTCGCCTCCAATCTGGTGCTCGGCGGGCAGTCGCTGCACAGCCGCTACGCGATGTTCAGCACCAATCAGAGCATCGTGCTGGTCGGCCTGATCAGCGTCGTCGCGACGGTGTTCGGCTACCGCCTGATCCACGCCTACACCCGCATCATGTCCTATCTGTCCGGGGCGATTCTGCTGCTGTGCTTCGTCTGGATCATCGCCGTACATGGCTTGCCAACGGACTTCCTGCAACGCAACGAAATGAACCTGGCGGGCTTTCTCGGCACCCTGTCCATCGCTGCGCTGTGGCAACTGGCGTACGCACCTTATGTGTCTGACTACTCGCGCTACATGCCAGCAGACACCGGCGGTAAAGCGGCGTTCTGGTCCAGCTACTGGGGCTGCTGCCTGGGTTCGATCCTGCCGATGGCATTGGGGGTGGTCGTCGGTTTGTGCGTCGAAGGCGACATTATTGCCGGGCTGATCGAAATGACCGGCAGTATTGCGACGCTGGTGGTCGCTGTGTTCTCCATCGGCATCGCCGCAACCAACGCCATGAACCTGTATTGCGGCACGCTCTCGGCGATCACGGTCGGCCAGACGCTGGTGCCGAAATGGTCGGCGGGTGCCCTCTCCCGCGCGATCACTGCGCTTGTGCTGTTTTCGATTTCCCTGACCCTGGCCCTGCTCGGTCAGGACGACTTCATGGCCAACTACACCAACTTCATTCTTCTGCTGCTGTACGTGCTGGTGCCATGGACCGCGATCAATCTGGTGGACTACTACCTGGTCGCCCACGGCAGCTACGACGTGGCCTCGTTTTTCCGTCGCGACGGCGGCATCTACGGCTATTTCAACTGGACGGCGGTGGGCTGCTATGTGCTCGGCATTCTGGTGCAGATCCCGTTCATGGCCACCGAGCTGTACACCGGCGTAATCGCCAAGGCCATGGGCGGTGCCGATGTATCGTGGATCGTCGGGCTGGTGGTGATCTCGCCGGTCTACTACCTGGCGAGTCAGCGCCGCAGCCGCAAGCAATCGAATCTGAGCGCCGTCGGGAGAAACGCATGAAAACCGAGTACGACTACATCATCGTCGGCGCCGGTTCTTCCGGTTGCGTGCTGGCGAACCGTCTGAGCGCGGACCCGGCTATCAGTGTCTGTCTGATCGAAGCGGGCAGCCACGACAACAACCTGCGTATCCAGACGCCCGCCGGGACCATCACGCTGTACAAGAGTAAAAAGTACAGCTGGAATTTCTTCTCCGCGCCGCAGAAAAACCTCAACGGCCGCAGCCTGCACACACCGCGTGGCAAGGCGTTGGGTGGGTCAAGCTCGATGAACAGCATGATCTATATTCGCGGCCACGCCAGCGATTACGACCGTTGGGCCGACGCCGGTTGCGCGGGTTGGGACTGGAACAGCGTGCTCCCTTATTTCAAGAAATCCGAGAACAACCGTCTCAGTCAGGACCCGCGTTTGCATGGCACCACGGGAGAGCTGAACGTCGAAGCCGCACGCGACCCCAATCCGGTGTCGCAGTTGTTCGTCAAAGCCGCGCAGAAGGTCGGCATTCGTCGTAATGACGACTTCAATGGCGAGCAACTTGAAGGGTGCGGGATCTACAACCTGACGCAGAAGGACGCCAGGCGGCTGTCGAGTTATCGCGCCTTCGTCGCGCCGGTGCTCGACCGGCCCAATCTCACCGTCATCACCGACTGCTCGGTGCAATCGCTGATCCTCGAACAGCGTGTGGCCAAGGGCGTACGGGTGATTTCGGAGGGGCAGCAGAGCCGTTTGACTGCTCGGCGCGAGGTGATTTTGTCGGCCGGGTCACTTGCCAGCCCAAGCCTGCTACTGGCCTCGGGTATCGGCCCTGCGAATGAACTGAAAAACGCCGGTATCAAGGTCGAACATGATCTGCCCGGGGTCGGCAAGAATTTGCAGGATCACCTCGACGGCCTGATCACCGTACGCTCGAAAAGTCCGCTGACCCTGGGGTTCTCGCTGGGTTCGTTGCCGAGCATTGTGATGTCGCCGCTGCGCTATCTGTTCGGCAAAAAGGGCTGGCTGACCACCAACTACGTGGAGGCCGGAGGCTTTGCGCGCACGCCGCTGGCGCAAGCGCTGCCCGATGTGCAGTTTCACTTCGTGCCGGGTTATCGCAGCCATCGCGGACGGCTGTTCGAATGGGGTCATGGTTATGCGGTGCACACCTGTGTATTGCGGCCAAAAAGCATCGGTGAAATGAAATTGAGCCGTGATGGAACACCCGTCATCGATTTCAACTTTCTGTCAGATCCTGAAGACGCAAAGGTCTTGATCGAAGGCCTGAAACTGGCGCGCAAGATCCTCGCCGATCAGCAGTTCGACGGCATTCGCGGCACAGAGATGCTTCCCGGCAAGCACGTCCAGACCGACGAGCAACTGATGACCTACGTGCGTGAGTACGCGGCGACAGTGTTTCATCCGGTGGGCACCTGCAAGATGGGGGTCGACCCGATGAGTGTCGTGGGGCCGGATCTGAAAGTGCACGGTATCGAAGGGCTGCGCGTGGTCGACGCCTCGATCATGCCGACACTGATCAGCGGCAACACCAATGCCCCGTGCATCATGATCGGGGAGAAGGCGGCGGACATGATTTTACACGGCAACGTGCAGCCCAGTGCCCGACCAACTCCGGAACCCGCTGTCGCTTTCTGACCCACACCTCGCTCCGCTTCTGCCCGGAGGGCGTAGGAGCGTGGCTTGCCCGCGATCTGCTGCGCAGCGGCAGTAAAACCATCCGACCTCGCAGTGTCTGGCGTATCGCGTGCTCAGGATTTGCTGCCGCTTTGCGCCAGATCGCGGGCAAGCCACGCTCCCACGCCCTCCAGGCAGAATCAAAAGCAGGCCAAATTGGCCGCAAGAGAATGCCGTTTTTGCGCACCGCCAGGTAGCGTTCGTTAGCGCCCACGCCCCACCTTTGCGCACGATTTTTACCCCAGTTTTTTCCTCGTCAGGGACCACATATTTACTAATTTTCGTCCGCCTCGACATCGGCCAACATCAGCCCTGCCCCACAGAGGCACAAGGTCCGTCAGAGGCCACGAGCGTTTGAAGTTTTTGGCATCTAGCCCCACTGCCCCGAGACAAATACGAAATTAAAAAACCACCATCCGGGAGTGTTCAATGATCAAGTCTTTCGTATCGCGCTGCGTGCGTCCGCTGGCCCTGACTGCCATGGCTGCCGGCATCGCCAGTGGCGCCCAGGCCGGCACCCTGTCCATCGGTCACACCACCTGGGTGGGTTACGGCACCCTGTATCTGGCTCAGGACCTGGGCTACTTCAAGGAAGGTGGTCTGACCGTCGAGCTGCCGACCATCGAAGAAGCCTCGATGTACATGGCCGCCCAGGCCTCGGGCAAGTTGTCCGGTTCGGCGTCGACCCTGGATGAAATCCTCAAGTACCGCCCGCAGTTCTGCTTCAAGGCCGTGGCCGCGCTGGATGAAAGCCATGGCGGCGACGGCGTGCTGGTGGGCAAAGACATCAACAGCCTGCAGGACCTCAAGGGTAAGGCCGTGGCCGTCAACGAAGGGTCGGTCTCGCAGTTCTGGCTCAACTACCTGCTGAAAAACGCCGGTATGAAGATGAGCGACCTGACCATCCAGAACATGACCGCCGACGACGCAGCCACCGCCTTCATCGCCGGCCGCGTACCGGCCGCCGTGACCTGGGAACCGCACCTGAGCACCGTGCGCAACAAGCAGCAAGGCAAGGTCCTGGTGGACAGCAGCACCACGCCTGGCGTGATCGTCGATGTCGTGGCCTTGAGCTGCGATGTGATCGACAAGCAACAGGCTGACGTCAAGGCACTGGTCGCCGGCTTGTACAAGGCCGTGCAGTACACCAAGGACCACCCGAAAGAAGCCTACGCGATCATGGCCAAAGGGGTCGGCGGCTACCTGGCTGACCCGGCCGAACTGGAAGCGGCCGCCAAAGGCGTGCGTTTCTATGATCAGGCCATGAGCGAAAAACTGCTGGGCAGCAACGGCAGCACCGGTGATGCCGTAACGGTCATCAAACTGGCCAACGAAACCGCCAGCGAGCTGCAGGGCAAGCCGTACAACGTGAGCTACAGCGACCTGGTCGACAACCGCTTCATCAGCCCTAAATAAACCGGGAGCACGTCATGTCCAAGCGCAATTCGTGGCTGAACCGTTGCCTGACGCCCAAGACCAGCCTGCCGGTGCAGGTGATCTGGAGCGCCAGCGGTCTGGCCTGGGCCCTGTTGATCGGCCTGTGGGCCTTTCTTTCCTACGGCGGCGTGGTGCCGGCGATGTTCCTGCCGACGCCGGGCGCGGTCTTCGAGGCTGCGATGCGCCTGGCCCGTGACGGCACCCTCGGTCCGCATGTGTGGGCGAGCGTGGAAGTGGNGCCCATCGGTCTGATGATGGGCAGTTTCCGCGTCGTCCAGGCGTTCCTGGAACCGCTGGTCAACTTCATCCGCTACCTGCCGGTCACCTCGTTCGTGCCGCTGTTCATCCTGTGGATCGGGATCGGTTTGGAACAGCGCGTCTCGATCATCATCTTCGGTGTGTTCTTCCAGCAACTGGTGATGATTGCCGACGTGTCCAAAGGCATTTCCAAGGACCTGATCAACGCGTCGTACACCCTGGGCTCCAGCCGCACGGACGCTGTATTGCACGTCATCGCCCCCGCTTCATTGCCCGGCGTGCTGGACACCTTGCGCGTAACCATGGGCTGGGCGTGGACCTATCTGGTGGTCGCCGAACTCGTTGCCGCTTCCAGCGGTCTGGGCTACCTGAGCCTCAAGGCGATGCGCGGGTTTCAGGTCGACGTGATTTTCCTGGCAATCGCGGTCATCGGCCTGCTGGGCCTGATCACGGATCAACTTTTCAGATTTCTTCGCTTGAAGGTGGCCGCATGGGCTCAGTAATCGCAACCTCGCCGATCCCGCTTCGCCCGGCTCCCGTGGCAGCTGCGGCCACGCCGCGCTTGCGGGTCGACAACGTCACCCTGCAATACAAAACGCCCTCGGGCAGCACGTTCACAGCGCTGGACAAGGTGTCGTTCGAGGTGCCCGACCAGCAATTCGCGGTGCTGGTGGGGCCGTCGGGCTGCGGTAAATCCAGTTTGCTGTATTTGACCGCAGGTCTGGCCGAGCCGACTTCAGGTGACATTTACGTCGGCGGCCAACAAGTGGACGGCCCCGGTGCCGATCGCGGCATGGTGTTCCAGGGCTACACGCTGTTCCCGTGGCTGACCGTGCGCAAGAACATCGAATTCGGCCTGAAGCGCCGTGGCATGCCCGCTGCCGAGCGCAAGGAAATCGTCGATTTTTACCTCAACGAAGTCGGTCTGCTGCGCTTCGCCGACAACTATTCCAAGCAGTTGTCGGGCGGGATGATGCAGCGTGTGGCGATTGCCCGTGCACTGGCCAATGATCCGCAGATCCTGCTGATGGACGAACCCTTCGGCGCCCTCGACAGCCAGACCCGTCTGCAGATGCAGCAACTGCTGCTCAAGGTCTGGGAGCACAGCAAGAAAACCGTGCTGTTCGTCACTCACGATATCGATGAGGCGATTCTGCTGGGCGACCGCATCTTCGTCATGGGCGCCCGCCCCGGCCGGATCAAGGAAGTGCTGGATGTGCCCATCGGCCGTCCGCGCAACCTGGACATGGTCATGGACCCGGAATTCATCCGCATGAAGCGCAATATCTTTCATCTGCTGCATGACGGTCCGGAAGATCACGACCACTGAGTGCCCATCAACCGATAACACCTTCGTACTACCGCCAGGGATCGGCGTGCGGTGCTAGAGTGCTCGACCACAGAAGTGACACTCATCAACGTCGTTCACGGGAGAGTACATCGGATGAAAATCGGATTCTTGGGCCTGGGAAACATGGGTCAGGCCATCGCGACCAACCTGCTCAAGGGCGGGCACGAATTGCTGGTCTGGAACCGTTCGCCGCAAGCGACTCAGCCATTGGTGGAACTGGGAGCAACCGCAGTGACGGAACCGGCACAGGCATTTGCCGCCGACGTGGTGTTCAGCATGCTGGCGGACGACAAGGCAATGCGTTCGGTGCTGCTGGATTCGGGTCTGTTGAAGCAACTGAAGGGGCCAGGGGTTCACGTCAATCTGGCGACCATCGCTGTCGAGTTCGCCGATGAACTGGCCGGGCTGCATCAGGCACAGGGCATCGATTACATTGCAGCGCCGGTATTGGGTCGTCCGAATGTCGCGGCGGCTGCGCAGTTGAACATTCTGGCGGCCGGTCCCGAAGCGGCCATCGATAAGGTACAGCCTCTGTTCGACCTGATCGGTCGCAAGACCTGGCGACTGGGCGACAAGGCGTCGGCGGCGAATGCGATGAAGCTGGCGGCCAACTTCTTGCTGGTGTCGGCGGTGGAGGCCATGAGCGAGGCGTCCGTGCTGGTGACGCGCCATGGATTGACGTCCAGGGACCTGGTGGATCTGGCATCGAACACGATTTTTCCGGGGCCGGTGTATTCGGGTTACGGGGCGTTGATCGCCGATCGTCGTTATGAACCGGCAGCGTTCAAGGCGGTGTTGGGTCTCAAGGATGTGGATCTGGTGTTGGCGGCGGCCAGTCAGGTGTCCGTGCAGATGCCGACCGCCGAGATGATCCGCGCCAATCTTCAGGATGCCGTCGATCACGGGCAGGGCGAGATGGACCTGGCGGTGCTGGCTGAGGTGGCCGAGCGCCGCAATCCGGGCTGATAGTTCGGTCTGTTCGTTGATCGTTTCCACGCTCCGCGTCATTTCGGACGCAGAGCGTACCGGGAGGCATTCCCGCGCAGAGCGTGGGAACGATCAGATCAGGTCAGCCACGCCAAATCCCTCAACGCGCCCAACGCGTAAACACCAGATCGTGATCCTTGACCCGCGCCTGATGACAACCCAGGCACGTCTGGTGCTGCATCTCGTCTACCGGCTGACCATTGACGAAGCGCCCGAAGCCCCAGCCGCCGGAGTCCTTGTACTTCACCGAATCCTTGACCATGAACTGCACCGTGGTCGCATCGCCGGGAATCGATGCGGGTTCGAATTCGGGTGACTGGACATGCTTCCACGCCAGCTTGGTCAGAATGGTGCCATCAGGAAACGGCAGCGTTCCTTCTGTGTAGGCCTTGATCGCAATATCGTTACCAAGCACCGCGCGAATCTCGTTCAGCGGCGCACCTTCGACGGCAGGCGCAATCAGTTGCCATTGACGATAACCGTCAGGAATCGTGACGCCGTAGATCGGCGATGCCGCGGCGGCGTGAGTCTCGGCACTGTTGCCCTTCTCACCGCTGCCGTCTGCCAAGACAAAAGGCACCGCGAGGACGGCTGCGAGGGCGGCTGCGATCAAACCGATACGGGCGCTTTTCATGAGTGGCCTCCTTGGGTGCGTTGAGTGGCTGGACCTCAAGGCTAAAGAGGCGATGTATCTGCGGTGTATCGGTTAAACCCGTAATTGCAATGTCATGTATGCAGCCCCCCGGCAGATACGCTGCGATACAAACCGCACGTTTGCTGAATTCGCTGCATGGCAAGCAGATCGAGTCGCTGGCGGAGGCCGAAGTCTGGCGGGCGGCCATTTCAGGATTCGATGCGCTGCCGGGCGACGTGCAACCTGTGCAAGGTGATCTTGCGCACTTCCTGCTTGCTGAGGGTGATGTGGGTGTTCAGCATCTGCCGAGCCTGCTCGGTGCGGCGCTGAAGAATGGCATCGAGAATCTGCCCGTGCTCTGAATAGGTCGCATCGACACGCGGCGCCTGAGTGAAATCCAGACGCCGGATGATGCGGATCTTCTCGGTGATTTCCAGATGCATGCGCGCCATTTCGGCGTTGCCCGCCGCTTCGACCAGGGCACAGTGGAAACGCTCGTCGAGCGCCGAAACCTGTGCGGCATCCTGCAAGCGTTCGCCTTCGCTCACCTGCCAGGTGGCTTTGAGCTCATCGATCACAGGATGGCCCTCAAGCGCCATGTGCTCCAGACGCGCGAGCGCCGCACTTTCCAGCACGATGCGAACGTCGTACAGCTCCTCGAAATAATTGAAGTCGAATGCCCTCACCTGCCAGCCGCTGCGGAAATACACCTGTAGATAGCCCTCGCGCTCTAGCCGATACAGCGCCTGGCGCACCGGTGTGCGACTGGCCTGAACGCGTTCGGCCACCTCGTTCTCGCTGAAGCGATCGCCAGGCAGCAATCGAAACTCGAAGATGTCGTCCTTGAGCTGCTGGTAGATCCGCTCGACCATGTTTTCCGGGCGGTCTTTGGTTTTTCGCGACGCGGCGATCTGCATGATGATGTCCACAAGTCAGGGCTTTTTCAGGCTGGCGATGTAGGCGCGCCAGCCGCCGAATGCCGTGATGTCCAGCGCATCGGCCAACGCCCATGGCTCGCAGATGAAGCCCTTCACGCTGCGGCCGTCGACCAATGTGAGGTTGCCAATGCCCAACGGCGCGGGGATTTCGGCGACGAATTCACCGAACCGCGCCAGCGGAACATCCCACAACTCGACGATGATCGATTGGCCGCTTTGCGCCTTCGCCAGTCCCGGTTTGGGCGGTACGGTGGCCGGCAGCGCGTAGAGACGATAATCACGTTCGGTCAGGGTCTGTTCTACGAACACTGCGTCGCGGCTGGTCAGCTGGAAATTCAGCGGCATGCCGGTCAGGTGTGCGCCGACCACGGCCACGCGAACACTGCCCTGCGGTGGGAGCGCGGGGCTCTGGTGGGTTGGAAACGGCCGTCCGGTGGCGCCCATCGGCAGTTGCAAACGGGCTTGCCATTGCTTGCCGAAACGGGCCAGTGCCGTGTCGTGCCACGCCGGTGCGATCAGCGTGATGCCCGCTGGCAGGCCGTCCGCACGCATCCCGGCCGGTAACGCCAAGGCCGACAGGTCCGCCAGGTTGGTGAAATTGGTGTAGAAGCCGAACTGCGAGTTGTACAGCACCGGTTCCGCCTCCATCTCGGCGAGGGTGCGGATCGTCGCCGATGTCGGCACCACCAGCGCGTCGTAACCGGCCAGAGCGTCATTGATCTGCCGACTGAGCGTGGCGCGCAAGTATTCGGCCTTGTAGGCGTCACAGGCGCTGTAACCCAAGCCGTTCTCGACGATGCCGCGCACCACAGGGTTGATCGCATCCGGGTTGGACTCGAGCATCGACTCCAGCGCCACGGTCCGTTCGGCGACCCACGAGCCGTAATACAACTGCTCGGCCAGTGCCTGGAACGGCGTGAAGTCGATGCGGGTGATTTCGGCGCCCATGTTGCTGAGTGTTAGTAACGCCTGCTCATATACCGCCTGATTCTGCGTGTCGCCGAAAAATTCCAGCGTCGCAGGCACAGCCAGTTTGAACGCCGTGGAGAAGCCGACCGGTGCGGTGTTCGGGTTGCGTCGTGAATACGCGTCGCTGGCGTCATAGCCCTGCGCAACGGCCGCCACGGATTCAGCGTCGTCGACAGTCAGCGCGAAGATCGAAATGCAATCCACCGTACGACACGCCGGCACCAGACCGGTGTTCGACAGCCGGCCCTTGGTCGGTTTCAACCCCACGATGTTGTTGAACCCGGCGGGCACCCGGCCCGAGCCCGCTGTGTCAGTGCCCAGAGAGAACGCCACCAGGCCGCGGGCCACGACCGACGCCGAACCGGAGCTCGAACCACCGCTGACGTAGGCCGGATTGAAGCTGTTGGACACCGCACCGTAAGGCGAGCGTGTGCCCACCAGCCCTGTGGCGAACTGATCGAGGTTGGTCTTACCCATCAGAATCGCGCCTGCAGCGCGCAGGCGAGCCACCACGCTCGCGTCGGCGCTGGCGGTGTAGGCGAACTCCGGGCAGGCGGCGGTGGTCGGCCACTCGGCGGCGTCGATGTTGTCCTTGATCGCGAACGGCACGCCGTACAGCGGCAACTTGCTGATGTCGCCGCCGACGGATTCGAGGCGGCTGGCGAGTTCGGCCACTTGTGCATCGAGCTGTGCGGGGCTGACGCGGGAAATCCACGCGTTGTCCGTGTCGGGGTAAGCCGTGAGCAGCGTCAGCAACCCTGCCGGGGTCATTTCACCGTTTTGATAGGCAGCAAGCCATTGGTTTACGGTCCAGCCAAACAGGGGGTTCTGAGCGTTGTGCATTGTGGATTCCATCTTGTATCCAAGTTTGAATCCATCGAAAGCAAAACATGGGCCATGCGCTTGAAGGCCTTTGTTTCCGGGCAGATGGTGAAAGCACCGGCCGAATATGCAGCGAGAAAATGCCCGCTAACGAGGCAGCCGTGACTGGTTTTGGTGCCGGCAGTCGCAGAGGATGCTGCTGCCTGGCGCCAGATCGCTGGCAAGGTGGCGCCACGCCATTGAATGCCCGCCGGGAACATGAGTCCATCGGCTGGCACAGTTCCCGGCTCTGACCGTTACAACAAGTACGTGTTGAACCATTCAAGGGTTCTGTCCCACGCCAGTCGCGCTGCCGTGTCGTCATAACGCGGCGTCGAGTCATTGTGGAAACCGTGATTGGCGCCCTTGTAGATGTGCGCCTCATAGACCTTGCCCGACGCCTTGAGCGCCTGCTCATAAGCCGGCCAGCCGTCGGTGATGGGCTTGTCGAGTTCGGCGTAGTGCAGCAACAGCGGTGCCTTGATCTTGCTGACATCTTCGGCTCTGGGTTGCCTGCCGTAAAAGGGAACGGCCGCCGCCAGTTCCGGGTAAGCCACTGCTGCGGCGTTGGCCACACCGCCGCCGTAACAGAAACCGGTGATACCGACTTTACCCGTGGAGGCGTGATGCGCCATCAACCATTCGATGGCGGCGAAGAAGTCGTTCATCAGTTTTTCGGGGTCAACCTTTTGCTGTAACTCACGGCCCTTGTCATCGTTGCCGGGGTAGCCGCCGACCGAGGACAGACCGTCCGGTGCCAGCGCGACGAAGCCGGCCTTGGCCACGCGCCTGGCGACGTCTTCGATGTAGGGATTGAGCCCGCGGTTCTCATGGACCACCAACACCGCCGGCAGCCTGGCCGAAGCCTTCGCCGGGCGCACCAGATAGCCGCGCACCTGACCATGGCCTTTGGGCGACGGGTAAGCCATGTATTCGGCGACGATGTCGGGGTCGGTGAATGCCACCTGCTCGGCCAGCGCGTAGTTCGGACTCAGCGACGCCAGAATGGCCGTCGCGGTGAGGCCGCCCAGGGTGAACACCGCAGCGCGGTCGAGAAACTCTCGGCGATTGATCTTGCCGTGCACGTAAAAGTCGTAGAGCTCGAGCAATTCCGGGGCGAAGTCCTTGGCAGTGAGACGAGTCATCGGAGCTTGTCCTCATAAATTGTCGGCGCGTCATCGGGCGTTTCAACATGTCCGCCCGATGCGTTGGCAAAGAACGATGATTAAAGCAGCGTTTCGTCTTGTTGCCAGCGGTGCAGCGGGATGAATGGCAGATAGGCTCGGTCAAGTTCGGTGTGCGGATTACAAATGCCCGCACCTGTTAATGACTCGGGGCTCCCTGAAATCGAGTCGTATGATAACGTACGAAAACTCGCTTCCCGGTTCGCCTGGACTACGCTGGAGCGAGGGTGCTTCTGACCCGCCGACAATAAAAAAGGGATACATCGATGACCAGAATGAAATTGCTCGTAGGATTTATGTGCCTGTTTTCCGGGTACGTGGCGGCCTCCACGGCCAGCGACGAACAGGATGTGGCCAAGGCCGTGGACAAGATGACGCAAGCCATGTTGCACAAGGACATTGCTACTCTTAACGCCCTGACATCAGACAACGTCACCTACGGACACTCCAGCGGCAAGATCCAGAACAAGCAGGAATTCGTCGCCGACATCGAAACCGGCCGCAGCGGATTCAAGACACTGCAGATGCTCAACCAGAAAATCAAAATGAACGGCGACACCGCCCTGGTGCGCAACCACTTCTCCGCCCAGGCGGTGAACAGCGGGGTCGAAGTCCCCACCGAGATCGAAAACTTCCAGATCTGGCAAAAACAGAAAGGCCAGTGGCTGTTGATCGGGCGTCAGGCGTTCAAGTTCTGATAAACCCATTTGCCACTGCTACCGAGCGAGAGTGCTTTGGCTTTGGATTCTGACCGGAGGCCGCGGGAGTCAAGCCTGGCTCCCCCGCCCTCCGGGCAGATACCTGATCGTGCAGCATCACAACGCCTCCAACCCCCAAAGCACATCCAGCACATGCTGCGTCGAGCGTTCGACGTGTCCGGCACGATGGGCGATGCCCAATTCTCGCCACAGCGTCGGCTGCAACGCACGCATGGCGATCCGCTCTTCCGGTGCGGGCGTCGACGCTTCATGGGGCAACAGGGTGGCACCGTATCCCGCCGCCACCAGGCTCTTGATCGCATCGTTGTAATTGAGCTGAATGCGTGGCGTGGGCAGCGGCCCTTCGCCGGCGAACCACTCCGCGACCTGTCGGGACAAGCGCGTGCTGTTGTCGTTGAGAATCAGCGGCTGGGCGGCCAGCCAACTCGGCGTGATGACTGATGGACATTCCCAGCGCGCCGGAAGAAACGCCATCACCGGGTCCCGTCGCCATGGCCTGATCTGCAACCCTTTGACCGGCGGCTGCGGCAGCGCAATCACGCCGATGTCGAGACTGCCATCGGCCAGTTTCTGCAAGGTCTGTTGCGAGGTCTGAACCGCCACTTGCACATCGATGCCCCCGTGCTCCCGGCCCAGGGTCTCCAGCGCTTCAGGGATCAACTGCGCGATCACACCGGTGGACGCCCCCAGCCGCACCCGACCGGCAAGTCCCTGCACCTGACGCTGCACGTCTTCCAGCGCCTGATCGGCGTCGGTCAACAGGCGACGAGCCCGTTCGATCAGCGTCTCGCCAATAGCCGAGGGCTGGACCCGGCCCCGTGTACGCGAGAGCAAGGCAGCGCCGACCCGCTCTTCAAGATCGGCAATGTGCAGGCTGACGGTCGGCGGCGCCAGATTCAACAGCCGCGCGGCCTCAGCGAACGAGCCGTGGTCGGCGATTGCCACCAGAGTGCGTAACCGATCCAGGCTGATTTCGCGCATGGCATTGCCCCTTCAGGAAAACTGAATCCCATCGTTAGTAAATTCAACTTTTCCTATCTTACGCGTGGCCCGAAGATGATCGCCATTGATGATTTTCCCGAGAGCGCATCCATGTCCATTCCTGTTGTTTTCATTGACGGCGACCAAGGCACCACCGGCCTGCAGATCCATCAACGGCTGCAAGGCCGCACTGACCTGAAACTCGTGACCCTCCCCGCCGATCAACGCAAGAACGCCGCCAGCCGTGCAGCCGCAATCAACGCCTGCGACATCGCCATACTTTGCCTGCCGGACGACGCCGCGCGTGCCGCCGCCGCGAGCATCGAGCACCCTGCCGTGCGGGTAATCGATGCCAGCTCTGCCCATCGCACCGACCCGGACTGGGTCTACGGTTTCGCACAGATGAGCACCGACCAGCACGCCGCCATCGCCAATGCCCGCCGGGTCAGCAATCCGGGTTGCTACCCCACCGGCGCGATCGGTTTGCTGCGCCCGTTGCTGGACGCAGGTCTCGTGCCTCGGGATTACCCGATCAGCATCAACGCGGTGTCCGGTTATTCGGGTAAAGGCCGGGCCGGGGTCGATGAGTTCGAAGGCCCGGACGCTGGGCAGGCCACGCCCTTTCAGGTCTACGGCCTGGGTCTGGCGCACAAGCACATTCCGGAGATCCAGCAATACAGCGGCCTGAGCGAGCGGCCGATGTTCATCCCGGCGTACGGCTCGTTTCGTCAGGGCATCGTGCTGACCATCCCGCTGCAAGTGCGCCTTTTGGCAGACGGTGTAACCGGCGCGAAACTGCACGCCTGCCTGGAGCAGCATTACGCGGGCAGCGGTTTTGTAGAGGTCGTGGCAATGGAAGAATCGAAGGCCCTTGGCGGTCTGGACCCTCGCCAGTTGAACGGCACCGACAAGCTGCGGTTGATGGTCTTCGAAAACGCCGGCCACGTATTGCTCGCCGCCGTCTTCGACAATCTGGGCAAAGGCGCCGCCGGGGCTGCGGTGCAGAATCTGGACCTGATGATTGCCGGTATCTGAGACAGGAGATCCGAGCTACACCAACTCGCTGCGTAACCACTCCACCAGCAGGTTCGCTTCTTCCCGACGCGCCTGCCCGTGGCGGCGATACACCGACAGCGCCTCAGTCAGGTGCACGCTCTGGCTGAAGGGTGCGACCAGCACGCCGCTGTCCAGCATGCGCTGTGCCGTGCGCCGCCAGCCCATGACCAGGCCGTGGCCTTCGACGGCGGCGTGCAGCATCAGTGCATAAGTGTCGAACGAGAGCCTGCGTGCGCTGCGTGGCAACTCATGCCCGAATGTCGCCAGCCAGGTATCCCACTCCAGTTGATAAACAGGCAGCGCGTCGTGATGCAGCAACGTATGGCGTGCCAGGTCGTCGAGCCCCGTCGGCGACCCGTGCCGTTGCAGATAATGCGGGCTGCACACCGGAAAGACGTCGTCGGCTGCCGTGAACAGCAGCGGATGCAGGCCGTGGTCGCGGTTGCTGCTCTGCATCGCCACGTCGAAGTAGCCCTGAAAATCGGTCAGCGGTTGCGTCCAGGTCACCATCTTCAGTTCGATTTCCGGGTACTGCTGATGAAAATTCGACAGCCGCGGCATCAGCCAGTGAAACGCCTCGCAGGGCTGACACAGCAGCGCCACTTCATTCTTCCCCGCCACCCCGCGCAGGCGATCGGCCGTGCTGCCGATCTCGCGCAATGCATTACCCAGCGTGAGACTGAACTCGCGTCCGGCATCGGTCAGGAACACCGCCCGGTTACGTCGCTGAAAAAGGCGGATGCCAAGGCTTTCTTCGAGTGCGCGAATTTGCCGACTGACCGCTGCCTGAGTGAGGTTGAGTTCCTCTGCGGCACGGGAAAAGCTGAGCAGTCGAGCGGCGGCCTCGAACGGCAGAAGACTGGCCAGGGGTGGTAGGGATTTGCCGAGCTTATTCATAACTCTCTGTAATGGATCGCGACGAAGACATCATTTGTAGCACAGCGGTGGGGATCGGCAAGATGACCGCCAATCATTGAATATCAGGCGACAGGAACATCTGTAGCAGTCCGGCTTGCCGGCGGTGGCGTTTTTGGGAGCGCCGCGACAATCCAGATACTTTACGGGAGTCAGCATGAGCTCATCGCAGTCGGTCATCTTGCAAGGCGTGGGGTTCGCGGTGCTGGCGACATTGAGCTGGGCCTGCAACTTCATTGCGCCCTACGTGCTGCAGGGTTACAGCATTCAGGATTTGATGCTGGTGCGTTTCGTGATGGCCGGTCTGATCGCCGGTGTGTTGCTGCCGTTCTACCGTGCTCAACTGCGCGGCTTGGGTCCACGCCAGTGGCTCACCGGCATGGGCCTCGGCGTGCTGGGTTATCTGGCCTACAGCAGCTGCATCGCAGGGGGTGTGATCTACGGCGGGCCGTTAATGATTGCCGCGTTTATCGGCACGGTGCCAGTGTTGCAGGCATTGCTGGGTAACGCGACGCACCGGTCGCTGCGCTGGAGGCAGCTGGCCCTGCCGATCTCGTTGCTGTGCCTTGGGCTGGTGCTGATCAATCTGCACGTGCTGCGCGATCCGCCAGGCGCAGCACCGGTGCTGTGGGCGGGACTGGCGTTCTCCCTCGGCGCTGTTCTGATCTGGCTGTCGTTCAGCGTGATCAATCAGGCGGCGATGGAACATCTGCACACTGCTGCCACCGGCGTCTGGACCTGCCTGATGATGATGGGTGCGGGACTCGCGGCGCTGGTGCTCACCCCGCTGGCCTGGGCTGCGGACCTGTTGCGGCTTCCAACGCTGGGGTTCGCTACCCCCGACGCGCTGCACCTGTACGGCTGGGCGCTGTTTATCGCACTGATGTCGTCAGTGATCGGCGCCGGCGCCTGGAACCTCGCTTCCCGACGATTGCCGATGGTGCTGTCGGGGCAGTTGATCGCACTGGAGTCCTTCTTCGCCACGGTGCTGGGGCTGGCTTTTCACGGTCGCCTGCCGACCATGACCGAAACCCTCGGACTGGCGCTGATCCTGTTCGGCACCGCGCAATCGGTGCGCATCATCCTTACCACACCACGCCACGACGCCCGGTGCCCGTCCGCGCTTTGACCGGCGTGACGGTCTGGCTGGTCTTCTGATGAAAGGCTGAACCTGTAGCAGTCCGGGCCGCAATGGCGGCTGGACGTTCAGCCGCCAATCAGGAAATTCCCCGGCCGCACGCCTTCGCCGCCCTCCAGCACCGGTACTTGCGCGTCGTCCTTCAAGTTCACGCCGGACAACTGCCGCCGCCAGGCCTCGCGCATCAGGTACAACAATTTGTGCGCTGCCATGGCGTAGCTCATGCCTTCCAGTCGCACATTGGAAATGCAATTGCGTGACGCATCGTTCAAGCCGACCCGCGGTGCGTAGGTGAAATACAGCCCCAGACTGTCCGGGGAGCTGAGGCCCGGGCGCTCGCCGATCAAAATCACTACCATCCGCGCCTTGAGCAGTTCGGCCACTTCGTCGGCCACCGCAACGCGACCTTGCTCGACCAAAACCACGGGCGCCACGCTCCAGCCTTCGGCACGCGCCAGTTCATCGATGCGTTCGAGCATCAACGGGCTGTGACGCTGCACGGCGAGCGAAGACAAACCATCGGCCACCACCAGGGCAAGATCGAAACCCTCAGGGTGCGCCTCGCCATAACCGCGCAGCTGCTCGACCGAATCGGCCGACAGCCTGCGGCCCAGATCCGGCCGTTGAAGGTAGATGTTGCGATCTGGCGCGGAGCTGTGAACCGTGAGGCTTTCCCGCTGACGACCAGCGAGGTGTTCACTCAACGCTGCGTGATCGAAAGGCAAATGAACGGCGTCGCGGGCCTGGGCGTGGGCGAACTGAAAATCCAGCTGCGCGGAGGTCGGCAAGCTCGTGCCCGCATGGCCCAGAGCAATGCGCGCAGATGTCAGCGAACGCAGTTGTCGCCAGGCATCGACGTGCGCGGGCGATTTGTTCTCATCACTCATGACCGGTGTCCTTCTTCAACGGCTATTTCAACTGCGCCAGCGCCTTGCGGAACAGCGGCGGAACCCCCTGCCCCAGATGCACGCCGCCGTCGTCCTGACGCAGGATATCCATGCGCGTCAGCCAGGCCTCGAACTCCGGCGCCGGTCGCAGGCCAAGGGTCTTGCGCGCATAAAGGGCGTCGTGGAACGAGGTGGTCTGGTAGTTGAGCATCACGTCATCGGAGCCGGGAATGCCCATGATGAAATTGATGCCCGCGACCCCGAGCAGGGTCAGCAGCATGTCCATGTCGTCCTGATCGGCTTCGGCGTGGTTGGTGTAGCAGATGTCGCAACCCATGGGCACGCCCAGCAACTTGCCGCAGAAATGATCTTCCAGCCCGGCGCGAATGATCTGCTTGCCGTTATACAGGTATTCCGGGCCGATGAAGCCGACCACGGTATTGACCAGAAACGGATTGAAATGCCGCGCCACGGCATAGGCGCGGGCTTCGCAGGTCTGCTGGTCGACGCCATGGTGAGCGTTGGCCGACAGCGCGCTGCCCTGCCCGGTTTCGAAGTACATCAGGTTGTTGCCCAACGTGCCGCGTTTCAGGCTCAGCCCCGCTTCGTAGCCTTCCTGCAGAATGTCCAGGCTGATGCCAAAACTGCTGTTGGCCGCCTCGGTGCCGGTGATGGACTGAAACACCAGATCCACCGGCACACCCTTTTCGATGGCCGCCACCGACGAGGTGACGTGGGTCAGCACGCAGGACTGAGTGGGAATCTCGTAGTGGCGAATCACGCCGTCGAGCATCTTCAACAGCTCGGTGATGGCGCTGATGCTGTCGGTGGCCGGGTTGATGCCGATCATGGCATCGCCGTTGCCGTACAGCAGACCGTCAAGCACGCTGGCGGCGATTCCCGCCGGATCATCGGTCGGATGGTTGGGTTGCAGGCGGGTCGACATGCGCCCGCGCAGCCCTACGGTGTTGCGAAAACGGGTGACGACCCGGATTTTCTGCGCGACCAGCACCAGGTCCTGCACACGCATGATCTTTGACACCGCCGCCGCCATTTCCGGGGTCAGCCCCGGCGCCAATGCCCGCAGGCTGGCCTCGGTGGCATCGTCGCCCAGCAGCCAGTCGCGAAAGCCGCCGACGGTCAGGTGACTGACCGGGGCAAACGCAGCCTTGTCGTGGCTGTCCATGATCAGGCGCGTGACTTCGTCCTGCTCGTACGGGATCAGCGCTTCACTGAGGAAACGCTTGAGCGGCACGTCGGCCAGGGCCATTTGCGCCGCTGCGCGCTCGGCGTCGCTGGTGGCGGCGATTTCCGCGAGGAAGTCGCCGGAACGTGCCGGACTGGCCTTGGCCATGAGTTCGCGCAGGCTGTCGAAGCGCCAGACCATGCCACCGATGCTATGGGAAAAACTCATAGGCCCTCTTCCTTATCGTTCCACGTTGACCAGCGCTTGCAGCGCCTTGATCAGTGGCAACCGCAGCTTTCCATCCGCTCGCTATCAGCTGGCAACTGCAACAACCGCGCCGCGACTGCGGACCACTTTGCAGAACAGCGCGCCCACTGCCATCAGGCAGAGGAAGATGCCGCAGATCACCAGATTGAACCAGACCATCGCAATCAGACACACCACCGCCAACACCAGCGCGATACCCGGCACGATCGGGTAACCCGGCGCGCGGAAGCTGCGTTCCAGATCCGGTTCGCTGCGACGCAGCTTGAACAGGCTCAGCATGCTGACGATGTACATCACGATAGCGCCAAATACTGACATGGTGATCATCGCAGCGGTCAGCGTCATGCCTTGCAGGTTGACCAGGCCGTCACTCAGGATCGCCAGAATACCCACCACGCCGCCCGCGAGAATCGCACGGTGCGGGGTCTGGAAGCGCGACAGCTTGGCCAGGCTCGGTGGCAGGAAACCTGCGCGGGCCAAGGCGAAGAACTGACGCGAATAGCCCAGAATGATGCCGTGGAAACTCGCGACCAGACCGAACAGGCCGATCCACACCAGCATGTGCATCCAGTTGGAGTTGTTGCCGACCACCGCTTTCATCGCTTGAGGCAGCGGGTCATTGATGTTCGACAGCGCGCGCCAGTCACCCACGCCACCGGCGAAGATCATCACGCCGATGGCCAGCACGACGAGGGTCAGGATGCCTGCCACGTAAGCGCGGGGGATGGTGCGTTTCGGGTCTTTGGCTTCTTCCGCCGCCATGGCCGCGCCTTCGATGGCGAGGAAGAACCAGATGGCGAACGGGATGGCCGCGAAGATACCGCTGATCGCGGGCAGGCTGAAGGTGTCGGAACCGGCCCATCCACCCAGCACGAAATTGCTGAAACTGAAGCCCGGCGCGACCACGCCCATGAACACCAGCAGTTCGGCCACGGCCAATACCGTCACGACCAGCTCGAAGGTCGCTGCAATGCTGACGCCCAGGATATTCAGGGTCATGAACACGATGTACGCGCCAATGGCCGCGACTCGCGGGTCCAGCGACGGGTATTGCACGTTGAGGTACGCCCCGATGGCCATCGCGATGGCCGGGGGTGCGAAGACGAATTCGATCAGCGTCGCGAGACCGGCGATCATCCCGCCCGTGACGCCGAAGGCGCGCAGGCTGTAGGCGAACGGGCCGCCTGCGTTGGGAATGGCAGTGGTCAGTTCGGTGAAACTGAAGATGAAGCAGGTGTACATCACCGCCACCATCAGCGTGGTGACCAAAAAGCCCAGCGTACCCGCCGTGCCCCAGCCGTAACTCCAGCCGAAGTATTCGCCGGAAATCACCAGGCCTACGGCCAGTCCCCACAGATGCAGGGTTCCCAATGTTGGTTTGAGTTGTGAAGCAGTCATGAGTGTGCACCCCGGTAGCCAGGCGACGGTATTTGCCTGACGTCGAGCATAGTCACAGGTTCATCGCCAAGGCTTGACCGCACGGCGCGCGGATTGTCATGTGCGGTCAAGTTTTCGAACTGTTTTGCGGCGATGCGCCAACCCGGCGCGTGAACGGGACCGCGTGCTTTATATCAGGTCAAAAAATCGGGGGCGGTGTGCAACCTCAGTTCCCAGATCGAATCCTGCGGGGTGGGTCGTCGGGTAGCAACTTCAGCCCGCGACGACTCGCGTTGCAGGAGCGCGCTTGCCCCCGATGGCGTTCTTGAAGAAAAGCATGTTTCGCCTGGCAGGGCCCTATCGCGGGCAAGCGCGCTCCTACGGTGTGTCGCCAGCTCGTAACAAGGTATGACATTTGCTTGAATAAAATTCATACAGACCCAGACGGCTTTTCAATTCAATGCTTCAGACCCTGCTTCCGACACCGGCTCCCACCTCCACCGCCGCCAGCAATCGCGGCGTGCTGTCGGCTGCCGCCAACGGTCTGGACGGCTTCATCGTGCAGCATGGCGGGGACCTTGATCGGGTATTCGGTCGCGCAGGCATCGACCCCGAACAACTGCTGCACCCAACCCTCAGCCTGCCGCTGCCCAACTACTGCAAGGTGCTGGAAGAAGCGGCTCGGCAAACCGGATGCGCTAACTTCGGCTTGCGTTACGGGCAGCAGTTTCAGCCGCAGGCGCTGGGGCTTCTGGGTTACATCGGCCTGTGCTCGGCCACGCTGGAAGACGCCTTGATCAACTTCTCCCGGGCCTTCCCCTTTCATCAGCACAGCACGCTCATCGAACTGGTGGATCAGGGCGAGTGCTATCGCTTCGATTATCAAGTGCGCCATGGCGCAATCAACGAACGCCGACAGGATGCCGAACTGACCATGGGCATGGCGATGAACCTCGTCCGCCACGTGCTCGGCCCGGACTGGGCTCCCCGACAAGTGGCGTTCGAGCACGCAAGGCCCGAAGACTGGCATGAACATCGTGATGCCTTTCACGCCGACGTGAGTTTCGAGCAGGGTTGCAATTCGCTGCTGATCCCCAAGCGCGAACTGGTCGGCAAGGCCATGCCCGGCAGTGACCCTATTCTGTTGATGCTGATCAAGGATGCGATTCGCCAGTTGGGCGATACCGGCGGCGAAACCAGCCTGCTTGATCGCGCCCGGCAGACCATCCTCGCCACCCTGCATCTGGGGGAACCGGCGCTGGATGAAATCGCGCACAATCTCGGCCTGTCGGAATGGGCCCTGCAGCGCAAACTGCGTGAATACGGGCTGAGCTTCACGCAACTGGTGGACCAGATCCGCCAGGACTCGGCCATCGCCCATCTCAAGCAACAGAACCTCAGCGTTACCCAACTCGCCTCCATGCTCGGCTACTCGGAAACCAGTGCCTTCTCCCGCGCGTTCAAGCGCTGGTTCGGGTTGAGCCCCAGGCAGTGGCGCAGCGCATCCGTAGCCGCTCGGTAAATCCAGCGTTCTCCACACAACCCTGTCGGTGCCGGCTTGCTGGCGAAAGCGGCGTGTCAGGCGATATCGTTGACATCTGACGCCCTGCATTCGCCAGCAAGCCGACTCCCACAAAAAACATCAACAGCCTGAAACGATCTGCGCAGCCACTGACGCACTTTCACCCAGCGCCTGATGCGCAGGCTCGGCCCACTGCACGTAACACACCACCACCGGCATCTCGTGCTCGGCGCAGAAGTCCAGCCAGCGCAGTTGATTGTCCTGCAGGCGATCGCCGGGGCCCTTCACCTCGATCATTCGATAGCGCTGCTGCTCGGGGTAGAACTGGATCAGGTCAGGCATGCCGGTGCGATTGGCCTTGATATCCTGCAACAAACGCCGGAACCAGCGTTTGAGGTGATGCGCGGGCAGGCAATGCAAGGCCTGCTCCAGCAAATCCGGGGTCAATGCCCCCCAGAATACGAACGGCGACTGCAAGCCGTGCTTAATGACATAGTGCTGCCGAATCACTGCCTGATAGCCTTCGTCGTCCAGTTGAGCCAGACAGGCGTCGAACAACGCGGCGCGACGAAGATAGAAATCCGGGCTGTAGAGATCGCTCGGCGCGCTGTGGAAGGGATGGAAGAACGCTCCTGGCAACGGCGCGAAGATCGCCGGCCAGCACAGCAGACCGAACAGTGAATTGATCAGCGCATTTTCGACGTAATGCACTTCGCTGCCTTCTTCAGCCAGATGCAGCTGGATCAACTGTTCGACGCTGTAGTCCGGCAACGGGACCACGCTCAGATCGAGGCGCGTCACGGCACGTTTGGCCCGGCGACGAACACTGGCATCCCCCAGTTTGCGCTGCAATCGAGGCGCAATGCGCAACAGGTGCTGGGTTTCCTCGTCGTTTTCCGGTGCCGCCTGCGCGTCCTGCAACAGGGTCATGGCCTCGGCGTATTGCTCGCTGCGCTCCAGCACACGAATGCGCCTGACCCGAGCGCCGGGATAACTGGATTGTGCATAGACACTCAGGGCCAGCGCCGCATCCTGTTCGCGCTCGGCCTGATAGCCGATCTGAAACAACAGCTTGGCCCGGCGCATCGCCAGCCACGGGTTTTCGGTATGAATCGCCAATGCCTGCGCCGCCAGCGCATCCAGTGCAGCGCCTTCGTCCAGCGCCTGACGACAGGTGTGCAGGTGCAGGCAGGTGTCGATGTCGGCGCGCTGGCTGATGCCTCGCGACTCGATGGAAAACGCGACTTTTTCATAGCGATAGATGCCCAGGTCCGCCAGCACGAATTCGGACCATTCCTGATACAGGTTGCCGAAATACAGCAGGCGCAAGCGGTCGCACAATGGCATTACCTGAAGCGCAAGAACGACGTCGTCAAACCCTTCGAACCATTGCGCCAGCGGTTGCGCGTGCTCGTAGAACGGCAGCAGGCGCTCCAGCAGATCGGCCTTCTTCTCGGCGGTTTTCACACCATGCGCCTTGAAGCAAAGGCCCAGTTCATCCTTGCGCAACAGGGCGAACAACCCGTGAAGATCCAGATGCGGTTGCCCGTCGACCCAGCCGTATTCAAGGAGCGGCGCGGCGGCCAGACCCACGTCGCCGATCTCGGCGTAATCGAGTTTGCTGGTGCGAAACAGCGTGCCCTTGCGCATGACCATCCGCACCAGCAAAGCCTGGGCAGGCTGCGGCAGACGGGCGAAGTCATCGATGAAACGACGTTCTTCTGCGTCCAGCAGATCGTCGTAGCGCTGGCCGATCCAGCTCAGGACCTGGCGAAAGTTCTCCAGGTAGTAGAACGGGTTGTCGAGAGGGGAAGTGCTCACAGCGAGGTCACGTAGCGGCTGACGGAAAGGCGTCAGGATACTGGTTATCCGTACAGATTCCAGCGACTTTCTCGTGTCTTGGCCGATGGCCTGATCAACGGCATGTCGATCACTGGTTACACTCCCTGCTCTCGCCCCTCAAAGGACATTGCCATGACCTCCCCGCGCAGACCGCGTGTCTATCTTGCCGGCTTCGATGTGTTTCGCAGCGACGCCATCGAGCACGGCCGGTATCTGAAAGCGCTGTGCGACGCTCACGGTCTCGAAGGGCTTTATCCCTTCGACAACGAAGTCACTCAGGGCCTGCCGCCCCAGGAAACCGCGGCGCTGATCTGCACCGCCAACATCAGGATGATCAGAGACTGCGATGCGGTGCTCGCCAACCTCAACGTCTTTCGCGGCGCCGAGCCGGACTCCGGGACAGCGTTCGAGGTGGGCATGGCCGTCGCTCTGGGCAAACCGGTGTGGGCCTATTTCACCGAACGCCAGTCGCTGCGCGACCAGATCGAACACGATGCCGAAGGGTTCGATGCACAGGGGTTTCAAGTGGAGGATTTTCAGTTGCCCAAGAACCTGATGCTGGCCTGCACCTGGAGCGGGAGCAGCCAGACGGCCGAGGCCGGGGTTGAAGCGCTGGCGGGGTATTTGTCAACACCACGGAACCTGTGAAGATCACGGATCCCTGTAGCAGTCTGGCCAGACTGCTACAGGTGGGCGCCGTGTCCAGCGGGTTTACCCCAACGTCGACGAACCGATGTCCAGTTTGTCCGAATCCTCGAACTCATCCAGCCGCAGATCCCCCAGGTCCAGATCGCCTTCCGGGTCGCTGTCTTCGTCGGCGTCGGCGTCATTGAGCGGCGATTGGTCGCCGCCAAAATGCTGGTCTTCGTGGTTCAGAAAATACGGTGTCAGCGTGTGCTCACCGCGATTGTGTGGCTGTACATGCATCGCTGGTCTCTCCCAGATCCGTCCATTCGTTTTCAAGGCTACTCCACAACACGCCGCGATCACACCCAACTGAAGAACGACCCGCCGTCGTCGCGCAGCATTTGCGCCATGGCGTGGGCGGCCGGTGACAGGTATCCCTCGCGGCGCAGGATGACGCAGATGGTCCGCGCCATGGTGGTATGTTCCAACGGCACTTCACGCAAATATTGCATGTTCTTGCCATATTCCAGTGTTTCGCGGGCGATGAAACTCAGCAGATGGGTCTGGGCGATCAGACGCGGCAGCAGGGAGATTGAGTTGGCTTCGATCTGCACCACCGGCAGCGGCAAGCTTTGCCGGGCGAAGGCCTCATCGACCCAGATCCGCGACGACACGCCGGGCGGCGGCAATACCCAGCGGTAACGGCACAGATCGCTCATCTGAAACGGCGTCTTGAAGATCGGGTGAGTGCGACTGGCGATCACGACCGCCTCGTCGGTCAGGATGGGATGCGCCGTGAATTCGTCTTCCATGGCGCGCTGGGCGCAGATGATCATGTCCAGGTGCCCGGAGCGCAGTTGTTCGCGAAGCATGTCGTCCTGACCGATCACCAGTTTCAGGGTGATGTCCGGTGCGCGTTTTAGCAGCGCATTGGTCAACTCGGGGAGCAGGTATTCAGCCATGGTCGACGCACAGCCGAGACGGATCTCGCCCACCGCGCCGCTGGCGAAGTCACGCACTTCTCGCTGGGTCTGAGCGATGCTCTGTTGCAGCAACTTGCCCCGTGCCTGGAGCAGTTCACCCACCGGCGTGAGTTTGATCCGCCGCCCGTCGCGCTGGAACAGCTTGGTGCCGAATGACTCCTCCAGCCGTTGAATGCTCTTGGTCAGCGCAGGCTGACTGCGATTGAGTTTTTCCGCTGCGCGCCCCAGATGCCCGAGCTCGGCGATGGTTTCGAAATACGTAAGGTCCCGCAGGTCCATATATCAACCAAAGTTATCAATTCATGACTATTAGAAAATAGACTTGATCGATTGCGCTGTCGATAATTCCGGGCACTGGACGATCTTCCCACAGGAAAAAGCCCATGCTCTGGAGATCCTCGTTGTCGCGCCCCGCCTCGTATTCCCTCGAAACCCTGCATCCATTGCTGCAGTGGACGTTGCTCATTCTGCTGGCCGGCAGCGCCGGTCAAGCCTTCAAATATTTTCACGTACCCGCCGCGCTGTTCCTGGGGCCGATGCTGGTGGCAATCGGCTTTGGCGTGTCAGGCGCTTCCATCCGGCTCAACAAGCATGTGTTCCGCCTGGGCCAGGGTTCGGTGGGCGTGCTGGTGGCGCATTCGATGACCATGGGCGTGCTGCTGACCGCCTTGCAATCCTGGCACGTCATGCTGTTCGCCACGCTGTTGACCGTGGCCCTGAGCGCAGTGGTCGGCATCGGTCTCGCACGTTGGGGCGGGATTCAGGGCAGCACGGCGGCGTGGGGCACCTCGCCCGGTGCGGCGTCGGCGATGGTGGCGATGTCCGAGGATTACGGCGCCGACTCCCGCGTTGTGGCGACCATGCAGTATGTGCGGGTGGTCTGTGTGGTGATGATCGGCGCGCTGGTCAGTCGCCTGATCGGCGCGGATGTCGGGGGCACCGAAGCCCACAGCAGCGACGTGTTGCTGCAAGGGGCCAACCTGCTCAACCTCGGCCTGAGCCTGCTGGTGATCGTGGTGGGCGTCGCGCTAGGGTCGAAAATTCCTGCGGGCGCACTGCTCGTGCCACTGATCCTGGGCGGCGCGCTGCAATTGAGCGGCGTATTGCAGATCGTCATGCCGACCTGGCTGCTGGCGATTGCCTACGGCGCCATCGGCAGCTACATCGGGCTGCGCTTCGACCGTGTCACCATCAGCTACGTCTGGCGGCGTCTGCCTGCGATGATTTTCGGCGCACTGCTGTTGATTCTGCTGTGCGCGATGTCTGCTTGGGTCATCGCCGAGATGATGGGCAAGGACTTTCTTTCGGTGTACCTGGCCACAAGCCCCGGCGGCCTTGACGCCATGGCGATCATCGCCATCGACACCCATTCGGACGTGGGCTTCGTGCTGGCGATGCAGACGCTGCGACTGTTCGGCGTGATCGTTACCGGTGCCTACATTGCGCGGCAGGTGATTCGGGTGACGCAGCGGCTGGCCTGACTCGGTGCTGCGACACGCGAAGGCCCTCAGGGCTTCACCAACTCCGCGTCGAACACCTCGCCCCGTCGAATGATCGACGCCTTGGCCAGCAACGCCCCCGGTGCCAATACAGCATTGGCGCCGATGCGTGAGCGGTCGCCGATCAGGGCGCCGAACTTGTCACAACCGGTAGCGCGCAGGCGGCCGTCGATGCGCACTCGCACTTCCTTGTCGTCGCGCTCGTTGCGGTAATTGCAGACGATGCTGCCAGCCTCCAGATTGACCCCTGCCCCGAGCACCGAGTCGCCGACGAAATTGAAGTGCGCAAGCTTGGTGCCGTCGAACACGAACGAGGTTTTCAACTCCGCGCCGGGCCCGAAAATGCAGCGCTCCCCCACCCAGCAACCCCCGCGCAAGTAGGCGCCACTGGCGACGAAGCAATGCGGGCCGATGATCAGCGGCCCTTTGAGCACGGCGCCCTCCTCGACCACCACGGTCTTGTGCACGGCAATGTCGCCGCGCACTTCGTAATCGTCGTTCAGGGTCAAGCGTAGTTCTCGAACGATTTCAGGGGCGCGGCCAATCATTTCCCATGGGGTCAACGAAGCCCAGCGCGACAGTTCAGAGGTGTCCATCGATTCGATGAAATCGCCGATTCGGATCACTGCAGATCCTCCAGAGCGGTGGCCAGACTCTGCGCCAGCGGCAGAACCGGCAGCAGCGTGGCCTGATAGGCGTGGTAGAGGTCCGGCTTGCCTGGCCAGATGTCGGCGCTTGGCTCATTCTGCGGGTTGAGCTCATGGCGCCAACTGCCGTGCTCATAGTCAATGAACAGCGTCTGGTTGAACTCCCAGAACGTGCGGTACCAGATTTCGTATTGCTGCTCCCCAGTGCGCTGCAACAACGCCGCCGAGGCTGCGGCGGCTTCGGCGTGGGTCCAGTGCAGGCGATGGCGCACCACCGGCCGGTTTTCCCAATCCAGGGTGTAAACGATGCCTGGCGCGCCGTCGACGTCCCAGCCGTAACGGCAGGCGTTTTCGAACAGCTTGCGTGCGTCCTCCACCAGCCATGACGGGGTGTCCAGTTTGGCTCGCTGGCGCGCCGCTTCCAGATGCAACACCAGCCGCGCCCACTCAAATGCATGGCCCGGCGTGGTGCCATAAGGGCGGAAACCGTCGTCGGGCTTGTCGGCGTTGTATTCGCGTACCGGCTGCCATTGCAGGTCGAAGTGTTCGATCACCTGGTGATCGTTGGCTGCAGCATGCTGATGAATCACCCGCTCGACGATGGACAGCGCGCGATCCAGCCAGCGCGCATCACCAGTGACATCGGCCAGTGCCAGAAACGCTTCGGTGCTGTGCATGTTGCTGTTGGCGCCGCGATAGCGTTCTTCTTCGCTCCAGTCGCGGGCGAAGGATTCGCGCATCGCGCCCTCTTCCTCGCTCCAGAAGCGCTGGGAGATGACCTGAATCGCCTGCTCCAGCAGCGCCTTGGCACCGGGGCGCTGAGCCACGACCGCAGACGACGCGGCCAAGGCCACGAAGGCATGCAGATAAGCCGCCTTACCGGTGTCAGTGCTGTGCTCCAGGGGTTTGGCGAACCAGCCGCCATGCTCGGCATCGCGCAGGGGACCGGCCAGCGCGGCAACACCGTGATCGACCAGATCGGCGCAGCCGGGAATGCCGTTGATGTGGGCCATGGCAAAACTGTGGGTCATGCGGGCGGTGTTCATGGTCTCGGCGACGGCGTCGGCGGGCAGCCGGCCTCGATCATCCAGATTGCCGAAACCCTGTGGCAGCCGGGCCGCCTTGGCGAACGTCAGCAGGCGATTGCCTTCCTGCATGAGCCACGCCTTGTGTCCGGGGGCGCGCAGCCAACTGCTGAAACCGCGATTCACATCATCCATTGCCTTTCACCTATCTGTTCGGCAGGTTCAGCCCGCCAGGAATTATTAGTCGGGGAGAATCATGCAAGCCAAGGACAGGTGCAGGCAAGCGAATGAGGTGAAACCTTTAAGCTGATGGCGCAATCAAGCAGATGCCGCACTTTGTTTGGCAGTCCGGCCTGCCAGCGGTGGCGATCGGCAACATGTCACCGCCGGCAAGCCGGACTGCTACAGGACCTGGAGACTCGGCTCTTACACCCGGAACCGCGTCACCACCTGATTCAACTCCCCGGCCAGTCGCGACAGCTCATTGCTCGACGCGCTGATCTGGTTGGCACCCGACGAAGATTGCAGTGACAGGTCACGGATGTTGACGATGTTGCGATCAACCTCTCGCGCCACCTGGGCCTGCTCCTCAGCGGCGCTGGCGATCACCAGGTTGCGCTCGGAAATCTGATGGATCGAGGACGTGATCCGCGTCAGTGACTCACCCGCGCCCTGTGCCAGCTCGAGGGTTTCGGAGGCTCGCGAACGACTGACCAGCATCGACTCCAGCGCCTCGCTGGAACCGCTGCGCATGGTCGAGACCATCTTGTCGATTTCCAGCGTCGACTGCTGCGTACGGTGGGCCAGGGCACGCACTTCGTCTGCCACCACTGCAAAACCGCGTCCCGACTCACCGGCCCGAGCGGCCTCAATGGCAGCGTTCAGCGCCAGCAGGTTGGTCTGTTCGGCAATCGAGCGGATGACATCCAGCACCTTGCCGATGTCCTGCGACTGATCGGCCAGGTTCTGCACCAGCACCGAGGTGTGCTGCACGTTGCTGGACAGGTTCTGAATGGACGTCACGGTCTCGATCACTCGCGCCTGACCATCCTGCGCGGCGTCGTTGGACTCGCTCGACGCCTGAGAGGTGGAGACCGCATTGCGCGCCACTTCTTCGACCGCCGACGTCATCTCGTTGACCGCCGTCGCGGCTTGCTCGATTTCGGCGTTCTGCTGATGCAGCCCGCGATGACTGTCTTCGGTGACAGAATTGAGTTCCGTCGCGGCCGACGCCAACTGGCTGGCGGAGCTGCCGATGAGGCTCAAGGTGCTGCGCAGGTTGCTCTGCATCTGTTGCAGGGCGCTGAGCAACCGCGTCACTTCATCCTTGCCTTCAACGCGAATGTCGTGAGTCAGATCGCCCTTGGCGACGAACTCGGCGGCACTGACCGCTTCTTCCAGCGGCAGGATGATGCTGCGCGTCAGCCACAGGGCGAGAATCACCGTGGCCAGTGCCGCAATCAGCACGAACACCAGCACCACCGTGCGCGACTGCACGTACTGCGACTCGGCGGCCACACCTTCGAGTTCCACCTGACGCGAGTAAAAATCAGCCAGATCGCCCAGCTGCGACCCGGAGTTGTCGACGGCGGTTTTCATGTCCACCAGCAGCAGGGTATTCAACGCCTTCAGGTCGCCGCTCTCGGCCAGCACGAAGGATTGCGCCAGGCCGCGCTGATAGTCGGCCAGCGTGCCTCGAAACTTGTCGTACAGGCCTTTTTCTTCAGGGGTGTCGATGAATTTGTCGAGGCTGGTCAGCTTGTCGCCGAGGACCTTGGCCCGGGCGTCCATCTGCCCCTTGTAGACACTGACATTCTTGGGATCGGTGTCCAGCGCCATGCGCAGGGAGATCGTGCGAATGCGCAGCATGGCTTCACGGATGTCGTTGACCAGACGCATGCTGGGCATCCAGTTGCTCTCGACCGCCACTTCGCTTTGGCGAATGGTGGACATCTGGGTCAGGGCAAACCAGCCGAGCAGGGCGACCAGCAGGGAGATCAGGGTGAATCCAAGGCCCGCACGGCGGGCGATGGTCAAATTGCGTAGGTTCATGACCGTTGGCTCGTTTTTATGGGTGGCAGTGGTCGTAAAACTCATCCTACGACTACCGGATATCGACGCGGCGCGTGGCTTCTTGAGTGCCCGGCCCATGAAGAATCCGAACAGCCGTTCGAGAAAACTTCGAACCTGCGGGCACGGCGCGGTCTAGACCTAAGACTCGATGAACAGAANGAGTTCAGCCTGACGAGCGCCCACCCCTACCCCTATCAGCGTTGCTATTGCTCGATCTGCCGCAAGACCCAGGGCGGCGGCGGTTATTCGATCAACCTGGGCGGCGACGCCAAAAGCCTGAAGGTCAAAGGCAAGAGCAGCATCGCCATTTATCATGCAAAGATGCGCGATGAGCAAAACCATCACGTCCATACCAGCAGCGCCGAGCGGCATTTCTGCAAACACTGTGGCAGCGGGCTGTGGCTGTTCAGCCCAGAATGGCCGGAATTGATTCATCCGTTTGCCTCGGCCATCGACACGCCACTGCCGACGCCCCCAGAGCACACCCACCTGCTGCTGGACTCCAAGGCGTCGTGGGTCGAAGTGGAGGCAGGACCGAAGGATCAGCAGTTCGAGCAATATCCCGAAGAATCGATAGCCGACTGGCATGAACGCTTGGGGTTGGTGCGCTAACACCCTCTTACTTGCGTCGTACCAAATGGCAAGAGTGAGCCTGCTCGCGATCAGGGCCGCTGTCATGCAGATGTCGCCTGAGATACCCCACCGCGAGCGAGCCCACTCCTGCAGCGGTCGTGCCATGCTCTGACAAATTCTCTGAACCTCTCCCCTCACGGCCCACTCCCAGAAGAAAGCCTGGGAGAATAATCATATGACCATGCATCGGGTCGCCAGCCTCGCCGATCTGCATCGAGATCGCGGTATACAGGTTGAAATTGGCGAGAAGAAAATCGTACTGGTGCAGGCAGGGGACGAGGTGCGGGCGTATCAGGGCGAGTGCCCCCACGCCGGTGCCCCGCTGGCGGACGGCGCCGTTTGCAACGGCCATTTGATCTGCCCCTGGCACAAGGCCGAGTTCGCCATTGACGACGGAAGCCTGTGTGAACCGCCTGCACTGGACGGATTGATCCGCTATCCGGTTCAAGTCATCGAAGATCAGATTCACGTCGACGAACACGCCATCCAGCCCCTTTCCGAATCCCTGCCGCCAGACGACCGTTGCTTCATCATCGTCGGTGCCGGCGCTGCAGGTACTGCGGCCGCCAGCGCGTTGCGCGAAATGCGTTTCAACGGTCGCCTGCTGTTGATCGACCGAGAACCTGCGCCCGGTTACGACCGCACCGCCCTGAGCAAATTCGTTCTCGCCGCCGACATGCATCCCGACCAGGTGCCGCCGTTGCGCGACGCTGCGTATTACCGGGAACAGCGCATCGAGTGCATTCAGGGCGAGGCCATGAAGCTCGACGTCATCAACAAAAGGCTGACGCTGGTCGATGGACAGCGTTTTGCCTATGACGCCGCGCTGATCGCCACCGGGGGCGAACCGCGCAACCTGCATGTCATCGGTGCCGACTTGCCACAGGTGCTGACGCTGCGCTGCCGCGAGGATGCGAAGAAGATTCTCGCCGCCGCTCGTCCGGGGAGTCATGCGCTGATTCTGGGCGACAGTTTCATCGGCCTGGAAGCGGCGTCGGCGCTACGCAAGCATAGGGTCAACGTGACGATCATCGCGCGCCACGAAGTGCCCTTCGCCGCACAGTTGGGCGAACGGATCGGCAAGGCAATTCGCGCGCTTCATGAACAGAATGGCGTGTTGTTTCGCACCCACGTCGACGTCAGCCGTTTCGAAGGGGACGGCCACCAGGGAGAGAAGCGTCTTGAGGCGGCGGTGCTGAGCAACGGTGAAAGGATGCCGGTTGACCTGGCGCTGATCGGCATCGGGGTCACCCCGGTGACGCATTTCATCGATGGGATCGAGCGGGAGACAGACGGCTCGCTGAAAGTGGATTCCGGGATGCAAGCGGGCAAGGACCTTTGGGCCGCTGGCGACATCGCCACCTTCCCGCTCGACCACCGGCTTCAGCGCATCGAGCACTGGCGTCTGGCACAGCAGCAGGCGCGAATCGCTGCCAGCAATATGCTCGGTGGCGACAAGCACTACACCGATGTGCCGTACTTCTGGACGTACCATTTTGAGAAGCGTCTGGATTACCTGGGGCACGCTGAGGACTGGGACGACATCGTGTATCTCGGCGAGCCGGAGTCCTTCAACTTTCTGGCACTGATCTGCAAACAAGGTTCGGTGGCCGCAGTGGTCGGTTGCGAGCGCGAGCGTGTCGTCGCGCTGCTGGCCGAACGGATGAAACAGCCTTTGTTCAAAGACGAAGCGCTGATGTTGATCAGGCAGATGGCTGATAGTGATCAGGCAGATGAGTGACCGCGTATGAACATGCCCAACGGAGAACAGGCAATGCCCAAAGAATCGAACCGAGAAGACCTCGACCACCAGGCGGAAAATGCCGGGAAAGTCGGCGAGCAACACAAAAAAGCCAACCAGCAGGGTGAGCAACCTCGGCACCCCACCCCGCCTGAAGGCGGCGATCGAGACAAGGATCGCAATCAGAACAAGCCCTGATCAGCCCCGGCTGGCGGCCTGTTGACGGTTGCACCGACGCGAACAGCGGGCACGCGATTGAGCGTCCACGGCTTTTTCGACCTTCATCCACCAGGCTTCGCCTCGGCTGGGATACTGGATGTAGAACGGCTGGCCCATTTCCGGGGTCGTGATGGAAACGCTGCGGTCCCAGGCCAGTGAAAGGATGCGATCAAAGGGCTCGTGCCAGGCGTGCATCGCCAGGTCGAACGTGCCGTTGTGAATCGGCAGCAACCATTTGCCGCGCAGATCGATGTGCGCCTGCAAGGTTTCTTCGGGCTGCATGTGCACATCCGGCCAATCAACGTTGTAGGCACCGGTTTCCATCAACGTCAGGTCGAACGGGCCGTACTGCTCGCCAATCAGTTTGAAGCCGTCGTGATAACCGGTATCGCCGCTGAAGAAGATGCGCTGTTCGCCATCGATCATCACCCAGGAGGCCCAGAGCGTCTGGTTGGTGTCGCTGAAGCTGCGCCCGGAAAAATGCTGGGCCGGGGTCGCGACGAAGCGGATGCCATGAATGTCAGTGGACTGCCACCAGTTCAGTTGCTGGACTTTTTCGGCAGGCACGCCCCATTTGATCAACGTGTCACCCACACCCAAGGGCGTGATGAAGTGCTCGGTCTTGTCTTTGAGCACCTGGATGGTCATGTGGTCCAGATGGTCGTAATGGTTGTGCGACAGAATCACCGCTTTGAGCGGTGGCAGATCCTCCAGACTGATCGGTGGCTGGTGAAAACGCTGCGGGCCGGCCCACTGGATCGGCGAGGCGCGTTCAGCGAACACGGGATCGGTCAGGAAGTATTGATTGCGCAGTTTCAGCAGCACGGTCGAGTGGCCGAGGCGGTACACCGTGTTGTTCGGCGCAGCCAGCAATTGCTGACGGGACAATGGCTGCACCGGAATCTCCCCCACCGGTCGGGTATGACGGGGCTTGTTGACCATCGCGTTCCAGAAAATGCGCAGCGTCTTGAGAAACCCGGAGCGCTTCATCGGCTTGTGATTGAGATAGCGGCCTTCTTGCCGGGACAGGACAGGCAATGCGGGAGCGTTATCGAGGTTTTTTTCGATCGAGGCCATGAGGTGCTGACTCCATGAAACGGGTGGAGGATTCTGCAACGGCGAACGCTTTGCAGAATGTTGCATAAGGTTGAAAGAAGTAAGCGGCAAGTTGTAACAGTGTTTTACACTACACAGTGTAGTTTCTAGCTTGCACGATCTTCAAAGGGAAGTAAACTGCTCGGTGTAATTTTCTTGCCGGGATCGATTCCGGCCATCGTGAATCTTTAGAAGCGAAGCCATGACTGCTCCCCAGCGACTGACCGACCGAAAACGTGAATCCATTGTTCAGGCAGCCATTGCCGAATTTCGCGACAACGGTTTCGAGGTCACCAGCATGGACCGCATCGCGGCACGGGCCGAAGTGTCCAAGCGCACGGTGTACAACCATTTCCCAAGCAAGGAAGAGCTGTTCTCGGAAATGCTTCACCGACTCTGGGCCACTTCCGCAGCGCAGGCGGACGCAGCCTACCGCCCTGGCGTCGCCCTGCGCGATCAACTGCGCGAATTGCTCGACAGCAAAATGAAAACACTCGGTGACCCTAATTTTATCGACCTGGCCCGGGTCGCCATCGGTGCCACGATTCACTCGCCGGACCGCGCACAGACCTGGGTCAACCGCCTCAACGAGCGCGAAGAAACCTTTACCGTCTGGGTACGTGGCGCTCAGCAGGACGGCCGCCTCAAGGCCGTCGAGCCGGGATTCGCCGCGTCGCAGATTCACGCGCTGCTCAAGGCATTCGCCTTCTGGCCGCAGGTCACCCTCAACAAACCGCTGCTGACAGCCGAGGAACAGGTGACTGTCGTGAATTCGGCGCTGGACCTGTTCCTGTGCTGGTACGAGATCCCCGCCGCCTGCCCGGCTTAACGAGGCGCCGCTGTCACTCGCTCGACGATCTGCTGACGGACCACCAGTCCGGGGGTAGCGCGCTCGGTGGCGACGGCCAGGATGTGGGCCGGGGCCGTGTCCGGGCGACCGGCATTGAACGGCGGCGCGGGCGCGTATTCCAGTTGCAGCTGAATGGTCTGTGCTTTGTCCGCGTCGAATACTTCGCTGATCAACGCCAAGGCAAAGTCGATACCCGCCGTGACCCCGCCGCCCGTCATCAGGTTGCCGTCGCGCACCACGCGTTCCTGGACCGGGATCGCTCCGAATTTTTCCAGCAGACCGTGGGACGCCCAATGGGTCGTCGCGCGCTTGCCTTCCAGCAAGCCTGCCGCGCCAAGCACCAACGCCCCCGTGCAAACCGAGGTCACGTACTGCGCGTTGGCAGCCTGCTGCCGAATGAATGCAAGGGTTTCGGCATCTTCCATCAACGCGTCGATGCCCACGCCGCCGGGGACGCAGATGACATCCAGATCCGGGCAATCCGCGAAGGTCTTGGTCGGCACCAGCGTCAGCCCTGTGCTGGACTGCAACGGATCGAGGTTCTTCCAGATCAGATGCACGGTCACGCCGGGCATGGTGGCGAAAACGTCATAAGGGCCCGTGAGGTCCAGTTGTTGGACCTTGGGAAACAGCAGAAGGCCGATGTGCAGGGTCATGTGCGTGACTCCTTGATAGGTGTTTGTGGAAGTGGACGAAGCCAATGTAGCGAGATACGCTCTGGCGGATACGCCATAACACCCACAATTTCCGCCAACTGCCATTATCGAGCCCTGCCATGTCCGATCAGACCAAGGCGATACACATCCTGGCCTTTGCGAACGTGCAATTGCTGGACGTCAGCGGCCCGTTGCAGGTGTTCGCCTCGGCCAATGTGCAGATGCTGGAAAACGGCCTGGGGGCGCCCTACTCCCCCACCGTCATCGCCCGCGAGAACGGCAGCGTCATCTCCTCGGCTGGCCTGGGCCTGCACACCCATCCCCTGCCACAAACGCCGTCGGACACCTTGATCATCGCAGGCGGCCGGGGCGTTCACAGCGCGTTGCAGGATCAGGCACTGCTGCAATGGGTTCGCCACCAGGCGAGCAGCGCACGTCGAGTGGCGTCGGTGTGCACGGGGGCGTTCATGCTGGCCGAGGCAGGCGTGCTTGACGGGCATCGGGTGGTGACGCATTGGGACAGCTGTGACGAACTGGCCCGGCGATATCCGGCGCTGCACGTCGATCCCGAACCGATCTTCATCAACGAGGAGGCATTGTGGACCTCGGCAGGCGTCACCGCCGGTATCGATCTGGCGCTGGCGCTGGTCGAAGCCGATCTGGGTCGCAACATAGCCCTGGCGGTCGCGCGGGATCTGGTGGTGTTTCTCAAGCGTCCGGGCGGACAATCGCAATTCAGCACGGCGTTGTCGATGCAACACGCCACCCGCAGCCAGGACAGCCGCTTCGGCGATCTGCATGCCTGGATTCTGGATAACCTGGCGAGCGATCTTTCCGTCGCGACCCTCGCCGCTCAAGTGGGCATGAGCGAACGCAGTTTCGTGCGGCATTACCGCGCCCACACCGGCAACACCCCGGCCCGAGCCATCGAACAGTTGAGGGTAGAAGCGGCGCGACGCTTGTTGGGAGACAGTGCGTTGCCGATCAAGCGAATCGCTGATCGCTGTGGATTCGGCACCGAAGAAACCCTGCGCCGAAGCTTTTTGCGAGCCGTGTCGGTGACGCCTCAGGCGTATCGCGAGCGGTTCAGCGCGGGTTGAATGTGCCCGCAGGACGAGTGGCTACGTTGGCGAAGCCGTTCGCCCAGCGAGCCGTGCTGCTAAAGCCGGATGACCAAAGAGAAATTTATTTTCATACATTGATATCTTTATCCTATTGCATGTAAATTAATTTACATCACGCAATCAGAGATAAAAATAATGCCTGCCTGTGATCGTCGCTGTTCGACCCTTGCTTCGCCCCGCGAGCCTTTAGCAACGCCCTCTGCCGAAACTGTATTCACTGCTTGGTCGCGCATCGACTGAATGTTGCGCATCGCCACGCCCTGACTTTCCCGTTTGTCTGCAAGGAACCGTTGCATGCCCCCGTCCACCGGCCTGTCCCTGTTGATCTACGCCGCCATCGCGATCATCGCCCTGATCGTATTGATCGCACGCTTTCGCCTCAATCCCTTCGTCGTTATCACACTCGTTTCCGTTGGCTTGGCACTGGTCGCCGGAATGCCCGCCACATCAGTGGTGGCTTCCTATGAAGGCGGGGTCGGCAAGACTCTTGGCCACATTGCACTGGTGGTCGCGCTGGGCACCATGCTCGGCAAGATGATGGCCGAGTCCGGCGGCGCCGAGCAGGTGGCGCGAACGTTGATCGACCGCTTTGGCGAGCGCAATGCGCACTGGGCCATGGTCTGCATTGCGTTTCTGGTCGGCCTGCCACTGTTTTTCGAAGTCGGATTCGTGCTGCTGGTGCCGATTGCCTTCACTGTGGCGCGGCGGGTCGGCNGGTGGTCCACGCGCTGGTCCCACCGCACCCGGCAGCGATGCTGGCGGTTCAGGCGTATCAAGCGTCGGTAGGACAGACGCTGTTCTACGCCATTCTGGTCGGTATCCCGACCGCGATCATCGCAGGCCCGATCTACGCGAAGTTCATCGTCCCACGCATTCATTTGCCGGACGAAAACCCGCTCGCCAAACAGTTTCTGGACCGCGAGCCGCGCAAACAATTGCCCGGATTCGCGATCACCATGGCAACCATTCTTCTTCCTGTCCTGCTGATGCTGCTCGGTGGCTGGGCCAATTTGATCAGTACGCCCGGCAGCGGCTTCAACAGCTTCCTGTTGTTCGTCGGCAATTCGGTGATCGCCCTGTTGCTGGCGACCTTGCTAAGCTTCTGGACGCTGGGCATTGCCCAGGGTTTCAATCGCGACTCGATCCTCAAGTTCACCCAGGAGTGTCTGGCGCCAACGGCGAGCATCACGCTGCTGGTCGGGGCAGGCGGCGGTTTGAACCGGATTCTGGTCGACAGCGGCGTGACCAGCGAAATCGTCAGTCTCGCCCAGGACTTTCACTTGTCGCCGCTGCTGATGGGCTGGCTGTTCGCGGCATTGATGCGCATCGCCACTGGCTCGGCGACGGTCGCCATGACCACTGCATCCGGCATCGTCGCCCCCGTCGCCATGGGCCTGGGTTACCCACACCCGGAATTGCTGGTGCTGGCGACCGGCGCGGGCTCGGTGATCCTCTCCCACGTCAATGACGGCGGCTTCTGGCTTATCAAGGAGTACTTCAACATGACCGTGGCGCAGACCTTCAAGACCTGGACGGTGCTGGAGACGCTGATCTCCATGATCGCCTTCGTCCTCACCCTCGGTCTGGCGCAGGTGCTCTGAGTGGATATCCTCTACCAGATCCGCGCCCGTCAGGGCTCGTTCAGCGCCGGCGAAGGACGCATCGCCAGATTGATTCTGAGCGATGTCGCGTTTTCGGCCAGTGCCAGCCTGGACGAGCTGGCGGCCCGCGCCGAAGTCAGCAGCGCGACGCTGTCACGTTTCGCGCGTACGGTCGGCTGCAAGGATCTGCGCGACCTGCGCCTGCAATTGGCTCAAGCCAGTGGCGTCGGCAGTCGCTTTCTCAACCCGGAACAGGCGCCGGAGCAATCGGCTTTTTTCACGCAGATTGTCGGCGATATCGAGTCGACCCTGCGCCAGCATCTGGCCGGGTTCGATGACGCACGCTTCAAGGCTGCCGTCGCCGTGCTGACCACAGCGCGCATGATCCACAGCTTCGGAATGGGCGGGTGTTCCAGCCTGTGCAGCGAAGAATTGCAGACCCGGCTGGTGCGCCTCGGCTACCCCATCGCCGCCAGCCGCGACCCGGTGATGATGCGTTTGATCGCCGCGACCCTCGGCCCCGATCACAGCCTGATCGTCTGCTCGTTGAGCGGCCGCACGCCGGAGCTGCTGAATGCCGTGAATGTGGCCCGCAGCTATGGCGCGAAGACCCTGGCGATCACCCTCCCCGACTCGCCACTGGCGGATCTGGCCGACGTGGTGTTGCCGTTGCAGATCGCCGAAACCAATTTCATCTACAAACCCACGGCAGCGCGCTACGGCATGCTGCTGACCATCGACGTGCTCGCCACCGAACTGGCGCTGATCGCCCCTGACGACAACCAGGAGCGGCTGCGGCGCATCAAGCTGGCCCTCGATGATTACCGCGGCGGCGACGACGGCCTGCCGCTTGGAGACTGAACCATGCTTTACGACCTGATCATTCGCGACGCGCTGGTGATCGATGGCAATGACACGCCAGGCTATCGCGCCGACGTGGCGATTCACGACGGGCGCATCCAGCGCATCGGCGACCTTGCAGGGATCTCGTCCACCGAAGAGGTCAACGCGGCTGGTCGGGTGCTGGCGCCGGGTTTCATTGATGTGCATACGCATGACGACACGGTGGTGATTCGCCAGCCGCAGATGCTGCCGAAGATTACCCAAGGCGTGACCACGGTGATCGTCGGCAATTGCGGAATCAGCGCTTCACCGGTCACGCTCGCTGGCGATCCGCCTGATCCGATGAACCTGCTGGGCCCGGCCAAGGCCTTCGTTTATCCGCGCTTCAGCGACTATCGCGACGCGGTAAACAAGGCACGCCCGGCGGTCAACGTCGCCGCGCTGATCGGCCATACGGCGCTGCGCAGCAACCATCTCGATGATCTGTTTCGCACGGCAAGATCCGATGAAATTAGCGCCATGCGCGAGCAGTTACGCGAGAGTCTGGAGGATGGCGCGCTGGGGCTTTCGACCGGTCTGGCCTATGCCTCGGCCTATTCGGCGGACACCGATGAGGTCAAGCAACTGGCCGAAGAACTGACGGCATTCGGCGCGGTGTACACCACGCATCTGCGCAGCGAATTCGAGCCCGTGCTAGAGGCCATGGACGAGGCGTTCGACATTGGTCGACACGCCAGATCGCCGGTGGTGATTTCTCATCTGAAATGCGCCGGCGCCGGCAACTGGGGGCGCAGTCCGCAACTGTTGGCCGCACTGGAAAAAGCTGCGCTGACCCACCCCGTCGGCTGCGACTGCTACCCTTACGCCGCCAGTTCTTCGACCTTGGATCTGAAACAGGTCACTGACGCTCATCGCATCACCATCACTTGGTCAACGCCGCACCCGGATCAGGGCGGGCGCGACCTCAAGGACATCGCCGCCGATTGGGGCCAGTCCCTGGAAGACGCCGCCCGCGCGCTGCAACCGGCCGGCGCGGTGTATTACGGCATGGACGAGAACGACGTGCAGCGCATCATGAAACATCCGCTGTCGATGATCGGCTCGGACGGTCTGCCGGAAGATCCGTTCCCGCACCCGCGTCTCTGGGGGGCGTTTCCTCGGGTGCTGGGGCATTTCAGCCGCGACCTCGGACTGTTCCCGCTGCATACCGCCATCTACAAGATGACCGGCCTGACCGCCACGCGTTTCGGGCTGCATGAACGAGGCTTCGTGCGTGAGGGCTACTGGGCGGACCTGGTGTTGTTCAACGCCGAGACGGTGCGGGATCTTGCGGACTTCAAAACGCCCAAACGCGCGGCGCAAGGCATCGACGGGGTGTGGGTCAATGGACAGCTGAGCTACGCCGAAGGCAAACCGCAGGGCGAAAGGCAAGGCAGATTCCTGCCTCGCGAAGGGTCGTTGTTGGAGGGGTTTAACTGACGTCGGAAAATTTGCGGGGAGCACGCCGATCCGGCAGACGAACACAATTCGTCTGGGAGCCGGCTTGCTGGCGAAGGGGTGGGTCAGCGACGATGACAACGACTGACACGCCGTCTTCGCCCGCAAGCCAGCGCCCACAGGGTCAGGTGTGCAACTCGGAATCCGCTGAAAGGTGACAGAGAGGCTGACACGGGGGGTAACTCGCCGAAGGCGAGACAGTTCTGCCACCAGGCAGTAAGAGGAAACCCTACTGATGCTCGAGCGCATTCACCAGATCGCGGAACGCCTCGCGATTGGAATCGTTCAACCCCATCAGGATCTTGTGCGCTTCCAGCACCTTGGCCTTGACCACATCCTCGCACTGATCCTGCGAAGGCAGGTCGCACAGAGACTCAGGCCGCGGGATCGGCCGCCCCACGATATTGAAGACCTGATCGAAGCCCATCGATTGCAACAGGCGCGTGATGTCTTCGTGGGTGGTCACGACAGTGGGCAGCAAGCCCGCCTTCTGACGGGACAGGATGGACAACTTGGCTAACAGGCCAAGCGTTGTGCTGTCAATGCTGCGTGTTTCGGTCAGATCGATCACCACGGTCGAAAAATTCATCGAGGTGAAGATCCGCTCAATCGTCGCATCCAACGCCGAGCAGAGCGTCAAACGCACTTCACCCACGAACTTCAGGACGAAGGTGCCATCTTGCTCGGCAAACTGGATTCTACCGGTACTCATTAAAGGTTCCTGCTCAACACTAACAAGGCGATATCATCCGGCATCTCCCCGAGTGTGGCCAATCCAAACTTACGACGCAGACCATCCAGGCTGCCGCCCGCCGACTTCACCAATTCAGGCAAGTTGGCTTCTTTCTCTTTGAGTGTATCACCTGGCAAAAGGTCCAGAATGCCATCAGACAGCAGGGTTAGACTAAAGGACTCAGGCAGATCCAGCACGTGGTCCGAATAAGTCGCCTCGTTGAACAACCCCACCGGCAGACCGCGCCCTTCCAGATAACGGGTCTCGGTCGGCGTGTACAGCACTGGCAATGGCAGATGGCCGCCCACGCTGTAGGTCAATTGCCCGGTTTCTTCGTCGATCACCCCGCCCACCATGGTCACGTGTTTGCCCAGCTTGCAGCTGATCAGACCACGGTTGATGTGGCCAAGGACGTCCGAAGGCTTGAACTTCGGCAACGTACCGCCGCGCTTGGATTCGAACAACAGACGCGTGGTCATGAACTTCAACAGCACGGTGATGAATGCCGACGAAGCGCCGTGGCCCGAGACATCGGCCAGGTAGAACGCCACACGCCGCTCGTCCACACGGAAATAATCCACGAAGTCGCCAGACAGATACAGCGACGGGATGATCTCGTGTTCGAACTCGAACGCGTCAATGGCCCAGGGGCTGGTCGGCAGCATGTTCATCTGCACCTGACGACCGGCGTCCTGATCCTCCTGCAGCAGATGCAGGCTGGCCTCGAGTTCGCGGTTGGCGGTCTCGAGTTTCTGGCGGTAAAGCTTGTTTTCCTGAAGCAGGCGCGCGCGATCCAGTGCCCGTTTGACCGAATGCTCAAGCACCGCGAGGTCTTCCAGGGGCTTGATCAGGTAATCGGCCGCACCCAGGCGCAATGCTTCGACGGCATCGCTCATGACACCTGCACCTGAAACGACGATCACCGGGGTTTCCGGGGCCAGGCTGGTCACCTGACGAATCAGCTCGAGGCCGCCCACCTGCGGCATGCGCAAGTCGCAGATCACAAGATCGGGCTTTTTTTGCTCGAAGGTCTGTAGACCCTGCAAGCCGTTGCTGGCTTGCAAGACGCTGAACCCACTGTCTTCCAAATAGGCCGCGAGACTCGCGCGCACTACTTCGTCGTCATCGATAATCAGCAGCGTGGCACTGGTTTTTTGCATGTGGGCAAACGGCGCCAGATCAGGTTGGCGTATGCGGTCGGATTCTGTCAGGCCGCGTACTGGATTCGCTTCTAGCCTCTCTGCCCAAAGGTCGCGGACTTTTGGTCAAACGCATCGCTTGTCAGAGGTGCCCTTCAAGGCGCAGACGGTACTCCCATCCGACGGGCGTTTCAAGCTCACTCCAGCAGTCGGCCGGAGTCTTTACATCGCAAATCACCCGGAGTTATAAGAACCGTTGAATCAGCAACCAAAACGAAGGGTGCGGCCATGGGACAGATTGATCGCGACTATGCAGAGAAACGAGATTACATCCGCATGCGCGTCGACGCGGACATCAGCCTGATCTATGCGGGCCAGATCATTCCGGCGGTCTGCGTGGACTTGTCCAGCTCCGGCATGCAGATCCAGGCCCCACGTGCGTTTCAGGTCGGCGACCGGCTCAGCGTCCGGATCGAATCCGAGCATGCCGCGCTCAAGGGCCTGGAAGCCGACACCGAGGTGGTGTGGATCGCCGATATCGACGGTGGCGAACAGAAACTGGGGCTCACGATCCTCAAGATGAAGTGAGGCCACGGCGGAACCCGTTCACAGTTCTGGAAAATTTCAAAAAGAAAAAGGCGACTCGAAAGTCGCCTTTTTTGCAGCTTCGCACGTGATCGCGACGAATCAGAAGTCGTCGACGACCTTGCCGTCCTTGACCTTGAACTCGCGGTTTTGCAGGTAAGCGTTGCGAATGAAGATGTACTTGTCGCCGTTGATCAGTTTCTCGGCCGACAACAGGCTGGCGCGGGTGTCGACCACGCTTACGCCGAATGCCGTGTTACGGGTCGGCACGTGATCGATGTAGCGGTACGGCTGAGTGTAGGTGTCCGGGTACTTGGCGAACGCGTCACGCACCGTGCTTGGGCCCAGCAGCGGGATCATCACGAATGGACCGCTTGCCACGCCCCAATGGCCGAGCGTCTGGCCGAAGTCTTCGTCATTGCGTTGCAGACCCATCTTGGTGCCGACATCGAAGAAACCGAGCAGGCCGAAGGTGGTGTTGAGAATCAGGCGAGCGGTGTCGACGCCAGCGGCCTCGGGTTTGGCCTGGAGAACATCGTTGGCGAAGTTGGTCACTTCCCCGATGTTCTTGAACATGTTGTGGATACCGTCTTCAAGGAACTGTGGAGTGATGAACTCATAGCCTTGAGCGATCGGCTTCAGCGCATAGGTATCGACCGTGTCGTTGAAACGGAAGATGGCGCGGTTGACGCCTTCCCATGGATCGTCTTCAGCGGCTTGAGCAGCCATTGGCACAAGGGCCAGACCCGTCCAGAAACACGTTCGCGCCAGACGATTGATAAAACCTGCACCGGTCACGGGCATAGCAGAGACTCCCAGTCAAAGTGATGAAACGGGCGCTACGCCCCCATCCAAAGAGGGGGAGTATAAAGCCTTCCGCGTGGATTTACGTCGCCGAATGCCTAAGGATTTGCTGACACCGTTAAACATCTGGCGACAATGTCATTTGCCGGTCATCGGACTGTCATGCAAATCCCTTAGCGTCTTTGACATTTGAGAGGGAATTTCATGCTTGCCCCCGTCGTTGCGCCTGCGCCGTCTTTCACCGCCGTGCTCTTTGGTCTGAGCGGCTGCCTGGTCGATTTCGGCGCGCAGGCTCGCACCTTGCGCGACAGCGGGGGTCAGGGATTAGCTTCGCAGGACGCAAAGGCATTCGCGATCCCTACGCCAGGGGCACTCGTCGCACTCGGCAACCTGAAGCGCCACGGCATTCCCAGCGCATGGATCGAAGAATATCCCGCTGCTATCGCCGAACAACTGGCGACCCCACTGGGCGGCCTGATCCAGCCAACCCCGAGTCCAGACAACCACTGGCCAGCCCCCGACGCCTGCTGGCAGGCATTGATGAGCCTGAATGTGGCTCAGCTCGACGGATGCGTACTGGTCAGTGGCGACCCGCGCCTGATCATGGCCGGGCTCAATGCCGGGTTGTGGACGGTGGGTCTGGCCTCTTGCGGACCGCTGTGCGGCTTGTCGCCAGCGCGGTGGGAAGCCTTGAGCGACCTTGAACGCGAACGCCTTCGCGGTCGCGCCACGCTGGAGTTGTATGCCTGCGGCGCGCACTCGGTGATCGATCATCTGGGCGAACTGGAATCGTGCCTGGCCGATATCAGCCTGCGCCGACTCAAAGCGGAAAAACCCTGACAACGGTTTGCATGCAAGGTGACGCGCACTGGATTAGTCTTAGCGCAAAGGACCTTTGCTCACGCAGTGCGGTCCATGCTGAGACTATCAATGAAGGGAGCACCCTATGCCCGCCCGCGAACTGCAAGAACAACTCGATACCCTGCGCGAGCAACTGGAGCAGAACCCGCCGCTGTCTGAAGAAGAACGCGCTGACCTGCACACTCTGATGGCACAGATCGAAGCAGAGATCGCCGTCGAAACCGCAACTCCGGACAACAACCTTGCCGATGGGGTCAACCTGGCCGTCGAACGCTTCGAACTGGAACACCCCGGAATCGCCGGCACTTTGCGCAACATCGTTCAGACTCTGGGCAATATCGGTATCTGAAACACCGCTGCCCTGAAAACGAAAAGCCCGTCGTCATGACGGGCTTTTGTGTTTCTGCAGCCATTGCGATGCGCACATCCAGAGAGGGCTGCGAGGCGATCCCACGGTAGCAGCGCGGCTTGCCGGCAGTGGCATTCCTGAGATCGCCTCCGCCGGCAAGCCGTGCTGCTACGAGATCTCAACCTTTTAGCCGCTTCACTGGCGCGCCAGACGGCCATTCTCCAGAGTGAGCTTCTCGGTACTGCGATACGGATTGATGTCCAGCCCGCCACGGCGCACATAACGCGCAGAAACCGTCAGTTTTTCCGGCTTCAGCAAACGCTGCAGATCCATGAAGATTCGCTCCACGCATTGCTCGTGGAAGTCCGAGTGCTGGCGAAAACTGACGATGTACGCCAGAAAACTCGCGTGATCGAGCGCCGCACCGCGATATTCGACGGCTACGCTGCCCCAGTCCGGCTGGCTGGTCACTGGGCAGTTGGATTTGAGCAGGTGGCTGTGCAACGTCTCTTCGACCACCCGCGACTCATCGCAACGCAGCAGCTCCGGCTGCGGGCGGTCGTAACTGTTGACCGTCACGTCCAGATCATCGACGCACACGCCCGGCACCGGCACGATGCCCTCGGCTTCGATGTCTTTCAGCGAACGAATCCGAACGCCCACCGGTTTGCCGGCAGCGGCCGACAGATCCTTCTCAAGCGTCGCCACCACCTCGGCCTGAGAGGCGAACGGGGTCTGGTTCAGCGAGTTCAGGTAGAGCTTGAACGACTTGGACTNGACCACCGGCTTGCCCGACGGCAGCAGCCAGGACAACTCATAGCAATTCCAGAAATCGACACCCTGATAAGGCAGCGTCTCGGCCGTCAGCCCCAGTTCCGCCCATTTGGCGGTACGCGGGATTGGAAACAGCAGAGACGGCGTGTAGGTGGAAACGTATTCACTGGATTTGCCCAGCGGCGAATGTTCGGCTGCGGGATGCATGGCGGGACCTGAACCTGAAAACGGTGATAAAAGACTGATCGAAAAATCCTGACCGCCGAGTTTATAGGTTTTGTCCCGCGCTTTCAGCGATTACTGGGCAATCGCGATCTTCCCGACCATCCCGGCCTGATAGTGACCGGGAATATTGCAGGCGAATTCCAGATCAGTGGCCTCGGTGAAGGTCCAGGTCAACTCGGCGGTCTTGCCCGGCTCGACCAGCACACTGTTGGGGTCGTCGTGCTTCATGCTGCCGTGATCCATGCCGGCCATGTCATGCTTCATGCCCGTCGACGTCAGCATGCCGCTGGCGACCATTTTCAGCATTTCTTGCTGATGCGCCGCGTGCATGGCAGCGTCGCCAAGGTTGAACTCATGCAGCAACTGGCCTTTGTTGATCAGCACGAAATGCACGGTTTCGCCTTCCTTGACGTTCAGGGACTTGGGTTCAAAGTACATGTCGCCCAGCGTCAGCTCGACGGTACGGGTCGCCTGATCGGCTTTGGCCGGATGACCGAAATCGAAATGCTCGCCAGGAGACGCCTGCGAAGACAGACTCACGGCCAGCAACACGGCAGCAGCGATCGAACGAACGAACATGTAAATCTCCAGTGGATGACGATTGATGACCTTAGGGTAGGCCTTGGCCACTGGCAATCAGCTGACTGCAAGATTACAACTTTGTAAGCTTGGCCTCCGCCCGCCCCGCTCGCGCTATAAAGCCTCACCACGAATTATGAGCCGCCCATGAAATTACTGATCATCGAGGATCAAGCGAAAACCGGCCAGTACCTGCGCCAGGGCTTGAACGAAGCCGGCTTCAATACCGAATTGGTGGCGGACGGCTCGACCGGCCAGCATCTGGCACTGACCGGCGATTACGCGCTGTTGATTCTGGACGTCATGCTGCCCGGCCGCGATGGCTGGCAGATTCTCCAGGCGGTTCGCGGCGCAGGGCTGGACACGCCGGTGCTGTTTCTCACCGCTCGGGACGCCGTCGAGGACCGAGTGCGCGGCCTGGAACTCGGTGCCGACGATTATCTGGTCAAGCCCTTCGCGTTCTCCGAACTGTTGGCCCGGGTGCGCAGTTTATTGCGACGAGGTAGCAGCGTCAGTCAGGAAACCCATTTGCAACTGGCCGACCTGCGCCTTGACCTGCTGCGGCGCCGGGTCGAGCGAAACGGTCAGCGGATCGACCTCACCGCCAAGGAGTTCGCCCTGCTGGAACTGATGCTGCGCCGCCAGGGCGAGGTGCTGCCCAAATCGCTGATTGCCTCGCAGGTTTGGGACATGAATTTCGACAGCGACACCAACGTGATCGAGGTCGCCATTCGCCGCCTTCGCCTGAAAGTCGATGACGACTACCCCAACAAGCTGATCCACACCGTGCGCGGCATGGGTTATGTCCTCGAAGAGCGCGGTCTGTAATGTTCGAGCGAATTTCCCTGGGCAGTCGCCTGGCATTGTTGTTCGCAGCCTGTACCGCCGTGGTTTCGCTGACGGCGGGGGTATTGTTCAACCGCGCCAGCGAAGGGCACTTCATGGAACTGGATCAGCAATTGCTCGACAGCAAATTGCCGACCCTTCGTCAGGCTTTAAGTCATGTATCCAGCGCCGACCAGCTCCAGGCCCGAAAGCCGTTACTGCAGAAGGAACTGGCTCACTCCCCCGATCTGGCGTTACAGGTGCGCGGCGTCGATGGTGCGCTGTGGTTTGACAGCCTGTCGCCGTCAATGCCCGAAACAGAGATTCATGCCGGTCTGCGCACGCTGACCGATCACGGCGTGTCCTATCGATCCTGGACAGTCGCCCTGGAACCCGAGCGTGAGGATTCGCCCCAACTGACCCTGTTTCTGGACATTACCCATCATCAGCACTTTCTGGAACGGATGCAGCACCTGATCTGGCTGACCGTCGGTCTCTCGGCACTCGCTACCGCGTTGCTCGGCGCCTGGGCAGCGCGCAGCGGTTTGCGCCCGCTGCGACGGATGGGCGAGATCGCCGCCAGCGTTTCCGCCAGTTCACTGACCACGCGCCTGCCGCAAACCGAGATGCCCGTTGAGCTGGCCGAACTCAGTCACGCCTTCAACGCCATGCTCGGACGCCTGGACGATGCCTTTCAGCGGCTGTCGGCATTCTCCGCCGACATCGCCCATGAACTGCGCACCCCGCTGTCGAACCTGCTGACCCACACGCAGGTCACCCTCACCCGTCCGCGGGATCTGGAGGAATATCGCGAGGCGCTCCTGGGCAATCTGGAAGAGCTGCAATGGATGGCGCAAATGGTCAACGACATGCTGTATCTGGCCAAGGCCGAGCATGGGCTGTTAAGCCCCAATCGCGAGCGCCTGCAACTGGCCGATGAGACCGATGCACTGCTGGAGTATTTTCTGCCGCTGGCGGAGGAAGCGCAGGTCGTGTTGAGCCGTGAAGGGGAAGCCACGCTGGCAGGCGATCGGCATATGTTGCGCCGCGCATTGTCGAATCTTCTGGATAACGCGCTGCGCTTCACCCCCGCCGGCGGGGAAGTTCGGGTGAAGCTGGCGGCAGGCACGGGCCAGGTTCAGATCCGTATCGAGAACGACGGCCCGACCATCCCTGCCAATGTGCTACCCCGGTTGTTCGATCGGTTCTACCGCGCAGACCCGGCCCGCCATGAAGGCAGCAGCGAGCATGCGGGGCTGGGGCTGGCGATCACCCAGTCGATCATCAAGGCCCATGGCGGGACGATCCGGTGTGAGTCGCGGGAGGGGATGACGCGGTTTTTGATTGAGTTACCTGAATAGAAACAGACTGTGGGAGCGCGCTTGCCCGCGATTGCGGCTTGTCTGCAAACATCGCATTGCCTGACCCAATGCAATCGCGGGCAAGCGCGTTCCTACAAAATTTGACTCAAGCGATCACTCATACCGCAACGCATGCGCCGGCTGGATCTGCGCCGCCCGGTACGCCGGGTAGATCGTCGCCAGGAAACTGAGAATGAAACCGGCGCTACAGATGAGCGCCACATCGCTGCCTTCCAGGTGCGACGGCAGGTTGCTGATGAAGTAAACATCTGACGTGAAGATGTGCTGGCCGGTGACACGCTCGACCCAGCCCACCAACTGGCTGACGTTGATCGCCGCGATGACACCCAGAACGCCGCCGATGATGGTACCCACCACCCCGATCACCGTGCCCTGCACCATGAAGATGGTCATGATCTGCCGAGGCGTGGCGCCAAGGGTGCGCAGGATCGCGATGTCGGCACCTTTGTCGTTCACCACCATGATCAACGTCGCGATGATGTTGAACGCGGCCACGGCGACGATCATCAGCAACAGCAGGCCGATCATGGTCTTTTCCATTTTCATCGCGCTGAACAGACTGCCCTGCGTGTGGGTCCAGTCATCGGCCTTGTAGTCCGCGCCCAGGCCACCCGCAATGGCGGTCGAAACCTGCGGCGCGGCATACAGGTCAGTCAGGGCCAGACGCACGCCCTGCACCTGATTGGGCTGCCAGCGCTGAATCACCGCCGCATCGGCCACATTGACCAACGCCATCGAACCGTCCAGCTCCGCACCGACCTTGAACACGCCAACCACGGTCAGGCGTTGCAGGCGCGGGGTGATGCCGCCCGGTGCGTTGCTGATCTCCGGGACGATCAGGGTCAACTTGTCACCAACATTCAAACGGAAACGCCGCGCGGTGATTTCACCGATGACCACACCGAACTCACCGGCTTTGAGGTCCTGCAAACGCCCCTGCACGATGTGCTGAGTGACGATGGAGACTTTGGACTCCAGCGCCGGGTCGACACCGTTGATCTCGATCGGCTGCATGGCGCCTTTGTACGACAGCATGCCGTCCATCTGCGTGAACGGCACGGCAGCGGTGACCTGCGGGTTCTTCATTGCGGCATCGGCGGCCGGTTTCCAGTCGTCCAGCGGTTTGACCCCGTCGATCACCGCGTGGGGGACCATGCCGAGGATGCGCGAACTCATTTCCTGCTGGAAGCCGTTCATCACGGACAACACCACGATCATCGCCAGGACGCCCAGCGCCAGCCCGATCATCGACGTCATCGAAATGAACGAGATGAAGTGGTTGCGTCGCTTGGCCCGCGTGTAGCGCGTGCCGATAAAGATGGATAACGGTCTGAACATTCGTGGAGCACCGTAGCTAAAAACAGCTAAAAGTAAAAAAACGCCAAGACCCGGTGAGCGGGTGCCAGGTTGATTGCATCACGCCTCGACCAGACGCCCTTCTTCCAGACGCCACACGCGGTCCATCTGACGGGCCAGGGCCATGTCGTGGGTCACCACCAGAAACGCGGTGCGCGACGAGGTGCTCAGTTCCAGCATCAGGTCCTGAATGCCTTGGGCGGTGTGGGAATCGAGGTTGCCGGTGGGCTCGTCGAGCATCACCAGGCCCGGCTGGTTGACCAGTGCACGGGCAATCGCCACACGCTGACGTTCACCGCCGGACAGCTCCGAAGGCTTGTGCGCCAGACGATGCTTGAGCCCTACCCGCTCCAGCAGTGCCGTTGCACGCTGACGGGCCTCCGGAATCGGCGTCTTGCCGATCAGCAAGGGCATGCACACGTTTTCCAGTGCGGTGAACTCGGGCAGCAAGTGGTGGAACTGGTACACGAAGCCCAGTGCCCGGTTGCGCAGCAGGCCACGGGCCTTTTCGTTGAGCGCCGACAACTCCTCGCCCGCCAGCCAGACACTGCCTTCGGTCGGGGTGTCCAGGCCACCGAGCAGGTTGAGCAAGGTACTTTTACCCGAGCCCGAACTGCCGACGATCGCCACGCGCTGGCCGGGGTGCAATTCCAGTTGCAGGCCCGACAGGACCACGACCGATTCCGGGCCTTCCTCGTAGGATTTGCCCAGGTTGCGGCAACTCAGTACAGCTTTATCACTCATGCCCGACTCACTCATAACGTAGCGCCTCCGCCGGCTGGGTGCGCGCGGCACGCCAGGCGGGATACAAGGTGGCGAGGAAACTCAGGACCAGCGCCGCGCCGCACACCAGCAGCACGTCTTCGGCCATCAATTGCGAAGGCAGATAGTCGATGAAGTAGACATCCGCGTTGAGAAACTTGTGGCCGATCAGGCCTTCCAGCGCCGAAATTGCCGAGCTGACGTTGAGCGCGGCGAGGATGCCGACGCCCGCGCCGACCAGCGTGCCGACGACGCCGATCACCGTGCCCTGGACCATGAAGATGCGCATGATCTGGCCAGGCGTCGCACCCAAGGTGCGCAGGATCGCGATGTCGCCGCGCTTGTCGTTGACCACCATCACCAGCGTGGAAATGATGTTGAACGCCGCCACCGCCACGATCAGCAACAGCAGCAGGCCAATGATGGATTTCTCCATGCCGATGGCCTGATACAGGTTGCCGTGGGTACGGGTCCAGTCGCGGGAATAGTATTGGTGTTCGCCCAGGCTCTGGGCAATCTCGTAGGCGGTACGTGGCGCCTTGAACAGGTCGGTGAATTTCAGGCGCAGGCCCTGCACCTGATCAGGCTTCCAGCGGTGCAGACGCGCCAGATCCTGCAGGTTGGTGACGCCCAGATAACCGTCCAGCTCACCGGCGCCGACATGGAAGATGCCGACCACGGTGAAGCGCTTCATGCGCGGGAACATGCCGGCCGGGGTCACAGTGACTTCAGGCGAAACAAAGGTCACCTTGTCGCCCAGCCCCACGCCCAGCTTCGCAGCAGCCTTGTCGCCAATGACCACGCCAAAGCCGCCTGACACCAGATCGTCAAGACTGCCCTGTTTCATGAAGGCATCGATAATCGAAACTTTGCGCTCCTGAACCGGGTCGATCGCATTGAGCAGGATCTTTTGCACGTTGCCATTGTTGGTCAACAGACCCTGCATCTGGGTGAACGGCGCAACGGCCTCCACTTGCGGGTTCTGCCTGACTTTGCTGGCGAGGGCTTGCCAGTCATTGATCGGCTCGCCGGACTCGATGGTTGCGTGCGGGACCATGCCCAGGACACGGGTGCGCATCTCGTGATCGAACCCGTTCATGACCGATAACACGACTATCATCACCACTACACCAAGGGCGAGACCGATCATCGACGTCAGGGAAATGAAGGAGACAAAATGATTACGGCGCTTTGCACGGGTATAACGCGTGCCGATAAATACAAAAAGAGGTCTGAACATGTAAGGGCTTGTTCGGAGGAATGGGAACGTCCTTGTGGCGGGCCTTGATCTGCGGCTTTACACTCGAATCGCTGATTGACGACTCTGAGCAATCACTCTGACAACCGCTGCTACCATGGGTTCGCCATGCCGACACTAGATGAAGAAGAACGCCGCGAATACTACCGTATCGAGGACAGCGTCGCACTGGAAATTCAACGCATTCCAGCCTCGGGCGAGGTCGACGAACACGCCCACCACGACAGCTCGACTCTCTTCGATCTGCTGAGCGAACTGCACGTCGCCGAGTTCGAATCCCAGCACCTGCTGCGCCAGCTGGACGACCGCGACCGCACCACCAACAGTTTTCTGCGGGCCATGAGCAAGCGCATCGATCTGCTGGGCCAGGTGGTGGCCCAGACCGTGCTCGGCAAGCTCGGCGCCCCGCAACGCGTGATCATGTCCGAGGGCGGCCTGCAATTCGAATCCCATCAGCCCTTCCCCGTCGGCAGTCACCTGTCGGTGAAAATGGTGCTGATGCCTCAGGCTTCAGGAATGATGCTGCGGGCCAAAGTGACTCAGTGCCATTCGCTGACCATCGGCGATTTCGAGGTGGGCACCGAGTGGATCGACCTGACCGATGCACAGCGCCAACTGCTGGCCCGACACATTCTGCAACGACAAGCCGCGCAACGGCGCCTCGCCCGCGAGCAAAGCGAACCGGATTCGAATTGAACTGATTCTTGCCTTAATCCGCATCCACAAGGAGCATTTGTGACCTTAATTTACGGCCACCGCGGCGCCAAGGGCGAAGCACCGGAAAACACCCTCACCAGCTTCCAGGAATGCCTCAAGCACGGGGTCAAGCGTTGCGAACTGGACCTGCACCTGTCCCGCGACGGCGAATTGATGGTGATCCACGACCCTACCCTCAAACGCACCACCGACCGGCGTGGCAAGGTCGTCGAACACACCGCGGCGGACCTTGTGACCTACGACGCACGCAAAGGCGGGCCTGGATGGATTCAGCCATGCCCGATTCCACGACTGGAAGAACTGTTCGAGAAATGCGCCTTCGATCACTGGCAACTGGAAGTCAAAAGCGCATCGCGCACCCGTGCGGCGACGACCGTGCTGGCGATTCGCGAGCTGGCTCAGCGTCATGGCTTGCTGGACAAGGTCACGATCACTTCAAGCTCCCGTGAAGTGCTGCGTGCCGCACTCGAACTGACGCCCGACCTCTCCCGCGGCCTGGTCGCCGAGTACGCCTGGCTCGACCCGTTGAAGGTCGCGGTGGGTTATGGCTGCGAGATACTGGCGCTGAACTGGACGCTGTGTACGCCTGAACGCCTGAAGAAAGCCCAGGCGCTGGGCCTGCATGTGTCGGTGTGGACAGTCAACGAGCCCGCGCTGATGCGCAGACTCGCCGACTTCGGCGTTGACAGCCTGATTACAGACTTTCCCGGTTTGGCCACTGCCACGCTCGAGAGTTACTGAAATCGGTCTCCCCGGCCGGCTCAGGCCACCGGCCGGAGCCGCTCAAAAAAGCCGGTTGAGGCCGTCATAGGCCGCTACCCGGTAGGCTTCGGCCATGGTCGGGTAGTTGAAGGTGGTGTTGACGAAATACTTCAGGGTATTCGCCTCGCCCGGCTGGTTCATGATCGCCTGACCGATGTGCACGATCTCCGACGCCTGGTCGCCGAAGCAATGCACCCCAAGGATCTGCAGGGTTTCGCGGTGGAACAGGATCTTCAACATGCCCACCGGCTCGTTAGAGATCTGTGCGCGAGCCATGCTCTTGAAGAACGCCTTGCCCACTTCGTACGGCACTTTGGCCACGGTCAGGTCATGCTCGTTCTGGCCGATCGAGCTGATTTCCGGGATGGTGTAGATGCCGGTCGGAACGTCGTTGACGAAACGCCAGGCGCCGTTATCCACCGCACTTCCCGAGGCCGAGCGCCCCTGGTCGTAGGCGGCGCTGGCCAGGCTCGGCCAGCCGATCACATCACCGGCGCCATAGATGTTCGGTTTGCTGGTGCGATAGGTTTCGTCCACTTCGATCTGACCGCGACCGTTGGCCTTGATACCGACGTTCTCCAGACCCAGTTTGTCCGTATTGCCGGTACGGCCGTTACACCACAACAGCGCGTCGGCTTTCACCTTCTTGCCCGACTTGAGGTGCAGCACGACGCCGTTTTCCAGACCTTCGACACGCTCGTATTCCTCGTTGTGGCGCACCATCACGTTGTTGTTGCTGAAGTGATAGCTCAAGCCCTGGGAGATTTCCGAGTCGAGGAAGCTCAGCAGTTGATCGCGGTTGTCGATCAGTTCGATATCCACACCCAGACCACTGAAGATCGATGCGTATTCGCAGCCGATCACGCCAGCGCCGTAGATGATCAGTTTGCGCGGGGTGTGGTTGAGGCTGAGGATGGTGTCGCTGTCGTAGATACGCTTGTGGGAAAAGTCGATATCGGCCGGGCGATAAGGACGCGAGCCGGTCGCGATGATGATCTGGTTGGCGACCAGTTTTTCCATGACACCGCTGTTGCACACCACATCGATGGTGCGCTCATCGGCGAAACTGCCGGTGCCGAAGAACACGTCGACACGATTGCGTGCGTAGTACCCGGTGCGCGAGGCCACTTGCTTGTTGATGACTTTCTCGGCGTTTTTCAGCACGTCCGGGAACGAAAACCAGCGCGGCTCGCCAATGGCCCGGAACATCGGGTTGGTGTTGAACTGAATGATCTGCTTGACCGAGTGACGCAACGCCTTGGACGGGATTGTGCCCAGGTGAGTGCAGTTGCCGCCGACCTGCCGACGGCTATCGACCATGGCTACCTTGCGCCCAGCCTTGGCGGCGTTCATTGCCGCGCCTTCCCCAGCTGGGCCTGAACCCAGTACCACTACGTCGTAGTTGTAGACAGCCATGCGTACTCCTTAGAACAGGCCGAGGCGCCACTCTGGCGTCTCTGGCTAAATCACACCGCGGCCGGCGGCATGAAGATTCGAAACTCGCGGCGCAGTCTAATCGCCCAGCGTCGCGGCGAACATTAACCCTTGGTCGCGTCGTAGGCCAATCTTGTCTGCGTTACGGGGCACTCGGCGTGGCAAAAATACCTGTCGCATGCCAAATTGCTGCGGATGATAAATCTCTTGGCGTTACGAATCATAAAAAAAGCTGCAAATTGGCGAGTTTGTTTGTGATCCCGTCCTTTATGTCGGGTCACCCCGCTGGATTGCGAAACCCGCATCCGGCGAAAAGTGTCATACCCTTGTGCAGGATCTTTCAACCAAGGGCGTGATCATGCGACACCGTTTTATTCACTGGATGCTGTTATTGGGGGTGCTGTGCAGCCCGCTGGCCAGCGCTTCCGATGCCGATCTGCTCAAGCGGGCCGACTTCCCGCCGCGACTCGACGGCCTTTCACCGCCGCTGGAACGCAAGAACCAGGCGATCCTCACCTACCTGTGGACTGACGTTTACGCCGCCGCGTTCTACGCCGAACCCGCGGTCAGCGCCAAACAGGCGGTTTTCGGTCAGACCCCGCAGAAACTGGAGCTGTTCTATTTCAAGGCCATTGATCGCGAAGACGTGATCAAGGCCGCCAACGCCACGCTCGAACGTCAGCAAACCAAGGAAACCCTGGCGCGACTGAGGTCCGAGCTTGACCGTCTGCACTACAGCTTCCAGAACATCGTGCCAGGCGATCGCTATGACCTGAGCTGGGACCGCACCGATGGGCTGAACCTGACGCGCAACGGCAAGGTGATTTTCGCCAGCCCCGATCCGGAACTGGCGAAGGTGTATTTTGCGATCTGGCTGGCCCCGGACGGTTTGTCCGGGGACTTGCGCGAGGCCTTGTTGAAATAGATCAAAGCGCGGGCCGAGAGGCCCCTACTTTCAAGCGAGGCTTAGAAACAACCGCTGTGCGATGTCCTTACCGATGTAGCTGCGGTAAATGCTGACCACTTCCTTATTGTCCTTGGCCGCCTTGACCTGCGCTTTGTAGCCTATGAAGCGTTGCTCGGGCAGTTTCAGATGAGCCGCCGTGAATGCGTCTGCTGCTGCCGCTTCACTGGCGTAGTGAAAATGCGCCCACCACAGCACGCGCTGATGTTTGTCGCGGATCACGTATTCCTGCAGAAAGTCGTTGCGCTTGGCGCCAGACATGTTCTTGCGCCCATCGTAACGCGCGATATCGACTTCGTTCTCACTTGCCAGGAAGCTCAGCCGTGCCGCAGTGGGAGGTTGCGCCTTGATCATGAAAATCCGCAGAGTGCGGCCTTCGTCTATCAAGCGCGTAGCGGCAGCATGGAGATCGTCGACCCACGTCTGGACGCCGCTTGCCCCATCGCTCGAACCGCCCCTGTGAACGGCAAGCTTTCCAGCCAGGGCGGTCAGCTTGTCAGCCTTCTGCACCAGAATGTCCTGCATGTCCGCTGGTTCGTTCGCCCGCCGGGACTGCCGATGCGCCGTATCGATGTCGGCGTCGACCCCTTCGAGCGCTGCTGCGGCCTGGCGTTTCAGCTCCGCCAGCGCCTCGACCTTTTCCGGCGCCTTGGGTCGCGAAGGCCTTGCGACCTCCACCCACTCACCGTTTTCATGCAGGTGATAGGTGCCCACGACCGCTTCGGTCATTTGCTGCCTGACCTCGACCACCGCCCCGGGAAGGTCCGCCTCCCCCTCGCGCAGGCGACCGACGAGCGTGCGGTGCGCGCGGGTCTTGATCACGCGTTTACGGGGCTGGCGGATTCTGGGCGCATATTCGCAAGGCTGCTCCGCTGGCTCGGCACTCTCACGAATCAAATCAGACAAACGCTTTTCGGCGTGTTCGCTAATCCACGAGAGCTCTGCAAAAAACCGACCGAATTGTTCGACATTCAGCATCTGCGGAGTGCTTTCCTGTGCGCAGATCGCGATCAGCTTAGCCCTTTCGTATTCCCGCAACGAGCTTTCGAGCACGCCGATCTGCTCGGCCAATGAGTAATCGTTGGGTCTCTCAAGCTCCGCCTGGGAGGTGAATGCGGCGTGTAGGCCTTCGTCGATGCGTAACGACTTGAGTTCCTTGAGACTTTCTCCAGACAGCATTTCGTCCCTGGAAATGCTCAGCTCCAGCAGCGACCACATACGCGTGATGCGCCAGTCCAGAAAGGTAAACAAGTTGGCTCCATGCATTTCCAGTACCTCCTCGCGCCAGAATTGCCTGCCGAACTTGGGCACATCCCTAAGCTGTTGCCAGTAGTTTTCCCTGATGCTTGACCAATGGACGCCCCGACTCTGTAACCATTGCAGATCCTCGAACAGTTTCAGATAAGCATCTATGTTCTGCGAGGTGACCGCGTCACCGGATTCCGCCTTCAATCGAGGCATTTGAGTGCTTGCCAGGTTAACCACCTTCGCGAGCAAGACACCCTCAAGAAACGACACCCGCCGGCTCACATCCTGGAGATCAGTGGCTATCGTTTTCTCACTCGCTCTGTCAATTGGGCGCAACGCTGCCTGCAGTTGCTGCTTCTCTACGAGAATTTGCGCCAACTCGTTCAAATCCGTCTCGGCGAGCTCGACGAGATCAGCGGGTATCGGTGCGGACTCCACCCGAATCGCCCGATCCCACTTTGCGAAGCGCTGATAGATCGCGTTCTTTTGCCGTTCCAGAACAGCATCGCGCTCGGTAACGCGCTTGAGCGTCGCGGCGTTCTCCAGCGCCATTTGCCGGACATTACGCTTGGGGCCGCCACCGCGAAGTTTAAGCGAGAGGTCCAGCCCCCATCCCTGATCAGTTCGCTGCAGACGAGGCCCACTCGAAAGCGGGTCTCGCGGATCAACGATGTGAACCTCGTCCTCGCTGAAACCGACTTCATAAATCCCGCCGTCGATCGTCACGTACCAGTGCTGATCGAGTGGGTGCAGCCCCTCTTTTCCAGGCATTGCAGAGGGCTCGCCCAGCAGGGGTTCGGGCAGCACTTTCAAATGCTTGAGACTCTGCCGTTGCGCCTCGGTCAGACGATGACTGGAACTGGACCAGGAAAAATCCAGCCGCGGAAACTCTTCGGCACTGCCCGGCGAGATGATCGGCTCCGACTGTTCTCCCAACAGCGGATCCGGATCAGCAACAGAGGACGATGGCCGTCGTTGCGAAGGTCGCGCCGGTGTCGGTCGAGCAGGAAATCCCTGATGCAGGAGAATCATCGAGATGGTCAGCAACAACTCGTTCCACGCCTCGAGCCCCTCGCGGTCGGCCTTGCGGCTCTGAGCCACGAGGACCCGATCCACCGCCGCCATCAACTGCACCAGCCACAGCGCAGCACCTGCGCCCCCCGAAAGGAACGGCATCACGGTATCCAGCGCCAACCAGCCGCCACGTTGAAACATCGCCCAGCGACTTTCGGCATTGGAGACCGACTCCTGGTCTGCAAGATCCGCCAAGGCCCTGGCATTGGCGTTGAACAGCACCGTCATCACATCACCCTGCCCCGTCGTCGCCCTGACCAGTTGCGCAGGCGCGGGCTGTTCGATTGCAGCGAAATCCGACCCTAGACCAAAACGGTTTATATGGGGCTGCTCGAACCCGCCGTTTGCGTACCGATCACGCCCGCGCCCGGTCATCCACGTCAGCACGTCCTCCTGCACTTCGCCTGGCAGAACGATGGCATCGCGCAGCGTTGACCAGCTGGAGTATTCGGTCAGAGGCACTGGCGCGAACGGCCGATACAACACAATGGGGCCTACCGCTGTATCGGCGTGCCCCAGCACGAACATGTTCTGGACCACATCGGCAGCCGCTCCCGGCCGGGCGACCCATGCCAATGGGTGCAAGATGGCTTGCTCCTCTGGAGGAATTCTCTCCAGCAACGAGCAGACGACCCGATACCCCGCTTGAGTCAGCCCACCCTCGCCGCGAATCTTTTGCTCAAGTGCCTTGAGGGGTAGCTGCACCTTGAGCTGCTCGGCAAATAGGGCCCGACGCCGCTTCACTTGCGCCGCATCGGTAATCAGGTAGCGCCGCACCAGCGCAGGATAGGTCCTTCCGATATCCACGCGAGTCACGAGTTGCTGCAGATAATCCGGGGTAAACCAGGCTGGCAAAGGACCGCCATCGCGCAGAGAAAGACTCCGTGTGCCGCTCGGCAGACTTGAAAGATTCCCCAGCGCGAAGTTGGCGACCGTCATCTGGATGTGCTCAACACTGCCGGTTACGATGATCTGTCCGGTGGAGGGCGCCGGGGACGCCACGACTTTCGCAATGTGTAAAGTCACATCATCCAGAACCAGGTAAGTCGCTTGCGGATGATCTTCACGCAATGCCTCCTGCAGCACCCTCCTCGCATATTCGACGATAGGCGGCAGATCGTCGTCCCAGGCGTGTCCGCCAGCACGAGCTGCAGTCACGGCCAAAGCGGCAATCCGACGGCTGTAATCGAGACGGTCGCTGGAAGGCGCGCAGGTCAGCCAGTCCGGTAGTTGATCCTGACGGGAGATCTGCGAGCCATCACCTGCCGAGTGCCGGTTGTCCAGTAGGGGGGTGATATCGGTGACCTTCGCGAGATAGCGCTCGATGTCGTCGAAATCATCAAGCCTCATCGCACCTGCATCTTGAATCAGCGGTAATTGGGCTTGCAGGGCGTTCAAGGCATCGCGCTCGAATCGCGCACGGATCTCGTCCGCAGAAGTACTTTCCTCCCCCTGCACTGCAACCGGGTTTTGCCGCTCGAGGGCCGTTGCCAACGCCTGCCACGGTGTTGCACCGCCAACGCCAGGGCGATCCCAGAACTCCACCATCGCTTGCATGAATCTGGCGGGGAGCCCAAGGGAAACGCTGTCAATCAAGATGGCCAGTTGTTCGGCGTCGACATCGAACGTCACCAGCGTCGAAGCAGACGGATCGGTCACCAGAAGGCTGCGCCCCTTGCTGGGGCGTAATGTTTTGCCAGTGGCGAAGTTCTGTCGCAGAGCGCCAAACAGCGTTTCGGTCGCTGGATCAGCAGCGTCGGCGGCCTCAGTGACGACCGCAATTTCAGGGTTGATTGGTACGCCTGGCAATAGCGTTTCAAGTGACGTCCGAAGCTCGTCAAGAGCAAGCGCTGACAACATCGGGCGGCGGGAGAATGTGTCGATTACGTCGTACTTTGCATTCATTGTGGCTTTAACTCGCGATTTTATAGATCCCAATCCGCATAGGTGGCGGTTCGGGCAATTGCTGGTGAGTTAAAGGCAGATCGACTGGCTGGATGGCATATACAAATATTTCTATCACAGCTGCCCAGCGGGTGAACGACGACATTCGACACCGGTCTTCTGATTGCTATCCGCCACTTTTACACATATCGTTACAAATCTGCGCTGAGCGGGGCCAAGCTCGAACGGCGCAGCAGAGGACGCATAAATACAACGGATCCCCCAGCTAGACAGCCTAAGTGAGTAATTCCAGATGGCCTCGAACACCGGCAAAGGCAAGGCGATATTTCGCGTTGTCAGCGGCAACTTCCTTGAAATGTTTGACTTTATGGTCTATGGCTTCTACGCCACAGCCATCGCCAAGACCTTCTTCCCCGCCGACAGTGAATTCGCATCGCTGATGCTTTCGCTGGCAACCTTCGGCGCCGGCTTCTTGATGCGCCCACTGGGCGCAATCTTCCTCGGTGCCTACATCGACCACCACGGTCGAAAAAAAGGCCTGATCATTACCCTCGCCATGATGGCCATGGGGACGATCCTGATCGCCTGCGTTCCGGGTTATGCGACCTTGGGCGTCGCTGCGCCGCTGCTTGTGTTGGTCGGCCGTTTGTTACAAGGATTCTCGGCCGGTGTGGAACTGGGCGGCGTTTCGGTCTATCTGGCTGAAATCTCCACCCCGGGTCGCAAAGGCTTCTTCGTCAGTTGGCAGTCGGCCAGTCAGCAAGCCGCCGTGGTTTTCGCAGGCCTTCTGGGTGTGGGTCTGAACCACTGGCTGAGCCCCGAAGAAATGGGTCAGTGGGGCTGGCGCGTGCCGTTCCTGGTCGGCTGCATGATCGTTCCGGCCATCTTCGTGATTCGTCGTTCGCTGGAAGAAACCCCTGAGTTCGAAGCCCGCGCCCGCAAACATCGTCCGACACTGGGCGAAGTGGTCAAGTCCATCGGCGCGAATTTCGGTCTGGTGATTGCCGGTATGGCGCTGGTGGTCATGACCACCGTCTCGTTCTACCTGATCACCGCGTACACGCCGACCTTCGGCAAGAACGAACTGCACCTGTCTGACCTGGACAGCCTGCTGGTGACGGTGTGCGTGGGGATCTCGAACTTCATCTGGCTGCCGGTGATGGGCGCTTTGTCGGACAAGATCGGTCGCAAGCCGCTGTTGTTGGCGGCAACGATTCTGGCCATCGTTACGGCCTACCCTGCCCTGTCGTGGCTGACCTCCAACCCGAGCTTCGCCAACCTGCTGATGGTCGAGCTGTGGTTGTCGTTCCTGTACGGTTCGTACAACGGCGCTATGGTGGTTTCGCTGACCGAGATCATGCCGGTCGAAGTGCGCACCACCGGGTTCTCTCTGGCGTATAGCCTGGCGACCGCTACCTTTGGTGGTTTCACGCCGGCGGCGTGTACTTATCTGATCCACGTGCTCGACAACAAGGCCGCGCCGGGTATCTGGCTGAGCGGCGCTGCGGTTCTGGGTCTGATCGCGACACTGGTGCTGTTCCGCAAAGGTGGTCAGGCGCGCATGGCGGCAGTTGCGGGTTAAACGTCCAACGCTAAGATCAAAAGCCAAAGCAAGAGCGGGGTTTGCACGCTTTTTCTGTAGCAGTCCGGCTTGCCGGCGGTAGCGATTTTGAACACGCCACCGCCGGCAAGCCGGACTGCTACGGATTCGCGATGTGCCCAAATTTCGTGTTGAACACCGAACTCTGTGGGAGAAGCTGGAGGGGCCGGACAGGGAGCCGAAAACCACAAAAAAAAACGCCCCGAACCAGTCGGGGCGCTTCTTGAGATTCAGCTTGCGGCGTGTACAAATCGCCCGCCGCTGCCTCTATCTTACTTCGGGAAAGCCGGTGGGTTGACGCCCGCCATGTCTTCCATCACGCGAACCACCTGGCAGCTGTAACCGAATTCGTTGTCGTACCAGACGTACAGCACAACGCGGTTATCCATGCAGATGGTCGCCTCAGCATCGACCACACCCGCGTGACGCGAGCCTACGAAGTCGGTCGAAACCACTTCCTGCGAATTCACGAAGTCGATCTGCTTGTGCAGGTCCGAGTACAGCGCGGTTTCGCGCAGGTATTCGTTCATTTCTTCGCGAGTGGTCGCGGTGCCCAGGTTCAGGTTCAGAATCGCCATCGAAACGTTCGGCGTCGGAACGCGGATCGCGTTACCGGTCAGCTTGCCGGCCAGCTCAGGCAGTGCCTTCGCAGCTGCGGTGGCAGCACCGGTTTCGGTGATGACCATGTTCAACGCGGCACTACGGCCACGGCGATCGCCCTTGTGGAAGTTGTCGATCAGGTTCTGGTCGTTGGTGTACGAGTGAACCGTTTCAACGTGACCGTTGACGATACCGAACTTGTCGTTGACGGCCTTGAGGACCGGTACGATGGCGTTGGTGGTGCAGGACGCAGCCGAGATGATCTTGTCATCGGCGGTGATCTGCTGGTGGTTGATGCCGTGAACGATGTTCTTCAGCTTGCCCTTGCCCGGCGCGGTCAGCACCACGCGGTCGATGCCAGGGCACTGCAGGTGCTGGCCAAGACCGTCGGCATCACGCCAGACACCGGTGTTGTCGACCAACAGCGCGTCTTTGATACCGTACTGGGTGTAATCCACCTCGGTCGGGTTCTTGGCGTAGATCACCTGAATCAGGTTGCCGTTGGCGCTGATGGTGTTGTTGGCTTCATCGATGGTGATGGTGCCGTCGAACGGGCCGTGAACCGAGTCACGACGCAGCAGGCTGGCGCGCTTGACCAGATCGTTCTCGGCGCCTTTGCGCACGACGATGGCACGCAGACGCAGGCCGTCGCCGCCACCGGTTTTTTCGATCAGGATGCGGGCCAGCAGACGACCGATACGACCGAAGCCGTACAGCACGACGTCAGTGCCCTTGCGAGCGCCGGAGTTCTGTTGACCGACGATTTCGGCCATTTCTTCGCGGACGAACTGCTCGGCAGTACGGCCATTGGCTTCGGCCTTGTATTTGACGGCCAGCTTGCCCAGGTCCACCGAAGCAGCGCCCAGTTTGAGCTCGCTCATCGCTTTGATGAGCGGGAAAGTCTCGTGTACGGACAACTCGGTTGCGTCAGCCTGGCGGTGACGCGCAAAGCGGTGAGCCTTGAGAATCGCGATGACTGAACGGTTGATCAGGGTGCGGCCATAGATCGAACTCACCACATTGTTATTGCGGTATAGCTGTCCGATAAGCGGGATCATCGCCTCGGCGAGGGCTTCACGATCGATCCATTCACCAAGACACTGGTCGGGCTTCTGAGTCACGGGAACCTTCCACATGTAGGGGCTGAAAAAAGGGACTACATTATGCCCAAGCCTTTGTTTATGAGCAATCCGCTGTTTTGAACAAGACGGGCACTACATAATCGCGTGAGCGTAAAACTGACAGCGGATTGCCGATTTAGTTACAATCCCCAGCTTTGCCGCAACGCCTGGAGCTTTATCTTCCGTGCCCGTTCTGCGCCTACCGATTCTTCCTGCTGCCGCAGGCAAACAACATTGGGGCAATCTGCCCGGTGCCGCTCAAAGCCTGGCCATCGCCGAGGCCGCCAGCGCCGCGAAACGCTTCACCCTGCTTTTGACCGCCGACAGCCAAAGTGCCGAGCGGCTGGAGCAGGAACTGAAGTTTTTCGCCCCTGCGCTTCCGGTGTTGCATTTCCCTGACTGGGAAACCCTGCCCTACGATCTGTTCTCGCCGCATCAGGACATCATCTCCCAGCGTATCGCCAGCCTTTACCGGTTGCCGGAGCTGGAACATGGCGTGCTGGTGGTGCCGATCACAACCGCCTTGCACCGCCTGGCGCCGACCAAATTCCTGCTCGGCAGCAGTTTGGTGCTCGACGTCGGCCAGAAGCTCGATGTCGAGCTGATGCGCTCGCGGCTCGAAGCCAGCGGCTATCGATACGTCGATACGGTGTACGAGCATGGTGAATTCACGGTACGCGGCGCGCTGATCGACCTGTTCCCGATGGGCAGCAAACTCCCCTACCGGATCGACCTGTTCGACGACGAAATCGAAACCCTGCGCACCTTCGAACCGGAGACCCAGCGTTCCATCGACAAGGTCGACTCGGTGCGTCTGTTGCCGGCCAAGGAATTCCCATTGCAGAAGGAGGCCGTCACCCGCTTCAAGGCGCGGTTCCGCGAGCGCTTCGATGTGGACTTCCGCCGCAGCCCGATCTTCCAGGACCTGAACAGCGGGATTACGCCCGCAGGTATCGAGTACTACATTCCGCTGTTCTTCGAAGAAACCTCGACGCTGTTCGACTACCTGCCGCAGGACACGCAAGTGTTCTCCTTGCCCGGCATCGAACAGGCCGCCGAGACCTTCTGGAAGGACGTGCGCAACCGTTATGAAGAACGTCGCGTCGATCCCGACCGTCCGTTGCTGCCCCCCGATGAACTGTTCCTGCCGGTGGAAGACTGCTTCGCACGCCTGAAGACCTGGCCGCGAGTGGTCACCAGCCAGGACGATGTCGAAACCGGCGTGGGTCGCGAACGATTCCCGGCGCAGGTGCTGCCCAATCTCGCCATCGAAGCCAAGGCCAACGAGCCATTGGCGGCGCTGTCGACCTTCCTCAACGAATTCCCCGGCCGCGTGCTGTTCACCGCTGAGTCCGCGGGTCGCCGCGAAGTCCTGCTGGAGCTGCTCGAGCGTCTGAAACTGCGCCCCAAAACCCTCGACAGCTGGCAGGAGTTCGTCGACAGCAAAGAGCGGCTGGCGATCACCATCGCGCCGCTGGACGAAGGACTGGTGCTGGAGCAGCCGGCACTGGCGCTGGTCGCCGAAAGTCCGCTGTTCGGTCAGCGGGTCATGCAGCGCCGCCGCCGCGAGAAGCGCGCCGACGGCCACTCCAATGATGCCGTCATCAAGAACCTCGCCGAACTGCGCGAAGGCGCGCCGGTGGTTCACATCGACCACGGCGTGGGCCGCTATCTGGGCCTGGCGACACTGGAGGTGGAGAATCAGGCCGCCGAGTTCCTGATGCTGGCCTATGCCGAGGACGCCAAGCTGTATGTCCCGGTCGCCAACCTGCACCTCATTGCCCGCTACACCGGCAGCGATGACGAACTGGCGCCACTGCACCGATTGGGCTCCGAAGCCTGGCAGAAAGCCAAGCGCAAGGCCGCCGAGCAAGTGCGCGATGTGGCCGCCGAACTGCTCGATATCTATGCCCGCCGCGCCGCCCGCGAAGGCTACGCGTTCGCCGATCCAAAGCTGGACTATGAAACCTTCAGCGCCGGTTTCCCGTTCGAAGAAACCCCGGACCAGCAGACCACCATCGAAGCGGTACGCCACGACATGCTGGCACCCAAGCCGATGGACCGTCTGGTCTGCGGCGACGTCGGTTTCGGCAAGACGGAAGTGGCGATGCGCGCGGCGTTCATCGCGGTGCATGGCGGCAAGCAGGTGGCGATTCTGGTACCGACCACCCTGCTCGCCCAGCAACACTACAACAGCTTCCGCGACCGCTTCGCCGACTGGCCGGTGACCGTTGAAGTCATGAGCCGCTTCAAGTCGGCCAAGGAGATCAACGCCGCCGTGGCCGATCTGGCCGAAGGCAAGATCGATATCGTCATCGGCACCCACAAGCTGTTGCAGGACGACGTCAAAATCAAGAACCTGGGGCTGGTGATCATCGACGAAGAACACCGCTTCGGTGTGCGTCAGAAAGAACAGCTCAAGGCGCTGCGCAGCGAGGTCGACATCCTGACCCTGACCGCCACGCCAATCCCGCGCACCTTGAACATGGCCGTGGCCGGCATGCGTGATCTGTCGATCATCGCCACCCCGCCTGCCCGTCGCCTGTCGGTGCGCACCTTTGTCATGGAGCAGAACAAGCCGACGGTCAAAGAGGCGCTGCTGCGTGAGTTGCTGCGCGGCGGTCAGGTCTACTACCTGCACAACGATGTGAAAACCATCGAGAAGTGCGCCGCCGACCTTGCTGAGCTGGTACCCGAAGCGCGCATCGGCATCGGCCACGGGCAGATGCACGAGCGCGATCTCGAACAGGTGATGAGCGACTTCTATCACAAGCGCTTCAACGTGCTGATCGCCTCGACCATCATCGAAACCGGCATCGACGTGCCGAGCGCCAACACCATCATCATCGAGCGCGCAGACAAATTCGGTCTGGCTCAGTTGCACCAGTTGCGCGGCCGCGTCGGACGCAGTCACCACCAGGCTTATGCCTATCTGCTGACGCCGCCACGCAAGCAGATCACACCGGACGCCGAGAAGCGTCTGGAAGCCATCGCCAACACCCAGGACCTGGGCGCGGGCTTCGTGCTGGCGACCAACGACCTGGAAATCCGTGGCGCGGGGGAACTGCTCGGCGAAGGCCAAAGCGGGCAGATCCAGGCCGTGGGGTTCACCCTTTATATGGAAATGCTGGAACGTGCGGTGAAGTCGATCCGCAAGGGCGAGCAGCCAAATCTGGATCAGCCGCTGGGCGGTGGTCCGGAAGTCAATTTGCGGGTGCCGGGGCTGATTCCCGAAGACTACCTGCCAGACGTGCACGCGCGCCTGATCCTCTACAAACGCATCGCCAACGCCGCCGACGAAGAAGGCCTCAAAGACCTGCAAGTGGAGATGATCGACCGCTTCGGCCTGCTGCCGGAACCGACCAAGAACCTGGTGCGCATGACTTCGCTCAAACTCAAGGCCGAGCAACTGGGCATCAAGAAAGTCGATGCCGGTCCGCAGGGTGGACGAATCGAATTTGCGGCCGATACTCCAGTAGATCCGCTGACGTTGATCAAGCTGATTCAGGGGCAACCCAAACGCTACAAATTCGAAGGCGCCACGTTATTCAAGTTCACGGTGCCGATGGAGCGCCCCGAAGAACGCTTCAACACCATTGAAGCGCTGTTCGACCGCCTGACCCCGCAGTCCACCAAATCGGCTTAAGGATTCACCATGCGTCTGTTTCGCTCGCTCACCCTGCTGTTGGTGCTGTTTGCCCCTGCAGCCTTTGCCGATGGCACTTATCAGGTGGAATTGATCCTGTTCCGTCAGCATGGCGAACCGGCGGCGACCAACCAGCCCGCACCGGAGGACTGGGCTGCCGGCGCCCAACAGCTTGGCGCCGACCAACAGACCACCACCGCGCTGGACGCCTTGGTGAACAAGCTTGAAACCAGCGATGGCTACAAGGTGTTGCTGCATCGTGCCTGGCAACAGGACCTCAGCGCGACCCCGAGCAAGGTCGCCATCAGCAGCGGTCAGGAGCAGTTCGGCCACTTCCCCATCGAAGGCACGGTCAGTCTGGGCCTGGCGCGCTTTACGGACATCGACGCCAACTTCTGGGTCAATCAGCTCGACGATCACGGCGTGCTGGTCACCAGCGAACGCATGCGTCAGGCGACCCGAGTGCGCAACGGCGAGTTGACCTATATGGATAATGGAAGTCTGGCGATGTTGATCAAGGTCTCTCCTCTTCAAGCACCGCGCTGACGCAGGGCAAGACGTGTCATCCCTATTGGAAAAAGCCCTGGCCCTGCCATGGGAACCGTTGTTCAAGCCCCAGAGCGTGGAACGCGGGCTCGACTATGCGCGGCAGAAACGTGTGATGTTGCAACACGTCAGTCCCGACCTGGTTCGCACCGTGTGTCGCGGCTCGAGCCTGGAAATCTACACCCAGACGTTGCAGTTCAAGGACCCCGACCGAACACGCAATTTCGTGGTCGGCAAATGCACCTGCCCGGTCAGAAACAACTGCAAGCACTGTGCGGCGGCGCTGTTCTTCCTGCAGGATCCCGAAACCTTGCCTGAGCTTCTGGCAAACGTGGACCGACAATCGACCACCCTCGCGCCCAAGCCCGAAGAAAAGCCAGCCTTGCCTGAGCGCATCATCAGCGATATCGAACCCAAACCCCGCCTGATCCTCGCCAGTTTCGAGTTCAGCGCCTACGAGCCACGCAACGGCAAGATGCAGCGGCACATTCAGCACCGCGCCGCGCTGGCCTTCCGTTACGGCGAGTTCTACGCCTCAGGCATGCCCAGCCCCGGCCGTTCCAGCGACATCGTGCGCCATTTGCCTGAAGAAACCCTGCGCTTGCGCCGACACCTGGACCGCGAAGCCCTGTACCGCAAACAGCTGCAGGAGATGGGCTTTCGCATTGCCACCCGGCAGAGCAAGGCGTTACCCGACAGCGCCGGGGAAATGTTCGAACTGCCGAACGACAAGGCCTGGTTGAGCTTCATGCTCGACGACCTGCCACCCTTGCGCGAGCAGGGGTGGCAGGTCGAGATGCTCGACGATTTCGGCTTCGACGTCACCCCGGTGGACGACTGGTACGCCGTGGTCGATGAGGAGCCGGAGCGCGACTGGTTCGATCTGGAGCTGGGCATCATCGTCAATGGCGAGCGCCTGAGCCTGCTGCCGATTCTGATCAACTTGCTGCGCACCCACCCGGAATTGATGACCCTGGCGGGCATCGCCAAGCGCCGCGACGACGAACAATTGCTGGTGCAACTCAACCATTTTACCCAGCGCGGCGGCGTCCCGATTCAGGTTGCCCTGCCCTATGGCCGGTTGAAAACGGTGCTGGCGACCCTCGGCGATTTCTACTGGCGTGAAGAGGGCAATAACGCCATCCGCCTGAACACCGCCGACGCCACCCGCCTCAAGCAGCTCGACGACATGCCGCTGGTGTGGCAAGGCGGCGACCGTTTGCGGCAGTTCTCCGAGCGTCTGGTAAATATCAAGAACGCCACGGTCAAGGTGCCCAAGGGCCTCAATGCCAAACTGCGGCCGTATCAGCTGGAGGGCCTGAGCTGGATGCAGGCGCTGCGGGAGCTGGAAGTCGGCGGCGTGCTGGCCGATGACATGGGCCTGGGCAAGACCCTGCAAACCCTGGCGCATCTGTTGGTGGAAAAACAGGCCGGACGCCTGGATCGGCCCGCGCTGGCGGTGATGCCCACCAGCCTGATTCCCAACTGGATGGACGAAGCCCGGCACTTCACGCCGCAGCTGAACGTGCTGGCGCTGTACGGCGCCAACCGGCATCAGGAATACGAACGTCTGGAAGACTACGACCTGATCCTCACCACCTACGCCCTGTTGCCACGGGATGTGGAACTGCTCAGCAAACAGTTGCTGCATGTGCTGGTGCTCGACGAAGCGCAGTACATCAAAAACCCCACCAGCAAGGCCGCCCAGGCCGCACGCCAGCTCAACGCGCGGCAGCGGCTGTGCCTGAGCGGCACGCCGCTGGAAAACCATCTGGGTGAACTGTGGTCGCTGTTCCATTTCCTGATGCCTGGCTGGCTGGGTGATGCCAAGCAGTTCAACAGCAACTACCGCACGCCCATCGAGAAACTCGGCGACGAAGCGCGCTTGCAGCATCTGAACGCGCGTATCAAACCGTTCCTGCTGCGCCGGACCAAGGAGCAGGTGGCGACCGAGCTGCCGCCCAAGACCGAGATCGTGCACTGGGTCGAACTCAACGACGCCCAGCGCGACGTGTACGAAACCATGCGCCTGGCGATGGACAAGAAAGTCCGCGACGAAATCACCCGCAAGGGCGTGGCGCGCAGTCAGATCATCATTCTGGAGGCGCTGCTCAAGCTGCGTCAGGTCTGCTGCGACTTGCGACTGGTCAACAGCGTGGCGCCCAACAGTCGTCAGGCCAGCTCGGCCAAACTGCAAAGCCTGATGGTCATGCTGGAAGAGTTGCTGGCCGAGAACCGCAAGATCCTGCTGTTTTCGCAGTTCACCTCGATGCTGGAGCTGATCGAAGTCGAGCTGCAACAGCGCGGCATCGAATACGCCTTGCTGACCGGCAGGACCAAGGATCGACGCACGCCGGTGCATGACTTTCAGAGCGGCAAGCGTTCGATGTTCCTCATCAGCCTCAAGGCCGGCGGCACCGGTCTGAACCTGACGGCGGCGGACACGGTGATTCATTACGACCCGTGGTGGAACCCCGCCACCGAAAACCAGGCCACCGACCGCGCCTACCGGATCGGCCAGGAAAAGCCGGTATTCGTCTACAAGCTGATCGCTCGCGGTACGGTGGAGGAGAAGATCCAGCACTTGCAGCAGGAGAAATCCGCGTTGGCCTCCGGCGTACTGGACGGCCGGACGTCCGGTGACTGGAAACTGCAGGACGACGACATCGAAGCACTGTTCGCGCCCTTGCCGTTGCCGCCCAAAAAGGTGAAGCGCTAGGCCTGACGGCGTTTATCGACGACCGAGGTCCTGCAGCCAGTCGTTCATGTTGCCTGGCAACAGCAGCTCATGGCGCGCACGGGAGCTGGCGGTGTACAGCAGCGAACAGACGCTGGCCAGCGAGTGCGTCGACCCTTCGCGAGGTGGGCGCATGAGATCGCGCGACAGCAGCACGGAATCGAACTCCTGGTTCTTCACGTCTTCGACTTTCGCCAGTTTGATGATGGCGGCAGGGTCGCTGCAGAAACGCTGCGCGGTCTCGACGAAGTCCTGCAGCGTATTGCCCTGCCCCAGCCACTCATGAACGGCCTTGAATTCGTGGCTCGCGCCCATGGCCGAAGCCAGCGCGTCCCAATAGGCAAAGCGGAAGATCAGACGGTGCTGCGGCCTGTGATCCTCGCGGTACAGCTGGTCCAGGCCTTTGACGAACAGTGTCAGGTGTTCCAGCGTTCTTGGCGGCAGACTGAAACGGGCCCCGGCTTCGGTCAGGCGTCTGAACCAGGCGAACAGGCCCCATTCATTGGCAACCAGAATCGTGGTGGGCTTTTCCGGAATCGGCATGACGCTGTGGCCAATGATTCGGGTCGGATGAGGCGCACGACCGACGAAGCCTTCCTTGATGTCGCTGGGGTGCAGTTGAATCAGCGGATCGAGCACTTCGGCCATCTGTTTGCCGGCCCGGATCGACTGGGTCATGAAGCGTTGGCGAATGAACCCGCCATGACGCGGGGCCTTGCCGCTCAGTTGCTGGAATTCGTCGCCCAGGGTGATCACTGCCTGCGGGCTGCGGTCGAGAATCTGCACCATGGGTGCCGTCAACTCGTGGCTCTCGTCGATGATGATGTGGCTGTAGTTCTCGGGAATGACCTCCGAGGTCAGCGACAGAAACTTGATGCGTTGGCTGTTGCGAATCGGCAGACGAATGTGCGGCGCCGATGGCCTGACTGTTTCCCGCCATAACAGGCGACTGTATTCCAGCAGCATGGCGATGTCGGCCTGGCTCGCGGCATGGCCCAGCGACGGCAGGTGGCGCGGCTCGATGGTCGCCAGCGGCGACAGGCAGTAGCTGTGAACGGTGGTGCGACAGACTCGCGCCACGTCGCGGGGCTGCAACGTGCCCACCGCTGGCAGGTTCAGCCACTGCGCCACTTGCTGATCGGACACCAAAGAACTGGCACTGGTGCGCTGCATGTCGCTGTTGCGCCAGCCTCGGGAAGTCAGGTCGCGGTTGAGCAGCAGGTTGGCCATGTGGGCGAACGTGCAGGCGTTGAGTCGGCCGCTGGGGTTGGCGTGGCGGATGCGATCCTGCAATGCCATGACCTGCGCGGGAAACGTTGCCATCAGCAGGGTTTTTTCCGGGTCCAGCACTTCGAAGAACTTGGTCAGCAGGAAGGTTTTGCCCACTCCGGCGTAGGCCTGCAAGTGGAACGACTCGTCCTTGCACACCTGGAACTCATCGAAAATCCGGCTTTGCTGATCGCTCAGGCGCAGGACATCGCCAGTCGGTAGCACGATCTCGCGGGTCAGCGGCTCCAGCTTCTGACGCTGACGTTTGCCAAATCCGAAGTCCCAATGCCCGTCTTCGTCGAGGTATTCCCGGTCCTCGACTTCATGACTTTCCAGCAGGGCAATACCGGCCACTTCCAGAACGCTCAGGCTGTCGGCCAGGTTATCGGCGTTGAAACGCAGGCGCACCAGATCGCCGAACGCCCCGCCGCCCTCCTCCACCGACAAGGCAGCGCGCATGACGTCGTCGAGCATTCGCTCCAGTTTTTCGATGGCCGTGTTCTGCGCCACCAGGGACTTGAGATTGAGCAACAGCATCAACGCGGCGAGTTGCGGCCGGGTCGCCTCGCTCAGAAAGTCGTCCAGCGACTCGCCAGCGGCCAGCGCCCCGGCGACCTCTTCGGTCAGGGGCAGGAACAGCGAGGGCGGCGGAGCGAAGGAATCGGGTGAACTCATTGCGGGAAAATCGTCCTGATGAACGCGACGGCGCGGAAGGGGCGGCACGTGATGATATGCCAAACACACACAAACTGCGCCATACCTCCTGAGTCGCTCCCGTCCCTGCAGCAGTCCGGCTTGCCGGCGGTGGCGATCTCAAAAGCCCTGCCGCCGGCAAGCCGTGATGCTATAGAGACGTGCACGGTGCAAGCCCAATGCCTCACGCCTGATTCCATTTGCCTATCGCTGTGTGCTCGGAGCCACCTTCAGCCACTAGCTCGCCACGGCTCTCGATCCACATTCCCAGCGGGGTTTTCTCGGAGCCGTTTTCGGCCACTTTGGGCGCCAGCTGGAAGCAATGGCTGTCCTCGGCGCAGCTTTTCTGGGCAGCAGCGTTGGCGTGGACGGCGAACCCGGCGAAAGCAAAAGCAAGGGCGGTCAGGCTGGTTTTGAAGTGTTTCATGGCGAATTCCTCAAGGGTGGTCAAAACAGGGCTTTACTGAGTTCAGACTTTGCAGGCTCAAGTGGCCGGGTGCTGGCGGGATCAGTTGTCCCCGGCGCAGTTCTGGGCGATGGTGCGGTAGTTCAGGGTCTGCTTGTCGCCGTGGGAGTCCACGTAGTTCAGGTGAGTGCCGACCACGCCGCAGGTCGGCGTCGCATCGACTTCGGTGGACAGGGCCCGGGCGATGTCCAGGTGCTCGCCGTACATGTAGTTGTGCGCCGGGACGCTGTCCTGGGCCTGAGCAGACAGGGCACCGAAGCTCAGAGCGGCAAACAGAGTGGCGAGGGCGATTTTCTTTGCGTTCATGATGTTCTCCAGGATGCGAGGCTTTCAGTGTTCAAGGGTTGAATCGTTGATTGGGTTCGAGGCGGTGCGTGTTGTCTCGATGGGTCCCATTGAATGCCCCTGAGGTATCCCGGATGTGTCGCGAAACGGCGGAAAGTAATCATTAAGTGTCATAGCGCTGCCTGGATACACAGCGATACATTCGCGCTGGAAAATCCGCTTTTTGCATCCGCGTGTATGCGTTGCGATGCCAGATACAGTGCAATACAAAGGGTGGCAGGCAAGCCGTGCGCGGCTGGTTAAGATGCGCCACACGTCAATGAATTCGGGGAGTTGAAGCAATGGAGCACGTCGACCACATTCTGATCGTCGCGGCCGCTCGCGAGATCCGGGAACTGGTGGGCAACTACCTGAAGAAAAACGGCCTGCGCACCACCGTGGGCGCCGACGGCAGGCAAATGCGTTCGTTTCTGGAATCGACGCCGGTGGACCTGATCGTGCTCGACATCATGATGCCCGGCGACGATGGCCTGCTGCTGTGCCGCGAACTGCGCACTGGCAAACACAAGACCACCCCGGTGCTGATGCTCACCGCCCGCAGCGATGAAACCGACCGCATCATCGGCCTGGAAATGGGTGCTGACGATTATCTGGTCAAACCCTTCGTTGCCCGCGAACTGCTGGCGCGGATCAATGCCGTGTTGCGCCGCACCCGAATGCTGCCACCGAACCTGATCGTCAGTGAAGCCGGCCGCCTGCTGGCCTTCGGCAAATGGAAACTGGACACCACCGCGCGCCACCTGCTGGACGCCGAGGGCACGATCGTCACCCTCAGCGGCGCGGAATATCGCCTGCTGCGCACCTTCCTCGATCATCCACAGCGCGTGTTGAGTCGCGATCAGTTGCTGAACCTGACGCAGGGCCGTGACGCCGATCTGTTCGATCGCTCCATCGATCTGCTGGTGAGCCGCCTGCGCCAGCGCCTGCAGGACGATGCCCGCGATCCGGCGTACATCAAGACCGTGCGCAGCGAGGGTTACGTGTTCACCTACGCGGTGGAAATCCTCGGGGACGACGCATGAAGCCAAGATTCGGATGGCCACGGACGCTGACGTCTCGGCTGTCGTTGATCTTTCTGATCAGTCTGGTGCTGGCCCATGGTCTGTCTTTCGGGCTGCAGTTCTATGAGCGCTATCAAAGCGCGATGACGCTGATGCTGGGCAACCTGGAACAGGACCTGACGACCACCGTCGCGGTGCTGGAACGCCTGCCCGCCAATGAGCGCGCGGCGTGGCTGCCGCGCTTCGAGCACCCCAATTACCGCTACATGCTGGGGACCGGTCAGCCGGGCACGCCCATGGACATGAGCAAGGCCCCCGTTTCGGTGCGCTCGATGCAGGCCACTTTGGGCCGCGAATATGAACTGAGCTTCAACACTATCCCCGACGTGCGCCCGCACTATCAGGCGCATTTGACGCTGAGTGACGGCAACCCGCTGACCATCGACGTGCGCCCGGCGATCACCCCGCTGTCGCCCTGGCTGCCGCTGCTGTTGATCGTGCAGCTGGTATTGCTGGTGACCTGCACCTGGCTGGCCGTCAGGACCGCGATTCGCCCGCTGACCCGACTGTCCCACGCCGTGGACAACCTGGACCCGAACGGCGAAGGCATTCGGCTTGATGAAACCGGCCCGACAGAAGTCGCCTATGCGGCCGTCGCCTTCAACACCATGCAGCAACGCATCGCGGCCTACGTGAAAGAGCGTATGCAGCTTCTTGCGGCGATTTCACACGACCTGCAAACCCCAATCACCCGCATGAAACTGCGCGCCGAGTTCATGGACGAGGGCGTCGAGAAGGACAAGCTGTGGAACGACCTCAGCGAGATGCAGCATCTGGTGCAGGAAGGCGTGGCCTACGCGCGCAGCATGGACACTTCGACCGAGGCGCCCAAACGCGTGGATCTGGACTCGTTCCTCGACAGCCTGGTGTTCGACTATCAGGACATGAACAAGCAGGTGCAGCTGTGCGGCAAGACCGGTTCGGTGATCGACACCCGGCCCCACGCCCTGCGACGAGTGCTGGTCAACCTGACCGACAACGCGCTGAAGTTCGCCGGTGCAGCGGAGCTGAAAGTGCTCGCCAATGACAACAAGGGCCTGTCGATACAAATACTGGATCGCGGGCCGGGGATTGCCGAAGCGGAATTGCCGGAAGTGCTCAAACCGTTCTACCGCGTGGAAAGCTCGCGCAACCGCGACACGGGTGGGACGGGGCTGGGTCTGGCGATTTCCCAGCAACTGGCAATGGCGCTGGGCGGTACATTGACCCTGTCCAATCGTGAAGGGGGCGGGTTGTGTGCCGAACTCACGTTGCCGATAAAGGCAGGGTAGCGCGCTTCTGATTCTGCCCGAACGGCGCGGCGCCGGACTGACGAGGACCCGCCTCGGCACGAACGGCGTGGGGCCGGACTGACGACCCTCCGCTTCTGCCCGAACGGCGTGGGGCCGGACTGACGGCGGTCCGCTTCTGCCCGAAGGGCGTAGGAGCAAGCTTGCTCGCGATCTGCCGGGCACCGGCAGTAAAATCAGACACCTCGGTTGCACCAGACACACTGCATCAGCAGGGTTTACTACTGCTTCGCAGCAGATCGCAGGCAAGCCAGCTCCCACGGCCTGCGGCCAGAATCAAAAACGGGGGCAATGCCTGTCACCCCGACTCAATCCTGAGAAGAGCTGCCGCACCGCACGCTCGCTTCTGCCACAACGGCGCGGGCCGGGCTGACGACGATCCGCTTCTGCCCGAACGGCGCGGGAACACAACCTGATGACGACCCGCCTCGGCACGAACGGCGTGGGGCCGGACTGACGGCGGTCCGCTTCTGCCCGAAGGGCGTAGGAGCAAGCTTGCTCGCGATCTGCCGGGCACCGGCAGTAAAATCAGACACCTCGGTTGCCCCTGACACACTGCATCAGCAGGGTTTACTACTGCTTCGCAGCAGATCGCAGGCAAGCCAGCTCCCACGGCCTGCGGCCAGAATCAAAAACGGGGGCAATGCCTGTCACCCCGACTCAATCCTGAGAAGAGCTGCCGCACCGCACGCTCGCTTCTGCCAGAACGGCGCGGGCCGGACTGACGACGATCCGCTTCTGCCAGAACGGCGCCGAACACAACCTGACGACGCTCCGCTTCTGCCCGAACGGCGCGGGAACACAACCTGATGACGACCCGCCTCGGCACGAACGGCGTAGGGCCGGACTGACGGCGGTCCGCTTCTGCCCGAAGGGCGTAGGAACAAGCTTGCTCGCGATCTGCCGGGCACCGGCAGTAGAATCAGACACATTGGTTGCACCAGACACACCGCATCAGCAGGGTTTACTACCGCTGCGCAGCAGATCGCAGGCAAGCCAGCTCCCACGGCCTGCGGCCAGAATCAAAAACGGGGGCAACGCCTGCCACTCCGGCTCAGTCCTTGGAAGAGCTGCGCCGCACCGCAGGCTCGCTTCTGCCACAACGGCGCGGGCCGGACTGACGACGATCCGCTTCTGCCAGAACGGCGCGGCACCGGGCTGACGACGATCCGCTTCTGCCAGAACGGCGCGGGAACACAACCTGATGACGACCCGCCTCGGCACGAACGGCGCGGCGCCGGACTGACGGCGGTCCACTTCTGCCCGAAGGGCGTAGGAGCAAGCTTGCTCGCGATCTGCCGGGCACCGGCAGTAGAATCAGACACCTCGGTTGCACCAGACACACCGCATCAGCAGGGTTTACTGCTGCTTCGCAGCAGATCGCAGGCAAGCCAGCTCCCACGGCCTGCGGCCAGAATCAAAAACGGGCGCAATGCCTGCCACCCCGACTCAATCCTGAGAAGAGCTGCCGCACCGCACGCTCGCTTCTGCCACAACGGCGCGGGCCGGACTGACGACGATCCGCTTCTGCCAGAACGGCGCGGCACCGGGCTGACGACGATCCGCTTCTGCCAGAACGGCGCGGGAACACAACCTGATGACGACCCGCCTCGGCACGAACGGCGCGGCGCCGGACTGACGGCGGTCCGCTTCTGCCCGAAGGGCGTAGGAGCAAGCTTGCTCGCGATCTGCCGGGCACCGGCAGTAGAATCAGACACCTCGGTTGCACCAGACACACCGCATCAGCACGGTTTACTGCTGCTTCGCAGCAGATCGCAGGCAAGCCAGCTCCCACGGCCTGCGGCCAGAATCAAAAACGGGGGCAATGCCTGCCACCCCGACTCAATCCTGAGAAGAGCTGCCGCACCGCACGCTCGCTTCTGCCACAACGGCGCGGGCCGGACTGACGACGATCCGCTTCTGCCAGAACGGCGCGGGAACACAACCTGATGACGACCCGCCTCGGCACGAACGGCGCGGCGCCGGACTGACGGCGGTCCACTTCTGCCCGAAGGGCGTAGGAGCAAGCTTGCTCGCGATCTGCCGGGCACCGGCAGTAGAATCAGACACCTCGGTTGCACCAGACACACCGCATCAGCAGGGTTTACTGCTGCTTCGCAGCAGATCGCAGGCAAGCCAGCTCCCACGGCCTGCGGCCAGAATCAAAAACGGGCGCAATGCCTGCCACCCCGACTCAATCCTGAGAAGAGCTGCCGCACCGCACGCTCGCTTCTGCCACAACGGCGCGGGCCGGACTGACGACGATCCGCTTCTGCCAGAACGGCGCGGGAACACAACCTGATGACGACCCGCCTCGGCACGAACGGCGCGGCACCGGGCTGACGACGATCCGCTTCTGCCCGAAGGGCGCGGGAATACAACCTGTATGACGACCCGCCTCGGCACGAACGGCGCGGCGCCGGACTGACGGCGGTCCGCTTCTGCCCGAAGGGCGTAGGAGCAAGCTTGCTCGCGATCTGCCGGGCACCGGCAGTAGAATCAGACACCTCGGTTGCACCAGACACACCGCATCAGCAGGGTTTACTGCTGCTTCGCAGCAGATCGCAGGCAAGCCAGCTCCCACGGCCTGCGGCCAGAATCAAAAACGGGGGCAACGCCTGCCACTCCGACTCAGTCCTTGGAAGAGCTGCGCCGCACCGCACGCTCGCTTCTGCCCGAACAGCGCGCGCCGGACTGACGACGATCCGCCTCGGCGCGAACGGCGCCGAACACAACCTGACGACGCTCCGCTTCTGCCCGAACGGCGCGGGAACACAACCTGATGACGACCCGCCTCGGCACGAACGGCGCGGCGCCGGACTGACGGCGGTCCGCTTCGGCCCGAAGGGCGTAGGAGCAAGCTTGCTCGCGATCTGCCGGGCACCGGCAGTAGAATCAGACACCTCGGTTGCACCAGACACACCGCATCAGCAGGGTTTACTGCTGCTTCGCAGCAGATCGCAGGCAAGCCAGCTCCCACGGCCTGCGGCCAGAATCAAAAACGGGGGCAACGCCTGCCACTCCGACTCAGTCCTTGGAAGAGCTGCGCCGCACCGCACGCTCGCTTCTGCCCGAACAGCGCGCGCCGGACTGACGACGATCCGCCTCGGCGCGAACGGCGCCGAACACAACCTGACGACGCTCCGCTTCTGCCCGAACGGCGCGGGAACACAACCTGATGACGACCCGCCTCGGCACGAACGGCGCGGCGCCGGACTGACGGCGGTCCGCTTCGGCCCGAAGGGCGTAGGAGCAAGCTTGCTCGCGATCTGCCGGGCACCGGCAGTAGAATCAGACACCTCGGTTGCACCAGACACACCGCATCAGCAGGGTTTACTACTGCTTCGCAGCAGATCGCAGGCAAGCCAGCTCCCACGGCCTGCGGCCAGAATCAAAAACGGGCGCAATGCCTGTCACCCCGACTCAATCCTGAGAAGAGCTGCGCCGCACCGCACGCTCGCTTCTGCCAGAACGGCGCGGGCCGGCTGACGACGCTTGTAGTCTTCCCCTGTGTGCGTTCGAAACACGGCTGCCGAAAGTACCCGGTCCGCGAGAATGCGCGCTAAAAGAAGCCGAGCATCCTCCAGCGTCGGCGCCGCTTCCGAAACGATCCTATGCGTCTCGTGAAATTCGGGCTTCATCTGCGATTTGATGATCTGTTCGTGTGCGCTTTCTTGCGAAACCGTCCAGATACATTGAAGGACCACATACATCTTGTCCCACGTTGCCTGCCCGACGCTGCTTCGCCACGCTTGCATGGCTGCGACCTGCTCCACTGCGGCGGCTGTCTGGTTGACAAGGATATCGGGGCCTATGCTGTCGCAAAACGTGGTGTATTCAGCAATAGTGAAGTTGCCCTCACCCACGACTTTGCCGATAAACGAAATCGCTGCATTCAGAATATTTGTGCTGGACGTTAACGCTGCCCCGGAAATGTCCAGTTGGCTCAGGCGAAGCTTTACAGCTTCTACTTGTGACCCAAAGGCTTTCAATGGCGCTATCCACTGACCATTAAGCGGATATCCAGCGTAGGGAAATATGATCGAGTAAATCGCCAACGGGATGTGAGCATGGCTTTAAGCTCCGTGTAGAGGTGATTGATTTCTTCACAGGCGTAGGTCGTGTGCTCATCTTCACAGAAGGTATAGCGGCCGCCGTTGAACGTCGCTTCGGCATACAGAATCGGATAAAGCGTTTTGGCCAGAACTTGCAGATTACCTGCATAGTGCCGACGCATCGCGATATCGATATCCACCGCAAACTGATGCGCCTGCAGCTTCTGATTCCCAGCGGCCATTGCGATTTCGGGAGGGGTATAGGGGTAGCCATCAGCGGGATCGAGAGCCATTGATCGAAGTCCTTTTCAAGCTCGCCATCGAGCATGGAACTCAACAGCGAGTTCCACGTGACCGTTACTTACTCAATAGCACCCCAGATCATCGCCGCTATAACCTTTCGACATTACTGTAATCGCTAAAGGATTCACCCAAGCTCGATATCAAGCAACGCCGCGCCCAACGCCTTGCCGTGCGCGTCCAGCGCCAGTGAGCGGGTCACGCCGCCTTTGAGGATGCCGGGCAACACGAAATTCAGTGCCTGCACATTCGGCCATTCATAGCGCCTGACTGGCCCGGCGTTCGGGTCCAGCAGCTCGGCGAAATACTCGGTCACCCGCTCTACGGTCAGTTGCTGGACCAGGCGCGGATAGTCCTCGGCGCGAAACGCGATCACCGAAACGTTCGAGGTGTCGCCCTTGTCGCCAGTCCGTGAATGGGCCAGCTCTCGCAGTTTGATTGCGTTCACGATGCGTCCTCCAGATGGACCTGCGGGATGATTGCATCACGGGGCAGGAGCAACGACGCCACCGCCACGACCTGACGCAGCCCTTTGGTTGCCCCGCCGCCGCCATAAGGACCGTTGGTGTAGAGGGTTTCCACTTCGTTGCCGATTCGCACCGCTTCGGTTTCGTCGGTACACCGGGCGGCGACGCGCCGACGCACTTCACCCGCCTCGCCAGCGGCACGTGCGCCGACCGTCGTGCCATGCAACGAGTCGACACCGATCAACTCGGCACGCACTTCGTCGCACACCACGTGGGTGAGCTTCAGCCGTTCCAGCACGACGTCGCGTGCCAGTTGCGCACGGGCCAGGGCGCCCGGCCCGCCATAGGAAATCTGCCCTTCACCGATCCAGCCATCCAGATAGCCGACCGAAACTTTGAGGGTTTGGGGCCGAGTGCGACCGTCGGCGCCTTCTGCGCGTACCTCGTCGGGCGCGATCACGCTGAACGACACACCCGAAAAATCAGCCGTTACGTCCGGCGTCAGATAGGCCTTGGGATCATGCACTTCGTAGATCATCTGTTCGGTGCAGGTGGCGGTGTCGATGCGGCCACCGGAGCCTGCAACCTTGCTGATCACAGCCCTGCCCTCGCTGTCCACTTCGGCCAGCGGGAACCCAAGACGGGCGAGATCAACCACATCCTTCACACCCGGATCGGCAAAGTACCCCCCGGTGATCTGCCCGGCGCACTCCAGCAGATGACCGATCAGCGTGCCACGGCCCAGCCGCGTCCAGTCATCCTGCGCCCAGCCGAACGTGAACAATTGCGGTGCGAGGAACAGCGAAGGGTCGGCCACGCGACCCGTGATCACCACATCGGCATCGGCCCGCAGCGCGTCGACGATCCCCTCGGCACCGAGATAGGCATTGGCTGAAATCAGCCGGTCGCCCATGGCCGCGATGGTCGCGCCGTTATCCAGCCGTTGTTCGGGTTTCAACTGCGCAAGCACGTCATCACCGGTCAGCGCGGCGACCTTCAGGCCATGCAGGCCGAGTTCGATTGCGATACGCCGCACCGCTCGTGCTGCCGCCAATGGATTGGCCGCGCCCATGTTGCTGATGATGCGCAGACGACGTTGTCCCGCCTCCTGCCCGCGGGCCACGAACGGCAACACGCGACGCATGCGTTCGTCGAGTAACGGATCGAAACCGGCTTCGGGGTCCGCCAGTCGTGCCTGTTGCGCCAGCGCGATGGTGCGCTCGGCCAGGCATTCAAAAACCAGAAAATCCAGCTCGCCCTTGTCGGCCAGTTCCACCGCCGGTTCGATACGGTCGCCCGAATAACCGGCACCAGAGCCGATACGTAAAGTCTTCATTCAAAACACTCCCAACAGCAGTGCGGTAAGGGTCATCAGCACCGATGCGCCAAACAGAAACGGGATGGTGAAACGTTGATGGTCGGCCAGCTCGACCTTGCACAGCCCTACCAACAGGAACGTCGCAGGTGTCAGCGGACTGACCGGGAAGCCGGTGGTGTGGACACCTAACAAGGACGCCTGGGCGACTTGCAACGGATCGACGCCCAGTGCACGGCCGACTTCGGCGATCACCGGCATCACGCCGAAATAGAAGGAGTCCGGGTCGAACAGCATGCTCAGCGGCATGGAGACAAAGCCCACCACCATCGGAATCAATTTGCCGTGCCCGGCTGGAATCTGCGCCACCGCTACTTCGGCCATCGCCTTGAGCATGCCGGTGCCTTGCATGATCCCGGTGAACACACCCGCTGCCAGAAGAATGCTGGCCATGGTCAGGGCGGTCTTGGCGTGGGCATCGATACGCGAACGCTGCGCATCGACATTGGGGTAATTGATGCAGAGCGCGAGCACGGTGCCGACCATGAACATCACCACCGGATCGACCCAGCCGGCGATCATCACCGCCATGACCACGATGGTCAGCAGCAGGTTGAGCCAGAACAGGCGCGGACGACGCAGCACTTCTTCCTGCTCGGTGAGCATGCGCTCCGGCACCACATCGACCTTGGCCCCGGCGCCCAGACCCAGGCGTTTTTCTTCGCGACGCCCCAGCAACCAGGCGCTGACAAAGACGAACGCCAGGCCGACGATCTGCACCGGAATCAGCGGCTGGAACAAATCAGCCACCGGCACGTGAAGGGCTGCGGACGAACGCAGCACCGGCCCGGTCCACGGCAGGAAATTCACCCCCGCCGCCATCGCCGCAACGCAAGCCAGAATCCGCCGATCAATCCCCAGCCGCGTGTACAGCGGCAGCATCGCCGGAATCGTCACCAGAAAGGTCACCGCGCCCGAGCCGTCCAGATGCACCAGCAACGCCAGCAACGCGGTACCGACGACGATCCGCGTAGGCCGTGTCCCCACGGTGCGCAGAATGCGGTAGATGATCGGGTCGAGCATCCCGGCGTCGGTCATTACCCCGAAAAACAGAATGGCGAACACGAACATCCCGACCACGGGGGCGACGTTCTTGATACCGGTGATGATGAAGCCACTGGTCTGCAGACCGAAACCACCGATCAACGCGGCAATGATCGGCAAGGCAATCAGGGCAACCAGAGGCGAGAGGCGTTTGCTCATGACGGCGGCGAGCAAACAGAGAATGGTAATGACACCCAGAATGGCGAGCATGCAGTGGTCCTTTCGTCACCCCTGGCCGAGAGGCGGGATGAGCTGTTGTTGTTTTCATCGAGTATCGAAACGGGGGTAAGCTTTGTAAATTGAAATGTTCGGCGCCTTGCATTCGGAAAAACCGAATCAGCCAGAAGGGACACCGCTTTTAGACCTTGCGCCACTCCCCCTGTAGCAGCACGGCTTGCCGGCGGTGGCGTCTTTGAAATCGCCACCGCCGGCAAGCCATGCTGCTACGGAGGAATCATCACCGCGCCCCCACAGGTACAACCCTCATGAAAAACTCGATCCAGCACATCCGCGCCTTTCTGGCGGTGGCCAATAGCGGCAGTTTTGCCAAGGCTGCCATCGAGCTGAACCTGTCACCCTCGGCGTTGACCGTGCAGATTCAGCAACTGGAAGAGTGGCTGGGCGTCACGCTGCTCGAACGCAGCCCGCGCCAGGTCCGCCTGACGGCTGCGGGGCAGAACAATCGCGGGGCGATGGAAAAACTGTTGCTGGACCTGGACAACATCGTCAGCGGCTCGCGGGACCTGGCTGCGTTACGCCGTGGCGTGGTCACCATCGCCGCCCTGCCCTCGCTGTGTTCTGGCGCCTTGCCACCGATCCTCAAGGCTTTCCGCGAGCAGTTCCCCGGCGTCGAAGTACGGTTGCGCGATGTAGTGGCGCAACGTATCGACGCGCTGGTGCGCGAGGGCGAGGTTGATTTCGGTCTGGGTGTACGGGCGCGAATGAGCCACGGGCTGGATTTTCAGGTGGTAATGGTCGACCGCTTGAGCCTGTTCGTGCCCTTGGATCATGCATTGGCCAAACGTCACTCGATCACCCTTTCGGAGCTGTCCGGGGAGCCGATCATCCTCACGGGACGCGACAGCAGCGTACGCGAGCGGGTCGAGCAATTGTTCTCAGAGGGTGGCCTGACCCTGACACCGGGGCTGGAAGCTAACTACATGTCCACGGTCATGGCTCTGGTGCGTCAAGGGCTTGGGATGACGCTGCTGCCGGAATCCGCTGACGAAGGTCGCGGCGATCTGGTGCAGGTGCGGGTCGAGCATGGCGGCGTGAATCGGGAGATCGGCTTGATCAGTCGCGCGGGGTTCGGTTTGAGCCCGGCGGCGCAGAGGTTCGTGGAAATGATGAGAGCGAGTCTGTCAGCCCAGCCTCTGCCGAATGGCTGAACGCCACCTGAACACCTGCACAAAACCGGGAAAAAGCAAAAAAACCAGTATGCTCATTCAATAATGAGTATCATTATGTTACACATTGGCTGAATGCGAATGGCTTTTGAACGCGTTCATGCCGCACACCCTACCAGATTTTCACCGGTGATAAATGCTCGTTCCTTTTTTGATCATGTTGCGCGAAGGGATTGAAGCCGCGCTTATCGTTGGCATCATTGCCAGTTACCTCAAGCAGACCGGCCGTGGCGAGTGGATGCCAGCGGTCTGGATCGGGGTTTTCCTCGCCGCGGCACTGGCATTGTTCGTCGGCGGCGGCCTGGAAATGGTCAGCGCTGAATTCCCGCAGAAACAACAGGAACTGTTCGAAGGCGTCGTCGGCCTGGTGGCCGTGGTGATCCTCAGCTCCATGGTCGTCTGGATGCGCAAGGTTGCACGCTCCATCAAGCACGAACTGCACGAATCCCTGGACGCCGCCCTCGCCGGATCGAAAAACCAGACCTACGCCCTGATCGCCATGGTGTTCTTCGCCGTGGCCCGTGAAAGCCTCGAAACCGTATTCTTCCTGCTGGCCGTGTTCCAGCAGAGCGAAGGTGCGTCCGGCCCGCTGGGCGCGCTGTTCGGCCTGATCATCGCCGTGGGCGTCGGCATGGCCATCTATAAAGGCAGCATGCGCCTGAACCTGAGCTTGTTCTTCCGTTACACCGGGCTGTTCATCCTCATCGTCGCCGCCGGCATTCTTGCCAACTCGGTGCGTTCGCTGCATGAGGCCGGTATCTGGAACCATTTCCAGGACGTGGTCTTCGACATCAGCGCGATCCTGCCGATGGACGGCCCGACGGGCTCGGTGCTGGCTGGCATGTTCGGCTATCAGGATGCGCCGAGCGTCAGCGTCCTCGTGGCGTACTTCGCCTATCTGGTCTTCGCGCTGGTCCTGTTCTTCAAGCCTGCGGCGAGGGTGGTGAGTCTGCCCACCCGCCCGGCCCATGAACACGGCCATTCTTCTTCAGTTACGAACAAATAAGGGCAACCATGACCACCAGTCCCACCGGCCTTCCTCCGCAGAAAGCCAAGCCTCCACGCGCCCTGCAGTTTGCCGTTGCCGGCTCGGTGATTCTGATGATCGCCGCGGGCGCCATGTTCTATTTTGCCTCCCAGTCGGCGCAGAAAAAGCGTATCGCCAACAGCGGCAACGAGACCGTGGTGACCATCCACGCCAAGAACTGCGAGCCGAACGAGATCACGGTTCCCGCCGGCAAGAATGCCTTCCGCATCGTCAACGCCTCCGAGCGTGCGGTCGAATGGGAAATCCTCGACGGCGTGCTGGTGGTCGAGGAGCGCGAAAATATCGTTCCCGGCCTGAGCCAGATCATCAATGCCAATCTGCAACCAGGCGACTATGCGATCACCTGCGGCCTGTTGAGCAACCCGCGCGGCACCTTGCACGTCACGCCGACCGCAGAATCCGACGCCGCCGCCAAGGCACGCCCTTCGATGGTCGCCTTCATCGGTCCGCTGTCTGAGTACCGCGTCTACCTGAGCACTCGAAGCAGCGCACTGATCCGCGCCGTGAACGACCTGCAGCAAGCCATCGAAAGCGGCGACCTGGCCGCCGCTCAGCAGGCGTATGCACCGGCCCGTGCCGCCTACCAGCGTATCGCTCCGGCTGCGCAGCGCCTGGCTGAACTCGACAACGCGATCAACGCCCGCGCCGACTACTTCGAAAAACGCGAACAGGACCCGGGCTTCAGCGGTTTCCACCGCATCGAATTCGGTCTGTTCTCGCAGAAGTCCGTGGACGGCCTGGCGCCGGTCGTGCAGAAGCTGCAAGCCGATATCGCCTCCCTGAAAGAGCAACTGCTGGCCCAGAGCATCGCGCCGGAACAGCTGGCAAGCATGGTCGTGCGCAACATGCGCAGCCTGGCGGACATCCGCAGCAACGGTGAAGAAGAACGCTACAGCCACATTGACGTCACCGGGTTTGCCGCCAATCTGGAAGGCACCCGCAAAGTGATCGAACTGCTGCGTCCGCTGCTGGCCAAGACCTCGGGCGACGTGCTGAAGAAAATCGATGACGCGACCACCGCGCTCGATGACCAGCTGCTGATGCTCAAGGCCGACGCCGGTTTCAAGCCGTACGACCAGGTCGGCACCGAACAACGAAAACAAATCGCAGACAAGGCCAAGGCGCTGGCCGATGCACTCGAAGGAATCGATCCGGCCCTTGGCCTCACCGGCCTGTAGGCGTGCCCTGGCGGGTGCCTGATGCGCCCGCCCGGCCCTGAAACCAGAGCGAAGACAGCATCCACATGAAAGACTCAGATTCATCCAACGCCCCGATTTCCACCGAGCGCCGCCGTGTCCTGATGGGCCTGGGCGCAGCGGGCGCGGCCATCGCCGGCGCCAGCCTCACGGGCAACGCCCTCGCCGCCCCGGCGCCGGCACAAGTGACCGAAGCCCCGAAGAGCGACAAGACCCAGGACCACAATGCGTTCCACGGCATGCACCAGAGCGGCATCGTCACGCCGCGCCCGGCCGCCGGCATGATGGTTTCCTTTGACGTACTGGCTCAGGATCGTGAAGACCTGGAGCGCCTGTTTCGCACCCTCAACGAGCGTATTTCGTTCCTGATGACCGGCGGCGCCGTGCCACAGGTCGACCCGAAACTGCCGCCGCTGGACTCCGGCATCCTCGGCCCGGTCGTCACCCCGGACAACCTGACCATCACCGTTTCGGTCGGCGACTCGCTGTTCGACGAGCGTTTCGGTCTGGCCCCCGTCAAGCCTAAACGCCTGCAGCGCATGGTCGGCTTCCCCAATGACGCGCTGGAAGCCGATTGCTGCCATGGCGACTTGAGCATTCAGTTCTGCTCCAACGCCCCGGACAGCAACATTCACGCCCTGCGCGACATCGTGAAAAACCTGCCGGACCTGCTGTGGGTGCGCTGGAAACAGGAAGGCACCGTGCCCGCGCAGGCCCCGCTCAAGCCAGGCCAACCGCCGGAAAGCGCGCGCAACTTCCTGGGCTTCCGTGACGGCTCGGCCAACCCCGACTCGAACGACCAGAAGGCCATGAACGAGCTGGTCTGGGTGCAACCGGGCAGCGATGAACCGGCCTGGGCCGCCAACGGCAGCTACCAGGCGGTGCGGATCATCCGCAACTTCGTCGAGCGATGGGACCGTACGCCACTGCAGGAACAGGAAGCGATCTTCGGCCGGGTCAAGACCACCGGCGCACCGATGGATGGCAAGACTGAAACCGACGTCCCGGATTACAAGAAGGACCCGGAAGGCAAGATCACCAAGATGGATGCTCACATCCGCCTGGCCAACCCGCGCACGGCAGAAACCCAACGCAACCTGATTCTGCGTCGTCCGTTCAACTACTCCAATGGGGTCAACAAGAACGGTCAGCTGGACATGGGCCTGCTGTTCATCTGTTACCAGTCGGACCTTGAAAAAGGCTTCATCACTGTCCAGACGCGCCTCAATGGCGAGCCGCTGGAGGAATACCTCAAGCCGATTGGCGGCGGTTATTTCTTCACCCTGCCGGGCGTGGTGGACAGCAACGATTACATCGGCCGGTCACTGCTGGCTGCTGCCTCAGCTGTAAATACAAGAACTGCCTGACAACCCTTACCTCACAGGAAGAGCTCTATGAAAAAGTCGCCTCTCGCGTTGTTGCTTACCCTTGGCCTGTTGCAGACCCCGATGTCCGTGTTTGCTGCAACCGCACCGCTGGACCTGGTAACCCCGGTTTCGGACTACAAGATCTACGTCACTGAAAACGTCGACAAGCTGGCCGAAGACACCCAGAAGTTCACCGACGCCATCAAGAAAGGCGACCTGGCGACTGCCAAGAAACTGTTCCCGACGACTCGTATTTCCTACGAATCCATCGAACCGATCGCCGAGCTGTTCAGTGACCTGGACGCTTCGATCGACTCCCGCGAAGACGACCACGAAAACGGTGTGAAAGCCGATGATTTCACCGGCTTCCACCGTCTGGAATACGCACTGTTCTCGCAGAACACCACCAAGGACCAGGCTGTTTTCGCCGACAAGCTGCTGGCCGACGTGAAAGAATTGCAATCGCGCATTGCCGACATGACGTTCCCGCCAGAGAAAGTGGTGGGCGGTGCTGCTGCGCTGATGGAAGAAGTGGCTGCGACCAAGCTGTCCGGTGAAGAAGACCGTTATAGCCACACTGACCTGTACGACTTCCAGGGCAACGTTGACGGCTCGAAGAAAATCGTCGATCTGTTCAAGCCGCAACTGGCCAAATCCGACGCGGCGTTCGTCGCCAAGGTCGAGAAGAACTTCGCGACCGTGGACAAGATCCTGGCGAAGTACAAAACCAAGGACGGCGGCTACGAGACCTATGACAAGGTCAAGGAAAACGACCGCAAGGCGCTGGCTGGCCCGGTCAACACCCTGGCTGAAGACCTGTCGCAGATGCGTGGCAAACTCGGTCTGAACTGAGTCTGAACGCAATGAAGAGCCCGCTTTTTTGAGCGGGCTTTTTTATGCGCGGTGATCGGGTATCGAGCTTTGTTCTGGCTAACGCCAGAATGGTTTCGCCTGCGGCGAGTTACTTGATGACCCCAAGTAACCAAGGGTCTAGCGCTCCCTGTCCGGCCCCTCCTTCGTCGGGGTTCCCTCGACTCCGGCATTGCTCCGGGGGCACGCCGCCGACCGGCCATCCCTGGCCGAACGGCGGCTTGCGCGGCATCCATGCCGCGCAGCCCCCTACGCAACGCCTGCGCTCGGCCTCCCAAAGTCGCAATTTGCGTCGCTCACACAATCTACGCTCTGCACCTGATCGGGCTGGCGCTAATGCGCTTCGCATGCAGCACAAGCGATCCGCTGCTTTGATCGGTTTGATCGTTCCCACACTCCGCGTGGTAACGCAGTGACTGACGCTCCGCGTCAGCCTGGGCACGCAGAGCGTCCTGAAAGGCATTCCCACCGGAGCGTGGGAACGATCATCGCGCGTAATGCATGCCATCCCCTTTTAGCAGTACGGTCGGGCGGCGCTCCCTTTGTCGTTGCCGTTGCCGTTGCCGTTGCCGTTGCCGTTGCCGTTGATCTTGATCTTGATCTCCGTACGCAATAGCCCAGACACCACAAATCGCGACCTGGGTGCAGGCTGAACGCAGGCGGCGTGTAGTGGGCCGAGCGGCATGGATGCCGCGAGAGCGCCGTCAGGACATGGATGTCCGTTCGGCGCGGGCCCACGGAGCGTCGCCGGAGTGAGGGAACCTCGACGAAGTCGAGGCCAAACCGGGAGCAGGGCCTTTTTGGTTACTTTTTCGGCTCTTGGAAAAAGTGACCCGCTGTAAGAGCGGAACCGTTATCAGCGCCACCCAAAATAACGGATATACACCCCAACCTCAGCGCCAACCCAAATGCCCCATAACGTCAAATCCCGCTAAACCAGTTATACCCCTGATCCTCCCAATACCCCCCCGGATAATCATTGCTCACGAAGATCTCGACGATGTGCTTGGGATTCTTGAACCCCAACTTCGTCGGCACCCTCACCCGCAAGGGATACCCATAATCCGGCGGCAACGCCACCTCGCCGAAATCCAGGGCCAGCAAAGTCTGCGGATGCAATGCCGTCGGCATGTCGAGGCTCGAATAATACCGGTCGGCGCATTTGAACCCGACGAACTTCGCCGTCGTATCCGCGCCTACATGCTCCAGAAACGTGCGCAGCGGCACCCCGCCCCACTGCCCGATCGCGCTCCAGCCTTCGACACAGATCAGACGCGTGATATCGCTGCGCTGCGGCAGTTTGCGCAGACCATCCAGCGTCCACGGCGCCTTGTCGCGAACCAGACCGCCCACGCCAAGCTTCCAGTCCGCCACGTCCAGATCCGGAATATCGTCCTCGGCATAAAAAGCGTTGAACGGGAACGGATTGCGGATCTGCTCCTTGCCAAAGGTCGGCGCCAGCTTCTGCCCGCTGAACAGCCACGCCTGAACCCGATCGTTCCAGCGCGACATCGCCCAAAGGACCTTGTCCACCTGATCGCCATCCTGCAGGTTGCAGCCGGTGAGCATCGCCATCGCGCCCACCGTCAGCCCGCCTCTCAGAAAGTTGCGGCGTTGAATGCTTTCCAGCTGGGTCTGTTGCGCCGGTTCCAGCTTGATCCGCTGGACAGCGCGCTTCTTCGGTTCAATCATGTTCAGTCTTCCCGTTTGCAACCGGCTTTACCCCGCCGGTAATCATCGGCAACAGGGTTTTGGGTACCAGCAAGACCAGCGCCAGATGCACCACCACGAACGCACCAATGGCCGCCATGGCGCCAAAATGCACGAAGCGGGCGAAGTCGTAGCCGCCAAGCAGTGCCGTGAGTGCCTGCAGTTGAATGGGTTTCCAGATCGCCAGACCGGAGACCACGATCAGCACGCCCGCCGCCAGCACCAGCCAATACATCAGCCGCTGTATGGCGTTGTAGACGCCCTTCTCGTGCTTGAGACGAAAACGCAGCGCGTCCATCAGATCGCGCTTGACCGCCGAGGGCGTGACAGGAAGAAAGTCGCGTTTGAAATGTTTGCTGAACAGGCTGTAGAGCACGTAGATCAGCCCGTTGATCACCAGCAGCCACATCACCGCGAAGTGCCAGGCCAGTGCGCCGCCGAGCCAGCCGCCGAGGGTGAAGTCCCGGGGGAAGGAGAAACGGAACAACGGCGATGCGTTATAGATGCCCCACCCGCTCATGAACATGCAGACCATGCCGAAGGCGTTGATCCAGTGCGTGAGGCGAATGGGCCATGGGTGAATTCTGGTTTTTTTCATCTTGAAAGGCTCTTCATGGATGAACCTGGTAAGCCGAGACCTGTAGGAGCGCGCTTGCCCGCGATGGCGGTGTGTCAGAACAATGTTTGTATCAGACAGATCGCAATCGCGGGCAAGCGCGCTCCTACAATGGACGCAACGCGGTGCACAGGACGCACCGCCGCTGCTTACATCGGCGGCTGGAAGCCATCCTTGCCAACTGCTACACCGCGTGCGGTCTTGCCGTCTTCGCCCGGAAACACCACGACTTTGGCGCCCTTGACCAGTTCATCGACCTTGCCCGCCTGCACGTAGGCAATCGGCACGTCTTCAGGCACGACCAATTGCTTCTCGCCGCCTTTGTAGCTCACGCTCAGGGTGCGGCCGTTGGCCTGGGTCAGTTTGCCCACGGTGCCGTTGGTCATGGTGCCGGTGCTGCCGTCGGCATTTTCCCAGCCATAGTGGCCTTCACCGCTGCCTTTGAGGCTCGCTTCAAAGACCGTGACTTCCAGCGCCTTCAGCGTGCCGTCCGCCTGAGGCGTGGCGGCCGAGCCGATGAAGCTGTCGGACTTGATCGAATCGATACTGGCCTTGGAGACCGAGCGGATACCGGTCTTGTCGGACAGGCCGATGCTTTGGTGGGCGCCCGCCAGGGTGGTGAAGTTCAGGGTGTTGTTTTCAACGCTGTCGACCGTGCCGCGCAGCGGCTTGACCACCGGCATGTCGGCGGCCGAGGCCATGACCGCGGCGCTGAGCATGAGCATGCCGAAGGTGGTGGACAGAGCAGTCTTCATCTTCATTGGGAGAATCCTTGTCGATTGGAGGTGCGGGTTGAATGACGACCATACTCAACCCCGAACCGGCACTGCACAATGACCGGCCGATGACATTTTTGTCATTCATCGATGGGCTTTTCAGCCCTTCACGCCGATGACAAAAATGTAACCGACCGCCGCACACGAGTTGGTTACACTCCGCATTCGACGCGGTATTCAGCCGTTTCGCGCCCATGTCCCGAACCGAGCCCGCGCCACAATGCACATTCTGCTTATCGAAGACGACACCAAGACCGGCGAGTACCTCAAGAAGGGCCTCAGCGAGTCCGGCTACAAGGTCGACTGGACGCAGCACGGCGCCGACGGTCTGCACATGGCGCTGGAACACCGCTATGACCTTCTGGTGCTGGATGTGATGCTGCCGGGCATCGATGGCTGGCAGATCATCGAAGTGCTGCGCGCCAAACAGGACGTGCCGGTGCTGTTTCTCACGGCTCGCGATCAGCTACAGGACCGTATTCGCGGCCTTGAACTGGGCGCCGACGACTATCTGGTCAAACCGTTTTCCTTCACCGAATTGCTGCTGCGCATCCGCACGATTCTGCGCCGTGGCGTGGTGCGCGAGGCCGACCACTTTCATCTGGCCGACCTGGAGCTGGACCTGCTGCGCCGCCGGGTCACCCGTCAGCAACAGGTGATCACCCTGACCAACAAGGAGTTCGCCCTGCTGCACCTGTTGCTGCGCCGCGAAGGCGACGTGCTGTCCAGGGCGCAGATCGCCTCGGAAGTCTGGGACATGAATTTCGACAGCGACACCAACGTGGTGGACGTGGCGATCAAACGCCTGCGCAGCAAGGTCGACCTGCCCTACCCGGTCAAACTCATCCACACCGTGCGCGGCATCGGTTATGTGTGCGAGGTGCGGCCATGCGAGCCCGACGCCAGCCTTCCCTGACCCTGCGCTCGACCCTGGCGTTTTCGGTGGTGGCGATGCTCGCCGTGGCCAGCGCCGGGATGTACCTGTACGAAACCATGAAAGCCTCGGTGATGACCCGCAGCGACCATGCAGTGCTGGCGCGGCTCGATCACTTTCGCAAACTGCTGCAATACGACCTGACCCTCGATACCCTGCGCAGCAGCCCGCAACTGTTCGAGAACATGCTCGACAGCGAAGACGACATCTTCATCATTGCCGAGCCGGACAAGCCGCCGGTGATCATGGTCAATCCGCTGCACGCCCCCTTGCCCGAGATGCCGGTGGTCGAAGCCAACACGCCGTTGAGTTCGGACGACTTGCGCAGCGGCATGGTCGGCTCGAAGGTCCCCATGCGCGCCGCCACGGTCCAAGCGATCTCCGGCGGCAAGATCGTGCACCTGACCGCCGCCCATCTGGCGGTCAAGGAAATGGCGACGCTGGCCAACTTTCGCAACCGTATTCTGATCGCCGTCGCGCTGGCGTTCGTGCTGACCGCGCTGCTCGGCTATCTGCTGCTGCGCCGGGGATTGCGCCCGTTGCGGCGAATGGCCGATCACGCCGCGGCCATCACGCCGGCACGGCTGGACAGCCGGATGGACAGCCGCGACACACCCGTGGAGTTGCAGCAGTTGAGCGACGCCTACAACGCGATGCTCGATCGCCTGGCCGATGGGTATCAACGCCTGACGCAGTTCTCCGCCGATCTGGCACACGAGATTCGCACGCCGGTGGGCTCGTTGATGGGCCATTGCCAGGTTGCCTTGCGCCAACCGCGCAGTGCCGATGAATACCAGGCCTTGCTGGCCTCGAACCTGGAAGAGCTGGAACGGATTTCGCGGATGGTCGAAAGCATCCTGTTTCTGGCCCGCGCCGACGATGCCCAAGCGGCGCTCAACTGCCAGTCGCTGGAGCTGCAGGATGAACTGCAGCGGGTGACGGGTTATTTCGAAGGGCTGGCAGAAGAACGGCAGATGACGTTGCAGATCAGTGGAAACGGCCAGTTGAGCGCCGACCCTCTGCTGTTGCGCAGGGCCTTGAGCAATCTGGTCGCCAATGCGATCCGCTACGCCGACGAAGGCAGCGAGATTGAGATCCGGGTGGTCGACGGCGCCAGCCATCGGCGCATTGAAGTGGAAAACCAAGGGCCGATCCTGAGCGAATCGGCCCTCGGCAAACTGTTCGACCGCTTCTACCGCGGCGACGCCTCGCGCCACCAGAGTTCCGACTCCAACGGGCTGGGTCTGGCCATCGTCGCGGCGATCATGCAGTTGCATGGGGGGGATGTCGCGGTGCATCAGCCAACGCCGGGCAGAATCTGTTTTGCGTTGGTGTTTCCCGTTGCAGGGTCGAAAACCTTGTAGGAGCGCGCTTGCCCGCGATGGCGCTTCCCCAGTCAACAAGGGTGAACCTGACACACCCTGATCGCGGGCAAGCGCGCTCCTACAGGTATCAACCCCAAGCAGAGATTGGCATCAAGCCTTCGGATCGTGCGCAATCTGCAGTTTGTAGAACGTCGCGGCCCCGCCCTCAGTCGCATACCCGGTGTTGTCCTGGGTATAGACCCCCGCCTTGAAATACAACTGTTTGCCGTTCCAGGTCGAATCGAGCCTGGCGCTCCACTGCATATCGTGGGCGTTCACCGTGAGGTTGCCGGTTGGCGTCAAGTGAATGGTGTAGGTGAAACGTTCCTTGAGCAGTACACCGGTGGCGATCTGAATCACTTCAGGCTCGGAAGTCGGCGTCAGACGAAACTTGGCGACGATGTTGCCGGTCTGGGTTTTTTCCTTGAACTGGTATTCGAGCTTGAGCAGCGGTTCGGTGCTGCCGTAGCAGTGAATCTGACCGATCACGATCTTGCCGGACGATGGCACCTGATCCACGGTCAACGCTGCACGCAGGAAATTGTCTGCCTGGGTGTAGGTCCAGTTATGCACGGCACCGTTGGCGTAGGTTTCACGCAATTCCGTGCGCGGATAAATGGCGTTGTCAGTCCGTGAGCCGGTTACAGGCGCCCAAAAGAACAAGGTGTCCCCGGAGCGAAAGTAACCATCCTGGTAACCGCCGACCAGTTTGGGTGTGTCCACAGTGACGGCAGGAGTACCGACCGGTACGGAGAGATTCCAGGTGGCGAGATCGATCATGTTGCGACTCTTGGGTGCGCATGCGCACCAGCAAAGGGATGTGTCTGGAACAGGGTTTTGAGCCCTGATTCCCGTCGCCTTTGCTATCGGCTGAATCGGTTGATCTTTAACTCGGCCGAACAGTCAAGAAACCGCCGAAATCACCCTGAAAATGGCGATAGCCACCATCGCGATATCACTTATCACACCGATCTAATTGTGCGTTTTTTGATCAGGCCAGCAGAATCCGGGCATGCCCCACTAAAAGATTGACGCCATTTTTTTGGAGATGCGTGATAAGAAATTTCGAATTAAGTTCACAATTCAGCAAAAAGTCCGACAGGCGGTAGTAAAGTCAGACACTCGCAGACGCCAGGTCCCCTCTAGAGAGGGGGCGGTCACGCCCTTTCGTCCTGTCGGCCACCACTCATCCACATTTGATTTGACGCTCAACTTTGTAACTTGATATTAATAATTAGCAAGCTAATAATACCGGGACTAATCATTCACTGCCTAACCAACCTTTTTTGTCGAATCCACCCAGTGGCATCCTCATGACTCTAGACTCACTGCAAATGCACATCACAGGCGGCGTCGTCGCGGCGTCTCGCCAATGGCGCCGCGTGTGTCAGACCACCCTGGTGAATTACGGCGTGTCGGAAGCCTGCGCCGGGCCGTTGTTGATGATCGCGAGACTGGGAGAAGGCGTGCGGCAGGTCACCGTCGCTCAGGCGTGCGGGCTGGAAAGCCCGTCGCTGGTGCGCCTGCTCGACCAACTCGGCAAGGCCAACCTGGTCCAGCGCACTGAAGACCCCACCGACCGCCGCGCCAAGGCCCTGAGCCTGACCGATGAAGGACGCGCCCTGGCCAACTCCATCGAGGATGAACTGATCCGTCTGCGCCGGGATGTGTTCAGCGCAATCGAACCTGCGGACCTGGAAGCCACCCTGCGCGTCTTCAAAGCCTTCGCCAACGCCAGTCCCATGGGGCCGGAGCAGTCATCTTGAACGGACTTTTCAAAGGTTTCTTTGACGGTGTTCCGCCGTCCCGCGACTGGTTCTACGGCATCCGCACCTTCGCCGCGTCGATGCTGGCGTTGTACATCGCGCTGATTTTCGAGCTGCCCCGTCCTTACTGGGCGATGGCCACGGTCTACATCGTCTCCAGCCCCTTCGTCGCGCCGACCAGTTCCAAGGCGCTGTACCGGGCTGCCGGCACCTTGCTCGGCGCCACCGCATCGGTGCTGATCGTGCCGATGTTCGTGCAGACGCCGTTTCTGCTGGCGGTGGTCATCGCCCTGTGGACCGGCACCCTGCTCTTCTTGTCCCTGCACCTGCGCACCGCCAACAGCTACGCGCTGATGCTGGCCGGCTACACCATGCCGCTGATTTCCTTTCCGGTGGTGGACAACCCCCAGGCGGTGTTCGACATCGCGGTGTCGCGGACCGAGGAAATCTTTCTCGGCATCGTTTGCGCGGCGGTGGTCGGCGCAATGTTCTGGCCGCGCCGTCTGGCGCCAGTGCTGGTCGACTCCATGGGCAAATGGTTCAAGGACGCCTCGACCTACAGCGATCTGTTCCTCTCTCGCAGCGCCACACCGGAACAGGTCGGTGCCTTGCGTACGGCCATGGTCGGCACGTTCAACAGCCTGGAACTGATGATCGGCCAACTGCCCCACGAAGGCACGCACCGCCAGACCGTACGCAATGCAAAGGAACTGCGCGGCCGCATGATCCACCTGTTGCCGGTGATCGATGCCCTGGACGACGCGCTTTGGGCACTGGAACGCCGCACGCCGGAACTGGTGGCCGATCTTGCGCCGCTGATCATCGAGTGCCGCGACTGGGTGGAAAAGACCGCCGAGGGTGCACCGGTCAAATACTGGCAAGCGCTGCACGACGAGCTCGACCGCCTGCAACCGACGCCTGCGCAACTGGATGATCGCCGTCAGTTGCTGTTGTCCAACGCGCTGTATCGTCTGCGTGAGTGGATCGACCTGTGGCAGGACTGCCGCAGCCTGCAACACGCCATCGAAACCGACGACCATCGCCCCTGGCGTGCGGTCTATCGCCACTGGCGTCTGGCTCGCCTGTCGCCGTTCCTCGACAAAGGCATGATGCTGTACTCGGTGGCGACCTCGGTGAGTGCGATCATCGTTGCCTCGGTGCTGTGGATTCTGCTCGGCTGGCAGGACGGTGCCAGTGCCGTGGCGCTGGCAGCGGTGTCGTGCAGCTTCTTCGCCGCGATGGACGACCCGGCGCCGCAGATCTACCGCTTCTTCTTCTGGACGATGATGTCAGTGATCTTCGCCAGCCTCTATCTGTTCGTGGTGCTGCCGAACCTGCATGACTTCCCGATGCTGGTGCTGGCGTTCGCCGTGCCGTTCATCTGTGTCGGCACCCTGACCGTGCAGCCCAAGTTCTACCTCGGCACGTTGCTGACCATTGTCAACACCTCGTCGTTCATCAGCATTCAGAGCGCCTACGACGCGGACTTCCTGAACTTCGTCAACTCCAACCTGGCAGGCCCTGCCGGGCTGGCATTTGCCTTTGTCTGGACGCTGATCGTGCGGCCGTTCGGGACAGAGGTCGCGGCCAAACGCCTGACGCGCTTCAGTTGGTGCGACATCGTTTCGCTGAGTGAAGATGCAACCCTGGCCGAGCACCGGCAGATGGGCGTGCGCATGCTCGACCGCTTGATGCAGCACTTGCCGCGACTGGTGATCACGGCGCAGGACACCAACATTGCGCTGCGTGAAGTGCGGGTGGCGCTGAACATGCTCGACCTGCTCGCTTATATGCCTCGGGTCGGTGACGTGCCACACCAGTTGCTGCGCCAGGTGGCGACCGAAGTCGGTGCGTATTTCCGCGCCTGCCTCAAGGCCCGCGAGCGTTTGCCCGCGCCCAAAGGTCTGTTGATGACCATGGACCGCGCCCGCCGCTCCCTGACCTTCGACTGGATGGGCGACGATGAATCGCGTCGGCACCTGCTGCATGCACTCAGCGGGCTGCGACTGGCACTGCTGCCGGGCGTGGAAATCGTCGACGTGCTGGCCGAGCAAGAAGAACAACCGCCGTATGGCATCGATGGAGCGCCACTGTGATCGGTGAACTGGATATCAGCGGGATTTTCCTGCCTACCTTTCTGGTGCTGATGGGCATCGCTTATGTGATTTTTCTGGTGGTTCACGCCGTACTGTCGCGTGCCCACTTCTACCGCCTGGTCTGGCACCGGGCTTTGTTCAACGTCGGTCTATACGCTCTGCTGCTCGGCGTCGTGGATACCCTTAGTCGATACCTGATGAAATGAAAAAACCTCTACTGACTCTGGGCCGTGTGGTCCTGACACTGCTGGTTGTCATCCTCGCCGCGATCGTCGTCTGGCGCATGGTGATGTATTACATGTACGCCCCCTGGACACGCGACGGTCACATCCGCGCCGACGTGATCCAGATCGCCCCGGACGTCTCCGGCCTGATCGAAAAGGTCTCGGTCAGCGACAACCAGGCGATCACCAAGGGCCAGGTGCTGTTCACCATCGACCAGGACCGCTTCCGCCTGGCCTTGCGTCAGGCGCAAGCCACGCTGGCCGAGCGCAAGGAAACCTGGGAACAGGCTCAGCGCGAGAACAAGCGTAACCGTGGCCTTGGCAACCTGGTGGCTCGCGAGCAACTGGAAGAAAGCCAGTCCAAGGAAGCCCGCGCCCTGGCGGCGGTGAATGAGGCCCAGGTGGCGGTGGACTCCGCGCAGCTGAACCTCGACCGCTCGGTGATCCGCAGCCCGGTCGACGGCTACCTCAACGACCGCGCGCCACGGGACCGCGAGTTCGTCAGTGCCGGGCGCCCGGTGCTGTCGGTAGTGGACAGCGCCTCGTATCACATCGACGGTTATTTCGAAGAAACCAAGCTCGACGGCATTCACATCGGATCGGCCGTGGACATCCGCGTGATCGGCGACAACGCCCGTCTGCGCGGACATGTGGTGAGCATCGTCGCCGGTATCGAGGACCGCGACCGCAGCAGCGGCTCCAATCTGCTGCCCAACGTCAACCCGGCATTCAGCTGGGTGCGCTTGGCCCAGCGGATTCCGGTGCGTATCGCTTTCGCCGAAGTGCCAGACGACTTCCGCATGATTGCCGGGCGTACGGCGGCCGTGTCGATCATCGACGATGCCACCGCGCGCAAGAATGAAAAGGCCACTGACAAAGGAGTCGCTCAATGAAACCCGGCGCACGCCTTCTAACCGTTGGTTTGGGCATGTTGCTCTCGGCCTGTACCGTGGTCGGGCCGGATTACAAACTGCCGAACGAGGCAGCGGTCAATCGTCCTGATTTACAGGGCGAGCTGGCGGGCAGCTCGGCCAATGTGGTGTCTGCCCCGGTTCCCGCTGACTGGTGGCGGTTGTACAACGATCCCAAACTGGATCAGTTGGTGGCTCAGGCGCTGGCGTCGAGCACTGACCTGCGGGTGGCCGCCGCCAACCTGCAACGTGCCCGTTATCAAGTGAACGAAGCCGACGCCGCAGGCGGCTTCACCAACACTGCGAAGGCCGGTGCCCAGCGCTTGCAAGAGTCGGGTCAGGCCTATTTGCTTCCGGAGAAGGTTCCGGTCTCCAACGTGGGTGATGCGGGCCTGACCACCTCGTATCAGTTCGACCTGTTCGGTGTGTTGCAACGCGGCATCGAAGCGTCCGAGGCCAATGCCGACGCCGCGCAGGCCGCGGCAGACACCGCGCGCATTACGCTGGTGGCGGACGTCGTGCGTTCGTACACGCAAATCTGCGCCGCCAACGAAGAACACGATATCGCCCTGCACTCGCTGGATCTGCAAAAACAGAGCGTGAGCCTGACCCAGCGCCTGCGTGATGCCGGCCGTGGCGACGAGACTCAGGTCACCCGCTCGCAGACCCAGTTCAAGTCCCTGCGCGCCGAATTGCCGCGCTATGAGGCAGCGCGCCAGGCCGGGCTGTATCGCCTGTCGATGTTGCTGGCACGTCCGCTGAACCAGTTGCCGCAAGGGGTTGCCGACTGCGCCGAGCTGCCGCGTATCGCTCAGGTGATGCCGGTCGGTGATGGCGCGGCCCTGCTCAAGCGTCGTCCCGATGTGCGTCAGGCCGAACGTCGTCTGGCGATGTCCAGCGCCGGCATCGGTGTTGCCACGGGCGAGCTGTATCCGGACATCAGCATCGGCGCGACGGTCGCCACTGTCGGTATTCTCGACGAACTGGGCGAACCGTCGACCAACCGCTGGGGTTTCGGCGGCGTGATCAACTGGACCATCCCGTCCAACGGCGCCCGTGCCCGCATTCACATGGCCGAAGCGTCGAATCAGGCGGCACTGGCGCATTTCGATGGCGTGGTGCTCAACGCGATTCGCGAAGCGCAGACCGGTCTGTCGCAATACACCGCCCTGCTGGAGCGCCGCGACGCCCTGGCCGATGCCGAGCAATCGGCCAAACAGGCGGCTGACCAGACCCACCGCTTCTTCATGGCCGGTCGCGAGTCGTTCCTGGCGGATTTGCAGGCAACGCGCACCTACACCGACGTGACCGCGCAACTGGCGGCGGCGAATACTCAGGTGGCCATGGGGCAGATCGATCTGTTCCTGGCGCTGGGTGGGGGTTGGGAGAACTCCAGGCCGGCGCCTGCCGCGCCCGCCCAGGCACATCAGTAAGACGATCCATTGTGGGAGCCCGCTGAGTGACGAATGCGCTGCGTCATTGAGCATTGAGGTCTCTGGCCCGACGCTTTCGCCAGCCAGCCGGCTCCCACACGTCTTGCAGCCGCCCCTGAAACGACGTTGCTGCAAAGCCGCATTCATCCATGAAATTGAACCCCTGCCCGCCTGAACTGCCTGATCTCTCTATACCCCACTCGGCAGGAGGCACCATGCGCACGCTCCAACTGGCAGATCAAACCGTCCCCGTCATCGGGCAAGGCACCTGGCGCATGGGGGAAGATCGCCATCAGCGCCAAGAGGAAGTTTCAGCCCTGCAGATGGGCATCGAACTGGGCCTGACGCTGATCGACACCGCCGAGATGTACGGCGAAGGCGGCGCCGAAGAAGTGGTCGGCGAGGCCATTGCCGGGCGGCGCGACGAGGTGGTGCTGGTGAGCAAGGTCTACCCGCACAACGCCAGCCGCAAAGGCATCGCCGCCGCGTGCGAGCGCAGCCTGCAACGGCTCAAGACCGACTACATCGATCTGTACCTGTTGCACTGGCCGGGCTCCTACCCCCTTGAGGAAACCGTTGAGGCCTTCGAACGTCTGCGTGAAGCGGGCAAGATCGGCCGTTGGGGCGTGTCGAACTTCGATGTGTCGGACATGCTGGAGCTGAACAACACCCACTGCGCCACCAATCAAGTGCTCTATAACCCTGAAGAGCGCGGCGTCGAATACGATCTGCTGCCCTGGATGCAGAACGTCGACATGCCGCTCATGGCCTACTGCCCGATTGGTCAGGCGGGTAACTTGCTGATGAACCCGGCCATGATCGAAGTTGCCGAACGCCACGACGCCACGCCAGCGCAGATCAGCCTGGCCTGGGTGTTGCGTCAGGATGGCGTGATCGCCATCCCCAAAGCCGTCGATCCTCACCATCTCCAGCTCAATGCCGCTGCGGCCGGGATCGAGCTGAGCATCGAGGACGAACTGCTGATCGACACCTCGTGGCCTGCGCCGACTCGCAAGAAGCGTCTGTCCATGGTGTGATGACCCACCTTTGTGATGACCCACGTTCTGTAGGAGCGCGCTTGCCCGCGATTGCGGTGTGTCAGTCGGGATAGAGGTATCTGAACCGGCGCGATCGCGGGCAAGCGCGCTCCTACAAGTCTGCATGACGTGCTGCCACAAACGGTCACAAAACTGTCAAAACCGCTTGCGATGATGCCGCTTCAGATCCCGTGCCTTCTGCGGCCTCCTCGCCTGCGAGCCTTCATGAATCAACGCATCGCTCCTCATCAGGAATCCGACCTGTTCGGGCTGCTGTACGGTTTTCGTTTCCGTCCTGGGGAGCCTGGTCGGGAGATCGATTCCACCGCTGCGCTGGCGTGTCTGCGCGCGCCGACAGACCCTGACGAATTCGTCTGGCTGCACCTGAACCTGGCCCATGCCAGCTGCGAACGCTGGATGAAAACCAACTTCGAACTGCCTGACGAGTTCCTCGAAGCCCTGCACGAAGGCTCGCGCTCGACGCGCATCGAACACGTCGACTCCGCCCTGCTGGCGGTGGTCAACGACGTGGTGTTCGACTTCAACCGTATCTCCACTGATATCGCCACGTTGTGGGTGTGCGTGCGCAGCAATCTGATGATCTCGGCGCGCCATCAACCATTGCGCTCGGTGGACAAGCTGCGCTCGTCGGTCAAACAGGGCGAAACCTTTCGCTCGCCGCTCGAGCTGCTGGCGCACCTTCTGCGAGACCAGAGCGAGGTGCTGGCCCAGTTCATGCGCAAGACCAGCATCAGCGTCGACAAAATCGAAGACCAGTTGCTGTCCCAGCGCTTGAGCAACAACCGCACCGAACTGGGGACCATGCGTCGCGTGCTGGTCCGCCTGCAGCGGCTGCTGGCGCTGGAACCCGGCTCGCTGATGCGCCTGCTGCATCGCCCGCCCACCTGGCTGCTGGAGGAGGACTTGCAGGAATTGCGGCAGTCCACCGAAGAGTCGGCGCTGGTGCTCAGCGACCTCACTGCTCTTGGGGAGCGGATCAAACTGTTGCAGGAAGAAATTGCCGCCAACCTCAGCGAACAGACCAACCGCACGCTGTTCACCCTGACGGTGGTCACGGTGCTGGCGTTGCCGATCAACATCGTCGCCGGCTTCTTCGGCATGAACGTGGGCGGTATTCCGCTGGCCAGCGACCCCCATGGCTTCTGGGTGCTGGTGGCACTAGTAGCCACGTTTACCTTCATTGCGGGACGCTGGGCGTTTCGCAAGAGCCGGGATTATTGAGCGGGTCGTGGCCGAATCTCTGGTAGGAGCGCGCTTGCCCGCGATCTGCCGGGAACCGGCAGTAAGATCACTTTGTAAGGTCTGATCAGGCATACCGTATTGGCTGGTTTCGCTGCCGGTTCCCGGCAGATCGCGGGCAAGCGCGCTCCTACAGTCGTCAGTAAGCCACTCCGGCATGCGCCACGGCCTCCGGCCAGAATCGGCATTTGTTAACGCCACCCATCCCTTACCCCAACAAATCCACCGCAACCCTGACCTGCGTCGTATCTCTGTCACATTTTGTAATGATCATGTTCGCCATCCCATCTCAACAGGATTGTGAATCATGGCGACCCCGACAATGGCTCCAGGCTCCCTGCAACAGGGTCCCGGGCTGAGTGCTCAATTCGGGCGCAAGCCCGGCGTTCTGACGATGGTGATCTTCTTCGCCGTACTGGGCCTGGGCCTGTTGTACACGGCCTTCAGCCTCAAGCAGGACATGGATGAACTGGGCACGGTCGTGTTGACCTGGACCCCCTTCCTGCTGCTCGGCGTTGCGTTGTTGATCGCTCTGGGTTTCGAATTCGTCAACGGTTTCCACGACACCGCCAACGCGGTGGCAACCGTCATCTATACCCACTCCCTGCCGCCGAATTTCGCCGTGGTCTGGTCGGGGATGTTCAACTTTCTGGGCGTGCTGTTTTCCAGCGGTGCGGTGGCGTTCGGCATCATCGCCCTGCTGCCGGTCGAACTGATCCTGCAAGTGGGTTCGTCCGCCGGTTACGCGATGATCTTCGCCCTGTTGATCGCCGCCATCCTGTGGAACCTCGGCACCTGGTGGCTGGGCCTGCCCGCTTCGTCGTCGCACACGCTGATCGGCTCGATCATCGGCGTCGGCGTCGCCAACGCGCTGATGCATGGCCGTGATGGCACCAGCGGCGTGGACTGGTCGCAAGCCACCAAGATCGGCTACTCGCTGCTGCTATCGCCGCTGGTGGGCTTCACCTGCGCGGCCCTGTTGCTGCTGGCGCTACGTGCCTTCGTCAAGAACCGCGCGCTATACAAAGCCCCGGAAGGCAATCAACCGCCGCCGCTGTGGATTCGCGGCCTGCTGATCCTGACCTGCACCGGCGTGTCCTTCGCCCACGGCTCCAACGACGGGCAAAAGGGCATGGGCCTGATCATGCTGATTCTGGTAGGCACCCTGCCGATGGCCTATGCGCTTAACCGTGCGATGCCCGCCGATCAGTCGGTGCAGTTCGCGGCGGTGGCTCAGGTCACGCAACAGGCGCTGACCAAAGCCGCGCCATTGCCCGCGCCCGCCGATTCGCGCCAGACGCTCTCCAACTACATCCGTGACAAACAGGCCACCCCCGATCTGGTGCCCGCGCTGGCCGTGATGGCCGGCAAAATCGGCGATCAGGTCGCCAGCTACGGTTCGCTGTCCAAGGTCCCGGCCGAAGCCACCGCCAACGTGCGTAACGACATGTACCTGACCTCCGAAGCCATCCGTTTGATGGACAAGAACAAGGTCGGCAACTTCGACGCCGATACCCAAAGCAAGGTGCAGCTGTTCAAGCAGCAGATCGACAACGCCACGCGCTTCATCCCGCTGTGGGTGAAGATCGCTGTCGCCATCGCGCTGGGTCTGGGCACCATGGTCGGCTGGAAACGCATCGTGGTGACAGTGGGTGAAAAGATCGGCAAAACTCACCTGACCTACGCCCAGGGCGCTTCGGCGGAAGTGGTCGCCATGCTGACCATCGGCGCGGCGGACATGTACGGCCTGCCGGTCTCGACCACCCATGTGCTGTCTTCGGGCGTGGCAGGCAGCATGACCGCCAACGGCTCCGGCCTGCAGATGCGCACCCTGCGCAACCTGGCAATGGCCTGGGTTCTGACCCTGCCAGCGGCGATCCTGCTGTCCGGCGGCCTGTACTGGTTCTTCACCCAGATTTTCTGATTCACAGAGCTTCACGTGCTCTCCTTCGCAGGCGCTTCGGCGCCTGTTTTTTTGGCCGGACTTTGGCGACAACACCTGCCTGCTTCTGCCGAAGGCGTGGGAGGCCAGCTTGCTGACGATCTGCCGGGAACCGGCAACAAACCCTGCCAGCGCTATCCGCCTGACACAATCTGGTCGAATGGTTTCGGGACTGCTTCGCAGCCCATCGTCAGCAAGCTGGACTCCTACGCCCTTCGGGCAGAATCAAAAGCCGCACGAGAGCCCATCGTCAGCAAGCTGGACTCCCACGCCCTTCGGGCAGAATCAAAAGCCCTACAAGTCTTTCTCAACTCCTTCGCGTAGAACCAGGAGCCAGCCCAGCGTCACGCCCTCATCAAACACGATCCATGTTCCAAGCCCTCACCCTTCGGCCATTGATGGTCACCCTCGCCTGCCTAAGATGTCAGCAAGCCTGCCTGGCCGTGATTTCCATCGAGTGAGTGCCGTGATGAGTTCAACAACAACGACTCCAACAAGATCCTCAGCAAGAACCCTGTACGACAAACACATCGACTCGCACACCGTGTGCACCCTCGATGATCAGGGCCATGTTCTGCTTTATATCGACCGTCAGGTCATCAACGAATACACCAGCCCTCAGGCGTTCAGCGGTCTGCGTGAGGCGGGGCGTGAGGTGTGGCGGCCGCAAACCGCACTGGCGGTCGTCGATCACGTCAACCCTACCGCGCCGCAACGGGTGGCGGCCATGGCCGATCCAGGCGGTGCGTTACAGGTCTCGTATCTGGCCGACAACTGCGAAAATTTCGGCATCGAACTGTTCGACGTCCTCGACCAGCGTCAGGGCATCGAACACGTCATCGCGCCCGAGCAAGGTTTTATTCTCCCCGGCATGGTGATCGCCGCAGGCGACAGCCACACCACCACTTACGGGGCGCTGGGGGCGTTCGGTTTCGGCATCGGCACCTCGGAAATCGAACACCTGCTGGCGTCCCAGACGCTTGTCTACAAACGTCTGAAAAGCATGCGCGTGACCGTCGAGGGCGACCTGTCCAGCGGCCTGACGTCCAAGGACGTGATCATGGCGCTGATCGGCAAGATCGGCGCATCGGGTGCCACCGGTTACGCCATCGAATTCACCGGCTCGACCATTTCCGCCCTCAGTGTCGAAGCCCGGATGACCATCTGCAACATGGCCGTGGAAGCCGGCGCACGAGGGGCGTTCATGGCGCCGGACGACAAGGTGTTCGCCTACCTGAAGGACAAGCCCCGCGCACCGAAAGGCACGTTATGGGACCGCGCCGTGGAAAGCTGGAAGACGCTGCACAGCGACGCTGATGCCGTGTTCGACCGCGAAATCCAGCTCGATACCACTGACCTGCAACCCATGGTCACATGGGGTACCAGCCCCGATCAGGCCGCCGCTATCCATGAAACTGTGCCGGATCCGGACGCCATCGCCGATCCGATCCTGCGTCAGGACATGCGCCGAGCCTTGACCTACATGGGCCTTGAAGCCGGCATGCCGCTGAGCGAGATCGTCATCAGCCACGCCTTCATCGGTTCCTGCACCAATGCGCGCATCGAAGATTTGCGCGACGCCGCCCACGTGGTGCGCGGCAGACACGTGGCCCAACACGTGCGGGCGATGATCGTCCCCGGTTCCACCGCCGTGCGCGATCAGGCCGAAGCCGAGGGGCTGGCGACGATCTTTCGCGATGCCGGTTTCGAGTGGCGCCAGTCGGGCTGCTCGATGTGCCTGGCCATGAACGACGACGTGCTCGCGCCCGGCGACCGCTGCGCGTCGAGCACCAACCGCAATTTTGAAGGCCGTCAGGGCGCAGGCGCACGCACCCACCTGATGAGCCCGGCAATGGTCGCCGCAGCCGCCATTACCGGCCACTTGACTGATGTTCGTCGTTTGCAGGGGAGTCTCTGACATGCAGCCGTTTACCCAAGTCAGCGGCAAGGCCGCGCCCATGCTCGCCGCCAACGTCGACACCGACGTGATCATGCCCAAGCAGTTCCTCAAGGGCATTGACCGCGCCGGGCTGGATCGGGGCCTGTTCTTCGACCTGCGCTTCCTGCCGTCTGGCGAGCCGAATCCGCACTTCATCCTCAACCAGCCCGCGTGGCAGGGGGCGAAATTTCTGGTGACCGGGCCGAACTTCGGTTGCGGATCGAGTCGCGAGCACGCTGTCTGGGGCCTCAAGCAGATGGGGATTCAGGCGCTGATCGGCAGCAGTTTCGCGGGGATTTTCTACGACAACTGCCAGCGCAACGGGGTCTTGATCATCGTCCTGGAAGAGGCCGAGATTCAGGCGTTGGGCACGCTGGTCAGCCAGCCTGAGACCGCGCAGATCGAGGTGGATCTGGCGGCGCAGGAGATTCGTTTGCAGAACGGTCGGGTGATGCCGTTCAAGATCGATGAATTGAGGAAGAACGCGCTGCTGCTGGGGCTGGATGCGATTGGCAGCACCCTGCAGAAGCGCGAACAGATTCTGGCGTTTCAGGACCGGCACCTGGCGCAGAATCCCTGGCTGTCATGAAACGCTACGGTCGAGTATTGCGCTCGACCGTCTGCACTTCCCCAACCGCCAGATAACCCGTGGTCACGCTGAATACCGCACTCTCCCCCGCGCCCAGCATTCGCACATTGCCCTTGGCTTTCTCGGCCAGATAGCCCTCCGGCTCGCAGGTGGCAGGCAACACGAAGGCCGCCACCTGCTGATCGGCGTTGTGCAGGATCCAGCGCGCGGCGTGGTCGAACTGCGCCGGCTTGTAGCGGGTGTAGAACGCTGCGCCGTCGACATGCTTGAGCAGAAAGTGCGCATCGCCCTGCGCATCCGCTCGAACCCCGTCAAAGAAGCAGACGATCTCCGGGTCATACAGCTCAGGCGTGTTCAAGGTCTGCAAGCGCGAGGGATCGTCCGTCAGTTCGGCCATGTAGGCCGACCACGCCGGGGTCGGCCTTACATGGGCCGGAACGCTGCTGCGAACCCGGGTGCGTTCGACACCCAGCGGCTCGACGAACCGACCGTTTTCGACGTAGGCGTAATTCATGTGGGCCATGTACATCAGCTCCATCGGCTTGCCCGCCAGATTGCGCACATCCATGCCGATGTCGAACAGCCCAGAGCCTGCGCGCAATGTCACGCTGGGCCGGGCGAGATAATGATCGCCGAAGCCCATCACGTATTCGTATTCGCCCCCAATGCGCAGAAACGCGCCCGAGGTATCTTCGCCCACTTCCAGCCAGGCGCTGTCCATCGGCGCGCAAGGCATCTCGCCGTGCAGCGGATGATCGTCCTGCGGTGTCGGGCAGCCATTGCGCAGAATGCCGCTGTGGAACATGAAGCAACCATAGGTGCCAATCACGGTAGGACTGGGGCGCGGTTGCTCGAACATGTTGCGCATGGTCAGGTCGCAGCCATCGAACACCGCGGACCAGACCATCTGGCCCTGATACGGCAGCACCACGACGCGACCGCGATTGTTCTCCAGCGCCAGCGCCTTCACGCCGCTGGGGTAGGTCCAGGCCAGCACGCGAAAGTCAGCGGACTCGAGCAGGGTCTTTTCATCGCCACTGAACAGCTCGGGAAACAGCGGGATCGTCGTGCGCTTGTCGAGACCGCTCATGATGCCGTTACCGCACCGACCGGCGCCGTTTCGCTGCGTGGATCACGCATGCACTTGATGGCGTAGGCGACGATCACCACGAAGCACAGCAATGGCACGCTGTAGGCGATCTGCATGTTGCCGTGGGTGGCGTCGGACAACAGTCCCTGGAAGATCGGCATTACGCCACCGCCCACGATGCTCATCACCAGCAGCGAACCGCCGACACCGGTGTCTTCGCCCAGACCGTCGATGGTCAGGCCATAGATGGTCGGCCAGCACGGACCGAGGAAGATGCTCACACCCACCGCCGCGTAAACCGCACTGATGTTCGGCACCAGAATGGTGTAGGCCAACAGCACGATGGTCAGCACGCCATAAATCGCGAGGACCTTGGCCGGATGCATCTTGCGCATCAGCAGGTTGGCGATCATCTTGCCGACGAAGTACGCAGCAAAGGTGGTCAGCAGGAACCACGATGCGCTGCGTTCGTTCATCCCGCCCATCTGCATTGCCAGGCGAATGGTGAAACTCCACACACCGACCTGCGCGCCGACATACAGGAACTGAGCCAGCACGCCAAAGGTGAAGCGCGGGTTGCGCCAAAGGCGGGACAGGCTCTGGCCGATGCTGCTCTTTTTCGCGACGTCCTTGATGTTGCCCTTGCACGCGGGGAATCTGGTGAAGGCAATCAGCACGAACATCAGGATCAGGACCGCGATCATCCATTTGTACGGCAGCAGGGTCGACTGGATCATTTCCAGTTGCTGGATCGCCGCATCGGAGGCGCTCATCTGGGTCAGTTGTTCACGGGTGGCATCGGTGTCCTTGAACATCACGAAGCTGCCAACGTAGACCCCGGCCATGGCGCCGAACGGGTGGAAAGTCTGCGAGATGTTCAGACGACGGGTGCCGGTTTCACGCGGCCCCATCAATGTCGAATACGTGTTGCACGCAGTCTCCAGAAACGACAGGCCCGCAGCGATGACGAACAGCGCCATCAGGAACATGCCGTACTTGGCCATCGAGGCTGCGGGGAAGAACAGCGAGCAGCCGACCATGTACAACAGCAGGCCGATGAGGATGGTGCTCTTGTAGCTGAAGCGTCTGACCACCATCGCCGCCGGAATCGCCACGAAGAAGTAGCCCAGGTAGAACGCCGACTGCACGAAAGCGGTCTGAAAATCGCTGAGCAAGAAGGCCTTCTTGAAGTGCGCGATGAGCACGTCGTTCATGCTCGCGGCCGCCGCCCACAACGCGAAACAACAGCACAGCAGCAGGAAAGCGAACCAGGGCGTGCGGTTCAGGTAGAACCCGTCCGGGGATTGTTGGAGCGCGGGCTTTGTCATTGTTGTTCTCCGGGAAGTGCAGGGAATACCTCGCCCGGCCGGTCGAATTGACCGGTCCGGGCGCGGCGGCTCATGAGTGACTTACAGCGTTTCGAGAAATTGTCCGAACGTGGCAGCGTCCGGGTAGGAACTCTGGGTGCCAAGGCCCGTAACCGAGCAGGCCGAATAGGCCACTGCCTGGGTCATGGCCTTGCGCATATCGCCGTCCTCGCTCCAGTGGCGGGCGAAGCAACCGATGAAGGCATCCCCTGCGCCTGTGGTGTCGCGGGCGTTGACCTTGATCCCCTCGACGCGGAACTCGCCCTCCTCGCCCACGTACAGCGCGCCCTTTTCACCCAGGGTGACGATGACGTGGCGGATGCCGTCCTGCACCAGTTGCAACGCAGCGGCACGGGCCGATTCCAGCGAGTCGACGACCTGGCCGGTGATCAGCGCCAGTTCGGTCTCGTTGGGAATGAAGAAGTCCAGTTGCAGCAGGTGTTCGCGGCTCAGGCCTTTGACGGCAGGTGCCGGATTGAGCAGCACGGGAATGCCGTTGGCCTTGGCGAAGTCGATGGCGTGGTAGACCGTTTCCAGCTCGATTTCCAGCTGCAGCACGATCAGCTTGCAATCGCGCAACGCGGCTCGCGCGGCGTCGATATCGGCAGGTTTGAGGTGAGCGTTGGCGCCTTTGACGATGAGGATGCTGTTGTGCGAGTCGCTCTGCACGAAGATCGGCGCGACGCCGCTGGAAACACCGGGCACGCACTCTACGAAATGGGTGTCGATGCCAAAGCGCTGGAAGTTGGCGAGCGTGTTGTCGGCGAACATGTCGTCACCGACCTTGCTCAGCATCAGCACGTCGGCGCCGAGCTTGGCAGCCGCCACGGCCTGATTGGCGCCCTTGCCGCCGCAGCCCATGGCGAAATTCGGCGCCTCGAGGGTTTCGCCCTGGGCCGGCATCCGGTCGATGTAGGTGATCAAATCCACCATGTTGCTGCCGATGACCGCGATCTTGTTCATGTGTGTCATACCTTGTTTACGCAGCGGGGTCCGAAAAAACGACCGCCGACGCGTTATTATTTTTGTTATTTAAATAACATTTTCTGTGACTATTCAACCTCTATTTTGTGGGGTGATCGCCTGGCGCAGACAAAAACAGCGGCCACGGCACTGCATAACCGGTGCAAACCCCGGATTCAGAGGGGTTCGCACCGCTGGTCAATACAGACCACCGGTGGTCGCAATCGTTTGCGATGAAGATTTCAAACGCGCTCTGCGTACCCGTCGGCGTTCAATATCCGCCGCGTCCCTCCAGCAGCGTATCGAGCAACCAGGCGCCTGCCGGACCCAGGCTTTTCTGCCGTGACCAGATCACATCCACTGCCGAACTGCGCGGCCAGCCGGGGACCTGCAATTCCTTCAGGCGCCCCTGAGCGTAACCGCGGACCAGCCAGCGCGGCAGGGCCGACCAGCCGAATCCGAAGATCGCCATGTCCATCAGCAACAGATAATTGGGCGCCGACCAGCTACGTCGCGCGCCACTGGGCAGGTCATCGGTGGGGATGCTTTCGTCGACGATGGTGTTCAGGCGCAAGGCGCGGTGCTGCGCAAGTTTGCGGTAATCCACGGCATCTTCGGCTGCGAGTGGATGCTGATGGGAGACGAACAGTCCAAAGTCGGCGCGCTCGGCAATGGTCGCGTGGCCCACTTCCGGCGGATAGCTGGCCTGGGCCGACAGCAGCCCTAGCGACGCCCGTCCGCTCTGGATCAGGTTGATGGCGTCGCCGTGCTCGGCGAACACGCATTCGAGTTCCAGCTCCGGAAAGCGCTGATCGAGTTCGGCCATGCGCGCCTCGAACTCAGCGAACTGATTGGCGTCGGACAACACCAGCGTCAGCCGGGGTTCCATGCCTTCAGCCAGACGCCCCGCCGCGCGGCGCAACTTGTCGCAGGCCCCCAGCACTTCTTCGATCCGTCCGTGCAGCGCCCTGCCCGCTTCGGTCAACACCGGTTGTTTCGACGAGCGGTCGAACAGTTCCACGCCGAGATCAATCTCCAGCCGAGAGATCGCTTCACTGACCGTCGACTGGCTTTTGCCCAGCCGCCGTGCAGCCGCGCTGAACGAACCCAGGGCGATGGTCTGGGCAAAGGCTTCCAGGGCTTCGGGGGAATAGCTCATGACAGGTTTGCTCTTTCACCCATCGGTTTTTCCGATGGTAACGATTTTCACTTTAGTCCATCGCACGCCGACAATGCACGCCTGCCCCGCAACAAAGTGAAATGGTCATGTCAATTGGCGTCATCTCTCAAACGAAGACCGCGAAGTCGGCCGTCCCTGCCAAATCCATCAAGGAACGCGCGTTTCATGCGTCGCTGTTCGAACTCATTGGCGTGGTGCTGTTTGCACCGGGACTGGCCTGGGTGCTCGGCCAGTCGCTGGGCAAGATGGGCGCGATGACGGTGATGATTTCAACCGTGGCAATGCTCTGGAACATGGTGTTCAACGCAGGCTTCGACCGGTTGCGTCGGCGCATCGGCTTTGCCATGAGCCTGAAGGTTCGGGTGCTGCACGCAATCGCGTTCGAAACCGGCCTGATCATCGCAGTCGTGCCACTGGCCGCGTGGTGGCTGTCGATCAGCCTGTGGCAGGCGTTCCTGCTGGATATCGGCCTGTTGCTGTTGTTCCTGCCGTACACCCTGGTGTTCAACATGGCGTATGACAAGGTGCGGGAGCGGATTGTGGCGCGCAGACTCGAAAAGCACAGACCCATGCACGGCCCAATGGAGCGTTGACGCCGATCCCCCGTAGCAGCATGGCTTGCCGGCGGAGGCGTTTCCGAAAACGCTACCGCCGGTAAGCCGTGCTGCTGCGGGGAGGTATGAACCTAAGCCACCTTTCACTGCAAAAACGGCAACACCTCCGCCAACAACGCCTCGGGAATTTCCTCCGCCAGATAATGCCCGCCGGGCAGCGCCTTGCCGCGCACGTCAGTAGCCACTTTGTGCCACTCCTTGAGCGGCTCGAAGCATTTGCCCACCGTCCCTTCGTCACCCCACAGCACCATCAACGGCAGGGTCAGATGATTGCCCGCGGCGATGTCCTCACGGTCGTGGTCCATATCGATACTGGCGCTGGCGCGATAGTCTTCGCACACGCCGCGGGCCGCGCCCGGCAGGCTGGCACACCGCACGTATTCGGCGAATGCTTCATCGGTAAACGGTGTGAGCCCTGCGCTGCGGCTGCCCATGACGCTGCGCAGGTAGCGCTCGGGATTGGCCTCCAGCAACGTTTCGGGTAACGGCGCCGGACGAATCAGGAAAAACCAGTGCCAGTAGGCGCGCGCAAAGGCTTCGTTGGTCTGGCTGTACATCGCCAGGGTTGGCGCGATGTCGAGCAACGCCATGCGCGTGACCGCCTGTGGATGATCCAGCGCCAGTCGGTGCGCCACCCGAGCGCCACGGTCATGAGCCAATATCGAAAACGTCGGCAACCCCAGTTCGCGCATCAGCTCGACCATGTCGCGGCCCATCTCCCGCTTCGAATAGCTGGAATGGTCCTCGGTCGCCGGCGGTTTGCTGCTGTCGCCATAGCCGCGCAGATCCGCCGCGACCACGGTGAAATGCTGACTCAACTGTTCGGCGATCTTGTGCCAGATGACGTGGGTCTGCGGGTGGCCGTGCAGCAGCAACAAGCCCGGACCGCTCCCGCCGATCCGGTAGGCGATCTGTACACCGTTGACCTGGCGCTGATCTTTCTGAAATCCGGCAAACATGGATGGCTCCTTGTGAGTTGTTGTTAGAACTGGCGCACATGCTAAGTCGCTGAGCGTGTGGGACAAGGCCCCAAACGTGGCCGGCCCGTTCATGAAACGTGTTCCAGGGAGGTGAGCGGCGCAATTGGTCTCCCGCAATCCCGTTTCATTGGCTATTCGGGCTTGCAACCTTCAAGCGTAATGTAATCCCACAGCAACGCACTTCTCCTTCAACTTCCTTCGGAACACACGTCATGAGCAAGAGAATCGCCTGGGCACAAAAGTCGCCGGAAGCCTACAAAGCCATGGTGGGCCTGGAAATGGCACTGGGTAAATCCGGCCTGGACAGCTCGCTGCTGGAGCTGATTCGCCTGCGCGCTTCGCAGATCAACGGCTGCGCCTACTGCGTCAACATGCACGCCAATGATGCCCGCAAGGCCGGTGAAACCGAAGCCCGTCTGCAGACCTTGAGCGTCTGGGAAGAGACCCACTTCTTCAGCGAAAAAGAGAAGGTCGTGCTGGCCTGGGTCGAAAGCCTGACTCAACTGTCGATTCACCACGCACCACAGCATCAATACGAAGCCCTGCTGGAGCATTACAGCGAGGCCGACGTCGCCAACATCACCCTGGCAATCGCCACCATCAATGCCTGGAACCGTTTCGGTGTCGGTTTTGCGATGATTCCGGAGTGATCATGGCCCTTGCATCAATCGCCTGAATCCAACGCATAAGCACTTTTGGTTGGTGTCCGTCGCCCGCTTCGACAACAATTGCGCCACTTTCCCACGGCGCAAGGGCACTCGAACATGGCAATGGACATCCGCAGGCTTTCAGCCTTTTCCGACGCAGACCAGGGCGGCAATCCGGCCGGTGTATGGATCGGCGAAATCTTCCCCGACGACGCGACCATGCAGGCGGTTGCGGCTGACGTGGGGTATTCGGAAACTGCCTTTGCCGTACCGCAAGACGATGGTTTTCGCGTGCGTTACTTTTCCCCCGAAGCCGAAGTACCGTTCTGCGGACACGCCACCATCGCCCTCGGTGCGGCGCTGGCCGAGCATTTCGGCGATGGGGTTTTCAAGCTGCAACTGAACGAAGCGCAGATCAGCGTCGAAGGCCGAAAACAGGGCCGATTGACCGCTGCTGCGCTGCAATCCCCGCCGACCCACAGCCAGCCCGTCAGCCGCCCATTGCTGAGCGAGGCCATGAGCTTGTTCGACTTGCAGGCCGAAGACATTGATCTGCGCATTCCTCCCGCTTTGATCAACGGCGGGGCCCAACATCTGGTGCTGGCCGTCAACCGCCGCGAGACGCTGAAAGGCATGCGTTACGACTTCGAAACCGGCCGCCGTCTGATGGTCCGCGAAGGGCTGGTGACCCTCCTTTTGGTGTTCGCTGAAACGTCCCGCCTGTTCCATACCCGCAACCCGTTCGCCTTCGGTGGCGTCTACGAAGACCCGGCCACCGGTGCTGCCAGCGCCGCCTTTGCCGGTTACTTGCGTGACATCGGCTGGGATCACGGCGGCGTCATCGACATCGTGCAGGGCGAAGACATGGGCTGCCGTTCGCGGATCCACGCCGAGTTCAGCGACGTGCCCGGCAGCTCGATTCGCGTGTCGGGCACTGCGCGAGCCATCTGAGTTTCAGACTTTCAGGTAACGACCGCTGATAGCCACGCCCAGCAGCATCACGGCAATGAGCAGGAAGGCCACGCCCAGGCTGCTGAGGTGCGCGACGAAACCGATCCCGGCCGGGCCCATGAGGATGCCGATGTAGCCCAACGTGGTGATAGCCGGAACGGCGACGTTTTCCGGCATGGTCTTCTGTCGCCCGACCGCGCTGTAGAACACCGGCACGATGTTGGAGCAACCGATCCCCACCAGCGCGTAGCCACAGAGCGCGGCCTGCCAGTACGGGATCAGCGTCGCCACGGCCATGCCGACTGCAGCGCACAATCCGCCGAACAGAATAATCCGGTGCACACCCAGGCGCCGCACGATGGGGTCGCCGCACAAGCGCCCGATGGCCATGGCCAGCGCGAACACTGCGTAACCGAAACCGGCGTAGGACGGTTCGACGCCACGTTGGGCACTGAGGAACACCGCGCTCCAGTCGAGCATCGCGCCCTCGGTGAGGAAAACGGTGAAGCACATCAGACCGATGAACAGCACCACGCCGTGAGGGATCGCGAATGCGGGGCCTCCGGCCTGACTGCCATAGCCGAGCATGTTCGGGCCAGCCTTGTACAAGGCGATGGCGATGAACACAGCGACCAGCGTCATCGTCAGCCACGGCCAGACGCCGACGCTCAGCAGCGCCGAAACCCCTGCGGCGCCGACAATCCCGCCGCAACTGAACAGGCCGTGAAAGCCGGACATCATGGTCTTGCCGCTCGCGCGCTCGACGATGATCGCCTGAATATTGGTGACACACCCGAGCGCGCCCATGCTCGCACCGTAGACGAATAACGTCGCAACCATCAACGGCACACTGGTGAGAGTGGCGAGCAAGGGAAGGCACAGACAGGCGATGCTGCCGCACAGGATGATGAGCCGCCGACAGCCGTAGCGAACGGTCATCGCTCCCGCCATAGGCATGGCGATGATCGAGCCGATTCCCAGACACAGCAGCAACAGGCCAAGGTTGGCGTCGTCCAGCCCCATGCGGCTTTTGGCATAGGGCACAAGGGGCGCCCAGGCGGAAATGCTGAAACCGGTGATGAAATAGGCGACGCGCGTGGAGAACTGTTCCAACCGACCCGGAACGGTGGGCGCTGCGGTACTGATGGACGTCATTGCCGCTCCCTAGAAAACCAGCCCGCCCATCATGGGCCGACAAAAAGAGAGCCTAACAAAGGTTGGCGCAATGCCGAAGAAGGGATGCTGAGGGATTTGGCCTCAGGAATGCCTCAACCCCCTGACGCCATAACGATCTCTGCTGATCGTTCCCTCGCTCCGCGTGGTGATAAATCCTGTGACGCTCAGCGTTACCCTAAGTGGGCGCGGAGCGTCGAGGGCGGCATTCCCACGCAGAGCGTGGGAACAATCAGGCGCGTCTGGCAGGCGCGTCTGGGCCGGTTGCCGGCGCCCGGTTCAACAATGAATCTCCCGTTACGCCTTCCACGGCGACGTGCGGATGATCTCGACGAAGTTCATCGGCTTGAACTTCGCATCTTCATCCACCAGCACATCGGCGTTCACGGTGCCGAAGGTGGTGTCCGGCTTGTGCCTGAAGCCATTGGCGAAGGCGCACAGGATGCACTCCTTGAACGCCTCGCCACGGGGGTGAGCGTGGGTCACGACTTCCCGTTGCTCATCGCTGAACTGGTCGTAGTTGATACCCAGCACGTCCATTTCGACGCCAGCGGTCACCAAGGCCACGTTCGGACGCAGATGCTCGGGAACCCCCGGCGTGGTGTGCAACGCGATGGACAGCCAGACCTGCTCGAGATCACCTTCGGACAACCCGAACGGCCTGGCAAAGGCGCGGGCAGCGTTGGCACTGTCCACTTCGAAACGCAGGTCCGGGCTGCTGTGTTTTTTCACCAGGCCCAGGTCATGGAACATCGCGCCGACGTAAAGCTGTTCGGCGTCGTACTTCAGGCCTTTGCGCTCACCGGTCAGCGCGCCCCACAGGAATACGCGACGTGAGTGGTTGAACAACAGGTCGTCTTCTTCGTCGCGAATGTATTCGGTGGTGGCGCGGGCCAGGGCACTGTCGGGGATTTTGATACCGGCGATTTCTTGAGTCATGGAGGTCTTCCTCGATTGATCGCGCCGGTCTGGCGCGTTGAGGAAAAGTCTGAGGGACAGCCGTTTTCGGCTCAATCGGCACGCGGTCTCGTTCTCTGCCAAACGTGCATCGTTTACTGCCAGGCCATCTGGCGTTTACCAGAATGCGAGCGAACGCCCGAGGAACGTTCAGATAAACTATGCGCCGCTTTCCCCTACACGATCCGGCCATCAGAGCCCGACGTATTCACTTCCCAAGCATCGAAACCAAGGAGACCCTGTGTACAAGGGTGTTGCGTTATCGGTCATGGCCTCCTGCCTCTTCGCGGTCATGTACTTCTACACCTCATTGCTGAAACCCCTCAGCGGTGAAGAAATATTCGGCTGGCGCATGCTGCTGACCCTGCCCTGCGTGACGATCTTCATGCTCAGCAGCGGTGACTGGAAAATGGTGCGGACACTGACGGCTCGCCTGCGTCACAACCCCGCTCTGCTCGGCGTAAAGATGTTTTCGGCCCTGTTGCTGGGCGCGCAGTTGTGGCTGTTCATGTGGGCACCGCTGCACGGGCGCAGCCTCGAGGTGTCGCTGGGCTACTTTCTGCTGCCACTGACCATGATCCTCACCGGCCGTGTGGTCTACGGCGAACACCTGTCGCGCCTGCAAAAAATCGCCGCGTGCCTTGCGCTGGTGGGCGTGGGCAACGAGCTCTTCAGGCTGGGCAGCTTCTCCTGGGAAACCTTGCTGGTGTGTCTGGGCTACCCGGTCTATTTCATCCTCAGACGCAAGTTCAAGACCGACAACCTGGGCGGTCTGTGGTGGGACATGCTGCTGATCCTGCCGGTCGCAGTGCTGTTCATCTGCAAGGGCAACCCTTCGGTGGTCGAGCAGTTTCCGCGTTTCTATCTGCTGATTCCGGTGCTGGGTGCGATCAGTGCGCTGGCGCTGGTCAGCTACATCCTGGCCAGCCGCCTGCTGGCGTTCAGCGTGTTCGGGCTGTTGAGTTACGTCGAACCGGTGCTGCTGGTCGGCGTTGCGCTGTTGCTGGGCGAGTCCATCGGCCGCGACGAATGGATGACCTATCTGCCGATCTGGCTGGCGGTGATGGTGCTGGTGGGTGAAGGCGCCAAGCATGTGTTGGCGCAGAGGCGCAGGAATCAAAGCTGACTCGATCCCCGTAGTCGTCCGGCTTGCCGCGGCAGTGATTTCAGGGGCCCCACCGCCGGCGAGCCGAACGGCTAGGTAAGCTAACCGCGGCCTGCCCCATCAATGCCCGAACCGCGCCAGTTGCATCTCCTGCAACCGGCTCAGGGTTCGGCGAAAGGCGAAGGCCAGGTAGCCCTCGGTATACAGTTCGTGCATCGACATCGCGGCCTCGACATACAGCGGCACCTTGCGGTCGTAGCACTCGTCCACCAGCGCGATGAAACNGGCGACCACTTGCTCGACGCCGTCTTCGGTGCCGCGAGCAATACGACCTTCTCGCTGCGGTGCGCTCAAGGCCGGGACGTCGCTCAGCAACACCGCCTTGTAGCGGTCGCATAACTCGATGAAGTCCATCGCCGCCAGCGGCTGCTCGCACAGGTCGGCATACCGACACCAGATCACGGTCCTGCTGCAACGGACTACCTTCACATGACGACGTCCGACCGGCACCGGCTGAATCGACACCGTTTCGCCGCTGCTCAGGTCCTCGAACACCTGGAGCAACGCGCTCGGGCCGCTATCACCGGTCACCCAGTAGCGCTGCTGCGCCTGACCCGGATGCAGGCGATGGTCTTCACCGCCGTCCACCGAGACCACGTTCATGTAGTGATTGATCGCCGTGATCGCCGGCCCGAAACGCTCGCGATTGTGCCCCGTGGAATACAACTGCTCGGGCAGTTGGTTGGAGGTGCAGATCAGCACCACACCTTCCTCGAACATCGCCCGCAACAGGCCGCCGAGAATCACTGCGTCGCCGATGTCATTGACGAACAGCTCGTCGAAGCACAATAGGCGCACGTCCTGCCCCAACTCGCGGGCGAGCACCTCAAGGGGTTTGGGGACGCCGGTCAGCTGAAACAGGCGCTGATGCACCCAACGCATGAAGTGATGAAAATGCTGACGCCGGGCCGGGATCTGCACGTTCTCGAAGAAGCGGTCCATGAGCCAGGTCTTGCCGCGCCCGACCGGGCCCCATAGATACACGCCCTTGGGCATGTCGTGGCGCGAGCCGTCGCGCAGCGCCAGCCAGCAATCTTCTAGCTTCTGCGCGGCCTGACGCTGCGCCTCGTCCGGCTGAAAACCCTGTGTGTCGAGCGCCTGCTGCCAGGCTGCTAGTGGGGAAAGCGCACTCATCTGAAACCGGTCATCCCGTGCTGGAGGAAGCGTCGTGGCGTCTGGAGTACGAAGCTCCCAGCAGATTGAAACAACGACGACGCGAGCAGGAGATTGACTGAGGCAGGGTAATGTCTGAGCGCGGCAAGCATCCGTGTTCTGTCCTTCAAGGATTTTAAGTGGGGTCAGCAGAAAGCATTCAAGCCCGATATCGTTACACAATCGCGGTTGACTGGACACTGAGAAGATTTCAGCTGCACCCAGGGCGCTTCTGATCGCAACCGTTGGTTTGGCGCGAACGCCTTTGATTCTGCCCGAAGGGCGTGGGGGCTCGGTTTACCAGCGATCGGCCGGGAACCGGCAGCAAACCCTGACGACTCAATACACCTGAAACGACGAGGTGTCTGATTCGACTGCCGGTTCCCGGCAGATCGTCAGCAAGCGGGACTCCCACGCCCTCCGGGCAGAAACAGATCGGCGGTGCGGCTGGCTCTACCGTCTCACATTCCGTAACATTCCCTCTTTTTCGCCCGCGGTGGCCGTCCAAGGGCCGCTCCGTCATTCAGGTAACCCATGAAACCCGCCCGCTTACGCGCCGACGTCCTCGCCGGACTCACCACCTCATTCGCCCTGGTGCCCGAGTGCATCGCCTTCGCCCTCGTCGCTCACCTCAACCCGCTGATGGGCCTGTATGGCGCCTTCATTATCTGCACCCTGACCGCGCTGTTCGGCGGCAGGCCGGGCATGGTTTCCGGTGCTGCGGGCTCGATGGCCGTGGTGATCGTCGCGCTGGTGGTGCAACACGCCGTGCAATACCTGCTGGCGACGGTGCTGCTCGGCGGCCTGGTGATGATCGCGTTCGGCCTGCTGCGGCTGGGCAAACTGGTGCGGATGGTGCCGTACCCGGTGATGCTCGGCTTCGTCAACGGTCTGGCCATCGTCATTGCCATGGCACAGCTCGAACACTTCAAAAGTGGCGATACCTGGCTCAGCGGCACGCCGTTGTACCTGATGTTGGGGCTTGTGGCGTTGACCATGGCGGTGGTTTACCTGCTGCCGCGCCTGACCCGCTCGGTGCCGCCTGCGCTGGTCGCCATTCTCGGAGTCGGTCTGCTGGTCTACCTGTTCAACCTGCCGACTCGCACCCTGGGCGACATGGCCCATATCGCCGGTGGCCTGCCGGGCGTGTCGGTGCCGAGTGTGCCGTGGAACCTCGACACGCTGTACATCATCGCGCCCTATGCCGTGCTGATGGCCCTGGTCGGTCTGCTGGAAACCCTGCTGACCCTTAACCTCACCGATGAAATCACCGAAAGTCGCGGCTACCCGGATCGCGAATGCGTCGCCCTGGGCGTGGCCAACATGGCGTCCGGTTTCTGTGGCGGGATGGGCGGCTGCGCGATGATCGGCCAGACCGTGATCAACCTCAGTTCCGGCGGGCGCGGCCGAGTGTCGGGCATCGTCGCCGGGGTGATGATTCTGATGTTCGTGCTGTTTCTGTCGCCACTGATCGAGCGCATTCCACTGGCCGCGCTGGTCGGGGTGATGTTCGTCGTTGCCCAGCAGACCTTCGCCTGGGCGTCGCTGCGGGTATTGCGCAAGGTGCCGCTGAACGATGTGCTGGCGATCATCGCCGTGACCATCGTCACCGTACTCACCGACCTGGCGACGGCGGTGCTGTTCGGCATCCTGATCGCCGCCCTCAATTTCGCCTGGCAGCAGGCCCGCGAGCTCTACGCCGACAGCCATACCGAAGCCGACGGCAGCAAGATCTATCACCTGCACGGCACCCTGTTCTTCGCCTCGACCACCCCGTTTCTCGATCAATTCGATCACGTGGGCGACCCGGAACACGTGACCCTGGACTGCCGTCATCTGAGTTTCGTCGACTACTCGGCGATCGCCGCGCTGATGACCTTGCGCGAGCGCTATCAGAAAGCCGGGAAACACCTGCGCGTGATCCACCTGTCCGAGCGCTGCAAGAAACTGCTCAAGCGTGCGGGTGTGCAGCACTGATACGACGCCACACTCGCGAGATCGATGCAAAACCGGTGGGTGCCGGTTGACAGGAACGGGTTCATCTGCGCGATTGGCGTGATGTCTCTGGCTCACTGCCTGCTTCCATGCGATCGCATACCTTCTCTGGCGCAGCCCCCCGACAACGCCCGTTGTCCGCATGGCCAATCGAGCGTCAGGCGAATGGCAAAATCAGGGCGATGTTCCCGGCCACTTGCCACATTTGTGCGCACCTCAGAGCCTCATCGATACAAAAGTACCCAGACTTTGTACACAACAGTCCTCTGAAACCTGATTGAAACAATCCGCCGAGCGGTCTTGAGTCAGTATTTCTGGAGCGTGCAAGGGTTTTACCCCTCATAAGCTGACCACTTGGTCAGCTTGATGGCCCGCTTATTGCTCCTGGCGAGCTACCCGCACTGTTCCATGGTGGTTGTGCGTTTGTATTTGCGGAGTTTTCTATGCCTGTCTGGCGAAAAAGTATTCAGTGGCAACTGACCCTGAGCATGGGTGCGGCGCTGGTCATCAGCAGCCTGATCGTCATCGCGATCTATGCCTTCGCGCTGAACAAACTGACCGACCGCTATTTGCTGCAGCAAGCGATGCCCGCCAGTGTCGAAGCGATCCGCAACGACCTCGAGCGCCTGCTCGCCGCGCCACTGACAGCAGCCAGCGACATGGCCGACAACACGCTGGTCTCCGACTGGCTGGGCAATGGCGAAGACGCCGCGCAACAGCCGTCGTTCATTCGTTATCTGGCGAAAATCAAAGAGCAGCACAACGCGTTGACCACCTTCATCGTTGCCAAAGAGAGCGGCCACTACATCACCAACAAGGGCGCCGATCGCACCCTGCTCCGCGGTCCGGCAGAAAACAACTGGTTCTACGGATTCCTCGACAGCAACAAGCAGCGCTCGCTGGACATCGATATCGACGCCACGACCAAGGTGCCGACGCTGTTCATCAACCAGCGCATCGAGCACAACGGCACCGTCGTCGGCGTCGCCGGTCTGGGTTTCAGCATGAGTGCGCTGTCGCAGATGGTCCGCGACTTCCACTTCGGCAAAGAGGGTCAGGTGTATCTGGTCAGCGCCGATGGCCGGATCAAGGTCCATCCGAACGCTGACTTCAACGACCACCAATCCCTGACTCAGTTGGTCGGCGACAGCGCGGCCCGCACCTTGTTGAGCCAGAACGGCAACGGCCAGGCGCTGGAATTCGAGCGCAATGGCCTGGCGTATGTCGCCGTCGCCAAACCGGTGGATTCGCTGGGCTGGACGCTGGTCAGTGAAGTACCTCTGGCCGAAGTCTATGGCCCGGCCAAAGACGCGCTGACCACCATTTCGGCGATCAGTCTGGCCGTGGTGCTGTGCTTCCTCGGCTTCGTGGCATGGATCGCCCGTGGCATCGTGCGGCCGATTCAGCAGGTCACCACCGCGCTGGTCGACATTGGCGGTGGTCAGGGTGATCTGACCCGCCGTCTGGACGACAGCCGCGCCAACGAACTGGGCGACCTGGCCCGAGGTTTCAACCGTTTCATCGAAAGCCTGCGGCTGCTGATTGGCGACGTCCTGCAGACCAGCGAACAGCTGCGTCACAGCGTGGTAGATGTGGCGCGCGTGGTCGACAGCACCTCCAGCCGTGCGCTCAAACAACAGCAGATGACCGACATGGTCGCCACGGCTGTTCATGAGATGGGCCTGACCGTGCAGGAAATTGCCCGCAACGCCGGCGCCGCTGCCGATGTTTCGCGTAATACCCATCAGGAGGCGGTGTCGGCAAAAAGAGTGGTGGGCGAATCCATCGGCCACATCCAGAGCATGTCCGATGGCGTGGGCACTGCAGCCGGTGCGGTGGAAAACCTTGCCACGCAGATTTCCACCATCGACCAGGTGCTCAGCGTGATTCGCAGCATCTCCGAGCAGACCAACCTGCTGGCGTTGAACGCCGCCATCGAAGCGGCACGCGCGGGCGAGATGGGACGAGGTTTCGCGGTGGTGGCCGATGAGGTGCGTACCTTGGCGGGCCGCACGCAAAGCGCGACATCTGAAATCCAGCAGATGATGGGCGAGCTGAAAAGCGGCGCCGATCAGGCGGTGACGTCCATGCGTGCAGGACAAGCGGCGACCGGGACAGGCGTGGAAGCCAGCCGCAGAACCGGCAATTCGCTGGACGCGATTGCAGGCCACGTCGAAGAACTGACCGACCGCAACCACCAGGTCGCTGCGGCCACTGAGGAACAAAGCACCGTCACCGAAGAGATCAACCGCAACGTGCAAGGCATTGCTGATCTGGCGCAATCGACGGCCAGTGACGTCAAGGCCTGCCGCGAGGACTGCCAGAAACTGTCGCAAAAGGCCGAACACCTGGCGGCGCAGATGGCGCGATTCAGGCTGTAAGCGACCGTGATCGTCCCCATGCTCTGCGTCGCGGTGGACGCAGAGCGTCCAGCAAGGCATTCCCACGCTGGAGCGTGGGAACGATCATCAAGCGATTCACCCACTGACCGCGCTACCCCAGGCTGCGCAAAATCTCCTCAGTCCCCACCACCTGCGCATACTCCCCGTGCAGGTTGGCCAGCGACATCCCGTGAATTTCCTCGGCACTGCGCGGATGGCCGAAAAAATCCGCCCCCTCGAAGGTGTAGCAGGCGTCATGGGGCACGATCACCTCAAACCCCAGATTGCCGCCGGTGCGCGCGGTTGACTCCACCGAGTTGTTAGTCACTACGCCGACAATGATCACCTGTCTGATCCCGTCCGCCCGTAACCAGCCCTCCAGCGCCGAGTGACAAAACGCATCCGGCACCTGCTTGTGCAACTCGCCTTCCCCGTCCCACGGCAGGAACTCGGGCTGAAACTCGACGCCTGATTGCCCGGGCCAGAACACCGAGTCGGGCTCGCGGGAAAAGTGCCGAACATGAATCACCGTCCGCTCGGTCCGGCGCCATGCTTGCAGCAGCGCCAGCATCTGCTGCTCTGCGTCGGGATTGTTGCGCCGCCCGAGTTTGGGGTGATGAATGCCTTGCTGCATGTCGATGATGATCAACGCAGCTTTGCGATGGATTTCCACTGTTGCTCTCCTTAAACCACGGAGGCCGCCGCTGCCTCTTTAGCGGTCCGGCCGGGCTTGAATAGCGCTGAAATGCTGCGCCAACTGTTGTTCGGCAAACTGCTCGATGATGAAATCGACGAACGCCCGGGTCTTGCCGGGCAGCATTTTGTGTTCGCTGTAATAAATCGAGATATTGCCATCTTCGACATACCAATCGGGCAATACCCTCTGCAACGCCCCGCTTCTTATATGAGGCAATGCGAACGGCATGCTGACCAGTGCGACACCCAGCCCTTGAGCGGCGGCACGACAGGCTGCTTCGGAATCGCTCAGGGTCATGCGCGCTTTGAGCCGCAACGGCGTTTGCTCCTGACTGCGATGGGACAGCGGCCAGGAGCGTATGCGCCCGGTTTGCGGCGAGCGGATCAGAATGCCCTCGCATTCGCTCAAGTCATCGGGATGCTGCACCGCTGAATGCGCCTTCAGCCAGTGTGGTGACGCCACCAATATTCGATGCGCGGGGGCCAGCTTGCGCGCAACGACGCCCTGGGGCAGATCGAAACCTCCGCCAATCGCTGCATCGAACCCCTGCCCGATCAGGTCCACCTGCCGGTTATCGAAATGCCAATCCGGGGTGATCGCCGGATAACGTCGCAAGAACTCGCCCAACAACGGCACCACATACAGACAGCCAAATATCGTACCGACACTGACCTTCAGCGTCCCCGCAGGACTGCCCTGGGCACTGGCCAGATTGGCCACTGCGTTCTGGATGGTATTGAAGCTGGCGCGCACCTCTTCGAGAAATCGTTGCCCGGCTTCCGTCAATGTCAGCCGCCGCGTACTACGCTGGAACAGCCGCACGCCCAGCCTCGCCTCGAGTTTGGCCACGCTCTTGCCCACCGCCGCCGGCGTCAGGCTCAGACGCCGCGCCGCCTCCGCGAAGCTGCCGACCTCGGCACTGCGCACGAAACACTCGATGCTGGAGAAGTTTTCCATCGCACTCATTCACAACTTCTGGTTTACACAGACTATAGCGATTACCGGCTACCGAGAACCTAATCCGCGACAGATACTGACGTCCATCCACTCACTACCCCATGGTTACAGGAGATCGACATGACTCACCCAACCAACCTCATCGGCAAAGTAGCACTGGTTCAAGGCGGTTCTCGCGGCATCGGCGCCGCCATCGTCAAACGTCTGGCCGAACAGGGGGCAGCGGTTGCCTTCACCTTCGTCAGCTCCGAAGACAAGGCTCGCGCACTGCAGGACGAAGTCACCTCCGCAGGCGGCAAGGCCCTGGCGATCAAGGCCGACAGCGCCAACGAACACGCCATTCGCGGCGCAGTCGCCAAAACCGTCGAAGCCTTCGGTGGCGTCGACATTCTGGTGAACAACGCTGGCGTCCTCGCCATTGCTCCACTGGAAGAGTTCAGCCTGGAAGATTTCGACCGTACTCTGGCGATCAACGTGCGCAGCGTGTTCATCGCCAGCCAGGAAGCCGCCCGCCATATGAAGGAAGGCGGCCGCATCATCAACATCGGCAGCACCAACGCCGACCGCATGCCCTTCGGCGGTGGCGGCGTCTACGCCATGAGCAAATCGGCACTGGTCGGTCTGACCAAAGGCCTGGCCCGCGACCTCGGCCCGCGAGGCATCACCATCAACAACGTACAACCAGGGCCGGTCGATACCGACATGAACCCCGCCGACAGCGATTTCGCCGCGTCGCTGATGGGGCTGATGGCCGTTCCCCGCTACGGCAAGTCCGAGGAAATTGCCGCGATGGTCGCCTACCTCGCAGGCCCCGAAGCAGGCTACGTCACCGGCGCCAGCCTGACCATCGACGGAGGCTTCGGCGCCTGATTACCAGCATTGCGCTAGCCACACCTGGCCCCGGATCTTTGCAGGAAGCCGGGGCTTCGTGCTTTTCTGCTTAACCGCATGAAAATTCTGAAAAAAAGTTTTGCCTTCATAAGAACTTTCGACTACATTAGCGCGCCTCGACAGACTGAACGTCTGAAGAGATACGGTGAAGTGTCCGAGTGGCTTAAGGAGCACGCCTGGAAAGTGTGTATACAGGAAACTGTATCGAGAGTTCGAATCTCTCCTTCACCGCCAAATTCGATGCAAGCAAAACCCCTGAGATTCCTAGAGAACTCAGGGGTTTTTCGTTTCCGGCCCATCGTCCAAGGCCCATACGCCCATTAGCGCCTACCATCCAAATGGATGGCTCATCTATCCAGCGCGACACATTTGCGACCCTCTTTCAACATCCTGTTCATTTACTGGCCGCAAACCATCGGAAACCATGTCATCCCTTCGAATGAGCAGCTAAGGTCTATCCGTTACTTTCCACTTTGGGAGTAACTCCTTAGTACGAGGCTATTTTTGAGTTAAATCCTCCAGCCCGTATTCCGGCCCCCATTGCGCGTCCTACCAAAACGAAAACCAGGGCGCGGATTTCGCAGGAGTAGGTTGATGAATGGTATTGGCAAACGTCTGAGACAGGAAAGGAAACGGTTGAAGCTCACGCAGAGCGCCCTGGGAGCCATAGGGGGCGTCGAAGCCAACGCTCAAGGCCATTACGAAAGCGGACAACGTCTCCCAAGAGCCGATTATCTGTTCCGTATAGCCGCCGCCGGCGTCGATATCAGCCGTGTGGTCACGGGAATCGATTCTAAAAACAGATTGGAAGTGCCCATGCTGCCGCTTCTCGCCCACGACCCGGGTGGCTACAGCGACGAGGACAGTGACAGCGCTGAAAGTGTAGTCAGGATCATCGGTCAATTGCGCCAGAGCCTTTGGGTGACGGCCAACGCGCTCTGCGAAGTGACGCGACTGATCGATTCAAAAGAGCAGCAAGCCACCGTCGATCACGTCGAGGATCATCTGCGGGTACTTCAAGGAGACGCCGACATGTTCGTCGCTCTGGCGTTGGCCAGAGTGCAGAAGGCCAGCCACGAGACCCATTGAGCCACAGCAGGCCCGCTGACATCACCCTCCCGCAGTGGTAGCCTTGCGCCACACAGGGAGGGGTTTATGGGACGGTTTGCAAGCACGATGGCACTGTTCGCCATCTTTATCTGCGGCACGGCGAATGGAGAAGTGTTCAAGTGCATCACGCGTGACGGCAAGGTCAGCTTTGCTTCGACGCCTTGTCCGGACTACGTCGGCGAGGCCATGGCACAACGTCCTGGCCAGCGCCTTTCCAGCGATTGGGAGGAGGCGGACTATCCCCATCGCGTGAACAAGAATGCCGTTGAAATTCTGCAGATCAGCCGACGCAGGCGACTGATCATTACCAACGAGAAAGAAATCTCTGACCACATGCAGAGTATTCGCCCCCCGCCACCCGGCATCCCTTCGGTCTGTGTAGCGCCCGTTTACAACAGCGCCTGTTTCGATCCGTCCGGGGGCAAGGTTCGCCAACCCGCCAAGGGCAGCTTGTTCAATTCGGGCGGGCATTGAGTCGCCGGCCACGCGATTACTTTTCTTTTTCCTGAACTAAGTATTTATCGGCAACGATGTTACCGAGTGTGAGAGCTGCATACAGTCATGACCCATCGCCAGAATCACAACAACGAGCCGGCCATGACTTCTTCCCGTCACCTCAAAGAACACGTACAGCAAGCGGCCAACGATCTGATTGCTGCATTTGCCAGTAACGACACCGACGCTTACTTCGCAGCCTTCAGCGAAGACGCGACTTTCCTGTTCTACACCCTCCCCGCCCCGCTGCTGTCTCGCGCCGCTTACCAGAAAGTCTGGAAAGGCTGGCAAGCGGACGGATTTGCCGTGCTCGACTGCCAGTCGAGCAACGTCAATATCAGTGTTCAGGGCGAGGCGGCGATCTTCATGCACGACGTCGTCACGCGCGTGCGGTTCGGCATTGAAGAGAGCCTGTTCCACGAACGGGAAACCATCGTCTTTCGCCACGACGGCGGTCGCTGGCTGGCCTGTCACGAACATTTGTCGACCCAACCGCAATAACCCGGCGAGCGCTCCGCCAGAGAGCGCCGCTTCGTTTAAAGCCCGATAAACACCACGTTCAATACAGCATTCGAGGTCGCCTTTGCGGCCACTGCCAACGCCACGAACGGACTCGTTCCGATCGACAATACGGGCCTGCACTCGATGCCGGCCTCATAACAACACGACAGCGCGCAGGATTACGTCATGTCTCACCCCACTACCACTATCGAAACCTTCGGTGTCGAACAGATTCCGGACAGTCAACGCGATGCATCGCCCATTGACCTGTTCCGCCTGACGTTCGGCGGCGCCAATACCTTCGCCACCGCCGTGCTCGGCAGCTTCCCGGTGTTGTTCGGCCTGTCGTTCCAGGCCGGTGTCTGGTCGATCATTCTGGGCATCGTGCTGGGCTCGATCATTCTGGCGCCGATGGGGCTCTTCGGCGCCCTGAACGGCACCAATAACGCGGTGTCTTCGGGTGCCCACTTCGGCGTTCATGGGCGAATCGTCGGATCATTCCTGTCGCTGCTGACCGCTGTCGCGTTCTTCTCGCTGTCGGTATGGAGTTCCGGTGACGCCCTGATCGGTGGCGCCAAGCGCATGGTCGGCCTGCCGGAGAATGACCTGACCCTGGCCGTCGCCTATGGCGTATTCGCCGTGCTGGTACTGGTGGTGTGCATCTATGGTTTTCGCTTCATGCTGTGGGTCAACAAGATCGCCGTGTTCGCCTCCAGTCTGCTGTTCCTGCTGGGCATCTTCGCCTTCAGCGGCAGTTTTGACGCGGGCTTCGCGGGCACCGTCAACCAAGGCACCGAAGGCTTCTGGGCCGCGTTCATTGGCGCAGCCCTGTTGGCGATGAGCAACCCGGTGTCGTTCGGCGCGTTTCTCGGCGACTGGTCGCGCTACATCCCGCGCACTACCTCGAAGAAACGCATCATGGCCTCGGTCTTCCTGGCGCAGATCTGCACCCTGATCCCGTTCCTGTTCGGTCTGTGCACCGCAACCATCGTCGCCACTCAGGCGCCGCAGTACATCACCGACAACAACTATGTGGGCGGTCTGCTGGCGGTGTCGCCAAGCTGGTTCTTTTTGCCGGTCTGCCTGATTGCGATCATTGGCGGCATGTCCACCGGGACCACCTCGCTGTACGGCACGGGCCTTGATATGTCGAGCATGTTCCCGCGCCTGCTCAATCGCGCTCAGGCGACGATTCTGATCGGCATCGCGGCGATCGCCTTCATCTTCATCGGCCGTTTCGCCTTCAACCTGGTGCAAAGCGTGTCGACCTTCGCGGTGTTGATCGTCACCTGCACCTCGCCATGGATCGTGATCATGGTGCTGGGGCTGATCATCCGCCGTGGTTTCTACCATCCGGCCGATCTGCAAGTGTTCACCCGCGGTCAGAGCGGTGGTCATTACTGGTTCGAACACGGCTGGAACTGGCGCGGTCTGGGCGCCTGGATTCCGAGCGCGGCGATCGGTCTGTGCTTCGTCAACCTGCCGGGGCAATTCGTCGGCCCGCTGGGCAATCTGGCCGGCGGCATCGACATCAGCCTGCCGATTACGCTGGGGCTTGCGGCGCTGCTGTATATCACCCTGCTGCGCACCTTCCCGGAGCCGGTCGGCGTGTACGGTGACCATGGCCCGCATCCGTTGCTCGGCGACAATGCCCACCGCAACGTGAAGAAACCGATGGCCATCGGTTGAGTTTCCGACAGCGATCAAACAAAGGGCTCACCCGCAGGTGGGCCTTTTACATTTCCGACACCGACCAACGGACTACACTCGGCTGGCATGAGTCAGTTACATGTCGCACAATCGACCCTCACGTCAGCATCCCTACAACAGAACATGTCAGCTCGAACCACAGGAGATCTACCTCACATGAATAAAGAAGAATGGATCGAAGCTGCGCTGCCGAATTACATCCTGACTAACCCGGCTTTGCAGGAAGAGATATCAGGCCTTAGCCAGAAGGACCAGGAAGACCAGATCCGCTGGGCTTTTGAGGACGAAGCAGAGGCTTTGAGCATCGAAACCTGGGAATTGGCCTTGAGCTTCAGCAACAAGCCAGAGGAAGAAGTGAAGGCGCTCCGGCTGGCTGTTCACAAGGAGGCTGCCGAGGCGTTGGATATGGATTGGGATGAATACTGCGCACTGAACGCTGTCGCGGTATAACACCCGGTTCACCCTCCTTCGGGCCGCAGCCTTTCTGCCCTGCGCGCGGCCCGAAATCCTGACTTGTCGGTCACCCTTTCTGCTTTACCTCGCCCCCTCGTGTGGGTAACGTCTGCGCCACTTCAAAACAATAAGGACTCGTCCCCATGAGTGATTTGGTCGCGTATCAGCTGGAAGACGGCGTCGCCACGTTGACCCTGAGCAACGGCAAGGTCAATGCCATCAGCCTTGAGGTGATTGCAGACTTCAACGCCGCGCTGGATCAGGCCGAAAAGGACCGCGCCGTGGTGATCATCACCAGTGGCCCGGGCATCCTTTCCGGCGGTTACGACCTGAAAATCATGACGTCGAGCCCCGAGGCGGCAATGGATCTGGTCGCTGCCGGTTCGACCCTGGCCCGTCGCATGCTCTCGCACCCTTTCCCTATCGTCGTCGCGTGCAGCGGTCATGCCGTTGCCAAGGGCGCATTTTTGCTGCTGTCGGCCGATTACCGCATCGGTGTGGACGGCCCGTTCAGCATCGGCCTGAACGAAGTGCAGATCGGCATGACCATGCACAACGCCGGTATCGAACTGGCCCGTGATCGCCTGAGCAAAAGCGCCTTCGGCCGTTCAGTGATCAACGGTGAAATGTACGACCCCAGAGGTGCCATGCAAGCAGGGTTCCTTGACAGGGTCGTTGCCCCCGAGGAGCTTACCGACGCTGCCCGCACCGTGGCCCTGCAGTTGAAGAAGATCAACATGAAGGCCCACAAGCAGACCAAGCTCAAAGTGCGCAAGACGTTCCTCGAGAAGCTGGACAAGGCCATCGAACTGGATCGTCAGCATCAGTTTTGATGCCCTCTTCGGTGACATCGGCGGCAGATTCTCGGAAGCAGGCCGGCTGGCCGGCGGAGTGATTCAAATACGCCACCGCCGGCGAGCCGGACGGCTACAGGGTCAGGCCATGCAGCTTCGATGGAGCTGATCCACCGTTTTCACCAGCAAGCCGGCGCCCGACGTGAATGGTCTGCGGCTTGCCGACGAATGCGTCTACTGAAACATTCGGTTAACTTCGCCCATCACCGCCTGTCTGCCCGGTATTTGCCGAATTAAGTGCACATCCGTACACTGCGCCACCTTTTGTCTACTGAGTGGTCTGCATGCTGTTTGTTCTGCGTATGTTGCTGATGGGGGTGCATTTCGTCGTCGCCGGTGCGCTGGGGCTGTTGCTCGGCATCTGCCGCCCGTTCAACCCGGACAACAGCCGCCTGTGTGCCCGACTCTATGCGCTCCCCGCGATGTGGATCCTGCGTTTGCGCCTCAAAGCCGAAATGGGCGCGCAGTTCGACAACGCACGTCCCTGCGTCATCGTCTGCAATCACCAGTCCAACTACGACCTGTTCATCCTCGGTAACATCGTGCCGCCGCGCACGGTCTGCATCGGCAAGAAAAGCCTGAAATGGGTGCCTTTCTTCGGGCAACTCTTCTGGCTGGCAGGCAATGTGCTGATTGACCGGGGCAACCCGCTGCGTGCTCGTCTGTCGATCCGCAAGACCACCGAGACGCTGCAAAGCAAGGACACTTCCATCTGGGTCTTCCCCGAAGGCACGCGCAATCTGGGTAAAGGCCTGCTGCCCTTCAAGCGAGGCGCCTTCCAGATGGCCATCGATGCCGCAGTGCCTATCGTGCCGGTGTGCGTGAGCACCTATGTGCGCGATATGCGCTTGAACGCCTGGGACACTGGCCGGGTGATGATTCGTTCGCTGCCGCCCATCTCCACCGTCGGCATGACCGCCGATGACATCCCGCAGTTGATCGAGCGCTGCCACGCACAGATGCAGGCCAGCATCGAGCAGATGGACGCGCACTTGCACGCGCCCAAAGCCTCTCCCCAAACCGTTGCTGAACAGTTGGCACAAAACCCGCGAACTCCTTGAATTTCGCTGACTCTCAAAAAGGAGACCGCGCTAAGCTGCGTGTCAGTCCCCTTAGAAGAAGCGAATCATCATGGGCCGAGTCGTTGCTGCCGCGGTTTACAGCGCCGGAAAGAAAGTCACCAATATCACCCTCGACGAGGGCGCTGCCTGGGCCGCAAAGCCTGGGCACTTTGTCTGGATCGGCCTTGAGCAGCCCAACGCGCAGGAACTGGCGTCCCTGCAAAAGCAGTTCAACCTGCACGAACTGGCCATTGAAGACGCGCTGGAGGTCCACAGCCGTCCCAAGCTTGAAACCTTCGGCGACGCACTGTTTATCGTCACTTATGCGCCGATCCGGGAAAACGGCAAGCTGATCTTCATCGAGACCCACATTTTCGCCGGCAAGGGCTACATCATCACCTCGCGCAATGGCGACTCCAAATCCTATGGCCTGGTGCGTCAGCGTTGCGAAGCCCGCCCGCTGCTGCTGGAGCACGGCGAGGATTTCGTGTTGTACGCGCTGCTGGATTTCGTCACCGAGAACTACCAGCCCGTGACGGAGGCCATTCACTGTGAGCTCGAGGAGCTGGAACACAGTGTGCTGAGCACCGACCTGAACGAGGCCGACATCCATCGCATTCACAGCCTGCGCCGCGACCTGCTGCGACTGCGTCGCTACGTGGCACCCATGGTCGAGATAGGCGAAGAACTGCAGAAGCTCAGCTTTCCGTTCATCGACAAGAACATGCGCCCCTATTTCCGCGACGTGGAAATCCACGTCAAGCGGCAGATGGAAGACCTCGGCAACCTGCGGGACATCGCCAGTCAGACCATTGAGATCAGCCTGCTGCTGGAATCTTCACGACAGAGCCTGACCCAACGCAAATTCGCCGCCTGGGCAGCGATTCTGGCGTTCCCTACCGCAATTGCCGGTATCTACGGGATGAACTTCCAGAACATGCCGGAGCTGACCTGGCACTACGGCTACTTCGCCGTGCTAGGGGTGATCATCGGCGGGTGCGGGATTCTGTTCGCCAGCTTCAAACGTTCCGGCTGGCTATGAAGTGCACTGCTCTGGTGTAGCCGCACGATCAGAGAAATCAAACCACTTCAGGCTTGTTCGCCACGAACCGCATCATCCACTCCGCCACCGTGGTGCCGTGGTGATCTTCTTCGAGGCTGGCGATGCCCTTGCTGTACACCTGCTCACCCAACGCTTCCTGACGGATGTCGAGGAGCGTGCGCGAGTAATCGTGGATGAACTCCGGATGACCCTGGAAGCACAGCACCTGATCGTTGATGTGATAAGCCGCGAACTGGCAGAACTCGCTGGAGGCGATCACGGTTGCGCCTTCGGGCAGCGCAGTGACCTGATCCTGATGACTGATCAGCAGGGTCAGCTTGTCCATCGCCGGGCTCATCCAGGTCTGCGCCGGGGCCAGGTCGTAATGGTGGATACCCACGCCCCAGCCTTGCGTCGCCCGCTCGGTCTTGCCGCCGAGCAACAACGCCAACAGTTGATGACCGAAGCACACACCCAGCAGCTTGTCGCCGCGTGTGTAGCGCTCGAGCAGATACGTCTTGAGGGTCTGAATCCAGGGGTCGGTGCCGAAGGAGTCAGCCTTGGAACCGGTCACCAGATACGCATCGAAATGTTCATCTTCAGGCGGGTAGTTGCCCTGCATCACGTTGTAGACGACAAATTCGGCGGGGATCGGCTGACGCGAGAACAGTGACTGAAACATGCGCCCGTAGCCCTGATATTGATCGACCAGTTCCGGGCGAAGAACGTCGGTTTCCAGAATGCAGATGCGTAACGACATAGAAGTACCTGAAGCGACCAAGGCGAAAATGCATAGGCCCAAGCCTGCCTTGAAGCTTCAGGCAAGGCAAGGGCCGTTTGAGCCATGGTGCCGCGGGTAACTGAACGGGCGCTGTACCGTCACAAGATCACCACCTTGTAGCAGTCCGGCTTGCCGGCGGTGGCCTTTGGAATCGCTACCGCCGGCAAGCCGTGCTGCTACAAGGCCGATTTTTCCTAACAAGGGGGTCAGAAAAGCGTGTCGTTCAGCGCTTTCTCCAGCAGCAACGCTGGCGGTTCGAAACGCTCGCCATAATGCTCAGCCAGGTATTGCGCCCGGGCGATGAAATCCTTGAGCCCGTACTGGTTGATGAACTGTAAGGCCCCACCCGTCCACGCCGGNGTGGTCGAACGCAGCACGCCCTCCTCGACACAACGTACGGTCTCGATGGCCTGAATGAACAGCAGACGGTCACGGATCTCTTGACCGGCAATCTGCGCCCCAGGCTTCTCGAAGCGGGTTTTGAGCTCCGGCCACAGGTGTTTTGGCGCGCCCTCGGGGTAATCGTAGAATCCGCCACCGGCGGCCTTGCCAGCACGCTTGTATTCGTTGAGCATCAGGTCGATCACCGCGGTGGCCGGATGATCGACCACGGTTTCCCCTTGCGCTTCCAGATCCTTGCGCGCCTGCTGACGAATGTGGCTCATCAGTCTCAGCGACACCTCATCCGACACCGCCAGCGGCCCGACGGGCATCCCCGCCTTGCGCGCCTCGGTTTCGATCATCGCCGCCGATACACCCTCGCCCAACATGGCAATGCCTTCGTTGGTAAACGTGGCGAACACCCGCGAGGTGAAGAACCCGCGCGCGTCATTGACCACGATTGGCGTCTTGTTGATCTGCTGCACGAAGTCGAAAGCGCGGGCCAGCGTCATGTCGTTGGTGCGCGCGCCCTTGATGATTTCCACCAGGCGCATCTTGTCCACCGGACTGAAGAAATGCATGCCGATGAAGCGTTCCTGACGGCTGACCGCCGCCGCCAGCCCGGTAATCGGCAGTGTCGAGGTGTTGGAGGCGATCACGGCATAGGGTACGACCACTTGCTCGGCGGCGGCGCTGACTTGCGCCTTGAGTTCACGGTCCTCGAACACGGCTTCGATGATCAGGTCGCAGCCTTCCAGATCGCTGTCGCGGCCTGTGGTCTTGATCCGGCCCAATACCGCATCCCGCTGTTCCGGACGCATCCGGCCATTGGCGACCTGCTTGTCCAGCAGTCGTACCGAATAGTCCTTGCCCTTCTGCGCAGCAGCCAGATTGACGTCCTTGAGCACCACATTAACGCCAGCCAGCGCCGTGACGTAAGCAATCCCGCCGCCCATCATCCCGGCACCGAGAATCCCCACCTTGCGCATGTGATAGACCGGTGGGGCCTTGGGTCGGGATTCGCCGGCATTGAGTTCGTTGAGTTGAAACCAGGTGCCGATCATGTTCTTGGCGATCTGGCCAGTGGTCAGCTCGGTGAAGTACCGCGCCTCGATCTTCTCGGCGGTGTGGAAATCCACCTGGGCGCCCTCTACCGCAGCGGCGAGGATCTTCTCCGGGGCGGGGTAACAGCCCTGAGTTTTACTGCGCAGTATCGACGGGGCAATCGCCAGCATTTGCGCGATCTTCGGGTGCGAGGGGCTGCCGCCTGGAATCTGAAAGCCTGGTCGATCCCACGCCTTGCTCGGCGACGGATTAGCCAGAATCCATTCCCGAGCCTTGATCAACAAGTCCTCGGCATCGCTGGCAACCTGATCCACCAGACCGGCCTTGAGTGCCTGTTGCGTGCTGAGCGTTCTGCCTTCCATCAGCAACGGCAGCGCCTTTTCCAGACCCAGCATGCGCACCAGCCGCACCGTCCCGCCACCACCCGGCAGCAAGCCGAGCGTGACTTCCGGCAAGCCAAGACGCACGTGCTTGTCATCAAGGGCAATTCGTTGATGGCACGCCAGGCACAACTCCCAACCACCCCCCAGTGCCGCACCGTTGATGGCAGCGACCACCGGTTTGCCGAAGGTTTCCAGCGCCCGAAGCTGTGCTTTCAAATCCAGCGTCATCTGGTAAAACCACAGGGCGCGGGAGGTATCGACCTTAATCAGCTCGTTGAGATCGCCGCCGGCAAAGAAGGTCTTCTTCGCCGAGCGGATGATGACGCCGGTGATGTTGTCTTTGTCCGCCTGTAGCCGTTCGAGTGTTTCACCCATGGCCTGACGGTAAGTCTGGTTCATGGTGTTGGCCTGCTGGCCGGGCATGTCCAGAGTCAGCGTGACGATCTGATCGGGGCCGATTTCATACTGGATGGCGTCAGTCATGCGGTCGTTCTTCCTGAAGCTGTTTTTAGAGTGAAAAGGCGGCACATTAAAAAGCGGCCTATAGACAGCGAGGCGCAGCCCGCGCTCAAACCCGTTCGATGATCGTCGCAATCCCCATGCCACCGCCAACGCACAGGGTCGCCAGGCCGTAGCGCAATTGTCTCGCCTCAAGCTCGTCGAGCAATGTCCCCAGGATCATGCAACCGGTGGCGCCCAGCGGATGCCCCAAGGCAATCGAACCGCCATTGACGTTGACCGTGTCCGGATCGACGCCCATGTCCTTGATGAACTTGAGCACGACCGAAGCGAAGGCTTCGTTGACTTCGAACAGGTCGATGTCTTCGACCTTGAGCCCCGCTCGCGCCAATGCCTTGCGTGTGGCAGGCGCCGGGCCGGTGAGCATGATGGTCGGATCGGTACTGGTGACGGCGGTCGCGACGATTCGCGCCCGCGCACGCAGGCCCAGTTCCTGACCTTTTTGCGCGGAGCCCAGCAACATCAGCGCCGCGCCGTCGACAATGCCGGAGCTGTTGCCAGGGGTGTGAACGTGCTCGATACGTTCGACATGGCTGTACACCCGCAAAGCGGTGGCGTCATAGCCCATCTGGCCAATGGTTTCGAAGCTGGGCTTGAGCTTGCCAAGGCCTTCAAGGCTGGAGTCGGCGCGAATGAACTCGTCATGATCGAGCAGCAGCATGCCGTTCTGATCCATGACCGGGATCAACGACCGCTTGAACGCCCCGCGCTCACGGGCGCGAGCGGCCTTTTGCTGCGATTGAAGGGCAAAACTGTCGACGGCGTGACGGTCGAATCCTTCCAGCGTCGCAATCAGATCGGCACCGATGCCTTGCGGCGTGAAGTGGGTGTGCAGGTTGGTTTGCGGGTCGAGCACCCAGGCGCCGCCATCGCTGCCCATTGGCACCCTGGACATGGACTCGACGCCGCCCACAACCACCAGATCCTCGAAACCGGAACGAACCTTCATCGCCCCCAGATTGACCGCTTCCAGGCCTGACGCACAAAAACGGTTGACCTGCACCCCCGCGACGCTGATCGCCCAGTCGGCCACCAATGCAGCGGTCTTGGCAATGTCAGCGCCCTGATCCCCCACTGGCGTCACGCACCCCAATACGATGTCATCGACCTGGCTGGTGTCGAGCTGGTTGCGCGACTTCAACGCCGTCAGCAGCCCTGCCACCAGGTTCACCGGCTTGACGCTGTAGAGCGCACCGTCGGGTTTGCCCTTGCCGCGCGGTGTGCGCAAAGCATCAAAAATAAACGCGTCGGTCATCGTGTTCCTCGCTGCCTTGCTGATGTTTTTATTCTGCTGACACCATAACGGTCATGTGCAGGGTTTCAATGATCAAAGTGCTCATCTGACTTGACTGTGGTGAAGGGTAGCCGGTTGTAGGAAGTTTCGGACTCGGACGAACGGTAGTGAGCTACCGGACATGAATCGTTTCGCCTGAACGTGTCTAGCAAGGGAGTGTTACATGCTAGCCAAAGGCTTTATTCCCATTCCTCCTAACCAAATAGAATTATTCATACCAAACCGATCTAAGCGGCCCCGCACGTGAGCTCTAAGGTTAAGTCTGTAGCAGTGGCGCCATAAAAAAGATTCTTCCAGCGCCATGTCACCGACCCGATGGTCAGGACACCTGCTCTTTCGCTTTCACCTTTGCCAGCTGCCGCTTCCTTCTACAACGAAGACGGTGAGCTTTTGTCGCTCAGGAATAACAAAAAAAGGCATGCGCCATGTTCAAACATTCGAAAGTACGTCAAGCCGGACTGATAGTTTTCGCCACCACTCTCTTGCTGATTTTGCCGAACCTGACCCGTCTGTTCGGCTGACCTTTCCAGAGGCGCTTGCGACAGGCCGCATTTGTGCCACCCTTTGTGTAGCAATGCACAGAGGTAGGCGCATGCGTCAGTGGCTGGCAGTTTTCGCACTGAGTCTCAGCGTAGCGGCACAGGCCGGGCCTGTTGAACAAGCCCAGGCCGTGGCCGCAATCAAAGAAGGCAAGCTGGCCATCGATGTTCGCAGTCAAAGCGATTACGACGCCGGCACGGTACTCAACGCTGTGCGGGTCGATGATCGACGCCTGGTCAATCAACTCAAGCAAGTGATGACCGATCGCAACCTGGTCCTGGTTATTTTCAGTTCCAGCGACGTTCGCGCGGGCAAGGCGCAAGATAAGCTGATGAAAGCCGGTTACACCAGTATCATCAACGGCGGTTCCTATGACGAACTGCACAACGCGCTGTACGACGTCACCGACGATCCTGCGGAGTAACAACCCTCTTGCGCTCATTTCTGATGCTGGCCAGCGTCCTGCTCGCCCTCCCCGCTTATGCTGCCCAACTGACTCTCGACCTTGCCAACGGCTCCCGCACCTGGGACACCGCGCAACTGCTCAAGCACCCGCAAGCCAGGGACATCGAAATCCCCGACGATGTTTCGTACAAACGTGCGATGCATTACCGCGCCGTGCCCGTGGCGGTTTTACTGGAAGGTGTTTCTGACGGCGATCATCTGCAGGCCGTCGCCACCGACGGTTTCGCCGCCGAGATGCCTGCCGGGCCATTGCTGCAGAAAACCGGGTCTCAAGCCTGGCTGGCCATCGAAGACCCGGCGCAACCCTGGCCGGGCCTCAGCAAAGACAAGCCTGGTGCCGGGCCTTTCTATCTGGTGTGGACCCACCCTGAGGCGAGCAAAATCAGCCCTGAACAGTGGCCGTACGCGGTAGGCAGGATTCGGCTGCTGGCTTCGGTGGCCGAGCGATTCCCTGACATGCTGCCTGATCCGAAGCTGGCCGCTGACGATCCGGTGAACAAGGGATTGGCGCTGTTCCAGAAGAACTGTTTCGCCTGTCATCGCCTCAATGGCGCAGGTGATTCTCAGTTGGGGCCGGACCTGAATATTCCGCACAACCCCACCGAATACTTCGCGGCGGACTATCTGAAGCTGTACATCCGCAATCCGCAAAACCTGCGTCAGTGGCCCCAGGCAAAGATGCCGGCGATCACGCCAGACGTGCTATCGGATGAAGAGTTGGTGGAGGTGGTGAGTTACCTGCAGCACATGGCGGGTCGCAAAGTCACACCGTAACTGGACTGTAGGAGCGCGCTTGCCCGCGATTGCGGTCTGTCAGCCGATGAAGTGGCGGCTGATAAATACAATCGCGGGCAAGCGCGCTCCTACAGCATGCACAACTGCCGCTCAGGACTGACGCTGCACCTGCATCTGCACCACCGGTGCCGGCGCTGCAACCGCCGGCGTTGCCACTGGCGCGGTCGGGGAGACCACGACCTTGGCGTGCATCTGCTCGCAACCACCGCCACGGCGCATGCCCCGCACCGGGCAGGCGTCCAGATAATCCAGGCCCACCGCCAGTTTCAAGTGCCGCTCCGGAATCGCCAATTGGTTGGTCACGTCGAAGCTGTACCAGGCGTCGTCGATCCACGCCTCGGCCCAGGCATGACTGGCCAGATGCTCGCTGCTTTCGCTGTACAGATAACCCGATACGTACCGCGCCGGCACGCCTAGGCTGCGCGCACAGGCCAGAAACGCATGGGTATGGTCCTGACAGACACCGGCACCGTTGGCAAATGCCTGCGCGGCGCTGGTGTCGACGGCGGTCGAACCCGGGGTGTAGGTGATGTGCTGATTCAACGCCTGCATCAGATCGATCAAGGCATTACGGTCGGTGCGCTTCTTGGTCTCTTTGGCGGCAAAGGCGCGAATGGCCTCGTCCGCTTCGGTCAGGCGGGTGAAACGCAGAAACGGCAGCGATGACTGGCTTTCATGCTCGGCTTCGCGCTTCTCGTCGATCTCGACCTGCCCGCGCGCGCCGATGACGATGGCTTCATGAGGCTCGTCCATGGTCAGTACATGCAGGATATTGCCGAACGGATCGACCTGCGCACGCACCGGACGCGGTAGCGCCAGTTGCCAGCTGAGCACCTGCTGACGCTCGCTGTCATGGGGAGTCAAACGCAAATACTGGATGCTGGCGCGGACCTGATCGTCGTAGTGATAAGTGGTCTCGTGGCTAATTGAGAGTCTCATGCAGCCTCCAGATAAGAAGTGTGAATGACGTTACCGAGTTGGGCCAGCAGCGGAATGAATTCGTTCAACCATTCGTGCAGGCCTTCATCCAGGATTTCGTCGATGCCGGTGTAACGCAGACGCGCATCGAGTTCGGCCGCCAGGCGTTGTGCGGGTCGCCCGTTGGCGCCGGGCAGGCTGGCCAGAATCATGTCCAGCTCTTCGAGACAGGCGCGCAGCGAACGCGGGATATCGGCGCGTAACAGCAACAACTCGGCGACCTGACGGGCACCCGGCGCGTCGCGATAAACCTCGGTGTACGCCTCGAACGACGACAGCGCACGCAACAATGCGCTCCACTGGTAATAGCCGGCCGCCGAACTGTCCGCCGCCGCGTTGGCTGAAGGCCCGCGCAGTTCAAGCATCTCGTAACGGGCATCGAGCATGCGCAGGGTGTTGTCCGCGCGCTCGATGAAGGTGCCCAGGCGAATGAAACGGAACGCATCGTTACGCATGATGGTGCCGTAGGTGGCGCCGCGAAACAGGTGCGAACGCTCCTTGACCCATTCGCAAAACCGGCTCATGCCATAACGGCTCAAGCCCTGTTCGGCGATGCCGCGAATTTCAAGGTACGTGGCGTTGATGTTTTCCCACATGTCCGCCGTGATGCGCCCACGTACTGCGTGAGCGCTGGCCCGCGCCGCCGCCAGACAGCTGAAAATGCTGGCCGGGTTGGTAGCGTCCAGGGCGAAGAAATGCAGCAAGCGCTCGGCGTGCAGCTCGCCATGGCGCTCCAGATAATCGTCCAGGGTTCCGGTGATCAGCAGGGGCATGGCAATCTCGTTGAGACCATCCCCGCGTCCGTCCTGTGGCATCAATGACAGCGAGTAACTGACGTCCAGCATCCGCGCGAGGTTTTCCGCCCGCTCCAGGTAGCGCGACATCCAATATAAATCCGAGGCAGTTCTACTTAGCATTGGCAGGCATCCTTAATCCTCGACCACCCAGGTGTCCTTGGTTCCGCCACCCTGCGACGAGTTGACCACCAGCGACCCTTCGCGCAATGCGACGCGGGTAAGGCCGCCCGGCACGACGCGGGTTTCGCGGCCAGCCAGAACGAACGGGCGCAGGTCGATGTGTCGCGGGGCGATGCCGTTCTCGACGAAGGTCGGACAGGTTGACAGGGACAAGGTGGGTTGTGCGATGTACGCGTGTGGCTTGGCTTTCAGACGAGCGCGGAAGGCTTCGATCTCGGCTGCTGTCGCCGCCGGACCGACCAGCATCCCGTAACCACCGGAACCTTGAGTTTCCTTGACCACCAGATCGCCGAGGTTGGCCAGCACGTGGGACAACTCCTCGGGTTTGCGGCACTGCCAGGTGGGGACGTTTTTCAGGATCGGCTCTTCGTCGAGGTAGAAGCGGATCATGTCGGTCACGAACGGGTAGACCGACTTGTCGTCGGCAACCCCGGTGCCGATGGCATTGGCCAGCACCACATTGCCCGAGCGATAGGCCGAGAGCAGACCCGGCACGCCCAGCATCGAATCTGGATTGAACGCCAGCGGATCGAGGAAGGCGTCGTCCAGACGGCGATAGATCACGTCGACGGCCTTGGGCCCGTCCGTGGTGCGCATGAACACCCGGTCGTCACGCACGAACAGATCTGCGCCTTCCACCAGCTCGACACCCATTTCCCGTGCGAGAAACGCATGTTCGAAGAACGCGCTGTTGAAGCGACCGGGCGTCAGTACGACCACGCTCGGGTTGTCCAGCGGGCTGGAGCTTTTCAGCGTGTCGAGCAGCAGATTCGGGTAATGATCGATGGGGGCGATGCGTTGCGCGGCGAACAATTCAGGAAACAGTCGCATCATCATCTTGCGGTCTTCGAGCATGTAGCTCACGCCGCTGGGGGTGCGCAGGTTGTCTTCGAGGACGTAATAAGTTCCGTCGCCATCGCGCACCAGATCGACTCCGGAGATGTGCGAGTAAAGGTCTCGATGAAGATTCAGCCCCTGCATCGCCAACTGGTATTGCTCGTTGGCCAACACCTGCTCGGCGGGAATGATTCCGGCCTTGATGATGCGCTGGTCGTGATACAGATCGGCGAGAAACATGTTCAGCGCCTTGACGCGCTGAATGCAGCCGCGCTCGACCACACGCCATTCACTGGCGGGGATGCTGCGAGGAATCGTATCAAAGGGGATCAGACGCTCCGTCCCCTGCTCGTCACCGTACAGCGTGAACGTAATCCCGGCGCGATGAAACAAAAGATCGGCCTCACGCCGACGCTGAGCCAACAGCTCAGGTGGCGCTTCGCCCAGCCAGCGGGCGAATTCCCGATAATGCGGACGGACAACGCCGCCAGCATCGTACATCTCATCATAAAAGGTGCGGATCATGCCGTACTCCTTGTCACCATGGACACAAGGGCCTTCGCAAGGCCCGTGCCAGCGGCATAAACGCTCTGAAATCAATGGGTTGAATAAAACCGCAGAAGCTCTCGCACCATTCCTGTGCAGGATGCGCCCTCACCCATTCTTCTACGCTTCATAGAGAAGCGTCCCGCCACTGAAAAAACTATTACCAGCATAGCCAGAGTTGATTTCCCGCCGGGAGTTTGTTTCCTGATAATCGCGCCATCGACGCAGATAACCCCGCTCCAGACTGCACAAGCGATGTTCCTGCCTCACCGGACTTATCAACGAAATTCCCTTTACGCCGCTCACACCCGAGCGGCTTTTTTTTGCCCTGTTTTAGGGGCAAGTCTGAGCGACGGCCTTATGGCCTCCGTAGCCCCTTGGCTCGCCTTGCCCCGTAGCAGCACGGCTTGCCGGCGGCAGCGATCTGAAGACCGTCACCTCCGGCAAGCCGTGCTGCTCGAAGTGTCACTTCGGAAGGCAGGTTCACATCAACGTTTTTTCAGTGCCAACTAACCAATCAGTGAAGCCGCTTGATCTCCTGCTTCACGCCCCAGCCCTCTACTTCGCCGTCCAGCCCCAGGATCGCGGTCTGAAAATCCTGCTCGAAGTCCCCTATTCCGTCGTAAGTGGCGTACATCAGTTTGCTCAGTTGCAGGTGCCACGCCCCGTCCTCTCGGGCGTTTATCTGGGTATTGAGGGATTCACCGCGAAATTTCTCGGCGGCCTGACGCGCGCGCTCCTCATCCGGGAAAACGGCATAAAACTCGATGGGATGTATACGTGCGAAGTCGAAACCGCCCTCTTTCATGCGGCGCAGTACGTGACTGCTGATGTCTTCCTGGTAGGTCGTGCTCATGAAACGTCCTCCTATGCAACGATAGATAGAGTTTCAACGATCCCGAAATGCCCTCTCGTAAGGAGCATCAAGCGACAGGTCATCTGTCGCCTGGGACTCAAGCATGTCGCTGACAAGGCCGGTGGCGCTATTACAAACCGGGCATCTACTCGCGAGCTGGCTCGGATAGATGCTACACCGGCCTCGATTGCAGACTACGCCCATTACTGGCGTGTTGCCAATTGGTAGACGGGGCCGATCGGCAAGACTTTTTCATGAAGCCTCGACGATGGAAATGATCTGTACCGCGTTCTGTTCCTTGAGTGTCTTGACGGTCGGTTCCTGCGTTCGACCCTCCAGGTCATTGAGATCAAGTTCATGGGTGACCGGGAACAGGCGCGGACGCAGGCGCTGTGCGGCCTCCTCCTCACTGGGACGGTGCTCGAGTTCAAGATCGAGGGTCTGCTGCACACCTTCTTTATCCAGAAACGAAATAGTCCAGACTTTCATCAATGTCTCCTCAGTCAGGCCGTGAGCCGGCCTACCAAAATCGGACTGTGCTTTTCCGGCATTCGTTCAACGTTTCTGCCGGTGCTGAAATCAAGCATTCCGGCCAACGCCCAGCCCCCAAGGACGTCTGCGCAACAAAAAAAAAGAGGCCCCAAAGGGCCTCTTTTTTTCATGCAGTCAACAACCTAAGGCTTGGCGTCCTTGACCCCCGCTGTGTTGTCCAGAAGGCTCTTGGTCCCCGTCTGCAGGAAGCTGTCGAGCTTCTTGCGCAGCTCAGCCACGTCCGGAGCATCGGGCATCACTTCAGCGTGTGGCGTGCGTCCCAGCTCATAGCTGTAAACCTTGGGCTCCATCTCCTTGGGTTCGATCAGGATCCGGTTGCCCGTCACCAACGCCACCGTCTGCTCGCTACCGGACGGCTTGATCACACCAAAACCCAGATCCCCCGCTGGCAGGTTCAACAGATCGCGGCCCCAGCACTGGTGCACCGTGTCGCCACCCAGACGACCCATGATGGTCGGCACGATGTCGATCTGAGTACCGACGATGCTGCTGCGTTTGCCGAACTTGTCCTGCAGGCCAGGCGCGATCATCAGCATCGGCACGTTGAAACGGCCCAGGTCCATCTCGGTGATCTGCTCGTTGTTGCCGAAGCCGTGGTCGCCGACGACCACGAACAACGTGTCCTTGTAGTAAGGCTCTTTCCTGGCTTTCTCGAAGAACTGCCCCAACGCCCAGTCCGAATAACGCATGGCCGTCAGGTGCTCATCGAGCGAGCCGTGACCGGTCACGCGCTCCACCGGCAAATTCGCTGGCAAGGCGTAAGGCGTGTGGTTCGACAGGGTCTGCAGCAAGGCATAGAACGGCCTGCCCTTGGCTTCGCGAGCCTTCAGCTCCTCGGCACCGCGGTCGAACATGTCCTGGTCGGAAACACCCCAGGTCGGGTCGGAGAACACCGGATTGACGAAGTCGTTACGGCCGATGAAGTTGGTCATGCCCTGGTTGCTGAAGAAACCGGACTGGTTGTCCCAGGCGAAATCGCCGTTATAGACATAGACGTCGTCGTATTTGCGCGCGCTCAACAGTTGCGGCAAGCCCGACAGTTTGTGGCTGCCTTCCGGCGTCTGCATCAGGTATTCGAAGCCCGGCAGGTTCGGGAAGCAGGCCATGGTGGCGAACATCCCCTGATGGGTGTGCGTGCCGTTGGAGAAGAAGTGGTCGAACAGCAGACCTTCTTCGGACAATTTGTCAAAGTACGGCGTGATGTTCGATTCATCGCCCAGCGCCCCGACCGAGTGGCCGGCGAAACTCTCCATCAGGATGACGACGACGTTCTTGATCGGCAGCGTGTTGCTTTCAGGCGGCGTGAACGCTCGGCGCACCGCAGCCTTGTCCGGATCAACCAGCTTGTCATTGGCAGTCAGCAGCATGTCGCGCACGGTCTGTTGAGCCTGCGGCTGTGGCAGCGTGGCTTTCCAGATATTGTCGCGATCTTCGGACATCCGGCTCTTGGCGGCAGCGATCAGTGTCAGCGTGCCGTTCAGGCCCAGGGTGTTGGCGAAGTTCGATTCGGTGGTGTAAGCATCACCCCAACGCAACGGTGGGCCCTGACGCAGGGTGCCGCGAGCGGCGATGACGGCCACCAGCACGCAGACAACGAACACGGCAATGCGCGTGTACCAAGGGGCGACGGCGCGATTGCTGGAACTGCTGACGTTGAAGCCGCCGCGCGGGCGGGTCACGCGGTCGATACCCTTGAACACCAGACTCAACAGCCAGGTCAGCAACGCCCACGCCAACAGATAGCGAACCACCGGATAGCCGTACCAGATCATACTCAGCACGGTTTTCGGGTCTTCCTTGACGTACTGGAACACCAGGCCGTTCAGGCGTTGGTGGAATTCGCGATAGAAGTCCATCTCCATCAAGCCGAAGAAGGTGGTCAAGCTCGCGACCAGAGTCAGCCAGAAACGGAACACCCCACGAGCGGCCATCATTCGCGCACTGAACAAGGCCAGCAGCAGCGGGATCAGGATATAGACCACCAGGCGCAAATCGAAACGCAGGCCATTGGCGAACGCCTCGATGAACGTCGAGGCCGGCGTTGCGCCGATCCCTTCACGGTTGTAGACCAACAGCGCAACGCGCAGCAGGGTGTACAGCACCATCAGCGCCAGGCCGCTCAACAGCGTATAAGCCAGGTGCGATTTGACGGTGGGTTGCGGCGTGCGCGCCGGGGCGTCCGTTTTGGCCATGTGTTGTAGGATCCGTTGGATTCAGGTTGAAGTTCGAAAAAGCCTGTGCGACCGCAGCCATCGAAACGCCGGCGCGGGTCGCGGGGGGCAAATATTACGTGATCGTCGGTCGTTTACCACCAATGCACCGCATTCTTCATGGTCAAGCGGGGTAAAAACCTGGGTTGCGTTCAGACGAGCGCGAGAAGCGACGCGGATTCTCACGAAAAAACAGTGAAAATTCCGTTGTTTTGGCGGGGTTCTAATATTTGCTTACAAACACTGGGAGAAAGCGCGCAGACCGCGTTATCCACCGGCGCGCCCTGCGGCCCTGCTTCATAGATCGCCGGCGCACCGCTTGAGCAGATCCCGAATCGGCTCTCGCACATTGCGTTTGCTCAAGTCCTTGCGGCTGATCCACCGGCAATCCTCGATTTCGTTACGCGGACGCGGCTTGCGGGACAGCGTCCGGCGAGCCTCGAACAGAAAATGCACGACATTGTCCTGCCTGTACTCGGAAACATAGGCCAGTCGATCGAAGCTGAGCCCCGTCTCCTCGGCCATCTCCCGCTTCGCTGCCTGCAGCGGAGTCTCCTCTGGCTCAACCCGCCCACCCGGCAAATTCCACTTCGAATGGCGCTTGCGAACGAAGAGTATGTCCCCATCCCGGCGATAGATCACCGTAGCGCGGCGTTTCAAGCCTTTGTGTTTCGCAGTGCTGGCTTGCGAGGCACCCATAGGTCATCCCGTTGGCAGTGACATAACGTCGTGAGGAAATCCGATCAGCTTTTACGGCGCTCTCACCATCCTGACCCTGGAAGGTGTCGGTCTGATGACGGTGTAAATCGGTCATGTGCGAGGACCTATCGGCGCCCGCGCAGAAACCTTGACCCCTGCTGGCGGGGACAGTTCCTGCGGTAGTTGAATGCGCGGGCGCAGATGTATCGGTGGCTCCCGGGGCCAGCGGGCATGCGCATGGCGACCGGTTTCCGAAAAACCGGAACCCAAGCGCAGGAAACCGCCACTCAGCCGTCATGACACCATGACTACAGGCGGCTTCCATTATGTTGACTCCCTCCACCTCCCGGCCGGTATCGACGGCAAGTGTCAGCCATACCGCTCACGACGACCTAGCAGGAGCAACAGTCAATCAACGCACCGGGACTACGCCGCAACTCGCCTCCGGCAGCACGTCATTGGCCAGGCTGGGCCGCAGCGCCAGCGTCGATCTTTCATCGGCGAGGCAACGTCGCGGGCAGGATTCGCGCATGACACCTCGCACGCTCCGGCATGTCCAGTCTGCTCCGGGCAGANCGTATGCCGGAGTCGGCGGGTGGTTTGTCGCTGGACCAGATGCTGGAACAGCCAATGTCCGAGCAGGACATTCTGGAGAGCATGCAGCACGCGGCGCCCAGTCGATTCCGCCAGCAATTGAACGAAAGCCTGTCACCCCGCCCATTGAACCGACAATCGAGCGAAAGCCTGTCACCCCGCCCGTTGAGCCGACAATCGAGCGAAAGCCTGCCCCCCCTTCCATCGAGCCGGCAATCGAGCGAAAGCTTGACACCCGGCCCATCGCGCCGGCAATCGAGTGACAGCCTGTCCCCAGCTCCATTGAAAGCGCCAACCATGACCATGGATTTGCAGGATCAGCGTCTTCAGATGGGATCGACGCCCCTCGATCACCTTGTACAAGCCGTATTGGGAAAACCTGAAAACCGCTTTCAGCTCGTCAACAAGGAGCACCATCTGCTGCTCGATACCCATAAGCGTCTGCTCCATGCCCATGCCAGTCCCGGTGCGATTACCTTGCTCAAGGCAAGCGTACCGCTGGAAGGGAAATTGCCTGAGGAACGTGCGTCGATACACTTAAGGGAGGGTGCGATCGAGATCGGGGCTGACTCTGCATCGGCACTTGGAACCGGCTTGAAACTGCCCGAGTCGGGGCAGTTGGCCGCCATCAGTGGCGTGCATGAGGGCCATGGCAAACACTGGCGCACTGACGACAAGAAGCTCTATCAGTTATCGGCCGCCGGTTGGGAGGCCACGGATGCCAATCGCGATTACAGCAGCCTCCACAGCCTGGGAAAGGATGCCGTCTTGGGCATCGACAGCGATGGCAAGGTTCGTCCGCTGTTGAACCCGGATCAACCATTGGCCTTTGTCCACAAGGCCAGTGACGTGGCGAAAACGGCCAGTGGCGATCATCTGGCGATCACCAAACAGGGCAAAACCTTCACTATCGAAACACTGCCGGCGCAAGGCAACAGTCAGGTTCAGGCCTTCGCGATTTCAGGGCGTGCGGCGCCGTTGGGAAGCGGCGATGAACCCAAAGCCATTGCCGTCGCCGGCAGCAGCGTGTTCGTCGCAACCGCCAATGGCAAGTTGTTGCGCGCGGACCTGGAGCAACAACCGCTCAGCTTCAGCCCGGTTCGCGAACAACCTGCCCTGTCTGCCAAGTTAGGCACGCATCGGTTTACCGGCCTGTTCACCGACAGCAATGGCTCCNCACACGTGTCCGATGCTGGATGGCTCACACGCCACACCCTCGTTTCAACCGGGATGGAACATCACTCAGGCGCTGACTCTGGAAAGCCGACGCGGCTTGCCAGACGCCACGCCACAGCCCCACGAACAACTGCATTTGCCCAATGGCAGCCTCGCCCTTCACGACAAACAACTCATGCAGCTCGACGCGCGTACCGGGTTGTGGAAAAAGGCAGCGGAAAAAGACCTGCAACATGTCCAGATGGGTCAGGACAAGAATGCCTACATCGTGACCAAGGATGGCGAGGTCAAACCGCTGGTGGTCAACCAGCAATCGGCGAGTCATCTGTTCAACGACGGCCCCGATCTCAACCTGCCGGGGCGGACCACCGAGATCAAGGCGGGATCTGCGATGCCCGGCATGGGTGGCATCAAAGCGGAAAAGATTGCGGTACTCAACGATCAACGCTTCGTGTCCTTGAGTGAAGGCAAACTGCGGGTGCATGACCAAAGGCGCCCTCGGCTTCAGTTGCCGGCCACGCCTGACAATGCGCCGACCACCTCCTTGGCCACCGGAGGCAAGGACCTTTATGTCCTCAGTGGCGGCAATGTTCACCGCATGGAAGGGAAAACCTGGTCGTCGAACGACATAACCCCGATCAAAGGCGACGCCTGGAAAACAGTGCCACTGGAAGGTCTGGGCGGCAACCAGATCACGGCCTTGCGCACCGGGAGTGACGGTCACTTGCTTGCGCAGACCGCCGCTGGCGAATTCGAGCTGAAGGATCAAAAGTGGGGTCCGGCTGGCGAGAGCAAACCGAAGGCGCTTTCCGATCACGGGCGATTTGTCGCCCTGGAAGACCGCGAAGCCTTGTTTGGCGTGCCTACCGTCGGGCACCTGCCCACACTCGGTCCGGGCGCGAAGTTCGACACCACTGTCTTCGGGCGAGGCAATGCTCAGCAACTGCACGCCGAGGAGCTGGCGCCGACGCAGATAGGGTTCCTCAAGGCGCACCTGCTGCCCAGCAGCTTGAGAAAGACACCTGCGATGATGAAAGTCGCCGGCGACTACGTCGAGCATAAATATCGAGGCCGCGCCGGGCTGAGCGAGGTGTACACCGCTCAACAACAGGCCCTTGCCGATTTCGATGCGGTCCGTAGCACCCACGCCGGGACACCGCCGACGCAGTCCCTGGACGTACGCATCGACGCCCTCAAAACCAGGCATGCCGACCCCGAGACCCAAGAGCTTCTGCAGCTGTTCGAGTGGCTGGGCAAAGAAGTCAGCGACAGCACGCACCAGCACTTGCGCACACTGGGCGAGCACTCACCGGGCATTGGCCTGAGCTCCCGTAACCCGCTACGGCCCAACAGCGGCCCAAATCCTGGGTATCGACCTTCAACACGTGTACAGGACAACTTCGTCGATCAGATGCACGATGTCTTGCAAAACGTGGGGCTTGCGGCGGACAGCCCGACCCGCAAGCTGCTTGGTCAATTGCAAACTTCCGGCGCGGTGGTCCCGCGCTCCTCCAGCCCATTGCCCGGCAGCCGTCGCGACGCACATGACGACATGTCGCTGGTCAAGGCGCGCCTGGCGCACAACGTTGTGCTCCTGAACGACATCAACGCTCAACTGACCGCGTTGGAGCAACACCTGAACGCCCCGCCTCAGACGCAGGAGCATGTCCCGACGGCTGCGAATAACCCGCTCGAAACCGCTGCGAAGAACCTCGCTGAACTGCACAACCAGAAGTGGGGCAACAATCAGCTCAAGCGGCTGACTGACGCCGGTTTCAACAATCACACGCAGCTTGAAGCCGACTATGACGCGCTCAAAAGTTTTCTGAAGTATCTGCGCAAGGACCATCACCCGGTGTCGATGAATCTGCGCCAGGCACTGGATACCGATCAGGGCGGAATCGGCGCAAAACTGCTGGACGCGATACGTGAGCTTGAGCCCAGAGAAAACATCAAGATCAACCGTGTCTACAGCGGTGGCGGATCGGCCACCCTGGGCTTCGATGCCGGCATCGCCGTCGTGGGGCCGAAATTGAGCGTTGACCCAGAGCGCACCTACGCAATAACACTGACGCGTTATGACCGCGGCATGAAAGTATCGATTGGCCGTGACGGCGCCCTTACCATCGGCACTTCCATGATCGCAGGCGGTGTGAAGTCCACAGCCGATGCGGGCAACGCGGGCAACGTACCGGGAAGCACAGAGGTTCACAGCTCAAGCCCCGGTTCCGATCACAAGCAACACCAGACTATCGGCGGGCGCTTCGGCGGCTCGGTCGACATCAAAAACAAGTTCACCCAGACCCAGGCCATGAGCTTTTTTGTGCGCGAGGATGAAATCGACGATTTCATTACCGACCTTACGACCACGAAACTGCACAGCAGCAAGACCAACGCACCGGATACGCTGCGGCCAATGGCACTGATCGAGCGCGGGGTCGAGCATGAGGTACGAACCGGAAAGAAGTACAACTTCGATCTGGAGGCATCCGCAGCCGCGGAGTTCCGTGTCAGCGTCGGGCAGACCAAAGCCAAACCCGTCTCCGGTTTCATGCGGTTTGGGGCCGGGCTCGTGGCCACTCAGGCACTGCTGAGTACCGAACGCCAACGCACCTCTGGCCGGGGCGACGACGGTTTGAACACCAGGATTGAGAGTGACAACCGCCCCAGGGTGATGGAGCAGACCAAGCTGACCGGATACGCACGCCTGTTTGACACGGCATTCGTCGCCCAGCCGGATGGCGCGTTCATCTCGGGCGGTGTCCCTACCGGGATCAGCGCAAGCCTGGTGCTGAACGCCAAGACGGGCAAGTCCTTCGACTCACGATTCAAGGCCGCCGTTGCTCCCCAGCACAGTGAGCTGGACAAGCTTGCGAAAAGTCTGAAAGAGGCGTTTCCCGACGTCGAACCGCCCGACGAGCCCGAGGGTAACGACAAGCCCGGTGTAGACGCACGCTTCAACGCCCTCACGAGCACCTACGCCGGTCTGACCCAAACGGATGACGATGCTCAGTACGCCGCGCTCAAAGACTTGAGACAGATGCAACGTCAGGTGACTGCGGCCCGCAATGGCGGCGTTCTGATGACCATGATGGACATGACCGTTACCCACAACAACGTCAGCCGTATCGCCAAAGCGAGTAACGCCAAGCGGGCCGTTGATTGGGCCACGCAATGTTTCCGTGAGGCGAACCCCGGCAACGCGACCTACGTACAGAAGTTCATGGCAGAGGACCCAACCCTCAAACAACTGCTCGAGACCTTACAACAAGGCTCCGGCACCAAGGCCGAAGTCAACCTGGAGTTGCGTGACGAGATCAAGGAGCAGATCGAAACGGCAGCAGCAGATGGCACCCTCACGGACACAGAGCTCCGAAAACTGGCCACCGATCGCAACAACCTGCGCATCAGCAGCATCGCCGTATTCAAGGCCGCCACCAAGGACGACTCCTTTGTGCTTCCCACGCCGTGGGTCAATTACAGCAGTAGCACCAGCCTGAGTGTCGAGCGGTTGCAGGGCGAGGTGACGTTCGAATATGGCAAGGACCCACTCACGCCGAAAACCTTCAAGGTCAAAGGAGAAAAATCGCAGAGCAACGACGGTTCAGCAAAGCAGATGGGGGGCGAAGACGAACAATGGGTCCAGCGCTGAACGAAAAACGCCCGGTTGCAGGCATGCAACCGGGCGTTGGTGTTCTGAAGCCTCGAGCAGCAGTCTAGATGCGGACGTTGCCTCGCGGACCTGCGATGGCCCAGATGATCAGCCCCAGGACCGGCAGGAGCACGATCAACAGAACCCAGAGAATTTTCATTCCGGTTTCGGCGCCGCTCTTCAAGACATTGATGATGGCCCAGATATCGAGGGCCAGAATGATCAATCCAACCAGACCATTAAAGGTGGAACCCATGGTGTCGCTCCTTATTGAAGGCTTGCTCACTTAGGAGTCATGGCGCGCGACGAGGGTTCCGTTGGTCGGGAGGGATATTTCCGAATGTAAACCTGCGCACCTGATCGGGCAGCGGGTTTCCCTTCAGGCTTCTAACCCTGCGCCTTGAGCGCCTCGAGCGCAGGTTCGATAAGAATCCCCAGCTCGACGCCCAACTCCATCACGCGCGCCTGATCACTGCCGTACACCAGCACGGTTTGCAGTTCGTCATCCAGAGGCTCGCTCAGGTTCATCAGCACGTAGCCGCCGTTTTCCTTGTTCATGCTGCCGAGTTGAATCTGGATACGGTTCAGCGCTGTCAGCGGTTCGGTCTTGGCCAGTTGTTTGGGTTTGATGTTGAAGACGACGCCGGGACCGAACGACGCCGTGATTTCGCTGAAAAGGTCCATATAACTGTCGGCCTGAAACATGACGGTTTCGGGCAGACTGCCGACCACCACCCATTCTCCCAGCGGGATCGGGAAGCTGTCGTCGTAGTTGATATCGGGGTTTGCAGCGAGGAAGCCATCGGGGTCGGCGTAGGCCTGAGCGGCTTCGTCGGCAATCTTTACGATTTCCTCGTCACTCATGCAGCCGGAGCTGATCTTGCTGATGAATTCGATGAGTGAAGCTTTCATGCGCGCTGATCCGGGGGAAAAAACAAGGCGCGAAGGATAGCCGGAAATCCCTCGCGCCTCTATCGCTTCAGACGCCCAGACGGGTCAACTGGTCGGCGGTCTCGGTAGCGCCCATGGTTTGAGCCGCCATCAAGGGCGTCACGCCCTTGGCATCCTTGACGTGGGGGTTGGCACCCTTGGAAATCAGATAGTCGACGATGGCGGTACGGTTGAACATCGCCGCCATCATCAGCGCGGTGCGGCCATCAGCCGAAGCGCCTTCGACGTCCGCCCCGCCCTCCACCAGAGCTCGCACCACCTCCAGATCGCCCTTGAAGGCGGCGCCGGCGATGGGACTCTGGCCGTTATCGTTGCGAATCTCGGGATCGGCCTTGTGTTTGAGCAGGACTTTCACCGCTTCCAGGTGGCCGTGATAGCTGGCCAGCATCAGCAGGGTATCGCCCTTGTGGTTGCGCAGGTTGGGCGTCAGGCCGTTTTCTAGCAGACGATCGAGCATCTGCGCATCGCCTGCGCGGGCGCGGTCAAACACCTGCTCGGCGAATTCGAGCGCCTCGTCGTCCGTCATGCGGGTGGCAGACCCTGGGGTATTCGGGGCGTCAGACATTCCATTACTCCTGTAGCGCCGTACGAAGGCGCGCTTGATCGATCAGTGTCCGGCGAAAATCTCAGAGCCACGCACAAGTGGTCAAGTTCCGCCTGAAAAAAGCAACAATGGCAGCTCGGAGTGCTGTCCGGCCAGAAAAGGTTTTTGATCGTCTTCATAGCCTTGCGCCGCTTGTCACCACGGCGAAAAAAACTTCGTCACAGCCTGTAATAAATCCGGGATATCGCTGTCTGAATATTCGACAGCGCCTCGTTTTACCCCTTCCTCGCCCCCTCCCCTCCGGCAAAATGCAGGACGCCCGAAAGGCTTTCATGCAAATTGCACGAAAACAAAAATCGACCTTATCTATAACTTGTTGATTTTTAAGCTCTTTTTAGAGACGCCAATACTGGCACAGTCACTGCACTAGTCCTTCCAAGCTTGTTATCACTGAGCAATGGAGCCGCTAGACATGACTTTCATCCAAGAGAAATTCGCTTCCGTATTTTCCGATTTCGAAGTTGTCACTCAGCCTCGTCCTGACGGTGGTGTGTTGCTGTCGTTGCGCAACCACGAGGGCAAACAGATTCGTCGCTCGGTGTCTTACGCCCAACTGCACACCCCCGTTCAACTGGAATGGGTGATCAGCGCAATTCGCCGTGACCTTGCCGCTCAAGCCAGCGAGCTTCCGGCTATCTCGATGCTGCAAAGCCAGCACCGTTTCGACCTGCCGACCTATCACACCCGTTGATAGAGCAAGGTTAAAGGCAGCTGATGTACCTCTGAAGCTGCCTGTCTTGAAGCATCCCTTGTAGATACCGCGATAGCGTCGCTGCCATCGCGGTTGTTTTATGCGCGCATTCACAGGGCCGACGGTTGTCGGTCTAGCGGATGATCCCGCGGCACAAGGCTTCGCCTACCGCCTGAGCCCGGTTGGTGACACCGAGCTTGGCGTAGATGCTTTTGAAGTGGTGCTTGACGGTGGCTTCCGAGACTTCCTTGATCAGACCGATTTCCCAGGCCGTCTTGCCCTCCCGGGCCCACTTGAGGATCTCCAGTTCCTTGGGGGTCAGTGCACGGGTCTGGAACTGGCGTCCCTTGCCCGCGACATGCAGCATCGGCACCAGACTGGCAAGCAAGTATCGGTCGTTATGGGTCAATGCCCGGGACATTCCGTTGAGCGAGCAGATGGTGATGACCCCCTGGTTGACGCCGCCCTGGCTGCTGTACCCGTAAGAGCAGCCCGGCAGCAACTGGCAATCCTCCACCGCCGCCAGATAGGCGCTGGTGGGCGGGTAGGTCTCGAACGCGTCCGCCCAGCCCAGAAACCCGAGGGTGTGGCGAAAACACCGCACGATCGGATCTTCGATCATCAACCTTCCCTGGCAATAGAGATCCTTCCAATAGTCATCGACATTGGACGTGATGCAACTGAGCAATTCTGCGTTGCGATACTGGTAGAGCATCGCCCGCTCACACTTGCATTCCTCCCTGAGCCAGTCGAGCGCGTTGGAAATCGCCGCATTGCCATCTTGCTCCGTGACGCTGCTGACCATCTGCTGGATCAACGGACTCAGCGTCCCTGTTGGCATATTCTTCATCTTTCCCTCCGTTTAAAAACCTCATGTGTCGTCCCCGGTTGCTCATTAGAGTTTTAAGTTGATTGCAGCCCCCGGACGTCAGAAGTCGTGCAGAAAATCTGCGCTAATCAGGCACGTCCAGAGACTGTCAGGTACCGACAGGCGAAGGGTTACACAGTCAGGAGGGCTTAAACACAAGGGTGAAAACAAACAGGCATGCCTGACTTGTAAACAGGCCACTTCCCACAAAATTTCCAAAACCTGCTTACATTTTTATGAATCCAGTAACAAAAAACGGCCAATGTCAGTGACATTGGCCGCTCTTGAAAATGACAGCATCGCGCTTTGAAAGCCGCCTCAGTCTTCCAGGCGCGGGAACTGGCTGGCGATGTCATCGCCGGTGAGCGTCGCCTCGGCTCCCTGCCCGCCCTTGCACAGACGCAGCGCCACGAAATACGGATTTTCGCCGCCGTCGAACCAATGACGAGTCCCGGCTGGCAGGCCAATCAGGTCGTTCCTTTCACACAGGACGGCGTAGACAAAGTCGCCGATGTGCAGGGAAAATAGACCACGACCGGCGGCGAAGAAGAACCGAACCTCATCCTCGGCATACTGACGTTCTTCGAGGGGCCCGGCATGGCGCTCAGCGCGTTGCGACGGGTCGCGACCCGCGCTGACCACATCGACCGTGAGATACCCGCGTTCGGTCATCAACCTGTCGATCTGAGTACGGTAGGCACCGATCAACGCTTCCTCGGTGGCGCCCGGTGCGATCGGGGTTTCGGCTTGCCAGCGGTCGAACGTCACGCCGTGCTCGGCCAGTGTCGAAGCGATGTCTTCAAGGTGGGTCAGGACCTTGTTCGGCATTTCCGCAGATGAGACGTGGTAAACGGACAGGCTGCTCATTAGGGTGTTCCTCGGTTCAGTCGGCGCGGGACGGGCCAGGGTCCGGTCAGACGCGGTTCGTTCAGATAATGTAGAAAACAGTCAGGGTGCACTGCGCAGCGGTCGAGCGCCGCAGCGGCGCTCGCAAGGATGAACGATTCATGCGCGCTCCTCTTTCATGCGCGTGGCAGCCAGTACCGCCGCAGTCAGTGCCGCGAGACTCGCAATTGCGAAGGTCCAGCTGGCACCCAGCGCGTTCCAGCTGTAACCGGAATACAGAGCGCCAATCGCCCCGCCGGTGCCGGACAATGCTGCATACAGTGCCTGGCCCTGGCCTTGCTGCCGTGGACCGAAACTGCGCTGCAGGAAATGAATGGCTGCAGCGTGAAAACTGCCAAAAGTGGCCGCATGCAGCAACTGGGCGAAGATCAACACGGCGAGATGATCGGCGAGATTACCCAGTAGAAGCCAGCGCAACGAAGCCAGGGCGAAGCTTGCGACCAGCACCGTGCGCACAGTGAAATGCTTGAGAATTCGACTCATGGCCAGGAACATCAGCACCTCGGCCACCACCCCGACGGCCCACAGCATGCCGATGATCCCGCGGCTGTAGCCCAGGTGCTCCAGGTGCAACGTGAGGAACGTGTAATAAGGGCCGTGACTCAACTGTATCAGCGCAACGCTGATATAGAAGGCAAGCACGCCCGGGCTGAACAGCTGCTTCACAAACCCTTCACCCGCCGGGCGCTGGCTCGACACCGGCGGCTGGGCATTGGGCACCCACCAACTGCTGGCAACGATGCCGACCATGATCAACAGCAACGCCTGCGGATACAGATCCAGACTGAACCACTCCAACAGCCGCCCGAGACCGACCACGGCCAGGATGAAGCCAATCGAGCCCCATAACCTGATCTGGCTGTAGCGTGCCGTCTGACCTTGCAGATGCGCCAGCGTGATCACCTCGAACTGGGGCAACACCGCATGCCAGAAAAACGCATGCAATGCCATGACCATGGCCAGCCAGGCGTAGGATTTGTCGACGAGAATCAGCGAAAAGCACGCCAGGGTGCAGACTGCGCCGAAGCGCACGATAGCCAGACGTCTTCCGGTGTAATCGCCGAGCCAACCCCAGATATTCGGCGCCACGCAGCGCATCAGCATGGGAATGGCGACCAGTTCGCCGATCCGCGCACTGGGAAACCCGAGGTGGTCGAGGTACAGCGCCAGAAACGGCGCCGTCGAACCGAGCAAGGCGAAATAGAAAAGATAGAAACCGGACAGTCGCCAGTAAGGAATCGCTGCCACGATCAGACGCCCGTGGCAGCGGAACCGGAGGAAGGCATTACAGCTGGCCCAGAACCGGGGTGCCGACGCGTACGTCCAGGTTCTGACCGCGGTGACGCAGGAGGTGGTCGAGCAGGACGATGGCCATCATCGCTTCGGCAATCGGCGTCGCGCGGATACCGACGCAAGGGTCATGACGGCCTTTGGTGATCACGTCGACCGGATTGCCGTCGATATCGATAGAACGGCCCGGCGTTGTGATGCTCGACGTTGGCTTGAGTGCCAGATGCGCCACGATAGGTTGTCCCGAAGAGATGCCGCCTAGGATGCCACCGGCGTTGTTCGAGACGAAGCCTTCCGGCGTCATCTCATCGCGGTGCTCGGTGCCACGTTGGGCAACGCTGGCGAAACCGGCGCCAATCTCGATGCCTTTCACGGCATTGATGCTCATCAGCGCATGAGCCAGTTCCGCGTCCAGCCGGTCGAAAATCGGCTCGCCCAGACCCGGCATCACACCCTCGGCCACGACGGTGATCTTCGCACCGACCGAATCCTGATCGCGGCGCAACTGATCCATATAGGCTTCCAGCTCCGGGACCTTGTCCGGATCAGGGCTGAAGAACGCATTCTGCTCCACCGACTCCCAGGTCTTGAACGGGATTTCGATAGGGCCCAACTGGCTCATGTAGCCACGTACGGTAATGCCCTGAGTCGCCAGATACTTCTTGGCGATGGCACCGGCGGCCACCCGCATGGCGGTTTCACGTGCAGAACTGCGGCCGCCCCCGCGATAATCGCGAATGCCGTATTTGTGATGGTAGGTGTAGTCGGCGTGGGCCGGACGGAACAGATCCTTGATCGCCGAGTAGTCCTTGGACTTCTGATCGGTGTTGCGAATCAACAGGCCGATGGAGGCGCCGGTGGTCTTGCCTTCGAACACGCCGGACAGGATTTCAACCTCGTCGGCCTCCTGACGTTGGGTAGTGTGTCGGCTCGTGCCGGGCTTGCGTCGGTCCAGGTCACGCTGCAGATCTTCCAGCGACAACTCGACACCTGGCGGGCAGCCGTCGACGATAGCGACCAGCGCCGGACCATGGCTTTCGCCGGCGGTGGTGACAGAGAACAGCTTGCCGTAGGTATTGCCGGACATGCGGGAAGGCTCCGAGAAATCGATCAAACACACGAGCCCGGCAGTATACGCAGGCTGATCGCGTGAATCACCCTCGAACCTTATTCGATTAGCTGCATCCAATTTGACACTTTATTGACGATGGTCCTGCGATGCTACGTGCTATGTCCCTGATCCGCGGCTTGCTGCCGCTGCGAGTAATCGCCTTGACCCTCACTCTGCTGACAACCCTTGCCCACGCCGGAACACCGGTCGTGCTGCAACGCCCCATAACTCTCGACACCGGCTCCGGCGAGCTGTTCGGCACCCTGTTGCTGCCCAAATCGGCCACACCGGTGCCGGTGGTGCTGATCATTGCCGGGTCCGGCCCGACCGACCGCGACGGCAATAACCCGGATGGCGGGCGCAACGACAGCATGAAGCGCCTGGCGTTGATTCTGGCCAGGCACAACATCGCCAGCGTGCGGTACGACAAGCGCGGCGTGGCGGCGAGTCGCCCGGCGACACCCGACGAACGCGACCTGACGATAGAGAAATACGTTGACGATGCGGTCGCCTGGAGCCAGAAACTCAAGACCGACCCGCGACTGGGGCAACTGATCCTGATGGGCCACAGCGAAGGTGCACTGGTCGCCACGCTGGCGGCTGAACGGGCGGGCGCCAGTGCGCTGATATCGGTTGCCGGGACCGGTCGCCCGGTTGATCAGGTGGTGCGCGAGCAACTGCAATATCGCCTCCCGCCTCCCCTCTTGGCGCGCAGCGAAGAACTGATCGAGGAAATGAAGGCCGGCAAGACCGACGACAACGTTCCCGACCCGTTGCAGGTGGTTTTCCGGCCGAGCGTGCAGCCCTATCTGATTTCGCTGTTTCGGCAGAAACCGGCGGTCGCCTTCAGCCAGCTGAAGATTCCAACCCTGATCATTCAGGGCCGTAACGACATGCAGGTCGGCGTCGGCGATGCCGAGCTGTTGCACCGGGCCAAACCCGACTCGCAACTGGCGATCATCGACGGCATGAACCACGTGCTGCGCATCGTGCCCATGGACATGAAGCGTCAACTGGCGTCCTACAAGGATCCGCAACTGCCGCTGGCCAGCGAGCTGTCCGACCGGATCATGAAGTTCATCGGTTCCGTGCCTGCCGCGTAGGTTCAGGCTCGCTCCTCTTCTGTAGCAGTCCGGCTTGCCGGCGGTGGCGACGCCAATTACCCCACCGCCGGCAAGCCGGACTGCTACAGGTCGTATCGACATCGTTCCTGCGCGGATCCCCCTTCAGCTTCGTCGAAAACGGCCGATACGAGGTTGCTGGCATTGTGTTTGCCGAGCAATGTCGAAAAGGATCGCCGTGATGACAGAAGCAACCATTGAGGCCGAAGCGGCCGCCCCCAGCGACACTCATGAAGGCGAAGCCGCCGCTCCGGTCTTGTGGGAGGACGTGCAGGCCGAGCATTTTTCGATGCTGCGCCTGGCCCCGCTGCCGACGGATCGGGCCACCGGTGGTCGTCCGCTGCGCTTCGTCGAATTCGGCCGGGCGGAGCGCCACAGCAAGGATTTCAGTTTGCTGCGCATGAGCTATCACCTGCCCGGACAAAAGACCCGCAAGGAACAGAATCAACTGGACATCTGGGTCGATCACGCCAATCGCTCCGTACGCGTGGGGCCGGAATCCGGCCTGCAGATCGAACCATGGAACCGTGGCTTGGGCCGTTTCATGGTCGCGCAGGGGATTCACTGGGCACAGAAGCGCTGGTCTGAATACAAGATTGCCGGCACGGCACTGGCCAACAAGGATGCGCTGAACGAAGACACCCGCCTGCGCCGCGACCACTTCCTCAAGACGCACGGTTTCGAAGTGGTGTACGCCGATCCTCAGCACCTGAAGGGCAGTATCAAGGACGCCAAGGTCGGGAACCTCAACAACACCTGGAACACCGATAAGGTACAGATCGTCGAAATCCTAGACGCCGCGCAGATGCTGCAGCAGGCCGAGCAGAGGATTCAGGAGCAGGAAGTCTCCATCAAGAAAGCCGAAGACAAGGTCAGCAAATACCGCCGCGACGACAGTGGGCTTCGTTTCACAATCGCCTGCCTGGTGACCTTCGCCGTGTTTCAGGCCGGGTTATTGATCTGGATTGCGACGCATCGCTAAGGATTCGCTTTTTGTAGGAGTGAGCTTACTCGCGATGAGGGTGTTTGCGTCGATACAGGCTTAGCTGATCAGATCGCCATCGCGAGCAAGCTCGCTCCTACAATGATCTGCCGCCGAGCCTCAAACGCGTGACGCAAACATCGCCTGATGGGCACGGCACTGCTCGGCCGTCAGCATGAACACGCCATGACCACCGCGCTGGAATTCCAGCCACGCGAAGTCCACTTCCGGGTAAAGCGCCTCGACGTGAACCTGGCTGTTGCCCACTTCGACGATCAACAGACCTTTATCGGTCAGGTGATCGGCCGCCTCGGCCAGCGTGCGCCGCACCAGATTCAGGCCGTCATCGCCACAGGCCAGCGCCAGCTCGGGCTCATGCTGGTATTCATCCGGCATGTCGGCGAAATCTTCGGCGTCGACATAGGGCGGATTGGACACGATCAGGTCGAAACGCTGACTTGGCAGCCCCTCGAAGCCGTCGCCCTGCACGGTGTAAACGCGCTCGTCCAGACCGTGGCGCTCGATGTTCTGATTCGCCACTTCCAACGCTTCGAACGACAGATCCGCCAGCGCCACTTCGGCCTCGGGGAACACGTCCGCACAGGCAATGCCGATACAGCCGGAGCCGGTGCACAGATCGAGAATGCGCGCAGGCTCGCTGGCCAGCCAGGGCTCGAAGCGGTTTTCGATCAGTTCGCCAATCGGTGAACGAGGAATAAGCACGCGCTCATCGACAATGAACGACATGCCGCAGAACCAGGCCTCGCCCAGCAGGTAGGCGGTCGGGACGCGCTCATCGATGCGACGCTTGATCAACCGCTGCAGATTGACCAGTTCGTCATCTTCCAGGTTGCAATCCAGATAGTTGTCCGAGATTTCCCAAGGCAGGTGCAGAGCGCCCAATACCAGTTGGCGCGCCTCGTCCCAGGCGTTGTCGGTACCATGGCCGTGGAACAGATCTTCCCCGTGAAAACGGCTGACGGCCCAACGAATATGATCGCGCAGGGTGCGCAGGCGGGAAGTGATCACGGCAGACTCCTTGAAAAAACGACGGGCGATTCTAGCAGCCATCGCCCCAACAAACGATGCCTGCGCCCGACAGCCGTCCGGGGCACGAAACTTTCCACAACCTTTCATTCATTTTGCAGGCAATATGACAGTAACCGCGACCTGCTCGACGGCTTGACGCCCGGTAAAAAGCGACGCTTGTGAGCATTGAGATTCACAGAATCGCTCAGCCAGTGGACAATGTGGCAAAAGCCCCACTCGAAGGAGCCCCAGATGTCTGTTCCAAACAACGGTCCCAAGACCATGTTTCAACTCAGTGGCCGTGAATACGCAGCGGCCACCTTGAGTAATGCCACGCTGATCATCATCGACGCGCAAAAGGAATACCTCAGCGGCCCCCTGGCGCTGACCGGTGTCCAGGATGCCATCGACAACATCGTCAAACTGGTCGATGCTGCACGCATCGCCAAGTCGCCCATCATTCACGTCCGTCATTTGGGGACCGTGGGTGGCATGTTCGATCCTCAGGGCGAGCGCGGAAAGTTCGTCCCCGAACTGCAGCCGCAGGGCGACGAAATCATCATCGAGAAACGTCTGCCCAACGCGTTGAACGGCACCGTGACCACGGATGACCGCAAAACCCTGCACAAGCTGCTTGAAGACCTGGGCCGTCTGGACCTGGTGGTCTGTGGGTTCATGAGCCACTCCAGCGTCAGCACCACGGTTCGAGCGGCCAAGGATTATGGCTTTCGCTGCACCCTGGTCGAAGACGCCTGTGCAACGCGCGACCTGCCAACACCCACCGGCGTGATCAAGGCAGAACTCGTACAGCAGGCAGAAATGGCGATCATGAACGATAACTTCGCCAAGCTTGCCCTGACCAAAGATCTGATCTGATTCACGTCTTCATCGGGAACTGTCCCGCTTGATCCGCAGCGCCTTGACCCGCCTCGGACATCATTTTCCGGCAGTTCCTGAAGAAAAAGCGTACAAATGCAGAGATCGGATTGTGTGCGCTCCGTCACATAACCGCCTATCCGTTAATCACACGTGTTCGCCATAGAGCTCTCACCAGGCGGGAACCACACTGGCAGAAGCTGGTCAGAGCGCCGATACCCATAGAGGAAGTCGGGATGAAGATATCCGATGGTTTTGATGCTCGTCGCCTGCGCCCGAAAGGCCAGAGCAACTGGCGGATGCGCATTGGCGCCGCAATATCGGCCCTTCTCGCCACCGCCGGCGTTTTGTTGGCCATGGCAGGTATCGCCAGCCTGATCGGCCACCCGGCCGCACTGGGCGAACTCAATGCGAGCCCGGCCGGGGCCGTGGTCACGATCGTGATCGGTCTGTTTCTGCTGTACATCGGCGTCTGGCTCTGGCGCCGCAGCCGTCGTCGCCGCCGTCGTGCAGGCGAACTGAACATGTCTCCGCACCTGATGAAGAAGCACGACTGACCCCTCCTCCCGCGTCTTGCCCAGCCGTTTGCACGTTTTAGTCGCGCCGATCACGGCGTGACTTGGTTAAACTGGTGTCCTTCGCGGAGACCGACATGCAAGACGACGATTTTTCCCTGTTCAGAAGCGAGATTCGCGGCGTAAAGCCGATCAAGACTGAACACGCCGACGTAGGCAAACCCAAAACCGACCGTAAGAATCTGGCGAAACTCCGGCAGGCGGCAACCGTACGCTCGGACGCCACTATCACCGTGGACGGCCTTTCCGATCAGTTCGTGATCGACGTAGGGCCGGAAGACACCCTGTACTGGGCGCGCGACGGCGTTCAGGAAGGCCAGATGCGCAAGCTCAAGCTGGGCCAGATCAGCTTCGAGGGTAGTCTGGACCTGCACGGCATGAGCGTGGAGCTGGCGCGAGAAACCGTGTGGGAGTTCCTCGCCGAGGCGACAAAACTGGAAATCCGCTGCGTGCGCATCACCCACGGCAAGGCAGTGCGACTGGACGGCAAGCGGCCGATGATCAAAAGCCATGTGAACACCTGGCTGCGTCAGCATCAACAGGTGCTGGGTTTTACCTCGTGCGTCGCCAAACATGGTGGCGCGGGCGCGGTGTACGTGATGCTCAAACGCACGATGATGGACGGGCGGGACGAGTAATTGGCCTTCCATCGCTGAGGCATTGGCGTCCGCGTCTGGCTTCTGTAGCAGCACGGCTTGCCGGCGGTGGCGTCCTGAGGTTCGCTGCCGCCGGCAAGCCGGACTGCTACAGAAGTCGTGCAAAGGCTCTACTCAGCGAGGGCCGGGTCCCCCGCCGCCACCAGGCCCGCCGCCCTCATAATGACCACCGCCTCCATGCCCACCTCCATGCCCCCCTCCGCCAGGGCCCCAGAAAGGCCAGCAGCCGGACATGGCCGACATTACCGCGATGACCATCGCGACTTTCACTATACGACTTAACATTTTCATCACTCTCTTAACAGCAGGCATTCATCACCTGCAAAGTCTGACAGCACCAGGCGCCCAAACCTCGTCGCCACTTGGTAGCCGCCAGGTATCAGTGTCGATACGAAAAGCACTGCACAAACGAAAAGGCCACAACCGGAAAACACGCCCGTTGTGGCCTTTATTCAATGTCCGTCGGCGATTTGGGCGGCATGCCCGATCAGGTCAAAAAAGATCAGCGGTGGTAATAACCCGGTCCCGGACCGTAGCCTCCACGGCCTTCGTAATAGTGCCCGCCATCATAATGACGATGATCCCAACCACCGTGACGTCCCCATCCAGGGCCAAAAAAACATCCCGAAACCGATGACGTCAGGGCGATCACCAGGGCGATTTTCGCGATTCGGCTCAACATACGCTTACTCTCTTCATCCGGGCATCTGTCACCCGTTAACTCAGACACCGAGTCGACACATTTCGACATAAGCGCTCGGTAAAGGTTAGGTAAAGCTCGCTTTACATCCTCCTGGCGTCGTCATGCCGCAGGTTTGTCGGTCGCCCGCCGTACACCTCCGCGCCCGGCTACGCTACTATGTGCGCCTTTGCTGGCCGCCAGGCTGGCGTTTTTTTGAACCCACACGGAACACAACCCTGTGACACTGGAACAGAACTACACGGCGATCCTTGGTCAACTCGGCGAGGACGTCTCCCGCGAAGGCCTGCTCGACACCCCGAAACGTGCGGCCAAAGCCATGCAGTACCTCTGCCGCGGCTATGGGCAAACCCTGGAAGAAGTCACCAACGGTGCGCTGTTCAGTTCCGACAACAGCGAAATGGTGGTGGTCAAGGACATCGAGCTGTATTCGTTGTGCGAACACCATTTGCTGCCGTTCATCGGCAAGGCCCACGTGGCCTACCTGCCAAGCGGCAAAGTCCTGGGCCTGTCGAAGATCGCGCGTATCGTCGACATGTTCGCCCGCCGTCTGCAGATCCAGGAAAACCTCAGCCGCCAGATCGCAGAGGCTATCGAGCAGGTGACCGGCGCCCAGGGCGTCGCGGTGGTCATTGAAGCCCAGCACATGTGCATGATGATGCGCGGCGTCGAGAAGCAGAATTCGTCGATGATCACCTCGGTGATGCTGGGCACGTTCCGCGAAAACGCTGCCACCCGCACCGAGTTTCTCAGCCTGATCAAATGATCCGGGCTTCCTGAACGCCGCGATTCATTATCGCGGCCGTCGAGGTTTCAAGCATGTTGATGAAGGCATTGAGGGTTGGCCTGGGCCAGTTGGTCATTCTGGTCGACTTCCTGACCCGTCCGAGCAAGAAAAAGCGTTCGCCCGAAGCTCAGGCAGCGGTCGATGAATCGGCCAAAGCCCTGACCCTCTATCAGTTTCAGGCGTGTCCGTTCTGCGTGAAGACCCGTCGTACCCTGCGTCGCCTGAATGTGCCGGTGGCCCTGCGCGATGCGAAGAACAACGAACTCGACCGCCAGACCCTGCTCACAGAAGGCGGCAAGATCAAAGTCCCTTGCCTGCGCATCGAGGAAGCCGGTCAGACGGTGTGGATGTATGAGTCCAAGGTGATCATCGACTACCTGGACAAGCGTTTTTCGGCCGTTTGATACGCCCTACTTCGGGCACCCTTCCTGCCGACACGCCGTGTAGGCCTTCAACTGCTCGACACGCACCTTGGTCTGCTCGGTCAGGCACTGCGCCTGGGACAGCGGCCACAGGCTGCCGCCGTCCTCGCGCTTGCCGACCTGATACAGGCAATCGGCATCACGAAACGCAATCCACTTCTTCTGCGCGTCCTGTAGCGCTTTCTTTTGCGACGGGCTGGTCAGGTAAGCCATCTGCGCCTTGTACTGTTTGTTCAGTTCGGCGTCCTGTGCCGCATAGGCCTTGCTTGCGCACTGGTTCATCGAGGCCTGGGTGGCGTCGCAATCCTCGGCCTGGGCCGAACAGCCGATGCCCAAGGCCATCAGCATGCCCAGCGCAATCATCATGTATCGCATCCAATTCTCCCTTTTTCCGGTTTGATCGCCTGGCCGTGGCCAAGCGGGGCGCAGCGTAAAGCAGTGTGGTGCTCGATGGAGCGCGCACAACATTCAGACATGAAAAAACCGGTCACTGCTGCCAGGACCGGTTTTTTTGATCAGCACTGCGTCAATCCAGCATGCCGACATAGCCCGGCTGCTGCCTGATCCGCTCCAGCCAGCGCTCAATGGCCGGGAACTGAGTCAGGTCAAAACCGCCCTGATCGGCGACGTGGGTGTAGGCATAGAGCGCGATGTCGGCGATGGAAAAGCTCTCTCCCACCAGAAACGGCGTGCGCTGCAGTTGCTGTTCCATGACCTTCAGCGCCTTGTAGCCGCGCTTGTGCAGCTTGCGATACTCGTCCATGCGCTCTTCTGGCAGGCCCAGATAAAACTGGATGAACCGAGCCACGGCGATGGTTGGCTCGTGACTGTATTGCTCGAAAAACTGCCATTGCAGCGTCTGCGTGCGCAGGCGCGGCTCGGGCAACAGTTAGGGCGTGCCTTCGGCGAGGAAATTGAGAATCGCGGTGGACTCCCACAGACAGGTGCCGTCTTCGAGTTCCAGCACGGGAATCTTGCCGTTGGGGTTCTTCGCAAGAAAGTCCTCGGTTTCAGTCTCGCCATTGAGAATGTCCACCGCGACCCATTGGTATTCTGCGCCCAACAGGTTGAGCATCAGCTTGATCTTGTAACAGTTGCCCGAGTTGTAATCGCCATAAACTTTGTACATCTGCAGCTCTCCCCCTCAATTCTGCCCGGTGATGCGTGTGCGTAATGTATCAGGCCGCCTGAGCTGCCTGCGCGTGTCGGATGACGCTCGCCAGTCGTTTGAGCCCTTCGTCGAGCCGCTCGGGGTCGATGTGGCTGAAATTCAGGCGCAGGTAACCTGGGTTGGCGTCCGGATCGGTAAAAAACGGCTCGCCCGGCATGAACGCCACGTGTTGCGCCAGTGCTGTGTGCAGTAGCGTGCGTGTGTCGATTTTTTCCTTGAGCGTGAGCCAGAAAAACAGGCCGCCTTGCGGGCTGTTCCACTGCGCCAGATCGCTGAAATGCCGTTGCAACGCCGCCTCGAACTGATCCCGGCGGGTGCGATAGAAACCGCGCAACTCCAGCAGATGCTGTTGATAGGCTTCGCTGCCGATCCACTGCAACGCCTGCCACTGACCGACGCGATTGGTGTGTAAATCGGCAGCCTGTTTGAGTTTCAGAAGGTGTGGGAACAGGTCCGGCGAGGCGATCAGGTAACCCACCCGCAGCCCCGGCATCAGGGTTTTCGACACCGTGCCGGTGTAGATCCAGCTGGCGTTGTTCAGTCGGCTCACGATGGGGCGCGCGCTGCCGCCGTCGAAGGTCAGCTCGCGATAGGGTTCGTCTTCGACCAGGGTCACGCCGAACTCGTCGAGCAACGCAGCCACCGCGTCCCTCGCCGCCTCGCTGTAGCGCACGGCGGAAGGATTCTGGAAGGTTGGAATCAGGTACGCAAAAGACGGCTTGTGGTCCTGCAACCGCTGACGCAAGACCTGCAGATCCGGTCCTTCGGCCTGCAGCGGTACGGTCAGGCAATCGGCGCCGAACAGCTGAAAAATCTGCAACGCCGCCAGATAGGTCGGGCCTTCCAGCAGGATTTCGGTGCCTTTGTCGATGTACAGTTTGGCCGCCAGATCCAGCGTCTGTTGCGAACCGCTGACGACCATCACCTGACTGGCGTCGCATTGAATCCCCAGCGCACGCGCCTGAGCGGCAAGGGCTTCACGCAGTTGGGGCTCGCCCTCGCTCATGCCGTACTGGCCAATGCTGCGCGGCATGTCGGACCATTCGCTTTGCGGGAGCATGGCTTCGGCGGGCAAGCCGCCTGCAAAGGACATCATCTCGGGACGCTGGGCAGCGGCGAGGATTTCGCGAATCAGAGAACTCTTCAAACGGGTGACGCGTTCGGAAAAAGCCATGAGATCACCACTGGCGGAAATAAATGGAAATACGTCAAACTGGTTGACCGAAATTACGACGACTTGCCCGGATACGTCAATATGCTTGACCTTAAAAATTCATCGACGCAACAAATCGCCATGGAGGCGTTTTTCTTCGGCTACCAGGCGTTCACCGCCAAAGCCGATGAGATGCTCGACCGCCGTGGACTGAGCCGGGTGCACCAGCGCATCGTGTTTTTCATCGCCCGCTATCCGGGGTTGAGCGTGAAGGAGTTGCTGGCGGTGCTGGGCGTGAGCAAGCAGGCGCTGAACACGCCGCTGCGGCAGTTGATCGAAATGGAACTGGTGCTCAGCGTCGCCCCCGAAAACGACAAGCGTAAACGCCTGCTGGAGCTGACCCCTGAAGGCGCCAGGTTCGAAGAGTCGCTGCGTCGCGAGCAGGTGAAACTGCTGCAGCGGGTGTTCGCCGAAGCCGGTCGCGAAGCGGTGGATGGCTGGCTGGCGGTGAATCAGGCGTTGGGGAATACGCTGAAGTAACGCGACGCGAACTGTGCCGATTATTGCGCTTATGGCTGTATCGCAACGAATTGTGACAACTGCGTATAGGCTTGCAGTTCTGTCCACATTGCCGCTTCAGGGATCGACTGCATGACTGACGTAACGCACACGCCATTGCGCCCGCTGACCGACTCCTCGCCTTCGGCCATCGTGGCTGGCTTTATTGCGATGATGACCGGCGTCACCAGTTCGCTGGTGCTGATCTTTCAGGCGGGCCAGGCTGCCGGGCTGACGTCGGGGCAGATTTCTTCGTGGATCTGGGCGCTGTTCATGGGCATGGCGATTTGCAGCATCGGCTTGTCGCTGCGTTATCGCTCGCCGATCACTGTCGCCTGGTCGACGCCGGGGGCAGCGTTGTTGATTGCCAGCCTGGGGCATGTGGCGTATCCGGAAGCCATTGGCGCCTTCATCACCAGCGCGATTCTGGTGTTCATCTGCGGCATCACCGGCAGCTTCGAAAAACTGGTCAAACGCCTGCCCACTTCGCTGGCGGCTGCATTGCTGGCCGGGATTCTGTTCAAGATCGGCAGCGAAATCTTCGTTGCCGCGCAACATCGCACCGGCCTGGTGCTGAGCATGTTCTTCACCTACCTCATCGTGAAACGCTTCTCGCCGCGCTATGCCGTGCTCGCCACGCTGCTGGTGGGTGTGGCGCTGTCGGCCATGCTCGGTATGTTGAACTTCAGCGGTTTCGCGCTGGAAGTGGCGGTGCCGGAATGGACCACGCCGTCGTTCTCGCTGGGTGCGACCATCAGCATCGGCATTCCGCTGTTCGTGGTCGCGATGACGTCGCAGAACATGCCGGGGATCGCGGTGTTGCGTGCTGACGACTACCACGTACCGGCCTCGCCGCTGATCACGGCAACCGGTCTGATCTCCCTGGTGACTGCGCCGTTCGGCGCCCACGGCATCACGCTGGCGGCGATCAGCGCCGCCATCTGCACGGGCCCGCATGCCCATGAAGACCGCAACAAACGCTACACCGCCGCGATCTGGTGCGGGATTTTCTATGCCATCGCAGGTGTGTTCGGCGCGACGCTGGCGGCGCTGTTTGCCGCCTTCCCTAAAGAGCTGGTGCTTTCGATAGCAGCACTGGCGCTGTTCGGTTCGATCATCAACGGCCTGACCGTGGCGATGAATGAGCCGAAGGAGCGCGAGGCCGCGCTGATCACCTTCATGGTCACGGCGTCAGGGCTGACGCTGTTTTCCATTGGCTCGGCGTTCTGGGGGATTGTGGCGGGGGTGTTGACGCTGCTGATTCTTAACTATCGCAAATGACATCTCACTCTCGTGGGAGCCGGCTTGCTGGCGGCGGCAGCTCAGCCCAGGACACATTCTGCTGACACTCCACTTTCTGTAGCAGTCCGGCTTGCCGGCGGCAGCGTTCTGAAGGTCGCTACCGCCGGTAAGCCGGACTGCTAGAGGTCATTTTTAACCACACGCCTACAGTCTGAAATGCCCAACCATGCCTTTCAATTCCATCCCCAGCGACGCCAGCTGGATGCTGGAGGCGGCGTTGCCCTGCATCGCCAGGGCCGACTGATCGGCGCTGGCGCGAATGCTGGTGACGCTGCGGTTGATCTCTTCGGCCACCGAGCTTTGCTCTTCGGCCGCTGCGGCGATCTGCTGGTTCATCTGCTGGATCAGCGACACCGCCGCTGCAATGCTGCCCAAGGCACTTTCGGTCTGCAGCGCATCGCTCACCGCCAGTTTGACCAACTCGCCACTGCTCTGGATCTGCGCGACCGACGCCTGCGCCCCGCTTTGCAGACGGGCCACCAGACGCTCGATTTCTTCGGTTGATTGCTGGGTGCGCTTGGCCAATGCCCGAACTTCGTCGGCCACCACCGCAAAGCCCCTGCCCTGCTCCCCCGCCCGGGCGGCTTCGATGGCGGCGTTCAGTGCCAACAGGTTGGTCTGCTCGGCCACACTTTTGATCACGTCCAGGACCTTGCCGATGTTGTGGATTTCGGCGCTGAGGTTTTCGATGCTGTGGCTGGCCGAATCCGCCGAAGTCGCCAATTGCTCGATGCGCTGCATGCTCTGCCGCACCACGGCCTGGCCGCTGTCGACCTTGGTGTCGGCGGTCTGCGCCGCCAGTGCAGCCTCTTCGGCGTTGCGCGCTACGTCATGAACGGTGGCGGTCATCTGGTTCATGGCCGTGGCCACCTGCTCGGTTTCTTCCTTCTGGGTGCTGACTTCCAGATTGGTTTGCTCGGTAACGGCTGACAGCGAATGGGCGGAAGTCGCCAGTTGCTCGATGCCCGCCTGAAGGCCGCTGACGATGCCGCTCAAACCGGCACCCATCTGTTGCATCGCCTGCATCAGTTGACCGATCTCATCCTTGCGAGTGACGGCGACGGTGCCGCTCAGATCGCCAGCGGCGATGCGCTGTGCGATGGCGATGACGCTGCGCAGCGGCGCGACGATGATCCGCGTTATGACAAACGCGGCGATCAGGCCGACGAACAGCGCCAGCACCGACGAGCCGATAATCTTCAGCGAGTTGGCCTGCAGTTCGGCAATCATCGACTGGTCTTCGGCGTCATAGGCCTGATTGACTTGTTGCACCACGGCTCTGGCGTTAATCGCCAGTTGTTGCGAGACCCTGGCTTCGTCAGCCAGCAAGCCGGTGTATTCGTTGAGCTTGTCGCCGAAATTGGTGATGTGTCCGCTGACTTCGGTCAGGACTGTCAAATAGCCCGGGTCCTTGATCACGCCCTTGAGCTGCTCGGCGGACTCCTGCGCCTGCACTGCCTGTTCGATCTTGCCGGTCTTGGCTTCTTCGCCCGAGCCGGTCTTGCGGCTCTTGTCCAGGCGCACCCTCGCCTCGTCCATGGCTTGCATCATCAGCTTGGCAATCTGGCTGACCTGAGCCGATTGCTCGATGAATTCAGAGCCCTGCTGGCCTTGGGAATCCTTGAGGTTGTAGGCGCCATCGTCGGCCAGACCAGCCTGCAGGACGTCAAGGTTGTTGGCGACGCTGGACACTGACCAACTGGCCATTTCCAGCGCGAGGTCCTTGCTCTGGCTGATGCTGACGAATTCGTCGAAGGACGTGCGGTAAGCCGCGAGCGCTTGCTGAACCTGGGACATGACTCGCGGGTTCACCGCCGAACTGGATTTGAGCTGCTCGGCCTGTGCGGTAAGTGCGTCGAGGCCTGCGTGCAGTGCATCGACCACTTTCGGGTCGCTGTGCAGGGCGAAATCCTGCTCCTGAAGGCGCACACGGTTCAAGCCGGTATTGAGCGCGGTCATTTGCTTGAGGCTGTCGAAATGCACGCTGATCGAACGCAGCGACCAGACCCCGATCGCGGCGACCAGTGCCGTCAACAACAGCACGAGGACGAATCCGATTGCCAGTTTCTTTGCCATTCCGAGATTGGCAAAACGCGTTTGCACGGCCGAAATCATACGGTCAGTCCCCAATCACAGCTCAAAAGCCAAAGGCACACACAACGAGGCCTGGTCAGCACAGCCATTCAATTTTCGTGCAGATTCGCAATGGGTCAGCGGCAAAACAAGTCGTTGACGTCGGAATAATGGCAAATAGCTACGCCAACGTCGCTTCCAGAATGGTTATCGGCGTATCCAGATTCTTCAACAGGGAAACAGACGCCGTACACCCCGGGAATTAAAGGGTGATGCGACGAAAGGTAACGCGCCATCGCGGGGCTCTATCAGCGTTTCGGGACAACCGACGCGCTGGAAACGCTCGCCGTGCAGCTCGGCTCAGCGCGTCGCTGACGCCACCGTCAACGTGCCCGCGTTGGCGTCCAGGGTTGCGCGACTGCCCAGGGCCACGGCGAGATTACGATCGCCATGACCGATGGACAGCCCGCCCAGCAGCGGAATGCCCAGATTGCCGAGACGCTCCAGCAAGACAGCCGGCGGCCGGATGGCGTTGTTGCCGTGGCCGGGCTCGCTGAACTGGCCGACGGCAATGCCGGCCAGCGCTTTGAGCAGCCCGCAGTTGCCCAGATGCGTGAGCAGGCGATCCACACGATAGGCCATTTCGCCAACGTCTTCGATCAGCAGAATCGCCCCTTCGAGGTCCGGCATGAACGGCGTGCCGACACAGGTGCTGAGCATGCTGAGATTGCCCCCCAGCAGAATGCCTTCGGCGACGCCCGAGGTGCGAACGCTGAAGGTAGGCTCCGACCGATCGGCCGGTACGACCGTCGGTTCGTTGCTCATCAAGGCATGCTTCAGGGTGCTGGCGAATATGCCGCCCCGCTCCAGTTGCGCGGCAACCGGGCCATGAACAGTGACCAGCCCGGTGTGACGCCAGAGCGCCCCGTGCAAGGCGGTGATATCGGAAAAGCCCACCACCAGCTTCGGATCACGGCGCACGGCGTCGTAGTCAACATGCTCGAGGATCCGCTGGACCCCATACCCGCCACGGTTGCACAGCACGGCGCGAATATCCGGATCGGCCAGCGCGTCGTTCAGATCGCAGACGCGATGGGCGTCGCTGCCCGCCAGAAAGTGGTCGGCGTCCAGTGCGTGCGGGTAGATTCTCGGGCGCAGGCCCCACGATGTCAGTTCCCGCACCGCTGCCTGAACCCTCGCTTCAGCCACGGGACCTGCGGGTGAAACCAGCGCGACGGCATCACCGGCACGCAGGACATTGGGGGTCAGTATCGGGCGGGACACAGGCATTTCAACAACTCGGCTGATGTTCGAATGAACCGGCAATGTAGAGCACTCCTTGCATTGAATCCAGCGGGTGAGAGGTTGCCCCTAGCCGTCCGGCCTGGCGGCGGGGGTGATCGGTCGATCAGCTCATCTTGTCAGTCGGTCCCGGGTCACCGCTCACCCGAAAGCGCGTGACGCTCTTGCGCAACCAGCCGAGAAAGCCGCTCGGATCGATGACCACCGGCTTGGCTTCCAGAAACGCGGCGCGGGCCTTGGCGCGGAACTTCGCCAACCCCGCCAGCGCGCCAATCAACTCGCCATGCTCTTTCAGCCAGGGTTCGAGGTTGGCCTTCTCGATTCGATAAACCATGCAATCGGTGTACGCGCAGAAGCGTCCTGCGGTCGGCGTCCCGTCGACGAAACCGGTCTCGCCGATCAGTTCGCCGGGGCCCATCCGCCCCACTTCTATCCAGCCATCGGGTCGCTGGATCGACACCGAAATCACCCCCGATTCGATAATGTAGAGCGAGTCAGGGACCACCCCCTCCGCGAGCACGATGTCCTTGGCGGCATACGAGCCCAGACGCATGTGCTGCTCGAGTTGGGCCCGGTCGTCATCACCGAGCATGCGCAGCGCGCCCACAGTATTGAGCACCGCCGACTGCCGCGTGGCCGGCCGCAATTGATCTCCTCGGGTTTCCGTGGAGGCCAGTTGACGGTGAATGAGGTCGAACAGTTGATTGCGCACTGCCGAGCTTCGGTCGCGGGATTTGACGTAGCCGGTGACCTGATATTCGACACTGCGCAGGCCGGACTTCACCACCACCGCACTCGGCTTGGGCTGCGACAGCAACTCACGGCAACCCTGCAGGGCCTTGTCCAAGGAATCCAGCACGACACTGGGGCGCAGTCGCGTCGACAATTCGATGGTCAAGGTCACTGAATGGAAATGATCGGGGCGGCTGAAGTTGACGATGCGGGTCTTGGCCGCCATGGCGTTGGGAATCACCGCCGTACTGCCTTCGGACGTCAGCAGCCGGGTGGAGCGCCAGTCGATTTCGATGACCTTGCCTTCGATGTCATCGACGCGAATCCAGTCGTCGACGCGAAAGGGTTTGGTCGCGTTGAGGACAATCCCGGAAAACACATCCCCCAGGGTGCTCTGCACCGCCAGACCGAAAATGATCGCCACCGCGCCGGACGTCGCCAACAGCCCCTTGACCGGCAGATCGAGCACGTAACCCGCTGCGGCCACGACCGCGACCAGAAAGATGATCGCCCCCATGACGTCCTGCAACAGGTGGCCCTTGCCGCCGATACGCGGTCCCATGACCACGACCGCCAGCACCGTCAGGGTCCGGGCGCCGAACAGCCACCAGGCGATGGTCAGGATCGTCGCCAGCACATGACGGGGCACCGACAGTTCGATCGACACGGGATAGAGTGGGCTCAGCCCCCCGTCCAGCAGCGCCAGACTGAACAGCACGAACAACACCAGCCGACAGATCAGCTTGCGCCGCAACATTCTGGGAGGGAGTGTCTGCCAGAGCACCAGATCGATAACCAGCAGCGTCGAGGCACTGATCAACGGGTAGGAGAACCACAAGTGTTCCATCGAAGCTTCCTGAAGGTAGACAGCTCATGCAGCTTAGCTGAATACCTTGCGAGGAAGAGGTCGCGGTTAAGCGCTGAACGTCATCCTCAAGCTTTTGATTCTGGCCGCAGGCAGAATCACCTCGGCAGGCATCGCCAACGATGCACCTCTGGCCTCTAACCGCCTGGCCAAGGCGATTTCGTATTCAAGCTTT
>NZ_QXTJ01000040.1:163788-274182 GCF_003605735.1 Pseudomonas sp. LS-2 | reverse complement strand
TTTGAGTTTACTGCCGCTTCGCGCCAGATCGTCGGCAAGCCGAACTCCCACGCCCTCCGGGCAGAAGCGATTACGCGGTCATGCCACCGACTCCGACCGTTCCCACGCTCCAGCGGCAGGATCATTCCCACGCTCCAGCGGCCTGATCGTTCCCACGCTCCAGAGGTATGATCGTCCCCACGCTCCAGCGTGGGAATGCCTTGCAGGACGCTCCGCGTCCACGTTGACGCGGAGCGTCAATCGCTGCGTTACCACGCGGAGCGCGGGAGCGATCAGGAGCCCAGTAGGGGCAGAGGGACACCGCACGGCTCTTGATTCTGCCGAAGGCGTGGGAGGCCGGCTTGCCGACGATCTGCCGGGTACCGGCAGCAAACCCTGTCGATCAGGATCTGTCTGATCCTGCCAGCGTGTTTGACTTTACTGCCGCTTCGCGGCAGATCGTCGGCAAGCCGAACTCCCACGCCCTCCGGGCAGAAGCGATTACGCGTTCATGCCACGGACTCTGATCATTCCCACGCCCCAGCGGCCTGATCGTCCCCACGCTCCAGCGTGGGAATGCCTTGCAGGACGCTCCGCGTCCACGTTGACGCGGAGCGTCAACCGCTGCGTTACCACGCGGAGCGCGGGAGCGATCAGGAGCCCAGTAGGGGCAGAGGGACACCGCACGGCTCTTGATTCTGCCGAAGGCGTGGGAGGCCGGCTTGCCGACGATCTGCCGGGTACCGGCAGCAAACCCTGTCGATCAGGATCTGTCTGATCCTGCCAGCGTGTTTGACTTTACTGCCGCTTCGCGTCAGATCGTCGGCAAGCCGAACTCCCACGCCCTCCGGGCAGAAGCAATGACTCAAGGCTTCGCTGATTCCTCTGTTTCCTCTGTAGGAGTGAGCTTGCTCGCGATAGCGTCAGAGCGGACATCCGTGCGTTGACTGACACATTGCAATCGCGACCAAGCTCACTCCTACAAGGCCCCCGTTCACTGTTATCACAGCATTCAAGAGAGGCAGAGCGTCAATCGCTGCGTTACCACGCGGAGCGCGGGAGCGATCAGGAGCCCAGTAGGGGCAGAGGGACACCGCACGGCTCTTGATTCTGCCGAAGGCGTGGGAGGCCGGCTTGCCGACGATCTGCCGGGTACCGGCAGCAAACCCTGTCGATCAGGATCTGTCTGATCCTGCCAGGGTGTTTGAGTTTACTGCCGCTTCGCAGCAGATCGTCGGCAAGCCGAACTCCCACGCCCTGCGGGCAGAAGCGATCACGCGGTCATGCCACTGACTCCGACCGTTCCCGCGCTCCAGCGTGGGAATGCCCCGTAGGACGCTCTGCGTCCACACTGATGCAGAGCGTCGATCATCGCTTCACTCAGCGCATGTGATGGCTCGGCGCAAGGCCATACACCGGGGTGTCGAGCCCTTCGAAGCGGCCTTTCAATTGCAGCGCCAGGTACAGCGAGTAGTGCCGCGACTGGTGCAGGTTGCCGCCGTGGAACCACAGGTTGTCCTGTTGCGTCGGCTTCCACATGTTGCGCAATTCACCTTCGAACGGACCCGGGTCTTTGGTCGTTCCCGAGCCGAGTCCCCAGCAGCAGCCAACCTTGTCGGCCACGTCCTGTGAAATCAGCTTGGCGGCCCAGCCGTTCATGGACCCGTAACCGGTGGCGTAAACGATGAGGTCGGCTTCAAGTCGACTGCCATCGTTGAGCACCACGGCGTCCGCTTCTATCCGCTCGACGCCAAGGCCCGGCGCGCTTTTGAGTTTGATCGTGCCGTTGGCGATCAGCTCCGAAGCGCCGACGTCGATGTAGTAACCCGAGCCCCGGCGCACGTATTTCATGAACAGCCCGGACTCGTCGTCACCGAAGTCGAGCATGAAGCCGGCGTTGCTCAAGCGTTCGTAAAAGTCCTTGTCGCGCTCCTTGATCGCCGCGAACACCGGTTGGTGGAACGTGGGCATGACCTTGTACGGGATCGAGGCGAACAGCATGTCGGCCTTGTCCGTGGTCAGGCCGCCTTCCAGAGCGTCCTCGGAATACAGCCCGCCGAAGACCAGGTCCATGAGGCTGTCCGAGCGCACGATGTGGGTGCTGGAGCGCTGGACCATGGTGACGTCGGCGCCGTTCTCCACCAGGTCCGCGCAGATATCGTGCGCCGAGTTGTTCGCGCCGATGACCACTGCGCGTTTGCCGCGCCAGGCATCGCCGCCGGGGTGGCGACTGGAATGGTGCTGTTGACCCTTGAATACCTCGGCGCCGGGATAGTCCGGGACATTGGCCACACCGGACATGCCGGTGGCGAGGATCAACTGGGTGGGCTGTAGCGTCAGGCGTTCGCCATCACGTTGCACCTCGACGGTCCAGGTGCCGGCCTGTTCATCGAAGCGCGCGCTGACGCATTCGGTGCGAGGCCAGTAGTTGAGCTCCATGACTTTGGTGTACATCTCCAGCCAGTCACCGATCTGGTCCTTGGGTGTGAACACCGGCCAGTGATCGGGGAAGGGCAGGTAAGGCATGTGGTCGTACCAGACCGGATCGTGCAGGCACAGCGACTTGTAGCGACCGCGCCACTGGTCGCCGGGCCGATCGGCCTTGTCGACGATCAGGGTGGGAACGCCCATGCGTTTGAGTCGTGCGGCCAGTCCCAGCCCGCCCTGACCACCGCCGACGATCAGGCAATACGGTTGGGTGGTCAGCCCCAGCGAGGCTTCTTCATCACGGCGGCGTTCCAGCCAGTTGCGCTTGTCGGCGTGGCCGTGGCCATGGTTGGCGCCCATCGGCCGACGCCGACCGCTGGGCTCTTCGTGGCCCTTGAGTTCGCGCATGGTGGTCAGCAGCGTCCAGCACAGGCCGTCCTTGAGCCGCACATAACCTTTGCCCCGTGCGGTCTCGGTTTCCAGACTGATCCAGCCTTCCAGCACACCCTTATCCAGGGTGGCCTCGCCTTCAAGTTTCCAGTGCTCGGGGCGGGTCAGTTCAAGGCGGTTTTCCAGCATCTCGCGGATGGCGGGCTTGCCTTCCAGCGTCACCAGGTTCCAGCTGAACAACAACAGGTCACGCCAGTAGCATTCGTCGGCAAACAGTTCGAGGGTGCGGTCCAGATCGCCTTGCGCCAGGCGTTCGCCCAGGCTTTCGACCCAGGCCGCGAGTTGGGCAGTGGGGGTTTTTAGGGGTGTTTCGATTGCGATGTTCATTGAGGGTTTCTCCCGATCTTGTTGTTTTTGTACCGGTCTGCACCAGAGCAAGGGTCGGGCCACTTCACTGAAAAGGCTGTGTTAGAGCCGCTGCGGACCCAGTGCGCAAGCGTCGAGGGACGTCAGTGTCACGATGGCGAGAATGCCCCGTGACACAGTGTCACCCGGCGCACGGAGCCCCGGCCTGCTGTCTCTTGGGCTAAGCTGCCCACGGAACCGTTTCGTGATGCAGCGCGGAACGACAACAGGGAGCACAACAATAAAATGACTCCAACGCTGATCAGCGCCCATGCGCAACAAGTCCTGCAAACCGTGCAGGGTTCGCCAGCCAGTCAGGGGACCTCCGCGGACCTTGCAATCACGCGTTCCTGGCGCCGCTGTCTGGATCAGCATCGGCTCGACCCCGCCAGCCGCCGCGCCCCGGATGTGCTCGAACAGCCGCGTTTGAAAGACCACCGCGCGCCGCTGGAAAACGTCATTGCCGTGGCCCGCTGGCAAATGAACAGCCTGCATCAGCAGGTCGGCCGCGACGGCCACGTGGTGCTGCTCACCGACGCCCGCGGGGTCGCGATCGACAGCGTGTTCAATGAAGCCGAGCGGTGCGAATTCCAGCGCTCGGGGCTGTGGCTGGGCTCGGTGTGGTGCGAAGAAAACGAGGGCACCAACGGCGTCGGTACTTGCCTGGTCGAGCGTCGCCACGTGACTATCCGCCGCGATGAGCATTTTCGCGGCAAGCACGTGGGCCTGACCTGTTCGGCGAGCCCGATCTTCGACGCCAGAGGCGAGTTGCTCGCGGTGCTCAACCTGTCCTCGGTGCGCGACGGGCAGAGCCTGCAACAGCACTATCAGGCGATGGCACTGACCAACCTGTCGGCGCGGCTGATCGAAAACTGCTTTTTTCTCGGCGACGATCCCCATCGGTATCTGCTGCGCTTCCACCCCGAAGCAGGCTTCGTCGGCCTGTTGGCAGAAGGGTTGCTCAGCTTCGATGAGCAGGCGCGCATCTGTTCGGTCAATCAGGCAGCGCTGGATTTACTCGGCGTCGGCCGTCAGCAACTGGTCGGGCAATCGCTGACCACCTTGCTGGAAACCCCGCTGGATCAGGTGATGGGCCAGGCCAGCACCCAGCCCAGCGTCTGCTGGCCGGTGCGGTTGCTCGACGGCCGCCTGTTCTACGGGCAGTTGCGCGAACCGTTGCGTACATCCCCCGTGACCCCACCAGCAATCCCCGAGGTCACCGATGTGCGGGTGTGCCTTGAGGACCCGCGCCTGCAACGCAGCTTCGCCCGGGCCCTTCGGGTGCTGGAGCGCGATGTGCCGGTGTTTTTGCAAGGAGAGACCGGCACCGGCAAGGAAGCGTTTGCCGCCGCGCTACACCGCGCCAGCGCCAGGGCAAGTCAGCCGTTCGTGGCGATCAATTGCGCGGCCATCCCTGAGGCGCTGATCGAAAGCGAGCTGTTCGGCTATCGCGGCGGCAGCTTCACCGGGGCGCGCAAGGACGGCATGGTCGGCAAGCTGGAACAGGCACACGGCGGCATTCTGTTCCTCGATGAGATCGCCGATATGCCCCTGGCATTGCAGACGCGCCTGTTGCGCGTGCTCGAGGAACGTCAGGTCGTCCCGTTGGGCAGCGCATCGGCCCGTACGCTGGACATCCGCCTGATCAGTGCCAGCCACCAGGATCTGCAGACGTGCGTGGCCGACGGGCGTTTGCGTGAAGACCTGTTTTATCGCATCGGTGGGTTCGCGGTACAGCTCCCGCCACTGCGCGAGCGCTCCGACAAAGGCAGCCTTCTCGACCTGCTGCTGCGCGAAGAAGCGAAAGGCAGCAAGGTGCGCCTTGACCCCGGCGTCAGGGAACACTTGCTGGCCTATCCCTGGCCGGGCAACGTGCGGCAACTGCGCACCAGCCTGCGCACGCTGGTCGCGCTGGCGTGGGAGGGCCGCATCACCCTGGAGGATGTGGCTGAACTGTTGCCCGCGGTGCCCGTCGCGGTGGCGCAAAACCCTCTCGGTCAGTCAGAACGCCAGACGTTGATCAGCCTGATTGAAACCGAACATTGGCACATCGCCCGGGTCGCCGCGCGGCTGGGCATCAGCCGCAACACGCTGTACCGCAAACTGCGCCAGCACGGGATTGCACGGCCCGGCTAGCGGGCTGGTTATCTGTTGTGCCGCAGGATCGAGAAGTTCAACGCTGCCGCGACGCATAGCCACGCCAGGTAAGGGAACAGGATGAGTCCGGTGATGATGTCCAGTTGCAGGGCCATCACCACCATCACGGCAACGACCACCCACAGCAGGGCCAGAATCACCATGGCGGCGACGATGCGGTGCGCGCCGAAAAACACCGGCGTCCACAGCGTGTTCAGGGCAATCTGCGCTGCCCACAACGCCAGAGCGGTCTGGCTGCCCGGCAACTGCGTCAGGCGATAACCCGCCCAGGCCAGCAGCAGATAGATTGTCGTCCAGGCCACGGGGAACAACCAGTTGGGTGGGGTAAACCGTGGTTTCTGGAGGGATTCGTACCAACTGCCTGGTTGGAACATGACGCCGGTGGTCGCTGCCGCACAGCACGCGATGAGAAAGATGTAGAAGGTCATCTGGGGTCCTTGAGGGTAATGATCTGAATAAGTCGCCCTGGAGTCTTTGAACGCGAGCGGGGGATCCTTGTGGTCCGCCAAAGACGATATTATCGCCAAAAGGCTGCTCTTGATTTCGCTCCAGGGGGGCTCCTTTCACCTGAGTAATGGACCTGACCGGACGGGCAACCGTTCAGTTTGTTCACCCACGGGTGACAGGTCAGGATGGCAGGTCAGGACGGCTTGCGGCTTTCCCGGCAACGTGACCGGTGATAGCTTAGGCCACTCCAGCCCGGACACCGTACTGCGGCGGGCCTGCTCGACGCGCCGCGCTCAGGCGCACTTTTCATCACTTCGCCACGCACGAAACCCTGAGTTGACTGCAAGGACATACATAGGACGTCCGATGGACCTTGAAGGCTTTGAACCACCGATGCTGAAGGCGGGTTCTGCCACGCAGTCTCAAGCGAGCTCATTTCCCACTGATGCGTCCGAACGTTTGCAACTGGCACTGGACGCCGGTGCAATCATCGGCACATGGGTATGGGACATCCCGGGTGACTGCGTCACGGCGGACGAGCGGTTTTCCCGTTCGTTCGGCCTGTCGGCGGAGCGATGCCGAGACGGCATTCCCATCGCCGAAGCGTTTTCGTCCATTCATCCGGACGACATCGAGCGTGTGTCCCTGTCCATTCAGCAATCGATGGCGCGCGGCGGTGCTTACCGGTGCGAATACCGCGTACGCCACGAAGACGGCGGCTATCGATGGGTCGAGGCCAATGGCCGTGCTGAACTGAACGAAGCGGGGCAGGCGGTGCGTTTTCCGGGTGTGCTCATGGACATCGAGTCACGACGTGCCGCAGAGGCCGAGCGTGACCGAGTGTCGGCTTTGTTGCGCACGTTCACCGCCGCGGTGCCCGGCGTGATTTATGCCAAGGACCTGGAAGGTCGCATGTTGGTCGCCAACCATGGCACCACGCAGTTGATCGGCAAACCACCGGCTTACTATCTGGGCAAAACCGACCTGGAGTTTCTCGAGGACAAGGCCCAGGCGCGGCAGATCATGGCAACCGACCAGAGCATCATGCGCAGCGGCAAGGCGGTGCAGATCGAAGAGCGGGTCGACATGCCCGATGGCTCGGCCACCCTCTGGCTGTCGGCCAAGGCGCCACTGTTCGACGACGCCGGTAAGGTGATCGGCCTGATCGGTTCGTCCATCGACGTGACGGCGCGCAAGGACGCCGAGACGGCGCTGGTCGAACTCAATCGCACGCTGGAGGCCCGAATCGCTGAGGCGGTGGCCGAGCGCGAGGCGGCCCAGGCGGCGCTTCGCCAATCACAGAAGATGGAGGCCATCGGGCAACTGACCGGCGGGATTGCCCATGACTTCAATAACCTGCTGGCCGGTATCACTGGCAGCCTGGACTTGATCAAGCTGCGGCTCAACCAGGGCCGCACCGCTGATGTCGAGCGGTACGTCTCGGTGGCCTACGGTGCCGCGCAAAGGGCTGCGGCGCTGACTCACCGGCTGCTGGCGTTCTCCCGGCGCCAGACACTGCTGCCGGTGCAGACCGATGTCCACGTCCTGATCGCCGAAATGGAGGAACTGATTCGTCGAACGGTGGGGCCGTCCATCGAATTGAACGTCAATCTGAGCGCCGCGTTGAGCACCTGCCTGGTCGACCCTGCGCAGGTGGAAAACTCGCTGCTCAATCTGTGCATCAACGCTCGCGACGCCGCGTCGGGGAGCGGCAAGATCAGCATCCGGACGTTCAACCAGACGCTTGAGCAGGGGCCGGAGCTGGATGCAGAACTGGCCCCCGGCGAGTACCTGACGATATGCGTTGCCGACGACGGCTCAGGAATGAACGCCGAAACGCTTTCCAAGGCTTTCGAGCCTTTCTTCACGACCAAACCGGTGGGGGCGGGGACCGGGCTTGGATTGTCGATGGTCTATGGCTTCGTGAAACAATCGGGCGGCCAGGTGAAGATCCGTTCGCAGGAGGGCAAAGGCACCCAGGTCTACCTGCAACTGCCTTACCGGGAAGCTGACGTTGAGCGGCCAGCCCAGCTTGAAACTCCGCTTGAGGCGCACGGGATGTGGACCGGCGAAACGGTGCTCGTGGTCGATGATGAGCCATCGGTGCGGATGTTCGTCACGGAGGCCCTCGGCAGCCAGGGTTACCGGATCATCGAGGCCGCCGACGGTGTGGCAGGGCTGCAGATTCTCCAGTCGGACACCCCAGTCGATCTGTTAGTTACGGACATCGGCCTGCCTGGTGCAATCGACGGGCGACAGATGGCTCAGGCAGCGCGTGAATCCCGGCCGGACCTTCCGGTGTTGCTGATGACCGGTTACACCGACCCTGCGGTGGTGGGCAACCCGCCTCTGGCACCTGCGACCGCCGTTCTGACCAAGCCTTTCGCGCTGGACACATTGATATCGAGTGTGAGTCAGTTGTCTGGCAAGGCCAGGCGGCCGTAGACGTCAGTCCGTTCGGGTTCACGAGTCGAAGGATGCCGTCCCGAAACGGCATCCTCCCACCGTTTTAGCGATAGCGTTCCAGCCAGTGGGCGTAAGGCGCCGGCAGCGTCCAGGACGGTTTGTCCACGCCCAGCTCCTTGGCGGCGAAGTACGCCCAGTGCGGATCGGCCAGGTGAGCGCGGCCCACCGAGACCAGGTCCAGATGACCCGCCTTGATCGCTTCATCCGCCAGTTGCGGGGTGCCGAAGCCCCATGCCGATGTCACCGGCAGACCGGCCTCACGGCGTACGCGCTCGGCAATCGGACCCATGAACGCAGGACCCCACGGGATATTGGTGTCGGGAATCGTGAAGCCGACACTGACGCTCAACAGATCCAGCCCCCCATCCTTGAAGCGGCGCGCCAGTTCGATCGACTCACTGAGGGTCTGCTCATCACGGCCGTCGTATTCGATGACACCGAAACGCGCGGTCAGCGGCAGGTTTTCCGGCCAGACTTCACGCACGGCCGCGAGGGTTTCCAGGAGGAAGCGGCTGCGGTTATCAAAGCTGCCACCGTAGGCATCGGTACGCTGATTGGAGTGCTCGGAAAAGAAGCTCTGGCCCAGGTAACCGTGAGCGAAATGCAGCTCGATCCATTCGAAGCCGGCATCACGGGCGCGACGGGCAGCATCGACGAAGTCCTGACGCACGCGGGCGATGTCGTCCAGGGTCATTTCCTGGGGCACCTTGGGCAGATGAGCGCCGAACGCGATCGGGGAGGGACCGATGGTCTGCCAGCCGGCCGGGTCAGTGGCCGCGATGTGATCGTCGCCTTCCCATGGGCGGTTGGCGCTGGCTTTGCGCCCGGCGTGAGCGATCTGAATGCCCGGCACCGAACCTGCGGCCTTGATCGCCTTCACGGCGGGTACGAATGCCTGGGCGTGTTCATCGCTCCAGATGCCGGCACAGCCTGGGGTAATACGACCCTCGGGAGAAACGGCAGTGGCTTCGACCACCACCAGCCCGGCACCGCCCCGCGCCATGCTGGCGAGGTGGACGTGATGCCAGTCGTTGATCACGCCATTGTCGGCCATGTACTGACACATCGGCGGAATGGCGATGCGGTTGCGCAGGGTGACGTCCTTCAGGGTGAAGGGCTCGAACAGTGCTGACATGGAATGATTCCTCGTATGATAAATTCGCTTGTTCGATAGTATTCGAAATATAGCGTTACGCGATAGCCACCGCTATGATGCGCGGATGCGTGCACTCAAACATCCACTCCCTGCCGAATTCTCCCTCGAGCGCCTGCTCTATGCGCTGAGCGACCCTGTGCGCCTGGAAATCGTTCGCTATCTGGCGAATGTGCCGCAGGCCTCCTGTGGCGAGCTGGACGGTGGCCGACCCAAATCCAGCGTGTCTCATCACTTTCGGGTCTTGCGCGATGCAGGGCTCGTTCACACGCGCAATGTCGGCACCACCCACATGAACTCGCTGCGTGCCGAAGAACTCGACCAGCGTTTTCCCGGCTTGCTGAACAGTATCCTTTCTCAAGCCTGAACAACCCGCGAAATGCTCGCGTTTTGAATTGAAATTCAGGGGCGGACATGGCCTGATGGCGCAGGCAAGTTTGCCTGTATATGCCTCGGGATTTCGCGTATGAAACGCTTCGGCAACGTGATGTTAGGTGTCGCTCTTTCGCTGTTATTGCCCCCTCTCTCGTATTCTGCACCGCTCAATCAAACACTCGGCTGGGAAGAACAGGGCACGCTTGTGCCGGACATGACCCCGGTCAAGGTGCAACTGGATACGGGCGCTGAAAACTCTACATTGGCGGCGGAAAACATCGTGCCGTTCGACAAGGGCGACGAGAAATGGGTCCGGTTCGTCTTGCAGGTTCCCAAGGGAATTACCGGCGCGCTGGTCAACGTTCCCTTCGAGCAAAAGATCGTGCGCACAGAAAAAGCCAAAGGCGTTATTGGCAGCAATCACCGCCAGGTCGTCAAGATGAGCCTGTGTCTGGGCAACCAGATCTACCAGGAAGAGTTCGGCCTCAAATCCCCTGGCAAGAAAGGCTACAACGTAAGCCTGGGCAGAAGTTCTTTGCAGCACATCGCGCTGGTGGACGCTTCGCGTACCAACACCGTCAAGCCGAGCTGCAGCGAGCCCGCGGCCAAACCGACAAGCTGACGCAGCATCGTCCTCCCTCTGCTGTGCGCAGGCAGAGGGTTGCCAGGCAGTTTGTCAGCCCCTCACTCCGATCAATGCAGGCCTNCGACCACTGAATCAGTTTGAGCACGCACCTGTTGAGCAGATTGCCCGCCCGGTCGAGAGGGCGATGGACATCGAGGAACAGCACCACCCGGACCCCGTCGGTGTCGTTCCAGACCTGATGGCGGAAGGTGTCGTCGAACACCATCAGCTTGCCCGGTTCCCAATGGCGGATTTCGTCACCCACCTGAATACGGCAACTGGCTTTCGGTTCGGGGATGATCAGGCCCAGATGAGCGCGCAGCAAACCGTTGTATGGGCCGCGATGGGGCGGTATGTGCTTGCCGGGACTCAAAATGGAAAAGAAGGCGGTGAACATGCCCGGAATCGATTCGACGATTTGCGCGGTCTGCGGGCATTTGGCGCAGTTGCCATCCATCCGGTAACCGTAGCCGTGAAGAAAGAACGTCTTCCAGCGGTCGTCCTGCGTCAAGTTCGCCTGATCTTTGGAAATGTCCTGGAAGTTGGGAATGCCGTCGTGATTTTTCATCACCGCATTCAATTCCTCGACAATCACCGGCCACTTGGATTCGAGTGTGCTGGCCCAATCGAATAGCGCCGGATCGAAAAACGGCGTATTGCCAACGGCCGAATGTCGACGAATGAACCGCTCAAGCTTTTTGATAATCCACAGACCGACCGCAACGCTGGGGCGATGTTTGCGTTTTCCCTTTTTACGCGGCGGGGGCGAGGTCTCTGTTTGCATGTCTGATCCTGACGGCATGGGGTTGGAAATGCTCAGCGAAGCTGTCGGTTTTTCAATAGGCGCCACAACAGCGGCCAACAAAAGATAAGCGGGAAGCGGCGCAGGCGCGGGGTGACGGCCACGGGTTCGCCAAGGTGGCGTTCAAGCTTCCAGATCACGTAATCCAGGCCGTTTTCGAAGGTATAGAACGATTTGATCAGGCGCAGCACGTTGAGCACGCGCCCGGCGATTCTTCGGCGTTTCCAGCGAACGGCGTGTGGCGTTGCACGGAGGTTAGCGGGCTGCTGGACATAGTGGTCACGCTGCTCCTGAACGGGAGACAACCGCGCAATCGCCGGCACCGATGCCTGAGTGACACTGGCGTAATAACCCGGATCGTGACCGACGATCTCTGCCGGTCGGCTGGCGCGTTCCGGCCGCAACTCCGTGCGATAGGTCAGCGTCAGTGCGCGCTCCCACACCGCAGCGCTGTCGAGCACTTCGCGCTGATCGCTCAACGCTTCGGACATCATCTTCAGCACCGCGTGGGCCAGTGCGACGTGTACACGAGCGCTCACCCGTTCGTCACGGGCAAAGACCAGTCGGGAAGGCTGGGAAAACCGCCCCCACAGGTAACCGTGAAACCACGACGAGGTGCCTTTTTCAAAGTCGGACACGCTGATCAGCGCGCATTTTGCTCGCAAGGGGGAGCCGTCCGGCGCGCGCACGTTGATCGCGAATACGGTGGGGGGCAACCAGGCGTCGACCTTTTCCTTCAGCGTGCTGCTTCGAACATTGGCGTAGCTGTCGACGAGCACGTAAAGGTCGACCAGGCCTTCTGAAAAATTGCTGCTGCGCAGACACGACCCGTACAAAAGAATCGCGCTGACGGCGTCGCCGAATTGCGCTAGCAGTGCATCGGTCAGCGCCTGCAATACAGGGGCGACCGGCCGTGCGCTCTCCTTGGCGATCACGTCGATCAGAGCCTCGGGGGGCGAGATGGGGGTGGCCTGGTTCACACGCGCTTCTCTCTTAAAACATCACAAAACGAACAGGGGCAGTGGCGGACAGTTCGAGCTGTCCGTCAGTCGAGAAGATCTCGCCATCGAGCAGATACTCGGTCAGCCCTTCAAGGGTCGTCGTGTGCAGGTTGTGGCTGACGTAAGCCTGATGCTGGGTGATGGCCGGCGCCGGTTTGCCGCGCAGGATGTAGAACAGGCCACGCACCAGTTTCGGCGCGCGCTGCCCAATGGCGGTGAAGTGGATGGGGGCCTTTTCGGTGCCCCAGTAGGGCGTGCTTCTCAGCAGCAGAGTATCGAGCGTGGTCGCCAGAATGACCATCCACCGGGCGTTCAGCGTGTGTTGGGGCAGGTGCAGTCTGGCGGTGGTGGCGGACGAAAACGGCAGGCTGCCTTTCCAGGCAAGCGACGTCAGCATCCGGATGAACGCAAGCGAGGGACCCAGTGCGCCACGAATACCCTTGGTACGGACATGGCTGTGAAAGTACCGCACACCCTCGACCACCGCGCCAGCACCAAAGAACAGGCCGCACTGGGCCTGCTGCGTGTGCGGATCGAACACCCGCAACGCATTGCGCAGCCTGGAGGCAGGGGCTGCGCGCACACCTCGGCGCGAGTCATGCAACGCCTCAAGCACCTTCGCAGGTCGTTGACGCACACCCAGATCGTGGGCGCTCATGTTGGTGGTGCCCGCCGGAACGATCAGCACGCTCGGCGTGTCCGTCGGCTGACTCTCGACCAGCGCAGTCAATGCCGCCTGCAGGGTGCCATCGCCGCCCACCACGACCAACAGATCGTGTTTTTGCAGGGCGAGGGACTGGATCGCAGCGGTGATCTGCGCAGGTGTGGAGGCTTCGATCACCCTGGCACCGTCAAGCTGAGCGACCAGATGCCTGAACGTCCTCAGGTGACGGCGCACGTAACCGCCTTTGGGGTTGAGGACCACGCCTACTTTCTGCGCCAGGGTGTGATGATCGTCGATCATTATCACCGTGCCCTGCGAGGGATCGGGCGCCATGTCTTGTGGGTCGGGCAAGGGAAGGTTCATGTCAGTCACGTCGCACGATCAAATCGGTAAACCAGCCACAACGCGACAGCCATCAGCACCAGCGAAGGCGCCAGCGTGGTGAGCATCACGTTGCCGTTCAACAGCAGTCCCAGGTTGGCGACGATCTGGTTGGCGACATAAATCAGCAGGCCGACAACGGCGCCGACGGCCAGACGTCCGCCCAGCCCCGGAGAGCGTTGTTGCACGAAGGTGAAAGGCACTGCGAACAGAATCATCGCCAGGGTCAGGATCGGCCTGCCCAGTTTTTGCCACATGGCCATTTCATATTCGCCCGACGGCTGATCGGAACCCTGGAGAAACATGACGTAGTGGTGCAGTTGCTGGACGGAGAAGCTGTCGGTGGGGAGCGACAGGTCTCTCAGGCGCCGGTCTGAGAACACCGAGTTCCAGACCATCTCATCCTGTTCGCGCACCCGCTGTTCGTCCTGGTCCCACTCCTTGATTTTCGGGTGGTTGAGCAGCCACGAACCGTCGGGGCGAACCTGCGCGCTCTCGGCAAAAATGTACGAGGACAGGCGCATGTCAGCGGTGAGGCGAAAAATCTCCACGTTCAGCGGCGTGTTGTGGCGGGACATGGCGCCTATTCGTGCCACTTCGTTGCCCCGGCGCGCCCAGATGCTGCCGGTCGGCTTCGCCGCCTCGCCGGAGACGGCCAATGCGGTGTTGCGGATCTGCACACTGCGCTGTTGAAGGGGCGATGCCAGCCATTCGTCCATGGCGCCCAGCGCCACGACGACGATCAGGCCCGCCGCCATGGTCGTCACGGCGATGCGCAGAATGGACACGCCGGCGGCGCGCATGGCGGTCAACTCTTGGGTGAGCGCCAGTTGCCCCAGACCCGTGATGCCGCCCAACAGCGCGATGAACGGGCCGAGATCGACTGCGCGGCGGGGAAGGGTCATCAGCACCACTTCGACCGCCTGAGTCCAGCGATAGCCGCCCGAGCTCACGTCATCGAGCTCGGCGATAAGGTCAAAGGTGGTGAACAGCGGAAGCAACAAGAGCGCGGCAGCGGCGAATCCGACCAGCACGTTGCGTATCAGGTAGAAGCTCAGTCTTCTCATTGGCTACGACGCCGCAACACAGAGAGGTCCCGCAACAGAAATCCGAGCAAGGCCAAGGCCATTATCAACGGCACCAGCCACACACCCGGTACGAGCGGAATCACGGCGTTGCCCACCAGCGTTCTGCAGATGTTGCCGGCGTAGAAAATCACTGCGAACACAAGTGCGATGGGCAGCAATGTCGAAAAACGACCTTTGCGCGGTGCGGTCCTGCTCAGGGGCACCGCGAGCAGGGCCAGCAGCATGGCGCTGATGCCGCGGGTTTCTCGCCACTGAAGCTCGGCCTTGTCCTGGGGCTGCGGCGACACACTCAGCATCGCCGTAGAGGACGATTTGCGCTTGTTGTCGGCTTCCAGTTCAAGGGGCTTGAGCTGCAGCAACAGCGTGTTGTCGAAGGTGTTGACCACGTCCTTGGCGTCCTGGTGATCCAGGGTGTACGAACTGCCTCGCGTGAGTTCAACCACCGGTTCGGCCGGATTGGGGTTGACGATCTTTGCCGTGTGCGACCGGAATATGCGCGACTTGCCTTCGCCCGGATCGTAGATCAGCGTGTCAGTCAGAACCCCTGAGTCCTTGTCGATACGCTCGGCGAGGATCATTCGGCCGTTGTCAGGGTTGAGGTTGAAGCGTTGCGCCAGAAGGTGACTGACATCCAGATCGGTTTTCGATTGCTGTTCGAGTTGGTAACTCTGCGTGTACGCCCAGGGCCGGCCATACACCGACAACACGGTCACGGCGATGGCGATGGGCAGCGAGATCAGGGCAATCGCTTTGTACAGGCGCGCCGGGCTGGTGCCTGCGGCGAACAGGGCGGTGATTTCGGAGTCGTGATAGAGCCTGCCCAGTGCCATTGCCACCGAGGTGTAGAGGGCGACGGGAACCAGCATCTCCAGCGCGATGATGACTTTGTACATCACCATGTCCATGACCGACTGCAACGCCAGGGTGCCGTTGGTGGCCTGTCCCAGGTAGCGTTCGGCCGAGTAGCTGGCGAATACGAACGTCAGGATGCCGACCATGACGGTCACCGGGCGACGGATCTCGGCGATGATGTAGCGCTCGATCAGAAACATCGCGACGTTCCCGATGATGCGCTGTGATGGGGTTGTCCGGCTGAATGCAGAGACCTTGCGATGATCACGTTGACGCTCGCTGGCGCAGGGTTTTCTCGACCAGCATGAAGTCGTCCACCGTATCGATATCAACCGCCGCGTCGGCAAACGGCATGATCACGGCGCCGACACGAACGCCCACGGCGTTGGACATCCGTTGCATGGCGTGTTCCAGGCTCAGCGTGCCGAGCAGGTAACGCAAGGTCGAGACAAAGCCCAGCGCGCCCATGACGACTTTTTTAGGGTTCTTGCGCCGCTGTTCGATGTCTTTCCAGAACGCCGCGACTTTTTCGCTTTCCGGGGTCATGAAGGCGAACAGATTGCTGCCGCAGAAAGGGCCGCCCTTGAGTTTGATCGCCGTGCGTCGGTTGTCCGGGAATCTGGCCATGACCGTGACCAATGGCGTCAGCGCGACCGTCACGTCGCAGCCGCTGACCCGCGACTGTTCGAGGAAATGGTCGACGATATCGGCGCGCAGCAGGGCATGGTCGGCGGTCGTCACCAGCACGGGCCGCGACTGGATATGCTTCAAACCACGGTGCGCGCTCAAGCTCGGCGATGCTGCGGGCTCAAGCATCGAGACCTCGCCACTGGCGATCATGTTGCGCAAGGTCGGGTTGCCGGCGAGCACCTGATCGCCCGGTCCGACCAGGGTGATGTCCGCCACGTGCCTGGATGCCTGTAAAGCGCTGACGACGCGGTACAGCATCGGGACGCCAAGCACTGGCGTCAATGCCTTGCAGCCCGCATTGCCCAAGGCCGCTACCGGGTCGCCCGGGCGTCGATCACCGGCAAGGACGAGCGCGGAGAAGGGCGCCCAGTCAGATCTGTTTTTCATAGAGCCGGTACCGTTTGTAGGCTTTGGCACCGATGCGTTCCAGAATGCCGCGCATACCCGCGTTGGTTTCCAGGATCCAGGACATTTCCAGCGCGTCGATCTTGCGGCGTACGAAGGGTGCTTTCAACGCTTCGATCAGCAGCAGCGCCAGCACGGGGCCCTGTCGGCTGAACTGATATTGCTGCCTGACGCCCATCAGCGGCACACGGGCTGTGCGGGTGCCGGACACTTTGAGTTTCCAGATCAGGCGCAGCCAGCCAAACGGCAGCAAGCGTCCTTTCAACGGCGCGATGGCCTCATGAATATTGGGCATGGCCACGATGAACGCCGCCGGCTCGCCGTTGATCTCGGCGATATAAATGAGGTCACTGGGTACGAGGAATTTCAGCTGCTTGCCGAGTTCGGCAAATTCGTGTTCGGTAAACGGCACGAACCCCCAGTTGTTGGCCCAGGCGTCGTTGAAGATCTGTCGCAGAATTTGCATTTCAGCGTCGAACTTACTCTTGTCCACCTGGCGAATGCGGATCGTCGATCGCTCACGCGCCATCATTTTCTGCAGCGGCGCTGGAAAGTTCAGCTCTTGCGTGCGCATCCAGTAAGCAATCAAATCCTTGGCTGGCTCATAGTTGGAGCTCAACACATGGTTTTCATAGTAGGCGTGGTTGTGATTCATAAATGAAGACGGAGGGGTGTCGAATCCCTCTACGAGCAGGCCACTTTCCTGATTGATGTTCAGCGTGAAGGGACCCGTGATACGTTTGGCGCCCTGACTTTTCAGCCACTGTTCGGCTGTGGCGATCAAGGCGGCAAAGACTTCCGGGTCGTCGACCGCGTCCAGCATGCCGAAGTGGCCGGTATCGGCGCCGTGCAGCTCGCGGTGTAGCGTGTCTGTCTGGGCCAGGATGCGTCCCACGATCACACCGTTGCGTCGGGCGAGCCAGGCTTTCCAGGTGACGTGCCCGGAAGCGGGGTTCTTGCTGGAAAGATGTTCCTGCCGTTCGACGTGCAGCGGTTCGATCCAGGAGGGATCGTTGGTATAGAGCGTGCCGGGAAAAGTGATGAAATCTTTCAGCGCGTGCTTGTCTTCTGCCGCTTGAACGGTAACTGCGTGGTTCGTCTTATTCATTGGCCTGCAGGTCTTCTACGCAAAATAGTCAACTGTGAAGCCTGAATTTCCAACATTGAGTCAGGGATCCGGCGACGACCCCGAACTTTCGCCGAAATATTCTGTTACGTCCAGACACCATTATCAATGTACGCTATCAATCCATTTGATAGTCCAACTCAATCCATCACGGGGTAGTCTTTTGCGGAAGCTATGGCGGCCTATTTTGAATATGGCTTACACGGACGAGCCATTTCATTTATCTCGGGTGATCCCTGAAGAGGTGCAGGCGTGCAGGATCGACGCTGCCTGCCAATCTTGCATTTCGCGGAACACGACAGCGCGTATGACCGATGCGCTTGTTGTCGCAGAACCTGATTAGAGTCCTAATTAATGACAGTTTTATATTTGTCCGAAACCAGTTCTTCTCAGGCGCTGGTGCAGCGTCTTGCAGACTTCCCTTCGTTGCCCGAAGCGCTCGATTACGCCGCGATGGGGCGCACCGGCATGAATTTCTACGACAGACGCTGTCAGTTGACCGCAGTGCTTGGGTACCGGGAACTGAAAGTGAGGGCGATGGGGGCGGCGAAACGGCTGCTCACCCTGGGTTTGACCAAAGGTGATCGCGTTGCGCTGATTGCCGACACGACGCCGTCATTCGTCGAATTCTTCTTCGCGTGCCAGTACGCAGGCCTGGTGGCCGTGCCTTTGCCGGTTCCCGCCGGCCTCGGCCAGCATCAATCCTACGTCGAAAAGCTCCGCGGCCTGTTGGCCAGCTGTTCGCCAATGGCGGTACTGGGCGAGGAAGAGTGGCTGCCCTACGCACGCGAGGCACTGGGAGACACCCGGCTGAAGTTCATCGGCACGGATGACCAGTTGGAGGCGCTTGAGGTTGGGAATCCCACGTTCGCCGCCGTTCATCCCGACGACATCGCCTACCTGCAATACACCTCCGGCAGCACCCGCTTTCCCCGTGGCGTGATCGTGACGCAGCGTTCGGTCATGGCCAATCTGCGAGGCATCAGCCTGGACGGGATCCGGTTGCGTCCCGGCGATCGCTGCATCTCCTGGTTACCGTTCTACCACGACATGGGCCTGGTCGGCTTCGTGCTGACGCCCATGGCGACCCAGCTTTCGGTCGACTACCTGCGCACGCAGGACTTCGCGATGCGTCCCAAACAGTGGCTCAACCTGCTCAGTCGCAACAAAGGCACGGTGTCGGTCGCACCGCCTTTCGGGTTCGATCTGTGTGTCCGTCGTTGCAGCGCAGCGGAAGTCGAGAGCCTGGACCTTTCCAACTGGCGCGTGGCCGGGGTGGGTGCAGAACCGATCACCATCACCACCCTGGACCGCTTCGCAGAACATTTCGCCCCGGCCGGTTTCAAGGCAGGTGCGTTCATGCCGTGCTACGGGCTGGCGGAAAATACCCTGGCGGTGAGTTTCGCCCGACCTGATGACGGCGCACAGGTTGACCGCATTGACCGCGACATTCTCGAAACCCAGGGCCGGGCGGTCAGCGCCACGGAGCAATCGAACGCTGTCAGCACCTTCGTCAATTGCGGTCAGCCGCTGCCAGGGCATGAACTGGAAATCGTGGACGAGGCGGGTAACGTGCTGACGGAGCGCGAGATCGGCAGGATCATGATTTCAGGGCCGAGCCTGATGAGCGGCTATTTCGAAGACCCGGAGTCCATTGAGTCGCTCAGAGCGACGAGACGTCTCGACACCGGGGACTTGGGCTATGTGTTTGATGGCAACCTGTACGTCACCGGACGCAAGAAGGACCTCATCATCATTCGCGGTCGCAATATCTGGCCACAAGACATCGAACTGATCGTCGAGTCCGAGCCGGAAATCCGGCCGGGTGACGCCATCGTGTTCATCACCGACAAGGAAATCGAGCCCTCGGTGGTGATTCAGGTTCAGTACCGCAATCAGGACGAAGAAAAGCGTGCGCGCCTGACGCATACGCTGTTCGCCAGGATCCACAGCGAGTTCGGCATCTCGCCGACCATCGACCTGGTTCCGCCCCATAGCATTCCTCGCACCTCTTCGGGCAAGCCTGCCCGGGCCGAAGCCCGCAAGCGCTTCATGAGCCTTCGCGCCGCCGAACCTGAAGGTTTCGCGGCGGCAGGAATCGCATGACACAGCCCACGATCGCCCTGACCGGAGGAAGCGGTTTCATTGGTGGTCAGATCGCAAGGATGCTCGTTGCCAGCGGCGCCCGTGTGCGCGCACTCAGCCGGACACGGTCGGGGCTGGATAACGGCATTCTGTGGGTCAAGGGTTCGCTGGAGGACAAGGAATCACTGGCGGAGCTGGTGGCCGGCGCTCGCGTCGTGATTCACTGCGCCGGCGCCGTGCGTGGCCGCAACGCACGCAGTTTCCGGCGCACCAATGTCGACGGCAGTCGGCGAGTGGCAGAAGCTGCGCGCGCATCGGGCACCTGTGAGCGCATCCTGCACATGTCGTCCCTTGCGGCGCGTCATCCCGAGCTCTCCTGGTACGCACAGTCCAAATACGACGCCGAACAGGAGGTCATCCGAGCCGCCGGGCCCATCGGCGTCAGTATTTTCAGGCCGACTGCCGTGTACGGGCCGGGCGACCGCGAGATGCGCCCCCTGTTTCAGTGGTTGCTCAAAGGGGTGCAGATCCGGCTTGGCGCAAGCGACAGTCATCTGAGTTTTGTCCATGTCTTCGACCTTGTCGCGGCGGTTTCTCACTGGCTGGATTCGCCCCTGAGCAAACCGGCGATCTACGAGATCAGTGATGGAACGCTGGGGGGTTACAGCTGGAAAGGCCTGGCGAGCATCGCCGGCGATATCCGTAGGGCGCCCGTGCGCTCGCTGCCGATTTCCACGCCGCTGCTGAGGGCCATTGCCGGGGTGAACCTGGCGATTGCCTGTCTGCTGCGCGGCGATCCGATGCTGACCACCAGCAAGGTCAATGAACTGACGCACGCCGACTGGACGTGCAGCAACACCGCGATCACGGCCGCCACTGGCTGGAACCCGCAAATCAAGCTGCGGCGTGCTCTGCAGGAAAGATTGTTTTGAATGTGTGCGAGTTCGCACGCCTACGAGGCTGAATATGTTTACGCAAGATGTGATTCTGGAAAACGTACTGACGTGTCTTCGCGAGATGATCCCGGCCGCCGGGGCCATCGGCCCGGACAGCGACATGGTCAATGATCTCGGTCTGGAATCGGTAAAAATGATGGACCTGTTGATGAAGCTCGAGGACGACTATGACCTGTCGATTCCGATCAACATCTTGATGGATGTCCGCACCCCGCGACAGCTCGCGACGTCTCTGATCGGCTACCTGGAGAAACGTAATGGGGCTGTATGACAAATTTTCCCGTCTGGCGGCTGAGCGCTCCAGCCTGCAGGCGCTGGATCCCAGCCCGTTCGGCACGCGGATCGATGCCGTGTACTCCTCGACCCGGGGCCGCATTGGTGGCACTGATGTGATTCTGGCAGGCACCAACAACTACCTGGGCCTGACGTTCGATGAAGACGCCATCGAGGCGGCACGTCACGCGCTGGCCGTAGAGGGCACGGGCACCACCGGGTCCCGGATGGCCAATGGCAGCTATGGCAGCCATTCGGCACTGGAATCCGAGCTGGCCACCTTCCTGGATCGGCCATCGGTCATGGTGTTTTCAACCGGTTACGTGGCTAACCTGGGCATTATCGGTACGCTCGCAGGTCCGCGCGAAGTGGTGCTGCTGGACGCCGATTGCCACGCGAGCATCTACGACGCCTGCACGTTGGGCGGCGCAGAAATCATCCGTTTTCACCACAACGATGCCAAAGACCTGGAGCGCCGCATGCTGCGCCTGGGCGAGCGGGCCAAGGATGCACTGATCATCGTCGAGGGCATCTACAGCATGCTCGGCGACGTGGCTCCGCTCAAGGAAATCGTCGATGTGAAACGCCGTCGCGGTGGTTTTCTGCTGGTCGACGAAGCGCACTCGTTCGGCGTGATGGGTGCTAACGGCCGTGGTCTGGCGGAGGAGCAGGGTGTAGAGGATGATGTCGACATCATCCTGGGAACCTTCAGCAAGAGTCTGGCGGCCATCGGCGGTTTCGCCGCGGGTCGCAGCAGCGAGATGGAAGTGCTGCGCTATGCGAGCCGTCCCTACATTTTCACGGCTTCACCTTCTCCTTCCGTCGTGGCATCGGTGCGGTCGGCGTTGAAGACCATTGCCGCTCGCCCGCAATTGCGCGAGAAGCTCTGGAACAACGCGCAAAAGCTGTACGACGGCCTGGCAGAGCTGGGCTATTCGATGGGCCCGCGGGTCAGCCCCGTCGTTCCGGTGATGGTGGGCAGCAAGGAGCAGGGCGTGAACTTCTGGCGCGCACTGATCGATAAGGGCGTATACGTCAATCTGGTGTTACCGCCGGCGACCCCCGCAGGTGTCACGCTGGTGCGTTGCAGTGTCAGCGCGGCTCACACGTCGGTACAGATCGATCAGATCATCGAAGCGTTCGCCGCCCTGCGGCCCACGCTGGAGCTCACGGCCTGACGGCGTAGCGCGTCTGGCCGGCAGCTGTAACGCAGGGGTGTAGCCTGCGTTACAGAGAACCTTGTATCGAATGTGAGTGTTATGCGAATCATTTTTGCTTTTGGTCGTTCGTATCCGTTGCGAACGGCACTGATGCTGCTCAGTCTGGTAGTCGCCGGACTGGTCGAGAGCGTCAGCCTGACCACCATGCTGCCCCTGATGTCGGTGATGCTGGGCGATAACGCGCACTCCACCTTCGGCGCGCTGGTCGGCAACGCCCTGGCGTTCGCCGGGCTGGAGCCGACCATCGTGACCTTGCTGATCATCATCGTCGTGGGCATGGCGATCAGCAGCCTGTTGATCCTCATTGCCAATCGCCAGGTCGGCTACACCGTGGCGCACGTGGCAACCGACCTGCGCGTGGACCTGATCAACGCGACCCTGGGCAGCCGCTGGGAATATTACCTGCGTCAACCGGGTGGAGCGCTGGCCAACGCGGTCGCCACTGAAGCCTACCGTGCGTCGACCGCGTATGAACACGCCGCCAACATGGTCGCGCTTTCCATTCAGGCGATTGCGTACGGCGTCATCGCCTTGTTCGTGTCCTGGCAGGCGGCACTGGTGTGCCTCATTGTCGGCCTGGTGATTCTGTTGGCGCTCAGGGGGCTGGTCAAAACCTCTCGTCGTGCGGGCAAGGGCCAGACGAGCCTGATGCGCGAGTTGCTGATCAGCCTCAGCGACACCCTCGGCTCGGTCAAACCGCTCAAGGCAATGGCCCGGGAAGATATCGCCGATTCGCTGTTGCGCCATCAGGCCGCGGAGCTGAACGTGGCGATGGAAAAGGAAGTCACCAGCCGCGAGACCCTGCGTGCGCTGCAAGAGCCGTTGCTGGCCATTCTCGCGGCCGCCGGTCTGTACGCCGGGCTGGTCATCTGGAAGCTTCCGCTGTCCTCGGTCATGGTGCTGATTTTCATGGTGGTGCGCGTCCTCGGGCTCATGCACAAGGCGCAACAGCGCTACCACCGCATGGCGGCGCAGGAAAGTGCATTCTGGGCCCTGCGTGAAGCGGTGGAGACCGCCAAAGCCGAAGCCGAGCCTGTCGGGGGAACCCGTCAACCGACGCTGACCCGGCAGATCGAGTTTCAGAACGTCAGCTTCACCTACGGTGAGCGGAAAGTGCTGAACAACGCGTCGCTGGCCTTTGACGTCGGCACCATGACGACGCTGGTCGGCGCTTCCGGAGGCGGTAAAACCACCATTCTCGACTTGCTCTGCGCGCTGTTGACCCCGCAGGAAGGTCGCGTGCTGGTCGATGGCGTCCCACTGCCCGAACTGGATCGCCGCAAATGGCGCCGGATGATCGGTTACGTGACACAGGAAACCCTGCTGTTGCATGACTCCGTCCTTGCCAACGTGACCCTGGGCGAGCCTGCGCTGACCGAAGCGGATGCCGAGCGCGCCTTGCGTCAGGCGGGCGCCTGGGAGTTCGTCTCGCAACTGGAGCAAGGCATCCATTCGGTGGTGGGCGAGCGGGGCGGCAAACTGTCCGGTGGTCAACGCCAGCGCATCGTGATCGCCCGTGCGCTCGCGCATCGGCCGCGCTTGCTCATCCTGGATGAAGCGACCAGCGCACTCGACCCTCAGGCCGAAAAAGACATCTGCGAGTCATTGAAGGCGCTGGCTCCGGAGATCACCATCATTGCGGTCTCGCACCGACCGGGTTTGATCGACATTGCCGACGAGATCATCGAACTCAAGGATGGCGCGATCACGCGTCTGAAAAACCGTACTCACCTGGCAAACGAAGCTTCCGATGCGCAAGCCTGACACTGCAGCCAGTTTCTTTTCCCCTGTAAAAGACGGTCCGACGATGTCCACCCCGTACAACGACCAGCAAGCGCCTGCGCCGGAGCATCGAGCGGACCGAGCCGTTGACGTCCTGGAACTCAAACGCCAGGAACGCACGGACCCTCGCGGGGAGACACTGGGGCCGTTGATCGCCTTCGTCGGATGTGACGGCTCTGGCAAGTCGACCGTTTCACAGGCGATCATCGACTGGTTGGGCGAATCGCAGCCGGTGCAGAGCTGCCATCTGGGGATTCAGTCCAGGCAGCTTGGCGAAACCTTGATGAACTTGCCGCTGGTGGGGAAAACCATCGCTCGCCTGATTGCTGCCAACGCGCCCCAGGCCAGTCAGCAGCCCGCGCAACCGTCCAGAGGCCCAAGCACCCTCACCGCGCTGGCGACCTTTGTGTTGTCGATCCGTCGCTATCGTCGCTACCAGAAGATGATGGCCCTGCGACGTCAGGGCATCACGGTGATCGCCGACCGCTTTCCGCAGACCGCCGTCGCCAGCATGAAAAGCGACGGCCCGGGGCTGCTGACCGTCAAGCACCGCAACGGATTCGTGCGATTGCTCGCCGCGCGGGAAAAGAAGCTTTACGACTACATGATCAGCTACCGTCCGCTTCTGGTCGTGCGGCTGAACGTGGATGTCGAAACCGCGTTTGCCCGCAAACCCGACCACCGTTATGAATCGCTGGCACTGAAGATCGCCAACGTGCCCAGGCTTGAATACCAGGGGGCGCCGATTCTCGACCTCGATAGCCGCTTGCCGCTTGCAGAAGTCATTGCCCAGGCAAAAGCGGCTGTGTCTCGCAGCCTCGCTCAGCGATAAGGGGCAGACCGAGAACATGCGCTTCCCATTCGGCACTCGCTCCGAAACAGCCAATGCCCCTCTGGCGCCACTGGTGGCAGTGATCGGCTCCGACGGCGCCGGCAAAACCACCGTGGCCGCGCACTTGTGTTCCACCCTGGCGGGTGAGGGCGCTGTGTATGCCTACCTGGGCCTGGGCACCGGGACCCTCGGGCTCAAGATTCAGGCATGGCCGCTGATCGGTCCGGCGGTCAGTCGTCGCCTGGCGGCCAAGGCCACGCAAGCGCGCACCAAGGGCCAGAAGATCCCCGGAGCCTTGACCGCATTGGTGATCTACGGCTTCTCGCTATTGCGCCTGCGTCGCTTCAAGCGGATGCAGGCGCAACGCAAAGCGTCTGCAATCGTTATCTGCGACCGCTACCCGCAAGTGGAAGTCCCCGGCTTCTATGACGGTCCCGGCCTCAATGCTTCGGTCCCCACGGGGCGTTTCACCGCCTGGCTCGCCAAGCGTGAGCTGGCGATGTACCAACGCATGGTCAGCCATCGCCCGACCCTGGTCATCCGCCTGAACATCGATGCCCAGACGGCGTTTGCCCGCAAACCCGACCACAACCTTTCACTGCTTGAGCAGAAGGTGCGGGCGACCGCCACGCTGCGTTTCAACGACGCGCACATTATCGACGTAGACGCCAGCCAGTCGCTGGAAAGGGTGCAAGCCATCTGCATGCAACTGACGCGTCAGTTGCTGATCAACCCGCAGGAGCCGGGTGCACAGGCGATGAAACCAGGTCTGTGAAGCGCGCGCACGCGCTTCATGGCAATCACTCTCGCCTCAATGCAAAACCGGGTTCAATCCCCTTGCGTTCTGCACGTATGCGCAGGGTGTCTTATTTGAGGACGTCATGAAAGCCAACGTTTCGGCACCGGCTGCGCCATCGCGCAGCACCTGGGCAAATCTGGGCTGGGCCTATCTGTTTTTCTGGTATTTCTCGGGCGTTGCGCAGTTGCTCATCATTCGAGCCGGCGTGGCAGGCTGGAAAGGCCTGATTCAGGCGTCGATGGTCACCTTGCTGTGGCTCATTCCGCTGGTCTTGTTTCCGGCTCGCGCAAGGGGCCTGGCGGCATTGATCGGCGTGGTGCTCTGGGCCTCTTCATTGGCAGGACTCGGGTACTTTCTGATCTATGGCCAGGAGTTTTCCCAGAGCGTGATTTTCATCATGTTCGACTCGAACATGCAGGAGTCCACTGAGTACCTGGGGCATTACTTTTCCTGGTCCATCGTGGCGGCAATCCTGGCCTATACCCTGGGCGGCCTGCTGTTGTGGACGCGGGTGAGACCGGCTTATCTGTCGCGCAAGGCGCTGGTGGCCTGCTGCGCCCTGTGCTTCGTCGTCGGCGCTGGCTACGATGCAGTCAAACAGTACGTCAAGCGGCCCACTCTCCAGCGAACAGTGGCTGAATTCGAAGAAAACATCGAAGCCGCAGCACTCTGGCAGATGGTGGTCGGCTACCACCAGTACCGTCAGCAACTCGACGAAATGTCGAAGATGATGGCGACCCAGGCGCAGATACCGCCCCTGAAGAACCTGACAGACACCCATGCCGGACAGCGCTCGACCCTGGTGCTCGTCATCGGCGAGTCGACCAACCGCGAACGCATGAGCCTGTACGGTTATGATCGCCAGACGACCCCCAACCTGGATCAGCTAAGGGGGCAGTTGCAGGTGTTCAACCACGTCATATCGCCTCGTCCTTACACCATCGAGACCCTGCAGCAGGTACTGACCTTCGCCGATGAAGAGCACCCGGATCGATACCTTAGTACGCCGACGCTGATCAGCGTGATGAAACAGGCCGGTTACAAGACGTTCTGGATCACCAACCAGCAGACCATGACCAAACGCAACACGATGCTGACGCTGTTTTCACAGCAGGCGGATGAACAGGCGTATCTGAACAATAACCGCGATCAGAACGAGACCAGCCAGTACGATGAAGACGTGCTCGACCCGTTCTCCAGCGTGCTGGCGGACGACGCGCCGCGCAAACTCATCGTCGTTCACCTACTGGGCACGCACATGAGTTACAAATACCGTTATCCGCCGACCTACGATTACTTCAAGGATCGCGTGGGTGTCCCGACGAATGTCAGCGATGACCAGCTCGAGGTCTATAACAGCTACGACAACGCGGTGCGCTACAACGACTATGTGGTGTCATCGCTGATCAAGCGTTTCAGTGACACCGACCCCAACGGGTTCCTGCTCTACCTCTCCGACCACGGCGAATCGGTCTACGACCCGGTGGCGCCGCAGGTACTGGGTCGTAACGAGGCTGCACCGACGCGACCGATGTATACGGTGCCCTTCATCGTCTGGAAGTCTCCCGGCTGGAAAGCCGCGCAGGGGACCGCTCTGGAACCGGCCCAATACCTGTCGCGGCCGTACAGCACGTCGCAGTTCATTCACACCTGGGCCGATCTGGCGGGGTTGCGCTTTGACGAGTTCGAGCCGGCGCAAAGCATCGTCAATGCAGGGTACAAAGCCCAGCGTCTGCTGATCGGCAACCCTCACAGTCCTGCGACACTGCGTGACTTCGAACAGCTCCCGACCGCGCCGCCGCAAAGTGCGACTGCTCAGGTGGTTCGGTAAGCGCTCGGGCGCACGCGCATACGCACCAGAACCGGGCCTTCGGCGCACATCGAGACGAATCACTCACACGAAGGACGTGAACGCCGGCTGCCGCCTCACGCCCGAACCTTCACCGCTGGGGGCGTCGTGGCGTGCCGATTCACTTCTTCTCGTCTGTCTGCTGCATCTGTAACGAGGGCTTGGATTGATCCTTTGCCTTGTCCTGATTGTGTTCATTGTCGAAGCAACCGGGCAGCGTCAGGACGCAGCACAGCCCCAGTAGACCGATGATTTTGTTCATGGAAAGACTCCTTGGATTGATCCTGAGGATGTCGGATGTCACCCTCGAATGGCTTTGCCTTCTGCCGCAACAGCTTCAGCGACACGTACGAAATACCGATGTCGGGCTGCCTCAATAATTCCCGGCTTCTGCTCAAAGGCAGCCTACGCCCCCGAGCGGGAAAAGACCGGTGCGACCATTGAAGAAATAGACCGAACTGTTCCCGCATCACTGCCTTCCAAGTTACAGGCCCGGTTGTCGTGGCCCGGTTGTCGTGATCAATGGAATACAGAGAAGTGGAGGCACAGATGAATAATCAAGAGCAGGCCGGCGACAAGCCGATCGAACCGCTGGAGCCCGGAAGACCGGATGTGATGCCCAACCCGCCACCCGGCACGGACGACGTGCCCGACAAGGAAGGCGAGCAACCGCTTGATGATGCTCAGGAGCTGACCACGGAAGAGGACATGAGCGACGTGGAGGCGAATAACTCGGTCGGTGGGGATTATCCCGGTCAACGCTGACGACCAAGCGTTCGCAGCCCGTTCTGGCTGAGCTGGCGGGTCGTCAGGCGCATCAGGGTTCACGAGCGGCCGATATCGTCCGTACTTTCGCCGTTATCGAGCCGCGGTGGAGCATGCGGCCTTTTCAACAGACCAAGGCACTGCGCGAGCGCCGCAGACACGTCGCCGGCGCGGTAACTCAGAACGATGGGGGAGGTGGCGCTGCTGTCCGACAGCGGCGTATACCCGATGTCGTCACGGTGTAACCGTTGGACGGACGCGGGGACTAGCGTGATGCCGATCCCGGCGGCCACCAGACCTATGGCGGTCTGCATCTCGTTGACCGTTTGTACGACCCTGATCCGCAAGCCCTGTGCGGCAAACACACCCAGCACATGATCGGCATAACTGGGGCGTGGCGTTCCCGGGTACAGAACGAATGGCTCGGCAGCGAGCTGTTCGAGTGTGGCAGGGCCATCGAGCAGGGGATGCCCGGCCGGGAGCGCTGCGACCAGGGGATCCTGACGCAGTATTTCCTGGGTGATGGCTGGATCGTCAAACAGCATTCGACCAAAACCGATGTCGATACGGCCGCTCTTCAGCGCTTCCAGTTGCTGCAGGGTGATCAGTTCCGATAAACCCAATTCAATGTCACCCAGGCTGCGCAGTTGACGGATCAACTCCGGCAGGGCTCCGTAGAGCGTGGAAGGGGCAAAGCCGATTCCGAGCCAGCGCTTCTGGCCCGCAGCGATGCGCCGTGTGTCATCACCAATGCGTGCCAGTTGTTCGAGCAACTGATTTGAATGTTCATGAAAAAAACGGCCGGCCTCGGTCAGACGCAAAGGGCGCGAACGTTCCAGTAGCGCCACACCGAGTTCATCTTCGAGTTGCTGAATCTGCCGGCTCAGCGGAGGCTGGGCAATATTCAGCTGTTCAGCGGCGCGGGTGAAGTTGAGTGTCTGAGCCAGCACCCGGAAATAGCGTAAATGACGAAGCTCCACGATACCTCCAGGGTATGAAGCGAGACCTAATCAATATTGGACGCTGTGCTTCGCCCCCGTCAATCTGCGAATAAGAACAAACACAAACGCAGACGGACCCTCCCATGACTGCTGTCACTATCGAACGCTTCGACATTCAGATCGTCGACCTGCCCACCATCCGACCTCACAAACTCGCCATGCATACGATGCAGGGTCAGACTTTGGTGATCCTCCAGATACAAGCCAGCGACGGAATCATCGGTATCGGCGAAGCCACCACCATCGGCGGTCTGGCCTACGCCGGCGAAAGCCCGGAAAGCATCAAGGTGAACCTGGAAAAATGGTTCGCGCCGTTGCTGATCGGACAGGACGCCACCAACCTGAACGCAGCCATGCACAGGGTCGATCGCGCGATTCGCGGCAATACCTTCGCCCGTTCCGCCGTGGAAACGGCACTGCTCGATGCGCAAGGCAAACGTCTGCAACTGCCGGTAGCCGAACTGCTGGGTGGGCGCGTACGGGACGGTGTCGAGGTCGCCTGGACCTTGGCCAGTGGTGACACTGCACGAGACATCGAAGAAGCAGAGCGCATGCTCGATCTCCGCCGCCACCGGCACTTCAAGTTGAAAATCGGAGCCGGGGAACCGGCGCGAGATATCGCTCATGTCGCCGCCATCAAGCGTGTTTTGGGTGATCGAGCGAGTGTCCGCGTGGACATCAATCAGGCCTGGAGCGAAGCCGTCGCCGTGCGAGCCTGCCGCTTGTTGGCGGATGCAGGGGTTGAGCTTGTCGAGCAGCCTTTGTCTCGTTACGACAGGGCGGGCATGGTGCGCTTGAGTGCACACAGCCCCATTCCACTGATGGCTGATGAAAGTATCGAGTCGGTGCAGGACAGCTTTGCACTGGCGCAGATGGGCGCGGCCTCCATCTTCGCGCTGAAAATCGCCAAAACCGGTGGCCCCAGAGCGGTATTGCGCACTGCCGCAATCGCTGAAGCGGCAGGGATCGGTCTCTACGGCGGCACCATGCTCGAAGGTAGCGTCGGCACATTGGCAGCCGCCCATGCCTTCGCCACGCTCGATAAGCTTGAATGGCACACCGAGCTTTTCGGCCCGCTGCTGTTGACCGAGGACATTCTGGTCGAGCCGCCTGTTTATCGAGATTTCCAGCTGATGATTCCGCGCACTCCGGGTCTGGGCATCGAGCTGGACGAACAACGTCTGACGCGTTTCGCGCGTCGCTGATCCACCCACTACAGAGAACATACGACATGCTTTTCCACGTACGCATGACCGTCAAACTCCCGCCCGATATGCCGGCCGAAAAAGCCACCCAGCTCAAGGCCGACGAAAAAGAACTCGCCCAGCGCTTGCAGCGGGAAGGGACCTGGCGCCATCTGTGGCGTCTCGCGGGGCTGTACGCCAACGTCAGCATCTTCGATGTGGCAGACAATCAAACTTTGCATGACACGCTGATGCAGTTGCCCCTGTACCCCTACATGGAGATCGAGGTCACGCCCATGTGCCGACATCCGTCCTCCATTCATGCAGACGACCGCTGAAGTGTTCCGTTTTTTGCAGCACTGGCATCGACAAGAAAAAATAATATTGATGAGGGTAAAGCCATGACCGTTCGTATCTCGCAGACTGCCGATGTGCAGCAATTCTTTGAAAAGGCTTCCGGTTTCGATCAAGCGGCCGGCAACCCGCGCATGAAAGCTGTCGTGCATCGCGTTCTGACTGACTCGATCAAAATCATCGAGGACTTGCAGATCACCCCTGAAGAGTTCTGGAAAGCCGTCAACTATTTCAATGAGCTGGGCAGCCGCCAGGAAGCCGGGCTGGTGGTGGCGGGTCTTGGGCTTGAGCATTATCTGGACATGCTGATGGACGCCGAAGATGCCCAGGCCGGCCATGTCGGTGGAACGCCTCGCACCATCGAGGGCCCCCTTTACGTCGCTGGCGCACCGGTTTCAGAACACTCTGCGCGTCTCGATGACGGTCAGGATCCAGGTACTGTCCTGTTCATGACCGGGCAGGTGCGTGACACCGCTGGCGAACCGCTTGCCAATGCAGTCGTCGACGTCTGGCACGCCAACACCGGCGGTACCTACTCCTACTTCGATCCGTCGCAATCGGAATTCAACCTGCGTCGCCGGATCCTCACTGACGCCGAAGGGCGTTACCGGTTCCAGAGCATCGTACCTTCAGGCTACGGATGCCCACCGGATGGCCCGACTCAGCAATTGCTCGATGAACTGGGGCGTCACGGCCAGCGTCCGGCACACATCCACTTCTTCATCTCGGCCTCTGGTCATCGCCATCTGACCACCCAGATCAATCTGGCCGGTGACCAATACCTGCACGACGATTTTGCGTATGCAACGCGTGATGAGCTGATTGCCGAGATCCGTTTCACAGACGATGCGAACGGGCGTCAGGCCGATATCGAATTCGATTTCGTGCTCCAGCCGACCGCAGCGGACAAAGATGAAGTCCGTCCCGAGCGGGTGAGAGCGCTCGAGGCGTGAGCTGAGTGTTGTGATGTCGCGGCCCCCGCAGCAATCGCTGACGGGGGCTTTCTGGCTTCTTCCAGCTCCAGATAGAAAAACAAGAGAGGCAGAACATGACCGTGTTATTGAGTGAGCGCAGTCAGGTGTTCGACCGGGCCGATGCCTATGCGGTATCGAACTACGTCAACCAGCATGTGGGCAGTCACTGCATTCGCCTGCCGCCCAAGGGCCGTCCGCAGGCCAGCATCAGTCACCGGACCTTTTCGAGCCTGGATCTGTGTCGCATCAGTTATGGCGCGCCGGTGCAGGTCACGTCAGCCGCGCTGGAGACGATCTACCATCTGCAGATTTTGCTCCCAGGCCACTGCCGATCAGCGGCCCGGGGCGATGAAAAGATTTACCGGACGGGTGAGGTTCTGCTCATCAACCCTGATGACCCCGTCGACCTGACCTATTCGGCCGACTGCGAAAAATTCATCGTCAAGCTCCCCGTCAGGTTGCTGGAGAACGCGTGCCTGGAGCAGCACTGGACGCTTCCGCAGCAAGGGATTCGGTTTGTAGCGGAGAAACACGAGCTCAGCTCGATGAGCGGGTTCGTGCCGCTGTTGAGCCTGATCTGCCATGAGGCGGAGAACGAGGCGGATGCTGAAGTCGGGGCGTTGTACGAGCGAATCGTTGCCAAAAAGCTCTTGGCGATGCTGGCCAGCAATGTGTTGAGAGTGATCCCCAAGCGAGAAGAGGCGGGTGGTTTCGAGGCAGTGCGGCAATTTATCGAAGAACATTTGAGGAGCGAAATCAGTGTCGAGCAACTGATGACGGTCGCCCGGGTCAGTGAGCGTTCGCTCTACTTGCTGTTCGAGCGCCATGTCGGGCTGTCGCCCCGCGAGTACTTGCGCCAGCGTAAGCTGGAGCGCGTACACGCAGCGTTGCAGGTCACGACTGCCCGTAGCGTGACCGAGGTTGCGCTCGACCATGGCTTTGCCCATCTGGGGCGGTTCTCGGAGGCTTACCGCAAGCGGTTCGGGGAGCTGCCGTCCCAGACCTGGCGCCGTCAGCGCAACGGATGTGCGCCAGGCGGATAGCGATTTGCAGCAACTGGATATTGGTGGGCGGGCTAAGCGAATAGGGTGAGGGGGCCTGATACAAGAACAACCGAGGGCCTACCCCCATGATCAGCACATTAGACCGCCTTGCCCGCCAACTCGGCGAATCCGTTCAGGATGATCCCGCCACTGGCGTGTTCCGCTGCCGACGCGACATTTTTACCGACCCCGAACTCTTCGCACTGGAGATGAAGCATATTTTTGAAGGTGGATGGGTCTACCTGGCGCATGAAAGCCAGGTGCCTGACATCAACGACTACTTCACCACTTACATCGGTCGTCAGCCCGTCGTGATTACCCGCGACAAACAGGGTGATCTGCACGGCCTGGTCAACGCCTGTGCGCACCGTGGCGCCATGCTCTGCCGCCGCAAGCAGGGCAACAAAGGCTCCTTCACCTGCCCGTTTCACGGCTGGACATTCAGCAACGCCGGCAAACTGCTGAAAGTCAAAGACGCGAAGACCGGTGCCTATCCCGACAGTTTCGATTGCGACGGTTCACACGATCTCAAGCGTCTGAGTCGTTTCGAGAACTATCGTGGCTTTCTCTTCGGCAGCCTGAGCGACACGGTTCCAGAACTCAGTGATTACCTGGGCGAAACACGCGTCATCATCGACCAGATGGTCGACCAGGCACCTGAAGGCCTGGAAGTGCTGCGTGGCAGTTCTTCCTATGTCTATGACGGTAACTGGAAGCTGCAGATCGAGAACGGCGCCGATGGCTATCACGTCAGCTCCGTGCACTGGAATTACTCGGCAACCATGGGCCGGCGCAATTACGAAGCCGAAGGCACGCGTACCGTCGATGCCAACGGCTGGTCGAAGAGCCTGGGCGGTGTTTACGCATTCGAGCATGGCCACATCCTGCTCTGGACGCGTCTGCTCAATCCGGAAGTGCGCCCGGTGCACGCGCACCGTGCCGCGCTCGCAGACCAGCTGGGTCAGGAACGCGCAGACTTCATCGTCGATCAGACCCGCAATCTCTGCCTGTACCCCAACGTCTACCTGATGGACCAGTTCTCGACCCAGATCCGGGTCGTACGGCCCATCTCGGTCAACCAGACCGAAGTGACCATCTACTGCATGGCGCCGAAGGGCGAAAGCGCCCAGGAACGCACGACCCGAATTCGCCAATACGAGGATTTCTTCAACGTCAGTGGCATGGGCACCCCGGATGACCTCGAAGAATTCCGTGCCTGCCAGACCGGCTATCAAGGGGCGACGAACCTGTGGAATGACCTCAGTCGCGGGGCCACGCAATGGATCGAGGGTGCGGACGAAAACGCCCGCGCCATGGGCATGAATCCGCAACTCAGCGGTGTAAAAACCGAGGACGAAGGCCTGTTCGTACGCCAGCATGCTCATTGGGCGGCCAGCCTGAAAAAAGCGATAGAGGTCGAACGACAGGGCCTGATCGCCACCGACAAGGAGGCCCGCCCATGAGCCTCGTTCGTGAAGAGCTGCTGGCCTTTGTCTACCGCGAAGCCCGGTTGCTGGATGATCGCCAGTGGGATGAGTGGCTTGAGTGCTACTCGCCAAAGGTCGAGTTCTGGATGCCGGCCTGGGACGACCACGACACGCTGACGGAAGATCCGCAAAGTGAAATTTCGCTGATCTATTACCCCAACCGCGACGGCCTCGAAGACCGCGTATTCCGCATCAAGACCGAACGCTCCAGTGCCAGTACGCCCGAGCCGCGCACGGCGCATTTCATCGCTAACCTGGAAGTGTTGAGCGAGGACGCGGGACATCTGGAGCTGCGTTTCAACTGGCAAACCCTCAGCCATCGGTACAAGACCACGGACACCTACTTCGGCACCTCTTTCTACCGGCTTGACGTGAGCGGGCAACAGCCGCTGATCACCCGCAAGAAGGTGGTGCTCAAGAACGACTACATCCATCAGGTCATCGACATCTATCACATCTGAGGGCAGACCCATGACGTACTCCATAGCGCTCAATTTCGAAGACGGCGTGACGCGTTTCATCGATTGCAAAGAGGGCGAGAAGGTACTGGATGCCGCCTTTCGCCAGCGTATCAACCTGCCAATGGACTGCTCGGACGGCGTCTGCGGCACCTGCAAATGCCACTGCGAGACCGGTGCCTACGACCTGGGTGACGAATACATCGAGGACGCGCTGAGTGAAGACGAGGCGCAGGAAAGAAAGGTGCTGACGTGCCAGATGGTGCCGCAATCGGACTGCGTGATTGCCGTGCCGGTGCCCTCCAGCGCTTGCAAGACGGGCACAAGCCAGTTTGCCGCCAACGTCCATGCGATCACCCGGCACGCCGACGCTGCGCTGGAGGTCAGCTTCGAGCTGGACCAGGCGCCGGTCTTCCTCCCTGGTCAATACGTCAACATCGAGGTGCCGGGCACTGGGCAGACACGCTCCTATTCATTCAGCAGTCTGCCGGGCGACAAGCATGCGAGCTTTTTGATCAAGCATGTTCCCGGCGGGCTGATGAGCAGTTGGCTCGAGCGCGCGCAACACGCCGACAAGGTCGCGATGACCGGGCCTCTGGGCAGCTTTTACCTGCGCGAAGTCAAACGACCGCTGTTGTTCCTGGCCGGCGGCACCGGGCTTGCGCCTTTCCTGGCGATGCTGGAGGTCCTGGCCGAGCGCGGTGAGTCGCAACAGGTCTCGCTGATCTACGGCGTCACGCGCGATCAGGATCGGGTGATGGTCGACTCGCTGCAAGCCTTCGCCGCACGGCTGCCCAACTTCAGCTTCGTGACCTGCGTTGCCGACCCCGCAAGCGTTCATCCTCAGAAAGGTTATGTCACTCAGCACATGACCCCCGAGGTGCTCAACCAAGGGGACGTCGACGTGTATTTGTGCGGGCCGCCGCCGATGGTCGATGCCGTACGCCAGCACTTCAAAGATCAGGGCGTGACGCCCGTGAGTTTCCATTACGAGAAGTTCACGCCCAACGCCATCGTCACCGGCGACGCCGCCTGAGGACAGAGCAATGAATTTACGTTTCAACGAAAAGGTTGCGCTGGTCACCGGCGCCGCGCAGGGGATCGGTCGGCGAGTCGCCGAGCGGTTGCTGGAAGAGGGGGCCTTGCTGGTCGCCATCGACCGCTCGGAGCTGGTTCATGAGTTGCAGCACGCGCGCAGCCTGACGCTGTTGGCGGACCTGGAGCAGCACGCCGAATGCGCGCGCGTCATGTCCGCCGCAAACGAGCGCTTTGGACGGATCGACATCCTGATCAATAACGTGGGCGGGACGATCTGGGCCAAACCCTTCGAGCATTATGCGGAACTCCAGATTGAGGCCGAAATCCGGCGCTCCTTGTTTCCGACACTGTGGTGCTGCCACTGCGTATTGCCCTACATGCTCGAACAGGGAAGCGGTGCCATCGTCAATGTCTCCTCCATTGCCACACGCAGCATCAATCGTGTGCCGTACGGCGCAGCGAAGGGCGGGGTCAATGCACTGACCGCGTGCCTGGCGCTGGAAACCGCGGGCAGCGGGATTCGCGTCAACGCCACTGCGCCTGGCGGCACCGAAGCACCCCCGCGCAGGATTCCTCGCAATACCCAGGCCCAAAGCGAGCAGGAGCAGGTGTGGTACCAGCAAATCGTTGATCAGACCCTCGACAGCACCTTGATGAAGCGCTACGGGACGATCGACGAGCAAGCGGGCGCGATTCTGTTCCTGGCATCGGACGAAGCGTCCTATATCACCGGCGTGACGTTGCCGGTGGGAGGGGGCGATCTGGGCTGACGCCTCGTTTCGCTGACCGGGAAGCTCGCGATGGCGGTACTCATTCATGGCGAGAACTTTCGGGGTTTTCGTTCGATTCGGCGCACACAGGGAGCGTCCGTTACCCCGGGGTGGCTGGCTGCTAATCCACCGTGTCAGCAGCGGATTCAATCGTCGGAATGCTAACGAGGAAGGTTGTGCCGGTGGCAGTGCCTGAGGTAACTGCCACATGCCCACCATGGGCCACGGCAATTTCACGAACGATGAACAGGCCGAGCCCTACGCTTCGAACGTGCTCATCCTTCACGCTTCCGCGAGTCATGGGCTCGAACAGATTGTCGATCAACGAGTCGGGTATTGGCGGCCCTTCATTGTGCACCGATATCGTGATCATCCCACTGTCGACTTCCGACATGACGGTAATGGGGTGCTGGAGATCGCCGTATGCAACGCTGTTGGCAATCAGATTCCCAATGATTTGCTGTACCCGGTCTGCATCAAGTTCAGCGGTGCCTGCCCCTTTGATCCGGTGTTCGACCCGGGCCTGGGGAAACGTGACCCGCAACTCGCTGATGCTTTGGCCAACGATTGTGTGCAGATCCAATGAGCTGCGCGAGATCGCGATCCCGCGACCCACTCTCGCCAGTGCCAGATCAAGAAGGTCGGCAATCATCCTTTGCGCACGTTCCGAGGACTGATTGATGTGCCGGAGCAACTGAGTATCCTTGACGTTGCGCTCGCTTCTCGCGAGAAAGTCACACGCCATCCTGATGGCGGTCAAAGGATTCTTCAGGTCGTGGCTGGCGATCGCGACCATTTGCTCAGCGAACAGCGCACGGCGCTGTGATTTTTCGTAGGCAATGCTCAATCCAGACTTCAGCTGTTGCAGCGCCGATTCAGCCCCCGTCTTCTCCCAGAGCAGTTCCTCGGCGTTCTTGCGTGCAGCGAGCAACTCACGCTCGTAGGCGTCACGGTCAGTGGTGCCAAACAATGCCAGCTCGTTGTAAGCACCGCCGGCATGTTCGCGCCTGACGCCGTTAAGCAGCATGGTGACGACATGCCCGTCGCGATGTAACAGGTCCAGTTTCACTTCGGCGACAGAACCCTGCATTTGTATCAAGGGCGCCCAATGGGTCTGGTGAAAGATACGACCGCCCACGGTCAGCAGGCTTTGGAACCGCAAACCCAGAAGCTCAGAGACGCTGCGACCGATCCAGGTACAGAAGATTCGGTTGGCTCGCAGGATGGTGCCATCTTCCGTGGATACGATCAGCCCACACGGAGCGTCCTCGAACAGCGCTTCAGCGTCCGGCAGTGGCGGTTGTTCAACGGACATGGTCGCCTACCCAAGGCTGAAGAAATCTGTCCATTGCCTCAGTGCAGGCACTGGGCGCGCTCATGTGTGGGCAATGACCGACATTGGGCACCAGGCAGAAAGTGCTGCCAGGCAGGATTGCGTGCAGGTATTCGCCTACGGCTACGGGCGCGATCAGATCCTCCGTCGACTGAAGAATCAGCGTCGGTGTCAGCAGTCCAGCCACGTCCCGGCGGTTGTCGGACATGAAGGTCACGCGGGCAAACTGTTTGGCGATTTCCGGTTCGGTGCGACAGAAGCTGTTGGTGAGTTCGGCGCTCAGGTCTGGCTGGCCTGGGGCGCCCATGATGACGGGAGCCATGGTGCTGGACCAACCCAGATAGTTGCTGTCCAGGGTGTCGAGCAAGGAATGGATATCTTCGAGCTTGAAACCACCGACATAGTCTCCTGAGTCGATATAGCAAGGAGAAGGCCCAACCATTATGTGCGCTGCGATCTTTCCAGGGCGCAAACGATCGGCGAGCGCACCGATCATGGCGCTCACGGAGTGGCCCACCAGGATGACAGGGCCAAGCGCGTAACGATCGATGATTTCCACCAGGTCGTGTGCGTATCCCGCCAGCGAACTGTATTTGTCGCGACTGTAAGCGGTCAGGTCTGACTGACCCGCGCCCACCAGGTCATACATCACCACGCGGAACTGGCCTGTGAAATGCGGGTACAGGTAGCTCCACATGGTCTGATCGCAGCCGAATCCGTGGGAGAAAACAAGCGTTGCAGGGCCGTCGCCTACGATTGTCACGTTGTTGCGGCGCTCAAGATCCATATGATCTCTCCGGACAGCCAGAGCCAGTCTGGCCAAAGGTAAGCGATCATGCCCGGCGACGCCAATTGGGGCAAGGAAATACCTGAGTAGCTGTCGCGGCCTCATGGCGTAGAACCATGAGTCAATAGCCGTGACGATCAGCTACGCCGCTCGCAGAGCGATTGCGCGACTGGGTGGCGTGGGGAGTCTGCTGGTCTGGGGCGGGGCTCAGTCGCGGCGGGCATTCCTGATGGGCATATTTACTATGCTGGCCAACTCTCTACTGGGTGAGCCGCGATGTGGCGATCATGAGCCTCGACTGACCCACCCCCGAGAGAACACTCATGACACTTCAAGCCAGACTGGACGCTTTCAAGGCCGACTTCGTTGCCGGCAAACCTCCCTACAATGCGCCGGCGCCCGTTCACGCCGTGATGCACCGGGCCACTGCCGAGCTGATCGCCAGCGGCCAGGCCGAGCGTGCACTCAAGGCCGGAGATGTAGCGCCGGTTTTTGAATTGCCCGACGCTCGGGGCAACATGGTCTCATCGAGTGCACTGCTGGCCCGCGGTCCGTTGGTGATCAGCTTCTATCGCGGCGTCTGGTGCCCTTATTGCAACATGGAGCTGCAAGCGCTGGAGCAGGCACTGCCGGCGTTCAAGGAACGCGGTGCGAGCCTGGTGGCGATTTCGCCGCAGAGCCAGGCCAACAGTCGCAAATCGCAACGTCAAAACGGCCTGGCGTTTCCAATCCTCAGTGACAGCGGCAATGAAGTAGCTGCTGCGTTTGGCCTGCGCTTCACGTTGCCGGACTACCTGGCTGAACTCTATCTGAGCCTGGGCAATAATCTGCCAGTCATCAACGGTGATCAGAGCTGGACCTTGCCGATGCCGGGCCGTTTCGTCATAGGCCAGGATGGCGTCATCCTGTACGCGGAGGTCAATCCTGACTACACGCTGCGCCCGGAACCCACCGAGTTGTTGCCTGCATTACGCGGTTGATGCTGGACCTCTCCAGGCCGCCTTCGGGCGGCCTTGCTTATGGTCGGTTCATCAACGCGGCGACGAAATCAACGAATGCCCGTGCCTTGGCGCTGGCCAGCCGCCCTGTGGGAAATACCGCCCAAAGATCCAGCGGCGGCAACTGCCAATCCCCCAACAGAGGCACCACGTCGCCCCGGGCCAGTTCTTCGGCGAACATCCACTGGGATGTCAAGGCCACCCCAAGCCCGCCTAGCACCGCCGCCCGTACACCTTCCGCCGCACTGACCCGCACCCGTCCGCTAACGGTCACCGATTGCACCGTACTGCCTTGTTTGAAGACCCAGTGCTCGCCACCGCCTGCCTGAGCGAACACCACGGCCTGGTGCTGCGCCAGATCGGTAGGGTTGGCCGGTGCGCCATGGGCCTGCACGTAGGCAGGAGTGGCCAGTACCAGCCTCTGGCATTCACCGATCTTGCGGGCGATGAGGTTGGAATCAGGCAAAGCGCCCATGCGCAAGGCGACATCAATGCCTTCTTCGACGAGATTGACGGTGCGGTCATCCAGGACGATATCCATGTTCAAGTCCGGATGCGCTTCGAGGAATGCCCCCAGCCGCGGCAGCACATGCAGACGCGCGAAGGTCACCGCCGCACAGACCCGCAAGGTGCCCTGCAGCCCGCTGCCCGCACCGCGTGCGGCAAGATCGGCTTCATGGGCCTCCTCGATGGCACGCCTGGCACGCTCGTAGTAGGCGGTGCCGGCTTCAGTCGGTGTAAGCCCACGTGTAGAGCGCAGCAAGAGTCGCACGCCGAGGCGATCTTCGAGTTGCGCGATGGTTTTCGACACAGCGGGCTGGCCGAGGTTAAGGCGTCGTGCCGCCGCAGAAAACGAACCCGCGTCGAGCACGCAGACAAAGGTTTCCATTGCCGCCAATCGATCCATCGGTGTTTCACCTGAACGTTAAAAAACCATAGCCAAAAAAGCGAGCGAAGCAGGGGGCTTCGCTCGCAGCGAGGGGTTTATCTCAATAAGTCGTGTGCAACACAACCCTGTCCAGAGTGCAGCTTTCCCGCCCATGCGGGGCTGGTCGAGTAAAGCTCAAGCCAGGTGTCAGACTGGTTTGGTCCATTCATTGCCTTTCATGAAAGGGTCCAGCTGGGTGTGCACCAAGTGGTTGGTGTAGTTACTCATGACCTTGGTGGCGACACCCAGTACCACTTCCAACACGTTGCGACGGGTGAAGCCGGCCGCGAGGAAGGCTTCGATACCCGCGTCGTTCACGAAGCCGCGATCACGCACAACCGCCGTAGTGAACACATGTAACGCTTCCAGACGCGCATCCGGAATGACGCTGCCGGCACGCAAGGCGGCAATGACCTCTGGCGCCATCTCAATCATCTTCGCCAGAGTCGTGTGCCCGGCCATGCAGTAGTGGCAGTTGTTTTCGAAGTTGGAGGTCAGGTACACCACTTGCTGCTCGTGCGGGGTCAGAGTGCTCTTTGCGAACAGGTCCCAAAGCTGGCTGTAACCGGCCAGTAATTCTGGCGATTCAGCCATGTTGCCTTGCAGGTTCGGTACGAAGCTGAACGCTTTCTGCACGGCTTCCAGAACGGGTCTGGAAGCAGCAGGGGCGGTGTCGACGGTGTAGCGAGTGAAGGGGGTCATCGCGGTTTTCCTTGAAATGGGGCAGCAAGAGTGCCGGGGTTATCTTGCTGCTCCAGCCAGGGCTGCGGAACGTGGCGACGGGGCATATGATTCATGCTATTCGGGAATAAAGCAGGACCTGGACGGCACTGTCAGTGCACTGGAATCAGACCTCCATCCTTGATAACTGTCCTGGCGGCAGGGGATACCAGGTACTGGAGGAATCCACGTGTCTCTTCAGGATGAGAACTGCCTTTGACCGCAGCCGCAGAGTAGAGCGTCATTTGCTGTACCTGATCGGGGATCAATCCGATGACCTTGATACCGGGAACGTGCGTCAATTCGCTCATTTGCTGCAGTCCCACCTCAGCATCTCCGTTAGCAACGGCCTGGCCTACAGCTCGATCGGACACCAGCCTGGCTTTGAGCGGCTTGCTCAGTTTCATGTTCGGGAATACCCAGTGAGTCAGGTACATTCCGCTGGCGCTGTCTGAATAAGCAATCGAAAGCGCCTGAAGCAGCGTGTTTCGGAAGTTTTCCATATCGCTGATGTCCGGGGTCGCTGCACCGTCGCGAACAGCCATCGCAATGAAGGATTTCCCCACCTCGACTCTTGATGCCTTGTCCACCTTACCTTGCGCTACCCACCTGTCCATCGTGTTGCGATTGGTTAAAACGATGTCCACCGGTTCACTCCCCGAGGGTTTGGAACGAGCAGCCTGCGGGATGCGGTTGAACGGTGGCACGTCCGTGACATTCAACTTCACGCCCGCTGCCTTTTCATAGTCGATGGCGGCTTTTCGAGCCGCCTGGCCAATGCCTTCGGCGGTGTACACGGTGAGTGTCACCGTCTTCTCAGGCTTGGCATTGGAGGCCTGGACTGGACAGGCCGCGATGGACAACAGGGTCAGGGCGAAGGACAACGATAGGCGAGGCACGAAGGGGGCTCCTGCGGGTGGAAAAGCCAAGACGTTAGCGCGGCAGCACGTGGGGGAAGCATTAACCCAGGTTAAGAAATGTTCACATTTCAACCCAACGGTCATGTCTGCCGCGCTGCTGCCTTTACAATGGTCGGTCGTTTAAGCAGGAGCTCAAGATGAATCGCGCCTTAATCATCGAGGACGACGAGGTCACGGCACAGGGCATCGTTGCTGAATTGGCACTCAACGGCTTCACAGCACAGTGGGCCGCAACGGGGCGAGATGGTTTGGCCATGGCCATTGCTGGCGGGCATGACGTGATCACCCTCGATCGGATGTTGCCGGACTTCGATGGCTTGACCATCGTCAGCACACTGCGGCAACTCAATATCCAGACGCCGGTGCTGATGGTCAGTGCGCTTTCGGATGTCGACCAGCGAGTCAAGGGCCTGCGCTCAGGCGGTGACGATTACCTTACAAAACCGTTTTCCATGGTCGAATTGATTGCTCGGATCGAGGTGCTTCTGCGTAGCCCGGATCCTGCGAATTGTGACCATCGCCTCTCGTTCGGGAGCGTGGTGCTCGACCTTATCGAGCAACAGCTAACCATCGACGATGTTCCCGTTCTGTTGCTGCCAACAGAATTCAAGCTGCTCACGTACTTCGTCCGTAACGCGGGTCAACTGGTGACCCGTACCATGCTCTTTCAGGAGGTTTGGGGGTATCACTTCGACCCCGGCACCAACATCATCGAGGTACACATCGCGCGCCTGCGCAAGAAAATCGAAGGGCAGCGGTCACCTCTCATCCAGACTGTGCGCGGGGCGGGCTATGTTCTGGTCGAAAAACACTGATCGATGGCAGTCCAGCAGTAGTCGGTTGATCGGCCTGTACTTTCTATTTTTCGTTGCCTGGGGCGGGCTGTTTACTGGCGTGCTGTATTGGGAGATATCTCAGTATCTGGGGAAGGTGGCCGAGCGCACGCTGATGCAACGTGCGCATTACTACGAGAAGATCGATGACGCTTCACTGGTGGGCGAGCTCGCCGCGAGCGAAGCCTATTCAATCACTGGAATCGACGCATATGGCTTGTTCGAAGCGGATGGCAAACACATCGCGGGGGACTTGCTCAAGTTGCGCTCGAGCCTGCCGGACGACGGACGTGTTCACTATCTCGAGCGAGGGCTGAGCGTTGCGCTTCCGGACGAGCAGACGCGCAGCAGCCATGTGCTCAGAATTGATCGGCCAGACGGCAGAATCCTGATTCTGGCCAGAGACGGGGGTTCGATTTCTGCGGTGGGCGGCATCATCGGTCAGGCGCTATTTTGGGGACTGTCACTCACGCTGATACCCGGTTTGATTGGCTGGCGACTGTTGCGGCGCAGACCCCTGCGCCGGGTGGAAGTGTTGCAGCGCAGCACTGAGCGGATCGTCTCCGGCAATCTGGCCGAACGCCTGCCTCTTTCAGCCAGGCGAGATGAGCTGGACATGCTCGCGAGCGCGGTCAACACGATGCTGCAGCATATCGAGGAGCTGATGCACGAGGTCAAAAGCGTGTGCGACGGCATCGCTCATGATCTGCGCACTCCGCTGACGAGACTGCGCACCCGGCTCTACCAGTTGCAGCAGATGCCGTTGGAGCCCCTGCATATCACTACCTTGAACCTGGCGTTGGAGGAGAGCGAGTCAATCATGTCCCGTTTCCAGGGCCTGCTGCGTATCTCGGAGCTGGAGGACACGCGGCGGCGCAGCGCTTTTGAAGACATCGAGCCCGATGCCTTGCTGCGTCAGGCCCAGGAGTTTTACGAACCATTGGCGCAAGAAAAACAGCAGACGCTTCGGCTGCAGCAGTCAACGTCGTTACCTGTGCTGAGAGGAGATTCGGCACTGCTGTTTGAAGCCGTCCTGAATCTGCTGGATAACGCGATCAAGTTCACTGAACCTGCCGGGGAAATAGTGCTGCGCTCCAGTTACGACGCAGATCATGTGCGTCTCGAGGTCATCGATAACGGCCCCGGGATCCCGATGTCCCAGCGCAGCAGCGTGACACGTCGTCTTTACAGAGTGGACACATCTCGGCAAACGCCCGGCCACGGCCTGGGATTATCCCTCGTTTCTGCGGTGGTGCGGCTGCACGGGTTCCAGTTGCAGATTGAAGGTGGCCCGCAGGGTGTGGGCACCCGGGTGATAATCAGGTGCCCGTTGGCAACCTCTGCCGCATGAACTTAAACATTATTTAACCTCGGTTAATTTGAGGCAGCTGGACAAGGTCACTAGCGTGGCGTCCTTTGTTCAGCAAGGCTCAATTCGTGAAAAACCCGGTACTTCGGTTCTGCCTGACCTTCCTATGTCTGTACGCCCCTGGGGTGTTCGCCAACCCTGGCGCAATGATTCCCGCTCATCCCCAGCTGACCGCCAAAGCGTGGGTTCTGATGGACGCTGCCAGCGGGAACGTGATCGCCAGTAGTCACCCTGACGAGCATTTGCCGCCCGCGAGCCTGACCAAATTGATGACCGTGTACGTTGCGACGCGGCAAATACAGGCAGGGGAGTTGAAGCCAGATGATCGGGTAACGGTGAGCGAAAACGCGTGGCGTACTGAAGGCTCACGGATGTTCCTTGACCCAGGTAGCCAGGTGTCGGTGCACGACCTGCTTCGTGGCGTCGTCATCGATTCGGGAAATGATGCGTCGGTCGCGCTTGCCGAGCATGTGGCGGGCAGCGAGGACAGCTTCGCGGGGTTGATGAATAACACGGCACGCGAGCTTGGCCTGAACAACTCTCACTTCATGAACCCGACAGGCCTGCCGGCGCCTGACCATTACGCGTCGGCTCTGGATCTGGCCAGACTCGCCAGAGCGATCATCAATGATGAGACCGCGTACTACGACCTCTACAAGCACAAACACTTCACCTGGAACGGGATCAGGCAATCGAACCGCAATCTTCTGTTGTGGCGCGATAGCACGGTCGACGGCTTGAAAACCGGCCACACCGAGGCTGCCGGGTATTGCATGGTGACCTCAGCGTTACGCGATGGACGACGGTTGATCAGTGCCGTATTGGGCTCGACAACGGTCGGTAATCGGGCCTCCGATACCGAGAAACTGCTGACCTACGGATTTCGCTTTTTCGACACCCAGACTTACGCAAAAGCGGGACACGTGCTCGCGACTCCCATGGTGTGGAAAGCTCACGAGGATACCGTTCAGGCGGGTCTGCTGGATGATGTGACGCTGACGTTGGCAAAGAATTCGCACCGAAAGACTGAGACTCGAATCCTTATCAATAAACCGCTCGTCGCACCCATCGCTCAGGGAAGCGTGGTGGGAACACTCCAGCTCTATGAAGCAGATGACAAGCTTGCAGAGCGTCCGTTGATTGCGCTTCAGTCAGTCGAGGTCGGAGGTTGGTGGACACGCGCCTGGGATTCGTTGCGGTTGTTCATCGGTGAATTGCTTGGGCAGTGGTCAGGAGATTCTGCTGCGGCCCAGGCGCTCGGATCAAGGTCGCAGTGAGTTTTGGTTTGCGTGCGCTGAAGCACCTCTCAAGGTCTCCCGGGATGTGATAGAGAACGCCTGGGGCCGACGGTGACTTCTGCGCTTGGCAGTGTCTCTGTCGCGGCTCAGTCATTTTCTTCACAATCTTTTCACACGCTGTCAGCTACGTTAACTCCGCTCCTGCAAGAAATTTAAGCCCGCTCCCCCATCGCGGGCTTTTCTTTGCCTGCAATTTGCCCATTCGCGCGTCGGGTTTTAGTGCCCATGTGCGGCTGCAAGCATCCACAAATCTGAAGGATGTTTTCACGCGCCTGCCGACGCAGCGGGCGAATGAGATTACCCACCTACTGCAGCAGAGGTGGATGCCCATCTAACGGTGCAACCTCTGACCGGGCATCGTATCAAGGTCTGCCTGGTCGCCCAAAGCAACGGAATTACAGTGACTCCGGACATAATAATTATCGAATTCACCGCTTTCGACGAACACGAAGCCATGGCGAGTGTAAAAACGATTTGAAGCGCTTTCCTTGAGAGCACCAACCTTGATGGGACGCCCGGTCTCATCAGCCTCTCTGAAAATCTGAGCAAGCACTTCAGAGCCGATTCCTGCTCCTTGAGCACTGGGTATCACATACAAGTGGTCAAGCAGAAGCTCGCTTTGATGGTCTTTGATGACGACAAAACCGACCAGATCACCTGATACTTCTATGCGGCGTGTGCTGTTAGCGTCGAACCCGCCAACAAATCGTTCGCGCGCACGATCCGGGTTGAATCGTCCAAGCCGTTCAAGGCTCTCGCGCATCGCCTCAATCCTGATGGCTACCAGATCTTCCAGGTCGTTATTGGAAGCTGCGCATAAAACGACAGCGGTTTTTCGATCAGCGAAGGCTGGCATAACAAGCACCCTAAACATGGCCGGTCATTCATTATAGAAAACACAATCCGCATCACCACCAGTGCCTCGGTTCAATGGAGGTGATGTGTCCACGTATTTTAGGTGGAGATCATCACCCTCAGGCTGCGAAAACCCTGCGCTTAGCACGTTGTGCGATGACGACTTCAGGCGCATAGCTCCACGCGACTGTCGTCGAACGCATCACTAAACAAAATCGTCTCAGACGGTCCATCGAAGTCCACGAGCGTACGAGGGCCGCGCGAGGTTACGCCTGCCTACGCTTTCGACACGCCTGGTATTTCCATGTTTATCTTGCGCCAGAAGGCTTCAGAGAAGCTGTAGACCGAGAATGCAATGAGCCCCAAGGCCATGACGATCAAAACCAGCCATCCAGCGGGCAGATGCTGGAGCGCGTCGAGGGCTTCCTTCATGCCGGGCGGATCCACAGCTTGATAAGCGGAACCGCTCACTCCCAGCAGCACCGCAATCTCGATGAAGACGACGCCACGGGCCATCAGGCCAAACCGGGACACCGGACGGACGTACCGCATGACGTCTTCGTCAGCCTCAAAATATTTTTCAAACGACGCCTTCCATCCCTTGATGATGTGAGCAATTCCAACGCCCAGTGGAATGAGGGCGATCAGGTACACCAATACGTTGGAGTGTTCCCAAGATAGAAGATGCGCCAGCCAGTCTTTGGTTTTCCCTCCGGAATCGCCGGAGCTTTTAATTCCGCTTACGAGCAGGCCTAACGCAAAAAACGCCAGGGCGCCGTTGACCAGACCTCCGGCAAGCAGGCCAGCGCGAATGGTTAAACCCTTGAGATTCTTGCCGTGATGGTCGACATCGCGCGTAGCCTGCAGCACCCGCCAGGCCGCAAATGCGAGCAGCCCCACCACCACGAGTCCCACTAAAAAATAGCCAAACGGCTGGGCTAACAGGGCTTCCAGACTTTTGTGGCTGTCTTTTGGCTTGGTAGAGTCTTGCGCCGCCAGCAACGCAAAGATGCCAATGATCAAGTAAAGCATTCCACGAGCGGCGTATCCGCCCCGTGCGAGTACTACAAGGTTGTGTTGCGCTGACATGGGCTGCATTCCGAAAGTAATACAGAAGCAGACCGTTGTGATGGGGAGGGGTTCTATCGTTGCCCTGGATTGCAGGGACCAGCGTGCCGCTTCATCGGGATGTGCAACGCGGCGACGCAACGTTTCGGGCGCCGCGTTGCGGAGTCTTGCTTTATTCAGTCGGTGCTTTTTCCACGGCGGTTTCTGCATCGGCGGGGAGAGCACGCGCTTGCGCTTTGTCACGATCCCGTCGGACCTGGCTGCGTTGCCGTGAAGCTTGCCGCTTGGCGTGTATCGCCTGAGCGGCCGTCACCACGCCGGCCGGTTGTCCACTCAAATCCAGGCGCGGCGCGTTCTCTACCATGCACGTCCAGTATCGAGCCCCACGACACCAGGTAGAGATACCCAGTTTGAGCTGTTCGAGGGTGATGCCGAGTAGCTCTAAATGTTGCTCAGCGTCCTTCAGAATGCCTTCCTTCAATGGAACCTTGGGTGCCGGGTTAACAGGAAAGGCCAACGGAAAATGTTTCTGCAGTGGCCAAATCGCTTCCACCGCCGGATCCAGGTCGCGAGGCTTTGCCTGCCGAGAGGACTTTCGCTTCTGGGGAGTCGGGCTGACGGTTTTCGCCTGTTCTTTTTCGGCCTTCAGTTGGTCACGGAGCTCAGCTAATTGTTCAAAACCCATCGTCTATTCACTGCTTGTAGGTTGATTGCGTGGTGCAAGGATATTCCATGCGGCGCCTGGAAGCAGCTGAAACAGAATGACTCGCCACTGATTCAAGGACGCACGCTTCCCGAATCTAACCGGTGACAGCCTGTCGCGACCGTCTGTCGCAGGGTGTTCCGGGTGCGGCGGGCTCGCCTCAACAGCGCAGGTGTGATCACCTCGTCGGCCATCCCTCGAATGCCATTGGCCCATGCGGTGCCGTTTAGTTAACGGTATACAGGTACAGTATCGGGTGCAGGGTAGCCATGCAGTTTCGTCCTGGGTGCCGCAGGCATTCCTTCATCAACGGTCGGTAGGCGCCAGGGTTTGATACCAGTCCGAATAAGGGGTGTTCTTCACCCCGTGTCTGTTCAGGTCTGGAGCTCCGTCATCCCACCAAACAGGCCCACGTTCTCCCAATGCCACTTTCGTAGCCTGAACCGCCGCGCGCGCGATCTTCATTTCTCCTGGATCTCCTGAAGCTTTCGCGGCTTTCACGGCTCTGCGCGCGTCCATGAGTTCGTTCACCAGTCTCTGGCGTTCGTCATCATCGAGCGAGGGATTGGAGCAGCGCCAAAGCGTTGCGTTGACGACAAAGTAGCGGCCGTCTGGCGTGATGGGATTCATGAGTCCTATACCTCCCTCCCTTCATACCGCAGGCTACGTTCGCCCGTGGCCTGGTGCTCTGAATCAAGTTTGCTGGAAAGCAGTTGCTTTGATTGGCTTGGCGGCTTCTCCTCTCCACTGGTTACGTCCGGCGTGTTTAGCCGCGTAAAGGTATGCGTCTGCGGCCTTGATCATCCCCACCGCAGTGGTCTGTGAAGTGGTAGGAACACAGGATGCCACGCCCGCACTCGCGGTGACGATTCCAGACGGGTTGTCGAGGTGCTCAAGTTTCAGTTCGCGAATGGCCGACAAAATGTCGGCTGCCACCTGGGCGGCTCCCTCGGCATCGGTGTCTGGAAGAATAACGAGGAACTCTTCTCCACCGTAACGGCACGCCAGGTCGGCTGGCCTTTTAAGGGAAGTGGCAATGGCTCGGGCGACCACACGAAGACACTCATCGCCCGCCGTATGGCCGTAGCGATCGTTGAAGCGTTTGAAATAATCTATATCGAGCATAATCAAGGCCAGGGAGTAGCGCTGCCTCCTTGCCCGAGCAATCTCTGCAGCCAGAGCGATATCCAGCCGACGTCGATTTCCCAAGCCAGTGAGGCTGTCGGTCAGGGCCATGTCCCGTACGGCGACATGTGCAAGACGAAGCTCGGCCTCTATTTCCATACGTCTGCGAAGCTGCGACAGCACGATGAAACCAAATCCCGCGAGGCTGGCCACCAGAACGAGCAAGATAAGGCCTGATTTCAACAGGTCATGTCGCCACGGGCCTACGAATGATTCTTTCGACAAACCAGCCTCTACCACCAGTGGGTAGCTATTCAGTGCACGGTAAGCGTAAAGCCTGTGAGTGCCATCGACGACAGCTTTAACCTCGGCAACACCCTCGCTCGACGCTGGCAGATAGCGTTTGAAAATCTCGCTTTCGGAAAGACTCTGTCCGACCACGGCGGCCATGAATGGACGTCTTACCAGTATGGTGCCGTTGCGCATCGCAAGCACCAGTGCGCCACGGTCATCGATTTTGAAATCGCCGTAGTAGTCGACGAAGTAGCTCACTTTGATCGTGCCCAGAAGTACGCCAGCGAATGAGCCATCGGGATTATCCAGACGACGGGATATGGGGATGATCAGTTCGCCAGTTGATCGGCTTTGGACGACCTCCCCAATGCGTACATGTCGGTCGGAATGCTCGCGGTGATACATGAAGTAGTCGCGATCGGCGTTGTTGGCGGTCTCAGGGGTTATGTCCTTGTCGGTCACCACCCACCGGCCCTTTGCGTCGTATATGAACAGGCCGTGAAGCTGGGGCATGATTTTCGACTGCTGCACCATCAAGGCGTGGATCCGGGGAACGTTCATGTTCTCCAGGCCGTCGCCTTCAACCCTCTCAGCCAATGCGTCAGTCAGGATATCGACCTGGCGGATCGCATCCTCGGCATGTTGAGCAGTCGCCCGCGCCAGATTGGTCGCAGAGTCCTTGGCGGCCGCGTACGCATGTTCGTAATCTCGCCATGCCCGCCATCCTTCTACGCACAGAAACGTCGTGATCACCATGATCATGAAGACGAGCGCCAGCCGGAAAATATTGGAGTTTCGCACCGGGGGTAGCCGCTGGTCTTGAGGGATGCCGTCGTTCCCTTCTAGTCGGTCATTTGCTGCCACGGATAGACTCGGTTGCCTGAGAACTAAAGAAGTAGGCCTGAGACCGCCTTGATCAGCACTGATCCCATGTCGGCTTTATTGAGCACGGCGCGAGGGTGATCTCTCTGGATCACGTTGATGGGCATGCTGGGCACCAACGCATCCTGGGGTTCCTGAACCATGCTCAAGCCTCCCGCCGCGATGACCGCATTAGCCCCGTCGGTTCCGTCGCTGTCGCCTCCCGACAAAATCAGACTGACAACCCGATCACCAAATACCTCGGCCGCCGTTTCGAATAATCGATCTGCTGCCGGGCGCGAATGGCGGACCTTGGGCCCGTCACTCAGATGGATCTGTCCCGGGGCAACGATCTCCATGTGCTTGTCAGCGGGTGCCAGATACACACGGCCGGGTTGTACGCTCTCGCCCTCAAGCGCATACGCCACTGGCAACGTCGAATACCGATCAAGGATTGAAGCGAGATATCCCGGGCTCGAAGGCCCTGAATGAATGACGACGAGGATCGCCGCCTGGAAATCATGGGGCAGCTCGCCCAACAAGGTTCTCAGCACTTCCACAGCGCCGTGAGAGCCACCGATCACTACCACGTTTCTTGATGATGTTTCTGCATGCATGTCCATGGGTGTCTCCTTTCACCTATCCCATGGACATGGAACGGGAGCCCACGGTTCAATTTTGTCGCCGCCTCAAGGATTTAGAAACAGACGTGGGGTAGGTTCCGGGGTACTTCATCCATTCGTTGCGCAAGGCACTGGGTCACTCTTCCAACGCTCTGTCAGTCGTGTCGGAAAACTGTCGGAACGAGCGCGGTACAGGTTCATCCAATCAGGCGACGGCAGTACGCATTTTTTGCGCTGTCGACCAAGTCGTCCTGAGGGAAGACCCCGAGCGCTCTGCGCGCGGACGGTCTGCGTCTGGATTTGAACGGGTTTTAAGCCAGGACGTTCGCTGGCATGGAGAACAAGATGCGACCGACCACCTCATTCATCTTCGACCTCGACGGCACGCTGACAGATAGCGTTTATCAAAATGTCGCCGCATGGAAAGAAGCACTCGACTCGGAAAACATCCCATTGGCCATGTGGCGCATTCATAGAAAGATCGGAATGAGTGGCGGTCTGATGCTGAAGTCGCTCTCGCGCGAAACGGGCCTGAATATCACTGAAGAGCAGGCCGACCGCCTCAGTGAGATACATGATCAGGCCTATGCCCGGCTGCAACACCAGATCATTGCGCTGCCCGGCGCACTAAAGTTGTTGAACACGCTGACCGATGAAAAGCTCAAATGGTGCATCGCAACAAGCGGGGGAGTGGAGACGGCAAAGATCAATCTGCAGGCGTTGGAACTGGAGTTTGATGAGGTCGAAATCATCACGCGAGATGATGTGAATCATGGAAAGCCGGATCCTGATCTGTTCCTTGCTTCGGCAAATCGAATGGGCGTGCCCATTGAGCAGTGCCTGGTGGTAGGGGACGCCATCTGGGACATGCTCGCAGCGAGGCGTGCCAAAGCGACGGGCATAGGGGTTTTGTCGGGTGGATATGACATCGGTGAGTTGGAGCGCGCAGGCGCCTTGAGAGTTTACGAAGATGCGCTTGATCTGCTCGACCACCTTGACGAAATTGCCTCCCGCCCATGATCACCCTCTGGATGAACGGATCAACGGCAAGGTCTGCGCGGGCTGCAAAGCAAATGACCCGGAAAAACCCGAGAACATCTGACAACAGCGTGGTCTATCGCATAGGAATCAGCGGCGGAGGAGGTGCACGTCATGGTGGAAGATGTTGTTGCGTATCTCAGACAGCACTCGTTGCTGCTGGCGACGGCTGAATCGTGTACCGCAGGGCGGATCGTGGCGCTCCTCGCGGAGGTTCCTGGTAGCGGCGCATTGGTGGAGTGTGGCTACGTGGTCTATTCGCCAGAAGCCAAACAGCGGCTGCTAGGCGTAAAGAGGGAAACGATCGACACGTTCAACCTGACGAGTGTTGAGGTTGCGACTGAGATGGCTTTAGGCGCACTGCGGGACAGCCCTGCAAATATCGCCGTTGCCACCACCGGCTTATGCGGCACTGAGGACGTGGACGGTATTCCGGCGGGGACTGTGTGTTTTGCCTGGGCCTTTATCCTTGGCGGCCGCGAACAGGTTTTTACTCGCAGGGAAAAATTTTCGGGGGACAGGGAGGCGCTGCAACATCAAGCAGCGCTCCATGCGTTGGGTCTGGTGCCGTTTTTTCATCAGCGGATGGTATCCGGCGATCTGCCGATGTGAGGGCGGGCATTGGCGGTTGCCATTCATCCTGGGCATGCCGTCTCCAGCACTCTGGATGAAAAGTGGCATGGCTTCATCCTCATCTTTCCATGATCGCAGGGCGAATCCCTCACCGCCTCTGGGTACACGCGATGATCGAACGTTCACTGTTTGCATTCACTAGAGACCAACCTTCATGGCGAGACCATCCGTCGGCTTAGTTCAATGAAGCCAGAACGCTCGCCGCTTGATATCTGTCGCGTTAGTTAGCAAGCGGCAGTGCCGCTTATCGCCGTTGGTCGGACATGGTTCATGTTTATCCAACTTTTTAACTGTCACCGCCCGTCGCGGTAGATTTATATCCGGTGAATTCCGGGCCGCGCGAATTCTCTTAACTAACGAGTGCGTCATTAGTACTACTCAACCGTGAGCGTTAACTGAAAAATTGATTGTTACCGCCTTGGACACATTAGCCCCTAAGGGAGATTCACTATGTTCCTGCATAACAAAAGACTTCAATATACTGTGCGCGTCGCCGAGCCTAATCCGGGGTTGGCGAATCTGTTACTCGAGCAGTTTGGTGGCGCTCAAGGAGAGCTTGCGGCAGCAACGCGGTACTTTACGCAAGCGTTGGCTGAGGAAGATCCAGGCCGCAAGGATCTGCTGCTGGACATCGCTACCGAGGAGCTCAGTCACCTTGAAATCATCGGCTCTATCATCGTGATGTTGAACAAGGGCGCCAAGGGCAAAATGGCAGAGGGCGTCCAGGAAGAGGGCGAGCTCTATCGCGACCTCAACGGCGCCGGCAACGATTCGCATATCACCAGCTTGCTCTATGGCGGCGGCGCACCTTTGGTGAATTCCGCAGGCGTGCCCTGGACGGCTGCTTACATCGACACCATCGGCGAACCAACAGCTGATTTCCGGTCGAATATCGCGGCGGAAGCCCGCGCGAAAATCGTCTATGAACGCCTGATGAATGTGACCGCTGACCCGGGCGTCAAAGACGCGTTGGGCTTTCTGATGACCCGAGAAATCGCCCACCAGTTGTCGTTTGAAAAAGCACTGCATTCCATTCAGCCAAACTTCCCACAGGGCAAACTGCCTGGCATGCCGGAGTTCAGCCGGACTTATTTCAGCATGTCAAATGGCGAGCCTAATCTACGCGGCCCCTGGAACAGCGATGCTGAGTTCGAATACGTCGAGAACCCGCATCCGGCCGTCGACGGCGGGGACGGTACGGCCTCGGTGGAGTTGAGCGAAGAGGATTCGGTCACCCTCACCATGATGAAAGAACGTACCAAATCCGACATGGCGGCGGATCCAATGACGGGTGCTGATCTGGGCTCAGGGCTGGCGCAAGGAGCCGCAGGAGAGATCGATCCAAAACTGTAAGCGACAAGGCCGGCCTCGACCGAGGTGTCGAGGCCTATACCTACAATATGGGAGGTTGATCATGACTTCTTCTAGCAACGATGTGTTTAGATCCAGGCTCGAAGTATCTGAAGACAATGGGGTTAGCGCGAGATTTGACCGCACGGCTCGCAGATTTGAATCCCAGGCGACGGCACTGGGGCGTGGGTTGCAAACGGCCCTGTTCATACAGCGGTTCAAAATGGGGTTAATGTCGGTTCGTGGACGAGCGTAGCCTTCTGGTACTTGATCCCATTTGCCCGCGCAGTACGCGGGCTTTTTTTTGGGCCATTGAATGCCCCATCACTCGACTGCAGGAAACAACGCTTTGACTCTGTCGATGACCACGTCGATGTCGAACGGTTTTTCAAATACCTCGACGAAGAGGTCAGGGCGTGCAGCGCCGAGGTAGGCCTGCGCGCCGCTCATCAATATGATAGGAGTCGTTTGATGGGACTCCCTGCGCCTGACAGCATCCGCAAACTCAACCCCGGTCATACCCGGCATCATGTAGTCGGTGATGATCAGGTCTGGCCGCTCCCTATCAAGTATTTCGAGGGCCTTCTTTCCACTACCAGCGGTAACCGTCAGATAGCCTTCGTCTTCCAGCGCGAAGCTTAAAATGTCAGCTACAAGGTATTCATCATCGAGTATCAGAACCGTGGTCATAGGATGCTCGCACCGGCAAGCATGTTAAGGACAGGCAAGATAATCGTTGTCGCTGGCCTCGATCTTTTCGCCCATCGCATGAGTCAAACCTTCTTCACAGATAATCCAGAATCGCTGATGACCAGTTCCAGTAGCGAAGGGTCATAGCCGCTGTCTCTGATCTTGAGAATGGAAAGCAATCGTTGAAGTTCCGAGCCATTCTGTTCGAAGCGGACGAGCAGTATATTGTCGAAAATACTGGAGAGGTCTGAGGTAGGGGCGTTGACCTCGACGGCGATGAGTTTCGGAATTTCCCACGTGCCGACCACCGTTACGCCTTCAGCCCGGAGCGCGCCCATCAGGGCGGTGTAAAAATCCATTACCCGGGTCTTGTCAGTCATTACGCGGGACATCCCTCCGAGACTGTCCAGGAAGACTCGCTGGATGTTCTCGCGTTTTACGATGTCCAGAAGCTCATACGCGAGCTGGTCTATGTGCCCTGCTGTAGTGGTGTTCCAGACGATGTGAAGCGCCCCGGTTTTCTCCATTGATTCAAAATCAAGTCCCAGAGCGGCAGCCTTTACTCGAATGCGTTGAGGCGATTCGTAAAACCCAAAGTAGAGCCCCGGCTCCTCCGGCGTGCACTCGTGGATGAACTCCATCCCTATGGACGTTTTCCCAGCGCCCGAAGGGCCGGCGATCAGGGTGACTGATGAGCCGGCGAGCCCGCCACCGATGCAATTATCCAGCGTCTCAATGCCGCTGCTCACCTGAACAAGGTAATCACTGTCGCTCAGGGCAGGCTGGCTCAGAAGGCTTTCGAGCCTTGGATAAACAACGATGCCGCGATCGGTAATTTCGAACTCATGCAGGCCCGACAGTGAGCTGCTTCCGCGCGTTTTGCGTAGCTTGATCCTGCGGACCGATTTTGGCCCGACTGATTCTTCGCCCATCTCGATGACCCCATCGACCATCGTGTGCTCGGGACTACCGTCGTCAAGCTGAGAACTGGTAAGAAAGAGCACGGTGCAGCCAGCGAAGGCAGCATGGCCTTGTAGCTCGGAGATAAACTTCTTGGTGTCGATCGGCGAATCCGCTCTCGAGCGAGCGTTCAGCAGCCCATCGAGGATCAAAACAGTCGATTTTTGCCGGCTGATCTCACGCCGCAAGAGTTTGACGACTTCGTCGAGCCCCTCGTTTTCCAGGGTGTCAAATGCGCTGACGAACTGGATGCTTTGCCCAATCCGGGATTTGTCGAAAAAGCTCAGCGTGGAGAGGAAGTCGAATAGACGGTCATGAGGCTCGGCAAGCAAAGTCGCGAAGAGTACACGCCCGCCGCTTTGCACATGGTTGAAGCCCAGCTGATTTGCCAGGATCGTCTTTCCCGACCCGGGGCGCCCTTGAATAATGTACGAGGCACCAGCGACAAATCCGCCCTTAAGCAGGATATCTAAGCCGTCGATACCGCTTTTGAGACGTTTTAACTGATCCAAAACTGAGTCCTCTGCTGATCCAAGCCAGCGCATTAAGTCCAAGCAACACATCAAATTGCAGTGGCAGATATTGTTGCTGGTTTGTACGAGTATTCCAAGCGCCGTCCCACATCGATGAGATATTCGCTAGAGGATAGCCCTGCAGCGTGATCGCTCGATCCGATCAACGCCTGGATCGAAGGCCCGCCTTGGAAATGGCTGAGCGCCTGAATGATTTTTACGAGGGGCACGAAAATCCTGCTGCACATTGACTGCAGCAGGACTTCGATTGTTTGACTCCGAGATTGTTGCACTCGAGATTGTTGCTTTCGAGATTGTTGCGCTCTGAAAGGGGGCGCTTGTGTGTCACTGCATGCGCAGCTTCTGCAGGAGGGGTGAACGGGAAGCGGGTAGGGTGCTAGCTGCTGTTCCTGGACTGCTCGCTTAAATCAACTGCCAGCTTTGCTGCCTCCTCGTCACTTTCGACATAGTGAGCGTTTCCTTCGTCATCGGTGACCTTGAAGACCTGCTCCAGTTGCTCTGTGCGCAGGTCTTCCGGAATAAGTTCACCTTCGAGTTTCGTAACGATGACCGCCATTGAGTTCTCCTGTCGAGCTGATAGGCGTAGATGCTGTTCACCACCTATCGGAGCCACGAATGCGGTCGTCGTTCCATCCAGTCCTCCCGACGCCAGCGCAGGGCGTGTCGCAAGAAGATGGCTCGGTGAGGATGCCGTGCCTTGACTGGCCGCTGGATCAATCGCTTTTGGGACGCACGAGAACACGCGCCGAACCGGGAGGCGGCTCGTTTAAAACTGCCCAGAAGATGCCCAGCTCCGACACCGCTTTCACGAAATCCTTGAATTCGACGGGCTTCACTACATACGAATTGACGCCCAATTCGTAAGCGCGAATCAGGTCTGGTTCCTCTCTGGATCCTGTGAGCATGGCCACTGGAATGCTGCGCAGGTCGTCGGCGTTGCGGATCTCCTTGAGCACCTCAAGCCCATTGACGCGAGGCAGTTTCAAGTCCAGCAGTACGATGGCCGGGTTTCCCTCTGCCCGTTCGGCGTAGGCACCGCGTCGAAACAGATAGTCGAGCGCCTCTGCGCCATCCCGGACTATCACCACCTCATTCGCTAACTGACTGCGCTCAAGCGCAACCAGTGTCAGCTCCAGGTCATTAGGGTTGTCTTCGACAAGAAGAATGGGTTTAAGCATGTTGACTTCACTGAAAAAAAACCGGCGACACCTTAGCAAGTTTTGGTGCTGAATGGGCAGTTTTCAGACTAAGGACGACGCCACTCAGAGAGCGTTCAGCGGGTATCCGTTGGGGCTTAGGGCTCTCACCCTTTGTTGTGGAGAGGCTGATTGGCGATTGCCCTGGGATGAGCGTTCTTGGCGCGGGATATCCTGAAGTGATAAAAGCCGCCCTGTGCGCTCAATGCAACAGGGCGGCGTAAGAATCAACCCGGAATGGGCCTGGTGTTTGTTCAGGCCGCTATGGGTAATGCGTTAGGCGGCCATGCCAGACAGCGATTTCTTGTAGTCCGTTTTCATCGCTTCCATCTGAGCACCGAGCTCTTCCAGCTTGGCCTTTCCCAGAAGCTTTTGAGCCTGTGGGAACATCTCGGATTCTTCTTCCTCGATGTGGTGTTCCAAGAGTTCCTTGACCACCTTCACACGGCCGGAAAACTCAGGTGTGCCAGGGTCTGTTTTCTTGAGGTCAGGCAGGACCAGTGAGTCTACCGTGCGGTGTTCCTCCTTGGCCTCGTAGTACATGATGTCCTGCTCTTTGGCGCCCGCTTCTTTGAATGCTGGATACAGGATCTCCTCCTCAAGCTTGGTGTGGAGGGTGATCTCCATTTCAAGCTTTGCCAGCAGGTCGGTACGTTTCTTTAAACCGCGCTCGGTCGATTCGCTCAGTTGGGTCAGGATCGACTTGACACGCTCGTGGTCTGCTTTCAGCAATTCAATAGCGTTCATTTTCAGGTTCCTCGGGTAAACACGTAGGGACTCGCTGGTCTGTCGCCAGCGCTGTCATGAGGGATTTGCACGCGGCGTGCCAACGGCCGTAATGGCTCGCAACCCTTGAGCTGTCGGGCCTGAGAGCCGGCGGTCGACCGGGTTGATCGGGCAGATTGCATGAGGACCGGTTGTGCTCATTGCATAAAAACTGATGCCATACGGCGCCTCGGGCTCTGGAGGCAAAAATCGCCTGAACTGTTGCGCGCGCTTCGATTCTATCGATAGACCGTCTTTGGTCATCCACCCCTAAGTAGTTAGCCCCAAACCTTTTTCCGGAGCGTTTGATCATGACTGATCAACCAAAGAGCGACAGTGCATTGACCCGAGGAACACAAGTCAGCCGCGTGAGCGAAGGACTGCCATATCCACTAGGGGCGACATGGGACGGTTCAGGCGTCAACTTCGCGATCTTCTCGGCGAATGCAACGAAAGTAGAGCTGTGCCTTTTCGACGCCGACACTAATGAGGAGATCGAGCGTATAGCGCTCCCCGAGTTCACTAATGAGATTTGGCATGGCTACCTCCCGGACGCCAGGCCAGGCACACTGTACGGGTATCGGGTACATGGCCCCTATGACCCGGCCAATGGGCATCGCTTCAACCCCAATAAACTGTTGATCGACCCGTACGCCAAGCAGATCTGGGGTGAACTGGAATGGAATGACGCGCTGTTCGGTTATACCGTCGGGCATGAGGACGGTGACTTGTCATTCGATGAGCGCGACAGCGCTCCGTTCATGCCCAGGTGCCGGGTGATCGATCCAGCCTTCACCTGGGGCACTACCACCAAGCCCAACGTGCCATGGGAGAAAACCATCTATTACGAAACCCACGTTCGTGGTTTCACCATGCGCCATCCAGCGGTGCGCGAGGCAGAGCGGGGGACATTCGCTGCGTTTCATCATAACGATGTCACTGAATACATCCGCTCGTTGGGCGTGACCTCGGTAGAGTTGATGCCGGTGCACTACTTCCTGGACGACAATCACCTCTTGGAGAAGGGGCTCCGTAATTTCTGGGGCTACAACACCCTGGGATTCTTTGCGCCTCACGCTCGCTACATGGCGGGATCTTCCATCAGTGAATTCAAGGTCATGGTGTCGCGGTTTCACAAAGCGGGTCTGGAGGTGATTCTCGATGTGGTTTACAACCACACCGCCGAGGGTAACGAGATGGGGCCGACGCTTTCGCTCAAAGGGATCGACAACGCCAATTACTACCGGTTGATGCCAGATAATGCGCGTTACTACATCAACGATACTGGCACTGGCAATACGCTTAACATGAGTCACCCGTGCGTGCTTCAAATGGTGACGGACTCCCTGCGCTATTGGAGTTCCGAGATGGGTGTAGATGGCTTCCGCTTTGACTTGGCCACCATTCTGGGGCGCGAACCCGAGGGCTTCAGTGAAGGGGGTGGCTTCCTGGACGCCTGCCGTCAGGACCCCGTACTGGCAAAGGTCAAACTCGTTGCGGAGCCTTGGGACTGTGGTCCGGGCGGTTACCAGGTCGGTAACTTCCCGCCAGGCTGGATGGAGTGGAACGACAAGTTCCGGGACATTTCCCGCGCGTTCTGGAAGGGCGACGACGACATGCTTGGCAATTTCGCCAAGATATTCCTGGGCTCGGGAGATCAATTCAATCGACGTGGTCGCAAGCCTGCCTCATCGGTCAATTTCATCACGGCCCACGATGGCTTCACGTTGAATGATCTGGTCTCTTACAACGAAAAGCACAACGAGGCCAACGGGGAAGAAAACCGGGATGGACACTCCGACAATAAATCCTGGAATTGCGGAGTAGAAGGGCCCACGGACGATCCCGCCATCGTTGAACTTCGCTACCGCCAAATGCGTAACCTGTTGTCCACCTTATTTCTGTCCCAAGGCACCCCGATGCTGCTCGCGGGCGATGAGTTCGCGCGCACCCAGGGCGGCAGTAACAACGCCTACTGCCAAGACAGCGAAATAGGCTGGGTGGACTGGGACATCAGCGAAAAGAGCGCCGAGCTGCAAGAGTTCGTGCGGTATCTGATCGAGCTTCGTAACCGCTATCCACTGTTACGCCGCAACCGGTTCTTCACCGGCGAATACGATGAAAGCCTGGGCGTCAAAGATGTCAGCTGGATCCAGCCTAACGGTTCGGAGATGGGAATCGAGCAATGGCAGGACGGCAGTAATCGCTGTATGGGCATCTTGTTGGACGGCCGCACGCAGACCAGTGGCATTCGGAAAGCAGGCGTTGACCACTCTCTGCTGGTGATCGTGAATGCTCACCATGACGTCGTGAGTTTCACACTGCCTGAAGTGCCTCAAGGCCAGAAGTGGACGCTGCAGCTCGACACTAATCAGTCGGACTTTGATCCAGGTGAAGGCTTTACCTTTGGCCATGAATACCAGGTCACGGGCAGATCAGTGCTGCTTTTCGAGCTGGAAAAAACCCGTTCTAAAAAGCGCAAGCAGCACGAGCAGAAATAAGCTGGGGCGGGCATGCGACCGACCAGGCTCTGACGCGCCATGCGGGGAAAGGCGTTCTTTGAACGCCTTTCCCTTCCACAAGCAGTGAGTCCGACGATTGAAGGGGAGCGCTCGGGGAAGGGATGCCATCACGGAAGGGGGCGATATCGGGCGACCTCCCACATGCCACTCCCATCTGGATTGGCACCTGCACCTGGGTTGCAGCCCTATTCGACCTGAGGGTGCTGGCCCATGTCGCTGAAACTCTCTTCGGTGAACGATAGCGTGTGAACGCCCGCTTCATCGATCCCGAGCAATGTAGCGTCACCCGTCTTGACGGTGAGCGTCAGCTCGGGAGGAGGAGGGAGTGAGCACGCCGGTTCAAGGCGCACGCTTATGTTGTGGCTATCAAAGGTGACGTGGAAATGGGCTGCTTTCCCTTGCTGCAAAACCGTTCCCGCCTGGCCGTCCAGTGAAACCACGGCCTCACATTCGGAATTCGAGAGTCGGTTAGCGATAATGACCTGGCCATCAAGGTTTCGCCCGAGATCTGCGGGCGCCTGGGGGAGCAGCCGTTCTGTCTGCGAGTCCGTACTCATCGCCGGCGCGCATCCAGGTAATGACATCGCTGCTGCAAATAACAGAAAGGTTTTCATCGCGGTCAGCATCCCGTTATGGCCAATCCTACCTTCCCAGCGCCAGCGCTCTGAGTGTCTTCTCCGTCGCGCTGTCAAAGAGGTCAGCAAGGTCTTCGCAATGCGCAGCCGGAAGATTTGCACATTGCAGTCCTAGAACAAACCCGTTTGCTCGCGCACTGTTTTTAACGGCGGCAATCATTGACCCTGAGGTTTCGATCTCATGGAGAATTTTGTTGGCCTGCTGTCGAACGACGTCAGGTAAATCTGCGGTGAACATTCCCATGGTTCACTCCTCGTCCCCTTCTTACGTATTCACCGAGGTCGCTGGTACCTCGTTCGCCTCTCGAAAGCATCGACCAGCAGAGGCGAATTTTGTTCGACTTTTATGCGCCAAATGAACAACACGGCCGGGCCGTCACACTTGACGTCATCACCGCGTTCTCGTCACCGTCAGCACTACCGCCGCGATCCGTTCCGCTTCTGCGTAATTAGGTGTCTCCAGCTCTTCACCGAACACGTCCGGGTCCATTTCTTTGTACGACCATGCCATGCCAGGAATGTCGACGAGCTCGCGCGCGCGCTCTAAGAACAGGTCTACTCCGTTAACGGACGGCGCTCCGGTGTACAGCAGGAGGGTGCCTCCAATCGCCAGACGCTGGACGGCCTGGCCCACGATGCGAACGGACAACTCGGAACCTAGTCGCTCGCCGCCGTGGCGATAGGCACGTTGTTGGGTGTCCTGCATGTAGGGAGGATTGGCGACGATCAGATCGAACTCGCCAGAGGCGCTGGCCAGAATATCGCTATGCCACGCGGACACGTTCTCAGTGCCGGCGAGTGCCGCATTCACAGCGGTATATCGCAATGCAGTGGGATTGATGTCCAGTGCAAGAACCTGCGCATCCCGCCGAGCTCGGCCAATCAGAATCGCCCCCACACCGCTTCCTGATCCGATATCCGCGGCCGTCCTGATGGGATGAGAAGAGGTGCGAAGATGCTCCTCTATCGCCTGAGCGAAACGGTAGGTATCAGGCCCGAAGAAGACTGAGTCGTGAGCGACGGTCGGGAAGCTTGAATGAACGAATAGCAGGTCTTGCAGACTTGACCACCGCACCTCGCTGATCCAGAGACCTGCGTGCGCACGCAAAATGCCGCTGCCAAGCAAGGCTTCCAGTTCGACTTCAGGAAGGAGTTCGCTTTCAAACGGCCGATTCCATCCAAAGACATCCCGCAGGCTTTTCGCTTTACGATTTTCGTCGCGAGCGTTGTTTCTTTGATGGGTAAGCGGGGTGACAGTGGTGAACCTGTACCCGTCCGCTTGCAGCCGACGACCCAACTGAAGCAACGCCAGGTCATAGGACTTCTCGGGTGCAGTCATATCGTCTGAGGGCAAGGCAGGGGCATGCTGAATATTCATCGCAGGAGTCCTTGGGCAAATCGGCTGCTGTAGGTTTTCGTGGCATTCAGGCCATCAGGGGTGTGATGTTTAGCAGGGGAGATGAGGTCAACTAATTCCGCCAACGAACTCGGGGCAGGCGCCTGTATGGGGGCTGCCGCAGGCTGTGCGGCAGGACGACGGCGGAAGCGCGCTCGGAAAGGCTGATCGCCGGCATCATTCTCTTGCCAGGCTCCACTTATCCAGTCCTTGATCAGCTGTTTTTCGTAGCCATTGAAGACCCCAAACATTACTGCGCCAGGCCCATCGATAAGCTGCCAGAATCGACTCAACGCTGGATCCTGATCTCGCTTGATCCATCCTTTATTCTCGAGCGCCGACAGGAACTGTCGGCTCTGTCCAGGGGTAGCGAGCCATTCGTTGACGGTTTTTCCTTCCAGACGGCAGTAGTCCGAATGCATGTGCTGGCCGAACGAGCGCTTGGCCTCCAGCATGGCGACAAGCTCTTGCTCAAGATCAAAGGATTTGATGACTGAAACCGTGCTGGCGCCCAAGTCGTTCAGCTTGTAGCCATCGCGCAGCCGGCCCAGAAATTTCTCGGGTTCGTCTGCCGTATTCAAGAATTGGCTCACCGTCTCAACAGCCTTCTTGGCATGGCCCGAACTGGCGTTGTCGATGGTCACATGGAGAGTGAAGTAGTAGGGATCAATGCCGAGCTCATTGAGCTCGAATGCGGTGATCAGCAAGTGAAGCGGCAGTTGCTCATAGCCGAGGTTATAGCCGATCACCTCTGGCAGAAATTCCTCCCCGAGATGCCCCAGAGCAAGCTGCAATGAACCTTGAATGTATCGGTCGTCGGGTAGCGGCTGGTCGGGAGCGCAGTCGTGCTCGACCAGAAGCTTGCGGTAGAGCACGACATGGTTCAGCGCAGCATCGCCATCACCCAGCTCTTCAAGATAAGTACGGATGAGGTCGTGATATCGCCAGTCTGATGGATGATTCAGCGCGCTGAATAGCCAAGCGCCGTCCACCAGCTTGCTGGGCGCTACGTGCTGCAGGAAATAGAGGGCGTGCGCTTTGTTGGTGAAGAACCTCCGGGGGGCGCCTGCGTGACGCTCCTCCAGATAGCTGGCGTAATCTTCTCCCACCTTACGGGCATGCTCAGCCACCCAAGGCGTCCACTCCGTCACGTTGGCTGGAAGTTCGCAGTCCGCATCCGCTACGGCCGCCAGATGAGTCTCCAGAAACATCCTGAGATCAGACTCGCCTGCGGCGTGAGGCCCATTCAGAGCTTCTTGATAGACAGACCGCGCAGTATTGGAGTCGGAGTGCGATAGGGCAGAGTGCAGTGCAATTTGGCGTAAAACGGTCATATACGTACCACTGACTATTCTTGATATACGGGTCAGAGGGGCTGCATAAGGAATAAATTCCATGGAGTTTGCTGAGCGGCAGCGCCGAATGGCGGGCCGACAATGCATCCGGATTCAACCTGCACAATCGGGTTGCAAGCCGCCGGACATTCACTCAAATGAAGGTGAGATCGGGAGGTGCCCGGCATTTCATTGCTCGGGAGAAAAGCCGGCGATAGGTTTTGGGAACCGGGCGCGGAAGATGCCCGATCGATGGTGCGTGACGGGGTCAATTCACCATCGATCTCAGGGGTCAAAGCTTCCCCGTTTCGCCCGTAGCTTCGCCGATGGTAGCCAGGGTGGCCTCAATGTCTGCTATGGCGCTATGCAGGTTTAGGAAGCACTGAGCGAGGGACTGACGGGAGTCAACAGTCTGCTGGCCCTCCAAGGGCTCAATCCGCGCAAGCTCGATCTGCTCCAGGTCACCGACTGCAATGCGAAGCGAGTTCAGTGCCTGGAAGACTTCTGCCATGTGACGTTTGCTGGCCTGGTTCATAAATACTCCATAACGCGTGTACTCAGAATCTTTTGAGCACCTGAGCGCCAGCCGTTTGTCCTGGTGTTCAGGCTGAAGCGCCGGTATGAAACCGCTGGGGAGCCACCGATGATCAGTACTCTTATTGGCTGGATCGGCTGTTCTGCTCGGCAGCGGTTGGTGCGCCGGGGTGAGAGTGAATCTCCTGGCCTGTCGGATCCTGGATCTGAATGACGTTTCCATGTTGCCAGGCATTCGCCTTGGGATCCGCGCGGGGCACCTGGATATCTGCCCGGTTTGCTTTGATAGCTGCAGCGTCGAGATGCAGTCGCTGGTTGCGTTGATGAATCATTGCTGGATCTGACTGGCCGTCAGCTGTGAATCCCATCATGAGTTGGGGCACGCCGAGTGGGAGACGTTTGTCTTGATCCGTATGCCAAGTGTGCCATGTCTTTCCGTAGGTATGTGCCAGACGCTCCATCAAGGCGTGTTCGGCAGGTGCAGGAATCCCGGGCGCGACGAGTTGCCCAGACGCCACTTCGTAGCCGTGGCTATGCCACAGTGCTTTCTCAGAGTCGGGTAAAGCTGCGAACAGTCGCTCGTCAACGATGTACTCGACCCCCATGATCTTGGCGGTTTTGGTGTTGCCATCAAAAATGACGCACTGGATGACATCTTCGTTGAGGATTGAGCAGTAGTGATGCGCTTCCATCTGGGCTTGCGGATGGCCATTGTAGAAGTGGAAGCCGTCCAGATAGGCGTTTAGGGCCGCTATCGGAGGCTTGGGTTGCAGGGTAGCAGCGCCGGTTTCGAGAATTTCTGTGGTTGCCGACTTCGGCTCGCCAGGGGCAAGCACAGGCGACTCGGTCTTGGCTGCGCACGCACAGAGCAATGTGCACATGACTGAAACTTTTACGTGGTTGAACAGATCATCCGGCATGACCGCGCTTCCTTCGCTGTTAGAAAAAATCCGGGGTGGCCTCTTCTGCATGGCTTCGGTCTGAATGCCTTCGTTCTGAATGGCTTCGGGACGCTCAAGGCAAAAAGACCAGCAGGAGGTTTGCGGTTACCTGCGTTTATTGCGCAACAATGCGTACACGCAACCGCCCAGCAATATCGCCGACGTAAGCGCCATGACCACGGAGGCCTTCGGTGAATCGTCACGCCACCCGCCCTCTACGCGACGAGTACCCCGTGGCGGCGCAAAAAGATTACCTGAGGAGGTTGCATCTGCCGGGCTTCTGCGTATGCCCCGGCGCGTGAACCATCCGACCAGATGGGTGAAGCCAGGTACAAGGAAATGAGACAGCCGGGCCGCATGCGCAGCAGTCCCCACCGTGATGCTCGCACGGGGCTTGATGGCGCAACCCACCATGGCTTCGGCTACCAGATGGGGATCGTAGACGGGGGGAGGTGGGGTGAGCGCATGGCCGGTGTAATTGCCGCCGTCCCGGAAACCGGGGGTGTCCATGACGGCCGGGTAAATATCGCAAACGTGGATATCAGCGAACTCTGTCAGCTCGCCTCTCAGCGCCTCAGTCAGACCACGCAGTCCAAATTTTGCCGCTGAGTACGCAGCCGCATAGGGCTGAGCGACCCAACTGCCCAGTGACAACGTATTGATCAGGGTTCCGCTTTGCTGGGCTTTGAAATAGGGCAGGGCTACATAAGCGCCACGCAAGTAACCTAGAAGGTCTGTCTGGATGACCTGTTCGTGTGCTTCAAGAGGCGTGTCCTCAAAGCTTCCGACGGCACCCACACCCGCATTGTTGATCCAGATATCAATGCGACCGTTCCCGAACGCCGCAGCCCGCTCTGCGAGATTTATCATCTGTTGGCTGATCGTGACATCCGTGGTCACGGCGACCGCGTCAGTGCCGCAATCTGTGCACTCATCCAAAACCTCGTAAAGCGCTTCTTCGTCCCTGGCGGCCAGGACAAGTCGCGCGCCTTTGCACGCAAAAGCCTTCGCGGCAGCCCGGCCGATACCGCTTGATGCTCCGGTAATGACAACCAGTTTTCCGCTCAATGGCCCAGCGTTTGAGGGCTCAGGCTCATCCGGCACTACGATGGGTTCCAGTGGACTCGGTGCGGGCATCTCAATCGCCGCAAGCTTTAGAGTTTCCCCAGTGACCAGGGTCAGGGTGAGGTCGGAGATCGTGCCAGCGAGACGGTTTGGAAATAGGGGCGTACCGGCCGAGTCCAGATCGTCGTAAATGAACTGGTTGCCTTCGAGCCAGCCAACCGCGCTCAGTAGATCGGGGGCGAGAAAATACTTCCCGTCGAGAAAAAATCCGGTAAACGGGTGCGTGTCGCCGATTCGCTCTACCGCGTAACGCTCACCCATCTTCATGCCGGTCGTAGGGTCAATCATGAGGCGTCCTCCTCTGGCTGGTCTGACGTAGAGGATGGAGTCGTCGTTATCGTTCCGTTCGTTTGGCTGAGTGGCGGAACGCCTGGCGACGCTTCATTCATCGGGATTGAGTTTGACTTTGATCCAGCCTGCCTCATGCAGGTCGAACGAGGCGAAGGCACTGATTGCGTCTGTCAGTGGTTCGCACTGGGTCAGGACCTTGGCCGGATCGACTTTGCCGGCCAAGGTCAGCTCGATCAGCTTGGGGATGTACTTGCGGTGGTGGCAGTTACCCATGTTCATCCGGATGTTCTTGTTCATTGCCGCACCGATGGGGAAGCTGTCGAATCCCGCCGGATAGACGCCGATTATCGATAGCGTGCCAGCCTTGGCTAATCCCTCCACTGCCCATTCCAGCGCCTGCGAGGGCGCATCGCCCGGCTGCCATTGTTCATGGCTGTGAGGATGCCCGCCGTGGCCATGGTTGGCATCGATGCCGACCGCATCAATCGCTCTGTCGACGCCAATATCGTCGGTAAGACGATTGATCGCTGCAATAGGGTCTTCCTCCTCGAAGTTGATGCACTCAGCGCCAAGCTGACGCGCGCGGCTCAGTCGGTCGTTCAACCCGTCGATGGCAAATACTCGACCGGCCCCCATCAGTTTTGCGCTGAGGATCGCGAAAAGGCCCACAGGGCCGCAACCAAACACTGCGACGGTGTCACCGTCTTCGATCTCGGCCATCTCTGCCCCAAACCATGCCGTTGGGAAAATATCCGACATGGCGATGGCCTGATTATCAGTGATGGCTTCAGGGAGCTTGATCAATCCAGTGTTGGCGTAGGGAATGCGCGCTTTCTCAGCTTGCAGACCATGGAATGGCCCGGTTGATTTAGGCCCGCCAAAAAACGACGTGCCGGCTTTCTTGCCGTTGGGATTGGCCACGTCGCATTGGGCGTAATAACCGTCGCGACAGTAGGCGCAGTTGCCGCATGCAATGGTAGAGGGGATCAAGACACGATCGCCTACTTCAAGATTGCGCACATCTGCCCCGAGTGCTTCGACCACACCAACGCCTTCGTGCCCGAGGATCGTTCCCGGCACCATGTCTGGGGCGCTGCCGCGAATGAAGTGCAAATCTGTGCCGCAAATCGCTGACGAGGTAATGCGTACGATAGCGTCTGTTGGCTGCTCAATCGTCGGCTCAGGAACGTCGTCGAGTCTGATGTCGCCGATACCGTGGAATACCACCGCTTTCATGGCCTGCCTCCCAACTAATGGATGTTATTAGGTGGATGAGGGTGCGCCGCACTTGGTTTAATCCGCTTCAACCTGGACAGACAGACGGCACCTTTCAGCGCCTGTAAGCACTGGGCCTGAAGTGCGACCTCGCAGAAAAATCCATGGAAACTTCTGTCCCTGCCTCGGTCGATAGAAAGGAACGCGTGCTGCGTCTCGACTCCAGCCGCCACTCTCGCTGTGCCACAAAGGAGATTGTTCATGATCAGCAAGAAAACCCTGTGCCATTTGACCTTTGCCGCTGTGTGCGGCTTCAGCAGCCTTAGCTACGCCGCTGATGAACCGAGCGTCAAGATGGACAGACCCGGGGCGGGCGTAAGGGAAATCAAGGAGGGCGATAATGTGCCCGATGAATTCCAGCGTCCGAGCCTGGCATTAAAGGATTGGCAGAAACATGGCCTGAGTGCTCCGGGTGAGCATGAGCAGTGGGTCAAGATTCAGGACAAATACGCACTGGTCAGTATCCCCACCGGAACGATCAAGCAGATGGTCAATCCCCATAAATAGCCACACCTGGTGGGCTTTCTGTACGGCCGAAGTGCTGGCGCATACTGGCGCTTCGGCGATCCTCGGCCTCTTCACACGCTCCGTTAAGGGCACGGAACCGAGTGCCGGCGCGGCTGAGTTTCGGGCCAAACGATCACCGTAGATCACCCATGGGTCAGTCCCTCATTGATCAGCGATGCACATCAATCGATGAAAACTTAGCAATTAACGTTTCAAGGTGTGTCAATCACAATCTCCGGCAACAAGCGCTAATAAGCACACCAATAAGATCGCTGGAGAACAATCATGCATGGCTCATCCCATCTGCGGGCCACATCCGCCAAAGCCCGCGCCGGGGCAGTATTCCGGGTGACATCGGGCAACTTCCTCGAACAATTCGATTTTTTCCTTTTCGGCTTTTACGCTACCCAGATCGCCGCGGCCTTCTTTCCCGCCACCAGTGAATTCGCATCGTTGATGATGACGTTCGCGGTCTTTGGCGCGGGCTTCCTCATGCGTCCCCTGGGGGCGGTGATTCTCGGTGCGTACATCGACGATGTCGGACGCCGGAAGGGCTTGATCGTGACGTTGTCGATCATGGCCAGCGGAACGCTATTGATCGTTCTGGTTCCTGGCTACGCCAGTATCGGACTCTGGGCGCCGGCGCTGGTGCTGCTGGGCAGACTGTTGCAAGGCTTCTCGGCCGGCGCAGAGTTGGGGGGTGTCTCGGTGTATCTGGCTGAGATGGCGACCCCTGGCCGCAAGGGTTTCTACACCAGTTGGCAATCGGGCAGCCAGCAGGTGGCAATCGTCGTCGCGGCAGCGTTGGGGTTCGCGCTGAACCAGTGGATGGCGCCCGCAACGGTGGCCGACTGGGGCTGGAGGATTCCGTTTGCGATCGGGTGTCTGATCATCCCGTTCATCTTCATTCTGCGTCGTAGTCTTCAAGAGACCGAAGAGTTCGCTTCCCGTTCTCACCGTCCCACGATGCAGGAAGTCTTCGCGACGCTGCTGCAGAACTGGCGAGTGGGGGTCGCCGGGATGTTGATGGTGGCGATGACCACGACGGCGTTTTATCTCATCACAGTGTATGCACCGACCTTCGGCAAGACCGTGTTGAATCTGAGCACTTCCGATGCATTGCTGGTGACCTTGCTCGTAGGCGTTTCGAATTTTTTCTGGCTGCCGATCGGCGGGGCGCTCAGCGACCGTTTCGGCCGCAAGTCGTTGCTGGTGACGATGACCCTCTTGACCATTATCACCGCCTATCCGGCGCTGTCCTTTCTGGCTCAGGCACCCAGCTTTGCTCACATGCTGGAAGTGCTGCTCTGGTTCTCCTTTCTGTACGGCTTGTACAACGGGGCGATGATCCCGGCGTTGACCGAAATCATGCCGGTGGAAGTGCGAGTCGCCGGATTCTCATTGGCCTACAGCCTGGCGACGGCCGTGTTCGGCGGTTTCACCCCAGCGATATCCACCTGGCTGATCCATCTCTCCGGTGACAAAGCCGCTCCCGCGTACTGGATGACATTCGCTGCGGTCTGCGCGCTGGCTGCGACGCTCCTTCTGTACAAGCAAGCTTCAGCCCGCCCCCAATTGGCTGTGTAAACAAGGAAACGACAATGACATCGCTCTATAAAATTTCTCTGGCAGGTCTGGTTTTAAGCTGCGCCGCGCTGACCGCGACTGCCCAGGCGGAGGAACTCAACGTCATGACTTCCGGCGGATTCACGGCAGCCTACAAGCTGTTGGGGCCGCAGTACGCCGCATCCTCGGGGGACACGTTGAATACCATTCTGGGGCCTTCCATGGGGAAGGCCGTTGAAGCCATCCCGAACCGCCTGGCGCGGGGAGAGCATGCTGACGTGGTGATCATGGTGGGCTACGCGCTCGATGACCTGATCAAGCAAGGCAAGGTGGACCCTGCATCCCGTGTGGAGTTGGCGGATTCGCGGATTGGAATGGTCGTCAAACAGGGCGCCGCCAAACCCTCGATCAGCACTGACACGGAGCTTAAACGGACGCTGCTCGACGCCCGCTCGGTGGCTTACTCCGACAGCGCCAGTGGATTCCAGACCCGTGAATCCAGTTGCGATCCTGCGAGGGATGGCTATTTAGATTTAGGGGGCGAGGGGAGTAGAGCAGATGGTTCGCAATCCAGACTTTGGGCAATTTGATAAAGCTTCTCAAGCGTCAGGTTCACCTCACCTCTTTCAATGCGGCCCATGTAGCTGCGATCAACCCTACACATCAGTGCAAGGCTTTCTTGAGAAATCCCTCTGAGCTTTCGAGCGCCTTTGATTTTCTTGCCCAGCTCCTTCGCCAGATCCCACATAGCTGCCTCTTCTACCTGAGGCGGCACTATCTTGCGTTTGCGGACAGCCAGGCCACGGACTATAATCCGTATTTCTAGATTCACAGCCTCTCTTCTGACAAAGACACGGATGACTTACCAAGGCACAGCAGATACGCCGCGGCTCAGTCGAATTTCCGCCAATTCACATAGGCGGAAATTGGAATATAGGAGGAGGGTGGTCGTCAGCTTTCAGGTTGAGAGGAAGTGGCGGTGTGTATTCCTGTGCAGGCTGCCAACATGGCGCAGAAGCTGCTCGACGACTGGGGCTATATACACTGATGCAGGTACTGCCGACCTAGTACACGAGCGGATCGACGCGTGCAATCAAGATTAGTAAAGCAGTAATACGGATGCGCCACGTCTTTCGACAACGACTTCAGCAAGCAGGCAGTCAAGCGGGGATGGCCTTGGCTGCGTTGTTTTACCTTGGAAAAAATGGGCTGACTAAATAGGTCGCAGATAAGATCTGCCAACTTGCTCAGTGTTGAGGAGTTCAGGAAGCTCATAGGCTGTAAAATGCCTGGATGGATGCAATCTGGTTTAACGAATTCTGGTAGGGAATCGAAAGCTCGATAGAGACCGTGTCCGGGAAAGGCTGGCTCATTCGTCGGTGGGCAAGACTAAGTGATCACATGCGTACAGCCTTGCCGAGCAAGGAGTTTCACATTTGTGCAGGCGCGAGGGTCGTCGACGCGTGGGTATGAGCGAGGAAGTTTTAAAACGCGCAAGCAATGATTAGTTCCGGTACTAAATACGGAAGCAAAACGAAGAACTGGTGAGAGCTATCGGCAAGGAAAAAACTGGTGGAGTGTTCGGACTAGAGTATCGGATGCATGATTGGTGTTACGAGCACCCCGTCGTGCACGTCAAGTTTTGAGGAACTCCAAGCGTAAGCGGTCAGGAGAAACTTATCCAAATCATAGGCTTGGTCGTGCCACCACACGCCGTAGTATGTCGCGGCGAGGTGGAACAACTGATGACATTCTTTCTATTCAATTGGGCATTAATTATCAGAAGCCGAATACCCCTAGGAAGTAATAGGATGGCCCCGAGTTCGGTAGGAAGCAAGAACCCATTCGTCATGAACTTCGGAAGGAAAGAATCGGTGCGGTGCGTGTTACGAAATTTTGGCCACATATCCACTCAAATCGCGGAAGCAATTCGTTGGTCAAGTGTAAGACGCGCCAGTTCTCACGATTACTTCACGTTCCGAATATAGAATTGCTTCCGAGGACTATTGTCCATGCGCTGTAGTCGGATGCTTTGGAGGTACTGCAACTGCTTCGATCGATCCTGTTAGTGAGATTGCTGACATTGTTCGGGATTATGGCCTTTGGTTCGACGTTGATGCGGCGATGGCTGGGTCTGCGATGATCCTGCCGGAATGCAGATGGATGTGGGAAGAAATTGAGGGGGCAGACAGTGTTGTGATCAACGCTCATAACTGGTTGGGAGCTCCTTTTGATTGCTCGAGTGCTCTGAAGTAAATCTTACTCTAAAACTCGGTCAAAGCCTTTCTATTCAAATCAATAACCTACAGCCTACAATCCCTAACTAGGCTTAGGTTTGCCGCAATATTCACTTCAATAAAAATTGAAGTGATATTAATCTAAGGCGTACATTTGAAGCAATAATACTCTAAGGCATACGGCCGAGAAGGAACTACGTGCACGTTGTTGGTGCATGTTCACGAGAGATAGAGAACCAGACTCCTAACGGGGTGAAACCGCGTTGCGTGCGTAACTGCACGAATCCAGCGGCAGCCACACTAAAAGTGCCAGTTGGTCGCTCTAAGCGGAACCTGTACTCAGACTATGGAGACGCAGATGTATTCCTACGGCAGGGATTTCGGTCAGGAAAATCTTTCGTCGAATACCAGTAGATGCAGCATTAATAGACTTGCGCTGACGCAGTAGTCTGGGAATCAGCGCAGGCGAGCCTCCGGAATCAGTAATTGAAACAGCAGAATGCTCTGGATGAACGTCCGAAGAACATCGGAGTAGAAGGCCGTCTATATACGGCTGCTGGTCGGACAAGGCCGGCTGCGTCGCAGCCGGGTTTCTCTGGAGGGATTCGGTTGCTCGACGCCAATACAGTGTGTGGCGCAATAACTGGCAGGCAGTCGGGTCTAAGCACATCCTAAGGGGTGATACCGTCCGTCTGATTTTAAAGAGTATGGTGTCACGCGCTTCCTGCGCTGGACGGAGGGCGTGGCTTTAAGCAGTGAAGAAATTTTGAATGCATGTAATCAGATTGGCGGGCGCCAGTGCGGGATTTATTTTATCGCAAGCGATAGGCCTACCTCCCTTTGCTGCCAAAAAAATACTACGGCCAGGGCCTTGGCGGGGGAGTTTAAAATAAAGCTGCGTTCTTATTATTATGATGTATGCGGCACAAAAAATGCTCCGCATACGTACGAAAAATCAGACCGCATAAAAACATCAGAGTGTACAGATACCTCCGGTCTTAAGGTTTGTTCCCTTCCAACGCCCCTTGAAGTTGTCGCCATCCTGTGAGATAGGTGAAAGACAGCAGTTTGACCAAGGTGCTCACCATGCCATCACTCAAAAGTAAAATGAGGGGGAGATTAGCCGCAGCACATGGCCAGCGCACCAATACCACGAATAACCTGTGGCTTTGCTACAGTGTTAAACTCAATCGGGACTTATCACTGGCCAGCAATAATGAGTTAATCTATTGGCTGGCCGATCTGGAAGCTAATAGAAATGTGAAGTCGTTCAAGTTTGGCTATAATATCCAGATTCAAGTTAATGACCCTAAGGATAATTTTAAACCGATTGAAGCCATTCAGGTGATTCTTGAAACGGGGTGTGAGGAGATACACCATATAACCTCGAAGACTGGACACGTAGATGCTTTCTCTGCGACGTTTCAGCTTGAAGACGGCAGCGTCCGAAACATCACATATCGAGCAATAACGGAAGACTATCTTGTCATTCGAGCAAAATACGCAGCAAGACTGCTTAGACTTCTGCCTTTTGTAGCCCAGATGCGCTACAAGAAATGGCCATTTGAGGAAGAAATTATCTTAAATGCCCTTAAAATCCTTAAAAGTGGCGATATCCAGGAAGTAATTGGCAGCACTTCCATGAGCGATGAGATGATAGTGGTCGGGATCGTTGCTAAGTTTATTTTTCAAGGGGTCATCAGACAAACAAATTTGAGCATGTCTGATTTTGGGCGCTCAACATGGTGGTCGTTAAATGAAAGCTAGACGATCTCGTAGAGAAATTATCGCCGCAATGGAAGCCACTCGACCCTGGAGTGACGTACATACGAGTCTGATGAGTGAATCGGACAAAGAGATTTTTGATGCGAGAAAACTAGCGGTTGATATGTACGTTGACGGTGCGCCGCTGGAAGATATCTTCAACAGCACCAATATCCCATCTTCGGATGTGCGCCGCTTCACGAAGCGTTGCATGTCAGTGTGTTCGAACGGAATGGTGGCAGGTTACACCGCTCTGATACCACACTTTAGGATCGCGACTTACGAGAGAGTCGCTCCCATGCAAAATCCCGGTGAATCAGTCCGCGGAGGCTATGCAGGCGCTCTAGGCGCACTCTTCAGGCAATATCCTAATCTAGAGCAGTATCTGATAGGCAAAGTAATACCTAAGAAATCAAAGAAAGCGCCCAAAGAAATAAATATGAACGCCAAGGCGTTATTTAACCATTTCCATGCCTTTTTGAAAGCTGAAGGACATCCAGCAAATGAGTGGCCGCTAAATGTGGAGTATCAGGGCTATCGAAGTGTGGCTGGCTTTTTGAAGGGGATTAAACTCAGATACTTTGATTCCTTCACAAGGATATCAGGAAGTAGCGAGGCAATTGCACAATTGGCAGTAGGACGAGGCATTGACTCTATTCTAAAACTAAATGGCTTTCTAGATGTATTTGAAATTGACTCGCATAAAGTTGATGCCCATTTTGTCGTAGCGATGCGAAATAGCGCGGGTTTATTGACATATGTGCAAATTAAGAAAATCAGCTTGATCGCGATAGTTGAAAAGGCAACCTCTGCTGTATGGTGGATGAAGGTAGTATACAGTCCAGAGGTTACCTCCCAAGATATTGTAGATATTATTACAGAGTCTTTAAGAAGTGTATTGCCGAAGCCCCGCACTAATAATTTAAATCTAACCCTGCCCGACGGCGCTTGCTTCCCTACCGAGAGATTTCCAGCTTTGGTAGGCTCTCTGCCTAGCTGTATATTCTTTGATAACGCGTTAGCACATCAGGCGACCATCGTCTCATTCGAACTTAGAAAACTGCTCGGGGTTTCGTTATGCTATGGCGCGCCGGCAAAATTTGAACGCAGGCCAAATGTTGAGCGTGCGTTCAAAGAAGTTGCTGCTTATATGATGCGGATGCCCAATCGTGCCAGTTCAATACCTGGCGTGGGTGCCGCGGGAATCAAGGCTGCAGTTGAATACCGGATCGAAGCAGACGAAGTTGAGGAAATGTTGTATTACCATCACGCAATGGCAAACGGCCTACCTTCTGAAGGCAAGGATGGGTTAAGTCCATTAGATATGATTGGCCAGTATTTGGGGCGCGATAACTTCAGCTACATTCCTCGGAGCCCTATTGCAGCAGTTCTCCCATCAATAGCATTCAAAAAGACGGTTGCACGAGTGAAGGTCATCGGCTATCCGATCAAGGGGGTTAGGGGGTACATTCAAATTGATCGGGTTAGGTATAAAAGTGAAGTCCTTTCGTATTCGACGTGGCTGATAGGTGAATTGCTAACCGTCGAAATTGACGAGAGCGATATGAGATCTGTTGAAGCATTTCTGCCAGATGGATCACCAATTGGTACATTGACCGCTACGAGTGGATGGGAAAAGACCAAACACAGTCGTCGCACCAGAAAAGCAATCAACAAACTGGTGCGAGCCCGGCTACTTATCCTCGCGCACTCAGACGACCCTGTCATAGCATTTCTTCAGTATCAAGCAAAAAAAGCGCAGTCACTCCATGCGTCTCAAGAAAAAATTGTGGAAACGCCTAATGATCGAAAGAACGCCGGCGCAGCGACCGCATATAAAAAGGCGTTGCATGAGTCGGGTCAGCCAATGCCTCCCTTGCAGCCGGCACCGGGAGGGCCTCCCGCGCAACCGGCGCCAGCCAAACCTTCAAAGCCTGGTACTGAGCCATTCATAGATCCGACTAAATCCTACGACTCAGTGGTTCCAGATACAGTCCTTAATATTAGAAATTTATTCAAATAGATCGGAGGCCGTCCAGTGCTTGATTTCGACCCTAGAATAACTCACATGCGAGATCAGCTACTGGAGAGCCATCCTATTGTTCTTCGTAGTTACTTTGTTTTGACGCCGACCATTGAGTGGGCCTACAAACAGGTTCGCGAGCAAGTTTGGTTGAGCATGCCTAGCGTTTACTTTCAATCAGTACCCCGGATGGGAAAAACTCAGTGTGCGACCGCCATCGTAGCGATTTTGCGTAACGATTTTCCCAATCGGTATGTGGAATTTGTCACCGCGGATATAGCCCGAGAAGAAACTGTTATCCACTCCATGGTCAAGGCAATTGGTTTAGTAATAAAAAGTAGGACTAACTTAAGCGGTATTCGAGATGCAGTAATTGATCATGTTATCTGCGAGCTTGCCAGCCTCGGGAGTAATCATTTTATATTGGTGATTGATGAGATGCAAGCTCTGGATTATAAGGACTATCAGCATCTTCAAGTCCTGCAAAATATCTTAAGTACCCGTGGTTTGAAACTCACGACCGTTGGCTTCGCACAAAATGAAATCGACACTGTCCGAAACTCGTTACATGCTGGTAATTACATGGCTATATTGGCGAGATTTCTAGGTCGAAAAATTGATTTTGTTGGCTGCGGAAGCGTTGAGTGGCTTGCTGCAATTTTAACGTATTTCGACGAAGGGTCGGCCTATCCGCATGGCAGTAAATGCAGTTTTACCGAATTCTTTCTACCCAAAGCATTCCATGCAGGTTTCAGGCTGGTGTCGATAGCTGATGAAATTTATCGGCATTCGATGAGCTGCGTGTTGGCGGTGGGTGCAAAAACAATCCCGACCGAGCATATTTTCCTAGCTATGTCTTACCTGCTTGTCGGCGCACGACTGAAAGACGAAGAGGGTTTTGCGTTCAATGAAAAAGATATTAAAAGCGCAATTGCGAGCTCTGAAATGAGTCAGTTCGCTGCGTTAATGAGTGCCAAACCACCGAAGACCCCAGATGATGAATGAACGCCAAGTATTATCATTCATAAGGCGCCTAGCACCTTTCGAGTCGATTTGGCTGATACTGGTCAAGGTGCTGCTCATCAATAAGGTCAGCGGGCGCCAGGTGATCGATTTAATTAAGAATCCAAGCATCGAAGACTATCTTAGTTTTAGTTGGTGGGCAAAAGGCTCCATCGACCAGGGACGGCTGGAAGATACGCTCGGTTTCCAGCGTGGTGCTTTGGATGACAGCTTTCTTACGATGATACCCAGAGACCACCTTCATTACGCTGGGCCTCAAGTATGGCATTGCCCTAGTTGCATTAAAATCGGTTACCATTCATCTATATTTTGCCTCCAAAAAATTCAGTCGTGCCCATGGCACGGTGATAAACTTGTTAGCTGTCCCAAGTGCTACGAATTGTTAAATTTGCTCCATCTTCCGTCACAACACTCGAGAAGCTTTCCATCAGATCCTGAGCGCGTTTGTCCACATATCTCGTCACTTGCTGGGCGATTTGTTATCCCTGATTTTTCAGCGCCGATATTCCAGGTGATGAGTTCTTGGTATCGTGACTTTACTGTGTGGTTAGCGGCTTCGAAAAAACTAGTTGGCGGTGACATATTTCGTTGGATAGAGTCACGAAACTTTAAGCACGACCTAGATGATATGATATTGCGATATCTGGACGAGAAACTTCATGTCCCAAAGCCATTTAATGCTCGTTTGAGCTTTCCTGTAGCGAGGCTTAGTCTTGAATACTCTTTTGAGCGAGAGGGCGGAGTTACCGGCTTTTGGGGCGCTGACCCCGGCCAGCGCAGACTATACGACATCCAGTGCATGGCCGTTGTATCGATTTCTAAAATAGATCAGATTCGGTGTGTGAAATCTCTCAGGAGGTACCTATGGAAAACGTATATTTCAAAACATAGAAAATGCCTTCGCGCCTTCGTCAACTTAACGCTTCACCAGCGTATGCATTTGCAGCGTGGGTCTAGCTGTTTTACCTCGCTGGCATATGTTTGTTGGCTGATGAATGCCTTAACGACAAATGATTTGGCGTTAGCGCTCGGGAGAGGTCACTGTACATATTCGACATATGGTAGCCGTGACCATTGCCCGTTAGCGGAATTTAAGAATAGCCTTAATAACAAATTGGTGCGATTCTACAGCGTGTGGGGTGCTCTCTTGATCGGTACTGCTGAAAGCGGAGATACGGTTGTGAAATTCCACAATCTGAAGGTAGAACAGACCCTTAATTCCAGTTTCTCTTGTACGTACAAAGATATTCCATGGTCACCTTCGCCCGATGATTCTGAAGAATATGGCGCTTACTTCGTATCGCCATTTCACTTGAAAGAATTGTCTGACCTGCGCTGCGGATGCACATCCGTCACAGCGGACTATGTACCACCACATATTGCCGAAGACACAGTTGAACGATTCTACCCTGATGCAGCATCTCTTTTGAAGTTTATTGATCCGCAGAAATCCAATAATATAAAAAATTACATTTATTTGTGAGCTATTGAACGCGACTTGCTTTTTGGCTGGCAGCTCTTCTGAAAGGTATCTTCATTGCGTTATATACGGTTCTGCCGGGGTGATTATTGGGGCCAACATTCGCGATATGATAATAACCCTATGCAATCAACTGGCTAGTCGCGCCAATACCTGCTGACAGTCATCTTGTTCACACCAAGATTCTGAGACGTCTGCGCCTGGGTTAAGCCCTGGGCTTTGCACTCCTGAATTGCGGCCTTCAGATCGCGATCAATCACCCGGCCGGCTGGCCTGCTACGTAGCCCACCGTCATCCAATTCTGCCCGCGCTGCCGCGAGGGTGCCGTCGGCATCCAATTCGCGCATTTGCTCTGCGAATCTCTCTACGAGCGTATCGAGGGGTATGCCTTCCTGGATCAGGCTGGCTGCGCCGACTAGCAATAGGGGAGACGCCCCGTAGGCTTCCGACAAGTCCTGCAGTTTGTCCAATGTCGGACTCGATTTGCCGTGCTCAAGCTGACTCAGGTACTGACGATTGCTCCCTTCGGGAATTGACTCCTGAGTCAACCCTTTGTGAGCTCGTAGCGCGCGAAGGATCGCGGCTAAAGGTACCTTCATCGACACAGGCAATCCTCAAAACCGAGGATGTAGCCATGTTGTGTCGTAACACTCTACCGTATATAGTAGTCGTACAGTTACGGCGTGAGCACGTGTCTCGATCTGCCTCAACGTCGGTTCTGGCGGGAGTGTGAGGACAACGGCTCAGGGCGACATCCCTCTACCAGATATCAATTTAGCCCTAAACCGTCGATTGTGATTTTTATCCTCCAGCCTTCGACAAGCAGCAGAGCCTAGGCCATCAGTGGTTACGTACGGGTTTCGGTAATTTGCTGCGGTGGGGTCACGCGACTGGATGCGCCGCCAGTAGTCGCTAATGGTACCTAGTGGTGGAAGCTTGGACGGGCTGGCTATCAAACCGCTATTGGAAATGCATTGAACGCTGGACATCACGCCTGGACAGATCGAGTGAATTGTCATGCCTACAGACTATAAATCCCTGAACAGCTTGCAGACCGCCGCGGAGGCCAAGACGACCTCGATTCCCGCAAGCGTCGAGCGTGCCATGGGTGTGCGGTTTGAATTTCCGACCACCGCTTACATGTGCTGCGCGAGGGTAGATCACGAAGTCAACTGCCTGGTAGGTGTGGTTTACCAAGAACAACGAGGGCGTTTTCGAGATGGGGCGACCGTTTGGACGTCCTCGCTACAGCGGCGGTTCGAGAGCTGCGGGTACCACGTATTCGAAACGCGCAATGGAAGCTCATACGTCGTTTGCGGATGGGCACCAGACGGATTGAGCCCACAATTTTCTGGCGTACGCCACTAGGCATTTGGGACACGAATCCCGCAAGCCAAGCCGTTAACGGCCATATGAACTATCAAACGTATTCGAATACAGCAAAGCTCACGACGGTGCCCGTGAGAAGGTCAAACAGGTGTGGAAATACTCACATCGCGCAACCTGCAAACCACGTTAAAACACAGCAAATTCCCAAGTGACCTATCGATGAAGCTTCGAATTTACTCAGACCTGCATAACGAATTTCACCGCTTCGACCCTCCAGCCCTCGATCCCGATGTCGACTTGGTCATCCTCGCGGGCGACATCGACAAGAAGGCCCGTGGCGTGAAGTGGGCAAATGAAACGTTCCTGTGCAAGGTGGCTTACGTAAGCGGCAACCACGAGTACTACGACGGCCATATCGACAGGACTCTGCACAAAATGCGAGATGCCGCAGAAACCCACGTCCATGTCCTAGAGAATGATCCGCTCATCATCAATGGTACCCGCATCTTGGGCACTGCAGCGTGGACGGACTTTTCCGCAACGGGCGATCAAGTGGCCGCGAGCAGAATGGCTTGGGAATGGATGAATGACTTCAAATACATCCGGGCTGATGCGGGATATCGACGCCTGAGACCCGATGACCTCGTCACTCGCAACCACGCCGCAAAGGCCTGGCTGATCCAGCAGCTTGCCCAGCCTTTTGAAGGCAAAACTATTGTGATAACCCATCACTCACCATCGCCCGTGGTCGTCGGGACGAAGCATGACGGACACCTCAACGCGGCATACACCAATGATTGGCCAGGCCTTATCGAGAAAGTTGATTTGTGGGTGTTCGGCCATACCCACCAAGCTGTGGACGTCGAGCTGGCAGGCTGCAGAGTCGTCTCGAATCCCCGCGGTTATCCCAACGAACAAACTGGCTTCGACCCATTTTTTGAGATTTCGATTTGATCACTAATTTTGCCCGTAAAAGTGTGCCGCCAGAGGAAGCCGTCGAGCACCAGCGCCAGGTGGTTCCTGGCGCAGTTATCCGAGCTCAATCCATGGATTGGGGTGTGACCATTGACGCGTACCTGTACGACGCTGCAAGGGTAGGGCAGCGCTACGCTGCGATTGTGTATGGAGACAAATCCGGGGCTAGCCTAGACGGCATGACTGTTGCCACCCCAGCGCTCGAACTTGTGAAGAAGCATTCAGGGTTTAAGCTGATGCGTACTCCGAGCGGGGAGCATCACTTTCTGATTGTGAGTGAGCTCGACGCCGCTGGAAAAGCTGATGACATCTAACATTGAGGTTCCAAGCGAACTTCTTCAAGCTGCATCGCTGAGATTCAAATCTAGGATCAGTGGGTTCCTTTGGCGGGCGTTCCCTCATGGGGCGTGCCTGGCCGGCGAGATCTATCGGGATTTGAGCCATCGCTTCCTAGAGGGTGATCTGATACAGACCTCAGCGATCATGCAACTGACCAGGGAGCATGAGTATTTGCTCGCCCATACGTTTACGGGCAGCTGCTATGTACTTATACAGCCGGCAGGCAACGTGGAACAGAATTTTGGACACCTCTATACGCACGAGGTACCACAGGGATTGGAGGAGTGATGCATCTACCACGTATCGCGGAAGCCATCGCGCTCGACGGCGAGCCGCTATCTGGAGCGTCTGACGCGGAAGCCGAGCTCATCCGGTCACGTGTCGCAGAAACGGGCAAAGCATACTGTGCTGCAGTTGCTTGGGTCATTATTGATGTACTCGATGTGGATGCCGCCCCCTTGGCTGCCACAGGGCGGGTACCTATTGTCTTGTTCACCCATAGCGTGCTGCTTCACAGCACTGGAGATTATGAGAACGGCGTGCGCATCAAGACCGGATATGCGACCAGTTACGACGGTCGGGGTATTTTTGAAACCAGTGACACGATCTTTGTGCTCGTGGGCCAGGGCTTTAGAAAGTCTGTCTCGATCAAGCTTCTGAATCAGGTTCCTTCTAGATCTTGGGCCCCTTAACTTTATTCCCTTCCTTCGGCGTTTCAGGATCAAAGGGCAAGACGGTCGTAGGACACGCATGGAGCTCCTGCGTTGAAGGCTAAGAGTCGCGAAACGCAAAGAAAGGCGTTCCAGTGAGGTCAATATGAATACGGATATTCTCGATGCTCTGAAGAAGCTATGGGAGCTCCAGCGGCTTGGGCCTGAGGGGCTGTGGAAGGAACCTGTCTTCGACGAGCTGCGAAAGGCGTGTGCGGCCAAGTATCAGCAGGGTAAAGTAACGTTCGGGCTCACATTCGCCTTGGATCATGCGCTGAAATCGTTGGGCCTGGCGTGCTTGTCTCCATCGTCAAGGAAATCCAGCCCGTTTGATCCATTCCTCGCCTCGAGCATGCTTGAAGCCGCGTTCGCTCAGAAAACGATGCGGCGTAGATACCTGTGCCCGCTCGACCTGGCTGAGCAGATTCCACCAATGGCTTTCGGAAATGCTAGGGTCGCGGTGTTCACTGCTGCCGAACTGGATGTGCTCTTCGATAGGTCGCGACTCGCCAGGTACTATCCCAATCAGGATCTAAATTTCGACGGTTTCTCTCAATTTCACTGGCTCGTAGTTGAAGAGATTGTACCGACGGGAAAGGATGCTGGTGATCGAGCTGTGCCTGCCTTCACGATGATGATGAGTAGAGACTTCGGTGAGATTGATCCTCATAAAAGCCGTTTCCCAGTGGCTGTAGAGAAAGCGCTTTTTTTCTTGTTGCTTGCGCGGTGGGAGGAGTGGGCGATGATGCCCGAGGTCGATTGGCGAGGTTTTCGAATCCCTTGGATTTATCAGCTAGACGATGACTTATTTGTCGCGCCATCAATCCCGCGCGGCCCAGACAGCCTGTCTTGGGAACCGTATATTTACCAGGATAAATGGGGAGAGCCTGAGGAGATTGAGAGACCGGTAGAGCTGAGGCTTACTGATGCCGCCACCGAATGCCTTGCGGGCCTTGGCGATGCCCACTGGCAAGCGTTCCATACCGCCCTGGACTCTGAGCTGTTCGAAACTCCGATCATGCATTTCCTGGTTCGAGGATTTCTGTCGGATGGCATTGACGAATTCATGGCCCACTTGACTACCGTCGAGGCGGCCCTGGGTTTGCAACATGATCATGATTCCAACAGCCGTCGCAATTTCCCGAAAATAAGCGCCACCAAGAGGGTCGGCAGACGCTTAGCCGCCGCGCTGAATGATGCCGGTGCTGCTGACGTGTATGACCAGCTTTTTAACGTTAGGAGCGCTTTCATTCATGGCCGTGGGGGCATGAGCAAAATACCCACTGCGCAGCGCGTTCAGGCACGGACGATTGCATCGAAAGCCTGTGCAGCCTTGGTCGATTTGGCGAGTCATTCGAGGTTGTCCCGCGATCAGATTCTCGACGATCTATTGGAAAAAGGCGTGAGACTTGTAGGTATGCAACGGCCCAAGCGCTCCCAGTGACTTCGCGCCAACAAGGTGAGAGGCTACGCAGGGTGAGAATCAAACTTGCCGGCATCGCGTCAAACGCATGGAATCTACGATCAGTCACTCAACTCCTGCTATGAGTGATCGCTTCGGGCTCTAAGCCGAACACCTAAACACAAGCCTTTCTGAATGAGTGAGTTCTGGTTCAATAAGCTACGCGACGCCATTGCACGAGCACGATCAGCCGTCGACCCTGAAGGGATTGCAGGGTATCTGCTAGGCGCCCTTGAACGACGGGGTAGGGTGACGGGCCTGCTGTTTTGCGATCAAAGCGGACGCTCGCGGGATGGATCTCCTATTCAGACCGGAATCATCCAAGATCGAGCCTGTGTTGAGAAGTACGAGCTCATCATCGCAAGCGATGGAGTACCTCGGGACGGAGGGTATGAGTCCACGAAAGCCCTTTGGAAAATCGGATAACAGCGGTTAGCAACCCTAGTAAACTCTACCGAATTGAGCAGACCGTCCTTCGAGATATCGCATGAATCCAGATCTAACTGAAGCAGAGATGCGCAGAGCGCTTTTTGGCGACGCTGAGCCTTTACCAAAAGTGGCCGTGCCACCGGAGCAGGGGCCGGCTCCAGAGGTGGTATTCGTGAACCCATCTCCGCCTGTGGCAAAGAAGAAGGCCGCGAAGGCTTTCACACCCAGGTTGAAGGTAACCCTGCGTGTCGGTAATGAGTTCGAAGGCAAAACATTCGAGCTAATCCACGAAGCCGACACGCTCAGCAAGCTTTTGGCAGAGCAGGAAGCAGTGAAGGCGGCCAGGAAGAAATATCGGTATGTCGAGGTGCTGTCAGTCAAGTCCATGTAGCGGGGTATCGACTCACCGCAACGATTGTTTATCTGCCGGAAATAATCCGTTAACGAAGCAGCTCTCACCACTGCCGTGATCCTGAGAGGTGCAACGCCATCAGTCCAGCCTGCTTTTGACGTCGTGCGGAGCAGATGACGCGCATAGGACATCTGAACGCGAACCGACCGTGTAAGGACGTCAGATCAGAAATATGGAACCCGGTCGGGCTCCAGTTATGCCTGCTAGTCGTTTATAAATTCCTCAAACTTGCGATGGAGCGTATGGCTTGGGTATCTCGAAATTTTTTCACTGCCCACTAGGTAGGATGCGATGGTTTTTGGCTTGCGCCCCATATCTCTGGAAGCTAATGACGAGACTGCGCCTATCAGCAGTCCGGTGCAAACCCGCCAGGGCTCATACGGATCACCCGAACTGAAAGTCGGCATTGCAATCATGGTTGCCGCCACGGGTATCCCTACGGAAAAAATGCTGTATACGTCCTCCTTGCGGAAAAATCCAAGTGTATCTCTGTAATCCGCTTTGGCCCGCTCAAAACGTTTAACGAAGTCACCCACTATGTACTGGGCGTGGCCCTTGTTGTTGCAGGCAGAAATCTCAGCTTTCAACTGATTCAACTCTGTCTGGAACTGAGCCCTGACCTCTGTATGCTCCTCACGGAACCGCAAAAGCTCGTCGATTTTTACGTGCGATAGATCATGGGGCAGCAGATCATTGATGGCCATGTTAGCCAGATAGGCGTTAGCGTCTTCGTCGTAAACGGCCTCGTTAAAACACCCTTCATTTGCGAAGTAGGTGCCAACAGCCCAGCAGTCAGATGAGTCTGTGGTGAGCTGTAGAGAACGCTGCTCCGCTACAGATGTCGCGAGGTAGAACATGTAGCCGCCGGCCAGATCTTCCGGTACCTCCAGGAAGCCGTCTGCGGTAACACGTTGGGTGAGCGATTCAAACAACGGCAAAAGTTTTGCTTCGATCTTGTCCGGGTTGATTCGGGTGAATGATTGGGACGAGCATCCAGCAGGCCATACCAACCGAGTGGTTGGGCGATTTCTGAGATAGTAAAAATCGAGAAATCGATGGGCTGCTTTGTGTTTTTCTTCCGAATCTAGAGCTAGGTTGACGACGGCACCGGCCTGTACAGCCTCCCTCACTTCAGCATCGTCCTGAGGCGTGTACCCGCCTGGTACGATTCGGTGGATACCATCCCAGACCAGCAACGAGCGCTTCAGCGCGTCGGTGTCCTGAAACTCAATGGAGGGGTAGTGTAAAGCGCGAGTCATATGGACATCCTTGTGAACTCTGGGTTGGTTATTGGAGGAGACTGAATCCCTTCGAGCTAGGACGCACCGTTTGAATCCAAAATGCGCGGCGATCGGGCCATAGATGTCTCCGCTGATCGAACGTGTCCGCCTACTCTGATCTTACAAGGCACGTTCACTTTGTGTAATGGGTGCAGCTGGCCTAAGTCTGGGTTGATCGGCAACCCATGTGAGCAACTTGATGCGACGATGGGCGACAGTATGCAGGGGAAGGCTGAAGCACTCATAAGCACAAAAAACGTTGTCGGTTCCCGGTCAACCTCCCGGCAAGGCTAATGTTCATAGGGAAATGGAGAATCCATGAGTAAGCTGGTATGCGTCGAATGTCTCAGCGATAGCTATTTGCATGCAAAATTTTCCGAGAATGATGTCGGCGAATGCGACTACTGCAACGCGGAGCGGCCGGTTGTAGCGCTGGAAGACCTGGTTGAGGAGCTTGAAGAAGCAATTGAGGCGTCATTTACCTACGCTGAGCAACCTCCTGCAGTCATTCATCATGGGTATCCTGAGGTAGGGCATTCGATCTTTGACGTGCTACAAATCGTGCTCGGGGCTGATGACATGGATTTGCTCATCGATCTTGAAGGGGAGCTACGAGAGCAGTGGAGCGAGTGCGAAGATGATGACCCGTTCTTCATTGAACAGACGTATGCATCCTCGCAGCTGACTTCAGACTGGGCTCAGATGCAACGAAGCCTTCAGTTCGAATCCAGGTTGGTGAATCCAGTGGTCGGTCAGGTACTGGAGAAGATATTTTCTGGGATAGGGGAGCTTCACACCGCGAGCGAACCACGTTCAGCGATCACCCTTGCGGGCCCAGGCCAACCCCTCACTGCCTTCCAGCGGGCAAGAAAATTTGAGGACGAGGAGGGTATGGCTGCTGCCTTGAAACATCCTGAGAAGTATCTTGGCCCAACACCGAGAGGTAAGGGATCGGCAGGTCGCATGAACGCCGCGGGCATATCAGTTTTCTATGGAGCAACTGATGACCAAACGGCCATAGCGGAGGTTTGTCCGCCAGTTGGCAGCTGGGTAGTCACAGCCACCTTCGAGGTCATTCGGCCGTTACGACTGTTGAACCTCGGTGACCTCGGTGGAATCCGCCCAGACGCAAATCTCAGCTACTTCGACCCAGTGCGCCAAGAGCAAGCCGAACGCTGTGCATTTCTTCGTGAATTGCAGCAACAAATGCTCATGCCAGTAATGCCTGAGAGCGCAGATCAGGGTTACTTGATAACCCAGGCCATCGCCGATTACCTTGCGACCAGCGAAACGCTTAACTTGGACGGCATCCTTTTTCCATCTGTTCAGGTGCCCGAAGATGAATCGCCTGGTCTGAACGCCATCCTGTTTCACAAGGCCAGCGGGGTCGAGAAAACTGAGGATCAGGATACGCTTGATCAGGTGTCCCTGTGGGAGTCGGATGAAGATCAATGGATTTTCTACCCTCAGATCTGGGAGGGCAGCCCACCTACCGAAGAGTCAGCACATGGCTTCATGGATCATATACATGCGCCCGAGGCCAGTCTGCGGCTCGCTAGAGGCGGCATTACAATCCATAAACTCCAAGGTGTGAGCTTCACATATAAGTCTGATCCAGTTCGCCACGAGCCCTGGTCAGGTGGGGCACGCCATTACGGAATTCGGTAATTTCCAGCGTCACTTGAACCCTGAATAACCGTAACGATTTAGCCATCGTCGAGTCGCAGCGGTGCGGTTACGTGTACTGCGATCGACAGGTACAACGATTCGCCTATAGCATCCCTGCAGAGTCGACGGAATCACCCAATAAACCTGTACTTTTCGCCAAGGGAATGACGATCATGATCACCAGAATTCACATCCGTGGGTACCGCATCTACAAGGACTTCAACCTTCTCCCCAACCCTAAAATGAACATTTTGGTGGGCGGAAACGATGCGGGTAAATCTACTTTGATGGAGGCGGTCTCGCTGGCCCTGAACGGCCGGATCGGCGGCCGCAGCGTTCTCGAAGAATTGAACCCGCATTGGTTCAACACTGAGCTCGTTCAGGAGTTTGTAGCTCAACGCACCGCCGGCAAGAAACCCGCACTGCCCGAAATACTGATCGAACTATACCTTCGCGATGACGATGAATTGCAGGTGCTTTGTGGTGCCGTGAACACGGCCGTCCCAACGCATGCATGCCCAGGCGTCTTTTTGAGGATCTACCCCAACGAAGAGTATCAGGACATGCTGGATGACTGGCTAAAAGCACCCAATGCCCTGCTGCCCGTTGAGTACTACACGTGCGAATGGCGATCGTTCGCTGACCGGGAGCTAACGAAGCGCCCGCGGGTGCTGTCCGTCGCAACAATCGACTCCAGGACAGTCAAATCCTCAGCAGGTGTGGACTACCACCTGCGTCAGATTCTGAGCGATCACTTGGAGACCACCGAGAAAGCTGAGATCTCGTTGGGCTTTCGTACGGTGAAAGCGTCGATGACTGAGGGTGCTTTGGCGACAGTGAATACAAGGTTCTCGACATTGGGTGCATCTTTGTTGGCGGAGCCAATGGCATTGGCTATGGATCAGACGTCGCGCACGTCCTGGGAAAGCGTCATTACGCCTCACGTAGACAACGTTCCCTTCTCGATGGCAGGACAGGGTCAACAAGCTGCGATCAAGATATCTCTCGCGATGAAGCGTCACTCAGCGAAAGTGAAGATCGTCATGATCGAAGAGCCAGAGAATCATCTCTCTCATACCAGCCTGTCGACGCTTCTTGACCGTGTAGAAAAGCTTGCGTCTGACGACCAACAGTTGTTTGTTTCCACGCACAGCACATACGTGTTGAATCGGCTTGGTCTCAATTCCCTGCACCTGCTGAATCGGAATCATACCTCGAAGATCACTGCCCTTGATCCCGGCACTGTACGGTACTTCCAGCGCCTGCCAGGTTACGACACGCTCCGTCTCGTTTTGGCTAAAAAGGTGGTCTTGGTGGAAGGGCCGTCTGACGAAATCATCTTTGAAAGGGTGTTCAACGACGCTCACCAGTTAAAACCCATGGCCGCCGGGGTCGATGTCATCAGTATGCGGGGACTTGCGCTGGCCCGTTGTCTGGAGCTTTGTGCTGCCGTTGATAAGCCGGTCGCTGTGATGCGGGATAACGACGGCATTAAGCCGGCGGATCTTCGGGTTCCGGTCGCGAAGTGGCTGGACGGCAAGAAGCGAGAACTCTTCATAGGCGAAGTGAGCGATGGCCGCACCCTCGAACCGCAATTGATCACAGCGAACGGTGAACCTCATCTACGGGATGTGCTTGGAATCACGCCAAAAGCTGACCTGGTGACCTGGATGACACGAGAAAAGACTGAGGGAGCTTTGCTCATCGCTGAGTCCCCCAAAGCCCTAACCGCCCCGAACTACATGAAAGAGGCGGCGGAGTTCATCCAGAATGCCTAACCATTTGACGCTCGCAGTAGCTGGCGGACGAAAGACGCAGGGCCTTGTCGATTACTGCGGAAGAGCGACTGATAGAAAGATCGCCGTGCTGACCTTCACCCAGACGAACCAGCAAGAGATCAGGTCGCGCTTGGCAAGCCAGGCAGGCGACAGCAGCACGATAGAGGTCATGGGCTGGTACACCTTCCTGCTTCGTCATTTTGCCCAGCCATTCCTACGCTTCAAATTCCCGGAAGATCGGGTCATGGGTTTCGACTTCGAAGGGCGACCGTTCCAGTTCGCCAAAGGAAGAAGTAGGTTCATGGACTCAGGAAATCGGGTGTATGCCTGCGAGCTCGGCAAGCTTGCCTTTGAACTCATGAAGGCGACGCCGGCACTCCTGCGAAGGCTCGAGTGCATCTACGACGAGATACTGATCGATGAAGTACAGGATTTAGCCAGCTTCGATTGGGAAATCCTGGAAGTGCTGCTCGGCTCTAAAATCGATGTGCGGATGGTGGGAGACGTCAGGCAAGCGGTTTTGTCTACAAATCCCCGAGGCCAGAAGAACAAGAAATTTGGCTACGCCGCGTCGCTTGAATGGTTTAGAGATAGAGAGGCTAAGGGGTTACTCACCATTGCCTATGCGACCGTCACCTACAGATGCAGAGTCGAGATTGCGACGTTTTCCGACACCATCTTCGACGCCACGTGGGGCTTCCCTAGCACTACCTCGGAGAACCTCAGTGAGACGGATCATGATGGAGTGTTCCTTCTCCATACTCAGCATGTCGATGAGTACGTCGGCCAATTTAGACCGCAGTGCCTAAGGCATTCGGTCAGCTCTGCGAAGCACCTCAATCTGGACTTTCAGAACTTCAAAGGTGTGAAGGGGGCGACGTTTGATCGAGTATTGCTCGCACCGACTGCCAATATCGAAAGCTTCATCAAGAAGGGCACAGCTTTGGAGGCCACGGCTGCTGCGGCGTTCTATGTCGCGGCGACGCGAGCTCGGCAAAGTCTGGCCATCGTTATCGATAAGGTTGGTACATCCACGCTGCCCGTATGGACTCCAACGCCTTGAAATCTGACGAGCCTGGGTTCGCCAGGCTTTGCAGGACGTTGCAGAACCGTCCTTTGCCGCAGTGTGAGACTGTCTACTTATCGTATCTAGGTGGTAGGGGGCAGTCGTAGTTCACATCGATCATGTCGAGATTCTTCAGATCGAAGTTTGCGTAGTCACGCTCATTCGACGTCCGTATTGCGGGTTGGCCGTAGAGAAACACGAACGCTGTCGGCTTGTCCTTCTTGGCAATTTTGGAAAGCCGCACCGCCATCAGGTTTTTGAGCTTGTAGTTTTCTATGAACGTGTCGGAGACGAAGCATGAGGTGATCAGGCTGTCGTCTCCTCGCTTGAAATTCTTTTTGAATTTGATTCGGTAGCCATTATTGGATTTCGTGCGGTCAACATACGCCCAGCCGTAGTAAATGATGGGGTGGTCAGGCAGGTCATCCAGATCCTGCTCCCAGATGCATTTGAAGATGCTGGCGTAGGGCACGTCCTGCCCGGCGATGTTCAAACGCCGGAACTCAAGGGTCTCATCGGAACGGTATCGGATGTATCTGCTGACTACAGATCGAACCGAGTAAATGGGCCCGACTATTCCTGATTCCCCTAGCTTCGGGGTGTAAGGGCGGGTGCTTCTCGCACGCTTCTTAGCTACATGAATGTCCGCGCCAGGCTCGACTGAATGCTCGTCATAGTAAGAGGCAGGCCGTTCGAGCTTGAACACGTCGACAATGGATTGGTCAACAGTTCTGCGTTCTTGCCCATCCAGATCAGCGGGTTCGAGCTCCAAGTCGACGGGGGCGCCGTTGGCAATACCGCACGCTTCACTATGAGCTCCGTAAACCTTGAAGTGCGGGACGACCCTCATATTCTGGACGTCTTTGTCCAGATTCGCGCAGGTTACCTGGGCTGAGCAGTCAGCAGCCGGACATACGAATGCGCGCTTGTTTGTAATCACCCCTGACCAGAACAAATCGTAGGCGCGATCAGGGTCGACAAAATCGTCAGCCTCAATGCTGTAGGCCACATCCAATGACATATTTCACCAAGTCCTTTTGAGCTGTCTGAAAGTGGTCGCTAGTATCGGCCATTGCCTCGCTCGTGAGCCAGAGTCTTGATGGGTGACCATGGTCTAATGAACTCGGTAGGGACGTGGGCGAGTAGTCACTGCTGAGCGGAGGACGGCTAGCACCTCACATTCCACCGGACACAATGCCTCCGCTCAGACCAAGACTACGGCGAAACCGCACCGCCGGCAGGAATCGATAGGGTCTTGAAGGTCTCAATCTTCTCGGATTCCAACTCCTTCAGAATCGTTTCCTTCGCGTCATTCTTGTCGATAGACCGCCCCGTGTTGTCAAAGCTGATCTGCTTGATCCTCAATTCAATCTCACTGTCTTTTTTCTGGCCCGCTGAAAATTCTGGGAAGCCCAGCGAGATGACGCAATCACCATCGAGGCCCGAGGTGCTGAACCGGAATTTGGCATCGATTCTGTGAAGGAACAGGCTAGGGCGGTAGGACACTTCTGAGAGAAAGTCTGAGTGCTCAAGGCTGAAGCCCTTCAAGTCCAGGTTCCGAATCTTTTCCTTCATCCAGTCCAGGGCTGCCGGGAGGAGGATGTCTGGGTCGGGCGAGATCCCGATGTCGACGACCTCCTGAAAGGACAGTGCGACCAATCTGCTGTGCTGCGTGAGCCCTAACAAGTAATTGAACCTGTTCTGGTTGGTAAAATCGCAAAAACGAATCGAGGTCGCCTGCTCACTTTCACTGATCTGCTTGACCGATTTGAAATGTGAAATCAGGTGCTTCGAAAGCGCCTTGTTTGTCGTCTTTGTTTCCGGCGCAGTGTGCGTGTAGATCAGGATGAGCTCGTCCTGAGCCTTGTTTTTCTTGATCTCGATGGAGCCTTTGAAATTTTTGTGCGAGTCAGCCCAGCTTTTGGAGCGGTCGACCCGTTCCAGCAGGTAGTCCATCCGGATCGTGTCGAGGTCTTTGTTGACTGGATAGAATTCTGGCGTTCCCAAGACCTTGAAGTTTACGAACTCAAGATCCAGCAGCTTGTTGACATCCATGACGGTAGGTATCGCATCCAGCAGGGTATCCTCACCTTGCCACTTGATCGTCTGGGTGGTGATCTTGGGGTTGTCTTCCTTGGTCGTGTAGGCAAGTTGAAGCTCGGAAAACTCGCTCGGACGTATCAATGACAGTGTAAGAGCAGGGATGGAATGCTCTTTCTCTGAGCTGTTGATGAAGACGCCTCGGCTCTTCAGGACGTGTTTGATGTCGCCGGCACTGATGTAAGGCTGAGCAAGGTAGGTACGCAGCGCTTCACCTTGGGGAAGGATAGAGTCAATATTTTGATTACTCACTGCATCACCCCCTGAAATCGGCTTGGTAGGATACGAATTCGACGATTGAAGCGAACTCCTTGTTCGCAATTGACAGCCTCGCAATGTCTGCAATTTCCTCATGATCTACGTAGTTGTAGTCAGGGAACGCGAGGGCCACCTTGTGAGGAAATTCCATGGCGATTTCCATCGAGAAGCCAATCATGCGTTTTACCGCTTCGAGGCTGAAAGGATCCTGACAGCAGATGAGCAGTGATTTCCTTTCATGCTCTTGGATGAAGAAGGGGATCAAACCACTGTTGAGGTATTCGGGAGGCAGTATCGTCCCGTTTGTGACCCTCTCGATGGGGCTTACGTTTTTCCCCGTAGAGGGGTAGAGGAAACGAACATTTTCCGCACCGAATCGATTTCTCGCGTACGTAATGGTGTCGAACAGAAAGCTAGCTCGGTAATTATCAATGACGTAGATGGTGCCATAGTTGGAGCTGTCGAGGTTTCGCGACCCCGCTACGTGACTGACCACATCCTCCTCTGCGTCCGATGCCGCACTGAACCAGCAGAGGATGCCAGCGAGCGACTGAGCGGTCGCGCCTGTGTAGCCCGAGTTGATCGACTTTTTCAACGGTGAGCGATTGAAGCACTCGACTGTCGTTGCAAGGTCGGTGAAATGTTCTTTGAACAATGGGCCAGGAGAAGTTGGGTACTGGCCGGATGTAAATTTCGAAGAAATAACGAGGTGCTTGAGGACGCCATCCTCCAATGGCGATAGGCAGCTGAAGACAAAATCGGCACCATGGGTTTTTCTGGGGTTGCCGGTCGTGCTGTGAGGGACAGGTTTCACACAGTCGAACTCGTGTCCCTTGAGTGCTGCCTTCCAACCAATCAGGTTGAGCAGCGACTCCGTGATGTGTTCACCGCGCTCGCCCAGCTTCTTTGACCATTCGCCCATCACACGTCCCTTGAATAATGAATATCTTGCAACCCTATGCGGCCAGAACGCTACGGAGGTTGACGGATGATGTCTAGTGGCAATTTGTCAGCAAATCGATGGCGGATTGTCTAGCTCCAGGATAATGGCTAACCCATCAAGCCGTTGCGTCAGCCTACGACTAAGTCATGCAGGGTGAGGGATAGTGAATGCTCTCGCTTACTTCCTGCTACATCAAAGGTCGGATCTGGCTTCCAGTCCGCAGCAGTGACATTATCTCGCCATCTAAAAATATCGTTGGTGGAGAATGGACTTGCTGGATCTTAAGGATGACGAACAGCTGAAGACTGCATGTATTAGTCTTCAGGAGCAGGTAATGTCCTTGGCGGGTAATCAAAGCTGGATCACCGAATTCCAGCGTTGGTTGGTGCGTGTCAGGGATGTGTCTCATGAAGAGTTCTTAAGCAAGGACTTCCAACTTGCGCTCTGGGACACCGAGGCTGTTTCGGCAACAGGCATGGGGCGCATCAACATTTCTGCGGTCGCCGAAAATTCGGCCATCGCAGAGAGCCTCTGGCATTTGAAGCAAAAGTTCGCGCAGACGAGCGATCCTTCTGAGAGTGAAATGCTCATCGCTGACGCTTGGGCTCAGATTGCGTCCGCAGTTGGTGGGCTGACCAAAAGAAACCCTCGACTCAAGATGTACCGCGTCTTCGCGTTGCTTTGCCCAGGCGCTTTCACGTCGATAGCGCATCATCGGAAACTGCGCGAGTTGGCTCATGCCTTGGGGATTCCACTGAACGGTCAGAGGCGTCATCTGCACCGACTCGTATTGAACCGGTTAGATGACGTGCTGGGTGAGGTGGCTGACGTATATTCCAGGGAGGGTGTCTCACGCTTGACGCTGCCTTGGCTGCTGTTCGTCAACTATGTTCAGAACCCAGAAGGCGAAGCCACCGAAATATCTGACCTAGAGACTGGTGACGAAGTACTCAAGCCCTTGCCCCCTGAGAGAAGGAGGCGCGGTTTGCTGGCGATTGGCGGAGGCCCTGCCACCATTCAAAGCATGATCGACTTTGCAACAGATGGATGCACTCGTGAAGACTTCATCCAACACTTGCAGTCCATTAACCCTCAATCAAAAACGTCGACTTGCAACACTCAGCTGAATGCTCTGATCGCCGAATGGGGCGTGCTGCGTGCCAACGCAAACAACCTGCAATTGACACCCCGCGGCGAGGCATTCCTGGAGTCGGGTGATCCAGATGAGATCATTGATTGGATGATCACCCGCATCTTGGGGTTTGACTATTTGCTGGCGGCATTGCGTGACACGCCGTTATCCAACCGCGATGCCATCCTCACACTCAGAAAAGCAAACCCTGGATGGACGACCGATTTCGCACCATCAGCGATTATTGGTTGGTTCAGGTACCTTGATCTGGTCACGATCTCCCAGAAAGTGCTGAGCCTCACCGAAAGGGGTAAGCAGTGGGTTAATCGCATTCACTGGGAGCCTAAGGGCCTTGCGAGTATTCCAGGTCTCAGCCCGTCCTTGGCTCAGGCCGCTCCAATACAGGTCGATATCGAAATTGAGCGGCCGAAGCTACGCGCCGTGATTGACCGCTTTGATCAAGAGTTTCGCTTTCCAGAGGAGCTGATCGGACAACTTGATGCTGGATTGTGGGGGCACCCGAGGCGTCATTTCGCGGTGCTGACAGGCTTGAGCGGCGCGGGGAAGACGCAACTTGCCCGTAACTATGCACTGAGTCTGTGGCAGGACGATCCCGAGCCAAGTGAAGGATTGCTGATCGTGCCTGTCCAGCCAGGCTGGCACGACTACACGAGTCTGCTGGGTTACGTTAATCCGCTGGAGTCAGACGCGTATGTGCGTACCGGCGTTCTGGATTTTCTCCTGCAGGCAAGCGCCAACCCGACGAAGCCCTACACACTGGTTCTTGATGAAATGAACCTCTCTCATCCGGAACAATATCTGGCGCCTCTGCTTTCAGCGATGGAAACCGGCGAAACGATCGTCTTTCACGGTCAAGTCGACGAGATCGATGGTGTCCCTCCAGGCATTCCGTATCCGAGCAACCTCGTGATCATCGGCACCGTGAACATGGACGAGACCACTCATGGACTGAGCGACAAGGTGCTGGATCGAGCCTCTGTGATCGAATTTTGGGACATTGAGGTCAAAGCATTTCCAGGCTGGGAGAACAGCTCGCTTGAGGATGAACAGATTTCAATCGTCAGAAATCTCATGTCCTCTCTCATGGATGTGCTTCGTCCAGCTCGACTGCATTTCGGATGGCGCACGCTCAACGACGTGGTCGGCTATCTGCAGCAAACACAGGCGGGTGGTATCATCGAGTTCTCACGTGCACTCGACCATGCCATTTATTCGAAGATACTCCCCAAGTTGCGAGGTGAAGACAGCCCTCGACTGCAGGAGGTCTTCACATTGCTCCATACCACGCTGAAACATGCGGGGTTGGGAATGTCGATGCGCAAGGTCAGGGAAATGGCGGACGACCTAGCTCACTCCGGCTCTACCAGATTCTGGCGGTAGACCATGTCGATCATCTTGCAGGTAGAGCAGGGGGATGCTCGATTTGACGTGCACCCAGGTCAGTTGAACCCAGGTTTCATGGAGAAGAAGACTTATTGTTTTACCGCGCTTGAAGGCTTTTCCTTTTACGTTGATGACGTCTTGATCGAGACGGTCGACCAAAATGGGGCGTGTGCATGGTTATGGTCGCCAGGCTTTTATGCGGGAGAGGTCGCGGCAGAGCTTCTGGATGACCAGGGGCGGACTGCCTCCAGTTACCGGCTGGACGTCTCAGCAGCTGATAACAAGCTTGGAGGCCAGGTATTCGCTGCCATGGTTGAGACGATTCTGGATTTTGACCCTACTCTCGTTCTGGGCACAGAAGAGGCTCAGTTTGGAATTGGCCATGATGGAGCTCTAACCAACCCGCATCTGCAGTATGCGAGGCTGAGACGCTATGGAGATCGGCTCCACCGCGCGCTCAAACAGATATCTCAGCGGCCGTTAACAATCTTGAAGAGCGACCGCACCTCGGTGAGTGCCCACACGGTCAAGCGGTTGGACTCTGCGTCCGTGCACAAGGCACTCAGAGGGCCAACAGGGCAAGCACTGTTGCATCCTGCTAGTACTCAGCGTCCGGCCTTGAACACTGTTCGCTTTGAGGTCAGCAGATCTTACGAGGAGGAGGACAATCCGGCGAATCAGGCCGTTGGACTTGTTCTCTTCGATGTTCTTAGACGCTGCCGGCAGGTGGTGAGGGGGCTTCAACATGCCGCCGCAACTGAGGTGGTCAGCGAAACCCGATCAGCGTTAACGCCAAGGCTCGTACGTCGAATCGCGTTCACCGAGGCGCTTGCTCGCAAGCTTGAACGGCTTCAACGCGCGAGACCTTTCTCTATCGTGACTGCTAGACGTCTATCGGCTGCTGGATTGAATGCGATCTCTGCTCACCCTGCATATGCGCGAGCTTATCGGTTTGGTTGGTACGTGTTGCGTTCAGGGTGGTTGGGGACGGATCCTGATGAGACGCTGTGGATCAGCCCAACATGGGAGATCTATGAGCGGTGGTGCTTTGTGACGGTAGTCTCAGAGCTGCAACGTCAGTTCCCTGAACTCGTCTGGAGCCGTGAATATCGATCATTGGGCTTAAAAGAAATCGTATGGCGGGGAAAAGCGGCCGATGTAACCGTTGAGGCGTGTTACCAAGTCCGATGCCCAGCGATTGATCAACCTGCGCATCGCGGTTTCCAGAGCTTATCGCGAGAGCGATATCCGGACATCATCGTGACGTTGGACTCGCCTTCGGCGAAGCGCTTCCTGGTTTTCGACGCGAAGTATCGCACCGCTCGCGCCAGCGTCCTCGATGCAATGGAGTCAGCGCACATTTATCACGACAGTCTCCGGTGGGAGGGCATCAAGCCTGACGTTTCATTGCTGCTGATACCTCGGGCAGACAAAGTAACGCCGCTTATCAGCCCGACCTATCATGCGGACTATGGGGTCGGAGCTTGGCAAATCGGGACTGAGTCAGAAGGGGAGGCACTGGGGATCGAGCTCAAACGTATTCTGAGTGCAGTACCAATCGCGGCCGCTCCGGCGCGTACAATTGCTGCTGGAACGGCGAAATAATCGATTGCGTCCCCAGCCTGAGTGAGGAATCTTTCCGGCTCTCCTGAGAGCTTAGAGTTGGAAAGGGAGTCTCTATTGAGTTCTCCGCCGATAAGCGCCACTACCGGCGGGGAACGGCGCCACTACCGGCGGGGAACGGCGCGACTGCTGAAGCTGTTTTGCGGGGCAGGTGCCGCGCGGAAGGCCAAACACGGCTGATGAGTATCTTCGGAGGCACCGTAGGCGGCAAGTTTTCCAGACCTCCAAGCTCACCAGCATTTTGGCGCGAGGGGGGGAGCGATTGATCACTGATCGTTTCAACAGAGGATCGCTAGTGACGATCGAAACTCCGAGCTCCCTGATAGCTGATTAAGTTAGTGGCCTGGATAGAACAGGCGGCTGTCGAATTGCTGCTCAAAAAAAGCAGGTAAAGACTCGAAGTCGCCATCCCAGCCGCCTTTCCAGTGCAAGCCCAGTAACGAGTCGAAGCGCAAGACCCACTTCCTCTTCCCGAGCCTGCCGGCAAGTGCCAAGGCCTCAGGCAGGACATGCTTGAATACATCAGCCTCTCTCCCAACACCATGATTGTAGGCGGCTTGGTAGTATTTCATCGCCTCTTCGTTGCGCCCTGACAGAACCAAGAAACGACCGCGAAGCCAATCGATAATGTGATACGTCTGCGAGGCAATGGGCGCCCAGGTTTTTTCCAGGCGGCCCAACATGTCTTCGACGGCTGCCGCGTCTCTGGAGATGGATGGATTGTAAAGTGCTTCCCTCAGTGCAGAGATGGGTCGATCCGGGCCGATATTCAGGCCCTGCACTCGATCCATCTTTCGTTGTCGCTTAAGCCAAAAGAAAGCTTCTTCGCATGTTAGGGCGTCGTCAGGAAGGCTCAGGAAATTCGCGATTGCCTCGCGAGACTGCTTAGGCGTCCTTCCCAGCAGCCTTGCAGTCACCACCCACAGTTTTGGGCCGAACTCCGAGCCCAAACCCAGCGCCCGCAATATCTCGTCCGCCCTATCTAGATTCGGAACTCCTGGGCCGTCCAGCCACCCATCGAGAGTGTCTCTGCAATTGTCGGTATCGATATTGTTTGTGACTGCCCGGTACTCGCAAATTTTTGCGTAGTCCTTAGCACCCCAAGTACACAACGCTTTCACGAGGCAACCGAACGGGGCTGCGTCCAACAAGATTTTTTGCAGTGCAACGATCGGGAGAGCACAGTGGATCATCCTCAAGGTAACACTCGCACCGAACGCAAAAATGGTCGGCCAAAGCAGGCTCATCATGTCACGCCGGTCGAGAAGACCTGCTTCATGTTTTGGAATCAGTGCAGCGTAGTATTCAAGCCAACGGCGAAAGCTCAAAAAAATGGCGTTGGCGAGTGGCTCATCACCAATGAACGTTGCCAAACGTTTTTCGAGCGCCGACAGGATGGTGCTGGGAATTTCGATTGGGTCAAGAGCAGGCCGCTTGCGTTCATCCTTGTAAGCCTTTAGATCGTCGTAGAGACCAGTAGTCTCCGTCGAGAGTACCAACCCGCTACGAGTGGCCAGTTCATAGACAACTTCACCGATGGATGGATAGGGTGAGACTGGGAGTTTCATTCAATCACCTGGCCCAAGGAGGCAGTCCTCCTTGGACACCTAGCCTTAGTTATTTTGTTGTCTTATCTGCCGCCCTTGCTGCTCGGGCAGCGAAGCTTTCCGCCGGGATAGTGCCTCCATTCTCGCTCGCCGTCGCTTGGTAGATTCGTGCTTTGGCTTCTTGCGTCATCGGTTTGGGCTTGCTTGCAGACGTTTTTTTGGACATGAGCTTGCTCCTTGGAAAGTCAGAGTTGAACGCTTGTGCGTTGGAGCTGACTTTATTGATCTCCTTGAGTCTGGTCAGGGGGGATAATTCGGAAAAAATGAGAAAACACGCTGCGTCACTCTCACCGTGCTGGTCTGCGTAGGGGCTCAACACGCGAGGGCAGTCGACGACCGAAAGCATCGCTCTGCTGAAAGGTGAAGCCCTGCGAGGCGAGCTTCAGCAACACGGCGTCCGTCTCCAGTCTACGCCTTGCCATTGAGCGCTACTGGCCTGTTCAATGTGCTGTCTATCGGGCGGCCTTCAGCGCCCTCAGCTCGGCTGTCAGAGCATCATTCATCGCTACCAGAGTGCGTGCATCGCCTTTCAGCTTCCTGATGTCTGCCCAGGCTTCGTGGAGTTCATCGAGCAGCATCAGGCACTGATGCTGGTAGCTCTCCAGCACAGTACGCATACCGAGATCAAAGGGGGAGTTTTCTGGGATATCGGTTGGATCGGTCATAGGGAATACCACAGGAGTACAAATGTGCTCCTGCTAGGTTAGCGTCCAACACTGGATGGATCAACAGCTATCCTATGATTGAATCGAGCAGGAGCGACGCGAGGCCAACCTTCCGCGAGTCGCAATATTTGGCTCACATATCCTTCATCAGCGCCCATCATCGTGACGCACTAGACACTGACCTGCTCCCACGCATACAAATGGGAGAGTACCGTCAAGATGGCTCAGAGCTTGGTGACGCTCAGGATCGCATGTGGCTCGATTCGCTGAGCTTCAGCGTCGAAGCAGGTATTGGCGTAAGAGGAAAATTCTTCATTGTTGATCTCGCCCCAGCAGTAGAGCAGAGCAACGCCTAAAAGATGATCATCCAATACCTTGGCTGAGCTGAATTTCACAATGCACTTGTGCAGGCCCCCGCACACTATCGCCATTATGGATTCGCCGAAGCGATGTTCGTAGCCGTTACAGATGTCCTCAATGATCTCGGGCAAGTGCAAGTAGTCGTGGTTTGACACCTTGGCAGAATGAAATGCCACCTCGCGGACAAGCATGGCGTAAGGGCCATGATGAAAAGGATCTCCAGTTTTGAGGCCATACTGGAAGTCCCCGACCCCTTCGCACCGGAGCGCCGCCAGATTGTCCCTGCGTAAAGGCGTATCCATGAGTTCGCCTAGCATCCCCCAGATGTCGTTGAGGATTGCGCCAAGCGGCAGTATTCGTTCGTAAAGTCAGTATCAGGGCGTACGCGGGTCAGGTGGAACCAGCACACCTCGCTCAAGCGTTTTGACTGAGCGTTCAACTTTTTCTTGCACGTTTCAATTAGGTAGGTATCTGGGGAGCACGGGATCAATCCGGTATCATAATCAGCCTCCAGATCTATGCTTCGAAGTAGGGTCTCGATGGCTCGTACCGGAACCGAAAAAATCTCAGAAAGGCTGGTAATGGCAGAGCCATAGGTCTCACAGTCCAAGATCATTACCTACCCCTCTGAGACGCTGCGTTCACATGGGCCGAGACTAGCCCAACAGATCACGACTTTGCCATGTTTTGACCTTCGATCCTCGACCCCCACACCCGGTGTTGTCGCAGCGGTTTCAAGCGAACTGCTGAAGAGGTGCGGTGATTGCTGCACTTGCCTGATGCGATAAGCAACAAAGTCGGTTTCGCGAAGTATTGTCGCTAACGCAAACCATTAGACTGCTGACGATTTTCCGAACTGACGCAGGACAGCGCAGCCCAGTCGCGCCGTTGCGCGGTCTGACCTGCACCACCGCAAGTGCAACACGCCTTAAAGAAAGAGTTTGGATTTAGATGTCGAATGGCAAATTTGGTCGCTTGCGGCCTAGGTCTACGGCGCAAGTCTTGAGTCAATGCTGCGAATGGCCCTCGATGACTACAAGCGGCGTCCGGGATTGCAGGATCTCACTCGACTGTATCCCACCTGCGTTGGGACGGCGACATACCGTTCGCTGGAGTCAGCACTTCTGGGTGGCCGCTACGCGTCTTCGGTAGCGGTTGGGCATCTGGAATTGCGTGTCGAACTGCGCTGGTTCCTCCAACGCCACCTGCAGCAGTCGCTTATCCAGGCCCAACACGCCACGGCCCCCATAATTGACAACTATTTATCTACGGATCTGGGGCTGTAAGGGGGGGCGAAATGACTGTTCACTTCATGTGCGCTTACTTTGCGCCATCGTGTATCCAGGCCGCGTAGTCATAACGCAGCGCCTCGGGTAACCGAGGCAGATCCTTCTCGGCGTCACGTAATCCTTCTGGGGTGCGAGTCCACGTGGCAATCCAAGTGCAAAACCTGAGTTCGGACGCTGGGCATTTACCCATCTGCTTTTCCAGCAGCGCGGCCAGTGCCTTGAGTCGTTCGAGATTGTCGTCCAAGTCTTGAATCTGATTCATAGCATCCATAACCCACCTGGTTTTAGGACAAGCATGCCGGCCTTTCTGGCCAGCATAGTGTGGAGCTCCGTCGCAATCGAGTCCGTCGAAGATCAATCGGCTCCCAAGAGCTTCTTGAGCGACTTGATGGCGACCCCAATGGCTTTCATGACACGAGGGGTGCGAGGATCGAGCAAGCTCCCGTAGCGGTTGCGAAGAAGACGCTGCTCCTCACGCGCGTACTGGGCAGCAAGCGGGTAGTGATCGCCTGCACGACGTTCGAGCTCAGCCATAGAGTTGAAGCGGGAAATGTCAGTGTGGTGCTTGCGGTGCAGCCGTTTGTCAAACTTCGAGATATTCATCAATCCGATCGCGTAGCCCCCCATTGCCCAGGCATACAGCTGTTGGCCGGTAAATTCGTGAACACCCAATGAATTAACCAGATCCAGAGGCAGGGTTGACTGCGTGCCAGCCGCATACACCAAGAACGGCACGGCCGCAGCAACGATTGCCCTGATAGGCAGCGATGGGTAAGCGATAACAAGTTTTGTGTCGGTAAGGTTGGGCAAAGCAAAGCTCCTTGATAGCGGCCTAGATGGGCCTTCCACCCCATCATAGGCATCGTAGCGTTCGACGCAATTCATAATGGGGTTCCAAAATCGCGGCCGCCACATGGCCAATCCTTAAAAACTGCTTTTACGGTGCCGCTCGATTAGCGGGTGATCTTTGGCGATCTGATGTGCTGCGTGCAGAGGGGATGGAAACCGCAGATATCCATCCCACATTGGAGCGAATTTGCACCAGAGTCCTACCTGCAGGGCCATACGATCAGCGGTCGCGAAGTCGCCTGGTTGGATCACGACGAACTCGGTGACTCCGAGTTGTTGCCATGGGTCTCTCAGCCGGGATTGCCTGATGTCGTAGCGTGTCTGGTGACGCTGCGATTGCATGCGGCTGTAATGTTTAGTGAAAGAGGTGAAGTAATAGACATTGGCCTGGTCTTCTGCCTGATGTACCCCGATTTTTGAGCCGATGTACATAGGAGCCGAGGGTGATTTGCTGTGTACCCCGGTCATCTGGGCCGTCTGACTGTCGGCTCTCACACGCAACGCCCAAGCGCCTCGGGGGAACGCAGGCAAGCCGTGTCCGGCACCATCGTTGAGGCCTGGGTAGAGTTTCTTGAGTCCAGCGCTCATCAGCACGATCAAAGGAGTGCCTGCCACAGCAGTCGGGGCCAGCATCGCCCTGTTGATGAAACTGGTCGCTTCATCTTGATTCATCAGTTTTGAGGTCGCATGGATACGGCACAACCCCTCCTGATAGCTCATCCATCCGTCAACTAGCGATGCGAGAGGCGGTGTCGAAGCGCTTCCGTTGCCGATAGCTGAGGGCCAATAGACCTCTAAATCGCGTGATCCAATTATCGTCCTAGTCACTACTGGGAGGTAGAGGTCGGTGGATTGCGGCCGGATGGTCTCAAGGTAGATGGAGAGCACGGTGGTACCGCTGGCCATTCCTCTGAGCTGACGCAAGGGCTGGGGGGCGTATCCGGTACTTCTAACGGCGTCGAGTAAGCTATTGAGCGCTGGGAAATCCACGGCGTCTTCGACTGACTCTGCGGCAGATTGTCGCTTGGATACCAGTTTGGAAATTCGTTTACCCATTTTTCGATCCGCAGAAGCTGGAGCTGGACTTCTCGGTTCGGAGACATTACCAGCGCCGGGCGCGGGCGCTATGTGCCACAGGAACTGTGTAGCAATTCCATGCTTCGCAAAGAGCGCCCTGAGGATGTGCTTGGGGTCGGTCTCCGTTTTGGTGGCGACGGCAGGCACGGATTCGACTATGGCGACCTTTGCTCCCAGTTCTTCAACACGCGGTAAGACCTCGCTGTCGAACCAATGCTTCACGTGCTCGTAGGAGGTCAGCTCAGTCAACGCTTGTAGGGCCCCTGGACGCTGTACCTGCTGAAGGATCAGCATTGGCCTTACTCCGTCATCGAAAACTGGCGTAAGGTCGTCTAGGCGCTCCTGAACGTCAGCGACACGGCTCATGATGTCCGTGTGGGCCGTGATTACCGCGATTTTGATTGGAGGCTGTTCTGGATCCTCACCCTTCGCAGGCACAGCAACCATGTTGCCCAAGTGGCGGGCGAGCATGGGCTTGGCACTTGATACTGATCGCTGGAAATGAAAACTTGCCTGATCCAGGAACAAAGGGCCGGCACCGTTGCCGACTGGCCAAAACGGCGGCACGTGAGCGTGGATAGGTCGCAGTTGGCCTATCAGCGGCAGATCGCCCTGACCAAGCTGCGGGAGCTCTGCAATGCCGAGTCGCTTTAGCACCGTAGGGGCAACGGTGCTGTATCGCGTCTCGAATCTGCCGTCCGCGGTCATGGGCGGGATATGTACGGCGAACTTGGAGATTCCGTGCCCGGTATCAAACCAGACCTTGTTTGTGGCGTGGCGCCACTGGGGCAAGATGTGGCTCAAATGCACGCACACCGCCGCGTAAGGCTGCTGGCGACGGTAGAGCAGCACCAACTGGGTTGTGATCGCGTGCATAGCGATTGCTTGCCGCCCTTCATTCGCATAGGTCAACGGCTCATCCCAGGCGAGCAGCGTGGCGTCACTGCAAAGCCTGAGGCTCAATGGCTTTGACGATTCCATCGGCCGCTCTGCCATTCGCTGAGCCAGCATCCAGGGCACAATCTTGTACATCGTGTTCGACTGCTTGGGGTCAGCAAAAAGCGTTGATGCGTGCAGCAGCGTTGGCTCACCTGGCTGCAGCAATGACGTCACCTCCTGCGTCCCCTCAGCCGTCTCATCAGCCCAGAAATTGATCGCTGCGCACAGCTGCTGATGCGAAAGAGGATTCACCGACGCGATGGCAGGTGCCGAAGCCTTTGTATCGGGCTTGTAGTTCACCCATACGGGCCCGCCGGCGACGGCGCTGAGGATCTCCTCCAAACCACCGGTGGGAAGGTTGGGCCTTTTGAAGAGCTGGGTAAGTCGTTTCCATCCATGACAATACTCATCCGTCGCCTTGAACTGATGCACCGCAGGAAGTTCTTCGGGGTCGAACTGGAAAAGGTTAGTCCTCAGTAGGTGGGTCATCGTGATACCTCGGACTCAAGTCAGGTGTGGATTCATCAATGTATTGGTTCATGGCGTCGACAAGACCGGCGTGATGCCGTGAAAACTCGTCCCAATGACCGGCTTCATTAAGCGTGGTGATGGTGGCGGAGAGGAGTTGCGACCACGTTGTATGCCCATCGTAAAACGCAGCATCGGCCAGATAACAGGTAACTGGCGTGCCGCCGCGGCGCGCACGGCCCACCAGCTGGGTCAGAGTGACCAGGACGTTCATCATGGTGAAGTGCCGGATCGCCTTCGGCTGTCGGCTGAAGTAGGGCGGTGAGGTACGTATGCCATTGAGCGTCCTGTTCGCCAGCAACCTTTCCTCAACAAGCGCCAAACCCGGGCTTGCATTGGGTAACACCTGGTCGCCGACGATGTAGCAGAGGTGCGCAAGGTTGTTGCCTGGTTGATCGGAGGAGGGCATTGGGCGTACACAGACGATCACTCCACCCAAGGCTGATATGCCTTTGCGGGTAACGAGGTTGTGCCCCCTTGCCATCGGATAGATGGAGCTCACAAGCAGCTCCACCTCAGCACCTGGCCCGTCGGCAAAATCAACCAAACTGTCGTAGGTCATTCGCTGGCTGCGGGGTAACCGATCCTGTCGATCCTCTCTCTTCCCACCACGCACCCAGGCGACTTTTCTGGTGCCGCCGCTGACCTCGTGCAGTGTGGACGCCAACTCTTCGGCCTCAGCATCGCTGCCGGTGACCAGCAACAGGCGCGCGCGCTCGCGGGTTTCATCGCAGGCTTGAAGCGCAGCAAGTTTTGCGTTGAGCCAAGGTGTTATTTCCTGTCCCAAGCGGCGAACGTTTTCGAGGCGATTCTCAATGTCCGAACCAGAAACATGGAAATTGCCGTGAATATTCTCGAACCGGATGTGGCCTTTGGCGTCGGGTACATCCACCAACGTCTTGGCGCGTAAATCGAAGCTGCTGGCGCCCGGGAAGTAGGCCGTGGCGCTGAAGCCGATAAACGTTCGCTCAACCCCAGCGTAGATCTGGGACGTCAGGTTAGGTAGAAATTGGAGCGTGCGATGAGGGTCTCCGCACATGGCCACCACCTGCAACGACCAGGAGCTGCGCCCCGTGCGCTTGCGCTTGAAGCCATAAACGACACGTTGCAGTGGGCCCAAAGGCGTGGGGCTGAACGGTGCTGAGCCGGCCAGATCCTGCTGAACCCTTACGGCTGAAGGCACCTTGGCTCGAACCATCGCCGGAATATCTGCGTAAAGCGTGCGCAGGCTTTCTTCGATGTAATGCAGGCTGGCTCGCAACACCAAGGCTGCGATCAGCCGTTTGATCTTGTCATCGTTCAGATGCTTGCCCAGAAGTTTGGCTTCACTCAGGCGGTCAAGCGCAATGGCAATATTGAGGTAAACCTCCTCAGGCGCGGGTAGCGCGTTGTTTCGGGAAAACGTGCGAAGCAAGGCCTGCAGGTCAAGAAAGTCAGAGGCTACCGGCTCGTCGCTGAAGCCACACACCGCGTCCAACCCCTCAGCGGGTACACCCAGGCTTTCGCTGATGAAAAGGTCGTCAGCGCGCTCCCAGACGGTCTCTCTGTTTGGCCACTGCAGCTTGTTGCGCGCGAGGCTGATCAGGCGGGTAGTGTTCATGATGACGGCAGCGCACGCACGCTGCACACGAAAAAGCACACCGTCATCCAGGTCTGGGATGCTGTCTTTGCCAAAGACCTCCAGGTACAGATCCGCCAGGCTGCTGTGCTCTCGGTGGTTGCTCAATGGCAGCTCAAATTTGCTGGTGTCAATCGCGCTCTGCAGTAACCCATCGATTTCATCGATCAGAAACAGGGGGGCGGAACGCAGCAAAAGCTCCAAGATACTATGAGTCGATGCTCCGTTTCCCTCGACGGGAATCCGTGTAGTGCTGGAGATCAAGGCATGGTGGTTCACAACCACAATGTCCGCCGACAGCGCTTGCTCAAGCATTGTGCGTTTGCCGCACTGAGCCAGCAGCGGGCAGTTGCGCAGCCTCTTTGCTGCTTCCTTGTCCTCGTTATGGCGAACCAGATTGAGGTTAAAGCAGGGCTCGTCGTCCGGCTCGCTAACGCTTGCGTCCGTGGCGCAATAATCCATTAAACAGCGGTAATCATAGGGGTGATCATCCCGTCCATTTGCCAGGTAGTAACTTCCGGCGCTGGCGATTTTGCGCTGAGAATGCAAGGGGGCTATGCGCACGTGACTGGCGACAACTTTCGCTTCTCGCTTGAGCGTTTCTACCGTGTTGCGAACATCAATCAGGGTCGGCACCGCGATGACAACCCGGTTTCCTGCCAACGCACTAGCCAGCGCCATGAGGTTCACTGCGACGCTTTTTCCTGAGCCAGTGGGCGCGTTTGCGCGATAGAACGAACCGGCAGATGCCTCCACGCGTCCATGGTTGGGGACAATGTTCGACAGCGATACTCGGTGGCTTGCGTGTAAATTGAGTTGGGGGGCTGCCGCTGCCGCGTCCAGCCGCGTTGCCAGGTCATGGAGCGTTTGCCAGTCCCAGCAGTGGGTGGCGACGTAGGGAGCCTCATTCATCTTCAGCAGGGTGTCGGGCGGGTCGAGCCTGGGCCTGAGTTCTTCGGGGATGACGAAGGTTCGATAACCGTCGGCTGTGTGCTCTCTCAGCTTGACCGGGCCGGCTTCGGGTAGAGGCGGGGACGATGATGCGGTGGGCAACTGTCTGATGGCATTGAGCAGCTCATCGATGAGGCCGTCGAGATCAAAACCCGGTTTGAGGCAATAAAGATCCCTTTCTCCGATCTTGGCTGTTGAGAGGTCGTCATTTGCCCGCTCGGGCTCGACCGGGTGATAAGGATATTTCTTCGACAGGAGAAGCTTACTGGCCTGGCTAACAAAATTACCGCTGAAATTGAGGTCGTACGGGCGGTACTTAATCAGTTCCATGATCTGCCTGCGCGCCACCTGAGAGGCCGTCTCCCAGCCGATCCATAGGTGAGGGCGCCCCATAAGCAGCGCTTGCGCATCGGCCAGTATGGGCTCCTTGCTGATGTGCTTGATCGCGAGTGCGAGCGCCAGGCTGGTCGCGTTCTCGGTTAGCGTCGGCATAGGCGCGCAATCTTGGTGACACACTGTGATTCGGTGAGTATCAGGTGGTACTCACATTGCTCGCGCAGAGAGGGCACCTCACCTTTTTGGTAGTCGGGAATGACGATCCAGATGCCTTTTGCATCGGTGTTGGCCAGGCGATGGCCTAACATTCGCGTCGAGCGCCATACCTTGGCGTCCAGCCAGATTTCCAGATCGCCGACTTCGACTTTTACGTCGCTGAGATCAACGTCGGGCCACAGGGTAGGACGCAGCCCAAGCTTTGCGAGGCGGTCATGCAGCCGACGCTCCAGAAGGCCCGGAATCAATGTGAACTTCCAGAGCGCAGTGTTTAGCCTGTATCGATCTTGCGCATCGACTGCGGGCACTGAACGCCCGGTGTCTAAACGGTAGAGTTGTCCGTTTGACCACCGACACACACCTACCGATTTTTCACACCATTGGGAACCGCAACACACCTCAGATCGCTGAATCTGCATTGGCCAACCACACGATGGGCAGGGGTAGAATTTTCCCGCTCTGGTGAACTGTTCCGGAATTTGTTCGAAAAGCGACTTGAACTGAACGCCCAGCTCGACGAGAAAATCCAGCGCCTGGGAGCTGTGGATGTGGGGGTGTTCACAAAGAAACAAGCGGAAGGTACGGTATTCGTCGTCACCACGGGGACGGTGCTGACAACGGTCGCGGACATCCTTGACGATGCTCTGCACGTTCTCCCAACCAGTCCTGGGGTCGTACTCAAGTGCAATTTCATCGCAAAGAGTGCTGGGTTCATCGTTGACTTGCAGGCAACCCTCAAAGCCCTGTCGGTACTGATCGTCGATCCACCTCTCGATCGGCAGACTCAGATAGCGGTTCAGCGCCGGGATGCTCAGTGCCGGATGGCCAGGATTCAGCCACCAGAGAATCGAGCTGATCTGGCGCAGCAGAGCATGGCGTTCCGAGACCATTGATGGGTCGAGCTTGGTAGCCTTGACCAATGCGCTCATCAAACGTTGAGCGTCGCTTTCCCCTGGAACCATAGGCCCCCCGAAAATGCGCGCACGCGGAGCGGGAAGCCCGTGTGCCGTGGACTTTGCTGACAAAATGCCGCCATTTAGGCTGGTTCAACATCGGCTATTGCGCAAGTCGCCCCGCAAATGGACTATTTCTGTGGCGGTGCCCAGACTCAATCAGGAGTTCGTTGATGAAGGATCAAAGCAAACTTCCCTCTCAAGGCTATTTTCCGAATAAGCGGGTCGTCGAGTACGCGACCGTGCTGGTCGACCTTGCGCACAAGCATCTACCCAGCAACCTGAAAAATCCCAACTACGAAGACGATGACCTGGTGGCAGGGCTTTACGTGTCCCCAAACGGACGGCTGACGTACGACACACTGTACCTGGATGATCTGGCACTGGCAGAGGCCTTTGCGAGCCACTTGGACGTCATCTTTCAAAAGCGTAAATACGCCGGGCAATACGCCTTGAGGGTTGAAGTCGCCACCACCACCCAGACAGTGACAGCGACCAAGCAGCGGCTCAGGTGCTCAGAAGCAGTACGCAGTGTGCTGTCCCCTTAGGTTTCGCAAGCCAGCTTGACGAATTGATGCGACAGGGCGAACAAACCCGAAATTTGGCTTCGAAGTGCCTGTCGCAGCAAAAACCAGAATTTGATCGGATTCTCAATCACTGAAAACAACCGGAGGCCAGTAGTTACTGGGCTTGGCGGGTATTGCTGCACCGGAAGGTTGGCGTTGCCAGTTTGGCAAAACGGCTACCGTTCGTCGGAAGCTACCCATTTATTTCCACCCCACCCCCTTTAAAAATTTCAAACGAGACGGAGCTCTTATATTTGAGAGCAAAAGAAAAAGCGACGATCCGAAACTCCTGATCGCGGACTGGGATCGGAACGCTTGTAGCTGTGCTTCTACGCTTTTACGGTTAGCATTTTCGGGTTGTTGAACACAGTCTTGAAGCTGAATCAAGCTGCCCCGCCAGGGGCTAGAGAGGTCGGTCTTAAGGCCGCAAGGCCGAGCTGCTTTCTCTTTGAAAACAAAGAAAACCGACACAGCAAATTTTAAAGACAGATAAGTCCGTCTATTGAGTTTCCCGTGCCAGACAACGCCCGGACTTCATTCAAGCTGGCCATGCTCTTGCGGGAGCGTAGTGTTCTGGTAAGTGGCGATACCGCTGTATTTAACCGAAAATCGCATTTCGGTGAGATGTCGAAGGTGAAGAATGATCAATGCGGGGTTGGAAGACGAGGTCTGGCAGTGTGCTGCTCAATCCTATGC
>NZ_QXTJ01000040.1:0-163781 GCF_003605735.1 Pseudomonas sp. LS-2 | reverse complement strand
ACGGCGATATGACGCGCTATTACAGATCAGGCCTTGGCGACGGGGCATTTGAGGCGTTACAGGCCTGCCTGAGAGATGACTGGGGGAACGCTGACCCAGCCGCTGGCTACCTCTGGGTGCGTCAACACAAGCGCGAACATCTCTACCATCGCGTACTGCAGCGCTTGGTGACAGATCAGTTGGCCACTGGCCTGATGAGGGATTCGCTGTTTTCTTTTGATTTCGAAGCTTAGAGCCTGGCGCGGTGGTCAACTCATGGGTAGCTCAGTCAGGTTTCACTGCCGGAGAAGGCTCGTCATCTCAAGCATTTTCCTTGGCGGCGGATCTCCCGGAGTCGACAGCAGGGCTTCAAGCTTACGCCAAATCTATAGCCGATAAAATACTAAAGTCAGCACTGATAGCGTAAGCGACTGGCTAGCAAGTCTTGCTTGGGCACTTCAATTCCACCGTGGCAGCACTGGCAACGGCGTTTCGATGTTCAGACTTTCGGCCCAAGTTTTCACAGCGTTGTGGTCTATCACACGCCCTGCCTCTACATCAGCTAAGGCCTCGTGTGTGAGGCGGCTGCGCTCTTCTTCCTGATCGATGGTGATAGCCATTGTGAGAGTAGCTCCTGATCGCTCGATGTGTAAGGCACTTTACCTCTTACCCTGAGCACCTGAAACTTTGCGGGCTTCACAGCTCTCCGAGTGTTCCTCAGTTCATTCACTGGTCGCTGACGTGCCTTGCCCTCTAGCGCGTGATCCAAGCAACGCCTCAGCCTTTCTTTGACAATAAAATACCGTCCGTTAGGGGGCCTTAGATTCATCATCTGGCCCGCTGGGCATGACTGAATTTAGCTGCCTCAATCATCAACATCCGAAGGGACACGGGCTGAATCAATTCGGGCCCTTGGTTTCTTACGTTGCCCACATCCTTGCCAACCTTATACCAATGAAAATCTTCCGCTGGCCGGCAGTGCTCAATCGCGATTTCCGCCGCACGCTCCGGAGACGTTTCAGAATCTACCCACTCCCTCGCATGCTCAGGTGCAAGCACCAGAGGCTTACGGTCATGTATATCGACCATACCTTGGTCACTTGCTGCCGTGATGATGACAAATCCATCACGGTCGTCCGGCTCAATGGCCTGGTGCACTTCCGCTAGGCCGGCGAAGAACATCGGAGTCTGGTCTTTCAAGGTGATGAAGTAGGGCTGCTTTTTTTTGGGATCAACGGGATCCTTGACCCATTCATACCATCCGTTCGCGGGCGCCAAGACTCGACCATTGGGCCAAAGCTGTTTAAAAAACTTCCCGCTCATGACGGTCTCGACCCTGGCGTTGATCGGATCAGGTCGCTTGCCCTTGGCCCAGAACGGAGCCCATCCCCAACGAACCTTGTCGACGCTCAAGCCTTCCTCGACAGGACGAATGATTTCAACGCGAGTGGTCGGTGCGACGTTGTAGCGTTCAATGGGCCAGAGGTCGTAGCCATTGATCACCAGTTGCTTTGGAGCAAGCTCCTTGAGGTAGTGATCCATCGATTCGTAGATCGAGTAGCGTCCGCACATGATGTCACCTGTCGAATTTTCTCTCTTACGAGATTGACCGCAAGCGATGTAAATCGTTAACTGTATATACATACAGTAACTCATCATAAGGCTTGCATCATGAGCATCTCAATCCTCGGGCCACTGGAAAACGGCGGCGAAAAGCTGCCTCTCTACTCGTTCAAGGTGCCGGCAGGCTTCCCATCGCCGGCTGCTGATCACATCGAGAAGCACATTTCACTGGACGAGCTGTTCGACGTCCGTGCACCTCATGTGTACTTGGTGAAGATCGAAGGCGACAGCATGCAGGGGGCGGGGATCTACAACGGCGACATGGTGATCGTTGACCGCAGCCTGTATGCCGAGCACGGTGACATCGTCATCGCGGCCCTCAACACCGAGCCGGTCTGCAAGCGCCTGGACATGCACGGTAACTCGGTGATCCTGAGATCTGAGAACCCGAAGTACCCACCTCGGCACGTGATGGAAGGCGACGAGTTGGTGATCTGGGGCGTTGTGAAATACAGCATCCGCGATCATGACAACGCCTGAGCCTGTCTTTGCCCTGATTGACTGCAACAGCTTTTATGCCAGTTGCGAGCGCGTCTTCCGGCCAGATCTTGCACGCACCCCCATTGTTGTTCTCTCCAACAACGATGGGTGTGTGATTGCCCGCTCATACGACGCCAAGCCTTTCGTGAAAATGGGCCAGCCGTACTTTCAGATCAAAGACCATCTGCGACGAAACGGCGTGGTTGCCTTCAGCAGCAACTACGCGCTGTACGGCGATATGAGCGAGCGCGTGATGACCATCATCGAGTCCATGGTGCCGGCGCTCGAGGTCTATAGCATTGATGAAGCGTTCGCAGATTTGACCGGCATTCCGGGCGACCTGACTGCCTTTGGCCGAAATCTGCGCGAGAAGATTTTCAAGCACACCGGCATCCCTGTCGGGGTTGGGATCGCTCGAACCAAGACCTTGGCCAAGCTTGCGAATCACACCGCGAAACGCTTGATCGATCAGACTGGCGGCGTGGTCGATTTATGCGATCAGTTCAAATGCGATTGGACGCTGCGCAACACCGTGGTTGGGGAGGTGTGGGGTGTCGGTAAGCGGATGAAAGCGCACCTTGAAGTCATGGGCATCAAGAGCGCCATGGACTTGGCCAAGGCCGATGCCTGGACACTCAGGCAGAAATTCAGCGTGGTCATCGAGAAGACTGCTCGTGAGCTCGCCGGCACTCCATGTTTGGAGCTCGGAGAAGCTGATCCACCCAAGCAGGAGATTTGCTGCAGCCGGATGTTCGGCAATCGGCTGACCGACATTGAGCCGATCAAAGAAGCCGTGGCCACGTATACCCAGCGGGCGGCGGAAAAGCTTCGGGCGCAGAATTCACTGTGCAAGAAGATCCGTGTGAGCATCCGTACCGGCATGTTCAATCCGGAAGAGGCCAAGTATGCGAATGGCGCGTTGGTCGAGTTGCCGTATCCCACCAACGATGTGCGGCTCATGACCAAGGCTGCCACCGAAGCGGTTAATCGGCTCTTCAGGCCTGGCTTCAAGTACAGCAAGGCCGAAGTCCTCCTCTTGGATCTGCGTCAGCCAAGCGAGTACACGGACGATCTGTTCGCGCATTCGCAGCCTGCTGTGGCTGACAAAGTGATGGGGGTGCTGGATGAGATCAATGGCCGCTGGGGGAGAGGTGTTCTTCGTTTAGCCAGTGTGCCTGCGGCCCCTGGATGGGCGATGCGCCGGGATCTCATGAGCCAAAGTTTCACCACGAGGTTGGATCAGCTATGGACTGTAAAAGCGAGGTGACAATGAAAGACGGGGGCCGGCATGCGCTGATACCGCCCAAGGCTTATGGCGCCCGAAATGCTGGAGATGATCACCTCAAGCTTCTCTCGGAGATTGATGCTGGTTCGACGCAGGGCGCCAAACCTTCCAGTAATAGGCAAACGCAAAAGCCATGGATACGACCGCCAAAGCCCACCAATTTTCGTTCCTTTGGGCCGTCGTAACCGCGACTTTGATGTTTTCACACTGAGGCCCTGAGGTGCATTTGGGAGTGCAAAGCTGCTGACCATTTAGCTCACACGTCATGATTTGATCGTTGATGATCTGGAGGCTGAAGACCTTGCCTTTATCCCTATCAAATGACATCGCGGTACGAGTGAAGAGGTCATACAGTTTTTTCAGCTTCCCCGTTTCAACGTCCATAAACAGATACTGTGATGGGGCATAGCGGGATTTTCCTGGCCCGATCACATGAGCGAATTTTCCATACATCAGCCGAGGTTCCGCTTCAGCGTATCCGAATGGCCCGGGATGGCGACTGTAGCCATACAGGGCCCAGGCGAGGAGGGACTCGACCAGAAGAAAAACGATAGTTATTGCGATAACCCCCGGACTCCTGAATTGCATCTCTCACCTCCTGTGGATGTGCAAAAGCGTAGGTGAATCTGACGGGCAGCGCACAGTTATCCCAATCCACTGCCGATAAGGCATTAGTGGAAACAGACAGGAGCGTCGAGCATGGCCAGTAACAACCACACTCTTCGAAGAGATCTTCAAGGCTTGGCCGCAGATCTCAAGTGGTCGGCAGTCGAGCTGGTCAGAATTGCTGACCGGTTGAGTCAGGCGGGTAACGAGCCTGACGCCCAAGCGCTTCATCGCATGATCGCGATGTTTCAGCGGGAGGAGAGCAAGCTCAGTTCAGTTGTGACCGAGATTGTGGCTGGGCGGATCGTTCAGATAGACGAAGCGTCTGTGTGAGATGCGGCATCGAGTCTTTCGGCGTTCTCGTCGTATCGAGCAGCTAGTTGTCCGATCAGTCTGTTCACCTGGGCATTGAATTGGCCCAGCATGCAAAGCACTTCAGCGATATCACCATCGGATGCCCCTTGCGCGGCCTGATCTGAGACCTGGGACTCAATTGTTGAAGTCAGCTCGACTTGGCGTTGAACAACGTCGGCGAGGGCAGCGGTAAATGCGTCTTTCATCAGAAATCCTTTTCAAATCGCAAAGTTTGAGACTGGTTGGACGGTCAGCTTCCGAAGCGTTCAACGTGAAGGGTTTTGGAGCCATTTTTTGACGATAGCTTGGTATGTGCCATCTCGCTTGATCCGATCCAGTTCTGCCCTGAACCGCTCTACAGTTACGTCTGGCGTACTTGGACTAAAGGCCATGTACAGTCCTTCTTCACTGGATAGCTCGGGCAACGGCAATGAACGCACCATCGTCGTTTTAGGATCATCCCCATTCTTGCGCATGAGGTGAATGGCGTTGAGCTCATTGGAGATCCACAGCTCAACGTGATCGACCTTGAGCTTGCGGTAATTGTTCTCGTACATGCTGCTGGACTGTAACTCTTTGCCGACCTGGAACCCGTGGGCCATCAGGTACTGCTCACCTACATCCTGGTTGACGGTCGCGATGTGATACTGACGTGCATCGTCGAGTGAGTTCAGCCACACAGGTCTTTCGGACAGGCTGAACAGAAACCACGTCGTCGGTGCGATGGCTCCGACCCATTTGAAGAGATGTTCGCGCTCTTGGGTTCTTGCCATCGAATAGATCAGGACGTTGTCGGAGTGTTGCGCTAAATCATAGGCGCGAGCCCAAGGCAGAATCTCGATCTTGGGGTTGAGCCCGAGGCCGGCCATAACCGCTTGCACGATTTCCGTACTCAGGCCGGTGACGACTCCGTTTTCTGCCATGTTGTATGGCGGTAGTTCCTCGGTGACTACTCGGATCGGCGCTGTAGTCGGATCTGAGGCGAAGGAGAGGCCCGAGGCAGTTAGTAAAAAGACAACACACAACTGCCTTAAAAGCTGGGAGACCATTTTGCACCTCTATTCGCACCTAATACTGCCGGCGGGTCTGGCTGCGTGACCCTAGGGATTTTCTGTTTTATAGGGATTAGGGCAACCCTACCCGCTGGAGTTCATCCGCGTGAAACATAAGGTATGGCTTGCGCATACCTTTGAGGGTTGGTGATCGAGCCATCCTCCCCATGTGGAGCACTGCTGCGAGCAGCACATTTCCTATCACGAATGTCGCGAGCCCCTGAGGGGTAGTAACCGCGTGACAGCTTAGGAACCGCTGCCGTTCCATGATCTGGGAGACGTAACTACACGAGCACGCCCATGACTGCGCTCGCTAGGGCTACGGTCATGTTGTCTTTGTTGACTATGGCATCGGGATGGTCTCGCTGGATGACGCTGATGGGCATGCTGGCTACGACCGCATCTTGCGGTTCCTGAACCAAGCACTTTCCACCAGCAGCTGCCACGGCGTTGGCTCCCTGGACGCCGTCGCAATCCCCGCCTGAAAGAACAACGCAAATCACGCGTGGCCCAAATACCTCAGCCGCCGTCGTGAACAAACGGTCGGCTGCTGGTCGTGAATAGCGAATTTTCGGCCCGTCACTCAGGTGCAGCAGGCCGGGGGCAGTTATCTCTAAGTGCCTGTCAGCGGGGGCCACATAGATCCGTCCCGGCTCGATGATTTCACCCCCTCTCGCATACTCAACTGGCAACGCCGTGTACCGGCCAATAATGTCAGCCAAATATCCGGGACTAGAAGGCCGAGAGTGGAGAACGATCATGATCGCTGCGGGGAAATCTCTGGGCAGTGCACCTAGTAATGTTCTCAAAACCTCAAGTGCGCCTTGAGACCCGCCGATGACCACTATATCTCTTGCTGGTGCTTCAACCTGCATATCCATGGGCGTCTCCTTTCACCTTAATCATGGACATAGACGGCCTTCGAGTCGTTCAGTCTTATGATGGTGCCTATTAACAAAGCGGCAAGGAATGCTCGGCGCCCTAAGGCCTTCGAAGGTGGGATGAACGCTAATTACTTTGCTCTTTTTGGGAGCCGTCATGGCTTCTGAAATTTTTTCTGAAACCGCGAAGGTTCATCGCGAACAGGCATATCTGCAGGACGATCAATGCATAGGCATGAGCCGAAAGCCCCCAGATAATCCATAGGATATTGCTCAGGATGAAGCACCAGAACCCTGTCATTCTGCGCCGCGCTTGCTGCGAGCCAATGAGCCACGCTGCAAGGACGGTAACCAGCATCGCCGGCCACTGCACCCAGTCAACGCTGTTCACCATGCTAACTGCCCCTGAGACCTTGGATTGAAATTAGCTTCATACTGCATTGGGCTCACCTCGCTGAGTGGCTGTCCTGTTTTTCATAAAGCCCCTGATATTCATTCCACACAGTATTCCGTCCAGCAGAGCAAGGGCGTAAGCCTCTACGTGCAATCCCCAGACGATCCACAATAGGTTGCCGAGGATGAAGCCGAGGAAAGCGAGCTTTCGCCTATGGGCGCGCTGGGATGCTGCCAGCCATGATGCGACCAGAATCACAACCATGGCAGGCCATTGAATAAAATCCATGGGATCCTTTAGCCTCTCGAACGCACACGTGCATAGTCGGCAGATAGCCCTTCGGTCACCTATCTGGGGTTACGTACTTAGGAATCGTTCATAAGCTTCGCTAGCTGGAAGACCAGAATGCACGATGTCGGTATGGGGCCTTTTTAACGGCTCGCCACCAACCGGTGTAATCTGGGTAAGAGTATTCACCGCTCGGATAGGGGCCGTTCAACAGAAAGATCGTATTTGGAACTCCTGATGAAGTATGGTGACAAATCGCCATCAATGAGTCGTTAGGTGACTTTCAATGCTCGAATCACGTGCGCTAAGGCTTCTATCGACCTTCAAGGACGACACCTCACGCGCAATCGATCCTCTCGATTTCACACCCCTACTGGTATTAAGGGAGCGGGGTTATGTGGAGATTGAGTTAGTAGCGGGGAAGGTCATCGGCAAGCGAACGCTGAAAGGAAAAAATGCCCTCTCAAAAGCCGTCCGTTAAAAAGGCTAACCTCCAGCCTCTAGCTAAATTCCTTCCTCGATGACGTAGGTCTGCCGGTTGAAGTAAAAGTCATTTCCCCCCCCCTTGTTCAAAGCGCAAGCTAGCCAAAATGGCTGATAGTTGATTGAAGAATTGCCTATCAGCCTTTGGGGCGACCCCTTGGTCAGGGCGCAGGGTCGTTGCTCGTGCGCGCCGGGTGTGGCGGATCGATTTGAGGATCGGACACATCTGGCGAGTCTGGGTCGAACCCCAACCCCTGCGCATCACTCGCACCACCGTTTTCACGGTTCGTCTGGGCATCCTGGTCGGAGCCTGGATTTCCTGGTGGAGGATTCCAGTCCTCTGGGCGCTCTTGCGAACCTTGCTTGGGCTCGGAAGTCGTATTTTCCAGGCCTGAGTCATGACCCTCTCCGGTATCAGGCGCTTTCTCATCGGGGCCGGGGTACGCAGCGTCTGGCCCGTTGTTATCAACTGACATGGCAATTCTCCGTTCTGAACGCAGTTCATCCGCGTATAGAGTTCAGAGGTGGAGTACTTGGTAGAAGTGCTCTGGTAGCGACGAGCGGGGCTCGATGGTTAGAGCATGACTCGCGGCACCGTGGATCGGTAGAAAACACGGTGAACTTTCTCGGAAAAATCGACTTCCTTAATGGCATAGACGCGAACGCGCGTCGTCGATTTTCGACTTGGAGGTATGAGCCATGCCACGTGGAAGCAAAGCTAAATACACTGAAGAGCAGAAACGAAAAGCGGAGCATATCGAAGAAAGCTACGAGGAGAAGGGCACGCCCAAAGGTGAAGCGCAGGCCCGTGCTTGGGCAACCGTGAACAAGCAGTCTGGTGGAGGTGAGAAGGCGGGTGGTTCAGGTAAGAAAACGTCTGCCTCAGCCAAGGCCCAAGCCAAGTCTGATTCGGGCAAGAGGGCTGCGCAAACTCGGAGCGGCCATGGTCGAGGCTCTAAGTCATCACTTGAAAGTCAGAGTAAGGCGAGTCTCATGACAGAGGCGCGATCTCGCAATGTGTCTGGGCGCTCGAAAATGACCAAGGCCGAGCTGATCCAGGCGCTCCAGACGAAATGATTCTCTGGTCGGCACGAACGCTCCAAAGACGCGGGCATAGGCGTTTGCGGAGTTATGTGGGCGACGATGCCTTTGACGTCGAGCGAGGCGATCCTCAGGTCTGCAGGTTTGCGTACCTTCCACCAGTCCGACCCTACTCATGTGAGGGGGTGCAGGGGGAGGAGTTCGCGATTTATCACGAGGTAATGACCGTTCGAGAACTTCATCGAACGGGAAGCACAAGGCGATTTCGAAATCTGTAGATCGCGACTCTTTCGTGGTCGAGCGAGGTACTTATGAACAGTTCCGCAATACCCGGTGATAACAGAGATGCCAATGACGCGAACAAGCCATTGGAACCAGGTCGTCCTGACGTGATGCCCAATCCGCCTCCTGGCAGCGACGAGGGCGACTCTAAGGACAATGAACCGGCGCCAATCCTCGATGGCGACAACCTGGTGGACGAGGACATGTCAGACGTAGAAGCCAATGACTCCGTGTCTCAGGAGCATCCACCGCAACGCTGATGGTGAAGGTGTTAATGATGGTTAAGGGCCGTCTTTCAAAGGCGGCTTTTTTATCAGACCTTGATCGTCATGAAGTGAATCACTGCTGAGAACCCGCCGAGCAATATCCACAGAGTGAAAAAAATCCAGGGTGAGCGCATCGAAAACTTCAGTGCATCCCGGTACCCACGCTGATTGGATTCCCGTTTAGCGAACAGCGGGGAATCATCGTACGCATCGCTCATTTTGGGCTGGCTTTGCAACAGATTGCTTTGCTTCAGATACCAGTGGTCGATGATCTCGTACGCAGCCTTTATGCCAGACCAGGCGTGCAGCGAAGTGATCAAGCCCAGAACTGACAAGAGAATCGAGACCACCAGCGAGAAAACGTTGCCCCATTGCGGATTGATGTTCGCCATGGAGGAGCAGTAGGCAATCACCAGAAACGACTGAGCCCCCAAATAGGCGTTTGTCCGACTGGAAAGCATGGTCGTTTCGTACTGAATTTCTTTTCGATAGAAGTCCAGGCGATCTTTCAGCGATCCGAACATGATCGCGTCAGAAGCGTCCTGGACGTCAGCCTCTGATCGCTGGGTGATGATGTGGCTCACGAGAGCCTGGTCACGGTCAGTACGACCGCCGCAATCCGCTCTGCATGTGAGTAGATCTCGGTCTCAAGCTCTTCTCCAAAGACATCTGGATCGACCTCGCGATACGACCAGCTATAGCCGGCTTTGTCGATCAATGGGCGGGCATGTTCAAGAAACAGATCCACACCATCGACCCAAGGTGAGCCGGTGTAGAGAACGAGGCTCCCGCCAATTGTCAGGCGAGTCATGGCTTGATCCACAATACGCACCGACAATTCCGAACCCAAGCGATCACCCCCGTGGCGATAGGCTCGTTTCTGGCTGTCCTGCATGTAAGGCGGATTGGCAACGATCAGATCGAACTCACCGGAGGCACTGTCGAACAGATCGCTGTGCCATGCAGAGACGTTCTCCGTCTCAGCCAGCGCTGCATTCACCGCTGTAAATCTCAGCGCTGTCGGGTTGATGTCCAACGCCAGTACCTGGGCGTCGTGCCTGGCCTTGGCGATCAGGATGGCGCCTGCACCACTGCCGCAACCTATGTCGACTGCCGTGCGAATGGGATGGGTCGAGGTGCGCAAATGCTCTTCGATGGCCTGAGCAAATCGATAGGTGTCTGGGCCAAAGAACACCGAATCGTTGGAGATCGTGGGAAACGCCGAGTGGACAAACAGATGATCGTGCAGGCTCGACCAACGCACCTCGCTGACCCAGAGTCCCGCATGTGCCCGCAAGATGGCTCGGCTGAGCAGCGCTTCCAGCTCTGCTTCGGGAAGTAGCTCGGAAGCAAAAGGTCTGTTCCAGCCGAAAATGTCCCGCAAGTTGCGCGCCTGATGATTCTCCTCACGAGCGTTATTGCGCTGATGGCTGAGAGGAGTGACGGTGGTGAATCGATAGTCATCTGCCAGCAGACGCCGACCCAATTGCAACAGGGCCAGATCATGGGTTTGATCTTCCGGGTTGATCACATCGAGAGGCTGAGAATGAACAATGGCTTGGCTCATCGGATTGAAGATCCTTCAGCAAGTTGGCGTGAGAATGTTCGGGTCGCATTCAGGCCGTCTGGAGTTAAATGCATAGAGGGAGACAGGAGGACAGTCAGCTGTTCGATGGACAAGACATCTGAGGTCGTCAAGGGAAGCTCGGCGCAAGGCGCTCGACGACGGAATTGCGCGCGAAATGGATTGGCTTTCTTCACTTGGTTTTCTGCCTGCCAATTCCCCGAAATCCAGTCGCGCAGCAGCTGCATTTCGTAGCCACTGAACACCCCGAACATTGCGGCACCGGGGCCATCGATCAGTTGCCAGAAACGGCTATTAGCCGGATCTTCATGTCGTTTGATCCAACCCTTGTTTTCGAGAGCGGCAAGGAAGGCCCGGCATTGCCCCGGCTCAGAAAGCCACTCGTTGACTGTCATACCGTCGAGACGGCAGTAATCAGAATGCATGTGCTGGCCGAACGAACGTTTGCGCTCCAGCATGGCGACGACCTCCTGCTCAAGCTCAAAGCTTGAGATCACTGCCTTGGTGCCTTTGCCCAGCTCGTTGAGCAGATAGCCGGTGCGCAGGCGTGCAATGAACTCCTCTCGTGAGTCATCCGTGGGCAAGAGGTCGATAGCGGCTTGGATGGCTTTGTGGGCATGGCCTGTACTGGCATTGTCGATGGTGACATGTAGCGTGAAATAGTAGGGGTCGATTCCAAGTTCGTTGAGTTCGAAAGCTGTGATCAGCAGGTGCAGCGGCAGTTGTTCGTAACCCAGGTTGTAGCCCAGTACTTCAGGCAGGTAATCAGCGCCTGCATGCCCCAACGCGAGTTGGATAGCGCCTTGAACGTAGTGTTCCTGATCAAGCACTTCGCTGGGCGCACAATCGTGTTCCGCCAGCAGCTTGCGGTAGAGCACCACGTGATTCAGTGCAGGATCTCCGTCGCCCAGCTCTTCAAGATACGTGCGGATCAGGTTGTGATATCGCCAGTCACCGAGATGGTTCACTGCGTCATACAGCCAAGCAACGTCGACCAGTTTGGTCGGTGCCACGTGCTGCAGGAAATACAACGCGTGGGCTTTGCTGGTAAAGAATTTTCGGCCACGCCCCGCGTGTCGACTTTCCAGATATTCGCGATAGGCGCTTGCTACCTGACTTGCATTGCCCTCGATCCACGCTGCCCAGTTGTTGAGGTCATCAGGAAGCCCAGAGGCGTCACTGTGCTGCTTGGCTCGCATCAATTGAGCGTTCAGAAATTCCTGAACCACTGGAAAGGCGACGTCCTGAGGCCGGTTCAAGAGGGCGTGATAGATGGAAACCGCGTCTGATGCGTGCGTCGGTTTCGAGATCAGGCAGTCAGTGACACTTCGTAGAGAAGTCATGGGTAGGCCTACACAGTTTTCTTGGTATGTAGGTGAGAGAAAGGCCTGGAGGATTAATTCAACGAAGTTTGGTCGGCCTGGATAGATGACACCAAGCGCACGAGCTGAAGGGCGAGGTCAGGATCTCTGGCGCCTCAAGCATCCGTTGTGGCTTCCACGATGGTTGCAAGGATCTCTTGCATCTCGTCGACACAGGCCTCCAGACGTTCGAAGCTGAGCAGCAGGCTCTGCCGTGACTCTACTGTCTGATGGCCTGAAAGTTCATGGGGCTCAGAGGTGTGGTGTTCGGCGAGGGCCTGAATGGCACTTCGCAGCCCGAGTAAATGGCCTGCGACCTCTGACTCAGCTTTTTGGCGGGATGGGCTCATGTAACCACCTCATGAGTGATGAAAAATTCCTATAGAGACGTTCATGCCGAAAAGATTGAATTAAGGCTAGTGGCACGGAGTCGACCGCTCACACAAAAAGGAAAACACCATGGCCATTTCCATGCTTGAGTTACGCCACATCATCGAATCGGGTTTTTTGCCCCTCGAATGCAGATGTACAACCTCTGCCACCAATGAGTTGACCATCGAGATCCTCGACCGAACCACCGGCGCCAACTTGGCGGTTGGCGGGATCGATGTCGCTACATTGGGTACCAGTCGTGCCATTTCAGAACTGATAGGAGAGCTCCGAGCAGAGCTCAGCGCCATGTCCCAACCGAACACGCACCTTCCGCCCCAAACTGCCTGATCAAGCGTATTACCTCTCCAGTAGGTGGAGCGACACAAGTCATGATCCACCTACCTCGAATCTGATCCAGCCTCCGCTGCCATGCTCCAGATAATCGATAATGTCTCCTGAAAGCGATGGCCCTGCCGATGTGCAAATCTGCACATGCTTGAACCCCGTGGGACGATTCAAATGACCCACGAAGTCCACCAGGCCCAGGCCTGTCGGATACTCGCATCTGAGCTTGATGAAAGCGATGGTGTGCAGGCGACGTATGTGTGAAAGATCCTCGCCAGCGGAAACGCAAAGCGAAGCAATGCCGTCGTAAGAGATGACCATAACGAAATCCTTTTCCACACTTGGTGAAATGCGCCGCCGATCAGGAGGGCGGCGCAGGTGACGTCAGTTTGCGGCGTCGCCACCATGGGCTTTGGCTAGAGCCTTGGCATGCTCCAAGTGAGCTTTCAGTTTTGGCAGGGTGTCGGTGGCGAAAGCTTTGAGTTCAGCATCCTTGCCCTCGGAAGCCTCTTTCTCGAACAGATCGATGGTCGCTTCGTGAGCCTTGACCTGGTTGTTCGCGTACGCCTGATCGAACGACTTGGCGCTTCGCAGCTCAAGAATCATGGCCTTTGCTTTGTCGACCAGCTCAGCGCTGTCAGAAACCTCAAGGTTCTTGGCATCGGCAATCGACTTGAGTTTAATATTCGCGGCGGTGTGGTCTTTCACCATCATGTCGGCAAAGCTCTTCACGTCGGCAGCAGTGCCTTTCTCCTGTGCCAGCTTGCCAGCCTCGACCTCAGCCACACCTTTAGCAGAGGCGTCTTCCACAAAGTCATCGTTATCCTGTGCTGCGAAAGCGCTCTGGGCTCCCACACCGATCAGCAAGGTCAGTACACATGTGCTAAGTACATTCGCCATTTTATTTTCCTCATCATTCCTTGATGGGCAAAGGCGCCCATACGATTGTGAGCAATGGGAAGCAATAACGTTCAGCTCTTTTCACCGGCGGCTAAAGACAGCGCAAAGCCCGCGACGGTTAACGCCGCGAGCCATTCCATCACTTGTTGACCATTTCCTTGATGGTGCCCGTAGGCACACTGATCAGGGCATATTTGCCTTTGATTTGTACCCATTGCTCGTGCTCACCAGGTGCCTTCAAGTGCCGACTTTTCCAGTCTTTGACTTCCATGCTTTCACGTTGATACTCATCGGGCACGGGATCACCCACTTTGTATTCCCTGTCCCCGGTTCCGGGGCGATCCAGAGTGACGGCAGGATCGTCAGCTGCATGAGAAAAGCTCGAAACTGCGCAAAGCAGGATGAGGGTTAAAGCAGCTAATGGTTGTTTGGACGGCATAAGTCATTCCTTTGGTGTGAACATTTGAGGGTGTCGAGTTACCCGTTCTTCTCACCATCACCATGTGGGTGAGGGCAGGACTTGGGCAGTGATCAGCGATAAATACTTGCAGCCGCTTCGACTGTTAGCAGGGTTACGCCGGCGCAGAAAATCACCACCCCAAGCACCAGACTTGGGCGAGAGATGAAACTGGCGACAGCTCGGGAGTTTTTGAGTTGATCCAAGGTTTGCATGGTTTGTGCTCCGCCTGATCAGATCCGGAAGTTTCCAGAAGAGCCTGCAAGGGCCAAATGAAGAGTTCGTCTCATAAGATGATTTCTTTCTCCCGGTATCGTTCCGAGTGGAAGATCACTGGCTGGCCGGAGGTGTAGATTCTCGCGGGCGGAAAAGGTGCTTGCAGGCAGCGTGCTGACAAAGATGGAACCTTGGCAGGCCAGACTTGCCCACTCCCTGTGTGATCAGTTGAGACTCGACAGGAGAATGTGATGCCCAGCTCAGATGGAAAGATTCGGTATGCCGTGGTGGCAGGTGGTTCAATTTCTCAGGGCGCTTTCATGCCTGGGGTTGGCCAGACTGATAACTCAGTGATGACGGCCCTGGTTACAGGGGATTCGGTCAAGGCACAGGATCTGGCATCAATCTATGGCCTGAAGTCTTATTCGTATGATGAGTACCCCGAGCTTCTGGCTTCCGGTGAGATCGACGCTGTCTACGTAGCGACACCGAATTTCCTGCATACCCAGTATGTGATCCCCGCGCTTAACGCCGGTATCCATGTTCTTTTGGAAAAGCCTATGGCAACCACGGAAGCCGAATGCCGGGAGATGACGGACGTTGCAGATCGGACGGGCGCGAAACTGATGGTCGCTTACCGGCTGCATTGTGAGCCCGGTACGCTTGAGATGATTGAACGTGTGCAAAAGGGCGAGTTCGGTGACCGTCGGGTGTTCACGTCGACCTTTGCGCAAGTCGTTAAAGCCACCAACCACCGCAACCAAAATGGTTTCGCCGCTGGCCCCGTGGCGGACATGGGGCCGTACCCCTTGAACATGGTGAGGAAGCTTTTCGACGCTGAGCCCATTGAGGTCATGGCATTAGGTTCAAAGACCCCAGGCTCCCCGCTGGACTCATGGGACACAGTGACCGTCTCGCTGCGTTTCCCGCAAGAGCGGCTGGCTCACTTCACCGTGAGCTACACGCTGCCGGACACTGAGCGCTTTCAGCTCCTCGGCACCAAGGGTGAGATTGAGGCATCGCCATGCTTCGGGTACGGCGAAGGCGTGGCGATCAGTTACCGGGCGACGATCAATGGCGAAACCACGGAGCACGTGCATCCGGTTGTTGATCAGTTCGCTGGCGAGACCGCGTATTTTTCCAGCTGCATTCTCAATGACCAAGCACCTGAGCCTGATGGCGAAGAAGGATGGCGGGACGTGCGGGTTGTGATGGCAATTGAGCGAGCGCTCGAAACTGGACTACCGCAAAAGCTCGAGCCCTTGGCGGCCAAGCGCTTGCCTCGTAGCACGCAGTGCCGAAAGCTCGCATTGGCCGATGTACCTCCATACATCAACACCGAATCGCCGACCGAGTGATACGCGAAGTCGACGAGCGCCAAGGTTTGGTATGCGTCGGTTTGCAAATGAGGGCAGGGGTAACTCAGGATTGCTTGTCTGGTGCGAGCCTTTGGGTGCAAGGAAGCGACCCTCTCACCGATTGGTGTGAACGTGTAGATTCATGAGTCTTCTAAAGCACACAAGTGGAGGAGTCAGCATGCAGCCAAAAACTGAAGGGCTTGAAGAACAAGGCCCTAGCCGCGTTCCATTCATCAACGATCCCCAAAAGCCTTCTTCTAAATCCTCTAACAGGAATGGTGAGTCTGTTGAGGCGGACGACGAGGATATTGAGCCCGATCCCGATGGCGAAATAGTCACTGACCAGTAGAACAACCAATCGGCGTAGTAGGTATGGACTATCTAAGCCGGGCGCTTTTGAGCCCCGCTTGCTGCCGATGGGGACGGCGAAGGTATGCGCGTTGCCTGATGCCACGCCTAGGAATCGCACCATGAACGACTCTTTTGATCTCTCGCGATTTGTTGAAGCGCAGCGTCCAGTTATCAGCCGGGTCATGGACGAACTGCGGTCAGGCCGTAAGACGAGCCATTGGATGTGGTTCGTTTTCCCGCAGTTGAAGGGGTTGGGCAGAAGCGAAATCGCGATGCGTTTTGGCATTGCCGGTATGGAAGAGGCACGTGCCTATCTCGCCCATCCATTGCTCGGGCCGCGCCTTGATGAGTGCGTCCAAACTTTGCTTGAGCATGCCAATTTGAGCGCATTTGAGATTTTCGGCTCCCCAGATGATCTGAAGCTGCACTCGTGCCTGACATTGTTCAACGAGGTGCACTCGGAGGCCGCCTTGTTTCAGCGAGCACTCGATCAGTTCTTTGAGGCAGCGCCGGATGACACGACGATCCAGTTGCTACAGGCCCCCGGAAGTAACCCTGCTGAACCCCAGCGGCCTTACTGCATCTATCGAAGATCATTGCGATGAGTCGGGGCATTTACCCCGCGTGCGTCCGGGTCTTCCTGCCGGATCGGGACAGAATCCGGCTGATTGACCCGATTTACCGCCACCACCCAAGCTTTTTTTAATTCTGCTCGCATTGCCGCTTCTTCTACAGATGTCACGAGGTTGCTGTCCACCAGATGTGACAGCAGGGCAGAGCAGCGTCGAAAGCAGTCAGCAGCCAAATGAGAATCCCGGCTCAGTTGAAGCTTTAGAAGCGCCTGCCGCCATTGGGTATAGCTTTGCGCCGATTCAGCCTTTCGTAAATCGGGTGATGGTTCTGCCAGGCGCCGATCCTGTTGACCACTCATTCGGGCTTCTCGTTGCTTCTGTACCAACCACCTAAACTGCTCTTTTTCGCATCCAAGCGAAAGAGAGGCATTTGGCCATACCTAAACGTGGCACATCTTTTATGAGCGGGCACCTGCTTGTTACGGACGGTCATTATGAGTGGGTCATTTCCCCCTTTGCTGTTATGGAGGATGTGTTAGCGAATGTCTTACACATTCTTCAGCACATTAGCCGTTTACGACGAATGACCTCAGGCATAAATTGGATCCATCAACTGGAGCGCAGGAGTGCTTCAGAGGTCAAGGATGATCTGCCATCGGCCAAGGGGGCCTCTGACAGGAAGTTGGGATGGTGTTGATAGCAAAGAGCCCGCTTCGGCGGGTTTTTTATTGTTCAAACACTCGGTATTGCATGCTTCTGACCTCGCTCATGTGCAGGTAATGCGAGGCGCCTAGGAGACGAGTTGCATGCAAGTTTTCAAGTGCTGCCGAATGAGATCCAGTGCAAATCAAGGAGAAACAAATGCCGTTTACGGATCATCGTGTCGCCAAAGCGCTCGAGGTTTTCATCAGTCGCAACGAGAAGCTTCAAAAAGAACTGGTTAATTTAAGCCGACACCCAGGCGGGTTATATGTCGAGGAGCTTCGCGCGAAACACGCACAGGCTGCCTACCTAAATGCGGTCGAGGAGCAGGGTACCAATCCATACGACTTCGCGTTGCGCTTCTTAGCCAGAACCCCGGCTGAGCTCGAAGAAATGCGGGAGGCGCGCCGCAAGGAGCTTCGCCAAAACGTTCAGCGCGGGCACGTATCCAGGGCTGAAATCCTGCAGGGCAATGCCAACGACAACTTCCAGCCCGCAACCTCACAAAGAGCTTTGGGTGCCCGTTGATCTCAATGGTCTGTAGTCGAGCTTTCGCGGATCCCCGATGAGTTGACCAGGCAGGCAACGATCCAGGTAATGAAGCTTGGCGCAGAATTATCGCGATTGCCCTCTCCTGGAAACCACAGCAGGCGTGAACGTGTTGCTGGTCACATTTGAATACCCTAATTCGCCAGTTTGTCTCTGACTCTCTGCTAAAACAAGGTGAGGCGCGTGCGTAAACCATTGAGCCACGTAGGCTCGCCGCATGCCCCAAAACAATAACAAGGAGTGTTTTCCATGGCTCTATCTGAGCTTGAGCTACGCCATATCATCGAGCGTAGCTTCTTGCCCCTTCAATGCAAATGCGTAATCGACTCGCGCGGCGAGCTTTCAGTCGAACTGCTCGACCAATCGACAGGCCGGAACCTGATTGCTGGTGGGATTCCCCGGTCTCATTTCGACTCGTGCCGTGGGATCGCCAATTTCGTTGCCGAAATGAAAGCGCAGTTGGCGACGCAAGGGGGGGGAGAGGCGGTTTCGCGTAGGGGGTGACCTTCCTATCAGCGATCAGCCACGTTCCTGATCGAGAATCTGGTGCAGCTCTGCCCAAGGCATTGATACAATATCGTCCTTGGCCTTGCAGTTCACTTCGTGGGTAAAAGACTCACCACTCTGAGTGATTGGCTGGCCACGCATACATCCGGTGCATACGACGACTCCTCCGACCAAAGCCCAGGCCGCTGACCAATGAATCATGCGTTGATTGCTGTCCATGCTGTCGCATCCTTTGCGTCGATGATCAGCTTCAGGCTAAGCCAGTCAGCCGGTTCTGTATACGCTCAAACAGATGAATTCGTGTGAGGGCATGGCTGGAAGCGAGGAAGCAAGGTGAAGTCGGCAGTCACCGATTGGACGGCACAAAACGCAAGACACCTACTACCTCGCTGCCGCCACGACTTACTCGGTCGGATGGGTGATTCACTCCATCGTTAACGGGAATCTCCTCAAAATCGAACGGGCTGACACCGTTCAGGCATGAGGCATTAATCCCGAGCTGGTGGGGATCGGATCGTCGCTGGTGGTGGGTGTAGATACCGCATCTGGAGCAAAAATAGTGCTTCGCGATGTGGGTGTTGAATTGGTAGAGACTTAAAGCTTCCTCGCCAGAGATGAGATCGAAGTCTCTTAGTGATGCCGTTACGACGACCGCTCCTCTCATGCGGCAATAGGAGCAATCACAGCGGCGAGCAGTCATCAGGCCCTCGGAGAGTCTCACCTGAAAGCGCACTGTCCCGCAGTGGCATGAGCCTTGAATTTCAGATGTCTCAGTGTTCATTTGATCTCCTTCTCAATTCACACAATGCAGGTCGTGGCAGTAGGATCGGTCGCCAAAATGAGCCTGGAGACCTGAAACATGTTCGAAGATATTGGAGCCATTCAGTTCCGTGATGGCCTTTGCGTTTTGTCCTCGCGGGACTAGGATCATGGTTCTGCCACGCGGAGAGGACACGATGCATCCAAAGCTACGGAAGGTTGCCGCCACATTTGGAGTGATCATAATCGGATCAGGGGCAGCGTATTCGGCCCAGTTTGTAACCAATGAGGTCAGGTATCTTTATTCCAGGTTCGAGCCTTCTGTCGAAGCGTTTTCAAATGATCAGTTTGCAGCATGGGCACCGGCGGATTCTGCATTGAACGTGTCAGGAGACCTTTCACCCGAGGCCATCCGAGAGGTCTTGAACACACGGGCGCCGTCCACAGTTATCGCTGGTTCGATTGCTTTGCAGTGATTCGTCATCTCCTTTCTGACCCATTCATGCATTGCCGGGCCGCGATTTTAAGAACACGGTGACCACTCGTCGGCATTTCGCTAATGAGAATGGTTTATAAAATGGATTTCACATTTTGTTCACTTTTATTCGACTAAGGTATCGCTACTCCTTTTGTATCCCTTTTAAGCCCGCCGCTCCTGCGGGCTTTTTTCTGTTTGCGATTCCGTCAAATCTGCGTTGAATCATGGGGGTTGGATCTGGGATCAAATTAGATATCTGGCACCAGAATGGAGTGGCGAGTCCTGTCTAGAAAGCCGACGACGAGGTGTAGACGATCAAAAACCTCTCGCCTGAGGCTATTCGCGAAGCCTTGCAGCAGGACAAGTGATTCGCCATGTGCCGCCCTGCTGCCGTTCTTCGCCACTCCTTGAAAGGCCTTGTACTAACAACAGTTAGAATTTCAGCTTCCCCCAGACCAATCCGATGACTGCCGCTATCGATGATGCCGCGAGCACGCTGAGCTTGGCAGACGACAGGAGTGCGGGATCGGTAAACGCCAGCGAGGCGATGAAAATGGACATGGTGAAGCCGATGCCCGCAAGAAGTCCCACCAGCGCAACCCCTTTCCAGGTCACGCCGTCCGGCAGTGAGCAGATGTTGAGCTTGACCAGCGCCAGGCTCGCCAGCATCACGCCCAGGGGTTTACCCAGCACCAGCGCGAGGACAACACCGGCAAAGACGCTTTGCGGAACAGCTTCGCTCAAGTTGGCGCCTTCAAAACTGACCCCGGCGTTCGCCAATGCAAACAGCGGCATGATTCCGTAAGCCACCCAGGGATGAAGTGCTGTCTGGATGCGCTGTACCGGCGGCAAAACCTCCCGTTGAGCATGACGCAGTTGTTTCAGGGGCTTGGCAACAGCCTCTGGGTCATCGCCCGCCTGGGAGAACCGATCCATCAGCTCATGAAACGTACGGCCTATGGTTTCGAGTGGGCGCTCGGTAGTGGGCTTGGAGGTTACCGGGGTCATCAGCCCTAGAATCACGCCCGCAAGGGTCGGGTGGACGCCGGTCTTCAGCAGTCCGAACCAGACCACTGCGCCGGGCAACAGGTAGGCGTAAGCCTTGCTGATCCCCATCCGTTGAAAGAGCAGCACCAGCACAAGCCCGCCTGCGGCGACCAGCAATCCCAGGTAATCTAGGCTGGCGGTGTAGAACACTGCAATGATCAGGATCGCGACAATGTCATCAATGATGGCCAACGCCAGCAGCAAGATACGTACCCCGTTAGGAATCGACTTGCCCAGCAGCGCAAGCACGCCAACGGCAAAGGCGATGTCGGTCGCCGTGGGAACCGCCCAGCCAGTACTGGCCTGCGTTCCATGATTGAGGAGCGAATAGATGATCGCTGGCATCAACACGCCGCCCAGTGCTGCCCCAAGCGGCAAGGTGGCAAGCTTCATGTTTGCCAGCGCGCCGTCTCTGATTTCCTGGCGGATTTCCGCGCCGACCACCAGAAAGAAGATCGTCATCAGCCCATCATTGACCAGAAAGTGCAGCGAGCGAGAGACCGAATAGTCACCCAGTCCGAGGGTGATCTGGGTATTCCAGAAATGTTCGTAAGATTCGGCAAAAGGGCTGTTGGCCCAGATCAGCGCGATTACCGCTGCGAGAAGTAGAGCAACGCCGCTGACGGCTTCGATGTGAGAAAACCGTTCCAGCGCTGACAGCGCACGTTCGGTCAAAATCTGGGGACGCGGAATAGCGGCGGGGGCCGTGGATTTATTAGGCACAGTGACTCTCCGCTGGCGGCCCGACCAGCGCTTGAGCTTTAACCTGCGCTGTGCCGTATGCAGCAGCGCACCCACCGCGATGATAGGGAGCGGGTTAGCAAGATGCAAACGGCCATCACGTAGGGCGGGGTGAAACTTCTGCTCCGGGAATCACTCAATCAGCCGTAGCCATTGAAGGTACTGCACATGATTGCCCGTTGGCGCTGGATTGCAAATCAACTCACCAAGCGGCTCTGGTTCAGAGCTTCTCTGTTCTCCATTTTGGGGGTTGCCACGGCATTGCTCGCCGTGTTCTTCAAAGACTTCATCCCGGAGTCATTGCCTGGACGCATCGGCGCGGACGCGGTGGACAAGATTCTTGGGATCATCGCGTCCAGCATGCTGGCTGTCACCACGTTCTCCTTGAGTACTATGGTCACCGCCTATGGCGCTGCAAGCAGCGGGGTTACGCCGCGTGCCACCACCCTGGTCATGGAAGACACCACGACACAGAACGCGCTGGCGACCTTCATCGGCTCGTTTCTCTTCAGTTTGGTCGGCATCATTGCGCTGAGTACAGGCGTGTACGGTACCCAAGGTCGTGTCTTGCTCTTCGCAGTGACGATAGCGGTAGTGGTTTTGATTGTGTACACGCTCCTGCGTTGGATCGACCATCTTTCCAAACTGGGGCGGGTAGGTGAAACCATCGACCGAGTTGAAAAGGCAGCGATTGCTGCCATCAGTCACCGTGGGCAGTGGCCGTACCTGGGAGGTTCGGCCTACCCAAATGACCTTGTGCTCCCAACCTCAGCCAGCGTGGTGGCGAGCAACCAGACAGGCTATGTCCAGCACATCGACGTGCAGGCACTGGGTCGCATCGCTAAAGAGAGCCAGATACAGATTTACCTGGAAGTCCTTCCGGGAAGTTTTGTTCATCTGGGAATGGCCCTCGCCCAAGTGGTGGCGACTGGCGACAGCCACACTGATGAACACGAACTCAAGAAGAGGATTATGGCCACCCTGACCATTGGTGTCAGGCGAACCTTTGAACACGACCCTCGTTTCGGGCTTTCCGTGCTCTCAGAGATTGCGTCCCGGGCCTTGTCCCTGGCAGTGAATGATCCAGGTACAGCCATTGATGTCATTGGCCGTGGCGTTAGAACGCTGACGTGCTGGGGCCAGCCCCATGTGCTTGCTGTTCAAACCAGCCCGGACTGTCGGTGTGTCTATTTGCGTGGCCTGACGGTTGATGACCTGTTCGACGATTTCTTCGCCCCAATCAGCCGGGACGGCGTGGGGCTACTTGAAGTTGACCTTCGCCTGATCAAGTCGCTCATCAGCCTGGCCGAGATTAATCCGGCGCTCTTTGAGCAAGCGTGCAAGCGGCACGCGAAGCTTCTGATCATGCGTGCAAATATCTCACTCACGCTGGAGCAGGAAAAGGATCAGCTTACCTCCCTTGCTAGGAAGTATTCGTTTGACTAGGGCCGAAAGAGCGGCACGCTTCCCGCAGGAGTACTACAGAGTCAATGCGTGCTCAGCTTCACGATCATCCCCGTCCCTGCTTCCTTGGCATGCCGACGCACTTTGTCTTCGGCCTCCTGAATCCCCTTGGCTAAATCAATGAGCACCATGGCTTCGTGATCTTGTCCGGCTTCTGCCAAGCGCACCGCCACTGATAACAGCGAAGTAGAAGAGCTTTTCAAGGTGACAGCGACCTCACGCATGCTCCGAATGAGTTCTGCGGTTGGTGCGTTCGTGTGGCCGAGTTTGTTCACAAGCTCGAGTCCCCTCACAGATGGTGGTTATTCGACCGAGCAGCATATACCACAAAGATTGAGTCCCTGGCTGGTTAGCATAGGTCTGGTGGAACTCGCGGGAGTCAGCGGGTAATGAGGTATGACGGAGGAAGCTGAAGGAAAGGAATAATTTGTTCTAGCAACGTATGAGCGGGAGGTTGGCGCGATTTAAAATCTGCCACCTACCCGCGAGGATTTCTTCCCTAAAATTCGTACGCTATTTGTGGTGGAACCACAGGGCATGCTCCGTCCCTCACGCCATCAATGTCGACTGCAGGGCCAAGCAGTTGGTAGTACCGGGTATGGAACTCAGATTCGGTGATCCTACCCTGGATTTGCGCCTGCAACGCCATGCTCAGATGCCACTCCCGCACATTGTGCAGGCTTTCCAATTGTCTCTTTGACCTCGTGTTCATTGTGTTCGGCCTTCCTGTCCGAATGATCAGATTGCGAAGTCAATTCTTCGGGAGGGCGATACCGTCAGCAATATACAAACGAAGGGTTCTATTACGGGTGGGCTGTCGTTTGGCGGGAAATACCGATTCAGGCTGCAGAAACCGATCAACAGTACGCTGACTTCGGCTGCTATGGCTCTCATCTGGGGCGGGGAGGCGGCTATGGATACTCCATTCAGTCAGTCCACGATGAACAGTTTGGCGCCGGTGGTGGTAGAGGAGCGATGGGCTTCTGCGTTGTCGCCGACTTGGTAGCTCATTCCGGCGCTCAATGTGAACGTCCGGGCATCCTCCAACTCAGTTTCCAGTTGGCCCTCAAGGCAGAAGAGGATATGGCCCTTGCTGCACCAATGGTCAGCTAGATAACCAGGACTGTACTCGACTAGGCGAACTCGAATTTTGCCAAATTGGCGAGTGCGCCAGTAGGCTGTGCCTGATTCGCCAGGGTGCATGGTTGTCTCTACAGTCGACCAGGCAGTTGTGCCAAAGGGGATGCACGTCAGTTCCATCACAGTCTCGTTCGGTGGGAGAGTGTGAACCGTATAGGTTGAGTGGAGGGTCAGGTAGTCACAGACTCCTCCAATTTCCTCCATACAGTGGCTTAATGGGGCCTCAGCTTTTACCAAAAAATCCTTTAGCTTTTGGTTTTCACCCTCAGCAGCACACGACGCAACTGATCCGATTTGGGATAGAAGTCAACTCAATCTGAAGAAAGAGTGTCAGTCGCCAGTGCGGGCCGGAACGCTTAGCTCGACGACACACTTCACGCCGGGCTGATTATCAGAAAAGGTAAATTCTGCATCTAGCTGACGACAGAGGGTGGCGATAATTTTCATGCCTAAGGATTTTGTTTTGCGATGGTCAAAGCCTTTCGGCAATCCCTGGCCAGCATCCTCCACGGTCAGCGTTAACTTGGCATGCTCAAGCTTCAAACCCACTTTTACAGTACCTTGAGATTCAGAGGGGTACGCGTACTTGAGGGCGTTGGTGAGCAATTCATTTACCACCAATGCGAGAGGGATGGCGCTGTCCATCGAGAGATTGACCGAGTCTAGATCAAGCTCAAACAGGGCTTCGTGGGGCGCAGTTGCCTGTATGCCAGCGATGACCTGAGACAGGTATGAAGATGCCTCCACAGCTCCGACTTCATCCGATTGATATAGCCTCTCGTGTACCGTCGAGATGCTCATGATCCTTCTGGATGTGTCCATCAGCGCGGCGCGCGCATCATGGTCAGACAGCTGTCGCACTTGAAGCTGGATCAACCCAACGATTAGCTGAAGATTGTTTTTCGTGCGGTGATTGACCTCTTTGAGCAGCAACTCCTTTTGCTCAAGAAGCTTGGTTTTCTGTTGGAGCGAGCGCCTTAGTTCCATCTGCGCCATGACTTGGTTCGCGAGCGTCTTGAGTGCTGTTTGTTGGCGGGCGGTCAGAATGCGTGGCGAGCGATCCAGAATACACAACGTTCCAATGCCATGACCTTCTGGGGTTTCAAGGAGGCAGCCGGCATAGAACCGAAGACCCGAATCACCCGTCACTAACGGATTGGCACACATGCGTGGATCATCGCGCAGGTCTGAAATGATCGTAATGCCTGGCTGCAATAGGACATGTCGGCATATGGACACGTCCAGAGGTGTTTCCCTGATGCCCAACCCGACTTCCGCTTTGAACCACTGACGATGATCCTCAATCAGATTGACCACTGAAATCGGGGCGTCGCAGATTTGGGCCGCCAACTCCACCAGTTCGTCGAAGTCGGACTCGCGCGGAATATCCAGAATTCCGTAACTGCGCAACGCAGAGAGACGTTCTAGGGAGCCAGCGGGATCAGTGTAGGACGGCATAAGCATGTGCAGAGTCTCAAATGAGGTGCCGGAGGCGTCCTAAATCATGGCTTTCGTGTCGGCGGGCCGGGCGCTTGTTAGGGCTGAAACAGCTCAGCCTACCTGATTCATCTGTTGCTATAACCCTCTAAATCGCTTGGAGTCCCTTTTATGGCGTTCAACTGTCTAAGTTCGTCACGAGCTGCAAATTCAAGGGCCGCCACGCGGGCGACGGCATCACCACTCGTCTGGTCATAGCTCGATTTGTTGAACATACCTTCGTAGAACTAGACAGATATCTCGTAAGCAGACGAAACCACCTCATCGTCGCTTGAACGGGAGAGTCTAATGAAAGCCATCGTTTACAACGGGCCACGCGACGTCAGCGTGCAAAATGTCCCAGACGCCAAGATCGAAAAACCTACCGACGCCGTAGTGCGCATCACCACTACCAATATCTGTGGCTCTGACCTGCACATGTACGAGGGCCGCACCTCGATGGAGACTGGACGTGTTTTCGGTCACGAGAACCTCGGGGAAGTCATCGAAGTCGGCGCTGGCGTAGATCGCATCAAGGTAGGTGATCGCGTCTGTTTGCCATTCAATATTGGCTGCGGTTTCTGCGAGAACTGTGAAAAAGGTCTGACCGGTTTCTGCCTCACGGCCAACCCCGGCAGTGCTGGAGCTGCATACGGGTTTGCGGATATGGGCCCATACCAGGGTGGTCAAGCTGAACTGCTGCGTGTGCCATATGCGGATTTCAATTGCCTAGTGCTGCCAGAGGATGCACAAGAGAAAGAAAACGACTACGTCATGCTGTCAGACATATTCCCCACCGGATGGCATGCCACTGAACTGGCTGGCCTGATGCCAGGAGAAAGCATCGCCATTTACGGCGCAGGGCCAGTGGGCCTAATGGCAGCTCATGCCGCGATGATCAAAGGCGCCTCGCAGGTGTTCGTGGTCGACAACCATCCGGATCGACTGAAATTGGCCGCGCAGATGGGTGCCACGCCAATCAACTCCCTGGAGAAAGAGGCGGTTGATCAGATCCTCAACCTGACTCACGGCAAAGGCACTGATCGAGGTTGCGAGTGTGTGGGGTACCAGTGCTGTGACAAACACGGCCATGAGGCCAATCACCTGACGATGAACAACCTGGTAGCTTCCACCAAGGCCACGGGTGGCATCGGCGTCGTCGGGGTGTTTGTTCCTCAGGATCCGGGCGCGAAAAATGAACTGGCGAAGGAAGGCAAAATGGCCTTCGATTTCGGCGCGTTCTGGTTCAAGGGCCAGCAGATACGCACCGGGCAAGCCAACGTCAAAGCCTATAACCGTAGGCTTGCGGAATTGATCCATCACGACCGAGCCAAACCGTCGCAGATAATCTCCCACAGCCTGAAATTGGCAGAAGGGCCTGATGCGTACAAGCATTTCGACGCGCGTGACGAAGGTTGGACGAAGGTTATTTTGAAGCCGGCAGCCTGATCGGACGGCTGCATGAGTTTGACGCCCTGACGGTATCGCAGGGCGTCGGCCTAAAGACCGGCCTACTCGCGCCTGCCCTATTGCCGCAGTGTAATTACCGATCACATACAACCTGTCGTACGCCAGAATATCCTGCTTGAACGAGCCCGTTCTGCCGACAGTCATTCTCTTGAACCTGCACAACATGAGAGCGCGAAGCGTCGGCAGGTAAGGTGTGCCTATTCCGTAATGTGCTCTTTGGCCTGGTGGATCGATACGATGAGCAGCAACGAAGCTGAGCATCCGAAAACATGCTGTGCTCAGAGCGAACCGAATATCGACCAACCAAGGGATCGAATGAACGCCGTGGACTCAAACCGATTGAAAATCTGGCAAGCGCTGTCCGAGTTTTTTTTGGACACAGAGGTCGAACAGGCGGCTTTTAATCATGTGGCCAAGACGATAGAGGAGAGCGGTTACACGCTGACCGAGGTTCACAGCATCCTCTGGTTCGAGGTATTTCCAGTTCTCCAGGGGAATCTTAAATCTGTGGCGGGCGAGTGGGCCGGTTGGCCAGATGAATGGCTACTCAAGTACATCTCTGTACGAGAGCTTGCTCCCGCCAAACCAGCTAGAGGTTGGGTCGGAGATGAAATCAACAGGTGCTGGGAGGAAGTCTTGCGCAGGTTAAAGTCAGCCGGCCCAGTAGGTAGGCGATAAAAAAGCTGCCGGAGCGGTTCGTTGTTATCCATCCAACATCCTGGTCAGCAGTAGGAGCATTGGCAGATCAATCATTGATCCTCGGGCCGGAACTTCGTCACGTCATGCAGCATCAGATGGCCGTTCAGCCGTCTCCCGAGTCCAACGGGATGAGGGGCGCGTCAATAAATCAGGGAGCGATTGATGTACAAGATTCAGAAGTTCGGCGGGTGTGTCTTGCTGTCAGGAGCCTTGCTGTTGAGTGGTTGCAACTCAATTCTCTACGGGAAGCAGTACGCCGTTCCGCAGCCTAGTGAGCCCTCAGCGACCGTGCGTATGAAATACGACCGCGACGCCAGACTGGACGCCATGACATTCAACGACAAGGGTTGCTACGCGGGTTACACCACGCTGCCTGCCAATGGTGATTACGTGGAATCTCCGGTTGCCGCGGGCAAGGAGCTGATCCTGGCCTATCGGAGCGAAGTCGGAGGTATGCAATGCCAGGTTCCGTTCTCTTTCACGCCTGAGCAGGGTGCTACCTATACGGTGGTCAATGGCTCATGGAGCGAACCACGGAAAGGCTATCTATCTGTTATCAGCCCAGACCAGCATTTTTGCGGCGTGAACGTAGTCAAAAAAATTGGCGATCAGGAACGCGTTGAGTCTGTTCAGCAACTGCGGATCGAGACTGGATTTGCCTGTCTCAAGTTCGTGAAATAGAGCTGATGTGGTGCTGCCAGTTTGGTCGGGATCACAGCTCGAGCTCTTTGTGCATCAACACCGTTTACCTCTCATAACACCAACTGATCCTGCACGAACGTTACAGACTGCATCAACTGCCGACTCCATCATCGCCATACAGCTTTGAGGAGTACTCCATGTTTGACACCAAAATCGCTTTCATCGTCCGCAACGACCTCGCCACTTGGCAGAGGGTGAACGTCGTTGCGTTCCTCGCTACCGGCGTAGCTTCCGCAGCGCCCGAGATACTCGGCAAGCCCTATGTGAATGCCCACGGCCACGAGTACGGCAATATGTCGATCCAACCCATGCTCGTGTTCGAAGCAGGTCTTGAGGGCTTGCAGAAGGCCCACCGGACGGGATTGGAGCGAGAGCTCACGATGTTGCCCTACGTGCACGCAATGTTCTCGACCGGCCATGATGAAGCTAACAGAGAGGTGTTCCTGCAGGAGGATCCTGAAGACCTTCAGTTGGTAGGCTTGGTGTTGAGGGGGCCCAAGAAGTCGGTCGATAAAGCGATCAAGGGATTGTCGCTGCATCCGTGACGGGTAGAGGGTAGTTGGCGTCGGATAAGCGCCACCCCAGATGACGCGACGATGCGCAAGGTGTCCGCCCGGAGGAGTCCGGCTCAATACTGAGCCCTAAGGCTCAGTATTGCCGAAGGCCTCGCGTTAGAACGAGGTGAAAAGGTAGCTCGCGATCAAGCGGGTCTCGTCGATGTCGCGCAGATCATCGCTGCGGAATGTTGCATTACGCAGCCTTAGAGAAAATCCTTTTAGCTTCCCTTGAAACGCATAGTTCACTTCTACGTCACGCTCCCATTCTTTGTCGGCACCGACCTTCTTCAATCCGTCTCCATGAATGTAGGCGGTGAAGAAGCTGAGTCCGGGAACTCCTAGCGCAGCAAAATCATAGCCGTAACGAAGCTGCCAGCTACGCTCGCCTGCGCTCCCGAAGTCGTGATACTGCACATAGTTGGGAAGGTAAGGGTTGTTGACGTAGGCAAAGCCGGTCGATCCCTGCATGACCTGGTACGTCGCCATCACGCTGTGGCCATTATTCATTGAGTAGTTGAACGAGGCCGCATAGGCTCGGTTATCGACATCACCAGCTTTGGCGGCTCCGATGTCGCTGCTGGCAAAAGCACGCAGATCCGTCGTGAGGTTGCCGTTCCCTAACGGCATGCTGTGAACCAAGCCCACATACTGTTGACGATATACGTCATCCAGCTCGCCATAGAAATAACTGGCGCTCAACTTAGGCGTGATTTTATAAGTGGCTCCCCCGAGTCGGTAAAAGTCACCGATCCCAGTCGCACGATAGCGGCCATCTTTCACAGCGATGGTGATGTCCTTCAAGTCCGTAGAATCGGGGGTAATGGTCTGGTCGAACTGCGCGAGGTTGATTGTCAATCGATCAATATCTGTCGAGCTGACTTGGAACCCCTGGAATGTCTGCGGCGTCAATCTACTATTGTTGTACTGGAGAACAGGGTATTTCGGTAGTGACATACCGTACCGAACAGTTGTATCGAATACCTTGGCTTTGACGCCGTACCCAGCCTTTGAATACTCATCTACTGCTTCGCCAGATGCGCGTTTTGGAAGCAGTCCACTACCTGATCGATCTGGGCTAGAGTCCAGTTTGTACCCTGCAAAGATCAACGCGTCTGCCCCGAAGCCAACTGGGCCTGATGTGTAACCAGACTCATAATTGAGCAAAAAGCCTTGGGCCCACTCTTCGCGTTTAGATACGCCTGTACCTTGGCGAAAATCACCGTTGTAATAAAAGTTTCGGGCTTCAAGGCGGATTTTACTGTCCTCTATAAAGCCCTCCGAGAACGCGCTGTTAGCGATGAGCGTAAGAGGGATGATGATGACATTTGAGAGGGAGCGATTCATTTTTATTATTTTCCTGACGCAGAGTGTCGCTGCTCGGCGCTAGGCCGAACAGGACATACTTTTATTATTTAGGTTGAAGCTTTAGTGTTTGACGCTGAGTTCTTTAGCGAGCTTGTCGCGATCCAGCTCTTTTTCCCAAGCTGAAACGACCAGGGCAGCTACCCCATTACCAACAAGATTGGTCATTGCCAATCCAGTCCCCATGAAACGGTGAATGCCGAGGATTAGCACCATGCCTGCCACAGGAACAAGAGGTACCACCATCAGCGTACTGGTCAGCATTACAAAGGCGGCGCCGGAGATGCCGCTGGCACCTTTGGACGTCAGCATTGCGACCACCACGAGCGTCAGCTGTTGGGTGAGTGACAGCTCGATATTCAGAGCTTGCGCGATGAACAGAACGGCCATGGTCAGGTAGATATTGGTACCGTCCAGGTTGAACGAGTACCCGGTCGGAATCACCAAGCCTACTACCGGTTTCGAGCAGCCCAATCGCTCCATCTTCTCCATGATTTGCGGAAGTACAACTTCAGACGAACTGGTACCCAGTACCACCAACAGTTCTTCTTTGATGTAAGCCACGAACCGGAGGATGTTGAAGCCGCAAAGCTTAGCCACAGCGCCAAGCACAACAATCACGAATAGCGCGCAGAGGATGTAGAAGCTGCCCACCAGTTTCATGAGTGGCAGCAGAGCTGCGACGCCATAGGTGCCTACCGTGAAGGCAATCGCACCAAACGCGCCGACTGCGGACAGCTTGGCAATGATATGAACGATCCGAAAGAAAACCCCCGAGAGACCTTCAATCATGTCGTAGACCGGCTTGCCCTTGTCGCCCATTGACGAGAGTGCGCATCCGAAGAGGATGGAGACCAAGAGGATGCAAAGCACATTGCCTTCAGCAAAAGCTTGGGCGAATGTTGAGGGGATGATTCCCATCAGAAACTCGACCATGTGCATGTGTTGGGCCTTTTCCGCGAAGCCCGTGACCGCTGATGCATCCAGCGAATTCACATCCACATTGAACCCACCTCCCGGATTGAAGAGATGGCCTCCAATCAGGCCGATGAGGAGAGAGACTGTAGAGATGACCTCGAAATAGAGAAGTGCTTTACCACCGACACGGCCTACTTTCTTCAAATCGCGCATCCCTGCGATGCCGGTTACCACTGTGCAGAAAACGACTGGGCCGATGATCATCTTGATCAGCTTGATGAAGGCATCGCCCAAGGGTTTTAGGTCAGCGGCGAATGTCGGCCAGAAGTGACCGACCAAGACGCCAGCGATGATTCCGAGCAGAACCTGGAAGTACATCGCTTTGTAGAAGGGCGGTTTGNGTTCATGGCTATTCTCACTGAAATCTTATTGTTGGAAGAATGGTCGAGCGTTGTTGCTTAGCGTCCGTACAGCTTCAGGGGATTCTCTACCAACAGCTTCTGGCGCTTCTCTGGATCCGTACAGAATCTGAACATCAGATCCACCAATCCGCCGTCGTTTGGCATGTCCTTAGAAATGTTTGGATGTGGCCAGTCAGTACCCCACAGAACTCTGTCCGGAGCGATCTCAATAAGCCGCTCTGCGAAAGGTATCGCATCCTCGAATGGTCGACGACCTGCCGATACACGTTCTGCACCGCAGACCTTCACCCAGGCCAATGGGTTTTCCATCAGCTGTTGCAGCGCGTGGAATGGTTTCTGGTCGATGCCATCCTGGGCTTTGACTCGGCCCATGTGATCGATGATGAAAGGTACGGGGATCCGCGCAAGCCGGTCTGCGTAGGTGAGGATGTCTTGTGCGTCGAGGTGCAAAACCACGTGCCATCCCAGATCTGCAAGACGATCTACAGTACTGTCAAAAACATCTAGATCGGGGGCTCCGCCCAAGTGAGCAACGAAGTTGAACCGAACCCCACGAACACCGCCGGCATCAAGGGCTGCAAGTTGGTGATCAGATTCGGAGCCATTGACGATGGCTACACCCCGATAGCGCCCCTCGCTGCGAGCGATGGTGTCGAGCATGGCGCGATTGTCGGTACCGTGACAGCTGGCCTGGACGATTACGCCACGGCTGAAACCGAGGTGATCGTGCAAAGACCGCAGAGCTTCGAACGGTGCATCTGGAGGCGTATAGCTGCGGTCTTCTGCGTAGGGAAAAACCGAGGCGGGCCCAAACACATGGCAATGTGCGTCCCACGCGCCTTCTGGCAGCTTTTGCAGAGGAATGGTGGGGTGTGGATCTGGAGCGAGGCAGGATTTCATCTCGTATCCTATTAGTCGTTGTTAGTGGAATCGATATCCCGATGGTGGGCGTCTTCCGGCCTATCAACAACTCGACCCGAGTTCTAGCAGTTATGCTGTTTTTGCATGCGTCAGGCTAAGGTATGCAAATCTCACGCATGAGTGCCATCGTTTGTTCCGCGAGACGAGAGAGAGGTCTCTGCTCGAATGTGGCTACGAATAGATGGGTCTGAATTGTGGGATCGACAATCTGTGCGGCTTTGAGACCTTCCAATTGGCCGTTGCTGTTGACCAGCGCGGAACGAAACAACACTCCATAGCCCATGTCGAGATCAATCAGCTCCAGAAGGGACGGGATGCTGTCTACTTCCAGAGATATGTCGAGTTGAACCTCGTGGCGTGTCGCTTCAGTCTCGATCAAGCGCCGAATTGAATGAGGCTCACTCGGAGTGATGAGCGGAAACTTGCCCAAATCCTTCATCGGAACTGTGGCAGGGAGATCGGAATGCTGGCTCCCGATGAGCATCAATGGCTCAGAATGGAGGTGTTCATATTGCAGCTGCGCATTTTGACCAGGATTGAAAAGCAGCGCGAAATCAAGTCGGCCCAAGAGCAGCCACTCGCGCACCGAGTGAGTAAGGCCTTCTTTGATGCCTAAGATGCAATTCGGGAAACGCTTGCGAAATGCCGTTACCAACGCCACGGTATGGCGCCGGGAAATGCTGGGAGGAAGGCCAATGACGACTTTGCCGGACAGGGTATCGCGTTGTTCTCGTAGGTCTTCCCGCGCTACCTAAACCTGTCTGAGAATGCCCTTACCGTGTTCGAAGAGTCGCTGGCCGGAACCGGTTAGTAATACCCCACGTCCATTACGCATCAGTAGATGCTCCTGGAGTTCAACCTCAAGCTGGCGAACCTGCCGACTGACGACAGACTGCGAGATGTTCAGGACAGCTGCGGCTTTGGTGAAACTGCCAAATTCCGCCACCCGTACAAAGCATTCCAGTTGCTTGAGATCCATGGGGCTCAACTCAAAGACCTTATCTTACCCTTTTTTCAGGGCTTCACTTTGCTTGGCGGCTGAGCTGCCATAGAGGATGTCGACCAATACACTCCAACTGAAGGGTTCCAGCGTCGAATATTCGATGTCCGCTTCAGCCATTGAGTCTATAAGCCCTCGTTGTGAGCTCACTATCGCCCGACTCATGTAACCGGCAACACCGACATCGCTAACTGTCTTTGCTACCTCTTTCATCTCCTCTGATCGGCGTAGCCCGTGCTCTGCCACGCGACTGATCAGATAGTGCGGGAGATCACTGTTCCATCCCATGCTTGGAAAGCTTTTGTGCAGCGACGTGAGAACTTCATCCTCCGCATCGTACTGCCGAGCAGCACTCAAGCATTCCGTCGTGAGGGCCTCTAAGCCTTTGATCATGATGCTTCGACACATCTTGATCGCTGAAGCCACGCCAATGGTGTTGGCGACCACGCGGGTGTTCATGCCAAGAGCGTTCAGTTGAGAGCAGACCTCATCGGAACGCGTGCCGCCAAGCAGTATGGGTGTGAGCAGTCGTTGCGGAGGAACGGGCGCCATGACGGCGGCGTCAATGTAATCAATTCCGTACTGGGCCATGACGGCTTCTGCTACCCGCTTGGTTGCAGGTGCAACGGAGTTGATATCTATGAACAACTGCCCCTTCAGCATCAGTGGAGCCGCATCCTGTGCGACCCTCAGGGCACTGTCGGCGGTCACGGCAGAAATCACCCACTCGCCGCGCGATAGGGCAAGGGCAGCGCTATCGCAGACGGTCACGCCGCAACGTCGCCCTTTTTCGAGCAGGGCTGGTCGTTTTTTCGGGTCGTCGTGCAATCGATCATAGGTGAAAACTTCTACGCCAGCGGCAGCAAGGTCTTGCCCTAGGATGCCACCAGCTTCACCGAAGCCGATCAAGGTAACGGTTTTGATCATTTTGTAGTTACCGATGGCCAGATTGAGGCAGGGATTAGCACATGTCCGTCAAAGAGCAATCGAGCCGTACGCACTAGGCCACAGCCTGCGATCTTGTCTTCTCGCATGCGAAGCTCAACGGAGAATTCTCCAGTTGGATGTTCCACGGATATTCGTAAGTGATCACCGGGCTCGACCCGAGCGACACCTGAAGCAACCGTGCCCTCAAGGCGACAGGCTGTCGCGACACTGACCGCGCCGAATACACCGATGGATGTATGGCAGCGGTGGGGAATGAATGTGCGGCTGCAGATCGCGCCGCCATCACGCGCAGCCGCGATCAAAGACATCTTGGGTACGGTTCGGCTGCTAACGTCACCCAGATTCATCAGCTTCCCGGCTTGTAGTCTGATGGACTCAAGCTTCGATTTAAGCTCGGTATCGGCATCGAGCTCCTCAGGGCTTTCGTATCCTGTGCGGCCCAGATCGGCTGCTCTTATCAGGACTACGGGCATGCCGTTATCAATGCATGTCACCTCAACACCATCGACATGGTCGACTGCGTTGCCTGTGGGAAGTAGAGCCCCACAGCTGGAGCCAGCGATGTCCTGGAATTCGACAATCAAAGGAGCACTGGTACCCGGAACACCATCGATTCTGGCCTCTCCGTCATACTCAACTCGACCGTCAACCGTCTGGACATGAGCGATTGCGGTCTGGCCCGTGTTGGCCATGAAGATGCGCACGGGTGTGATCGAATCATGTGCTTTTATCAAGCCCCGCTCGATGGCGAACGGGCCTACACCTGCCAGGATATTTCCGCAGTTTTGGCCGTAATCTACCTTGGCTTCTTCAACTGAAACCTGGGCGAACAAGTAGTCCACATCAGCGTTGGGACGATTTGAAGGGCTGATGATCGCAACCTTGCTAGTGAGCGAGTTAGCGCCACCAATGCCATCAATCTGGCGTGGATCGGGGGAGCCCATGGCAGCAAGTAATACCTGATCTCGCGCCTCGCCTTCAGGAGGCAGCTCATTCGCCAAGAAGAATGCGCCTTTAGAGGTGCCGCCGCGAATCAACAGACAAGGAATTCGAGTCTGGCTCATGGCGTCATCCATCCAGATCGCTGAGAGTGTCGTAGTAGACCAAGCCGCGATCAGCGAGCTTCTGGCGCATGGTGTAGATATCGAGGCCTAATTCACCTGCGGCGAGACGCAGTCGCTTTTGTTCCTCTAGGTCAGCACGTTTGCGACTGCTATCGACCACTGCCCGAACCTCCTGCCGTCTGACGATCACAACGCCGTCATCATCTGCAACCACCACGTCTCCAGGTTCAACCAACTGGCCGGCGCAGACTACCGGAGTGTTCACCGAGCCAATCGTTTCTTTCACTGTACCTTGGGCATGCACGGCTCGTGACCAGACCTTGAAACCCATTTCCCTGAGCGTTCGTGTGTCCCTTACGCCTGCATCGATGATCAGTCCTCTTACTCCCCGAGCTTGTAGGGAAGTTGCGAGTAGGTCACCGAAGTAGCCGTCAGTGCATGGGGAGGAAGTCGCCACGACCAAGACATCTCCTGGCTGACACTGTTCTACCGCGACGTGAAACATCCAGTTATCGCCGGGGGCAACCAGTGCCGTCACGGCGGAACCACTAATGCCCTGATCTTGCTGGATGGGGCGGATCGCGTTATCGAGCAGTCCTTTGCGGCCTTGGGCCTCGTGTACCGTTGCCACGCCGAACTCGTTAAGTGCGTCTATCAGGTTGCCGTCAGCTCGGGGGATATTGCGAATCACAATGCCTGTCTTTCCAATGAGGCTGCTCATCCCAGGTTCTCCGTAACGCGAGGAAAGAGGCTTTCATAGCCCTCTGCGTAGACAATGTTTCGCGAAGAGGCGATGCCGACGTTGCGCTTGGCTTGCACGCCGCGTTGAAGGGCTACGCGGGTGTAGTACTCCCAGAGGTGCTCCTGACCTGCCATGCATTGAATCGCCGCGTACTTCTTGTCCCACACCTCAGTGATGTCCAGCAGCACGTCAGGTTTCCACTCACACTGCTCAGGCTGGTGTGGCTCAAAGCTATAGACAGGGGGAGCGCCGACGATCTTTTCGCCAGGCTTGTAGCCTTCAGCCTGAGCGACGATGCGGGCTTCCTGAGTGAGGTTCATCGCCAGTGGGTGGTCGTAGTTGTACGGATCCTTAATTGAATGGCTCAGTACAAACTCCGGCTGAACTCGTCGAAAGACGTCGGCCAGGCGAAACAAGGTTTCCTTGTCTGCGCGCATCGGATAGTCACCAATATCGAAAAACTCGACGTTGGCGCCCAGGATGTCAGCGGCAGCTTGAGCTTCTTCACGACGAGCCGCTTTCACCTTCTCCTCGGTCATCTCACCCTTGCGCCACAATTTGGCAGACTCACCGCGTTCCCCGTAGGACAGGCAAACGATGTGTACGGCATATCCCTGCTGGGCATGAAGAGCGATGGCGCCGCCTGCGCGCCAAACAAAATCGGCGGAATGTGCACTGACGATCAAGGCTGTTTTTTGTTGTGAGGTGTTCATTTGAGGCTCATCTCATCGTGGGGATCGATGGGACATACCGTCGCATACGTGTACCTTAAGCAGATAATGCCTTCCTCCTCTCAAGGTATGCATTTTACTTATTGGGATGGCCACGCCATCCTGCGATATACCGACGAGCGCTGAGAGTGCGAACTCATGACACCCCCTGTTTCTCCTAGCCTGATGCAGATCCGAGCATTTTTGTACGTGGTTGAGACCGGGAGCATCTCTAAAGCAGCTGCCGCCTTGTTCCGCGCTCAATCAGCCGTTACTCGATCAATCATTTCACTCGAGTCGTCTTTGGGGGTGTCCGTATTTGAGCGCAATGCGAGCGGTATGCGACTGACTCGGCAAGGCGCGTCAATTCTTCCACGGGCCAAGCGCGCGGTGGCTGAACTCCTGTGTATCCCGCAGGTTCTAGGTAGAGGGAAGGAACGGGCGGGGGAGCCGCTTTATCTGTTCCAGAATCGACGTCTGGAGATATTTGCTCGGCTTTGCGAAACCCAAAATATGCAAACCGCAGCCATGGTGCTGGGCGTATCTCAGCCCGCAATAAGCGCGGCGATAAAGATTCTAGAACAAGGCTGTGGCGTCAGCCTTTTCGAGCGCACACCTCAAGGCTTGTTGCCAACCAGGCCGGCGTCTACGGTTCTGCTCCACACTCGGCGTGCGTTGAATGAGCTCCGCCATTTGGAAGCAGACATCACATTTTTGGATGGCGTTGTTAAAGGCATCGTACATGTTGGTGCGCTGCCGTTGGGGCGGACTCATATTCTTCCGCAAGCAATAGTGCGCCTCACCGGTCGCCATCCCGGCGTTTCAATCGTCACGAACGAGAGCCCGTTTGACCTCTTGGCTAGCGAGTTACGGTCAGGCGATGTGGATTTAGTCTTTGGTGCCTTGCGTTCATCTTCCTATGGCTCAGACCTGCTAGGCGAAGAGCTGATGCGGGAAAATCTAGTGATCTTGATGCGTCGTGGGCATCCGTGGGCAGGCCGGAGAGTTACACCCGCAATGCTCGCTTCTGCAAAATGGGTGCTGCCAAGATCTGGCTCGCCGGCACGTGAGCTGCTTTCAACGTTTTTTGCACATATAGGTATCAGCTCGCCGCCTCCGGTGGTGGAAACCGGAGACCTTGCGATACTTCGAGGAGTGCTTTTGAACTCTGACATGCTCGCCGCCGTTTCGGCGCATCAACTTCAGTATGAGATCGATAGTAAAGACCTGATCCCGGTGCCACTGGTGCTAAGTCACACCACCCGGCCAATAGGGCTCACTTATCGAGCCGCCGCACTTCAGTCTCCAGCAGCCCGTGCATTCATGAATATGATTAGAGAGGTCGTGGCGGAAGTCGATATTCAGTAACAGAATCCTGAATGGGGCCGTCACTTCCCTGGTTGCTTGTGCCTTGCGTACATCACCGATGTCCCGCCTGAAGTGCCACTGGCCCGTAGCTCAAACGCCTGAGGCCATCATCAGCTGATGCCTTTCGGGTGTGCGCTCCGAGCAGTCTGAGAGCCTGATTATCTTCTCGGCATTGGGCGATGTCGGATTCAGAAGATCATCTGTCGTAGTTCGATAACGCAAATCGGTTCTCAAAATTCCCTCAGGAAACGAGCATTGCAGTCCTCACAAAGAGAGTCCCGCAGGGGCAATCCGTCAGTACTACATGCAGGTGAATTATGAGTGGCTTCGTTCGACAAGACTTCAGGAAAATCCGAGTGGCTGCAGTGCAGGCAGAGTCAGTTTTCCTAGATTTGGATGCCACGACTGAGCTGGCTTGTAAGCTAATCGCCGACGCTGCGAGTCAAGGTGCACACCTGATCGCTTTTCCTGAGGCATTCATTCCAACCTTCCCCAATTGGTATGAAACCCTTCCTGAGGTTGGCGCAGTACGTGAGCTTGATAAGCGACTGTTTCTGAATTCTGTCGAAGTCCCAGGGGAGCATATCAATCAGATCGCTGAGGCTTGTCGAATCGGTTCTATCAACGCTGTCGTTGGGATCAATGAGCGAGTCAATGGCAGAACGGGAACGATGTACAACTCCCAAGTGCACATCAACAGCAGCGGCCAGATCGTCGGGACACATCGGAAATACGTGCCAACGACGGGTGAGCGCCAGGTGCATGCGCCAGGTGACACAGGCCACTACAATGCGTTCAAGACTGAGTTTGGGGTGGTGTCGTCACTGATTTGTGGCGAGAACTCCAATCCGCTCGGCCAGTATGCGGCGGCCCTGAATTACCCGGTTGTCCATGTTGCGTCCTGGCCGTTCTATTTTGGGCCGTTTGTTCCTATGCACCACGTAATCCAGACTGCCTCCGCAGGCTTGGCCTACTCACTCAAGTGCTTCGCAATTAGCTCGGTATCCCGGATATCTGAGGCATACATCGATGCTGTGGCGCACAATGCAGCGGATCGCGACTACCTGATCAGTCGTCGGGAGCAGAAGAACGGTGCGATGGTGATCAACCCACTTGGACAGGTGATTGCTCAAGGCTGTGGAGTAGATGAGGATCTGCTGTTCGCGGATATCGATCTCAGTGACGTGATCATCCCGAAGCTAGTCCAGGATACGGCGGGGCACTACAATCGGCCTGAGCTTTTCAAGGAGTTGTTCAACTAGGCTTCCTGTTCCTGTAGGTCAAAAAATGGCGCTAGCATTGAGCTCAGCGCCATTTTTTATTTGCGGTTGCGGTACTGCTCTGGGGTCATCCCCGCTACCCGTCTAAACATTTTTATCAGGGCGGACGCTGACGAGTATCCCAGTTCAAACGCGATCTGTTGAATTGTTAGTCCCGCATCCAGCTCTTCGAACACCCTCATCTGGCGTATCCGCTGTTGCCACTCGCCGAATCCGATCCCCAGTTCGGTTTGGCAACGTCGCTCCAAGGTGCGCGCTGTCATGTTGAAGGCCTTTGCGATGTCTTGCGTAGACCGCTTGTTCTTCAGGTTTCTCTGAACATCATCCAGGATCGACTTTAGCAGCGGAGACTGAGGGTAGGGGAGGTAAGCGTGCATGGTGGTTGAGGCTTCAATCTGATCAAGAGCCACTTGCGCCATGGTCATCTCTTGCCGGCTGCTAGGACTACAAACATTGAGCCGTGCGAACTCATCGAGCACCGCTTTCAGAAGCTCGCTTACCGTGATCGCGGACGGCTTCTCTGGAAGCTTTTGTGAGAAGGCCACTGACAGATAAACGCTTCGATATGTCGACGCCACCGTGCTGTACGAGGAGTGCTCAACATTTGGAGGTATCCATACCGCGTAATGTGGTGGTGAGACGAAGCGCTCTCCACCCACATCGATATGCATCAGGCCTTGAGAGACGTAGTTGATCTGTCCCCATGGATGAGAATGCGCGTCCCACTCATCGGGTTGGAGGGACTGGTGACGAAAATAGATGTCACCTTCGAAGGTCTCGATCTTCGATACTCCGCTGTCTGTTTGTGGGGTCTCAGCCACCATTCACCTCGTAGGTCTTCCTCGTGCTTGGGGTATAGCATAAGGCTATAGAGCACTGAACCTGGAGGTCTGTTTTTCTGCTTGTAGCGCAACAGCGGTGTGCACTGATCCCAGAGGCGGGTACGGTGTCCAGATCGGCCAGGACAGGACACCGGGTAACGAGTCGATCAGCTTACGCGCTGATAGCCTCCTTCCACTCCACGACGAGACAACACCCACTGCCACAACTGGATGTCTCGGGCTCGGAAGGCACCAGCGCACGAAAGCAGGTAGTACTCCCACATACGTCGGAAACGCTCCCCGAGTTCCTTGGAGAAACGTGGCCAATGTCTTTCGAAGTTGGCGTGCCATGCCATCAACGTGCGGTCGTAATCGGCGCCGAAATTGTGCAGATCTTCAATCACGAGGAGACCATCAGCGGCATCACCGATCTGGCCGATTGAAGGCAAGTCACCGTTGGGGAAAATGTACTTATCGATCCACCGGTCAGGCACATCATGACGGCGATTCTTGCCTATCGTGTGCAACAGCATCAGACCATCATCGTCCAAGCAACGCGCCGCTACCTCCATGAAGGTGCGGTGATTCTTTCGTCCGACGTGCTCAAACATCCCGATACTGACTATTCGATCAAACCGCTCGTTGAGCTCCCGGTAGTCTTGGAGCCGGAAACTCAGGGGTAAGCCTTTGTAGCGCTCTTCGGCCCATTGGCACTGCTCGCGAGAGATAGTCACCCCTACGCATTCGACCCCGTAGTGCTCGGCGGCAAAGCCCATGAAGCTGCCCCAGCCGCAGCCGATGTCCAGCACTCGCACGCCGGGACGTAGATCGAGCTTACGGCATATCAGGTCGAGTTTGGCTTCTTGAGCCTGAGCCAGGTCATTAGCGTCCTTCCAGTAACCGCAGGTATAGGTCATTCGAGGGTCGAGCATGGCGGAGTAGAAGTCGTTACCGAGATCGTAGTGCTGCTCACCAACTGTCCAAGCTCGACGACTGGTTTGGCGATTGAGAAGGCGGGCAGAAAGGGTGTGGTGAAGGAGCGCCAGCGGATTGATCTGATCGGTAATCCCTGAACGCAGCAGGCGGGAGAAGAATACGTCTAGCTGAGAGCATTCCCAGTCTCCATCCATGTACGCCTCACCTAGTCCAAGGTTGCCTTGAGCCAAAGCGCGGCGTGGCACATCATCACTGCACAGATACATGTCCCATGGTTGCTCGCCGTCCAGGCCGAGGCCTGCCTCCGCCAGCAGGGAGCGGGCGAATCGGGTGGAGCGGTCATTCGGTGCAATTCCCAACTTTTCAGAAGAATGTTCGAAAGACATGATCGATCCTTGTTCGTTATTGAATTCGGATGTATCAAGCGTTGGCAGAGAGTTGGTTAACCAACGCCAGTTCATCCCTCCAGCAGTGTTGGGTGTTGCCAGGCAGGCGCTCCCGCACCTGCCTGGCACTTATCAACTACTCACTGCGGGAGAACCGCTGGTGTTACGCACGCTGCTGTTGAGCGACAGGCTGTGCTTTAGGACGCCAGGTTTCGGAGATGACTACACCTGCAATGGCCAGTGCACCACCAATGACGATGGCGAAGCTGAGGGTCTCGCCCAGCAACTGGGTTGCCAGAAGCGCAGTGACAACTGGAACCAAGTTGAAGAACGGTGCGGCGCGAGGAGCGCCTAGCTTGCCGAGACCTGTGATCCACGCAAGTGGGGCGAGGATCGAAGCCGCGATACCGGCGAAGGCGATGTAGCCAACCACTTCTGCGCTGATATGGTTCTTCTCGCTGAAGAGATAGAGCGGAAGCAGAGCAACCGTGGCGACAATCGCCTGGAGGTACACAGACTGCAGCAGAGGCAGCTTCATATTCCATTTATGGATAAGCATGCCGTAGGTGGCGAACGCCAATGTCGCGATGAGCATCAACCCGTCACCGATACTGAGCCCGTTTTTGACCAGATTTTCGATGTGGCCGCCCGAGATCACCGTCACTACACCGATGGCAGAGACCAGGCCGCCCAGTAGGGTTGCTGCGGTTGCACGGTGGCGCAGAAAGATGCTGCCCAGGATCAGTGCCAGCAGTGGGTAGAGCGATTGGATGATCCCCATTTTCGTTGCTGTCGTATAGGACGCAGCGTAATAAGCAAGGCACTGATAGATTACCGAGCCCAACAACCCCAAAACGATGATACGTGGGGTGAGAGGCTTCAGGTTTCTGAAGTTCTTCACTACTTGCGGCAGTACAAAAGGAGTCAGTACCAGGCATGCCAGAACCCAACGGTAAAAACTCATTTCCGTTGGAGAAATTTGGCCAGCGCAAAGCTTCGTAACTACGGTGTTACCGCTCCACAGGAATGCGGCGATGATTGGGAAAAAGTAATTCATTGGAACTCCTCCATTTGAGGTGGAAATGTTAATCGGGGAGAAGTAGCAATCCCATAGCTCAAATCTGACAGATGGTTGAGCTTTGCCGACAGAGTCACGCTGCACGCGGTGACTCCCGGCACTCCAGGGCTTTGGTGGTGTGGTTCCTAAGGGGGGGATACCGAAGTTTGGCTCCCACGGTCTAACGCGCTGAGAGCCTCGCCTCGGTTCAGATGAGCTATTAGTAATGAAGTCGGTTAAAACTCTTGTATCACGTGAGTTCTAATCTACTGGAGAGGCGCACTCCATTTTTTGAGAAGCTGGTCGGAACTCATGACAACGCCCAGGAACAGAGAAATAATGGACAGGCTTGCTTTCTCTAAGTATTCGTCTGTTCCTGCTGTGGCGTCACTCAGTACGATGACACGGTAGTTTCTGTTCGAAGCGTCAAAGGCGCTGTTCAACACGCAACAGTCCGTATTGATGCCAGTGAGAATGACCGTCTTAGCTCCCATTTGGCGCAGTACGAAATCGAGGTCTGTGGGGTAGAAAGCCGACAGTCGACGCTTGGTATCGATCAGCTCATCGCCCTCCAGAAACTCGGTGCACAGCTCAGTCCATTTTGAGCCGGATACTCCGTGTTCGTTGATGCCTCTGATTGGCCCTGTGTACTCCGGCATGGTGTGCCGCCAGGCAGCTGGAATACCGTTGATGTCATCCAGGCCAGATTGCTTGAGCTTTGATACCACGTGAAGTACCGGTACTCCACGTTGTCTAGCGCTTCGGTGAAACGCATCCACTGCCTCAATGATGGCTCGGCCCCTTGGGGCAGGGCATGGGCAATCGTCGGCTTCGCTCAGATGACCTTCGTGCATATCAATGGAGATCACGACGGTTGTGGTCGGATCAAAATACACTTCGAATTCCGGCTTTTTCGGGATTGGTAATTCTTTGCCGTACAGGTTGTAAGTCGGAGTCATCACGCTGCCTCAGCGGTTTGAGGGGCGGTACGTCTAGCCTTGGGGGCGCGCAAGGTAAGGAATACCCCTGAAAGCACCAAGGCACCGCCGATCACGTCCACAGAGGTGACTGTGCCCCCAGCCATCAAGGTCATGATTGCAATGAATGGGACTGTCAGGTTGAGCGATTGACCTGCAATACCTGAATCCACATGCTTGGCCGCGTAATTCCAAAGGAAGAATGCAACAGCAGAAGGAAATACGCAGATGTAAGCCATCGACCAGGCTGCCGCTGAAGTGGAGGGCAGGGTGATTCCATTGAAAATCGCGTAGGGGGTCATGCACAAGGTAAAGAAGGTCATCTGAAGTGCACAGCTGGACAGCGGCGAAATCTCGCTGCCTTTCCGGGCAATAATGGTGTAGGCCGTCCAGCAGCAGATCACGCCGATCATCCACATGTCACCAGGGTTCAAGCTTTGGCTTGCCAGCACAGTTGGATGGCCGCCTGTAAGCACCCATACGACGCCACAGAATGCGATTGCGATGCCTCCGAGCTTCTCAGGAGACAGGCGGTCGCCTACAAACAGGGCCGATGCAATCGCTATCAGTGCCGGATTGAATGCGTTAATCAATGATGCATTCAGAGGGGTCGTTGACGAAAGCGCCTGGTAGAACATGAACCCATAACCGGCGATCCCCAACGCCCCTAGCATAAAAATCTTCTTCCAGCTTCGGAGAACAACGCGCCAGTCAGGCTTCTCGATAAAGTGCGCTAAAAGCAGCATCGGGATGCAAGCTACCAACCATTTGATGTACATCAAACTCATCAAAGGCATTGTCGACATTGCGACGCCGCCAAGTAAGTAATTGCCACTAAAGAACAAGTTGGCACCAATCAATGCGGCATAGGGAGCCATAGCATGTAAACGCATGGGAGTACCTGCAATCAGATAAGTTTATATGGGGTTAATGCTTTACTTGAAAAGCTCAGCAAATATTTCTGGGCGGTTGTAATGTCCAGCTGTATCTTGAACCAGCTTAGGAATGATCACATCACTCAGGTCGATGTCGGCAATTAAAAGGTTGTCGTCTTGGCCACAACCTTGAGCCACTACTTGACCTAAAGGATTGATTACCAGAGCCCCTTTTTTCAAGGCGCGCTGCTCTTCTAGGTAGCGTCGATCCTCTGGGGTTACAGCAACTGCATCAATGTAGGCTTCGGATATTCTAGAGACCGAATTGAGAGCGAAGCATTTTAGAGAGTATGCGAGCCCTGCTGATGCTGTGTGAATTACGTGATGCATGGGCAAGAAAGGCCCGAAGTAGAAAGGCCACGACGCGACGTGAACCACGGGATAACTGACGGCAGCAGCATATTGAGCGAGAGGGTTAGAGTTTTCTCCGCAAATCAAAGACGAAACTGTCCCGAAGTCAGTTTGGAATGCGTTGTAGTAGCCGGTATTTCCCGGCGCGTGCACTTGGCGCTCACCTGTGGTCGGAACGTATTTACGATGGGTGCCGACAATGATGCCCTCTCGCGTGATGTGAACCTGAGAGTTGTACATCGTCCCGGTAGTCCCGTTGACTCTCTCATTGATTCCGATCACCGCGCTGATCGATGAACTCCTACAGGCCTCCGCAATGGCTGCAATATGCTCACCCGGAACCTCAACCGAATTGAGAAAAAGCCGCTTGTCCAGGCTGCGGGCGATTCCTCCTTCAGGAAGGGTCTCATACCAATTTGGAAAGGTTGGAATGAACGCTTCTGGGAAAGCAATCAAATCGGCGCCCCGTTGCGCTGCGTCAGCTATCAATTCGCAGGCGAGCTGTGCTGTTGCATCGATATCCAAAAATACCGATTCAGCCTGGACAACAGCGACGCGGATTTTTCGGAATTCCAGACGAGTAGTAGTTTGCATCTTTGTTCACCCTCAATAGGCGCCGGATTCAACCCGGTGCCAGATACTGGTGATTTTGCAATGCACATGCCATCGCTCGAACGTCAGGCCATCACGGGATGGACGTAATCTGACATGTGATAGCTAAAGTACGACACCATTCCAAACGGGGTACCGACGATTCCGACAACAGGTCTGAATCCCGGAGGTTCTTGGCCATCAAAACGTCTCGCTAGCCCTCAAAAACATGTCCCAAAAGCTCGTCGACAGGCTTTCTGCACTATCTCGGGGCGGGTGACCAAATTAGGAGCATAGGCCGAATGCGAGTGAAATGATGCTCAGCCAAGACGCTCTACACTGCGTGGTATGGGGGAGGCGCACAGTAAATGCCGTCCATGCACTACTCCAATTTTACGAGGAGAGTGCTCTCCCAGTCGGGGCAGATCTGCAGATGTCCACCATTAATGACCTCATCCAACGATGTGCCTCATTACGATGGGTTCGCTCATGCCAAGCCACTGATTTGTTGAAGCCTGGTATTTCAATAGGCGGCTCCAGTACCTTCAGCTTCCCATCATTTGAAACCAGCCGACTGGGTACCACGGCAATCAAATCGCTCGTAATCAACATCTCCGGAAGCACCAAAAAACTGGTGACCGATGTGATCACCCTCCGGGAGCGACCAATGCGTGCCAGGCTTTCGTCAGTTATCCCCCGAAAGCTACCGCCAGATGATGAGACCAGCACGTGATCCAGGGCGCAAAAGCGATCCAGCGAGATTTCGCCGGTTAGCGCGTCAGGATGATCCGCACGCATCACGCAGACATAGCGCTCATCGAACAACGATCTGCTGTGCAGACCAGGCGGGGTCGTTTCGGGGGTAATCAGCGCCAAGTCAATGTCTCCTCGATCGAGCTGGCTCTGGAGGTGTTGAGCATCAACGGGCTGGACGGATGCACGAATGTTAGGAGCCTGAATTCTTAACGCGCTCAAGAAGGGAACAACTACTGCACTTAGTGCGTAATCGGTAGAGGCCACTTTGAGGGTCATCTCTGCTTGTGCCGGCGCAAACGCTTCAGGCTGGAGCATTCCTTCGATGTCAGCGAGCAATTGTTTGACTGGCCCTGCCAATTGCTCGGCGCGTAGAGTCGGAACCATGCCCCGCTGCGCCCGAACAAACAGCGGATCGTCAAAGCTTTCACGGAGTCTGTTGAGCATGCCGCTTACCGCAGGTTGGGTTAGCGCCAATCGGTCGGCGGCTCGCGTCACGCTTCTCTCATCCAGCAGGGCATCGAGAGCCTTTAGTAGGTTGAAGTCTAAGCTTCTGATATCAGAATTCATGATGCCCCAGATAAGAGATGGCGATTGGTGTTATTTCAAGCTTACACCCATCATTGTGCCCATCAATTCATCCAACTTGGAGACACCATGAACGAGATCATTTGGCCAGAAGGCTACCTGCCAGGATTTACCGAAAACTTCGTCTCGAATGAAGTGATCGTTGCAGGTCTGACCGCTGCGCAAGTTTGGCCACTGCTGAGCCAAGCCCACCGCTGGCCTACCTACTACGCCAACTCGGCCAACGTGCAGTTTCACAATCACGACGGCGCGGATCTGAAAGATGGCGTGCGATTTTACTTTGAGACATTTGGCTTCCCGGTCGAAGCCGAATGCAATGAATGTGTCGAGCCAACGGCTACAGAGCCGGGCCGAATCGCTTGGCATGGTTGGGCAGGTGAGGGTGACACTCGGTTGGACGTTCACCACGCATGGCTGATTGAAGACCTGTCGGGTGGGCGCGTTCGTATCCTCACTCAGGAGACCCAGAAGGGTAAGCCCGCCGAGGAGTTGGCCAAGGCCAAGCCTAATCCGATGATCAATGGTCATCAGGACTGGTTGGATGGGCTGGTCAGTGCTGCGCGGTTGGCTGATCAGTAAAACTTCCTGCGATCAGATCTCAACTGATAGGCGCTGGCGGACATGCTCGACTGCAGTTTGAGCACGTAATGCCAGTGGCCATTCGGCTCTGTGGATGAGCCACAGCGTATCGATCACCGGACTGCCACATTCGATTACTTGAATTGCGCCCTGGTCGGCAAAGGCCTGCCGAGCGAAGCGTGGCAGGACGGTGAATCCTAATCCGCGTGCCACGGGCTGCAGAATCAACCCTACTTGATTACTGAATCCGCGCCCGGGAAATTCACGAATGCCTGGACGACCTGGATAGCGCCGACTCAGCAAGCGTGTGGCCATACCAATGCCGTCTGGATGATCGATGAACCCCAGCGCCATTAGCGTCTCCCATCCCTCGTACTCGACCCCGGCGGGCAGAATCAGCTCCAGTGGTTCGTCCATGAAGCGCTGTGCGCTCAGACGTGGATCTTCGGGCTTGAAGGTGATCAGTCCCATTTCATAGCGGTTGTTCAACACTGCCTCTAGCACCTCGCTGTCGGGGGCGAAGCGGTGGCGAATCGTCAGGCCGGGATTTCGTTGTTGGTAATCCAGCAAGAGGGGGTAAAGCGTCAAGCCGATACTGCCAGGCGTAACCAGACTGATGTCCCCGTGCTTTTCGTCAGCGCCTGAAAGGCGCGCCTGCAGCGCTCTGGAGGCACGCTCCATATCGCTGCCGTAATCCAGCAGTGCGACGCCTGCTGGGGTCAGTTCGACCTGTCGTGGACGGCGTATCAGCAATGGGCCGAATTCATCTTCCAAGTATTTCACATGCTGGCTAACGGCGGCCTGAGTTAGTCCCAAGCGCTCAGCCGTGCGGGTGAAGTTGCCAAGCTCGGCCACGGCAAGAAACGATCTTAGCCATTGAGGATTTATCATCATGAAATGTTATGGAAGCCATAATTATACGGTGGTTCTTATTATAGCGCTCGATCGCTAAGGTTGACTCAAATCTTTAGGAGAACCCCCATGCCTGTATATCCGCGCAGCTTTTCGCACATTGGCCTATCCGTCACTGATTTGGATGGTGCAGTGAAGTTTTACACCGAAGTGATGGGCTGGTACCTGATCATGCCCGCAACCACGATCACCGAAGATGACAGCGCCATCGGCGTGATGTGCACCGACGTATTTGGCGCGGGCTGGGGTGAGTTTCGCATCGCTCACCTGTCCACCGGTGACCGGGTCGGCGTGGAAATCTTCCAGTCCCTAACGCGCAACGTCCGGACAACAATTTTGAGTACTGGAAAACGGGCGTCTTTCATTTCTGTGTCCAAGACCCGGACGTCGAAGGCCTCGCGGCAAAAATCGTCGCTGCCGGCGGCAAGCAACGCATGCCAGTGCGGGAGTACTTCCCCGGTGAGAAACCCTATCGCATGGTTTCTATGGAAGATCCCTTCGGCAACATCCTGGAGATCTACAGCCACAGCTATGAGCTGACTTACTCAGCTGGAGCCTACCAGTCATGACCCGCACGTCTCATCGCGCCTGGGTCTGGCAGGGCAGCGCCAATCCAGCTGAACTGAAGCTGGTCGATAAACCGATGCCTGTTCCGGCGGCAGGCGAAGTGCTGGTGCGCAACGTGGCCATCGGGCTCAACCCGGTGGACTGGAAGGTGCTGGGCGGCGATCTCGTGGACTGGCGTCCAGGTCATGTGCCCGGTGTAGATGGCGCCGGAATCGTAGTCGCGGTGGGTGAGGGCGTGGCGACAGCATGGGTCGGTCAGCGAGTTGCGTATCACCAGAGCTTGCAACGTGACGGCAGCTTTGCCGAGTACACCGTGGTTCAAACTCGCGTGCTGCTGTGCATGCCAGCATCGGTGGATTGGGCCAGAGCAGCCAGCCTACCGTGCCCGGCACTCACCGCTTGGCTCGCTCTGGAGAAGCTGCCACGAAGTTGCAAAAACCTACTCATTAGTGGCGCGGGTGGTTCAGTAGCCCATCATCTGATCCAGCTGGCTTCGCGCCGGAATCTGCAGATTACCGTCATGAGCCATCCTCGCCATGTTCAACGACTACGTGCGCTTGGGGCTGGTCAGTGGTTGAGCGGCCCTCTTCAAGGCGCTTCGGAGGGTGAGGCCTGCTTCGACGCCGTCATCGATACCGTCAATGCGCAACACGCTGAATGGCTCGCACCGAGCCTACGAGCGAACGGCCATTTGGTCTGCGTTCAGGATCGCCTGAGTGCGCCCGCCGTACCGCCTTTTACACGCACCCTGTCATTGCACGAAGTGGCCCTTGGTGCTGCTCACAGGTTTGGTGATGACCGAACTTGGCGCGAGTTGGTCAGTGCGGGTGAGTCGCTGCTCGATGAGCTCGGTGCTGGGCAGTGGGCCGCTGATGCGATCAACGAAGCACCTTTTGAACATCTCGCAACCCATCTCGCTGGGTTGCAAAACAGAACGTACACCGGCAAGGCCATTGTGCGCCTTGACCCGGTTTGAGGAAGTATTCGATGAGCAAACTATTCACGCCGTTCTCCCTGAAGTCTGTGACTTTACGTAACCGAATTGCCGTGCCCCCGATGTGTCAGTACAGCGCTCATGACGGACTTACCAACGACTGGCATCTGGCGCATTACACCGGTCTCGCACGGGGTGGTGCCGGGCTGGTGATTGTTGAGGCGACGGCTGTCTCGCCCGAGGGGCGCATTACTCCCGGCTGTACTGGCCTATGGAACAACGAACAGGTGGGCGGCATGGCCTCCATTGCCGCCGCCATCAAAGCTGGCGGGGCCGTGCCGGGTATCCAGATCGGCCACGCCGGTCGCAAGGCCAGTGCCAACCGCCCGTGGGAAGGTGACGATCACATTGCGGGCAATGATCCGCGTCATTGGGACACCCTCTCTCCGTCGGCCACCGCTTTTGGCGCCAACCTGCCACAGATGCCAAAGGAAATGACCGTGGAGGACATCCGCCGTGTGCGTGACGATTTCGTCTCGGCAGCGCGACGTGCACTGGACGCCGGCTTCGAGTGGCTGGAGCTGCACTTCGCTCACGGATATCTCGCCCAAAGCTTTTTCTCTCCCTACGCCAACCAGCGGGCGGACGAGTACGGCGGCAATAACCGGGGACGCTTCGTGATTGAAACGCTCGAAGCTGTTCGAGCCGTTTGGCCAGAGCACCTGCCGTTGACGGCACGTTTCGGGGTGATTGAATTTGACGGCAAGGACGAAGAGACGCTAGTGGCGTCAATTGAGCTAATCAAGACCATGCGCGGCGCGGGCTTGGACATGCTAAACGTCAGCATGAACTTCACCACCCCAGATGCGAGCATTCCTTGGGGCCCCGCTTTCCTGGCACCTATAGCCAAGCGGGTGCGTAGCGAAACAGGCTTGCCGGTTGCGACGGCCTGGGGTGTCGATGTTCCCAAGCTGTGCGAAGAGGTGCTCCAAGCAGAGCAAGTCGATCTGGTGATGGTGGGCCGCGCGCACCTGGCCAATCCTCATTGGCCTTACTTTGCAGCGAAAGAGTTGGGCGCTGACCAGCCTGCGTGGGTGCTGCCTGCGCCTTATGCGCATTGGCTTCAGCGTTACGAGCCGGCAGGGCCGCAGTGAAGGGAGTATCGAACATCATGAGTCACGACAAACGCATCCTGATGGTACTGACCTCGCAGGCGACGATGGGCGAATCCAATCGACCCACGGGAGTCTGGTTCGAAGAGTTAAGTACCCCGTACTACCACTTTATTGATGCAGGGTTTGAAGTCGTTCTGGCGTCGCCCAAAGGCGGTCTCGTGCCTGTCGACCCGCATTCACGTGAGGAGACCACTCCAAGCGTCGTGCGATTCGCGTCCGATGAACGTGCCATGTCCCTGCTCGAAAATAGCTTGCTGCTGGCTGAGATTGTCAGTGCACCTTACGCAGCGATTTTCCTGCCGGGTGGTCACGGCACCATGTTTGATCTACCAGAAGACTTTGCCTTGGCCCACCTTATCGAGGCTTTTTGGAGGGAGGGGAAGGTTGTTGCGGCGGTCTGTCATGGCCCGGCGGGCTTGCTTGGCGCATCGGACGAAGCAGGAAAGTCAATCCTTGACGGGCCCCGTATCAGTGCATTCAGCAACGAGGAAGAAGATGCTGCCGGCCTTACTGAGGCGATGCCTTTCTTGCTGGAAAGCCGCATTCGTGAGCTGGGCGGGCTTTATGAGGGTGCTCCAAAGTTCGAGCCTTACGCTGTGAAAGATGGACGACTGGTAACCGGGCAAAATCCTATGTCCAGTGAGTTGGTCGCCCAACTGACGATACAGGCCATAGCTGAATCTGTCTGACTCTCCACTCTGGGCCTTCTCGGGAGGAGGCCCATCGCCTGCGAGAAAATCCATGCGTTGCAAGCCATTCATTGCTGTTTGTCTGCTGGTCGCAATGCCGTCGTGGTTGATGGCTGCACCTGCCCCGATGCCTCGTGCGCTATTGGCCATTTCCAAGGTCGAACACACGCTGTCTGTGATTGATCCGGATACGCTGAAGGTCGTCGCCCGACTACCTGTCGGCCCGGATCCTCATGAGGTGGTGGCATCCAGCGACGGCACCCGCGCCTACGTCTCGAACACCGGGTACGGAGCATTTCACGAAATTGATGTGCTTGACCTCGACCGTTTCAAAGCGCTGCCCCCTATCGATACACGTCCCTTGCTTGGGCCTCATGGTCTGGCTTACGTACAGAACAAGCTATGGTTCACCGCACAGGGTGCACAGGCCATTGCACGTTTCGATCCCTCGTTGGGCAAAGTGGACTGGATGATGGGCACGGGACAAAACACCACTCACATGATTCACGTCGCGCCTGACGCCAAATCGATTTACACCACCAATGTCGATTCCGGAACCGTCAGCCTGATGCGAGAGGTGATGGTGCAGCCCACCGTACCGCCAACAGGGGTGCTCCCCGCCGGGGCAAAGCCGCACTTGGACTGGCGCCAGGCGCTGGTGACCGTGGGGCAAGGTGCCGAAGGGTTTGATGTGTCGGCTGATGGTCGGGAGTTGTGGACAGCTACCCCAACCGGCACGCTCTCCGTCGTCGATCTGAGCAGCTCGACAGCGACCCGAAAAGATCTCCACCTCAAGTGCGCGCACCGTGTGGGTATCACGCCAGATGGGAAACACGTTCTGGTTGCCAGCGTCAGTACCGGCGAGTTGGTTGTCCTCGATCGTCAAACTCGCCGGGAAGTGAAACGCTTAACGGTGGGCCGTGGTGCATCTCTGTTGATGGATCCTGTAGGCAATAGAGCATTCATCGCTTGCACGCCAGACAACACTATTGTGGTGGTCGACCTGAACAGCCTTGAGGTGAGTGGCCACTTGGATGTCGGTGGTCGCCCTGACGGAATGGCTTGGGCGGTACGGGAGCACTGATTTCTGCGCTCCCTGCCAAGTAAGACGCCGCTGACGCTAAGCTATTAACAGCGAACGTAGCTCGGCCATATCCTTCATTTGCTCCAGATTATTGATCTGGTTGATCAGCTGTTCGCTGCGCTCCTTGCCAATGACGGGCACGATGAGATCTCGCACCTTAGCGTTCACGGCTTCAGTGCTAAGTGGATTTTCTTTCGTGCCTGATGGAAAGCGAGTGTGGTGCTCGACTGTTTTGCCATCTGCGAGAGTAACGATCACCTTTGCTCCTCGGGGGGCTTTTGGATCATCCAACGCAGGATCTGCGATGACTTTGATCTTCGCGCGCTGAGCCATCAGCGCTGGATCTTTCATAAGCGAGGTGTCGTGACTGTCGACGAATGAGACCTTTCCTTTGACCAGCGCGATCGCGACCATGTGTGCGCAATTCACGTCTGGCATAGCGCTGTCTCCGACTATCCCAACAGCATCGCTTGGTACCCTGACTTCGATCCCTTTCACTTGCTCAGGAACCAGGTTGTGTTTCTTGCGTAGGCTGAGAATAGCGTCCAATGGGGATTGGATAGGGTAGCCAACCGAGTACGTCTTTATGGCGGTTTCTGTCACGAAGAACCGTTCGCCGAGGCGATCAATCATCTCGCTCGGGCGCGGTTGACTTGAGAGGGCGATCAAAAGGTTGTGAGTGCCGTCCAGTACATCATCAACGCCAGTCATTCCTGACTCAACCATCGAAACGGCCTGCACTCCGTTGCGGGCGCCCATGCCAGCAAAGTCGAAGGCTTTCTCGATGTGGTCATGGTCTTTAACCCAGCTCCATAATCCGGATTCTTGCTGAGCGGCGTAGGACAGAGCGAAGCGAGTGTTCTGCTCGTCAAGCTTGGCAAGTGACGCAGCCGCCCCTACTGCGCCAAAGGTTGCTGCAGTGCCTTCTGCGCTCCGATGTGAGCCTCGCACCAGGTCGGGCCCTAGCGCCATTAACAACCTGCAACTCGTGTCATAACCCAAGGCAACAGCCCTCATAAACTCTTCGCCGCTGCTGTGATGGAGTTCAGCCATCGCTAAGGCAGCAGGCACAACCGAGCTGCCAGGGTGTGCTTTGGTCACTGGTTCGAAGTCGTCGGTCTCATCTGAGTGAGCACACATCGCATTGGCTAGGGCAGCGTTTACAGCGTTCGTCCTGAAGGTAGACCCCACTACGGAAGCCTGTTCAGTCCCCCCTTGTTGCTGAACATACTTCGTCGCCATTTCACCTGGACGCATGCGCGATCCGGAGAGCATTGCTCCGAGGGTATCGAGAATATGTTGCTTACAGGCCAGCGCAACGTTTGATGGTAAGGCATTGCCACGAGCACTCACGATGTACCTCGCCAGCTGGGCGGTTATGCCATTGCTGCTCTCCGCCGCATAGAGCTTGCAAAAGGGAAGTGTGCTCGTGGCCAGTACCACCGCACTGCCTTTCAAAACCTGACGCCGAGTCAAACTTGAGAGTTTTTTCATCAGATCGCCCCCTTCGATACGCGGGCAGTTTGGGCGATATCAGCAACGAAATTCAGGTCTTCCACCTTCCAGCACAAGTCCATCAAGCGATGTGCTTGGGCGTCTGACAAGACACCCTTGGCGAGGTCACTGAATTTTGCCTCTAACTGCTGATCGCTCATTGGTACCTCAAGGCTGCCGATCGCATGCTTGATATATTTATGCAATTGTCGGCCATCCTTCAGGATCAGCGTCATGTCCACCTGCTCAGGCTTGATGCTTGGGTCGATGACAGTCGTGACCTTGTCTCGTAACGCCACCACTACGGGATCCTTCACTGCCTGGTCGCTGTACTGGCGTTCACCTGCTGCACCTTGCACCAATGCCACAGCTACAGAATGGTAAACACTGAACTTGCCCTCAAGTCCGATCTGCGGGGTTTTCTTGCCAGTCAGTTCCAACACTAACGGGTGGACTTTGAGACGTACTTCTGCGATTTGATCAGGAGTCAGATGGTGTTCGTTACGCAACTGAATAGCGGCGTCGATGGCGGGATGAATGACGATCCCACAGGCGAAGGGCTTGTAGGTATTCAAGGCCGCTTCGTACCGCGTACCTAAGCCGTCGGTGATTTCAGCGAAATTCTGTTTGGTACTGATCGTGTGTGCCCAGCCCCGTTTAGCCTCAATCATGATGTCTGAGCTGGTGAAGTCCTGCGCGGCGAGCATCGCTGCAAACAAACCGTTGCTGGCGGCCCGGCCCGGGTTGAAGCTTTTGTTCATGGAGCCGAACGACTCACGAAGCCCTACAGGTTGTGACGCAGCCAATCCCAAAGCCCAGATCATCTGTTGCTCGGTGAGCCCCAGAATCTTGCCGGCAGCTGCTGCTGCCCCGAACACACCGGTGGTACCGGTGATATGCCAGCCAACGTCGTAATGTTCCGGGTAGACCGAGTTGCCAATTCGACATTCGGTCTCAACCCCAAGCACCAGTGCATTGAGAAACTCCTTCCCGTTGATTGGGTGATATTCGGACAGCGCCAGAATGGCTGAAGCCACCGGCCCAGCAGGATGGATAATTGTTTTCAGGTGTGTGTCGTCGTAGTCGAAGATATGACTGGCCACGCCATTTAGGAATGCCGCGTTCATGATATCGAAGCGTTCGGTACGGCCTAACAGGCTTGCTTGCTCTGGGCCGGAGAATGGTTTGAGCGCGCGAATGGCACGTTCGACGGTTTCATGTCGTGAGCCGCCAACGGCGACACCCACCCAGTTGAGTAGTGTTCGCACGCCTTCTTTACGTACGTTAGGAGGCAGATCGTCGTAACGTGCATTGACCAAATATCTCGCCAGGATTTTGGTTGTGTTTTCGCCCTGTGCGGAAGAGGGCACCCCTACAGGTTCTTGGGTCGCGCTGGCGGTAGGAGCCGATTGAGCCGCGAAGCTCAAATCTGTCCCAGCTGAGACAGCTACCACTGCACCGGCCTTGAGCAAGGCTCGACGGTTAATCAAATTCATGCGGTGCTCCAAAGTATTGTGTTTGTAAGAGATTTGGGTGCGCGCTCGTTGCAGCATGAATCACAATGCAGGCAAAGTTAATTGCAATAATTTCAAGGATAATTGCATGCCGCACATGAATGTTGAGATCAGTGATCTACGTGCGTTTGTAGCAGTGGTAGACCTAGGTAGCTTCGCCTTGGCAGCTCATGAGCTTCATCTCTCTCAGTCGGCTCTCTCTAGGCGTATTTCTAAGCTGGAGGCGAATCTCGGCGTGCGGCTACTGGAGAGAACTACGCGTCGGGTTGAGGTGAGTGCGCCAGGCAGGGCGTTTGCTGTCAAAGCAAGGCAGGTGGTTAATGGGTTTGACGAATCCTTATTGGATATCACTGACGCGGCCAGTCGCCTTACCGGAGAAATAACGATTGCCTGTGTTCCCACAGCAGTCAATCACCTGCTGCCAAAAGTTCTCCACCAATATCAGCAACAGTTTCCAGGAATTTTGGTTCGGGTCATGGATGAGGGTGCTAGTGAGGCCTTGGCGCTGGTAGTCAGAGGTGAGGCAGATTTCGGCATTAACTACCTAGGCGCTCAAGAAGGAAATATCACCTTCACTCCACTGTTTGACGAGCCCTTTGTATTGGCATGTCCGATTGATCACCCACTGTCCAAACGGAAATCTGTGAGTTGGTCTGAGTTGAGCGAGCAGCGGTACATCGCTGTGAATAAGGCAAGTGGTAATCGAATGCTGCTCGATTGGGCATTGGCGAATACACCTCAGGTTCCTAAGCCGGTGTTGGAAGCGAGGCATGTGCGTACCGCAGTGGACATGGTCGCCTCTGGACTAGGAGTGGCGGCTGTGCCTCAGTTGGCTATTTCGAAATTCGGCCTTGATGGTCTGGTTAAGACTGTTCCGCTCATTAATCCGAGCGTCAATCGCACGCTAGGGCTGCTCACGCGTCGCAGCCAATTTTTATCACCCGCAGCCCAGAGGTTCTGTTCGCTCATCCAACAGGAGAACCCTCTAAGCGAGGTGTCGACCGGCTCAGAAATTCGAGGTCAGAAAGTGATAAGCCGTTCTGCGCAGAGTAGGCCTCGAAAGGGGTAGAGGCCTATCGCTCGAATTCAAGGCCCCACAGATTTTGCGAGGCTTCGACGCTTGGCCCGAGGCTTCCATGATGTGACGGTTTGGCGAAAAGCGAGGGTGGAAGTGGTAGCGCTCGTCGAGATCTACCATTTCAAATCTATGCTTCGTCGTCAGATGCTGCACCTATAAAAAGGCTGGTTGCTCTGGCAGCGGGCTGCTCGAGTACCAAGGGGTATTGAAACTGACGGCTGTGCCGTCAGGATCACGATCATCGAACCATGCAAGGACGTTTGTTATCGAACTCCCATCCTGAGACTAAATATCGCATCGCGGTGGCATCGTCTCGTGCGCCAAGGCCCATCGATTTGTACGTCTCGTGCGCTCTCATCAGATTATCCCAATCCAATTCAACTCCGAGCCCCGGTGTCTTTGGAACCGAGACCAAACCGCCTTCGATTTTCAACGGCTCCTTGGTCAACCGTTGACCATCCTGCCAGATCCAATGGGTATCAATCGCGGTGACGTTGCCGGGCGCGGCTGCGGCCACGTGAGTAAACATTGCGAGAGAAATATCGAAATGGTTGTTGGAGTGAGAGCCCCAAGTAAGGCCCCAGTCATTACACATTTGAGCGACCCGAACAGAACCTTGCATCGTCCAAAAGTGCGGGTCGGCGAGGGGAATGTCGACGGATTGAGATTGAATGGCATGACCCATCTGCCGCCAGTCGGTGGCAATCATGTTAGTGGCCGTACGAAGCCCGGTCGCACGGCGGAACTCAGCCATGACCTCTCGCCCGGAGTAGCCATTTTCTGCACCGCATGGATCTTCGGCATAGGCTAGAACGTCGTGCTGATCGCGGCATAATGAGATCGCCTCTTTGAGCGACCAAGCACCATTGGGGTCAAGGGTAATGCGCGCCTCGGGGAAACGCTCCGACAGGGCGGTTACCCGACGTTGTCGAAAGTCCCGTTCACACATACCTGGGGTGGCACGTATGCGATCTCCCGGAACTTCACGAACTTCTTCGGCAAGGTGAACGACGGTGTTCACGCCACCGCCTGCGACAACGGGGTTGGTGCAGCATGGGGAACCGTATCTGGCAGGTTACTGGCCGATATGGTGGTGGGGGCTGATTCCCAGCAACTTCAGGATATTCACGCCGTGACGGGAATGCCTTCCTTGAACCCTCCTGAGCCTTTTCTGGGGATGGGGGTGCGAACTCGAATTCGCTGGGCAGCCTGGAACAGCAGGAGTGAGTTGTGACGCGCCAGGGCTTCACCGGGAAAGGCCCGGTCATCTTGGTCGACCATCGTGATCTGACGTTTAGTCATCGCGGTGGCCCTCCTGGAGGTGCCAGCGTTGCAAGAGCTCTCACGAACGAGGTCTCACCCAACATGGGTGTTGGCTTCGCACGCTGGGAAGGCGCAGAGGTCTCTTGGACACTTCTGTACGACGAGGTGATCTTCGTGATTGAGGGCTGTTTTGAGCTTTCAGCAAACGGAGTGGTATACAAAGTCGAGCCGGGTCAGGTGCTCTGGATTCCTGATGGGACTGAGGTGGTTTACGCAGGTCATGCTCTGTTCGGTTATGTGGTCTACCCAGGCAACTGGAAGGATCTGCAGAACACCAAATAGCTGGCCCTAGTCCCGGTGACAATGCCGTGCTGATGTCGCGGCATTTCGGAATGAGCGGGGATCTACCCAATTCCAACACCTTGCCCGCTGTGATGACTGAGCTCTGAACTCAAATCTGTTGTTAATAGAGGGAGTTCTTTTGACACCAGCTTGAACCCAAGAGGCATGGGTTTGAAGTGGTTCGGCCTCATTGTTTCAATGAGGCCGATTTCATCAGAAGGGCAGAGGCAGTTTTGCGGTGCGTCCACCATCCACCACCAGCACTTGACCAGTGATAAACGCTGCCGCCTCGGACGCTAGGAATACGACGGCGCCACCAACATCTGTTGGTAACCCCGTACGACCGACAGGGTGTAAGCCTAGAAGCGCTTCACGCGCAGTGGCAGGGTCAGCTTGCGCATCAATGTAGGCATCGCTCAAGTCAGAATTGATCCAGCCCGGGGCGATGGCATTGCAGCGAACCCCATCCTTGCCGAGATCGACAGCCAACGCGCGCGTCAATCCATGGATGCCTGCCTTCGACGCACAGTAAGCAGCGTGCAAAGGATTGGAGCCCAGTCCTTCAATTGACCCAATGTTAATGATGCTTCCTCCGCCACGCTCACGCATCTGAGGTAGTAGAGCCTTAATCAGAAATGCAGGCGCTCTCAGATTCACTATCATCATCCGATCCCAATCAGCCTCGGCGATATCGTCGATACTTTTCTCGAACATGAAGCCCGCATTGTTTACGAGTACATCCACTGCGCCGAGATAGCCTCGGGCGGCTTCAGCAATAGCTCTAGGTGCGTCTGGCTGCGTGAGGTCAGATGATACGTAGAAAACATCGGGCCGAGATGCAAGGTCGTCGTCCAGAGGTTGACGTTGTGCGACCAGTACCCGGGCGCCGACAGAAAGCAGCTTCTCCGTTATTCCACGCCCAATGCCTTTACCACCGCCAGTTACAACAATGTTCTTGTTTTCAAGCATTTGCTTTCTCCCTTAACCCGAGACTGGTTTGGCGCCAGTGACTTCTAATGTCTCACCAGCGATGTATCGGGCCTCATTGGAGGCAAGGAAGGCGATGACGTCCGCGATGTCCTCAGGCTCGGCAATGCGCCCCAAGGGCACACTCTTGTTTAGCTCTTCTACCGCTTTGTCTGGGTCTAGGCCTCGGCGTTCAAAGCCGGTGCGGATCATTGGCGTGTTTATCTCGTGAGGGCAAACTGCGTTGACCCGGATTCCGAGTGGAGCGCAATCGCGGCCAAGATTTTTGCTGAGCGCTGCGACCGCGCCTTTGCTGGTGCAGTAAGCCACGTGACCGGGCCCTGGGTACACACCCCAAACAGATGAGGTGTTGACGATCGCCGCACCTGGCCGACCTTTCATGTGAGGGATTGCCGCGCGGCAAATGTAGAACACCGCATTGAGGTTTACGCCCATCGCGTCGAACCACATATCGTCAGTGGTTTCTTCAATCGTTCCGCGTGGAATAATGCCTGCGTTGTTCAAGACAATATCAAGCTGTCCAAATCGATCTACGGCTGTACTGACGATCGCCTCGCAATATTCTTTGTTTCGCAGATCGCCTGCCAGATACTCCACCTCACTACCTAAATTCCTGGCTTTGGCGGCGATAGCCTCACAACCTGCTTCGTCCCGATCAGATAAAAATATCTTCGCGCCTTCTCCAGCGAACAGCAGCACGAGAGCTTGGCCGACGCCACCGGCGGCCCCGGTTATAACCACCACTTTTTCGGAGAATCTCATTCGGTACACTCCTCATATTTTGTTTATCGGTGATCTAAAGCCCCCCCATCCGTGATGGATGCCGGGGCGGGTTACGTGGCGGGCCGAATTTCCATAGAGAATCGGTCGCCAGAATAAGAGCGGTAGCATTTGCTGAAGTAGGGCGGTAAGACGTACGTTCTAGAGGTGAGCAAATTGGGGCTGAGCAGCATTGCGGGGACAATGGAAGCCAGCGCCAGAGGATTATTGAAACAGTGAAAAGCAGACCTTAGGCTGGTGGAGCGTTGTTCGCTCGCCTTTGTCCAGGTACCGGAGGTTCTTGCCAAAGGTTCTGCCATGACTTCTCCTCGTTTGACCATCTTGTTTTCACCTGATAATCGGCGCTGTTGTATGGCTCGTCCGAGAACCTGCTCGCGTGCCGAAGCTTTTAACCTTCGCGACCCGCCCTGAACGCTTGCCAGCCGATAACTGAGCTCACTCCGAGCTTCGTAAGAAGCTTGGGTGGTAATTTGCTTGGCCCTGGCGCTTGACTGTAGCGATCCAGGAAAGGGGAGCTTGTTCCCGTTGCCAACTCGGCTGCCATCACTCCGGCAAGTGTGCTTTTCACTGTACCCAGCCCGTTTTCACAGCATGCGGAGTAAAGGTTTTCCTCCACTTCGCCAAACGCGGCTGCGTTGTTACGACTGAGGCAAAGCCGACCGGCCCAGCTGAACTCAAAAGGAGTGTTTCTTAGCTCTGGATAACGAGCCTCGAAGGACGCGCGCTGTTCTTTCGCCACAGCCGCTACACGGCTGGAAGACACTCGAATGCTTGGGTCGTAGGTGAATTTCGTGCGAATGACAATCCGCGATTCACCGTTGGTTGTGATTTTACGAACTGTGGCACCCATAGGATCAGCAGGCAGTAGTGCCCAGCGTGGCTGACCCGTGATATCCCGGTCAAAACCGCTATGGTCGTAGCCAGCCGTCATAGAGGCGTAGGTAAATACGTGAAGCAATCGGCCTTTGAAATGGCCAAAGTCTTCGATGTGCCCGTTTACAGCCAAGATCACTTTCGGAGCCGTGACCCGACCCTGATGAGATTGAGCTACCCAGTCGGCTCCAGATCGGGTCAACTCAGTCACAGGAGAACGCTCATACAGCGTAATTTTACCGTTCAAGCCATCCGTAAGATCCTTGATGTACTGAGCCGGCTGAATCATCACTGCACCGGGGGTGTACAGACCGCCGTGGTAGTAACGAGAACCTGTGATATCGCGCATTTGAGCTGCGTCGAACAGCTCATAGCGCTCGCCGATCGCTTTCAGCGATGCCGCGTAGTTGACGTTTAGTTTCAACCCTCTCTCGGTCGCCGCAGCGTTGATTTTCCCGGACGGATCAAAGGTCTCGGCAGACATTCCATACTCTACAGCCGCCTCAGCCGCGAACTTGATGGCAAAGCGGCTCTGCGCAATTTCCAGTGCAGTCGCGGATTCACCTGCCACCGAGTACTCCCCAGTGGTGAGGCTGTGGGGCACATCGATCATGAACCCCGAGTTCCGGCCTGCCGGGCCTTTTGCAACTTCGTGAGCATCAAGTACAACGATCTTCTCGCCGGGTCTGAGCTGAGATAGACGCCGAGCGGCTGAAAGACCGGCAAAACCTGCGCCGATGATCAGCCAGTCTGCAGTAACATTCCCATCAAGCACTTTTACGGGAGTCGTACGTTTTGAAATGGCCTCCCAGCCGGAAACACCAGTATCTACCGGAAGGCGCTTGATGGAATGGGTATTCATTTTACTGTCTCGTCGACCGACCGATCAGAAACATCGATCCAGATGGTTTTGATTTCTGTGTATTGGTCGTGAGCAAAAACAGACTTGTCGCGGCCACCGAAGCCCGATTCTTTGTAACCACCAAAAGGCGTGGATGCGTCGCCTTCGCCGAAGCAGTTGACGGTAACGATCCCAGCACGAATTTCCCGCGACAACTTGATGGCATTGCGCAGATTGCTGGTGTAAACGGATGCCGCCAGGCCGTAAACGGTATCGTTGGCCAGCGCGATTGCCTCCGAGATCGAGTTGAAGACGGTTACTGACAGCACCGGCCCGAAGATCTCTTCCTGGAACAGGCGGCTGTCGCGCCCTACGCCGTCAATGACTGTCGGTTGTACATAGGCACCGTCTTGGGTGTCACCACCGTAGACGACGTCGTGCTTTCCTTGAGTTGCATATTCGAGGTAGGACTTCACTTTGTTGAAGTGATCAGTGCTAACCAATACGCCCACGCGGTTGTGCGGATCGAGCGGGTCACCCATCTTCCATTCGCGGATATAGGCGCCCATGCGCTCCAGCAACTCATCTTTAACGGATGCATGAACCAGCAGGCGAGAGGTCGCCGAGCAGTTTTCGCCCATGTTCCAGAATGCGCCGTTGACGACTTGTTCGGCGACCAGATCTAGGTCTTCCGCATCGTCCATAACAACGGCTGGGTTTTTGCCGCCGCACTCCAGGACAACCCGTTTTAGGTTCGAGTCGGCGGAGTAGTGCAAGAAGCGGCGACCGGTAGCTGTCGAGCCAGTGAAGCTGACCATGTCGACGTCTTTATGCAGGCCAATAGGCTCGCCGACCTCTTTGCCAGTGCCGGTGACGATGTTCAGAACACCGGCTGGAATTCCTGCTTCGAATGCCAGTTCAGCGACACGCAGCGTGGTGAGGCTGGTTTGTTCGGCAGGTTTGACGATGACTGAGCAACCGGACGCCAGTGCAGGGCCGATCTTCCAGGCGAGCATCAGGAGCGGGAAGTTCCAAGGGAGGACGCAGCCAACAACACCGATGGGTTCACGTACAACCATGGTGAGCGCATTGTTGCCTACCGGAGCGGTATGGTCGTAAAGCTTGTCGATTACTTCGGCGTGCCAGCGCAAGGTATGGATCGTATCTGGCACATCCACCTGCTGGCATTCACTCACTGGTTTGCCGCTGTCCAAGCTTTCAAGTACGGCCAGTTCGTGGCGGTTGTTCTCCAGCAGTTTCGCGAACTTCAGCAACACCGCTTTGCGTTCACCGGGAGGCAGCAGCCTCCAGCGACCGTCGTCAAACGCTTCTTTGGCCTTACTGACGGCGTAGTCGACATCCTCAGACGAGCATGCCGCGATTTCGGTCAGCGTTTCCCCGGTTGCCGGGTTGACGGTGGCGAGCGTGTTGCCAGAGATCGCTGGTTTGAATGCGCCGTTGATGAACGCATTGGTCGGGAACGTAATCGATTTGGCAATGGCGGCATATTCCGCTGCGGTAAGAAGATCACGCATGGCTAGCTCCGGATGTGATGTGGGCGACGGTGCGTTTGACGTTAGTAATGACGGTCTGCAGGCTGCGCTTGTCGCCCGAATTCAGTGGGCGAAGCGGGGCTCTTACATCCCCGACATTCAGACCATTGAGCTCACAACCGAACTTGATGCATTGCACAAATTTGCCGCCATCGAGGGCGTTCATGAGAGGCATCATGGCGGACATGATTTGACGTCCTTTGTCGAAGTCCTTCTCGACCACGCAGGCCTCATACAGCGCTACGTGTTCTTTCGGTAGGAAGTTTGAGCCAGCGCATACCCAGCTACGCGCACCCCATGCGAAGAACTCAAGGGCTTGATCATCCCAGCCGCAAGAGAGGGTAATATGCGGATACTCACGGGCAAGGAGATGCACTCGTCCCATATCACCGGAGCTTTCTTTGATCGCCACAACGTTTTTTGATTTGCCGACTCGAGCGAGGTATTCCTCGTTCATCTGAACGCACATCCGGCCCGGATAGTTGTAAAGCATGATTGGAAGGTTTGCCGCGCGGTCGATCGTCAACGCATGGATCGCGTTTTCTTGATCGGTGGGCAGAGCGTAGGGAGGCGTGGTGACCAGTATCGCATCCGCTTTGATGCGCTTGGCGTCTTCGGCATACATCACAGCGTCTTCAGTGCGGATGGCACCGGTGCCGACAATCATCTGAACCCGGGAGCCAATGACGTCTTTGGCGTAGCCAGCCAGCTTGATGCGTTCCTCGGAGGTCTGTGCGTAATATTCACCAGTAGACCCACCGATGATCATCCCATGCCCCTTGGCCTCAACAAGAGACTCCAAGACCTCGCCCAATACCCTCCAGTCAATTTCCCCATCTGGCGTGTGCGGCGTCACCGCTGGTGTGTAAATACCTTCGAATCTCAAGACGATATCTCCAAATGTTTGAAGCCTGGTCGTGCGTGATCCCCACTTTGGAGAAAACGGCAAGGCTATTTGTCATTGAGCAGTTGTGTCGGGCCGCTGTAAATAACCCAAGTATGATTCTGGAAATGTGCGGTTACCCTAATGTCAGGTCGCACGGTTTTTATTATTGTTCTAGCGATTGTTTTTGAATGTAACAATCGCGCACCGGTGCTAAATTACGAGCTTTAGCACTCGATCCAATTACTTTGAATATATAGTCGAGGGCGATGACTTATAGCGGCCATCGCCCTCAACGAACTAACCGACAGACTTCAGGAGAACCCTATCGCCAGTGAGGCGCTGCTGCATGATGTCGCAGTACCAGTCATCAAACTGACAAACGCCATTTTCAGCGACTTCGGAAAACGGCCCTGGCTCATAGGCGGGTGAGTTGACACCCACCTGAGCACCCTCAACCAGGACTCGGTCTTGGTCATTGGTGGCAATCCAGACCTTGGTAAGGCGATCCAAATCGTAATCTACGCCTTCTTGCGCGGTCTTTTTGACCAGCCACTTGGTTGTGACAAGGGTCTCATTCGGCCCAATTGGCAGTACGCGGAAGCTTAGGGCATGATCGCCGAGGAAATGGTTCCAAGTTGATGGGTAGTTGAAGTAGAGCAGTGCGCCGATATTCGGCTCGCCGCTATTGTCCAGTCTTCCGGACACGCCTGGTTTACCGTCCATGGTGTAGCTGACAGCGCCGGCGGACAGAGGGATACGAGTCATACGGAATCGACCATCCTTGTCCATTACCAGGCGGCTTGGTAGCCCGGCGGCCTCGCAACGATCCCAATGCTCGATCAGCTCGGGATCATCATCGCCACCAACGCCCGCTACAGATAGATTTTCAACAAAGGAGTTGAGAAGCTCTGGATGAGAGCCATCGCAGTGATAGCACTCGCGGTTATTCTCGAACACGAGCTTCCAGTTGCCTTTCTCGATCAGATTCGATTCAAAGGCGACCTTACAGTCTTCAAGGTTGTGTGGCGCGATGAATGGTGACACAGCGTTGCGGAACGACGAAAAATCAGGCGCTACATCTGCGACGCAGACGTAGATGTAGGAATTAACGATCTCGCAGTGTGCGGGTTTCAGCCCGTGTTGGGTCTTATCGAAATCCTGGCCCATATTGCCTGCAAAGAGGAGCCGACCATCAAGCTCGAATGTCCATTTATGGTAGGGGCAGACCAGCTTCGCAACTTTGCCGTGCGATTCAGGACAGACCTTTGAACCACGGTGACGGCAGGAGTTGTGAAAAGCGCGAATCTGACCGTCCGCGCCGCGCACCACAGCCACCGGGTATTCGCCGACTTGGAGGGTCAAATATTGGCCAGTTTTTTCAAGCTCGAAGGTATGGCCAGCGAAAATCCAGTCTTTATGCCAGATCTGTTCAAGATCCTGTTTGTACACGTCTGGATTGCTATACAGCTCACGCGGAAGCGCATGGCGTGGTTTGCGCTGGGCAATGAGCTTAGCTACTGATGACTTAGTATCCACTTTAAACACACTCCAAAAGCTAAGGCGGTGCTTCCCTCACGTAGGAGCAGCGCCGGCTAACCATTTGTTACGACGTGGTGGGATAGGCAATTGACGCACCATCGACCCATGTCGCCCATTCCCCGAGGGATTGCACCCGGGGCGCCACTTCAATTTTCGGCAGTACAAATGAGAATTGAATGCAGCTATTTTTTTATTTTTCAGTCAGCCACTCTAAGCATCATGCTGAAGCGAAGGGTCTGAGAAAGGCAGTCCGCGAATGTCGCGAAGGGCACCTTTCTGGAAATCGCTTTGCCGTTAGCCGTCACGGCTAGAGTGAAGGTTACGTGTAGAAATCAGGAAGCAACAAGTAACATTTATGTACGGCTATACATAAAAAAATGTTATCAATCGGGCGAAAGAAACGACGCTTAAAAGTCGGAAAAGCAGGTTGTAAGCACGCAATTGCGGGCGTGGATTGCGATTGTCCTCGCTTCCATGGCCGGCGATCGGGCGAGCTAGGATTGATTGGCGCCGAAAGGATATGAGCGTCGGTAAATGACGCTCATAACGGAGTAGCTGCTGTCTCAGCCCAGCTCGGTGAGCAGCCAGTCGCGCAGCTTGCAGCAGGCTGCGTTGCTCTCACGATCCTCTTTAAACGCCAGGTAGTGTTGCGAGTCCTTATGCACGACCTCTTCGTCGATTGGCCGGACAAGCGCGCCGCTCTCAATGAGCGCTATGACTAAATGGTTCCATCCCAAGGCGACGCCTTGATTGGCTAAAGTCATGCTAATGATCATGTTGTAGTCATTCGCAGTGAAGATATGTGGGCTGGTAGAAGGGCGGCGTTCTATATCAGTCTCGTGAAACGCGAGCCAGACGCCCCAGTCGACATGCTCTGCCACTTGGGATCGCCCATAAGGGCTGAGGTTCAAAAGTGCGCCATCGCGCAGGCCTTCAAGGGTGGACAGCTCCGGATGGTCGTCTCGGTATTGTGGGGTGCACACCGGGTAGATCACATCGTGGAAGAGGGGATAGCTTCGGTAACCGCTCTGGAAGCTCGCAAACTTGGTTACAAAAATATCAGGTGTGACGCCAGGCTCCATCGATAAGAAGTTTTGCGTCGAGATCAGGTTTAGGTCGATGTCTTCATGCTGACTGAAGAATGCTGGCATCCTCGGCGCGAGCCACAAAGCTGAGAATGCAGGGGAGCAGCATAGGGTGATCTCTGACTTTCCAGTGCGGTGTGACCTGACTCGCTTGGCGGCCTGAGAAATGTTCACGAACGACAGTTGTGCCGCGTCAAAGAAAGCCGCTCCAGCTTCCGTCAGCTCTACGGTGCGGCCTACCCTGCGAAATAGCTCAACGCCAAGGTAGCCTTCCAGCTCCCGAATCTGACGACTAATTGCTGCCTGGGTCACGCAGAGCGATTCGGCAGCACGGGTGAAACTCTGGTATCTGGCAGCGGCAACGAACGACTTGACCGCTTTGAGGGACGGCATCTGCAGCAGGGTGTTATCAGGATCGATGTGCTTAACCATAGCGTCGGGTATCGAATCTCAAAAAGCCTACGTACGTCGCCTGAAGACCGGTGTCAGCCGCTGTCTCAAGGCCTGTCTGTCGACCCCGAGGATAGCTGATAGCAAAGCGCGATGACAGGCGTCAGCTATGCTCAACAGGCGATGCTTGCTCGGAATGATGGGCTTGATCCCCGCCATTAATAACCTAGCGTTATTGATAGGGCTGAGGAAATGTTGTTAGACGTGCTGAGGCTAAGGTAATAACTTTGTCATCGCAGCCCTAGAAAAAAGGGCCTATTCAAAGATTAATAATAATAAGAGGATAGTCGTAATGGGTAATCATTTTTCCTTCAAAAAGTTCGTCTGCCGCGATAAAGAATTTGCACATTGATTTGGTTATTCGCTTTTAGGAATTTCCAAATTTTCCATGTCATTCGCAGAGGAAAGGGAATATGAGTCTTGGCGACGAAATACTCTCAGTAAAAAATATCTACAAAGTATTCGGCTCCCAGCCAAAGCTTGCGATGGATATGCTTAAAAGCGGTGCCGATAAAAATGAAATCTTTTCAAAAACTGGTCAAGTAGTAGGCGTTTTCGATGCCAGCTTCAACGTGAAGCGTGGCGAGATTTTCGTCATCATGGGTTTGTCTGGCTCCGGCAAATCAACAATGGTTCGCTTGTTCAACCGTTTGATTGAACCCACCTCTGGCACGATTCACCTCAATGGAAAAGAAATCACCGGCCTTTCTGACGACGCGCTTCTAGACGTGCGCCGCAAAGAGATGAGCATGGTGTTCCAGTCTTTTGCGTTGATGCCGCACATGACCGTGATCGACAACACCGCATTCGGCCTTGAGATTTCGGGTGTCGACGAGAAAGAGCGCCACACCCGTGCCCGCGATGCCCTGAAGCAAGTAGGTCTGACGGGACATGAGTACAGTTTCCCTCATCAACTGTCTGGGGGTATGCAGCAGCGTGTCGGCCTTGCGCGTGCCTTGGCCAACGATCCCTCCATTCTGCTGATGGATGAAGCGTTCTCTGCTCTTGACCCGCTCATTCGTCACGAAATGCAAGGGGAGCTGATTCGCCTTCAGGCAGAACAGCATCGCACGATCATCTTCATCTCCCATGACATCGAAGAAGCTATCAGGATCGGACACCGCATCGCGATCATGGAGGGCGGGCGGGTGGTGCAAATTGGTACGCCACAAGAACTGCTGTGTAGTCCGGCCAACGATTACGTCAAAGCTTTCTTCAAAGGCTTCGATGCTTCGAAAATTCTTCGAGCAGGCGATGTCGCGAAAATTTGCGCTGAGCATCCGTTCAACGGCGATGCCTCGAAGCCGACACTTCACGCTGACACGCCGCTTCAGGACATTTTCCATATCGTGGCTGATGCGCCACATCCGGTAGCGGTACTGGATAGGCAGGGGGTGTTCCAGGGCACCATCTCCAAAAGTGTGTTGCTCCAGACAATGAGCCGTCACTGACAGTGTCACCTGAGCGATCTCAGCTCAGAAATTCAGGTATCCACCATGTCCGATTTCAGCTTTCTTGATCCGTTCCAAAACATGACCATACCTCTCGGCCAATGGGTCGAGGTTGTACTCAATTATATGGTTCATAACTTCCGGGAAGTTTTCCGTTCGATCAGATGGCCCGTTGATCAAATCCTCAACGGTATCCAGTTCGGCCTGCTCTCGATCCCTCCAACCATCTTCATCATTGTCGCCACCCTCATCGGCTGGCAGGTGGGCGGCAAACGCGTAGGCGCGCTTTCCTTTATCACGCTCACGCTTCTGGGACTGATCGGCGTATGGGCCGACGCCATGACAACGCTCTCGTTAGTGCTGACGTCGCTGGTGTTCTGTGTCGTCATCGGTGTGCCATTGGGAGTGCTGTGCGCACGCAGCGATCGACTTGAGCGAATCCTGCGTCCAGGGCTAGATGCGATGCAAACCCTTCCCGCATTCGTATACCTCGTGCCCGTCGTAATGCTGTTTGGGATCGGTAACGTCCCCGGTGTCCTGGTTACGATTATCTTCTCTGTGGCTCCCTTGATCAGGTTGACCAACCTGGGTATTCGTCAGGTTCCTGAAGACAAGGTGGAGGCGGCCCGTGCGTTCGGCTGCACACGACGCCAGATGCTGGTCAAGGTGCAGCTTCCCCTGGCGGCGCCAACCATAATGGCGGGCCTGAATCAGGCGTTGATGCTATCGCTGTCCATGGTCGTCATCGCATCGATGATCTCGGTAGGTGGTCTCGGCCTAATGGTGCTTCGAGGGATTGGCCGCTTGGATATGGGGCTGGCTACTGTTGGCGGCGTGGGCCTGGTGCTTCTCGCGATCTTCCTTGATCGATTGACTCAGGCCATGGGCGAACGCAGCAATATGGCCGTCAAGGGGGAGCACTGGTACCAGACAGGGCCGATAGGGATTCTCTACAGGCTCAAAAGAAAAAATAACTCCTCGCAATCCGTCGCGCGTTTGAAAGAAAGTTGAGTCTCCCAAGACATCGCTTTTTGACTGGAACACCTGCCCAAAATATTTCGCAAGGTTGATCACGATGAATGCCGGAAGTCGCAGTATGAAAGCTAAATTGATCCGTTGTGTGGCACTTCTTGCCATCGCTGTCGCGCCTACTTTTAGCATGGCTGCTTCGGCCACGGAGCCTGGCAAAGGTGTATCGATCACTCCGATTTTCCCGACTATTGCGGAGGAACGCTTCCGAGGTGAGATCGCCATGGCCGGCCTCAAGGATCTGGGCTATGACGTCAAATCTCCAAAAGAGACTGACTATCCAGCGATGATGCTCGCGTTGTCGTATGGCGATGCTGATTTTACCGTCCATGCCTGGGAGCAGTTACACGCCTCGTTCTACGCCAAAGCTGGCGGCGACGACACGATGGTGAAGGTCGGCAACATAATGCCCGGCGTACTGCAGGGGTACATGATCGATAAGAAGACCGCTGACCAGTATCACATCACATCCATTGAAGACCTGAAAAAGCCCGAGATCGCGAAGTTGTTCGATAGCGATGGTGATGGCAAAGCTGACATGACGGGCTGCAACCCGGGTTGGGGTTGCGAGCTCATCGTCGAACATCACATGAAGGCCTATGGGTTAGAAAAGACGGTCACCGACAACCGTGGGTCGTATTTCGCGCTGATGGCTGACACCATCGCACGCTACCAGGAGGGTAAGCCGATTCTTTATTTCACTTGGGTTCCTCAATGGATTTCCAGCGTGCTGATCGAAGGTAAAGACGTAGTCTGGCTGACGGTTCCGAAGACAGATCTCCCAGGCGGCAAGAACGATGTGAACACCACATACGATGGTAAGAATCTTGGGTTTGCGGTGGATACCGTTCGCGCTGTATTGAACAAGGATTTCGCTGAAAAGAACCCTGCGGCGGTGAAATTCCTTTCAGAAATGCAAATCTCCACAGCAGATGAAAGTGCTCAAAATCTGAAGATGCACAATGGCGAAAACAAGCCAGCGGATATCACACGCCACGCCGCTGAGTGGATCGCGGCTCATCGCGCTGCGTACGATGGCTGGCTAGCAGACGCTCGTTCCGCCAAGAACTGACCTTCTGAATGCTTCCAAGCAAGGTTGCTCGGAGTTCGGGCAGCCTGTCTCCCACATGAACCTCACGGAAGTGCAGCATGTCGCTCTATTCGTTCATTCAGAATTTCAAATTCAGCGATGCCCCTGTCAAGACGCAGGAACTGCTCAAAACCTGTTTGCTGGATATCATCGGCGTCGCCTCGGGAGCCCGGGCTAACCATACAAGCATCACGCTCAAAAACTTCGCTGTCACTCACTACCCAGCCTCATCGCTGTCCAGTCGACTCTGGTTCGATGGCAGGGCGGTGCATCCCTTCGGTGCCGGATACGCAGGCGGGTTCAACGTCGACAGCCTGGACGCTCACGAGGGGCATTTCACGTCCAAAGGTCACGCAGGGGCAACGGTTGTACCGGCGGTGATTGCCTTGGTTGACGCATGTCGTGCCCAGGGAAAAGACATCAGCGGTGAGGAGTTGCTGACCGTTTTGATGCTTGGGTACGAGACAGGCCTAAGGGCGGGGAACGCCCTGATGGCGATTGCACCTGAATATCATGCCTCTGGTGCATTTTCAGGTCTTGGAGTGGTGTGCGCTGGTACGCGCCTGTTGAACCTGGACGAAGAGACTTTCTTGCACGCGCTTGGCATTGCCGAATACTTTGGGCCGCGTTGTCCGATGATGCGTCTGGTCGATTATCCCTCAATGCTTCGCGATGCCCATGGTGCTGGCGCCTATGCGGGGCTGAATGCCCTGTTTATGGCGCAGGCCGGCGTCACCGGCGCTCCCGCCGCCACGGTTGAAGCGGAAGATGTCGCCGAGTTCTGGAATGGCATTGGTGAAGAATGGGAGATCGACAAGCAGTATTTCAAACCATGGCCAGTCTGCCGCTGGGCTCAGCCTGCATTGACCGCGATGACAGCGCTGAAACTCCAGCATCCTGAGATCGTTCCGCAAGCTGTTGAGACTGTGGAGGTCGAGACTTTTCATGAGTCGATGCGCTTGCAGGGGCATCGCCCAAAAAACGCTGATGAGGCGCAGTACGCGCTTGCATTCCCCATGGCCGCGCTGATAGCTCGCGGGCGGGTAGGTGCTGATGAGGTGACTGGCGATGCCATTCATGCTGCTGACATTTTGAGTATCAGTGAACGCGTCAACATCACGGAGGCGGCTGATCTGTCAGCAAGGTTTCCAGAGGAAATTCTGTCCCGCGTCACTGTTCAACTCAAGGACGGCAAGTCATTTACCAGTCCGATCACAGCAGCAAAGGGTGATCCAGAAAATCCGATGTCGGATGCTGAGTTTGCCGACAAATTTCATATGTTTGCTGACGAAAGCTTGGGTGTCTCTCGTAGCCAGGCCATTCAGGACTCTGTCTTGAATTTATATGGACAAGCGAACTGCGAAGATTTCCTGAATTTGCTTCTGTCGCCGGCGTAACGCTTTCGACAAACCTGACGCATCACTGTGTGGATTGGGCTTTGAAAGTTATGGCATACGTTTTCGAGAGCGTGCTCAAAAATCAAAACATGCTGTATTCGTCGGTCGCTAAGGAAAGCGCGAGTAGCCCGTCAGTGGTGCGCGTCGCTTTTGTGCTGATGGATAACTTTTCGATGATGTCGTTCACAGGCGCAATGGATGCGCTTGTGACGGCAAATCTGATGAGTGAGACCCCGGTCTTCGAGATCCTAAAAGTCGGTCTGGCGGGTCGTAGTGTCATGAGTGACTTGGGTATCGCCATCCCCACTGATCTAGAACTTTCGCAGCTTCGCACCCGCCAAGACCTCCTGATGGTTGTTGGAGGATTGAGAGTGGATCTGAAAGTAAATCCATGCCTGAAACGCAAGATTGTCAGCGCCGCAGAGGCGGGGGCGACGATAGGAGGCCAATGGAATGGTGCGTTCTTTCTTGCTGATGCTCACGTGATGGACGGCTACCAATGCGCTTTCCATCCGGACGGGCGTGCGATGATGGCAGACGAATTCCCTAACGTTGAGATCTGTGACCGAAGCTACGCCATTGATNTGCTGGAGTTCATTCGTGTCAGAAAAGGAAGCGCCCTGACTCAGGCGGTTGAAGAGGTTCTCGGCTGTGATGAGCATGATCATCTGGCGGGGATATCAGCCATCTCGGTAGATACCGATCCAACGCTCCCGGAGACGCTCAAGCTTGCCCTAGAGCTGATGCAAAAGAATATCGAAGAGCCGTTGAGCATTCCCGAGCTCGCCTCATGCACAGGAATTTCCAAGCGCCAACTTGAGCGTCGATTTGGTCGTTTCGTTGGTGCCACTCCCTCTCGCTACTATCTGGAGCTTAGGCTCACCAGGGCACGACAGTTGGTCTTGCAGACCAATCGATCCATCACTGAAATCGCCATCTCAACTGGCTTTGTGAGCCTGCCGCATTTTCAGAAGCGCTTCAGGGATTTCTTTGGCGCGGCCCCTGGGAGCTACCGAGCTACCTATGAGCGGCGCAAGACGCCGAGAACAACCCAGTTGAGGGCATAACCAGTCAATCCTTGATTCTGACTGGCTTCCCATGTCTGCGCATTAACACAATGGCACTGACTGATAGACATGAAGGTCTAGGCGCCTTTCATAACAGCCAGTGGTGAATGTGGTTAGTTTTCAAGCTAAAGCAAGATCTGCGAAACGTCTGGGCTCTATTAAACATGCTTGCGATCACAACCAAAAACCAGAATGGTGGCCTTGTATGATGAATTCTCCGTTTTCAATTCCAAGCAGTTCGAGACGCATTGATCCCGCACGACGGCAAGCATCGGATACCAAGCCTGATGGCTCTCTAAATGACAATGACCGGGTTGAAATCGGCCCGACCCCGATGGCCTTCGCTGAGTGGGAGCGTCTTGGTCTAGAGCCACCTCAACTATCTAATATGCGGCAGTACAGATTGCAACGGATAGTTGACCAGTTGGTCGCCCGTGATTTGGCGGGGGTATTGTTGTTCGACCCCCTCAATATCCGCTACGCGACCGATACGACGAACATGCAGCTTTGGATTACTCACAATCCCGGGAGAGCATGCTTTATTTCAGCTGGTGGCCATGTTGTTTTGTGGGACTTTCATGGATGTGGTCATTTATCCGCACATTTGCCCTTGATCAATGAGCTCCGCAGTGGGGCGTCTTTCTTCTATTTTGAAACGGGCGAGCGCACCGACGAGCACGCCAAGCACTTCGCTTCGCAGGTTGAAGAGCTACTACGCCATCATTCTGGCCAAAACCGACGTTTGGCTGTAGACAGAATTGAGGTCGCGGGCCTGCGAGCTCTAGATGCGTTAGGGATCCAAGTCTGCAACGGACAGCAAGTTATGGAATTGGCTAAGGTCGTGAAAGGCGCTGATGAAATTCGAGCTATGCGATGCGCCGTAGCTGCTTGTGAGGCCGCTGTAGCTGAAATGCACTCTGCGATGCGTGCAGGCGTCACGGAGAATGACGTATGGGCGGCGCTTCATCTCGGTAACATACGTAGGGGGGGCGAATGGATAGAAACACGTATCTTAAGTTCTGGGCCACGCACTAATCCATGGTTCCAAGAGTCTGGCCCTAGAGTGCTGAGTGATGGGGATTTGGTGTCTTTCGACACCGATCTGATTGGTGCTTATGGTATTTGCGTGGATATGTCTAGGAGCTGGATCTGTGGAGGGCTTGACCCCACGGCTGAGCAAAAGAGACTTTATAAAATTGCTCATGAGCATATTGTTCACAACACAGAGCTGATTAAACCTGGAGCAAGATTTAGTGAGTTGACCGCTAAAGCTCACAGGCTTCCTGAATCTTGCCGAGCTCAACGCTATGGGGTGCTTTATCACGGGGTAGGACTTTGCGATGAGTACCCATGCATCAGGTACCCAGAAGACGAAGAGTCTTACGGATATGAGGGGGAGCTTGAGCCTGGAATGACACTGTGTGTCGAAGCGTATATTGGCGAGGTGGGAGGGCGTGACGGGATAAAGTTGGAGAACCAAGTCCTAGTCACCGATGAGGGCGTAGAAGTGCTCACTTGTTACCCGTTTGACAGTAGCTTTCTAAGCTAACCGATCGCTTCACGACGGTCTAACGCCTCTCTCGAATCGTGACCGGCCATGCAGGCTCGTCGACAGGGCGGCAATGCGAAGCTAATCATCAGGCCTCTGGTGTCTGCACCGCCGGCATGCCTCGCTGCGAGGCCGATCCTCAAGGTGATCCTGGCCGCATCTTTGATTCGAGTAGGCGGTAGCATACGTCCTTCAACCTACACACATGGATTGACGTCAAAATCCAGCACGGATGGTACCCATAACTGCCATGATCGATAACGTAGAGTTATCCATTACCTAGCGTAAATGTTGTTAGACTTGCTGGCGTTATGGTAATAATTTGGAGGCCACTACTCCTACACGTAGACGCCCCTCAAGCGAACTCATACATAATAATAAAAGGATGGTCGCTATGTACTACCCTGTCGTGTTTTTCTGCAATTGCTCCTGCCTATCTACTAAATCATGCTGTCAGCGGTTGGCCATTTTGGTGATTTTGCTTTGATCCTGTTTACAGCGCGGGTATGCCTTCGTGCTGGCACTCAAGCCAGGATCTCTAGATATCCACAAATTGCCCATTGGGCAGTGGTTGAATCAGAGTTCTGAACTGGTGCGTTTCATATGCTGGATTTTGAAGAAAAAAAGCTGAATACGGCGGAACTATAAAAAGCCGTACAGCAGTAGCACCGACGGTAACTCTGCCCTTTGAACATAGCCAGGTAGGACAATATGTATCGAGAAATCCAAAGCCTAAAAAAAAGCGCAACTCGGAAGATAGCCGCCGTGGCACTCGGGTTAGCCATCGCCCCAGTCTTCAGTTTTGCTGCTGACCCTCAGTTGCCCGGCAAAGGCATTTCTGTAACCCCGGTTTTTCCAACTATTGCCGAGGAGAGATTCAGAGGTGAAATTGCATCTGCAGGGCTGAAGGCGCTCGGTTATGAAGTGCAACAGCCTAAAGAGACTGAGTACGCAGCCATGCTACTTGCGATCTCTTATGGTGACGCGGATTTCACCGTTCACTTCTGGGAGCAGTTGCACGCGACTTTTTATACCAAGGCTGGTGGCGACGATACCATGCTGAGAGTCGGGAATATCATGCCTGGTATCTTGCAAGGGTACATGATCGATAATAAGACGGCAGATGCCTACAAAATCAAAGATATATCCGATCTCAGAAAGCCAGAAATCGCCAAGCTCTTCGACAGCAATGGCGACGGCAAAGCTGATTTGACCGGCTGTAATCCAGGTTGGGGATGCGAGCTGATTATTGAGCATCACATGAAGGCGTATGACCTTGAAAAAACCGTTACCCATAACCGTGGTTCGTATTTTGCCCTCATGGCGGACACGATCGCTCGCTATAAAGAAGGCAAACCGATCCTTTACTACACCTGGGTACCACAATGGATTTCCGGCGTACTTGTAGAAGGCAAAGACGTTGTATGGCTCGCGGTGCCTAAGACAGATCTCCCAGGCGGGAAGAACGACGTCAACACCACCTTCAATGGCAAGAACCTAGGCTTCTCGGTTGATACGATCAGAGCTGTTTTGAATAAGGATTTTGCTGCAAAAAATCCTGCAGCGGTTAAGTTCCTTTCTGAAATGCAAATTACCACGGCTGACGAGAGCGCCCAGAATCTCAAGATGCATGACGGTGCAAATAAACTGGAAGATATTAAACGCCAGGCGGCAGAGTGGATCGCTGCTAATCAGCAGAAGTATGACGGCTGGCTGGCTGACGCTCGGGCAGCTGCCAAGAAATAAAATCTGATCGTGCCAAAAGGGGGCTAACGTTAGCCCTCTTTTTCATAAAAGCACTATGCCTTGCTCGTTGTGATGAGTAGGTAATAATATGCGGGCGGCAGCCAGCACTTCCAAGCACGCGAAAACTGATGATCGGGAGCCCAGTATAAATGTCCGAGTTTACTGATGTTCGTTTGGCCAGCAAGCAGATAGCACTTAATGAAATCCCTGTCATAGACGTAGCGGCCCTAATCGATAATAGCGATCCACAGGGTGTTGCCCTGCAAATTGGCCAGGCTTGCGAGAAGGTCGGTTTTTTTTACATAAAAAACCATGGCGTTGACCAGTCGCTTATCGATGAGATGTATGCATTGACCAAAGAGTTTTTCGATCTTCCGTATGAGCAAAAGAATAAGCTCAATGTTGTGAACTCCGGACAAACCCTGCGCGGCTATATTCCGATGTACGCTGAGAATGTCGACCCTACCAACACCCGAGATTTCAAAGAGTGCTACGACTATGGGGCCCATACGGACGAGGTCTCGCCGTTTTTTGGCTCCAATCAAATGCCAGATGAGTTGCCTCGCTTCAAGGTTGTGGCTGAAGCCTATTACGCCAAAGTGTTCGCTCTCTCCAGGAAGCTGATCAGCGGGATTTCGCTGAGTCTGGGCTTGCCTGCGGACTATTTTGAGAAGCTTCAGAAGAAGCCGATCACGATCCAACGTATTCTCCATTACCCTCCTCAGATGGGTAAGGTTTCCCAGGAAGAAATTGGGATCGGAGCCCATACCGATTATGGCTTCCTAACGGTACTGTCACAGGATGCCGTTGGCGGCCTGCAGGTACGCAACCGCGCCAACGAGTGGGTCAGCGCGCCTCCGATCGAGGGCACCTTCATCGTCAATATCGGCGATCTCGTTCAGACCCTGACCAACGATCGTTACGTTTCCACAATGCATAGGGTGGTCAACATCAGCGGCAAAGAGCGCTATTCCATCCCGCTCTTTATCGACTTGGATTTCGATGCGGTTGTAGAGCCCGTTTCAACCTGCGTCAGCGATGCGCAACCCTCCAAGTACGAGGCATACACGTGCGGACAGCATAAATTCAAGCGGTTCGTCGACAGCTATGCTCACCTGAAGGATCTCAAGGTGGGGTGATTACGATCTTGTCGTCCAGCACAAAGTGCCCACGGTGACAGAGCTGCGCCAGGTGATTCCTCTTACTGCTGGGAAGGAACCACCTGCGTCGTTGCGTCCATTTTTGAGTGTGAGAGTACGGCTGGCACTGGATACTCGTGTTCGAAGCGACTCTCGATGGAGCGCAGATGGCTCACTTACGGGGTGCAGAGCGGGGGCTCAGATGCTGCCCTTCGTGTTCGCAATGGGCTGCACCGGCCATGGCGAAGCCAACAGAGAGGCGTTCCTGTAAAAGGATCGTGAAAGCCTTCACTTGGTTGGCTGGGTTGAGGCGCCCCAAGAAATCGGTAGACAAGGCGATCAAAGGACTGTCATTGCATCCGTGATGGGGCCGTTTGGCGACATTGCTTATCCTCCGGTGCCCTCACTCAATCACCAAAGCAAAACTCGGTTTGATTAGACGCTACGGGTGGGAGTGCGCCTCTGGCACGACTCCTGACTCGATTTGCTGGCGATGGAGTCGCGAGTGGAGTCTGCAGTTCACCAAGCACGCCAGCCTCGTTCAACTGACCGATCTCTTCTTCCAAGCGGCTGATCAGTGACCTGATCGGCTGTCCTGTTTCGGCGCTGATTGTGACGGCTACCAATGTGAGTGGGCTCAGGCCCAGAGGGGCGCTCAAAGTCGCCATCATCTCCAACGTAGGGCTGCTCTGCCCACGTTCCAGCTTCGAGACGTAAGTGCGGCTGCTGACTTCTGCCAAGTCTTTCTGTGAGAGCCCACGAGCCTTTCGCATTGCCTTGAGCACGGTAGCTACGGCTGTTTTGATCGACATAAAGCGTCCTGAATTCACCACCTTCAGTGCTGGCCCATTCTCGAATAAGAATGATGCGACTAGCGTTTAAGGCCAAGGAGGCTACCACAACATGGGGGTAACTCTTCTGCGTGCGATAGGCTGTGGCACCTACGTGACGGTGACCAGATTCGCTTAGATGTGGGGTATCTACTGACTGGAAACATTTGATAGGGCGATGGCAAGCGGAGCGCGCAGGCGTGAGGATGAAAGCCCGCAGGGCCAAGACGGCCAGCGGAGCGGGGCGGCTTGGTTCACGCCAGCCGGCCCGCAGGGCACGCCCTCAAGAAGTCAGTCTCGCTTCGGGTTATGGCTGTTCCAAGACCTAACCAGTTCATCAATCCGACCCGGCAAAGTCGGTGTTTTCGAAAGCACCAGGCACCGGCTGTTTCCGATGAACTCTTCGATCAAGTACAGAGTGTCGCCTACGTCGACATCCATCTCCTGAAGCACCTCATCAGGGAGGCGAATTGCACCATCGCCGTCCCAGTCTTCGATGATCACGCTATACGATTTGCTCATTGTTCTCCTGCTCCTGAGGAGGGCTCTCAAGTTCGAGATGCTGCGCGATCACTTCGACCATCCTCAAAGGACTTTTGCTGTCGATGACCTTGTAGATCCCATCTCGCTTGCTGCGTGGAAGCTTCTTCACGACGCTCTTAGCTGCTGTGCGGACGCCCTCATCGGTGCCATGAATGCGTGCAGCAAGTAGCAGGATCAGCAGAGCGTCTGTAAGGTTCATGGCCGCGCCAGATGAAATCGGTAGTGCAGTGTAAACGACGCCTTGGCGTCAATACGAATTTGCTCTACGACATCAGATTAAACACGGAAGGATTTTGGGATGAGCTTCAGAGGGACGCTGGCCATCTTTACCATGCTGGCCTTGAGTGGATGTGGCGACGACAGTTACAAGCTGAACTGTCCGAATGAGGATTCGGCTTTCATCAACAAGTCCGTGGCCGACTACTTTGCGCGGCACCAGAACGCTTCAGGAACCCGGACGTACCAGCTGGTTGGGGGAAATCACTACGATGCTACCACCCACTGGTGGATCGTTCCGCTTGACGCTGATGGGCAAAAGCTTCAAGCACTGCTGAGTTGTGATGGCCGACTTGAGTTGAGCGGGCGGTGAAACATTTATCAAGGCCGAATGACTCGCGTCCCGGCTTCAACTAACATCACACCTATCAACCGAATACTTGGAGTATTACATGTCCCGTCTCGCAGAATTTCGCAAATTGGAACAACAGCTCGCAGCCCAACTGGCAGAGTTGGAAACACTGAAAAACGACGACGGCCTGAAACGGGAAATCGAGTTTGAAACCAAACTCCGTGATCTGCTGGCCACGCACGGTTACAGCCTGCGTGACGTGATCAACATTCTCGACCCACAGGCCGGCAGCCGGAAGGGCGCGCCTGTGGCTGCTGAGAAAGGCACTCGCCGTGCACGCATAGTGAAGGTCTACAAGAATCCTCACAACGGCGAGATCGTTGAAACCAAGGGGGGCAACCACAAGACGCTGAAGGCCTGGAAAGCTGAGCATGGTAGCGACGAGGTGGAATCTTGGCTGGCCCAGTGATCTACAAACTTGAATAAGAAAGCCGCCCACTAGGGCGGCTTTTGGTTTCCGGGTATCGGAGGGCAACCGCTGTGAACTTCCTCCACCACTTTCGTCGCCCGAAGCGTCCTTCCATAGCAACGGCTTGGTGAGGGACTTCTCGGGTGGCTCGAAGACGCTTTAGGATTATCGGACGCGTCCGCTTAAAGCGCGCATTGGCCTGGATAACCACCTGACAGCTAGTTCCCTGCCTTGAAGCAGACCGATTGCTGATTCCAGTGTCCTGGGTCACCCATTGCGACCGACTCATCGCTTGGATACGTTGCGTTCATGGACTATTTGATTGCAATCGCCAGACCTCGCAAGGCCTCTGTGAGGCGCGAGTCTTTACGAAAGCCCCCGGCCTGATAGCCAGTGAAATGTCGCAAAAGTGCTTCTACGCTCAGTTCTACCCCGATGAGCATGTCGTACCTTTTGTGCGAGATTGATGTGTGGTGCCCGGAATGATACGAGCATTCGCTAAGCTGGCTGGATGGTAGTTTGTCGTGACCAGGAGTCCGCTGGAAGGGAGGGATGTGATGGCGTCCAACCGCGTGCGCCAGCACAATCTGCGATGCAACAGGCCCGGCCACATCACCACGGGTGGATCATTCTCAACGAGCCTCCCTTTGCGAAGCATCGCGGTACCTAGGCTCTGATTGTACAACCATTCGTCGGGTGAAAATTCCGGCGACCAAGCGCAAATGGTGTCAATTGAATTGAAATGTTTGCCCGTCGTAACGCCATACACCCTACGAAATCGCAGATTTGTACCGCGTTTTTTGTCATTCTTGGAGCAGTGAGAGGTGACACTTTGGGGTCTTTTGACGTTTCTCTGTTTAGATCGAGTCGTCCGCGGATCCAGCGTGAAAGCCTATCTTATAAGGGCCGAGAAACAGTGCGCTTTCCTTCTGGAGGTAAACAGTTGTCAATTTGGGGTATATAATAAGACAAGAATATACCTCTCATAATCAGCTGAAAGCCCTGGCAATTCATATAATATGTTTGAAATATCAAAGGACGAGTTGCTCGCCGAAATTGTCAATTAAGATTAATTATATAAGCCGAACCCGATCGCTCTCACTAAAACAATGATTGACAAGTTTCCGGTCGCTGTAGCAACCTCCACTTCCCTTGTCGCGCCCCTGCAGTCAACTTGTTGATGACGAACCTTTGCACCCTAAAGTTGGAGTTTGTTACTTGAAATACTTCCTGATGTTAATCGCGTTTTTCTTAGCCCTGTGGCCGCGCTCCATTGATGAGGAGTTGAGCGCTGCACCTGTACTGTCGCTTGAACGAAGCGAGAACAAACCATCGTCGCCGTGCTGCCAGGGCTCAGATCGACGCGGTGTCATCATGGAGCCCGATAAGGCTGATGGGAAGGGGATGCAAGGTGAGTCTTGCAGATGAATGTAAGCTCGGTGCGGGCATGGGATGAATTGCCGAAGCTCACGGGCAGATTCTTCAAAGGCACACACCCCTTAATGAGGCTCTTGACCTCTGGGCCTGAACGAATTGGACATCGGATGCTGCAGCGACCAGCCTACAGGATCCCGGCCAGGGATGCGCCCAGATCCTATTCAGGCGACTTGAATCTCCTGCAGCACCGTACGCGCAAATCGGACAAGGCTCTCGAAATCGCCGCTCCCTGACCTGCTCAGGAGAAAACCCCGGATGCCCGCCGCGCGCGGGCCATCTCGATCGCATTTCGCAGAATCGCCGATCATCAGCGTCAGATCTGATCCAGAAAACATATTGAGTTCTGCTCCGACGAGAGCGCAGGTTTCGCGGTAGATCGAGCGATCCGGTTTCATAGCACCGATCTCGAAACTCAGCCCATAGCCATCGAGGTTTGGGTACAAACGCTTCACGGGTTCGCCGTAGGGCATGGCCAAGTTCGAGCACACCGCGATCCTGACTCCTTCGCGCCGCAGTAGCTCTACAGCCTGTAGGCCATCTTCAAACGGTTCAATGCGAGCCAGTTCCAAATCAAGTGCGTGCTGCAGGTCATCTAGATGAGCAGGTGATACCTGAATTTTGAAGTAGTCAGCGGCCTGCTGAAGGCCCAAGGGCTGTGTCATCAACACATGAAGATCATCGGGTTGAGGTCGACGTCCTTGCCGTATGCCCTCCTTAAGAAGCTGTCGATAGGGGTGCACCCCTTCGGAGATCTTCAGCAGCGTGCCAAAGGCATCAAAAATTACGGTGACCGCCATCAATCGATTCCCCTATTCAAACGCTCCCAACGCTACCACGTCATTCCACGGCTGCGTATCCATGGCTTGACTGTTCCTGAGTCACTAGTTCAACAGTGAGCAGGCTTCGGCGGTGTAGACTGCTTCGATTTCTACCCTGGCCAGTCCGCCATATCTGCCTGCACAATAGAGTTGAACGGGGTGAAAAAAACCTGGCTGGGCTGCGGTCAAACGGTTCGCGCCCTTCAAACGGATTTGTATTGATTGCCTACGAGACCCCATGAAACACGACCACACGCCCAGGCCGCTGACCCATCAAGAATTTGAGCAGATGATGCGTACCTTCGATGCGGCTGAGGAGTGGATGCTGAACCAGCTTAAGCACAATCGTGCACCGCGGCCGCGTGAATCACAGAGCACTGTCGGCGACAACGGGCCTCGACTGAATACTGATGATTCGACGCCACTCGATGTTTAAGCAGGGAATCGCCTCGTTCGCAGGCGCAGACGGCGAGCGAAATGCAGTTCGTCCTGGATGACCTCATAACGACCTTACTCCGGGAAGCGAGGAGCTAATGTGTCCGCAGCTGAGACGATTCTCAAACCTGTGGTCTTGGCCGTCGATTTGCTGAAGGCCCGACCCTCAGGAGTTTCAGGCATGCATGGGATCGAACCCGGTCAGTCGACAATGCTGTCTCTCATCACTTCCATCGGCCATGCGGACACGATCTAGTCGCATACAGTGGGCGATCATGGATTGCTCAAACGTGCAGAGGCTGATCGTACAGCCAGGCCACCGAAGGACACGCTGGAATCGACATAGCGCAGCGCCGACTTCATGTCTTTCCATCCCACGTAGCTCATCAGAGCTTTGATGTCCCAACCATTAGCCGATGCCCAGGTCGCAAAGCCTCGACGCATCGAGTGGCTGCTGTAGAGGTCTTCGGGGAGTCCTGCTTCCCTAAATATCCGCCGTAGCATTGGAACCAAGCTGTGCGGCTGGATGGCCTTGTCCGAAAGGTTTCCCCATCGATCAATACGACGGAACACTGGGCCGGTGGCGATTCCTGCAACGGTAATCCAGTTTAGATACGCCTCGACCGGACATAACGTCTTCAACGCCGGCGTCTCAAAGGTTGTCCCTTCATGTTGGCGGTCGCCCTTGGTGTACGGCAGGTAGAAGGTGATGCCTTCTCCACTGTAGGCCTGAGTGTTCTCTACTGTGAGCCTGGTCAGCTCATCCCCGCGAAAGCCACGCCAGAACCCGACAAGCACCATGGCGATGGAGCGACGATGCCTCAACAGTACTTTGTAGTCGTTGCGTGCCTGAGCGGCAGCAGCCTCATTTTCGAGCCAATTTATCGCGCGCTCCAGGTGCGTTAGCAGCAGCGGAGCTGCCTGCTTGACCCGGGCAGGATGGATGACACGTATACCCTTGATCATCTGCCGCACGTTCGGGGTCTTCGTTGGGTCAGGAAATCCTTGGGTGATGTGCCATTGCGCCAATGCGGCCAAGCGCTGCTTGAGGGTACTAATGGCGTGCTGGTCGGCGTATTCAGCGAGATACCGCACGATGCCGTCGCCGGTCGTAGGGAGGTAGCCTCCCCATGTCACCTCGAAATGCTCGATAGCAGCTCGGTAGCTTTTCTTCGTGTTTTCTCGCGTACCCGCGTTGAGGTACCGATCGGCCTTTTCCATCGCATTTTCACCACGAAATCTGGGTCGTCTCCGCATTTTGAACCGCTACGAAGCAGAGATTCGCAAACGCAAGGATCAGGAAGCCATAAACTTCTATTATGGCTTTCTAGGAATTGGCTTTCAAATTTAGTTTGTTGAGCTATCATTGAATGTAATTCCATTGGATGTAATATGATACGAAATCGTCGGAGTGATCATGGCGCGGGGCGGTATAAACAAAGCGGTGGTGCAAAAAGCAAGACACGCTTTGCTTGCGAGGGGGCTTAACCCCACGATCGATCGAATTCGAGCGGAGATGGGCAACACCGGCTCGAACACGACGATTTCACGGTATTTGCGAGAGCTGGAAGCTTCCGAGCCCAGCGCTGAGCCAACTCGCAAGCGGCTCGGAGACCAGCTCACATTGATGCTGGAGAGCCTTTTGGATCAGCTCTTGGAGGAGGGGGCCAAAGCCGCTGCAGATGCGAAAGCCGAATTTGAAATCGAGCGGGCCGCATCTCAATCCCTGATTTCCGACTTACAATCAGAGCTCCTGTCCTCCCAGCGGACAGTGGCCGCGCAGCAGTCGGCCCTGGAGATTCAGGCGGCAGAACTCCAGACTTCCCAGTCGTCCCTTCAGGCAGAGTTGACCCGTAACGCCGGGTTAAGCCAGCGCTGCGGCGACTTGGAGGTGCTGATCGTCGAAAAAGACAGGCAGATCCAATCCCTTGAGGAAAAGCATGTTCATGCTCGCGGCGCCCTGGAGCACTACCGTGAGTCGGTCAAGGAGCAGCGTGATCAGGATCAGCGCCGGCATGAAAGTCAACTGCACGAGTCGCAGGTCGAGCAACGAAAGCTTCGGGAGTCACTGGCGGTCAAGCAGGATGAGTCCACCAGACTCAACCGAGATAACGAGCGTCTGCTTGCGGAATCGCGCCAACAAACCAAGGCGCTGCACACTCAGAGCGACCAGATACAGACCCTCACTGCCCAGATACAGACTCTCGCACTGGTGGAAGCCAGGGCAGGGGCGATCATTGAGCATCATAAGTCCCAGGTGACTGAGTTAAGCGGCGAGATCAAATCCCTCAATCTATCAGCCGCTCAAGCCACGGTGCGCGAGACGGAACTGGCCAAGCTCGTAGCAGAGTTGAACGCTCGACTTGAAAAGGGTGTGACCACCCAGCCAAAGATGGACGAACAGCCATTGATCGAGGCAACAGACCAAGAACATCAGGGTACGCCGGCAGCGACAGCCTCTCATTCGAAGCGAAAAAGGAAATAGCCATGACACGTGCACCGGGCACAGCTTCACAACCGTTTGCAGATAACCATCAACTGCAGCGAGCACACGAAAAGATTACACAACTGGTCGTTGCGGGTCGTTTAACGATGGTGCTGTCCCGCAGCCCCATCAGTGAGACGCGACGCACTGCATTACCGAGCTAACGGTTAAGCCCTTCGACCCTTCACAGCCTTGACTAATTTTTGCGCAAGGAGAGCGCTGGCCCTAGCTGGCGAAGCAAAATTCAGTCTGGTGAGATGAAGCCCCTGAACCCTTCACCTTGCTCTGCGCAAAACTCTGCTGTTCGGCCCGCACCGCATCAAACGAAGCGTGACCGCTACTGACGCTTCCGACCTCTGCAAGCTCTAGTTGCAGGCGGCTTACCAACGAATCGGTAGACTCACTACTCTGCGCCCCGAGCGTCAACGCGACGAGAGTTAGCGGACTCAAAGCTAGGGGTTCACTAAGGGCGGTGATCATTTCCAGTGTGGGACTGCACTGGGCGCGTTCTAACTTGTAAATGTATGTCCGGCTGCTGACTTCAGCGAGCTGTTTCTGGGATATACCGCGAGTAGCGCGCATTGCCTTGAGCACTGAGGCAAATGCTATTTTGAGCGACATAAAAGCATTCCTGGTGGTTCATTTATTTCGTCAATTCGGAAGTGCGGATAAGGGAAGCCGCGCTCCTGAGGGGAAGGCTATCACATCGAGCGGTCAATCTTGCCGCGACCCAAGGTCACGGATTTTTTAGATGAGGCCGAGCCACCTTCAATATGGTTTCTCTGCTCACCCATCACAGGAGGTACTGCATGGATCTGGTCGACGCGAACCGTGTGCAAGTGTGGCAAGCGCTTTCAGAGTTGTTTCTGGACACAGAAATGGGCGACACAACATACGAATGGGTAGCGCAGCGCATTTCGCAGAGCGGCTACACGCTCCAGCAGTTGCAGAGCATTCTGTGGAACGAAGTTTACCCGGTTCTCCAAGGCAATCTGAAGTCCATGGTGGGCGAGTGGGCAGGATGGACTGACGAGTTTTTGGTCGAGCACATTGTCGTCCGGGAGTATGCAGCTACGGCCCCACACAACAGCCGAATAGGTGAAGAAATCAACCGATGCTGGGAGCAGATTGTGGTCAGGCTGGCGCCTCGTTGAGCGGGCATCCGCCTACCCTTGAATCGCCTGCCTCAAAGGACTCGGGTGAGCGTGTACTGGCTGATGCATTTCACCCAATTCAACAATCGAAACTTGGAGTCATTGACCTAGCAGTTCGGGTTTACGGATTCGGCCATCGACATTTCTATCAACGAATTTCAAGTGTCATGGCTGCTGTGTCGGCCCGAGGAAGGCGTGAACAATATCTTGGCTTGGGCGCATGGCAACTGGCTCAGGATTTAGCTAGACGGCCCGTTGTTGTAGGATTACGGGAGATGTCTGACCCGGGCCAATTGTTCGGTAAACACCACTCCATGGAGGAAAGCGATGTCTGAGCAAACCCGTCACCTTTCGTTGTTTGAAGAAGACTACCTTCTTCGTGAACTCGGCCCGGTTGCTCATGTGCCCCAGGTTGCTTTGACCGAGCTTGTAGCGAACGCGTGGGATGCGGGTGCCAGCAAGGTAGATCTGTACCTCCCCACCGAGCCGGGCGGCACACTCACGGTCGTTGATGACGGCCATGGGATGACGGCTGCGCAGTTCAGCAAGCGCTGGATGACGCTGCGGTATGACCGTCTGAAGCACCAGAGCTCCAAGGTCGAATTTCCCAAAGGCAGAAATGCCAAACTCAGGAAAGCATATGGGCGCAACGGGGTAGGTCGACATGGGCTGCTCTGTTTTGGTGATCAGTATCAGGTCGAAACCTGGCGTGACGGCAAGCTCTGCACATTCGTGGTGGGAACGGAGTCCGGCCCCAGCCCGTTTGTTGTTCGCTCGGAGGAGTTTGGCGAGCGGGAAGGGTCTGGCACCCGGCTCTCTGTTTCGGTCACCCGAAAGCGACCCGATATTAAAGAGATCGTGACAGTGCTTGCCGCCCGATTCGTCCATGATCCGGCATTTCAGATCCGCGTGAACGGGGTGCCGCTGACGTTGGCGAAGCTTGAGCAGCACGCTCGCACCCACCTCCTTGAATTGAGCGATGGACGTAGTGCCAAAGTCATCGTCATCGACTCCACACAGCAGAATCACTCGTCCATTCACCAAGGCGTTGCTTTCTGGGTTGAGAATCGACTCGTAGGCGACCCCTCATGGGTGATTGGCCAAGTCGCAAACTTCGATGGTCGTACACGCTTTGCAAAACGCTACAAAGTCATCGTCGACACCCAAGGGTTTGAGGGGCAAGTATTCCAAGATTGGACAGGGTTTCAGTCAACGCCGGCCGTCGAAGAATTGTTCAAGGCAGCAGCGGACTGCATCAACCAGGTTGCCAATGAGCTGGCTAACGAGGTTGTGGAAGCCGCTTCCGAAGATGCATTGGTGCAGAACCGTTCTGAGCTTAAAACCTTGGGGCAGGGCGCCCAGATGGAAGTGACTGAATTCACCAAAGCCGTGGCTCAGGCGCACCCGCTGATCTCACCGGACTTTCTCGCGACGGCCGTGAAGGCGGTGATCAATCTGGAGAAATCCAAGAGCGGGGCGTCCTTGCTTACCAAGCTGGCCAATCTCCCTGCGTCCGACATTGAGGGGCTGGATTCATTGTTGGCGGACTGGTCAGTCAAGGATGCTCTGAAGGTGTTAGACGAAATTGATGACCGCCTCAGTGTCATCGAAGCCATCAGCAGGCTGGCTGAGGATCCGAAGACCGATGAGCTCCACACACTACACCCTCTGATCCTGCGCTCCCGCTGGTTGTTCGGGCCTGAATTCGAGTCGATGGAGTACTGCTCGAACATGACGCTCAAAAGCGTCGCGAAACAGCTCTGGAAGAATGAGGACGCTTCATTCATCAACGAGCGTAAACGTCCTGACGTCGTGGTACTGCCCGACAGATCCACCGTTCAGCTGGTGGGCATCGAAAAGTTCGACCCGCAGGATACCTCGCTGGCCCAAATGCAAAATATCCTTCTAATTGAGCTCAAAAAAGGTGGATTCAAACTCAATCGGAAGGAGGTCAACCAGGCGGACGGATACGTTCAAGATATCGCAAACTCGGGCTATATCAGCGGTTCGCCGTTCATTACCGCCTGGGTAGTGGGACAGTCAGTAGCGGCGGGGGTGGCCACCACGAAGACCGTCGGGGAAGAGAAACACACCTACGGACAAGTCCGCGCCACCACGTACGGCACCTTGGTTAGCACGGCAAACTTGCGGCTAATGCGTCTGCGGCAAACGTTGGAAGACCGGTATGACAACCTCAAAACAGACGCGCTCCTCTTGAAGGTGCTGGCGACCCAGGAGCAGGCTAGCTTCGACTTGGACGACAGGTTGGAATCTGGAGCAAAGGACTCGACTGTAAAAGAGGCAGTCTGAACCAATCGCGAAGCACGCTTGTGCACGTTGGCTGGTGATCAATTTGTGCAATGTGCAAATTTTGCACATTGCTTCCACGGCTATCCGGGCAATCGACGATTTCGATCACGTCAATTTCTACCACCACTGGCATGGAGAGGGCTATGGAAGGGACTCGGCAAACCTTGCAGGACGCGTGGAATGGGGAGGAGATACTAGAGCCCAGCTTTATCACCATCCGCCGCTCGTTTGAAAATAGCTTCTGCGTTGAGCTGTATCTTCAGGTCTTCGAGAAAGTGTCCTCGGACAAATGGCGGTCTCTGCCCGAAGATCAATGGCACTGCCTGGCCAGGATTGAGCCTGGCTGGATAACGATGTATCCGATCTACACCAACCCACATACTCAGCGCTATCGTAGCCCGAAGAACGGAAACGTGGGCTGCATCATGTACAGCCATCAGGCAGCGCGCGACCTTCCAGACACTCCAGAGGATGCCGTCTTCTACATCGACGTCAGCCTCCCTCGAAAACTGTTTGATTCATGTGATGAAGGGCTAGGGTTGGTGAAACAGCTCACTCCGCTGTGGCGAGGTTTACGATTTGCTCCCGAGGTAAAAACCCTGGTCATCTCGGATGATAGTGATACCTCGATCAGCGGCGGCGCGGTCTTTGTTAGTGAGGCGCGGGTGGATGAGTGTCGCAGAACGTGTATGCGGATTACCCGGGCCCGGAAAAAGAATGAAATGTCAGCGCAACTGCACTGGGTAATGAGCCAAGTGTTTCCGACGCTGATGCCCAGCGTAGTGTTTGAAGGCAGCCGCCCCGTGCTGGCGAGCGAAACGACAGCACGTAGAGCCGGTAACGCGATTGCACAAGCGGCCGTGCGAGCTCGGCGTCACCAGCTCAGGGAGGTCAAGGTCGGCGTTGAGATGCTGGCCAAGGAAGCACCACGCGAACTTTTCGAATTGCGCGCAGAGATCGAACGGGTCACGCTGGCTGTGATGATCGAGAAGTTCGAGGGCATGCTTGGCCAGCCCCTCAGTGAGGCGCACTGGCAACAGTTCTTCGAGGCCAACCTCTTCATCCTGGGGATGGTGTTCGCGCGCCCAGTGGCGCTCTTGCACACCCAGTTCCATGCCCGCGGCTCCATGATCAGTGGGGCTGGTGCCCACATAGGAGACCTGCTCTTCTCACAAGGACGCGAGCTGGCCATCGTGGAGATCAAGAGCCCTTCCACCCCACTCATGCAGAGTAGGCCGTATCGCAATAGCGATGTTTTCGGCCCTCATCTGCAGCTCAGTGGAGCAATTACTCAGGTACTGCATCAGCAAGGCCTGATGCGCACCAACTGGCTGTCGCATCGGCAAACCCCAATGCTGCAAGACTTGCAGCCTGACACAACGAGGTGCGTGGTCATCGCGGGTACAAAGCCGCCTGAAGAGGGCCGCCGGCGAAGCTTCGAGATATTCCGCAACGCCTGCAAGGACGTGGAGGTCGTCACCTTTGACGAGTTACTGGGCAAGCTGCGGATGCTGGCCGAACACCTGGCACCTGCACAAACGGCCGACATTCCAGATGTTTTCTGAAAGGGCCTCACCAACTCTTCAACGGAGACGCTCAAGTTCGTTGCCGGAGGTGGATAGGGCCAGTGGGTCGTGCGCCTGAGTGGCATATCATAAAACTGCCTGAATCAGCTCCCGTTCTTATCCACGCCATGTGAGTAGTAAACCCGCAGGAAGGGGCGGACAACAGACAGTCCGACGTGCATCGCATCTGTGATCGACAGGATCGAAGTTCTGGGGTTGTGGATATTGAGAGACTCACTCCTAGGCCAAGCGGCGAGGTCGTACTCAAGATCTCTGATCTGGGTCGACCCAACCTAACCATCTAGGAGAGTAGGGTGACTGGCCTCTTCCATGGGCGATGAAGGCAATCAAGCGTGACCAGGTAAATCATCTAGCACTCTGAGAGTTCAGAGGATCATTGATCCAGCATGCCACATCAGCTTCAAAGCCATACGCGCAGAAGTCTAGGTTGGGCCAATAGTTCTGGTACACCTCATAGTTGAGTGCGACTGCGTCTGCTCGGTTCTCAGCATTTATAACGTGCCATGCGCGGTACATCCTGCACTTCCAGTCAGTCTCCTGCACCAACAGGTGTGCTGTGTCCCATGACCAGCCATCTTTCAAGAGTGTATTCACGAAGAGTTCCGCAGCGGCATTTGCACAGCCAACGTCTAGCGCAATCATCCTGTCGAGAATCGAATAAGAAATGCCAATCGCCTGGAAGATGGATACCCCCTGGCTGTCTTGCTTGACGCAGGGCTGCGGAAGATTCGGGATGTTGTTTAGCTGCGGGATGATAGCGAAGATTGTCACGGTCGGAGTGGTCACGGGCGCTGCCTTTATTATTGTTTTATTTAATGATGCATGTGGAGCGAGCGTTGCCGCAACACATGAAATGATGTCTTCCTAGGCAATCCTTCGATGAGGCAATGAGGGAAGCAAAGCGCGCGTTCACTACAGGACGGTCAACAGCTTTTCAAGCTGAGCATGTTCCCAGGTGCTAAGAAGCTCAACAGGGTCAGTACCGAAATGCTGTGACGAGTCGAAGGTATAGGCGCGACCTTCTGGGCCAAAGCAGCTATCGCAGTAATCGAGAGTGTCGCAATCGTTGTACAAAGTGATGACCCAGCCATCTACTTCTACAGTCATCAAGCCGCAGTAGATTTCAGTCCACGAGTAATCACCCAAGCGGCGCATGGTGCGAACGCCCAAAGCGATGTCTCGAAGCACCTGATAGGCCTCGCGGGAAGTAAGCGGTTTTGCAGACAATCGAAACGAGCCTTGTGGGACTGTGTCGGCCCCATGGTATATGAAACTTCGCGCGGGAAGCGTGTCGCACTGCGGGCGATTTGGTAGCCTCGGTCTCTATTTGGAGATCTCGAATGACAGTCACCGCCCAATCAAAACTGGCTGCCCGCTATGGCGCCGCGGACATCTCACCCCTCAAGCCCTGGAACGAGACGATCGATCAGTTGCTCGACCATCGCGGCGTTCGTGCCTTCACTGATCAGCCACTGCCTGACGGCACCATAGAGACCCTGGTCGCCGCTGCGCAATCAGCGTCGACCTCATCAAACCTGCAAGTGTGGAGCGTTGTCGCTGTTCAGGACAGCGATCGGAAAGCGCGTCTCTCGGTGCTGGCAGGAAGCCAGGCCTACATCCGTCAGGCGCCTCTGTTTCTTGTCTGGCTTGCCGACCTATCTAGGGTCGCCCGCGTGGCTGAGCAGCAGGGCGTAGAGCTCGAAGCAGTGCCTTACTTGGAAAGCCTGTTGCTCGGTACGATCGACGCCGCCTTGGCTGCTCAGAACGCCGTGGTCGCTCTGGAATCTCTGGGACTAGGAAGTGTGTACATCGGCGCCATCCGAAACGACATTGTAGGGGTGGCCAAGGAGCTTGGGTTACCCCCGCAGGTTTATCCCGTGTTTGGTCTCTGTGTCGGCCATCCATCTACCGAACGTCCAGCACAAGTGAAGCCGAGACTGCCGCAAGCCGCGGTGCTTCACCACGAGACTTACTCGGCCGAGGCAGATGTGGAGGCGGTAGCTAAATACGATGAGCGCCTGGGCGCTTTCTACCAGCGTGAGGGCATGAAGGCTTCCGGGTGGTCGGAGCAGGTGGTCAATCGGCTTCGTAGTGTCTCAAACCTGCACGGGCGGGAAGAGCTGGTTGAGGAGCTGAAGCGGATGGGGTGTGGGCTGCGCTGATCGGCCAAGCGTGGTGATTTCTGACGTGCATGGCTCGCTGTTGAGACTGAGGTTGCTGCAGGAGCTTGAGAGTGCAGGGGGTTAGCGCCCCTGCAGCTCGTTCGCGTGCGGCGGCTCGTTCGAGTGTTAGGCTGGCGAGTGGTCAGGGCTCTCGAGTTTGAAAATCAACTGAGGTCGGGCAGGGCTGCCGACATAAGCACATATGTTGAACTCAGCGGGATCGTCGTAGGCGCTAGCGCTAGAAACCCATTGCGAGGCTTCCTCATCAAAACCTGGGCTGCAGAAATCGGTGTTGGGCCAGTAGTTGTGCAGATCGCCGTAATCCAGCTGTTTAGAGATGGCTCGCTCAGCGGCCCCGATGACGCACCAGGCGGCGAGCATACGGGTTTTCCAGTTCGGCGCCGTGAGTATGTGAACCGGGTCATAGGAGTCGAAACCCAAGGCTGCAACCTCACCATCAAAACCAAATATCGCGCTGATTGAGCGACCTGGATCTGATTCACCTTCCGCGAGCGCATCTACCCAACATAGTAGATAGCCGAGCGCCTGAAATCTGCTGAGCTTGCGGCTTTCTTTTTTCTCGGTTGAATGATCTGCGACTTCATAGTCGCCCTTTCTGGACGTTATGGTGCGGAAGGTTAATATTGTCTGGCCCATCTTGTGCGTCCTTCTTATTACTGTTCTTGTTGTTTTTATTCTTATCAGTATATGAAGGGAGCAGTACTGTTACTACCATTAATAATTTATATTTTTTTCGAGTCAATGTTTTTGAGGTTCGTGATTTTGTATATCGCGAACGTTGCCATTGGCAATAGCGAACGATATGTGATGTATATCATGTGAGTCGAATAGTAGGCTGGATTGATCGTCCCGCCTATAGCCCTCATGCCATCTTGAGCCTGAAACATCTGAGGTACCCCATTGAAACCCGCAAGGGAAAGCTTTGAGGCTAAGAGTGCACGCGTTGGAGCGACGTAGGGCGACACTAGGGCTATGCCGCGTATCGAATGGCATGAGCAGGCGCGCCTGCAGCTGCTCCAACGGCGTGGGTTATATTATGCGGCCGACGCTCGAATGCGATGGCCAAGCTTGTTCGTCTACCCCGAACCTCACGCGTTAGGGTTCGCAGGTGCTAATGATCGACAGTGAAGGGAGAGGCCGTCGCCGTCGTTATGGCTCGAGTCGACCTCGTTGAGCATCCTGGCTGACCTCGCCATCGGCAGCTGCCCCTGCTGGGGGAGCTTGATCAGCGATGAATCCGCGATCTCGCCAGCGACGACGAACGAATGAATTGAAGTCGTAGGGATCCTCAAGATCCAAATTATCTGCATGGTCTGAGACGATGACTTGGGGCATCAATCCAGTTTCTGCCTCTGTTTCCACACAGAACTCTGCCAGTTGACTGAACATGTTGTTCACTGCCACCAGATCTGCATCTTTTTTGTCGGATCTGTTTGCTTGCTCAGAGGCTTTCGTAGCCTCGAATGTCTTGTCCTTGTCCAACGCGGGGAAGTACACCTGAGTAGGTTGGTCGAGGAAGAGAATTGGGGGGATCTTGCAGTCTTGCTCGTGGTGTCGCGCGAATTGATAATGCAGCGCCATGAAGAGCGCCAGATGGGAGTAAAGCCAATTAGCGCCACTGCCCATGGAACGCAGGTATACACGCTTCTCGTCGCTCTGTTGGTACCACAGCTCGAATGTAGTGAGGTCAAATTTCAGCTTGCAGGGGATGTAGGTTTCTTCGAAATTGAACCTGTCGCCATATCGAGCAAGCGCTGCATCAATTTTTTCAGAAAGGGCGGCGACCTTGGTCTCTAGGTCGTAGGCTTTGATCAAGCGTTTGAGCTCCTTCACCTCTTCCCTGAGCTTGAGCTCTTGCTCGCTGAGCTCGATGCCCGATTTCAGCTTTTGATTCCTCAGTCCGATCTCAAGCTCCACCTTGATTGAGATTGCCTGTTCATTGGGGTTCTTGGTCGTCGTGAGTTTTTCAAGCTCCGCATCAAGGGGGGCGATGGCAGCCTGAATTTTAGCGAGCTCGTCGTTGTATTTACCGATCTGCTTGATGAGGGCGCGTTCTTCGTCGGCGTAGCTCTCGACGGCATAGCTTGAGAGGGTTAGCTCGCCATTGAGCCAAGTAATGGCGTCGAAGAGTTTACCTGCCGCTACAGTGGGTAAATCGGTGTGAGAGTCACACATCGGACAGTGAGTATGTGAGATCTGGGTCGATTTCGGCGTACCATCCGCCCGCATAGCCTTGGTCAAACTTTTCGCGGAATTTATCGATTCACGCACCTGAGCGAGTTGTCGGGTAGCTGCCCTTTTCTTAGGCAAAATCACGGCAGCTGCATCCTCATGCGCCTGACGTTTTGCCTCAATCGAGTCCGACTGGAAGTTGATCCGCACCGCGCGTTGAGAGATTTCTTCTAGATACTTATGGGGTTTGGCGTAGAGCTCATCTGCCGTGGCGGTGGTGAGCGGATGGCCAGCCAGGGCTTCGTAGGTATCAAGAAGATGCTGGTAGTGTTCGACAACCTCTGCCTTTTTCTTTGCTTCACGGGGAATCTGGTTCTGGATCCTCTTAAGAGTCTCCTCGGCGACATTCAGCTCTTTGACTTTGTCAAAGTAGTCCTCGTGGACGAGCCCCATCAGAATTTTGAAATGCGCGATGGCTTGCTCACGCTTTTCCTTCTCATCAAACCGATAAAACACCGCATGCTTGTTGGCGACCAAATTTTGGTGCTGGAGCATGAAGCTTGCAAATGTGCGGATTGAGGGTGTCGGGGATTTCGCCCCAGGAACATTCAGCCTCCACGCCTCCTCATCCACATTCTTGAGGGTGATGTTGAAATATCGGCCGAGTTCTTTCTTGAAACGTGGCTCAGGATACTGGTGCCGCTCCTCGGTAAACCGCTCTGGGGTTGCCTGTAACGCTTCGAGCAAAGCTTGGTGAGTACCTGGCCATTCTGTAAGGTAGCAGCCACCATCCGAACTAGTACGGGCCGCCACCAGGAGATGGCTCGGGAACTCAAGCGCGATGAGATAGATCTTCGCCCGTTCGGTGATGCGCCCCACGGGTATCGTGTTTTCACTCGCGCCAAGGCAAAAATCGAAGATTTCCAAGATCGCGCTTTTGCCCGTGGAGGACGCGCCGGTGATGATGTTCAGGCCACGCTCGAACGGGACGTGATGTAGCTGGTCTTGAGTATCAACTACGCCGATGTAACGCAGAAAACAATTCATAGTGATTTGAGCCCTAACATCCTGTAGATAGTAACGATGTGCTCTGTCCCAAAGACGGTAGCGAGGCGTTCAGCCGCCTTCATGATCCTTGGATTGGCGTTCTCTGCTCTGTTTTCATCATGTAAGGTCACTCCCATCCGCTGGTCGAAGCCCAGACTTCCCTCGGCGGACAGAATCAGCAGGCATTCGTTGGTCAGTGACTTCATTTGCTGGACTCGCTCGACCAGCCCGGCCAACCTCTCGCGCTTTTCGCACATGGTTCGCAGCGAGCTGGTGCTCTTAGCCTTGTGAAGAAACTCTTGGGTCGGGGGATACAGCACCAGCGGGAGAATGAGGTAGCTCAGCAGCACGTCCTGTTCCGTGGTCTCTCTGTTGTTGTAAAACTGGTAGATGATCGGCGCCAGCGCGATGGGCGATCGCTGCAGCGTGTAAAGATGGTCGACTGGGCGTGGGTTCATTCGTCCCATAGCCTCCAATGAAATTCTTCATCTCGGGTGCCAGGCTCCTCATCCGCCAGCAAGTGATAGATGCCGTTTCGAAAGGTTTGAGGAGTGTCCTGAAAACTACACAGGGGAGTGACTGGGGCGGCGCAGCTCTGCGAGAAGAACTGGCGGGAAGCCGCCAGCTTCTTCGACCTGTCTGAATTTGAGTCGAGGTTTTCCATGGCCGAATCTCTCGCCCAAAAAGCAGCCTCGTGATGATTGTGCTGGTAACGTGAAATGTCATCTGGGCTGACAGAGCAGTCCCGGATCATCCCTGAGACGTGCTCGTGCGCCTCAAGCAAGTTCAAGGTGGCGCGCGATAAATGTTTCTCCGCCCCGATCTCGATCAGCTTGCGGGCAAACCGCCGGCTTCGCAGGTGAGGCTCAGCCGCCTGACGGCTAATTAGCTCGGTGTTGATAGCGGGGAAGGTCACCGGGCCCACCATGTGCCGTTTGGTAAGCTCCTGAAGCTTGGCGTTGAACTCTCGCCCTTTGATTTCCCAGCCCTTGGCGATACGGGTGGCGTCCATCATGAAGCCGAACAGGTCATTGACGTAATCGTCTTTCCGGTTGGGGTTGATGCCGCCCAGCTTCTCTTTTTTATACGCCGCGATAAGGGCGGCCAGGTTTTGCTGCTCTGGCAGAATTCGAATCTTGGGAATTACGGCGAGGAGAGACTCTCGTGTCTCTTTGCTTAAGACAGCTTGTCGTTGCGAAGTAAGCTTACCTCGCATGGGCGGAGTACCGTCAGAGGGCGGCTTCGACTCCTGCTTACGTGACTTGCGCTTGCCTATCGCCGCGTCGATGGAGGTGAGCAGACCTAGGCGCTGGGATGGGTCGCTTTCGTTCCATTGACTCAGCGTTGATCTACTGCCGAAGCTCTGCGTCGTCAGCAGGATTAACTCCTCAAACCGCCCATGATCGAACGCTGGCTTGAGCCAGTTGTGCAGCGTATTCCAGAAATTGGTGTGCCCGTCTGTGAGGTCGTCTTCCCACATCTTGACCTCTATGGCGCCCTCCCTATCGACGGCAACATCGCCAAATACCTCAATCCAGAGAGATTGATCATCGTCGAGCTTATGACAGTACTCGATGGCGACATGGATCTGGTACTTGATGGCTTCGAAGAGCTTTCGGGCTTCAAAATCGATTGTTGACTGCATGGCTAACCTAGCGGGTGCCCGAAGCACACCTCATTATTGTTGCCATGAGGACGTTCGGGGGATGGTGAATCCGAGGCTACTGCGCGGCGGCTCATGCATATTACCGTGACCAATGGCAGATGGCCATTTTGGATCCTGATTGAGCTGCCAGTTTGGCCATTGGAGTACGCCAAGTTACCACTGTGCACTCGGACATCCTTGGACAGGAGCGGCAGGTCATGCGCAGCGAGCTACGGGGCAAATCCCAAACTACCTATACGCCAGTCAAGTCCTGTGGGCCCAGATAAATGATGTCGATCGTGCTCGTGTCTTGGCCAACGTTGACGCGCAGCAATCCCTTCCGGGCGGGATTCATCGAATTTTGCAGAGTCCCTAGGAGTGCGCCGTCAACCGCTAATACTTGCGCTTTTCCTGCATGTTCGTACAGCTGAAGTGGGGTACTTGGAGGTGGTGAGGCGTCCAGCCAGTTGACCTTTCCCCAGTAAGAACGTTTGGCCCACGTGTGACTCTCACGCGGCTCGAAACTGCCCATGAAGTCGAGCCAGATGTTCCTCGTTTCGGCGGTCGGCCAATTGGGCGAAACGTTTAACTGTGTCACCTCTTCTGAAAGAAGCCAGCTCCGGAGCCCATCACTTGTATCGAATGTGGCTCCGGTATCAGTGACGGCCTTGATGGCAGCCATCCTTGAGCTGAAGCCCGCTTGAATCAATAGTGCCGCTGCCCGGTTCAGCGTTCCAGTTTCAACTGCTGCGACGGCCAAGCCAAGCTCAAAATTATCGAGAGGTAGTTCAACGACCGTATCATCGTTAGCTTCTGCCCGGACTCGGATCGCCTCCATTGCCCAAGGCAGGCGATAGACAAGGCCGTTCTCTATAAATCTCAGGGTTTCTGAGGCTTCATCAGCAGAATGGCTGGTTATTGCTCGACCTTGCAGCCATCGCTTTAGAATGTCCTGCCAGTTTGCAGGTAGCGCGTCGGGCATGAAGGGATAAAAGGAAAACACGTGTTGAGCAATAGCAGTAAGAGCCTCGATTGCAACGCTTTCATCATCCTGGATTATTCCCGCGTTCGCCGTCACCAGCAATAGATTGAGCTCCTCTGCCAACGCGTCAAGAGTCTTGCCTGTGGCCAGCCCGATACCTGCCAGAAAGTAGCCTCTACGCTGGACGGAGCTAGTTTGGCTCCAAATCAGCGTGGCACGTGACCTCAGGCCTGCTTTCAACGCGTTCTGAGTGTTTTCATCACAACGAAGTAATCGGCGATGCCATAGCGAGGATTGAAGGATATCGTCAAGTGCAGACTCAATGTTGCTGTCGTCAACGTCACTTCCGCCAATCAAACTCAGGACGGCCGTGTCGAGAGTGGCCACATGTCGTTCCCAGTCGGCCCGAGCAACCTGGCTTTCCTCAGGCTTCTCTGAGTCAAGCTCAGGAAAGCTCCACGCCATCGCATTGTTGGCGACGTACTCGACTAACGCGTCAATGTCGCCCCCAATTTTTCTCGACATGCGCACTAGCAGCGTGCCAACAAGCTGGACTAGTCCGCTTTCCATGTTGCGGGCGCCTAGGTCACTGATCAATGCTTCCCAATTTTTCCGTCGCTGTCCTGCCTTGTCGAAGATGGGGAAAAGCACCATACCTTCGACATCGACGTAAGCTCGTCCTGCCCGACCAATAACATTCTTGAATTCAGAAATATCAATTCGCTCGCCCGATCGGTGCAAGGAATGCATCACCACTGCGGTGGCAGACAAATTTAAGCCTTGCGCTAGGGTAGGTGAGGATATTGTGACCCTGAGGACACCTTCGCGAAGCAAGCGCTCAACCTCCTTGCGATACGCCGTAGGCAACGCCCCGTGATGCAGCGCAACACCCAGGCGCAGGCATTTCAGGATCGAGCTCTCCGCTCCGAGCCATTCTTCGCCAAGTGCGATGGCAGTCCTCAGCGTGGCGGGATCAACCTCAAGAAGAGATCGGAGAGCTTCGCGCTCGTAGAGATCAATAATCATATCCGCATAAGGTTCGACGCTGCTTCGTTGTGGGCAAAAGATGAGTACAGTTTGCCCATCATCAATAAGGCGCCAAGCTGTAGCGAGGCAGAGTTCGCGTTGATCATTAGGAAAAATCTTCGTCCGGCGGCGTTTTGGCCGCACCCAGGCTGGGGGAACGCTCCCCTCTAGATAACGTTGCACCCAAGGGCGCTCATCACCAACGCGCAGACTGAGACGGGCGGTGGAGTTGGTGGCATTCCAAGTGACTTCACCGAACCGAAGCCGGGTAGGGCGCCAATCGTTTTTGATCAGATCGCCTGGGTGATCTTTGCGCAGCCAGTTAGAAAAGTCTTCCAACTGATCGCCATCTGGAAGGATTGCCGATAGACACACAATTCGGCGTTGATCAGCGTCTGCACGACGCAGCAAGCGTTGGATTTGTACTTCGTAGCGTACTTCACGTTCGTTGAGACCTATCATGTGGCCTTCATCGAAAACCAGCAGGCCGACGTCGTTCAGGAGGTCTGGGTCATTGCGCAGGGCAAAGTCTATTTTCTCTGGTGTTGCGACGATGATGTTTCGGCCTCTGATTGAGTCCTCATCAATGCCGCTGACGCCAATGCTGCCGTAAAGCGCAGAGATCGTTTTACCAAGAGGCCCAAAGCTTCTCTGCAGAGTAACCTCAGTCTGAGCGGAAAGCGCCCGTAATGGAGTGATAAACGCGACACGCTTGCCAGCAGCCAGGCACCGAAGGATGCAAAGCTCTGCGATTCGGGTTTTCCCCGCGCTGGTTGGGAGCGAAACCACGAGATCGTCAGTTTGATCAGATGCTCGGTGGGCAGCATCGATTTGTGAGGGCCAAAGATCAAGCTCAGCACGAGGTCGCTGGTGCAGTAGGGCAATGAACAGCTCACGGAGCTGTGGCCAGTCGGCTGCCTCTCCTCCGGTGGGTTGAGGCGGTACATTGACGTGGAAAGTGCTAGACCACAGGTCTGTGATCAAATGAATCGCAATTCGGTACGCCCACCACTGGGGAAGCATGTTCATTTCACTGGAAATGGCGAGGCCAGTTCCAAGCCGATCCTTCGCTTGCGTAACCAGTACTTCTTCACCCCGTTCAAGCGCGGATATGAAAAGCGCCATTCCCGCCATGAACGTATCGGTCAATGCAGTGTTGAGACTTTCGAAAAGGAAGTCGTCGCTGTCCTCCGAGGGTTCTCCTGCAGCCTCCAACCTGTCGAGGTTTCCTTGAACCTCCGCAGCGATGGCAGCGTCGCTACCCTGCCCAGATGCACGATAGTCGAAGACCATCGTGCGAAGCTCGTGGAGGTTGCGTCTCATGAGCAAAGCGAGTGCTTGCTCTGGCAATGTGAAATTATTTTCCGTTACTACAGCCTGAAGCAACGAGTAGGCTCTAGCTGAGAGGTGCGCTAGGTGGTAGCCCGCGGCCGTCATGACGAAGTGGAAATCTCGATCCACTTCCCCGGGATTGCCCTTAGCGATCACCGCTTCGAGAGCAGTCGCTGCTTGTTCGAACGCAGTGCGAGCCTGGACTGAGTCGCCCTGAAGATCTCGCAACCGCAACCCAAGGCCGAGCAGGGAGTAGCCATATGAGTGCAGGTCATAGCTAAGCTGTGGCGCGAACTCTGGGGCATCTGGGGGAAGCACACCGTCTCGCCAGATAATTGCTCTTGCTTGGCCTCGCGCGATGAGACGGCTGCGGAAACCTGCGGTTGCCGCTTCGGCAATACTCGCGATAATTGCTTCAGGTGTTGTTGGCATTAGCGATCACCTGATCATAGACAGCGGCAACAAAGAGGGGGTGCTCATCCACATGCAAGCCTATGGCCCACTGCTGGATGGCCCCGGAATAGCTTTTTAAAGCTGCGGTCAGAAGCGCTTCTGGCGCATTGCCTGAAAAGGTAAAAAGCAGATGTCGAACGTCCTTAGGCTGTATGCCGTCGATAAGCTGAGCGTCATCAATAGAATCCGCCAGCTGTTCGTTGCCCAATTCCAGCAAGCGCTCGGCGATGAACGCGAGCGCGTGAGCAGAAGGCAGGCCACCGTCCTTATCAAGGCCTTGGCGAGCCTCCGTTAGCACTTTGTTTGTGAGTTTGGCCCGGCTCTTCGCTTCTGCCTTGATGAAGATCAGTCGATGTGTGGCAGGATCCTCCAACATGCCAATGACGTCATCGCCTCGCATCGCCATGTTCCGGTGGTCTTTCCAGCGAAGCCTTTTGATCAAAGCGCGAAAGCCGCCGCTCTGCGTATCAATCCACTCCGTCGCATAGATCTCGCCGAGGTCACCTGACCGGATCTGCTTGGACGTCGGAAGCTTACCCTCAATTAACTCAGCTGTGGCCGGCTTACCAAGACGTGCAAGTGCTCGTGCTATGCGTTCTTCTGAAGCGTAATGTCCTGGGATGACAGAGGCTGTCGCATCAACCCCTGTCTGACGGTTGGCTGTCTGACCCGTCAGCACTCTGCGAAAGTGGTTCCCAACAGGCTCATCAGCGCAATCGCACCAATCGTTGAACTGCACCATCTATTTTCTTCCTTGAAGACTTTTCCGCGAAGTGATGAAGCTGGCTACGTCCCCCAGCAGAGCGCGCGGGGTGGCCGACGTGAGTATGAGTCTATCCGCGGGGGGCTAGTCCAGGCTATTCAAATTCCCCTCCAGACGGTTTCCCAAGATTGCAGGCGCTAGCGAGCGATAGACCTACGAGGTGTACGATTTGACGACATAACAGAGGCTCTAAATCGGCTCAGCATGTTCAAGGGACGCTGCCGTGAGGATCGGAGCACTTGGCATCGAAATATCGGCAAGAGCACAAATGTACTCTTACCCCTTCATCCTGTGGGCATCTCCAATGCCTGGCACGGCTTCAACCTGTTCCAGGCCGCCCAATCTAATACAAAACGCTGGCTGATCGTCCCTCTGGCTCGCTCACGATTAAACCTTTAATCACCAGCGGCGGATGCTGAGGGTGTCCAACGATCGAGCAGTCACTCGCTTTGCGCGCGTAAAGGTCAACCCGAAGACGCTTAACATTGGGCTAGAATGTCGAATTTTTAGGCGTAGGGATTCTGCATGTTTTTGGAATGGACGCCATCAAGGCTCGGGCGATTGTTAACCGGATCTGCGCGCTGGCGCCTTCTAGTCGAGAGCGATCGCGTCGTCGTAATCGTCAGTGGTCAGCAGTACCACATAGCCCCTGAAAAGCTTCCAAGCTTTGAAATCAAACGCCGCTTGTTGTGGTCTGAACTCGTGTGGCCGGCAAGCGCGGGCGTGCGCTTTGGTGGTCTTTGGAACCTACACGCCCCAACCCTGCACCGTGCGGTGGACGATCTACTCAAACGATTTCGCTGCCACCGGTTCGACTCCTACTATGCGAAGCTTTCCCAGTGGCTGAAAGAAGTTGATCATGCATTAGCTACCGCTGATGAAAAGCACCGCTGGCTTACCCATGAAAATCAGCAAGCGTTGCTGGGCAGCAAACCAACCCTGGAGGTGAGCGTAGCGGCGCTGAAAGAGCTGCTTGAAACCCCAGAGGTGAGGGCTCATCTAAATGATGGGTATGCCCAAGCAGGACTTGATATCGAGCGGTGGAAGTCTGATTGGGCGGGCACATGGGAGCAGCGCAACAAGCTGCACACCCAACTGGAGCTCCGTGACTGCCGGGAGCTGTTCGACAAGGTCGAAAGTAAGCCTCTAACTGACGAGCAGGCAAAGGCGGTGGTGTGCTTTGACAACCGGGTGCAAGTCGTCGCGTCAGCGGGCTCCGGCAAAACCTCCACGATGGTAGCCAAGGCCATCTATGCCATGCATCGGGGGATCGTCAGCCCCACATCAATCGTCATGCTGGCTTACAACAAGGATGCGGCTGCAGAGCTTCAAGCACGGGCCAACGCCTCCCTTGAGCGCCTTGGCAAGCCTAGCGTCGAAATCTCAGCCATGACATTTCACTCGCTAGGGCTCAAAATCATTGGTTCGGCTACGGGCAGCACGCCGCACGTACCTGCGTGGGCTCGCAAGGAGCATCTCGCGTTAGCCACGCTGGCCGAAATTGTTGATGATCTCAAAGACAAATCTCCGGCGTTCCGTACGCGCTGGGATATTTTCCGTTTAGTGTTTGGCCGGCACCTGCCTCTCTCACACAAAGACAAACTGTTTGATACGACAAACTCGGACGGTGAAGGGAAATTGGTCACTCTGAAGGGCGAGGAGGTGGCCAGCCAGGAAGAGTGCATCATTGCCAACTGGCTTTTTTACAACGGGGTTGAGTACCTGTACGAACGTGAGTACGAGCACCCGACTGCGACGTCAGAGCATCGTCAGTACTTCCCGGATTTTTTCTACCCAGATCTGAATCTCTACCACGAGCATTTTGCTCTGGACGAAGAGGGCCAGCCCCCTGAGCAGTTCAAGAAATATCTAGACGGGGTGGCTTGGAAGCGTCAGCTCCACAGGCATAAGGGAACGCAGCTTATCGAAACGCTCTCTCATCAAGTCCGTAATGGAGAAGCGTTTACCCACCTGGCGAGAGAACTCACCGTCCGGGGCATCGAGCTTGATCCAAACCCTGATCGACCGATCCCCTTCAATGGCCTGGAACCCATCAAGCATGCCGACCTGCTCGGACTGATCCGTACGTTCATCACCCATTTCAAAAGCAATTGCTATACGGAACAAGACTTGATGACCCGCCTGGCCGAGATGGACAGCGGGGCCTTCAAGTACCGGTTCGACATGTTCGTAGACCTGTTGATTCCTGTAGTCAAAAAGTGGAACGAAGCCTTGGCTGCAGAAAACGGAATCGACTTCGAAGACATGATTAACAAGGCCGCAGAGTATCTGGAGGCCGGGCACCGGTCACCTTACGACCTGGTTATGGCTGACGAGTATCAAGATGCATCGCGCGCTCGGGCGAGGCTTTGCAGAGCCCTCGTTAGCCAGCCTAATAAGTTTCTGTTCGCCGTCGGGGACGACTGGCAATCAATCAATCGCTTCGCGGGTGCTGACGTCTCCGTCATGACAGGCTTCAAACCCTGGTACGGTCATGGGCAGGTGCTTCGATTGGAGACGACATTTCGATGCCCCCAGGCAATTTGTGATGTCTCCAGCCGATTCGTGTCGAAGAACCCTGCTCAGTTTAAGAAAAAACGTAAACTCTGTAACGGCTCCCATAGGGCCAGCCTTTCAGGCTATACAGGTCGAGCACCGAAATAAAGTAGCTCAAGCGGTTGATAAATATGTCGAGCGTATCTACCAGCAGATCTGCGAGGGGAGTGTGCCTTTGGGGCGAGGCGGCAAGGTCAACGTCTTCGTATTGGGGCGCTACAAGCTTGATGCTAAATTCCTAGCCGCTGATTGGCAGCAACGGTTCGGCGATCGTATGGCTTTCAGGTTCAAGACCGTGCATACCTCAAAGGGTGACGAGGCCGATTATGTGATTCTTCCCGGCATGGTCATGCGCGGGTTTCCAAACGTTAAAGTCGACGACCCACTGTTCTCCCTCGTTATGCCGCAAGGCGACACCTTTCCATGCAGCGAGGAGCGCCGGCTTTTCTATGTCGCGTTGACGAGGGCAAGGCGAAGCGTCGCAATGTTTACGGTCGCGGGGCGCCGCTCATCTTTCCTGCAGGAGCTGATCGACGAAGGTGTCGTAGTTCCCACAGATGACAATGGACAGGCGATAAAAGCCGAACGTAAGCCCGATAAGACTATTCCCGGATCGGCACCTGCTCAAGCTCCCGCCAAGGCCAAGGGGCCCGCCTGCCCAGGGTGTAAAGTTGGTGAGCTGATATGGCGACCAGGGCCGTACGGAAAATTTCTTTCCTGTTCAACCTTTCCGAAGTGCAAATACAAGCCACCTAAGAAAACACCGCTCAAGGCACCAGTGTCCGTGAGCGGTCGTAAGCCCGTGCGGTGAACTGACAATTGGATCGCGCCATAGGTATCGCGAATCATGCCTTCACGACACTGCAATCGGGCTGATGTCGTTAAGGGGCTGAAATCTTGACTCGTGGGCCTCAGCGGCGCAGATTTCCGCCCCTACCGCTAGGTGGTCACCAATCACGCTAGCCCTCAGCGCTCACTCTCTGAACATCAATTGCGGTCTGGCAGGGTTTCCTATGACAGCGCAAATACTCAAATGTTTGAGGACTTCGATCTTGGCGCTGCTCGAAGNGGTGGTCGGCCAATAGTTATGCATGTCCGTGTAATCACGCTGCTGAGCGATGACCCGCTTGGTGCTAGGCCTCCGTCCATTGCGGTTGAAGACGGATGGAGCGCGTGACCGTTGACACCGCGCTCAAGTAGAGTGGTTCAAGGCCTATTCACGCCCTGATGGCCTAGACAAGCAAGCGAAGCGCGCAGGCGTGAGGATGGAAGCCCGCAGGGTCAAGACGACTGCCTCGCGGGAGGCTTGATTCACGACCAGCGAGTTCGTAGAGCCACTCCCTCGCGAAGCGCCCAGCATACTAGCTGACTCGAAGGGCTTTCTTACTACGACGCTAAAATATGTGCATGGGCACGTAGGTCTATCAGGTCACCGTGGAACCGGTCGATTAAGGTCATTGTCGTTACCGAGGCGGCAGATGATGGGTGACGTCGCTTGTATATTGGTGGCTGTAACGTGGCGATTCGGCGACGTGATCTATCTGATCCCCTGGTATGAGGCGCAGAAAGTTATTAGCTACTCGCGCAATATTTGNTCTCGGTGATCATACGATCCCTCATACGACTTTGGGATGATGCATACTCAAACTTCTAGGCTAAGGGAGCAGCGCGTGAAAGATGGCAGTGATGAGTCTTCCCAAAAAAAGCAACGGCGAGGATGGGCGAAGAACTTGCCAGAGCCTAGTATCCGAAAGGGGGTCGTGAATCGAGCTTTTTACGTCGAGCTATCAATGCCGTCCTCGACGGCCCGCGAACACCCGACGACCAGCTCATCGGGCGCCGATTCGCATGTGCTTGCGAGGATTTTTGCAGACCGAATCGAGACTTGGCCAACAGTCATCAACCCCGGCTTCTTCTCAGAATATCCGCGGGAGAGGAAGCCGTATCCTCACGTTGTATATCGGCTTCCAAAACCCTTTGCTGGGCCACTGCCAAGCGATCCTAGTTCGGCGGTGTCTCACATCGAACGCGTATTCGACTCCGTGATATTTAATTCCTGCGCCGAAGGACTGGGGTTCAAGCCATCCTTCAACGCGGTACTCAGCGCGCTTCAGATCGACAAGAGTGTGGATACTATTGAAATACATTTTGAAGGCGAGCTCTTCAGGCGCAAGAACGTGGTGTGCGTTTCGGAAGCTACCCTAAATGATCTCAGGAAGGCCTTCAACACTGCGGATGCTTTTTGGAATCGTCAAAAATCAGGGTCACGCGGCTCATACATTTACAAAGAAATTGTAGAAAAGCTAGCTCCTGAGCTAAAACACTTTGATGATCGTGGGGGGCAGTTTCTCAGCAGGTTTACCGAAGCCGAGCGAGATTATCTAGCAACACTGCAGGCATACATTCGCTACTTGCCTCTGGGGATGCCAGAAGACCTCAAGGCAATGCGAGAATCGATGGATCGGGGCGAGCTATACCGCATGATCCACCATTATCAAATACTGCTCGCGCAAAACCTTAGCGCAACAGAGTGGCAAACGTTCCTCAGCCAAAATATCGATTTCGTAGTGAAATGCTTGCAGCATCCGGACTGCGGGGTGCTGGATCCACCGCTTGGCGCGCAACCCAAATCCGCTGTAGGAAGCCCAATCATTTACGGGCATGAGGCGTTGGTGCTGACTGTGAGGTCGCCTCATGCGACGCTCATGACACGAGGCGTCTTAGGCCTAGCCAGTGACGCTGACCTCGAAGCCGCTGGGGAGTCGCCTGAAAGGTGGATGCCCCATCCCGAGTTGGCATCTGCGATAGCGGAAGGTAGAAGGCTGCTACCTGATATCAAAGGACAGATCCAAAAACCGCGTTGCGTCGTCGTTGCCGGGCTCATGCCGGACAACGTGGATGAAGCGGCTGCCTACATAGGTTACCGGGAAGCGGCGAGGCAATACTACGGGATCCATTTGGTTGACTTCGGCACGCTGCTGAACGGGCTTCGCTTGCTTATCTCGGCAGGCTCGGCAAAAGAGACTTGAGGGAGCGCGGTAACGTGAGCCCGTCGGGTCGAAAATCTCGCCAAACTTCCGACCGGAAGTCCTAGCCTGACAATTTCANGCATACGATTTGAAAGAATTTTGGTGCTAAGGCATGTGGTTTTGAAGGAATGCTGAAGCTACAGCATGTGATTTTGAAGTCAATGTCTGCTCTAGGCCTACATGTACCTTGAGCCCTTAAGCGGGGATCGGAAGCATCGGCCATGGACTATACTTTTTTCCAGTATCGTCGGCTGTGTGGTTGCGCAGACGTGTAGATCAACGAGATTTCACGCTTTCTCTCATTCAAATGGATAGATCTACGAGGCTTGGAAGTAAATGCAACCTAAAGCGTACAGAGAGGTAAAAGCTGTCGGAGATTTGAAGGGAACGGTGTTTAAGGCGTACATCGTCCAGATCCGGCGGTTGGAAGGGAATCTGGGGCTATTTTTACTTCAGAGCACTGCTCGCTCTACAATTTTCAATCAACACTTCCGGGTATTGTGGTAACAGACTAGGACTTCCACAATCCACACCAGACACATAATTTAACATAATATACATTATACGTAACATCGTATTACAGTTTAGGGCGGTGGCCGCCATGGAATGCAGCCTCCATCCTTAGACGATCCACATACATTACTCTGGTCTTCCCGTCGCTGACGTTTCAGCCATGCAAGGCCTGACTCGCACTTGGTTCCTATGGCTCACGCTGACAACCGCTCCCGTCGTCAATTGATCGGGTCAAGTGATGAATCCTTATCGTCCGCTCGCCGTGGCACTCGTGCTGCCGTGCTGACCGCAACCGCATCGTCACTGCGATAATCAAATTCCAGTCAATTGTCGGTCCGCTAACGCTGGCCATCAAAGCCGCTCTGAAACCTGGGCGTCAGCTTGTCGATTCTCACCGCCGTCTGCATTCGTATCGACCAGGTTTTGACCTGGTGCAGATGTGCGTGCGGCGCGTCAAACTCCTCAACGCATCCGATCAAGGTTTCAGATCAAAGTCTCTGGTAGCGATTTCTGTACGTTGCTGGCGTACCGACGACACAGCGTTCGGCTTCAAGGGTCGGTGCATTCCACCTTGGAGCAAGACGAAAGACTCGAGCGGCTCAGGTAGATCAGTCGTCTCAGTCATTCGCATCAGATGTAGACCTGCCCTTGGAAAACGGCCCTTGGTCAATGGCCAGGCGGCGATCAGGTTCGGCCGTATGAAATGAAAATGCGGGTAATGAGCGCTGTGCACATAAAATGACCTGCACATCGTGGAAATAGCTAGATTTTGGCCAGAGCTTCTTATGGGGTTTAATCCGTTACCGGATAGCACAAATGTAATAACCGATAATTGCCAGACCCGGATATTGCGTGCTCATCCTCTCCCAGATCACAGCCGTAATTTGAGTGGCCAAGAAAAAACAGCCGCGAGTCGACGCTTCTCGGCCAAACACCGCTCGCTAACGGCTTGCGGAAAGCCCCGGCGATGCAGCGCCACCTTAAATTGATTGCGGATCGTGGATATAGCATCTACCGTAGATATATATTCCACATGCTGCCCCATCGCCCACTGGGCAGCCGTTGCAACATTCCTACTTCAATCAGGACCTTTCATGTCCATCGACGACGCTACCTTTGCCACTCTGTTCAGCGACATTCAGCAAGCCCACAACGCCCTGCGTCCGGGCGTGTCCGTCACTCCCCTCACCTACAGTCAGCTCCTGTCTGCGCAGAGCGGCAGCGAGATTTTCCTCAAGTGCGAACACCTTCAACACACCGGTTCGTTCAAATTTCGGGGCGCCAGCAACAAAGTCCGATTACTGACCGAACAGCAACGCCAGCAAGGCGTGATCACGGCGTCTTCCGGTAACCACGGCCAGGGCGTTGCGCTGGCGGGCAAGGCGGCGGGCGTGCCCGTCACCGTCTACGCAACAACCACCGCTTCGGCGCTCAAACTCGACGCGATCCGCGCCTTGGGCGCTGAGGTCGTGACACTCGACACCGATCCTCTAAGCGTCGAGCTGGAAGCTGCTCGCGAGGCCGAGCGCCGTGGCACGCTATTCGTCTCGCCCTACAACGACCTGCAGATCATTGCAGGGCAAGGCACCATCGGCATGGAGATTCACGAACAATTGCCAGAGGTTGAAGCCGTGTTCGTCGCGGTCGGGGGCGGCGGGATGATTTCAGGCATAGGCACGGCGCTCAAACACGTGAGCCCGAACGTTCAGATCATCGGCTGTTGGCCTGAAAACGCCCCGACCATGGAACGCTCGCTGGTCGCGGGCGAAATCATCGAAATGGAAGAACTCGACACGCTTTCCGATGGCACCGCAGGCGGGATCGAGCCCGGCAGCGTGACATTTCCCCTGTGCCAACGGGTGATTGATCACACGGTTTTGGTCAGCGAAGACGAGATACGTAACGCAATGAAGGCTGTCGCCCGCTCCGAGCGCTGGATCATCGAAGGCGCGGCCGGGGTCGCCCTGGCCGGGGCACTGAAACTGGCCGCCGATTTTCAAGGCAAACGCATTGCAGTCGTCCTGTGCGGCCGCAATATCCTCCTCGAAAAATTCATCGGAGCCCTCCTGTGAATGTCTACAACCAGCAACAGATCATCAATGCCTTGGACTTGACTGAGGCGGCCAGACAGGTCGCTCAAGGGTTCGTCGCCTTCTCCCAAGGCAACGTCAAAGTCCCGCCCGTGCAGAACTTCGTATTCCCGCAAGCGAACGGCGATTGCTGCGTCAAATCGGCCTGGGTCGAGGGTGCGGAAACGTTCACGGTGAAGATTTCCACCGGGTTCTACGACAATCCTTCCCAAGGCTTGGAAAGCAACGACGGGCTGATGCTGGTGTTGTCGGCAACGACCGGGCAGCCCCTGGCGCTGTTGCAGGACGGCGGCTGGCTGACCTGCATTCGCACCGCGCTCGCCGGCCAGATCGCAGCGAAAGCACTGGCACCCTCCTCTGTTGAGAAAATCGGCATCGTGGGCACCGGTATGCAGGCGCGCATGCAACTGGAGCAACTGATGGCAGTCATCGATTGCCGACAGGTGATCGTCTGGGGGCGCAGACAGTCCGAGCTGGAGGCGTACCGCAGCTTTGCTCAGACGCTGGGTTTTAGTGTCGAGACAACCCTCGACGCGCAACAAGTCGCACTGCAGGCCAACCTGATCGTCACCACCACGCCCTCTCGCCAGGCATTGCTCAAAAGCGAATGGATCCGGCCCGGAACCCACATTACTGCCGTTGGCGCGGACTCCCTGGGTAAGCAGGAACTTGAACCCGCACTGGTCGCCCGCGCGGATGGATTCGATTCCTCAGTGCAGCGAGTACGGGGAGATTTCTCACGCGCTGAAAGCAGGCCTCATCGATAAGGAGCAACTCGTGGAACTCGGCCAGGTATTGGCCAGCGATGCAAGCGCTCGCAGGGATGATCAGCAAATCACCCTTGTCGATCTGACCGGTGTCGCCGTACAGGATGCACAGATAGCCAACTGCGCCCTGGCATCTTGCGCCAAGGGTTGATGAGATCAGACTTTTGAATGGCAACGTTGTGCTCCACTGAGCGCACGCACCTCATCAACCTCTTCTTCTTCTGAGGTTTCAAACAAGCCGATTCTCTGAGCAACTGGTACGGGAATTCGCTAGGCGGTATCCCGGGCGCGAGCCTCAGGGCCGGAGGCGATTTTGTGCTTCAGTTCGGCGACCAGACTCGCAATGGCCCTGCTCGTGTTGAGCTGGCTGACCGGGATGCCACTCACGACCAGGTTGTTACCGGAGGCAGGGTCCACGAGTTCGATGGAAACACTCCCGGTCTCGTCGACAGAACATCTGCATTGCAGAGGCAGGAAACCACACTCAATGATGTGGCGTAGCTCTAATGGGGATATAGCCATGACGCAAACTCCATGTTGTTGTTCATTGTTGAGTCCCGGGCCATTGAAAAATTCGAAGTATTTGCGGCACGCTTTACGATCCGCGACCGGCCTCAATGGGTCTGGCAAATTGACTGCACGCCCGGAGCTTTTTGGGGTCAGATGTTTCCAGTCCGCGTCCGACCTTGCTCCTCGCAAACTGAGCCAGGCACGACCGAACGCTGCGAACGTCACCGCATTGACCCTGATCGAGCGTTCAAGGCGAAACTTGCGCCGTACGGTACGTTCAGCATCACGCCAATCGGCCGATAACGTTAAAGAGACAGATCAGAGGCTTTCCCGCGCATGACTCACCGTATACAAACGACACCCTTTCACTCTGTAGGATGTGCTGAATGCCGCAACCACGAGGGACTGGGTTTTGATTTCACCATGGCTTTCCAGCCTATATTCAACGTCAGGTCGGGGAAGGCCTATGCCTACGAGGCGCTCGTACGGGGGGTAAACGGCGAATCGGCGGCCAGCATCCTGGCAAAAGTGGACGACGGCAATCGCTACCGTTTCGATCAGGCGTGTCGCGTCAAGGCCATCGAGCTTGCAGCCGGGCTGGGGTTGCTGGCGATTCCCGACTGCAAGCTGAGCATCAACTTCCTGCCCAATGCCGTCTACCGCGCCGAGACCTGCGTGCGTGCCACGCTGGAAGCCGCGCGCCTGTTTGATTTTCCGTTGCAACGCCTGATGTTCGAAGTCACTGAAGGCGAACGGGTCGATGATCCGGACCACCTGAAATCGATTTTTGAGGAATACGAGCGTCAGGGTTTCACCACCGCCATCGACGACTTCGGCTCGGGTTATTCAGGGCTTAACTTCCTGGCCATGTTTCAGCCTCAGGTTTTGAAAATCGACATGGCGCTGACCCGGGGGATCGACCGCGACCCCGTACGTCTGGCAATCGTAGAAGGCATTATCCTGGTCTCGAAACGGCTGAACATCACGGTCATTGCTGAAGGGGTCGAGACCCGGGAAGAGTGCGCGACGCTGCTCGAATTGGGGATAGAACTGATGCAGGGTTATCTGTTTGCCAGGCCCGTCACCGGAATGCTTGCATCGATGTCGCCGGATGCACTGCACATCGGCGAGAGCCCGATGTAACCTGCCGGGTGGCCCGCCCGCTCAAGCCCTCGGGCCAGGGCCGCTGTTCCCCTCCTGTGGACGGTCCTGCAGGTGATCGGTGACCCGGCGCCCGAGATTGCCGGTTTTGCTCAAACGATCTGCATGCTTGCGCAGCAGGATCTCCCTTTCCTGGACGGTCAGAACCATCCTGGCGGTTGATTGAGCCGCTCGGGGGAGATCGTTTCGGGCCGCCTCGACGGACAGTTCCATCAACTGGTCAGCCAGGCCCCGCAAATCTTCGACCGTTTCGTAGAGGTCTTGCACAAGAGAATCGCGCCGCTTTCGCATCCACATACATGCTCTCTCAGGTTCTGCCAGGAAAATGCCAAGTGTCGCCCATCAGGGGCAAGAAGTGCATACGTTCCCGGAAGCGAAACGGATGCACCCGATTTACAAAGACCATCACCCCGCCCTGACTTCGGTCAGACTTTCCTCTGACTGCCGGGCGACTGCAATAGGCACTCTGTCGGATAAACGAAACGCCTTTTGCCGACGCCCGGTCGATTGTTCAGCGGATGCCAAGACCAAGAGTTTTACGGACGGCTCAGCTGTTCGCGCATTCTGTACAAGGCGCCGTTTCTGATAAAGCCGCTTCTGATAAAGAGAACCCTCCATGATCAACGTGATCACGCTGGTCCACGGTCGCCGTAACCACCTGGCGAATCTGATCCAGGGCCTGGAGTCCTCCAGCGTCCTCCCGAACGGGTTGTGGATCGTGCACATGAACGAGGGCTCAGGAGAATGCTACAGCCCTGTGTTTCCGATTCATACGCTGCAGGTGGACGATCCCGGTGGACTGCCATTGGCGAAAGCACGCAACTGTGTGAGCGCAATCGACCCGGCGGCGCCCTGGGTCTTTCTGGACGTGGACTGCATTCCTGCACACGACCTGCTGGCGCAGTATTGCGATGGCTTGCAAAGGCAGCCGGACGCGTTGCACATGGGCCAGGTCCGCTACTTGCCTGAAGGCGCGAATCGCCCCGGCTGGACCGAAGCAGCGCTCCATGCCCAGGGCGTCGAGCACCCGCTGGCGCGTTTTCGCACCGGAGCGGGCAACCCCCTTCCCCATCACCTGTTCTGGTCGCTGAACTTTGCCTGTACCGCCAGCACCTTCGCTCGCATCGGAGGGTTCGATGAGGGATACCGTGGCTACGGCGGCGAAGACACCGACTTCGCGTTTCGGGCACGGCATGAGGGTGTACCACTGCTGGATAATCCGGCGATGGCCTTCCATCAGTACCATCCCACGTTCGACCCGCCGTTGAACCACTTTGCCGATATCGTCATCAATGCACGACGTTTCCACGGCCGCTGGGGAGCCTGGCCCATGGAAGGCTGGTTACGCGCGTTTCAGGAGCGAGACTTGGTGCACTGGAGCGACGAGCGCCTGGACATCATTCAGCCGCCCTCAGCCGAGAGCGTGGCGCAGGCATTGAATACTAAACGCCTGGGTTTCTGAACGGCTGCGTCTGTGTCGTTTTCATCAGGGTGTCTTCGATGAACCGAGCCGCCTGCGCCGCAGCCGCCTCGTTGGCCCAGCCGCGCCAGCGACCGGGATCCAGCCCTAACGCCGCATCGAACAACGCCGGCCACAGGGGCGCCGCCGGCCAGCCATGCTCCAATCCTATCGCCACGTTCAACGCATTCAACCGACGTGCCTGTCGCCGTTGTTCGTCGAACGGCCGGTCGTCGGCGACTGCAATGTAGCGGCAGCCAAGCGAAGCTGCTTCCCCGACGAGGCTGTCGCTGGCACTGCCGACGACGATTTCGGCGCAGCGCATTTCTTGCGCCGGATTGCTCAAGTGCCCGAGCCATTGCAGGTTGGTGACCGCACTGCCAGCCGCAGCGTCTTCAGGCGCAAGCCCCCCGGCAACCCGGAACTGGCGTTCGGGGCACTGGCGCGCCACCGCTTCGATCAGTGCGGTCGATAAGCCGGTGCCACCGTGCCCGGTGATGATCAACACGCGCCCCGATTCCCCCGATTGCGGGGTGGCGCAAGGCGTGCCGGCAAATCGCGAAAGCCAGCCGCTGTAGGTGGTCTTGTCGCGCAGCCACTGCGGGGTGTCGGGGGCTTCCATCTCGGCGGGATAAGGCGCGAGCAAGGCGCTGGCGCTTTCATAGGCCAGACGGTGAGCGGCATCGTCACGTGCGCCATGTTGGCGAACGTAGATGACTGGCACCGCGCACAGCCGGGCGAACACGGCGATTTCCACCGACACGTCGACCACCAGCAGGCAGGGCCAATGCTCCCTGAACCACTGGGCGAGCAATGCCATCCGTTCGCGCACGCCGTCCACTGCGAGCGGGGCATAGTGCAACGCGTCGAAACGCTCGACGCGCATGCCCTGCGCCGTATCGCCCGGCAGTTGCAAGCGCTGCACGCTGGCAGGCAGTGCCTCGGGCAGTTGCGAACCGATCAGCGTCACGGGTACCTGCAATGCCTGGGCGATGCTCGCTGCGCGTACGCCATGCCCGGCGCCATGGTGGTGAACGTAATAGCCGACGTTTGGCTCAGGCATGCCGTGCAGCCACTTCGCCAAGCAAGGCTTCGTAACGGTCCAGCATCAGGCTCTGGCTCCACAGGGTTTCGGCCCGCGCCCTGCATGCGTCTCGCGATTTGCCGCGAGCAACCTCAATGGCGGTTGCAAGCGCGTTAACGTCATTGGGAGGCACCAGGCAACCGACGTCGTCGCTGATCAGGTCGACCATGGCCCCACGATCAAACGCAGCCACCGGGGTGCCGCAGGCCAGCGCCTCGGCGCCCACCAGGCCGAACGGTTCATCCCAGCAAGGTGTCACCAGCGCGACCGCCGCGCTGGCCAGTTCGGCCGCAAGCTCCGGTCGCTGCAAGTGGCCCAGGTACTCGACGCCCGGCCCGAGGCGAGGCTCGATCTGCTCCCTGAAATAACGCTCGTCCACCACCCTCCCCGCCAGCCGCAAGGTGGTGCCGGCCAGGCGGGCGGCGTCAATGGCCAGATGCGCGCCCTTCTCCGGCACCAGCCGTCCCAGCCACAAGGCGTGGTGGCCGACGGGCCCGTCGGGGCGCCAGGCGTCCAGATCAATGCCGTTGGGTATGACTGCGCACTGCCGGACCACGTCGCTCCACTTGTGGGCGTTCGCCAACGATAACGTGCTGAAGCGGCCGGTCTGCCGATCACCGCGCAAGGCGTTGATCATCTCGAAGAACGGGGGCGTATGCAGCACGGTCAACATCGGCGTGCGAATCAGCGAGGCCATGGTCACTGGCACGTAATGCAGGCTGTTGTTGAAGATCACATCGAAGCCATGATCATCGATGCTCTGCATGAGCTTGAGGTAGGCGTGATGCTCGGCGATATAGGCGCTGCTCAGACTGGGCTGACGGCACGGGTCCTCGTCCGGCACGGCCACCGCGTCCAGCTCCGCTGCGCTGCCAGCCTTGGCGAACAAGGTCACCTCATGGCCGCGCGCGCGCAAACCGAGGGTCACGTCATGGGTGAACGCCTCAAGCCCCCCGGCGAACGGTTGGCACACAGGAAACCTGATATGGGTGAGCATGCCGATGCGCAAGGGCGAATGGCCGGCCGTGAACGGGGATCGGGGGGTCGTTTCCTGGTAGCTGCGCCACATACCTGTCTCCTTTACGTTATTCATTCAGGCGACAGCGAACGTCAATGGTTCCGTGCGATGTGTATTTGCGCTCATTCAAAGGATTGGCAAGACACCTGATCATGGCCGACGCTGGGGCGGCAGCATGCGTTCAAGCATGCCATCGCGACGCACAGCCACATGCCAGACCGTGGCGGCGACGTGGATCACGATCAGTGCATAGACCGCGAACTGACACCACACATGCACCGTGTCGGCGAACATGCCCAGCGGTTCGTTTTTGCTAAAGCCGGGCAACGCAATCACCCTGAAAAACGGCACGTCCTGACCATTGCCTGCCATGAGATAACCGGTGACAGGCATGATCAGCAGCACGGCGTATAGCAATCCATGGTTGATCCCGGCGAGCACCGCGATGGCCCGACCAGTGCCCGCTCGGTATGGCGGCGCACGGTGCCGCCAGCGCCAGGTCAGCCGGATCAGTACCAACAACATCACGCTGAGGCCCATGGATTCGTGGGCCATGTACCAGAACACGCGCACGGGGCCAGGCGGAAAGTTTTCCGCGACCCAGACAAAAGGCAACAGCAGGCACAACGCCGCGACCGTTAACCAGTGCAGCGCCTGCGCGACGCCGGTGTATCGCTCCATGGAAATCCTCGAACGCTCGATGACCGCTGAAGGTTAGCTCATGTGGCGACACCAACGGACGCCCGCATGATGGCCTGGAAAGCACGACGCGAGCTGAAAGCCTTTGGAAACACTTTCATATGAGGTACTTTTTCCAGCGTGCCTGGCTAGACGCCTCGCCTCCTGACCCTTTCAGCCCGAGCCTATCGATGACCCCTGACGGCCCCACCCTCTCGCCCTTCAGCCGCTATCAAAAATTTGTCGTCGGCCTGCTGGCCACGCTGCAGTTTGCGGTGATTATCGACTTCATGCTCATGGCCCCGCTCGGCGCGATGATCATGCCGGCCCTGAGCATGTCGGCGCGCCAGTTCGGCCTGGTAGTCAGTGCCTATGCTTTCAGCGCCGGGCTGTCCGGTCTGCTCACTGCCGGCTTTGCCGACCGCTTCGACCGCAAGAAGCTGTTGCTGTTCTTCTACTCGGGGTTCGTCATCGGCACGCTGTGGTGCGGCCTGGCCGCAAGCTTCGAGACCTTGCTGCTGGCGCGCGTGGTCACGGGGATTTTTGCCGGGGTGATCGGCTCGATCGTGCTGGCCATCGCCGCGGACCTGTTCGCTCCGCAATCACGCGGCCGCGTCATGGGCGTGATCCAGACCGCCTTCGCCGCCAGCCAGGTGCTCGGACTGCCTACCGGCCTGTATCTGGCCAATCACTGGGGCTGGCACGCACCGTTCCTGTTGCTGGCAGCCATGGGCGCCGCCGGTGGACTGGTGATTCTACTGGTGATGCGGCCTGTCGTTGACCATCTCGCCGTCCGCCAAGAGAGAAGCGCCTTTGCCCACCTCTTCCATACATTGACAACGCGACGCCATTGGTCTGCCTTTGCCGCGACCGCGCTGCTGACCACCGGGGGTTACATGCTGATGCCGTTCGGCAGCGCATTCACGGTCAACAACCTGGGCATCCACGTCACCCAACTGCCCTTCGTCTATCTGTTCACCGGGTTGTGCACCATCGTTACCGGCCCGCTGATCGGGCGCGCCAGCGACACCTTCGGCAAACTTCCGGTGTTCTACGCCGGCAGCGCGGTGACCATCATCATGGTCACGATCTACACCCACCTTTCCAACGTGTCGTTGCCTTGGGTGATCGCGGTGAACGCCCTGCTGTTCGCGGGGATCTTTTCCAGGCTGATTCCGTTCCAGGCCATGGTCGCCGGCGTTCCAGAGCCGTCCCATCGCGGTGCGTTCAACGCCGTCAGTTCGTCCATCCAGCAATTGTCAGGCGGGTTTGCGTCGCTGCTGGCCGGGCACATCGTGTTGATCGGTGCCGACGGCAGACTCCAGCATTTCGACATCGTGGGGTATCTGCTGGCCGCCACCACGCTGGTGGCCGGCTGGCTGGTCTGGCGTGTGCATCGCGATTTGGTCCCGCAGCGTTTCTGACACCCGTCGCTTCCCGAAGGGGGTGACCGCCGTCATCCCCCCCGGCGCGTCGAGCGGCGCGATCTGCGGATCAACGCTCGCCCCGGACCCGTCGATCAATGGCAGAATCTCCCACACTCGATAACCATGGAGACCACTATGCTTGGTGTGTTTGAACGAAGGCTCGACCCCTTCCCGCCCGATGAATTGCCGCCGCCGCCCGAAGGGCTTGGACGATTTCTCTGGGCCTGCACCCGGGGCGCTCGCGGCTACATCCTCGCCCTCGCCCTGCTCAGTGCCGGCGTGTCGATCTACGAAGCCTGGCTGTTCTCCTTTCTCGGGCAAGTCGTGGACTATCTTTCGGCCTGGAAGGCAGGCGGCGAAACCGCCGGGCAGGAAAGCCGCGTGCTATGGGGCATCGGCATCGTTCTGTTGACCAGTGTCGGGCTGGTGGCACTGCGCACAATGGTGCAGCACCAGATACTGGCGATCAATCTGCCGCTGCGGCTGCGCTGGGACTTCCACCGCCTGATGCTGCGCCAAAGCCTGTCCTTCTTCTCTGACGAGTTCTCGGGCCGGGTCACCACCAAGGTGATGCAAACCGCCCTGGCGGTGCGCGAGGTGCTGTTCACCGTGATCGAGATCGCTCCCGGCATCGGCGTGTACTTCATCGCGATCATCGCGCTGGCGGGCGGGTTTGCCTTGAAACTGATGCTGCCCTTCATTGCCTGGATCGTGCTGTTCGGTCTTGCGATGGGGTACTTCGTGCCGCGACTGGGCAAGGTCGGGCAGGAACAGGCCAATGCGCGGTCGTCGATGACCGGGCGGATCTCCGACGCCTACACCAATATCACCACGGTAAAGCTGTTCTCCCATTCCAGACGCGAAGCGCACTTCGCCCGCGCGGCGATGGAAGACTTCAAGCAGACCGGCTTTCGGCAAATGCGCCTGGTCAGCCAGTTCGAAATCGTCAACCAGGCACTGGTGGTGGGTTTGATCATGGCCGCAGGCGGTTATGCGCTGTGGCTCTGGCACCAGGGTGAAGTCGGCACGGGCGCGGTCGCGGCGATCACCGCCATGGCGTTGCGCATCAACGGGATGTCGCACTGGATCATGTGGCAGATGACGTCGCTGTTCGAGAACATCGGCACGGTGCAGGATGGCATGGAGACGCTGACACGCGGCCCCAAGGTGCAGGACGCGCCAAACGCGGGCGTGCTGACCACCGCAGGCGGCGCGGTGACGTTCGACGACGTGAGCTTCAATTACAACGGCGAACGGCAGGTGCTCGATGGCTTGAGTCTGTCCATCCAGCCGGGCGAAAAGATCGGTCTGGTGGGTCGCTCCGGCGCAGGCAAGTCCACGCTCATCAATCTGCTGCTGCGCTTCTACGACGTGGACGGCGGCCAGATTCGCATCGATGGCCAGGACATCGCCAAGGTGACGCAAGACAGCCTGCGCAGCGCCATCGGCATGGTCACCCAGGACACCTCGTTGCTGCACCGTTCGATTCGCGACAACATCGCCTACGGCCGTCCCGATGCGACCGACGCGCAAATTCACAGCGCTGCCGCCAATGCCCAGGCCGACGGATTCATCAGCCAGTTGAGCGACCGACAAGGCCATACCGGCTACGACACCCTGGTCGGTGAGCGCGGCATCAAGCTCTCCGGCGGCCAGCGCCAACGCATCGCGATTGCTCGGGTCATGCTCAAGAACGCCCCGATTCTGTTACTTGACGAAGCCACCAGCGCGCTGGACTCGGAAGTCGAAGTCGCCATCCAAGAAAGCCTCGACGAAATGATGCAAGGCAAGACCGTCATCGCCATCGCCCACCGGCTGTCCACCATCGCGGCCATGGACCGGCTGATCGTCATGGACGACGGGCGCATCATTGAACAAGGCACCCACAGCGAACTGCTGGAGAAGAACGGCACCTATGCCCGGCTTTGGCACCACCAGAGTGGTGGTTTTCTGGGTGAAGATCAGGGGGTCGCCGAAGCGATGGAATAGCCTGGGCCGCACGGCTCGCAACAATCATCGACGCTGTCCGCCGACAGCCTGGGACGCTGGGGCTGATGTGCGGCAGCCACCTGAAACATCGGGGCCAGGCGTTGGCAGATCGTTCCCGCGCTCGAGCGTGGGAACGATCATGAATCTCAGCTGGGTGTTAGATCATCACGGTTCATGAGCGCCAAGGCGACTCCCGGAGATTGATCCACTTCGAAAATTGCATCCGCACGCGACGCCGACGATCATACGCCTCAATATCCTCATCGACCTGCCAAGCGATCTCATGCCAGCGCCCTCCTCTCCGCATCCGCTCTTTGAAACCTATGCCCGTTTCGGCGAACTCAACTTCAGCTCGCTGAAGCAGGAATTGCCCGCGATCACTGACTACCTGATGGCGTTCCCGGCCGAGATCCAGGCCGTCGAGGGCTATCGCGCGGTGCGCAATTTCCTGAAGTCTTACGCGGGCAATGAATCCACCTTCAACTCCTACCGAACCCATGTCGAACGCCTGCTGTTGTGGACGCTGACCAAAGCGCGGGTTCCCCTGCTGGACATGCGGCGCACCCATGCCGAGGCCTTCCTTGAGTTCTGCCTGGCGCCCGAGCCCGCCTGGGTGGGGCCGGTGGTCAAATCCCGGTTCAGCCGGGTCGGTACGCGCAAGAAACTCACCACTGACACCTACGTTCTGAACCCCGACTGGCGCCCGTTCAGCCAGTCGGCGTCCAAGGAAGAACGCAAGCGCGCCAAGGAAGAAAACCGCCCGCTGGTTCAGGAGCACTACAAACCGGCACAAGGCTCGATCGCGCAGATTTTCGCGGTCTGCGGCAGTTTTTTTCAGCACGCGATCGATGAGGGCTTCTGCGAACACAACCCCTTCAAAGCGGTTAAACAGAAGAGCAAATACAAGCAGCGCACGACAGGCGATCACGACACCCGCATCCTGACCTCGCTGCAGTGGGACTTCGTGCTGGAAACCGCCGAACAGCTGGCGGCGCAGGACGAGAAATACGAGCGCACGCTGTTCATCGTGGCGACGATTTTCGCCATGTACCTGCGCGTTTCCGACCTGGTCGGGCGGGAAAACTGGACCCCGACCATGGGCGATCTGCGCCAGGACGGGGCTGGCAACTGGTGGTATCACGTGGTCGGCAAAGGCAACAAGGCCGGCAAGATCAGCGTGCGGGACGACTACATCGAGAACTACCTCAAACGCTGGCGCCAGCACCAGGGGTTGTCTGCGCTACCCGGTTTCAGGGAAACCACGCCCTTGATCGCTACCCGCCGAGGCCGTGCAGGATTGTCGGACCGCCACATCCGGCTGCTGCTCCAGGAAGTGTTCGACCTCGCGTTGCAGCGCATGCAGGACGAAGGCTGGGCGGATGAAGACGTCGCCCGTCTGCGCGCCGCTTCGCTGCACTGGTTGCGCCACACTTCCGCGACCTTCGACGCCCCCCACCGGGACATGAAAGACCTGCAGGTGGATCTGCGCCATAACAGCCTCAGCACCACCCAGAACGTGTACTACAACTCCGAGGACGAAAAGCGGGCGTATTCGGCCAAGCGGCTGCCCATGAAAGAACGCAGCTGATCAACCCTCGGGGTTGCGCTGCGTAGCGTCCGGTTCAGACGCTGCGCAGGTGCGGCGTCAACCCAACAAGCGCTCCACCCGCGCCGGGCTGCGTTGCATGATCACGTTCCCTTCGCGGATCGACACCAAGGCGTGCCCCTGACTGCGGATCAACTCGTAGTCGTCCGGCGCCGACAGAATCAGCAGATTGGCCGGCCGCCCGACCTCCACACCGTAACGCTCGCCCAGGTGCAGCGTTCTGGCGCTGTTGTCGGTGATCAGGTCCAGCGCACGCTTGAGGTCCTCATAACCGAGCATGTGGCAAATGTGCAGGCCTGCTTCGAGGATCCGAACAATGTTGCCGTTACCCAGCGGGTACCACGGGTCGACGATGGAGTCCTGTCCAAAACAGATGTTCATTCCGGCCCGGTCGATCTCGGCGACACGGGTCAGCCCGCGACGTTTCGGATACCCGTCATAACGCCCCTGGAGATGAATGCTCTCGGTCGGGCAGGACACGAAATTGATCTTCGAACGTTTGAGCAGGCGAAACAGCTTGTAGCAGTAGGCGTTGTCGTATGAACCCATCGCCACGGTGTGACTGGCCGTCACGCGCTCGCCCATCTCGCGTACCCGCGCCTCTTCGGCCAACACTTCGAGAAACCGTGATTGCGGATCGTCGGTTTCATCGCAGTGCACATCCACCAGGCAACCGGTGCGTTCTGCCAGGTCCATCAGGAACTTCACTGACGATTCGCCCTGCTCCCGGGTGTTCTCGAAATGCGGAATGCCACCCACCACATCCGCGCCCATCGCCACGGCTTCGGTCATCAGGGCCCGTCCGTTCTTGAACGACTCGATCCCCTCCTGTGGAAAGGCGACGATTTGCAGATCGATCAGATGGCGCGTGTCTTCGCGCACTTCGAGCATCGCCTTGAGTGCGGCAAAGGAAGGGTCTGTGACGTCGACGTGAGTGCGCACATGCTGTATGCCGTGGTCCACCAGCATGTCGATGGTTTTGCGAGCGCGGGTCTTGGTGTCTTCATGGGTCACCAGCGCCTTGCGCTCGGACCAGCGTTCGATGCCCTCGAACAGCGTGCCGCTCATGTTCCATTTCGGCTCACCTGCGGTCAGCGCCGCGTCCAGGTGAATATGAGGTTCGACGAAAGGCGCGGTGACAAGGTTCTCGCCGGCGTCCAGATCGGTCACGCCGGTGGCCTGGATGACAGCGCTCTGGGCGACGATGGCGCCAATGCGCTGGCCATCGATCTGGATGCGATACAGGCCGGTCTTGCCGCGCAGGCGGGCGTTGATGATGTTCATGGTGACTCCTTGCTGTGGGCTTCGGTCATGCGCCAGACCAGCAGCGCGACCGATGCGTTCATGCGGAAAAGCGGGTCATCCAGCGACTGTCCGCTCTGTTGTTCAATGCGCTGGATGCGTTGATTGATGGTGTTGCGGTGCAGCCCCAGGCGCGTGGCAGCCTTGAGGGCGTTGCCGTTTTCCTGAAGCAGCGCGTCGAGGGTGTCGATCAGGGCAAAGGGATGCTTGCGCGAGGGCTCGATCATTGCCCCCAGGGTCTGCGTCACGAAATGGTCGATGACCGAGCGCTCGCCGATGCCTTGCAACAGACGCAAGACACCCAGTTCGCTGAAGTCGCAGAAGCCGCTGACCGGGTGCAGGTTCTCCGCCACATCCAGCGCCTGTCGGGCTTCGTTGAGGGCCTGTCGGTATTGGCCGCACTCGGTCACGCGGCTGGCCAGGCCCATGAACAGGGTCAAGTCGCCAATCAGCGCAGCGAGCGTTTTGTAGAGGGCCAACAGATCCGCGCGCAATGTCTCGCGCTCGCTCAACAGTACGATGAACAGATCCCCCTGAAGCACCACCGGCATGGGCGCCGCAAAGGTACGATTCCAGGCTTCGAGGGTGTCCTGCACGGTTTGCCGGACGTGCTGTAAATAGCCTTCGGCGGTCGCGGGCGGATGACGTTCGAACAGCACACTCACCGAAGACAGGCGCAGCGCCAGCAGTCGACGCGGCCCCTCCACCGGCAGTTGCGCATGTTCGGCGCGCTGCCGGGCGATATACAGGCTCGGGTAATCTCCGGTCAGCAACTGGCTGAGAATGTCCTGCCGTGACCGTTTTTCCTGCGCCATGTGCACCAGCGCCGTGCCGATGGCGTGGGTAACGATGACCATCTTCAACAGGTAGGGTTGCTCGATCAGCGGCAACCCCAACTGATCAGCCCGCGCGATGACAGCTGGGGGAATCCTCTGGATGAAGCTGCCGCCCGTGAGGATCACAAGGCCGGCGATACCGACGGCGACACCGTCCTCCACGATACTCAGCAGGTTCGCTTCATCCCGGTTGTGGTTGATGCCGGTGACGAACACCAGTTCGCCGCCCATCACCCACTCGGCAATTCCCTCGTTCTCCGCGACATAGGGCCAGCGCACGGTACGCTGCAGATGATTACCGCCGGCGCGCACGGTCATCTGCTCGAGCCCTGCCAGTTGCAGGACTTCAGCGACGGTAAGACTCACTGCTCGCCCTGCATGACAGTGACGCCGGCACGCCGCGCCGTGAACTGAAGCAGCACGATATAGCAGACCGCCGCCACCGCGATACCCACCAGCGGCGCAACCCAGGGCGAGCAATACGCAACCACGGCGCCGACGGCATAGGCAAACAGGCCGGTGAAGTTGTAGCGCGGCAACGATGCGTTCGCCAACAGGGGGTACTTGCCGCGATGGCGATACCAGAAGTCGGCCATGATCACGCCGCCCACCGGAGGGATGATCGACCCGAGCAGCACCAGGAACGGAATCAGCATTTCATACATGCCGCCAATCGCCAGCACTACACCCACACCGGCCGCAATCAGCGTCATGGTTCGGCGGCGCTCGCTGCGCAGCAGATGACAGGCGGCAGCGGACACGTTGTAGATGGTCGGCCCCTGTATGGTCCAGAGGTTGAGGCACAGCATGATCACCGCCGCGAAGGACAACCCCTGCAGGATCATCACCTCAACGATGTCCGCTTGTTGATAGACGATGGCGCACCACGCGCCGGCCACCACCATCAGGCCGTTGCCGAGCAGAAAACTCACCACGCTGGCGATGATCGCCACCCGCCCGGTGCGCGACAGCCGGGTCCAGTTGGTGGCTTGGGTGGCACCGCTGGCGAAGGTGCCGAACACCATGGTCACGGCAGCGGAAAAAGTCATGGCTTCATGGGGAATGACCGCGGCGAGTCCTTTCAGGCCGCCCACGTCATGGGTCGCGATGTACATCGAAATGATCAGCAGCACGAACATCAACGGCACGGAAACGCGAGACAACACATCCAGTCCTTTGTAACCGACGATGGCGGTGATGCTGAAACCGAAGCCGAACACGACCATCAGGGGAATGGTCAGGCCCTCGGTCAGCCCGAGCATTTTGACCAGCACGATCGCCACCGTCGCAGTGCCCCAGGCGTACCAGCCCAGCTCGGCAAATCCCAGCAGAAAGTCCGAGAGGCGGCTGCCCGCTTCGCCGAAACAGAACCGTCCCATCAGGACGGTATTGAGCCCGCTGCGCGACGCGATGAACGCCAGCGCAGCGGCATACAGGGCCAACAGGCTGTTGCCGATGGCGGCGATCCACAGCATGTCCGTGAACGAGAACGCCATGCCCAGCTTGCCACCGGCAAACATGGTGCCGGTGAAGAAGGTGAAACTGAACAGCACCATGGAAATCGACAGCAGCCCCTTGCGGGCCGACTGCGGGGCCTCGCTTAACGGGAATTCACCGGATGAACTCATTGTTTCTTCTCCTGATCGAGTGCGGTTTGGATGACGAAGCGCACGTCGACAAGAGCAATTAACAGGCCGCTTTTCGAACCGCTGAAAATGCGGAAAAAACTGGACCACGGCCACAATTCCCAATGTGCAGTCTGCACATTAAGGCGCCAGTGATGGATAAGTGGATGTGAGCATTGCCCTGTTTTGCGGCGGTCACGCACTGTTTGGGAACGTGCACGTGAGGCTGGGGACCGCCAGGCGAAGCGGCGGTTGGCGCATTGCCCGGGGGGCGGCGGCGTAGACAGTTTGCGCTGGCGGACTGGCGCCCAGCCCCTTAATCTTCAGGTAATCCACCCTGGCGATGTTACCCATTTGAAGAGGAGCTACGTTGTGCGCCTGATGAAGTCCATCCTGACGCTGGCTATCGCATGCACGGTGTCGTCACTGGCGCGCGCTGCCACCGAACCCGCCACTGACGCTGCCAAAGAGCCCACCTACGGCCAGGAACTGCAGGGTTTCGAGTATCCCTACCCGCTCAAGCATTTCACGTTCGACTCCCAGGGTCAGTCCCTGCAAATGGGCTACATGGATGTAGCGCCGACGGCCAGGGCCAATGGCCGAACCGTGGTGCTCATGCACGGCAAGAACTTCTGCGGCGCCACCTGGGATACCTCGATCAATGCGCTCAGCGCTGCTGGCTACCGCGTCGTGGCGCCCGATCAGATCGGCTTCTGCACCTCGACCAAACCTGCGCACTATCAATACAGCTTTCAACAACTGTCCGAGAACACCCATGCGCTGCTCAAGCATCTGGGCATCGATAAAACCAGCGTCGTCGGCCACTCCACCGGCGGCATGCTCGCCACTCGCTACGCACTGAGCTACCCGCAAGAAACGGAAAAACTGGTACTGGTCAACCCCATCGGCCTGGAAGACTGGAAAGCGCTGGGCGTACCGTGGCGCAGCGTCGATCAGTGGTACCAGCGCGAACTCAAGCTCAGTGCTGAGGGCGTCCGCAAATACGAGCAGAACACCTACTACGCCGGACGCTGGAAACCGGAATACGACCGATGGGTCGATATGCTGGCAGGACTCAACCGCGGGCCTGGGCATCGTCTGGTCGCCTGGAACTCGGCGTTGATCTACGACATGATTTTTACCCAGCCGGTGTTCTACGAATTCCCCAATCTGAAGGTGCCGACTTCGCTGATGATCGGCGATGCGGACACCACCGCCATCGGCAGTGACATCGCGCCACCGGAGGTCAAGGCCCGGATCGGCCACTACGCGGTGCTCGGCAAACAGGTTGCGAATATGATTCCTGGCGCGCATCTGGTCGAGTTCCCCGGTAAGGGACATGCCCCGCAAATGGAAGATCCTGTCGACTTCAACCAGAAACTGATCGGCGAGCTCGTCCAGCGCTGAACGTGGGGCACCAGGCTGCCCCGCCCTGCACGCGGATGGCGTTCGACACGCCTGCGCGTGCAGAACGTTGATCTGCACATTCGCGTCGCGCCGCTGTCCATCTCATATCTATCGCGCCTGTGAGGATGTGACATGGCTACTGACGCCCGCCCCGCCGTACTGGAACTGATCGGCAACACCCCCTTGGTGCGCGTCAGTCGCATCGACACCGGTCTGTGCACGCTGTTTCTCAAACTCGAATCGCAGAACCCTGGCGGCTCGATCAAGGACCGCATCGGTCTGGCGATGATCGATGCGGCCGAACGCGACGGCAGCCTGCGCCCTGGTGGCACCATCGTCGAAGCGACGGCGGGCAACACAGGGCTGGGTCTGGCGCTCGTCGGTCGGGCCAAGGGCTATCGGGTGGTGCTGGTGGTCCCGGACAAGATGTCCACCGAGAAAGTCCTGCACTTGAAAGCGATGGGCGCCGAGGTGCACATCACCCGCTCCGATGTCGGCAAAGGCCATCCGGACTACTATCAGGACGTGGCCGCCCGGCTGGCCGCCGAGATCCCCGACGCGTTCTTCGCCGATCAATTCAACAACCCGGCCAATCCCCTGGCCCATGAATGCAGCACGGCACCGGAAATCTGGTCGCAGACCCAGCACGATCTGGACGCCATCGTGGTCGGCGTCGGATCGGCGGGGACCCTCACCGGCCTGACTCGGTTCTTCAAACGCGTGCAGCCGGACCTGGAGATGGTGTTGGCCGATCCCGTGGGTTCGGTGGTTGCCGAATACAGCCGCAGCCGGACCTTGCCGACGCCGGGGTCCTGGGCGGTGGAAGGCATCGGCGAAGATTTCATTCCCTCGTTCGCCGACCTCTCCAGCGTGCGCCACGCCTATTCGATCAGCGACGAAGAAAGCTTCGAGCACGCCCGCTACCTGCTGCGCAGCGAAGGCATTCTGGGCGGATCGTCCACCGGCACGTTGCTGGCCGCGGCGTTGCGCTTCTGCCGTGAGCAGACAACGCCCAAACGGGTGGTCAGTTTTGTCTGCGACACCGGAACCCGCTATTTATCCAAGGTCTACAATGACCAGTGGATGACCGATCAGGGCCTGCTGCAGCGCACGAAATACGGCGATTTGCGCGACTTGATCGCCCGCCGTTTCGAGGATGGCCGGGTGATCAGCGTCGGGCCTGACGACACGCTGCTGACCGCCTTCCAGCGCATGCGCCTGGCCGACGTTTCACAGTTGCCGGTGCTGGTCGACGGCACGCGACTGGTGGGGGTGATCGATGAGTCCGACATCCTTCTGGACGTGCACAACGACACCTCGCACTTTCGCGCCACCGTGGGCGAAGCAATGACTGCCACGCTGCAAACCCTGCCGCCGGATGCCGGTCTGGCCAGGCTTCAGGAAGAACTGGATCGCGGCCTGGTCGCGATCATTGCCGACGCCTCCGGCTTTCATGGCCTGATCACCCGCGTCGACCTGCTCAATCACTTGCGGAGATCCCTTGCATGAGTCAGCACGACGAACACCAGACGTCCCACGCTTTCGCCACCCGAGTGATTCATGGCGGACAGACGCCGGATCCATCGACCGGCGCGCTGATGCCTCCCATCTATGCCAATTCCACTTACTTGCAGGAAAGTCCCGGCGTGCACAAAGGCCTGGACTACGGCCGCTCGCATAACCCAACACGATTTGCGCTGGAGCGTTGCGTCGCGGACCTGGAAGGCGGGACACAAGCGTTCGCCTTCGCTTCCGGTCTGGCGGCGATTTCGTCGGTGCTGGAGTTGCTCGATGCCGGGTCGCATATCCTGTCCGGCGACGACCTGTACGGCGGCACTTTCCGTCTGTTCGACAAGGTCCGCCAACGCAGCGCCGGACACCGTTTCAGCTTTGTCGACATGACCGACCTGTCGGCTTTCGAAGCGGGCCTGCGGGACGACACCCGGATGATCTGGGTCGAAACGCCGAGCAACCCGCTGTTGCGCCTCACCGACCTTGCGGCCATCGCGCGCATTTGTCGGGACCGAGGCATCATTTGCGTTGCCGATAACACCTTCGCCAGCCCCTGGACTCAGCACCCGTTGGCGCTGGGTTTCGACATCGTCGTGCATTCGACCACCAAGTACCTCAATGGCCATTCCGACGTGATCGGTGGCATTGCAGTGGTTGGGCAAAACGCGGAACTGGCCGAACGTCTGGGCTTTCTGCAGAATTCGGTGGGTGCCATTGCCGGGCCGTTCGATGCCTTCCTGACCCTGCGCGGGATCAAAACCCTGGCGTTGCGCATGGAGCGCCATTGCAGCAACGCGCTGGAACTGGCTCAGTGGCTGGAGCGCCAGCCGCAGGTGGCGAGGGTCTATTACCCCGGTCTGCCCAGCCATCCGCAACATGCGCTGGCCTGCCGGCAGATGCGTGGCTTCGGGGGCATGATCTCACTGGATCTGAAGACCGACCTGGCAGGCACGCGACGTTTTCTGGAGCGCGTGCAACTCTTCGCGCTGGCGGAAAGTCTGGGCGGTGTCGAAAGCCTGATCGAGCACCCGGCGATCATGACCCACGCCAGCATCCCCGCAGAAAACCGCGCCAAGCTGGGGATTGGCGATACGTTGGTGCGCCTGTCGGTAGGCGTTGAAGATGTCGATGACCTGCGCGCCGATCTGGCGCAGGCGTTGAGCGCCCTTTGATGTCATGACAGCGCGTACGGCCATTGTTGCCGTTTCGGCAACACAGCCTTGCTGAAAATTGACTGGCGCAGATTCCGATAGCTAGCTAACGTTCACCTCATCAAATCCGCCGATTTGATGAGAGGCCCGAGCCGCTGACCCGTCCGAGATAACGGGTTGGCGGCTTTTTTATGCGTCTCCAGGTCCCGGCCAGCCCTGATCCAGCGTCTATCAAGGCCGCTGGGACATCACCTAGAACTTGAAGCGCCCAACCAGACCTTTCAGTTCTCCAGAAATATCCGTCAGACGACCGGACCCCGCTTGCGCCGAATGGGCGAACTCTTCCACCAGTTGCGCGTCGGCGTGAATCTGCGCGATGTGCCGGTTGATTTCCTCGGCGACCTGATGCTGCTGCTCCGCCGCCGTTGCAATCTGCGTGTTCTGATCGCGGATGGAATCCACCGAAGAGCGGATCTTGTCGAAGCTGTCCCGCGCCTGCTGAATGCATTCGACGCTGGTTTGCGAGACTTGCAGGCTGCCCTGCATCTGCTGCGTCACTTCCTGCGTGCGCCTGGCCAGATTGCCAAGCAGACTGTCGATCTCTCCGGTGGAATCAGCCGTGCGCCGCGCCAGTGCGCGAACCTCATCGGCCACCACGGCGAACCCGCGCCCCTGATCCCCGGCGCGTGCTGCCTCGATTGCCGCGTTGAGCGCCAACAGGTTGGTCTGCTCGGCGATCGAACGAATGGTGTCCAGAATGCTGTTGATGTTCTTGCTGTCCTCTTCGAGCAGTTGCATGGTGTCCGTGGACTGCTGCAAGTCCTTGCTCAACTTGAGCACGCTGCCAGTGGCCTCGCTGATGTGCTCCTGACCGACGTGCACGTCGCGGTAACCGGCATCGGCACTGGAGGCGGCCTGGCTGCAAGAGCGCGCGACTTCGTTGGCCGTGGCGACCATTTCGTTGAACGCGGTGCTGACCAGCTCCACCGCCTCGCGCTGGCGTCCGGCCGCCTCGTCCATGTTTCTGGCGACTTCGTGGGTGTCCGCCGCAGCACTCTGCAAGGCCGAAGACGCACCACCAATGCGCTGCATCATCTGCGCGATCATTCCCAGAAACTGGTTGAACCATCCGGCGAGCGTGGCAGTTTCGTCCTTGCCTTGAATCTTGAGCTGACGGGTCAGGTCGCCCTCGCCTTCGGCGATTTCCTGCAAGCCATCGGCCACGCCACGAATCGGCCGCACGATGACCCCGGCAAAACTGGCGCCGACGATGGCGAAGATGATCGCCAACGCACCGGCAATCACCGCGATCAGCCAGGTGAGGCTGGAGGCTTTGGCCATCACCTCGCTGCGCTCGATCAGGCCGATGAAACGCCAGCCCAGCGCTTTGGAACTGATGACGTTGGCCATGTAGACCTTGCCGCCGATTTCGATCTGCGTCGCGCCATCGCCCTGCTTCGCAAGGTCGGCGTAGTGGGGGCCCAGATCGGCCATCGGTTTGAAGTTGTGGCTGGCGTCGCTGGGGTCCACCAGCACGTTGCCATTGGCCTCGACCAGCATCAGATAGCCGCTCTCGCCCAGCTTGATGGTCTTGACCAGTTCGGTCAGTTGCTTGAGCGATACGTCCAGACCCACCACCCCGACCAGATTGCCCGAGGCGTCGGACACGGTGTGTACCGTGCCGATCAACGACACGTCATCCGGCGCCCAGTAATAGGCGCCGGTGCGCACGGTGGTGCCCGGCGCTGCAAGGGCGGCCTTGTACCAGGGGCGCTGGCGCGGATCGTAGTTGGCGATCTTGGGGTCGTCCGGCCAGCTGGCATACCCGCCATCGCTCAGCCCCACCGACAGATACGCCGTGCTCGGGTGGCTCTTGGCAAAGCCGTCGAAGATGTTCAGAAACGCGCGGTTATTCTCGGTCAGCGGAATCTGCGGCGCATCGGCCCCGGAATAATTCTTCAGGTCACGGGCCGCGACGATGCGCGGATCCTTCGCCAGGTATTCGACGTTCTGGCTGATGCCATCAAAGAACTGCTTCATCCCGTTATCGATCTGGCGAATCTCACGGCCGCTGCTGTCGACGAAATTCGCCTGCGCCGCCTCGCGTACGTTCAACACGACCAGCCCCGCCACGACGATGACCGGCAGGCAGGCAATCGCGCCAAAACCCCAAGTCAGCTTCTGTTTGATGTTCATGAATTCTTCCGCGAGATTTATAGGTTTTGGACGGCAGGAATGACAACCAGACGTGGTTTTTAGTTAGAAGGACGAGCGCCCACGCACTGCTCTCGGGTTATCGACCGAGCCAATGGGAACCTGAGGGCTGAACCGCTGTTGGCGGACGAACAGTCGGCCAGGCGGGAAAAACGATCGGGCGCACCGATTCACGGCGCGCCGAAGGCTGGTCAAAAATTGGCGGGGGTGTTGGCGCTGATGATTTCCGCTTCGTCCTGACCGATGTTGCGGAACATGTGCGGGAGCGTGGTCGGGAAGTAATAGCCGTCGCCCGCATTGAGCACGCTGATCTGGCCGTCCACCGTGAGTTCGATGGTGCCCCGTGTGACCAGCCCGCATTCTTCGCCTTGCGCATGAACGATCGGCTCGGCACCGGAGCTTGCGCCGGGGGCGTATTGTTCGCGCAGCATGCGCATCTGACGGCTGGGGACGGACGCGCCGATCAGCAGCAGACGCAAGCCATCACGGCCCAGGTCCGGCTGTTCGCCGGCGCGAAAGACATAGCGCTGCTCTTGCGGAGGCTGATCGAAGGAGAAAAAGTCCGCCAGGGTCATGGGAAACCCTTCAAGGAGTTTCTTCAATGAACTGACCGAGGGACTGACGCGATTCAATTCAATCAACGAGATCGTGCCATTGGCGACACCGCTGCGCCTGGCCAGCTCTCGCTGGGACATCTTGTAGCTTTCCCGCACTAACTTGAGACGTGACCCCGTATCCATGACAGCCCTATGTAAACGCCCGAGGGTATCGAGGAACGCGCCGGGACTGGCTTGAAAGCCGGGCCGCTCCCCCATTTGAGTGGGAGTGATTAGAGCACGTTTAACCGCCTCCAACCTATACGGCCCGGCCAAAAGCTACGTCATCATGACGGTTGCGGCGGGTACTCGGCGATGAACTGCCCGATCACGTCAGCGAAGTCGTGATCGGCCGTGAACCCCAGGCTTTTCGCATACGTTGCGGTGAACGAGCCGGGCCACGAACCGACGATTTTCTCGATCGCCGGATTGCGCTCCAGCCGAACCCGGTTTGCCACGGCATCGCCTGCGGTCCGGCGCAAGGCGTCGATCATGTGCTCGGCCGTGATCGACAGGCCCGGCATGTTGATCACTCGGCCCTGGGTCAATCGTTCGGCGGGGAGTTCGTGGCCGTGAATCAGGTTGCTGATCGCCTGCGCCGGCGACATCAGCCACAGTCGGGTCTGGAGCGGCACCGGCAACACGCTGTCCTGACCGTTGAGCGGCTCGCGGATGATCCCGCTGGCGAAGCTCGACGCCGCCATGTTCGGTTTGCCCGGCCGTACCACGATGGTCGGCATGCGCAGGCTGCGGCCATCGACGAACCCGCGACGGCTGTAATCGGCCAGCAGCAGATCGTTCATCGCCTTCTGCGTGCCGTAGGAGCTTTGCGGCGCCCACACCTGATCGTCCTGCACCTGCTCGGGCAGTTGCCCACCGAACACCGCCACCGAACTGGTCATCACCCACTTGGGGCACGTTCCCAGGCTGCGAATACGTTCCAGCAGATGGTGGGTGGCGCTGAAGTTGATGCGCATGCCCAGGTCGAAATCCTGCTCGGCCTGGCTTGAAACCACCGCCGCCAGATGGAAAACACTGTCGGTCTCGTGGGTAACGAGGCCTTCGAGTACCTGCGCATCGGCGATGTCGCCACACACCGCTTGCACCCGGGCGTCGTCGATACCGCTGAGCGGCACCACGTCGAACGCCACGATCCGGGTGATAGCCTGTTCTGCGCCCTGACGATCAGTCAACGAGCCGCGCTGCAGGAGTGCTTCGATCAGGCGACGGCCAAGAAAGCCGGCCGCACCGGTCACGAGAATATTCATGAAATGCTCCTAATGCTCAGCGGTTAACGAGTTTTGCGGGAATGCGGAAAACCAGAATGGCGCCCAGAAACAGCGCGCTGGCCATGACGTACATGCCGATGGTGGTGCTTTGCGTCATGTCCTTGAGAAAGCCCATGAGGTACGGCGAGACGAAACCGGCGAGGTTGCCGCAAGAGTTGATCAGGGCAATCCCCGCCGCCGCGGCTGTTCCGCCCAAAAAGGCAGTGGGCAACGGCCAGAACAGCGGCAAGGTGCTGAGCGCGCCCATGGCACCGAGGGTCAGCCCGATCATCGAGACCGTGAAGTTGTCGCTCCAGGTGGCCGAGATGATCAGGCCGATGCCGCCGACGACAGCGGTCAGCGCCAGGTGCCAGCGACGTTCGCGCAGGCGGTCGGCGTTGCGTGAGACCAGCACCATGGTCGCCACCGCAGCGCCGTAAGGAATTGCCGTCAACAGGCCGATCTGCAGAACGTCCGTGACGCCGGCCTGACGCACCAGCGTCGGCAGCCAGAAACCCACGGTATAGAAACCGGCGATCAAGCAGAAGTAGATGCCCGTGAGCAGCCACATCCGCGGTTGCAGGAACACTTCGCGCACGCTGTGGGCGACATGTCCCTGGGTTTCGGCGTCGATACGTGATTGCAGCAGGGTCTTCTGTTCCTGTGTCAGCCAGCCAGCGTGGGAAATACGGTCACTGAGGCAGAAGATCACCAGAATGCCGACGGCAATCGAAGGCAAACCTTCGATGAAGAACAGCCACTGCCAACCGGCATAACCGTGGGCGCCATTGAACGCGGTCATCAGCCAGCCCGAGAGCGGTGCGCCGATCAGCCCGGACAACGGAACGGCCGTGGCGAACATCGCGAACATTTTTCCGCGGCGGTGAGTCGGGAACCAGTACGACAGGTAGAGGATGACGCCGGGATAGAAACCGGCCTCGGCCAGCCCCAGCAGAAAACGCATGACGTAGAACGACGTCGGCGTGGTGACGAACGCCATGCACGAGGAAATGACGCCCCAACTGATCATGATGCGGGCGATCCACAACCGCGCGCCGACCTTGTGCAGGATCAGGTTGCTGGGGATTTCCACGAGGAAGTACGCAATGAAGAAGATACCGGCGCCCAGCCCGTACACCGCTTCGGAGAAATGCAGGTCATCGGACATTTGCAGTTTGGCGAAGCCGACGTTGACCCGGTCCAGATACGCCAACAGGTAACACAGCAGCAACAGCGGGAGGATCCGCCAGGCAGCCTTGCGGTAGGCCGCATCTTCTGAAGCATCGACAGACGCACTGATGGCGTCTTGAGCCAGTGATTCACTCATGTCTTTCCCATCCCTTTATTTTTGTAGTGGGGTGTTTTGGTGTGGATAGAGCCGTGCGAGAAAACACAAGTTACATAATACGTCATACGAATTCAACGATCATTTGAGGCAGGACGCGTCCCCGGAAATGCAGTAACGTTCGCTGATTTGAAGCACGAGATTTCCATGCCCTCTTCCGACTCCACCTCGCCTCCCGGCAGCCGCGCCAGCCTCAAGGACGCGTCCAAAGGGACGTTGGCCGATCAGGTCACCACCGCACTCAAAGCCCATATCGCCAGCGGCGACGCGCTGCCCGGCTCTCGTTTACCCACTGAACCGGTGCTCTGCGAGCGCTACGGCGTCAGTCGCACGGTGATCCGCGAAGCGATTTCACGGCTCAAGTCCGCAGGGCTGGTGGAAGTGCGTCAAGGCAGCGGCACGGTGGTCAGCGAAGGCGCGCACATCAAGGCGTTCACCATCGACCTGGACGTCTGCGGCTCCATCGACGCGGTGTTGCGGGTCACCGAACTGCGTCGCGGAATCGAAGGCGAAGCCGCTGCGCTGGCCGCTCAGCGTCATACCCTGCAGCAACTGGAAGTAATCGAGCGGGCGCTCAAGGCCATCGATACGGCGGAACATGAAGGTCGCGACGGCGTTCAGGAGGACCTGGATTTCCACCTGTCGATCTCCCACGCCACGGGCAATCCCCTTTACCCGTCGTTGCACGAATTCATCGCGCAGTTCGTCAAGGAAGCCATTCGTATCACCCGTTCCAACGAAGAGCGTCGCAGGGACATGGCCAAGACCGTGCGCATAGAGCATGTCGCGATCTACGAAGCCATCGCCGCCCGGGATCCCGACGCTGCCCGGTATGCCGCCCTCACCCACATTCACAACGCCGTGGAACGCTTGAAGAGCGCAGACCCGACCTTCTGGCAGAACCCCGGCTCGCGCAACGCCTGAACCACAAATCCCCTGTAGCAGCCCGGCTTGCCCGCGATGCCGGCCTCAAGGTCGCCACCGTCGGCAAGCCGGGCTGCGACCATCACACGACCGCTCGTCGCTATTTTCTAAATAGGAATTAGTTATAACTGCGTTTTCACAAAATATTCACGCCCACCGGTTCAGTCTGCACCTACTCCTTTTGATCCTCTTTAAGCCCGTCTTCCCCAGCGGGCTTTTTTCTGCCCGCGATTTGACAACCCTGCACCACGCGCTTCAGTCGCCGCTCAGCGAAATACCTCGAACTCAGGCCACGCCCCGGCATCCAACATGGCATGTCACCGGAGGATATTGAAATGAGCAATGACGATCGCACCACCCCCGTATCACCGACCACCCCGCCCAACGCGCCCCCCGTCGATGCGTCCGGCAAGCCGGTCAATGTCGTGAAAAGAGACCTGCAAGACCCCGACGACGACACACGCGCCATCGATGAAACCATCACGCCCTCCTCCAACCGGACCAAGGAGCAGGAAGTGGAAGAACTCAACCGCAAGACCGCCGAAATCGAACGCAAGGTCGCTGACGGCAACTGACCGGCTCAACGGCAACGTGTGGATTCCAACGGACGCACGTTGCGGCAGCCCCACCCTCAGCACGGCTTGCCGACGATGGCGTATTTGAAATCCTCGCCGCCGGCAAGCCGGACTGCTACAGGGGGGGCGGGTGTCATGGCAGCCGGTGAGCGACGCAAAATCTGTAGCAGCACGGCTTGCCGGCGGTGGCGTATTTGAAATCCTCGCCGCCAGAGACCTACAGCGACCACCGCGGGCCGCAGGCGCAGCTTGATCTGGCGATGCTCAGCGAAGAGGCGTGCCTGCAGAAGTTTGCGATGCTTAACGCGACGGGGCTTGCTCGCAGGCAGCAGAGGATGAACGGCGGGCGCCGGCGTCAGGCGACCACTGGCGGTCGCACGATTAACTGCTAGCGTTGCTTGAGCCATCTCTCCAGCGGGACTGACCACGGATGACGTTTCAACTGTATGCGACTTCACACCGGGACCCAGGGTTCTCATGCTCTGCCACCGCCCTTGATCCCTGGACCCCCTCCCATCATCGAAACTATCGCGGGCCCCACGCTGATGGCGCGGCCCAATGGATTCCTGCGCAAGAAGAGATCTGCGCGCTGCTGCACCTGGTAACCCCACCCAACGCTTAGAAAAACGAAGGGAGTCACACGATGAAAATGCCGGTACTCAAGACACTGCTGTGCTGTGCCGTTCTGGGACTGGGCGGTTGCTCCAGTTCACAGGTCGACCCTAGCCAGTATTCGGGATTCCTCAGGGACTACAGTCGCCTGAAACCTGCCGAAAGCGAATCCGGGGCGCCGGTCATGCGCTGGATCGACCCGGACATGAAGCTTGGCCAATACACGCAGGTCTACATCGAGCCGAGCCAGTTCTTCCCCAAACCTCAGCCCACGGCCGTGATTTCGGCGCAGATGCTGCAATCGATCACCCGCTACTTCGACACCGCGCTCAAGCGTGAACTGGGCAAGGACCTGACACTGGCTCAAGGGCCGGGGCCGAACACCATCATCGTGCGTCCTGCGATTACCGCCGTCTCGACCAGCACCGAAGGGCTCAAGCCCTATGAAGTGATTCCGATCGCCCTGGTGGCGGCCGCCGTCAACACCGCCGCCGGTGGACGCGATCAGAACGTCGAGATCGCCACCGAAGCCGCCTTCCTCGACGCCGACAGCAACAAGGTGCTGGCCCAAGTGGTGCGCAAGGGCAGCGGCAAACCTCTTGAAAACGACAAGACTCAACTCACCCTGGACGATGTCAAACCGGTGCTCGATGGCTGGGCCACCGACATGCGCCTGAGCTACGAGAAACTCAAGGCCGGCAAATAAGACCCGGACAGGCGGCGGCACGTCGTCGCTGACGTGCCGCTGCTGCGCGCAGTCTGACGCAGATTCAGCCTGTTTTCTGGCAAGGATCAACGGGCTGATCTACCTTTGTCCCCAACCGTGATACCAGAAACCAGAAACGCGTATGACCCGGACTAATGAACGTTCACGTCGACCACCGGCCGCCGTTGAACACATCTGCTCAAGGGAATGAAGGTCGGCATGCCGAAAAAGACCAGGACATCGCCGCAACCCGCCAGTCCAACCGCCCCGTCCGGCGGCCNTGGTCGCCGGTGGGCTTTGGTACCTCACGCAGAAAACGCCTGAGCCGGTTTCCGTCAAACCGGCCGCCGCAGCCGTCAAGCCCTTGCAACCTCCCGCCCCTGCGGCCAGCCCTCAACGCCCGCCCGCCACCTTCGTCGACGAGCAGCAATGCGCCGGCTGCCACACGGCGCAGGTCAAGGACTGGCAAGGCTCCCATCATCAGTTGGCGATGCAGACCGCCAGCGACCAGAGTGTGCTGGGGGATTTCAATGCCACCTCGTTCAAAGGCGAGAAAGAGACCACCCGGTTCTTCCGCAAAGGTTCGGAGTTCTGGGTCAATACCGTCGACGGCGACGGTCAGCCCAAAGATTTCAAAGTAGCGTATGCCTTCGGCGTCGCGCCCTTGCAGCAATACCTGCTGGAAACCGGCGGTGGCCGTCTTCAGGCCCTGGGTGTGGCGTGGGATACCGAAAAGCATCAGTGGTTTCACATCTACCCAGGCCAAGGCGTGGACTTCAAAGACCCGCTGCATTGGAGCAAACCGGGGCAGAACGCCAACTTCATGTGTGTCGAGTGCCACACCACCGACTTCAAGCGCAACTTCAACGCCGACACCAACACCTTCAGCAGCCAGTGGAACAGCCTGGGCGTGGGATGTCAGTCCTGTCACGGCCCGGCCTCCGGCCACCTGGAGTGGGCGAGCAAAAGCGAGAAAACCTCGGACCTGCTCAACGCCGGTTTCGCGATCAACCTGAGCAAGGGCGACAACGTGACTCAGGTCGACACCTGCGCTCGCTGTCACGCCCGGCGTGCGCCGCTGGGTGACGATCAGAAACCCGGCAAGCCGCTGATGGACGCGTATCTGCCCGCTGCGCTGACCCGTGAGTTGTATGAACTGGATGGCAAGATCAAGGGTGAAGTCTTCGAACATGGCTCGTTCGTGCAGAGCAAGATGTTCGACAAAGGCGTGCGCTGCAGCAACTGTCACAACCCCCACAGCACCGAGTTGAAAGCCCAGGGGAATGGCGTCTGCCTGCAATGCCACAACCCGGCAGGCAAAACGTCGGTGCCCGGTGTCGACGGCGCTGGCCTGCAAGCGAAGAACTATGACTCCCCCGAACACCACCATCATCAACCCGGCCAGCCCGGATCCCAATGCATCGACTGCCACATGCCGGGCAAGCTGTTCATGGTCAATGACCTGCGCCACGATCACAGTTTCACCCTGCCCAACCCGGCACTGGCCACCACCCTCGGCACGCCGGATGCCTGCCTGACCTGCCACGTCGCCCTGCCCGCCAGCCAGGTTGTCGATCAATTCAAGCAGTGGTATGGCGACACCCAGCACCCGACCCACCAATACGCCCGCAGCCTGTGGCAGGTCCGCAGTGCTCAGCCCGGCGCGGCCGCTGCGTTGTTCAGCCAGCTGGAATCGACTCGACTGGCCTCGATCCGTCGCGCCACGCTGGTCAACGAACTGCCGAACTTCCCCAGCCAGCAGGCCCTGGACGCCAGCAGCAAAGCGTTGCGCGACCCGGCCCCGCAGGTTCGTGAAGCAGCGGTCAATGTAGTCGCCGCGCAACTGCCACCGGACCAGCGCGCAGAACTGCTCGCCCCGTTGTTGCAGGATCCGATACTCGCCGTGCGCATCGCCAGCGCCCGTGCGCTATTGGGCAGCGCTCAACAGGTGGGGCGTTATCAGGCGGCATTCGACAAGGCCATCGCCGAATACGAAAAGGTGCAGCTGAGCCTGCAGGAACGTGCCGAAGCCAACCTCAATCTGGCGATGCTCTATCAGGCCAACGGCAACACGGCGCAAGTCGAACACTACCTGCGTACCGCCATCGAGCGGGACGCTGATTTCCTGCCGGCGTTCATCACGCTGGTGCAGTGGCTGGACGCTAACCAGCGCAGTCAGGAAGCGGCGGATCTGCTGAGCGAAAGGCTGCGGAAACAGCCTGAAATCGCGCTCTTGCAATTCACTCAAGGCCTGGCGCTCGTGCGCCGCAACCAGCCCGACGCCGCGCTCAAGGCATTGCGCGAGGCCAACCGTCTGGAGCCTGACAATGCCCGGTTCGCCTATGTGTTGGCGTTGAGTCTGCAAGATCGCGGCGATCAGAAAGGGGCGCGGCAACTGTTGGAGTCGACCCTCAAGCGCCATCCGGAAAACCGCGACGTACGCATGGCGCTGGTGGCACAGCTGCGTGATGACGGCCAGGTGCCGCAGATGAAGGCGGTTATCGAAGGGCTCAAGGCGATCAACCCCGGGGATCCGATTCTGCAACCGACCCCCACGCCATGACGCGTGCCCCACAACGCCTACACCTGCCGCCGTGACGCAACGCTCGGTGCAGGCGCAGTCTCAGGCCCTGATCAGCGCTATTGCCCGGGCCAGTTCTTGCTGGTTGAACGGTTTGGGCAAACGCATGACACCCGACGACACGCTCAAGGGTGAGTCGGTAAACCCTGAGGAAATGATGATCGGCAACGCCGGGAACAGTACCGCGATGCGTTGCGCCAGTTCCGGCCCCGACATGTTAGGCATGGCGTGGTCAGTGATCACCAGATCGAAATCATCGTGGCCCTGAATCAGCTCCAGCGCCTCGACACCATCGCACGCCGTGAAGACCTGATGCCCCAGATCCTCGACCATGGCCCGAGTACTCAACAGCACCAGCGGGTCGTCATCGACGAACAACACTTTGAGCGCACTGAGCGGTGCCACGCCTTCTGACGCCTGTTGATTAAGCGTTTGGGCCCGCTCCGCGGTGATCGAGGAGATCGGCAACCACAGCTCGGCCGTCGTTCCACCCCCTTCGGTGCTCTTGAGAATCAACTTGCCGCCCGACTGCTCGGCCAGCCCGTGAATCATCGAAAGCCCCAGTCCGGTGCCCTTGCCCAACCCCTTGGTAGTGAAAAACGGCTCCATCGCGCGTTGCAGGGTGGCCTCGTNGTCTTCTGCCGTCGAGTCAGGGCTCAGGGAAAACAAGGCCTCGCGCGCCGAGACGATCACGCTGCCGCCGTCGGGCATGGCGTCCCGGGCGTTGATCATCAGGTTCATCAGGGCCATTTCCAGCTGGCCTGGGTCGACGAAGACCGGGCGCAGCAGCAGCGGAAACCGGGTTTCGACCGCGATGTTCGGCCCCAGCGAACTGCCCAGCAATTGCGACATGCCGCGAATCAGCGTGCCGACATCCACCGGCTGCGGGTCCAGTTCCTGACGACGGGCGAACGCCAGCATGCGTTGAGTCAAGGAAGAGCCGCGCTGGGCGGCGGCAATCGCGTTCTCGACCAGAGACAGGGTCTTGGCATCGGTCCCCAGGCGTTTCTTGACGATGCCGAGGCTACCCAGAATCACGGTCAGCAGGTTGTTGAAGTCATGGGCGATGCCTCCGGTGAGTTGGCCGATGGATTCCATCTTCTGCGCTTGATAGAGGGCCTCCCGCGCTTCTTTCAGGGCTGTCTGCGCTTGAACGGAGTCGGTGATGTCCCGGGTGATCTTGGCAAAACCTATGAGCAGACCGGCGTCGTTGCGAATCGGATCGATGACGACGTGCACCAGAAACCGCGAGCCGTCCTTGCGCACGCGCCAGCCCTGCCCCTCGAAGCGACCTTCCCGTTGAGCAATCTCCAACGACCGCTGCGGCTTGCCCGCGTCGGCGTCGGCGCGCTCGAAAAACAGCGAGAAGTGCTGACCGATCGCTTCGCTGGGTTCGTAGCCCTTGATTCGCTGGGCACCAGCGTTCCAGGTGGTGATGATGCCGTTGGGATCGAGCATGTACAGGGCGTAATCGGTGACGCCTTGCACCAGCAGGCTGAACTGCCGCTCGCTGTCGCGCAGCGCCTCCTGGGCCTGTTTGCGCTCGGTCAGATCGCGGGTGACCTTGGCGTAGCCGATCAGCGAACCGTCGCCGGCATGGATCGGGTCGATGACCACCGATGCCCACAACCGGGTGCCGTCCTGGCGGACCCGCCAGCCCTCGCCCTCGAAGCGACCGGACGTCGCGGCGATCTCAAGGGCGCGGGCCGGAAGCCCCGCCAGTCGGTCTTCTTCGGTGTAGAACAGCGAGAACGGACGGCCGATGATTTGCGCCTCGTCATACTGCTTGATGCGCCGGGCACCCGAATTCCAGCTGCGCACGATGCCCTGGGTGTCAATCATGTAGATCGCGTAGTCGAATACGGCATCGACCAGCAGTCGATAGCGGTCTTCCTGAGAGAGCAATGTCGATGGCTGCGCGGGTGATTGCATGATTGTCTCGGGCAGTGAGTAGGGCATGGGCGCATTATGGAGAATTCAGGGTGCCAAGCCTACGGCGCAGCCGATGACGATTTCGTCTCGCGCGTCGCCAGAAAGGCGCGCCGTTCTCGAACGGCGCTTGACGTTATCGGCCGCCAGTCCTGTCAGTCGTGCGGGTCATCCGGGCCCAGCAGGGCCTTGACCCGCGTCAACACCGCTTCAACGTCGAAGGGCTTGTCGAAGACGTCGACGAACAGGTCTGGCCGGGCCACCCCCAGATGCGCCTGGGCCCCGCTCATCAGCACGATCGGCACATGCCCGAACGAGGCATGTCGGCGCACTGCCTCCGCCAGTTCGATGCCGTTCATGCCCGGCATCATGTAGTCGGTAATGACCAATTGCGGTTTTTCCCGATCAAGAATGCTCAGCGCGCGATGACCGCTGCCCGCTGTCACGGTGAGATAGCCTTCGTCTTCAAGCGCGAAGCTCAGGATGTCGGCGATCAGATATTCGTCGTCGACGATCAGAATCGTGGTCATGATGCCCCCGATCCGCTGAACCCGGTGTGGGCGTGATGGCGACCGCGAACTCTACGCGTTAATAGTGTCGCCAAGGGCATGGAATTGAACCTTTTTCACGTCTAGCCCCTGATGACCGATGGAGAGTTCCAGCAGCGCGGGGTCGAAGGGGTTGTCCCTGATTTTAAGAATCGATAACTGGCGTTTAAGTTCAGCCGCTTCCTGAACGAACCGCAGCATCAGCAGGTTATCGACGAAGCCTGACAGGTCCGGCGCCGGCGCATCGATTTCGCCCCCCAGCAAACTGCGCACCTCCCAGGACGCGACCACGGTGACATTTCTGGCCCGCAGTTCGCCCATCAAGGCCGTGTACAGGTCCAGCATCCGTGACGTGTCGGCCGCCGCGCGGGTCATCCCGCCCAGGCTGTCGAGGAACACGCGTTTGATCGATTTCTCTTCCACGACCCGCAGCAAGTCCATGGCCAGTTTGTCGACCAGCTCGGTGGTGATCGATTTCCACAGGATCGTCAGCGCGCCGGACTGTTCCATCGCGGCGAAGTCCAGCCCCAACGAAGCGGCTTTCATGCGCAAGCGCTGCGGCGACTCATAGAAACCGAAATGCAGCCCCGGCTCGTCGGCGGTGGACTGCCCGAGAAAGGTGATACCGAACGAGGTTTTTCCGGCGCCTGAAGGTCCGAGCAACAGTGTCACGGAAGACTGCACCAGCCCTCCTCCGATCAACGGGTCCAGCGTTTGCAGACCACTGGGGATCGTGGCGAAATGGTCGCTGTCGCGCAGGGCCGAGCAGGTGAAGATGCTTTCCAGCCGTGGGTAGACCACCAGACCGTTTTCGGTGATCTCGCATTCATGGGTGCCGGGAATAGCAGCGCTGCCACGGGTCTTGCGCAGCTTGATACGCCTGATCGACCGCGTGCCGACCTGTTCCTCCCCCAACTCCAGAACGCCATCGACCATGGTGTGTTCCGGGCTGCCATCGTCCAGTTGCGAACTGGTGAGGAAGAACACCGTGCAGCCGGCGAATGCGGCGTGGCCCTGCAATTCGGAGATGAAGCGTTTGGTGTTGATCGGCGAGTCGGCCCGAGAACGGGCGTTGAGCAGGCCGTCGAGAATCATCACGGTGGATTTCTGCCGAACGATTTCGCGGCGCAGCAGCTTGACGACTTCTTCCAGCCCGTCGTTTTCCATGGTGTCGAAAGCGCTGACGAACTGGATCTGGTCGCCGATCCTGTCTTTGTCGAAAAAGCTCAGCGTGGACAGAAACTGGAACAGGCGCTCATGGGGCTCTGCCAGCAGCGTGGCAAACAGAACACGGCCTCCGGTGCGCGCATGATGGAAGCCGATCTGGTTCGCCAGAATGGTTTTACCGGAGCCCGGACGCCCCTGGATGATGTACGAGGACCCAGCGACGAATCCTCCTTTGAGCAGCTCGTCGAGTCCTTCAATGCCGCTCTGAAGGCGTTTTAGCTGGTTCAAATGTCTGTCCTCCGCAGGTGGACTTCGGCGTATCGATTGACGCAGATCGTGCGCACGAAATGACGCACTCTTCCGCGTTTGCCGGCCTATTCCAAGACCAATCACGATGAGTGGCGCGGACTTACGTCACGACGCCGGTTCAACCTCACGTGTTCCGGTCGGGCTCAGGGTCCTGCGGTTCTTCGGCACAGCCTTCGGTTTCGGCGCGGGACTGCTCGCTGCGTCGTTCCGGATCGTCGGGTTTGATCGGCGCCGAGAGCGGATATTCCGGGGTGTCGTCGGCAGGCGTTGTCGAGACGGGATCGTGTGCTGGCGTTTTCTGGCTCATGGCCACTGACTCGCTTTCGGTGAATGCAACGCTTTGGAGTACGCCATAACCCATACGTGCGTTTTATCGAGGCAGATCACGAAAAAGACCGAGGCCTGCGGTGACAATCGAAAGGCGACAGTCAATCCTGTAGCCGTCCGGGTTGCCGGCGGTGCCGTACCCAGGATCACAACCGCCGGCAAGCCGTGCTGCTACGGTAGATCCGCCAGGCACCGCCCGAGGATATCCAGCCCTTCGTTCAGCACCTCGGGTTCGATGGTCAGCGGTGCCAACAGGCGAATGATGTGCCGGGATTTGCCGCTGGGCATCAGCAACAGCCCCTGCTCCCGCGCGCTGGCCAGCAACTGCGCCATTTGCGCCGTCGCCGGCTGGCCGTCCGGTGTGAGCAATTCGATGCCGCGCATGGCACCGACACCGGTCAGGCGCCCCAGATAAGGCGACAGCTTCTGCGTCTGCCATTGTTCGTAACGCGTCAGCACGCTGGCCGAGTACCGCTCGCCCCACGCCGCAAGGTTGGCATCGGTCATCTCGTCCAGCGTGGCCAGCCCCGCCGCGCAGGCCATCGGGTTGCCGGAATAGGTTCCCCCCAGTCCGCCCTTGGGCAGGGTGTCCATCAACGCTTTGCGTCCGACCACCGCACCCAGCGGCACACCGCCCGCGATGCTTTTACCGAGCAACAGCAGGTCCGGCTCGATCCCCAAGCGACTGAACGCGAACCGCGCCCCGGTGCGACCGAAGCCCGACTGAATCTCATCGATGATCAACACGATGCCCTTCTCATCACACAGCTTGCGCAACACGTGGGCGAACTCGACATCCAGTGCCAGAAACCCACCCTCGCCCTGCACCGGTTCGATGATGAAACAGGCCACTTCATCGATGTCGATTTCCACACTGAACAACCGGTCCATGGCCTTGAGCGTCTCGGCGAGCGTGACGCCGTTGTCCGCGCTGGGGTATGGCAAGTGGAACACCGGCCCAGGCAGCGCCCCGACCTTCTGTTTGTACGGCGCGACTTTGCCATTGAGGTTCAAAGTGGCGAGGGTACGCCCGTGAAACGCGCCATCGAACGCAATCACCGCAGACTTCCCGGTGTGCCCCCGGACGATCTTCAGCGCGTTTTCGGCGGCCTCCGCACCGCTGTTCGTCAGCATGCCACTGACCGGATAACTGACCGGAATGAAAGCCGCCAGACGCTCGATGAACTGCTGATAAGGCACATGGGGCGCGGCATTGAACGCGTAATGGGTCATGCGCTGCGCCTGCTCGCAGATCGCCTTGACGATCCGCTGATGGCAGTGGCCCAGGTTCAGCACACCGATGCCACCCACGAAGTCGATGTAGCGCTTGCCCTCGACATCCCAGACCTCGGCGTTTTTTCCGTGGGAGAGACTGACGGGATGAACGAAGGAAATGGAATTGCTGACGGATGGGAAAGCCATGTTCAAGCGCCCTGCGGACTGTGGGAATGGCGCTCATCTAAGCGATGTCGCCGTCACCTTCACAAGCGAAATAAAGGCAACGGATCATTCCGCGAAGGACTGACCCCGGATACTCCCCCAAAAAACTCTCGCCTGTCCCGGCCATGGGTCTCGCCCGTCACACCATTGAAGCACTGGCTCTTCATGCTGGACCGTGAAATCAGGAGCTGGAACTTTCGCGATGAAGATAAGCGTCTTTGGTAGCGGTTATGTGGGGCTGGTACAGGCCACCGTGCTGGCGGAAGTCGGCCACGATGTGGTGTGCATGGACATCGATCCGGCCAAGGTCGAGCAACTGAGCAAAGGCCATGTGACCCTCTACGAGCCGGGCCTGGAGAGTCTGGTGCGGGAGAACCTGGAAGCTGGCCGGTTGCATTTCACCACTGATGAAAAGCGCGCAGTCGAACACGCTGACGTCTTGTTCATTGCGGTGGGCACCCCTTCCCGTGCAGATGGCTCGGCCGACTTGAGCGGCTTCTTCGCCGTCGGCGAAGCCATTGCCCGGCATCGCACGGCCCCGGTGATCATCGTCGAAAAATCCACCGTACCTGTCGGCAGCGGCGATGCACTGCGCAGCCATATCGAACACCACCTGCGCCAGTCTGCCCGGCTGCTGAAGTTCGATATCGTCTCCAATCCCGAATTTCTCAAGGAAGGATCGGCGGTCAAGGACTGTCGGCGGCCGGACCGCATCGTCATCGGCTGCAGCAACCCGGATGTATTTGCGGTCATGCGCGAACTGTATGCGCCCTTCAACCGCAACCACGAACGCATCATCCTCATGGACGTGCGCAGCGCGGAACTGACCAAATACGCCGCCAACTGCATGCTGGCGACCAAGATCAGCTTCATCAACCAGATCGCCGAACTGGCCGAGCATCTGGGGGCCGATGTGGAGTCCGTACGGCTGGGTATCGGTGCCGATTCACGCATCGGTTACGACTTCATCTACCCCGGCTGCGGCTATGGTGGGTCATGCTTCGGCAAGGACATCCGTGCGCTGATCCACAGCGCCCGAGAAGCCGGCTGCTCGAACGATCTGCTCAACGTGGTCGAGAACATCAACGAGCGGCAGAAAAACAAACTGTTCGAGCGGATCAACGCTTTTTACAAAGGTGAGCTCAACGGCAGGACCTTCGCCCTCTGGGGTCTGGCGTTCAAACCCAACACCGATGACATGCGCGACGCCCCCAGCCGCGTGCTGATGGAGTCATTGTGGGCGGCAGGCGCCACCGTGCGCGCCTTTGACCCGGAAGCCATGCAGCAAACCCAGCGTTTATATGCCGAACAGGCGAACCTGATGCTGATGGGCACCCCCGAATCGGTATTGCTGGGCGCCGATGCGTTGATCGTGTGCACGGAATGGCAACAGTTCAAGGCGCCGGACTTCGACCTGATCCAGCAACGTCTCAAGGCCCCGGTGATCTTCGACGGTCGTAACCTGTACGACACCGAACGCTTGGCCAAACGGGGCTTCCAGTATTTCCCGATCGGTCGCGGAGACTCCTGTAACCTGCCGATCCCGCAACAGCAATGGGCGTCTTATGACTGGCTGTCGGCCCCTCGTGCGATCTGACGCGTAGCGGCTGTCATGGCTGCGTACGTTGGGCAACTTAGTGACACGGCTTTAATCACTCATACTTTTGTATAGTGAAGCGCTGCGCTGAACGCGCCCGGGGGAGGAAACGGGTGAAAAGTTGAAGCGAATACGAGGAGGCGGTTGGTTAGCGCTCAGCTGTGTTCAGCGCAAGATTCAGACAAGCGACCAACTCCTCGCTTTCGAAAGGCTTGGACAGGTAGCAACAGGCACCGAGCCTCTGGGCTGTGCGACGGGATGTCTGGTCGGCGGAGGCCGTGATGAAGATGGCAGGCATGCAATGCCCGTCGTTGAGCAGTTGCTGGTACATCTGCACTCCGCTCATGCCAGGCATCTGGATGTCGGACACCAGACAATCCACCGCGGCGATGGCATCGGAATTCAGGAAGTGTTCGGCGCTTTCGAACAGTTGTACGCGATAACCGCAGGCACGTAGCAGACTGTCCAGCGATATTCGAACGTTTTCGTCATCATCGATAATGGCTATTGCCGCACGTGTGACCAATTGATGCACCTTCCATTGAATTGGTCGAGTCTGCTGACTGTCCCTGACCACACGATACCCCCTGCCCGCCGCGACATAATCATACGTGCGTATAGAGATGCTGTTTGCCGTTGTTCAAACCCGGTGCTTCGGCCATACACACCAGGGCGGCAAATGTTCCGGCGTCCATTTGACTGATCGTTCCCACGCTCCGCGGGGTAACGGTGGGGTACTTCCAGCAATGCGGCGAATCAAGCGGCTACCACCGAAAGCGGATGGCGGCTGTTGTCACTGAGCAGTTCGCTGAAGCGTGAACGCAACCAACGCTCCGCGGGGTCGTTGTTGGCGACGCCGCGCCAGACCATCGACAATTCGAAGGCACTCAATTCCATCGGAACCGCTTCGGCGCGAAGCTGATTGCCTGACGCCATGGCCCTGGCCACATAGTCCGGCACCACGGCCAACAGGTCGCTGTCTGCCAGCAGCACGGCCAGCGCACTGAATTGCGGCACATCGAGGACCACCTGACGGCTGCGTCCCATGCGTTTCAACGCGCGATCGGTGTCCATCACCAGCGACCCCATGGAGGCCACGGCCGCATGCGGTCTGTGACAGAACTCGTCCAGGCTCAGACCGCCCCGGGCCGTGTCGGCGCGCAGCACCATGGGCCTGATCATGCGCAGAAACTTGCGCTTGGCAGTCGCCGGCAGCTCGCTGGTGTAACTGATCCCCACCGATATCTCACCACTGGCCAGCAGCGCAGACATCCGGTTGCAATCGGTGTGGTGAATCACCAGCCGGATGCCCGGTGCTTCCTGACGCAGGCGCCGCAGCAGTGGCGGCACGAGCCCGTACTCGACGTCGTCCGAAAGCCCGATATGAAAGGTCCCTGTGCTATGGGCCGGATCGAAATCGGAGGTCTGGCTGAGGGTGATCGCGATGGTGTCGAGCAACGGCGTGAGAATCTGGAACAGGTCCTCGGCACGGGCGGTGGGCTCCATGCAGCGTCCGTTGCGGATGAACAGCGGATCGCCGAACTGCGTGCGCAGGCGGGACAGCGCATTGCTCACCGCAGGTTGGCCGAGAAACAGCTTTTCGCCGACCCGACTGACGTTGCGCTCATTCATCATGGCTTCGAAGATCACCAGCAGGCTCATGTCGGTGCGGCGCAGATCGTTTCGGGTCAGCATGTCAACCTCTTGGGCGATTCGCCCGGTGAGTGAGATCAATAGCCGCCTGCCCTTACAACCGGATCTGATCGGCCCCGCAGGAGCCTTGTGTTGCGGCATGTGATTACTCTAACGGCGCATCTCGCCGCTGTCGTTCATGCTCGAGTTCCGTCAGCTAGCGCGTTGGTGTAGCCCCCTCATACCCGGGTATTAGCCGCAAGGGACATGCGTGGGTGTCACGGCCCTGGCACGCGCAGCAGAACGTAATCTTCCTTGTCGAACCGCCCGCTGAACCAGACCGGCAAGACACCCAACGGCGTCCCGTGCAGTTGCTGAAAATCGTTGTTGCTCATCACCACGTTGGCCGGCCCCGGCACGGCAGCCAGTTGCCCCGGCGTTTGAGTGAAGACCGGCCGCAGATCCTGGTCGACATTGACCATGAACTTGATGCCTTTCGCGTCCTTGCCCATGCCGTGCAGGACCAGCGGCGCGCCATCGTCGTGTGTCACCTCGCGCACGGCCTGGGTGAAATGCCGTGTGTCGTAAAGCACGCGTTCGACCTTCTCAAAGACACCGATGTAACTGATCCAGACCGCCAGCACCGCGCATGCCGGCAGACCGTAGAGCCTCAGACGCGGGCGCATCAACAACGGCAGTGCAATCAGTTGCAGCAGCCCCAACACCACCAGAACCGGACCGATGTCGTTCAGGGCCTCGGGAAACCTCGGGCGCACGGCGAGCATTCCGGCGATCAGGGCGCCGGGGATGAAACAACACAACGTCAGAATCATCCCGCGCAACCACCAGAACGCGCGGCCCGCTCGAACCTGAAACGGATAGGCTGCGATGATCGCGGCCATGGGCAGCATGGGCAGGACATAACGCGCCTTCTTCGCCTGGGGGATCGACAGGCCGACCATCACCACCAGCCCGGCGAACGCACACAGGTACAACAGATGCAACGCAGCACTGGATTGCCGGCGCGCCGTGAGCACGACCGTGCCCAGCACCACCAGTGCCAACGGATAGGCCAGCGCGTAGTTGCCCAGCGAGCTGCTGAAATACCAGAGTGGCCGTCTCGTCCCTTCGCTGCCCTCCATGGGCGCAGTGATCTGCATTCGGACCACTTCCACCATCAACGTCTGGCCGCCGCTGATTCTCGCCATCAGCACCAGTGTCAGCGTGCACAGCAGCAGGAGCGACAGCGCGCCGAGGCTGAACACCCCGAAACGCCGCCATTGCCGGCTCATCAGGTAATAACTGCAGGCGATGCCGGTCGGCACTATCAGGCCGATAGGCCCCCGAATCGCAAACCCCAGCGCAAGCAGCACGAAGATCAGCCACCACCGGCGCGCAGCCTCGAAATGATCGTGGGCATACACCAGGTAGAAAACCGCGAAACAGACGGTCGCCAGCATCTGGTCCAGCGACACTGCCCGGGTTTCAGTGATGAAGGTATTGCTCAGCAGCATCAAGGCGATGCTCAGCCACGCCCAGCGTCGCGAATAGGGTGCAAGCAGCCGGTAGATCAACCCGACCGTCACCGCCGAAGCAATGCAGGTCGGCAGCCAGGCGCTGAAACTGGTCACCTGCCCCAGGGGCAACGACACCAGGTAGATCAGCCAGGTCGTGAACCCGGAATAATCCGGGTAGGGCTCGCCATATGTGGTGGGAAACAGGCTCGGCCCGTGGCGCAACATTTCCTGGGCGAACATCACGAAGCGCGAGTCGAACCCGACGATGCTCACATTCCAGCTGGCAGCGATGAACAGCACGAGCGCCAGACCCGCCGCACTCCATGCCTGGCGTCTGGCCCGCGCCGGGGTGACGCCCGACAGGAACTCCGAAGCGATCGATGTCAACACACACTCCTCTTGTCAGTGCGCTGATCTGTCAACGACGGAACACAGACACGACGAACAAAGCGTAGACGGTTGCTGTAGAACGCACGTCTGTCGACTCAACGCCAAGGCTCAGCCGTTCACGCCATAGTGGCTTGCGGTTTGCGGCGCAGCCAACACAACCGTAAAACAGCAGCCGGCCGGCTCACGACGGGTCACCTCCACCGTCCAGTGCTGGTTGACGCAAATCCGCTGGACCAGCGACAAGCCCAGACCCAACCCCTCACCGCGCTGTTCGTCACCCCGCACGAACGGCTGGAACATTGCCGCCTGCTTCTCTTCGGGAATGCCGATGCCGCTGTCCTCGACGCTGAAACCGTGGTGGGTCAAGGTCAGCCGGATGAAACCCTGGTCGGTGTAGTGCCAGGCATTGCGCAGCAGGTTGCCCATGACCGAGCGCAACAGTGGCGCGTTGAAGCGAATCGGCGCGTCGGCCCCAGGTTCGTAGATGAACTGCAACCCTTTCTCCTCGATCGGGCGGCGCCAGACGTCGACCAACTCCTCGGCCATCTGCGACAGGCTGGAATGTTGTTGGCCCAGCGGCGCGTGCTTGCCCTCGGTGCGAGCGAGCAACAGAAAGGTTTCCACCAATTGATTCATCCCGGCAGTCGCCTTGCTGATACGTTGCACCTGCGTGCGCGACCGCTCGTCAAGGCGCGGGTATTCCAGCAACAACTCGCAGGAGGTGGCCAGCACCATGAGCGGTGTCCGCAGCTCATGGCTAACGTCGCTGGTAAACAGTTTTTCCCGACCGAGCGCAGCCCGCAGGCGTCCCAGGGTTTCATCGAAGGACCGCGCCAGGGCCCCGACTTCATCACCGGCATAATCGTGGGCCAGCGTGGGCGCCAGTTCCAGCAACTGGTCACGATGGCGCACCTGACCGGCCAGACGCGACACTGGCGCCATGACCCGGGAGGCAAGCAGGCGGCCCAGCAGAATCGCCAGCAAGACACTGAGAATGAAACCGACCAGCACCACCGCGAACAGGATGCGCTCACGCTTTTCGAACGGGTCCTGATCGCGCAGCAGCACATAGCGACGGCCGCCGACGGTCTCGACCATGGCGTAATAGGCTTTAGTGCCGCGAAAGAATTCCTGAAAGCCCGGCTTCAGGTTTTTCAGGTCGTCGCTCATCGCCACGTCCCCAATGCCCTCGTCAGCGTAGAAGAGCTCGTCCTTTTCCGGCCGGTGGCGCCAGTCCTCGACGCGGTCCTGGGTCAGTTGGCGGTGCAGGTTGCCGCCCAGGCTGATGGTCGTGAGACGTTTTTCCACCACGTGCACAGTGGCAATGATGCCCACGGCGAAGACACCGGCAACCAATGTGCTCATGAGGGCGAAAACGATCACAATCCTTTGTTTAAGGCTGTGTTTGATATCCATGGGGTTCCGTGCAAAACGAGACTCGTGTCATGGGGCGTTACGCCACCGACCTCGATTATCCGGACGCCATGTCATTGTTTTGTCAAAACGTGGCACTGGGTTGCGGGAAGTCGCTCATGGCTGGTGCGCCCGGCGCGATACCGGGCGCAGTGTGTCGACGCCTTTAGCGCAGCGAGGTCATCTGGCGGATGCCAGAAAAATCTGCTTGGGCAAGGTGAAGTCCCGCAACGTCAGCAAACTCATCGGCCCGGCCCCCAGCTCGGTGCGCAAGTGCCACAACAGGTTCAGGCCATCGGGCGCTTCGACCACCACCCGATAACGGCTGTCCCCGTCGTCCAGCGGCGTGATCCGGGCTTTCTCCAAAGGCGAATCAAGCCCCAGGTCCCTTCGAAATCCCCGTACAACCGCGCACCGGTGTGCACGCTGGTCCAGGTCAGGCGCGCGCCGGGGTAGTCGGTGCTGCCGGGCCAGGCGAAACGCTGCCAGCTTTCCTTCTGGTTGAAGTACTCATGCCGAACGCCGTTGAGCATGAAGGTGGTCTGCACCACATCGCGCACCGCCTTGCCGCGCAGTTCAAACGCCAGGCCCATGCCGCCGTCGGTGTACAGCACGTCGGCCAGGTGGCTGAGTTGATTGATCGCCGCCAGAAACGCCGGATTGATGCGCAACGCCTGTTTATGCCGGGGGTCGGCGACCCAGCGGTTGCCGTCCTTGCGCAGCACGCCGCCCAGTTCGCGCTGCAAGAACTGCTCGATGCGTCCGGAGTCGGCGCGAATCATCTGGCCCAGCATCGGCAGCGACGCGTCACTGCCGGTGGCGGCGAAGGGATAGCGGCCGTTGAACGCCTCGTCCCAGTGCTCGACGATCGACTGCTGCCATTGGCGATTGAGGCTGGACGCCGCCGGTTGCAGCACCTTTTGCCAGGCCTGCTCCAGCGGCTGCACGAACAGCGCCTGTCCGACCCCGCGCAATGGTCCGCCGAGGCTCGCGGCGATCAAGCCGCCGTAGGCCTGGGCGTCGGTGAGGTCGATGCTCTTGTCCTGAAACACGGTCTGCGCCAGGGCCTGGGTCATGCCCTGCGGATCGGGCGCGCTGCTGATCTGCTGCAACTTCAGGCGCACACGGGTGACCTGGGTCAGAAAGCCGTGCAGGTTCGGCCGTTGATCCTCGGTCCGGGCCTTTGAATCCTTGCCGATCAATGTGAGCAGCGGCCCGAAGGTCGCGTCCAGCGGGCCCGCCAGCGCAGTGTCGAGAGCGGGGATATTGTCGAGCGGCGTGGTGTTTTTCAATGCGGCGTTTTTAAGCGATGTATCAAGCGGGCCGATGGACGCCGCCGTGCTTTGCCCCGCCTGTCCCTGCCAGGCCAGCGTGTTCATCAGGGCGATCAACGGGGACTCGCGGGCGTCGCTGATCAGGGTCAGTTGATCGATCACCTGGCTCAGGCTGTCGGCTTTCTGCCAGCGCACACTGTTGAGAAAGCCCAGCCAGGCGGCGGCGTAATCCCGGAAATAGCGCTCGGTCAGCCGCGCCTTGAGGGCATCGGGCTTCAGCTCGGCGGCGACGCCCGTGTGGTTGTCGCTGAGCACCCAGTCGATTTCCTCGCGACGGGCCTTGGCGATCTCGTCGATGGCCCCACGGATCTGCCCTTCCCACGCCTCGCGGGTAAACACCCCCGCCACGCTGCCCTCGCCAGACATCAGCGGCCACGGCGCGACCTCCCCCAGCATGTCCCGCAACCGCAAGGCCGGATGCTGCTGGCCGACCGATCCCAGCGCCTGCCGATACAGCGCGTCCTCGCCGTTGCGCTGGGCCAGCAGCCCCAACAACCGCTGACGCACCTGGGTCACCCGTTGCGGATCGGTGCCGATGCGCCAGGTCGGATGGCGGCCCAACTGCTCGGCATAGAACTGCCAGAGCAAGGGCGAGACCTCCCGCCACACACCGGGCGAAACCCCGTCACGGGAAGGCTCGGATTCTCCCAGCACCCGCGCCAGAAACACCGGCTCGGCCTGCTCCGGGCGAACCATCATCAGCCAGGCCTTCAACTGGTCGTAAGCCACGGAGGCGCTCGCGTTTTGCTCCGCGCTGCCCGCCGGCAGATCGACCCACGCCTGCAACTGACGCTGCAAGGTGTCCGCTGCACGGTCGCGCATCAGGCGGTTGTTGGCCGCCACGTACTGCGGCCACAACGTGTCGAGCAACGTGCGGTTCTGGCTCAGGCCCAACCGCTGATACCAAGGCCCGCCGTCACGCTCGCGCTGATCCAGACGGCCCAGCTCGCGCACCCACTCGCTGAGGGCCAGCAGTTGCCGGTCGGGGTCTTCGGAGGACTGCACCGCGAACAGCGCGCGCTGCACCTGCGTGATCTGCGTGCTGTTGCTGTATCCGGACACCAGCAGGCCGACGAAATAGAGCGTGGCTGCGGTGAGCATCGCTGCATGGGCGATGCGAATGGGTGGCCAGCCGAGACGGCGGGTGCCGGGTTTGTCGGCGACCAGACCCTCCCACGCCGGATCCGTCGGCCAGACGTTACTCACGACCTCGGTCTGCGCCACCGGCAAACCGAACCACAGGCCGCGCAGCAACACGCCACGGCTGAATTGCGCCAGCAAAGGCGCAAGCATTCGACGCCAATGGGCCGCCCCACCGCGGGCCAGATCGCCGGAGAGCCGCATCAGAAAGTCATGGGCCATCTGCGCTTGAACCTGCGCAAACCCCTGCTTGAGCAACGGCAACTGCAACCCGGTCAGCCGAGCCTCCAAATCCTCACCACTGACGCAAGCCGGCAACAGCGACCCGGCAGGCTGACGCCTGCGACCCTTCTGCGACCAGTCGCTCTCGCAGACCTGCCACACATGCAACGGCAACTGCCAGCGCAACGACTGGGCCAGCCCCTGCAGGTGCCGCACCCCCACCGCCATCGCGGCCACGTCCTCACTCTGCTGCCGGGTCATCGCCCATACCACACCGTCCAACGCCCGTCCCCGGGTCATGCCGCGCCAGCGGGAGAAGGATGTCGCGAGCTTTTCCTGGACGCTGCCACCCCACAGCAATACCGTGCCCTGCCCTTCAAGCCACTGGTTTTTTTCCAGACCCGGCACGATCGCGGCGATCTGTTTCGGCTCGCCGACGACCAGCAACAGACGCACGCGCAGGCGCCAGAACGGGCCGTAGTGTTGGTGGAGGTGCAACACGCATTGGTCTCGGGCACTGTCATCGGCCTCGTCCTGTACGGACGAATCCTGCGGCTGCACCGACTTGCTTGTCCAACGCGAGAGGAAATCCATCCGCCCTGATGACTGAGTCGCCCACGCACCGCCCCCGTCGAGCAACCTAAGTGCCAGACAGCCCATCAGTAACCCCGCCGAGACCTTCCATTTTTCAACGTCAGTCGCTATCGAAACCACTGGGTTATCAACCCAGATCAGCAGCAGCCCAACAGCCAGCACGCACGCGATAGCGATCCAGATACCGATTCGTTTCCTTTCCACAACAAACTCCTTATCGATGACCTTCAGACCGGCTGGACCACACATGCCTGGACCGATGAGTCCTGAAGGATGAGCAACTGCGCCACACCTTCGGCGCGTGCCTGTTCACTGGCGATAATCAACGCCATGTTGCCTACCGCGCAGGCTGGCAAGCCCAGAGTGCTGTCCAGTCGATTCCAGCGGTCTGCGGCCGGCGATCCCCCCGAGGCGCACATGGCAATCTTCAGTTCCCCCGGAAAATCGGGGGGTAACTGACTGAGCCAGACCCTGTATTCGTTGCTGGCTTTCGCGACCTGGCCCCATCGGAGCGCCAGATCCAGCGACGCTGACAGATTGGTCATTCGTACCGGGCGATGGACCGACGCCTGTATCGCAATGGCCCGCTCAGCGCACTCGTCAGCCGGCGCCAGCAAAACGGCAGAGATCGACTCCGCCTGCTCCGCGACAGGCTCCAGAGGCACATTGATTTCCACTGACAGCAGCCGTGCGCATGGCTGTGCCTCGTCCAGCCAGGCATCTAGCCACATCAGCCCGTCATCTCCATTCGCGAAAACAACCCGGTCGGCTGGCCGGTCACCCCGGCAAGCCCGCCATAACGACAGAATCGCGTCATCGTCCAACACTTGGTTGTGCCGAATACGCACCTGCAACGGCTGGTCTGGCGCGTGGTCCTGCAGATCCGCGTCAAGGCCCGTCAGGATCTGATCCAGGTGCGAAGCCAATCGCTCGCGGTACTGCGCCTCTGTTGGGCTCGGGTTCGCTGCCGTGGACGCCTCGTCCAGGACGCTTAGAAGCACATGGGCGCCGGTCCTCATGGCCGGCTGCAGGGCAATCACGCCGCCGCTTAGGGCCTTGGCGATGTTCTTATTGCCGACAGCACAGCGATAGGACGCAGCGACTATCGCGATTCCACGCTGGCCCCTCTGTACAAGGGCCTGCTCTTGTTGCCCACGGGCAATGTTCCAGCTGATGGCGTAGTCCCGTTGGCGTTCGTAGGCCACCAGCCTCATGCCAAATAGCGCCAAAGCGGCGGTCACGGGAAATACCAGTGCACAACTCCAGAACCAGAGCGATACCGGCCAGCCATCGTCCGGCCAGAACCACAGCACCACAACGCCCACCAGCAGCGAACAAAGAACCAGTGTCAGGCACCACCGCCCCTGGCGCGGCGCCCGCGGCAACGGGAGCTTGGGCGGCAACGCATCGAGTTCGATAGGCAACTCAAATCCTCCCGGCCCAAGGTAGCGAGGAAATCAACGTGCAACCGCACTCGCACCGATGTCCATGCAGGGCTATCTCACGTCCCTGGTACGTCGAGCCGCCATCGCCCTCGGCGATCGCATTGGCCCCGTGCCCCGGCAGAGGGCAATACACCGGGTCGCCGACACAGGCGACCTTGATACCGTTGAACGTCATGCCGCTGCTGGCAGTTATAACGCCCCCTCCGGACGACAGTTTGTCGCCTTCGCGAATGACACTTCTCATCACACCTCCCGATGCCGTGACCGGCCTATGTTCAAACGGTAATGGGTAAAACAACCGATTTAGCTACGTCGCATTTATCAAGGGATCCACTTGCGACGGGAACAGTGAACTTCAATGGAAGGGTTCCTTGATTTTTATCGTGCAAGCGCATCAACCTGTGTCACTAATGCACCCATTAAAATGGCGTACGGCGGACAAACAGATTCCCCACCGTTGCAAAGCCAGGCATTGACTGCAAGCGCGTGATAATCCAACTATCGACCGGCTCCCTGAGTGTGCTCTCTGCTACTTTACTGGCGATGCGGCGCCCAAATTTGCAGCACTATTGACGACGCAGCGTACGGTATTACTGCGCACCGATACCCACCCTTTTTTTCCAAAGCGGGAATAGGGATCTTCTGTACTTCGATACACGTTTACGCCCCCTCCCCAGTAAGGATCAGCATGAGATTGTCCTCGGAGCACCTTGGTATAACGCCCGAACTTATCTTGATGGACCGGATTTACAGGCCCCTGCGGATCCTTGACCGGAGAGTCTTGGTAATAAGCAGGGTCATACCAATCCTTCACCCATTCATAACCGTTGTCGGACATTGAATAGAGACCCAACGGATTGGGAGGAAACATGTCCACGGGAAGTGGCGATAACGTGTCTGTCTTCCATGCCATTGCCTTACCAAATGCTTCGCGGTCACCATTGGTTGAAATATTTATGCCTCTAGGGCTGTAAACCCGTGTTCTTTTTCCCAGCGACTCCGCTTTATAGCTGCCATCATCGGTCGCCACCATCAAGAATTGGCCACGGCTTCGCGCGGCATATTCCCACTGTGCTTCAGTGGGTAAAGCAAAAGGTAAATCACTGATTGCCGCCAACCACCCGCAATATTTTTCAGCGTCATACCAGTCGACATGTGCCGGAGTATCACTAGCGGTGTCCATAGCAGCAACCTCCCCGTCCCAGTCATTTTCATGCACCCTCAATTTGAGCCTATTACGTCGTAGATAGAACTGATATTCCGAGTTGGTCACTTTGAATTTGCCAATGGAATAACTGGTCAGTTCCACCTTGTGCAGCGGCTTACTGTCATTATCGCTATCGTAGCGCAACTTCTCAGGGCCGTACTTGGCACCGTAATCACCCATCAAGAATTCGCCGCCCTGCACAAATACCAGGTTAGTTCTAATACTCTGGATGAAATGCTGTAACTCACGACCCCCTTCTTGTACAGCCGTCCTATTTTCGGCAGGGGACTCGCTATCACACGCTTGCAATGCGAACGCGCAAATCAGGCAGACTCCTGATGTTACGCCAATATGAGCCACAGTAACGCCAGAACACTTGGCCCGACAACAAGTAAAAATGCGTTTTGCAACAGCCATCCACTTCACGAGCGTAGCTCCTTGACTTCCCTACATTGCACGTGCATCAAACTGCCAAAAACAGTGAATACGCCGTTATTTCCATGGACAAACATCTCCCCCCGCAATTGCGATGCCAGACAGTGACTGCAAACGCGTGGAAATCTGAATGCCGACCTGCTTCCTGAAGTTGCTCTGCGCTACATGCCTGGTGATGGATCAGACAACGTTTCAGAGCTGTTGACGACGCACCGTACGGTATTATTATCCACCGTCACCCATCCTTTCTTCCCGAAGCGAGAGTAGGAGTCCTCTGAACTTCGATAAATATTCACGCCACCTCCCCAGTAAGGATCAGCATGCGCCTGCCCTCGGAGCACCTTGGTATAACGCCCGAACTTATCTTGATGGACCGGATTTACCGGCCCCTGCGGATCCTTGACCGGAGAGTCTTGGTAATAAGCAGGGTCATACCAATCCTTCACCCATTCATACCCGTTGTCGGACATTGAATAGAGACCTAACGGATTGGGAAGGAACATGTCCACGGGAAGCGGTGAAAAATATCGTGTTTTCCACCCCATCTGTTTGCCAAAAGCTTCGCGATCACCGCTGGTTGAGATATTTATGCCTCTCGGGTTGTAATCCCGGGTTCTTTTTCCCAGCGGCTCCGCTTTATAGCTGCCATCATCGGTCGCCACCATCAAGAACTGGCCACGGCTTCGGGCGGCATATTCCCACTGTGCTTCAGTGGGCAAAGCAAAAGGTAAATCACTGATTGCCGCCAACCACCCGCAATATTTTTCAGCATCGTACCAGTCAACGTGAGCCGGAGTATGCCTGGCGGTGTCCGTCGCGGCCCATCGGCCGTCCCGGTCATACTCATGTTTCCTTAACTGCCGTCCGTTGCGTCGCAGATAGAATTGATATTCAGCGTTGGTGGTTTTAAATTTGCCGATGGAATAACTGGACAGTTCCACTTTGTGGAGTGGCTGACTGTCGCTATCGCTGTCATAGCGCAACTTTTCAGGACCGTATTCGATGCCGTAATCCCCCATCAGAAATTCCCCGCCATGAACGAATACCAAGTTGTTTCGAACCCCTTGGATGAAGTCCTGCAATTCAGGGTCGTCCGCTTGCAGACCTGTAATATTTTCGGCAGTTGGCGTACCGTCACACGCCTGCAATGCCAGCAGACAGAGCACGCAAATTCCTAACGTCACGCTCTTCATATTTTATGGACCCTATACGGTTGGAAGTTGCTCATCGCCCCAAGGGCCAAACTCGCAGCCTCCGGGATATTGTGTATTGGCGTGACGATGTAGCGAGTAATAACAGGTGTCGTTGAACGCCAGTGCGTAGCCATACGTGATCGCCCGTTTCAAGCGGTGATGTATGGCCTGAATGCTTGATTTCGCTCGATGCAAATCCACGTCTCGGTTGTAGCCTTCCTGCAGAAAGCGCACCAGGTCTTCTTCCTGTTGTTTTATGGTTTCATTGTCACTCAAACCTTCGGACAACTTCACTCCATCCACTGAGATACGGCACAGCACCTTCTCCCATTCAGACAAGGTCTGGATGCTTGACAACACACAGATCACAGCCTCCTTTCTTGATGAATAAATGTCACCGAGCAAACTTCTGTTATCCGAGTCAACGTGGTCCGCCTTTCCGTGTCGCGTCAGCAAGTACAGGAGAATTCCTTTTGATTCGGGCGTATGCTGCAGCAAGTCAAGTTTGAATTGAATGACATTACGGGCAAGCACATTGCGTTTCTTCGATGCGTCATCCGCTTGTCGGCCTTCTGCCAATATGTCTTCCACAAATTCTCTGAATGTATTGCTCAGATCATCGACGATCTTCAGCTCCCCCAGATATCGTTCATACAGCTGCTCCTCCATCTTGGCCATTTGCATCACGCAATATTGACTGTAAGCCTCGAAAGTTTCCCTCTCAACCACGTCAAAAAATGAATAATCCAGACTGTACAACTGGTACACCAGCCAGGCACCGAACTCTGCGATCGTCGCGGCATCCACTTCCGCGAGAAAGGCACCTTTGGCCCCTGCTCCCCAGCACAGGCTTGCGGCGACGTGAAAGCAGAACCTCCCGTTGATGAACGTGCAGCGCAACTTGCCTCCGCTGCCGGCGCCTAACAAACCCGCGATGCTGTGACCGAACGTGCAGAATGTGGTGAATTGGCCACTGGCCTGATTGTTCGGCAGCGCACCCGATATCGACTCATCGGGGGGAGGTGTCGGTTTGAGCCACTGGATCGAACCTTTAAGGCTGCCCTCCAGGCGCACCCCCGCAAATGCCTCACCCGACAGCTGTACCCCCTCATCATTGGCGTCCATTGCCTGATGAAACCGGCGTCCGGTGGTCCTGCGCTCACGAAAACGCGGCAGGCGTCCGCCGGGCTGACCGGCCACACCCTGTCTGTCGCCCTCCATCACCACTTGCAACTGCGCTTCAAGCTGCGCCGACCCGCCCAGAAAACCGTTCAGCTCGGTTTCCATACGCACCCGCAGCATGCCCAGATCGAACGCCTTACCTTCCTCCGTCTCAATCCTCAACGGCCATCCCAGTCGGTCCGGCGCGTAAAAAGTGGCGTTTGCACAACCGGAAGCCAGCGTCAGACTGGTTTTGGCTTCGCCTTTGAAGCTGGCTTGCTGGTTGTTGGGGTCGAACTGCCCATAGGCGCTGACGTTCGATACGAAACGCATGAACTGCGCCCCGCTGGAAACGTCGACGTTGGCATTGACTTGCCTCTCGCTGAGCAGGCTGTCATTCCACTGTTGCGCCCAGTCAAACAGCACGAAGTCCTTGTTGAGCGTGGACAGATCGAAGTCCGAGCCCATGAGTTTCAACGCACGCTGCAAATCGAATTTCACCTTCGGCGATTGCAGCGTCGTCAGTTGCTTGCCCAGTTTCCGTGTATCGATTCGCGTGTTTCCATGCTTGTCCCTGATAAAGATGCTCGCCGCGCCGCCGTCCTTTTCATTGCCTTTCAAGGACACGCTGTGCAGCTTGTTTCCCTCCCGAGTCTTGCTGAAATAACCTTTCTTGACGTAGGCATAACGGGGTGCCTTGCCGCGCCCCTTGTTCTTTGGCCCCTGCGCCACCGGGATGAGCTCGACCACCTGGTCATAGCCCGAGCCTATGTTTGCAAATGCTCCAAGTTTCTTGCGCAGACGCTCGCGGGTCTGCTCAAGCTCGGACTCGGCCTTGTCCACGGCCGATGCGCGTTCGTCCAAACGGCTCGCCGATCGCAGCGGTTCCATGGCTGCGCGCCCGTATGTTTCAAGCAGACGCGAATAGCGAGTCCGGGCCTCATGAAATGCGTCCATGTCCGTCATCAGTTCGCGCCAGTGCGACTCGAACGGCCCTATTTCACTGCCAGCGATGAACACCAGCTCCTCTGTCTCCGGACGGAAATAACACTGTGCAGCCCCCCGCGCCGACTCGACGACCGTGTCATGCCGGTCCGAACTGTTTTCTGCTATCTGTCTATTGGCTTCGCTCATCCGTCTGCTCCTTGACCTCTGAAATCCCTGCCCTGCGACACACCCTCAGATCTGCCGCAAAAACGCCATTGCCGTTACCCATACGCTCAGATCAAGCTGATCAAAGCGGTGGCGATCGTTAGATCGCTCACCTGTACGGGTACGGTTTCTCGAAGTTCGAGAATCGCTCTTTCAAAATGCGGTCCACGAATTTCTCCGTCGCTCGCGACGAACACAGCCGCGTCGTCCACGGCCAGTTGCGAAAACCGTTTGCCGTGGAATGGAGTGGTCAAATCCTTCGTCCACCCCGTGATTTCACTGGTGCCCGCAACCGTCGCCCAGACGGTTAGGCTGTCATTGGCGAGGGCCGGGGCCAGTAGCGACAACCAGAACGCGCCCACGGCGAACTGGCGCCGAAACAGCGCGTGTTTTCTCTCTGGATCCGTGAGGCGTGGCAGGCTTTTTACTCGGGACATAGGTCGTTCCTTCCTCGTTTGAACACTGAAAAAAATGGCCAATGGACTGCATGGCATTCCGGTCGATGCGCTGGGCATGAACAAGTTGATGGCCGTCGTCGCAGCCCCGCGGACTCGCCTCGCAAGACCAGGCACGACGTAAAAGATCCGCTTCGCACGAGATGCGCTTACCAACTGCCATAGGGGATCCCGTGTTTTTCGATCCACGCCTGAGCCTCGGGATTCGGTGCGCGGTAGTACACGCCCTTGCCATTCTGGTAAGGACCGAGCGGATGGATCTCGGCTTGAAAGCGACCGATTTCCAGGGTTTCCAGACAGCCTGCCCCGAGCAAAACCTTGACGATGCCACCCGGCGCCATCGCCAAACT
>NZ_QXTJ01000008.1:109972-340742 GCF_003605735.1 Pseudomonas sp. LS-2 | reverse complement strand
CACCAACGCCTTAGCTCACCAATCCCTCGGCTTGGCATGCTCAATCGTTCGATTCCGCCGAATCTGTGTGCGGTCGGCCTGAGCTTTCGATTCCGCCGAAATCATGAACCCCGGCTCGCGCTTTTGATTCCGCCGAAATCATGCAACCCCGGCTCACGCTTTTGATTCCGCCGAAATCATGCAACCCCGGCTCACGCTTTTGATTCTGGCCGAAGGCCGTGGGAGCCCGGCTTGCCGGCGATCTGCCGGGCACCGGCAGTGAAATCAGCCAACTCGGTGAGGCAGAAAAACCGCGTGCCATGCACTTGCTGCCGGTGCCCGGCAGATCGCCGACAAGTCGGCTCCCACGCCCTCCGGGCAGAAGCGTGACTGCGTAACTTCACCAACGCCTTAGCTCACCAACCCCGGCGCAGGCCCAAGTTCTGCGCGCAGCTTGCTCAATGCCGCGTAAGCCTTGTCGCGGTAGGCCAGCAGCTCGGCGTGTTTTGCCGGGTCGATGTCCAGAAATCCATGGCCGGACTTGAGGCCGAAGTTTCCGCCATCCACCAGGTCCTGAAGCGCTTTCGGCGCGGCCAGTCGCTCGCCGTAGGTGCCCGCCAGGGTTTTGTACGACGAGGCATAGACATCCAGCCCCGCCATGTCGCCAATGGCGAACGGGCCAAACAACGCCAGGCGGAAACCGAAGGCGTTGCTCACCACCAGGTCGACTTGTTCCGGCGTCGCCAGCCCCTCCTCCACCACCATCACGGCTTCTTTATACAGCGCGAACTGCAAACGATTGGCGACGAATCCCGGGGTGTCGGCAACGCGCGCCGGCACCTTGCCCACTGCCCGAATGAGCGCTTCGAGGGTGTCCACGTGCGCGGGCAACGTGTGCTCGCTGGCGATCAGTTCGACGCTGGGAATGAACGGCGCCGGGTTCATCCAGTGCACGCCCATAAAACGCTCAGGATGGCTGACGAACTTCGCCAGCTCGCCAATCGGAATCGCCGAGGTGTTGGTCCCGATGAGGGTGTCGGCGGCGCAAGCGGCCGATACCCGGCTCAACACATCGCGCTTGATGTCCATGGACTCCGGCACGGCTTCGGTGACGTAATCGACGCCTTCCACGGCCTCCTCGATGGAGCCTGCGGCCGTGAGGTTGGCCGACAACCTGGCATGGGCATCTTGCGGGAACAGCCCGGCTTCGGCGAAGGCTTTGGCCTGTTTGAGCAGACGCTCGAGGTTGTCTTTGGCAACACTGGCGGACACATCGCCGAGTACGACCTGAGCCCCACCCAGCGCCAGCACCTGAGCGATCCCGCCGCCCATGTACCCCGAACCGACAACAGCGACTTTCTTGATGGTCATACGGTAACTCCCAGCTAAAAAATGAACGTCGCGGATCAGAGGTGCTGATCGCTGCGGTCCTTGAGGGTCGAAAGGGCCAGCGCGGCGATCACGCCACCCGCCGCCAGATACGCGGCGACCGCATAACCGGTGCCGAAACTGACCAGCAGAAACGACGCGATCAAGGGCGCAGGACCGCCCGCCACCAGCGATGACATCTGGTAACCAACGCCCGCGCCGGTGTAGCGCACATGCACCGGAAACTGTTCGGAAATCAGCGACGCCTGAGCACCGTACTGAATGGCGTGAGGCACCAGCGAGAGGGTGATGGCGATGAATATCCAGGTTTCGTTGCCCGAGTTCAGCACCCAGAAATACGGGAACGCCATGAGGATCAAGACCGCGCAACCGAAGTAATACATGTTGCGGCGGCCCACTCGGTCGGCGAGGTTGGAGAAGATCGGCAACAGGATCAGATCCAGCACCGCCGCCGACAAGGTGGCGAGCAGGACGAAGGTGCGCGAGACGTGAGCGTTCTGCGTGGCGTAGTCGAGAATGAACGCCGTGAAGATATAGAACGGCATCTGCTCGGACATCCGCAGGAACGCCACTTTGACGATCTCCCGCCAGTGATGTTTGACCACGAATTTCAGCGGGCTTTTTTCGATCTGCTGGCTCTGCTTCTTGGCCGCGAACGAAGGAGTCTCTTCGATGGCGAGACGCACCACCAGGCCGACCACCACCAGAATCCCGGAGAGCAGGAACGGAATGCGCCAGCCCCACTCGAGGAAATGCTCGCCCGTGAAATAACTGGAACCCATGACCGCCGAGGTCGACAGAATCAGGCCAATCGACGTCCCCAGCTGCGGCCACGCACCTGCCGCGCCACGCTTCTTCTGATCGCCCCATTCGAGGGACATCAAGGCGGCGCCACCCCATTCACCGCCGACACCGAAACCCTGGATCAGACGCAGCAGAATCAGGATCACGGGCGCCCACAGCCCGATACTTTCGTACGTGGGCAAGAAGCCGATGAGGAAAGTCGCAAGGCCGGTCATCACCAGCGTCACGATCAACGTGGTCTTGCGCCCTACCCGATCACCGAAGTGCCCGAACACCGCCGCACCGATCGGGCGGATGGCGAAGGCAATGGCAAAAGAGGCGAACGACAGCATCAGTGAGACGAGCCGGTCGTGAGTGGGAAAAAATAACAGCGGAAACACCAACGCAGCTGTCGCCCCGTAGATGTAATACTCGTACCACTCGATGGTGGTACCGATCAGGCTGCCCACGGACGCACGGCGTCGCTGTTTTAGCTGGTGCGCGGTGGGTTGAGCGGCGGATTCCGTTTGCGGGTCAACATTGGGCCTGGCAGAACCGCCCGCCATGGTGCCGTCGAGTGTAGACATGAAGCTGCCTCCGTTATTTTTATTGGGATAGGCAAAGCGAGTCGAACGCCCTGAGCCGGCCGTTGGGCTTGCGCTCTGTCCTGAGCAACGCGGTGTTGGTCATGTGACTATTTATCATTATTTGTTATTTATTCACATTGTCAAGCTGCTTGCGTTAAGATTTCACACCAATGATCAATCTTCTTCACAACCGGGATTCTCGATGGACACTCACGACCAGACCGTTCCAACGCTGTATTTGATCCGCCACGGCGAAACCGACTGGAATGCACGGCGCCTGCTTCAGGGCCGCCGCGACATCCCGCTCAACGCCGTCGGCCAGGGTCAAGCGGCGGTGTCAGGCACCTGCCTGAACTGGTTGCTGCCCGACGTTTCTCAGGTCGACTTCATTGCCAGTCCGCTGGGCAGAACACGCCAGACCATGGAGATCATTCGCCAGCGGATGGGCCTTGACCCAGCGCACTACCGCACCGACGAACGCCTGGTGGAGATTCATTTCGGAGAATGGGAAGGACTCAACTGGCAACAGATCGCCGAGCGTCAACCCGAGCGCTTCGAGGCGCGTCAGGCCGATCCGCTGAATTTCATGCCAGCGGGCGGCGAAAACTATCCCCATGTATTCGAACGGGTCGGCAGCCTGTTGAACGCGTTGCAACGCGACACGGTGCTGGTCGCCCACGCGGGAGTACTGCGCAGTTGCCTTGCCCTGCTGACCGACGTTGCGGATGTCGAGGTGCCGCTGCTGGAAATCCCGCAAGATCAGGTGCTGATGATTCGCGGCGGAAAATTCGCCTGGATGCGCGTCAGCACGGCAGCGGATGGCCGTAGCTGAGAATAAAGGAGGCGATCAGGCGAGAATCAGTTCGATCCCTGAACGACGAATGCCCGCTGCGGAATCCGGTGGGAGCGCGTCGTCGGAAATGATCGGATCGAACCGTTCGAGACCTGCGACGCGGTACATGCCGAAGGTGCCGTACTTGGAACTGGTGGCCATCAACACCACTTGCGACGAGCCCGCCATGGCTGCCTTCTTCACTTCGACCTTGGCTTCCGAGGGCGTGGTGATGCCGCGCTGCAGGTCCCAGGAACTGCTGGAAATGAACGCGATGTCGGTCGCCAGATTGCGCAGGGTATCGGCGGCCAGGGTGCCAATACCGGTGATGTTGTCATGATCGAGCACGCCGCCGGTGTGAATGACCTTGACATGCCTGGCCTCGGCCAACGCCATGACGATGCTGAAATCGTTGGTCACCACCGTCATGCCGGTCAGCTCGACGATGTGCGGCACCAGACACAGCGTGGTGGTGCCCGCGTCGAGATAGACCACCATGCCGGGCTTGAGGTATTGCGCGGCGATCACGGCCATGCGCTGCTTCTGCTCCGACTCCAGGATCACCCGGTTGTTGTGGCTGGGTTCGGTGGTCACCTGACTGGCCAGACGCACACCGCCGGGCACCGAAAACACCAGCCCTTCCTGCTCCAGCAAAGCGATGTCCCGACGCACTGTCATGTGCGAACAATTGAAGATTTCCGTGAGTTGAACCACGCTCAAAGTCTGCTCGCGACGTAATCTGCGAATGATCATTTCGCGACGCTGCGCGGGCATCATCGGCTGACCATCGGCGGACGGGAGAATATCTTCGCTCATGGGGACTCTTTGCAAAGTAATCGGGCGCATAGGTTAACGCAGAACATCAATCTCTGTAGCGGCGCGGTATCTCGCCACCCGGACCGACGTTTCACCCCTCCAGCTTGATCTGGCTCTCGAAAACCCGCTCCTGCCCGGTCACCGGGTCGATGAATCGCAGCCCCTGCGCCAGCAGTTTCAAGGGCTTTTCGTAATCATCCACCGCATCCTTGATCACGTCCGGATAAAACGGGTCGTTGCAGATACCCGCGCCCAGCGCCGCCATGTGCACGCGCAGTTGATGCTTCTTGCCGGTCACCGGATACAGGCCATAACGCCACAGCTCGCCATTGCGCTCGCAGACTTCGATCCGGGTTTCGGTGTTGCTCTGCCCTTCCCCTTCCTGCATGCGAAAGAACGGCTCGCCATCGATCAGCCGACTTTTGTGGACTCGAGGGAATTCAAGATCCGGCAGCGCCCGGGCAATGGCCTCGTAGCGTTTGTCGATGCGCCGCGTAGGAAACAACGCCTGATAGGCCGAGCGGGTGTCCTTATTTGCCGAGAACAGGACCAGACCTGCGGTGTGCCGGTCAATGCGATGCAGCGGCACCAGGTGCGGATTGTCCAGCGTGCGGATCAAGCGACGCAGCAAGGTCTGCTCGACATATTCTCCAGCGGGCGTGACAGGCAGAAAGTGCGGTTTGTCCGCGACCACCAGATGCTCGTCGGCGTAGAGAATCGCCTCCTTTACCGGGATCGGCGTCTCGTTGGGCACCTCACGAAAGTAGTGAATGCGCAGCCCCTCGCGATACGGCAGATCCCGTGCAATCGGCTGGCCATCGCCATTCAATACCCGGCCTCGGGCAATGCGATCAAGCCATTGTTCTCGACTGATGGCGCTGAAACGCTCGCACAGACAATCGAGCACTGTCAGCCAGGGGCCTGGCGGCAGATAAAGGGTGCTGGCCTGAAGTTGGGCAGCCGTGAAAGCGGATTCGGACATGAGCGACTCAGGATCGGGAAGACGGACTCGACAAGCGCGGCATTATCACCCAGCCCTCGCGCCTCATGCGAGCAGCGCGAGTTGGGCATGGGCGCTGCGGCCTGAAGCGCGCTTCAAGCAGCGAACAATCGACGCGACGATTTGCCACAGGCTTAACGACTACCAGTTGTCTGACAACTACATGACAGCGCTGGATGCTGAATTTGATTTGTTCTAAAATGTTTCCAAATCGGCAAGCAGGCGCGAAACCGAACCCACACGAGCTATTTCGTGATCGACATCGAAAACGCCTGCCAGACCTGAACTCATAAAAAGAAAGCCCGTCCTCGACGGGCTTTTTTCGTTTTCAGCGTTTGTAACGCGCATCAGGCGCGACGCCGCACTTCAAACGTCGGCACTGAAGACGCCAGACACCCGGTGTCTTGCACTGCCCACGACAGATTTTTTCATTTCAAAACTTGAGGTTTCGCCATGCTGGGTCAACTGTTTCAATGGATCAAACGCCTTTCCACCGGTAGCACCACCGAAAGCGAAGAAAACTACTCGCAATCCTTCTCCCACGAAGAACACGATGTGGGTCGTTGGACCTTCATGTCGGTGTTCATCGTCTTCACCCTGAGCCTGTACGTTGTGGCCGGCCTTGGCTACTACGCCAAAGTGCATGTCTGGGACGGCATGAGCGAAGCGCAGAAAGAAGCCATCGCCAAAGCCATGGTCGTGGACACTCAGTACCTGTAAGTTCTCCGCGATCTAGCGCAGAAACGTCACCACCTGCCCGGTGTCGAACGGCCAGTCCAGTTCGGCACCGGTGTCAGTGCGCCGCAACACCGGAATCCGCAGGCCATAAGCTTCATTCATGGCTTCGCTTTCAGCGATATCGATCAACTCCACCAGCAGGCCATGCTCGACCAGGGGCATCAGTTCGGCCTCGGCGACTTCGCACAAATGACAACCCAGGGTGCCGAACAGTTGACATTCCGGCGGCATGACGTGGCCCTCTGATGACGGGATGTGACGAAACGAATCGCCAGTTTAGGCCCGCCCCCGTATGCCGGCGAGCCTGAAACGCCGCCTCGAAAAATNCCATCATCAGCACCGAGATCACGACGTTGTCCAGCAACGAGTCGGGCGCCGTGCCGAAGATCTGCCAGATGCGACCGACCACCCCCAGCACCAGCAAGTGCGACAAATAAACCGTGTAAGACATGTCCCCGGTCGCCACCAGAAACGCCGGCATCCGAATGTGCTGGCGACGCTCCAGCAGCGCCAGACCCAAAACCAGTGTGCCGAACACCGCGCTCACCGAGAACATCCTCAGCATGCCTTGCTCGTCGAATAACCGGTAATAGCCGATCAGGCCGATACCGGGAATCAGGGCGATGACCAGTGCGATACGGATCATCGAAAGCGGAATCCGCGCACTGTGCCGACTGTAGAACAGCAGCGCCAGCGCCACCCCGGCGATGACCTCCAGCGCATAGGGGTGCAGCATGATTTTCAGGGCCGGGTTGTAATCCTGCCAGTCCTGCACACTGTTGAAGACCACCAAGAGCATCGCCCAGCCCATCAGAAATCCGGGCAGCCAGCGCTCGCGAAAACACATCACGCCGGTGAACACCAGGTAGAACCACAGCTCGAACAGCAACGACCAGGCCACCATCACCAGCAGCACCTTGTCGTTCGGCAGCAGCAGAAAAGACATCAACAGACTGGACGAGCCATGGGTGCTGTTGACCATGCCCGGCTGGACCAGCACCACCGCCAGGGTCAGGAAGTAATACAGCCAATAGGTGGGATAGATCCGCAACACGCGGTTGAACAGGAAACGCTTGGATTCCGCGAGCTTTTGAAAGCGCCCACGGCTGACGATCACCATCACGAAGCCGCTGATGATGAAGAACAGATCGACCCCTGACTGGAAGAAGTCCAGCCAACGGGGCAAGAGAATGTCGCCCCCGGAATACTTGTGCTCCACGGCAGTCATGTGGAACAGGACTACGCCCAAAACAGCGACGCCCCTCAAAGCCTGAAGGGAGTAGATACGTTCCATCGACGGCTCCTACCACAGACGCAATGTTCGATTGCGACACATCAGGAAAGTCGACGGGCATCGGTCGCTGCAGCTGTCGCAGCCGGCCATGCCTGCCCGCTCGCGGATAAGCATAGCCAAGCGTCGACATTGCGCATCAGTCGTGACTGACGGCACCGATCTTGTGAATCGACAGGTCGGCGCCGTAATACTCCTGCTCCTGGCTCAAGCGCAATCCGAGGCAGAGCTTGATCACGCCGTACACCACAAAGCCGCCTGCCAGGGCGATGACCACGCCCAGCGCGCTGCCGATCAACTGACTGATCAGGCTGACCCCGCCGATTCCGCCCCAACTGGCCTGGCCGAAAATGCCACAGGCAATGCCGCCCCAGACGCCGCACACCCCGTGCAGCGGCCAGACGCCCAGCACGTCGTCGATTTTCCAGCGCACCTGCGCGGCGGTGAAGCACCAGACAAACAACGCACCGGCGATGATCCCCGTGGCCAGCGCGCCCACGGGATGCATCAGGTCGGAACCGGCACACACCGCCACCAGCCCGGCCAACGGACCGTTGTGCAGAAAGCCGGGGTCGTTGCGGCCGACGAGCAGCGCGGCAACGGTGCCACCGACCATCGCCATCAACGAATTGACCGCCACCAGACCGCTGACGCCATCCAGTGTCTGAGCGCTCATGACGTTGAAGCCGAACCAGCCGACGATCAGGATCCATGAACCCAGCGCCAGAAACGGGATGCTCGACGGCGGATACGCCACCAGCTTGCCGTCGCGGTAGCGGCCATTGCGCGGTCCGAGCAAGGTCACAGCGGCCAGCGCCAACCAGCCGCCCATGGCGTGCACGACCACCGAGCCTGCAAAGTCGTGAAATCCGGCGCCGAATGTCTTCAGCAGCCACGCTTGCAGCCCGAAATTGCCGTTCCACATCATCCCTTCGAAGAACGGATAGACGAAAGCCACGATCAATACCGTCGCGCACAGTTGCGGCGCGAACCGGGCACGCTCGGCGATCCCCCCGGAAATGATTGCGGGGATCGCTGCGGCGAACGTCAGGAGAAAGAAGAACTTCACCAGTCCATAGCCATGATCGCTGGCAATCACCGCGGCGGGCTGGAGAAAATTCACGCCGTAGGAAATCCAGTAGCCGATGAAGAAGTAGGCCAGCGTCGACACCGCGAAGTCACTGAGGATCTTCGACAAGGCGTTGACCTGATTCTTCTGTCGAACCGTACCGACTTCCAGAAACGCGAAACCGGCGTGCATGGCCAGAACCATGACCGCGCCGATCAGAATAAAAAGGGTGTTGGAGCTGTGGACCAGAGTGTCCACGGCACTTTGCATATTTTCCATCGAGGGGCAGGCCTGCAAATGTCAGAAGCACCAAAGCAGGACAACCGTTCTGTCGCACCCCCAAAAAAGCACCAACAAGGCGCACGGAGATCCCAAAGCGCCCCGGTTTGGCGCGCATCTGAAGACAAAAAAATTGAACGCCCGGGCTTTTTTCTCGGTTTTAGGGGTTCGGATGAAGGTTTCGGCCCTTTCGCCGAAACCCGCGCTCTGCATTGGAGCGCACTGCCTCCCTGGCGCACCACCACAAAGCAAAAGCTGTACCAGCCTTCAGGCCGTCAAGTTGCGGCAATTGGAATGAACCTTCAGTTATGAGCCATACTCGAAAGCCCATATTGCCACCCCAACGGAGAACACCATGGCTCGCCCAACAGCAGAGAAAGCCCAGGACATTTTGATGGCAGATTTCCAGACACTGGTTGCCGACACGGAAAAACTGCTGGCGCACACGGCATCGCTGGCCGGCGATCAGGCAGATGAGCTGCGTGATCAGATCAACGAAAGCCTGCTGCGTGCCCGCGAGACCCTGGCCATCGCAGAAGCGACCCTGCGCGAGCGCAGCAAGGAAGCAGTGGTTGCAACCGAAGAATACGTGCAAAACAACCCATGGCAGTCCGTCGGTATCGCAGCCGGCGTGGGCTTTTTGCTGGGTCTGCTGGCTACAAGGCGCTGATCGATATGACGCTGGGAACAGGTCCATCCGAGACCGATAACACCTCCTCCCCTCGCCGCCTCGGTGCGGCCTTTCTGGGCCTGCTGCACAGCCATGTCGAACTCTTCGGCATCGAGCTGCAGGAACAGAAAGCCCGCACGGTCAGTCTGCTGTTGTTCGCCGGGCTGGCGCTGGTCTTCGCGCTGCTGCTGCTCATCGGTCTCTCGGCGCTGCTGCTGATTGTCCTGTGGGACAGCTATCGCCTCACCGGCATCATCGGGCTATGTGCTTTCTATACGCTCGCCGCGCTGTTCTGCGCGTTGCGTCTGAAGGCAGCGATCTTCGATGAGTCTTCACCCTTCCATTCCACTCTGGAAGAACTGGCCAACGATCGCGAGCGACTGATGCCATGAGTGTGCCCGAACTCCCTCAAACCCATAATCGCCGTGAATTGCGCAAGGCGCTGATCCGCCTGCGCATGGAAATGCACCGCCAGGAAATCCGCCATGAATCCGCTCAGCTGATGCGCCCCCTGCATCGCATGCGTGGCATGGCCAACGACCTGCCCGGATCGCTCGGCATCAAACACGCGCCGTTGTGGGGGGTCGGTGTCGTCTCCCTGCTGGGCTTCCTGACCGGCAAGGGAGCCCGCAGTAAGCGTACGGGCAGCGTGACTCGCCTCGTCAAGCTCAGCGCTACGCTGATGCCGCTGATCAAAATGGTCCTGCAAGGCTCGTCTCGTCGGCATTGAGATGGCCATTTGGCTGCATTCTTGCAAACAAACCTGACCTACGCCTTTGCCCCATGGTTCACATGGGCAAAGGCGCTGTTTTTTTTGCCTGAATCGCTTTGCTCAAACAGCTCTGCCTGAACAGCTCTGTCTGAACAAGAATGCCAATAACTACCGAGGAGGCCATGTGATCGATGGGCAACCGCTAGCCTGCTTTCAGCCGTTCATCGATACCGCCACTGGCCGCATCGCGGGTATAGAAGCACTGGGTCGCCTGCGGCAGGAAGACGGTCGTCTGCAATCGGTCGGCCCGCTGTTCGCCGACCCGCGTAGACCTGCCGCCGAACTGCGCCGGCTGGACCGTCTGATTCGCGACAACGCGCTGGGGCGCCTGCATGAAGCCCCGAGCGACTGGTTCCTGAGCCTGAACATTTCGCCACGCTGGATCAGTCGCCTGCGACCCGACCAGCCGCTGCCGAGCCTCAAGCAGTTGCAGCGCCACGGTATCCCGGCGCAACGCATCGTTTTCGAGATCACCGAACTGGGCGGCGACAGCCAGCGCCTGAGTGACGTCGTGGCCCGTTATCGGGAGGCTGGCGCGCGGATTGCCATTGACGATTTCGGCGCGGGGTATTCGCAGCTCGACCGTGTGCTGGCCTTGCAACCCGACATTCTCAAGCTTGATATGCGATTGTTTCAGGCCGCCGCCCGCGGCGGGCCAAGCAGCGACGTGGTCAAGGCCCTGGCACAGATGGCCGAAAAGACCGGCTGCTGGATCATCGCCGAGGGTGTGGAAACAGAAGCGGAGCTGAATTTTGCACTCGAATGCGGCTCGCGCTACGTGCAGGGCTTTCTCTTCGCCCAGGCCGAGACGGAGTTCTTCGCCGCCGACGCATTCGTCGAACGATTCGCCGAACTGCGCGACCGCTATGTGATGCAGAAGGTGGTCGAGCGTGAACGGCTGATGAACCTGCGCAAGCAGTTGAGCCAGCTCATGCTGCGCTTGCAGGCGTGGGCAGAAGGCGATGCGCCGCTGGGCGATCTGCCCGAGGTCCAGGAATACCCGTGGCTGCTGCGGTTCTATCAGTGTGACCGACACGGCACCCAACTGACACCCAACCTTGAATGGCGCAACGGCGCGTGGATCGCCGATACGCGCTACCTGGGCCATAACTGGTCGTGGCGGCCCTACTTCTACCATCTGCTCGCCGAGGGCTGGCATGAGCGTCGGCTGACCTTGTCCAACACCTACCGCGACGCCACCAGCAATCAGTATTGCCTGACCGCAGGACAGTTCTTCGACAACGGCCAGCGCCTGCTGCTGATCGATGTCGACGCCGTCGGTTTCTGATTCGCCTCGCATTGCCATCTTCCGCTTGCAGCCCGATTGACGAACCGGGAAGCTAGGCCGGTAATCACTCGATGGAGTACCGGCCTTGGATTGGCAAACACTGCTCACCCGCGAGCGCCTTGGCAAGACCCTGCACAGCCCTGAAGAACTGGGGCGCAGCCCATTCCACAAGGACCATGACCGCATCATTTTCTCCGGCGCCTTCCGGCGTCTGGGGCGCAAGACCCAGGTCCATCCGGTCACCAGCAACGATCATATCCACACCCGCCTGACCCACTCGCTGGAAGTCAGCTGCGTGGGCCGTTCACTGGGCATGCGAGTCGGCGAAACCCTGCGTGGTGCCCTTCCCGACTGGTGCGAGCCCAGCGATCTGGGCATGGTCGTGCAATCAGCGTGTCTGGCGCACGACATCGGCAACCCGCCCTTCGGCCATTCCGGCGAAGACGCCATCCGCAACTGGTTCAAGCAGGCGGCCGGCCGGGGCTGGCTTGACGGCATGAGCGAGGTGGAGCGCAACGACTTCCTCAATTTCGAAGGCAACGCTCAGGGTTTCCGCGTCCTGACGCAACTGGAATATCACCAGTTCGAGGGCGGCACCCGCCTGACCTATGCGACATTGGGGACCTACCTCAAATACCCGTGGACCGCGCGCCACGCCGACTCACTGGGCTACAAGAAACACAAGTTCGGCTGCTATCAGAGCGAATTGCCGATCCTCGAACAGATCGCCGGCAAACTCGGCCTGCCGCAGCTGGAAGACCAACGCTGGGCACGGCATCCGCTGGTGTACCTGATGGAGGCGGCCGACGACATCTGCTACGCGCTCATCGACCTGGAAGATGGCCTGGAAATGGAGCTGCTGAGCTATCCCGAAGTGGAATCGCTGTTGCTGGGGCTGGTGGGCGACGACCTGCCGGAGACTTATCGCCAGCTCGGGCCCAATGACTCGCGACGCCGCAAGCTGGCCATTCTGCGCGGCAAGGCCATCGAACACCTGACCAACGCCGCGGCACGCGCCTTCGTCGAGCAGCAAGACGCCCTGCTCGCCGGTACGTTGCAGGGCGATCTGGTGGAACACATGCACGGCCCGGCCAAGCGTTGCGTGCTCAGCGCCAAGGACATGGCGCGCAAGAAGATCTTTCAAGACAAGCGCAAGACGCTGCACGAGATCGGCGCCTACACCACGCTGGAGATCCTGCTGAACGCCTTCTGCGGCGCTGCCCTGGAACAGTTCGGCGGCCATACGCCGTCGTTCAAGAGCCGACGCATCCTCGACTTGCTGGGCAACAACGCACCTGATCCCAAATGGCCGCTGCATACGTCGTTCCTGCGGGTGATCGACTTTATCGCCGGCATGACCGACAGCTACGCCAGCGAAATGGCCCGAGAAATGACCGGGCGTTCCAGTCCCATCTAGCCGATAACTGTCAGCCAAAAGCCCGGACTCCTTCAAGGTTCCGGGCTTTTCTCTTCACGCCCGCAGAAAAGAAAACCTCAACTTCGGATATTTCCTACACGTCAGCCGGAAACACCCTATCGCCGCCTTCAGATCCCTGCCGAATAATCCGCCCGCCCCACCCGTCTGGACCCCAGTCCAAAACTCACCCGATGCCTCATTCGCACCCGTTCTGTCGAGCGTTCCGCCTTGTGCCTGCGCCCGGACAACCGCCCACTGCAACCGCCTGGAAGCCCCGATGCACAAACATAACCTTCGAATCCTGCTGGTAGAGGACCACCCGTTTCAGCTCATAGCCTTGCAGATCCTGCTTAACAACCATGGGCTGTACTTGTTGACGCCCGCGTTGAATGCGAGCGAGGCCATTGTGGCGCTGGAGCGCAGTGCCGAACCCTACGACCTGCTGCTGTGCGATCAACGCCTGCCCGGCATGGAGGGCATCGACCTGATCGAATTCGCAAGCCAGCGTGGCCTGATCCGCGACGCCGTGCTGCTCAGCGGCCTGGCACCTTCGCGCTTGCTCGACCTTCAATCCCGGGCGCAGGACAAGGGACTGCCATTACTGGGTTGCCTGAACAAACCGCTGAATACGCTGGAACTCTTTCGCCTCATTTCCTCGGGCTCCGACCATATGTGAGATTCACCGGCCGACGCTGGCGGCGGCCGCTCAGGACGAGAGAACCACTTGCTATCGACTCGGCCCCGGCAAGCATTACCGTCTAAACATGACATGAGTTGCTTCCGTAGCAACCACCCCGTTAGAGCGTAGGAACATTCCCAATCGAAATAAACAACGACTTCCTGATAACTATTTTCACGCCGAATAATCTCGACTTTTTTAAACATTTATGGGCGACACGAGTAACGACGTGAGTCAATACGCTAATTTTTGTAGGAAGTTTCCTATATATCGCCACCGGCCCTTTCCGTTCATGTGCGCCTTTGAACATCTGCGATAAGGTGCGCGCTTTCTTCGCTGCCTGCTATGGATTGAATCATGAACTCAGTTTTTATCATCGACGATCATCCGGTCATTCGTATGGCCATCCGAATGCTGCTGGAAAACGAAAACTACGAGATCGTCGGCGAGACCGATAACGGGGTGGACGCGATGCAACTGGTGCGCGAATGCATGCCCGACCTCATCATCCTCGACATCAGCATCCCCAAGCTGGACGGGCTCGAAGTGCTGTCGCGCTTCAATGCCATGAACCTGCCTTCGAAGATCCTGGTACTGACCGCACAAGCCCCCGCCCTCTTTGCGATACGCTGCATGCAGTCCGGCGCGGCCGGTTATGTGTGCAAGCAGGAAGACCTCACGGAACTTGTCAGTTCGGTAAAAGCCGTATTATCCGGCTACAATTACTTTCCCAGTCAGGCACTCGGCGCCAATGCCGAAAGGGACGGAGACCCGAACGAACTCGAGCGTTTCAAACTGGTCAATGATCGCGAATTGATGGTGCTGCAATTATTTGCCCAAGGTCGAACAAACAAGGAGATCGCCAAGGGCATGTTTCTCAGCAACAAGACCGTCAGCACTTACAAGACACGTTTAATGCATAAACTCAAAGCCAAGACTCTGGTAGAACTTATCGAGATGGCAAAACGCAATTCGCTAGTGTGAGAAACAGGATGTCGAAGGGGTTAAAGGACTATTGGATAGCGGCTGCACTCGTTTGTCTGAGCCTGCTGGTACAGGCCCGATCCGTGGCGGCCGAACGCTACACCCTGCTTAGCCGCTCCAATCCGGCGCACATGGACGTCACGCTGGACCGGACGCAATGGCAGTGGGTGCGCAACAAGCGCGAGCTGGTTCTGGGCACCACGGCCCCGGACTACCCCCCTTTTGACATGACCCTGACCGGCCACGACTACGAAGGCTTCACCGCCGACTACGCCGGCATTCTGGGACGTGCGCTGGACCTGCCAGTGCGGGTCATGCGCTATGAAACCCGTGGCAAGGCCCTCGACGCCCTTATCAACGGCGAAATCGATCTACTGGGTAGCGCCAATGGCTACGAAGCGGCTACCAATCGGATCAGCCTGTCGCTACCTTACGCGGCCGACCAGCCGGTGCTGGTGACCCGCACGGGGGAAACCCGGCCCTTGACCGGTGATCTCAATGGCGTGCGCCTGAGCATGCTTTATCACTACCTGCCGCCAGAAGAAATCAGCGCGCTGTATCCCAAGGCCAGCCTGCAAACCTTCCCCTCGTTCCAAAGCGCGATCAATGCCGTGGCGTTCAATCAGGCAGACGTCTTCCTCGGCGACGCGATTTCCACGCATTACGTGATCAGCAAGGGCTATCTGAACAACATTCAGATGGCCAACTTCGGCAAGCATGAAGCCAACGGCTTCAGCTTCGCGGTGCAGGCGGACAATACCGAACTGCTGGCGCTCGTGAACCTTGTCCTCAAGGGCATTCCCATCGAAGAGCGCATCGCGATCTCCAAGCGCTGGGGAGGCGGCACCGACCTGCTGCTCACCGACCAGAAACTGCAACTGACCCAACGCGAAGAGCGCTGGATAACCCAGCACCCGACCGTTCGTGTGGTGATCAACGATGCCTACACACCGCTGACCTTCTTCGATGCCAGTGGAAACTTTCGCGGCATCACCGCCGACCTGCTGGATCTGATCAGGCTGCGCACCGGCCTGCGGTTCGAGATCAGCCATGCCGCGAGCATGAGCGACATGATGAACCGGCTGGAACAGGGGCAGGCGGACCTGATCGGCGCAATGGCGTCCAGCGACGAGCGCGAAAACCGCTTCAACTTCAGCCGCCCCTACATGGACAACGCGTTCGTCCTGGTCACCCGCAAGGAGCTTTCGGGACCGGCCAATCTCGACCAGCTCGATGGCAAGCGTGTCGCCCTGACGCTGGGCAGCCCCGTCCTGCCCTACCTGCGCAAGACCTACCCGACCATCTACCCCGTCGAAGTCGACAACCCCGCTCAGGCACTGGACCTGCTGGCCCATGGTCGGGTGGAAGGCGCCATCACGTCGCTGTTCAGCGCCAGTTACTTTCTGTCTTCACGCGCACTGCAGGATGCTTTGCAGATGCGTGTCACGGTCGGACAGGAGCCGGCACGCATCGCCATGGCCACCTCACGCAATGCCACCGAGCTGAGTTCGATCATCGACAAGGCCCTGTCGAGCATCGCGCCAGAGGATCTGGCCGTCATCAACAATCGTTGGCGCACCTACATGCCCACTGGCACCGGCACTGGCACCTGGCAAGATCACCAGTTGCTGGTCTACCAGATCATCATCGGCGCAAGCCTGCTGCTGCTCGGTTCGCTGGCCTGGAACGCCTGGATGCGCCGGCAAATCAAACAACGCGAACGCGCCGAACGGGCATTGAGCGATCAGTTCGAATTCATGAGCGCGCTGGTCAACGGCACCCCTCACCCGATCTACGTGCGCGACCGGGCCGGACTGCTGCAGATGTGCAACGACAGCTACCTCACCGCGTTTTCTTCACGACGCGAAGACGTCATCGGCAAGAGCTTTCTCGACGGGCCGCTCAGCGACATGCAGGAAGCCCGGCAGTATGTGGCCGACTACCAGCAAGTGATGGCCGAAGACAAACCACTGATCCTCGACCGCGCCCTGCACATCGGCGAGCGTTCGCTGACCATCTACCACTGGATCCTGCCGTTCAGGGACTCGCTGGGGAAAGTCCAGGGCATCATCGGTGGCTGGATCGACATCAGCGAACGTCGTCAGTTGATCGAAGACCTGCAGACCGCCAAGCAGCAGGCCGATGATGCCAACCGGGCCAAGAGCACGTTTCTGGCGACCATGAGCCACGAAATACGAACGCCGATGAACGCCGTGATCGGCATGCTCGAACTGGCGCTCATGCGCGCCGACCAAGGCCATCTGGACCGCCCCGCCATCGAAGTCGCTTACAGCTCGGCCAAGGACCTGCTGGAGCTGATCGGCGACATTCTGGACATCGCCCGCATTGAATCAGGACGTCTGACCCTCAGCCCCGAACGGGCCAATCTGCGACAGCTCGTCGAATCGGTCGTGCGGGTCTTCGACGGCCTGGCGCGGCAGAAGGGTCTGGGCTTGCATCTGGATCTGGACAGCCGGACCAACATCGATGTACTGATCGACCCCCTGCGATTCAAACAGATCCTCTCCAACCTCATCAGCAACGCCATCAAGTTCACCCAACAGGGGCAGATCCGCATCAGCCTGCAAGCCGAAGATGCCGGCCACGAACAACAGATCCGTCTGGAGGTCATCGTCGAAGACAGCGGCATCGGCATCACCGAAGACGATCAGCGACGCCTGTTTGCCCCCTTCGCCCAGGCCGATAACAGCGGGCAACTGGCCAGGACCGGTGCGGGGCTGGGGCTGGTGATCTGTCGCAGCCTGTGCGAAATGATGGGCGGGACCCTGACCCTCGACAGCCAACCGGGCCAAGGGACGCAGGTGCGAATGGCATTCGAACTGACGACACTCGATCCCCTGCCAAACCTGCCCGCGCCCCGCGACAACAGCGAACAGGATGCCACCACGCTGGATATTCTCGTGGTGGACGACCACCCCGCCAACCGCCTGCTGCTCTGCCAGCAACTCGAGTTTCTGGGCCATCGCTGCGACGTCGCCGAGCAAGGTGCTCAAGTTGGAACACTGGCTGGCTCGGCATTTCGATCTGGTCATCGTCGATTGCAACATGCCCGTCATGAACGGCTACGACCTGACCCGAGCGATAAGGCTGCATGAGCACGAACATGGACAAGTGCCGTGCGCGATTCTCGGCTTCACCGCCAACGCGCAACCGGAAGAAAAACAGCGCTGCCGCGAAGCGGGCATGGACGATTGCCTGTTCAAACCGATCAGCCTGACTGCCCTCAATGATCGCTTGTCGCGAATCGGCGTGCGCCCCTCGGACACCAGGAATCCCACCCGCCCTCCCGCGTTTGACATGAGCAGTATCGTGGCCCTGACCGGCAACAGACCGGAAATGATCCAGTCCCTGATCGATCAACTGATCAGCAGTTGTCGCGACGACGCCCGCGAACTGGCCGAAGCGAGCCTGCCTGGAAAAAGACAGGACATCCGCGACGTCGCCCACAAGATCAAGGGCGCCGCAAGAATCATCAGCGCCCGCCAGGTGATCGACCTGTGCGAAACCCTTGAGCACGCCTGCGAGAGCGCCGTAGAGGACACCGTGATCGCCGATCATGCACGCGCCCTGCAAGACGCCATGACCGCCCTCGAACGAGAGTTGCTGCGGCACCAGCGGACGTAGTTCCACGGAAGGCTGAACGCGAAAAGGGAAGCACGCTTGGGGCTGGCTTTCCTCTTTTCGACTCGACGGTATTTGGACTAGCGTCGCGTATTCGTAGCGGCGGTGGATCGGGTTGTAGCCGTGCTCGATGAGCAACTGCGTCTGGATGCCGGCGTTGTGGACCTGTGACAGCTTTTCCGCTGGCAGTGTCGATGCGAACTGCCAGTGTTAGCGGCCCATGGCGTCGTAGCCGAAGCAACTGGTGAGTTTGCCCTAGGTGCGAAAGACCTCGCGGTGGAGGTCGTCGCGTTCCATGTCGCTGATGAGCTGGCCGTCAAGGTTCAGCTGGTGCAGGTGGCCGCTGCCGTAGTACAGGTGGTTGAGGTGTTGGCCTGTGGGCAAGGTCAGCGTCGTGAGGTTGCTCAGTGGATCGTATTCGTAGTCCAGCGCGCCTTGGGGTGTGGTCTCTTTGATCAAACGGCCCAGCAGGTCGTACTCGAACGTGAGCGTTTCTTCGCTGATGCCCAGTTTCTTACCCACGGCAGTCGGTAATCGTGCGATGGACAGTAAGCGGTCGGCGTCGTCGTAGGTGTAATCCTGCCGTGCATCCTGGTTGAGTTTCGCCAGCAGACGACCGNGTAGCCGGTTTCGTCGACGCGGGTCAGATGGCCGCCGAGGTTGTAGCTGAAACGGCGGGTCAGGTTGTCGATGCGTCTTTCTTCGGTCAGGCGATCAGAGGCGTCGTAGGCAAACTGGTAGGCGGCGTTGTTTTCGTTGACCAGTGCGGTGAGGCGAATGGCTTTGTCGTACTCGTAACGAATGCGTTGGCCTTTGGCGTCCTGGCGGCTGGAGGGTAATCCCCTCGCCGTCCGCAAAAGCCGCGTGGTCTGGCCTTTGCCGTCGGTGTGCGTGAGAACCTGGCCGAGGGAGTTGTAGGTAAAGGACTCGGCGGTGCCGTCCGGATGTTCGATGCGCAGGACTTCGCCATCGGGTTTGCGTTCGAGTCTGGTCGTTTGATTCAGCGCGTCGGTGACGGCAATCAGGTGCTGGCGGTCGTCGTATGTGTAGAAGGTGCTTTTGCCGGAGCAATCCTGAAAACGCTCGACCTGCGCCAGGCTGTTCCACCACAGGTATTTGGACTTGTGCGTCGCGTCGATGATGGTGTTGCGGCAGGCCGTCGTCGCTGTTGAGGTATTCCGTCTTGTGGCCGAGGGCGTCGGTTTCGGCAATGAGGTTGCCATTGTCGTCGTAACGTGGGCTTTCCAGGAGTTGCCGTCCGGGTAGGACGGCCGACGCTTCCTGCGAGTGATCGGCGTACTTGAGCTAGAGGAAATTTCCCGAATGAGTTACCGGGTTAACTAAGATCCATTTTAGAGCGCTCCGAAGGTAAAATGCGCTTAACACAGCTTGCTGATGACGCCCATTTAAAGGCCGAAAATACTTTCGTTACAATCAAAATTTTTTAGAAAAATCTTCATCCATGCATCAATCACCGCCCAAGCATTAACATTCCGCTCTGGAATTTCTTGTTGTTCATGCCACCAGGGATAGAACTCGATGTCTGCGACGAGGATAGAAAGATTAGGCGCCGCCAACCCTTGGGCAACGGGGTCTCTACCAAAGTAAAGACCAATTTCATTATTTTCGCGATAGATATAAACCAAATAATTTTTGTCACCTGACGCCAGTGAGTACCGATAACACACGTATTAAGCCATTTACAAACAGTGGGCAGCACTGATGAGAAACATTTCCTCTCGCTAGAAATCCAGAGAGAAGAAGCGGCGTGCAAGCCAAACCCAGACCAGCTTTCTGGTATTTCGATCTCGGAAGGTAGCTCATCCAGAAAGAAATACACCGAATAACTTGGGAGCTCGTCCCTTGCAGATTTTTTTATACTCTCTATCTTTCCTCCTCTTAATGGCTCAACCCTTTGAAAACCTTATATGCTTGATTCAATCTAGCCAGATATAACATTAGCCCGAGGCTGAGTATCCTCGAGAAAGATCGAAATCCAAGTATTCATTACTTCAAAAACATTCATATCAATCTCAGGCTCTAGAGGTTCCTCGTGCCACCATATGACCCCTTTGTCATGGTCTAAACTGGCCAAATCAACGGCCAAGTAGTCGCCTGCACCATTAGAAAGCAGAGTTATCCATTTAGATGCAAATTCGGTGTCTTCTTCGTCAATCAAATCCGCAACACATGTAAAATCCTCTACTCTCTGAGGCCCCATGGATCGCGCTGGAAAGAAAGTAAAACCATTATGCAAACCTTGATAAAATTCTGAAACCTTACCCTTGAACGGGAATTTCGTGCCAAGAGGGCGGCTAGTATCCAGTGGCAGCCCCCCTGTATAATAATAAAGACCATTTGCATCATGAAAAATGTACAACAATTCGATAGGGTCACTCTCCAATATGGCGGTCCCAATTAAACATAGATCTAATAAAGAAAGTACCCATGGAAGCTCATCTGCAAACATTTGCCAAGCTCTGGGAAATTTAGAAGCGCTTACAGAACCAAGTCCAAAATCCTTCCACTCATTTGGAATAACGAGCCCCGCCGGCACATCGCTGGGAGAAAAGTAAACATTACTACCGACAAACCTTTGCCTAACGGCATCTACCACGTCATCAAATGTCATCGCAACCCCACGCCTTTATGGTAGAAAACTATAAATTTTATCTTGCAGCTCAGCCTCTAGCTTGCTTGCACGTTCCATCATACTAGCTCTGAATTTTGGATCAACATCTACGCCGCCTTTTTTGTAACGCGTCCACTGCTCGAACGTCTTAGCGCCTCTCGACGTATTAGCGGTCTCACTCAAAGGCGAAAAATTTGGTTTGTAATTCAATACTTCAACTTGCTTATCAAAACTCAACTGGTTAAATCCATCCATCTCTGTGATCTGCTTCATTGGGACAACGTGATCAGCGTGCAAAGGTTTTGTGATTTCCAGTCCCGGCAGTGCTGGATCTTCCATTGGAAGTACAACATTCTCATTTACCATCGCCTGTATTTCTTTGCTCGGAGTTCTAGCCCTCAACTTCTGATAGACCTCTGGAGAGACACCTTTAGAGTTTGGCGGGGGAATAGTCGGCCGTTTTGAAACTTTCAGATTTCCGAAGAGTGAGCCCAGCCCTTCCTGCTTGAACTCATACCGCGCATCAAACCACTGCCGCCCTTTACCAGCTAGCCCGCCACCGACAAACGCACCACCGAACGTCATCAACTTCTGGCCATTCGAATCCTCGCCATACCAGCGACCACCTAACAGGTTACCTCCCACTCCGCCCAGTAAACTTCCAAACAGACCAGCTATTGCAATGGCGGGAGTGGTCAACACGGCGGCGCTACCGACTCCAATCACTCCCAGTGTCAAATGAAGCCACAAAGGAACTTCCGGGTTAATATCGTCAGTCTTTTTTGTACCACCGCCTATATTAACGTTACTAGATCCCGAGCTGATTTTCCCGTCGCAAACAGTATGATCCCCCACTCGAGCGGCGGGCTGACCGTTGATGAAAACGGTATCACTGCCTTCGGCAATTATTTGCGGGGCAGATCCATGCTTTTCGCAAGCTGCAGTATCTAAGTGGGCGCGAGCAGCAGGTTTGCCATTCGTATGAACATTGTGGGACCCTTTAAATATTTGCCCGGCCGTGTTCGCGCACCACGAGAGGCTGCCAAGCAGCTCGCCGACGCCTGCCGACATGGTTACTACAGCACCCACGACTGCTACAGCCGCCAATCCCCCAGAAGCTACGATTGAAACGCCAGCGGCAGCGGCAACAACTACGGCAGCGGCACCCACCGCCAATCCCAAAAGCAACCCTTCCAACGCAGAAGAATGCTCAATGGGATCCCCAACCCTTGCCGCCGCACTCATGCCAACGCAGCCTGTCCACCGCCCTGATCGTCGGGGGTAGGCTTGCTTCGCAACTTAAGTGTCTCGACGATGGAAAAAAACGCAGCGCGTTCAGCGGGTGTCATTCCCTGAGCCCCATTACTGGTGCCGGTGATCTGCATCATCAAGGGCTGGTCCTGCTCATCCCGATGCAGAAAGATCAGTTGGAGCTGATGCACCGGCTGGCCCTGCTGACGCCATTTGAATTCCACCTGGCGCGCATCGACGCCGGCAATCTGAACGGGAAACAGCGGCTCGATCCATTGCAGATGAGACAGGGATTTGCCTAACTCGCTGAGCAATTGCTGAGCCACGCTTTCCAGCTCGGCGTCTTCTTCGACCACCGAGCGACCAATGACCACCGACAGCGGACTTGGCCCAATATCTGTCAATGTGAAGACGTGAAATGTTTTGTCCTTGAAACCTACCGGGCGGATGAAACTCAGTTCGTTGGTATGAAAACGCTCTGGGGGTGGTGGCAGGGCTTCTTTCGCCAGTCGTGCCTCTTCCGCTAGTTTTTCCTCAAGCTCTCTTATTTCGGAGATGCGATCGTACATGCTTGTCCGCATTTGGGCGTTCCTTGTCCGGCAACTTATTTATTCAGGTTGATGATCGATTTCCCTTCGACATTGACCTCAATGCCAGACAAGGTGATCGTCCCGTCGGAGTTCATGACGAGCTTGCTGGAACCTACTTCCAGAGTGATGGACGTCGCGGCTTTGATCTTGACTTCACCCTTGTCGACGGTGACGAAGTACGAGCCCTCCTCGACCGCGATACTGGTTTCCAGTTTGATGGTTTCAGAATGTTTGCCTTCAACTTTGATCGTTCGGTTCCCGCCGACGTCATGCGTTTCATCAGCCTCGATTTCAGTGTCCATGTTGCGTTCGGCGTGCATGATGATCTGCTCGGCGCCCGCCTTGTCTTCAAACCGGAAGAAGTTGGCATTGGCGCCCTTGCCCTTCATCGAACGCGTCAGAAATCCACTCTGCGTCTTGTTCGCCGGCAGCGACCATGGCGGGGTGTTCTGGCTGTTGTAGAGGCTGCCCATGATCAGCGGGCGGTCAGGGTTGCCGTCGAGGAAGACGACGACGACTTCATCGCCCACCCGCGGGATCTGAATGCTGCCGAAGCCGCCACTGGCGCCGGACTGGGCGACGCGGACCCAGCAGGAGCTGTGGTCGTTGTATTGGCCGTTGCGGTCCCAGTGGAACTGGATTTTCACGCGGCCCAGTTCGTCGGTGAAGATTTCTTCGCCGGGCGGGCCAATGATGATGGTGGTCTGCGGGCCGGAGATGGTCGGGCGCGGGGTGCTGAGCTGCGGGCGGAAGACGATCTTTTTGCGCACGCAGGAGGAGGTGTTGTAGTAGCTCGCCGGGTGGCCGTTGAGGTAGTTGTTGTGGCCTTCGCTTTCGACACTCATCAACAGGAACTGGCGGTCTTCGGCATTGCCCTGATCGTCGTCGTAGTGCTGCAGCAGTTCGAAGGTGTAGCCGGGTTTCATGGCCCGGCAGTTGCTCGCGCCTTCGTCGGAGGTGCCGTAGATGTACTGGTCAAGGGAAGTTGTAAATCCCGAAACTCTCGACGTCGCTCTGCCTATTCAGGCTTTTCAGACGGCAACGCCGAGGATGGCTAAGACATAAAAGCTTTTAGAGACCTGTTTTAGAATCTACAGAATCCAAACCTATCACTTTATTAGCAGCAAAAAATGTAGCAGCTTCGTCCGAAAGAATTATATGCCCCTTACTTTCCTCAGCCCTAAAAATGGGATTGACAGGAGTCTTATCTAACAAGATTATTTCCTTGAATTTTTTTGGCCCATCAGGCATGGATTTAAGCAGCGGCGCATATACACATTTTTCCATATCAAATGCTTTCTCTGATCGGAGATAATTTATAACAAAAAAATCCGCATGCACCTGACCATTAATTACTACTGCTGCGGGAGCAAACTGTATACAGTCACTGAAAACAGATGCTTTAATCATTTCAGCGAAACGGCGGCTAGCTACAGACGGCCCATCACTCAGGAGATAGTCATATTTTAGAAAGGCGCTCACACTGACTTTCGCCTTCAAGCGCAGAAGCAGATCGTGGTTGGGCAATACCACCTCGCGGCACTGACGAAACTCCAAGGCATCTATATTTTGTTCATGATCATAATAAAGCCAATACTTTTCCGGATAATGATCAACAGGTACTAACATTTTCATTCAGCATGTCCCACTTCTAACTGAGTTTTTGTTGAGTTTCACACTGCCGTTCCGAAGTCCTTGCCGCCGCTCGACTATAAGTTCATCCGTTGCAGCTTTGTACTGCTTTTGGGTCCATCCATTTTCTCGCCCTACTTCATGAATATCGTCTAATCGTTCTGCGACCTCTGAACTATAAGCAGGATGCGATCCTCTGTGAACGGTGCGAGTTGGATGATTTCCGGCATATTTAGGCAAATAAATTATATTATTTGTAGCATGAATATTCATTCCTGATGCTTGGAGCACTGGATGGTTAGCCAATTGCTGAGGAATAATGTGATGTTTTTGAAACCCTGAGCTCCCGGGCATCGTATTGTAAGTAGCTAAACCCTCTGGATCTATCCACATGAATGGGTGGATGCATATCGATATAGGTTGAAGCCTCCCAACAACCCAATCGGATCCTGCGTAATAAACCGCCCCACACCCGGATCGTAATACCTAAACGTGTTGTAGTGCAGCCCCGTCTCGTCGTCGAAATACTGCCCCTGAAACCGCAGGTTCTGCTCGACCTCGTTCACGGCGAGCGTTTCGACTTCACCCCACGCCTTATACGTCGCCTGCCAGACAATTCTCCCCTCAACATCCGTCATTTCCAGCGGCGTGCCGATCTGGTCGGTGTGGAAGTAGTAAACCTTTTGCTCGGTCTCACCCTCTTGCTGATCTAGTCTTGCCAATGGCGCGTAGCTATTCGGCTCGTAGACGTAGAGGCTGCTCTGCCACGGCGTTTCCTCGCGCAGCATCCGCAGGCCTTGCCAGAGAAAGTGTTTGTGTTCGGTCTGGCCGTTTGGATGCGCTGTCCAAGGCTGTCGTAGCGGTAGGTGCCGACGCTCTGCAGCTTGCCATTAACCAACGTTTCAGCTTTGACCAAACGGTTTTCGCAGTCATAGCTGAAGGTCTGCAGCGTGCTCAGCCCCACCCGTTTTTCAATCAGGTTGCCCCACGCGCTATAGGCGTAATCCTGATCGCGCCAGCGCTTGATGCGGTTATCTTCGGCCTGTCAAAACTGAGGTGATGTCTACCCTACACTCCCATCTGACCGAGGCGCTACTGACTCCCGAACAAAAGCAGCTAACAAGCAAAAACTCACAACTCTGCGATCGCTTGTCTGACATTGGCACATAGAAATTCTCCAAAACTTTGGTACAGCACAGTTTTCGCTCCATCACGCTTGAAAGAAAGCGCTGTTTCCACTACAACCGGTTCGCCTGACGAACCAACGCATGCCGTATCTATAGAGTAAATCGGGCCGTAACCTGACGCTTTAATCACAACCATCCCGTTATCAGCATCACCTTGATCGCGTGCAACGTTCGTGGCAAATAGCACGCTTGGAACTGCTGTAGCCGCCAACCCGCTTTTAGTAATTCCGTAGTACGTATCCCCGGCGAAAGACAACGCACCGAACTTTCTCAAAAAAAGCCTGTAACTTTCTGGAAATGTCACACCTAACGCCCTTTCAAACTCCGCGATAGCCTGCTCGCCAATTGGACCCGAGAACGCCGGTTCTTCACCGCTAGCCTTTATTTCGGCATCTAAAACCTCTATATAACTCATAAATCCTCCTTTAAAAATCTAAAGATCTCTCTTTCCAGTAAATTTTTTTCCAGGTGTTGAACGGACCGCGGTTCATACTCGGAGGAGCACTGTTATAGACTCGTCTTAATCCATCAGAACCTACCCAGCTTTTGTCCCACTGATTTGAATACATATGCAATACTCGGTCATTCTTAGAATGAAAGCTGCTGAGAACTTCCGCCATTGATCCAGGTTCATCCTGAGTCAGGTGATGAAGATTTACTTCGCTACCGTCCTTTCCTATCGGAGCATCGCCCTTTTTCATGCGCTGAATATTTGTCTTACCCAAATCATCTACGTGATTTGGGTCAAAAATATCGTTCCTTTGATAAACCTTTCTACCCGCAACGTTTTTGGGACTCCAGCAGGCCCACCCAAGAGGATCAACCCATGCCATCGGGTTCGATACATATTGGTATAGGTTAAAACCACCACCCAATCCAATCGGATCCTGCGTGATAAACCGCCCCACCCCCGGGTCGTAATACCTAAACGTGTTGTAGTGCAGCCCCGTCTCGTCGTCGAAATACTGACCTTGGAACCGCAGGTTCTGCTCGACCTCGTTCACCGCCAGCGCTTCAATCTCGCCCCACGCCTTGTACGTCGCCTGCCAGACAATGCTCCCCTCAACATCCGTCATTTCCAGCGGCGTGCCGATCTGGTCGGTGTGGAAGTAGTAAACCTTTTGCTCTGCTTCGCCTTCGTTTTGGTCAACGCGGGCTAGAGGCGCGTAACTGCCAGGCTCGTAGACATACAGGCTGCTCTGCCACGGCGTTTCCTCACGCAGCATCCGCAAGCCTTGCCAGAGGAAGTGTTTGTGCTCGGTCTGGCCGTTGATCTCGGCTGTTTTTCCGACGCGTCTTCCGAGGCTGTCGTAGCGATACGTGCCGACACTCTCGAGCCTGCCATTGGTGAAGGTTTCGGCTCTGACCAAACGGTTTTCGCAGTCGTAACTGAAGCTTTGTAGCGTGGTAATCCCCACCCGCTTCTCGATCAAGTTGCCCCAGGCATCGTAGGCATATTCCTGATCACGCCACCTTTTGATGCGGTTGTCTTTGACCTGATCGAACTGGCTGGTGTTGAAGTTCAGCCGATTGGCTGCAGCGTCGTACCGGAACTCTTCGCTGTCCGCAATCCTGCCGGTTTCGCGGCTGTGCAGCTGGCCGTTCGCCTCGTATTCGTACTTGATCTCGCCCCGCAGCTTGTCGAGGGTGCGGGTCAGTTCTCCGGCAGGGTCGTATTCGTAGCGGCGGTGGATCGGGTTGTAGGCGTGCTCGACGAGCAACTGCGTCTGGATGCCGGCGTTGTGGACCTGTGACAGCTTTTCCGCTGGCAGGGTCGACGCGAACTGCCAGTGTTTGCGGCCCATGGTGTCGTAGCCGAAGCAACTGGTGAGTTTGCCCTGGGTGCGGTAGACCTCGCGGTGGAGGTCGTCGCGCTCGATGTCGCTGACGAGCTGGCCGTCAAGGTTCAGCTGGTGCAGGTGGCCGCTGCCGTAGTACAGGTGGTTGAGGTGTTGGCCTGTGGGCAACGTCAGCGTGGTGAGGTTGCTCAGTGGATCGTATTCGTAGTCCAGGGCGCCTTGGGGTGTGGTCTCTTTGATCAAACGGCCCAGCAGGTCGTACTCGAACGTGAGCGTTTCTTCGCTGACGCCGAGTTTCTTACCCACGGCAGTCGGTAATCGTGCGATGGACAGTAAGCGGTCGGCGTCGTCGTAGGTGTAATCCTGCCGTGCATCCTGGTTGAGTTTCGCCAGCAGACGACCGATCGAATCGCGTTCGAATTCGGTGCTGCGTTGTGGGCGTTCGGCGCGGGCGCGGTAGCCGGTTTCGTCGACGCGGGTCAGATGGCCGCCGAGGTTGTAGCTGAAACGGCGGGTCAGGTTGTCGATGCGTCTTTCTTCGGTCAGGCGATCAGAGGCGTCGTAGGCAAACTGGTAGGCGGCGTTGTTTTCGTTGACCAGTGCGGTGAGGCGAATGGCTTTGTCGTACTCGTAACGAATGCGCTGGCCTTTGGCGTCCTGGCGGCTGCTCGGCAACCCGCGTGCAGTGCGCAGCAGACGCGTGGTCTGGCCTTTGCCGTCGGTGTGCGTGAGAACCTGGCCGAGGGCGTTGTAGGTGAAAGACTCGCCGGTGCCGTCCGGGTGATCGATGCGCAGGACTTCGCCATCGGGTTTGCGTTCGAGCCTGGTCGTTTGATTCAGCGCGTCGGTGACGGCAATCAGGTGCTGGCGGTCGTCGTATGTGTAGAAGGTGCTTTTGCCGGAACAATCCTGAAAACGCTCGACCTGCGCCAAGCTGTTCCACCACAGGTATTTGGACTTGTGCGTCGCGTCGATGATGGTGTGCGGCAGGCCGTCGTCGCTGTTGAGGTATTCGGTCTTGTGGCCGAGGGCGTCGGTTTCGGCGATGAGGTTGCCTTTGTCGTCGTAACGGGTCTTCCAAACACTGCCGTCCGGGTAGGACACCGACGACACCAGCGTGGTCAGGTGGTGATAGGTGTACTTGATACTACGACCCAGTGGGTCGGTTTCTTCCACCAGTCGCGCGTATTCGTCGTACTTGAGTTGTAAGTGATTCCCGTCCGGCAGGGTAAGCCCGGTCATGTTGCCGTCGTCGTCGATGTCAATCGTGTAGTGCTCGCCGCCATAGTCGCGGCTGGCAATGACTCGGTGGTCCCCGTTGTAATGCACTTCCAGTTCACGGCCCAGCACGTCGGTGGCCCAGGAGGTGCGCTGTTTGAAGTCGTAGCGGAAGTGGAAATGCTCGCCGTCAGTGGTCCAGTGCTCGACCACGCGAGGCTGGCCGTCGATGGTTTCCCAGCGGTAGTTACAACTCAGCCCGAGCGCGTTGCTGTGGCTCGCCATCACGCCTTCGGCGTAGCTGAAACGACGCATCGAATCGCCGTTGCGATTGATGACTTCGGTGAGTTGGCCGTTATCGTCGTAGCGGTACTGCACGAGGGTTTCGACTGCTTCGTTATCGACGACGCGTCTGACATCAGTCAGGCGGCCTAGCGGGTTGTCGTAGTGCAGGTGCACACGAGTGCCACCCGTAGCACTGATGTCGGTGAGCACGCCATCGACGGTGCGAGTGAAATGCAGGAAATGGCCGAGTGCGTTTTCGATGCGCTGAAGCGGTACAGGGCAATTGCCGTCAGGCACCTCGCCAAAGTAGAAGAAGATGTTATCGAGGGTTTGCAGCAGATAGTGCCCGCCCTCGCTACAGACCAGATAGACCTGTTCATAAGGGTTATAGACACGCTCTCCGGGTTGCAAGGCGACGAAGGGAACACTGCGGCCCTGGTTGTCGGTCAAGTAGACGAAACTACCGCTTCTGCGCAGGCTTTGCTCCCATGGGAGCACCCAGCCACGGCCTAGAACGCTGTCGACGTTCAGGTCACTGCCGTAGAAACGCGACCACTCGATGGACATCAAACCGGGCAGGCTGAAGTCCGTTTCATCGGGGATGACCTTACGCCCGGTGGTCAGGTCTACCGGATTACCCGTCATGCCGCCAACAGCGCGTTCGATGGCTGGCCCCACAACGTAGCGGCTGGCAACTTCACCGGCAACGAAACCTGCGGTGAATTTCATGACGCACGGCATGATGGCTTTCATGCCTGCCTGACTACCGGCCTTGATCAATTGCGCGATACCGCCGGCAGCACCGGCGACGGCCATCAGGACGTCAACTGTGGTGCGTAACCAGCCAGGAATTTCGTCATCCACTGGCAGATAACGATGAGTACCGCCGCCGATCAAGACGTTGCCTGAGCCACTGGAAATGGTGGCCCCGCAGGTGAGTTTGTCACCTTTACGCGCCGCAGCCGTGCCGTTGATGAAAACGTTGGTGGAGCCTTCAGCTATTTGGACCGGCCCGGGGTGTTTGCTGCAGGCGCCGAGGCTTTGCGCGACGTGAGCAGCTTGGCGGCTGTTGACGAACACGTTCGATGAAGCCGTGACAATGGTACCGGAGGGCGATGAGAACCATTTGCCCACCGCCTCGCCTGCCGCGGTGAGCAGGCTACCTCCGATACCTGCTGCAAGACCTGCCAGAAGAGCGACACCAAAACCACAGGTGAATGTTGCAATGGCAACTGTGGCGACCAACGCTATGCCGAGCGCAGCACCGATGAGGAATCCCCCCAAGGCACTGGTGTGCTCTATCTCATCACCGAACCGCGCTGCTTCGAACATGAGCGTTACTCCTGTGCGCTGGAGTCGGTGGACGCTTGCCCTGTTTGACGCGGCTGGAAGCTTGCCAGCAAGTCAGCCCAGTCGCGGTTCTGCTCTTGGCTGAAATCGGCCTGTGCGGTAGTGGAAAAAATCAGGGCGCGGCCTGGCTCGATCAGGAAGGCGGCCTGACGCTGATAAAAAGGGCGTCCTTCGTTCACGTAATAAGCGTCGATCTGGAACCCTTCAATTGCAGCGCCGGACGACAGCGATACTCCTTTTTTCCCGAGCACTGTGTACCCGCGAAGCTTGGAGGCCAGCATTTTCACTTGTCGATCAACGTAGGCTTTGAGCTCCTCCGACGGCAGCAGGGTGTCTCTGGATACCGTGATGCTCAGCGGTGACGGAATGCTCGCTCCCAGAACAAACATGTTGACTGTGCGGTCCTGAAATCCCTTTGGCAGTGCGATGCTGCCTTCCTGCAACTCATAGTCCATGTGAACTCAATTCCTGAAATCAAAAAAGGCGCTGCTCAATTGGCTGCCATGCCTGAAAGCATATTGTCGAAGTCAATCAGCCAAAGACTGAGGCCCGGTCTGGCCGGGTCGATCACGCAAGAGATACTGACCCACTGGGAAGCCTGTTTCCCGACAACGGGAACGATGCCGCCTACCAGGCGGCCATGACGCTCGGCATGTCCGATGTTGAAGTGAAAGTCGACTGCCTGCGCAGCGCTGCCCGCCAATGTGCAACTGCGTTTTCGGATAATCCGCAGCTCCGGATAAAGCTTGCAGAGGGTCTGCATTGCCTCATCGACGAGGCCCTCAACCGTCGCGCCTTCGTGTACGTCACGACGCTTGATGTTCAGTACGACGGGTTCACCTTCGTGTTCGATAGTCGTCTGGATATCCCGGAAACTGAAGCCTTCAGGAAAAAGCAGTTCAAACCCGCCAAAGCTGAAGCTGCTTGGAGTATCTCGCAGAGGAGTGACAGGTTCCGGCTCAGGCTCGACGGTCACAGGAGGCGCATTGGCTGCCTCCTCCGCTTGCTGGCGGGCGAACGCTTCTGCCGCTTCACGTATTTCTGAAATGCGGTCGTAAAAACTGGTTCTGGTCATCGTGACTACCTTAATCGTTGACGCGAACTTGAGAGCCAGTGATCTGGGTCGTGCCGGAACTGACAGTGGAAATGGACTTGCCCCTGATCTCAATCCCGTCAGGCGTGAGGGTGATGCTGCTGTCCCCTACCTGAAGAATGATGTGTTCCTTGGCACTGACCTGGATGAACTGGTTGTCGACCTGAATCGTCAACGAGCCCTCCTGAACGTTCATGACCGTGTCTTTCTTGATGGTTTCGGTGTGCGTGCCGCCGACGGAGATGGTCCGGTTCGCGCCGACGTGGTGGGTCTCGTCGACCTCGATCTCGGTGTCCATGTTGCGCTCGGCGTGCATGATGATCTGCTCGGCGCCGGACTTGTCTTCGAAGCGGAAGAAGTTCGCGGTGCCGCCGTCGCCCTTCATCGAACGCGTCAGAAACCCGCTCTGCGTCTTGTTTGCCGGCAGCGACCATGGCGGGGTGTTCTGGCTGTTGTAGAGGCTGCCCATGATCAGCGGGCGGTCGGGGTTGCCGTCGAGGAAGACGACGACGACTTCATCGCCGACCCGCGGGATCTGAATGCTGCCGAAGCCGCCACTGGCGCCGGACTGGGCGACGCGGACCCAGCAGGAACTGTGGTCGTTGTATTGGCCGTTGCGGTCCCAGTGGAACTGGATTTTCACGCGGCCCAGTTCGTCGGTGAAGATTTCTTCGCCGGGCGGGCCAACGATTATGGCGGTCTGCGGGCCGGAGATGGTCGGGCGCGGGGTGCTGAGCTGCGGGCGGAAGACGATCTTTTTGCGCACGCAGGAGAAGGTGTTGTAGTAGCTCGCCGGGTGGCCGTTGAGGTAGTTGTTGTGGCCTTCGCTTTCGACGCTCATCAACAGGAACTGGCGGTCTTCGGCATTACCCTGATCGTGGTCGTAGTGCTGCAGCAGTTCGAAGGTATAGCCGGGTTTCATGGCCCGGCAGTTGCTCGCGCCTTCGAAGCTCTTGCCTTTGAGTTCCAGGGCTTCGATCCGCAGGCGCAGCAGCGCCTCGCCTTCGTCGTAGGTGCCGTGGGTGTACTGGCCGGGGAAGTCGTAAATCTCGAAACTCTCGACGTCGCCCTGTTTGTTCAGGCTGTTCATCGAGACTGGCAGGCGGTTATGCGGCTGACGGTAGTCGAAGGTCTGCACGGCGATTTTGCCGGACTGCAATTTGCGGTTGCCGCTCCACTGGGTGATGGAGTCGGCGGTCTCGGTGACGGACGCGGTGTGGAAGCGGATCTGCGGTTGGTCGGGCAATGGCATCAGCGAGCTGGAGTCGTCGCAGATGATCATGGTGTGGCCTTCGGCGGTGTGCTCGAAGTAGTAAAACATGCCCTCTTCTTCCAGCAGCCGCTGGACGAAGTTGAAGTCGGTTTCCCGGTACTGGGTGATGTAGGTGTAGCGCTTCTGCGGCCGGGAAAGGCGGAACTCGTGGCGGGAGAACGCCGGGCACAGCGCGAACACCTGGGTGACGACCTCTTGAACGGTATTGCCCTGGAAGATCCGCGTATCGAAGCGGTTCTTCAGCATCGAGAACCAGGGGTTCAGGGTCGCGGTGTAGCGGGCCATGCCCCCGTCGCTGCCAATGCTGGCAAAGCGTGTGAGGTAACCGGCGAGGTAGCGGGGAGTACCGGTGGCCAGTTCGATTTCGATGGTCACCAACTGGCCCATCATCGACTTGAGTTCCACGCCCGAATCTTCGCACACCAGCAGCAGCTCGAAGCTGTAGGCCTGGGACAGTGCCTCGCGTCCTTTGAAGGATTCGATCAGCAATTGCTGTTCCGGGTTGGCGAGGTTCTTGAATTTGAACAGACGCCGGTTCTGGGGCGAGAGCAACGCGGCAAGGTCCATCGTCATGTGTATCTCCTTGGAGGCAGGGGCAGCACGCTACCGCCCTGCTCAGCAACAACAGGTCACAAGCATATGAAAGGGCTGAAACCCTGGTTGCACCATCGTTGATTGATCGGGCACGCGACAACGCGTACAGGTACAAAATGCGGTAAGCACGGTCCGAACACCTTGTAGGACGCTAACTACAAACCCGACCAGACAAGTGTTCCGACATGAACAATTGCGTGGTGGGCAGTTGGTCATCGATCATTTAGCGGCTCGTGCAAGAGCGTTTCACTTTCATTCGACGATGCGACCGTTACGCAATGCGAAAGTGCCACTAGCGATCAAAAAATGCTGACGCTGTCACAGTCTCAAAAACGTTACAGGTGCTTGAGAGCGGCAAAGGAGACACCTATGGGCCGCATCGTGTCAACCCAACGGCACGTTTTTGAGAAGTGGCACGCAGTGCTCTGGTTCACTGTTTGAAGATTATTTTGAAAATATTCAAGGGTATGTGGCGGGTATGAAGACGCCCGCAAATCAGGGTGTACCGCCGACTTATATGGCCTTGGATAAAAGTTGCTATCTATTTGACATCATTGCTGACTGTAACGCGGATGAGAAAAATGGGATCCATCGCGAAATTTAATCGGCGAGTGGTGGTCTGAAGAGCCACTACATAGTGGCCACTCGCTACTCGCTTCATGACGCAGGACATTTCGACTCCGCTCGCGGGAGCTCCTGCTGGCGCCTTCCACCCAAGGACAGTGATGTGTAAATGGACCTTTTAGCCCACGTCCCCAGTTGGGACGACATCGAACGAAACCTGGACCATAGATTCAGCGAGCTGAACCAGAGCGTCAGCAGCGGCTGGCAAAGTGCGCATGACAACTGGGATGGTTTCACCCGTCGCGTCAGCAATGGCGCCAGTCAGGCCTATGGCGCCATGGGCGGACACCGGATCGATAACGTCCGGCAAGCGATGGCGTTGTCCTACCCGATCATGCAAATGGACCTTTCACGCAAGTGGGCGTCGATCAACATCGGGGATATTTTGCCGGTGTTGCTCAAGCTGGTGCAGGAAGTGGTGCTGATTCTGGGGGGGAGCGTTGCCGTTGGGGGTGCCATCGGGGGCGCCGTCGGCTCACTCGCGTTTGGCGCCGGCGCGTTACCTGGTGCCATGGCCGGCGGCGGTATTGGTTTGCAGGTCGGCAATCTGATCCTCATGGGCTTGGGCCTGGCCGCCATCGCTGAATATTTCTACGAAGGCCTCCCGGCTTGCCTGTCCACGTTGCAGGAAGGTCTTGCCACTGCATGGACCGCTGAAGACGGCGTGAAGCCTGCGGGGCTTGATCCGTCAGGCGGTTCGGCGGCGCTGATTCAGGAACGCACCGAACGCGCCGCACGCCAACTGGCGCACGGACAGGAGCAGTTGGTGCTTTTGCTGCTGACAGCCATCGTGACGTATCTGACGCGCGGCCAGATGAAGGCTGGCGTGATGAACAGCATGGAGAGCATTGCGACGCGTAGTGCCAAGCTTCAGGCGCAGATATCGAACAAGGAATTTGCGAGCTGGCTGGCGAAGAATCAGAGTAAGATTCTCGCGGAGCCGGAGTTGCAGATTAAGGATGTGACGCCGCTGCGAACCCGAGATTCGCTGGCTGACCCGGTTCCGCAGGCGACAACGAAACCGCTGCCTAGGCCTGAGCAGGAAGTCCAGCCCCTCAATCCAGGTAAAAGCGTACGCCCTGATCAGTACGATGGAGTAAAAGCTGCATCTTCGTATTTAAAGGAGCAAGGGGTGCCACGAGCATTTAGAAAGCAGGTGCTAGAGTCTTTTGAAATCGAGACTATAAACGTTCGACCTGCGACAGAGACAGAATTTGGTTTGAGATATTTCGACGGTGTGAACGCACAGGCGAAAGGGCGCTATCTGTTTGAAACATTCCCCGCGACGCGAGAAAGCTTGGCAGTGAAAACAGAATGGAATCAGATGACCCATTTAGCTCAGTTTAAAGTTTCGCCCGGCGCTACGCTTATAGAAGGACGCGCATCATCCCAGGGAGTCGGACTGTCCGGCGGACAAATTCAAAAATACATTTTAAATTTATCGGATCTAACAACACCATGAGCCGCCAAAACATAGCCAGACGAAAAATCGAACAAGCCATCCGTGCTATTGACGAGGCCCTACATCAGCCCTCAATAGAAATATTGAGCGTCACGAGCGTCAATCAGCTAGAGCATTTTAAAGAGCGTTTGTTAGAAGCGTTAGCGAAAATAATGGAAGACAATGTGCCGGATCGTGAGTATCGCGAACTCGGCATCGCGAAATTAATTACAGACCAATGGCCTTACAGCCTCGCCCTCGGCGCGACTCTTGTTGAGGCGGAGCAAGCTTATAAAGCAATATGAATACAGAGTCACCGGCATTCTGAACAACGGGCAGATTTTGAATCCTGAACGAACGACAGGGAGCACATGCGACGTTCTTATTGTGAGCGACGCAGTTTTTTTGGGGGGAGGCGCCGAGCGCGCCTCCAAGCGCGGACGATTATGCTCGGCCCGGCAGCGGCATCACGGAACGAACGTGCGACGCAATGCAAGATGTGGTTCCAAAAGCTATGGGCGCGAGTGAAACAGATCGACAGCATAGGACATGGAGAGTGAACACAACAGGTCTTCAGATTTCAGCACTTAGATTAAATAACCAGGTCAGGGAAACTCCACTAAAACACCAACAAGGAATGTCAATAATGGCCCAGCCCCTCCTGAACCTGCTCCTCCTTACATCAGCAGCTACCCTCTTCTGCACCACACCCACCTATGCCAAGGACAGCGAACAAGCGCTGCGCAGCGTCATTGCCGAACAACAAAAACAACTCCCCATCATGCTTGACCCGATGACCCGCATCGACAACATCAGCTACGCCAATCACAACGTGATGTACACCATTTCGCTTTATAACTATGAAAATCGCCCTGGTGTGCGGGTGTACTACGAGAGCTACCTGACGCAGCAGATCCAGAAGGCGCTGTGCAGCCAGACGGCCTATCTGCTCTTGCTTGAGCTCGGGAACACGATCACCTACAGCTACTCCAGCACCCAGGCCGAGCCTATTACCGAAATCACCTTCGGCCCGGAGACCTGTCGCTAAGCTTCACCGATGACCGCCCACGATGGATGGGTACCGGGAACAGCTATCTCAGGACATGGCAGAGGCACGTCATCGCATCATGCGGCTATTCGGCGGGATGGGGTCTATCAGCGACGTCGTCCTTTACCGCGAAGGGCACCTGCTGACAACCGAAACGACGAACTTCATCAATTGCTGTCGTCACTCTACGACGCATCTTCGACATCGCCACTGCACACAATTATGTGACGGACTGCACAGTCCACCACACTGCGTTGCCATCATTGATGTCCTATCAATTTCTCAAGTTTGATCCTTAGTTCAGTTGTGGCTGTAACGTTTGTGGTGAACCGGTTCACCTTTTTCAGCTTTCATTTTGCGCAAATTTAGGATCCAAAAAATCGCTACAGCCCTTTATTTATAAGGCTTTCAGCCAAAAAAGACCCTGAAAGCGGGCTCGTTGGTGGCACCAAGACATCATTGCGATGTGTATCAAAAACGAGAAAAACTTAGGGCTTGTGGGAACTTTCCTACACGAAAAATTGCCTGAGCTGACACTGCTGGCTAGTCGATATCTATTTGCTAGCACTTCACTTTCACCTACTTTTCGGGGCGAGATTTCGCGGTGCTGTTTAGCCGGGATCGAACTTCTCGGGCAGGTGTGCCAGTCGAGAAATGTGTAGCCCTTCCCATTGCCCCGTTGTTGTTCGGGATGTTGTAGAGAAGGGTTCAAGGACGATGTACCGATGACTCAGACGTTTGATGTAGAAGCACTGATCAAGCTGCGAAGCCAGACGCGGGCCATCTCGGATGTGCTCAAGGCGCAAGCCTCCGATTATCTGGCGACCCTTGCGTTGCTGATCCGTCCGCAGACGCTGTTTGGCGAGTATCTGCAAGGCGCGCAACGCAGCAGTGGCCGGGAAACGCAGCACCACTTCAAAGAACTCAAAGCGCTGTACGACAGGATTGGTTCGGCGTCACCGTTCCAGTTGGTCAATGAAATGGAAGTACCGCTGAACCTGATCAGTACCACGCCCGAACTGTTCGCGCTGGAGTACGACAAGGTGTTGGCGCAGAGCGGCCAGACGATCCGCATCACCAGCCCGACGCGCTGGGTGGTGGGGTTCAATTCGTTCGATCTTGCGCAGTTCCGCAAGGTCATCAAGGATCCGAATCGCAGCAGCGCCGAGCTTTATCGCTTCGTCGTCCACTACCTGGTCCTGTTCTATTGCGTGAGCAAATCGCCAGGACTGGGCCGCCTGTTCGACGGCCTGCGGTTTCCCGTGAGCTTCGAACGGCTCAAGGACTTCGGCGACCTGCCCTTCTGCGTGATCAGCTCGCCGGTGCGCTCAGCGCTACCGGATGACTCGGTGATCCGCAGCAGCACCCAGATCGCCGGCAACGCCAGCTTCGAAGAACTGGTGGGCCACGACAGCATCATGGAAATGAACGATGAAATCCGTCAGCGCTTGCTGGCGACGATCGAAGGACTGTAACGCGCTCGGCTCAACGTCGAGCCGACCCGCAAAACGACTTGCAGCGACTTGCTCGCACAGGAGAACACGATGGCGAAGAAGGAAAGTACCCAGCACAAACTCGACCGCGTGCGCGCCCCTCGAGTTCACATCACCTACGACGTGGACATTGGCGATGCTCAGGAAAAGAAAGAGCTGCCCTTTGTCGTCGGCGTGCTGGGCGATTTCTCCGGCAATCCGCTGGAGCCTTTGCCAAAGCTCAAGGATCGCAAGTTCATCTTCATCGACCGTGACAACTTCAACGGTGTGCTCAAAGGCATCAAGCCACGTCTGGCCTATCGGGTCGACAACACGCTGGCGAAAAACGGTACGCAACTGGGTGTCGAGCTCAACTTCAACACCCTGGAAGACTTCGAGCCGCAGAACGTGGTCAAGCAGGTCGAGCCGCTGCGCAAGCTGCTGGAAGTGCGTAACAAGCTGGCGGATCTGCGCAACAAGATGGGCGGCAACGACAAGCTCGAAGAGCTGCTGATGGACGTGTTGCAGAACACTGAAAAGCTGAAAACGCTGGGCAAGGAATTCGGTCGCGAAGCCGCCGTACCAGCCACCGATGCCAAAGAGTAAGCAGGAGCACGACGATGAACGATAAACAAACCGTGGCTCAGCAAGACAGCGATCTGGTCGAAGTCGAGCAATTCGCGCCGCAGTCCTCGCTGCTCGACAGCATCATTTCCGAAAGCCGTGTGGCCCGCTCCGAAACCGAACGGACCCGCACCCGCGACCTGATCGGCGAACTGGTCGGTCAGGTGCTGGAAGGCGAAATGACGCCCAGCAAGGACCTGATCGCCGTGCTGGATGCGCGCATCGCCGAAATCGATTCGATGCTTTCCGAGCAAATGAACGAGATCATGCACGCTCGTGAGTTCCAGCAACTGGAAGCGTCCTGGCGCGGCCTGAAGTATCAGGTGGACCAGACCGAAACCAGCACCACGCTGAAGATTCATCTGCTCAACGCGTCGAAAAAGGATCTGGTGCGCGACCTCAAGGCGTCCTCCGAATTCGACCAGAGCGCGCTGTTCAAGAAGATCTACGAAGAAGAGTACGGCACCTTCGGTGGCGCACCTTTCGGCATGCTGCTGGGCGATTACGAATTCAATCGCAACCCGGAAGACATGTACCTGCTCGAAGAGATTTCCCACGTCGCCGCAGCGGCCCACGCCCCGTTCATTTCGGCGGCATCGCCTGAGCTGTTCGGCTGGGACTCGTTCACCGACATGTCCGGACCGCGTGACCTGGCGAAGATCTTCGACACCGTCGAATACGCCAAGTGGAAGTCTTTCCGTAACTCCGAAGACTCCCGCTACGTCGGCCTGACCCTGCCTCACGTTCTGGGTCGCCTGCCGTACGGCCCGGATACCACGCCGGTGGAAGAATTCAACTTCGTCGAAAGCGTCGATGGCCGCGACCACAACAAGTACCTGTGGATGAACGCCGCCTACGCGCTGGGCACTCGCGTCACCGATGCGTTCTCGCGCTACGGCTGGTGTGTGGCCATTCGTGGTGTCGAAGGCGGCGGTCTGGTCGAGGGTCTGCCGACCCATACCTTCAAGACCGATGACGGCGAAATCGCCCTCAAGTGCCCGACCGAAATCGCCATCACCGACCGTCGAGAAAAAGAACTCTCCGACCTGGGGTTCATTCCGCTGGTGCATTGCAAAGGCACTGACTACGCGGCGTTCTTCGGCACTCAGTCGACCCAGAAGCAGAAGCAGTACAACACCGACATCGCCAATGCCAATGCAAGGCTATCGGCGCAGCTGCAGTACATCTTCGCCACCTCGCGCATCGCCCACTACATGAAAGCGATCATGCGCGACAAGGTCGGCAGTTTCGCCTCGCGCAAAGACGTCGAGCTGTTCCTCAACAAGTGGCTGTCCAGCTACGTGCTGCTCGACGACACCGCCAGCCAGGAAGCCAAAGCCAAGTTCCCGCTGCGCGAAGCCCGTGCCGAGGTCTTCGAAGTGCCGGGCAAGCCTGGCGTGTACAAGGCCGTGACCTACCTGCGTCCGCACTATCAGCTCGATGAACTGACCGCGTCCTTGCGACTGGTTGCCGAGTTGCCGCAGTCCACACGCGGCTAACCGGAATCGATGCCAGGGAGGCAGCCATGAGTAGCCAACACAAGCTGTTGCCATCACTGCTGGACCGGTTGCTGGACGACCGTCCGCACCAGTCCAGCGAAGCGTCTTCGCAACGCTTGTGTTCGCTGGCCGACTACAAGGCCAGCATCGTTCGCGACCTGGAAGTGCTGGTGAACACTCGCCAGTCTCTGGTCGCTGGCGAGCTTGAAGGTTTCGCCGAGTTGAACGGCACGATCCTCGATTACGGCATGCCTGACTTCACCAGCAAGAGCGTGCTCGACCCGCAGGACCGCCTGCTGATTCAGCGGCAACTGGAGAAAGCGATTTCGGTCGGCGACCGGCGCTTTCGCAGCGTCAAGGTACAACTACTGGCACAACAAACCGGCCAACGCATGCTGACTTTCCGCGTGGACGCCGTACTGCGCCTGCAAGACATTTCGCGTCAGGTTTCCTTTGATGCGGTGCTGCAGGTCAACACCCAGGAATACAAAGTACAGAACCTCAACTGATGCTCGACGACCTGCTCCCCTACTACGAAAAGGAACTGTCGCACCTGCGCTTTTTGGGCCAGGAGTTCGCGAGCCAGTATCCGAAGATCGCGTCGCGGTTGCTCATCGAGGGCGATAACTGCGAAGACCCGCACACCGAGCGCTTGATCGAAGCGTTTTCGTTCCTGTCGGCTCGTGTGCACAAGAAACTCGACGATGAGTTTCCGGAGATCGTCGAGTCGTTCCTCGAAGTCCTGTATCCGCACTATCTGCGCCCTACTCCCTCGATGTCGATCGTGGAATTNCACCGAGATCCGCGCTAATCCGGTGGACGGCGTCACGTGCAAATTCCGCACATGCTATCCGGTGGAACTGTGGAAGATCGCGGTGCAGCAGGCGTCTTTCGTCGAACTGGAGCGTTCGGCGTTCAACGGCCACAGCGCTGACCTGGTCGCGCGCCTGCGCATCGGCCTGGTCGCGACCGGCGAAGCCTCGTTCGGTCAGATGGAGGTCGAGAGTCTGCGCTTTTTCCTCGACGGCGAAAGCACGCTGATGCTGCAGCTTTACGAATTGCTGTTCAACAATTTGGCCAAAGCCACGCTGAGCTTCGAGGATGAGGATGAGGGGCGCACCCGTGAAGTCACCCTGCCCGCCCATGCGCTGCGCGCGGTCGGCTACGAGCTGGATGAAGGGCTGGTGGATTATTCGGAGCGCTCGTTCCTGGGCTATCGCCTGCTTCACGAATACTTCACCTTCCCCGACAAATTCATGTTCTTCGACCTGTCGGGGTTCAGCCGCATCCTGTCCGGGAAACAACTGGCGAAGGTCGAGATCAATTTCTACTTCTCCGATTACGACCTCAACGACCGGCTGGCACGGCTAACGCAGAACATCGGGCGCAGCAACTTCAAACTCAACTGCACGCCGATCATCAATCTGTTCACCGAGCAGGCCCGTCCCGTCAGCCTGACCCACGCGCAGCACGAATACCCGGTCATCCCGGATGAGCGCGGCGACAGCACGGCCGAGGTCGTGTCCATCGACCGTGTGAGCCGGGTGAAGAAAGTCGCCGGTGTCGATCAGGTCGCGCCCTGCCATCCGTTCTTCGAACCGCGCCCCGATCAAGGAACGGGCAACAGTTTCTGGATCGCTCGCCGCCGCCCGGTGCAGACCCAGCGCACCGAGGGCACGAACATGTTCATCCGGGTCGTGGACCGCGATCTGGAGCTGATCGATTCGGGCCATGATGCCCTGAGCATGCGCCTGACCTGCAGCAACCGCGACGTGCCGGCGATGCTGCCGTTCGGGGGCGAGCGCGGGGATTTCAAGATTCCGGCCGGCTCGGTGATCACCGACATTCGCTGCCTGCGCAAGCCCACCGCATCGGTGCGCGTGCCGCTGGGCAACGGCGTGATCTGGCGTCTGATTTCACACTTGTCGCTGAACCACATGTCGCTGGTTTCCAAAGGCCGCGAAGTGCTGCTCGAACTGCTGTCGCTGTACAACTACCGCAACACGTCAGCGATCCGTAAACAGATCAACGGCATCGTCTCGGTCAGCAGCGAACCGGTGGTCGCGCGCATCGGCCATCCGCGTCCCAATTTCGTACGGGGGGTGGGCATCACCCTCACGCTCGACGAAAGCCAGTTCACCGGCAGCGGCGTGTTTCTGTTCGGCATGGTGCTGGACCATTTCTTTGGCCAGTACTGCACCGTCAACAGCTTTACCCAATTAACCCTTCGCAGCTTGCAGCGCGAAAAGAGAGTGGTCCAATGGCCCCCGCGAACCGGCGATCAACCCCTGGTCTGATCGACCAGGCACGGGCTGAGCCGTACCGATTCGAATTCTTTCAATTGGTGCGATTGCTCCGCCTGCATTACAGCAGGACCGGGCGCATGGACCTGCAGACGCGGCCGCACGAAGATCCGTTGCGCTTCCGCTCGCAGCTGTCGCTCAACTTTCCGGCGAGCGAAGTCAGCGACCTGAAGTTCGAGCACGAAGGCAAAGTGTCGGCGGCGGGTCTGCCGTTGTCGGAAGTGCAGGTCACCTTCATGGGGCTGGTCGGGCCGTCCGGTGTATTGCCGCGTCCGTATACCGAACTGCTGATGGAGCGCCATATCCAGTACCGCGACGACGCTGCGCATGCGTTCCTCGATCTGTTCTCCCATCGCATGACCACGCTGTTCTATGAGGCGTGGCAGAAATACAAGTTCTACATCGAGTACGAGCGCAACGGCAGTTCGAACTTCGATCGTTATCTGTTGAATCTGGTGGGGTTCGGCCCGCAGGCGACGAAGCAGAAATTCGGCAAGGACGGCTCTCCCCTGCGTCGCGAACTGTTCAGCTATTTCTCCGGCCTGTTCACTCAGAAGCCACGCAACACGCTGAACCTGCAGGTCATGCTGAGCTTCTATTTTTCGCTGCCGTTCAAGGTCAGGCCGTTCGCCGGACGCTGGCTGAAACTGGACGCCAGCCAATGCACGCAACTGGGCCGCAAGAACGCCGTGCTCGGCCAGAGCGCCGTCGTGGGCAACCGGGTGTGGGATTACCAATCGTGTGTGCGCATCGAGATCGGCCCGCTGGCGCTGAGTGACTATCGCCGCTTTCAGCCCGGCACCGAGGACTACCAGAAACTGGTGGAGCTGGTTCGTTTCTATCTCGGCGCCCATCTGGATTTCCAGATCGCGCCCACCCTCAAACGCGAAGCGGTGCCGATGGCCCGGCTGGGTCGCCAGGGCAATGTTTCACTGGGCTGGCTGGGCTGGCTCAAGCGCCCGAACGCCGAGGTCGAACCGTCCCGCTGTGCGCTTTTCCACATTTTTTTTGATGGGGTCTCCCTGTGAACCTGAAGTCGTTGTTCGCCAAGCTGAACGAAACCAGTCGTACGGCCACAGAAGCCGCTGCTGCCCTGTGCCTGTCCGAGCAGCATTACGATGTCGAAGTCGAACATCTGCTGTTGCAGCTGCTGGAAGGCAATGACAACGATCTGCCGGCGATCCTGCGTCATTACGAGGTCGTCCCGGAGCGCTTGCAGTCGCAACTGGTGACGGCGCTGGGCACGTTCAAAAAAGGCAACACTCGCACGCCTGCGCTTTCGCCGCACATCACGCGAATGATCGAACAGGCCTGGGTGCTGGCGTCCATCGAGTTCGGGCAAAGCCAGATCCGCACCGGGTATCTGGTGCAGGCATTGCTGGACGACGATCAGTTGCGCCGCGTGATCATCGCTTCGGCGCCGGAGCTGGAAAAGATCAACGCGGACGACCTTCGGGTCAATCTCGCAGCGCTGGTGGAAGGCAGCGCGGAGTCGCGTCTGGCCAGCCCGTTGGAGGCCGGCAACGCCACCGGCAGCCGACCGTTGCAAGGCAACGGCAAGACCCCGGCGCTGGACCAGTACACCATCAACCTGACGCAAAGCGCCCGTGAAGGTCGCATCGATCCAGTGCTGGGTCGCGAGTTCGAAGTGCGCCAGATGGTCGACATCCTCACCCGTCGCCGCCAGAACAATCCGATCCTCACCGGCGAAGCAGGCGTGGGTAAAACCGCCGTTGTCGAAGGGCTGGCGCTGCGCATCATTCAGGGTGACGTGCCGTCGGTGCTCAAGGATGTGGCGATTCACACCCTCGACCTGGGTCTGCTGCAAGCCGGTGCGGGCGTCAAAGGGGAATTCGAGAACCGCCTGAAGTCAGTGATCGAAGAAACCAAGCGCAGCCTGCACCCGATCATTCTGTTCATCGACGAGGCCCACACCTTGATCGGCTCCGGTGGTCAGGCCGGCCAGAACGACGCCGCCAACCTGCTCAAGCCAGCACTGGCCCGCGGCGAACTGCGCACCATCGCGGCGACGACCTGGGCCGAGTACAAGAAGTACTTCGAGAAAGACGCCGCCCTCGCCCGCCGCTTTCAGGTGGTCAAGGTCGAGGAGCCGGACGAAGACAAGGCCATCCATATGCTGCGTGGCCTGCTCGCCAAGATGCAGGATCACCACAAGGTGACCGTGATGGATGAGGCGCTGGTGCAAGCGGTTCGTCTGTCCCACCGCTACATCACCGGTCGCCAGCTTCCGGACAAGGCCGTGAGCGTGCTGGACACCGCCTGTGCGCGCGTTGCCCTGGCCCAGTCATCGCAGCCCGGCCCGCTGGAAGACTGCAAACGCCTCATTGAAAACCTGCAGTCGGAAATCACCGTCTTGCAGCTGGAAACCGCCAAGGGCAGTGATCACGGGCGACGTCTCGCGACGCTGAACGACGAGCTGCAGACCGCGCAACAGACACGCGAACGCCTGGAACAGCAATGGCAGCGTGAACGGGAACTGGTGGAGAAACTTGCGGCACTGACGGCCAACGACCCGCCGCTCGCTCAGGAAATCGCTGCCGTGCGCGCCGAGCTTGCAGCGGTCCAGGGCGAGCAGCCACTGGTTCACGCGCTGGTCGACGGCGGCACCATCGGCGAAGTGATTTCCGGCTGGACCGGCATCCCGCTGGGCAAGATGCTGCGCGACGAAATCGACACCGTGCAGCGCCTGCCTGCCCTGCTGGGCGAGCGCGTGCTGGGTCAGGATCACGCGCTGGCGGAAATCGGCAAACGCATCAAGATCTCCCGGGCGCGCATGGAAGACCCGAACAAACCCATCGGCGTGTTCCTGCTGCTGGGCCCCAGCGGCGTCGGCAAGACCGAAACGGCCCTCGCGCTGGCCGACACCCTGTACGGCGGCGAGCGCAATGTGATCACCATCAACATGTCCGAGTACCAGGAAGCGCACACCGTCTCCAGCCTCAAGGGCTCGCCCCCGGGTTATGTCGGCTATGGCGAAGGCGGCGTGCTGACCGAAGCCGTACGACGCAAACCCTACAGCGTGGTGCTGCTCGACGAAGTCGAAAAAGCCCACCCGGACGTGCTCGAACTGTTCTTCCAGGTATTCGACAAGGGCGTACTGGATGACGGCGAAGGTCGCGAGATCAACTTCCGCAACACGGTGATCATCCTCACGTCCAACACGGGCACCGATCGCATTATGCAGTGGTGCCTGAACGCGGCCGAACGGCCTGCACCGCAGGACATTGTCGAAGGACTGCGCGACGAACTGAATCAGGTATTCAAACCCGCGTTTCTGGGGCGCCTGAGCATCGTGCCGTACTACCCGGTCAAGGACGAGATTCTCGAGCGCATCGTCGGCCTCAAGCTGGCGCGCATCCGCAAGCGTTTCGAGCGCAATCATCAGGCCGTGCTCGGCTACGACGATTCGCTGGTCAAGGCCATCGCGGCGCGCTGCACTGAAGTCGACAGCGGCGCACGCAACATCGACAACATTCTGTCCAAGACCCTCATGCCCGAACTTGCCCAGCATGTTCTGGAGCGTATGGCGCAGGACACCCCCATCGAGCGTCTGGACATCGAGTTGGGTAGCGACGGCGATTTTGCCTATCGCCTGAGTTGAACAAGCATTCATAGGTAGCAGTCATGAACATGCGAATCAAGGAAACGCCCGGCGCCGGTGCGCGCTGGACGAGGGGTCTGGCCGTCGCGGCGATGGCACTGACGCTGGCGGCCTGCGGCATCACGGACCGCGCGAGCAAACGCGTCGATGACACGTGGGCAGGCGACATGCTGTTTGGCGACAAGGAGAAAGTCATCCTGACCGCCGACGGTGGTAACCAGTTGAACCCCGACGAATCGGGCAAACCGCTGTCGGTCGTGATCCGGGTCTATCAGCTGACGGCTCTGGAACGCTTCGCGTCCATCGACGCCGACTCGTTGTGGGATGACCCCAAAGCAGCCCTGGGCAATACGCTGATCGACAGCCAGGAAATCACCCTGCTTCCCGGTATGGGCCAGATCGATCAGTGGCCGCTGAACAAGGCCGCCAGTTATGTGGGCATCGCGGCGTTCTTCCGCTCGGAAGAAAAGAGCCGCTGGAAAGTGGCCTTTGATGCCAACTCGTTGCGCAAGGACGGCATCTGGTTTTCCTCCGACGGCCTGCGCGTGCTGGTGGACAACAACCAGGTGCTGGCCGTGCGTGGCAATGACGTGCTGAACAAGCCGCCGACTGAAGCCCAACTGGCCAGAACCAACACCATGCCTCAAGACCCGGCCAACCCGACGCTCACGCAGAAAGTGCAGGACGGGCTGGTGCAGAAAGCCCAGGACACCGCAGTCAATTCTGCGCAGAAGACCGCTCAGTCAAAATTCGATTCACTATTGGAAGGCGTTCATGAGTAAGCAGAGCCGCGTGATGTGGTCCGAAGGGATGTTCCTTTTGCCACAGCATTTCCAATATCAGGATGAGTTTCACCAGCATCAACTGGCCGAGTCGACACTGCGCAGCACGCCGTTTCACTGGGGCGTGCAGGCCCTGCAGATCGATGAAGAAGCCTTGTCCAACGGTTCGTTGCAGCTCAAACGGCTCAAACTGGTGTTCCCCGATGGCACGCTGTTCGACGCGCCGCATCACGATCCGCTGCCTGCGGCCCGCGATCTGCGTGAGCTGCTAAAGGGCGATGACTTCAAGGTCTACGCCGCATTGAAGCTGCCTGAGCCGTTCGGTCTGAACTATGTCGAGGACGGTCAGGAACAGAAAAGCGCCCGACGCTTCCGCAAGCAATTCGACACCCTGCCGGACCTCAACGAAGGCGACCTGGAAAACGAAATCACCAGCCTGCGCCTGAACGTGGTGATGCTGGTCGACGGCGACAATCTGGACGGTTACAGCTACTGCCCTGTCGCTCGACTGTCGCGCAACAACATCGGCGGTTTCAACCTCGACAGCCATTTCGTGCACCCGACCCTGCACCTTGGGACCCACGAAACCCTGATCAGCCTGGGCAAGCGTCTGCTGGGCGCGTTGCAGTCCAAGAGCAAGGCCTTGTATGGACGCCGCCGTGAACGCGCGGACCAGATCGCCGAGTTCGGCTCCAGCGACGTGACCCTGTTCTGGTTGCTGAACACGGTCAACCGCGCCTACCCCACCCTTGCGCACCTGCTGTCGCACCCGCGTCTGCACCCGGAGCGTCTGTACCTGTTTCTTGCGGAACTGGCCGGTGGTCTGCTGACGTTCTCGCTGGACACCGAACTCAACCACATTCCCGAATACGATCATCATGACCCTGCCGCGTCGCTGGTCAGGCTCGACGAAATGATTCGGGTATTGCTCGATAACGTGATCCCGAACCAGTGCATCGTCATCGCCCTGACCCAGACCAAGCTCTCTTACTGGCAGGGTCAGTTGCACGACCCGCGCCTGGCCGAAGCCGATTTCTACGTGTCCGTGCATGCCGACATGCCGGGATCGAGCCTGTTGGAACTGGTGCCGCGCGCGGTCAAGGTCGGCTCGCCCGAAGACATCGAAGTGGTGGTCAACAGCGCCATGCCGGGCGTGACCCTCAATCATGCCACCCGACTGCCCAATGCCATTCCGGTGCGTCTGGACAACCACTACTTCGCGATCGAACCCCATGGCCGGGTGTACGAACGGATGATGAGCGCGCAGGCGATTTCGTTTTACGCGCCCAGCGCTTTCAAAAACCTCAAGCTTGAGCTGATGGCGGTACTCAAATGACCGAAGCCGTAATGCAAGGGGCGGTGGCCGCCACCCAGACCAGACCGACACTCAAAATGCTGGCGCAGGATTTCATCAGCATGGCGCTGATCGTGCGCCGAGGGCGTCAAGTCACCTCCATCGCCGACTTCGAAAAGAACGTCGAGCACTTCTTTACCGAACTGGAACGCAAGGCGCGCAGCGCCGGCTACAGCGTCGATCAGGTCAAGGACACCCAATACGCCCTCTGCGCGTTCATGGATGAAAGCGTCCTGCGCGCCGACGAGGTCGCGTTGCCCGCGCAGGGCACACTGCCGGCTGCGGACAAAAGCGCTGAGTCCACGCCCACAATCGAGCTCTCGGGCGACAAGATTAAGGGGGAGCAAGCGCCCTCCCTGCGTCAGCACTTCGAGCTGTCGCCGCTGCAGTTCCGCTATTTCGGCGTGCATCTGGCGGGTCAGGGCTTCTTCGACAAGATCGACGCGTTGCGCAGCGACGTGAAGAGCAACCTGGATGTCCTGGAGGTGTATCACCTCTGCCTGGCGTTGGGTTTTGAAGGCAAGTTCGGGGTGCACAAGGGTGACGAACTGCGCTACCTGGCCAACACGCTGGGGCAGGACATCGCTCGCTACCGCAAGCCGCCCAAAGCGTTGTCACCTGACTGGGCGCTGCCGGATCAAGTGTCGCAGATGCTTCGCTATGAAGTCCCGATCTGGCTTTATCTGGCGGTGATCGCACTGGTCTGCGCAGGCGTCTACCTGACGCTGGACTGGTTGCTGGGCAAGGACGTCGCCGTACTGTCCGAACACATCAGCCAACTGTTCAGCGCCTGAGCAATGGTCAGGTAAGCGAGTCAGGAAGACATGAAATCACTACTGCGTATTCTCAAAAGCTTCTGGTTTATCGTTCCCGCGTCTTGCGCGGCGAGCGTATTGGTCTATCTGACGATAGCCGTTCAACGACGCTATTCGATGGACGACATCAGCGTCGGTGTATCGATCATCGGCGCGGTTTTTCTGGCGATCATCGTCGGGCGCTTGATCGCACGCGTTCATAGAGAGCGTTCGCTGGGGAGCATGATCCAGCTCGAAGCGGGACGCTCGGTGGGCAAGGGCGACCACGACGACCCAAAGGTACTCAGCGAGCGCCTCAGTCATGCGATGAAAGCAGTGCGCACCGAACGCTCGTCGGGGGGTGGCGGCTATGCGGCGCTGTCGGATCTGCCGTGGTATCTGGTGATCGGAGAGTCGGCGGCGGGCAAGACCTCGCTGCTCACCCGCGCAGAACTCTCTCCCATTGTTGCCAGCAGCCAGAAGAGCGCCGAATCGGGCACACAGCACTGTGACTGGTATTTCAGCCCGCAGGCCGTACTGATCGACACGGCCGGTCGCTACCTGACTGAAGACGACGCGGCACGCTCGTTCTCCGGCTTCCTCACATTGCTGAGAAAAAAGCGCAAGAAGGGTGCGATCAATGGTCTGGTGCTGGTGGTCAGCCTGCCTGACCTGCTGGCCGACAAGGCCGATATCCGGACGGCCAACGCAGCGCGACTGGTCCAGCGGATCGAGGAGTACACCCGCTGCCTGGGCGCCAACCCGCCTATCTACCTGATACTGAGCAAAGCCGATCAGATCCCTGGTTTCGATCTTGCCTTCGAGGCGCTGAGCGCCAATGAGCGTCAGCAATCGCTGGGCCTGACCTTCGGCCTGTCGGAAATTCAGGACCTTGGCCTGCGCCCGGTCCTGGACAACAGATTGCAGCGACTGCAAAACAACCTTCGACATCACGTCGATGCGCGAATGACAGAGCTGGACTGCGACAGCAACAAGGCCCTGATCAATTTCGTGGATCAATTCGGGGATCTGCCCAAATTACTCGAACCGTTTCTGGAGCCCTTCATCAAGCCGGGAAGCGGCGGCAACCCTCTGCTCCTGCGTGGCCTGTATTTCACCAGCGCGCTGCAGACCAACGAGCAAATGCTCAATGTGTTTGAGGAGGAACTCGCCGACCGGTTTTCCCTTCAATCGGCCTTCAACCCCGCGGCAGCGCCGGTCGCGGCAGCGCCGGTCGAGATCAAGGAGAAAAGCAACAGCCGCACGTACTTCATCACCGACACGTTCCACAAAGTCATTTTCCCTGACCGTGACCTGACGCTCTACCGGCCACGGGACGGACGCGGTTCGTTTACCCCGGCCGTGATCGCCACGGCGGTGCTGGCCGGTCTGGCATTCATCGGCTGGCAGGCCCTGGCGTTTCAGAACAACCGCGAGTGGGTGGCGAGCGTGCTGCGCGGGGTCGACACGCTCGGCGATGCGCCTGACCGTGCGCAACGCCTGGCCGCGGGCGAAGGCCTGGAACTGCTTCGCCAAGAGCTTGCCCTGGTTGAAAAACACCGCGCCACAGGCGTGCCGCTGCAACTGAGCGCGGGCCTCTACCGTGGCGAAGAAATCTTTGCCGCCGCGCAGTCGGCCTACCTTCAGCAATTGCGTGCTCAGGCACTCGAACCTGTCGCCCTGAAACTGCAAACGCAACTGAGCGCATTCAACGCGTTCGCCCAATCGATGGACCCGCAGAACGACGTCGCCTCAAACGGCGGCAAGCCGGGCAACACCGCAGGCAAGGGTCAGAAACTGATCGACCGTGGGGTTCAGAACCTGACCGCCAACGCGGGCAAACCGAGCCTCGGCAGCCTGCCCCGCAGTCTCGGCGACGCGGGCACTCGCCTGCAGGGCGCGGCGAAAGGCACCGCGAAAGATGCCGCGAGTCGAACCCGCGAAGGCGCGTTGGCCGGCCTGCGCAATCGCGCCAGCGCCCATGACGCCGCCGAGCTGTCGGCGACCACCGGCGGGCTCTCGCTCTCGGAAGAAATGCTCGGACGACTGGATGAGCAACAGGTGGCATCGATCATTGAGTCGTACAACGCCCTGAAGCTGTACTTGATGCTGACCCAGCCCGAGTCGCATCCAGACCCTGAATTCGTCAGCGCAGCGCTGCTGGTGGCGTGGGCCAGCTCGGCAACTGAAGCGAACCCGGTCAGCGACGAGGTGATTCAGGACAACGCGCCGATCTACGTGCAACTGCTCAAGAACGGTCAGGCCCCTGCCCTGCCCCGCAACGAACAACTGGTGGAAAGCACGCGCAAGAGCCTCAAGTCGTTCATGATTTCAAGCTCGCTGGTGGACCGCGAGTACCTGCGCTTGCAGCTGGAATCCAGCCGTCAGTTTCCGGCCATCGGCCTGAACGATCTGGTGCCGTTGCCTGGCCGCCAACTGCTCTACAGCAGCGAAGCGGTGCCGGCGATTTTCACCCGACAAGGCTGGGAAGGCTTCGTCAAACCCGAGCTGATCAAGCTGGTGTCCGGCAACCTGCGCAACGAGTCCGACTGGGTGCTCGATGGCGAAGGCGGCGACAGCATCGTGCAGAAGGCCAACTTCATGCGTGAGTTCATGGCGCGCTACAAGCGCGACTACACGCAGGCCTGGTACACCCTGCTCAGCGGTGTCGGCGTGCGTCACTTCACCGACATGGCCAATGCCACGCAACAGCTTTCGTTGCTCAGCGACGTGCAGAATTCGCCCGTGAAACTCTTGCTGTCCGGTGTCAACGACAACACCCAGTGGGACGTGCCCGCGCCCAAGGAAGCCGCGCAAACCGGGGCCGAACCGAAGGACGGTTTCTGGGACAAGATCACCGGCCTTCGCGGCGACGCCAACGCGGTTTCCAAAACACTGGTATCGCCACTTCCGGCCGTCGACGATGGCACGCTGGCCAAACGCTTCGAGCCTGTTTCCCGGGTGTTAGCCGCGCAAAACGCCGAAGGTGCCGACAGCACGATCATGGACCGCTACCTGGCCGCACTGCGCAAGCTCAAGGTGCGCATGAACAACATTCAGCGCTCGCAGGATGTCGGCAAGAGCAGCAAGCAGTTGATCAGCGAAACCCTCGAAGGCCAGCCGAGCGAAGTGACCAACGTGCGCAACTACGTTGAAACCACGGTCGATACCAGTCAGGGCGGGTTGTCCGCTTCGTTGCAAAGCCTGTTCAGCCTGCCGATCCAGTTCACCTGGGAAACCCTGCGCGACCCGGCAGGCGAGCAGATCGCCAAGGCCTGGGCCAAGCAGATCGCCAAGCCGTGGGAGCAGGTCATGGCGCATCGTTATCCGATTGCCGCCAGCAGCCGCAACGAGGCGTCGGTCAAAGACCTGCAGCGCTTCGTCGATCCCGAGTCGGGCCTGTTGCCGAACTTCAAACGCAACGAGATCGGCAACCTGTCAGACGGCGAAGGCCTGGGCATGAGCAGTGGCGCCAAGTCGGCTCCGCTGGTCAACCCGAACATGGTCAGCAGCATCGACAAGGCCAGCTCGCTGGGCCAGGTCATCGCCAGCCTGTCGGACAAGGACAATGGCTTCGAAATCATGCTCGAGCCGTCGGCCTACTTCACCGACATCATCTTCACCCTCGACGGTCAGGTGCAGCACTACCGCAACGGCAAGACCAGCTGGAACCGCTTCTCCTGGCCCGGCACCACCACCGCGCCTGGCGCCCGACTGGACGTCGTGACCCTGACCGGCGAGCGCGTCACGGTCTTCGACTATCCGGGCCGCTGGGGACTGTTGCGGATGAACGACAGCGCCCGTGTCGCCGATCTGGACGGCATTCAACAGCGTTTCAGCTGGAACACCGCCGATGGCCTGGTCAGCCTGACCGTGCGCAACTACGGCGGGGTCAAGCTGACCGATCTGGCGAACGTCAAATCGCTGAGCGCGTTGAACACGCCAGTCAGCGTTGCGGACGGGCGTACCAAGTGATCAGCACATGCCTGCCTTCGGGGAGCGGCCAATGATCGGCTGTTTCGGAAAGATACCGGCCAGCGCCGACTTCATCAGCCTGCATGGCGCGGCCGATGAAGTCTGCGAGTTCGATGACTGGCTGCAATCGTCGCTGGCGGCGATTCAACCTCGCGAAGACTGGCGGGCGCTGTTCGACCGTCTGCCGGTGTGCTTCTTCTCCTACCGTGCGCGCTCGGGCAACTGGCTGCTGGGCGGGTTGATCAGCTCAATGGATTCGAGTCAGCGACGCTACCCGTTCTTTGTTTTCCAGATCATCAAAGCCGGTGACGGTCAGCCGCTGGTCAACCCGTTCACGCTGAGCGAGTTGTTCAGCGCGCAGATCAAACCGTTGCTGCACCGTGGCGTTCAGGGCGAGGCCCCGGAGGTCCTGTTCCAACAGATCAAGGCCCTGCGTGCGTTGCAGGGGCAAGACTTTGCGCTGTTCCGTCAGGTCCACGAAAAATTCCTGAGCAACTTCAACCTGCGGGACATCGCCGACGCGCTGGAAAATTCGTACCCGGAATTCGTGACCAATGCTGTGTTGACCCGGCTGTACGCCTTGCGCCAGCCGTTGCATCACGCCGATGCCTTGAGTGTTTGCCTGCCGCTGCCCGCCGAACGCGGGCTGAAAAATCCGACCGCGGATCTGTGGGTGGATTGGCTGACGCGGATGCAGGTCGGCCATGTGTCGCCCCACGTCAGCGTGCTGGCGGACGATTTCATGCGTCCGAAGCTGTTCTGCTTCCCGTCGCGCGGCACCACCGGCCTGTACACGGCCCTGACCGACACTGGCGTGCGAACTGAAACCTACGACGTACTGGCGGATTTCGCGGCGTTCGACGAACACCACCAACCGCCTGAATTCCCCGACACCGAACGCCCTCTTTATGACGTTATCGACCGCTTTGTCGACGCGCTGGATGTGAAGTCCGTATGAACAAGATCAAGTATTACTTCCTGCGCTACCAACCCTACATTCTGGGTGTCTGCTTCTTCCTGACGGTCTTCCTCGTCTGGGGGATCGGACGTGCGCTGGATTTCAGTTCTCTGTACAGCCTGCTTACGGGCATCGGCGTGTTTCTGGCGCTTTCCGCCCTTTACGTGGTGTTGATCCATCGAGGGGTGTCCACCCATCACAACCTTGAAGGCCTGCTGCGCGATGACGCCGATCAGGCCGTGCTGAACGCAAGCCCTGCCGACCGCGAAGAGGTCAGCCTGCTGCGCGAGCGCTTGCTGCAAAGCATCGAACGTCTGCACAGCAACAAGCCCCGCGGCACCCGCGCCAGGGACGCACTCTACGCCTTGCCCTGGTATCTGGTGGTCGGCCAGCCCGCTGCCGGCAAAAGCACGATGCTGTATCAATCGGGCCTGAATTTCCCTTACGCCGAACGTGAAGGTGCTCGCGTGGGAGGCCTGGGCGGTACGCGAAACTGCGACTGGTTCTTCAGCTCTGAAGCCGTTCTGCTGGACACCGCCGGCCGCTACATGAACAGCCAGGAGCACGCCGGAAAATGGCGGGCATTCCTCCAGTTGCTGCGTCAGCATCGCCAGCGCCGCCCGCTGAACGGGCTGATCGTGACCGTCAGCATCCACGACATCCTCCAGGCATCACCGCAGGATCAGGACAACCTGGCCAAGCGACTGCGCGAACGCATCCAGGAAACCCACTCGCTGCTGGAAGTGCGCCTTCCGGTTTATCTGGTGTTCACCAAGTGCGATCTGGTGCCCGGCTTCGCGCCTTTTTACCGGCATCTGGACGATGTGGCCCGTGGCGAAGTGATGGGCAAGACCTTCCCGCACAAAGACTATGAAAACGCCGACTGGGGCCAGCGTTTTGGCGTCGCCATGGACGAACTCGTTGCCTATTGGCAGGAAGTGGCGAGTCAACAGCTGGTGCTGCAAGACATTCAGATCACGCGCAAGGACTCGGCGGCGTATCGCTTCCCGCTGGAACTGGCAGCGCTCAAACCCCGTCTGCAACAGTTCGTCGACGCCTTGCTGCGCGCCAACCCGTATCAGAACGCCGAACTGTTGCGCGGTTTCTACTTCACCAGTGCGCTGGACGCCGACGCGCCGGAGCTGGGTGCCCACACTCGCGAGGTGAGCGAACGGTTCTCCCTGGCCGCCGAACCGCAGGCCACGAGCGGCAAGTCTCAGCCACAGCCGCTGTTCATCAACAGCCTGTTCCGCAAGGTCATCATCCCGGATCAACACCTGGTCACGCTCTACACCACCAACGTGCGCGAGCGTCGGCGCAAGGTGGCATGGGTGGGCAGTGCGAGCCTGATCGCTGTTCTGCTGTGCGGTCTGTGGGGCTGGTCGTACTGGAACAACAAGGCCGCGATCCAGACCATTTCCACCGAGCTGACGGCCGCCACTGCCCAGGACAAGGCCTCCTTGGGTCAGTACACCGCCTGGCAGACGCTGGACCGCATGCGCTTCTGGACCGCCGATTACTTCGCCCGGCATCACGAACAAGGCGTGCCGCTGCGTCTGCGCATGGGCCTGTATCAGGGCTACGACATCGAACCGCTGCTGCGCAAACGTTATTTCAGCCGGCTTGAAACCGTCATGCTCAAACCGACGGCCGACAACCTCACCCGCTCGCTGTACCTGCTGACGACCATCAAGGTCTACCAACGCAACGCCAAGGACTTGATGCCGGTCACGGGTGTGGACAGCGTCGAGCCGCGCGCCCTCCCCGCCGACAACCGTGCGCAGTCCATCGCCGAGTTCGGCAAGGCCACGCTGGAGACTTACACCATGCTGTCCCGCGCCCAGCGCGAGAAAGCCGACCCGGCCGTTCTCAAAGCCAGAATCCCCGATTACTGGTACCCGGCCATTGCGCGCCAGACTGGCAAGAACATGACCGCCGCCAACGTCGTGGTGAACTCGGGGAGTGACTACGAGCTTGCCAGTCGCCAGGTCAATTTCTACAGCGATCAGATTCACGAAACCGACGTGCCAAGAATCCTCGACAACGCCTTCCTGACGTCCAGCTCGCGCAATTACATCAACAGCCTGCTCTCGCAATCCTTGCGCTCGATCGAGACCATCACGCTGGAGTCCGACACGCTGTTCGCCTTTGGCCGCGCAGATTTCCAGAGCCTGAAGACCGAAGGCCAGAGTCAGCTGAGCGCTATCGCCGGGAAGCTTCTGAACACCCCGAACATCGGCAAGATCATCATCGCCGGGCATGCCGACCAACTGGGCGATCTGCAGGGCAATCTTCAGGTCTCCCGACAACGAGCGCAGACCATCAAGACCTATCTGGTCGGCAAGGGGGTTCCCTCCGAACTGGTCGAAGCGGTGGGCGAAGGCAGCCAGAAGCCGCTGGTCAAGTGCGACATGCAGCAGCCGCGCGCGCAGCTCATTCAGTGTCTTGAGCCCAATCGGCGAGTGGAAATCGAAGTGCGCGCGCTCAACTGAGTCGCGCCACGCAACGAACCGGCGCCTGAGCCTCTGCGTGCGGAGGCTGAGGCAGCGGCAACCGATCGCTTGCGAATGTCCGCAAGCGATCAAAACAAGGGGCTGCGGTCTGGCCGCAGGTTAGGCAAACCCTTAAACGTAAAAAATGGAGAAGTAAGAAATGGCATTTGACGCATACATTCAGATCGACGGTATTCCAGGTGAAGTGCTGGACGACAAGCACAAGGACTGGATCGAAGTGCTGGGCTACGAGTACGGCGCGACTCAAGCCACTTCCGCGACTGCCAGTTCCTCGGGTGGCGCATCGTCCGAGCGCGTTGCATTGAGCGACTTCAGCATCCGCAAAGCGGTCGACAAGGCTTCGGCGAAGCTGTTCGAAGCCTGCTGCAAAGGCACTCACATCGCCAAGATCCAGTTGAACGTGAACCGCGCCGGCGGCGACAAGCTGACCTACCTGACCATCAACCTGGAAGAAGTTGTGGTGTCGTCGGTCAAGGCCGTCGCCGGTGGCAATCAGGGCGGTGAAGACAAAGCGGTCAGCGACCTGCCGATCGAAGAAATCAGCTTCAACTTCGCTCGCATCAAAACCACCTACACCCAGCAGAGCCGTGCCGATGGCCAAGGTGGCGGTAACGTCACTGGCGGCTGGGACCGTACCGCCAACAAGGTTTTCGCGTGATCGAGTAATGACATCGGACCGCAGGCGCTCCCCGCGGTCCGTATTCAACACCGTGCCGACCGGCTCGGCATGGTGTTCTTTTTTCTTTTCCCGAGTTGACTATGTCTGAATTCCTCAATGACCTTTCACTGGCTGAGCTGACAGCGCCGATCAATGGAGGGAGCGGTGAAGACCTGAGCTTCTCCGCGCTGTTCGATAACGTCAAAGAGGCTCGTCGAGCAGACCCCGATTACCTGACCCAGGGTGACTGGCAGACCGATCTGAAACTTTCCGACTGGGACCTGACCATCACGCTGGCCGCACAGGGACTCGCTCAGCAGAGCAAGGACCTGATGCTCGTCGCCTGGCTCAACGAGGGCCTGGCGCACACTTACCATTTTCAGGGCATCACGTTCGGTCTGACCCTGGCCGAGCGGATACTCGACCGCTTCTGGGCAGACCTGTTTCCCTCTGTGGAAGAAGGCCTGGATGAGCGTGCCGCGCGCCTGGCGTGGCTGAACACCACGCTGGCCGATGTCGTGGGCGGCCTGCCGATCACCCAAGGGCAGAACTTCGGCCTGCTGCGCTACGACGAGTCCCGGCACATCGAAAACCTGGCGCTGCAGAATCAGCAGGCCATGCGCACGGCACTGGACGAAGGCAAGATCAATGCGGAGATCTTCCAGCGCTCGGTGGTGCTCACCGACACCGAGCATTTCCTGCGCAAGGCGTCCGAAATCAACGACAGCCTGCACGCGTGTCGTCAGTTGCAAACCACGGCCGACCGACTGTTTGGCCATGAAGCCCCCAGCTTCGCAGGGCTCAGCGAGATTCTGTCGCGTGCGGCACAACTCGCCGAGAAACTGCTCAAGGACCGCGGCGTCGAACTCAACGCTCCTGCACCGCAGGCTGCGCCCGAGCCTGCGGCTGAACCGACCGATCAACACACAGCAGATCCGGCGATGACCATCACTGTCAAAGACACCGCAGCGGCGGCGTTGCGCACCACACCGCTGACCCGCGATGAGGCATTCACGATGCTCGCCGGTGTTGCGCAGTTCTTCAAACAGACTGAACCGCAGAGCCCGGTGCCCTACCTGATCGAGCGCGCGATCAAATGGGGCAACATGCCGCTCGAGGGCTGGCTGAACGACGTGATCAAGGACAGCAACGTCGTCGACAGCATCCGCGACGTGCTGGGGACCAAGGAAGCCAAATCCTGATCGGTGCCCCTGACAGGGTCGTCATCCATCGGCCCGCCACCGGCACCTGAGCGATGCCTTCATTTAGCTGATAGACTGCGCTCCGAAATTACTCAAGAGGATCGCTTCATGGCCACTAACCGCTCTCGTCGTCTGCGCAAAAAACTCTGTGTGGACGAGTTCCAGGAATTGGGGTTCGAGCTCAATCTGGAATTCAAAGAGGATTTGGGTGAAGAGGACATCGACGGGTTTCTCGACGCTTTCCTCACCGAAGCGATGGATGCAAACGATCTGGACTACGTAGGCGGCGACGACTACGGTCTTGTCTGCTCGGCCAAGCGTGGTTCGGTCACCGAAGAACAACGCGCGACCGTCGAAGCCTGGCTCAAAGGCCGTAGCGAAGTGACCAAGGTTGAGGTCAGCCCGCTGCTCGACGCCTGGTACCCTGAAAAGCCGATCAATCCAGCGGCGTGATCATTCACACACGCTGAACCCAAGAAAGCCACCGACCCGGTGGCTTTTTTGTTGCTGCGACAAACACCGGATCATCCGGTGCCCCCTCCCTGCGCACTCAAAATCGCGTTTTCGACGTGACAATCCCACTGCATCTGAAAAAATAGCGGCGTTTGACGGCTCCGCCCCGGCGCAAGTCACGAATGCTTTTGGCATAATGCCGCTTTATCAGGGCCAGGTATCGGCCCGCTGGGCGCGACTTCATTCTGCGCCTACGCTCTTTTCAGTTCATGAGGGAATCCATCCCCTCCATTTTTCCCCTCTTTTTGCAGTAGGGTTTTTCTGAATGATCAAGTCTTTGCGTCCGTTGTTTCTTGTCACCCTGCTTTTACCCCTTTCACTGTCCGTCTCTGCCGCTCCAATCAATACCGCTCTGCCGCCCAAGGTCCAGGAGGCGATGAAGGCCAGCAAACTCGATAGCAACGCGCTGTCGCTGGTGATGCTTCCCCTGACCGGGCCCGGCACACCGACGGTTTTCAATGCCGACGTGTCGGTCAACCCGGCCTCGACCATGAAACTGGTGACCACCTACGCCGCGCTGGAAATGCTCGGCCCGACCCACCAGTGGAAAACCGAGTTCTACACCGATGGCACCCTGAGCAATGGAGTGCTGCGCGGAAACCTCTACCTCAAGGGTGGCGGCGACCCGAAACTGAACATGGAAAAACTCTGGTTGCTGATGCGCGACCTGCGCGCCAATGGCGTCACGCAGGTCACCGGCGATCTGGTACTGGACCGCAGCCACTTCATTCAGCCGCAGTTGCCGGTGTTCGATGACGACGGCAATGACAAGAACAAACCGTTTCTGGTGCGTCCCGACTCGCTGATGGTCAACCTCAAGGCCCTGCGTTTCGTGACCCGCAATGACGGCGGCAAAATTCTGGTCTCCGTCGAACCCCCGATCGCTGCCATCCACATCAACAATCAGGTCAAGGCGCTGTCGTCCAGCAAGTGCACCGGCGATGTCCTGTATAACCCGGTTCCGGAAGCCGACGGCGGAATCACCGTCACCGTCTCCGGCCAACTGGGCGATGGCTGCAACTCTCAGACTTACCTGTCGCTGCTCGATCACCCCACCTACACCGCCGGTGCCGTGCGTGCCATCTGGCAGGAACTGGGCGGCACCATTCTGGGCAAGGACCGACTGGACGTGGTGCCGGGCAGCGCCAAGCTGCTGGCCAAGGCTTACTCGCCGGACCTTGCGGAAATCATCCGCGACATCAACAAGTTCAGTAACAACACCATGGCCCAACAGCTGTTCCTGAGCCTGGGTTCGGAATTCCGCAACGAAGCCGATGGTGATGACGCCAAGGCGGCGCAACGGGTGATCCGCCAATGGCTGGCGAAGAAAGGCATCACCGCGCCGCATCTGGTCATGGAGAATGGTTCAGGACTGTCTCGCGCCGAGCGGGTCAGCGCCCGGGAAATGGCACAGATGCTTCAGGCTGCCTGGAACAGCCCTTATCAGGCTGAGTTCATGAGTTCGCTGCCGCTGGCGGGCATGGACGGCACCATGCGCAAACGCCTGAAACGCACCGCGCTGCGCGGCGAGGCACACATCAAGACCGGCACCCTCAACACCGTTCGTGCCATCGCCGGCTTCAGCCGCGACAGCAACGGCAACACCTGGGTGGTGGTGGCAATCCTCAACGACCCACGTCCATGGGGCGCCTCGTCGATTCTTGATGAAGTGCTGGTGAACATGTTCAATCAGCCCAAGCTTGGGAACACCACCATCTCGCTGCAGCAGTAATCCTGGCACTGGCCTGGGTGCGAACGCGGTCCCGAGAGGGTCGGCCTGACGATGCTGAAATGTCGCTCGGTCCGGCCCTGGTGAATGTGCTCGCTGCCACAGCCGCCAGGGCAGAGATTTACAGGCAGGTCGCGAGCACTGCGCCACGCTGATCGACAATCTTCGCGCCAGCCTTGGCGTAGAAATTGATGGTGGTGGAACCGCCCTTGCCCATCACGTCGGCAAAGTATTCCCCCTCGGTGGTGTAGACGGTGAACTCGCCCGGGTTGCCCTTATCCATGAAGGTGTCGGCGACATCGCCGAACAACTGCACATTGGCCCATGTCACCTTGATGCACTCGGCCACCGCCGCGGCAGGCTTCTGGCTGGTGTAGACCTGCGCAGGCCCGGCCGAACGTGTCTGACTCATGTTCATGCAACCCGCCAGCATCGCCAGCGCTACAACTCCCGCCCAGTGTTTCATGACAGTCCTTTCGATGAAAAAGGAGCGATATTACAGCAAAGACCAGACCGGGCGCCGACCGATACATTGCTTTGCTCGGTAGCCGGCTGGCCGGTCGTTGATTTCGTGCTTAATCGTCCAGCGCCGCTGGCGGTGCCGCCGGCGCAGCCTTCCCTGCCTTGCCCGGCTTACCGCCCGCCGCTTTAGGCTCGGCGGCGGGTGCGACCGGCGCGGCAGCAGCGGCTTCTTTCTCGGCCATGGGCATCTGGTCGATGGTGCTGAAAATCTCTTTCGGATCGATCGAACCCTTGTGGTCGATCTTGGTTTCACCGTCCTTGCCCACGAGAATGACCTGCGCCTGATCGCCGGGGCGCGCACCCAGCTTCAGATCACGAATCAGGGCCATGGTGGATTGCGCGTCCATGTCCTTGCCATTGCGCTGGCCGATCATGTTGACGACGGTATACAGCACCATATTGCGCTTGGCGAAAGCCTCTTTGTAGGCGGGCTCGTCAAGACTCTTCTTCAGGTTCACCAGTGTCGGATCAACGGAACTCGAGGCAATGATGATCAACGGACGAGACCTGCCACGCTCCTGAGCCAGTGGGGTGTCACCGTCTGCGGCCAGCAAGGGGCTGGAAACGGCAAACAGAATGGCAAGGGTCAGTGACCGACTAAACATACACACCTCCTATCGATATCCATGCACTGATGATCGCGCATCGTGGCAAAAGGTCCAGCCGATGGCTTGAAAAATCAGGATTTTTTTCGCGACGTGTCGGGGGACGACACCCGCGAAACGCTTCGAACGACCGGTAGGGTTGACGGCGGACACTTCGGAAGGAGGAAAAAAGCGAACAGCAAAAAAGGGCGAATCTTTCGATTCGCCCTCTCTGTGACCGCCCAGCAGAGCGGATTTTGTTTGGTAGGCGCGATTGGACTCGAACCAACGACCCCCACCATGTCAAGGTGGTGCTCTAACCAACTGAGCTACGTGCCTGCTGTGAGGCGGCATTCTACGGAAATTGAAATAGCTGTCAACGTCTTTTTTCCCAGTAACCCTATGAATATGCGAATTTTTTGCAGCCCCTGGCGCGCACCCTTCCGGCGCGGGAGCGCCTCGTGTTGTCAGCCTGACGACTTTCACGACCTATACTGAAAAAACCCTAGCCCGACACCCTCCTCCCGCGGCCACGGAACGAATGCCCTCGAACGCCCAAGGGACTGCCATCGTGAACATGCGCGCCCTGATCATCGCGGTGACACTGCTACTGGCGGGCTGCGCGTCCAGCTCCAAACCCGCGCCTGCGCCGGTACTGATCTCGCCCCGGACCTGGCACCAGGTCGATCAGGAAATCCTCGCCGCGTCTAAAACCGCCACCACCCCCGCCAGGCACTACGCCACACAAACCATGGATAAATGGATGGACAGCGTCTACCAGCGCACCGAGTCGGATTTCATTCCCTGGTTCACCGGTTATTGGACGCAACAGTGGCTGACCGTCAAAGTCAGTTGGTACAAGGTCAGCAGGAGCAAGGACGAGCCGACCGCCGCGCAACGCCTGGACGGTTATTTGCAGGAGCAGTACCACGAACGCGTGCTCGATCCCGTCTCCAGAGAAATCGACCCCAACGCCGTCACGGCGCAAGCGACCGCTTACTACATTCAGTTGCTCGGCCAGCAACTGCCACCCATTGCACGGCGCTACAACATTCCAGCCGAGCAATTCGCTGCGCACTTGAATGCCATTCCCGCGATTTCACTCGCACCGCCACCCACCGGCGCGGCTTCGCTGTATCAGTTGATCCATGCCGAGCCTCTGGCAACGATGCCGGCTTACGTCGTGCTGATCGATCAGATTCGTACCGCCGCTACCGGCCCCGACGCCGGACGCCCCGATGCAGGCATCTCTTCGGTGGCGATTCACTCCAGCGAAAAGCTTGAAGCCAGCCTCGCCCCACGCGGTGCTGCCAGCGCCGTTGCCGCGGTCGTCGGGCGCGTGGCCGGGTTGATGATTTCGGTGGGGATGGCAGGCTTTGGCGCGATTACCCACCAGAACGAACGCGCATCCATGGAGGAGCAAATGCGCCATAGCCTTTACTCGGCGCTCAACGAGAAGAAGCGCAGCCTGATCGACAACCCCGAGTTCGGCGTGATGGCCGGGGTCTATTACGTTGCCGGCCAGATAGAAGGCAGCCTTGGCGACAGCCCTTTACTGCCCTCGTCGCTGGATGAGGTAAATGCGGCCAGCGCTCCGCTCCCGGCGCCATGAGCCGCCCGACAGTGCCGCTGGTCGCCATCAGGGCACTATGTCCGGCAGACGAGAGCCCAACGTTACGTTAGGACTAAGGACATGGAGATCACCTGATGAACAATTCCCTCGCCGCACTCACACTCGGTTGCGCCCTGACATTCACTTCGCTTGCCGCGTTGGCCGGTTCCGCCGCACCGGAGATCGGCCCGCCAGCTTCGCAGACGGGTATGGACCCTCGCACCCAAGGCAGCGATATCGAACGACAAGGCACCGACATGGACAAAGGCGACCCGGCCACCGGCATCCGCCGAGGCATGAACACCGGGTCAATGAGCAACGGCACCGGCGGCGGCAATGATGCCGATCTGCCTGGAGGCGACACCACAGGTGCCGGCTCCGGCAACACCAAGGGTTCTTCCGGCAGTTCGTCCAGCGCCGGAGGCGCGGGCGGCTGACGCCCTTAAAGGGTCAATGACAGCAGCGCGGGTGTCATTCCTCTTAATGTCACCGCCGAAACCGTCACCGCACGCGCTATCATCACGCAGTTGTTATATAGCGTTGCTAATAAAGGGCTACGACTGACACGCGTCAGTCTGGCCCTGACGTTTTTTGGGGAAACACTGTGGGAATGAAAAAATCGGCGCTGGAACTCAAGCGCGACCTGAATGCCATTGCCGGCAATCTTGAAAGCACTGCCGGCGAAATCAGCCGCCTCGCCGAGCGCGTCAAGGATGTGGACGTGGTGGCGGTGCTGCATTTGATGAACCAGCAGTACAAAGATGCTGATCGTCTGCGGGCTTACGTGGACGAAATCAAGTCGGGCCGTATCACCCGCAGCAAGGCGGAGTAAAAATCGCAGGCATTGCGCAGCGCTCCTGGTCAAGGGAGCGCCTTTGCGCCCACGCCTTGGGATCGAATGTAATGCGCCATTCGCTCCACACTTCGCTGCGCGTCTTGCGCCCTACCCGGATCAGGCGCCACTGCCAGTAACAGCACCTCGTCAGCCATGACGCAATAAATCCGCTCCACGCCTCTGCGCCCGATCAAGGAATTCTCGCCACGCGTGTGAAAAGCATACTTGGTGTTGCCCACGATAATGGGTAACGCAGCGTATCTATGCAGGTCGATTCTTCTGACGATTTCCGCGGATTCGACGCAGCTGACATAAAAACCCGGCGATCCGCCCCGCATTCGACCATCGAGCCCCACCACCGCCGCTCGCGAAATACAGTCCAGATCCGTCAGCATGCTCGCGTACGCATTCCATCCATTGCACATAAAATCTCCTCATCACCACTCATACGATCAACGTCCGGTCACCATCCCGACCACACGGAATGCGCGACGCCCGCGACCTTTTTTTCTGAGGGGTAAGACTAATATTTTATGCCTATAGGAAGATCTGCATAGCTGCCAACAATGACAGTGGGACTTCCCTGATATTCAAGTAGGACGATTCGCACCGAAAGCTTCCGGGCTCTGGCACAGCCTCAATAAGCAGCTGTGCTGGCGCATCGATCAACGTTTTGAAGGCGAAACCTCCGATGTCGATTGGTTGGAGCGGGGCTTCTTTGCAAAGGTTGGCGGCTTGACCGCGCCTGAGTCACCACGTAGATTTCGAGCCCGCAGTTGGTGCGTGATCCGGTACAAGTCCAAGCAAAGGAAAGCCGGCCAAGGCGCGGGAATTTTTGCTGAACCAAGCCACTGGCATGGATTGGAATTGAAGTAGTGGCAGAGCTTTGGCTTGATCATGGATACGAAGAAATGGATTTGATGACTCAGGACGGTCATCAAGCGCTTATTCACACGATTCGCGTTGATCAGATTGAGTACGGAATTCTTTACGTGCCAATCAACGCTGGCTTTTTCGCCGAGCAGGAGCTGGTGGAGAGGGAGCTTGGAAGGGCCCTCCCCCTAAATTGCTATGAATTGAAGTTCGCTTTACGGCGAGACTTTGACGGCGGCCTGCCATCGTATACCCAGCCAAAAGACTGGCCGGATCTGAGCCTGCTTACCTTTCGCCAGTCCATGGCCTTAGCTCAGGGGATATTTCAGTCATCCTGGATGCTCCGTCGAAACAAAGACGTGCGTGGGCTGGTTATGGTGGCTCTTGAGGAAAGGCCGAAGCTTGCCGCATACTACGGCTGCTTACTCAGAAAATATCAAGGCCAGTTGGGCTTTAACGTTTACCAAGTCCTCGAAGGGAAAGGTTATGTACTCTTCTGATAGCAAGAAAGACGCACCAGCCAGTAAAGCAGAACGGCTGAACGCGGCCCTTGCAGCCTACAAAGCAGCTAAAGATGCAGGTACGTTGCGTCGGGTTGCGTTCAACCCCCAGTAAATTTCTTCTTTAATAAGTCCCGCCAAGTGCGGGGCTTTTTTGCAGACAAAAAAAGGGCGACCCTCTCGGGTCGCCCTTTTCTTTTACCGCCCAGCAGAGCGGATTTATCTGGTAGGCGCGATTGGACTCGAACCAACGACCCCCACCATGTCAAGGTGGTGCTCTAACCAACTGAGCTACGTGCCTGCTGTGGGCGGGCATTCTACTTATATTCAACAACCTGTCAACGGGTTTAGTTATCTAACACACTGAAAAATCTGACCTTTTATAAACACACCCATCGAGGTGGCACATATTTAAGACACCGAATCGACCCACACCGCTGGTGGCCGCATTTCTTCTCGGGTAGGATCGGCGCATTCGTAAAATATATTAGACAGGGGCCAACAGGATGACGACCACCACTTACCCGCAATCGTATTACGCCGCCTCGGCCAATCCAGCCCCTGCCCGTCCAGCGCTGCAAGGTGACGTCGAAACCGACGTTTGTATCATCGGTGCTGGATATACCGGTCTGTCGAGCGCGCTGTTTCTGCTGGAAAACGGCTTCAAGGTTACGGTGTTGGAGGCGGCCAAAGTCGGCTTTGGCGCATCCGGTCGCAATGGCGGGCAGATCGTCAACAGCTACAGCCGCGACATTGACGTCATTGAGCGCACGGTCGGTCCCAGACAGGCGCAGCTGATGGGTGAGATGGCGTTCGAAGGTGCGCGCATCATCCGCGATCGCGTGGCCAGGTATCAGATTCAGTGCGACCTGAAGGACGGCGGCGTCTTTGCCGCCATCACCCCTAAACAGATGGGGCATCTGGAATCGCAGAAAAAACTCTGGGAGCGCTACGGGCATACGCAACTGGAACTGATGGATCAGCACCGCATCCGTGAAGTCGTGGCCTGCGATCAGTACATCGGCGGCATGCTCGACATGAGCGGCGGTCATATCCACCCGCTCAACCTGGCGCTGGGTGAAGCCACCGCAGTGGAATCCCTGGGCGGTGTCATCCATGAGCAGTCGGCGGCGATACGCATCGATCGCGGCGCCAATCCAGTGGTCCACACGGCCCAGGGCAAGGTGCGGGCGAAGTTCATCATCGTTGCCGGAAACGCTTATCTGGGCAATCTGGTGCCAGAGCTGGCGGCCAAATCCATGCCGTGCGGAACCCAGGTGATCACCACCGAACCGCTGAGCGAAGAACTCGCCAGTACGCTGTTGCCCCAGGATTACTGCGTAGAGGATTGTAACTATCTGCTGGACTACTACCGGCTCTCGGGTGACAAGCGCCTGATCTTCGGCGGCGGCGTGGTGTATGGCGCACGGGATCCAGCGAACATCGAGGCGATTATCCGGCCAAAGATGCTCAAGGCATTCCCGCAGCTAAAGGATGTGAAGATCGATTACGCCTGGACCGGCAATTTCCTGCTGACCTTGTCGCGCTTGCCGCAGGTAGGACGGCTGGGCGACAACATCTATTACTCCCAAGGCTGCAGCGGCCATGGCGTGACCTACACCCATCTGGCGGGCAAGGTGTTGGCAGAAGCGCTACGCGGGCAGGCCGAGCGATTCGATGCTTTCGCAGGGCTGCCGCATTATCCGTTCCCGGGCGGACAGTTGCTGCGTACACCCCTGACCGCGATGGGTGCCTGGTATTACAGCCTGCGGGACAAATTGGGGTTCTGATTCAACCCGGCGTTCGACCGCTGTAGCGCGGCCGCACGGCGCCCTGTTTGTCGGCGGTTGCGCCATCGAGACCCCGTCGCTGGCGACCCGGACAGTTGAACGAGCGAAGCCAGCGACATGACTGCACTGAACTCAATGCGCGTTGTTGATCGCCTTTACCGCTTCCCCCGCAGCCTGCTCCTGCCCAGCCTGCGCCAGGTCGTTGGCGGCTTTGAGCCAACGCTCGCGATCGACCGGTACCGGCAATTGCCGTGGGCCTTGCACCAGAATCGCCCAGTTACCCGCGCCGTCCCAGTCCGAGGTGAACTCCTCGAAGCTCACGGTCAGGCGGCCAAGGCCTGTGTAGATCAGCACCGTGCGCTTGTTCTGGTTGAAACCCACCAGCACGCCGTAGCGCTGTTCCTTCCACCACAGCGAGCCGTCGTTGAACCGGACCATGACCGGATACCCAGCCGAGACCTGAGCCAGCAGATCAGGAAACTGATGATCGACCGGATACACCACGAAACCGTACTCACGGGCCAGATTCGGCATGCTCTGATCGAGTTTGTCTTCGGCGGCCGGAAGCTTCAGCGGTTTTTCAAGCAGGCCGGGGGTGGTCTGCACGCCATGCACGGTCAACATGCTGGCCAGCGCGAACGGCGCGCTCTGATAGGCCTTGCCCCGGAAAAACGGCACGGAATTGATTTCGACCCGATCCGGCAAACGCTTGTATTGAGGTGGGTAACCGGGCTTGTAAGCGTGAGGATCCGCGCACCCTGCCAGCGTCAAGGCGGCAGTCAATGCCAACCACTTCCATCTGGCTCCGCAGACATCCATTCGAGACAATACCGGCACGTTCTTCACTCACTTGTCTGGTGCCGGGCAACCCGCGACCCGGCCTGGAGGCCGATCATAGAGCCGTCTACGCCATGGGTATAGCCTCAAAGGTGCAGTCAGCGGGCGCCGATAGAACAAATCGGTCATTGGATTCATACCAACGGTCAATTTTCAGCAACAACGGGCGTACTAGACTGTCGGTTATAGAGAGAGCACAAAGCGAAGAAGCCGGAGGGACCTATGAGCCTCGGAATGACCATTGTGATGTTGATCGCGGGCTGGCTGGCCGTCGCCAGCGCGATGCTGTGGGGCGTGCTGCGCATCTCGCGCCGCCATCACCCGCAATATCGGAGCAGCGAAACCGCGAAACCTGCGCAGGTCGTAGACCGTAAACACCGCCATGCGACGGCGCATTGACACGGTTTTCGATAGGGATCGCTGTACAAAAACGGGTAGATAAAAAAACGGTCGATGATGGAGGCCCCATCACCGACCGTTTTTTGTTGCGAGCTACGAACTGGCGGTCAGACCTTCTGAGCCTGAGCCTCCGCTTCAAGGCGCCGCTGGCGAGCACGGCGCGCCAGCATGTTCAGACCTTCGATCAGCGCGGAGAACGCCATCGCGGTATACACATAGCCCTTGGGCACATGAGCGCCAAAACCTTCGGCGATCAGGGTCATGCCGATCATGATCAGGAAGCCAAGCGCCAGCATCACCACGGTCGGGTTGTCGTTGATGAACTTCGCCAGAGGCTCGGAAGCGACCAGCATCACGATCACGGCAGAGATCACGGCGATGATCATGATCGGCAAATGTTCGGTCATGCCCACAGCGGTGACGATGCTGTCGATGGAGAACACCAGGTCCAGCATCAGGATCTGACCGATTGCCGCCGCCATGCCCATAATCACGGTGTTGGAAAGCGCTTTTTCCTCCTCGCTCTTGATGTCCACGCTGTGGTGGATTTCAGTGGTCGCCTTCCACACCAGGAACAGGCCACCGGCAATCAGGATCATGTCTTTCCAGGAGAACATCTGGCCGAACACTTCAATGACCGGTTCAGTCAGCTGGACGATCCAGGCCACTGTGGTCAACAGACCCAGGCGCAAGATCAGCGCCATGCTGATACCGATACGGCGCGCTTTGGTGCGCTGATGCACCGGCAATTTGTTGGTCAGGATCGAGATGAAGATCAGGTTATCGATACCCAGCACGATTTCCATCACCACCAGTGTCGCCAGCGCTACCCACGCGGTGGGGCTAGCGGCCAATTCCAGAAGATATTCCATATACCGATTGTCCAGGTTGGTTCGAGAAGATAAGCCGGCATTCTAGGGATGCGAACACTTCAGGAAAATTCGTATTTTTCAGGCGTATACTTCGGTTTTCACGAAGTGAGGCGTTTATGCTCAATTATCGCCAACTGCACTACTTCTGGGTGGTGGCCAAGACCGGCAGCATCGTACGCGCCTGTGAGCAACTGAACCTCACGCCTCAGACCATCAGCGGGCAAATCAGCCTGCTGGAACAGACCTACGGCGTGGAGTTGTTCAAACGGGTCGGTCGCCAACTGGAGCTGACGGAAACCGGTCGTGTTGCCCTTCCCTATGCCGAGCAGATGTTTCAGCTGGGCAACGAACTTGAGGCCGTCCTGCGCGCACAGCCGGACGAACAACACATCCTGTTTCGTGTGGGTGTGGCGGACGTAGTCCCCAAATCCATCGTCTATCGTCTGATCGCGCCGACCATGGAATTGAGCGAGCCGATCCGCATCACATGCCGCGAAGACCAGCTTGAGAGGCTGTTGGCGGATCTGGCGATTCAGCGCCTGGATCTGGTGATCTCCGACAGCCCAATGCCGAGCCATCTGGACATTAAAGGCTATAGCCAGAAACTGGGCGAATGTGGCGTGAGCTTTTTTGCCACCGCTGCGCTGGCAAAAGCCTATGGGCAGAATTTCCCCCATGGCATGCAGGGCGCGCCGTTGCTGATCCCGGGCCAGCAGACCGTGGTGCGCAGCCGCTTGATGCGCTGGTTCGCCGAACAGAACGTGCAGCCCAAGATCGTGGGCGAGTTCGATGACAGCGCCTTGATGAAAGCGTTTGGCAAATCCGGCAGCGGGATTTTCATCGCACCGAGCGTGATCGCCGATGAGGTGATGGAGCAGTACGACGTCGAGCTGATCGGGCAGACTGACGCCGTGACCGAGTCGTTTTACGCGATCTCGGTTGAGCGCAAGGTCAAGCACCCCGGCATTATTGCGATCACCGAAGGCGCCCGACGCCAGCTATTTACCGATTAGAAGCGGGCCACGGTAAAAGCGAACAGCGTCACCAGCCGCCCGGCCTGCGGGATCGTGACGGCCAGATCATCTAAGAGTGGCGATCGATGCATAAGTGCGCGGGCCGCCGCCTGAAGGGTTCAGACGGCGGGCCGGATCAGACGCTGGGTCCGATCACTGCATGATCGCTTAGTAACTGCCCATGTAGTCGCGCTTGCCGACTTCCACGCCATTGTGGCGCAGCAGGTCGTAGGTGGTGGTGACGTGGAAGAAGAACTGCGGCAGCGAATAGTGCAGCAGGTAGGTCTGAGTGCTCAGACGCTTTTCCTTGTCGGTGCCTGGACGCAGCACGATTTCACGCTCTTCGTTGCCGTTGACCTGTTCGGGGGTCACGGTATCGAGGAACGCCAGCACCTTGGTCAGCAGGGCTTGCAGCTCGGCGAAGGTGGTTTCGGTGTCTTCGTATTTTGGCGGCTCGATACCGGACAGACGTGCGCCGGCGCCTTTGGCGAAGTCCACGGCGATCTGCACCTGACGTACCAGCGGGAACATGTCCGGGAACAGGCGCGCTTGCAGCAAGGCGTCCGGCTGGATGTTCCTGGCAGTCGCGTGAGCCTCGCCCTTGGCCAGAACAGCACCCAGTGCAGTGAGCATTTGCTTGAAGACAGGAATCGAAGCGGCGTACAGGGAAATAGTCATGGCAGTTCCTGATTGATGAGGTCACATGGAGAGCATGCGAACGCGGCTTGTCTTTTACCTCATCCAGCCCCTACCCTCATAGCCTTTTCAACGCTTAGGGAAAGCGCCATGTCTACCGAGCCGGATTTTGAGAACGATGCCCAGAACACTGCCGCGGGCTCCAAGGCGCTGCAGCTGAACAGCACCGAAGTACGGATTCTGGGTTGCCTCATCGAGAAGCAGGCGACCAATCCCGAGACCTACCCGCTGACCCTCAACGCTCTGGTACTGGCGTGCAATCAGAAAACCAGTCGGGAACCGGTGATGAACCTCACCCCCGGCCAGGTCGGGCAAAGCCTGCGTGCGCTGGAAGGCCTGCAATTGACCCGTCTGGTGATGGGCAGTCGCGCCGACCGTTATGAACACAGGGTCGACAAGACGCTGGAACTGGTACCCGCGCAGCTAATCCTCACCGGCCTGTTGTTTTTGCGCGGCCCGCAGACGGTCAATGAACTGCTGACCCGCAGTAACCGCATGCATGACTTTGAGGATACCGACGCGGTTATCCATCAGCTTGAACGGTTGATCGGGCGAGGCCTGGCCGTGCTGATTCCCAGACAGGCCGGGCAGCGCGAGGATCGCTACATGCATGCCTTGGGGGATCCGGCGGACATGGAAGCGATACTTGCGGCGCGGCAGAACCCCTCCGAACGCGCGAGCGGTGGCAGCTCGGCGCTGGCGGAACGGGTCGAAGAACTCGAAGCGCGGCTTGCGCTGCTGGAGGAGCGGTTGGCGAAGCTTGAGGGGTGACCCGCGCGACTGGTCATGCACTTGCACTGAAGGTAGCAGTCCGGCCGGGCGGCGTTCCGTTTGCCGGCGGTGGCGATTCGAATGGCGCCACCGCCGGCAAACCGGACTGCTACAGGTGATTCAAGCAGTCCGGTGCCCCCGGCTTCACCCCCGGGCGAACGCCGCAGCCGCCTGGTATTGCTCCTCGGTCGGCGTCACGCCGGTATAAAGAATGAACTGCTCCAGCGCCTGAATCGCGGCGACCTGATCGCCAGTGATCAAGCGTTTGCCGTACTTTTCCGCCTGTTGAATGAACGGCGTGCGGGCTGGACTGGCGACCACGTCGAACGCAGTGTCTGCGGCCTCAATGGCGCAGGCGTCGAACGCCAACCTATCGGCCTGATCGCCCATCATCCCTAACGGGGTCACATTGACCAGCAATGGCGGGCGCTCGTCCCCCAGGTCAGGCTGCCACTCGAAGCCGCAGGTCTGGGCCAGGGCCCTGCCCGCCTGTTCATTGCGGGCCACGATAAGCCCATCGGTGAACCCGGCATCGCGCATGGCGCAGGCCACGGCCTTGGCCATTCCGCCGCTGCCACGCAAGGCGAAGCGGGTGCGTGGCACGGCATGGGTTTCGACCAGTTGCGCCACCGCGATGTAGTCGGTGTTATAGGCCTTGAGATGGCCTTCGGTGTTGACGATGGTGTTGATCGACTGGATCGCCGCGGCCGAAGGGTCCATCTCGTCGATCAGGGCAATGCAGTCTTCCTTGAACGGCATCGACACGCCGCAGCCGCGAATACCCAGCGAACGCATCCCGGCGATGGCCGCTGGCAAGTCGCTCGGTGAGAAGGCCTTGTAATAGAAGTTCAGGCCCAGTTGTTGATACAGATGATTATGAAAGCGCACACCGAAGTTGCCGGGACGACCCGCGAGAGACATGCACAGGACAGTCTCCTTGCTTGCAGTGACGGACATGAAATCTCCTCAACGGTAATAGGTGACGCCTTGATAAAGGCGTAGAATTCAGTTGCTTGCGGCGCTGGCCGGGGCAATTGTCATCAATGTCGTCGAATACCTTACACAAAATTTACGCAGCGGCTTCGCAGATATTTCGAAACCCGTTGTCTGAGTAGTTATCCCGTGGCAGTGCCTGAGCGTAACGCAGGCTCGCGACAACGGGACTGAACACCGAGGAACAGTCATGATTCGTCACATCCCCAAGGTTGCCTTGTTGTTAGGTGCCCTCGCCCTTGCAGGCCAGGCTGAAGCCCATGGCGGCGGTCCAGGCTGGGGTGGAGCGGCAGTGATCGGCGCAGTCGTCGGCGGCGTGGTTGGCGCAGCAGTGGCTTCCGGCCCTGTGTATGCGGCCCCTGCTCCGGTGTACGCAGCACCTGCCCCAGTTTATGTCGCGCCGGCGCCTGTGTATTACGCGCCACCACCGCCACCTGTTTATTATCAACCTGCCTATGTGGTCGAGCGCCCGGTGGTTTATGGCCCTCGTTACTATGGCCCGCCACGCCCTTACGGCCCACCTCCTGGGTATTATCATGGTGGTGGCCGCTGGTAACAGCGCCCCTCCATCCCAGACCAGACTGCTGAATACACGACCCCGCCCAACAGGCGGGGTCGTCGTTTCCGGGATCGGCATTACGCCGTACCTGTGCAGGGCACAATGTCCCAAGTTGTGATCCGTTGTTCTTTTCCTTCCAGCCTTCTGTGCAAAACCTGACGTCCTGCGCATCAATGACGACTATCGAGCGCAGTGATTTCTGCTCGTTGCGATCCGGTCGTAAAGTAGCGCCATAGATTGATGGAGGCATTTATGACCAAGGTTCAAATCATGTCGGTAGTTGGCAGCGCAGTCCCCGCACAGCTTCGTGAGCGCGGTCTGTTGGCGTGCTGGTACCTCGTGCAGAACGGTGAGCCCGTCAGTGGTCCGCTTCTTTCGTTGCCGGCTGCGCAGGAACTGTCGCAGCGGTTGGAGACTCGTCAGCTCAATAGCTGAGAACTGAATTTCGCTATTCCCTGTAATCGTGCGTTGCTCCGCACTTCCCTTTAGCCCGCATCCCCTGACGCGGGCTTTTTTTTGCCTGTTTCTTTTGCCGGACACCGGACGTATCTGCCTCACCTCCCCGAATGGAGAGCGACTCACGCGCGTTCGGCGAGGGTGGCGTTGACCTGGCAGCGGTGGGCGAGTTTCTGCAGGCGTTTTTCCAGTGCGCCGAGCACGACGCGATCTGAACGGCCGCTTTCGAGTTCCTCGATCATGTCGTTGGCAACCAGGCGCAGTTCGTGAGCGATGACCACGCGGTCGTCGTTCTGATCCAGCTTGTGGGATTCGAACAGGCGATGCAGGTAGTCTTCCAGCGTGCGTTGCAGACGATGGCGGTCGGAAGCGCGCAGGTGCACCAGATTGACGGTGATCTTCGCCAGCATTTCGTTGAGCTCGCCGCACAGGTATTGCATGCGTCGGGAATATCCGGTTTCACGGGCACGGACCTCCTTCTGCTGTGCGATCTGGTCCTGGCGACGCTGGATCGCCGGCACGCTGATCGCGATCATCAGGCCGACCATCAAGCCGATGGCCTGAATCCAGCCGGCCCAGTCGGAGGGTTTCACGAACAGCCCAGTCACGAGCAAGAGCACCGCAACGATCGCCGCGACCACTACCAACGCAGCGTAATCCTTGCTGATAAAACCCTTGGGCATTGCGCAACTCCTAGGTCAATGTGAGGGACAGGTTTGGATGGCGTGGAATGCTAATCGGTGACCGGCGCAAGTGCCATGAATATCGAGGCCACCGGTTTAAATACAGGGTTTTTCCATCACCAACCTGAACGAATGCCATACGCACCGCTTTTATTGCTCAAACGGCCGCCGGCCCCCATCGACATCATTGGAAACATGCTCCTAAAATGCGCCGATCTTGTTGTCGTTCTTGAGAAAAGTTCGACCTTCCACGCTATCTCTCATTAATAGTGAGCTTTGCTCTTGAAAATTCGCACATCACTTATCAGCCTGATATTTGCTCTGACAGGCGCCGCACTGTCCACCGGTGTACTTGCGAACGAACCTGCTGCCTTCAATCGTGATCCGGCCAATCTTCATCTGGCCTCCGGCAGCGCGATGATCACCGACCTCAAATCCGGTCAGGTGCTGTATTCGAGTAACCCTGACGTGATCGTGCCGATCGCTTCAGTGACAAAACTGATGACGGCCATGGTCACGCTCGATGCCAAGCTGCCGATGGACGAGATGATCAAGGTCGACATCTCTCAGACCGCCGAAATGAAGGGCGTGTTTTCCAGGGTCAAGCTGGGCAGTGAACTGAATCGCCACGACATGCTGCTCATTACCCTGATGTCCTCGGAGAACCGTGCGGCGGCGAGCCTGGCCCACAGCTATCCGGGCGGCTATCCGGCGTTCATCAAGGCGATGAACGCCAAGGCCAAGGCGCTGGGCATGAGCCATACCGTGTACATGGAGCCCACCGGGCTGTCGGTGTTCAACGTCTCGACCGCGCGCGACCTGACCAAGCTGGCGCTGGCGGCACGCAATTACCCGATGCTGAGCGAGCTGAGCACCACCCCGGAAAAGACCGTGACCTTCCGCAAGCCGACTTACACCCTGGGTTTCAGCAACACTGACCATCTGGTGCGCAAGTCGAACTGGGACATCAAGCTGACCAAGACCGGTTTCACCAATCAGGCCGGGCACTGTCTGGTGCTGCTGACCAGTATGGCCAACCGTCAGGTGTCGGTGGTGATCCTCGACGCGTTCGGCAAGTACACCCACTTCGCCGACGCCAGCCGCATGCGCCTGTGGATGGAAACCGGCAAGAGCGGTCCGGCGCCGGAAGTGGCGTTGCAGTACAAGAAGGAAAAGAATCTGGTGATGAAGCAGAAAGGGCTTCAGGCGTCGGATTGACGCGTTTGATTGCGGCCTGAGCGGCCGCAATACGGTAGGAGTGTGTTTGCTCGCGATGGCGGTTCTTCAGTCAGTACAACAACGTCTGATACGGCGAATCGCGAGCAAGCTCACGCGCACCTGGCAGGGTTTCAACTGATCACCTCGGCCACCACCGCCACGGTATCCCCACACTGCACCAGCCCCGGAAAATGCCGGGCCGCCAGCAATCCATCACGCCCTGCACGGTATTCCACCGGCGCCGCCCCCGTGCGCTTGATGTCGTGAATGCGGGCAATCACCTCTCCCTTGCGCACCTGATCCCCCAGGTCGCGGCACATTTCCAGCAGGCCGTCGTGCTCGCTGGCCACGAAGCAGCTGCCATCGGGCATGTCCAGCATCACCGTCGGACGGCGTTCGATCTCGCCTTGCACAATCCCGGCGTGAACCAACAGATTGCGCACGCCGCGTTCGGCAATCGCCACGCTGCGGGCGCTGGATGAACCGCCGCCCCCCAGTTCCGTGGTCACGAACACCTTGCCTTGCTGCTCGGCGGCAGTGTCGTACATCGCACCCGCATCGAGTTCCAGCATGCGCATGCTGTATGGCGCGTTGAACGCTTGCATCCCCGCCTCGCACTGCGCTTGCTGATGTTTGTCCGGCAGCACATGGCAGGCGGCGAACGGCAGAAAGTCCAGGGTCCGACCACCGGAATGGATGTCCAGCACGATGTCTGCCAGCGGCAATAAGCTGCGCCGAAAATAGTCGGCAATTTTCTCGGTGACCGTGCCGTCGGGCTTGCCGGGAAAGCTGCGATTGAGGTTGCCTTTGTCGATGGGCGACGTGCGCCGACCGGCCTGAAACGCTGGTGTGTTCATGAACGGGATGATGATCACCCGCCCGCTGACCTCTTCGGCGCTCAGGCGCTGCGCCAGTTTGCTCAGCGCCACCGGGCCTTCGTATTCATCGCCGTGGTTGCCCCCGGTCAACAGGGCGGTCGGCCCCTGACCTCGCTTGATCACGGTGACCGGAATCATCACCGCGCCCCAGGCTGAATCGTCCCGGGAATACGGCAGTTTCAGGAAACCGTGCTGCACGCCGTCGAGGCTGAAATCGACGGTCGCGCTGATCGGGTTATCGGTGAGATCGTTCATCGGTCAATCCTTCACGAACAACTGACGCGGCACGTTGCACAGGGTTTCCACGCCGGTTTCGGTGATCAGGATGCTCTCGGTGATCTCCAACCCCCAGTCGTCCATCCAGAGCCCCGGCATGAAGTGGAACGTCATGCCGGCCTGCAACACGCTGGTGTCGCTCGGGCGCAGGCTCATGGTGCGCTCGCCCCAGTCAGGCGGATAGCTGATACCGATCGGGTAGCCACAGCGGCTGTCTTTATGGATGCCGAATTTCTCCAGCACACCGAAGAACGCCCTGGCGATGTCGCCGGTGGTGTTGCCCGGCCTGGCCGCGTCCAGCCCGGCAGCGATGCCTTCGACGACGGCCTTTTCGCCCTCGATGAAATGCTTGGGCGGCTGGCCCAGATAGATCGTTCGCGACAGCGGGCAGTGATAGCGCTTGTAGCACCCGGCGATTTCAAAGAATGTCCCCGCGCCCTTCTCGAACGGCGTGTCGTCCCAGGTCAGGTGCGGCGCGCTGGCGTCGGCACCGGTGGGCAGCAACGGCACGATGGCCGGGTANATCTCGGCCACCAGCTCGTTCTTGCGCATGCCCGGCTCGATGCGCTCGTAGATGCGCCCGTGCATGTTCTCGACGATGCGCGCCGCGATGCGCATGTACTCGATCTCCTGCGGCGACTTGATCGCCCGCTGCCAGTTGACCAGACCTACCGCGTCCAGCAGCGTGGCGTTGGGCAGGTGTTTTTTCAGCGACAGGTAGGCAGCGGCACTGAAATAGTAGTTGTCCATTTCTACGCCGATGTTCAACCCGCTCCAGCCGCGCGGGCCGATGACTTCCTGGCACAGGTAGTCCATCGGGTGGCGCTCACGGGACTGCACGTAGATGTCCGGATAGCCGACGATATTCTCGTGCTGCATGAACACGGTGCGCTTGGCGCCGTTGGCATCCTGACCACGGCCATACCAGACCGGCTCGCCGTCCATCGCCAGCAACACGCACTGGTGAACGTAGAACGACCAGCCGTCATAGCCGGTCAGCCAGGCCATGTTGGACGGGTCGGTGACCACCAGCAATTCGATCCCCTGCTCCTGCATCGACCGGCGCACCTTGGCCAGTCGCTGGGCGTATTCATCCCGTGAAAAGGGAAGATTGACGACTATCTGAGACATCTAGATGCCCTCTGTAGATGACGCACTGATTGACGTTGTTTTGAAAGTTCAGCCACCGAAACGCAGCCCCTTGCCTGCCGCCAGCGCCCGCTCGAACGCCAGGTTGGCGATGGCGGTGTCCTGAGCGCCGGTGCCGGTGAGGTCGCACAGGGTGATTTGCCCGGCATTGTTACGCCCCGGCTTCTGCCCGGCGATGATCTGGCCCAGCTCGGCGAAACCCGTTTCATCGCTCACCGCCCCTGCGGCCAGCGCGTGATGCAGTTCGCCGAGCACGCGGGTCTGGCTCAGGCGGTCGGCGACGTAGCGGTCGACCCGGGCCAGTGCCTGCGCGGCGATTTCGTTCTTGTGTTCGGCGTCGGAGCCCATGGCGGTAATGTGCAGGCCAGGTTGCAGATGGCGCGCCTCGATCAAGGGCTCGCGGCTGGGGGTGCAGGTGATCGCGATGTCGGCGCCGTCCATGGCTTGGTCGACGCTCACGCACGGGCGAATCGTGAGTGGCGACGCATGGCCCAGTTGCGCGGCGAAACCTTCGGCCTTGGAGGCATCCCGAGCCCAGATCCGCACCTCGTCTATAGGCCGGACCAGACGCAGCGCCTGCAATTGCAACGCGGCCTGTTCGCCAGCGCCGATCAGCGCCACGCTGCGGCTGTTTTCGCGGGACAGCCAGCGTGCTGCAACGGCGCCCGCTGCGGCTGTGCGCACGGCGGTGAGGTAGCCATTGTCGAGCAGCAGGGCATCGAGCAAACCGGTGCGCGCCGACAGCAGCATCATCATGCCGTTGAGGCTGGGCAGACCCAGTTTCGGGTTGTCGAAAAAGCCGGGGCTGACCTTGATTGCGAAGCGCTCCAGTCCCGGAAGATAAGCGGTCTTCACATCGACTTCGCCGTTGTGCTCGGGAATGTCCAGACGCAGGATCGGCGGCATTGCCACGGCGGCCGTCGCCAGCAGACGAAACGCCTGTTCGATGGCGTCCACGCTCGCGACATCCAGCGCAACGCAGGCGCGCAGATCGCTTTCGCTCAACAGGGTGACTTCACTCATTGGTTGGCTCCGGCCAGCACACGCAGGTGCTGTTCAAGGTCGACGTTGCGTCCGCTGACGACCACGACAATCGGTCCGCGGGGTTCAATCAGGCCGTCGAGCAACGCGCCGATGCCGACCGCGGCAGCCCCTTCGACGACCTGGCGCTCCTGGAAATACGCATGACGGATGCCGTTAGCGATGGACGCTTCGTCGAGCAGATGCACCTGATCGCAGAGATCGCGGGTCATGGCGAAGGTGTATTGGTTGTCCAGACCGATGCCGCCGCCCAGCGAATCGGCGAGGGTCGGCAGTTCTTCGACTTCCATGGGCTGGCCGGCCTGAAGGCTGGCGTGCATGGCAGCGCCACGCTGCATCGAGATGCCGTGCAAGCGAATGTTCGGGTTGGCGGATTTCAGCGCCAGGGCCACGCCGGCGAACAGCCCGCCACCTGACAAGGGCACCAGCACCTGAGCGACATCCGGGACCTGTTCGATGATCTCCAGACCCAGCGTGCCTTGCCCGGCGATGATCGCCGGATGATCGAAGGGCGGCAGCAACGCAGCGCCCTGCTCTCCTGCGATACGTTCGGCTTGGCGCTGAGCGTCGTCCTGGGAGCGGCCGATGATGCAGACCTCGGCACCGAGGTCGCGAATGGCCTGGACCTTGTTGGGGGGCACCAATTGCGAGAGGCAGATGGTGGCTTTGACGTTGAGTTGCGAGGCGGCGTAAGCCAGGGCGCGACCGTGATTACCGGTCGAGGCGGCAACGACGCCCTTGGCGCGTTGCCCGGTGCTCAGTTGCGCGATGGCATTGCTTGCGCCGCGCAGTTTGAAGCTGCCGGTGATCTGCTGCGACTCCAGCTTCAGGTAAACCGGTACGCCGAGCTGTTTCGACAGACTCGGCGAAGGGTCCATGGGCGTGACCCGTACCAGCGAGGCGATGCGCTGACGAGCGAGATAGACATCGTTGAGCTGCAACCCTGACATGACCGCGTCCCGACCTGTGCGTTGGTCGCAGTCTAAAAGCGGGAAATTGTGCTGATGAATGTACTAGGGCAATTTTTCGGAAAATCTTTTTTCTGTCGTAACAGATGGGTTTGCCGGGAGAGGCATCCTCACTGGCGCTGCCGCCGGCAAGCCGGACTGCTACTGATTTTGCGTCGAGCCTAGAAATCATGAATGCTCGGGTACTGCCCGAAAATCTCGCGCATGCTGATCAGCGCTTCGCGCATCTCTTCATCCGTGCATTCGGCCCCGACGCACAGGCGCACGCCTCGTGCTCTGGGTACACCGCGCACGGTGAACGGGTCGGGTGAGGCCACGGCGATGTGACGCTGACGCAAGGTGCGCACCAGGCTGTCGAGTTCCCAGTGGCCAGGGATGCCGATCCAGGTGTTCAGCGAGTTGGGGTGCTGGCCCTGAATGTATTCGCTCAGGTATTCGCTGACCATTGCCTGTCGCCCGTTCAACAAACGACGCTGCAGACGCAGCAAGGTGTCGGCGCGACCGTCGCGGATCCAGCGGGCGGCGACTTCGGCCATCATCGGTGTGGCCATCCAGCTGTTGACCCGCAAGATGCTTTCGGTGCGCAGTGCCAGGCGTTTGGGCACGGTGAGGAAGCCGATGCGCATGCCGGTCAGGATCGACTTGGTCATGCTGGTGCAATAGAACGACAGCTCCGGCAGATAGTGACTGATGGGCGGTGCACGGTTTTCGTCGAGCAGCGGGCCATACACATCGTCCTCGATGATGTGCACGCCAAAACGCCGGGCGATGTCGGCGATCTCTCGGCGGCGACTGTCCGGCATCAGGCTGGTGGTGGGGTTGTTCAGGTTCGGTGTGCAGACCAGCGCGGTGATTCGCTCGTTGCTGCACATGTCCTCGAAGTGCTCGGGGTCGATGCCGTAGCGGTCCATTTCCAGGCCTTTGAGGGTGAACCCCAACACCTGTGAATCGCCGATCACGCCGTGGTCGGTCAGGCCCTCGCAAAGCACCACGTCATCAGGGCCGGCCAGCGACGCCAGGGCGAGGAAAATGCCGTGGGCCGCGCCGTTGGTGATCAGGATGTCATCGCGTTCGACCTTCAGTCCCTGACGCCCGATCCAGTGCACGGCCGCTTCACGATGGGACTCGAAACCGGCGATGGGGCGACAGGCGCGAATCCACGGTTGATCCTCTTCGGTGCTGAGTTCGGCGCAGGTGTCACGCCAGAAACGGTCGTGCTCGCGGGTGTGCATGATGCGAGCGGTCGAGAAGTCCACCAGCGCCCGTTCGGAGCTGTCGAGAATGTACGTGGCGACCCGGTCGCTCATGCGCCGCGAGACGAAACTGCCGCGCCCTACTTCGCAACGCACCAGGCCCTGGCGCTCCAGCTCTTTATAGGCGTTGGTCACGGTTTGCACGCTGATGCCAACGGCGTCGGCGACCTGGCGCTGCGGTGGCAGGCGTTGATCGTCGACCAGCACGGCCTTTTCGATGTCGCTGGCGATGGCCTGCACCAGAATCTTGTATTTGGACTCGCCACCCCGGGCCTGATCCACGGCTGCTCGCCATTTCTCCATCATTGCCTGATCACCTTGCCGAACTGCTACAGAATAAAATCATGTCCCGAACATCAAGGCCCTACGCAAAACCTCTGTAGCAGCACGGCTTGCCGGCGGTGGCGATCCTGAGGCCATCACCGCCGGCGAGCCGGACTGCTACAGAAGAAATTCATGCCCCTAAACATCAGGCCCAACGCGACACCTCTTGTACGCAGCATCTCCTGAGAATACACAGCAGGCAATTGTCCTAGTGCAATGCAATGCCTGGCAGACCTTTTGTATGCTCAGGTCAGGTCGAAGCAAAACTGCCATCATCGCAGTCAAAAACGTTCATATCGACTTGTACGGGTACGGCCCCAGCCGTATGACAGGCACACAAAAGCCCGCCCCGGTACGTTTTGCGCTTAGCGTCACTGCCTCCTAACACAGAGCCGTTTGCAACGGGTCCACAAGAAACAGGAGATTTTTTCGATGAGCAATTTCGCACACAGTGTCACCCTTCCCCTGCGTCGCCTGTTCGTGGCTTGTGCGTTGTTCGGCCTGACCGCCGGCGCTCAGGCGGCGTCCACGCTGGAAACGGTCAAGGCCAACAGCGCCATCCGTATCGGCTACGCCAACGAATCGCCTTTCGCCTACACCGAAACCAACGGCAACGTGACCGGCGAATCGCCGGAGATCGCCAAGATCATCTTCGCCAAACTGGGTATCAAGAAGGTCGACGGCGTGCTCACAGAATGGGGCTCGTTGATTCCCGGCCTGCGCGCCGGTCGCTTCGACGTGATTGCCGCCGGCATGTACATCACCCCGGCGCGCTGCAAGCAGGTGATCTTCACCGATCCGCAATACCAGTTGCCGGACGCTCTGCTGGTGGAGAAAGGCAATCCGAAAAACCTGCACAGCTATGAAGACGTCGCCAAGAACCCCGATGTGAAGCTGGCGATCATGGCCGGGACCGTGAACCTGCAATACGCCCGTGACAGCGGCGTCAAGGATTCGCAGATCCTTCAGGTGCCGGACACCACCGCGCAACTGCAGGCCGTGCGCGCCGGTCGCGCCGATGCGGCGGTGGGTACGCAACTGACCATGAAAGGTCTGGCGAGCAAGGGTGGCGAGAAGGTGATGGCCGAAACCGACTTCAAGGACGATCCATCGCACATCGGTTATGGCGCCCTGGCCTTCCGCCCGGAAGACAAGGACCTGCGTGATGCGGTCAATGCCGAGCTGAAAAAATGGCTGGGCACCGAGGATCACCTCAAGGCCGTCGCGCCCTTCGGTTTCGACAAGGACAACCTCACCACCAAGACGGCCGCCGAGCTTTGCGGTCAGTGATCGCGTCGATCTGAACCACGCCGGGCGCGGCTCCCGCGAGCTGCGCCCATTCCCTGCGTACACCTGAGTACTGGGTCGAGCCATGGGCGAATTACTACCGCTGTTGTTGCAAGGCGCCTGGGTCACGCTCCAGGTCACGTTTTACGGATCGTTGCTGGCCATCGTCGCCGCGATCCTCGCCGCACTGGGACGGATGTCGCCCTGGCGGCCGTTGCGCTGGTTTTCCATTGCGTACATCGAACTGTTTCGCGGCACCTCGCTGCTGGTGCAATTGTTCTGGCTGTTCTTCGTATTGCCACTGCCACCGTTCAATATCGAGATGAGCCCCTTCGCGGTGGCCATCGTCGGGCTGGGCCTGCACATCGGCGCCTACGGGGCCGAGGTCATGCGCGGTGCGATCAGTTCGGTCGCCAAGGGGCAATACGAAGCCAGCGTTGCGTTGAACTTCACGGCCTTCACGCGTTTTCGCCGGATCATCCTGCCGCAGGCCTTGCTGGCGGCGATTCCACCGGGCACCAACTTGCTGATCGAACTGTTGAAGAACACCTCGCTGGTGTCGCTGATCACCCTGTCGGACCTGAGCTTCCGGGCGCGTCAGCTCGATCAGGCGACCTTCGAAACCCTGCAGATCTTCACTCTGGCGTTGATCATGTATTTCGTCATGGCGCAGTTGATCAACTTCGCCATGCGCCGTTTTGAGCGGCGCCTGAGTCGCGGGCGGATGCGCGGAGGTCTGTCATGAACGATCTCTTCGACTGGCAATACGCCCTGCAGATTCTCCCCGAGCTGCTGCGCGCTTCGCTCAACACCCTGGGCATCACCCTGATCGGCTTCGTGATCGCCATCGTGCTCGGCCTGTTTCTGGCACTAGGCCGCCGCAGCAAGCACTACTGGCTGTCCTGGCCGACCACGCTGGTGATCGAGTTCATCCGCAGCACCCCGCTGCTGATTCAGGTGTATTTCCTGTATTACGTGCTGCCCAACTACGGGTTGAGCATGACGGCCATGCAGGTGGGCATCATCGGCATTGGCGTGCATTACGCCTGCTACATCGCCGAGGTCTATCGCAGTGGTCTGGATGCCGTGCCCCGCGCGCAGTGGGAAGCGGTCACCGCGCTGAACATGACGCCCTACATCGCCTATCGCAACATCATCCTGCCCCAGGCGTTCCGGCCGATTCTGCCGCCGCTGGGCAACTACCTGATCGCCATGTTGAAAGACACCCCGGTGCTGTCGGCGATCACCGTGGTGGAGATCATGCAACAGGCGAAAAACATCGGCTCGGAAAGCTTCCGTTATCTCGAGCCGATCACCATGGTCGGTCTGTTCTTCCTGGCTTTGAGCATTGTTCTGGCCTATCTGGTACGGCGCCTCGAATTGCGCCTGGAGCTACGCTAATGACTTCTACCGTATCGACCTCGTCGGCTGCCTTCTCGCAATTCACGCAACTGGCAGCGACGGCGCAACCCCATGAGGCCAACGCCATGCCCCTGTCCCACAGCGCTCAGCCACTGGTGAGCTTCAAGGACGTGACCAAGCGTTACGGCAGCTTCACCGTACTGGACAAGCTCAACCTGGACGTCGCCCCCGGCGAGAAAGTCGCGATCATCGGCCCCAGCGGCTCCGGTAAATCCACCCTGCTGCGGGTGTTGATGACCCTGGAAGGCATCGACGAAGGGCAGATTCAGGTCGACGGCGAGTCGCTGACCCACATGCCGGGGCGCGGCGGCTTGCTGGTGCCGGCCAACGACCGGCATATCCGCAAGGTGCGCGGCAAGATTGGCATGGTGTTCCAGAGCTTCAACCTGTTCCCGCACATGACCGCGTTGCAGAACGTCATCGAAGCGCCGGTGCATGTGCTGGGCATGAAGGCCAAGGAAGCCCGTGAGCGCGCCGCCGATCTGCTGGAACTGGTGGGTCTTGGCGCCAAGCTCGATCACTACCCTTCGCAGCTTTCCGGCGGCCAGCAACAACGGGTGGCGATCGCCCGCGCGCTGGCGATGCGGCCCAAAGTCATGCTGTTCGACGAAGTGACCTCGGCGCTGGACCCTGAGCTGTGCGGCGAAGTGCTCAACGTCATCCGCAAACTCGGCGCCGAGCACAAGCTGACGATGCTGATGGTCACGCACCAGATGGGGTTTGCCCGGGAATTCGCCGACCGGGTGTGCTTCTTCTATAAGGGCCAGATCCACGAACAGGGTTCGCCGTCGCAGATCTTCGAAAACCCGCAACAGGAACGCACTTGTGCATTTCTGAGCGCCGTCAAAGAAGCGAACTGAGCGAACGCCGCTCAAGCCTTGCTGTTGGCCATGGGCTTGAGCACCACCACCATCGCCACGCCCAGCCCGGCCATGCCAGGCAGCAAGGCCGGGTAGCTGATCCACCAGGGAACCGGCGTGGTCATCATGCTGTACTTCTCCGCCGTGTCGGGATGGCTGCACCAGAGCACGCTCGCGTGCTGTTCAGTGCACTCACGCAAGGTGCCCGCCTCAAGTCCGTGGTAGTTGATCAAGGGCTCAGCTCGCCAGACCGCGACGTTTGACGTCCAGGCGACGTATGAACTCTTCGAGGACCAGCACGTAGAGGTCGTCCTGCAGCCAGGCGTCTTCGATGCCCGCATCCAGGTTGGGGTTGTCGTTGACCTCGATCACCACCACCCGCTCGTCCGACTGCTTGAGGTCGACGCCGTACAGGCCGTCACCGATGAGATTGGCGGTCCTGACCGCCAGATCCACCACGGCTTTTGGTGCATCGTGAATGGCGAGCGTACGGCATTCGCCATTGATGTCGGCGGCTGTGGCCTTGTGGTTGTAGATCTGCCAGTGCCCTTTGGACATGAAGTACTGACAGGCGAAAATCGGTTTGCGATTCAGCACCCCGATCCGCCAGTCGTATTCGGTGTACAGGTATTCCTGCGCCAGCAACAGCACAGAGTGCTCGAACAGCGTGCTCGCCGCCTCCTGCATCTCCTGAGCGTTCTGCACCTTGATGACCCCTTTGGAGAAACAGCCGTCCGGGATTTTAAGGACCAGCGGAAACCCCAGGCGTCGCGCCACTTGCTCCAGTTCTTCGGGTCGTTCCTTGTACAGCACCTCCGTGGCGGGCATGCCCAGGCCGTGACGCTTGAGCAGATCAGTCAGATACACCTTGTTGGTGCAGCGCAGGATCGACGCTGGATCGTCCATCACCACCAGGCCTTCGCTTTCGGCTTTCTTGGCAAACCGGTAGGTGTGGTTGTCGACGCTCGTGGTTTCACGAATCAGCAACGCGTCGTACTCGGCGAGCCTGGCGTAGTCCTTTTTCTCGATCAGCTCGACGTCGACGCCCAGTTGCCGGCCGACGCGGATGAAGCTCTCCAGGGCTTTCTGGTTGGAAGGCGGCAACACCTCTTGCGGGTCATGCAGGATCGCCAGGTCATAGCGAAACGTGCGACGCGAACGTGGCTGGCGCCAGATCTTGCGGCTGAAGCTGTCCAGCGACTGAGCGAACTGATCCTGCTGGTGATCACGCAAGCGGGTCATGGAACCGGTCTTGATCCCTGTGATGTGCCAGCTGTCGCGCTTGCGAAATTCCACCAGCAAAATCGGTGCGGGAAAGGCTTCGAACACCTGTCTGGCCAGGTCCTGCAACGGGACAAGGTCGGTCTGTCCGAAGTAAAGGCTGAGCGTAAACCCTTCGGTGTCGTCATAGGGATGGTCCCGCAGGGCATGTTCCAGGCGTTTGTCCAGGTCATCCAGTGCCAGACTGTAAAGTGATTTTCGTGCCAGTTCACTGATGGTCTTGACCGACGGAATCACGTTGTGCCCGCGTGCTTCAGCCAGTAGCGAGCAGTAATAACCGTGCCCCAGGTAGCGATAACTGCGGCACAGATTGATCACCTGAACCCGCTTGCCGGCACCGCTTTGCAAGGGGTTTTCGAGGTAATCCTGCGCCGTGATGAGGTCTTCGCTGGGCAAGTAGGAGGACCAGTCCTCAAGACGCTCTACCACAATGAGCAACTGACTCTGGGCAGCGACCGCCCGCAGCGATTCAATATTAAAAGTTGCCGAACGTTGAGCGTGTGTTGATACTTCGGTCTTCACCGGCACCGCATTCATGAGTGGACCCTTCGGGAAACAAGTCCTTTCTATAAAACATGGCTTTGTAGAAATGTCCCGTTTCGTTACTCACTCTTTACGGTCGCCGACATGAACTTTATATATCGCCTCGCCCAACTGTCCGATGTGGATGAACTGTTGGCCCTGGAGAATCAGTGCTTTGAAACTGATCGATTGAATGCGCGCAACTTTCAGTGGATGGTCAGTCGCGCCAACGCTTGCCTGCTGGTGGCCGAAGCCGATACTCGTCTGGCGGGTTATGCACTGGTCCTGTTTCATCGCGGCACCTCGCTGGGCCGGCTTTACTCCCTCGCCATCAGCGAACACGCGCGCGGCCAGCGACTGGGCCAGCAGTTGCTTGAGCGGGCCGAGCACTGCGCCGTGAGTCGTGAGTGCGCTTACCTGCGCCTTGAAGTGCGGCCAGATAACCCCTCGGCGATCCGCCTGTACGAGCGCAATGGCTATCGCCTGTTCGATCACATCGACGATTACTACGCAGACCATGCGCCGGCGCTGCGCTACGAAAAGCGCATCCGCGACTTCGCCGAGAGCGTTCCCCGACAAGTGCCCTACTACGCGCAGACCCTGGATTTCAGTTGTGGGCCCGCGTGCCTGCTGATGGCCATGAAGGCCTTGCAGCCAGGGCGTTCCCTGCAGCGTCATGAGGAGGTGCAGATCTGGCGGGAGGCGACCACGGTGTTCATGACGTCAGGCCATGGCGGTTGCAGCCCACAAGGCCTGGCACTGGCGGCTTTGCGGCGCGGCTTCGATGTCGGGCTGCAAGTGTCGGTCAGGGGCCCTCTGTTTCTGGCAGGCGTGCGCAGCGAGGAAAAACGCGAGGTCATGCGCCTGGTGCACGAGGAATTCAGTCGCGAACTGGCTGACAGCCGAGTGCGCCATTTAGGCAGCGCCGCACTCAACCTGTCGCAGCTGCAAGCCAGTCGTGCCCTCGCGCTGGTCCTGATCAGCAGCTATCGGCTGACGCGCTCCAAGGCCCCGCACTGGGTATTGGTCGCCGGTTGCGACGACGACTTCGTGTATTTGCATGATCCTGATGTCGATCACAGTCAGCAACGTCGGGCGATGGACTGCCAATACATGCCGGTCAGCCATCCGGCGTTCGTGGGCATGAGTTGTTTCGGTGCAGACAAACTTCGCGCTGCGGTGGTTTTATACCCGCCCGACGCCACCGTTGTATAAGTTGCGTCATGGGTATCCTAGATCGCGTAAAGAAGCCGTCGTATTCATTGCGGTATCGCGCATTAACGGGATCAATAGCGTCTCTGCCTGCGGGGCGTTTTGATGGATGATCAACGTGGATAACTCAGTCATCGGTCTGATCATTGTTGCTGCAATATCGCTGTTTGGCATTTCCGCTTTTTACGTTGACTTCGTGCGCCCGAGCCGTCACCGAAGTCACGACAAACATGACAGATGACAACGATTTGCATCGGACCCTTTCAATAACGACGTCGTGAGCTGTGCAACAACGCATAACGGCAATCACCCGCTAAGCTTGCTCTGTTGACGCTTGCTCTAGACATCGCTCGGGGGAGTTGAACCATGCTCATTAAATGGGTTGTGGCTGCGTTGCACTTGTTGGCTTTCGGCTTTGCGTTGGCGGCGGTCCTGGCGCGAGGGCGGGCGCTGCGGCGGCTGCGCACCGACGATCCGCGCTCCTTTCGCGATGTGTTCGTGGTCGACAACATTTGGGGCGTGTCGGCCGGGCTCCTGCTCATCACGGGAGCGTTTCGGGCGTTCGGTGGACTGGAAAAAGGCTCGTTCTATTACCTGCACCAGCCGCTGTTTCACCTGAAAATGACAGCATTCGTCGCGATTCTCGCGCTGGAAATCGTGCCGATGTTCGCCCTGATCAAATGGCGTATCGCGTTCAAGCGAAACCAGCCCATCGACACCTCCCGCTCACGGCGTTTCGCACGCATCAGCCACATGGAAGCGGCGTTGATGGTGATCATCGTGATCGCCGCGACCGGCATGGCGCGGGGGATTTTGTTGAGCTGAAGCCTGATGCGACCGCCAGTTGATGACAGGACAAGAACGCTGCATCACGCTGGCAATTGGCAGCCTTTCTTTTTCAATGACTCGATAACCCACGAACGGTCGTTCTTACCTTGTGCGATCTGATCGAGTTGCTTCTGCTCCGCATGGTGCTTCGCAGCAGCCCGGTCATATACGTCTGCCACATGATCGTAAGGGACACACAGAAGCCCGTCCTCATCGCCAATCACCAGGTCGCCGGCTTCAATGACCATGCCATCGATGGCGATAGGAACGTTGATTTCGCCAGGGCCGTCTTTATATGGGCCTCGGTGTGAAACGCCGGCGGCGAACAGCGGGAATGTGCCTGCGCCAATACTGCCCGCATCCCGGATTGCGCCATTGATCACGATCCCGGCAACGCCACGCTTGACCGCGTAAGCCACCATCATTTCGCCGATCAGCGCGTTGCTAAGGTCCCCGCCCGCATCCACAACGATGACGTCGCCAGGCTCAGCGATGTCGATGGCGTAGTGCAGCATCAGATTATCGCCTGGCCGCGCCTTCACAGTCAGAGCGGGCCCGGCCAGCACCCCTTTGCTGTGCATTGGCCGCAGACGGGCCCCGCCGGCGGTCATTCGGTTCATGGAGTCGCTCACGTTAGCGACCGGCACCTCGCGAAATCGGGCAACCCACTCTGCGCTGACCTTGCGTGCGGCGTTCAGAACCTGGAATCCAATCGTCATGGGGCATCTCTCTCTTGAAATTGTGTGCTGCCACCGGGCAAGCCTCTTGTCTTTTTAGAATTGCATTTCGTTTTGATCGATGCAACACCCTGAAAACTGGTTTGATACGCCACTCATCTGCACGAACAATTAGTTATTGAAACGCCATTTCATTATGATAGGGTGCAAAAACTGGATACGACATTGCGTCCAGCCGCATCACGAACGTGAACGCCATAAGAACAAGGTACGCACCCATGACCCGCAAGATTCTCCTCACAGGCCCAGCCCTGGCGCATGACGCCATGAGCTACGCAAGCGAACGGGGCATCAAGATTGTCCCGACCGTCCCCTACCTGCCGGCTGCCGAACTGACCTCGGTCATCCGCGATGAGCAGCCCGATGCAATCATCGTTCGGCAAGGAAAACTCACGCGGGAAATGATCGAGGCGTCCTCGAACCTCAGAGCCATCGCCAAACACGGTGTGGGCTACGACACAATCGACATTCAGGCGGCGGCTGAGAAAAAAGTGCCGGTCACCATCGCTCTTGGGGCCAATGCCCAGTCGGTAGCGGAGCACGCGTTTGCGTTAATGTTCAGCGTCGCACGCCAGACCGCATGGCTGGATGCTCGTACCCGCAAAGGTCATTGGGACAAGGCCACGGCTAACGGTATGGAGTTGTTCGGCAAGACGCTGGGGCTGGTGGGGCTGGGGGCAATCGGTGCGATCCTGATGGATCTGGTCGCGCCTTTGCGGATGAAGGTCAACGTGTTCGACCCGTACTTGAAGACGCTCCCCGATCGTCCCTATGTAGAACGGGAAACTGACTTCGACCGATTGATCGACTCAAGCGATATCATCAGCCTGCATTGCCCATTGACCGACCAGAATCGCAACCTGATCGGCGCAGCACAGCTCAACCGCATGCGTCCAAACGCCATTCTGATCAATACGGCGCGGGGTGAGCTGGTCGACACCCCGGCCTTGATCCGTGCGCTGCAAACCCAGCGAATTGCCGGTGCCGGTCTCGACACGTTCAACCCGGAGCCACCGCCTGCCGAGAGCGAGCTGTGGGGCTTGCCGAACCTGGTGGCGACGCCGCACGTCGGCGCAAACACCAGCGAGGCTCGCGAGCGCGTGGGTCTGCTTGCAGTCGAGCAAATCGTTCAGATCTGGGAAGGCACTGCGCTCGATCCGCGATGCATCGTGAATCGCCAGTTGCTCGATAACTGACTGTTTTTTCCCGTGCCCCGGCACCTTCGCGGGGCTGTACCACCCACCGTTTCTCCACAAAAACAAGCACAGGAGAGCACCATGGCCTCGGCACAAACGAATGCTCCCGTCAGCGAACTCGAACGCGCCACAATGCGTCGGGTCGCCTGGCGGCTTCTCCCCTTTCTCATTCTCTGCTACCTGATTGCGATCATTGATCGCGGCAATATCGGGATGGCGTCGTTACAAATGAATCATGACCTGGGCCTGAGCCCTGCGATTTTCGGATTCGCCAGCAGCCTGTTCTTCGTTTCGTATTTCCTGGTGGAGGTGCCGAGCAATCTGGCATTGCAAAAGTTCGGCGCACGGATCTGGATCGCCCGCATCATGATCACCTGGGGCCTGGTCTCAGCCGGCACGGCCTTTGTGCAGGGCGCCAACTCGCTGTACTTCATGCGCTTTCTATTGGGGGCGGCTGAAGCCGGCTTTTTCCCAGGCGTGCTGTTGTACATGACCTACTGGCTGCCAGCGGCCTACCGTGCTCGCATGGTTGCAATCTTCATGGTCGCCATCCCGGGCGCGAACTTCCTGGGCTCGCCTCTCTCGGGCTATCTGCTTACCCTGGATGGCTGGATGGGCATGCGCGGCTGGCACTGGCTATTCATTCTCGAAGGTATCCCCGCCGTCCTGCTGGGCATCGCCTGCCTGTTTGTCCTCACCGATCGTCCATCGCAAGCAACATGGCTGAGCGATGATCAGCGCAACTGGCTGGTGAATCGCCTGGACGAAGAGCGGAAGTTAAAGACCAATATCGGTCACATGTCGTTGTGGAAATTGCTCAAGCATAAGGACATCTGGGTCATGGCTCTCATTTACTCGGGCGCATCTGCAGCTGGCAGTACGATGAGTGTCTGGGCACCGCAGTTGCTGAAGACCTTTGGCCTGACCAACCTGCAGATCGGCTTCACCAACGCTATCCCTTACGGGATCGCTTCCGTCGCCATGGTCATCTGGGGCCGCAGTTCGGATCGCACTCATGAACGACGCTGGCATACTTCGGCCACACTGCTGTTGATCACGGCAGGTCTGCTCCTGGCGTTGTTCACCTCCTCGCTGCCCGCGACGGTCGTCATGCTGAGCATGGTGCTCATCGGCGCCTACTCCATGAAGGGGCCATTTTGGGCGCTGGTGTCGGGCTGGCTTTCGAGCAGTACTGCCGCCGCCGGCCTGGCTGCGATCGGCGCACTCGCCAACCTCATCGGTGGCGGCATCATGGTCAACGCCTACGGTGCAATCCACGATGCAACGGGAAGCTACGCACTTGCTCTGATGCCACTCGCTGCGTTGTGCGCGGCAGGAGCGATCGCCGTGCTCGTGATGGGTCGCGGCAGGCAGATCAAACAGCGTCAGCAAGCGCCTGTAGCTGGCCGCAGCTAGACCGAGAGACAAGCCAAACGATGCGGCAATCCTTGATCTGTTGATCCAATGGGCGCCCGCTGAAACTGATCGGGCGCAGATATTGAGGCACAACCCAGCAGGTCTTTACGGCTTCAGCTGACTTGCTCGGCGGCAACCGCACGGTTGCCGCTCTTGTCATCCCGTATGCTTTTGCCCCCCAGGCTTCGTGTGAGGTCTTCGGCGACTTCCATGAACACACCACGGATCGACTTCGCGTAATCAGCCGTCAGCCTGGCAGCGGGGCCGGAGAGCACGATGGCTCCGAGGATTTCCTGCAACGGGCCAAAAATCGGTAACGCCATCGACGCGGCATGCGGATCGGTCGCTCCACTCGAATAGAAAGGCTCCAATCCATCCTGCATACGCACGTAAGGCGTACGCAGCGCTTCAGCGCTAGCCGCTCCGTCCATTGGCCGCATGTCACCTGGCTGCAAATGCAGGCGAAGTCGGTGAGGTGAGTTCACGCGATATTGGCAAAGCCGATACGCCCCATGACGGACATAGAATGAAGCGGTCTCTCCGGTTTCATCCGTCAGTTTATGGAGCCTGGGGAGCACATGGCGTTCCAGATCGAGTGCATCCTGGTAAACCGCATTGAGCCGCATCACCTCGCTCGCCAGCATGTAACGACCATCGGCAAGCCGGTTCACAAACCCGTGGGTTTCCAACGAAACCATCAGACGCATGATCGTGCTTTTGATCAGGCCGGTACGTTCAACCAGTTCGACCAGGCTCAGGGCGGTGTCACCGACCTGAAATGACGACAGAACGGTGAGCACCCGATCCGCAGATGCAACCCCATTCACCGCTGGCCGCGGACGCGTTTTGACCATCATGGACTCCTGATCGGCTAACCGAAACGTCGTTGTAAAAACCGCGCACATTATCCGACAGGACAAAACGGATAGCTATCAGCGACCTCGGCCAGATGCACAGGGCACTGGTTTCCCGTCCTGCGCCCAGACGTCTGGCGCTGCAACCCATCGCCCTTAGCTCACCCAGAAAAACATCAACGCCAGGTTCGCCGCCGAGATCAGGCCGAACAGCCCCCAGGCCAGTGTCTTGGTCAGGGTGCTGTTGGCGAACGGGCCCATCAGCTGTTTGTCGCTGGTGAAGCGAATCAACGGCCAGAGTGCGAAGGGTAATTGCAGGCTGAGCACGACCTGACTGAGCACCAGCATCTTGCCCACGGCGCCATCACCGAACCAGATCACGCCGATCAGTGCAGGAATCAGTGCCAGCGCCCGTGTGATCAAACGACGCTGCCAGCACGGAATCTTGGCCTTGAGGAAACCTTCGAGCACCACCTGCCCGGCGATGGTGCCGGTAAAGGTCGAGCTCTGCCCCGCCGCCAGCAACGCCACACCGAACAACACACTCGCCAGCGCGCCGCCGACCAACGGGTCGAGCAAATGGTAAGCGTCCTGAATCTCCACCACATCGGCGTGCCCCGTGCCATGAAAGGCCGCGGCGGCAAGGATCAGAATGGCGGCGTTGATCACCAACGCCATGCTCAGCGAAGCGATCGTGTCGACCCGCGCATAGCGAATCGCGCTGGCCTTGCTCTCCACCGAGGTGCCGTTGACCCGGGTCTGCACCACCGACGAATGCAGGTACAGGTTATGGGGCATCACGGTCGCACCAAGAATGCCGATGGCGATGTACAGCGGTTCCTGATTGCTCAGCACGTCCCACGACGGTTTGAGGCCCGCGACGACATCCGGCCAGAACGGTTTGATCAGCACCAGTTCGATGAAGAAACAGGTGGCGATGGTCGCGATCAGGCCCAGCACGATGGCTTCCAGACGGCGGAAATTGGCGCCTTGCAGAGCCAGCACGATCACTGTGTCGAACGCGGTCAGCGCGACGCCGGTGGTGATCGATACGCCAAGCAGCAGATGAAAGGCCAGCGCGGCACCGAGCACTTCGGCAAGGTCGGTCGCCAGAATGGACAGCTCGGCCAGGACCCACTGCCCCATCCCCACCCGATGGCTGTAGCGCTCGGCGGACAGTTGCGCCAGGTCGCGACCGGTGGCGATCCCCAGGCGCGAGCAGAGGTTCTGCAAGACCATGCCCGACAGACTCGCCAGCACCACCACGAACAGCAGCGCATAACCGAAGCGCGACCCGGCTTCGATGGCGGTCGCCCAGTTGCCGGGGTCCATGTAGCCAATCGAGATAAGCAGGCCGGGCCCGACGAACAGCATCATTTTGCGCAGGAACGACGCATTGGCCGGAATGGCGACGCTGTCGGTGACAGCGGAGGGGCAGAATGGCGCAGTGGCGGTGGTCGGGAGTCTGTATTTCACGGGAGTCCGGCAAGTGATTGCGATCAGTTGTGGAGCTTAAACGCAGGGAAATATTTTGTCTTGAATCTCTGCAAAAGCTCTAACATGCGTCGTCCCACGGAAATGGAAAACAATAATGTCTTCGCCTTCACACCCCTCCGATCACCTTGGCGCGCAACCGGATGGGCTCGACCCGGTTCGTGCCTCGCAGATTTCCGCCCGTATCGACCGGCTGCCCGCCGTCGCCACGATCTGGAAACTGGTGGCGCTGCTGTCCATCGGCGGCTTTTTCGAGCTGTATGACCTGTTTCAGACCGCCTACATCAGCCCCGGCCTGATCCGCGCCGGACTGTTCGCCACCGGCAGCGCCGGCGTGTTCGGTTTTTCCGACCAGGCTGCATTCGCTTCGGCGACCTTCCTCGGACTGTTTCTGGGCGCCAGCCTGCTCAGCCCGATCGCCGACCGATTCGGACGCCGAGCAATTTTCACCTTCGCGCTGATCTGGTACACCATCGCCACCGTGCTCATGGGCCTGCAAACTTCGGCAATCGGCATCATCTGCATGCGGTTTCTGGTGGGCATCGGCCTGGGGATCGAACTGGTCACCATCGACGCATACCTCTCGGAACTGGTGCCCAAGCGCATGCGCAGTTCGGCGTTCGCCTTTGCCTTCTTCGTGCAGTTTCTGTCGGTGCCGTCGGTGGCGCTGATGTCCTGGTGGCTGGTGCCGCAGGACCCGTTCGGCATCAGTGGCTGGCGTTTCGTGGTGCTGGCCAGTGCCGTGTTCGCGCTGTTCATCTGGTGGCTGCGCTCGCGCTTGCCCGAGTCGCCGCGCTGGCTGGCGCAACACGGCCGCTTCGCCGAGGCCGAGAAGATCATGGACGACCTGGAGGCGCGCTGCGTGAAGGATCACGGCAAGGCGCTGGACGAACCGGAAACCCACAACGTCGCGGTAGAGGGCAAAGGCCGTTTCGCTGATATCTGGCAGCCGCCCTATCGTCGCCGCGCACTGATGCTGATCGTGTTCCATGTGTTCCAGGCCATCGGCTTTTTCGGCTTCGGCAACTGGCTGCCCGCGCTGCTTTCCGGGCAAGGGGTCAGCGTGACCCACAGTCTGGCGTACGCCTTCATCATCACCCTCGCCTACCCACTGGGGCCGCTGTTGTTCGTCAAGTTCGCCAACCGCTTCGAGAACAAGTGGCAGATCGTAGGCTCGGCGCTGGGTGCGATGGTCTTCGGCACCCTGTTCGCCCAGCAGAGCACGGCGGCGGGGTTGATCGTCTGCGGCGTGATGATCACCTTCTGCAACGCCTGGCTGAGCTTCGCGTACCACTCCTATCAAAGCGAGCTGTTCCCCACCAACATCCGCGCCCGGGCGGTGGGTTTCTGCTACTCGTTCAGTCGCCTGTCAACGGTATTCAGCAGTTTGCTGATCGGTCTGTTTCTCGACCACTTCGGCACGCCGGGGGTGTTGACGTTCATCGTCGTCAGCATGCTGATCGTGATCATCACCATCGGCGCGTTCGGTCCGCGCACGCGCAATCTGGCGCTGGAAGACATCGCTCACTGACACCGCTCATCTCGCGCCAGGAACATCCCTGTGCTTGACTCCTCCAACCGATAACACCTTTGGCTGGAGGAGATCATGAGCGGTTCACGTCCTGAAAATCCCGATGCAGCACCCGACAACGTCAACTTTCCGGAAACCGTTCCGGACCCGGTCGACAATGACTGCGACCCGGTTGACGAGGGCTGCAATCCCAAGACCGGTTTCGAGCCGGGGACCGAGATGGTGCCGGAGAAAGGTGATTTCCATACTCCCTCTGGCGGATGAGTCAGGTGCCGGCGATCACCGATCAGGCGGATACGATTCCCCGTAGCGGCACGGCTTGCCGGCGGTGGCGTCCTTGAAATCGCTCCGCCGGCAAGCCGGACTGCTACGGGGCATTCCGACCCGGGCGTTGCGGTCAACGGATCCCCAACCGCTTCGCCAGACGACTGAGGTTGGCGCGGTCGACATTCAGCTCGCGGGCCACGTCGGCCCATTTTCCTTGGTGGCGGTGGAGTGCATCGTTGATCAGCGTCGTCTGGAAGGCATCGACCGTTTCCTTGAGCCCCTCCCCCGGCTTGATCACCGGTGAAGAAATCATCTGCGTCGGTGCGGCTGCGCAGACGGTTTGCCCATCGTCATCGAGCCCCAGCGCCTGGGCCTCGATGGTCAAAATGCGCGGACGCTCGGTGTGCGCTGACAACGCCTTGAGAACGGCACGGCTGATCAAATGCTCAAGCTCGCGCACGTTGCCAGGCCATGGATAAGCCAGCAGGATTTTCTGCGCTTCGGCGCTCAGGCGCAGGCTGCGCAGGCCCATGCGCGCGCGGTTCTCTTCGAGAAAATACCCCGCCAACAGCAAGGCATCACGCCCGCGCTCGCGCAGCGGGGGCACAACCAAAGGATAAACGCTTAGGCGATGATAGAGGTCGGCGCGAAAACGTCCGGCGCGCACTTCTTCGGCCAGATCGCGGTTGGTCGCGGCGATGATGCGCACATCCACACGGTGCTCCTGATCGGAACCCACCCGTTGCAGTTGCCCGCTCTGCAAGACTCGCAGCAATTTGGATTGCACCGGCAGCGGCAGCTCGCCGACTTCGTCGAGGAAAATCGAGCCGCCATCAGCCAGTTCGAACTTGCCGCTGCGCCCACTCACCGCCCCCGAGAACGCGCCTTTGACATGCCCGAACAGCTCGCTCTCCACCAGCATCTCCGGCAACGCCGCACAGTTGAGGCTGATCAGCGGTTTCTGCGCGCGGGGCGAATGCAGGTGGATGGATTCGGCGACCAGTTCTTTGCCGACGCCGGTTTCCCCCGTGATCAACACCGTCAGCGGACTGTTGCCGACCAACTGGATTTCCTGCTGCAGGCGCTTGTGCACGGCGCTCTGCCCGATGAGTTCCCGAGGCCCGCGCCCACCGGCGGCGCGCTTGTAGACTTCGGCCAGTTGTCGCTGGTCTTCGAAATTGCGCGCCAGTTGATTGATCCGCTCGCTGGCCATGACCGTGGCGGCCGCCAGACTGGCGAATGCCTGCAGGTTGTCCAGGTCGACGCTGCCAAAACTTGAAGGGTCCAGCGAGTCCAGCGTGATCAGCCCCCACAGCTTGTCCTGCACATATAAAGGACAGCCCAGACAGTCGTGAACCTCCAGATGCCCGTGCAGCCCGTCGACCAAGCCGTCGTAGGGGTCTGGCAACTCGCAATCTGTGGAAAAACGCGTCGGTTCGCGGTTCTGCACGATGATGTCCAACCGCGGATGCTCGCCCAACCGAAAGCGGCGCCCCAACGTGTCGGGGCTCAAGCCCTCCACCGAGAGCGGCACCAGCACATCGTCTTCAAGCCTGAGCAGCGCCACGGCATCGCAGGGCAATAACTGGCGTAACGAGCGCAGCAGTCGGCGATAGCGCTCGTCGTCCGGCAGTTCGCGGGAGAGGTCGGCAACCAGGGGAACCAGGGCCAGCAGCAGAGGGTTTTTCATCGATTCTCCAGACGCAGAACCCGGTTTGAGCGCGCCAAAACGCGGTCATTATGACCATGTTCCGGCGAGAGGCGACAGCGATTCTCGGGACCGGCCGTCTTTGGGTGCGCAATGCAAAGTGTCGGATTACGGCCATTAGTTGATCGTCAATTAATCGGCGGTCGCTGTTTCAAGACTGTTACGCACGGACGCCGATTCGTGCCTTCAAACGAACGTCTTATTCTGACGCCAAGTGCTCGGCGGCGATTGCCACGCCGTTTAATTTAAATGAAGTTGTGAAAAAAATATTTTGTTTATAGTCGAGTGGACCCGCTTCGGAGCATTCGACATGGCAAGAATTCAGGGACGAGTTCAAGAAACGTTCCCCCCCTTGGTTGTGGATCTGGATGGCACTCTTCTGCGTTCGGACCTGTTGATGGAAACCGCCATGGCCTTCGTCAGAAGTCAGCCGTTGAAGGTTTTCAAGATGCTCGGCTGGCTGCTCAAAGGCAAGGCCGCGCTCAAGGAAGGACTCGCGCTGGAAACCCAGATCGACGTCTCGGTGCTGCCTTACGATCCGCAGATCATAGCCATGATCAACGCCGAAAAAGCCAACGGCCGAATGATCGTCCTGGCCACGGCGAGCCATGTAAGCCTGGCCGAGCGAATTGCCGAACACTTGCAACTGTTTGACCTGGTATTGGCGTCTAACAGCAACCGCAACTTGTCCGGCAACAATAAGCGCGACCTGTTAGTTGCGCATTATGGCGAAGGCGGTTTCGATTACATCGGCAATTCCAAAGATGACCTGCCAATCTGGAATGTGTCGCGCCAGGCCTATGTGGTCAACCCTGACCGGGGCGTGGAGTCGCGGGTCAAGGCGATGTCCCAGGTCGAGCCAACCATTCGCACGAATACGCCCGGCCTGCGCGACTGGCGCAAGGCGATGCGCATGCATCAATGGCTGAAGAATGCGCTGATCTTCGTACCGCTGCTGGCGTCCCACCGTTTCACCCAGTTCGAACTGATGCGCGACGGCGTCTTTGCCTTCTTCTGCTTCGGCCTGTGCGCCTCCAGCGTCTACATCCTCAACGACCTGCTGGACCTGTGCGACGACCGTCATCACAAGAGCAAATGCAATCGGCCCTTCGCCAGCGGCCGGCTGTCGATCAAGGCCGGGCTGATTCTGGTGCCGACGCTGCTGGTGGCGGCATTCGGTGCCGCGCTGCTGCTCCTGCCGTGGCAGTTCTCGGCGGTGATGGCCGCTTACTACTGCCTGACGCTGGCCTACTCGCTGCAACTCAAGCGGCTGATGGCGGTGGACGTGATCGTGCTGGCGATGCTGTATACCACGCGCATCATCGCCGGGGTCGCGGCGTTCAACCTGACGCTGACCTTCTGGATCCTCGCTTTCTCGATGTTCATCTTCCTGAGCCTTGCGATGGTCAAACGCTACGCCGAGCTGCGCGACGCGCGGGTGCGCGAGGTGACGACCATGGCCCGCGGACGCGGCTATTACCCCGGTGACCTGGACATGATCGCTTCCCTGGGCGCGTCGTCCGGTTATCTCGCGGTGATGGTACTGGCGCTGTACATCCAGGACGCCAAGACCACCGCGCTGTACGTCACGCCCCACGTCATCTGGCTGGCGTGCCCGCTGCTGCTGTTCTGGGTGACGCGGGTGTGGATGCTCACCCATCGCGGGCAGATGAATGAAGACCCGGTGGTGTTCGCCATCCGCGACCGGACCAGCCAGTTTATCGGCGCCGTATTCCTCCTGATGTTCTGGATTGCCGCATGAGCACACCGCTGTATTCGTGGGGGCGATTCCCCCGTAGTCCGCAACATGGTCACCGTTGCGTCTGGCTGGACGAGTTGCCCGAGCATCTGAATCGAGTGATCGAAGACCACAGCAGCAGCCTGCCCTACGGCAATGGCCGCAGCTACGGCGACAGTTGCCTGGCCGCCAGCGACCAGGTGCTGCACATGCGCTCCCTGGACCGGCTGATCGACGCCGATTGGAACCACGGTGTGGTCACGGTCGAAGCCGGGATCACCCTGGCCGAAGTGCTGGCGGTGGCGATTCCCCGAGGCTGGTTTCTGCCGGTAACGCCGGGCACTCAATTCGCCACGGTCGGGGGCGCCATTGCCAACGATGTGCATGGCAAGAACCATCATGTGCGCGGCACCTTCGGGCGGCATGTGCGCAGTTTCGGCCTGTTGCGTCACGGACAGCCGCAGATCACCTGCTCGCCCGGCGCCAACAGCTCGCTGTTCTCGGCCAGCATCGGCGGCTTGGGCCTGACCGGGATCATTCACTGGGCGCAACTGCAGTTGATGCCGATCCGCGCCAGCCAGATCGACACCAACACCGTGCGCTTCGCCAACCTGGCGGAATTCTTTTCGCTGGCTGACGAACTGGACGACAAGCACGAGTACAGCGTGGCGTGGGTCGATTGCCTGGCAAAAGGCGCCGACACCGGGCGCGGCGTATTCATCGTTGGCGATCACGCGCAGTACGGCTCTCTGGAAGTCGGCAAGCGCGCCAGGCTGAGCATGCCGCTCACGCCTCCGGTGTCGCTGATCAACAAGCTCTCCCTTGGCGCCTTCAACAACCTGTACTGGCGCGTGCACCCGAGTCAGCGGACTCAGGGCCGCAGCGCCTACGAGCCATTTTTCTATCCTCTGGACCGCATCCTGCACTGGAACCGCATTTATGGACGACAGGGGTTTCAGCAATACCAGTGCGTGATTCCCGGCGCCAACGCCGAGGCAGCGATGGGCGAACTGTTGCGGGCAATTGCCGAGTCGGGGCAAGGCTCGTTTCTGGCGGTGCTCAAACGCTGTGGCGATGTGCGCTCACCGGGCCTTCTGTCGTTCCCGATGCCGGGCACCTCGCTGGCCCTGGATTTCCCGCAGAGCGAACACTTGGAAAACGTTGTATTCCCGCGTCTGGACGACATTGTCCGGGCGGCGGGAGGCCGCTTGTATCCGGCCAAGGATGCCCATATGAGCGGCGCGGACTTTCGTCAGGCGTACCCCGCCTGGGAGCGACTGGAAGCGCTGCGCGATCCGTCCCTGATGTCCCGTTTCTGGAGCCGCGTGATCTTATGAAAACTGAAGCGAAGAAGGTGTTGATCATCGGCGCCACGTCGGCCATTGCCAGTGCCTGTGCCCGTCTCTGGGCCAGCGAGGGCAGTGATTTCTTTCTCGTTGCACGCAACGTCGACAAACTGCAGCAGACCGCCGCCGACCTCAAGGGGCGCGGGGCGAAGAACGTGACGCTGCACGAAATGGAGGCCAACGATATCGACGCTCACCCGTTGATGCTCGGCCGCTGCCTGACCGCGCTGGGCCAGATCGACATCGCGCTGATCGCCCACGGCACCCTGCCCGACCAGAAAGCCTGCGAGCGCGACGTCAACCTGGCCCTGCGCGAATTCGCCAATAACTGCACCTCGGTGATCGCCCTGCTGACCGTACTGGCGGTGCAGTTCGAGACCCAGCGCTGCGGCAGTCTGGCGATTATTTCATCGGTGGCGGCGGATCGCGGACGCCCGTCCAATTACCTGTATGGCAGCGCCAAGGCGGCAGTTTCGACTTATTGCGAAGGCTTGCAGGCGCGGCTGTTCAAGGTGGGCGTTCACGTCACCACGATCAAGCCCGGCTTCGTCGACACGCCGATGACTCAGGGCCTCGCGCTACCGGCGGCGTTGCTGGCGCAGCCCGCGCAGGTCGCTCAGCGCATCGTCAAAGGCATCGCCAACAAGGTCCCGACGCTGTACGCGCCAGGTTTCTGGGGCTTGATCATGCTGATCATCCGCTCCATTCCGCAGCCGGTGTTCAAGAGGCTGAATCTGTGAGCGAGGCACTGCACCTGTCCGGCTGGCGTTACCGGGCGGTGGTGCTGTCGGTGGTGGGCTCGGCGCTGGGGTATCTGGGCTTCTCGCTGTGGGGCGGCTGGCACGCCGTGGGGGCGGCGGTGAGCGAGGTGGGCCTGGTCGGCATCGTCATCGCGCTGTTCATGTCCTCGGTGAACTACGGCCTGCGCTTCGTGCGCTGGCAGACCTACCTCAAGGTGCTCGGCCATCCGATGCCCTGGCGTCCCAGTCTGAACATCTATCTGGCGGGCTTCGCCCTGACCACCACCCCCGGCAAAGCCGGCGAAGCGTTGCGCGGTGTGCTGCTCAAACGCTGGGGCGTGCCCTATCCGCAGAGCTTCGCGGCGTTCTTCAGCGAGCGCTTGTCGGACCTTTTCGCGGTGGTGCTGCTGACCCTGTTCGGCCTGTCGCTGTATCCCGAGGCGATGCCGATGATCGTGGTCGGCGTGGCGCTGGTGGTGGTCGGTCTGCTGGTGCTGTCGCAGCGCACGCTGATCGAGCGCCTGACGCGGATGCTGCCTGCCCAGGGTGGCAAGGTCATCGGATTGCTGCGTCATCTGTTGCAGGTCTTGCTGCACGCTCAGCAGTGTCATCGGCTGCGCCTGATGGTCGGGCTGACAGTCCTCAGCGTGATCGCCTGGAGCGCAGAGGCACTGGCGTTCGACTGGATTCTGAAATGGATGGGCGCCGACATTCCACTGACCTTCGCGGTGTTCGTCTACGCCCTGGCGATGCTCGCCGGTGCCGTGAGTTTCATGCCCGGCGGGCTGGGAGGCGCGGAAGCGGTGATGGTCGGGCTGCTGGTCTGGAAAGGCATGAACAGCGCTGACGCGGTGGCCGCGACGGTGCTGATTCGTCTCGCCACGCTGTGGTTCGCGGTGGCGATCGGCGCCGTGATGCTGATCAGGCTCAAGGGTGAGTCGACGCCTCAGGGGCAAGCGGTTGGTTGATGGAGCGGACACCACCCGCCCCCCGTAGCGGCACGGCTTGCCGGCGGTGGCGTTCTTGAAGTCGCGACCGCCGGCAAGCCTTACAGGTACAGCGACAAAGCGGCATTTATTCAACAGTCAGCAATGCAGGACAGGGACAGGAGTGCAATTCATGGTGGCAGCAGTACCTTATCGAGCGTCGACATTGATCCCCCTGCTGTTGGTGGTCGGGGCAATCATCGCCAGTTTTATCGCGTCGAGCGGGCCGATCCAGTGGATGGACAACGGCGTGTTTCTCGCCGATGCATCCCAAGGCGTGTTTTTCAGCAAGACCCTGGGCCCGCTGGACCATCCGCTGTACCTGTTCGTCACCACCGCGCTGTACGCCGGCTTCGGCGCGCATGTGCTGAGTTTAATGAATTCACTGTTGCTGATCCCGCTGGCCTGGGCGATTTACCGTCTGGGCAAAGGGGTGGGCGCCTCGACGCAGGTCGCGCTGTTGTCGGTGGCGGCCGCGATCCTCTGCCACTGCGTGTTCTGGGTCTCGACCAAGGCCGAGGTGTACCTGCTGCACACGCTGCTGGTGACGCTGGCGTACATGCTGCACTTCGACGAGAGCTTTCGCCTGAGCGCCTTGAAGAAGCTGTTTCTGATCGGCCTGCTGACCGGTCTCGCGGCGGCCATCCACCAACTGACGTTCATCGTGCTGTTGCCGCTTTACCTGCAACTGCTGTGGCAGAACAAATGGCGCATGCTCATCACCCTGCCCGGCTTTGCGCTGGGGTTCAGCGTGGCCTTTGCGGGCATTGCCAACGAGTTGAGTAGCGGTTCGGGCCTGTACGATATCGGCTATCGCTATCTGATCGGCATTCCGGACCGGACCGCCGAACAAAGCTGGCAGGGCTCGCTGTTTCGCTTCGACGACATGTGGCACGAAAAGAACTCGGTGGCGCTGATGCTGCTGTCGCTGATCGGCCCGCAACTGCTCGGGCTGGTGCTGTTTCCAAAAACCCCGAAACTCCGCGTGCTGTGGTGCGCGGCGATGATGAACTTCATCTTCGCGGTGTCCTATAACGTCACCGATCGCTTTACTTTCTTCCTGCCAGGCGCCGTGCTGTTGAGCATTCTCGGCATGATGCAGTTACAGGCGCTGTTGCAACGCGCTGCGGCCCTGCCTTTGATCAACGCGTCACCGCTGGCGGCGCCGGTTACGATTCTCGCGGTCTTTGCCGTCTACGCCAGTGGCCTGATCAACTTGCCGGTCCACAAGGAAGCACTGCCGTTCCGCGACGACATTCACTATTTCATGGCGCCTTACCTCAGCGACCGCTCGGCCGAAGCGTTCGTGCGCAGCTATGAAAAGTCCGCTCCGCAAGGCGCGCTGATCATCTCTGACTGGACCCCCTACGGCGCCCTGCGCTCGGCCCAGGCGGCAGGTGCGCTGCAAAACCGCACGTTCGAGTTGTGCGAGGAAGTGCAGGACATCAATGCCTACCTCGAAGGCCCGGGAGCGTATCTGGCGCGCATGAGCTATTGCGGGACGATTGCCGATCGGTTCGATCTGCAGACGTTGGCGGTGGGGTATGAGCTAAGGGCGAAGTGATCGTTGTCCCTGGCGGCAAGAGCCCAATCACAGGCCAGCGCTGTAGCAGCAAGGCTTGCCGGCGGTGGCACCTCTGCAACCGTCACCGCCGCCAAGCCGTGCTGCTAAAGGGGCCGGTTTTACGCCCGGACTTTCTCCAACGCTTCTTCCTTGTGCAGCGCCAGATGCCCGGTCTTGTCGCTCTTGACTTCGTATTGCGGCGCGTCTTTTGAGGCGGGCCGATGACGCCCCATGAACTCGGTGTCTTTGATATGTACTTTGGTCACGACACCGACTACATGGCCGACATCGGAATTCCAGCGCACGTGATCGCCAACTTTGAAGGCATGGGCCATGGTCATGTTCCTCGATTCAGGATTCAGGGTTGCCAGAGGGTCTGGCTGCCTTCGAGCTTGCGATCCAGAAAACTCGCGGCGCTGATCAACGCCAGGTGACTCAACGCTTGTGGGGTGTTGCCCAGATGGTGACCGTGAGCATCGAACTCTTCGGCGTAGAGACCCACGGGATTGGCGTAACGCAGCAATTGCTCGAATTCGAGGTGAGCCTGGGCAACGCGCCCTGCGCGGGCCAGGCATTCGACGTACCAGAAAGAACAAGCGACAAATGCGCCCTCCTCGCCTTCCAGACCGTCGCCATAGTCGTCGTCATTGCGATAGCGGAAGACCATGCCGTCTCGCACCAGGGCGCGTTCGATGGCGTCGAGGGTCTTGATCCATTTCGGATCGGTGGCCCCGACGAACCGCACCAGCGGCATCAGCAGCATTGACGCGTCCAGGTTCTTGCTGCCCTTGTGCTGGACGAAATGTTCAAGCTCCGGGTCCCAGAAGTTCTCCCAGATGTCGTCGTGAATGGCCTGACGTGTCTTGTCCCACTTCTCGAACGGCGCTGGCAGCGAGCGCTTCAGGGACAGCCGCAAGGCGCGGTCCAGCGCGACCCAGCACATCAGCCGCGAATGCAGAAAGTGCTGATCGTCACCGCGCATCTCCCAGATGCCGACGTCTTTGGTATTCCAGTTTTCGCACAGCTCATTGACCAGCCGCGTGGCGTGTTTCCAGCCTTCGTGGGAGATGGCCTCGCCGTATTTGTTGGCCAGGTACACCGCGTCCAGCAACTCGCCGTAGATGTCCAGTTGCGTCTGCTTGTACGCCTCGTTGCCGATACGCACCGGGGTGGCGCCGCCGTAGCCGGACAAGTGCGCAAGGTTCTCTTCCGGCAGTTCCTCCCGCCCCTCCAACGAGTACAGAATCCCGAGTTTGGTGGCGTCTTCGCAGCAATCGCCCATGCGGTTACGCACCCAGCCCATGAAGGCATTGGCTTCGTCGGTGTAGCCCAAACGCATGAAGGCATAGACCGTGAAAGAGGCGTCGCGGATCCAGGTGTAGCGATAGTCCCAGTTGCGTTCGCCGCCCTCTTCTTCCGGCAGCCCAAAGGTGGCCGCCGCGATGATCCCGCCGTGCTTGCGCGAGGTCAGCAGCTTGAGGGCCAAGGCCGAGCGATTGACCGTTTCGCGCCAGCGTCCGTGGTAGTTGGAATGGCGGCTCCAGTGTTGCCAGAAGCTAACCGTGTTTTTCAGGTCGCAGTCGCACTGAGTGGCCTTGACCCTTTCGTCACCCGCACCGCCCAGCATGAACTCGACAATGTCGCCCTGTTCCATCTGAAACTCGGCCACGGCAGCCTGCCCGTCAACNAAGAGCACATCCTTACCCGCCATTTGCGCTGTGGTGTCAGCACGGCTGTAGTCATGACGTACCCGGCACAGCATGCGCACGTCAGTCGTCCCGTGGCGGACGTGGATTCGGCGCACCAGACGCGGCAGGTCATCGACATCCGAGGCAATGGGCATCAGATCCGTGACTTCCACCACCGCATCCCTGGCGATCCAGCGCGTCATCAGCACATTGGTTTCCGGCAGATAGAGCTGTTGGCGACGGGCATCGGGCAGGATTGGCGACAACTGGAAGATCCCGGCGTCCGGGGTATCCAGCAGTGCGCTGAAGATGCTCGGACTGTCGAAATCGGGCCAGCAGCAGAAGTCGATGCTGCCGGTGTCGGCGACCAGCGCGGCACTGCGCATGTCGCCGATGATGCCGTGGTTCTCGATAGGGTTCTGGGCCTCGTTGCGCGGATCGGATCGAGGTGTCTGCGCCTGTTCAACCATTATTTCGGAACTCCGGATACAGGCTCATCCCGCCATCGATGAACAAGGTGGTGCCGTGCACGTAGTCCGATGCATCGGACGCCAGCCAGACCACGGCGTTGGCCACATCTTCGGCTTCCCCGACACGGCCATAGGGGATCAGCTCCAGCAGTTTCTTTTCAGCGTCGCCGCTGGTGGCCTGGGTATTGATCGCCGTGCGAATCGCGCCCGGCGCGATGCTGTTGACCCGAATGCGCTGCTCGCCGACCTCCTGGGCGATGCTGCGCATGAGCAGGTCGACCCCGCCTTTGGACGCAGCGTAATTGACATGCCCGGCCCAGGGAATGAGCTGATGCACCGAGCTCATGTGGATGATCTTGCCCAGGGCGCGGGAGACGTCGGGACGGATCTCCTGTCTGGCGAACTGGCGCAAGGCCGCCCGGGCGCAGAGGAACTGGCCGGTGAGGTTGACGTTGATGACGGTGTTCCAGTCTGCGAGGGACATGTGAGCGATGGCCGCGTCTTTTTGCAGGCCGGAGTTGGCGATCAGGATGTCCAGTCGCCCGAATGCCTTGAGGGTTTCAGCGAAGAGCTTTTCGACCTCGTCCTCTTTCGAGACGTCGGCGCCCACGGCGATGGCCTGGCCACCTGCGGCACGAATCTCGTCAGCCAGTTTCTCGGCCGGTTCAGGCTGCGAGTGGTAGTTGACCACCACCGCGGCGCCCGATGCGGCCAGCCCTCTGGCCGCGCCCGCCCCCAATCCGGAACTGGCGCCAGTGACCAGTGCGACCTGGCCCTTCAGGGAAATCTGCATGGAATGTCGAGCCTCATGAGGAACGTTTAAATGCTGACTGATGGGGCTCGCCGGAAGTTCATCGCAATCACCAGCCAGGGGCCCGTGCCGAGAGATCCGATCCGGCCCACGTCGCCATCAGAATCGGCCTACATGCGCCGTCGGGAAGAAGTGCTCCACTAACGGCGGTTTTCCACTTGCAATGGGAAACGTCTTCACCCGCATGGACACACCGTATTCGAGCCTGTCCGTTGCCGCCCCGTATCGATCAAGGCTTTCGAGCTCAGGAGAAGCTATGTCCATGGATCTGACCGAACTGTTTTCACCGCAGCACCAGCGCCTGATCAAACTCAGGACCGTGCTGAGCGGCACCCAGGAGTTGCTGCTCGATTCCTTCTCAGGTCGCGAAGCGCTGTCCGAACTGTTCAGCTTCGAAGTCAAGCTGCTGGCGCAAGACGCCCACATCGAACTCAAATCACTGATCGCCACCCCGGCACAGCTGCACATCGCGCTGGTCGACGGCGATGTGCGCCATCTCGACGGCCTCATCACCCGGTTCACGCTGGAGGGCAGCGACGGCGGGCTGGCCACTTACTCGGCAACGCTCAGCCCGTGGCTATGGCTGCTGAGCCTGCGCCAGGATTCGCGGATCTTTCAGGAAAGAACCGTCGAAGACATCGTGATAGCGGTGTTCGCTCACTACCGCGAATGGGCGCGCTTCGAGTTTCGCCTGGGCACCCCTGGCACCCTCCGAAGCTACGTCACCCAGTATTTCGAAAGCGATCTGGACTTCGTTCTGCGCTTGCTGGAGGAGGAAGGCTGGTTTTTCTTTTTCGAGCACGATGATCAGGGCCACCGGTTGATCATCACCGACCGCTCCCGTGATCTGTCGCCGATTCCCGAACAGCCGCAAATCCGCTACCACCGCGCATCTGTCACCGAGAGCAGCGACACCATCACCCACTGGAGCGCGCAGCGGCATCTGCAGGCCGGACGCTTCAGCGCTCAGACCAACGACTACAAACAGCCGCACAATCCGCTGCCAGTGAGCATGCCCAGCCTTAACAAACAGGGCGACATCCGTCCGTTCGAGCGCTATTACCACACCCAGCCCTGCTCCCATCGCGACTACGAGGTCGGCGAAGCACTGCTGCGCCGTCGCATCGAGGCATACGAGCGTGAGGCCAAGGACTTCAACGGCGTCAGTAACTGCCGGAGCATGCGTGCCGGATTCACCTTCGAGCTGGTCGAGCATTTCGATCACGACCGCGATGTCCGGGAAGATCGCCAGTTCCTGCTGCTGAGCGTGGAGCATCAGGGGCGCAACAATTACCGCTCGCCCAAGCCGGCCGATTACGCCAACACCTTTACCTGCATCCGTCACAGGATTCCCTTCCGCCCGGCCCTGACCGTGAAGCGCCCGGTGATCAACGGGCCGCTCACCGCCGTGGTGACAGGCCCCGATGATGAGGAAATCTTCACCGATGAACTGGGGCGGATTCGGGTGCGCTTTCACTGGCAGCGCGACCGCCGTGATGCCGCCGACGATCGGCGTGAGGACAGTGACGACAGCGCCTGGTTGCGGGTAGCGATGCCCAGCGTCGGCAGCGGCTTCGGCCATCAGTTCGTGCCCCGTGTCGGTCAGGAAGTCATCGTCCAGCACATGGCCGGGGATCTGGACCGCCCCGTGGTGACCGGCATGATGTACAACGGCAACCACCCGCCGCCGTACTTCAGTGGCATGGCCGGTTTGCCGGGGAACAAGGCCCTGTCCGGGATTCGCAGCCGCGAGCACCGGAGCAAGGGCTACAACGAACTGCTGTTCGACGACACCCCCGGCGCGGTTCGCGCACGATTGGCCAGCACCCACCGGGCCACCGCGCTGAACCTGGGCAAACTGACCACCCCGCGCCAGTCGGGCAGCGCCAGTGCCCGTGGTGAAGGGGCCGAACTGCGCACCGACGCTGCCATCGCGCTGCGCGCCGCGCAAGGCATGTTGCTCACCACCTACGCCCGCACTGACGCCAACGGGGCACAACTGGACCGCCAGGAACTGCTCGAACTGCTGGATCAATGCGCCGAACTGTTCAAGGCGCTGGGCCAGACTGCAGTGACCCAGGGCAGCCAGCCCCTCGACGAACAAGGCTTCGATGCGGTGTGCCACGCCCTGAAGCAGTGGCCGGCAGCGGACAGCAATGAGTCCGGAGACCCATTGATCGCCACGGCGGCGGCCGCCGGAATCGTCAGCGCCACGCCGCGCTCGCAAGTGCATGTCGCGGGTGAGAACCACGACACCCTGGCCCGCCGGCATGTGCAATTCACCAGTGGTCATGCCACGCAGCTGAACGCTGGCAAGGGCATCGCGCTGTTCAGCGAAGACGACGGCATCCGCGCCATCGCCAATCGCGGCAAGGTGCTGGTGCAGGCGCAACACGACGACATCGCGCTCAACGCCCAGCAGAACGTACAGATCAGCGCCGAACAAGGCGAAGTGGTGATCAGCGCGCCACACCTGCGCTTCGTTGCCGATGACGGCAGCTACATCAAGATCGGCGGCGGTATCGAAATCGGCACCCGTGATGAAGTCGTTGTCCACGCCCGTGCCCACGACTGGGTCGGGCCCAGGACCGAACGCTACAGCCTCACGATGCCGCCACCGGCCGACGCGGTCTGTCTGGAATGCCTGCTCAAGGCCGCACTGTCCGGGGCTGCGCAGGTGACCCTATGAATAAATTGCCGAAAACCTACAGCCGCCTCGTCGACGCGAACGGGCTCAAGAGTCTGGTGCTGATCGACGGTGCGATGCAGCAACGCCTGGGCGCCAACCTGGCCGGACAGCCGGAGGGCGCCGTGTCGCTGTTCGTCGAGTACCCAAAGGCCGCACGGGCACTGGGGCCGTGGCTGATGAGCGAGAGGCGCGCCGCCGCGCTCGGCATCGACGGCTGCGCACGGGGCATCAACTGGATTGCCAGCGAACAACCGATGGCAGCCATCGAGGCGCACCTGGTGCTGTGGATGCGCGGCCAGGATCGCGACGCGCGCTGCTGGCACCGCCTGGCTGACGGTCGCGCACTGAATGCCTTGCTCTCGGTGTGGACCGTCGCGCAGCAGCACGCCTTCAGCCACCCCTTGCGCGCCTGGTGCTATGCAGACCGCAACGGCGCCGGCCATTTGCTGAGCCTTGCGCACAGGTTCGAGATCCTGACGCCGGTCTCGCCAGCCCTTGAGCCCGAACAGCAAGTTGCGCTGAACCGGGCCACGCTGGCGGACGCGCTGATCCATGAGCTCAAGACCCTCACCCCGCTGCACGCCTCGGTCAAAGTCTGCCGCGAACAACGTCACGCCGCCGTCGACGCGGTGCTGACCCAGGCCATGGCGACGGGTTACGGCGACATGAAAGACCTGGCCGCGCTGACCGCGTGGGCACTGCGCACCGGCACCGAAGCCTCCAGGCGAGTGGCGGAACTGCCAGCGCTGCAACAGCAGTTGAGCGGCAATGCGCTGATTCAGGCACTTCATCGCGATACCAGAGATGCCGAGGTGGGACCGTGAGGCCCATGTCATTGGGGGCGTTTCTGGGGCTGGCGGTGCTGCTGATCGCCCTGTCCCGCTATGAAAAATCCCCGCCTGTGGAGCCAGTGGTGAAAACGCGCTATTTCGGAACGAGCGTGACGCCGATGGACCATGAGGCGAGCGATACGTTTGTGCGGCCGGTGTATGTCAATGGGGGCTGGGTTGGTGCGGCGGGTACTGGCGGAAAGTCCGTCGGAGGTGCGCTGAGTCTCCCGGCGCCCTGGCATCCCGGATTGACCGTCCGCGTTAAGTGGAGACGGTGTGAACCTTACGGCAAGAACTGTCGCTGGATTGAAAAGGATGTACTGGTTCACCCGTACGATGAATCGGGTGGCACAGACTTGCATATATTGGAAAACGACGATGTATTGATCATACCGACCATGTTGTCCGCTAGACATCCTGATTATCCAGGCCCGTCTTATCCAAAAAAGGACTTTCGCCTCAGGAAAGGCATCTCAAAATGAGTCATATAATTCTGCCTCACTTAAATGCGTGTCCGTCGCACTTTTTATCTCCTGAAAGCATCCGCCTCTGCAACCGAACAGCCCTGCCGAGCAATTAGAGACGGCTGATTAACTAGGAACGTTCAATGCGCATGAACCTTGGCATGTTTCTGGGAATAGCCGCGATATTAATCGCGCTGTCCAAGTATGAAAAGTCCCCACCGGTAGTACCTGTGGAGAAAACCCGTTATTTCGGAACGACCGTGACGCCGATGGACTACGAAAAGAGCGATACGTTCGTCAGGCCGGTGTACCTCAACGGCGGCTGGGTTGGCGCGGCGGGCACCGGCGGAAGCTCCGTCGGAGGCGCGCTGAGTCTCCCTGCGCCCTGGCACCCGGGATTGACCGTACGCGTTAAATGGAGACGTTGTGAACGCTTTTACAAACACAACCCCATACCCGACTCAGAGGCCTGTCACTGGACTGAAAAACATGTACTGGTTCACCCGTACGATGAATCAGGTGGCACCAACGTGCACATCCTGGAAAACGATGATGTATTGATAATCCCAACCATGTTGGACCCTAGACATCCGGACTATCCCGGCCCTTTATACCCGGAAAAAGATTTTCGCCTGAAGAAAGGAATCTCGAAATGAGTAATAAGAGCTGGCGCCCCTCGGATGCGCCTTCATCCTATTTGATTTTGCCGAAAGTACTCACCCCCACAGCCGAACACCCATGCAGGTTAAAACTGAGTTTCTCGATTTATTTCGACGGCACGCGAAACAGTAAGGAAGAGGATAGGCCATACGGTTCACATAGCAATATCGCCAGACTCTTTGAACTTGGTATAGATAACGAACAGGAATGTATATACCGCCGCTATATCCAGGGTGTCGGCACCCGCTTCCCTGAGATAGGCGAGCCCGAGCCCCATCCCGACGGCGCCAAAGAAGGGGCGATGGGTGACCGTCGGATCCGCTTTGCCATGCTGTTCATTGCCAACAGGGTCGCCCGAGTCGCCCATGGCCGCGAGCTGGTCAGTGAAGATGCCGAATCCATCACCCACGCCGTCAAGGACGACACTCTGATCCCCCGCTGGCGTGACCAGATCACCGACATGCTGGTCCCGCGTATCGGCGGGCCGAAGATCGAAGAAATCACCCTAGACCTGTTCGGCTTTTCCCGCGGGGCCACGGCCGCGCGTTCGTTCCTCAACCAGTTGCTGATGCACTTCGGCAACAACGACCACACCTTCTGCGGCATCCCGGTGCGGGTGCGTTTCATGGGGCTGTTCGACACCGTCGCGTCCGTGGGCCTGGCCGACGCCTATCCGCTGCCGGTGGACGGTCATCAACACTGGGGCAAGAAAGCCCTGCTGACCATTCCCGACTGTGTCGAACAGTGCGTCCACCTGGTGGCGGCCCATGAAAACCGCGTGTCGTTCCCGGTGGATCTGCTTCGCGCCGGTGATCGCTACCCGCCCGGTTGCCTGGAGATCGTCTACCCCGGCATGCACGCCGATGTCGGTGGCGGTTACGGCCCCAATGACCAAGGCAAAGGCACTCAACAGGCCGATGGCAGCGTACGCCACCTCCAGGCCGACAAGCTGTCGCAGATTCCGTTGAACGACATGTACCGTCGGGCCCGCCAGGCCGGTGTACCGCTGTTAGATCTGGATGAAGTGGACGATAACCGTCTGCGGGACGACTTCGCCATCAGCCCCGAACTGCAAGACAGCTTCGACGCCTACATGGACGCGTTGAGCGCCTTGCAAGACGGCGCCGACATCACCGAGCACCTGCTGGCCCATCGCACGTTGTACCTGGGCTGGCGCAAGCAGGTGGTGGAGGACGAGCACTTCAGCCAACTGTCGTTCGTGCGCGCCAGCAGCGAGCAGGAACGGGTGGACATGATCGAGGCCAACCGCCAGCTGCGGCAGCGGGTCCGGGTGTTCGGCAACGATGCCGAGCGCAAAAAACTTCTCGAGGAGAGCAGGTACAGCCTGGCCTCGCCGATGGAAAAGGGCTTTCACCTGGAATGGCGCCACGCCCCTGCCCTGTCACCGGTGGTCGGGCTGTTCCTGGAGCAGTACGTACACGATTCCCGGGCGCATTTCGTGCTCACCGACCCGCAAACCCTGGACGAGCATCACGAGCTGCATCAGGCGCTGGAACAGCAGGAACTTCACTACCAGCAGGCCTTGAACAACTGGCGCGCCCTGCAAGCAGCCGAGCACCGCGATGCGCAGGCCGGCAAGCACGTCGTACCCAGCACCCCGCCCAGCGACACGCTGGGCGAACCGGGCCGAGCGATGCTGGCGCTCTATCGAACCGGCAAACCGGCCATCTTCACCGACACCACGCCGGGCTCCAGTGTCGACGGCATCACCGACGGACGAGACCTGGTCTACCTGGTGTCCGGCCGCCGCGAAAACTGGAGCTACCTGCGCCTGCGTCAGGTGTTCGCCCCGCATCGCGTGCACTACAGCCCCGCCATTTCGCGCCAGGACTGGCAACCCCCTGAAAAACGCGGCTTTTATGACCGGAGGACGGCGTGAACATTAAAGGACTGATCTACAGCCTTGCGCTGCTGCTGAGCGTTTTGACCGGCTGCAAACAAGAACCCGAACCCGAGGTCGTGGTGGATAAATCCATGCCGCTGCAAACCACGGTCTGGAAGCTGGCACAACTGGACCTGGGCCAGACGCCCGGCGAACTTTCCGAGATCCCTCAGGAGAGCCATGTGGGCTTCGTGATTTTCCGTCCTGAAGACCAGACCCTCATCGGCTGGGCAGGCTGCCAGCAGGTGGACGGCCGCTATCGCGTGGACGGTGAGCATTTGCAGGTTGAGGCCCTCACGCTCACCGGCTCGCGCTGCTACCGACCGCGCTTCGACCACGTCGGCGACCGCTTCGCCCAGGCCCTGCGTGGCGTCACCACCTATCGCCTGGCCGATGACGACGCACGCCTGGAACTGATGACCGACGGCAGCATCACCGCCGTGCTGTTCTACCGCAAACCCGAGAAGGACAAGTGGTAATGAATGACTGGAAAGCAATGCTTGAGCTGTCGAAGATCAAGGCCCCGCGTACGCCATACAGGGCACAGCTGCGTCTGCCCAAGGGTTACCTGCGCGCCGTGGCGATCATGCTCGCGCTCTGGCTGGGTGGGTTGGTCGCCCTGAAGTGGGGACTGGCGGCCTCAGGTCGGGAAATGAAGGACATGACCGATCTCATCCAGCACGGCTGTTTCTGGATCGTGCTCGGGCTGAGTCTGCTGTTCGCGGCGCACACCCTGATCATTTGCATGCTGGAATTCGGCCGCGAGCTGCGTGACAAAGCGGCCTACGAACAATGGAGTGAGGATGAGCTGCGCAGCACCTACGCCTTGCTGATTCAAGGCGTGGGGCTGGGCATACACGGCAGTGATGTTCGTCAGTTGTGGGAATCGTTGCACAACGGCCAACCCCTTGGCGCCTTCGCAACCCCGCCGTCGCAACCCGATGACCGCCCCGGCCAAAGGTTGTACCGCAATCGAGGCGCTGCGTTTCGCACAGCGGCTGCCCACGGGGTGACCTTCTGGCCGATCCCCACCTTCGTCGTCGGCTCGGCACGGCCTGAGCACGACCCGGTCAGCCCGGCCTGGATGATCAACGAAGGCCGCAACGCGGCGCTGCTTGGGCAGCACATGTTCGTCGCCGAGTTCGCCGATCGTGGCGATCGGATGCAGAGAACGATTCGTGAACTCTTCAGGTTCATGGACGATCAAGGTCAGGTGCCGCAAGCACTGCTGATCGGCGACGACGAAGGCATTGCCACGCAAGACGGCGCAACCGTGAAGGCCAACACCACCGCTGTTTTGTTCGGCGACATTCAGCGAATGTCCAGGCTGCAGAATTTCGAGGTCGATACGCCCACGCCCCAGGCATTTGCCAGCAGTCCCACGGGCAGGCTGTGGACGCACTTCTGGCAGAGCGACAAAGCCTATGCGGCAGAGTACCGGTTTGATCGCAGATGGCTGCAGAAGCACGATCTGATCATTCCACGAACAATGACCTCCTATTACTGGCGCGAGCTGCTGCAGCCACTGATGAGGGACTTCAAGGATGACGGCCCCGGGTATTTTCAGCCATCCACCTGGCTACCGGCACGCTGGGCAACGTTTCAGTTCAGCACCTTTGTTCACGCGCCGAGACTCGGCTACTTGCATCGTTCTATCATCGCCTGGACCCACAGATGCGCGGCCGATGCCGCCGTTTCCGCGCACAATGTCGCAGAGCTCAAGTACGCGTGGATCAACGCAGTGAACACGCTGCGCCATGTTGAATGCCCAACGCGGGTGTTCTATGACAGCACCCGACGGCCGGATATCAAGGCGACGCTGACCCAAGTCTGGGAAGAGCTCGATCACGAGGACTGCGGTCTCACGCCGTGCAGTCCCGGGCAGACATACGATGTCGGCCCGCTGATCGGCGACACCGGGGTCAGCCATATCCTGCTGATGATCAGCCTCGCCACGGCCGCCAGTTACGAGCAGGGGGGCATCAGCGCGGTGGTGTACGAAGGCGCAGAGCATTCGACCATCGTTCAGTTGATTCGCCCCGTTTGCGACGCTTTCAAGGAAGAAAACCTGCGCCACGGTCACCTCGACCCGTTCAGCGCACGTGCGAAAGGTCAGTCCTCATGAAGAATCCCATCTGCCTGGGCGATCCGACCACCAGCGGCGGCACGGTCATTCAATGCCAACTGGCCGGCAGTCACACCATTCGCGGCGTTCCGGTGGCGGTGCTCGGCGACAGCGCCAACTGCCCGTTGCATCAGGATGTGTTCGTGTTCACGGAGGGCCACCCCCATAGAAAGATGAACGGCATTCCCGTGGTCTTTGAAGGGCATCGATTGACCTGCGGCTGCCATGCGCTCGCCAGGCATGCGCATGAAGTGCGGGCGGATTAGTTCGGCCGGGGGATTGCGGCAGAAAGGCAGCCGGATTAACCGACCAGTCCGCGAAACCTGTCGTTACGCTGGACGCAGCCCAAGGGCGGTCCATAAACTGACGCCCATCATTCGTAACGAAATGGATGAGACATGTTGGGGAACGGGGACGACTTATGAATCGCAACGAACTGCGCAAGGCCGACATCAACCTGATGGTGGTGTTCGAAACCTTGATGCAAGAGCGCAACGTCACCCGTGCCGCCGAGAAGCTGTTCCTCGGCCAACCCACCATCAGCGCTGCACTTAACCGCCTGCGGGCACTGTTCAACGACCCGCTGTTCATCCGGGTCGGTCACCGGATGGAGCCCACGGCGCGGGCCAACGAGATCATCCATCACCTGTCGCCGGCGCTGGACGCGATGTCCGTGGCGCTGAGCCTGACCCGGGATTTCGACCCGGGGAGCAGCGACATGACCTTCCGCATCGGGCTGTCCGATGATGTGGAGTACAGCCTGCTGCCGCCGCTGCTGCGGGCGATTCGCGAGGAAGCGCCGGGCATCGTCATGGTCATCCAGCAGGCCAATTACTGGAATATTTCGGAACTGTTGATGTCCGGCGAGATTACCGTCGGCGTGTGTCTGACCCGCGAGTTGCCCGCCAATGCAAAGCGCAAAATGTTGCGCAGCATCAAGCCAATGGTGGTGCGGGCCGATGATTCCCAGGAACCGATCACCCTGGACGAATACTGCTCGCGGCCTCACGTGGTGGCCTCCCACGTTGCCAACATTTCGAGCTTTGCAGATGACTGGCTCGCGGCGCTGGGGCGCAAGCGCAAAGTGGTGCTGTCAGTGCCGCAATACAGCACGCTGCCGGCCTTGATGGCGGGCACCGATCTGCTGTGTAACTTGCCGGATCACCTGGCATCGGCACTGAACAAGGCGGGGATATTGCGAGGAGAGCCGCTGCCCTTCATCGCACCCGACCTCGAGCTGTCGATGGTCTGGCTGAGCGTGATGGACACCGACCCCGCAGAGCGCTGGTTGCGCAAGCGGCTGGAGCAGTTCATGGGGGATCACAGCACGATCCCCCCTGCTCCGCTGAGCTGATAACCCGCTCCCCTGTAGCAGCACGGCCGGGCGGCTACAGGGGTTGAGTCGGGCTGAGGATCAGCCGAAACGACCGGTGATGTAATCTTCGGTCTGGGTCTTGGACGGCTTGGTGAAGATGGTGTCGGTGTCGCCGTGTTCGATCAGCTCGCCCATGAACATGAACGCGGTGTAGTCCGAGCAGCGCGCGGCCTGTTGCATGTTGTGGGTGACGATGACCACGGTGAACTGCTCTTTGAGCTCCGTGATCAGTTGCTCGATACGACCGGTGGAGATCGGGTCGAGCGCCGAGGTCGGTTCGTCCAGCAGCAACACTTGCGGGCGCAGCGCGATGGTGCGGGCGATGCACAGACGCTGCTGCTGACCACCGGACAGGCTCTGGGCGCTCTGTTTGAGCTTGTCTTTCACCTCGTCCCACAGAGCAGCGCCACGCAGCGCCTCTTCCACCCGCTCTTCCATCTCACGGCGCGACAGCTTTTCGTGGTGACGCACGGCATAGGAAATATTGTCGTAGATCGACATCGGGAACGGCACCGGCTTCTGGAACACCATCCCGACGTGGCTGCGCAGGCGGTTCATCGAATAGCCAGGGGCCAGGATGTTTTCGCCGTTCAGGATCACTTCACCCTTGGCTTCCTGCTTGGGGTACATCGAGTAGATCCGATTGAACACTCGCAGCAAGGTCGACTTTCCGCAACCCGATGGGCCGATGATCGCGGTGATGCGCTTCTCGGGAATGGTCATGTCGACCGACTTCAGCGAGCGATGTCCGTTGTAGAAGAAGTCGAGGCCGCGTACCTGAATCTTGGTTTTTTCGTCGGCGAGGGAAAGGTTATTCATCAGGACGCCCTATTGCGCAAAAGGAGAAGACGGGAACTGAGGCTCAGCACCAGTACGAACAAGGTCAGAATCAAGGCGCCGGCCCAAGCCAGGGAATGCCAGTCATCGAACGGGCTCATCGCGTACTGGAAGATCACCACGGGAACGCTTGCGATCGGTTTGAGAACGTTGCTGCTCCAGAACTGGTTACCGAACGCGGTGAACAGCAGTGGAGCGGTTTCGCCGGTAATACGTGCCAGTGCCAACAGGACACCGGTCACCACGCCCGCCTTGGCGGCGCGCAGCACGATCTGCAGGGTCAGCTTCCACTGCGGCACACCCAGCGCCAGCGCGGCTTCGCGCATGGTCGACGGTTGCAGTTGCAGCATTTCATCGGTGGTGCGGACCACGACAGGAATTACCAACAGCGCCAGTGCCAGGGCACCTGCAATCGCCGAGAAACCGACCTGGTGGTTGGTCAGCGCACTGACCGGCAGAATCACCGCGGTGTAGACGAACAGCCCCAGCACGATCGACGGTGCCGAGAGCAGGATGTCGTTGATGAAGCGAACCGCGTTACCCAGTTTGGTGTGACGCGCGAACTCGGCCAGCCAGATGCCGGCCATCAGGCCGATTGGCGTGCCGATCAACAGGCCGATGCCGGACATCAGAAAGCTGCCGTAGAAAGCGTTGGCCAGCCCCCCTTCCGAACCCGGTGGCGGGGTCATCTCGGTGAACAGGCGCAGGTTCAGCGCCTGGAAACCATTGACGATGGTGGTCAGCAGGATCCACACCAGCCACAGCAGCCCGAACACGGTGGCGCCACAGCTGAGGACCATCGCGATCATGTTCTTGAACGCGCGGGCCCGGTACAGGTTTTCGTTATCGGCCTTCCTCATAGACCCTCCTTGCGCGACAGACGGGACAGCATCAGACGGGCAATCGCCAGCACGATGAAGGTGACGACAAACAGCAGGAAGCCCAGAGCGATCAGCGACGAACGATGCAGGTCGGTGTAGGCCTCGCTGAACTCGTTGGCGATCACCGAAGCGATGGAGCTGCTGGGCATCATCAGCGATGCGGAGAACTGGTGGGCGTTACCGAGAACGAAAGTCACCGCCATGGTTTCACCCAGTGCGCGGCCCAGACCCAGAAAGATGCCGCCGACCACGGCAGAGCGGGTATATGGCAGGACGATGTCCCAGACCACTTCCCACGTGGTGCCGCCCAGTGCGTAGGCCGACTCTTTCAGAGCCACCGGCACGCTGCGGAACACTTCGGTCATGACCGAGGTAATGAACGGCGTGATCATGATTGCCAGCACGATACCGGCAGTCAGCATGCCGATACCCAGCGGCGGGCCCTGGAAGATCTGACCGATCAGGGGCAGTGCGCCCAGGTTGTCATTGATCCATGGCGCCATGTATTCGGCCATGAACGGGCCGAACACGAACAGGCCCCACATGCCATAGATAATCGAAGGTATGCCCGCCAGCAGTTCGACCGCGGAGGCAATCGGCATCCGCAACCACGGCGGCGCCACTTCAGTCAGAAAAATAGCGATGCCGAAACTCACCGGAACGGCGATCAGCAGCGCGAGAAAGGATGTCACAAGGGTGCCGTAGATCGGGACCAACGCGCCGAAATGGCCGTTGACCGCATCCCATTCGGTACTGGTAAGAAATTCGAAACCAAAGGTCTTGAACGCCAGGGCTCCGCCCCAGAGTGTCGAGCCGGCGATGCTCGCCAGCAACAGCAGCACCAACAGAGCCGCTCCCAGCATCGTGCGCCGGAACCAGGCGTCGTGTCGGTGATCGCGGGCCGCGCGTCTTTCGCTCTCGGATGTCACATCCGGAATCACAGCGGACATATATTGGGTGTTTTCAGTCATGGTGGGTCCACTCGCAAGGAAACCCTGTCACCGAGCGCTCGGTGACAGGGGTAAGCCGGATAACGTCGAGTTACTTCTTGAACTCGGTTTTCCAGTAGTCTTCGATCTTGCTGACCAGCGAAGCCGGCAGAGGTACGTATTCCAGCGACTCGGCCTGAGCCTGGCCCTTCTTCAGCGACCACTCCAGGAAGTTGAAGGCAGCAGCGCTTTTCNGGTCGCCGTGATTGGCCATGCACCATCACCTGGGGCGTTGGTCATGATCAGGTTGAAGTCCTTGGCGCTTGCCCAGTCAGCGCTGTCGGCTGCGGCGGCGAAGGCTTTGGCGTTAGGCTCGATCACCTTGCCAGCAGCGTTCTTCAGCTTGGTGTAAGCGATTTTGTTCTGAGTGGCATAGGAGTACTCGACGTAGCCGATCGAACCTTTGATCTGCTTCACGTAGGCAGCCACACCTTCGTTACCTTTGCCGCCCACACCGACTGGCCATTGAACAGCCGAACCCGTGCCTGGGCCGGATTTCCACGCGTCGCTGACTTTGCTCAGGTAGCTGGTGAAGTTGAACGAAGTACCCGAACCGTCCGAACGGTGAACGACGGTGATATTGCTTTCAGGCAGTTTGACGCCGGCGTTCAGCTTGGTGATCGCAGGATCGTTCCATTTGGTGATCTTGCCCTGGAAGATGTCAGCCAGGGTCTGGCCGTCGAGTTCCAGTTTGCCGCTTTCCACGCCTTCAACGTTGATCACCGGCACGATACCGCCGATCACGCTCGGGAACTGGCCCAGGCCAGCCGCTTTCAGGTCGTCAGCTGACAGAGGAGCGTCGGATGCGCCGAAGTCAACGGTGGCCGCCTTGATCTGAGCGATGCCGCCGCCCGAACCGATCGACTGATAGTTGATGCGGTTTTCGGAGCTTTTGCTGTAGTCCTGCGACCATTTGGAGATGACTGGGAACACGAAGCTCGAACCAGCACCCGTGACGTCCGTAGCGTGCGCCATTCCGGTCAGGCACATCGAAGCCAGCAGGAGCGACAGGCGTGTTTTTGTCAGCAGATTCACGGCAATACCTCAGCAGAAGAATTTGTGTGTGTGCGGTCACAGTTGAAGACCCGATGCAGATTTAAAACCCGAAACATTTCTGTTTGATGACAGTCTTTAGACATCCGGTGATAACCGGCTGATTACGTAGGCGATCTCCTACACCCTGTAAAAACGAAACCCCCGGTTTTATTGAAGAAAACGGGGGTTGTCTAGTTTTCGAGAATTTAATATCAATGCGCCACAACTGCAGACTGAAGGCCGCGTTCAGGGCTGTTTTTCACCCCGTTTATGACAGTCTCATGTCCATGAACACCCGCGCTGCGCCATCTGCAGGCCAGTGACGTTCATTTGGCGATGGCTTCTTTGCGATCAACTGTTTCGAAGTTTTGCGGCTGCGCAGCGAACCTATTCCCCATAAATATCGAAATCGAAGTATTTCTTCTCGATCTTGTAATAGGTGCCGTTCGCGCGAATGGTCGCCAGGGCCTGATTGAAGCGCGCCTGCAGCGGATCGCCCTTGCGCACGGCCACGCCGATTCCGGTGCCGAAGTATTGCTCTTCGGTGAACGCCGGGCCGACGAACTGGTAATCCTTGCCTTCCGGCTTTTTCAGCAGGCCCTCGTCAATGGCCACGGAACTGGCCATGGTCGCGTCGATGCGCCCGCCCAGCAGGTCGAGGAAAACTTCATTCTGTGAGCCATAGCTGACGATGGTCGCCCCCGCCGGGACGAATTTATCGGTCACGTAGCGCTCGAAGTTGGTCGCGCGCTGTACGCCGATGCGCAGACCTTTGAGCTGACCTGGAATCTCGCTGATGCCGCTGTCCTTGCGCACCACCAGACGTGCAGGGATCCGGTAGTAACGGTCGGTGAAGTCCACCGACTTCATGCGCTCCGGGGTGATCGACATCGACGAGATGATCGCGTCGACCTTCTTCACCTTGAGCGCCGGAATCAGACCGTCGAACTCGTTTTCCTTCCACACGCACTGCACTTTCATCTCGGCGCACAGCGCCTGACCGATGTCGTAGTCGAAACCGACGATTTTATTATCAGCGGTTTTGGAGGCGAACGGTGGGTAGGCGGCCTCGATGCCCAGTTTCAGTTGGGGCTCGGCGGCGTGGGCGTTGAGGGCCAAAAAGGAAGCGAGGCCCAGGGTGGTGACGATACTTCTGATGTTCATGCATGGCTCCAAACGGTGTTGTTCAAGTCGGGCGTGCCCTCGGCATGAGGATCGTCGCCCGTTATGGCAGCAGCAATGTGAACGGCGGGTGGGCGCTCTTGAGTCGCGGCGCCCTGCCCTTGCAGCGGTTGATCAGACGGCGGCAGTGACGATGATCTCGACGAGGATCTCGGGGTCGTCGAACATCACCTGACAGGTCGCTCGCGCCGGGGTTTGCGCGGCGTCGACCCAGGCGCTCCAGGTTTCGTTCATGCCGGCGAAATCGGCGGTCATGTCTTTCATCCAGATCTGCACGCTGAGCAGGCGACTCTTGTCGCTGCCCGAGGCGGCGAGCAGTTCGTCGACACGCTCCAGCACCTGACGGGTCTGGCCGCGAATGTCCTGGGTGCAGTCGGCGGCAACGATGCCCGCCAGCCAGGCCACGCCGTTATGCACCACGCTGCGGCTCAGGCGTGGGTTACTTTCGATGCGATGAATCGAGGTGCTCATGACGGGCTCCTTTCAAAGGTTGAGGAACGAAAAGGTCGAGCTCGCGCTCACTGGCCAGTTGCGCCAGGGTGATGGGTTTGAGGGGCGGACGAATGCGGTAGTAGCCCACCGACGCCGGAGGCACCTGACGCCGCTCGGCGATGATTTCGCTGACGGTGAGCCCACACTGGCGCCCCTGACACGGCCCCATTCCGCAGCGACCGAAAGCCTTGGTCTGGTTCGGGCCCAGACAGCCGAGGTCCACATAACGGCGAATGGCGCCTGCGCTGACTTCTTCGCAACGGCAGACAATGGTGGCGTCGTCGGGAATGCGGTTCTTTGCAGGCGGGCGATACAGGGCGTCGAGCAGCGGCCGTGCGGCGCTCTGCCGGCCAAGCAACCGACGCCAGGGCGAGGCGAGCTTGTGCAATTGAATCTCGTCTATTTTCTGCAACCGCTGGGCGATGCGCAGCGCCGTCAGCCGGCCTTGGGTACGCGCCACGTTCGCCCCGCCAACCGACCCGCCGTCGCCCGCGATGAAGATCCCCGGCAGGCTGGTTTCGCCCCAGCTGTCACGCCGTGCGGCCCAGCACAATTGCGCCTCGCTCCAGTCATGCTCGGCACGCAGAGACTGGCTGATCTGGGTGTTGGGCACCACGCCCTGATGCAACAGAATCAATGAGGCCCAGACCTTGTGCGACTGACCTTCGCTGTCGAAACACAGCGCTTCGGCTCGCCGCCCGCCCTCGACCCGCAGATGTTCGGCGGCGTAAAAGTGCCTGACCCCGGCACGCTTGAGCGTCGCCAGCAGCGATAGCCCTTTGAGCAGATCGCGCCAGCCAGCCAGTGCTTTACCCACGTGACGCAGATGCTTGAACACCTCACGACGAGCACTGGTGTCGACCAAGGCTTCGATGCGAATGCCAGCGCGCAGATATTGCACCGCCAGCAGATAGAGCAGCGGCCCGCAGCCTGCCAACACCACCGGCCCCTGAGGCACCATCGCCGCATTCTTCAGCAGGATCTGACCGGCGCCGGCGGTCATCACGCCGGGCAGGGTCCAGCCCGGAATCGGCATCGGCCGCTCCATCGCGCCCGTGGCGATCAACAGCTGACGTCCCTGCACCACATGCGCCTGACCATGGCGCAGGAAATGCACGCAACGCGCTTCGGTGACTTGCCAGACCGCTGCATCGGGTTGATATCGCACGTCGCTGGACAACAACGCCTCGACCAGCGCCAGACCGGCCACATACTCGGCGCCCAGCACTTCGCGGCTGCGGGCATCGGCTTGCGCGACATTGCGATAAATCTGCCCGCCGGGACTGGCCTGCTCGTCCAGCAGAACCACGTCCAGACCGTAAGCCGAAGCCTCCAGCGCTGCACTGATCCCCGCAGGACCTGCGCCGATGACAATCAGATCAACCAGGGCGTCAGTCATCGTCGGCGTCCCCGATCAGCAGATCGCGAGCACCGCGCTGACGGCGAACCACCATGCCGTCCCGAACCTGAATCAGACACGCCTGACTGTTGGCCTGGCCGTCGACTTCCACCAGGCATTCGAAGCACACGCCCATCATGCAATACGGCGCTCCGGGCCTGCCGTTGACCGGGCTTTCGCGGGTGTGACCCACATCGTTCGCGAGCAGCGCGGCCGCCAGAGAAACCCCGGCCGGAACCGTCAGCGGCCGGTCTTCGAAGGCGATGCGCACGTGATTGGGCGCAAGCTGCAACGGACGAAACAGCGCTTCAGTGGGCATAGCGCACCTCCGCTTGCCCCTTGAAACGAGCGAGATTGAAAGGGCGAATGCCGGGCGCGTCGGCCTCCCCGGCAATCCACGGTGCAAGACGCAAGGCGTGGGCAGCCGCGAGTGTCACCCCGCTGTGGCAGGTGACGACGAACGCGCCGGGGCTGTCGTGGGCAGCTTCATAAATGGGATAGCCGTCGGCACTGAGCACGCGCAAAGCGCCCCACGCGCGAACCATCCGCACCTGCCCCAGTCGCGGAAAACAGGCGACCGCGCGGGCGGCGATCTCGGACATCACCGCGCTGCTGGTGCGATCATCGAAACCGACCGACTCCAGCGAATCCCCCAACTGGACTGTGCCTTCGTCGGTCTGGCGCACGTAAGTGGTGGGGTAATGCAAGAATGGCTGCAAGCGCTCCGTGACCAGAATCTGCCCGCGATTGGGCCGCACTGGCACCTCCATGCCGAGCATCGCGCCCAGCGGCCGATTGCCCAGCCCTGCCGCCAACACCAGATGCTCTGCACCCAAACGCTGTTCGGCGGCACGTATCTCGAACCCGTTGGCGTTCTGATCGATGGCATCGACGGTGACACCGTTGACGATCTTCACCCCGCGCAGCGTGCACCCGGCGTAAAGCGCACGCAGCAGCTTGAGCGGGTTGACGTGACCGTCCATCGGCGAATAACAGGCGCCGACCACCTCTGGACCGATGCCGGGAATACGCGACTTGAGCTGAGCCGGATCCAGCACTTCGAACGGGTAATCGCCGTCGAATGCGTCTTGCAGCCAGGCCAGCCGACGGGTCTCCTCGGCCAGTTCATCGTCGCTCATGCACAACTGAAATCCGCCAGGCTGGCGCAGATGAAGATCGATGCCGGTATCCATTTCCAGCAATGCGTTGAACGCCGGCCAGAGCGCGACGGACTGCCGCGTCCAACGGGCATAAGGGCTGTTTTTGTAGCCCTTGCCCTGCACCCACAGCAGACCGAAGTTGCCTCGTGCGGCGCGCAAGGCATCGTCGCCTTCATCCAGGACCGTGACCTTGCGTCCCAGTACCGCCAATCCATAAGCAATGGACATACCCACCAGACCACCGCCTATAACGATCACATCTGTCTTGTGCATGGTTGAATTCTTGGCCTTCACGGCTTGGACTCTCGATGCTCACGATGCTAGTGGCCTGACAAATCCCTGAAAAATGCTTTATTTTCTGCCGGTCATGTTTTTTTGTTATGGGATTGCGGAATGAACCTGCGCCAACTCGAAGCCTTCCGTGCGGTCATCCTCGGCCAGACGGTCACCCGCGCCGCCGAAATGCTGCACATCTCGCAACCGGCAGCGACTCGTCTGATTTCAAGCCTGGAAGATGACATCGGCTTCGCCCTGTTCGACCGGATCAAGGGCCGGCTGCAACCCACTGCCGAAGCCATGACCCTGTATCAGGAAGTGCAGCGTTCGCTGGTGGGCGTGGAGCGCATCGCCCGCACAGCGCAGGACATTCGCAGCCTCAAGCGCGGCTCATTGCACATCGCCTGTGCGCCAGCCATGGGGCTGATCTTCATGCCGCGGGTGATCGCTGCTTTCATGGCCGAACACGATGGCGTGCAGATTTCGCTGGTCGTGCATTCGTCGTCGGAGGTGATCGATCTGGTGGTGGGGCAACGCTGCGATCTGGGCATCATCGTGCTGCCCAACACCTACCCCAGCCCGCGTTCGGAAAAACTGCTTGCCACCCGCATGCTCTGCGCCCTGCCCGCCGGGCACCGGCTGTGCGACAAACCGGTGATCGTGCCGGAAGACCTGCGTGGCGAAGCCTTCATCTCCTACCCCCGTTCCATCGGCTCCAGGCACCAGATCGACACGATTTTCGCCGCCCACGGCGTTGAGCGGCAGCTGCGCCTGGAGACGCAGTTGTCCCAACCCATGTGCGAGTTCGTCGAACACGGACTCGGCGTGGCACTGGTGGATGCGTTGAGCGCGGTGAATTACCGTGGCGAGCGTATCGTCTTCAAGGCGTTCGAGCCGGCGATCGAGATGGATTTTTCGATGTTGCTGCCGGTTCAAGGCCCGGCGTCGAAACTGCAGACGGCGTTCCTCGAACACACTCAGGCGTTCATCGCCCGACATGTGCCACAGGCGTACCGGTTCTGAAAACGCCGACCGACCGTCTGTCGGCAAGACGGCACCTCTGTCCTCAGCCACCGGACCAATGTGTATCCACGACAGTAAAGGGATTCACATCATGATCAAGACAAAACTGACTGCCCTGACCCTTGCCGGCCTTCTCGCTGTAGCGACCGGTTCCGCCTTCGCAGGCTCCACCGGTCCGACCGATCCTGTCGACTCCAGCACCTCAGGACCACGGACCAGCAGCCAGGGCCCGAATACCGATGGCACCCCTAAAGCCGGCACCAGCTCCACCCCCGGCACCAAAGGCATGGGCAGTTCCAACGGCAATGGCGCCAGTGGAACAGGCGGCGGCATGACTAACGGCGATGGCATGGGCGGCAGTGGCGGCGGCACCAGCGGCAGCGGCAGTGCCGGTGGATCCAGCGGCAGCAAATAAGCCGCTCTGTAGCAGCCCGGCTTGCCGGCAGTGGCGTCATTCAAGATCGCTGCTGCGGGCAAGCCTAATGCTAAATCCGTCACCGCCCCCTTTCAGCATCCGCTACCCCCTCCCCCCCGCACCCAATTGGCCACCGGGTCAATCATCTGATTGGTTACTGGCAATCGCCACGGTCCCCACTAATATGGCAACGGTTGAGATACCTCTCGTTGCGACGGAGCCCTGCGCATGATCGAAGAAGCCAGTAACACTGTACGAATCCACGCCGCCCACGGCCGCTCCGATGAGCTGGGTGAATATCTGGCGAGCATCGTCAGAACGCTGCCTTCCTTGCCCGGCTGCGTGACCAGCGTCCTGAACCGTGACGAAGCTGACAGTGACGTCTGGGTCATCGATGTGCGCTGGGATTCCTGCCAGGCGATGTCCGAGCATTTTGCCCAACCCAGCAACGCGGGCCTCAATGGTTTGCTGAGCAACAGCCTGGTGCGCCATGTGGCGTTCGAAAGCGACATCGAACGCTGCAACCTTCCCTCTTCCCGTTGAGCCACCTACCCGTTGAGGTGACGTCGCCACTGCGACATTGAAAAACCACTTTAAGCAGACCGCTTAATTGGCTGTTTAATAAACCAATCGTCAGAAAAACAACTGATGAGTGCCTCATTGCGGCCTGAAGGTGGCGAACCACGAATCAGCGATTATCCTTTGCGTCTTGCGGGCAAGTCGGGGTTATTGCTTTCAAGCGATAGCGGACTGCCTCAAAGACCAAGAGGTAATGCCATTATGAGAATGATGAGTCTGAGTCTGATCGCGTTGGCGGTGTCGGCAGGATACGTTCAATCCGTAGAAGCAGAATCCTTCGTCAGCGATCAGGCCGATGCCAAGGGTTTCGTCGACGATGCCAAGCTCGATGTGCTGGCGCGCAACTACTACTTCAACCGAGACGGCAAAAGCGGTTCTCAGGATCGACGGGACTGGTCCCAGGCCTTCATGGCCAACTTCAGTTCCGGTTTCACCCCCGGCACGGTCGGTTTCGGTGTGGACGCCTTCGGTTGGTACGGTCTGAAACTGGATGGGGGCGCGGGCCATTCGGGCACCGGCAACATTCCTGTGGACAGCAGCGGCAGCCCGGAAGATGAATTCGCAACGGCAGGCGGCGCCATCAAGGCCCGCATTTCCAGGACCGAACTTAAATGGGGAACCCTGCAGCCCACCGCGCCGGTATTCGCTGCAGGCGGTACGCGCCTGTTCCCGCAGACAGCCACCGGCTTCAGTTTGCAGAGCAGCGAATTCACCGGACTGGATCTGGAAGGCGGCCATTTCACCGCCGGTAACGGTCCGCAACATACCAGCCCCAGCGGCGAACTCTTCGCCAGCTATGCCGGCGTCACCACCAACAGCGTCGACTTCGTCGGCGGCAAGTACGCGGTCAACGACAGCCTGTCCTTTCAACTCTATGGTTCGGAATTCGAAGACATCTGGCGTCAGTATTACGGTAATGCCAACTATGTGCTGGCGATGCCCAGCGATCAGTCGCTGACATTCGACTTCAACCTCTATCGCACCACCGATGAAGGCCAGGCCAAGGCAGGCAGTATCGACAACACCACGTGGTCGCTGGCCGCCGCCTATAACTTCATGGCCGGGCACACGTTCACCCTCGCCTACCAGAAAGTGCATGGCGACGAGCCGTTCGACTACGTGTCGTTCGGCGACAACGGCCCGGGCACTACGGGCGACTCGATATTCCTCGCCAACTCCATTCAGTATTCGGACTTCAACGGCCCGGGGGAAAAATCCTGGCAGGCGCGCTACGACCTGGCGATGAGCACCTACGGCATTCCCGGTCTGAGTTTCATGGCGCGCTACGTCAACGGCCGCGACATCGATGGCACCAAAATGGCGGTCGACAGCCCTTATCGGGCCTACGGCTATGGTGAGGACGGCAAGCACCACGAAACCAACCTGGAAGCCAAATACGTGATTCAGGACGGGCCGGCGAAGGACCTGTCATTTCGCGTCCGTCAGGCATGGCATCGCGGCAATGCCGATCAGGCCGAGGGGGATCAGGATGAGTTCCGTCTGATCGTGGATTACCCGATTTCCATCCTGTGAGGCGCTCGCCGACTACATTGGCCCCATGATCTTTCTGTGGATTGGCGGTGTGACAGAGGCCAAGGCAGGCATAGCTTGTCTTCCGTCAACCCGTTCACCAAGGACCGATCATGAAACCGATGAAACTGCTCGCTGCCACGCTGTCGTGGCTGGCATTGTCACTGCCGCTCTCGTTCAGCGCCCAGGCTCACGATGAGGACCCTGAAAAGATTACCGTGCTGGAGAACCACCCGATGCTCAACGCGCCGGGCAAGAAGGCCATGGTGCTGACCGTCGACTACAAACCGGGACAGGTCTCCATTCCCCACAGCCACAGCGGCAGCGCAATGGCCTATGTGCTGGAAGGCGAAGTGATTTCGCGGGTCAACGACGGCAAGGCAGTCACCTACAAGGCGGGCCAGACCTGGTACGAACCCGCGGGCTCGAAGCACTATGAATCACGCAATGCCAGCACGAGCAAACCGGCGAAATTGCTGGTGTTCATCCTGCTTGATGACAACGGCGAAGTGCTGACGCCCCTGCCGAAATGACGCTGTCCAGAGCCATCGATGCGGCTCTGGAACGCGGCACCGCTGGTCCGGCAGAGCGTTTCAAAAACTAAACATTTCAGTGCGACTGTCGATAAGCCATCAGTAGAGCCCGCCTTCTCGGGCCAGACTTGATGAGTGAAAGGCACAGGTATGTACGACATTTTTCTGCTGGTAGAACATGGCCGCGATCAGGGCGAGGTTTCGGTGCTTGGCTGGTTCGATAACGAACGCGCGGCCAAGGACACCGCAGAAGCCATGGAGTGGAAAGCCTATCGCGAAGAGACCAGGCGTCAGCAACAGTGGTCCAGCAAACCGTTGCTGCCACCGAACGAAACGTCCCATCGGCGGTTCTGGGTGAAGGGGATTTCCAAGTTCACCCACACGCCCGCGCCACGCTCCTGGGCGGTGCATTGAGGTTTGAGCCCCACTTGATACGGCGATATTCCGCCCTGCATAGCCTGTAGGGCTGCACGATTGTCCTCCCCTCGCGTGCCTCGCCTCTTGCATCGTCCGGCACCCCTGCGTCGCGGTCGGATGGCCGCCCATAGACCTTCAATGCCCGCCCTCGTCTCGCTTTGCAAAACACCCGCGACCGGGAAAAACCGGAATCACGAAATTTTTTTCTTTAAACGTGCAGACTAAACCTCTCTAATGCGTCGCTGACTCGCTGATATTCATGGGTGAGCGCCTCGCGCAGCTTGTGGCAAGCGCGGCACGTGGCACTCAAGCGGCCGCACTAAGCTTCAGTAAATTTATTCAGGTGGTGAACGTTGGGCCCAGAATTTTCGCTCGAATCCCCCAAGGCAACCCAGGCTCAACTCACGACGTTGATGCAGAACATTCTGGATGACGATGTCGTCGATCTTCTGGCGCCGTCCCCCTCGGCGCCTGCGCCTGCGCTCACGCATTCGGAACTGGCAGGTTGTTACCGACTGGCCTGGCAGCTTCTGGTGACGGGCGTCGACCTGCCGGCAACGCGTCAGCTCGTCTTGGCTATCGCGATCAAGGGATCGGCGACCGCCGAGCAGGCTCTGCAATTCAAATACATGCGTGCGCGCTTCAAGAAGATGCGTTTTGCCTGCGCCAATTACAGCGCTCAGCACAGCTATCCGGAAAAACTCGACTCCATTACCCGGCTGATGGGGCGATTTCAGGACGCGTTCAAGAACGGCCAGCGCAGACGCCTGATGTGGCTCGGGATCAAGTTGTGGTGTCGGTTAAGGGATGATCTGTTTTCGACGCTGCACCGCACGCTGACAGAGGCAGGACTTTCAACCCCTGAAAGCTTCCGGCTTTACATCGCCAGAGAAGATGAGCATCTGGCACAGAGCTCGCACGCAGACGCATTCCTGACCGCAAGACAGTTTCACGATCTGCGCAAGATCGTCAGCCGTAGAATCGCGCTGAGCGATACGCGTCGCGCGCTTTCCCCCTCGCCCGAGTACGACGCACTGTCGCTTTTTCTGGCGACCATCAACGGCCTCATGGGCAAAATGCATGATGATCTGGTAATGAAAAAAATAGAAAACAAGCTCGTCTACGAGCAGGAGCTGTTCGAATTTCCCGAGGTCGTGTCGAGCAGGATCCGAGCCTTGGTAGCTGTCCAGGGAGGTCAATGACCGATGGAGTTCACTCGAGTGCCTGGGCGCAAGACGCCGATCATCGCAATCGTCGGATCAGATGGCAGCGGCAAGTCGACGGTGTGCGACGAGATGCTGAAGGTCATGTCGTCCTACCAGTCGGCCCGGCTTTGCCATCTGGGCAAACAGACGGGCAACCTGCGCCGGGCGATGCGCAAGCATGGTCTGGGCAAGAAAATCGACAGCCGTATCACCAAGGTAGGCGCCTCGGCGCGCGTGAAGGGCATTTCCGGGCCGGTCGCGCTGGTGATGTTCATTGCATCGATGAGAAGGGTGGTCCGCTTCACGAAAATGTCTGTCTATCGTGCGATGGGGCACGCGATTCTGACTGACCGTTTTCCGCAGACAGTCGAACCCGGCGAGATGGACGGCCCGCATCTGACCAATCGCCACCTCTCGGACGCTGGCGCGAAGATGCTGATGCGCATCGAGAGCTGGCTGTACACGAAAATGACCGCGGTGCGTCCTGATCTGGTGCTGCGCCTGAACGTCGATCTGCAGACGGCGATTCAGCGCAAGCCCGACCATCGACCCGAAGCGCTGGAGAAAAAGATCGCCGTTGTTCCCAGGCTGTCGTTCAACGGGGCGCCTATCGTCGACATCGATTCCAGGCTGCCCTTGGAGCAGGTGCTGGAACAAGCCCGCGAGGCGATCGACGTGGTCATGAACGACTACCGCAAGCCGCGCTGATACATAACGTTCGTGCGATCTCAAGGACCCGCACGATCTTCGCCAATACGCCTGCGTCTGGCATCAGCGCGATGCTGTATGCCTGCAGAGCTTCATCGATGAAGCGCCTGCGCCGCAGGCAGTAAGCCGCGAAACTTCGTATAACGTGCGCGCAATGCGGCCTGCACCGACACCATCGGGCTATACCGCGCCTTGATTGGCATTCCCGTGCTCAACAGATCGGCGCCCTGCCCGATTGCCAGAAATCCCAGTTTGGCCGCGCCGATGCACGCGCTCAGCTCGCTGCCGTGCAACGTATACACCTCGCGATCGAGGATGTTGGCCAGTAACTGAGCCCAGTATTCGCTGCGCGCCCCGCCGCCCACCAACGCGCAGGCCTTGACCGTGGCACCGGCCGACAAAGCGGCGTACATCGCATCCAGCAGGCCAAAACCGACCCCTTCCAGCACCGCATAACCGAGCATCGCCGGGGTGGTGTCGTGCCCCAGGTTCATGAACCCGCCGCGCAGCAGCGGGTCATTGTGCGGTGTGCGTTCGCCAGCCAGATACGGCAGAAACAACGGGTGAGTCACCGCGACCGGCTGATCGATGGGCAACTGCGTCTGCACCAGGCTCAACAATGTCTGTTCGTCCGGCTGCCCCAACAGCCGCGTCGCCCAGCGCAGGCAACTGGCGCCTGCGAGCATGGCGCCCATGGTGTACCAGCGATGGGGCAGCGCATGACAGAAGCTGTGAACCGCGCTCGGAGGATTACCCGCGGCGTGATCGGTGATCGCGACGATGGCCGCACTGGTGCCCAGGGTGACGAAGGCATCGCCTGCGTTGATGGCGCCGATGCCCACCGCCGAAACCGGGTTGTCCCCTCCTCCGGCCGCCACGGGCAGGTGTTCGGGCAATCCCGATAACCTCGCAGCTACAGCGCTCAGCCCACCGGACACCTGATCAGCCTCCAGCAACCCTGGCATTTGCGCCAGGGTCAGCCCTGTGGCCTGCAGCATCGGTTCGTACCATTGGCGCCGTGCCACATCCAGCCAGAGGGTCCCCGCCGCATCGGACATGTCGCTGACTTTCTCGCCGGTCAGCAACAGACGCAGGTAATCCTTGGGTGACAGCACGCAGTGGATCCGCGCAAAAATCTGCGGTTCGTGCCGTTGCAGCCACACGAGCTTCGGCGCTGTCAGCCCGGCCATGGCCAGACTGCCGGTGTGTTCGGCACACTCCGCAAAGTCGCGGTTCAACTGGGCGGCCTCCGCCACCGCACGAGAATCGTCCCAGAGAATCGCCGGATACAGAACCTGGTCGGCGGCGTCGAGCAAGACCGCGCCGTGCATCTGACCGGACAGCCCGATGCATGACACACGCTCCCACGCCATCGGCTGATCCCTGCGCAACTGCCCGAGCGCTGCCAGGCACGCTTGCCACCAGTCATCCGGGTTTTGCTCCGACCAGCCCGATTGCCTGCGCGTCACATTCAGTCGCGCGCCAGCCTGGGCCAATACCGCGCCATGGGCGTCGAGCAGAATGGCTTTGAGTTCCGAAGTACCCAGATCGATGCCCAGCGAGACAGCTTGACTCATTGATGTTCGGTTCCTGTCAGCGGGAGCTCAAGGGCATCCACATGAATTTCGAATGCGCAACGTCGCGGCCAGACGTTCGGACAGCCGCGTCCCGTCGGGATGATCGATGCGCTGTAACAACAATTGCACGGCACGCTCGCCCAGCGCTTGAACCGGCTGAGCGATCACACTCAAACGCGGCAGAAAGAAATCCGCCCAGTCGAAATCATCGAACCCTACCAGCGCCATCTGCTCCGGCACGGCGATCTTCGCGTCCCGCAGCGCATGCATGGCACCGATGGTCATCAGGTTATTGGCGGCCATGATTGCCGTCGGCGGATGAGGCAGAGACAACAGTGCCGAGGCGGCAATACGCGCCGATTCACTGTTGGACTCGCCGTTGACCAGCAATGCCTCATCGAACGGCAGATCTGCATGAGAAAGCGCCTGACGATAACCTTCGATGCGCTCTTCGGTGGTGCTCAGCCCGCGATGCCCGGCAATCATGCCGACCCGCCGATGCCCGTGACCGATCAGGTGCGTCACCAGTTCACGGGTAGAGTCGCTATTCTCCACACCCACCTGGTCGAAGCCCTCCGTCGCCAGGCGGTCGACCAGCACCGTGGGGATGGCGTTGGCCTGCAGATACGCCAGCGCCGCTTGCGCAGGATCGCTGGAGGGGGCCAGCAGGATGCCGTCGACCCGGCGATGATGCAGCGCCTTGACCACGTTCAGTTCCTGTTCGGGATCATCGTGGGTGTCGACGAACAGCATCATGATGCCGTGGCGCGCGCATTCGGTTTCGATGGCGTGCACGGTCTCGCTGAAGTAGTGGTTGGACAGCGCCGAAATCGCGACACCAATGGTGTTGGTGCGTGAACGGGCCAGCGAGCGAGCGAGGGTGTTGGGGATGTAGCCCAACTCCCGGACCGCCTGCTGCACTGCCTCCACCGTTTCCGGGCTGACCTTGCGCGTGCCGTTGAGCACATGGGACACCGTCGAAGTCGACACCTTTGCCCGCCGTGCCACGTCCTCCATCTTCACCACGGCGCTGCCCCCTTCTCGACGTATCAGTGCTTGCTCGACCAGCCGCTGTACGAGCCGATGTTGTCGCGGGTGATCAGCTTCGGCGTGAGCTGGGTCACCGCCTCGGCAGGTTTCTTGTCGTTGAGCAGGTCGTTGCCGATCACCACCGCCTGCTGCGCCATCGCCCATGGGTCCTGACTGGCGGAGGCCTGGATCGACGATTCCGATTTCAGCGCGTGTTCGATGTCCGGCGCGCCGTCCACCGAGGTGATGATGATGCCGCTGCGTTTGAGTTGCCTGGCGGCCAGGTCGCTGCCGATGGCTTGCGGGTCGTTGATCGCGAACAGCCCGTCGATTTTCGGGAAGCGCGTCAGGTAACCCTGCATGGCATTCAGGCCGCCGTCGCGAGAGCCTTTGGCATCCTGATCGTCGGAGAGCACCTTGATGTCCGGGGCGGCAGCGAATGCCGATTTGCAACCGGTGACGCGGTCAGTCACGGCGGTGACTTGCGGGCCGTTTTCGATAATCACGTTGCCCTTGCCGGAGAGCTTGTCGACGATGAACTGACAGGCCAGCTTGCCGGCTTCGACATTGTCGGTCTGCACCGTGGCGTCCACGTTGGCGGCGCTGACATCGACCGCAACGACCTTGATCCCGGCGGCCTGGGCTTTCTTGATTGCCGAGGCGATGGCTTTGGGGTCCACTGCGTTGATCAGGATCAGGTCCACGCCAGCGGCGATGAAATTGTCGATCTGCGAGAACTGCTTGCTCAGGTCGTAATCGGCAGAGACCGAGGTGACCTTGGCGTTGGGGTTGATTTCCAGGGCCTTGGCCTTGGCGCCATCGGCCAGGGTCACGAAATACGGGTTGCCCAACGACCCCAGGCTGATGCCCACCGATTTCAGCTCACGGGCCTGAACGCCCTGAGACAACAGCGCGGCCAGGCACAGGGATACGACAGCAGGGAATTTGCGTTTGAAGTTCATGATTTCTCTCTTGTGATTATTGTTGAACGCAGGGTGTTCGATGCCCGAAGCGCTGTAGCCGTCCGGCCGGGCGGCTACGGGTCAGAGGCCGGATACCGGCGAATCAGGTCCGCGCACCGGACTGGCGATAGCGGTCCAGCGCCACCGCGCCGATGATCACGATGCCTTTGATGATGTACTGCCAGATGTCCGAGACGCCGAGCAACACCAGTCCGTTGGTGAGGACCGCAATGATCAGCGCCCCGATCAGCGTGCCACCGATGGTGCCGACGCCTCCGGTGAAGCTGGTGCCGCCGAGGATCACCGCAGCGATGGCGTCCAGCTCGTAGGACTGCCCCAACTGCAAGCCGTTGGCCGCAAACAGACGGGATGCGCTCATCACCGCCCCCAGCCCGGCCAGCGCGCCGGAGACGGCATACACGAACAGCAAGACCTTCCACACCTTGATCCCGGAAAGCCGCGCAGCCTCGGGGTTGCCGCCCACCGAGTAGATCTGAACGCCCATCACCGTGCGGCGCAAAATGAACCAGGAGATGCCGATCACCGCGACCGCAATGATCACCAGCCAAGGCACGCCCAGCACCGAATCGTTGCCGATGAACGCGAACGGCAAGTCGGGGTTGAACACGGTTTTGTCATCGGCCAGCAGCCGCGCCAGGCCACGCATCGCCGTCAGTGCACCGAGGGTCACGATGAACGGGGGCAGACGCATGAAGGCGATAAGGCCACCGTTGACCAGCCCCAGTAGCAGGCCGAAGCCGACACCGGCGAAGATGCCGAGCATGCCCCACTGCGGCGACATCGAGGCCTGCAAGGCGACCCCCGCAGAGGCGGCAAGAATCGCTCCCACCGAAAGGTCGATACCGGCCGTGAGAATCACGAACGTCATGCCCGCCGCCAGCACCACATTGACGGACGCCTGCTGGGTGATGATCGACAGGTTCTGCAGGGTCATGAAGCTGTCGGTCATCAGCGCGAAGCCCACCAGCAACAACACCAGCACCGGCAACATGCCGAGGGTCCGCATCCATTCGCGCATGCGTTCGCGCTTGCTGATGGCCGCCACGCTCGGCGAATTTTCCAGGGTCAGACTCATGGCCTGGTTTCCTTCTTATTGTTATTGGACGGTTGCGATACCTGTAGGAGCGCGCTTGCCCGCGATTGCGGCAGGTCATTCGCACATGCGCCACCTGACACACCGCAATCGCGGGCAAGCGCGCTCCTACAGGGTTGAATGTGTTCTTGAGCCAGCGTGCTAGACATGAGCGATCACCACCTGCTCACCCCCAGTCGCCAGATCGATGATCCGCTCCTGAGAGATTTCATGCCCCGACGCGCCGCCGACCTGCGCGACCAACTGGCCCTCGCGCATGATCAACACGCGGTCGCAGGTGCCGATGATCTCCGGCAGTTCGCTGGAAATCACCACGATGCCCACCCCGGCCTTGGCCAGTTCGTTGATGATTCGGTAGATTTCCGACTTCGACCCGATGTCCACGCCGCGCGTCGGTTCGTCGAGAATCAGCACATGAGGTTTGACCTCCAGCAGCCGCGCCAGCAGGACTTTCTGTTGATTGCCGCCAGACAGCGCACCCACGTTGACCCTGCCCGACGCCACGCGGATCGACAGCGAGCGAATCGCCTCCACCGCGCGCTGCGCGCCGCGTCCCCGGTCGAGCACACCACCGGCATGAGCATCGGGCACGCAGGCGCAAACGTTGATGTTGTCGCGAACGCTCATGTCCAGAAACAGCCCCTGAGCCTTGCGATCTTCAGTGAGGTAAACCACGCCAGCCCGAATCGCATCGGTGGGGTTGCGCAATTGGGCGACGGCCTTTCCAGCGACTTCGAGCGTGCCGGAGGTGCGCGCGTCGGCGGCGAAAATCAGCCGCGCCAGTTCCGTGCGCCCTGCTCCGACCAACCCGGCGATACCCAGCACCTCGCCCGCGTGCAAATCGAAACTGCAAGGCTTCACACGCTTGCCGTCAGCCATGTCGCGCACCCGCATGACCACCTCGCCGGGGTCATAAGGCGCGTGCTCTTTTTTGTAGAATCCGGACAGGTCGCGGCCGACCATCATCTTCACCAGCGCATCCGCCGACAGCCCGTCACGCTCGAGCATGCCAACGTATTCGCCATCGCGCAGCACCGACACGCGGTCGGACAACTCGTAGATTTCAGCCATCCGGTGGCTGATGTAGATGATCGCCAGACCCTGATCGCGCAGCTGTTTGATGAGCGCGAACAGGCGGTCGGTTTCCCGGGAGGACAGTGGCGTGGTCGGCTCGTCCATCACCAGGATTTTGGCGTTGGCATGCAATGCGCGGGCGATTTCCACCAGTTGCCGTTCGGCAATCGACAGCACGCTGACCTTGGTCGAAGGTTTGAAATCGGCGCCCAACCGTGAGAGCACATCAACGCAACCGGCCTCCATCGCCTTGCGGTCGATGCTCCAGCCGCGACGCAGCTCGCGCCCGAGATAGATGTTCTCGGCGACACTCAGGTTTGGGCACAGGCTCAGCTCCTGATAGATCACGGCGATACCCTGCGCTTTGGCGGTCAATGGATCGAACGCTGCCAGCGCCTGACCGCCGATACGAACCTCGCCACCGGCATCGGCCTGATAGGCCCCAGAGAGGATTTTCATCAGGGTCGATTTGCCGGCACCGTTCTCGCCCATCAATGCATGGACTTCACCGGCGTAAACCTTGAGCGCGACATTTTTCAGCACGCGCAGGCCATTGAAGGTCTTGGAAATGGCGCTCATTTCCAGCACGGGCACGGGGGATTCGGAAAGAACGGCGCTCATGGTCGAGCGACCGAAACAGGTGTCAGAAGCGATATCCACACCGTGAAAGCGCGCGGAATCAGAGCAGGCAAGCTGTTCATGTGGACCCTCGAGATTTCTTGTTTTTATGCTGGGGCCGTCTCGTGATGGACGACGCTCGGAACCGCTTTGAGTGAGAACGGTTGAACTGGACTTTAGATCCGCTGAAACGATTCACGCAAGCGCTTGCTTTGCTCCGCCGACGAAATCGCCGCCATGAAACTCGACGTCCAGGCACAAAAAAACGCTCTGGTGTGCGGGTTTGCGGCCAGCCACCGGAGCGTTCGCAGGCGAGAAAAATATTTTTATGGCTTGGCGACTTTCCACATGTCCTTGAAGCCATCGCCGCTGGTGTCACCGGCTTTGGTGTCCTTGGTCCAGGTGTGACCCTCAAGCCTTGGCGATCTCCGGCATCAGCATCCACTCGGCGCTGTCGTTCCAGACGTCCATCCGGGTGATCTTGCCGTTGCGCACTTCGAAGCGGTCCAGGTAGCGGTTGCCGGAAAAACTGCGGCCGTCCGGCCATTCGCCGTACAGGGTGCCGTTGGAATACACCACGGTATGGTCACCGCGATCCATCCAGTCGAAATTGCCCAGGGCCTTCTTGACCCACGCATAGCGCGCACCGTTGAAAGCGGTGATGGTCTGCGGATCGGGCATGGGTCGGCCACCGGTGAAGGTGATCTTCACGTCATCGCTCATGAAGGTCGCGGCGCGGACAGGGTCCGGTGCCATGGAAGCTTCCAGAAAATTGCTAACAATCTGCACGTCTTTATTCACTTCGGACATAACCCGCTCTCCTGACTCAATGATGACCCGTACCGGGCCGCATGCATCTACGTGGTGCAAAGCGCCTTAAATTGGAGCGAAATCACTGGCCATTCCGGCAGCAACACGCGCGTTTAAAGCGTTCCCGGACTGGCATCCTACTTGCTAGCAATAAATTTACAAGTGCTAGCAATCAGGAGCGTTACCCATGTCCTTACAGCGTCCAGACGTGCAGCGTCTGTTGTTTCCCGTGGCTGCGGCCTTCTCACTCACGCTCGCCATTTGCGCCGGTGCGCAGGCTGCCGAACCGCCGATCAAGGTCGGTCTGGTGGCTGCATTGTCCGGGCAATCGGCAAAATCCGGTGAGGCGCTGACCCGAGGCCTGACCATGGCCATCGACGAAGTCAACGCCAAGGGCGGTGTCCTGGGACGTCCGCTGGAACTGGTACGCCGCGACGACGAAAGCAATCCGTCCAAAGGCATGCTGGCGGCCCGCGAGCTGATTCAGCGGGAGAAAGTCACGGTCCTGTTCGGCGGTCTCGACACGCCGGTGTCGCTGGCCATCGTGCCTTTGGCGAACCAGCTGAAAACGCCGTTCATGGGCATCTGGGCGGCGGGCACCAAGATCACCGAAAACGGCGCAGCGGATAACTACGTGTTCCGCGTCTCGGCCGTGGACGAACTGGTAGACGAAGCGTTGGTGAAATACGGCGTCGATCAGGGCATGAAGAAGCCGGGCATGATCCTCATCAACAACCCGTGGGGTGAATCCAACGAAGCCGGCTTCAAGCGCGCCCTGGAAAAACGCGGGCTGGAAAACGCCGGTGTCGAGCGCATACAGGACAGCGACCTGGACGTCGTCCCCCAGCTGACCCGTCTGAAAAACGCCGGTGCCGACACCCTGTTGATGGTCGGCAACGTCGGCCCTTCGGCACAGGTGGTCAAGTCCCTGGACCGCATGGGCTGGGACGTGCCGGTGGTCTCGCACTGGGGCCCGGCTGGCGGGCGTTTCGGTGAGCTGGCCGGACCGAGCGCTTCGCGTGTTCACTTCATCCAGACCTACGTGTTCACCGAGCACAACAACGCCAAGGGCGACGCCCTGCTCACTTCGTTGAAAACCGCGTACCCGCAAATCAAGACCCTGGCGGACGTCACGCCCGCGGTCGGCATCGCCAACGCCTACGACGCCCTGCACCTCAGCGCGCTGGCCATCGAGAAAGCCGGCAATACCGACGGCAAGGCAGTGCGCGACGGTTTCTACGGGATCACCGAATACGACGGCCTGATCAAGGACTACAAGCAGCCGTTCACGGCGCAGAAGCACGACGCGCTGGGGCCGAACGACTACGTGTTCACCCATTTCGTCGGCGATCAGATCGTGCCGCTCAAACCCTGAGGCAGCACGCCCCGAGCCCGATCGACGTTTTGACCGAACCGTTTCGCACGCACTAAGGAATCACGCCATGTTCACCGCCGCCATCGTCACCGGCCTCGGCCTGGGCAGCATGTACGCCCTGCTCGCGCTGGGCTTTCACCTGACCTACGTGGTTTCACGCACGGTCAATTTTGCCCAGGGCAGCGCCATGATGGTCGGTGCCGTAATCGGCTACACCCTGTGTATCACCTGGGGCCTGTCGCTGTGGCTGGCCTTGCCGCTGACCCTGTTGCTTAGCGCGCTTTACGGCCTGGTGATCGAGCGCTGGCTGGTGCGCCCGTTCCACAGCCGTGGCTCCCAGGCGTGGCTGATGGCGACGGTGGCGGGCGGGATTCTGGTGGACAACCTGGCGCTGTTCACCTTCGGCAAGGAGCCGCGTCAGTTCGAGAGCAGTCTGGTCAATCTGAAGGTCGAGCTGTTCGGCAACGGCATCGGCGCCCTGCAATTGTTGATTCCGCTGATCGGCGCGGCCATCGCCCTGGCGCTGTTTCTGGTGCGTCGCTACACGCGGTTGGGCAAGGTGCTGGAAGCCTGCGTGCAGAACCCCAAGGCGGCGATGCTGATGGGCATCAACGTCAATCGCGTGGTTGCCATCGCCTTCGCGATTTCCACCGTGTTCGCCGCCGTGGCGGGCCTGCTGATTGCGCCGCTGTTCAGCGTCAACGCCGAGATGGGCATGTTGTTTGGCCTGAAGGCCTTCGCCGTGGCGATCCTCGGCGGCATCTCCAGCGCCGGCGGCGTGTTCGGCGCCGGGTTGTTGTTCGGCCTGACCGAAGCGTTGGTCACCCTGTATTTCGGCTCGGCGTTCACCCAGATATTGACCTTCGCGCTGGTGATCCTCGCCCTGGCGATTCGCCCTAACGGTCTGTTCGGCAGCCAGGCACTGGTGAAAGTATGAAAGACATCAAGACCCTTCTCGGCCCCGTTTCCATCGCCGTGCTGGCGCTGTTCAGCGTGGCCGCCGTTTTTCTGCTCGACAGTTATTCGCTTCTGGTTTTTACCCTGTGCGCGCTGGCCGCAGTGGTCGGTGTCGGACTCAACGTGCTGATCGGCTTGAGCGGTCAGATCTCCTTCGGCCACATCGCGTTCTACGCCATCGGCGCCTACATCTCGGCGCTGATGACCCTCGCAGGCCTGCCGTTGTGGCTGGCGGTTCCGGCTGCTGGCGTGGTGGCCGGTGCAGTTGGTGCATTGCTGGCGATTCCGGCATTGCGTGTCACGGGGCCGTATCTGGCGATGATCACCATCGCATTCTCCTTCGTCGTGCATCACAGCCTGATCGAATGGCGCGATGTCACCGGTGGCTCCAATGGCCTGATGGGCATTCCGCTGCCGGAACTGGCCGACATTGACCCCTCGATTCTGCTGGCATTGATCGCCACGGGTCTGATGATCGCCGCGTTGGCGTTCTATCAACGCCTGCACCACAGCGGTTGGGGCAAGGCCATGCGTGCCGTGAAGGCCTCGGAAATCGCAGCGCGCTCGCTGGGCTTCAACCCGGTGCTCAGCAAGACACTGGCCTTCGCCCTGTCGGCGCTGCTGACCGGGCTGGCGGGCGCCCTGCTGTCGCCACTGCTGATGTTCATCAACCCTGAGTCCTTCCCGTTCTCGCAGTCGATCCTGTTCGTGCTGGCGGTGATCGTCGGTGGCAGCGGCACGCTGTTCGGCCCGGTGCTCGGCGCCTTGCTGATCGTGCTGGTGCCGGAGTTGCTGTCGGACTTCGCCGAATACCGGCTGCTGATTTTCTCGGTGCTGTTGCTGGTGGTGCTGTGGATCGCTCCCAATGGATTGCTCGGCGCCCTGGCCCGCCGCTGGATCAAACCGACGCCGCTCACCCCGCCGAGCCGGATCGATCAGAAGCGCATCGCCGACTATCTGAGTCATCGCACCGGCGCCCAAGGCCTGCACATTCGCGACATCGGCATCCGTTTCGGCGGCGTGCAGGCAGCGCAAGGCGTGAGCCTGCATGCGCCGGCCGGCAGCATCACCAGCATCATTGGCCCGAACGGTGCGGGTAAAACCACGGTGCTGAACATGATCAGCGGTTTCTATACCCCTGACAGCGGCCAGATCGAACTCGACCAACCGCTGGCCGGTCTGCCTGCGTGGAAAACCGCCCGCGCCGGGATCGCCCGCACCTATCAGACCACCCAATTGTTCGGCGAGATGTCGGTGCTGGACAACGTGCTGGTGGCGATGCAGAAAGGTCGGCTGGGTTTTATCTTCAGTCGCTCGAGTGCCGCCCAGCGCGCGTTGGCACTGGACCTGCTGGCGCTGGTGGGCTATCGCGGGGCGGTGAACATTCCCGCGGAGGACTTACCCCACGTCGACCGCCGCCTGGTGGAAATCGCCCGGGCCCTGGCCACGGCGCCTTCGGTGTTGTTGCTGGACGAACCGGCTGCCGGTCTTAGCCGCCGCGACACCGATGCGCTGGCGATGCTGCTGCGCCAACTGGCGGGTTTCGGTCTGACGGTGATTCTGGTGGAGCACGACATGGCGCTGGTCATGGCCGTGTCCGAGCGCCTGTTGGTGCTCGACGCAGGCAAGCCGATTACTGTTGGTACGCCTGCCGAAGTTCAGCAGAACGAGCGCGTGATCGCAGCCTATCTGGGCGGCACCGAGTACCAGGCCACGCCACGGAATGAAGCCTGGGATGGCAGCCACGATGCGCGTCTGTACGTGAAGGATCTGGTGATCGATTACGGCGCCGCTCCGGTGGTGAACAAGGTCAATCTGGTGGTCAATCCCGGCGAGCTGGTGGCGATACTGGGTGCCAACGGCGCGGGCAAATCCAGCATCCTGCAATGCCTCGCCGGGCTGCATCGGGCGTCGGGCGGCAGCATTCTGCTGGACAACGAAAACATCGAACAGGCCAGCGCCAGCAACATTGCCGGACAGGGTCTGGCGCTGGTGCCCGAAGGGCGTCAGGTGTTCCCGTATCTGAGCGTGCGCGACAACCTGCTGCTGGGTGGCTATTCGCGTCGCGATGCGTTCGACGCAGACGCCGAAATCGAAGCGATCCTCAAGCGTTTCCCTCGTCTGCGCGATCGCATCGACAGCGCCGCCGGTTTGTTGTCCGGGGGTGAGCAACAGATGGTCGCGGTCGGTCGCGGCTTGATGGCCAAACCGAAAATCCTGCTGCTCGACGAACCGTCCCTGGGCCTTTCGCCGTCGATGATCGGCGAGCTGTACGACGCCCTCGCTGCGTTGCGTGATGAAGGCGTGACCCTGCTGCTGGTGGACCAGATGGCCAACCTCGCTCTGCAAGTCGCCGACCGCGCCTACGTGCTGGAAACCGGCTGCGTGATCAAGTCCGGCAGCGCTGCCGAACTGCGTGAAGACACCGAATTGGCTGCCGCGTATCTGGGTGAAGGAGCGTGCGCATGAGCGCCCTGATCATCAGCAACGCCCGGGTGGGCAACGACCTCGCCCCCACCACGCTGTACGTGGAAAACGGTCGCTTCGTCGCGGCCCTCAGTCGCGATACCGGAGACTGTGAACACCTGGACCTCGAGGGACGACTGCTGTTGCCGGGGCTGATCGAAACCCACATTCACCTGGACAAAGCCTGCATCATGCAGCGTTGCCAGTTGCAAGCCGGCACCCTGGCTGAAGCCGTGCAACAGACCCGCGCCGCCAAGGCTGAATTCACCGAGCAGGATGTCTATCAACGTGGCGCGCAGGTGCTGGACAAAGCGATTGTGCAAGGCACGACGCACATGCGCACCCACGTCGAACTGGATCCGCAGATCGGCCTGATCGGCTTCAACGCTGTCCGCCGTTTGCAGGCGGATTACGCGTGGGCGATCACGCTGGACATCTGCGTCTTTCCCCAGGAAGGGATGCTGAATAATCCCGGCACCGAGGCGTTGCTACGGTACGGTCTGGAGAACGGCGCGACGGTATTGGGCGGTTGCCCTTACACCGACAGCGATCCGCTGGGCCAGATCGACCGGCTGTTCGAGCTGGCGGTGGAATACGACTGCGACCTGGACGTGCACCTGGATTTCGACCTCAATCCGGAAGGCATGACCATCGAGCACGTGGCGCGCTGTACGCAACAGCACAACTGGGGCGGGCGTGTGACGGTCGGCCACGTCACCAAGCTGTCGGCGTTGCCGATGGAAGCGCTGATCGGCCTGGGTATACGTCTTGCCGAGGCTGGCGTGCAAGTGACCTGCCTGCCGAGCACCGATCTGTTTCTCACCGGCCGCGAGCATTTCCATAACAAGCCGCGAGGCGTGGCGCCGCTCAACCATTTGCATGCCTGCGGGGTGACCTGCTCGGTGTCAACCAACAACGTCGGCAACCCGTTCACGCCCTATGGCGACGCCTCGCTGGTGCGCCAGGCGAACCTGTTCGCCAACGTCAGTCAGATGGGCACGACGAGTGAATTGCTGCAATGCATGGCCTGGGTGTCGAGCGAATCGGCGCGGATGTTGCGCCTGAAAAACTACGGTCTGACGCCGGGTTGCGATGCGGACTTCATCGTCTTCGACGCCCCGTCGCCTGCGGCGGTGATCGCTGAAATCAGCGCGCCGGTGATGGGCTATAAACGCGGGAGGCGCACGTTTGAAAGGCCGCAAGGCAGATTGCTTGCGCCTGAATGATGACCACGCCCATGAGGTCGGCACCGATCCTGTGGGCGCAGTCGGAGGGGACGACGTCCGCCAAGGGGGTGAGCAGCCCCGGTTCGCGGCCCTTGTATCCTCAGAACCTTCCCACGGGGACTGGCAGGACTAAAGTCAGTCGCTCAACGCCTGCTTGAGATTGAACTCGGCAGGCGCTGCGGCTTCCAGCGCCAACTGCTCTTCCAGTTCATCCAGATGCTCGATCATCACGGCCACGGCCTTCTCATGATCGCCCTCTTCAAGGGCGGTGATGATCTGCTGGTGTTCGTCCGAGGCACATGAAGGCACGTCGTTACGCTGGTACAGCGCGACGATCAACGAACTGCGCACCATCAGGTTGCCGAGAATATCGCTGAGCACGCTGTTGCCGCAGATCGCGCCGAGCATGAGGTGGAACTCGCTCAACTCACGCACGATGGCCCGGCGATCCGTGTCGTTGGTCGCCTTGCGTTCGTTGTTCATGTGAGTGGCGATGCGCTGGCGCTGCTTGCGCATGATCGCAGGGGTGATGGACTCGACGATCGCCCGCTCGATGGCCCGCCGCGCGCTGAAGATATCCCGCGCTTCCTTGGCCGTCGGCTGCGACACCATCGCGCCGCGATTGGCCTCGATGGTCACGACCTTCTGCAACGCCAGACGCTGCAACGCCGCCTGCACATGGTTGCGGTTGGCTTGCAGGGTTTCGACGATCTGCGCTTCGATCAATCGCGTGCCGGGCGGCAGGCGATGCTGGGCGATGGCCTTGTACAGCGCATCGACGATGCGCTGTACCTCAAGCTGTTTGGCGGTGACAGTGCTCAAGCCCATCCATTCCTCAATTCTGCAGTAGACCTTCTGCCAGCCACGCCGTACTGACGGGCGGGCAACGGGCGGCATTATCCGCCAGCGCCCGAGGCACGGCAAACCCGGCGTGCAACGACCTCGCCATCAGACCTGCAGCCCCAGCCCGACGCCTTCGCCACGAGGATCGTGCATCGCGTGGCGGGTGCCGTCACGGTCGATACTGATGATCCCGGCGTGGCCGGTCATCGGGCTCTGTGCGGGGATCAGTTCGACCTCATGGCCCAGTTCCGCCAGGCCCACAGCGCTGTCGGGGCTGATATCGCGTTCAAGTTTCAGGTTGTCGGTGCTGTCGAAAAAGCTGCGTCCGAGCAAGAAGCGCGGCATGCGCAACGCACGGTCGATGGGCTGGCGGTAGTCGATCAACTGCGTTGCCAGGACCATCTGCGTCTGCGGCTGACCGTCGCCACCCTGAGTGCCGAAGAAGAACCGACGCCCGTCATCGGCCAGATAGCAGGAGGGATTGAGCGTGTGCGCCGGACGCTTGCCGGGGGCCCAGCCGTTGACGTGCTCGGGATCGGCGTTGAAACCGGCCGCGCGGTTCTGCCAGAGCACGCCGGTGTCGCCAAGGATGCAGCCCGAACCGAAATCGTGGAACAGGCTCTGGATCAGACACGCCGTCCGGCCCTCGGAATCGGTGGCCGCCATCCAGATGGTGTCGGCCGGACGCCCCGGCTCGTTCCAGGGCGCGGCACGCTGATCGTCGATTGCGGCGGCGTAGCGCTCGATACTTTGCGGGGACAGGCTCGCGGCGAAATCCCAGCCGCTGCGGGACGGATCGCAGAGTTCGGCGTTGCGACGCAACAGGCCCTGTTTGATCGCCTCGACCAAGAGGTGATAGTAGGCCGCGCTGCCATTGCCGATCCCGGCCAACGGTTTGTGCTGCAAGGACGCCATGGCCTGCAGGGTATAAAGCCCCTGACTTGGCGGTGCCACGTTGAACAACCGGCCCTGACGATAAGGCACCGAAATCGGCGCGACCTCCGGGGCATGAGTCGCCCGCAGGTCGGATTTGCTTAACCCGCACCCAAGACGCACGAACGCTTCGCCGAACGCATCCGCCAACTCGCCTCGATAGAAATCCTCAACCCCATGACGCGCCAGATGCCGCAACGTATTGGCCAGCTCGGGCTGACGCAACACATCGCCTTCCTGCATCCAGCGCCCGTCAGTTTTGCAAAGAGCGTGCAGATCCGGGAGTTGCTCGATCAACGGTTGACGCAGCGTCTGCCAGAACAACTGCGATTGCGAAACCGCTACGCCCTGATCCGCCACCCGCGCTGCATCACTCAGCAGATCCGCCCAGCCCAGGCGCGACCCCCACTCGTGCCGACTGATGTTCGCCGCCGTCTGCCAACTGGCCAGGGCACCGGCAGTGCTAGCGACAGAACTCGGCCCACGCAAACCAATACTGCCCGCCTCAGGCAAGCGCATCCCCGCCTGCCCGATCCCCACGATGGTGCGCACTTTACTGTCGTGGATCATCCATAGCGCATCGCCACCCAGACCGGTCATGTGCGGAAAAACAGCGCTGAGCATCGCGCTCGCCGCCAGCATCGCATCGATGGCCGTCCCCCCCGCCTCAAGAATCCGCAGCCCTGCGGCACTGGCTTCGGCGTGGGGGGTGGTGATGACAGCAAGTGGGGAAGTCGCAAGCATGGTTGAGGACCCTTATGCATATTGCTAGCTATTTATTTTCCTGTGGCTAGCAAAGCAAAAGGTGTGCCGGAGGCAGATGCGGGTGTGCGATGCCGTAGCGACCCTGCATTGATCAATTCCTGCATCGCGACTTCATCGATCGCCCTCGCTCCCAGCAAACCGCTTGCTGAATTGTGTGGGGTTTCAGATGCCCGGCATTCGAAGTTATTTTTTCACTCGGTTCCCTTCTTGCACCCGCCCCCCCTTATTGACAACGCTTCTGCAACCTCAGGCGCTCATCATGCGCAATCGTTTGCACCACCCTGGCGCACGCCCATGTAATTCCGGCATATCCCATACCGAAGCGGCATAACGCGGGCATTTTGCGCATGGTAGCCTCGCACGGTTATTGTGTTGGCGTTGATCGTTCCTTTCGATGATGGCCAGAACCAGGAAACGCCATGTCCAGAATTTCTCATTGCGCTCTGCGCCGTAATTTTCGTGAACTGCTGGCCGCCAAGGCCTGTTTCGAAACGGCTTCCGTTTTTGACCCGATGTCGGCACGCATCGCCGCTGATCTGGGTTTCGAGGTCGGTATCCTCGGTGGCTCCGTTGCCTCGCTGCAGGTGCTGGCAGCGCCGGACTTCGCGCTGATCACGCTGAGCGAGTTCGTCGAGCAGGCCACCCGCATCGGTCGCGTTGCGCAACTGCCCTTCATCGCCGATGCCGATCATGGCTATGGCAATGCGCTGAACGTCATGCGCACGGTGGAAGAGCTGGAGCGCGCCGGGGTTGCGGCGCTGACGATTGAAGATACGCTGCTGCCCGCGCAGTTCGGTCGCAAATCCACCGACCTGATCACCATCGAAGAAGGCATCGGCAAGGTCCGCGCCGCCCTTGAAGCGCGTGTCGATCCCGAGCTGTCGATCATCGCTCGCACCAATGCCGGCGTATTGCCGGTGCAGGACATCATCGAGCGCACTCAGGCGTACGAAAAAGCGGGCGCCGACGGTATCTGCATCGTGGGCATCAGGGATTTCGAGCACCTGGAGCAGATTTCGGAAAAGCTCAGCGTGCCGCTGATGCTGGTGACGTACGGCAATCCCAAACTCAACGACAGTCAGCGCCTGGCGGACTTGGGTGTGCGGATTATCGTGGCCGGCCATGCCGCTTACTTCGCATCGATCAAGGCGACCTACGACAGCCTTCGCGCCCAGCGCCAGATCACGCGCAGCACTGAAAACCTCAACGCCACCGAGCTGACCCACACCTACACCCTGCCGGAAAGCTACGTGGCGTGGGCAAAGGAGTTCATGGACGTGAAGGAGTGATCTGACGTTCCAACCGCCAGATCCACGACGCAACTCCTTCTGTAGCCTTTCGGCTTGCCGCTGGTGGCGGACTTGAATCCGCATTCGCCAGCAAGCCGGCTCCCACGGCCTTCGGCCAGAATCAAAAGCTGGTGCCACTTCCACCTGACGTGTTCCACAAGCGCTGATAATTTTCCTGATCGTTCCCACCCTCCAGCGTGGGAATGCCTTGCAGGACGCTCGGCGTCCACTCTGACGCGGAGCGTCATAGCAGCGTTATCACGCCAAGCGTGCGAACGATCATCGCGCCACGACCCAAACTCTGTAGCAGTCCGGCTCCGCTTGTTCGCTGTTCGCCGCATCACAGCGTGGCATCCGATACCCCCTTTCTGCATCGCCCCTTTCGAACGAACATGAAGATTTGACCTGTGGCAAGCCGCCACGTAGAGCGCTTGGCGATATCGCTGTATAGTTTTTTATATATTGAAATCCGAGTGTACGATGCCTGCTTCTACCGCTTCACGTCTTCCCCTGCTCACTGTGCTGCTGTTGATCGCAGCGACCATCGTGGCGTTGCTGCTGGGGCGTTACGCCATTTCGCTGCGTGACCTGTGTCAGTTCATCGCGACGATGTGCGGCGTCGGTGACATGCCCCAACAGCGTTACCAATTGATTCACAGCGTGGTCATCGACGCGCGTTTGCCCCGGATTCTTGCCGGGGTCCTGGTGGGCGCAGGGTTATCGGTTTCCGGCGCGGCGTATCAGGCGGTGTTCCGCAATCCGTTGGTGTCGCCGGGCTTGCTCGGTGTGCTCAGCGGTTGTGCTTTCGGCGCCGCGCTGGGGATCGTCTGGCACCTGCATCCGCTGCCCATCGCGATGCTGGCGTGCCTGACCGGCCTGATCGCCGTGGCAGTCGGCGTGGGCATCGCCCATCTGTTTCAGACGTCATCGATTTTGCTGCTGGTCCTCGGCGGCATTGTCGCCAACGCGCTGTTCACCTCGTTGCTGTCGATCACGCAGTACCTGGCCGATCCGGTGGATCAATTGCCCTCCATTGTCTACTGGCTGCTCGGCAGCCTGAGTGCCGTGGACTCATCTACGCTGCTGTTGACCGGTCCGGTGCTGGCCGTGGCGATCGTCGTTCTGTGCTTCGGCGGGCGGGCCATCGACGCGCTGTCCCTGAGTGACGACGAGGCTTACAGCCTGGGCGTACCGGTGCAAAAGATTCGCTACGGCGTCATCGTGCTGGCGACGCTGATTTGTGCGCTGACCGTGAGTCTGGCGGGCATGGTGGGCTGGATAGGTTTGCTGGTCCCCCATCTCGCGCGCCTGCTGGTGGGCCCTGGCAATCAACGATTGCTGATCGTGAGTGCGTCGCTGGGCGGGGTCTTCCTGCTTGCGGCAGACGGCGTCGCCAGAAGCCTCACCGCCGGCGAAATCCCCTTGGGCATCATCACCGAACTGTTCGGTGCGCTGGCCTTCGTTCTGGTGCTGCATCGCGTTCGCAAGGGCTGGCTATGACGTTGCTGGCGGCTGATCGACTCAGCTATCGCCTTGGCGACCGTCCGATTCTCGACAACCTCTCGTTCAGCATCGAGGCCGGTGACAACATTGCGCTGCTGGGGGCCAACGGCGCCGGCAAGAGCACCTTGCTGCGATTGCTGCTGGGGCTGCTCAAGCCCGACTCGGGACAAGTGCTGCTGCACGGACTGCCGCTGCCCGGCCTCAGCCGTAGCAGCATTGCTCGTCAAATGGCGTATGTGCCGCAAAGTCATGTCCCGAGCTTTCCGTTCAGCGTCGCGCACATCGTCGCCCAGGGGCGTTTACCCGCAACCGGTCTGGGCCATGCGCCGGACTCGGCCTATGAAGATCACGTCCGCGAGGCGCTCGTGGAACTGGGCATTGACCACCTGCGTGCGCGCCCTTACACCGAGCTGTCTGGCGGCGAACGTCAGTTGGTGCTGATCGCCCGCGCCATGGTCCAGCGGGCTCGGCTGATCATTCTGGACGAGCCGGTGACGGGGCTCGATTACGGCCATCAACTGCGCCTGCTGGCCCTGCTCGAACAACTGGCGGAACGCGGCCTCGGCCTCCTGTCCAGCAGCCACCGTCCGGAACAGGCATTGGCGTCTGCCACTCGCGTGCTGGTACTGCACGAAGGCCGATTGATCGCCGACGGCGCCCCCCACGACATCATCGACAGCGACCTGATACGCCGCCTTTACCAGGTCGACGTGAAGCAGATCGATGCCGCAGATCACCGTTTCTTTATCCCTTGCTGAGTCGTTTTTCCATGAACCGCAAGCTTGCATCCCGTCTGGCGTTCGCGCCGCTCCTGCTCGGCAGCGCCGTTCGACTGGCCTATGCCGCCGAGGTCAACCTGGCGCCCATCGATGTGGACGCCGAGGCGTCCATCGCCCAACAGGCGCAAGACAAATCCGCCACGCTTGGCCCGATGGGTCAGCGGCGTTTGCTGGACACCCCGTACTCCGTCAGCGTGATGTCACGGGACTTGATCGACAGTCAGCAGCTCAAGAGTTTCAAGGACATCATCCGCTACCTGCCTTCGGTGCAGGCCGATGGCGCACGGCCCCAAACCCGAGGCCTGCAGGGCAGCGTGGTGCAGAACAGCCGGCTCGATGGCCTCAACGTCGTCTCGACCACCGATTATCCTGCCGAACAACTGGGGGGCGTCGAAGTGCTCAGTGGTCTGTCCGGCTCGCTGTACGGACCGGCCAACCCCGCAGGGACGTTCAATCTGCTGTCCAGGCGGCCCACGGATTTCACCCGAAACCGTGTCACGCTGGGTGTCGGCACCGGCCTAAGCTGGTTGAAAACCGCCGACCTGAGTGGCCCGTTCGACCCCGACGGCAAGATCAAATACCGCCTCAATCTGGCTGACGAACAAGGTCACGGCTACGCCCCCGGCAGCACGTTGCGCCGTCAACTGGTGAGCCTGGCGACGGACGTTCAGATCAGCGACGACAGCGTTATCGAGACCAACTTCAGCCACTACAACTATCTTTCCAAGGGCCTGCCGGGCAAATTCGCCGTGGCATCCGGCGTGACCCTGCCCCATGCGCCCGACCCGACGCGCAGCAATCTGGGCCAGAACCATGCAGGTGACAACAACACCACCGACACCGCCAGCGCCCACTTCAAGCACGATTTCGACGGCAACTGGAAACTCGACGTCGGCGCCCTGCGGCAGATAGCGGATCGAGAATCGACCGCCGTCACCAACACCCTGATCAACAACAGCGGCAGCTACCGCACCTCGGTCTCCAGCGCCACTGCCAGCCGCTTCACCATCAACAGCTACCTGGCCAATCTCAACGGCAGCGTGTACACCGGCCCGATCCGGCACGACCTGACTTTCGGTCTCACCGGGTTCGACTGGGACAACTACAACCCGGTGGCCGGCAGCACGCAGACCCTGGGCAGCGCATCCCTGAGCAATCCGGCCAGCTTCGCCGAACCCGACTATCCGGACTTCACTCATCGCTATCATTCGGCCAACGCGAAACAGCGCTCGTTCATCGTCGGCGACACCCTGACCTTCACACCGCAATGGAGCCTGATGCTCAGCGGCAGCCAAAGCCGTCTCTCGGCCGACAACTACACCCTCGCCGGCGCACATACCTCGTCCGAAGACGCCGGGATCAGCACCGCCAGCAGCCTGATCTACAAACCCGTCGATGACCTGACGCTGTACCTGACCTACGCCGACAGCCTGCAACAGGGCGNCGCCGTATCGCAGCCGCATGTGGGAGCTGGGCAGCAAGTGGGTGGTCAGCGGGGTGAACCTGTCGCTGGCCGCCTTTCAGATCAAACGCCCCTTCGCCTACACCCAGCCCGACAACATTTATGCCGTAGCGGGGAACCAGCGCAATCGCGGGCTGGAATTCCTCGCCGATGGCAACGTGACGCAGAATCTCAAGATGTATGGCGGGGTGACCTGGCTCGATCCCAAGTTGCTGGACACCGGCAACGCCAGCACCGAAGACACGCGCATCGTCGGACTGTCGCGGGTGACCGCCAGCCTGTTGACCGAGTACCGCATCGATCAGGTGCCGGGCCTGGCGGTGAGCCTCAATGCACGCTACGTCGGCCCTCGCCCCGTCGATGACAGCAACGACCACTGGGTCGGCAGCTACGAGACCTTTGACATCGGCGCCAGTTACACCACCCGACTGTTGAAGCGCGACACCGTGTACCGGCTGGAAATGACCAACGTCGGCAACGAGCATGACTGGACCAACATCGTCCCCGGCGGATTGAACGGTTACACCGGCGCCGGGCAAGCGAGCGCGACGCCTGCCGCGCCGCGCATGCTGCAAGCCTCGATTCAGGTGGACCTGTGATGGGCGTTGCGAAGCACCGCCGCGGTTGTCACGTCGTTGCGGGGCTGCTGATGTTATGGGCCGGCGTGGCCCTGGCGGGAACGCAGGCGGCGACTACCCCTCAAGGCTCGACCGGCGAGACGTCTGCTGCGCTGCAAGTGGTCGATGACAGCGGTAAAACCGTCAGCGTTCCTGCCCGTCCCCTGCGCATCGCTGACGCCTGGTATGCGCACCATGTGTTGCTGATGACCCTCGGCGCCGGGGGACGCATTGTCGCGACCGTCAATCATCCGCAAAGCCAGCCGTGGATGTTCAAGGTGCTGCCGAGCCTGACGAAGGCGACCGGTGTCAATGGCACCGCCTTCAACGTCGAGACGTTGCTTGGCGATGGCGTCGATCTGGTGTTCACCTCCAACGGGGATCGGCAGGCGGTTGCCTATGAACAGGTCGGGCTGCCCGTCATGCGCATGGGCTACACGACACTGCCGGGGCTTGAGCAGTCGATGCTCGCCACCGCCAGGGCTCTGGGCGGCGAGGACGTGATGCAGCGTGCTCATGCCTATAACGATTACCTCGAAGAACAACTGGCTGACGTCGGCAAGCGCGTCGCAGCCGTGGACGAAGAACGACGGCCACGGGTGCTGCACATCGCCTCGGTCAATCCGCTGAAAGTGGACGGCAGCGACACCCTGATCAATGACTGGATCAACATCGCAGGGGGGCGCAACGCAGCAACGGGGCTCAAAGGCAATTTGCAGAACGTTTCCGCCGAGCAGTTGCTGGCATGGCAGCCGGACGTGCTGATTCTGGCGGCCAACGCCGGGGACTTGAAACAGGCCGCCCAGGCGCAACTGCTCAGCCAGTTGACCGCCGTGCGCGAAGGCCGCGTGCTGCGAAATCCTGCCGGGGTCTTCCCGTGGGATCGCTACGGTACGGAAGTGGCATTGCAGATCGTGTGGGCCGCGCAACAGCTGCATCCGTCGCGTTTTCAGGACGTGGACATGACCAAAAAAACCATCGAGTTCTACCGACGCTTCTTCGACTACCCGCTCAATGACCAAGACGCCAGACGCATCCTCGCGGGCCTGGCGCCCATCGACCAGCATCACAAGCCTGAATGAACGCATCCACCGGGTTTGCTGCCGGTACCCGGCAGATCGCCGACAAGTCGGGCTCCCACGCCCTCCGGGCAGAATCAGAAATCAATGTGTCCAACACTGTAGCTTCTGCCGAAGGCGTGGGAGGTCGCCGGGGTGACGCTCCACCTTGTCGGCGATCTGGCGCGCAGCGGCGGCCATTCTGCGACTGAGATCTGCCTGCTATGACGACGTGGCTGACACCCTCCAGGGATTCAGAACAACCCCATCTGCCCGCCAATCAAGGTGCTGAAGTCATCCTGTACGAACGGCAGGATCGCGTCGGCAATCGGCTGCAGTTGTCGGCTGATGTAGTGGTCGTAGTCGATGGCGGCGCTGCGCACTTCCAATGGCTCGGGGCCCCCGACGGTGATCACGTAGCTGATCCATCCTCGGTTCTGGTATTGCAGCGGACGTCCGTGCTTGAGGTTGTACTCGTCCGCGATGCGCGCGGCGCGAACGTGGGGCGGGACGTTGCGCTCGTAATCGTCCAGCGGACGGCGCAGGCGCTTGCGGTAGATCAACTGATCGTCCATCTCGCCCGCCAGGGTGCGACGCACGTAATCACGCACGTAATCCTGATACGGGCGGCGATTGAAGATGCGCAGGTAGAGTTCCTGTTGAAACGCCTGTGCCAGTGGCGACCAGTCGGTGCGCACCACTTCCAGGCCCTTGTAGACCATTTCGTCCTCGCCATTGGCGCGGGTGACGAGCCCGGCATAGCGCTTCTTGCTGCCCTCTTCCGCGCCGCGAATGGTCGGCATGAGAAAGCGCTTGAAGTGGGTTTCGAATTGCAATTCCAGCGCACTGTCCAGACCGAACGCGTCACGCAGATGGTTGCGCCACCAGTCATTGACGCCCGCGACCAGCGCCTTGCCGATCTGCGCCGCTTCTTCCTGACCGTGGGGCCGTTTGAGCCAGACGAAGGTCGAGTCCGTGTCGCCGTAGATCACCTCGTAACCCTGCGCTTCGATGAGCTTGCGGGTCTGGCGCATGATCTGGTGACCGCGCAGGGTGATCGACGACGCCAGCCGCGTGTCGAAGAACCGACATCCGCTGGAACCCAGCACGCCATAGAATGCATTCATGATGATTTTCAGGGCCTGGGACAGCGGCGCGTTCCCCTCGCGCTTGGCAACCTCCCGCCCCTCGGCCACCCTTGCAACGATGGACGGCAGACAGTGCCGGGTCCGGGAAAAGCGCGCCCCCCGAAAGCCTTCCACCGAGTCCCGATCATCGGGGTGTTCCAGGCCTTCGATCAACCCTACGGGGTCGATGAGGAAGCTGCGGATTATCGACGGATACAGGCTCTTGTAGTCCAGCACCAGCACCGACTCGTACAGACCGGGCCGCGAATCCATGACGAACCCGCCAGGACTGGCTTCGGGCATGCGCTCACCGAGATTCGGCGCGACGAAACCCTGGCGGTGCATCAACGGCATGTACAGGTGCTCGAACGCTGCCACTGACCCACCGCTGCGGTCGGCAGGCAGTCCGGTGACGGTCGCCCGTTCGAGCAGGAACGTCAGCAATTGGGTCTTCTCGAAGATCCGCGTGACCAGTTCGCAGTCCTTGAGGTTGTAGCGCGCCAGTGCGGGCTTGTCCTCGGCGAACATGCGGTTGATTTCGTCCATGCGCTGGTACGGATTGTCGATCGCCTTTCCCTCGCCGAGCAGCGTCTGCGCGACGTTTTCCAGGCTGAACGAAGGGAAGCTCCAGGTCGCCGAGCGCAAGCCCTCGATGCCGTCGATGATCAGCCGCCCCGCCGCCGAGGCGAAGAAATGGTTGTTGCGCGCACCGTGCTCACGCCACAGCATCACCTCCCCACCACGTCCCAGACGCAGGGGCACGTTCAGCCTTCGGGAGTGCTCGTGAAGCACGCGCAGGTCGAACTGCACCACGTTCCAGCCGATGATCGCGTCAGGATCGTGCAGCGCCAGCCACTCGTTGAGTTTCTCCAGCAAGGCCACGCGGCTGTCGCAGTAGTCAAACTTGAAATCCACTTGGGACGCGTCGCCATTGGCCGGGCCGAGCATGTACACCTGACGCTCGCCGCAGCCTTCCAGCGCTATTGAATACAGCTCGCCGCGCTCGGTGGTTTCGATGTCCAGCGACACCAGTCTGAGCGTGGGGCGATAGTCGGGCGCGGGCTTCATTTGCGCCTCCAGCAACCGGCCGCTGGCATCCTCGGTGCCGCTGAACTGCACGGGCGCGGTGATGAAACGCTCCATCAGGTAACGCTCGGGCGGTCGGACATCGGCTTCATAGACATCGACACTGGCCCGGCGCAGGTCTTTCTCCAGATTCATCAACTGGCGGTGTTGGCGGGTGTACAGCCCCAGAACGGAACGATGGCGAAAATCACACAGCGCCAGGGGTTTGAGCTCGACGTGCTTTTCGCTGCGCAGCACCGCTTCCGCTCGCTCGCGATGTTGCGCGGGGATGAACGCCACGGAGGTCTGGTACGGCAAGCGCAGGCAACGGGGGCCATCGTCTGTCGCCAACCAGAATTCGACCTCCGTGCCCGCGTCGGTGTCGCGCCAATGCCGGGTCAGGACAAAGCCCTGCTGTAAATCCACCTGTGCAACCTCGAAAACTGTCTTTCAGGGGTGGGATTCTACGGTGATCACTGGCGGAAAGCGCGCAAACCGCTGGCCCATGATGCTCGGCACTCGTTCAAAGCCGAGCGCACGGGGAACAATGCACGCCCACCGGCTATCAGAAGATCACTCGCACACTTTCTGAGGGATCCAGCATGCTCGTTCGACGTACCTCTCTGGCGGCTGCCGTCGCCGCCTCCCTGCTCTGCTCCATGGCCTTCGCCGCTGAACTGCCGCCCGATCAACTGCTGAAAAAGGCCGAAGCCGAGCAGAAGTCTTATCTGGCCACGGTCAAGCAACTGGTGGACATCGACACCGGCACTGGCCAGGCCCCGGGATTGAAGACGGTCAGCGCGGTGCTGGTGGAACGCCTGAAGGCGCTGGGCGCAACCGTTGAAACGACGCCGGCGACACCTTCGGCAGGCAACAACATCGTCGGCACGATCAAGGGCACTGGCAGCAAGTCCTTTCTGTTGATGATTCACTACGACACGGTCTTCGGGCCTGGCACGGCAGCCAAACGTCCGTTCCGGGTCGATGGCGAGCATGCGTACGGGCCGGGCGTGGCCGATGCCAAGGGGGGCGTTGCGATGGTATTGCATTCGCTCAAGCTGTTGCAGGATCAGAAGTTCAAGGACTTCGGGACCATCACCGTGCTGTTCAATCCGGACGAAGAAACGGGGTCGGCAGGCTCGAAGAAGATCATCGCCGACCTGGCGCGCCAGCATGACTACGTGTTCTCGTACGAGCCACCGGACAAGGATGCAGTGACCGTCGCCACCAATGGCATCAACGGGGTGTTCGTCGATGTGAAAGGCAAATCGTCCCACGCAGGATCGGCCCCGGAAGCCGGGCGCAATGCGGCGATGGAACTGGCCCATCAACTGGTTCAGCTCAAGGATCTGGGTGATCAGGCCAAAGGCACCACTGTGAACTGGACGCTGATCAAGGGTGGCGAGAAACGCAATATCATTCCGTCCAGCGCAGCGGCCGAGGGCGACATGCGCTACTCGGACCTGAGCGAAACCGACCGCGTTCTCGCCGATGGTCAGCGCATCGTGCAGAACAAATTGATCGACGGCACCGAGGTCACCTTCCGTCTCGACAAGGGCCGCCCGCCACTGGTCAAGAACCCCGCCAGCGAAGATCTCGCGAAAACCGCACAGGCCCTGTACGGCAAGATCGGCCGAAACATCGAGCCGATCGCGATGCGCTTCGGTACTGATGCCGGCTACGCATACGTCCCCGACAGCCAGAAACCCGCCGTGCTCGAAACCATGGGCGTGGTCGGTGCCGGCCTTCACGCCGAAGACGAATACGCAGACCTGTCGAGCATCGCGCCAAGGCTTTACCTGACGGTGGCGATGATCATGCAGTTGTCGGCGAAGTAGCGGCGTCCCACCTGTAGGAGCCGGCTTGCTGGCGAATGCGGAAGGTCTGTCACATTGACGTCGACTGACCCACCGCAATCGCGGGCAAGCGCGCTCCTACAATGTTTTGGCTCAATTCAGAAGCCCGGTAGGCCACAAGCTGCGGTATTGCAGGACACGCCTAACGGCTTCTGCCCGGAGGGCGTGGGAGCCACCGGGGTGGCGCTCCACCTTGTCGGCGATCTGCCGCGCAGCGGCAGCAAAACCTGAGGATGCGGTGTGCCTGATGCACCGAGGTGGCTGATCTTACTGCCGGTGCCCGGCAGATCGCCGACAAGGTGGAGCGCCACCCCGGCGGTCTCCCACGCCTTCGGCAGAAGCGGGATTGCGGTGTGGTGCGAGCTTTTGATTCTGGCCGAAGGTTGTGGGGAGCCGGCGGCAGCGTTGTTGACATTACCACCGCCGGCAAACGGAACGCCGCCCTGCCGGACTGCTACAGGGCGGTGCAGATATTGTGGCGTCCCGAAATGCTGAGGTGAGCTCCCACCGTTGGGGCTGAATATTCATCTCGTATTTCGGGCTGAAACGAATTCGGTAGCTGCACGGCTCAGATTCGCGACGTAGGGCAGTGCGATGTTGCTTAACGCCCCGACCACGCCGCTGACAATCCTTTCCACATCCGCCTCATCAATGATCAACGGCGGCAGCAGGCGGATGGTCTGGCCGCGGGTGACGTTGATCAACACGCCATGGTCCTGCGCCGCCTTCAGGCACAGGTCGCGGACCGGACGGTTCAGTTCGATGCCGATCATCAGACCCAGGCCGCGGATCTGCCGTACGTCCGGATGCCCGGCCAGCGCCTCACGCAGGCGAACGAGCAGGCGCTCACCCTGTGCTGCGGCGTTGTTCAACACACCTTGCTGTTCGACGATGTCGAGCACTGTGCAGCCCACGCGACACGCCAGCGGGTTGCCGCCGAAGGTGCTGCCGTGGCTGCCGGGGGTGAACAGCCGGGCCACGCCCGCCGAGGCCAGGCAGGCGCCAATCGGGATGCCGTTGCCCAATGCCTTGGCGAGGGTCATGACGTCCGGCACGATGCCCTCGTGCTGGAACGCGAACCAGCGCCCGGTGCGGCCGATACCGGTCTGGATCTCGTCGAGGATCATCAGCCAGCCGTTGTTGCTGCAATGGGCGCGCAACGCCTTCAGGTAACCCGGCGGCGGCAGCGTGACCCCGCCCTCGCCCTGTATCGGCTCCAGCATCACCGCGACGATGCGCTCGCCATGCGCCCGGGCAGCTTGTCTGATGGCGTCCATGTCACCGAACGGCACTTTGACGAACTCCCCGGACATCGGCTGATAACCCAGCCGCACCGCACCGTTGTCACTGGCCGACAGCGTGCCAAGGGTGCGCCCGTGAAAAGCGTTCTCCATCACCAGCACTAGCGGCTGTTCGATGCCTTTGGCCCAGCCATACAGACGCGCCAGCTTGAGCGCGGTTTCGTTGGCCTCGGCGCCGGAGTTGTTGAAGAACACCTGCTCCAGCCCGGACAGCCGCGTGAGCCTGGCCGCCAGACGCTGTTGCCAGTCGATGCGGTAATGATTGGAGGTATGCAGCAAGAGCCCGGCCTGCTCGCTGATCGCCGAAACGATCCACGGGTGACTGTGGCCGACATTGGTTACGGCGACACCGGCGACAGCGTCCAGATACTGACGGCCGCTGTCATCCCAGAGTCGCGCGCCCTGGCCTCTGACAAAACTCAGCGGAAGGGGTTTGTAGGTGTTCATCAGGCAGGCGGCGGTCATGTCGATTGCTCCATCACGGTGGGTGAGGCCAGTATCGTTAACCGCTTTTGCTGTATAAAGATCGACTTCCTTGAGTGACTTTAAAGCTGGGATTGATAATGGACGTGTTTCAGGCCATGGCCGTGTTCGTCAAGGTGGTGGAAAGCGGCAGCATGACCGCTGCCGCCAGGCAGTGTGAAATGTCCACCACCATGGTCGGCAATCACCTCAAGGCGCTGGAGCAACGACTGGGCGTCAGCCTGCTGCAACGCACCACGCGCCGGCAGAACCTCACCGAGTTCGGCACGCAGTATTACCGCCGTTGCGTGGAGGTGCTGGCCCTGGTGAACGACGCTGAACGGATGGCCGAACAGGCGCAGACCCAGCCCAGCGGCACCCTGCGCATTACCGCCCCGCCAGCGTTCGGCGCCGAACGGCTGTCACCGATGCTCAGTGATTTCATTCAGCGCTATCCCGAGATCAAGGTCGAAGTGGTGCTGAGCAATCAACTGATGGACCTGGTGGAGCACGGCTTCGATGCGGCGATTCGGCTGGGTGTCCCCGAAACCTCGGGATTGATCGCACGGCCGCTGAACGACTACACGCTGACCATCTGCGCCTCACAGGACTACCTGAAACGTCGCGGTACGCCAATGCGCGCCGAAGACCTTGGCGACCACAACTGCCTGGCGTTCGCCTATCCTGCAGGCGATGACTGGCGCGCCGCCGACAAGCTATGGAAGCTCACGGGGCCGGAAGGCGTGATGGAGATTCCGGTGTCTGGCTCGATCATCGTCAACAGCTCGCCCGCCCTGCGCCAAGCGGCGCTGACCGGAATGGGCATTGCGATGCTGCCCGATGTGCTGGTCAGCGAGGATTTGCAGTCCGGCCGACTGGTGCCGTTGCTGCGGGACTACCAACCGCCCAGCCGCCCCATGTGGTTGATGTACCCGCAGGATCGTTATCGGTTGCCCAAGGTCCGGCATTTCGTGGAATGCGCATTGGCCGCGTGGGGTAAATGACCCACTCTCGACGCGCCGCACCGGGAGTTCCGCAAAACCGAATTGATAACGGGCATGTCGGGTATCGACAGACAGAAATAGTGTGAAACCCCTGGCGCCGATAGAGTCATTACAACCCTAATCAAATGAGTCGAGGTTGGAAATGTCCCGCGCCATCAAATTTCATCGCTTCGGCAAGGCCGATGTGCTCAGTTGCGAGGAGCAGCCTGATCGGTCCCCCGGTCCACAGGAAGTGCTGGTTCGTGCCCAGGCCATCGGTATCAGCTGGGACGACGTGTTGTGGCGCCAGAACCTTGGCCTGAGCACCGTGCAGTTGCCCGCCGGTATCGGCAGCGAAATGGCCGGTATCGTCGAGGCGGTCGGTGCCGGTGTCACCGATCTGCAAGTGGGCGACAAGGTCGCCAGCTTCAAGGCCATGAGCGCCAACGATTACCCGGTCTGCGGCGATCACGTGCTGGTGCCGCGCAATGCCCTGACCCGCTACCCGGACGCACTGACGCCGGTCGAGGCCAGCGTCCATTACACGCCGATGTTGCTGGCTTACTTCGCGTTCGCCGACCTGGCTAAAGTGCAGCCCGGCGATACGGTGCTGGTGACCGACGCCGCCTACAACCCCGGCATCGCCTTCGTGCAACTGGGCAAGGCGCTGGGCCTGCGCGTCATCGCCGCGACCCAGCATGCCGAGGATCGCGAATACCTGCTGGCCAACGGCGCCGAGCGGGTGATCGTCACCGACGAAGACGACATTTGTCTGCGCATCGACGCACTGACCAAAGGCCAGGGTATCGACGCGGTGTTCGACGGCTTCGGCGGCATGCAGATGTCGATGCTCGGCGATGTGTTGAAACCGCGTGGCAGCCTGGTGCTGTACGGCCTGCGCGGTGGCAACAAGACGCCGTTCCCGGCCTTGCAGGCGTTCAAGAAGAACATGCGTTTCTATGTGCACTGTCTGGACAACTTCACCGGTAAACCGGAGCTGGGTATCGAACAGGACGGGGCGGCGATGCAACGTGCGCTGGACACCATCAACGAGCTGACCGACAAGGGCCTGCTCAAGCCGGATATCCATCGCACCTGGCCCTTCGAGCAATTCGGCAAGGCGCACAACCATCTGGATGAAGATGCCGTGCGCGGCCGCGTGGTACTGATGGTGCGTTGAGTCGCCGTTGCCTGAGGCTGACCGAATCGATCAGCGGGTGATCAGGCCTTGGCGGGCAACGCGTGTCAGTTGCCGGATGACGGCTTCGGCTTGCCCGGCAGAGGGCGCCTGGATCACGGCGAGGTCGAATTGATCGGTCGCGAAACGCTCGAGGGTGTCGCTGGCATCGATGAACTGGATGAGGAAGGCATGGGGACCGTTCTGGCGACGGGGCCAGCCATCCAGATAACGCAGCAGCGTCGGCTGATGGGAACCGCCCAGCAGGATCTTTGGATTGCGACGATGGAATTGACTGGCGATCGGGGCCAGACGAACGAGGGGGCGCGGGTTGCAGGTGGTGCTCATAGTGTCGTTTCTCTGCCTCAGTGTTCCGCTGGGCAGCGGTGAGAGGCAACACCGAACCAGCGCTTTAGCGGTATTTCGACGGCGTTTTCACGACATCAGGCGCCCCGCAAGTAGCTGTTTAAATCGGCGCATGAGCGGCATCCTAGAGAAGCGGCGTAGGCATTGTCAATTCGTGTGTCGATACATCCTCATCACCCCTCCTCCTCTACAGCTTCACCCCCTTGAAGCCCACTACCGTGAAGCGCGTGCAGATGCATTTTTGCATCACAGGCATGACGATGTTCTGCGCTCATTTATTCAAGTCACCCGATAAGATGAACCCGGCTTCCAGCCATGGAAGTGACCTCGCAGACGCAACGGCAGTCGGCCGCAAGCCACCCCGACGTCGCTGAATCAACGGTTCTCGAACTTTGCAGTTTCAAGTTGCCGAGGGGCATGAGTTTTCATGTCGCCCATTGCGCCTGCCCGGTTTTTTTTCGAATCACGCTTTTCGAATCACGCTTTTCGAATCACTGCGTCGAATCACTTATAGGGGTATGACTGTCATGAATGGATTGTTTGAAGAAAGTCCCGCGCTGACTTCTGAAACGTACAAGTTGATCAAATCGATCAGTCGCGTCATGGCGGTCAATGCGCCCTCCGGTTATCAGTTGGTACTGGAAGCGCAGCTGCGGGCGGGCCTCATCGCGTTGAACCTGCATAAACCCAACCCGCGCTTTTTGCGTAAACCCCAGTCCTTGCCGCACTGGAAAGAAAAGCTCGCCAAGGAACTTCTGCTCTCGGGCATGTGCAGGAACATCGCCATCGAAGAAGTGGCCAGGGCCTGCTCGTTGTCGCGCAGTCACTTCTCGCGAGCGTTCAAGTTCAGCACTGGGGTATCACCCAAGGACTGGGCCAACACCATGAGAATGAAACGCGCACAGGAACTCATGGGTGACCCGTCCAAATCGATATCGGACATCAGCCTGGAACTGGGCTTCTCGGACCAATCACATTTCTCCCGCACCTTTGCACGGCACTTTGGGGCGTCGCCCAAAGCCTGGCGCAGCAAATCTGCATCGGCAACGGATCAGTCTTCCCAGCCATTGATCTGTTGACGCTGATTGCCCAGCCCTTCTATACCGGCCGTCACCACATCTCCCGGTTTGAGAAAGACCGGTGGCTTGTGCCCCAAACCGACGCCTGCAGGCGTGCCCGTGATGATCAGGTCACCGGCTTCAAGTTCATAGAAGCGTGAAAGGTAGCTCACCACCTGGGCCACGTTGAACACCAGGTTACGGGTATTGCCGTCCTGATAACGGTGTCCGTTGACCTCCAGCCAGATCGACAAGGCGCCGACATCGGCGATCTCATCCGGCGTGACCAGCCACGGCCCGACGGGCGCAAAGCCGGGGAAGCTTTTGCCTTTGGTCCATTGCCCTGCCCGCTCCATCTGGTAAGAGCGCTCGGAAAGATCGTTGACGACACAGAAGCCGGCGATGTGCGCAAGCGCCTCCGACGCCTCGATGTACAGCCCGCCGCGGCCGATGACGATGCCGAGTTCAACTTCCCAGTCGCCCTTCTCGGCACCTCGCGGCAACGTGACCGGATCGTACGCACCGGTCGGCCGACAGCCTTTCATGAAAACGGTGGGTTCGGTGGGCAACGGAAGGTTCACTTCCGCGGCATGGTCGGTGTAGTTGAGGCCGATGCAGATGATTTTGCCGATGCGAGCAACAGGTGGGCCCAGGCGCACGTTTTCATCCGGCACCACCGGCAGCGACTGGATATCGAGCGCGGCCAGTTTCGCCAGGGTTTGGGCAGACAACGTTTCAGGGCCGATGTCGTGTACATGGCTGGAGAGATCGCGCAGCACGCCCTCGTTGTCCACCAACGCCGGACGTTCACTGCCCTGCGCGCCATACCTCACAAGTTTCATAGCCATTCTCCGTGGGTGTATTGAGCCAGATTTCCGAACGTGCTCGATGCAAGAACGTCGGGGTGATCACTTTGACAACCGGGCCTCAACCGCGCCTGCAGGCAGAGCCCCGCGCGCGCCGTTCAAGGTGTCGGTGGATAACGTGGAGCGAACGCTGGATACCGCCTCGGCCGTGACGTTCGTCCCGGTATTGCCCCATGCCTGACGAATGAAGGTGGTCACGGCTGCCACTTCCTCATCGGACAGCCGCCAGCCAAAAGCGGGCATGGTGTATGCCGTGACGGCCTGTTCAGTCGCCGGCACGGTGTGGCCGATAAGGACGATGCGGATGATCGAGTCGGCCGCAGGATCGGACAGTACAGTGTTGCGCGCCAGACCCGGAAAGGTCTGCGCGTAGCCCATGCCGTCACTGCGGTGGCACGCCATGCAGTTGTCCGCATAGACCCGGCCGCCGAGGTTCTCGACCTTGAGATCGTGGAGCTTGCTGGCGGTGTCATCCGTTGTTGTGGCGAGTGGTTTTTCGTTCGGGTCTCCCGCCGGCAGCGACTTCAAGTAATGCGCGATGGCACGCAGATCGGGCTCCGACAGGTGCTGCAGACTGTGCACCACGACGTCGCTCATCCCGCCGAACACCGCCGTGTGATCGTTGCGGCCGGTCTGCAGAAACGCAACGATGTCCTGCTCGGTCCATCGGCCAAGGCCTGTCACAGAACTGCCGCGCAGGTCCTTGGCGATCCAGCCCTCAATGGGCGCACCGCCGGACAGGAACCGGCCGCTGGCGTCATCGCTCAGGGCTTTTTCCTGCAAGGTCACGGCGCGTGGCGTGTGGCAGGTGCCGCAATGGCCGAGGCCTTCGACCAGGTACGCGCCACGGTCACGCAACGGATCATCGCCTTTGAGCGGCACGACACTGGACACCTGTGGCGCGAACATCCAGCGCCAATAGGCAAGCGGCCAGCGGATCGACAGCGGCCAGGGAATATCCACGGCTCTGTTCGGCTGACTGACCGCGGCCACCCCTGACTGGAAGTAGGCGTAGAGCGCACGCATGTCTTCATCGCTGACGCGGGCATAAGACGGAAACGGCATCGCCGGGTACAGCGTGGAACCGTCCTTGCGAATGCCCTGGCGCACGGCCTTGTCGAAATCTTCGAAGGCGTATGAACCTATCCCCGTCTTGATATCCGGCGTGATGTTGGTCGAATAGATCATGCCGATGGGCGTTTCCAGCGGCAGACCGCCGGCGAAGGGTTTGCCGCCTTTGACGGTGTGGCATGCCACGCAATCGCCGGCCTGCGCGACGTACTCGCCCTTGGCGATCAACGCCGGATCGGCCGTTGCGCCCCACGCGGTCAGGCTCGCGCTGATACTCAGCGCTGCCACGAGCGTCTTCGTTCTCATGCCTGCACCATGGGGCCGGGGTTTTTCAGGTAGAGCTTCTTGATGTGGTCGACGGACCAGTAGGTCAGCGCGGCCACCAGCCCGGTCGGGTTGTAGCCAATGTTCTGCGGAAAGGCACAGGCCCCCATGACGAACAGATTGTGAACATCCCATGACTGCAGATAGCGATTCACCACGCTGTTGGCCGGCGAATCGCCCATGATCGCCCCGCCGGTGGTGTGAGTGCTCTGGTAGGCGCGGGTGTCGAAATGCGAGCCGGACTTGCGCAAGTTGACCTGGACCTCCCCGCTGATGGCCTTGCCGATCTGCGTCGCACCGTCGATGGCGTGCCGGATCATGGCGAACTCGTTTTCGTGCCAGTCGAAGGTCATGCGCAGCAACGGCTGGCCGTGGGAATCCTTGTAGGTGGGATCCAGACTCAGGTAGGTGTCTCTGTAGGACATGACCGTGCCCTGGGCATAGATGGGCAACGTGCGCTGGTAGTCGTTCTGGACGCTGGCTTTCCAGCCCTCGCCCCAGTTCGGGCCGTCCTTGAGCGGTTTGCTTTGCCCGATGGGCCGTCCTCCGGTGCGCAGGTGATAGACACTCGCGCCCCCGATGAAGCCCAGCGGGCCATGGTCGAAGTTATCGCCGTTGAAATCGTCAATCGCGGTCCCTGCCGCGCCGGCGCCGATATAGGGGTTGAGCTGCGTGCCCTGGGGTAAAAGCACGTTCACGCTGCTGTTCATGTGGTAGGCGTAGTTTTTCCCGACGACGCCCTCGCCGGACACCGGGTCGTAGGGCCGCCCGATGTTGGAAAGCAGCAGCAGGCGCACGTTGTGCATCTGAAACGCACACAGGATCACCATTTTTGCCGGCTGAAAGACTTCGCGTCCCTGGGGGTCCAGGTACGTGACGCCCGTGGCGACTTTACCGGTCGAGTCGGTTTCGACCCTGAGCACGTGGGAACGGGGTTTGAGGGTGAAGTTTTTCTTCTGCGTCAGCGCCGGAAGGATGGACGTCTGCGGTGAAGCCTTGGAATACATGTAACAGCCATAGCCTTCGCAGAAGCCGCAGAAATTGCACGGCCCCAGACGCACGCCGTATTGATTGGTGTAGGGCGCCGAGGCATTGGCGGCCGGCACGGGAAATGAGGCATACCCCAGCGCGTCGGCCGCTTTGCCGAACACCTGCGCGCCATAGATCGACTTCAACGCGGGCAGCGGGTATTCAGCGCTGCGAGGGGCCTCCCAGCGGTTGCCGCCGGCGAGAATGCTGTTCCTGATGTTCCCGGCCTTCCCCGACACAGCCGCCACGTCTTCCCACTGAGCGAAGTACGGTTCCAGCTCCTCGTAGGTGACGGGATAATCCTGAATCGTCATGTCCCTTGAGATGAACGAGGCGCCATAACGCTCCCGGTAGTGGGAGTGCAGGCGCAGGTCCGCGGTAAAAGCGCGCCAGGACATACCGTTCCAGTGAAACCCGGCGCCGCCCACGCCGTTGCCCAGCAGGAATGCGCCGTGCTGACGGTACGGGACGGCGGTTTCTTTCACCGAGTGGCGTATCGTCACGGTTTCTTTCGACAGGTCCTGAAGCAGCTTGCCGCGCGTGCTGTATGCCAGTTCGTCGATGATGTTCGGGTAATTGGCCGTTGTCGCGGTGTCCTGCATCTCTCCGCGTTCCAGCGCGACGACCTCCAGACCTGCATTGGCCAGCTCCATCGCCATGATCGCGCCGGTCCAGCCAAACCCGACGATGACAACGTCTACTTCCGAGAGAGTGGTCATGGTCAGGCCCTCTGTCCGTCAATCGACACGGCGCCCAGCGGGTAGTGTTCGTTGGGATGATCTACCCAGTCCATGTAGTCGGCCCGCGCCCCCGGAAAGCCGATCATTCGCCACCCCGCCATTTTTCGGTTCCCGCCGTACAGCGGATCGGCGAAATACCCTTCCTTGGTGGTCTTCAACAGTTGCGCGAAGAACAGCGCGCTGCTCAGTTCATTCATCGCAACATTGCCCGCTTCCAGTTGATGGAGGATCTGAATCTGCGTGTCGGCAGGCACCTGGGCGAAGACCTTTGCATGGGTGCTGATGCACCAGTCATCGCAGGCCTTGATGCCGAAGCGGTAGATCTCTCGAGGGGTCAGTTTTTGCTGGTAGCCCAGTTCGGCCGGCAGGTCACTGAGAAACGGACCCTGCATGTACCAGAGCAGGCCATAGGCGTAGGGGGTTTCCATCTGACGGTCGATGAACTCGGGAATCCCGCAGGCCACGGCGCCAGGCCCCAGTTCATCCTGCGGAATGAGCCGCTCGGTCGCCGCATTGATGAAGGCCCATTCCGCGCTGGAAAAGAACCGGGGCGCATAGCGTTCACCCGCGTGTTTATCTTCAGCGCCGCCTTCGGCGGGAGTGGACGAGAAGACCGTTTGCGGCGCCAGGGTCACTGCCGGAATCAGTACAAGACCGGACTTTAGAAAATGGCGTCTGGAAGCACTATCTGACATGGATGCGAACCCCTGTAATGAGCGGCAGGCCGTCGTTGATATCGATCACTTCAAGTACGGAACGTGAGCGGCTCGTTGATACGGGCCGTACATCACTGGAACCCAGTTGAAGGTTTTGCCATCGCCGGTCACGTGGCCCATGCCTGGAAACGGGAGGTGCGCCGCAGCCAGCCACTCGCCGTTTTTTGCCAGCGCGCTGAACTCGTCTTCCCGTGCCTTGATGGCTTCAGCGGGATCGGTGTCGAAACGGATGGCCACTTCAGGGTGAGCGAACTGCACCGCAGCGTTATGAATCAGGTCGCCAATGAAGGTGATCGCGGCGCCGTCGGAGGTGAAGCGGTACATCGTGCTGGCGGGTGTGTGGCCTGCCCCGCTGCGGGTTTGAACCTCGGGCAACGGCGACTGCGGCGCAACGAACGTCTTGAACGTCCCGGCAGCCCGATAGGGCGCCAGCGAGTGCGTCGCGATATCGAAATATTCTTTGGCCTGTTCCGGCGCTTGCGCCTTGTGCGCAGGGTCGAGCCAGTAATCGGCCTCGGCCTTGGAGGCGTAGACAGTGGCGTTGGTGAAGAGGGCTTTGCCGTCGGGATCGACCAGACCACAGACGTGATCCAGATGCAGGTGGGTCAGCAGCACCGTATCGACCTGTTCAGCCGTGTAGCCTGCGGCGATGATGTTCGGCACCAGTTGCCCGGCCGTTTCAGGGACGCAATGACCGGCGCCGCTGTCGACCAGGATCAGATGGGTTCCGGTGTTGATCAGGAACGCATTGAAGGCAGTCGGAAGTTTATCCCCGCTGATCGATTCGCGGGACAACAGTGCGCGTATCTTTTCTTTTGACAGGCCTTTCAAAAGGCCCGCCGATAAATCGTTATAACCGTCAAACAGCGCAGTGACTTCATATTCTCCGACGGCCAGACGGTAATAACCCGGCACTTGCTGACGAACTTGTTGCGGGGCCTGAGCATGCACTACGGTCGCTGCAAGAAACACACTGCCGATCGCCATCTGACGTAAAAGACTCATGATTTTCTCCTGCTTGAATAAGCACAAAACATAATGGAACCTATGCGCGCGGGTCTTGCATCAACGTGCGGGTGCATTCACCGCACAGAGAGACCAGAGCACGCGAAACAGTTTAAAAACTTCGTAAAAAAGCCCATCGAACCAAGGGGCCGATGGGCAAAGGGAACGACTGTTTAGTGGCGCTCGTTTCCAGCGAACGATCAGCTGTTAACGAAAGCCAGCAGATCTTCATTCAATTGATCGGCATGGGTGACGGTGAACCCGTGAGGTGCACCCTCGTAGACTTTTAGCGTCGCGCCTTTGATCAGTTCAGCGGCATATTTGCCGGTCGTTTCGAGCGGCACCACCTGATCGCCACTGCCGTGGATGACCAGGGTCGGCACGTCGATCTTCGCCATGTCTTCACGAAAATCCGTTTCGGAAAACGCGGTGACGCAATCGACGGTGCCTTTGAACGACGCCAGAAGCGCGTTGTTGAGGGTTTGGGCAAAGACGCCGTCCGAGACCACCTGACCCTGGTTGGAGCCATAGAACATGGGGCCGAAATCCGCGATGAACTGCGCGCGATCCTTCAGCAGACCCGCACGAATGCCGCTGAACACATCCAGTGGCACGCCCTTCTCGAAACCATTGACCTGACCGAAGATCGGCGTCACGGCACCCAGCAGCACCAGTCTGGAAACCCTGGAACTGCCATGCCGTGCGATGTAACGGGACACATCCCCGCCGCCCATCGAAAAGCCGACCAGTGTCACGTCCTGCAGGTCCAGATGCTCGATCAACTGCGCAATATCGTCGGCGAAGGTGTCGTAGTCATATCCATTCCAGGGCTGGCTGGAACGCCCGAAACCCCGTCGGTCGAACGCAATGGTTCGATAGCCGCGACTGCTCAGGTAGTTCATCTGGTATTCCCACGAATCGGCATTCAACGGCCAGCCGTGACTGAACAACACCGGTCGACCTTCGGCCCCAATCCTTGAAGTAAAGATCGGTGCCGTCTTTCAGCGATAAATAAGACATTGCAAAGCTCCTGAAGTGTGCAGATTTCAAATCACGTAAAAGAGATCGAGAATGACAACACCTTAAGTCCGGCGCTGAACAACAAATAGAACATCGGTGCTGTGTCGCTGCTGTAGAAAGGATTCAAATCGGAGTTAGTTGCACTAAAAAGAGACTGACCTGCGCCGTAGTGCAAGCCAGCCCTGACTGCCGAGTGTCAGCCTTTCCAGCCGTCCAGAAACTTCAACAGCAAGTCGTTGACGATTTCAGGCTGTTCTTCCTGTGGCAAGTGACCACTTTGAGGAATGGCATGGGCTTGCAGATCGTCAGCCATCTCCGACCAGATCTTCTTCATGTCGAACAGGCGCCCGACCGCATGAAAGTCAGCGCCCCACAGCGACATCACCGGGCAGGCGATTTTAACGTCTGCGTCTTCGAGATCCTGAGCGACGTCGGTCGGGTTGGCCCGGTAGTCGAGCATCGCCCCACGCACCGCGCCAGGGGCGCGATAGGCCCGTACATAGTGGTCGAACGCCTCACCGGAAATCGTCGTAGGGTCGTAGCACCAGTCGGAGAAGAAATAGCGCAGCCACTTGTCTTCCTTGCCTTCAATCAGTGCTTCCGGCAGGTCCGGCACCAGGTGGAACAAAAAGAACCAGTAAGACTTGGCAATCGCCGCATTGAGGTCGCGGGCAACGATACGCGTCGGCACGTTGTCCATGACCACCAGGCGATCGACCAGATGCGGATAATCTTTGGCGAAACGGGTGGCAACACGGGCACCCCGATCATGGCCGACCAGGGAAATCTTGCCGATGCCCAGTTCTTCAAGCAGCCCGAGCAGGTCCTTGGCCATGTTGCGCTTGTCGTAACCGGTCGACGGTTTGTCGGTTTCGCCGTAACCACGAAGATCGGGGGCGATTACCCGGTAATGTTTCGACAGCACGGGGATCTGGTTGCGCCAGGCGTAGTTGGTTTCCGGGAAACCATGCAGCAGGACGACAGGCGCACCCTCCCCCTCTTCGACGACGAACTGGCGGATACCGTTGGCTTGAATCGTATAGCGCTTCACGTTGTCACCTCTTTGTGTGCAGGAGAGTCAGGTTGATCAAAAGCCGGATGGGCTCGCTTCACTGGGCAAACAGCGTGATCAGGGCGGCAATCGAGAGCATCGAGAGCACCGTGGTCACCAGCACCGTACCGGCCGTGATGCTCGCGTCGCGGCCGTACAGGTTGGCCAGCATGTAGGGACCGGTTCCGGTGGGCAGCGCTGAAACCACCACGGCAATCGCCGTAAGCTGAGGCGAAAGGTTGAACACGAATCGCGCAGCGACCCAGGTCAACGACGGTTGGGCGATCAGCTTCAACGCGACGATGCTCGACAGCCGCGACCACTGGATCGCAAATTTCGCGTCGGCGATGAACACGCCCAGCGACACCAGCGCACAGGGGCTTGCCGCACTCGCCAGCAAGCTCAGGAAGCGGTTGGGACCCGCCGGCACCGGCGGCATGAATTCGGCGTAGAGCACGCCCAACAGCGGGGCCAGCAACAAGGGATTTTTCAGCATGGACACGCTCACCCGCTTCAGCGCCTTGAGCACCCCGCCGCTGCCCGACAGCGATATTTCGACGAAAAACACCGAGATGCCGAACAGTATCGTGACCGTGATGATGGCGGTGATCGTGACCAGCGGCAGGCTCTCAGGGCCGAAAGCCGCCGCGCACAAAGGGAATCCGATGAACCCGACGTTGGCGTAACTGCCGTTGAGGGCGTCCAGGCTGGCGTCGGCCAGGTGCGATGACTGCCATGCCCGGATCAGCACGGTCGCGGCAAAGATGAGCCCGCACCCCAGACTGAACGCCGCCGTGAATCCGGGTTGATGAAGCTGCTTCCAGTCGGCTTCCGCCATGATCTGAAACAGTAACGCCGGCATCCCGAGATAGACCACAAAGTGATTCATTTCCGAGGCGGCCGTTGCGCCCAGAAAGTTGAACCTGCGCGCCAGCCATCCCGCACCCACCAGTGCAAATATCGGAATAACGACATTAAACAGAACGTCCATTGACCCGCTCCAGACAGTTGCACGGTGATGTTTCTATCGGCGAACGGTTGCCCGCACGGCATGTCCAGCCCGCGCTGAATACCGCTTTAGAGAAAAGCCTCACGTTGCGAACAACCGAAAAATAAAGTCGGCTTATAAAGAACAGACAGGCCTGATTTTAAACTTACCTGATCGACAACAGGTGAAGGCAAACAGTGCGCATCGGCAAGCGTTGCCACAGTAAACATCAGACCCTGTGTCAGGGGATTGAAGAAATGTGCGGCAAGTTAGAACACATTTCGCCTAAGGCTGGCTGGGCGCGGGCAGCCCTCGTGGCAGGCGGCCCATCATCAATAAAAGGCATGACAGATAGTGTTCCAAGCGATTTCTCGACGTGGGAATGATCCGGTGTAATGGCCTCACCGAAACAGATAACCCCGTAACGAATCAACCACTAACACGCCATCTTCAAACAGAGAGAGCATCATGAAAAAGACTATCTTCGCCGCTGTAATAATGTCGGTCGCCAGCGTAAACGCGTTCGCCGCAGCCCCCGATAAAGATCAGACCTCGGCTGTCGTGGACTACCACTACGGACAACAACTTGATATCGCCAAGTTGGAATCGCTGAAAAAATCCAGCACTCAAGATGATGTCGCTTCGGTGATCATGGTTTACCAAGACCACAGCGGCCAGACTCACCAAGTGAGATTTCTTGAAGAAAGTTACAAGGCCAACAGCAACGGTTAACCCACGCCCGCCCCGACAGCCTGACGATCTGGAGGCAGTGATTTGAATCTACAGGCGATAACACCGCGCTGACGAGAAATCCATCGACGGATTCCTCGTCAGAGGTCGTGCTGTGACTTCTGCTCAATCAACAGCCACGCAACCGGTTTGCGCCAACCAGTGGATCGTCTGCGCAAGCGGCATGGGCCTGGAGATGAGATAGCCCTGCACAAGCGCGCAGCCCAACCCTTTGAGCACCTGCAACTCCTCCTCTCGCTCCACCCCTTCACTCACACACTCCAGTTCCATGTCGGCGCTCAGCGCCAGCAGGGATTTGACGATTTTGTAGCTCGCCGGATTGTGTTCGATACGACTGATAAAGGTACGGTCGATCTTGAGTTTGGTCAGCGACAACGCGTGAAGCTGGCTCAGGCTCGAATAGCCGGTCCCGAAATCGTCCAGCGAAATGCCACAGCCCAGCGCGCGAAAGGCGTTGATGGCGTTCTTCGCCTGATCCAGATCCTGAATGACCGCCGTCTCGGTGATCTCGAAGTCCAGCCGGCGCGGCTGAAAACCACTGCACTGGATGACGTCGATGATTTTGTTCACGGCCTCCTTCGACCCGCAATCACGGGCCGAAAGATTGAACGAAAGCCGCACCTCGTACGGCCAGGACCGCGCGCCGGCCAGGGCTTTCCTGAGCAACGGCAGGGTCAGCCGATTGATGAAGCCGATGCGCTCGGCGACCGGAATGAACTGACCGGGCGCCACGGGGCCCAGATCCGGGCTGACCCAGCGCGCCAGTGCTTCGAACGCCACGGTGCGCCCGGTCTGGATATTGACGATGGGCTGAAAGACCAGATCGAACTCCTCGACAATGTTGGCCCGGCGCAACCCTTGCTCGGTGGCACCATCGCGCTTGAGGTCCCGATAGTGCGCCGCCGAAAAAAGGCACAGGGCTCCGGCACCCGCGCGCTTGCTGTCATACAAGGCGTAGTCGGCGAATTCATAGGCTTCCACCGCATCACCGGCCATGTCGGGGTATACCACCATCCCCAGGGACGCGCTGATCGCGATCTGAATGTCACCGATCACAAAGGGTTCGCGCAGCGCCTCGCCGATCCCCTCCCCCACTGCGATCAGGGCCTGGTCCGAATCGACGTGCCGGATGAGCAGCCCGAACTCGTCACCGCCCAACCGCGCCAGTTGCAGATCGTTGCGCACGAATCGCAACAGTCGCTGACCCACTTGAAACAGCAGCTTGTCTCCCACGCTGTGCCCATAGACATCGTTCACCGGCTTGAAGCCGTCCAGATCGATGAGCCCTACGGCAAGCTTCGCGCCTTCATCTCGGGCCTCTGCCAGCGCGCCATCGAGCAACGCAAAAAACTGCCGACGGTTGGGCAGCCCGGTCAGGCTGTCTTCGTTGGCAAGCCGCCGGTTCTCATCGCTGAGTTCTTCGGAACGGGCCTGGGTGTTCACCAGCCGGGTGAAGTCCTGGTAGTGATCGTGCAACACCAGAATCATTGCCGCCGAGACCAGCAGAACGTTAATCGCCATCGCGGTGTAGGTGGGATTGCCCGCGGCAAGAAAGAAAGCCACGAACGCCAGATTGACCACTGCCGTCGTGGTCAGCGCAGCGGAACGCAAATGCATCAGACAAAAGATGCAGGCGATGACGGTGATCGCCATGTAAAACGCGACATGGGAACGGGTGTAGCTGTCGCCGTAGGGAAACAGCGCCAGCGCCCAGACGGTAAAGCTCAGGGCAATGAAAAACGCCAGCCGGCTGGTGCGCGTCAGGGTTTTGAAAACCAGCTCCGGTGTCGCCGGAACATGCCGCAGGCGCCACCACATCAGAGCCCGCGCACTGCCCAGCACGGTCAGTGCAGCCGGTATGTAGACGGCGAGCCAGCGCGGGGCAATCGCATAGTGCGTGGCGGCCAGCGCCAAGGTGTTGATCAGCAGGATGGCGTACATGATCGGCAGTTGCCTGGACAGCGCGATGTATTGCGCCTTGAGCAATCGGGGATTGTCGCGCTGTACCGTGAGCAGCGACTTCAGGCGATCAAATAAAGCAGTTTTCATGGGTTGAGGCTCTAGCGCTTGCAAAATCATCCAGAATGCTGCGCGTCGCAGCATATAAAGCGCGTGTTCACGCTTGCTTGATGAATCGGCCAGCGCTGGCGTTTCTGGATAGACCGTTCGTAGGTTCGCCTGACTGAACGCTACGGCCTGCGTGGCCTTCAGCGTTTTGCAGCCATGAAAAAACCCGCCGAAGCGGGTTTTCTTGTCTGCATTGCCGATCTTGCGGCGATCAGACTTCCTTGAGCAACACATCGGCGATGCGAATGCTCAGGGCCGCCCCCGTCAGTGTCGGGTTCACACAGGAAGACGATGGCATGACGCTCGTCCCGGCGATGAACAGGTTCGGGTGATCGTGGGTGCGGCAATCACGGTCAACCACCGAATCCTTCGGATCGTCGCCCATGATGGTGGTGCCCATGATGTGCTGACGGTTCTGGAAACCCACGTCGGTGCTCAGGATGTCGGCATCGAGCAGCTTGGCGAACTGCTTGAAGTCTTCCAGGGCTTTCTCTTTGCCTGCATGCCAGTAGTCGGGAACGCTGTAGTAGATCTCCGGCACCGGCAGGCCGATGGCATCGAACTTGGTCTTGCTCGGCGTGACCCGGTTTTCCGGCAGCGGCAAGGTTTCGAAGTCCACCGCCCAGTTCAGCGAGCGCGCCGATTGCAGGCGAATCTGCTCGTCGAGCTTGGAGCCCAGCACGCCCTTGCCGATCAGGTTGGAGGTGATCTGCGAGGTCGGCACGGTGTTGCGCACCTTGATCTTGTAACCCGGATAGTCTTTGCGGAACGCCCCGTCGCGGCTGTTGAGATAGACCAGCAACTGCGTCGGCCCTTCGCCTGGCCACATGTCTTCCTTGGTCATCACGTTCATGCTGATGCCGGTGTGATCCATGAGGTTGCGACCAACCTGATCCGAGGAGTTGGCGATGCCGTTGGGGTATTTGTCGGAAGTCGACATCAGCAACAGCTTCGGCGACTCGATGCCATAGGCGGCGAGCACGAAATAACGTGCGGTCAGTTTGTGTTGCGATTTATCCGGGCGCATGTACCAGATGGCCGTGATCTTGCCGTCATCGCCGGCTTCGACCTTGTACACGACCGAGTTCTCCAGCACCTTGGCGCCATGTCGCTCGGCTTCGTCGATGTGCATCGAGCCATCGTACTTGGCGGCAATCGGGCACACCGGGTTGCAGTTGTTGTTGCCCGCGCAAGGAGGACGCTTGCCGTAGGGACGGGTCGCACGGCCGTTGGGCTCCAGAATCGGGTTGTACCCGCCCTTGCTGAGCATTTCCGAAAGGCGCTTGAACATGTAGCTCGGCTTCAGGCCCTCCATCGGGTAAGGGATCGAGCGTGGCGGATAGGCCTGGCCGCCCTGCCCGCTTTCGTCCTGACCATCGACCCCGGACACGCCCAGCTCGGTTTCTGCCCGAGCGTAGAACGGTTCCAGTTCGTCGTAGCTGATCGGCCAGTCACGGCCGCGACCGTACAGCGACTTGAGGCGAAAGTCGTTGGGCAGCATGCGCCACAACGACGAGCCGAAGTGCCAGGTGGTGCCGCCGACGACACGCAGATAAGAGGTGTTGTATTTGACCGGCCCGACCTGCTGCAGGTAGTCGCCTAGGTCGATGGCGCGTGCGGCATGCTTGGGTAAGGCGAGCCGGCCCCTTGCAGTTTGGCGTTGGCCAGCGACAGCTTCACCGGGGCGTTGCGAAAGGTTTCCACCACATCGCGACGATTCACCCGAGGACCGGCTTCGAGCACGATCACTGACTTGTTCGCCTTGGCCAGCCCCGTGGCAATCAGACCGCCCATGACGCCGGAGCCGATGATGACCACGTCGGCATCGAATTGATCGCTGCTCATACTTTCGAATCCTGAATGACTGCAGGTTTGGCGCCCCATGAAGCAGGGCCACCACCGTAGGTGGGAATGGCGAGAATGCCGTGCGTCGGCACGTACATCATGGCCATCGAATAACTGATCAGTTCGGCATCAGCAGGCTCGCCGACGATGCCCAGGTACCACGCCGAAATGATGCTGGTGGCCGTGGCCTTCAGCGATGCATCCGGGTCCGGTTGCGCCAGGTATTCATCGACATGCTTGTAACCCTGGGTGCTGATCAGTTGCTTCAGGGCGATGACATTGGTCGAGAAATTCGGTGCGCGCTTGTCCAGCGCCGCGTAGTAACGGGCAGCCAGGACCGGGTTGACCGGACGGCTGACCAGAAACTGCGAAAGCGCGATGAAATCATCACTGGAAACCTGTGCGGCGAATACCGACTGCCACGGCATCGCGCTGCCCAGCAGTGCCGTGAGGCCCAGTGCCACCGAGCCACGCAGCAGATTACGGCGAGAGAAACCCGGTGAGGCCTGGGTCTGAGCCGGTGCTTGTTTGTGCGTCATAGAAGTGTCCATTACTCAGGCTCCCTTGCGGCGGCGAGAGATCAAGGCCATCACGCCCAGACCGATCAGCACGCAGACGAGGATGATTGCCGGAATCGTGAATTTGGCCAGCACCGCCAACGGGGCCGTCGGGCCGCCTTCACGGGCGAGCGCCACGTCGGCGGCGGTGACGATCTTTTCGGCGTTGCCATAGCGCGAGAGCACATAGTTGCTGACGTCGGCAATCTGCTGATCGGTGAGACGGTCGGTGAACAACGCACCCGGACCGAATGCCGGCATGTCGATGGCAACGCCGTCGACTTCGCGATGCACGCCGTAGACGATGGCGGCGATCAGGTTGTCGCTGCGGCTGGTGGCGGTGTTGTGAAACAGCGACGGGTATTCCTTGTTGCCCTGACCATCCGGTTGGTGGCAGTTGGCGCAAGTGCCGCTGAAGATGTGCCAGCCCGGATTGTCTTCCGGTTTGCCGCCGCGCAACGTCAATTCGTCGACCGACGCCTGGCCGTATTCATGGCGAGCCTTGGCTTCACCGGTCTTGACCGGCTGGGTTTGCAGCAGGTACGCGGCAATGGCCTTGAGGTCCGAATCGCTCAAGTGCTGCAGGCTGTTTTCCACGGCCTCTGCCATGGGCCCCGCGGCCTGCGCCTTGCCCTCGACGTGCCCGGTTCGCAAGTAAGCGACGATGTCATCGCTGGACCACGCACCGATCCCGCTGACCTTATCGGAGGTGATGTTCGGCGCGTACCAACTGCCCAGCGCACCGCCTGCCAGCGCCTTGCTGTTGTCGGCCGCCATCAGCACATTGCGCGGGGTGTGGCAGGTGTCGCAATGCGCCAGGCCGTTGACCAGATAGTCGCCGCGATTGACTTCGGCGGACTTGGCCGGATCCGGCGTAAAGCGCGTACTGGAATGGAACATCGCGTTCCAGCCAATCATCGAAGCGCGAACATTGAACGGGAATTGCAACTCGGTTTTCGCCGTCGGCGTATCCACCGGCTGCACTTCATGCATGAAGTAATCGTAGAGCGCGGCGATGTCGCTGTCGGTCATCTTCGAATAGGAGGTGTAAGGCATCGCCGGGTACAGGTGAGTGCCATCGGCGGTGACGCCATCACGCACTGCGCGAGCGAATTGCTCGGCACTGTAGTTGCCGATTCCGGCGATTTTCGACGGCGTGATGTTGGTCGAGTAAATCGTGCCCATCGGTGAACCGAGCGGGTAGCCGCCCGCGAATGCCTTGCCGCCTGGCGCCGTGTGGCAGGCCACGCAATCGGCTGCGACGGCCAGACGTTTACCTGGCGACGCACTGCTGTCCAACGCCTCCCCGGACGCTGTTCCGGCCGTGGCCATCATCAGCGTGAACAATCCTGCAAAGGCATAACCCATGCTTTTTCCCTTATAAATGCCACGCGACATGAGCTCTACCCTTGGCAACTGCGTTCTCTGTTTTTCAATGATTTGAAACGGCGCGCGCACTGCACCTGCGAGCCTCGAATGTTAAGGCCCACGATGTACGATGTCGTATAAATTGCGGCGAATATTTCACACAAAGTAACATTTGGCAACAAAGAAACAGGCGGAATGCCATCTTTATCTCAAATGCTAGAAAACGCTCTAGGACGGGCTTTTGAGGTTGATTCTCAACAACCGCATGACGGTTCTTGCAAACAGGGCGGCCAAGGTTAGAAAAGTTGGTGTGAAAACACACCCGCCATTTGTGAACGTTTGTGCGTTTATTTTTACGGTTTTGATCCGCTAAGGCGCTTTTCAGTGAGAATGCGCCGAAATCGTCTCTGCCCAAGTGATTTCGGTCACTGCTTCCTTGCCCCATGCGCAATGGAGAACCGACAGAACCGCAACTGTCATCCGTCTGGAACGTGCGGAATAAAGCCTTTTCATCCGAAACAAGCGGTAACCCTACAGTTGTAGACAAGGCAGCCGACAGATGTATGACAACCCGCAATTGCCACCGACACGCGATGCGGACTCCCCCTCTTTTCAACCACGTCAGCAGGATGACCCATGAGCTGGATCAATGATGCAAAACTCTCGACCAAATTGATTTCAGCCTTCGTGCTGTGCGCGCTCATCACGCTGGGGGTCGGCCTCCTGGGCAGCCGCGGGATCTCGCACCTTTCGACGAGTCTGGATGAGGTGTTCGAAAACAATCTGGTCTCCGTACTCAATACCGATCAGGCCAAGATCAAGGCCGTTGGACAGACCCGGGACATGTATCGACTTTACGTCGCCACCCAAGCGGGACTTCCGCAAAGCGTCAAAGATGAATTCATCGCCTCCATGAACGCCAACCAGGCGGCCAGTGAAAAAGCCTTCGCCACTTACAGGCGCTCGCCACTGGCCGACGATGAACGTGCCGCGGGAGACAAAATGGAGCGGGACTGGCCGATCTATCAGGCCATCGTTCAGCGCTATCTGGCGCTGATGAAGGCTGGCGATGTGGAGAACGGTCGCGCCCTGCTGATGGGCGAACTGCAAACGGCCTATCGCGTGGTGATGGACGAACTGACCATCATGACCGACTCCAATAACCGGCAAGTCAATGAAGGATCGGTGGCCGCCGCTGAATTGGCCTCTTCCGCCAAAACGTCCCTGTACATCGGCATTGCTCTGGCCTTCGTCGCGGCCATTCTGCTGGGGTTGTTCATCAGTCGCTTGATCAGCAAACCGATCGCTAACGCCGTTGCCAGCGCCAAAAGCATCGCTGAAGGCGACCTGACCCAGCACATCGTCAGCACCGGCCGCGATGAAGCAGGCCAGTTGCTGACCGCCCTTTCCGACATGCAGAGCAGCCTTAAAAGCACCCTGCAGCAGATCGCCAGCGCGTCGGACCAACTGGCGTCCGCGGCCGAAGAGTTGACCGCTGTCACCGATAACGGAAGCCGCGGGCTGCTGCGCCAGAACGACGAGATCCAACAGGCCGCCACCGCTGTCACCGAAATGACCTCCGCCGTGGAAGAAGTGGCGCGCAATGCGGTGTCCACCTCCGAGGCGTCCAGGGCCACCAGCCAACAGGCCAGCAATGGCCGCGACCAGGCCCGACACGCCGTGTCCGCCATCAACGACGCCACCCGCGAAATCGCCACCTCCACGACCATGGTCAAGGACCTGGCCGTTCAGGTGCGCGACATCGGCAAGGTGCTTGACGTGATTCGCGGCATCGCCGAGCAGACCAACCTGCTGGCACTGAACGCTGCAATCGAGGCCGCACGAGCCGGTGAACAGGGTCGCGGTTTTGCCGTGGTCGCCGACGAAGTACGGGCGCTGGCAGCCCGCACGCAGGCATCGACCGGCGAGATCGAAGGCATGATCAACAGCGTACAGACCAGTGCCGACAACGCAGTCGGTGCCATGGGCAAAAGCCAGTCACTGGTCAGCGACACGCAGGCACTGGCGCAGGCGACCGGCCAGGCACTGGAGCAAATCGCCGATGGCATTTCCCAGATCAATGATCGCAACCTGGTGATCGCCACCGCGTCGGAAGAACAGGCCAACGTTGCCCGTGAAGTCGACCGCAATCTGGTGAACATCCAGGACCTGTCGACCCAGACAGCCGCAGGCGCACACCAGACCAACGCGTCGACCCAGGAGCTCTCCAACCTGGCCGTCTCGTTCAATGCCCTGGTCGCACGCTTCCGCCTTTGAGCCTGGGACAAGGCGCGAGCGAGGATGAGGTCCTCGCTGCGCGCTCGTCGCCTACCACAGGAACTTGAGTTCCACACCCAGGTAGTTACTGTCGCTGCCACCGGCATCGCGCAGTGCATCGCCCACTTCGTAATGAACGGCCTCGACGGCACCTGAGAGGTTGCGGTTGAAGGCATAGTCCACGCGCAGTTGATCGTAGTAACCCGTCCAGCGCCCACCCTGTCCGGCGGTATTGNGGTCTGACGCCACAGCAACCCGACCGCTGTCTGGACGGAAAGCCCGGTCATCGGCTTGACCGTCACGGACGGCTTCACATGGATAAGGTTGCTGTAACCGGTATAACCCGCCAGCGAGAAATAGTAGCCATTGGGGAACAACGGATTGAAGGTGCCCAACGTGCCATCATTGGCCTGTCGGTCGCCCGAGGCGGCATCCAGTTGCAACCCCAGTCGCGGTGTCCAGGCGATCGACTTCCAGGTGTAACCCGCACGACTGCCGCCCGCCCACGCCCGAATGTCCTTGGAGCCGACGGTTCCGCTCTGAACCATGCCCTCCAGATCCCAGTCGTAACCCCCTTCGGTCCCGCTGGTCCGTGCGTCGAAGATGTGCCGGGTTTCATCCCCTTGCGCGTCGAGGTAATCGGCATTGCGTTCTTCATAAAGAGCGTAATAGGCCGAGAGCTCGTTCTTGCCGTTGAGCATGTGCTCGGCGCGGAGCATATGGAACGCGATGTCGGCATTGGACTTGTCATCGAAATGCCGGCCGTCCTGATATTGCACCGGGTGGCTGGCGATCCCGATGAATCGCCACTCGGGCGTCTCCCAGTCGGCCCACAGCGCATCGAAGGACTGGCGCACGTTCGGGCCATCGCGGGAGGAGATGAAGCGCTGCAAGTCGAACGCGAAGTCCTGGCGCCCCACCCGAGCCTTGAACGTGTGGCTGGCGGTCTGATCGACATACTCGGCAAACGCCAGCCGCAGATCCAGATGGTTCTGATCGGCGCCGCCCAGGGTCGTCTTGTCGAATGCCCGGGCATCTTCCAGTTCGGTGAATACACGCCAGTGCTCGTTGAGATGCAGGTCGGCGTGAATCTGGAAGCGCTGAATCAACCAACTGTCGTTCGCCCGGCTTCCAACGCCGAAACCACTGGCATTGTTGAGCTCGAAGCGCTCTCTAAGGGTCGCGCCCAGCGACAGGTAGCGCTGAGGATCGTCATCCGAGAAAGGAATGTATTTGAGACTGTCCAGAGGCTCTGTTCTGGCTGCCGGGTTCTGCAGCACCGACCAGTCCTCCTGCCAGCGGTTGGTCTTGAGCACCGGTCGCTCGGCCGCCTCGGCGGCATGGCCGCTGGTCACTCCCAGCGGCCACAGCACAGCCAGAGCCCAGGCATAGACACGATGCGAAGGGCATTGGCTCTTCATAGGTCTTCCCCCTGGATCACTTCGCGGCGACAGACTGATGGATTTCCGCGACGTAACCGCCCGGGAACTCGACGACAGCAGACTGCCGACCCGACTGTGTCGCCGGTTTGACCAGCAGATGAGCGCCAGACCCCTCAGCTTTTTCCAGCGTGGCCGCCAGGTCGCCGACTTCGTAACCGGTCGTCTCCCGACCGTACGGATAAGGCAGATGCCCGTCGGTGACGAACACGATCATCTTGCCGAAATCCGACTCCAGCCTGACACGGCGGATCGATTTGCCAGGCTCGCCGACTTCAGCGCCATCCACGTGCTTGTCATCGGCCACGACCTTGCCGTGGGAGAACCCGACAAAGCCCTTGATGAAGGCGTCTGCGCGTTGCTCTGACACATAGATCCGGTTCTCCGGGATCATCTGAAACGGTGCGTAACTTGGGGCGGTACTGTGCCAGTAAAGCTGCATGTTCACGCCGCCCGGCCACTGCACCACGGCGTCGCGACCGATCGGATCCGGGAAGTCATGAACGATCACGTCCGCACCGTTCTTCTTCGCGGACGCAATCGCCTCATCCATGTTCTTCACCAGATAGCCGTTACGTTCAGCGCCGAATGGATACGGAACAGGAGTGGTGAACCCGAAAAGAGAAACGGTGCCGACCGGGGTCTGCAGCAACTGAGAGGACGTGCTGCTCGGCACTGGCAGCACATTGACGGTCACCTGAGGGGTGCTCTTGCCGCCGAAGGTCGCCAGAAAGCTCTTCACGAACGGATCGACGTCCGCTGGCGCAACATACACGTGACTGGTGTCGTATTGCGGGCCGACAGCCACTGAAGAGGTCGCGGCCTGGGCCGAGAGGGAAAACACTGCGCCAAGCGCGACAGCCATTGCGAGCCGCTTGATGGGATATGTCATGGATAAGCCTTAGTGAGTGGGTATCAACATCGTAGAAACGATGGCCTACCCCCAGCCTATGGGATGACATCCGACTCGCTATAGCATGACTGTGCGCTTGAATATGTAACTTTGTTCATCTCCAGGCGGCAGGTTTCCCTTGATGGGCCCTGCGTTCAAGAGCACCCGCGGGGTTCAGGCCGGCGTCACCCAGCTTTCCACTTCTTCGTGCCCGAACTGGGCCTTCCAGGCCCCCAAAAGCTTATTATTGCCACCCTTGCTTTCGACGATCTCGCCGGTCAGCGGGTTGCGGTACGTTTTCACCTGCCGTGGTCGCCGGGATCCTCGAACGGGTTCTGACGCCTTACCTTTGACAGACGCCTTGTTCGGTTCGAGCAGCGAGATGACGTCGCTCAGACGTTTACCGTAACCCTCGAGCAATGCTTTGAGCCGGGTTTCGAATTCGATCTCCCTCTGCAGGGCCGGATCATGTTTGAACGATTCGAGTTGAGCGGCATGCTGAGCGATCTGTTGCTCCAGCTTCCTGTATTCAGCAAGGCGAGACATGGTCGATCCCTGGGTCAGTGGTTTGAGTGTGTAGACCTGAGCGGACGCGCAAAATTCGCTCTGCCCGCAACGAAGACCCCTTCCATCGACAGCGAATGCACTGGCCTGTTTGATTGACGAACGGCCACCTGTTCCCGCGGGATGCAGGCTTACTCGGGAAAGTGCTGGATCTGGTAAGGAAACTTGAAAACCAGCACAAAAAAAACCCGCCGAAGCGGGTTGTTTTCTCAGTTCAAGACCATTCCAACATCCTGTCGGTAGCGCTCCGCGCAATGGCTGATCCTCCGTGATCTCCGAAGCGATCCTTCGCTTCAGCTGATGGATCCAATCTACCCCTCAAATGTTTCAGTTGATAGAGCGAGTTCGCCTCACCCGGTGTAAGACATTGGCTATAGCTACGGAAGATTTCACTCCCTCCCCGCCCATGCCACCTGACATCCCCCAAGTTGCCCGCCAACCCTCAACCAAGCCCTGCAACTGATCGAACACTCGACGATCGCCAAATGTTGCGGGAACAACCCGCCACATCCAGGCTCCAACCAGTCTGGATCGAGTACCCGCCCTCCTCGGGAGTCGACAACCATGCACCCCCGACCGAACGCGAAAATCCGTCATGCAGCCCATGCTGATGGCCGACGCGCAAGTCAGCTGTTTGCGCAAACGCAGGCGTCTAAATCAGTGCGTGGGTTACCGTTTACGCCCTTGAGTGACCGGCGGCGCTCGGGTAATGTCATCAAACCCACAGGACAGAGCACGCTCATGACTTCCAAGCTGGAACAACTCAAAAAGTTCACCACCGTCGTCGCCGACACCGGCGATTTCGCTGCCATCGAAAAGCTCAAGCCGGTTGATGCCACGACCAACCCATCCCTGTTGCTCAAAGCCGCCTCCAGCGACAGTAACGCAGACCGTCTGAAAGAAGCCTTCAGCGGCGCGAACAACGACATCGGACTGGCGAGCGACCGTTTCGCCGTCGCCATCGGCCAGGAAATTCTCAAAGTGGTTCCGGGCCGCGTTTCTACTGAAGTGGACGCCCGCATTTCGTTCGACACCAACGCCTGCATCGAACGCGCTGAACGTCTGGTCGAACTGTACGACAAGGCCGGCATTGGCCGTGACCGCATCCTGATCAAACTGGCTTCGACCTGGGAAGGCATCCGCGCTGCCGAGCAGCTGGAGAAGAAAGGCATTCAGTGCAACCTGACCCTGCTCTTCTCCTTCGCTCAGGCACAAGCCTGTGCCGACGCTGGCGTGTTCCTGATCTCGCCATTCGTGGGCCGTATCTACGACTGGTACAAAAAGGCCGAAGGCAAGGACTACGTCGGTGCAGAAGACCCGGGCGTGAAGTCCGTAACCCGCATCTACAACTACTACAAGGCCAACGACTACAAAACCGTGGTCATGGGCGCCAGCTTCCGCAATCTGAGCCAGATTGAAGAACTGGCGGGTTGCGATCGTCTGACCATCAGTCCGGACCTGCTGCACAAGCTGTCTGAAGACACCGGCACGCTGGTGCAGAAGCTCAAGCCAGGCAACGGCGGCGAGCCGCGCCAGACGCTGAACGAAAGCCAGTTCCGCTGGGCCTCGAACGAAGACGCCATGGCGACCGAGAAACTGGCCGAAGGCATTCGCCAGTTCGCTCGCGATCAGGAGAAGCTCGAGGCGTTGCTCAGCGCCAAGGTGTAAACCTTATTCAGGACGGGACAAGCTTATGAAAAAGGGCGGCATCCCCCACGGGGTGCCGCCCTTTTTTCTGCCTGACGACCGACAAGCGCTTACGCACTCCGTGGGGAGCCGGCGCTCGGCTCAGGACCTCTAACGTTCAGTCCACTACCACCCCGCGTACTTCGCCAAACCCGATACTCACCTCACCGTCCCTGTGGCAGCGGGCTTTGAGGATCACTTCATCCCCGGCTTCGAGGAACGTGCGCGTCTCGCCGCTCGGCAGTTCCACCGCCTGTTTCCCGCCCTCGGTCATCTCCAGCAAGCTGCCGAACTGACCGGGCTGCGGGCCGGACAGCGTACCGGTGCCGAACAGATCTCCCGGCTGCAACAGGCACCCGTTGACGCTGTGATGAGTGACCATCTGCGCCACGGTCCAGTACATGTTCAACGTGTTGCTCAGCGCCAGCCGATGCGGCGCCATGCCCTGCGCTTTCATCTGCGCGGTGAGCAGCAGCACTTCCAGTTCGATGTCCAGCGCGCCGTGCTTCTGGTCCTGCTCATCGAACAGATAATCCAGCGGCTTCGGGTCACCCTCCGGTCGCTGCGGTTGCGCGCTGCGAAACGGCGCCAGGGCTTCCGCCGTCACCACCCAGGGTGAAAGGCTGGTGGCGAAGCTCTTCGACAGAAACGGCCCCAGCGGCTGGTATTCCCAGGCTTGCAGATCGCGGGCCGACCAGTCGTTGAGCAGGCAGAATCCGGCGATGTGTTCGCCCGCCTCGGCAATCGAAATCGGCTCACCCACCTCGTTGCCCTGTCCCATCCACACGCCAACCTCCAGTTCGTAATCCAGACGCTTGCTCGGCCCGACCGTCGGCACCTCAGCGCCCGGCGCCAACGTCTGGCCATTGGGGCGCTTGACCGGCGTGCCTGACACGCACAGCGTCGAGGCCCGGCCGTGATAGGCGATGGGCACGTATTTGTAGTTGGGCAGCAGTGGGTTGTCCGGCCGGAACAGTCTGCCGACGTTCATCGCATGATGAATGCCCACGTAAAAATCGGTGTAGTCGCCGATCGTCGCCGGCAAATGCATCCGGCATTCGCTCATCGGCAGCAGCAGGGTTTTACCCAGCCCTTGCAGGTGCTCGCGCTGCGGGCTGTTTTCATCCAGCAGATGCATAAGCTCATTTCTCAACGCCTGCCGCGATGCCGGGCCGAGGGCGAAGAAATCGTTGAGCTGACCACGGCTGGCCGCCTGCGCCGCCACACGCGCGACGCCAGTGAACAAGCTGGCCTCGAGCGCAGCCCGCAGATCGAAGATGCAGTCCCCAATGGCAACGCCGCCGCGCCTGTCCGTCCCCATGCCTTTGCCCAGCCGACTGAACACGCCAAACGGCAGGTTCTGCAGCGCAAAATCAGGGTGATCGTTGGCAGAGGTCACCCAACTGCGCGGGTGTCTGGAGGTGCTCATCGTTGGCTATCCGTATCAAAGGGTCTGAAGGTTCTGGCGATGCCGTTCCAGCAGGCGTCGTAGTCGCTTTGCAATTGTGGGCATTCCAGCGCGTAGCGGCTGGGACGCAGGACCTTGCCGGTCTCGAACATGAAGGCCATGGTCTGTTCGATCTTGTGCGGTGCAAGGTCGGCAGCCACGGCTTTTTCGGCGGTGGCATTGTCGGGGCCATGGGCGCTCATGCAGTTGTGCAGCGACACCCCACCGGGCATGAAGCCTTCGGCCTTGGCGTCGTAAACGCCGTCGATCAGGCCCATGAATTCGTTCATCAGGTTGCGATGGAACCACGGCGGGCGGAAGGTGTTTTCCGCCACCATCCAGCGCGGCGGGAAGATCACGAAATCGACATTGGCCTGACCGTGAATCGCACTCGGCGAGGTCAGCACAGTGAAGATTGACGGGTCCGGGTGGTCGTAACTCACCGTGCCCAGGGTATTGAAGCGGCGCAGGTCGTATTTGTACGGCACGTTATTGCCATGCCAGGCGACCACGTCGAACGGTGAGTGCTCCAGTTGCGTCGCCCACAGTTCACCGAGGAACTTCAGGACCAGTTCAGTGGGCTGCTCGCTGTTTTCAAAATGCGCGACAGGCGCCTTAAAGTCGCGAGGATTGGCCAGGCCATTGCTGCCGATCGGTCCCAGATCCGGCAGGCGCAAGGCGCAGCCATGGTTCTCGCAGATGTAGCCGCGGGCCGTGCCATCGAGCAGTTGCATGCTGAATTTCAGCCCCCGTGGCAGCACGGCGATTTCCTGTGGTTCGATGTCCAGCATGCCCAGTTCAGTGACGATACGCAGACGCCCCTGCTGCGGGACGATCAGCCATTCGCCGTCGGCATTGAAGAAGGCCCGTTGCATGGAGCGATTGGCTACGTACACGTACAGGCTGACGCCTTCGGCCTGATCCGCCGCCGAGGTGCTGGCCAGGGTGATCAGCCCGTCAATGAAATCGGTGGGTTCGGCCGGAAAATCGAAGGTGTTCCAGCGCAGGCGATTGGGGGTGACGGGACCTTGCTGCTGGCCTGTGATCTGTCGCTCGAGGCGTTGATATCGCGGATGCGCCGCAGATGGCTTGATGCGGTAGAGCCAAGTGCGCCGGGCTTCGGCTCGGGGAACGGTGAACGCGGTGCCGGAGAATTGTTCGGCATAAAGCCCGAGGGGATGACGCTGCGGCGAGTTCTGCCCCACCGGCAAACTGCCTGGCATGGCCTCGCTGCTGAACTGATTGCCGAAGCCGGGTTGATACCTCAACGCCTCGGGTGCGGGTGCTGTGAACATCTCGACCTCTTGTTTTTATTGATCTGAGTGAATCCGCCCCTGCAGGCGTGAGCTTGCTCGCGATCGTGGCTTGACGGTTACGCGTTCCTCGCAGATAGACCACGATCATACACAAGCTCACGCCTACAGAGATCAATTACGTAAACTGATTACGCATAACGTAATTTGAGTTTAAGGGACGGTCAAGCTATAAAGCAGCCTTTCCAGACCGGCGCACGCCTCGCTCATGACCGAAGACTCCCCCTCTCCTGCCTCCCCCCGCCAACAGAAAGTGCAGTCCGCCGAAGTCGGCGTGGGCATTCTCAAGGCGCTGGCCGAGCTCGCGCCCGCCACCTCGCTGTCGAAGCTGTCCGATTACGTCGCCATGCCCGCCAGCAAAGTGCACCGCTACTTGCAGGCCTTGGTGGACAGCGGCTTTGCCGAGCAGGATCCGGTCACCAACCATTACCGTCTGGGCCGCTCTGCATTGCAGGTTGGTCTGGCGGCGTTGAGCCAGCTGGACGTGTTGAAAATCTCCGCGCCGGAACTCATCGCGCTGCGCGACGACCTCAACGAAACCTGTTTTCTTGCGGTCTGGGGCAATAAGGGCCCGACCGTGGTCTATGTCGAACAATCACTGGGCGCGGTGACGCTGGTCACGCAGATCGGTTCGGTGCTGCCACTGCTCAGTTCTTCCACGGGCCTGGTGTTCGACACCTTTTTGTCGAATGCAGAAACGGCATCGCTACGCGAAGCGGAGTCCGCGTCGCTTAACGCAAAACAGCTGAAAGAAATCGATCGCCACCTCAAGGAAATCCGCCGCACCGGCGTGCATCAGATCCACGGGCTGCTGATGGCAGGGGTCAACGCGGTGTCTTCTCCGGTATTCGCCATGGGCAACAAACTGGTGGGCGTGGTCACGGTGGTGGGTTCGGCGTCGGTATTTACCGATGAACACCAATCGATGGCGGCGCAGAAGTTGTCGCGCACGGCTCGGGCTATCAGCGCGCGGATGGGTGGGGAAATGCCCAACTCTTGATCCCGGAAGGGTTCTTGTAGCAGTCCGTCTTGCCGGCGGTGGCGACCTTGAACAAGTCTCCGCCGGCAAGCCGGACTGCTACAGAGATGCACGGCATGCCCAGCGGCTTTGCTGGGCCGCCCCATCAATCCGCCGTCAAGACCCCACGCCGCACTTGATCACGTTCGATGGATTCGAACAGCGCCTTGAAGTTGCCCTCGCCAAAACCGTCATCGCCCTTGCGCTGAATGAATTCGAAGAACACCGGCCCCATCAGGGTCTCCGAGAAAATCTGTAGCAGCAGGCGTTGGTTACCGCCTTCCGAGTTGCCATCGAGCAGAATGCCACGGGCCTTGAGCTCACTTTCCGGCTCGCCATGATTCGGCAAACGGCCTTCGAGCATCTCGTAGTAGGTGTCCGGCGGCGGGGTCATGAAGCGCATGCCTAACGCCTTGAGCCGATCCCAGGTGTCGATCAGGTCTTCGGTGAAGAACGCCACATGCTGAATACCTTCGCCATTGAACTGCATCAGAAACTCTTCGATCTGCCCGGCGCCCTTGGAGGATTCCTCGTTGAGCGGGATGCGGATCATGCCGTCCGGCGCGGTCATGGCCTTGGAGGTCAGGCCGGTGTATTCGCCCTTGATGTCGAAGTAGCGAAGCTCGCGGAAGTTGAACAGCTTCTCGTAGAAGTTCGCCCAGTAGGCCATGCGCCCGCGATAGACGTTGTGGGTCAGGTGATCGATGAATTTCAGGCCCGCGCCCTCGGGATGACGCTCGACGCCTTCGATGAACACGAAGTCGATGTCGTAGATCGAGGTGCCTTCGCCGAAACGGTCGATCAGGTACAGCGGCGCGCCGCCAATGCCCTTGATCGCCGGCAGACGCAGTTCCATCGGGCCGGTTGCGATGTCTATCGGTTGTGCGCCCAGCTCCAGCGCGCGCTTGTATGCCTGTTGCGAATCCTTGACCCGGAACGCCATCCCGCATACGGAAGGGCCGTGCTCGGCGGCGAAATAAGACGCTTCGCTATGAGGCTCGTTGTTGAGGATGATATTGATCGCGCCCTGGCGATACAGCACCACGTTCTTGGATCGGTGATTGGCGACTTTGGTGAAGCCCATCATCTGGAAGACGGGCTCAAGGGCGTTGGGTGTTGGCGAGGCGAATTCGATGAATTCGAAGCCCATCAGGCCCATCGGGTTTTCATAGAGATCGGTCACGGTATTGCTCCTGCTGAAAAGTGAAGTGCACAGCGGCTCTGGTCACAGTTCAGCGGGTGGCGCACAGGGAATGCCCCGAACGCTGCGGGCGAGAAAGTCGCCGAAGATCAATTGCAGACCGAAGATTTTCATGTAGGAAACGTTACTCCGGTTTATCTGATTGCGCATCAGGATGCGCTGTCTGAAAGGCCGGATGCTGCAAGGCCAGCGCCTCGACCCTGCAGATGCGCGGAAAACCGCTCAGGTCGACGTTGAAACGACGCGCAGCGTACAGCTGCGGCAACAGATAGGCATCGGCCAGGCCGACTTCGCCAAAACAGAAGCCTTCATCGCCGATCAAGGCTTCGACGGCAACGAAACCCTCGGTGATCCAGTGACCGATCCAGGCCGTGACATCGCCCTCGTCATGGCCCAGGCCGCGCAGGCGATTGAGGACAGCGACGTTGTGCAGGGGGTGAATATCGCAACCGATCAATGCCGCGATCTCGCGATGCCTGGCGCGCGCGAGCAGGTCGTCCGGGAGCAGCGCAGGGTGGGGGAAACGTTCTTCAAGATACTCGATGATCGCCATTGACTGAATCACCACCTCGCCTTGCTCCACCTTCAGCGCTGGAACACGCCCCTGAGGATTGATGGCCAGGTAGCCAGGCTTGCGGTGCTCACCGCCATCGCGGATCAGGTTGACGGCAATGGCGTCGACCGCAACGCCCTTCAGCGCCAGCGCAAAGCGCACCCGGTAGCTGGAGGTGGAACGGTAGTAGGTATAGAGATCCACGTGCAGGCCCTGCTTTCTTGTTATTTTCGTAAATCATTTACGCAGTGCGTAAGTTGCGACATATGCTTGTGGCTGTCAAGTTCAGCCCCAACCCTCCAGCCGCAACGTCGCCCTGACAAGCCGCTGCTCCTCATTCTCGATCTCACGCAGGCTTTCGCAAATGCTCTGTATGTGCGCCACCGCCGCCTTGCGCGCCTGTTCCGGCAAGCGGCCGGTCACTGTGTTGTATAGCCGCGCATGGTGACGGTCGATCTGACGTTTCTGCGCCTCGCGGTGGTAGAGGTTGTTGACCGAGGCGAAGACGGTGTTGAGCAAAAGGTCGGTGAGTGAGCGCAAGGTCTGCACCAGCACCGGGTTGTGGGAGGCCTCGCTGATCGCCAGGTGAAAGGCATGGTCCAGTCGCGCATGCTCGGACGCCGGGAGCGCGTGATCGTGAGCCGCGACCAGTGCGTCGTAGGCGCGGGTGATCAGGACGAAATCGGCGTCGGTCCCGCGCAGGGCCGCGAGTCGTGCGGACTCCCCTTCGAGCAGGCTGCGCACTTCGAACAGGTCGTAGAGCGTTCGCGGTTGCGAGGCGAACAGGTGCATCAAGGGCGAAGCGGCGGTAACCCCCAGGCCGCCCATCTGCGCGACGAACGAACCCTTGCCCTGTCGGGTTTCGATGATGCCCCGAGCGCGCAACAACTTGAGCCCCTCACGCAGCGCGGTGCGCGATACGCCAAGCTTTTCAGTCAGGCGCCGCTCCGAGGGCAGCAATTGTCCGACTTTGAGCACGCCATCGACGATCAGACGCTCGATGCGTTCGCTGACCACATCAGCGACTTGCGGGGCGCGTTTGTCTGTCGCATTTTCCATCAGGCAAAGCTCCAACGTTGTCAGGGATTGATACAGTCCCCGTAGCAGCACGGCTTGCCGGCGGTGGCGTCTTCACAAACGCTGCTGTCGGCGAGCCGGACAAGGACGGCAGCACAATACAAACTGGTATGACCAGATGCAGATAGACGAACCACCGAAGCCGCACTCATAGGCAACATTCTGATTAATAACGCTTTTTATAAAAAAAGTTGTGCAAATGCCAAAAAAAACTGGTTCGACCAGTGCTTTCTGACATGGACAGTAAAGGCCATCGGGCCAATGATGCAAGTCAGCCGTAGAACGTTCAGCGTCTGAACGGGCCCTATATAAAAACAACAGGGGTTACGCACCCATCATGAATATCTTGTACGACGAGCGCGTCGATGGCGCGCTGCCTGCCATCGACAAGGCCCAGCTGCTCCAGGCCTTGCAGGCGCGACTGCCTGATCTGGACATCCTCCACCGCGAGGAAGAACTGCGCCCCTACGAATGCGACGGCCTCTCCGCCTACCGCACCACGCCGATGCTGGTGGTGTTGCCCGAACGTGTCGAACAGGTGCAGACGCTGCTCAAGGTCTGTCACGAACGCGGTGTTCCTGTCGTCGCTCGCGGCGCAGGCACTGGCCTGTCTGGCGGCGCTCTGCCACTGGAAAAAGGCGTGCTGCTGGTAATGGCCCGCTTCAACAAAATCCTGCACATCGACCCGGCCGGGCGTTTCGCTCGCGTGCAACCGGGCGTGCGCAATCTGGCGATCTCTCAGGCTGCTGCACCTTACGACCTTTATTACGCGCCTGACCCTTCTTCGCAGATCGCCTGTTCCATCGGCGGCAATGTCGCGGAAAACGCGGGCGGCGTGCACTGCCTCAAATACGGCCTGACCGTGCACAACCTGCTCAAGGTCGACATCCTTACCGTCGAAGGCGAACGCATGGTATTGGGCTCGGACGCGCTGGATACACCGGGCTTCGACCTTCTGGCGCTGTTCACCGGCTCCGAAGGCATGCTCGGCATCATCACCGAAGTCACGGTCAAGCTACTGCCCCAGCCACAAGTGGCGCGGGTGCTGCTGGCAGCGTTCGATTCGGTGGAGAAAGCCGGTCGCGCCGTGGGCGACATCATCGCCGAGGGCATCATTCCCGGCGGGCTGGAGATGATGGACAACCTGGCGATTCGCGCAGCCGAAGACTTCATCCACGCCGGTTATCCGGTGGACGCCGAGGCCATCCTGCTGTGTGAACTCGACGGCGTCGAAGCCGACGTTCACGACGATTGCGACCGGGTCCGTGCCGTGCTGGAAAAAGCCGGCGCGACCGAAGTTCGTCAAGCCAGAGACGAAGCCGAGCGAGTGCGCTTCTGGGCCGGTCGCAAGAATGCTTTTCCGGCGGTGGGACGGCTGTCGCCGGACTACTACTGCATGGACGGCACCATTCCGCGTCGGGAGTTGCCGGGCGTACTGAAAGGCATTACCGCGCTGTCCGAAGAGTATGGCTTACGCGTGGCCAACGTTTTCCACGCCGGTGACGGCAACATGCATCCACTGATTCTGTTCGATGCCAACCAGCCGGGCGAACTGGACCGCGCCGAAGCGCTGGGCGGCAAGATCCTGGAACTGTGCGTGAAGGTCGGCGGCAGCATCACCGGCGAGCACGGCGTGGGCCGCGAGAAGATCAATCAGATGTGCGCGCAGTTCAACAGTGACGAACTGACGCTGTTCCATGCCGTAAAAGCGGCATTCGACCCCAGCGGCATGCTCAACCCCGGCAAGAACATTCCTACCCTGCATCGCTGTGCCGAGTTCGGTGCGATGCACGTGCACATGGGCAAACTGCCCTTCCCTGAACTGGAGCGTTTCTGATGGGCGCCGAACGTCAACCACAGTTCAACCAGCAGGATCGCGATGCCGGCGATACTTTGCAGGAGCAGGTCAATGAGGCCATTCAGAGTGGTCTGCCATTGCGGATTCAGGGCGCCAACAGCAAGGCGTTTCTCGGTCGCGAGGTAGCCGGCGAAGTGCTCGACACGCGCATCCACCGCGGCATCGTGACGTACGACCCGACCGAACTGGTCATCACCGCTCGCGCCGGCACCCCGCTCAGCGAACTGAATGCAGCGCTGGACGCTGCGGGGCAGATGCTGCCGTGTGAACCACCGACCTTCAGTGACGGTGGCGTCGGTGATGCCACGGTCGGCGGCATGATCGCGGCCGGATTGTCAGGGCCGCGTCGGCCCTGGTCGGGATCGGTACGCGATTATGTGCTCGGCACACGCGTCATTACCGGTCTGGGCAAACACCTGAAGTTCGGCGGCGAAGTGATGAAGAACGTTGCCGGTTACGACCTGTCGCGCTTGATGGCGGGCAGTTTCGGTTGCCTGGGGCTGATCACCGAAGTATCGCTGAAGGTCCTGCCCAAGCCGCGACTGTGCACCAGCATCGCCCTGGAAATGGACAGCACCCACGCCCTCGCCCGCCTCGCTGAATGGGGTCAGCAACCGCTGCCGATCAGCGCCGCGAGCCATGACGGGCGCGTGTTGCGCTTGCGTCTGGAAGGCGGCGAAGGTTCGGTCGCTGCGGCCCATGATCGCCTGGGCGGTGAATCCATCGACCCGTCTTACTGGCAGGCACTCAACGAACACAGACTGGATTTCTTCACCGATGGCCGGCCGTTGTGGCGTCTGTCATTACCGACCAACAGCGCGATGCTGGATCTGCCCGGCGATCAGTTGATCGACTGGGGCGGTGCACAACGCTGGTTGAAATCCGATGCGGCGGGCAGCGACATTCGTGCCATCGTCAGCGCCGCCGGTGGACATGCGATCTGTTACAGCCACGGTCTGGACGAAAGCCCGTTCCAGCCGCTGGCTGCACCGGTGTTGCGCTATCACCGCCAGCTCAAGGCGCAACTCGATCCCCACGGAATTTTCAATCCGGGCCGAATGTACGCAGAGATTTGAACCATGCAGACCACCCTGAGCGAACACGCCAAAAGCCTGCCCCGCGGTGAAGAAGCCGAAAGCATTCTGCGCAGCTGCGTGCACTGCGGTTTCTGCAACGCCACCTGCCCGACGTACCAGTTGCTCGGCGATGAACTGGACGGCCCGCGCGGGCGCATTTATCTGATCAAGCAGGTGCTCGAAGGCAAGGAAGTCACCGAGAAGACCCAGCTGCACCTGGACCGCTGTCTATCCTGTCGCAACTGCGAAACCACCTGCCCTTCCGGGGTCAATTATCACAATCTGCTGGACATCGGCCGGGCCGTGGTCGACGCCGCAGTGCCACGGCCAATGAGCCAGCGCATGCTGCGCGAAAGCCTGCGCGCCGTGGTGCCCAATGCCGGGTTGTTCAAGACCCTGACGCAGATGGGCAACGCATTCCGACCGTTGCTGCCAGGCAGTCTCAAGGACAAGTTGCCCGGCAACATTCGCCCGGCCAAGCCCCGCCCAACGCAACAACATGCCCGTCAGGTGCTGATTCTCGAAGGCTGCGTGCAGCCGGGCCTGTCACCCAATACCAACGCCGCAACGGCGCGGGTCCTGGACCGGCTGGGCATCAGCGTGAAATCCATCGCTCAGGCCGGTTGCTGCGGCGCAGTGGATTACCACCTCAATGCGCAGGAACAAGGCCTGGAACGCGCTCGCCGCAACATCGATGCGTGGTGGCCCAGCGTTCAAGCCGGGGCGGAAGCCATCGTGCAGACCGCCAGCGGCTGCGGGGCATTCGTCAAGGATTACGGCCACATGCTGCGCGACGATCCCCAATACGCCGAGAAGGCAGCGAAGGTCAGTGCGCTGACCAGGGATCTGGTGGAAGTGCTGCGCGTAGAGCCGCTGGAAAAACTCGGTGCCTGTACCAGCGCGAAACTGGCGTTTCATTGCCCTTGCACGCTTCAACATGCGCAGAAACTGGGCGGCGCTGTGGAAGCGGTGTTGACTCGCCTGGGTTTCAACTTGACCGCCGTGCCCGACAGTCACCTATGCTGTGGCTCGGCCGGCACCTACTCGATCACGCAACCGGAGCTGTCCAGACGGCTGCGTGACAACAAGATGAATGCGCTGGAAAGCGGCAGACCGGAAGTCATCGCGACCGCCAACATCGGTTGTCAGACCCACCTCGCCAGTGCCGGCCGCACGCCAGTCAAGCACTGGATCGAACTCATCGAGGACGCCCTGCATTCAAGCTGATCGCAGGCCGCCTCCACCCTTTACCTCAATCTGTCTCAGGAGAGCTTCATGAAAACCAAATCCGTGCTGACCCAGACCGAAGTGACCCAAATCCTCGCTGCTGCGCGTACCGAGGCTCAGGCCAATGGCTGGGCGGTGTCGATTGCCGTGACCGACGATGGCGGTCATCTGCTGGGCTTTGAACGCCTGGACGGTTGCGCCCCGATCGGCGGCTACATCGCCATCGAGAAGGCCCGTACCTCGGCGTTGGGTCGTCGCGAATCGAAAGGGTATGAAGAGATGGTCAATGGCGGCCGTACCGCATTCGTCACTGCGCCATTGCTGACGTCGCTTGAAGGCGGCGTGCCGGTCATCGTTGGTGGCGAAGTCATCGGCGCTGTCGGCGTGTCGGGGGTCAAGGCCGATCAGGATGCGCAGGTCGCCAAAGCCGGTGTAGCGGCGGTGAATGCGGGTTAATCGAATACGCCGCTCCTACAAATAAACGTGGTGCAGAACTATCCCATGCCACCGGCATCGGAACGTGCAATGACATTTTCTACGATGGAGAGCCCGAGATGACCGAATTCGTCAACTGCCACAACCTCAAGGTGGCGGCCAATCTGAAACGCTTCGTCGACGAGGACGTGCTTCCCGGTACCGGGCTGAACCCGGAGGTCTTCTGGGCTGATTTCGACTCGCTGGTACACGACCTGGCACCCATCAACCGTGAACTTCTGGCCGAGCGCGACCGGATTCAGGCGCAGATGGACAAGTGGCACAAGTCCAACCCCGGCCCCGTCACAGACATGCCGGCGTACATCGCCTTCCTGGATTCCATCGGCTACCTGCAACCGGTGCCGGCCGAGGTTCAGGCCACCACCAGCAAAGTCGATATCGAAGTCAGCGAGCAAGCCGGCCCGCAGTTGGTCGTGCCCGCCGCCAACGCACGTTACGCGCTCAACGCCGCCAACGCCCGCTGGGGTTCGCTGTACGACGCACTCTACGGCACCGATGCAATTTCCAGTGCCAACGGCGCCGAAATCAAGGCCGGTTACAACCCGTTGCGTGGGGCCAAGGTCATCGCTTTCGCCCGCGCCCTGCTGGACGAAGCCGCGCCATTGGCCGCAGGCTCCCACGTTGACGCCAAAGCCTACGCCGTGGACAGCGGCGAGCTGCTGGTGACCCTCGCCGATGGCAGCCAGTCGCGTCTGGCCCAGCCTGAAAAATATGTCGGTTATCAGGGCGACACACTGCAACCCAAGGCCATTTTGCTGAAGAACCATGGCCTGCACATCGAAATCCAGATCGATCCCACCAGCCCAATCGGCAGCACCGACCCGGCTGGCATCAAAGACCTGCTGCTGGAAGCGGCGCTGTCGACCATCATAGACTGCGAAGACTCGGTGGCCGCCGTCGACGCCGACGACAAGCTGGTGATCTACCGCAACTGGCTGGGCCTGATGAAGGGCGACCTGACCGAAGAACTGGTCAAGGGCGGCAAGACCATCACCCGCCGCCTCAACCCCGACCGCGAGTACACCGCCGCCGACGGCAGCCGCATCACCCTGCACGGTCGCTCGTTGCTGTTCATTCGCAACGTTGGTCACCTTATGACTAACCCTGCAATTGTGTACGACGGCAACAAGGAGATTCCGGAGGGCATTCTCGACGGCGTGATCACCAGCCTGATCGCCCTGCACGACTTGCACAATCGCGGCAACTCGCGCTCGGGCAGCGTGTACATCGTCAAGCCGAAGATGCACGGCCCGGACGAGGTGGCGTTTGCCGATAAACTGTTCGGCCGTATTGAAGACGTGCTAAAGATCCCGCGCAACACCCTGAAGATGGGGATCATGGACGAGGAGCGGCGCACCAGCGTCAACCTCAAGGCTTGCATCAACGCGGCGTCGGCGCGGGTGGCGTTTATCAATACCGGCTTCCTCGACCGCACCGGCGATGAAATGCACACGTCGATGGAAGCAGGCCCGATGCTGCGCAAGGGCGACATGAAAGCCACACCGTGGATCAAGGCTTACGAGCGCAGCAACGTGCTGGTCGGTCTGGCCTGCGGTCTGGGTGGTCGCGCGCAGATCGGCAAAGGCATGTGGGCGATGCCGGACCAGATGGCCGACATGCTCGAACAGAAAATCGGTCATCCGAAGTCCGGGGCGACCACCGCCTGGGTCCCCTCGCCGACTGCCGCTACGCTGCATGCGCTCCACTATCACAAGGTCGACGTGAAGGCTGTGCAGCAAGATCTGGCAAAGGTCGATCTGGACAGCATCAGCGAAGACATCCTGCTCGACCTGCTGACCATTCCGGTCGTCGCCGAAGCGAAGTGGACCGACGACCAGATCCGCGAGGAAGTCGAAAACAACGCGCAAGGGCTGTTGGGTTATGTGGTGCGCTGGGTCGAGCAAGGCGTGGGCTGTTCCAAGGTGCCGGACATCCACAACGTCGGCCTGATGGAGGACCGCGCGACGCTGCGTATTTCCAGTCAGCACATCGCCAACTGGCTGCGTCATAAAGTGATCGACGATCACTACGCGATGGAAACCCTCAAGCGCATGGCCAAAGTGGTCGACAAGCAGAATGCCGGGGATTCGGCCTACAAACCGATGGCGGAAAACTTCGACAAGTCAGTGGCTTTCCAGGCGGCCTGTGCGCTGGTGTTCAAGGGACGTGAACAGCCGAGCGGCTACACCGAGCCCTTGCTGCATCAGTTCCGGTTGGCGTTCAAGAAAGAGGCTTGATCGGGTAAAAAATATCGGATAGATGATCGTGCCCACGCTCTGCGTGGGCATGCATCTTGTGACGCTCTGCATCACCACGACTGGACGCGGAGCGTCCTGGGCGGCGTTACCACGCGGAGCGTGGGAACGATCAGAAACTCCCCTTCAATCAGGGAATCGCGGTCAGGTGCTTTCCCGCACCACCAGCTCAAACCCCAGATCCACCTGTGCCTGCTGGACATTGCCATCCAGCAGCCCCAGCAGCAGCTGCGCGGCACGCTGGCCCACCTCTTCACGCGGGGTGCGGATCGAGGTCAGGCGCGGGACCATGTGCGCAGAACCTGGCAGGTCGTTGAAACCGATCAGCGACACCTGTTCAGGAATTTTGATCCCACGGCGCAACGCCTCAAGCGCGGCACCTTGCGCCAGGTCGTCATTGCAGAAAAACACCCCGTCGACGTCCGGATGCTCAGCCAGCAGACGTGCGAACAACTCCCCTCCCAGGCCGATTGACGAAGGCAGAGGCGAGGCCATTTGCAGGGTTTGGTCGTAAAGCCCTTCGGCTTCCAGTGCCGTGCGAAACCCCGTGCCGCGCTGAATCACCCGTGGGTCCAACTGCGCCGATACATACGCCAGACGTCGACGTCCGCGGCTCAGCAGATGCCGCGCCGCTTCAGCACCGGCCTGTTGCTGAGAAAATCCCACGCAGGGCTCGGCCCTGGACGGATCGAGCTCCATCATGTGGACGCACGGCACACCGCTGGCGGCGAGCAACTGTTGCGCGGCCTGGCTTCGGTCGAAACCGGTCAGCAGAATGCCCCTTGGACGATTCGCCAGATGGCTGCGCAGCAGGTTCTCTTCTTCTATAGGCGAATAGTGATAGTTGCCGATCACCACTTCCAGTCCCCGCGGGCGCAGCACGGTCTGAATGGCTTCCAGGGTTTCAATGAACAACTGGTTGGACAGCGACGGCACCAGCACCACCACCGACTGACTCTGCGAAGACGCCAGCGCGCGCGCGGCAGGGTTGGCGACATAGCCTAGACTTTGCGCAGCAGCGCGGACTTTCTCCACCAGATCGGGGGCCACTGTCGACACGCCTCGCAGGGCTCTGGAGGCTGTAATCGGGGAGACAGCAGCCAGTTTCGCGACTTCGTTGAGAGTAGGACGACCAGTGGAGCGGGAACCAATGCGTGTCATGCGTTGCCAACTGATGGGAAGGAAAAGCCGAAGGGGTTGCGATTGTGTCAGATGGGCTCTAAGGTAGCGCTATCTCACGGAGGCCCGCAACTTTCTTCGACCGTATCGACGACCGACGACGGTGCATCTCATGGATCAGCGAGATACCCATAACAATGACTACACCCGTAAACAGCCTTGCCGGTCTTGCACACCATCCGGTAAAGACAGCGCTGTCTGCGGGACGAGGTTCTTATGACTACTGCTCCAAATGCAATATCCGCCGTTGTGGTAATGGGTGTTTCCGGCTGCGGCAAAAGCGCCGTGGGCGCTGAAATCGCCAAGAACAGTGGGGGGCGCCTGATCGAAGGCGATGCTTTCCATCCTCAAGCGAACATCGACAAGATGAGCGCGGGTCATCCGCTTGACGATGACGACCGCGCCGGCTGGCTGACGCGCCTGGGCGAAGAAGTCGCCAATGCGCTGCGCAATGGCGAAAAGCCGATCCTGACCTGCTCCTCTCTCAAGCTCATCTACCGCGAACGCCTGCGCGCCGCCGTGCCCGGCCTGGGTTTCGTCTTTCTGGAGCTGTCCAAAGAACTGGCCGCCGACCGCTGCTCGCACCGTCCGGGGCATTTCATGCCGGCCAGTCTGGTAGACAGCCAGTTCGCCACCCTTGAACCACCGTATGGCGAAGACCGCACGCTGGTGGTGGATGCAACCAAGACCATCGAAACCATTGGTGCCGAAGCCGCGACCTGGTGGAAAGCCTCGCAAACCTCATCTGCCACCGCTCTCACCGGCTCTTGATCGGCCATCAGGCGTGAGCGACAAAGATAGCGCTGTCTTCTTGTGTGCACAGGGTAGTGAACAACAGCGTTGAGCAGTAGCTCCAAAAAAACAAAATACAACGGAGAGACACCCCATGTTTGGTATGACTCAAGACACGTATCTACTCGTCGATGCGTTGGTGACCATCATCGGCCTTGTGCTGTTGATCACCAAGTTCAAGGTCCACCCTTTTATCGCGCTGACCATCGCGGCAGGTTTTCTCGGGCTGACCTCCGGGATGCCGGTTGAAAAAGTCATGAAATCGTTCCAGGACGGCTTTGGCGGCGTTCTGGGTTTCGTCGGTATCATCCTCGGTCTGGGCACCATGCTCGGCAAACTGATGGCCGATTCCGGCGGCGCGGACCAGATTGCACAGACCCTGATCCGCCGCTTCGGCAAGGATAAGGTGCACTGGGCAATGATGTTCTCGGCCTTCCTGGTCGGGATCCCGCTATTCTTCGAAATCGGCTTCGTGCTGTTGATCCCGCTGGTGTTCATCGTTGCTCGTCGCAGCGGTGTGTCCATCGTCAAGATCGGTATCCCGCTGCTGGCAGGTCTGTCAGCCGTGCACGGTCTGGTGCCACCGCACCCGGGCCCGTTGCTGGCAATCGGCATCTTCAATGCTGACATCGGCAAGACCATTTTCTACGGTCTGATCGTCGCATTTCCGACTGCCATCATCGCCGGCCCGATCTACGGCAAATGGATCGCCAAGTACATTCCGGGCAATCCTTCCAAAGAGCTGATGGACCAGATTGCCAAGGAGTCGACCAACGAGAACCTGCCAAGCTTCGCGATCACCCTGATCACGATTCTGCTGCCGGTTTTCCTGATGCTGTTGAAGACCTTCGCTGACGTCGCGCTGCCGAACGGCCACATCTTCCGCATCTGGATGGACTTCATCGGTCACCCGATCGCTGCCCTGCTCTTTGCGCTGCTGCTGGCTTTCTACACCTTCGGGTCGGCCCGTGGCTTCAGTCGTGACCAGATCATCAAGCTGCTGGACCAGAGCCTGGCGCCTGTGGCCGCTATCGTGCTGATCGTCGGTGCAGGCGGTGGTTTCAAGCAAATGCTGGTGGACAGCGGTGTGGGCAACCTGATCGGCCACATGGCCGTGCAGGCGCAGATCTCCCCGATCCTGCTGGCCTGGCTGGTGGCCGCCGTGATTCGCATCGCAACAGGTTCGGCCACGGTCGCGACCATTACCGGTGCCGGCATCGTTGCGCCTGTCGTGGGGATGGTGCCGGGCGTGAATCGCGAATTGCTGGTGCTGGCGACCGGCGCGGGCTCGTTGATTCTGTCCCATGTGAACGACGCCGGTTTCTGGCTGGTCAAGCAGTACTTCAACATGACCGTGACCGAAACCCTGAAGACCTGGACCGTGATGGAAACCATCCTTTCCGTGGTCGGCATCATCCTGATCATGCTGTTGTCGCTGGTGGTCTGATTCCCTGACCGCTGCACCCCATGCCCACCCTCGCGGTGGGCATGTCGTTTCTGCCGCAAGATTCCCCACGTTGCCCGCCGTCGATACACGCAATCGGACAGTTTTTCGCTGATTCGCTTAAACTTATGCCACTTTGCCCTCGCAGAATTCGGAACTCTCCTACACTCCTCTAGGAGATCACGTACAGGCAATCTAATGAAAATTTCATCGCCGCCTGGCACGAGTTCTTTGCATTAAATGCGAAAGGAGTGTGCAATAGGCGCCGCCCCGGATCTGGCTATCAGGGTTATAGCCAATCGCAACGGGGATTTACTGCCGAAAGCAGGCAAAATTCGCATGCCGTCTGGCCTCAGGAGAACCCATACCAATGACAAGAAGATGAACCCTGGGGAATTAAAAGCGTGCCAAGGGCGTCATACTGACGGACGCATTTGGATGCACTCGGCAATACCACCACCCAAAAGGCTAACGCCAGCCTCCTGGTAGAGGCGCTTCAAGAGGCCATCAAGGAAAAGATTATGTTGATACTCACCCGCAAAGTCGGCGAAAGCATAAACATCGGTGACGAAATCACCGTCACCATTCTGGGCGTACAGGGCCTTCAAGTAAGGCTAGGCATCAACGCCCCGAAGAATGTTTCAGTACACCGTGAAGAAATTTACAAACGTATTCAAGCCGAGATCGCACCGAACCAAGAGCCCCAATGACGCAATCGGTTCATCTTCATAGTCATTAGTCTGCGGCCTTGCTGCGGGCAAAAAAAACGGCGTACGCCCCGACGCCGTTTTTTTTCGTCTTAACTTTTTTGGATCCATATCATCGCCGCTTATGTAGGCGGAACAACACTTGCGAGTTGCCCTTTACATCCTCCAGTAAAAAAAAACGCAACCGCTCTATCCCGCACTCCAGGGAACTATCAAAAACGGCGCAGTACACCCTGCTCCGCTAACGTTAGTGCAAAAAAAAGGCTGATTTCCAATGGAAACCAGCCGTGGGGACAGTCACTGGCAGAGGCAATCAGCCAAGCTGGGTCATTTGCTTGACTATGTTGTCTTTGGCAACAAGCCGTTTCTCCTTGAGTTTCTTCAACTGATCATCCGTCACATCGCCTGCCGATCCGGCTTCCGCCTTGACGATGTCGGCGTCAATCGTGTCGTACTGATCGACCAAATGGTTGAGCCTGGCATCTTTGCTGCGAAGCTTGACCAACTCATCCTTGGTAATACTCAAATCCGCGTACAAATCGTGCTTGACCGGCATGGTGCGCGTCTCCTCTGACGACTGATGTTGAATTATTGAGGGTAGCTCACCGCAAAGGTTCGACATTTATGCGGGCTGGCCGTCGCTCATTGAACACGCTCGACGATCAACCCTGCTCCCGCACTCGCCGCGCTTCGTAGGCTTTGAGGTGCAGATAGACGAAATCCAGTGCAGTCAACGCCCCCTTGGCATGCTTGTCGGTGCTGGCGCGACGGGCAATCATATCGCCAATCACGTGCTCGACTTCAATGGGCGCACCCCGCTCGATATCCCGCAGCATCGACGCCGTCATTTTCGATGCTCTGGTCGTGAGCATCGTCTGAAAGCGCTGGCGGACATCGTTGCGAATCGCGTAACCGGCATGCTCGGCGACACTGGCGCATTCCGCCAGCAACTTCAGCACCAACGCCTCTCCAGCGCTGGCGATCACGTCACCGATGCTGGCCCTCATCGAGCCCGTGATGCCTGCCCCGGTTGCAATGAAACACCACTTCTCCCACATCTCCTGAACGATCTGTTGACTGAGATTGGCATCGAACCCGGCATCGGCAAGCGCTTCGGCGACTTTCAGAATACGCGGCGTCAGGGCCCCGCTCAGTTCGCCGAACGACAACTGGTTGGTGTCATTCAAATGCAGAATCGCGCCGGACGCATCCCGATCCAGAGAAATCAGGCACTGCCCGCCCAAAACGTTTTCCGGACGGAAGCGCGCGGCCAACCGGTCCAGATGAGCCATGCCGTTGAGCAGGGGAAGAATCAGCGTCTCGGGTCCCACTGCGGCGGCGAAGGCGTCCATCGCGCCATCCAGATCGTAAGCCTTGCAGCTGAGCAGGATGAGGTCGAACGTATGGTCCAGCATCGGTGTCATGACCAACGGTGGCGACGGGTAGAGAATATTGCCCAGCGGACTGCGGACAACCAGACCACTGCGATCAAGCTCTTCAGCGCGGCCAGNACCACCGAAGTAGCCGCCTATCGCTCCCGCACCCACGATCAAAATTCGCATGTTCAGTCGGTTCCTTGTCGAGTCAATCGGAGGGGTCCGAACAACCCAGAATAGATGAATGCACAGACTCTATCCAAAAGTTGAATGACGACCAACATATTGTTTTTTGCTGGCAACCTGAAGCGGGCCCACGAACGACCGGCAAAAAAAATCCCGAACCGCCCATGGCGGTTCGGGACACGTCGTTCAAGGAGCGTCAGGACTGCGCGTTGGCCAGTGTGGGCCAGAGGAACGGCAGGCGCTGTTCATCCCGATGGGCCACCAGTCTGCGGGCGAGGCTGACGGGCTGGAGAACCGGTTGCTGCAGCCGCGCCACAACAGAGTCGATCACTGCACCGCTGGCATCGTGATGGAACTGCCAGACGCCATAGATGCGACCATCGAATGACGCCTCGCTGCCCAGACGCGGATCGACCCCGAGGCCGGCGCCGAGCCCGAACAGGTGCAGACCATAGAGTCGCTGACCGTTACTGTCGAGCGGGCAACCGGACGCATCCGAATCCAGTCCGCCCTTGACCTCCATCAGGCGGATCGCGCCGCCGCCGGCGTAATTCAGCGCAGGCAGCAACGGTTGATAGCCGGTGCATTGCACCACCACCTCGGACTCCGCCAAGGCCTGCCGGGCGCTTTCGAACTGACCTTCCGGACCTCCTTGGGTCTGCAGCAGTTTGACCCGCACGCCAGTCTTGCCGATATGCCCGTTGGCCAACGCTTCGCGCCCCACATCCAGCGCACGGTAACGCAACCCTCCGGAACGATTGACCCGCCCGGACACCGGGCAGACATCCTTCAGAGGATCGAACACGTAGCCGGCCAAAGTCGCCGATTCAGCGGTCTCGAAGAACAGCCGGATAGGTGAACGGTGTACCAGCGTCACTTCATTGAGGCCGGCGAACTCCAGCGCGTCGGCCAGGTTCTCCAATACCGAGAAGGCGCTGTGAGAACCGCCCACTACGCTGATCCTTCCCTGGCGGGCCAGAGTTGGCGCGAAGAAATTGCGCAGTTGAACGCCATTCATGCGCAGCAGTTCATCGGCGCTCTGTACCTTCGCCGCGGGCGAAACCGCCAGCCCCTGGTCGGCCAGGCTGTTGAGCAAATGACGTGGATCCTGACGACCGCCAAGGTTCAGGACCACGGCGCGGCAACGAATGCGCCGGCTACGGCCTTCCGACTCGACCCAGACCTGATAATCATCGTCCTCCTGTACGACCTCGGTGATGGTGGTGCTGGTCCACAGCTTCACCCCGTAGTGTTCGACGATGAAATCCAGCACCAGCGTCGATGCCTCGGCCAGGAGTTCGGCGACATCGGCCAATTGCGGGGCACTTTGCGCCTGACGGCGGATACGCCAGTACGCAGGCGAATGCTCAAGGGGCTCGAATACATCGCGCAAGGCCGGGTCGCGCAGGCAATCGAGAAAGACATCGCCGACCGAGTTGGCGGTGATCCGGTAGTCACCCAATCGGCCGGTGCCGGGTTTAGGGCTCGCATCGACAATAATCAGGCCTTCCTTGGCCAGGTCAGGCATGGCGCCGCTCTTCAACGCGTTGAAAAGCAACCCCATCCCTGCTGGTCCGGCTCCCCCTACTACGCAACCGCAAACGGTTTCCAGATGATCTCCATACATAATCTTGACTCCAAACTAAGTCGATGCATTAAGCACGGCCCGAAACATGCTCCGGACCCTGATAACAGGCGCAAACGCCCACCCTCGTGACGGCTATTTATTGATGTCGAACTTGATACATATCGCGAACGGCAATTGAAGAACGGCAAGTCGGCTATCGCAGCCGATCGTGATCCAGGCAGACGGGTGCTTTGTTACTTCCGGCGAAACCGAGCCGCGTTATTGACAACTCGGTTCTGCACCCGGATATGAACAAGCTTTAGAAGAAAAAACGAAAGCGCATGAGCCGCTTGAACGCGATGTCCAGAAACCCTGGGGACGCTACCGCCATCTCGCCAAGCGCCCTGGATCAAGTCTTTGAGATAGGTTCTCAGTCATGCAAAAACGTATTACAAACTATTACAAGGAGAAAACCTAGAGTGATAATTTCAAAAAAAAGGACGAGTGTCAAATTTCCGAGAAATCTAGATAATCGATAGATGGCATCAGTAACCTATTGTTTTCGTTGCTATTTATTTTTTGACGCCTGTTTTACGTAATCACCCTTATGGGTCATTCGTTTTTAAAATGGAAAACATACATTTCCAAGCCTTCAAAACTAAGACCTAATGTTTCTTAATGGGCTGTTATTCATAACTTGCCGGAATTTTGTCGCCGCTATTAGTTACTGCTTGGAGAGATTTGGAATTGCGCGCGCCTGTGGCGATTAATGTCGCGCCACTCGAAATTATGACGTCAACTTTCAATGATGGGTGTCCTGTCCAATGGGACACATCTGCAGCACCGTATCCCCTGCCTCCGATGAACGGTATGACGCCGGGTAAAAAAAACAGAACTATTTCAAGCGGATCCACCTCCATTATCAGGCTCCGGCTCAATTTTTAATGGATAGGGAGGTCGCCGACATGAACGCCGAGAAAAACCGTCGATGCAGCATCGCCGAGATCGATTATTCGCGAGACACGCTCTTTGGTCCCATTCCGATGCAGGCCACGTGCCGCGTAAGACTGGCGACGGTCGAACAGGACGGCCATACGCTGAGAGAACTGACAATCGTTGGCGCCGTACCGGACTATCTGTCCAAGTCAGCGATCATCCGCATTGCAATGGATGGAAGGATCGAGGCCGGCCCCGTACGTGAACACTATGCGATCAAGGATGAAGGCGAGGATCAGTTCAGGCTGCTGTTCGAGAATGAGCACCGCCGTAGCGTGCATTGAGGTCGACTCACCGAGTCTGGCTGGCAGGCACAACGCCCTGATGGACGACGCCTTGATGAACATGGGCGCGTAGATCGTCCCCTTGGAGATTGTTGCCTTTAAGCATCAAGTACCCCTTGAGCGGAACCGGGCTGGGCTGTGGATCAACCGTCGTGTAGTTGTCGAGGCTGACGTCTGCCGGTCTGCCATAGCGCAAACCATCAGTGCTGGGGGCAGCATCGAGCACGGGATCCGGGGGTAGCATTCGCTGACGTTCGAGTGCAGTCATCGGGGGCTGGAACGCGGCGTTCCTCGCTTCGAGCCGATGCAGCATGATACCGATGGCGGTCACGCAGACAACGACGATGGCGAGTAACACGCCAACGCCCAGCATCACCTTGCGTCGACGAACAATTTGCTCGACATCCATACCCTGTTGCAGTTTTTGGGCATCGGGCTGCTGATCAGCCATGCATTCCCCTTTTGGTCCAAATCGACGATGAGTCGCCTGTGCGGCATAAAGATAAAAGGTTCATGCGCCCTTTACCATAGCCAGTTGAGTTTCCGCGCCAGGTTCCTCTGAAAGATCACCTTGCACCGTTCGAATCAGTGAGGCTTTCTATATTGGCGCTATACCCGTAATGGATTGTTCGTACCGTCGATGCAGGTGCTGACAGCCTCCTTACAACCAAGACTATTAACTCGGATTAATTAAATACATCTCCCTGAACGCTGGAAGTTTCATAGCTCAGATAAACGGCCTGTTACCACAATGAAAAATACCCATGATGCACCGTGCATCATGGGTATTCATTTGGAATCGAAGACAGCGTCGACTAACTGGCCAATGCATGTCGGTGAAGATGTTGTGTGTTATGAAGGTCGGCGCGCAGTTCGCAAATCAACTCACACAGCGCGCGGCTGGTGTCGAGTCGGTCCAGCGAAATGCCGGTTGTCAGCAGCTCTACACGCTCTGTGACGGGGTCTATGACCTCGACTGTCATTGTGTCGTCCATCACCGTGCAGTTGCAGCGCATGGGCAAAAACGCACTTTCGATAATACTGCGCAGTTCAAGATTGGAAAGTGTGCATGCAATCATTGGATCAATCCTCCTGAGGCGGTCCCTGTCACCACATGTACAGTTGCTCGCCTGACGTTTATATGGCAGCTTCCCTGGTTCAACAGTACATCCCGATTTGTCCGCCCTGGCCTGAAGGCGAAAGACGAATAACCAAAGTTATACGCCGCGCCCCAATGTGAGGCAACTTTGTAACTTTCTGTGCGCTCTAGCGGGGAACATAGACTGCATCTCACCGAAGAAACGTTTCATCAGCGATAAATGTGGATGAAAACAGGGCGTTCCACCGGTTGGGCGATGCCCTGAGAAACCACGATGAGAACGTTGAGCATCTTTCTGGGGCGTCCATTCGTCGGCAACTGTAACGTACGCCGACGAATGACATGGGATTATCAACCGTGTGGCAAACGCAAATGGACCAGTGCGACACGATTACCTTTTTTGTCCAGACGTTCTTCTATGGCGTAGGGTTTGAATCCCAACTTGGGGTAGAACAAAAGGCCAGGCACGTTGTGGTTGAAGCACGATGCAGTCAATTCCCTGGCCTCATGCTTGCCAAATGCCAGTTCCATCATGCAGCCGATCATGTACCGACCCACCCCTTTGGAGCGGGCATGCGGTGCAATGATTACGTTGCCCAGGGAACACCGGCCCCGGAAGTCGTAGCGAGAGAAGTTGGCGAACCCCACCACCTCTCCTTCCAGTTCGATCACCGTATTGTCCGATCGCTGATCGATGGCGTCCGTCAGTTGCTGCGGGGTCAGCGGAAAGACCGCCTTGGGGAACATGTAAAAAAGCTCGTCGACACTCTGTGGCATATCGCACACGGCCGGGATGTCTTTTTCTTCCAGGGGACGATGTAGAAACATGGCAGATTACCTCTCGAAGAAACGGGAGCCGAGCGCAAACTATAGGCTAAACCAGGACGTCAGGGCCTGATTAGAGGGCCGCCATTCATATTTATGTTTCAGTGATGAGGTCAGGGCGCACGCACAGGCGAACCCATAGGACCGCCTATTCTGAAAAATAGTCGCCACGTGTTTCGTGTTTTTGCCTGACCACGCTAAAAACAGCTCGCAACCGACTGAACAGATTGAACTTAAGCAGACCGGGCATTCCGCCCGCGCATCTGCAGCCATTCATGCAATTTGCATGAACGTCGGAAATTTAAACATTCATAACCTATTGAAATATCAACGTTTTTTTAAGACGCCACACTGGCATGGCCGGTGCAAAGGCTCCTGTGAGTCATCATTTTTCGCATGGAGCCACACAATAATGAACGTCACCCCTGATTCTTATCCTGCCGCTGTAGAAGAGTCCGTCAATGCCTCAGGTGTGTCCTGGGGCGCCATCTTTGCCGGTGCCGCCGGCGCCGCTGCGCTATCCCTGATACTCGTATTGCTCGGTTCGGGTCTTGGCTTCTCGGCGATGTCGCCGTGGGCCAACGAAGGGGCGAGCGCCAAGACGATCGGCATCTCGACCGTGGTCTGGCTGGCACTCACGCAAATCCTCGCTTCGGGCCTGGGCGGTTACATCGCCGGTCGCCTGCGCGTGAAATGGTCCAATATGCATGGCGATGAGGTGTACTTCCGCGACACGGCTCACGGCTTCCTGTCCTGGGCGGTTGCCACTCTGGTGGCAGCGGTGCTGATCGTCGGCTCGGTCAGTGGCATCGTGGGCAGCGGCGTCAAGGCTGGGGCCAGCGCTGTAGCAGGCGTTGCCGGTACTGCGGCGGTCGCTGCAGGAAGTGCCGCAGGTAACACCAGCAGCGATCAATACGGTTACTTCGTCGATACCCTCTTCCGCGACGACCGTCCGGCCTCTGTCAGCGACGATGCCGCCCGCGGTGTTGTAGTGCGCATCTTCACCAAGACCCTCGCCAACGACGGCAACCTGGCAACTGAAGACCGCAATTACCTGGCGCAACTGGTCGCTCAACGTACCAACCTGAGCCAGGCCGATGCGCAAGCACGTGTCGATCAGGTCTATGGTCAAGCCAAACAAGCAGTGGCTGACGCCAAGCTCAAAGCACAACAAGCTGCCGATACCGCTGCGAAAGTCGCCGCCATGAGCGCCCTCTGGACCTTCGTCGCCCTGCTCTGCGGCGCATTCGTTGCCAGCCTTGCGGCGATCTGGGGTGGCCGTCGTCGTGACGCGGTGACCTACGTCGAAGCCCGTACCTACACCACCACTTCCAATATCCGCTGAGTATCAAGGAGAAACATCATGCGCTCATTACTGCTGTGGTTCCTCGGTGTGCCGATCCCGGTGATTATCCTGATTGCACTGTTCATGCATTGACCGAGTCGTAGACGATCCGCGCGGTGCCCTGTGTTTGTTTCGGGCCCGCGCGGATTTTTCATGCCTGTAACTCAGACCTGACGCGGTTGCTCTCTAGCGGCACGGCGAGCCGGCGGTAGCAACGTGAAGGGGCTCACCGCGGCGAGCCGGACTGCTGCAGACGCTCAATGGGCAATTAGCTGTTCCTTCATGTACTCCACCAACGTGCGCTGTACATCGGTCAATAAACGGCTTCCCGAAATCAATGCCAGCTCGCTGGCGGGGACCGGCGCAAAACCCTCTTCCACACTCAACAATCTGTGATCCGCCAGCATGGCAGATGCCGGTAAAAGACTGATCCCCAACCCCGCCGACACCGCGGCCTGAATCCCCACCAGACTTTGACTGGCGAACGCCACTCGCCAGCTTCGACCTGACGACTCCAGCGCATGAACGATGCGATTGCGATAGATGCAGCCCTGGGGGTAGACCACCAGCGGCACCGGGTCCTCAATGCGCTCGAGGGCCAGCCCGGCGACCCAGTTCACCTGCTCCGGCCAACTGGCCAGCGCCGCCTCCTGCTTCGCGCCCCGGTCACGTTTCACCAGTGCAAGATCGATCTCCTTGCTCTCGAGGCGCGCGTGCAGATCGACGCTCAGACCATTGACCGTATCCAGACGTATCCGTGGGAATCGTTGCGCGAATCCCGACAGCAGGCCCATCAGGCGCTGCACGTCGAAATCTTCGGGAACGCCGAGTTTGACCACGAAGGTTTCGTCGCCGCCACACAATACGCTCCGGGCTTCCAGTGCCAGTGTCACCAGGCGCCGCGCGTAGCCGATCAATCGCTCGCCGTCCTCGGTCAGCTCGATGTGCTTGCTGGCGCGCTGGCGCAGCAAAAGCGGCCGCCCCAATTGCTCCTCCAGCTTGCGGATCTGTTGGCTGACTGTGGACTNCCACCGAGACGAACGTGCGCAGCAACTCCAGATCGAACATACCGGTCACCAGACATTCGTTAATCAAATTACTTTTGAATATTAATTTAATTTTACGATCAACGCCAAGGCTCCTAGAGTGACCGCACGTTCACAAGAAAAGGCGCTGACCATGACCTCGACTCCTCCTCGCCCACGCTGGCTGACCTTCGACTGCTACGGCACGCTCATTCAATGGGATGAAGGGCTTCTGGAGTGCGTACGCCAGTTGCTCGAACGCAAGGGCGACACCGCGCCAGACGCAGACCGCTTCATCGGCATCTATGATCGTCACGAGCATCGACTGGAACAGACGCCGCCCTACCGCTCCTTCGCCGATATCTCACGGCTGTCGATGTCACTGGCGCTGGAAGAGCTTGGCATGCCCTTTGAAGCTCACGATGGCGAACAACTGATCGGGCGAATTGGCCAGATGCCGCCATTTCCGGAAGTGCTGCCGACGTTGAAATGGCTGAAGGATCAAGGCTTCAAACTGTGCATCGTCTCCAACACCGACGATGAAATCATTGCGGGCAACGTCGCCCAACTAGGTGGATACATCGACCGGGTGATCACTGCGCAGCAGGCCCGGGCCTACAAGCCGGACCACCGCCTGTTCCTGCATGCCCACAAGCAACTCGGTATTGCCATCGACGAGGTGCTGCACATCTGCGCCAGTCCGCACCTTGACCTCGAAGCGGCCAGGGACATGGGATTTCGTTGCGTATGGATCGACCGCGGGACAAAACGCAGGCCGCTGCCGGACTACACGCCTGATGCAACCCTTTCGGACTTGTCCAAAGTGCCGGATTACCTACGCAGCAAAGGCTGGGCGAACGAATAAGGAGAAGTTGATGGCGCATGACCTGCGAGGTGTGGTGCGAAGCGACAAGCAGTACCACGGACTCAACACACTCGATATTCGCAACGCGCGCATCGATTTGGCGGCGAGCCTGCGAATGGCGGCGCGGCTGGGTCTTAGCGAGGGTATCTGCAACCATTTTTCGGCCCTTGTTCCGGGGCATCCGCAGTTGTTTCTGGTCAATCCATACGGGCTGTCGTTCGAGGAAATCACCGCGTCGAGCCTGTTGATCTGTGACTTCGACGGCAATGTGATCATGGGCGACGGCAAGCCCGAAGCCACTGCTTTCTATATCCATGCACGCTTGCACTTGCACAAGCCAGGCGCGGCCGCTGCGTTCCATACCCACATGCCCAACGCCACGGCGCTGGCAATGATCGAGGGCGAACCGCTGGCGTGGGCGGGGCAGACGGCGTTGAAATTCTATGGCCGGGTGGCGGTGGACGAGCACTACAACGGCCTGGCTCTGGACAATCAGGAAGGCGATCGCATCGCCGCTTGCATGGGGCAAGCCGACATTGTGTTTCTCAAGAACCACGGCGTGATGGTCACCGCGCCGAGCATCGCTCAGGCCTGGGATGATCTGTATTACCTGGAGCGGGCGGCTGAAGTGCAGCTCAAGGCGATGAGTACCGGGCGAGCGCTCAACGTCATCGAGCAAGAGGTTCTTTTGCGCACGGCTCGGCAGATGAGCGAAGAAGATCCCGAAAGCGCACGGTTGCATCTGGAAAGCGTGAAACGGGTTCTGGCCCGGCATGAGGCGGATTTTACTGACTGAACCGCTGCCGCTGCCGCTACCGCCGGTTTGGACCCTGACTGACGCAAGTTCGCAATCCTGACGCGACTCTTGTAGGAGACGCCAGAAGGTCACGGCAGCGATGGGGATCAGGTGTTCAACGCCGAAACCGGATGCGCCGCAAATCCTGTAGCAGTCCGGCTTGCCGGCGGTGGCGTATGAAAAATCGCTACCGCCGGCAAGCCGGACTGCTACAAGGGTGAGCACCGCAGCTCCTGATCCTGATCCTGATCCTGATCCTGATCCTGATCCTGATCCTGATCCTGCTGTTGCTCTTGTTTTTAAGTGCGAGCAAAGTTCAGACACCACAAATCGCGACTTGGGTGCAGGCTGAACGCAGGCGACGCTCCGTGGGCCGAGCGGCATGGATGCCGCGAGAGCCGCCCCCCGCCATGGATGGCGGATGGCGGCGGGCCCACGGAGCGTCGCCGAAGTGAGGGAACCCGAGGAACGAGGGCCCAACCAGGAGCCAGGACCCTTGGTTACTTGGGGTCTTTTCAAGTAACCCGCCGAAGGCGGAACGCTTCTGCCGTTAGGCAGAACAAAAAATCAGCGCCACCGTAAATCTCAAATACACACTCCAACTCAGCGCCCACTACAAAACCCATAAAAAAGCCCCCGAAGACTCAAGGTCAACGAGGGCCAAGGCACTGCGCTCACAGTTCGGTTAAAGGCTCAGAAGGCCCTCAGGGCATCCCCAGCCAGTTCGGCAAGGCCAGCGAAATGAACGGCACGTATGTGACCAGAATCAGGAACAGCAACAGGATCGACAACCACGGCAACGCCGCACGGATCGTCTGCCCCAACGTCAACCCGGTCACCGCCGACGTCACGAACAGGTTCAGACCCACCGGCGGGTGCACCAGCCCGATCTCCATGTTCACCACCATCACGATGCCCAGGTGAATCGGATCGATACCCAGCTTCATGGCAATCGGGAAGAAGATCGGCGCCAGAATCAGAATGATCGCCGAAGGCTCCATGAAACTGCCTGCCACCAGCAACACGATATTGACCATGATCAGGAAGCCGATCGGCGTCAGGCCTTCGGAGATGACCCAGGCTGTGATCTGTTGCGGGATCTGTTCGGTGGTCAGTACATGGGCGAACAGCATGGCGTTGGCGATGATGAACATCAGCATGATCGACAGACGCCCCGACTCCAGCAGCACCTTCGGGCAATCCTTGAAGCTCATGTCCTTGTAGACGAACAGCGCGATGAACGCCGAATACACCGCCGCCACTGCCGCCGCTTCCGTTGGCGTGAACATGCCGCTGTAAATCCCGCCAAGGATGATCACCAGCAACAGCAAGCCCCAGAAGGCACGTTGCGCGGTGTGCAGCCACTCACGGAACGACGCGCGCGGCTGTGCAGGAAGCTTCTTGACCCGGGCGACGATGTAAATCACCACCATCAGTGCCACGCCGAGCAGAATCCCCGGAATGACGCCTGCGATGAACAGTTTGCCCACCGAGGTTTCCGTGGCCGCGGCGTAAACCACCATCACGATAGAGGGCGGAATCAGAATCCCCAGCGTACCGGCGTTACAGATGATCCCGGCACCGAACTCCTTCGGATAACCGGAACGCACCATCCCCGCCACGGCAATCGAGCCCACGGCAGCAACGGTCGCCGGAGACGACCCGGACAGCGCCGCGAACAACATGCACGCCAGCACTGCCGCAATCGCCAGACCGCCGCGAATATGGCCGACACAGGCGTTGGCGAAGTCGATCAGTCGCTGCGCTACGCCGCCGGTGGTCATGAACGCGCCGGAGAGCAGAAAGAACGGAATCGCCAGAAATGTGTAGCTGTCGGACGTCTCGAACAGCTTGATCGCCAGCGAGCTCAACGAGTCGGGACTGAACAGCAGGATCGAAACCGCACCGGCCAGGCCCAGGGAAATAGCGATGGGCACACCCAGAAACATGAAAACGAACAGCAACAGGAACAAACAGATAACCGTCATCAGTGTTGCTCCTCAGCAGGGTTTGCCAGTTTGCTCGCTTCCGCTGCTTCGTCAGCCAGGCCCAGACCGATCTGCCGGTGGGTCCAGATGCGATAGAGGATTTCCAGATAACGCGCGACCACCAGCGCGAAGCCGATAGGCACGATGACTGTGATGTAAGCGATCTTGATCCCGAAGCGATCCAGATCCTCAGCCCCGATTCCGGCCACGAACAGCGCCGACACCCATTTGTAGCTCGCCACCAGAAACAGCCCCGCGTAAGCCAGGCAGCAGGCGCAGGCCAGCATTGCCAGGATGCGCTGTACCGGTTTGCTGGTTTTCTTGACGAGCACGTCGACACCCAGGTGCCCGGCGGTGCGCACACCATAGGAAATGCCGAAAAAGATCAGCCAGCCGAAGAGGGCCTTGGTCAACGCCACGCTCCAGGTCATGCCTTGTGCGTAGCCCATCAGGTGATCGCCAATCCCTGCGAAAAAGTCGCTACTGACGGCCCACTGATCGCTGAGCGAATAAAACAGCGTGTAGATGTTGTTCAGCGCCACGTAGACGAATGTCACCAGCGTCATGGCAGCCAGCAGGAAGGCGATGATGCCCTCCTCCAGATGCTCCCAGAGTCGCGTCAGCGATTGCATAAGAATTCTCCGAACGTATTCGAACCAGAGGGTGACCACCCATGTCCGGGTGGTCACTCAGACATCACGGCCTGTGTCGATCAAGCCCGCTTGAGGATCAAGGCGCCTTGTTCGAGTCGTCCGCCGCCTTGATCAGGTCCGCGCCGATTTCTTCGGAGAACTTGTCCCAGACCGGCTTCATGACTTCGCGCCATTTGGCACGCTGTTCAGGGGTGAGGGCATCGATTTCGCTGGTCTTGGAATCAGCGATTTTCTGTTTGGCAGTCTGGTTCAGCGCTTCAGCCTGTTTGTTCACCTCGACCGTCACCTGGTCCATGATCTTCTGCAGTTCGGCGCGCACGTCTTCCGGCAGACCGTTCCAGAACTTGGAGTTGGTGATCACCATGTAATCGATCAGACCATGGTTGGTTTCGGTGAAGAACGGCTGGACTTCGTTGACCTTCTGGCTTTCGTAGTTCGACCAGGTGTTCTCGGTGCCATTGACGGTGCCGGTCTGCAGACCCTGATACACCTCGGCGAAACTCATTTTGCGCGGGTTGGCGTGCAAGGCGACGAACTGTGCTTCAAGCACACTGGAGGCCTGTACGCGGAACTTGAGGCCACGCGCGTCTTTAGGCTCGATCAGCTTCTTGTTCGCGGACAGTTGCTTCAGACCGTTGTGCCAGTAAGCCAGACCATGAATACCCTTGTCGTCCATGGAGGTCAGCAGCGCCTTACCCTGAGGACCCTGCTGGAAGCGGTCGACGGCGGCCAGGTCGTTGAACAGGAACGGCAGGTCGAATATCTGCACTTTCTTGGTGTATTGCTCGAACTTGGCCAGGGATGGCGCAAGCATCTGTACGTCGCCCAGCAACAGGGCTTCCATTTCCTTGCCATCGCCGAACAGCGAAGAGTTGGGGTATACCTCGACCTTGACCTTGTCTTTCAAGGCCGGATCGGCAGCAACCATTTTCTGGAACATCAAGGCGCCCTGGCCCTTTGGCGTGTTTTCCGCCACCACGTGAGCGAACTTGATGACGATTGGATCAGCGTGTGCCATGCCGGCCATGGTCACTGCGGCGGCGCAGAAAAGCGCCTTGGTCAGCTTCAACATCGATATCACCTTTTTATTGTTGTAGGAGCGTATTTTTGTAGGAGCAGCATTACTGTTTGAGCGTAGTGCACGCCAACGATGCCCAAGACCGGGTGTTTAGAGAATCAGCTTTTATGTAAGCCGGCATTCGGTATTGCTGAACGCCGGCTCCTCCCCCGATTTTTCCGTCACCCGCGAGCTAGACAGCGCGTCTCTCGGAAACTAGCACGCTGGCGAAAAAGTGCCACTATTCCTTTCGCCCAGAAGCACGCCCAGACAATGCCGAGCGCACCATCCCCTGCCCCGGGGATTCAACCTGCCGCCAGCGCCAACAGCCGCTGCGCACGTAGCAACACCGGCGCATCGACCATTTGTCCGTCGAGCTGAAACGCCCCGGCACCGTTCGCCGCCGCGCTGGCGTCCACCACCTTTCTTGCCCAGCCAAGGTCCTCGGCGCTGGGTGCCAGGGCGGCGTGGATCACCGGCACCTGTTTGGGGTGAATGCACAACGCCCCGCCGTAGCCCATGTCGTAGGCGTGACGGATTGCGCGATGGAGCCCCTCGGGGTCGCCAATGGCAGGATGCACGCCGTCCAGTGGCGGCAACAGATCGGCGCCACGCGAGTGCAATTGCACCGACATTCGCGCCTGATCGAGAAACATCTGTGCCGCGAGCGTGCCGCTGTTGAGGTTCAGGTCCAGCGCCAGGTCCAGACCGCCGAACGACAGCCGCTCGACCCCGGGGGCATGGGCAATCGGCTCCAGCGCCAACAGGCCCTTGGCGCTCTCGATGATCGGCCAGATCGGCTTTCCGGTCTGCCAGACCGCCGCCACCTGAGCCGCGCTCTCGACCTTCGGCAACAGCACCCCCGCAACGCCTGCGTGCTGTTTGCAGAAAGCCAGATCAGCGGCGTGCTCGGCGTGATCCGGGGCATTGACCCGCACCCAGACCGACGCCTGCGGGTTGTTCTGTAAAAACGCCGACAGATGGTCCCGCGCCTGGCGCTTGAGCGGCTCCTCGACGGCATCCTCGAAATCGACGATCACCGCATCAGCGCCAGCGGCCAGCGCCTTGGCGAAACGCTCGGGGCGACTGCCTGGCACGAACAGCGCGGAGCGGACGATGGATTGGGGCATTTAGCACAACTCCTGGAATAAATTCTGCGGCAAACGCATATGGGCGATGAACACGATCTTCTGTTGATTCTGGCCGGAGGCCGTGGGAGTCAGGCTTGCCGACGATCTGCCGGGCACCGGCAGTAAACCCGGCTACCTAGCTGAATCATACAAACCGTATGCACCTAATTTGCTTCCGGTACCCGGCAGATCGTCGGCAAGCCGCACTCCCACGCCCTCTGGGCAGAAGCGAACGAGCGTGATCCGCCACACCTCGTGGCGGGAACCAGGTTTACACCACCCCGGCCGCCGCCATCCGAGCCTGATCTTCTGCCGAAAAACCCAGCTCGCCGAGAATGCTGCCAGTGTGCTGACCGAGGCCCGGTACGCCATCCATGCGCGGCGTGAACGCGGCGTTGCGCCCCGGTGGCAGCAACGATGGCAGCGGTCCGGACGGGCTGTCCACTTCGCGCCAGCTGTCGCGGGCCTTGAGCTGCGGATGGTTCCAGACGCCCTGCATGTCGTTGACCCGAGCGTTGGCGATCTGCGCATCTTCGAGCCGTGCGACCACTTCATCGACGCTCAATGCCGCAAAACCATCGACGATGATCTGCCGCAGCACGTCGCGGTTTTCCGAACGCTTGAAGTTGGCCGAGAAACGCTCGTCGGTGGCCAGCGCCTTGTCCAGCAGGACTTTCTCGCAGAACAGCGCCCATTCACGCTCGTTCTGCAACCCGAGCATGATGGTGCCGCCACCGCCGGTCGGGAACGGGCCATACGGGTAAATCGTCGAGTGCGAGGCGCCGGCGCGCGGTGGCTGCGGCGCGCCGTTGTAGGCGTAATACATCGGGTAACCCATCCACTCCACCAGGCTTTCCAGCATGCTGACGTCGATGCGGCTGCCTTCGCCGGTCTTGTCGCGCAGCAGCAGCGCCGAAAGAATGCCGGTGTAGGCATACATGCCTGCGGCGATGTCGGCGATGGAGCAACCGGCTTTGGCCATTTCGTTTTCGCCCGGACCACCGGTCACCGACAGAAAGCCGCCTTCGCTCTGAATCAGCAGGTCATAGGCCTTCTTCTTTTCATAGGGGCCGCCTTCGCCATAGCCGGAAATGTCACAGACGATCAGGCGTGGAAACCGCTCATGCAGTGCTTCGAACGACAAGCCCATACGCGCAGCCGCACCCGGCGCCAGGTTCTGCACCAACACATCGGCAGTGGCCAGCAACGATTCAAGGATGTCGCCCGCCTCGCCCTGTTTCAGGTCCAGGGTCAGGCTTTCCTTGGAGCGATTGGTCCAGACGAAGTGCGACGCCAGGCCATCGACGCGCTGATCGTAGCCGCGCGCGAAATCGCCGACGCCAGGGCGTTCGACCTTGATCACGCGGGCACCAAGATCGGCCAGTTGCCGGGTGCAGAACGGCGCCGCAATGGCGTGCTCCAGACTGACGACGGTGATGCCGTCCAGAGGACGGGGGTTTTGTTGGGTCATGTTGGTAGCCTCTTCACATTCCATGTAGGAGTGAGCTTGTCTGATCGTTCCCACGCTCTGCGTGGGCATGCATCACGTGACGCTCTGCGTCACTGCCCGGGACGCGGAGCGTCCGAGGGAGGCGTTACCACGCGGAGCGTGGGAACGATCAGAGAAGTCTTGCGTTCGTTAAATGAGATCCGTCAGATCCCGCGCATCACGCAGGTGCCAGACGCGTTCGATCAGGGCCTTGCCCTGCTCTACTGTGCGTGCGCCGGAGAACGCCAACAGGCGCTGGACCTTGTCTTCCAGCTCGGGCCGCGACAGGGTGTTGCCCGGATCGCCCTTCGGATCGTCGATGGCAGCGGTCAACGTGCGGCCGTCGGTGGTGGTCACGATCACCCGACCCAGCCAGCGGGCCGGATAGGCGCCATCGACTTCGGGGTCCAGCTCCATCGTGACCTTGTCGCGGAACGCGGCGACGTCGGCATCGGTCAGCGCCAGATCACGGAATTCGATCAACTGCGCGCTGCCGTGCACGGCGATCAGGCCCAACACGGCGCCCATCGAGAACTTCGCCTGATGCACGGTCTGCGGCACGTCGACACGACCGAGCACATCTATCGCCCCCTGATGAACGCGGGTCACGACCTTGGCGATCTGGTCGTGGCGCAAGCCTTCGCGTTGCATCAGGTGCAACAGCGCGTCGGCGGCCGGATGGGTGTGACGGCAGGAGGCGTGGAACTTGAACGAGGTTTCCACCAGCGCCCAGCGTGAGCCCAGGCGGTCGGACAACTTGCCAGGGTCGCTGTCGGTGGACATCCCCGCGGCCATGCCCTGATCGCCTTCGAGAATATTGCGCGCGCCGGTCAGGCCATCTTCGGTCATGTAGGCCGCGAGCAGGCCATCGGCAGCGGCTTTGGCGGTGTGCAGCTGTTTCGAATCGGCGGCATCACGCAGGAATTCCCACAAGCCCGCCGCTTGAGTGCCAGCGGTGCCCAACAGGTTGATGAATTTCTCCTGGTCGAAATTCAGCAGCTTGCCCACTGCAACGGCGGCGGCGAGGGTGCCGACCGTGGCGGTGGTGTGGAAGATGCGGTAGTGCGAGCGGCCCATGAATTCGCCAATGCGAATCCCGGCCTCATAACCGGCAACCGAGGCCAGCAACAGGTCCTGACCGGATTTGCCCAGGTCCTGCGCAGCGGCCAGCACAGCCGAGAACACCACAGTCGCCGGATGCAAGACCGAGCTGTTGTGCAGGTCGTCCTGTTCGACCAGATGCGAGGAAGCGCCGTTAACCAGTGCTGCGAAATACGCCGAGGTCTTGCGACCGTTGACCAGAACCTTCGCCTTGCCGTCCGCAGGCCCCATACGTTCGGCGTAACGCTCGAAAATCGGGATCGGCCGCGCGCCCTGACTGGCCAGACCCGAGCCGATCCAGTCCAGAAACAGGTCTTCGGTCCGGTCCAGCACGTGGCCTGGAATCTGTTCGTATTTCAGCTCGGCGAGAAAGCCCGCCAGTGCCTGGGTGTGACTCATCTCGATGTCCTCAGAAGCTGCGTGGCAGTTCGAGCAGGTGCTCGGCGACGTAGGAAAGAATCAGGTTGGTGGAGATCGGCGCGACCTGGTACAGACGGGTCTCGCGGAATTTACGCTCGACGTCGTATTCGCAGGCAAAACCGAAACCGCCGTGGGTCTGCAGGCAAGCGTTCGCCGCTTCCCACGACGCCTTGGCCGCCAGGTACTTGGCCATGTTGGCGCTGGCGCCGGCATTCTTGCCGCTGTCGTATTCCTCACAGGCACGCCAGCGCATCAGATCGGCGGCTTCAATCTCTATGTGCGCTTCGGCAATCGGGAACTGCACGCCCTGGTTCTGGCCAATCGGGCGACCGAACACCACGCGGTCACGGGCATAGGCGGCCGATTTCTCGATGAACCAGCGACCATCGCCGATGCACTCGGCAGCGATCAGCGTGCGCTCGGCGTTAAGGCCGTCGAGAATGTATTTGAAGCCCCTGCCTTCTTCGCCGATCAGGCTGTCGGCCGGCAATTCGAGGTTGTCGAAAAACAGCTCGTTGGTCTCGTGATTGACCATGTTGGCGATCGGCTGAACAGTCAGGCCCTTGCCGATGGCTTCGCGCAGATCGACCAGGAAAATCGACATGCCTTCGGATTTCTTTTTCACCTCGGCCAACGGCGTGGTGCGCGCCAGCAGGATCATCAGGTCCGAATGCTGAATCCGCGAGATCCAGACCTTCTGGCCGTTGATCACGTACTTGTCGCCCTGTTTGACGGCCGTGGTCTTGATCTTGGTGGTGTCGGTGCCGGTGGTCGGCTCGGTCACGCCCATCGATTGCAGGCGCAACTCGCCACTGGCGAGTTTGGGCAGGTAGTAGCGCTTCTGCTCTTCGCTACCGTGACGCAGCAAGGTGAACATGTTGTACATCTGGCCGTGCACGGTGCCGGAGTTGCCACCGCAGGCGTTCACTTCTTCAAGGATGACCGACGCTTCGGCCAGCCCCAAGCCTGAACCGCCGTACTCTTCCGGGATCATCGCCGACAACCAGCCGGCGTCGGTCAGCGCCTTGACGAAGGCTTCCGGAAAGCCTTTCTCTTCGTCGATCTTGCGCCAGTATTCGGCCGGGAATTCGGCGCACAGCGCGCGCACGCCTTCGCGAATGGCATTGAGGTCTTCGTTTTCGTATGGGTTCATGGTGTGTGCTCGCATCCGCCAGCCAGCACTGAGTTCGCGCCGGCCAGGCTATCTGTATAGAAGAAGGGTTCAGTCGAAGCTGACTTCGGCGCTCTGTGCGACACCCGCCTCGTTACCCGCCCACAGCTGCGCCTTGCCCGACGCGGTGATACGACCGCCGACGTGGAATGCTGCCGGGACGTTCAACGGACGCACGCCGCGATAGGCGAAATGGCGCACGCGCTTGCCCGGATTGCCACGGATGAACGCCCGCAGGTTGAAGGTGGCGATCATCGGGCCGTGGACGACCAGGCCTGGATAACCTTCGGTTTCGGTGACGTAGGGGTAGTCGTAGTGGATGCGATGGCCGTTGAAGGTCACCGCCGAATAGCGGAACAACAGGGTGGGCGTCGGCTCGATGGTCTCGCTCCAGTCACCCTGGTCCGGGGCTTCACCGCTGCTGAGCTTGGGCGGGTTGGGCTCGCGGTAGACGATGTCCTGCTCTTCACGCACGCACAGCTCGCCGTTTTGCGAGTAATCGTGACGCACCGTGACGAACAGCAACGAGCCCGTGCGGCCGTGCTTTTCTTCGATGTGCAGGATGGTCGACAGGCGATGGGCGTCGGCGCCGACTTTCAGTGGCTGGAGAAACTCGACGCGACCACCGGCCCACATGCGATTGCGGTTATCGGCAGGAGGCAGAAAGCCGCCGCGCGCCGGATGACCATCGCCACCCAGTTGAGCTTCGAACACCGGCTCCTGGAAAAAACACCATTGCCACAGCGGCGGCAACGGGTCGCCATGGGCAGGTGTTGGCTCGCCAAACGTGGCGGCAATGCGCTTGATCAGGTTGTGGCTCAAGTGATCCTGAGCTTCCTCGGTCCGTCCGATCCAGGCACTGAAGTCCACAGGCGAATCTGAAGCACTCATGGGAAAGAACCCTCTGCGTTTGTTGTTATGACCGGATCATGGGATCGGGCTGGCATTCTGTGAATCAGCATTTGCATAAGACCGCGTTCATGTATGCTGAACGCACCTGCAACGTTCGGATACAACCATGCACTTCGACCTGGCTGACTTGCGCCTCTTCATTCACATCGGCGAATCCCCGAGCCTGACCCAGGGCGCTCGCCGCGCCTTTCTCTCTCCCGCTGCCGCCAGCGCGCGGATCAAGGCCCTGGAAGGCCAGCTCGATACGCGTCTGCTGTATCGCGACAGCCGTGGCGTCGAACTGACCCCGGCCGGGCATCGTCTGCTCAAACACGCTCGGCTGATCATGAGTCAGGTGGATTACCTGAAAAGCGAGTTCACCAGCTATGGCACTGACTCGGCCGGGCACATCCGCATCTTCGCCAACACCACGGCGGTGACCGAATTTTTGCCCGAAGTCCTCGCCGGCTTTCTCGCCAGACGTCCCGGTGTGACGGTGGATCTGCAAGAGCGGTTGTCGCGGGACATCGTGCGCGGCGTGCTCGATGGCAGCACCGACATGGGGATCATCGCAGGCCCGGTCGAGGCCGCCGGGTTGCAGGTTATCCACTTCAGCACCGACCGCCTGGTGCTGACTGTCCCCGAAGGTCATGAGCTGGCAAAGCAGAAGAAAGTCACACTGAAACAGACCTTGGCGTTTCAGCACATCGGCCTGCACGAAGGCAGCACGTTGCTGAGTTTTCTGCGCGATCACGTCGAGCGACTGGGGCAGAACCTGTCGCTGCGCATTCAGGTCTCGAGCTTCGAAGCGATCTGCCGGATGGTCGAGGCAGGCGTGGGAATCGGCATCATCCCGGAATCCGCGGCGGTGCGGCACAGCCGAACAATGAAGCTGGTGACCATCGAACTGGACGAGCCGTGGGCGGTGCGCGAGCGCAGCATTCTGGTGAGGGAGCTCGACGCCTTGCCGGGGGTGGTCAGGGCGTTGATTGCGGTACTGATGCCGGATGCCGCGAAATCGGCCGCCCCGCCCACTTCCGCGACGCCGCCTCTGTAGCAGCATGGCTTGCCGGCGGAGGCGTCTTTGAAATCGCTGCCGCCGGCAAACGGACCGCCGCCCGGCCGTCCTGCTACAGACGTCGCGTCGCGCAATGGTGTTTCGTCACCCTCAGAAACTCAAATCCAGACATCATTTTGAGCGGTGCGCTCATTGGTATCGTCACCGGTATTGATCACCCCGGTCGGCTCGATCAGCATCAACTTCACCTCCTTCTCTGCGTAGGGCTTGTGCTCTACGCCTCTGGGGACGACGTACAGTTCACCCGCATTCAACTCGACGAAACCGTCGCGAAAATCGATGCGCAGGCAGCCGTCGATCACGATGAAGGTTTCGTCGGTGTCGGCGTGGCTATGCCAGAGAAAATCACCTTCCAGCCGGGCCAGTTTGAACTGGTAGTCGTTCATCTGCGCCACGACCTTGGGTTGCCATTGTTCGGTGAACAGGCTGTATTTCTGAGCGAAGTTGATGGGTTGGTGGACGTTGACGGGTTGGTCAATGATTGGGGACGTGGACATTCGAATGGCTCCGCAGGGGTTCGGGAAGCCATCAATCTACGGCGCAGGGATGGGGCCGGTCTTGTACGTTATTGCATGAGCTTTCCGCTCCTTCCTCCAGAATCAAAAGCTCGAACCACACTGCAATCCCGCTTCTGCCGACGGCGTGGGAGGTCGCCGGGGTGGCGCTCCACCTTGTCGGCGATCTGCCGGGCACCGGCAGTAAGATAAGCCACCTCGGTGCATCAGGCACACCGCATGCACAGGTTTTGCTGCCGCTGCGCGCCAGATCGCCGACAAGTCTGGCTCCCACGCCCTCCGGGCAGAAGCCGTTCGGCGTGTCCTGCAATTCTTCTGAATTGAGCCAAAACATCGTAGGAGCGCGCTTGCCCGCGATTGCGGTGGGTCAGGCGACGTCAATGTGACAGACCTTACGCATTCGCCAGCAAACCGGCTCCGACAGGGAACGCGTGAATTCAGGAATTCTGATTTACACGCGCCCCAGCATCTTCAACCACCGACCTGGCGGATAGCCGAAGGTCTTCACGAAATGCCGCGTCATGTGGCTCTGATCGGAGAACCCGGCCATCACCGACGCGTCACTCAACGACACGCCCAGGGAGATCGAATGCCGCACCAGGTCTAGACGACGCAAGGTCAGGTAGCGATGGGGGCTGGTGCCGAACAACACCCGAAAATCCCGCGACAGGCGCCAGCGGTCGGTGTCACTGGCCTGCTCGAGCGCGTCCAGACTGACGCCCTGCTCCAGACTCGCCATCAGCAATTCGCGGGCGCGTTCGGCAGAGGCGTAGTCGACGCTCTGTCGCCCCTTGCGCACGCCAGCGGCCTGCTGCAACGCCACGGCGATGTCGAACACCGCATCATCCAGTTCCAGCGGGTCGAGGGAAGTCTGCAGGTCCCGCAACAGCGTCTGCGTCGCCTTGAACAAACGTGGATCGCTGGACACCCCGCCCTTGATGAACGGCAGCGGCTTGCCACCCAGTACCTGCTGAATCATCGCCGGTTCCAGATAGAACATGCGATAGCGAAAGCCATCCTCGGTGCCCGCGTGACCGTCATGGGGTTCGTCGGGGTGCAGGACCATGGTCTGGCCCGGCAGGTTGTTGACCATTTCCCTGCCATAACGAAAACTCTGCACGCCAGACAGGGTATGGCCGATGGCATAGGTGTCATGGCGATGCATCTCGAAGCCGTGGCCATGAAAGTACGCTTCGATCCGTTCCATCTGTGGCAAGGGTTTGGCACGTACCACCCAGTCCCGCTTGGAATGGGCGAGATGGGCTTCCCCGTTTGAATATTTGTCCATCGTGACGGCTCATGATCGCAAGGCAACAGGGCAACACAGATACCATTTGCAGACGCACTTGTGAATGTTCGGATGCGTCCGCTGTCAGACCGTAACTTTCCGACGGTTCGCCTGTGACCGGGCAGTTCTGAATAACCGCCGTGCTTCTGGAAATGCCATCATTGAGAACCCTTATCAATAACAACATTCGCACGACTCAGTCATTCGCTGGGTACCGCGATCTTCCGACGTATCCCGTCGCACCTGCGGACTGCCGATCATGAATTTCCTGCGCCGTATCTTCCTCGACCAACAACTCAAACGCTCTCTGGCGCGCAACAAATGCCGTCTGGACAGTGGCATTCGTGGCCTGCGCCGGGACATGGAGCTGACGCTGGAACATGGCGTCAAACTGCACCAGATCAAGATCAATTCCAGCAAGCTGAGCATCGGCGCTTACACCGATATCGTCAGCGGCAGCGAACTGCAGAACGTTTCCAGCATCGGCCGCTACTGCTCCATTGCGCGCAACGTGACCATCGGCCAGAACCGCAAATCCCATCCGCTGGACTGGCTCAGCACCCACAGCGCGCTGGCAGGCCTGAGACAGCACGCCAGCGGATTGCCCCTGGCGCATGAAGCGATCAAGCAGACCGTCGTCGGCCACGACGTGTGGATCGGCATGGATGTATTGATTCTCGAAGGCATCACCATCGGCACGGGCGCGGTGATCGGCGCCCAGTCCTTGATCACCCGAGACGTGCCGCCCTACGCGATCGTGGTCGGCTCACCAGCCAAGGTTCAACGCTACCGTTTCGAGCCGCACATCATCGAGGGCCTGCTGGCGAGCCAGTGGTGGAACCTGACCCCGCATCAACTGGCGGAGCTGCCCATCGAGGACCCTGAAAAGCTGCTGGAGGCATTGAAGGGGTTCGTGGTGCCGGACAGTCATCCGGGCCGGGTGAAGGTCAGCAACTCGCCGTTCTCGGTGGAGCATCAACCGGCGCAGTGATTCACAGGTTCTCAGGGCAAACGCTGAACCTGTAGCAGGACGGCCGGGCAAAAGCTCGAATCACGCCGCAGTCCCGCTTCTGCCCGGAGGGCGTGGGAGGTCGCCGGGGTGGCGCTCCACCTTGTCGGCGATCTGGCGCGCAGCGGCAGCAAAACCTGTGTATGCGGTGGCACTGATGTCTCGAAGTAAATTCGATGACGAGGACTAACCTGCCTGTTTCACAGCGGCGACCGGACTGTTGGCGGCGTGTGCTGCAGGGGCTTTTTCGTTGAGCAACGCCTGGATCGCCTGGCTGTAGGCCTGGCGCCCCAGGTTCATGCTGTTGTTGTGATTGCCGCCCGGCACCAGCAACAGGTTTTTCGGTTCTTGCGCGGCCTGAAACAGCGCTTCGCTGAAACTTGGCGAGACGAACGGGTCGGCGGTGCCATGCACGATCAGCACGGGCATGTGTATGTCGGCGATCTTGTCGATGGAATCGAATTTCTGCGACACCAGCCAGCGCACTGGCAGCGACGTGCGTTTACTGGCAACCGATGACGCCACGTCGGCGAGGTTGGTGAACGTCGACTCAATGATCAGACCCCGTGCCTGAATCGGTTCGTTGCCTTTCTGCGCATCACGGCCCAGTTCGGCCGCCAGGTCGACAGCGACAGCCCCACCCAGTGAATGACCGTAGATCAGGCGTTTTTGCGGGTCGGGTTGCAGTTGCTCAAGACGTTCCCAGGCGATACGCGCGTCTTCATACACCGAGGCTTCAGACGGCAATTGCCCCTTGCTCTCGCCAAAACCGCGATAGTCGATGGCCAGCACCGAGAAGCCCAACGCGTGCAGTTGTTCGATGCGAAAGAACTGTCCGGTGAGGTTCCAGCGCGAGCCGTGAAGATAGAGCACGGCCGGGGCGTCCTTCTTGTCCGCCAACCACCACCACGCATGGATGTTCTGCGAGACCCCGAACGACGGCGCCTTGAGTTCCAGTACCTGCACATCCGCAGGAATGCCGTGATACCAACTGGCAGTGCCGGGCTCGATCATGAACACCAGCTCACGCTCCTTGTGCTGCAACGCCGCGCAGCCGACCGGCAGGCCGACGACGATCAGCAGCATGCACAGCCAGAAGAACCAGCGAGCTTTGAGGTGCGTGAGGGAGAGTTGCGACATAGAGCGGATTCCGGCGTTGGAGTACGTACGCGGGCAGTGTGCCACTCAATGCCAAGGCAGGTCATTGCTGTCTGCCGAAAGGTGGTTGGGGGGATGTATGCCCTTTGTACTATGAACCGATGGACATCGCCGAGGAGGAGATGCCGGGGATCAGCATCTTCTACGAGAACGATGCCGGAGAGATTTCCACAGCTATTGGGCGTATGCGCGCGGCCTGGACATCCCAGTCGGCGCCTACAACTGCCTGGACCTGACACCCAAGGGCCGCAACGAAGAACAAATCATGGAGTGGGTGCGCCTGCACGACCAGTAAGACGGTGCGGCAGGCTCAGCCCCTTGCTGCTCGCAGAAAGCCTGACGCATTACGCGCCAGGGGCTCAGTAACCCGAGCCCGACGCGGCCGCGCCGCTGACGATGGCGATGCCGGAGCTGGTGCCCAGACGCGTGGCGCCAGCTTCGATCATCGCCACTGCTGTGGCGTAGTCGCGCACACCACCGGACGCCTTGACGCCAACGCCTGCGCCGACCACGTTGCGCATCAGGGTAACGTCCTCGAGGGTGGCGCCGCTGCGGCTGAATCCGGTCGAGGTCTTGACGAACGCCACGTCCAGTTCGCGGCAGATTTCGCAGGCACGGGTTTTCTGCGCGTTATCCAGCAGGCAGGTTTCCAGAATGACCTTCAACGGCACGTCGCCACAGGCCTGCCTGACCGCAGCAATATCATCGCGCACCACATCCAGCAGGCCGTCTTTCAACGCGCCGACATTGAGCACCATGTCGACCTCGCCGGCGCCTGCGGCAATCGCCTGTTTCGCTTCGAACGCCTTGGTGTCGCTCAAACCGGCGCCCAGCGGGAATCCGACCACCGCACAGACCTTGACCGCCTCACCCTTGAGCAGCGAGGCCGCGTAGGGCACCTGGCCCGAGTTGACGCACACCGAATAGAAGCCATGCTCCTGTGCCTCGCGACACAAGGTTGCGATCTGCTCGCGGGAGGCATCGGCGGCCAATAACGTATGGTCGATATACTGCGCTAGTGCTGCGGGTTCGATCTTCATCAAGGTCCCTTTTTCCTGGTAGTGAAGCGGTTACACGCGACAGGCATTAAGCTGCAAATCTGCGCACATCATTTTGTGTTGTATATATAACAGCAAATGTTATTTTTTTACCATAATCAATCGACAGCCGGAACGCCCGTGGACAGTAAGAAATCCGACCGCATCAAGTTGATTCAGCAAGCCCTTCAAGATCAGAAGGCCATTCACCTGCGTGAGATGGCGGCGTTGCTGGACGTTTCGGAAATGACCTTGCGCCGCGATCTGGGTCGCCATCCCGACAAGTTTCACCTGCTGGGCGGGCACATCACCCTGGCCTTCGACCCCTCCGAAGCCAGCGATTACAAGGTCAGCGAACAGGGCACCCGGCACGTCGAAGAGAAGCGGCGCATCGGCAAACTCGCGGCAGCGTTCATCAAGCCCGGCGACACGGTGTTCTTCGATTGCGGCACCACCATCCCGTTCGTCATCGATTTCATCCCTGAAGAGCTGGAGTTCACCGCCGTGTGCAACTCGCTCAACGTACTGCTCAAGCTGCAACAGAAACCCAACTGCACCATCGTGCTGTGCGGCGGGACCTTCCATCGCAAGAACCAGGTGTTCGAGCATCACAGCGAAGCCACCATTCTGGACGGCATTCGTCTGACCTGGGCTGTCGGGTCTGCTGCGGGGGTC
>NZ_QXTJ01000008.1:0-109905 GCF_003605735.1 Pseudomonas sp. LS-2 | reverse complement strand
AAGCAGAAGGTCCTGCGCCAGGCCCGTCACTGCATGTTGCTGGCCGACCACTCCAAATTCGATGCCGTGCGCACTGCGCATTTCGCGGCCCTGGAGCAGTTCCATGTGGTGGTCAGCGACAAGAAACTGCCCAAGGCCTACCGCGACCTGATTCAGGGCTACGGGGCGCAACTGGTCATCTAAGCGGGCGTGAAGACCGGGCCGGACCTACAACGACAGCCCCTGGAAATGCGCCTGCAGAAACTCCACGCACACCCGCAGTTTTCCCGAGTTCGCCAGACGTGTGGGGTACACCGCCCAGACGTTGGCGCTTTCGGTGTACTGCGGCAGGACCTGCACCAGGCGCCCTTCATCGAGCAACGGTTTGACGTCCCATAGCGAACGTTGCAACACCCCTCTTCCGTCCAGCGCCCACTGCAAGACGATCTCGCCGCTGTTGGACGACAACGGTCCGCTGACCCGGACGCTCTCCGGCACCCCGTCGCGTTCGACATGCCAGATGCCGAAGGCGTTGTCGCGCTCCTTGATCACCAGACAATCATGCTGCTGCAAATCCGCCAGTTCGCGGGGCGTGCCGCGACGTGAAAGGTAATCCGGTGCGGCGCACAGCACCCGCCGATTGCTGACCAGTTGACGGCCGATGTGCTGTCCGGGGATGTCGTCGCCGACGCGGATTTCCAGGTCGAACCCTTCGCTGACGATGTCCACCACGCGGTCGAACAGATCCAGTCGTACCTCCAGCTCCGGGTAGACCTCGGCCAGTTTCGAGATCGCCGGGGCCACATGATTGCGGCCGAAACCAAATGAACTGCACAGGTGCAGCCTGCCCCTTGGAGCGGAATGCGCGTCGGACAGTTCGTCATGCAGCAGCTGAAAGTCTTCGAGGATTCGCACCGCCCAGCGCTGCACCCGCTCGCCGTCTTCGGTCAGCGCGACTTTGCGGCTGGTGCGATGCAGCAGACGCGTCGACAGGGTCGATTCGAGAATCTGGATGCGCTTGCTGACGTAGGCCGGGGACAGGCCGAGTTCGTCGGCCGCGGCTGCAAAGCCGGCCTTGCGGATCACGGTGAGAAACACCCGCAGGTCTTCGGGGAGTGGCGCCACTTCTTTTTTTGAGGTCATGCGGCTTCTGTCAGCTAAATGAAGAAATCACGTGTCGGAGCCAGCAAGGCGGCTCCCACATGTCGAATCCCGCCACGATACCACTGCTGCCCTGACAACCATTTCGGAACATGAACAGCAGCATATCTCCAAAAGTTCTAAAAATATGGAATTCAGTTCTTTTACGGAATAAATCTCAAGCTCTATAAATAGCCCCACTTGCTCAACGGCAGCTCAGTATTTTTCACGCCCCCGATTCTGCTCGAAGGACTTCTCATGGATGTTTTCTGGTTTCTACCGACACACGGCGACGGCCACTTTCTCGGCACCACCAAGGGCGCACGCCCGGTCACCCTCAACTACCTGAAGCAAGTGGCCCAGGCCGCCGACGATCTGGGCTACCACGGTGTGCTGATTCCCACTGGTCGCTCGTGCGAAGACTCCTGGGTAATCGCCTCGGCACTGGTGCCACTGACCGAGCGCCTGCGCTATCTGGTGGCGATTCGTCCGGGGATCATCTCGCCCACCGTTTCGGCGCGCATGGCCGCGACGCTGGATCGTCTCTCCGGCGGGCGGCTGTTGATCAACGTCGTCACCGGTGGCGATCCAGATGAAAACCGGGGTGACGGCAGTTTCCTGGACCACAGCGAGCGCTACGAAGTCACCGACGAATTCCTCAAGATCTGGCGTCGGGTGTTACAGGGCGAAGCCGTGGATTTCGAAGGCAAGCACCTGAAGGTGCAGAACGCCAAGGCACTGTATCCACCGATCCAGAAACCCTACCCGCCGCTGTATTTCGGTGGATCCTCCCAAGCCGCCCATGAGCTGGCCGCCGAGCAGGTCGATGTGTACCTGACCTGGGGCGAGCCCCCTGCCGCCGTCGCCGAGAAGCTGGCCGACATCCGCGAACGAGCCGCGCGCAATGGCCGGACCGTGAAGTTCGGGATCCGTCTGCATGTGATCGTGCGCGAGACCAGCGAAGAGGCGTGGAAAGCCGCCGACACGCTGATCGAGCACATCAGCGACGAAACGATTGCCGCTGCGCAGAAGTCCTTCTCGCGCTTTGATTCCGAAGGCCAGCGGCGCATGGCCGCGCTGCACGACGGTCGCCGGGACAATCTGGAAATCGCCCCGAACCTGTGGGCCGGTGTCGGCCTGGTGCGTGGCGGAGCTGGCACTGCGCTGGTGGGCAACCCTGAAGAGGTCGCCGCACGGATCAAGGAGTACGCCGATCTTGGCATTGAAAGCTTCATCTTCTCCGGCTACCCGCACCTGGAAGAGGCCTATCGCTTCGCCGAGCTGGTCTTCCCGCTTCTGCCCGAGCCGTACCGCAGCCTGGCCGGTCGCGGCATCACCAACCTGACCGGTCCGTTCGGCGAGATGATCGCCAACGATTTGCCGCCGCAGAAGTAACCTTACAGAAACCCTGTTGATCGTTAACCAGACAGCCACGTTGCGGGCTCCCCACCTGTAGCAGTCCGGCTTGCCGGCGGTAGCGCCCTCAATGACGTCACCGCCGGCAAGCCGGACTGCTACAGAGTTCAGCGTGGCGTACGGGAGAGCCGTTCCCTGCTCTCACGACAAGGAGTCCCCCCATGAACGCCAGCGTACCGCTTCAACCCCAAGTGATCCCAATGCAACTACTGACCCTACCGCCCTCACCCGCTTTGGCCACTTCGATTCGCGCCACGGCGCAAGTGTTCGAAGACCCCAAATCCCAGGCGTTGCTGGCCCACATACAACAGGTCGCGCCCAGCGATGCCAGCGTGTTGATCATCGGTGAAACCGGCACCGGCAAGGAACTGGTGGCGCGTCACATTCATAACCTGAGCAGCCGTCATCATCAGCCGTTCGTGGCAGTCAACTGCGGCGCGTTCTCGGAGTCTCTGGTTGAGGCCGAACTGTTCGGCCACGAGAAAGGCGCCTTCACCGGCGCCCTGACCGCCAAGGCTGGCTGGTTCGAGGAAGCCAACGGCGGCACCCTGTTTCTCGACGAAATCGGCGACCTGCCCATGGCGATTCAGGTCAAGCTGCTGCGCGTGTTACAGGAGCGCGAAGTGGTGCGTCTGGGCTCGCGCAAAAGCACACCAATCAACGTCCGCGTTCTGGCCGCTACCAACGTGCAACTGGAGCGCGCTATCAACGCGGGGCATTTTCGCGAGGACCTGTTCTATCGCCTGAACGTGGTCAATCTCGAGTTGAGCACCCTGCGCGAGCGCCGCGGCGACATCATGCCGCTGACCCGACACTTCATCGAGGTCTACAGCCAGCGCCTGGGCTGCGGGCCGATTCGCATCAGCAGCGAGGCCGAGCACAAGCTGCGCACTTACAGCTGGCCGGGCAACATTCGCGAGCTGGAAAACGTCATTCACCACACGCTGTTGATTTGCCGAAACGGCGTGATTCAGTCCAGCGATCTGCGCCTGTCCAACCTGCGTCTGGAACGTCAGGACGAGTCCGCGGCGGCAGTCGACGACTCCACTGAAGCCTTGCTGGGGCGGGCGTTTCAGAAGCTGTTCGAGGAGCAGGCCGGCGCGTTGCACGAGAAAGTCGAAGACACGCTGCTGCGGGCCGCGTATCGCTTCAGCCATTACAACCAGGTGCACACCGCCCAATTACTGGGCCTGAGCCGCAATGTGATTCGGGCGCGGCTGATCAAGATCGGTGAACTGGCGGTGAACAAACGCCGCCCCGGCGAACAGCTTCAGGGCGACCGGATGATGCAACTGTCGGTTTGATCCGGTGCACCGGAAAATCCGGTCCGTACTGGCGGGATCAGGACTGAAGGTTCTGCGGGCTGACCAGCGTGCCCGCCAGGGCCCGGTCAGCGAGCGACAGCTTCATCTGCTGCATGGCCTGATTCAGCTCGTTGGTGGCCTGAATGAGTGAGTTGGTCATGGCCATGATTTCCATCTGCAACTGGCGCATCTTGCCTTCGCGCACTCTGGGCGACAGCGAACGGTCGCTCATGAACGCCTGCATGTCCTGCATGCGTTTGGCGATGCGCTCTTGAATCGAGCGGATCATCTTTAACTGATCCTTGATGCGATCCGGCAGGTGAGAGGCGTCGATGTCGGCGTTCTTGTCGCCGGTTTTCGCCGCTTTCTGCGCTTCAGGTGAGAGCAGCACTTCAACGCTTTGACGCATCTGCTCGGCCGCAGTCGGCGGCGCCGTGATGTCTTCGGTGCTCTGCTGGTTTTTCGCCAGGGTCTGCTGCAACAACGTCGCGGCCTCGGCCGGGTTTCTGAAACTCAAGCTCATCATGAATGAATGCCTCCATAGCCCAAATAATCGCGTCGGTCCGCCCGGCAGACTCAGACAGATTTACCGGGGCGATACAGGGCTGTCGGCTCGTTCGGATAGCGCTTTAGGGCAAGTGGCCATAACTGTGTCGGGGTCGACACAATTAAAGCCAAGGGGGATGCCCGTGGGGTAAACGGCTGTAGGTCATAGCAAGCGCCTATCAGAAGCGCCACCTTACCGCGATTGCCGTTGAGTCCCCGCCAGACGCGCAGCCAATGCCTTGGCCTGTAGCGCCACGTCGGTGACGGCGGTGCTCTCCCACCACAACCCGCGCAATGGCGGCCCCATGGCAAACAGTCGATCCGAGACCTGGCCGTGCGCGTCCAGCACCGCGCCACCGGGGTCAGCTGCAATGCCCAACGCCAGCGGTCCTGGTTGAATCAGGCCGCGCTTGAGCAATTGCCGGGGCAAAGCGCGATCAACGCGACGCCAGTCGTACTGAATGCCTGTCGAATTGATCAAGGCCGTACCGGTTTCAATTTTCGGTTGATCTTCGCCGCGATAGCGCACGCTGATCCGCACGTGCCCGGCCTGCGGTGCTTCGACGCCTTGCAAGGACGCCGCGTGAATCTGCAGGCGCCCCTCCCTCACCAGGCGATCCAGGAGTTTCGCGCTGGGCGGTGGCGAGCGGTGGTGATGACTTTCCCACCAGGGCCGCACGTGACGTACGAACTGGCGACGCTGAAGGTCAGTCGCTTGACTCCACAACCGAGGGATATGCACGCGTACGGTGTCCAGCGGCGCTTGCCAGTCGATACCTTGCTCGATGGCCTGTTCGCACTGTTCACGCAGGGCGCGGACCAGTTGCCGAGTACTGCGAATGCCGTGGTCGGCACCGAGAAAATCAGGCCAGGCCGGGGGCTGGCGTCGAACGTGGGGCAACAGGCCATGACGGGAAAACACATCGATGGGGCCGCGATGCCCGGCCTGCTCCAGCGAGACCACGGCGTCGACCATGGTCAGCCCGGAACCGATGATCAACACCCGCCCCTGCGGATCGAGCTGCCTCATGGCCTGGACATCCCATGGGTCGACAGCAGCGGCATTCAGGTCGTTGGCGTCACGCTGGGGCGTGCGGGCGGCGGCGAACATGCCGGTGGCGAGGACGGCAAAGTGTCCGTACAACTGAGTCTCGTCAGACAACGTAATGCGTACGCCCTCGGCGTCGCTGTTCAGGTCGATGACTTCTGCCCGCACATGCTCGACGGTCGAGCCATGAACCGCGCCGACAGCTTGAGCCTCAGCCAGACGCTGTTGCACGTACAGACCGAAAATTCCCCGCGGTGGAAACAGCTCGGGGATCGGCACATGCTGTTCGTCCGACGCGGGCCAGCCGCCACCGGCGATGTAATCGGTCAGCCATTGGGTGAGGTCGTTGGCGTCGTCGGGGTCGACACTCATGCGCGCCGCGTTGCCATTGAGCGTATGACCCAGCTCGGTGGCGCTGTAGGCCTCGCCGCGTCCCACCTCACTGCGTGATTCGATGATCACGATCCGACGCCGTCCCGGCAGACGGAGCAGTTGCACCGCCAGCATCGTGCCGCTCAGCCCGCCTCCGATGATGAGGATGTCTGCGTCAGGTCGGTTGTTGTCTGAGGTCATGAGTCTTCGCCTTGTTCTTCGTGTTCTGATCCCGGGCGGGAGCGCGCACGCCTGATTATGGACAGCGTGCCAATGGATTCAAACAGGACGTTGGTCGGTCCTTTTCGGTAGAAGGATGCAGGGCACGGCACGTGCCGGCATTTGGCGGATTTACGTGGGCACAAAACGGGCAAACTGTTGATCCGGTGTTGCTGGCGCAGCAGGCGTGGATCAGTGCCCATCTTCAAAGGGCTGGCTTACAACACCACGTTCCTGACGAACCGGACCAGCGTCTGACCATCATTGCGATACGCATGGCGCCGATTGCTGGCGAACATGAAAAACTCGCCGGTGGCGAGGTGCCGTACGTCTTCCGGCAAGGCCACGGTCAGCGTGCCTTCGATGACGAAGACCTGCTCGCTCCAACCGTCGGGGTCAGCCTCGGAGACATACGCCTCCCCCGGCGCCAGGCTGAACTCCCACAGTTCCACCTCGCGCCGCGCAACGGCCTTGGCCAGCAACACCGCTTTGCTCTCGGGGGATGAACCGGCCCAGGCGACTTCGTTGATGCGGCTCGAATCACGCTCGTCCGGGGCCTGAATCAGATCGCTGAATGCCACCTCCAGCGCCTCGGCCACCCGGTCAAGGGTCGCCAGACTGACGTTCTTTTCCCCCGCTTCGATGGCCACCAGCATCCGTCGACTGACACCGGACTTTTCCGACAGCGCGGTCTGGCTCATGTCCGCCGCATGGCGCAGGCGCCGCACATTGAGGCTGACATGTTGCAGGACAGACGCGCGTGGTGAGATTTCCTTTTGCACTCGTTCACTTCCCCCTTGGCAGCTTGACGCGGTGCATCCTTGTGGCTCGGGACCGAACAGCGTTTCATTCGCCATTTCCTGAACGCTTGACGCCGCTACCGCCAACAAGCCGGACTGCTACAGGACCTGCGCCGCCTATACCTTACGCTTCATATCCAGCCGACGCAGATGGCAGGTCACTTCCTCACGGTCGTGGTACAGCTGTTTGCAGCCGATCGACACCTTGACGCCCCGCGCCTTGAAACCTTCCTCGATGCGATCGAGCAGACGCCGCACTTCGGCATAACGCTGTTTCATCGGCAGTTTGAGGTTGACCACGGCCTCGCGACACAGGCCCTCCCCCAACCAGGTTTCCAGCAGCGCCGCGTTGCGCGCAGGCTTTTCGACGATATCGCAGACCATCCAGTCCACCGGCTGGCGCGGTTTGTAGGTGAAACCGTCCGCCATGAGATGCTGCACCAGGCCGGTGTCCATGAGGCTCTCGGCCATCGGACCGTTGTCGATGGCAGTGACCAGCATGCCGCGTCTGACCAGCTGATACGTCCAGCCACCTGGCGCCGCGCCGAGGTCAACGCCGGTCATGTCGCCGGACAGGCGCTCATCCCATTGATCGCGCGGGATGAAGTGATGCCAGGCCTCTTCGAGTTTCAGGGTCGAGCGGCTCGGGGCTTCGCGAGGGAATTTCAGGCGCGGAATGCCCATGGGCCACATCGCCGAATTGCGAGCGTCGGCCAGACCCAAAAACACCTCGCGACCGCTTTTGAAGGTCAGCAGCAAGCGCGGCAGGCTCGGGTTGTCCACCAGCTTTCCGGCCTTTTCCAGCGCCTTGCGCAGCGGGGCTTCGAACTTGCGGCAGAAGGTCGACAGCTCCTTGCCGTCGTTGGTATCGACCACTTCCAGCCACAGGCTGCCGCAGGTGGAAAAGTCGGCCATGCGCTCCAGGATCACACTGATGCGGTCGGTTTCCGGTAAATCAACGAAAACCCCGCGAGCCCATTGGCGAGGAAAGATCAGATCGGTGAAGCGCACGCCGTTCATCAGGCGTTCGGCGCCCACTTCTTCGGTGCAGACGAATTCGGCGCAAGCCGCGTTGGGCTTGGCTTTGGCGTAACCGGACACACCGATCAGCGCAGCGTGCTCGCTGATTTCCGAGCAGACCTCGCCTTCGAAGCCTGGACGGCAATGCATGAAAAGGGTGTTCACGGATGGTCTCCTCGTGCGCCGGATGCTGATCCCGCGCAACCTATACTTGAGGATTAACCTCAATGACTCGAAAGCGGCGCATGATAGCCGAATCAGGAACCACTGGCGCACGCCAAAGGTCCAGTACTACTCATTGATCACAAAACGCGCCACGCAGAGCGCTCGACGAATATCGTCTTACCGACCCGATTGAATAGTGTGATTCGCCCGTCCGTACCGTGCGGACTCGTCAAGGAGTTAGTTCATGCCCTCCCTCGATAGCCTGAAAAGCCTCAAGACACTCGACGTCAACGACAAGACCTACCATTACTTCAGCCTGCCCGATGCCGCGAAAACCCTGGGCGATCTGGACAGGCTGCCGATGTCCCTCAAAGTGCTGCTGGAAAACCTGCTGCGCTGGGAAGACGACAAGACCGTCACCGGCGCAGACCTCAAATCCATCGCCGCGTGGCTCACCGAGCGTAAATCCGACCGGGAAATCCAGTACCGTCCGGCTCGTGTACTGATGCAGGACTTCACCGGCGTGCCTGCGGTGGTCGATCTTGCCGCCATGCGCGCCGCCGTGGCCAAGGCCGGGGGCGACCCGCAGCGGATTAATCCGCTGTCGCCAGTGGATCTGGTGATCGACCACTCGGTGATGGTCGACAAGTTCGGCGACAACAAGGCCTTTGGCGAAAACGTCGACATCGAGATGCAGCGCAACGGCGAGCGCTATGCGTTCCTGCGCTGGGGCCAAAGCGCGTTCGACAACTTCAGCGTGGTGCCGCCGGGCACCGGTATCTGCCATCAGGNGAAGACGGCCGCACTTACGCCTTCCCGGACACACTGGTCGGCACCGATTCCCACACCACGATGATCAACGGCCTCGGCGTACTGGGCTGGGGTGTGGGCGGTATCGAGGCCGAAGCGGCGATGCTTGGCCAGCCAGTGTCAATGCTGATTCCCGAAGTGATCGGTTTCAAACTCACCGGCAAGCTTAAAGAAGGCATCACCGCCACCGACCTGGTGCTGACCGTGACCCAGATGCTGCGCAAGAAAGGCGTGGTGGGTAAATTCGTCGAGTTCTACGGCGACGGCCTGGCCGACCTGCCGCTGGCGGATCGCGCCACCATTGCCAACATGGCCCCGGAATACGGCGCCACCTGCGGCTTCTTCCCGGTCGATGACGTGACGCTGGATTACCTGCGCCTGTCGGGCCGCCCGGACGATACGGTCAAACTGGTCGAGGCCTATTGCAAGGCGCAGGGCCTGTGGCGTCTGCCCGGTCAGGAACCGGTGTTCACCGATGCCCTGGAGCTGGACATGGGGTCGGTAGTGGCCAGCCTCGCCGGACCAAAACGCCCGCAGGATCGCGTCGCGTTGCCTGACGTCTCCCAGGCGTTCTCTGACTTCCTGGGTCTGGCCCTGAAACCGACCAAACAGGAAGAAGGCCGTCTGGAAAGCGAAGGCGGCGGTGGCGTGGCGGTGGGCAACGCCGAACAGGTCGGTGAGGCCGAGTATGAATACCTGGGTCACACCTATCGCCTGAAAAACGGCGCGGTGGTGATCGCAGCCATTACCTCTTGCACCAACACCTCCAACCCCAGCGTGATGATGGCGGCCGGTCTGCTGGCGAAAAAAGCCGTGGAAAAAGGCCTGCAACGCAAGCCCTGGGTGAAAAGCTCGCTGGCGCCTGGCTCCAAAGTGGTCACTGACTACTACAACGCTGCAGGGCTCACCCAATACCTCGACACCCTCGGGTTCGATCTGGTGGGTTACGGTTGCACCACCTGTATCGGCAACTCCGGACCCCTGCCCGACCCTATCGAAAAAGCCATTCAGCAATCGGACCTGACCGTGGCCTCGGTGCTGTCGGGCAACCGCAACTTCGAAGGACGCGTGCATCCGCTGGTGAAAACCAACTGGCTGGCCTCACCGCCGCTGGTCGTTGCCTACGCGCTGGCGGGCAGTGTGCGGGTCGATCTGAGCAGCGAACCGCTGGGTGAGGGCAGCGACGGCAAGCCGGTTTACCTGCGCGACATCTGGCCGTCACAACAGGAGATCGCCGACGCGGTGATGAGCGTCAGCACCAGCATGTTCCATAAGGAGTACGCCGAAGTGTTCGCCGGTGACGAGCAATGGCAGGCGATTCAGGTCTCCAAGGACCCGACCTATGTCTGGCAGGACGACTCCACTTACATTCAGCATCCACCCTTCTTCGACGACGTGGCAGGTCCCTTGCCGGTGATCGCCGATGTGCAGAAGGCGCGTGTGCTGGCGATTCTCGGGGACTCCGTGACCACCGACCACATCTCCCCGGCCGGCAACATCAAGGCCGACAGCCCTGCGGGGCGCTATCTGCGCAGCAAGGGTGTGGAACCCAAGGATTTCAATTCCTACGGCTCGCGTCGCGGCAACCACGAAGTCATGATGCGCGGCACCTTCGCCAACATCCGCATTCGCAACGAAATGCTGGGCAATGAAGAAGGCGGCTATACCCTGCACGTGCCGAGCGACGAGAAGCTGCCGATCTACGATGCCGCCATGCGTTACCAACAGGAAGGCACCCCGCTGGTGGTCATCGCCGGTCAAGAGTACGGCACCGGTTCGAGCCGCGACTGGGCAGCCAAGGGGACCAACCTGCTGGGCATTAAGGCGGTGATCGCGGAAAGCTTCGAACGCATCCACCGCTCGAACCTGGTGGGCATGGGCGTGCTGCCGCTGCAGTTCAAGAACGGCCAGAGTCGCAAGACCCTGCAACTGACCGGGACGGAAGTGCTCGACATCACCGGCCTTACCGGCGCGACCCTGCAACCGGGCATGAGCCTGACCCTGCAGATCACCCGCGAGAACGGCACGCAGGAAAATGTCGAAGTGCTGTGCAGGATCGATACCCTGAACGAAGTCGAATACTTCAAGGCGGGCGGGATTCTGCATTACGTGCTGCGGCAGTTGATTGCTTCATAAGCCGATCTGACCCCACCAGGCCACACAGTCGGCTGTTGATTCTGGCCGCAGGCCGTGGGAGCCAGCTTGCTTGCGATATCTGCGGGGAACCGGCAGCAAATCCGGAGCATACTCTTTGCCTGACCCGGCGAATGTGTCTGGTTTTACTGCCGGTCTCCGACAGATCGCTGGCAAGCACAGCTCCCACGGCCTGCGGCCAGACGCAGAACTGTGGATGCCCTCCTCAGAAACGCCCTACACCACCCACCGAAATCTCCACGAAATTCTCGGACAACTTTCATCCCCATCCCACATGCGCGCGCGTTTAATCAACGCTAAAATCGCCGGCCTTATCCCACGCTCAAGGACGACATCATGCCGGCGCTTCGCTGGACCGCGCTCACGCTGCTTACCCTTGGTTACGGCATCGCGCTGGTCTACGGGCAACTGAGCATCCCCGTGGTGGTGACGGTCGGCCTGCTGATCATGGCAGGAATCTGTGTCACTCAGTTTGCCCACTGGGCCGTGCGTCTATTTGGCCACGTGCTCTTCATGGCGCTGGCAGCGGGGCTTGCCAGTCACTGGCTTCCGGGGTTCTTCAGTGCCCGGGCCATCGCCGGCACGCGATTCAGCCCTGAAGCCGCACCCTTTTCGATGTACCTCAATCTTGATAAACCACTGATCGGCTTCTGGATCGTCCTCGCCTGTCCCTGGGTGTTTTCCGCGCTGACGCTGCGTCGCGCATCGCTCACCACCGCCTTTACCCTGCCGATCACCACCGCCATCTGCCTGACGACCGCCATGGCGCTGGGGCTGACGGGCTGGTCCCCCAAATGGCCGGAGCAGGGTCTCATCTGGGCCGCCAACAACCTGCTGCTGGTGACGCTGACCGAGGAGTTGGTGTTTCGCGGCTACATTCAGGGCGGGCTGGCACGTCTACTCAATAACAAAGTGCCTTACCACCAGACTCTGGCGATCGTGCTCTCATCCGTGGTGTTCGGGCTCTCCCATCTCGGGGCGGGCTGGCAATGGATGCTACTGGCCGCAATGGCGGGCATCGGTTACGGCGTCGCCTACCGGTTCGGCGGACTGCCAGCAGCGGTCGTCACCCATTTCGGGCTCAATCTCGCGCATTTCAGCCTCTTCACCTACCCCATGTTCAACCGCTGAGGGGTGATCTGCGGCAAACCGTCCCATGACGCAGTTCACAAAACGCTTAATTTCCAGAGCGCTGCGCCGATAACCCATCAAAGCCTTTCCCGGATTGAACAGCTTATGCGCAATAACCAGCCCATCACCCAACGCGAGCGGACCTTCCCGGCGCATCAACGGTTGATTTCGACCACCGACGCCCGTGGCGTGATCACTTACTGCAACGAGGCGTTCGTCGACATCAGCGGTTTCTCTCACGATGAACTGATCAAGGCGCCACACAACACCGTGCGTCACCCTGACGTGCCATCGGCCGTGTTCGAACACATGTGGAGCACGCTCAAACAGGGTTTGCCGTGGATGGGCATCGTCAAGAACCGCTGCAAGAATGGCGACCATTACTGGGTCAACGCCTACGTCACGCCGATCTTCGAAAACAAGCAGGTTGTCGGCTTTGAGTCGGTGCGGATCAAACCGACCGCCGAACAGATCCGTCGCGCCGAAGCGCTGTACCAGCGTCTCAATGCCGGAAAGACCGCCGTGCCCGGCCGCGACAAGTGGCTGCCGGTTTTGCAGGACTGGCTGCCGTTCATTCTGGTCAGCCAGCTCAGTTTCCTGATCGGCGTGTGGCTCAACTCCTATTGGGGCTTCGCTATGGCGGCGGCATTGTCCGTGCCACTGGGCCTGTTGGGGCTGAGTTGGCAGCAGCGCGGCATCAAGCGCCTGCTGCGCCTGGCCGAACAGACCACTTCGGACCCGCTGATCGCTCAGATGTACACCGACAGCCGCGGCCCTCAGGCTCGTCTGGAAATGTCCATTCTCAGTCAGGAGGCGCGTCTGAAAACCTGCCTCACCCGTCTGCAGGACACCGCCGAACACCTCAACTCACAGGCCAGACAGTCCGACAGCCTGGCTCAGGCCAGTTCCAACGGCCTGGAACGTCAGCGCGTGGAAACCGAGCAGGTCGCCACCGCCATCAACCAGATGGCGTCGACCACCCAGGAAGTCGCCAGCCACGTTCAACGCACCGCAGACGCCACCCAGCAAGCGAATGAACTCACCCGCCGTGGCCGGGACATCGCCAGCGAAACCCGTGAAGCCATTCAGCGTCTGTCGGCCTCCGTCGGAGAAACCGGCCTGACCGTGACACAACTGGCCAAGGACAGCGACGAAATCGGCGGCGTGGTCGACGTCATCAAGGGCATCGCCGACCAGACCAACCTGCTGGCGCTCAATGCTGCCATTGAGGCTGCCCGCGCCGGCGAAATGGGCCGTGGCTTCGCCGTGGTCGCTGACGAAGTTCGCCAACTGGCGCAACGCACCACTGAATCCACCGGGCAGATCCACTCGCTGATCGCCAAACTGCAGAGCACCGCCAACAACGCGGTGCAGACCATGGAAACCGGTCGACGCCAGGCCGAACAAGGCGTCGAGCAAGTCATGGAAGCGGACAAGGCGCTGGTGGGCATCAGCGATGCGGTGGCGAACATTACCGACATGGCGACCCAGATTGCCGCCGCCACCGAAGAGCAAAGCTCGGTCGCCGAAGAAGTCAGCCGCAACATCAGCACCATCGCGCAACTGGCCGACCAGACCTCCGACGAAGCTCGCCGCTCCGCCAGCCTGAGCGCCGAACTGACCCATACCGCCCACACTCAGTATTCGCTGGTCGAGCGCTTCAACCGCTAAGAGCAGTCCGCAACAACCAAAGCCCCGACAGCCCAACTGTCGGGGCTTTTTTATGGGCGAGTGAAAAGTAGGACGTTTCCCAAGTTGCATAGAGATTGTAATAACAGGGTTTTACAGGGTTGACAGAGAGAGCGAATCGCTATTAGTTGAAAAACAGATTAGCGATAAATAATTAACACCACGGTGGTATTTTCGCTGATCCACAACCCTTAGTTAAACGCACATTAATCCTGAAAATGAGTGGATGCGCGTGCGCCCTGGAGAAAGTTATGACCCACACAGATATGAAGGCACCTATTCCTCTTGACCCACCTATTGTCGCCTTGGCAGATCCAGAAGACGGGCTGTTGAAAACGGTTGATTTGAACTCCCCGATCCCGGTCCAGGTGATGGTCTGGCCGGCGGCCGAGCCCGGCTATTATTTCCAGTTGATGTTGAACGGAGACCCCGTCGGTGAACGTAAAGTCATTGGCGAAAGTGACAATGCTTATGACTTGCTCACGGTTTTTCTCAGCGAACATCTGCTGGTTGAAAACGGTGCTTATCAACTTCGCTATCAAACAACCAGTCCTAACACAGATGTCAGTGATCTATCTCCCGCAACCGTTTTGAAGGTCGACCGTTCCCGGCCCGGTGCCGCCCTTCTAGCCCCGATGATCTTCCCTGAAGCCAGCTTCGGCGATGTGCTCACCGGCCTGGTCCCCGGCTACGCCGGGATGGAGCAAGGTGACGTCATCCAGACCTTGTGCAATGGCGCCGCAGGTCCCACGCACACAGTGCAGCCTGAGGAACTCACCCTTCGCCCGATCGAGATCGACTTTAAACGCGAGGTGATTCGAGGCCTTGCAATGGAGAATCTGTCCATCGAATACCAGGTCACCGATCGAGCAGGCAATCCATCGATCATGTCGTTGCCCGTCCTGCTCTCAATTAAATTGTAACTGCGATATTTCAGTATTCATTTGAATATCGCTCGGCATATCCTCCATGCAGTCGCATGGGGGGGATATGAGAACAACCATCTACCATGAATTATTTTTAATTATTTTTTTGTGCTTATTTCCCCACTTCCTACACGAACGTGGGAAGGGTCCTAACAACATGAAAAAATGACCACAACTGAGGAGAAGAGCAGACACTTACACGACCCCCAAAACACGGGGATTTTTGCAGCAACCCATAAACAAGGACAATATTCAAGAGTCAATATTTCGACAACACAACCCCGGCAAACCTATGTACCGAGTGCATTTGACAGGAACATTTTTCGAATCGACCATATGCATCCGAAACGCCCAGCCCTACAACTTTCATTGTAATCGCCTGAGCTTTTTAAACGCCGCATTACCCTCTGATCAAGGAGTTCCCATGGAAGACGAAAAGGACATCCAGCCTCCCATCGATATGCAGAAAAAGCCCACCGTGGTGGACGAGGAAACCACCCAAGATCCGTTAATGAATAACAGTGAAGTAGCCAACGATTCGATATCGGGTGCATCCGTGCCTTTCTATGAAGAACTGCACGCCGTCCCGGTGACAGATTCACCGTCGAAGGAGGCTGCCATCGATTATTCGTTCCTGGTGTTGCATGCCCCCGGATTCCCGTGGCAGGACAACGAAGAGAACCTCAGAGCAAACCCGATATTTCCGGCGCCCTACCTCAGCGGCGACACGCCCGACCGAGTGACTCAGGAGCAACTCATTGTCGGCGTGTACATCAACATCCCGCGCTCACCGAAACTATGGGCTGGTGACCAACTCCGGTTGCGCTGGGGCTACAACACTTTCTACACCACCGTCACCGAGTCCAGGGGGCGTACCGGACCTCGCCTGGTCCAGTACCTGAACAGCGAACGGTTGGGCGACTACAAGGACGGTATTGTGGAGGTTCTGTATGAAGTGGTTCGTCGCTCGAAACTGGTCGGCGTGTCCGAAACCCTCAGAGTCGAGCTGCAAGGCGTGGGCAAGACGCCGCCTCGGCCTCCCAGCCGAACCCGCGCGATTCGCCGCCGCAAGCTGCGTCCATGACCGGGGAGCCGTGAACATAAACCGCTGAAAAAGCCCCGGTTGCATCGCTGCAACCGGGGCCGTTTCTACATCGTTACAACAGGCGATCATTCGCCCGCGCGCTTAAAACGCCAGACGCAGACCGAGATTCGCGCCCCACGGCTGCTCGACATGCTCGCCCTTCATGTAATCGAAGTCGGCATGCACCTGCAGACGCTCGGACAACGATACCGATACCCCGGCGCCCAGCTCGGCCCGAGAGCCGAACAGGTCATTGTCGAAGCGCTGATCATTGACCTTGACGTCATTGCTACGGGAGAACTCATGCGCCCCTGCGACACGAACATAAGGCTGCACAACACCGCCATCCTTGAGCGCGAACTGCCGCCCGACGGTGGCACCGACCTTGCCCAATACCGACTGGGTCTGGCGGGTCTTGGCCTGCAAGCCATTGTCCAGCGTGTAGTCGCTGCCATCGATCCACACGCTCGACAACTGCGCGTACGGCTCGACGAAGTAGTCGTCAGGCAGTTTGATGTGCTTGCCGAACTCCACCGATCCGCCCACGGCCATGTTGCTGTAATCGCCCTTGGCCTTCGCGCCGTCGCTCATCGCCACCTTCGACTCGTTGTGAAACTTGTTCAGCTTCACCACGCCGTCCAGGTAATACCCCTCCTCCGACAGCCAGGTCCCGTAAGCGCCGACGTAATAGCTGTCGACCTGACCGGAGGTGCCACGGCTCAGGTCCAGATCCGACTTGCTGTAACCGCCCATCAACCCCACCAGCAACTGCCCGTCACCCACCGGCACCGGCGCATCGGCACCGAACGACAGCCCGTGCTGCTTCTGCTGATAATCCACTCCCGAATCGAGCGACGCATTGAAGCGGTTGCCATAAGTGCGAATCCAGCCACCGCCCGACACCTGCCCACGGACCTCGCCCATACGACTGCGCAAGGTGCTCAGCTCGCTGTTCCAGATCGTCGGCCCGACGTTGAACAGCGCCAAGGCGCTCTGGGTCGACGGGCTGATGATCTTGCCGGAACCGACAATGAACCAGTCCGTGCCTTGTTGCTCCAGGGCGTAGGAATAGACGCCGAGGTCGGCGCGGTTCTGGCTGCCGACCAGTTCGAACTCGGCGTCGCCACCTTCAGTATGGATGATGCGCAGGGCATCGAACTCCGCGGGCACCACTTGTGCACCGGTGTTCGCGACGTTGACGTGATGGAAACCGCTGGCCTGGCCGGTGACGTTCAGCAAGTCGCCGGTGGCGTTGTCCAAGTTGATGCGCATGTCGAACACACCACGCCCGGACAGCTCACCCACGGTCAGGGTATTGAACCCTTCTCCACGAAAACTCACCCGCCCGGCCCCCAGCTTCAGCACCGGCAGGCTGTTATCCCCCAGCATCTGCCAGCGCGCATCGGAGTTGATGGTGAAGCTGTCGACGTTCTGCACATTGCCGCTCAACCGCGCATCGTTCTGCAACACCGCATCCAGCCGCGCCTCCTCGGCAGCGTACAAGTCGCCCTTGAGACGGCTGTCGTCGACGATCAGATCGAGCTCGCTCTTGTCGTGGACCTCGACCAGATTGCCGTTGCCGGAGCGAAGCTCGGCGTTGTTTTGGAGGGTGATGGTGGCTTTGGCGGTATCTCGGTCGCCTTCAAGGACCTTAATTGCTGGACCCGAATGGCCTTCGATTCTGGAATGGTCGACAACAATGACACCGGCCGGGGGAGACATTCCAGTGCCTGGCATAAGTCCAGAACTGCTTACAGCAAGCCCCACCATCTCACCTTCAATGACGCTGTTATCGCGAATTTCAACGTTTGCGGAGGCAGAGTGAAGGCCGTTGCCTCTTCCATTTTGAGCCAGCAACCCTACCACCTGTGTGTCAGTCAAGATGAGGTCGCTGTTACCTATTCTCACTCCATCACCTGCACCAAGGATCGAGCTGCCGGTAATCGTCGCATCCGTGCGTACAGATTTAGCGTTATTGAGAAGCATGCCGGGCTTGAACGTGCTGACGATCAACGAGTTTTCAACCTCCAATCGTCCGCCGCCGAGGCGTATCGCCGCGTCGACGCTCGCCCCGTCAATCCGCTGTTCAACCAGACCGTCAGTGATTGTGACAACAGCTTCAGGGCTCATAGCCTTGATATTGTTGATCTCGCTGCCACTGAACAAATTGAGGGTTGCTTTCTCCTCGAGTTGATATTCCAAGCCTGTGGCTTCAGCGACGTTTTTTACTTCTCCACTGCGCACCACGATGGCACCTGGCAGCAATCGGCCTGTGTGCTCATCCCCGACGGCGGATGCAGCCAGCGAAACACCGCATACCACACCGATCATTTGCCAATGGCTCCCTGCGCCCCTGCGTTTTTTACCTTTGATCACACCGAGTGTCCTCCCTTAAAAAGAAAGGACAGCCTGAGGCCAGCGGGATATTTTTATAAATCCAAATGGAGATCGTTTTGCGCTGCAAATTCCCAATTGAATGTCGTCCAATTCCTACAGAGATATCCTCATTGTTGTTTCAGTGAAAAATCCATTGGAACTATTAACTCAGAAAAGCGGAGGTTTGAAGCCTACCCGGCACGTTCGGAGTCAATGCCAGCTTCCTAAACTTTTGTAGGACGTTTCTGCCCGTATAAAAACAGATGGAATTAAGTGGATAAAAAATATAAATATCTACCACCAACATTTGAAAGATCACCGACAGACGAGATGAGTCAACACTTGCTTAGCATGCGATTAAGCAGCGTAACGCCATCCAAACAGATCGGAGGCCAACCTATAAGCTCAACGAAGATGTAGCACACTTGAAGCATGACCTGCTAAATCACAATCAGCCAACCCAAAAGAGAGCAATCATGGAAAATATGAAAATACGCACGGTTCGAAACTTCTTTAATGTTGTATCGATCCCTCAATCAGATCCAATCGACGGCCTATTAACGCTCGAAAGCCTTACCCAGACGATCGAAATATTTTTCCCCGCATGGAATAATTCGGTCATAGGACATTCATACCAATTAACATGGGGCGATCTACAACCTTCTGAAAAAAAGTTCATTACCACCGAAAAACCCGGCGACCCGTTGAGTTCGATAATCCCATCAGAACTTCTGCTGAACGACGGGACCTATCAAGTAGGCTTCGTCGCTATTAACGAGACGGGGGGTCAGACTACCTACTCACGTACAACCCCTCTCACCGTCGACCGCACCCCACCTGGCGGCGGACTCCTCGCCCCTTTGCTCTTGGACCCCAACCAGCTCCCTCTAACCGAAGAATCACTTGCAGCCGCCAACAACGTCCTGACCGCACGCCTCCCCAGCTACTTCGATGCCAAATGGGGGGATGTGGTGCGCACGTACTGGGGCGATCAGCCCGGCCCTGAACGCACCCTGACTGCAGAAGAACTGGGCGGCAGCAACATCGTCTTCACCTTCGAGCGCAGCTTTCTGGAGCAGCTCGTCGATGGCGATATTCCGGTGACTTACACCGTGACCGACCGCGCGGGCAATCTGTCGATCGTCTCCGAACCGGCGCTGTTGCGTCTGAAATTGCGCAATGACCCCCAAGGCCTGCTGGCGCCGGAGGTGCCGCAGGCCAATGATGGGATGATCGAACACAACGACGCGCGCCATGGTGTACAGGTGCAGATTCCTCAGTACGGCAACGCTCAAGCGGGCGATGTCATCGTGCTGAACTGGGGCGGCGTGGCACTTGCCGGCCAGGTATTGACCGAAGCGGCAACCCTTCAGCCGGTAGCCCTGTCGATCATCGTGCCGTTCGACACCGTGCAATCGGCCGGAGACGGCGCAACAAAGGTTCTGTACGAGGTCCACCGCGACAATCAGTTGCGAGGCGCGTCACCCGTTTGCGTGGTAAACGTGTTTGTCACGCTGCCCGGGCCCCAGGACCCGATGCCCGCCACGTTAATCAACGAACAATTGGCGCCGCCGCAAATCCGTGGCAAAAGCGACAATACCAACCGGCTGCAAAACTTCCTCGATGAAGACGACTACCTGCTCAACGCCGATGCAGTCATCCCATGGCAAGACGGCTTCAAGGCCTGCGACCAGATTCACCTTTATTGGGGATCATGGCCGCTGCCGGTGGTGCGCTCTCTTGACCAAAACCATATCGACGCCGCAGCCGATCTTGTGATCTGCATCCCCAATGCGCTGATCGCGGGCGAAGGCGTCGGGCGCGCCATTCCCGTGCATTACACGGTGACCCACGCGGGCAATCCAAACACTTCGCGCTCCTCCACTCAACTGGTCCGGGTAGTGCGGCGGGCGCAATTGCCCGGCGGTGAATGTGGATTAACGGGCGCGATATTCAATCAGGCTGACGACACACATACGCTCCGGCTGCCCGCTGTTGCAGAGGGCACTACAGTATCGATAAAGCCCTATCGAAACATGAGCACTGGCGATCGTTTGTTGCTGACACTTTCCGGATTCGACCGGTGGATCGATGGACAACCCATGGAAGCCGCTTCGTTGGTTTTAACCAACACCGTGGATGACTTCCAGATCCTCAACGGCATTGTATTTAATGTGCCTAAAGCATTACTGGAACACTTTTCCACCGGACGTCTGGAAGCCAAGTACCGTATTGAAAACGACTACGGCATTGCCTGGTCGCTGAAAAGCGATGTGTATGTGGATCGCCGCACGCCACAAGAGGCTTGTGCGTGATCGATTGCATCACAACAAGAGAATTTAAAAAAATAAATATTTACCACCCCGTGTCTTGACACCCAGCCACAACTGCTATTAGTTGAAATACATCCTATATAGGGAACCACGTTTTTCTATATATGGATTAACCCAATTGCTACAGCCCGCTCGACACTTTTCGTCCCCGGGTAATTAATTGAAGTTCAGGCAGTCATTCTCGACAAGGATCCCGGCTGCCTTTTAAATGGAGAACTAACATGTGCAACTCACATCAACCGCCTTTGGTCACACGCCGTTCGAACAAGGCCCTGCCCATTCCAAACGTACCGGTTGCAGACCCTATCGATGGCCTGCTGACGCTGGAAGATTTGCAACAGCCAGTGGTGCTGAACCTCGTCGTCTGGCCCGAAGCCGCTGTCGGTCACTCCTACCAACTGACATGGAACAGCGTTCTCACCGGCGAGAAAAAGTACATCACCACTGAACAACCTGGGGATGCCTTGACGCTGGACATTCCGCCAGGTCTGCTCGCCAGCGACGGCAACTACGACGCTGGCTACGTGGCTATCAACGAAGTGGGTGGGCAAATCGCCTACTCCCCGGAAATCCCGCTGATCGTCGACCGCACCGCCCCCGGCGGCACCCTCCTCGCAGCGATGGTCTTCCCGATTGAAACCCACGATGGCGTTCTCACTTCCGCAGAGCTGACCGCTCTGGGCGATGTGCTCACCACCGAAGTGCCGGGTTACACCGGCATGGCGTGGGGCGACCGGATTCGTACCTTCTGGGGCGACGTGGTCGGGCCGGAACACACCGTGACCACGTCGGAGGTGAACGAGGACCTGGTGATGCTGAACTTCACCCGCGCCTTTCTGGAAAGCCTGGGCGACGTCGAGGAGCCGGCGTATTTCACCGTCACCGACCGTGCCGGCAACGTGTCGATCAATTCGCTCTCCAAGACCTTCAAACTGTTCCTGCAGGAAATCCCGCAGGACTATCCAGCGCCTGTATGCGTCCAAGCGGACGATGGCGTGATCGACGATGCCGACGCGCGCGCCACGGTGGCAGTGGACATTCCTCAGTACCCGAATGCCCAGGTGGGCGACAAGGTCACCTTGTACTGGGGCAGCAACCCACTGCCGGAAGTCACGCTTCAGGCAGGTGACGAAACCTCCGACCCGGTGTTCACCCTCAATGTGCCCTATGCGGCCATTACGTTGTCGGGCGATGGCGATGTCGACCTGCATTATGAGGTGCGCCGCAACGAGCTGGCGGTGGGCAGTTCTCTGCGCTTGTCGGTCAACGTCAACCTGACCCTGGCGGGTCCTCAGGACCCGGATCCGGAGACCCCGGAAAACGAGGCACTGGACCTGCCGATCATTCGCGGCACCAGCGGCAACCCCAACAACGAAGACAACGTCATCGACGAAGACGACTTCCTGCTGGAGGCCACGGCGGTGATCGGCTGGAAGGATGAGTTCGCGATCAGCGACCGCATCAGCCTGTACTGGGGTTCGCAGACCATGCCAGTGGTGTACACCCTGCGTTCTTCGGATATCGACCGCGACCTGCTGCTGACCATCCCCAACGAGCTCATGGCCGCAGAAGGTACCGGCGACGCGATCAAGGTGGCCTACACCGTGACCCACGCGGGTAATCCGAACACTTCGAGGTCTGCCGCGCAGAACGTCATCGTGCGTTCGCAAGGTGAATTGCCGGGCGGCCCGGATGGCCTGCTGCGTCCGGTGTTCACCAACGCCAACCAGTACAACGCGATCAGTCCGGTAAACAGCCCCGACGGCACGCCGATCTTTATCCCTGCCTACATCAACGCCGACAAATACCCGCGGGTAAGCGTGGTGTTCCACGGCTACAACCGGGCCAACGGTGATACGCCGGTGCCGGGGGGTAGCGTCGAATTCACCCACGTGCTGGACGAATTCGAACAAGTCGACGGCTACAGCTTCCGCGTGACGGCCCAGCAACTGAGCCTGATCTGTGAAGGTCGCGGCGAGGCCTACTACCGCGTCGAGGGCCCGGACGGCCTGATGGTCAACTCCCCCACCACTGAAGTGATCATCACCATGGCCATTCCGGGTCAAGGCTGCTGATCGCTTAAAGGGCGGGCCTTCGGGCTCGCTCACCCTAAAACAAGAAACAGGATGGATAACTCATGAATATTGCAACCAACGCTCTATTGCCCGCACCCGCGATGCAGAATCTTCACGACCCGAGCGGCATCGGTCATGCCGATACCCTTGACCCTCAGGTCTGGCTATCAGTGCGCGTCGGACCCTATATCGAGATCACGGCTGGCGATGTCATTGACCTTTATTGTGACAACCAACTGGCGTCCAACTACACGGTCAGAGAGGAGGATCTGACACCAGGCAGCGTCAACTTTGTCGTTCTCGCGCTTGATCAAAGATTCATTCACCCGCCTGAGATCAGCCTCTACTACGAAATCACCAAGCCCATCGGCGGGCAGAAAAACCAGTCGGCTGTTGCCAATATCCCGGTGAAGCTGACCTTGCCGGGCGGCACTGACACCAACCCTGCGACGCCTTGGGAAAACGAGCGCCTCATCAAAGCGAAGGTGCTACCCGAAGGTGTCATCACCTCCCCTGAAGGCGTGACGGTTGAAGTCGCGCCGTATGTGAACATGTTCGCGGGCGACCGATTGACGCTTTCATGGCATGGCGAACTGATTCGCATCGAGATCACAGAAGCGCAGGTCAACCAACCGGTGATCATTCCCATCAGCAAAGAGATCATCGAACTCGCTGGTGATTCAGACATGCTGGAGGTGCGGTACGAAATCCGGGACGTCGTGAACAACTGGTCACGCTGGTCCCTGCCTAGCTATGTCGAAGTCGAGGCAGGCAATTCGACCCTACCCGCGCCCATTACACCGCAGGCCCCGGGAATGGAGCTGAACCTCGATCAATTGTCCGGGGCAGATGTGAAGGTTCTGATCATCGCTCACGCGGATATTCAAAGCGGCGATGAGCTGGTGCTGCTGATGGAGCGCAATACCGCAGAGGGGATGTCGCTGGAAACCTACATCGAGAGCCAGATAGTCCGAGGGCAAAGCAGCTTCTACGAGTTTCAAGTGCCCAACACGCAGTTCAACCCCATCACGCAAGGTCGTGCACGACTGCGCTATCGCGTCAACAAATCAGCGGGTACCGCGCTTCGCTCTAAAAGCTTGTCGCTCAAGATCATCGGCCAGCCCATGGAATTAGCCCCCCCACGAGTCCCGGTCGCCGAGCAAAGTGGTGGCGTGTTAGATCCAGCGGCTCATGACGTCCAGGCGCAAGTGCCCGCTTATTACTTCATGTCCGAAGGCAACGACGTTCACCTGTACTGGATGGGCAGGACCGCAAGCGGAGCAAACGTCATGCACGAAGAATTGAAAACGGTGGCCCGTGGTGATGTGGGTAATCCGATCAACTTCATCATCCCGGACGAAAAAATCAGCGTACTTGCGGGCGGGTCAGTTGAGCTCTACTACACCGTGAACACCTTTGGGCGAGCTTTCTTTAAATCGCCTTCACTGCTCGTGTTGGTCAGCAACGACTACAGCACCCCCCTCCCGCTCCCCACAATCCTCGAAGCCGAAAACAACACCCTCGACCCCGCCAACACCTCCAACGGCGCGACCGTGGTCATCGGCGCCTCGGCCAATCTGCGCGACGGCGATTTCGNAAGCAGAAGGCCATCGGCGCAGCCGATGCGGGCAAGGACCTGTCAGTGGTGTTTTCCAGCGCGCTGGTCAATGTCAACGAAGGCAAGCAGGTGACGGTGTATTACAACGTTACGCGGGTGAACGGCTGGATGCAGCGGTCCGAACACTATTCGGTTCAGGTCTCAAGCCGTTGGTCGACGTTGCCTGTCCCGACCATGGACACGGTCCAGGCCGACGACGTCGTCAACCCCGGTCTGATTCCGGCATCGGGCGCAACGGTTCGTGTGCGCTATGAAATGCGTGCCGGTGATCGGGTCAAGGTGATCTGGGCCGGGGCGTCCCGATATGAAACGGCCGAGCAGACTGCGGGCAGCGGCACTGAACTGGTATTCACATTGCCGAAGTCGTTGATCACGGCGAGCGAAAACGCACAGGCGCAGCTGAGTTATCAGGTGAGCCGTTCGGGCGTCGAGCAGACGTCTGATCGTCGAACGCTGACAGTGCGTAGCGGGCTTAATTTCAATACGGCTGCGGTGACGCTTGCGGGCAAGGTTTATCTGTTGCCGGGTTACCCGGATCTGCTGCCGAGCTTTCCGGCGGGTACGACGGTGGAGCGCGTGGCCAGCGGAGGAACGCCTCCTTATAGCTATCGTTCGAGCAATCCGGCGGTCGCGCATGTCGACGAGTCGGGTCTCGCGTCCGTGCGTGGCAAGGGGACTGCGAGGATTTCCGTGTCGGACGCTGCCGGACAGACCCTGGGTTATGAAGTGACGGTGACGGGCGTCGTCGAATGCCATGGCGTAGGCGCAGGCAATCTGACGCAGATGTCCAATGCGGCGGGCGCGATAGGTGGCCGGGTACCAAGTATTCAGGAACTGGGGGAGATCCAGAACGCTTATGGCAATCGCTGGCCGATGGGCAACGGCAATTACTGGTCGTCAACCGTGGCCAAGGATGTGTTCGGGGCGAAGTGGTACTACGTGAAGAACCTGAACAGCGGAAAGGATTTCATGTTGCTGCACACCAATTCCAGTCTCTGCGTTGCCGTGCGCTGACCCGCTGCCGGCAGCCGGGCTTTCACTGACGCACTGATGAAAATACCCGAAGGCTTGCGGCCTTCGGGTTTGTCCGTCATCGAAGCGCCATTCAACGCTCGACTCGATGGCAATCAACGGAGCAGGTGCTTGCCGATGCGCTCGGCTGCGTCCTGAAGGCACGCCTCATAACTGAGGCCCGCTGCCTTTAGCGGTTTCAGATCATGATTGGCGGTCGGCAGCCAGTGCACATCGATGTGACTCGAGAGCGTGTAGCCCTCGACTGCGTCGCGGTTGCCCAGCGCATCGCGCTCCCCTTGAATGATCAGGGTCGGCGTGCGCAATTGGGCGAGGTGCGCCACGCGGGGCTTTTCAGGTTTGCCGACGGCGTAAAACGGGTAGCCCAGGCAGACCAGGGCCTCGACACCCAGTTCATCGGCGATCAGGCTGGCCATGCGCCCGCCCATGGATTTGCCGCCGATGGCCAGACGACCGCCGACCACGGAGCGCACGGCTGAATAGACGTCCCGCCAGCACTCCAGCAATTTCGCCTGGGGGTTGGGTGGGCGTCTGCCTCCGTCGACCCGGCGCTGAGCCATGTACGGAAATTCGAAACGCAACACACCAACCCCCAATGCGGCCAGACGCCGGGCCATGTCGTTCATGAATTCGCTGTCCATCGGCGCCCCTGCGCCATGGGCGAGAACCAGCGTCGCGGACTTGTCACTCCCGGAAATCGGCGCATTCCATAACCAGCCATGCTCTTTCGCCAGCTGCGCGCATTGATCGGCATCAGTACTCGCCGGATGTCCTTTGCTCATGCTTGCCTCGATTCGGTGAGCTGAATTGCACGGCGGCATTATGCCGCAGTTGTCGGATTCTCCGAATGCCGCACGAGGAAGACGTTCCGCCGCTTGCAATCTTCCAGACAGGTACAGAATCAACTGCCGGCGCCAAGGTCGAGCGTTGAAAGATGGCGACCATGAAGATGCCCGGACACGACAGCCACGGTTCAGCTTCAAATATTTACCCTGCCATGGCACTTCGGAAAAAAGCTCCGACGCCCTGAGCGCCCCAAACCACACACAACCGGGCGGTTTCATCATCGGTACAGGCTTTTTCATCCGGTTCCGGTCGATCAACCGCGACGATCGCCGGCCTTTCCTGCCAGCTCGGGCCAAATTTTTGGGCAGTTAAAAAGTGCAATCGTCGACGGCTTTTGTATACAACTTTAGGTGTAGAAACATCCTTCCAAAGCACAGGGAACGTGGAAGGAGTAACGTTTCAGCGGTCTCCGAAAATTGTCCAGCGCCGTATCCCGCAACGGGATACGGCGGCTCGACATCCCCACGCGGCCAAGTGTCGCAGTTGTTCTTACGGCTTCCATCGCCGGCCAATCACGTCTAAGCTTGCCGTCATGGTGGTCCGGCGACAGCTGGCCACAGGTCCAGTGAAAGGATTGTGCACGACCCTCCTTCCCTCTTGCAGACAGACAGCACCGATCTGTTCGTCACCCGCAGGGTTGTATCCAGTTTCCGGCATTCACGCGCGCTGCCTCACTTGTCCTGTCTTCCCGTTCTGGCGGCCCACTCGGGCAACCCGATCCTGCGCGCCGTTGCGCAGCGGGTTGCCGAAATATCGCATCCGTCGTTCAGTCGTCCGTGTCGCACGCCCCTTATTGGCAAACGGTCTACGCTTATTTCGATGTTGCGGCTGTTACCACACTAATAAAATACCAAACCGTGGAACCTTAGAATGAGCACAGTAATCAGTCCGACTGCTTATAACTATAAGGTAGTCCGCCAGTTCGCCATCATGACGGTGGTCTGGGGGATACTTGGCATGGGGCTCGGTGTCTTCATCGCCTCACAACTCGTATGGCCCGACCTGAACTTCGGTCTCCCGTGGACCACCTTCGGACGCCTGCGGCCGCTGCACACCAACCTCGTGATTTTCGCCTTCGGCGGCTGCGCGCTGTTCGGCACCTCCTATTACGTGGTGCAGCGAACCTGCCAGACGCGATTGATCTCCGACGGCATGGCCGCCTTCCACTTCTGGGGATGGCAGGCGGTGATCATCGGCGCCATCGTCACCCTGCCGATGGGCTACACGACCACCAAGGAATACGCCGAACTCGAATGGCCGATCGCGATCCTGCTGGCCATCGTCTGGGTCACTTACGCGGCGGTGTTCTTCGGTACCATCGTCAAACGCAAGACCAAGCACATCTATGTCGGTAACTGGTTCTATGGTGCGTTCATCGTGGTCACCGCGATGCTGCACATCGTCAACCACATTTCCCTGCCGGTAAGCCTGTTCAAGTCCTACTCGGCCTACTCGGGCGCCACCGACGCGATGATCCAGTGGTGGTATGGCCACAACGCCGTGGGCTTTTTCCTGACCACGGGCTTTCTCGGGATGATGTATTACTTCGTGCCGAAACAGGCCGAGCGCCCGATCTACTCCTATCGCCTGTCCATCGTGCACTTCTGGGCGCTGATCACCCTGTATATCTGGGCCGGTCCGCACCACCTGCACTACACCGCCCTGCCCGACTGGGCGCAGTCGCTGGGGATGGTGATGTCGATCATCCTGCTGGCCCCGAGCTGGGGCGGCATGATCAACGGCATGATGACCCTCTCCGGCGCCTGGCATAAGTTGCGCACCGACCCGATCCTGCGCTTCCTCGTGGTGTCGCTGGCGTTCTACGGCATGTCGACCTTCGAAGGGCCGATGATGGCAATCAAGACCGTCAACTCGCTCTCCCACTACACCGACTGGACCATCGGCCACGTACACGCCGGCGCGCTGGGCTGGGTGGCGATGATCTCCATCGGCGCGGTCTACCACATGATCCCGCGCCTCTACGGCCGTCCGCAGATGCACAGCATCGGCCTGATCAACACGCATTTCTGGCTCGCGACCATCGGCACCGTGCTGTACATCGCCTCGATGTGGGTCAACGGCATCACACAAGGCCTGATGTGGCGTGCGATCAACGATGACGGCACGCTCACTTACTCGTTCGTCGAAGCGTTGCAAGCCAGCCATCCGGGTTACATCGTGCGCGCCCTGGGCGGTGCGTTTTTCGCCAGCGGCATGCTGTTCATGGCCTATAACGTGTTCCGCACGGTGCGTGCGTCGAACACCGAAGAAGCTGAAGAAGCCGCCCAGATCGCTGTCGTGGGAGCGCACTGATGATCCGACATGAAATGCTCGAAAAGAACATCGGCCTGCTGTCGATCTTCATGGTCATCGCCGTTGCCGTGGGTGGCCTGACCCAAATCGTTCCGCTGTTCTTTCAGGACGTCACCAACAAACCGGTGGAAGGCATGAAGCCGCGCCCGGCCCTGGAGCTGGAAGGCCGCGACGTGTTCATCGCCAACGGCTGCGTCGGCTGCCACTCGCAGATGATCCGGCCGTTCCGCGCCGAGACCGAACGCTACGGGCACTACTCGGTGGCCGGCGAAAGCGTCTGGGATCACCCGTTCCTGTGGGGCTCCAAACGCACCGGGCCGGACCTGGCCCGCGTTGGCAACCGCTACTCCGATGACTGGCATCGTGCGCACCTGTACAACCCGCGCAACGTGGTGCCGGAGTCGATCATGCCCGCGTATCCGTTCCTGGTGGAGAACAAGCTCGACGGCAAGCTCACCGGTCGCAAGATGGAAGTGCTGCGCAGCCTAGGGGTGCCGTACACCGACGAAGACATCGCCGGCGCCGGCGCAGCCGTCAAAGGCAAGACCGAAATGGACGCGCTCGTGGCCTACCTGCAAGGCCTGGGCACCCTCATCAAAAGCAAACGGTGATCGCCATGGATATCGGAATGATTCGAGGCCTGGGCACCGTCGTGGTGATGGTCGCTTTCATCGGTCTGGCGCTGTGGGTGTTCAGCCCCCGCCGCAAAGCCGAATTCGACGACGCGACCCTGCTGCCCTTTGCCGATGATCCCGAGGCCATCAAGCACCTCGAGCAAGCGAAAGCTTCCAGGAGCAACAAAGAATGACTACGTTTTGGAGCCTGTACGTCACTGTACTGTCGCTGGGCACGATTTTCTGCCTGACCTGGCTGTTGCTGGCCACCCGCAAGGGCCAGCGCGCCGACACCACCGAAGAAACCGTCGGCCACTCCTTCGATGGCATCGAGGAGTACGACAACCCGTTGCCCAAATGGTGGTTCATGCTGTTTGTCGGCACCATCATTTTTGCCTTGGGTTATCTGGCGCTGTATCCGGGTCTGGGTAACTGGAAAGGCCTGTTGCCCGGTTACGAGTACGCTGACACCGACAAGAAAATCGCCTTCTCCAACGGCCAGACAGGCTGGACGGGCGTCCATGAATGGGAGAAGGAAATGGCCCGCTCCGACGCACGTTTCGGGCCGATCTTCGCCAAATTCGCAGCCATGCCCATCGAAGATGTGGCCAAGGATCCGCAGGCGCTGAAAATGGGCGGTCGCCTGTTCGCGTCCAACTGCTCGGTCTGCCACGGCTCCGATGCCAAAGGTGCGTATGGCTTTCCCAATCTGACCGACGCCGACTGGCGCTGGGGTGGCGAGCCGCAGACCATCAAGACCACGATCATGGGCGGACGTCACGCCGTGATGCCGGCCTGGGGTGAAGTGGTGGGTGATCAAGGCGTTCGCGACGTGGCGGCCTTCGTGCTGACGCAACTGGACGGCCGCAAACTGCCGGACGACGCCAAGGCTGACCCGACGGCCGGACAGAAAATCTTCGCCGCCAACTGCGTGGCCTGCCACGGCCCGCAAGGCAAAGGCACTCCCGCCATGGGCGCGCCCGACCTGACGCACCCTGGTGCCTTCATCTACGGCTCGAGCTTCGCGCAACTGCAACAGACCATCCGGTATGGACGTCAGGGTCAGATGCCAGCGCAGGAACTGCTGCAAGGCAATGACAAAGTGCACCTGCTGGCGGCCTACGTCTACAGCCTCTCCCATGGGGATAAAGCGGCGGACGCGCAGGAGTGACGTGAAAGGAATCGGACGCGGTCTTCGCGTTTGATCTTGCCCGGACGAACGGATCGAACACTGCTCGACGCTTGTGATTCTGCCCGGAGGGCGTGGGAGCTGGCTTGCCTGCGATCGGCTGCGAAGCAGTCGTAAACATTGGCACCGCGACGTTTCAGGCACATCTCGCTGGCAGGATTTGCTGCCGCTACGCGCCAGATCGTCAGCAAGCTGGACTCCTACGCCCTACGGGCAGAAGCAGACCGCGTGATCACAGGGGTATGATAGTTTGCGACACCCAAGACAACGACCTGCGCCGGCACGTACTGGCCAAGGCATTTTCCACCGCCACGTGATGGTTCGATGAGCACGCCGCAATGAGCGAGCAAATACCGGTGCACAACGTCACTCCGCCNCTACACCCGGGCGTTCACCGGCATTTTCCGCAACCTGCGCATCGGCGGCGGCGTCGTGCTGTTCCTCTTGTATTTCGGCACGGTCTGGCTCGACTGGGGCGGTCATCAGGCGGTGTGGTGGAACCTTCCGGAGCGCAAGTTCTACATCTTCGGCGCGACATTCTGGCCTCAGGACTTCATTCTTCTGTCCGGCATTCTGATCGTCAGCGCCTTCGGACTGTTCTTCATCACCGTGTTTGCCGGTCGCGTCTGGTGCGGCTACACCTGCCCGCAGAGCGTGTGGACGTGGATTTTCATGTGGTGCGAAAAGGTCACCGAAGGCGACCGTAACCAGCGCATTAAACTGGACAAGGCGCCAATGAGCGCCAACAAGTTCACCCGCAAACTCGCCAAACACAGTTTATGGCTGCTGATCGGACTGGTCACCGGCCTGACCTTCGTCGGTTACTTCTCGCCAATCCGCGAACTGACCGTCGACTTCTTCACCGGCCAGGCCGATGGCTGGTCGTATTTCTGGGTTGGCTTCTTCACCCTCGCCACCTATGGCAACGCTGGCTGGCTGCGCGAGCAGGTGTGCATCTATATGTGCCCCTACGCTCGCTTTCAAAGCGTGATGTTCGACAAGGACACCCTGATCGTGTCCTACGACCCCCGCCGTGGCGAGAAACGTGGCCCGCGCAAAAAGGACCTGGACTACAAGGCCCAAGGCCTTGGCGACTGCATCGACTGCACCATGTGCGTCCAGGTCTGCCCCACCGGCATCGACATTCGCGACGGTCTGCAAATCGAGTGCATCGGCTGTGCGGCCTGCATCGACGCCTGTGACACCATCATGGACAAGATGAGCTACCCTCGCGGGCTGATCAGCTACACCACCGAACATAACCTTTCCGGGCAGAAAACCCACAAGCTGCGGCCCCGGCTGATCGGTTACGCGGTGGTGCTGCTGGTCATGATCGGCGTGCTGACCGGGGCGTTCTTCATGCGCTCGCTCGTGGGATTCGACGTCAGCAAGGACCGGGTGCTGTATCGCGAAAACGCTGAAGGCCGAATCGAAAACGTCTACAGCCTGAAAGTGATGAACAAGGATCAGGTCGACCACACCTACGTGCTCGACGCCACCGGCCTGCCGGATCTCAAGCTGCAAGGCCGCCGCGAGATCAAGGTGCCGGCCGGGGAAATCGCCACCCTGCCCGTGGAGTTGTCGGTCTCGCCGGAACAGCTGCCGTCGAGCACCAACGAGGTCCGCTTCATCCTCAAGGACATCGAGAACAGCGGCACCGAAATACAAGCCAAGAGCCGATTCATCGGCCCACAAGTTCGTTGAGAGAAGTCCGACATGACCGCAGCAACTGCCCCAAGCCCTTGGTACAAGCACCTCTGGCCGTGGATCATCATCGGGATTCTGGCCTGCTCGGTCACCCTGACCCTGTCGATGGTGACCATTGCCGTGAACAACCCGGACAACCTGGTGACCGACAATTATTACGAGGCGGGCAAGGGCATCAACCGCTCGCTGGATCGCGAGCTGCTGGCACAGACCTTGAATCTGCGCGCCGCCGTGACGCTCGACCAGGAGACTGGGGAAGCGGATCTGCGCCTGACCGGCGACAGCCAGCCCGAAACCCTGGTGCTGAACCTGATTTCACCGACCCAACCGGAAAAGGATCGCAAGATTGTCCTCGCTCGCAATCCCGCGCAGCCGGGACGCTACGTCGGGCAGATGAGCGACAGGGTCGAAGGCCGGCGTTTCGTCGAGCTGCTGGGGGTCGAGAACAGCCAGACCTGGCGCTTGTTCGAAGAAGAAGCCATCACCGGCGACAAGGATCTGATTCTCGGCGACGAGCCGATTCAGGGTGCGGAAAAGAAGTGATCTCGTGAACGCGCCTACCCCTTGCTTCCACTGCGCCCTGCCCGTCCCGCCCGGCGGCCGCTTCACAGCGGTTGTTCTGGGTGAAACCCGCGCGTTTTGCTGCCCCGGCTGTCAGGCCGTGGCGCAGGCCATCGTCGATGGTGGACTGCAAAGCTATTACAACCATCGCAGCGAAGCGTCGATAAATCCCCAGGCACTCCCGGCGCAAATGGTCGACGAACAGGCGCTCTATGACCGTCCTGACGTGCAGGCGCCCTTCGTGCGACACGACAACGACCTGGCAGAAACCACGCTGCTGATCGAGGGCATCAGTTGCGCGGCGTGCGGCTGGCTGATCGAGCGCCATTTGCGCACCCTGCCCGCCGTCGTCGAGGCCCGGCTGAACCTGTCCAGTCATCGGCTTCACCTGCGCTGGAGCGACGCGGATCTGGCGCTGAGCCGCGTATTGAACGAGCTACGCACCATCGGTTATGCGGCTCACCCTTATCATGCCGATCAAGCCACCGAGCAATTGGCCCGAGATAACCGGCGCAGCCTGCGTCAGTTGGGTGTCGCGGGGCTTCTGTGGTTTCAGGCGATGATGGCGACGATGGCGACATGGCCGGAATTCAACATCGACCTGAGCCCGGAAATGCACACCATCCTGCGCTGGGTGGCGATGTTTCTGACCACGCCAATCGTGTTCTACAGTTGCGCACCGTTTTTCAAAGGCGCATTCCGAGACCTGCGCACCCGTCACCTGACCATGGACGTTTCAGTTTCACTGGCCATCGGCCTGGCCTACCTCGCGGGAATCTGGACGGCGATCACCGGCGTGGGCGAGCTGTATTTCGACGCCGTGGGCATGTTCGCGCTGTTCCTGCTGACGGGTCGCTATCTGGAGCGTCGCGCCAGGGAACGCACCGCTGCCGCGACCGCGCAACTGGTCAATCTGCTGCCCGCGTCCTGCCTGCGCCTGAGCGAAGAGGGGCAAAGCGAACGTATCCTGCTCAGCGAACTGCGCGTGAACGATCATGTCCTCGTGCATCCCGGCGCGGTACTCCCGGCGGACGGCAGAATCCTGGCGGGTCAGTCCAGCGTCGATGAGTCGCTGCTGACTGGCGAGTACCTGCCGCAGCCGCGCACGCAGGGCGACGCTGTCACTGCGGGCACCTTGAACGTCGAAAGCATGCTGACCGTTCAGGTTCTCGCCCTGGGGCACGACACCCGACTGTCGGCCATCGTGCGCCTGCTGGACCGGGCGCAATCCGAAAAGCCGAGAGTGGCACAGATCGCCGACCGTGCCGCGCAGTGGTTTCTGCTGATTTCGCTGCTGTTCGCCGCTGGTATCGGCGTGATGTGGTGGCAGCTGGACGCGGACCGTGCCTTCTGGATCGTGCTGGCAATGTTGGTTGCCACTTGCCCTTGCGCGTTGTCGCTGGCCACCCCAACGGCATTGACTACCGCCACGGGCACATTGCACCGGCTGGGTCTGTTGCTCACCCGCGGCCATGTGCTCGAAGGCCTGAATCAGATCGACACGGTGATCTTCGATAAGACCGGCACACTGACCGAAGGCCGGCTGACACTCAGGGCCGTGCGCAGTCTGGGTTCGTTGAGCAGCGACGATTGCCTGTGCCTCGCGGCAGCGCTGGAACGCCGGTCGGAACACCCCATCGCTCGCGCATTCGGCACCACACCGCTGACGGCGACGGACGTCAGCAATGTGCCAGGGCTTGGGCTGGAAGGCAGGATCGAGGGGAAGCAGGTGCGCATCGGTCAGGCGGATTTCGTCTGCGCGCTGAGCGCCAGCCCGGTGCCGGCAATGCCGGACGAACACGGTCAATGGCTGCTGCTGGGAAACGATCACGAACTGCTGGCCTGGCTGGTGCTGGACGACCGGCTACGCGACGACGCGCCAGCGTTGATCGATGCCTGCAAGCAGCGCGGCTGGAGGACATTACTGTTGTCTGGCGACAGCTCACCAATGGTCGCCACGGTCGCCGCGCAACTGAAAATCGATGACGCACGCGGCAGCCTGCGGCCCGATGACAAACTCCGGATCCTCCAGCAACTCCGGGCCCAGGGCCACAAGGTGCTGATGCTCGGCGACGGGGTCAATGATGTGCCGGTACTGGCCGCCGCAGACATCAGTGTCGCGATGGGGTCGGCCACGGATCTGGCGAAAACCACCGCGGATGCGGTGTTGCTGTCCAATCGATTGCAGGCACTGGTTCAAGCGTTCGCGCTGGCGCGACGCACCCGGCGCATCATCCTCGAAAACCTAATGTGGGCCGGACTGTACAATGGCCTCATGCTGCCCTTCGCCGCACTCGGCTGGATCACACCGCTGTGGGCGGCAGCGGGGATGTCGGTCAGTTCGCTGGTGGTGGTGCTCAATGCGCTGCGCCTGACTCGCATGAAGGTCGATGGCGCGCCGGTCCGCGGTGGCGACCAGCGTCCGTTGCCCGCTTGATCACAAAGGATTTCCGGAGGCTTTATGCCCGCGCTGTACATCATGATTCCGGTGGCCCTGCTGATCGTAGCCGTGGCGATCTATGTGTTTTTCTGGGCGGTGGACAGCGGTCAGTACGATGACCTTGATGGCCCCGCCCACAGCATCCTGTTCGACGATCAGGACCCGGGGCATAAAGCGGGAGTGGATGAGGCGTCGGGCAAGGACGTCAGGCAATCGAATGATGAGAGGCTTGAATGAGCACTTCAGACGCTGCGGTGTTCCTGCCTGCGCCATCGCGGGCAAGCGCGCTCCTACCCTCGAGCGCATTCCCCTGTAAGAGCGCGATCGTGCAGTCCAAAGCATTCTCCTGTAGGAGCGCGCTTGCCCGCGACGACGTCGGTCGCCCCACCGCTGAAACATCAGGCGCACTCCATGCCTGAATCTTTACCGCAGCTTTTCCCCCAACTCCTCTCGGCGCTGATCCTCGGGCTGCTCGGCGGCGGGCATTGCCTGGGCATGTGCGGCGGTCTGATGGGCGCCCTGACCATGGCCATCCCCAAGGAGCAACGCAGCCGACGCTTTCGGCTACTGCTGACCTACAACGTCGGGCGAATCTTCAGCTATAGCTGCGCCGGATTGTTGATCGGTCTGGCGGGCTGGGCCGTCGCCAACAGTCCGGGGGCCATGGTGCTGCGAGTGATCGCCGCCTTGCTGCTGATCACCATGGGGTTCTACCTGGCGGGATGGTGGAGCGGGCTGACGCGCATCGAAGGCCTTGGCCGCTGGCTCTGGCGTTACATTCAACCCGTCGCCAGCCGCCTGCTGCCAGTCTCGAGCATGCCTCGCGCTTTATTGCTTGGTGCACTATGGGGCTGGCTGCCCTGCGGCCTGGTCTACAGCACCTTGTTATGGTCCGCCAGTCAGGGCAATGCGCTGTACAGCGCATTGCTGATGCTGGCTTTCGGCATTGGCACCTGGCCGGTCCTGATCGCCACGGGCCTCGCCGCCGAACGCACCACTGCACTTTTACGCAAACGAGGCGTACGGGTGGCAGGCGGTCTGCTGGTGATCCTGTTCGGCCTGTGGACCTTACCCGGCCCGCATCAGCATTGGTTGATGGGGCATTAGGCATCACTTTGGCCAGGATCTGCCCGAAGGCGTGGCGCCCACAGAATGAGGTGTATCGCGGGCAGGACTGGTGAAGACCCTCCATTGATTCAGATCAATAATCTGTATGTCCGGACTCCCTAAACTGCCTTTACCGCCAGCCTTTTCGGGAATGCCCGCATGCTCGACGACCTTCGTTGGGATTCTGAACTCATCCGCCGCTACGATCTGACAGGACCGCGTTATACGTCCTACCCCACTGCGGTGCAGTTTCATAATCAGGTGGGTGCATTCGAGCTGCTGCATGCCCTGCGCGAGAGTCGCAAGCATCTGCGACCGTTGTCGCTCTACGTGCACATCCCGTTCTGCGCCAACATTTGCTACTACTGCGCCTGCAACAAAGTCATCACCAAGGACCGGGGCCGCGCCCACGCCTATCTGCAACGCCTGCAGCAAGAGATTCAAATGATCGCGTGCCACGTCGACGGTCGTCAGGTGGTCGAACAGTTGCACTTCGGCGGCGGAACCCCGACGTTCCTCAGCCATGTGGAACTGCGCCAGCTCATGGCCCACCTTCGTCAGCATTTCACCCTGCTGGACGATCACTCCGGCGATTACGGCATCGAAATCGACCCGCGCGAGGCCGACTGGTCAACCATGGGCCTGCTCCGTGAACTGGGTTTCAATCGCGTCAGTCTCGGCGTGCAGGATCTCGATCCGCTGGTTCAGCGTGCCATCAACCGCTTGCAAAGCCTGGACGAGACCCGCGCCATCGTCGAAGCCGCCCGTACCTTGCAATTCCGCTCCGTCAACATCGACTTGATCTACGGACTGCCCCTGCAAACGCCGGACGGATTCGCCCGCACCGTCGATGAAGTCATTGCTCTGCAACCCGACCGCCTCTCGGTGTTCAACTATGCGCACCTGCCCGAACGCTTCATGCCTCAGCGCCGAATCGACACCGCGCAACTGCCCGACGCCGAACACAAATTGCAGATGCTCCAGCGCACCATCGAGCAACTGACAGAGGCCGGCTATCGCTACATCGGCATGGACCACTTCGCCCTGCCTGACGACGATCTGGCGATTGCGCAGGAAGAAGGCACGCTGCAACGCAACTTCCAGGGTTACACCACCCACGGGCATTGCGACCTGATCGGGCTGGGCGTTTCGGCCATCAGTCAGGTCGGCGACCTGTACACGCAGAACAGCAACGACCTGGCCGATTATCAGAACCTGCTCGGCAGCGATCAACTGGCGACCCACCGCGGGTTGACCTGCGACCCCGACGACCGTCTGCGACGCGCTGTGATCCAGCAATTGATCTGTCATTTCAGCCTGGATTTCGTTGGAATCGAAAACGCATTTGGCGTCGACTTTCGCGGCTACTTCAGCGATGTCTGGCCAAAACTGCTGGCAATGGCCAAAGACGGCTTGATCGATCTTGATCACCACGGCATCCGTGTGACGCCGGCCGGACGCCTGCTGGTACGCTCGATATGCATGGTTTTCGATGGGTATTTGAGCCTGCAAAATCGCCAGAGATTTTCCAGAGTCATCTAGAGAATTCCCGGTTACGCGGTGGGAATCATTTTTACGCCACGGAGGACGCGTGCTAGTCGGAGGGATACTCGTGCGTTACCCTTACGACTTATGTGTGTTTTCTTACAAGGAATTACCCGATGTCTGAGCCAGTAAAGTTGCGTGCTCATACCCAGGCTCACTGCAAGGATTGCAGCCTGGCCCCGTTGTGCCTTCCGCTTTCATTGAACATGGAAGACATGGACGCACTGGACGAAATCGTCAAACGCGGCCGGCCAATGAAAAAGGGGGAGTTTCTGTTCCGTCAGGGCGATGCTTTCGACTCGGTGTACGCCGTGCGTTCCGGCGCCTTGAAGACCTTCAGCCTCAGCGATGCAGGCGAGGAACAGCTCACTGGGTTTCACCTGCCCAGTGAACTGGTCGGTCTGTCAGGAATGGACGCCGAGGCTTACCCGGTGTCGGCTCAGGCGATGGAAACCACGTCGGTGTGCGAAATCCCCTTCGAGCGTCTGGACGAATTGTCGGTGCAACTGCCGCAGTTGCGTCGGCAGTTGATGCGGGTCATGAGCCGGGAAATCCGCGACGATCAGCAAATGATGCTCCTGCTCTCCAAGAAGACCGCCGATGAGCGCATCGCCACCTTCCTCGTCAACCTTTCAGCGCGCTTCCGGGCCCGCGGCTTTTCAGCCAACCAGTTTCGTCTGAGCATGTCGCGCAACGAAATCGGCAATTACCTGGGGCTGGCAGTGGAAACCGTTTCGCGGGTTTTCACCCGATTTCAGCAGAACGAGCTGATCGCCGCCGAGGGCAAGGAAATCCACATTCTCGACCCGATCCAGCTGTGTGCGCTGGCCGGTGGTTCGCTGGAAAGCTGATGGCGATAAGGCCCGGGCAGGCTTAGACTACGGCCTTTGTGCCAGTCTCCTGCCCGAGATCCTTATGATTTTCGACGAATTCAGCTTCAAATCCCTGATCCGCCCCGTGGTGGACTTTCCCAAGCCCGGCGTCATCTTCCGTGACATCACCCCGCTTTTTCAGTCGCCCAAGGCGCTGCGCCTGGTCATCGACAGCTTCGTCCAGCGTTACATCGACTCCGAATTCACCCACGTTGGCGCCATGGATGCGCGAGGCTTTCTGATTGGCTCGATCATCGCCTACGAGCTGAACAAGCCACTGGTGCTGTTCCGAAAACAGGGCAAATTGCCTGCGCACGTACTGGCCGAGGGTTATCAGACCGAATACGGCGAAGCGTTCCTGGAAGTCCATGCCGACAGCCTGTGCGATGGGGATTCGGTGGTGATGTTCGATGACCTGATCGCCACCGGCGGCACGCTGATCGCAGCGGCGAACCTGATCCGCCGCATGGGCGCGAAGGTTAATGAAGCGGCTGCGATCATCGATTTGCCGGAACTGGGTGGCTCGCAACGTCTGCAGGACATGGAAATCCCGACGTTCTGTCTGACGCAGTTTGCACTGACGGACAAGTAAATCAGCAGCACCGACACCTCTGTGGGAGCTGGCTTGCTGGCGAATGCGTAAGGTCTGCGACTGACCCACCGTAATCGCGGGCAAGCGCGCTCCTACGATGTTTTGGGCTCAATTCAGAAGCCCGGCAGGCAATAAAACTACGGTATTGCAGGACACGCCGAACGGCTTCTGCCCGGAGGGCGTGGGAGCCAGACTTGTCGGCGATCTGGCGCGCAGCGGCAGCAAAACCTGTGCATGCGGTGTGCCTGATGCACCGAGCTGGCTGATCTTACTGCCGGTGCCCGGCAGATCGCCGACAAGTCGGGCTCCCAGGCCCTCCGGGCAGAATCAAAAGCCTGTTCAAAGACGTCGTCGCCGGCCAGGCCTGCTGCTACAAAAACTACGGGATTGCTGGCGATGAGGAAGACACACCGCACCGCTTCTGGCCGAAGGCCGTGGGAGCCGGCTTGCTGGCGAATGCAGCGCGTCGGTCACCTTAACGGGGTCTGGACCTGCACCTTCGCCGGCAAGCCGGACGGCTACAGGCCACGATTTATCCGGATGACGGTCAGTGTTGCTTAAAGCTGAATCGGCTTACGCCCTGCAAACGAGTGCGCCAGCGTTCCGCCGTCCACCAGCTCCAGTTCGCCGCCCAACGGTACGCCGTGAGCGATGCGTGATGTCACCAGGCCCTTGTTGTTGAGCATTTGCGCGATGTAATGGGCGGTGGCCTCCCCTTCAACGGTCGGGTTGGTGGCCAGGATCACTTCAGTGAACGACCCCTGCGCTTCGATTCGCTCCATCAACTGCGGAATGCCGATCGCCTCTGGCCCCAGGCCATCGAGCGGCGACAAATGCCCCTTGAGCACAAAGTAGCGGCCGCGATAGCCGGTCTGCTCGACCGCGTACACGTCCATTGGTCCTTCCACCACGCACAGCAATGTGTCGTCACGCCGGGTATCGGAACACTGAGGACACAGCTCGTCCTCGGTGAGGGTGCGGCATTGTTTGCAATGTCCGACACCTTCCATGGCCTGGCTCAATGCTTGCGCCAGACGCGAGCCACCGCTGCGGTCGCGCTCGAGCAGCTGCAGCGCCATGCGCTGAGCGGTTTTCTGACCGACGCCGGGCAAAATGCGCAGGGAGTCGATCAACTGGCGAATCAGAGGGCTGAAGCTCATTGGAGAAAGGTCCGACAAATACACGAGACGCGGTTTATACCCGCGCCTCCCATTAGCGTCAAATCACGCTTACGACACCTTGACGACCAGCTTGCCGAAGTTCTTCCCTTCCAGCATGCCGATGAACGCATCCGGCGCATGTTCCAGGCCTTCGACTACGTCTTCGCGGAACTTGACCTTGCCGTCCTTCACCAACGGCACCATGGCCTGCATGAATTCGTCCAGACGATGGTAGTACTCCTCGTAAACGATGAAGCCCTGAATCTTTGCGCGCTTGGTCAGCAGCGTGCGCATCAGCAGCGGCAGGTAATTCGGACCGTCGGGCAGGCGCTGGGCGTTGTACTGCGCGATCAGGCCGCACAGCGGCACGCGGGCACGCTCATTGAGCAGCGGCAAAACGGCTTCAAAGACCTTGCCACCGACCAGTTCGAAATAAATGTCGATCCCGCTTGGGCAGGCCTCGCTCAATTGCTCGGCGAAATGCTCGCTCTTGTGATCGATACACGCGTCGAACCCCAACTCGTCCATCACATAGCGGCACTTATCGACTCCGCCGGCGATGCCCACTACGCGCAGGCCATGAAGCTTGGCGACCTGCCCGACCACTGAACCCACTGCACCGGAGGCCGCCGCAACCACCAGGGTTTCGCCGGATTTTGGCTGACCGATGTGCATCAGTCCCATGTAACCGGTGATCCCCGGCATGCCAAGCACGCCCACGGCCATCGACGAGCTGGGCAGGTCCTTGGGCACTGACATCAGGTTCTTGCCATCGGAGATACTGTGGGTCTGCCAGCCGGTCTGCCCGACCACCAGATCGCCTTCCTTGAACGCAGGATTGCGCGATTGCTCGACCACGCTCACGGCTCCCCCTTCCATCACGGCGTCGATTTCGACCGGTGGCGCGTAAGACGGCGCGTCACTCATGCGGCCGCGCATGTAGGGATCGAGGGAGAGGTACAGCGTACGCAGTTGAACCTGGCCATCTTGAAGGTCGGGCAAAGCCTCGCGCTCAAGGCGAAAGTTCTCCGGCGTCGGTGCGCCCTGAGGGCGAGAGGCGAGGACGATACGCTGGTTGAGGATCAATTCTTGCGACATCGGGTGCGCTCCTTGAATGGCTATAGAAAGCAGACCATAGCCGTCTGGCAGCGTTCGGTCGGATGTGGCGAGCAATATGACATACGCCATATGCAGATCAACTTCCCCCAGAAACAAAAATGCCAGGCACGAGCCTGGCATTGGATGCTGCAACAACGGCTGAATCAGAACGGCAACTTCATGCCCGGCGGCAGCTGCATGCCGGCAGTCATGCTGGCGGTCTTTTCCTGGCTGGCGGCTTCGATCTTGCGCACGGCGTCATTGACGGCGGCGGCGATGAGGTCCTCGAGGATTTCCTTGTCTTCCTGCATCAGGCTGTCGTCCAGGCTGACACGCTTGACGTCGTGACGACCGGTCATCACCACGCTGACCAGGCCTGCGCCCGATTGGCCGGTCACTTCGGCATTGGCCAGTTCTTCCTGCATCTTGGCCATTTTTTCCTGCATTTGCTGAGCCTGCTTCATCAGGCCAGCCATGCCACCTTTCATCATGGGAGTTCTCCTCGAAAGTCGATGGGGTCGTTACGCGGCGCCAAATCAGCTTAGCGCCTTGCGGTGATTAATGGGTTGGCGCCGGTGCATCCACCGGCGCAATCGTGTCCTCGCGAATGATCGCGCCAAACTGCTCCAGCATCTGCTGAATGAACGGGTCGGCATGGATCGACGCCTCGGCCTGGCGCTGACGGTCGGCGCGCCGACGCGCCGCCGCCTGGGCCGGGGTTTCCTGTTCGGGCTTGATCAGCTCGATACTCAGGTTGAGGGTGCGTTCATGGTATTGGTTCAGCGCATCGTTCAAGCGGCGCTGCTGCGTAGCGTTGAAAAGCGCGCTGTGGGCCGGATCCAGGTGCAGCAGCCAGTTGTCGCCGTCCACCGAGATCAACGTGCAATTGGCGGCAATGCTGCCGGTCATGCCGGAGATCGGCAGTTTCGGGAACAGCTCCAGCCAGTCGGCAGCCAGGCCCGTCGCAGGCTTGGCAGCAGGCAGCAGCTCGGGCTCTTTCTCGACAGCCTCTACGGTTTCGTGGGCCAGATCGTCGAGATAAGCGAACGAGGCGGGATCGATGTCGATGTCCGGTTCGTAATAGTCGTCATCCGGTGGCGGCTCGTCGTCACGATCCATCGGCGCCGGCACGTAAGGCGCGGCGTCAGGCACGTGTTCGAGCATGGCAGGGGTGACCACATCGGCGGCGGCCTGCACTTGCTCCTGCGACTCGACTTCCGGCGCGTCCGGCACGGGGCTGGCGGGCGCAGGCGTCGGCATTGGCGTCAGGTCCGGCTGCTCGGCCACGGTGTCGAGCACAGGTTCAGGGATTTCTTCAGCGACGGGCGCAGGAGCCGGCTCAGACTCAGGCGCGCTGACCGGTTGCGCGGCCTTCGGCTCGTTCCACGGCAGATCGACTTCCTCGACGACCGCAGGGGCCGGCGCATAAGCGGGTGCAGCAGGCTCGACCGGTGCGCGGGTTTCCATCACGGGCGCGGGCGCGACGGCCACGGCCGGAGCAGGCGTTGGCGTCGGTGCAACGGGTGCTGCGCCGGCCACCGTTGTCTGGGAATCAACCGTGGCCGGGTTGATCCCCACTGACTTTAACGGCTGCCTCGGCGCGTTTTCGCTGTCGGCCGGGCGGAACGCCAACATGCGCAACAGGACCATTTCGAACCCACCCCGGGGATCCGGCGCCAACGGCAGATCGCGGCGGCCGATCAGGCCCATCTGGTAATAGAACTGCACGTCTTCGGCGGGCAATGCCTGCGCCAGTGCCAGCACGCGGTCGCGGTCGCCGTGACCGTTGTCCACGCCCTCGGGCAAGGCCTGGGCGATAGCGACGCGATGCAAGACGTTGAGAATTTCCGAGAGCACACCGCTCCAGTCCGGGCCCTGCTCGGCCAGATGGCGCACCGCCTCCAGCAATGAGCGCGCATCGCCGTCGATGAGTGCCGTCAGCACGTCGTAAACCTGCCCGTGATCCAGCGTGCCGAGCATCGCTCGCACGTCAGTCGCCAACACCTTGCCTTCACCAAAGGCAATGGCCTGATCGGTGAGGCTCATGGCGTCGCGCATCGAACCGTCGGCGGCGCGGCCCAGAAGCCACAGCGCATCGTCTTCGAACGGGATGTTTTCAGCGCCCAGAACGTGGGTCAGGTGTTCGACCACCCGCTCCGGTGTCATGTTCTTCAGCGAGAACTGCAGGCAGCGCGACAGGATCGTGGCCGGCAGCTTTTGCGGGTCGGTGGTGGCGAGAATGAATTTGACGTAGGGCGGCGGCTCTTCCAGCGTCTTGAGCAAGGCGTTGAACGAGTGGCTGGACAGCATGTGCACTTCGTCGATCAGGTAGACCTTGAAGCGGCCGCGGCTCGGTGCGTACTGCACGTTGTCCAGCAGTTCGCGGGTGTCTTCGACCTTGGTGCGGCTCGCGGCGTCGATCTCGATCAGGTCGACGAACCGGCCTTCATCGATTTCACGGCACACCGAACATTCGCCGCAGGGCGAGGACGTGATACCGGTTTCACAGTTCAGGCATTTGGCGATGATTCGCGCGATGGTGGTCTTGCCGACCCCCCGTGTACCCGTGAATAAATAGGCATGGTGCAGGCGCTGGCTGTCCAGCGCGTTGATCAAGGCCTTCAGCACATGGGTCTGGCCGACCATTTCGCGGAACGAGCGCGGACGCCATTTACGTGCAAGAACCTGATAACTCATTGAAAACCGTCGCGACTGGGTTGCGGAAGACCGCTAATGCTAGCGGAGCGGGGGCAAAATTGCATCCGGGCAATATGCACGCACGCATATAAGTCATCTGCCGCTAGACTGCTAACACGGCTTGATCGCCTTTTCAGGGCATGCTCGTTGAGGGACTCTATGCGTCTGCTGGCACTGAGCGCTTTGTTGCTATTGAGTGGCGCAGTCGGTGCAGAGCAAGCCCCATTGCGGTTTTCCATCGCCGATGCGTGGGCGATGCCGCTGGTGCAGCTCGAAGACCATCAGCCCACCGGCGGGATCATCTTCGACATCATGCAGAGCATGGCGGCGCAGGCGAACCTGTCTGCCGAGTATCGTGTGGTGCCGATCCAGCGGGTGCAACGCACATTGGAACGCGGTGCCATCGACGTACGCTGTTATGCCGCGCAGTCGTGGATGCCCAACCTTTCCGGGGATTACACCTGGAGTCTGCCGCTGCTGATCCAGCGCGATCTGCTGATCAGCACACCCGACAACGCTGCGCCGCGCGCGCCCGAATCCCTCGTTGATGAAACCATCGGCACCGTATTGGGCTACGCCTACCCTACCCTGCAAACGGCGTTCGATAGCCAACGTCTGCGGCGTGACGACGCTCGCAGCGAAGTGCAGGTGCTGCAGAAACTCCAGATCCATCGCTATCGCTACGCGGTGGGCAATCAGTGGTCGCTGGACTGGTTCAATCGCAACCTGCCTGAAGATCAGAAACTGCGGGGGGTGGCGGTGATCGATGAGCAGCCGGTTGGGTGCATCGTGCGCAACGACACGCAGATCCCCGCGCAGCGCCTGATGCGGATTTTGCTGCGCATGCGCATGTCCGGGGAGATCGACCGGATCATGAGTCGTTACAACACGGTTTCAGGACTCCCGGCGGACGGGCCCGCCGCAAAGCCTTGAATTCAATGGCAGCCCGGCCTGCCGGCGGTGGCGACGTCTCATTACCGCTCCGCCACCAAGCCGGACTGCTCCAGAAGCAATGATTGAAGTATCCGGGAACGGCTCTGGAACAGGCATTGGAGGCTGACGCATTAATGTCACATTGCGCGATTAGGCTCCGTCGACATAATTAGTAACACCTCAAATCCTGCAGCAGGAGCCGTGATGAGCGACAAAAAACAAGATCCCGCCAGCGAGAACTGCACCGATTCCCCCACGGACTCCAGCCGTCGGCGCTTCCTTGGTGGCGTTGCCGTCCTGGGTGCAGGCGCGACGTTAAGCAGCGTCGTTGCTGCCAGCGAATCGGCAGGCGAAGGCAAGTCCACCGCTCTTGAAACCACGCTCAGCGGTCCGGAACTGGACGCGGCGCTGCAGGATTACGTCAAGACCATCGTGGTGATCTATGGCGAAAACCGCAGTTTCAACAACCTGTTCGCGAATTTCCCAGGCGTTGAGAAACCCTTGTCTGCGGTCAGCCCCGACGACTATCGGCAGCGCGACCGAGACGGCAAAGTGCTGGAAACCCTGCCGCAGTGCTGGGGTGGCATCTGCCAGGTCGGCCCGCAAAACGTCGACGGCGTGACCTACGCCACCGGCGTGCAATACCAGGAAAACCTGCCCAACGCTCCTTATGCGTTGAAGGGAGCAGGCGGCGAAGACCTTCCCTTGAACGTCGTCACCCGCGACCTCTGGCACGTCTTCTATCAGAACCAGATGCAGATCAACGGCGGCAAGAACGACAGCTTCGTCGCCTGGGCCGACTCCGGCAGCCTGACCATGGGTTACTACAGCCAGAGCCAGTATTCCCTGCGCCTGTGGGACGTCGCCAAGGAGTTCGTACTCTGTGACAACTTCTTCCAGGGGGCTTTCGGCGGATCGTTCCTCAACCACCAGTATCTGGTGTCGGCCAAGGTCCCGTTCTATCCGGACGCGGCGAACTCCCCTGCCAAATCCCAGATCGCGGTGCTGGAAAGCAGCGACCCGCTGGATTATCGCCTCAAGCCGCTGGACAAATCCCCGGCGAGTGCCATGACTGGCCCACCGCAATTCGGCCCCAGCCTGCTGACCCCGGACGGTTACGCGGTCAATACCATGGCCCCGCCCTTCTGGCCGACCTGGCTGCGAGACAAGGAAAAGCCTGACTACTCGCAACCCGACCTTGCCAATGTGCTGGTGCCGCAGACCCACGACCATATCGGCGACAAAATCTCGAAGAAAGGCGTCGACTGGGCCTGGTACGCCGGTGCGTGGCAAGTGACGCTGGACGCGTACAAGGATTCGGCAGGCATCCCCAAAATTCCGAACTTTCAGTACCACCATCAGCCACTCAACTATTTCAAACAGCTTGGTCCCGAAAACCCTGACGAGCGTAACAAGCGCTTGCGCGATGGCGGTCTGGGCGATGAATCCGCCACCAATAAATTCCTCGCCGACGCCGAAGCGGGCAAGCTGCCTGCGGTGACGTTTTACAAACCACAGGGCAATCTCAACATGCACGCCGGTTACGCCGACGTCGCGGCAGGTGATCGGCACATCGACCGCGCCGTGAAGATCCTGCGCAACAGCCCGCAATGGAAAAACATGGTGATCGTCGTCACGGTCGATGAAAACGGCGGCTGGTGGGACCACGTAGCCCCGCCCAAAGGCGACCGCTGGGGCCCGGGCACGCGTATTCCAGCCATCGTCATCTCGCCGTTCGCACGCAAGGGCACGGTCGATCACACGGTCTACGACACCGCCTCGATCCTGCGCCTGATCACCCGCGTCCACGGCCTGGAGAAACTCGATGGCGTCGTCGAGCGCGACACTGCCATGGCTGCTCGCGGGCAGGCGCCGATGGGTGATCTGACCAACGCGCTGCACTTCCCCGCCTGAACCTTTCAAGCAGCAGGAAAGGCAAACAGATGCCCCGAGAAATCGGGGCAATCTGTGTCTATACAGCCTGATCAGGGCCTCCTTAAAGTGACGCCTCCTACAGCACGATCAGGAGAGTGCCATGCCCAAAACGTTCAAGTTCCAGCAAGTCGATGTGTTTTCAAGCACAGCGACCGAGGGCAATCCGCTCGCCGTGGTGACCGGCGCTGATGAATTGAGCGACGCACAGATGGCCGCTTTCGCACGCTGGACCAACCTCAGCGAAACCACCTTCCTGCTTCGTCCTACACACCCTGACGCCGATTACCGTGTACGCATTTTCACCACCGTCCGCGAACTGCCGTTTGCCGGGCATCCGACGCTCGGCACCTGCTTTGTCTGGCTCGACAACGGCGGTGAGGCCGGGGCTAACGAAGTGGTGCAGGAGTGCGGAGCAGGTCTGGTGCGCATCCGCCGCGATGGCTCCCGTCTGGCATTTGCCGCGCCCCCGCTGTTGCGCAGCGGCCCGGTCGAGCAAGAGCTCCTGCAACGGCTGGCCACCGGACTGGGCCTGCGCCCGGAACAGATCGTCGGCAGCCAGTGGGCAGACAACGGACCGGGTTGGGTTGCAGTGATGTTGTCGAGTCGTGAAGAAGTGCTGGCGATCCGCCCGGATTACGTCGTGCTCAAAGGTCTGAATGTAGGCATCGTCGCGCCCTGGACGGGTCCCGATGCCGAAGCGGATTTCGAAGTCCGCGCGTTGACCGGGGACCTGAACGCCGAGGATCCGGTGACCGGTAGCCTCAATGCGAGCCTGGCGCAGTGGATGATCCCGGCGGGCCTGGCGCCGGCGAAGTACACCACCCGCCAGGGGACGGTGCTGGGGCATCGCGGACGGGTCAGCATCGAACAGATCGGCGAACAGATCTGGGTCGGTGGCGATGTTCAGAAGTGTATTGAGGGGAGCGTGATGCTTTAACACTCAACCGTCCGAGCAAAGTACCGCAACGGTGCTTTGCACCCCCTGCCCCTCACGGGGCAACCGAAGCGTCACCCCCGCCATCAACAACGCCACCACACCGATCACGGCATAAACCCCGACGAACGAGCCATTGAAGCTCGCCAGCAACCCCGCGCAGAAGTTGCCGATCATGCCGCCGACGCCCTGCAGGATATTCGCCACGCCGAAGATGGTGACGGCCAACGCGGCGCTGCTGGCCATCTTCGACACATAGGCCGGAATCAGGCCGAAGATCGGGTAAAACGCCACGGCGAAGAGGATCCCCGCCGCCAGAGGCCAGTACCCCACCGGATGTACGACGAAGATCAACGCAGCGCCTGCCACGCACGCATATACCAGCAACATCGCCGCCCGCAGTCCGGTGCGGTCGGACAACCAGCCCACGATCAGCCCGGAGAACATTCCGACGAACCCAATGCTCGCCCAGATCTGAGCGGCGTAGGCCACATCGAAATTCAGTTCCGTGCGCAGGTAGGACGACAGGTAATTCTGGAAAGGAAAGGTCGAGAAACCCAGCAGGAAATTCATTGCCCAGACCATCAGCACCCAAGGTTGCATGAGCGCCGACCTGCCCACCGTGACCTGGGTCTCTTCCTGCGCAGGCGAGTCGATATTTCTCGCGAACAACCGCGCTCGACTGAAGACCACCATCACACCGACAGCCAGAACGACCGTAATCAATCCAACGATCCACCACACCATGCGCCACTCGCCCTGCGGGGCATACAACGGCACCAACAGGCTATTGATGAACACGCCATAACTGGTGCCACTGGACACCAGCCCCATCGCCATGCCGCGATACTTGTAGGCGACGGTGCGGGAAATGACGTCGACCATCGGCACGAACACCGTCGCCGCGGTGCCCGCCAGTATGGTCAACAGCGCGCCGATCAGGAGAATGTTGTGGGTCAGCGGAATCAACAACAGCGCCACCGCGCACACTACCCCTGAACCGAAGATCACCCAGCCGCCGCCGATCCTGGGGGTGATCCACGCCGCCAGCAACGCGCAGATCAGAAAGCCGAACTGCCCGGACGCTGTGAGGGTGCCGACGTAGGAGATGTCGAAACCCAGACTGGCGCGCATGTCCGGTACCAACTGCGCGAACAGGTAAATCCCGAAACCGAAGGTCGCCGCGACGAGCCCCGTCAGCAGCATTACGATCAGAGCGTTGATACGCATGGTCAGCATCCTTTCTTGAATGAGAGAAAAGAACAGGCATTACGCAGGACTGGCAGCCCCTATCAGCTCTGCGGCCAACCCTCGGGCTATGGGAATGGGGATGAATCGGGAGAAGACGCTATAGCACTACGGCTTACCGGCGGCAACGCAATTGAGAACGCTACCGCCGGCAAGCCTTGCTGCTACAGACAGGGTGTTTGCATCAGTGTAAACCGCGTAATGGGGGCCGACTTCAACCCCTTAGCGCAGCCACAGCTCCTTCACCGCATGATCCGACGCCTTGCGCACCACCAGGCTTGCGCGCTCGCGGGTCGGCAGGATGTTCTCCAGAAGGTTGGGCCGGTTGATGTCGCCCCATATCTTGCGCGCCGCGTCGGGGGACTTTTCCGGGGGCAGGTCCGCCAGCTCGCGAAAATAGGCGCCACGCGCACGGAATGCCGTGCGTTGCAGCATCAGGAAGCGCTCGACATACCAGCGTTCGATATCGCTTTCATCGGCGTCCAGATAGATCGAGAAATCGAAGAAGTCCGAGACGATGCTACCGGGTTTCTGCCCGTCATTGCCTTCGGTCTGCAGTACGTTCAGGCCTTCGAAGATCAGGATGTCCGGCTGGCTGATCTTGATGAACGTGTCCGGCACGATGTCGTAACTGATGTGCGAATAGACCGGCGCGCTGATTTCGGGAATTCCAGCCTTCAGGTCCGACAGAAACTTGACCATCCGCTTGCGATCGTAGCTTTCGGGAAAGCCCTTGCGGTGCATGATGCCTTCGGCGTTGAGCTTGGCATTGGGGTGCAGAAAGCCGTCGGTGGTGACCAGGTCGACCCGCGGATGATCCGGCCAGCGCGCCATCAGCGCCTGCAACACGCGGGCAAACGTGCTCTTACCCACCGCCACGCTACCGGCCACCGCCACCACATATGTCTGTTTTTTCGCCGGACGCCCAAGGAATGTGTCCTTGATGCTGGCCAGATTGCGCGCGGCACTGACGTGCAGGTTGATCAGTCGCGACAAGGGCAGATAGATGTTGACGACATCTTCCAGGGAAATATCTTCGTTTACGCCTCGTAACGCCGCCAGGTCTTCTTCGGACAAAGTCAGTGGCGTGCTGGCGCGCAGCCCCGCCCATTCCTTGCTGGTCATTACGAGATAGTCATCAGGCGCCATCTAAAGCTTTCCAATCCAGGTGTCCGTATCGACAATGGTGCGAAGACTATCGTATTGACCCCAAAACCGGGCAGATTTCTTTGATTTGCCACGCATTATCGGCTGCATCGTCAGGCTTCCAGCGCCTTGGAGAGCGCTGGGGGCAAGAGCTCTGAACCGGCCCCCTCAGGCGGTTCGATACTCGATGGTCAGATGCGAGACCTCATGCACCACGCCAAGCCGCTCGCGGATCGCCTCGGCCGTCACCTCGACTTTCGCCAAGACACTGACAATGGCTGCGCGGGCATCGGGGCCGACCTTCCAGACGTGCAGGTCAGTGATCTGCACATCGCCATGAGCATCCAGCACTTGCCGAATTTCTTCGGCGACATGCTCATCCGTCACGTCCAGCAGCACCGTGGCGCTCTGCCGGATCAGACCCACGGACCATTTGGCGATGACCGCTGCACCGATGATCCCCATCACCGGGTCGAGCCAGACCCAACCCAGATAACGCCCGGCCAGCAATGCTGCGATAGCCAGCACCGAGGTCAGCGCATCGGCCAGCACATGCACATAGGCTGAACGCAGGTTGTTGTCGCCGCCATGGGAGTGACCGTGATCGTGGTGATGGCCGTGCTCATGCTGATCGTGGTGATGGGAATGCTGACCACCCGACAGCATCAGCGCACTGACGATATTGACCAGCAGCCCGGCGATGGCGATCAGCGTCGCCTCACCGAAGGAAACGTTTGTCGGCTGGAACAGACGAATCAGCGACTCGACCCCGATCCCCAGTGCCACAAGCATCAGGATCAACGCCGAAGCGAAGCCGGCGAGATCGCCGACCTTGCCCGTCCCGAAACTGAAACGACCATTGTTGGCATTGCGCCGCGCAAACGAATAAGCCGCCGCCGCGATCCCCAATGCCCCGGCGTGAGTCGCCATGTGAAAACCGTCCGCCAGCAGCGCCATGGAGCCGGTCATGTAACCGGCGGCAATTTCGCCGATCATCATCACGAAGGTCAGGACCACGACCCAACGCGTGCGGCGCGCATTGTCATCGTGAGACTCGCTGAGGAATACATGTTCATGCGTGTGTTTCTGCGACAGGACCATAAACCCCTCCTTATTTGGAATAACGGCGAATGGCTTCGAGCAGATCTTCAAGCCCTTGCGCCCGCTCTTCGTCATTCAAGCCCGGATGCGCGACATGTTCACGGGCATGAGCCTCGATGATCTGATCCAGCAAACCATTGATCGCGCCGCGGGTTGCCGCGACCAGATGCAGCGTCTTGGCGCAATCCGTATCGGACTCCAGGCCGCGTTCGATCGCTTGCACTTGCCCCGCGATGCGCCGAACACGCTTGAGCAGATCGTGTTTTTCGGCATGCAAATGCGCCATACCATACCCCCCCTACCTATATTGGCCGAGATAGTGCGCTGGATTTCGCCATCGGACAAGGCCTGCAGTGCGTGGGCGAGCATCAAGACGATTCATCAGCCAATTCTTTTCCAGTACAGATTCCAAGAAGCGCCCTACAAACCGCCGTCGCCCTCCCCTACATCTTCAAGCGCTCCTCACCTTCATCATGGGCCGGCAGTTACAGCGTGTTTCTGCCGCTAGCAGGGGGAGCCGCAGCGTATCGCCGTCTCCCTGCTGCTTTTCAGACAATCATGAACACTGGATTGACCTCACCCATGACCGTAAAACTTGAATTGATGACCGACGATCCCGAGGAAAAACAACTGGCCGTGCGCTATTGGGCGATGAGCGAAAGCGGCGAGTTCCTGGAGAAAGTCATTGACCTGGTGCCCTTCCGCCACATCAACCACAGCGGAACCCTGGCCAGCCATGTCCGGCAGTTGTGTCGCGCGTTCGATGAAAACCTGACATGCCCTTACTGCGAAGCCAGTATGGAAGTCAAAAGCCGCTCTGCCGTCAAAAAATACCCCCAGAAGTCATACAGACCTTGCCCCGACTGCGAAGAGACCCATGCCCTACAGGCCCGTGCAGAACAGGCAGCGGCAGCGGCGGAACTTGAATCCAGGCTCGACGCTTACCGGGAACGGCTGCCCTGCGACCCCATCGACTATGGGCATTGAGCGACGATGAGGTGCTGCTGATCATCGCACTGGACTTTGCGATTTCTCCGCGTCTGACCAGTTCAGCCTTCACTGTCGGCGACTGCAAGGCATTGGCCCCGATGGATGTCGGCTTGCTCATCGACAAGCTCAAAGGCAAGGGCATCGTTCGTGAAGACCCGCCGAGCGCAGCGCCTGGCACCTACTTCCTGCGCGACGGGCACTTGATGGTCAACACCCACCAGATCGCCTATGCGCTGGCACCGGACACACATTTCGGGCGCAGCGAGGAAGCGATGCAGGTCTTGCTCACCCGGGAATATACGGACCCCAGCGCGCTTTTCAGTCTCTGGCTCGACTTCGCGTCCGCAGACGCCGTGTGCTACCTGCTGGACAAATGCCGGTCGTTCGATCACGAACTGGATGAACAACAGCTCAGTGAAATCAGAAGCACGCTGCGCAACGGGCTCAAGACCCACAGCGTGTCGCAGATCTGGTTCGTCATCTGGAAGAACGTCAAGGATGCTGCCAGCCTGGCGCGGCTGGTGTACTACACCGCAACCCGCGCAACCGCGACCATTCCCGGAAAGATTCGACGAACGCTTGAGAAAATCGAGAAGGAAGGCAGCATCGTTCGCAAGTGGGACCGGCCCGACTATCAGCCAGCCGGGACCCTGGGCATGTTGTTCAACGAACTGTTCGGGATCGATGAAGACACGCCGGGGCTTGAAGTGCTGGAACGGCTGGCCCTGTTGCTGCCTGAGGAAAACGGCGGCGAAGACGAGGTGCCTCGCAATGAGTCAGTGCGACAGTTGCTGTGCAATGCGTTGATCAGCGACACCGGCCCGCAGATGATGGAAAGGTTCGCTGCGCTGATTCGAGAAGGCCATGGGGTCGGACGAGCAGTGGCCGCCTTGCTTGGCGCCGATGCTGCGCCTTCTATCTGAATCTGACACATCAGAGCCTGCCGCTCACGGGCAGGCTCTGCTGACGACGCAACCGCTAGCAATCAGGCCGGTTCGTACGGCGGGTAGTCCACGTAGCCTTTGGTACCGCCGCCGTAGTAGGTGTCGCGGTCCGGCGTCGTCAGCGGCCAGCCGTTTTTCAAGCGGGCGACCAGGTCGGGGTTGGCGATGAAAGGCTGACCGAAACCGGCCAGGTCGATCAGACCGGCATCCACCAGATCCTGCGCACGTTCCAGCGTCATGTCCCCTGCCAGAATCAGCGCGGTATCGGCCAATTGCGCTCTGCAGTGCTTGAGCAGTTCACGCAGCGCCTGCTCCTGTGCCTCCGAACCTTGCGCCGCCAGGAAGAAGTGAGTCTGATCCATCACGTGGACGTAAGCGATACCGCGCTGGCCCATACCGGCACAGAGGGCCGAATAGGTTTCGTCGATTTCCGGATAGATCGGCATGTCGAACAACTGGCCATACGGTGAGATACGAATCCCCACCCGTTCGGCGCCGATTCGGGCGACCACTGCATCGACCACCTCGAACACGAAGCGCAAGCGATCTTCCAGGGTCTTGGCTGAATAACGGTCTGTGCGGTCGTTGACCAGCGGATTAAGGAACTGCTCGATCAGATACCCATTCGCCCCGTGGATTTCCACCCCGTCGAACCCCGCCGCGATGGCGTTGGCAGCGGCTTGGGCGAAGTCTTCGACGACACGGGCGACTTCCTCGGTTTGCAGCGCGCGAGGGGTCGAGGTCGCGACGAAACCGGGTTCGCCGTTTTCGGTGTAACCGAAGGCAATCGCCCCTTGCGCCGGCTTGTCCGTAGAGCTTACCGGCGCCTTGCCGTCATCCTGAATCGAGGTGTGAGACACGCGCCCCACATGCCACAACTGAGCAAACATCCGGCCGCCGACGCTGCGAACCGAATCGGTCACCAGCTTCCAGCCCTTGATCTGCTCCGCGGTGAAGATACCCGGATTGAACAGATAGCCCTGACCTTCGCGGGAAATCGGGGTGCCTTCGGACACAATCAGACCTGCCGTGCCACGCTGGGTGTAATGCAACGCAATCTGCTCGGTCGCAATATCTTCCGGGGCCCGTGAACGGGTCATCGGCGCCATGACGATACGGTTGGTCAGGGGCAGGCCCTTGAGTTCATACGGGGCAAACAGGTTGATCATCTAATCGGTCTCCAGAATGAGAATGGCGAGCGGCTCAGTGAACCGTTCAACGTTGCCCATAGGTTATTGGAGAATTTTGGTAACATTTAAGCCATTCACTACGAAGTGATGTGAATCCACGTCACCAATGAGACCGCCATGATCCCGTCAGATAACCTCAAAGGCATCGATGTATTCGTCTGCGTCGCCAACGTCGGCAGCTTTTCCGCCGCCGCCAAGCGCCTGAACCTGACCAACTCGGCGGTCAGCAAGAGCATCGCCCGGCTGGAGCAGCGACTGGGCACGCGGCTGTTCAACCGCACCACGCGCCGACTGGCGCTGACCGACGCCGGCACTCAGTATTTCCGGACCTGCGCCGAGGTGCTGGGGTGCCTGGAAGAAGCCGAGCAATCACTGAAAACCGAAAACGCCGGGCCTCACGGCAAAGTACGCCTGGACCTGCCCGCCTCGTTCGGACGTCTGCATGTCCTGCCGCTGATGCTGGATTTTCTGCGTGAACACCCCCTGCTGCTGCCGCACATTACCTTCTCCGACCGCTTCATCGACCTCGTGGACCAAGGCATCGATATCGTCGTGCGCATTGGCACCCCGGATGCCTGGCCCGCGCTACTGGGCCACCGCTTTCTAGGCGCGCAGCGACTGGTCTTCTGTGCAACGCCGGACTATCTGGCCGTACACGGGACGCCGACCAGCGCCCAAGCACTCGAACGACATGCGTGCATACTCTACGGACACGACAACGGCAGCGTAACGCCCTGGTCGATGGCCGGCGAACAAGGCAACATCGATCGCCACGTCATGCCCGGCCGGATCGCCATCGGCGACGGCGAAGGCCAACTCATTGCCGCACTCGCGGGTCTGGGCATCACCCAGTTGCCCACCTGGCTGGTGGAACGTCACCTGCAAAGCGGCGAGTTGATCGAAGTCCTCCCGCACCTGGCCGTACAGAGCCTGCCGATCAATCTGATCTGGCTGAAGAGCCGGCAGAACCTGCCGAAAGTGCGCGCGTTGCTGGAAGTGCTGGGGGCGTGTCTGACGCCTGAGGGAAGAAAACGTGGCGACCCGGAACAGGAAGTTGAGACAGCCAGGGCGTAAACGCCATCGTTCATGCCCCTCCGCGGAAACCCTACAAATAAATGGAACTCATGATCGCAACTTGGTGACAAATCGCCATCATCAATGATGTCACCAGAGGCGCTTTTCATGCGGCTTGAATCCTTAGCCATCCGACTGCTCCACACCATCACCGATGGCGCGACGTGCAGAGTCAATCCGCTGGACTTCACCGCGTTGCTCTATCTCAGGGATCGGGGATTTGTGAACGTTTCGGTCACGGATGGATGTGTGGTGGCGCAGCGCACGGTTGAGGGGAAGCAGTTCGCAATCGAGCGAGCGAGGGGCGGGGCTTTGACCGAAGTGTCGAACGAAGCATCGGAACGATGAGCCGAGTGCGGAGAAGCAGGAATTTTTTACGGGAAGATCGCCGAGAATTAGCGAGCTTGAGATATGGAGGCAACCCCACCAGCCACACCCCGGCACACAATGTTCCCGCTGTGGCTGCTGCCTTCCGGCTCTGACCAGGTTCACGGGTAATCGTTGCGGGGGGACCGATGGGGTCACCATAACGACACTCGCCAGTCGGCGAGCCGCGCCATTGTACCGGTCTGGCGCGAAGTTACAACCTCTGGTTTCAGATAAAAAATTTGATAGGGCTCAGTCACTTGCACTGGCGCCCGGTGACGCGGCATGGTGTCGCCCATGGACCTCCTATTGATAAGACATGAACAGCTCTCGACCCCGCAGCGGGGCCAGTTGCTGGATATCGAGCTGTTGGCAGAGCACAAGCCCCTCGTGGGGGACGTTTATGGCGCGCTGCATGCGCTCACCGCCCGCCCCGTCTGCGATATTCAGGGTTTTGCGTTGGTGGTGGACGACGTACCGAGAGGTTTTTTTCTGCTCAAGCGCAGGTCGCTGCTGCCACGCTGGGCGAGTGGGCAAACCGCTACGTTGCACGCGCTGATGGTTGATCGTCGGTTTCAACGGCTGGGGCTTGGCAAGCGCTGCATGCAGATGTTGCCGGGCGTGGTCCGAGCGCTGTGGCCCGAGGTCAATCAGCTGATGCTAGCGGTAGCCGCTGAAAACCTGGCGGCTCACTCGCTGTATCGGGCGCTGGGCTGGCAAGACGAAGGGGACGCGGATCGCTCCGCGACCGGGTTCGAGCGGCGGATGGTTCTAAAACTTATTTGACGAGACAGCGTTGCAGGTCGTCAGGGCGGTGGTCATTGGGAGAACGTTTGCGCCGGCAAGCCGGACCGCTACAGACCATCCGTGCCTGCGAGCGTCGTCAGCGCCCCAGCGACCGGAGCTGCTTGACCTTTGCGTTGTGCTCGCCATTCATCCAGTGCTCCAGCGCGCTGACGGTCATGGGCCGGGCCACCAAAAAACCCTGCACCTCATGACAGCCGAGCTGACAGAGGATTTCGTAGACCTGCTCGGTCTCCGCGCCCTCCGCCACCACCCGATAGCCCAGACGCCGGGCGAGGTCGACGATGGCCTCGACCAGACGGCGGTCCTTCTCGTTGGAATCGACATGCTCGACCAGCGATTTGTCGAGTTTGACCGTGGTCGCTGGCAATTGACGCAGGTAGGTCCAGTTGCTGTAACCGGTGCCGAAATCATCGATGGCGATGTCGACGTTCAGCGCCCGCAGGCGTTCGAGTTGCTGGCGAGTGATGTCAGGGTTGTCGCACAGGGCGCTTTCGGTGAATTCGAGTTCAAAGCGGCCAGGGTCCAGCCCGCTGATCGCCAGTTGATCGAACAGCGCATCGCTGAATTGCGAATTGGCCAGGTCAATGGCCGAGACGTTCATAGCCACCTTGAACGCGTATCCCTGCTGTTGCCAGGTCCGTGCCTGCTCGACGGATTTTCGCAGCACCCAGAGGCTGAGTGAGCGAATCAACGCGGTCTTTTCGGCCAGCGGGATGAATTCGGCAGGGCTGATCGGCCCCAGTACCGGATGCTGCCAGCGCAGCAGCGCTTCAACCGTGACAATGCGCCCGGTGCTGACTTCAAGCCGTGGCTGAAACACCAGCGACAGTTGATCGGCGCTGCGCACGGCGTCGGCCAGCGAAGCCAGCAACAGGAATGCGCGTTGCTGGGCAAAATCCAGATGCGGTTCGTACCAGCGCCAGCCTGTGGCCTTGCCCCGGGCCTCATCAGCCGCGCTGACGACGAGGCGAATCCAGTCCTTTTCGTCACAGCGCCCCAGCCCTAATGGCAGCACACCAATGCCGACGTCCATCTGGATCGGAATGTTGCGACACACCAGTGGCGTCTGGAAGTGTTTGATGAGCCTTCTAAACAGCTGCTCGGCCTGCTCCGGTCCGGTGTGCCGCATCAGTAAGGCGATGCGCGTCGGGCTGACCTTGTACAAGGCGGTGTCGGCAGGCAGTTGCTCGCGGCAACTGTCGATCATGCAGCGCACCAGGTCCTGGGCGAAGCTGTAGCCGAGCGCCTTGATGATGCTGTCGAGAAACACCGGATTGACCATGTCCAGCGCGACCAGTGCGTGCTCGTCGCGATCGGTGAGAGCGAGGATGTCCTCCTCCAGACGCAGGCGATTGAACAGGCCGGTGGGTTGATCGACGTAACTGGCTTTGCGCAGGTTGTTGAGGCGTTTCATGACCAACTGCCCATACATCTCGAGCATGGTGATGTCCCGCAGATCGAGCGCGGCGCGGGGTTTATTGTCGATGATGCACAGAGTGCCGAGAGCCAGACCGTCGGCAGTCACCAGCGGCACGCCAGCGTAAAAACGGATATGCGGCTCGCCTTCGACCAGCGGGTTGTCCTGAAAACGAGAGTCCAGGCGCGCGTCAGGCACCTGAAAGACTTCCTGAGTCAGAATCGAATAGGCGCAGAAGGAAATCTCCCGAGGGGTCTCGCGCTCGTCCATGCCGGTTCCGGCACGAAACCACTGTCGATGCTCGCTGACGATGGACACCAGCGCGATGGGCACCTGGAAGTAGTGAGCCACCATGTCGACGATGTGATCCAACACTTCGTCTGCGGCTGAATCGAGAAGCCCCATGTGGGTGATGCGCGAAAGTCGAGAAGCTTCGTTGAGAGGAAATGGAGCGCTATTGGCCATCTGCGAATCCCTGTGCAACTGCTCTATGCCAGTAGTATCAAAACGATATTTTTAGGCAAAGTAGCACTGGATTCACCACCGTGCAGGCACTCGCAGACCGGCGGCAATGACAGGTGCTCTGCAGCAAAGTTGCAGAACATCTGTCATCACCCTTCAATTGAATGGCTCACTGCACCTGCAGCACTTCATCTGCCTTGCCGCCCGCGCCCTGAATGACCAGATGAATGAAATGCAGCTTGGTGATCACCGCAGGTGGCAGGACGAACGGGTAGAAATCCGGCTGCCCCATGGCCCGTGACAGTTCGTTGAGCATCCCCGCCAGCTCGATCCAGGCGTTGACGAAGGCAAGGAAGGCCGGACCGCCCGGATGCTGGGGATCGTAGAGGGTATTGAGCTCGAAAGGCTGATAGTCAAGGTCCATGTCGCGGGCGCTCATGCCCAGACTCAGCGCGGTGTCGACAGCGTCCATCATGTGCAGGTAATGGGCCCAGGTTTCGGCCCAGTCTTCCCACGGGTGCATGGTGGCGTAGGCGCTGACGTAGTGCTGCTGCCAGTCAGCGGGAGCGCCGTTCTGGTAATGATGATCGAGGGCTTCGGCATAGCTCGCGCGGTCGTCACCGAACAGGTTGCGGAAGCCGTCCTGCCAGTAAGTGTTGGCGATCAGACGGTCCCAGTAGTAATGCCCGACTTCGTGACGGAAATGTCCGAGCAGCGTGCGGTAGGGTTCATGCATCTGCACGCGCACTTTCTCTCGAATCGCATCGTCGGCTTCGTCGACGTTGAGGGTGATCAGGCCGTTGGCGTGGCCGGTCGTGGGCAGCTTGCCTTCCAGATCGACACCGAGGAATTCAAAGGCCAGCCCGCGTTCTTCGTCGACGCTCTTGGGGATGACCTGCAGACCCAGCGTGATCAGCTGCGCCACCAGCCTGCGCTTGGCGATTTCGATCTTGCGCCAGCGGTCAGGGTTTTCGGGAACGGAAAGGTCGGGGATCGTCCTGTTGAGGCTACAGGCGACGCAGAAGTCTGCGGTGTTGTGCGCCGGAAACAGCCAGTTGCAGGCAGCCGGTGTGTCGAGGTTGGCGCATCGCCTATAAAGGCCAGCCTGCGGGTCGTCGCTCAGGCGCCAGGTGTTGATATCCGGGCCCGGCTCCAGCGCTGCGATCTTGCTCTGTTCAGGGAGATAGCCCAAGGCTGCGGAACAGGCCAGACACTGGCTGTTGCGGAAGAACACCGATTGTCCGCAGTGACACTGCCAGACCTTGCTGTTGCGCTTGCTCTCACCGACGAAGGGCGCCGAAATCCGTGAGCTGAGTTGTTCGAAGAACTGGAACATGGCGATCTCCTGAATGGCTGCAAGCACTAGATCGTTGGGGGTTGCGGGGGTTCCAGATATTTTTTTTGCGAGCGGACTCTGTGCCGAAAACAGCGCAATATCTGTAGGAGTGAGCTTGCTCGCGATAGCGTTCTGCCTGCGAATGCATCTGTGCCCGACTCGCCGCATCGCGGGCAAGCGCGCTCCTACAGCGGATTTTTTCAGTCGACGGTGACGTCGTGCTGCTTGAGGAACGCGACAAACGCCTCTTCATCCAGCACGTTGAGCCCAAGCTCGTTGGCCTTGGTCAATTTGGAACCGGCACCGGGCCCTGCGACGACGGTGTGGGTCTTGGCCGATACCGAGCCTGATACCTTGGCGCCAAGGCTTTCGAGCTTTTCCTTGGCGATGTCGCGGCTCATCAACTCCAGCGAGCCGGTCAGGACCCAGGTCTGCCCTGTCAGAGGCAGTCCTTCGACCACCTTCTTCTCGCTCTGCCAGTGCATGCCAAAGTCTTTCAGCTGCTGCTCGATCTTCAGGGCGCGCTCGGCGTTGTCCTCGATATCGAAGAATGCTCTGACAGCTTGCGCCTGTTTCTCAGGCAGGGTCTGACGCATATCCAGCCAGTCGGCCTTGACCACCCCTTCCAGCGTACCGAACTTGTCCGCCAGCTTCTGCGCAGCGCCTGGCCCCACCGACGGAATGTTCAACTTGTCGAGCATCCCGCCCAACGTTGCGCTGGCCGCGAATTCAGCCCCAAGGTCACCAGTGTCCTGCAGTTCCATCTTGCACTCACCCAACAAGGCGCCGATGACGTTCTGGTTGTGATCGTCTTCAAAGAAACTGTGAATCTCGTGAGCGACTTCCAGACCGATGTCCGGCAGGTAGGTCAGCACTTCCGGCAGGGCGACCTTGACCTTTTCCAGCGAACCCAGCGAGCGCGCCAGCACCTTGGCGGTTTCCTCACCGACATCGGGAATGCCCAGCGCGTAGATGAAGCGCGCCAGGGTCGGCTTCTTGCTGTCCTCGATGGCTTTCAGAAGTTTCTTGCTGGAGACGTCGGCGAAGCCTTCCAGATCGATGATCTGCTCGTACTCAAGTTTGTAGAGGTCGGCCGGTGAGCCGATGAGCTTCTCGTCAACGAGTTGCTCGATGGTCTTGTCCCCCAGCCCTTCGATGTCCATCGCACGCCGGGACACGTAATGAATGATCGCTTGTTTGAGCTGCGCGCCACAGGCCAGACGCCCGACGCAGCGATAGACCGCGCCCTCGCTGACGGTTTCCTTGCCCTTGCTGCGCTTGATCAGTTGGGTGCGCTCGACCTGCGAGCCACACACCGGACACGTCTGCGGAATCTCGACCTTGCGCGCATCCTTCGGACGGCGCTCCAGCACCACCTGCACCACCTGCGGAATCACGTCGCCTGCGCGGCGGATGATCACGGTGTCACCGATCATCAAGCCCAGACGCGCCACTTCATCCATGTTGTGCAGCGTGGCGTTGGCGACGGTCACGCCGGCGACCTTGACCGGCTTCAGACGCGCAACCGGGGTCACGGCGCCGGTACGGCCGACCTGGAATTCCACGTCGAGCAATTCAGTGAGCTCTTCCATTGCCGGGAATTTGTGGGCGATGGCCCAGCGCGGTTCGCGGGCACGAAAACCCAATTCACGCTGCGCGGCGATGCTGTTGACCTTGAACACAACGCCGTCGATTTCATACGGCAGCGACAGACGACGCTCGCCGATGTCGTGGTAATACTTGAGGCAGTCGTCGATGCCGGCCGCCACTTTCAGCTCGCGGCTGATGGGCATGCCCCACTCCTTCAATTGCTTGAGGTTGCCAATGTGGGTGTCGGAGATGTCGTGGGACACCTGGCCGATGCCGTAGCAGCAGAATTCCAGCGGACGGTTGGCGGTGATCTTCGAATCGAGCTGACGCAGGCTGCCGGCAGCAGCATTGCGCGGGTTGGCGAACGTCTTGCCGCCGATTTCCAGCTGGCTCTCGTTGAGACGGTCGAAACCAGCCTTGGACATGAACACTTCGCCGCGCACTTCGAGGGTTTCCGGCCAGCCTTCACCGTGCAGTTTGAGCGGGATATTGCGCACGGTGCGCACATTGACGCTGATGTCTTCGCCAGTGGTGCCATCGCCGCGAGTGGCGCCACGGACCAGCGCGCCCTTCTGATACAGCAGGCTTACAGCCAGGCCATCGAGCTTGGGCTCGCAGCTGTACTCGACCTTCGCGCCGCTTGCGAACAGATCGCCTGCGGGCAGATCAAGCCCTTCGGTGACACGGCGGTCGAATTCGCGCATGTCGGTTTCTTCGAAGGCGTTGCCCAGGCTGAGCATGGGGATTTCGTGGCGCACTTGAGTGAACGCCGACAGCGCCGCGCTGCCGACTCGCTGGGTCGGCGAATCCGGCGTGACCAGATGCGGGTTTTCCGCTTCCAGCGCCTTGAGTTCGTGGAACAGGCGGTCGTACTCGACATCCGGGATGCTCGGCTCGTCGAGGACGTGGTAGCGGTAGTTGTGCAGGTCCAGCTCTGCGCGCAGTTCCAGGATTCGTTGTTCGACGGCGTTCATACGGTGTTCTCTCGAAAAGCAAAAGAGCAGCCGAAGCTGCTCATCTGATATTGCATTAGCCCGTAGGAGCGCGCTTGCCCGCGATAGAGGTGAGCCATAAACGCATCTGTCGACTGACAGAAAGCCATCGCGGGCAAGCGCGCTCCTACAATTGAAAGCTGCGTCGTTTGTTCAATCAACGACGCTGAGTCAGCGCGCGACGTTCGAACTCGACGATGCGCTGGCGGTAGTGCTCGATGGTCTGCGCGGTCATTACGCTGCGCTGATCGTCCTTGAGCTCGCCGTTCAGTTCGTGCGCCAGTTTGCGCGCTGCGGCCACCATCACGTCGAATGCCTGCTTCGGATGACGCGGGCCTGGCAGGCCAAGGAAGAAACTCACGGCGCGGGTGCTGAAATGGTCGATGTCGTCCAGATCGAACACGCCCGGTTTGACAGCGTTTGCCATGGAGAACAGCACTTCGCCATTGCCGGCCATGCTCTCGTGGCGGTGGAAGATGTCCATTTCGCCGAATCGCAGGCCGCTTTCCAGAATATTCTGTAACAAAGCAGGGCCCTTAAAACCGCTTTCGTCACGGGAAATCACGCTGATCACCAATACTTCTTCAACCGGCGCCAGGTCCTTGTCTTCGGTAATGCGCTGCGGCGGCTTGTCGTCCGGGAAATCATCGTCGCGGGCACCGAACAGGCTCGGGCCGTCGGCATCCAGATTCAGGTCGCCCTGCTGAGGCTCGTCCTTACGCTGCTTACGCTTCGACTCACGCTCCGGGCGCTCGGGCCGTTCGCGGGCCGCGCTCATGGTCGGCAAATCCTGCTCGTCGAGCTGGGGTTCTTTCTGGGTGTCGAGGACGCGCGCAGGGCCCAATACCTCGGCGGACGAGCCTTCTTCGTCGTCCGGCAGGTTGGAGAAGCTGCGGTCCAGCCTGAATTTCAGCTTGCCTTTGCCGCCGCGCATCCGGCGCCAGCCGTCAAAAAGAATACCGGCAATGACTATGATGCCGATGACGATCAGCCACTCTCGCAGACCGATTTCCATGTAATCCCGTGCCTCTAATGAAAATTCTGAAAATTAAGGGCGTAAACCCCTTTAAAACGTGGCGCCAACTCTATGTTCTGAATGGCCTTTTACCCACGCAAAATGAAAAAGTGGACATTAAGCTAGCACGACCAAAGGTAACTTTACACCGTCTGTTACATCTGGCATGTCATGAGCATCTGTACCCGAGCGACCGTTGTTCCTGTACTGCACCGTCAAACGCCACTTTCCCTCATCAATCTGTCTGACCGCAGGACGGTCCACTACGCGTCCACGAGCGCCATCGCCTCCTCTACGTCCACCGCCACAAGGCGCGAACACCCTGGCTCATGCATGGTGACGCCCATCAGTTGATCGGCCATTTCCATGGCGATCTTGTTGTGGGTGATGTAGATGAACTGCACGGTTTGCGACATCTCCTTGACCAGTCGGGCATAGCGGCCCACGTTGGCATCGTCCAGTGGTGCGTCGACTTCGTCGAGCATGCAGAACGGCGCCGGGTTGAGCTTGAAAATGGCAAAAACCAGTGCCAGTGCAGTCAGGGCCTTTTCGCCGCCGGACAGCAAATGAATCGTGCTGTTCTTCTTGCCCGGAGGACGCGCCATGATCGTCACCCCTGTATCGAGTAAATCTTCGCCCGTCAGTTCCAAGTAAGCGCTGCCGCCACCGAAAACTTTTGGAAAAAGTGCCTGAATTCCGCTGTTTATCTGATCAAAGGTCTCTTTGAATCGATTGCGCGTTTCTTTGTCGATCTTGCGGATGACGTTTTCCAGCGTGTCCAGCGCCTCCACCAGATCGGCATCCTGAGCGTCCAGATAGCGCTTGCGCTCGGATTGCTGCTGATACTCGTCGATCGCGGCCAGGTTGATGGCGCCCAGACGCTGGATCCGCGCGTCGATGCGACCCAACTCTTCTTCGGCGTCTTTCTCGCTGGCCTCGGGGGTAAGCGTCGCCAACACGCCATTTAGATCGTAGCCGTCTTCGTGCAATTGCTCCTGCAGGGTCTTGCGTCGCACGGTGAGCGATTGCCACTCCAGGCGCTGCGTCTCCAACTGTCCGCGTAACAGCTGGGACTGCTGTTCGGCCTGGGTACGCCGCTTTTCGGCTTCGCGCAGCTCACGGTCGGCGTCTTCGAGCGCGTTTTTCGCCGTGCGCATTTCGTCGTCGACGGCCATGCGTTTTTCCAGCAACTCTTCGAGCTTCAAGCGCAGCTCTTCCAGCGGCGCTTCGCCCTCCTCCAGCCCCAGACTCAATTGTTCGCGCTTTTCGGTCAGGCGCTCGGACTGCATCTCCAGCCGATCCAGCGCCTGACGCGTCGAGTCGTGTTGCGCCCGCAGCGAGCTCAGACGCACGGCCAACTGGTTGCCGTGGTCCTTGTGCTGACGCGCCTCCTGTCGAACCCGGTCCAGCCGCTCGCGCAGGCTGTCGCGCTGGGCCAGCAGCGACTCGCGTTGCTCGGTGTCCAGCGCCATGCTGTCGAGGGCGTCCTGCAATTGCAGCCGGGATTCCCCGAGGCTTTCCTGCTCGATGGCGCGCTGTTCACCCAGCTCGGCCAGCTCCTCGTCCAGACGCGTGCGGCGCAACGTCAGTTGTTCGACCTTGGCCCTGGCGGCTGACAACTGCGCCTTGAGTTCGCTTTGCTGACGGGCTTCGTCCTGCAAGCGGCGGCGCAGTTGCTCGCGATTGTCTTCCTGAATGCGCTGCTGCTCGCGCTGGGTGAGTAGTTTTTCCTCCAGCGCAGCCAGTGTCGCTTCGCGCTCTTCGCGCTCCAGCTCCAGACGCTGCAATTCCTGACCACGGGCCAGAACGCCGCTTTCGGCTTCGCTGGCGCGGCGCACGCGCAGAAAATCCCGGCCGACCCAATAACCGTCGCGACTGATCAGGCTTTGCCCGGCACTCAGCTGGCTGCGCATCGACAGGGCATCATCGAGGGTCTCGACCGGTTTGACCTGCCCCAGCCAACTGCTCAGATCGACATGGGTTTCGACCTTGTCCAGCAGGCTGCCGGGGATGCGGGTCACGTCCGCAGCCGGGGTGACCAGACGCAGATCACCCTGGCTGAAGCCTGCCAGATCGAGCCCTTTGAAATCGTCTACCAACACCGCGTGCAGATCGGCGCCCAGTACGGTTTCCACCGCCAGTTCCCAGCCGGCTTCGACGCGCAAGCCTTCCGCCAAACGCGGACGCTCGTTGAGCTGTTGATCGCGCAGCCATTCGGCGGTGCCGGTGCCCGGATCGAGCGCAGCCTGTTGCAAGGCTTCCAGCGAGGCGATACGTCCGTTCAGACGCTGCAAATCACCCTGCGCCTGCTGCTGGGATTGGCCGGCCTGCTGCAGTTCGAGACGCAACTGCTCCAGGCGCTCGATCAGTTGTTCTTCTTCGACGGTCAGCTCTTCGAAGCTCATCTCGCGGGCAGCGAGCTCTTCGCTGAGCTCCAGAATCGCGGCGTCTTCAGGATCGGCCGCGAGCAACTGCCGCTCTTCGCCCAGACGACGCTGGCGCTCGGCCAGGCGCTCCAGGCTGGTTTCCAGTTGCTGGATGCGCGACTGCTGCACTTCGGCCTGACGTCTGGGCTCGGCGGAAGTCAGGTTGAAGGCGTCCCACTTCTCTTGCCAGTCGTGCATCGAGGCTTCGGCCTCTTCCAGCGCGGCGGCGGATTCCTCGGCGGCGGCAAGCGTCATTTCCTGTTCGGGCTCGAGCATTTCCAGCTCTTCACCGAGGGTTGCGAGCAAGGTCCGGTCGTGACCCAGATGGGATTCGGTTTCCTGCCGCGCGCGCTCGGCCTCACGCAGATCGTCCTGTAACTGACGCAGACGCTGCTGGCCGTGCTGAATGCTTTGTTCGACCCGTGCGATATCGCCGCCGACCGAATAGAAGCGGCCTTGCACCACATTGAATCGTTCAGACAGATCGTGGTGGCCGTCACGCAGGCGTTCGATGGCGGCGTCGGCACTGCGCTGATCGGCGACCAGCGCCTCGAAGCTGACTTCCTGATTGCCAATGACCGACTCGCGCTGCGCCACCTGATCGTTCAAGGCCTGCCAGCGCAGGGCCGACAACTGCGCCTTGAGCTGCCGTTCTTCGGCTTTGTATTCCTGATATTTCTCGGCGGCTTGGGCCTGACGCTGTAGCCGCTCCAGTTGGCGACCCAGCTCTTCGCGCAAATCCGTCAGGCGGGCGAGGTTTTCATGGGTGCGACGAATGCGGTTCTCGGTGTCGCGACGACGTTCCTTGTATTTGGAAATACCCGCCGCTTCTTCGATGAAGTTGCGCAAATCTTCAGGCTTGGCTTCGATCAGCTTGGAGATCATGCCCTGCTCGATGATCGAGTAGCTGCGTGGGCCCAGGCCGGTGCCAAGGAAGATGTCGGTGATGTCGCGACGACGGCATTTGGTGCCGTTCAGGTAATAGGTGTTCTGGCTGTCGCGGGTGACTTTGCGGCGAATGGAAATTTCCGCGTAGCTGGCGTACTCGCCGACCAGGGTGCTGTCCGAGTTGTCGAACACCAGCTCGATGCTGGCCTGACTCACCGGTTTGCGGCTGGTGGAGCCGTTGAAGATGACGTCGGTCATCGACTCGCCGCGCAGGTTCTTGGCCGAGCTTTCGCCCATGACCCAGCGCACCGCGTCGATGATGTTGGATTTGCCGCATCCATTGGGGCCGACAACGGCCGCCATGTTGCTGGGGAAATTCACCGTCGTCGGGTCGACGAACGATTTGAACCCGGCCAGCCTGATGCACTTGAGGCGCATGGATCAGCTGGCCGCCAGGGCAGACAGGATCGACTGGCAACTGCGCTCGGCGTAGCTGGTCAGCACGGCGCGGATGCGCGTCAGATCGCGGGCCAGCACCGCTTCGAGCAGTTGGCCGAACAGGGTCAGGTACTCGCTCATCTCGGCCTGACGCTGCTCAAGAGCCAGATAGTAGAAGCGGCTCATGGACGGCTGCAGGTTCTCGACGGTCTCTTCCAGATACGGGTTGTCGGCGAACGGGAATGTGGCGCGCATCACGTTGAAGCTGTCTTCGACGAAGGTTTTCACGTCGCCGCGCTCACAACTGGCGATCAGACGCTGCTGGATTTGCAGGAATGGCGCCAGGTCGAGTTCTTCCTTCCAGCTTTTCGCCACCGAGAGACCAAGCAGGATGTACAGCTCGCTCATCAATGCGCAGAGGCTGGTAACGTTGTGCGGGGTGAGGACGGAAACCTGAGCGCCACGGCGCGGCAGAATCACGATCAGATGGCGGCGTTCGAGGATCAAAAGTGCCTCACGCACCGACCCACGGCTGACATTGAGTGCAGCAGTGACCTTCTGCTCCTGAATCCGCTCCCCTGGCTTTAGCTCTCCGCGAATAATCCGCTCGGCGAGGTGATGAGCGATCTGCTCAGCGAGGCTGTCCGGTGCCTTGAACGTCATTTCTTTCCTTTAAATCCAATGGCTGCACACAAGCGGCGCAGTGTATCGCACTGGATACCCGTGGCGCAGGGCCATATACACCGAAACTGGCACGAAATAAGCAAAACTTTGAGGGTCGCCACACCGATTCATTGCATGGCCATGGTGCCGTTAATCGGGCAGCTTACAGAAAACTCATTTTCTTGACTTAAAGGTCAGATTTTAATTGACCCAATAGTCAGAACTGATAGATTCATCGACAGGTTCGATGACAGATTCCGTAACACCTTTAACGGCAGTTATCTATTACAAGAAGACGAGGCGCGACCCGTGATCCAGTTTTTGCTGAACCAAGAGCTGAAAACCGAGCATGCTCTGGACCCCAACATGACGGTGCTCAACTATCTGCGTGAGCATTTGCACAAATCCGGCACCAAGGAAGGCTGCGCCAGCGGCGACTGCGGCGCGTGTACCGTCGTCGTCGGCGAGCTGAGCACCGACGACGAGGGTCAGGATCACTTGAGCTATCGCAGCCTCAACTCGTGCCTGACGTTCGTTGCATCGCTGCACGGCAAACAGCTGATCAGCGTCGAAGACCTCAAGCACCAAGGCCAGTTGCACAGCGTGCAGAAGGCCATGGTTGAATGCCACGGTTCGCAGTGCGGTTTCTGCACGCCGGGTTTTGTGATGTCGTTGTTCGCGTTGCAGAAGAACAGCACGCAAGCCGACTCGTCGCAGGCCCATGAAGCCCTCGCCGGCAACCTCTGCCGCTGCACCGGCTATCGCCCGATCCTGGCAGCCGCCGAACAGTGCTGCAGCCAGCGCGAACCCGATCAGTTCGATACCCGTAAAGCTCAGACCATCGCTCGCCTGAAGGCCATCAGCCCGCAAGAAACCGCCGAGCTGAACAGCGGCGACAAGCGTTGCCTGGTGCCGCTGACCGTGGCGGATCTGGCCGACCTCTATGATTCGTATCCACAGGCCCGACTGCTGGCAGGCGGCACTGATCTGGCGCTGGAAGTCACCCAGTTCCACCGCCCGCTGCCGGTGATGATTTACGTTGGCAACGTCGCCGAAATGAAGAAGGTCGAGCACTTCGACGATCGCATCGAAATCGGCGCCGCCACGGCGCTCACCGACTGCTATGAGGCGCTGAGCAGCGAATACCCGGACTTCGGCGAGTTGTTGCACCGTTTTGCGTCGCTGCAGATTCGCAATCAGGGCACGCTGGGCGGCAACATTGGCAACGCTTCGCCGATTGGTGACTCGCCTCCCCTCCTGATCGCGCTGGGGGCGAAGATCGTCCTGCGCAAGGGAGAGACATCGCGCACCTTGTCGCTGGAGGATTACTTCATCGATTACCGCGTAACCGCCCGTCAGGAAAGCGAGTTCATCGAGAAGATCATCGTGCCCAAGGCCAATGCGAAGCAGGCCTTCCGCGCCTATAAGGTGTCCAAACGACTGGACGATGATATTTCTGCGGTCTGCGCCGCCTTCCGCGTTCAAGTCGAAAATGGCGCCATCGTCGACGCCCGCGCTGCATTCGGCGGCATGGCAGCGATCCCGAAACGCGCCGCCCATTGCGAGCAGGCCCTGATCGGCCAACCCTGGACCTCGGCCACCGTCGAGCGCGCCTGTGCTGCGCTGGAAAAGGACTTCACACCGCTGTCGGACTTCCGCGCCACCAAGGAGTACCGCCTGCTGAGCGCGCAGAACCTGCTGCGCAAATACTTCATCGAGCTGCAAACGCCACACATCGAGACGCGGGTGACTGCATATGTCTAATCACGCTCCCCAAAAGACTCAGGAAGAACTGGTCGCCCTTTTCCAGCAGGACCTCACCACTGGCGTCGGCCGCAGCGTCAAGCACGACAGCGCCGACAAGCATGTGTCGGGCGAAGCGATCTACATCGATGATCGACTGGAATTTCCCAACCAGTTGCACGTGTATGCGCGGATGTCCGACCGGGCCCATGCGCGGATCGTCAGCGTCGATGTTTCGCCGTGCTACAACTTCGAAGGCGTGCGCATTGCCATCACTCACGAAGACATTCCGGGCCTCAAGGACATCGGACCCTTGTTACCGGGTGACCCGCTGCTGGCCATCGACAAGGTCGAGTTCGTCGGTCAGCCGGTGATTGCCGTGGCGGCCCGCGACCTGGAAACCGCACGCAAGGCGGCGATGGCGGCGATCATCGAATATGAAGACCTGGAACCCGTGCTCGACGTGGTCGAGGCCTACCGCAAAAAGCATTTCGTGCTCGACAGTCACACCCACCAGCGCGGCGACTCTGCCGTCGCACTGGAAACCGCACCGCACCGGATTCAAGGCACGCTGCACATCGGTGGTCAGGAACACTTTTATCTGGAGACGCAGATTTCTTCGGTGATGCCGACCGAAGACGGCGGCATGATCGTCTACTGCTCGACCCAGAACCCGACCGAAGTGCAGAAGCTGGTCGCCGAAGTGCTCGATGTGTCGATGAACAAAATCGTCGTGGACATGCGCCGCATGGGCGGTGGTTTCGGTGGCAAGGAAACCCAGGCGGCGAGCCCTGCGTGCTTGTGCGCAGTGATCGCGCGCATCACCGGTCAGCCGACCAAGATGCGCCTGCCCCGTGTCGAAGACATGATGATGACCGGCAAGCGCCACCCCTTCTACGTCGAGTACGACGTGGGCTTCGACCATGACGGTCGTCTGCGTGGGATTCAGCTGGAGCTGGCAGGCAACTGCGGTTATTCGCCAGACTTGTCAGCTTCGATTGTCGATCGCGCGATGTTCCACGCCGACAACTCGTACTACCTGGGCGATGCCACCATTAACGGCCATCGCTGCAAGACCAACACTGCGTCGAACACCGCCTATCGCGGCTTCGGCGGCCCGCAAGGGATGGTCGCCATCGAGGAAGTGATGGACGCCATCGCCCGGCATCTGGGCAAGGACCCGCTGGCGGTGCGCAAGGCCAACTACTATGGCAAGACGGACCGTAACGTCACGCACTACTATCAGACCGTCGAGCACAACCTGCTCGAAGAGATGACCGCCGAACTGGAAGAGAGCAGCCAGTACGCCGAGCGTCGCAAAGCGATCATCGCCTACAACGCCAACAGCCCGATTCTGAAGAAAGGCCTGGCGTTGACCCCCGTGAAATTCGGCATTTCCTTCACCGCCAGCTTCCTCAATCAGGCCGGTGCGCTGATCCACATCTACACCGACGGCAGCATCCATCTGAACCACGGCGGCACCGAGATGGGCCAGGGCCTGAACATCAAAGTGGCGCAGGTGGTGGCCGAGGTGTTCCAGGTCGATATCGACCGCGTGCAGATCACGGCGACCAATACCGACAAGGTGCCGAACACCTCGCCAACAGCCGCCTCCAGCGGCGCCGACCTCAATGGGAAAGCGGCGCAGAACGCGGCGGAAACCATCAAGCAACGACTGGTAGAGTTCGCGGCGAAGCACTACACGTGTGAGGAATCGCAGGTCGAGTTCCGCAACGGGCATGTCCGCGTCGGCGAGCAGGTGATCAGCTTCGATACCCTCGCGCAGCAGGCGTGGATGGGCCAGGTGTCGCTGTCGAGCACCGGTTATTACAAAACGCCGAAAATCTATTACGACCGCAGTCAGGCCCGTGGTCGGCCGTTCTACTACTTTGCGTTCGGCGCGGCGTGCACTGAAGTGGTCGTCGACACGCTGACCGGCGAGTACAAGATGCTGCGCACCGACATCCTGCACGACGTCGGCGCCTCGCTGAACCCGGCCATCGACATTGGTCAGGTCGAAGGCGGCTACATTCAAGGCATGGGCTGGCTGACCACCGAAGAACTGGTGTGGAACGCCAAGGGCAAGCTAATGACCAATGGCCCGGCCGGCTACAAGATTCCGGCGGTCGCAGACATGCCTGCGGACCTGCGGGTGAAGCTGGTGGAGAACCGCAAGAACCCGGAAGACACAGTGTTTCATTCCAAGGCCGTGGGTGAGCCGCCATTCATGCTGGGGATCGCGGCGTGGTGCGCGATCAAGGATGCGGTGGCGAGTCTGGGCGATTACAGGCACCAGCCCAGGATCGACGCGCCTGCGACGCCTGAGCGTGTGCTGTGGGGTTGTGAGCAGATGCGCAAGCTCAAGCATCCAGCGACGGAAGCGCAAGGCGTGGCGCATGATCTGACCGTTTCACCGGTTTAGCGGCGTCGAAGCACCTCTGTAGCAGCACGGCTCGCCGGCGGTGACGTCTGCGAGATCGCTACCGCCGGCAAGCCGGACTGCTACAGGGCCGTACTTCACAGAAACAGCGGATATTGCTCGATCAATGGATGAGCCGGTTTTTTGATCGTCTGACTCGATCAGGAGAAACACATGAACAACTGGATCAGCGCCCTCGCCGAGTTGCAAACCCGGGGTGAAGCCTGCGTGCTGGTGACCATCATCGAGGAGCGCGGCTCGACGCCGCGCAATGCAGGCTCGAAGATGGTGGTCAGCGCGGAGCGGATTTACGACACCATCGGCGGCGGCCATCTGGAATTCAAGGCCATGGAGATCGCCCGTGAGATGCTCGAAGGTGGCAGCCAGCAAACCCGCCTCGAACGTTTCAGCCTCGGCGCCAGCCTAGGTCAGTGCTGCGGCGGCGTGAACGTCTTGCTCTTCGAACCCATGGGTCAGCCGCAGGCGCAGATCGCCGTGTTCGGCGCTGGCCACGTCGGCCGTGCGCTGGTGCCGCTGCTCGCCAGCCTGCCGTGCCGCGTGCGCTGGATCGATTCGCGAGAAGCCGAATTTCCCGCGCATCTGCCCGAAGGCGTGACCAGAATCGTCAACGACGAGGTGGTCGACGAAGTGGATAATCTGCCTCCCGGCAGCTACTGCATCGTCATGACCCACAACCATCAGCTGGACCTGGAACTGACCGCCGCCATTCTCAAGCGCGGTGACTTCACCTGGTTCGGCCTGATCGGCTCGAAAACCAAACGCGCCAAGTTTGAACATCGACTGCGTGATCGCGGCTTCGACCCGGCACTGGTCCAGCGCATGCGCTGCCCCATGGGCCTGGCCGAAGTGAAAGGCAAGCTGCCGATAGAAATTGCGGTCTCGGTCGCGGCAGAGGTGATCGCCACGTACAACATGAACTTTGGCGAGCAGGGCTCGACCTCTGAACCGATAGCCAGGCTGATGCCGGTCTCACGCCGCAGTCAGGCTCAATGAATCCATGAAGAACGAATCCCGAACATGACTATTGAAAAGAAAGCCTACCGCGCCGCCATCGTTCACAGCATCGCCGACCCTGCCGAAGTCGGGGTCGACGCCTCCTACGCCTATTTCGAAGACGGCCTGATGCTGGTCGAGAACGGCAAGATCTCTGCCGTCGGCCATGCAAAGGATCTGCTGGGCAAACTTGCCGGCGATGTGGAAGTGGTGGCCTACAAGGACGCCCTGATCACGGCCGGCTTCATCGACACCCATATCCACTTGCCTCAGACCGGCATGGTCGGTTCCTACGGCGAACAGTTACTGGACTGGCTGAACACCTATGTCTTCCCGGTCGAGCGTCAGTTCGCCGATCCGGCGCACGCCGCTGAAGTGTCCGACATTTTCATCAAGGAACTGCTGCGTAACGGCACCACCACCGCGCTGGTCTTCGGCAGTCGCCACAAGGAGTCGGTGGAAGCCTTTTTCACGGCGGCCGAGAAGCTCAACCTGCGCATGATCGCCGGCAAGGTGATGATGGACCGCAATGCCCCGGACTATCTGGTGGACACCGCCGAGTCCAGCTACGTCGACAGCAAGGCGCTGATCGAGCGCTGGCACGGCAAGGGCCGTCTGCACTACGCGGTCACGCCGCGCTTCGCGCCGACCAGTACGCCCGAGCAACTGGCTCTGGCCGGACAACTGCTGACGGAGTACCCGGACCTGTACATGCAGACCCATATCAGTGAAAACCTGAAGGAAGTCGAGTGGGTCAAGGAACTGTTCCCGGAGCGCAAGAATTACCTGGATGTGTACGACCACTTCAAGCTGCTGGGCGAGCGCTCGGTGTTCGCCCACGGGGTGCATCTGTGCGATCAGGAATGTGAGCGACTGGCAGAGACCGGGTCAGCCATCGCCTTCTGCCCGACGTCCAACTTCTTCCTGGGCAGTGGCCTGTTCAACCTGCCGATGGCGGAACGGCACAAGGTCAATGTGGGCCTGGGGACGGATGTCGGCGGCGGGACCAGCTTCTCGATCCTGCAGACGCTGAACGAGGCGTACAAGGTGATGCAGTTGCAGGGCGCCAAGCTCAGCCCGTTCAAGTCGCTGTACCTGGCGACTCTTGGCGGCGCACGAGCACTGCGGCTGGAAGACAGGATCGGCAACTTGCAGGAAGGCACGGAAGCTGACTTCGTGGTGCTCGATTTCAACGCCACCCCGCTGCTGTCCTATCGCATGAAACAGGCGACCAGCATCGAAGAGCGGTTGTTCGTGTTAATGACGCTGGGGGATGACAGGACGGTCAGCGAGACCTATTCGGCGGGGGTTCTGGTGCATAAGCGCTGAGGCCAGCGCCCGGTTTGAATTTTATGATGATCGTTCCCACGCTCTGCGTGGGAACGATCACAAACCGATCAAACCGCCGTACTGCGGCCCGGCTTTTTCTTGGGCAGCATCAGGTGCGAGAAGACCGCGTGCAGGTCGTCCGATGCGCTTTCTTCGTCGAGGTTGAGCTTGCTGTCGATGTGATCCATGTGATGCATCATCAGGTTGACCGCCAGGGCCGCGTCCCGCGCCTCGATGGCGTCGATCAACTGGGTGTGCTCATCGTAGGAACAGTGCGAGCGATTGCCGCTTTCGTACTGAGCGATGATCAATGAAGTCTGCGACACCAGGCTGCGCTGAAAGCTGATCAGCGGGGCGTTCTTCGCCGCTTCCGCGAGCTTGAGATGGAACTCCCCCGACAGACGAATGCCCGCCCCGCGATCCCCTCTGGAAAAGCTGTCACGCTCATCGCTGACCATCTTGCGCAGTTCGTTGAGCTGCTCGGCGGTGGCGTGCTCGACGGCAAGCTNTCCTCGACGCTCGGGCTTGCGACCACCGCGCCACGATTGGGGCGCAACAGCACGACGCCTTCATGGGCCAGACGCGACAAGGCGCGTCGAATGATGGTGCGGCTGACCCCGAAGATCTCGCCCAGGGCTTCTTCGCTCAGCTTGGTGCCAGGCGCCAGCCGTTGTTCGAGAATCGCCTCGAAAATATGCGCGTAGACGATGTCGTCCTGGGTGCCGCTGCGGCCAGCCTTGGCGGCGCGCGGTTGTTTCTTGAGGGGTTGCAGCTGATCGTTCATGGGCACTCGTAAGAACTGAAACCGGCGCGGGGCCGTGACCGTGATCGGTAATGAGCAAATCAATAGCAGATATCGCCCAAAAGTCACAGTAAAAGTAATGGCGCATTGTACACAGTGTGCAAACTCTGCACAGGCCCCCGCCCCTCACGGCGTTATGCACACAATCACGAAAATATTCACGACAAAACCGAAAACATTATTTGCATTATTTGTATACAAAAGCATAATTCGCTCGTGCACGTTTCTGACCTTGCAGTCAACAAATCAGCCTGAGGGGTCGTCTCGCCTCACGGAGCAGTTACCGGCTCTGAAAAAAACAACAAAAACGTTCCGAGGAACTCACTGTGGAAAGTCGCAAAACCGAAGCCACGCCGCTGGCTGATACCCAACCCGAAGCCACTTATTCCAAAAGCAGGCCGTCACGCACCGGACTGCTTGAACGCATCTTCAAGTTGAGCCTGCATGGCACCACCGTCCGAACCGAGCTGCTGGCGGGCCTGACGACTTTCATCACCATGGCTTACATCATCTTCGTCAACCCCAACATCATGGCCGACGCGGGCATCGATCACGGCGCGGCGTTCGTGGCGACCTGCATCGCCGCTGCGCTGGGTTGCCTGCTGATGGGGCTATACGCCAACTGGCCGGTGGGTCTGGCGCCGGGCATGGGGCTGAACGCGTTCTTCACCTACACCGTGGTCGGCACCATGGGTTACAGCTGGCAGACGGCACTGGGCGCGGTGTTCATCTCGGGCGTGATCTTCATGATCCTGACCCTTTCGCGCGTTCGTGAATGGCTGCTCAACAGCATTCCGGTGAGTCTGCGCTATGCCATGGGCGCAGGGGTCGGTCTGTTCCTCGGTCTGATCGGCCTGAAAACCGCTGGCATTGTGGTCGACAGCCCGGCGACATTGATCAAGCTCGGTTCGCTGCGCGAGCCTGGCCCGTTGCTGGCGGCCATCTGTTTCCTGATGATCGCCGTGCTGAGTTACCACCGCGTGTTCGGCGCGATCCTGATCAGCATCATCACCGTGACGCTGGCGGGCTGGGGCCTGGGGCTGGTGCATTACGACGGCATTTTCTCCATGCCGCCGAGCCTGGCGCCCACCTGGATGGCCATGGACATCGCGGGCGTGTTCAACGTCAGCATGATCAGCGTGGTGCTGGCGTTCCTTTTCGTGCACATGTTCGACACCGCTGGCACCCTGATGGGCGTGGCGCAACGGGCCGGTCTGGTGAACGACGATGGTCGTATCGAAAACCTGTCCCGCGCGCTCAAGGCCGACAGTGCTTCGAGTGTGTTCGGCGCAATGGTCGGCGTTCCGCCGGTGACCAGCTATGTGGAAAGTGCCTCGGGCGTCGCCGCCGGTGGTCGTACCGGGTTGACCGCCGTCACCGTGGGCGTCTTGTTCGTCGCCGCGATGTTCTTTGCGCCGCTGGCGGGCATGATCCCTGCTTACGCCACCGCAGGTGCGCTGATCTACGTGGCGATGCTGATGATGGGCGGCATGGCGCACATCGAGTGGGACGAAGCCACTGACGCGATTCCCGCCATCGTGACCGCGATCATGATGCCGCTGACCTTCTCGGTCGCCGACGGGATTGCTCTGGGTTTCATCACTTATGTGGTGTTGAAAGCGTGCACCGGCCGCCACAAGGAAATTTCCGTGAGCCTGTGGGCGCTGTGCGCGATCTTCATTGCCAAATTCGTATTTCTTTAACCCGCCGTCATCAAAGCGGTAACGGCGAAAACCTTGTAGCAGTCCGGCTTGCCGGCGGTCTCGGTGAATCAGTCGACATCACTGTCACTGGCCTACCGCTACCGCCGGCAAGCCGGACTGCTACAAGTGCTTCATGTAACGGAAATAAGGAGAAACCCGCATGACCCTGGAAACCTGGCTGCTGTTCAGCGGCGCTGCGCTGGTAGTGATTCTGATCCCGGGACCTCTGTCCCTGTTGATGATCGGCAACAGTCTCAATTACGGCCTGCTGCGTTCATACCCGGCATTTCTCGGCGGCGTCTGCGCCTCGATCTGCCTGCTCAGCGCTTCGGCCCTGGGGCTGGGCGCGCTGTTGATGGCGTCGGAGCAACTGTTCAGTGCCCTGAAAATCGTCGGTGGCCTGTACCTGTTCTACCTCGCCTGGCAGAGCTGGAAGCAATCCCGCCAACCCGCCACGGGCGCAGAGGTGCCGGCTGCATTGAGTCATCCCGGCTTCACCCCGCTGTTCTGGCGTGCCTTCGTGCTGGGCGGCAGCAACCCGAAGGACATCCTGTTTTTCGCTGCCTTCCTTCCGCAGTTCTTGAAAGCCGATCAGCCTTTCCTCGGTCAACTGGTCACGATGATTATCACCTGGACCCTGCTCGATCTCGCCTGCAAATTGTTCTACGGATTGAGCGCTCGAGGCGCGGCGCGCTATCTGCGCACCGGCAAGGGTCAGAGCTGGTTCAACCGCATCAGCGCCGGCTTGTTCGGCGGTGCTGGCGCGGCGGCCTTGCTGAGTCATTGAATTGCCATCCCGTGCTCGGGCGTCGGGCAAAGGGGCTCAGTCAAAAATCGTCTGCAATGCGTTGAACGAAGACCTGAGTGCCGCCCTGCGCACCACTGGTGATTTTGATACCGCCCATCAACTTCACCAGCTTTCCCTGGTCACGGGCCTGCATGACCTGATCACGCGTTGCCTGCTGACTAATCTGCCCCACCATCTCGTCGACCCAACGATTGGACATGGCCACCGGACTATCAGCGCTGCTCACCGGAAGCGTCGGGGTCGCCTCGGTAAAACGTCGCATATTCAACATATACAGTTCTCGTTGCTGAGCACGTTGAAAGAGGAGCACCGACCGAAACTCCAAGGCGGCGGAGCCCTCCGAAACCAGGCTATAACCGGTCCTGGTCATGACCGCCGACATCAGGTCGCGCAGGGCTTTTCTGCCCGCGAGACCCGCCCTGGACTCGGACTTCGCGGTCGCCAACAGGGCGGCCAGCGACGCTTCGCTGACCTCGAAATCCAGACGTTTGAATGATTGAAGCGAAGGCCCGTAGCTCAGGCTGATGCCAGGATTCACTGTGCCGACGCGCGTCATGTACGAGCCCTCGAGCATCAGTAATGGATCGTTCAGATGAGCCAGGGGACCCGCCTCCCCACGCTGCCAGGCATTGAGGGTCGCTCTGAGCGCCAGCAGGCGCGAAGATGTGAGCCCGGCATGAGTCACGTCGCCACTCTCGAAGAGCTTCTCCGCCAGGACCCTGTAGCTGGCGGGTGTCATGCCCGGACGTGCCTGCTCGACCAATTGCGCAATCGGGCGCTTGAAAAGCGGGCCGTGCACCGTCCAGTTGCCGTCCGCGAAAGCGACCATCAAGGGCTGATCGTAATGGCGGCGTACAATGATCTCGTTCAAACCGGCAACGCTCTCATCGACCAGCCCGGGACTTTTCAAGAACACGATCGAGGGATGCTCGGTCGTCCCGTGCGGCAAGATGTCGTAGCGCGCTCCTTGAATCTGAATGAAATCATCGCCTCGTCCATTCACTGCGCGAAAGATTGGCGGTTGCACGCTCACCTGAGTAAAGCTTTCTGGATCTGCGAGCGTGCGCGCCCAGCGCTTCCAGCTGTCCCGTCCCTCTGAGGGGCCGGGCAACACCGCGGGATCAGGATCGGCAGGCCGCTTGGTCGCGCTGTCCGACCCCGGCACATCCTTGCGTTTGGTAGCGCCGGAGCCAGCCCGGGCTGCCGCAACCGGGACGGGCAACTCATCCTGTCGGCGATAAGCCTCTGCCCAGTTCGGCACGACCTGGTGCCGTTGAAAGTGAATGGCGACATCGAGCTCCATGCGCCGCTGCCGATCGGGAGGGAACACAAACTGGTCGAGCAGTTCGCGCGCCTGACGTCGCGTGAACGCCGGATCGTTGTGGGCATTGGCGATCACTGTTTCTGCGATCGTTGACCGCACGCCCCCTTTGAGCCCGACGTTTGAGTGATAGACCCACGCGCCGTTTTCCAGCATCACCGGCGGCTCGTAGCCGTGGGCAGCGGTTTTCTTAAGCCTCAACGTTTGTTCGCCAGCGCGTCGGTAAACCGCATATACCTGGTTTTCGCGTTGAATCCACAGCTGACCGTCCTTCTTCAGCGTGCCGATATCAGGGCCCGACTGAGCGAGCGCACCCGCCAGCGACTTGTGCACCTCATAACCCTCGAAAGGCGTGATGAGATACTTGCCCGCTGCAGCGGTCGCGCCCGCTCTGAGCCCGCGGTTGGCCGCTTTGGTCAGCACCCGAATGGTCGCCACTCCTGGTACCACCGAAAACACCACGTCCAGCACACTCAATGCTGCCGCTCCCACCGCGAGCAAGCCGTCATCCCTACGCCCTTGCGCGAACGCCTGCGCCGCAGTGTGCCCATCGTTCCAGCCATCCTGAAGGCTGATTGCGGTGCCGATCCCGGGCAGAAATGCCAGCATCGCCCTGAAGTACATGAGCAATGTTTCGTTCTGTTGTTTGTCGGCTTCCCGCGCGAGGTCAAAACGCGTGCGAGCCCTGGCCCGGACCTTGCGGTGCAGGATCCAGGCGCGGCAGTGCAATGCCTGCGCCGCCAGTTGCAGGTCATGCGCCGGGACAAAACGCAGAAAGCCGTCGAAGCCTCGCGCCAGTGCCTGATTGATATAGCTGACATGCCGAGCGAGGTTGGCACTGTCCAGAGTGCGTTCAGCGAGGTAGGCGATCAGGGCGGGTTGACTGACCAGCTCCTGGATCAACCGGGCGCGAGCAACCACCGGGTCTGGTGCCTCGATCAGGCCCAGGTCGGCCGGGGCGTCTGGCAGGTAGATCAGCGTCCGATTAGTGTGCTGATGGCGAATCATGCAGGCCCCGCTCAGCGTATGACTTGCGTCCTCGCCACTGACCGACGTGCCCGGCTTGAATTGCAGCCAGTTCATCTGCAGATGCAACGCGTCGGTTTCAGCGCGCGAACGCGCCTGTGCCGCGAGCATGAGCATCTTGTAGCCCTCCTCGCTTAAGCGCCTGCGGGCACGCTCGCAAATGCCGAGCAGCATGATTTGTCGCTCATAAGGCTCCAGCAGACGATCCGCATCCCGCAGCCCTTGCTCCGAAGCCATCGACGGCACGCCAAAGACCTCTCCAAGCAGGGTCAGGTAGCCATGGGCGACGTCCAGCGCCGGGATTGCATGCTGCAACCAGATTCCGGTCAGCCCCGGCGCTGTCTGTGGCTCGTCCATGGAAATCACCGCGAAATCCAGCCTACGGGCCATCTGCTCATCGTCCCTGCGGAAGTTGCGTCGTGCCAATTCAGAAAGGCTCAATTGCTCACGTTCGACACTGGCGACCCAAGGCGCGGCGTAGTTTGTGACCCTGCCGAACTGGGGATCGATGTCGTAATCGCGCCACACCCGTTCAGGCAGATCAATCATCACCACGTCTGGATCGAGCTCGAGACCCAGCTCATTGCGTATTCGACTGCCCATCTGCGTGCGAACGTACTCTTCGAACGAGGGAAGCACCTGCTGCAGATGGGTTTCAAGTGCACGGGCGCTGGCGTGGTAGGCGACCAATTGCCGGCCGTATTCATCGCGCACGCTTTCAGTTGCGCCGCTCAGCCAGCGGGGGAGCGATGCGCTGACTTCGAAGAGGGTCTGGTCGACGGGATCATTCGATATCAGGTCAAGCGGCTGCAAGTCTTTTGTGTACATGGCAGTTCTTCGTCAGGTAATGAGACTGCTGGAGTGTCCACAGATCCAGCCGCTGCCTTACACACATATGTATCGCGTGCCGAATTGCAGGCAAAAAAAAGCCCGCAGTGTGGGGCGGGCAAGAGGAACAGGGGCAAAGCAATGAAGCGAGTGTAGCCGGAGTGACTAGCTGCCGCGATACGTCGAATAGCTGTAGGGCGAGATCAACAGCGGCACGTGGTAGTGATCCTGACTGGCGTCGATACCAAAACGCAGCACCACCTCATCCAGAAACGCCTGATCGCCCAGCTTCACACCTTTGGCGCGGTAGTAGTCACCGGCGCTGAATTGCAGCTGGTAGACACCTGATCGGTAATCATCGCCCTGTAACAAAGGGGCATCGCAACGGCCGTCGCTGTTGGTCAGCGCTTCGGCAATCTTCTCCAAACGCTCGCCGTCGACCCGATACAGAGCAACGCGGATTGCGCTGCCGGGGCAGCCGTGCGCGGCGTCCAGCACGTGTGTAGTCAGTCGTCCCATGGCGTGTCAGTGCCTCTTTCGATGGTTGGAAGTCGGGGCTCGCACTCTTTCAGTGCCTTGCAGGGCGTTGAGGAAGGCGAGCGATGAGCAATTAAGACATTTTCCAAAAAAATTGTACACAATAAAAATCAGAATTTAGCGCACTGCTCCCAAACGTTGCAGCGTAGGCCCAAAACAGCGGGCATCGCGGAAAATATTGGGGTTTTTCCAGATAAGCTGACCACTCAGGCAAGTTTCTTGCAGCGACGTGCGGCAGGAGAAAAGCAAAAAAACAGGCTTACAAATCGCAAATAAAGTTGTATACAATCTACCCATCGCCGCGGCGGCCTGATGATTCACCCAAGGCCACTGCCACAGACAACACGTAGATAAGGAAGATTGCAGTGAGCGCCGACTATCCACGCGACCTGATCGGTTACGGCAGTAACCCGCCCCACCCACACTGGCCAGGCAATGCCCGGATCGCACTGTCGTTCGTACTCAACTACGAGGAAGGTGGTGAGCGCAACATTCTGCATGGTGACAAGGAATCCGAAGCGTTCCTGTCCGAGATGGTCGCCGCGCAACCTCTGCAAGGCCAGCGCAACATGAGCATGGAGTCGCTGTACGAATACGGCAGCCGTGCGGGCGTGTGGCGCATCCTCAAGCTGTTCAGGCAATTCGATATCCCGCTGACCATTTTCGCCGTGGCCATGGCCGCCCAGCGTCATCCGGATGTGATCCGGGCGATGGTCGAAGCCGGTCACGAGATCTGCAGCCACGGTTATCGCTGGATCGACTACCAGAACATGGACGAGGCGCAGGAGCGCGAGCACATGCTCGAAGCGATCCGCATCCTCACCGAGCTCACCGGCGAACGTCCGCTGGGCTGGTACACCGGTCGCACCGGCCCCAACACCCGTCGCCTGGTGATGGAAGAAGGCGGTTTCCTCTACGACTGCGACACCTATGACGACGACCTGCCCTACTGGGAGCCGAACAACGCCACCGGCAAGCCGCACCTGGTGATCCCGTACACACTGGACACCAACGACATGCGCTTCACCCAGGTTCAGGGTTTCAACAAGGGCGACGACTTTTTCGATTACCTGAAAGACGCGTTCGACGTGTTGTACGCCGAAGGTGCGCAAGCGCCGAAAATGCTGTCGATCGGTCTGCACTGCCGTCTGATCGGCCGTCCCGCGCGTCTGGCTTCGCTGCAGCGTTTCCTGGAATACGTCAAAGGCCATGAGCAGGTATGGTTCGCCCGCCGCGTCGAAATTGCCCGCCACTGGCATGACGTTCACCCGTTCAAGGGAGATGCGAAATGAGCCGTTTCCAGACCCTGACACCCTCTTCTCTGAGCCGCGAAGCCTTCGTCAAAGCCTTCGCTGACATCTACGAGCATTCGCCTTGGGTCGCCGAAAAAGCCTATGACCTCGGCCAAGGCACTGATCTCGACGACATCGAGGCACTGCATGCGCGTATGAGCGATATCCTGCTGAGCGCCGATCACGCCACGCAACTGGCCCTGATCAACGCTCACCCGGATCTTGCCGGCAAAGCCGCCGTGCAAGGCCAACTGACCGAAGCCAGCACGAACGAGCAGGCTGGCGCCGGTATCCACCAATGCACGAGCGACGAGTTTGCACGCTTCACCGAGCTGAACGACGCCTACAAGGCCAAGTTCGCGTTCCCCTTCATCATGGCGGTAAAAGGCAGCAACCGGCATCAGATCCTCGCGGCATTTGAGACGCGCATTCACAACTCGGCAGATGCCGAATTCGCCTGCGCGCTGGCCGAAATCAACAAGATCGCGATGTTCCGCCTGCAAACCCTTTGAGCCCTGACCATCCCCACGCCCATTACCAGAGGCAGACAAAATAATGAAAGCTTACGCCGCACCCTTCGAAAAATTCGTCAACCTGGCCGATGCCCGTCTGGGCACCCGGATCATTTCCGTCACCGACGACTGGTTCGCCGATGCCAACCGCCTGTTCCAGCCAACTCCGGCGGTGTGGAAAGAAGGCGTGTTCGACGACAACGGCAAGTGGATGGACGGTTGGGAATCGCGCCGCAAGCGCTTCGAAGGTTATGACAGTGCGGTGATCCGCCTCGGCGTCGCCGGTTCGATCAAGGGCGTGGACATCGACACCTCGTTCTTCACCGGCAACTACCCGCCATCCGCCTCGCTGGAAGCCTGCTTCCTGGCCTCGGGCGAGCCGGACGAAAGCACCGAGTGGACGGAAGTGCTGTCTGCTGTCGAACTGAAAGGCGACAGCCATCACTACCATGAAATCAGCGACACCAAGGCCTACAGCCACCTGCGTTTCAACATTTACCCGGACGGCGGCGTGGCGCGTCTGCGCGTGTACGGCGTGCCGCATCGCGACTGGTCTTCGGTGGGCGACAACGAACAGGTCGATCTGGCTGCAGCGCTGAACGGCGGCCGCGCGCTGGCCTGCTCCGACGAGCACTTCGGCCGCATGAGCAACATCCTCAACCCGGGCCGCGGCGTGAACATGGGCGACGGCTGGGAAACCGCACGTCGTCGCACGCCTGGCAACGACTGGGTCATCGTCGCGCTGGGTCATGCCGGTGAAGTCGAGCAGATCGTCGTCGACACCCTGCACTTCAAAGGCAACTACCCGGACAGCTGCTCGATCCAGGGCGCATTCGTCAAAGGCGGCACCGACAGCCAGATCGAAACCCAGAGCCTGTTCTGGCGCGAACTGTTGCCGAGCCAGAAACTGGAAATGCACGCCGAGCACAGCTTCGTCGAGCAGATCAAGGCCCTCGGCCCGATCACCCACATCCGCCTGAACGTGTTCCCGGATGGTGGCGTGAGCCGTCTGCGTGTGTTGGGCAAGGTTGCCAAATAACCCGGATGTAACTGGCTGTTATGGAAAACTGTTGCTGATCGTTCCCACGCTCAGCGTGGGAATGCTCTGCCGGACGCTCCGCGTCTATCAAGAGCGGACGCAGAGCGTCCAGGGATGCGTTACCACGCAGAGCGTGGGAACGATCAAGATCTGCTCCAAAACAAGATTGCAGTGTTTTCATTTACGAATTTCGAGAAAGAAGAACCCGCATGCGCAAACTGATTATCGAGCCGTTGACCAAAGAAGCCTTCGCCCCTTTCGGTGATGTCATCGAAACCGATGGCAGCGATCATTTCATGATCAACAACGGCTCGACCATGCGCTTTCATCGTCTGGCCACCGTTGAAACGGCAACGCCGGACGACAAGGCGATCATCAGCATTTTCCGCGCCGACGCGCTGGACATGCCGTTGACCGTCAGCATGCTGGAGCGCCATCCGCTGGGCAGCCAGGCTTTCATTCCGCTGCTCGGCAACCCTTTTCTGGTCGTGGTCGCGCCACTTGGCGATGCACCTGAACCAGAGTTGACTCGCGCCTTCATTTCCAATGGCAGGCAGGGTGTTAATTACCATCGCGGCGTCTGGCACCACCCGGTGCTGACGATCGAAAAGCGGGATGACTTCCTGGTGGTTGATCGCAGTGGCAGTGGCAATAACTGCGATGAGCATTTCTTCGAAGAGAGTCAGAAGATGATTCTCGATCCCCACCTATAAGAAGGGCCCAAGCGTCCGTTAGTGACGACAGGCAAACGGTAAAGACTGTGGCTGCACATCTGATGGAATGGCTGAATCTGGGCGTGCGCTGGATTCACATGATCGTCGGGATCGCCTGGATCGGCGCATCCTTTTACTTCGTCTGGTTGGAGAACAACCTCAACCGCGCCAACCCGCGTGACGGTCTGAGCGGTGATCTGTGGGCGATCCACGGTGGCGGTATCTACCACCTGGAAAAATACAAGCTGGCCCCGCCGACCATGCCGGACAACCTGCACTGGTTCAAGTGGGAAGCCTACTGGACCTGGATGTCGGGCGTCGCACTGCTGTGCATCGTGTTCTACTCCAACCCTACCCTTTACCTGCTGGCGCCCGGCAGCACCTTGACCGGCGCCGAAGGCATCGCAATCGGCGTTGGCTCGCTGATCGCCAGCTGGTTCATCTATGACCTACTCTGCGACTCGCCCCTGGGCAAGCGCCCTGGCCTGTTGGGTCTGGTGTTGTTCGTACTGGTCATCGGCGCCTGCTACGGCTTCACTCAAGTGTTCAGCGGTCGTGGTGCTTACCTGCACACTGGCGCGATTCTGGGCACGATCATGGTCGGTAACGTGTTCCGCATCATCATGCCGGCGCAACGTGCACTGGTCGCGGCGATTGCCGAGAACCGCACGCCTGATCCGACGCTCCCAGCCAAAGGGCTGCTGCGTTCACGTCACAACAACTACTTCACCCTGCCGGTGCTGTTCATCATGATCAGCAACCACTTTCCGAGCACCTACGGCAGTCAGTACAACTGGTTGATCCTGGCGGCGATTGCAGTGTGTGCGGTGTTGGTTCGTCACTACTTCAACACCCGTCACAACAGCCACAAATACGCTTGGGCATTGCCGGTTGGCGCACTGGGCATGATCTGCCTGGCGTACGTGACCGGTCCTGCGCAAATGCCGCGTGGCCCGGAAGTCGCCAAGATCGAGTATCAGCCGCTGCCCGCAACGGCAGTGGGTGGCCATCGTGCCGACGAGCCCAAGCCCGAAACCCCTGCCGCCCCCGCCGAGACAGCGCCCGCTCAGGCCAGTAATGCCGGTGGTGTGGATTTCGGCAAGGTGCACAGCGTGATTCAGGAACGCTGCGCGGTCTGCCATTCGGCCAAACCGACCAGCCCGCTGTTCAGCAGCGCTCCGGGCGGGATCATGTTCGACACCCCGCAACAGATCCAGCAACTGGCTCCGCGCATTCAGGCCCAGGCCGTGACCGCGCAGATCATGCCGCTGGGCAATATCACCCAGATGACCCAGCAGGAACGTGATCTGTTGGGGCAGTGGATTGATAAGGGGGCGCAGACGAATTGATGTGACCGGTCCGATTTTCCGGACCGCGGTTTGCTCCTGTAGGAGCGCGCTTGCCCGCGATAGCTATCGAACTGTGCCATTTGTGCCGAATGACACACCGCAATTCGCGGGCAAGCGCGCTCCTACAAGGCTGCGTTTACCTGATGTAAAAGCTCCACCGCCCAGCCGCAACGGGCGTACTCAAAAAACAAGAACAAAATCCGAGGTGTTGCATGTCCGAGTCAACTCACGCGCGCATCCCTGCTGCGCCACCACGACAGCCCCTGCCACTGATGCAACTGATTCTGGTGGGCCTGCAACACGTCCTGTTGATGTACGGGGGTGCCGTTGCGGTGCCGCTGATCATCGGCCAGGCCGCTGGCCTCTCTCGCGAAGAAATCGCCTTCCTCATCAACGCCGACCTGCTGGTCGCGGGCATCGCCACGGTGGTGCAATCGCTCGGCATCGGTCCGCTGGGTATCCGCATGCCCATCATGATGGGCGCCAGCTTTGCCGCCGTCGGCAGTATGGTCGCCATGGCGGGCATGCCGGGCGTCGGTCTGCCGGGCATCTTCGGCGCGACCATCGCTGCGGGTTTCTTCGGCATGCTGATCGCGCCCTTCATGTCGAAGATCGTGCGTTTCTTTCCGCCATTGGTGACCGGCACCGTGATCACCTCCATCGGCCTGTCGCTGTTTCCGGTGGCCGTGAACTGGGCCGGTGGCGGCAGTAAAGCGGTGAGCTTCGGCGATCCGCTGTACCTCGCCATCGCGGCGCTGGTGCTGCTGACCATTCTGCTGATCAACCGCTTCATGCGCGGTTTCTGGGTCAACATTTCGGTACTGATCGGCATGGGTCTGGGCTACATCATTTCCGGCTTCATCGGTATGGTCGACCTCAGCGGTCTGGCCCAGGCCGACTGGGTGAAAGTGGTCACGCCGCTGCACTTCGGCATGCCGCAATTCAGCCTGGCGCCGATCCTTTCGATGTGTCTGGTGGTCGTGATCATCTTCGTCGAGTCCACGGGGATGTTCCTGGCGCTGGGCAAGATCACCGACCGCGAAGTGACACCCGGCATGCTTCGCCGGGGCTTGTTGTGCGATGCGGCGGCCTCTTTCCTTGCCGGTTTCCTCAACACCTTCACCCACTCCTCCTTCGCGCAGAACATCGGCCTGGTGCAGATGACCGGTGTGCGCTGCCGTTCGGTCACCATCGTCGCCGGTGGCTTTCTGATCCTGCTCAGCCTGCTGCCCAAAGCGGCGTATCTGGTGGCGTCGATTCCGCCAGCGGTACTCGGCGGCGCAGCGATTGCCATGTTCGGCATGGTCGCCGCCACCGGGATCAAGATCCTCCAGGAAGCCGACATCTCCGACCGCCGCAATCAGTTGCTGGTCGCGGTGAGCATCGGCATGGGGCTGATTCCGGTGGTCCGACCGGAGTTCTTCAGCCAGCTGCCACACTGGATGGAGCCGATCACCCACAGCGGCATCGCCATGGCGACCCTGAGCGCGGTGCTATTGAACCTGCTGTTCAACGTACTGGGCGGTGCCGAACGCGCGGCCATGGCAGGTCCGGCACACTCGCACTGACTGACCGATCGGTCAGACTGCCCCGTTTTCGACTGGCGTGCTCTGTCAAAGAGCACTTGAGACCGGCTGCGCGAGTCAGTATCCTCCGCCGCCGCTCAGAAACAGCTCGAAAACAGGGTAAGACGACCGCTTAACTTATCCTGACCGACCCGACAGATTAGCGATCAGTCTCTGCGCCCTCGAAAAGGCACGAATAACTAACCGAATCGACTGTTTTCAAAACAGCCGACGAGCCTTTTACGTCTTTTTTCAGGGTGTTGGCTCAGCTCTTGCTATCCACTAAAAGCTGATCGATTGGACAGGTTAATCAGTACAAAACAAGGCGCCGAAACAGAGCGTCGATCACTGGGCAACAACGACCTTAAACCTTAGGGAGTCACCGAATGAACCGTATGCTTTCCAGCCTGATGGCCGCAGGTAGCCTGCTTGCCGCCGCTCCGGCCATGTCGGGCGATCTGCTGCAGTGGCAGAGCAACAGCCTGACGTACCTCTATGGCAAGGACTTTGCCGTCAATCCGGAAATTCAGCAGACCTTTACTTTCGAACATGCTGATGGCTGGAAATACGGGGATAACTTCATCTTCTTCGACTACATCAATTACAACGGCAAGAAAGATGCGGGCGTGGGTAACGCGACCAACTACGGTGAAATCTCCCCACGCCTGTCCATGGGCAAGATCTTTGACAAGAAATTCGAACTCGGCCCTATCACCGACGTGCTGTTGGCGACCACTTACGAATTCGGCGAAGGCGATGTCGAGTCCTACCTGATCGGTCCAGGCTTCGACCTGAAGATTCCGGGTTTCGACTACTTCCAGCTGAACTTCTACAAACGCTACAACGATGGTCATCGCGCAGGTTACGGCGCCTGGCAGATTACCCCGGTCTGGTCTTACACCATTCCGGTGGGCAAGTCCGACATCCTGATCGACGGGTTCATGGACTGGGTCGTGGACAACAAACAGTCCAACACCAAAGGCGACTATCACTCCAACCTGCACTTCAACCCACAGATCAAATACGACCTGGGCAAAGCGCTGAACCTGCCGGACCGCCAGTTGTATGTGGGTATTGAATACGACTACTGGACCAACAAGTACGGGATCAACGACACCCGTTACTTCGACACTGACCAGAACACGGCGAGTTTGTTGGTGAAGGTGTTTTTCTGATATCTGGCGGCGTGGGATGCCAGCCAACCCACGCCGCAATGTCTTTCAGCAGCACGGCGAGATCTGCTTATGCCGATCTACAACCGCAAGTCCGCCAAGGCCTACAAACTAAACGCCGACAATTGAGCCCCCCCTGTAGCAGTCCGGCTGGCCGGCGGTGACGTCCTCAAGATCGCCTGCCGCCGGCAAGCCGTGCTGCTACAACGACGAGGGCATTGGTCTAAGGGTGGTTCTCCCACGGCAACGGCTTGCCAGCGCGGACTTTCGCATTGAGCGAACGCAGCAGGTCCAGTGGATCACGATCTTTCATCGCATGGCTCTGTTCATCGACCCAGGTCATGACCTGTTGCCGATCCAGCGTCGGTCTGCGATGAAGAATCTCCACCAGTTGCCGCTCGCAGTGCTGGGCATAGGCGACCACGCTGGAAAACAAAGGGCTGTTCATGCTGACACCTCGCCGCAAAATACCTGTTCAGGCCTTCTTGAAAAGGCGCCACATTTTTCCCGCTCCCGTGACGGCCAGCAACACAATAGCACCGGCGATCACCCCGACCACAGCGTTGAGTAACGGCGGGATGATCCAGGACAATCCGCCCGTCGCAGCGGTGATGGTCTCGATCCCGTGATGCAGCACTGGCAGGCCGTGGGTCAGGATGCCGCCGCCAACCAGAAACATCGCCGCCGTGCCAATGACCGACAGGCTTTTCATCATGTACGGCGCGGCCCTCAGCACCCCTCTTCCGAACGCCCGCTGCATGCGGCGCAGACTGCCCTCGCCTTTGAGTTCACTCAGGTAAAGGCCGCCGTCATCGAGCTTGACGATTGCGCCCACCAGCCCGTAGACCCCGATGGTCATGACGATGGCGATGCCCGACAGCACGATGACCTGTTGCGTCAGCGGGGCGTCGGCGACCGTGCCCAGCGTGATGGCGATGATCTCGGCCGAGAGGATGAAGTCCGTGCGCACCGCGCCTTTGATCTTGTCCTTTTCCAAGGCCACCAGATCGCTCGCAGGGTCCGCCACGGCTTCGGTGAGCTGGGCATGATCGGCCTGATCTTCTTCGGCGCTGTGCAGGAATTTGTGCGCCAGCTTTTCGAAGCCTTCGAAGCACAGATACGCACCGCCCAGCATCAGCAACGGCGTGACGGCCCAGGGAATGAATGCACTGATCGCCAGCGCCGAGGGCACCAGAATCAGCTTGTTGACGAACGAGCCTTTAGCCACCGCCCACACCACCGGCAACTCACGTTCGGCGCGTACACCGGAGACTTGCTGGGCGTTGAGCGCCAGGTCGTCGCCCAGCACCCCGGCGGTTTTCTTCGCCGCCATCTTGGTCATCAACGAGACGTCGTCGAGCACGGTGGCGATGTCGTCGATCAACACCAGAAGACTGCTTCCTGCCATTGGCCAGGTTCCTTTCGATTAATAGACACGGAGTTGGACACACTGACCCGAGCATAGGCCGGGTGCGCGTCAGCGGCAATCTTGAGCCTTGCGCGAGGCCGGTGCTAACATTCGCCACCGCCGAGCAGGCAAGGAAATTCAGCTTTATGAGCAGCATCCGCGAGCGCAACAAAGAACTGATCCTGCGCGCAGCCAGTGAAGAATTCGCCGACAAAGGCTTCGCCGCCAGCAAAACCAGCGACATCGCCGCCAAGGCGGGTGTGCCCAAGCCCAACGTCTACTACTACTTCAAGTCCAAGGAAAACCTCTACCGCGAGGTGCTCGAAAGTATCATCGAGCCGATCATGCAGGCGTCGACGCCGTTCAATCGCGATGGGGTACCTTCAGAAGTCTTGAGCGGTTACATCCGCTCCAAGATCCGCATCTCCCGCGACCTGCCCTTCGCCTCCAAGGTGTTTGCCAGCGAGATCATGCACGGCGCGCCGCACCTGACGCCCGAGCAGGTCGAACAGCTCAACGGTCAGGCCAGGCACAATATCGACTGCATTCAGGGCTGGATCGACGACGGTCTGATCGCACCGGTGGACCCCGACCATCTGATGTTCAGCATCTGGGCCGCGACCCAGACCTACGCCGATTTCGACTGGCAGATTTCCACCGTCACCGGCAAGGCCAGGCTGGACGACGCTGACTACGAAGCCGCCGCCCAGACCATCATTCGCCTGGTGCTCAAAGGATGTGAACCTGATCGCTGAGGCCTGCTGGCGTCAGTCAGTGCTCTTGCGGGTTTGAAGCGCCTTGTCGACGCCGTCCAGCAACTGCCCGAAACTCCACGGCTTGCGGATGAACGTCACAGGGTGCTGGACCCCTGAGCTTTCCGGGGTCTCGTGACCAGACATGATGAGAATCGGAATCTGTGGCCATTTGTTGCCAGACAAGTTCGCAAGGTCGGCACCGTTCAGCGTGCCGGGCATCAGAATGTCGGTCAGCAACAACGAAACCCTGTCGGCGTGCCCGTCGAGAAACGTCGCGGCCTCGTCGGCGCTTTCCAGCGAATGGGTCGTAAAACCCTCGTCGCCTAGAATCTCGCACACAAAATCGCGAATGATCGACTCGTCCTCCACCACGAGAATGAGTCCTTTTTGCTGTCCGTTTGCTGCCATTTGCGCTGCATCCACAATAATTCTTCCCATTGCCTGCCCGGCCGGCCCTGTCCTGGACTCGGGTATCGTCGGTACTGTGAACGGCGCAAGCGCTGGAAATTCCATCGGGTAATGACATTTGGTCGAAACGGTTGTAACGCGGGGGGCGCAGGAAGCTAAAAACGTTTTCTGCGGGCATTAAAAAACCCGCCGAGGCGGGTTTGTGCAACACCATCCAACTCCCTGTCGGTAGCCATTCCTGGCAATGGTCGATCATCCCTGATCCTGCAGCCGTCCGTTGCTGCAGTTGATGGATTCAATGTACTGCGCAAATGGGATCCAACCTAGAGTCAAATGCTCCACTTCGTGTAAGCCTTTGGCTATACCTGTAAAAAATCTGACGCCACTTTCAAGGCGGCAACACGACGTTTCAGCCTTATCAGACGGCTGGCTGCGAAAATTTTTGTGACCCCTCTCACGTTTGTCCGCGCCGGGCCGAGATGCTTGAAGACGACCTGTCTTCGCAATCGAGCGGTGGACGGACACGTCGTCTCGCAAGCCGGTAGTGGAAACGGCTTGGCGCAATAACAAGAACAATGAACGGAGTGACGTTATGAATATGCGCAATCTCTCGATCAGTCGGCGTCTGTGGCTGATCCTTATCGTCGCTGTGTTGATGCTGTTCACGCTGGCTGTGGCCATGCTTAAGCAAATCCATGACGACCTCTATGACGCCAAGGCGCAAAAAACCATGCATGTGGTGCAGACCGCCAGCGGCCTGCTCGACTACTACCATGGCCTGGAAAGCGCTGGCACGTTGACCCGCGAACAGGCACAGCAGCAGGCGATGGAAGCCATCCGCGGCCTGCGCTACAACCAGACCGACTATTTCTGGATCAATGACCTGCGCCCGGTGATGATCATGCACCCGGCCAACCCCAAGCTGGTGGGCCAGGACCTTTCGGGCGTCAAGGACCCGGACGGCTTTCAGGTTTTCAACGAGATGGTCACCCTGGCAAAGGCCAAGGGTGCCGGGATGGTCAACTATCGCTGGCCAAAACCGGGCGCCAGCGATGCGGTCCAGAAAACATCCTACATCTCGCTGTTCACGCCATGGGGCTGGATCATCGGTTCCGGGGTATACGTGGATGACGTGCAGGCCGAGTTCCGCCAGCAGGTGATCAAGGCGCTGTCGATCAGTGCGGGGATCATTCTGGTCATGGCCCTGTTGTTGATCGTCATCGGGCGCAGTATCGCCGGTCCGCTGAAGACCACCGTCGAGGCCATGGCCAACATTGCCAGCGGCGAAAGCGACCTGACTCGCAGCCTGGAAACCCACGGCAACGACGAAATCACTCAACTGGCGCAGCACTTCAATGCCTTCACCGCCAAGCTGCGGCGGGTGGTGACCGAGCTGCAACGCTCGGCTGTCGGGCTGGGTCAGGCGTCCAGCGAACTGGGCAGCAACGCCGTTCAGGCGCAGGAACGCAGTCAGCAACAGTCGCTGCAGATGGAACAGGTGGCGACAGCGGTCAACGAGGTGACGTATGGCGTGCAGGACGTTGCCAGGAATGCCGAACACGCCGCCAGCGAGATGCGCAACGCCGAGTCCCAGGCGCAACAGGGTCAGGCCAACATCGACAGCAGCCTGAAGCAGATCGATCACCTGTCCGGCACCATCAATCAGGCAGTGGAGGTGATTCGCACCCTCTCCAGTGAAAGCACGCAGATCGGCGGGGTGCTCGAAGTCATCAGCTCCATCGCCGAACAGACCAATCTGCTGGCGCTGAACGCGGCCATCGAAGCGGCGCGCGCGGGAGATCAGGGTCGAGGCTTTGCGGTGGTTGCCGACGAGGTTCGCTTGCTGGCTCAACGCACGCAGAAGTCCACGGCGGAAATTCAGGCGATGATCGAGCGTTTGCAGACCCATTCCGATGCTGCCGTGAAAGTGATCGGCGACAGCAGCCGCTCCTCGCAACTGACCATCGAGCAGGCCAACCTCGCCGGGCAAAGTCTGACGTCGATCAGCCAGGCGCTGCGCAACCTCAACGGCCTGAATGCCTCGATTGCCAGCGCGACGCTCCAGCAATCCCATGTCGTGGAAGACATCAACCAGAACGTCACGCAGGCGGCGCAGTTGTCCCAGAGCACGGCGGTGGCGGCCGAGCAGTCCAGCGCGGCAAGTGGCCAGCTCAAAGGGTTGAGTGAACAGCTGAACGGGTTGCTGAGACAGTTCAGGGTCTGACCACATCCCCAAAGCAGTTCGCCGTGCCGGCGGTAGCGTCGTTGAAAGCGCCACCGTCGGCAAGCCGGACTGCTACAGAACGAGAGTACCGCCGAGCAGCGTATAGCCCTTGAATGCACACCGGGCTTCAGCCACTATGTATACAATAAAAACATATATTGAATACATGTATGGAAACCCTCAAATCTGCCCCCTCCTCCACCTGCCCTGACTGGGCCGAAGCGCTGCTCAACGGATTCAGCCAGGTTCTGCTGCAGCGCAATCCACTGTGCGGCCTGTTCTGCCTGTTGGCGATTCTCGTCAGCGCGCCCTCGTCCCTCGGCGGTGCGCTGCTGGGTGCGGTCGCGGGTTTGCTCACGGCGCAACGGCGCGGTTATGCCAAGACTGAGCGTCAGTCCGGCGTCTATAGCTACAACGGCGTGTTGCTGGGGTTGCTGATCTGTTATCGCTTCGAATGGTCGCCGCTGCTGCCCCTGCTGATCATCGCTTGCGGTGGCTTGAGCGCGATGCTGATGCATGGCTGGTTGCAACGCGCGCCTCGGGCCTCGTGCCTTAAGGCCTACACCGCGCCGTTCGTGCTGTTCAGTTGGGTGTTGCTGCTGTTCGCCACACCCATGCCGAACACGCCTGCCGCTGCTTCAGATCTGATTCAGGCGTTGCCGCTCGGGTTGGGACAGGTGTTTCTGCTGGACCACCCGCTCGCAGGCGTACTGATCGGCATCGGCCTGCTGATCTCCAACCGCACCGCCGCGCTGTGGGCTGCAGTGGGCTGTGTCAGTGGAATCGCCTTCGCCGTGTGGCAACAGGAAACCAGTCAGGCGTTGCTTGGGCTGTCAGGTTATAACCCCGCGCTGGCGGCGCTGGCCTTCAGTCACGTGCGCTACAAACCCTGGCTGCCGGGCATCGCCATCGTCTTGGCGATCCTGCTGCAACCGGGCTTCTCGGGCCTGGGGCTGGCGACGCTGACCGCGCCATTCATTCTCGCCTGCTGGCTGGTGCAGGCCAGCCGACGCCTGTTGCAGCAATCGGTGGACGATCACCGGTTGCGCTCCTGAGCGGTTTGTCACAGGCTCTGCCGACCTTGCATTCGGAACTGCCCCATGGACAGCAACACTGGCTGGCGCGAACAGCTACGCATCATCGTCTTTCAGACGGACACTACGGCCGGTCGACGCTTCGACAAGATCCTGCTGCTGATCATCCTCTCCAGCCTGCTAGTGGTGATCATCGACAGCATCGAAGCCGTCCACCGCAACTACGCCGACCTGCTTGCTTATATCGAATGGGGCTTCACCTTCGTCTTCGCCGTCGAGTACATCCTGCGCCTGTACTGCTCACCCAGACCGCTGAAATACGCGTTCAGCTTTTACGGGTTGATCGACCTTCTGGCCATCGTGCCCGGCATTCTGGCGATCTACTACAGCGACGCTCAATACCTGCTGATCGTGCGTGTGGTGCGGATGCTGCGAATCTTCCGCGTGCTGAAACTCAGCCCCTANGGCAGAAGATCATCGTGTTTCTGGTGACGGTGTCGACCCTGGTCACCGTGTTCGGCACCTTGATGTACGTCATTGAAGGCCCGGAGCACGGTTTCACCAGCATTCCCAAAGGCATCTACTGGGCCATCGTCACGCTCACCACGGTGGGCTTCGGCGACATCGTGCCGAAGACGCCGGTGGGGCAGATTCTGTCGTCCCTGGTGATGATCACCGGTTACTCGATCATCGCCGTGCCGACCGGGATATTCACTGCGGAACTGGCCAATGCCATGCGCGGCGATCAGTTGCAGCATGACTGCCCGGTCTGCGCCAAGAACAGCCACGAGCATGGCGCGGCATTCTGTTCGCGATGCGGCAATGCGCTGTTCCCGAAAATCGATTCGATTTCGGCCGTCGAGCCTGGGCAAAAGTCATAAGCACATGCGTTTTTAATCTATGGGCGGATAAGGGTTTTCGTTATAGTCCCGGCCATTAGCCAGCCCTATTTATATAAGAACAACTCTTCGACACAACAAAGGAATTCGCAGTGAACAGACTCTTCGCCGCCTCTCTGCTGGCTGCCGGACTGGCCTTCGGCAGCGCCGCCCACGCCGCACCTACCCTGCTCAATGTCTCCTACGACGTGATGCGTGATTTCTATAAGGATTACAACGCCGCCTTCCAGAAGCACTGGGAAGCCGAACATAAGGAAAACGTCGCGGTGCAGATGTCCTTCGGCGGTTCGAGCAAGCAGGCGCGCTCGGTTATCGACGGTCTGCCGGCTGACGTGATCACCATGAACATGGCCACCGACATCAACGCCTTGGCCGACAACGGCAAGCTGGTCCCGGACAACTGGGTCACCCGCCTGCCGAACAACAGCGCGCCATTCACTTCGGCAACAGTGTTCATCGTGCGCAAGGGCAACCCGAAGGCGCTCAAAGACTGGCCGGACCTCATCAAGGATGGCGTTGAAGTGATCGTGCCAAACCCGAAAACCTCGGGCAATGGTCGTTACACCTATCTCTCTGCCTGGGGCTACACGCTCAAGAACGGTGGCGACGAAGCCGCCGCGAAGAAGTTCGTCGGCCAATTGTTCGCTCACGTCCCCGTGCTCGACACCGGCGGCCGTGGCGCGACCACGACCTTCATGACCAACCAGATCGGCGACGTGCTGATCACCTTCGAAAACGAAGCGGAAATGATCGCCCGCGAGTTCGGCCGCGATCAGTTCGAAGTCGTCTATCCAAGCGTCTCCGCTGAAGCCGAGCCGCCGGTGAGTCTGGTCGACAAAGTCGTCGACAAGAAAGGCACCCGCACACTCGCCGAGGATTACCTGAAATACCTATGGTCGCCGGAAGGCCAGGAAATCGCCGCCAATAACTACCTGCGCCCGCGGGACCCGGCGGTGTTGGCCAAATTCACCGACCGCTTCCCGAAAGTCGACTTCCTCAACGTGGAGAAAACCTTCGGTGACTGGCGCACCGTGCAGAAGACCCACTTCAATGACGGTGGGGTGTTTGATCAGATTTATCCGGCGAAGTAGTTATTTTGGCCGTCAGGCAGAACGGTTCAATTCCCGAACTGCCTGCTCAACCCCGGCGGAACGCCACTCGAATCGGTTTCCTGCCAAGGGCCCGCTGGCGAGGTCGCCCAGCTCCAGCCGTTGTTCCAGCGGTAATAGGTGCGCTGACGGTAGAACGTGTTCGGCACGTTATCCAGCACATGCACGCCCAGTTTCGCGTCCCAGTGGCTGTTGCCACCCGGCGGCGGGGCGAAGTGGGAAGAGGTTTTCGGACCGGTTGGAATCGGCGTCGACGGCGGAGTCTGTGGCGTGGTCCGCGGGGTCCCCGGTTGCGGGGTCGGCGACGGACCGGGGATGGTCGGAATCGGCTCCGAGCTTTGCGGGCCGGGGCGCTGAACCGCACAGGCAGCGCTCAAGGCCACTACCACACTCAACAAGGCAAATCGTGCGACGCGATACATAAGCGCAAACTTCCTAAAGATGCCGGCACGGATCAGGGCTACTGATCGGGGCTACTGATCGGGACTGTCAATGGTCAAGGCCTGAGGGGCGGTCACGTTGCTCGGTAACGGCTGACTGCGACCGATCCATTCTCCAGAAGTGGGCTGGCCTGCGCGGGATACCCGAGCAACGAGTTGGACTTCCGGAAAGTTCGACAGTTTCAGTTGCGGCATCATCGCGTCGGCATCGGTCAATTCCACATCCACCGGCAGATCGGCCACGGTCACCCGCTTGACTGCCAACGGCGCAGGCGGGCCGGACACAGCGCGGGCGAACACGAAAACCGTGTCACTGGGCTGCACTCTGGATTTGAGCGCATCGGACAGCGTCACATGAACCTTCAGACGCGCTCCCTGTGCCACGGCCGCCGGGGCCTCCTGCAGCGTGCCGCCGCTCTGTACCAGCTTGTCACTGGCGCGAGCGATGCCGCCTTCCAGCGCCGAGCGCGATGGATCGTTCGGTGGCAGCACGGCCAGCAGCCGCTTCCAGTAATCGACCGCCTCCTGAAAACGCTGACTTTCAAAAGCGTTGATGCCCTTCAAACCCAAACTGGTGACTTCTCTTGGGTCGAGCTTCAGTGCTTCGTCGGACAACGCCTGAATCTGCGGCGTCCACGCCTTGTTGCTGGCGAAGTACAGCGCCTGTGCCCACTGCCCCAGCAGCTCCGGCTGGCGCCCGGCCAACGCGACGGCGCGCTCGAACATGGCAGCGGCGTCGGCCGGACGATCCTGGGCCATGTACGTGCGCGCCAGGAAATAAATGCTCTCGGCCGAGTCCGGCTGGGCCTTGACCGCACGCTCCAGACGGTCAGTCATCTGCGCCAGCGAGCCCGGCGCCTGAGCGAACTCCCGGGACAGCTCGACCTTGTCGCTGGCGCCGAAATGCAAGTACAGCCCCAGGCCCAGCACAGGCACCAGCACCGCCACCAGCAATGGCAATGGCTTACCCAGTCGCGAGACACGTTCAGGAGCGGCGCCCTCGGTGTCCGCCAGCAACTCGCGGGCGGCTTCGGCACGGCCGCTGTCCATCTGCGCAGCGGACAGCACGCCCTCCTCCTGTTGCGCCTGCAACTCGGCGAGACGCTCCTGATACAGAGCAACATTGAGGGCGGTGCGATCTTCTTCGCTTTGGGCACGACGACCGCGCAACAGAGGGATCAGCAGGAAACTCAGGGCCACCAGCAACAGCAGGCCGGCCGCTAGCCAGAAATCGATCATTCGTGGTTTTTATCCAGCAGGTGGGCGAGGCGCTGACGCTCCTCGTCGGAAAGCACATTGGCGTCTTCAGCGGATTGTCTGCGACGACGCACAACGATCACGCCAATCAACAACACACCGCCAAGCAGCAGCCCGGCAGGGCCGAACCACAGCAACCAGGTGTGCGCATTCAGCTCGGGCTTGTAGCGCACGAACTCGCCGTAGCGATCGACCATGAAATCGATGATCTGCTGATTGCTCTTGCCTTCGCCGAGCATGCGATAGATCTCCTTGCGCAGGTCGGCGGCGATCGGCGCGTTGGAGTCTGCAATGTCCTGGTTCTGGCATTTGGGGCAACGCAGTTCGCGGGTCAGTTCGGTGTAGCGCGCGCGCTCGGCTTCATCCTTGAAGGTGTAGGCGTCGATGGCCGCGTGAGCGATGCCAGCGCAGCTCATGATCAATGCAGCGGCGGCGAGGAAACGCTTCATTGTTTGCCCTCATCGACCAGCCCTTGATACAGCCCCGCCAGCTTTTCCCGCCAGACCGTCTCGTCGATCACGCCGACGTGCTTGTAGCGAATGATGCCTTTGCTGTCGATGAGGAAGGTTTCCGGCGCGCCATAAACACCGAGGTTGAGCCCCAGACTCCCGGCTTCATCATTGATGTTCAGCTGATAGGGATCGTGAAAGTCCTTGAGCCACTTCAGGGCATCGGCGTTGACGTCCTTGTAGTTGACGCCGTAGATGACCACACCCTGTTGCGCCAGTCTGGTCAGCACCGGATGCTCGACCCGACAGGCGATACACCAGGTGCCCCACACGTTGACCAACGCCGGTTTGCCCAGCAGGCTCGCACGGGTCAGCGGCTGGCCGTCCTGCACGGCTGGCAGGGAAAACTCGGGAAACGGTTTATCGATCAGCGCCGAGGGCAATTCGGACGGGTCCAGGTACAGCCCTTTGTAAAGAAACGCCGCCATGCCGAGAAACAGCGCCAGCGGAATCAACAACACCCAACGCTTCATACCGCCGCTCCCGACAGGCCCAGCGCATCACGCACCTTGCTTCGAACCTTGACCCGATAACGCTTGTCCAGCGCCGCCAGCAAACCGCCTAACGCAGTAATCAGCCCACCGAACCAGATCCAGCGCACGAAGGGTTTGACGTGAACACGCACGGCCCAGGCGCCGTTGTCCAGCGGTTCGCCGAGAGCAACGTACAGATCGCGGGTGAAACCGGCGTCGATGCCCGCCTCGGTCATCATCGAGCGCTGCACGGTGTACAGCCGTTTTTCCGGGTAGAGCACGGTCACTTCCTGGCCGTCTTCCAGCACGCGGATGGTGCCTTCGTCAGAGGTAAAATTGGGGCCTTGAAGGTGCCTGGCGCCGTCGAACACGAACTGGTAACCGCCCAGTTCGACGGACTCGCCGGGGGCCAGACGCAGATCGCGCTCGGCGCTGTTCTGACTCGACAACACGACGCCCAGCGCCACCACGGCGATGCCGATGTGAGCCAGTTGCATGCCCCAGTAACTGCGGGTCAACGTGCGCATGCCTTTGAGCAGGCCCTTGTGGCGGGTCTTGTCCAGCAAGTCCCGAACGCCCGCCAGCAGCACCCAGGCCGCCAGCATGAACGTTGCGAGCACCGCCCAGTGGAAATCGGCCATGGCAAACCCGGCGATTACCGCCAGTACCGCGCTGCCGACCAGCACCGGCGCCAGCATGCTCATCAGCCACTTGACCGGGGTGTCTTTCCAGCGCACCAGCACGCCCACCGCCATTACGGCCATGAGCAGGCCCATCAACGGCACGAACAGTGCGTTGAAGTACGGCGGGCCCACTGACATCTTCGCCCCGCTCAATGCATCCAGCACCAGGGGATAAAGAGTGCCGAGCAAGATCATCGAAGCGGCGACCACCAGCACCAGGTTGTTGCCCAGCAGCAGGGTTTCTCGCGACCACAGACTGAACCCGACGTGGCTCTTTACCACCGGGGCGCGGATGGCGAACAGGGTCAGCGAGCCGCCCACCACCATCAGCAGAAAGATCAGGATGAACACGCCACGCGCCGGATCGGAGGCGAATGCGTGGACCGACGTCAACACACCGGAACGCACGAGGAAGGTGCCCAGCAGGCTCAGGGAAAACGCGGCGATGGCCAGCAACACGGTCCAGCTCTTGAACACGCCGCGCTTCTCGGTGACTGCCAACGAGTGGATCAGCGCCGTGCCCACCAGCCACGGCATGAACGAGGCGTTCTCCACCGGGTCCCAGAACCACCAGCCGCCCCAGCCCAATTCGTAATAGGCCCACCAGGAGCCCAGGGTGATGCCGATGCCCAGAAACGCCCACGCAACGATGGTCCACGGACGCGACCAGCGCGCCCACGCCGCATCCAGACGCCCGCCGAGCAAGGCGGCGATGGCGAACGCAAAGGCCACCGAGAAACCGACATAGCCCATGTACAGCATGGGCGGATGAACGATCAGGCCGATGTCCTGCAGCAATGGATTGAGGTCACGACCGTCCTGCGGGATCTGCGGCAGGATGCGGGCAAACGGGTTGGAGGTGAGGATCAGGAACAACAGAAAGCCGACGCTGATCATGCCCATCACCGCCAGCACACGGGCCAGCATGACCTGCGGCAACTGCCGCGAGAACACCGACACGGCGAACGTCCAGCCGCCCAGAATCAGCGCCCACAGCAGCAGCGAACCTTCGTGGGCGCCCCACACCGCGCTGAACTTGTAGTACCACGGCAAGGCGCTGTTGGAGTTCTCGGCGATGTAACCCACCGAGAAGTCATCGACCATGAACGAGTAGGTCAGGCAGCCGAAGGCGAACAGCAGAAAAGCGAATTGTCCCCAAGCCGCAGGCTGGGCAAGGCCCATCCACAGCCGATCGCCGCGCCAGGCGCCAAACAGCGGGACGATGGCCTGCACGATGGCAAAGCACAGGGCCAGGATCATGGCCAGATGGCCGAGTTCGGGAATCATGGTTTACCCCTGTTTCTCTGGGAGAGGGCCTGACGTCGAAGGCGTACCCGGCGCTGACTGGCCGCTGTCCTTCAAGGCTTTGGTGACTTCCGGCGGCATGTATTTTTCATCGTGCTTGGCGAGCACCTCATCGGCCACCACAACGCCATCGGCATTGAGCTTGCCCAGCGCGACGATGCCCTGCCCTTCGCGGAACAGGTCGGGAAGGATGCCACGGTAGGTAATGGTCACCGACTTGTTGAAATCGGTGACCACGAAGGTGACGTCCAGCGAATCGGCGGAGCGCTGCAGCGAGCCCTTCTCCACCATGCCACCGGCGCGAATGCGGGTGTCTTGGGGCGCCTCGCCACTGGCGATCTGGGTCGGGGTGTAAAACAGATTGATGTTCTCTTTGAGGGCGCTAAGGGCCAGACTCACGGCAATGCCGACTCCGGCCAGAATCGCCACGATGATCAACAGTCGCTTTTTTCGCAGCGGATTCACGTATTGCTCTCCCGGCGCAAACGACGCGCCTCTTGTTGCAGGTATCGCCGACGCGCCAACAGCGGTGACACGACGTTAATGGCCAGTACACTCAGGCAGATGCCATAGGCGGTCCAGACGAACAGCCCGTGTTTGCCCATGGCCAGAAAGTCGCCGAACGAATCGAAGCTCATTTATCGGCTCCTGTACGAGGCATCTGCCCAAGGCTCTTCATCACTTCGTCCTTGACCCAACTGGCGCGGGACTCGCGCTTGAGCACTTCCAGGCGCATACGCACCAGCAGGACCGCACCGAAGAAACAGTAGAACCCCAGCGCGGTAAACAGCAGCGGCAGCCACATTTGGGCAGGCATCGCCGGCTTTTCGGTCAGGCTGAACGTTGCCCCCTGATGCAGGGTGTTCCACCACTCCACCGAATACTTGATGATCGGGATGTTGATCACCCCGACGATCGCCAGCACCGCGCAGGCCTTGGCGGCGCTGTCACGGTTACTGATAGCGTTGCCCAGCGCAATCAGACCGAAGTACAGAAAAAGCAGAATCAGCATGGACGTCAGTCGGGCATCCCAGACCCACCACGAGCCCCAGGTCGGTTTGCCCCAGATGGCGCCCGTCACCAGTGCCACGGCGGTCATCCAGGCGCCGATGGGCGCGGCGCATTGCAGGGCGACGTCGGCCATCTTCATTTTCCAGACCAGCCCGACCACGCCGCATACGGCCAGCATCACGTAACAGGACTGCGCCAGCATGGCAGAAGGAACATGGATATAGATGATGCGGAAACTGTTGCCTTGCTGGTAATCGGGGGGCGCGAAGGCCAGACCCCAGACCACGCCGATACCGATCAACAAGGCGGCAGCGATACTCAGCCACGGTAGCAGGCGGCCGCTGATCCCGTAGAACCATTTCGGCGAGCCCAGTTTATGGAACCAGGCCCAACTGATACCGCTCTTAGCCTTGGCGCTAGTGTTCATCACGTTGCCTTTTCATCACGGTGCTCATTTCACGTCAGGCGCTTCTATTCGCTGAAGGTCCTGGCTTTAATCGTTATCAACCCGGCGCTGATCGACAAAAAGCTGTCCGATCGGTCAGAACCCGATTATTCGCCAACGCTGATTTTCAGGCCAGCAGCAATTGCAAAAGGTGTCAGAGTTATCGCCAGCGTGGTCAGGCTGCCAAGCCAAAGCAGATAGCCGGTCGCGGGCATGCCCTGAAGTGCAGCCTGAAGCGCTCCGCTGCCCAGAATCAGCACCGGGATGTACAGCGGCAGAATCAACAGCGCCAGCAGCAGCCCCCCGCGCTTGAGCCCCACCGTCAACGCCGCGCCCACCGCGCCGAGCAGGCTCAACACCGGCGTTCCCAGCAACAGCGACAGCAACAGAACCGGCAGGCAGGCGCTCGGCAAACCCAGCATCAACGCCAGTACGGGGGCCAGTAAAACCAGCGCCAGACCGGAGAACGCCCAGTGTGCCAGCACCTTGGCCAGCACCAGCAGCGGCAAAGGGTGCGACGAAAGCACCCATTGTTCAAGTGAACCATCTTCAAAATCGCTGCGAAAAAGCCCGTCGAGGGACAACAGCACCGATAACAGGGCTGCAACCCAGACCAGCCCCGGCGACAGGGTTTGCAGCAGTTGCGCCTCGGGCCCTACCGCCAACGGAAACAACGCGATCACGATCGCGAAGAACACCAGCGGGTTGAGCAGCTCGGCGGGACGACGAAACAACAGACGCGCTTCGCGGGCAACCAACAGGGTAAACACATGACTCATACGGCCCACTGCCCCAGATCCAGATCGCGGTAACCGGCCGGCGTGCGGCTCAGCGTGTGGTGGGTGGTCAACACCACGGCGCCGCCGTTTTCGCAGTGATCGGCCAGGTGCGCTTCGAGTTGCGCGACGCCCTGCTTGTCCAGCGCGGTAAAGGGTTCATCGAGCATCCACAGCGCCGGCCCCGGCAGGTAAAGACGGGCAAGCGCGACGCGACGCTTTTGTCCGGCGGACAGCGTATGGCACGGCACATCCTCGAAACCGCGCAGTCCAACCGCTTCGAGGGCTCGCCAGATGTCGGCCGATTCCACGCTGTGGTGCAGGGCGCAGAGCCAGGAGAGGTTTTCAACGGGGGTAAGCAAATCCTTGATGCCCGCAGCATGGCCGATCCACAACAGATTGTGCGCCAATTCGCTGCGCTGTGCGCCGAGGGGTTTGCCGTCCAGGAGCACCTGGCCGGCGGTGGGCTGCATCAGGCCGCTCAACAGGCGTAGCAGGCTGGTCTTGCCACTGCCGTTGGGGCCGCTGATCTGCACCATGTCGCCCGCCGTGAGCCGCAGGTCGAGATGCTCGAACAGCAGGCGCCAGTCACGCTCGCAGGCAAGCGCCACGGCTTCAAGAACGGGGATCGACATGGGGACCTTCTTTTCGGATAGCAGGTGTGCACGGCGGTTCAAGTCAGCGGTGCGACGGCCGTTATACTGATGCAGCTTAACGGTCGCCCGCCGATGACGTCGGCGCAGGATTATACATAGATAGGCGCTGTTGCCGCGTGCCTGCTGACACGGGCAGTTTTCGTGGTAAGGCCGGGCACGGCGGCTGACCCCGCGCACCTCCTCAACGAGTCGGGATCCGATGACAGGCGATATACCCAATCTTTCTCCAGTAGCAGCTGCCACGGCCCTGTTGCGCGCGGGCGTGCCGCCGGGCGAGGTGCTCAAGTTGATGGAGCCCCGTGACGGCCTGCTGAGCTCGGGGCAAGTCGCCAACGCCGAAGTCGTCAGCCTCAAACAACTGGGCCAGGATTTTCAACTGCTGCTCAGGCTGACCATGAACAACGGCCAGCAGACCACCCTGCCCGTCAGCAGCACGCTGCCGCTGACGCCAGGCACCAACGTCAATGTCGCCCAGGGCTCGGCCGATACCCTGACGATCAGCGTGCAGGACCTGCAAAAGGCCGTCGCCAACAGCCTGACGAGCATCGATACCCGCCAGTTGCCTGCCGGTACTTTGCTTCAGGGCAAAGTGCTGACCACTCAGGTCGCGGCGCAGAATGTCGCGCAACTGACCGGGCAATCGTCTGGCAACGCCCCCGCCGCTTACCGCTCCATCGTGATGCTGCTCAATACGGCGCTGGCCGGTAGCAGCCTGACCATCGAGAGCCCCCAGCCGTTGCGCGTCGGCAGCCTGCTCAGTGCGCAGGTGCAAAATAGCCAGGCGCTGAATTTCATCGCCCTGCCCAATCGTCTCGACGAACTGGCACTTGCCCAGCAACTGTCGACCCAGCAAAGCCGTCAGGGCTCGCTGCAAAGTCTGCTGACCGCTCTGCAGAATCTGTCGCCACCCACAACGGATGCGCCCGATAACCTGCCGCCGTCGCTGCGCGCCAGCATCGATCAACTGTTCGCCGATTTGCCCGATGTACAGCAACTGACCACCGCCAAAGGCGTGGCGCAAGCCTTGAGCGCCAGCGGGTTGTTCATGGAGTCGCGGCTGCTGGCGGGCGAAAACCCGACGCTGGTCCCGGACCTCAAGGCCAACCTGTTGCGGGTCATCGCGCAGATCCTTCCCGGCCTGCCGAACAATGCCAGCTATGACGCGGCCGCTGCGGCCAACACCCTGGCGCGGGCAATGCCCAGCATGATCCGCAATGCCTTGGGTACGCTTGGCCTGGTGGCTGCGCCGAGCCTGCCGATCAACTTCCCATTACCGGCGCGCACCCTGGGCAGCCCGGACAACAAGGACGACCTGGAAACCCTGCTGAAACTGGCTGCAGGTGCCATCTCGCGCCTGCAAAGCCATCAGCTCGGTGGACTGGAACAGACCCGCACCAACGCCGACGGGACGCAGGTCACCACCTGGCAACTGGAAATCCCCATGCGCAACGCCCACGACATCGTGCCGTTGCAGGTCAAGGTTCAGCGCGAAGACACCCCCGAACGCGAACAGACGCCAGAAAACGCGACCCAAGAGGTCAAGGAAAAGGAAAAACTCTGGCGCGTCGAACTGGCCTTCGATCTTGAGCCGCTGGGCCCGCTGCAGGTACAAGCGCAATTGATCGCGGGCAACCTTTCCAGCCAGATGTGGGCCGAGCGCGAAGGCGCGGCGGAACTGATCTCCAGTGAGCTGAATAACCTGCGCGCCCGGCTGGTGGCCTGCGGTTTGAACGTGAAGGAACTGGAATGCAATCGCGGCGTACCGGCCCAGGGTTCGCGGACCGTGCTGGAACAACGCTGGATCGACGAGAACGCCTGATGAACAACCACGATCAGAACCCGCGACAGGCCATTGCCCTGAGCTACGACGGCCAGCAAGCGCCCACCCTCACCGCCAAGGGCGACGATGCGCTGGCCGAGGCCATTCTGGCGATAGCCCGGGAGTACAAGGTCCCGATTTACGAGAACGCCGAACTGGTGAAAATGCTCGCGCGCATGGAACTGGGCGACAGCATCCCGCAGGAGCTGTACCTGACCATCGCTGAAATCATCGCGTTCGCGTGGCACCTGAAGGGCAAGTTTCCGGTGGGTTTCGATCCGGACCCTGAGCCGGTGGAGCGGGATATCACGCCCAGCCGGGACTGACAGAAACACCGCGTGATGATCGATCATCAGAACAATACATATGTAACGCATCGCTGCACGGCGTAGCCGCCAACCTTGTCGCATCAACCCAGCGAGGTGACCGACATGGCCCGCAACTACGTAAATGCAACCGGCGTACGACATGTGCGCGACACACTGATCGACTTTCCCCGCCCCGACCGCATGGCCGCCGACGCCATCCGCCGATGGGCCAGCCAACACGGCAATACGATCGACCCCGACCGCATCGACGCAGTCACTCTGCATTACCAGAGCGATGCCCAAGGCAATTGGGTCGGCGTTGTGACCCAGAAAATGACATTGACTCAGGCCGTTCTCGCCAACTGGCAAGGCGAGTCCAACAACAACGTTGTCGGCGCGGCATTGGGTGCACCGTGGGCCGGAAGTTTCCCGCCCGAGCCCATTACGGTGGTCGACGCCATGCAAACCCCGGGCGTGTTCCATTACGGCGCCGCCTATACGATTTTCAACGGGCTGTTTCGTCAGACCACGCCGCAACGTTACAGCGCCGATACCCATGTGCCGATTCGCGCCGAGGACTTCCAGCAGTTCATCTGGGACCTCAACTTCCACACCCCTTACAAAGCCGCGCTGGACCGCTACTGGGAAACCAACCTGAGCGCCTACCGCACCGCCGTGAAGATCGCTTTCATTACAGCCTGCAACAAGCAGGTCAGTGAAGGCAGCCTGACTGATGCCGGGCGGCGTCTTGCCTGGCAGGCAGCGGGTCTGGAAAAACCGCGCACATCCGGCTCTGTCAAAGTCAGGGCATTGAATGTCTACGGCTATGCCAGTACCGATTTGATCTGCATCAGCAACGACGTAAGCGGTCTTACCCTGCTCTACATCCCCGGCAACGCCTCGCCGCTCCACGAGTTCGCCAATGAGGGGCTGATGCAGGACTGGTTCGCACTTCAATGCCGGGATACACGCAAACGCGAGGCATTGAGCGAACATTTCGCCCTGTCCGATCGTGATAATGGCCTGAGCTACAGCGGCGTCGACACCGCGCTTTCAGGTCTTGCCAGCTTCCCGAAACCTTTCTTTCTGTCCAGCAATCGACCCGGCTTCACCACGGTGGGCGTGTGGCCGGCACGTGAGTACGTTAACTACAAAGCCAGCGAGTACAGCCCCTGGATTGACGCGGATCTGTTTCTTGCCCTGACCAACCGACAGAAAGACCGCAGCTATCAAGACGCCGATTTCATCATTACCACTGACCATGACGTCACCAAGGCGAAGTGGCGCGGCTACGTGTACTCAGCGATGAACATGCTCGCGCCTCTGGTTCTGCTGGCTCCAGAACTTGCGCTGGTGTTCGCCGCCGGTGGCGTCGCACAGTTCGGCCTTGGACTGGATCAGGCAATCAATTCCAAAAACCTTGAACAAAAGGCGGCTGGCGTCGGGGAGGCGGTATTCGGTGTGCTCAATGCCTTACCGGCGGTTGAACAAGGCGTGTCGAAAACCGCGGAGGTATTTCGTACCCGAAGCAACTGGTTTGTCAGTCCCAGCGAGGTAAACGGCGAGCTTGGGTATCCCCTGAGCCCGGTGAATCCTCCCCACTGGCCGGAACCCGAGGTTGCCGAAAGCTTTGAGTACAGCGATGTGATCGGGCTGTTACCCGGAGGAGACAGCGCGGTTGCCGATGCCATTGTCAGAACGACCAACTACAGAACTTTCCCGGATCTGCTTCAAGCCAGCGTGGACGGCTATCTCGCTGAAGTCGTTTACGACGTCGAACGCAACGCTTTTCTGCTGAAAGACGACTTGAACGAAGTGAACCCTGTCTACTACGCGGCGCCGCAACCGCCAAAAACTAATCTGGTACCCGTGCGTGACGTGAACGCGCATGTCAGCGATGAAGCGCGAATGCAGACACTCAGAGGTCTGGGGATCGATCTGAAGCTACCCGTGGACTTCACCGCCCACAGCGGCGGCCTTTCAAGCCCTATTCCCCGAGTGGTCACGCACATCTGGGTGGGCGACAAGACGATCAGTTCGGAACTGCTAAGCAACATCGCCCGCAATGCCGAACACCTGGAAGGCAGTCAGTACGCGTACCGCTTGTACCTGTCGAACGCTAATCCGGAGGCCTACGCCTTTAATATCCAGAACCTGAGGGAGCGGGCGCCGTCGCTGGAGGTTCGGGTGCTGGAGGATCAGGACTTCTTCAAGGTGTTCCAGGACAGCGAATACTACGATCAATACCAGGCCGCAATGACCGGTAATGGCGGGCAAGCGACCACCTACGCTTCGGCAGTAGACATCCTGCGTTATCGTCTTCTACATCACGAAGGCGGGTTGTACATGGATCTAGACGACACATTTCTCGCCACCGGTGAGTATCCCCACCAGATTGACGGCCAGAACTTCGGAATACCCGGTGAAAGCATCAAGGAGACCGAATTGCATACGACCGCCAACGGCCTGCTGGTGGCCGCACCTGTGGCCAATGAAACACTGTCGATGCACGCGTTGTACAACACCAACATGATCGGCAGCCACGCCGGCAACCCGACCCTGGACCTGATCTCCGCTGAAATTCGCAGACGCTTCGAGCAACTCCCTGACTTCTACCGCACCAAGCCCGATATCCAGTTCGACAAGGCCGGGTTCGAACGTTTCGCCAGACAACTCAGCTGGCTGACAGGCCCTGGCGTCTTCAATGACGTGGTCGACCGCACGCTACCTGAGCTGTACAGGCTGCGTCAGACCATCAATCTTGTGGCCTGCCCGACCGTCAACAGAGCCGCGATCATCGACTGGCAAACCTATAAGCAGGCGCAGCGTACCTACCTGCCACTGGGCCGTATCGCCAAGACCGGGCACAGCAACTCGTGGGTCAACGTATGACCGTTCCGCGCCTGGACGCAAAAAATCAGTAGCAGCATGGCTTGCAGGCGGTGACGGTCGGAAGATCGCTACCGCCGGCAAGCCGGACTGCTACGGCCTTTGGCCAGAGGCGCAGACAGGCATCACGCCGCTAACTCGCTTGTGCCCGCAGGGCGTGGGAGCTCTCGGAGGTTACGACGGCAGCGATGGGCCGCGAAGCGGTCCTGAGGCTCTTTGGCACGGTGGGTCAGGTCAACCGCATTGGCCGGGTTGCTACCGCTGCGCGGCAGATCGTCAGCAAGCTGGCCTCCCACGGCCTTCGGCCAGAAGCATAGGGGGCCGGAATGCCACGGTCTTCGGCCAGAAGCATGGGCGAGCCGGAATGACAGGGCTTTCGGCCAGAAGCATGGGCGAGCCGGAATGACAGGGCTTTCGGCCAGAAGCATGGGCGAGCTGGAATGCCAGGGCCG
>NZ_QXTJ01000033.1 GCF_003605735.1 Pseudomonas sp. LS-2 | reverse complement strand
GAAGCTACGGTGCTGCGCGCCTGGTTTTTTCATTCCGCCGGAAGGGCGTGGTTTTTGATTCTGCCCGAAGGGCGTGGGAGCTGGCTTGCCTGCGATCTGCCGGGAACCGGCAGTAAATTCTCTGCATGCGCGTCAAATAAATCGGGTTCGCTCATCTTACGACTGCTGCGCAGCCGATCGCCGACAAGTCAGGCTCCCATGGCCTTCGGCCAGAAGCATCCAACTCACTGCCGTCCTGCAGAAATGCGACGTCACTTCTGCCAAACATGCGTCCGGTTTTTCAGTTGCCCCGTCAATACGCAGCCCCGCGCACAGCAACTAATGTCGTTCTAATACTAAGGTCGTCTGGAGTGCGCCTCAGAGCGGACTAAAGTGCAATACGTGACATCCATCTGTGCTGCGAGGACAAAAACAATGAACGACAGCATTTACCTCTCGATTCAGAACAGCCCGCGCTTCAAGGAGCTGGTCTCGAAAAGGGAACGATTCGCCTGGATTCTCTCGGCGATCATGCTTGGGCTTTACTCCGCTTTCATCCTTTTGATTGCGTATGGGCCTCAGATTCTCGGCGCCAAACTCAGCGCCACATCATCCATCACTTGGGGAATGCCAATCGGGGTCGGCCTGATCATCTCCGCGTTCGTGTTGACAGCCATCTATGTTCGCCGCGCAAACGGCGAGTTCGATGAGCTGAACAACGCGATCCTGAAGGAGGCTCAACAATGATCCGGCGCCTGTTTGCAGCCCTGGGCCTTGCGGCCTTTGCACCGACTCTCTGGGCGGCGGATGCCCTGACCGGCGCCGTGCAGAAACAACCGCTCAACGTTGCCGCGATCGTCATGTTCGTGATCTTCGTCGGTGCCACGCTCTGCGTGACCTACTGGGCGGCCAAGAAAAACAAATCGGCAGCGGACTACTACGCCGCCGGCGGCAAGATCACCGGTTTTCAGAACGGCCTTGCCATCGCCGGTGACTACATGTCGGCTGCGTCCTTTCTGGGTATTTCCGCGCTGGTGTATGCCTCCGGCTACGACGGCCTGATCTACTCGATCGGCTTCCTCGTCGGCTGGCCGATCATTCTGTTCCTGATCGCTGAACGCCTGCGTAACCTGGGTAAGTACACCTTCGCTGACGTGGCGTCCTACCGCCTCAAGCAGAAGGAAATTCGCACCCTGTCCGCCTGCGGTTCGCTGGTGGTGGTGGCGTTCTATCTGATCGCGCAGATGGTCGGTGCCGGCAAGCTGATTCAGCTGCTATTTGGCCTGGACTACAGCGTGGCGGTGGTATTGGTCGGTATCCTGATGTGCCTGTACGTGCTGTTCGGCGGCATGCTGGCGACCACCTGGGTGCAGATCATCAAGGCTGTGCTGTTGCTGTCGGGTGCCTCCTTCATGGCATTCATGGTAATGAGGCACGTCAACTTCGACTTCAATGTCCTGTTCTCCGAAGCCATCAAGGTTCACCCCAAAGGTGAAGCGATCATGAGCCCGGGCGGTCTGGTCAAAGATCCGATTTCGGCGTTCTCTCTCGGCCTGGCACTGATGTTCGGTACTGCCGGTCTGCCACACATCCTGATGCGCTTCTTCACTGTGAGCGACGCGAAGGAAGCCCGTAAATCGGTTCTTTATGCGACCGGCTTCATTGGCTACTTCTACATCCTGACCTTCATCATCGGCTTCGGCGCGATCCTGCTGGTCAGCACCAACCCGGCGTTCAAGGATGCAGCCGGCGCTCTGTTGGGCGGTAACAACATGGCGGCGGTTCACCTGGCCAATGCGGTCGGTGGCAGCCTGTTCCTGGGCTTCATCTCGGCGGTAGCCTTCGCGACCATCCTGGCGGTGGTTGCCGGTCTGACCCTGGCCGGTGCTTCGGCGGTGTCTCACGACCTGTACGCCAGCGTGATCAAAGCCGGCAAAGCCAACGAGAAAGATGAAATCCGTGTGTCGAAGATGACCACCATTGCGCTGGCCGTTGTTGCCATCGTGCTGGGTATCGCCTTCGAAAGTCAGAACATCGCGTTCATGGTCGGCCTGGCGTTCTCCATCGCGGCGAGCTGCAACTTCCCTGTGCTGTTGCTCTCCATGTACTGGAAAAACCTGACCACCCGCGGCGCCATGATCGGCGGCTGGATGGGCCTGCTCAGCGCGGTCATCCTGATGATCCTCGGCCCGACCATCTGGGTGCAGATCCTGCATCACGAGAAGGCGATCTTCCCGTACGAGTACCCGGCGTTCTTCTCCATCATCATCGCTTTCGTGGGGATCTGGTTCTTCTCGATCACCGACAAGTCGAAAGCGGCAGAAGGCGAGCGTGCGCTGTTCTTCCCTCAGTTCGTCCGTTCACAGACTGGCCTGGGTGCCAGCGGTGCCGTGTCTCACTGAGTGATGTAAGGCGGTAATGCAATGCAAAACGCCCCGACTCGTCGGGGCGTTTTCGTTTGTCCTGCCGCAGGCAAATCCTGGCAATAAAAAACCCCGCTACGAGAGCGGGGTTCTGACTGGCTGCCAGGGGGTCATATCCTGCCGAGCAGCACCAGAATCAACAGAATCACCAGGATCGTGCCGATGATGCCCGATGGCCCGTAGCCCCAACTTCTGGAGTGCGGAAACACCGGCAGACCGCCGATCAGCAGGAGAATGAGGATGATGATCAGAATTGTGCCTATGCCCATGACGAGTTCCTTCTTAGGTACTTGGTGAATGGCTGTGCTTTCCACATCTTTGCCCCGGATGGGCTAAAGTTGTGCCGCCTGAATAATCCGACTATGGGCCGAGTAAAAAGGTTCTGATGAAAGGTCATAAAAAATAACATATTTAAAATTATCGTTATGAATCAGCGGCTTGTGAAATACATGGTCGAGTTGTGAGGCGCGATTGTGTCTTGAAAACCGAGGTCCTTACAGCGAATTAATATGGAACTTACAACTAAGCGCTCGGTCGCCAAGTTGCACTCGGGTCCGTAAAAAGGAAGCACGCTATGTTTTATTCGCTGATGGCGGACGCCGTGGTGGTCTTCCATCTTTTGTTCATTGTTTTTGTCTTGTCGGGTGCACTGCTGGTGTTGCGCTGGCGCGGCTGGATCTGGCTTCACCTGCCTGCGGTCGCTTGGGGAATGGCGGTTGAATTTCTGCATCTGTATTGCCCGTTGACCCCCCTGGAAAATGCCCTGCGCTTGAAGGCGGGTTCAGCGGGTTATGAAGGCGATTTCCTCGGCCATTATCTGATCCCGCTGATCTACCCGGCCGGACTGACCCCACAGATACAGATCGCGCTGGGGGCCGTGGTGCTGGTCGTCAATATCAGCGCGTATCTGATTGTGCTTCTGCGCTGGCGGCGTCAACGCAAAGGGCGATGAGGCGATGGTTTGCCTGGGATATTCAGCGAGCTAATGAAGGGGTTGTCGGACAATTTGTCTGTTTACACTCAACTCACTTCTTCGCAACTGACAAGGCAATTGCTATGCAAAATCGCATCATGATCACTGGCGCCGGGTCCGGTCTGGGTCGCGAAATCGCGCTGCGCTGGGCCCGCGATGGCTGGCAGTTGGCGATGTCGGACGTCAACGATGCCGGGCTGCAGGAAACTCTGAAGTTGGTGCGGGAAGCGGGCGGGGAAGGCTTTGTTCAACGGTGCGATGTTCGGGATTACAGCCAGCTGACTGCATTCGCTCAGGCATGCGAGCAAAAGCTCGGTGGCATCGACATTATTGTCAACAACGCAGGCGTCGCTTCAGGTGGCTTCTTCGACGAGCTGTCGCTGGAGGACTGGGATTGGCAGATTGCGATCAACCTGATGGGCGTGGTCAAAGGCTGTAAGGCGTTCCTGCCGCTGCTGGAGAAGAGCAAGGGCAAGATCATCAATATCGCGTCGATGGCAGCGCTGATGCAGGGCCCTGCAATGAGCAACTACAACGTGGCCAAGGCAGGCGTCGTGGCGTTGTCGGAAAGCCTGCTGGTGGAGCTGCGCCAGCAAGAGATCGGTGTCCATGTGGTCTGCCCGTCGTTTTTCCAGACCAACCTGCTCGATTCGTTTCGGGGCCCCACGCCGGCGATGAAAGCGCAAGTGGGCAAGTTGCTGGAGAGCTCACCGATCTCCGCCAGTGATATCGCCGAGTACATTCATGATCAGGTCGCCAGGGGCGAATTCATGATCCTGCCCCATGAGCAAGGGCGTATGGCCTGGCAACTCAAGCAGAAGAATCCGCAGATGTTGTATGACGAGATGGCGAACATGGCGGACAAAATGCGCGCCAAGGCTAAATCCGGGAAGGATTGATCCAGGCGGCCTTAGAAGGCGCGGCGAATTTTCTGATAGGGTGGCGCGCATCCTCCCGGCCACCCTTGAAGAGATTTTGCCGTGCTCAATTACCTCTGGTTCTTCCTCGCTGCCTTGTTCGAAATCGCCGGGTGCTACGGCTTCTGGATGTGGTTGCGTCAGGGCAAGAGTGCGATCTGGGTCATTCCGGCGCTGATCAGCCTGACGGTGTTCGCGCTGCTGCTGACTCGGGTCGAAGCCACTTACGCCGGACGTGCGTACGCGGCATATGGCGGTATCTATATCGTCGCGTCCATTGCCTGGCTCGGCGTGATCGAGCGCGTGCGTCCCCTGACATCTGACTGGATTGGTGTGGCGTTCTGTGTGATTGGCGCAACCATCATTCTGTTCGGGCCGCGCTGGTCAGTCAGTGGCTAAGACGCTGAAAAGGCCTGAAACGGACCGGCGTGTCTGAGCATGTTCACGAAACCATCCGGATTTGTAGGATGGGTCTGTCAGCAACCGCCCGCGTGTCTCGAAGGGCGTTACTGATTTTGTTTCCTGACGTTGTATGGCTCTTCCAGCGAGGGCAATCTGCCCGCTCGATCACCGCAACGGGAGCGGAACAGTGCTGGTATTGACGAGACAAATCGGAGAAATCTTCAACATCGGTGATGACATCAGCGTGCGCGTGCTAGGCATTACCGGCAANGAGATCTTCAGGCGGATCGCCGCAAGCCTGCGACAGCATAACGGTCAGTCGCCGCGCAGTTGAGGTGACGGTTGACTGCGCGTCGGGCGGGAGAGACGCGCACCCCGTCACTCGTCGAAATACTCTTTGGGCACGTCGTGCTTGAGCATCAATTGGCACTGCTGACTGTCCAGGTCGAAGAAAATCACTGCCTGCCCCTTGCTCAACGCATGTCGCACCCGCAAGACGCGGGTCTCCAGCGGCGTTTCGTCGCCATTGTCCGTGCCATCACGGGTAACGAAATCCTCGATCAGACGCGTGAGGGTGTCGGATTCGAGTTGGTCGTAGGGGATCAGCATGGAGTTCTCGGTTATTGCAGGGGGTAGATGGCGGGGATGCTAGCGCGGTACCGAGGCGGCGGCTACACGCTTGGGTGCTGAATCTTACACGCAGATGTTCCCACGCGGAGCGTGGGGAACGGTCAGACAAGAACAGCCGCACACGAGGGCGCTTAACGCTGCCCCACCAGCGTATCCACCGCCGGCACCCTTGTATCGGTTTCCATCTGCGCATCGTGCTCCAGTTGATGGCTGAAATTCTCCAGCGAAGCATTGGACGGATGCGCGTCGCTGGCAAACACCGGCGGGCTCATGATGTACGCGGTCAGCAGTCGGCTCAGGGTGCTGAGGCTGTCGATGTGCGTGCGTTCATAGCCGTGGGTCGCGTCGCAGCCGAAGGCCAGCAGCGCCGTACGGGTGTCGTAGCCAGCGGTGATCGCCGAGTGGGCGTCGCTGTAGTAGTAGCGGAACAGGTCGCGGCGTACCGACAGTTCCTTTTCCTGGCCCAGGCGCAGCAAGTGGCGGGACAGGTGATAGTCGTAGGGGCCACCGGAGTCCTGCATCGCCACGCTTACCGCGTGTTCGCTGGAGTGCTGGCCGGGCGCGACCGGGGCGATGTCGATGCCGACGAATTCGCTGACGTCCCACGGCAGACTACCCGCCGCGCCGCTGCCAGTTTCTTCGGTGATGGTGAACAGTGGGTGACAGTCGATCAGGGGCTCGGCACCGCTGTCGACAATCGCCTTGAGCGCTGCGAGCAGGGCAGCGACACCGGCCTTGTCGTCCAGGTGCCGTGCGCTGATGTGGCCGCTTTCGGTGAACTCGGGCAGCGGATCGAAGGCGACGAAATCGCCGACGTTGATGCCTAGCGACTCACAGTCAGCGCGGGTGGCGCAGTAGGCGTCCAGGCGCAGTTCGATGTGATCCCAGCTGATCGGCATGGTGTCGACGGCGGTATTGAACGCATGCCCTGATGCCATCAACGGCAACACGCTGCCGCGAATTACGCCGGTGTCGGTGAATACACTCACCCGGCTGCCTTCAGCAAAGCGGCTGGACCAGCAACCGACCGCCGCCAGGCCCAGACGACCGTTGTCCTTTACCTCACGCACGCTGGCGCCGATGGTGTCCAGGTGCGCGGAGACGGCGCGGTCGGGGCTGTTCTGTTTGCCTTTAAGCGTTGCGCGGATCGTCCCGCGGCGGGTCAGCTCAAAAGGAATGCCCAGCTCTTCGAGACGCTCGGCGACGTAGCGCACGATGGTGTCGGTAAACCCGGTCGGGCTTGGAATCGCGAGCATTTCCAGCAGGACTTTCTGCAGGTAATTCAGATCCGGTTCGAGGATTTTCTTTGCAGTGGTCATGGGGAGGCTCCTATTGATGACGCGGTTCTTCCCCTGTAGGAGCGCGCTTGCCCGCGATATCGGTATGCCTATAACGATGTTGTCGCTTAGCATCACGCAATCGCGGGCAAGCGCGCTCCTACGAAAGTAGGGGGAGCGCGCCGGTCTTCAGCCGTGCACAGGCAGGCTATGTGGAAACAAAAGATCGACGAAGCGTTCGGCGGTGGGCTGTGGCTCGTGATTGGCCAGGCCACAACGCTCGTTGGCTTCGATGAACACGTACTCCGGCTGGTCAGCGGCCGGGACCATGAGGTCCAGACCTACCACCGGAATGTCGAGGGCGCGGGCAGCGCGGATGGCGGCGTCTTTCAACACCGGGTGAAGAATCGCCGTGACGTCCTCCAGACAACCGCCGGTGTGCAGATTCGCGGTGCGTCGAACGGCCAGACGCTGGTCGGCGGGCAACACGCTGTCGAAGGTGAAGCCGGCATCTTCCACAGTGCGACGGGTTTCCTCGTCCACTGGAATCTTGCTTTCGCCACCGGTTGCCGCAGCCCGGCGACGGCTCTGCGCTTCGATCAGTTGCGCGACGGTATGACGGCCATCGCCCATGATCTCGGCAGGGCGCCTGATCGCCGCCGCGACTACATCGAAACCGATGACTACGATGCGCAGGTCGAGCCCCTCATGAAAGCTTTCGAGCAGCACGCGGCTGTCGAACTGGCGGGCGCGTTCTACCGCAGCCTGCACGTCTTCGATGGTCCGCAAGTCGACGGCAACGCCCTGACCCTGCTCGCCATCCACCGGCTTGACCACCACCCGTTCGTGCTCGTCGAGGAACGCCAGATTGTCATCGGCATTGCCCGCCAGTTGCTGCACCGGCAATTCCAGACCGGCCGCTTTCAAGACCTTGTTCGTCAGGCGTTTGTCCTGACACAAGGTCATGCTGACGGCGGTGGTCAGATCGCTCAGGGATTCACGGCAGCGAATGCGCCGTCCGCCATGAATCAGCGTGAACAGACCTGCTTCGGCATCGTCCACCTGCACGTCGATGCCGCGACGATGGGCCTCTTCGACGATGATCCGTGCATACGGGTTGAAATCGCCTTCAGGACCCGGGCCTAGAAACAGCCGCTCGTTGATGCCGTTCTTGCGCTTGATGGCGAAGGTCGGCAGGTTGCGGAAACCGAGCTTGCCGTAGAGATTCTTGGCTTGTTGGTTGTCGTGCAGCACCGAGAGGTCCAGATAGGCAAGGCCGCGACTCTGGAAGTGTTCGATCAGATGCCGAACCAGCACTTCGCCGACGCCGGGCCGGGTGCATTGTGGATCGACCGCCAGGCACCACAGGCTGCTGCCGTTTTCCGGGTCGTTGAACGCCTTGTGATGATTGAGGCCCATGACGCTGCCGATCACCGCATTAGTGCTTTCGTCTTCAGCAATCCAGTACACCGGCCCACCCTGGTGGCGCGGGGTCAACAGGTTCGGGTCGATCGGCAGCATGCCCCGGGAAATGTACAGATTGTTGATCGCAGTCCAGTCGTCCTGATTCTGCGCCCGACGAATGCGAAAACCGCGGAACACCCGTTGCGAAGGGCGATAGTCGCTGAACCACAGACGCAGGGTGTCGGAGGGATCGAGAAACAGCTGCTGCGGCGACTGGGCCAGCACCTGCTGCGGCGCGGCCACGTAGAGCGCAATGTCGCGCTCGCCCGGTTTCTCGTTCAACAGTTCGTGGGCCAGCGCCTCAGGGTCGGGATAAGTGTGACCGATCAGCAGCCGCCCCCAGCCGCAATGCAACGCCAGCGGTTGGGCATCCGGCGTGCTGCCGTCTTCGGCGAAACGGGCCTGCAGGCGTTCATAGGACGGCGCCTGACCGCGCAACAGGCGCTGGTTGTAGATCGAAGCGTTGGCTTTCATCGGTCAAAGTCCTTGTTCGCTGAGCCACAGGTTCAGGGCCGCGAGCTGCCACAGCTTCGAGCCGCGCAGCGGGGTCAATTGACCATCGGGATCGGTCAACAGCTTGTCGAGCATGGTCGGGTTGAACAGGCCGCGGTCCTGGCTCGGGTCGAGCAACAGATCACGCACCCAGTTCAGGGTGTCGCCCTCGAGATGTTTGAGGCCCGGCACCGGGAAATAGCCTTTCTTGCGGTCGATGACTTCCGATGGAATCACCAGACGTGCCGCTTCCTTCAACACCTGTTTACCGCCATCCGGCAGCTTGAAGCGCGCCGGGACACGGGCCGACAGTTCGACCAGACGGTAATCGAGGAAGGGCGTACGCGCTTCCAGACCCCAGGCCATGGTCATGTTGTCGACGCGCTTGACCGGGTCGTCGACCAGCATCACGGTGCTGTCCAGACGCAGCGCCTTATCGACCGCCGCATCAGCGCCCGGCATGGCGAAATGTTCGCGCACGAAATCACCGGCTGCGTCATTGGCGGTCAGCCATTGCGGAGCGACAGTGTCGGCGTATTCGTTGTAGCTGCGGTCGAAGAACGCATCGCGATACGCCGCGTAGGGGTCGCTGGCGCCGTCTACTTGCGGATACCAGTGATAACCGGCGAACAGCTCGTCCGCGCCCTGGCCGCTCTGCACCACCTTGCAGTGCTTGGCGACTTCGCGAGACAGCAGGTAGAACGCGATGCAGTCGTGGCTGACCATCGGCTCGCTCATGGCGCGAAACGCGGCGGGCAGTTGCTCGATGATTTCGCTTTCCTTGATGCGCAACTGATGGTGATGAGTGCCGTAGTGCTTGGCGATCAGGTCCGAATACTGGAACTCGTCGCCGCGCTCGCCACCGGCATCCTGAAAACCGATGGAAAAGGTCGAGAGGTCTTTCACACCGACTTCGCGCAACAGGCCGACCAGCATGCTCGAATCGACACCGCCGGAGAGCAGCACACCGACATCTACCGCAGCACGTTGACGAATGGCCACGGCTTCGCGGGTGCTGTCGAGCACGCGGTCGCGCCAGTCTTCCAGCGTCAGGTTGGCTTCGTCTGCGTGAGGGCCGTAAGGCAGGGTCCACCAGACGTTCTGCTCGGTCTTGCCGTTGGAATTGACGCGCATCCAGGTCGCAGGCGGAAGTTTCTCGACGCCGGCCAGCAGGGTGCGAGGCGCGGGGACCACCGCGTGGAAATTCAGGTAATGGTTCAGCGCCACAGGGTCGAGCATCGGACTGATGTCGCCGCCTTTGAGCAGGGCGGGCAGCGCCGAGGCGAAACGCAGGCGCTTGTCGGTGCGCGACAGGTACAGAGGCTTTACGCCCAGACGGTCGCGGGCAATGAACAGGCTGTTGTTATCGCGCTCCCAGATGGCGAAAGCGAACATGCCGTTGAGCTTGGGCAGCATGTCGGCGCCCCAGGCGTGATAACCCTTGAGCAGCACTTCGGTGTCGCCACCGGAATGGAACTGATAGCCGAGGCTTTCCAGCTCGGCACGCAATTCCGGGAAGTTATAGATCGCGCCGTTGAAGGCCAGTGACAGGCCCAGATGGCTGTCGATCATCGGCTGCGCCGAGCCGTCCGACAGGTCCATGATTTTCAGGCGACGATGGCCGAGGGCAATCGGCCCCTGGCTATGAAAGCCCCAGGCATCCGGGCCACGAGGGGCCAGATGATGGGTGATGCGTTCTACTGCGGAGAGGTCCGCAGGTTGGTTGTCGAAGCGTAACTCACCAGCTAATCCGCACATATAATCCTTACCGGTTTTCCGTTGGGGAACGTAGACGGGAAGTCCGGCTACCCAAAGACTGACCGGCAGGAATTGCCAGAGTTTTAGAACGATCGGTTATAAGCAGGCGCGGATGTCTGGTAACTGTATCTATTTTGCAGACGCCGCCTGTAGCAGCACGGCTTGCCGGCGGTAGCGATTTCAATGCCGCCACCGTCGGCAAGCCGGACTGCTACAGGGGACGTGCCGTTGGAGGGGCCCCGCTGTTTCAATACCCCGTCATCTCCAGATACCCCACCCCGTCCTCACTGCCGCTGACCTGCACCGGCCCCTCCCAATAGGGAATCTGCAGGTTCATCCACGCCTGGGGATTGAGGGCATCAACCCTGATATCCAGATCTTTGCCCCGTATCTTTACCGACCAACGGGTGGGCATGTCGCGGCCATCGACGTCAGTGGTGTCCTGCGCCTCAAGCTCGATGTCCTTTGCTTCCAGCAACTGGGTGCTGCCATCGGCGTTGATCCAGGTGCCGGTGAGGTACGGCTCGCCGTCCTTCTGCCGCATGCGATAGAGCATGACTTCGGCGCCGTCTTTAAGGTGCAGCGAGAACCAGTCCCAGCCGGTCTGGTTTTCCGTCAGCGGCTGGCTGCTCCATTCGCGATCCAGCCAGGCCGGGCCGGACACCTGATACGTTTTGCCGTCGATCTCGATGCTGCCCTGGGCCTCAAAGAACGGCTGACTGTAGTAATACGACGCTTGGCCCTGTTCCGATTTCTGGCTGAAACCCTGTTTGCCTTGCAGCACCAGCGGTTTGCTTGCCGTCAGGTGCAGTCGATAGTGGAACTGCGGGCCGCTGGCTTGAAGCTGCATGTCGGCCAGCGGATCGTCGCCGGGGGCCTGACTGTTCAGCGCCCAATCGTCGATCCACGCCGAGAAGGGCGCCAAGTTCACGCCCGCCTGGCCGACGCCGCCTCGGGCATAGCGTTCGGCTGCGAAGTGCTGGTCCTCGGACGTGACTGCCGCGTGGCCCATCCACAGGTTGCGATTGCTCCAGCCCTGATCGTCGGTCGGCGCGTTTTTCGAGCGGGGAAGGGCGTTGCGAAAGAGCGTCCATTGCACGCCGAACGATTGACCGTCGGCGTCCGTGAGATTGGCGGTGATGTACCACCACTCGATCCGAAAATCGTTGTGCGGGCCGTGATCCTCGGGAAAGAGAAAGCGCTTGTCCGGCGTTACCTGTGCGTAGCTCGCCGCATCGTCCGCCAGTCCGGCGAAGCCTTTCTCTTCCTCGGGTTTGTCGTCGCAGCCGACCATCAGCAGGCTGACGATCAACAGCGCAATCGCCTTGGCCTTTATCAACCCATCAGCCTTCATTGGCGAAGGTCCTCAATAAATCAGCCGGCCGTGTGCGGTACAGGCGATACAGCGGCCACGCAGACGCCAGCAAGGTCGCGAGCATTGCCAACAGCATCAGCCGCAGCAACTGCATCGGGAACACCTGCAAGGGCAGGCGCCAGCCGAACGCCTGCACGTTGATCACCGCATCCAGACACCAAGCCAGCAGCAGCCCCAACGGAATCGCCAGTACCAGCGTCAGCACCGCCAACAGCCAGGTCTGCGCCAGATTCAGCAGCATCAATTGCCGTCGCGTAACGCCCAATGCCCACAGCGGCGCCAGTTGCCCGAGGCGGCTCTGGCTCTGGGTCAGCAGACTGATGAACAGCGCCACGCCGGCGACCATCAGCGTCAGGCTGTTCAGGGCGGCCGTGGCGGCAAAGGTGCGTTCGAAGACCTGACGCGACCAAGTCTTGAGCTGGATCTGATCGACGATGCGGTTGTCATCGATGCTGAATTTGTTGTGCAGCACACGCAGCAATTGCGGGATGGCGCGCGGGTCGATGCGCAGGTTGAAGCGGTTGGGCGTCAGGGTCGGCCAATGTTTGAGCAAGTGATCGGCATTGACCAGCATATGGCCCTTGGGATTGCCGTAGTCGGCGTAGATGCCGACCACCCGCAGCGGCCATTCTCCGTCGGGCGCAGGGAGTTTCACTTCATCGCCGATGCTGACGTTCAGCCGCCGCGCCAGTTGCTCGCTGAGCATCAGCGTGTCTTCTTTGGCGAGTGCTGCCCAGGCATCGCCGCTGGCGGATTCCAGCAACGGCCAGTGTTGCCGGTAATGCGGATGGTCGATCACGCCGAACAGCTCGGCGGGCCAGCCTTTGAGTTGCAGCGAGACTTGATAATTGGGCAGCACGGCGGAGGTCAGCGGTTGTTCGCTCAGCCACTTTTGCAGCGGCGCGGCCTGAGCGGCATTCTGCGGATTGATGTACAGCTCGGCGCTCAGCCGTTGTTCCAGCCAGTGGGTGAAGGTCTGGCGGAAGCCTGACGTCATGCTGCCCGCGCCGATGTTTGCGGCCATCGCCAGCAGCAGTGCCATCAGCGCCAGGCTCAAGGCAGGCAGTTGCTGACGGCAGTCGGCGAGAAACCACTGGCCGAGCACTGAGCGGCTTTTGCCCAACAGTGCGTTGAGCAGCGTATTGAGCAATACCGGCAAGCCCAATGCGGCAGCGAGCAACAGGCTGGCCATCAACACGAAGCCCATGGACAGGCTGTTGCCGAACAGCGCAGCGAGTATCGCGATCACGGCCGATATCCCCGCAATCCAGCCCTGGCGCTTCAACCAGCGGGCATGGGTTTCATGCCAGGCCTGAGCGTTGGCCAGCGCGAGCAACGGCAGACGCGCCGCGCGCAACAGGCTACTGGCTCCGGCGAGAAAGGCGCCGAGCAGTGCGACCCCAAGCCCGCTCAGCCACCACCAGATGCTCAGGTTCAGATGCCCGGCCACCTCGGCGCCATACAAACCTCGCAGACTGGCCGCGACATCAGGCAGTAACACGCTCGCCAGCCAGTAGCCGCTGATCACCCCGGCAATGCCGCCGAGCAACGCCAGCACGCCGAGTTCGACGATCAGGCTGGCGATCAGTCCACGGGCGCTGACGCCACAGGCGCGCAGGTTTCTGAGCAATCCGCGACGCTGCTCCAGCGCCAGGCCAATCGCTGCGTGGACGATAAACAGGCCGACCACGAATGACAGGAAGCCCAGCGCATCGAGGTTCAGGTGAAAACTTTCAGTCAGGCGCCCCAGATCGTTGTCTTCGCCGCTCTTGCGGATCACCAGTTCACCCTTGAATTCATCCGGCAGCGGGGGAGCATTCTCGGCGAAATCCGTGGGCAGGATCAGGCGGGAAATCTGGCCGGGCTGGTTCAGCACCTGTTGCGCCAGGCCGATGTCCATCAGCAGCAGGCCGGGGGCCATGTCGGCGTGGGCGTGCAAGGGCGGCAGGGTCTTTCCGTTGTCGCTCAGGGGCTGCTCACCTTCGTGCAGGCCCAGCGCCTTGAGGGTCTGCGGGGAAATCCAGGTGCTGCCCGGCGGGGTGAAAAACTCGACGATCTGCGCGGTGTCCAGCGCCTGCCCGGCCAGGGCGGTGTTGACCGGCAACGAGACCGGCTCGACCCCCAGCAGCGTCAGGCGTTGGTCGGGCAAATCCTTGAGGGTGACGCGGCCGCGCAGCGCCGGGGACACCGGCCAACCCGCGTGGCGCAGGCTGACAAAGGCGTCTTGCGAGAAATTCCCGCCATTGGGGGCGACCAGCACTTGCTGCGGTTCGCCACCGATCAACTGGCTGGCCTTGGCATAGCTTTCTCGCGCCTGGCTGTTGAGTGCCTGCACGCCGGTGAGCAGGCTGGTCGCAAGCCACAATCCGGTCAGCACGCTGAAAAACTGAACGGGATGGCGCCGCCAGTGGCTGAGCAGGGCTTTGAGTGTCCAGTAGAAAACCGGCATCAGCGCTGGCCTTCGGCAGCCAGTTGCCCAAGATGCAGGATGGCCTGACGGTCCAGCCGCGCCGCGACCCTGGGGCTGTGGGTCACCATCAACAGGCTGGTGGGGCTGTCGGCGAGCAGGTCGAGCAACAGTTGCAGGACTTCATCACTGGTGTTTTCATCGAGGTTGCCCGTGGGCTCGTCGGCCAGCAGCAAACCGGGGCGCGAGGCGAGGGCGCGACCAATGGCGACTCGTTGCTGTTGGCCGCCGGAAAGCTGTTCGGGATAACGCTTGAGCAGTGTGCCCAGACCCAGACGATCGGTCAGTTCGGCTTGCCACTGTGGCTCGAAGCGTCCGGCCAGCCGGGCCTGAAAGGCAAGGTTGTCTTCGACTTTCAGGCTGCCGATCAGATTGAACTGCTGAAACACCAGCCCGATTTCCGTGCGCCGCCAGTTCGCCAGCTGCGCTTCGTTCATCTGATCCAGGCGCTGCCCGGCGATCTCGATGCTGCCTTTGTCCACCTGATCCAGCCCGGCCACCAGATGCAGCAAGGTGCTTTTGCCACTGCCCGACTCGCCCATCAGCGCCAGGCTCTGCCCGCCATCCAGTTGCAAATCCACGCCCCGCAATACCGCCAGCGGACCTTGGGCCGTCGCATAGCTCTTGAACACGCCCTGGACTTGCAGCATCGACATGCACCTGAAAGAGGAATGAAGTGGAGAATACCGGGTTGGCCGGGGGAGATGTAAACAGCGCGGTGGTGGAGATTTGTAGCGGGTTGGATACGTCGGTCCCGCGATAGGGGAAGGATATCCGGTGAGCGACGAGTCTGTGGCAGTCCGCGCAACACGAAGCGGTTCGTATGGCAGGAAGGCGTTGCGGCGTACCGCCTGGCGTTTGATTCTGCCGAAGGCGTAGGAGCCGGCTTGCCAGCGATCTGCCGGGAACCGGCAGTAAAAACAGACACCCAGGCCTGCCAGATGTACCGCAGCCTCTGGATTTACTGCCGCTGCGCGCCAGATCGCTGCCGTCGTAACCTCCGAGAGCTCCTACGGCCTGCGATATCACGAAGCGGTTCGGGCGACAGATCAAGGCGATGCGGCGTACTGTCTGGCGTTTGATTCTGCCGAAGGCGTGGGAGCCGGCTTGCCAGCGATCTGCCAGGAACCGGCAGTAAAAGCAGACACCCAGGCCCTGTCAGATGTACCGCAGCGCCTGGATTTACTGCCGCTGCGCGCCAGATCGCTGCCGTCGTAACCTCCGAGAGCTCCTACGGCCTGCGATATCACGAAGCGGTTCGTATGGCAGGAAGGCGTTGCGGCGTACCGCCTGGCGTTTGATTCTGCCGAAGGCGTGGGAGCCGGCTTGCCAGCGATCTGCCGGGAACCGGCAGTAAAAGCAGACACCCAGGCCCTGTCAGATGTACCGCAACCTCTGGATTTACTGCCGCTGCGCGCCAGATCGCTGCCGTCGTAACCTCCGAGAGCTCCTACGGCCTGCGGCCAGAATCAAAAGCACGGAGCTCCTACGGCCTGCGGCCAGAATCAAAAGCACGGAGCTCCTACGGCCTGCGGCCAGAATCAAAAGCACAGAGCTCCAACGGGCTGGGGCCAGAATCAAAAGCACATCGAGCGTGTTGCCCGTCGGCTACTTCCCCCGGATCAATCCGCGCAACACGAAGCGGTTCGGGTGACAGGCTTCGGCCACGGCGCGGGGCAGCGGCAGGGGTTCGTTATCCAGCCACGCAGCGATCAATTCCCCGGACAGCGGCGCGGTGATCAACCCCCGCGAGCCATGACCGCTGTTCACATAAAGCCCGTCGAGCCAGGGGCATTCAATCTGCGGGACCTGCCGTGCGTCCTTACGCAACACGGCGTAAGTCTCAAGGAACGCTTCCTTGTCCGCCAATGGCCCGACGATAGGCAAGTAATCCGGGCTGGTGCAGCGAAACGCGGCGCGGCCTTGAAGCTGCTCGGCGGGCAATCCATTGGCCCCCAGACGCTCAGTCAGGTCCTCGGAGATTTCTCGCAGCAACGCCAGATTGCTCAGATGCTCGGCCGTGCTCGGCGTCAGATCGTCGCTCTTGAAATTGAAACTCGCCCCTAGCGTGTGTTCGCCTGAACGGCCCGGCGCCACATAACCCTCGGCGCATACCACCGTGCTCAAGGCTTGACTCAATGGGGTTTCGCTCAGCCGCGTGATCTGCCCGCGAATGCGCTTCAACGCAATTTCGGCGCTGGCCGGAAAACGCTTCACCTCCGCGGCACCCGCCAGCACCACCACCGGCGCCGAATCCAGCAGGCGTTCGCCATCCCACGCCTGCCAGATTTCACCCTCGCGCCGCAGCTCGACCACCTCGTTATGGGGCATCAGGCGAATGTTCGCCTGCCCGGCCTGATACCGGCAGAGCGCGGGGGGATGCACCCAGCCGCCTTCGGGATAGAAGAGGCCGCCGCTGTTGAGCGCGACCCCGGCACGTCCTTCGGCTTCAGAACGATTCAGCTCATGCAGCAGATCAGGCGAAAACGCCTCGGCCAGCTCCCCCTGTCGCTTCTGTTCCTTCTCGTCGAAAGCCAGTTGCAGCACGCCGCAATCGCTCCAGTCGACACCACGCTCCAGCCGCTCCAGCAAACGCCGGGTGTGACCGAAACCACTGAGGATCAATTGCGAAAGGGCCGTGCCGTGAGCCGACAATTTCAGATACAGCACGCCTTGAGGATTGCCAGAAGCCTCTTGCGCCAGATCGCCATGGCGTTCCAGCAGACTGACCTCCCAGCCCCGCGCAGCCAGGCTTGCAGCGGTGGCACAGCCGGCAAGGCCAGCGCCGATCACCAACGCCTTGCGTTCTTTGACCGCCAGTTCGGGCCGCGCAAACCAGGGTTTCGCAGCAGAGGGCGAAGGCACATCTTGCGGCCAGCCGATGAAAGTGCCCTTGAGGACTTCCCACTTGTGCCCGATGCCCGGCACGCGCTTCATCTTGAAACCCGCCGCGTTCAGCGAGCGCCGCACCCAGCCGGTACTGGTAAAGGTGCCGATGGTGGAGCCCGGTGCGGCCAGACGTGCCAGCTCGGCGAACAGTTCTGGGGTCCACATTTCCGGGTTTTTCGACGGCGCGAAGCCGTCGAGAAACCATGCGTTGATCTGCCCGTCCAGCTGCGGCAGCATCTGCAGCGCATCGCCGATCAACAGTGTCAGCGTCACCCGCCCGCCGTCGAACACCAGTCGCTGGAAGCCTTCATGAATGGCGACGTATTGCTCGAGCAGCTGATCGGCGAAGGCTTTGAGCTCCGGCCACAGCCTCAAGGCTCGTTCAAGGTCGACGCGGTTGAGGGGAAACTTCTCGACGCTCAGGAATTGCAGCCGCGCCCCTGGTGTCGCGCAGGCTTCGAACAGCTGCCATGCGCAGAGAAAGTTCAGCCCAGTGCCAAAGCCGGTTTCGCCAATCACCAGCCGACCGTTAGCCGGCAGCGCAGCGAAGCGTTGCTGCAGGTCGTTCTGGGTCAGAAACACATGGCGGGTTTCGTCCAGCCCCGATTCGTTGGAAAAGTAGACGTCGGCGAAGGCCCGGGAGATCGGGTTGCCGTTTTCGTCCCAGTCGAGCTGGGCGTGCTGGATAGTGGTCATGGTCGAACTTTGGCGGGAGCAAGGCGGGCATCTTAACGCACAGCGCACGCCCGAATGCAGCAGCCGGATTGACCCATGGCAGTGATTCGCGGTCATAGCCCTCACTGACTGATCAGATCCGCTAGTCTTGAGCGACCAGGAACAGGAGCCGTACATGTTCGAATCCGCTGAAATCGGCCACACCATCGACGACGAAACCTACCACGCTGCCGTTCCCGCCTTGCGAGAAGCCTTGCTCGATGCCCAGTTCGAGCTCCATGAACAGGCCAAGCGCCAGATCATCATCCTCATCAACGGCATCGAAGGCGCGGGCAAGGGCGAAACGGTCAAACTGCTCAACGAGTGGATGGACCCGCGCTACATCGAAGTGCGTACCTTCGATCAGCAGACCGACGAAGAGCTGGCGCATCCGCCGGTCTGGCGCTACTGGCGTCAGTTGCCGCCCAAAGGCCGCATTGGCGTGTTCTTCGGCAACTGGTACAGCCAGATGATCCAGGGCCGGTTGCACAAGCAGTTCAAGGACCCGGTCCTGGACCAGGCCATCAACGGCGCCGAGCGACTGGAAAAAATGCTCGTCGACGAAGGCGCGGTGATCTTCAAGTTCTGGTTTCACCTGTCCAAGAAGCAAATGAAACTGCGCCTCAAGACGCTCAAGGACGATCCGCTGCACAGCTGGCGCATCAGCCCGCTGGACTGGCAGCAGTCGAAAACCTACGACAAGTTCGTGCGCTTTGGTGAGCGGGTGCTGCGCCGCACCAGCCGCGACTATGCGCCCTGGCACGTGATCGAGGGCGCCGACCCGAATTACCGCAGCCTCACGGTGGGCCGCCTGCTGCTGGAAGGTTTGCAAAGCGCCCTCAAGACACCGGAAGGCCAGGCCAATTTCGTGAACCTGGGGCCGCTGCCCAGCAACACCGACGAGCTGAGCCTGCTGGACAATCTGGACATGACCCTGGCGCTGGAAAAGGACGATTACGAGGAGCAACTGATCACCGAGCAGGCGCGGTTGTCCGGCCTGATGCGCGACAAACGCATGCGCCGTCACGCTCTGGTGGCGGTGTTCGAGGGCAACGATGCGGCGGGCAAAGGTGGCGCGATCAAGCGTGTGGCCGGCGCGCTGGATCCCCGTCAGTACCACATCGTGCCCATCGCCGCGCCCAGCGAGGACGAACGCGCGCAACCCTATTTGTGGCGCTTCTGGCGGCAGATTCCGGCGCGAGGCAAGTTCACCGTGTTCGACCGCTCCTGGTACGGACGGGTGCTGGTGGAACGCGTCGAAGGCTTCTGTTCCGAAGCTGACTGGTTGCGGGCCTACAGCGAGATCAACGATTTCGAAGAGCAGCTCACCGACGCCAATATCGTGGTGGTGAAGTTCTGGCTGGCGATTGATGACAAGACCCAGCTGGAGCGTTTTCAGGCGCGGGAGAAGATCCCCTTCAAACGCCACAAGATCACCGACGACGACTGGCGCAATCGCAAGAAATGGCCGCAATACCGCGAAGCCGTCGGCGACATGGTAGACCGCACCAGCACCGAGATCGCCCCGTGGACATTGGTCGAAGCCAATGACAAACGCTGGGCACGGGTGAAGGTGTTGCGCACCATCAACGACGCGCTGGAGGCCGCATTCGAGAAGGCCGACAAGAAGCACAAGCATAGAAAGTAATCGCTGCGACGCTGCAAGAGGCGCTCGCTCTTGCAGCGTTGCGGTGCCTTAGCCGGCGGCGCTGGCCGATACGGGCACATCGAAAACGCGGTCGAACGCCCACTGAAAGACCAGCGCATATAAGAAGAAAAACACGAACAGGCCCAGGTCGGTCACCAGCGCCGCCCACCAGGAAATGCCCAGCCACCAGGCCACGAGCGGCACCAGCAGCAAGACCAATCCCCCCTCGAAGCCGAATGAGTGCAGCATCCGGCGGCGAAGGGTGCGCGTGCGGTGTGCCTGCCTTGCCTCCCAGTATTCGAAGACGTAGTTGTACAGTACGTTCCAGATCAGGGCGCTGGCCGAAAGCATCAGCGACAGCGCGCCGGTGTGGGCCAGGCCGGCGTCGTAGATCAGCGCGAGGGCGGGAGACAGCACGGCGATGGCGATCGCTTCGTACAGGATGGCTTGAGTCAGCTTGCGTGCGGGGCCTTGCATGGCGTTCTCCGATAGCGAGAGGGGACGAATGCCTGCCACGCTACCGGCTCGTTCATGCGCCGAAAAATGAGATAAATTGACCCCGCTTCAATTCAATTCATGCAGGGAGCTGCCCGTGTTTTCCACTCTTCCGCTCACCGCGCTGCGCACCTTCGAAGCGGCGGCACGTCTGGGCAGCTTCAAGGCCGCAGCTGAAGAACTGTCGGTGACACCTGCCGCGATTTCCCATCAGGTTAAAACCCTCGAAGCCTGGCTTGGCGCGCTGCTGTTCGAGCGATCCGGGCAAGGCGTGGCGCCGACGCAGGAGGGCGAGCAACTGTATCGCCAGACCCACCGCGCGTTGCTGGACATCAGCCGCAGTCTGGAAAGGTTCTGCCCGGAGACGGCCTCCCAGACCCTCACCCTTTCGACCACGCCGGGGCTGGCTGCCGCCTGGCTGATCCCGAGGTTGGGCGGCTTCTATCGGGCGTATCCGCAATTCAATGTTCGGGTCGATACCCGCAATGAGCTGGTGGACCTGTTGCGCGATTCCAGCATCGATCTGGCGATTCGTACGCTCAGTCGCGACGACCCGAACCTGGTATGCCGGACGTTGATGAACGAGCGGTTCGCGGTGTATGCCGCGCCGGATCTCGTGGAGGCAGCGAACGGTGCCCGTATGGAACTGATCGACCTGCGCTGGCAGATTCCCGGCGCATTTGCCGTCAGTTGGAAAAGCTGGTGTGCGGCGGCCGGCTGCCACCACTGGCTGGAAACGGCGCGGATGCACGAATTCGACGATGAGCACTACGCTTTGAGCGCCGCCGTCGCCGGGCACGGTTGGGTGCTGGCGAGCAATGTGCTGGTGGCCGACAGTCTCAAGCGCGGTGAACTGGTCCCCTACAAGCCGGACATCAGTCTGCCCGGTCCGCGCTACGTCGCCGTCTGCGTACCGGGGCGCGAACGGCAGGAACCGGTAAAGGCGTTTCTGAGGTGGCTCGCCGAAGAGGCTGCGGCCACGCCGCTGGGCTGATACCACTCACCTTCCTCTGTAGGAGTGAGCTTGCTTGCGATAACGGTGTGTCAGTCACAACTGATCTACACGTCCCCTGGCTTCGCGAGCAAGCTCACCCTACAGATTTGAAACAGGTGCCGGATCACGGCCTGCGCGGCAACAATCCCGGCACTGCATGCATCAGCGCATTGATTGCAAACCCGATGAACATCACCCCGCACAGGCGCGTGATGGTCAACTCATGACGCTGATACAGCGTGCGCACATGGCGTGCGCCGACCACGCCGATGATGATGCCGTAGGCCACGATCCCGCCCAGCGTGCTGACCAGAATCAACAGTGGCAGCATCGACCAGTTCAGCAGGTCGGCGCGGCTGGAGAGCAATGCGGTGAAGGTTGCCACCGCCACCGGGTAGGCCTTGGGGTTGGTCAGGCCGAACATGATGCCGTGCCAGAACGGATGCCGCCCCGGCGCCTTGGGTTCACCTTCGCTGCTGCGTTTGGCCCGGATCGCCCGCCAGCCGAGCCAGAACAGGAACAGCCCGCTGATGATGCCCAGCACGTCGAATGCCGTGGTGCCGATCACCTTGGCACCAATGATTGCCGCCAGCGCCGTACTGCACCAGATCACATCCCCCAGCAGGTGCCCGCAGAGAAACGCGGCCCCGGCGCGACGACCTCTGGAGGCGCCAATGCCGAACACCGCCAGCACGCCCGGGCCGGGTGAAATGGCATAGATAAAACCTGAGGCGAGTACGGCGAGGAGCAAAGATGGCGTCATCACAGAGATCCTTGTGAGGTTGAGGCTCGAGTGTAGATGAGGGGAGCATGCCTTTTCGAGGTCAGTTTCCAGACGTTTCACACGTTTAAAGAAGTGGTGTCGAGGTTGTAAAAAAACGACACAGAACGTAAAAGATGCGCCGACAAAAATTCGCCCGGAGCTTCACCCTCAATGACCACTCGACACCGACCTGCCGCAGGCTTTTCGCGACGCCTTTTGCCGCTGAGTATTGCCTTCGCATCGCCTTGGCTGGCCGCTCAGGAAGCCGAGCCGCTGACCCTGGATGCGGTGAAGGTGTCCGGTGAACAAGCGTCGAGCTATCAGGACGGCAGCGCCTCGGTCGGTGGCTTCAACGAAGCGCCTTTGCTCGACACGCCTTCGTCAATTTCCGTCTTCAGCGAAGAAATGCTCAAGAACCAGCAGGCCAAATTGCTCAGCGACGTGCTGCGCAATGACGCTTCGGTGGGCGACAGCTATGCGCCGGTGGGCTACTACGAAAACTTCGTGGTGCGCGGTTTTTCATTGAATGCGGCCAACAGCTACCGCATCAACGGCCGCAGCATTACCGGCGAGCAGAACGTGGCGCTGGAAAACAAGGAACAGGTCGAACTGCTCAAAGGGCTGTCCGGTTTGCAAAGCGGCGTGTCGGAACCGGCGGGCGTGGTCAATTACAAGACCAAACGGCCCGAAGACGTGCGCTCGGTGACCGTTTCGACCAACGAACACGGCGAACGCTACATTGCCACCGACGTCGGCGGCTGGTTCGGCAGCGAGAAACAATTCGGCCTGCGCGCCAATGTCGCCCACGAAGACATCCGTTCTTATGTCGAACACGCCGACGGCAAGCGCGATTTCGCCTCGCTGGCATTCGACTGGAACATCAACGACCAATCGACCCTGCAACTGGATGTCGAGTATCAAACCAAGGAACAGCGCTCGGTGCCTGGCTATCAATTGCTCGGCGGCACCGAACTGCCCCACGACGCATCCCCGCGCAAGCTGCTCGGTTATCAGAGCGGGTCGAATCCGGTGGGTATCGATTCGCTGAACATGAACGGTCGCTATGAATACCGTTTCAACGACGACTGGAAAGCCAGCCTCAGCGCCTCGCGCAGCCGTGTGGTGATCGACGATTACAGCGCGTTCGCCTATGGCTGCTACTACCAGAGCGATTGCCCGACCACGCCGGTGACCGGCCACTTCACACCCAATGGCGGCTATGACATCTACGACTTCCGCAGCCCCGACGACACCCGGCGCAACGATGAAGTCGAAACGGCGATGACCGGCCTGTTCAACACCGGATGGCTCAAGCACGAGCTGACGTTCGGCACCAGCGCGTTCCGGCGCACGGTCGACACCCGTCCGTATTTCAGTGAGTTCGTCGGCTCTGGCAACATTCATGAAGCCCCGCAAACCTTCGCGCCCTCCGATCTTCCGGTGGGGCATACCGAACGGCGTCTGGACAGTCGTCAGTACGGCCTGTTCGCGACCGATCGCATCCATTTCAATGATCAATGGCAGACAGNGACGGCAGCGACAATCGCCACACCCAGCGTTCGATCTTCCTGCCTCAGGCGGCGCTGATCTACAAACCGGTGGACAACGTTTCGTTCTACACCAGCTACAGCAAGGGCCTGTCGCTGGGCGCTACGGCGTCGGTATTCGACACTAACGTCGGGGAAATCCTCGCGCCGACGATCTCTCGTCAGCTGGAAGCGGGGGTCAAGTACGACTGGCGTCGCATGAGCTTCACCGCGGCGCTGTTCCAGACGCGTCAGGCCTATCAGTATTCCAGGCCCAACGACGACGGCAGCCTGACCTTCGTGCAACAGGGCCAGCAGAAAAACACGGGGCTGGAGCTCAGTGCCAACGGCTGGCTGACCTCGCAATTGCAGATCGCTGCCAGCGTCGCGGCCATTCGTGCGCGGGTCGACGGCAGCGGGACAGCGGACTATGAAGAGCATCAGGCGATCAACGTGCCCAAATACCGTGGCAGCCTGTCCGCCGATTACAGCCTGCCGATTCCAGGGCTGGCACTGCTGGGCGGCATGCAATACAGCTCCAGTAAATACGCCAATCGCGAGGGTTCGGTGAAAGTGGACGATTACGCGGTGTTCAACGCGGGCAGCCGCTACAGCACCAGGCTCGAAGGCTACGACACCGTGTTTCGCCTGACTGTCGACAACCTGTTCGACAAACGCTACTGGCGCGATGTCGGCGAATACCTCGGCGACGACTACCTGTTCCTCGGCGCCCCGCGTACCGCCCGGTTGTCGGCTACGGTAAGTTTCTAGAACTCGCGATCTGTAGCAGTCCGGCTTGCCGGCGGTGGCGAGTTGCAGGGCATGATCGCCGGCAGGCCGTGCTCTACAGGTTCTCGGTGTTTTGGTGCATCCTGTCACCCTGAGCGAATAGCTGTGCATCGACAGGAACGTCCGTGCGTTATCCAAGGGGGGGGCGGGAGCGGCAGATGATTGAATTGAAATCGGGAAGCATCCCTGACATTCCACTGCTGTGGTCGCTGCGCACCCGCGCCGTTCGCAAGCTGTGCGCCAGTCACTATTCGGTTGAGCAGATTGAAATCTGGAGCGAGGCCGCGCCGCCGGAATCCTATCTGCGTCTGCTGGCCACCGATTGCGCGCTGCTCGCCGAGGAAGACGGCCAGTTGCTCGGCTACGGGATTCTGGATCGCCAGAGCGGCGAAGTCATTGCGCTGTTCGTCGAACCCGCCCACGCGGGCAAAGGCATTGGCAAGCGCTTGATGGAGGGCCTGGAGACGATGGCCGCCGAGGAATACTTCAGCCGTCTGTACCTCTATTCATCGCTCAACGCCGCCGATTTCTATCGCGCCATGGGCTTCGTCGCCATCCGAGACGACGCCTATGCCCACCCCAGCGGCATCAGCCTGCGCAGTCTGTACATGGAGCGGGATCTGCCTGCCGATTCCGTGCATTAAGCGCCACCCTGAAAACCTATGGCATGACTGGCGTCGCCGACGCTGGCTTGCTACCGTCGGCGTGCCTCACAACAGGGAAATCGGGCCATGCCAGCACAGTACCCGTTGCAACGCCGTATCCAGGATGGACGACCGCTGCTGGTCAACGCAGAGCCGCTGCAATCGGGCACGGACGACACGTTGCATCGATATCGCGAAGGCCAGTTGTGGGCCGTGAAGCAGGGCGTGATCACCGCCGAACTGGACAACGGCAGCTGGGTGGTTCCCGCACGACACATTGGCTGGATTCCACCGGGCGTCGCCCACGCAGCGCGAGTCCACGACGCCGCGAAAGGCTGGATGATCTATCTGCGCCCGGACCTGTGTCCGCTGTTCCCCACCACGCCGACGGTGTTCGACATGACGCCGCTGTCCAGCGCGCTGCTCGAACGCATTGGCACCTGGAATGGGGGTTCTGCCGAGCTCACACCGCCACAGCATCGCCAACTGGACGTGCTGTTCGATGACTTGAAGATCTCCCTCGCCAATCCGCTGTTTCTGCCCATGCCCAGCAGCCCTCACCTGGTGGGCATGACCCTGACCATCGTCGCCGACCCCGCCAACAAGACCAGCCTGGACGATTGGGCCAGACGCGTCGGCATGTCCCGCCGAGGTTTGACCCGGCATTTTCGCGCAGAAACCGGCATGTCGCTGGTGCAGTGGCGCATCGTCGCGCGAATGAAACGCGCACTGGAATTGCTGGCCCAGGGCGACAACGTCAATCGCGTCGCCCAGCGCCTGGGGTATGACAGTGTCAGCACCTTCATCAGTGCCTTCAACGCGCAGTTCGGCATGACCCCCGGCGTGTATGCCCTGTGATGTGACGCAAGTCCGGTTGTCTGCCAAGCGCCGCTCAAGCGCCAGCTTTGTTATCCTGCGCGCCTTTGTCGCACCTAACTGCCGTTTTAACCTGCCAAATGGGGTCTTTCATGACAGCCATTCTTCGACCACGTCCACAACCGATCAGCCGGGGCGACTATAAGACCCTGGGCCTGGCGGCACTGGGCGGGGCGCTGGAAATCTACGATTTCATCATTTTCGTGTTCTTCGCGCTGACCCTCAGCCAGCTGTTCTTCCCGCCGGAAATGCCCGAGTGGCTGCGTTTGCTGCAAAGCTTCGGGATCTTCGTCACCGGCTATCTGGCGCGCCCGCTGGGCGGCATCCTCATGGCCCATTTCGCCGACAGGCTGGGGCGCAAGCGGGTTTTCAGTCTCAGTATTCTGATGATGGCGCTGCCGTGCCTGTTGATCGGAGTGATGCCGACCTACGCTGACATCGGCTATTGGGCTCCGTTGATTCTGTTGGCGCTGCGCATCCTTCAAGGCGCGGCGGTGGGCGGCGAAGTGCCAAGCGCCTGGGTGTTCGTCGCCGAACATGCGCCCAAGGGTCATCGCGGTTACGCCCTGGGCGTGCTGCAAGCGGGGCTGACGTTCGGCTACCTGATTGGAGCCCTGACCGCGACCTGGCTGGCCAACGTGTTCAGTCACGCGCAAATCCTCGATTACGCCTGGCGCATCCCGTTCCTGCTGGGCGGCGTGTTCGGCGTCATCGGCGTCTGGCTGCGTCGCTGGTTGAGCGAGACGCCGGTGTTCATGGCGCTGCACGCCCAGCGCGAAGGCAGGACCGAACTGCCCCTGCGCGCCGTCGTGCGCGAACATCGTCGGTCGTTGTTGCCTGCCGCCTTGCTGACCTGCGTACTGACGTCGGCCGTCGTGACGCTGGTGGTCATCACACCGACCGTCATGCAACAGCGCTTCGGCATGAGCCCCAGCGACACCTTCGCCTTGAGCAGCGTCGGCATCGTCTTCCTCAATATCGGCTGCGTGCTGGCCGGCATGCTGGTGGATCGCATCGGTGCCTGGCGTGCGGTCGTGCTCTACAGCCTGTTGCTGCCTGTGGGTGTCGGCCTGTTGTACGCCAGTCTGGTCATCCAGTGGCTGCCGGTGGGTCTGGCCTACGCCGTGGCGGGGCTGGCCTGCGGCATCGTCGGCGTGGTGCCCTCGGTCATGGTCGGACTGTTCCCGGCGAAGATTCGGGTGTCGGGGATTTCCCTGACCTACAACATCAGCTACGCGCTATGGGCCAGCACCACGCCGCTGGCGCTGATCGCACTGATGCCGTGGAGTCCGTGGGTGTGCGTCGGCTACTGCGTGATCATGGGCGCGGTGGGTCTCATGACCGCGATGTTCTTTGGCATGCGCAAGGGCATGCAGGTCGACGATACGGTCGCTGCGCCCTGCAGCCACTGACCGTCGGGGCGCCGTTGAGCGGCGCCCGATCCACGACTACGCTTGGCCGACCACTATCGGAACAGTCGTCGGCGAGTGTGGGCATGAGCGATAACCCTGATAAGAATGATCTCAGCGCCACGTCAGTCATACGGGCGCATGTCGATACCCTCTATCGTCAGGAATCCCGACGCGTCCTCGCCACGTTGATTCGCCTGCTGGGCAGTTTCGAACGCGCCGAAGAGGCGCTGCAGGAGGCGTTCATCGCGGCGGTCGAGCAGTGGCCGCACTCCGGAATGCCCAACAATCCTCGTGCCTGGCTGGTGTCGGCGGGCCGCTTCAAGGCCATCGACAGCCTGCGTCGTCGCGCCCGTTTCGACGCTTCCCTCCATGAGCTGGCGCGTCAACTCGAGGATCGATTCAGCGATGATGCAGCCGATATCGAAAGCGTCGAGGACGACCGGCTGCGCTTGATTTTCGTCTGTTGTCACCCGGCCTTGAGCGCCGACGCCCAGGTGGCCCTGACGCTGCGCGAAGTCTGCGACCTGACCACGGAGGAAATCGCCCGGGCCTTTCTCATCACGCCATCGACGATTGCCCAGCGCATCGTCCGCGCCAAGAACAAGATTCGCGACGCGCACATTCCCTATGAAGTCCCTGCCCACAACGAATTGCCTGAGCGCCTGGAGGCGGTGTTACGGGTGATTTACCTGGTGTTCAACGAAGGCTATTTCGCGTCCTCCGGTGAACAACTGACACGCAGCGACCTGTCGGCGGAAGCGATCCGGCTGGGGCGCCTATTACTGGATTTGCTGCCCGAACCAGAGGTGGCGGGTTTGCTGGGTTTGATGTTGCTGATCGAATCCCGCCGCCCCGCCCGGCTTTCCCGGGAGGGCGAACCGGTCATGCTGGACCGGCAAGACCGAAGCCTGTGGCAGCGTCCGCTGATTCAAGAAGGCCAAGCATTGGTGGAACAAGCCCTACGCTCAGGAAGGACTGGCGCTTACAGCGTTCAGGCGGCAATCGCCGCCGTACACGCCGAAGCCCTGCATGCGCAGGATACGGACTGGACGCAGATCATCGGTCTGTACGACGTGCTGCTCCGCTTCAACGATTCGGCCATCGTGCAGCTCAATCGCGCCGTGGCGCTGGCGATGGTGCAGGGCCCGGCTACAGCATTGCGGCTGGTCGATGAGCTGTTGGCGAGCGGTGAGCTGGAGGGCTATCACCTGGCCTGGGCGGCGCGTGCCGATCTGTGTCGCAGAATGGGTCGTAACGACGAGGCGCGAGTGGCCTATCTCAAAGCCATTGAGCAGGCCCGGCAGGGTGTCGACCGGCGTTTTCTCGAACGCTGTCTGCTCGACCTTGCCGATTGAGATCGACCGTCGGTCAGGCGCTGAAAATTCTTTCGCAGCTGTGTCGATTTGCGCTGGCAGCGAACGACTAGCTTAGTACGAGGCTCCTTCGCCAACGCATCAGGGTGAGCATCCTGTAGCCGTCCGGCTCGCGGGCGATGGCGACCTCGAGTGTGCTGCCGCCGGCAAGCCGGGCGGCTGCAGAGCGGTCATTTTCAGGAGATAAACATGAGGTCGCAGGTTGCACCTCACGGAGGTCGTCATGAAATACCTGTGTCTGATCTACAGCAACGAGCAAATCCTGCATTCGCACCCGGACAGCCCGCGAGATGACGAATGCCTGGCCTACGCGCAGTCGGTGGCGGCCAGCGGACGCATGTTGGCGGCAGAACCGCTTGAGTCAGTGGATACCGCCACCACCGTCCGAATGCGCAACGGCAAGGTGTCGATCACCGACGGTCCGTTCGCGGAAACCAAAGAACAACTGGCAGGTTTCTACCTCATAGAAGCGCGTGACCTGAACGATGCACTACAGGTTGCGGCGCACATTCCCGCAGCTCGCGTGGGCAGCGTCGAAGTCCGTCCCGTGCGTGAGCTAAACCTGCAAGCCAGCCAAACCTCAACCCAGGCGTTCGCCGCAGGAGGCCAGTCATGAGCAACGGTGCCGATGAAAAGCAGATTCAGACCCTGATCGAACGTTGGTGCGCCGCCGTCCGCGACAAGGACATCGAGGCGATCATGGCGTACTACGCCCCCGACATCGTTGCCTTCGATGCGATCATCGCCTTGCAGTTTCGTGGCGCAGAAGCCTATCGCAAACACTGGGAATTCTGCCTGGGAATGTGCGAAGGGGCGATGCTGTTCGAGACCCACCAACTGGTCGTTCACGCCGACGGTGCCGTTGCATTCGCCCATTGGTTGAACAAGTGCGGCGGGACAGACGACAAGGGAGAGGTGAAATCTTCGTGGATGCGCGCCAGTGCCGGCTATCGCAAGACCGCCGACGGCTGGAAAGCCGTGCACGAGCACTTTTCCGCGCCCTTCGACATGGCCAGCGGCAAAGCCTTGTTCGAACTGCAACCCTGACATCCTGCTCAATGAAGCCATTCAAGGAGAACGATCATGAGCGTCAAACCGATTCCCGAAGGTTTCCATAGCCTGACGGTGTACATGGGCGTTTCACCCGCAGATAAAGCGATCGACTTCTACAAGAAGGCCTTTGGCGCCGAGGAATTGTTTCGTCTCGACGGGCCGGGAGGGCGGGTCGGGCATGCCGAACTGCAGATCGGCGACTCGCGCCTGATGGTGTCCGAACCCTGTGATCAAGGCGGCTTTGTCAGTCCTGACCCCGGCGGCAAAACGTCCTTTGGCATGCACCTTTATGTGCTTGACGTCGACCAGCAGTTCAAGCGCGCCGTGGACGCGGGCGCCAGCGGGGTGACCGAGGTCCAGGACATGTTCTACCGCGACCGCAGCGGCAGCGTACGCGACCCTTTCGGCCATCTCTGGTTCATTGGCACCCACAAGGAAGACCTCACTCCTGACCAGATACGCGAACGAGCCATGAAGATGTTCGGTCAGCCGGAGTCCTGATCCTGCGTCGGTGTTTTCCTTCCTTTGCGTAACGCGATCTGCCGGTTGCTCACTGCAGATCGCGTTTGCCTACAGGCCTTGCTCCTATCCCCCGAGCGCTTCGCGCTTCAATTGTAATCAATGATTGTAAATACCATTTTCAACGTTTATCTTCGCCCTCCATCAAAGTTCGATGTCCAAACTGCGCGGTGTTGTTGCACATGCGGTGATGGGTGTGCGCGACATATCGTTGTAACGCTCATTTGAGAAGTGTCTTTTGTTTTTGTAGGAATAGTTACCTTTATGCTATCGAAATTGACTATGTTCGCAGTTTGTTGATTAAAGTCCGCCTCTATAAAAAATATGACTCAATAAAAGTCGTTCACTGCCGATGGGATGTTTGACGCCTGGCCGGCGAATTAACTGGAGGTCCTAAAACGCCAATGCTGCAACGAGAAGGGAAGCGAAAACGATTGAGCCGGGCAACCCCCAGAGAGCGGGAAGTCCTGCAGCTGGTGCTGCAGGGCTACACCAACAGAGACATCGCCGAGCAACTGGGCATCAGCGATTACACGGCGCGTGACCACGTGTCGGCGCTGCTCAGAAAGAACGAAGTGCGTAATAGAGCACAACTCGTGGCTTTGCATGTCCCGGTGCCACGCAAGAAAAAAACCGAAGTACCCCTACATCTGACGGATTGTTTGATTGAAGCGGATGGCGATAATGGTGCCGTATTGAACTGAGCGCTTGCGCGATGGAAAGAGTTGGGGAGGGTGTTTCAATAGGAGATATTCGGGTTTATGTCTGCATCGCAAAAAAGTTTCATGTTCTTGTCAGCGACTCCTAAAAAACAACAAGGAAGAATCCAATGGTTCTATGCAATACGACCCGCAACAGGACACTCACATCAAAACCACTCCCGGCGATGGCCCCAAATGATGCCGATGTGACGGCGCGTTTCAATCTGCTGGTCGATCAGCAGGCCTTGCTGAGCAGTGGTCATCTTGAAACCCTGCACAAACAATGGCTCGGACCGCAGGGGATATTTGCAACGTTCAGTGCTGAAATCGACCGGCTCGGACGCCAGGCGCCCGCACTGGACGAAGTTGACATGCTGGCAGACGACGCCCGCGCCCATCTGGCAGAGCGCGCGGTGGTGTTCGCATTGGCAAAGAGCAATCGTCGCAGCGCTGTGGTCAATCCGTTCAGAGGCCTGAGCCGCGAAGCGCTCTGTTGCGTGGTATTCGATGATTCCGGCGTGTACACCTTGGTTGAACGCTACGCAGCTTATGAGGCCATGCGCCAGTGTGACTCGGACTTCTTCATCAAGCTGATCGCCACCACCCGCGGCGTCGTCGAACGCCGCATCGTGTTCCGTGGTTTGCTGGAGCATTACGACCGGCTGCTACCGGTTGAAAAAAGCATCTACCCCGACGCTTATCGCGAAACTCAGCAAGCCCATCTAGACCGCGAAGAGGTGCTGTATGGGCCACTGATGCTGGCTGACAACCTTGTGGTCCTGCTGCAGACGATTTCGCCCGTCGAGCTGCTCGAACAGGTTCGCCCGGCAGAGAAATCATTGCGGTGAACGCTTGAGCCGCACCGGGCAAGCGGATTCACGCCCGTCCCGGATCATGCGTTCTGACTCATTCAAATTCCGCACTCAATGTCTCACACACCTTCACTCCGGGCTTGGCCGACGTCACTCGGTTGCGCCCGGTGCTTTTGGCGTCGTACAACGCCATGTCCGCCTCGTGCAGCCACATGCCGGCGTCGGTGAGGTGCGGCCCGTAGGCGGCGATGCCGATGCTCAAGCTCAGTTTCAGGTTCGGAAGCGCGAGGTGGGTATGTTCGTGAACGGTACGGCGCAAGCGTTCGAGAATGTCGGTGGCCTGGGCGAGGGTGGTGTCCGGCAGGATGACGCAGAACTCGTCCCCGCCATAACGCCCGGCCAGATCGGTTTCCCGCAGGCTGGCGGTCAGCGCATTGCTCAGTTGCTTGAGCACTGTGTCGCCGATGATGTGTCCGTAGGTGTCGTTGATGGACTTGAAATGGTCGATGTCGATCAGGGCCACGCTGTTCTGCCGCTTCAGGGCCTGGCAGTTGCCGAACTCCACGCTCAGCAAATCCTTCCAGGCGCCGTGGTTCATCAGGCCGGTCAGGCTGTCGGTGGTGCTGAGCTTTTCCAGCGCCTTTTTACTTTTCGACAATTGCACGGCCACGCGATAGCAGACCAGCCCGATAGCCATCGGGTAGATCACCAGCATTGGCAGGCAGGCATAGACCTGGATCTGAGTGATTGCAGGAAACAGCTCTGGCCGCAATATCGCGTAGCCCAGCACTGCGCCCGCGATCTGCGCGAGGGCGCCGGTCAGAAAAAATCGCGGCCCACCCGCGGCGATGTTGTTCATGGCCATCATCGACAACGCCGTGACCGTCGGCAGGGGATTGAGCCCCATTGCCCCGGCCCAGAAACCACCGGCCAATGAGTCGTAGATGAGATTGCGGCGCTCGGCCTTGTACGGTTGGCGGGAAATCTTCGCCAACAGGTAAGCCCCGTGGGACCAGCCGTAGCCGTGGAGGATCATCAACACCCACACCCAGGTCGGCGGATGCGACGGATACAGCGCGGCAGCGACCGTGAAAAAACCGATACCCAGCCCGACGCTGCGCGGCAGGTACATGCGCCGGGCAAACGAGAGACCTTTGTGGGTTGAGGTGTTCATAGCTCTTCACCGGGTTATAACGCAGCATCCGGACTGAAACATCGGCCACGACGAACGACTCTGAGTGTCGCTCGCCTGCTGGGTGCTGGGAAGGGCCTTGTGCCATTATTCGTCAAATTCAGACGGCCGACCGTCGCCTGCTGACAGCGTCAAGGCGCGACGCCGGATGCGCCAAGCGTAGCCGCTGTCAGTGGATCCACAACTGACGCCCGTCATCTGTGACGGTCGGTATTCAACAAGCAGCGATGCTTACTTGCCCCCCGTCACCTCGTTCACCAACGCCGCATGCGCCACAGCGTCTTTCTCCAGCGAAATCACATTGATCAGCGCGTTACGGTTGCCTGAGACCGCCGCAATCGTCGTACTCAGGACTTTGCCGCCTTCCACACTGCCGGAGATGTCGAGCTGGCGCAGCTCCAGGCCGTTGCGCACGATCTTTTTCTCACCCAGCTTGCTGAAGTCCTTGTAGCTGGACTGCTGCTGGACGAGGGTCTCGGCAATGATGTTGTCAAGGGTCTGACTGTCGTTGGACGGTACGCTCTGGCCATCCGGCAATGGCGTTTCGGTGATGATCACCACACGTTTTGCAGGTTTGTTCATGTACAGCGACCCCGTGACCCCAGCGGCTCTGGCCTTGTCGTCGATCTCTTCCATCGGGCCCTGAACGTAATCCTTGGGCAGATTGAAGGCGAGCTTGCTGCCGAGCATCGAGACGTTTTGCGTCGCGAGCGGCGCGGGAACGGCCTTGGGGGCGGCCTTGGCAGACTTCGAGGTTTGGGTCGTCCTGGAGGCGGCGGACATCTTTGAGGTTTTCGAAGTCTTTGGTTTAGTGGAGGCCTTCGATGTCTTCGACGTCTTCGACGTCTTCGAAGTTTTAGCGGTTTTCGAGGTAGTGGTCGTCTTGGCGGTTTTGGCTTTCGTCGACGTCGTCGCGGCCTTGGAGCGGGTAGAGGTTTTCGAGGTTTTAGACGACGGCGTCGAAGAGGTCGACTTGGTCGTTTGGGCAGGCTGCGGGGTGTCAGTCGCCGCGTGCGCACCAGTCATGCCCAGGCACAAGGCCAGAGCGCTGGAGGTCACGACGGTTTTCAGATTGAGCAAGCGCATTCCTACCTCGTTAAAAAGCCAATTCCTACAGAGGGTCGGCATTTTGCCTGAGGGGGCTAGCAAGTGGGTAGGAATGCGACGGGGCGACAGACGCCTACAAAGGCCGTGGACACGTCGTGTCAGAACACATCCATTGAATAATCGACAATCACCCGATACTCACTGCTGGCGCTGTCATCGGCATACGCCGCACTCGACAACGTCGCCGTCACGGCAGAGAACAACGCGCGGTATTTGAAAGATGCATTCACTGATCACTATGCCCCATGGACTTTATTCGCGATTGGCAGTGTTTATAAGTGCGAAGCCCTCTTGTTGGAGGGGGGGCTTTTCGGTGCAAAAAAAAAGCCGCTGGGGGCAGCGGCTGAAGTTTGGAGCTTTGAGGCCCCACGCCGGGAGCAACGACGCGGAACAGGATGAAACAACGACGTAAAACATAGGACAGACCCATGAAGCGACGTACAGGTCAGGTGTGTTTGGCGTTCTCCATTTGAGGGTTATAGGTCGAGGCCTGTTGCGTGTTGTCATACGCCTTGGCCTTAGCGGCCAAGGCTTCTTCATGCTGTTCGAAGTTCGTATGAATCGCTTCATTTCGAGCAACGAACGCCGGAGACTCTTCCGCCATGGCAAACGGAGCGACTAACAGAGAAGACAAGACAAGCGCGCTGGCAAAACCAATGGATTTAAACATTTGAATAAACCTTCTTGCAGGTGCAAGTTCGATTAAGTGAGGCCACTGTAAGAACTCAGCGGCCCCGGATCAAATGAAACCCGAGTAAATATTGATTAGAGAAAATGTTATGTGAGTGTCAGGGAATTAATAAGCATCAATAGTTTTCCCTTGTGCTGTTGATTCTGGCCGAAGGCTGAATGAGGCAGACTCGCCACTGATTTCCTCTCGATTCTGGCCGAAGCCCGAGAGAGCCACACTCACCACCGATCTGCCCTTGATTCTGGCCGGAGGCCGAGAGACCCAGACTCACCACCGATCTGCCGTTGTTCTGGCCGGAGGCTGAGTGACCCAGGCTCACCACCAATCTGCCCTTGATTCTGGCCGGAGGCCGAGAGAGCCAGACTCGCCACCGATCTGCCGTTGTTCTGGCCGGAGGCTGAGTGACCCAGGCTCACCACCAATCTGCCCTTGATTCTGGCCGAAGTCCGGGAGACCCAGACTCGCCACCGATCTGCCGTTGTTCTGGCCGGAGGCTGAGTGACCCAGGCTCACCACCAATCTGCCCTTGATTCTGGCCGAAGTCCGAGAGACCCAGACTCACCACCGATCTGCCCTTGATTCTGGCCGGAGGCCGTGGGAGCTCGGCTTGCCAGCGATCTGGCGCGAAGCGGCAGCCAATCCATCCACAACTACCCTGTCAGGCAATCAAACGAATCAACATTCACCGCACCTTCATCGGCGCAAAAATCGCCCGAATGCCCCGACACTTCGGATAATCCACACAACCCCAGAAATTTCCCCCCGCATTGGCGCCAGTACGGGCCACTCGCACCACCATCCGCTTGCGACAATGCGGACAGGCCGGCGCCTCCACCTCCGCCTTCACCTCAGGTTCAACTTTCCGCCTGACAGGTTGCGCAACGACAACCGGCTCAACCCGCTCTTCAACCACCTCAACCGTAGGCCGTGGCGCAGGCTTCTTCGCTTCCGCAATCCACTGCTTCAACACTGACCCATCGACCAACTGCAAATTGCGACCAGAAGCAAAATCCCGCGCCTGTTGGGTAAACGTCCCGCTCGTCACCACGAACCCGCCGACAGCCCCTTCGGCCGCCATTGCGCCATACAACTCACGCACCACCGGCACACCCACCTGCACCGAACGCCACTGCTTGCACTGCACCAGATACGTTTCGCCCTCCTTGCGCGCAACCAGATCGATGCCGCCATCGGGGCCCTTCGCGCCATTCTCCTGCACCGCATAACCCCGACGTCGCAAGGCTTCCCCCACCAGCCGTTCGAAATCCTGCCAACTGATGCTCAACAGCGTATTGCCACCCGGCGTGTGCACCGAGTCCAGCAACTTGCGCCGCCTGGCCCGCCCCAGAATTGACCCAACCGCGCCACCGATAAAAATCATCGGCACGAAAAACTGCCCAACCGTCGCCATCCCCCGAAAGGCTGTACCCGTCAGCACCGTATCGAAATGACGCATGTCGATGGACGTCGGCATTGGCGCGCTGGCAACCGAATGCAAATACATCCCCGACGCAGCGGCCAGCGCAAGGCTGATCCACCAAGGGAGTTTGCTGGCAAGGTAAATGAAGCCTTCAAGAGCAGAGGTTTTCTTGGCCATGTCCGTGGTCTTTTTCAAAAATCCGGGAAAGAAAAGATACCCGCAAACCCACAGACCTGTAGCAGTCCGGCTTGCCAGCGGCAGCATTCACACAATCAACAGCGGCGCCATTCTATAGAGAAAACCCTCGCGCACACCCAACTAACGCCGCCACTTCTTACTTCGCTCATGCACCCGACAAGCCAACGTCTGTAAGAAATTTCATCACCACAATCAAAAACGTCCTACGTCACCCGGCGCCATCGCACCCCTCGCGAAGCCTTGCATGACCCGCAGAATTTCACCTGCGCAACATTCTGAACAACGACACGGGAGAGCAAGCAATGGCGTTAGACGCATTTATCAAGATCGATGGCGTGGGGGGTGAGGCGCTCGACGACAAGCACAAAGACTGGATCGAAATCACCGGCTATCACTTCGGCAGCCACCAAAGCACCACCGCGACGGCCAGTTCTGCGGGCGGCGCGTCATCCGGGCGCACAACCCTGACCAACTTCACCTTTACCAAGTTTCTCGACAAGGCCAGTTGCAAGTTGATGGAAGCCTGCTGCGCGGGCGAACACCTGAAAGAAGTCAGGCTGACCCTCAACCGCGCGGGCTCCGAAAAGCTCAAATATTTCGAAATCGTCCTCGAAGAAGTGATCATTTCCGAATACACGCAGAACGCGAGCACCGGCGTCCCCGTTGAAATAGTGCAGCTCAACTATGGACGGATCAAAACCGTCTACACCCAACAGAGGCGCACCGACGGCAGTGGCGGCGGCAATGTCGCGGGTGGCTGGGACCGAATCGGCAACAGGAAATACGCCTGAGGAATTCCATGGCCACTCCATACAGCTTCATCAACCCACGCATGCAAACTTACCAGGGCTTGAAATCCAGCGTATCCCTCGCGGGCAAGCCCCTGGCCAAGTTCGACATCCTCAACGCGCATATACGCGACAGCGTCGTGCTCGCCGGCGAACTGGTCATCATTGGCGACTCATCCACCCAATCCTGCACCACGCAAGAAGCCTACTTGATGAAAAAGGCGACCGAAGTGCACCACATGCTCCTCATCAACGGCATGGAAGGGGATAGCTACATCGTCGAGAACTACGACTTCCTGCAAGACGTCATCGACAGAACGTCCATAGCGACAGGCGTCGTCTCCGATGGCTGGAGCCGACACCTGAAAAGCATCGAGAGCAGCCTGGAAGAAATCAACGCCCTGTACAAAAGCCATCTGTCCTCAGGGAAACTCCAGAACCGCGAACTCTTCTTCCAGAAACGCGCACTGCTGGAAGCCAACATACAAAAGCAACTCAGCAGCGTTGCCAGCACCGGCTCGGGACTCGGCAGAAACACCCGCATCAAAGACATGCTGGGCCTGTCGACCAAAAGCTATTCGAAACACCGCGAAATCGCACGCTACGCCGACACCGTTGCCGGCGTCGCAAAAGCCGCAACGATCATCAAACGCGGCGGATACATCGGCGTCGCGCTGGATGTGGCGTCTACGTCGCTGGAGATCAGAGAGGCTTGTCTTGCGGGAGATGAGCGGCAGTGCAGGAAGGCGCGGTATGTGGAGGGGGGGAAGTTGATTGGGAGTTTGGGTGGGGGTGTTGTAGGAGGTTCATTTGGATCTGTTGTATCTGAAAAGCTATGCACTGTTTTATTGGGTGTTATTACGCGAGGTAGGGGGGTGACTGCATGTGTAGCAGTGGGAAGCGGGTTGGGGGGCTGGGGTGGAGGTGAGATAGGAGGCTTGAGCGGGGAAAAAGTCAGTGAGGTATTGTATGGAGAAATTGGTGATGAGATCTAGAATTTCAGATTTCATTACAGTGTTGATAGCTCTTCCGCTCCCAGTTGTCGCAGGCTGGGTGTATTTGGCCTCTTATCTGCTACTTGATCAGCTAGAAGCTCATTTTCCATGCAGCAAGTTTCTTAAGGTGAATGAGCGGCTGCATAGGCGCTTGGGGATGCCGGGTAAAGTTATGAGGTGCGGCGCAGTATTTTTAGTCTTCTTATTTCCTCGTTGGAGCGTATCGAGAGGGGACGCCATTGAGAGTGAAATCTTATCGGTCCCTAGAAGCTTGAAGTTAAAACTCTGCTACCCATTTTCTGCTCTTTTTTTATGGGCAATCGCACTATTTATATGGGGTGCTGTTTATCTCTAAATCACATGATGCAAAATCAAAATGAGGAAAGTAACTAACAGCTGCATGAGCAGGAGGTGAAGTGGCAGGAGTGGCAATGGAGATGATGGGCGAGATTATTTATGAGGGAGCTTATGATTAGGTCGGGCGTCACTGACTCAATAACGATGATAGTTACGCTGCCTTTGCCGTTTATCCCTCTATGGACGGCGATAGCGTCGCACAAGGTGATAGATGATCTGGACACGATTTCTTCACGCAGCTCTTTCGTGAGGAAAAACATAGCTTGGATGCGCGGTTTGGGAATTGTAGGGGAGGTCATGTACTGCAGTTCGATATTTGCCTTATGTATTAATTGGCGATTTTGTATCCGAAGGGTCTGGATTATCGAAAGCGAAGTGTTGGCTGTGTCCAAGAGGCAAAAAACGATCCTGTACCCGCCGTTTGTTGCATGTTGGGTTTGGATGTTAGCGTTGATCGCATGCAATTTTCTGATCTGGGCCCCATAAAAAGCGCGCGTGAGGTTGGTTTGTAGCAATACTGAAAATTGAATAGCGGGTTCGAAGATTGACTACAAATCTAGTCTATTTGATTTGCAAGGCAAGCTTGCGTCTGATGTTGCAGCTTGCTCGTTGGGATCAAATAGTCTTGGCATCACTGTGGTGGACTGCAGTGCTGGCGAGAGGGCAGGCCCTAAAGCCTGCCCCGCCGTGGGCGGTTGGCTAAGTAGCTTGGCAGGAGGCGAAGTCGGAGGAAGGGGCGGTGAAAAATTTGGTGAGGTCGTCTACGAGGATAATGATGAGTAGAACAGCGTTCACCGATATCGTGACCCTGATGGTAGTTGGCCCTCTGCCGCTTATAGCATTATGGTCGGCAATTGTTTCTCATCGAATGGTGGCTAAGTTAGAGAGTGTATGGGTGCGCAGCAAGTTTGTTAATGAAAACAAGGGGGTTATGAAAGGACTAGGAATCGCAGGTAAGATAATGCTCTGCGGTTCGGTATGTGCAATTCTTATCTGCCCAAAATCATTTGTGCGAGATGGATCGGTCTTGCAAGAGGAAGTCGATGCGGTACCTAAAGAGTGGAAAATGACGGTCTACCCTCCCTTCATTGCGTCTGGCATATGGACAGTTGCACTATTTATTTGTGGTGTGTTCGTCTGGTAAGTTATATGTGTTTTTGTTGTGACTGAGGCGCGTTATCGACCAAAAGCAACACGAAGCACGGCGAGATCGCCCGCTACGCCGATACCGTAGCGGGTGTGGCGAGAGCTGCGACCATCATCAAACGAGGCGGCTACATCGGCGTCGCGCTTGATGTGGCATCTACCTCTCCGGAGATTAGAGAGGATTGTCTTGCGGGGGATGAGCGGCAGTGCAGGAAGGCGCGGTATGTGGAGGGGGGAGTTTATTGGGAGTTTGGGTGGGGGTGTAGCAGGCGGGGCAATCGGTGGCGGTCAATCCTTACAGGCTTGTAAGTTATTGATGGGTTACTCACCCGCGGAAGAGGCATGGCCTCCTGTGTGCCGGTTGCTGCTGGCGCCGGTTCTTGGGAGGAGGAGAACTTGGTGGCGATGGCGCAGAAGTGATTGGCAGAGTAATTTACGAGCAAGTCTATGATTAGATCGGATGTCACTGACATTATAACGGTAGCAGTAATGGTGCCTATGCCCTTTGTCTCTATTTGGGTGGTGTTCGCGTCACACAAGTTAGCAAGTAAGCTTGAGGCGGTTTTTGAACGCAGCCCGCTCGTCTTGGAAAATAAGAAGTGGATGAGGCGTTTGGGGTTGGCAGGTGACGTCGTATTTTGTAGTTCAATATTTTCACTGTGCATCAACTGTCGGTTCTGTATCTGGAAAGGATGGGTTCTTGAAAAAGAAGTTCTGGCTGTGTCCAATAAGTTAAAAATGGCGCTGTACCCGCCGTTCATAGCTTGTTGGGTTTGGATGTTAGCGTTGATCGCATGCAAATTACTGGTCTGGGGGCCGATGGAAACTGCTCGTCAGGTTGGGTTTTAGCGATGTTCGAAGTGGAATAAGGCATTCGAGAACCGACTACTGTCTGATTTGCAAAAAAGCTTGCGCCTGATGTTGCGGCTTCCTCGTTGGGATCAAATAGCCTTGTCTATGTGGGTAAGCTCCGGTGCTGGCGAGAGGGCTAGCATCAACGCCTGCGCCTCCTTGGGCTTTGGGCTGAGTGGCAGGGTGGGAGGCGAAGTCGGAACTCTCTCTACTGAAAGCATTGGCGAGGTGATTTATGGAGAGGTTGCTTAGTAATTTGACAGCCGCACAGCTAGTGTTGACGGTAGTTGTCGATGTCCTAGGTTTGATCTAGGGCTTTTCCTTTTGCCCGCGTTCTGCGTTATTGATCAGTGCTCTACGTTTATGACAGTCATAGTATTCGGACTTTTGGGCGGGGGCAGGTTGGCTAATCATGAGAACTGGGATCGCCCCTTGGTAATGAGTCCCCAAGCGCACTCGTAAGGTTGCCTTCCCGAAATTATTGACCGAGAGACTTCAGGAAGTAGACCAATCGTTCGGTTTCAGCAAAGCCTAGCGACTCGTGCATAGCTTCGCTGCTCTCATTATCCAGGCCGCATCCAGCTCAACTGCGCCCTAAGAACGCTTTCGCAATCCTCCACCACGAATGGCGCGACTCTCGATGAAAGCGGTCAGCCTCACTGGAGTGCGCCAACACCCTCGGCATATCGCGCAACCGAATCCATGGCTCACTGCGCCAATGCAGCATGCTCACCGACAATCCCGGCCACTGCAGAAAACTCAGGCAAGGACTGCACGCCTCTGGCGGCTCAAGCTCATCGCGCACACACGGCACCACCTCGTTGGTGATCCACTGCCGCAGCTCACGATTCTCCGCGTGATGGTGATGCACCAACATCGCATACACCCCCGACTCACTCACCATCAGCTCATCCGCCTCACCGCACGAATCCACCAATGTCACCACCCGACGCTGATCAGCATCGAGCTTGCGCGTCGTGCGTTCGTTCAAAGGCCAGCCCATGAGGCGACCCATGTCGCGGGCGCAGAACCAGACTTGGGATTCGAGAAGGAGGGTGCGCAGGGGGCGGTTGTGGCGGTGGAAGGTGGTGGGGCGAGGCTGTTTGTCATTGTCCTTTCTCTACGAATAGCCTTCATGGCTAGGGTGTCGGGAGCTAAGAAACCCCACAGCAGAAAGGCCGGACTGATTCCCCTTGCGGGTCTTGTATTCGTCCACTCCCGACATATCAGAGATTTTATGACGCGCAGCCAGAAGCCGCAGGATCAAAAAAGCCGCATGGTATCGGAAGCGGGCAGGCCGCTGCTGTGTTAGGTCTCTTGTGCGTTTTTTGGGCGCGGCGCAAGAGTACGGCGCACCGCATGAGTCGGCAAAATTCTGGTGTGTAAGAATTTTCTGAAATCAATCTTCGGAAAATATTCACAAGCCCGTTGATTGAATGGTCACGGAACTCGAGCGTGTCCAAAGCCATTAATCATTCCGGTCTTTGGCTCAACCGTGGCCTAGGGCCATTAAAATTGTTGCGCGGAGAGCTAGGTTTCGCAGATGATTGCACTTCCTAACGTTTCTTTCCAAGAGTCTGAGGTTTAAATCTTGGTGTGTTACCCCGGAAAAACGGGGATGTCAAAATGGAGATTTGATTGTGGCTCACTGGCAATTTCGACCGTTAAATCCTAATGAAACTTCGGGATCAAGTATTTCTGACGATAATTTTGCAGATGAAGAACGTACAAGTGTGGAGATTCTGGTTCGTGAAACCCTACAGAACCCCTTGGATGCTAGAAGTAGCGATGGCGTTGTTAGAGTTGAATATAAGTTGGCCACGCTGAGGTTGGCTGATAGTGAGTTCGCTAAGTCTATTTTTTCCGACAATTGGGTCAAGCATTTTCAAGCTGGAGAACTTATCGACAACGGCGAGCGCCCTGCCATTGTAACCTTTCTTGTTGTCGAGGATTTTGGCACTACTGGGCTGGAGGGATGCTATACCGACTCTTCATATGAAGGTTCGAGCGAAAATTGGAACGCATTTTGGTTTCGTGAGGGTGAAGGGGCAAAAACGACTAAGTCTAATGGAGGTGCAGGTCAAGGTAAAATTACCTTATATCTTGCTAGCAAGTTGAGGAGTGTGTTTGCGCTAACTAAGCGTAAGAGTGACGGAGAGGAGCTTTTATTCGGATGTTGCCGTTTTAAACGTAACTATCGGCTTGCAGGTGACGTGCGACGTTGGGCGAAAGAAGCGCGGTGGGGCGCAATCAGCGATCCCAACGACTTAGCAGTCCCTATCTCTGATAAAGCGATACTTAGTAATGTAAAAGCTGAACTCGGCTTAGCTAGATCCGGTTTGGCCGGTACCACATTCATTGTCCCGTTGCCGATGGATGACATCACCGAAGTGGCACTACGTAACGCAGTAGTGAACGAATTCTTCTTTGCGATCAGTCGAGGCCGTTTAGTAGTCAAAGTGGGTGAGTATGTCTTAGATGCGTCGAGTATTTCGTCCATAGCGGATGAAATGGGAGAGCAATGCAGGCTGGATAAAAGTTTTCGTGGGTTTCTTTTGTCAGCTGCTGGTCGTGTTGGGGATCTAGCAACAGCGACTGCAAAAAGTTCATGGAATAAAGAGGCAAAGCTAACAGCGAGCAGCTTTGAAGATGTAGAGCTAAATTTGCTGAAGGAAAGATTCGCAAGCTCCGAGCTTGTAATTGTAGACTTTAAGCTTTCAATTAAGAGGAAACTCGCAAAAGACGTATCAGTCGCAAGCTTTCGCGTTTTTCTTCAGCAAGACGAGAGCTCAGACAATAGTCAGGAGCTCTTCGTCCGCCAAGATTTAGGCATTGATGGCGAAAAACGCTTAAAGGCGGCGAGAACCGTAGCGAACGTCAAAGCATTAACATTCATTCAGGACGCTGCTCTTTCTGATTTACTCGTTGCCGCTGAGGAACCAACTCACCGCAACTGGAATGCTCGGCGACCGAAAGTATTAGCTCTGTACCAGTCCCCCAGCGACGTATTAAACGCGGTCCGAAACGCGGCACTACGGCTTGTGCAGCTGATTTCACCCGAGGGGAAGAAAGATGAAACAGCTTTGGCGATCTATTTCGCTGACCCCGCGGCCGAGAAGCCCGCTGCTAGTGGGGGGCGAGGGGAGGTGCCTGACAAGCAGAGAGGTGATCAAAAAGCTCTCGGTGATATCCCGAAGCCAAAACCAAAACCTATAGAGTTGCGGCTTTTAGATGATGGTTTTGAGGTTCGCGCGAAGAGTTCCGATGACTTTCTGTTTCCAATTGAGTGTGAAGTTACGTTGGCTTATGCGACTGCTGTAGGTGATGCATTCAAGTTGTGGGATGCTGCAGATTTTTGGATTGGGGATCAGCATCTCTATAAGCGCTCTCTCTCTGGCATTACTCAATTGGAAACGTCTCTTAATAGAATGAATTTTTTACTCAATACTGACGCTGCAAGCCTGTCGGTTTCAGGGTTTGATAAGAATCGTCAATTGGAAATACGCATTAAATACAAGGAGGTGTCTGATGGGGCAGATTACGAGGACAACTAATCCTACTAAATTGAAGCAGGTAGATAAGAGCCATTTTGTGGTAAGGGTTGGAGTTGATGCTTCTGGTGGGAAAGTTTTTTGGTTAGATAGCTTCGATTATAAGGCCGCTGGCCTTAATTCAAGTTTGCTGCTGAGCTGTATCGCGCATGCTGGCAGTACGGAGGAGTATTTTGAGCTGGGTTCCGTCTCCGAGTTAGATGACGAACCTAAAAGCATCCGTGGACTTGCCACGGATCGCCCACTTAAGTTTAGGTTTATCTTTAATAATTCGGACGAGTCGTTGCTTGTGGGCTATGCCGATGGGGTAAAGGCCTTGGACGAGGCTGGTGGTTTAGGTCCCAGTCTAGTAGATATTGAGCCTGTTGATTTAAAGGGTGTGACTTGGACGCTATTACTTCCTGAAGGCACGGGCAATGGCGAAAAGCCCAACGTACTTGTCGAGAAAAAGATATTCCCAACGGCCGCGTCAGCGGTAAGCCATCCTTGGTTTGGTATCCTTGTCATGCCGGAGGTGATGCGGCAAATCGCTCTAGCGATAGCCAAATCTCCATCGTCTTTAGACGATTCAGAACACTGGATTGCAGCGTGGGCAGGGTTTATTGAGTCACTTGGTGTCGATCGTCCGCCCGAGTCTGATGAAGACGAGCTCGCTCAGCAGGCTTGGTCGGAAGAGGTTGTCATGAAATTCACTGCCAAAGGAATTTTCAGGCATCATGTGGCTAGGGCAGTTGCCGAGATGGAGGGGGTTCAGTAATGGTTTTGGTTAGGTCTCTTAACAGTTTGGGCGTGGCTAAACTATCAGAATGGCTAGACAACCCTGCAGGACAAGTTCCGATTGTAATTCTCCAGGATGATGATTATGCAGAAGTAGTTGGTGGGTATGAGCTGGACATTTCTAAAACGTTCTCGACTAGCTACGAGCTTGGGTCTTACTTGGCAAATGAAGTTTTTGTTGGGTCCATCGATCGTCTAGCTTTGCTTTCTGATCACGGTATGTGGGCGTGGATTTCGTTAGCTTTCATTGATAGTCTAAAAAGTCGCCAAGGCAAGCGTATAGGCAATCCCCTGGCCAAATCTCACTATGTTATGGAGTCTGCTCGTCTAGGTTATCGTTTGGTTGCCCGCACAGCATGGGATTTGCTGGTGCTACATGGGGAGGCCGCAAAGGTTGCCTTAGGTTCTTCAAAGTCTCCTTGGGGTGAAATGGCGGAGCAAATGACATCGCGTCAAGAAGTTTATTCCCATCGAAGCTTTTGGCCAGTCGCGAATTCTCTTTATTCAACTAGTGATGGATCGGTTAAGCGAGGAGCAACTTCGCAGCGTAAAAAAGGCGCCCGCATAGATCCAAAAAATAAGGCAGGATTAGGAAGTGTTCGTCGGTTGCCATTCACATTTCGTCAATTTGAGCGAACTTATAATCTACGTCGAATGACGGGGGAGCAGATTGTGGCCCTACTGCCGACTGAATATCAACGATGGAAAGAGAAGGCAGTATCGTCCACTGATTAGCGCTTAATTGGGGGGCTGTGGGAGGGTATTTACCCCTAGGTATTCCTGTACCCTCCAGCTCGCTGGCGCTCCATGCACGGCTGTGTTACCGAAAGTCGGGCCAAAAAATGTATTTTTCATTACAATCCGGTACTGCTTCCAAAAGCCACTCTATTTCTGTTTCAGGCCTCCGGATCCCGCACTCCCAGAGCTCGAACACTCGCCAGCCTCGCTCGAGCAGCTCGGCTTTGTTTCTGGCATCCCGCTTCACGTTTTGGTCGAATTTTGTGCGCCAAAACTCTTCGCGGGTACGTGGATTTGTGGCATACCTGCACCCCGGATGGCGATGCCAGAAGCAGCCGTGAATGAAAATGCAGACGTTGTAGCGCGGAAGTACGACGTCTGGCTTACCTGGAAGCTCTCGGGGATGCAGGCGATACCTGAAGCCATGCCTATGCAGGAGCTTTCGGACCTTCATCTCGGGAGATGTGTTGCTGCCACGTATGGCGGCCATCATGCGAGATCTTACCTCTTTACTGACTATGTCCATGACTGAACCCCAGATGAATTTGCCGTTAGGCCGAGAAATAGCTGTTGATAGCCTTGTTGAGCTTTCGGAGCCGATTCAGATCGTCGATCTCTTCGCGGGCCCAGGGGGGCTTGGGGAAGGGTTTTCGTCATCTGGTGGCGGCAATCGTTTTGAAATCGTGGTTTCTGCTGAAATGGACCCCAATGCGAGGCAAACGCTCAAGCTCAGAGCGTTTTTCCGACTTCTCAAGCAGAAAAATCCTAGCCGGCTATGTGACTACTACGATTTTTGTAACGGCCTGAGGGATACGCCTTATAGCGATGAGAGCAAGCATCAGTGGGATGAGGCTGACGAAGAGGCCAAATGCATCACATTGGGCTCGGCAGAGGGGAATTCAGTGCTGGATGAAGCTCTGAACAAACGTCTGAAGGACCGACCTTGGGTGTTGATAGGTGGTCCGCCGTGCCAAGCGTATTCAATTGTCGGTCGTTCACGGAACAAGGGGAAGGCTGACTACAGCGCTGAGAACGATCATCGGCATTTTTTGTACAAGGAATATCTGCGAATCATCAAGGAGCGAAAACCGACCGTTTTCGTGATGGAAAACGTGAAAGGGATTCTTTCATCCAAGGTTGGCGGTGAGAGCATTTTTTCTCAGATCCTGGAGGATCTCACCGATCCCAACAAAGCTCTTGGGGATACGTCACCTGGTGTTAAATACCGAATCTGCTCGCTAGTGAGTGAGCAGTCCTTTGGCCCTGGGGATGATGTCAGCAAGATAGACCCGCGCGGTTTTATCATCAGGGCGGAGAACCACGGCATTCCACAGGCAAGGCACCGAGTCATCCTTTTAGGTATTGCTCTTGATGAGCAAGGGAATATTCCCGCTCATGGGAGTCTCCTCGAGATCGCGAAGAGGGTCAGCACCAGGCAAGTGATCGGTAATTTGCCAGAGCTGAGAAGTCGGTTGACTAAGCAGGCTGATGATCGCGAGGTCTGGTATCGCGAGGTTGCCAATCATCTCGATGAATTGCGATCTGAAGTGGATGTTAAGGTCGAGCCCAAGCTTGCATCTGCGATGAATAGAGCTCGGGATTCATTGTTTTCCACTTCTTTGCAGGTTGGGGGACTTCGGGTGCCTCGACAAAAAGATGATGGTGGGACTGAGAATGATGGGCTGGACCGTTGGTATCGTGATGAGAATCTCAAGTATTGGCTGAATCATGATGCCCGTGGACACATGCCATCTGATCTCCGGCGGTACATGTTTGCAAGCGTTTATGCCCGGGCGTACCACGTGTCTCCAAAGGGGCATCAGCAGTTTGGGCTATCTGGTCTCGCGCCAGCTCACAAGAATTGGGAAACTGGGAAGTTCAGCGATCGATTTAGGGTTCAGTTGGAGGGGTTACCGGCTACCACAGTGACTAGCCATATCTCAAAAGATGGGCATTATTTTATTCATTACGATCCTAAACAGTGTCGAAGCTTGACGGTCAGGGAAGCTGCGCGGTTACAAACGTTCCCCGATAATTATTTTTTTCAAGGGAATCGAACGCATCAATTCCACCAAGTTGGGAATGCGGTTCCTCCACTCTTGGCTTATAAAATTGCTTCGGTTGTATATGATGTTGTCTGCAAGAAAAATCAGGAAAATAAAGGTGCTGATATCTGTAGTACTGAAAGCTCGCAGCGTGACCTGCTAGAGCGTGCTTGATCCCCTGACGGATGGCCGCTCGCAGAGTTATGAGCGGTCAGCGTCCATTCAGCGGCGACGTGGTCCCACGCTCCGCGTGGGAATGCATCCTCTGACGCTCTGCGTCAGCTAGTACCACCGCTGTACCTCAATCAGCCCCGGCTGCCCTAGATAATCCCGTGCGCTTGAATACCGCCAATGCTCCCCCCGATCCACATAGCCTCGTTTCACTGGGTTGTGGTGTATGTAGTCGAGCTTCTGGCGCATTACGCTTTCGCTGTAAATCATCTCTGCGTGCACGCCTTCCTGCCAGACCTGATACACGCGGTCGAGCTTGTGTGCTCGCTTGGCAAACCTCAGTCGCTGTAGCGTGGTTTTAGCATTTAGGTGTTGAAGGTGGTCAACGATGTTTCGTGCCGTGAAGGATTTGAAGCTGGAGACGGATTTCGCAAGGTTTGGAGATTGAGCTAGGTAGTGGAGATGGTTTTCTAGAACGACATAGCCGTATAGCTTTAGGTTCTGGTTAGCTTGCTGGTATCGCCAGGTGTTTAGAACGATATCGACAAGGGCAGGGCGAGTGAATAACGGGAGCCATTCGACGATGGTGCAGGTCAGGAAGTGAGGTTTGTCGATTTCGGTGATGGTGTAGCGGCTTCGGGCCATGGATTCTTCCTTGAATCTGAAGTGGGGGCACGGAGCTTTCGAGGCTAGTTTGAGCGAGGCTCAATGTGAGTCTTGCTGTGTTTCGTGGTGCTTCAGGTATGGGGAGGTATCCGCTCAGGCGCGGGTTTGACGCGGAGCGTCAGTGGCTGCATTCCCACGCGGAGCGGGGGGAACGATCAGCTTTCCAGCAGGGACGCGGAGCGTGGGAACGATCAATAGATTGAGCGAGGCTCAATGTGAGTCTTGCTGTGTTTCGTGGTGCTTCAGGTATGGGAGGCGATCCACTCAGGCGCGGGTTTGACGCGGAGCGTCAGTGGCTGCATTCCCACGCGGAGCGGGGGAACGATCAGCTTTCCAGCAGGGACGCGAGGCGTGGGAACGATCAATAGATTGAGCGAGGCTCAATGTGAGTCTTGCTGTGTTTCGTGGTGCTTCGGGTGTGGGGGAGGGATCTGTTCAGGCGCGGGTTTGACGCGGAGCGTCAGTGGCTGCATTCCCACGCGGAGCGTGGGAACGATCAGCTTTCCAGCGGGGACGCGAGGCTTGGGAACGATCAAGTCTTGCTGTGTTCGTGGTGCTTCAGGTATGGGGAGGGATCCGCTCAGGCGCGGGTTTGACGCGGAGCGTCAGTGGCTGCATTCCCACGCGGAGCGTGGGAACGATCAGCTCTCCAGCAGAAACTCGGGGCGTGGGAACGATCATTTGAAACCAAAAGGGCCACCATCTCTGGCAGCCCTTTCTTCTTAAGCGGTGTGAGCAGGATTCAAATCAATCCCAGCTCAAAGCCCCACCGGTCTGATACTCAATCACCCGCGTCTCAAAGAAGTTTTTCTCTTTCTTCAAGTCCATGATTTCGCTCATCCATGGGAACGGGTTGGTGGTGCCTGGGTACTCTTCCTTCAAACCGATCTGGCTCAGGCGACGGTTGGCGATGAATTTGAGGTAGTCCTCCATCATCGCGGCGTTCATGCCCAGGACGCCGCGCGGCATGGTGTCGCGGGCGTATTCGATTTCGAGCTGGGTGCCTTGCAGAATCATCTGCGAAGCCTCTTCCTTCAGCTCGGCGTCCCACAGGTGCGGGTTTTCGATTTTGATCTGGTTGATCACGTCGATGCCGAAGTTCAGGTGCATGGACTCGTCGCGCAGGATGTACTGGAACTGTTCTGCAACGCCGGTCATTTTGTTGCGGCGGCCCATGGAGAGGATCTGGGTGAAGCCGCAGTAGAAGAAGATGCCTTCCAGGACGCAGTAGTAAGCGATCAGGTTGCGCAGCAGTTCTTTGTCGGTCTCGACGGTGCCGGTGTTGAATTCCGGGTCGGAGATGGCGCGGGTGTATTTCAGGCCCCAGGCTGCCTTTTTGGCGACCGACGGGATCTCGTGGTACATGTTGAAGATTTCGCCTTCGTCCATGCCCAGCGATTCGATGCAGTACTGGTAGGCGTGGGTGTGGATCGCTTCCTCGAAGGCCTGGCGCAGGATGTACTGGCGGCATTCAGGGTTGGTGATCAGGCGATACACGGCCAGTGCGAGGTTGTTGGCGACCAGGGAGTCGGCGGTGGAGAAGAAGCCCAGGTTGCGCATGACGATGCGGCGTTCGTCGTCGGTCAGGCCTTCCGGGTTACGCCATACGGCGATGTCGGCGGTCATGTTGACTTCTTGCGGCATCCAGTGGTTTGCGCAGCCGTCCAGGTACTTCTGCCAGGCCCAGTCGTACTTGAATGGCACAAGTTGGTTGAGGTCGGCGCGGCAGTTGATCATGCGCTTTTCGTCGACGGCCACGCGGGCGGCGGAGCCTTCAAGTTCGGCCAGACCTTCGGCGACGTCGAGTTTGTTCAGGGCAGCCTTGGCGCGGGCAACGGCAGGGGAGTCGCTGGCATTGGCAGCGCGTGCTTCCAGTGCGGCGGCACCACCGGCGCTGTCGAGTTTGTCCATGGCTGCTTCAGAAGCGTGGCCGGCGTTGGCGCCTTTGGCGGGTTCGGCTGCGTCTTCTTTGTCGAATTCGTCCCAGCTCAGCATGGTGATGAGGCTCCTGCGTGAGGACCGCCTAGGCGGTCGATTGGATTTTAAAGTCGGCGTTGCCAGCGTTGCATGTCGCAGGGCTGGCAACGGGAATAGGTTGGGTGCTGCTCAGGGCCTTACTGTGATTGATCTACGAAGACGAGAATCGTTGCTTCGGATCGATCGGCGAACGTGCTGCGATGGCCACCTGTGGAAGGCCGGCGAAGCGAGTCAACGGGGCTGTTTTCAGAGTGCCAGCTTTGCAATGTGCAAACGGTCATTTTGAGTACCCTGGATGAGCGCGGGATTATACAGATTTTGCCCGGCGCGGGTTCGTCCCTGACGGAATTTGAGGGTCGAATTGCCTTCATTTTCCTTTGCGTTCTTCGCCAAGTCATGCTTGAGGAACAGCGCGTTGATATTAGAGGTTAATCACGTATCTAGTGTTTCGTTTCGAAGCGAGACACATCATATAGTGTGTCCTGGCTGTCGGCAATCGACGGGCGAGGTCGAATTTCGACGAATTCATCCGGGCTGATCTGGATCAAGGCCTTGATCATGCGTTGAGGTTGCGTATCCAGAGGCGTGCAGGGGACAACACGCGAAAATCAGTATTGAATACCCAGTCGAAATGCGGCGCCAAATTGTGACGTAATCGACGAGTGGCCATGATCTGGCTCCGTCACACGTGAGCGCTGAACACGCGAATATTCAGTTGCAGATTGCCTGCCCCACACACCGCTCGAACACGCTCACCAATCCTGCGTAATCACACCCCACGGCGTCGATGTTGGCCTGTATCCATTCGCCCGGTTCCACGGGCCACCAGCTGATCTCATACCCTGCGTTGACGATGATGTGTTCGAACAGGATGCGTTGCGCACGGCCGTTGCCTTCGCGGAAGGGATGAACCACGTTGAGGTCGCCAAACAGTTCTGCGCTGGCGATTATGAGATCGGCTCGATCAAGCTCCTGAAACCAGTTGGCGCCGGCCAGCGCATTGAACAGTTTGTTGGCTTCCGGCTCGATGCGGCTGGTGACACAAAAGTGGGTGTCATCTTTGGAGATGTCGACGGTACGCAGCTCTCCGGCCCAATCGTAGAGGTCGGAAAAGAGTCGGCGATGGATCGCTTGCAGATAGGAGAGGCTGTAGGGCGGTGGCGAAAAGTCGATGGATTCGGCGGCGACTTCGGACAGGTCGCGTTCGGCTTGCGCCAAGGTCTTTGCGTCGGTGAGGTTCAGGCGGTTACGCAGTACGGTGCTGCCGGGCGGGCAGTAGGGGTCTTGGCCGGCGCCGTATTTGTCGACCATCAGGCCTGTTTTTTGCGGTAGGTATTGAGCAGTTCTTCCCGCGAGGGGAGGCGGCGTTCGGAGTCGCCGGGCGAGGTTTCGAAGCCTTCAAGACGCAGGCTGGCGGCGTAATTGGAGCGGCGCGTTCTGGCGCAGTAGGCTTTTTTGGCATCCAGAGAGGGCGTTGGCATGGCATGGCCTCGTGGTTGGAATGAGCCGAGTGTAGCGGAATTCGGGGTGGTGCAGGTTTTGTGTCGTGTCAGTGATGGGGCCAGGCCCCATCGCGAGCAAGCTCACTCCTACAGGTTATGTGGGAGTGAGCTGATCGGCATTACTGGCAGGCTTCGCAGTCCGGCTCGTCGATCGCGCAGGCTTTTGGCACTGGCGCAGGACCGGCTGGAGCAGCTTCGGCAGGACGCGGGGCGGTGATCGCCGAGTCGTCCGGGCCGTGGCCACCGCTGGAAACGGCGTTGAGCTTGCCGGTGTTGATGGTCGACTTCTCGGTGCTGGTCGCGGCCAGGGCACGGAGGTAGTAAGTGGTTTTCAGACCACGGTACCAGGCCATGCGGTAGGTCACGTCCAGCTTCTTGCCCGATGCGCCGGCGATGTACAGGTTCAGCGACTGAGCCTGGTCGATCCACTTCTGACGACGGCTGGCGGCGTCAACGATCCACTTGGTGTCGACTTCGAACGCGGTGGCGTACAGGTCTTTGAGTTCCTGCGGGATGCGCTCGATCTGTTGCACCGAACCGTCGTAGTACTTGAGGTCGTTGATCATGACCGAGTCCCACAGATCGCGGGCCTTGAGGTCGCGAACCAGGTACGGGTTGATCACGGTGAATTCGCCCGAGAGGTTCGATTTCACGTACAGGTTCTGGTAGGTCGGTTCGATCGACTGCGAAACGCCGGTGATGTTGGCGATGGTCGCGGTCGGCGCGATGGCCATGATGTTCGAGTTACGAATGCCTTTCTGAACGCGAGCACGCACTGGCGCCCAGTCCAGGGTCTCTTCCAGATCGACGTCGATGTACTTCTGGCCGCGAGCTTCGATCAGGATCTGTTGCGAATCCAGCGGCAGCACGCCTTTGGACCACAGCGAACCCTGGAACGTCTCGTAGGCACCGCGCTCGTCCGCCAGATCGCAGGAAGCCTGGATCGCGTAGTAGCTGACGGCTTCCATCGAACGGTCGGCGAACTCGACGGCAGCGTCGGAACCGTAGGCGATGTGCTGCAGGTACAGCGCGTCCTGGAAGCCCATGATGCCCAGACCGACCGGGCGGTGACGCAGGTTGGAGTTGCGAGCTTGCGGCACGGAGTAGTAGTTGATGTCGATGACGTTATCGAGCATGCGAACGGCTACGTCGATGGTGCGCTTGAGCTTGTCGGTGTCCAGCTTGCCGTTGACGATGTGGTTCGGCAGGTTGATCGAGCCCAGGTTGCAGACCGCGATCTCGTCCTTGTTGGTGTTCAGGGTGATCTCGGTGCACAGGTTCGAGCTGTGGACCACACCGACGTGCTGCTGCGGCGAACGCAGGTTGCACGGGTCTTTGAACGTCAGCCATGGGTGGCCGGTTTCAAACAGCATGGACAGCATTTTGCGCCACAGGTCTTTGGCCTGGATGGTCTTGAACAGCTTGACCTTGCCTGGGTACTCGGTCAGCGCTTCGTAGTACTCGTAGCGCTCTTCGAAGGCTTTACCGGTCAGGTCGTGCAGGTCCGGTACTTCGGACGGCGAGAACAGGGTCCATTTGCCGTCGTCGAAGACACGCTTCATGAACAGGTCAGGGATCCAGTTGGCGGTGTTCATGTCGTGGGTACGACGGCGATCATCACCGGTGTTCTTGCGCAGCTCAATGAACTCTTCGATGTCCATGTGCCAGGTTTCCAGGTAGGCACAGACAGCGCCTTTGCGCTTGCCGCCCTGGTTCACTGCAACAGCGGTGTCGTTGACCACTTTCAGGAACGGCACGACGCCCTGGGATTTGCCGTTGGTGCCCTTGATGTACGAGCCCAGCGCACGAACCGGCGTCCAGTCGTTGCCCAGACCGCCTGCGAATTTGGACAGCATGGCGTTGTCGTGGATGGCGTGGTAAATGCCCGACAGGTCATCCGGAACGGTGGTCAGGTAGCAGCTCGACAGCTGTGGACGCAGGGTGCCGGCGTTGAACAGCGTCGGGGTCGAAGCCATGTAGTCGAAGGACGACAACAGGTTGTAGAACTCGATGGCGCGGTCTTCACGGGCTTTCTCTTCGATTGCCAGGCCCATGGCCACACGCATGAAGAAGATCTGCGGCAATTCAAAACGCACGCCATCCTTGTGGATGAAGTAACGGTCGTACAGGGTCTGCAGGCCCAGGTAGGTGAATTGCTGGTCGCGTTCGTGGTTGATCGCCTTGCCCAGTTTTTCCAGGTCGAATTCGGCCAGGACAGGGTTCAGCAGTTCGAACTCGATACCTTTGGCGACGTAAGCCGGCAGGGCCTTGGCGTACAGGTCGGCCATTTCGTGGTGAGTGGCGCTTTCGGCGACGTTCAGGAAACCCAGGCCTTCGGCGCGCAGGGTGTCCATCAGCAGGCGCGCGGTCACGAACGAGTAGTTTGGCTCACGTTCTACGAGGGTACGCGCGGTCATCACCAGAGCGGTGTTGACGTCGGTCAGCGCTACGCCGTCGTACAGGTTTTTCAGGGTTTCGTTCTGGATCAGGTTGGCGTCAACCTCGGCCAGGCCTTCACACGCTTCGGTGATGATGGTGTTCAGGCGGCCCATGTCCAGCGGCGCGAGGCTGCCGTCTTTGGCGGTGATGCGGATCGACGGGTGAGCCTGCACAGGGGCTTCGCCCGTACGACCGGCGCGCTCTTTGGAGCGGTCGTTACGGTAGATCACGTAGTCGCGAGCCACTTTTTGCTCGCCAGCGCGCATCAGCGCCAGTTCTACCTGATCCTGGATTTCTTCGATGTGGATGGTGCCGCCCGAAGGCATGCGACGCTTGAAGGTCGCGGTGACTTGTTCGGTCAGACGGGCAACGGTGTCGTGGATACGCGACGACGCGGCGGCGGTACCGCCTTCAACTGCGAGGAAGGCCTTGGTGATGGCAATGGTGATCTTGTCATCGGTGTACGGAACAACGGTGCCGTTACGCTTGATCACACGCAACTGACCCGGTGCGGTCGCGGACAGGTCCTGCTGGGTCGCACCTGTCTGCGGCGCAATGGCCTGCGGATTCTCGCGAGTTGTGTCTGTTTGCATGGGTGTCTCCACGTTCTCTATGTTTATTTGGACGCCATTGGCGTCCACCGTTCCGTCTTGAGGCAGTTGACCGACAAACGTCAGTCCAATGACTTCAAAACGGATGGGAAGGCTGAAGGAGGCCGACCCTGGCTTTGAAGTCCAAAAGGGCGCCGTTCTAAGCCCGTCGCCCTGTAAAAATCTGATGCAGAATGCCCACTTAATGTTGCAACACTTGTACCGTTACGCGCAGATCGTGAAGCCTTGTTGTCTGCCATTCGCGTGAGGGCGGTCAGGCGGGAAACCAGAGGTGGTTCAGCCCTTGATGGACGAGAAAAATGCTTGAAATCTCTCTGTCACTTGTGTTTGGTTTTTCGACTCAACCCCTACATGTAGGGTCTTCTCGAACGACGGGCTACAAGATAATGCGTTTGGGACACCAATTGCAATGTGTTACCTGTGGATAAAGCTGTGTGTAATTTGTGTGCGAATTGGGGAAATTGCGTGTAGGCCGCATGGCTACTGGGATGGGCCGCCTATCACTGTTTTTCGAAGGATAGAAATCAGTTGCCCGGTTTTTTGCGGGCGCGAACCCTATCACATAAAAGTGGGTTGGCAAGGGTGATGGCGGCGGGCACGCAAGGCGATTTTGCATGTCGTGTGTCATGTTGGGGGAGTGGTTACTATTGCGTGGTTCCTGTGAATCCGTACCTGATTCTGGCTGAAGGCCGTGGGAGCCCGACTTGTCGGCGATCGGCTGCGCAGCAGTCGTGAAACCTGCAATCTCGGTGCGTCAGGCTGTCCGCGTGTGCTGATCTTGCTGCCGGGTTCCGGCAGATCGCTAGCAAGCTAAGCGTCTACGCTTTCGGCAGAAGCAGACTCGGCAACCCCTCTATTAATAAGAACAACCACCTCGGGAGACACGGACCGTGCAGCAAGAACCCTGGCAGGTGATGATCGTCGAGGATGATCGGCGGCTGGCCGAACTGACTCGCGACTATCTTGAAAGCAACGGCTTGCAGGTCAGCCTCGAGGGGGACGGCGCGCGGGCGGTGCATCGGATCATCGAAGAGCAGCCGGATCTGGTGATCCTCGACCTGATGCTGCCCGGCGAGGACGGTTTGAGCATCTGCCGCAAAGTGCGTGACCGCTATGACGGCCCGATTCTGATGCTCACCGCTCGCACCGACGACAGCGACCAGATCCAGGGCCTGGACATGGGCGCTGACGATTACGTCGGCAAACCCGTGCACCCCCGCGTGCTGCTGGCGCGCATCCATGCCTTGCTGCGGCGCAGCGAAGTGGCCGAGGCCCCCACGCAGGAGGCGCGACGTCTGGTATTCGGCCCGTTGGTGGTGGACAACGCCTTGCGCGAGGCGTGGCTCAACGAACAGAGCATCGATCTGACCAGCGCCGAATTCGATCTGTTGTGGCTGCTGGTGGCCAACGCCGGGCGCATTCTGTCCCGCGAGGAGATCTTCACCGCGCTGCGAGGTGTCGGTTATGACGGGCAGGACCGCTCCATCGATGTGCGAATCTCGAAAATCCGCCCCAGAATCGGCGACGATCCCATTCATCCACGCCTGATCAAGACCATCCGCAGCAAGGGTTATCTGTTCGTGCCGGAAGCCGCCAGGGACATGAACAACTTCATGCTCAACGGCTGACCCGATGGTAAAGCCATGAACTCCATTTTTCTGCGCATCTACGGCGGCATGCTCGGCGTGTTGGTGTTGGTGGCCTTGCTCGGCGTGCTGACGCTGCATCTGGCGAACAAGGTGCGTGGCGAGCAGTACCGCGAGCAACTGGCCCACGGCACATTCACGCTGATGGGCGACAACCTCAAACAAATGGACGCCATCGAACGCACACGGGCCTTGGCGGTGTGGGAGCGCCTGCTGGGGATCCCGCTGGCGCTGGAAACCGCCGAGCAGGCGCATCTCGATGGCGGGGCGCGCAATCGCCTGAGTCGCGGCCAGGTGGTGGTCGAGCAGACCGGGCCCCACGCGGCGCGGGTGTTTCGTCAGGTCGAGCCGGGGACTTCCGACCAACCGGGCGCTGCCTTGTTGCTGACCGGCGAGGTGCAGCAGATCAGCGAACAGTTGGCCCGGGCGACGATCTTCCTGCTGCTTGACGAACTGGTGCGGTTTTCCGTCGACGAGCAGCCAGTCCGCCTGGAGACCCTGCGTCTGAGCAAGGGTTTCGGCTTCGACATGCACCTGATCAAACTGGAGCAGGCCGACGTCGATGACGACCAGCGCCGGCGCATCGATGAAGGCGACACGGTGATGGCGCTGGGCAAGGGCGGTGATTCGATCCGAGTCTTGTCCGGCGTGGGTGAAACGCCGTGGGTGCTGGAGATTGGCCCGCTGTACCAGTTCAATCCCTACCCGCCGGAGCTGTTGGTGTTGATCGCGTTTCTGGGGCTGTGCCTTATCGGCCTGGTGGTCTATCTGCTGGTCCGTCGTCTGGAACATCGCTTGCGCGGGCTGGAAGCCGCGGCCACGCAAATCGCCCAGGGCAGTCTGGAAACCCGCGTGCCAGCCACGGGCGCCGATTCGGTGGGGCGTCTGGCGTCCGCGTTCAATGGCATGGCCGAGCATTTGCAGCGGTCGCTGACGATTCAGCGTGAACTGGTGCGGGCGGTGTCCCACGAGCTGCGCACGCCGGTGGCGCGGCTGCGCTTCGGTCTGGAGATGATTGGCGACGCCAGCACCCCCGAGGCGCGACACAAGTACATGGTCGGCATGGACAACGACATTCAGGACCTCGACAAGCTGGTGGACGAGATGCTGACGTACGCGCGCCTCGAACAGGGCTCGCCGACCTTGAATTTCCAGCGTATCGACCTCGCCGCCCTGATCGATCAGGTCATCGCCGAACTGGCGCCGTTGCGCGCCAGCGTCAAGGTGACCCGCGGGGACTGCATCACCGTGAACGAGAACACTTCGCAAGAGATGACGGCGTGGGTCGAGGCCGAGCCGCGGTATCTGCACCGTGCGTTGCAGAATCTGGTGAGCAATGCGATGCGTCATGCTGAATCCGAGGTGCGTATCGGATTTCAGTTAAGTCAGGACCGCTGCCGTATCGATGTCGAAGACGATGGCCCCGGCGTGCCGGAAAGCGCCTGGGAGCGGATTTTCACGCCTTTCATGCGTCTGGACGACAGCCGCACGCGGGCTTCGGGCGGCCATGGCCTGGGATTGTCGATTGTGCGCCGGATCATTCACTGGCACGCCGGTCGTGCGTTGATCGGGCGCAGCCAGACGCTCGGGGGCGCCTGCTTTAGCCTCGCCTGGCCGCGTCGACAGGGGGAGGCGTGAGTCAGGATTTTTTTGCCGGGGCGCTGGCCGGGTTCGCCAGAACGCTGGTGCTCGATGAGGCCCGGTCGGTGTTTGCGCTGCCTGAGCTGTTGCAGCGCGAAACACTTGATCGGCTGTTGTTGCAGGTCTACGGCCCGGAACTCATGCCCGGGAAACTGCCGGTATTGGTGTCTCAGTGGATGAAGTTTTACGCGATGCAGTTGATTCCGCCGATTGTCGTGGCGAATCTGGTGCATGGCGTGAGTTGGCCGTTACAGCTGGATCGGCTTGGCTTCGCGCTCCACGGGCGAGGATTTCTCGACGGTGTGAAGTTTGACGGTGCGGCGTTTGAGGCGTCCCGGTCCAGCGCCCCGTTCGAGCGTTTCGCGCCGTTGCTGGAGAACCTGGAACAGGTGATCAACCGCTTGAGCGCGTATGGCAACGTGGCGCCGGGCGTGTTGTGGGGCAGTGCCGGGGATTATCTGGAAACCTGTCTGCGTCAATTGGCGGCGGCAAGCGACGTGTCGCTGGAGGTTGGATACGCTCTGTTGCACGAGCGGCGGCGGCCCGATGGCAGGCGCAATCCGCTGTTCAACGCGGTTACTTATATAGAAGGGGATGATGGGCAGTCCGTCAGGCAGCGGCGCAGTTGCTGTTTGAGTTATCGAGTGGAATGGGTGGGGCGGTGTGAGCATTGTCCGTTGCTTAGAGACACTGACCTGTAGGAGCGCGCTTGCCCGCGATGGGGTGTATCTGCGATGCAAAGGGCGTCTGATGCAGCGCAATCGCGGGCAAGCGCGCTCCTAGAAGGGATGTGGGTTCAGGCGGGAACCGCGACCAGACTCAACAACTGCCCATCCCGCACGCTGAACTGCGCGTCCAGCTCTTTGCCGCTGTGCCATTGTTCAGACAGATCGATCTTCAGCCGCAACCGTGCATGGCCGCTGTTCGACCATTCCAGCAGTTCGGCGTCTTCGAAGTAGAAGCGTTTGAGCACGATGGGGTAGAGCGCTTTGAACAGGCTTTCTTTCAGCGAAAAAGTCAGCGTCACCCCTAACGCGACGTGATGCTCTGGCCCTGCGGCCATGCGCTGCAATTCGTCGGCTGTGAGGATTTCGCCAGCCAGTCGTGCGGCGCGTTCGCTGGTCATCACCTGTTCCACGTCCATCCCCAGCCCGCGCCAATGCTGTTTGCTGGCGACGATGGCCGCTGCCCAGCCGGTGCTGTGGGTGATCGAACCGCAGACGTCGGTTGGCCAGACCGGGGCGCGATCCTCGCCGATCATCGGGACATGCTGGCGCCCATCCAGCAGGCGCATGGCTTCCCGAGCACAGAGCCGACCGGCGAGGAACTCGGTCTGACGTTTGGCGACCGAGCGTTGAATACTGGCGGGTGGCTCGATCAGGCAGCGCTGGAAATCGCCATCGACGAGTTTGTGCGGGTCGAACCGAGTGCTGACCAATACTGCGTTCTCCAGCAACTGGGGCAGGGGCCAGTGGGCGGTGAGGGTGGGGCAGCAGTTGGGAAGGGTTTGGGAATGGGTCATGGGCGGCATTTTGCCGTGAAAGCTGGTTGATGTCAGCCTGAGACGCTGCCATGCAAACCTGTAGGAGCGCGCTTGCCCGCGATTGCGGTGTGTCAGACGCAGGCCACGTATCGGACAGATAGCTATCGCGGGCAAGCGCGCTCCTACGGGATGTGAGCCGCTGGTGGAGGATTACATCGTTGAATTCTTCGCGAACTGCTCTTTGAGGAAGGCCTTCATGTCTGCCCATGAGCTCATGTCGGCGGTCTGGTTGTAGCCGATATCAGGCCCGCCGTGGTCGCCGTGGCTGAGTTTGTCGGCGTCCGGGTTGGTGAAACCGTGTTTGGCGCCGTCGATACCCACGAATTTGTAGTCGGCCTTGGCCGCGTCCATTTCCTTCTTGAAGTCTGCAACGTTCTGCGCAGTGACCATGGTGTCGTTGTTGCCGTGCTCGATCAGCATCGGCGTCTTGGTCACGCCCTCCCTGGCTGGGGTCTTGGTGGTCAGTGCGCCGTGGAAACTCACCACGGCGTCCAGTGGTTCGCCGCGTCGTGCGGCATCGAGCACCACACCGCCGCCGAAGCAGTAACCAATGGCCGCGATCTTCTGCGGGTTGGTTTCGGGTTGTTTTTTCAGCTGTTCGATCCCGGCATCAAAGCGTTTGGCGGATGCCGCGCTGTCTGCGCTGGCGGCTTTCATGAAGGCCATGGCGTCTTTCGGGTGCTCGGTGTTCTTGCCTTCGCCGTACATGTCGATGGCCATGGCGCTGTAGCCCAGCACGGCGAGATCCCGGGCGCGTTTTTTGGCGTAGTCGTTCAGGCCCCACCACTCGTGAACCACCACGATGCCGGGGCGCGGACCCTTGATGGCGTCGTCATAGGCGTAATAGCCGACGAGTTTGGTGCCGTCGGCGCTCTGGTAATCGATGGTGCGGGTTTTTACTTCGGCCTGGGCAAGGCTCGCCAGGCACATGAGGGTGAACGCTAGCAGTAACCGCATGGTGTTCTCCTTTCTGTCGTCTGTTCGAAGGCGTGTCTGGCACTGAGCCTAGACGATTCTGCCGTTCAAGTTCCGACCCTGTGCGGTAAGTATATGTTCACAGCAAGTTCAGCTCAGGTTCAGAACGTGTTCAGGAGGGGTTCAGCGCCTGCTGCGTATTCTCGGATCCGTACCCACCAAGGCGCCCGGCGCCGGAGGACCTGCACATGATGGCGTTCAACAAGTTTTTTCTGGCTTTGGCGTTCCTTGGCGGCAGTGCCGCTGTTCAGGCCGCAGACAGCACCGCAGACGCGTCCCGCATCGACCTGGGTCGAACCAGCAAAAAACTCACGGGAATAATGCTGCCGGGCGCAGCTAAACTGTCTGACGCGACCCCCGCGATGAGCGGTGCCTACGCATCAGGGTTGTCGAGCCTGAGCCAGAGTCCGGACAGTTATCTGCCCGCTCATCACCGCTTGTAAGCCGTCGGCGTCCAGAGATCACCAATCGAGAGGTATGTTCGTGCCTGGGAGAGCTTCATGAAATTGCTGGTTGTCGAGGATGAGGCCCTGTTGCGCCATCACTTGCAGACACGCCTGACCGAAAGCGGTCATGTGGTGGAGGCCGTGGGCAATGCCGAGGAGGCGCTGTATCAGGCCGGTCAGTTCAATCACGATCTGGCGGTCATCGATCTGGGGCTGCCGGGGATCGGTGGCCTGGACCTGATACGTCAGTTGCGCGCTCAGAACAAAGCGTTTCCGATCCTGATCCTCACCGCGCGCGGCAACTGGCAGGACAAGGTCGAAGGCCTTGCGGCGGGCGCCGACGATTACGTGGTCAAGCCGTTTCAGTTCGAAGAGCTCGAGGCGCGCATGAACGCCTTGCTGCGTCGTTCCAGCGGTTTTACCCAGTCGACGATCATCGCCGGGCCACTGTTGCTGGACCTCAACCGCAAGCAGGCGTCGCTGGACGAACAGCCTCTGGCACTGACGGCCTATGAGTACCGGATTCTGGAATACCTCATGCGTCACCATCAGCAGGTGGTCCCCAAGGAGCGCCTGATGGAGCAGTTGTATCCGGATGACGACGAGCGCGATCCGAACGTGATCGAGGTGCTGGTCGGCCGTTTGCGGCGCAAGCTGGAAGGTCCGGCCGGCTTCAAGCCGATCGATACGGTGCGCGGGCTGGGTTACCTGTTCACTGAGCGCTGTCGATGATTCGTTCGCTGCGCGTTCGATTGATGCTGGCCGCCGCGACCCTGGCGGTCATTTTCATGCTGTTGATGTTGCCCGCACTGCAAAGCGCCTTCAGCCTGGCGCTGGAAAGCTCCATCGAAAAACGTCTGGCCTCTGACGTCACCACGCTGATCTCCGCCGCACGGGTCGAAGACGACCGCCTGCTGATGCCGAGCCTGCTGCCCGGTGAGCAATTCAGCCTGCCCGACAGCCGCTTGCTCGGCTACATCTATAACCGCGCCGGCAAGTTGGTGTGGCGTTCTCGGGCCACCGAAGACCAGGCCATCGATTACCAGCCGCGCTACGACGGGCGCGGCAGTGAGTTCGCCAAGATCCGTCAGCCCAATGGTGAGGAGTTCTTCGTCTATGACGTGGAAATCAAGCTGTTGGGCGGGCGCAATGCGGCGTTCAGCATCGTGGCCTTGCAGCCGGTGCGTGAGTATCAGGAAACCATTTCAGGCCTGCGCGAGAAGCTTTATCTGGGCTTTGGCGGCGCCTTGCTGGTGTTGCTGATTCTGCTGTGGGTCGGTCTGACCTGGGGCCTGCGCGCGTTGCGCGGCATGAGCCATGAACTGGACCAGGTCGAGGCGGGGTCGCGGGAAAGTCTGAGTGAAGAACACCCCAGCGAGCTGTTGCGCCTGACCGATTCCCTCAACCGCCTGTTGCGCAGCGAACGTGAGCAGCGCATTCGTTATCGTGACTCGCTGGGCGATCTGGCCCATAGCTTGAAAACCCCGCTGGCGGTGCTTCAAGGTGTCAGCGAGAACATCGCCAAACGCCCCGAAGACCTTGAGCAGGCGCGCATTCTGCAATCGCAGATCGAGCGCATGAGCCAGCAGATCGGCTATCAGTTGCAACGGGCGAGCCTGCGCAAGAGCGGTCTGGTGCGCCATCACGTCGCATTGAAGCCGGTGGTCGAGAGCCTGTGCAATACGCTGGAAAAGGTCTATCGCGACAAGCGGGTGAAGGTGGAGCTGGATCTGCCGGACGATTGTCAGGTGCAGATGGAGGAGGGCGCGCTGCTGGAAATGCTCGGCAACTTGCTGGAAAACGCGTATCGCCTGTGTCTGGACGAGGTGCGGGTGAGTTGGCAGCCGTCGATCATGGGCGATGAGTTGTGCATCGAAGACGACGGCCCTGGCGTGCCACACAGCCAGCGTGCGCGGATTCTGGAGCGGGGCGAGCGTCTGGACGAGAAGAACCCGGGGCAGGGGATCGGTCTGGCGGTGGTCAAGGACATCATCGAAAGCTATGGCGCGCAGCTGACCCTTGGAGACTCGGTGCTGGGAGGCGCGGCGTTCAGGATTCAGTTCGCAATTTAGTGTGGTTTCAGCCAGCCTAAATCTCCTGCGCCCGATACGCCCCCGGCGTGAGTCCGGTCCACTTCTTGAACGCCCGATGAAACGCCGACGGCTCGGAAAACCCCAGTTGCTCGGCAATCTCCTGCAGCGAAAGATCAGCCTGGCCCAGGTGATAAATCGCCATGTCCCGCCGCAATTCATCTTTCAGCCCCTGAAAACTCGTGCCCTCGTCCCGTAGATGTCGGCGCAGGGTCTGGGGGCTGATGTGCAGGTGATCGGCGACGGCTTCCAGGTCCGGCCATTGGTTGCAGTCGCGACTGAGCAGGCGCCGCAGCTGACTGCTGAGGCTGTCGCCGTCGTCCGGGCGGGCCAGAAGATCGGCAGGGGAGCGTTCAAGGAAACGCTTGAGGGTGCGCTCATCCTGCAACAGCGGCAGGTCCAGATAACGCGAATGAAAGGTCAGCGCCGTCTGCTCGGTCTCAAACTGGATCGGGCAGTAGAACAGCAGGTCGTACTCGGCGCTGTGGGCCGGCTTTGCGTAGGCGAAGGTCGCGTTGTCCAGCCGGATACGCTGACCGATCAGCCAACTGGCCAGACGATGCCAGATCACCAGCAGCGATTCGCTCAGAAAATGTTCGGGATCGCGCAGGCTCGAATCGTCCAGACACAGTCGCACCCATTCGCCGTCACGCTCCAGGCTCAGGCGCGGCGAGTCGGGAAACAGCCCATAAAACATGAAGCCCCGCTGCAAGGCCTTGTCCAGCGTGCGGCAGTGAATCAGCGCGTGGCACATCATGGCGAACGTGCCGCGTTTGCTCGGCGCCAGCCCGAAACCCAGGTATTCGTCGTCCAGCGCCCGCCACACCAGTTGGATCAGATGGGCGAACTGCTCCGGGGCAATGCGCGCCCGCGGCTCGTTCAGCAATTCCGGCCGAATGCCGACCTGTTCCAGTATCGGCTGGCAATCGAGTTCATAGCGACGCGCGCCATGCAGGACGGCGCGGGCAAAATGGCTGGCGATGGTTCGATGGCGCATGGCGGGCTCTTGTTGTCGTTCGCAGCGATGGGCCGCTCGAGGCTCGGGCATGGGCTGATGGTAGGCGGCGACGGGAACGCCCGACAAGGCGGATACCCGCCAATGAGAGGGCTGATTTGCCGTTAATGGGCGGAAATCCGCCATCGCGCCCGGACATTCTTGTCGACCGTTAACCAGGCAGTCCATGCCGCACGGGACTTTCAGCGATTTTGTCGAGAGTGGCACGGGGCTTGCGATAGAGGCCGTAGAGGTCTGCCGCGCGCAGCTCGACAAAAACAAATCCCTCCGAGCAGGAGGGTTCGCACTTTAGGCGTCGTGGTATCAGGAATGATGCAAAGCGATGCTCTTGAGGAAACTGCAATGACGACTCGTCAGCCAATCTACAAATCCCTGTATGCCCAGGTGATCGTTGCAATCATCATCGGTATCGCGCTCGGTCACTGGTACCCCGAAACAGCCGTTACGCTCAAGCCCTTGGGTGACGGGTTCATCAAACTGATCAAAATGGTCATCGCCCCCATCATCTTCTGCACCGTGGTCAGCGGCATCGCTGGCATGCAGAGCATGAAATCGGTGGGCAAGACCGGTGGCTACGCGCTGCTCTACTTCGAAATCGTCTCCACCATCTCGCTGATCATCGGCCTGATCGTGGTCAACGTGGTTCAGCCGGGCGCCGGCATGAACATCGACGTTTCGACCCTCGACGCCTCCAAGGTCGCTGCCTACGTCACCGCAGGTAAAGACCAGAGCATCGTCGGCTTCATCCTGAACGTGATCCCGAACACCATCGTCGGCGCCTTCGCCAACGGCGACATCCTGCAAGTGCTGATGTTCTCGGTGATCTTCGGTTTCGCCCTGCATCGCCTGGGCTCCTACGGCAAGCCGATCCTGGACTTCATTGATCGCTTCGCCCACGTCATGTTCAACATCATCAACATGATCATGAAGCTGGCGCCACTGGGTGCGCTGGGCGCGATGGCCTTCACCATCGGCGCTTACGGCGTGAGCTCGCTGGTGCAACTGGGTCAGCTGATGTTGTGCTTCTACATCACCTGCCTGCTGTTCGTGCTGGTGGTGCTGGGCGGTATCGCTCGTGCTCACGGTTTCAGCATCCTGAAGCTGATCAAGTACATCCGCGAAGAACTGCTGATCGTGCTGGGTACTTCCTCGTCTGAATCGGCACTGCCACGCATGCTGATCAAGATGGAGCGCCTGGGCGCGAAAAAATCCGTCGTGGGTCTGGTGATCCCGACCGGTTACTCGTTCAACCTGGACGGCACCTCGATCTACCTGACCATGGCCGCTGTGTTCATCGCTCAGGCGACCAACACCCACATGGACATCACCCACCAGATCACCCTGCTGCTGGTGTTGCTGCTGTCCTCCAAAGGCGCTGCGGGCGTGACCGGTTCGGGCTTCATCGTACTGGCGGCCACGCTGTCGGCCGTAGGTCACCTGCCAGTGGCCGGTCTGGCGCTGATTCTGGGTATCGACCGCTTCATGTCCGAAGCCCGCGCATTGACCAACCTGGTCGGTAACGCTGTCGCCACTCTGGTCGTTGCCAAGTGGGTCAAAGAGCTGGACGAGCCGCAACTGCAGGCCGAGCTGGCATCCGGTGGCCGTGCCATCGAAGAGACCCGTCCGGAAGACGATCTGGGCGTGGCCGAAGGCCCTGCTTCGGTGGGTCGTTCCTGATCTGTTAACTTCACGTTGAATTGAAAAGCCCGCCCATGGGAAACCTGGGCGGGCTTTTTGTTGGGCTGGCGGCACGCCGGAGTCTGCGTCTGCCCGGAGGGCGTGGGAGCCTGGCTTGCCAGTGATCTGCTGCGCAGCGGCAGTAAAACACGATGACCTGGCTCTGGCTGATACACCGTATATACAGAATTTACTGCCGGTGTCCGGCAGATCGTCGGCAAGCCGGCCTCCCACGCCCTCCGGGCAGAATCGAAGCGGAGTCCAGGCGGATGGCGCTTTGTGTCATTGCCGCACACGTCACCGCTGCCTACTCTGATCCCATTCGCCGTTCATCAGGGAGGTTTCACATGCAAGGTCCGCTGTCCTCACTCAAAGTCCTCGATTTCTCGACGCTGTTGCCTGGGCCGTTCGCTTCGTTGCTGTTGGCGGACATGGGCGCTGCGGTGTTGCGCATCGAGTCGCCCACCCGGCTGGACCTGCTGCGCGTGCTCCCGCCCCATGATCAGGGCGTTTCAGCCAGCCACGCTTATCTCAATCGCAACAAACGCAGCTTGGTGCTGGACCTCAAGCAGCCACAGGCGATCGATGTGGTCAAACGCCTGGTCGCCGAATACGACATCGTCCTGGAGCAGTTTCGTCCCGGCGTGATGGATCGACTGGGCATCGGCTATGAGGCGCTCAAGGCCATCAACCCGCGACTGATCTACGTGGCGATCACAGGCTACGGCCAGACTGGCCCTTATCGCGAGCGCGCCGGGCATGACATCAACTACCTGGCGCTGGCCGGTGTCGCCAGCCATACCGGGCGCAAGGAGAGTGGGCCGCTGCCGCTGGGCGTGCAGGTGGCGGATGTCGCCGGAGGTTCGCTGCATGGGGTGATCGGGCTTCTGGCCGCTGTCGTCGCCCGCCATCAGACAGGGCAGGGTCAGTACGTCGACATCAGCATGACCGATTGCGCGTTCAGCCTGAATGCCCTGGCGGGGGCGGGGTATCTGGCCGCCGGCGTCGAGCCGCAGCCGGAGGGGCAGATGCTCAATGGCGGCAGTTTCTATGACTATTACCGCAGTCGCGACGGACGCTGGTTCTCGGTGGGCAGCCTTGAACCTGTGTTCATGGGCGCGTTGTGCGAAGCGCTGGGGCGGCCCGAGCTGGCCAGGCGCGGCTTGTCCCCGGCGCAGGTCGATCAGATGGCGCTCAAGCAGGAGCTCGAGATCGAATTCGAACGCCGCAGCTTTGAGGAGCTCGAAGCGCTGTTCGCGGGGATCGACGCCTGTGTCGAACCGGTGTTGAGTTTTGCCGAAGCCGTTGACCACCCGCAACTCCGGGCCCGGCACATGGTGACGCAGGTGCCGAGAGAGGACGGGAGCCTGCAGCCGCAGATGGCCTGCCCGGTGAAGTTCTCAGCGGGATTGCCGCCGCCCCGGCACATTGGCGTGGCGGCGGGGTTACACAGTGATCAGGTATTGCGCGAGACGGGATTCAGCGATCAGGACATCGCGGCCCTGCGTCAGGCCGGCGCACTGGGGCCATGATCATTCGACGCGGGTTTCGCCGCTGAATACCAGGATTTCGCGGCAACTTCGGCACAAATACCGACGTCCTTTGCGCACCAGCTTGTGCCGTTGCACGGAGAACGGAAAATCGCTTTCCGGGCACGGGCAGCGGTAGATATACCGCGTGACGCTGCGGCGCTGGATTTCGTAGGTGTGGCAGCGGTTGGGCGGCAGTTCGTACACGCCGCGCATGATCAGCTGCCATTCCTCACCGTGCGGTTGGATGGTGTCGCCGAACAGTTGATGGGCGACCAGATGCGCCACCTCATGAGCCACGGTCTGGCGCAGGAAATCTTCGCTGTTTTCGCGGTACAGCTGCGGATTGAAGCGCAGGAGGTTTTCATGCAGGTGCGCGACACCGGCCTTCTGGCCCCGCAATTTGAGGATGACGACTGGGCGTTTGAATGGGCGTTTGAAGAAATCTTCGGCTTGTTGGTAACAGGATTCGACGCGGGTATTGAGTTGCTCGAGCATGCTTCATCGGTCTCCAGAGGATGCAAGTATGCCGCAAAGCGTGTGCTTGCCGAAAACTCAAGCTGCCGAATGGTCGTGAATCAACCGCCGAGCCGTGTAGGAGCGCGCTTGTCCGCGATTGCGTTCTGTCAGAAAACCTTTGTGTCTGGCACACCGCAATCGCGAGCAAGCTCACTCCTACAGGTTTTGCGTACGGTCGGTGGATCGATGACCGACAGGCCTCAATTCGTATACTCGGGCCCCACCCCGATGCCCCACAGCACCACGGTGAACGCCATGATCGCCACCAGCACCACCAGACCCACCGCCAGCACCGAGCTGGAAAACATGAAGCCTTCATCCGGATGGATGTTCATGAACACCGGCAGGCCCACATACAGCAGGTAAACCGTGTAGCAGACCGCCGCCAGACCGACCATCATCCCCAGCCACATGTGCGGGTACAGCGCCGCCAGCCCTCCAAGGAACAAGGGCGTCGCGGTGTAGGTGGCAAACGCCACGCAGCGCGCCAGGCTCGGGCTGGCGTCGTAGGTGCGGGCCATCCAGTGAATGAAACCGCCCATGACGCCGACGCCGGCGAGCATGGCGATGTAGGACATGATGGTCATCCAGACCGCGCTTTCACTGGTCAGCATGACCGGCGCGCGGTTGCCGATGACCCAGCCGACCTGAGTAGTGCCGATGTAGGCGGAAATCGCCGGGATCGCTGCCAGGACGAGTGTGTGGGTGAGGTACATGTGGCTGATGCTTTCTTCTTTTTCGCCACGTATCTGTTGCCATTCTTGATCGGGGTGCGTGAACAGCCCCAAAACGTGATGGATCATGCCCTTTACTCCTGATGATGTCCGTCGCACCTGACCGGCCACATGCCGCCAGGGCAAGGCCACAATCTCAACGCGGGAATGGCTGCGACCTCATTGCCAGTATAGAAAGCTGGAGGCCGCTAAAATCGGGGGCTTTAGAGTAATTGGGACTATCCCGGGGCTGTTAATAGCCTATGGTGATCAGCAGCTGGATATGGGCAGATGAACGGCAGGGCAGAAGGATTTGCGCCGAATGCGAGAAAGGTATCACTTGCCCCGTCCGTAGCAGTCCGGCTTGCCGACGGTCGCGATTTTACCGGTGCCACCGCCGGCAAGTCGGACTGCTGCAGGGCTGCATATTCGCGACAGCGAGGCATTACCAGCCTCAACGTTTATGCGTAAAATGCCGACCTTTTCCAGAGTCACAGCGAGCGGATATCAGCGCCATGGGCACCCTTTCAGTCAATCAGAACAAACTGCAAAAGCGTCTGCGTCGGCTTGCGGGCGAAGCAGTGGCCGATTTCAACATGATTGAAGAGGGCGACAAGGTCATGGTCTGCCTGTCCGGCGGCAAGGACAGCTACACAATGCTCGACGTGCTGATCCACCTGCAGAAGGTCGCGCCGATCAAATTCGAGATCGTTGCGGTGAACATGGATCAGAAGCAACCGGGTTTCCCCGAGCACGTGTTGCCGGCGTATCTGAAAGAGCTGGGCGTCGAATATCACATCGTCGAGAAGGACACCTACTCGGTGGTCAAGGAGTTGATCCCGGAAGGCAAGACCACCTGCTCGCTGTGTTCACGCCTGCGTCGCGGCACGCTGTACACCTTCGCCGACGAGATCGGCGCAACCAAGATGGCCCTCGGTCACCACCGGGACGACATCGTCGAAACCTTTTTCCTGAACATGTTCTTCAACGGCACCATCAAGGCCATGCCGCCCAAGCTGCGTGCCGACGATGGTCGCAACGTGGTGATTCGCCCGCTGGCGTACTGCGCCGAGAAGGACATTCAGGCCTATTCGGACATGAAGCAATTCCCGATCATTCCGTGCAACCTGTGCGGCTCGCAGGAAAACCTGCAGCGTCAGGTGGTCAAGGACATGCTCCAGGAGTGGGATCGCAAGACGCCCGGCCGCTCCGAGATGATTTTCCGCAGCCTGCAGAATGTCGTGCCGTCGCAACTGGCGGACCGCAACCTGTTCGATTTCACCAGCCTGAAAATCGACGAAACCGCGGCGTCGCGGTTCGTGAATGTGGTGAATATTTAAGCCCTGCACGGATTCTGTAGGAGCGCGCTTGCCCGCGATTGCATGCTTGCAGACACACATGCAGGCACTGACACAACGCTATCGCGGGCAAGCGCGCTCCTACAAAGGAACCACTCGGTTCGTTAAAGCCCCACATCCGGCAACACCGGCTTGTTCGCCAGCGCCGTCTTCATCAGCCCCTCGACATATTCCCGGTCACTGTCCGGCAGCGCCAGACGCGGTGGGCGGGTCAGGGCGCTGCCGCGTTCCATGATCGCTTCGCACAGCTTGATGCACTGCACCAGATCCGGACGCGCATCCAGGTGCAGCAGCGGCATGAACCACTCATAAAGCGCCATCGCTTCCGCGAAACGTCCGGCCTTGGCCAGGCGGAACAGGGTTTCGCCCTCTTTCGGGAAAGCGTTGGACATCCCCGACACCCAGCCCACCGCGCCCACGGCCACGCTTTCCACCAACACGTCATCGAGTCCTGCGAACAACACGAAACGGTCGCCCACTTCGTTGCGCACGTCGATGAAGCGGTTGGTGTTCCCCGAGGAGTCCTTGAAGCAGACGATGTTGTCGCAATCCGCCAGGGAAATCAGGATGTCCGGGGTCACGTCGTTCTTGTAGATAGGGGGGTTGTTGTAAACCATCATCGGCAGATCGGTGGCGGCAGCGACCGTGCGAAAGTGCGCGGCGGTCTCGAAGGGTTTGGACGAGTAAACCAGCGCGGGCATCAGCATGATCCCGTCAGCGCCGGCCTTTTGCACGTCCTTTGCCACCGCGCTGGCGTTGGCGCTGGTGAATTCGGCAATCCCTGAAATGACAGGGACGCGCCCGGCCGAGGCGTCCTTGGCAACTTCCACCAGACTGATTTTCTCGGCCACGCTCAGCGACGTGTTTTCACCTACAGTGCCGCAGATCACCAGACCGGATACGCCATCGCGCACCAGATTGGAAATGACCTTATGGGTAGCCTCAAGGTTGAGAGAGAAATCTTCGTTGAATTGCGTGGTAACGGCAGGGAAAACACCGCTCCAGGATACGGACTGGCTCATGAGTGACTCCTTATGTATGGAAGGTATTTCGTATACGTTCTGTTTTGGACGTAAAACGCCCGGTAAATCAATAATGCAGTCGGGCGAATCGAGCGTTAAAGCTTCAACCCAATCGGCCAGGTATCCGTCAACTTGTAGCCTTCCGGCCACGGGTCGCTGGGGTCGAGCATGTGCTGGTGTGTCCCGGTGATCCACGCCCGCCCGGAGAGGCTCGGCACGATGGCAGGCCGACCGGCCACTTCGGTTTCGCTCTGGATCTTGCAGTGAAACTCCGAGCCAATGATCGAGCGTCCGATGAACCGCTCGCCCACCTTCAACTGACCTTTTGCATGCAGTACCGCCAGGCGCGCCGAGCAACCGGTGCCGCACGGCGAGCGGTCGATCTTGCCGGGGCGGATGACCACCGCGTTGGCTGCATTCGCCACGCCGCCGTCGTAATTGACGGGGGCTGCGATCTGGCAAAACGAAATGTGGTTCCAGTCTTTGTTCAACGGGTGGGTAAAACCCAGTTGTTCGTTGGCGGCCTGGGTGATCTTCAGGCCGGTTTCCACCAGGTCCTTGGCCTCGTCGGCGGTGAGCGAGAAACCCAGTTTCACTGAGTCGACCATGGCAAAACTGTCGCCACCGTACGCGGTGTCCACCTGAATCGAACCCAGCCCCGGCACTTCGATCCACACGTCCAGTTGATCGGCGAAGGAGGGGTGGTTGTGCACCTCGACGCTCTGCACCTTGCCGTCGCGGCATTGCGCGATGGCTTCGATCAGGCCGCCCGGCGCTTCGAGCACCAGTCGGGTTTGCGGCTCGGTCATCGGCAGGATTCCGCTGTCCAGCAAGACGGTCGCCACGCACAGCGAGTTGGAGCCGGACATCGGCGGCACGTCCGCCGGTTCCATGATGATCCAGCCCATCTGCGCTTTCGGGTTCTTCGGCGGCACCAGCAGATTGACGTGGCGGAACACCCCGCCGCGCGGCTCGTTGAGCATGAAGTTACGCAGCACGTTGTCCTTCTCGATCCAGCGCGACTGCTCCCAGATCGTGTCGCCCGGTGGCGGCGCGACGCCGCCGACGATCACATCGCCGACTTCACCCTCGGCGTGGCAACTGACTACATGAATCACTTTCGATGAGCGCATGACGCAAGGCCCTCCTGTTAAGTGTGGAACTGAACCTGTAGCAGTCCGGCTTGCCGGCGGTAGCGATCTTGCGGACGTCACCGCCGGCAAGCCGTGCTGCTACAGAGGCGTTGAACCGATTCCCTGTAGCGATCTTCTGGGCGCTGCCGCCGGCAAGCCGTGCTGCTACAGGGACTTAATTAATCGAGCGCAAAAAGTCCGCGGTCTCGGGTCGCTGCGGGTTGCCGATGACCTGGTCCGGCGTGCCGATCTCATGCACCAGGCCGTTACGAAAGAACGCCACGCGGTCCGACACATCNGTCTTCGGCAAGCATGCGCATGGTGTCCAGCACCTCGCCCACCAGTTGCGGGTCCAAGGCCGAAGTCGCTTCGTCGAACAGCATGTAATCCGGGGACATCGCCAGCGCCCGGGCAATCGCCATGCGCTGTTGCTGGCCGCCCGAAAGCTTGCCGGGGAACACCTTGAGCTTGTCGCCCAGGCCCACATGGGTCAGTTGCTTGACCGCCAGCGCTTCGGCTTCAGCCTTGCTTTTTCCCAGCACGGTACGCGGGGCGAGCATCACGTTTTCCAGTACGGTCAGGTGCGGGAAGGCATTCCATTGCTGAAAGACGATGCCGATCTTCCGCCGCAGTTTGTTGATGTCGGTGCTTCTGGCGTGAACCTCGGTGCCGTCCACGCGAATGCTGCCGCTCTTGATCGATTCCAGGCCGTTGATGCACATCAGCAGCGTCGATTTGCCCGACCCCGAGCCGCCGATGATCGACACCACTTCGCCTTTCTGCACTTGCAGGCTCACGCCCTTGATCACCTCAAGCTCGCCGAATGATTTGTGTACGTTGTCGATCTCAATCATTTTCCTGCCACCTCGTTTCCAGGCGCGCACCCAGGCGGGCGATCACCAGACTCATGACGTAGTAAATGAGGCCTGCGATGCACAGCACCAGCAGCGGTTCCTGAATGCGCGTGACGATGGTCTGCGAAGCGCGCAGCAGTTCGACGATGCCGATCCACATCACCAGCGCAGTGTCTTTCATCACCGACAGCAACAGGTTGACCCAGCCGGGGAAGGCCACGCGGGTCGCCATCGGCATGACGATCTGGCGCAGGTCCTGCCAATACGTCAGCCCAAGTGAGCGGCTGGCGCGGCGCAGGGTGAGCGGCACCGACAGCACGCCGCTGCGAACGATCTCGGTGCAATACGCGGTGACGTACAAGCCGAGTACCACGCAGGCCACGGCGAAGGCGCTCCAGTTCAGCCCGGCGATGCTTTTCAACGCGTTGAACAACACGAACTGGATCAGCAACGGCACACTGCGGAACACATCCAGCAGCCACGCCAGCGGAATGGTGCTGCGCGGCAACAGGGCGCGTGCCATGCCGCACACCACCCCGGCCAGCGTACCGATGAGCATCGAAATGATCGTCAGCAGAATGGTTACCCATGCGCCTTCGAGCATGAATTGCAGGTCGTTCCAGCTGAAACTGCTATTGAACATCGTCAATTCCCTCAATACCGGAACAGGCGCCACGACAGCAGCCGTGCCACGGCCACGATCAGTTTGGCGATCAGGTAATAAAGCACCGCCGCGATGGCGAAGAACTCGAAGGTGCGGAACGTCTTGACGTTGTAATCCTGGGTCACGCCGGTCAGGTCGTTGTTGAGGCCGACGATCACGCCCATCGACGTCATCAGCACGGCCCAGACCATTTGATTGGTCAGCGGATAGAACACGATACGCAACAGCTGCGGGATGACGATCAGCCGATAGGCCTGCGGCGCGCTCATGCCTAGCGAGCGGGCGGCGCGCAGTTGGGTGTCGGGCACGGCCTTGAGACCGCCGCGAAAGTTCTCGGCCAGATAACCGGCGTTGTTGATGGTGATGCCCGCCAGCAGCGCGGCCCACGAACTGATGTGCAAGCCAAACGAGCCCAGGCCGAAATACAGGATGTAGACCTGAAACAGCGACGGCGTGTTGCGGGCAATGGAGATCCAGGTGGCGGCAAAGCCACGAAACAGCCGGTTCTTGCCCTGACGCATGAACACCAGAAACAGCGCGATGATGACCCCGAGGATCATCGAGAGGGCTGCGGTTTCGAAGGTGACGATGGCGCCGTTGAGCATGTCCGGCAGCGCCTTGAACGCGGCGCGCCAGTGGAAGTTGTAATCAAACATGCGAGACCGCCTCCGCTTGGTCGGCCGCTTGCAGCCAGACCGGCAGACGCCCGCTGGCGTGGCCGGTGCAGGCGCTTTCGACGCACTCGGCCAGGCTTGCGAAATGCACGCGACGGCCCACCAGCCCCGGCGCGTAATGCGCGTATTTGCCGGAGTTGGTCATCAGGTTGCGCGCAGTCGGCGGGATCACAGGCTCGCCGAGCATGCACCAGCAGGTGTCGGTGACGAACTGCACGCCGAAGGTTTCCAGCGTCGCGACGTAACCGGATTGTTGAGCGCGTTCAAGGGTGGCGCGGCCGCAGGTGACGACGATGGCTACGCTATCGAGCTTGCGCAGGCCGTGACAGAGGCGGGCGAGGGTGGCGCATTCGCTGTACGAGAAATGCGGATTGCCCAGCGTCACGGCATCGACGTCGGAACTCTGAGCGCTGTTCAGTTCGCGCCAGCTGTGCAGCAGGTCGAGGGCGCTGACAGTCAGATGTTTCGCTGGCGGATGTCCGCCCATGGCCAGTTCTGCGGTGGTGGCTTCAGGCGTCACGCCGGCGATATGAAACATCGGCGCGGCAGAGGTGGTGGCGAATGCCGCGCCGAAGGCTTTCAAGTCATCCAGTGTCGGCGCCTTGTGCTCCAGTCCGCAGATCACCGGGATATCGGCGCCGCACAGCAGGCCGACGTGATAACCCAGCAGGGGGTAGAAGCTGTCGTCCGGAGCGTGCAGCTCAGGAATGTCGATGCGCAGTGTTGCCAGGCGTTGTTGCGTCAGGTGACAGCCGATCTTCGGCGCGCGGCCGGTGAGGGCGATGCAGATATCGAGGTAATCGGGGTATTTCAAGGTGCGAGCGCCGATCACGCTGTTGGCGTAGACCACCGCGTTGGATTCGGCCCAGACGATCTGCTCGCCCAGCTCTGGCGCACTGTCGAGCAAGTACGGCGCGCAGGTGAAACTGACCCGCGCACCCATGTCCAGATAGGCATCGCCGAGATTGCTGGCGGGTTCGCCGAGCGCCGGGTCTATCCCCAGTTCGCGCCAGCGGCGTTTGTCCACGGAAATAGAGTTGAGCGTGGTGGGCACGCGAACCTTGGCGTTCCAGTCCACCAGCTGCCGGGCGAAGCGAAGGCTCGCGGGACCCGTGTAGATGCAGCCGTCGATGTGCGCCTGAGTGATGTCCAGCAGCTCGGTTGCGCCTTGCAGTTCGGCCATGCGCAGAATGATGCCCATCGCCACTTGTGCGGCCTTGCCGTAGGCGCCGTCAAGAAAGCCTTGGTCCATTTCGGTGAGGGTGATTTTGCTGTGCAGGTGACTGGCAATGTGTTTCGACGGCGCAGCAAGGGCAGGTGGCATCTGCTCGAAACAGCTGACGCGGGCGTCTTCGACTCTGACGAATTTCACCTCGCGCAAGGCAGCGAAACCCGCTTCGCCGAGGCTGATCACCGGGATGGAGTGGCCGAACATCTGCTCGGCCACCAGCACGCCGAGGGTCAGAATGTCTTCGACCCGTTCGAACACCAGCGCGGCGGGCGCATGACCGTTGAGGATCAGCTCCAGCAACACGCTGCTGCCGGTACACGAGCCACGTCCGCTGGGAATCGCCAGCACTCGCCCCGTGATGATCTGGCCGCTGAGTGGATGATGGCGGTCGATGACCTCACCGGTGAACGGCTCGACCCCACCCCAGAAACTCAGGCCGACATCGGCATACAGCAACTCACCCTGAGCGCTGCCTGCGACCAGACACCGCCCGTTCAACGAAACTTCAGACATCGGGGGCTCCTTGATTGAGGGCCTCGGTACTTCGGCGTTCACCATTCTTCCTGATCGTCCCCACATTCCGCGTCGATCCTTTCTGACGCGGAGCGTCAGGCGCTCCATTCCCACGCAGAGCGTGGGAACGATCAGCATCTTGCACGCCACTCTGTAGCAGTCCGGCTTGCCGGCGGTGACATTCGCAATCGCGCTGCCGCCGGAACGGAACGCCGCCCGGCCTTACTGCTACAACGAACAGCCTGTGTCAGTAATAAACGCCCGGCACGGTCAGGTTCGCTGGCTTGATCTCGTCGCCGACCCACTTCTTCCACAGTTCGTCGTAGCGACCAGTACGCACCTGTTGGTTGACGAACAGGTTCAGGTAGTGAATCAGGCCGTATTCATTGCGCTTGGCGGCCAGCGACACGTAATCGATGACATACGGCGCGTTGCCCGCGACTTTCAGGCCTTTGTATTTGCCGGACTTGAGCGTCGCGGCGGCCACGGTGTTGGTGACGACGGTCGCATCGATATGGCCCTGGGCGACGGCAAGGATGGTGTCGTTCTGGGTCTGGTAGGCGCGGAAACTGCCGCTGCCCCAGGCCTTCTGGTCTTTTTCCAGGGCGATGGCTTCATAGGTCCCACTGGTGTTGCCGACGTTCTTGCCCTTGAGGTCGTCGTATTTGCTGATGCCAGTGTTGTCGCGGGTCAGTACCACCATCTGGAAGGCGAAGTAGGGGATGGTCATCGCGACGGTTTTTGCGCGTTCGAGGGTGTCGGAGGTGGACGCAACGATCACGTCGGCACGTCCCGAAACCAGCGCGGGGATACGATCCGGGAATGGCGTCTCGACCACTTCGGCGGTGACGCCCAGCACCTTCGCCAGATCGTTGCAATAATCGACGTCGAATCCGACCGGGTTGTTCTTGTCATCGCGCGATCCCATGGGCGGGAAGTCCAGGGTCACGGCACAACGCAGTTTGCCGGAGTCGATGATGTCATCGAGCTTGTCGGCTAAAGCCACATTGATAAACGAGGAGCTCATTACAGCGAGGAGGGCTACGGCAACAGCATGCTTTTTCATGGAAGCCTCGAAGGATGCAAGTAATGGAACAGTCGGATAAGTAATTTCGTATACGATATTTTATATGCATGGGCCGTGCCCGTTTTGCCACTATGGGCTGCAGCGCCTTGGATCGGCGGCCTGTGGGTTTCGTACGTGTTTGCGGGACGGCGGCGGTGTTACATAAAGGAGCAAAAACCAGGGTGGTGCTTCATACATGCACGTTCACTCATGCAATCTCCCCCTGTAGAAGCGCGCTTGTCCGCGATGGCGTTGGGCCTGTGACAACTGCTTCGGCTGACGGACCGCCATCGCGGGCAAGCGCGCTCCTACAGCGGCCAGGGTCAAGCCTCTAGTTCTGCGATTCCCGGTACTCGCTCGGCGACACCCCGGTCAGTGCCTTGAACTGCCGACTGAACGCGCTGTGATCCGTGTAACCGCAACGCAGCGCAACCTCAGTGATCGACACGTCTTCACGCAGCAGCCTTGACGCCTCGCCCAATCGCGCCTTGTGAATCATCTGTCGCGGCGTGAGCTGGAAGATACGTTTGCAGTGGCGTTCGAGCTGGGCAATCGACAGCCCGGCAATGGCGGTCAGTTCTTCCAGGGTGATGGGGCGGGCGAAGTGTTGGCGGATGTAGGCGTCGACTTCTGCAAGTTTTTGATAGGCGGGGTGCGATTGCAGGATTTGCAGGTCCCGCGAGATGCCTGCCAGGCCGATGATCGCGCCGTGGCAATCACGCAGCGCAATCTTGTGGGTCAGGCACCAGATCGGCTGATTGCCGTAATAAAGATGCAGCTCCAGTTGGTCGCTCAGTTGCCTGCCATCGGCCAGCACCCGCCGATCCTGCGCGGTGTACAGCGGCCCGAAGCGTGCCGGGAAGACATCCTCTGCCGTGCGCCCGACGATCTGGCTTTTCTCCTTGAAGCCGCAACGCTGGACCAGCGTCTGATTGACCAGCGCATACCGCGCCTGAGCGTCCTTGACGAAAAACACCACGCCGGGAATCGCGTCGAACAGCGGCGCCACCGTCTCAAGGCTGGTAAGCAGTTGATCCAGATCGCGCAGAGGCGAGGCGGGGAGCAGGTCGATCATGTTCACGGGCGAGGCGACCACATGGGAGGACGAGATGGATGATGATGCATCCTCGCTTCAACGCCTAGCCGCGATCAGCTTCTGCCCGGAGGGCGTGGGAGTCCAACTTGCTGACGATCTGCCGGGAACCGGCAGCAAAACCTTTAGATGAGTCAGGTCTGGCTCAGCCCAAGGCGTCTGGTTTTGTGAGCGCTGCGCACTCAATCGTCAGCAAGCTGAGCTCCCACGCCCTCCGGGCAGAATCAAAAGCAGAATCAGCTCCAGGATGAAGGTTCTGCCTCATCCAGACACGCCAGTGTCGCGATGCGCGCCGGGCTGAACGTCGGGCGCAGGTGGGGCGGTTCCCAGCCGAACAGGGTGTGTGCGGCGGTCGAGCAGATGCGGCCCTGGCACGCGCCCATGCCGCAGCGGGTGTTGAGTTTGGCGGCGTTCCAGCTGGTGTGTTCGGCGAGTTCGGCGTAAGCAACATCTTCACAACGGCAGACCAGCGTGTCCGGTTTCGCCAGTTTCCTGATGGCAGGATCGAGCGCGAAGGCCTGATTCAACCGCTTGGCAAACCGCTGCCAGCGCTGGCGTTCCGGCCACAGTTCTCGCGCTTTTTCCTGTTGCCCACTCGCGGCAAACCCGGCAATCCGACCTTCCACCAGCGCCAGCTCGCTGCCGCCGAAACCGGTGCATTCACCTGCCGCGTAATGGTCGGCCAGAGTGCTCGCTTGCCACTCGTTGACGGCAATCGCGCTGTCGCGAATCTCACACCCCAGGGCTTTACCGATCTCGGTATTCGGCACCAGACTGAAACCGCAGGCCAGACGGTCGCAGGCCATTTCTTCGATGCGCGAGCCCACCTGAACCCGCACGGCTTCAAGCCGATCGGAGCCTAGCGCCTCCAGCACATACGCCGACGTTCGATAGGCCCTGCTGGCCAGTGTCACGGCTTGAACCGCCTTGTTCGGCCACTGCCACAACCCCATCGCAAACCGACTGACCGCATCGAATGCCGCCTGCTCGGCGACACGCACGACATTGGCGCCGTTCTTCTTCGCCGTGGCGGCGGACGCCAGCAGCAACGGCCCGGTTCCGGCGACGACGATTCGCTCGCCACTCACCGGCAAGCCGCCTTTTATCAGCGCCTGCAAGCCGCCCGCGCCGGTGACGCCGGGCAAGGTCCAGCCGGGGAAGGGCAAGAGCAATTCCCTCGCACCGGTGCACAGAATCAGCTGGCGATACTCCAGCACGTAGCCCCGTTCGGCGTCTTCGAGCAGCAGTTTTTTAGGTCCCGCCAGGGCGACCACTTTGCAGGCGCTGTGCAGATGAATGTTGCTGTAGCGCTGCAATTGCGCGCGCATTTCGGTGGCTTGCCCGGGCAATTGCGCCTGGGGGCCGTCGCGCCAGATCTGCCCGCCGGGCAGCGGGTTATCGTCGAGTATCGCGATGCTGATGCCGCTGGGCGCCGCCGTCAGCGCAGCCGCCATGCCGGCAGGGCCTGCGCCGATGATCAACAGGTCGACAGGCCGACTCATGAGTGCGTCTCCACTTGCATACCGTTCTGGCAGATCGTCTGGCACGCCAGGCGGCGGCGTCCATTAATGCTCACGCGACACTCCTGACAGATCCCCATGCCGCACAGCGGCGCCCGTCGCTGGCCACCGACCGAGGTACGGCTGCAATGATCGCCGCAGGACATCAACGCCGCCGCTACGGTAGTGCCTTGGGCGACCCGCACAGACTGACCATCAATGCTCAATTCAGGCATGGGCACGGGCTCCGATAAAACGTTGTGGCAGGTAGGCGTCCAGGTCCAGCGGCGACGGCGTGTGCAGCATTTGTGCGGCCAACAGCCTGGCGGTGCCGGTGGCGGTGGTCACGCCCAGGCCTTCATGACCCACGGCCAGCCACAGCCCCGGTTGTTCGGGGTGTTCGCCGATCAGCGGCTGACCGTCGGGGCTCGCCGAGCGAAAGCCGGTCCAGCTGCGAATGCCGTTCATCTGCCCAAGGTCGGGGAGAAACTCCATCGCCCGGCGCAGCATGCGGCCAAGCATGGCGCCGTCGATGGCCGGGTCTTCGTTGTCGAACTGCCGGGACGAGCCGATGAACAACTGCCCGGTCGGTCGCTGCTGCACGTTGAACGCCACCGACGGCCCGTCGCTCTTGTGAGCGTTGGTGACATAACCCAACTCCACCAGCGTGTGCGTGATCTGGGCCGGATAGCGGTCGGTGATCAGCAGATGGCCTTTCTTGGCTTGCAGCGGCAAATCCGGGCACAGCTCGCGGGCATGGATGCCGTTGGCGAGGACCACTGCGTTGGCCTGCAACCATTGGCCCTCGGCCAGACGCACCCGATTGCCCTGGATTTCGACCACCTCGGCCCATTGCTGGCGAACCCGTTCGGGCTGGCGTTGCAACAACCATCGTGCGGCATTGGGCGCGTAGAGAATGCCGTCGCCGCTGACGCTCAATGCACCGAACAACCCCGGACGCAGCGACGGCTCTGCATTGGCCAACGCCGCACCAGACAGCAACTCACAGGCTAGTCCGAACTCGCCCAACGCCGCATGCTTGCGCTCGGCCTCGGCCATTTCTTCTTCGTTGCAGGCCAGCCACAGCGTGCCGTTGTTGCGCATGGCGCAATTGTCGGGCATCTGCGGCGCCAGTTCGCGCCACAGCCGCACCGAGTATTCGCCCAGTGCGAGTTCAGCCGGGCTGTGATCGAGAACGACCAGATGGCCCATGCCCGCCGCCGTGGCCGCCGGGCGTTGGCAATCGAGCACCAACACATCCACGCCCTGACTTGCCAGCTCGTCCGCACAGGCCGCGCCGATGATACCGCCACCGATGATGATCACGTCAGCGGCATTGCCTTGGGTATCGACGTCCTTGATCAAGGACGGATGCCCCAGGCGAACGGGTCTTCCTCGTCCAGCAATAACGTCGCTTCGGCACTGATGTAGGCGCGCCCACGAATGGTCGGCACGATGCGGTCGCCCATCTGCCGCTCGCCATGTTGCCACTCAAAGCTGCCCTCGAACTCGCTGCCGATCACGCTGGCCTGGCGCCAGATCGCGCCGGCTTCGAGTTTGCCGTCGGCCGCCAGACACGCCAGCTTGGCGCTGGTCCCCGTGCCGCACGGCGAGCGGTCGTAGGCTTTGCCGGGGCACAGCACGAAGTTGCGGCTGTCTGCCTGCTCGTCGTCAGCGAACAATTCGATGTGATCGATGAGGCCGCCGTCTTCGCCGCGAATGCCTTGATTGTCCAGGGCCTGGCGGACTTTCCAGGTGTAATCGGTGAGGGCGTCAAGGTTGTCGCCGGTCACGCTCAGACCGTGATCGGCGATCAGGAAAAACCAGTTGCCGCCCCAGGCGATGTCACCGGTGACGTTGCCGAGCCCCGGTACTTCGACGATGAAGTTCTTGCGATAGCGGTAGGACGGCACGTTGTTGACGCTGACCGAGCGATCTTCATGCAGCGTGGCTTGTACCGTGCCGACCGGCGTTTCGATGCGATGCACGCCGGGGCCGATCCGGCCCAGATGCGCCAGCGACACCACCAGCCCGATAGTGCCGTGGCCGCACATGCCCAGATAACCGGTGTTGTTGAAGAAGATCACCCCGGCGCAGGCTTGTGGGTCCACAGGAGCGCAGAGCAGGGCGCCGACCAGCACGTCGCTGCCACGAGGTTCCAGCACCGTGGCCGCACGCCAGTTATCGAATGCTTCGGCAAGACGCTGGCGACGGTGCGCCATGCTGCCGCCCCCGAGATCGGGAAAACCGTCGAGCACCAGCCGCGTAGGTTCGCCGCCGGTATGGGAATCGAGGATCTGGATGCGTTTCATGGTTTACCCCCAGGTTGATTGAAACAGTTATCCGGCGCGCCACTGACTCTGTAGCAGTCCGGCTTGCCGGCGGTGGGGGCTTTGAGATCGCTGCCGCCGGCAAGCCGTGCTGCTACAGGGGGGTACAGCCGTTGCGTCAGAGTGGCGGGAATGCCGGGCAGGGTCTTGACCGATTTCGCCTTGGGGAATGACGAAATCGGCACAGCCGCGCAGGGGTCAGATTTCGCTGATGGCAGCGTTGGGAAGATGCGCGTAGAGCGCGCGGCAGACGCCGATGATGTGGTGCTCGATCAGTTCGGCGGCTTTGTCTACGTCACGATCGGCACAGGCCTTGAGGATCTCGCGGTGCTCTTGATCCGCCCGTTCCTTGCCTTCGTCGAAACTCATCTGCACCCGCAGGTAACGCTCGACCTTGTCGTGGATCGAGCGAATCATGTTCAACAGAAACGGCCGTTGCGCAGCTTCATACAGACAGGTATGAAAGGCCCAGTTCAGCTCGGCCCAGCGGCCGATATCGTCATCGCCGATGAACTCGTCGCAGATGGCCGTGGCCTGATCGACCTGTGCCTGGGTCATTCGCGGCACCGCCAGCCGTATGGCCTGAACCTCCAGCAGCACCCGCACCTCGAAAATCTGCGCCAGTTCCGGCTCGGAAATTCGCGTCACCACGGCGCCCTTGTTGCGCTGGAATTGCACCAGGCCTTCGGCCTCCAGCCGCTTCAATGCCTCTCGAACGGGGATCTTGCTGACATTGAAGACACGGGCGATGTCGTCCTGGCGAATAGGCTCATCTTCGGCGAACTGGCCGGAGATGATCGACTCGCGCAGGTACTTGGAAATCACCTCGGACGCAGACGGCGCGACACCGAGGTTAGGGGCGTCAGGAACAATGAAAGGCACGCGAGCGACTCAGGCAATGGGCGAATGGCGGATATTGTATACGACCTTCGATTTGTTACATCTCGTTGCGTCACGGCCGAATCGAAAAAAAGATCAGTGGTTGACGGTGTACGCCAGCATCATCGAAATCTGACACAGCGGCCGGCCACTTTCGGCGTGCCACTGGTTGAACGCCGCCTGCACCGCTGCCTGATCGCGTTGGCTGCTGGGCACCTTGTCGACGATTTTCTGAGCGTTGAGCGCGGCGACCACGTCATAGCTCGGGATGAACGTGGACCAGGTTATCCGACAAGGGCTCTGTTGACTAACTCTATAGTCAACATGAGCATTTGAGGGGTTATCACCCGCACTTCGCTCATATGATCGAACCGCTCCCTGGGTCTGCCTTCTCTATGCTCAGCAAAATTAAGGCCCAAAACCGAAGGGTGTGAGGCGAATCTCTGCACGATCAGAACGATTGTCAAAAGGTAATCGCTATGTCAAAAGTCTAGTGCTTCCTGGCTGATCGCTCCCTAGGGATGCTCCGATCAACTTGTCGTGCAGCCGCGGCAAGTTGCAATTTTCCAGGCACCTACAGCGTCATTGGACGAAAAGTGACCGAAAAATCATGTACGGAGAGCTTTTTCGACCGGTTCTCCGTGTTAAACGCGAACCTCACCCATACCCATGAGCTGTTTTCGAACCCTCCACAGGTTTGCCAGGGCGAACAGCGTGGTCAACTGAGCCGTGTTTTTCATCAGCCCACGAAAACGTACTTTCACGTAACCAAACTGCCGCTTGATCACGCGAAACGGATGCTCGACCTTGGCCCGTGTCTGAGCCTTGCAGAACTCGATCTTGCGCTTGGCTTTGTACAGTACGCTGCGCTGGTTCAGCTTGGAATAGGTGCTGCGACGCGCTGCAATCTGCCAGATCACCCCCCGATTTTCATGCTCTTCGCGCCTTTCGACACCGGTGTAACCGGCATCTGCATACACGGCGTTTTCTTCGCCATGCAGCAGTTCAGCCACCTGCGTGACATCGGCCATATTGGCAGCGGTGCCATGGACGTGATGCACCAGGCCGGACTCGACATCGGCACCGATGTGCGCCTTCATCCCGAAGAAATACTGACCGCCTTTCTTGGTCTGGTGCATCTCGGGATCACGCTTGCCTTCTTTATTCTTGGTCGAGCTGGGGGCATGAATAATGGTGGCATCGACGATGGTGCCTTGGCGCAGCGACAGGCCTTTTTCCTGCAGATAACCATTGATGACCGCAAGGATTGCCGGTGCGAGCTGATGCTTCTCCAGCAAGTGCCGGAAGTTCATGATCGTGGTGTCTTCGGGGATTGGCGCGCTCAGCGTCAGGCGTGCGAACTGGCGCATGGGCGTGATTTCGTAGAGCGCTTCTTCCATGGCCGGGTCGCTCAGGGAGAACCAGTTCTGCAACAGATGGATGCGCAGCATGGTTTCCAGAGGATAGGGTTTTCTACCGCCGCCGGCCTTGGGGTAGAACGGTTCGATCAGCTCCAGCAGGCCTGCCCAGGGCACCACCTGATCCATTTCGGCGAGGAAGCGCTCTCGGCGGGTTTGCTTGCGCTTGCCGGCGTACTCAAAGTCGGAAAAGCTCATCTGGCTCATGGGCGGCTCGGATCAGGTGTTGCGGGGATTCTCGCATAACTGAAGGCTTGTTCGGAGATTCCCTAGCTGCGTAGGTTTTTGAACTGCATTGACTATTCCGCACATTACTCACCCATGCTACAGTCCGAGCAGACTCTACCAAGGATGGAAATATGCCATTTCTCTTATTAACGCATGCAGATTCACCCCTTTTGGCGTTTGCTAGATGACCATATATGTCGATAACGTCAAAGTGAAATGGGCGGGCAGCGAATGGTGTCATATGGTTGCCGACACATTAGACGAATTGCATAGTTTTGCTTTGAAAATTGGACTTCGCCGTCAATGGTTCCAAAGCTCTGCCTCCTACCCGCACTACGATATTAAGCTCGCAGTCCGTTCGAGAGCTATTCAGCTCGGGGCCGTGCCAGGAACAAGAAAGCAAATCATAGAATGTGCCAAAAAACTTAAGGTTGAGCACCAGTTGTCGAAAACTGATACAACGGTACAGATGGACCTTCTGTTTTAAGGATTGATATCGATCGGAGCTGCCAATGTTTATTCAAGGCGATACCGTTGATGATCTTTTGAAGAAAGTCCTTAAAGGTATTTTGGAAAATGGAATAGAGGTCGTGCCGACAAAGGGTAAGACCAGAGAGCTGTCCGGTGTTCTGCTGAAACTGCGCAACCCGCTTGGTAGATTAAGTCGTACAGAAGGAAAGGGGACGATTTTTAGTTGTCTGGGAGAGCTGCTTTGGTACCTGTCTGGTTCTAATCAGTTGGAGCAAATTCGATACTATATTCCAGATTATCCTAAGTACTCCGATGATGGTAGGACAATTTTTGGTGCATACGGGCCAAAGTTATTCGGCGCAGAGGGCCAGATTCCGGCGATAATCCGCGCTTTAGAGAATCAAAATTCCACCAGAAAAGCAGTTGTTCAGCTTTTTTCTAGCTCAGACATCAAAGCATTTCATAAAGATATACCTTGCACCTGCACGCTTCAATTTTTAGTCAGGGATGGAAAACTCAGCCTTTACACATCCATGCGTTCCAATGACGCATTTAAAGGGCTTCCCCATGACATCTTTGCGTTCACAATGCTCCAAGAATTGCTCGCACGCAAACTAGGCCTTTCTATGGGAGAGTATGGGCACTATGTCACCAGCCTACATGTATATGTGGACGATATGGAAAAAGTTGATCGCTTTCAGCGAGAGGGCTGGCAGGAAAAGGTCTGGATGCCTAAAATGCCAGACGGTGACCAGAAGAGTAATGTATTTCAGCTACTCAAACATGAAAGGGAACTGAGAAAACACAATACTAGAATCTCTGATATGCACACCGATAACTATTGGAGGGATTTATCCTTTCTTCTCGAGGCGTTTAATCTTATAAAGAGACAAAAGTTCTCTGAGGTCGATGCTGTTGCTCAGGCAATAACGGATGTCGAGTTGAGAAGCTATGTCTTACGAAAAATTAAGGTTTCCTAAGGAGTGGAGTGCAAAATTGCAAGCGCCCGATGATCTAAATTCGATTGCAGCTGCTCAACTCATCATCTTAAAGAAAATGGTTGGTCTCATTTCAGATCAGCTCCTTAGTAAATTAGATGTAATTAGCTGGGCAGCGCCTATCCCGTATTTTGGAGACCCGTGCAGAGCGACCATTGCTACTGTTGGGTTGAATCCAAGCGATAGGGAATTTCTCTCCTCCGAGGGGCGAGAGCTGACAGACGCGTCACGCCGATTCCATACCTTAGCATCTCTCGAGCTCAGCGGTTGGGCGGATCTCACGATAGGACAACTGGAGTCAATTCATACCTCCTGCACGGAGTATTTTTCAAGGAATCCATATGACGCCTGGTTCAGACCTTTAGATCTGTTATTGAAGGGGACTAATGATTCGTTTTATAGCTCCTTGTTTCATGCTTGTCATCTGGATCTTATCCCGTATGCAACCGCTGTGAAGTGGGCTTCTTTAAAACCCTCGCAACGTGAATCTCTGCTGCGCATATCTGCAAGCTTCCTAGCTCAAGTTTTGAAATACTCACCCATCAAGATATTGGTATTGAATGGGAAAACCGTGGTAGAAAATTTTGAACGTGCCGCTGGTGTAATATTTCATAAGGAACTTGTAGATTCTTGGTGCTTACCTCGTAAAAATGGTAACCACATCAAGGGGTTTAGCTATGAAGGCAAAATTTCACGAATGGCGGATGTCGACCTTGGAAGAGATATTTCTATATTAGGATACAACCATAATATCCAAAGCAGTTTTGGAGTGACCTCTGCCGTTCGCACCTCCATTCAAGAATGGATCTCAGAGAAAGCCAAGGGGATTGAAAATTGATCGTATCCAGACAAGCACTGAAACTAGCACTGAGTGCTAAGCTCGACACCATAGTAGAAACTGGCCTACAGCTGCCCGGGGCAGGGGCAGTGGAGAATAGATCTGCACTCCTGGAACAATTAGTGGAAAGCGTCCGGCGAGTTGACTATGTGTCTGCAATTGCATCGAGACCGATCAGTATCCACCGTGCTGATCCTAGCAGCGATTACTTCGATCCCATCCGTGCTGCGGTGTTGAACACCCAGACTGGAAATGTGGAGGAGGCATGCTGGCTAATATTCTTGGCTACGCATTTTGGTAAGGCCAGCAAGACGGGCTGGCTTCTGGCAAAGGACGTATACGGCGCTCTCGGCGCAGGTTATAACTGGACTTGGCCTTTGGTAAGCACCAATGCCGTAGGTATGAGCGATTGGATCGCCGACAATCTTACAACTCTTAGGAGTGGTGGCCGAAAATTTGGCAATCACCGTAAGTACGAGACTCTGGATCCCACGAAGTCAAACTCAACAGGTGAAATCATCGAGAGCTACGTAAATTGGGTAATGGAGTATGGCTCGCACTCAGGGCTGTTTAATCACGCGCTGGTGCAATCGGATGGTAATTCAAGAGCTGCGTTTGCGAAGCTGTATAAGTCCATGGATGCAGTTAAGCGCTTTGGCCGAACTGGGAAGTTTGATTATCTTACTATGATTGCGAAAGTGGGGATCGCCCCTCTTGTGGCAGATTCAACCTACATGGCGGAGGCAACAGGCCCGATCAAAGGTGCCCGTTTGCTCTTCGGCGGAACAACGACAGCCAACATGTCTGCGGTCATATTGGAGCAAAAAATTCAAACACTGGACGCGGCACTGGGAGTCGGCATGCAGGTCATTGAAGATGCCCTCTGCAACTGGCAGAAATCACCAGGTAATTTTGTGCGTTTCAGGGGCTGATTAGATGAGGGACCATGAATATCGCACTTTCAGCTTATTCATGTGTCCTGATTTTACAATGCCTTCATGTTGCATTTGTCCCACGACAATGCCGGGAGCAATGCCCACAGCTTTGGAGAATTTGAGAATAGATCTGTAGTTGGTGGCATGGGCTCCCATATTTTTACGGAAGTTTTCTGGGATAAGCGTGAGAGCCGAAAAGTTGTTAGCCTCTTCCTCTTCTTTCGTATTTTCGAAATCTTCCCCATCTATAAAGAGCGAATTTTGCTCATGAAGGACCAAGTGACCGATTTCGTGGAATAATGAAAACCAAAAATGATCGTCGGATAAATAACGAAAGCTAAGCATTATGAGTGCCTTAGTCTTCGAGGTGAACTTGGCCACCCCGCTCGTAGGACATCCCTCTGGTGTTTTAGCTATGATAAGGGCTACGCCGCAGTTATTTAAAACTTCCTGAAGTTTAGGAATGAATTCTTTAGGCTCAGATATGAGTGTGAACGCCCTGATTGTGTCGAGGCTCCGTAGAAGTTTTTGCTTGTTCCACGGCTTACATACTAATTTGGACGATCGAGTTTCCCCGAACCTTACCCACGCAGCGGTTGCTCCCACCGCTTGGTCAAATGTCTGGCTCGTTCTGAATCGTGCCTGACTAACAAACTCTCCACTAACATCTTTCCAGGCATCAATGTTCGGAATCCCAAAGTAATCTAGGCAGTCAATGACCTTCTTGGATTTGCTGCTTGAGTTGGAAATCCACCCAAACGCTTGCATGCTTTTAATTGGCAGTTCGGCGAGCCAGCTATCTTCAGCTTTGCTGGTATGTCGAAATATTCGAGACACGTCTTCGCGGTATTGCTGCTCTCGAGTCAGCCAGAACTGCGCATCAGGACCAATGGCATCTGCTAGTCGGTGAGCAAGCTTCTCGCATATTTCCTGTTTGCCATTGAAAAGCGCGCTTATGTTGTTCACATCAAATCCAATATCTTTCGCCAAGCATTCCGGGCTAATCTCTCGATCAGAAAGAATATCTAGGATTGTTTCACCGGGGGGGGAGACCCAAGTTGGCTGAAATACAGGACTATTCATCATTATCGTTACCAATCTTCAACAATTTTACAGAAGTTACAGATTCCCAGTTTACATTGCCTGACGACAAGATAGGGACTTGTTGATGAGCGGCACTGAACAAAAGATGATGGTTTTGATGGAGTTTTACCACCACGAGCCCTGGTGGCGCTGCCTCCAGCTCGGCTGGTTTGCCAACGGGGAGATATAGGATGTTCGACGTCGCTCGGATATCCGCAAGCCTTCTAATAAGGCTCCGTGCCACCTCTGCCGGCAATTCCTGATAGGCGATCACTTCGCTGGTGCAAAGGTCTCGAAGTTCCTCCGTATCAAACGCCAATTTCAAAGCCATTCTGTCCAGTTCGTCCATGATGTGAAGGCAACAGTGGCGTAATGATACCTCTTCGTTCGGTGAAAACACATTGCTTATCGCGCGTTGCGTCGCAAATAAAGCGGTGTCCATCATCCTGGCTCTCGCTCCTGAGATTTTCGCTTGCCCTAGGCTGCAGCCCCTTGCTCCTACTCATGGTGATCAGCATCCGCAGGCTTTCTCACCGTCGCACCTAGGGTATAGCAACCCCCCAGACATCTCGCCAATCTCCAGTAGAGACCATGATTCTAAAGCAGCGGTCCACATATAGAGGGCGATACCCTGTCTGTTCCGGACTGCGAGGTCCCAATGAGGGCAGGCCTGGCGATGGGCGCCTGCTTTTGGCCGGGGAAGGACAGTGACTGCCAGTTGGCGTTCAGTTCTTACGACCTATAGGGAAGGTATCCAGGCGCGGGTTACACACCCCACTCATAGTTAACGCCGCCCTATCAGTCTTCCGTGGACCCGTTAGATGCAGCTGTCGCGAGCAGTCGACCACCATCCCTGGTGAGCCTACGCAACCCATTGCTAGCGACGTCTTCGAGTGCACTTGGCTGGACACCCTATTTCAAAATGGTTCTGCAACGAGCGATGTCTACGCACCAAAACGAGCCATATATGAGGTATGCCACCTTTATTGGGGCATTATGGTCGTCTTGTTTTTTTTTACCTACAGCCTTTAGCGAAGCAACAGTGAATCCTCTGAGAGTAGCCAACTCGCGTCGAACTCGACGTCTACACGCGCCCCAGGGAGCAGAGCAGGGCTTGGGGTGTAAGTATGAGAGTTCAGATGGTATGAGCAACCGATCCATCAAAATATATGTGGCATGCCACTTGCTTTGTTGGCTGCAAGGTCTCCATCTCTTAGGGACCTCCTACTCAGAGGATCTTGCCCATGTCATTCAGTATCGCGCATACAAGCAGCGACCGTGTGTTGCGCCCGCATCCACTCCGTACCTGGGTTCTTGCAGTTGTCTGCGCCTTGGCAAGCACCGCTATGAGTCATGCGGCGACCCTCGATGATATCAAGGCTCGGGGCTACCTCACCGTCGCGACTGAGGACGACTATCGACCTTTCGAGTTTATGGATCAGGGCAAGGCCGTTGGTTACGACAACGAGCTGCTCACCTTGGTGGAGCAGACAGCTGGGATCAAGTTACGTCAGCAGGTGATGCCTTGGTCAGGAATTCTGCCCGGGGTAACCACTGGCAAATATGACATGGCGCTCTCTGCGGTTCTGGTAACTGACGCCCGGAAAAAGACCTTCGATTTCACGTCTCCGACCGCACAAACCACCACTTTCTACGCGACGAAGAAGGGCAGTGCCATTCACAGCGCCGATGACCTGATCGGCAAAACCGTCGGAGCTGAGACAGGCAGCGCAATGCTGACGGATTTGCACGCCTTCGACGCGCAACTCAAGGCCACCAAGGGCAAAGGGCTGAAAGAAATTGTCGAGTACCACGGCTATCCGGAGGCGTACCAGGACCTCGCGATCGGTCGTCTTGACGCTGTCGCCAATACCGACCTCACTCTGAGCACTTTGATCAAAGAGCGGGGCGACATGTTCGTCATTGGTCAGCCGATTGGCCAGCCAACGTACTTGGCGTGGGCGGTCAACAAGGGCAACTCGGACGTGCTCAAGCTGGTCGACGATGCATTGATGAAGCTGCGAGCGAATGGCGAGATGTATCGGCTCCAAAAGAAGTGGCTGGGTGGCAGCCATGAAGACATGCCTGTTTCGATTAACTGATTAATTATCATGAATGCATACGATTACTGGAGCATTCTGCAGGGGGCGCTGGCTACGGTCGGCGTCTCGCTCGCAAGCATTGCCCTAGGGGTTCCGCTTGGGTTGGCATTAGCGCTGATACGTTGGGGCACAGTTCCCGTTGCTCAGAGATTGGTTGTGGTCTATGTGAGCGTTGTTCGTGCGTGCCCGGCGGTAACCTTGATTCTTTTGATTTTCTTCGCAGTACCTCAACTGGGTATCTCTCTGGAACCCGTCACGGCGGGGATCTTGGCACTTACACTTTCGACTGCCGCCTTCAACTGCGAGATATGGCGTACGGCGTTGTTGTCTTTCGAGCGACAGCAATTCGATGCCGCGCTCGCCTTCGGTATGCCTCGACGCCTCCGGCTGCTCCGAATTGTCCTGCCCCAGGTGTTTCGCTCCAGCCTGCCCGGGTTGGTCAACGAGATGACCATGCTGCTTAAGTCGAGCCCCGCGATTGCGGTTATCGGAATGGTCGAGATCACGCGTGCCGCCCAACGAATTGGTTCTCGAACCTACGAGCCGCTACCGCCATTCATCTTTGCACTGGTGATCTACAGTGCCCTGGTTTATCTGCTGGTTGTTCTGCAGCGTCATCTCGCTCGGACGGCCCCAGGACGGGAGTCGCGCACATGATGGCGGACATACTCACAATCTGGGGGCAACTACCTGATATTGCGGCTGGATTCATCAATACGATCATCTTGGTAATGGTGGCTGCAACTGGCTCATTGCTGGTTGGGATCGTGCTCACACCATTGTTGATGTCGGAACGCAAAGGCATCGCACGAGCTATCAGTGTGTACTGTGAGGTGATGCGCTGCGTGCCGTTTCTGCTGTTCGTCTATCTGCTGTATTTCGGCTTGCCCTCTCTGGGCTTGCGGATGTCGAACTGGACAACCGGGCTATTGGCGCTTGTGATCTACAACGCCGCTTACATGGCTTTGCTGCTGCAGGGCGCATGGAATGATCTTCCAAAGGAAAACATCGAGGCTGCGCGAGCATTCGGTTATCACGGCTTTGGCTTGGCGCGGCGAATCGTCATGCCACCAGTCCTAATGCGCGCCATTCCTATGATCGGCAACCAGTTGATCCAGATCGTCAAGGACAGTGCGTTTCTCACGATCATTGCTGTGACAGAGCTGACGAGTGTGATGAACGCAATTCAGTCGACGTATTTCATACCTTTCGCTGCGTTCGGTGCCGCAGTGTTGCTGTACTGGCTGTTATGCCTGTGCATTGAAGTTGTCACCAGCCTACTGACCCGTTATGCCCAGGAGCGCCGCTCATGAATGCTGTCGCAGATAATTACACCCCGCAGTCCGTCATCAACCACTCCAAAAAGGTGCTGCAGTTGCAGGGGATTTCCAAGTGGTTTGGCGATAATCAGGTTCTGCGCGATGTTTCCCTAGACGTCAGCAAAGGTGAAGTCGTTTGCCTTCTTGGGCCTTCGGGTTGCGGTAAATCAACGCTGTTGCGCTGCAGCAATTGGTTGGAAGAGCCTGGTGCGGGTTCTGTTCTGCTCAATGGTCAGCGTCTTGGTGTACACAAGGGCGGGGTCAAGATGCGCGATGCAGAACTAGCACAGCTACGCTCTCGCATTGGAATGGTGTTTCAGCACTTTGCGTTGTGGCCACATCTCACGGTATTGGAGAACGTGATGGAGGCGCCAGTCCACGTACTCAAGCGTGATCGTGAAGAAGTGCGTAAGGAGTCCATCTTGCTACTGGAAAGGGTAGGGCTTTCCGCCAAGGCAGATATGTTCCCAGCGAGGCTGTCAGGCGGTCAAAAACAACGGGTCGGCATCGCCCGTGCTTTGGCCATGAAGCCGGACATCCTGCTTTTCGATGAGCCAACCAGTGCCCTAGATCCTATGCTTGTTGGAGAGGTACTCGAGGTCATGCGCGGACTTGTCGCTGATGGAGCAACCATGGTGATCGTGACGCATGAAATGGAATTCGCCCGCCAAGTGGCCTCCCGTATCGTTTTCATGGATGGCGGGGATATTGTTGAGACAGCAACGCCCCGTGACTTCTTCTCTGCCCCGACAACTGCGCGTGCACAGCAATTTCTGGCACGATTCACTCAATCCGGACGATAGTCACTACCAGGAGCCCGCTTGGTCAAGACTGTGCTCAGGTTCAGGCGAGGCTAACCTACTCATCTCTGGTCAGGCGAAACGGCGCACTGCTTTGGTCGTTATTCGCCTCGACCAACTTTATAAGTTGCAGTAGGAACTGATCACGGTACTCGGGTGCAATTCCCTCCAGTGTCCGGTCATGGGCTCGTTGGACGCTGGCATCCATCTTCTTGAGCAGGTACAGACCTTTTCGGCTGAGTTTGACCAGTTTGACCCGCTTGTCTTGAGTGCTCTGCCGCCGAAGTAATAACTCGCGAGCCTCCAGTCTGGGAATAACCTCTGCGACCGTCGTTCGCTCCATCCCAATCTCTTTCGCCAGAGTGTTCTGATCCATTTCTCCGTGGGTGCCAAGTGCAGTCATCAGGCTGTACTGCACGGGTGTGATGTTGTATTCGCGAGTCTCGTCGAGAAAAAGGCCGCAATGAATTTGGTGCAGCCGGCGAATCAAGAAACCAGGTCGGCCAAGCAATGCTGAGCGTTGGATAGCTGACTGTAATTCGAGATGGATTTCATCGTGGTGTGGGTGGGTCATGGCAGTACAATCGCTTTCATAAGTTAGTGCTTTTAAGGAAGTGCCTGATTGGTGTTATCAGCGTATCGAGTTTGCTGATGCACACGCTGCGGGCACCAGCGAAAAAACCAGCATGATAGGAATCCAATGTTGGTGCAGTTATCCCGCTGAGCCTTGGTCCACTGCATAAATTGTACCCGAGTACCAAGCACGATTATCCAGCGTTTCACCAGCCTATACAGAGAACTGTCCGCCCAATCACGGGGCATGCCACGCAATCATGCCCCCATTTGTCGCGTTGTCCAGCCGGGTCGCCATCCTCGCGAGGAGCGAGCCCCCCCAGAGCGCTTATCTCTAGATCTCACAAGCTCATGAGAGCCACGTAAACCCTAGTGAATAAGGTGATCAGCAATCTCTTGATAAATGTGGCATACCACTTGCTTTTGATTACGGGACTGCTCGACACCGTGATCGAATCATCTGATGCTAAAAGGAAACCTACTATGAACTGCAGAGATCATCTGAACAAGCTGGACGAGCCTCTGGCCCCTGCTTTGCTGAACGACTGGCATGTGGTAGCAACAAGCGAAGAAGTCGTCGAAGGCAAACTGATACCTGCAACTCTCTTCGGCCGTGATCTTGTGATCTGGCGCGACTCCAAGGGGCAAGCCTATGTATGGGAGGACCTCTGTATTCACCGTGGTGCTCGTCTGTCTAAAGGGTTCATCGTAAGTGACAAGGTCGTCTGCCCTTATCACGGATGGAATTACGATGGCACTGCTCAATGCACACTGATGCCTGCTTCCCCCGACGAGACGCCGATGAAAAAGGCGAAGGCCATCCCGCATCATGTCAAGGAGGCTTATGGTCTACTGTGGGCGTGCATCGGTGAACCAGCGTTCGATATCCCGAAATTTCCGGAATGGGATGACGATGGCTACAAAAAAGTTGTGTGCGGCCCTTACCGCTTCAAGTCTGGTTATCGGGCACTGGAGAACTTTATCGATCCGACCCACTTCCCGTTCGTGCACGCCGGTGTCAATGGTTTGTTGGATAACCCCGATCCCATCGGTGCCTATGATGTGTGGGAGGAGGACGGTGGCCTCGCGTCATCAGAAGTCCGGGTAACCCAGCCTTACGGCGATCCTCGTCAAGTGCCAGTGATCGCGTACTACGCATACAAACTTTTGCGTCCCGGTGTGGCTTATTTCAAGAAGCGCCTGGTGATTTCTGATCCTGAGCGTGCGCATCTCGGGAATGAGGCGGATCGCTTCTGTACCTTCTTCACCATGCAACAGGTGAGTGAGACCGAGAGTATCGTGCGGATTTGCTGTGCGATGAATTTTGATCCCCAGCCTTCGGACGAAGACGTGCGTCGTCGTCAGGATCTGGTCTACGCCCAGGATGCTGATATCGTCGATACACAGCGTCCAGAGCGCATCCCGACCGATTTGCGTCAAGAACTCCATCACCGTACTGATTTGCTAGGAATGAAGTACCGCGCATGGCTGCATAACATGGGTGTCAACTATGGCACTCTCTGACGTTCCCTCAGCCCGCTTGACCATGCGTTTGACCGGTATGCAATACGGCGCGCAGGACATCGTTCTGTTCGAGCTGCAACCGAAAAGTGGAGAAATACTGCCGCCGGTAACGGCTGGCGCTCATTTGGACCTGTTCTTGCCCACAGGATTGACCCGTCAGTATTCATTGCTGACAACCTTGTGCGACGGACAACGATACGTTGTTGGGGTTAAGCGGGATGAGCTCGGCCGCGGCGGCTCGCGCTGGCTTCACGACAGCGCACGTATTGGGCAAATGCTGGAGGTCAGTGCCCCCCGGAATCTGTTTGGCATCGAGCCTGGTGATGAACCAGTGCTCTTGCTCGCTGGCGGTATCGGCATCACGCCTTTGTACTCGATGCTCAAGTCGCTGCAAGACAGTGGTCGGCAAGTGCATCTACATTACTGGTGCCGCTCCCCGGATCACGCTCTGTTTGTTAAAGAGCTGGAGGGGTGCGCTGACGTCACTTTGCACTACTCCGAGATCCCCGGTGCGGCGGTATTAGCGTTCAGTGAGGTTGTTAATCGCGCTGGCCCCACCACACAGATCTACTGCTGTGGTCCTCAGCGCATGATTTCTGAGTTGGAAGCCCTTTCGCCGATGTGCGGTGCCCAGCGTATTCATGTCGAGCGCTTCCAGGCTGAACAACCAGTAGCGACCTCGCGAGAGGCGTTCACCGTTGTATTGGCTCGTTCAGGTCGAGAAGTAGAGGTGCCAGCTGGCGAAACCATTCTCCAGGTGCTACTCGATGCAGGTGAGGACGTTATGTATTCGTGTGAGCAGGGCATATGCGGTGCCTGTGAGGTCAAGGTCGTCGACGGCACGCCTATTCATTGCGACAGCGTATTACCTGCCGACGAGCATACGAGGCGTAGGACTATGATGATCTGCTGCTCAAGCAGCGCATCTAATCGATTGGTGCTGGATATCTGAATGCTGATCTAGCTTCGAGCTGTCACATCATCGCGGGCTCTCTTCGGAAGCCCGCTTTTTTTCGTCTTGATTTGTTCTCGGCATTGAGCGTGCCTAGAGTCATTTATGTGGCATGCCCCCTAATGATGCGTGACGCCTTCAATCGGGGCGAAGTCGTTCAACCTGTATCATTCTCGATGAGTAATATAGAAGGTATACCACATACATTTATCAAAAATATAATCGTTATAAATCATATAGTTAGTATGAATTCAGATTGAGCTGGTTTTGTGATGGCATGCAATGTGCCTTGCTATTGATACCGTAACCACCATTCCGAAGACCATTATGAAAAAGATCCTTCTACACGGCGGCCGAGTCATCGATCCAGCCAACAACATCGACTCCATCAACGACGTTCTGGTGGAAGATTCAAGAATTGTAGCGGTAGGGCAACTGCGCTTTACCGATGCCGCCGCGGGAGCCGAGTTAATCGATTGCACTGGGCAACTGGTGCTGCCAGGTCTGATTGACACTCACAGCCACGTCTATCAGTACGTCTCGGGACGCTTTGGCCTGAATGCTGATATGTGTGGCGTCCATTCAGGTGTCACGACTCTAGTTGATCAGGGCGGTGCTAGTTGCATGACGCTTCCTGGATTCCGCAAATTCATTGCTGAACCGTCCCACTCGCGTGTTCTATCGTTTCTCTCCGCCTACCTGGTTGGCGGACTCGAAGGTCATTTCTACGCGGAGTTGTACCGTCCAGAATGTGCGGATGTCGAGGCAACTGTAAAAGCGGCAGTCGCGAATAAAGACATCGTCAAGGGGATTAAGGCACACGCTGAGCTGGGTGGCTTCGCGCGCTGGGGCGTGGACGTGATGAAGAAGGCGGCGCAGATCGGTGAACAGGCCGGACTGCCCGTCTACATTCACTTCGGGCAATTGTGGCCAATGCCTGAAGAAGGGGGCCACGAGGTGGATCCTGACGAAATTTTCCCGAAGGTACTGGAGTTGTTGAAAGCAGGTGACGTGCTGGCCCACCCATTCAGCCGGCATCCTGGTGGTTTCGTCGCTCAGAGTGGTGAAGTTCACGGGCTTGTGGCCGAAGCGGTACAGAGAGGACTCAAGGTCGACGTGGGTCATGGTTCCCACTTCAGCTACAAGATGGCGGCCAAAGTCCTGGAGGCCGGGATCATGCCCGATACGCTGGGTTCGGACATGCACGGATACAACACCGAAGTGCCTGCTCCTGCAGGGACGCCAGATGAGCACCCAGACGAAGAACACCTGTTCAAGGGGACGTCCCGCTTTAGCCTCGTGTCAGCGATGGTGAGCATGATGGCGCTTGGTATGAGCCTTGAGGAAGTTGTACCTATGGTCACGACCCATGCGGCACGCATGTTGGATATGAGCGATGAGCTCGGCACACTTGGCGTGGGTCGAGAAGCTGACATCACTGTTCTTTCCGACGCCTCCGGGGAATGGCTGTTGCGTGACAATGAAGGCACTGAAGTCATCGCCAAACGCATGCTGCAGCCCGTCTTCTGTCTGCGCGCCGGTCAGCGGTTCAACGCGACTGCGTCAATTCTCCCTGTACCTGAGGTTGCTTAAGCCATGGTCAGCCCCCTTTTTGCTGACAGCATTGAGCGTGGTGCGGCGAATGAGCGAGCGCTGCTGAGGCTGCATCAGGTACGTCCGGTATGGAGTGGTGTTAGCAAGGCGGCAGCCGCGATCGGGTTACCAGTCATGACCTTGCTGCACGCCGGTCCAGCCTATCGTGATCCTCGTCTGCCGAGCGCACCGGTGCTGTCATCGGCTGTTCTGTGCTGCATCCATGAAGGGTGGGCACAAACGATCGAACAGGCGAAAGCCATGATTGCAGATGGTCGAGTGCGCCTGCTGCCCGCTCAGGATTTCAACGTGGTCACACCCTTGGCTGCGGTGATCTCTCCAAACACCACTTTGGTTGAGGTGACCGATGGTGACGGCTCTGGGCGGCGCGCATGGTCGTTACTGGGGAGCGGGCAGGGACCGCAATTGCGGTTCGGCACGCAGGATCTTGCCGTCCTTCCACGTTTAGAGTGGCGGGATAACCGATTGGCGGGGGTGCTGGAAAATGTTTTGGCGGCAGGCCCCATCGATCTGTTTTCGCTGGCATTGGCAGGATTGCAGGGCGGTGATGATCTGCATGCGAGAACCTCCGGTGCGACCCGTGCGCTGGTCACACGGATAGCACCCTCGTTGGCTCATGCCGACGACGTCAGGCAGATGCTTGAGCAAACTCCTCTATTTTTTCTGACCCTTTGGATGGCTGCCTGTCATCTGATGCTAGATGCAGCCGCGGCTGGTGGCGAAGACAAGGCTGCAAGCCTGGTGGTTGGTTTATCCGGTAACGGTCAGGAAGCGGGTATTCGTCTTGCGGGTGCTCCTGACCATTGGCTTACCAGCGCTGCCCAGACACCCCAGGGCCCCCGTTTCAAGCCGGGAACCGCAAGCCCGATGCTTGGCGATAGCGGTGTGATCGACGCGGCAGGCTTCGGCGCCCAAGCTTGGGCGTTTGCGGAGGACGTGGCGGCCGACTTGAAGGGTTGGTTACCTGGCTCGCCGTACGCGGCACAACCTTGGTCGATAGGTAGCCATCCCGTCTTCTCACAACTTGGGCTGGCCAGTGCAATCGACGCTGCTGAGGTCAGTGCCAATACGCCGGCTCCGCGTGTTGCTATTGCCCTGATCGACGTGGACGGCCAGCAGGGGCTGCTCGGGCGTGGGATTTGTGGTTCTACTCCCGCGCAGTTCGGCCTCGTTGCGCCAGCAGATCTGCAAGTAAACCAGGCCGATGCTTGGGCTAGCCTGAATCAGGCATTTGAGCGCTACGAAGCCGCGTTGGTTAGCAATGATCTGGCAGTGCTCGACGAACTCTTCTGGCAAAGCCCGCACACTGTCAGGTACGGGCCGACAGAGCACTTATACGGAACGCAACAAATACAGGTCTTTAGGCAGCAACGCCCCTCTACAGGTTTGCAGCGCAGAATCTGTGAGCGCTCACTGACAAGTTTCGGGACGGACGCTGCTGTCGCTCACATGGTGTTTCACCGCGATGGTGTTCAGCGCGCAGGGCGTCAGACGCAGACGTGGATGCGTCTTGATGGGCAATGGCGCATCGTTTCGGCGCATGTCAGTTGGGGTGACCTATGAACCCCTTGTTGCAACCAGGTTTGCACAACGCGTTTGTGGCCGACGGTTTTGCGGCTCAGCCTGGCTCTGTTTCTCGGAGTGAGACCAAGTTGCTGCAGGGAGTTCACCTGGCGGTCAAGGATGTGTTTGATGTCGTTGGTCTAGTCAGCGCAGTCGGCAATCCCTGTTGGGCCAGTTCACAGCCAATCGCCCGATATAACGCTTCCGTTGTAGAGCAATTGCTGGAGGCGGGATGCAAATGGATAGGAAAAACCGTCACCGATGAGCTGACCTATAGCCTAGCGGGTGCCAACGTCCATTACGGCACCCCTGTCAACCCGCGAGCACCGGACAGGTTACCCGGGGGGTCCTCATCAGGTTCAGCTGTCGCCGTCGCGGCAGGCCATGCGCAGTTGGCCCTCGGCACTGACTGCGGAGGTTCCGTACGTCTTCCTGCCAGTTATTGTGGCATCTGGGGAATGCGTCCAACTCACGGGCGTATTGCTACCAGTGGTTGCTTCACCTTGGCGCACAGCTTGGATACGGTCGGCTGGTTCGCCGAGCACGGCGAGCTACTTGAACAGACGTTCGGTCTGCTAAGCCACAGCGAAAAAGCCGATGCAGATCCTGGTATCACGCTACTCGTGAGCGTTGACGTTCTTGAGCAGTTGGATCCTCCAGTACGTGAGTTATTTGAACGGTGGTTGGAGCAGTGCGATCTGCCTATCGAGAGGTTGCCGTTAGGGACATTCGCACTCGAGGAGTGGGCGCATGCATTTCGCGTCATCCAGGGCGCCGAGGTGTGGCAGCAGCATCGGAGCTGGGTCAGCACCCACGACCCTAAATTTGGCATAGATGTAGCGCAGCGTTTTGAAGCCGCTGCTCATATCCAGCCTTCAATGGTGGCTGCTGCCGCAACCACTCGAAGCGCAGCCTGTGCCTACATGAGCCGCCTTCTCTGCAGAGGTCGCTTACTCGTGATGCCACCTGTTCCCGGTGTGGCGCCGTTACTCGGCGATCCACCGGCCATCGTTCAGGATGCTCGCGAGCGTTCGCAGCGCTTGCTGTGTATTGCCGGATTATGCGGCCTGCCACAGGTGGTCATGCCATGGTGCACCGTCGACGCGGCTCCTGTCGGCCTTTCATTGATTGGCCAGCGGTTCGCCGACGAGCAGGTGCTGGCTTGTGCACTCACTCTTCATCATCAGAGCACTGCTGCTAAGGCGGAAAACTCCTATGTCCCATGTTCCTAATGCAATGCGCGGTAGCCGCGCGATGGCTGTTGCACCCCACGCCCTGGCAGCGCAAAGCGCCATGGCGGTAATGCGGGAAGGCGGCAACGCGGTCGAAGCCATGATTGCGGCCGCAGCCAGTATCGCGGTTGTTTACCCCCACATGAACAGTATCGGTGGAGACGGCTTTTGGCTTATTTCCCGACCGGGTCAGGAGCCAGTCGCGCTGGACGCCTGTGGGGCCAGTGCCCTTGGCGCTTCGCTTGCCCACTATCGTGAGCAGGGTCTGACAAGTATTCCATTTCGCGGCGGTATGGCCGCCAATACAGTGGCCGGTACGTTGTCAGGTTGGCATGCAGCCGATGTCTGGCAACGTCAGAACTTGAATGGCCGGTTGCCGATGACCCGACTGCTCGCTGACGCGGTGGACTACGCTCGGCGCGGAATTCCCGTGACCATGAGCCAGCATCGGTGCACGGCAGCCAAGCAGAATGAGCTTGAGGGTGTTAGCGGCTTTGCCAATACATTTCTTTCGCAGGGGCGGGTGCCCCAAATTGGCGAACGTTTCTGTCAGCCACGTCTTGCCGCCACGTTGGAGCATCTCGCGAAGGTGGGTATTGACGATTTCTACCGTGGAGAGCTGGCATGCAGCGTGGCTGAGGATCTTGAGTTGGCCGGTAGCCCATTGCGCCTTCAGGACCTGCAACGCCATCGGGCAACATGGCGTACGCCGCTGGTGCTCCAGCACTCACGAGGCAAGGTTTTTAATTTCCCGCCGCCGACTCAGGGCTTGGTTTCGTTGCTGATTCTGGGGCAACTGGATCGATTGCTCGAGCCAGGCATGGACCCATGTGGCGCTTCATTTGTCCACGCTTGCGTGGAATCAACTAAGAGAGCCTTCGCAATTCGTGATAGAGAAATCACCGATCCACTTCACATGAGTATCGACCCTCAGTCATTACTGACTAGCGAAAGCCTGGATCAGATGGTTAGCTCCCATAGCACGCAGGTAGCCGCGCCTTGGGGTGCTGGAGTGGGACCAGCCGATACGGTTTGGATGGGAGTGGTGGATAACGATGGTGTAGCCGTCAGCTTCATTCAAAGTCTCTATCACGAGTTCGGTAGCGGCATCGTGCTTCCACAATCTGGGGTCAATTGGCAAAACCGTGGTTGCAGCTTCTCACTCGACGCAAACGCCCGTAACCCACTGACACCAGGTCGCAAACCCTTCCATACCTTGAACCCGGCCCTGGCTCATCTCAGTGACGGCAGGACTCTGGTGTACGGCAACATGGGTGGTGATGGGCAGCCTCAGTCCCAGAGCGCAGTGTTCAGCCGTATTGTTCATTTCGGGATGAACCCGCAAGCAGCGATCGACGCACCACGTTGGTTACTGGGGCGCACATGGGGTAAATCCACCGAGAACCTTAAACTGGAATCGCGGTTTTCTTCAGATTGCCAACAGGCGCTCGCCGCAATGGGGCATGAGGTCGAAATGTTTGCGGCCTATGACGAAACCATGGGGCACGCTGGTGCGATCGTGCGTCATGCCAACGGTATGCTGGAAGGAGGATCGGATCCTCGCAGCGATGGAAGCGTAGCTGGCTGGTAATCTCATCCAGGCCAAGCGGCGAGCAACAACCACTGATGTTCGCCGCTTGATCAGGTTTAGAACGGAAACTCGCGTTTACCCATTTGCACTGTGATCCATTTCACCTCGCTCATCTCGTCCATGGACGCCATTCCTCCCTCGCGACCAAACCCACTGGCTTGAGTACCGCCGAACGCGATGTGCGGCTCGTCAGAAATCGTCGTGTCATTGATATGAACCATGCCTGCGTGTGAACGCTGAGAGAACGCCATAGCTTTCTGCAAGTCATTAGTGATGATTGCTGCGCTCAAGCCGTATTGCGTGTCGTTGGCCAGCGCGACTGCATGCTCGAAGCTGTCGGCGCGATAGATCGTAGTTACGGGACCGAACGACTCTTCATCGTAGATGGCCATAGTCGGATCAACATCCGCCAGGACAGTCGCCTGAAAATAGGGGCCTTCGTGGCTGCCGCCTGCTAATAGACGAGCACCTTTGCCTAACGCATCCTCAAGTTGGCCTTTGATGAAGGTGCATTGTTGCGGTCTGATCAAAGGCCCGATGACCGTCGCGGGATCGCGCGGGTCGCCAACTTTGATGGTTTTTGCTTTGGCGGCGAATGCCTTGCAGAAGGTCTCGTAGAGCGAATCTTCGACGATGATCCGCGAGTTCGCCATGCATACCTGGCCTTGGTGAAAGAACACCCCAAAAGCCGCTGCATCCACCGCATAGTCCAGATCAGCATCGGCCAATACTACCAATGGGCTCTTGCCCCCCATCTCAAGACACACTTTCTTCATGTGTTTGCCGGCTTCCGCGGCAATCAAGCGACCTACTTTGTTGGAGCCGGTAAACGTGACCATGCGAATGCGCGGATCGCTCACCAGACGCTCTCCGACAATTGACGCCGAACCCGGCAAGACGCTGAACACTCCAGCCGGCAACCCTGCCTCTTCGAAAACCTCAGCGATCTTCAAGCAAATCAAAGGCGCCAGTTCTGAGGGCTTGAGGATGAAAGTGTTTCCGGCAGCCAGCGCGAAGGCGATTTTTTTCATCGACAACAGTAGAGGGGAGTTGAACGGTGCAATACCGGCAATGACTCCGAGAGGGGAGCGGGTAGTCATACCGATTTGGCCCGGCGAGCACGCCGGGAAGGTCTGGCCATATGCCTGGCGGGTGCAGGCAGCCGCACTGCGGAGACACGCTACGGCGTAGGAAATCTCCCAAGGTGCTTTCAGAAAAGTTGAGCCGGTTTCAGCGATCAGCAAGTCCCGCAGTTCATCGGCTCGTGCAAGAAAAATATCCGCGGCCTTCAGCAGCAGAGCCTCACGATCACCGACCAAAACGTCTGCCCAGGCCAGCCGAGCTGCATAAGCAGCAGAAATGGCATCTTCCACATCTGCAGGGCTTGCTTGAGCAATCAGACCGATGCATTCCAATGTTGCAGGGTTGAAGTCCTGATCCACTTCGTTGCTGGAGCCAAGACGCCACTGACCGTTGATATAGAAAGGGTGGGTTGTAGCGGCGTGATCTGGAGAGTTCATGGTTCAGACTCATATGTGAATTGAGATGGGGGTCAATGCACAAACCGTACCTATGCCAAAAGGCCTTTAACTGCGGGCTATCTGGTGGATTCAATCCAAGTATCGATGAGCTAATAAGAGGCATGCCACATTTATTGTGCGCCGAGATGTTGCATGCATCTGCACGTCTGGATCCCGCTATGGTTCCGCTCAATGAATGGAATGCGCGCGTGTGTGGACTCTCAGGTCGGATGAGGCATTTTTCCGAGGGTAAGTAGACCCTGCAGAAAAATGTGGCATACCACTTGCTTTGCTGTGGTCGTAACCGTGCGACGAGTGAAACGAGTCATTAGCCTGCCTGGTTTGAGCCAGGCAACCCAATCCCCGATGAGGAATTTGCTATGTCCGTAGTGTCCGTTCTGCGTAATCGACTGATGTTTTGCGCGTTTTCAGCGCTGGCTTGCGTGCTGTCTCCAGCAACAACTTGGGCCAATGATCTGGCGAGTCAAGCTGTTGAGCCGGGCGCGATAGATCTTGGGATGAATCCCTGGATTGGATACGGCCCTTGGATCATCGCCGAGAAAAAAGGGTTGTATAAAAAGAACGGTCTGCAAAACGTCAAGCTTGTTAGCTTCACCGAAGACAAGGACCGGATGGCGGCGTTTGCCAGCGGCCGAATCGATTTTATGAACATTCCAGCGCATACAGCGTTGCAACTGATCGAGAACGGCATTGGACTCAAGATCGTACTGCTACTCGACTACAGCCTTGCGGCCGACGCCATCGTTGCGGATAACGTCAAGTCTGTCGCCGACCTCAAAGGTAAGCAGGTAGCTTACGAAGAAAGTTCGACCAGCGACATTTTGCTCAACCACGCTCTAGCGAAAAACGGTCTTTCTCTGGCTGACATAGAGCGAGTTCCAATGCCCGCTGCGCAGGCGGGTTCTGCACTGGTCGCAGGCCGAGTACCGGTGGCTGTGACGTACGAACCGTACCTGAGCGCCGCTATGGCGCAGAACAAGAATGCCAAACTTATCTACACCGCCGGTGAGGCGCCGGGACTAATCAGCGACGTTTTGGTTGTCAGCGACAAGGCGCTCAAAGAAAAGCCGGGACAGATCATGGCCCTCATCAAATCGTGGAAGGACGCCATGAGCGTTTACAAACAGGATGTGAAGGCGGGTAGGGAAGTGATCGCATCGGGTGTAGGAAGTCCAGTCGAAGAACTGGAGACTGCGTTCAACGGCGTGCAATTTTATGACGTTGCAGAAAACAAAACATCGCTGGCCAGTGATTTCGGAGCCAAGGTGCTGCCTGAAGTCTCCCAGGCGGCCGTGCTGTCGAAGATTCTGCAGGCCAACGTTCCCACGCAAGGCATTGTCGATGACCGTTTTGTAAGGGCAGTGCCATGAACGTAGTTCATTCCCGGCCGTCGCCGACAGGTCCGGCCACTCTGGCGGACCAGCCTAAAGCACCGGTATCCACTGGTGACCAGTCCACGCTGCTTGCGGCGAACAAGTTCGCTAGCGTAACGCTTGGCAAGGCTCGCTGTGAGCGGATCCGCATCCTTGCGATTGGAACTCTTGGCTTTTTGGGTATCGCTCTGCTGTGGCTGCTGATCAGCCGTAGCGGTGTGGTCAAGCCATTGTTCTTGCCAAGCCCCGATAAAGTGATCGAGCGCCTCACGCGGCTGGCCATCGGCGGCGAGTTGCTGGATGACTTGCTGGTGAGTACTGGGAGAATCCTGGTGGCATTCGGTGCGTCTGCCGCATTGGCGCTACCTATAGGAGTTCTGATTGGTCGGTACCGCTCAATGCAAGCGCTTCTCGAGCCGCTGGTTAACTTCATCCGCTACATGCCCGTTGTTGCATTCGTCCCGCTGACAATCCTGTGGACCGGCACTGGAGAGCTACAAAAGTATTTGATCATTTGGATCGGAACGTTTTTCCAGATGGTGTTGATGGTTCAGGACAACGTTAAGCGCGTCCCTAAAGACTTTATTGATGTGGGGCGGACCTTGGAAATGTCTGGAGCGGCGATCTTGTGGCGGATTGTGCTGCCCTCGGCGCGTCCGGGAATTTGGGATGCCATGCGAATCTGCATTGGCTGGTCGTGGTCTTGGCTGGTGGTTGCCGAGCTAGTCGCGGCGACCTCTGGACTGGGCTATCGGATCACAGTGGCACAACGGTACTTTCAGACCGATACGATCATTGCCTATGTGCTTTTGTTGGGGGTGCTGGGTTTGATTACCGATCAAATCATGAAGTGGATCGGTAGCAGACTGTTCAAACACACTGAAGGTGGCCAGAAATGACCAAGGCAAAATTGAAGGTTGAGGGGCTGTGCAGAGTGTTCGGTGAAGGTCCCTCTGCCTGGACCGCCTTGAACGATATCAACCTAAGCATTCGCGAAAATGAGTTTGTATCGCTGGTTGGTGCATCTGGCTGTGGTAAGAGCACGCTGCTTTCCATAATCGCCGGGCTACAACCAGCCGATCTTGGCGTCATCTTGGTGGATGATAAACAGGTGGATGCACCTGGACGCGATCGCGGTGTGGTTTTTCAGAACTACACCTTGATGCCGTGGCTGACCGCACAGCAGAACATCGAGTTCGCTCTGCGTGCCACTGGCGTCAAAGGATCTGAAATCCGACGGATTGCTGCGGAACATATCGCATTAGTGGGTCTCGAGAAGTTCGCCGATCGCTATCCCGCGCAGTTGTCGGGTGGTATGAAACAGCGTGTTGCGATCGCAAGAGCCCTCTCATATCGCCCAAAAATTCTACTGATGGATGAGCCATTTGGTGCGCTCGATGCGTTGACTCGTCGGCATATGCAAGAACTCCTCACCAGCATCTGGACACGCTACAAGCTTACCGTGCTGTTCGTCACTCACGATGTAGAGGAGGCCATTTACCTGTCGGATCGCGTAGTCGTGATGGCGGCGCAGCCAGGCCGAATCAAAGAACACGTCGACATAGACCTGCCAAGGCCGCGGGGCGATGACATGACTGCTCCTGGCTATCGGGAGCTATATCGCCATGTCCTGGGCAGTATCCGTGAAGAAGCACAGCGCATTGCCAAACTGCAGCCACTGGACTCGGTTTTGGGTTGAGGAAGAATCATGACGGTGTATCACAACGATCTGCCTGTTAACCGCAATTTTGATTTTATTGTGTGTGGTGGCGGCACTGCCGGGGGAGTAGTCGCTGCCCGGCTTGCAGCCAACCCGGATGTGCAAGTCCTGCTGTTGGAGGCGGGCGGGGACGAGCGTGTTGAAGTCGTTACCGATTCACGACTTTGGATGAAGAACATCGGTGGGGAACGCGACTGGCAGTTTCGCTCGCAACCCTGTGCCGCTCTGAATGGGCGCACACCGCCTTTGCCGATGGGTAAAGTTCTTGGCGGCGGTAGCAGCACCAATGGGTTGATTTGGGCTCGTGGCCATCGTTCTGATTTTGACAACTGGGCTGAAGCCACCGGCGATGATGGCTGGAACTACGCGTCAGTGCTACAGGCCTACCAACGAATTGAACGGTGGCAAGGGCCGGCAGATCCGCAACGGCGCGGCACCGATGGTCCGTTTGAAATCAACTTGCCTACGGATCCCAATCCAGTCGCAATCGCGTTAGCCGAGGCAGCTCAGGCATACGGAATCGAACGAGTCGAAGACCTCAACGGTGCCGCCATGGAAGGAGAGGGAGCGAGCGGTATTCCAAACGTTGCTGTGACTGGCGGTTCCCAGCGCGTATCGGTTGCCAGCGCTTATCTGCGACCTGCAATCGACCAGCCCAACCTGACCGTAGTGCTTGGAGCCATGGTCGAACAAGTGATTCTTGAAGATCGTAAAGCTGTTGGCGTGCGAATTCATAGTGACGGCCAGCACTGGAATGCGTACGCCAGTCTCGAGGTCGTGCTGTCGCTGGGTGCGATCAATACGCCCAAGTTGCTGATGGTGTCGGGGATAGGCCCAAGCACCCAACTTGCGGCACATGATATTGAGTGCGTTCAGCATCTGCCTGGTATTGGGCAAAACTTCCAGGATCACATCCTTGTGGCAGGGTGCGTATGGGAATACCAGGTGCCTCAAGCACCGCGGAACAATTCGGCAGAGTTCACCTTTTTCTGGAAAAGCGCAGCACATCTTCCTGCACCTGACTTGCAGCCGGTTCTCGAAGAGTGTGCCTTTGGCAGTGAAGTAACTCGTGCTCAATATGCTCTGCCCGCTGACCCATCCCTCGCCTGGACTTTGGCCCCCGGGTTAGTCCGGCCTCATAGTCGAGGGCAGTTGCTACTAGGCGGCCGTAGCATGAGTGAGCCATTGCGCATTGAAGCTAACTTTCTGAGTGATGAGCGCGATGTGACCGCGCTGCTTCGGGCGATTGAGATCTGCCGGGATCTGGGGAACAGTTCGACGCTTGCGCCGTTCGTTAAGCGTGAGCTTATGCCTGGGCCGCTGAAGGGTGAAGCGCTGGTCCGCTTTTTACGCGATGCGGCGGGAACCTATTTTCACCAGACCTGTACGGCCAAAATGGGCCGTGACGAGATGTCAGTTGTCGACGGTCAGTTGAAGGTCTATGGAATCGACAGGTTGAGAATCGCTGATGGATCGGTCATGCCAGACATCACGACCGGGAATACCATGGCTCCGTGTGTGATGATCGGAGAGCGTGCCGCACAGATGCTCATCGAAACTCACTGGTGAGAAGAGCAACGCACTGGCTTTGACATTTGAGAGCCATAGCTCGCAGGCCTTATCTGGCCTGCAGCTTACTATCAGCTCTTGAGGTGGTCACAGTCTCAAGATGGTCTCCTTCGCACATCGTCCGCAAGACCCTAAGCACTTGGCCTGGCCGCAGTGGTCTTAGCGAAACCCATTCCCTGGAATGCTCTTCGCACCACGCCACCTTCGCAGTCCGCCCCCAGGGTGAAATCTACCAGTGTCTGCCATCAATCCGGACAATCTACAGCTATCGAAATCTCGGACTGCGAGGGAGCGGTCAGAGGGATCTCGCTGAGTCTCGCGCCGCCGGTATAAATGCAGTCTGGTCCCGGGTAGCCGCTTGCACGATAGAAGCGGCCCCAATATTCCCTTTTAGCACCATCACTGCATACGGTGTTGCCGCTGACCGAAAACTGACCCATTAAAGGCTGTTCTGCCGACTGAAAACTGACCCAGGTGTTCAACTGCTTCTGCTCACTTTCCGAGCAGGAGAACACAGGGTGATCAGCATGGAAATGATGGGAAAAATTCGGCGGATGTACTTTCGCGACAAACTGTCGCTGCATCAGATAGCCAAGCGTACTGGCCTGTCCAGGAACACGATCCGGAAGTGGATCAAGGCCCCCGAAACCAAACAACCGGTGTACCAACGGCAAGCCGCTTTCAACAAGCTCAGTCCTTTCCACAAAACACTGGAGCAGGCGCTCAAAGCCGATTCGCTTCGGGCAAAACATAACCGCAGAACCGCCAAGGCGCTCTTCGAGCAGATCAAAGCTGAGGGGTACGATGGCGGCTACAGCCAACTGACCGCCTTCATCCGCGCGTGGCGCGGCGAACAAGGAAAATCCTTGCGAGCCTTTGTGCCGTTGACGTTCGCGCTGGGCGAGGCTTTCCAGTTCGACTGGAGTGAAGAAGGTCTGCTGATCGGCGGGCTGTTCAGGCGGATCCAGGTCTCCCACATGAAGCTCTGTGCCAGCCGCGCATTTTGGCTGGTGGCCTATCCCAGCCAAGGTCACGAGATGTTGTTTGATGCCCACACTCGCTCGTTTGGAGCATTGGGTGGCGTGCCGCGTCGCGGAATTTACGACAACATGAAGACAGCGGTCGACAAGGTCAGCAAGGGGAAAGGCCGGACGGTCAATGCCCGGTTTTCGGTGATGTGCGCGCACTATCTGTTCGACCCAGACTTCTGCAACGTGGCTTCGGGCTGGGAAAAAGGAATCGTTGAGAAGAACGTCCAGGACAGTCGGCGGCGCATCTGGCTTGATGCTCAAGACTGCCTGTTTCATACCTTCGATGAGCTGAATGTCTGGCTCGGCCAACGCTGCCGTACTCTCTGGAGTGAGCTGCCGCACCCGCAATATAAGGGGCTTACAGTGGCAGATGTTCTGGAGCTGGAACGGATGGAAATGATGCCGATGCCCAGCGCTTTCGACGGCTATGTCGAACGCACAGTGCGTGTCTCCAGTACCTGCCTGATCAGCGTCGCGCGTAATCGTTACTCAGTGCCTTGCGAGCGCGTCGGTCAGTGGGTCAGCAGCCGTTTATATCCCTCGCGGGTTGTGGTCGTTGCTGATGAAACAACTATCGCCAGTCATGAGCGACTGTTTGATCGAGACCAAGTCAGCTACGACTGGCAGCACTACATCCCGTTGATCGAGCGCAAGCCTGGCGCACTTCGCAACGGCGCCCCATTTGCTGATTTACCCAAGCCATTACGCCTGCTCAAGCGTGGCCTACGGCGTCACGCTAACGGTGATCGCGTCATGACCCAAGTGTTGGCTGCGGTGCCCATCAGCGGTCTCGACTCTGTTCTGGTAGCTGTGGAGCTGGTGCTCGAGTCTGGCAGCTTGAGCGCTGATCACATCCTGAATGTCCTGGCTCGACTGACGTCCACGGCGCCGCCGCCTTCCGTAGAAACAAGCCTACAGCTCAAGGTCGCTCCAGCAGCCAACACGGCCCGATACGACCAACTGCGTGCGAAAGATGAGGAGAGCCGAAATGCGTGACTTGATGGCAGAACTCAAAGAGCTTCGCTTGCATGGCATGGCGCACGCCTGGGAAGAACTGGCGGCCCAAGGTGAAGCGTCGACAGCATCATCAAAATGGTTGCTGGAGCATCTGCTCCAGCAGGAGCAGGCAGATCGCGCCGTGCGCTCCGTGAATCATCAGATGAACATGGCCAAGCTCCCCATGCACCNTGGTCAAAGAATTATCCAGTCGGGAGTTCACAGAGACGGCCCAAAACGTGGTGTTCATCGGCGGGCCCGGTACCGGCAAAACACACTTGGCCAGCGCACTGGCTGTGGCCGGGATCACCGTTCACAACAAGCGAGTCCGCTTCTTCTCCACGGTAGACCTGGTCAATCTGTTGGAGCGGGAAAAGTACGATGGAAAAACGGGCCGGATTACACAGGGGCTGCTCCGCACCGACCTCGTCATCCTGGATGAGCTGGGCTATTTGCCCTTCAGCCAAAGCGGTGGTGCGCTGCTGTTTCATCTCTTGTCCAAGCTCTACGAGCACACCAGCGTGATCATCACGACCAACCTGAGCTTCTCGGAATGGTCGAGCGTTTTTGGCGACGCGAAAATGACTACTGCACTGCTGGATCGACTGACGCACCACTGCCACATCGTTGAAACAGGTAACGAGTCCTATCGCCTGCAACACAGCACTCTGGCTGTCCAGACAAAGATCAAGACACGTGAGCGAAAGCGCAAGGAAGGTGATGTTGTTGAGGACGATGAGCCATTTTAGTCCAGATCGGGAAATGCCCTGTCACACGCATCATGTGGTGGGGCTTTCGATCATTTGAGGTCGGACAGGACTGCTACGTTAATCCACAATTGCTGATGACAAATCGGCAATCTGCCCTGGGTCAATTTTCAATCGGCAGGGTGGGTCAGTTTTCAATCAGCGCCGACACCCTGCATTTCTCTTTGCCAGTTAAATAGCGAGATGTGTGTAAGCTGTGGCCGCACTAGGGAAGAGATACGAAAATGGCGGGGAATGAAGCGGCCTGAAAAGATGGCGACGGTCCAGAAGGCGGCGATCCGCGTGAAGAGCATTGCCAAAAAGAAAAAATAAAAGCTGAGGCTTTTATCTATCCTGCTGGTTATTGGCTCGGTCTTATACGCAGATGCCCCTGGCTGGATTCGCCCACACTCCTGAGCCACTGAGGGGTCTAAACTGACGAGTTATCCGGGATTGTCTGTACTGGCATTTGGTGCCGCTACGCTTCAGTCCGGGGCTGTGCTGGTTGGCATGCTGGTCTCTGAGCAACATATGGCCGTGCTGCAGCTTGATGTAGCGAGAGCTGGCGACTTTGTGACCTCGGGCTCTTATTTCAGGGCGACATTTTTATAGAATCTGGCCGTTGACGGTTGGCATGCGCAGCTTAACCAATTTTGTACAAGGTCTCAGTGCCGGAGGCCCTATGAGGTGATAAATGAAGGGACGCCGAAAGCTCAAAACCGATAAGTGGATGCTTCAAGATCAGTTCATTCGAGAAGCCCGCGCGATACTAGCTTCCAGGTCTGATCCTGGCCGTTTGATACGTACTGCGATACAAGCGAACCTTGAGGAGCCTGTAGGGATGCTCGCTGGAGTCCGTTTGATGCCTGGGCAAGTGTCGTAAGACCATCATGACCGACCTGGGCAGGTGTGCACTGTCACAAATGCTACTCAACTGATTTGGACTCATCCACGTTTCTTTGCCTCGACGCATCTAGCGTGATAGAGCTCCAGCGCGCGTTCAGTCTGAATAGATCTACATGTCAAACATTCTATTCGACTCGATTGCGTAGGCGCTGCATATCTTGGAATCAAACATGGGCCCATTTCCTTTGCAGAAAACATAGGCCCGGAATTGTTGGTCATTTCACATCCTTCCAGGGCCGATAGCCCCGGCTAACGTTAAGCACAGGTGGAATCGATGATAGCTCACTGACCAAATTTCGAGATGGAGCCAATCCAGATTCGACGCGTCAGCTGTCAACGCGGAGCGGTGGTTCGTCAGACAGCGAGGTCGATGTTTAACCGCGCAAGACCAAGTTTTACCGAAGGCCATCGTCCATTTATGAGATCAGGTGCTGCTCTCCCGGCTGGGAGTTGCTGAAAGGTTACCCCGATTTTGATAAGTTGCCGTCCCAAGCTTCTACCAACTCATCAATCCTATCTGGCAGCTTCGGAGTCTTCGAAAGGACTACGCACCGCGTATTGCCTATGAACTCTTCGAGCAGATACAGCGAGTCTCCTGCGTCCAGCCCCATTTCTTGGAGGGCTTCGTCGGGGATGCGAATCGCGCCATCACCGTCCCAATCCTCAATTACCACTTTAAATGAGCTGTTCATTCTTTCCTGCCCTAGAACCTAGATTAAGGTTCAAGATTTTGAGCGATTAGCCCCACCATTTGAAGCGGGCTTTTGCTGTCTATCACTTTATAGACTCCATCCCGCTTGCTGCGAGGTAGCTTCTTCACCACGCTCTTGGCAGCTGCACGAACGCCCTCATCAGTACCATGAATGCGTGCAGCAAGCAGCAGGATCAGAACCGCATCTGTGAGGCTCATGAAAACACCTGATGGAATCGGACGTGAAGTGTAAACGGCCTGCGTTGATGACACGAATCTGCTGCATTGAGACCGGTTGGGCACGAGACAATTTAGGGATGTCCCTCAGAGGAAACCTAGTTATTTTGAGCATGCTGGTCAAACCGAAATCACCTTCTGGCCAAGCTGGAGGCAAGTAGGTGGGAAAGTCAGTGTGGTCAGGCAGCTGGCGTGATCGATCAAGGAATCACTTTCTCAGAAACCTCTCGTTGAGCCTGTCCACCCCGTAGTAGCGTTTCCCGTCCTTCCGCATGCACCAGGGATCGAAGAATTCGCGCAGGTGAGGAGGTTCTGCATCTGGGTCTTTGACGAGCCGCTGGCGTACGGCTTTACGGTAGCGCCTGTGCCAGGCTTGCTTGTCGAGATGTTCGCTAGTTGCGGTGGTGATACCACAGACTGGTGTCTTGCGTTGGCTTCTGCTCATGATAAGGCTTTGGGCTGATGAAGCACGCGATTGCGTGCTTGCCCTGAACTGCAGAGCTGTTCAGGCTATCAAACTGATGGTGAGTCGAACAGCTCAATTGCTCACGACCCCGAAAGATAAGGCCTGGGATAGGAAGGCTAGTTAATCAACGCTTAAGCCGCCTTTGTAGCTTGCGAGGATCAGAACAGATCAGGAAACAGGGTCATGATGGCGTGCTCAGACAGCCTCATCGAGACCCGCATGTCGTCACCTATGGCGATTAATCCCTCGCAGGCCATCTGGTCGAGTAAGTCGCGCGTTGTGGGCTGGCCAAGACCTAATCCGGTTTCGATTTCTGAACACTGCATCGGGCCGAGCACAAGCAAGTTTCGAAAGACGTGAAGGGCTTCAATGCGTAGCCTAGGCTGTACTTTTCCGGTTGCGATCATTCCCTCGGTGTAATGACGCATCTGAAAGTAATGATCGATACGGCGGTTAAGCGCGCGCGGTTCCAAAAGTGCGCTGACAAAACGCACCTGCGCTAGTGCCGTCGTGATGAAGTATTCGGTGAAGTCGAGCAGGCCGCTATCCGAGAGCCTACCACGGCCATCTAGATCTCCTTTACGGGGATGGTCGGCTGCTCTCAGGGCGGTGTAATAGGCATCAACATTCCGGCCGAATCCGCGATTCATTGACCACAACCCGTATCCCTTCATGCCGCCAGCTTTTAGATATTCATCGGTGAACAGGCGGCCCATCCTTCCGTTTCCATCGAAAAATGGGTGCAACCAGAGGAGGCGGTGGTGAGCACCCGCGGCAGCCAATAGCGGCGCCAGCCCATGTAGTCGGTTCAATCGGTAAGCATTTTCAAACCATGTAAGGTAAGAGCCGATGTCTTCGGCGGGCGGCGGAATGTGATATCCCACCCGTACGCCTCTTGTTCGAATCTCGCCCGGCGTGAGCCGTATGGCTTCCCCACAACCCTCGACGTCAACGCGCAGGTATTGCTCGGGTAGTCCGCTGTAAATCTCGCAATGCAAGCGTGCAATCGATTCGCGCCTGCTGATTGCGGCCGCACCAACTGGATCGATAGACAGACGGATCTGGGCTTCGATGTGATGTTCTATTTCCACCAAATCCAGTGCTACTTCAGCGCCAGATGGACTTTTATCAGCACGAAGCACATCGGCGGCGGACGCCGAGTTTCCTTCGATTTTGTTGCTGTAATACGCATTCACCTGACGTTGGAGGTGAATCATTGGGGATCGCAGAGATTCGAGGATATTCGCGTCCAGCGCAGCGTCGAGCTCTATAAGCTCGATGGCGGCGTTCTTGAGGACATCAGGAGCTTTATCCTGTGTGATGTAGGGTGTTAATGCCATTCGTCGTCTACGTGCTCTGAGATTAATCTTGTACTATTTGGAAGCGTTCATTTGAGGACAATCAATGCGGTAGCGAGCTGGGTGCCTGAGGTTGTTCAATCCCCTGTCCGCTAACCCTGAATGATCCATTCGATTTCAGCCTCTCTGAATATCGCTAATCTGCTTGAACATCGTCAGCTAGAGATTTCTCAGAAGATTCCGTGCTCGAGTTGAGTCAGAACGTCCATGACCAGAGCGAATCCGAGGGCGTTGTGAATCAGCGTGCATGGCTGCCTCCTATCCAGGCTTCGGATTCGACTCACAAACCACTTGCTTGCTCTTGGAGGCCCTAAGATCAAAGTGGCGCGTGAGAGAACCTGTATTTGCGCAGATGTGAAACAGCGATACTCATTGCTCAAGCACCCGATCCTGGCAGGGGTGGCCGACTTCAGCACCTGAAAGCCGGCGGCCAGAGTTTTGCCCACTGTGCCAGGGATGGATTGCAGTTTAGGCAAGGCATTGAAAGTCGGTGGAGCGCTGGGTCTAGGCGCATCCCAGTTCGCAGAATCGCAGAATCGCAGAAAAAAGTATCAAGAAGAGGCCAGGTCGCAAGAGCTGGATGCAGAGTGCCAGGGCTTCCAGGAAGCTTCAAAACTTCAGCCTGCCTGATCTCTTCGCACCGCCCAGCTAGCCTTACAGATTCTGCGGTAGGGTAGTGCCGGAGTAGCTGCCTGGCTTGCTCTCGAACGTCGTCAGGTAGGGAGGTATCTCGGGAAAGCGCCGCTAGAAATGAGCCCGTTTCGATTACGCTGCGTGTTCTCTCATAGCTAGAGGTCATTATACTTGTACCTTAATCGGTAACAGGGCACACAGCTTCGTGAGGACCTCGGTCGCTTTCCCGATTAGCACCTGTTCATTCTGCTCCGCAGCAATTTCGATATCAAACATGAGAACGATCCTCAGAAATTGGGCCCAAATAGGCAATCCGATTTGGGAGCTACAGGTGATCCCCTATTTAAGCGCGGACTCTGACTTCATGTAGAGGGGGGCGTACATCCGATGAGGGTCGGGCTTAGGGGGGGACTCTGAAATTCGCGGTCGGTGATTCTCCACGCGTTTTTTTGAAAACCACACCCTGGACGTTTTCTTTTTGCGAAGATCCAACTCTCCGATTTTGTAAACATCCTGTGACGTGCGGTACACCACAGCAGTCTCGTCGGTATAAAGGCCTTCGAAGCAGGTGATTTGGATTAGATCCTCTAAGGTCCATTGACCTGATCGCGACAGGGTCGGTGGGCACATCATCTGTACTCCACTGATCTCCACATCTGTGGCGATGTTCAAGAAGTGCTGTAGCTCGTACGCACAGCTGACCATAGCTGCGCGATCGCGCATTCCCGTCAGGGTTGAGGTAATGGTCACGAGAAACCCCATCCCCTCCAATTCACAGTGCGTTCTGGTGGAGATTGTCCGTCCTGCCTGGTCAAGTACGTATATCAATTGCTAAGCCATTCCCAAATCAGTCGGCACCGCCAGTAATACTTTCTGTAAAATTACATTACGTGCGGCGGGAGGTTGTATAGATCGCGTAGCTAGTGGTTGCGATTCAGTACAGCGTCATCAGCAAGTCTAGTAAAGGGTCACTGCCTCGCTCATGATTTCGACTATTACGTCAAGATTTTGTACCAGATTCTGCAGTGTAGATAGTTTTGCATAGGTCTTCATATTTAGGTTCAGCAAGGTACTCTGCAAACTCGCCGATGGCTGTTTGATATTGAATAAATTGGAGATTCCCGCTGGTGTCAAAGGATGCAGATAGCTCTATGATAGTAGTGCTCATCCAGCGTTCACCGTTGTACTGGTGAGGGGGCATCACGACAATGAGTTCCTGGAGAGTCAGGCTCTCAATTTCTTGGCAGGCCGAAATGTATTCGATTAGCGACTCTTGTGTTGAGAAAAGGACGCTAGAAGGGCAAATACTTACATTTTTATCAACTACAAAAGCTATATAGTATGTTTCGCTCGTATCAATCCGAGGCCAGGCATACAGCGGTCGATACACCTTCTCATGGTCGCTGAGGATTTCCTCACGAGGGTCGGTTAGAAACAATTTCAGCGCCTCTTGTAGTAGATTCATCCGGAACACAATCCATGACGCTGCCTACTCATCGTAGCGATTGCATCTCCTGTGGCTGCGTTCCGAGGCATTTGCCGATCGCACGACGGGACTTGAAGATATTACCAGTATACTGTGAAGACGTAAAAGCCTCCGTATTCCAAAGTCTTCATTTTTGGATGAATTTGTGGACACTGCAGAGGCATTTGGGAAGGTCTTGCGTCGAACACGCTTGGAGGCCGGATTCACCCAAGAGGGTCTCGCCTTTGCTGCGGAGCTTCAGCGCAACTACATAAGTCTCATGGAGAGGGGGCATCACGAGCCAACCCTTTCCACGCTGATCAGTCTTTCGAATGCACTTGAGCGTTCGCCGATGGATCTGCTCTCCGAGACTCTCGCAGCGGTCCAGGGGGCAGCGCCCGCTGATCCCCCTATTTAGCTGGTAGTCATTGCGATAGCCTTTGCCCAAGGGTGTAGCTCTGGTAAGCACTCGCATGATAACAGCGGTTTAAGGCTGTTTGAGTAAGCCTAGTCTGTCTGTTATGAGTATCTCCGTACGCCGATGCATACACCATGACGTCTCAGCAGTGAGAGGGAGATGTATCATCTCCTCCTGTCACGCCCCTGGATTGCTCAATGAAATCGGGGTGTGATGTCATGTTCAAATAGTAGTTTTAAATACTGCTCATGAAGTATTAATAAGTTATTATTGGTTAAGGTTAGCTTGTCTATTTCTTTTTTCTGCTTTTGGTAGGCAAGCAGCAACATTTGCCGAGACATACTACTCCCCAAGTTTTCAGAGCCTCCTTTTACTCTTAATTTGGCTGCTTCAAATTCTTTATGAATGATGCCTCGATGGGTTTTGTATAAAGCAGTTCGATCGTAGCGGTATGTGATTTTTATATTGATAGCTTCGATAAAGGTCTTCCATGTTAAGGGGCCATTGTTCCTAGCGTCCCAATTCCTAAGAATCTCAAGGAATGCAGCAATGTCGTGGTCGGTGATTGCTCGACGTATCATCTCAGTGATCCTTCTTTATTTCATTATAGAATCGCGTAAATGCCAAATATGATAAATGTATCTTAGGAAACTCCAACAGAAGCTTTTTGAATGTAACTTCTGGTAAGTCAGATGTTGAATTGCTCGATACTATTGAGTTGATGATGGTGGGGAAATCCCATGACGGTGATCTACCCTGAATATTTTTGATGTAGCCCGTCGCTACTGCTCGTGCAAGCAGAGAGTAAAATTCAGATTTGAGTTTGGAGTCAGAGAGTATATGAGCCTTGGTTATGTGAAAGCCGGTGGTGGCCTCAAACGTTTTAGTGATATTCTCGTAAGTAGGAAGTCCATCTGAAATCTGCCACTGCTCAGTAAGCTGGGTGAAGCATTCATGGATATTCATGCCCTCAGTGCCATTAGGAGTGGTTTTCCGCTGCGATAACACGAAACCACCGCTTGAACAATAAATCCATCCTATATCGTGTAGCTCTTTCTTTTTGGCGCGGAGCATTTCTGACACTCGACGGTTTTTCTCTAAAGCCACCGCGGATGTCTGCATGAAGGGAAGTTCAAGACTTATCTGACTCGCAATGTTTTCATGGTTTGGGCAGCCCATTACACTAAAATTCCAGTTCTCAAAGACCTCTTTGGTAGCTTGCTCTATATTCCAATACCAACGAAGTGAGCTGTCTCGCTTCAAAAATTTTATTGTCAGTAACCTATTTGCATGCTTATCAAAAGTTTCATAAAGGGAAGGGTTTTGAAGTATGTAGGATCTTGTAAGTCTGACCCCGTGAGTGAGTTCCAATGTAGTAGTGATATTTTCCCACGTCGGAAGTCCATTGCCAACTGACCAAGAGCTCATTAGAAGTTCAAACTTTTTTACTGTGTTGGGATCGACGCTGTTGGATGCTACCCTCAAGATACGTCCTGTGCCATAACCGACGGCATTTAACATGATGGAATAATCATCACGTGATTTCAATGCTTTTGAGACAATGTTATCAGCGGGTTCGCGAGGAGTCAGCGAACAGAGAGCATCATTAGGAATGTCCTCTGAACAACTTAAATCTATTTGCTTTTGGTATCTTTCGATTTTATGCCTGTGGGATTCGAAAAACTCTTTGGCACCAGGTTCCCCTTTAAGCATTGCTAGCTGGGCAGCGTCTAACACCGGTGTCAGTTTATCAATCATGCGTTGCGCCGCCATTATTGAACGTTCATCACCTTTTTTGAAGCAGTGCTCAGTGCAGTCCACACATTGGAAAACGTTGGGGCAAGGGCCTGAGCTATAGTCGTGACGACAGAATCCCAACTCTGTCACATGAAGAGATCCTACAATATTCCTAAAAAACGCTTCGGTAGAGACGCCTTCCGATTTGTATTCCTCTTCATAAAGCTCATCAAGAAATCCGCCAAATTCGAAACGGTTACTAATCGAATCAACATCGACTGTTTGAATCTTTTCGAATGGCTCGCGGTGGTCGTAATCCGCATTCTGCTCGACGGACTTGCGTCCAGACCACATGGCGATTATACGTTGATCAATATGCTTGGTTTGAGCAAGCGTATTAAGCAGATGGCGCATAGCATGAGTCTGTAGTGCTAAGTCTGGCCGGCCACGTCCTTTAAAAAGCAGCCGTGATAACCACATTTGTAATTTGTTGGTGCAAAAGAATAAAGGAACATAGTCGCACTTCCAGTAGATTTTTGTAGTAGGCGTGCATGAGGAAAATGGATATACAAATAGGCATTTGCTGAACAAGACCCCTGATGTTCCGTCAACATACGGGAAGGTAGAGGATAATTTAGATTTGACCCATGCTAGCAAGTTTTGTTTTGTTATAACAGCCTCGCTCTCGACCAAGATTTTTCGATCTTTACCTCGTTTGAACAAAAATCTTTCTTCAAAATATGACGGAAGATTTGGAGGCATTAACCAGGCCTGCGGTGAATTCGGCCTGTTATGATGACACGGTGCGTGGTAAGTTGAGTCGTTCCGTTCGTATCCAATGATATCTAAAGCTTCCTCTGGGGTATACTGTGCTTTATCTGCTAGATGTAGCAAGTGGTATGGAATATATAAAGAGTCAGGGTTATTTTTATACCAGTCTGATGCTAGCCGTGCTTCGCGACCAAGCTCCTCAAGTTTTCCAACGCTGTCGCGAACTACTTGTTCAAACTCTGGGCACGCGGAGCGTTTAACGACTGGTTGCCCTTTCTTTGCCGGCTGGGGGAACCGAAGCCCGAATCCATCATTCGTCGATATGCAGGTTGTTTCTAATGTAATAATCTCCGAGCTCCTAGATGGAGCATAGTTTAACAGGGCAAATGCCGATGAAGCTAATATCTCAAATCCATTGATGGGTGACCTGAAGATACCGGCTACAACTTCACAAGCCTCTAAATTAGGGAGAAAAGAATCATCCCTGCGGGGAGGTCGTTTATGCGGATTTTTGACATATTTAATTTTTTCATTCGAAAGTTTGTGTTTGTTGATAAGCTTGCCGATACTGACTAGCCCTGCACCAATTCTATGCAGTTTTCCGGTCGATAAGTTTGGTGTGTTGGAAGCTCGAATGAAATCCGAATTTACTAAGTTCCATGGCTTTTTGAAAGATGGCATCGCCGTCACTAAGTAATAAAAAGCGGTTGGTATGTCTTTGCTGTATTTTTTACCTTCAAGGGATCGTGCCAAATTGGCTAGTTTCATGAAGCTGATCCAATCTTGATCGATTAGAATTGCATTAAGTACTGGGTGGTTTTTATCGCCATAGGAACGCAGCGCATGTCCATTCGATAATGGATTGCCCTTGAACATCATAATGTTTGGTAGTTTATATACGACTGATAAGTCATTATCCCCATCGGGATGCAGGTAGTCAGCAAACAGAGGTGTATAAACTTTCCTGAATTTTTCAAATCTTATTTCAGATGGAGTCAGTGCCATTACTGTTACCAGGTGTAAGATTGAGTTTGTCTATCCATGTGTCGCAAGCGGCGATGTACTCTATTATGATGCTTTTAACTTTTACGTCGGGTTGACTATCCCTTTCATGGGCGAGATACGCTTTGTATTCTCCAAAAGGAGCATCGCGAAATGGCTGGAAGCTTGGGCATAGCAAGCATGCAATTGGTGCATGGTCAGTACAGTTACTGGTTGAGCCGCAAACCCCTATTGGTTTTGCCTCAGCTATACCGTAGTGACGCTTTATCGAACCAGGCATCTCCTTAATCGCTCGCTCATAGCCACCTTCAAACGGTGAGCCTAGAAATAAATTAGCGATTGAGGATAGTGCTGGTCCTAGTTCTTCCTTGATCCTAATCTGAGCCTCCGGTGTCGAATCTATGTAGGACTGCGCAGACTCCAAAGTACTGTGGAGGCCTAGATACATTAGTTCGTGAGCGGTTGCGCCGTGCACTGCTGCGCGTGTCAATAAAGTATGTTTGAATCTGATGAAGTTCAGGTTAATCTTCCCACCAGCTACTCGCGATGTTCTGACACCTTGTTGGTATGCTGCAATTTCCAATCGCTCCATGATTACGCTCGCGTTGCACCTTTTGTTAGGCAGCGCTTTAATATCTGCGTTAGATATGATCAACCCGGGTCCGCCGGTTGATTTGTGGATCAAAAACGTCTTATTTCTTTCTTTGCAAATGGGCACAAGATGATCAAGCAAGGAGTTCACTAAAGGTGGTAGCTTGACGGTAAGGTAAGTTGCCTTGCTTTTGAGTTTTTGCTTTATCACTTCAATTTTAAGGAGCCATCCTTTTTGGATGTTGCTATACGTTAAGTCTTCGACTTTGATATTTAATATCTGGCTTTTACGGTATCCAAGCACTAGTGCCAGGAAGAAAGTGGCTAAGTGTTCTAGATGGATCAGTCCTTCTTTGTAGGCGTTGCAAATAGCATAAGTTAAGTCACGTATTTCATTGCTCGTAAGAGCCCCCATCACGGGGTCGGATGCGCGCGCAGATTGCTTTCCCCTACTAGAAGGCATAGTGATACTATCAATCACCAAGCCATATTCATCTTCCCAGAGCAGGCCGTCTTCTGTGTTGCATTTACATAGGAATGACTTCATATTCCCATTCTTGCGTAACCAGGATGCAAATTCCTTCCATACTTCCTCGCATTCATTGAGATAATAGATAGGGTGGCTGTTGGTGCGGAGGTTGTTTTCTATTAATCGCGCTAGCTCTTTAAGTTTTTCGCAATAGGTTGCGATAGTAGATATGGCGTAGCACGCTGATATGCATGATGCAAGTGTGTAGCGAAAGGAGTTAACTATCTTGTTATCAATGCAAGACAGCATTGCTTTGAAGTCTACGTGGTAAGCACGATCCAGGGATTCATGTTCAATGGAGAATTCATCCCCAATAATGAAGTGTAGTCCATTTTTCTGGTGGAATGCTTCAATTATATCGTCCGAGAAGTCTAGGGCAGGTTCGACTTTATTTGGTCTCATCTGGCTCTCCTTCTAAAATATATTGTGTGAGCCATTCGTCTTCGTATATAAGTCTGTCGTTGCCAAGTTTTTGGAAAGCGTAGTTTCCATAGTATTCGGGCATTTTTGATTTAAGGCTCCACCCCATATGTGCTCGTAGCGTGCTAAGCGCTGCTGATATTATTCGTTCCTTTCGAGGGCCGGTCGCTTTCGATGCTTTCTCATATTCCTCTAAAATAAAATTGCACGCCCAAGAGTGTCTAAAGCTATGCGGCGTAATTTTTTTTTCGAGACACTTGCTAAGTGAGTTGAAGAGGTTGTTGACAGCATCGTTGGACAACGGCTTGCCGGACTGTCCAATGATTAGAAAGTTATGCTTGTTTACTTTTAGATTGTTGGCTCTTGTCTTGATGTATCGTTCAACTAAAGTCCAAGTCTGGTCCGAAATCTTTAGTTCCCGATTTCCTGTTTTTACTGTAGCCAAATTTGATCTGGTATCGGTGCTTGGATCGGGGTTGTCTCTAATTTTTACGGTAACGAAACCTTGGGCTTTACGTTCAAACGCATCCGTAGTAATTCCTAAAAGTTCACCGTGTCGAATGCCTAATTCCCGCAGTAGGTTTAGAATCACCAGATCTCTATGCGTTAAGAACCTATTTTTGCGAGCTCGGGACTTGATCTTATTGTTCATGTTTAAATAATCGTCAATGCTCCACGGCGTCGCGCAGGTTCCATTATTTGAGTTTGGAATGTTTAATAGATCGTCAAGTATTTCTTTGAATGTCTGTAGGCCTCTAAATGAATTTTCGGCGCTATTGGAAAGCTCTCGTGCGAGATCGTATAAATATTCGCTCGCTACTCTGCATCTCCGAGAAAACGTGGTATTGCAAACCTTTTGAGGCTTTAATATACCGAGTCCGTCAATTCTCTTTTTTATAAAGGTGATAGGCTCCGAAAGATAAGTTTTGAGTCTGACAATATCGCCTTTGCTTAGGAATGTCCCAGATTTAAATTGGCTGATGTAATTGGGTTTTTTGTGATGCAGAAATAAAAGTGCTGCACATAAATCGTGTGCATAAAGTTCTCTGGTTTTCGCGGTTGAATGTTGTTTGTGGTTGATTAGCCAGGAGCTTGCCCAGTATTCGGGTTCGTTATTATTAAATATCAGTACGCTTAGTGTGCCTTCACGGGATTTAAATTTTCTTACGTTCACGACACTATTTCTCCCGGTATCTTGGGAGATGGTTCGTATATGTGATTATCTACAAGGTAAGTATCAGGTGTCGTTCCAGAAGCGAGACTGAATCTAACGATTAGCCAACCAGGGAAGTAGCTTAAATGGAAGGAATAGGAATGTGTAGTGCACGTCATACCAGCTTTACCTTGATAAAGAATAATCAAAGTCATCGCTGATCATCTGTGCTGCGTTGAGAGGCTCAACGTACTGCTTAGCAACAGTCTGTTCTAGTCCGATAGACCGGACAAACCATCGCTGGGTTTGCCACAGGCTGTGAATTATGCACGCTTGAGGGGTTTCGTCAACAGTTTCCCATAAAGCAGATAACGCGGGCAGCTAGTCAACAAATCATTAGATTAATAATAATAAACTATGTTGACTGCGGTGGATTTTGATTATGTTGACGAAAAATATGGCGAGCCGTTGAATACGGCGCTCCAGCCGTTCCGAGTCAACATATCAGCCTATATTCGGATAACTCCTTGCCGACCATGCGCAGGAAGCGCGGGGCCGACAGACCGCCCATCTGGTTGCCGTGTTTGAACAGATAGCGCCACAAACCGACGATGTCGGTCACCGGCCACTCGGCGATGAAGTTGCCGAAGCTGCCGTGCTCGTGGGCGATGTCGAGGATCAACTGCGCGTTGCGCGGGACGCTCTTGAGTTTGCCCAGATGGCGAATGATCCGCGCATCCTGCATCAGACGCTCCAGGTGATCGGCGCCCATCAGCACCACTTTTTCAGGATCGAAGCCAAAGAAAACCTGCTCGAAGGCCGGCCATTTGGCGTCTACCAGGCTGTGCTTCAAGCCCGCGCGGAACACCCGCAGCGCGAGGGTCGACAGGTAGCGGTCGTCGCTGATGGCCTTGAGTTGTCTGGGCGTTGCGGGAGTCGGCAGGTGCGCCTCGAGGGCGGCGGCGGAACCAAAGCGGTTGAGACAGTATTCATTGAGCCATTTGTAGTCTTGCATGCCCTCTCCAAAACAGAATTCATAGGCGCCACTTGCCCCCTGTAGCAGTCCGGCTTGCCGGCGGTGGCGATCTCAAATACGCCACCGCCGGCAAACGGAACGCCGCCCGGCCGTGCTGCTACAGAGGCTGCGCCGTTTCAAATGATTTGCGGTTGAGTTGATACCGCCAGCGCACATACAGCAGCGCGCTGGTGAACACCGCCAGACTGGCGAGCATCTCCAGCACGCCGAACAGCGAGCGGCTGGGGTCGTAGGCCGCCAGCGCGCCTTTGATGAAGTACAGGTTGACCACGAAACAGGTCCACGAATGCCCGCGAGCGCTGCCGATGATCATCCCCGGTGAGAGCACCAGCAGCGGCACCAGTTCAATCGAAAGGATCACCCAGGGCCGCGCGCCGTGCAGGTCGGCGAAGATCAGGTAGTAAACGACGAGCAACGCGACCAGCCCGAAAAAGCACAACAAGGCCGCCACACGGCTCCAGCGGACGCGAGGTTCCAGCCATTCGAGCGCGGGCAGTGCCTTGGGCTTTCTAGCCACGCGAAGGCTCCAGCAGCAAGGCGGTTTTCGCCAGGCGTTGACCCAGCGCGCGGCACAGGGTGGTTTCGTGCTGATCCAGCGGGCGTTTGCCATCGGCACCGGCGTGGTGACTGGCGCCATAGGGCGTCCCGCCGCCGCTGGTTTCGATCAGTGCCGCTTCGCTGTAAGGCAGTCCGGTGACCAACATGCCGTGGTGCAACAGCGGCAGCAGCATCGACATCAGGGTGGTTTCCTGACCGCCGTGCAGGCTCGCGGTGGAGGTGAACACGCTGGCGGGTTTACCCACCAGCGCACCGGTCAGCCACAGGTTACTGGTGCCGTCGAGGAAGTATTTGAGCGGCGCGGCCATGTTGCCAAACCGGGTCGGACTGCCCAGCGCCAGACCCGAGCAGTTCTTCAGATCATCGAGGGTGGCATACAGCGCGCCGGCTTCCGGGATGCTCGGGGCCACCGCTTCACACTCGGTGGAGATCGCCGGCACAGTGCGCAAACGCGCTTCCATGCCGCCCATCTCGATGCCGCGCGCGATCTGGCGGGCCATTTCGCTGGTTGAGCCATTGCGGCTGTAGAACAGAACCAGAATGTACGGCGTGCTCACGGCAGGATCTCCAGGATTTTCTCGGGTGGGCGACCGATCACGGCTTTGTCGCCCGCGATGAGGATCGGGCGCTCGATCAGTTTGGGGTGTTCTGCCATGGCGGCGATCAGTTGCTCATCGCTCAGGCTGGCATCGGCCAGGTTCAACGCTTTGTATTCGTCTTCACCGGTGCGCAGCAGGCTGCGGGCACCGATGCCGAGTTTGCTCAGCAGGTCGCGCAATTGGGCCGCATCCGGCGGGGTTTCGAGATAGCGGACGACGGTCGGCGTCAGGCCACGGGCTTCAAGCAATTCCAGCGCGCCACGGGACTTGGAGCAGCGCGGGTTGTGATAAAGCGTCAGATCGGTCATTTGCAGGTCGCATCTTGCGTGAGGTGGCGGCTATTCTACATAGGTGACGAGGCAGTCGAACATCAGGGCTGTTTCTTGTATCTCTAGAAGGAACAAGCATCATGGCAAGGCGGTTGGCAGCAGCGGTAGTGCTTATCGGTAGTGTGTTGCTCGGCGGGTGTGGCGTGGATCTGGGGACTGACCAGAACGGGCAGAAGGTCGCCAGTGACCGGGTCGACCAACACTGGCTGGTGGTCAACTACTGGGCCGAATGGTGCGGCCCGTGCCGTACTGAAATTCCGGAACTGAACAAGCTGTCCGATCAGATGAGCGGGCAGAACGTCAGCGTGTTCGGGGTCAACTTCGACAACCTGCAGGGCGAAGACCTGAAAACCGCCAGCAATGCGTTGGGGATCAAATTCACCGTGCTCGCCCAGGACCCGGCCGACCAGTACGACCTGCCCAAGAGCGAAGCGCTGCCGGTGACCTACATCATTGATGACAAGGGCAAGGTGCGTGAGCAGTTGATGGGCGAACAGACTGCCGCGGGCGTGGCGCAGAAACTCGCGGAGTTGAAAGGGAAGGGGTGAGCACCGTTCGCCAGTTCGGCTTCGTTTCCCCTGTAGCAGTCCGGCTTGCCGGCGGTGGCGTGTCTGAAATCGCTACCGCCGGCAAGCCGGACTGCTACAGAGGCGCGTGATGCACGAGGTCAGTTGCAACCCGAATCAAACGATCAACCTTCCTCTGGCCAGAACCGCAACGGCAATCCTTGCGTCGGCCACAGCTGCAACTGCTCGACCTCTGACACATCCCAACGCTGCACCTTGCCCATGGCCTCCAGGAAACGGTGCTCCTGTTCCATCAAGGCCGGTGCGCACATCTTGCGGGTGCTGCCCACGGGGCCGAAGCTGATCTTGTCGCCGTCCAGCCGGTAGGATGCAAACCAGTGATTGCACCCCGCGTTGCCGTAAGCGCGGCCGTCTTCACCCAGGGTCATGGTCAGGTGACTGTTGTCGATCAGCGGACGTTCGCCAATCCATTCCAGTACATAGCCGTGATCACGCTTGAGCGCGTCGGTGTCGCTGGCGCAGCCCGTCAGCATCGTGGCGGCGAGCAGTGTCAGTACCAGCGGTTTCATGCGGTGTTCTTCGCGCAGGCCGGGCACAGGTGTTTTTCGCCAACGGTTTTCCAGCCAAGCTCCGCAATGCGTGCAGTGGCGGCAGGCTGCAGGGCCTTTTTGCCTTCCTTGCCATCGACCATGAATTCGATGTCCTGCTCCTTGCCACAGCCGTTGCAATTGACCTTCCACTGATGAATCGCAAGCTCGGTGAACGCCGGACCGTTGGCCACGGCCACCCATTGGCCGGGCGGATTGATCAGGTGACGGACCTTCTCCACGTTCAGGCGCATGTACAGGTCTTTGCTGCCTTTGACGGTGACCAGCAGCACGTCGTCGTGCTTGATCGAGCCGCCGTTACCGGTCACTTGATAGCGACCGACCGCAAGGCTGCGGCATTCGATCAGGGTGTGGTGCGGGGTCAGCATGCTGTAGCGAAAATCGTGTTCGGCCATGGGGGTCTCCAAATAGGCGCGCATGCTACCACTTTAGATTGCCGATGCCCGCTGCCGGTGGGCGCCTATACAAGATTCTGCGGTGTCCCGGCTGCCCACTGGGTGATGTTATCGAGGGTTGTCTGCGCAATTGCGCCCAATGCTTCTTTGGTCAGAAACGCCTGATGCGCCGTCACGACAACGTTGGGAAAGGTCAGCAGCCGTGCCAGCACGTCATCCTGCAATGGCTGGTCGGAGCGGTCTTCGAAAAACAGCTGCGCCTCTTCTTCGTAGACATCCAGCCCCAGATACCCCAACTGACCACTCTTCAGTGCCTCGATCAATGCAGGGGTATCGACCAATGCTCCGCGACCTGTGTTGATCAACATCGCTCCGCGCTGCATGCGATACAGCGACTCGAAATTGATCAGATGGCGTGTCTGTTCGTTGAGCGGGCAATGCAGGCTGACGATCTGCGCTTCGGCCAGCAACTGATCCAGCGGCAGATAGCGCGCGCCGAGGGCTTCGACCTGCGGGTCGGGATAGGGGTCGTAAGCCAGTAACTGACAGCCGAACCCGGCCATGATCCGGGCGAAAGTGGCACCGATCTGCCCGGTCCCCACGACGCCGACGGTCTTGCCCACCAGATCGAAACCGGTCAGGCCGTGCAAAGTGAAGTCACCATCGCGGGTTCTGTTGTAGGCGCGGTGCAGGTGGCGATTGAGCGAGAGGATCAGCGCGACCGCGTGCTCGGCCACCGCGTGGGGTGAGTAGGCGGGGACACGCACCACGCCGAGGCCCAGACGTTGCGCGGTGGGCAGGTCGACATGGTTGAAGCCGGCCGAACGCAGTGCGATCAGCTTCGTCCCGCCCGCCGCCAGGCGTTCGAGGACGGGTGCGCTGAGATCGTCATTGATGAAGGCGCACACCACCGGGTACTGATCGGCGAGCGCGACGGTGTCCAGCGTCAGTCGTGCGGGCTGGAAGTGCAGTTCGATTTCAGCGGACACTTGGGCCGAAAGAAAACTGTCACGGTCGTAGGTCTGGCTGCTGTAGAGGAGGGTACGCATGGTTGCTCCTTGATGAAAGTCTCATGCTCGACACGACTCAAACTGTAGGTGCGCGCTTGCCCGCGATTGCGGCGCGTCGGGGTACGAATATTTCACAGACACAACGCTTTCGCGGGCAAGCGCGCTCCTACAGGTGTACGCGGTCTGGCCAATCGCGCTTTGATCCACATCAAGCACTCACCCGCGCCTCGACCTCGAGCCGGGAGATGGCCTTTTCCAGATCATCCAGCGCTTTTTCGCTGTCCGGTGAATCCTGCTTGAGCAAGGTCTCACTGCGCTGACAGGCCGCCCGCAATTGCGGTACCCCGCAGTACCGAGTGGCACCGTGGAGCCGATGAACGCGTTCGATCAGCGCGACATGATCGTCGGCGTCCCGAGCGGCGCGAATGGCTTCGCGATCCGTGTCGAGTGACGCCAGCAGCATCGCCAGCATGTCTGCCGCCAGGTCGGCCTTGCCCGCCGCGAGACGCAAACCTTCTTCATGATCGAGCACTTGCAGGTTGATGCTGCCGTGACTGATTTCCTGATGCCGCTCCGGCGCCTGATTGCGCAGGGCCAGACCCGTCCATTTCAGCACCACCTGCGCCAGTTGCCGTTCGCTGATCGGCTTGGTCAGGTAGTCGTCCATGCCGCTTTGCAGCAGCGCGCGCTTCTCGTTGGCCATGGCGTGGGCGGTGAGGGCGACGATCGGCAGCGACGTGGCCTGACGCTCAGACTCCCAACTGCGAATCGCCTCGGTGGCCTGACGCCCGTCCATGCCCGGCATCTGCACGTCCATCAACACCAGATCGAAGGTTTCCTCCTGCACCGCCTGAACCGCCGCATAACCACTGTCGACGGCCAGCACTTTGGCGCCCATGTCTTCGAGCAGCGTCTGCACCAGCAACAGGTTGGCCGGGTTGTCGTCCACGCAAAGGATGCGTGGCGGCCGGCTCGAGATCGGCTCCGGCACCTCGTTGCGCTGCTGTTTGGGATTGATCAGCTCCGACAGCGCGCGCCGCAGTTTGCGGGTGCAGGCGGGTTTGGCCTGCAACTGTCTGTAGGCGTCCGGCACCGACAGTTGATACAGCGCCTGTTCGGTGGTCGGGCACAGCACCAGCACCTTGCAGTCGAGGTTTTCCAGGTCCCATATCTGCTGGCGCAGGCGCTCGGGTGGCAGTTCGTGAGCGGTGACGCCGAGCACGGCCATTTCGATGGCATGCGGCGTCTGGTGCACCACGGTCACGCCGTTGATGAGGTTTTCCAGATTGTTGAAAACCATCGGTTGCAGGCCGCAGTCTTCAAGCTGATGTTCCAGCGCCTGGCGCGCCAGGTCGTGATGCTCCAGCACCGCCGCACGGCGTCCCATCAACGGCGGCGCTGGCAGATCCTCAAGATCGTCGCGGGTTTTGGGCAGGGTCACGCTGATCCAGAACTCCGAGCCTTCTCCCGGCGTGCTCTCGACACCGATCTCGCCGCCCATCTGTTCGATCAGACGCTTGGAAATCACCAGTCCCAGCCCGGTGCCGCCCGAGTGCCGCGACAGTGAGTTATCCGCCTGGCTGAATGCCTGAAACAGCGCACGCACGTCCTGACTGGACAGGCCGATGCCAGTGTCCTGCACGCTGATGCGCAGTTGTACCTTGTCGTCCTGTTCGTCTTCGAGCATGGCGCGGGCGACGATGGTGCCTTCACGGGTGAACTTGATGGCGTTGCTCACCAGGTTGGTGAGGATCTGCTTGAGCCGCAACGGATCGCCCACCAGCGACAGCGGCGTATCGCGATAGACCAGACTCACCAGCTCCAGCTGTTTGGCGTGCGCAGCGGGGGCCAGAATCGTCAGGGTGTCTTGCAGCAGGTCGCGCAGGTTGAACGGAATGGCGTCGAGCACCAGCTTGCCGGCCTCGATCTTCGAGAAGTCGAGAATCTCGTTGATGATGCTCAGCAGGCTGTCGGCGGACTTCTCGATGGTGCCCAGATAATCGTGCTGGCGCGGTGTCAGTTCGCTTTTCTGCAACAGATGGGTGAACCCCAGGATGCCGTTGAGCGGGGTGCGAATCTCGTGACTCATGTTGGCGAGGAATTCGGATTTGATCCGGCTCGCTTCCAAGGCTTCCTTGCGTGCCAGATCCAGCTCGATGTTCTGGATCTCGATGGTCTCCAGATTCTGGCGCACATCTTCGGTGGCCTGCTCGATGCTGTGCTGCAATTCTTCCTGAGCATTCTGAAGCGTTGCGGCCATGCGGTTGATGCCTGAGCCCAGTTCGTCCAGTTCATTGCTGCCCATCGGCGGCAATCGCGCCTCCAGATTGCCGTCCTTCAATTGCGCGACGACATGTTTGATCTGTGCAATGGGGCCGTTGATGGTTCGGCTCATGCGCAGCGCGAGCATGGCGGTCAGGCCCAGCCCGATGACGATCAAAAGAAGGCTGAAGAACAGGCTGCGGTAACCGCGCAGCAACGTGCCGCTGTGGGACAGTTCGAGTTCGACCCAGCCCAGCAGCCGGTCGGCTTCTTCAGGCACCACTTCGCCGGTGAGATGGCGATTGCGCCCGAACACCGGCATCAGGTAACGGGTGGCGTCATTGTCGGAGCGTTGCAGGATATGCGTGCTGTTGCCGATCGGTGGCTGATTGATCATGGTCGGACCGGCGTGGGCCAGAAGATTGCGGTCAGCATCCAGAAACGACACCGCACGGACATCTGCCTGTTCCAGCACCTGGCCGGCGATGCGATCGAGTATGGGCTTGTCGTCGCTCGCCAGTGCCGCTGCAGAGAGCGGCGCCAGCTCGTTGGCGATCATCTCGCCGCGCTTGAGTAGCTGAGTCTGCAACTCCGAAAGCTGCATCCAGGTGAAATAGCCGCCGAGCAGCGCTGCCATGAGGCAGGCCGGCAGGAGGGTCAGCAGCAATACGCGGCCTTTGATGCCCAGTTTGTTCAGCACACTTCGTTCTCCGGCACTCTGTATCACGCCTCGGTGTTTGCAGCGTAAATGAAGCAAGACCTGCGCCACGGTTGCCTTGCAATCCTTGGTAATGTGCGCAGTGTAGCCACTTGAGAGCGGGTGTACCCGGCAAATCAGGCGGTCAGCGAACACGCTTGCGACGTCCGTCGACCAGTCGCCATTGCTCAAGCAGGCGCAATCTTGAATAATCGCGGCCTGAGAATCACTCGCAGACGCCAATGAATCCCGCAATCATTCATCGCCCCAGCATACTCGCCATCGAGGACGATCCTGTGCTGGGTGCCTTCGTCCATGACCAACTGGACCGTTGCGGCTTTCATGTGACCTGGTGCCAGAACGGCGCCGAAGGTCTGGAGCGGGCAGAGCGGCAAGCCTTCGACGTGGTGCTGATGGACATTCTGCTGCCCGGCATGAACGGCCTGGATATCCTGGTCAATCTGCGTCGTCGGCACACGATGCCGATCATCCTGATGTCCGCACTCGGCGCAGAGGCAGACCGCATCACCGGTTTCCGCCATGGTGCTGACGACTACCTGCCCAAGCCGTTCAGCGTCGATGAGTTGAGGGTGCGGATCGAGGCCATCTTGAGACGCGTAGAGCTGGAGCGCCGTTTCCATGCACCGGTCGCCGCCCCGCTGCAGCCCGCTGTGCACGATGAACTCACCTTCAGCGAAGGGCTTGGCGATGTGAGCTTCAGAGGCGTGGCCGCACAATTGACCGGCAGCGAGTACCGGTTGCTGGAAACCCTCTGGCGCAATCCCGAGGACGTCCTGAGCAAACCCTTCCTTTATCAGCATGTATTGCAACGCGGTTACTCACAGCATGATCGCAGCCTGGACATGCACGTCAGTCAGATCCGTCGCAAGCTCAAGGCCATTGGCTACGAAGCCCACCATCTGCGTACGGTATGGGGCAAGGGTTACGTGCTCACGGCAGCCGAACCGGATGCGTGAACGTCGTTCCCGCCTGCCCGGCAGGCATTCGTTGTTCTGGAAGCTGGCCGTTCTGCTGGTGGGATTCTGCCTGCTGATGATCTGGCTCAGCTGGTACTGGGGCCGTTACATCGAAACGCAGAATGCGTTCTTGTCGCCGGATGCCCGAAGGGTGCTCAACAGCTACGCCGCCGAGGCCGAACAGGCGTGGGGCGTTGGCAATGAGCGGGGTATCGATGACTGGTTGCGGGAAGTTCGTCGTCATGAAAAGGGCTGGGTGGGCGTCATCGGCCGCGACTTGCAATCGTTGAGCAGCATCCCGCTCAGTGATGCTCAGGTGCAGCGTCTGACCTTCATGCGCGGCGTCGACTGGCCCATGAGTCGTCGGCAGAAGACCGTGCCCTGGTTGAAAATTCCGTTTCCCAACGATCCGAGCCTCGGCAGCCTGATCATCGAGTTGCCCGAGCGTTTCAAACCGGGCCGTCACGCGCTGATCTGGCAGATGCTGACCAACGTGATCATTCCCGGCCTTTTCACGCTGTTGTTGTGCGTCGGCCTTTATCGTCTGCTGATTCGTCCGCTTAACCAGTTGCGCGAACAGGCCAACGCCTGGCGAGCGGATCGCCTGTCCAACCGGCTATCGCCACAGATGACCTCGCGTCAGGACGAACTGGGCGAGCTCAATCGCGCGTTCGACCACATGGCCAGCCGCCTGCAATCCACCGTGCAGGTCCAACAGCAGTTGCTGCGTGACATGTCCCACGAACTGCGCACGCCCTTGAGTCGGCTGCGGGTGGCATGCGACAGCGAACAGAGCCTGCCGGAGTTGCGTGAACGCCTGAGTCGCGAGGTCGAAGGCATGCGCCGGCTGGTGGACGACACCCTGCACCTGGCCTGGCTCGACGCCGAGCGGCAGAAACTGCCTGACGAGGACATCCAGGTCCTGGCGCTGTGGGACATGCTGGTGGATAACGCCTGTTTCGAAAGCTGTTGGCCTTCGCGCCAACTGGTGTGCGATCTGCAAAGCGATTGCTGGGTGCGCGGTCATCTCAATACCTTGGCCCAGGCGCTGGAAAACATCTTGCGCAACGCCATCCGTCATTCGCCATCCGACGGCATCGTGCGTCTGAGTGGTCAGCGCGATGGGGATGATTGGCTGCTATGGCTGGAAGATCAGGGCGGTGGCGTGGACGAAAGCGAACTGGAGCGAATTTTCGCCCCGTTCATTCGCCTCGATGGTGCGCGGCCGGGCGATGGTGGTTTCGGCCTGGGGTTGAGCATCGCGCGCAATTCAGTGCGGCTGCAAGGCGGCGAGATGTGGGCGGAGAACACCGCACAGGGTTTGCGAATGATCATGCGTATACCGGCGCGGGAGGTCGAGGCGGTCGCTTGACACTCGGGCCCTGTAGGAGCGCGCTTGCCCGCGATCGCACTATTTCTGAGTAATTCGCAGCGGCTCGGACGACGCTATCGCGGGCAAGCGCGCTCCTACGGGGGCTGACACCGGAGTCCGAGTGCTTATTTCCTTTCGCTATATCGAACTCACTTTGCGTGATATGGGCTTGAGGCGATTGCCGGTATGATAGGCGACCCCCGCACGTCTGGATCGCGAACACGCCATGACCCTGCAGTATCAAACCATCGCCGATTGCGTCGGCAACACCCCGCTGGTGCGTCTGCAACGCATGGCCGGGAACACCAGCAACATGTTGCTGCTCAAGCTCGAAGGCAATAACCCGGCCGGTTCCGTCAAGGACCGTCCGGCGCTGTCGATGATCACCCGCGCCGAGTTGCGCGGGCAGATCCATCAGGGCGATACCCTGATCGAAGCCACCTCCGGCAATACCGGCATTGCCCTGGCCATGGCCGCGGCGATCAAGGGTTACCGCATGATCCTGATCATGCCGGACAACTCCAGCGCCGAGCGCAAGGCCGCGATGACCGCCTATGGTGCCGAGCTGATTCTGGTCAGCAAGGAAGAGGGCATGGAAGGCGCTCGCGATCTGGCTGAACGCATGCAGGCCGAAGGCCGCGGCAAGGTGCTGGACCAGTTCGCCAATGGCGATAACCCCGAAGCCCACTACGTCGGCACCGGCCCGGAAATCTGGCAACAGACCGGCGGCACCATCACCCATTTCGTCAGCTCCATGGGGACCACCGGTACCATCATGGGCACCTCGCGTTACCTCAAGGAACAGAACCCGCAGATCCAGATCGTCGGTCTGCAGCCGATGGACGGCTCAGCCATTCCGGGCATCCGCCGCTGGCCGCACGAATACCTGCCAAAGATCTACCAGGCCGACCGTGTGGACCGGATCATGGACATGGCCCAGAGCGAAGCCGAGGACGTCATGCGTCGTCTGGCCCGCGAAGAAGGCATCTTCTGCGGCGTATCTTCTGGCGGCGCAGTTGCCGGCATGCTGCGTCTTTCTCAGGAAGTGGAAAATGCGGTCATGGTCGCGATCATCTGTGACCGGGGCGACCGTTACCTGTCGACCGGTGTCTACGATGCGCCCAACTGATGGCCAAGCGTGATGCAGGCCTGCGTTTCCAGCCCAGTGGCGGCACCCGGACGACGCAGGTCCCGACCGGTAAAAAGCAACGTCTGACCATCGAGCGTCTGTCCAGCGACGGCCGAGGCATCGGCTTCATTGAGGGGCGAACCTGGTTCGTGGCGGGCAGTCTGGCCGGAGAAGAGGTGGAAGCCCGGGTGCTTGGCGCCCACGGCAAAGTGGTCGAGGCGCGCACCGAGCGTGTATTCAACGCCAGCCCCATGCGTCGTCCGGCGCCTTGCGCGCACTTCGGACGATGTGGCGGTTGCAGCGTGCAACAGATGCCCCACGACGAGCAGCTTGCCCTGAAACAGCGCATGCTCGCCGAACAGTTGAGTCGCGTTGCCGGTGTCGAGCCCGAGCAGTGGGCCGCGCCGTTGACCGGCGATGAGTACGCCTACCGACGTCGTGCCCGCGTCGCCGTTCGCTGGGACGCCAAAGGCAAACGCCTGGTGGTGGGTTTTCGTGCAGCCTCCAGTCAAGACATCATCGCCATCGATCAATGCCCGGTGCTGGTACAGGCCTTGCAACCGATCATGACGGCGTTACCGGACATGCTCAGACGCTTGAGCAAGCCTCAGGCGCTGGGTCACGTCGAACTGTTCAGCGGATCGGCCAACGCCGTTTTGCTGCGCCATACCGCGCCGCTGGCGGACAAGGATCTGGACGTTCTCAAGGCATTCTGCGAAACCCATGACGCGCAGCTGTGGTTGCACGGCGAAGATGGGCCGCAGCCGGTGAATCCTTCGGCGCCGCTGGGCTTTCGTCTTGAACCCTGGAATCTGGAGCTGGCGTATCGTCCGGGCGACTTCGTGCAGATCAACGCACAGGTCAATACCGCGATGATCGCGCAGGCGTTGGCGTGGCTTGATCCACGTCCGCACGAACGAGTGCTGGACTTGTTCTGCGGGCTTGGTAACTTCGCCTTGCCACTGTCGCAATCCGCACGCGAAGTGGTGGCAGTGGAGGGCGTCGAGACCATGGTGCAACGCGCAACGGGCAATGCACTGAGCAATGATTTGCACAATGTGAAGTTTTATCAGGCGGATCTGTCGCAGCCGCTGGACAAGGCGCCCTGGGTGGCGGAAGGTTTCTGCGCGGTACTGCTCGATCCCCCGCGTGACGGGGCGTTCGAAGTGGTCCGCAAGTTGAAGTCACTGGGTGCTGAACGTTTGGTTTATGTGTCGTGCAACCCGGCAACTTTGGCGCGCGACACGGTCGAATTGATCAGGCAGGGCTACCGTTTAAAACGTGCCGGAATCCTCGATATGTTTCCGCAGACAGCGCATGTCGAGGCAATGGCGTTATTTGAAGCGAGTAAGTGAGGCAAGCAGGGCTCCAGGATCCGAGCCGACGCCTCACAGGGAATCTCGTTTAATCCGACTGGCCCGCGCATAGGCTCTTGCATGGCCCGCAAGGTGTGTGCGCTGAAGAAGGCTGGCGACTGATGGCGCATTTCATCGCGCCGTAGGGAAGGTAAGCAACATGGTACAGGTGAGAGCACACCAGCCGATAAACACAGACGGCAGTATCAACCTCGACGCATGGCTTGATCATGTGGTCAGCGTCGACCTCGCAGTGGACCGACAGGCCTTGAAGGAAGCCTGTGAATTTGCCCGGCAAGCCGAGCAGCAGGACAACGCCGCCAAGAACCTCTGGGCCGAAGGCACGTCGAGTTTTCAGACGGGCCTGGAAATCGCTGAAATCCTGGCCGACCTCAAGCTGGACCAGGACTCGCTCATCGCCGCCGTGATCTACCGCGGCGTGCGCGAGGGCAAGATTCCCTTGCCCGACGTCAGTCAGCGCTTCGGCCCGACGGTGGCCAAGTTGATCGATGGCGTGCTGCGCATGGCGGCCATTAGCGCCAGTCTCAGCCCGCGCCAATCGCTGGTGCTCGGCACTCAGGCGCAGGTGGAGAACCTGCGCAAGATGCTGGTCGCCATGGTCGACGACGTGCGTGTCGCGCTGATCAAGCTCGCCGAACGCACCTGCGCCATCCGCGCCGTGAAGAACACTGACGACGAGAAGCGCAACCGCGTTGCCCGGGAAGTCTTCGACATCTACGCGCCGCTGGCTCACCGTCTGGGCATTGGGCATATCAAATGGGAACTGGAGGACCTGTCCTTCCGTTACCTGGAGCCTGAGCAATACAAACAGATCGCCAAGCTGCTGCATGAGCGTCGTCTTGACCGCGAGCGTTTCATCACCGACGTGATGTGTCAGCTTGAAAACGAACTGCTGGCCACCGGCGTGACCGCCGATATCAGCGGCCGGGCCAAACACATCTATTCGATCTGGCGCAAAATGCAGCGCAAGGGTCTGGAATTCAGCCAGATCTACGACGTTCGCGCCGTGCGCGTGCTGGTCCCGGAAATGCGCGACTGCTACACCGCGCTCGGCATCGTCCACACCCTCTGGCGTCACATCCCCAAGGAATTCGACGACTACATCGCCAACCCCAAGGAGAACGGCTATCGCTCGCTGCACACGGCGGTGATCGGTCCCGAGGGCAAGGTGCTGGAAGTGCAGATCCGCACCCACGCGATGCACGAAGAGGCCGAGCTCGGCGTCTGTGCCCACTGGAAGTACAAGGGCACCGACGTCAAATCCAGTTCCAACCACTACGAGGAGAAAATCTCGTGGTTGCGTCAGGTGCTGGAGTGGCACGAAGAACTGGGTGATATCGGCGGTCTGGCCGAGCAGCTGCGCGTCGATATCGAGCCGGACCGGGTGTATGTCTTCACCCCGGACGGCCATGCCATCGACTTGCCCAAAGGCGCGACACCGCTGGACTTCGCCTATCGGGTACACACCGAAATCGGCCACAACTGCCGTGGCGCGAAGATCAACGGCCGTATCGTCCCGCTTAACTACAGCCTGCAAACCGGTGAGCAGGTCGAGATCATCACCAGCAAGCACGGCACGCCGAGCCGTGACTGGCTGAACTCGAACCTGGGCTACATCACAACCTCCAGGGCGCGGGCCAAAATCGTTCACTGGTTCAAATTGCAGGCCCGCGATCAGAACGTCGCCGCCGGTAAGGTCCTGCTCGAACGGGAACTGGCACGTCTGGCTCTGCCGCAGGTGGACTTCGACAAGTTGGCGGAAAAAGCCAACATGCGGACCGCCGAAGATATGTTCGCCGCGTTGGGTGCTGGTGATTTGCGTCTGGCGCAGCTGGTCAATCTCGCACAGCAACTGGTCGAGCCGGAGCGCGGCAACGAGCAACTGGAGCTGATTCCACGCAAAGCCACCGGTTACAAGCCGGGCAAGCGTGGCGACATTCAGATTCAGGGCGTCGGCAACCTGATGACCCAGATGGCCGGCTGCTGCCAGCCGTTGCCCGGCGATGCCATCGTCGGTTACATCACACAAGGCCGCGGTGTGAGCATTCACCGTCAGGACTGCGCCTCGGTGCTGCAACTGGGCGGACGCGAACCTGAACGGATCATTCAGGTCAGTTGGGGCCCGGTGCCAGTGCTCACGTACCCGGTGGACATCATCATCCGTGCCTACGACCGTTCCGGGCTGCTGCGTGACGTCTCCCAGGTGCTGCTCAACGAGCGCATCAACGTGCTGGCGGTCAACACCCGCTCGAACAAGGAAGACAACACTGCGCTGATGTCGCTGACCATCGAAATCCCGGGGCTCGATGCACTGGGCCGTTTGCTGGGGCGTATCTCGCAGTTGCCGAACATCATCGAGACACGGCGTAATCGTACGCCTTGACCAGGCGTTGTTCTGGCAACCGCTGATCGCGAGCAAGCTCGCGCCTACAGGGAATGCGATGTCCTGCAGGCGTGAGCTTGCTCGCGATAGCGGTGCTTCAGGCGCCGGATGTCTTGAGCCGAAGTATCGATAGGACTTTCAATGTATAAGCTCCAGGACTTGCTAAACCTCATGGCCCGTTTGCGCGACCCGCAGTACGGTTGCCCGTGGGACGTGAAGCAGAATTACGCGACCATCGTGCCGCACACGCTCGAAGAGGCGTACGAAGTGGCCGACGCCATTGAGCGCGGGTCCTTCGACGATCTGCGGGGCGAGTTGGGCGATCTGCTGTTTCAGGTGGTGTATTACTGCCAGTTGGCGCGAGAGGAGGGGCGGTTCGAGTTCGACGGCGTGGTCGACGGCATCACCCGCAAGCTGATTCGTCGCCACCCCCATGTGTTTCCCACGGGCGATCTGTATGCGCCGCTGGAAACGCCGCGCCTGAGCGAAGATCAGGTCAAGCATCGCTGGGAAGAAATCAAGGCCCAGGAGCGCGCCGAAAAAGCTCACGTTCCAGAGCAGTTGTCGTTGCTCGATGACGTCCCGAACGTATTGCCCGCATTGTCGCGGGCAGCCAAGTTGCAGAAGCGCGCGGCACAGGTCGGTTTCGACTGGCCGGATGCGCTGCCGGTGGTCGACAAGGTGCGCGAGGAACTCGATGAGGTTCTCGAAGCCATGGCCGACAACGACAGCGACGGGATCAACGAAGAGATTGGCGATCTGCTGTTCGTGGTGGTCAATCTGGCCCGTCACCTCAAGGTCGATCCGGAAAATGCCTTGCGCGCCGCGAACGGCAAGTTCGAGCGGCGCTTTCGTTTTATCGAACAGGCCTTGCGCGACACCCGACGCCCCATCGAAGATTGCAGCCTCGAAGAGATGGATGCGCTTTGGGGCGAAGCCAAGCGCCAGGAAAAGATCACGCCCAACTGCGGTTGAGTTGACTATTTAGAGAGAGAAGACAGATGGCGGGTATTTCCCTTCGTGACCAATTGCTCAAAGCGGGCCTGGTCAATGAGAAACAGGCCAAGCAGGTCGCCAAGAACAAGCAGAAAGAACAGCGTCTGGTGCACAAGGGTCAGGCCGTAGCCGACGACACGAACCAGCGTGCCGCTCAGGAAGCCTTGGCCGAGAAGGCCAAACGCGATCAGGAACTGAACCGTCAGCGGCAGGAGAAGGCCGAGCAGAAAGCCCGTGCCGCCCAGGTCAAACAGTTGATCGAAGCGACGCGACTGCCAAAGCTGACCACCGAGGATTACTACAACTTCGTCGACGACAAGAAGGTCAAGCGCCTGTCGGTCAACTCGCTGATGCGCAGCAAGTTGAGCAACGGTTCACTGGCCATCGTGCATCATGGCGGTACCTACGAGGTTATTCCTCGCGAGGCGGCGCTCAAGGTTCAGGAGCGTGATCCGCGTCGTATCGTGATGCTGAGCGAGCCGACCGAGGAGCCGGATGGCGACGATCCGTATGCGGCCTACAAGATCCCTGACGATCTGATGTGGTAAACGCGAAAACAACAAAACCCGCCTCGGCGGGTTTTGTTTTGCTGCGATTCCGTTATTGCGAGTTGCTCGCTGCCTTCTTGGCTTCCAGCTCTGCGAGCTCTGCTGCGTAACGCTGTGCGTCCGATTCGTGGTGAAACATCCCTACCAGTTGGTCTTGCTGGCGTACATCCCAGATCTGAATGCCATCCGCGATGCTTTCGTGGGAGATGTGGGCGTCGTCGCGTTCAGTAACAGTAACCGTCATATTGAAAACTCCTGACTCTTTGAAATCTGCGGCAGGACGTCGCAGTGGTTACTTTATAGGTTTTGGTAGCTTGCTAAGTAAACCGACGATTTTGGTAAAGGTTATTTCCCGATTTCGCAAGAATCGGTAAGGGGTTGTTTTAGAAGGGCGTGCGACGGTTTGTCGCACTCGTTTGAGTGGCGTGAAGAAAGTTTCATGTTCGCTTGGGGACCATTGGGTGCCGTGAAAATGGCGGTTCGTGGGGGCTTTTCTTGCGTTGTGATTTGGGTACTTAACCAGTATCGGCGCTGGCCTTGGTGGGGACTGGCTAACGCCAGGCCTATTTCGCCTTCGGCGAGTTACTTGAAAAGACCCCAAGTAACCAAGGGTCCTGGCTCCTGGTTTGGCGGCTCCTTCGTCGCCGTACCCTCACTTCGGCGACGCTCCGTGGGCCCGCCGCCATCCGCCATCCGCCATCCATGGCGGGGGGCGGCTCTCGCGGCATCCATGCCGCTCGGCCCACTCCGCGCCGCCTGCGTTCAGCCTGCACCCAAGTCGCGTTTTGTGGTGTCTGGGCTATGGCGTACGAAGATCAAGATCAAGATCAAGATCAAGATCAATGGCAACGGCAATCGCCATGACCTGTGAACGCCGAACCTGTAGCAGTCCGGCTTGCCGGCGGTAGCGATCTTCCGTACGCCACCGCCGGCAAGCCGGACGGCTACAGGGTTCGCGGCGTACTCGGAGTTAAATTCACCACCAAACTCCATGGGAGAAGCCGGATCAGGTCAGGGCGGTGAGCCGCATTGGCTTTTGATCTTGCCTCTAAGTGCGCAGTAGTTCAGACGCCGCAAATTGCGACTTTGGCAGGCCGAGCGCAGGCGTTGCGTAGGGGGCAGCGCGACATGGATGTCGCGCTAGCCGCCGTTCGGCCAGGGATGGCCGGTCGGCGGCGTGCCCCCGGAGCAATGCCGGAGACGAGGGAACCCGACGAAGTCGGGCCGGACAGGGAGCGCTAGACCCTTGGTTACTTGGGGTCTTTTCAAGTAACCCGCCGAAGGCGGAATACTTCTGCCGTTAGGCAGAACAAAGATCAGCGCCACAAAACATAAGGGATCAACGCTCAATGGCCTGCGCCGATGCCCCAATAAAAAACCCCGCCATGTCAGCGGGGTCTCACAGGACACAATACAAACCCGGATCAGCTGCCTTTGACCGCCTTACCGTTCACCGTCCCATCCTGCAGCATGATGTTGTATTCCTTGCCATCGGTCTCCACCTGCTGCAAGCGAACCAGCAGGTAGTCGTAGTCCTTGGCGAACCACATCACGGTAATGCGCTTGTTCTGCGTTGGGTCACGCACGCGCTCGACCTTGATCGCATCGACCGAGCCGACTTTGGTATCGACTTTTTCAGTGCCCAGTACGCGGAAGTCATAGGTATCGACCTCATCACCGTCGACCACCTGATAACTCATGCTCTTCTTGCCTGCGGCCACATCGTGCTGCAGCGCGAGCTGGTAGGTGGACTTGTCGAGGATGCCGCTGTTGAGCGGAATCTTCACCGCGTCGCCACGGTCGGTGCCAGTGATGAACTTGGTGGACCAGTCGAACACCAGATCGACTTTCTTGCTCTTGCCCAGGCCGCCACGTTCGAACTGGTAGGTCTGTGGCAGGAGTGTGTCCTTGTCGGACTTCAGGGTGCTGACCTCAGTCAGGCTGGCGATCATCATCGACGCCTTGAAGCTCAAGGTCCAGGTGCCATCGGCGTTCTTTTCCAGGCTACGGCTGGCGCTGCCGCCGCCGACAGGGAGTTGTTTGAAGTCAGCGGTGTAGCTGGCGGAGAAGGGTTGAAGGTCTGCCGCGTTGACCGCAGGGAGTGCGAACAGAGCGAAAGCGAAGAGCAAAGCGCGACGCATAGTATCTCCTGTCTTTGGAATAGAGAGCCGAATTAAGTGGCCTGAATCAAGTGGCCGCCGGGGCCCAGTGGCTGGTCGTTCAAGGATGCGCCATGTTCGTCGAGAACCAGTCGGCCCTCTGCGAACCAGCGAATCGCCAGCGGATAGATCAGGTGTTCCTGGGTATGAACCCTTTGCGCCAGTGTGGCGGGCGTGTCGTCCAACTCTACCGAAATCACAGCTTGTACGACCAGAGGCCCTCCATCGAGTTCCTCCGTGACGAAGTGTACGCTGCAGCCGTGCGTGGCGTCGCCAGCCTCCAGCGCGCGCTGGTGCGTGTGCAAACCTTTATACAGGGGAAGCAGCGAAGGGTGAATGTTCAGCAGGCGGCCGTGGTAGTGACGCACGAAGCCTGGCGTGAGAATTCGCATGAAACCGGCGAGTACCACCAGTTTCGGCGCAAAGGTGTCGATCAGTTCGATCAGTGCCGCGTCGAAGGCCTCGCGACCCTCGTAGGCCTGGTGATCGAGAACGCGGGTTTCGATCCCCGCGTTCCTGGCGCGCTCCAGTCCGTAGGCATCGGCGCGGTTGGAAATCACCGCGCGAATGCGAGCAGGGCTTGAACTGTCCTGAAAGCTGTCGATCATCGCTTGCAGGTTGCCGCCGGTGCCGGACAGCAGTACCACCACATCACATACCTGGGGCATGTCAGGCTTTGACACGTCAGGCCTTGCTACTTCAGACATCAATGTGCCTTGACGTTTTTCAGCTCGACTTGCGCAGCGCCTTCGGCAGCAACGCCGATCTGGCCGATGACCCAAGGCTGTTCGCCGGCTTCACGCAGGGCGTTGAGGGAGGCTTCGACGTGTTCTTGCGCGACGCAGATGACCATGCCGACGCCGCAGTTCAGAACGCGGTGCATTTCGTGCTCGTCGACGTTGCCTTTTTCCTGCAGCCAGTCGAACACGGCCGGGCGGGTCCAGCTCGCCACGTCGACCACCGCTTGCGCGCCTTCAGGCAGTACGCGAGGGATGTTGTCCAGCAGACCGCCGCCAGTGATGTGGGCCATGGCCTTGACCGCGCCGGTGTCCTTGATCAGCTTGAGCAGTTGCTTGACGTAGATGCGGGTCGGCGCCATCAGCAGGTCGGTCAGTGGCTTGCCGTCGAGCTGGATGGTTTCGATGTCGGCACCGGAGACTTCGATGATCTTGCGGATCAGCGAGTAGCCGTTGGAGTGCGGGCCGGACGATGGCAGGGCGATCAAGGCGTCGCCGGTCGCGACTTTCGAACCGTCGATGATTTCGGATTTTTCCACGACGCCGACGCAGAAACCGGCCAGGTCGTAGTCTTCGCCTTCATACATGCCAGGCATTTCTGCAGTTTCGCCGCCGACCAGCGAGCAACCGGCCAGTTCGCAGCCTGCGCCGATGCCGGTCACGACCTGCGCGGCGGTGTCGACGTTCAGTTTGCCAGTGGCGTAGTAGTCCAGGAAGAACAGGGGTTCTGCACCGCAAACCACCAGATCGTTGACGCACATGGCGACCAGGTCGATACCGATGCTGTCGTGCTTGTTCAGGTTCAGGGCCAGACGCAGCTTGGTGCCAACGCCGTCAGTGCCGCTGACCAGTACCGGCTGCTTGTAGCCTGCCGGAATTTCGCACAGAGCGCCGAAGCCCCCCAGGCCGCCCATCACTTCCGGGCGCTTGGTGCGCTTGGCAACGCTCTTGATGCGTTCGACCAATGCTTCACCGGCGTCGATGTCTACACCGGCGTCTTTGTAGCTCAGGGAGGGTTGCTTGCTCATGATCCAGGCCTTTAGGGGGGATTCGGGGTAACGACCGAGTTGGAACGGCTCGTGGCCGTGGCATCGCCGGTCTGCGAAGGCGCGCGATTTTATCAGGGTTGGGCTCAAGCGGCCATCCTTGGGCCGACGGGCAGGGGCATGATGAAGAAAAAATAACCCGGTCGTTCAGGGTCAAGCCGTTCGTCGGCGACTATAAAAGGTGTAAGTTCGTCGTCAGAGTGAGCGATTCGTGCCGCTGTGCGGTCTGAATCGAGCCAGTCATCGTGATACAGCTATTCGTTAAGCTGTCTTATCTGTTTTTCGGGAACCTCTTCATGCGTCCACCTTCTTTCATGCGCCTAAAAAACTGCCTGTTCGTGGGTTGCCTTTCCCTCATGAGCCTCCCGGTCCTGGCCGAGACGGTGAACAACCTCTATCAAGTGCGCGAGCCGGTCAGCGGCCAGACGCCGGACGAGAAAACCCGGGCCACTCAGGCGGCGCTGGAAACCCTGGTCATGCGCTTGACCGGCGATCCGAAGGCGTCTCAAGGCGCTGGCCTTGCCGAAGTGCGCAAGGATCCACAGCAAATCATCAGTCAGTACGGTTATGACGCAGGCCCACCGGAGTCGCTGCAGGTGGATTTCGACCCGGCGAGCACCGAACGCGCGCTGCGTCAGGCCGGTCTTTCGCTCTGGGGCTCCAATCGCCCGGTCATCATGGCCTGGTGGCTGAACGATGCGACTGACGGCGCCAATCTGGTCGGCGACGGACAGGCCTCGGCCGAACCGCTGCGACGCGCTGCGCAACATCGTGGCCTGCCACTGCGCCTGCCGCTGGCGGACTTGGGCGAGCAGGGCATCGGTAATGCCAAGACCCTGGATGGCAATGACGTTGCGCCGCTCAAACAGGCTTCTGAACGCTACGGCTCCGATGCGATTCTCGCTGTACACGCGCAGGAAAACGGCGGTCAGTGGCAAGGGAAATGGCACTTGTGGCTGGGCGACAAGATGGATCAGGGCAGTGCTACCGGCGCGAGTTCCGCTGAACTGGCCGACGCCGTTTTGCTGTCTGTGAGCCAGCGTCTGGCACCGCGCTTTGTGGTCAAGCCCGGGGCGTCCTCAAGCATGGCGCTGGAGGTTCAAGGCATGAATCTGGAACGCTACGCTCAGTTGGGTCGCTTGCTGGAACCCTTCGGCGGTCGCCTGAAGTCCGTGGATGCGGACCGTGTCGTGTTTGACGTCAGTGGCAGCCCGGATCAACTGCGTTCGCAGTTGTCGCTGGCGAAGTTGCAGGAAGTGCCGGCAGATCAAGTCGCCAGCGCACCGGTCAACGCCGGGCAGGTGCCGGCCCCTGGGGCCGCCCCCGTTCCACAACCGCCACAGACTTCCGCGCAAACACTGCACTTCCGCTGGTGAATGCGTTCATAGCGACGTTGCATGAAGCAAATCATCCGGGTCCGAGGGGCAGTAATGACTGATACGCGTCGTTGGTTCTGGCTGGGCGGGGTCATCCTGCTGTGCCTGTTCGTCTGGTTGCTGCACGCAATCCTGACGCCGTTTCTGGTAGCGCTGTTGCTGGCGTACATGGGCGATCCACTGGCGGATCGTCTGGAGAAACTCAAGATGTCACGCACCTTGAGTGTGGTGACAGTGTTTGTGCTGTTCACGCTGATCTTCATGGGTTTGCTGCTGGTGTTGGTGCCGATGCTCGCCAAGCAGTTGTATCGCTTGTATGAGTTGGCGCCGCAGATTCTCGACTGGCTGCAGCATACCGCGTTGCCGTGGACCCAGGCCAAACTCGGCCTGGCGGACGGGTTCTGGAAGTTCGATAAGGTCAAAGCAGCGATTTCCGAGCACATGGGCCAGACCGGCGACATCGTCGGGATCGTGCTGGCGCAAGCCACCACTTCAACCCTGGCGCTGATCGGCTGGCTGACCAATCTGGTGCTGATCCCGGTGGTCTGCTTCTATCTGTTACGCGACTGGGACGTGATGATGGCCAAGGTGCGCAGCCTGCTGCCGCGTCACCGCGAGAAGAAAATCGTTGCGCTCGCCGATGAATGTCACGAGGTGCTGGGAGCGTTTATTCGCGGCCAGTTGCTGGTGATGGTCGCGCTGGGTGTGATCTACGCTGCCGGGTTGATGCTGGTCGGGCTTGAACTGGGCCTGCTGATCGGGGTCATCGCGGGGCTTGCGGCGATCGTGCCTTATATGGGTTTCGTCATCGGTATAGGCTCGGCGATTCTGGCGGGCTTCTTCCAGTTTGGCGGCGATCTGTATCCGATGCTGGGTATCGTCGCGGTGTTCATGGTCGGCCAGGCGCTGGAGGGGATGGTGCTGACGCCGCTGCTGGTGGGCGATCGCATCGGTCTGCATCCAGTGGCAGTGATCTTCGCGATCCTGGCGGGCGGCGAGCTGTTCGGGTTCACCGGCATCCTCTTGGCGTTGCCGGTGGCGGCGGTGATCATGGTGTTGGTGCGCCATGTTCATGACCTGTACAAGGATTCGGATATCTACGGTGGCATGGAAGACCCGGATTTGTAGGCCGGACCGCTAAAGGATCAAGGCGCTTGAATCGTTGTGTTCAAGCGCCTTTTTTATGCCGGTCATTCCCCATATTCCGCGGCCTGGCCCGCTGTAGACGCAACCCTTTGATTTTGCAGGCGCTCTGGCGCATTGTGCGGCCCGGCTTGCGGGTATAAACTTTGCACACTTTACACAGAGGCCCCTTGGCGGTTCGTCACTGAACCGTTCAGCCAGCATGAAACCAGTTCAGCTGCCCCTGAGTGTGCGTCTGCGTGATGACGCCACCTTCATCAATTACTATCCAGGCGCCAATGCCGCTGCACTCGGCTACGTCGAGCGGCTGTGCGAAGCCGACGCCGGATGGACCGAAAGCCTGATCTACCTGTGGGGCAAAAACGGGGTAGGGCGCACGCACCTTCTGCAAGCAGCCTGTCTGCGCTTCAAGCAATTGGGGCAGCCTGCGGTCTACCTGCCGATGGCCGAGTTGCTCGAGGAAGGCGTCGAACTGTTCGATCATCTGGAGCAATACGAGCTGGTCTGCCTCGATGACCTTCAAGTCGTGGCGGGCAAGCCGGAGTGGGAAGAGGCGCTGTTTCATCTGTTCAACCGCCTGCGTGACAGTGGTCGCCGTCTGTTGATCGCGGCGTCCTGCTCGCCTCGCGAGTTGCCGGTCAAGCTGGCCGACCTCAAATCGCGGCTGACCATGGCGCTGGTGTTCCAGATGCGCCTGCTCTCCGACGAAGAAAAACTCCGCGCCCTGCAATTGCGCGCGTCGCGGCGGGGGCTGCACCTGACGGACGAAGTGGGTCATTTTATCCTGACCCGTGGCAAGCGCAGCATGAGTGCGTTGTTCGATTTGCTCGAGCAACTCGATCAGGCGTCCTTGCAAGCCCAGCGCAAGCTGACTATTCCCTTTCTAAAGGAAACCCTGGGTTGGTGAAGGAGGGCGTTCGATGAATCAGCCTATCGTCGATCCGGCCCTGGTGCTGCAAACCGCGTCTGCCCTGCGACACGCTAACCGTATTCTGATCATTACCGGGGCCGGGCTGTCGGCGGATTCCGGATTGCCCACCTATCGCGGGGTCGGTGGCCTTTATAACGGTCATACCGATGACGGGCTGCCGATCGAAATGGCCTTGTCCGGGCCTATGCTGCGTCGCGACCCTGCGCTGTGCTGGAAATACATTGCCCAATTAGGCAGCGCTTGCCTGGGCGGACAGCCCAATGCGGCGCATTATGCGATCGCCCAATTGCAGCGACGCAAACCCGAATGCTGGGTGCTGACGCAAAACGTCGATGGTTATCACCGCGCCGCAGGCAGCCCGTCCGAACGTCTGATCGAGATTCACGGTCAATTGGCGCCGCTTTATTGTCAGTCCTGTGGCGCTGAAGACCCGCAATTGAGCGAACACCTGAGTCGACCCCTGCCGCCATTGTGCGCGCAGTGTCACGGCGTCTTGCGACCGCCGGTGGTGTTATTTCAGGAGATGCTGCCAGAACTGGCATTGAACGTGCTGTATGAAGAGATGGCGAAAGGTTTTGATGCTGTGCTCAGCATTGGAACCACCGCCAGCTTCCCCTATATCCACGAGCCGATGCTGCGCACGCGGGTGGCGGGAGGCTTTACCGCCGAGATAAACCCCTCGACGACTGATCACTCCATTCACATGGATGCGTTTCTGAGGTGTAGAGCCTTAGATGTGATGGAGGACATCGTAAGTCACATTTGTTTCGATTGAATTTGCAAATGATGACGATAGAAGGCATAGTCTCGGCTTCTTTACACATTAGCCACGGTCGTGCCCATGCTGAATCGCTTCGCACCCCTCGTGCCTCTCGCACTCGTAACGCTGTTGTTCGGCTGCGCGGCCCAGATGCCAGCGTCGCAACAACAGGCGCAGAACTCCCAGTTCAAGGATTCTGTCACCGCCCAAACCGCCACCAAGCGTGCTGATTATTCGGCATCCGTACTGGATGACGAGATCGCCACCGAAGACGAACTGGCCCAGTTCGCCGACAACAAGCCTTATCAGTTGCCGGTACTGGCTGACAGCATCCTGGAACGCGGCAAGTCGCTGATCGGTACGCGCTACCGTTTCGGCGGCACTTCGACCACTTCCGGTTTCGATTGCAGCGGTTTCATCGGCTATCTGTTCCGCGAAGAAGCCGGCATGAGCCTGCCACGTTCGACGCGCGAAATGATCAACGTCGACGCGCCGCTGGTCAAGCGCGGTGATCTCAAGCCGGGCGATCTTCTGTTCTTCAGTACCGCAGGCCGCGGCCGTGTGAGCCACGCCGGCATCTACCTGGGTGATGACCAGTTCATCCACTCCAGCAGCCGTCGCAGTGGTGGTGTGCGTGTAGACAGTCTCGACGACGCGTACTGGGCGCGTACCTTCATCGAAGCCAAGCGCGCGCTGGCCATGGCACCTTCCAGGGTTCCGGAAACCACAACCGCGATGACCTCGACTACACTCAAGCGCCAACACCGTTAATACCGACGCGTGCAACCGGGGAAACCCTGATTGCACGTTGACTCGGCTCCCGGCAGAGTAAGCCGCATCCCGCGAAGGTTGTTGTGTTTATGTCGTTTACGGTTCGCCTGGCTGTTGCTTCACTGGCTGTATTGCTGGCCGCGTGTTCCAGCAATCCACCGCCATCTCCTCCCAAGGTCGTTTCCAGGCCTGTGGTATCCGCTCCCTCTCAATTTTCCTCTCCGGTCGCTGATGACGTGCTGTTGCGTGCCATCGGGTTGGTGGGCACGCCTTATCGCTGGGGCGGCAACACGCCTGACTCGGGGTTCGATTGCAGTGGTTTGATCGGCTATGTCTATCAAGGCGCCGCCGGGATCACGCTGCCACGCTCGACGCGCGACATGATCAATCTGCGTGGCCCGGACATCGACCGCAGCCAGTTGCAGACGGGTGATCTGGTGTTCTTCGCCACCAGCGGCGGCTCGAATGTCAGCCATGCCGGGATCTACGTGGGGGAAGGGCGATTCGTGCATGCGCCGGCGACCGGTGGCACCGTCAAGCTCGACAGCCTCGACAAGCCGTATTGGCAAAAGGCGTGGTTGAATGCCAAGCGGGTGATAACGCCTTCGAATCTGGCCCGGCAGTAAGCCTCTTCACAAATCTCGTGCGGGAGATTCTATGTTTGGGGGCAACCCCCAAACGTTTCGTAGGGTCTTATTCTTCCTGTCTGTTCATCAGCGAGAAGGCCACCCCTGCAAGCTTCCTGCTCAATATCATGATCGTTACCACGCCGAGCGTGGGAACGATCATCGCGCCGCAATCGCGGGCAAGCGCGCTCCTACAAGGGGTGTGGTGTCAAGGGTTGGATGCCTGCACCGTCCTCGCCGCCGTCACACGCCAGATCTTGTTGCCGACATCATCGGCCACCAACACCCCGCCTTTATTGTCGTTGACTACACCGACTGGGCGGCCCTGGGCTTTTTCGTCGCTATTGAGGAATCCGGTCAGCAGGTCGACCGGCGTGCCGCTGGGTTTGCCGTCCTTGAACGGCACGAACAGCACCTTGTAACCGCTGTGGGGTTTACGGTTCCAGGAGCCGTGCTGGCCCACGAACAAGCCTTCGTTGAACGGCGCTGGCAGAGATTTACCGTCCGCGAACGCCAGGCCCAATGACGCCGTATGCGGGCCAACGGCGAAATCCGGTGCAATCGCTTTCTGCACCAACTCAGCGTTCTGCGGCGATACCCGAATGTCCACATGCTGCCCGTAGTAACTGAACGGCCAGCCGTAGAATCCGCCGTCCTGCACCGAGGTCACGTAGTCGGGCACCAGATCGCTGCCGATCTCGTCACGCTCGTTGACCGCCGTCCACAGCTTGCCGGTGTGCGGTTCCCAATCCATGCCGTTGGGATTGCGCAGGCCGGAGGCGAAAATCCGGTGATTGCCCGTCGCGGCATCCACTTCCCAGATCGCGGCGCGGCCTTCTTCGGCGTCAAGGCCGTTTTCGCCGACATTGCTGTTGGAACCCACCGTGACGTACAGCTTGCTGCCGTCCTTGCTGGCGATGACGTTCTTGGTCCAGTGGTGGTTGAGCGTGCCGCCGGGAAGGTCAGTGACTTTCAGCGGGTCGCCCTTGATCGATGTCTCGCCCGGCACGTAGTTGAAGCGCAGCAGCCGGTCGGTGTCGGCGACGTAGAAATCATTGCCCACCAGCGCCATGCCGAAGGGTGAATTCAGATTGTCGATGAATACCGTGCGGGTTTCGGCGACGCCGTCGTGGTCCTTGTCGCGCAGCAACGTGATGCGGTTGGCGCTGGGGACTGCGGCACCGGCGCGGCCCATGACTTTCTTCATGACCCAACCTTTGATGCCCTTGCCATCATCGGGCTTGGGTGGCGCATTGGTCTCGGCGACCAGTACGTCGCCGTTGGGCAGTACATACAGCCAGCGCGGGTGATCGAGATTTTCGGCGAAGGCTGCCACTTGGGTGCCGGGCGCGGCGACCGGTTCGGCACCCGCGGGCCAGCCCACTGCCGGGGCGATGTTCACGGTGGGGATCAGCGTCTTGTTCGGCTCCGGCAGCCTGGGCGAGGGGCCCATGCCGTCCGAGACTTGCAATCGGGAGGATTCGCCGCACGCTGCGAGCCCTCCGGCGACCAACAGCAAAACCACAACGTGGGCTCTGGGCTTGAACATGTTCGATCTCCGCTTGCTGGCAGTGGTGCATCGGGCAGTCATGCAAGTGCATGTATAGAAATAGAGACATGCCGGGCGCGGGGGTTCAACCGGTGCTCAATTGCCGCACCGGCCGCCAGTTCGATTGACGCTCCCGGGTCAACCCACTAACCTTCGCCGATTGTTTCAGGTGCCCACCAGACTGGGTGAAACTGGGAAGCCGGTGCGAGCGCGTTTGCGGTCAATCCCGGCGCTGCCTCCGCAACGGTAAATGAGTCAAGGTCCCGCACGATGCCACTGTGCTCTCTGAGCATGGGAAGGCGCGGGGCTGAAGCGTTCGCTCATGAGTCCGGAGACCGGCCTGATCCATTCAACAGCATCACGGAGGGCGATGCTCTGCGCAGGCTCGGGCGTTCGATCCCGGCGCCTGCTGTCAGTCTTTGCCTGCGCCCTCCGTTTGCCACACCTGCCCTCAAGCGGAGAGCTGAGATGAGCGAATCCCCCGAACGTGACGAACGCCACCTGGCGCGCATGCTGCGCAAAAAGGCGGTAATGGACGAGCGCATTGCCAGCGCCCCCAACGAATGCGGCCTGTTGCTCGTGCTGACCGGCAACGGCAAAGGCAAGAGCAGTTCCGCTTTCGGCATGTTGGCGCGGGCCATGGGGCATGGCATGCAGTGTGGGGTGGTGCAGTTCATCAAGGGCCGCAACGCCACGGGCGAAGAGCTGTTCTTCCGTCGCTTTCCGGAGCAGGTGCGTTACCACGTCATGGGCGAGGGCTTTACCTGGGAGACTCAGGATCGCCAGCGTGATATCGCCGCGGCCGAAGCTGCATGGGGGGTGACCCAAGGCATGCTCAAGGACCCGAGCATCGGGCTTGTGATCCTTGACGAACTGAACATCGCCCTCAAACACGGTTACCTCGATCTGGAGCAGGTGCTCAGCGACCTGCAGGCGCGCCCGCCCATGCAGCATGTGGTGGTTACCGGCCGTGGCGCCAAACAGGAACTGATTGACCTGTCCGACACCGTTTCCGAGATTGGCGTGGTCAAGCACGCGTTTCAGGCCGGTATCAAGGCGCAGAAGGGCATTGAATTGTGAGTGAGCGTCAGCCTCGGCAATGCCCTGCGGTCTTGATCGCCGCGCCTGCTTCCGGTCAGGGCAAGACCACGGTGACGGCCGCCCTTGCGCGTTTGCATCGCAACCAGGGACGCAAGGTGCGCGTGTTCAAATGCGGCCCTGATTTTCTCGATCCGATGATTCTCGAGCGCGCCAGCGGCAATCCGGTGTATCAACTGGACATGTGGATGGTGGGCGAAGACGAAAGCCGTCGCCTGCTATGGGAAGCGGCTGCCGACGCAGATCTGATTCTGATTGAAGGCGTCATGGGGTTGTTCGATGGCACCCCGTCCAGCGCCGATCTGGCCCGGCATTTCGGTGTCCCGGTGCTGGGCGTGATCGACGGTACGGCCATGGCTCAGACCTTCGGCGCGTTGGCGTTGGGTCTTGCGCGTTATCAGCCGGACTTGCCGTTCGCCGGCGTGCTGGCCAACCGGGTCGGCACCGTGCGTCATGCGCAGTTGCTCGAAGGCAGCCTGACCGAAGGGTTGCGCTGGTACGGCGCGCTCTCGCGGGAAACCGGGATCGAGCTGCCGAGCCGCCATCTGGGGCTGGTTCAGGCCAGCGAACTGAACGATCTGGATGTGCGTCTGGATGCCGCCGCTCAAGCCCTGGCCAGCACTTGCGATGCGACGCTGCCGCCGGCTGTCACTTTCACTGCGCCCGATTTCGTTCCCGCCGAGCCCTTGCTGGCCGGTGTGCGCATCGCCATTGCCCACGACGAAGCCTTCGCTTTTACCTATGGCGCCAGCCTCGATCTGCTGCGGGCGATGGGTGCTCAATTGTCGTTCTTCTCGCCGATTCGCGACCCGAAAATACCTGACGCTGACAGCCTTTATCTCCCCGGTGGTTATCCAGAACTGCACCATGTCGCGCTGGGGCAGAACCTTCCAATGCTGGCAGCGATCCGCGCGCACCATGCGGCGGGTAAACCGTTGCTGGCTGAATGCGGCGGAATGCTCTATCTGCTCAACGCGCTCACCGATGTTGACGGCCAGCGTGCAGCGCTGGTGGGCCTGCTCGACGGCGAAGCGGTGATGCAGAAACGTCTCGCGGCCCTTGCCTTGCAAGCGGTCGAGCTGCCTGAAGGGACGTTGCGCGGCCATACCTATCATCATTCCCTGACCAGCACCGAACTGACCCCGATTGCCCGTGGCATTAGCCCAAATGGCGGTCGCGGCGCCGAAGCGGTGTATCGAGAGGGCAGAATGACGGCCTCCTACGTGCATTTCTATTTTCCGTCCAACCCCCAGGCGATGGCGGCGCTGTTGACGCCATGACTGATCATCCCTTCAGCGCCGACGAACGCGCTGCCGTTTACCGGGCCATTGCCGAGCGTCGGGACATGCGCCATTTCAGCGGCGGCTCGGTTGCCCCTGAATTGCTGGCGCGCTTGCTCGAAGCTGCGCACCACGCCCCAAGCGTTGGCCTGATGCAGCCGTGGCGCTTCATTCGCATCAGTGATCGGTCGTTGCGCGAACGGATTCAGGCGCAGGTGGAAGAAGAGCGGGTTCGCACCGCAGAAGCCCTGGGCGAACGCTCCGATGATTTCATGAAGCTCAAGGTCGAAGGCATCAATGACTGCGCCGAGGTGCTGGTCGCCGCATTGATGGATGATCGCGAGAAACACATCTTCGGTCGCAGGACCTTGCCGGAAATGGACATGGCGTCGTTGTCCTGCGCCATCCAGAACCTGTGGCTGGCTGCCCGCGCCGAAGGCCTCGGAATGGGCTGGGTGTCGCTGTTCGACCCGCAGAAGCTGGCGCAATTGCTGGAGATGCCAACCGGTTCAAAACCCTTGGCGATTCTGTGTCTGGGGCCGGTCAAGGAATTCTATCCGGCGCCGATGCTGGTACTTGAAGGCTGGGCGCAGGCGCGTCCGCTGCAAGAGCTGGTCTACGAGAACAAATGGGGAGTGAGTCCATGAGCGTGGCGTTATTGAGCGTTGCCGGCGTCGCGCTGGATGCGCTGCTCGGCGAGCCAAAACGAAACCACCCGCTGGTGGCGTTCGGCCGATATGCCGAGCGCATCGAGCAACGCTTCAATGCCGGTGGGCGCGGCTGGCGCAGCCATGGTGTCACCGGCTGGTTCATCGCGGTCGTCCCGCTGACTGTGCTGATCACCTTCCTCAGTTGGCTGCCTTACATCGGTTGGCTGGTGGAGATCGCGGCGCTGTACTGTGCCCTCGGTTTGCGTAGCCTGGGTGAGCATGTCGAGCCAGTGGCCCAGGCCTTGCGTGCAGACGATCTGGAAGAGGCCCGGCGTCGCGTGGGGTATCTGGTCAGTCGCCAGACTTCAGAGCTGGACGCGACCGCGGTCGCCCGAGCAGCCACTGAGTCAGTGCTGGAAAACGGCAGCGATGCGGTGTTTGCCGCCATCTTCTGGTTTGCGGTGTTGGGTGCGCCGGGGGTGGTGCTCTATCGCCTGAGCAACACGCTGGACGCCATGTGGGGATATCGCAACGAGCGCTTTGAGCGTTTCGGCTGGGCCTCGGCGAAAATCGACGACCTGCTGAACTACATTCCTGCGCGATTGGTGGCGCTGACTTACGCGCTGCTGGGCAATACCCGTCTGGCGTTGCGCTGCTGGCGCACGCAGGCGCCGAAATGGGACAGTCCGAATGCGGGCCCGGTGATGGCATCTGGCGCAGGCGCATTGGGCGTTGAACTGGGCGGCGCGGCAATCTATCACGGCGAGCTGCATCAACGTCCGCAACTGGGCGAAGGCGTCCCCGCCGACGCCGACTCAATCGACCGCGGCTGGCAACTGGTGCAGCGCGGGGTTTGGTTATGGCTGCTGATCCTGTGCCTGGGAGCTGAATTCTATGCTTGAACACGGCGGGAGGTTACGCGGCGCGGTCGCGAAGTACGGCATTGCCGAGGCCGACTGGCTTGACTTGTCCAGCGGCATTTCGCCGTGGTCATGGCCGATTCCGCCGATTCCGGAGTCCGCGTGGGCGCGTCTGCCGGAAACCGACGACGGCCTGGAACGCGCTGCCCGTGAGTATTATGGCGCACCGGACCTGTTGCCAGTGGCCGGGTCTCAGGCGGCGATTCAGGCGTTGCCGCGCTTGCGCCAGACCGGCAAGGTCGGGGTGTTGTCGCCGTGTTACGCCGAACATGCCGAAGCCTGGCGCAGTACCGGGTTTCTGGTGCGTGAGGTGCTGGAGCACGAGGTCGAGCGCTTCATCGATGCCCTCGACGTGTTGGTGGTGGTCAATCCGAACAACCCCACGGGCCTGAGCTTGCCGCCCGAGCGTTTGCTGGAATGGCATGCGCGCCTGGCCCAGCGCGGCGGATGGCTGGTGGTGGACGAGGCGTTCATGGATAACACGCCGCAACTGAGCCTGGCCGCAGAGACGCAACGCCCGGGCTTGATCGTGTTGCGGTCGTTCGGCAAGTTCTTCGGTCTGGCGGGGGTGCGGCTTGGCTTCGTGCTCGCCGAATCGCGTTTTCTCAAGATTCTGGCCCGGCAGATTGGCCCCTGGTCGGTCAGCGGGCCAACGCGCATTCTCGGTCAGGCCTGCCTGGATGATGTGGAAGGTCAGCGCGTTCAGCGTCAGCGCACCGAACAGGCCAGCCAACGCCTGGTGGCGTTACTGACTCGCCACGGCTTTGCGCCGCAGGGCGGTTGCGCGCTGTTTCAATGGCTGATCACGCCACTGGCTGCCGATCTGCATGAGTTCTGTGCGCAGCGCGGCATTCTGCTGCGTATCTTTGTGAACAACTCGGCGCATAACAGCAGCCTGCGCTTCGGCCTGCCTCGCGAAGAGGCCGACTGGCAGCGACTGGAGCAGGCCCTGAGCGAATTTTCCCGGGAGCGCCCATGAACACTCCTGAAACCGGCAAAACCCTGATGGTGCAAGGCACCACCTCGGATGCCGGAAAAAGCACCCTGGTGACGGCATTGTGCCGCTGGCTGACCCGTCAGGGCGTGCGCACCGTGCCGTTCAAGCCGCAGAACATGGCCCTCAACAGCGCGGTCACCGCCGATGGCGGCGAGATCGGTCGGGCGCAGGCGGTGCAGGCCCAGGCGTGCAATCTCGAACCCCATACCGACATGAACCCGGTGTTGCTCAAACCCAACAGCGATACTGGCGCGCAGGTGATCATTCACGGTCGCGCAGTGACCACCATGAACGCCGTTGCCTACCACGACTACAAAGCCATCGCCATGAAAGCGGTGCTGGCGTCTCATCAGCGCCTGAGTGAAAACTGGCCGGTGGTGTTGGTCGAGGGAGCAGGCTCTCCGGCCGAGATCAATCTGCGTGCGGGCGACATCGCCAACATGGGGTTCGCCGAAGCTGTGGATTGCCCGGTTTTGCTGGTGGCCGACATCAATCGCGGCGGGGTCTTCGCCCATCTGGTCGGCACGCTGGAACTGCTGTCGCCCAGCGAGCAGGCGCGGGTGAAGGGGTTCATCATCAACCGTTTTCGCGGCGACATCGCCTTGCTGCAACCGGGGCTGGACTGGCTGGAACAGCGCACCGGCAAACCGGTGGTGGGCGTGCTGCCGTATGTCATGGATCTGCATCTGGAGGCCGAAGACGGTCTCGATCAGCGCCAGACCGACAAGGCCGAACAGGTGCTCAACGTGGTGGTGCCGGTGTTGCCGCGCATCAGCAACCACACCGATTTCGATCCATTGCGCCTGCACCCGCAGGTGAATCTTCAATTCGTGGGGCCGGGTCAGCCGATCCCTCCCGCCGATCTGATCATCCTGCCGGGCTCCAAGAGCGTGCGCAGCGACCTGACGTATCTGCGCAACAACGGCTGGGACGTCGCGATCAGCCGGCACCTGCGTTATGGCGGCAAGGTTCTGGGGATCTGCGGCGGTCTGCAAATGTTGGGCGACGAACTTCACGATCCGCTGGGCCTCGAGGGCGCAGCCGGTTCAAGTCCGGGGCTCGGCCTGCTGGCGATGAGCACGTTGCTGGAAAACGAAAAACAGCTGCGCAATGTCAGCGGTCGTCTGACGCTGGAAGACGCTGATGTCTGCGGGTACGAAATCCATGCGGGCGTGACCACCGGCCCGGCGCTGGAATACCCGCTGGTGCAACTCAGCGACGGGCGTTGCGATGGCGCTCGAAGTGCTGACGGCCAGGTCCTCGGCACTTATCTGCACGGGTTGTTCGAACACCCGTCATCGAGTAGTGCCTTGCTGCGGTGGGCCGGTTTGCAGAACGTGGAGCCGGTCGACTATCACGCCCTGCGCGAACGCGATATCGAACGGCTGGCTGACTTGGTGGAGAAGCACCTCGATGGCAAGCTGCTGCGTGAACTCTGCGGTCTGGAGCAAGGCTGATGCTGCAATTGATCCTCGGCGGGGCGCGTTCGGGCAAAAGTCGGCTGGCCGAAAAACTGGCCAGCGAAAGCGGGCTTGGGGTGATTTACATCGCCACCAGCCAACCGCTGGATGGCGAGATGAATCAACGTGTCGAATTGCATCGCCAGCGCCGCCCGGACAACTGGGGCCTGATCGAAGAGCCCGTGGAGCTGGCCCGTGTGTTGAAACAAAGCGCAAGGTCGGACAGCTGCCTGTTGGTGGACTGCCTGACCCTGTGGCTGACCAATCTGCTGATGCTGGACGATCCGCAGCGACTGGCGCAGGAGCGCCAAGCCTTACTCGATTGCCTGGCTGAACTGCCGGGTGAAATCATTTTCGTCAGCAACGAAACCGGGCTGGGCGTTGTGCCGCTCGGTGAGCTGACCCGTCGTTATGTCGATGAGGCCGGCTGGCTGCATCAGGCGCTGGCCGACCGTTGCCAGCGCGTGGTGTTTACGGTCGCCGGCCTGCCCATGACTTTGAAAGGATCCGCACTATGAGTAATGCCTGGTGGCTCGCCCCTGCGCGTGAAGTTGACCAAGACAGCCGAGAGCACGCGCTGGCCCGACAGCAGCAATTGACCAAACCTGCGGGCTCGCTGGGCCAGCTGGAAGCGGTCGCTGTGCAGCTGGCCGGGTTGCAAGGTCGAGTAAAGCCCAGGCTGGACAAGGTCTGGATCGCGATTTTCGCGGGCGATCATGGTGTGGTGGCCGAAGGGGTGTCTGCCTATCCCCAGGAAGTGACCGGGCAAATGCTGCACAACTTCGTCATGGGCGGCGCGGCGATCAGCGTGTTGGCCAAGCAGTTGTCGGCGCAATTGGACGTGGTCGACCTCGGCACGGTTTCTCCGTTGAACCTGCCGGGGGTGCGGCATCTGAACCTCGGTGCAGGCACCGCCAACTTCGTCAGGGAGCCGGCGATGACCCTGGCGCAACTCGAAGGCGCGCTGGCGGGCGGTCGCGACAGCGTTCTGCGAGCCAGGGCCGCAGGTTACGAATTGTTCATCGGCGGCGAGATGGGCATTGGCAACACCACGGCCGCCAGTGCCGTCGCGTGTTCAGTGCTCGCCTGTCCAGCACCACTGCTGGTGGGGCCGGGCACTGGCCTTGATGCACAAGGGGTCAATCACAAGGCTCAGGTGATCGAGCAGGCGTTGCAATTGCATGCCGCTCAGTCCGGCGATGCGTTGGGCAGCTTGCGTGCGCTGGGCGGCTTTGAAGTGGCCGCGCTGGTGGGCGCCTATCTGACCTGCGCCCAGGAAGGCCTCGTCGCGCTGGTCGACGGGTTCATTTGCAGCGTCGCCGCCCTGGTCGCCGTGCGTATCAATCCGTCGTGCCGTCCTTGGCTGTTCTTCGGGCATCGCGGTGCCGAGCCCGGTCATCGCCATGTGCTGGAAACCCTGCAGGCCGAGCCTTTGCTGGAGCTGGGTCTGCGTCTGGGCGAGGGCAGTGGCGCGGCGTTGGCCGTGCCGCTGTTGCGTCTGGCCTGCGAGCTGCACAACGGCATGGCGACCTTCGCCGAAGCTGCGGTTGCGGATCGCCCGGCATGACGTTGCGTCTGGACGTGCTGCGTCATGGCGAGACGGAACTGGGCGGCGGCTTGCGCGGCAGCCTGGACGATGCATTGACCGACACCGGCTGGCAGCAGATGCGCGCGGCGGTCGGCGCAGCCGGGCCATGGGACCGCATTGTCAGTTCGCCCTTGCAGCGATGTGCGCGTTTTGCCGAAGAGCTGGCAGCCCGCCTGTCCTTGCCGTTGCAGATGGAACCCGCTCTGCAAGAACTGCATTTCGGCGACTGGGAAGGCATCGGCACGGCGCAACTGATGGACACCGACGCCGAAGGTCTCGGGCGTTTCTGGGAGAATCCGTACACGTTCACGCCGCCCAATGGCGAGCCGGTGTTGGCGTTTTCCGAACGTGTTCTCGGTGCGGTCCGACGTCTTCAACTCGCTCATGATGGCGAACGCATTCTGTTGATCAGCCACGGCGGGGTGATGCGGCTGTTGCTGGCGCGAGCTCGCGGCTTGCCCCGTGAACTGCTGTTGCAAGTGGTCGTCGGTCATGGCGGTTTGTTCAGCCTGGATATCGCAGCCGCTGGCGTGCTGACGGAGGTCTGAATGCTGCCGTTCTGGATTGCCCTGCAGTTTCTCAGCAGTCTGCCGATTCGCTTGCCGGGCATGCCCGCGCCTCTGGAGCTGGGTCGTTCGCTGTTGTTCTATCCGCTGGTGGGCGTGGTGTTCGGCTCGGTGCTGATGGCGCTGGATTTATTGCTCTCGGGGACACCGCAACTGCTTCATGCCGCCTTGTTGCTGGGGTGTTGGGCGTTGCTCAGTGGCGGTCTGCATCTGGACGGTCTGGCCGACAGCGCCGACGCATGGCTAGGTGGGTTCGGCGACCGCGAGCGCACCCTGACGATCATGAAAGACCCGCTCAGCGGACCCATCGCCGTGGTCACGCTGGTGATCGTGCTGCTGCTGAAGTTCGCCGCGATAGTGGCGCTGATCGATGCTCACCACAGCGTTGGACTGCTTCTCGCCCCGGTCATTGGCCGCGCTGCGATGTTGGGGCTGTTCCTCAACACCCCCTATGTTCGGGCGGGCGGGTTGGGGCAGGCGCTGGCTGATCATTTGCCCCGCAGGCTCGGCATTCAAGTGCTGGGTGTCACCACTGTTGCCTGTGTGCTGATAGCCGGTTGGGCGGGGTTGTGGGCGGTGCTGAGCGCCACTGCCGGGTTCTTCTGGTTGCGGCAACTGATGATCAAACGGCTTGGCGGCAGCACCGGCGACACGGCCGGGGCCATGCTGGAGTTGCTCGAGGTTCTGGTGCTTGTGGCGCTGGCGTTGAGCTGATTTGACGCTGTCGCATGGCACTCCTTCTGTAGCAGTCCGGTCGGGCGGCGTTCCGTTTACCGGCGGCAGCGATCTTGAGAATGCCACCGCCGGCAAGCCGGACTGCTACAGGACGTGGTATTCACCGTTGTTGATCCTGTCATCGGCTAGCTCGCGAACTCTCCATGTCCATCCCCGTCACGTCGATTGACACCCCTGAACGCCGGGCGTAGCTTCCGCAGATTCCGATTTGGTGGCATATGCACCTAATTTTTGCGCGTGCTGTTTTGATCTCTGGAGAACAACAATGACATCCGTGTGGCGTACCAGTGGCTGGATTTTGCTGGGCAGTGCGTTGATTCTGGCCTTGTCCCTGGGCACGCGGCACGGTTTCGGCCTGTTTCTGCCGCCCATGAGTGCGCAGTTTGGCTGGGGGCGGGAGGTCTTCGCCTTCGCCATCGCGCTGCAGAATCTGGTCTGGGGCCTGGCGCAGCCGTTCACCGGGGCGCTGGCGGATCGTTTCGGTGCCGCTAAAGTGGTGTTTGTCGGGGGCATACTGTACGCCGTCGGTCTGGCAATGATGAGCATGGCCGACTCGCCGGCGTCGTTGTCCCTGAGCGCTGGGTTGCTGATCGGCATCGGGCTGTCGGGGACGACGTTCTCGATCATTCTTGGCGTGGTAGGGCGTGCGTTGCCGCCTGAAAAACGCAGCATGGGCATGGGACTCGCCAGTGCGGCCGGGTCGTTCGGTCAGTTCGCCATGCTCCCCGGCACGCTCGGCCTGATCGGGTGGTTGGGCTGGTCGATGGCGCTGGTGGCGCTGGGCTTGCTGGTGGCGTTCATTCTGCCCCTGGTGGCGATGCTCAAGGACAAGCCGGTTCCCGTGACCGCAGGAGAGCAGACGCTGCGTGAAGCCCTCCACGAAGCCTGCACCCACTCCGGCTTCTGGCTGCTGGCCTTCGGTTTCTTCGTCTGTGGCTTTCAGGTGGTGTTCATCGGCGTGCACTTGCCGGCGTATCTGGTGGATCAGCATTTGCCGGCCACGGTCGGCACGACGGTCCTGGCGTTGATCGGCCTGTTCAACGTGTTCGGCACTTATATCGCGGGCTGGCTGGGCGGGCGGATGTCCAAACCGCGCCTGCTCACCGGTCTGTATCTGTTGCGTGCCGTGGTGATCGTCCTGTTCCTGTGGGCGCCGCTGACCCAGACCACGGCTTATCTATTCGGTATTTCCATGGGTCTGCTCTGGCTGTCGACCGTACCCCTGACCAACGGCACCGTGGCAACGCTGTTCGGCGTACGCAATCTGTCGATGCTCGGTGGTATCGTCTTCCTGTTCCACCAGTTGGGCGCGTTTCTGGGCGGCTGGCTGGGTGGCGTCGTGTATGACCACACGGGGAATTATGACTTGATCTGGCACGTATCGATTGCCCTCAGCCTGGTGGCCGCTGCCTTGAACTGGCCGGTGCGCGAACGACCTGTGGCGCGGCTCCAGCCTCAAGTGGTGGCACTGTGATCCGGCTCGCTCCCTGGATCGGTGGCGCGCTGGCAGTTGCGACACTGCTGCTGTTGGCGTGGTGGGGCTGGCAACGCGTCGGCCTTGGCGCACTGCAGTTGGGCATGTCCTGCTGAGCGGCGTTGTGCCCTAGGCATTCTCGATGGCACGGAGTAGCGTGTGAGCTGACACCCGACTCCCTGCCTTGAATGGATGCCGTCATGAGAATTCGCTGGATCTGCCTTCCTGTCCTCTTCTTCGCCATGAGCGGTGCGGCTATGGCCGCCGACTGCCCGCCGCTGTTGCAGGGCGAGTTGCCCAAGCTGCGGGCCAAACAGGGTATCGACCTGTGCAAGCAGTTCGCGGGTAAACCGATGGTGGTGGTCAACACGGCCAGTTTCTGTGGCTTCGCGCCCCAGTTCAAAGGCCTGGAAGCCCTGAATCAGCGGTTCAAGGGACAGGGTCTGGAAGTGCTCGGTGTTCCCTCCGACGACTTCAAACAGGAGTCCAACGACGCCGCCGAAACTGCCAAGGTCTGCTTCGTTAATTACGGCGTGACCTTCACCATGACCGAGCCCCAGCCGGTCCGCGGGTCCGATGCGATCAACCTTTTCAAGGTACTGGCCGAGCAGAGCAATGCCCCGCGCTGGAATTTCTATAAATATGTCGTGGACCGCAAAGGCAACGTCATTGCCAGTTTTTCCAGCAGGACCACGCCGGATGATCCCGAGCTGATCTCGGCGGTAGAGAAGGCGATTGCGTCGAAGCCCTGATCCTTCAAAGCTCATCGCCTTCTACAACGAAAAACCCCGCATCCATCGCTGGCTGCGGGGTTTTCTGTATGGCGAACCGGTGATCTGCCGGTTCCGCCAACTGCATCAGAAGCGGTAAGTCAGGCCCACGCCGAAACCGTTGGCGCTGTTTTCATACTTCGCGTTGTAAGTCTGACCCAGTGGGCTGACGTCGTGAACCTTGACGTCTTCTTCTTTCAGGTATGAATACGCAACGTCGATAGTGATGTCATCCGTAGGGCTGTAGCCAGCGCCCAGGCTGAAGATCGTGCGGTCGCCGGTCGGGATGCGTGGCGAACGGTTCTCGTTGTTGGTAGGCGATTGGTCGAACGTCAGACCAGTACGCAGAACCCACTGCCTGTTCAACTGGTACGAGGTACCGATTGCGTAAGCCCAGGTGTCATGCCAGTTCTGCTCTTCGGTGATGGTACCGAACAGGCGAGGTGCCAGCGCACCGCCGCTCACGCCAGAGTTCTTGACGGTGATGTCTTCCAGGCGACTCCAGCGAGTCCAGGTTGCGCCTGCATACAGCTTCCACGCATCGTTCATCTTTTGCGTGACGGAGAAGTCAACCGACTCTGGAGTGTCGAGGCTGAGTTTGGCATCGTAGCGTCCGGCGCTGAGCAAGGCTGGAGGTACGCCGGCGCCAGGTGTCACCTCAGTGTGGCCTTCGAGCTTGTATGTCACCTTGGAGTGGTAAGTCAGGCCGACGGTGGTGGTGTCGGTGGCTTGAACGAGGATACCGGCGTTGAAGCCATAGCCCACGTCATCACCCTTGACCTGCACGCGGCCGTCGCCCGCTGGGCGGCCAGTGATCGGAGCGGTTACGCCGCTCAGGTTCGGGTTAGATTCCAGTGCGCCGGAGATACGGTTGATGGTCGGACCGAACCCGATCGAAACCTTGTCATTGAAGGCGTAGCTGACAGTTGGCTGGAAGGTCACGACCTTCACGATGCTCTTGCTGCCAAAGTTACGACCCTGGAAGCTGCTTTCGTAGTCGGTGACCAGGCCGAAAGGTGCGTAGACACCCAGACCGAAGGCCCAGTGATCATCGACCGGGTTGACGTAAAACCCCATCGGCACCGCTGTGAAAGGCACCATGTCGCCTTTGTTGGTGCCGGAGCTGCGGCCGCTGGTGTCCGAGATGTCAGTCGAGGCATCGATCGCCGCAACACCTACAGTCACTTGCTGGCGTTTGAGGCGCGACATGCCGGCCGGGTTGCCGTAGACGATGCTGGCGTCATCAACGGAGGAGGAACGACCGGCGAAACCGGTGCCCATACCGCTGATGCTTTGCTCGTTGAGGGCAAAACCGGATGCAAAAATTTGGGTGGAGGCAAGAGTGATGGCGAGACTGAGGCTGGATTTGATCATTGTTTTTTTCATTGTTAGAACTCCTTGTTGATCACCGCGCGGAAATTACCAATATTTTTCATAACGCGCTATAGGCTGGACCACCCGAGCTAGAGCAGTTTTTGTAGGACAATCCGGGAAAATTGCGGCTAACGTCCGCGAAACCGCAGAGTCACAAAATGGCTGATTCGACTTGTGAAAGGGGGCCGACGGAGGTTTGCCAGGCCGTAGTGAAATCCTGCAGACGGCCCTGAGGTTGAAATATCCGGCGCCAAATTCGGGCCATGCCCATGACGTCGTCTTCGCTTGGGAGGGAGAAGCGGCTGGCTTCGACCATCATCCAGGCGATGGCCGTGGAGTAACGCAGGTTGACGGTCAATTCCAGATCGGGGCCTGTGAGAAAGGCGTGCTGACTGGCAAGGCCGCGGACCAGGCTCGCAAGGTCCGGATCTTTCGCCAGGTAGCCATCCCAAAGCTGGTAGTGGAGCGTGTCAGAGATCCCGTAAAGGCCGTGGCCGCGTTGGCTGTCAAGCTCGGCGCCCAATGCGGACTGGCTTGCAGCGACCGCGAGCAGAAAGTGTTCTGCTCCGGGATGGTGGCGGCCAAGGTAGATCAGCGTGGGGCGGATCACATATCGGCACAGTTCACTGGCAGCGATTCCCATAACACCCTCGGGAAGAGAATTGAGCCGGCAGACCCTGACGCTTGGCAGCGGTGATGGAGTCGGGCCCACCGGAAGCGGCTCAGACCGCTTGACTTGAAGTGTAGTGTCATATTTGCGGTGTAAAGGTCTGTTTTTAAAATCTTTCCCTCTCTACATCCTTTCTCATATGCCACGCAGCGATTAAGCCAATTGTTTTTTCATAAGGAAAACAGGCACAAAAAAGCCCCACCGTTTGAGGGTGAGGCTTGGACGTCTGTGCTTTTAACCGACGAACGGTCTCAGGCTGTCAGTGCCTGACGTGTGCGGTCGATCACGGCCTGCAGCGGCTCGGCGCTGGAGTACTGATCGGGATACAGGCGCTCGCTGTGACGGGCGATGCCGTGTTCGTTGACGATGGTGAAGCTAAAGCAACCCTTGCGAGCTGCCATGATCAGGCAGTCCATAGGTGCAAATGCGTTGGTGAGGGTGCGGATAGCATTTTGAGTCTGGATATGAGTAGTCATGTAATGGTGTTTCCTGAATCGACACGCAATAGAGGCGTGCAAAATAAAAACGTTCCAGTAAACGCGGGCCGTTGCTCGAATGCGAGTCAGGGCAGGGCGCAGAACCTGTCTGGAACAAAAGCAGCCAGTTGAAGCGCGGTTATCGTGTGGCGCTGGGCTGACTGGTAGGTACTTAGGAGGGCAGGCGACACAACAGGAGCAAAGGTTCGATGCTCGGGGTGAAGATCCTGATCAATTTGCAGGCTGGTCTGAGCAGGCCATGATTGCTTCTTCACACCTCCGATCGTTCGGCAGGTTGTACGAGTTCATGTCTGGAAACCATCGAGGTGATCGATCCCTTTTTTCAGTCCGTTTGCTCAGCAGCAAATCATGGCTGGGGGATTAGGTCGATCAGAATTGACTTTCAGCTTGGTACTAACGGCGGCGATGCTAACTGAAAGCTGGACGCAATGGAAGGGCATATTCAGAAAATGTGTATTCGTTCGGGTAAACGATGGCTATTCGCCGGATTTCAGGCGGGCAAGACCTGAATTAAAAATGATCTTCCTGATGCTTATAGCGATTGGAAATTGACTTGTGCACATTAAAGCCGTTAGCTGCCATCTCACTGTCACATTCGGCTGTAACAGTCTGATTTCATGCGGCGATTTATTAAGTCAATGAAAAGCATCGCTTTTTTTCATTGGTGAAAAAATCGTCAGTTTGAACGCAGGCCCCATTCTACCTGCGTTTGCGGAGGTTAAAGGGGGCTTGTCCACTGAGTTATCCACAGGTTCTGTGGATTGTCCCAAGCGCTCGCTCTAGTGCGCGCCTTTGCGCGAATGCGCTACGCTTTTCTTCCTTCCCGGGCTTATCGCCAATCAGAATCTGACGCCATCGGCCGTTCTGCGCATAATGCCGCCAGCATGAACCGTGGAGTTGGGGAATCGTTATGGCTTTGGACCTCACCAGTGTGTTGCTGGGATTGGGGGCAGCGGCGTTGCCGTTGCTGGCATTGGCGTGGCACCTGCAGCGAAGAGTGGCGCAACGGGAAGCGGACGCCGCCTTGCTTGATGAGCGCCTGAGTAACGCGCAAATGGCTCAGGACGGCTTGAATGCTCAGCTCGACGCCTGCCGCGACGAAATCAGCGATCTGGGGCAGGCCAATGCGGTCAAGCAGGCCGACCTTGCCGCATTGCGCCGTGAGGTGGAGCTTCTGCGACAGCAGCAGGATGCTGCTCGCCAGGTTCAGGAGACCTTGGGGCAGGAGCGCGCAATCAAGGAAGCGGAGCTGCGTCGACTGGACTCGCAATGTGCATCCCTCAATGCCGAACTGCGTGAGCAGCAGGAAAGCCATCAGCAGCGTCTGAATGACCTGCAAGGCTCCCGCGATGAGCTGCGCGCGCAGTTTGCGGAGCTCGCCGGGAAAATCTTCGATGAGCGCGAACAGCGTTTCGCCGAGACCAGTCAGCAGCAGTTGGGGCAGTTGCTCAACCCGCTCAAGGAACGCATTCAGTCGTTCGAAAAGCGGGTTGAGGAAAGCTATCAACAGGAGGCCCGCGAGCGCTTTTCGCTGGGCAAGGAACTGGAGCGCCTGCAGCAGCTCAACCAACGCCTGAGCGATGAGGCCACCAATCTGACCCGGGCGCTCAAAGGCCAGAAGACTCAGGGCAATTGGGGCGAGTTGATTCTGGAGCGGGTGCTTGAGCATGCCGGGCTCGAGAAGGGGCGTGAGTACCAGACGCAGGTCAGCCTCAAGGGCCCGGATGGCGAGCGGTTCCAGCCCGACGTGTTGATCATGCTGCCCGGCGACAAGCAGGTAGTGGTCGACGCCAAGGTCAGCCTCACCGCGTATCAGCAATATGTGTCCGCCGACGACGAAGTGATCGCGCAGGTCGCGTTGAAACAGCACGTGCTTTCGTTGCGCAATCATGTAAAAGGCCTGTCCGGCAAGGACTACAAACGACTCGAAGGGTTGCACAGCCTGGATTTCGTGTTGCTGTTCGTGCCGATCGAGGCGGCGTTTTCGGCGGCATTGCAGGCCGAGCCGAACATGTTCCAGGACGCGTTCGACCGCAATATCGTGATCGTCAGTCCAACGACATTGCTGGCGACGCTGCGGGTCATCGACAGCTTGTGGAAGCAGGAGCGCCAAAGCCAGAACGCACGGGAAATCGCCGAGCGCGCAGGGTGGCTCTACGACAAGTTCGTGCTGTTCATTCAGGACCTGGACGAGGTGGGCAGCCGCCTGCAGCAGCTGGATAAAGCCTATGGCGCGGCGCGAAACAAGCTGGTTGAAGGTCGCGGCAATCTGGTCAGTCGTAGCGAGCAGCTCAAGCTGCTGGGCGCGCGCGCGAGCAAGAATCTACCGGCAGATCTGCTGGAACGCGCAATGACTGATGAGGACGGGTTGGTGCAGTTGCCGGATTAGCCTCGGCGCCTGTAGCCGTCTGGCGTGCCGACGTTGGTGGCAGGACGTTAACCGTCGTCGGCAAGCCGGGCTTATACAGAGTTAACAAAACAAGTAGATGGATTGGTGTATACATTCCGCCGCCTTGATTGATTCAAGTCCGAACGTGCACCGGCATCTGGCACGGCTGCACTGCGAGCGGGCGCCACATAGCTTGTTAGCTAGTCGCCATCCATCGGCTCTTCATCTTTCAGCCCTTTCAGAATCGGTACTGCGCGCCGGTTTGCGCTGCCTGTTATCCCTATGGCACGCATTCTGCGTATCAACGCGTATACAACCCATGCGCGCTCCCGTACGCAGTGTGTCAGGCAGATCTGTTTTCGGGAGCCCGTTTGTCCTTTCAGGGAGAAATGCGATGACCGAGCCAATGCCCAAAGGTTACAGCCCCCGCTTATATAACGAAGACCTCGGTCCCCTGCCGCAGAAGTGGACCTGGTACAACATTTTTGCGTTCTGGATGAGTGACGTGCACAGCGTGGGCGGCTATGTCTTCGCCGCGAGCCTGTTCGCATTGGGCCTGGCGAGCTGGCAAGTGCTGATCGCATTGCTCGTGGGGATCTGCATTATTCAGGTCATCGCCAACCTGCTGGCCAAACCCAGTCAGCAGGCGGCCGTTCCTTATCCCGTGATCTGCCGGTTAGCGTTTGGTGTGTTCGGGGCGAATATTCCGGCGGTGATTCGTGGCCTGATCGCGGTCGCCTGGTACGGGGTTCAGACCTATCTGGCGTCCAGCGCATTGATCATCGTGGTCCTGCGATTCTTCCCGCAGATGTCGGTGTACGCCGAGCCGCATTTCGCCGGTTTGTCGTACCTTGGATGGTTGGGCTTCCTGGCGCTGTGGCTGGTTCAGGCCGCCGTGTTCTGGACCGGCATGGATTCGATTCGTCGCTTCATCGACTGGGCGGGGCCGGTGGTTTACGCGGTGATGTTCATGCTGGCCGGCTGGATTGTCTGGAAAGCCGGGTGGGCGAACATCAGTTTCACGCTGTCGGAAAAATCCCTTACGGGCTGGGAAGCCGTTTCCCAAGTGATCATGGCCACTGCGCTGGTGGTGTCGTATTTCTCCGGGCCAACGCTCAACTTCGGCGATTTCAGCCGTTACTGCCGCAGCATGTCCGAAGTCCGTCGCGGCAACTTCTGGGGGCTACCGGTCAACTTTCTGGCCTTTTCGCTGGTCACCGTGGTGATCGTCTCAGGCACGCTGCCTGTGTTCGGGGAAATGCTGCACGACCCCATCGCCACCGTGGCGCGAATCGACAATGACGTGGCGGTGTTGTTGGGCGCATTCGCTTTCGTGACTGCCACCATCGGCATCAACATCGTCGCCAACTTCGTGTCGCCTGCGTTCGACTTTGCCAACGTGGCACCCAGCCAGATCAGCTGGCGGGTAGGCGGGATGATCGCCGCAGTGGCCTCGATCTTCATTACGCCGTGGAATCTGTTCAACAACCCGCAAGTCATCCACTACACCCTGGATGTGCTCGCGGCGTTCATCGGCCCACTGTTCGGCATCTTGCTGGTGGACTACTACCTGATCAAGAAGCAGCAGATTGACGTCGATGCACTGTTTAACGACGGTCCAACCGGCCGCTACTGGTATAGCGGCGGGGTCAACTACACCGCAGTGAAGGCGCTGATCCTGTCGACACTGGTGGGCATTGCCATCACCTTCATTCCGGCGCTGCAGCCGATGGCCAATTTCGCCTGGTTCACAGGGTGTTTTCTCGGTGGCGCACTGTTCTTCATGTTCGCCCGTCGCAGTCAGGCCCATGAGGGGACGGCGTTCGGCCCCGCCGTCACCGGTTGAAAATGACGACCGTTGGTCGTCTGAATCTTTCGATTGGCTGTCTGGAAATGTCTTAGCGTAAAGAAAGGGAAAATTTCCTCCCGCGACACTCAGTAGCAGGCGTAAAGTGCGACTTAGCACTATGATCTGCGTAGGTAGGTCAGAAGTTGGCTGCCGGGTATTTCCCTGAAGGGGGCGTTATATGAACAGCAAATTGCAAGAGTGGCTTCACGATGTGGGTGTCGCACTGGGTTTGATCGAGCGGCCGAAGTTGCAGCCCATTCCTGTACGTACCGATGATGATGAGCGTCGTCGCCCGCGCCGCTGAGCGAGGGCAAGTCTTACATTGAAAAACAGCGGAGCTATCGCCTGATAGCCCGCTCCTGTCTTTTCGCTGCCGTTCGTGTTGGCGAAACTTTCTACTAGCCCTACGTTTATCAGGAATCGAACGCATCTGCGTTCAATGTTTTTTCGTGCCTTTCATTTGCGTCAGAATCAGGTCGACCAGCCCCTGCAACGTCAGTTGGCTGTAGCTGGAATGCTCGGGGAGGTGAGAGATATCGGCTTTGACGCGGTGCGGAAGCACAATGTCGAAATCGTCCTGCAGGCTGGAAAAAAACTTTGTGAAATCCTCTTCGTCCAGTACCAGCTCGCTGAGCAGCGCGTCGTCCTTTTCCTGAATCAGCGATTTGTCGACGAGGATCTTTCCAAGTGTGTCAATAACGTGCTGTTTGATTTCAGTTCGATCCATGGCAAGCCTCTGCGTTGACGTGTTCGAAAATCACCCCGACTACATGAAACAGAGGCATGTCGCGTGACAGCGGGCTTCAATGTTCTCCCTGAAGGCTGCGTCGCCACGGCCCCCGATGCCAAATTGCTGTCCCGGTTAAGGCTAGCCCAACTCTCATACTCCGGATCGTCCACGGCACAGGGTTTTTTTGTAACCGCGCATAAAAAGGGCGTCCGAAGACGCCCAATCTGTTTCATGCGCGTTACGGCTTATCACGCCGCGCTGGCAATCGGCGCAGGACGTGGCAAAACGAGGCTCACTACCACGAAACTCATCAGACTGATCGCCAGGCTGTAGTAGATCGGCGTGTTGGCGTCCAGGCCATCCTTGAACATGAACACCAGTGCCGTCACGAAGCCCAGGGTCATGCTGGTGATGGCGCCAGCGGTAGTGGCGCGTTTCCAGTAAATCGCACCGATCAGCGGAATCAGCATGCCGCCTACCAGCAGGTTATAGGCAAGGGTCAGGGCGCTGATCACGTCGTTGACCACCAGTGCGATTGCCAGCACGACGATGCCGGTCAAGGCCGTGAACAGACGGTTGATGCCCAGGCTCGATTGTTTGCCGCCACGCAGTTTCGGCAGCAGATCTTCGGTCAGGGTGGTCGATGCAGCCAGCAGACCGGCGCTGGCAGTGGACATCATGGCCGCCAGAGCGGCGGCGATCACCAGACCACGAATGCCGTCCGGTAGCGAGGCTTTGACGATGGCCGCGAACGCGGTGTTGACGTTGGCAAGATCAGGCAGCAAAACATGGGCCGCCATGCCGATCAGAGCGCAGGCCAGGCCGTAGATGATGCAGTACACGCCGGCAATCGAACCTGCGTACTGGGCAACTTTCTCGGTGCGCGCGGTGAACACGCGCTGCCAGATATCCTGACCGATCAGGATGCCGAAGAAGTAGATCAGAAAGTACGTGATGATGGTGTCCCAGCCGATGCTGGTCCAGCTGAAGCTCGACGCCGGCAGTTTGGCGACCAGTTCGTCCCAACCGCCGACGCGGTACAGACAGATCGGCAACAGGATGAACATCAGGCCGACGGTCTTGATCACGAATTGCACGATGTCGGTCAGGGTCAGTGACCACATGCCGCCGATGGTCGAGTACACCACGACCACGCCGCCGCCCAACAACACAGACACCCAGAACGGCAGATCGAACAGCACTTGCATGACCGTGCCGATGGCGAGAATCGACGTCACGCCGATCATCAGCGCATAGGCCAGCATGATCACTGCACTGGCCTGACGGGCCGTCGAGTTATAGCGTTTTTCGAGGATCTGGGTGACGGTGAAGATGCGCAGCTTGAGCAGCGGTTTGGCGAGGAACAGGTTCAGCGCAATGATGCCCAGGCCCAGTGCCGCGCACAGCCAGAAGCCGGAAATGCCGTGAACATAACCCAGGCGGACCGTACCGACAGTGGAGGCGCCCCCCAGTACGGTGGCGGCCATGGTGCCCATGTACAGGCTCGGACCGAGATTTCGACCCGCCACCAGGTAGTCTTCGTGGGTCTTGGCCTTGCGCATGCCGTACCAGCCCAGCACCAGCATGCCGGCTGCGTAGATCAGCACGACGAAAATATCTAAAGCCATGGAGTGTCTCCAATCATTGTTTTTATAGTGAAACGCGAATCATCCGGCTGAGACGGCGCAGGCAGTCAGCGGTGAAGGCTGTTTTCTGAGTTGTTCTGAATGGTGTTGTGCGGTTGCTAACGTGCCCTGTAGCAGTCCGGCTTGCCGGCGGTGGCGATCTCAAGGACGCCACCGCCGGCAAGCCGGACTGCTACGGGATCGATCTTGCCGATCAACCCTTTAGCGGTGTGTAACCCCGGGCAGTACGCAGAGCATTTCGTACAGAAGGTTGGCGCCCAGCAATGACGTATTGCCGGTGGTGTCGTACGGCGGCGAGACTTCTACCAGATCGCAGCCGATCAGGTCCAGGCCTTGGCAGCCACGGATGATTTCGATGGCTTGAATGGTGGTCAGGCCGCCAATTTCCGGGGTCCCGGTGCCTGGCGCCCAAGCCGGGTCGATACCGTCGATATCGAAGCTCAGATACACCGGCCCGCCGCCGACTTTCTCACGCACTTCAGCCATCAGAGGCGCCAGCGATTTGTGCCAGCACTCTTCGGCCTGCACCACGCGGAAGCCCTGTTTGCGGCTCCAGTTGAAATCTTCGGCGGTGTAGCCCTGTGCGCGCAGACCGATCTGCACCACGCGATCGCAATCGAGCAGACCTTCTTCGACTGCGCGGCGGAAGGTAGTGCCGTGGGCAATCTTTTCGCCGAACATGTGATCGTTGACGTCAGCATGGGCGTCGATGTGAACCAGACCGACCTTGCCGTGTTTCTTGTGGATCGCCCGCAGGATCGGCAACGTGATGGTATGGTCGCCGCCCAGGGTCAGCGGGATGATGCCGTGCTCGAGAAAGCCGTCGTAGGCCTCTTCGATGATGCGTACGGCGTCCAGCAGGTTGAACGTATTGATCGCGACGTCACCGATGTCGGCAACCGACAGCGAGTCGAAGGGCGCAGCGCCCGTGGCCATGTTGTAAGGACGGATCATCACCGATTCGGCGCGGATTTCACGAGGTCCGAAACGGGTGCCAGCGCGCAGCGACGTGCCGATGTCCAGAGGCACGCCGATGAAGGCGGCATCGAGGCCCGCGGCCGTTTGCAGGTGTGGCAGACGCATCATGGTTGCGATGCCGGCGAAGCGCGGCATTTCGTTGCCGCCCAGTGGTTGGTGGAAAATCTTGTCCACGGGATTGCCTCATCGGTGAGTTATTAATAGTTGTAAGCACTGGGCGGATTCTGCGAACGGGGCGGGCTGCGAACAATCGCTGAGGCAAAATACTTAGTTCAGAGATTTCTGAAGTATCGGGTAAGCTGCGCGAATTGCTACAGCGAAAACTCTTCCCGGACGCATCATGGCCAACGCACTACCCGATCTGAAACTGCTGCGCATCTTCGTCTGCGTGGTCCGCCATCAGGGCTTTGCCAGTGCGCAGCAGGAACTCAATCTGTCGACTTCGGCGATCAGCACCTACATGAGCCAGTTGGAGTCGGCGCTGGGTATCGTACTGTGCCACCGTGGCCGAGGCGGTTTCAGCCTGACCAGCAAAGGCGAGCTGTTTCATCAGGAAACCCTGCGACTGCTCGGTGAGCTGGAGGGCTTCGAACTCTACGCAGCCGCACTCAAGGGCGAACTGCGCGGGACGCTCAATCTGGGCGTGCTGGACTCCACGGTCAGCGACCGCGCATTGCCTTTCGCCGAAGTGATCGGCGCCTACAGCGAGGAGCATCCGGCGGTGCATTTGCACCTGTCGGTCATGAGCCCATATGAACTGCAACTGGGCGTGCTGGACAACCGCCTCGATCTGGCCATCGGTTCCTTTTCCACGCGCATGAACGGCCTGCTGTATCAGCCCCTGTACCGCGAACAGCATTGGCTCTATTGCAGCAGTCGCCATCCGCTATTTGCCGAGCGACGCATTCCAGAGCCGGTGATCACCCAGCAGCGCATGGTCGGGCGTGGTTACTGGAGTCAGGCGGAGCTGGCGCGGCATGGCTTCAAGCACAGCGCAGCGACCGTGGAGAGTATGGAGGCGCAGCTGATTCTGGTGCTGTCCGGCGCGTATATCGGCTATCTGCCGGAACACTATGCGCAGTCGTGGGTCGATTCCGGGCATCTGCGGGTGTTATTGCCGGCGACCTTTGGCTACCAAGCGCCTTTTTCGATGATCCTGCGTCGGGGCCGCAGTCGCGAGCCGTTGATCCAGACGTTTCGCGATCTGCTCAAAGCGCAGCTCAACCCGCTTTAAGAGGGCTGGACCATGTCACGTGCTCGTTGCGAACGTTGCCTGCGGCCGGAAAATCACTGCCTGTGCGCGCTGATTCCACAACTCGACAGCCGCACCCGTGTGCTGATCCTGCAGCACCCCAGCGAGGTTAATCACGCGCTGAACACTGCGCGCCTCGCAGCGCTGGGACTGAACAACGCGCAGTTGGAAGTCGCAGAGATCTTCGACCATCTGGAAACGCTGCTGAACGTGCCGGGTTATCAGGCGCGGTTGTTGTTTCCGGGAGAGGAGGCCACGGCGCTGACCCCCCAGGCTGCTGAGACAGGTCCAATGCTGCTGGTGGTCCCGGATGGCACCTGGCGCAAGGCCCGAAAGCTGTTGCACCTGAATCCTTTATTGGCGTCGCTGCCGCGAGTGACGCTGGAGAATGCCCCGGTATCGCGCTATCGGTTGCGCAAGGCGCCAGGGCCGGATGCGCTGTCAACCCTGGAGGCTATTACCCATGCCCTCCAGACACTGGAACCGGATCGTTCATTCGACGCGCTGTTGCAGCCGTTCGATGCGCTGATCGAGGGGCAGATAGCGGCCATGGGCGAAGAAACCTTTCGCCGCAATCACGCCTGACATTCAGCCGTTCAGGGAAGAGGAGGGGGGCTCGGACTGAGAAGCTTTGCTCCCCTGCATGCGGCGGATGTAGGCCTCGGTCTCACGCTCGGCGTCTTCTTTGCTGAAGAACGGGCCTTCGAGGGTATTTTCCCGGGTGCTGAAAAAATACATGCCGTTGACGCGGGAGACGCGGTCGCTGCGAAAGTGCACCGCCGTCTGGGGATCTTGTTCACGCTTGCTCAACATAGCCTTCTCCGGTCCGGGAAGAGGGTTGGTAACAATTCAGGACGGCAAAACCTGTGTGTGCGCGGCACGGGATGACGTTTTCACAGCGTGATACGGAAACGTCGGCTGGCCGAATGACACTGTACTCCTGTCGACAACAATTCTGTAGCAGTCCGGCTTGCCCACGGTGGCGTTATTGAAGGCGCCTCCGCCGGCAAGCCGTGCTGCTACAAGGCGTATTCGCCAATCGAGATAAGGCTGTCGCGCCTCATTGTTACAGGGCATATGCATCGTTTTAGCGTTTCCCCAACGCCTCAGCCTGATGAATCCACTGCTGGCGCTGCTCTTCGGTGGACGTGCGGACCGGCGAAAACTCGGTCAGTCGTTTGACCTTGATGCCACAGAACTCGAGGATCGAATTCGTCATCTGTCGATGCGCCGGCGCCTTGAAAACCCAACGGAAGTAGCGCGAAGGTGTGTCCAGGGTCACCAGCAATTCCGCAGTCCTCCCTTTGAGCAGTTCGTTGGAGGGGTGATGACGACCGTGGGCCTTGAAGGCGAAACCGGGCATGAACACCCGGTCGAAGAAACCGCCGAGCAGGCTCGGCAGCCCGCCCCACCAGACCGGATACACGAACACCAGGTGTTGAGCCCAGTGAATCTCGCGTTGGGCCTCCAACAGATCGTGCTCCAGTGTCTGGCCTGATTCGTAACCGCCACGCAGCACCGGGTCGAATTCCAGTTCCTCAAGCTTCAGCACCCGCACCACATGACCCTGGCTGCGTGCGCCCTGGGCATATGCCTCGCCGAGCGCGTGGCAGAGGCTGATGGTCTTCGGCGAACCGATGACCATCAGGATGCGTTTGCCATACCCTTCCAGTGGGGTGGCGCCGCTGATCGGCTCAGCCATTGCTGCCGGCCTCTAGCATTTTTTCCGGACGCACCCAGGCATCGAACTCGGCGTCGGTCAAAAAGCCCAGTTGCAATGCCGCTTCACGCAAGGTCAGGCCCTCGCTGTAGGCCTTCTTGGCGATTTGCGCCGATTTGTCGTAGCCGATGTGTGGATTCAACGCGGTCACCAGCATCAGGCCACGTTCCAGATGCTCGGCCATCTTTCCGGCATCCGGCTCCATTCCGGCAATGCAGTGCTCGTTGAAGTTGCGGCAGCCGTCGCCCAACAGACGAATCGATTGCAGCAGGTTGTGAATGATCACCGGCTTGAACACGTTCAGTTGCAGGTGACCCTGGCTGGCGGCGAAGGAAATGGTGGTGTCGTTGCCCATGACCTGGCAGGCCAGCATTGACAAGGCTTCGCACTGAGTCGGATTGACCTTGCCGGGCATGATCGAACTGCCAGGCTCGTTGGCTGGCAGCTTGACCTCCGCAAGGCCGGCACGGGGGCCTGAACCCAACAGGCGCAGGTCGTTGGCGATTTTCATCAGCGTCACGGCCAGGGTCTTCAGTGCGCCGGACAATGCCGTCAGCGGCTCGTGTCCGGCCAATGCCGCGAACTTGTTCGGTGCGGTGACGAAAGGCAGTCCGGACAGCGCCGCCAGTTCAGCCGCCACTGCTTCGGCAAAACCATGGGGAGAGTTCAGGCCGGTACCGACGGCCGTGCCGCCTTGCGCCAGTTCGCAGACCGCGGGCAGGGCGGCGCGGATGCTTTTCTCGGCATAGTCAAGTTGCGCGACGTAGGCCGACAGCTCCTGGCCGAAGGTGATCGGCGTGGCATCCATCATGTGCGTGCGGCCGGTTTTCACCAGCTTCATGTGGCGCGACGACTGCTCGGCGATACCCGCGCTGAGTTCGGCAATCGCCGGCAGAAGCTGCTCTTTGACCGCCTGCGCCGCAGCAATGTGCATGGCGGTGGGGAAGCAGTCGTTGGAGCTTTGCGAGCGGTTGACGTGATCGTTAGGGTGAACCGGGCTTTTGCCGCCCCGGCCTTTGCCGGCCAGCTCGTTGCCACGACCGGCGATCACCTCGTTAACGTTCATGTTGCTCTGGGTGCCGCTGCCGGTCTGCCAGACCACCAACGGGAACTGATCGTCCAGCTTGCCGCTGAGGACCTCGTCAGCCGACTGCTCGATCAGTCTGGCGATATCGGCTGGCAGATCGCCGTTGCGGTCGTTGACCCGCGCTGCGGCTTTCTTGATCAGTGCCAGCGCATGCAGCACCGGCAAAGGCATGCGTTCCTGACCAATGGCGAAGTTGATCAGAGAGCGCTGGGTTTGCGCCCCCCAGTAAGCGTCTTCGGGGACTTCGATCGGACCTATGCTGTCGGTTTCGGTACGGCTCACTGGACTCACTCCTTAAGGTCGGTTGGCGCAGTTTAGTACCCGGGAAGGCGGTTCGGTTCCCGGTAGCGGCTGCACGGCTGAACAAGCCCGTTCAGTGTGCGACAAAATGCGCGGTCCGGTCGTGTGAAACCTTCCAGAGATGTCGTTGTCCCCCTGTAGTGATTCGACCGCTCGTAGCGGCAGGGGTTGAGCGTGGGGCGAAAAGGGGCGCAGAATGTCCGGCCTTGGGGTTCAGCCTCGCCTGCTAGATAAGGAAACTCGATGACCCGTCTTCGCGCCATCTGTGCTGCGGTCGCTCTGGTGTGTGCCAGCGGCCAGGCTCTTGCCGCCACCGCCAGCCATGAGGCCAGTGCTGTAGCGTTCCTCAAACTGGCTCACGCCGATCAGTTGGGTGCGCCGATCTACATGCAAGCGCAGCAAATGTTCGCCCAGCGTTTCGCCGAAACCAAAGCGCCGGATTCCAAGAAAGCCGTGCTGGAGAAGTATCAGGCCCAGGCCAACGCCGCTCTGGACAAGGCCATTGGCTGGGACAAGCTGCAGCCTGACATGGTCAAGCTCTACACCGACAACTTCAGCGAACAAGAGCTGAAAGATCTGGTGGCCTTCTACCAGTCTCCGCTGGGCAAGAAAGTCCAGGCCAAGATGCCTCAGATCAGCCAGCAATCGTTCCAGATGACTCAGGAAAAACTGCAACCTGCAGTGCCTGCGGTCACCAAACTGCTGGAGTCCATGACCAACGAACTGGCTCCGGCTGGCAAAGGCGCTGCTGCACCGGCTGCCCCGGCCAAGAAGCCATAAGCGAAGCCTGACATGAGCATGCAACAGCGAATCGAATCCGCGCTGGCGGTCTTTCAGCCCGAGTACATTCAGGTCCTCAATGAAAGCCACATGCACAGTCGCGGCTCGGACACTCATTACAAAGCCGTGGTGGTCAGCGAGCAGTTCGCTGGCCTCAACGCCGTCAAGCGCCACCAGAAGGTCTACGGCCTGCTGGGGGGGCTGATGGGTGAGTTCCATGCCTTGGCATTGCACACCTACACCCCGGAAGAATGGTCAAAGCTGGGCGCTGCGCCTGCGTCGCCGACCTGTGCCGGGGGGCATGACTAAGATCTGATGCTCAGTTCTGTAGGAGCGCGCTTGCCCGCGATAGCGATCTGTCTGACCCCTCTCTGGTGTCTGACACGCCGCATATCGCGGGCAAGCGCGCTCCTACGGGATTGGGGTCATGCCAAATACTTCAATTGACCCACATCAATCCCCGCTGATCCACCGCCCTCTCTGTTCCCCTCCGATTTTTGCTAGAATCCGCGCCGCGTTGCCTGGTCGGCACGCTTTCACCTGAATCATTCATCCGGTAGGCCCTTTGCGAGGGTCACCACCTGGAGACGCAACATGACCCAAACCGCCCCCATCGTTGTCGCGGCGCTGTACAAATTCGTCACCCTTTCGGACTACGTCGAACTGCGCGAGCCGCTGCTCAAGGCCATGGTCGATAACGGTATAAAAGGCACGCTGCTGATCGCCGAAGAAGGCATCAACGGCACGGTTTCCGGTAGCCGCGAAGGCATCGACGGGCTGATGGCCTGGCTCAAGAACGACCCGCGCATGGACGACATCGACCATAAAGAGTCCTATTGCGACGATCAGCCGTTCTACCGCACCAAAGTCAAACTCAAGAAAGAGATCGTCACCCTCGGCGTCGAAGGCGTGGACCCGAACAAGGCGGTCGGCACCTATGTCGAACCACAGGACTGGAACGCGCTGATCGCCGACCCCGAAGTGTTGCTGATCGACACCCGTAACGACTACGAAGTGTCCATCGGCACCTTCGAGGGCGCCATTGACCCCAAGACCACGACCTTCCGTGAATTCCCCGAGTACATCAAGGCCAACTTCGATCCGGCCAGGCACAAGAAAGTCGCGATGTTCTGCACCGGCGGCATTCGCTGCGAAAAAGCCTCCAGCTACATGCTCGGCGAGGGTTTCGAAGAGGTGTATCACCTCAAGGGCGGCATCCTCAAATACCTGGAAGAAGTGCCGCAGGAAGAAAGCCAGTGGCGTGGCGATTGCTTCGTGTTCGACAATCGCGTCACCGTGCGCCACGACCTGACCGAAGGCGACTACGATCAATGTCATGCCTGCCGTACACCGATCAGCGCTGAAGACCGTGCCAGTGAGCACTATTCGCCGGGCGTCAGTTGCCCGCATTGCTGGGATACGCTGAGCGAGAAAACCCGCCGCAGCGCCATCGACCGGCAGAAGCAGATCGAACTGGCCAAGGCACGCAATCAACCGCACCCGATCGGTCGCAACTACCGCCTGGCAGACGCCAACGACACGCAAACCAACGAGGCCTGAGCCATGCACGCCCGCCTGCTTTATGTGATGGACCCGATGTGTTCCTGGTGCTGGGGCTTTGCGCCGGTAGCCGATGCACTGGTCGAGCAGGCGAGGGCGGCGGGCTTGCCGCTGCATCTGGTGGTGGGTGGCTTGCGCACGGGCAGCGGCGCGGCTTTGGAGCCGGCCACCAAGCGCTACATCCTCGAACACTGGCACGCGGTGCAGGACACCACAGGCCAGTCGTTCAAGTTCGAAGACGCCTTGCCCGACGGTTTCGTCTACGACACCGAGCCCGCCTGCCGCGCCATTGTCGCCGCGCGCAGCCTGGCCCCGGACATTGCCTGGAAACTGGTCAAAGAAATTCAGCAGGCGTTTTATCTGCAAGGTCGCGACGTCACACAAGCCACGGTATTGGCTGAACTGGCTGAAAAAGCCGGGTTGCCGCGGATCGAATTCGCCGAGGCCTTCGACAGTGCTGAACAGCATGCCGCCACGGCTTCTGATTTTTCCTGGGTGCAGGATCTGGGTATCGCTGGCTTCCCCACCTTGCTCGCCGAACGTAACGGCCAGTTGGCCCTGCTGACCAACGGCTATCAACCTCTCGAAGAACTGGCGCCGCTGCTCAGCCGTTGGCTGGAGCGCGCGGCCTGTGCGTAACGACGTCGATATAGAAAGCCCGGCACCCTCCAGAACCGGCGCGGGGCTGCTCGATCGCCTCGATTGGACACAGATTCGTCGCTTGGCGCTGCACCATAAAAAGTCGCTGTGGATTGCCAACGGCATCGCTGTGCTGGCGGTGCTCTGTTCGGTGCCGATCCCCTTGCTGCTGCCATTGCTGGTGGACGAGGTGTTGCTGGGCAAAGGTGATTCGGCGCTGATCTTCATGAATCGCTTCCTGCCGCAGAGCCTGCACAAGCCGATCGGCTATATCGGACTGATGCTCGTCGCCACACTGTGCCTGCGGTTGGGGGCATTGCTCTTCAACGTTATTCAGGCACGGCTGTTCGCGGGCCTTTCCAAGGACATCGTTTACCGTATCCGGACACGCCTGATCGAAAGACTCAAGCGTATTTCTCTGGGGGAATACGAAAGCCTGGGGAGCGGCACGGTGACAGCGCATCTGGTCACCGATCTCGACACGCTGGACAAGTTCGTCGGCGAGACGCTGAGCAAGTTCCTCGTCGCGATGCTGACACTCACCGGCACGGCCGCGATTCTGGTCTGGATGCACTGGCAACTGGCGCTGTTGATCCTGCTGTTCAACCCGTTGGTGATCTACGCCACAGTGAAGCTGGGCAAGCGGGTCAAGCACCTGAAGAAGCTGGAGAACGACAGCACCTCGCGCTTCACCCAGGCGCTGACCGAAACCCTGGATGCGATTCAGGAGATTCGAGCCAGCAACCGTCAGGGGTATTTCCTGGGTTTGCTGGGGTCACGGGCGAGGGAAGTGCGCGATTACGCCGTTGCCTCGCAGTGGAAGAGTGACGCTTCGGGGCGCGCGAGCGGTTTGCTGTTTCAGTTCGGTATCGACATTTTTCGCGCCGCCGCGATGCTCACCGTGCTGTTCTCGGACCTGTCCATCGGCCATATGCTCGCGGTGTTCAGCTACCTGTGGTTCATGATCGGCCCGGTGGAGCAACTGCTAAACCTGCAATACGCCTTTTATGCCGCCGGTGGCGCGCTGACCCGTATCAACGAGCTGCTGGCGCGTGCCGACGAACCTCAATATGAGGGGCGTCTCAATCCTTTCATGGGTCGCGAAACCGTCAGCATCGATGTGCGCGGCCTGAGCTTCGGTTACAGCGAGGAACTGGTTCTGGATCATCTCGACCTGTCGATTACACCAGGAGAGAAGGTGGCGATCGTCGGGGCCAGCGGCGGAGGCAAAAGCACCCTGGTTCAGTTACTGCTGGGCCTCTATAGCCCCACGGCCGGAACCATCCGCTTCGGGGGTGCGAGCCTTGAGGAGATCGGGCTTGAGACCGTTCGTGAAAATGTCGCGGTGGTCTTGCAGCATCCTGCGCTGTTCAACGATACCGTTCGGGCGAACCTGTCGATGGGACGCGAACGCAGCGACGAAGCCTGCTGGCAGGCACTGGAAATCGCCCAGCTCGACGCTACTATCCGGGCGTTGCCGCACGGGCTGGACAGTGTCGTCGGGCGTTCGGGCGTGCGCTTGTCCGGCGGACAGCGTCAGCGGCTGGCGATTGCGCGCATGGTGCTCGCCGACCCGAAAGTCGTCATTCTCGATGAAGCGACCTCTGCACTGGACGCCGCCACCGAGTACAACCTGCATCAAGCCCTGAACCGATTTCTCAGCGGCCGAACCACCCTGATCATTGCCCACCGCCTGTCAGCGGTGAAGCAGGCTGATCGCGTGCTTGTCTTCGACGGTGGCAGCATCGCCGAGGATGGTGACCATCAGCAGCTGATTGCCGACGGCGGTCTCTACGCCCGTCTTTACGGGCATCTGCAACAACTCTGATACACCTTGTCGGTTTTTCGCATAAGCCGTATCAAATGGCGTATCGCCAGTGGAACACGTCAATTCTTGGGCTATGCTTGAGCCTTATCGTCCGGGAAAGTGTGAAAAGCGTCATATTTACGTCTCTTCTTTTCCAGGTTTACGAATGGGTTGCTGTACAACGTGTGAGAGTTATCCGTTGCATCGTGGAAATTAGCCGAGTCCCCTGACGGCCAGGAAGGTCGCCTGCGCCTGGGGAGCGAGTACGGGCAGTGCTGATGAAAGGGACACCATGAAGCAAAAGCGGATCCTCGAGAAGCCCCGTCTTCTGGGCATCGTCTGGCCATTTATCGCCGTGGTTCTGTTACAGGCGCTGCTGGGTTGCGGCAGCCTGTACATGATGTCGGCCGTGCGCAGCTATGTCGGCGGAGAGAGCCTCTGGTCCAAAGGGCAGAAGGACGCGATCTATTATTTGAATCTCTACGCCAACGGTCGCGATGAGATCAATTACATGAAGTACCAGCAGGCCATCGCCATCCCCCAGGGTGGGCACGACCTGCGTGTGGCAATGGACCAACCGGTTCCCGACATCGCACGCGCCACTGCAGGCATTCTGCAGGGTGGTAACCATCCCGACGATGCACAGGGCATCATCTGGCTCTATCTCAACTTTCGGCATTTCAGCTACCTGGAGAAGGCCATCGATCTGTGGAAGATCGGTGACAACTACCTGGTCCAGCTCGACGAAGTCGCCCGGGAAATGCACGCGCGCATCCTCGAAGGCAGCGCCACCAACGGCGATGTTCTCGCCTGGCGGCAGCGGATCAACGCGATCAACGAGGGCGTCACGCCAGCCGCCATGGCTTTCAGCGACGCGTTGGGCGAAGGGTCGCGGGTGATCTTGCGGATCCTGCTGGTGGTCAATCTTGCCACTGCGGTGTTTCTGATCATTCTGGCGCTGCTGCGTACGCATAAATTGCTGGAGCAACGCCACGCTTTCGCCACCGCCCTGCAGATGGAGAAAGAGCGGGCGCAGATCACGCTGGAGTCCATTGGTGACGGGGTGATCACCACCGATGTCGACGGCTCGATCGCCTACATGAACCCCGCTGCCGAGCAGATGACCCATTGGAAGAACGAGCAGGCATCCGGTTTACCGCTGGCGGCGCTGTTCAATCTGCTCGACGAGAATGACCAAAAGGACAGTTCGACCCTGATCGAGCATATCCTCGGCGGCAAGTTGGGTGGAGGCAGCGAAAACTCCAAACTGATTCAACGGCTGGACGGCAGCACGGTGTCGGTTGCGTTGGTGGGCTCACCGATCCGTACCGAGGGCAAAGTCAGCGGCGCGGTGCTGGTGCTGCATGACATGACGCAGGAACGGCAATACATTGCCAACCTGTCCTGGCAGGCGACTCACGACGCACTGACGGGCCTGGCCAACCGCCGAGAGTTCGAATACCGGCTGGAACTAGCACTGAACGGGCTGGCGCAGAAGCCGGGTCGTCATGCGGTGATGTTCCTCGATCTGGACCAGTTCAAGCTGGTCAACGACACCAGCGGCCATGCGGCGGGTGACGAATTGCTGCGGCACATTTGCGCACTGCTGCAGCAGGGCATACGCGAGGGCGATACCCTGGCGCGACTGGGTGGGGACGAGTTCGGCATTCTGCTCGAACACTGCTCGCCGGAGTCGGCGGAAAGGATTGCCGAAGGCCTGCGCCAGACCGTGGAGAGCCTGCATTTTGTCTGGAAGGGCCGGCCTTTCGTGACCACGATCAGTGTGGGTCTGGTGCACATTTCCGATATGCCCGCGACACTGGAAACATCGTTGCGTGCCGCCGACATGGCCTGCTACATGGCCAAGGAAAAAGGCCGCAACCGGGTTCAGGTCTACCACGATGACGATTCCGAGCTGTCCACGCGCTTTGGCGAAATGGCCTGGATTCAACGCCTGCACATGGCGCTGGAAGATAACCGCTTCTGTTTGTACTCCCAGGAAATTGCCGCGCTCAGCCGCGACGCCGGGCACAGTAACGGTCATGTGGAAATCCTGCTGCGCCTGCGTGATGAATCCGGCCGCATGATCCTTCCTGACAGTTTCATTCCCGCCGCCGAGCGCTACGGGATGATGACCACCCTGGATCGCTGGGTGGTGCAGAACGTATTCAAGATCATCGCCGATTGCCTCCACGACAATCATCGTTCGGGGCCTCTGGCGGTGTGCGCCATCAACCTGTCCGGCACGAGCATAGGTGACGACGCTTTTCTTGAATATTTGCGACAGCAGTTCCAGATCTACGCAATACCTCCTGAACTTATCTGTTTTGAAATCACCGAAACCAGTGCGATCGCCAATTTGGGCAGTGCTATTCGGTTCATTAACGAACTCAAAAGTCTGGGATGCCGTTTTTCACTGGATGACTTCTGTGCAGGCATGTCGTCATTCGCTTACTTGAAGCATTTGCCTGTGGATTTCTTGAAGATCGATGGCAGTTTCGTAAAAGACATGCTCGACGACCCGGTCAACCGGGCGATGGTGGAAGTGATTAACCATATCGGGCACGTGATGGGCAAACAGACGATCGCTGAGTTCGTCGAAAGCCCCCAGATAGAGCAGGCGTTATTGGAAATCGGTGTGGACTACGCTCAGGGGTACGTTATCGAGCGACCGCAATTATTCACCTGTGAATGTCTGCACGCACGGCCCGCGAGGCAGACCCCAATGTTGTTCAGCGCACCCGGGACTTTTCGCTGAACGACCCCGATGCAACACAACATAAGGAGCTACACAGTGATCGATATGTTCATTAGAACCGGTCCGCTGATGGATGCCAGCAGTTACCCCGCTTGGGCTCAGCAATTGATTCAGGATTGCAGTGAGGCCAAGGCACGCGTGGTAGGGCATGAACTTTATCAACGTATGAGAGATGGGCGGCTCAGTTCGAAAACCATGCGCCAGTACTTGATTGGTGGATGGCCCGTCGTTGAACAATTTGCGGTCTACATGGCGCATAACCTGACCAAGACCCGTTTTGCCCGTCACCCGGGCGAAGACATGGCGCGTCGCTGGCTGATGCGCAATATTCGGGTTGAACTCAATCATGCCGATTACTGGGTAAACTGGAGCGCGGCCCACGGGGTCACGTTGGAAGACCTGCAAGCGCAGCGGGTTCCGTCAGAGTTGCACGCACTCAATCACTGGTGCTGGCACAGTTGTTCGTCGGAGCCTCTGGTCGTCGCGATCGCAGCCACCAACTACGCCATTGAAGGGGCGACCGGCGAATGGTCTGCTGTCGTATGCTCGCAAGAGACGTACGCAGATATGTTCCCGCCGGACCTGCGCAAGCGCGCCATGAAGTGGCTCAAGATGCACGCGCAGTACGATGACTCCCACCCCTGGGAAGCCCTGGAGATCATTTGCACCCTGGCGGGCAACAACCCCAGCGAGCAATTGCAGGCTGATCTGCGGATGGCGATCTGCAAGAGTTACGAGTACATGTACCTGTTTCTGGAACGTTGTATGGTTCTGGAGCGGCCTCAAGAAGCGAACGCACCAATGCGCGAGCGTCGCTTCGCGGTTCGCGCCTGAGGTCTCAGCCGGCCATTTCCAGGCGATTGCGGCCCTGGCGCTTGGCGGCGTACAGGGCCGTATCGGCACGGCGCACCAGGCTGTCGGGGGATTCTCCCGGCAGCAGCGTCGAGCAGCCCAGGCTGACCGTCAGTTCCACTGGCCGACCGTCGACCGGATAAGTGAGTTGCAGTGCCGCGTTGCGCAGGCGTTCGCCTACCAGCGCGGCTGACTCACGACCGGTATTGGTCAGCACGATCAAAAACTCCTCCCCACCGAATCTGAAGACCTGGTCGATGTTGCGCAGACGATCCTTGATCGCGTCCGCCACCGCCCGCAGCACTTCATCGCCCGTGGCATGGCCGTGGGTGTCGTTGATCTCTTTGAAATGATCGATATCCAGCATCAGCACCGAAAGCGGTTGCTGCTGGCGTCGGGCAATTTCAGCCTCTCGTGTCAGCGACTGCTCCATGGCGATTCGATTCCCCGCACCGGTCAGAGGATCGCGCAGCGCGCTCAGGCTCGCATTGCGATAAAGCAGGGCATTGCGAAGGGGAAACAGCAGATTCGCCAGCAGCGACTCGAGCTGGGACAGCTCTTGCTCGGTGAAGCGCTTGTCGCGCTGGAACACCAGTTCACCCATCTGTTCGCCTTCATGGGTCATGCAATAACTGGCGTTATGCCGAGCCCGTTCACCGAACTCCACACGCAAATCGGTGCCAAGATGCTTGTAGGTCAAGGCGTGTAGCGTGATGAACTGCTGCACGCTGCTGAAAAACATCGCCAGGATCTTGTCCGCCTCAAGGCTGGTCTGCAACAGCATCCCAAGCCGGCGTTGTAACTGCTCGTAGTCCAGAGGCTGCAGTGCAGCACTGTGCGCAGGTACCAACCCGAGACGCTGTAGCCTGGCGCTGTCAAAATCAATGGCGTTGGTTCTTGTTGGAAAACTCATGTTTTCGCTCCTGCGCCTCTCATCGGGCTTGATGTCGATAGAGCGAAAGTCATGCCAATTCGGTCGTCATACAGAATCGCTATAGAAATCAGGTGGTTAGCGTTGAAAGGTAGCGACAGGGTGAGCGTCGGCGCCTTGGGATTGGCTAACGTAGCGACTTACTGGCCAAGTGACTACAAAGAGGCGACGGAAAACCGCCGAGAAGACGAAAGGCGTGGTGGCCGTTGAGCCGCATTGATGGGAAATCGTCTGTAGCAGTCCGGCTTGCCGGCGGTGGCTTTTTCAACATCGCTGCCGCCGGCAAGCCGGACTGCTACAGGGGAAGTGCGAAATTTGCTTATTTCTTTTGTGCGTCGAATGCCTGGCCGTTGATGCCTGCACTGTCGGGGCCCATCAGGTACAGGTACACCGGCATGATCTCTTCCGGCGTCGGATTGTTCAGCGGGTTTTCCGCCGGGTACGCCTGGGCGCGCATGTCGGTGCGGGTGGCGCCGGGGTTGATGCTGTTGGCGCGCACCGGCGCCACGCCTTCGACCTCGTCAGCCAGTGTCTGCATCAAGCCTTCGGTGGCGAATTTGGACACCCCGTAGGCGCCCCAGTAAGCCCGGCCCTTGCGGCCGACGCTGCTGGAGGTGAACACCACCGAGGCATCCTGCGATAACTTGAGCAGTGGCAACAGAGCCGCGGTTAGCATGAACGTCGCGTTGACGTTGATGTGCATCACGCGCATGAAGTGCTCGCCAGACAGCTGCTCGATCGGCGTACGCGGGCCGATGATCGAGGCATTGTGCAGCAGGCCATCGAGACGACCGAACTCAGCCTCGATCATCGCCGCCAGTTCGTCGTACTGATGGGGCAGGGCGGTTTCCAGGTTGAAGGGGATCACCACCGGTTGTGGATGACCCGCTGCTTCGAGTTCGTCATAGAGGGCGGTGAGGTTCGCCTCTGTCTTGCCCAACAGCAGGACCGTTGCGCCGTGCGCGGCGTAGGTCCTGGCGGCGGCGGCACCAATGCCGCGTCCTGCACCAGTGACCAGAATGACACGGTCCTTGAGCAGTTCGGGGCGAGCGGAATAATTGAACATGGGGGCCTCGTCAAAATAGATCAGCAGCGCCGATCAGTTGATCGTGCCCACGCTCTGCGTGGGCACGATCATCAATGTCTGTCCGCGTGATCAGCAACCACAAAGCGCGTTGTCGAGCACCTTGCGCAACTCCAGCGGGTGATCCACCACCACATCGGCACCCCAATGGTTCGGGTTGTCGTGGGGATGAATATAGCCATAGCGCACGGCGGCCGTTCGGGTACCGGCATCGCGTCCCGACTCGATGTCCCGCAGATCGTCGCCGACGAACAGCACGCTGGCCGGGTCCAGGTCGAGCATCTTGCACGCCAGCAGCAGCGGCTCTGGATCCGGTTTGCTTTTGGTCACATGGTCCGGGCAGATCAGCACCGCCGAGCGTTCCGCCAGGCCCAGTTGCTCCATGATCGGCTGGGCATAACGCACTGGCTTGTTGGTCACCACGCCCCAGATCAGCTTTGCCTTCTCGATGTCTGCCAGAAGCTCCGCCATGCCGTCGAACAGCTTGCTGTAGACGGCGCAGTCCTTCTGATAGCGTTCCAGAAACTCAAGGCGCAGCGCCTCGAATTCCGGTTCGTTGGGCGAAAGGGCGAAGGCCGCTGAAACCATCGCCTTGGCGCCGCCAGAGATTTCGTCGCGTATCAGCTTGTCCGCCACCGGCGCAAAGCCGCGCTCGGCGAGCATGGCCTGACAAATGGCGATGAAGTCCGGCGCGGTGTCGAGCAGGGTGCCGTCCATGTCGAATAGAACTGCTCTCAAACGCATGGATCAGGCCCCCCGCAGCGTCTGGATCATGTAGTTGACGTCGACGTCGCTGGCCAGCTTGTAATGCTTGGTCAGGGGGTTGTAGGTCAGGCCGATGATGTCCTTGACCTCGAGACCGGCATTGCGGCTCCAGGCGCCCAGCTCGGAAGGGCGGATGAATTTCTTGAAGTCGTGGGTGCCCCGCGGCAGCAGGTTCATGATGTATTCGGCGCCGATGATCGCGAACAGGTAAGCCTTCGGATTGCGGTTGATGGTGGAGAAGAACACCTGACCGCCCGGCTTGACCATCTTGTAGCAGGCGCGAATGACCGACGAAGGATCGGGCACGTGCTCCAGCATCTCGAGGCAGGTCACCACGTCGAACTGCTCGGGCATCTCTTCGGCCAGGGCTTCGGCGGTGATCTGGCGGTATTCGACGCTGACGCCGGACTCCAGCTGGTGCAGCTGCGCGACCGCCAACGGCGCCTCGCCCATGTCGATGCCGGTAACCGTGGCGCCGCGCAGAGCCATCGCTTCGCTCAGGATGCCGCCGCCGCAGCCGACGTCCAGGACTTTCTTGCCTGCCAGGCTGACGCGCTCGTCGATCCAGTTCACCCGCAGCGGGTTGATGTCGTGCAGCGGTTTGAATTCGCTGTTGCGGTCCCACCAGCGGTGAGCCAGGGCTTCAAATTTGGCGATTTCGGCGTGGTCGACGTTGCTCATGTGTGATCCCTCTCAAACTTGAAATTCGGTATTCGGCCACGGCAGTTCGCCATGGCGACGCAAAAAAGATTCAGCCCTTGGCGGCGATGCGGCTGCCCCAGGCTTTGGCGGTTCGTGTCAGTGCTTCTTCGTCCATGCGCGTCAGACGCTTGTCCAGAAGCAACGGCTTGCCTGCGACCCAGACATGACTGACGCAGTCGCGGCCGCTGGCGTAAATGAGCTGGGAGACAGGGTCGTAGATCGGCTGCTGCGCCAGGCCCGACAGGTCGAAGGCGACCATGTCCGCAGCCTTGCCAAGCTCGAGGGAGCCGGTGTGGTCTTCGATACCCATGGCCCGCGCGCCATTGAGTGTTGCCATGCGCAGGGCGCGGTGGGCGTCCAGCGCGGTGGCGGAACCGGCGACGGCCTTGGCCAGCAGCGCGGCGGTGCGGGTTTCTCCCAGGAGGTCCAGATCGTTGTTGCTGGCCGCTCCGTCGGTCCCTATCGCGACATTGACCCCGGCCTGCCACAGTCGCTCGACCGGGCAAAAACCGCTGGCCAGCTTCAGGTTCGATTCCGGGCAATGAATCACGCTGGAATTGCTTTCGACCAGCATCGCCAGGTCTTCATCGCTGATCTGCGTCATGTGCACCGCCTGGAAGCGCGGCCCCAGCAGGCCAAGGCGTTGCAGGCGGGCGAGCGGGCGCTCCTGACGTTGCTGCACGGCCTCGTGCACCTCGAATGCGGTTTCATGGACGTGCATGTGAATCATCGCATCCAGTTCGTCGGCGATGACCCGGATCTTCTCCAGGTTGTCGTCGCTGACGGTGTACGGCGCGTGCGGACCCAGTGCGATCCTGATGCGGTCGTGATGGGCCAGATCGTTGAACAGCTCCACCCCGATGTGCAATGACTCGTCGGCGCTGCGGGCACCGGGTATCGGGAAGTCCAGCACCGGGACGGTGATCTGTGCCCGAATGCCACTGTTGTGAACGCGTTCACACGCGACCTTTGGAAAGAAATACATGTCAGAGAAGCAGGTGATGCCGCCCTTGAGCTGCTCGGCGATGGCGATATCGGTGCCGTCGCGAACGAAATCCTCATCGACCCATTTGCTTTCGGCGGGCCAGATATGGTCCTGCAGCCAGCTCATCAGTGGCAGATCGTCGGCCAGGCCGCGGAACAGTGTCATCGCCGCGTGCCCATGCGCGTTGATCAGGCCGGGGCTGAGCAACATGCCGGGCAGTTCACGAACTTCTCTGGCGTTCTGCCGCAGCGCTTCTGCCCGCGGGCCGATGTACGCGATCAGGCCATCGCGAATGCCGATACCGTGTTGCTGAAGAACCACGCCCGCCGGTTCGACCGGGACCAGCCAGTCTGGCAGGAGCATAAGGTCGAGCGGGGCAGCGGCGTCGGGCATGGGAAAGGCATCCAGTGACTTATTTCGGGGACGGCGAAGTATACCCGAGCGCCTTGGCAGGCGGCTCGCTATAATCGGCCGCTTTTTCAGCTGCTGGCTATTTGACTCATACCCATGCAGCCCTGTAGGAGTGAGCTTGCTCGCGATAGCCATGGCTTTGTCACCGCGATGACAGAGCGGGTGGTGCCTCAGGTTTTCAAATTTTCATCATGTGGGGTGTGCAATGCGCGATCGATTACTGGCTGCGGAGAAAGTGAAGGCCATCGATTGGCGGGAAGGCACGCTGTATCTGCTGGATCAGCGGATTTTGCCCTTCGAGGAAACCTGGCTCCCCTATCGCTCGGCTGCCGACGTGGCAGAGGCAATTCGTTCGATGGTAGTGCGTGGCGCGCCTGCAATTGGCATCGCTGCGGCCTACGGCCTGGTGCTGGCCGTCAACGACCGGTATGCCGCCGGTGACGACTGGCAAATGGCGCTGGAAGAAGATTTCGACCTGCTGGTCAATGCCCGGCCGACGGCTGTAAATCTGTTCTGGGCGTTGAACCGCATGCGCGAGCGGCTCTATCGCCTGAAGGATCATGAAGACCCGCGTGCGGTGATGGAAGCGGAAGCCATCGCGATCCATTTAAGCGATCGTGAGGCAAACCTGACCATGGCGCAGCTGGGTTCGGAGTGGATTCGCAAGCATCAGGGCAATCTGCAGACGGTGCTGACCCACTGCAACGCCGGGGCGCTGGCGACTGGCGGTTTCGGCACGGCCCTGGGCGTGATTCGAGCCGCCCATATAGAAGGCATGATCGAGCGCGTCTACGCCGACGAAACTCGTCCCTGGCTGCAAGGGTCGCGCCTGACGGCCTGGGAGCTGGTGAATGAAGGCATTCCCGTTACCGTGACCGCAGACTCTGCGGCTGCACACCTGATGAAGACCAAAGGCATCACCTGGGTCATCGTCGGCGCGGATCGCATCACTGCCAACGGGGATGTCGCCAACAAAATCGGGACCTATCACCTGGCGGTTGCGGCCATGCACCACGGCGTGCGTTTCATGGTCGTTGCTCCCAGCTCGACCATCGACATGAACCTGGCCAGCGGTGAAGACATTCCGATTGAAGAGCGTGACGCAAAGGAACTGCTCGAAATCGGCGGCCAGCGGGTAGGGGCCCAAGTCGATGCCTACAATCCCGTTTTCGACGTGACGCCCGCGGACCTGATCGACGTTATCGTGACCGAAAAGGGCATCGTCGAGCGTCCCGACACCGCCAAACTGGCTCAGTTGATGTGCCGTAAGCGCCTGCATTGATCCGTTGGCCACCGGTAATACTTCCCGTCCCGTGAGGCGCTAGCAGGCCCTGTAAGCGCTTCTCAGGGCTCTGCTGGCGAAATGGCTCGTTTTCGGCGTTCTCAAAGGCTTCGTGCCTGACGGCGATTGTGGTAACATCCGGCGGTTTCCAAGGGGGCGCATTGCGGCCCTCTTTACTGCGCAAATCCATGGCATAACTCGCTGATTTGTCGTAAGTCGTCGCCAGGCAATCGCCGGCGGCGGCGAGCTTCGTTCATCCCGGATGGATGTACGAGGTTTCACCAGAAAAAGGAATCAGGCTTCTCATGGGCGAACTGGCCAAAGAAATCCTCCCGGTCAATATCGAAGACGAGCTGAAGCAGTCCTACCTCGACTACGCGATGAGCGTCATCGTCGGACGAGCTCTGCCCGATGCACGCGACGGCTTGAAGCCCGTGCACCGGCGTGTACTGTACGCAATGAGCGAACTGGGTAACGACTGGAACAAGCCGTACAAGAAATCCGCTCGTGTGGTCGGTGACGTCATCGGTAAGTACCACCCGCATGGCGACACGGCCGTCTACGACACCATCGTACGTATGGCGCAACCCTTCTCCCTGCGCTACCTGCTGGTAGACGGCCAGGGCAACTTCGGTTCGGTGGACGGCGACAACGCCGCGGCCATGCGATACACCGAAGTGCGCATGACCAAGCTGGCGCACGAGCTGCTGGCGGACCTGCACAAGGAAACCGTCGACTGGGTGCCCAACTACGACGGCACCGAGCAGATTCCGGCGGTCATGCCGACCCGTATCCCCAACCTGCTGGTCAACGGTTCCAGCGGTATCGCCGTGGGCATGGCGACCAACATTCCGCCGCACAACCTCGGTGAAGTCATCGACGGCTGCCTGGCGCTGATCGACAACGGCGACCTGACCGTCGACGAGTTGATGCAATACATCCCGGGCCCGGACTTCCCTACTGCGGCCATCATCAACGGCCGTGCCGGCATCGTCGAAGCCTACAAGACCGGCCGTGGCCGCATTTACATGCGCGCCCGTTCGATCGTCGAAGACATCGACAAGGTCGGCGGTCGCCAGCAAATCGTCATCACCGAGCTGCCGTACCAGCTGAACAAGGCGCGTCTGATCGAGAAGATCGCCGAGCTGGTAAAAGAAAAGAAACTGGAAGGCATCACCGAACTGCGCGACGAGTCCGACAAGGACGGTATGCGCGTGGTCATCGAGCTGCGTCGCGGTGAAGTGCCTGAGGTCATCCTCAACAATCTCTACGCCCAGACCCAACTGCAAAGCGTTTTCGGCATCAACATCGTTGCGCTGATCGACGGCCGCCCACGGATCCTCAACCTCAAGGACCTGCTGGAAGCCTTCATCCGTCACCGTCGCGAAGTCGTTACCCGTCGCACCGTGTTCGAACTGCGCAAGGCCCGCGAGCGTGGTCACATCCTCGAAGGTCAGGCGGTTGCCCTGTCGAACATCGACCCGGTCATCGAACTGATCAAGGCGTCGCCGACACCGGCCGAAGCGAAAGAAGGCCTGATCAACACGCCGTGGGAATCGAGCGCCGTGGTCGAGATGGTCGAGCGCGCTGGCGCCGAATCGTCCCGTCCGGAAAACCTCGATCCTCAGTATGGCCTGCGTGACGGCAAGTATTTCCTGTCGCCGGAACAGGCCCAGGCGATCCTGGAACTGCGCCTGCACCGTCTGACCGGTCTGGAGCACGAAAAACTGCTGACCGAGTATCAGGAAATCCTGACTCAGATCGGCGAGCTGATCCGCATCCTCAACAGCTCCACGCGTCTNTACGGCGACGTGCGCCGCACCGAAATCCTCGATGCGCGTCTGGATCTGACCCTGGGCGACATGATCCCGGAAGAAGAGCGCGTCGTGACCATCTCCCACGGTGGTTATGCCAAGACTCAACCGCTGGCCGTGTATCAGGCTCAGCGTCGCGGCGGTAAAGGCAAGTCGGCCACGGGCGTCAAGGATGAGGACTACATCGCTCATCTGCTGGTCGCCAACAGCCATACCACGCTGCTGATGTTCTCCAGCAAGGGCAAGGTGTACTGGCTCAAGACCTACGAGATTCCGGAAGCGTCCCGCGCTGCCCGTGGTCGTCCGCTGGTCAACCTGTTGCCGCTGAGCGAAGGCGAATACATCACCACCATGCTGCCGGTGGATCTGGAAGCCATGCGCAAGCGGGCTGACGAAGAAGAGGCAGAGGGCGCCGAGTCCGACATCGAAGACATCGAGAACGCCAACGAGACCGAAGAAGAGCGCAAGGCGCGGGTCAAGGCAGCAGACAAGAAGAAGGCGCCATTCATCTTCATGTCCACCGCCAACGGCACCGTCAAGAAGACCCCGCTGGTGGCGTTCAGTCGTCAACGCAGCGTGGGTCTGATCGCGCTGGAACTGGACGAAGGCGACATCCTGATTTCCGCCGCGATCACCGATGGCGAGCAGGAAATCATGCTGTTCTCCGACGGCGGCAAGGTCACTCGCTTCAAGGAATCCGAAGTCCGCGCCATGGGCCGTACCGCTCGCGGTGTGCGTGGCATGCGCCTGCCAGAAGGGCAGAAGCTGATTTCCATGCTGATCCCCGAAGAGGGCAGCGAGATTCTCACCGCTTCCGAGCGCGGTTATGGCAAGCGTACCGCCATCACCGAGTTCCCTGAGTACAAGCGTGGCGGTCAGGGCGTTATCGCCATGGTCAGCAACGAGCGTAACGGCCGTCTGGTCGGTGCGGTTCAGGTGCAGGACGGCGAGGAAATCATGCTGATTTCCGATCAGGGCACTCTGGTTCGTACCCGTGTCGACGAAGTGTCGAGCCTGGGCCGCAACACTCAGGGTGTGACCCTGATCAAGCTGGCCAAGGACGAAAAACTGGTTGGCCTGGAACGCGTTCAGGAGCCATCGGAAATCGAGGGCGAAGAGCTGGAAGGCGAGGAATTCGACGGTGAAACGGTGGACGGCGAGGTTGTGAACCTCTCCGATTCCGACGAATCGACGAGCGATCTGCAAGCCGATGCTGCCGACGAAGAACAGTCGCAGGACTGACGTTGAAAAAGGGGGATTCAGGTCCCCCTTGATGGAGTGTTTGCTGGTCACGATGGCGGTGATACCGATGAGCCGCATCGCGACCGTCGTGACCTCCGATTGCTCCTACAGTTGATCCGGATCGGGTCGCAACGATACGGTGTACGTGAACCCTGTAGGAGCAATCGGAGTTTGCGACGGTCGCGAAGCGGTTTGACTGCCACCCCACAATCGTGACCTTCGATAGCTCCCGCAACGCCTTCACCCGTTTCAAATCAAACGCGTTACTGACGAGAGTGGATATGAGCAAGCGAGCCTTTAACTTCTGCGCCGGCCCAGCCGCGCTTCCTGATGCTGTCCTGCAGCGTGCCCAGGCTGAAATGCTGGACTGGCACGGCAAGGGCCTGTCAGTAATGGAGATGAGTCATCGCAGCGACGATTACACAGCCATCGCGGTGAAGGCCGAGCAGGATCTGCGCGAGCTGCTGTCCGTCCCCTCCAACTACAAGATCCTGTTCCTGCAAGGCGGTGCCAGCCAGCAGTTCGCAGAGATTCCGCTGAACCTGCTGCCTGAAAACGGCACGGCTGACTACATCGAGACTGGCATCTGGTCGAAGAAGGCCATCGAGGAAGGGCGTCGCTTCGGCAACATCAATGTGGCCGCCAGCGCCAAACCGTTCGATTACCTGGCGATCCCGGGTCAGAACGAGTGGAATCTGAGCAGCAATGCGGCGTACGTGCACTACGCCTCCAACGAGACCATCGGTGGCCTGCAGTTCGACTGGGTGCCTGAGACCGGCGATGTTCCTCTGGTCGTCGACATGTCTTCGGACATCCTGTCGCGCCCGATCGACGTGTCGCAATTCGGCCTGATCTACGCCGGCGCACAGAAAAACATCGGCCCTAGCGGATTGGTGGTGGTGATCGTTCGCGAAGACCTGCTGGGCCGCGCCCGCAGCAGTTGCCCGACGATGCTCGACTACAAGATCTCGGCCGATAACGGTTCGATGTACAACACCCCGGCAACTTATTCCTGGTACCTCTCGGGTCTGGTATTCGAGTGGCTCAAGGAGCAGGGGGGCGTCGATGCCATGGAAAAACGTAACCGCGCGAAGAAGGAGCTTCTCTACGGCTTTATCGATGGCAGCGATTTCTACAGCAACCCGATCAGCCACAACGCCCGTTCGTGGATGAACGTGCCATTCCGTCTGGCTGACGAGCGTCTGGACAAAGCGTTCCTGGCCGGTGCCGATGCCCGCGCTCTGCTCAACCTCAAAGGGCACCGTTCGGTCGGCGGCATGCGCGCTTCGATCTACAACGCGCTGGGTCTGGATGCCGTCGAGGCGCTGGTGGCCTACATGACCGAATTCGAGAAGGAACACGGCTAATGTCCGAACAGGAGCTCAAGGCACTGCGGGTTCGCATCGACAGCCTGGACGAAAAGGTCCTGGAGCTGATCAGCGAACGCGCACGCTGCGCGCAGGAAGTGGCGCGCGTCAAGATGGCCGAACTGGCCGAAGGCGAGGAGCCGGTTTTCTACCGCCCCGAGCGTGAAGCGGCGGTGCTCAAGCGCGTCATGGAACGCAACCGTGGTCCACTGAGCAACGAAGAGATGGCGCGTCTGTTTCGCGAAATCATGTCTTCGTGCCTGGCGCTGGAGCAGCCGCTCAAGGTCGCTTATCTGGGCCCGGAAGGCACATTCACCCAGGCCGCTGCGCTGAAGCATTTCGGTCATGCTGTGATCAGCAAGCCGATGGCAGCCATCGACGAAGTGTTCCGCGAAGTCGCCGCCGGTGCGGTTAACTTTGGCGTCGTCCCGGTGGAAAACTCTACCGAAGGTGCGGTCAACCACACCCTGGACAGCTTCCTCGAACACGACATGGTCATTTGCGGTGAAGTCGAGCTGCGTATTCACCACCATTTGCTGGTCGGCGAAAACACCAAGACCGACAGCATCAGCCGCATCTACTCCCACGCCCAGTCGCTGGCTCAGTGCCGCAAATGGCTGGACGCGCATTACCCGAATGTCGAGCGCGTGGCGGTTTCCAGCAATGCCGAGGCCGCCAAGCGCGTGAAGAGTGAGTGGAACTCCGCTGCTATCGCTGGCGACATGGCCGCTGGTCTCTACGGCCTTTCGCGCATTGCCGAGAAGATCGAAGACCGTCCGGATAACTCGACGCGCTTTTTGATGATCGGCAGTCAGGAAGTGCCGCCGACCGGTGACGACAAGACCTCGATCATCGTATCGATGAGCAACAAGCCGGGTGCCCTGCATGAATTGCTGGTGCCTTTCCACGAGAACGGCATCGACCTGACGCGCATCGAGACCCGGCCATCACGCAGCGGTAAATGGACCTACGTGTTCTTTATCGACTTCGTCGGTCATCACCGCGACCCGCTGATCAAGGCGGTGCTGGAACGGATCAGTCAGGAAGCCGTGGCACTCAAAGTGCTGGGCTCCTATCCCAAGGCCGTTCTCTAGGCGGTTTTGTCCTGCGGCAGCACGGCACCCGGCGGGAGCGTTCTGAAGATCGCCCCCGCCGGCAAGCCGTGCTGCTACGGTCCGGGCAACCATCGATCTGCGTTTTAGAAGAGGTAAAGCGGTAAATGAGCGGCGACTTCCTCGCGCTGGCACAGGCTGGCGTGCAAAAACTATCGCCTTACGTTCCCGGCAAGCCGGTGGACGAATTGGCGCGTGAACTGGATATCGATCCGGCTCGCATCATCAAGCTGGCCAGCAACGAGAATCCGATGGGCGCAAGCCCCAAGGCGCTGGCTGCGATTCGTGAAGCCCTGGACGATCTGACCCGTTACCCCGATGGAAACGGTTTCGACCTCAAGCAGCGTCTGTCCGAGCGCCATGGCGTCGATGCCAGTCAGGTGACGCTGGGCAACGGTTCCAACGACATTCTTGAAATTGTCGCCCGCGCTTACCTGGCGCCAGGCTTGAATGCCGTGTTCAGCGAGCACGCATTCGCCATTTACCCGATTGTCACTCAAGCCGTTGGCGCCGACGCGCGGGTGGCGAAGGCCAGGGATTGGGGGCACGATTTGCCCGCGATGCTCGCAGCCATCGACAGCAATACGCGAGTGGTCTTCATCGCCAATCCGAACAACCCGACAGGGACCTGGTTCGGGCCCAAAGCGCTGGCAGACTTCCTCGCCAACGTGCCGAAGGACGTACTGGTCGTGCTGGACGAGGCTTACATCGAGTACGCCGAAGGCGCCGAGTTGCCGGATGGCCTGACATTTCTCGCTCAATACCCGAACCTGCTGGTTTCGCGCACCTTCTCCAAGGCCTTTGGCCTGGCGTCATTGCGTGTCGGTTACGCGCTGTCTTCGCCAGTCGTGGCAGATGTGCTGAACCGGGTGCGCCAGCCTTTCAACGTCAACAGTCTCGCCCTTGCCGCCGCTTGTGCTGCGCTGGATGATACCGATTACGTGGCCGAAAGCCGTCGGCTGAACGAGGCGGGCATGCAGCAGATGGAAGAAGGCCTGCGTGAAATGGGCCTGGGCTGGATTGCGTCCAAAGCCAACTTCATTGCTGTCGATCTGGGACGTGAAGCGGCTTCGATTTATGAAGGGTTGCTGCGCGAGGGCGTGATCGTGCGTCCTGTCGCCGGTTACGGCATGCCGAATCATCTGCGGGTGAGCATCGGTCTGCCCGCAGAGAACAGCCGCTTCCTCGAAGCATTGAGCAAGGTTCTGGCGCGTGGTTGATGTCATGGCTGATGTCACGGCAGTGCAATCCACGGCGCCTATGATCGGCCGCCTGGTGGTGGTCGGTCTCGGTCTGATCGGGGGCTCGTTCGCCAAGGGGTTGAAGGAAAGTGGCCTGTGCCGCGAAGTGGTCGGCGTCGATCTCGACCCGCAGTCGCGCAAACTGGCCGTCGAACTGGGTGTCGTCGATCGCTGTGAAGATAATCTCGCTGCTGCCTGCATCGGTGCCGATGTCATTCAACTGGCCGTACCGATCCTGGCCATGGAAAAACTGCTGGGCGTGCTGGCGACGCTCGACCTCGGTGATGCCGTGCTGACGGATGTCGGCAGCGCCAAGGGCAACGTCGTGCGCGCCGCTCGTGAAGCGTTCGGGGCCATGCCTGCGCGATTCGTGCCGGGCCATCCGATTGCCGGTTCCGAGCAGAGCGGAGTAGAGGCTTCCAACGCCCAGTTGTTCCGTCGTCACAAGGTGATCCTGACTCCCCTGCCCGAAACCGATGCTCACGCCTTGGCGGTGATTGACCGGATGTGGTCTGCGCTGGGCGCCGATGTCGAGCACATGCAGGTCGAGCGTCACGACGAAGTGCTGGCGGCGACCAGTCATTTGCCACATCTGTTGGCATTCGGCCTAGTGGATTCGCTGGCCAAGCGCAACGAAAACCTTGACATCTTCCGGTACGCGGCGGGCGGTTTTCGCGACTTCACCCGTATCGCCGGCAGCGATCCGGTCATGTGGCACGATATCTTCCTGGCTAACCGGGAAGCCGTTCTGCGCACGCTGGACACCTTCCGCAGCGATCTGGATGCGTTGCGTGATGCGGTGGACGCCGGCGACGGTCATCAACTGCTGGGTGTGTTCACTCGCGCCAGGGTCGCGCGCGAGCATTTCGGGAAGATCCTGGCCCGTCGTGCCTATATCGAAAAAGCGTCTGCCGAAGAGCTGACGTTTGTCGCGCAGCCAGGAGGTATTGTCAGCGGACAGGTCCGGGTGCCTGGGGATAAGTCGATCTCCCATCGTTCGATCATGCTCGGTTCGCTGGCCGAAGGCACGACCGAGGTCGAAGGTTTTCTCGAGGGCGAGGATGCCCTGGCCACCTTGCAGGCATTCCGTGACATGGGCGTGGTCATCGAAGGTCCTCATCATGGTCGCCTGACCATTCATGGTGTCGGTTTGAATGGCCTGAAGCCTGCGCCTGGCCCGATTTATCTGGGCAATTCAGGCACCTCCATGCGCCTGCTGGCCGGTTTGCTGGCAGCGCAGCCGTTTGACAGCGTGCTGACCGGCGATGCGTCATTGTCCAGGCGCCCGATGGAGCGGGTGGCCGAGCCGTTGCGTCAGATGGGAGCCGCGATCGAAACCGCAATCGACGGTCGTCCGCCGCTGACGATTCGCGGTGGCAAGCCGCTCAAAGGCATCAGCTATGTGATGCCGATGGCCAGTGCTCAGGTCAAATCCAGCCTGCTGCTCGCCGGTATGTATGCACGAGGCAAGACCACGGTGACCGAGCTCGCACCAACCCGCGACCACACCGAGCGCATGCTGCGTGGTTTTGGCTATCCCGTTGCAGGGAATGGAGCGACCGCGTCGGTGGAGGCGGGTGCCAGGCTTGTCGCGACGCGTATCGAGGTTCCGGCCGATATCTCCTCAGCGGCGTTTTTCATGGTCGCAGCATCGATTGCCAAAGGCTCGGATCTGCTGCTCGAACATGTCGGCGTGAACCCGACCCGCAGCGGCGTGATCGATATTCTGCGCCTGATGGGCGCCGACATTTCTGTGCAGAACCTGCGCGAAGTGGGTGGCGAGCCCGTGGCAGACCTGCGGATTCGCCATGCGCCGCTCAAGGGGATCGTCATCCCTGAAGCGCTGGTTCCACTGGCCATCGACGAGTTCCCGGTCTTGTTCGTGGCCGCGGCCTGCGCAGAAGGGCGTACGGTGCTACGAGGCGCGCAAGAACTGCGGGTCAAGGAATCCGACCGCATCCAGGTCATGGCCGACGGTCTGACAACGCTGGGTATAAAGGTTGAACCCACCGCCGATGGCCTCATTATTGAAGGCGGGTCCATGGGTGGCGGCGAAGTCGACGGGCATGGCGATCATCGTATCGCGATGGCGTTCAGTATTGCGTCGCTGCGCGCCGCAGCCCCGATCCGCATTCGGGACTGCGCCAACGTGGCGACTTCTTTCCCCAATTTCCTGACGCTCTGCGCTCAGGTGGGTATTCGTGTATCGCAAGAGGGGCAATCGTGAAAGCTCAAGCTCCGGTCATTACGATCGACGGACCAAGCGGCTCCGGAAAAGGAACGGTCGCCGGGTTACTGGCCAAACGTCTGGGTTGGTGTCTGCTGGACTCTGGCGCGCTTTATCGCCTGCTGGCGTTCGCCGCCCGCAACCATGGGGTCGACCTGACGAATGAGGAAGCACTCAAGCTTCTGGCTGCGCACCTCGATGTCCAGTTCGAGGCGGCGACCGATGATCATGGTCAGCGAATTATTCTGGAAGGTGAAGATGTGACCCTGGCGATCCGTAACGAGCACGTCGGCAGCGGGGCGTCGCAAGTCGCATCCTTGCCTGCGGTTCGTGAAGCATTGCTGCAGCGCCAGCGCGCATTTCAGGAGTTTCCGGGTCTGATCGCCGATGGCCGCGACATGGGAACTGTGGTGTTTCCATCGGCCCCGTTGAAGGTTTTTCTGACGGCCAGTGCCGAAGAGCGTGCCCGACGCCGATATTTGCAGTTGAAGGCCAAAGGGGACGATGTTAGTCTGTCGAGTCTGCTAGATGAGATACGTGTCCGTGACGAACGCGACACCCAGCGAGCGGTAGCCCCGCTCAAGCCGGCGCATGACGCCATTCAGCTGGATTCCACCGAATTGTCCATCGAGCAGGTGCTTGAACGCATCCTGAGTGAAGTCGCGCTTCGCGATATCGCTGGATGACCAGAAAGCCATGTGGGAGACCAGTCATAGTCCCGCAGGCTTTCTTTCATATGAACGAAACCCACGTTGTCTGGAGCGTGGCAGATAGGCGGATTCTTCGCCTTTATCAACAGGAATTAAAATGAGCGAAAGCTTTGCAGAACTCTTTGAAGAAAGCCTAAAGACCCTCAATCTTCAGCCGGGTGCGATCATCACCGGTATCGTTGTCGACATCGACGGCGACTGGGTTACCGTACACGCTGGCCTGAAGTCTGAAGGCGTCATCCCGCTGGAGCAGTTCTACAACGACGCTGGCGAGCTGACCATCAAGGTCGGTGACGAAGTTCACGTTGCGCTGGACGCGGTCGAAGACGGCTTTGGCGAAACCAAACTGTCCCGCGAAAAAGCCAAGCGTGCTGAGTGCTGGATCGTTCTGGAAGCGGCTTTCGCAGCTGAAGAAGTGGTCAAGGGCGTTATCAACGGTAAGGTTAAAGGCGGCTTCACAGTCGACGTTAACGGCATCCGTGCGTTCCTGCCAGGTTCTCTGGTTGACGTCCGTCCAGTGCGCGACACCACGCACCTGGAAGGCAAAGAGCTGGAATTCAAGGTCATCAAGCTGGACCAGAAGCGCAACAACGTTGTCGTTTCCCGTCGCAGTGTCCTGGAAGCCGAGAACAGCGCCGAGCGCGAAGCTCTGCTGGAATCCCTGCAGGAAGGTCAGCAAGTCAAAGGTATCGTCAAGAACCTCACCGATTACGGCGCATTCGTCGATCTGGGTGGCGTCGATGGCCTGCTGCACATCACCGACATGGCCTGGAAGCGCATCAAGCATCCATCGGAAATCGTCAACGTTGGCGATGAGATCGATGTAAAAGTCCTGAAGTACGATCGCGAGCGCAATCGTGTTTCCCTGGGCCTGAAGCAACTGGGCGAAGACCCATGGGTTGCTATCAAGGCACGTTACCCAGAAGGCACTCGCGTGACCGCGCGTGTTACCAACCTGACCGACTACGGCTGCTTCGCAGAGCTGGAAGAAGGCGTGGAAGGTCTGGTACACGTTTCCGAAATGGACTGGACCAACAAAAACATCCACCCANGAGCGTCGTCGTATCTCCCTGGGCATCAAGCAGTGCAAATCTAACCCGTGGGAAGATTTCTCTGGCCAGTTCAACAAGGGCGACAAGATCTCCGGCACCATCAAGTCGATCACCGATTTCGGTATCTTCATTGGTCTGGACGGCGGCATCGACGGTCTGGTTCACCTGTCCGACATCTCCTGGAACGAAGTGGGCGAAGAAGCCGTACGTCGCTTCAAGAAGGGCGACGAGCTCGACACCGTGATCCTGTCGGTTGATCCAGAGCGTGAGCGTATCTCGCTGGGTATCAAGCAGCTGGAAAGCGATCCGTTCTCCGAGTACGTCACTGTCAATGACAAAGGCGCTATCGTTCGCGGTACCGTTAAAGAAGTTGACGCCAAAGGCGCCATCATCACTCTGGCCGACGACATCGAAGCTACCCTCAAAGCCTCCGAAATCAGCCGTGACCGCGTCGAAGACGCGCGTAACGTTCTGAAAGAAGGCGAAGAGATCGAAGCCAAGATCATCAGCGTTGACCGCAAGAGCCGCGTGATCAGCTTGTCCATCAAGTCGAAAGACGTTGAAGACGAGAAAGAAGCCATTCAGAGCCTGCGTAGCAAGCCTGAAACCGCAGAAAACACGGGTCCCACCACTCTGGGCGACCTGCTGCGTGCTCAAATGGAAAAGCAGAACTGAGTTCTGTCTAACCATTGAAAAAGGGCGACTTCGGTCGCCCTTTTTTGTGGGCGTCTGTTTTTCAGACCCGCAATGGCAGTAGGGGCGCATGTGCTCCAGGCCCCGATTGATGAAGGGTTGTGTCTTGTAATGGCCTGTCGCCTCGAAATACCCTTCACATAAGTAGAAACATGGGCTGTTCAAAATCATCCGGTCATGCTAAAACCTTCAAAGCGCTTTACCTAGCTGCTTGAAAAAGAAGGGAAAAATATGACGAAGTCGGAGTTGATCGAACGAATTGTCACCCATCAAGGACTGCTCTCATCAAAGGATGTGGAGTTAGCCATCAAGACCATGCTTGAGCAGATGTCGCAATGTCTGGCCACAGGCGATCGTATTGAAATACGGGGCTTTGGCAGCTTCTCCCTGCATTACCGTGCGCCTCGCGTAGGTCGCAATCCCAAAACCGGACAATCCGTCAGTCTTGACGGAAAATTCGTCCCCCACTTCAAGCCCGGCAAGGAATTGCGTGATCGGGTGAACGAAGAGGAGGAGCACGAGCTCCAATAGCCGTCAGAGGAGTACTCGATGCGTAATATCAAACGCCTGATCTTTTTTGTGATCGTCCTGTTCGTTCTGGCAGTGACGGTAGTATTCATGCTTGAAAACCAGCAGCCTGTGGCGTTGGTGTTCTTCGGTTGGTCCGCTCCAGAGCTTTCGGTGGCCGTACCGGTCATTTTTGCCCTGTTGGCCGGTATGTTGATTGGGCCGGTCCTCACATGGGTAGCGCGCCTGCGCAAGAAGCCGAAATCCCGTCTGGCGTGATGGCGGTAGCATTCGGCTGAAGGGACGTCCCGCAGTTGAAGCGCGCTCGCCTTGCTTGAGCGCATGTTCGATCCCGCATCGCCCTACCTGGAACCGGGATCCATGGCTGTCAGTTTTTCATCAGGGCATGTTCTTGATGGCACTCGTAAAATTTCGCAAAACCATAGTGGCTGAATCCGGGAGAACCCGCGGTCAAGCTGCGCGCGTTTGCCCAGTCTGGAGTCAGGTTGGGGGAGCCGCGGAGCTGTGCTGTTGAACGGTTTGAAGAGAATTGCACCCGCGCAGTTAACTAATTCCCGTTTTTACTGCCTAACCCTCGCCTCAAGCTGTTATGCGCGAGGGTAGCGTGCGGTCCTAAGGCTGGACTGCTTCATACTGAACAGAGAAACCTTCGGGTTTTTTCGTCGCATAGGTTTTTTACTCATGAATCCCGACTATCCCGTTATTCAGACCCGTTGCTTTAAAGCCTACGATATTCGCGGTCAGGTCCCCAATGACCTGGACGCCGATATTGCCTATCGGATTGGGCGCTCCATGGTGGTGGAACTGGGTGCCAAAAATATCGTGGTCGGCAGAGACATGCGTCTCGAAAGCCCAGCGCTGGCGCAGGCCTTGATGAAAGGCATACAGGAAGCCGGTGCGGATGTGATCGACATCGGCTTGTGCGGTACAGAGGAAGTTTATTTTGCGACCAGTCACTATGCTGCCGATGGCGGCGTGATGGTCACCGCCAGTCATAACCCCAAGGGTTATAACGGCATGAAGCTGGTTCAGCGCGAATCGCGTCCGATCAGCGGGGATACCGGGCTGGACGCGATTCGTCAGCGCGTCGATTCGGGTGATTTCGGCGCTGTAGCTGCCCAGCTGGGCCGCGTCGAAGAAAAGCCGGACAAGACGGCTTACATCGAACATCTGCTCAGCTATGTCAAAGGCGCTGATCTGCGCCCGCTGAAGATTCTCGCCGACCCGGGCAACGGAGCGGTGGGGCCTGCGCTGGAAGCCATCAGAAAGCAACTTCCTTTCGAGTGGGTCATCATCAATGCCGAACCTGACGGCAACTTTCCCAACGGCGTCCCTAACCCACTGCTGCCCGAGAACCGCAGCATCACCCGTGATGCTCTGATCGAGCACGGTTGCGACCTGGGCCTGGCCTGGGATGGGGACTTTGACCGCTGCTTCTTCTTCGATGAAAAGGGGCGTTTCGTAGAGGGGTATTACCTCGTCGGATTGCTGGCAGAAATGCTGCTCAAGCAACATCCGGGCTCGAAGATCATTCATGACCCACGTCTGACCTGGAACACCATCGATCAAGTCAATCTGGCCGGCGGTACCCCAGTGTTGTGCAAGACGGGTCACGCGTTCATCAAAGAGCGCATGCGCAAGGAAGACGCCGTGTATGGCGGCGAAATGAGCGCGCATCACTACTTCCGGGATTTCGCCTATTGCGACAGCGGGATGATTCCATGGCTGTTGGTGACTGCTCTGATGTCGGTCTCTGGCAAATCGTTCTCCCAACTGGTTGACGAACGAATGGCCGCGTACCCATGCAGCGGTGAGATCAACTACAAGGTTGACGACGTCAAGACCGTACTGAGCAAGGTGCTGGAGCACTACTCGCCCCTTTGTTCGAATATCGACAAAACCGACGGCATCAGCCTCGAGTTTGCCGATTGGCGTTTCAATCTGCGTGGGTCAAATACAGAGCCGCTGCTGCGCCTGAACGTGGAAAGCCGTCGCGATCAAGAACTGGTCGATGCGAAGGTCAAGGAAATAGAACAACTGCTTAAAGCCGGTTGATCGAAATGGATCTGCGGCCCGGGGTCACGTCGATCTAGGGCCAGCAGTTCGACTCTGCTTTCCCGCTCATTCGAGCTTTCGTGTTTTAACCCCCTGCGTGATATCTTTCCCGCGTTTTTCGGTAGGCCCATTCTTCCATCCCGAATGCTCGTTCGGTGATAGCGGTATGTACGCGTGATCTCAACAACGGAACAAAAATGAATCATTGGTGGTTGGCGGTTGCTGTTGTCGGGATTTCCTTTGCGTTGACGTACTGGCTGCGGCGTTATGCGCTGCACAAAAGTCTGCTCGACATCCCCAATGGCAGAAGCTCGCATTCGGTACCGACGCCCCGTGGCGGCGGGGTCGCGATCGTCGTCAGCTATCTTGCAGCCCTGGTTTTCCTGTTTGTTGATGATGCACTGAGCACGCCGCTGTTCCTCGCGCTGCTGGGCTCAGGGCTGGTCATCGCGGCCTTGGGCTTTCTCGACGATCACGGCCATGTCGCGGCGCGCTGGCGCCTGCTGGGGCATTTCATCGCTGCGGTCTGGGCGTTGATCTGGCTGGGCGGTCTGCCGCCGGTGGCTATGTTCGGCAGCCTGCTCGATATTGGCTGGCTGGGTCATGTGCTGGCCGTGTTCTATCTGGTATGGCTGCTCAATCTCTACAACTTCATGGACGGCATCGACGGTATTGCCAGTGTCGAAGCGGTCTGCGTCTGTCTCAGTGCAGCGCTGATCTACGCCTTGAGCGGTTTCTACGAGCTGATCTGGCTGCCGCTTCTTCTGGTTGCGGCCGTGCTGGGCTTTCTGTTCTGGAACTTTCCGCCCGCCAGAATTTTCATGGGCGATGCCGGAAGCGGCTTTCTGGGTATCATTCTGGGTGTTTTATCGCTCCAGGCGGCCTGGATTTCCTCGCAGTTCTTATGGTCTTGGCTTATTCTTCTGGGGGTTTTCATCGTAGACGCTACAGTTACCCTCATCCGTCGCCTCGTTCGTGGCGACAAAGTCTATGAGGCTCACAGAAGTCATGCGTACCAATTTGCGTCCCGCAGATATGGCAGGCATCTTCCCGTGACGTCCGCAGTCGGTGTAATCAATCTGGTCTGGCTGTTGCCGCTTGCCGTCTGTGTCACACAGTTCGGGTTGAATGGCGTGATCGGGGTGATCGTTGCCTACGTTCCGTTGGTGGTTCTGGCATTCGGATTTCGCGCCGGGGAGCTTGAACGAAACTGACTGAGTTCCCCGAGTCGGGGATGGTGTAATTCTTGCGTAAGGCAGGGATCAAACACTGCTGTTTCATGTCGATAGGAGATTGAACCCGTGTTCGAGGGATGGATGGACAAGTTACGCGCAGTGCTGGTGGCGCTTCCTCGCCGCCAGAAGCGGATCATTCAGGTCACGACGGATGTCTGTCTGGTCTGGTTCGCGCTGTGGATGGCCTTCGTGGTCCGTCTTGGCGTAGACGAGCTCATCAATCCCCTCGAAATCCACACCTGGCTGTTCATCAGCGCGCCTGTCATCGCAATTCCGCTGTTCATCCGGATCGGCATGTATCGCGCGGTCATGCGCTATTTCGGCAACGATGCGCTGGTTGCAATCATCAAGGCAGTCAGCCTCTCGGCTCTGATTCTCGGGGTTGTCGTCTACCTCTACAGCAATCACCAGCATGTCGTGCCGCGCTCGGTCATGTTCAATTATTGGTGGCTGAGCCTGGTGATGATCGGTGGATTGCGGCTTGCGATGCGCCAGTACTTTCTCGGTGACTGGTTTTCCGCAGCACAGCACGTCCCATTCGCGACCCGCGACGACGGCCTGCCCAAAGTCGCCGTCTATGGCGCCGGTGCGGCCGGCAATCAGCTGGTTGCTGCATTGCGGATGGGGCGGTCGATGCGTCCGGTCGCGTTTATCGATGATGACGACTCTATCTCCAACCGGGTCATTTCCGGTCTGCAGGTCTACAAGCCCAAGCATATCCAGCAGATGATCGATGTCACGGGTGCGCAGGAAATCCTTCTGGCGATTCCTTCTTCGGCCCGAGCCCGGCGCCGCGAGATTCTGGGGTTTCTGGAAGGCTTTCCGCTCCATGTACGCAGTGTGCCGAATTTCTCCGATCTGGCGGCTGGCCGAGTCAAGGTCGACGATCTGCAGGAAGTGGACATTGCCGACTTGCTCGGACGAGATCCTGTTCCCGCACAGGACGAATTGCTGGAACACTGCATCAAGAATCAATGCGTGCTAGTCACTGGGGCGGGCGGTTCGATCGGTTCTGAATTGTGTCGACAGATCGTCTTGCTCAAGCCTACGACGCTGCTTCTGCTGGATCACAGCGAATTCAACCTGTACACGATTCTCTCCGAGCTGGAGCGTCGGGTTGCGCGCGAGTCGCTGAAGGTCAAGGTGCTGCCGATTCTTGGCTCGGTGCGCAATCATTCCAAGTTGCTGGACGTGATGAAGACCTGGAAGGTCGACACTGTCTACCACGCCGCCGCCTACAAGCATGTGCCTATGGTCGAGCACAACATTGCTGAAGGCGTCATCAACAATGTGGTTGGAACCCTAAACGCGGCGCAGGCTGCATTGCAGGCCGGCGTTGCGAATTTCGTGCTGATTTCCACCGACAAGGCGGTCAGACCCACCAACATCATGGGCAGCACCAAACGTCTGGCGGAGCTGATCCTTCAGGCGTTGAGCCGCGAAACGGCGCCCGTGATGTTTGGCGACCGCGCCAATGTGCATCAGGTCAATAAAACCCGCTTCATCATGGTGCGGTTCGGCAATGTGCTGGGCTCGTCCGGTTCGGTGATCCCGCTGTTCCATCAGCAGATCAAGTCCGGTGGACCGCTGACGGTTACGCACCCGAAGATCACCCGATACTTCATGACCATTCCTGAGGCCGCGCAGTTGGTGATTCAGGCGGGGTCAATGGGGCAGGGCGGCGATGTGTTCGTCCTCGACATGGGCGAGCCGGTGAGAATCATCGAGCTTGCCGAAAAAATGGTGCATCTCTCCGGCTTGAGCATCCGTTCGGATAAGAATCCTCATGGCGACATCTCCATCGAGTTCACCGGCTTACGACCCGGCGAAAAGCTCTATGAAGAGTTGCTGATCGGCGACAATGTGGGCGTGACCAGTCACCCGATGATCATGAGCGCTCAAGAGGACTATCTGTCATGGGACGCCTTCCGGCAGAACCTCTCGCATTTGCTCAAGGCGCTGGACGAGGATGACTACAACCGCGTTCGCCAGATTCTGAGCGACACGGTCAGCGGTTATGCGCCCGAGGGCGATATCGTCGACTGGATTCATCTGCAGCGCCGTCACGAACCGTGAACGCTTGACCGCGGGAAAACTTTGCTTACGCACTGAATCAACCCGCGCCCCCCCTTACGGGCCCTGATTCCGGGCATGGCCGTGACGTACACATTCGGTGACCGATCCCTGCGTTGACGCTCCATGAGCATCGGCTAGGTTTGGGAAGCAGCTCGGGAAAGCTGCTCCCAACTCACGATGTCATGGAGCATTACTAATGCGTACTTCCTACCTGTCGTCCATTGTCTTCGCCTTGCTCGCCGGCTTTTCGATTGCAACCAACGCTGCGCCGGCGGATGGCGCCCCTCCGGTGGCGCCTGCTTCGGCGTCTGCCGAGCAAGGTGCCAAAGTCAACATCAACGCCGCCACTGCTGAAACGCTGCACAAGGAACTGGCGGGCATCGGTGCGGCAAAAGCGGCGGCCATCGTCGCCTATCGAGAAGAGAACGGCGCGTTTACATCGGTAGACGAGCTGATCGAGGTCAAGGGCATCGGCAAGGCTTTGCTGGACAGAAACCGCGACCGGCTTGCGCTGGATTGAAACGCCTCAAGGCACCAAAAAGACCGATCATCGATCGGTCTTTTTTTGTCTGGCGTTTAACGGACGCGCAATGAGCACCGGGAATGAGGGCTTGACATGAAAAATGTCGATCAACATATAATTTTTAAAATTACGGGCGTAATATGCCTGCGTTGCTACTCTCAATGTCCACGGAGAACTACCCATGAGCACTTTCAATACCCACGGCACAGCGTTGATCACCGGGGCTTCTTCCGGTATTGGCGCCACGTACGCTGACCGGCTGGCCAAGCGAGGATTCGATCTGTTGCTGGTGGCCCGCGATCAGGCGCGCCTGGAGACGCTTGCCACCGAGCTGCGTGCCAATCACGGCGTAAAGGTCGAGGTGTTGAAAGCTGACCTGACGAACGCACAAGACGTTTCTGCCGTCGAACAGCGACTGCGAGACGATGCTTCGATCACACTGTTGCTGAACAACGCCGGTGTAGCCTCGAATACGGCATTGGCCGAGGCGGATCTGGGGGAGGTGGATCGCCTGATTCAACTCAATATCGTTGCGCTCACTCACCTGGCATCAGCTGGCGCAGCGGGTTTCCTGGCCCGTGGTCGAGGCGCCATCGTGAACATCGCCTCCGTGGTGCCGATGATTCCCGAGCGTTTCAACGCCGTGTACGCGGCCAGTAAAGCCTATGTATTGAGCCTGACCCAGTCATTGAATGCTGAAATCGGTGAGAAGGGTGTGCAGGTTCAAGCTGTGATGCCGGGCGCGACGCGGACTGAGATCTGGGACCGCGCCGGTATGGACCTGAATGCTTTACCACCCGAGATGGTGATGGACGTCAATGAAATGGTCGATGCGGCACTGGCCGGCTTCGATCAGAAGGAACTCGTCACCATCCCCTCGTTGTCCAACGCTGCAGACTGGGACGCGTTCATCAACGCACGTCTGGCACTGGGGCCTAACCTGTCGCTGCAGCACGCGGCCGCCCGCTACAAAACGTCAGGTGCTTGAGTCCGCGCCTGTGAACGTCCTGAAAGTCGAAAAGGTGAACGCATGAACGAACGTCGCATCGTAGTGACGGGGATGGGGCTGGTGACGCCATTGGGCACCGGTGTCGAGAAAGTCTGGCAGCGCTTGCTCGAAGGGCGCTCGGGCATCGTTCAGTTGCCCGAGGAAACGGTGGCGGATCTGCCAGGCAAGGTCGGCGGTCCTGTTCCGACGCTGGCGGACGATCCCGAAGCTGGCTTTGATGCGGATGCCGCCGCGCCGCCCAAGGAACAGAAAAAAATGGATCGCTTCATTCTGTTCGCCCTGGGTGCTGCGCAGGAAGCGGTCAGGCAGGCGGGCTGGGCGCCATCCACCGACGAAGAACGTGAACGTACGGCGACGGTCATCGGCGCCGGGGTCGGGGGTTTCGTGTCCATTGCCGATGCAGTGCGGACAACGGATTCTCGAGGTCCTCGCCGGCTCTCGCCGTTCACCATCCCTTCGTTTCTGGTCAATCTGGCCGCCGGGCATGTGTCGATTCAGCATGGTTTCCAGGGGCCGCTTGGTGCGCCGGTGACTGCTTGTGCAGCGGGCGTTCAGGCCATTGGCGATGCTGCGCGGATGATTCGTGACGGGGAAGCCGACATCGCCATCTGCGGTGGTGCCGAGGCTTGCATCGACCGCGTGGCGTTGGGTGGTTTTGCGGCAGCGCGGGCGCTGTCCAGTGGCTTCAACGAAACGCCCGAGCGCGCGTCCCGGCCATTCGACAAAGATCGCGATGGCTTCGTCATGGGTGAAGGCGCGGGTATCGTCGTGATCGAGACCCTGGAGCATGCGTTGGCCCGTGGTGCCAAACCGATTATGGAGTTGGTGGGCTATGGCACCAGCGCCGATGCCTATCACCTCACCGCCGGGCCTGAGGACGGCAGCGGTGCGCGACGGGCCATGCAGGCTGCGATTCGTCAGGCAGGCATCAAGCCAGCGGATATCCAGCACCTCAATGCCCACGCGACGTCGACGCCGGTCGGTGACAAAGGCGAGATGGCGGCGATCAAGACAGTGTTTGGTGATCAGAACGGCGTAGCCGTCACATCGACCAAATCGGCGACCGGGCATCTGCTCGGAGCGGCGGGGGGCATCGAGGCGATTTTCACCGCCTTGGCCATTCGCGATCAGATCGCGCCGATGACGCTCAATCTGGAAAATCCGGACGAGGCAGCGACGGGTATCGATATCGTCCACGGCAAGGCGCGCCCGATGAAGATCGAGTATGCGTTGTCCAACGGGTTCGGATTCGGCGGCGTCAACGCCAGCGTTCTGTTTCGTCGCTGGCAGCCGTGATTTGGCAGCCGTGAGGGCGTGAGAAAGCCCCTGGCGCAAACGTCAGGGGCTTTTTCGTTCAGGCTGCGCTGATCTGCTGCTTGAGCTGATCCCGCGTGGTTTGCAGGATCCGTTCAGCCAGTTGCGGGTTCTTCGCGCTACGAGCGAGTACCAGTGCGCCGACCAGCCCCGACATGAGCATCACGCTCTTGTCACTGTTTTCCTGCCCATCAGGCATGCCGGCTTCGAGCGTGGCGAGCATGCGCTCGATCAGCTCATCGGTGATCTCGCTGGGTTGACCGCGCTGGCCCAGCTCCGAGGACATGGTCGGCAGCGGGCAGCCGTTTTCCGGCTCCGTGCGATGCTCGGGGGACAGGTACATGTCGATGAAGGCCGCCGCCGAGTCGTCAGCCGACAGCTTCTTAGCTCGCGACTCGTTCAGTTGGTCCACTGCGCAACGCAGGGCTTTTTCGACCAGGTCGTCCTTGGATTTGAAATGGGCATAAAAGCCACCATGGGTCAGCCCCAGAGCCTTCATCAGCGGCTGCAAACCGGTTGCGCCGATACCGTCACGACGAAAGCGCGCGGCAGCCTCGTGGAGGATGCGCTGATAGGTTTGGGCTTTGTGATCTTCGGCGTAACGCATTAAGGAGCCTCCCGACTATGGCTCTTGAAATGTTGATCGACATTTTTACACGTATGACAGGTCGATGCAGTATCCACTTTCCAGGCCGGGTTGCCATTGGTCAGAAGGTCACAGGTCGGTGCGGTGTCGATTGCTGTCGCCAGATCGGTAGTGGTCCGGCTTCCGGCGGTGGCGTTCTTGAAATCGCTGCCGCCAATTGCGGTGCTGCCAAGCAAGTGAACAGCGGTGGATCATTTCGGCCCCATCATCTTCGCCAACACTTCCGGCCGTGGCACGCCTTGCTGTTGTTGCAGATTGCCGTCCTTGTCCTTGTAGAAGATCGAAGGCGTCGCTGACAGCCCCATGTCCTCCATCAGTTTCATGTTGGCGTCGAGCTTGGCCTGAATGGCCTTTGGTATGTTTTCCATGGCCTTGAGCGTGCTGCTCTTGCCGGCCTGTTCATGTTTCTGCAGGGCGACCTCCGGGTTGGCGTCAGCCAGCAGGCTCGCGGCCTTGGCGGCGCTGTCTTCGCGAATGACACCGACCATGATGTGGCGCAGTTGAACCTTGCCGGACTTGACCCATGGCCGCGCCTGTTCCCAGAACATATTGCAGTAAGGGCAGTTTGCGTCGCTGAACAGGTAGATCACTTTCGGTGCAGTCTTGGCCCCGTCGGCAATCCAGGTGCTGTTTTCCATCTGGCTCCACATTTCCTTGGTCATCGGCTCATAGACCAGTTTTTGCAGGGGCGCCTGGCTGAGGTCTTCGCCTTTCTCGTCGAACAGGTTGCCGGCCAGCACATGTTTGCCATCCGCTGTGAGGTACAACGCCATGGCCTGCTTCTGGTATTCGGCGGCAAAACCCTTGAGGCCGCTAGGCGCGTCGAAGCTGCCTTTGATGGTCGCGCCCTTGGCTTCCAGAGCCTTGATCGGCGCTGGCAATTCTTCGGCGTGCAACAGGGTGCTTTGCAGAGCGAGCAGGCCGGCGGCGACCAGGGATAAACGCATGAAACTCATTGAGTGCTCCTTGATGGAGTGTTCTTGAATGGGGCAGAGGCGGGCATCGCCGCTTCGCTGAAGTCGTCCAGGTAATGCGTCAGGCTGGCGCTGGAAAGTTCGCCCATGTGGCTGCCCGACAGGCGACCGTCAGGGCCATAGAAAAGTGTGGTGGGCAAGGCAGCAGAACCGACCCGCTGTCCCAGTTCCCCATTGGCGTCGAACAGCACGTTCTCCAGATGCAGACCCTGGCGTGCCAGGAAAGTCGCGACATCCCCGGCGCTTTCCGCCTGATTGACGAACAAGAATACCGTCTCGGGGTGCGCGTGTTGCCCGGCCTGCAACACCGGCATTTCGCGGCGACAGGGCGGGCACCAGGTCGCCCAGAGATTGACCACCAGCGGCTTGCCCTGGTAGTCGCTCAACTGAACGGTTTCGCCGGCCGCATTGCGCAGGGTGAGGTCTGGCAGTCGCGCGCTGTCGTGCTGCGCGTTGAGCCCCAGATTGCCAAGCCACCAGAACAGCAGGCCGCTTGCGACGCCCATGCCCATCGACGCTCGCAGCGTGGGTCGCCTCCAGCCACACAGCAGTGCGCCGATCAGTACCGCGATCACACCTGCCAACGGTGAAAAACCGCCGTCACGAATATCGATGATGCTCAGGGGAGTGGCTCGATACTGCGCCCAGTAACCGACGACGAACGTCAGACGCGCCACGAGCAATCCGATCAGAAACACGCCAAACAGCGCGCGCTCTGGATTGACGCCCTTGCGGCGTCCGGCCATCCAGCCCACCAGCGTCGCCAGCGCGAGCGCCACCAGCAACAGCAAATGGTTGAACGCCAGCACGAACGGCCCGAGGGAGAAACTCAGCATCAGCCGTGTTCCCGAGTGGTCTGCCATTGGTCGATGAACTGCCTGTCATCGACTTCGCCAGTGATGCGGCGCTCTCGACGTTCGCTGCCATCCGGTCCCAGCCACAGCATCGTCGGAGGGCCCGGCACCTGATAGCGCTTGAGCAGTTCGCCGCTGGCGTCGTTGTCGGCGGTGACGTCCAGACGCAACAGGCGCACACCGTTGAGCGCCTGAATCACGTCAGCTTTGCCGAAGACGTTCTTTTCCATGATCTTGCACGACACGCACCAGTCGGCGTAATAGTCGATCAATACCCACTGGCCGTCGCTGCTGGCGGCTGCGAGTTCGCGGTCCAGAGCGGCGGGGTCCCGGATTGTGGTGAATGCGTCGTGGCGCTCACTGCTGCTGGCGTCGGTTCGCGAACCGCTGTAGACCTTCAACGGCTGCCATGGATCGTCGCTGCCACCGGCTGCGCCCACCAGCATCATCACACCCCACAGGCCAAGCACCAGGCCAACGGGACTGCAGATCAGCGACGCGCGTTTCAGGCTGCGGGTCTGCACGATGGCGCTGAAGGCGACGGTCAACAGCAGGACGCCGAACAATGCCAGCCACAGGGTTTCAGCCAACAGCGGGCGGATCATGATCAGCGCGGTGCCCAGCAGCAAAAAGCCGAACACACCTTTGACCAGATCCATCCACGCGCCGGGCTTGGGCAGCAAGCGATTGCCGACGGTCACCACCAGCAACAAGGGCAGGCCGATTCCCAGCCCCATGACGAACAACACCAACGCGCCGTGCAACGCGTTGCCGCTTTGTGCGATATAGAGTAGCGCACCGGCCAATGGCGCAGTCATGCACGGGCCGACCATCAATCCCGACAACGCGCCCAGAACGCCTGCCCCCACCAGACTGCCGCCCTGACGCTGACGACCGGCATGCTCCAGACGATCGCGCAGGAAACCCGGCAATTGCAGCTCGAAGAAACCGAACATTGGCAGCGAGAGCAGTACGAACAGACCGGCGAAACTGCCCAGCAGCCAGGGTTGTTGCAGCGTCGATTGCAGATTGCTGCCCAAGAGCGCGGCGACGACGCCCAAGCCTGCGTAGATCAGCGCCATGCTGAGCACATACACGCTCGCCAGCGCGAAATTTCGACGCGGCCGCGCACCACTGCCCACCACCACGCCCGCCAGAATCGGCAGCATTGGCAGCGAGCAGGGGGTGAAGGCCAGGAGCAGACCGAGACCGAAGAAAATCAACAGACTCCAGCCCAGTGAACGCTCCTGCAGTGTACTGGCGAGTGCCTGATCCGGTGCCTGACCGTCGATCACCTGCGCATTCGCGCTGCCCAGAACGACGACCTGGCTTTGCGGCGGATAGCACAGGCCGGCATCGGCGCAGCCTTGCCAGCCGACCTTGACCTGGCCGGTGGCGGAGGCTGGAATCACCAGTTCAAGGCCTTGACGGTAGACGTGCTGCTGACCGAAATACTCGTCGTTATGCTCATCGCCGGCAGGTAGAACCGGCTGCTGATTGACGCTCAGTCCCTCGAACTTGAGGCGCTTCTGGTACAGGTAATAGCCTTCGGCGATCTGCCAGTATAGACGGGTTTCACCGGACTCCAGCCGCTCGGAGCTGAACATGAACGCTTGCCCGACCGGCAGAAAATCAGGCTTCTTGAACAGATCCCCACCTGGTAGCGCCTGCGCCAGCAACGGAAACAACAGCAGTATCAGTACCAACAACTTACGCATGCGCACACCCGGCAGATCGTGAATGAGAGGAGGGTGGCCGGCGGTGATTAAGGGCTGATTAACGAAGGGTCGCCCACGGGGTTCCCCAGAATCAAAAGCAGATGCCCGAGACCTGCTGCATAATCCGCCCTTAATCGCTCATTGATTCAATCGCCTTTTTTTCGAGGCCGCCCATGCACGTACTGCTCTGTGAAGACGACGACTTGATTGCCAGCGGCATTGCGGCCGGGCTCGATGCCCAAGGCCTGACGGTCGACCGCGTGGCCACCGCTTCCGCGGCGCGTGCCATGCTGTCGGCGGCGCATTTCGACGTCATGGTGCTGGATCTGGGCTTGCCGGACGAAGACGGCCTGAAGCTGCTGAGACAGTTGCGCCAGCACGGCACCGATATTCCGGTGCTGATCCTCACCGCCCGCGACACCGTCACCGACCGTGTCGATGGCCTGCAGGCCGGCGCCGATGATTACCTGCTCAAACCTTTCGACCTGCGCGAACTGAGTGCGCGTCTGCACACGCTGGTGCGGCGTATGGCCGGGCGCAGTGTCAACGTCATCGAGCACGGCGTGCTGACGTACGATCCGAGCAGCCGCGAAACCCGCCTCGCCGGACAGCCGGTGGATCTGTCGCGACGCGAGCAGGCGCTGCTTCAGGCGTTGCTCAACAACCGCGGTCGGGTACTGTCCAGCGAGCAACTCAAGGATTGTGTCTACGGCTTCGGCGACGAAGTCGAGAGCAACGCCCTCAACGTTCATATTCACCATCTGCGACGCAAGCTCGGCGGCGGCATCATCGAAACCGTACGCGGTCTGGGTTATCGCCTCGGGCCTGCAGGTGAAATACCGGAGCAACACGGATGATGAGCCTCAGAACACGCCTGAGTCTGACCCTCGGCTCGGCGTTCATTCTGATCTGGGTGCTGGCCGCTGCGTGGATGCTGCGTGACCTGCGCACGCAGATGATGGAGTCGCTGGATCAGCGGCTCGAGGCCTCGGCGCGGATGGTGGCGGGGCTGCTGGAGCAGATACAGATGCCCGAGGACGGCGACGGTCGATCGCTGCGCGCCGGAGAACTGAGCATTCCTGCCGGCATGGCCTGTCAGCTCAGTTCGTTGCGCGGACAGGTTCTGGCGCGCACCGAAAGCTCGCCCGCCGAACCGCTCAAGGCCGACTCCAGCGGCTTTCACGATCAGATGATCAATGATCAGCACTGGCGCGTGTACACCATGATGCACGGCAACGTGCGGGTCAGTACGGCGGATCGGCAGATCGAGCGCGACGTGCTGGGGCATTCGGTTTTACTGGCGGCATCGGTGCCGGTGCTGGTGGCGCTGTTTGGCAGTCTGGTGCTGGTGTGGTTTGGCATCGGTCGCGGCCTGGCACCGCTCAATCGCATGCGCGACGCCCTGAATCGACACAGCGCCGATTCGGTCGAGCCGCTGGACGTGCCGAACCTGCCCAGTGAGCTGCAACCGTTGCTCAAGAGCCAGAACCAGTTATTCCAGCGCATTGCCCAGACGCTGGAGCGCGAGCGCCGTTTGACCGGCGACGCGGCCCACGAATTGCGCAGCCCGCTGACCGCCATCAAGACCCACCTGCAAGTGGCCCGCATGACCGAGGGCGACAAGCGCGACAAGGCGCTGGCTCATGCGGAGGAGGGCGCCGACCGGATGCACCGCACCCTTGAGCAGTTACTGTTGCTGGCGCGGGTCGAGGGCAGCTTGTCGTTCGATGACGGTGTGCAATGCGATGCCGAGAAGGTGGCACGACTGGCGATTCACGATGCCAACCACGGCGATGACGAGCGCATCGAGCTGATCCTGCCGACCCAGTTATCCACAGCCCCGGTGGAAATGCCGGCGGCGCTGGCGGTTGCCGCGCTGCGCAATCTGCTGGACAACGCCTTGCGGCATACCCAGGTGGGGGCACGAGTGGAGTTGAGTCTGGAGACCTTCGACGGTCAGGCGCATTTTCGCGTGCGCGATTACGGCCCCGGCATTCCGGAGCCCGATCTGGACAAGCTGACCCAGCGCTTCTGGCGCAACGGCAAGAGCCCGGGCGCGGGTCTTGGTCTTGCGATCGTTCAGGCCATCGTCCAGCGCTGTGCGTGCTCGCTGAAGTTCGACAGCCGCAGCGACGGGTTACGGGTGGAGTTGAGCATGCCGTTGCGGCGGGTCGTCAGTTGACAAGCTCTACACATCTGTAGCAGTCCGGCTTGCCGGCGGTAGGGTTGGCTGAAACCGCCACCGCCACCGCCACCGCCACCGCCGGCAAGCCGGACTGCTACAGAAGATCGACGAGCCCGGCAGCCTGCGTAATGATGTCGCAGTTCCCCCTCGCAAACCCCTGAAAGCATGACCATCCCTCCGACAACCCTTTGATTCTCTTCTCTAATCCCGGACAATCGCTCCCCTTTCCCTGTAGAGAACCGGTCAGGGGCGCTGACTGCCGAGCTTTTCGACGCGCTTTTGACCTTGTAGCTATCACCGGCAACGGAGAATCGACCGGATGAATGATCAGGCCAACAGCGTCGAACAGCGTATCGACGCCGCGCCCGCGAGCGTGACGACTACCTGGAACCGCCACGACACCACCTGGATGCTCGGGCTGTTTGGCACCGCCATCGGCGCAGGCACTCTGTTCCTGCCGATCAATGCGGGCATCGGTGGCTTCTGGCCCCTGCTGATCCTTGCCGTGCTGGCATTTCCCATGACCTTTTACGCGCACCGTGGGCTGACCCGCTTCGTGCTGTCGGGACGTGAAGGCGCCGACATCACCGAAGTGGTCGAACAGCATTTCGGCAAGAAAGCCGGCGCGCTGATCACCTTGCTGTATTTCTTCGCCGTGTTCCCGATCCTGCTGATTTACAGCGTGGCACTGACCAACACCGTCAGCAGCTTTCTTGAGCATCAATTGCACCTGCAACCGCCGCCACGCGCGGTATTGGCCTTTGTGCTGATCCTGGGTTTGCTGGCCGTGGTGCGTTGCGGCGAGCGGATCATCGTCAAGGCCATGAGCCTGATGGTCTACCCGTTCATCGTCGCCTTGCTGTTCCTGGCAGTGTTTCTGATTCCGCACTGGACCGGCGGCATTCTGTCCACAGCCACCAGCGTGCCTGCGCCTTCGGCGTTGCTGCACACTTTGTGGCTGGCGATTCCGGTGATGGTGTTCTCGTTCAACCACTCGCCGATCATCTCCGCGTTTGCCGTGGACCAGAAACGCCAGTACGGCCAGCACGCCGAACAACGCAGCTCGCAGATTCTCGCCCGCGCCCACGGTCTGATGGTGGTCATGGTGCTGTTCTTCGTCTTCAGTTGCGTATTGACCCTGTCGCCGGAGCAGTTGGGTGAGGCCAAGGCGCAGAACCTGTCGATCCTTTCGTACCTGGCCAACCACTTCAGCAATCCGACCATCGCGTTCGCCGCGCCGCTGATTGCGTTCGTGGCGATCACCAAATCGTTCCTGGGTCACTACATCGGTGCGAGCGAAGGTCTCAAGGGGCTGGTGATCAAGAGCGGTCGTCGTCCGTCGCCGCGCGCGCTGGATCGCCTGACGGCCGCGTTCATGCTGGTCGTCTGCTGGTTGGTGGCGACACTCAACCCAAGCATTCTGGGCATGATCGAGACCCTCGGTGGCCCGGTGATCGCCGCGTTGCTGTTCCTTATGCCGATGTATGCGGTGCGCAAGGTGCCGGCCATGCGTCAGTACGCGGGCAAGCTGTCCAACGTGTTCGTTGTGGTCGTCGGGCTGGTGTCGATTTCGGCATTGATGTATTCGTTGCTGCCGTGACGATCTGCAGCGAGCCTGCGCCAGTACCGGATTGCTAGCGGTAAGTGCGCCGAATACGGCGAGTTTAAGCGACACCCCCTGCGAGGCCATCAGGCGATGGTGTCGACCACGCCGCCGTCGACCCGCAGGGCCGCGCCCGTGGTGGCCGATGCCTGTTGCGACGACACGTAGACCACCATGTTCGCCACTTCGTCGATGGTCGCGGCCCGTTGAATGATCGAACTGGGGCGGTGCTGCATGACGAACGCAGCGGCACATTCTTCCAGGGATTTGCCGGTTTTATCCACTTCATCCTTGAGCATGTCCGCCACGCCTTCGGACAGGGTCGGGCCGGGGAGGACGGCGTTGACGGTCACGCCTGTGCCCGCCATGCGCTTGGCCAGACCCCGGGAGATCGACAGGTTGGAGGTCTTGGTGAAGCCGTAGTGGATCATGTCGGCGGGAATGTTCAGCGCCGACTCCGAAGAGATGAACACGATGCGTCCCCAGCCGCGCTTGGCCATGTCATCGGCGTAAGCGCGGGAGAGGCGCACGCCGGACATCACGTTGACGTCGAAGAAGCGCTGCCAGACGTCGTCCGGCGTGTCGAAAAAATCTTGCGGGCCGTAGATACCGACGTTGTTGATCAGAATATCGACCTGCGCAACGGCCTTGACCAGCGCCTCGCAACCGGCGGCGCTGCCGACATCGGTGGCCACGCCTCGTAGCTTCGCGCCGGGGACGTCCTGTTGCAGGTGGGTGATGGCGTCATCCACGGCTTCCTGCTTGCGCCCATTGACGATTACCTCGGCGCCCGCTTCGGCCAGTCCCTTGGCGATGGCGTAACCGATGCCCAGAGTCGAACCCGTCACCAATGCGGTCTTGCCGGTCAAATCGATTTTCATGTCCCAGGTCTCCGTTGCGGTCGAAAGAAAGATGGAGTGTTCAGGGTAGTCCGGGTTCAACGGAATACACGCCAGCGGAACTCCTTCTTGAGGAGATTGCTTGCAGCCTTGTCTGTCTCTCAAATGAAAGCCCCTGATGGGTTTGACTTTTGTTTTCCTGCCGCCGCATGATCCTGCTCGTTTCTGATCGATCCAGCTTGATGTCGAGGCCTTTCATGTCTGCCAGTCCCGAAGCATTTCCCGGCGAGCGTCAGCGCCTGATCACCGAGCGTCTGGCCCTTCACGGTCGGGTGATCGCGGCGGATCTTGCGACGGAATTCAGCGTGTCGGAGCATTCGATCCGCCGCGATCTGGGTGCGCTGGCGGCCGCTGGATTGTGCAAACGGGTGTATGGCGGCGCGATCTCTCTGGCGTCGGATGGGCCGTTGACCGCGCGCATTGAGCACGAGCCTGATCGCAAGCGCTCGTTGGGCATTGCGGCGGCGGGGTTGATCAGTGCCGGCCAGCATGTGTTCATCGATGGTGGTTCGACCAATCTGGCGATCGTCAAGGCGATCAGCCCGCAGATGCCGCTGACCGTCACCACCAATTCGCCGGTGCTGGCGGTGGAGTTGATGAAGTTGCCTTCGGTAGAAGTGATCCTGCTCGGTGGCCGGTTGAGCCCGGTCGCGGGCAGCACGTATGGCTTCACGACGATCCAGCAATTGACCCACTTCAATTTCGACCTGTGCTTCATGGGCGCCTGCGCGCTCGACGCGGTGAAGGGGCTGACTGCGTTCGACATGGACGTGGCCGAGTTCAAGCGCGCCGTGGTCGCGCGTAGCGGGCAAGTGGTGGTCGCGGTGATCAACGAGAAGCTGGCGAGTATCGCCCACTATCAGGTCGCGCCGTGCGACGAAGTGGGCGCGCTGGTGGTCGAGCACGACGCGCCGCCCGACCGGCTGGAGCTGTTTCGCGGCAAGGTGGCGCAGATCGTGATGGCTCACCCGAGCCGCTAGATCGCCGAACCGCCTTGCCAGATTTCGGTACGATTGCGCCCCTCGTGTTTGGCAACGTACAACGCGGCATCGGCCCGTTCGACAAAGGCTTCCATGGTCGGGCATTCCTGCGCCTGACAGCCATAGACCCCAAGACTGATGCTGACGATGCCGCTGGGGTTGCCCTGGTGTTCGATGCCTCGCGTCAGCACCGCCTGACGAATTTTCTCTGCCAGCAGAAAAGCCCCTTGGGCTTCGCTGTACGGCAGGAATACGGCCATTTCCTCACCGCCATACCGAACCGCCAGATCACCCGTGCGGTTGAGATTGCCGCGAATGCATTCGGCCACGGCGACGATGCATTTGTCGCCGGCCACATGCCCGTAGTTGTCGTTGTAACTCTTGAAGAAATCGATATCGATCATGATCAGGCTCAGCGGGTGCAGATTGGGTTGCCCTTTGGCGAATTCGAGTCCGAGGATTTCCTGAAAGTGACGACGGTTGGCTAGGCCCGTCAGGCTGTCTTGCAACGCCAGTTTTTCCAGCGAATGGCTGGCGATGCGCAATTGCGACTCGGCATTGAGCCCGAAACGGATCTGTTGAAACAGCAGCACGCCGAACAGCAGGTTGGCGACCACCACGCAGACGATGATCGCCAATGAACGCCAGGCGTATTGGCGCCATTCATCGAGAACTTCGTGTTCCGAGAGCCCTGCAAGCACCACCAGTGGATAACGATCCAGACGCTTATAGCCGTACAAGCGGATTTCGTGGTCGAGGATCGATTGCACGGTGGCCGTGCCTTCATAGCGCTCCTTGAGGTGTTTGCGGAACAGTTCGCCGTCGGCAATCGATGCCCCCCTGACGTTGTCCATGGTCGGGCGGCGTGCTAGGACGGTCCCGTCCGCCATGGCCAGGGTGATGACGCCCTTCGTGCCGATGTCGAAGCGGTCGAAGAACCGGTCGAAATACGCAAGCTCGATGGTCGCCAGCACCACCCCGGCAAAATTGCCTGCCGAGTCGTTGACGCGCCGCGAGATCGGAATGATCCAGTCGCCTGTGGTGCGGCTTCGGATGACCTGGCCGATGTGGGGCAGGGCGCTGTCTATAGACTTGTGGAACAGAAAATATTCGCGGTCTGCATTGTTGGCATTGGCGGGCATGCGACTGAGGGAGGTCGCGGCCCAGTTGCCGTCCTTGTCATAGATGAACAGACCTTGAATCTGTTCGACGCTGGCGGCCGTTGCGCGCAGGTAGTCGTGCATGCGTGAACTGGTGGCGGCACCGAAGCCGTCGTAGGACAGCCGCTCGACGATGCCGACGACGGGAATGTCCGCTTGGTCGAAGGTGTCATCCGCCTGCTGCGCCATTGAGCGCGAGAGGTTGGCGACGGTGGTGTTGGCGATCTCCAGCTCATGGGCGCGGGCCTGGCGCAATTGCCAGAGCGTGATGCTGGTAATGGAAAAGCAGACCAGAACGGTGAAAAAACCCGCCAGCCACAACACAGGCATGCGCTTTAGCCGCCTGCTCCTGGCGCCAAAGTCTGTCCCTTCTACTTGTCTCAATCCCGACCCTCGCTGACGTCTACGATCTCAGACCCACCCTTGCGGCGAACGCTCCATGGTTCGAGGCCCGCAGGGTATCGCAACAGCGACCGTCTGACAGAGAGAGTAGGACAAGTAGGGGATTTTGAAGGGAAAAATCAGAGCCAGTTGGTGTTCGATCTGTAGCAGCACGGCTTGCCGGCGGTGGCGGTGTGCAATGGTCACCGCCGGCAAGCCGTGCTGCTACAGGTCCGGTGTAAGCCGATAAATGCGGGGACTCAAACCTGACGCCCCTGCACGTCATTTACCTGCGGCTGCCAGTTCTTTTGCGCCGCACCGGTGTGCACCGGAATTGGCGCCTTGAGCAGCACGAAATAGGCGACCGCCGACAGCAGGGCGACAATCGCGCTCATCGCGAAGGCTGTGGCGAAGGTGCCGGAATACTGCACGCTGAAACCGGTGACAATCGGCGCCACGGAACCTGCAATGTAGCCGCCGAAGTTCTGGATCGAACCCAGCGAGGCCACGCGTTTGCTGTCGACCACGGTGTTGACCACCATCCACGCCGTGGCACTGGAGAGGTTGATGCCGAACAGCGCCAGGCACAGCAGAGCGATACAGCCGCCCAGACTGGTCACGAAGGTCAGCGGCAGGGTAAACACGGCCGCGAATACCAGGCCGCCGATCACGGTGTATTTGCGGCTGTTGAGCACGCCGACGCCCCGTTTGACCAGGCGGTCGCAGATACGCCCGGCAGCGATGGTGCCGATGGCACCGAACACATAGGCAAACGACACCACCCAGGCGGTCGAGTAGGGGTCCAGACCATGTTCGCGCTGGAAGTAACCTGGCAACCAGGTCAGGTGCAGCCAGAGCATGTAGATCACGCCCATGAAGCCGAGGAAGGTGCCCCAGGTGCTGCGGTGCTTGAACAGGTCCAGCCAGCCCGCGAAGAACGAGCCCTTCGGCGCCACGTCGACCACGGTCGGCTCGCGAACCACGTTGACCGGTTGTTCGCCCCGGGCTTCCAGCTCTTTGAGGTACTGCGCGCGGCTTTTGTAGAACATCAGCCAGCACAGGGAAAGGACGATACCCAGGACGCCGGTGATGATGAACATCCCGCGCCAGCTGAAATTGACCATGAACAACGTCAGCACCGGCGGCGCCAGGCACGGCCCGATGCAGGTGGCCGACCAGACGATCCCCGTCGGGGTGCCGCGCTCATGTTCCTCGAACCACTCGTTCAGGGTTTTCGCCGCCGACGGAAACATCGGTGCTTCGCCGATACCGAGCAACACCCGCAGCGCAAAGAAGCCGCTGAAGCTGTTGATGAACCCGGATGCCGTCTGCGCTACGGACCACACCAGCAGTGCGCCGCCCAGCGCGATCTTGCTGCCGAGCTTGTCGATCACCATGCCCATCGGCAGTTGCGCGAAAGCATAGGCCAGCGAGAATGCCGAAAGCAGGATGCCCATCTCCGACGGGCTGATCAGCATGTCTTTCTGGATGGAGGTGTTGGCGATGGACAGCGCGCTGCGGTCCAGATAGTTGACGATCCCGAACAGCATCAAAAAGACGACGGTAATCGTCTGGTAGGTCTTCAGGGTTTTCATAGGCACCTTTTTTATTGTTGTTAAGGTTGCTGGCTGCGGCGACGGATCACGACACCGCAGTGGATGTATTACCCCGTTGCGTCATCCATCAGGTGATCGCACCGATCTGCCACGGCACGAACTCGTTCTGCCCGTAGCCATGCTGCTCGCTCTTGCTGCGCGCGCCGGACGCGATGTCCAGCATCATCTGAAAGATGTAGGCGCCACGCTCCTCGATGGTCGTGCTGCCGTCCGCGATGCCCCCGCAATTGACGTCCATGTCTTCCTGCTGGAATTCGAACACGCGGTTGTTGGTCGCCAGCTTGATCGACGGTGTGGGGGCACAGCCGTACGCCGAACCGCGACCGGTGGTGAAGGCGATCAGATTGGCCCCACCGGCCACCTGGCCGGTGGCGGAAACAGGGTCGTAGCCGGGGGTGTCCATGAACACCAGACCCTGCGCGCTCACCGCTTCGGCGTATTCGTAGACGCCCATCAGATTGGTCGAGCCGGCCTTGGCCACGGCACCGAGGGATTTCTCGAGAATCGTCGTCAACCCGCCTGCCTTGTTGCCGGCCGAAGGGTTGTTGTTGAGTTCGGCGTTCATCCGGCGGCAGTAGTCTTCCCACCAGTGGATGCGCTGAACCAGTTTTTCGCCGACGGCGCGGCTCACCGCCCGACGTGTGAGCAGGTGTTCGGCGCCATAGATTTCCGGGGTTTCGGAGAGAATGGCGGTGCCGCCAGCGGCCACCAGCCGATCGACCGCGTTGCCCAGTGCCGGATTGGCAGTGATGCCCGAGTAACCGTCTGACCCACCGCATTGCAGGCCGACGATCAGGTGACGGGCGCTGACGGTTTCACGCTTGATCTGATTGGCCTGAGGCAGCAACGACTTCACTTGCTCGATCCCGCTGGCGATGGTTTTCGAGGTGCCACCGGTGCCCTGAATGGTGAAGGCGCGCAGTTGATCGGTGGCCTTGAGGCCCTGGCTGTCGAGCAGGTCCTGAATCTGATTGGTCTCGCAGCCCAGCCCGACTACCAGCACGGCGGCGAAATTGGGATGCACGGCGTAGCCCGCCAGGGTGCGGCGCAGCAGATCGATGGCCTCGCCCTTGGAGTCGATGGCGCAGCCGGAACCGTGGGTCAACGCCACAACGCCGTCGACGTTGGGATAATCGGCCAGGGCTTCGGGATGAATGTCGCGCCGAAACTGATCGGCAATCGCTCGGGCCACCGTGGCCGAGCAGTTCACCGACGTGAGGATGCCGATGTAGTTGCGCGTCGCGACCCGGCCATCGGCGCGGACGATGCCTTGAAAGAACGCCTCGGTTTTCGGGGTTTCGTGAACATCGACGCCAAACGCGTAATCGCGGGAGAAGTCCGACATCTCGACGTTCTGCACATGCACGTGCTGGCCCGCTTCGATGGGCTGCGAGGCGAAACCGATGATCTGCCCGTAGCGGCGCAATGGCTGTCCCTGCTCGACGCGAACCGTCGCCACCTTGTGCCCGGAGGGGATGTCCTGAAGTACGATAATGCCTTCTTCCTCCAGGTGGGTCCCTTCGCTCAATGCCTGGCGGGCAACGAGGACGTTATCGAGGGGATTGAGCCGGATGACCAGAGCGCTGCTGTCGAACGCTGGTGTTTTGGCGATGAGTTCCATGCAGCCTCTCAGGACGGTTGCCACCTGCATCGAGTTCACGACGCTTAACACCGCAACGCGGTTCCGAGGTAAGGAACAGCACCGTTACAGGGGGCCATATTCTTGTTGTTCGAGGGCGGTGCGTGCCGCCCGGTTGTGAATCACTCTATGAAGCGTTGCGATAATTTCCCAATGAAAGGTTTCGATTGATTGATAACGGTTGGTTATCGAATCAGCCAGCCATCTGTTGCTTGAGAAACGCTATCAATCCCTTGACCGCAGCGGAGTTCGGACGTGCCCTTGAGGTCAGCAATCCCAGATTACCCATCGCCAGCGGCAACTCCACGGCCAGTACGCTGATCATGCCGTAGCGGGCGTAATGTTCGGCGACGTCGTTGGGNGTCGCCAGGATCGAGCTGGTTTCGATGATGTCCAGCGGCTGGATCAGTTGCGCGGCCTTCAGCGCGTTTTCTACCTGGCGGCGCATCGGGCTGCCAATAGGGTGCAGTATCCAGGTCAGCGGAGCCAGATCTGCCAGCGCCGGTTTGTGTCTGGCGCTCAATGGATGGCCGGGGCGGGCGATGATACGCATCTGCTCGCCCTGTTCGAACAGTTGAATATCCAGACCCTGGCTGTCCAGTTGATCCGGCAGGCGCCCCAGTACGACGTCGAAATCTCCGCGAATCAGCGCCGGCAGCAGCATGTCGCTGGTGCCGACCTCGATGGCGACCCGGACTTTGGGATGTTGCGCCTTGAAGGCCAGTACCCCGCGCGTCAGCAGGGTTGGCACCGGCCCCATGACCGAGCCGATGCGCACCATGCCTGCCGCGCCGCCGGCCAGTTCGGCGATCTGCGCTTCGGCGTATTCGAACTCATGCAGCGCGCTCTGTGCATAGCGAATCATCACCTCGCCGAACACGGTCGGTTGCATGCCCCGGGGCAGGCGCTCGAACAACGGCACGCCGAGTCGATCCTCCAGTTGCTGCAGCAACAGGCTGGCGGCGGGCTGAGAGGTGTGAATCGCCGCGGCGGCCTTGCGCAGGTTCCCCAACTCGCCCAGCGCGTTGAGCAGGGCAATCTGACGGCTGGAAATTTTCAGCGTGGCGAATTTTTCGGGCAAATCAGACATATCGGATTAGGTATCGATCGTTAGGATTTCGCGATTATGCCTGTATCGGTAATCGGCCTACAGTCGCATTTATCGATAGACGCGATCCCTGCAGGAGCGCGCTTGCCCGCCAAACATTGGTTCAGGTAACGCGTTGTCGACTGGCGAAACGAAATCGCGGGCAAGCGCGCTCCTACAAGGATTGCGGTGTCCCGAACTTTTAGCAGAACAACAAGAGTGCCCACATGCAAATCACCTCTGTCTCCATCCGCGACATTCGTTTTCCTACGTCGCTGTCCCTCGACGGCTCCGATGCGATGAACAGCGCGCCGGACTACTCGGCGGCCTACGTCGTGCTGCACACCGACTCTCCCGACAATCTTGAAGGGCACGGCCTGACATTCACCATTGGTCGCGGCAACGAAATCTGCGTCGCCGCCATTGAATCGCTGGCGCCGCGCATCGTCGGCCTGAGCCTGGAAGCGATCACCGCCGACATGGGCGCGTTCTGGCATGACGTCACGGCAGGAGACAGTCAGTTGCGCTGGCTGGGGCCGGAGAAGGGTGTGATCCATCTGGCGACCGCTGCGCTGGTCAATGCGGTATGGGATCTGTGGGCCAAGGTCGAGGGCAAGCCTGTCTGGAAGCTGCTGGCCGACATGACCCCCGAGCAGTTGGTGAAGTGTCTGGACTTCAGCTACGTCACCGACGCCATTACCCCCGAAGAAGCCATCGCCCTGTTGCGGCGCCAGGCCCCGGGCAAGGCCAAACGCGAAGCGCACATGCTCGCCGAAGGGTATCCGGGCTACACGACTGCGCCAGGCTGGCTGGGTTATTCGGAAGAGAAAATGCGCCGTCTGGCCCGCGAAGCCGTGGCCGAGGGCTGGACCCACATCAAACAGAAGATCGGTTCGGACATCGAGGAAGACCTGCGCCGGGCGGCGATCCTGCGTGATGAGTTGGGCTGGGAACGCACCTTGATGATGGACGCCAATCAGGTATGGAGCGTCGAAGAGTCGATCAGCAACATCCGCAGGCTGGCCGCGTTCGAGCCGTGGTGGATCGAAGAGCCGACCAATCCCGACGACATTCTGGGCCACGCCACGATTCGTCAACGCATTGCACCGATTGGCGTGGCGACTGGCGAGCATTGCCACAACCGGGTCATGTTCAAGCAGATGTTCCAGGCCGGATCGCTGGACTTCTGTCAGGTCGATGCCGCGCGACTGGGCGGTTTGAACGAGGTGCTGATCGTGCTGCTGATGGCGGCCAAGTTCAATGTTCCGGTGTGTCCACATGGCGGAGGCGTGGGATTGTGCGAGTACGTGCAGAACATCTCGATATTCGACTACATCGCCGTGTCCGGTTCGCTGGAAAATCGCGTGCTGGAATACGTCGATCACCTGCACGAGCATTTCCTCGATCCGGTGGTGATCCGTCGCGGGCGCTACATGCCGCCCAAGCGTGCGGGCTACAGTATCGAAATGACGGCCGAGACCCTGGAGCGTTATCAGTACCCGAACGGGCCGGTGTGGGTGGATCTGGCTAATAAGCGGTAGCAGTCCGGATTGACGGCGGTGGCGTATGAAAGATCGCTACCGCCGGCAAGCCGTGGGGCTGCCAATGTTCACTGTCGCGGATGTATGGCTTCGGCTCCCGTAAGCTGGATCTTGCGGCCGCAGGCACAGCAATGTCGCTGCCGGTGCGGGTCTTTCCCGGTCATCATCGGTATGATCGCGGACATCTACCCGACCTCGGTGCGACATGAACTCTCCGAACCCCGGCAACGTCACGACCCCTGTCACTGCCTCCCCTGATCGCGATCGTCTGTCAGCCGCTTTGCTGGGGGGGGGTTGCGAACCTGACCCTCGCTTCACCCTCGCCAATGAGCGCACCTTTCTGGCGTGGATTCGCACCGCGCTGGCCTTTCTCGCCGGCGGCATCGCGGTCGAGGCTTTCACCGGCGAGGTGTTCAGCCCCGGTTTGCGCCGCGCCGTGGCGTTATCGCTGTTGATACTGGCGATGCTGGTCAGTGCCAGCGCCTGCATTCGCTGGCTCAAGGTCGAGCGTGCCATGCGTCAGCGCAAGCCACTCCCTTTGCCGGTTCTGGTGCCGATCCTGTCGCTAGGCGGCGCACTGGTGGCGGCGGGGTTGATCGTCTTCCTTATATATGGCGCATCGTGAGCCGTCGCGTCCCATCATCGGTCCCGTTGACCCTAGGGCATGACGATCCGGGGCTGCAACCGGAGCGCACGCTGCTGGCGTGGCGCAGAACGCTACTGACGCTGATCGTCGTCTGCACCCTCTTCCTGCGCTGGATTCCCCATTTCGGCCTCATCGCCTTGCTGCCGATCATCGTGTCGCTGGCCGCCAGTCTGCTGATCCAGCTCGCGCTGAATTCGCGCTACCGCAAAAGCGCGCGGGGCTTAAGAAACGAGCGCATTCCAGCGCCGTTGCGTGAGGTGGTGGTGCTGGGCACGACGGTGATCGTGCTCGGTGTGGTGGGGGTTTATGCGGTGCTGTTTGGTTAATCCGGCACAGGCTCTGTAGCAGTCCGGCTTGCCGGCGGAGGCGGACTCAAAATCGCCGCCGCCGGCAAGCCGGTCTGCTACAGGGGCATTGGCATATGTCAGGTTCGGAATTGTGACTGATCCAGCGCGGTCTCGAGCAAGCTCTCTCTCCCACGGATTTGTGGCGAGGCGCTGGTTAATCGTCCACCTGCACCACTGCGATGCCGTCACTGGCAGCACCCGCACGATTGTCCTTGCGCTCGCTTAACCAGCCACTGATCTGACTTGCAAATTCGGCCGGTGCCTTGCGGCCCGTACGGCGTGCCAGATCGAGAATGGTCTGCTGATCCAGCGCCTCTTCCATGCGCTTCTGCGCGGTCAGCATCGCCGCATTGATTCCGCAGATGCCTTCGGTCGCCCATTGCGGCGCGCACCCATCGAACACTGCACAACGACCACGAATGTCCCGGCAATCGAAGATCAACTTGCGCCCGTCAATGGCCGTGACGATGTCCAACAGGGTAATTTCGTCAGACGGTCGACCCAGCTTGAAGCCCCCCCGCACACCCTCGGTCGCCACCACCAGTCTGGCTTTCGCCAACTTGGTGAAGACTTTCGCCAGGTATTCCTGTGGCACGCCTTGCAACTCGGCCAGATCCCGCACGCTGGCTTCGCGACTGTCGCCTCGCTCATCCACCAGATAAAGCAGGCAGTGAATGCCGTATTCGACACCCGCGCTGTAAAGAGACATCTAAATCTCCGACTGAATTGATCGTGTGAAAGCTAACAATTTGCCAGCCTCACCGCAAGGATTGCAGTTTAGGGATGACGAGTGGTGCGTCCAGGGTGCCGCTAAGCCGGCCCGTGAGATGAATGGTAAATGCATACAAGCTATTGATTTAATAGTTATTTATCTGATTTATCACGTTGTGTCTGTTTCTGGAGTCGAAAAAGAACTTGCTGAAATCAACTACGATCAATAGAGTCGTAGTTGTCTTGGGGGCGGTTGCCAACTCCGACTGAATGAACCCGCACTGGCCGATCGGACTTTTTCCTCACCAGGTCACTGCGTACCCAACCTGAAAACGACTAATTTCCTCTCTGGAGCACACTATGAAAAAGCAGATTCTGATTGTCGGCGCGGGTTTTGGCGGGATGTGGAGTGCGTTGAGCGCCATGCGTGTGCTGGATAAACATGAGCGCAATGACGTCGAAGTCACCGTGTTGGCACCAGAAGCCGTGCTTGGTGTGCGTCCTCGTTTCTACGAGCAGGAAGTGCATCAGATGCAGTCACCGCTGGGCCCGCTGTTCGATGCGGTCGGCGTGACCTTCATCAAAGGCATGGCCGACACCATCGATGCGGCCGGCAAAACAGTCAGCTTCACCGACGCCAGCGGGACGAAAGCCTCGATCAACTACGACAAATTGGTTCTGGCCACCGGCAGCCGCGTGGTGCGTCCGGCCTCGGTGCCGGGTGTCGAACACGCCTTCGATGTCGACCTGATGCAAGAGGCCACGCGCCTCGAACAGCACATTAAAGCATTGGCACGGCAACCGGAGTCGGCGCCGCGCAATACCGTCGTGGTCGCTGGTGGCGGCTTCACCGGGATCGAAACCGCAACTGAAATGCCAGCGCGCCTGCGTGCGGCGTTGGGTGCCGATGCCAAGGTTCGTGTGATCATCGTCGACCGTGGCGAGAAGGTCGGCGCCGCACTGGGCGCGAACATCAGCCCGTCAATCGTCGAAGCTACTGAAGCGCTGGGGGTGGAATGGGTGGTTAACGCTTCGGTGGCGTCGGTGGACAGCCACGGTGTGACCCTGGCCGACGGGCGCCGCATCGATGCCAGCACCGTGGTCTGGACCGTGGGCGTGCGCGCAAGCTCGCTGACCGAACAGATCCCCGGCGAGCGCGACGCCTCTGGTCGTCTGCATGTGGACCGCAACCTCAAAGTCATCGGTCAGAACGACATCTTCGCCACCGGCGACACCGCCTACGCGGCCACCGACGATGAGGGCAACTTCGCCCTCATGACCTGTCAGCACGCCATCGCACTGGGCCGCTCGTCCGGCAACAACGTCGCCGCCGACCTGCTGGGCGAGGCACCGATTCCCTACAGCCAGGTCAAGTATGTCACCTGCCTCGACCTCGGCGTCTGGGGCGCGGTCTACACCGAAGGTTGGGACCGTCAGGTCAAGTTGATCAAGCAAGAGGCCAAGGAACTGAAACAGCAGATCAACTCGGTATGGATCTACCCTCCGGTGGCCGAGCGCGAAGCGGCGCTGGCTGCAGCGGATCCGATGATCCCTGTCGTCGCGTAAACAAGTGGTAAACACGAAGGCGCCTAAAGGGCGCCTTTTTTGCATCTGATAGAGATAATTATGGATTAAATTATCTTTAATAGGTTGATTTTTAATAGCCGCCTGGACGCTAATAGGTCTGTTATAGATAAATTAATCCACTAAAGGTGTCATGAAATGACCGTCCCATCCCAACGCTTCACCAGCAAGACGGCGCTCGTTACAGGGGGCTCCCGTGGTATCGGTGAGGCCATCGTGCGTCGTCTGGCAGAAGAGGGCGCCGCCGTTGCGTTCACCTATTCGGCTTCTGCCGACAAGGCCAATGAGCTGGTCGCCAGCATTCGCGCCCAAGGTGGCAAAGCCTTGGCAATCAAGGCCGACAGTAGAGTAGCAGTAGATATCGAGCGCGCGGTCACAACCACTGTCGAGCAGTTCGGCGGGCTGAACATTCTGGTCAACAACGCGGGGATCCTCGGCCTGGGTTCGGTCGATGATTTCAGTGTCGAAGCGCTGGACGAGATGTACGCGATCAATGTCCGAGCAACCTACATCGCCGCCAAGGCAGCGTCGAAAGTCATGAACCGTGGCGACCGCATCATCACGGTCGGCAGCGTGGCAGGGCAGCGTTCGGGATTCCCCGGGTCAAGCGCGTATTCCATGACCAAGTCAGCGATCACCGGTATGATTCGCGGCCTGGCATTGGACTTCGCCCCACGCGGGATCACCGTCAACAACATCCAGCCGGGTCCGACCGCCACCGACATGAATCCGCCCGACGCGCCCTATCTTGATCACGCCATCGCACTGGTACCTCTGGGACGATTGGGCAGGGCGGACGAAATCGCCAGCATGGCCGCGTACCTGGCCAGCGACGATGCATCGTTCGTGACCGGCGCGAGCCTGACCGTGGACGGCGGGTATCTCGCCTGATTTCAGGCAAACGTCGCACCTTCAACCCTGAGGCAGCCCATGGCAAGACCGAGACAATTCGACCGTGACGAGGCGCTGCTTCAGGCGATAAGGGTGTTCTGCGACAAAGGTTTCGCGGCGGCTTCGACCGAAGCGCTGATGGCAGCGATGAACCTGAGCCGACAAAGCATGTACAACTCGTTCGGCGACAAGCGTCAGTTGTACATCGAGGCGATGCAGCAGTATCAGGCCAACAGTATCAGCGACCTGATCTGGCGCCTGAGCAAGGACGCCACGCCGCTGGAGTCGCTGCGTAACACGCTGTTGTCCTTCGCCTCCCGCGCCGAAAGGGAAGGGACTTCAGGCTGCATGGGGGTCAATGCGATCTGCGAGTTCGGGATGAGTGACGAAGAGCTCAATCAGCTCTGCGCCAGTTCGGGAAGAACCTTGCGGGCGGCGATGGAGCGGACCTTGAAACTGGCCGTCGAACAGCAACAGATCCCGGCGACTATCGACATCGCCGGGGCCTGTGATTTCCTGCTGTCGACCCTCAGTGGCATGAAGGTCAGCGCCAAGGGCGGGGCCAGCCGCGAGCAGTTGCAGGCGATTGCCGAGTTTGCCGTTCGGGCCCTGGGGCCAGCAATCTAATCAATACGCCGCCACCAACCCATCCTTGCGCGGATCGGTCCCACCCACATACCCGTGGGCGGTGCGCTGAATGATCTGCGCGCCGCCGAAGGCGAACACGCCGCTTGGGTCTTCGATTTCGACCTCATGGCCCTTGGCGCGCAGCTCTTCGACCACCAGGCGATCGAACGAACGCTCCACGGCCACTTTCAGACCCGCTTCGATCCGCCAGCGCGGCGCATCGGCGGCGGCTTGCGGGTTTTGTTTGTAGCGCAGGATGCGCATCATCATTTGCAGATGCCCCTGGGCCTGCATCGGGCCGCCCATCAGGCCGAACGACATCAACGGCGTGCCGTCGGCATTCATTACGAAGCCCGGAATGATGGTGTGGAAAGGGCGTTTGCCCGGCGTGACGATGTTGACGTGTTCAGGATCGAGGCTGAAACCCGCACCACGGTTCTGCAGGCTGATGCCGGTGCCTGGCACGACGACGCCGGAGCCGAAGCCCATGTAGTTGGACTGGATGAACGAGACCATCATGCCGCTCTCGTCGGCGGCAGAAAGGTACACCGTGCCGCCAGCCTTGGGCGCGCCGTGCTGAGGGTCGGCGGCCTGTTCGGTGACCAGTGACGCGCGCTCCATGAGGTAGGCCGGGTCCAGCAGGTGCTCAGACTTCAGGCGCATGTGGTCGTTGTCGGCCACGTGGTGATTGAGGTCGGCCAGCGCCAGTTTCATGGCTTCCAGCACCGGGTGCACGGTCTCGACGCTGTCAACCGCGTGCTCGCCGACCCCGAGGGCTTCGAGCATGATCAGGCCGGCGAGGGTGGCGATGCCCTGGCCGTTGGGCGGCAGTTCGTGGACCACGGCACCGGCGTAAGGCACCGAAATCGTGTCGATCCAGTCAACGCTGTGATTGGCCAGGTCGTCGAGGCTCATCACGCTGCCGTTGGCGTTGGCATGGGCGATGATCGCCTGAGCCAGCTCGCCGCGATAGAACGACTCGCCCTTGGTTTCAGCGATCAGTTCCAGGGTGTTGGCGTGGTCCTTCAGGGTGATCTTTTCACCGGCGGCGGGTGCTTTGCCGTCCGGCAGGAAGCACTCGGCGAAACCGGGCTGATCCTTGAGCAATGCGCCGCCACGACGCCACAGTTCGGCAATGATCGGCGTGACCTGATAGCCGTTGCGCGCATAGCCGATGGCCGGTGCCGCCAGCGTTTCGAAAGGCAACTTGCCGTAGCGCTCGGACAAGGCGACCCAGGCCGAGACTGCGCCCGGTACGGTCACCGATGGCCAGCCGCGTTGCGGCATTTCTGTCTGGCCGGCGAAGTGCTCGGGCGTCCAGCCCTGGGGCGAGCGACCGGAGGCGTTGAGGCCTTGAAGCTTCTTGCCGTCCCAGACAATGGCAAACGCATCGCTGCCGATGCCACAACCGGTCGGCTCCACTACGGTCAGGACCATGGCCGCTGCGATGGCGGCATCCACCGCGTTACCGCCGCGACGCAGCATGTCCAGGCCTGCCTGAGCGGCCAGTGGCTGCGAGCAGGCCACCATGTTGTTGCCCATCACCGGCGAGCGGGCAGACGCGTAAGGTTGGCTGTAATCCAGATCATCGAACATGAATTTATCTCTTCGGCAGTTGATCAGCTTTTCGGGTCGAGTGCGTCACGCAGCCCGTCGCCCAGCAGGTTGAAGCACAGCACGGTGATGTAGATCGCCACGCCCGGCGCGATGGACATCCACGGCGCCTGCTCCATGAAGTTTTTTGCGGTGTTGAGCATCGAGCCCCAGGACGGCGAGGGCGGTTGTTGGCCCAGACCGAGGAACGACAGACTGGCTTCGGCCAGAATCGCCGAAGCGATGGTCAGCGTCGCTTGCACCACCAGTGGTGAAAGCACGTTCGGCAGCACGTAGCGCAGGATGATCCAGCGATTCGGCAGACCGATGGCGCGTGCGCCTTCCAGATAATCTTCGTGACGGATCGCCAGCACCTGGCCCCGCGTCAGACGCGAGAATATCGGCATCGCCGACAGGCCGATGGCGATCATTGCGTTGGTCAGGCTTGGGCCCAGGAACGCGCCCAGCGCAATCGCCAACACCAGAAACGGGCACGACAGCAATGCTTCCATGATTCGCGAAATCACGGCGTCGAGCTTGCCGCCGAAGTACCCGGCCAGCAGGCCCAGGGGCACGCCGATGATCATGGCAATGGCAACCGAAACGCCTCCCGCCAACAGCGAACTGCGCGCGCCCCAAAGCAGTCGGGAGAACAGGTCGCGCCCCAGTTCATCGGTGCCCAGCCAATACATCATCGACGGCGCTTTGCGCACCGCGAGGAAGTTGGCTTTCAATGGATCGTAAGGGGCAATCCATGGCGCCAGCAGCGCTGCGAGGATGAACACGATCAGCACCACGGCGCCGATCACCGCGCCCTTGTTGGCGAGAAATTTCTTCATGAATGGCGAGCGAGTGCGCGGCTTCAACGACTCTTTGTGAGGCACTGCAGGGTTAACGGCAATCGAGGTCATCAGGCAGTCCTCAGACGTGGATTGATCAGGCGATAGAGCACGTCGGCCAGCAGATTCAGCAACAGAAAGCCGATGGCCACGCACAGCACCACGCCCTGGACCACGGCGTAATCGCGGTTGAACACGGCATCGACGATCATCTTGCCGAAGCCGGGAATGCTGAACACTTGCTCGGTGAGCACTGCACCACCGAGTAGTTCGCCGAACAGCAGCGTGGTCAGGGTGACGATGGGCATCAGAGCGTTGCGCAACGCATGTTTGAGAATCACCGTGCGCGGGAACAGACCCTTGGCCCGTGCCGTACGCACGTAGTCGGCGCGCAGCACTTCCAGCATGGCGCTGCGGGTATGGCGCATCAGCACGCCGGACAACCCGGCGCCGAGCACGAATGCCGGGAGAATCAGGGTTTTCAGGTTCTGCCCGACGTCCTCACCCAGAGGCACGAAGCCCGACGCCGGCAGCCATTGCAGCTTCACGGCGAAGATCATGATCAACAGAATTCCCAGCCAGAAGTGCGGAATGGAAATCCCCGACAACGCAAACACGTTGGCGGCGTAATCGGTGGCCGTGCCTTTGCGCACGGCGGAAATCACCCCGGTGGGAATGCCGATCAGCAGCGCGATGATCAACGCCAGCACCGCCAGTTCGATGGTTACCGGCAGCTTCGAAGCCAGCAGCGTGGTCACCGGTTGCTCAGTGCGCAGCGAGGTGCCGAAGTCACCTTGCAACACGTTGCCGACCCAATGGACGTACTGCAGTGGCACTGGATCGTTGAGCCGGTATTTCTCGCGCAGGTATTCCATCACCGCCGGGTCGCGCTCTTCGCCTGCCATGGCCTGCACCGGATCGCCCGGCAACAGCTTTTGCAGGGTGAAGACGAACAACGAGACCAGGATCAACGTCGGAATGGCGCTGAGCAGGCGTCGCAGAATGAAAATCAACATGGCGATTCCTCGCAGCCCGAACGGTTATCCACAGGGGCCGTGATCATTTGAAGGCGACGTTGTTCAGGCGAATCAAACCATCGGGGTTGGGCACGAAACCGGTCAGGTTGCTGCGCATGGCGATGATTCGCGGATCGAAATACAGGTAGCTGGTCGGCACGTCGTCGGCGAGCAGGCGCAGGGCTTCGAAATACAGCGCCTGACGCTGCGCCTGGTCGTTGACAGTGCGTGCCTTGTTCAGCAGTTCGTCGAGTTTCGGGTCACAGAAGTGACCGTCGTTCTGACCGCCCTTGCAGGTCACGAACTGGTGGATGTCGCCATCCGGATCAGGCCGACCGGACCAGGCGCTCATGCCGATCTGGAAATTACCTGCCTGTTGTTCGCTGAGCAGCGTGGCGTATTCGGTGGCGATCAGGTTGACCTTGAAACCGGCTTCTTCGGCCATGGCCTGAATGATCTGACCGACCTGCTGCGCGATGGGGTTGTTGGCGACTTTCAGCTCGACATTGACCGGCGTTTTCACGCCTGCTTCGGCCAGCAGCTTCTTGCTCGCTTCAACGTCTCGCGCTGGCAGCGGCAGGGACTTGTCGTAGTACGGGCTGTTTTTCGGGAATGGCTGCGCGCTCGGTGCATACAGACCTTCGAACACCACCTGATTGATTGCGTCGCGGTCGATGGCCAGCTCGAACGCCTTGCGCACTCGCTTGTCCTGGCCCAGTGGGTTGTTGGCTTTATCACCGTTGTTGGTGTTGTACATCAGTTGCATGTAACCCAGGCCAGGGGTGCTGAACACCTGCACATGGCTGTCGGCCTTGGCGGTCTTCACGTCGGTCGGCGCCACGCGCTCGATGATGTCCAGATCACCGGAACGCAGGTTCGCCAGACGCACCGAGGTATCCGGAATGGGCAGGAAAATCACCTTGTCGAAGTGGTACGCCTGCTTGTTCCAGTAGTTGTCGAAACGCTCGAGCACAATGCGATCCTGCTGCACGCGCTGGACGAATTTGTACGGGCCGGAGCACACCGGTTTCGAGCCGACATCAGTGGCGGACGCCTTGGGTGCGAGCATCATTCCGGCGCGGTCGGACAGCTGCGAAATCAGCGTGGCGTCAGGCTGCTTGACCTTGATCGCTACGGTTTTCGCGTCGATCACATCCACACTTTCCACTGACGACAGTTCGCTCTTGCGCAGCGAGTCGGGCAGGGTGCGGGCGCGGTCCAGGTTGAACTTCACGGCGGCGGCGTCGAAGGCTTCGCCATCGTGGAAGGTCACGCCCTCGCGCAGGGTCATGGTCAGGGTCTTGCCGTCTTCGCTCCAGTTCCAGGCCGTGGCCAGTTGCGGTACGTAGGTCAGGTCCGGGTTGATGTCTACCAGCTTGTCGCACAGGGCGGTGTACACCAGACGCCCCGAGTAGGTGCGCGAACGATGCGGGTCGAGTACGTCAGGATCGTCCTGAATGCCGATGCGCAGGGTGGTTTCAGCGACAGCAGCATTCGCAGCGAGCAGCAACAACGTGGTTGTCATCAGGTGGGCGAACTTCATGGCTGGCTCTCCAGAGAAAGGGCTTGATGGCTTTTGAACAGATTCAGGCGTTGGCTGTAGGCGGCGCTGGGCGTTGGCACGATCAGCGAGCCGGCGCCGGCGTTGGCGATTTCACGCCAGTAATGGCAGGCGACCTGACGTCCCGGTTCGACGGTTTCGAACGTCGGTTTCAGCTCGCGGCACAGCGGTTTGGCGTGCGGGCAACGGGTATGAAAGCGGCAGCCAGACGGCGGCTTGCTCGGGCTTGGCATGTCGCCGCCGAGCAGCGGGCGAGGGCGACGCAAATCCGGATGGCTGACCGGTACCGCCGCCATCAGCGCCTGGGTGTAGGGATGAAACGGCGTCTCGAACAGCGCGTTGACCGGTGCCAGTTCGACGATTTCGCCGAGGTACATCACGGCCACTCGGTCGCTCATGTGCCTGATTACCGCCAAGCCGTGGGCGACGATCAACAGGGTCAGGCCGAACTGATGCTTGAGGTCTTCCAGCAGGTTGACCACCTGCGCCTGCACCGACACGTCCAGCGCCGACACCGGTTCGTCGCCGAGGATCAGCCTTGGCTCAGAGGCCAGGGCACGAGCGATGCCGATGCGCTGGCGCTGGCCGCCGGAAAACTCGTGGGGGAAGCGACTGCCATGCTCCGGCGCCAGGCCAACCGTGCGCAGCAGTTCGGCGACCTTGTCCTGACGCGCGCTGCGGCTGTCGTCTCGGTGCAGCCAGATCGGCTCGCCAATGATCGATTCCACACTCATGCGCGGGTTCAGCGACGCGAAGGGGTCCTGAAAGATGATCTGCAGATCGCGGCGCACCTGACGCAGTTTGTCGGCGGGCAGATTGCCCAGATTGCGTCCTTCATAGATGACGTCGCCAGCGGTGGGTTTGAGCAGGTTCAGCAGCACGCGGCCCAGGGTCGATTTCCCGGAGCCCGACTCGCCGACTAACGCCAGTGTTTCGCCGCGACGGACCGCCAGCGAGACTTCGTTGACCGCCTGCACCGGCGGCTTCTTGCGCTGGAACAGGCCTGCTTCGCTGTGGAAATGTTTGCTGACGGCGATGCTTTCCAGAATCGGTTTTTCCAGTCCGGCTGCGTCGACGATGTTGTTCTGCGACAGGTTCATGCGCTGGCTCCCAGATGCTGTTCCAGTGGCGCTCGAATGCACGCGGCGAAGTGGCCTTCGGAGAGTTCCAGCAGGGGCGGGCGAGCGCCGTGACAGGCGCCGATGACGAACGGGCAACGGCTGGCAAAGCGGCAACCGCTGGGCATTTCTGCGGGTGTCGGGACGCGACCATTGATCGTCGCCAGACGCCCTTCGCGTGGCCCCACCGAGGGCATCGACCCCATCAGGCCGATGGTGTAGGGATGCTGCGGATCGTCAAACAGCGTCTTCACCGAACCGCTTTCGACGACGCGTCCGGCGTACATCACCATGACCTCGTCGGCGACTTCCGCCACCACGCCGAGGTCATGGGTGATGAGAATCATCGAGGTGCCGGTCTCGGCCTGAAGGCTGGCGACCAGCGACAGGATCTGCGCCTGAATCGTCACGTCCAGCGCGGTGGTCGGCTCGTCGGCGATGATCAATGCCGGGTCGTTGGCCAGGGCCATGGCGATCATTGCGCGCTGGCGCATGCCACCGGAAAGTTCGTGGGGATAGGCGTCCAGACGCTGAAGCGCATCGGGCACGCGGACCTTTTCCAGCATTTCCAGAGCGCGTTTTCGGGCAGCGTTGGCAGACACGCCCTGATGGCGCATCACGCTTTCGGCGATCTGCTCGCCGATGGTGAACACCGGGTTGAGCGAGGTCATCGGCTCCTGAAAGATCATCGCCATGCGATTGCCGCGCACGTCCAGCAGACGCTCATCGGACATCCCCAACAGCGGTTCGTCGAGCAGGCTTGAAGCGCTGGCCTGGACTTTGGCGGTGTCGGGCAGCAGGCCCATCATGGCCATGGACGTCACGCTCTTGCCGCAACCGGACTCGCCGACGATGGCCAGGGTCTTGCCCGCCTCAATGGAAAAGGACACGCCGTCGACCACATTGGCCGGCGCATCCTTGAAGCGCACGGTGAGGTCGCTGACGCTCAGTACTGCGCGTTGCTGATCGCGAGGGGTGTCGCTCATACGCTGGCCTCAAGGTCTTGTTGAATGACGTGATCGAGGGCTTGCTGCAAGGCGCGCAGGTGACCGCGCATGGCAGTGGCGGCCTTGACCGGGTCACGGGTTTCGATGGCGCTGACGATGTCGTCGTGGTCGTGGCTGTAGGTGTCCAGCCTGTCGGCGTTGCGGGCGCGTTGGCGCAGGTCTCGCCAGGCGGGGTCGAGTCGAATCGCGTCGAGCATTTCGAAGATATCCAGCATCAAGCGGTTGCCTGCGGCTTCGGCGATACCGCGATGCAGCGCGCTGTCCCAGAGCTCGATGCCTTCGGCGTCGATCTCGGTCGCGTGCTGCTGGCGCTCGGTGCGCTCGGCGAGGCGGCGCAGGATCGCCATCTGTTCGCCGTTGGCGCGCAGTGCGGCCAGTGAGGCGAGGGCCGGTTCCAGGTACAGCCGTGCTTCCATGACTTCGCTGAAATTGGTCCGGCTCGACAACTTGGCGAAACTCATCGCCGCGCTGGGTGGGGTCGGGCCCACGAACGTGCCTTTGCCTTGTCGGCGCCAGATCTGGCCTTCGGCTTCGAGCACGGCGAGCGCGCGGCGGATGGCTCGGCGACTTACACCAAAATCCACCGCCAGTTCACGCTCGGTAGGCAACGCCCGCTGGGGAAACGCCGCCTGTTGCGCCACCATCTGGCGCAGGGCATCCAACGCCATTTTCGACGAGTTGTCGTGAGGTGCGTCGGTCTCGAACTTTTCCATCTTGGTCTCTCGTGACGGGATGAAAAACAGGTGCCGCTGACAGGGTTGAGCTGCTGGCGACGATGCAACCGAGAGTGCAATAGCGATGCCAATGGAAATTGGTTCAAGGGATAAAGGTGTGTTGTAGATACGCTCAAGCCAGCGGTTCAGGCCCTTTGGGCCAATCGCCAAAGGTTCACAAGCTTGGTTCGCAGGAAGAGGTGTGATTGGTTCGGGGGATAGGTGAACCAATTATTCGGGGATGTTACGTAGATGCCTGATTATGGTTCGGGTGCATTGTTACGGGGCGTGGATCGAGTCGCTCCAAGGTCTGTTCCCTGGGTGATGAACACCAGCGAACCTCTGTAGCAGCACGGCTTGCCGGCGGTGGCGTTCTTCAGGTCGCGACCGTCCTTTCACAACGTGCGCCTCTGTAGCAGCACGGCTTGCCGGCGGTAGCGTTCTTGAAGTCGCGACCACCGGCAAGCCGGATTGCTACAGGAATTTGATCAGCTGTTGAATCGAGGCGATCAATCCCACTGCGGCGCCAGGCTCGCCGGACTGGTCAGGCGATGGCCGCGATCCAGTCGGGCGATCTGCGCCATGTCTTCGTTGCTGAGCTTGAGGTCGACCGCCTTGAGATTGCTTTCCAGGTTCTCGCGCTTGGTCGACGAAGGAATCACCGCGTAGCCCAGTTGCATTGCCCAGGCCAGGGTCGCCTGCGCCGGCGTTGCGTTGTGGCGCTCGGCGATCTGCTGGATCACCGGATCCTTCAGCACTTCACCGTAAGCCAGCGTCATGTACGACGTGATCTTGATGCCCTGCTGTTGGGCGAAGTCAGCCACGGTGCGGTTTTGCAGGTACGGGTGCAGTTCGATCTGATTGGTGGCGATGTTCTCTGCCCCCACCGCCTCGATGGCTTCTTTCATCAGCGCCACGGTGAAGTTGGACACGCCGATCTCGCGGGTCAGACCCTGTTGTCTGGCTTCCAGCAAGGCGCCCATGAATTCGGCGACGGGCACCTTGCCCTGCGGCGACGGCCAGTGGATCAGGGTCAGGTCGACGTAGTCGGTTTTGAGTTTCGACAGGCTTTCCTTGAGGCTGGGGATCAGCTTGTCGGCGGCGTAGTTGTCGGTCCAGATTTTGGTGGTGATGAACAACTCGTCACGGGGCACACCGCTGTGCGCGATGGCTTGGCCGACCTCGGCTTCGTTGCCGTAGATCTGCGCGGTGTCGATGACGCGGTAGCCCAGTTCAAGGCCGTTGCTGACCGAATCGATGACGGTCTGATCTTTCAGGCGAAAGGTGCCCAGGCCAAATGCAGGAACAGTCATGGGGATACTCCGTTGGACAGTGAGAAAGTCTGAGGCCCAGTATCCGGTTTCGTTCACTGTGGAAAAACCGGGCAATCGGAAAGGGAGTTTTGATTGGAGATCACGAATGGGGTGTCAGGGCCACAGCATCGGTGGCGTACTTGGGCCGGCTATCGCGAGCAAGCTCACGCCTACAGATAATTGCGCGCCTCTGTAGGCGTGGGCTTGCTCGCGAAGCGGTGCGTCATATGCTCTCAAATCAGCGATTCATGTCCAGAATCATGCAGGTCGTGGTTCCCGTCGCGTAAAGACGGCCATCGGCGTCGTAGATCCTGCCCTCGGCCAATGCCGTGGAGCGCCCGACATGCACCACCGTGCCCTCGGCGCGAATCGGGCCGGTCTTGTTGCTCAGGGCGCGGATGTAACTGATGCGCAGATCAAGGGTGGTGTAGCCCTGGCCTTTTTGCAGTTGGGTATGAATCGAGCAACCCATGCATGAGTCCAGCAGCGTTGCGGCGTAGCCGCCGTGCACCGTCCCCAGCGGGTTGTAATGCTGTGGGCCGGGTGTGCCTTGAAAGATGAAGCGTCCGGGCGTCCACTCAATGGGGACGAAATCCATCAATTCGCCAATCGGTGGGTGTGGATAGAGGCCATTACCTATACCGTCGAAAAACGCCTGCGGCGTCAGCTGCGCGACGTCCATCAGATTCATGCTGCCAGCCTTGCCCAGTCGAGCGCGCATTTCTTGTTCCTGAGCTTGCCAGAGAGCCAGGGTTTCTTCGCGTGAGGTGCTTTGCATGGGGCAGTCGCTCCGGGAGAGGTCCGACGGTGTGTCGGAAAATTACGGTCATAATCCCGCCCTTCCATGACGACCGCAATACCATAAATGTCCAGACAGTGCCCAAATTGTTCGGTAGGTCAGATCAAGCCTGGCCGCAGAGGCAGAATCTCATTGCGATTGCCTCAGACATGCCCATCCTTCTTCACAAAATGTTTGTGCATGTCTGCGGTCAATGCTTCAACGCGTTCGGTCAGCACCTTGGTCATTTCTGTCAGTCGCGTGTTCTGTTCCAGTAGTTCGAGCATCTGCGCGGTGTTCTGGGCTGCGCGTGACATCCGTTCTTCGTTGGCGACGGCGAGCGCTTCGCGATGTTGTGCGTCGGCATCGGAACTGGCCTTGTCACGGGCGGCCTGACGGGTCTGGGCCAGCAGGATCAGAGGCGCGGCGTAGGCCGATTGCAGACTGAATGCCAGATTGAGCAGGATGAACGGATAGACGTCGAACTTCACCAGCCCCGTCAGGTTGGCGCCGACCCACAACAGCACGATCAGGGTTTGCGCCCCGAGGAACGTGGGTGTGCCGAAAAACCGCGCGAACGCTTCGGCCTTCAAGGCAAAGGCGTCGTTGCCGAAGGTCGGAGCCAGGTGCGCATGGCCTTTATGAAAACGCAGGTGGTCGACTTTCTCGGGCTGGGCTGAAGGAGGGGTGTCAGGCGTGATGGATTCGGGCGGTGCAACCGGCATGACAGGTACCTGAAGGCAATAAACATTTGCCCACTATAGGCCCCTGTCCTGAGGGTTAGTACTGAACCTGGGCTGAACGCTTCATGACCTGTCTGTAGCAGCACGGCTTGCCGGCGGTGTGGATCTCACGGACGCCACCGCCGGCAAGCCGTGCTGCTACATGAGCAAATCGTCTACATGCGCAATCATCTACGTGCGCAAATCATCCACATGCGCAAATCGTCTACATGAGTAGATGGTCAATCCACAGGCTCGGGATAAAGAGGCTTGGACCGCGACATGATGTTGGCGTAGTCGTACACATACTGGCGGCCTGCATGGCTGGTCATGCGCAGGCGGTCGATCAGTTGTCGCTCTTTCTTGTTCAGGTATCTCAACCCTTGGTGGTCACTGGACTTGAGGCGATCACGTTCATGGGCGTCAGGGAAAGTGATGACGTTCGTCATGAAATATCTCCTTGGTTAAATCCGTGTGCCCGGCTCCGTCTTCCGGGTTCACCGTTTGTCGTGCGACTGCGCACCTTACCCACAAAAAGTCAGACCCTTCAACCCTGCAAATGATCAACGGATCACAGTACGCGCGTGATCTCGAACGATTGCCGGCTGCCGTTGACGCTGATGTCCACCTCATCGCCATCGAACTTGCCCAGCAGATTCTGCCCCAGCGGCGCTTTGCCAGTGATCACAGTGATCGATATGTCACCGACGCTGATTTTCAGGCCCGCCGCATCCGGCCCCAGAAACAGGTGCTGCTGCGCGCCGCTGGCTGACTCCAGAACGATCAGATCGCCTGACTGAATGCCACGGACCTCATCGAAAGCCTTGAGCACCAGGCTCTGATACAACGCCAGCGACTGGCGAATCTCTTCGACCCGACGCGCTTGACCGGCTGCCAGATAGGATGCCTCCAGGCCCAGCGTGTCGTACTTGTTCTCGGCGATGTTCTCTTCGTGGGTCGCGGTTTCGTAGGCGGTTTGCGCGGCACGAACCGCGACGTCCAGATCGACTTCGAGTTTTTCGATGATCCGTTGCAGGACCTGTTGCTTGTTCATGAATGCTGTTTATCTCGTGGAATGGGTCAACCGCAGAACTGATAAACGGCGGCCTGACTTTTCGGGCTCGGCGCGGTCTGGTTCTGTTGTATCCAGAACTGGCATTTCGGACCGTTGAAGTCGCGCTGACGATCGGCCTGTTCGGCTTGCTGGGCCTGGCGGGCCTCGCTGTCGCCAAGGTTGCGTTGGTATTGCTCGAACATCGGATTGTCACTTTCAGGCTTCGCTTTGGCCGCAGGAGCAGGCGTCAACTGGGCTGCTGCGTTGCTTAACGCCTGGCTCTGCTCGGCAGGCAAGGCTTTGTAGATCAGCCAACCGGTGAGCACGACGGCCAGAAAACCCAACCAGATTCCGGCAGCAATGGACACAATGAGCTTCAGTGGTTGGAGCGTGACGGACAATTGGCGATGGTTGACGTACATAGCAGACTCCTTGTTTGTATGACGTTGGCCGCGATTGTCGCACGACCGGGACTGGAGGTTGTGCGTCGTTATGACGGACAATCCGCTTTTTTGAACATCCTCAGGGAGCCCGGATGAAAGCCTCTTGGGATATTTTCTGTACCGTTGTGGATAACTTTGGCGATGTTGGCGTGACGTTTCGTCTGGCCCGACAGTTGGTCGCCGAACATGGGATGCACGTGCGCCTGTGGGTCGATGATCTGGCGGCGTTTGCGCGCCTGTGCCCCGGCGCCGACGCGACCGCCGAGCAGCAGTGGCATGACGGTGTGAACGTGTGTTTCTGGGCGAAGGACTGGCAGGCCGCCGAGCCCGCCGATGTGGTCATCGAGGCATTCGCCTGCCATCTGCCCGCCGCTTATATAGAAGCCATGAAGGCGCGCAATCCGCGTCCGTTATGGCTGAACCTGGAATACCTCAGCGCCGAGGAATGGGTCACCGGGTGCCACGGCTTGCCGTCGCTGCAATCGAGCGGCATACAAAAGTTCTTCTTCTTTCCCGGTTTCAGAACCACCACCGGCGGACTGCTGCGCGAAACAGGTCTGATCGAGCGTCGGCACGCCTTTGAGCTGAATCCGGCCGCCCAACAGGCGTTTCTGGCCGATCTGGGGATTTATCCACAGGCAGGCGCTTCTCAAGGACATGCGCGGCTGATCTCGCTGTTCGCGTATGAGCATGCCGGTCTTGGTTCGTGGCTGGATTGTCTGGCCGCGGATTCTCGGCCCACCCACCTGCTGGTTCCGGAGGGCCGTGTCATCGGCGATGTGCAACGCTGGCTGGGCGTCGAAGGGCTCGAAGCTGGCGCCGTGCAGGTGCGCGACAATCTGACCGTCCAGGTCCTGCCCTTCGTGCGCCAGGAAGATTACGACCGGTTGCTGTGGTGCTGCGATTTCAACGTGGTGCGCGGCGAAGACTCTTTCGTCCGCGCACAGTGGGCGGGCAAGCCGCTTATCTGGCACATCTACGAGCAGGACGACGACGCGCACTGGGCCAAGCTGGATGCTTTCCTCGAGCTGTATCTGAAAGAGTTGTCGGTTGAGGCGGGGGCGGCGCTGACCGAAGTCTGGCGCAACTGGAATGCGGGCCAGGACATGGCACAAAGCTGGAAAACCCTGGAAACGTACCGCGGCGAGCTGGCCGCCCATGCCGAGCGGTGGTGTCTGGAACAGGCCTTGCAGGACGATCTGACGACTGCGCTGGTACAGTTTTACCGAAATTGGATATGATACGCGGCCTTGTATTAAGCCCTGTACGAAAAGTGGCTTTTCGTACAGGGCTTAGAAAGTACTTCAATCCAAATTCGGATACTCGCAATGAAAACTGGTAAAGAGCTTAAACCCGGCACCGTGATCAAGATTGATAACGATCCTTGGCTGGTTCAGAAAGCTGAATTCACCAAGTCGGGTCGTAACAGCGCGATCATGAAGACCAAGCTGAAGAACCTGCTGACCGGCTACAAGACTGAAACCGTCTACAGCGCCGACGACAAGCTGGAAGACGTGATCCTGGACCGTAAAGAAGCCACCCTGTCTTTCATCAGCGGTGATTCCTACACGTTCATGGACACCACTGACTACACCATGTACGAACTGAACGCCGAAGACATCGAAGCCGTTCTGCCATTCATCGAAGAAGGCATGACTGACGTCTGCGAAGCCGTATTCTTCGAAGGCCGTCTGGTTTCCGTAGAGCTGCCGACCACCATCGTGCGCGTCGTTGACTACACCGAAGGTTCCGCTCGCGGCGACACTTCGGGCAAGGTCATGAAGCCTGCCAAGCTGGCCAACGGTACCGAGCTGCAAGTTGCCGACTTCATCGAAATCGGTGACAAGATCGAGATCGACACCCGTGAAGGCGGTTCTTACAAAGGCCGTGCTAAATAAGCATCGCTCTTGTAACGCTGGATACGAAAAAGCCCGACCAATGAGTCGGGCTTTTTTGTGAGCGATGGGTTTGTTCGGTTACCAGTTCATCTCGCATGTCTCCACTCGCAGGATTGCTTGTCGAACCCAGTGATGCCATCGCGGGCAAGCGCGCTCCTACAGACGACTCGATACCTTGTAGGAGCGCGCTTGCCCGCGATGGCGTCAGATGAATCGCTGAATATCCATCCGACGTGCTTCCTCTTACTTCAGATGAACCTTCAACTCCTGAGAAGCCTGCAACATCGCAGAGCGAACTTCCGGCACCTGGCTGACTACGTTGAGCAACCCGTAGTCGTGGATCATGCCGTTGTAGCGCACTGCCGTCACCGGCACACCGGCTTGGTCCAGCTTGCGAGCGTAGGCTTCGCCTTCGTCACGCAACACGTCGGCACCGGCGGTCTGCACCAGCGCAGGTGGCAGACCCTTCAACTGATCCACTGTGGCGCGCAGCGGTGAGGCATAGATCTCTGCGCGTTGCTTCGGATCGGTGGTGTAGTTGTCCCAGAACCACTTCATCATGTTGCGGGTCAGGAAGTGCCCCTCGGCGAACTGCTCGTAAGAGCCGGTATCGAAGTTGGCGTCGGTCACCGGCCACAGCAGCACCTGGTATTTGATTGCCGGGGTGCCTTTGTCTTTGGCCATCAGGCTGACGACTGCCGCCATGTTGCCGCCGACACTGTTCCCCGCAACCGCCAGACGCTTGCCATCGACGTTGATTTCCTTGCCGTGCTCCGCCACCCATTTGGTAGCGGCGTAGGCCTGGTTGATCGCCGTCGGGTAGTGCGCTTCAGGTGAAGGTGTGTAGTTGACGAACACTGCCACCGCACCCGAACCCTCCACCAGGTCCCGAACCAGACGTTCGTGGGTCGGGTAGTCGCCCAATACCCAGCCGCCGCCGTGGAAGTACATGAACACTGGCAAGGTGCCTTTGACGCCCGCCGGACGCACGATGGTCAGGCTGATGTTCTGGCCGTCGACCGAAATGGTCTTCTGGCTCACGTCGGCCTTGGGCAGGGTTAGTTTGACCCCCGCCTGTGCGCCGGTCAGAACGGCGCGGGCATCCTTGGGCGAAAGCTGCTCGATGGGCTTGCCACCACCGGCGTTGAGCGCATCGAGGAACGCCTGGGTGTTGTGCTCAACGCCGGTGTCGGTCGCCGCGAAAGCGTTGCCGATCGACAGCGCGAGGAGGGAGCCAGCCAGAATCTTGCCGAACGTGTTCATGTTCATCTCCTTCGTGGTCGGGTGGATCAGACGGTGACGTGCAGACGTACGTCAACGTTGCCGCGAGTGGCGTTGGAGTAAGGGCAGACCTGGTGGGCCGCATCGACCAGCGCTTGAGCATCGGCCTGTTCCAGACCTGGCAAGTTGATGTTCAGGTCGATGTCCAGACCGAAACCGCCAGGGATCTGGCCGATGCCGACATGTGCAGTGATCGAGGCGTCGGCCGGGATGCTGCGCTTGCTCTGACCAGCGACGAATTTCAGTGCGCCGATGAAGCAAGCCGAGTAACCGGCCGCGAACAGTTGCTCGGGGTTGGTGGCTTCACCGCCAGCGCCGCCCAGTTCTTTCGGGGTCGCCAGTTTCACGTCCAGGATCTTGTCGCTGGAAACAGCACGGCCATCACGGCCACCGGTTGCGGTTGCGACTGCGGTATAGAGTGCTTGCATGATATGTCCTCACTTGATGATGTTGGCTTGAGCCGTTTGTGATTAGCGCTAAAAGTTTGTGCGCTAAGCAAGTGAGATGAAATGTACTTCGCTAATGTTTAGCGCGCAAGGTAAATTTTTGAGAAATCTAAAAATCTTTTTGCAAAGCGGCCAGTTACCTGTTTAACCATTTGATTTATATGAAAAATAAAAATATGAAAAGCACAGGTTCTTACGGGTTATCTCAATCCGGAGCAGTTCGGTTTGCCAGCGGTGCCTTCCAAATAGCCACCGCTGGCAAGCCGTATGGGTACGGGCGAATCACCCCAGGGCCAGCCGGATTGTGCTCATCGCAGCGGAAACAAAAAGGCCAGCACGAATGGCTGGCCTATGAAGTAAACGATGGAAGCGGTGGGGCTCAGATGTTGTCGTGCAGGTTCCCGCGCAGGCCCAGCAGGTCGTGTTGCAATGCCTTGAGCTGCTCCACGCTGATCCCGCTGGCAGCGAGGATGCATTGCGGAATGCTTTGGGCCTTCTTGTGCAGCGCCTTGCCCTGTTCGGTCAGGGTCAGCAGCACCACGCGCTCGTCTTCCTTGCTGCGCGTGCGGCTGATCAAGCCTTCCGCCTCCAGGCGCTTGAGCAGGGGAGTCAGTGACCCTGGGTCGGTCAGCAAACGCGTGCTGACTTCTCCTACGGTAAGGCCATCGCGTTCCCACAACACCAGCATTGCCAGGTACTGCGGATAGGTGAGATTCAATTCCTGAAGCAGTGGCTTGTACACCTTGGTCATCATCAGCGATGTGGAGTACAGGGCAAAACACAGCTGGTTATCCAGCAGAAGGTTTTCACAACTGCCAGCGCCAGCCAGAGTCGAGCTATCGTCGGCGTTCATTGAAATGTCCTCGAATGATCGGTGGTGAGCGCTAATTTAGTGCCGCGATCTTTAATGCGCCAGATAATTTAGGTAATGGGTGGTGCAGCCGTTTTCTATCACCAGAGGGCGTAGACGCTTCACTCTCGAAGAAACACGATGCGTGGACCGGCTGATCACGCTTCGTTGACGGTTAACTGTAACTGTGGATTTCCCAGGCCCCGCTGACTGCGTAGGATGCGCGCAGGATCATGTAGAGGACCGAGTGTGATTGTCGATGTAATGATGTATCTGTTTCTGGGCGCCGCGATGGGCACGCTCGGCGGCCTGTTCGGAATTGGTGGCGGTCTGGTGACCATTCCGGCGTTGGGCGTGTTGTTCGGGCTGGATCAGCAACTGGCCCAAGGCACTGCGCTGCTGATGGTGCTGCCCAACGTGCTGCTGGCGCTCTGGCGCTACAACCAGCGTAACCGGATTTCCGTGCGCAACGCGATGATGTTGATCGTGCCGAGCTTCACGGTTTCGTGGCTGACCTCGTTATGGGCTGTGCGGATCGATCCACAGAGCATGCGCATCGGCTTCGTTGCCTTTCTGATCGTGCTGACGCTGTTCAACCTGATCCAGATGTACTGGCGCAAGGGTAACGCGGGCGCCGAACTGCGTCATGGAAAATGGCTCTGGGTGCTGGGGCTGGGGTCGGGTGTCACGGCGGGGTTGTTCGGCGTCGGTGGCGGTGTGATCGCCACGCCGATTCTGACCGGCTTCTTCGGCGCGACACAGGTCGCCGCTCAAGGTCTGGCATTGGCGCTGGCAGCACCGAGCACCACGATCACCCTGACCACTTATGCGCTGCACGGTCATGTGGACTGGCTGATGGGCATTCCGTTGGCCATCGGGGGGCTGGCCAGCATCAGTTGGGGCGTAGCACTGGCTCACAGCCTGCCGGAGCGTTTGCTGCGCTCGCTGTTCTGCGTGTTTCTGGTGATCTGCGCCATCATGCTGTGCTTCAGAGTCTGACTGAGCCTAAAGCCTGAAGCCTTCGGCGATGTGATCGGCCAGGCATTCAGTGATCGGCGAAGGATTGTTGGGGTTGCGCAGCAGCACGATGCTCGCCGACGGCAACTGCGGCAATCCTTGCTCTTCCCCCAACACCCGCAGATCCGAGGTGATCAGGCTTTGCAACTGGGCCGTCACCGCCAGTCCCGCGCTCACCACCGCCATGATCGCCGACAGGCTCGCGCTGGTATACGCCACGCGGTATCCACGGCCTGTCGCATCCAGCGCATGAGTCGCCCAAAGCCTGCAGAAGCAGTCACTGTTGAACATCGCCAGCGGCATCGGCGTTTGCTCATGGGGGCAGAAACCTGCGGCTTCAGCCCAGACGAACCGCTCCTGACGCAGAATCTGTCCGATTTCCTTGCCCGGCTCGCGGGTGACGATACTCAGGTCCAGATCCTGGCGTTGCAGCAACTGCGCCGATGACTCGCAGTGCACTTCGACCTGAATCAGCGGGTACGCCTGGGCGAAGCGGGAGAGGATTCCCGGCAGAAAGCGCATCACGTAATCGTCCGGCGTACCGATCTTCACCGTCCCGACCATGTGCGGCTCGCGCAGGGTGTTGAACACCTCGCTGTGCAACTTGAGGATCCGCCGGGCATAACCCAGCAACACCTGGCCTTCAGCAGTCAGGTTCAGCACCCGACCGTCTTTCTGGAATAACGGCCGCTGCACCACGTCATCTTCCAGCCGTTTCATCTGCATGCTGACCGCAGACTGCGTGCGATTGACCACCTCGCCAGCCTTGGTGAACCCGCCCTGATCGGCAATGGCGACGAAGGTGCGCAGCAGTTCGCTGTCGATGCTCGGATAGGTGGCCATTACATCAATCTCCCAGATGCAGTGCATCATAAACATTTGTTGGATTGATCTTAAGCCTGGAGGGATGATCTGGCTATCCCCACTCGGAGGGCGAGAAAATGAAAGGTCAAAAAGGTTATGTACTGGTTCTGAAAACCCTGTCCCATGATTCGGCTGTAGAACGTGCCTGGCACGCAGCCACCGCGCAGATCGCCCGCTGGCGCAAACTGCATCGCGAGCGTATTGAGCTGGCCAGCTTGAGCGATGATGCCCTTAAGGATGTCGGCTTGAGTCGCGCAGATGTCTACCAGGAAGCCGAACGTCCGTTCTGGGACGATCCCATGAAGCATTGATGAGCGAGTCGGTAACGCAGTGATGAACGACTCGATCCAGGTAGCAGCACGGCTTGCCGGCGGTCGCGATCATGAGAACGCCACCGCCGGCAAGCCGTGGCGCTACAGGTGATGTGCAACCCAGGACGGGATCAGGTAGTTTTGCGAATCGATCAGGAGGTCCTGAATGCCTGCAGAACTGCCGAATCAGCAACAGCTGTCCATCAAACAAGCCCGTCGTCTGGCGTTGGCGGCCCAGGGTTTCAATGGCCGCCAGCCGCCTGCCGCTTTCAAGGCCAGCCATGTCACACAACTGATCGAGCGCCTCGGTGTGCTACAGATCGACTCGGTCAACGCCTTGGTGCGTTCCCATTACCTGCCGCTTTATTCGCGGCTGGGCAACTACCCGCAAAAGCTGCTGGACCAGGCGGCCTGGAGTCAGGGCCGACAGCGCAAACTCTTCGAATACTGGGGCCACGAAGCCTCGCTTTTGCCGGTCGAGCTTTATCCGCTCATGCGCTGGCGCATGCACCGGGCGGCGCAAGGTGAGGGGATCTATCAGCAGTTGTCCCGATTCGGACGCGAGCAACAACCGACCATCGCCCGTGTGCTGCAAGCGGTTCGCGATCAGGGCGCATTAGGTGCGGGAAGTCTCAGCACCCGCCAGGAGAGGGCTGGTCCGTGGTGGGACTGGAGCGCCGAAAAGCATGCGTTGGAATGGTTGTTCGCGGCAGGTGAAGTCACGGTCGCTGGTCGTCGAGGCTTTGAGCGGCTGTATGATTTGCCTGAGCGCGTTTTACCTTCGTCGATCATCCATCATCCCGAACTGACCGAGTCGGACGCACAGCGGGGTTTGCTGTTGCAGGCGGTGAAGGCGTTGGGCGTGGGCACTGAAAAAGACATCCGCGACTATTTTCGCCAGGACCCGGCACCGGCCAGGGCGGGCATCGCCGAGTTGCTCGAGGAGGGCGCAATCGAGGCGGTTCGCGTACAAGGCTGGAAACAACCGGCGTATGCCCTGCCCGGATTCAAAGCGCCGCGCAAGGTCACTGCCAGCGCGCTGCTATCGCCCTTCGATTCACTGATCTGGGAGCGGGCGCGCACCGAAAGGCTCTTCGATTTCCATTACCGCCTGGAGATCTACACCCCGGCGCACAAGCGGGTCTACGGCTACTACGTGTTGCCGTTTCTCCACCACGAACGCATCGCGGCGCGCATCGACCTGCGGGCCGAACGGGCAGCGGGAAGACTGGCGGTGCATGCCGTGCACGAGGAAGAGCCGGGGCTTGACGAGGAGGGGATGCACGCGTTGGCGGCGAATCTGCGACAGCTGGCGGACTGGTTGGGATTGCCGGAGGTCCAGATCAATTGCAAACGCGCCAGTGCGGCGCGATTGCGAGCAGCTTTTACCCGTCAGCGGTTACTGCACCTCTAAAGGGTAACCTGTAGGAGCGCGCTTGCCCGCGATGGCGCTGGGTCAATCAACCGCTTCGTGACAGACCCACCGCCATCGCCGGCAAGCGCGCTCCCACAACGCCGGGGGATTTACCGCCGAACCTCCTTCAACGTCTCGGCAATCAAAAACGCCAGTTCCAGGGACTGATCGGCGTTCATCCGTGGATCACAGTGAGTGTGGTAACGGTCTGACAGGCCGTCTTCGGTAATCGGACGTGCGCCGCCGATGCATTCGGTGACGTTCTGTCCGGTCATCTCGATGTGAATACCGCCCGCGTACGTGCCTTCTGCCTGATGCACTTGGAAGAACTGCTTCACCTCGCCAAGAATCTGCGCGAAGTCCCGGGTCTTGTAGCCGCTGCTGGCCTTGATGGTGTTGCCATGCATCGGGTCCGAACTCCACAGCACGTTCTTGCCTTCGCGCTCCACGGCACGGATCAACCCTGGCAGATGATCGCCGACCTTGTTGGCCCCCATCCGCGCGATCAGGTTCAGGCGTCCGGGGTCGTTGTCGGGGTTGAGGATGTCGATCAGGCGAATCAGGTCGTCAGTGTTCATGCTCGGTCCAACTTTGACCCCAATCGGGTTGTTCACCCCGCGCAGAAACTCGACATGCGCGCCGTCCAGCTGGCGCGTGCGGTCGCCGATCCACAGCATGTGCGCCGAGCAATCGTAGAAGTCGTTGGTCAGGCTGTCGCGACGCACGAACGCCTCTTCGTAATTCAACAGCAGCGCTTCGTGGGCGGTGAAGAAACTCGTCTCTCGCAGTTGAGGCGAAGTGTCCATGCCGCAGGCGCGCATGAAGGCCAGGGTTTCGTCGATGCGGTTGGCCAGCTGGCTGTACTTGTCCGACAGCGCCGAATTGGCAATGAAATCCAGGTTCCACTGATGCACCTGATGCAGATCGGCAAAACCGCCCTGAGCGAAGGCGCGCAGCAGGTTCAGGGTTGCGGTGGACTGGTGATAGGCCTGCAGCAGACGGTCGGGGTCCGGTACGCGGCTCTTCTCGTCGAAGCCGATGCCGTTGACGATATCGCCGCGGTAGGCCGGCAAGGTCACACCTTCGATGGTTTCATCATTCGAAGAGCGCGGTTTGGCGAACTGACCGGCCATGCGCCCGACCTTGACCACCGGGCAGCCCGCGGCGAAAGTCATGACGATGGCCATTTGCAGGAGCACCTTGAAGGTGTCCCGGATTTTCGCGGCGGAGAACTCGAAAAAGCTTTCAGCGCAATCGCCTCCCTGCAACAGGAAGGCGCGACCCTCGGTGACCTCGGCGAACTGACGGCGCAACTCCCGCGCTTCACCCGCGAAGACCAGCGGTGGATAACTGGCCAGCGTCTGCTCGACACGCAGCACATGGGCGGCATCGGGATACTGGGGTTGTTGCTGGATAGGCAGGGTCCGCCAGCTGTCGGGGCTCCAGGGTTGGCTCATCTTCTACTCGAAATCAAAGCGATCGGACGGCCATGTTAGCAGTTCGTCCCGATAATTTGCGTGACCTCCCGGGGCTGCTTGGCCGACAATCCGCGCTTGCGAAGGCTGATGACTCAGTCTCTGTCGCAGTCCGGCCAGTCGGCGGTAGCGTTTTCGCCATCGCTGTCGTCCAGACCAAGCGCCCCAGATAACTATTGGCAAGAGAGCAACGATGACCGAGGAGCGTGTAGAGCGCGTGCTGGCTGAAGTCCACGATGATTTCGGCATGATCCGCGTGCTGGAAGTGGAGGATTACCGCTTCCTGGAGTTCGGCGACGCCATCGAGCAGAGCTGCACGTTCACGGCCGATCCCGCGTGGCTGGAATACGACTACACCCGTGCCATGCTGATCGGCGCGCTGTGTCATGAAGCACCGGAAAGCGCGTTGTTCATGGGGCTTGGCGCGGGGACGCTGACGCAGGCCTGTCTGAAGTTTCTGCCGCTCGACGACGTCGAAGCCATCGAACTGCGCCCGGACGTACCGCGCCTGGCGATGGAATACATGGGGCTGGAAGACGATCCACGGCTGTATATCCGAATCGGCGACGCGCTGGAGTTACTCCCGACTGCGGAAAACGCCGACCTGATCTTCGTCGACCTCTACACTGACACTGGCCCGGCGGTGGGGCACCTGGCCTGGGGCTTTCTGGAAAAATGCCAGCAACGCCTGAACCCCGGCGGCTGGCTGATCATCAACCAGTGGGCCTCGGACGACGGCAAACCGCTCGGCGCGGCCTTGTTGCGCGGGCTCTATCATCGTCATTACTGGGAATTGCCGGTCAAGGAAGGCAACGTGATTTTGATCGTGCCTTACGATCTTGACCAGACGCTGGACATGGACGCCCTGACTGCGCGCGCCGAAGCGCTGGCGCCGCAGTTGGGCTACTCGCTGCTGTCCCTGATCAAGACTGTACGGTCGGCGACCTGAGCCTGATCAACGCCCGTCATTCTCAATGACCGGTAAAATGCCCCGGCCTGCGTTCGATCAACGCCAGCAGCCCCTCTTTGGCATCGTCGCTGGACATCACCTGCCGCACCTGCGCGGCGAGTTGTCCTGCGGCAACCTCCTCACCATCACGCACCGCCTGACGCGCCGAAGCCAGCGTAGCCCTGACCCCGAGCGGGGCGCGATCGGCGATGCGTCCGGCCAGGTGCAACGCGTTCGGCAGCAGATCTTCATGGGCCATGACTTCCTGCACCAGCCCCATGCGCAGTGCTTCATGAGCGTCGAACTCGTCGCCGGTCAGCAGCCAGCGCATGGCATTGCCCCATCCGGCGATCTGATGCATGCGCAGTGTCGCGCCGCCGAAGGCGAACAGACCTCGCTGCACTTCGATCTGCGAAAAGCGCGCGTTGCTGGCGCACAGATTGATGTCGGCGGCGAGCATCAGCTCGATACCCAGCGTCAGGCAGTAGCCCTGCGCTGCGACGATGACAGGTTTGCTGACCCTGGGGCCTGCGAAAACGCCCCACGGATCGTAGCCGCCTTGCGGAAGTTGCCAGCCGTTGACCAGTGTCGAACCGGTTTCGGCCAGGTCCAGTCCTCCCGTGAAATGCTCGCCATGGGCGAACACCACGGCGACCCTGGCCTGGTCGTTGCGCTCGAACTCGCCATAGGCCAGGCTGAGCTGGTTGAGCATTTCCATGTCGAAGGCGTTGCGCTTGGCCACGCGATCCAGCCCGATGAGCATGATGGGGCCGCGCTGTTCCCGGCTGACGTGGCCTGTGATCGAAGAGGTCATGTCGATATTCCTGCGTGCTGAGGAGGAGTGGAGGGTGGGCTGCCTGACTGATGAGGTGAATCGTTTAAGCCCCCGCCGCCAGTACTACCGGGCTTTAGAAAAATAGACACTGACACAGGTTTGCGCAAAGCCTGTGACAGTTGGACGCAAGGCGTTGTCGCGCTGAAAAAAATCCTCACTTACTTTGGCAATTCCGGTATAGTGCGCGCCGGCCTTTCATAGGGCCCTCGTCACGGTATGGGTTTGTGAAGCCTTCTTCTCAAACCGGTTCGGTTACGAACTATCCTTGACGATCCATTCATCAATACGTTTTCGCAAATCCCCGCCGACAAAGCAGCCAGGGTGACTCTAGGGTCTTACACGGCACGCGCAGCTTTGAAGCATGGGTCTTTGCGGATGCACTCAGAGGCAGACCCATGACCCAGGAAACCGGCGGCTTCGCCGCTTTTAATCTCAATCCGAATATTCTCGCAGCCATTATCGCTACCGGCTACGAAGAGCCTTCGGCTATTCAGCAGCAATCGATCCCGATCATCATGGCCGGCCACGACATGATTGGCCAGGCGCAGACCGGTACCGGCAAAACCGCCGCGTTCGCCCTGCCTATCCTGCATCGCATCGATCCTGCCAAGCGCGAGCCGCAAGCCCTGATCCTGGCGCCAACCCGTGAGTTGGCGCTGCAAGTAGCAACCGCTTTCGAAACCTACTCCAAGCAAATGCCTGGCGTCACCGTTGTGGCCGTCTACGGCGGTGCACCGATGGGCCCACAGCTGAAAGCCATCCGTAATGGCGCACAAATCGTTGTGGCGACCCCGGGCCGTCTGTGCGACCACCTGCGTCGCGACGAGAAAGTCCTGGCGACCGTGAACCACCTGGTTCTCGACGAAGCTGACGAAATGCTCAAGCTGGGCTTCATGGATGACCTGGAAGTCATCTTCAAGGCCATGCCTGCAACCCGTCAGACCGTATTGTTCTCGGCCACCCTGCCGCAGTCGATCCGTGCCATTGCCGAACGTCACCTGCGTGATCCGCAGCACGTGAAGATCCAGACCAAGACTCAGACCGTTACCGCGATCGAACAGGCTCACCTGTTGGTTCACGCTGACCAGAAGACCTCTGCCGTTCTGAGCCTGCTGGAAGTCGAAGACTTCGACGCCCTGATCATGTTCGTACGTACCAAACAGGCCACCCTGGACCTGGCAAGCGCTCTGGAAGCCAAAGGCTACAAGGCCGCTGCGCTGAACGGCGACATCGCCCAGAACCAGCGTGAGCGCGTCATCGACTCGCTCAAAGACGGCCGTCTGGACATCGTTGTCGCCACCGACGTCGCTGCCCGTGGTCTGGACGTTCCGCGCATCACTCACGTGTTCAACGTTGATATGCCGTACGACCCAGAGTCCTACGTTCACCGTATCGGTCGTACCGGCCGCGCCGGTCGCGAAGGTCGTGCGCTGCTGCTGGTCACTCCACGTGAGCGCCGCATGCTGCAAGTGATCGAGCGTGTGACCGGTCAGAAGGTCGCTGAAGTTCGCCTGCCGGACTCGCAAGCCGTTCTCGATGCCCGCATCAAGAAACTGACCAACAGCCTGGCGCCACTGGTTGCCGATGCTGAAGCCAGCCACGGCGATCTGCTGGACCGTCTGACTGCCGACATCGGTTGCACTCCACGTGCACTGGCTGCTGCTCTGCTGCGCAAGGCTACCAACGGTCAGGCCCTGACGCTGGCTGCCATCGAGAAGGAGCGTCCACTGGTTCCGAACAGTGCGCCGCGTGGCGATCGTCCAGATCGTTCGTCGGGTGATCGTCCTGATCGTGGTGACCGCGAGCGTCGTGCTCCGATGCCATTGGCTGAAGGCCGTGCCCGTTGCCGTACCGCGCTGGGCGCGCGTGACGGTATCGCTGCCAAGAACCTGCTGGGCGCCATCCTCAACGAAGGTGGTCTGGCTCGTGAAGCGATCGGTCGCATTCAGGTGCGTGACAGCTTCAGCCTCGTCGAGCTGCCAGAAGATGGTCTCGAGCGCCTGCTGGCCAAGCTGAAAGACACCCGCGTTGCCGGCAAGCAGTTGAAGCTGCGTCGCTATCGCGAAGACTGATTGGCGTTGAGCTGATCGTCTGAACAAAAAAATCCCCGACTGGTTCGGGGATTTTTTTTGCCTTGGGTTTAATGGGGTGGCGCAGATCCTGTAGCAGTCCGGCTTGCCGGCGGAGGCGTTGCTGAATTCGTTACCGCCGGCAAGCCGTGCTGCTACAGATCCAGTCAATGAGTCGGATATGAGAGGTAGCGCCGATCCAGATGAGAGTTGGCGCAGGGTTAATGCGTCATTACGCGAATCTCGCGCCTTCAACCAAACCTGTAAATATCCATCCCCAGCGCGCCCATGGTGAAACCCTGGTGGGCGATGCTGAATTCACCTCCGGCACCGCGGGCGAAGTACAACGGTAGCAAATGCTCGTCGGAGGGGTGGTTACGCACGGCGTTCGGTGCCTGACGGCGGTAGTCGTGCAGCGCTTCTTCATCGTTCGCCGCCAGCTTTTCAACCATCCAGTCCCGGAACGCCAATGCCCAAGGCTCCACGCTTTCAGGGCCTGCGTGCCAGTCCAGTTCGCGCAGATTGTGGGTGATGCTGCCGGAGCCGATCACCAGCACGTCTTCCTCACGCAGGCGGCTTAACGCCTGACCGACGCGGGTCTGCATGGCGGGGCCCATGCGTGAAGGCAGCGAGACCTGCACAATCGGGATATCGGCTTGTGGATACATCAGCGACAGCGGCACCCAGACCCCATGATCGAACGGACGACGGCTGTCAATTCGCGCGGGGAGACTGGCGGCAACCAATAGCTCCATGACGTGTGCCGTCATTTCCGGAAGTCCGGGCGCCGGGTACTGCACCGCGAAGAGCGCGGCGGGAAAGCCTCCGAAGTCATGCCAGGTTTCCGGTTGCGGGTTACCGTTGACCAACAGTTCGTTGCTTTCCCAGTGTGCAGAGACGATGACGATCGCCTTGGGTCGAGGCAGTTCGGCGGCCAGACGCTTCAACGCCGGACCGCTCTCGCCGGGTTCCAGCGCGAGCATGGGGGAGCCGTGAGAAATGAACAGGCTTGGGAACATATCGAGTGTCCTGAGCGTATAAGATGAGCAGCATGATCAAGCAGATCATTGATCTAAATCTAATATAAGTTTTAGTGCCGTTTGATCGAATTATCAGGAGCAATTATGGAGCCGCAGTTTTGGCATGAGCGCTGGGCGATCAATCAGATTGGCTTTAATCAGTCAGAAGTGAATCCCTACCTGCAGAAGTTCTGGCCTGAGCTGAACCTCAAGCCAGGCGAGAGAGTGCTGGTGCCACTTTGCGGCAAAACCATTGACATGCGCTGGCTCATCCAGCAGGGCTTGCATGTGGTCGGCGTCGAGCTGTCGGAAAAAGCCGTCCAAGACTTCTTTAGCGAGGGAGGCATGGAGCCCAGGGTCGAAGTGCGGGGTCAGTTCAAGGTCTACAGCGTTGAGGCGTGCGAGATCTGGTGTGGCGACTTCTTCGCGCTCAAAGCCAGGGACATCGGCAATTGCTCAGCTCTTTACGACCGCGCGGCGCTGATCGCATTGCCGGCCGAGATGCGCTGGCGTTATGTCGAGTGCCTCAACCGAATCCTCCCGGCCGACTGCCGGGGGCTACTGATTTCACTGGATTACGAACAGTCGGAAATCGCCGGGCCGCCATTTTCGGTGCCTGAGGAGGAGGTCATGCAACTGTTTTCACCTGAGTGGCGCGTGAAGCTGATTGTCGATGAGGACGTGTTGCACAAGAGCCNCGGCATATCGGATGTTTCGGCGTTAATCCAATCGAAAAAAAAGGGCGACTCAGTCGCCCTTCTTGATTAGTGCTGCCAGATCAACCGCGGCGGCGCAAAGCCTCGATGCGGTCTTCCAGTGCCGGGTGGCTCATGAACAAGCCCGCCAGACCGTGCTTCAGGCCACCGTTGATACCGAACGCGGTGAGGCTGTCCGGCATCTGCACCGGAACGCCCTGTTCCGAACGCAAGCGCTGCAAGGCGCTGATCATGGCGCCGGTACCGGCCAGGCGAGCACCGGCGTCGTCGGCACGGTATTCACGTTTGCGCGAGAACCACATGACGATCGCGCTGGCCAGAAAGCCCAGCACGAGCTCCGCGACGATGGTCGCGATGTAGAACGCGATGCCCCGGCCTTCCTCATTCTTGAAGATCACCTTGTCGACGAAGTTGCCGATGATCCGGGCAAAGAACATGACAAAGGTGTTCACCACGCCCTGAACCAGCGCCAGCGTGACCATGTCGCCGTTGGAGACGTGGCCGATTTCGTGAGCCAGAACCGCTTTTACCTCATCGGGTGAAAAGCGCTCCAGCAAGCCCTGGCTGACCGCGACCAGCGCGTCGTTCTTGTTCCAGCCGGTGGCGAAGGCGTTGGCCTCGTATGCCGGGAAGATCCCGACCTCGGGCATCTTGATGCCAGCGTCCCGAGACAGTTGTTCCACGGTCTGCAGCAGCCACTGTTCGTGACGGGTGCGGGGTTGGGTGATGATTTGGGTCCCGGTGCTCATCTTCGCCATCCATTTGGAGATGAACAGCGAGAACAGCGAGCCGGCGAAACCAAAGACGGCGCAGAAGATCAGCAGCTGATTGAGGTTGAGATCAACCCCGTTGGCCGCCATGAACCCATTGAAGCCAAAAAGGCTCAGGGTAATGCTGGCAATCAGCACGACCGCAAGGTTAGTGGCCAAAAACAGCAAGATGCGCATCATGATCTGGAATTTCTCCTCGTGAAGAATGTGTAACGTGTTGCGGGGTATATAAGGTGATGTCGGTGGGTATTCAACCGGGCGACTATTTCAAACTGTGTCTTTTCGCGTCGCCAAGGCAATTATGGACCATTGGCGAAAGGGCGGGGGTAGAGCGATTGTTGCGCGAGCGACGGTGACGACATGGATTGTAGGAGCGCGCTTGCCTGCGATTGCGCTGTGTCAGGCGATCAATACTTCACAGACAAACCGCTATCGCGGGCAAGCGCGCTCCTACAGGAAGCAGGATTACTGCTTATAAGTCTTCAGGAAATTCCCGATACGCCCGATCGCCTGCTCCAGATCGTCCACCCGTGGCAGCGTCACCACGCGGAAGTGATCCGGCCAGGGCCAGTTGAACGCTGTGCCCTGCACGATCAGCAGCTTTTCCGAGAGCAGCAGATCCAGCGCGAACTTCTCGTCATTGTGGATCGGGCAGATTTTCGGGTCGATCCGCGGGAATGCGTACAATGCGCCCATCGGCTTCACGCAACTGACGCCCGGAATGTCGTTGAGCAATTCCCAGGTGCGGTTGCGCTGTTCCAGCAGGCGCCCTGGCGGCAGGATCAGGTCGTTGATGCTCTGGTAGCCACCCAGCGCGGTCTGGATCGCGTGCTGACTTGGCACGTTGGCGCACAGACGCATGTTGGCGAGGATGTCGATGCCTTCGATGTAGCTCTGGGCGTTGTGTTTCGGGCCGGAGATGGCGATCCAGCCCGAACGGAAGCCCGCCACGCGGTACGACTTGGACAGGCCGTTGAACGTCAGGCACAGCAGGTCCGGCGCCAGCGAAGCGGTGCAGATGTGCACGGCGTCGTCATACAGGATCTTGTCGTAGATTTCGTCAGAGAACACCACCAGGTTGTGCTGGCGAGCGATCTCCAGCATGCCCAGCAGCACTTCCCTGGAGTAGACAGCGCCGGTCGGGTTGTTCGGGTTGATGATCACCATCGCCTTGGTGTTCGGCGTGATCTTGGCCTTGATATCGTCCAGATCCGGCCACCAGTTGGCCTGCTCGTCACACAGGTAATGCACCGGGTTGCCACCGGACAGCGCCACGGCAGCGGTCCATAGAGGGTAATCCGGCGCCGGGACCAGCACTTCGTCGCCGTTGTTGAGCAGCGCCTGCATCGACATCACGATCAGCTCGGAAACGCCGTTACCCAGGTAGATGTCCTCGATACCGACACCTTCGACCTGCTTCTGCTGGTAATACTGCATCACCGCCTTGCGAGCGCTGAACAGGCCTTTGGAGTCGCTGTAGCCTTGAGCGGTCGGCAGATTGCGGATCACGTCCTGCAGGATTTCGTCCGGCGCCTCGAAACCAAACGGCGCCGGGTTGCCGATGTTCAGCTTGAGGATGCGATGGCCTTCCTCTTCCAGGCGCTTGGCGTGCTTGAGCACTGGCCCGCGAATGTCGTAGCAGACGTTGGCGAGCTTGTTCGATTTGCTGAACTGCATGGTGATTGATCCCGAAAATGGACGGTCCGCTGCATGACGTGTAGGTCCTGAAAAGGCGAGCCGCTGAGCACAACGCCATCAAAATGGGTTTGTATGCCTGGAAGGCCGGTGACAGACTGGCGTCTAACGAAGGCGCAATCATACGTGCCACCCGATCCGTGGAAAAGACACAGATCGGGCTTTTTCAGTTGTGGAGGTGTACCCGTGGAAAAGCTGGAAAAAACCCTCGAAGAATGGAAGCAGATGCTTGATCCGGAGCAGTACAACGTTTGCCGTCTGAAAGCCACCGAGCGTCCTTTCACTGGCAAGTACAACAGCACCAAGACGGATGGCGTCTACCACTGTGTGTGCTGCAACGAAGCGCTGTTCGACTCCACTACCAAATTCGACTCAGGTTGCGGCTGGCCGAGTTTCTACGCGCCGATTGAGGGCAGTGCGGTGGTGGAGGTGCGCGATGTGAGCCACGGCATGATTCGTACCGAAGTGGTCTGCTCCAAATGCGATGCTCACCTGGGCCATGTGTTTCCGGACGGTCCGCCGCCGACGGGGCTGCGTTATTGCATCAACTCGGTCTGCCTGGATCTGGTGCCCCGCGAGGCCTGACGGGCTGACGCTGGATGTATGCGGCGGTATCACGGCGGATAATTTGATGGCGCGCCAACCAATGGGGCGCTAATTTGCTCGCTTGACCCTTTTTCGAGGCATCGCCATGAGCGACAGTTTGCTGAACATCCCGGTGCAGACCATCACAGGCGAGCAGAAAACCCTCGCTGATTACGCGGGCAAGGCGGTGCTGGTGGTGAACACCGCAAGCAAGTGCGGGTTCACGCCTCAGTACAAAGGCCTCGAACAGCTGTGGCAGAGCTACAAGGACCGCGGTCTGGTGGTCCTTGGATTCCCGTGCAATCAGTTCGGCAAGCAGGAACCGGGCAATGAAGGCGCGATTTCCGAATTCTGCGAGCTGAACTACGGGGTGAGTTTTCCGCTGTTCAAGAAGATCGATGTCAACGGCAGCGATGCCCATCCGCTGTTCGTGCAATTAAAGAAACGCGCGCCAGGGCTACTGGGCTCCGAGGGCATCAAGTGGAACTTCACTAAGTTCCTCATCGGCAAGGATGGCACGCTGGTCAAACGCTATGCGCCGCTCACCAAACCCGAAGAGCTCAAGTCCGATATCGAAGCGTTGCTGAAATAACCCCTACAGAGTTCGGCTGTCGCAACATCGTTTTGTCACACACATGACCCCCTGTAGCAGCGCGGCTTGCCGGCGGTGACGTTATCAAAACCGTTACCGCTGACCAGCCGGACTGCCACAAGGACATCAGTCATTGACCTGCACCACCGCGATCCACTGATCCAGCAGATGGATCAGTTCCTCCCGATGAAAAGGCTTGGCCAGGTAGTCGTTCATGCCCGCGTTCTTGCAATGTTCGCGTTCTTCCGGCATCGCATTGGCGGTCAGCGCAATGATCGGCAGACCGGGCCATTTGCCGCTCTGACGTATCAGTCGGGTGGCTTCATAGCCATCCATCACCGGCATGTTGCAGTCCATCAGTACCAGGTCGAATTGTCCGCGCTCAAGCTGCTGCAACGCCTCGGCGCCATGGCTGCTGACGACCACCTCACAGCCCAGTTTGCCCAGCATGCCTTTGGCCACCAACTGGTTCACCGGATTGTCTTCAACCAGCAGGATCCGTGCGCGATGGGTCACGGGCTCGCCGATGGTCAAACGAGCGCCTGACGTTCGCCCTTCGCTGTGCAGAATCTGGCTGAGCGCCTGATGCAGAACGGTGCGTGACAGCGGCCGTGCCTGTTGCTGCAAAGGCGCTAGTGCCACGACTTGCTGGCCCGGCATGAAGTTGCCGTAGGCCGTCACCAGCAGAATGGGAATCTGCGTCGCGGGGCGGATGCCGATCAGGCATTCGGGGCAATCGGTGATCAACAGGTCGGGCTGGACCTCCGGCTGTGGGTCACTGGCGCGCAAGTGCCGATAGTCGATGCCCCAGTCAGGCAACAAAACGCTCAACATCTCCAACAGTCCGCTGCCGGCTGCACTGACCACCGCCACGCGCCCTTTGAGCGCCGGCCATGCGGGCTCAGGTGTATGGGCGGGCAGCGGCAGGTCTGCGCAGAAGCGGCTGCCCACGCCAGCGGTAGACTCGATGCTCAACTGGCCATTCATGGCTTTGCACAGGTTGTGGGTCAGGCTCAGGCCCAACCCCGTGCCGCCGTATTGGCGGGTAATCGCCGCTTCGGCCTGAGTGAAGGGCTGGAAGATTTTCGCCTGGGCGTCCTGGGCGATACCGATACCCGTGTCGCAGACCTCGATGCGCACAGTGTCCTGATGCTGGCTCAGGCGAATGTCGACGCGTCCGACGCGGGTGAACTTGAGCGCGTTGGACAGCAAGTTACTGACGATCTGCCGAACCCGCGTCGGGTCGCCCATGACCAGGGCGGGGAACCGAGGATCGATCAGGCACGTAAGCTCGACACTGGGCGCTGCGTTCTGCGAAAGCAGATTTGCGGTGTCTTCGATCAGCGTGGCCAGGTCGAAGGGAATGCGTTCGAGCTCAAGCTGGCCGGCGTCGAATTTCGACAGGTCGAGAATGTCGTTGAGCAGTTCGACCAGCACTTTGCCCGAGTCGTGGGCAATCGACAGTTGCTGGCGTTGCTCTGCGCTCAGCGGGCCGTCGAGGGACAATGCCAGCATCCCCAACAGGCCATTGAGCGGCGTGCGGATTTCGTGGCTCATGTGGGCGAGAAATGCCGACCGGGCATGAGCCATGTCCAGTGCCGTGCTGCGCGCGATCTGCAATTCTTCGTTGGATCGGCTGAGGCTGGCGTTAGTCGACTTGAGTTCTATGGTCCGTGCCGAAACAATGTCTTCCAGCTCATTCAAGTGATCGGTCAGTCGGTTTTCGGCGTCGCGCCGGCGCACGAATTCGCACGCGACGTTCTCGAATTGCTGATTGGCGACCTGCACCAGCACGCCGATCTCATCGTTCTCATGCCCGGGCGGGCAGGGCAGTGGGGTCTGTTTGGGGCTGCTCGAGTCGCGGTTGGCCAAGGCCCGAATGACGCCGGTCAAAGGCTTGGTGAGTGTCAGGTAAAACAACGCCATGAGGATGCCGGCCAGCACCAGGCTGCGAACGAATCCATTGAGCAGCGTGATTTCCGCGCGCTGCAGGAAATGACTGCCGAATGCAAACGTGTCGACGTCCAGGTGCAGCGTGCCGATGGCCTCGTTGGGCATGTGGTCCAGATGCAGGATGTCTTCGAACTGCCGGCTTTTACCGAACAGCGAGTCGCTGAGCATCCGGTACGGGGTTTGCGTGGGCGGGCGGGACACGGCGGCCAGCAGGACATTGTTGTTGTCGGTCAGGCGTGCGCCGATCACGGCGGGCGAATGCAGAAGCCCCGATGTCAGTTCCTGGGCCAGTTCGGCGTCGATGTTGTAGGCAATTCGGGAGGCAGGGTTGTGACTGATTTGCAGTAAAGAGCGAATTTCACGATCGATGGATGCGTCTTCGCTGGCATAATCGATCGCAATTTGAAACAGGCTGAGCAGGGTTCCCAAAAGGAAGCCGATCAGAACGGTCAAACGGGCCTGTTTGAACGACAGTCGGTGAGTGATTGGTATATCCATAAGGGCGCTTGATCCGTGAGGCACTTGCACTTCTCGTGTCCGTCGCGGGCAAAGCATAGCTGATCGTACCTGAGCTTTAACCAGTTAAATCAAGGAGACATTGTGGATTCTCGGTTGAACGCATTTCTGGAGCGCGCCGAATCGGTTCTGGCGCGACTCGAGCCCCTTCTGCCCGCAGTGCGCGAGCCGATGGACTGGAACACGTCGCTGGCGGCGCGCTGGGTGCGCGAAGGGCGCGTCGGTTACCTGATGCCACTGGACGTCACCCTGGACATGCGCCTGTCCGACCTGATCGGCGTCGATCAGCAGCGTGCTCAATTGGGCCGCAATACGCAGCAGTTCATCGATGGCCTGCCTGCCAACCACGCCTTGCTCTGGGGCTCGCGTGGCACCGGCAAGTCTTCGCTGGTTCGCGCCTTGCTGGCCGAGCACGCCAAGGCCGGTCTTCGTCTGATCGAGATCGAGCGCGATCATCTGGGGGATCTGCCCCGCGTGGTCGAACAACTGCAGAAACTGCCACAGCGATTCGTGCTGTTCTGCGACGACCTGTCGTTCGAATCCGGTGAGGGCGACTACCGCGTGCTCAAGAGCGTGCTCGATGGCTCCCTCGAACAGGCGCCGGACAACGTTCTGTTGTACGCCACTTCCAACCGCCGCCATCTGGTGCCGGAGAAAGAGAGCGACAATGCCCACTGGCAGCGCGGCGACGATGGCGAGATTCACCCCAGCGAAGCGGTGGAAGACAAGATCGCGTTGTCTGACCGCTTCGGCTTGTGGCTGTCGTTCTATCCATTCACGCAGGAGCATTTCCTGGACGTGGTGGAGCACTGGATCGGTGAGCTGGCGGCCAAGGCCGGTCTGCAATGGCAGCGCGATCACGAACTCGACATTCTTGCAGTGCGCTGGGCCACCGGGCGCGGCAACCGCAATGGCCGCTGTGCCTATCAGTTCGCCCGTTACTGGGTTGGTTTGAAAATGCTGGAGCAACACCCATGATCGATTTGAATGCAGCGGGTGAGGGCCTCGACGGCTATCGCCTGTTGGCCGCACAGCTGGAATCCCTGTTGGCGGACGAGCGCGACTTCATCGCCAACGCCGCGCAGTTCTCCGCCTTCCTTTATAGCCAGCTCGACGATTTGAACTGGGCGGGCTTTTACCTCAACCGCAACGAAGAACTGGTGCTTGGCCCGTTTCAAGGCCAGATTGCCTGTGTGCGGATTCCGTTCGGCAAGGGCGTCTGCGGCGCGGCGGCACAGAGCCGCGAGACGCAGCGGGTGCGCGATGTGCACGAATTTCCGGGGCATATCGCCTGCGACAGCGCCTCCAACAGCGAGTTGGTGGTGCCGTTGGTCAAGGAGGGGCGTTTGATTGGCGTGCTGGACCTGGACAGTCCAAGTCTGGCGCGTTTCAGCGAAGCGGATCAGGCGGGGATCGAGCAACTGGCGGCGATCTTCCTCAAGGCCACTGACTGCTGAGTCGAGCGGCTGAGAAGTAATACCTGTAGCAGCACGGCCGGGCGGCGTTCCGTTTGCCGGCGGTGGCGTCATCTGGACCGCTACCGCTGGCAAAAGGAACGACTCCCGGCCGGAGGGCTACGCAGGGCTATTCGTCAGCGCCATTCACAGGTCGATCGGTCAAGCCATCAGTCGTAGATGGCTTTCTTTTTCCATTCGGCATCGACGTCGTCGGCCTTCAGGCCTTCAGTCAGCTCGTTGTGATCGTCTTCGGTCGGCGCGATGGTGTCGAGCACCATGGCATTGGCGCGCGCCAGTTGCCGCTCCATCGCCTGCAGGTGGGTTTTCCACGGTGCAGGTTCTGCCTGATTCTTCAAGTACTGGACGCCGCGCTCGAAGGCAAGGCGCGCCTGACCGGGCTGATCCTGGTTCAAGGCCTGCTGCCCCAGATTATTGAAGAACTCGATGTGCAACAGCACCAGCATGTTGCGAATCTCGCGGATCCAGTGCTTGGCTTCGGCGGTCTGTAGCGCGCCGTCGTGAGCGGCGCGGGTGACTTGGCCATGCATGGCCTCCAGAAGAAAACGCACATCCTTGGCCTTGGCTTCGGTCTGGATCGGGCTGGCCGGGTTGCTGACCTTGATGTTGTCGCCCTGAGCGATCAGCGCTTCCAGTTCGGTTTCACGCTCCTGGATGCCGGGATTGTTTCTTCTCTCCAGCGCGATCAGGCGTTTGATCACGTTCAGTTCCAGGCGCACCAGAAGCAGTTTGAGTGCCGGGCTCATCAACTGGCCGGGGAAGGTCTCCGACAATTCGCTGCAGCGACGCAGGCGGTCGTTGAGTTCCACCAGCGTGCGAGCGCGCTCTACCTTCTTGCTTTCGGCTACGTGGTTCAAATAGCCAACAGCAATCAGCAGTACGATGCCTGTTACGACCATCAGGGTGATTATGAGTGGNGGCTATGCACTCGCACGGGAAGGGTTGTGGTCGCCCTGCTTATTAATAGCTCTATTGTAGTCATGGCTACCGACTCCCCTGTATCGGCCAGCCATTAACGAATTAGAGGGCGAAGTCATTGATTTGAATAAATTTTCATTGGGGGGGTTGACGACCTCTCCAACCATCCATAGAATGCGCGCCACTTGCAGCGTAAAGCACACAGCGAAGCGCGGCAGGGAGTGAATGTTGTAGCGTGTCCCCTTCGTCTAGTGGCCTAGGACACCGCCCTTTCACGGCGGTAACAGGGGTTCGAGTCCCCTAGGGGACGCCATATTGCGGGAATAGCTCAGTTGGTAGAGCACGACCTTGCCAAGGTCGGGGTCGCGAGTTCGAGTCTCGTTTCCCGCTCCAATTTTAAGCAGTTTTGCTTCAGGGTTTGCCCGGAGTGAAGCTGAGTGAAACCAGGAAGCATCTTCGGGTGTGTTTCTGGAACTGAAACACAACACCATGGTGTTTCAGGCAGTGTCCCCTTCGTCTAGTGGCCTAGGACACCGCCCTTTCACGGCGGTAACAGGGGTTCGAGTCCCCTAGGGGACGCCATATTGCGGGAATAGCTCAGTTGGTAGAGCACGACCTTGCCAAGGTCGGGGTCGCGAGTTCGAGTCTCGTTTCCCGCTCCAAATTCTCAAAAACGCCGCTCAACAGAGCGGCGTTTTTGTTTGTGCGCGTTTATTGGTTCTGGGAGCAATCAAGCGGTACGAATCCCAGAGGGCCCTGTAGCAGCACGGCTTGCCGGCGGCGGCGATCTTCATAACGTCACCGCCGGCAAGCCGGACTGCTACAGAGGTCGGCGTCGCAACATGGTTCTGTCACACAAAGGACCCCCTTTACCGCACGGCTTGCCCACCTCTATCCCTTGAGCAGCTTCAACAGCGCATCAGCATCCAGTTTCGCGCTGATCTCTCCGCCGTCCAGCAGGCTGTCAGCCAGGTCCCGCTTGCGCCCGTGCAGTGCAACGATCTGTTCTTCGATGCTGTTCTCGGTCACCAGTCGATAGATCGTCACTGGTTTTTGCTGGCCCATGCGGTGGGCGCGGTCGCTGGCTTGATCTTCCACTGCCGGGTTCCACCAAGGGTCCAGATGGATGACGTAGTCGGCGGCGGTCAGGTTAAGACCGCTGCCACCGGCTTTGAGGCTGATCAGGAAGATATCGCCGACGCCGGCCTGGAAGGCTTCGACGCGTTTCTGACGTTCTCTGGCGGGGGTTGAGCCGTCGATGTATTGATAGCTGATGCCTTGCTCGTCGAGCCAGCCGCGCACGATGCTCAAGTGGTCGACGAACTGGCTGAATACCAGCGCCTTGTGGCGGTTCTCCAGCAACTCGCCGGTGATCTTGGTGAACGCCTGCAACTTGCTGCCCTGCAGCGTCGAGCCGGGCAGGACGAGGGAGGGATGGCAGCAGAAGCGCCGCAGGCGGGTGATTTCCGTCAGCACTTGCATGGCTTTNCGGCACCTTGTAAGTGGTCTCGGTGCGGGCCGGAAGCTCTTCGAGGACCTGGTTTTTCAGGCGACGGAGGATGAACGGCTGGATCAATGCCTTGAGTGCGCGTCGCGCCGCCACATCCCCTTGTTCGATAGGCGTGGCGAAGCGGGCAGCGAAGCTGTCCTGACTGCCCAGTAGACCGGGATTGATGAACCGGAACAGGTTCCACAGTTCGCCGAGGTGGTTTTCCAGCGGCGTGCCGGTTGCGACCATGCGGAAATCCGCGTCCAGCGCCATGACCGTCTGCGAGCGTTTGGTCTGGGCATTCTTGATGGCCTGAGCTTCATCCAGTACCACGCTGCTCCAGTGCTGAGCGGTGAAGGCTTCTGTGTCCAGTTGCAGCAGGCCGTAGCTGACGATGACCAGGTCGCCGGGGCCAAGGTCATTCAGGCTGCGCTGTTGCTGATAGAGCCGAACAGTGAGGCCGGGCGCGAAGCGTGCGCTTTCCGATTGCCAGTTGAGTGTGACCGACGTCGGCGCGACCACCAGTTGTGGCCCCATGGCGGCACGTTGCAACAGCAGCGCGAGGGTCTGCACGGTCTTGCCCAGACCCATGTCGTCCGCCAGGCAGGCGCCGACCCCCCATTGCGCAAGGCGCCCCAGCCAGACAAAACCATCGTGCTGGTAGTCCCGCAGTTCGGCGTGCAGCGTGGTAGGCACTTGCGGTTGATAGTCGCGCAACGATTCCAGTTTCTTCAGGTGCTCCTGCCAGCCCGCATCCGCCTGGAACTGACCGGCTTCCTGGGCAAGGCTTGCGAGCAGCGGGGCGGTGAGCGGACTGAGGCGCAGACCGTCATCGTTGATGCGGTCGGCCAAATGAGCCAATTCGTCGAGCCGCTTGCGCAAACTGTCGTCGAGGGCCAGCCAGTCGCGTTCGTTGAGCTTCAGAAAGCGTCCGGGACTGGATTTGAGCAGTTCGAGGAGTTGACGCAGTTCCAGCACTTTGCCGTCGTCCAGGGTGATATTCCCTTGCAGCAGGAACCAGTCACCCTGCTGACGAAGCCCCAGGTTGAGCTGGCTGAGCCCGGACCGGCCCTTGATCCGCATGCGCTCGCCTTCCGGCCAGATGCAATGAAGCTGCTCGCCGTCCAGTGCATGCAATTCGCTGAGTAACTGCAGGGCATGCTGGGGCTGATCCAGTTGCCATTCCTGGCCGTCGCTTTCGGCGTAAGCGAGCCCTGGGCAGCATTCCAGTACAACCTGTAGCGCCTTTTTTTCGCCCGCCAGATCGCGGCTCACCTGCAAGGGTTTGCCGTCGCGTTCGCCCAATAGATTTTTCGAGCCATGACCCGGGCGGAACCAACTGCCTTCCGTCAGCGGACGCACCAGCAGTTGCAGGCGAACGCCCTCGGCCAGTGGCAGCAAGTGCGCATAGAGACGGGTGTCGGCGGGCTCCTTGTCGAGATGCCCGGTGAGTTCGGGAATGTCCGAGTGGATGGGCAGGAGCGGGGCGATGGCGCTCACCGCTTCGATCAATTGCCCCTTGGCCGACGTCGGGACGCTCAGGCCCTTGCCGACGATGTCGGCGATTTTGCGCAGTTCGCGGCTCATCGGATAAACCATAAGGCGCGTCGGGGTCTCTTTGTGCACAAAAACTTCATCGGCGCTTCGAATGCCTTCCGGTTCCAGCTGCAGGCGGATCTGCCCGGCCGAGGACTGAAGGTTCAGCGACGCCTGGCCCGCTTGCAGATCGATGCGCACGTCGGGCGCGTCGTCCCAGTACAGCGCAGGGTGTCCGACCAGTCGGGGCATGGCCAGGCCGAAGGGCAGTTCGTAATCGACGCTGCTGTAGTGATGATGGCTGACCACGATTGCGCTGATGGCCTGGCGGTCCTGCTCGCAGAGAAAGTCCATGAGGGCGCTGTCGTCGAGAAGACGTTTGAGTGCCACCACCCGGCCTTTGCTCCACTGGCCCTTGGAGTTGCGTTTCTGTTCGCGCGGTTCGACCTTTCTCGAATACGTGCCGATGGAAATCAGCCACGCCAGCCGCGTGTTGTTCTCGTCTGCAACGGGGGTGGCCGCCGCCTTGCCAGGCCGTAGTTGCGTCAGCGCATTGAGCGCATGCTCCCAGGCTTCCTGGCGGTGACAAAGCGAGACCAGCGGTTGCAGGTCGGCGCTCAGGTGCACATCGGCCAATTGCCGAGGCACGAGATATTGCGCGGCGATCAGTGCGTCGAACTCTGCCGCCAGCCAGGCATAGCCCTCTCGATCGAGCTGGTCGCGGTATTCTTCGAGCTTGAGACGCCAGTTATCCTTGCGCGCCTGGGGTGCATCCAGCCAGTACAGGGCCAGTGCGCCCACCAAACCGTCCAGTCCATTGGTCCTGTGCGGCAGGTAGGTGGAGGACAGGGATGGCTTCTCGCCCTGCAATTGTTCGAAGAGATTCAACAGCACGTGGTAAGCGGGGCCGTAACGTTCCTTATCACCCAGCGTGATTGCCTGCTTCAATTGCGCACGCTGTTTCGGGTCGTTCTCCGCCACCAGCGCCAGGCAGTAAAACAGGTTGAGCACGGGCGGCAGGTCTATCTTGCGTTTCTTGGTCAGCCTGCGCATTTCGGTGAGCCAGCCGCGCAGTAACAGCAGCGTTTCGCTCACCTGGCCGCGCAGTATCAGCTGGATGGTTTGCTGAAGCAGTTCAAGCTCATCCGAGGCGAGGTATTGCAGGGTGACCCAATCACCGCGCCACACTGCTTGAAGCGACAACTCCAGCGCCAGCTCACGGTTCGGCCGAGCCTCAATTTCTTCCAGGGCCAGGTCGTAACTGAGACCCGCGGGCCCCAGCACGTTATTGAGCAGGTTCAGGTGATCGCCCAACAGCAAGGCGCGCGTGTCGTCGTTGAGTCTGGCAAATACCTCCAGACCCTGGGGGTCGGCTTGCAGCAGCTGCATGGGGTGCGGGACGGGGGCGTCAGAATGGACAAAAAGGTACGACGCCTGTTGCAGCGAGTTCGCCAGCGCACCGGTATCGTCGCTGAGCAGATTCAGCCAGAGGTCCTGCAATATCCGGGGGCGCCCCGGCGTTTGCCACGCGCTGAGCAAGGGCAGGCCTGTCTTGATCTCGTCTAGCCAGTCATCGCAGTTCTTTGATTGCAGCAGGCTCAGCAATACGCGATTTCGCCGTGGCGGGGCGACGCAGAGGAGTTGCGCTTCAGGACGCTTCTCCAGCACGACCCACTCCTCACGCTGCAGCTCTTCCAGAATTTCATAGAGCGTCGCAACGTCCAGCAGGTTGCCGTGGGGATCCTTGACATCCATTGATCGCAGAAGCTTTAGCAGTGACGTCTTGCCCTTGCCAGAAAACGACGTCACCAATCCATACATGACCTCCATTCGGTAGTCTGGAAGGTCGTCTGAAATGGGGGACAGGCTGGGCATTCGGTACCTCGTTGGACGTCACTCGCTCAAGACGAGCGAATCCCATCTCAACGGCGAAGGCCGCATTTTTCACGAGACTGCCTGGCTTGTCGACCTTCCCCCCGCTTTGTTGTCTGCGCATACCCCTCTTGGAGCGTCCGGCTTAACGTGTGGCCTGTGCATCGCTGCGTTCGGCGGATTGTTCGGCGGTCAGTCGGATGGCGTTGAACGCCGGGTCGAATCCATTGGAAACATCGACATGCTTGTTGAGAATGCCTTCGCGCTCATAGATGTCGGCGGTGTTCTGCAGGCCTTTGACCACGCCGTCATCGATGCTGACGCGCTCCATCGTGGTGTCCTTGTTGATCGCCAGATGCACGTCCAGTGGCAGGCCGGTGACTTTGGTCTGGGCGGCGGCGTATTCCTTGGGATGGGCATTGACCCAGCGATACGCTCGGTCCAGCCGTACGACGAAGTCATCCAGTTGAGCGCGTTTTTCGGCGATGGCCTTGCTGGTGGCGGCCAGGTAGGAATGGTTGGTCAGCAGATCGGGGCCATTGGGCAGAATCCGCGCGCCGCTCTGGGTGGCGACGGTGGTGTAGGGCGCCCATGTGGCCCAGGCGTCGGCGTCGCCGTTATCGAGGATCAACCGCGATTCGCTTGGCAACAGATAGACGAAACTGACATCGCTGGTTTTCAGCCCCGCTTCATCCAGGGCGCGAATGGCAAGGTAATGTCCGATCGAACCGCGCCCGGTGACGATGCGTTTGCCTTTGAGGTCCGCCACCGATTTGATCGGCGAATCATTGCGCACGATCAATGCCGTGGTGTAGCGGCCGTTGACGTGGGTAATGCTGATGACTTTCAGCGAGGCGCCGGCACCGAGGGCGAATACATAAGGTGCATCGCCCAGTGCGCCGACATCCACTGCGCCGGCATTCAACGCCTCGCCCAAAGGCGACGCAGAGGGGAATTCGGAGAATTTGATTTCGTAGGGTACGTCCTTCAGTTCGCCGGAAACTTGCAGCAGCACCTTCAATGCGGATTTCTGATTGGCGACGAGCAGGGGTTGCAGCGGTTCGTCGGCATGACTGTATTGGTCGAGCGAAAGGGCTATCAATGCGCCGAACAGCAGGCGTCTGGTGTGGGTCAGGTGTGTCGAGAGTAGCGACATGCGGGTGTCTCCAGGCTAAAGAAAAAAAGGCTGCGGCCTCCGCCTGGAGAAGGGGTCGGCAATCAATGGCAGGGGTGTCTCAAGCTGTAGCGTTCGGCTTGCCGGCGGTGGCGTCCTTAAGATCTCTCTCCGGCAAGCCTTGCTGCTACCGGGTGTTTCATTCAGATCACGTAAAACCCGTGGGTCCCGTCACGGCCCAGTTGCTCCACCAATCCGAACTCCCAATCCAGATACGCCTGCATCGCTTCGCGCGGTGCATCAGTGCCCTCGTACGGGCGGCGATAGCGGTCGATGCGCGGGGACGCAAGGTGCGTTTCACCCGCTTCCAGTGCAAGCCCCGCGGCGATCCAGCTCGCCGTGCCGTCCCTGAGCAGGAACACGGGTTTGCCGGTCAGTGCTTCGACTTCGGGCACCGCCAGACGCGCCAGTTTGCTGCTGCCACAGGTCAGTACATAGCGCTCGGCTGCGGGGATTTTTCTCAGCGCGTTGGAAAGGTCAGCGCGCAACGTCCACCAGGCACCGGGAATATGCTGTTTCACATAGTTGGCGCTGGCGGTGAAATCCAGCACCGCGACACCCCCATGCTGCTGCCATTGATGCAGGGTTTGGGCACTGATCTCCTCGACCTGCCACGGCGTCGGGATCGGCGGGTTCCAGGCACCGGTTTCGCTGAATGCCCTTGGTGTCAGGTTGTCGAGCACGAACACCTCCCACCCCAGCTGCGCCAGCCAGGACGCTGACATATTGGCGCGTACCCCGTCGTCGTCCGCCAGCGCAATTCGCGCCCCGCGCACGCTGGCGTAGTGATCGGTTTCCTGTACCAGTTGGCCACCGGGTGTCGAGCGTGCGCCGGGCAGGTGACCGGCTTCGTATTCCTCAGGGGTGCGGACATCGAACAGATACGTCGTACGTGCAGCCTCGTTGCGCCACGCGTGCAGATCTGTAAGTGTGCCGCGCTTCACTCCGGCGCTGTCGGCCACGCGACGGGCATCGGCGCGTGCGGCTTCGAGGGTTTTATCGCTGATCTCGGGAAAGCGTCGGGCCTGGCCGTGATCCAGCGTCTGGCCCGCCAGCAGCCAGCCGATGGTGCCGTTGCGCAGCGCTGAAATCGGGTTGGGCAGACCGGCGTTGACCAGCGATTGAGTGCCGATGATGCTGCGCGTGCGCCCGGCGCAGTTGACGATGATCCGTGTCTTTGGATCGGGCGCCAGCTCCCGCGCACGCAGCACCAGTTCGGCACCCGGCACACTGACGCCGGTGGGAATGCTCATGGTCTGGTACTCATCGAAACGACGAGCGTCCAGCACCACCACATCCGCTTTGGTGTCCAGCAATTGTTGTACTTCTTGGGCGGCCAGCGACGGGGTATGACGCTGATGCTCGACCAGTTCGCCGAACGCTTTGCTCGGCACGTTGACATCGATGAACAGTTCGCCCCCGGCGTCACGCCAGCCCTGTAACCCACCTTCGAGCAATCCCACGTTGCTGTAGCCCAGAGCAGACAAACGCTCGCTCGCCAACTGCGCAAGCCCCTCGCCGTTGTCGTATAGCGTGATGGCAGTGTCACGGCGCGGGATGCGCGAGAATACTTCCAGCTCCAGTTTGGACAGTGGAATATTGGCCGCGAACAGCGGATGGGATTCGGCGAACGGCGCTTCTTCGCGCACATCCACCAAGGCGACTTCCTGATGTTCCAGCAGGGCTTTGCGAACATCGGCAAATGAACGTGTGCGTTGAGTCATTGGACTTGATTCTCTTTGGACAGGTCCCAGATGTTCGGGAGCCAGGCGTTGGAATAGCCGGAGATGAACAGTTTCTCGCTGCCGTCGATCTGGTAGACGGCCCGCTTGACCGCGCCGATGTTGGCGCCGTAGACATGGATGCTGATCGACACTTGATCGCTGAAAGCGTTACTGACCTGATGGATGTCGTTGCTGCTTGGGGACAGGGCTTCGACCTGACCGGGTTCCAGGCGAATGGGCGTGCCTGCCTTCTGCAGTTGACCCTCGGAGCCCCGAGCGAATCCCTGCGAGTATTCGGCGCCACGCAACATGCCGATCAGGCCCCAGACCCGATGGTCGTGAATCGGCGTGCTCTGACCCGGTCCCCAGACGAAACTGACAACCGAGAAGCGCTGACGTGAATCGGCGTGCAACAGGAATTGCTGGTAGCGAGTCGGGTCGGCTAGCGCGTATTCGTCGGGCAACCAGTCATCGTGTCGCACCAGTTGCCCCAGAAGCTTCCCACCGTGGTGCAGGAGATCGTCTTCACCGGGGTTGCTGTCGATCAGTTCGGCCAGCGCTGCGATGAAGTTTCGCAGTCGTTCCGGGTGTCGAGACTCACTCAAGGCAGTTTCACGCATGTCAGATCCGTGGTGGATTGGGGTGGTCAATATAAGCATAATATTTACCGTTAATATGCTATTTATTGATGATTAGGTTATAGCGAAAAAGTATTTGATAAGCGCCGCGCTCGTTGCCGGGGTATCCTGCGGGCGCGTTTGCAATTATGCTTTTTGCCTATCTTGTGTCCCTTCTTCCATGTGCCTTGCGAATGAAAATAGATGATATCGACGCCTTCGTGGCGGTGATTCGCTGCCAGTCGATCAGCCATGCGGCCGAGTCGCTGGAGTTGACGCAACCGGCGATTACCCGCCGGGTGCAGAACTTCGAGCAGGCGCTGGGCGTCGAGCTGTTCGACCGCAATACCAAACCGCTGAAACCGACAGCCATGGGGATGCAGGTCTATCAGAAGTGTCTGGCGATCCTGCGCGAGATGGATTCGCTGCGGGAGCTGGTCGCCAGCGATACCCCGCCGAGCGGACTTCTGCGGCTGGGTGTGCCGCAAACCATCGGCGACGTGGTGCTGCTCGATGCGCTCAGGCATTTGCGCGGGCAGTTCCCGGAACTGAGCGCTCAGGTGGTCACCGGCTGGGGCAGTCATCTGGTCGGCAAAATCGAGAACGGCGAACTGGATGCAGCCGCTGCGCTGTTCCCGGCAGGCAAGATTTTCCCGGAGGGCATCACCGGGGAGTCCATCGGCAAGATGGAACTGGTGGTGGTCTGCGCCAGCGATCGCTTGCCGAAAAAGCCGCTCAAGCTGGCGGACTGTTACGACCAGGGGTTCGTGCTGAACCCGGACGGCTGTGGCTTCCGTGCGGGATTGCAGCGTACGTTGGCTGATCAGGGGTTGAGCCTCAAGGTCAATCTGGAAACTTTCGGCACCGAGCTGCAACTGGGGCTGGTGGCCGACGGCATCGGTCTGGGGCTGGTGCCACGGCCATTGTTCGAGCGCAGCGCGCATCGGGATCGACTGGCGGTGATGCCCCTGAAGGATTTCAAACCAATCATGGACCTTTGGCTGATCTATCCGCGTTTTCTGGGCAATCTCCAGGGCCCGGTGGATGCGTTCGGCCAGCGTGTCGCCGATGCGCTCAAGCAGTCGCGGGCCGCCGCGTAAGTCCACTTCTATCGGTAGCAGCACGGCTTGCCGGCGGCCGGGTCTGAAATCAGTGCCGTCGGCACAAGGAACGCCGCCGGGCCGAACGTCTCCGGATGTTTTCAGGCAACCTGTTCGCGCTTCGCCTGCTCGCGTTTGGCTACCCGTTCGCGGGTCAGTGGAATCAGCTTCTTGCCGTAATCAATGGCGTCCTCCAGCGGGTCGAAACCGCGAATCAGGAAGGTGGTGATTCCCAGGTCGTAGTAATCGAGTAACGCCTCGGCCACCTGTTCGGGGGTGCCCACCAGCGCGGTGGAATTGCCCTTGGCACCGAGCAATCCGGCGATGCCGGTCCACAGCCGCTTGTCCAGCCGCGAGCCCTTGGCCGCGGCTTCCAGCAAGCGCCGGGAACCTTCGTTCGCCGGCTCGCGTCGTTCGAAACCCGAGGCCTGGGCCAAGGCTTTGGCGCGTTCAAGAATGCTGTCGGCACGCGTCCAGGCCAGTTCTTCGGTGTCGGCCAGGATCGGTCGCAGCGACAGGCTGAAACGGACCGTCCGCCCGTGTTTGGCGGCCTCTGCCCGCACCTGTCTGACGATGTCGCTGACTTGCTCGTAGGTCTCGCCCCACAACGCATAGACATCGGCGTGTTTGCCCGCAACCTCGAGGGCCACTTGTGACGCACCGCCGAAGTACAGCGGAATGTGTGGTTGCTGTGGGGACTTGACCAGCGAATGCGCGCCTTCGAACTGGTAATAACTGCCCTGATGATCGAAGGGCTTTTCTGCGGTCCATTCCTGACGTACCACGCTCAGGTATTCATCGGTGCGCGCATAGCGTTCGTCCTTGCCGATGAAGCTGCCATCGGCGCGTAACTCCAGGTCATCGCCACCGGTAATGATATGCACCGCCGTGCGGCCACCGGTAAACACATCCAGCGTTGCGAACTGCCGCGCGGCCACGGTGGGGGAGATGAATCCGGGGCGATGGGCGATCAGGAATTTCAGAGTGCGGGTCACGCTGGCGGCGTAAGCGGCGACAAAGGCGCTGTCCGGGCTGTTGGAATGGTAGGCCACCAGTGCGCGATCGAACCCTGCTGCTTCATGGGCGCGTGCGACTTTCTCGACGTAATCGGGCTGTATCGTCGGGCCACTGCGTGGATGAATTTCCGAGCCGGGTTGGGTGGCGATGTAACCGATGAATTCGACGCTCATGGACCATTCCTTGTGTTGTGATGACGACTGGGCGCGGGACATTCGCGCTGGCGCAAGTCAGCAACATAGGGGGATGTGGCGAGCGTGTGAAATTCGATTTGGCGCTAAGCTAATTATAAAAATAATGCATGTAGCGTTTGGTTAGATATGAAACAGCTGTAGCGGTCCCGCTTGCCGGCGGTGGCGATTCCAGGTGCGCCACTGCCGGCAAACCGTGTTGCTGCGAGGGCCGCTTAAACGAGCAGGCTTAGTGTTTCGGGCCGTCCTGCGACATCGCCAGCAATTGCTTCTCTTGATCCCAGTCGAACGGTTCTTCGTTTTCCTCGGCTTCGAAGCGACGCTCTTCCAGCGCCGTGTACATGTCGATTTCTTCGTCTGGCATGAAGTGCAGGCAGTCACCGCCGAAGTACCAGAGCAGGTCGCGCGGTACCAGGTGAGCGATCTGCGGGTAACGCTGGATCACCTGGCAAAGCAGGTCCTGGCCCAGGTACTGGCTTTCGATCGGTTCGACCGGCAGCAGCAACATCAGCTCGTCATAACGCTCCAGAAACAACGCATGACTTTCTTCGGGAACCTGTTCGGCTTCACCGAGCGCGACCAGAATGCTGCGCAGGTGCGCCAGCAGGTTGAGAGTGCGGTCGAGATTGGCGTCGGCCATGATGAAGGTCCTCAGAGACAAAAAACAGGCGCGGGAGTATAGATCCCTGACGAGCCAGCCGCTATCTCAATGCCACAAACCCGCCAGATAACGATGGCCGGCTTCGGTGAGTGCCAAATGGTAGAAGGTGCGGTGGGGGTTCGGCTGGCGCGTGACGAAGCCGATGAGCAGAAGGGTTTGCAGGGTCTGTGAGGGTTTGCCGCTCTGAAGGTCCTCCCCCGAGGCGATATCAGCGAGCAGGCAGCGATGGGTCATGCGGTGATCGATCATGATGCGTCCCCTTTGGTGTTTTCTTGTTGTTATAGGCGAGTGTAGGACAATCTTTGCAGATGTGCAGGCTAGAGGGGTATTTCTTATGTGAGCGTTGCCCAAACCTACACATTCTGTAGCCACACGGCTTGCCGGCGGTGAGGTCTTTGAGATCGCTAACGCCGGCAAGCCGTGCTGCTAGAGAGGATGTCGCATCGCCATTCACTCCCTGGCTTAGCGGACTTTTCCTTCAGCCGCCTTCAGCTCTTCCTTATCGAAATCATCCACATCGATGACCTTGCGTCGTGCTGCTTGCGCCGCCCGCAGCTTCTCGGCTTCAGCGGGTTGCAACACGCCCGCATTCAACGCGGCATCGATCACGTGCTCGCCACCCGCCGCTTTGACTTGGCCGCTCTTGAGCCCGTGATGGAGTTTGCCATGCAGGGTTTTCGCGCCGCTCAGCAGGTCTGCCGCATGTTGCAGTGCGCCCACCGGGTCAGATTCCGATGTCGGGCGATAGCAGCCCGCGAGCACGGATTCGAGCGCCGGGTCGCCTTTGCTGCGACCGATGATCTCGGCGACTTCGGCATCCAGCGCATCCGACGGCCCTTTGTGACGGCGACCCAGCGGAAACACGATCACCCGCAACAGCCCGCCGAGAATCCGGTTCGGGAAGTTGCTGAGCAGCTCGTCCAGCGCCCGTTCCGATTCGCCCAGCGCCTCTTCCATCGACCAGCGGAACAGCGGCGCCAGCGCCTCGGGATAATCAAGATCATGAAAACGCTTGATCGCCGCGGAGGCCAGGTACATATGGCTCAACACGTCGCCGAGTCGCGCCGACAGGCGTTCGCGTCGTTTCAGTTCCCCGCCCAGCAGCATCATGCTCAGGTCGGCGAGCATGGCGAAGGCTGCAGCCTGACGATTGAGGGCGCGGAAATAACCCTGACTCAGGCGATCACCCGGCATGCGTTCGAAATGACCGAAGCCCAGATTGAGCACCAGCGTGCTCGCGGTGTTACGCACGGCAAAACCGATGTGTTGCAGCAGCAGATCGTCGAACTCGACCACCGCGCGGTCATGGTCTTCGCGTCCGGCGAGGGCCATTTCCTTGAGCACGAATGGGTGGCAACGAATGGCGCCCTGGCCGAAGATCATCAGGTTGCGCGAGAGAATGTTCGCGCCTTCCACGGTGATGAAAATCGGCGCGCCTTGCCACGAGCGGCCCAGATAATTGTTCGGGCCCATGATGATGCCCTTGCCGCCATGCACATCCATGGCGTGGGTGATGCACTCGCGGCCGCGTTCGGTCAGGTGATACTTGAGAATGGCCGACAGCACGGACGGCTTTTCCCCAAGGTCCACCGCGTTGGCCGTCAACATACGCGCACTGTCCATCAGCCACGCGTTGCCGCCAATGCGCGCCAGTGATTCCTGAATGCCTTCGAAGGCGGCCAGAGGCACATTGAACTGCTCGCGAATCTGCGTGTACTGACCGGTGACCAGACTGGTGTATTTGGCAGCGCCAGTGCCTACCGCCGGCAGCGAAATCGAGCGTCCCACCGACAGACAATTCATCAGCATCATCCAGCCTTTGCCGAGCATGTCCTGACCGCCAATCAGGTACTCGAGCGGGATGAACACGTCTTTGCCCGCGTTGGGGCCGTTCATGAAGGCGGCGCCCAATGGCAGATGGCGACGGCCGATTTCAACGCCCGGCGTGTCGGTAGGAATCAACGCCAGACTGATCCCCAGATCCTCTTCCTCGCCCAAGAGATGCTCGGGGTCGTAGGCCTTGAACGCCAGACCCAGTAACGTCGCGACGGGGCCGAGGGTGATGTAGCGTTTTTCCCAGTTCAGGCGCAGGCCGATGACTTCCTCGCCTTGCCACTGGCCCTTGCAGATGATGCCGGTGTCGGGCATCGCGCCGGCGTCAGAACCTGCCAGCGGGCCGGTCAAGGCAAAGCAAGGAATGTCGTCGCCACGGGCCAGGCGTGGCAGATAGTGATTGCGCTGTTCGTCGGTGCCGTAGTGCAGCAGCAGTTCAGCCGGGCCCAGCGAGTTAGGGACCATCACCGTCGAGGCCAGGTCGCCGCTGCGGGTCGCCAGTTTCATCGCCACCTGCGAGTGGGCATACGCCGAGAAGCCTTTGCCGCCATACTCTTTGGGGATGATCAGGGCGAAGAACCCGTGTTCCTTGATGTGCGCCCAGGCTTCGGGCGGCAGATCCATCGCCTGACCGATTTCCCAGTCGCTGACCATGGCGCAGAGTTCATTGGTGGGGCCATCGATGAAGGCTTGTTCTTCTTCGGTCAACCGGCTTTTCGGATAGCTGAGCAAGGTATTCCAGTCCGGGCGCCCGCTGAACAGCTCTCCGTCCCACCAGACCGTGCCGGCGTCGATGGCATCGCGTTCGGTTTCCGACATCGGCGGCAACACTTTCTGAAACCAGGCGAACATCGGCGCACTGAAGTATTTGCGACGCAGGTCGGGCAGCGCGAGCGGCAGTGCCACGGCCAGCCACAACACCCAGGGGATGATCATCCAGCCATGGGCATGACTGAATGCCCCCATCACTAGCAGGTAAATCGCCACGATTCCCAGGGCAGGGAAGGGGGCGACGCGTCGATGGGCCAGCCAGGCCACGCCGATCACCAGAACCAGAATCCACAACAACAGCATAAGAAGCCCTCCATGAGGATGGCGAAAGTGTGCGCCATCGAGCGCGCGGGCAACGGCTCTGGCCCGCGCATCGATAGTGACCCCACACCGTCATGGGAGTTCGAGCGCTGGCCGATGCGCGTGAAGTTGTGGCTCGAATAGCCGCTTATGCTCCGGTAGCATCTCGGCGCTCACAGTGTCAGATTAATAAGTACTATCGATAGACTTCGCTGTACTTGCGCGGCCGGGCCAAGCAACATTGGTCGTCGCGTCGGGATTGCAACCGATTGTGTCGGCGATAGCGTTTTCCTGACTGCCGAATATTCGGGGGGCGCGCATTTTTTTTGTATTCTTCGAATCTTTCCCTTTCCTTTTATTGGTGTGTTTTCAGTCATGAGTTCAGCTCTGTCCATCCGGCAGCTAACCAAGACCTACGGCAACGGTTTCCAGGCCCTCAAGGGTATCGATCTGGACGTCGCCGAGGGCGATTTCTTCGCATTGCTCGGCCCCAACGGTGCCGGCAAATCCACCACCATCGGGATTATCTCGACCCTGGTCAACAAGACCAGCGGGACGGTGAACATCTTCGGCCACGACCTGGATCGCAATCCGGCGCAGCTCAAGCGCTCGATCGGCGTGGTGCCGCAGGAATTCAACTTCAACCAGTTCGAAAAGACCTTCGACATCGTCGTGACCCAGGCCGGTTACTACGGCATTCCGCTGAAAGTCGCCAAGGAGCGCGCCGAGCAGTACCTGACCCAGTTGGGGTTGTGGGACAAGCGCAGCGTGCCTTCGCGTTCGCTTTCCGGCGGCATGAAGCGTCGTCTGATGATCGCCCGCGCGCTGATTCACGAACCGCGCCTGCTGATCCTCGACGAACCGACGGCGGGCGTGGATATCGAACTGCGTCGTTCGATGTGGACGTTCCTCACCGAGCTGAACGAGAAAGGCATCACCATCATCCTCACCACCCATTATCTGGAAGAGGCTGAACAGCTGTGCCGCAACATCGGCATCATCGACCACGGCACGATCATCGAAAACACCGGGATGAAGACGCTGCTGAACACCCTGCACGTCGAGACCTTCCTGCTCGACCTCAAAGACCCGATGCAGGTCGCGCCGCAACTGACGGGCTATCCGACACGGCTGGTGGATAACCACACGCTGGAAGTGCAGGTCGACAAGACCATCGGCATCACCTCGCTGTTCGGTCAACTGGCCTTGCAGAACGTTCAGGTCCTGAGCCTGCGCAATAAAACCAATCGCCTCGAGGAGCTGTTCGTGGGTCTGGTAGAAAAAAATCTGTCGAAGGTGGCGGTATGAGTTCGGAGCTGCGTCCCAACCTGATTGCCCTGAACACCATCGTTTACCGTGAAGTACGCCGTTTCATGCGCATCTGGCCGCAGACGCTGCTGCCACCGGCGATCACCATGGTTCTGTATTTCGTGATCTTCGGTAACCTGATCGGCCGCCAGATCGGCGACATGGGTGGCTTCACCTACATGCAGTACATCGTGCCGGGGCTGATCATGATGTCGGTGATCACCAACTCGTATGGCAACGTGGTCTCCAGCTTTTTTGGTGCCAAGTTCCAGCGGTCGGTGGAAGAGTTGATGGTGTCGCCGGTTTCACCGCACACCATCCTGATCGGCTACACCATCGGCGGCGTACTGCGCGGTCTGGCGGTGGGTGTCATCGTCACGATCCTGTCGATGTTTTTCACCGACCTGCAAGTGCACCACCTGGGCGTGACCATTGTCGTGGTGCTGCTGACCGCGACGATCTTCTCGCTGTTGGGCTTCATCAACGCGGTGTTTGCGCGCAACTTCGATGACATCTCGATCATCCCGACCTTCGTGCTGACGCCGTTGACGTATCTGGGCGGGGTGTTCTACTCGATCAACCTGCTGCCGCCGTTCTGGCAGACGGTGTCTCTGGCCAACCCGGTGCTGCACATGGTCAACGCCTTCCGCTTCGGGATTCTCGGCGTGTCGGACATCAAGATCAGCATCGCCCTGGCGTTCATGGTCGTGGCGACCATCGTCCTGTACCTGGGCTGTGCGCGGTTGCTGGTGAGCGGGCGCGGCATGCGGCAGTAATGCTGCCCTTGTAGCAGCACGGCTTGCCGGCGGTGGCGCCATTGAAATCGCTACCGCCGGCAAGCCGGACTGCTACAAGAGTCCGTTATCCCCGCTTCGCCTTACGCCGCCGCCACTGCCGCCCCACCCACCACCGCCAGTACGCCATCGTCCCGAAATACCCCAGAACGCCCAGCACCACCCCCGCCACCAGCGAACCCAGCAAAAACGGTTGCCACAGCGTCGACAGCTGCCCGCTTATCCAGTCCCAACTCAACTCATGCGGAAAACTGCGTGGCGGCAAGCCCATCAAGAGCGCGCCGATCTTGTAGGTGCAGTAGAACACCGGCGGCATGGTCAGCGGATTGGTCAGCCAGCACAGGCTAACGGCAATGGGCATGTTCGCTCGCACCCAGACCGCCAGCACAGCCGCCAGCAACATCTGCAACGGCATGGGCATCAGTGCCGCGAACAAACCGATACCCATCGCACGCGCCACCGAGTGGCGATTCAGATGCCAAAGGTTCGGGTCATGCAGCAACGTCCCGAGAAAGCGTAAGGATTTGTGTTCCCGGATGCTCTTCGGATCGGGCATGTACCGCTTGATCAGGTGGCGTGGCATTCAGGGAATCCGGGGGGTTGGCGGGGAAATTCGGGCAAGTATGCATGGATACTGAAGGATGGAAATTCAGACATTGTGACAATTAATAAATGCAGGCCGTGGGCAGTGCGCTAAGTCATGAGGGTGAGTTTCATCCACCGACAGGGAAAGCCTTATGCGCACAGGGATGCTGGCGCTTGCACTGGGACTGCTCGTCCTGCGTTTTTTACCGGCTCTGCCGCCGGTCTGGTTGATGGCGGTCATGCCGGCGGTGGCACTGATGCTGCTGCCATTTCGTACTTTCCCCATCGCGTTTTTCCTGTTCGGGTTGACCTGGGCGTGCGTTTCGGCCAAATCGGCGCTCGACGACCGCCTGCCGGAACGCCTCGATGGCCAGACGCTATGGCTGGAAGGCAAGGTGGCGGGGCTGCCGAACAGGGTCGACGGCGTCGTGCGTTTTCAGATCGAAAAGCCGCTGTCGCGGCGCACGCAGTTGCCTGAGCGGATCCGCATCGCCTGGTATGGCGGCCCTGACGTTCGGAGCGGCGAGCACTGGCGGTTGGCGGTGAAACTCAAGCGTCCCGGTGGCTTGGCCAACCCAGGGGCCTTCGACTATCAAGCCTGGTTGCTGGCTCAACGCCTCGGCGCGACGGGGACCGTGGTGGACGGCCAGTTGCTCAGGCCGTCTGTCTCTCCCTGGCGCGAGGAGATTCGTGAGCGATTGTTGGCCGTGGACGCGCAAGGCAGGCAGGGCGGGCTGGCGGCTTTTGTGCTCGGCGATGATTCGGGCTTGAGCCCGGCTGACTGGCAAGTGCTGCAAGACACTGGAACCGTGCATCTGCTGGTGATTTCAGGCACTCACATCGGTTTGTTGGCAGGGTTGCTCTATGGCGCCGTGGCCGGGTTGGCCCGCCTGGGGATCTGGCCGCGCTGGCTGCCCTGGTTGCCTTCGGCCTGTGGGCTCGCATTCACGGGAGCACTGGCCTACGGGTTTCTTGCGGGGTTCGAAGTCCCGGTGCAGCGCGCTTGTGTGATGTTGGGGCTGGTGCTGCTTTGGCGGCTGCGCTTCCGCCATTTGGGGATGACGTGGGCGCTGTTGATCGCCCTGAACCTGGTATTGCTCGCCGAACCTCTGATTACGCTGCGTCCGGGGTTCTGGTTGTCGTTCGCGGCGGTGGCGATCCTGATTCTGATTTTCGGCGGGCGTCTGGGCGCCTGGAGCTGGCTGCAAAGCTGGTCACGCGCCCAGTGGCTGATCGCACTCGGGCTGTTGCCGGTATTGCTGGCGCTGAACCTGCCGGTCAGCCTCAGCGGTCCGCTGGTCAACCTCGTTGCGGTGCCCTGGGTCAGCGTTTTCATCCTGCCGTTGGCGTTATGCGGCACGGTGTTTCTGGTGATCCCGACCATCGGCGAAAGCCTGCTGTGGCTGGCAGGTGGCTCCATGGACTGGCTGTTTCGCTTCCTTGCGCTGATGGCCGAGACCGCGCCGGCATGGACGGGGCCTGCCGTACCCCTGTGGGTCTGGCCGGTGAGCCTGCTCGGCGCGCTGCTGTTATTGCTGCCCAACGGCATTCCCCTGCGCCCGTTGGGCTGGCCGCTGTTGTTGCTGTGTGTCTTCCCCGCCCAGAAAAGTATTCCTGCAGGACAGGTCGAAGTCATGCAACTGGATGTCGGCCAGGGGCTGGCGATCCTCCTGCGCACCCGTGAGCACGCCCTGCTGTATGACGCTGGGCCCCGCTTTGGCGAGTTTGACATCGGCGAGCGCGTGGTTCTGCCAGCGCTGCGTCGAGCAGGCGTCAGGCATCTGGACCTGATGCTGCTCAGTCACGCCGACGCCGATCATGCCGGTGGCGCGCCGGCCATTCATCGAGCGCTGCCGGTCAGCAGGCTGCTGGGAGGCGACGTCGGACGCATGCCTGCCGAGTTGTCCGTAGAGTCCTGCGTGAATGGTGAAACATGGAGGTGGGATGAGGTGAAGTTTTCCACCTGGATCTGGGAACAAGCTGCCGAGGGAAATCAGGCATCTTGCGTGCTGGCGGTCGAAGCGAATGGCGAACGCTTGCTGCTGACCGGTGACATCGACGTACCTGCCGAGCGAGCCATGCTGGCCCAGGGGTTCGATGTGCGCGCCGATTGGCTGCAAGCGCCTCATCACGGCAGTCGAAGCTCTTCCTCATCGTTGTTTCTACGTGCCGTGTCGCCACGAGGGGTGCTTGTATCGCGCGGGCGCAACAATGCATTCGGCCATCCGCATCCGCTGGTGATGTCGCGCTACCGCTGGCTGGGCTATGAAATTCATGACAGCGCCGAGTCCGGTGCCATCACCCTGCAATTAGGAACGTTTACCGGCGTAGCGGCCGAGCGCAGGATTCGACGCTTCTGGCGTGAGTGAAATGGGCGGTTATTCATCGCCGGGTTCGGCGAGGCTGCGACCCTATGTTAGAGTGGCGCCACTTTTTTTCAGGGGGTGGTCGCTGTGTGGGAGCTGGTCAAATCTGGTGGCTGGATGATGCTACCGATCATTTTGAGTTCCATCGCCGCCGTCGGGATCATCATCGAGCGCCTGTGGACCTTGCGCGCCAGCCGTATCACGCCACCGCATCTGCTCGGTCAGGTGTGGCGCTGGATTCAGGACAAACAACTGAGCAGCGACAAGCTCAAGGAACTGCGCGCCGACTCGCCGCTGGGTGAAATCCTCGCAGCCGGTCTGGCCAACTCCCGCCATGGTCGCGAGATCATGAAAGAATGCATCGAAGAAGCCGCCGCCCGCGTCATCCATGAACTCGAACGCTATCTGGCCACCCTCGGGACCATCGCCGCCATGGCTCCGCTGCTGGGCCTGCTCGGGACCGTGCTGGGCATGATCGACATCTTCAGTTCCTTCACCAGCACCGGCATGACCGGTAACGCCGGCATGCTGGCGGGCGGTATTGCCAAGGCGCTGATCTGTACCGCCTCGGGCCTGACGGTCGCGATCCCGGCCATCTTCTTCCACCGCTATCTGCAGAACCGCGTCGACGAGCTGGTGGTCGGCATGGAACAAGAAGCCATCAAACTCGTGGAAGTGGTGCAGGGCGACCGTGACGTCGATCTGACTGATGCCAAGCCTGACCTCAAGGCCGCCGCCCGTGGCGAGGGTCGCAAGAAGTGAAGTTCCGTCGCCGCAAACCCCGGGAGACCATCGACATCAATCTGGTGTCGCTGATCGACGTGGTGTTCATTCTGCTGCTGTTCTTCGTCGTGACCACCACCTTCACCCGTGAAACCCAGCTGCGCGTGGACCTGCCCCAGGCCGTGACCGGTGCTTCGGCCGATGATGTGGACAAGAAGCACGTCGACATCACCATCAACGCCGATGGCGTGTATTCGGTGAACAACACGCTGCTGGCCGACAGCAAGCTGGACACGCTGATCGATGCCCTGCAAAAGGAATCGGGCGGTGATACCAGCCTGCCGCTGTCCATCAGTGCCGATGGCAAGACCCCGCATCAGGCTGTGATCACGGCCATGGATGCAGCGGGAAAACTGGGCTTCGCTCACCTGCGCATGACCACCGTCGAGGCCGGATCCGCTAACTGATGGCACTGACCGATCGCCTGCTCGACGCCTGGTACAAGGGCCATCCGGCACTGACGCTGTTGCGCCCGCTGGAAGCCTTGTACCGCCGCGTGGTCAATGGCAAGCGCGCGCGTTTCGTGGCCGGGCAGGGCGACATCTACAAAGCCCCGGTGCCGGTTATCGTGGTGGGTAACATTACGGTCGGCGGCACTGGCAAAACCCCCTTGATCCTGTGGATGATCGACCACTGCCGCCGTCGCGGTCTGAAGGTGGGCGTGGTCAGTCGCGGCTATGGCGCCAAACCCCCAAGCCTGCCTTGGCGCGTGACGTCGCAGCAGAGCGCCGATCTGGCAGGGGACGAACCGCTGTTGATCGTCAAGCGCACCGGCGTGCCACTGATGATCGACCCGGATCGCTCGCAAGCGGTGCGCGCCTTGCTGGCGCAAGAGCCGCTCGACCTGATCCTTTCCGACGACGGCCTGCAGCACTATCGACTCGCCCGAGACCTGGAGCTGGTGTTGATTGACGCCGTTCGTGGTCTGGGCAATCGCCGTTGCCTGCCCGCCGGCCCCCTGCGCGAACCCGTGGAGCGCCTGCAGAGCGTCGATGCCTTGCTGTACAACGGCGCCAGCGAAGAGCGCGACGACGGCTACGCCTTCACCTTGCAGCCCAGCGCGCTGGTCAATCTGCTGAGTGCAGAGCGCCAGCCTGTGGATTACTTCCCGGCCGGCCAGGCGCTGCATGCGGTGGCCGGCATCGGTAACCCGCAACGTTTCTTCAACACCCTCGAAGGACTACACTGGCGGCCTGTTCCACATGCGTTCGCCGATCATGCCGTGTTCAGCGCAGAGGCTTTGGCGTTCACGCCACGGCTGCCGTTGGTCATGACCGAAAAAGACGCCGTGAAATGCACTCCCTTCGCGGCCCCCGACTGGTGGTATCTGGCCGTCGAAGCTGTGCCTTCGGCGGCCTTCGTCAGTTGGTTCGATTCGCAGTTAACCCGGCTTTTGCCATGACTCGCTCAGGATTTCTTATGGACACCAAATTGCTCGACATCCTCGCTTGCCCGATCTGCAAGGGACCGCTCAAGCTCAGCGCCGACAAAACCGAGCTGATCAGCAAAGGTGCAGGCCTTGCCTACCCGATCCGCGATGGCATCCCGGTGATGCTGGAAAGCGAAGCGCGCACCTTGACCACTGACGAGCGTCTGGACAAATGACCGCAGCGTTTACCGTTGTCATTCCGGCGCGTTTCGGTTCCAGCCGTTTTCCCGGCAAGCCACTGAAAACCATCGCCGGCAAACCCATGATCCAGCACGTCTGGGAACAGGCGCGTAAAAGCAGCGCCGAGCGTGTGGTCGTCGCCACGGACGATCAGCGGATCGTCGAAGCCTGTCAGGCGTTCGGCGCCGAGGTGCTGATGACCCGCGCCGATCACAACTCCGGCACCGACCGCCTGGCGCAAGTGGCATCGCTGCTGGGACTGGCCAACGACGCCATCGTGGTCAACGTGCAGGGCGATGAGCCGATGATTCCTCCAGCCGTGATCGACCAGGTGGCGGACAACCTCGCGGCGCATCCCGAGGCGCGCATGTCGACCCTCGCCGAGCCTATCGATGACGTGACCGCGCTGTTCAACCCGAACGTGGTCAAGGTCTGCTCGGATATCAACGGTCTGGCGCTGACCTTCAGCCGCGCACCGCTGCCCTGGGCGCGAGACGCGTTGGCGAAGACTCGCGACGAGTTGCCTGAAGGTGTGCCATACCGCCGCCATATCGGGATTTACGCCTACCGCGCCGGTTTCCTGCATGACTTCGTCAGTTGGGGTCCGTGCTGGCTGGAAAACACCGAAAACCTCGAGCAGTTGCGTGCCCTGTGGCATGGCGTGCGGATTCACGTCGCCGATGCGCTGGAAGCACCGCCAGCCGGCGTCGACACCGCCGAAGACCTGGAGCGCGTCCGGCGCTTGCTGGAGAAGTGAGAAACATGGGTCGCTGCGTACAGACGCCGTTGCGGCAGGTTCAATCATGAGCCTGCAGATTCAATCCAATGTGTCGCTCAAGCCGTACAACACCTTTGGTGTCGACGTTCGCGCCCGGTTCTTCGCGCAAGCGCACACAGACCAGGAGGTCCGCGAGGCATTGGCCTATGCGGCAGAGCACAAGCTTGAGCTGCTGGTGGTCGGGGGCGGCAGTAACCTGCTGCTGACCGGGGATATCCATGCGCTGGTCTTGCGCATGGCCAGTCGCGGGATTCGTATTATTCACGAAGACTGCGGCGCTGCGGTGGTCGAGGCGGAGGCGGGCGAGCCCTGGCATCCGTTCGTGCAAGAAATGCTGGCAAGGGGCTTGTCGGGGCTTGAGAACCTCAGCCTGATTCCTGGCACTGTAGGCGCCGCGCCGATGCAGAACATCGGGGCCTATGGCGTCGAGCTCAAGGATATCTTCAACAGCCTGGTGGCCCTTGATCGGCACACCGGCGAGTTGCGAGCGTTTTCGCTCGAAGAGTGCGCATTCGGTTACCGGGACAGTGTGTTCAAGCACGAAACCGGGCGCTGGTTGATCCTGCGGGTACGTTTCAACCTGAGCTTCGCGGCGACGCTGCATCTGGAGTACGGCCCGGTTCGACAGAAGCTGGAAGAGCAGGGGATCAAATCGCCCACGCCGCTGAATGTCAGCCGCGCTATCTGTGCGATTCGCAGCGAAAAACTGCCGGATCCTGCCGTCCTGGGCAACGCGGGGAGCTTCTTCAAGAATCCCGTCGTGTCGGCTGCTCTCGCCGAACGGATCAAGCAGACGCATCCGGGACTGGTGGCTTATCCGCAACCTGACGGCCAGATGAAACTCGCAGCAGGCTGGCTCATCGAGCAGGCCGGCTGGAAGGGATTTCGTGAAGGCGACGCTGGCGTTCATGCTTTGCAGTCATTGGTGCTGGTCAACTACGGCTCGGCCAGCGGGGTCGAACTTGTGAATCTGGCGCGGCGGATTCAGGGCGATATTCTCCAACGCTTCGGCGTCTCGCTGGAAATGGAGCCTAATCTCTACTGAGGTCGGGCAAGCCTTCTGGCTTGGCCTTTGCATTTACGGCGTCAGACATATTCCAGATCAGAGGACGAGCATGACTGAGACCCTGTGCGCCATCGTCCTTGCTGCCGGGCAAGGGAGTCGCTATAGGCACATCGCCGGCGCTCACCGCAACAAGCTCCTGGCGCAATGCGCAGGGCGTGATGGCGTCGAACGCGCTGTGCTTGAGCATGTGTTGGTCAGCGTGAGCGCGGTTGTCGACAAGATCGTGTTGCTCACCCGTCCCGAGTACTCCAGTGTCGCAGAGCTCGGTTTGCGTTTCGGTTGCGAGGTGGTGGTGCTGGACTCCCCGGGGATGGGGGACAGCATCGCGGCAGCAGTGTCGGCAGAACCCGATCATCGCGGCTGGCTGGTCGTTCTCGGCGATATGCCTTTCATTCATTCGGACACCCTCAAATGCGTAGCTGACTCGATTGCATCTGATGCGATCAGCGTACCTGTGCACCAAGGCCGGTATGGCCATCCGGTGGGTTTCGGGCGTGGGTTCGGTCCGTCGCTGATGACGTTGGCGGGGGAGAAGGGGGCAAAGCGGTTGTTTCAGGGGGCTGCGGTCAAGGAGCTGGCCGTCGATGATGCGGGCGTGCTGTGGGATGTGGACGTGCCTTCGGCGTTGGTTTTCAAATAGAGCGCTATTGGCTCTCGTCTAACCCAGCATCCTAAAAAGCGTCCATAAAAAAGCCCCACCTGCTCACACAGGTGGGGCTTTTTCATTCACGGAAGATTACGAAGGCTTGTGCTCTTTGCTTTCTTCCAGTTCTTCGCCGTGCGCGGTCACGACTTCCTTGACCGGTTTGACGTGGTCGTCAGTGGCCGGTGCCGGGGTGGTGGCGGCTTGCGCTGCGGGCGCCTGTTCAGCGACAGCGTTGGCCTGTGGTGAGGCACTTTCAGCCTGTTTCTGCAGGCGCTCGGCTTCCAGACGACGACGGCGAACTTCACGAGGATCGTTCGGTGCGCGGCCTGTGCTGGCCATCGGCAGTGCTGGTTTCTCGGCAGCAACTGGTGCTGGTGCTGGTGCTGGTGCTGGAGCAGGTTCAGCGGCAGCGGCAGCCGGGGCTGCGACGATTTCCGGTGCGGCCAGTTCGGCTGGCGCTGCCACTACAGGCTCGGCAACAACCGGCTTCTCGACCACTGGGTCAGCGGCTTTCGGCGCTTCGACAGGGGCGGCAACCGGCGCTTCGACCGCTGGCGATGGCGCCGGAGTCTCAACGACGGGTGCTTGAACCACGGCAGGTGCTTCGGATTGATCAGCCTCAGCGGCGGCCTTCACCTGACGCTCGAACGGGCTCAGGCTGGCATCGAACTGTGCGACTTCGACTTCCGGCATGACCGAGCGCTTGACCGGGGCAGCGGCGGTTTCTACAACCGGTGCTTCCACAGCGGCTGCTTCGGTCTTCTCGACCGGTGCCGCGTGCACCGCTGGCGCTTCGACAGCTGCGGTGGCGCGTTCAGCCTGGCGATGGGCGTCGGCTTCGGCGGGGGCGCTGATCGCGCTTTCGGCGACGGCTGCTGTGACCGCCAGACCTGCAGCGATATCGGCAGTGTTGCCTTCCTTGCGAACGCCTTCGTGACCGGCTTCAGCCTGTTCCGAAGCGTCTTCGCTGCCTTCCGAGCCTTCGATCAAATCGCCATTGGCATCACGCTGACGCTCACGACGATTGCTGCGACGACGCTGGCCGCGGGAGCGACGACGAGGACGATCGCCTTCGGCGTGTTCCTGGTTGTCATCCTGCTGCTCTTCAGTGCTGTTCAGCAGTGTTTCGTCTTCGGCTGCAGCGGGGGCCTGCTCGGCACGTGGCTGACGCTCTTCACGCGGTGGACGTGGGGCACGCTCTTCACGCGGTGCGCGCTCAGGGCGTTCTTCACGTGGCACGTTGACGGCAGGAGCGGCGTCCAGCGGTTCGCGCAGTTCACGCACGCGCTCTTCACGCGGCTTGCGGTCTTCACGCGGGGCGCGTGGAGTACGCTCCTCACGCGGAGCGCGTGGCGCGCGTTCTTCACGTGGCGCGCTGTCTTCACGGGCTTCACGTGGTTCGCGCGGTGTGCGCTCTTCACGAGGTGCACGTTCTTCACGGGGCGCACGTTCTTCGCGTGGCGCGCGTTCTTCACGCTCGGCACGAGGGGCGCGTTCTTCACGCGGCTTGCGCTCTTCATCGCGGCGACCGTTACGGCTGCGGCTTTGCTGGCGACCGTTGCGGCGCTCTTCGTTGCGTGCAGGGCGCTCGGCAACCGGCTTCTCGACCACGGCGGCCGGCGCAACAGGCTCTTCCTTGGTGGCGAACAGGCTGACCAGCGACTTCACCAGGCCTTTGAACAGGCTTGGCTCATGAGCGACTGGCGCTGGAGCGACCGGTGCTGCGGCTTCGGTCGGGACCGGCGCGTTGGCGCGGGCGGGCGCGGTCTTGACCGCTGCTTCCTGGCGAACGAGGGTGCGGGTCGCGGCAGCGGGCTGTACTTCTTCCACTTCGGCAGCGGCAGCGGCGATTTCATAGCTGGACTGCAGGCTGTGGGCTTCCGGACTGTCATCGCGCAGACGCTGAACTTCGAAGTGCGGCGTTTCGAGGTGATCGTTCGGCAGAATGATGATGCGGGCACGCGTGCGCAGTTCGATCTTGGTGATCGAATTGCGTTTTTCGTTGAGCAGGAACGCGGCGACCGGGATCGGCACCTGAGCGCGAACTTCGGCAGTGCGGTCTTTCAGGGCTTCTTCTTCGATCAGGCGCAGGATTGCCAGGGACAGCGATTCGACGTCACGGATGATCCCGGTGCCGTTGCAGCGAGGGCAGACGATGCCGCTGCTTTCGCCCAGCGATGGGCGCAGGCGCTGACGGGACATTTCCAGCAGGCCGAAGCGCGAGATGCGACCGACCTGGACGCGGGCGCGGTCAGCTTCGAGGCTCTCGCGGACTTTCTCTTCCACGGCGCGCTGGTTCTTGGCCGGCGTCATGTCGATGAAGTCGATGACGATCAGACCGCCAATGTCGCGCAGACGCAGTTGACGGGCGATTTCCTCAGCCGCTTCAAGGTTGGTCTGCAGGGCGGTTTCTTCGATGTCGCTGCCTTTGGTGGCGCGCGCCGAATTGATGTCGATGGACACCAGGGCTTCAGTCGGGTCGATGACGATGGAGCCGCCGGAAGGCAGTTCGACGACGCGCTGGAAGGCGGTTTCGATCTGGCTTTCGATCTGGAAACGGTTGAACAGCGGAACGCTGTCTTCGTAGAGCTTGATCTTGCTGGCGTACTGCGGCATCACCTGACGGATGAAGGTCAGTGCTTCTTCCTGGGCTTCGACGCTGTCGATCAGGACTTCACCGATGTCCTGGCGCAGGTAGTCGCGGATGGCGCGGATGATGACGTTGCTTTCCTGATAGATCAGGAACGGTGCGGCGCGATCCAGGGACGCTTCCTTGATGGCGGTCCACAGTTGCAGCAGGTAGTCGAGGTCCCACTGCATTTCTTCGCTGCTGCGGCCAAGGCCGGCAGTGCGCACGATCAGGCCCATGTCGGCCGGGGCGATCAGGCCGTTCAGCGCTTCGCGCAGTTCGTTGCGCTCTTCGCCTTCGATGCGACGGGAAATACCGCCCGCACGCGGGTTGTTAGGCATCAGCACCAGGTAACGACCGGCCAGACTGATGAAGGTGGTCAGGGCAGCGCCCTTGTTGCCACGTTCTTCTTTCTCGACCTGAACGATGACTTCCTGGCCTTCGCTCAGGACGTCCTTGATATTGACGCGGCCTTCAGGCGACTTCTTGAAGTATTCGCGGGAGATTTCTTTCAGCGGCAGGAAGCCGTGACGCTCGGAGCCGAAGTCGACGAATGCCGCTTCCAGACTCGGCTCGATACGCGTGATCCGGCCTTTGTAGATGTTGGCCTTCTTCTGTTCGCGGGCCCCGGATTCGATGTCCAGGTCGTATAGGCGCTGGCCGTCTACCAGCGCAACACGCAACTCTTCGGGTTGAGTTGCGTTAATCAGCATTCTTTTCATGTAGTACCGTCGGTTTCCGGGCTGCCGGAAACGGCGTTCGGCACACACGACTTCTCACGGTCGGTGTCAGGGCGCGTCAGGAGTGCTTGGACACTCCAGTGTCTAGCGATATCCGGCCAGCGGGGCCGTAGTCGCGACGACGTTTCCTGCTTGCTGTGGTGACAAATGACACCCTGTCAGCAAAAGCTTGGTCAGGAGGAGGAATCAACCATCGGTAGCGGACGATATGAAGCGTCTTGAATAAAGCCTTGTGCTACACAGTCCGACGGTTGTGCGTCTCCACCCCACACGTATCCCTGATAATTCGGGTGCTGCCGCGCGCTGAATCCGCAGCGGGTTTGCATTTACGCGATCTTCGATGGGAAGTTCACGCGTCATGGCTCAAATTAAGGCGTGGTTTCCGAAGCATTCGCCCGAAACGTCTGCCAGCGACTGCACTTTGTGAACTGGCCGTGAAAATGGGCCTCGAAGGCGAGTGACTCACTCTGCGATCGGGCTTGTTTCAGGCCTCATGTCACCTGCGCTCGTTACGCTTGCTGACCTTCCGTTGTCACCGAAAGCCCCGTAGGACGGCCTCGCGCCCTCGTGAATTGCGTTGGGCAGGGCCGGCTGTCATACCGTTTGTCCGCTGTCCAGGCCGCTTTTGGCGGCGTTCGCGACTATAGCAGCAATCATTAAGTGCTTCAAATCCATAAAAAATTGTTATGATTTGCGCCATGACGAATATCACCCCCCCAACCCCCGGCGTTCAGCTGGTAGAGGTTGCGCCGGAACTTGCCGGTCAACGCATCGATAATTTTCTGATCACGTACCTCAAGGGCGTTCCCAAGACCTTGATTTACCGCATTTTGCGCAAAGGCGAAGTGCGAGTGAACAAGGGGCGGATCAAGCCGGAGTACAAGCTTCAGGCGGGCGACATCGTGCGCGTTCCGCCCGTTCGGGTGCCTGAACGTGACGAACCCGTGCCGGTTGCACAGGGATTGTTGCAGCGCCTGGAAGCGGCCATTGTCCATGAAGACAAAGGGCTGATTGTCCTCAACAAGCCGGCCGGCATCGCGGTTCATGGCGGCAGCGGCCTGAGTTTCGGTGTCATCGAAGCCTTTCGTCAGTTGCGTCCCGACGCCAAGGAGCTCGAACTGGTTCACCGTCTGGATCGGGACACTTCCGGCCTGCTGATGATCGCGAAGAAACGCAGCATGTTGCGCCACCTGCATGAGCAGTTGCGCGGCGACGGCGTCGACAAGCGCTATATGGCGCTGGTTCGTGGCCACTGGGCGACATCGCAGAAGCAGGTCCGTGCTCCGTTGCTCAAAAGCAACCTGCGCTCCGGCGAGCGCATGGTCGAAGTGAACGATGAAGGCAAGGAGGCGCTGACCCTGTTCAAGGTGCTGCGCCGCTTCGGTGATTTCGCAACGATGGTCGAGGCCAGGCCGATTACCGGTCGTACTCACCAGATCCGCGTGCACGCTTTGCATGCCGGGCACTGCATCGCCGGTGACAGCAAGTACGGTGACGAAGACTTCACCCGCGAGATTCGCGATCTGGGCGGCAAGCGTCTGTTCCTGCATGCTTATGCCCTGACCGTGCCGCTGCCCGATGGCGGCGAGCTGAAGCTTGAGGCGCCTGTCGATGAGATGTGGGCCAAGACCGTGGAGCGATTGCTGAGTGCGCCGTGATTACGAACTGCTGATTTTCGATTGGGATGGCACGCTGTCCGACTCCATTGGTCGTATCGTCGAAGCGATGCGCACCGCAGCAGGCCTTGCGGGCCGGCCGGTGCGCGACGAGCTCGCAATCAAGGGCATCATCGGCCTGGGCTTGCCGGAGGCGATCCGGACGCTGTATCCCGACATTACCGCCAACGACCTCATCGATTTTCGTCAACATTACGCTGATAGCTATATGGCGATGGATGTCGAACCATCGAGGCTCTTCGATGGCGTTCGCGAGTCGCTGGAGGCGTTTCGTGCCGAGGGCTATCGGATGGCGGTCGCCACCGGCAAGGCACGGCGAGGCCTGGATCGGGTGCTCAAGGCTCATGGCTGGCTCGAATACTTCGATGCCACCCGCGCAGCGGACGAAACGGCGAGCAAGCCGGATCCGCTGATGCTCAACGAAATCCTGGAACATTGTGGCGTGCAGCCAGAGAAGGCGCTGATGGTGGGGGATGCGTCATTCGATCTGCAGATGGCGCGCAACGCCGGCATGGACTCCGTAGCGGTCGGCTACGGCGCACAGGCGCTGGATTCCCTGCTTCAGTTCGAACCGCGGCTGGCGATCAATCATTTTTCCGAATTGCGTACCTGGCTGGGTACGCGGACTGCCGAATCTTCGTTGTTGGGGTAATTGATCTATGTCGGACGAATGGAAAGCACCGTCTTCGCAGCGTGAAGACGGCGATAGCAAGGCCGATGCAAAAAGCTGGAAGCTGCTGGAAAAGACCCTGCTGGCGAGCGTGCAGGAGCAGCGTCGCTCCCGCCGTTGGGGAATCTTCTTCAAATCCCTGACGTTTATTTACCTGTTCGTGGCGTTGGCGATCTTCTCGCCGTTGATGGATTTCGAGAAGGGCGCTTCTCGCAAATCGAGCCACACGGCGCTGATCGAGGTAAAAGGCATGATTGCCGATACCGAGGCCGCGAGCGCTGACAATATTGTTGGCAGCCTGCGTGCCGCGTTCGAGGATGAGAAGACCAAGGGCGTCATTCTGCACATCAACAGTCCGGGCGGCAGTCCAGTGCAGTCGGGTTACATCTATGACGAAATTCGTCGTCTGCGCGCGCAGAAGCCGGATATCAAGGTGTACGCCGTGATCACTGATCTGGGTGCTTCCGGCGCGTATTACATTGCCAGTGCTGCAGATGAGATCTATGCCGACAAGGCGAGCCTGGTGGGCTCCATTGGTGTGACTGCGGCCGGTTTCGGCTTTGTTGGCACCATGGAGAAGCTGGGCGTGGATCGCCGCACGTACACCTCGGGTGAGCACAAGGCATTTCTCGACCCGTTCCAGCCGCCAAAGCCGGATGAGACCGCATTCTGGCAGGGGGTGCTGGATACGACCCACAAGCAGTTCATCGCCAGCGTGAAGGCCGGGCGCGGTGACCGCCTGAAAGACAAGGATCATCCGGAGCTGTTCTCTGGTCTTGTCTGGACCGGCGAGCAGGCAGTGGCTCTGGGTTTGGTGGATGGTCTGGGCAGTGCCAGCTACGTTGCGCGTGATGTGATCGGCGAGAAGGAAATGGTCGACTACACCGTTCAGGAGTCGCCGTTCGATCGTTTCTCCAAGAAGCTGGGCTCCAGCGTCGCAGAGCAGATCGCCATGTGGGCAGGTTTCAAAGGCCCGTCGTTGCGTTAAAGGCTCGCTGAGTCAAAGAGAACCCGGCCATTGGTCGGGTTTTTTATAGGATGGGGCAAAGGTCAGGGGATTTGAACGCCTTCCGTCGTGAGCATGTCCACAAGCCTTATTAAAGGCAGGCCGATCAGGCTGGTGGCGTCCGGGCCTTCAGTCGACCGAAAGAGGCTGACCCCCAATCCCTCGGCCTTGAAGCTGCCTGCGCAGTCGTAGGGTTGTTCGGCGCGAAGGTAGCGACTGATACGCTCATCGTCCAAAGCGCGCATGTGCACCGTGAAAGGAACGCAGTCGACCTGGCATTGCCCTGTTCGGCTGTTGTACAGGGCAAGCCCGGTGAGGAAACTGACGCTCTTGCCACTGCTGGCGCCCAGTTGCTCCATTGCGCGTTCGAACGTGTGAGGCTTGCCGAGAATCTGTTCGCCCAGAACGGCAACCTGATCCGAGCCGATGATCAGATGGTCAGGAAAGCGAGTCGCCAGCGCAATGGCTTTTTCTTGCGCCAGCCGTTTCACAAGTGCGGTGGCTGATTCGCCGGGACGATGGCTTTCGTCGATGTCCGGTGACGCGCAGACGAACGGCAGACGCAGGCGTTCGAGCAATTCCCGACGATAAGGCGAGCTGGAAGCAAGGAGCAGAGGCAGCATGGGGTTCTCCAAAACATGAAAGTCGAGTGTAATCAGAGGGTCAGGTTGCGAACAGTCCTGAATTTCCTTTGACAGTCGGGAACCTCGTCCCTAGAATGCTGCGCCTATGTTGAATGACCCGATTCCACCTCACGTTGACCCGCGCAAATTAGCTGATCGTGGCACTACTCTTCAGGGAGAGATGCTGCTGGCTGATTTGGAGAGACTCTGCGACCCGCTTGCTGACAATCTCGGTACAGTGCAGGCGAAATTCGTTTTTGAACGAGACGAGCAACGCGCCGTGGTTATCCACAGCGAAATCGACGTCGAAGTCAAAATGGTTTGCCAGCGTTGTCTTGAGCTGGTCACCCTGCCGATCCACAGCGAATGCAGTTACGCCGTGGTGAAAGAGGGTGCAAACACCCAGTCGTTGCCGAAAGGCTATGACGTGCTGGAACTCGGCGAAGATCCATTGGATCTGCTGGCGTTGATCGAGGATGAGCTTCTGCTCGCCTTGCCCATTGTGCCAACTCATGATCCGAAAGAATGCCAGCAGCCGGCGGGCCTCGATGAGCCCGAGCCGAGCGTGGACGAGGTAACGCGGTCCAACCCGTTCAGTGTATTGGCGCAGTTAAAGCGTGACCCAAACGTTTAGGAGTTAATCAATTATGGCTGTTCAGCAGAACAAAAAATCCCGCTCTGCCCGTGACATGCGCCGTTCGCACGACGCTCTCGAGGCTAGCACTCTGTCTGTAGAAAAAACCACAGGTGAAGTTCACCTGCGTCACCACGTATCGCCAGAAGGCGTATACCGTGGCCGTAAAGTGATCGACAAGGGCGCTGACGAGTAATTTCTTGTCCGCTCCGGTCATCGCGATCGACGCAATGGGCGGGGACTTCGGTCCCCGCAGCATTGTTCAGGCCAGCATCGCCTGCCTGCTTGCTACTCCCTCGCTCCATCTGACCCTTGTCGGTCAAGCCTCCCTTCTTGAAGAGCTCATCGCACGCCACTCTGGTGTCGATCGTTCACGCCTGCTCGTCGCCAATGCCAGTGAAGTCATCACCATGGATGACCGTCCCTCCCTTGCCTTGCGGGGCAAGCCGGATTCGTCGATGCGCGTGGCATTGCGGCTCGTTGCGGATGGCGCTGCGCAAGCATGCGTGAGTGCCGGTAATACCGGCGCGCTGATGGCGCTCTCGCGATTCGTGCTCAAGACATTGCCCGGCATTGATCGTCCGGCGATGGTGGCAGCGATTCCCACTCAGCGCGGCTATTGTCAGTTGCTGGATCTGGGGGCGAACGTCGATTGCAGTGCGCAAAACCTCTATCAGTTCGCGGTGATGGGGTCGGTAGCTGCCGAAGCGCTGGGCGTGACGCGACCAAAAGTCGCGCTGCTCAATGTCGGCACTGAAGACATCAAGGGCAATCAGCAGGTCAAACTGGCGTCCAGTTTGCTGCAAGCCGCACCTGGGCTTAACTACATTGGTTTCGTCGAAGGTGACGGCCTGTATCGTGGCGAGGCGGATGTGGTGGTCTGCGACGGATTTGTCGGGAACATCCTGCTCAAGTCCAGTGAAGGTCTTGCAACGATGATCGGCGAGCGAATCGAAACATTGTTTCGTCAAAATGTGCTGTCCAGAGCCGTTGGTGCCGTGGCGATGCCGCTGCTCAAGCGTCTCAAGGCCGACCTGGCGCCTGCGCGCCACAACGGCGCAAGCTTTCTCGGTTTGCAGGGCATTGTGGTAAAGAGCCATGGCTCCGCGGGTGCGCAAGGCTTTCAGAGCGCGATCCAGCGTGCGCTGATCGAAATACAGGAGAATCTGCCAGAGCGCCTTCACGGCCGTCTGGAAGAGCTGCTCTGAGGTGTCTTGAGCTAGAATGTGACCCTCGTGACTGCTTGGTCATCCCAATCACCAGTTGCAACACTTTGAATTTCATCGCGTTCGGCATAGCCGGACGTTTTTTCGACGACAATAATCAGGGGCTTGTCAATGTCTGCTTCCGTCGCATTCGTCTTTCCGGGTCAAGGCTCGCAGTCCCTCGGCATGCTGGCCGAGCTGGGCGCGCAGTACCCACTGATCCTGGACACGTTCAAAGAAGCCTCAGATGCTCTGGGCTATGACCTCTGGGCTCTGATCCAGCAAGGTCCTGAAGAAAACCTCAACCAGACCGACAAAACCCAACCTGCGATTCTGGCCGCGTCGATCGCCTTGTGGCGTCTGTGGCTGGCCGAAGGTGGTGTGCGTCCGGCCTTCGTCGCCGGTCATAGCCTGGGTGAATACAGCGCGCTGGTCGCCGCTGGCAGTCTGTCCCTTGCCGACGCGGTCAAGCTGGTCGAACGTCGCGGTCAGCTCATGCAAGAGGCCGTGCCAGCAGGGCAGGGCGGCATGGCTGCGATTCTCGGGCTGGACGATGCCGACGTCATCGCCGCCTGTGCAGAAGCCGCTCAGGGTGAGGTCGTCAGCGCCGTGAATTTCAACTCGCCGGGCCAGGTCGTGATCGCCGGTGCCAAGGCCGCTGTCGAACGTGCCATGGAGGTCTGCAAGGCCAAGGGTGCAAAGCGCGCCCTGCCGCTGCCGGTCAGCGTGCCGTCCCACTGTGAGCTGATGCGTCCTGCCGCCGAGCGTTTCGCCGAGTCCATTGCCGCCATCGACTGGCAGGCACCGCAGATCCCGCTGGTGCAGAACGTCAGCGCCAGTGTGGTTTCGGATCTGGACACGCTGAAAACCGATCTGCTTCAACAGCTGTACAAGCCGGTCCGCTGGGTCGAGTCGATCCAGGCGCTGGCCGCCAATGGCGCGCTGCAACTGGTCGAGTGCGGTCCAGGCAAAGTACTGGCGGGTCTGAACAAACGTTGCGCCGATGGCGTGAACACCCACAACCTCAATACCCCGGATGCCTTCGCCGCCACTCTCGCGGCGCTGGCCTGATAAGGAGAACCTGCATGAGTCAGGGTAAAGTTGCACTGGTCACCGGTGCGAGCCGTGGCATTGGTCGGGCGATCGCCCTGGAATTGGGTCGTAACGGCGCCACTGTGGTGGGCACCGCAACGACAGAATCCGGTGCCGAAAAGATCACCGCCTATTTCAAGGAAAACGGCGTCGAAGGCTTCGGTATTGCACTGGACGTCGGCAGTGACGAGTCGGTCAGTGCCGTGCTGGCTCAGATCCAGGAGCGTGTTGGCGCGCCGTTGATTCTGGTCAACAACGCCGGTATCACCCGTGACAATCTGATGATGCGCATGAAGGATGACGAATGGCATGACGTCATCAATACCAACCTGAACAGTCTGTATCGCCTGTCCAAGGGCGTTTTGCGCGGCATGACCAAGGCCCGTTGGGGGCGCATCATCAGCATCGGCTCCGTGGTGGGTGCCATGGGCAACGCAGGTCAAGTAAACTACGCCGCCGCGAAAGCGGGTCTGGAAGGTTTCAGTCGCGCGCTGGCGCGTGAAGTCGGCTCGCGGGCAGTGACCGTGAATTCGGTCACTCCAGGGTTTATCGATACCGATATGACCCGCGAGTTGCCAGAGGCACAACGTGATTCCCTGACGGCCCAGATTCCTCTGGGCCGACTGGGGCAGGCTGAAGAGATTGCGCATGTGGTCGCTTTTCTTGCCTCGGAAGGTGCAGGCTACGTTACCGGGGCTACAATCCCCGTTAACGGCGGCATGTACATGTGACTTCCCGTATCGAAAAAATGTCATACGGGCTGTCTAAAATCCGTTATAAAGCTGAAATCTATTAATGGGTCGAGGGCGATGGGCGTAGCGGGAATTGCGTTTAGCTTGAAAAGCGCAAAACCTCTTCTATACACTTACCCATCGGCCAGCTGCCTGAATTTGTCCACTAGGAGTTAAAACACGGTATGAGCACCATCGAAGAGCGCGTCAAGAAAATCGTTGCTGAACAACTTGGCGTCAAATCTGAGGAAGTGGTCAACACCGCTTCTTTCGTTGAAGACCTGGGTGCCGACTCCCTTGACACCGTTGAGCTGGTGATGGCTCTGGAAGAGGAATTCGAGACCGAAATCCCTGACGAAGAAGCCGAGAAGATCACCACTGTTCAAGCTGCTATCGATTACGTTACTGCCCACCAGGCGTAAGATTTTGTAATCGTTGCTCGCTGTCCTGGAAAAACCGCACTGCCTCAGGCGTGCGGTTTTTTCTTTAAACAGGGCAGCGTTTCGTCACTAGAAGAAAAAGGAGAGTCCTGTGTCGCGTAGACGCGTCGTGGTCACCGGTATGGGTATGCTGACGCCATTGGGCAACGATGTGCCCAGTACCTGGCAAGGCATTCTGGCTGGCCAGAGTGGCATTGGCCTTATCGAGCACACGGACCTTTCGACTTACTCGACCCGCTTTGGCGGTTCAGTCAAGGGATTCAAGGTCGAAGACTACCTGTCGCCCAAAGAGGCACGCCGTCTCGATCTCTTCATTCAGTACGGTCTGGCGGCCAGCTTTCAGGCTGTACGCAATGCCGGCATTGAAATCACCGACGCCAATCGCGAGCGCATCGGCGTGGCCATGGGTTCCGGTATCGGCGGTCTGACCAATATCGAGAATACCAGCCGTCTCCTGCATGAGCAGGGGCCAGGCAAGATCTCCCCGTTCTTCGTACCGGGTTCGATCATCAACATGATTTCCGGTTTCCTGTCGATCCATCTGGGCGCACAGGGGCCGAACTACGCCATCGCTACCGCATGTACCACGAGTACGCATTGCATCGGCATGGCGGCTCGCAACATCGCTTACGACGAAGCTGATGTCATGATCGCCGGTGGCGCTGAGATGGCGGCCTGTGGTCTGGGCATGGGCGGCTTTGGCGCTTCTCGTGCATTGTCGACCCGCAACGACGAGCCGACCCGGGCCAGCCGTCCTTGGGACAAGGGTCGTGATGGTTTCGTGCTGTCCGACGGCGCTGGCGCACTGGTCCTCGAAGAACTGGAACACGCCAGGGCTCGCGGCGCGACTATCTATGCCGAGCTCATCGGCTTCGGCATGAGCGGCGACGCGTTCCATATGACCTCTCCACCGGATGACGGCGCAGGCGCGGCACGCTGCATCACCAACGCGCTGCGCGATGCGAAAATCACCCCGGATCAAGTGCAGTACATCAATGCCCACGGCACCTCGACACCGGCGGGCGATCTGGCTGAAGTCAACGCGATCAAGTCGGTCTTCGGCGAGCACGCCTACAAGCTGGCCGTCAGTTCCACCAAGTCCATGACCGGCCATTTGCTGGGTGCGGCAGGTGCGATCGAAGCCATCTTCAGCGTTCTGGCGATCAACGGCCAGGTGGCGCCGCCGACCATCAACCTCGATGAGCCGGGCGAAGGCTGCGATCTGGACTTCGTTCCACATGAGCCTCGCAACATGCCGATCGACGTCGTGGTGTCCAACTCCTTCGGTTTCGGCGGAACCAACGGCTCGCTGGTATTCCGTCGGTTCGCCGAATGATCCTGAGCTGGATCGACGGTGCGCCGGCTGACTCTCTGTCTGTAAAGGATCGGGGGCTGGCCTACGGCGATGGTCTGTTTGAAACCATCCTGGTCAAGGCGGGCCGGCCATTGCTGTTCGAGCGTCATATTCAGCGCCTCGCGCTGGGTGGCCGGCGCTTGGCGATCGCGCTGGACCTGCAGCTGATCGAAAGCGAATGTCGGTCGTTTGCACTGCAGATGACTGAAGGGGTGATGAAGCTGATCGTCACTCGCGGCGATGGCTTGCGCGGTTATGCGCCGGCGACGGGTACGACGCCTCGGCGTTTTCTGCAAGGNTCTTTCCCTGCAAGACCCGTCTTGCCGAGCAGCCGCTTCTGGCTGGTCTCAAGCACCTCAATCGTCTCGAACAGGTCATCGCGCGCGGAGAGTGGCAGGATGCCGAGCATGCCGAGGGATTGATGCGTGACACTTCGGGTCGAGTCGTAGAAGGGGTCTACAGCAACCTGTTCATGGTCAAGGGCGGTGTGTTGCTGACGCCGGACCTGACGCGATGCGGCGTGGCAGGCGTCATGCGCGCCGAACTGCTGTCTGTCGCCGAGCAGGCGAACATGCCCGCTCGCGCGCTGGACCTGCAGATGTCCGATCTGCAGAAGGCGGACGAAGTGTTCCTCTGCAACAGCGTCTATGGCATCTGGCCCGTGCGCGCATTCGAGCGACTGAACTGGCCGGTTGGGCCTGTCACCCGTAAACTGCAAAGTCTTGTTCGCGGGCTTCTGGATATCTGATTCGTGATCCGAAAATTATTCGTCTTGCTGGAAGCAGGTGTGGTTCTGGCAGGGCTGTTACTGGGTCTGGCCTTCTGGCAACAGAACAACGCGTTGCAACAACCCCTCAATCTGTCTCAGGAGCAACTGCTCGACGTGCCGTCAGGCTCGTCGCCTACCGGCGTGCTCAATCGCCTGCAGGCGGACGGGGTGATCAAGGACGCCTTTCTGTTGCGCCTGTACTGGCGCTTCAACCTGTCCAGCCAGTCGCTGCACAGCGGTGAGTACCGCATGACGCCGGGCATGAATGCCCGGTCTCTGCTGACATTGTGGGAAAAGGGCGATGTCGTGCAGTACAGCCTGACGCTGGTCGAGGGCTGGACCTTTCGTCAGGTTCGTGCCGCGCTGGGTAAGCAGGCCAAGCTCGAGCAAACCCTGACGAACCTGAGCGACAGCGAAGTGATGGCGAAACTGGGGCATCCCGATGTCTTCCCGGAGGGTCGCTTCTTTCCCGATACGTATCGCTATGTGCGCGGCATGACCGATGTCGAGCTGCTCAAACAGGCTTACAACCGTCTGGACGAGGTGCTTCAGGACGAGTGGGACAAGCGTGCGGCGGATGTGCCCTACGTCGATCCTTACCAGGCGTTGATCATGGCCTCGCTGGTGGAGAAGGAGACCGGCGTGCCGCAAGAGCGTGGGCAGATCGCGGGAGTCTTCGTGCGTCGTCTGCAGCAGGGCATGTTATTGCAGACCGATCCGACCGTCATCTATGGTCTTGGCGAGCGTTACAACGGCAAGATCACTCGCGCGTTCCTGAAAGAAGCCACGCCGTACAACACGTACGTGATCTCCGGTTTGCCACCCACGCCCATCTCCATGGTGGGTCGCGAAGCCATTCACGCGGCGATGAACCCCGTGGCGGGCAACAGTCTGTATTTCGTGGCGCGGGGCGATGGCAGTCATGTGTTCTCGGCCGATCTGGACGCCCACAACGCAGCGGTGAAAGAGTTCCAGCTCAAGCGCCGCGCCGATTACCGTTCCAGCCCGGCGCCGATTGTGGTGCCAACGCCTGGTGTCGATCCTGTGCTGACCGCAGAAAAACCGGCGGTTGAACCCGAGCCGACCCCTGCGCCCGAATCGGCGGCGCCACAAGCGGCGCCGGCTCAGGAGGAGGCGCCCGCCGAGCCGGCGGATGTGCCGCACGACGCCAAAGACGACGCGCAAAAGAAGGGCGAGCAGCGCCCGCAATGAATCTGATTAAGGACGGCCTGTGACTGGTTTGTTTATTACCCTGGAAGGACCTGAAGGCGCGGGCAAGAGCACTAACCGCGAATACCTCGCCGAGCGCCTGCGCGCCCAAGGCATCGACGTGGTTCTGACCCGCGAACCCGGCGGGACCCCGTTGGCCGAGCGTATCCGTGAGCTGTTGCTGGCACCCAGCGATGAGGCGATGGATGCCGATACCGAGCTGCTGCTGGTGTTCGCAGCGCGTGCTCAGCACCTGGCGGCGGTGATTCGTCCCGCGCTGGCACGTGGCGCGGTGGTCCTTTGTGATCGGTTCACGGATGCGACGTACGCGTATCAAGGTGGCGGTCGCGGGCTGTCGGTCGAACGCATCGCAGCCCTGGAAAACTTCGTGCAGGGCGACCTGCGCCCAGATCTGACTCTGGTATTCGATTTGCCGGTGGAAATCGGTCTGGCCCGTGCCACCGCGCGTGGTCGCCTGGACCGCTTCGAGCAGGAAGGCCGTGCGTTCTTCGACGCGGTGCGCAGTACCTACCTCGCACGCGCGGCCGCCGCCCCCGAGCGATATCGGCTGGTCGAGGCCGCGTTGCCGCTGGATCAGGTGCAAGCGTCTCTCGATGGGTTGCTGCCGGACCTGTTGAGCCTGCTGGCAGAACGTCAGAATGGCTGACGCCTATCCCTGGCAACAGGCGCTCTGGCAGCAACTGGCCGGCCGCCGGCAGCACGCTCATGCCTACTTGCTGCATGGGCCGGCGGGCATCGGCAAGCGGGCGCTGGCCGAGCGCTTGATGTACCTGTTGCTGTGTCAGCAACCGCAGGGTCTCGAGGCGTGTGGTCACTGCAAATCCTGTTCCCTACTGGGGGCAGGCAGTCACCCCGACAACTATGTGCTGGAGCCGGAGGAAGCGGACAAGGCGATCAAGGTCGACCAGGTCCGCGAACTGGTCAGTTTCGTGGTCCAGACCGCGCAGATGGGCGGGCGCAAGGTCGTGCTCATCGAGCCGGTCGAGTCGATGAACATCAACGCCGCCAACGCTTTGCTGAAAAGCCTGGAAGAGCCCTCTGGTGATACCGTGCTGCTGTTGGTCAGCCATCAGCCAAGTCGCCTGTTGCCGACGATCAAGAGTCGCTGCGTGCAACAGGCCTGTCCGCTGCCAAGCGAGGCGATGAGTGTCGCCTGGCTGGCCGACGCCTTGCCTGAATGCTCGGAAGAGGAGCGTGTCGAACTGCTGACCCTGGCGGCAGGCTCGCCGCTCGCCGCGGTCAAGCTTCAGGCGCAGGGCGTTCGTGAACAGCGCGCCTTGGTCGTGGATGGCGTCAAGAAGCTGCTCAAGGGCCAGCAATCGCCGACGCAGCTGGCGGAAGGCTGGAAAGATATCCCGCTGTTGCTGCTCTTCGACTGGTTCTGCGACTGGTCGAACCTGATTTTGCGCTACCAGTTGACCGACGATGAAAACGGCCTTGGCCTGGCGGACATGCGCAAGGTACTGCAATACCTTGCGCAGAAATCCTCCCAGACCAAAGTGCTCGCGATGCAGGACTGGGTCCTGCTGCAGCGTCAGAAAGTGCTGTCCAAGGCGAACCTGAACCGCGTTTTATTGCTCGAAGCGTTATTGGTGCAGTGGGCATCCTTGACCGGACAGGGTTAGACTGGCCATCTGCATGACGTCAGTATTGCCCGAGGAGGTTGAGATGAGCGTGCCACTGAGCCCAGGTCCACGTAACGGCATCCTGTCCCTGACCATCAAGGACAAGTCCGTCCTGTATGCTGCCTACATGCCGTTCATCAAGAATGGCGGGCTGTTCATCCCTACCAGCAAGAGCTACAAGCTGGGCGATGAAGTGTTCATGCTGCTCAATCTGATGGACGAGCCGGAGAAGATCCCCGTCGCCGGCAAGGTAACCTGGATCACGCCCAAGGGCGCTCAGGGCAACCGCGCAGCGGGCGTCGGTGTGCAGTTCAACGACGGCGACAATACCGCGCGAAACATGATCGAAAACTATCTGGCCGGAGCGCTTAAGTCCGACCGTCCTACCCATACGATGTAATGAGTTGCCGCGATTCCCATGCTTGTAGATTCCCATTGCCACCTTGACCGTCTCGACCTCGCCGAACACGCGGGCTCCCTCGACAACGCCCTGCAAGCGGCTCGCGGGCGCGGCGTTGGACATTTCCTGTGTATCGGCGTCAGTGCCGATAACGCGGGTGCGGTCAAAGCCCTGGCTGAGCGCTACGACGATGTCGATTGCTCGGTCGGCATTCACCCGTTGGACCTCAAGCCGGGCGAAGCGCCTGCCCTGGACTGGTTGCTCAACGAGTTGAATCACCCTCGCGTCGTCGCCATTGGCGAAACCGGGCTGGATTATCACTACGAGCCGGAAGCGGCCGAATTGCAGCAGGCGTCGTTCCGTTTGCACCTGCAGGCCGCCAACGCGACCGGCAAACCGGTGATCGTTCACACCCGTTGCGCGCGTGCCGACACGCTGGAGCTGTTGCGCGAAGCGGCATTGCCCCAGGCCGGGGTCCTCCATTGCTTCACCGAAGACTGGGACATGGCCAAGGCCGCGCTGGATCTGGGCTTCTACATCTCGTTATCCGGCATCGTGACCTTCCGCAATGCCGATGCACTGCGCGATGTGGCAAGCAAAGTGCCCGCCGATCGCTTGCTGGTCGAGACCGACTCACCGTATCTGGCGCCGATACCCTACCGGGGCAAGCCCAACCTGCCGCAGTACGTACGCGAAGTGGCGGAGTTTCTGGCGATGCTGCGGGGCGAGTCCTACGAGCGCTTCGCCGAGCAGACCACTGAGAACTTCAAGCGGCTGTTTCCGTTGGCCCGAGTCAGGGATGCCGCCTGATCGCTCGAATCTCAGGCAAAAAAAACCCGGGTTCTGGGGGGTGAATCCGGGTTAAGACCATTAGGAGTAAAACAAAGACACGCTATCCATTGGTGTCTTTACCGATGCCGGCACTTGGGGGAGATGCCGCATCAGCGAATTTAAGTATTGGTCATAATCCGCAGGCGTCCAGCGCCCGGCTGTACGTTTTTTAAACAGTTTTGGAATATCAGACCGCTGCTGCTACCTCAATGCGTCGCAATGCGCTGCACTATGGACAGTGTTTCCTCGATCACGCGGGGTTCTGTATAGAAATGCGGCGAAAATCTTATTCCTGGCCCACGTGGCAAGCACACCACCTGATTCTGCATCAGTGACTGCCAGACCTGTGGTGTCGGCTTGTCGTCGATGCTGAACGTCAGGATGCCGGAGCGTCGCCGGATTTCGAGGGATGAATGCACTGTCACTCCGCCGATGGCGCTCAGACCCTGCTCCAGCCATCCCACGCGTTCGAGCACTGACCTGCCCACTTCCTTCATGCCCACTTCTTCCAACAGCGACAGGCTTGCATCCAGCGCCATGGCGCCGAGGGTGTTAGGGCTGCCGCATTCGAAACGCTGGGCGCTTGACGCCGGTCGCCATTCATCACGGCCATAGTCGCCAGAGTGTTCCAGCATGTGCCAGCCGAATTCATGCAGTTTCAACTGTGGACGCAGTTCAGCGCGGCAGTAAAACACCCCGAGGCCTTCAGGGCTGCACATCCATTTGTGGCCGTCCGCCATGGCGAAATCGCACTGGCTGGCCTGAACGTCGAAGGGCAGGGCACCGATGTGTTGAATGGCGTCGATACAGAACAATACGTTGCGCTGCCTCAACCCGTGCCCCAGGCGGTCGATGTCCAGGCGGGTGCCGGTGGCGAACTGCACCGAACTGATGGACAGCAGACGGGTTCGGGGTCCGCACGCCGCCAGCAACGCGCCCTCCGGGTCCGTGCCTTTGAGGCTGACCTGAATGACATCTACGCCTTGTGGTTTCAGCGCCTCCCAGACGATCCGATTGGACGGGAATTCTTCATCGCTGATGACCACGTTGTCGCCCGCTTTCCAGTCGAGGCCAAAAGCGACAAATGACAGGGCTTCCGAGGTGTTTTTGACCAGTGCGATATCGTCGATGGACGGTGCGTTCAGCAGTCGCGCAAGTCGTTCACGAAGGCGTTGCTCGACCTTCATCCAGTCCGGATAGTCCCGCGCCCCCAGTAAAACGTTCTCTTCAGCGAATTTGCGCACCGCGACGGCGGTGCGTTTTGGCCAGGGGCCTACCGCTGCATGGTTGAGATAACGCAAATCCGGGGCTTGAGCGAATTCGTCAAGAAACGTAGACATGGTCGGATGATCCGTGCAATTTGCCGCAAGTTAGGCATAATGTGCGGCTTCGATTTTGAACCCACAGCCCCCTCCTATGCAGAAAGAACCTCGTAAGGTCCGTGAGTTTCGGCGCCGTGAGCAGGAAATTCTCGATACCGCGTTAAAGCTGTTTCTCGAACAGGGTGAAGACAGCGTCACCGTCGAGATGATTGCTGATGCCGTGGGTATTGGCAAAGGCACCATCTACAAACACTTCAAGTCGAAGGCGGAGATCTATCTGCGCCTGATGCTCGACTACGAGCGTGATTTGAACGAGCTGTTGCACTCTGCCGATGTCGACAAGGACAAGGAAGCGCTTTCGCGCGCCTATTTCGAATTCCGCATGCGTGATCCGCAGCGTTATCGCCTGTTCGACCGGCTCGAAGAGAAGGTGGTCAAGGGCAATCAGGTCCCGGAGATGGTCGAGCAGTTGCACAAGATCCGTGCCTCGAACTTCGAACACCTGACGCTGCTGATCAAAGGCCGCATCTCTGAAGGCAAGCTCGAAGACGTGCCGCCGTACTTCCATTACTGCGCGGCCTGGGCGCTGGTGCACGGCGCGGTGGCGCTGTATCACTCGCCGTTCTGGAGCAATGTGCTGGAAGATCAGGAAGGCTTCTTTCAGTTCCTGATGGACATTGGCGTGCGCATGGGTAACAAGCGCAAGCGCGACTCCGATACCGGCCACGACCTCAAGCCGGAAGTCCCGGGATCCTGATTTCCGGCGTCGCTCGGGGCAGGCATTGCCTGGCGACGTGCCGCGTCCAGAGCATTTCTCCCAAGCTGGCGCAAAAGCTGCATTAACCGGCCATTCGCCGGTTTTCCGTCGCCGGACTTTGGAGGAAATAATGCGTAGCCTGGTTTTACTGCTGGCGTTCTTGGCACTGAGTGGCTGCATGCACGTCAGCGAACTGGCGCAGGGGGCTCATGACGAGCTGAGCGACGCCGGTCTGCTGGACCACAGTTCGACGCGTCGAATCAATAATTTCCGCCTGCAACCGGATTCCTTCATCTATATCGCCCAAGGCGCCTTTGCTCCGCCCGGTGGCGCTTATCCGCGTCCGAACGTGGTGGCCGAAGAAGCCTTCAACGGTTTTATCGAATACTTCCCGATGGTTCGCCGTGCTCGCGCCCCGGAAGGCCTGGATGAGGCGATGAACGAAGCCCGTGCTGCCGGCGCGCATTACTTGCTCTACACCCGTTTTGCCAAAGCAGACGATCGCATCGGCAACTTCGACGAGTGGTCGGACCAAGAGGCTGTGGACCGTCTCGGGATCGACAGCGGTGTCATTCAACTGATGCTGATCGAGACCAGCACCCGCTATCTCATCGATTCGGCACGCATTCACAGCCGTGGCGGCTTGCTGACCTTGCACGATACCCGGCCCGAGGATTTGCTAGGTCCGCCAATGGAGGATTACGCTCGCAGTCTGTTGGGCGTCGAAGCCCGCTGAGGAGTAGCGTATGAGTGGTCCTGGCAAAGCCAATGATCTGTTGGCACAGATACCCAAGACCGGCAAGGAGTTGCCGCCTGTTCATTTGTGGAATCCGGATTTCTGCGGCGATATCGATATGCGTATCGCCCGCGACGGCACGTGGTTCTATCTGGGCACGCCAATCGGGCGCAAGCCGATGGTGCGTCTGTTTTCCACCATCATCCGCCGTGACGGCGACGATTACTTCCTGATCACTCCCGTCGAAAAAGTCGGCATCAAGGTGGACGACGCGCCCTTCGTGGCGGTGTTGCTTGAGGTGCTGGGGGAGGGTGAGACTCAGGTCCTGCGCTTCACCACTCTGGTGGATGATGTCGTGGAGGCGGGAGCCGAACACCCGCTGCGCGTAACCATCGACCCGCAGACACAAGAGCCTGCGCCCTACGTTCATGTGCGCACCAACCTCGAAGCGCTGATTCATCGCAACGTGTTCTACCAGCTGGTCGACCTGGCGGTGAGCCGTGAAATCGATGGGGAGCGTTGGCTGGGTGTCTGGAGCGCTGGCGAGTTCTTTCCCATAGGCCTGGAACCCTGATCGGGGCTGCGGTCGTGCGTTCGTTTGATTTGCCAGGCCAATTGCCTGGTCCTCCTCTCGCGGTTAAAGTGCCGCCCCCCGATTTTTCTGAGGTTTTTGCATGAGCCAGTCCTTTGATATCGCCGTGATCGGCGCCACCGGTACTGTCGGCGAAACCATCGTCCAGATTCTTGAAGAGCGCGATTTTCCGGTCGGCGAGCTACATTTGCTGGCCAGTGCCGAATCCGCTGGCAGCTCGGTGCCGTATCGCGGCAAGAACGTGCGCGTGCGTGAAGTCGATGCGTTCGATTTCGGCAAGGTGAAAATCGCGTTCTTTGCGGCAGGCCCGGCGGTCACGCGCAGTTATGCCATGCGTGCGACGGCAGCGGGTTGCGCGGTGATCGATCTGTCTGGCGGCTTGCCGGTGGAGCAGGCGCCGAATGTGATTCCCGAGGTCAATGGCGAGCTGCTTTCGGGACTGTCCGCGCCTGTTCAAGTGGCGTGCCCAAGCCCGGCGGCCGCGGCGTTGGCGATGGTGCTGGGGCCTCTGCGGGCACTACTGAATGTGCAGCGCGTGAGTGTCACGGCGTGCCTGGCCGTTTCCAGTCAGGGGCGCGAAGGTGTCACCGAGCTGGCCCGTCAGACCGCCGAGTTGCTCAATGTCCGTCCACTGGAGCCCCGCGTATTTGACCGGCAGATGGCCTTCAACGTGCTCGCACAGGTAGGGGCGCCTGACGAAAACGGCCACGTGCCGCTGGAAAAACGTTTGGTCGCCGAGTTGCGCGAGTTGCTGTCGCTGCCTTTAATCAAGGTCGGCGTGACCTGCCTTCAAGTCCCGGTTTTCTTCGGCGATAGCCTGAGTGTGTCGGTGCAGACAGCAGCGCCGGTCGACCTGGCTGCGGTCAACGCGGCGCTGGATGCGGCGGATGGGATCGATCTGGTCGAGGCTGGGGACTACCCGACACCGGTAGGTGATGCTGTAGGACAGGACGCTGTCTACGTAGGACGTTTGCGCGCAGGAATAGATGATGTCTGTGAACTCAATTTTTGGGTGACGTCGGATAATGTGCGCAAAGGCGCGGCGCTGAACGCTGTGCAGGTGGCTGAATTGTTGATAAAAGATGTTTCGTAAAAGATACTTGCCCACAATTCAAAGAATCATTCTAGCTGCGGCGTGTCGAAACGCCCTACGCCCTAGCAGGCTTTATCTTCTCGGTCGCCGGGGAAATTTTAAACAAGGGATGGGCTATGGTTCAGGTTCGTAAACTGGTATTAGCAATCGCTGCGGCTTCGGCGCTGACATCCGGGATGGCCCAGGCGCTCGGCCTCGGCGGATTGACCGTGAAGTCGACCCTGAATCAACCGCTGCTGGCTGAAATCGAACTCACCCAGGTGCAGGACCTCAATTCTGCGCAGGTGGTGCCGAGCCTGGCCACGTCTGCCGAGTTCGCCCAGGCCGGCGTCGGGCGCATGGCCATTCTCGAAGACCTGACGTTTACCCCGGTGGTCAACCCCGGCGGCAAGAGCGTCTTGCGCATCACATCGACCAAGCCGATTCGCGATCCCTACGTGAAATTCCTTGTGCAGGTACTCTGGCCCAACGGTCGCGTACTGCGCGAATACAGCCTGTTGCTCGATCCGCCGAAGTTTTCGCCCCAGGCAGCCGCCGCAGCCGCACAGCTACCTTCCACTGCGCCGGGTACGGCGCCCGCCCAGGCACCCGCAGCACAGCCGCCCGCAGCCGATGCACCGCCGCCTGCACCCGCCGCGCCCGCCGAACCCAAATACACCCAATACACCACTGCCAACAACGACACCTTGTGGGAAATCGCCCAGCGTGTGCGCAATGGCGGTACGGTTCAGCAAACCATGCTGGCGATCCAGGCGCTCAATCCGGACGCCTTCATTGGTGGCAATATCAACCTGTTGAAAAAGGGTCAGGTGCTGCGCCTGCCTTCGCCGCAGGAAGTCAGTGCTACACCGCAACCTCGTGCCGTTGCTGAAGTCGCCGAACAGAATCGTGCCTGGCGTGAAGGCCGTCGTATGCCGACCGGCGCTCGCCAGGTCGATGCGACTCGCCGTGACCGCGCCGGCGCCGCGCCTGCGCAGATTGACGCCAAGGACAACCTCAGCCTGGTGGCGGCCAACGCCAAACCGGGTGCCAAAGGGGCAGCGGGTGATAACGCAGAGCTCAACAACAAGCTCGCGGTGGCTCAGGAAAGCCTGGACAGTACCCGTCGTGATAACGAAGAGCTAAAAAGCCGGATGGGCGACCTGCAAAGCCAGGTCGACAAGCTCAACCGCCTCATTCAGCTGAAAAACGACCAGTTGGCGAAAATGCAGGCTGCCGGTGCCGTCGTGCCGCCGCCCGCTGCGGACCCGAACAGCACGGTCAGCCCCAACAGCGTCACCAATCCCAACAATGCAGCGAACCCGGCGATGCCTGCCGAGATCGTGCCGCCACCTGCTGCTCCCGATGCAGCGGGCAAGCCACCGAACGAGATCGCTCCCGAGGATGCGCTTCCGGTCGATGGTGCCAAAGTGACCGGGGCCACGCCTGACCAGCCGTTGGCGGTCACGCCGCCACCCGAAGCTGCAAGCGACGCCGACAATCAGAGCACGCTGGACAAGATCCTCGCCAGCCCGATGCTCATGGGGCTGATCGGTGGCGGTGCCTTGCTGGTTCTGCTGTTGCTGGTGCTGCTGTTGGTGCGCCGCCGCAATGCGATCCTCGAAGCCGAAAGACATCGGCAGATGGCACGGGCGCTGTCGGAAGAGTCCGATTTCGCCGCTGACATGGACATGCCGGAAAGCAGTTTCGAGGGTCTGGAGGTTCCTCCGCCCAATGTAAAGCCGGCACCGCTGGCGGCCGTCATCATTGAGCCGACCCGCGAGCGCCCCACCGATGTACTCGTTCAGGCTGAAATCCATATCGCTTATGGCCGCATCAATCAGGCCGCCGCACTGCTGGAAGAGGCGATCAAGGAAGAGCCTCAGCGTAGCGATCTGCGCCTCAAGCTTATGGACATCTACGCCCAGCAGGACAACCAGGCCGGCTTCGTCGCTCAGGAGCGGCAGTTGGTGGCCACGGGAAAAAACCACGCTGAAGTCGAGCAACTGAAATCCCGTTACCCGGCCATGGCGGCAGCCGCTGCGGCGGCTGCGGGTGTCGCAGCAGCTGCAGCCTTGGCGGCGGAAATGGACGCCCGGTATGTGGAAGACCTGCTGAACGATAAGGATCACAGCGCATCGGCGCCTGAGCCTGCGGTCGAGCCGGAGCCTGTCGCTGAGCCTGTTGCGCAGGAACCCGATGACTTCGACACCGCTTTCGATCTCAGCCTTGACGATCTGGAAGCTGCATCGCCGGCAGAGGTGAAAGACCACAGCACGCCGGTTGCCGATCCGGATCTCGATGATCTGGACCTGGACGCACCGTTCGGCGGTTCGACTGCCGATGATCTGGATTTCGATTCGATCCTGCGCGAACAGACCGAAGCCAACCGCAGCGAGCCGACCGATCTCTCGGACTTTGACCTGAACCTGGCAGAGGATCAGCCAGGCCTGAAGGCCGAAGACGATTACCTGTTGGGTATGGGAGACGAGCTGCGCGACTTGCCGGCTCACGACGAAACTGCCGATCCGGGCGCGAGCAAGCCTGCCTCGGATGATGATCTTGAGTTGCCAGCCGACTTCGATCTGTCCCTGGCCGACGAGATGGAAACGGACAAGACGTCTGACGCGTTCGCCTCCGAAATCGACGATGTCAACGCTGAGCTCGAGCGTCTGTCCCAGAGTCTTGAGCAGCCACCGATTGCCAAGCCCTTCGACGGCGCACCGACCTTCAACGAGGACGACGCGTTGTTGGCCGACGACGAGCCGGAGTTCGATTTTCTCTCGGGCACGGATGAAGCGGCGACCAAGCTGGATCTCGCTCGGGCCTATATCGAGATGGGCGACGCGGACGGTGCGCGCGACATCCTCGATGAGGTCGTGGTCGAAGGTGATGACGGGCAGAAGAGCGAAGCGCGTGAGATGTTGTCACGGTTGGTCTGAACCGGGTTACGCATTAGCAGAAACGACCGCCTCGGCGGTCGTTTTCGTTTTGGCTCCCAACTAAGATCTGCTACAGCCCGCACCACTCGGCGCGTCTATTGCCAATGGCGTCTTTTTCCGGCATCCGTATAATGGCCGCCCTTGCGCATATCGACAGGCTTCAAGCTCTTGGCAACTACAGATACAGAGGCAGAAACAGCTGCGGCTGAAATGGCTGCCGAAGGTTTTTCCAGAATCGCACTGGGCGTGGAATACAAAGGCTCCCGCTACAGCGGCTGGCAGCGCCAGTCCACCGGCGTGCTGACGGTTCAGGAAACACTGGAAAACGCCTTGTCCAGAGTCGCCGATTCGCCGGTTTCGTTGATGTGCGCCGGGCGTACCGATGCAGGCGTGCATGCCTGCGGACAGGTGGTGCATTTCGATACTCGGGCCGTCAGGACCATGAAGGCCTGGACCATGGGAGCCAATATCAATCTGCCCCATGACATCAGTGTGACCTGGGCCAAGGAGATGCCGGCGCATTTCCACGCGCGCTTCAAGGCCATTGCCCGTCGCTATCGCTACGTGATCTACAACGATCAGATCCGGCCGGCCCATCTGGGGCAGGAAATCACCTGGAACCATCGCCCGCTCGACGTCGAGCGTATGGCGCTGGCGGCGGAGTATCTGGTCGGAACTCATGATTTCAGCGCGTTTCGTGCCGGTCAGTGCCAGGCCAAATCGCCCATCAAACAGATCCATCACCTGCGCGTCACCCGCCACGGCAAGATGATCGTCATCGATATACGGGCCAATGCCTTTCTGCATCACATGGTGCGCAACATTGCCGGTGTGTTGATGACCATCGGGGCGGGGGAGCGACCTGTCGAGTGGGCCAGTGAGGTACTTGAGAGTCGCGTGCGTCGTACCGGCGGTGTCACCGCGCATCCGTTTGGCCTGTACCTGGTGCAGGTCGAATACCGCGACGAGTTTCCGTTGCCGGAGCGTTACGTCGGTCCGCACTTTCTCACGGGCTTCACGGAACTTGGCGGCTGACGCCCGTAACGGCATTTGCTACCATCCGGGACTTTCGCAAGGCTTGAGGTTTTCACTACATGTCAGCCGTTCGCAGCAAGATCTGCGGGATTACCTGCATAGAGGATGCGTTGGCCGCTGTCGAGGCGGGTGCCGACGCCATTGGCTTAGTGTTCTACCCCAAGAGCCCGCGGGCCGTGACCATCGAGCAGGCGCAGGCGATCATTGCCCAGCTCCCGCCATTCGTGAGTACGGTCGGACTGTTCGTCAATGCCGAGCGCGATGCGCTGAAGGCCTTGCTGGAGGTCGTGCCGCTGGACATGATCCAGTTTCACGGCGACGAAACCCCCGAGCAGTGCGAAGGCTACCAGCGCCCGTACATCAAGGCGTTGCGTGTGCAGGCCGGCGATGATATCGCCGCCCGCTGTGCACTGTATGAAAAAGCCAGCGGTATCCTGCTCGATACCTATGTCGCCGGCATACCGGGCGGCACCGGCGAAACTTTCGATTGGGCCCTGATTCCAAAACATCTGAGCAAGCCGATCATTCTGGCGGGCGGCCTCACTTCGGCTAACGTTTCTCAAGCCATTGCGCAGGTACACCCTTATGCGGTGGATGTCAGCGGCGGGGTAGAGAAGTCCAGGGGGCTGAAGGATCACGACAAGATCCGCGCGTTCATGAGTGCAGTACACGGGGCATGAGTGTTTTTTCGGGCGGCATTGCGCGTCGATGTGACGACAGATCGGTGGTTGCCGTCCACTAGCCTGCGGCCCCGGTTTGCGGGTTGCCAAAATTGAACAGGCGAAGACGTCCCGGCGTCTCGCTAAAAGAAGTTGAGGGTGGTGATCGACGAGTTGTCGGTTCAGCAGGTCAGGCCTTGCGCCGATCGTTGTACGACAGTTCGTGGCGCTGCACATGTAATTAGTTTAAGGGCATGCGCGTGGCACTTATCGCCATTGCGTTCTCGCCACCGGTACTGGAGATAGAAAGCATGAGCAACTGGTTGGTAGACAAACTGATCCCTTCGATCATGCGTTCCGAGGTCAAGAAAAGCTCGGTACCAGAAGGCCTCTGGCATAAATGCCCGTCCTGCGAGGCGGTGCTGTATCGTCCAGAGCTGGAAAAAACCCTGGACGTTTGTCCAAAGTGCAACCACCACATGCGTATTGGTGCCCGTGCGCGTCTGAACATTTTTCTCGACGCTGAAGGCCGTCAGGAAATCGGTGCTGATCTTGAACCGGTCGATCGCCTGAAATTCCGCGACAGCAAGAAGTACAAGGATCGCCTCACCGCTGCCCAGAAGCAGACCGGCGAAAAAGACGCCCTGATCTCCATGAGCGGCACCCTGCTGGGCATGCCGGTCGTGTGCAGCGCCTTTGAATTCTCCTTCATGGGTGGTTCGATGGGCGCCATCGTTGGCGAGCGCTTCGTTCAGGCGGCCAACTACGCACTGGAAAACCGCTGCCCGATGGTCTGCTTCGCCGCCTCGGGTGGTGCGCGTATGCAGGAAGCGCTGATTTCCCTGATGCAGATGGCGAAGACTTCCGCTGTGCTGGCGCGTCTGCGCGAAGAAGGCCTGCCGTTCATCTCCGTCCTGACCGACCCGGTTTACGGCGGTGTTTCCGCAAGTCTGGCGATGCTGGGTGACGTGATCGTCGGCGAGCCAAAAGCCCTGATCGGTTTCGCCGGTCCTCGCGTCATCGAGCAGACCGTTCGTGAAAAGCTGCCCGAAGGCTTCCAGCGCAGTGAGTTCCTGCTGGATCACGGCGCCATCGACATGATCATCCACCGTCAGGAGCTGCGTCAGCGTCTGGGCAACCTGCTGGCTCAGATGATGGGTCTGCCGACACCTAAATTCGTCGCGCCGAAACTCGAGCCGATCGTGGTTCCGCCTGCTCCGGCGAACGTATGACCGCACGCTCTCTGGGCGAGTGGCTCAGCTACCTGGAGCAATTGCATCCTTCGGCCATCGACATGGGGCTGGAACGTTCGCGACAGGTAGCGCAACAGATCGGTTTGGGTCGCCCTGCGCCGCGCGTGATCACCGTCACGGGGACCAACGGCAAGGGCTCGACCTGCGCCTTTGTCGCCTCGTTGTTGCAGGCGCAAGGTCTGGAAGTCGGCGTGTACAGCTCACCGCATCTGGTCCGCTACAACGAGCGCGTTCAGGTGCAGGGCGTCGAGGCAACCGATGAGCAGCTCTGCGAAGCCTTCGAGGTCATCGAGAAGGCGCGCGGCGAGATTTCCCTGACCTACTTCGAAATGGGCACGCTGGCGGCGTTCTGGCTGTTCGAACAAGCGGCGCTGGACGCTGTGGTGCTTGAAGTCGGTCTGGGCGGGCGTCTGGACGCGGTGAACCTGATCGACGCCGACCTGGCGCTGGTCACCAGCATTGGTGTCGACCACGCTGAATGGCTGGGAAATACCCGTGAATCGGTGGCGTTCGAGAAGGCCGGTATTTTTCGTGAAGGTCGTCCTGCGCTGTGTGGGGATATCGATCCACCGCAGCCTATGCTCGATCAGGCCCGGTCGTTGAATTGCCCGCTTTCGCTGCGTGGCGTCGATTTCGATCTGTCGGTTGGCCCAGCAAGCTGGAGCTGGTTTGGCACCGACCTCAACGGCCAGCGCATCGAATTGCTCGACCTGCCATTGCTCGACCTGCCCATGCAGAACGCGGCACTGGCATTGCAAGCCTATCTGTTGATGGATCTGCCGTGGCAGGAAGCATCGGTGCGTGCGGCCTTGCTCGATACCCGTGTAACGGGGCGTCTGGATCGCCGCTCGTTCGAGTGGCAGGGCAAGCCGTTGCACTTGCTGCTGGACGTGGGACACAACCCCCATGCCGCAGTGTTTCTGGCACAGCGTCTGAGTCAGCGGCCGGTTACAGGCCAGCGTCTGGCGGTATTCGGTCTGCTCAATGACAAGGACCTGGACGGCGTGCTGAGGGCGCTGACTGGCTGCTTCAGCAGTTGGGCCGTGGCGCCGCTGCCGACACCGCGCAGCCGGTCCGGGCAGGAAATTGCCCAGGTGCTACAGAACCTTGGCGCTCAGGTGGCGTCCTACCCCAGTGTCGCGATGGCGCTTGAAGCACAATGTGCGCACGCAACTGCAGACGACGAAATCGTTCTGTTCGGGTCTTTTTATTGCGTGGCCGAGGCCCTGGAATGGCTTGCTGGCACGTCACGGAGGAAGTGACACATGGCTTTGCTGGATAAGGCGTACAAGCAACGCATGGTTGGCGCTCTGGTGCTGATCGCGATTGCGGTGATTTTCCTGCCGATGTTGTTCTCACGACAGGATGAAGCACGCCATGTGCAGGTGGATGCGCCTGCCGCTCCGCAAGCGCCGGTAGCTCCGCAGGTCAAGGTCGAGCCGGTAGCGGTTCCCGAGCAGCAGCCACTGCCGCAGGAACCCGTGCCTACCGACGAAGAGTTGGCGCAACCCAGCCAGCCCACGGTCAGTCAGCAGCCGCCGTCGATGCCGATAGCGCCTGCGCCGGCACCCGCAAAACCTGCGGCCACGGCGCCGGCGGCCAAGCCCGCGCCGGCTCCGGCACCAGCAAAACCGGCCCCCGCTGCGCCAGCACCTGCCGCACCGGCAGCCGAGCAGAGCCGAGTCGATGCCAACGGGCTGTCGGTCACCTGGGCCGTGCAAGTGGCCAGCCTGTCCAATCGCGCCAACGCCGACAACCTGCAGAAAACCCTGCGCACCCAAGGCTACAACGCTTATATCCGTACTTCGGATGGCGTGAACCGGGTATTCGTCGGTCCTTTGATCGAGCGTGCCGAAGCTGACCGTCTGCGCGACCAGCTGGACAAGCAACAGAAGCTCAAAGGCATCGTCGTGCGTTTCGTGCCCGAGCGTAAGTAGGGCCCGGCCTCAACGCCAACCTCGGGAGAGCCGGCTTGCTGGCGAAAGCGGTGTCATGCTCACATTTGCGTGGCTGAAACGCCGCTTTCGCCGACAGGCAGCGACCCACGGCCTTCGGCGAGAAAGGTATCTGCCGAAAACGTCCTTGCGGCAACGCCTAAGTCCAATAGTTCGCCTTAATTGGCAACCACCTACAATCCCTGCTTACCGCCGGGCGAGCGCTCTGCTAAAATGCGCCGCCTCATCAGTCTGTAGGCTGCAACGTGTCATTTACTCCGGTTGACTGGGCGATCATTGCGATTGTCGCCATCTCCGCTTTGATCAGTCTCAAGCGCGGCTTCGTCAAAGAAGCGCTGTCCTTGCTGACCTGGATCATCGCAGGTGCGGTTGCCTGGATGTTTGGCGGTTCGCTGGCCCAGTATCTGGTCAACTACATCGAAACACCTTCGGCCCGCGTGATTGCAGGCTGCACCATTCTTTTTGTCGCCACCCTGCTGGTCGGCGCCATGGTCAATTTTCTCATCGGGGAACTGATACGCGTCACCGGCCTGTCCGGGACCGATCGTTTTCTGGGCATGGTCTTCGGCGCGGCGCGCGGGGGCCTGCTGGTCGTGGTAGCGGTAGGGCTGTTGAGCCTGGGCCCGGTACAACAGGATCAATGGTGGCAGCAGTCCAGACTGCTCCCGCAATTTGTCATGGTCGCTGACTGGTCGAAAAACCTGATTCTCGGGATGTCCAGCAAGTGGCTAGCCAGCGGAGTCAGCGTACCCGTTGATATTCCGTTCAAGGATCACCTCCTGCCGCCTATAACGCCGCAGGATGTGATCGGTAAATCCAGTTCCACTAAGTAGGGGTTGTGTCGCATGTGTGGCATCGTCGGTATCGTCGGCAAGTCGAACGTCAATCAGGCGCTGTATGACGCGCTCACCGTCCTCCAGCACCGCGGCCAGGACGCTGCCGGTATCGTGACCAGCCATGATGGCCGGTTGTTCCTGCGCAAGGACAACGGTCTGGTCCGTGATGTGTTTCACCAACGCCATATGCAGCGTCTGGTCGGCCACATGGGCATTGGTCACGTACGCTATCCAACAGCGGGCAGCTCGACTTCGGCCGAAGCCCAGCCGTTCTACGTCAACTCGCCGTATGGCATCACGCTGGCGCACAACGGCAACCTGACCAACGTCGAGCAACTGGCCAAGGAGATTTACGAATCCGACCTGCGCCACGTCAACACCAACTCCGACTCTGAAGTCCTGCTCAACGTCTTCGCCCATGAGCTGGCGGTGCGCGGCAAGCTGCAGCCGACCGAAGAAGACATCTTCGCCGCCGTGACCGACGTGCATAACCGCTGCCGTGGTGGCTACGCCGTCGTGGCGATGATCACCGGCTACGGCATCGTTGGTTTCCGCGACCCGGACGCCATTCGCCCGATCGTATTCGGCCAGCGTCACACCGACGAAGGCGTCGAGTACATGATCGCCTCGGAAAGCGTGGCGCTCGACGTACTGGGTTTCACGCTGATCCGTGACTTGGCGCCGGGCGAAGCGGTGTACATCACCGAAGACGGCAAGCTGCACACCCGCCAGTGCGCGACCAATCCGAAATACGCTCCGTGCATCTTCGAACACGTCTATCTGGCGCGTCCGGATTCGATCATCGACGGTATCTCGGTGTACAAGGCGCGTCTGCGCATGGGCGAGAAGCTGGCGGACAAAATCCTGCGCGAGCGCCCTGAGCACGACATCGACGTGGTCATCCCGATTCCCGACACCAGCCGTACCGCCGCGCTGGAGCTGGCGAACCACCTAGGCGTCAAGTTCCGCGAAGGCTTCGTCAAGAACCGTTACATCGGCCGTACCTTCATCATGCCGGGCCAGGCTGCACGCAAGAAGTCCGTGCGCCAGAAGCTCAACGCGATCGAACTCGAGTTCCGCGGCAAGAACGTGATGCTGGTCGATGACTCCATCGTGCGCGGCACCACCTGCAAACAGATCATCCAGATGGCTCGCGAAGCGGGCGCCAAGAACGTGTATTTCTGTTCTGCGGCACCGGCTGTGCGCTTTCCCAACGTCTACGGCATCGACATGCCGAGTGCTCACGAGCTGATCGCTCACAACCGTTCCACCCAGGACGTGGCCGACCTCATCGGTGCCGACTGGCTGGTCTATCAGGAGCTGAGCGACCTGATCGAAGCGGTGAGCGGCAGCAAGAAGATCAAGATCGACAACTTTGACTGCTCGGTCTTCGACGGCAAGTACGTGACCGGTGACATCGACGAGCATTACCTGAACAAGATCGAGCAGGCGCGTAACGACGCGTCCAAGGTCAAGACTCAGGCCGTCAGTGCGATCATCGATCTGTACAACAATTAATTCAGACAAGGAGTAGGCGGCATGACTCAGCAATGGGATGCCGGTCGACTGGACAGCGATCTGGAAGGCGTGGGTTTCGATACCCTCGCCGTACGCGCTGGTCAGCACCGCACGCCGGAGAGCGAACACAGCGATCCATTGTTCTTCACATCCAGCTACGTGTTCCGCACGGCAGCCGATGCAGCCGCCACGTTTGCCGGTGATATGCCGGGCAACGTCTATTCGCGCTACACCAACCCGACGGTGCATTCCTTCGAGGAGCGCATCGCCGCGCTGGAAGGTGGCGAGCAGGCCGTGGCGACGTCTACCGGCATGTCGGCGATTCTGGCAACCGTGATGAGCCTGTGCAGTGCCGGCGATCATGTGCTGGTATCCAAGAGCGTTTTCGGCTCGACCATCAGCCTGTTCGAGAAGTACTTCAAGCGCTTTGGCGTACAGGTCGATTACGTTCCGCTGGCTGAACTGTCCGGTTGGGACGCGGCGATCAAGCCCAACACCAGGCTGTTGTTCGTCGAGTCGCCGTCCAACCCGCTCGCCGAGTTGGTCGATATCGCCGCACTGGCTGAAATCGCTCACGCCAAGGGCGCGATGCTCGTGGTCGACAACTGCTTCTGCACCCCGGCACTGCAACAGCCGTTGCGCATGGGCGCCGATGTTGTCGTGCATTCGGCGACCAAGTTCATCGACGGTCAGGGCCGTGCCATGGGCGGCGTGGTCGTGGGTCGCAGCGAACAGATGAAGGAAGTCGTCGGTTTCCTGCGCACGGCCGGGCCAAGTCTGAGTCCTTTCAACGCGTGGTTGTTCCTCAAGGGCCTCGAAACACTGAACATCCGCATGCGTGCCCATTGCCAGAGCGCGCTTGAGCTGGCGCAGTGGCTGGAGCAGCAGGATGGTATCGAGAAAGTGCATTACGCCGGTCTCGAAAGTCACCCGCAGCACGACCTGGCCAAGCGTCAGCAAAAAGCCTTCGGTGCTGTGGTCAGCTTCGAAGTCAAAGGTGGCAAAGACGGCGCCTGGCGCTTCATCGATGCGACCAGACTGATTTCGATCACTGCGAATCTGGGGGACACCAAGACCACGATCACTCACCCGAGCACCACCTCACACGGGCGTCTGTCGCCAGCGGAGCGTGAAGCGGCGGGGATTCGCGACAGCCTGATCCGGGTTGCCGTGGGCCTGGAAGACGTCGCAGACCTCAAGGCCGATCTGGCGCGTGGGCTGGCGGCACTGTGAGTCATGCCTGTGAATGAGTTAGTGGTTGAAGCGGCCGGTGTGCACAACGGTCGAGTGGCACTGGTGACGGGTGCGGCCCGGGGCATCGGCCTGGGCATCGCTGCCTGGCTGATCACCGAGGGCTGGCAGGTCGTGTTGACCGATGTCGACCGGCAGCGCGGCGACGCCGTCGCCGGTGTGTTGGGTGACAACGCCTCGTTCATCGCAATGGATGTTTCCAGCGAGGAGCAGGTGGCCAAGGGGGTCGCCGAGGTGCTCGGCAGGTTCGGTCGTCTCGATGCACTGGTCTGCAACGCTGCGATTGCCGATCCGCGTAATACCGTTCTGGAAAGCCTGGACCTGGCGCACTGGAATCGTTTGCTGGCAGTCAATCTCACCGGGCCGATGTTGCTGGCAAAACACTGCGCGCCTTACCTGCGCGCGCATGGCGGCAGTATCGTCAATCTGAGTTCGACCCGTGCCCGCCAGTCGGAGCCCGACACTGAGGCGTATGCGGCGAGCAAGGGCGGCCTGCTGGCGTTGACCCATGCTCTGGCGATGAGCCTTGGCCCGCAGATACGGGTCAATGCCGTAAGTCCGGGCTGGATCGATGCCCGTGACCCTTCCCGACGCCGTGCCGAACCCTTGTCCGACGCCGATCATGCGCAGCATCCGGCGGGCAGGGTAGGGACGGTGGAAGATGTCGCGGCAACCGTGGCGTGGCTGTTGTCGAAGAATGCCGGGTTCGTGACCGGGCAGGAGTTCGTGGTCGACGGCGGCATGAGCAAGAAAATGATTTACGTCGAATGAATGCACAGTCGGTCTGCCACACCTGATCACTGCGTATGAGAGCGAGCCTGACGGCTCGCTTTTTCGTTTTCTGCGCGGGACCGGCAATGTCACGTTTTTGAAGCTTTTGAAAAAAACTTCAAGCAGGGTATTGACTTAGGTTAGGTACCTGCGTAAATTTCGCGGCCTCAGCGAAGCAAAGGGTGATTAGCTCAGCCGGGAGAGCGTCTGCCTTACAAGCAGAATGTCGGCGGTTCGATCCCGTCATCACCCACCATCGTTGAGAGCTGAGTAGTTAACACTACGAAGTTTTGGAATACACGCTGAAGGTTACTGAGATTCAGCAGGACGCAAGTCCACCACTGCGCAGCGGTAGTTCAGTCGGTTAGAATACCGGCCTGTCACGCCGGGGGTCGCGGGTTCGAGTCCCGTCCGCTGCGCCATATTTTCCAGATCGGATTTGTCGTTTGAATCCGGTTTGAGATTGAAAGCCAAGGCGATCAATCAGCGTTTCACGAAGCAGGCACTCGATGCCGGTTTCAACAGAGTTAAACAGATGAAAGTCTGTGCGACACGCAGCGGTAGTTCAGTCGGTTAGAATACCGGCCTGTCACGCCGGGGGTCGCGGGTTCGAGTCCCGTCCGCTGCGCCATACATAGCTTCAAGGCCCTTGAACTCCTTGAAGCGACAAAGAAAGCGACCTTAGGGTCGCTTTTTTTGTGCCTGCGAAAAGCCGGGCGTGATGTCGACGCTTCTGCGTTTATCATTCGGACACTTTACGGATATCGAGTCTCGGACCATGCGGATACTTGTCACCGGAGCCACCGGTTTTATCGGTACTCGACTTTGCCAATTGCTGGTCACGCAAGGGCATGCCGTCAGGGGGGTGTCCAGAGGCGGCGCAGGCGCCGTGGAGGGCGTCGACTACCGTGTCGCCGACTTCGCGGATCCGGTGTCGACCAGAGGGAGCCTCGAGGGCATCGATTGCATCGTGCATCTGGCGGGCAGGGCGCATGTGTTGAACAAGCAGAGCGACTCTGTCGATCTGTACCGCAGCGTGAACCGCGATGCGACCCTGCAATTGGCGCGGATGGCGATGGACGCGGGGGTGAAGCGTTTGGTCTTCATCAGCTCGATCGGGGTCAACGGCAACGAGACCTTCGGGCACCCTTTCACCGAAACTTCGCCCGCCAACCCTCATGCCGACTATGCCCGCTCCAAGCTCGAAGCCGAGGTCGGCCTGCGAGAGCTTCTCCAGACAGCCGACATGGAGTGGGTGATCGTTCGTCCGCCACTGGTTTACGGAGCGGATGCGCCGGGCAACTTCAGAACCTTGTTGAAGGTGGTCGACAAGGGCATTCCCAACCCGTTCGGCGGAGTGCGCAACGTCAGAAGCATCGTCTCGGTGGACAACCTCGCCAGCCTGATCTCCCTGGCAGCGCAACACCCTGATGCCGCCGGGCAGTTGTTTCTGGCGGCCGAGGGCAGCGAAGTGTCTACCCATCAAATACTCGGCGCTTTGGCTCAAGGCATGCAGCGCCGGCAATGGTCGCTACCGGTACCCCAGGCGTTGTTGCGGACGTCGCTCAAGCTGATGGGCAAGGGCGACATGTATACCCAGCTATGCGGCTCGCTGGCGGTTGACTGTTCAAAGGCCCGGCAGATGCTGGGTTATCAACCCGACACTGACACCTTGCGTTCATTGATGGAGGTAGGGCGCCAGTACCGCCTCAATCACGGGAACCGACCTGGAGCAGATTGACCGCGTGGCAAGTTGACCGCGTGGCAAGCGATTGCTGCAGTCCGCCACGATAAATGCCATGATTGCCGGCTTGTTGAAGCAGCGCTGATTGCGAATTTGGAGAGCTGGACCATGGGCATGAACCAAACCATCACTGTGATCCCGCCGGGCGTACCGTTGACGGGGCATGTCGCACCACCTGGCTCGAAGTCGATCACCAATCGGGCGCTGTTGCTGGCGGCATTGGCCAAAGGCACCAGCCACCTGCGCGGCGCGCTGAAAAGCGACGACACCCGTCATATGTCCAACGCCCTGCGGCAGATGGGTGTGACCATCGACGAGCCGGACGACACCAGTTTCGTGGTCACCAGCAGTGGCAGCCTGAACGTCCCCGACGGCCCGCTGTTTCTCGGCAACGCCGGGACCGCCGTCNGGCGACCACTACATGCAGAAGCGCCCCATCGGCCCGCTGCTCGAATCCCTGTGCAAGGGCGGTCTGAACGCCGAAAGCGCCACCGGTTGCCCGCCAGTGATCATTCACGGCACCGGCTCGATCAAGGCTACTCGCTTTGAAATCGACGGCGGTCTGTCCAGCCAGTATGTGTCGGCACTGCTGATGGTTGCTGCCTGTGGCGATGCGCCAATTGAAGTGGCGCTGACGGGCAAGGAAATCGGTGCCCGCGGCTACATCGACCTGACGATCGCCTGCATGCGCGCGTTCGGGGCGGATGTTGAAGTGGTGGATGACGCGCTGTGGCGTGTATCGCCGACCGGCTACACCGCGTGCGATTACCAGATCGAACCCGATGCGTCCGCTGCCACTTACCTGTGGGCTGCCCAAGCGTTGACCGCCGGCAAGATCGATCTGGGCGTGGCCGCTGAAGCCTTCACTCAGCCGGACGCCAAGGCCATGGACGTGATCGCGCAATTCCCGAATATGCCCGCAGTGATCAACGGCTCGCAGATGCAGGATGCCGTTCCGACCCTGGCGGTGCTGGCCGCTTTCAATGAAACGCCAGTGCGCTTCGTCGATCTGGCGAACCTTCGCGTCAAGGAATGTGACCGCGTACAGGCGCTGCACGACGGTCTGAATCAGGTGCGTTCGGGACTGGCGACGGTGGAAGGCGATGATCTGTTGGTGGCTTCCGATCCGGGTCTGGCGGGTACCAGCAGCACCGGGCTGATCGACACCCACTCCGACCACCGGATCGCCATGTGCTTCGCTCTGGCGGGACTGAAGGTGTCCGGCATCCGCATTCAGGACCCCGATTGCGTCGGCAAGACCTACCCGGGCTACTGGCGTGCGCTGGAATTCCTCGGTGTGCGTCTGGAACACGGTGAGGTTTGAACGCCCAGCCGGCTGCCTGAGGCACAGAGCACGACCGTCAGTCGATTGCTGAGGCCTTTGAGCGACTTTCACCCACAGCGCCATTGCGCGCGGCGGTTGCCCCGATACCGCCGCGCAGCGGGGCTGGCGGGGGTGCAAGTCCCTGGAAAATCGACGATGTATCGACATCCTTGCAAACTCTGCGTTGATCCCGCGTGAGCCTTGTTGCAGACTTACCGGCGTTTTCTTCGGTCCACTGTTCTGTCGACCTTTTCCCCGGGATGTTTGATGTCTAAATTACTGAGCTTTCGTACCGCATGCTGGGTATTGGCCCTGCTGGCTGGAGCAGGCTGCTCGTCGAAGAAGCAGGCGATCTACGAACACGAAAACTTCGACGATGCCGGAACGTTCTCGCGTAGCTATCCGGTCTCCGATGCCGCCAGTTGCGAAGCCGGCCGGCGTGCGCTGCTGAGCCAGGGTTACATCATCACCAGCAGCGATCCAAAGATCATCAGCGGCCACAAGAGCTTCCAGCAGACCGGCGAGACCCACATGGAGATCAGCTTCAACGTGGTCTGCGCGGCGGATAGCGGTTCGGACACCAAGGCCACCATGTTCGCCAACGCACTGCAGGATCGTTATGCGCTGAAGAAAGTGAACAACTCGGCGAGTCTGGGGGTGGGTGTCCTGGGTTCTGTGTCGATGCCGATTGGCTCCACCGACGACTCGATGGTCAAGGTCGCCAGTGAAACGGTGGCGTCCGCCAAGTTTTATGATCGTTTTTTCGCGCTCGTGGAAAACTTCCTGCCGCCTGAAGTGAAGAAAGCGGCGCACATCGAAGAGAAACCCAAGACTGACATGGGCATGCCGGAACCTGTTGCGGCGGCCAAGCCTGCTGCATTGTCCGAGCAGAAGCCCGCCACGACCCCTGCGGTCGCTCCNGACCACCGAACCCGCTGCGCCGGCCGAGCAAAGCAGCGAACCGATGCCAGCGCCTGCCGAGCCTGAGCCGTTGAAAGCCGAGACTGCGGTGCCTGCAGAGGTGGCACCGAGCCCTGCACCAACAGCGACTCCCGAAGTGAGTGCTCCCGCGGTAGAGCCGGCACCCGCTTCCGAGACGACGCCAGCGGCTCAGTAAGCTTGAATCTGTAGCAGTACGGCCGGGCGGCGCTCCGCTTGCCGGCGGTAGCGCTTTCAAAATCGCCACCGCCGGCAAGCCGTGCTGCTACAGGGGAACCCCAGAGCTCTGATTCAGCCCAGGAACAGCTTGTACGCCGGGTTATTCGTCTCATCCCAATACGGATAGCCAATCTCCGCCAACGCCTGGGGCACCAGATGCCGTTCGTCCTCGGGCACCACCAGCCCCGCGACCACTCGACCGTCCGCCGCGCCATGGTTGCGGTAGTGGAACATCGAAATGTTCCACTTGCCGCCCAGCTTGTTGAGGAAGTTGAACAACGCGCCCGGCCGTTCGGGGAATTCGAAGCGGAACACCACTTCATCGCTGACACGTTCCGAATGCCCACCGACCATGTGCCGCAGGTGCAGCTTGGCCAGTTCATTGTCGGTCAGGTCCAGCACCGGAAAGCCCTGCGCGGTAAGGCTGGCGATCAGGGCCTTGCGCGGGTCGTTCTCGGGATGGGTCTGCACGCCGACGAAGATGTGCGCCTCGCGGTCGGTGTGGTAGCGGTAGTTGAATTCGGTGATCTGTCGTTTGCCCACGGCTTCGCAGAACGCTTTGAAACTGCCGGGCTGTTCGGGAATGGTCACGGCAATGATCGCTTCGCGGCCTTCGCCCAGTTCGGCGCGCTCGGCGACATGGCGCAGGCGGTCGAAGTTGACGTTGGCGCCCGATTCAATGGCCACGAACGTCTGGCCCTTGACCTCGTACTGCTCGACGTACTTCTTGATGCCCGCCGCACCCAAGGCGCCCGCAGGCTCGGTGATCGAGCGGGTGTCGTCGTAGATGTCCTTGATCGCCGCGCAGATTTCGTCGGTGTTGACGGTGATCACCTCATCGACGTAATCCTTGCAGATGTCGAACGTGTGCTGGCCGATCTGCGCCACCGCCACGCCGTCGGCGAACAGCCCGACCTGCTGCAGAACGACGCGCTCGCCGTAAGCCATGGCCTGTTGCAGACAATTGGAGTCGTCCGGCTCGACGCCGATGATCTTGATGTCCGGCCGCAGGTATTTCACATACGCCGCAATGCCCGCGATCAGCCCGCCGCCGCCCACCGGGACGAAGATCGCATCCAGTTTGCCCGGGTGCTGACGGAGGATTTCCATGGCCACCGTGCCTTGCCCGGCAATGGTGTCTGGATCGTCGTAAGGGTGAATGTAGACGTAGCCTTTTTCCTCGACCAGCTTCAGCGAATACGCCAGCGCTTCGGGGAACGAGTCGCCGTGCAGCACCACTTTTCCGCCCCGCGAACGCACACCTTCAACCTTGATCTCGGGTGTCGTCTTGGGCATGACGATGGTCGCCTTGATCCCCAGTTTCTTCGCCGCCAGCGCCAGCCCTTGGGCGTGGTTGCCCGCTGAGGCCGTGACCACGCCACGGGCCAGTTCTTCGGCGCTCAGCTGCGCCAGCTTGTTGTAGGCACCGCGGATCTTGAAGGAAAACACCGGTTGCAGGTCTTCGCGCTTGAGCAGGACCTGGTTGCCGAGCCGCTCGGACAGTTGGCGGGCGCCTTGCAGCGGTGTTTCCACGGCGACGTCGTAGACGCGTGAGGTGAGGATTTTCTTGGCGTAGTGGTTCAGCAGGTCACCATTGACCGAGGCACGTTCGAGCATCTGGTTCATCGTGTCGGCCTCGCCTTGGGGGTGACGACGATCAGTCGTGGCGAACGGGGGGCGAGGGACGGCTGGATAGCGTGGGACGGGCGAATGATGATCATGTCTGACTCCTGGTTCGAGGTTCGGGGCCCGGGAGACAGAGAGAAAAAACCCGCCTCTAGGGCGGGTTCGGTGCAAACGTCGGCTAACCCGCCATGACTGGAATGGCGGTAATAATTATCTGGCCGAAGAAATGCTGGGTGACGTTCATGGCCTGAAGACTATTGCGCGCAGGCCAGTGGCGTCAAGGGGGTGTCGCAGCAATCCCGATTCGACACCGTCCTGTAGCAGTCCGGCTTGCCGGCGGTCGCGTTCTTGACATCGCTAGCGCCGGGAAGCCGTGCTGCTACAGCGATGGTTCTGTGTGTCGTGCCGCGGATAGGCTGCCCCAGGAATTTTCCTGACCGCTTGCGCGATATTTTTTCTTGAGCTAAATATTCTGACAGCTGGCTACGGATCCCGCCCCAGAGCCTCGACAGGGATGTGCCGGTAAATTTTTCGGAATTCACCTCGTCAACTGTTCAAGAAGCCTTCATGTTTTGTTCATGAGGGCACTTTAGGGTGAAGGTCGTGGTCAGTGAATCAGTCGCTGAAACGACAGAAAAAGACTACCGATGCGAAAGAAACCAGCCACGAGGGCATGAGTAATGGACGACTACCAAGAAGAACTACTGGAATATCAGGCTTACGAACTCGATCCGCTGGAACCTGCGGACGACGCTACCGAACTGTAGACACCGCCCGGTATCACGTCACACCGAACGACGTTGGCTGCGACGAAACTCCCCCGGAGTCTCACCGTTCCAGCGTTTGAAGGCGCGTTGAAAGGCCTCGGCCGAAGCGAACCCTAGTAAATAGGCGATCTCGCCAAAGGCCAGTTCCGTATCGCGGATATAGGTCATCGCCAGATCCCGACGCGTATCATTGAGAACCGTGCGAAAGCGCGTGCCTTCCTCCGCAAGTCTGCGGCGCAGGGTCCAGGTCGGCAGCTTCAGTCGTGCTGCCACTTCCTCCAGATCCGGCTCCCGCCCCCCATTGAGCAACGGCCCCAGTAACTGAGTGATGCGTTCACGCAGGCTGCGGGTGCGGGTGAGTTGCTCCAGTTCCCGCTCGCACAACTGCAACAGGTGGCGCCAGGTGCTCGGCACATGACCGGGATTGCGCAGCCCGAGGCTGTGCTGGCTCAGGCGCAACTGATTGACGCCCGCCGCAAAACTCACCGGATGCTCGCTCAAATCACTGTATTCAGACGCGTACGCGGGGGCGTCGAACTCGATCTCGACCCGCTCGGCGCACACCGTCGTCCCCGCCAGCGTCGACAGTTGATGCAGCCAACCCGCGAGAATCGAATCCACTACGAAACGGTTGTAGTCGTTGTAGGGGCTGATGGAATAGAAGCGCAACCAGGCGCCGCTGCTGTCTTCGTGAAAGCTTGACTGCCCGCGATAGTTGGCACCGTATAACGGCTCGAAGCGGATCAGCGTACGTGCCGCTTCGCGTACGGTGGGGGCCTGGGCGGCTGTCACACCCGCCAGCCCCGCCTGACTCAATCGGCTCAGTTGCCCCATGCGCAGGCCAAGGGCAGGCGAACCCGTTAGTTGAATCGCCCCGTGCCCCAAACGCATGTAGCGCGGGATCGACAAGCGCGCCCCGGCCTCGGCCAGCCGCGCAGGGTCCAGGCCGTATTGCTCGAGGAGGGAAAAGGGGTCGTGCCCATGACTGCGAACCGCATCGGCCAGACTGTGAACGAAGCCGACCGACAGATCACCGAGGCGGACCCGGGGCGTGTTCACCGGTCACAACCACAGATTGATCAGGCGCGCCCCGTGACCGGGTTTGGCGCCTTTGGGCGCGGCGCTGACGGACTGTTCGGCGATGCTCTGGCCGCCGCGACTGGCGAAACTGTGACCGGCACTGCCTTGATCCCAGAACTGTCCCCGCATGAAGACGCTGATGCCGGCTTTGGCGCGGGTCATGGGAGCAAGGGTCAGGCGTCGCCAGGCGTCGCCTTCGCTCAAGGGCTGCGCGCCGAGTTGCAGATGAGCGGCGAGCGCCTCGTGTTTATCGTCCCGCCACGGTTGCGACCAACTGCCAGTCCCTGCAACGAAAGCCGGGACGGCGATCAGCTCGGCCCCGCTCTCGTTCAGGCGCGTGTAATTATCCTGATACCAACTGTCACTGCCGATCAGTGTGGCGAGGCGGCCGGCTGGCGTTTCGACGACGTGCAGCGGCGCCTTTTTACCGGCGCGGATGTAGCCGCGCTGATACCAGTTGGGAAACAGTTGCCGTTGTGGCTGCCCCATCGGCAAGCCGTCACGTCCGAACACCAGACTGCTGTTGTACAGCGCGCCTGTGCCGATCAACAACTGCCCGTCCTGCACCTTCGGGTTGGGCAACACGATGGAGCCGGCCACCAGTGTCACGCCGAACTCCTTGGCCAGCCCTCCGAAGACCGTCTGATAATCGCGCGCCATGCTGCGCGACTTCATGCGCAAGTGCACGTCATCCAGCCAGCTCTCACCACGGGTATGAAACAGCGCATCGAGGAACAGCAACGGGTTGCTGAACGACAGCCAGTTCATGGCCTCTTCGATGGTCGTGGCCTGATAGAACTGCGATTTTTCATCGACTGCCAAGAGCCAGGTGCCGATGTGTTCGGGCAGTACGACGATGGTTTTGTCGTTGAGCAGACCGCGCTCCCGAGCCTGGTCCAGATACGCCGCGAGTTTGCGGTGCAGGCGCTTGAGGCTCGAATAATCCGAAGGAAACAGTTCGGGTTGAATGCCCAGCAGGTTGCCGCGCTCGCCGGGTTGACCATCGTTGATCACCAGTTGAATGCGCAGGTCCGTGAGGTAATGGCCGGCATGTCGCTTGCTCGTCCACAGCGCATAACTGACGAGAAGGATCGCCAGTACCACTGTTATGAACGTGCCAAGAACTTTGCGCATGGGGGACGGATGATTGCCTGATGAAAAAGCGGATGCGGAATCAAGAGGCGGGCAGGATACGACAAAACAAGGGTTTAACGATAATTCGGCAGCATGGCACTGGGCATGAAAAACGCCTGCGGCCGAATCGGCGGGGCAGGCGTTTTACACATGGGTTACTTCGGCGCTTTGGCGGTACGCAGGTAAGGCAGTTTGACGTCGATTGCGCCGTACTTCTCACGTGCCTGTTCATCGTTGAGGCTCAGGGCGACGATCACGTCCTGGCCAGCGGCCCAGTTGGCGGGGGTGGCGAGCGGAACGTTGTAGGTCAGTTGCAGCGCATCGAGTGCGCGCAGCACTTCTGCGAAGTTGCGACCCACCGACATAGGGTAGGTCATGGACAGCTTGAGCTTTTTGTCTGGTCCGATGATGAAGACCGAGCGCACGGTCGCGGTATCGTTGGGGGTGCGGCCGTCCGGCAGGTAAGCTTCGGCGGGCAGCATGTCGAACGCTTTGGAGACGTCCAGTTTTTCGTCTGCAATGATCGGGAAGCCGGCCTTGGCACCGGAAAACTTTTCGATGTCGCCTTTCCATTTCTGGTGGGCTTCGACCCCATCGACCGACACGCCGATTACCTTGGTACCGCGCTTTTTCCATTCAGCCGCCAGTTGCGCGACGGCACCGAATTCGGTGGTGCACACCGGGGTGAAGTCCTTAGGGTGCGAAAACAGAATCGCCCAGTCTGATCCAATCCAGTCATGAAATGAGATAGCGCCCTGATCGGTTTCAGCGTTGAAATCAGGAACGAGATCGTTGATGCGCAGAGCCATGACAGTGTCCTCTTGTTGGGGTGCGTGTTAAGTGGGCAACAGCCTAGCTGGAATCGGCGGCGCGCGTCTTATAACCATTGTGAATAGATCAATAGCGGGGAGAGTGCCCTCGGGAGCCGTTGCTGGCTTCTGATCCGGCCCGCAGCGTGTGTGACGCCTGCGTGCTGAGGACCTGCCGCACAGCAGCAAGACGATGGAGACGGTCGCTCGCGAACCTCCCCACCCTCGCGTCGCTGAATGAGGGACAGTCCTCAAAACGGCAAAAAAAACGGATCCAGAGTGAATTTAATGTTCATTAAGCTATCTAGCATCACGCTCAGAGCAGGTTCGCCCCTGCGTGGGCCACACGCTACTGCGCCGGTCAGGCAGCGAACCCAACCCGGACGGCGCCGCTTCACTCATCCGCGCTCGTGTGCAGCATGGGGCCGCCACGGGCTTATTCACTGCCTGGAGATTCACTGACATGAACGTCTCATTTCGCCCTCACTGGTTGCTCGCGCTCGCGCTTCCCCTCGCACTGGCCGCTTGCGGAAGTAGCGAGCCTGACCAGCGCGCCGCATTCAAGCAATTCCTGCAGACCCGCATCGTCGACAAGCCGGGGGTTCATGTGCCCAAACTGACCGCCGATGAATCGAAGTCGTTTGGCGAGTACGCGACTCACTACGCGGTGATCACCGATTTCAACAGCGGCATGGATGCCAGCGTCAAACCCTTGGGCAGTCTTGTCCAGAAGGGCGCCGTGCGCTCGTTGGGCGATGTGGTGTCGCGCCGTGACGATCTCAAGGCGGTGCAAAGCGGTTTGAACGACATGGCCACGCAGCTCAAGGCACAACAGGTCAAGGCCGACAGCGCCCATGCTCAGCTCAAGCAGCCTGAGGACCTGAAAGCGGTTTACGACAGCGCGTATGACCGGACCGTGAGCGTCCCCGCCAATACATTCCTGAGCGTGGTGCCTCAGATCAATAGCACCCTGGACAGCAGTTTGAAGGTGGCCGATTACCTCGACGCGCATAAGGCGCAGATTGAAATCAATGGCCCGGTGGTCAAGGTCCAGGACCCCAAAGTGCAGGCGGAACTGAACGCGCTGTTACAGGACCTGAATGCACAGGCCCGGACCGTCCAGCAAGCGCAGGCGCGCCTGCAAACGGTGATGCTGGGTCGTTGATGCCTTCTCACTGCTGAGTGTTGACGCTGGCCTTGCCCCAAGGCCAGCGTGTTGATCGGCGAAAGCAACGTGTCACCCCTCTCATTCGGTCACCCGCTGAGCACCATGATCATTAACTTGTCACTTTCGGTCATTGAGCGTGACTGAAGGGCTGTTTAATGTCTGCGTCATGAACAGGGCTATCGTTCCAGCCTTGATAAATCGATGAGCGCCACAGAGTGCTCGCGTCCCGTGATGATGCTTGATGGAGTTTCGTATGGCCGCCGCTCACTACCCGCATTTGCTGGCCCCGCTGGATTTGGGATTCACCACGCTGCGCAACCGCACCCTGATGGGTTCCATGCACACGGGCCTCGAGGAGAAGCCGGGTGGCTTCGAACGCATGGCCGCGTATTTCGCCGAGCGTGCGCGCGGCGGGGTCGGCCTGATGGTCACGGGCGGGATTGCACCCAATACCGAAGGCGGTGTGTATTCCGGTGCTGCCAAACTGACCACCGCCGAAGAAGCCGACAACCATCGCGTTGTCACCAAGGCCGTTCACGAAGCGGGCGGCAAGATCTGCATGCAGATCCTTCACGCCGGTCGTTATGCCTATAGCCCCAAGCAGGTGGCGCCGAGTGCGATTCAGGCGCCGATCAATCCGTTCAAGCCCAAGGAGCTGGACGAAGAGGGCATCGAGAAGCAGATTCAGGACTTCGTCACGTGCGCGACCCTGGCCCAGACCGCTGAATACGACGGCGTGGAAATCATGGGCTCGGAAGGCTATTTCATTAACCAGTTCCTCGTCGCCCACACCAACCATCGCACCGACCGCTGGGGCGGCAGCTACGAGAATCGCATGCGTCTGCCGGTGGAAATCGTGCGGCGAGTGCGCGAGGCCGTGGGTGCGAACTTCATCATCATTTATCGCCTGTCGATGCTCGACCTGATCGAGGGCGGCAGCACCTGGGAAGAAGTGGTGCAACTGGCCAAGGCCATCGAACAGGCGGGTGCCACGCTGATCAACACCGGGATCGGCTGGCACGAAGCGCGTATTCCGACCATCGCCACCAAGGTTCCCCGTGCAGCGTTCGCCAAGGTCACGGCGAAGATGCGCGGTTCGGTGTCGATCCCGCTGATCACCACCAACCGTATCAACACGCCGGAAGTGGCCGAGCAGGTCCTGGCTGAAGGCGACGCGGACATGGTGTCCATGGCGCGTCCGTTCCTGGCCGACGCCGATTTCGTCAACAAGGCGGCAGCCGGTCGTGGCGATGAAATCAACACCTGCATCGGCTGCAACCAGGCCTGCCTGGACCACACCTTCGGCGGCAAGCTCACCAGTTGCCTGGTCAACCCGCGCGCCTGTCATGAAACCGAACTCAACTACTTGCCTGTGCAACAGATCAAGAAGATCGCCGTGATCGGTGCCGGGCCTGCGGGGTTGGCAGCGGCCACGGTCGCTGCAGAGCGCGGGCATGAGGTGACGCTGTTCGATTCGGCGAGCGAAATTGGTGGGCAGTTCAACATCGCCAAGCGCATTCCGGGCAAGGAAGAGTTCTTCGAGACGCTGCGTTATTTCGGTCGCAAATTGCAGACCACCGGCGTCGATGTGCGTTTGAACACCCGTGTCTCGGTCGACGATCTGGTAGGCAAGGGTTATGACGAAGTGATTCTGGCGACCGGTATCGCGCCGCGGACTCCGGCGATTCCGGGCGTCGATAATGCCAAGGTGCTGAGCTATCTTGACGTGATTCTCGGGCGCAAACCGGTGGGTAAATCAGTGGCGGTTATCGGCGCCGGCGGCATCGGTTTTGATGTGTCCGAATTCCTCGTGCATCAAGGCGTCGCGACCAGCCTGGACCGTGACGCATTCTGGGAAGAGTGGGGCATCGATGGCGCGCTGTCGGCCCGTGGCGGTGTTGCCGGGATCAAGCCGCACCCACATGCGCCGGCGCGTCAGGTATTCCTGTTGCAGCGCAAGACCTCCAAGGTGGGCGACGGGCTGGGCAAGACCACAGGCTGGATTCACCGCACGGGGTTGAAAAACAAACAGGTGCAGATGCTCAACAGCGTCGAGTACCTGAAGATCGACGATGCCGGTCTGCATATCCGGATTGGCGCCGAGGGCGAAGAGAAACTGCTGCCAGTGGACAACGTGGTGATCTGCGCCGGTCAGGATCCGTTGCGTGAGCTGTACGACGGTTTGCAGGCGGCGGGGCAGAGCGTGCACCTGATCGGCGGCGCGGATGTCGCGGCTGAGCTGGATGCCAAACGCGCGATCAATCAGGGCTCACGCCTGGCAGCGGAGTTGTAGGCCAGGACACCACGATGATTCATCTGTAGCAGCCCGGCCGGGCTGCTACAGGCCCGATTCATCCGTTGGCTGAGTGGTAGACTCGCCGCTTTCTCGTCTTCTGAATCACCAGATGCTGCCTTCAGCCCCGCTGCACCGCCTCGATCTTCCCTGGCTTGAGCAAGCCGACATCGACGTCGCCATCCTGCGTCTGGACCTTATCGATCCGCTGATCAGCGGCAACAAGTGGTTCAAGCTCAAACATCACCTCAGGGCCGCTGAGCACGCCGGGGCCGAAGGCGTAATCAGCCTTGGCGGCGCGCACTCCAATCATCTTCATGCCCTCGCGGCGGCGGGCAGGCGATTCCATTTTTCCACGGTCGGCCTGTTGCGCGGGCATCCTATCGAAACAGCGACGGTGAAGGATCTTCAGGCGTTCGGGATGGAACTGCACTGGCTCGGTTACGCAGGCTATCGGGCGCGGCACGATGCGGATTTCTGGACGCCATGGCGTGAGCGTTATCCACAGCTGTATCCGGTTCCCGAGGGCGGTGGCGGGCTGGACGGGGCGTTGGGCTGTGCCGAGATCGTGAGTCAGGCGCGCAGTCAGCTCGGCAAGGCTGGATGGGACGATTACCACGGCTGGTGGCTGGCCTGCGGTACTGGAACCACTTTGGCCGGCCTGGTGTTGGCCGAGTCGCAAACGCGCAGGTTGTACGGCGCGATGGCTGTGCCTGAAGGGCATGGCGTTGCAGAAAATATTCAGCAAATCCTCGGCTCGGTGAACCCCGAGCGCTACGAACTGATCGCCGCCAGTCGCGGTGGTTTCGCCAGAACCGATCCCGCACTGATGGCGTTCATCGCCGAGTGTGAGGAGCAGAGCGGCGTTCCATTCGAGCCGCTGTACACCGGCAAGGCGTTGCTCGCGCTGCGCCAGGCCATCGAGGCCGGGCGCTTTGCCAAAGGATCGCGGCTGATCTTTGTCCACACCGGCGGGTTGCAGGGCAATCGGCGCTAACCCGGTGCCGTTCAGCTTTTGGGAGCCCTTCGGGCAAAAGCGCTCCTGACCTCACAAGAACCTCGCTGTCCACTGTGTGGCACGAATCCTGCGGATCCGACACCTCCACAGGTCGGTCCTGAGTATGTCGGCGACACTTCTGGAGTGAGGCCGCTCAGGCGCTGTACCGATAATCGGATCTTTATTACGCGCGCCGAGGTTTTTATGACGACTCCAGCCATCGAGCAGGTCGATCCTGCCACTTTGAGAAAAGTCATCGTTGCGGCCGGTATCGGCAATTTTGTCGAATGGTTCGACTTTGCAGTCTATGGCTTTCTCGCCACCACTATCGCTCAGCAGTTCTTCCCCAGCGGCGACGCCAGTGTGGCGCTGCTCAAGACCTTCGCAGTGTTCGCGGTGGCTTTCGCGTTTCGTCCTCTGGGTGGGCTGTTTTTCGGCATGCTGGGCGACAGGATCGGCCGCAAACGCACACTGGCGTTCACCATTCTGCTCATGGCCGGGGCCACCACCATCATTGGCCTGTTGCCGACTTACGCAGCCATCGGGGTGACGGCGCCGATTCTGCTGACGATCATCCGCTGCGCCCAAGGCTTTTCGGCCGGGGGCGAATACGCGGGGGCCTGCGCGTATCTGATGGAGCATGCACCCCGTGGCAAGCGCGCCTGGTATGGCAGTTTCGTGCCGGTGTCGACGTTCGCCGCCTTCGCCGCCGCTGCGATATTCGCTTACGCGCTGGAGGCCTCGTTGTCCGCTGAAGCCATGAGCGGTTGGGGGTGGCGTTTGCCGTTTCTGGTCGCCGCGCCGTTGGGGCTGGTCGGTCTGTACCTGCGCTGGAAGATGGACGAAACCCCCGCGTTTCAGGCGGTGGCCGAAGAGCACGCGGTGGCGCATTCCCCGCTCAAGGAAACCCTTCGCAATCATGGCGGGGCGATCTGCGCACTGGGCGCGTTCATTTCCCTGACCGCGCTGTCCTTCTACATGTTCACCACTTACTTCGCGACCTATCTGCAAGTGGCCGGTGGCTTGAGCCGGGCGACGGCGCTGCTGGTGTCGCTGATCGCGCTGCTGTTCGCGGCGGCGATGTGCCCGGTGGCAGGCGCGTTTTCGGACAAAATAGGGCGTCGGGCCACGGTGATCACGGCCTGTGTCCTGCTGGCGGTGATGGTGTATCCGTCCTTCCTGATGGCCAGTTCCGGCTCGTTCGCAGGTTCGATCATCGGCGTGATGTTGCTGGCCACCGGCGCGGTGTTGTGCAACGTGGTGACGGCGGCTCTGCTGTCGGAAACCTTTCCCACGCGGACCCGTTACACCGCCTCGGCGATCACCTACAACATGGCCTATACGATCTTCGGCGGCACTGCGCCGTTGATGGCGACCTGGCTGATCGGTCTTACCGGCAGCAACCTGGCGCCGGCGTTCTACCTGATCGTGATCGCAGTGCTGGGGTTGGTGGGCGGCCTGGCGTTGCCGGAAACGTCCAAGGTGTCGCTGCATGATGTGGACGGCGCCCTGGCCCGGCGTTCGGCGATGCAGCCCGCGGCATGAGGTGAACGGGCGTGGTGCCTGCGCAACAAAACATGGCACCACTGCCCCAAAAAATGGCACATTGGCGACCCCTGTTGCCGCCGACATTTTTTGCAATGAATTTGCTCGCGGCACATCAACCGTTCGATGGATGAACTCCGATGGCCGTTACCAGCCCTTCGACCGCGACCGCCGCGCCCCCTCAATCCAGCCCGTTGGTGATGCGCATCATCGGCGCCGTGGCGTTGGCGCATCTGATCAACGACCTGATCCAGTCAGTGCTGCCGTCGATCTATCCGATGCTCAAAGCCAACTACGGCCTGACCTTCACTCAAGTCGGACTGATCACGCTGACGTTCCAGATCACGGCATCGCTGCTGCAGCCGTGGGTGGGTTATTACACCGACCGTCATCCCAATCCGTTGGTGCTGCCGGTGGGTTCGATCTGCACCTTGATCGGCGTGTTGATGCTCTCGACCGTGGGCAGCTTTCCGATGATTCTGCTGGCGTCGGCGTTGATCGGCATCGGCTCCTCGACCTTTCACCCTGAAGCATCGCGTATCGCTCGGCTGGCTTCCGGTGGTCGCTTCGGGCTCGCACAATCGACATTTCAGGTGGGCGGCAACAGCGGATCGGCGTTCGGCCCGCTGCTGGCTGCCGCGATCATCATTCCGTTCGGTCAGGGTCACGTCGCCTGGTTCGGACTGTTCGCGCTGTTTTCGGTGGGTCTGTTGTACGCCATCAGCCGTTGGTACAAAGGCCATCTAGCGCTGTTCAAGCTCAAGGCGGGCCATGCGGCGACCCACGGACTGTCCAAAACCCGGGTGATCGTCGCGCTGTCCGTGCTGGCGTTTCTGGTGTTCTCCAAGTTTTTCTACATGACCAGCATCACCAGCTACTTCACGTTTTACCTGATCGAGCGCTTCGATCTGTCGGTGGCGAGTTCGCAACTGCACCTGTTCCTGTTCCTCGGGGCTGTGGCGGCGGGGACCTTCTTCGGTGGGCCGATCGGCGACAAGATCGGCCGCAAGGCGGTGATCTGGTTCTCGATCCTCGGTGCCGCACCGTTCACGCTGGCGCTGCCTTACGCCGATCTGTTCTGGACCAGCGTGCTCAGCGTGATCATCGGTTTCATTCTGGCGTCCGCGTTCTCGGCCATCGTGGTCTATGCGCAAGAACTGGTGCCGGGCAACGTCGGCATGATCGCCGGGATCTTCTTCGGCCTGATGTTCGGCTTCGGCGGGATCGGCGCCGCGCTGTTGGGGCACCTCGCGGACCTTCACGGCATCGTGTATGTCTACACCCTGTGTTCCTTCCTGCCCTTGCTGGGCATTCTGGCCATCCTGCTCCCGAGAACTCACCGCTGATGCTGACCGCCGCCCTTATATTTGTGGTCACTATTACGCTGGTGATCTGGCAACCGAAAGGTCTGGGCGTTGGCTGGAGTGCAACGTTCGGCGCGGTGCTGGCATTGCTTTTCGGCGTGGTGCATCTGGCCGATATTCCCCAGGTGTGGCACATCATCTGGAACGCCACGGGCACGTTCATCGCGTTGATCATCATCAGCCTGTTGCTGGATGAGGCCGGGTTCTTCAACTGGGCCGCGCTGCATGTTGCGCGTTGGGGCAAGGGCCGGGGGCGCTGGCTGTTCGCGTTCATCGTGCTGCTCGGGGCGCTGGTATCGGCGCTGTTCGCCAACGATGGCGCAGCGTTGATTCTGACCCCTATCGTCATGTCGATGCTGCTGGCGCTGCGCTTCTCGCCTGCGACCACCCTGGCGTTCGTCATGGCCGCAGGCTTCATCGCCGACACCGCGAGCCTGCCGCTGGTGGTGTCGAATCTGGTCAACATCGTCTCCGCCGACTATTTCGGCATCGGCTTCAATCGCTATGCCTCGGTGATGGTGCCGGTCAATCTGGTGAGCGTAGCCGCGACGCTGGCGGTGTTGATGCTGTTCTTCCGCCGTGACATCCCGAAAACGTTCGATGCCACGCAACTGGCCGAGCCAGGATCGGCCATTCACGACCGGGCCACCTTCATCGCTGGCTGGTGGGTGTTGGGCATTCTGCTGCTGGGCTGCTTCGCGCTGGAACCACTGGGGATTCCAATCAGCGCGATCTCGGCAGTCTGCGCGGCGATCCTGTTGGGCATCGCTGCCAGGGGGCACAGGATTTCCACGCGCAAGGTCATGAAAGAGGCGCCGTGGCAGATCGTTATTTTCTCGCTGGGCATGTACCTGGTGGTTTACGGGTTGCGCAACGAGGGCCTGACGACGTATCTGGCAGGATGGCTGAACCGGTTTGCCGAGCACGGTGTGTGGGGCGCGGCGATGGGGACGGGCGTGCTCACGGCGTTGCTGTCTTCGGTGATGAACAACCTGCCGACCGTGCTGATCGGGTTGCTGTCCATCGACGCCAGTCAGGCACACGGCCCGCTTCAAGAGGCGATGATCTACGCCAACGTCATCGGCAGCGATCTGGGGCCGAAAATCACCCCCATCGGCAGCCTGGCGACGTTGCTCTGGCTGCATGTTCTGGCGCGCAAGGGCGTGAGTATCGGCTGGGGGTATTACTTCCGGGTCGGGATCGTGCTGACCCTGCCGGTGTTGTTGATTACGCTGGCGGCACTGGTGCTGCGGTTGAGTGTGTAACCCGTGACAACCCGTTCCCGGTAGTTGCCGGCGGTTGCGATCTTGAGGGCGTCACCGCCGGCAAGCCGGACTGCTACAACGGTAAGGGTGTGCCGGAGGGCCTGGCCTCTGTCCTCACGTCGGGGTCGGACGAGACCGGCCACACATCCGAGACGAGAAACAACCGCTCGGCTTCTTCCCAGTGCCCTCCGGGCGTTTCGCTCAGGCGAACGACCAGCTGCGCGTTAGCCATTGGGTCGAGTGCGCTGAGCCAGTCATTGAATTGCGCGATACTCCATGCCTCGTCATCGCGGGCCGGGGCGAGCCAGGCGTGACGCGGGAGTGATTGCCAGCGCGCCTGCGGATGTTGCGCGGCGAACGCGGGCCAATCCTTTTGATGCAGCCAGTGTCCGCGCAGATGTTCACGATGAGCGCCCTTCGGTGGTGTCGATGCACCGGGCCAGGGATAGAACAGGTAGCCGCCCAGCCACAGCGCTGCGCTGAACGATTCAATGCCCAGAGCGGCCAGTGCCTGACGGCTTTCCTGTCGCGCCGACATCGGTAACTGATGCTGGTTGAGATGCGCCAGTTTCAAGCCCAGCCGGTCGTGACTGCCAGGTCCCAGCCAGCTCGACGGATCCTGCCCATCGGCATCCTGAGGTCCCAGATACAGCTTCATTGCCAGCTCGACGTGATGGACCCCTTGGCGGTCTCGCAGCAGCATGTCCAGCTCGCCCAAGGTGTGGCCGCCGACGCGGATCGGCAGATTGGCGGCGATCATCTCCACCCCCGGCGCGTGCTCAATCGCGAACTGCCAGAGGCGCTCGTAATAAAGACCCAGACGGCGGATCGAGCTTTTCGACAACCAGAGGAGCAGGGCGCTCGCATCCTGGTCCAGCGTTCTCAGGAAAGTCGCCAGTGCCTCGGGACGCTCCACCCAGTCGCTGCCACTCAACGGATGGCGCTGCGGCCAGTTGGTGACCGCCAGCATCGGCGGCGACAGGATGACCCACGCCAGATCGCGCACGTGTGGCGTGCGCAAGTCGTGAATCAGGTCAGACAGGGTCGGGAACGGGTTCATCCGGGGAGAATAGCGCCAGTTCCGTCCCATCACACAATCCCCAGTAACCGTCCGGCTCGCCGGCGCAGGCATTTTCAAGGACGCCCACGCCGGCAAGCCTTGCTGCTACAGACACCCCCGCACGCCAAGGCATCATTTGCCGCTACCGACCCCTTCGCCCATAATCGCCTTCTTTACACGTATCGACCCTGCGGGAGCCCCATGGAGCAATTTCGTAATATCGGCATCATTGGTCGCCTGGGCAGTTCCCAAGTGCTCGAGACCGTCCGCCGACTCAAGAAATTCCTGGTATCGCGGCACCTGCATGTGATCCTCGAAGACGCCATCGCCGAGGTGCTTCCCGGTCACGGCATGCAGACTTCCTCGCGCAAGATGCTCGGCGAAGTCTGCGACATGGTCATCGTTGTCGGCGGCGACGGCAGCCTGCTCGGCGCGGCCCGTGCACTGGCCAAGCACAACGTTCCGGTGCTGGGCATCAACCGCGGCAGCCTGGGCTTTCTGACCGACATTCGCCCGGACGAGCTGGAAGTGAAGGTCGCCGAGGTGCTGGACGGCCACTACCTGGTGGAAAACCGCTTCCTGCTGCAGGCAGAAGTCCGTCGTCACGGCGAAGCCATCGGCCAGGGCGATGCCCTCAACGACGTGGTGCTGCACCCCGGCAAGTCCACGCGCATGATCGAATTCGAAATCTACATCGACGGCCAGTTCGTCTGTAGCCAGAAGGCCGACGGCCTGATTGTCGCCACCCCGACCGGTTCCACCGCCTACGCGCTGTCGGCGGGCGGCCCGATCATGCACCCGAAACTGGACGCCATCGTCATCGTGCCGATGTACCCGCACACGCTGTCTGGCCGGCCAATTGTCGTCGACGGCAACAGTGAGCTGAAAATCGTTGTCTCAAAGGACATGACGATTTATCCACAGGTCTCCTGCGATGGACAGAACCACTTCACCTGCGCACCGGGTGACACCGTGACCGTGAAAAAGAAACCCCAGAAGCTGCGACTCATTCACCCGCTCGATCACAACTACTACGAAGTCTGCCGGACCAAACTCGGTTGGGGCAGTCGGCTTGGCGGCGGGGGCGACTGATGCTCGATCCCGCGCGTAGCTACGATCTGATCGGTGACGTGCATGGATGTGCCCAGACTCTTGAGCACTTGCTCGACACTCTTGGTTATCGCTTTCAGGCGGGCGTCTGGCGCCACCCTGAACGCATCGCTCTGTTCCTGGGCGACATCATCGACCGCGGCCCGCGCATTCGCGAGGCGCTGCATATCGTTCACGACATGGTCGTGGCCGGCCAGGCGTTCTGCATCATGGGCAACCATGAATTCAATGCCCTGGGCTGGAGCACGCCCGCGCCCCCGGAAAGCGGCAAGCAGTTCGTGCGCGAACACACGCCGCGTCACGCCCGCCTGCTGGGCGAGACCCTGGCGCAGTTCGAACAGCATCCCGCCGACTGGAAAGACTTCCTCGACTGGTTCTACGAACTGCCGCTGTTCATCGACGCCGAACGTTTCCGACTGGTTCATGCCTGTTGGGACACCAGCCTGATCGAGCCGCTGCGCAGCGCCCATGGCGATGGCCGGATCGACCAGCATTTCGTCCAGGCCTCCGCCGTGCCGGGCAGTTTCGCCAGCGCGGTGTTCGACCGTCTCCTGCGCGGCACCGACATGCGTTTGCCCCACGGCATGACCCTGACCGGTGGCGACGGCCTGACACGGGCGTCCTTTCGCACCAAGTTCTGGGAAGACGACCCGCAGACCTACGGCGACGTGGTGTTCCAGCCCGACGCATTGCCGGAGCCGGTGGCCAAGCGGCCGCTCTCCGACAGCGAGAAAAGCGCTCTGCTGCGCTATGGCGCCGACGAGCCGTTGTTGTTTGTCGGCCACTACTGGCGCAGCGGCGTTCCCGCGCCGATTCGCCCGAACCTCGCCTGTCTGGATTACAGCGCTGTGTTGTACGGCAAGCTGGTGGCCTACCGTCTGGATCAGGAAACTCGAATAGACCCCGGCAAGTTCGTCTGGGTCGATGTCACGCGGCCGGAGACTGCCCAATGAATCCGGTTGCCGTATTACGCCTGCCGCTGAACACCGATCTGAGCGGCTTCGTCGATTTGCTGCGTCGCCTGAACGTGCCCCATCGGGTCAGCGAAGAGGCCGGCGAGCAAGTGCTCTGGGTGCCGGATGCGCCGCAACTGGCCGACGACATCCGCCAGCTCTACCAGCAATACCCCCAGGGCGACCCCACCGCTCAGTTGCCGCCCGGCCGCGAAGTGGTGGCGCTGACCCGCCCAAGTCCGCTGGTGCAGGTGCGCAGCAGTCCGGTCACCAGCATCATTTTGCTGCTGTGTCTGATCGTCGCGGGCGTGACCTTGCTCGGTGATAACTACGAGGCCCTGAGCTGGCTGACCTTCAACGATTTCCGCGTCAGCGGCGATTACGTCATGTTCACCCCGGTCGAGGCGTCGCTGGCGGCGGGGCAGTGGTGGCGAGTGGTCTCGCCGATGCTGATTCACTTCGGTGTGCTGCATCTGGTCATGAACGCCCTGTGGTTCTGGGAGCTCGGCCGACGGATCGAAATGCGCCAGGGCAGCCTGCAACTGCTGGGCCTGACGCTGGCGTTCAGCGCGTTTTCCAACTACGGCCAGTATTTCTGGAGCGGTCCGAGCCTGTTCGGGGGGCTGTCCGGGGTGCTGTATGCCTTGCTCGGTCACTGCTGGATCTTTCAAATGCTGGCCCCCAACCCCATCTATCGTCTGCCGCGTGGCGTACTGGTGATGATGCTGGTCTGGCTGGTGCTGTGCATGTCCGGGCTGATCAGCCTGCTGGGCTTTGGCGAAATCGCCAACGGGGCTCATGTCGGCGGACTGATCATCGGTTGTGCAACAGGTCTTGTGGGCGGTGCATTAGCGCGCCGTAAACATTAAAATTGCCCGCTTAATTCTGGGAGAGCCCCATGTCCTCATTTGTTGAAATGATCGAAAACATCACCCCGGACATCTACGACAGCCTGAAACTGGCCGTGGAAATCGGCAAGTGGTCCGATGGCCGCAAGTTGACGCAGGAGCAACGCGAGCTGTCGTTGCAGGCACTGATCGCCTGGGAAGTGCGCAACGTGCCCGAAGACCAACGCATTGGCTACATGGGTCCGCAGGAGTGTGCTTCGAAGTCGGCTCCAGTGCCGAACATCCTGTTCAAGTCGGATGCCATCCATTGATCGAGATTGGTCGCGGCTCCGTCAACAAAATGTCCGCACGGCTCGACGCCACGCGGGTTGAATACGCTTTTCGTCTGGGTGACGCGGAAATTCCGGTCAACCCGCTGATCGGCAAGACCGTGCGCCTGGAGTACCTGGGCGCCATCCATTGCAGCCATTGCGGCCGTCGGACCAAGACCAGTTTCAGCCAGGGCTATTGCTACCCGTGCATGCAGAAGCTGGCCCAGTGCGACCTGTGCATCATGAGCCCGGAAAAGTGCCATCACGAACACGGCACCTGCCGCGATCCGTCGTGGGGCGAGCAGTTCTGCATGACCGACCACATTGTCTATCTCGCCAACTCGTCAGGCGTGAAGGTCGGAATCACACGCGCCACTCAGTTGCCCACGCGCTGGCTGGATCAGGGTGCGAGCCAGGCGCTGCCCATCGTGCGCGTCGCTACGCGTCAACAGTCGGGCTTCGTCGAAGACCTGTTCCGCAGCCAGGTCGCCGACCGCACCAACTGGCGCGCGCTGCTAAAAGGCGATGCGCCAGCGGTTGACCTGGCGGCCATTCGTCAGCAATTGTTCGAGTCCTGCGCCGAAGGTCTGGCCGGACTGCAGGCGCGCTTCGGTCTGCAGGCGGTCCAGTTGCTGAACGACGTCGCGCCCATCGAGATTCAGTACCCGGTCGAGGCGTACCCGTCCAAGATCGTCAGCTTCAATCTGGACAAGGACCCCATCGCCGAAGGCACGCTGTTGGGCATCAAGGGTCAGTATCTGATCTTCGACACCGGCGTGATCAACATCCGCAAATACACGGCGTATCAGCTCGCCGTGCATCAGTAGCCGTGTATTGGTAGCTATGTATTAGCAAACGAATAAGGACAGAATCATGCGCACCGAACAGCCGAAAATGATTTACCTGAAGGATTATCAGGCGCCTGAGTACCTCATCGACGAGACGCACCTGACATTCGAATTGTTCGACGACCACTCGCTGGTCCACGCGCAGTTGGTGATGCGCCGCAATCCTGCGCGCGGTGCGGGATTGCCGCCGCTGGTGCTCGACGGCCAATTGCTGGAGCTGTTGTCGGTCAAGCTGGCGGATGTCGACCTGACCTCCAGCGATTACGAGCTGACCCCGGACAGCCTCACTGTTCAACCCACGTCCGAAACCTTCACCCTGGACACCAGCGTGAAGATCCACCCGGAAACCAACACCGCGCTGGAAGGCCTGTACAAATCCAGCGGCATGTTCTGCACCCAGTGCGAGGCCGAAGGCTTCCGCAAGATCACCTATTACCTCGACCGCCCGGACGTGATGAGCACGTTCACCACCACGGTGATCGCCAGCAAGCAGGACTTCCCGATCCTGCTGTCCAACGGCAATCCGATTGAAGCGGGTCCTTCTGAAAACGGTCGCCACTGGATCACTTGGGAAGACCCGTTCAAGAAGCCTGCCTACCTGTTCGCGCTGGTGGCCGGTGACCTGTGGTGCATCGAAGACACCTTCGTCACCATGACCGAGCGCAAGGTGACGCTGCGCATTTATGTCGAGCAGGAAAACATCGACAAATGCCAGCACGCCATGGACAGCCTGAAGAAATCCATGCGCTGGGACGAAGAGGTCTACGGCCGCGAATACGACCTGGACATCTTCATGATCGTGGCGGTCAACGATTTCAACATGGGCGCCATGGAGAACAAGGGCCTCAACATCTTCAACTCCAGCGCCGTACTGGCCCGCGCCGAAACCGCAACCGACGCCGCTCACCAGCGGGTTGAAGCCATCGTCGCTCATGAGTATTTTCACAACTGGTCGGGCAACCGCGTAACCTGCCGCGACTGGTTCCAGCTGTCGCTCAAGGAAGGCTTCACCGTTTTCCGCGACGCCGGTTTCTCCTCGGACATGAACTCGGCCACGGTCAAGCGCATCCAGGACGTCGCCTACCTGCGCACTCACCAGTTCGCCGAAGACGCCGGCCCCATGGCCCATGCCGTACGCCCGGACAGCTTCATCGAGATTTCCAACTTCTACACCCTCACCGTGTACGAAAAGGGCTCGGAAGTCGTCGGCATGATCCACACCCTGCTGGGCGCAGACGGTTTCCGTAAGGGCAGTGACCTGTACTTCGAACGCCATGACGGCCAGGCCGTGACCTGCGACGACTTCGTCAAGGCCATGGAAGATGCCAACGGTGTCGACCTGACCCAGTTCAAGCGCTGGTACTCTCAGGCGGGTACGCCACGTCTGGCGGTGACCGAGTCCTACGACGCCGCAGCGAAAACCTACACCCTGACTTTCCGCCAGACCGCGCCGACCACGCCAGGTCAGCCGGGCGAAGAGAAAAAGCCGTTCGTGATCCCGGTGTCGCTGGGCCTGCTGGACAAGCAAGGCAAGGAAATTCCTCTGCGCCTGCAAGGCGAATCCGCAGCAATCGGCACCTCTCGCGTGATTTCGGTCACCGAAGCCGCGCACAGCTTCACCTTCGTCGATGTGGCCGAACAGCCGTTGCCCTCGCTGCTGCGTGGCTTCTCCGCGCCCGTGAAACTGAGCTTCCCGTACAACCGCGATCAACTGATGTTCCTGATGCAGCACGACACCGACGGCTTCAACCGGTGGGATGCCGGTCAGCAACTGTCGGTTCAGGTGTTGCAGGAGCTGATCGCTCAGCATCAGAAGGGTGAGAAACTGGTCATGGATCAACGTCTGGTCACCGCGCTGGGTACGGTGCTGGGCGACGAAAGTCTGGATCAGGCCATGGTCGCCGAAATGCTGTCCCTGCCGGGCGAGGCTTACCTCACCGAGATCAGCGAAGTGGCGGACGTCGACGCCATCCACGCAGCCCGCGAATTTGCTCGTCAGCAACTGGCGAACAGCTTGAGCGATGCACTGTGGAAGCGTTATCAGACCAACCGCGAGCTGTCGAAGAAGACCGCTTACGTGGCCGAGTCCGAGCACTTCGCCCGTCGCGCGCTGCAGAACATCGCATTGTCCTACCTGATGCTTACCCAGAAGCCGGAAGTGCTGGCCGCCGCCATCGAGCAGTTCGATGCCGCTGACAACATGACCGAGCGCCTGACCGCGCTGGCGGTGTTGGTCAACTCGCCTTTCGAGGACGAGAAAGCCAAGGCGCTGGCGGTGTTCGCCGAGAACTTCAAAGACAACGCCCTGGTCATGGATCAATGGTTCAGCGTTCAGGCGGGCAGCACCTTGCCCGGCGGTCTCGAACGTGTGAAAGCGCTGATGCAGCATCCGGCCTTCACCCTGAAAAACCCGAACAAGGTTCGCGCCTTGATCGGTGCCTTCGCCGGGCAGAACCTGATCAACTTCCACGCGGCGGACGGCTCGGGCTATCGCTTCCTGGCCGATCTGGTGATCGAACTGAATGGCTTCAACCCGCAGATCGCCTCGCGTCAACTGGCACCGCTGACCCGCTGGCGCAAATACGACGACAAGCGTCAGGCGCTCATGAAAGGCGAACTGGAGCGCATCCGCGCCTCCGGCCAGCTGTCGCCGGACGTGTATGAAGTGGTGAGCAAAAGCCTGGCGTAAATCACTCAGGCGGTTGAGTGAAGGGCTGTCCGTGAGAGCGGATGGCCCTTTTTTCCCTACCGCGCCTTCGGCCAGAAACGGTTCGCAGTAACAGCCAGCATTTCCTGCGCGATTCCCATTCCCCCTCCACCAGTCCGGCCGGACAGGGAGCCGAAACCCTTGGCTGCCGGTAGAAAAAAAGAGCGGGGTTATCAAGTAACTCGCCGAAGGCGAAACAGTTCGGCCGTTAGGCCGGATGATTCTCAAGGCCCACGCCGAGATCGGATAAGCACTCAACCCCAGCCACAAAAAAACCACCCGAAGGTGGTTTCTTGTCCATCCGCGCAACCCATCAATCACCGCGATAAACGCAGCCACTGGTGCAGGTCTCGTGAATGCGAATCGCCGACAGCTCAGGCAGCAGCGGCTTCAGTTCATTCCAGATCCACTTGACCAGCACTTCACTGGTCGGGTTTTCCAGACCGGGGATGTCATTGAGGTAGTTGTGATCCAGACGCTCGTAGAGCGGCTTGAAAATGGTCTTGATCTCGGAGAAGTCACGGATCCAGCCGGTGTGCGGATCTGGTTCGCCCTGTAGGTAAATGGCGACCCGGAAGGAGTGGCCATGCAAACGGCCGCATTTGTGACCTTCCGGAACGTGAGGAAGGCGATGGGCCGATTCGAAGGTAAATTCTTTGAAGATTTCCAATTTAAGACCTGTATGGCTGGTAAACCGGGGCCTACATAAAAAGCCCCGTATTCAGTGTACT
>NZ_QXTJ01000003.1:166072-378216 GCF_003605735.1 Pseudomonas sp. LS-2 | reverse complement strand
TTCCCCATGTGAGAGTAGGTCATCGTCAAGATTAAATTCCGAAACCCCATTTGCGAAAGCAGATGGGGTTTTGTTTTAAGTGAAAGTCATCAATTTTCGCTGACACGTTACCTGTAACGGATCGGCCACAGAATTTCTTGACGACCATAGAGTGCTGGAACCACCTGATCCCATCCCGAACTCAGCAGTGAAACGGTGCATCGCCGATGGTAGTGTGGGGTTTCCCCATGTGAGAGTAGGTCATCGTCAAGATTGAATTCCGAAACCCCTGTCTGCTAACGCAGACAGGGGTTTTGTGCATATGAGCCTTCAGAAGTCGGGCACAAAAAAGCCAGCCCCGTCTCCGGCGGCTGGCTTTGATAGCGTGTCTGGCCTTAGAACTGGTAGCTCAACGTCGCGCTGATGTTTCGCTCTTCACCCATATAGCAGAAATTCAGACTGGCACATGAAGCGACGTAAGATTCGTTGGTAAGGTTGTTGGCATTGAGCCTGACATCCACACCTTTCAACCCCAGTTTACCCAAGTCATAGCCCATTGAAGCGTCCCACAGCGTGTACGACGGCACCTTCGCCGTGTTCTCTGAATCGACCCAGCTCGATCCTACGTAGCGCAAGCCTGTACCCAGGCGCAGCCCATCCAGCGCACCGCTGTTGAATTTGTAGTCACCCCAGACCGATGCCATGTGCTTCGGAGCCTGAGTCGGCGAATGACCTTTATTGTCCACATTACTTACGGTGCTGGGCATCGACTTCGAATAGTCAATGTCCGTCAGTGTGTAGCTACCCAGTACCTTGAAATTGTCGGTCAACTGCATGTGCGCTTCGAGTTCGAGACCTTGGGAGCGTACAGCGCCGATCGGGCGGTAGAAGTTTTCCTGCGGTAGCTTGGTTGCAAGATTTTCCTGATCGATACGGAATACCGAAGCCGTGAACAGGTTGTCAGTGCCAGGAGGCTGATACTTGATTCCTGCTTCCCATTGTTTGCCATCGGTAGGCGCCAAGGGGTTACCGGCGCTGTCGGAGTAGGAGTTAGGGTTGAATGACTCCGAATAGCTGAGATACGGCGCAATACCGTTGTCGAACAGATACAACACACCAGCGCGGCCCGTGGTCTTGGTGCGCTTGTCGTTGATCTCAGTCCCTTCTGGGCGACCGACCTCTGCGATCCGATTCTCATCCGACGTCTCCACCCAGTCATGCCGCAGGCCGAGCGAAAAGCGCCATTTGTCCCACTCGATCAGATCCTGTGCATACACCCCGGTTTGTTCCAGACGCCGCAGATAACTGGTGGGGTCGTAGTAGGTGATCTCCGAGTTGCCATAGACCGGATTGAACGCGTTGATTGGCGCCAGTGAGCCACTCTGCCAGTCGACTACCGTCTTGCGTCGCTGATAGTCAGCACCGAATAATGCGGTGTGCTTGACCGAGCCGGTATAGAAATCCGCTTGCAGCATGTTGTCGATGATGTACGAATGCAGATGCTCATTGGCACCCGAGTAATAGCGGTTCAGCTCGTTGCTGGTGGGGGTTGTCCAGCCATAGCTGTAGACCTGATCCAGACTCACTTTAGAGTCCAGATAGCGAAAGTTCTGCCGCGCAGTCAAGACATCGTTGAAACGATGCTCGAACTGATAGCCAAAGGATTGTTGATCGCGGCTGTAGCCGTCAACACCCGGCTCCCCTTCAAAGAAGTGTTCGGAAATGCGCTGGCCGTTGCGTTGGTGCAGGACCCCGTCCGCCGGATTACCCCCGTGATAGCCGCCGTCTGGATCGTGTTGCAGATAGGCCTGCAGCGTCAGCGACGTGTCTTCGGTGAAATCGATGCTCAGGGTTGGAGCCAGAGCGTAGCGTTTCTCCTCGGCATGATCGAATTGCGTGTCGGATTTGTCAGTCAGTCCGACCAGGCGATATGCAATGCGCTTGTCGTCATCCACCGGGCCGCTGAAGTCAAAACCCACACCACGTTGATTGTTGGACCCGACCGTTGCCTGAATCTGGTGATACGGCTCATACAGCGGTTTCTTGCTGGTCAGTGCGACCAGCCCTCCGGGCGAGCTGCGACCATACAGGACAGAAGACGGACCCTTGAGGATATCGACGCGTTCGAGAAAGTAGGGGTCGACCTGCATCGTGCTGTACGTGCCGCTGTCTCCCATGGACTTCAAGCCGTCGAGGTAGATGTTGTCTACAGAGCCGTCGTTGAAGCCGCGCATCGCCACGTAGTCGTAACGGTGAGTCGCACCATAGGGGTTGGTCAGCACGCCGGGGGTATAACGCATGGCCTGAGCTACGGTTTGCGAGCCTTGGTCATCCATCTGCTCGCGAGTGACCACTGACACCGATTGTGAGGTTTCCAGCAACGGCGTACTGGTCTTGGTTGCGATCTGGCTGTGGGTTGCGTTATAGCCCTCCATGCTTCCTAACGCGTTACCCAAGGCGAAGCCGCGCACATCGGTACTCGGCAGCGACATTGCCTCCCCATCGGCCTTACGCAGCACATAGCCGGCGCCGTCTTGGCTGACCGCTTGCAGGCCGCTGCCACCCAGGAGGATCGTCAGCGCATGGTCCGTCGAGTAATTGCCTTGGAGCCCCGGCGAGCGAAAGCCTGATGTCTGTTCAGGCGTAGCAGATAACGTGATGCCGGCCTGGCGCGCGAACTGGTTCAGCGAGTCGCCCAACGGCCCCTCGGGGATTGAATAATTGCGCAACGGGTTGATGACCACTGCGGCTTCTTGCGCCAATGCCTGTAGCGGCAACGCGCAGGTGGCCAGCGTTGTGGAGATCAGCGCGGCGCGAATGGCGGCGCCCAACAGAGATGGCGTTACGGCGTCGGAAGCAAGATAAAACTCATTGCCAGTTTGAGGCTGCGGTGTACGTTGAAGCCGGGTCATTGCGGGATTCCGTCGAGGTCATGGAGAGGAGGGGGTACTGCTCTCTAAGCCGGACTGGTGAGCGAAACCCGCCAAACATGTTTCGTCGTCATACGTTGCGCTGCAGCGTGACCCACCATCGAGTTCGGTATTTGAGCTGCACTGGCAGTGTTTGCGGCAGGATCGCCAGCAGCTTGTCTGTGTCTTCCAGGCGGAATACTCCTGACAGACGTAACCCTGCGATGTCTTGCGCACAGCCCAGATAGCCATGTCGATATCGCGACACTTCGGCGAGAAAGTCGCCGAGACGCATGTTGCGCGTGACGATCAGGCCGTCCGCCCAGGCGCCCGGCTCCATATCCAGCTCCGGCATAATCTCTGCGCGCTGCTGAGTTACCCGGTAGCTCTGTCCTGCCTGAGCCATGATGGACGAGGCTCCCGGCGAACGGATCAAGACTCGGCCGTCAGTGACGCTGAGCCGAGTGTGACCATGTTCCTGACGTACCACGAAGCGCCCGGACAGGCCCTCGAACATCCCGTGCGAGCAACTGACCAGAAGCGGCCGTGGAGTCGGGCTTTGAGCGTCGGGCCCGCAAGTGACGAGAATCTCGCCTTTTCTCAGCTTTATCAGCCGCTGTAGCGCAGAGAAATCCTGGCTTACAGCCGTGTCGGTGTTCAATCGCAGACGCGTGCCGTCGGTCAGTGCGAAGCCGCTGTGCTGACCGACGTTGGTGGCAAAGTCGGCACTCCATTGCTGCCACGGCAATACGTCACGCGCCACCCATGCGCTGGAGCCCATCACCAGCACACCCGACAACAGTTTCAACGCCTGTCTGCGGTCGAGTCGTTGCGCACTGGTTTCCAGAGCATCGAAGGCAGCGCTGCCTGCGGGCAACGCCTGAAAGCGATCATTCAGATCAGTGTTAAGCGACAGTACTCGCTGCCATGCACACTCATGATCGGGATGTGCCGCACGCCATTGTTCGCAACGCTGTAGCACACGTGCACTCGCGGTTGGATTGTTCAGTCGCATCAGCCATTCGATTGCTTGCCGGACGACGGCGGGGGAAGGTTGGCGGCGCTCCAGCACCAATGACTGACTCATGTTTCCAACGCTCATGCTTCATACCGCAGCAGATAACAGTGATACAGCGCGTCGGCGACGTAGCGTTCCACCGAGCGCACCGAGATCCCCATCCGTTCGGCGATCTGTTTGTGTGTCAGACCTTCGCACTGAGCCATCAGGAACGCGCGACGCACCCGGGGTCTGAGACCGTCAAGCATCCTGGCAATGCTTTCCAGCAACTCAAACACCAGCTCGCGGGATTCCGGCGATGGCGCTTGCTGAGCGGGTAGGTGAGCCAGTGCTTCGAGATAGGCGCGTTCCAGTTCCTCACGACGCCAGTGATCGATGACCAGACCGCGTGCCACGGTACGCAGGAATGCTCTTGGTGCCTTGAGCTCCAGCACTTCGTTGCGATGGAGCAAACGTACGAAGGTGTCCTGCGCCAGATCAGCGGCATCGGCAGCATTGCCCAGCTTGCTGCGCAGCCAGCCGTTGAGCCATCCGTGATGATCGCTGTAGAGAACTCGCAGCGTTGCGTTGAAAGAAGGCATTGAAACGCGCCATCCCAGCGCCGCTCAAATGATAATTAGTCGCATTGTGTTGAGCCTCGTCTTAATTTGCAACTGTCGATACGAACGACGAAGCCCGCCCAGTTCGAAGCCGGGCGGGCTAGAGGCACATACGCCGCGTATCAACCGAACAGTTTCTGCACGTTATTCATCGCGTCATCGGCAAAGCTCTGAAGGAAATTGCGGAATTCCTCGGCGCTTGCAGGGTTCTCTTCCGCGGCCTCGGCGATGATGGTCCAGGTGGCTTCGCAACAGTGTTTCCCCGTGGGCAAAACCGTCATCGAAGCCCACAGATTGCGAATGCCAAGGTTGTTCTGAATCGTCGTCCAGGTCATGGAAAATGCGCTGTCGTCACGCGAATTGAGTTGCTCCACCACCACATACCCGCCTTCTTTGAACTTCTTGTGCCGCACCGCGCCGACGCCGCAACCAATCACCTCAATGCTGGCCAGTGCCGGGATGAATTTCGCGAAGCCGCCGAAATCACCGACGACCTCCCACACCTCGGGTGCTCCGGCGGCAACCTGCACCGATGCCACTACGGGCGTACCGATCGGGTTGCTGATCAGCGTATCGGGCTTGAGCCGGTCAATTTTGTTGATTGAGTTCATGTCCTTCTCCATTACGTTGGTGAGTGTTGCGTTTGGGGTGAGTCAGATGAAGTCGATTTCTTTCAGGTAATCGCAGCCCTTACGAAGCAGCGCCGGGGTTTTCTGCGGGTAGCGTTCGCCCATGCGTTGCACGCCGGCCAGCGCGTTCTGGTACGCGATCATCGAGATGTCGCCGATGTCTTCTTCGAAGCCGTCCAGATAAAAACCCAGCACGCCGAACAGCGCGTTCTGGCTATCGACGCGATTGAGCTGCGTCTGCCAGTGCGCGACGCTGACCATCTCGAACTCGCGCCCTGCCTGGCGAAAGGCATCGACATAGCTGCTCCAGCTCAAAGGCTCGGGGTTGTGCAGGTTGAAGACCGCCCGGGAGGGCTGATAGCGGCTGCTGTGGAAGCCAATGAAGCGCGCGAGAAAATCCACCGGCATCAAGTCGAAGGTCATCGAGAAATCGGGGACCTGGCCCAGTTGCATCGAGCCCTTGAGCATCAGCATCAGGCGATTCTTGTGCGGCTGGCAGACCCCGGTGACGCTACTGAAGGCGATGTTGCCGGGACGATAGATGTTGACCCACGCGCCCTGCTCGCGGGCCTGCTGCAAGATGCGCTCGGCGACCCATTTGGACAGGTTGTAGCCGTTCTTGATGTAGATCGGCGGCGTCTCGGCGGCAGGTGCTTCCAGAACGCTGCCATTGCTGTCGACAGCGCTGGAGGCCGATAGCGTCGAGACAAAGTTGAACACCTTCTTGCTCCGCCCTTCGCACAACTTGAGACATTCGAAGATCGGTGCGACGTTGTCCCTGGCGAGGGTCTCGTAGTCCTGTACGTGATTGACGTTGGCTGCGTTATGCACCAAAGCGCCAAACTCGCGATCCAGTCGCTCATACAGCTCGTCGTTTAAACCCAACTGCGGCTGAGTGACGTCGGCGGCGTAGACCCGTACACGGCTCAGATCCAGATGCTCCAGGCGGTTTTCTCGCAAAGCGTCGACGAAGCGATCCCGAGCCGTCTGGCCGCTGCCTTCGCGCACCAGACATGCCACTTCGGTGGCACCCCATGCCAGCAAAGCCTCTACGATGTGTACGCCAAGAAAGCCGTTGGCACCGGTGACGATGACCTTGTGAACATCCCCCAGTTTTTCGACGGGCAGAACAGGCAGATCGAGAGTGGTGCTGGCGTCCTTGATCGCTTGCGGGCTGACTGTCCAGGCCGAAGAACCATTACTGTCGATAAGCGACGCAAGATTGATCAGCGTCGGTGCTTCGATGAAGCGGTTGATAGGAATGCTGCGCCCGAATTGCTCGCGAATGCCCAGCAGCATCTGCGACAGCAGAATCGAATGACCACCGAGATTGAAGAAGCTTTCGTCGGTAGAAATATCGCCCGGCGGCAGTTCCAGAAGCTCAGCCCACAAGGTTCGCAGTTGGCGCTCTTGGTCCGTTTGCGGCTCTCGGCGCGGCGCCTGCTCTATCAGGTTCACCGGTAACTGCAGCAGGGCTTTGCGATCGACCTTGCCGTTGCCCGCAAAGGGCATTTTTGCAAGTTCGGTGTAAGCCGCCGGGCGCATGTAGTCGGGCAGCAAGCCTTCGACATGGGCCTTGACAAGACGCCGCGCCGCATCGGGTTCGATGCCGTGTGGCTGAGCGAGAAACGCCAGAATTCGGCGCTGATCGTCGATCACCACGGCGACTTGCCGATACAACTGGGAGTCACGCAGACAATGCTCAATCTCTTCGGGCTCGACCCTGAACCCCCGGATTTTCACCTGATTGTCGCGACGTCCCGACAGCTCGACGCCTTCGTCGGTCCACTTGCCGATATCGCCCGTGCGGTAGGCGCGCAGGCTTTCTCCGTCCCCCAATGGGACCTGCACATAGCGTTCATCGGTCAGCGTTGGATTATCGATGTAACCCAGGCACACCCCCGGCCCGACGATGTACAACTCGCCGGGTGTCTGTTCGGCCACCGGTTGCAGCTGATCGTCGAGAATCAGCAACTGACTGTTGGCGATAGGGCGGCCGAGGTTGCGATTGCTACTGCCCGGCCGGAACAGTCCTGCGGTGATCAGCACCGTGGCCTCGGTTGGACCGTACAGATTGTGAAACTGGCACTGCCCTGCCAGACGCTCGATGACATAAGGCTCGCAGACGTCACCGCCCGTGCAAAGGTGTTCGAGCTTGAGCGGCCGCTCCATCGGCAGAATGCTCAGTAACGCAGGTGGCAGAAACGCATGAGTCATTTCCTGATCCAGCAATTCCATCAACTGCAGTGGATCTCGATGCTGGTCCTCGCTGGCCACCACCAGCTCGGCGCCGCTGAGCAAGGTCGGGAAGATGTCGATTACGGAGGAGTCGAAACTCAGGGTGGAGAACTGCAGCACCCGACTGCGCTCGCGAAGCCCGACGTACTCGGCGTACCAGGCGGTGAAGTGGCTCAGGTTGCGCTGGCTGAGCATCACGCCTTTCGGGTGGCCCGTGGTGCCCGAGGTGTACAGCGCCATGCAAGGTGCATCGATATCCGGGCGGCGGTTCATCAGAGGCTGCGCGCTGGGCGGGATGTCTATGCTGGTGATGTCCAGCCCTGGCACGCTCTGCCCCGCCAGGGGATGCAGCCCGTCGTGCAGGAGCAGCACGGCTCCGGCGTTTTCCAGAATGTACTGCTGACGTTGCAGCGGTTGGCTGGGGTCAAGCGGCAGATAGACCGCCCCGTAGCCCAGGATCGCCAGGATCCCCGCGAACAGTGCGGCGGATTTCGGCAGGCAGATGCCGACGACCACCGGCGCGTCAGCGCAGTGCCCCAGCCGAGAACGCATGTGTGCCTGAATCGCCACGCTGTGTTCGCGAAGGGCGTCATAACTGATGCGCTGCCCTTGGATCTCCAACGCACACCGATCAGCGAAAGTCGTGAGACTTTGGTCCAGGCGGGCCACCAAAGGCTGCTGCGCGATGCTCAGCAGATGCGGTTGCGCGGTGCGGTTGAAGCGGTGCTCGAAGGCCAACCGATCCAGCTTGTGCAGACCCTCCTGCCATTCGCTTTGCGGTGGTTCGACGGCCGGGCAGTTACAGAAGAATTCGCCGTCTCGCGAGAAACGGCTTACCAGTATCGCGACGTTTTCGACCAAATCGGCCACTGCGGCATCACGCAGCATGCGCCCATTGCCAGATAGTTCCTCAGGGGCAGTCTTGCGAAGGACCAGCCGTTGCGCAGTCGCGCTGCCATACCAGCACAGCAACTCAAGCCGAGGAAGGCTTTGCGCCAGGTGCGGCGTCAGCCCGACTCGCAGACCCAGATGCACGCCCGTCTTGAATATCGCAAGGCGCGTGCAGCTCAACTCCAGCGTACCGTCCTCGATCAACAGTGCTGCGCCGCTGATTGAGCTGCTTTCCAGAGCGCAGGGGTCTGGTAACCGGTGAATCAGATGCCCGTGGGCATCCAGTTCCACGCTGAGTTCGCTCAGGGCCCGACTGTAGCCGATGAGCACGATCTCCAGGCGCTTCATTGCCCGCCTCCTGCCGGCAAATAGTCGGCGAGGGCGTGTTGTACACAGGCAGAGTCGAGCATCGAACTGGTTCTGAAGAACCGGACGATATTGCCGACCAGTGGGTGGTGGCGATTGATCGGGAAACACATCGCCTGCGATTCATCCCTAAGGGCCTGCTTGATTGAGTCAGTGACTGCCAAGTGGCCAATCAATCCGAAATCGAAGCCCCGCTGGATGTCATTGGTCAAATATTGCGCAATGAACACCGGCATGATTCGGGCGATGGTTTGCCGGTCTTCTTCAGGCGCGGCATGCCAGTAGATGCGTACCAGCCGTGCCCAGAATCCCGAGTGCCTTCCCTCGTCGAGGAGGTGATCGGCCATCAATCCCTTGATAGACTGTTTGACCGAATCGTCCTTGGCGAAGGCGGCCACGTCGTTGGTGACGGTGTTCTCGGCGATCGCCACACAGATCAGCTCAACTGCGCTGCGCAGATGATCGGGTGCCAGCGCGAGGGCCGCAGGAATTGCCCGGCTCAACTCTATTTCCGATGGCAGTTGAATGGGTTGAATGCCCGTAAGTGCGATGGTCTGCTGCATGAAATCCATGGCCACCAACGCGTGGTAATCCTCATCGACCACTACCGTCATGGCGTCGTAGCGACAGGCGAAAGGGAAGCGGATCGAGAAGTTGTCCTTGGCGATGCTGCGGGCGGTCTTGTCTACGATTTCGGTCTCGAAGATCACCACGTCATTGATGAACTTGTACAGGCTCTGGATCAGCGCGAAGTCACGCAGGTGTGGGCACTCGCGGGTGAATGTCTGGCTCAGGACCAGCGGCTGGCGGCTCAATGGGTAGATGAGTTTTTCATCGTTCTCGACGATGCGGCGAGGGCGGGTGCGGATCGTGGCGCGGCCTTCCCAGGCGTCGACGAAGGATAGGTAGTCTTCGGCTTTCATGATGTCTTCCTTGTGCGATGGGTGAGGGCGTTCGGCAGGCGGTTCATGCACTGACCTCCAGCGCTGGCTCACGCATGCTCACGCGCAACGCATCCCAAAGCGCGATGCGGCTTTCCACGGCGGCAATGGCGGCGTCGTAGACTTCACGCTCTCGTTGCTCATCGTTGTCGACCAGGCGGGCCAGCAATGACTCGGCGGCGGGACCGTGGTCTTCCGAGTCCACCTCGATGTGGCGTTCCAGGTAGTACCGGAACGTTGGCGCCTCTTGGGCCGTGATGCCCCAGTCGTCGAGGATGCGTTGGAACATCTGCGGGATGACACTTTCCCGGCCATGGAGAAACGCAGCGGCAACGCTGTGAGCGGGGGCGTTGATCGCGGTGTTCAACGTATCTCTGACGAAACGGGAGGCCGCCTTGTCTGCGTCGACGCGCTCCAGCGCGGTTTCGTAATGGAGCCCTTCTGTCTGCAGTTTGACGAAGCGCTCGACCCGAGCCGTGCAGGCGCCGACTTCACGCATCGCGTCCAGATAAAGCTCGAAATGGCTGTAATGACCCTGATTCAGATGGTCGTCCGACTCTTCACCCAATACGATTTCGTTGATCAGCCGCGCCGCTTTCGGGTCCTTGGGCGGCAACCAGGGCAATTGGGTGCAGGTCAGTTCCTGCTGGAGCCGCTTGGTCAATGACATGAAGTCCCAAACCGCGAACACGTGGGCCTCCATAAACCGTCGAAGCACATCCAGTGAGTCAATCTCCGCGAATATCGGGTGTGCGCTTAGTTCAGATTTCTTGCGGTTCAATAGTTGCTTTTGAGTGTTCATGATGACGTCCTTGAATGTTGAATATGTTCCGTCGCTTATGCACGTTGCGGATGAATCATTGCCAGACGCTAGAGGTCTGTTAGTTGCACGTCTGTCACAGGCCAACTTAACGAGAGGCGAGCAAGTGCTGCGAAAGAAACTTCGTGAAATGGTCACAAGCATGATCAGCCGGTGCTGCTGCACCTTGGCGTCGCGGGTTCGATAAGCCCTAAAGTTTGTGAAAGCTTTCGGCCAAAGTCGTGGCGACGTGAAAACGGTAAAGCACTTTTTAATAGCGGTGCAAATACTTTTTAATATTTTTAATTGCTTATAAAAACAACGCGTAAGACGGGCTTATAAAACGTGGGCTGTCAGTTTTATTGGGGCGAGCGCAACCCTTCCAACTGATTAAAGTCAGAATTGATAACAATGAACGAATGCCTCGTCCAGCATTGCGCGTTAACTGAATAATCGTTTTAAAGGATTTTTCCTGTGGGCGACGTTGATGGGCATCCCTCATGACGTCTCCGCCCTTCGCACTGCTCCTTTCGTTGCTCCATGAAACTGCGTTTGCTGAACCGACTGCAGGCGAGTTCGTGCCCTGAGTTTGCCTGAACACAGCAATACGCTGCGCTAACCCAGGCAGAATTCACGATAGATGAGCGAGGGACAGGACTTGTTGTTTGGATCGCCAGGTCAGTGACGGCAGGCAGGATGGGCTGGGGTGAGTGTCAGACGCTCAACAGACCTAGGTGGGTATTGATGATGTGCAGCAGACGATTGCGCTGCGATTGGGGGAAAAAATGGTTGCCGCATACCTCGATCAATTCGAATTCACGCCGGGTGAATTCTCGCCAGTTCATCATGCTCGCCGCAGTATCGAGAGGGTCGTCGCTGCCGTAGAGCGCGGTCAGAGGAGTGTTCAAACCTTCGTCAGGGCAATGTGACCACAGCTCCGAAAGTTTCAGGTCGCTGCGCATCACCGGTTCCAGCAGGCGCATCAGTTTTTTGTCGTGAAGCAGTGATTCAGGCGCAGCGCCGAGCTTGATCAATGCCTGAATGAAGTCATCCTTGGGTAGCGTGTGCAGATAGGGGGTCGGTTGCTGACTGTCGGGGCTACGGCAGCCGGAAATGAAAAGGTGCCGGGTCATGTCCGGATACTGTGCCTGCGCCAGCCGCGCCATCTCATAGGCCAGGCGACCACCGAAACTGTGACCGTAGAAGGCATGCGGCTCGCTCAGGTAGGGGCGTAGGGCGAGAAACGTGTGTTCGAGCAGCGGCGCCCATCGATCGTAAGGCGTTTCCTTGAGGCGGCTGCCGTGGCCTGGCAAGCGCAGCGTCACCAACTCGATGTGGTCCGCCAGACCTTTGGACCAGTCGCGAAACTGTTCCGGATCGCCGCCCGCGTGGGGGAAGCAGATCAAGCGGACTCTAATGGGTTGCCCGGAATTGACGACCATCAGCCATTTGTTTTTCTCGGCGTACACTCAGGTTTCCCCAAGCCTGCCGCAGCAGGCCATTCACAGCCGTGGGGCCGGGTCCATCGGCGCAGGCCCCGCAGTCTGGGGGCTCATCGAACCCCATGCCTCATCCGGTGCTTGCTGCAACCGCAGGCAGGGGCGCTAAATGCTGGAGCGCGAACAGTCGCCGTTCACGCTCGTCGAACCCTCATCGGGCGAGGGCGCGCTTCCTTGAAGCCGAGGCGGGTCTGGCGACTTCCGCGGGACGGCTGATGAGATATTTGTTGATCGCCTCGACGCCACGATTCAAGTGGTGGACGAGGGCGTTGATGGTCGGTTCGACCGCACCGGCCTCAGCCATCTGCAACAACTCCAGATGGTCGTGCTGAGACAACTTGCCCAATCCCATGGACTTGAGGTTGAACCGCAAGAAGCGCTCCTCCTCGTTCAGACCCTCTTCAACCAGCTTGAGCAAGCGTTTGTTCGGCGCCCGCGAGTAGAGGGTCATGTGAAAGAGGCGATTGAGCGTGCCCATTTTCGCGTAATCGGTCTCGCTTTCGAGTTGATCGATGTAACTGCGAGCCAGGTTGATGTCGTCAGGCGTGAGCAAGGGAATCGACTGGCGCAGGGCTTCGGACTCCAGCAGGCTGCGCAAGGCATAGGCATCGGTGGCGTCTTCATTGATCAGCGGCGCTACGACAGCGCCTTTGTGGGTCTCGACGCGCAGCAATCCCTGGGCTTCCAACTGGCGCAAGGCTTCACGCACAGGCATGCGACTGACACCAAACAGCGTCGCCAACTCTTGTTGGCGCAATGCAATGCCAGAGGGAAGACGGCCATCGAGAATCGCGGCACGGAGTTTTTCCTCGATGACGGCACGCGCCAAATGCGCAGGAGGCTGCTCGTCTCCCAGAATTTCCCGCAGAAATTGTTCTTTCTCAGTCCTGCGCATCGATACTTCTTCTCAAATGATCAAATATTGGATCCAACGGAACACTAGAAGCCACGCCGAGCCTTGTCAAACTTTGTAACGTCTCCAAGCCGGGTGCGGTGGACAGCATTCTACAAGGCTTTAAAGCGTCCATGCGCGTGCGTTGTTCTATCCTTTGAGCGATACGGGGCGTCGGAAAACGGTCGCCTGCGCGTGGCATTTCGACACCCCCATGGACAGACAATCGAAGTGATTGAATTGCCAGCCAATAATCGCCATATGCCATTATTCTCCCCGGTTGGAGGCTCGTCAGCGAGTACCTCTGGTCGATCCCATGGACTGAGAGCAGTGGCGAACCGTTCCGCACTTGGCCGGCTTGCTCGCACTCTTTGTCAGATACTCCTGACGGGCATTGTGCTGGCCGGTCTCGCGTACGCTGATTGGGACTTTTCGCTGATCACCCGGCGTGCCTCTGCATTGTATGGGGCGTCGGAGGAAGGCCGACAACGGGTCGACGCTTGGAGATCCATGCTCAACGAACGCAAACCGAACAACGATCTCGACTTGCTGCAACGGGTCAATGATTTCTTCAACCGCGAGCTGCGCTATGTCGAAGATGCCGAGTTATGGGACATGGATGATTACTGGGCTTCCCCGGTCCAGTCGCTGTGGCAGGGGGCGGGGGATTGTGAGGACTTTGCCATCGCCAAGTATTTCAGCCTGCGTGAACGCGGCATGCCGGCCGAAAAATTGCTGATCACTTACGTCAAGGTGCTCAACCCGGAACGTGCGCACATGGTGCTCACCTATTATCCGGATGCCGAGGGCGAACCCTTGGTGCTCGACAGCCTGATTGACACCATCGAGCCTGCCGACGGGCGACGGGACCTGCTGCCGGTTTATGCGTTCAACGGTGAGGGGGTCTGGCTGCCGGATGCCTCGGACAGCGTCATCGGTAATAACAGCATGGCGGGGGATATCAAACAGCTGTCCCGCTGGCAGGAAGTGTTGAGAAAAATGAAAGCCGAGGGTTTCCCGGTGGAAGGCAACGCGCCCTGACCCTTCCTACAGAACAAGGACTCGCCCATGACCCTGTTCAAACAGCTGTTGATCGCCATCTGCCTGTTCATGATTGTCGCGTTCAGCGGCGGTTTCATGGTCAGCCTGGAGAGTTCGCGCAATCAGTACGTCAATCAGCTGCGCGCTCACGCTCAGGATGCCGCGACGGCGCTGGCGCTTTCCTTGAAACCTGCGGTGGACGATCCAACGATGATGGAGCTTGTGGTCAGCTCGATTTTCGACAGTGGTTATTACGCGCGGATCCGCATCGTGAATCCGTTGACCGGCAAGGTTATTGTCGAGCGCAACGCCACGCCCGTCGCCACCGCACCGGACTGGTTCATCAAGCTCATCGCGCTGGAGCCGGCAGGCGCTAGCGCCATCGTCAGTCGCGGTTGGCGACCGGCGGCCAAGGTCGAGGTGGTCAGCCATCCAATGTTCGCCATCGGCAAGCTCTGGCAGGGGGCGCTGGGTAATCTGGGCTGGCTGCTGTTGTGTGGGGCGATCAGCTTTTTGCTGGGGGCGTGGTTGTTGCGGCGCCAGCTCAGACCCTTGGATTACCTTGTCGAGCAATCCCAGGCCATTGGCCGCCGTGAATTTCTGAATGTGCAGAGTTTGCCCGCCACGCCGGAACTGCGACGCGTCGTGCAAGCGATGAACCAAATGGTCGACAAGCTAAAGGCACTGTTTCAGGAGCAGGCGGAGCGTACCGAAAAACTGCGCATCGAATGCTATGGGGACAGCCTGACTGGCTTGGCGAACCGTCGCTATTTCGATATGCGCCTGAATGAGCATGTCAGTCAGGGGGAGGACGCCTCGTCGGGTTATCTGCTGTTGATGCGAGTCAACGATCTAAGCGGCATAAACGAACGCCTGGGCGGGCAGAAGGCCGACGCTTTGCTGGTCGCAGTCAGTGATGTGCTGGTGCGCCAGTGTTTCAATCATGTCGAAGCCCGGCACCTGATCAGCCGTATTCGCGGCGGCGAGTTCGCCGTGCTGGCGCCGGGGCTGGTCAAGGAAGAAGCGCTGCAACTGGCCCACGAGCTTGAAACGGCGCTGAGCAGTTTGCGCGACACTGGCGCGTCGGATGTCAGCCCGCCGGCATTCATCGGCCTTGCACCCTACAGCCCTGGAGACTCGGCTCAGACATTATTGGGGCTGGCGGATCAGGCACTGTCGCAGGCTGAAACCCAGACCGAGCAGATCTGGCATTGCATAGAGCACAGCGCGGTAGCCAGTCTGGAGGATGATCATCACGCCTGGTACGAATTGCTCGATCAGGCATTGATCGAGCGCCGGTTCCAGCTCTTCTTTCAGCCGGTGATGGATGCCAGCGATTTGAGTCGCGTGCTGCATTTCAAGGTGTTATCGCGGGTGATCGATGACGACTCGCAAACGCTGCCCGCAGGGCGGTTCCTGCCATGGATCGAGCGCTTTGGCTGGTCGGCGCGGCACGATCTGGTCATGCTGGAAACGGTTTTCGAGCAGCTTCCCCGACATGATCAGAAGCTGGCGCTGAATCTATCGGCAGCGACGTTTTCCGAGGGAGGCACGCTGAACGAGGCGATGGAATTGTTGAAGCGCCACGCGCACCTGGCGCCAAGGCTGATTCTGGAAATCGGCGAGGAGCAGGTGCCGGATCAGCAGACGCTTGAGGACCTGACTCGTCGTCTCAAGGACTTGGGATATCTGCTGGCCCTGCAACATTTTGGCGGGCGCTTCAGCATGATCGGCAATTTGTCGAGTCTGGGATTGGCATACCTGAAGATCGAAGGCAGTTACATCCGCGACATTGATCATGGGCACCATAAGCGCCTGTTCATCGAGGCCATCCAGCGCGCAGCACACAGCATTGATCTGCCGCTGATCGCCGAGCGAGTGGAGACCCAAGGGGAGTTCGAGGTGCTGCGGGAGATGGGAATCGAGGGTGTTCAGGGGCAGTTGTTGGGTGACCCGGCACCTTGGGAGTGAGGTCAATCAATCGAGTAACACTTCAGCCTGTGGGAGCCGACCTGCTGGCGAATGCGTTGGATCAGAGACATCTTTTCCGACTGATCCGCCGCATTCGCCACCGTCGTTACCTCCGGCAGCTCCCACAGGTGCAGCTGCGCGTTAGATATACCGCCCGGTCACGAAATGCTGCACATCGTTGAAGCCCGGCGTCGAGGCGTGGCCTGGGGTCACCAAAGAATCGATGAAGGCTTCGTCTTCGGCCGTGATCTTCACACTCAGCGCCTTGGTGTAGCTGTCCCATTGTTCTTCGGTGCGAGGTCCGACGATGGCGGACGTGACTGCCTGGTTGTTCAGCACCCAGGCAATGGCGAACTCCACCAGACCTACACCTTTGTCCTTGGTGAATGCCTGCAGTTTTTGCGCGATGTGCAGCGACTCCTGGCGCCATTCGGTTTCCAGAATCCGCTTGTCCTGACGCCCCGCGCGGGTGCTGCTGTCAGGGGTGACATCGGGTGCGTATTTACCGCTCAGCACGCCACGGGCCAACGGGCTGTAAGGCACCACGCCCAAACCGTAGAACTTCGCTGCGGTGATCTGCTCCAGCTCCGCCTGACGGTTGACAATGTTGTACAGCGGCTGACTGATCACCGGCTTGTCGACGCCCAGACGCTGGGCGACGTTGACCACTTCGGCAATGCGCCAGCCACGGAAGTTGGACACGCCCCAGTAACGGATCTTGCCTTCGCGAATCAGATCGCCGATGGCTGAAACCGTCACTTCCAGCGGTGTGCTGTGATCTTCCTTGTGCAGGTAATGGATATCGATGTAATCGGTATCGAGGCGGCGCAGGCTGGACTCGATCTCGTTGAAAATGTGCTTGCGGTTCAGGCCGCTGGTGTTCGGCGCTGTATTGCCTGAACTGCTGCCGACCTTGGTGGCCAGCACCCACTCGCTACGGCGTCTGGCGATGGCTTCGCCGACGATTTCTTCGGAGCGGCCAGCGTTGTAGACGTTGGCCGTGTCGATGAAGTTGACCCCTTCATCCCAAGCCTTGTCGATGATGCGAAGTGATTCTTCGGTGCCGGTCTGGACCCCGAACATCATGGAACCCAGTGTCAGCGTAGAAACCTTGAGGCCGGATTGGCCAAGAACGCGGTAATTCATTGCTCGATATCCTTTTCGTCAGGAAAGTGGAAATCAGGACAGTCTGGGTCAGGCTTGCAAGAGGTCTCGTAAAGGCCTTTCAGACCGACAGCTCTAGGCCGGACATACTCGCCTGTTTGTGCCGGATTTGAAAAGTGACAATTTTGAACGCGCTACGCGCAAGAATTTTCCACGCGGTTCAGGCCTGGTGCTCAACGGCCTCAGGCAATCGCAGCAAAGGTGAGGCCCGTGGCATGTACTACTTGACGCATGGTTTTCAAGGTCGGGTTGCCGTCGGGTGAGAGTGAGCGTCGCAGGGTGTCGTGAGATATCCCCGTTTTTTTCGCGATGGCTTCTATACCTCCGCGAGCCTCGACGACATGTCTCAATGCGGATATGAACGCAGCCTCGCCGCCTTCCTCATCCAGCTCTTCAAAAGCAATACGAAGGTATTCGGCTGCGAACTCCGGGTCATTCCGGATCATTGCGATGACAGTTTCGTCATGATCACGTGATCGGGTCATGGCTTTCTCCGCTGGTAATCGCTCCAGCAATCAATGGCTCTACAGATATCTGTTCTCTGGGAATGCTTGTCGCCCCCCAGAAGCAGCAATATTAGCTGTTTGCCAGACTGGGCATAGTAAACCCGATACCCCGGTCCGTGATTGACTCTTAATTCCCAGACCCCGTTCCCGACGGGTTTGCAGTCACCCAGGGCTCCGTCGGCGACTCTGTTTATTCGCATGGTGATTCTGGCTTTGGCGGTTCGGTCTTTCAATCGCTCAAGCCATTGCTGATAGAGATCTGTCCCGTTAGCGGTCAGGTAATGTTTGACTTGATTCATGCGGGCAACTTTAGCGTCCGGCTACTTTGCAATCTGCCCGCAAAACCTGTTTTGAAAGGTAGGAAATCTCCGCGAAACCTGCCGCTATTAAACATCCAGCCGATATTTTCAAAAGCACCACACGCTTCCCCGTGAAAGCCTTGAGCCTGGCCATTGGACTGGCCGGCCTGGCGCCTGTCGGCAACGCGACGAAAGCCGATTGCCTTCTCTTGGCGCCATTGTCTGCGCCTGACACATTGCAATCGCGGAGAAGCGCGCCTGCAGGGAGTGGCGTTATTGTTGGTATCCCGGCAAACCCCAGTCTTCCAGCGGGAATTCCGCCAACGACCCCAGCATCAGATCAGCATGAGCGTATTGTTCGACCGGCATGTGCGAATCCGGCACCGCCACGGCATACATTCCGGCGGCCTTGGCGGCCGTTACGCCGAAGGGTGAATCCTCGAACACCAGACAGTCTTTCGGGTCCACGCCCAGTTTGCGCGCGGCCACCAGAAAGATGTCCGGTGCAGGCTTGGCGGCTGTCACTTCTTGATGGTCTGCGGTGACCACATGTTCGAACAGCTCGAACCACGATCGATGGCTGCTCGTCTTCACGGTGAAGTAATGCAACGATGAACTGGTGCCCACGGCAATCGGGATGTTGTGTTCGGCGAGGTGGCGAACCAGCGCCTCGGCGCCCTGCATCGGCTGGGCGTGAGGGAAACGATCATCGAGCATTGGCTGGCGAATGGTGAGGAACTCCTCGGCGGAGATCGGCAGCTCAAGGGCATTGATCACGTATTCGGCGAAGTCTTGCGAGCCACGTCCGATGGTGTGCTGCTTCACGGCCCAGTCGAACGTCTTGCCGTGGGTTTTGGCGATATCGTTGGTGACTTCGGTGTAGATGCCTTCTGTGTCCAGCAACAGGCCGTCCATGTCGAAAATCACTGCCTTGATAGGCCCCTTTGGCTTTTGCGCATTGCTCATCTTATCGATCCTGTCCGCAGGTTGGTGTCCAGCCTAACGCTTGTGCAAAGGCCATGGCTAGGCCGTCGCCGGGAGCAACGGCTGCAAAATGAGCTTCGCAGGTGCTAATCTCGCCGGGCTCTCGGCAGCGCAAGGTGCTGCTCGGCGCCTGTACTCCGGCGCCGAAACCCTTCAGGGGTCAGGGAAGACACGACCTCTCTTCAAGAACGGACATCTTCGAGTCGACACATGAAAAAATCAGTCAACATTGCCCTGGGCGTCGTCGTGGTTGCAGGCGCTCTCATTACCGCTGGCGCCTGGTACACGGGCAAGCGTCTGGAAGGGGTGCTCGGTGATGCCGTCCAGCAAGGCAATCAGCAGATTCAGGCGGCCTTCGTCGGTCATGAAGGCAGCGCGAGCGTCGAATTGCTGTCGCTGGATCGGCACTTCTTCACCAGCATCGCGCACTACAAATTCACTTTTCAGAACCCCAGATTCAACGACGGCCAGCCGGTCGAGCTGCTGTTTGTGGATAACATCGAGCACGGCCCGCTCCCTTGGACGCGTGTGAAGTCTTTGAAACTGGTGCCGGTCATGGCCGCCAGCAACATGACGCTCGAAAAGAACGCATTCTCCGAAAAATGGTTCGCGATGACCAACGGCCAGCCACCCTTGAACGGGCAATTCAGCATGGGTTACGACCGCGCCGCCTTGGGCCGGGTGGAGTTTCTACCGTTGCAGTTCGAGGATCAGAGCGGGTCGTTCAAGTTCTCGGGCTTCACGCTCAATGCCTCGGGCAATGCCAACGGCGAGAAGCTGGAAGCCAACGGTGTGCTTGGCAGCCTGGACGTCACCGCGATGTCCGAGGAGGGGCCGGTCAACGTTTCTCTCAGGGATCTGACCTTCAACACGGGCGGCACCAAAGGCCAGTCGGGCTTTTACCTGGGGCACACGGATGCCAGGGTCACTTCGGCCACCTTTCAGGCCGCCGGGCGTCCGCCCGTTCAGTTCAAGGACTTCGTCAACACCAGCCTGTTGCAGGAGGTCGAAGGCAAGCTGAACGCGCAGGTGACTTACGACATCGGCAACATCAGCTTCGACGGCAAAAATATCGGCTCCTCGCAGATGCTCTGGAAGTTCGCCAACTTCGACATCGACTCGACCAAGGCCTTGATGCAGATCTATCAGGACAAGATCCAGCCTCAAGCCCAGGCGGCTGCGGCCATGGGCGAGTCCTATACGCCACATCTTAGCCCGGCCGATCAGGCATTGGTGCAGGCTGAAGTCTCCAGGCTGCTGGCGGCCAAGCCACACATCGAGCTGGAGAAGCTGTCGCTGAAAACCGCCAGCGGCGAAAGCCACTTCAATCTGTCCATGGACCTCAGCAACCCGACTTCTCTCGACCAGCCCGGCGCAGCACTGCTCAAGCAACTGGTGACTCAACTGAACGCCAAGCTGGTGCTGTCCAAACCGATGATTCAGGATCTGGCGACGCTGCAAGCCACTTCGGCCGGTTTGAGCGATCCTGCAGCCATCGCCGAACAGGCCAAGGGTGCAGCAGAGTCCGTCGGGGGGTTGGCGATCATGTTGCAAGTGGGCAAGGTCGAAGGCGACAACATCGTTTCCACCCTGCATTACGCAGACGACGTGGTGGATTTCAATGGCGAGAAGATGAGCGCCCAGCAATTCGCCGCGGCAATGATGGGCAAGGTGGTGATGTTCAATCGCGGGTATTGAGCCTTTAGAGGGGGCGCCGCCGATTTCGGCGGCTGGCCTCACACCGGAGGTTGGCGCGCGATCTCGGTCGGCGCCTCATGGGCCTCGCGCTCCGGCTGCACGGTGCGCGACGACATTTCCGCTCTCAACTGAGGCAGGCACTGCGGATACTGCTTGGCCACAAAACTGATCAACCGCTCGCGCATGTGGCAGCGAGCATCCCAGCTGCGCGATGAATCCACCGAGCTGAGCAACACCCTCAACTGCATCGCTTTATCGGTCGTATCCGTCACCTGCAAAACGCACACTCGCCCATCCCACAAATGCGGAATGTCCTTGCAGATGCGCTCGGTCTCAGCCCGCAGTTCTTCCAGGGGCAGCGAATAGTCCACCCACAGAAACACCGACCCGATCAGGCTCGACGTACTGCGCGTCCAGTTCTGAAACGGCTTCTCGATGAAGTATTGCAAGGGAATCACCATCCGCCGCTCATCCCAGATTTTCACCACCACATAGGTGCCGCTGATTTCTTCGATGCGTCCCCATTCGCCCTCGACGATCACCACATCGTCCAGACGGATCGGTTGCGAAATGGCGATCTGCAGACCTGCGATCAGATTGCCGAGCACTGGCTTGGCCGCGAAACCCGCCGCCAGACCCGCCAATCCTGCCGAGGCCAGCAGACTGGTACCCACCTGCCGCACCGGCGGAAAGCTCATCAGAATCAGCCCGGTGCCAAACAGCAGCACGAGTACATTCAGACAACGCACCAACACCCGCACCTGCGTCTGAATGCGCCGAGCCTGCAGGTTATCTTCGATATCCAGCGGATTGCTGATTGCGACGGCTTTACCGATGGCTTTGACGCTGCTCAACGCCAGCCAGGTGAACGCGGCCACCACCAGCATGCCGTTGAGATGGCGTACCCCATTGATGAGCAGCATGTCATCGGGTGCGGAGGTCCACACGGTCTGCAATGCCAACAAGGGGATCAGCCAGAGGGTGGGTGCCTCGGCGCGCAGAATCAGCTGCTGAGCCAAGACGAACGAGTTGGCGAAGCGTCGAAGTATCACCAGCGCTATCCATCGTGCCAGCAGCGCGATACAGACGGCAGCGGTCGCAGCCACTAGCGTGTTCAGCCAAGGTAACGGCAGGGCATTGAGCCAGGCGTCCGGGAGTACATGTTCCATACAGCTCACTCGCGAGGAAGGCGGTTCAAAGACAAGAAGTGTGAACCCCTCAAGCCGTCGATCGTTCCCTTGTCCGCCCACATTCGCGCGAATGACTGTATTAAGAATCAGCGCGCCAGAGCGTTCGCGCCGGTAAACGCACGATAGATTTCGCCCCGCGGCCGCTTCTCCAGCAGGCGTGCCAGCAATTGATCGATGAACGTGTCGCCGCTGTCAGTGCTGGTGTCGACGACGAACTCCGGTTCGAATGGCGCCTGGTAAGGACTGTCGATGCCGGTAAAATTACGGATGCGTCCCTCGCGCACCGCCCGGTAAAGGCCCTTGGCGTCACGACGCATGCACTCGATCAAAGGCGTGCTGACATGCACCTCGATGAACTGCCCTTCGGTAAAGTGCTCGCGGCATGCGTCGCGGTCTTCCCGATAAGGGGATATCGCCGAAACAATCACGATCAACCCTGCGTCGACCATCAATTTGGCGACCTCGCCAATTCGCCTCACGTTCTCACGCCGACTGTCTTCGTTCATGCCCAGGTCCTGACACAACCCCTTGCGCAGACGGTCGCCATCGAGCAGGTAACTGTGCAACCCGTGGGCAACCAGCGTCTGATCGAGGCGATTGCCAAGCGTCGTTTTGCCTGCGCCCGACAGGCCGGTAAACCAGATGCAACAGGCGCGTTGCTGCTTGAGCGACTCCCGCTCGGCCTGCATGACGGCCAAAGGTGATGCAATAATCATCGGATGGCTTTCGCGTATATCAGTCATAGTCGAATAACTCATAGTCTCGGGCATACACCTCGCGGATCCGCTTGCGCGACGCGTCCGAGCAAAGGCCTGCGGTTTGATAGCGAGGGCCGGGAGAACGATTGAGATGGCGCAATGGGACATTGATGTCGAGGTGTTCGCACAGCGCGGCGAAGTCCGATTCCAGATGTTCCTGGCGTCCGATAAAGTCCACCGCAATCTGCCCCATGCTGTTTTGCAGAAAATGATATTGCGGTGCGAAATGTATTTGCTTCGACACATTCTCCGCGTGCAACCAGCCATCCACGAACGTATCGAACCGCGAATAACGGCTGACCAACTCGAAAGCCGCTCTGTCTCGGGGTTGCGGGTTCTGCAGTAAGTAACGATAAGCCGACAGTGCTCGATGTAATGGATCACGTACAAAGCCAAACTTGAAGTATTGCTCATAGCGCTCTTTGAATTGCTTTTCGTACCAATACAGCGGCAAGTGCCCGGTGGGCGTGTCACCGAATATCGACATTGCCACACTGCTGCCGGCGCATTTGGGGACGTGAATGAAAATGCACTCGAACTGGTCGAACACCTCGGGAAACCGGGCCTTGCGCGACAGCGTCTTGTTCACCACCTGGCGATCCACGACTGAAAGCCGCTCCAGCAGAAACTCACGATGGTGCTTGGGAAATAACTTCCAGAGTAGATGATTCATTAGGGGTGACCTGTAACGAGGTATGAAGCGACGTTCAGATTACAGGCAGTTATAACCGGGTCGGTGAACTTTGCAAATACTTTACGCTGATACTTTTCGAGGGCAGTGAGTTGTACGTATTTGTAGAAAAGTTGGTACTTTTTAGAGAGCTGATATCAGGCTTAAGCTCCTCTAATTGCGCGCTGCATGCAGGACGGCAGATGCATGAACTTTGCGCAGGAAACGCATGAATGGGTCGCCAACCGTACTCACCTCTATCACGACTCCGTCTTGCCGGTGAACGACGCCTTGACGCCCGCATCAATCAAATCCTTGATGCCTTTGCCCATGGCGCTCACCGCCCTTGCGCCACCGGAATTGATGTCCATGCGCCCGCCTGTGTCGATATCGCCTTTGTCACTGGCGTAAACCTTGAACGACGTCCCCGAGAGTTTTATTTCGCCATTGGCATGAAGCTCCAGCACGCTGTTGCCGCAAACCATGCGAATTTTTTCGCCCGCCTCGATCAAATACTCCGTGCTCACACTCTCAGCCTTGGCACCACCCACCTGTACAGTCTCGTGGCGTTTGACGGCCCTGATGCTGTCCTGGCCGATTGTCACTGTTTCATTGTTGCCAATATCCTTCTTTCGGTCGTGCCCGACCGAGTGGGTTTCATCCACTTCAACGACGATGTCCTGATTGCGCTCGGCGTGGATGTACAGCTGCTCGGCGCCTTTTTTGTCTTCCATGCGGATCTCATTGAAATTGGCCGCAGTCCCGCCTTTGCTCGAACGACTCTTGATGCCGCTTTGCGTGGCATTGGCGGGCAGGTCATAAGGGACGGCTTGCTCAGCGTTATAGACCCGACCTGTGATGATCGGTCGATCAGGGTCGCCTTCCAGAAAACTGACGATGACCTCCTGGCCGATACGCGGGATTTGCATCGACCCCCAGTTCTTGCCGGCCCAGGCTTGGGAGACGCGTATCCAGCACGAGCTGTTTTCGTTGGAGTGATCGTGGCGGTCCCAATGGAAATGTACCTTCACTCGGCCGTATTGATCAGTCCAGATTTCCTGATCGCTCGCACCTACTACCTTTGCCGTCTGGGGACCCTGAACTATGGGGCGAACGGTGAGGGGTTGTGGACGAAAGCTCTGCTGCGCGTCGATGCAGATCAGATCGCTCGTATATTGCTGTTCGGCAGAACTGCTGCCGGTTTCCAGGCTTTCCTGAATGATTCTGTAGCGGGCGCCGACAATCAGGTATTCGCGATTCTGATCCTGACGGCTGAAACCGCTCATCCTGAACAGATGGCCCGAGCCGAGACCCCGCGCATTGCCCTTGAGCTCGATACGTTCATGCAGACTCTGGATGGCTTCGAGACGGGTGCGCGCATAGTGCTCGCCATCCTCGCTTTGCACGTAGGTGCCAGGATAGTCGTAGAGCGGATAGTCCCCGGCGGTGTGGGGACGTGGTTCTTCAGAGCGCACGTCTATGCGCGCGCCAGGCCGCTGGAAATCGTAATCGTTGAGTTCGATCGAGCCGGACTGAATCTGCTGCATCAATTGCCAGCCATTGATGTGATCGCGTTCGCGATGCTGCCCGTCGGGCGGAAAGAATGGCACTGACTCGTAACCCGGCGCGGCCTCATGGGCGCTGTAAGCATCGGCGAGCACCAGAACGTGGCGGTCTTTTTCGTGGCGGAAGAAGTAGTAGATACCCTCTTGTTCCATCAACCGACTGACAAAATCAAAACTGCTTTCGCGGTACTGAACGCAATATTCCCACTCGCGATAGGTGCCACTGAGTCCGTCCTCGAAATCAGCAAAACCGAGGTTGCGAAAAACCTGTTTGATGATCTGTGGAATGGTCAGATGCTGGAAGATTCTGCAGTCAGATGTTCGGGTGAGCAGCCATAACCAGGGCCGCAGCGTTACCTGATAACTGGCGAACTGACCGGCATCGATATTCTGGCTGCAACACGACACCAGGCCGTGAAAATAACGACTCCCGGTGGCGTCCAGTTGCAGCGACACGGTCATGGGGTTGCCGAGCAATTGATTGAAGTCGATGGCGTGGTGGTCAGACAGCAACTCCAATTCGTACTCGAACGGGCGTCCAAGCTCGTCGCCGCCGGTCATGCTCTTCAGAAGCAGGACGTTCGGTCCTAAAGGAGTGGTGACTTGTGCCAGCCGAGTGAGTTGCGTGAATAACATGGGCGCTTCCGTTCAGTTCGCGGTCTAGTGCGGGTATGACTGAGGTCTCCTGTAGCAGTCCAGCTTGCCGGCGGTGGCGATTGCCTGGACGCCTGCGCCGGTAAGTCGGACTGCTACAGACATTGCGTATCGGGATTCACGGGTTGCACGTTTCCCGACGCGCGGTAATGAAGTACGAAACAGATCAACCGTTTCGCAGGCCTGATAATCGAACTCATGGCCTCGCCCCTGATCTCAGCCATGTTCGGTGCTCCTTACGAACAGGTTTGGAGAATCGTCTGAAGCGCAACGGGCCAAGTTCGCCCGATCAACGTAATGCCGGGCGAGAATCAGATCCCTCGCGTGATCCGGCGGTTGCCCAAGCCAGGTATTGAAGCCGAGTCGGAATTGCCCGTTGAGTTGCAGCCTGGGAATTTGCGCCTTCAGCAGGATCAGGTTCACGTCCCAGTCCAGTTCGTGACCGACGTATTCGGCGACCCATTGCGCCAGATGCCTGAAGGACTCGCCGTCGGGCAGCATGCGCATGTATTGATCCAGGGTAAGCGGGCCGAGGCGGATGCGGAATGCGTGCTGGCGGTCCCATACATGTCTACCCAGACAGAGGTCGACGCCCAGTCGGTTCGCACTTACGGTCATGCGGCTGCGTTCGGGCAGTTCCAGCCATTGCCCGACGTACTCTTCAATGTTCACCGGCACGCCGAAGTAGTCTTGGAGTATCGCTTTCAGACCATCGGGACAGCGGGTCTGCGCTGCCAGATGACCACTGAAATGCAGCTTGGCGACATCTGGAATCAGCCCTTGATTGCACAGGCTCGGCATTCCTCGACCGCTGAGTGCGGCCAGACGCACGGCCCAATAATCGTCCTCCAGTCGGTCATGGCTGACGGTTGGGCGCGCTTCGGCCCAGGCCCGATAAAACAGGCAGAGCAGTCGATGATGGAAGATGTCGAGGAAGCGCTTGCTGCTGCCGTCGGCGTTATTGCGCTGGCGTTCACGCACATATTCGGTGAGGTGCAGAGGCAAGGGCCCGTTGGGGCCGCTGAGGCCAAAGAAAAACTGCTCGAGCCTCGCCGGTCTATTGCCGTCGGCTGGTGCCAGCGCTGCCAGAGTCGACGGCGCAAACGAGCAATCGGGTTGTTGAGCCAGCCGCAAAGGGTCGTCGATCAGACGCAGCGAATGGCCCAGGCGCGGCAGTTGCGCCGATGCGCACTCGATGCGTCGCAAGGCCTGGAAGAAATCGTAATCCCAGGGTTTCTCGTGCATGTCGCTGAGGAGGTTCACAGGATTGGACGCCGGCCGGGTCTGGCTTTCCACCGCATGATTTCTCCGCGCTCGCTGGTGCGAATTACGGTCTCAGTGAAGCTGTTGATCGACACATAGCGCGCCAGAAATCGCTCGAACACGGCACCAAGCAGGAACACGCCTGTCCCGCGAAATGCGTTCTCATCGAACTCCAGGGTGATTTCCAGGCCCCGGCCAAAAGCAATCGGACCCGGCAAAGGCAGGCGTCGGGTGCACGCTCGGCTGCTGACCTTGCGTAAACCTTCGATCTGTAATTGCAGAGCGTCTTTCTGGTCATCGCCGTACAAGCGCAGCAACTCACGCAGCGCGGCCGCGCCCTCACCTTGTTCGCTGAGGGACAGGTAGTTCAGTGACAACTGGCTGATCAGCCGCCAGGCCTTTTGATCGTACGCGAAGCTGGCGCGCGGACGGCTTGGGTCGGCGAGGCAGCGAATGGTCGACACCGGCGTACTCTCGGCCAGGGTGAAGTCGGTCTTGCCGCCGCCCAGATCCATGAACAGCGGCAGATCGCGGTTGGTACAAAGGGCGCGAACTCCCAATTGCCGCAGATCCTTGCGGTACGGCGCCTGCCGGCCGTCTACCAGACTGATGAAGGTTTCACTGCCGATGTAGTTTGAACGCGTGCCACTTCGGCGTTGCTCGCTGGACAGCAGGCGCGGTTCGCGACGCACGATGTAATAGGCTTTTTCACGGCCATGGCGTGAAGGATCACGCACCGCATAGAACGGCAGAAATGCCTGCTGTGGCCCCATGCCGTGACCGGTGACGTCGGTCAGCGAATGAATCTCGAAGTCCATGGGCCGGGTTCGGTCTGCGATTACATGGTGTTCGTTGACCCGGTCGGACAGGTGAATCCGGTCCACTCGCTTGGGGAACAGATTGATTGCAGGGGTACAGAAGGGCACGAAGTGTTCGGGACCGACGCTTCCCTCGAGGTTGTGATCGAAGCGATCAAACAACACGATTAGCTCCAACTGCTGGCCTGCGCAGCGCTGAACCGCTGAACCAAGTTGCGTGAAGTCGATGAAAAGGTAGCGTTGCGGCAGGGCGAAGTATTCCTGCAACAGGCGATAGCCCTGAAATGCTTGAGGGACCACCGGTAGTGCGGCTTCCCGGTCGTCGAACCCACAGGACTTCAATGAATCGTCTGGTAGACGCTCGATCCAGTCAGCGCCCGGTTGTCGGGCGAACACCGCGCAAACGCTGCCGAGCAGCTGTTCGTACAAACGGAAAGGGCGTTCATCGGCGCCATTGAGGTACAGCGGTAGATTTTCCAGGCTCAGGTGGTCGAAGGGCAGTTCTGCCCCGGTGCGCAAGGTGATGCACAACGCTGCTTTGGCGTTGGGTTCGCTGGATGCAAGTCGGCCCAAGGTCGTGACAGGGCTGCCGAAGTACGCGGCTTGGCAGACTTTGATTGGCCACAATGTCACCGCGTGCGCGCTCCGGTATTCGCAGGCGGTCCGGGAATCAGGGCCAGGCGCGGCGCGCAGCACACTGTCGCGAGGCAGGGTGAATCCACCACTCGACGCGCCCTCATCGGGATCTATCTGCATCTGCACGATGGTCATCGAGGGTGTCGGAGCGAGGTAATGCGGATAGGCGATTTCCAGCAGGTTATTGGTGAAGGTGGGGTATTCGGCATCGAGCTTGAGCTGCACCCGAGCGGTGAGGTACGCGAAACCTTCGAGCAGACGCTCGACATAAGGGTCGGCGCAGTCGGTTCCGGACAATGTGAGACGTCCGGCGATCTTCGGGTATTCCTTGGCGAACTCTGCAGCACTTTCGCGCACGTGTTGCAGTTCCTGGTTGTACAGCTCCAGCAAGCGCGGATTCATGCACGCCTCCGCTGAGGGGCCGGGCCGACTTGTACGTGGCCGGATTCCAGGTCCAGACAAGTTCGCAGCAAAAGCGGCAGGGTGACCGGTTGAGCCCAGAGATCGCCTTCGATCTCGAAAGCCAGGGTGTTGTGATTCATCTGCTCGGACGAAGGCTGCGCACGTACGCGAAGAGTGTTGTGCAGAATGCGCGGCTCGAACGTGGTGATGGCGCGATGAATCAGGTTCTCCAGCGCAGGGATATCAATACTCGATGCACTGCTGCCCGCCAGTGACGGGAGTCCAAAGTTGAGCACTGAGGTCCCGGCGGCCGCGTTCAGTGTGGTATCCGCTCGCAGCACCGATGTGGTGTTGAGCAGCCAGTTCAAGTCACGCAGTACCGAGGCTTTTAACTGGCTCAGGGACAGCACGCGCATGTCCGCGCTTTCCTGGAGATTGCCGGGTTCCTCGTCGGTCAGTCGGTCGAGGAGTGAGGGCAGAAATGGTCTGGGCACGGCATGGGTTCCTGCGAAAGGGGTACTGACAAATAGGTGCCCGTCCCTTGGGACGGGCACATACAAGTGGTTAAAGCTTGACGTTATTACGGATATTCCAGCCGTACTTGATCAAGCCGCCATCCTTCGTGCCGTCGGCTTTCTGTGGCTGATAATCGACCCGGACTTGGGCGAAGTTCAGGGTCACGTTCTCGGTCAGACGATCCACCGGGCCCGAGCCACCGGTATCGAGTGCGGTCACGAGGACCTCCTCCAGCGTGATCACCAAGTAGTCGATCTGGCTTTCGCCACCAGCCTTGCGCACGGTCAGCGTGACTTTGTCGATGTGCTTGCCGTTGGAGCAATGCATCATCAGGTTCGGAGTCGCTTTGTCGACGTACTTGGTCAAAGACAGATCGCGGATGTCGACCTTGCCAGCACCGCCGCCTCCACCTGTGTGCATGTTCCCGGATTGAGTCATGCCCCAGCTCCAGCTCAGTACATCAATCTCGTCCTTGTGGGTCGTGTCCATGGACTCGCCCTTGATGTCACCGATCTTGATGAAGATATCAACAGCCATGTTTTCTCCAATGTGCTCTTCGTTAGGGTGTTGTTTTCAAGAGCCGGAGCGGAGTCGAGCGCCGGCTCAGTGGGGCCGATCAGACGCCTCTTGCCGAGGGCAGCCTGGAGACCAGGCGCAACGACACCGTCAGCCCTTCGAGTTGGTAGTGCGGACGCAGATAGAATTTCGAGCTGTAGTAACCCGGATTCCCCTCGACTTCCTCGACCACGACTTCGGCCGCTGCCAAGGGCTGTTGCGCTTTGGTGGTCTCGGTGGAATGCGCCGGATCACCGTCGACGTACTTCAGAATCCAATCTTGCAGCCAGCGCTGCATCTCGTCCTTCTCCTTGAAGGAGCCGATCTTGTCGCGCACGATGCATTTCAGGTAATGGGCGAACCGGCAGGTTGCGAACAGGTATGGAAGACGCGCTGCCAGATTGGCATTGGCAGTGGCATCCGGGTCGTCGTATTCGGCGGGCTTCTGAAGTGACTGCGCACCGATGAATGCGGCAAAGTCGGTGTTTTTCTTATGGAGCAATGGCATGAAACCATTCTTCGCAAGTTCGGCTTCGCGGCGGTCGGAGATCGCGATTTCGGTCGGGCACTTCATGTCCACGCCGCCGTCATCGGTTGGGAAGGTGTGCGCAGGCAGGCTTCGTACTTCTCCGCCGGATTCGACACCGCGAATCCGCGAGCACCATCCGTAAAGCTTGAAGGAACGATTGATGTTGACGGCCATGGCGTACGCTGCGTTCGCCCAGGTGTATTTGGTGCTGTCGGCGCCGTCGGTGTCCTCTTCGAAGGCGAAGGCTTCCACCGGGTCAGTCTTGGCGCCATAGGGCAGACGGGCGAGAAAACGCGGCATGGTCAGGCCGATGTAGCGCGAGTCATCCGATTCGCGCAGTGAGCGCCAGCCCGCGTATTCCGGCGTGGTGAAAATCTTGGTCAGGTCGCGGGGGTTGGAGAGCTCTTGCCACGACCCCATCCCCATTACCGTAGGCGATGCGGCGGCGATGAAGGGCGCATGCATGGCGGCGCAGGTGTTGGACAGTTCGCTCAGCAGCTCGACGTCCTGCGGCGATTGGTCGAAATAGTAATCGCCGATCAGACAGCCATAGGGCTCACCGCCGAACTGCCCGTATTCTTCTTCGTACATCTTTTTGAAGACCGGGCTCTGGTCCCAGGCCGTACCTTTGAATTTTTTCAGGGTCTTGTGTAGCTCGGGCTTGGAAATGTTCAGCACCCTGATTTTCAGCTGTTCATCGCTTTCAGTGTTGTTGACGAGGTAATGCAAGCCACGCCAGGCGCTTTCCAGTTGCTGGAATTCGGGGTGATGAATCACCTGATTAATCTGTGCCGTGAGCTTGGCATCGATGGCCGCAATGATTGATTCAATCGAGGAAATGGCATCACTGGGAACCAGATCGGTTTGTGCCAGCGCGTGCTCGGCCATCGTGCGAACGGCAGTCTCGACGGCTTCGCGGGCGCGTTCGGTCTTGGGTTTGAATTCTTGCAACAGCAGCGAAGCGAACTCGTTTCCGGTGTCTTCGGCGAAGGCCGTCACTGGCTGATTTTCACGCAGTATTTCGGTCATGGTCGGTCGTCCCCACCAGCCTTTGAAGGTGCGTCCGGAAGGTCTGGTGCACCGATCAGTGCCTGGAGCAGAGCCGGGTCCTTCATGGCCTTCATGATGACTTCCTCTGCTCCGGTCTTGCCGTCCATGTAGGTCAGCAGGTTGGCCAGTTGGGTGCGTGCATCGAGCAGCTTTCTCAGCGAGTCGACCTTGCGCGCGATGGCGCCGGGGCTGAAGTCCTCCATGCTTTCGAAGGTGAGGTCCAGGCTCAGGTGGCCTTCACCGGTCACTTCATTCGGTATGTGGAATGCGACCCTTGGCTGCATCGCCTTCAGGCGCGAGTCGAAACTGTCGACATCGATTTCCAGAAACTTTCGATCTGCCACCGCGGCCAAGGGCTCCGCGGGTTTGCCAGTCAGGTCCGCCATGACACCCATTACGAAGGGCAGCTCGACTTTCTTCTCGGCACCATAGAGCTCGACGTCATACTCGATCTGAACTCGCGGGGCGCGATTGCGTGCAATGAATTTCTGAGAACTGGTGTTTCCCACGTTGCTCCTCCTGGTCGCTGCTGCGACGTGATTGGCATGACCGGATCAATCCGGCCACAGGGTGCGTGCTGATGTCCCGACAGGTCCGCGACGTAAAAGCCGACGAGTCAGTGGCCGTCGGGACCCCGCAGGTTTTCGAATTGGGAGAGGCCATCGGGGATCAGGTTGTTCACGATGGCAGCGAAATCGGCTTGCACCAGATTTCTCGCGCGTTTCAACAACACTGGCAGCGGACTTGATGGCTCATTTCGGGCGTAGTAATCGAGGATTCTGTCGAGACTGCGCACCACTTCATCGCGACTGAAAATATTCCCGGGGTTACCTTGCCCCGAACGAGCGATGGTTGAATCCTGGGTACCGATTTCAGACGTTTCGCTGGCCGGGCGCTCGGTGCTGGTGTGGCTCGGCGCGTAGTCATCGAGGATCTGCAGCGCCTGTTTGAGAGGTTGCTTGAGAGCGGACAGGTCCACACCCTCAGTGCAATCCGGTTGCCCGGAAACGAAATGCTCGATGGCGTCGGCTGTGCTGTGAGCCCGGAGCAGTGATGAGCGCAGCGCCGACAAGTGCTCGGATTCACTGTCACGGAACGCAGCGGTCAGTTCTTCGGGCTTCAACCTTTCGCTCGAAAAGCTTTGCAGTCCGCTGGCGTGCAAGGCGGCGCGCAGGCTGATGGGGCCGAAGGTGCGTGAGCGGGTAAGCAGGCTCTCGCGCAGCAAGCGAACATTGGTTTCGCAAGCGATGCCGGAAAGCGCGTTGAGGCGCACTGTGGGGTCATTGTCGTCATCGGTATCAAGCTGCGGATGCAACGTTGGCCAGTACTGCCCCAGCAACTCGCTGATCAGGGTCAGCGCGTTGGCCAGCCCCGTAATGCCATGCAGGCCCAGCGCACTTTGCAGCAGAAAATGGACGATCCGCAGGTCTTTGCTGCGTTGCAGCAGGTTAATGCTGGACTGCTGGATTCGTTGCCATTGCGGGGGTTCAGACGGCTGAATGGCGTCGCCCATGATGCGCTCGGGTTTACCTTGCGCCTCTCGCTCCAGTTGCAGAAAGTCCGGGTCATATTCCAGGTCGTCACCGCACGGAAAGTCGGCAGAAACTGCGGTGAGTATCATCCTGATGTCCAGCAAAAGCCGGTCTCCTTGTTTGGGTAAGCAAGTAATACATTATTTGAGGAATATTCCCACAGAGACTGCTTGTACTTACTAGTTGAATAATTTAACTGTTGGTGTAGTGGCTGGATTAAGTTGTAAGCGTTGAACATTTTTGTTGTGAAAGTTTACCTTTGTCAAGGTAAGCTACGCGCCTCTCATGGGGAGCGGTATAGCGCGCACTGTTTTCTGATGTCGTTTTAATTGCACTTTTAAACGTTGATTCTGATATCGGTATCACTGCAGAATTCCTGCTTTCCCGAGATATTTATTCATACTGGCGCCGTATGTTCAGCGGTTTTTGGCACGCTGAAACACCCGGTATTGAGGGTTTGAAGTCAAGTAAAGGAGGCAAGGTGTCACTTTGTATGACAATCGTTAGTTATCACAAGATAATACCGGGCCAGCGTCATGCAATAACTTTGGCCACCGGCGTGATGACGATTGGTCGTAACCGGGAAAATGATTGGGTCATCTCTGATTCGGAGCGCCTTGTTTCATCCCGGCATTGCGTCATTCAGTACAGAAACGGTCATTATTACTTGACCGATAACAGCACTAACGGTGTGGAGCTGGCGAATGCCGGTATACGCATGCGCCGCGGTAACAGCGAGTTGCTGGAAGACGGCGAGCTCATCCGCATCGGAGATTACGAGATTCTTGTCCGCATTGATGACACATCAACTCCGTCTGATTTTGTGCATTTCCATAATGATTCGGCTCGTGGTGTCGAGGCATTGATGCGCTCTCAAAACCAGGCTGCTGCAGGGCTGGGCGAGATATCTCAGGCCAGTCATTCTCAACGAGGCGTGGCACAGGATACGTTTCCAGATCTGTTCGATTTCCTGGCTCCTGGCAAGGTGCTTCCGGCCACGCAATCGGACCATGTTCCGGTGGAGCAACATGATTTCTCTCCCCCTGTGCCTCAGCCCGCCGCCACTTCCGATAACCGGCCGATGACGGTCGGGTTACAGGATGTCATTCCCGAAGACTGGGATCTACGCAATGACGGACCTGTTGCGTCTGATACAACCCCGGTTTCGCAAGGGGAGTCGATTAACGAGATCGCTCCGCAACCGGTGATGTCGAGCCCGGATGAGCTTTTCGTTGAGCGGGTTATCGATGAGTCATGTGGTGATCACGCGGATTTGATCAAAGCTTTTCTCCGTGGTGCAGGGCTTGGCCGACTGCTAATCGAACCGACTCCAGGGCCGTTGCAAATGGAGGCCATTGGTCGCAGTTACCGGCTGATGGTTCAGGGGTTGATCGATGCATTGCGAGCGCGCAGTAGCCTGAAAAGCGAGTTCCGCATGCAACAGACCCTTGTCCAGCCTGTGGAGAACAACCCACTCAAATTCGCGCCAAATGCCGATGAAGCGCTCCTCCTTCTGCTGCGTGACGGCAGTCAGGCGTTCATGCCGCCAGATCAGGCCATCGCCGACGGCTTCGACGATTTGCATGCGCACCAACTCGCCTTGATGGCGGGTGTCGAGGGCGCAATCAAGGGACTGCTCAAGCGCTTCGAACCTGCAGAACTTGAAGTGCGCATGGGCAAGCCCGGTGCCTTCACACAGCTTCTAGGCTCTCGCCAGGCCCGGTATTGGCGGCAGTTCACCAAGCTTTATGCCCAGATATCCCATGAAGCCGAGGAGGATTTTCAAATCCTGTTCGGTCGTGAATTCAGCCGTGCTTACGAAGAGCAAAGCGTACGAATGCGCCGTCCCTGAACGATAGGGCAGTAAAAGACGGACAAACAGTCAGTACCTCACGAGGACCAAGGATGTTTCGAAGAGTCGGGTTGGCAGCGGCCGTGGCGCTGATGCTGATCTCTTGCGCCGACAGTATGGAATCGCCCGAGCCGGTAGAAAAGACCGAAGAGCGCACGGCCATCACGCTGCATTTCAATGCCGTCGAGGGCCTCAATCCTGGTGTCAGCGGACATCCCGCGCCTGTTCGGGTTCGTGTCTACGAGCTGAGGACCAGCGCAGGCTTTTTACGTGCCGACTACTTCACATTGGTCGAACACCCCCGCACAGCACTTGGCCCCGACCTCATCGAATACGACGAGGTATTGATCAACGCCGGGCAGCAAGTGCGGGTTGATCGTGAACTCAACCCTGGTACCCGCAAGGTCGGTCTGGTGGTCGGCTATCGCGAGGTGGACCAGGCGCTGTGGCGCACCGTCCTCACCGTTACGCCCCGACACGTCAATGAATTTGCGGTCGGTCTGGACGTACGGGCCGTGCGCAGCGACGGCTCAGTCAATCCTGCTGGCACTGTCCAATAGCCCATCGGAGAACCCATGTCCTGGAACAATCGAGTGGTCTGGTCGGAAGGCATGTTCATCGCAACGCAGCACTTTCAGCAGCATGACCGTTATCTGGAAAACCTCATCGACGCCCGCAGCCGCCCCTTGTCCGCCGCAGCCTGGGGATTCTCCGAGCTTTCCATCGATAGCGGACTGCTGACTCAAGGCAAGCTGGCAATTATTTCGGCCCGTGGGCTCTTGCCCGATGGCACGCCTTTCAATATTCCCCAGGACGATCTGGCACCGAGTCCGCTCAGCATCGATGACGAACTGCGCGATAGCGTGGTCTATCTGGCCTTGCCGCTCAAGCGCGCAGGGCAGCGTGACACGGTGGATGAGGGCGATGAGCCGGGAGGTGCACGTTTCGTCAGCCGCGTGAGCGAAGTCCGAGACGACAACGCGTTGTTCGAGAGTCGTTCGCCGGTGGCAACCGGCTCACGCGCACTGAGATTATTGACGGAAAAAGACGGCCTCAATGATTACGCAGTGATTGGTGTGGCGCAGGTCAGGGAAAAGGATGCCAATCTTGCTCTCACGCTCGATGACGGCTACATCCCGCCGGTGCTCGACGTTTCCGTTTCCCGGTCGCTGACTGCCTTTCGCAACGAGTTGTTGGGATTGCTGCGCCAGCGGGCCGAGGCACTGGCTGGCCGTGTGGTGGCCTCCGGCACTGGAGGCGCCTCGGAAATTGCCAACTTCATGCTGTTGCAACTGGTCAACCGGTCCGAACCCTTGATTCGCCATCTCAGTCAGCTCAGCCCATTACATCCTGAGCGTCTCTTCAGCGAACTGGTGAGTCTGGCTGGCGAATTCGCGACATTTTCCACCCCGGAACGCAGGCCCCAAGCGTCTCTGCCCTATCGGCATGACGACCTCGCGTCGAGCTTTGCGCCGGTTATCCAGGCGTTGCGTGAGTCCTTGTCGATGCTGATCGACAGCAAAGCGACACCGATCGCGATAGCTGAAAAAGCTTACGGCATTCATGTGGCGATTCTTCCCGACCGCACGCTGATCGACAGCGCCAGTTTTATCCTTGTGGTGCGAGCGGACATGCCCGGCGAAACCCTGCGCGGGCGCTTCTCCCAGCAGAGCAAGATCGGTCCGGTGGAACACATCCGCAATCTGGTCAACCTGCAACTTCCGGGCATCGGTTTACTCCCTCTGCCTGTGGCCCCACGACAAATTCCATTCCACGCGGGTTCTACCTATTTCGAACTGGACCGTGGCAGTGAGCACTGGAAGCAGTTGTCGCAGTCCGGTGGTTTCGCCTTCCACATCGCAGGTGAGTTTCCAGGTTTGAACCTGACGTTCTGGGCGATCCGAGGATAAGCGGCGATGTCTTTCCATGACGAATCATTCAACCCTCCTTTACCTGCTGATGACCGCACTCAGCTCATTCCGCAACCTGGAGGGGGTGGTACACAATCTGCTGATAACGCCGGGCGGGCGTCGATATCCGCACCGTTGCCGCTGCCTCCTGCGCCCTTGTCGGTCGGAAAAACCGCCGGGCTCAATCCGCTTGAAGCAGCGGCTGCACCTCTATTGGCTTTACTCACGCGGTTACGCAGCACCCTCGCCCATTCGGCCCCCGCCAGCTTGAGGGCCCAGCTGCTGGCGTATGTGCGCCAGTTCGAAGCGCAGGCTCAAGCGGCCGGGAGTGCGCGAAACGAAGTGTTACTGGCGCGTTATGTTTTGTGTACGGCACTCGATGAAGCGGTGCTCAGCACGCCGTGGGGCAGTACGAGTCAGTGGGGGGAGCAAAGCCTTCTGATTACGCTGCACAACGAAGCGTGGGGTGGCGAGAAAGCTTTTCAACTGCTTGATCATTGCCTGCAAAGCCCTGCGGAGCGTCTGCACCTGCTGGAACTTTTGTACGTCTGTTTGTGCCTGGGTTTTGAGGGGCGTTATCGGGTCATGAACAATGGCCGCAGTCAACTGGACGCGTTACGCGAGCGTACCAGCGGCGCCATTCGCCGTATTCGCGGTGATTTCGAACGCGAGCTGTCGCCTGGCTGGCGCGGAGTGAAGGTTGCACGTCGTCGCTTGTCGCCGTTCACCGCCCCTTGGATAGGCATGGTGATCGGGTTGGCGTTATTGCTCCTGCTCTTTCTGGGTATGCGTCTGCAGCTGGCGTCCGATTCGGAACCGGTGTTCGAGAGCATCCATGCGTTGGGCGAGCTTCCCGTGCAGCCGATCGCCTCGGCGGCGCCACGCCCCGCGATCATCGAGCGGCCACGTCTGGCGGCCTTTCTTGCAGAGGACATCAAAGCGCATCGAGTCGTTGTGGAGGACGAGGTCGACCGGTCCGTCGTGACCCTTCGAGGGGATGAGATGTTCAGGTCCGGCAGTGCAATCATCGTCGACGAGGTCCAGCCGTTGATGCTGCGTATAGCCGATGCCTTACGCAAGGTAAGAGGCCAGGTGCGTATAACGGGTCATAGCGATAGTCGTCCGATAGCGACCCTGCGTTTCCCCTCCAACTGGGCCCTGTCCCAGGCGCGCGCCCAGGAGGTCCGCGAGGTACTCGCCGCGGCGACGGGGCAGGCCGAACGATTCTCGGCGCAAGGGCGTAGCGACACCGAACCGGTGTCGCTCAATACGACACCGGAGGGACGAGCGAAGAATCGCCGGGTTGAAATCACTGTGTTGGCCGAGGGTGTCGAGTGAGCGCGTTTTCAGGATTTTTCGTTCGCTGGGCTCTACCCGTGGCTGGCTTGATTGGATTGGGCCTGACCATCTGGTTCGTTGGCCCTGTTCTGGACGTATTGGTGCCTGACAGGAATCGTTGGTCGCTGATCTTCACTCTGTTAGCGGCATGGATAACCTGGCGGTTATTTCGCGCCATCTGGGCCCGCCGACGCACGGCAGCAATGATGCAAAGTCTGACCGGCGAGTCGACAGCCGACGCTGCCAACATCGCGGCTTGCGAAGAGCTCGCGACTCTTGGTCGGCGTATGGGTCATGCGCTCGAGCTGTTGAAGAAAGCCCGGCTGGGTGGATCAAAACGGCGCAATCTCTATGAGTTGCCGTGGTACGTGATCATCGGCCCTCCGGGATCGGGAAAAACCACGGCGTTGCTCAATTCAGGTCTACATTTTCCGCCGGCCGCGCAGATGGGGGAGGGAGCGATTCGGGGTGTCGGGGGAACCTGCAATTGCGATTGGTGGTTCACCAACGAAGCGGTGTTGCTCGATACGGCCGGCCGTTACGCCACGCAAGACAGTCAGGCCGAGCTCGACAGGGTGGCGTGGCTGGGGCTTCTCAAACTCCTGAAAACCCACCGGGCACGCCGACCTCTGGACGGTGTTTTCATCGCGATCAGCCTGTCGGACCTGCTGCTCGGCAGCGAAGCCGAAAGGGCGGCCCATGTCACGGCCATTCGGGCACGTGTTCGGGAGTTATACCGCCGGTTGGGCGTGCGCTTGCCGGTCTATGTCCTGTTGACCAAGCTCGATCTGGTTCCGGGTTTCATGGAGTACTTCGATGCACTGAGCAAGGACGAGCGGGCGCAGGTCTGGGGCATGACCTTCGCCCTCGACGATGGCCAGCATGGCGACGGTCCATTGGTGGATTTTCCAGAAGAGTTCGCCCGGCTGGAGCAGCGGCTGAGTGCGGGTTTGATCGAGCGCTTGCAGCAAGAGCGTGATCCAGCGCGACGCGACCTGATCTATGGCTTCGAGCAGCAGTTCGGAGCATTGAAACAAACACTGCAGGACTTTCTTCAGGGCGCATTCAGACCTAACGCCTTTGAAGACAGGGTACTGTTGCGCGGGGTCTATTTCACCAGTGCCACCCAGGAAGGCAGGCCGATTGACCGGCTGGTCGGGGCTCTGGCGCAGAGCATGAGTCTGGATCGTCAGAACCTGGTACGGCAAACGGACACTGGGCGCAGTTACTTCATCGAGAAACTGTTCACCGCGCTGGCCTTTCCCGAGCGCGGCCTGGTGGGCGTCAATCAGGGTGTCGAACGCCGGCGCGGATGGCTTGCTCGAGGAGCGTGCGCTGCAACCGTCTGCGCTGTGTTGTTGGTTGGAGCACTGTGGACCATCAGCTTCCGAGCTAACCAGGTCTACGTTGCTCAGGTCGATCAGCAGATCGCGCCACTGAAACAACGGATACAAACCCTGAGTCCGGCACAGCGCGAGGTACTGGCGGTTTTGCCGCTGCTCGACGAGGTACGTCAACTGGCGGGCGATCCTCCGGCAATGTCGCGGGGCTTGGGGCTTTATCAGGGCGACATGCTCGAAGCCGAGTCGGCCAATGTATATCGCAAATGGTTGATCGCAGTGTTCGCCCCGCGTCTGGTCTCTCGCGTGGAGGAGCAACTGCGTAGCGGGGGCAGTTCAGACTTCCTTTACGAAGGCCTCAAGGCTTACCTGATGTTTGCCAACAGCGAGCATTACGATCCCGATTTCATCAAGGCCTGGATCGCGCTGGATTGGGATTTGAGCCTGCCTCGCGATTTGCCGCCTGAGCAACGTCTTGCGTTGGGCGAGCATCTGCAGGCGCTGTTTGAGCGGCCTTCGCCCCGTGCACACCTGGATGAACAGTTGATCGACGACTTGCGCCACCAATTGAAGCAGTTGTCCGTGGCACAGCGAATCTACGATCGGGTCAAACGTCGACCGCTTCCCGACGGGGTGACAGATTTCCGTATCTCCGACGCCGCGGGGCTAGATGCAGCGCTGGTTTTCTCCCGCAGGAGTGGCAAACCTCTGAGTGATCCGCTGAGTGGCTTTTTCTCGGTGAGGGGGTATCGCGAGGCGTTCTTGAGTGCAAGCTTGGGCCAGGCCGAGACCTTGACCGAAGAACAATGGGTACTGGGGCTCGATAACGCCAATCGGCAGAGTGTGGGCAGTCTTACTGACGAAGTGCGGCGCTTGTATTTTCAAGATTACCGGCGCCAGTGGGATGCGCTGCTCGCTGACATCGACCTCGTACCGATCACCGGGATGGGGCAGGCCGCTGATGTGCTGAAAGTGTTATCCGCGCCCACCTCGCCGCTGAAAAGATTGATGGTGGCGGTGGCGCATGAAACCAATCTGCAGCAGGACGTCGCCCAGCAGGTGGAGCAGGTCAATAAGATTGAGGGGGGCGTCGATCAACTCAAGCAGCGCCTGGATTCGATACTTGGTCATGAACAGGCGAGCAAAATAAGCCGGCCGACTCTCGTCGACGATCCGGTGACGGCACATTTTGCCGAACTCGATGGGTTCGTCAGCAAGCGCGAAGGAGAGCCCGCCGCCATCGACGCTGTGCTGTCGGACATGAACTCGCTGTACGTTCAGGTCAGTGCGATGGCGGGCGCCAGTGGTGATGCGTTGCTGGGCCAGGTGAAGAACTCGGCCAGCGCTGCGGTGGCACGGCTCAGGCTCAATGCAGAGCGACAACCACACGTGGTGCGCGGACTGATTGAATCCGTGGTCAGATCGACCACCAACAGCATGACGGGCGACGTGCGCAATCAACTGAACGCCGCTTGGGCCAGTGAGGTCGTGAGCATCTACCGCCAAACCCTGAGCGGCCGTTATCCGTTGGTCCCAGGCAGCGCCCGAGACGCCACGCTGGAAGACTTCGGGCAGTTCTTCGGGGTTGGCGGAGTCATGGACAGCTACTTCCGCAGATACCTGCAAAGCTATGTAGATACCTCGCTGCCTGTCTGGCGATGGCAGCCGGGGGCCTTTGAGAAGCTCGGACTCAGCACTTCCATTTTGCGGACATTCCAGCGAGCGGCAGCGATCCGAGATGCGTTCTTTCGTTCGGGTGGCGTGCAGCCTGCTGTGCGCTTCGAGCTTAAACCGGTAGCGATGGACGCAACGATCAACCAGTTCCTGCTCGACCTCGATGGCCAACAAACCCGCTATGACCATGGCCCAAGTCGCCCGATCTCGATGCAGTGGCCAAACCCCGGCAACGTGGGTGTCGCCCGCTTGTCGATTTTTCCGCCTGCCGCCAACGGACGGTCTGCTATTACGCTCGATGGGCCATGGGCCTGGTTCCGCTTGCTGGAGCAATCCCAACTGACGCCCAGCGAATCACCTGATCGCTTCAACTTGCGGCTACGAGTGGGTGACGCCGGTATTTCCTACGAATTGCGCGCCAGCAGTGCGTTCAATCCTTTTAAAAGCCCCGCGGTCAGCGGCTTCACCTTGCCAGTGCGCCTATGAGAAGGCTGTCTGCTGAGAAAGGAGGATTCGACCTTGAGGGCGCTCGGCCTGAGGAAATCCACTTGCGATGCGCCAGCTATAGCCACATCGGGATGGTGCGCAAGATCAACGAAGATGCTTTTCTCGATTCGCCGAGACACGGCCTGTGGGCAGTTGCCGACGGCATGGGTGGGCACGCGGCGGGAGATTACGTTGCCAGCTTCATCGTCGACAGCCTGCGTAGCGTTCAGCCCGAGCAAGTGCTGCCGAACTACACCTGTGCGCTGCATGCTGCATTGACTCGGGTGAACGAGGAGGTGCGCAAGGAAACCCTGCGACGGGGCATGAGCATGATGGGCAGTACGGTTGTGGTCTTCGCCGTTCGACGCAACCGCGGCGTGTGCCTCTGGGCCGGTGACAGTCGGCTTTACCGTCTGCGTGACGGCACGTTGCAGTGCATCACCCGCGACCACAGTTACGTCCAGAGTTTACAGGACAGCGGTTTGCTCAGCGCCGCCGAAGCTCGAGTCCATCCACGCGCCAACATTGTCACCCGTGCCGTCGGTGTCGAGGACGGGCTGGCGCTCGACATGATCCAGCTCGAAATCTTGCCAGGGGATGTCTATCTGCTGTGCAGCGATGGTCTCAACAGGGTGGCCGAAGACCAGGAAATGCGCGATCTGCTAGAGCACGACGATCCTTCTCATGTAGTCCGCAGTCTGATGCATCTGGGTTTGACCCGGGGCGCGCCGGACAACATCACCGCCATCGTCGTTCGGGCCTGCTGAAGATCTCTTTATGGACCTATTGATCCCGGGCTTTGAAATAGAAGGGGAGATTGGCGAGGGGGCAATGGCCACCGTTTATCTCGCCACGCAACGTTCACTCGAGCGCAAGGTCGCCCTGAAAATCATGTCCGCTGCATTGGCGGCCGATCCGGCGTTCTGTGAGCGTTTTCTGCGCGAAGGGAAAACCCTGGCGCGGCTGTCGCATCCCCAGACCGTGACAATCCACGACATCGGCAATGTCGGGGATATGTATTACATGGCAATGGAATACTTGCCAAACGGCACGCTGAAACAGCGTATCGCTGCAGGCATGAGTGCCGAGCAGAGCCTGACCTACCTCCGTCAGATAGCCTTGGCACTGGGGTATGCCCATGCTCAAGATCTGGTCCATCGGGATGTGAAGCCGGCGAACATCCTGTTTCGCACCGATGGGGCTGCGGTACTTTCCGACTTTGGCATCGCCAAGTCCCTTGATGACCGCACCCAGTTCACTCAGGCAGGCTTTGCACTGGGTACGCCGAATTACATGAGTCCGGAACAGGCGCGAGGGCTTGAGATCGATGGTCGGGCTGATCTGTATGCGCTGGGCGTGGTGTTTTATGAAATGCTCGCTGGCAAGTTGCCGTACAGCGGCACCGATGCACTTTCCACCGCCCTGGCGCATCTGACCGAGCCCCTTCCGGAACTGCCTGCCCATCATGGTCGGTATCAACACATCCTTGCGAAGTTGCTGGCCAAGAATCGGGACGACCGTTTTGCCGACGCAGCCGAGCTGATTTCGGCGCTGGACAGCCTGCCGTCGGAAGACGTCGCTGCGACGATCATTTGCTCGCCAGCGATCCAACCGGAACGGGTGCCGTCCGCTCAGGGCGCCCAACCGCAATCCCCGCGTTGCGTCCTGGAGACGCCGCGCACATTCAGGGAGCGGAGGGGCCGCGACTTTTTGCTCCTTGTTGGCGCCATGGCAACGGCCTTGGGCGTTGGTATCGGAGGCTACAGGTGGTCGAGTACAGACAAGTCGGCAGCTACCGCAACCTCTCCAGATAGCGCATCCACGACACCCTCTCGAAGTCCGACCGCTGACGCCAAGCGCATGGTGAGCCCATTGCCGGTCAACCCCTCACACAACGAAGCATTGCCGAACCTGATCCAGTCCTCGGCCCTGTTGGCGCAAACCATTGGCAACTACAACCTGCGTCTGACCAATCTCAGACACACCCACAAGCAGGCGATCGAAGCCGAGGATGAAGCGGCCGCCAGGCTTTTCGCGTCGGCGATCGAGAAAGGCACCCGGGCGCTGGAAGGGACGTTGGCGATCTATATCGACAATCTTGCGATGGGCGCTCGCTATACCGATTCAGTAATCCAGACGCAGCTTCAGCGAGTCGAGGAGGAACTCGGTCATAACCCGACGTTAGTCAGTCGGGCCGCAGTATTCGTTCGTCATGTGGGGACATACCGCCAGCAGAAGCGTGTAGATCCACAGACGATTCTTAAGGAGTTACTCGCTTCGGTCACTCAGCCATGACGGCGGTGTCCAGCGAGCTTCAAGGGAGTCCGGACGGCCAATGCCGGTCCGGTGTTGTAAAACCAGGAAAGTGAGCATCACCATGCAGTTATTTCGTAACCCCGTTCAATCGACTTCCCGGTGCCGTAAGGCACTGTGGCTGGCCGCAGGCTTCAGCGCGGTGATGATGGCCGGTTGCAGCACCTCGCCGGTTACCAGACTCGGCGCCAGTACCCATGTCGAGTATTACCCGACCTGCTACGAGCCTGTGAAGCATTTGCGTGAAACCGACGCGGACGTGTCGAAGTCGGCAGTAGGCGGAGCAGCCGTAGGAGCATTGGGGGGTGCCCTGACGGGGGCGCTGGTTGGAAGCTCCAAAGACCGTGCGCGCAATGTCGCGATCGGCGCAGCCGGTGGAGCGTTGGTCGGAGGTGCGGCGGGTTACTACACCGAAAAGCAAAAGCAGATCACCGACGACAGGCAGCGCCTCGGTTCCTACGCCGTCGACATCAACAGAAGCGTCGGTGACATGGATCGCAGCACGGCATATGCCAAGGCTTCGCAGGCCTGCTACCAAGGTGAGTTCACCAGGCTGATCTCGGCGCGCAAGAACCAAACCATGAATGACACCGAAGGCCGCAAGCGCCTGGCTGAGATCGTCGCTGGCTTGAAAGAGTCCAACGATCTGATCGTTGCAGTAAACGGTCGAGCCGATGAAGACGTGAAAAATTACACCCAGGCGTATGAACAAGATCTGCAGAACGTAGGCGTTCAGCGGGCTGATGTCACCAGGGTTGCAGCGGCTCAAACCCCGCCTGCTCAAGCCACGGCACGTAAGAAGAAGGCGCCCACGAAGAAAAAGCTGCCCACTGTGCCGCAAGAAGCGGTCAGCACCGAGAAGACTTTGCTGCAAGCCAAAGCGAGGCAGGCAGAAAGTCAGCAGATTGCGGCGAGCGGCCAATCCCGCGTCAACGCCATGTGCAACCACCCGGATCTCGGCGATTGGGCCCCGGTACCTTGCCCGAATGTCTGATTGAACCAGATCTGATGTTGAAGCAATCGGCCCTGCTTACTCGGCAGAGCCGATTGTTTCTCACAACTTCATATTCATCGTAATCGGCGCCGAGGATACCTTCGTCCCCTCGGTATCGAACGCCTCCACCGACACAGCCTCATCAGCCGAAGCAACATGGCTCCCGGTCTCGGCGAGACAATCTTTTGTGAGAACGCTGGCGACTGCCTGAGTTTTCTCTAACCTTCTGCTACGTCTCTTTAGCGTGTTGCCGGATGTTGCTCACATGGATCTTTTCTCGCGCCTTCGCCATTCGCTTTTTGTCGGCCTCTGCCTGTCGCCGCTCGCTGGGGCGCAAGCCAGCGACTGCAATCAGTACGAGCCAGCGGATGCAAACCTGAGCGGAACGCTGACGCGTCAGGTCTTTCCCGGGCCGCCGGGTTTCGAGGACGTGGTGACCGGTGATGAGCCGCAGGTGGGCTTCTACCTCTCACTGGCGGAGCCCCTGTGCATGAAAGGCAACGAGAACGAGGCCGACATCGACGTCGAAGACAACGAAACCCTCGTGCAACTGGTCTTGCAGCCCACCGATTACGACAACCTGCGCCCTTATCTCGACCAGCCCGTCGTACTCAAAGGCACTCTTTTCGGCGCGGTCACCGGCTTTCATCACACCCAAGTGCTGATGCAGCAGGTGCAACTGGTCAGCGGCATGGCGGGAGCGCCTGTCGACTGCGAATTGCTCAACCAGAAAGTCGGCATGCATGAGGAAGCCTACAGCCCTTCGCTGCAAGGCAAGATCATCGGTGGCAAGGCGTGGATTTATCAAGCACCGAACCCGACCTGCACCAGCAAACACGAGTTTCTGCCGCAGGGCACGGCAGTGAGCGTCACCTCGATTGCCAGCGGCGGATGGGTGCGCGCCGAGTTCGCGGGCGCTGGGGGAAAGCCGCAATCTGTCTGGCTGGATCAGGCGCAGGTGGTGTTGGGATTGGGGGATGCGGAGGAGTAGCGTGTTCAACGCACGCCACACAGCAAAATAAATAGCAGAAACAAAAAAGCCCACACATCGGCGGGCTTCTTCATATCTGGCAGATTGTCAGAACGTATCGCACGACCTGAAATCAAAATGGCGCACCTGGCGGGATTCGAACCCACGACCCCTGCCTTCGGAGGGCAGTACTCTATCCAGCTGAGCTACAGGTGCAACGCGGGCGCCATGATACTCATCTGGCCTGCGTGCGTCCATGCTGGCGAGTGACTGTTGTCGATTTCACACATCTGCGGATGTAAAAGGGTGTGTTAAGCGGGATTTTTTGCCAAGGCGACGGCGTGCGTTCTTTTTTTCGAACGGACTATTGTCCTTTACCCCTGTTGTCCCTAGGATTCGTTTGAGATTTCAAACGCTCCCGTGCGATCACCCGCGCTTTTCGCGATCCGTGCGTGCGGGGCCCGGCGAATGTTTTCCTGACGGCAGCCTCGGCCGAGGCGCCTTTGAATAATCAATAATTCGCTCCGCCATGCGCGGTGCTGTTTAGGAGGCCGACATGCAGCTCAAAGATTCGAAGTTGTTCCGCCAACAGGCGTACATCAATGGCACCTGGGCCGATGCCGACAGCGGCCAGACCATCAAGGTCAACAATCCGTCCAACAACGAGACTCTTGGCACCGTTCCTAAAATGGGCGCTGCCGAAACCCGCCGTGCCATCGAAGCCGCCGACAAGGCTCTGCCGGCCTGGCGTGCGCTGACCGCCAAAGAGCGTGGCAGCAAGCTGCGTCGCTGGTTCGAGCTGATGATTGAAAACCAGGATGACCTCGGCCGCCTGATGACCCTGGAGCAGGGCAAACCGCTGGCTGAAGCCAAGGGCGAAATCGCTTACGCCGCGTCCTTCATCGAGTGGTTCTCTGAAGAAGCCAAGCGCGTCTACGGCGATGTCATTCCGGGCCACCAGCCGGACAAGCGCCTGATCGTGCTCAAGCAGCCAATCGGCGTGACCGCTGCGATCACCCCGTGGAACTTCCCGGCCGCGATGATCACCCGTAAAGCGGGCCCAGCACTGGCTGCCGGCTGCACCATGGTCCTCAAGCCTGCTTCGCAAACGCCTTACTCTGCCTTGGCGCTGGCTGAACTGGCCGAGCGCGCAGGCATCCCGGCTGGCGTGTTCAGCGTGGTGACCGGCAGCGCTGGCGACATCGGCAGCGAGCTGACCAGCAACCCGATCGTGCGCAAGCTGTCCTTCACCGGCTCGACCGAAATCGGTCGCCAGTTGATGGCCGAATGTGCCCACGACATCAAGAAAGTCTCCCTTGAACTGGGTGGCAACGCTCCGTTCATCGTGTTCGATGACGCAGACCTGGATAAGGCCGTCGAGGGTGCGATCATCTCCAAGTACCGCAACAACGGTCAGACGTGCGTCTGCGCCAACCGGATCTATGTGCAGGATTCGGTGTACGACGCTTTCGCCGAGAAGTTGAAAGCCGCCGTCGCCAAGTTGAAGGTCGGCGACGGTATGGCTGAAGGGACCACCACCGGTCCGCTGATCGACGAGAAGGCGGTCGCCAAGGTCAAGGAACACATCGCTGATGCGCTGGGCAAAGGCGCGAAAGTGCTGAGCGGCGGCAACAGCATGGAAGGCAACTTCTTCGAGCCGACTATTCTGGTGAACGTGTCGAAAGACGCAGCCGTTGCCAAGGAAGAAACCTTCGGCCCGCTGGCGCCCCTGTTCCGCTTCAAAGACGAAGCTGAAGTCATCGCGATGGCCAACGACACCGAGTTCGGTCTGGCGTCGTATTTCTACGCACAGAACATGAGCCGCGTGTTCCGCGTGGCCGAGGCGCTGGAGTACGGCATGGTGGGTATTAACACCGGTCTGATCTCCAACGAAGTCGCACCGTTCGGCGGCGTTAAGGCTTCCGGTCTGGGTCGCGAAGGCTCGAAGTACGGCATCGAAGATTATCTGGAAATCAAATACCTCTGCCTCTCTGTATAAGGCAGCAGTATTCAGCCTGCGTGGCGCGAGAGCGACGCTGCGCAGGCGCTTTGCAGCACCCGAACCCTATTGGTGGCTGGGAGGCCGCGGCAGTCGATCATCGTATGCTGCCGCTGTTGACCCCCGCCGCTTGATCCTTGAACCACGCCGCCCGATGAGCGGCGAATGAGGAAACCATGAGCAAAACAAACGCATCCTTGATGAAACGCCGCGAAGCCGCTGTCCCGCGTGGCGTTGGTCAGATTCACCCGATCTTCGCCGAGTCCGCGAAGAACGCTACGGTCACCGACGTCGAAGGTCGTGAGTTCATCGACTTCGCAGGCGGTATCGCGGTACTGAACACCGGTCACTTGCACCCGAAAATCGTCGCTGCGGTACAAGAGCAACTGACCAAGCTGACGCACACCTGCTTCCAGGTGCTGGCTTACGAGCCTTACGTCGAGCTGTGCGAGAAAATCAACGCCAAGGTCCCGGGCAACTTCGACAAGAAAACCTTGTTGGTTACCACGGGTTCCGAAGCCGTTGAAAACGCCGTCAAGATCGCTCGCGCCGCCACTGGCCGTGCGGGTGTGATTGCGTTCACCGGCGCTTATCACGGCCGTACCATGATGACCCTGGGGCTGACCGGTAAAGTCGTGCCTTACTCGGCCGGCATGGGCCTGATGCCGGGCGGCATCTTCCGCGCGCTGTACCCGAACGAGCTGCACGGGGTGAGCGTTGACGACTCCATCGCCAGCATCGAGCGCATCTTCAAGAACGACGCCGAGCCTAAAGACATCGCTGCGATCATCATCGAACCGGTGCAGGGCGAGGGTGGTTTCTATGTGGCGCCGAAAGCGTTCATGGCTCGCTTGCGCGAACTGTGCGACCAGCACGGCATTTTGCTGATCGCTGACGAAGTACAGACCGGCGCAGGCCGTACCGGTACGTTCTTCGCCATGGAACAGATGGGCGTCACTGCCGACCTGACTACGTTCGCCAAATCCATCGCTGGCGGCTTCCCGCTGGCCGGTGTTTGCGGCAAGGCCGAATACATGGACGCTATCGCGCCGGGCGGCCTGGGCGGCACTTACGCCGGTAGCCCAATCGCTTGCGCAGCGGCCCTGGCCGTCATGGAAGTATTCGAAGAAGAGCACCTGCTGGACCGTTGCAAGGCTGTCGGCGAGCGTCTGGTCACTGGCCTGCGCGCGATTCAGGCCAAGCACCCGGTCATCGGCGAAGTGCGTGCGCTGGGCGCGATGATTGCGCTCGAATGCTTCGAGAACGGTGACACCCACAAGCCAAACGCCGCTGCGGTATCGCAGGTGGTTGCCAAGGCGCGTGAGAAGGGTCTGATCCTGCTGTCCTGCGGGACCTACGGCAACGTCCTGCGTGTGCTGGTTCCGTTGACCTCGCCCGACGAGCAGCTGGACAAGGGCCTGAAGATCATCGAAGAGTGCTTCGCTGAAATCGCTTGATGGCGGTTATTCACAGCTGATCAAATTGTGATCAGATCGTCAGAAAAAACCTGCTTCGGCAGGTTTTTTCGTTTATTGACGTCAGAAAATTCGCTTTTAGCCTGTCTCCAGCGCCGCTCTTTGACTAATGTACGAAGACTGATGCCGGAGAGTCACGATGACCGTTGTAGAGGCGCCTGCTGTTCCTCGCGTATTGATTGCCGAATCAGATCCCTGGGCGCGGGAGATGCTCAGCGAGCTGGTGCTGGATGTGCGTTGCGATGCGCAACTGGAGGTGTGCCCGGATGGCAAGCAAGCGGTTGAACTGATGCGCGGGTTTATTCCCGATCTGGTGATTGCCTCCCGCGAGTTGGCCGGCGTCGATGGTCTGAGCCTGTTGCGTGGTGTGCGGATGCTAAAACGCCAGCCTCCGGTCCGTTTCATTCTGCTCAGCAACCGCAATGACAGCGCCAGCGTGCGAGAGGCCGTGCAACTTGCGCCGACCGCTTACCTGACCAAACCCCTGAATATCGATAGCCTGCGGCAGCGCTTGGTGACCTTGCTGTCCCCGGACGGTGCGCAGGTCGCTTGCGCGGTGCCTGCGCTGGCGCCTGGCGTGGGGCTCGATGCCTTTCTGGACAAGCGCCGCGAGCTGGCGGACGGCGGGCCGCTGTTCGTCGACGTGCGAGACGTCCTCGCCCGCAGTCGAGGGCCCGCGGGGGTTGACCTCAAGAAGCTGGAGCAGGAGCTAATCAACGACCCCCACGTCACGGCGGTATTGATCGCCGCCGCCAACAGCGCGTCTCAACATCAGGGCAAGCCGCAGCAGACCCTTGCTCAGGCGCTGACGACGCTGGGTGCCACACAAAGCGCCAATCTGGTTCAGGGGCTGGCCCTCAAGCGCGGTGCGATGCTCACCGACCCCTCGTTGATTTTGCAGGCGAGCCAGATATGGGATGTTTCACGGCGCACGGCAGGTTATGCGCGGATTCTGGCGCGCACGCTGGACCTGGATCACGAGCGTTGCTATTGCGCCGGGCTGCTCAGGGGACTCGGCGATCTCTCGGTGATCCGGTGTCTGCAGGAGTGGCTACAGGCAGGCGGTACGCTGGACGAAACCATCACCGCTCGCGCGCTGGAACAGTACGCTGCGGCCTTTGGCTCGGCGCTGCGCACTCGCTGGCGCCTGCCGCTTGAACTGCGAGAGCTGATCGCTGCGGTCTATCAGTACAACACTGGGGTCTACACCCGCGAAGTGCTGGCGATGAATCTGGCCGGGCAAATGGGGCGCTTGGGGCAGGAGGATCCGCTGGAGGCGCTGGCCAAGAGCAAGTCAGCACGACTCTTGAAGGTCAATGCGTCGGATCTGGAGCGGGTGCGCAACAAACTGGTGGCGTGATTTGCGTTGTCGACGACACTTGCAGCACGGCTAGCCGGCGATGGCGGCCGGGAAATCGCTACCGTCGGCAAGCCGGACGGCTACAGGACGGGGCGTTTGTCGCCGATCAGATCTTCGGCGGCTGGATTCAGACCAACACAATCTGATTCTTGCCCTGGCGCTTGGCTTGGTACATCGCCGCGTCAGCGCGGGCGAAGAGGGCCTCGAGGCTCTGATCGTCCTTGCCCAGATTGGTCAGGCCTTGACTGGCGGTGATGCCGAAGGTCTTGTCGTCGCGCTGGAAGGTCAGTCGCTGAATCTCCCTTTGCAGCCGCTCGGCGATCTGTTTGGCCATGTCGGGCGCGCATCCAGGAAACACCGCCGCGAACTCTTCACCACCGATGCGTCCGAACAGATCGCCCCGGCGTAGCGTCTTGCGCCCGCACTCTGCGATGCGTTGCAGGACCACGTCGCCCTCCTGGTGCCCGTAGGTGTCGTTGACCAGTTTGAAGTCATCGACATCCAGTAACAGAAAGGCCATGGGAGTATCTTGCAAGCGGGCTTGCTCGAACTCGCGCTGGGCGCATTCGAAGAAATGCCGGCGGTTGCTGCTCTGTGTGAGTACGTCGGTGGTGGCAAGGCGTTGCAGTTCGTCTTCGAGCTGCTTCTTTTCAGTGATGTCTTCCGCGATGCCCACCACGATCAGGCGCTGGCCATGCTCGGCCTGATGGCTGACGAAGCATTTGTCGCTCAACCAGCGAACCTGGCCGTCGGCGCGGATGATGCGGTACTCGCGGTCTTCGATCGAGCCCTTCTCCAGCACTTCACTGAGGCTGCGCTCCGCATAATCGAGATCGTCCGGATAGATACTGTCGCGCCACTCGTTGTAGTCGGCCAGCAACAAACCCGCCGAACGCCCGAAGATACGCTCGTAGGCGGGGCTGACGTAGATCATGCGCTGGGTTTGCCAGTCGAACGCCCAAAGCACGGCGTTTACGCTGACCAGAAGCGAGCTGAACAGTTGTTCCCGTTCGCTCAAACGGGCGACTTCAGCCTGGGCGTGCATCAAGGCCAACAGGGTTTCTGCTGCTGCCGGGATCGCGGGAGGGGCGGTCTGATTATCCATGAGCACTGCATCTCAAAATAAGGTGCGGCGCACAGCCACAACGTCTCACACAGCATAGTGCGAAGGTGCTAATGAGATTGATGTAGTGGCACTAAGTTCCGACAGGCGCACATTCAACAGAATGTGCGCCGATCAACGGCGTCAGCCGTGGTGAGGGCGTAGCGAGTAGGTTTTCAGCTGGTCGGCGAAGTCTCGCAGGGACTGGATGCCACTGGCTTCGGCTTCATGTACCCAGTCTTTGATCGCAGCGAGCATGTCATGGCCATTACTGCTGGTCTTGGCCCAGATCTGTTGCAGCGCCAGACGCTTTTCGTAAATCACTTTCAGCGCCTGACTGTGTTCCAGCATGTTCTGGATGCGCACCTGATGCTTGTCTTCCAGCAGGCTGGTTTCCCGCGAAAGCAGGCGTTTGGCGCGGCGGAACTGATGACGGACCGACTCGTCGGCTTTGGCCAGTTCCTGGGCCACCAGCGGCGCGATCACCAATTTGCGGTATTGCGCCATGATCTGGAAGCGGTTGTTGAGGATTGCCATGGCGGTGTCCATGTCCACATGGCCCTTGCCTTCGACGCGGTGCGCAATGGGCGCCACCCGCTGCACCTTGGCCAGACGCAGCCAGGTAAACAGTTTGATCCACGCCCAGCCCATGTCGAACTCCCAGCGTTTAACCGACAGCTTGGCCGAGTTGGGGTAGGTGTGATGGTTGTTGTGCAGCTCTTCACCGCCGATCAGGATGCCCCATGGCACCAGATTGGTCGCAGCGTCGCGGCATTCGAAGTTGCGATAGCCGACTGCATGGCCCAGCCCGTTGACCACGCCTGCGGCCCACACCGGAATCCACATCATCTGGATGGCCCAGACGGTGATGCCAATGACGCCAAACAGCGCCAGATCGATCACCCCCATGATCATCACGCCCAGACGCGGGTAGCGCGAGTACAGGTTGCGCTCGATCCAGTCTTCCGGGCAGTTCTTGCCGTAGATGCGCAGTGTTTCCGAATTCTCGGCTTCGGCGCGATACAGTTCGGCGCCTTTGCGCAGCACGGTCGACAAGCCCTTGATGACCGGACTGTGCGGGTCATCGACGGTTTCGCATTTGGCGTGATGCTTGCGGTGGATGGCGGTCCACTCGCGGGTGTTCTGCGCCGTGGTCAGCCACAGCCAGAAACGGAAAAAGTGCTTGAGCCCGGCGTTCAATTCCAGCGAGCGGTGAGCTGAATAGCGATGGAGATAGACCGTGACGCTGACGATGGTGATATGTGTCATCGCCAGGGTGACTGCGACCAATTGCCAGACGGAAAGGTCGAGCAGACCGTTGTTCCACATAGGCTGAGTTGCCCTCGGTTGTAACGTGAACAGATAGGGAGGTTACTTTTTGTACAGATTCAGTGAAGCAGCGCGCATTATCACTTAGCCACCAGATAAAACCAGTCGCTGTTTCAGATAAGCGTCGCAGGATGTTTCTTGTTTTATAATCCCGTCCTTTCGTAAGGTTTTTCCATTTCTATGTCGGCTATTACTCGCGATGCGCTGAAAACCGCGCTGTTGTATGGGCTGCTGTCGATTTTCTGGCTGGTGCTCAGCGACTACGTGCTGCCTCTGCTGATCGATGATCCGATTCAGCTGACGCATGCTCAACTGATGAGCGGCTATGTATGGCTGGCGATCAGCGCATTTGCGATATATCTGGCTCGTTCGCGACTGCTGGCATTCATGAGCGTCAAAGCCAACGCACGACGTGATCAGGATATGCAACATCTGCGCCTGGCCGCGGCTGTGTTCGACAGCACACTTGAAGGCGTACTGGTAACCGACGCCGGTGGCGTGATCGTGCATGTAAATCGAGCGTTCATGGAGATCACCGGTTATCAGCAGGATGAAGTGCTGGGCATGCGGCCGAGCAAATTCAAATCCGGACGTCACGGGCCTGACTTTTACGAGCGCATGTACAAAAACATTCTCAGCGCCGGGCAGTGGAGCGGCGAGATCTGGAACCGTCGGAAAAATGGCGAAATCTACCCGCAGTGGCAAAGCATCCGCTGCATCAAGGACGACAAAGGTGCGATCACCCACTTCGTCGCGGTTTTTTCCGATATTTCCTCGGTCAAGCGCTCCGAGCGTGAACTGGCACATCTGGCCCATCACGACGCCCTGACCGGTTTGCCGAATCGGCTGTTGTTCACGGACCGTGCCGAGCAGGCGCAAACCCATGCGCGGCGCAACAAACAGACGTTGGCGTTGTTACTGATCGATCTGGACCACTTCAAGCACATCAATGACAGCATGGGTCACAACGTGGGCGATGAGGTGCTCAAGGCGATCAGTCAGCGGTTGACCGGCCTGTTGGAGAAGGGCGTGACCGTGGCGCGGCTGGGAGGTGATGAGTTCGCCGTTCTGGTGGAAAACCCACAACAGGCCATGCAGGCTGCGGAGCTGGCGCAGGGTGTGCTCGATGGCGTGCGCGAGCCTTTGGTGCTTGACGGCCAATCGCTGTTTCTCACGGCTAGCATCGGCATCAGTCTGTTCCCCAACGATGCGTTGAGTGCGGAGCAGTTGCTGCGTAACGCCGATGCGGCGTTGTTTCAGGCGAAGAACCAAGGGCGTGAAAGCTATGCGCTCTACACGACGGAGTTGACGTCTCACGCCCAGCGCCGGGTTGAACTGACTGCGGAGTTGCGACGCGCCATCGCGCAGGACGAGCTGCGGGTGTTCTATCAGCCGATTCACAATCTTCGGACCCGTCGCATTGAGGGCGTAGAAGCACTTGTGCGCTGGCAGCATCCGCAGCGTGGCCTGATTTCGCCGGGGGAGTTCATTCCGATTGCCGAGCAGAGCGGGCTGATCGCCGATATCGATAACCGTGTGCTGACCCAGGCTTGCCGACAAATGTGCCAATGGCTGAAGGACGGCGTACAGCTGTCGTTCGTGGCGGTCAACGTCTCCAGTCGCCTGTTCAGCCGGGGCGATCTTGATCACCGAGTCGCCCAGGTCCTTGCCGAGACGGGCTTGGCGCCCGAGCATCTGGAACTGGAAGTGACTGAAAGCGCGGTCATGGATGATCCCGAGCACGCCATTGAGCAGATGCACCGGCTGCGCGAACTGGGCCTGAAGCTGTCCATCGATGATTTCGGAACGGGCTACTCGTCGTTGCTGCGGCTCAAGCGCATGCCGGTACAGAAACTGAAGATCGATCAGGGGTTCGTGGCAGGCTTGCCAGACGACGAAGACGACATCGCCATCGTTCGGGCGATCATCGCGCTGGCTCAGGCGATGGGCATGCGAGTGTTGGCCGAGGGCATCGAGCAGCCCGATCAGGCGAAGTTTCTGCTGCACAATGAATGTGAATTGGGGCAGGGCTACTGGTTTGCGCGGCCGATGCCTGCCGAGCAGATCGACTGGCAGCACGCGCCAGTGTTTGTGCCGGTTTAGCCGCACCTCCGCCCTCTGTAGCAGCATGGCTTGCCAGCGGGGACGGCCTCAGGATCGCTACCGCTGGCAAGCCATGCTGCTACAGATCGAAATCAATCGACGCCAAAACATGCCAAATTCTTTTTGGTTATATCTGCATTCTTAAATAGTATTTTTAAGAATAACCGCGTCTCTCTAATATCGCTCCCACGCCACAAGCAGCCGCCTTTCCCACGCCGCTGCGGGCACCCCCATCAAGGAGCACGATCATGAGCGCATCTCTACGTAGCGTCGACGGCCAGGACGAAGCAAGCATTCTGAGGGAGATTCAGAGCGCTTTGCGTGACCTGCGTTTTGGCGCGGTTGAAATCACGGTGCACAACGCGCAAGTGGTGCAGATCGAACGCAAAGAGAAATTCCGTTTGCAGAATCCGGGCAAACAGCAGGGCTGAGTGATCTTTCGCCACACCCCAAATCAAAACTAAAAAAAGCCAACAACACAAATTCCAGGAGCTTGATTCATGTCCATTCGCCGTTACGCGCTGGCGGCACTCGCCAGCGCCGTGTTTGCCGGATCCGCCGTCGCCAAGGATTACGAACTGCTCAACGTGTCATACGATCCGACACGCGAGCTGTATCAGGATTACAACGCCGAGTTCGTCAATTTCTGGAAGAAATCCCATCCGGACGACAAGGTCGAGATCAAGCAATCCCACGGCGGCTCGGGCAAGCAAGGGCGTTCGGTGATCGACGGGCTGCGCGCTGACGTCGTCACCCTGGCGCTGGCCGGTGACATCGACGAAATCGCCAAACTGGGCAAGACCCTGCCGGAAGACTGGCAAACCCGCCTGCCGGATGCGAGCACCCCTTACACCTCGACCATCGTGTTTCTGGTGCGCAAGGGCAATCCCAAAGGCATCAAGGACTGGGGCGACCTGATCAAGAAAGACGTCTCCGTCATCACCCCGAATCCGAAAACCTCCGGCGGTGCGCGCTGGAACTTCCTGGCCGCTTACGGCTACGGTCTGAAAACCGGTGGCAGTGAGGCCAAGGCCAACGAATACGTGAAAGAGCTGTTCAAGCACGTGCCTGTGCTGGACACCGGTGCGCGCGGTTCGACCATCACCTTCGTCAACAACGGTCAGGGCGATNAAGACGGCGGTGCGGACAAGTTCGACATCGTCGTACCTTCGCTGTCGATCCTGGCCGAGCCTCCTGTCGCGGTCGTCGACAAAAACGCCGAGAAAAAAGGCAACACCGAAATCGCCACCGAGTACCTGAAGCACCTGTACAGCAAGGAAGGCCAGGAAATCGCGGCGAAGAACTTCTATCGTCCTCGCAACGCTGAAGTGGCGGCCAAGTACGAGAAGCAATTCCCGAAGCTGAACCTTTTGACCATCGACAAGGATTTCGGCGGCTGGAAGTCGGCACAGCCTAAATTCTTCAATGATGGCGGCGTGTTCGACCAGATTTATCAGGCGCAGTAACCTGCACCGACTGTAGGAGCGCGCTTGCCCGCGATTGATATGTCAGACGACAGAGATCCATCGCACGGACAGACCCAATCGCGGGCAAGCGCGCTCCTACAGGGGACTTAGGCAAATAAAAGACCCGGATTTGTTTCCGGGTCACGTGTGTTAACCAAGGACACTTATGTCGCGACGCATCTCCCCCGTCATACCCGGCTTCGGGCTGACGCTGGGTTACACCCTGGTGTACCTCAGTCTGATTGTGTTGATTCCCCTGGCGGCGATGTTCGTTCACGCCGCGCAGCTGACCTGGGATCAGTTCTGGACCATTGTCACCGCGCCCCGTGTGCTGGCGGCCTTGAAACTGAGCTTCGGCACCGCGTTCTACGCGGCGATCATCAATGGCATCATCGGCACCCTGCTGGCCTGGATTCTGGTGCGCTACACCTTCCCGGGACGCAAGATCATCGATGCGATGATCGATCTGCCGTTCGCCCTGCCAACCGCTGTGGCCGGTATTGCACTCACTGCGCTGTATACGCCGACCGGTCTGGTGGGGCAGTTCGCCGCTGACCTGGGCTTCAAGATCGCCTACACACCTCTGGGGATAACGCTGGCGCTGACGTTCGTCACGTTGCCGTTCGTGGTGCGCACCGTGCAGCCGGTGCTGGCGGACATCCCTCGTGAAGTCGAAGAAGCCGCAGCCTGTCTCGGTGCACGGCCGATTCAGGTGTTCCGCTACATTCTGGTTCCTGCGCTGCTGCCCGCCTGGTTGACCGGCTTCGCTCTGGCCTTTGCCCGTGGCGTCGGCGAATACGGCTCGGTGATCTTCATCGCCGGCAACATGCCGATGAAGACCGAAATCCTGCCGCTGCTGATCATGGTCAAGCTCGACCAGTACGACTACACCGGCGCCACCGCCATTGGCGTGATGATGCTGGTGGTGTCTTTCATCCTGTTGCTGCTGATCAACTTGCTACAGCGGCGCATCGAAACCCCGAACTGAGGAGGCAGATATGTCCGGTCCATCGCTCATCGCTGCATCCTCCGCCAACGCTGCCCGTCGCGGCAGTGCGGTTTCTCGGCGCGTCCTGATCGGCCTCGGCTGGCTGGTGTTTTTCCTGTTTCTGCTGTTGCCGTTGTTCATCGTGGTTTCACAGGGCCTGAAGTCCGGGCTCGGCGCGTTCTTCACGGCGATCTTCGAGCCTGACGCGCTGTCGGCTCTGAAGCTGACAGTGATTGCCGTGCTGATTTCAGTACCGCTCAATCTGGTGTTCGGGGTCAGCGCCGCCTGGTGCGTGAGCAAATATTCGTTCCGGGGCAAAAGCTTTCTGGTGACGCTGATCGACCTGCCGTTTTCGGTCTCACCGGTCATCGCCGGTCTGGTCTATGTGCTGATGTTCGGCGCCCAGGGCTTGTTTGGCCCATGGCTGCAGGATCACGACATCCAGATCGTCTTCGCCCTGCCGGGTATCGTGCTGGCCACCATCTTCGTGACGGTGCCGTTCGTGGCCCGCGAGCTGATCCCGCTGATGCAGGAGCAAGGCACGCAGGAAGAAGAGGCGGCACGCTTGCTGGGCGCCAACGGCTGGCAGATGTTCTGGCATGTGACCGTGCCGAACATCAAATGGGGCCTGATCTACGGCGTGGTGCTGTGTACCGCACGGGCCATGGGTGAGTTCGGCGCCGTGTCAGTGGTTTCCGGCCATATTCGCGGCGTGACCAACACCTTGCCGCTGCATGTCGAGATTCTCTACAACGAGTACAACCACGTGGCTGCATTTGCCGTGGCGAGCCTGTTATTGATCCTTGCGTTGTTCATCCTGCTGCTCAAGCAGTGGAGCGAAGCGCGCATTAGCCGTCTGCGCCAAAGCGCGGCGGAGGAATAATTCATGTCGATCGAAGTCCGTAACGTCAGCAAGAACTTCAACGCCTTCAAGGCCCTCAACAGCATTAATCTGGACATCCAGAGTGGCGAGCTGGTGGCGTTGCTTGGCCCGTCGGGCTGTGGCAAGACCACGCTGCTGCGCATCATTGCCGGGCTGGAAACGCCGGATCAGGGCAGCATCGTATTCCACGGCGAAGACGTCTCCGAACACGATGTGCGTGATCGCAACGTCGGTTTCGTGTTCCAGCATTACGCGCTGTTCCGCCACATGACGGTGTTCGATAACGTCGCCTTCGGGCTGCGCATGAAGCCGAAGAACCAGCGCCCGAGCGAAAGCCAGATTGCGGCGAAGGTTCATGAGTTGCTCAACATGGTGCAACTGGACTGGCTCAATGACCGGTATCCAGAGCAATTGTCCGGAGGCCAGCGCCAGCGTATCGCCCTGGCCCGCGCCCTTGCGGTAGAGCCCAAGGTACTGCTGCTCGATGAACCGTTCGGTGCGCTGGATGCCAAGGTGCGTAAAGAACTGCGTCGCTGGCTGGCGCGCCTTCACGAGGACATCAACCTGACCTCGGTATTCGTGACTCACGACCAGGAAGAGGCCATGGAAGTCGCCGACCGCATCGTGGTGATGAACAAGGGCGTGATCGAGCAGATCGGCTCGCCGGGCGAGGTGTACGAGAATCCGGCCAGCGATTTTGTCTATCACTTCCTCGGCGACTCGAACCGACTGCACCTGGGCGAGGACAACCATGTGCTGTTCCGTCCTCATGAGGTGTCGCTGTCGCGTCATGAAGTCGAGGGGCATCACGCTGCGCAAGTCCGCGATATCCGCCCGTTGGGGGCAACGACACGCGTAACGCTGAAGGTCGAGGGTCAGTCTGAGCTGATCGAGGCTGAAGTGGTGAAGGATCACGACAGCCTGATCGGCCTGGCACGGGGCGAGACGTTGTTCTTCAAACCCAAGGTCTGGCAGAAAGTCGCAAATATCTGAAGCTGCAAAGGCGACCGCAGACTGGCTGCGGTCGTTTTTTATTCTGCCCGGAGGGCGTAGGAGCAAGCTTGCTCGCGATCTGCCAGGTACTGGCAGCAAACCCTGTAATTCCGGTGTGTCTGACAAAACCGAGGCGCTTGATTTTACTGCCGCTTTGCGCCAGTTCGCTTGCAAGCAGAGCTCCTACGCCTTCGGCAGAAGCGAGCGTTTGCCTTAAACCGCCGCCCTCTTCAAATCCCGCTTGTGCGTACGCCCCACCTTGCCTTCGATGTTGTTCTGCAACTTCCTGCGCATTCCCATCAGAAAAGCGGCCTCGGCCACCACAAACAATGGGCCGATGATCAGTCCTGTGACGTCGTCGACGAACGCCGGTTTGCGGCCTTCGTAATAATGACCGACGAACTGGATCACCCAGCCCATGACGAACAGCCCGATCCCTGAGCCGAGCCAGACCAGCGTGCTCTGTTGCGCCAGATGGGCACCGATCCACAGAAAGAGCGCCAGCACGATGCCCATGGCGATGCCGAAAGGGCGATCCAGTCGAAAGTAGAACAGTGTGGCCGCTGCGGTGGCCAGCAGGGCTGGCGACAGCCAGAGTTCGCCCAGCGACCAACTGCTCCAGCCCGGCCGTGACAACAGCACGGCCACGGCCAGCACGATCAGCGGGACACCGACAAAGTGAGTGGCGATATTGCGGGTGTCGCGATGATAGGCCGCGTATTGGCTGAGATGATCGACGAGGTTTTTCATTGTTATTCCTCCGTTGGAGCGGGGATCATGCCGCTGTTTTTTATCGGCCTGGCCCACCAGAAGGCTCAGCCTGCAATACAACGCCTACAACAAAAAGGAGATTCACATGACGAATGGAGCGCAATGGTACTCGTGGTTGATCCATGACTACTGGTTCAACGAATTGCCCGCCTCACTGCAGAATAGTCTGTTGGAAGGCATGCGGCAGCGACGGGTGACTCCCGGCAGACTGATCTTTGGGCAGGGCGAACCTGCCTGCGGTTTCTACGCGCTGCTCAGCGGTTCGATTCGCTTCAATGACGTCAGGGATCAGCAAGAGTGGCTGCCGCCTGCCCCTCTACAACGACCTTACTGGTTCGGCGAGGTTTCGTTGTTCGACGACCGGCCTCGTCGCCACGACGTGTACGCCGAAGATCACGTCATCCTGCTGCAGATGCCTCAGCGCCTCCTGGCCGAGCAGCTTCAGGACCACCCCCGCCATTGGCGCCCGTTTCGCAAGCTGCTCGAGAAAAAACTGGGGGTCGCGGTTCCGCCCGTCGAAGAAGTGACATTGCTGCCCACCAACGAGCGCGTCGCGTTTCGGCTGCTGCTGCTCGCAGAAGGCTACGGACCTGTGGATCGCTCGTCACGGATCTTTCCGGAGTCCGACGTCATGTCCGCGCGGGGATTGGGGCTGACGGCGGACGTCGTCGAGCGCGTCCTCGGGGAGTTCGCAAGGCGTGGAATCATTGAGCGCGGTGACGGCTTCATTTCGGTGTTCGATGTCGAACGGCTGCGCAAGGCTGCATGGCACCGCCTTACGGAGTCGACACTGTGATTGTGCGGCGTCAGCGGGGCATGGCGTCGCGATACTGGCTGGGGGTCATGCCGGTCCAGCGTTTGAAGGCGCGGCTGAAACTGCTGGTGTCGGCGAATCCGAGCAAATAAGCGATTTCACTGAGCGAGGTTCCAGGCTCGCGCATGTGTTGCAGCGCAAGATTCTGCCGGCTTTGATTGAGCAAAAGGTCATAGCTGCAACCTTCATCGGCCAGATGCCGTTGCAGGCTGCGAAGACTCAAGTGCAAATGCTGGGCGATGCGCTCCGCAGAGGGTTCGCCCTCGGGAAGCTGTATTTCGATGGCGCCGCGTACCTTGCGCTCCCAGGTCAGCGGGCTGAGCTTTTCCAGCGCGCGGTTGAGGACGGTTTCGTTGTGTTCGGCCAGCTCCGGATTGGCGTCGTCCAGATGGCTGTCGAAGTCAGCGCAGTCGAACGCCAGAAGGTTTTCCGAGGCACCGAAAAACAGCGGCGCGCGAAACACATCATGCCAGGGCTTCGGATCTTCTGGCTGCGGTCGCACGAGATGCACGGCCAGAGGCGCGTAATGCCGCCCCAACCGGTTGCGACAGGTCCGCACGTAGATTGCGGCGAAAGCATCCATGGCCTCATTGGCCGGCATCGGACCGCCGTCGGGGACACGAAAGCGAAACTCGTAGCGGTCGCCGACCCGCGTAAAGCTCAAGTCCAGCGCATCGCTGACCACCGGGTGATAGCGCACGATACGTTCGAACACCTCACGCAACGACCCGCTGGCAACCAGTGCGTATCCCAGCGCATGAAAGGTGGTCGGGCTCACGAAGCGCGACACTCGCAAGCCCAATGCCGGATCGCCACTGGCCTCGACCGCCAGTTGCCAAAGGCGCGTGGTCACCGTGACCGGATAGCGCGCGTTGGGATCGTCCATCAGTTGCGGGTCGAGGCCCGCAGCCCGGCTCAGCGCGAGACTGTCGAGGCCAAGGGCATCGAGTTGCTTGCGCAGGGCGCGGGTCCAGCTGGCGAGAATGCTCGGCTCAGGCATACAGATTGGCGCTTCCGGTCAACAGGTTGGCGTTCACGGCAGGGCGACTTCCGATAACACACGGCACAGTGAGGATGGGATTTCCCTGAAACATATTTCAATAATAAAACCGGAGAATGGAAGCATGCACGACACTTCTGCAAGCGCAGCCGGACTGAATGCACAGCAGCGATCAGCGCATATTCGCGCGGTGGTGATGGCACATGGTGCAGCCCTGCGCGAACGTTATCCGGTCCTCGCGCATCAGGATGCTATCGGTGTCGGGATTCTGGCTTTCGCGCTGACTGGCATGATCGGCAGCGCGGTGCTCTATCTCGTGGGCTTCATGAGCTGGTGGGTATGCCTTTTGCTCAATGCCTTCTTCGCCTCGCTGACCCATGAGCTGGAGCACGATCTGATCCACAGCATGTATTTCCGCAAGCAAAGGGTGCCGCATAACGTGATGCTGGCGCTGGTGTGGATGGCCCGCCCGAGCACCATCAACCCGTGGATCCGCCGACATCTGCATCTGAACCATCACAAGGTTTCCGGCACCGAAGCGGACATGGAAGAGCGTGCCATCACCAACGGCGAGCCTTGGGGCATCGCCCGTTTGTTGATGGTGGGCGATAACGTCATGTCGTCGGTTATCCGCATGCTGCGGGCGAAAACCTGGGCGCACAAATTCAGCATCCTCAAGCGAACGTTGCGTGTCTATGCGCCGTTGGCCCTGCTCAACTGGGGCGCCTGGTATGTGTATCTCGGTTTTCACGCAGCTAATGGCATCGCAAGCCTGATGGGAGCCTCTATCGACTGGTCGGCGAACACGCTGGCGGTCATGCACCTCATCGACATCGCGGTGGTGGTGATCGTGGGGCCGAACGTGCTGCGGACCTTCTGTCTGCATTTCGTCAGCTCCAACATGCATTACTACGGTGACGTCGAGTCCGGCAATGTGATGCAGCAGACGCAGGTGCTGAACCCATGGTGGCTGTGGCCGATGCAGGCATTCTGCTTCAACTTTGGCAGCACCCACGGTATCCATCATTTCGTGGTGAAGGAGCCGTTCTACATCCGCCAGATGACCGCGCCCGCCGCCCATCGGGTCATGGCCGAGATGGGTGTGCGCTTCAATGATTTCGGAACGTTTGCGCGAGCTAATCGGTTTAAGCCGCGAGTCGATGGCGAATCGGTTGTTGTTCCCGATCCTGCGCACGGCTGACCCTCGTAGCAGTCCGGCTTGCCGGCGGTGGCGATCTCAGAAGCGTCACCGCCGGCAAGCCGGACTGCTACAGATCGTTACCTTACATCCCTATTTTTCGCGTTAAAAAATTCTGTAACAACTCCCCCGTATTCTTTACTCATCCCCGGCGAGCTTGGGGGCAGACAGCGTGATTCTCAGGGCCACTCCTTAAGGCAGGGGGTGGCCCTCTTTTTTTGTCACGCGTTTGCCCGTGATTACGGCATATATTTTTAAGCTATTAATAAATATCTTCTTATTCTTTTTCGAATATATGTCGCGTCCCTATACTCGCCGCCATGAACGCAGAAAAATGCAGGAGGCGAAGGCCATGCATAACGAATCGATCCGTTACCTGATCGTGCCAGGCTGGCAGGGATCTGCTGATGACCATTGGCAAACTCACTGGCAGAACAGCCTGCCCAACAGCGTGCGCGTAGAACAGGCCGACTGGCTCAAACCTCGCCGTGAAGACTGGGTAGGCGAATTGCAGCGCGCTATCGCTGCCGACAGTTCTCCGGTGATCCTCATCGCCCACAGCCTGGGTTGCGTGACCGTTGCCCATTGGGCTCAGTTGGCACCGTTGGAGACGCTGCGTCAGGTGCGTGGTGCCTTGCTGGTAGCGCCTGCCGATGTCGAGCGTCCTAACTGCCCGCCTGCGATTCGCAATTTCGCGCCGATTCCCGAACACCTGTTGCCGTTCCCGACTCAAGTGGTCAGTTCCGACAACGATTCAGCCGTCAGCGCCCTGCGCGCGATGGAGATGGCTCGTGACTGGGGTGCTGAAATCGGCATTCTCAGCGGTGCCGGCCATATCAACGTTAAATCCGGCCATCACCGCTGGGAACAGGGATTTGCCTACCTGTACCGCCTGCAAGGCCGCATCGAACAACTTACCCGACGTCGCGCATGACTCCGTGCCGCACGACGTTCGACGGGTTTGATAACCCGTCGACACCCATCATTTTGGCCGCAGCGAACGCACAGGCGCTGCGGTCTTTTTTTTAACGCTCGGGTCCATGGACGGCTTGGGCGGGAGACTGCCATGAGCCATTCCATCATTCACAATCAACCCGCCACTCAACCCCTGCTGACCTTCCCCGATGCTGAAAAGAGTCCGCTGAGCATTCGTGCCAAGGCGCTGGTCTTCTTCGACCCGCGCTCGCGACGTCTGCGCGAAGAAATGGAGCAACTCGCGCCACTTGATCTGCCTGTTTTGATTCGCGGCGAGTCAGGGACCGGCAAGGAGTTGCTGGCGCGCCATATTCATCGCGGCAGCGACCGTTCAGGTCTTTTCGTTTCGGTGAACTGCGGCGCGATCAGTCCGACCTATGCCGATGCCGAGTTGTTCGGTTATGCGGCGGGCGCGCACAGCGGTTCGGCCAGCAGTCGTGCGGGCTGGTTCGGTTCGGCGACGGGGGGCACGTTGTACCTTGATGAAATTGGCGATTTGCCGCAAGCCATACAAATCAAGCTGCTGTCGGCGCTGGAGAACCATGAGGTGACGCGCGTTGGCGCACAGCAGCCCAGTCCTGTTGATGTTCGCCTGGTCGCGGCGACCAGCATTGACCTCAGTCGGGCAGTCGCGGCCGGCAAGTTTCACGAGCGGCTGTATCGGTATTTAAGTGAAGGGCGTCTGGATCTACCGGCGCTGCGTGAGCAGCCCGGCAACATTCTGCCGCTGGCCGAGTACTTCTTGGGGATTTACAGCCAGCGTCTGGATTTCCCGATGCCGCTGATCAGCGAAGATGCGCAGCGGGTGCTTGAGGAGCATTACTGGCCGGGGAACACGCGGGAGCTGGAAAACGTCATTCACTTTGCGTTGCTGGTCAGCAGCGGTGAGGAGATTCTCCCGGAGCATCTCAGTTTGCCAGGCAGGCGTTGATTTTACGGGGGAGCCTGTAGGATCACACCGGGGGCTGATAAATCGCAATCGCGGGCAAGCGCGCTCCTACGCGTCGAAATCCGCGGTTTAGCCACCTCTGTGCGAACCCGGTACTAGCAATTTGCTTCTTGAGATCGAAAAAGCATAAGCCCGCGATTAAAAAGTATTGTCTCGGCATAAAAAATCTCGGTAATGTCCGCTCCAGCCGCCACCCTGCCAAGGGTCGTACCCGCGGCACTATCGAGACAGAGTTGCCCACAAGGCGACCGGATTTTTTCTAAGGAACATCGCATGAAGAAGACGTTGTTGTTCACCGCACTGGCGGCTGCCCTATCCTTTGTCGGCGCGGCGCAAGCTGGCGAGAAACTCGTGGTCGGCGCAACCCCGGTCCCGCACGCCGAAATTCTCGAGCTGATCAAGCCCGAGCTGGCCAAAGAAGGCGTGGATCTGGAAATCAAGGTCTTCACCGACTACGTGCAGCCGAACGTTCAGCTGAACGAAAAACGCCTGGACGCCAACTACTTCCAGACCAAGCCCTACCTGGACGGCTTCAACAAAGGCAAGGGTGCAACCCTGGTGACCGGCGTTGGCGTACACGTCGAACCGTTCGGTGGCTACTCGAAGAAGTACAAGTCTTTGGCTGAACTGCCGGAAGGCGCAACCATCGCCATTCCGAACGAAGGCAGCAATGCCGGTCGTGCTCTGCTGCTGCTACAGAAAGCCGGTCTGATCACCTTGAAAAACCCGACCGACGCGCTGGCGACTCCGAAAGACATCGCCACCAACCCGAAGAAATTCAAGTTCCGCGAGCTGGAATCCGCTGTTCTGCCGCGTGTTCTGGATCAGGTCGACCTGGACATGATCAACACCAACTACGCGCTTGAAGCCAAGCTGAGCCCGAAAAAGGACGCGCTGATTCTGGAAGGCGCAGATTCGCCTTACGTGAACTACCTGGTCACCCGTACCGACAACGCCCATACCGACGCTATCGAGAAGCTGTCCAAGGCGCTGACCAGCCAGCAGGTGAAAGACTTCATCAACAAGAAGTACGACGGCGCGGTATTGCCAGCGTTTTGATGACTTGAATGCGTCGGCATGGCGCCTTCACCGTAGGAGCCCGCTTGCCCGCGATGGGATGTGTCGTCAACGAATGTTTGATGATCCAGCGAAAGCGCGGGCAAGCGCGCTCCTGCAAGATTGCGTGTAATCAATGCTGCAAGTTTTTCACGCCGACGGCTCGTACATGCGTCGGCGTTTTTGCGTGTGTGCCCAACGCACGGCGTAAGGCGATCAGCAGCTTCACGTTGTCGTCGGGCGCTTTATCATGGGGATGGTCGTTGTCGTTTCCGCGTACCGGCATGGTCGGTCTCCTCTGTTCTTATCCCTGATATCGGCTCAATTGCAGCAGTACCCCGCTGCGAGGTGCGCGATAGACACTTATCTTGTCCTCTGAGTTCGCACCCGGTGATAGAACTTTGGTATCCATCCGGTTACGGACACTGGCGTTGCAGTGGCGCTAGTTCTTTCAGCGCTATTCATATTCCCTAACGATATTTAAATTTCTGTTCTTATACCTATAAAGTTTCCGACACCTAAGCCCTATGCCTTTTTGGAGTCGGAGTTCTCATGCCAGCAGCCTCCCAAGCTTCCTTGTCCGCGCAAGCGCCGGATCAGCAGTTCGATGTGCGTCCATTCGCCGAAAAGGTGGGCGCGGAAATCGTCGGCCTGGATCTGTCCCGCCCGCTCAACGACGCAGACTTTGCTCGTGTACACCGCGCGCATCTGGACTACCACGTCGTGGTGTTCCGCGACCAACAGATCACCCCGCAACAACAGATCGACTTCAGCCGCCGGTTCGGCGTGCTGCAGATTCACGTACTCAAGCAATTTCTGCTCGCCAATCATCCGGAAATCCTGATCGTCTCCAACATCGTCGAGAACGGCCAGCCAGTCGGACTGGGTGACGCAGGCAAATACTGGCACTCGGATCTGTCTTACAAAGAACTGCCAAGCCTTGGCTCGATGCTCTACGCCCAGGAGTTGCCGAGCGAAGGCGGCGACACGCTGTTCGCAGACATGCACCAAGCCTGGGACACGCTGCCTGAGCATCTGCGCAAGGCTGTCGAAGGCCGCAACGCCGTTCACAGCTACACCTCGCGTTATCGCGACGGCCACAACGCCCAGAACTGGCGTCCGACCCTCAGCGCCGAGCAGTTGGCGCAGGTTACGGTGGTCAGTCACCCCATCGTGCGCACCCACCCGGAGAACGGCCGCAAGGCGCTGTTCGTCAGCGAAGGATTCACCACTCACATCGTCGGGCTGCCTGAAGACGAAAGCCGCGCGATTCTCGACGAGCTCTACGCCCATAGCGTGCGACCGGAGAATGTCCTGCGTCACAAGTGGCAGGAAAACGACATGGTGTTCTGGGACAACCGTTCACTGATTCACCTGGCGGGCGGCACTCCGGATCATCTGCGTCGTCGTCTGCATCGCACCACCATTCAGGGCGATGCGCCGTTCTGATTCGCGCTTGACCCTTCCCGATACGAGGAGCCCCGTTCCATGAACGCTGTTCTGCAAAGCCACACGGCTAGCGATCGCTTGACCGGGCAACAGGCCAATCAGCCTACCGCTGAAGCGCTGTTGCAAGTCCAGGGCGTAAGCCTTGAATACCGCACGCCGGAACGCGTCGTGCGTGCCACTCATCAAGTCAGTTTCGAGGTCGATCCCGCCGACCGGTTCGTGCTGCTCGGTCCTTCGGGTTGCGGCAAATCCACGTTGCTCAAAGCGGTTGCGGGTTTTATTGCGCCCAGCGAAGGGCAGATTCGTCTCGCCGGCCAGCCGGTCAAGGAGCCGGGCCCGGATCGCATCGTCGTATTTCAGGAGTTCGACCAGCTTCCGCCGTGGAAGACAGTAATCGAGAACGTCATGTTTCCGCTGTTGGCCTCGCGCACGCTCAAGCGTCGTGAAGCCGAGGAGCGTGCGCGGCATTATTTGGAAAAGGTTGGGCTGAGTGCTTTTGCCAATGCCTATCCGCACACCCTGTCGGGAGGCATGAAAGCTCGCGTGGCAATTGCCCGCGCGCTGGCGATGCAGCCAAAAATCCTGCTGATGGACGAACCCTTCGCGGCGCTCGATGCATTGACCCGTCGCAAGATGCAGGAAGAGCTGCTGGAGCTGTGGGAAGAGGTGCGGTTCACACTGTTGTTCGTCACGCATTCCATCGAGGAAGCGCTGGTGGTCGGTAACCGGATTCTGCTGCTGTCGCCGCATCCGGGGCGTGTTCGCGCCGAGATCAACAGCCACCAATACGACCTGAAAAGCCTGGGCGGCGTGGAGTTCCAGCGCTCGGCGCAACGCATCCACAACCTGTTGTTCGACGAGGGTGACGTGCCTGCGGTCGATCAGGATTTGCGGTTTCAGGATATTCGTATCGCCTATTAACACGTGCTTCCCCGTGTAGGAGCGCGCTTGCCCGCGATTGCAGAGTGACAGCCGATCTCAATGTCACAGGCACACCGCAATCGCGGGCAAGCGCGCTCCTACACTGGGGGGCCTGATGAGACACCACCATGAGCCTTTCACCTTCGATTCGCGAGGAGTACGAAGTCGCGCTGGAGCCTTTCACCCAGGAAGATCTGGCCCGCGACATTCCTCTGGCACAACGCATCTGGCAACTGAGCTGGGTGCGCAAGAGTGTGATCCTGATTGCCCTGGCGGTGATCTGGGAATTTGCTGCGCGCATTCAGGGCAATGACCTGTTGCTGCCAAGCTTTCTACAAACCTCTCAGGCTTTTATCGATGGCATCGTCACCGGGGAACTGTTGGCCAAGGTCTGGATTTCGCTGACCGTGCTGGTCAAGGGTTACCTGATCGGTATTGTTCTGGCGTTCGGCCTGACCACGCTGGCGGTGTCCACGCAACTGGGTCGTGACCTGCTTGGCACGCTCACCGCGATGTTCAATCCACTGCCCGCCATCGCGCTGCTGCCGCTGTCGTTGCTGTGGTTCGGACTTGGCGAAAACAGCCTGATCTTCGTGCTGGTGCACTCAGTGTTGTGGGCCTTGGCCCTGAACACTTACGCCGGGTTTCTCGGCGTCTCGGAAACCCAGCGCATGGCCGGTCGTAACTATGGCCTCAAGGGCTTGCGCTTCGTCTGGTACATCCTGATTCCGGCGGCGCTGCCGTCGATTCTGGCGGGCCTGAAAATCGGCTGGGCATTCGCCTGGCGCACATTGATCGCCGCCGAGCTGGTGTTCGGCGCGTCCTCGGGCAAGGGCGGTCTGGGCTGGTACATCTTCCAGAACCGCAACGAGCTATACACCGACAAGGTGTTTGCGGGCTTGGCAGCCGTGATCATCATCGGTCTGCTCGTGGAAAACCTGCTGTTCAGCAACGTTGAGCGCCTGACCGTCAAACGCTGGGGCATGCAGCGCTGAGACCAGCTCTGCAGCCGAGCGGCTTGCCGGTGGTGACGTACTTGAGATCGCCACCGCCGGCGAGCCGGACTGCTACACAACATTCCAGATAAACGCCGAGTGGACCGGGTTGCCGGACATGAAGCCAGCCAACACTTTTTGCTTCTTTTGTGAGGATTTTATGGGGACTTCAATCAAACATCCGGTGCTCACCGCACTGGCAGCCACGGTCGGCCTGGTCGGCGCACTGTTGAGCAGTAGCGCTCATGCCGAAGGCAAGATCAGCATCGCTCAGCAGTTTGGCATCGGTTACCTGATTCTGGATGTGGTGCAGCAGCAGAAACTGATCGAGAAACACGGCAAGGAGCAGGGCATCGACATCAAGGTCGACTGGAACAGCATTTCCGGTGCCACGGCGATGAACGAAGCGCTGCTGGCCGGTGCGCTGGACGTGGTATCCGCTGGGGTGCCGCCGATGTTGACGATTTGGGATCGCACCAAAGGCAAGCAGAACGTCAAGGCCATCGCCTCGCTGGGATCAATGCCCAATTACCTGCTCAGCAACAAGCCTGAAGTGAAGACGCTCAACGACTTCACCGACAAGGACCGCATCGCGGTTCCGGCCGCTGGCGTGGGCTTCCAGTCGCGCACCCTGCAGATCGAAACCGCCAAGTTGTTCGGTAACGACAACTACAAGAAATTCGACAATATTTCCGTCAGCCTGCCGCACCCGGATGCCACGTCGGCGTTGATCGCGGGCGGTTCGGAAATCAGCGCGCACTTCTCCAGCCCGCCGTTCCAGTATCAAGAGCTGGAAAATCCGAACGTGCATAAAGTATTGAGTTCGTACGATGTGCTGGGTGGTCAGGCGACGTTCAACGTGCTGTACACCACGCAGAAATTCCACGACGAAAACCCGAAAACCTACAAAGCGTTCTATGACGCGCTGGCCGAGGCCGAGAAGATCATCAAGGCCGACAAGCCTGCGGCGGCGAAGACCTACATCGAAGTCGAAAAATCCAAACTGCCGCTGCCGTTGGTGGAGAAGATCGTTTCCGATCCTGAGATCGATTTTACTGTCGTGCCTCAGCGCACATACATCTACGCCGAGAAGCTGCATGAGATCGGCGTACTGAAGAACAAGGCTGACAGCTGGAAGGATTTCTTCTTTGAAGAGGCACACGGTGGGGCGGGTAGCTGATTTGCGAACCTGACTCCCACGGCCTCCGGCCAGAATCAAAAGCGGACCTGCCTGACTCCCTGCCTTCGGCCAGAACACCGAGAGTTGATACAGCGACCCGGCCCAAATGCACACGCGTTTACCTCAAAACCGGCCCGGAAAGTGGGCGACAGGTCTTCCTCTCTTGCCCATGCGCTGATCCCCGCCAAAAACATGTTTTGGCGGCGTTTAGCGGTGAGAGGAACCCTGATCTACGCTCACAGTCGCATGATCACAGCACGACGACGCTCAGCCGTCTGGTGTGCAAAGGCATTGGCACAAGGAGCTTGCATGCCCGCCCAACCCTCGTTTTTTTGCAAAAGCCTGACTGCTTTCGGGCTGGGCCTGTGCCTCACGCTTCTGGCCGGGTGCGGCAAGGAAAAACCCACCGATCCTGTTCGTCCGCGCGTGCAGGTGCAGGAGGTCAAGACCGCCGACTTCGCCGCTGCCGTGACCCTGACAGGTGACATTCAGGCCCGCGTGCAGACGCAACTGTCGTTTCGTGTCGGCGGCAAGATCATTCAGCGCATGGTCGATGTCGGTGACCGCATCACGGCCAAACAGGTCCTGGCCAAACTTGATCCCAAGGATCTGCAGACCAATGTCGATTCGGCCATTGCCGCCGAAGCCGCCGAGCAGGCGCGGGTGAAGCAGACCGCCGCCGCCTTTGTGCGTCAGCAAAAACTCCTGCCCAAGGGTTACACCAGCAAGAGTGAATACGACTCCGCGCAAGCACAACTGCGCAGCAGCCAGAGCGCGCTGAAGGCCGCACAGGCACAACTGGCCAATGCTCGCGAGCAGTTGGGTTACACCTCGTTGATCGCCGATGCGCCCGGAATCATTACCGCTCGCCAGGCTGAGGTGGGTCAGGTGGTGCAGGCAACCATGCCGATATTCAGCCTGGCCCGCGCCGGCGAGCGCGATGCCGTTTTCAACGTCTACGAATCACTGTTCGTCCAGCCTCCCACCGATCAGCCGATCGAAGTCACCTTGCTCGACAACCCCAACATCAAAGCCACCGGCAAGGTGCGCGAAGTGACGCCGGCGGTTTCTGCGCAGACCGGAACACTGCAGGTGAAGATCGCCCTGAGCTCCCTGCCGGAAGGCATGGATCTGGGCTCGGTGGTCAGTGCTGCGCTGACGGTGCCCGCCAAACAAAGTGTCGAGCTGCCGTGGTCGGCGCTGACCAAGGGGCTGGGCGATGACCTTGGCAAGCCTGCTGTCTGGGTGGTCGATGACCAGAAAAAGGCCAACCTGCGCGCAGTGACGGTGGGGCGCTACCTAACGGGCAAAGTGGTCATCGTCGATGGCTTGAAGAACGGCGAGAAAGTGGTGGTTGCCGGTAACCAGTTGCTGCACCCTGACATGCAGGTCGAACTGGCCGACGTGTACAAGAACCTGACGGGGGACTCGCAATGAAGCGTCTGTCAGCGATTGTGCTCGCCGGGTTGATGCTGGCCGCGTGCAGCAAGGAGGAGCCGCCGCCGGAACCGGTGCGACCGGTGCTGTACATGGAGGTTAAACCCCAGGCCACGGAAAATCTGGGTCGTTTTGCCGGCAATATCGAAGCGCGCTATGAAAGTACGCTGGGGTTTCGGGTCGGGGGCCGTATCGCGCAACGTAGCGTGGACGTAGGCAGTGAGGTCGAAAAAGGCCAGTTACTTGCCACGCTCGACCCTACCGATCTGCAGAACCAGTTGCGCTCCAACCAGGGTGATCTGGCTCGCGTTGAAGCGCAGTACATCAACGCCCAGGCCAACGCCCGACGTCAGCAGGAACTGTTCGACAGAGGCGTCGGTGCGCAGGCGGCGCTGGACGTCGCCGTGACCGACCTCAAGACTACCAAGTCCTCTTTCGATCAGGCCAAGGCGTCTGTGCAGCAGTCTCAGGACCAGTTGAGCTACAGCGAGCTTCGCACCGATCACGCGGCGGTGGTCACCGAATGGAAAGCCGAAGCCGGGCAAGTGGTCAGTGCCGGTGAGCAAGTCGTGACCCTGGCGCGTCCGGACATCAAGGAAGCGGTGATCGACTTGCCGGCGCCGCTCGCCGAACAGTTACCGCAGGATGTGGTGTTCAAGGTCGCCAGCCAGCTGGAGCCCGAGATTAATACCACCGCCACCCTGCGCGAACTCGAGCCCCAGGCCGAAAGCTCGACCCGCACACGTCGTGCCCGCCTGTCCCTGGCCGATACGCCTGCGGCATTTCGCCTGGGCACGGCGATCAGCGTCACCCTCAGCTCGGCCATCGAGCCGCGCATCGAACTGCCCGCCAACGCATTGCAGGAGGTCGACGGCAAGACGCAGCTCTGGATCGTCGACATGCAGAACCAGACCGTTTCGCCGCGTCCAGTGAAAGTCGTCAGCCGCGACAACAATATGATTGTCGTGGCGGGGGGCGTCAAAGGCGGCGAGCGTGTCGTCACTGCTGGTGTGAACAGCCTCAAGCCGGGGCAGAAAGTCAAAGTCGATAAGGACAGCCCACGATGAAAGGGAATTTCAACCTCTCCGATTGGGCGCTCAAGCATCAGTCATTCGTCTGGTACCTGATGTTCGTCGGCTTGCTGATGGGCGTGTTCTCGTACATGAATCTGGGGCGCGAAGAAGACCCTTCGTTCACCATCAAAACCATGGTCATCCAGACCCGCTGGCCTGGCGCGACCGTCGATGAAACCCTGGAGCAGGTCACCGACCGCATCGAGAAAAAGCTCGAAGAACTGGACTCCCTCGATTACGTGAAAAGCTATACCCGTCCAGGGGAGTCGACGGTCTACGTTTACCTGCGCGACACCACCAGCGCCGAGGCGATTCCGGACATCTGGTATCAGGTGCGCAAGAAAATCGATGACATCCGCGGCACGTTTCCCCAAGGCATCCAGGGCCCGGCGTTCAACGATGAGTTCGGCGACGTGTTCGGCTCCATTTATGCTTTCACCGCCGATGGTCTGACGCTGCGACAGTTGCGCGATTACGTCGAGCAGGTGCGGGTGCAGATCCGCGACGTGCCGGGGCTGGGCAAGGTCCAGATGATCGGCCAGCAGGACGAAGTGATTTACCTCAACTTCTCAACCCGCAAACTGGCGGCGCTGGGGCTGGACCAGCGCCAGGTCGTGCAAAGCCTCCAATCGCAGAACGCCGTGACACCTGCGGGCGTGATCGAAGCGGGACCGGAGCGGATTTCCGTGCGCACTTCCGGACAGTTCGAGTCGGAAAAGGACCTTGAGACGGTCAACCTTCGGCTGAACGACCGTTTCTATCGGTTGAGTGACATCGCTGAGATAAGCCGGGGCTACGTTGACCCCGCCAAGCCGCAATTCCGCTACAACGGTAAGTCGGCCATCGGCCTTGCGATTGCGATGAAGAAGGGCGGCAACGTTCAGGCGTTCGGCAAGGACCTGCACGCGCGCATGGATCAGGCCACGGCGGACCTGCCCATCGGTGTGGGCGTGCATAACGTTTCCGATCAGGCGCAGGTGGTCGAGAAGGCCGTTGGCGGCTTCACCAGTGCGTTGTTCGAGGCGGTGATCATCGTGCTCGTGGTCAGCTTCATCAGCCTTGGGGTGAGGGCCGGGCTGGTGGTGGCCTGTTCGATTCCGCTGGTGCTGGCGATGGTCTTCGTGTTCATGGAATACAGCGGCATCACCATGCAGCGGATCTCGCTGGGGGCGTTGATCATTGCGCTCGGCCTGCTGGTGGACGACGCGATGATCACCGTGGAGATGATGGTCACGCGTCTGGAGTTGGGTGATACCAAGGAACAGGCAGCGACCTTTGCCTACACCTCGACCGCCTTCCCGATGCTGACCGGTACGCTGGTGACCGTGGCCGGTTTCGTGCCCATCGGCCTCAATGGCAGTTCGGCCGGTGAGTACACCTTCACCCTGTTTGCGGTGATTGCTGTCGCGATGCTGGTGTCCTGGGTCGTCGCGGTGTTGTTCGCCCCGGTGATCGGCGTTCATATCCTCAGCGACAACATCAAGAAACACGAACAGAAGCCGCCAGGCCGCGTTGCAAGAGCCTTCAATGGCTCGATGTTCTGGGCCATGCGCAACCGCTGGCTGGCGATCATCATTACCATCGCGCTGTTCGCGGCAGCGTTGTTTTGCATGCGCTTCGTGCAGAACCAGTTTTTCCCGTCGTCAGACAGGCCGGAAATCCTGCTCGACCTCAACCTGCCACAGAACGCTTCGATCAACGAGACGCGCAAGGCAGTCGACAGGCTCGAGGCGATCATCAAGGACGACCCGGATGTGGTGCGCTGGAGCACCTACATCGGTCAGGGCGCGGTGCGTTTCTATCTGCCGCTGGACCAGCAGTTGGAAAATCCCTACTACGCGCAGCTGGTGATCGTCAGCAAGGGGCTGGAGCAGCGTGGTCCGTTGATGGACCGTTTGAGGAAGCTGCTGCGCGAAGACTTCGTCGGCATCGGCACCTACGTTCAGCCGCTGGAAATGGGACCTCCGGTGGGTCGGCCGATTCAGTATCGGGTCAGTGGCGACGACATCGACAAGGTGCGTCAGCACGCCATCGAACTGGCGACACTGCTCGACAAGAATCAGCACATCGGCGAGATGATCTACGACTGGAACGAGCCTGGCAAAGTCCTGCGCATCGACATCAATCAAGACAAGGCGCGACAGCTAGGCCTGTCGTCCGAAGACGTCGCGCAGTTGATGAACAGCATCGTTACCGGCGCCAATGTGACTCAGGTGCGCGACGACATTTACCTGATCAATGTGGTCGGGCGTGCAGTGGATTCAGAGCGCGGCTCCCCGGAAACCCTGCAGAACCTGCAGATCGTCACGCAGAGCGGCGCGTCGATTCCGCTGCTGGCGTTCGCCAACGTGCGGTATGAACTGGAGCAGCCGCTGGTCTGGCGTCGTGATCGCAAGCCAACGATCACACTCAAGGCGGCGGTTCGCGACGAAATCCAGCCGACCGATCTGGTCAAAGACTTGAAGCCGGAAATCGACAAGTTCGCAGCCGATTTGCCAGTGGGTTACAAAATCGCTACGGGCGGTACGGTGGAGGAGAGCGGCAAGGCCCAGGGACCCATCGCCAAGGTCGTGCCGTTGATGCTGTTCCTGATGGCGACCTTTCTGATGATCCAGCTGCACAACGTGCAGAAGATGTTCCTGGTCGCGAGTGTCGCGCCGCTGGGGCTGATTGGCGTGGTGCTGGCGTTGGTCCCGACGGGGACGCCGATGGGCTTCGTGGCGATTCTCGGGATTCTCGCGCTGATCGGCATCATCATCCGCAACTCGGTGATTCTGGTGACCCAGATCGAAGAATATGAACAAGCAGGTTACCTGCCGTGGGACGCCGTCGCCGAAGCGACCCAGCACCGGCGTAGGCCGATTCTGCTGACGGCTGCGGCGGCGAGCATGGGCATGATCCCCATCGCCCGCGAAGTGTTCTGGGGGCCGATGGCCTACGCGATGATCGGCGGGATCATCATCGCCACCCTGCTGACGCTGCTGTTCCTGCCGGCGCTGTACGTGACCTGGTACAAGATCAAGGAACCGACCAAAGAGCAGCGTGAACAGGCCGACGCCGAGAAGCAGAAACGCAAGGAAGAACATGGCGAAGAGGGCGCGCATCCTGCGGCGCAGTGACCGTTGTCTGGCAAACACGTTTCTGTAGCAGTACGGCTTGCCGACGGCAGCGATCTCAATGACGCCGCCGCCGGCAAGCCGGACTGCTACAGGAAATCAAGACCGGACCTGCCGGGGTTCTCTGGAAGATATGCAGAAAGCCGGTTCACACGCCCGTCGGGCAGGGTCAGGTATGCATAGCCTGATCAAACCCTGCGCCAGACACTCGCAAGCCAAGGTTGCTGTTCCCTCGGCAGCCCCGCGGGCCGGTAGTAATGCTCGACTTCGACGAAACCCGCCCCGGTCAGCAAGGCGCTCCACGACTCAAGGTCATGAAACGAGCCATAACGCTCGCCTTTCCAGCCTTCCTGATTGTTTCCCCGCGGATTTGAGCTGAACAGGACGCCGCCGGGCTTCAATGCTGCGTGCAATTCCCGCAGTACGCGTGGTAGCTCTTGGCGAGGGACATGAAACAGCGACGCGTTGGCAAAGATCCCGTCGAAACGCTCGGCAGGCAGATTGAGTTCCAGAAAGTTCTGATGCAGCACATCGCAGCCGCTGTCGGCGCGGGCCATTTCGGCAAAGCGCTCCGAACCGTCGAGTCCCGTTGCGACGTGGCCCATCGCGGTGAACGTCTGCAAGTCCCGCCCCGGCCCGCAACCGAAATCCAGGATCTGAAACGGTGGCGTGCTTTGAATATTGCGCAGCAGCGCGTCGATATTCTGACTAACATCGTGATCCCGCGTACCTTCACGGAAGCCCTCGGCCACGTCGTTGTAATTGCCCAGGGTGGTGGCGGTGATCTGAGCGAGGTCCTGCGGGTCGAGTTTCATTGCTGCGGATTCTGAGCGGGAGAAGCTGCCAATATACCCCGACGTGGGCTCGTCGCGGTCTTGCTTCTGTCCGAAGGGCGTGGGAGCCGGGCTTGCCAGCGATCTGTTGCGAAGCGACAGCAACCCGGCAAATCCGGTCTATCTGACACAGCGAAGAGGACCGGTTTAGCTACCGCTGCGCGGCAGATCGCTGGCAAGCAGGGTTCCCACGGCCTTCGGCCAGAATCAACTCCGAATCAAAAGTCTGCCAGATCAGCTACGTACCCTCTGTTCATCGCTTGTTCAATCTGATCGCCAACCGATCCCCGCCCAGTTGAATCCCTGCCACCAACACCACCAGCAGCACGATCACGGTAAGCATCACCTGCGTATCAAACCGTTGATAACCGTAGCGGTAGGCGATGTCGCCCAGGCCTCCCGCGCCGATGGCGCCGGCCATGGCGGAGGAGTTGATCATGGTGACGAGGGTGATGGTGAATCCGCCGACGATGCCGGGCAGGGCTTCGGGTAGCAGGACGTGCCAGACGATGTGCCAGCGGCGGCAGCCCATGGCTTGTGCGGCTTCGATCAGGCCGTGGTCGACTTCGCGCAGGCTGACTTCGGCGATGCGTGCGAAGAACGGCGTGGCGGCGATGGTCAGGGGGACGACGGCGGCCCAGACGCCGTAGGTCGTGCCGACGATCAGGCGGGTGAAGGGGATCAGCGCGACCATCAGGATCAGGAACGGCACCGAACGGAAGACGTTGACGAACGCGCCCAGTACGCGATTGACGTTCGGTGCTTCGAAAATCCCGCCTTTGCCGCTGGTGACCAGAATCACCGCCAGCGGGATGCCCAGGATCAGCGCGATCAATGATGACACGCCGACCATCAAGAAGGTGTCGATGACGCCTTGCCACAAACGATCAAGCCACATAACCGAGTACCTTCGCGTGTTGCGCCTGTTTGCGGGCGCGAATGAGCAGTTCTTCGATGGACAGCGGTGAGTGGCTGATGGCGAGTAGCAGATGCCCCAGCGCCCGGCCCTGAATGCGCTCGACGCCGCCATGCAAAAGGCTCACTCTGCCACCGAAGGCGTTGAACAGTGCCGACAGATCCGGCTCGTTGCCGGTGCTGCCGGTGAATTGCAGATCCAGCACGACGCTTGCGCTCTTGTCCGAGGGCTGCGCGTGCAGGCGGGCGTGCAGGTCGTCCGGCAGAACGTGTTGAAGCGGCGCAAGCAGCGTCTTGCTCACCTCGTGCTGCGGGTCGCCGAACACCTGCCAGACCGGACCTTGCTCGACGATCTCGCCCTGTTCCAGAACCACCACGCGATCACAGATTTCCCGAATCACGGCCATCTCGTGGGTGATCAGGATGATGGTCAGGCCCAGGCGCTGATTGATCTCGCGCAGCAAGCCGAGAATCGATTGCGTGGTTTCGGGATCAAGCGCCGAAGTGGCTTCGTCGCACAGCAGGATCGCCGGATCGTGCACCAGTGCTCGGGCAATCCCGACACGTTGCTTCTGACCGCCGGACAACTGCGCGGGGTAGGCCTTGTGTTTGTCCTTGAGGCCTACCAGCTCAAGCAATTCGGCGACCTTGCGCTGACGCTGCTCCTTGGGCACGCCTGCGACCTTCAGCGGCAGTTCGACGTTCTGCCACACGGTCTTGGCTGACATCAGGTTGAAGTGCTGGAAGATCATGCCGATGCGTCGGCGCAGTTCTACGAGCTTGTCTTCGTTGAAGGCTGCGATATCGACCTGATCGATGAGCACCCGGCCGCTGCTCGGTTGCTCCAGGCGATTAATGGTGCGAATCAGCGAAGACTTGCCCGCGCCGCTGCGGCCAATGATGCCGAACACTTCACCGCGCTGGATATCCAGGTCAATGCCTTTGAGCGCGGCGACGGGTCCTTGCCGCCCCTCATAAACCTTGCCCAACTGGGTAAAGCGCACGTGAGCACTGGCTTTCTGCGGGTGCAGTTCGGCACGTCCGGCCAAGGGCCCGGCGCCGTGTTCAAGAGGCTGGGAGCGTTGCGCGGTGGCATTCATGTCAGTTCTTCCAGCCGACCTGGTACAGCGAGCCATTCACCTTGTCCAGTGAGGCGCGCACGACCGGCGAGTGTTGGTAGATGTCGATGAATCTGGCCAGACGCGGATCGTCCTTGTGATCGGGCCTGATCACGAACTGAATCACGTATTCGGGGTGATCCAGTCCATCGAACAGAATCGCCGAGCCTGCATCGAAGGTTTTCGCAAGCCGAATGTAGGCGGGGTAGCCCTGGACGAGATCGGCATCATCGTAGGCGCGGACCAGTTGCACCGCTTCGACCTGAATCAGCTTGAGCTTTTTCGGGTTGCTGGTGATGTCGTCTTCAGTCGCCTTGTAGCCCACGCCGGGCTTGAGCGTGATCAACCCTGCCTTGGCCAGCAGTTGCAGTCCGCGACCGCTGTTGATCGGGTCGTTGGCGATGGCAACGCTGGCGCCGGTCGGCAGTTCATCGAAGCTTTTGTATTTTTTCGAGTACAGGCCAACGTTGTTGATGATGCCCGGTGCATAAGGCACCAGATCGAAGCCCGATGCTGCCTTGGCGTTCTCCAGGAAGGGAATGTGCTGGAAATAATTCACATCGATGTCGCCGGCGTTGAGGCTGACGTTGGGAGCGATCCAGTCAGTGAACTCCACCAGTTCGACCTTGAGACCCTGTTTGTCGGCTTCGGCCACAGCGGCTTCCAACGGAATGGCGAAAGCCGCTGTGGTACCGACTTTCAGGGGTTGGTCAGCGGCTTGCGCCAGGCCTGCAAAAAGGCCAAGGGAAAGGGCAAGGGGCAGCAGTGTTCTGGTCATCTTTCGTTATCCGGTGTCAGGAGGCTGGTTCAGTATTTTTGGGGTTCGCAGAAGCTCTAGGAGCGCGCTTGCCCGCGATCACGGTGTGTCAGGCGATGAAGAATGTGTCTGATACAACGCCATCGCGGGCAAGCGCGCTCCTACGATTCATATTCGGTCAGTGGGTGGCTCTGAATCGTGCCCATGCATGTTGTTCCGGCAACCGCGCCTCACCCTCGGGGAACAACTTTTCGCGCAAGGTCCCCTGCTCATAAGCGGTCTTGTACGAGCCCCGCCGCTGCAATTCCGGGATCACAAGGTCGATGAAGTCCTCATAGCTTTCCGGAGTGACGATGCGGGTCAGGTTGAAGCCATCAAGGCCGGTTTCGGCGATCCATGACTCCAGTTCGTCCGCGACTTGTTCAGGCGAGCCGATGACGGTGATGTAGCGTCCGCCCAGGGCGTGCTCATCCAGGAGTTTCTGTCGGGTCCAGTCATTGTTCTTGAGGATCTTCGTCGCCGATTGAATCGCGTTGCCTTTGACGTGCTGGATCGGTTCGTCCAGTTCGTATTCGGCAAAGTCGATGCCGGTAGACGCCGCAAAATGAGCCAGGCCTGCCTCGGCACTGGCGTATTTCAGGTACTCGGCGTGCTTGTCCCGAGCAGCCTGCTCCGTGACCCCGACGATGACGTTGAGGCCCATGAACACTTTGATGTCGTCAGGATTGCGACCTGCCGCCACGGCGCTGGCGCGAACCTTGTCCACCTGTTGGCGAGTGGCAGGCTTGTTCTGGCCGCTGATGAAAACGCACTCGGCGTTGCTGCCTGCGAACTGCAGACCCCGGTCCGAACTGCCCGCCTGAAACAGCACCGGTGTGCGCTGCGGGGAGGGCTCGCACAGGTGATAACCCTCCACCTGATAGAACTCGCCGTGGTGCCGCACGTAATGCACCTTCTCCGGTTGCGCGTAGACCCGCGCCTGGCGATCTTCAATGACCGCGTCGTCCTCCCAACTGCCTTCCCAGAGCTTGTAAAGCACCTCCAGGTATTCGTCCGCCTGATCGTAGCGGCGGTCATGCTCGATCTGCTCGGTCAGCCCCATGGCCTTGGCTGCGCTGTCCAGATAACCGGTGACAATGTTCCAGCCCACACGCCCACGGGTCAGGTGATCGAGCGTCGACATGCGCCGGGCGAACAGATAGGGCGTCTCATAGGTGAGGTTGGCGGTCAGGCCGAAACCCAGGTTCCGGGTGACGGCCGCCATGGCCGAGACCAGGAGCAGTGGATCGTTGACCGGTAACTGGATCGACTCTTTCAGCGTCACATCGACCGACTTCTGGTACACGTCATAGACGCCAACGATGTCTGCGATGAACAACCCGTCGAACAGTCCGCGCTCCAGTAATTGTGCAAGGCGCGTCCAGTATTCCAGGGTCTTGTACTGGGTCGAGGTATCGCGCGGGTGCGTCCAGAAACCGTGGTTGATGTGGCCGATGCAATTCATGTTGAACGCATTGAGCAGGATCTTTTTCTTGCTCATCAGATCGTCCCCCGACGCGGTGGATTGACGTCGTTGAGGTAGAAGTTGCCGATGGCGTGATACTTCCAGCGCACCGGATCGTGCAGCGTGTGTACTCGCGCGTTGCGCCAGTGACGATCCAGACCGTGCTCGGCCAGCGTGGCCTGACTCCCGGCCAGCTCGAACAATGTGCTACCGGCTGCCAGCGATATCTCGGTGCTGATGGCTCGGGCTTCAGCGACGGCAATCGACGCTTGAGCGAGGTTCTCTGCGGTTGTCTCGGCGTGCGCGCGATCCAGATGTTCCCCGGCGCGTTCGAGCAGCGCCTCGGCGGCGTGAAGACGGATCGCAAGCTTGCCGAAGCTGTGCAGCGTGAGCGGATCATCGACCGCTTTTTCGATGCCCGAGTCGATCCAGGGCCGGGTGCGCGTGCGCACGAAATGCAACCCGTCTTCATAGGCGGCGCGAGCGATACCCGTGTCGATGGCCGCATGGAGAATCTGCGCCAGCGGACCGACTGTCGTGGGGCGTTCGAAAGCGGTCTTAAAGGGCACGACATCGTCGGCGCCGACGTAGACGTTTTCGAACACTACCGAACCGCTGCCGGTGGTGCGTTGACCGAATCCGCTCCAGTCATCGATCACGCTCAACCCCACAGCATCAGCCGGCACAAAGGCCAGTTGCTGGATGCCGTCGTCATCGATCACCGAGGTCGGGATGCGCTGGGCATACAGCGCCCCGGTGGAGTAGAACTTGCGACCATTGATGCGCCAGCCATTGCCGTCACGGCTCAGGCGCGTGGTGCGGTCATGGGCGGTTTTTGTTCCGAGTTCGGCAAGGGCATTGCCAAAGCGCTGACCGGCAAGCACTTCGGTATACAGGCGCTTTTGCTGTTCCGCGTCGCCATTGACCCGTAGCACTTCGAGGGCATAGAAGTGGTTCTGCGGAATCTGCCCCAAGGCGCCATCGGCAGCGGAAATGAGACGGATGACTTCGGCCAGCGTGACGTTCGATACACCTGCGCCGCCGAACGCCTTGGGGACGCTGATACCCCACAGGCCCGAACGGGAAAATTGCTCCAGTTCGACATGCGGCAGGCGACGCTCGCGGTCGCGCACGGCGCTCTGCTCTTTGAAGGCCTCGGCCAGTGCCCGGGCGATCTCCAGAGCCTGTGCGTCATCCCGAATAATCGCAGTCGCGGGAGCCGCCTGCGTTTCACGCGGTAAGGATTGAATGCTCATAAAAAGTGTTTCCAGTGGTCTGGTCAGATCCAGGAATGACGGGCAGGCAGAGTGCCGTTGAGGTGCCAGGCGCCGACGGCGTGAACCTTCCAGCGCACGGGGTCGTGCAGGGTGTGAACCCGTGCATTGCGCCAGTGCCGATCAAGGTTGAATTCGGCCAGGGTGGCGCGGCTGCCCGACAGCTCGAACAGCTTTTCGCTGGCCTGCAAAGCGATGTCGGTAGTCAGCACCTTGGCTTCGGCGACCACGATGGAAGCGCGAGCAGCCGACTGGGCATCAATGGGCGATGCGGCGATTTCGTCGAGTACACGTCCGGCCTTGTGCAACAGTGCTTCAGCGGCGTGCAGCTCCAGTTTCAGCTTGCCGATATCGGCGATCACGTAAAGGTCATCGCTGGCGCGCTCGACATTGGCTTCGATCCAGGGACGTGAACGCTCGCGCACGAAACGGATGCTGTCGTCGATGGCTTCGCGAGCGATGCCCGCGTCGATGGCGGCCTGAATCAACTGAGAAACCGCGCCCTGAATGTTGGGCGACTGCCCCAGCTTCCAGTTCTCGATCACCAGATCTGCGCTGACTCGCACGTTTTCCAGCAACACGCTGCCGCTGGCTGTGGTGCGCTGCCCGAAGCCGGACCAATCATCGATGATGTGCAGCCCCGGCGTTCCACGGGGGACGAAAACCAGCACCTGCTTGCCGTCATCGTTGATCGCCTTGACCGCGACCCAGTGGGCGAACAGCGCCCCGGTCGAATAGAACTTACGGCCGTTGAGCAGAAAATGATCACCGTTTGCGGTCAGGCGGGTCTTCACGTCGAGGGTGTTTTTGGTACCGCGCTCCGGTCCGCCGTTGCCAATCCGAGCGCCGTTGAGCACGCTCTCGAACAGGACTTTCTTCTGCGCGTCACTGGCGCTGCCGATCAGCGAATTGAGAATGCCGAAATGATTCTGTGGAATTTGCCCGACCGCAGGGTCAGCGGCCGACAGAATGGCGAATACCTTGGCGACCGTAACGAACGACACCTGTGGGCCGCCGTAAGAATGGGGTACGCAAATACTGCCCAGACCGCTGCGGGTGAACTGCTCGATTTCGCTCCACGGCAGTTGCCGATCGCGATCACGCGTTGCGGCGGTCGGTCGAATGAGGGCGGCCAGCTCATGCGCTGCGGCGATGGCTTGTGCATCGTTGCGCAGCACGGTGGCGGGCAGAAGGGGAGGAGCAACGTCCAGAGATTGCTGGATCGGCAGAGCGCTCAGGTCAGTCATGATGGCGACCTTCAAGAGCATGTGCACTGGGGTAGTTGTGCGTGACCATTCGAACCTCGAATCAAAACCGCGATGGCGGTAGAAAAAGCGACGATGGTCCGGTGGTCCGGTGCATATACCCTAAACGTTTATAAAAATTAAATAAACATGCATTTAGGAATAAGCATAGAAGGCGAACATGATTGCCCTGGTCAGTCAAATGGCTTGCGTGTACGCCAGGCATGTCCCGAAGATCAGCGTGAGGATCAGGTACTTGAGGATGGCTCGGCTTGGCATGGGAAACGCCTCCTGAGGGATTTAACCGCAGGCTAGCAGCGCGATTTCATCGGAGGCGGGCACATTCTGTAGGAGGTGATGGGAGATGCTGTGGGAAATGTCTTTGTTGTCTCGGACCTGTGCAGTCGCTCACGTAATGAGTTTTGCTCGGTCGCGGCACAGTCTGCTTGCACCGCGACAACATCGGCCACTGTCGGACAGCATCAGGCCTCCAGTTCGTACCATCGCTCTGTGCTGACCCTGATCGATCGCGGCGGGGCCCAGCGCGAGTTGTTGCCCACGCGGTCTATGACGCAATACGTCACTTCCTGATGGAGGTCATCGCCCGCTTCCTCGATCAATGACGCGGGAACCCGAAACGTGATCGTCTTGCCCACGTCGTTGTCGGTGAGGACAGGTAGATCCATGCGCACGTCCCCCCAACGCAGGGTTATTTCGTCATAGGCCTCCATGTTCGGATAGCACTCGATACGGATCTCCACACCCTCCCTGAGGTGCTGTCGGCCCAAGCCGTGCAGCATGATTGCCTCGGGAAGCGACACCGGCGCCAACCCCTGGTTTTCGTCCCCTTCAGCGCTGACCAGATGGCCTCCCGGTGTTTCCAGTTTGACCCATAGTTTGCAAGAGGGTGATTTCACTGGCGCGCAGCCAATCTTCGTGACCTTGTAGTAGGTCTTTACCTTGCCGCTTTGAAGGAAGCTCTCCGGCACATGTAGGACGGATATATTTCCGATGTCGGACTCAGTCAGCAGTGTTGATGCGACATAACAATCTCCCCAGAACAATTCGATCAGGTCCCCAGGTTCCATGTCGGCGTAAGGCGGGATGTTCACTGATAGATCGGCAGCCGCCAGGGCGCCGATTCCCTGCTTGTTGGCCTGCGGCAGACAAGGAGCGAAGAGCTCCAGTAGCGGGTTACTGACGGGTGTCTGAATCATCTTCGAATACTCAATGAATGTGGACCTGAAGTAGTGCGTTCGGTGACGGTGGCGCTCGCGAACGCAACGTTGAATCAATGCCGTTAGTACATGCCTGATGCACAGTCATGGCAAACATTACAAACAGTGGCAATTTGGATGTTGTTATCGAACTCGGAAGTTGGCCGAAGTTGAATTTGAGCTAATTGTGTTGCTGCATATCTGTCAACAGAAAAGAAGACGTAAATGTTTATGTGCAGAATTAACGGACGTTTCCTACAGCTGAATGCAGAGGGCTGAGGCTACGGCCGAGTGTCACGTCCTACTCCGCAGGTGCGCTCGTCTGGATCGGTTTCGATGAAAGGGGGAAGGCAAGTGAGGCGTTATTTTGTCGGAGCCGGATCAGTCAAAGTACGCCGGCAGGGCGGAAAGTGCTGGGTGCTGTGTTATATGGAAAAAGTTGATGGAATAGGCGGGGCTCTAGGGTCTGAACATAGAAATACTTTCGGTTAATGCAGATTTTTCTAAATATTGAAGACAAAGAAAACGGCGCTTAATAGCGCCGTTTTTGGGACGTGTGATGTAGGACTAATTCCTGCTGCGCTCCAGAAACTGTCGCGTTCGTTCCTCTTTCGGATTGGCGAACAACGCCTTGGCTTCGCCCTGTTCCACAATGACCCCCTTGTCGATGAACACGACCCGGTTCGCTACATCCCGAGCAAAACTCATCTCGTGGGTGACGATGACCATGGTGCGGTTCTCTTCGGCCAGTGCGTGAATCGTACTGAGCACCTCGCCCACCAACTCAGGGTCGAGCGCCGATGTCGGTTCGTCGAACAGAATCACTTCGGGTTCCATCGCCAACGCCCTGGCGATCGCCACACGCTGCTGCTGCCCTCCGGACAAGCGTCGTGGATAGGCGTCCTCCTTGCCAGCAAGACCAACCTTGGCCAGCAGTTTACGGCCCAGTTCGATGGCTTGTTCGCGCGGCATCTTCTTGACCACGATTGGGCCTTCGATGACGTTTTCCAGCGCCGTACGATGAGGAAACAGGTTGAAGTTCTGGAACACGAAGCCGACATGCTGACGCAGTTGCCGGATCAGGCCTTGCTGCTGACTCAACGGTTTGCTGCCATCGACCTTGATGTCCCCGACCACGATGGTTCCACTGGTGGGTTCTTCCAGGAAGTTCAGGCAACGCAGCAGGGTCGTCTTGCCGGAGCCACTGGGCCCGATAATGGCGACCACTTCGCCGGGCTCGACTTTCAGATCGATGCCCTTGAGTACCTGATTGCCCTTGAATTGCTTGGTCAGTCTTTCAACCGTGATCATGCCTCAGGACTCCAGATCGTGGCGATTGGCCCGAGCTTCCAGACGGTTCTGGAAGTGCGCCAGTACTGTGCACAGCACCCAGTAGATCACCGCAACGGTGAAATACATGGTGAAAATTTCCAGTGTTCTGGATGAAATCAGCTGTGCCTGTCTGAACACCTCCGGCACCTGAATGGTGGCGGCCATGGCGGTGTCCTTGACCAGCGAAATGAAGCTGTTGCCCAGCGGCGGCAGCGCGGTACGCGCAGCCTGCGGCAGGATCGCCCGACGCATGGTCTGGGCGCGGGTCATGCCGATACTCGCAGCGGCTTCCCATTGCCCTTTGTCCACGGCGCCAATGGCCGAACGCAGGATCTCGCAGGCATAAGCCGCCATGTTCAGCGACAGCCCGATCAGGGCCGCGGTTATGGCGTCGAGTTCGATACCGAAATCAGGCAAGCCGTAATAGATCACGAACAGTTGAACCAGCAGGGGCGTGCCGCGAAAGAACGACACGTAGACTCTGGCGATGGCGCTGATGATCCAGACCTTCGACAGACGCATCAGTGCCAGGCCGAAGCCCAGCACCAATCCGAAAAACATCGCTCCGAGGCTGAGGCCCACGGTGTAATACACGCCTTGAAGCAGGAACGGCGCGGAATCCAGCGCGAGCTGCAGTTTCTCTCCAATCATTTGGTCACATCAGCCTGGAAGTACTTCTGCGACAGCTTGGTCAGCGTGCCGTCGGCGCGCAGTTTATCGATGGCCTTGTTGATCGCGTCCAGCAGTTCAGGTTCGCCTTTGCGCAGCGCGATACCAGATTCCTGACGAGAGAACGCGGGACCGGAAACGGCCAGGTTGTCTTTGGTCTTGGTGATCAGATCCAGTGCCGCCAGGCGGTCCACCAGAATGGCGTCGATACGGCCAACGCGCAGATCCGCATATTTGGTCGGATCGTCGTCGTAGGTTTTGACCACGGCGCCGGGCACGTTGGTCTTCAGCCATTCTTCGTAATTGGTACCCAGACCGACACCGACTTTCTTGCCGTCCAGGTCTTTGGGCTCGGGGAATTTATTGGCGTTTTCTTTTTTCACCAACGCCTGAATACCCGACACGGTGTAGGGCTCGGAGAAGTCGTACTTCTTCTTGCGCTCGTCGGAGATAGTCACCTGGTTGACGACAACGTCCAGACGCCTGGATTCCAGCGCGGCCAGGATGCCTGCCCATGGAGTGGCGGTCAGCTTGACCTTGACGCCCAGCTCCTTGGCGAGGGCTTCAGAGAACTCGACCTCGAAACCCGTGAGCTTGCCGTCTGCGCCGACGAAGCTGAAGGGTGGATAAGTGCCTTCCAGGCCGACGTTGAGGGTGCCGTTTTTCTTGATGGTTTCCAGTTGCTCGCCAGCGACGGCCTGGGTCACCAGACCGGTGCCCAGCACCAGGCTGAATGCCGACAGCAGGAAAGTGCGGCGGATTGCAGACATGTTCATGAGAGTCCCCTGTTTTAGTTGGTATGTCAGGCAAGCGTCAGACCTGACGAAGCTACTGTGACGTCGCAGGTTTATCCAGCTTTTTCAGTGCTCTGCCGGGTCTGCGCCGGTTGCTGGCGGCGATGATAGAAGCAGGCGTTTAGGATTAAAAATAATTAAAAACGAATCGCTAGTTTGTTTTTTGCATATACAGCGTTCACCAAACCTGGGTGGCGTAGAAACCTTTAGCAGTCCGGCTTGCCGGCCGTAGCTGCGAGGTCTAACACCGCCGACAAGCCGTGCTGCTACAGATCTCGCCATGTTTGATCGGCGTCTGTCGCCCCCCGCCCTGTAGCAGTCCGGCTTGCCGGCGGTTGCTTTGAGGTCCAATACCGCTGGCAAGCCGTGCTGCTACAGAGCCAAGGCTATTTCACTGCCCGGAAAAAGCATCGGGATACGCAAACAACGCCGGAGCCCCGCCGGTGTGCAGGAAGATGATCGGGCCGTCTTCGAAGCGTTGGCGACCGATTCCGTCCAGCAGTCCGGCCATGGCCTTACCTGTATACACCGGGTCCAGCAGCAGACCCTCCTGGCTGGCGACCAGCTTGATCGCCGCCAATGTGCCTGCGTTTGGCTCGCCATAACGCGGGCCGTAGTATTCGTCCCACAACTGCACTTCGAACGCCCTCGGCATCGGCGTACCCAACAGTTCGGCCGTGCGCTCGGCCAGCCCTCGAACCTTCGGCGCCTGAGTTTCTTCGGGCCGTGAAACCGTCACACCAATCACCGGCAACTGCGGCAGGGCTTCGGCCAACGCCAGCGCAAGCCCGCTGTGGGTACCGGCACTGCCTGAGGCCAGCACCACTGCCGCAAAGTCCACGCCGGTTTGTTTGATCTGCCCGGCCAGTTCGAAACCCGCACGCACATAGCCCAGAGCACCCACGGGGCTGGAACCACCGATGGGCACCAGATACGGTTTCTTGCCGCTGCTGCTCAGCCGAGCCGCGAGCGCTTGTAGCAACTCGTCGGCATTGTCCAGATTCTCCACCAGCTCGACCTTCGCATCGAACAGATCCAGCAGCAGTCGGTTGCCGTTACCCAGGTAATTTCGGTCTTCGGTGCCGATGGGGTTTTCCAACAGGGCGACGCAACCAAGGCCCAGCTTCGCGGCCAGCGCGGCCGTCTGCCGAACATGATTGGACTGGATGGCGCCCGCTGTAATCAGCGTGTCGGCGCCTTGCGCCAGAGCGTCCGCCGCGAGGTATTCGAGTTTGCGCAGCTTGTTGCCACCCATCGCCAGCGGGGTGATGTCGTCGCGTTTTACATAGATGTCGCGACCGGCCCAGACTGACAGGCGTTCGAGTTTTTCCAACGGGGTTGGCGCGCCCAGCAGTTCCAGGCGATTAAATCGGTCCAGCTGTTGTTTGATCATGGCGATGTCGGTAGGTCTTCAAGTAAGTCGCTGGACTATAGGCAGACGGTTCGGACAGGGCAACCAATGGCTTTCACGGCGGTCCTGAGCTATAGCCTCACTAAAATTGTTATTTTTTCGCCACAAATGATTGCCGTACAGTGGCTCATCCTTCGGCCATGTCCAGCCTGACGAGCCGTAGAACTGAGGAGAAATCTGCGTGAGCACTATTCCCGAACTGTCCCCGAAAGCCTGTGCCGAGGGCGTGACCGGTCACTGGCAATTGCAGCGAATCGTGGGCGAGTTGCGCGCCGCGCGTGATGACTGGCGAACCCAAAACGGTCGTGTCAGCGGAGAAAAGGGTGGTCGCGAGTTGCCGTCCCGCGAGGCCTTGCGGGATATTCTCGAAGCCCTGTCTGGCGCGTTGTTTCCGATGCGTCTGGGCCCGGTGGACCTGCGCGAAGAAAGCGAGGATTTTTACGTCGGCCATACCCTGGATGTCGCGCTGAACTCTTTACTGGCGCAGGCGCGACTCGAGTTGCGCTATGTCGCCCGCCAGCGAGGCGAAGACGCCAGTTGCGCGGATGTCCACGCCGAGCGGCTGATCCAGAATTTCGCCAGCGCGTTGCCGCAGATCCGCCGGATACTCGACACCGACGTGCTGGCTGCCTACCACGGTGACCCCGCTGCGCGTAGCGTTGATGAGGTGCTGCTGTGCTACCCGGGCATTCTCGCGATCATTCACCACCGTCTGGCCCATCACTTGTACAACAACGGCCTGCCGCTGCTGGCGCGGATCAGTTCTGAGCTGGCCCATTCGGCAACGGGAATCGACATCCACCCCGGCGCGCAGATCGGCCCGAGTTTCTTCATCGATCACGGAACCGGCGTTGTCATCGGCGAAACCGCGATCATCGGCGAGCGCGTGCGCATCTACCAAGCGGTGACCTTGGGCGCGAAACGTTTCCCGGCTGATGAAGACGGCCAATTGCAGAAGGGGCACGCCCGGCATCCGATCGTCGAGGACGATGTGGTGATCTACGCCGGCGCGACCATTCTTGGGCGCATCACGATTGGTCAGGGGTCGACCATCGGCGGCAACGTCTGGCTGACCCGCGGTGTGCCAGCGGGCAGTAACGTCAATCAGGCGAATCTGCAGCATGACGATGGGTCGCAGAAGTAGGTTTTTGGCCGGCTCTTTGTTCTGCCGCTTCGACGCCGGTAAACATCTGTAGTAGCCCGGCCGGGCTGCTACAGGTTTTTGGCGGAGTCGCGCTGTTTTTTACCTGCTCCGAGTCCCTTTAGGCCTGCGTAGCCAAGCCCTGCATTCGTGCGATCTGCCCCTCTGTGAACTAGCGTCCAGAGGCCGCCAATTAGTCCTTCGTCCCGTATTCGTGTTTTAATTGAACGTTCAATCAAGTTAAACCGGTGGTTCGCTGCCCCTCACATCAGGAGGCTTACCCTTGCCGTATCAGCCTTGCATGAACGTTTCTACCGCCCACCAGGCGGTCTTCTCATGAATGTTCCGAGCGCGCAAAATAGCGCGCCGGTGCGCATGAACGCTCCCGTTTTCTACTTTGCCGCCACCTTCATTCTGATTTTTGGGCTGGTGGTTATCAGCTTCCCTGGAGCAGCAGGCCAGTGGCTGCTCGCCGCGCAGAACTGGGCGGCCAATACAGTGGGCTGGTATTACATGCTGGCCATGACGTTGTACTTGGTGTTCGTAGTGGTCACTGCGATTTCCGGGTACGGCAAGATCAAACTCGGCGCCGATCACGACGAGCCCGAATTCAGCTACCTGTCGTGGGCGGGCATGTTGTTCGCTGCCGGTATCAGCATCACGCTGTTTTTCTTCTGTGTCTCGGAGCCATTGACTCACCTGATGCAACCGCCACAAGGCGAGGCCGGCACCACCGAAGCGGCGCGTCAGGCCATGCAGCTACTGTTTCTGCACTGGGGCCTGCACGGTTGGGGCGTGTTCGCTTTCGTCGGCATGGCGCTGGCTTACTTCGCCTATCGACACAACCTGCCGCTGGCACTGCGTTCAGCGCTGTATCCGCTGATCGGCAAACGCATCAATGGCCCTATCGGTTACGCCGTCGATGGGTTCGGCATCATCGCCACGATTTTCGGCCTCGGCGCCGACATGGGTTTTGGCGTGCTGCACCTCAACTCGGGGCTGGATTACCTGTTCAACGTCCCGCACACCCAGTGGGTTCAGGTCGGTCTGATCACGCTGATGATGGGGGCCGCGATTCTGGTGGCCGTGGCAGGCGTCGATAAGGGCGTGCGCGTGATGTCCGACATCAACATGCTGCTGGCCTGTGCCCTGTTGCTGTTCGTGCTGTTCGCCGGGCCTACCCAACATTTGCTCAACACCCTTGTGCAAAACATCGGCGATTACCTGGGCGCGCTGCCGACCAAGAGTTTCGACGTCTATGCCTACAACGCCCCGAGTGACTGGCTGGGCGGCTGGACAGTGTTCTACTGGGCCTGGTGGATTGCCTGGTCGCCGTTCGTGGGGCTGTTCATCGCGCGCATTTCCCGAGGCCGTACCATCCGCGAGTTCGTCTGCGGCGTACTGCTGATTCCCTTGGGTTTCACCCTGGCGTGGATGTCGATTTTCGGCAACAGCGCGATTGACCAGGTGCTCAACCATGGCATGACGGCGCTGGGGCAATCGGCCATCGATGACCCTTCCATGACGCTGTACCTGATGCTGCAAAACTACCCGTGGAGCAAAACCGTCATCGCGGTCACGGTGTTCATCAGCTTCGTGTTCTTCGTCACCTCGGCCGATTCGGGAACCGTCGTGCTGTCCACACTTTCGGCCAAGGGCGGCAGCCCGGATGAAGACGGGCCGAAGTGGCTGCGGGTGTTCTGGGGTGTGATGACTGCACTGATCACCAGCGGACTGCTGTTTTCCGGCAGCATCGATGCGTTGAAATCCGCAGTGGTACTGACCTCGCTGCCGTTTTCCCTGATCTTGCTGACCATGATGTGGGGCTTGCACAAGGCGTTTCACATGGAGTCCCAGCGCCAGATTGCGCAGCTGTATTCGCTGGCTCCCGTCTCGGGATCGCGACGTGGAGGCTGGCGTCAGCGGTTGAGCCAGGCCGTGCATTTCCCGTCCCGTGACGAGGTGTACCGTTTTCTCGACCAGACCGTGCGTCCGGCCATTGAAGAGGTGACGGCAGTGTTCGTCGAAAAGGGCTTGAGCGTGGTCACTCAACCGGACCCGACCAACCACACGGTCAGCCTGGAAATCGGGCACGGCGAGGAACGGCCTTTCATCTATCAGGTGGCCATGCGCGGCTATTTCACACCTTCGTTCGCGCGCGCAGGCATGGGCTCCAAACAGCTGAACAACCGGCGTTACTACCGCGCCGAGGTTCATTTGAGCGAGGGCAGTCAGGATTACGATCTGGTGGGTTACACGAAAGAGCAGGTAATCAACGACATCCTCGATCAGTACGAGCGGCATATGCAGTTCTTGCATCTGGTGCGTTGAGGGTTAGAGAGAGTTCTGTGCTGTAGCAGCATGGCTTGCCAGCGGATGCGTCTGCAAGTTCGCCACCGCTGGCAAGCCGGACCGCTACAGAGCCGTCACGGTTTTGAGGGCCGGACTGTCCTGCAAATGCCCATGCAGCAGTCGGAGCGCGGGCTTATCCAGCGCCTGGGCGGAATAACACAGGCCAACCCTGCGAATGAGTTTGGGCGTGCGCGCAGGGCGAGTGATGACGCCTGCGTGATGATCGGCCATGGATTGAGGCAGCATCGCCACCCCCGCGCCTGCCGCGACCAGGCGCAGCGTCAGTGTCATCGAACCCGCTGTAGCAACCACCGAGCCCATGCTGCGGTTATACAACTCCATCAGGCGCTGGTGAGAGGGATGGGAAGGGCAAGTGATCCACTGCACGCTCGCAAGATCGGCTTCGTCCAGACGGGTCCGCGCCGCCAGCGGATGACGGGCTGCCAGCGCCAGCACAAAGGGTTCTTCCCACAGCGGGAGAAACAGCTCGTCCTCGCAGCAATCTTCCTCTACTGAAAGCCGCGCATCACCGCTGCAACCCTCCTGTAGATTGAGCAGCAGATTCGGCACGACTCGATAAGCCGTCTCCAGAAACGACTCCAGATGACTGGCCGCAATTTCACTCTCGACACCCAACTCCAGCGTGAGCCGGTCATTACGCTGACGAAACTGGCTGCCCAGTGCGTGAGCTTCTGCCAGTAATCTGCGCGCCTGTGGATAAAGCGTGCGCGCGTCATCGGTAACCTCGACACCGCGCGGCAGGCGCTGGAATAACGTCGTGCCCAAGGCCTCTTCAAGCTGGCGAATCGTGACCGAGAGGGTCGGCTGGCTGGTGAAAAGACGTTGCGCCGCCGAGGTGATGTTGCGCTCCTCGAACACCGCGATAAAGGCGTTGAGTTGACGAATATCCATATCAGAAACCGATGTCAGCCAAAGGAATAAAGCATTTTTCTGCTACCCGGAGCGCTGAATATACTCGCTTTACCGCTTATCCATTGGCGCTTCTTATCGCTCCTTTGGCAACAGACAAGAAGAGAGGATTGCATGGCTTACATTGCTGCTGAAAACCGTTATGAACGCGTTCCCTACCGTCGTGTGGGTCGTAGCGGCCTGGTGCTGCCAGCCTTGTCGATGGGCCTGTGGCACAATTTCGGCGACAGTACGCCGATGGACACCCAGCGAGCGATGCTGCGCACCGCGTTCGACCTGGGCATCAATCACTTCGACCTGGCCAACAACTACGGCCCGCCCTACGGCAGCGCGGAGATCAACTTCGGCCGTTTGCTGCGTGAAGACTTCAAGCAGTACCGCGACGAGTTGATCATTTCCACCAAGGCGGGCTGGGACATGTGGCCGGGGCCGTACGGGCAGGGCGGCGGCTCGCGCAAATATGTGCTCGCCAGTCTCGATCAGAGCCTGCAGCGCATGGGCCTGGATTATGTGGACATCTTCTATTCCCACCGCTTCGATCCAGACACACCGCTGGAGGAAACCGCCAGCGCACTCGCCACCGCGGTGCAGCAAGGCAAGGCACTGTACATCGGCATCTCTTCGTATTCAGGGGCCAAGACGCGCGAAATCGCCGGCCTGCTGAAAGAGTGGAAAGTCCCGCTGCTGATCCATCAACCGGCTTACAACCTGCTCAATCGCTGGGTCGAAAAGGATCTGCTGGACACCACTGAAGAGCTGGGTTCGGGCGTCATTGCTTTCACGGCCCTGGCGCAAGGATTGCTGTCAGACAAATACCTGAATGGCATTCCCAAGGATGCGCGGGTCAATCGTCCGGGCGGTGGTTCGTTGCAGGCCTCGCATCTGTCCGAGCAGAACATCGAACATGTGCGTGCGCTGAATGAAATCGCCAAACGTCGTGGTCAGAGCCTGGCGCAGATGGCGCTCGCATGGACACTGCGGGATCCGCGAGTGACCTCGGCGTTGATTGGTGCGAGCCGTCCCGAGCAAATCGTCGAAAACGTTGCCGCGCTGGACAACCTTGAGTTCAGCAAGGAAGAACTGGCTGAAATCGACCGGTTCGCGGTCGAGGGCGGTATCAATCTTTGGGAGAAGCCGTCGTCGGCTGAGTGACTCCACTCCGGATGACGACGGGCCTGTAGGAGCGCGCTTGCCCGCGATTGCAATCGATCTGCGATCAATCTATCGGCTGACACGGCGCTATCGCGGGCAAGCGCTCCTACAGATAAAGAGGTGCGACTTAGAGAGTCTTAACCCTCATCCCCTTCATCATCATCCCCACCATCGATCTTCATGCCCAACTCCTTGATCTTGCGGGTCAAGGTGTTGCGGCCCCAGCCCAGCAGCACAGCAGCGTCGCGACGGCGGCCTGCGGTGTGCTTCAGCGCGGTTTCGATCATGATGCGCTCGAACGTTGGCACCGCGCTGTCCAGCAGGCTGGACTGACCCCGAGCCAATGCCTGGTCGGCCCACTGGCGCAGGGCTTGTTCCCAGTTGGTGACCGGTGCCGCGTCCTGCGGCAGGCTCAGCAGTTCAGGCGGCAGGTCGCTGATATGCACTTCGCGGCCCGAAGCCATGACCGTGATCCAGCGGCAGGTGTTTTCCAACTGACGCACGTTGCCCGGCCATGGCAGATGCTTGAGGTATTCCTCTGTCTCGGCCTTGAGCAGTTTCGGCTCCACCGCCAGCTCTTGCGCGGCGCGGCTGAGAAAGTGCCTGGCGAGGGTCGGAATGTCTTCGCGACGATCCGACAGGCGCGGGATGTGGATGCGGATCACGTTCAGACGGTGGAACAAGTCTTCGCGAAACTTACCCGCCTGTACCAAAGTTTCCAGGTTCTGATGAGTCGCCGCGATGATGCGTACGTCGACCTTGACCGGCACATGACCGCCGACGCGGTAGAACTCGCCATCGGCCAGTACACGCAACAGACGGGTCTGGGTGTCCGCAGGCATATCACCGATTTCATCGAGAAACAGCGTGCCGCCATCGGCTTGTTCGAAACGACCACGACGCAGGTTGGCTGCCCCGGTGAACGCACCTTTTTCATGGCCGAACAGTTCGGATTCCATCAGGTCCTTCGGAATCGCTGCCATGTTCAGCGCAATGAACGGCGAGGCCGAACGAGGGCTGTGGCGATGTAGCGCATGAGCGACCAGCTCTTTACCCGTCCCCGATTCCCCGTTGATCAGCACCGTGATGTTGGAGTGGCTCAGACGCCCAATGGCGCGAAACACTTCCTGCATCGCTGGTGCTTCACCGATGATTTCCGGCGTGCGGGTCAGCGTTGGCGCAACGTCCATGCCCTGTTGTTCCTGGGCATGCTGGTTGGCGCGTTTGACCAGTGAAACGGCCTCGTCCACATCGAAAGGCTTGGGCAGGTATTCGAAGGCGCCGCCCTGATACGAGGCCACGGCGCTGTCCAGGTCCGAGTGTGCGGTCATGATGATGACGGGCAGTCGCGGGTGCTGCTCGCGAATACGCGCCAGCAAGTCCAGCCCGCTTGCGCCGGGCATGCGAATGTCGGAAATGATCACGTCCGGTTGCTGGCGGGCCAGGCGACTCATCACGCCATCGGCGCTGTCGAAGCTTTGTGTGGTCATGCCTTCTTGCTGCAAGGCCTTTTCCAATACCCAGCGGATGGAACGGTCGTCATCGACGATCCAGACAGTTTCACTACGGCTCATGTCGAAGCTGCTCCTTGTTCCAGCGGCAAGAAGATCGAGAAAGTTGTGTGGCCAGGATGGCTGTCACACTCGATCAGCCCCTGGTGCTGACTGATGATGTTCTGGGTGATGGCAAGGCCTAGCCCGGTACCGTCCGGGCGGCCACTGACCATAGGGTAAAAAATGGTTTCCTGTAGTTCCGGCGGAATGCCGGGACCGTTATCGATGATTTCGATCTTGCTCACCAGGCGATGGCGCACGTGGCCAATCGTGAACTGGCGCATGGCGCGGGTGCGCAGACTGATGCGACCCAGGCGAAGTTCGTTTTGCCCGCTGATGGCCTGCATGGCATTACGCACGATATTGAGCACGGCCTGAATCATCTGCTCGCGGTCGATCAACACATCGGGAATGGACGGGTCATAATCGCGCACCAAAGTGATGCAGCCCTGGCTTTCGGCTTCGACCAGGCTGCAGACGCGCTCCAGCACTTCGTGAACATTGGTCATTGCCAATGAAGGCAGCTTGTTGGAGCCCAGCATCCGGTCGACCAGATTACGTAGGCGGTCGGCTTCTTCGATGATGACGTTGGTGTAGTCCTTGAGGCTTTCTTCCGGCAGTTCGCGGGCCAGCAATTGAGCGGCACCGCGAATCCCGCCCAGCGGATTCTTAATTTCGTGAGCCAGGCCACGCACCAGCATCTTGGTGGTTTCCTGTTTGGACAGCTGAGCCTCTTCCTTGGTGATGCGCAGCAGGCGATCACGGGGGTGTACCTCCAGCAGCAGCATCGTTTCGCCCTGGGACAGGATCGGTGTCACGGCGTAGTCCACGGTCAGCGTCTGGCCGGTGAGCGCCGTCAGCATCGCTTCACGCTTGGTGAACGGATGCGCCTGTTCCACTGCCTGACGAAGCGAGCTAAGCGCTTCGGCCGATTCCGTGAACAGCTCACTGATGAACTGTCCGTGACTGCGCTGACCGCTGATGGCCAGCAGCATTTCGGCCGCCGGATTCATGTACTCCAGACGCAGGTCGGAGTTGAGCAGAATCGTGGCAGTGGTCAGGTTGTCGAGTAACAGTCGGTGCAACGTATCGCTGATTGTCATGAATCTCGTTGACCTCTTTTGGCTCATTGCACTCGGGGCGGGCCCAGGAATGCAGGCTCTGGTTGGTCTTCGCCAGCTTTGGAAAGCCGCTCAGACCGGGCTGTCCATTGCTTATTTGTTAGAAAATGCAAGAACCAAACCAAGGCTCCGAAAAGAAGCGTTCTGCGAGACGTTTCGGGCTTTTTTTGGACAGCCAGCCCGAGGAGGGCACAACTTTGACTCGTTCGTGAACCAAAATGGGAATTTTACGCGCATGGTTGTTCAGGTTGTGCACCATTATGGAGCTTAGACGCTTTGGAGGCGGGCATCAGAGAAACGGCAGGATGCTGCTTTCTTCTTCGGGGGGCTTGTCTTTGATCGGACACTCGAGGCGTACGCCGTACTCTTCTGTCTTGCAAGGCTGAGCCTGGCGTTTCTGAGACAGGGAAATACGCATCATGTGAAAGGGTTGGTTGGGCGTTCGCTCGGCGACTCGGCCGAACTCGTCGACTATCTCGATCGACAGCTGATGCGTGCCGCGATCAATGTTGGTCAGGGAAAAAACCGGACTGCGACCGAATTCTCCATGAGCGCTGCCGTCCAGCAGAAGCCGATAGCGATGCCCCTGTTGCAGCTGCGGGTCATTGGTGACAGTCACGATCAGGTTGCCCTGCACATCGCGGACGGTGCTGTCCGGTTCAGGCGCAAGAATGCGCAGCAGTTGGTACCGAAACAGCGGACCGGGTCTGGGCTTGGCGCTGGAGGCCTGGCTTGACTTACGAGGCGCGGAGTTCATCTGGTTGCTCGGCGCGATGTCGACCTTCTTGGCATTGCGGCGAGGTTGATCGGTGTAGACCCGGTTACCCTCGGCATCGATGTAGGTGTAGACCTCGGCGATTGCCGGCTGGCCGATCAGCATCAGCAGGCACAGCAGCAGGCCCCTTGGCCTCACGCGCAGTCTCGCGAATTCAAGGCTTGCCGACATGGACTCGCTGCACTGTCAGGGAAACCGTCTGGCTTTGCTGGATGGAGTCCGGCCCTTGCAGCACCTGTACGGCCAGGCTGTGTTCGCCGCGGTCCAGTTCCACGAGCTGGAGGCGGGGCACGTTGGTAGGCTGGCCGTAGGGCTTCCCGTCCAGAATCAACTGCAGCAGATGGCCGGGTTGCAGGCGGGGTTGAATCGCCACCCCCACGGTGAACGTGCCGTTATTGGCACGTAGCGCATCGCCATTGGGCACGTCGGTCAGTGCCAGTAGCTGATAGGCCGCAGCGTTCTGTTGTGGCTCACTCTGATTTTGCGCAGGGATTGGCGGGGCTGGAGCTGGCGCGACGGTCTGCACGCTGTTGAGTGGCGGTAGATCGACCGTTTCGGCCTGGGTCCCATTGGGCGGCTGATTGCTGTATGCCGTGTTGCCGTTGGCGTCCGTGTATTTGTAGATCTGCGCGACGGCGGGCAACGCAAACAGCAGCAGGACGAGGGCAAGACTTTGACGCATGAACACTCCAGTACCACGATCAGGAGAACGACAGCTCGCACCGCGCTACTGCAGTAGCGCCAGGCACAGGGGGCAGCATAGAGCAAAACCGGACCGGTAGTCTCATCCGCGCTCCCACAGCATCAATCAGACTTTTGCTCCGTTTTGCACAGGCCATCGGTTGCACGCTGCAAGCCGCTGAGCATGACAGCGTCTGCGGCCTTGCGTCTGGTCGTCGACTGCAGCCAGCGTTGGCATTCACTCTTGCTGCCATAAGGCAGGAACGCAGCGTACTTGTGCATCAAATCCGGTTGCAGCGTATCCAGACGGGTGCGAACGCCCTGCGTCAGGCTGGTAGCGGGTGGTTGGGGAGCCTGGCCGCTCTCGTGCCACTGGGCTATCCGCGCGTACTGCACCACCTTGTTGGCTTCCATCTGTGCGGTCATGAACGCGTGGACGTCGTCCCTGTTCAGGTTGAATGCCTGGGCTTGGGACTCGGCATTGAGGATCACCTGGCGCTCGCGATCACTGTCCTGCACAGGCTTGCCGCTGTACCACTTGCTCACGGCAACGTCGTTTGCAATGTCCAGCCTCTGCTCGATCACTGCAACCAGCGACTCCACGGCATCGGGGGCCGTTTGAGGGGTAGGTGAGTTGAGGCAGCCCGCCATGAGCGGGGCGATCGAGAGCATGAGCCAAGGGGGCCGGGGCATTGGACATCCTTATTATTGATAACGGCACTGGAGAGCAGTGGGAGTGGTGGAGTATCTAGTCAATGCTATTAGAAAAACGATAACTAAATACCACCACTCGCTAAACACTCGTTTTTCGTAGCCACAAAAAAGGCCTCCCGAAGGAGGCCTCTTTTATTCACGCAGCTTTCGCTGGCGCGACTGGATCAGCAGCTGTAGTACAGCTCGTATTCCAGTGGGTGTACGAAAGTACGTACTTTGATTTCTTCTTCCGATTTCAGAGCGATGTAAGCGTCGATGAAGTCGTCGCTGAATACGCCGCCCTTGGTCAGGAACGCACGGCCTTTGTCCAGGGATTCCAGGGCTTCTTTCAGGCTGCCGCAAACTTGTGGGATCTCTGCAGCCTCTTCAGGTGGCAGGTCGTACAGGTTTTTGTCAGCTGCGTCGCCAGGGTGGATCTTGTTCTGGATACCGTCCAGACCGGCCATCAGCAGAGCTGCGAAAGCCAGGTACGGGTTAGCTGCTGGATCCGGGAAACGCGCTTCGATACGGCGGCCGCGTGGGCTGGAGACGTAAGGAATACGGATCGACGCGGAACGGTTGCGAGCCGAGTAGGCCAGCATGACCGGAGCTTCGAAGCCTGGAACCAGACGCTTGTACGAGTTGGTTGCAGGGTTGGTGAAGCCGTTCAGTGCCTTACCGTGCTTGATGATACCGCCGATGAAGTACAGGGCGGTGTCGGACAGACCGGCATAGCCTTCGCCAGCGAAGGTGTTCTTGCCATCTTTGGCGATGGACATGTGTACGTGCATACCCGAGCCGTTGTCGCCGTACAGAGGCTTAGGCATGAAGGTCGCGGTACGGCCGTAAGCGTCGGCAACGTTGTGTACAACGTATTTCAGGGTCTGAACTTCGTCAGCCTTCTTGACCAGCGTGTTGAACTTCACGCCGATTTCGTTCTGGCCAGCGGTTGCCACTTCATGGTGGTGAACTTCGACGACCTGACCCATTTCTTCCAGAGCGTTGCACATTGCGGTGCGGATTTCGTGGTCGTGGTCGAACGGTGGAACAGGGAAGTAACCGCCTTTGATGCCAGGACGGTGGCCCTTGTTGCCGCCTTCGATGTCAGCGTCGGACATCCACGAACCTTGTTCGGAGTAGATCTTGAACATGGAACCGGAGATGTCGGACTTGAATTTCACTTCGTCGAAGATGAAGAATTCTGGCTCTGGACCGGCGAATACGGTGTCACCGATACCGGTGGACTTCAGGTATTCCTCGGCGCGGTGAGCGATGGCGCGCGGGTCGCGGTCATAACCTTGCATGGTCGAAGGTTCGATGATGTCGCAAACCAGGATCAGGGTTGGCTCTTCGGTGAACGGGTCCAGAACGGCAGTTTCGTCGTCTGGAAGCAGGATCATGTCGGAGGCTTCGATGCCTTTCCAGCCAGAGATGGAGGAACCGTCGAACATTTTGCCGACTTCGAAGAAGTCGTCTTCCAGCGCATCGCGAGCTGGCATGGTCACGTGGTGCTGGGTGCCTTTGGTGTCCGTGAAGCGCAGATCAATCCACTTTACGTCATGATCTTTGATGAGTTGAACCGACTTCGACATGTTGTCCTCCGGGGTGGATTAGGGCTGGATAGTTGTTGGCCCTTTAATTTGGGTGATGCCGGGCGCGATAGTCGGCCAAGGCAACCTGCCTCACAAGGGAGCAATTTGCATGCCAGTGCCCTGTGTTGGGTTTTCTGCCCAAAATGCCGGATTTTCGGGCGTAAAACGTCGCAATTGTGAAAAGTGATGCACCGCATCGGTGCGCTCAGATTGTATACAGTCCCTTTTTGGTGCGCTGATGATCGGCAGTACGATAACTGGTTAAACCTTGAGCAATTTCCGCTATAATCCGCGCCCCCCTTTTTTGACCGGCACCTCGCGCGCTGTTTTCATGAAACTAATCGTTAAAGTTTTCCCAGAAATCACCATCAAAAGCCGACCTGTGCGCAAGCGCTTCATCAAACAGTTGGCCAAGAACATCCGTACCGTGCTCCGCGATCTGGACCCGGCGCTGGTGGTCGATGGCGTGTGGGACAACCTCGAGGTCGAGACGAAGGTTCAGGATTCCCGCGTCCTGCACGAAATGACCGAGCGCCTGAGCTGCATGCCCGGCATCGCGCATTTCCTGCAGGTCGATCAATACGCTCTTGGCGACATGGACGACATCTACGAGAAGTGCAAACTGCATTTCGGCGATGCCTTGTCCGGCAAGATTTTCTCGGTTCGCTGCAAGCGCGCCGGGCATCATGACTTCAGCTCCATGGACGTCGAGAAGTACGTCGGCAGCAAACTGCGTCGTGAGTGCGGCGCCGCCGGTATTTCCCTGAAAGCGCCGGAAGTCGAAGTGCGCATCGAGATTCGCGACCAACGGTTGTTCGTGATTCACAGCCAGCACAACAGCATCGGCGGTTATCCGTTGGGCTCGCTGGAACAGACCCTGGTATTGATGTCCGGTGGCTTCGACTCCACGGTGGCCGCTTATCAGGTCATGCGTCGTGGCCTGATGAGCCATTTCTGTTTCTTCAATCTGGGCGGCAGGGCCCACGAGCTGGGTGTGATGGAAGTCGCGCACTTCATCTGGAAGAAGTACGGAAGCTCCCAACGTGTGCTGTTCGTCAGCGTACCGTTCGAGGAAGTTCTGGGAGAAATTCTCGGAAAAGTCGATAACAGTCATATGGGCGTAGTATTGAAGCGTATGATGTTGCGCGCTGCGACCAATATTGCCGACAGGCTTGAAATCGACGCGCTGGTGACCGGCGAAGCGATTTCCCAAGTGTCCAGTCAGACACTGCCTAACCTGTCGGTCATCGATTGCGTGACGGAGAAGCTGGTCTTGCGCCCGCTGATCGCCAGTCACAAGCAGGACATCATCGACCTGGCCGACGAGATCGGCACCGGCGATTTTGCCCGGCACATGCCTGAATACTGCGGTGTGATCTCGGTCAATCCAAAGACCGCGGCCAAACGTCACCGCGTCGAGCATGAAGAGAAGGAATTCGACATGGCGGTGCTCGAGCGTGCGCTCGAAAACGCCCGTCTTGTGCCCATCGATCGCGTGATCGAGGAATTGGGTCAGGATGTTCAGGTCGAAGAAGTCAGTCAGGCTCTTGCCGGACAAGTGGTCATCGACATCCGGCACCCGGATGAAGCCGAAGACCGTCCGCTGGAACTGTCAGGCATTGAAGTACAAACGCTGCCGTTCTTTGCTCTGAACAGCCGTTTCAAGGAACTGGATGACACGCGCCAGTACCTGCTTTATTGCGACAAAGGCGTCATGAGTCGCCTGCATGCTCATCATCTGCTCAGTGAGGGGCATGCCAATGTGCGCGTTTATCGACCGAGCTAAGTGCCCGGGGCTGTTTGCCTGTGGCTTGCGTCACCGGCCCCCCGACACCAGTCGTCAGCCGTAAAGGCTTTCACGGGCTCCATTGTTCATAGCTGCCTACACTAGTCAGCTGACCGAATCCTCTGATCGAGATACACAAGTGATCGAAAATCTACGCAACATCGCCATCATTGCTCACGTTGACCACGGTAAAACTACCCTCGTCGACAAGCTTCTGCGCCAGTCCGGCACCCTTGAGCGCAACGAGCTCAACGACGAACGCGTGATGGACTCCAACGACCAGGAGAAAGAGCGCGGTATTACCATTCTCGCGAAGAACACCGCGATCAACTGGAATGGCTACCACATCAACATCGTCGACACCCCGGGCCACGCCGACTTCGGTGGCGAAGTAGAGCGCGTGATGTCGATGGTCGACTCCGTTCTGCTGCTGGTCGACGCCCAAGACGGCCCTATGCCGCAAACCCGCTTCGTGACCAAGAAGGCTTTCGAAGCCGGCCTGCGTCCAATCGTGGTCATCAACAAGGTTGACCGTCCAGGCGCGCGTCCGGATTGGGTTCTGGACCAGATCTTCGATCTGTTCGACAACCTGGGTGCTACCGAAGAGCAACTGGACTTCCAGGTCGTCTACGCCTCGGCCATCAACGGCATCGCGGGTCTGGATCACAACGAAATGGCCGAAGACATGACCCCGCTGTACCAGGCGGTCGTGGATCACGTACCTGCTCCGAAAGTTGACCGTGACGGTCCTTTCCAGATGCAGATCTCGGCTCTGGACTACAACAGCTTCCTGGGTGTTATCGGTGTTGGCCGTATCGCTCGTGGCCGCGTCAAGCCAAACACCCCGGTTGTGGCCATCAGTGCCGACGGCAAGCGTCGCAACGGCCGTATCCTGAAGCTGATGGGTCACCACGGTCTGCACCGCATCGACGTTGAAGAAGCAGCTGCCGGCGACATCGTCTGCATCAGCGGCTTCGAAGAGCTGTTCATCTCCGACACTCTGTGCGACCCGTTGAACGTTGAAGCGATGAAGCCGCTGACCGTTGACGAGCCAACCGTTTCCATGACCTTCCAGGTCAACGACTCGCCTTTCTGCGGTAAAGAAGGCAAGTTCGTGACGTCCCGTAACATCAAGGACCGTCTGGACAAAGAGCTGCTGTACAACGTTGCACTGCGCGTTGAAGAAGGCGACTCGGCTGACAAGTTCAAGGTTTCCGGCCGTGGTGAGCTGCACCTCTCGGTACTGATCGAAACCATGCGTCGCGAAGGCTTCGAGCTGGCCCTGGGCCGTCCTGAAGTGATCATTCGTGAAGTCGACGGCGTCAAGCAAGAACCGTACGAAAACGTCACCATCGACATCCCTGAAGAATCCCAGGGCAAGGTCATGGAAGAGATGGGTCTGCGTAAAGGTGACCTGAGCAACATGGTTCCGGATGGCAAGGGCCGTGTTCGTCTGGAATACAACATTCCTGCTCGTGGTCTGATCGGTTTCCGTAACCAGTTCCTGACCCTGACCAACGGCGCTGGCATCCTGACCTCGATCTTCGATCGCTATGACACCGTCAAGTCGGGCCACATGTCGGGCCGTCAGAACGGCGTACTGGTTTCGGTTGAAACCGGTAAGGCACTGACCTACTCGCTGGAAACCCTGCAGGCGCGTGGCAAGCTGTTCGTTGAACACGGTCAGGAAATCTACAACGGCCAGATCGTTGGTCAGAACAGCCGTGACAACGACCTGGGCGTCAACCCTACCAAGGGCAAGAAGCTCGACAACATGCGTGCTTCGGGTAAAGACGAAACCATCGCTCTGGTTCCACCTGTTCGCTTCACCCTGGAACAGGCTCTGGAATACATCCAGGAAGACGAGCTGTGTGAAGTCACTCCCAAGTCGATCCGTCTTCGCAAGAAGATCCTCGACGAAAGCGAGCGTACCCGCGCTGCCAAGAAAGCCAAGGTGTAACTAGCCCCGGCTGAACGAAAACGCCCCCGGTCGAAAGGCCGGGGGCGTTTTTGTTTGTCTCGAATAAAGGTGAGTGCGCTGATTCTGCTGGAGCGCGCTGCTCGTTTAGAACTTCAGTGGCACATGGCCGGAGTTCGAATTCAGCGTGCCGCTTTTCTCACGCACGACTTCTTTTGGCTTGTACGCGCAATACCCTGGGCGCGGCCCGATCTTCGGATGATTGCGGCAGGTGTCAGGACGTTTGTCGTAAATGGTGCACAAGCGGCTCTTGCGATCCAGATACAGGCAATCGTTGTTGCTCATGCGCTGCAGGGTGAAGATCCCGGATTTCTGGTTGAAGCGCTCGATGATTCCTTCTTTCTGCAGGCGCTTGGCGATGTTCTTCGGGTTGTCGCCCTGTTCGAACTCGTCGACGATGCCAATGCGGATCAGGTCCTTGATCTTCGCTTCGACAGGCAAGGTGCAGCAACTGGACACGCAGCCTCCGCACATGTGGCTGGAGTATTTCTGCCAGGTCTCGAGACGGTCGATTTCTGCAGCGGCGATCAAGGTGGGTTTCATGGCGTTGTGCTTCCGGGTGTATCGGGCGCGCGATCATACCGGGCTGCGCGCATTTCCCCTATCGCAAAATGATCGATGCGACTGTCGGCAAGCGATGGGGCGCAGCCATGCCTTCGCGACAAGGCGCGGGCGTGCCCTTACAGGAAATCAGCGTTTAGACCAGGACAGTTTCCGACAAAGTCTCTAACTGTTCCTGCCGCTCGGTCTGATTGAGCTTCGAGTGCGGATTCAACGACGACCACTGCGGATGCGCCCGAGCCTTTTTGAGTGCTTCAGGCAGTTTGCCTTCGCGCCAGGTCTTATCCTGAAGTGCGTCCAGCTTGATGCTGTCCATTGCGGCGTGGCCTCGCGCCTCCAGTGCCAGTAACAGCTGCCGCTGGCGTAAGGCGAGCAGGCGCAAAACAGCATCATCGACCGTCAGTTCGCGCTGCCCCTTGAGTTTGCCCAACAATCGGCCGCCGTAGCTGCGTGCGGTCTGCAACGCGCCTCCGGCAATCGCGCCGACCAGCGCCGCGGCCCCCATCGTGATACCGCCGACCAGCAAGTCCACGCCTGCGCCCGCCGCTGCACCCGCCGCAATGCCACCTCCCACTCGCACGCCCAGTAGCTTCAGGGTTTCGGGATTGAACAGGTCATCCCCCCATCGCCCGTCCATTAATGGCAGGTCATTGGCCGACGCGTCTTCCCGACGGAACCCATACAAAGTGAGCAGCGCTTCTACGCACCGTTGCTCACGCTGACGGACCGCTTTGCGCAATTCCTCAATGGCCTTCTGAACTTGATCAGACTCGGTCGCGACGCTCCGCCGGCAAGCCGCACAATCGATCAGCAGTTCGGCTATGAGTCGTGCAGCGCTGGTGCGACGAACTTGACGCTGTGCCTGCTGATCGGCAATCAACCGTTCCAGTCGCTCGCGGGATGTTTCCAGCAACAGCGCCAGGCTTTCATACAGCCGCCGTTCGCCATCTTCGGGCGGGGCGACGCTGTCGAATCGCACCAGGGCATGCAGGCCCAGGCGCGCCAAAGCCTCGCGCCAATCCGGTTCGCGATGCTGTGCGCTGCTCACGAAATTGAGCACAGGCAGCAACGGTTTGCCACAACTGGCGATTACGGCCAGCTCATCGCGGTACTTGGCAAGAACCGGCTCGCGGGCATCGATGACGTAAAGACCTGCATCTGAGGCCAGCAACTGACGCATGACCTTGGCCTCCTGTTCGAAACGCTGACGTGCCTCGCTGCCTTCCAGAAAGCGGGCTAATCGGGCCGGGCCATCGAGCCGCTCGCCCGGGCGGTCGAGACGCTCCAGATAATCGAGAAGGGCAATGGCGTCTTCCAGGCCTGGCGTGTCGTAGAGCTCCAGCAGTGCCTCGCCGTCCACCGATAGCCGGGCGCCCTCCACATGGCGGGTGGTGCTCGGACGATGAGAGACTTCGCCGAAACCGACATCCCGGGTGAGCGTGCGCAGCAGAGAGGTCTTACCCACGTTGGTGTGACCGACCACTGCCAGTTTCAGTGGGCGGTTCGCATCCTTTTCAGTCATGTCCGGTCTCCAGCCAGGTCAGCGGTGCGCTATCGACCCACTTCAAGTCCAGCTGTTGCAGTGCCGAGTGCCAGTCGCTGAGACGATCGGCATCCAGCGCCTGGCCAGTTGGCGCAGGCAGCAGCCAGATACGCGTGTCTGCTGCACACCGAGCCAGTTCTGCCACCAACGCCAGGCTGCCGCGATCCGGTGAGCGGCGCGGATCGCAGGCGATGGTCAGGCGCGCAGGCGGGTATCGGGTGAGTTGATCGAGCAGGACTCTGCGCGATTCGCGACTATCGAGGATGCCTGCGTCAGCGATGGTTTTCGGCAGTTTTGGCGGCCATGGGCGCTGATCGTCCAGTTCGATGGCAACCAGAAGCGCGCCTTCGCTGTCCATGGCTGCGGCGCCCGCCTGCACTTGATGGATCTGCGCAGGTGCGGCGTCGTTGATCCCCAGGCGCTCGCTGCTTGGCATCAATCGCTCGCGCAGCTCAGCGAATCCGGGTTGACTCAGGTCCAGGACGAGGTGTTTGCGCCCTGCGCGCCAACGGCCGTAGCACAGAAGGGTCAATATCAAGCGCGGAGCGATGCCATAGACGACAAGCACGCCGACCAGCCATGCAGCCCAGGCCTGTCGAGCATTTTCGATCACCAGCGCGCTGTCGCCACTGGCGCGGATCATGTCTTCGCCGGGAACGCTGAAGCCCAGCAGAGAAGGTAATGTGCCGAGCCCTTGGGTCAGGCTGACGAATGTATCGCTGCCCAGAATTGTGGTTTCCCAGACAAACCCGTAGCGCCGGGTGGCCATCAGCAGCAGCAAGAGCGTCAGAGCGCTGAGCAGGGCAAGCAGCCATAAGCCGTTGACGCACACGCCAAGCACCCAGCGATTCAGGCGTTTGCGTTGCAGTAGCAGAATGAGTGCGGGCGCCAGCTGTGCGGCTCGCGCATCGCGAGCCAGTTTTTCGCTGAGCCATAGCCACAGTCGCCCGAGGCTGGCAGCACTGTCCCCGGCGAACAGCAGCCCTGATAACCAGCTGATCAGCAGAATAAGATTCAGGCCGAGCAGGCTGCCCAGCGCCCAGAACACATTGACCGGCGTTTGTCCGTCGCCCAGCGCCGCGAACGCGAGGCCGGCGCCACTGATGACGGCAAAAACCACCAGCACGATCACCGACAGCCTCGCCCCTTGTTTCCAGTGATGCAGTGCCGCGAGCATGCCGTCGCGTTCGGCGAGCCACAGAGCGCGGTTCTTGATTCGGGTCAGCAAATCCCCCGCGCTGGCGCGGGCGCGGCGGCTGGCTTCCTCATCCTCAAGCGGCCCGGCGTGCTTTTCACGCAGGCGCACGGCTTCGGTGAGCCATAGTTCATCGAGTGGGGTCAGTGCAGTCACACGGCGTCTCGTTGGTGAAGTCAGAAGTGAGCATAACCGCTGTGGCCGCAATCGCGCACGGCCGCAGGGGTGTCGCGGGTTGGACCACCGCAATCGCGAGCAAGCTCCCTCCTGCAATCGGGCGCGTTTGATGTAGGAGTGAGCTTGCTCGCGACTGGGGCTGCTCAGGCGACGCATAACACGTCGTGCGGTTATACGAATCAACCCTCTTGCTCTGCTATCCTCGCCGCCATGAAAAAACATCTCCCCCTCAGCCTGATTGCCGCCCTGGGTCAAAACCGGGTCATCGGCGTCGACAACTCCATGCCCTGGCATTTGCCCGGGGACTTCAAGTATTTCAAAGCCACCACGCTGGGCAAGCCGATCATCATGGGTCGCAAGACCTGGGATTCGCTGGGCCGTCCGTTACCGGGGCGACTGAACATCGTCGTTACCCGTCAGACGGATCTTCACCTGGAGGGCGCTGAGGTATTCACTTCGCTTGAGGCTGCCGTCAAGCGCGCCGAAGAATGGGCGACCGAGCAGGGCGTCAGTGAGGTCATGCTGATCGGCGGAGCACAGCTGTATGCCCAGGGGTTGGCGCAGGCTGATCGGTTGTACCTGACTCGCGTTGCGCTGAGCCCTGAAGGGGACGCCTGGTTTCCAGAGTTTGAGCTGGCAGAGTGGAAGCTGGTGTCGAACACCGAGAACCCGGCACTGGACGACAAGCCTGCCTACACCTTCGAGGTGTGGGAGCGCCGGTAAAAATTCCATCGCGGGCAAGCGCGCTCCTACAGGGAAACGCGATCAACTGTAGGAGCGCGCTCGCCCGCGATGATGTCGTTCCAGCCTGCGACGTTCCCCCGCGTTAACCAACATCTGTCGTTTTTGTGTCATATGTCGCGAAAGGTTCTCAAGGTGACGCCATCAGAACGGGCGCAGTCGCTGACGCATTAAAACAGTAATGGCTTTTTGTTACGGTCCAGCCTCGAACCAAAAAGGGGAGGACAACGTTATGAAGCTCGCACCAAAACTGTTGGCCGCTGCGCTCTGTCTGGGCCTTGCCGGTCAGGTATTTTCCACTGAGCTCAAGCACTGGCCCGAGCCTGCGGCCAAGCAGCTCGACGCCATGATCGCGGCGAACGCCAACAAGGGTAATTTCGCGGTTTTCGACATGGACAACACCAGCTACCGCTATGACCTGGAAGAGTCGCTGCTACCGTTCATGGAAAACAAAGGGCTGATCACCCGCGACAAGCTCGATCCTTCCCTCAAGCTGATTCCTTTCAAGGATACCGCTGACCATAAGGAAAGCCTGTTCAGCTATTACTATCGCCTCTGCGAAATCGACGACATGGTTTGCTATCCGTGGGTCGCGCAGGTGTTCTCTGGTTTCACCCTAAAAGAGCTCAAAGGCTACGTCGATGAGTTGATGGCGTCTGGCAAACCCGTGCCGAGTACCTATTACGAGGGGGATGTGGTCAAGACCATTGAAGTCCAGCCGCCGAAGGTCTTTACCGGGCAGGCCGAGCTGTACAACAAGCTCATGGAGAACGGCATCGAGGTCTATGTGATGACTGCGGCCTCCGAGGAACTGGTGCGTATGGTCGCGTCCGATCCCAAGTACGGCTACAACGTCAAACCGCAGAACGTCATTGGCGTGACCACGCTACTGAAAAACCGCGACACCGGCGAGTTGACCACTGCACGCAAGCAGATCACGGCGGGCGCGTATGACGAGAAGGCCAACCTCGGCCTTGAACTGACCCCATACCTATGGACCCCTGCAACCTGGATGGCAGGCAAACAGGCCGCGATCCTGACCTACATCGATCAGTGGAAAAAACCGGTGCTGGTCGGCGGTGACACCCCAACCAGTGACGGCTACATGCTATTCCACAGTGTTGATGTCAACAAAGGCGGCATTCACTTGTGGATCAACCGCAAGGACAAGTACATGACCCAGCTCAACGGCATGATGAAAACCAACGCCGAGGCCCAGGCCAAGGAAGGTTTGCCGGTGACGGCGGACAAGAACTGGGTGATCGTCAAACCGGACGAGATTCAGTGACGGGGCGACGCTTTCTGTAGCAGCACGGCGTGCCGGCGGTGGGTATTTGAAACGTCAACGCCGGCAAGCCGGACTGCTACAAGGGCTTGTGATGCGCTCATAAAAAACCGGCATTGCTGCCGGTTTTTTTAATGTTGCTGCGACGCCGCTTACGGCACCAGCTTGTCCAGCATCGCCTTGTCACGCACCGCACCTTTGTCGGCGCTGGTGGCGAGCAGAGCGTAAGCCTTGAGAGCAGTGGTGACTTTGCGAGGACGCGACTCGACAGGTTTCCAGCCTTTCTTGTCCTGCTCGGCACGGCGCTCGGCCATTTCCGCATCGTCGATCATCAGGTTGATCGCCCGATTCGGGATGTCGATCAGTACTTTGTCGCCGTCGCGTACGAGGCCGATCGCGCCACCGGCTGCGGCTTCCGGGGAAGCGTGGCCGATGGACAGACCCGAAGTACCACCCGAGAAACGGCCATCGGTCAGCAATGCACAGGCTTTGCCCAGACCCTTGGACTTCAGGTACGACGTTGGGTAGAGCATTTCCTGCATGCCCGGACCGCCTTTCGGACCTTCGTAACGGATGATCACGATGTCGCCGGCTTTCACTTCGTCAGCAAGGATGCCGCGTACGGCGCTGTCCTGGCTTTCGAAAATTTTCGCGTTGCCTTCGAACACGTGGATTGATTCGTCAACACCTGCCGTTTTCACGACGCAACCGTCGAGTGCGATGTTGCCGTACAGCACGGCCAGCCCGCCTTCTTGGGAATAGGCGTGCTCGACGCTGCGAATGCAGCCGTTTTCACGGTCGTCGTCCAGGGTTTCCCAACGGGTCGACTGGCTGAACGCGGTTTGCGTCGGGATACCGGCAGGGCCGGCCTTGAAGAAATGATGAACCGCTTCGTCATCCGTCTGGGTGATGTCCCACTTGGCGATGGCTTCTTCCATCGACTTGGCGTGCACGGTCGGCAGATCGGTGTGCAGCAGGCCACCACGGGCCAGCGATCCGAGGATGCTGAAGATGCCGCCAGCGCGGTGCACGTCTTCCATGTGGTACTTCTGGATGTTCGGCGCGACCTTGCACAGTTGCGGGACGCGACGGGACAGGCGATCGATGTCGCGCAGGTCGAACGGGATTTCTGCTTCCTGAGCGGCGGCCAGCAAGTGCAGGATGGTGTTGGTCGAGCCACCCATGGCGATGTCCAGGGTCATGGCGTTTTCGAACGCCTTGAAGTTGGCGATGTTGCGCGGCAGAACCGAATCGTCGTTGTCGCGGTAGTACGTCTTGCACAGCTCGACGATGGTGCGGCCAGCCTGCAGGAACAGCTGCTCACGGTCGGAGTGGGTCGCCAGTGTCGAACCGTTGCCAGGCAGCGCAAGGCCCAGGGCTTCGGTCAGGCAATTCATCGAGTTGGCGGTGAACATGCCGGAGCACGAACCGCAGGTCGGGCAGGCGCTGCGCTCGTATTCCGCGACTTTCTCGTCGGAAGCCGAGGCGTCGGCAGCGATGACCATCGCGTCAACCAGGTCCAGGCCGTGGCTGGCGAGTTTGGTCTTGCCGGCCTCCATCGGGCCGCCGGAGACGAAGATCACCGGAATGTTCAGACGCAGTGCGGCCATCAGCATGCCGGGGGTGATCTTGTCGCAGTTGGAGATGCAGACGATGGCGTCGGCGCAGTGGGCGTTGACCATGTACTCCACGGAGTCGGCGATGATCTCGCGGCTCGGCAGCGAGTACAGCATGCCGTCGTGCCCCATGGCGATGCCGTCATCGACGGCGATGGTGTTGAACTCCTTGGCAACGCCGCCGGCTCTTTCGATTTCACGGGCGACCAGCTGGCCCAGATCCTTGAGGTGGACGTGGCCCGGTACGAACTGAGTGAACGAGTTGGCGATGGCAATGATCGGTTTTTTGAAGTCTTCGTCTTTCATACCCGTGGCGCGCCAAAGGGCGCGTGCGCCGGCCATATTGCGGCCGTGGGTGGACGTTTTCGAGCGGTAATCAGGCATGGAGCACTCCGGGCGGCTAATCAGGTTCAGTAAGGGAGTGAGCTTCTCTTGGTCCTTTGCAACGGCGACAGGTCGCTGCCGTTGCGGATGAGGTCGGTGACGCCACAGGATCGCTGCGCGCTCGACCGGAGCTCATAAACCCGCCGGGGATGATTGGCGATGAATACGCCGATTCTACACCGCTGGCGGCGGGATGGAATGCCGATACCGATCAGGCGCCTCTATTAGGGCTATGTAGGACGGTTCTGAAAATCGCCCGCATGGGTGTCCTTGCCTGATCGGACTCATTACTATCCCCGCGCCGCATGTGCGGTGAGCGAGAAATCATCCCAATGGACCACCCCGGTTTACGTTCCTCGAGAACAGACAATCTGGCACCGACCGCAGCGGCGGCGGGCTTGCCTGCGGGCTGACGTGGTCGGCTTCCGGGTAGCCCTGCGCGGCTGCCTGGAGAGTTACATGACAATTTTTGATCTGACCCAACCTGTTGGCCCCCTCAACCACCTGTCCGCAGCCGACATCGCGGCCCAACTGCAAGCGCTGCCTTCTGAAAAGCGTATTCAGGTCCTGGAGCAGTTGGACACCGGCGCTGTCGGCGAGGCCACTGAGGACTTTCACAAAGGCGCCGCGATTTCCACGCCGTTGGGCAACCTGAGCAGCGCCACGGCGGGCTTGCTCTACCGCAAGCGCGTTTTCTGGCTGGTGTTGCTGGTGTTCGGCAATCTGTTTTCCGGCGCAGGCATCGCCGCCTTCGAAGATGTAATTGCCGCCAATATCGTGTTGGTGTTCTTCCTGCCGCTGTTGGTGGACAGCGGCGGCAACGCGGGCGCGCAATCGGCGACCTTGATGGTCCGGGCGCTGGCGACCGGCGAGGTGGTCATGAAAGACTGGCTGCGCCTGCTGTGGCGTGAATGCTCGGTGGCGCTGGCGCTGGGCGTGACAATGGCCGTGGCCGTCGCTCTCATCGGCGCCATGCGCGGCGGCTGGAACGTTTCCATGGTAGTTGCCAGCAGCATGCTGATCATCGTGCTGATTGGCAGCCTCATCGGCATGAGCCTGCCCTTCCTGTTCAGCCGCCTGCGGATGGACCCGGCAGTCGCCAGCGGTCCGCTGATTACATCGATTGCCGATGCGGCGGGGGTGTTGGTGTATTTCGGGATTGCTTCGGTGATTCTGGAGCTTTGAGGACGCCGGTTTAACATATTCGCGGGCAAGCGCGCTCCTACAGTTGACCGAGTTCACACAGGGAAATCGGGTCAACTGTAAGAGCCAGCTTGCCCGCAATGGCGTCATTGCAGGCGCTACCGAATCAGCTATTGGGCAACAACCGGCAGGTAATGCTCTTGATGTAACGGGTTTCCGGAATCGCCGGGTGTACCGGGTGATCCGGGCCCTGGCCGCCGCGTTCCAGCAGCTGGATGTTGCGGTCCAGATGCCGGGCGCTGGTGAGCAGGATGTTCTGCAGGTCGTCTTCGGGCAGGTGCATCGAGCAGGATGCACTGACCAGAATGCCGTCCTTGCTGAGCAGACGCATGGCCTGTTCGTTCAGGCGGCGGTAGGCACCTTCGCCGTTTTTCAGGTCTTTCTTGCGTTTGATGAATGCAGGCGGGTCGGCGACGATCACGTCGAAGCGTTCTTCAGCGGCCTTCAATTCTTTCAGCGCCTCGAATACATCACCTTCGATGCAGGTGACTTTTTCGGCAAAGCCGTTGAGCCCCGCATTACGCTCGACGCCATCCAGTGCAAAGCCCGAGGCATCGACGCAGAACACTTCGCTTGCACCGAACGCACCGGCCTGCACGCCCCAGCCGCCGATGTAGCTGAACAGGTCCAGCACGCGCTTGCCCTTGACGTACGGTGCCAGGCGCGCACGGTTCATGCGGTGGTCGTAGAACCAGCCGGTTTTCTGGCCTTCCATCACCGGCGCTTCGAACTTCACGCCGTTCTCTTCCAGCGCAACCCACTCCGGCACCAGGCCGAATGCGGTTTCGACGTAGCGGGTCAGACCTTCGGCATCACGCGCTGCGGAGTCGTTCTTGAGCAGAATGCCGCTTGGCTTGATCACTTGAATCAATGCCGCCAGCACGTCGTCTTTGTGCTGTTCCATGGTCGCGGAGGCCAGTTGCACCACCAGAATGTCGCCGAAACGATCGACGACCAGGCCGGGCAGCAGATCGGAGTCGCCGTAGACGAGGCGGTAGAACGGCTTGTCGAACAGGCGTTCACGCAGCGACAGGCAGACGTTGAGGCGATGCACCAGCAGGGATTTGTCCAGCGGCAGCTTGACGTCGCGGGACAGCAGACGTGCGCAGATCAGGTTGTTGGGACTCATTGCGACAATGCCCAGCGGCTTGCCGCCCGCCGCTTCGAGAATCGCTTGAGCGCCTGGAGCGAAGCCGTTGAGTGGGGTGGCGGCAACGTCGATTTCGTTGCTGTAGATCCACAGGTGACCGGCGCGCAGGCGTCGGTCGGCGTTGGGCTTGAGGCGCAAGCTAGGCAGGGACATGACGTCGCTCCGGAAAAAAGAGCGGGATTATAGCGCGGCTTCCTGCCTGCGGGCGTGTTCAGGTGAATTAACCGGCTGGCGGTCGGTCGGATCCGATGAGTGCTTCTACGGTTGTCGAAGCATGGGCGGTAAAGGTTAGAATCGCCCCCTGACCTTGAGTGTGTACTTATGTCCCAAGAGCTTACTTCCGAGCAGATCCAGCAGGCGTTGCAAGGCATCAGTGTTCCGCCCCAGCCGCAAATCATGGTGGATTTGCAGATGGAGCAGTACATGCCCGACCCTGATCTGGGTGTGATCGCCCGGTTGATCGCGCAGGATCCAGGGTTGTCCGGCGCCTTGCTGAAAATCGTCAATTCGGCGCACTACGGTTTGACGAACAAGATTGCTTCCATTCAGCGCGCGGTGAATCTGCTGGGCAGTCGTTCGGTCATCAACCTGATCAACGCGCAGTCGATCAAGGGCGAGATGAGCGACGAAACCATCGTGGTGCTCAATCGCTTCTGGGACACCGCCCAAGACGTGGCAATGACCAGTCTGACGCTGGCCAAGCGACTTGGCTCGCAGACAGTCGATGAATCCTACGCCTTGGGCCTGTTCCACGACTGCGGCGTGCCGCTGATGCTCAAGCGCTTTCCTGAATACATGAACGTACTGGAAGAGGCGTACGCCAAAGCCGGGCCGGAATGCCGGGTAGTGGATACTGAAAACCGCGTTCTTAACACGAACCACGCGGTTGTCGGCTATTTCACTGCCAAGTCCTGGCGCTTGCCCGAACATGTCAGCAACGCCATTGCCAACCACCATAACGCGCTGGCGATCTTCCAGGATGAGTCGGGCCGCAACGCCCCGCTGAAAAACCTGCTGGCGACGCTGAAAATGGCCGAACACATATGCTCGTCCCACCGCGTGCTGGGCAATCAGACCGTTGACCATGAGTGGAACAGCATCGGTCATCTGATCCTCGACTATGTCGGGTTGTCCGACTATGACTTCGAAAACCTCAAAGAAAGTATTCGAGAATTGAGCGCGCACTGATCCAGCGCGCTTGCGTTCTACTCGCCATCGAGCTGCCTCATGCCTGAATTACCTGAAGTCGAAACCACCCGTCGGGGCATTGCGCCTCATCTGGAAGGGCAGCGCGTGAGCCGCGTCATTGTCCGCGACCGGCGACTGCGTTGGCCGATTCCTGAAGACCTGGACATTCGCCTGTCCGGGCAGAAGATCGTGGTGGTGGAGCGGCGCGCCAAATACCTGCTGATTCAGGCCGAGGTGGGTACCTTGATCAGTCATCTGGGCATGTCTGGCAATCTGCGGTTGGTGGAGGCGGGCTTGCCGGCGCTCAAGCACGAACATGTGGACATCGAGCTGGAGTCCGGACTTGCGCTGCGCTATACCGATCCGCGACGTTTCGGCGCGATGTTGTGGAGCCTCGATCCGCACAACCATGAGCTGCTCATCCGTCTTGGGCCTGAACCGCTGACCGATCTGTTCGACGGGCTGCGCCTGTATGAGCTGTCGCGGGGGCGTTCGATGGCGGTCAAACCGTTCATCATGGACAACGCGGTGGTCGTGGGTGTGGGCAATATTTATGCGACCGAGGCGCTGTTTGCGGCGGGTATCGATCCGCGCCGTGAGGCCAGAAGCATCTCCAAGGCCCGATATGTGAAGCTGGCAATCGAGATCAAACGCATTCTGGCTGCCGCCATCGAGCGCGGTGGTACGACGTTGCGCGATTTCATCGGCGGCGACGGTCAGCCGGGTTATTTCCAGCAGGAATTGTTCGCCTATGGTCGTGGGGAGCAGCCGTGCAAGGTCTGCGGCACGACGCTGCGTGAGGTCAAGCTGGGGCAGCGGGCGAGTGTTTATTGCCCCAAGTGTCAGAAGTAGCGCGCGAGCAATAACTTAGCTGTCGCCGTTGGCCTGCAGCCGCACGGCTTGACGGCGGTGAGGGCGACACGTTCGCCACCGTTGCTGCTACAGCGGCTGTGTCGCGAATGAAACAGACATCTCCTTGCGTAACCTCAATCCCTGTTTATAGTGAGCAACATCACTTTTCTTGCTGTGCCTGAAGGATCACGCCATGAGCCCGTTTCGTATTCTCGCTGCCACCCTGGCTTTGTTTCTCGGCTTGCAGATAACGCCAGCCACGGCACAGACCGAGGCTTCGGGCAGTGGCGATCCGGTCTATCAGATTCAGAATCCGCCTGCATACGCGATGATCGGCGACCTGCTGATCGCGCGTCCGCTGCTGATTGCAGCGACTATCATCGGCGCAGGCCTGTTCGTCATCGCACTTCCGTTTACCGCGACCGGAGGTGGCATCGGACGTACGGGTAAGGCGTTGGTAGTGGATCCCGGCAAGGCAGCATTCGTGCGCTGCCTTGGCTGCACGGGCGATGGCTACGGCAAGCAAGACTGATCGGCACACCTGCGCACCAGATTCAGCGGCGCATTGGGCCTGAACGTCGCTGAAACCCCTACCCCTCGAGGGTCGCTTGCGGCCTCGACACTGGCGTTGTTCTTACGCCACAGCAGCACTTGCTGGTTACCGAAATCCCTTTTCGTTTCTTTAACGCGATAACCACGCTCTTGCAGGTCATTCAGTTCCTCGGTCGTAAAGGCGCCGGGTTCGTACTCCATCACGTCGGGAATGTACTGATGATGGTAGCGGGCTGCCGAAGCCCAGTCGGCAATGGGTTTATCGTCCAGATATTGCAGCATCGACAGCAGAACGACGCTGGGAATCCGGCTACCCCCCGGGGTCCCGAACGCGGTGAAGGACTGGGGGCTTTCGATGAAGCTTGGACTCATGCTCGACAGCGGGCGCTTGCCTGGCTCGATAATATTCGCCTGACTGCCCACCAGCCCGTATGTGTTGCTGCCGTTAGGATCGACCGCGAAGTCGTCCATCTCATCATTGAGGATGACGCCTGTGCCGGGGACGGTGAATGCCGAGCCGAACGGCAGATTCAGTGACAGTGTCCCGGCGACGGCATTGCCCTCGTTGTCGAGCACGCTGAAGTGGCTGGTGTTGTCGCCTTCACGCCAGCGCGGTGCCGGCGGCAGGATGTTATTGGGTGTTGCGCGGTGAGGATTGATGCTGGTCGACAAATTCAGCAGGTAATCGGGCGACAGCACCTGCGCGATCGGATTGGGCACGAAGTCCGGATCGCCGAATAACATTCTGTCCCGGTAAGCCCGACGCAAGACCTCCACAACATAGTGGGCGCGTTGCACTTTGTCAGAGTCACGCCACGGCAGTTGCTGCAGCATGAACAGGCTTTGCGCGAGTGCGATTCCGCCAGCGGAGGGTGGGGGGGCGCTGATCAATTCTCGCTGGTCTGCCAATTGGAAGCGCAACGGGGTGCGACTGATGACGTCATATTCTTCGAAATCATGGTAGTTCCAGATCCCGCCTGCAACCCGAACTCCGCTGACCATGGCCTGAGCCGTCAAGCCGCTGTAGAACCCGGCGCGGCCTTTGTCGGCGAGGCGATCCAGCGTCTGAGCCAGTTCCGGCTGGGTAATCACTTCGCCCAAGGCCGGTACGTCGTTGTTGCGCAGAAACAGCCGCGCGCTTTCCTTGTTGGCCCTCAGTGCGAAAAGGCGCCAGTTGGCGCGTTCGCGGTATATCTCGTCAACCTTGAAACCTCGGTAGGCAATGCGAATGGCGGGCGCCATGGAGATGCTCAGTGGCAAACGCCCGTAGCGTTCGGCGAGTTCGACCAGCGCCGCAGGCAAGCCGGGAATGGCCGCGGCGAGTGGGCCGTTCAGGGACAGGTCGGGCTGTGCGACGCCATTGCGATAAAACATCCTGGATCTGGACTTCAGCGGTGCTTTTTCCCGTGCATCGAGGAACCGATACTGCACAGGCTCACCCGCCTGGCGCATGAGAAAGAAGCCGCCCCCGCCCAGTCCCGAACCATAGGGCTCGACCACGGCAAGGGTTGCGCTGATGGCAACGGCGGCGTCGAAAGCGTTCCCGCCGTCGACGAGAATTTCCCGACCGGCGGCTGTCGCCATGGGATTGGGGCTGGCAATGGCGGCCTGATCAGGGTGATCCGGACTGGCTTGAGCCGAGAGGGCGCATAGTAATAACAATGCGCCGAATGAAAAGGTTATTCGCGCCAGCTTCGATGTCATGCGTATCTCGCTCAGGTCAACGGGCATTACAGCCAGTGTCTTCGGCGAAAGCGCGGATGCCGACAGGATCTGCCTCGGTTATGCCTTGCTGGTAATCAACTGGTACTTGGCCATCAGCTCGTCTTTGCTCTCCACGTGGTTTTCATCCAGAGGGATGCAATCCACGGGGCAGACTTGCTGGCACTGCGGCTCGTCATAGTGGCCAACGCATTCGGTGCACAGGTTCGGATTGATCACGTAGATCTCTTCCCCTTGGGAAATCGCTTCGTTCGGGCACTCGGGTTCGCAGACGTCGCAATTGATGCAATCGTCGGTGATGATCAGGGACATGGATACTCCTGCCGCGGTCGACACCGGGGCATATCAAAACTAATGCGGCGAATTGTGCCGCATCGGCGCTCGATATGCACCTGCACATGACGCAAGGAACCGATTCGACGGACTATGACTTGAATCGTTCGCTCAGCGCCTGCGCGACTGCCGGATGTACGAATTTGGTGATATCCCCACCCAACGCTGCGATTTCTCTGACCAGCGTAGATGAAATGAATGAATAGCGTTCGGACGGCGTGAGAAAAAGACTTTCCACGTCTGGAGCCAGCTGTTTATTCATGTTGGCGAGCTGAAATTCGTACTCGAAGTCGGAAACGGCACGCAGCCCGCGCAGCAGGATGTTGGCGTTCTGCTCTTGGGCGAAATGCGCCAACAAACTCGAAAAGCCGACCACTTCGACGTTCGGCAGGTGTTTGGTGGCGGCGCGAGCCAGCGCGACGCGTTGCTCCAGTGGAAACAGCGGGTTCTTCTTGGGGCTGGCCGCAACGGCAATAACCACTTGATCGAACAGGCGCGAGGCACGCTCGACCAGGTCGCCATGGCCCTTGGTGATAGGGTCGAATGTGCCTGGATACAACACTCGGTTCATCGCGTCGTCCTGATCGAAGTCCGTTGGGGACTCGGATGGTAGCGCAGCGGGGGCCGCTGGGCCAAGTCAGGCGGTCAACCCTTCAACCGGTCTGCCAGGGCCGTCGCCAGTTGCGCGGTCAGGCCATACACCGACAACTGCGGGTTGGCGCCAATGCTGGTGGGGAAAAGCGATCCGTCATGAATCGACAGGTTCTCCAACTGATGATGGCGACCCAGACTGTCGACAACCGCGACTCTTGAATCCTCTCCCATCGCACAGCCTCCCATCACGTGCGCACTGCCCAGGCGGGTCCGAAAGATTTCCAGATTGAGGCTGTCGATCAATGACCGGGCCTGAGCGAGTGTTTTCACGTAATCCGCATCGGCATGCAGTGGCATCAAGGCCTTGGCACCGCCCGCGAACTGGATTTCAGCCATGCTGTGCAGTGCGCGGCGCACCCCATCCCAGGCGTAAGGTGAAACCTGATAGTCGAGCACCGGCGTGTCGTCGCTTCGCAGCTCCACTTGACCGCCAGGGCTGTCGGGATGAAAGCCGTCCCGCAGCAGCGCCAGCATCATGTGGGTATGGGGCAGTTGCGCCATGCGTTCAGCGTTTTTTGTACCGTAGCCGCCAAGCAATGTGCTGGTCAGGGAAGGTTGTAACGGCGGCACTTCGAGCTTGTAGGCCATGGGCCCCGTCACGCCGTCGCGCCACTGGAAATGATCGGAGTAGATCGACTGCGGCGCCCCATAAAACGGATTGATGATCTGGTCGAACAGCGCGGCAGAAAACGTCACCAGATGCAGAAACGTCCGTTTCCCCACACGCCCTTGAGGGTCCGCAGCCCTGGAGCGCATCAGCAAAGCCGGACTGTTGATACCGCCGCCGGCAAGCACCGTATGGCGCGCTCTGACGGTGACTTTGCGCCCCGTTGGCGCCACGCAGCGTTCGTCCATGGCCACGCAGTCCACACCCAGCACCTTATCGTTCTGGATGATCAGGCGATCAGCGCGAGTGAGGTAGAGCAATTCGCCGCCATTCTCAAGGGTCGCAGGAATCGTCGTGACCAGCATCGATTGCTTGGCGTTGGTCGGGCAGCCCATCCCGCAATAGCCAAGGTTCCAGCAGCCACGCACGTTGCGCGGAATCACGTGCCAGCTGTAATCGAGTCTTTCGCAGCCTTGTCGGATCACATCGTTGTTGGCATTGGGCGGCATGATCCACGGCGCTACACCCAGACGCTGCTCCATCTTCGCAAACCAGGGCGCCATCTCGACCGGACTGTGGCCTTTGACGCCGTGCTCTTTGGCCCAGTGTTCCAGGGTCGGATCGGGGGTGCGAAAGCTCGAGGTCCAGTTGACCAACGTAGTCCCGCCGACTGCCCGACCTTGCAGGATGGTGATCGCGCCGTCCTTGCTCATCCGGCCGATGCCTTCCTGATACAGCGTGGAGTAAGCCTGATCTTCCAGCAGTGTGAAGTCCGAACTGGTTTTCAGCGGGCCTTCTTCAATGATCAGCACCTTGAGGCCGGCAGCGCTGAGAATCTCGGCTGTCGTGCCACCTCCTGCGCCGCTGCCGATGATCGCGACGTCCGCTTCCAGTGTCAGATCATGCTCAAGTCGTGAGCCATCATGGGTTTTCCAGCCGCGAGCGAGTCCTTCGCGGAACGTGTCGGGAACAGGCATAGAACCTCGATCTTTTTATTGTTTTGTGGTGTGCGATCAGACTTTTGGCGGGCCCGGATAGCCACAATGTGCCCAGGACTCTGACCGGCCATACCATGCCATGAGCACCAGTTGCAGCAGCGAGCTGTGGCCTTGGCGCAGCAGGTTCAATGAGCTGTTTTCCCATCGCGTGAGAAAGTGCCGGATCTGCTCGGCATCAGCGTTTTCCCAGCTGCCCCAAATGCCTGTCAACGGCCCGCGAGTCATCCCCATCGCCAGTACGTCGAACAGTTGTCGAGTCAGTTTGAGCATTTCAGAAGACAGCCGAGCCAGGCCATGATCGAGGCTTTGCAGGGTTTGTTCGATGGCGGTCGAAACAGCGATTGCGCTCAGTGCTCCGTCCAGCATCACGGGAATGGCGGCGCGCAGAAAAGGCAGATCGCTGGATCGCAAAACGCTGAAGCCGGGCGCAGCAGTACTGCTGGAGCATCCGCTGAGACTCGCCGTGACGCCTGCTGTGGACAGAAACGCAGTCGCCCCGAGCCCAAACTTGAGAACGCCGCGCCGGGAAAGTCCGGTCGTCGCTGCACTCATCGTATAAACATCCGATAGATCAGTTTTTGAATCGCTTTGCCATACGGTGGGTAGATCAAGCGCGCGGCGTTGAAGCGTTGTTTGATGAACACGCCTTTAGCTTTGCTGAACGTGAGAAACCCTTCGTGGCCGTGGTACTGCCCCATTCCTGAAGGGCCGATGCCGCCGAAAGGCATGTCGTCCTGAGCGACATGCAGCAAGGTGTCGTTCAGGCAGACGCCGCCGGAATGCGTCTGCTCCAGCACGCGTTGCTGCTCGGCTTTGTTGTAGCCGAAGTAATACAGCGCCAGAGGACGGGGACGTTGGTTTATGTAGTCGAACGCCTGCTCGATCCGCTCATAAGGGACGACCGGCAACAGTGGGCCAAAGATTTCGTCCTGCATCACCAGCATGTCGTCCCGGACATCCAGCAAGAGGCTGAAAGGCATGCGCCGCCCTTGGCTGTGGTCATACAGCGAAATGACCCGGGCGCCTTTGCCGGTCGCATCGACCAGATAGTGGTGCAGACGCGCCACATGTCGAGGGTTGATGATGGCGGTGTAGTCCGGATTGTCGGCGAGTGTCGGATAAAAGCCGATCACTGCCTTTTTGTAGGCTTCGATGAAGCTTTCCACGCGACTCGTCGGCACCAACACGTAGTCCGGGGCCACGCAGGTTTGTCCGGCATTGAGCGTCTTGCCGAAGGCGATGCGCTCGGCGGCATCGTCGATAGGCACGTCGCTGGACACGATGGCAGGCGACTTTCCGCCCAACTCCAGAGTGACTGGCGTCAGGTTTTGCGCCGCAGCGCGCATCACATGCCGACCGACACTGGTCGCGCCCGTGAATAACAAGTGATCGAAGGGCAGTGTGGAAAAGGCCATTCCGACCTCGGCTTCGCCCAGCACTACGGTCACCAGGTCTTCGGGGAAGACTCTTGCGAACAGCGTTTTGAGCAGCTCGCCCGTCATGGGCGTCGACTCACTGAGTTTGAGCATCACCCGGTTACCCGCCGCCAGGGCACCCACCAAAGGACCTATCGCCAAATAAAGCGGGTAGTTCCACGGCACGATCACGCCCACCACACCCAGCGGCTGATAAACGACCTTTGCAGACGCAGGCTGAAACGCCATGCCAACGCTGCGCCGAGAAGGGCGCATCCAGTTTTTCAGATGACGACGCGCGTAGTGAATGTTGTGAAGGCTGGGCATCAATTCGGCCAGCAGCGTTTCATCGGCGCTGCGATGACTGAAATCGGCGCTGATCGCCTCGATGATGCTCTGGCGTTCATCGCTGAGTACCTGACGCAGACTGTCGAGCCACTGCAGACGCTGACCCAAGACGGGCATGGGGTTCGCGGCGAAGGCCTGTCGCTGCCGGTCGAAGAGGGTCTCAAGGTCGCTTCGCGGGCCCGGCGCTTCGTCATGCACAGGCAAACGAATGGATTCGACAGACATCGCTGCAGCCCTTTATTTGAAGTTGTAGAGTGTTTCTAGAGTCATTGCTCTATAAAGTCAAATCTGTGGGTCTCGCCTCTCTGAGCGAGGCCATGCTACTTGCACGACGCCAATCCGCGGGCCAGACTGCTCGCGACGGTTTTCGACGAACCGTTGCGCAATACCTGACATGGAGTCTCAATGCGTACGGATTACCTGGCGTTCTTCGTTTCTCTCTTTCTCTCGCGGCTGGCCGATCAGATTCTGTTGTTTCTCGTGCCGCTGGTCGTCTTTCAAACCACGAACGATGCGGCTTGGACTGGTCTGGCGTTTTTCGTCGAGACTCTGCCGCGTTTCATTGCGTTTCCGGTCTGCGGAGCGTTATGCGACAAGTTCGCCCCGATCCGGCTTCTGCACATCAGCCAGATTTGCCGAGCCGCCGCCTGTGTAGTGGCCATGACGCTGTATGGGTTCTTCGGAGGCATTTACTGGCTGGTGCTGCTGTCGGCTATCTGCGGCGTGCTGACCACACAAGGCATCATGGCGCGCGAAGTGGTGATGCCGCATATCTTCCCGGATTATCGCTACGGCAAGACACTGTCTTATTCGCAAATCGCCGATCAGACCGGGCTGGTGCTCGGCCCTTTGCTGGCAGCGCTTTCGCTGGAACTGTGCCCGTGGCCCGGCGTGGTCGTCGGGGCCGCGTTGATATTCGTGCTGGCAGATCTCGCGATGCGACAGTGGCAGCGATACTCCAGCGTCACGCTGCAAACCTTCGAGCAGCCTGTCGGGTTCTGGTGGCAGCCGTTGTCGACTGCCTTCGGGCATATCCGCCGATCCGCAGAGTTGAAAAAGATCATCGCGCTGGCAGTCGGCGTCAATTTCATCGTTGGCGTCACACTGGCCAGTTCAGCGGCGATGGTCATCGGCTCGTTTGGCGAGAGCAAGGATTTCTACGCAGCGCTTCAGGCCTCTGGCGCGGTCATCACGATCATCATTCTTTATGTGCTTGCCCGGATCAGCCTGCCGCTGAAGCTGCTTGGCGCGTTGTCATACTCGGCGCTGGTGCTGGGGGCCTTGGTGACCGCCACCGGGGCATCGTCTGAGGTCTATATGGTGGGCTTTCTGCTCGTCGTCGGCTTCGACAAGATGTTCAACGTCTATATGCGCAGCATTCGTCAGCAGGTCATTCCGGTGGCGGACTTCGGCAAAACGGTTGGCGTGATCACCTTGCTCAATAACCTGTCTCAGCCGCTGGCCGGATTGCTGATCGGATTTCTGGCAGCGCCGATAGGGCTGCGTGGGGTGATTCTCTTGCTGACACTGTTCTGTGGTCTGCTCGGTGTGGCAGTGGCGGTTGCGTTCAAGGCCGGGGTCGTGACGCCTGTCGAGTCATGAAGACTGCCCCGGGTCTTGATGCTTGCGTTAAGATCCAGCACATTCCCGTTACATCCGGACGTTCGAGCTGAACATGGCGCCGCGCATAAAAACTCCACGCATCAAGACCCGCGAACGCATCGTGCAGAGCAGCCTGGAGCTGTTCAATCTGCAGGGCGAGCGCAGTGTCAGCACCAACCACATCGCTGCGCACATGGAAATCTCGCCGGGCAATCTGTATTACCACTTCCCGAACAAGCAGGCGATCATCGCCGAGCTGTTCACCGAGTACGAAGATCTGGTCGACAGTTTTCTACACCTGCCCAGAGGGCGTTTGCCCACGGTAGAAGACAAGCGTCATTACCTGATGGCCATCCTCGATGGCATGTGGCGCTACCGTTTTCTGCATCGCGATCTTGAGCATTTGCTCGAAGCCGATCCTGAGCTTGCCGGACGTTATCGCCGGTTTTCGCAGCATTGCCTGATCAAGGCCATGGCCATCTATAGCGGCTTCGTCGAGGCGGGCATTCTGGCCATGGACCAGGTGCAGATCGAATCGCTGACGCTTAATGCCTGGATCATTCTGACCTCCTGGGTACGTTTTCTTTGTACGACACGGGAGAACACCGCGCATCTGAACGAGGATGCCATTCGCCGAGGTGTCTATCAGGTGCTGGTGCTTGAGATGGCGTACGTCACGCCGCAGGCCCACGACGCTGTACATACCCTCTGCGCAGAATTTTATGTGCCACTGAACCAGGCACTGGAGGACGCAGGCTGATTCTGATTCCTGCGCTCGAACCGATTGTTTTTTTGCCACCTTTCACTGTCTGCAGGAGCCCGTCATGTCCATCGCGCAATTGATCAGCCCGCAACAATTGGCAGAACGCTCAAGTAAAGCGGGGCTTGTGATTCTTGATTGTCGTTCCTCCCTCGATGATCTGGACTACGGCCAGCGCAGCTACGCCGAAGGTCATATCGAGGGTGCGTTCTATGCCGATCTACTCAACGACTTGAGCGGGCCGATCAGCAAGGGGGTTACCGGGCGTCATCCGCTGCCGGATCCACAGACGCTGATCGAGCGGCTGCGTTTCTGGGGCGTGAACAACGACAGTGAGATCGTGCTCTATGACGACGGCCCGGGAGCGTATGCCGCTCGGGCCTGGTGGTTGCTGGCGTGGCTGGGCAAGCGTGACGGCGTGTACTTGCTCGATGGTGGCCTGAAGGCGTGGCACGCCGCCGGTTTGCCCTTGAGCCTGGATCCGCCCGAACATCGTCAGGGGTTCTTCGACGGCAAACCGGACGACTCGCTGGTGCTGACGGCAGACGCTTTGCTCGCCCGTATCGGTGAACCGCAGATGACCTTGATCGATGCCCGTGCACCCGCGCGTTTTCGCGGTGAAGTCGAGCCCATCGACCCGATTGCAGGGCATATACCCGGCGCTCAGTGCGCGGCGTTCACCGACAACCTGGGGCCTGACGGCCGATTTCTTCCGCCTGAACAGCTCAAGCAGCGGTTTGCCGAGACGTTGAGAGGGCGAGCACCGGAGCAGTTGGTGGCCTATTGCGGCTCCGGCGTTACGGCGTGCCACAACCTGTTCGCCCTGTGTCTGGCCGGTTATCCGCTGGGCGGGTTGTACGCCGGATCGTGGAGCGAGTGGATCAACGACCCGCGCCGTGGCGTCGCGACAGGGGATTGAGCGAAGTGCGGGGGCAGTTCGTCAGATCTGCCCCATCATCCAGCGCAACACGAAGAACACCGCCAACCCGCCACCAATGGTCGCCAACAGATTTCGGCTGAACGCTGCGATCCCGATCGCCGCTATGCCCGCGAGCAGATACGCGTTCTCGAACGACAGCTGCCAATGTTCGCCATCAGGCAGCAACATCCCTGGCACCACAATGGCCGTCAGTACAGCCGTCGGCACGTAATGCAGCCCTTGGCGAACAACCGGCGGGAAGCGCAGGTTCGGCCAGGCGAACAAGCTGTAGCGCATCAGGAAGGTAATCGCGGTCATCCCCAGAATCAGCCACCAATAACTCATGAGCGCGCCTCCTTGCCCGAGGCGTCATGGGGATGGGCGGTCTGCCCGCGCTCAAGCAACACCCCCACAGCAATGCCGCTGAACGCTGCTGCCATCAGCCCCAGTTTGTAAGGCAGCGACCACGTCATCAGGGCGACTGCACCTGCTGCCAGCGCTGCGGCAACCTGCGGTTGGTTACGCAGTAAAGGCACGACAATCCCTATAAAGGTCGCAAGCATCGCGAATTCCAGCCCCCAGCTCGCCATGTCCGGCACCGCTTGACCGAACAGCACGCCGACCAGCGAACTGCTGACCCAGCAGGCATAGAGGGCGCTGGTCACGCCCAGCCAATACCAATGGGCGAGCGGCTGGCGGCCATGCACGATGTAGTAACGCTGGACCACGGCGAACGTCTCGTCGGTCAGCCAGAACGCCAGCAATAAACGCCAGCGCTGCGGCAAACCATGGACCTGCGGCTGCAACGTGGCGCTATAGAGCACATGGCGCAGATTGACGATGAAGGTGGTCAGCAGAATGACCACTGCGCTGGCGCTGGCGCCCATCAGGCTGATCACGATGAACTGCGCGGATCCTGCGTAGACGAACAGCGACATGCCAACGGCTTGCCACAAGGACAGGCCGCCGACGCCGGCGAGTGTTCCGAAGATGATGCCGAACGGCGCAATGCCGACCAGCATAGGCACGCTGTCGCGAAGGCCGCGAACATAGAGTTGATTGCGGGACATGGTGTTTCTCCTTATGTCCCGAATGGTAGGCCCCTGATGGAGGGCTGTCTTGAACGATCCTGCACGATCGGAGGCGTGACCCCGATTTCAAAAATGTGGGCTTGCTGGCGAATGAGGACTGTCAGTCAAAAAAGCATCAATTGACCCAGCGTTTACGCCAGTAAGCCAGCCCCACAGGATCCGAGGTTTCCTTCAAGTCGACAGAACAGGGAAGCCCTGGTTTTACATCGAGATGCCCTGTGCCCCATGCACCGCCACCAGCCATTCCGGTATCCGCCGCTCCAGATAATAGGTCGGTGTTCTGATCGACCCATCGACAAACCCCACATGCCCACCGCGATTCTGCAGATCGAACTCAGTGCTGGCCGATAATTCGCCGGCATCCGGCAGGCTGTGCTTGAACACGAAAGGATCGTCCAGGGACTGCACCAGCAGCGTGGGCGTACGAATGGCGCCGAGAAAGTAACGGCTTGAGGCGCGTCGGTAGTAGTCGTGAGCGTCGACGAAGCCATTGAGCGGTGCGGTCACGCGTCCATCGAACTCCCAGAAGGTGCGCAGGTTTTCCAGCGAGCCCAGCGCTGCGAGCTCGGCAAGCCCTTCACTCAAACCTTCATGCTGAAAGCGCCGCTGTTTGTCCTTGATGTACCCAACCATCTCGCGCATGAAATGTCGCTGATAGACCTTGGAAAACCCCTGGCCGATACGGTCAGCGCATTCATCCAGGCGAAACGGCACCGACACCGCTGCGGCTCCCTGCAGATCGCTATCCAGGCCCGACTCGCCCAGATGCTTGAGCAGAATGTTGCCGCCCAGCGAGTACCCGACGGCGTAAAGAGGGGCCAGCGGTCGAGCGGTGCGGATATGCGCGATGACCGCCGCCAGGTCTTCGCTCGCGCCGGAGTGATAGCTGCGCGGCAGCAGGTTGGGCTCGCCCGAGCAGCCCCGCCAGTTCAGCGCAACGCTGGTCCAGCCGCGTTTGTCCATCGCCTGTTGCAAGCCGACGACATAAGGTGAATTGGACGAGCCGGTGAGGCCGTGCAACACCAGCACCACCGGTACTTTTGCGTCGTGGGGGCCGTACCAGTCCATGTCGAGGAAGTCGCCGTCTTCAAGCCACATGCGCTCGCGGCGGCGATCCAGATGAATGGTCCTGCGCCAGAGCGGCCCCCACAAGGTTTGCAGGTGAGGGTTACCCAGGCCGATCGCCGGAACGAAAGGGCGGCAGTCAGCTAGCGGCGACACTTCTTTCCCACAGCGCGTAATACACCTGTCCGGCCTTCTTCTCGCGGTGCAAGCGCCAGGTCGCGGGCATACCCAGGGTGGACGGCGCGGTTTCGCTTTCGGTGTAGATCCACGCATCGTTGGCCAGCCAGTTGCGTTCTTCGAGCAGCGTGCAGGCTGGGGTCAGCAGGTTCTGATGGAACGGCGGGTCGAGGAACACCACATCGAACTGTTCAGCCGGTTGGGTCTCCAGATAGCGCAGTGCATCGGTAGCGTGGGTCTTGCCGACCGTGCAACGCAGGGTGCCCAAGTGCTCGCGCAGGTTGGAAATGGCGGCGGAATTAGTGTCCAGCGCCAAACCCATGCTGGCGCCTCGCGACAGGGCCTCCAGATAAAGAGCGCCGCTGCCGGCGAACGGGTCGAGCACCCGAGCGCCTTCGATATGAGGCGCGAGCCAGTTGAACAGCGTTTCGCGAACTCGATCCGGCGTCGGGCGCAGGCCCGGGCCGTCAGGAAAACTCAAACGCCGACTGCGCCATTCGCCGCCGATAATCCGCAGTTGGCCCAGGCCTGTGTGGATTTTGTGCCCCTTGTGAATACGTGGCGGCTTGGAAGTCGAGGTCATTAGTGCTCCGGAACGCCAAGTGGTTGCTCGGCGGGTTTATCAGTAGGGGGCGGCAGAGGCTTCTGCGGGACGGTCGGACCGGCGGTCACGATCACCAGCTTGTCGGCGTCCAGATGTTTGTTCATCACTGCCTTGATCTGCTCGACGGTGATGCTCTGTGACTGCGTCATGAAGTCTTCGAGATAGGTCAGCGGCAGATTATAGAAGCCAATGGCGCCCAGTTGGCCAACGATGGCCGAGTTGCTGGCTGTCGACAACGGGAAACTGCCAGCCAGCTCGCGTTTGGCATCGTCGAGTTCTTTTTGCGTCGGACCGTTGGCGAGGAAATCGCGGGTGATGTCTTTGACCAGCTTCAGGGTGTTTTCGCTCAGTTCGGCCCGGGTTTGCAGGCCGATCATGAACGGGCCCTGAGCCTGCATTGGGGTGAAGCCCGACGACACGCCGTAGGTCAGGCCGCGTTTTTCACGGACTTCAGTCATCAGACGGCTGCCGAAGCCACCGCCGCCGAGAATCGAATTGCCCAGCGACAGCGCTGCGTAGTCGGGGTCGGCGCGGTCGATACCCAGTTCCGCCAGCATCAAGTGAGTCTGTTTAGAGGGAAACTCGATGTGGGTCTCGCCCGGCTTGGGCTCGCTCGGCGCGACGGTCTTGGCCAGCGCCGGGCCTTTTGGCAACGAGGCCGATACCTGAGCCGCCACCGCTTCTGCTTCTGCGCGGGACAAGTCGCCGACCATGGCAATGACCGCGTTACCAGCTGCGTAGGCTTTGGCGTGGAACGCTTTCAATTGAGCCAGGGTAATCGGCGTGATGCTTTTCGCGGTGCCCATGCTCGGGTGCGCGTATGGGTGGTCACCGTAAAGACGTTTGAACAGCTCATCGCCAGCCAGTTTGCCAGGGTTCTGTTTCTGATATTCGAAGCTGGCCATCAGCTGATTCTTGATCCGCGCCAGCGAGTCGGCGGGGAAGGTCGGTTTGCCCACCACCTCAGAGAACAGCTTCAAGGCAGGCTCCCGCTTGTCGGCGGCACTCAGGCTGCGCAGCGACGCAATGGCCATGTCGCGATAAGAACCGTTGCCGAAGTCTGCGCCCAGCCCTTCGAACCCTTCGGCGATGGCGCTGACGTCCTTGCCTTTGACACCTTCGTTGAGCATGGCGTTGGTGATCAGTGCGATACCTGGTGTGGCGCCGTCCTGGCTGCTGCCCGCAGCGAACAGCAGGCGCATGTCGAACATCGGCAGTTCATGGGCTTCGACGAACAGCACGCGAGCGCCCTCGGCGGTATTCCACGACTGGATGTTCAGCGTGCGTCGCGCGGGGGCCTTGCCGTCGAGCTCTTTCAATGACTCAAGCGTAGTGGCTGCCTTGTCGATGGCCTTGGGAGCATCGGCAGACGTGTCGGCCATCGCCGAGGTGCCACCGAACAGCCCGATGGTCACGGCGAGCAGGAGCGTCTGGGCCCGCGTTCGCGCAAAGCGTGCTTTGTTGCGCTTACTCATGGGCTTTCTCCTCAGGCAAAACGTGCGCAACGGCGAGGCGTTCGCGGGTGAAATAGGTACGTGCAGCTTTCTGGATGTCTTCCGGGGTCACGCTTTGCAGTGCCGCCAGCTCACCATCGATCAGTCTCCAGGACAGACCGACAGTTTCCAGTTCGCCGATGGTGCTGGCCTGGCTGGTGATGGAGTCTCGCTCGTAAACCAGGCCGGCGATAACCTGAGCGCGAACCCGCTCGAGTTCTTCCTTGGTCGGCGGTTTGGTTTTCAGCTCGTCCAGCAGGCGCCAGATACCCGCTTCGGCGTCGGCCAGGGTTTTCTTCTTCTGCAGGTTGGGCGTGGCGCTGATGGTGAAGAGGCTGTCGCCACGGGTGTAAGCGTCGTAATCCGACGATGCGCCAGTGACCAGTTCTTCGCCACGTTCGAGGCGAGTCGGGATGCGCGCGCTGTATCCGCCGTCCAGCAGGGCTGAAATCAGGCGCAGTGCATTCACCGATTGTGGATAGGTGGTGGTGCTCAGGCTCGGCACGTTGAAGCCGTACATCAGGCTCGGCATCTGGGTGGCGACATGCACGGTGATCTGGCGCAGGCCCGGCTCAGCCAATTCCAGCGGTTTCTTCGATGGCGGCACGTCGCGGCGGGGAATCGGCCCGAAGAACCGTTCGGCCAATGCTTTCACTTCGTCGGGCTTCACGTCGCCGACCACCACCAGCGTGGCGTTATTGGGCACATACCAGGATTCGTACCAGTGGCGCAGCTCCTGAACCTTCATTCGGTCAAGGTCGGCCATCCAGCCGATGGTCGGCGTGTGATAACCGCTGGCCGGGTAGGCGATGGCCTTGAAGCGCTCATACGCTTTGGCGTTGGGTTTGTCGTCGGTGCGCAGGCGGCGCTCTTCCTTGATGACTTCGATTTCCCGGGCAAACTCTTCAGGCGGCAGCTTCAGTGTTGCCATGCGATCCGCTTCGAGCTCGAGCGCCACGCTTAGACGATCACGGGCCAGGACCTGGTAATAAGCGGTGTAATCGTCGCTGGTAAAGGCGTTCTCTTCGGCGCCTAGATCACGCAGGATCAATGACGCTTCGCCAGGGCCAGCCTTGGAACTGCCCTTGAACATCATGTGCTCGAGCGCGTGGGAGAGACCGGTCTGGCCGGGCGTCTCGTAGCTGGAGCCGACTTTGTACCAGACCTGGGAAACCACCACTGGGGCGCGATGATCTTCGCGCACAACGACCTTCAGGCCGTTGTCCAACGTGAATTCGGAAGTGGGTTGTGGGTCGGCGGCGTTGGCTGCGAGGGGCAAACAGAGTGTGCCGAGCAACAGGCCTGCGGCACAGCGGGCGAGAGCATTCATTCGTAATTCGAACCTTCGAGGCGGCCAGCTTGAACTTAGCGTCGGCGGGCGCGGGGGTTAGGGCGTATCATCACATATTTCCGCCGCCGCGCCGGAGCCTGAGATTACGCAGGGCAAGGCGCGAGGAGTGTGGTTTGGTCATTCCAAACGAACGACGAGCAACGCCGCTCTGCGTAATCTCAGCCCCGGCCCTCCGGGTTGTCGCCTAAAAGCGCGCCATACTGCGTTGAAGGCCTCGGCAAGGAAACGCACATTCCCAGCGGCCTGCGCCTTGTCTGACGCGCTTTTAGGCGGCAACGCGGCGGTGGAAATATGTGATGACACGCCCTAGGATAGCGGCCAGTTTGCTCGACGACCATGGCTACGACGTAGGACTCTTCGTCTGATGCCGGGAGGCGATGCTTAAATGGCGTAAACGGCAGAGCCCTCGATGAACAAGCGGGCTCGATTACAGTCTGTTTCGCATTGACAGAATTTTTCAGAGGCGCCGCTCTGGCGCGTCGCTACCTTGAGATAGCCGTCCTCCATGTTTGGTTCCAACGACGACAAGAAGACCCCAGCCCCGGCTGGCGAGAAAAAAGGCCTGTTCGGATGGCTGCGCAAAAAGCCGCAGGAAACCGTCGCCGAGCAGCAGAAAGACTTACCCGCAGCAGCGCCCGAGCCTGTCGTCGAGACGACGCCGGTCGTTGCTGAACCGCAGATCGCTCCCGCTGTTGCTGCCGATCCAGAACCGGTGGCAATCGACGTTCACGAGTCGGCACCGATTGGCGTGCAGCCTGATGCTGAGCCGTGGCTGAAACTGCCGGTTGCTGAGGAGCCGGTCGCCCTCACCCCTGAAAGCGAACCGCATGTCACCCCGGACATTCCGACCTACACCGCGTCTCACGTGCAGTCTGAGCTGACAATCCCCCATCCTCCGGCCCAGCCCGCGGTTGTCGACACCACCTCATTCGAAGTGCCGCCATCCATCGAGCCGATGCCGGTTGCGCTCCCTGATCCTGTTGCAGGCAATGATCTTCCTGCAGCTTCGCAGCCGTCCCCGGTCATACCACCGCCAGCCGTTGCGCCGGTAGTCGCTCCCGTTGCGGCCGTTGTCGAAACGCCAGAGGCCGCTGCGCAAACAGTGGTTGCCCCAGCCGAGCCAAAGCAGCCCGGTTTCTTCGCCCGCCTCAAGCAAGGCCTGTCCAAAACCAGCGCCAGCCTGGGCGAAGGCATGGCCAGCCTGTTCCTGGGCAAGAAAGCCATCGATGACGACATGCTCGACGAGCTGGAAACCCGCCTGCTGACCGCAGATGTCGGCGTTGAGGCAACTTCGCTGATCGTGCGCAATCTGACGCAGAAAGTGGCACGCAAACAGTTGACTGACAGCGATGCACTGTACAAGTCGCTGCAAAACGAGCTGACCGAAATGCTCAAGCCGGTGGAAGCCCCGCTGGTGATCGGCTCGGAGCACAAGCCATTCGTGATTCTGGTGGTTGGCGTCAACGGTGCCGGCAAGACCACTACCATTGGCAAGCTGGCGAAAAAGCTTCAGCTCGAAGGCAAGAAAGTCATGCTGGCAGCCGGCGACACCTTCCGTGCCGCTGCGGTCGAGCAATTGCAGGTCTGGGGCGAGCGCAACAAGATTCCTGTGATCGCTCAGCACACAGGTGCCGATTCCGCGTCCGTGATCTTCGATGCCGTGCAAGCCGCGAAGGCCCGCGGCATCGATGTGCTGATCGCCGACACCGCCGGTCGACTGCACACCAAAGACAACCTGATGGAAGAGCTGAAGAAGGTTCGCCGGGTGATCGGCAAGCTCGATGAGCAGGCGCCGCACGAAGTGCTGCTGGTGCTTGATGCGGGTACTGGTCAAAACGCGATCAACCAGGCCAAGCAGTTCAACCAGACCGTTCAACTGACAGGGCTTGCCCTGACCAAGCTCGACGGTACGGCCAAGGGCGGTGTGATCTTTGCGCTGGCCAAGCAGTTCGGGCTGCCGATTCGTTACATCGGCGTTGGTGAGGGTATCGACGATTTGCGGACTTTCGAGGCTGAACCCTTCGTTCAGGCCCTTTTCGCCGAGCGGGAGCGCACATGATTCGTTTCGAACAGGTCGGTAAACGCTATCCGAACGGACACGTCGGCTTGCATGAGCTGAGCTTTCGAGTGCGTCGTGGGGAATTTCTGTTTGTCACCGGCCACTCCGGCGCCGGTAAAAGTACCTTGCTGCGTCTGTTGCTCGCCATGGAGCGCCCAACCACCGGCAAACTGCTGCTGGCGGGGCAGGACCTGGGCCAGATCAGCACTGCGCAGATACCATTTCTGCGTCGGCAGATCGGTGTCGTGTTCCAGAACCATCAGTTGCTGTTTGATCGCACCGTGTTCAACAACGTCGCCTTGCCGCTGCAGATTCTCGGCCTGTCCAAAGCTGAAGTGACCAAGCGCGTCGACTCCGCGCTGGAGCGCGTGGCGTTGTCCGACAAGGCCGAGCTGTACCCCGGCGACCTGTCCACCGGCCAGCAACAGCGGGTCGGTATCGCCCGCGCCATCGTTCACCGTCCGGCCTTGCTGCTGGCGGACGAACCGACCGGTAACCTAGATCCACGATTGGCAGCGGAAATCATGGGTGTATTCGAAGACATCAATCGGCTTGGCACCAGCGTGCTGATCGCCAGTCACGACCTGGCCCTGATCGCACGTATGCGCCATCGCATGCTGACCCTGCAACGCGGCCGGCTGATCGGTGACGGGGAGGCAGGTGTATGAGTGCCACTCGAAGCCCCAAGGTTTCCGAACGCGTCGCGCCGAAGGCCTCTGAGCCCGGCCCGCAGAAGAAAAAGAAGCACGACGATGACGACGGTCCGAGTTTCGGCATGTTGTTCAATGCCTGGGTGGAGGCGCATCGCTCCAGCCTGATCGACAGCCTGCGTCGTCTGGGCAAGCAGCCTATTGGCAGTTTCTTCACCTGTCTGGTCATGGCTGTTGCGCTGAGTCTGCCGATGGGCTTGTCGCTGCTGCTGAGCAATGTCGAGCGCCTGGGTGGGTCATGGCAGCGTGCTGCGCAGATTTCGCTTTACTTGCAGCTGGATGCTTCGCCGACCGAAGGCGAGGGGCTGGTGGGTCAGATCAAGGCAATGCCTGGCGTCGCTGAAGCTGAGTACATCAGCCGCGATCAGGCACTCAACGAGTTCCAGCAGCAGTCGGGCTTGGGCGAGGCACTCAAAGAGTTGCCGGAAAACCCGCTGCCAGGCGTGGTACTGGTGACGCCACAGGAAGTTGACAAGGCCGCGCTGGAAGCATTACGTACACGTCTTGCCGAGTTGCCGAAGGTCCAGCAGGCTCAGCTGGACCTGGTCTGGGTCGAGCGTCTGGCGGCGATTCTCAAGCTGGGTGATCGCTTCGTGTTCGGTCTGACGGTGTTGCTGGTCGTGGCGCTGTTGCTCGTCATCGGCAATACCATCCGTCTGCACATCGAGAACCGTCGTACCGAGATCGAGGTCATCAAGCTGGTGGGTGGCACCGACAGTTATGTCCGCAGGCCCTTCCTTTATATGGGCGCCTTGTACGGATTCGGCGCCGGAATCCTCTCCTGGGGCGTGTTGGCGTTTGGGCTGGACTGGCTCAATGAGGCTGTGGTTCGGCTCGCCGGGCTGTACGGCAGCAATTTCTCCCTGGCGGGTGTACCGGTCGCCGATGGTCTGTCCCTCTTGCTTGGGGCGGTCTTGTTGGGGTATATCGGTGCGTGGATTGCAGTCGCACGCCATTTGAGAGAGCTGGCACCTCGTTGAGTTTTAATGTTCAGGTCATTTTTGTAGCGTAAATTTTGTTTCATCTATTGACTTTTCAGCTAAGGGAACTTGTTTAGCGGTTCCCGGTCAATTTCGCAGTGCTGAACTGCACGAGTCATGTGTCGGAGGTTTTTTCGTATGACCAATTCTTTGCAACCTGCTTATGCCTTGGTTCCCGGTGCAAACCTGGAAGCCTATGTGCACACGGTAAACAGCATTCCACTGCTGACGCCCGAGCAGGAGCGTGAACTGGCCGAGAGTCTCTATTACGAGCAGGATCTAGGGGCGGCTCGGCAGATGGTGCTCGCCCACCTGCGTTTTGTCGTGCATATCGCACGCAGCTATTCCGGTTACGGACTGGCTCAGGCTGACCTGATCCAGGAAGGTAACGTCGGTCTGATGAAGGCCGTGAAGCGTTTCAACCCAGAAATGGGCGTTCGTCTGGTGTCCTTCGCAGTGCACTGGATCAAGGCCGAGATTCACGAATTCATTCTGCGCAACTGGCGCATCGTGAAAGTCGCGACCACTAAGGCTCAGCGCAAGCTGTTCTTCAACCTGCGCAGCCAGAAGAAGCGTCTGGCGTGGCTGAACAACGAAGAAGTGCATCGTGTGGCGGAGAGCCTTGGCGTCGAGCCCCGCGAAGTACGTGAGATGGAAAGCCGTCTGACTGGTCACGACATGGCGTTCGACCCGGCAGCGGAGGCAGATGACGACAGCGCATTCCAGTCACCTGCCAACTACCTGGAAGACCATCGCTACGATCCGGCGCGTCAGCTGGAAGATTCCGACTGGACCGACAGCTCGACGGCCAACCTGCACGAAGCGTTGAACGTGCTCGATGACCGCAGCCGCGACATTCTCTACCAACGCTGGTTGGCGGAAGAGAAAGCCACGCTGCACGACCTGGCCGAGAAGTACAACGTCTCTGCCGAGCGTATTCGTCAGCTCGAGAAGAGCGCGATGAACAAGCTCAAGCTGTCGATTGCTGCGTAAGCGAGAAGCCAAAACGAAAAACGCCCCGAGATGATCGGGGCGTTTTTGTTTGTGGGCCGAAACGTTGAATCTTCTGTAGCAGTCCGGCTTGCCGGCGGTGGGGCATCTGAAAACGCCACCGCCGGCAAGCCGGACTGCTACAGAGCAGGATCAGTGATCAGGCAGTGCTCACCACTCCCGCCGGTGATTCAACTCCGTCAGGTACTCCTCCCCACCCAGTTGCCGCATCTGCTGACGAATCCATCCCGCCCGACGGGAAACGTAGCTGCTTGGATGACTGGCGCTCCATTCGCGGGGATTAGGCAGTACGGCCGCGAGATAGCTGGCCTGTTGCATCGAGAGCTGGCTGGCGTTGACATGGAAATGATGCTGCGCCGCGGCCTGGGCGCCGAACACGCCTTCATCCCATTCGACGCTGTTGACGTAGACCTCGAGAATCCGTTGCTTGGACCAGAACACCTCGATCAGCGCGGTAAACCAGGCCTCCAGACCTTTGCGGAAATAGCTGCGGCCGGACCACAGGAACAGATTTTTCGAGACTTGCTGGCTCAACGTGCTGGCGCCGCGAATCGAACCACCTCGTTCGTTATGAACCAGTGCAGCCTGAATGGCGTCGATATCGAAACCCCAGTGCTCGGCGAATTTCTGGTCTTCACCGGCAATGACCGCGACTTTCAGGTCATCGGAGATCTTCTCCCACGGCTGCCAGTCGCGCTGCAGATCAATGGGCTGACCGTCGAACCAGGATTCGATCTTGCGCTCGACCATCAACGCCGTGAACGGCGGAGGCACCCAGCGCAGGATCAAAACCAGCACGACACTTGCTGCTGCGAACCAGAGCAGGCCTTTGGCGACACGACGAAGGAGGAAACGCAGCATAGAGATGGCTTGGCCGAACCCGTTGAGCGGGCCATTATACAGACCACGCGCCATTGAACGACTTTGCCTGGAGTTGCACATGTTACGAACGTTTCTGATGTTGGCCGCTTTCTTCGGCTTTACCGGTGTGGCCCTTGGCGCGTTTGCGGCGCATGGCCTGAAAAACCGGCTCACCCCCGAATATCTGGCGATCTTCCACACCGGTGTTCTTTATCAGCTGATTCACGCCTTGGCGATCTTCGGCGTGGCGATCCTGGCGACGCAGATTCAGGGGCGATTGGTCAGCTACGCCGGTATTGCCTTCACACTGGGCATCCTGCTGTTCTCCGGCAGCCTCTATTTGCTGACGCTGACCGGTGTCAGCAAACTGGGCATCATCACGCCGATTGGCGGGCTGTGTTTTCTGATTGGCTGGTTCATTCTGGGTTGGACCGCGTGGCGGCTGGGTGTCGGAACGCTGTGAGTCGAGCTCAATCTGCCCTTTGCCCGATCATATGACCCAGATCCCTGTAGCAGTCCGGCTTGCCGGCGGTAGCGAGTTTGAATACGCCACCGCCGGCAAGCCGGGCTGCTACGGGGGCGGGTGCAGATGCGAGACGAATGGCACGCCTTTGCCTTGGTCATACCGGCTGATCGGGCTAGAATGCTCGCCCCCTAAAATGATGGCTGCCTTCCGCATGCGCATTCAGTTGAACGGTGAACCCTTCGAACTGCCCGACGGCGAGACCGTTGCGGCGTTGCTGACCCGTCTGGACCTGACCGGGCGTCGAATTGCCGTCGAGCTCAATCTGGACATCGTCCCGCGCAGCCAGCATGACGCCACGACGCTGAACGAAGGCGATCAGGTCGAAGTGGTGCATGCCATCGGTGGCGGCTAGCCGTTTACTGTCGACCGGCACCGCGCCCCGATCCAGAAACAACTGCAAGAACCTCAACCGTAAAGAGGATTTCCGATGAGCAATGTTCGTAGCGACAAGCCGTTTACAGTGGCCGGTCGTACTTTCCAGTCGCGCCTGTTGGTCGGCACTGGCAAGTACAAGGATATGGAAGAAACCCGTCGGGCCATCGAAGCCTCGGGCGCCGAGATCGTCACTGTCGCAGTGCGCCGGACCAACCTGGGCCAGAACCCGGGCGAACCGAACCTGCTCGACGTGCTGCCTCCGGATCGCTACACCATCCTGCCGAACACTGCCGGTTGCTACGACGCCATTGAAGCCGTGCGCACCTGCCGCCTGGCCCGTGAGCTGCTCGACGGCCACAATCTGGTCAAGCTTGAAGTGCTGGCCGACCAGAAAACCCTGTTCCCCAATGTGATCGAAACCCTCAAGGCTGCCGAAACGCTGGTCAAGGATGGCTTCGACGTTATGGTTTACACCAGCGATGACCCGATCATCGCTCGCCAACTGGCGGAAATCGGTTGCTGCGCGGTCATGCCACTGGCAGGTCTGATCGGCACCGGTCTGGGGATCTGCAATCCGTACAACCTGCAGATCATCCTCGAAGAATCTAAAGTGCCGGTGCTGGTCGATGCCGGTGTCGGCACCGCTTCCGACGCCACCATCGCCATGGAGCTGGGTTGTGAAGCCGTGCTGATGAATTCGGCCATTGCTCACGCGCAGCAACCGGTATTGATGGCTGAAGCCATGAAACACGCCATCCTTGCAGGCCGCATGGCCTACCTGGCTGGCCGCATGCAGAAAAAACTCTATGCCAGCGCGTCCTCGCCGCTGGATGGTCTGATCAAGTAAGAGCCCGTTGATGATTGATTCGCAAAAGCCCGATGCACTTCCGGACGACGAAGTGATGAACGACGAAGACGGTAAAGTACAGGGCGATGACAGCCATCATCGACGCATCAAGAGCTTCGTGATGCGCGCCGGCCGCATGACCGAAGGCCAGCAGCGCGGCCTGGATCAAGGCAAGCCTCTGTTCGTGCTGCCGCTGGCCGATGAACCGGTCGATTTCGACAAGGTGTTCGGTCGCTCGGCGCCGCGCACGCTGGAAATCGGTTTTGGCATGGGCCACTCGCTGCTGGAAATGGCAGCGGCGGCTCCCGAGCAGGATTTCATCGGTGTCGAAGTTCACCGTCCGGGCGTTGGCGCGCTGCTCAATGGCGTGCTGACTCAGGGCCTGACCAACGTGCGGGTCTATGATTGCGACGCAATCGAAGTGCTCAACCGTTGCGTTGCCGACAACAGCCTGGACCGCCTGATGCTGTTCTTCCCGGACCCCTGGCACAAAGCGCGTCATCACAAGCGCCGTATCGTGCAGGCCGAGTTCGCCGCATTGGTACGCACCAAGCTCAAGCCGGGGGGTGTCCTGCACATGGCCACCGATTGGGAGCCGTATGCTGAATACATGCTGGAGGTCATGAACGTCGCGCCGGGTTATCGCAATCTGGCTGAAGACGGCAAATGCGTGCCTCGTCCGGCAGAGCGTCCGATCACCAAGTTCGAACGCCGTGGCGAGCGTCTCGGGCATGGTGTGTGGGACTTGAAGTTCGAAAAGCTGGCTTGATCTGACATCTGCTTTCAATGGAAGGGCTACCGGCGCCACGGCGGCCCTTTTGTAACGATTCCTTCCTCCATCTGCATGCCTGGCTGGTCCTGAAAGCCGAACGCATCTCGATCCTTTCTCTTAGCGATCCGGCCCACACGTTCATCAGACGCGTCCGACATCGCGCTCCAAAACTCGTCGTTATAGTCCCGCCGTTGCATACATCAAAACGGATAGAGGGGATAAGTTATGAACAAGTTCTGGCAGATGGCTGCAGTAGCCACGCTGATCGCGACCACCAGTGGTTGTGTCAGCTACAACATGAGCCAACCGGCTGCGTCGCTGTCGGGGGACGTGAAAACCGACCTGAAGGCTGACGTGAAAGTCGGCGAGGCCATCAGTGGTGAGTCTTCTACCAACGTGTTGTTCGGGTGGTTGAAAATCGGCGGCGATAATCAGTTTGCCGATGGCGTCGCATACGGAGGCGCAAGCGCGGGCGGGATGGGGCTGCTGCTTCCTGATCCCGTCTCTAGCGCTAAGGCCGCAGCAGCCTACAAGGCGGTCAAGTCGTCCGGCTCCGATCTGATTGTCGCGCCGCGTTATGAAGTGACCGTCAAAGACTACTTCATCCTCAAACAGGTGAACGTCAAGGTCACCGGCAACAAAGGCAGCATCCAGAGCATTCGCTAATCGAATGCTGCACCCGCATACCCATGGGGGTGGAGACGATAGACATGCCTGGTTCGGCATTCCGGTTTGCTGTCTGCGGTGATCTTTAGATTGCTGCCGCCGGCGAGCCGGACTGCTACAGAAAAGACAAAGCGCAGAGGTCGAATCACTTTCTGTCCGCTACAACCCCGATCAACACCAGCACCACCAGCAACACCGGCGCCAGGCTGTAGTTGTTGAACTGGCTTAGCCCGCGAACTACCCACGGGGTGGCGTAGATCAGCGCGGCACCACTGCCGATGGTGCACAGCAACGCCATGACCGGTACGCGCAATGCGCCGGCAAAGCTGCTCAAGCGACCCTCGATCCAGCCCTTGATGTCTGCGCCGAACAGGATCAGCAGGCAGCCCACCAATGCCAGAGCGATTTCCGAAAGGTTGCTGCGACTCCAGCGCGAGACGGTGGCCAGCAAGTCGAGTACGAGGTCCATTCAGTGTCCTTAGCGTTAAGCCTTAAAGAAGAAAGTACTGCAGCAGGTCATTCAGGAACAGCTGACCGCGAGCAGTTGCCGCCAGGCGAGCAGGATCGGCCTCCATCAAGCCGCGTTCCACGGCCTGCTGACGCGCGCTGGCCAGCGAATCGAGGCTTAGACCCGTGCGGTGCTGAAATAATGCAGCGTCGACGCCTTTCGTCAGGCGCAGGGCATTCATCAGGAATTCGAACGGCATTTCATCCAGCGCCAGCAGCTTTTCACCGGCCTGATAAGACTTGGCTGGGTTCAGATAATCCTTGGGCAGACGGGTCTTCCAGGTGCGCACGATGCGGCCATCAGGATGGCTGAGCTTGCCGTGGGCACCGGCGCCAATACCGATAAAGTCGCCGAAGCTCCAGTAGTTCAGATTGTGCCGTGCGGCGCGACCTGGCTGCGCATACGCCGAAACTTCGTATTGTGCGTAGCCGTTTTCCTTGAGCAGCGTCTGACCGGCCTCCTGAATATCCCACAGGATGTCGTCTTCCGGCAGCGTCGGTGGCTGATTCCAGAATACAGTGTTCGGCTCCAGCGTCAGTTGATACCAGGACAGGTGCGTCGGGGCGAGCGCGATGGCCTGGCGCAGATCGCCCAAAGCGTCGTCCTCTGACTGATCCGGCAGGCCGTGCATCAGATCCAGGTTGAAGTTGTCGAATCCCGCCCGGCGCGCCATGTCAGCGGCACGTACGGCTTCATCGCCGTTGTGGATACGTCCCAAGGCCTTGAGCTTGGCCTCTTGAAAGCTCTGGATGCCGATGGACAGGCGATTGATGCCCAGCCCTCGATAAGCACTGAACTTCACCTGTTCGAAGGTGCCGGGATTGGCCTCGAGCGTGATCTCGATGTCGGGAGCGAAACGAATGCGCTGCTCGACGCCCTTGAGCAGCCGGCCCAGCGCATCGGCGCTAAACAGGCTGGGCGTGCCTCCCCCGAAAAAGATCGTGCTCAGTTCGCGTCCATAGACGTGGGGCAAGTCTTGGTCAAGATCCGCCAACAGCGCATCGACATATTCCTGCTCGGGCAACACGGGACTGGCAGTGTGGGAGTTGAAGTCGCAGTACGGGCATTTGCGCACACACCACGGAATATGGATGTACAGCGATAGCGGAGGCAGCTCGGGCAAGGCGGGGCGCGGTTGCTCAGAGCTGAAACCGGCCGCGCCAAGGATCAGCGGCCGGGTGGTGGAGTCCTGAGTCATTTCAACGCCGTACTCAAGTGCAGGCGATCACGCAGAATGGCCATGGCACGGGCGCGATGACTGATCTGGTTCTTGTCGGCGGGGCTCAGTTCGGCGCTGGAGAGGCCGCGCTCGGGGACCCAGAACAACGGATCGTAGCCAAAACCGTGGTCACCGCTGGCGGCGGTCAGAATGCGTCCATGCCAGAGACCTTCACAGAGAATCGGCAACGGATCGTCGGCGTGACGAACCAACGCCAGGACGCAGACAAACTGCGCGCCACGCTGCTCTTCAGGCACATCCTTGAGAGCGTCCAGCAGTTTGGCGTTATTGGCAGCATCGCCTTTACCGTCGGCGTAGCGGGCCGAGTAAATACCCGGCGCACCGCCCAGGAAGTCGACCGCCAGGCCAGAGTCATCGGCCAGCGAAGGCAGGCCGGAAATGCGTGCTGCGTTGCGCGCCTTGAGAATCGCATTCTCGACGAACGACAGGCCGGTCTCTTCCGGCTCGACGCTGCTGAACTCGCCGATCGAGCGCAGCTGTACGCTGCCGCCGAGCATGGCCTGGAGTTCTTTGAGTTTGCCAGCGTTGTGGCTGGCCAGTACGAGCTGGGTGAAATTCATTATTGATCCGTGAAAATCTGCTGATTGAAGCTGAGCGTGTGTGGGTCGCCGTCGCCCGCCTTCACATCGATGGTGAAGGTGTAGAAGTCCGAGGTATCAGGCTCGACCGCGAACTGTGCGATGTAATTCACCGCGCCTTGTTCGCTGATCTGCTTGAAGATCAGTGGTTTCTTACGGCCGGTCAGGTCTTGAACCGTTCCGCTGACGGTGGCCGGCACCGTCTTGCCGCTCTTTATGGCCGTGATGTTAATCGCGGCTTGGCCCTTGCTGCGAATCAGACCTGTGGCCTGAGCGACGGATGGTTGCAGGATGCTGGACGCGAAGGCGTTGTAGTGAATGGTCAAGTCGCCGAACTGCTCCTGTCGCTCCGGTCGGGCGTTGTCCACGGCCATCGCAGGCCCCGACAGCGCCAGCAGCACGCCCAGCATTGCAATCAGACGAGCCATGATCATTCTCCTTCTTGTTGGGTTCAGACGGCGATCCGGTGGTCCTGCAGGGTAGGGCTGCTGACCCGATAGATGCCGATCTCACCCAACAGATTAGGCCATAGCTTGCTGGCCCAGCCGTGGCGATGCTGTTGATCCACGGCCAGCCGATCAATGACCTTGGCGGAACGGCCGCGACACAGTTCTTCGAAATCTTCGAACGTGCAGAAGTGGATGTTCGGCGTGTTGTACCAGGTGTAGGGGAGGAATTCGGAGACCGGCATCCGTCCCTTGCTTGCCAGGTACCAGCGGCAGCGCCAGTGGCCGAAGTTGGGGAAGGTGATGATGCACTGACGACCGACCCGCAGCATTTCGTCGAGGATGCGATCAGGGTAGTGAACCGCCTGCAGCGCCTGAGTCATGACCACGACGTCGAAGCTGTTGCTGGCGAAGTTGCCCAGGCCCTTGTCCAGGTCCTGCTCGATGACGTTGACGCCCCGCGCCACGCAGCGTGCGATGTTGTCGGCGTCGTTTTCCAGGCCGTAGCCGGTGACTTGTTTGTTGTCCCGCAGCCAGGCCAGCAATTCGCCGTCACCGCAGCCGAGGTCGAGCACGCGGCTGCCTGCCGGTATCCAGTCTTGGATGATTTCCAGGTCGGCTCTCATGGTGTCCTCAGAGTGCAATACGGTTCATGTAGCTGGAGAAGGCCTGCAAGTAGCGCGGGATCGGCATCAGGAAGGCGTCGTGGCCCTGCGGTGCGTCGATTTCCAGATAGCAGACGTCCTTCTTCGCAGCCATGAGGGCGTCCACCAGTTCCCGCGAACGGGCTGGCGAGAAGCGCCAGTCGGTGGTGAACGACATCACGCAGAATTTGGAGGTGACATGGGCGAAGGTGGCCGCCAGATCATCGTTGAAGCTGGCCGCCGGGTCGAAGTAATCCAGGGCCTTGGTCATCAACAAATAGGTGTTGGCATCGAAGCGCCCGGAGAACTCTTCACCCTGATAGCGCAGATAGCTCTCGACCTGAAACTCGACACTGTGAAAGTCGTAGTTGAGCTTTTCGCTCTTGAGACCCCGGCCGAATTTCTCGCCCATGGAGTCGTCCGACAGGTACGTGATGTGGCCGACCATGCGGGCCAGCATCAGGCCGCGTTTGGGGATCACGCCCATTTCCTGGAACGAGCCGCCGTGGAATTCGGGGTCGGTCAGGATGGCCTGACGGGCGACTTCGTTGAAGGCGATGTTCTGCGCCGACAGCTTCGGTGCTGACGCGATGGCCAGACAGTGACGCACGCGATCCGGGTAGGTCATGGTCCACTGCAGGGCCTGCATGCCGCCCAGACTGCCGCCCACGATAGCGGCCCATTGCATGATGCCGAGACTGTCGGCCAGACGCGCCTGGCTGTGCACCCAGTCCTCGACGGTCAGTACCGGGAAGTCTGCGCCGAACGGCTTGCCGGTTTCCGGGTTGATACTGCTCGGGCCGGTGGAGCCATTGCAACCGCCGAGGTTGTTCAGGCTGACGACGAAGAACCTGTTGGTGTCGATGGGCTTGCCGGGGCCGATGCAGCTGTCCCACCAGCCCGGTTTGCGGTCTTCGGCGCTGTGGTAACCGGCGGCATGATGATGGCCGGAAAGGGCGTGGCAAATCAGTACCGCGTTGCTTTTGGCGGCGTTGAGCTGACCGTAGGTTTCGTAGATGAGGTCGTAGGCGGCCAGCGAACGGCCGCAGGCCAACGCTAGAGGCTCGCTGAAATGCGCCGTTTGCGGCGTGACTAGACCGACAGAATCTTCGGGAAAGACCGTGGACATCGACCCTGCTCTCGCTGAAATGAGGCGTAAGTCTAAAGATCGCGGTGGGTAGCGGCAACAAAGTAAATAATTGAAACGGTTGATGATGGCTTTTGATTCTGCCCAGAGGGCGGAGGAGCGCGCTTGCCCGCGATTGCGTTGGGTCAGATATCAAATATGAACCTGATCTACTGCTGTCGCGGGCAAGCGCGCTCCTACAAAATCCTGCTCCCGATTGGAGGGGTCAGATCAACCGCCACAACTCCTGCGGCATGCCGGCGTAGCCTGCCAGTTCAGGCATGACGTACGACTGCAGCACCTGAATCGCCAGGAAGGCGAAGATCGGTGAGATGTCCAGACCGCCCAGGTTCGGAATGATGCGGCGGAACGGCGCCAGAATCGGCTCGCTGATCTGGTAAGCCAGTTCGGCGGCCGGGTTGTGCGTGCCAGGTGCGATCCAGGACACGATGACCATGATGATCATTGCCACCCAGAAGATCTTCAGCAGCAGCGAGGTAATGCCGATGATCGACCACATCAGCAAATGCGGCACGTCGCCGATGGTGCCGTAGGTCATCATCAGCACGAACGCCATCAACAGCGCCTGAATCACAATGGCCAACAGCAGGGAGGAGGTGTCCAGCCCCAACACGCTAGGCACGATCCGACGGATAGGTTTGAGCAACGGCTGGGTCGCGCGCACGGCGAACTGGCAAAGCGGGTTGTAGAAGTTGGCCTTGACCAGTTGCAGCACGAAGCGCAGCAGAACGATCGTCAGGTACAGGCTGATCAGCGTCTGGATGACGAAAATCGTGGCGCCGGTGAGTGCATTCATGAATTGCTCCTTATTTGCCCAGCAGTTCGGCCATCTCGGCCGAGCGGTGTGCGGCAGCGCCAAGCGCCTTTTCTACGATGGCTTCGAAACCGTCCGCCTGGAACGACTTGATCGCTGCTTCCGTGGTGCCCGCTGGCGAAGTCACACGACGACGCAGCTCGGCAGCGTCGACATCGCTTTCGGTGGCCATGCGTGCAGCGCCCAGCGCGGTCTGTTCGGCCAGTTGTTTGGCGACCTGTTGTGACAGGCCCAGCTTCACGCCAGCGGCAGTCATGGCTTCGATCAGCAGGAAGAAGTACGCAGGACCGCTGCCCGAAACGGCAGTCACGGAGTCGATCTGGGTTTCTTCGTCCACCCAGAGAGCGATCCCCACTGCGGACAGCAGCGTTTCGGCCTGCTGACGCTGGGCCTGGGTCGCTTCAGCGGTCGCATACAGCCCACTCACACCCTGACGCAACAGCGCCGGAGTGTTAGGCATGCAGCGCACGATCGGCTGCTCGCCCAGCCATGCTTTCATGCTGGCGCAGGTGATCCCGGCAGCAATCGAGACAACAAGCTGGTTCGGTTTGAGGGCTGGCTTGAGGGCTTCGCAGACGGTCTTCATCATCTGTGGCTTGACCGCCAGCAGGATCACGTCAGCGCCATCGATGGCTTCAGCATTATCCGCGACGACGTTGATGCCGTGCTCTCTGGCCACGCGCTCGCGGGTTTCTGCACCAGGATCGCTGGCACGGATCAAATCAGCTTCGACGCCTTGGGCACGCATGCCGCCAATCAGGCTGGCGGCCATGTTTCCGGCGCCGATAAACGCGATACGGGTCTTGCTCATGAACGATTTCCTGTGAGGCGAAGGTTAAGGCTGCCCATAGTTGCGGGCGCCGAAGAGGGCAGTGCCGATCCGCACCCAGGTCGCGCCTTGTGCAATGGCGGCTTCCAGGTCGTGGCTCATGCCCATGGAAAGAGTGTCCAGCGGCAGATTCAGTTGGTCTTGCAAGGTACGTACAGCAGCAAAGGCAGCGTTCTGTTCGTCGCTGTCTTCTGTAGGTTCGGGAATTGCCATCAGGCCGCGCAATCTCAGATTGGGTAAGGCGCTGATTGCCTGCGCCAGTGCGGGCAGGTCTTGGGGCGTGCAGCCGGACTTGCTGGCTTCGCCGCTGACATTGACCTGGATACAGATGTTGAGCGGAGGCAGTTCTGCGGGACGTTGCTCGGACAGGCGTTGTGCGATTTTCAGGCGATCCACGGAGTGTACCCAGGCAAAGTTCTCGGCGATGGCGCGAGTCTTGTTTGACTGGATGGGGCCGATGAAATGCCAGATCAAGGGCAGGTCGCTCAATTCGGTCTGTTTGCCGAGGGCTTCCTGGAGGTAATTCTCGCCGAAGTCGCGTAATCCGGCGGCGTAGGCTTCGCGCAGGTCGCTCGCCGGTTTGGTCTTGCTCACGGCCAGCAGGCCGACGGACGCCGGGTCGCGCTGCACCGCTTGCGCAGCGTTGCGAATTCGCTCTGCGAGCGTTGAAATGTTCTCTGCTATCGTGGACATTGATTTGCGCCAGCAGGGCTAAAGTCTGCGGCATTCTATGTGATGAGGAGCTGTATGGATATTACCGAGCTGCTTGCCTTCAGTGCCAAGCAAGGCGCGTCGGACTTACATCTCTCTGCCGGCTTGCCACCGATGATTCGGGTGGATGGCGATGTGCGGCGGATCAACCTCCCGGCTTTGGACCAGAAAGAAGTCCAGGCGCTGATCTACGACATCATGAACGACAGGCAGCGCAAGGACTTCGAAGAAGACCTGGAGACGGACTTCTCCTTCGAAGTGCCAGGCGTGGCGCGGTTCAGGGTCAACGCGTTCAATCAGAACCGTGGGGCAGGTGCGGTGTTCCGGACCATTCCATCGAAAGTCCTGAGCATGGAAGAGTTGGGCATGGGGGAAGTGTTTCGCAAGATTACCGATGTCCCCCGTGGTCTGGTGCTGGTGACCGGTCCTACCGGTTCGGGTAAGTCCACGACGCTTGCGGCGATGGTCGATTATCTGAACGCCAACAAGCATCACCACATCCTGACCATTGAGGACCCGATCGAATTCGTTCACGAGTCCAAGAAAAGTCTGATCAATCAGCGTGAAGTTCACCGCGACACTCATGGTTTCGCGGAGGCGCTGCGGTCGGCACTTCGGGAAGATCCGGACGTGATTCTGGTGGGTGAGCTGCGTGACCTGGAGACCATCCGCCTGGCGCTGACTGCCGCGGAAACCGGCCACCTTGTGTTCGGCACGCTGCACACCACATCTGCGGCGAAGAGTATCGACCGTATCGTTGACGTATTCCCGGCTCAGGAAAAATCGATGATTCGTTCGATGCTTTCGGAGTCGCTGCACGCCATTGTGTCCCAGGCGCTGTTGAAGAAAGTTGGCGGCGGCCGAGTGGCGGCGCACGAGATCATGATCGGCACGTCGGCGATCCGGAACCTGATCCGCGAGGACAAGGTGGCGCAGATGTACTCGTCGATTCAGACCGGGGGCGCATTGGGGATGCAGACACTGGATATGTGTCTGAAGGATCTGATCAGCAAGGGGCTGATCACGCGAGAAAGCGCTCGCGAGAAAGCGAAGACGCCAGATAATTTCTGATTGCCCAAACAGCAGATGCGAAAAAACCTGCAGGAGTCCGGATTCGCGGCGGTGGCGTCAATAAGATCACTACCACCGGCAAGCCGGGCCACTACAGGTTCATGAAGCGATGTTGCCGTATCCAGTTCAGCGCTGCGCGATGCGCACAGTGCCTTTCGGCGCAGGTGCCTGTTTTGGCAGGACGCGCTTGGCAACGACGTAATGGCTGTCCCAGTACGGCTTCTTCAGGGTGTCGATGGTCACCGACTTGCCACGGCGAGGCGCGTGGACAAAGCGGTCGTCACCCAGATAGATCGCGACGTGGTTGACCTTGCGGCTCTTGATGTTGAAAAACAGCAAGTCGCCTGGCTTCAGATCCTTGCGGTCGACCTTCTGCCCGTGACCTTCGGCCATGGCATTAGAGGTACGCGGAAGATCCACTTCGCTCACGTCGTTGAACGCATATTTGACCAGGCCGCTGCAGTCAAACCCTTTTGTTGGGCTGGTGCCGCCCCAACGATAGGGTGTACCGATGGCATTGACTGCACGGTTCACCACGTTGCTACTCTGCTTGCTCCCCATTTGCGAGGGTGCTGCCAGGGCAACGGTGTTCTGGGAAATCTTGCGAGAACTGTGGGACTTCTTGCCCTTGGTCGCTCGGGTTTTCTTGCTTGAAGTCTCAAGCGGGGTGGCTGTTTCTTCGAGTGCGGCGATTGCAGCGCGTTGAGCGGCAATATTGCGTGATACGGTTTCCTGTGACTCGGATTTGGCGGTGAAACCCGTAAAACTCGAAGGCAGCGTTTGCTCACGATTGGTGGCGTGGGCGGCCAGTGGCATAAATAGGCAAATAGTTAGCCATGTCTTGAAAAATGGACGCATTAGGCAGGGCTCATATTGGTCAGCGCGCAACTTTATAACAGCTTTTGCGGCGTTTCCGAGGCCATTTGTCGAACAATTTACTGGCCGGGAGGTCAGCATCGACACTAAAACTGTCATATGACCGGATGCATCGCCTTTCAGAACAAGGGTTTGCGTGAACGCGCAGAGGTTCAAGCCATACGTCGGAGAGCGTCACCAAAGTCACAAAAGTTACGCATATTTTTTTCTATCGCTTCAAATGAGGTAAGCAATGAACACCTATCATCCTGACGTTCAACGTCCCGATACGCACAGCAAGGTCATGGGTTATCTGCTGTGGATCGTCGGTTTTACCGGTTCTCATCGCTTCTATTACGGTAAGCCGGTGACCGGCACGCTCTGGTTTTTTACCCTCGGGTTGTTGGGGATTGGCTGGCTGATCGACCTGTTTCTTATTCCGTCGATGGATCGTGAGGCAGATCTGAGATTCAACGCGGGCACGACTGACTACAGCGTCGCATGGATTCTTCTGACGTTTTTGGGTGTGTTCGGGGTGCATCGGATGTATCAGGGCAAATGGATCACCGGGATCCTCTACCTGTTTACGGGCGGGCTGTTCTTTCTGGGTGTGCTGTATGACTTCTGGACGCTGAATGACCAGATCTCGATGAAGAACGCGCAGCACCGGTAAACGCTGACCTATAGCGGCGCGCTTCCCGGCGAGGCGTCAGACCTGAGTTTCGAGGGTGTCTGACTTAATGCTATCGCGGGTAAGCGCTCCTACGAGGTCAGAGTGTCGCGTCGACTTAGCCGATATAACTGATCCGGCCATCCACGAAGGTGTATTTCACTGCGCCCGGCAGGCAATGCCCGAGGAATGGGCAGTTTTCGCCCTTGGACAACCATTTCTCGCCAGCCACGGTGGAGGCCGCAGGATCAAACAGCACCAGATCCGCTGGTGCACCCGCAGCCAGCTGGCCCGCTGGCAGACGCAAGGCTGCTGCAGGCCCAGAACTCAGGCGTGCCAGCAGGGTGGGGACGTCCAGCAGGCCATCCTCGACAAGGGTCATTGCCAACGGCAGCAGCAGTTCGACGCTGCTGATGCCAGGCTCCGTCGCGCCGAACGGCGCCAGCTTGGCATCTCGCTCATGGGGCTGATGGTGGCTGGAGATGGCTTGAACCACGCCCGACCGGACCGCCTCTCGCAGCGCATCGCGGTCGGCGCGGGTGCGCAGCGGCGGTTGCACGTGATAGAGGCTGGAAAAGTCGATCAGCGCTTCGTCGGTCAGAATCAGTTGATAGAGCGCGACGTCGGCAGTGACCGGCAGGCCGCGAGCTTGCGCCTGGGCGATGAGCTCGACGCCGCGAGCACTGGTCAACTGAGTGAAATGTGCGCGTACGCCGCTTTGCTCGACCAGCAGCAGGTCGCGGGCCAGGGCCACGGTCTCGGCGGTTTCCGGGATACCTGGCAGACCGAGGAAGGCAGCCGTCGGACCATCATGGGCCAGACCACCGCCCGCCAGATCGTGATCTTGCGAATTGAAAATCACGGTCAGGTCGAAGGTTGCAGCGTATTCCAGCGCCCTGCACAGGGTGCGATTGCTGCCAAAGTTCACCAGGCCATTGGTGAACGCTACGCAACCCGCGTCACGCAGGGCGATCAGTTCGGCCAGTTGCTCGCCTTCCAGACCTTTGCTCAGCGCGCCGATGGGGAAGACTTTGCTGTGTCCGGCTTCACGGGCGCGGTCCAGAATCAGCTCCGCGACGGCCGAGGTGTCGAGGACCGGTTTGGTCCGAGGCGGGCAGCAAACGCTGGTCACGCCGCCCGCCGCAGCGGCGCGCGTTTCGCTGGCGATAGTGCCCTTGCGGCTGTAACCGGGTTCGCGCAGGGAGACATTGAGATCGACCAGGCCGGGCGCTGCAATCAGACCCTTGCCGTCGATGGTCTGCGACGGGATGAAATCGGCGGGCGCCGCGCCCAGGGCCAGGACCTTGCCGGCTTCCAGGTGGACATCGATGACTTGATCCAGACCGCTGACAGGGTCGATGACGCGGGCTTTGATGATGCTGAACTTCACTGCGCGTTCTCCTGCTCGAACTGGCGTTGGGCCGTTTGGCCACTCATGGCCATGGACAAGACGGCCATGCGCACCGCGATGCCGTAGGTCACTTGATTGAGAATCACCGAGTGGGCGCCGTCGGCCACCGCCGACTCGATCTCCACGCCCCGGTTGATCGGGCCAGGGTGCATGACGATGGCGTCAGGCTTGGCACCGGCCAGGCGCGCGGTGGTCAACCCGAACAGGCGGTAGAACTCGCCCTCGCTCGGCAGCAGACCGCCCGACATGCGCTCGCGCTGCAGGCGCAGCATGATGACCACGTCGACGTCTTTGAGGCCTTCGGCCAGATCCGTATAGACCTTCACGCCATACTGCTCGACGCCAATCGGCAGCAGGGTTTTCGGCGCGACCACGCGAATGTCAGGGCAGCCCAACGCCTTGAGAGCGATCATGTTCGAGCGCGCAACCCGGGAATGAAGGATGTCGCCGACGATGGCCACCGAAAGGTTCTCGAAGTTGCCCTTGTGGCGGCGGATGGTCAGCATGTCGAGCATGCCTTGTGTCGGGTGCGCATGACGGCCGTCGCCGCCGTTGATGATCGCCACCTGCGGGCAGACATGCTCGGCAATGAAGTGCGCCGCGCCGGAGTCGCCGTGGCGCACGACGAACATGTCGGCGGCCATGGCCTCAAGGTTGCGCAGGGTATCGAACAGGGTTTCGCCCTTGCTGGTTGAAGAGGTCGAGACGTTCAGGGTAATGACGTCCGCCGACAGCCGCTGCGCCGCCAGTTCGAAAGTGGTGCGGGTGCGAGTCGAATTCTCGAAGAACACGTTGCACACGGTCTTGCCGCGCAGCAACGGGACTTTTTTCACCGCCCGGGCGCCAACCTCAAGGAACGAGTCGGCGGTGTCGAGGATTTCGGTGAGCAGCTCGCGGGGCAAACCATCGAGCGAGAGGAAATGTTGCAGCTGACCCTGATGGTTCAGCTGCAGCGGGCGCTTGGCGTCGAGAGGCGTCATCGCAAAGGACTCTTAGAGGGCGGCGGAATCGGTGGAGAGGTCTTGCAGTTCGAGTGTCAGCGGTGTCGGACCCGACAGCTTGACCCGTTCGTTCGGAGACAGATCCAGCGTCGCACCGGTCACATTCGGGCGGATTGGCAGATCGGCTGCGTCCAGATCCAGCAGTGAAACCAGGGTCACACTGGCAGGGCGGCCATAGTCGAACAACTCGTTCAGCGCCGCGCGAATGGTGCGGCCGCTCATCAGGACGTCGTCGATCAGGACCAGATGCTGTCCTTCGATCTCGAACGGCAGCTCGGAAGGGCGTACTTGCGGGTGCAGGCCGTTCTGGCTGAAATCGTCGCGATAGAAGGAAACGTCCAGCGTACCAAGGGGAGACTGGCTGTTCAGCGCCTGAAGGAGGGCTTGGGCGACCCATACGCCGCCGGTGCGGATGCCGATGAAGCGGGGCTCGCTGATACCACGTTTATTCAGGTGCGCGTTCAGATCGATCGCCATCTGGCTGATCAGTTCGGCGGGGTTGGGCAGGCTGCTCATGGTCGCTCCTTCAGGAGCCCGGTCGTCCGTGCGGCACACACCGGGCTGAAACTCGAATGCTGTGTTCTACAATGCGGTGCAGTGTAAGTCGCTCAGGTGTCAAACAGTGCGCCGTTAGCCTCCAGCCAGCCTTGCAACAGAAGCGCTGCGGCGATGGCATCGACCGGATTATCGCGGTAGCTGCCGCGCTGACCGCCACGGGACATGCGTTCGCCTTTGGCTTCGAAGGTGGTCAGGCGCTCGTCGTGGGTGTAGACGGGCAGATTGAAGCGGCCGTTGAGCTTGCGTGAAAACTTCTCGGCACGGGCGCTCATCTCGCTGGGGGTGCCGTCCATGTTCAGCGGCAGGCCGACGACGATGGCGTCGGGCTTCCACTCGCTGATCAGGGCCTGAACCTTGTCCCAGTCCGGCACGCCGTTCTGGGCTTTCAAGGTGCACAGCTCGCGGGCCTGGCCGGTAATCACCTGGCCCACCGCCACGCCGATCTGTTTAGTGCCGTAATCGAAACCCAGTAACAGGCGCAGAGCGGCCATCAGGCGTGACCCGCCTGGCTGGTCAGCAGGCTGAGATTGACCCCCAGCTTCGCAGCAGCGGCGTCGAGACGCTGCTCGCTGTCAAGTTCGAAGAGGATGGCTGGATCGAACGCGCAGTTCAGCCACGCGTTGGCGGCGAATTCGGCTTCCAGTTGCCCGGCGTCCCAGCCCGCGTAGCCCAGAGTGATCAGATTTTGATCAGGTCCGTAGCCGTCGGCGATGGAAAACAGGATGTCCTGGGAGGTCGACAGCGAGATACCGCCCAGATCGACCGTGGCCTGGAAGATCTGGCCGGTCGGATGCAGGACGAAACCGCGATCGGTCTGAACCGGACCGCCGACGTGAATGGGGATGTGCTGGCAACGTACCGGCGGCGGCAGTTCCGGGCGCAGTTGCTCAAGAATGTCTGCCAGAGAAAGGCTTTGCGGTCGGTTGATCACCAGACCCATGGCGCCATTGGCGTTGTGCTCGACGATGTAGGTCAAGGTCTGAGCGAAGTTCTCATCGTGCATGTGGGGCATGGCGATCAGAAATTGGTGCTTGAGGTACGACGGAGTGACGTTTTTCATGAGCCCTAGTGTGGCGCCGTGGGGCTGTTGTGACAACTGGCAGAACCGACTCCACGGAGGATAAATCGCGACGGGGTTCAGGTTTCATCCTCGAACAGGCCAGCGTTGTGCGATGGATTGGCAAGCTTTGCAGGAGCGCGCTTGTCGCGGGACACCCTCTGTAGCAGTCCGGCTTGCCGGCGGTGGCGATCTTGAGTGCCCTACCGCCGGCAAGCCGGACTGCTACAGGACCAGGCACGTCGGTCAGTTACTCGAAAGCTTGTCGCCTCGGGCGAATTTCCAGGTGCGGATGATCTCGAGCCGGTCGATGTCAGCCAGATCGCCGGTAAACGGTGCAAAAGGCGCCGCCAGTCTGACGATTCTCTGCGCTGCCTGGTCCAGCAACGGCTGGCCGGATGACTCGAGCACCAACACTTCATAAAGGGAGCCGTCGCGGTTGATCGACACCATCATTCGCAGGCTGCCGTAGATCTGCTGGCGCCGCGCTTCTTCCGGGTAGTTGAGGTTGCCGATGCGTTCGATCTTCTTGCGCCAGTCCTCTTTGTACCAGGCGCCTTTGTCACGCATGGTCGAGGCGGCGCTCAGGCGATGGATCTTCGGACGCTTGGCATACGCCTGCTGCTCGTCGGCGAGTTCCGCTTCGAGGCTGGCGATTTCGCTGTTCAGTTGGGTGCTGTCGAACGTCGGGGCGGCTTTCTTGGGCTCGTCCGGTTTGACTTCATCGCGCTTGGCGACAGTTTTTTGCGGCGCCTGAGCCTTGGTCGCCACGGCGGTTTTGGGCGCTTCCTGCTTGACCACCGGTTTGGCGGCAGGAGGAGGCGTCACCTTGTTGATCCTGGTGTCCTGATACGGCGCGATTTCAGTGGTCTTGGGCACTGCTTTCTTGTCGAGGGTGCCGCTGCCTTGCTGGTTTTCCTGGGCGAGGAAGTCAGCGTCCTTGGGTTTGGTGTCGCTCTTGAAGGGGGCGAGGGTGATTTCCAGTGTCTGGCTGATCTTCTCCGGTTTGACGTAGCTGAAGCCCACGCCAAGGATCAACGCCAGATGCACGAGCGCAGCGATCATCAGGGTAAAACCCAGGCGATCGGCCGGGCGCACGTGAGTGCGGGTCAGGGCCATCGGGAGATCACTGTCGACCGCAGCGTTCATCGACGCTCCGGAATCACACGAGCCAGCATTGCGAAAACCAACCTAGAGCGAAATTCAGGCCGCGCATGATAACGCAATGTCACGGGGTTCTTGGGCTTTGATAGCGGCGGGCCGATTAGTGGGCAATAAAGCATTGCGCCTCTGATTCTGGCCGGAGGCCGTGGGAGTTCAGCTTGCTGACGATCTGCCGGGGACCGGCAGTAATCCCATCCAGCCCGGCTATATCAGGTAGGCCGAGTTGTCAGAGTCTACTGCCGCTTCGCGCCAGATCGCCGGCAAGCCAGGCTCCCACGCCCTCCGGGCAGAAGCAGGGCTGGCAGGGCTTAAGTGCGAGCTTGCAGCTTCTTCTCGATCACATCCATCAACATCCCGCCGATGTCCGTGCCGAACGCGTTGTCGATTTCGCGGATGCAGGTCGGGCTGGTGACGTTGATTTCGGTCAGGTGCTCACCGATGACGTCCAGACCCACGAACAACAGGCCTTTTTCGCGTAGGGTCGGACCGATTTCAGCGGCGATCCAGCGGTCGCGGTCGGTCAGGGGACGTGCTTCGCCTCGTCCACCGGCCGCCAGGTTGCCGCGGGTTTCGCCAGCGGCGGGAATCCGGGCCAGGCAATACGGCACAGGTTCGCCATCGACCATCAAAATGCGCTTGTCGCCGTCCTTGATTGCAGGCAGGTACGCCTGCGCCATGATCTGTTGCTGACCGTGGGTGGTCAGGGTTTCCAGAATCACCGACAGGTTCGGGTCGCCAACGCGATGGCGGAAGATCGACGCGCCGCCCATGCCGTCGAGCGGCTTGAGGATGACATCGCCGTGTTTGGCTGCGAACTCACGAAGGACGTCCGAACGGCGGCTGACCAGCGTCGGCGGCGTGCACTGAGGGAACAGCGTGGCGAACAGCTTCTCGTTGCAGTCACGCAGACTCTGGGGCTTGTTGACCACCAGCACGCCTGCGCGCTCGGCCTGCTCCAGCAGGTAGGTGGAGTAGACGAATTCCATGTCGAACGGCGGATCCTTGCGCATCAGGATCACGTCCAGGTCGTCCAGACCGCTGTCGACTTCCGCGCCCAGCTCGAACCAGTGTGCAGGGTCGGCGAACACTGTCAGCGGCTTCATGCGTGCGCGGGCCTGGCCGGCGTCCTGATACAGGTCCTGCTGTTCCATATAGAACAGCGACCAGCCGCGGGCTTGCGCTGCAAGGAGCATGGCCAGCGAGCTGTCCTTTTTATAGGAGATGCGCTCGATGGGGTCCATGACAATTCCCAGGCGAATGCTCATGGGCAGTATTCCTCTGATCGGTAATGGCCGTAACGGGCCTGAAAACAGGCGTCAGGGTGGCGCTGCGCCGGCTTCGGGTCAAGGGGCAAGAGTGGCGCAGATGCTTTATGGATTGCGTCTTTAGAGTGTGCTAAAAAGGCTCGGCATCCGGCGTCATGCCGATTGCCAGTGCACCCCTCTAGATGGGGGTTCAGCGATCCCGACCAACACCATAGGCCCGGCCGAAGGCAGACCCATCTGAATCGCCGAGGCGATGGTAGAGCAGATATGGAACAGCATTCAGCCCCATTGAAAGTCATGGTCATCGACGACTCGAGAACGATTCGCCGTACCGCCGAGACCCTGTTGAAGAATGTCGGCTGTGAAGTGATCACGGCGGTGGACGGCTTCGATGCCTTGGCCAAGATTGCCGATAATCATCCTAGAATCATTTTTGTCGACATCATGATGCCCAGGCTGGACGGGTATCAGACCTGTGCGCTGATCAAGAACAATCGGGCATTCAAGTCCACTCCGGTGATCATGTTGTCCTCCAGGGACGGGCTGTTCGACAAGGCCAAGGGCCGAATCGTCGGTTCTGATCAGTTTTTGACCAAGCCGTTCAGCAAGGAAGAACTGCTGGGGGCGATAAAGGCGCATGTGCCAGAGTTCGTCGCAGTAGAACAACAACTATCTTGATGCCGACCCTCATCGAGGGGCGGCTGTTTCTATGGGGAAGCACCATGGCTCGAATTCTGATCGTCGATGACTCGCCGACTGAAATGTACAAGCTGACGGGGATGCTGGAGAAGCATGGCCATGAAGTCCTCAAGGCTGAAAACGGTGCCGATGGCGTGGCATTGGCCCGCCAGGAAAAGCCCGATGCGGTATTGATGGATATCGTCATGCCCGGTCTCAATGGCTTCCAGGCAACCCGGCAGCTGACCAAGGACGCTGACACCAACATGATCCCGGTGATCATGATCACCACCAAGGATCAGGAAACCGACAAAGTCTGGGGCAAACGCCAAGGCGCTCGGGATTACCTGACCAAGCCGGTGGATGAAGAAACCCTCATGAAAACCCTGAACGCGGTTCTGGCGGGCTGAAGGCCGGCCAGCGTTCATGGCTCAGTCACAAACCGCCTTCCAACTGCTGCTCGACATCGACCAGCGCTGCCGTTCGCTGGCTGCCGGGCTGCCGTTGCAGGAAACCCGACAGCAAGGCTGGAGCGGCATCGGCTTTCGCATGGGCGAGCGCTACTACGTGGCGCCCATGGGGGAGGTCGATGAAATTCTCCACGAGCCGCGTTGTGCAACGCTGCCGGGGGTCAAACCCTGGGTCAAGGGCATCGCGAATCTGCGGGGCCGATTGCTCCCGATCATGGACCTTTACGCCTTTTTCGGACACGAACTCTCGCCGCTGCGTAAACAGCGTCGGGTGTTGGTGATCGATCATCAGGACGTGTTCGCCGGTTTGCTGGTCGATGAGGTATTGGGCATGCAGCACTTCAGCGAGCGCAGCCTGATGCCCGATTTGCCAGATGACAGCGATCCCAGAATGGCTCCCTACGTTCAAGGCCGGTTTCTGCGGGAACAGGCCTGGCGGGTTTTCAGCCCCATAGTCCTGGTCCAGTCGCCGGAATTCATGGATGTCGCACTTTAATACGGTCTGGCACAGCACCGAGGACGCTCGTCGTCTTCGCAGGCGCGGACCTGTCCGCATTGGCCATGGTTCAGGCGGAGCCCTGAGAAATGAGTAATACCGGCAAGTCACTGGAAGGCGCCCGCAGCCGTTCGCAGATCATTGCGCTGTTCGTGGGGCTGATCGTCTTCATCATGCTGTTGTTCGTCAATTTCGCGTACCTGAGCACGCAATCCAACTACGACAAGCAGTACATCGGTCACGCGGGCGAGCTTCGCGTGCTGTCCCAGCGTATCGCCAAGAACGCCACGGAAGCGGCGGCAGGCAAAGCTGCGGCGTTCAAGTTGCTGGCCGATGCGCGCAACGATTTCGACACCCGCTGGCAATACCTCAGGAAGGGCGACAAGAACACGGGTCTGCCCGCCGCGCCCGCCGAGGTCACCGACGAATTGAAAGCGGTGCAGAGCGACTGGGAAAACCTGCGCAAAAGCACCGACGTGATCCTGTCTCGCGAACAGACGGTGCTCTCACTGCATCAGGTCGCCGCCACCTTGGCCGAGACCATCCCGCAACTGCAGATCGAGTCGGAAAAGGTCGTCGACATCCTCCTGCAGAATCGCGCACCGGCCAGCCAGGTCGCGCTCGCCCAGCGTCAGTCTCTGCTCGCCGAGCGAATACTCGGCGCGGTGAATACCGTTTTGTCGGGCGACGAAACGGCGGTTCAGGCCGCTGATGCCTTCGGGCGTGACGCCAGCCAGTTCGGGCGCGTGCTCAACGGCATGCTGGATGGCAATGCGACGCTGAAAATTACTCAGGTCGAGGATCGCGATGCGCGGGCGCGTCTGGCCGAGATCGCCGAGTTGTTCCAGTTCGTGTCGGGGTCGGTCGATGAAATTCTGGAAACGTCGCCAGAACTGCTAGAGGTGCGCGAAGCCGCAGGCAATATTTTCAACCTTTCGCAGACGCTGCTGGACGAAGCCTCCGTGCTGGCCAACAGCTTCGAGCACCTGGCCGGTGGTCGCGCCACCAACAGTTACGGCGGGTACATTCTTGGTTTGCTGGCGTTGGCCTCTATCATCCTGATCGGTCTGATCATGGTCCGTGAAACCAACCGCCAACTTCGTGAAACCGCCGAGAAAAATGAGCGCAACCAGAACGCGATCATGCGCCTGCTCGACGAGATCGAAGACCTTGCCGACGGCGATCTCACTGTCGCCGCGTCGGTAACCGAGGACTTCACGGGCGCCATTGCCGATTCGATCAACTACTCCATCGACCAATTGCGCGAACTGGTGGCGACGATCAACCTGACCGCCGAGCAGGTGTTCGGTGCGGTCAAAGACACGCAGACCACCGCGACTCAACTTGCCGCCGCTTCCGAGCATCAGGCGTTGCAGATCGCGGCGGCTTCCAATGCGGTCAACGATATGTCCCGTTCGGTGGAGCAGGTGTCGGCCAACGCGTCGGAGTCGGTGGCGGTTGCCGAGCGTTCAGTCGCCATTGCCAACAAGGGCAACGAGGTGGTGCACAACACGATCAACGGCATGGACAACATTCGCGAACAAATTCAGGACACGTCCAAGCGGATCAAGCGTCTGGGCGAGTCTTCCCAAGAAATTGGCGACATTGTCAGCCTGATCGACGACATCGCCGATCAGACTAGCATTCTCGCGCTCGACGCGGCGATTCAAGCCGCGATGGCCGGGGATGCTGGGCGCGGATTTGCGGTGGTCGCCGACGAGGTCCAGCGGCTGGCGGAGCGCTCGTCGTCGGCGACCAAGCAGATCGAAACGCTGGTCCGCGCCATTCAAAATGACACCAATGAAGCGGTAATCTCCATGGAGCAGACCACCACCGAAGTGGTGCGAGGCGCACGGTTGGCGCAGGATGCCGGTGTGGCACTGGAGGAAATCGAAGGCGTTTCCAAGGTCCTCGCCGCACTCATCGAGAGCATTACCAACGCTGCGCAACAGCAGGCCGCGCTGGGCCAGCAGATTTCCGCAACCATGACGGTGATCCAGCAGACCACCACGCAGACCACGTCGGGAACAGCGGCCACAGCGCAGAGCATGGGCAATCTGGCGAAGATGGCCAGTGAGATGCGCCGTTCGGTATCCGGTTTTAAACTACCGGCTTCACGGGATCAGCATTGATCGTCAAGCGTCAGGACTTGGGCAACTGGAGCCATCATGGCTGACCGTCACGACTACGTGGCCCTGGAGTGGGTCAAGGGCGAAATAGCCGAAACCCTCAAGCACGCCCGTCAGGCGCTGGATTCGTTCGTCGCGCGTCCCCATGACCCATCGGCGATGGACGTCTGCCTGGATTTCATCCATCAGGTGCACGGCAGCCTGCAAATGATCGAATTCTACGGCGCGGCCTTGTTCGCCGAAGAGATCGAGCAGTTGGCCCTCGCTCTTCAGCAAGGTCATGTCGTTCAGGAAACCGAAGCGATTCAGTTGCTGAATCAGGCGATGAGCCAGTTGCCGGTGTATCTGGAGCGCGTGCATTCAGCGCGTCGTGACCTGCCGTTGGTGATCTTGCCACTGCTCAACGACCTGCGCAGTGCCCGCGGCGAAAGTCTGCTTTCCGAAACCAGTCTGTTCTCCCCCCAGTTATTGTCTGTCCCCGAACTCGACGCCTGGACGCTGGCCGAGCGCGACAGCCCCGAATTGCCCGCAAAGCTGCGCAAGTTGCGCCAGACCCTGCAAACTGCATTGGTCGGGCTGCTCCGCGAACAGGATGTACAGACTCACCTGGGTTACATGACCAAAGTGTTCGCGCGGCTCGAAGTCCTGTGCAAGGACGCGCCACTGGAGCCGTTGTGGCGGATCGCCTCGGCACTGGTCGAAACCATGGCCAGCGGCAACTTCACCAACAGCCCGGCGCTGCGCAGCCTGTTCAAGGATGCCGACAAGGAACTCAAGCGCCTGCTGGAGCAAGGCATCGCCGGGATCAATCAGCCGGCGCCGGATGAACTGCTCAAAAGCCTGCTGTTTTATATCGCCAAGTCTGACAGTCAGGCCCCGAGGATGATGGAATTGAAGGAGCAATACGGCCTCGCCGAAGCCCTGCCGGAAAGCGCGTTGGTCGATGAAGAACGCGCACGAATGGCCGGACCTGATCGCGACGCCATGCGCTCGGTGATCATTGCGCTGTGCGACGAACTGGTGCGCACCAAGGAGCGCCTGGATGTGTTCGTTCGTGGCGACCGCCAGCATGTCAGCGAACTCAATGCTCTGCTGCCGCCGCTCAGGCAGATCGCCGATACCCTGGCGGTGCTGGGTTTCGGTCAGCCGCGCAAGGTCATCATCGATCAACTGGCCGTTGTTCAGGGCATGGCGCAAGGGCAGCGCGAACCCAATGACGCGACCTTGATGGATGTGGCCGGCGCCTTGTTGTACGTCGAAGCGACGTTGGCGGGCATGGCAGGCACGGTTGATCAGAGCAGCCCCGAAGAAAGCCGGTTGCCAACGACCGATCTGAGCCAGATCCACCAACTGGTGATCAAGGAGGCGCGGCTCGTGTTGCAACAGGCCAAGGATGTGATCGACGATTACGTTGACGGCGAACTGGATCGCGAGCGGCTGGCGCCACTGTCTGCGCAGTTGATTCAGGTCCGTGGAGCGCTGGCGATGATCCCGTTGGCTCGGGCCTCGAGCCTGCTCGCGGCATGCAACGACTACATCGTCGAGCATCTCCTGGCTGATGGTGGGCATCCAACGGGGCCGCAACTTGATCATCTGGCCGACGTCATCATCGGCATCGAATACTACCTGGAGCGCATGGCCGAGGACCCGGAAGCGCCGGGAGAACATGTGCTGGATCTGGCGCAGGAGAGTCTGGCGAAGCTTGGGTACTCACCGGTTCCGGATGCCGTGGACGTGCCGGTGCTCGAGGACGTGATCAGCCCTGAAGTCCTGAATGAACTGAATGAGCAGCAGACGACGGCCAACATTAGCCTGATACCAAGTAAAACCATCGCCGAAGTGCTCGCCAGCCCGCTGTCAGCCGTGAACCCACCTGCGCGCAACGTGCCTGCCAGCCTGTTGCCTCCCCCCAAAGACGAGCAACCGGTGGATGATGAGCTGCGTGACGTATTTCTCGAAGAAACCGACGAGGTCCTCCAGGCGCTGCATGAGTACCTGCCGCGCTGGCTGGCCGACGGCGAGAACTTTTCGGCGCTGGGCGAGATTCGTCGCGCGTTTCATACGCTCAAAGGCAGCGGACGCATGGTGCGGGCGCTGGTTCTCGGCGAACTTGCCTGGTCGGTTGAGAACCTGCTGAACCGCGTGCTGGAGCACAGCGTCGCGCCGGATACGCAGGTTCAGCAAGTGTTGATCGATGTGCAGGCCCTGCTGCCGGATGTCATTCGCGACTTCGCTGAAGACGTGCAACGTCAGCGGGATGATGTCGACTCGCTGGCTACCCGCGCCCACGCGCTGGCCCAAGGCGAGGAGACCGAACACGAAGAGCCCGTGCCCGTCAGGCGACCTGAGCCTGAGGAAGAAGGTTTCGATCCGCAACTGCTGGAGATCTTCCGTCAGGAAGCCCATACCCACCTCGACACGCTCAACCGGTATCTCGACGTGTCCCGGAGCGAAGCATCGCCTTCCTTCAGCGACGATTTGTTGCGCGCGCTGCACACCCTCAAAGGCAGTGCCTACATGGCCGGTGTGTTGCCGATGGCCGAACTGGCGAGCCCGCTCGACCAGTTGGTGCGCGAATTCAAGACCAATCAGATTGCGGTCGGCAAATCCGAAATCGAGCTGCTGAGTGCGGCCGAGCCGTTGTTTCACAAGGGCCTGATGCAGCTGAACGTCGACCCGCTGATGCCCATCGAGGGTGCTTCGCAATTGATCGAAGCGGCTCACGCTCTGCTCGACGAACGAATGGCGGACGCCTTGAGCGCCGATAACAACGGTCTGCGCACCCGCCGCAATCCGCAATTGATCGCCAGTTTTCTCGCCGAAGGCATGGACATCCTGCTGGACGCCGAAAACCTGCTCAAACGCTGGCGGCAGCATCCGGGCGAGCGCCAGGAGCTCAATGCGCTGCTCGACGAGCTGACCATGCTCGGCCACGGGGCGCACATGGCCGACTTGCCGCAGGTGGATGAGCTGTGCGAAGCGCTGCTGGACCTGTATGGCGCGGTGGAAGAAAGCAGTCTGGCGGTCAGCGAGCGTTTTTTCCATGAAGCCGAAAACGCTCACGAGGCGCTGATCGGCATGCTTGATCAGCTCGCGGCCGGTCAACAGGTCCAGGCATGCCCCGAGCGGGTACAGGCGTTGCGCGAGCTGCTCGAAGAGGGACTGGACCCCGGTGCCATGGGCCTGATCAAGAGCGATGGCGGGTTGGCGACCAGCGTGACCGAACTGGGCGAGGCTACCGCCGGCCTTGACGGCGGGCCTGAGCGTGCAGAGCAACCGCTGCGCGATGAGCTGGATCAGGAGATCGTCGATATCTTTCTCGAAGAGGCTGTCGACATCCTCGACGGTACCGGCCAGGCGTTGCAACGCTGGCTCGATGACCCGGAAAACCCGCTGCCGCTGTCATCGCTGCAACGCGATCTGCACACCCTCAAGGGCGGCGCGCGCATGGCCGAGATCGGCCCGGTGGGCGATCTCGGGCACGAACTGGAATCGCTTTACGAAGGCCTGATCGATCGACGCTGTAACTACACGCCCGATCTGGCCGAATTGCTGGTCCGCAGCCACGATCATCTGGCGCTGATGCTCGAGCAGCTGCAGAGCCGGGCTGAGTTGACCGATCCGGCGCCGGTGATCGACGAGATTCGTGAGTTCCGCCAGTGCAACTGTTACGTGCTGCCGCACGAGGGTGAACCCCGCAATGTCGGCTCAATGATCCAGCCGCTGGACGAGCGCGATCCTGAACTGCTGGAGATCTTCCTCGAAGAAGCCGACGACATCATCGAAAGCTCCAGTGCTGCGCTGGTGCGCTGGCAGGCCGATCCGCAGAACACGCTGGAAGTGGAAAACCTGCTGCGCGATTTGCACACGCTAAAGGGCGGTGCGCGCATGGTGGAGATTGCTCCCATCGGCGATCTGGCCCATGAACTGGAGTCGTTATACGAGGGATTGTCGTCCGGTGTGCTGAAGAACAGTGCGTTGCTCAATGGCTTGCTGCAGAGCGGCCACGACATGCTGGCCGATATGGTCGATGCCGTCAGGGGCTATGAACCGCTGCCCAATCCCTCGCTGCTGATCGAAAGCATCGCGCAATATTCGGCATCCGGCGCGATTCAGGAAGTCGCCAGCAAGCCCGTGGAAGAACAGGCGATCAACCCAACGCCGGGCAGCGAGCCGGCAGCGCCCGCCGCGGACGCCGATGTCGAACGTGCCGGTCCCGAGATGGTCAAGGTTGCGGCCGAGCAGTTGGAGGATCTGGTCAACCTGGCAGGAGAAACGTCGATCTTTCGCGGTCGCATCGAGCAGCAGGTCAGCGACGCGCAGGTCACGCTGGCCGAGATGGAAACCACCATCGAGCGGATGCGTGATCAGTTGCGGCGGCTGGATATCGAAACCCAAGGCCGGATTCTCAGCCGTGATCGCCAGGCCGAGCGACTGGGCTACGAGGAGTTCGACCCGCTGGAAATGGACAGGCATTCGCAACTACAGCAGCTGTCGCGCGCGCTGTTCGAGTCAGCGTCCGATCTGATGGACCTCAAGGAAACTCTGGACACTCGTGCCCATGAAGCCGAAACCCTGTTACTCCAACAGGCGCGGGTCAATACCGAGCTTCAGGAAAACCTGATGCGTACGCGCATGGTGCCGTTCGAGCGGATGGTGCCGCGCCTGCGCCGGATCGTGCGGCAGGTATCGGGCGAATTGAACAAGAAGGTCAGGTTCGATGTGGTCAACGCCGAGGGCGAGATGGACCGCAATGTGCTTGAGCGCATGGTCGCACCATTGGAGCACATGCTGCGCAACGCCATCGACCATGGCCTGGAAAGCCCGGAAAAGCGTCAGGTTGCGGGTAAATCGGACGTGGGGCACATCACCCTGAGTCTGTTTCACGAGGGCGGTGACATTGTCATCGAGATGAGCGATGACGGCGCTGGCGTCGATTTCGAGGCCGTGCGGCGCAAGGCGATCAAGCGGGGACTGATCAGCCCGGACGCCGAGCTCAGCGAACATGACACCCTGCAGTTCATTCTGCAGGCCGGCTTCTCCACGGCCGAGACCATCACTCAGATTTCCGGGCGGGGCGTCGGGATGGACGTGGTCCATGCCGAGGTAAAAGAGTTGGGCGGCTCTATGGTCATCGACTCGAAGTCGGGGCAGGGCGCTCGATTCCGCATCCGCCTGCCGTTCTCTGTGTCGGTCAATCGCGCGCTCATGGTGCAGTGCGGTGAAGAGCAGTATGCCGTGCCGCTGAACAGCATCGAAGGCATCGTGCGGGTCATGCCTGGCGAACTCGAGGCGTATTATCAGTCCTCGCCGCCGCGTTATCAGTACGGCGAGCGCAGCTATGAATTGCGCTATCTGGGGGAGTTGCTCAACAACGGCCAGCCTCCGAAACTGATGGGCCAGACACAGCCGCTGCCGGTGTTGCTGGTTCATGTCCACGATCAATGGGTGGCGGTGCAGGTCGATGCGTTGGCGGGATCACGGGAAATCGTGGTCAAGAATCTCGGCCCGCAGTTTTCCGGCGTGCAGGGGATTTCAGGCGCGACGATTCTCGGCGATGGACGGGTGGTGCTGATCCTTGACCTGTTCGCCCACATTCGCCGCTTGCATGCGCGCATGTTGGCTTTGCAGGCGTCTGGACAGATGCCGACGCCGTATGTTGAGACCGAACAGGCTCGACCATTGCTGGTGATGGTGGTGGACGACTCGGTCACGGTGCGCAAGGTCACCGGGCGACTTCTGGAACGTAACGGCATGAATGTGCTGACGGCCAAGGATGGTGTCGACGCGATGGCGTTACTGCAGGAACACACCCCCGACGTCATGCTGCTGGACATCGAGATGCCGCGCATGGACGGCTTCGAAGTCGCCAGCAAGGTCCGTGAAGACGAAGCGCTCAAGCACCTGCCGATCATCATGATCACCTCCCGTTCAGGGCAAAAACATCGTGACCGCGCGATGGCCCTGGGCGTGAATGACTACATGAGCAAGCCTTATCAGGAAGCCGCGTTGCTGGAGAGCATTGCTCACTGGAGTCATGTGCATGTCTGACACCACCACGCAAACCGCGCGGCTGACCAGCCTGACCGGGTTACTCATTCCGCTGAGTGACCGGCATCTGCTGTTGCCCAATGTGGCTGTCGCCGAGCTGATCGACTATCAGGACAGCATCGCCGATCCCGCCGCACCCCAGTGGTACCTTGGCCCAATCAACTGGCGCAACCGGAGCCTGCCCCTGCTCAGTTTCGAAGCCGCCTGTGGCAGCCGCGCCCGGGTCGGCGGCCGCGCGCGTATCGTCGTGCTCAACGCTCTGGGCGGCCGCCCGGACCTGAAATTCATCGCCCTGCTGACCCAGGGCATCCCCCGCTCCTGCAAGCTCGACAATCAGCTCAGCTATGTCGACGTGCCGCTGTCGGAACTGGAACTGGCGGCGGTACAGGTCGGTGAAACCGTGGCGAAAGTGCCCGATCTGGTGGCGCTGGAACAGTGGCTGGTGGATGCCGGTTTGGTGCAGGTGGCGGGGCCGGGGATTTGATTGACCGAACGCTGACAGAGCAATCACCTGTGCTCTGTGGCAGTACGACTTGCCGGCGGTAGCGACTTTCATGGTGTCACCACTGGCAAACGGAACGTCGCCGGGCCGGAGTGCTATAGGAGTTTTGTGCAGCCTTCACCTTCGTCTTCGGCACGACATCGCGAGCGTGTGCGGGATATGCTTATCGGCGCACATACTCCGTACAGCTGGACGATGAGCCGAATAAACTGCATATTCGGCTCAATGGGTGAGCCGAATAACTGTCTCATTCGGCTCATGACTCCCGAGGTATTCCGTGACCCAGCCCATCCAATGGATCTGGCAGCAACGCAATTGGCCATCTTTTACTTGGGACGTCGAGCGATTGGCGCCTTTAGTACGGTCCTGTACTCAGACTCAGGGTCGGCTGCTGGGGATGATTAGCGCCTCCGGTGCCAGCGAACAGTCTGAGCTCGATGCATTGCTACAAAACGTCATCACGTCTTCGGCCATTGAAGGCGAGCAGCTGAATGTTGGCTCGGTGCGTTCATCGCTTGCCAAACGTCTTGGCATGGCGAGCGATGAGCGGGTGACGCCGCGCAGTGAAGGTCTGGCCGAGTTGATGCTTGACGCGACTCAGCATCACCAGACACCGCTGACTTCCGAGCGGCTGATGCGCTGGCACACCTTCTTGTTCCCCGAATCGTCTTCATTGCTCGCAAACCGCGTTCGGGTCGGAGCGCTGCGGGGCGTCGAGCCAATGCAGGTTGTCTCAGGCCGCATCGATCGGCCTGTTGTGCATTTCGAAGCGCCTCCTCGCGACGGGCTGGAAAAGCAGTTGGAAGGTTTTTTTTACTGGTTCAACGCTAGCCGGACCGATTCGACACTTGACCCTCTGCTGCGTGCAGGTATCGCGCACTTCTGGTTTGTGACCTTGCATCCGTTCGACGATGGCAATGGCCGTCTGACGCGGGCCATCACCGACCTGGCGTTGGCGCAGGGGGAAAATCAGGCGATTCGTTTTTATGCCATGTCCGCCAGCATTCTGGAAAATCGTCAGGAGTATTACCAGATCCTTGAAACCAGCCAGCGCGGAGGAATGAATCTCACACCTTGGCTTGAGTGGTTCCTGCACACATTGTTGCACACGCTGGAACAGGCCATGCAGCGTATAGACCGTGTGCTGGCGAAGGCGCGCTTTTGGCATCAGCACCGAAAGGACGGTCTGTCTGCAGAGCAAATCAAGGTGCTCAACCGCTTGCTCAATGGTGACTTGTTGTCCGAAAAAAATGGTGCGGGATTCGAAGGCGGGATCAGTGCTGCTCAATATCAAGCAGTTGCCAAAGTCAGTAAGGCCACGGCGACACGGCATTTGGCGGATTTGCTGGAGAAGGGCTGTCTGGTGAAGCTGCCCGCCGGTGGGCGCAGCACGCGCTATCAAATCAGGTGGTAAACACTAGGTGTAGTAATCATTACTCCAACCGTAACGATCGACATGCCTGCTTGATTGATACCCCATACCCTTAGCTCCTAATGTGGCCCACGACAGCGAAACTCGTGGAGTCAGCATGACTACAACAACGAAACTTGATCCGCGCTGGTCGCGTCGTCGCAGCGAAAAGCAGCGGCGGCTCGAACTGGTGCGTTCCCTCGCCGATGGCGTCGTACTGCCCACCGACAAAATCGTCGCGGCGCTGGAGGCGTTGATCGCGCCTGGTGATCGCGTGGTACTTGAAGGCAACAACCAGAAGCAGGCGGATTTTCTGTCTCGTTCACTGGTCAAGGCCGATCCCGGCAAGCTCCATGACCTGCACATGATCATGCCCAGCGTCGGACGCGCCGAGCATCTGGATCTGTTCGAACGCGGCATCGCCCGCAAGCTCGATTTCTCTTTTGCCGGTACGCAAAGTCTGCGCATTAGCCAGTTGCTGGAAGACGGCCTGCTGGAAATCGGCGCGATTCACACGTACATCGAGCTGTATTCCCGCCTGTTGGTCGACCTGATTCCCAATGTTGTGCTGTCTGCCGGGTTCATGGCCGACCGCGCGGGTAACATCTACACCGGCGCCAGCACCGAAGACACTCCGGCCCTGATCGAACCCGCCGCCTTCAGCGACGGCATCGTCATCGTGCAGGTCAATCAGCTGGTGGACGACGTCAGCGATTTGCCCCGTGTGGACATCCCGGCTTCGTGGGTCGACTTCGTGGTCGTCGCCGACAAGCCGTTCTACATCGAACCGCTGTTCACACGGGATCCACGCCACATCAAGCCGGTCCACGTGCTGATGGCGATGATGGCGATTCGCGGGATCTACGAGAAACACAACGTTCAGTCGCTGAACCACGGCATCGGCTTCAACACGGCCGCCATCGAGCTGATTTTGCCGACCTACGGCGAGTCACTGGGTTTGAAGGGGAAGATCTGCCGCAACTGGACGCTCAACCCGCACCCAACGCTGATTCCCGCCATCGAAAGCGGCTGGGTCCAGAGCGTGCATTGCTTCGGCACCGAACTGGGCATGGAGAACTACATCGCCGCGCGGCCTGATGTGTTCTTCACGGGTCGCGACGGTTCGATGCGCTCCAATCGCATGATGTGTCAGCTCGCCGGGCAATACGCGGTGGATCTGTTCATAGGCGCGACGCTGCAAGTGGACGGTGACGGTCACTCCTCGACCGTGACCCGCGGTCGTCTCGCCGGTTTCGGCGGCGCACCGAACATGGGGCATGACCCGCGCGGGCGTCGTCACGGCACTCCGGCCTGGCTGGACATGCGTCAGCAGAGCGGTGATGGCCCGGATGCTTACCTTGAGCGCGGCAAGAAGCTCGTCGTGCAGATGGTCGAGACCTTCCAGGAAGGCGGGAAACCCACCTTCGTTGAAACCCTCGACGCTGTAGACGTCGCGAAGAAAAGCGGCATGGCACTGGCGCCGATCATGATTTATGGCGATGACGTCACTCACCTGCTCACCGAAGAGGGCATCGCCTACCTGTATAAAGCGCGCAGTCTGCGAGAGCGTCAGGCGATGATCGCCGCCGTGGCAGGCGTGACCTCCATCGGCCTTCGACACAACCCCAAAGACACCGCGCGCATGCGTCGTGAAGGCTTGATCGCGTTGCCTGAAGATCTGGGCATTCGTCGCACCGATGCCAGCCGTGAGTTGCTGGCCGCCAAGAGCATCGCCGATCTGGTGGAGTGGTCCGGTGGTTTGTACAACCCGCCTGCGAAATTCAGGAGCTGGTGATGCGCGCACTCAATCTGGCTTTCGACACGTTACCTCACTTACTCCCTTTGGCCGAGCGTCTCGCCGATCTGGCCGTGGATGCGCTGATCGACGAAGCCGACCTGTCGCCAAAACCCGCATTGGTCGACCGTCGCAGCAGCGGCGCACACAAGGATCTGCACTTGGGCCTGATGCACGCTTCGGCGCTGTCACTGTGGCCCGCCTTCAAGCAAATGGCCGAAGCCGCGATTGAAATCGGCGAAATCGGCCAGCCGTTAAGGGAGGCGATAGGGCGCATCGGCCGCGAAGGCGAAGCGGCGATGATGCGCACCACCGGCGGCGTGAACACCCATCGTGGTGCGATCTGGGCCTTGGGACTGCTGGTCACCGCGGCCGCGCTTGATCCTCGCGATCTGTCTGCTTCGGGATTGGGGTTGCGTGCAGCCTGTCTGGCGTTGATCGAGGATCGCAACTTGCCCGCGCAGCACAGCCATGGCGCTGCGGTCGCTCGGAAATACGGCGCAATGGGGGCTCGGGAGCAAGCGCAGATGGGCTTCCCGGCGATCACCCAATGCGGCTTGCCTCAACTGAAGCGCAGCCGCATTGCCAATCATGGCGAGCAGAACGCAAGGCTCGACGCACTACTGGCGATCATGACCACGCTGTCTGATACCTGCGTGCTGTATCGCGCCGGCGAGCAGGGCCTGTTGACCATGCAGCAAGGTGCGCAGCGAGTGCTGGACGCTGGAGGTAGCGCGACGCTGAGTGGTCGACGCGCATTGCACGATCTCGATCAGCAGTTGTTGAGCCTGAACGCATCCCCTGGTGGCGCCGCCGATCTGCTTGCTGCCTGCCTGTTTATCGATTGCCTTGAGCCTGCGCTCGGCGATGAAACGAGGAACCTCTGATCATGGAAACCCTGTCTTTTGAATTCCCCGCTGGTCAGCCTCCGTTGGGGCGTGCGCTGGTGGGTTGTGTCGGTTCCGGCGACCTTGAAGTCATGCTGGAACCCGGTCTTCCGGGCCGATTGACCATCCAGGTCTTGACCTCAGTCAACGGCAGCTCGGCGCGCTGGCAGCATCTGTTCGAGCGCATGTTCGACGGCCAGACACCGCCTGCAGTGAGCATCGATATTCACGACTTCGGCGCCACGCCTGGCGTGGTTCGTCTGCGTCTGGAGCAAGGCTTCGAGGAGATCGGTCATGACTGACAGCGCGCGTTTGTTGAAACAACACAGCTTCGTCGAACTCGGCGCTCGTCAGCGTGCTCGCGCCCTGCTCGACGAGGGCAGCTTTCGCGAGCTCATCGACCCGTTCGCGCGAATGACGTCTCCTTGGCTGCCAAAGCAGGGCGTCGTACCCCAAGCCGATGACGGTGTAGTGATTGCCAAAGGATCTATGGGTGGCAAACCCGTCGTGGTATGCGCCATCGAAGGCAACTTTCAGGGCGGCAGCATGGGCGAGGTCGGTGGCGCGAAAATGGCCGGCGCGCTGGAGCTGGCCGCAGAGGACAACCGCAAGGGCATTCCCACCGCCGCCATTGTGCTATTGGAAACCGGTGGCGTGCGTTTGCAGGAGGCCAATCTCGGGCTGGCCGCTATCGCTGAGATCCACGCGGCCATCGTCGATCTGCGCCGCTATCAGCCGGTGATCGGTGTCGTGGCGGGCAGCGTCGGTTGTTTCGGCGGTATGTCCATCGCGGCGGGGCTGTGCAGTTATCTGGTTGTCACTCAAGAAGCGCGTCTAGGCCTGAACGGTCCGCAGGTGATTGAACAGGAAGCCGGCATCGAAGAGTACGACTCACGCGACCGCCCGTTCATCTGGAGCATCACCGGCGGGGAGCAACGATTCGCCAGCGGTCTGGTGGACGCCTACGTCGCCGATGACATTGCGGCCATTCAACAGCAAGTCCAAGGCCTGTTGCACAAGGGCAAGCCGGCTCAGGAGCGCAGCGGCCAGTACGCGTTGTTCCTGAAACGTCTGGCTGAAGTAGACATCCGGGTTCAGATCGATCCCGCCGCCGTGCGCAGCCTGTATCAAGGAGAACAGTCATGACTGGTTACTCGACGCGTGGTTTACAGTGGTTCAACGCGTTGGCCGCGAATGCTGCCGAGGTGACCGGCCTGCCGACATCGGTAAAAGCGGCCGACGGCAAGCTGGGCGATCAGCAGGCACGTTTTCTGGCCGTGGTCGCTGACCCGGCCAACCGCTTCCCTCGTGCGCGGAACGGTGAAGTTGGCCTGCTCGAAGGCTGGGGGCTGGCACACGCGGTCGACGCTGCCATCGAACTGGATCGTCAAACTGAAGACAAGCGGGCGTTGATCGCCATCATCGACGTCCCCAGTCAGGCGTATGGGCGCCGCGAAGAAGCGTTGGGCATTCATCAGGCGCTGGCGGGAGCGGTGGATGCTTATGCGCGCGCACGTCTGGCAGGCCATCCCGTGATCGGTCTGCTGGTTGGCAAGGCGATGTCAGGTGCGTTTTTGGCTCATGGCTATCAAGCCAATCGCCTGATCGCGCTGCGTGATCCCGGTGTGATGGTGCATGCGATGGGCAAAGCGTCCGCGGCGCGTGTGACGCTACGCAGTGTCGAAGAGCTGGAAAAGCTGGCCGCCAGCATCCCGCCGATGGCCTACGACATCGACAGTTACGCGGGGCTTGGTTTGCTGTGGGAAACCTTGTCGGTCAGCCAGATCGAGCAGCCGTCGGCTTCTGATATTTCCTCCGTCGAGGAATGTCTGGTCGCCGCGATCAAGGACACGAAAGCCAGCGGTAATGACCTGAGTTCGCGTCTGGGTGCGGTCAATCGTAGCGCCTCATCGAAAGTGCGTGAATTGCTGCGAGCGCAGTGGTGATGAACGCTTTCATGCCTGCTCAACCCCATGATCTGTTGTGGGGTATGTCTGTGGCCGCCTTGCCTGCCGACGCTCCGGCGTGGGTGGTGGAAGTGATTGGCCTCGGGCATCCGGTGGTGGTACGCCGGGCGCGAGTAGCAGAAGGTTTCGTAGCCGTCGGCGTGCGCGGCCGTTCTCGGGATCAACGCTATGCGACGAAGATGAAGATCAGTGATATCAGCCGCCGTGTTCAGCCTGAAGACTTGATTGATGTCGTGGATCGCCAGTGCGCAGAGTGGCCTGCTTTGCGTGCGCTGAAGCAGATTCGTGCGTTGATGAACGCGCTGAGTTTGCCGTGGGGCGTGGCGGGCAGCGCCGGATTCGAACTGGCCACAGGCGTTCCGGTGTTGCATCAGGACAGCGATCTTGACCTCATCTTGCGAGCCTCTGCTTTCTTCAGTCGGCAACAGGCGGCTGAACTGGTAGAGGCGCTGGCGGGTGCGGCGTGTCGCATTGATCTGCAGATGCAGACACCTGCAGGTGCCGTGGCGCTGCGCGAGTGGGCAGGCTCGGCACGCCGGGTACTGCTCAAGTCCGATGACGCAGCGCGTTTGGTGGCTAACCCTTGGTTGCCGCAGGCGTGTGCTGCATGAGCAGCTTCTGGGTGTTCCCTGGCCAGGGCGCGCAGCAGGCGGGCATGTTGCACGCTTTGCCCAATGATCCGTTGGTCGCGCAATGCCTGCGTGAAGCCAGCGATGCGCTCAACGAAAATGTGCTCGATCTGGACACCACGGCTGCACTGCAATCGACCCGCGCCGTTCAGCTTTGTCTGCTGATTGCCGGAGTCGCCTGCTCCCGGCTTCTTCTGGCTCAAGGCAACACGCCGGATTACGTGGCGGGGCTGTCGATTGGCGCTTATCCCGCCGCAGTGATGGCTGGGGCGCTGAGCTTTGCCGATGCCGTTCGATTGGTCGCCTTGCGGGGCGAGTTGATGCAGAACGCTTATCCCAAAGGCTATGGCATGACAGCGCTGATCGGTCTGGATCAGGCCACCGTTGAAAGCCTGGTGGAAAAAATTCACAGCAAGAACACGCCGGTTTATCTGGCGAACATCAATGCCGACAACCAGTTCGTCATCGCTGGCAGCGACCAGGCCATGGCGAGCATTGCGGCGTTGGCAAAAGGGCAGGGCGCCGCAGCGGCCAAGCGGTTGGCGGTGAGCGTGCCTTCTCATTGCGAGCTGTTGCGCGAGCCTGCGCAGACGCTGGCCCAGGCGCTGGCAGATGTTTCTGTGCAGGTTCCGACGCTCAAGTACCTGAGCGGCAGCACCGCCCGGCCAATATTCAGTGCCGACAAATTGCGTGACGACCTGGCGTTCAACATGTGCCGGGTCATCGACTGGCGCAGTACCGTGCAAACCGCCTACGAGCGCGGAGCACGTCTGCAGATCGAATTGCCGCCCGGCACCGTGCTCACGGGGCTGGCACGCAAAGTCTTCGAACAAGGATCCGCAGTCGCCTTCCAGGGCGCCCGGCTGGATACGCTGAGCGCGCTGTCGCAAGAGGAGGAACGCCGCCACCCATAACCGACTGTTGCTTTCGAAGGAACACAAAAACAACAACTTCGACGATGCAAATTGAGGATAAGAACAATGATTATTTATGGTGTTGCGTTACTCGCTATCTGCACCCTTGCGGGGGTCATTCTCGGTGATCTGCTCGGTGTGCTGCTGGGCGTCAAATCCAACGTGGGCGGTGTCGGGATCGCGATGATTCTGCTGATCTGCGCCCGTCTGTTCATGCAAAAGCGCGGCGGCATGAGCGAAGGCTGTGAAATGGGCGTCGGCTTCTGGGGCGCGATGTACATTCCGGTGGTCGTGGCCATGGCGGCACAGCAAAACGTGGTGACCGCGCTCAAAGGCGGCCCGATTGCCGTCATCGCGGCCATTGGCTCGGTGATTATCTGTGGCTTCACCATTGCGATCATCAGCCGTACAAATAAAGGCGAGCCACTGCCCAAGGAAGACGAACCCATGCCTCAGGCGTCGGTCATTGCGCCGACCGTCTCCCCAGCAGGAGGCCACTGATATGTGGGATCTCATTCAGAAAGACCTGATCAGCCAGGGCCTGGTCACTGCATTCGCGGTGGTCGGCGTGGTGATGTGGATTTCCGTGGTGCTGTCCAGGCGCCTGACCTTTGGCCGGATTCATGGCTCGGCCATCGCTATCGTGATCGGCCTGGTGCTGGCGTGGGTCGGGGGAGTGATGACCGGTGGCCAGAAAGGGCTGGCGGATCTGGCGCTGTTCTCAGGAATCGGCTTGATGGGCGGCGCGATGCTGCGTGACTTCGCTATCGTCGCCACAGCGTTTGAAGTGCAGGCAACCGAAGCGAAGAAGGCAGGCCTGATCGGCGCGATCTCGTTGTTCCTCGGCACGCTGTTGCCGTTCATCGTCGGCTCCTGCGTGGCCTATGCCTTTGGTTACCGAGACGCCGTGAGCATCACCACTATCGGCGCGGGTGCGGTGACCTATATCGTGGGTCCAGTCACAGGTGCGGCATTGGGGGCGAGTTCGGATGTGATGGCGCTGTCGATTGCCACCGGCCTGATCAAGGCGATTCTGGTCATGGTCGGCACGCCCATGGCAGCGCGCTGGATGGGTCTGGACAACCCGCGCTCGGCGATGGTCTTTGGTGGCCTGGCCGGGACTGTGAGCGGCGTGACCGCAGGGCTGGCGGCAACGGATCGGCGGCTGGTGCCTTACGGCGCGCTGACTGCGACCTTCCACACGGGGCTCGGCTGCCTGCTTGGGCCTTCGCTACTGTACTTCATTGTGCGCGGGATTCTGGGTTGATCGACAGAGGTCCATCGGGCGCCGAGTGACCTGTAGCAGTCCGGCTTGCCGGCGGCGGTCATGAGGCCGCCATCGCGGGCAAGCGCGCTCCTAAGGTTCGGCGTTGCCGATCAGCTATCCCTCAACCGGTTCGAGTACATCCGGCACTCGGCCAATAACGCCAGCAGATTCGGATCGCGCTCCCGGGCTTTGAGAAACACCAGTCCAATGTGCTGCTGCATGCGGTAACGCGCCTGAAGCGGAATCAGGCGCACGCGGTTCTCGTAGACTGCTGCAATCCGGCCCGGCAGCAACGCGTAACCAACGCCCGAACTGACCATGCTCAGTAGTGTGAAGATGTCATTGACCTGCATCGCCACCTTCGGTTCGAACCCGGCCTGCTGGAATACTCTCGCGCCGTCGCGATGGGTGGCGAAGCCTTGGGTGAGCGTAATGAACGTCGCTTCACGCAAGTCGCTCAGGTCCACCTCGCTCTGTTGAGCGAAGGGGGAGTCGGCGGGCGTGGCAAGGAAGATATCGTCAGAGAACAGTGGCAGTTGCTCGCAGTCCGGATCGTTCACGCTTTCGTTGAGAGAGACCAGGATCGCGTCGACTTCCATGTTCTTCAGCTTGTAGAACAGATCGATGTTCGAGCCCAGAATGAGGTCGATGTTCAGCTCGCTGCGGCGGATCTTCAGGCCCATGATCAGCTGCGGCACGGTCTTGACCGTCAATGAGTACAACGCCCCGAGCTTGAAACGCGCTGCAGAAAACCCGGCAGCTTCGCGCGTCAATTCGACCGTACTCAATACGTCCTGTACCAGTTTCTGCGCGCGCTCCTCGAGCACGTAAGCGCCCTCCAGCGGTGTCAGATTGCGTCCTTCGTGTTTGAAAAGCGGGCAGCGCAGGGCGCTTTCCAGCGAGTGAATCGCCCGGTGAACGCTGACAGTGCTGGTCTGCAAATCCGCTGCCGCCCGCGCCAGATTGCCGGTGCGCATGAAGGCCAGGAAGATTTCCAGCTTCTTGAGAGTCAGCTCTTCATCGATTTGCATCGTGTCGTTCCCGGACCGAATTTTTCTTGTGCGCTCGATTGTGCCCAAGTCATCGGCCGCTGGCTGCATGAAATTCTCATTAACACTGACACATCCATTGCGCTTTTCATCCATAAGCTGGAGCCTTGGGGTTTGTCAGTGCAACTCAGAGAGGTTATTTGCGGATGTACTACGGGGAAAAATTCAACGCCTGGACCCACCTCGTGGGGGCAGTATTGGCGTCCATCGGTGCGGTCTGGCTGTTGGTGATCGCAAGTCTGACCGGTGACGTGTGGAAGATCGTCAGCGTGGCCGTATATGGCGTGGCCCTGGTGCTGCTGTACAGCGCTTCCACGGTGTATCACAGCGTTCGAGGGAGGGCCAAAGTGATCATGCAGAAGGTCGATCACTTCTCGATCTATTTGCTAATCGCGGGAAGTTACACGCCGTTCTGCCTGGTGACCCTGCGCGGGCCGTGGGGCTGGACGCTCTTTGGTGTGGTCTGGGGGCTGGCGGTCATCGGAATGCTGCAAGAGATCAAGCCGCGTTCGGAAGCGCGAGTGATGTCGATCGTGATCTATGCCGTGATGGGCTGGATCGTGCTGGTGGCGGTCAAACCGCTGATGGCGGCACTGGGAACGGCAGGCTTCACCTGGCTGGCGCTGGGCGGCGTGCTGTACACCGTGGGGATCATTTTCTTCGCCTACGACAACCGCTTCCGCCATTGGCATGGCATCTGGCATCTGTTCGTGATCGCCGGCAGTCTGCTGCATTTTGTGGCGATCGCGTGGTATGTGCTCTGAACGGCATCGCTAACTTTCTGTGGGCCGGCTTGCTGGCGAATGTGTCAGGTCGACCCTCTTCGGGTTAAATGACACACTGCGATTGGCCAGCGAGCCGGCACAGACATCGTCTCCCTGCGAAGAGTTTTCGTCGATCGTGACTAAAAATCCCCCCACAACTGCTGCGCCACGCTCAACGCGACCACTGGCGCAGTCTCGGTGCGCAATACCCGTGGGCCGAGGCGGGCAGCGTGGAAGCCGGCATCCTGCGCTTGATCAACTTCTGCATCGTTCAAACCACCTTCCGGGCCAATCAAAAAAGCCAGGCTTGCCGGTTTGTCATGGCTGACCAGCGGCTCGGCCACCGGATGCAACACCAGCTTCAAATCAGCGTCGGTGTGTTCGAGCCACTCGGCGAGCGTGACCGGCGGATTGACCACCGGCACCACGGAACGACCGCACTGTTCACAGGCGCTGATCGCAATCTGCTGCCAGTGTGCCTGACGCTTCTCGGCCCGTTCGTCTTTGAGTCGAACCTCACAGCGCTCGCTGACAATCGGGGTGATCTGCGTTACGCCTAGCTCGGTCGCTTTTTGAATCGCCCAGTCCATGCGCTCGCCACGGGACAAGCCTTGTCCGAGATGGATCTGCAACGACGATTCGGCTAACCCTGCAAAGCTTTCGGTCACTTGCACCCGGACCCGCTTCTTGCCGACTTCCACCAGCGTGGCGCGGAACTCAAAGCCTGAGCCGTCGAACAGTTGCACCGCATCGCCCTCGGCCATGCGCAGTACCCGACCGATGTAATGCGCCTGGGCTTCTGGCAGTTCGTGTTCACCGGTGCTCAAGGTGGCGTCGATGAAAAAGCGGGACAGTCTCATGGTTGTTTCTCTTTGAGTTCTTCAGGTACTGCGTGTTGTTTGATGACCGCTGATGGTTATTACGTATTTCAATCAACCCGGATCACGGAAGTCCGGATGAAAGTTCTCGCGCACCGCGACGCTGATACTGCTACGCGTTGCGATGTCGATGCCTTCGCTCGCCACTTCGGCCAGGAAGTCGATCTGTTCCGGCGTGATCACGTATGGCGGCAGGAAATACACCACGCTGCCCAGCGGCCTGAGCAATGCGCCACGGGTCAGTGCGTGTTCGAAGACTTTCAGGCCTCGGCGCTCCTGCCACGGATAGGCGGTTTTGCTTGATTTGTCCTGCACCATCTCGATGGCCAGTGCCATGCCGGTCTGGCGCACCTCGGCGATGTTCGGGTGATCCACCAGATGCGCCGTCGCGGTCTTCATGCGCTCGGCCAGCGCCTTGTTGTTCTCGATGACGTTGTCCTGCTCGAAGATATCCAGCGTCGCCAGCGCCGCGGCGCACGCCAGCGGGTTGCCGGTATAGCTGTGCGAGTGCAGGAAGGCGCGCAGGGTCGGGTAGTCGTCGTAGAAGGCATCGTAGACGTCATCGGTAGTCAGGCATGCCGCCAACGGCAGGTAGCCGCCGGTCAGGGCTTTGGACAAGCACAGGAAATCCGGGCGAATCCCCGCCTGTTCGCAGGCGAACATGGTCCCGGTGCGACCGAAGCCCACCGCAATCTCGTCATGAATCAGGTGCACGCCGTAACGATCACAGGCCTCACGCAACAGCTTGAGGTAGATCGGATCGTACATGCGCATACCGCCTGCGCCCTGAATCAACGGCTCGATGATCACCGCCGCAACGGTGTCGTGGTTCACCGCCAGGGTCTGTTCCATCACCGCGAACATCGTGCGGGTGTGTTCTTCCCAGCTCACGCCATCCGGGCGGTGGTAGCAATCAGGGCTTGGCACCTTGATGGTGTCCAGCAGCAGCGCTTTGTAGGTCTCGGTGAACAGCGGCACATCACCCACGGACATCGCGGCCACGGTTTCGCCGTGATAGCTGTTGGTCAGGGTGACATAGCGTTTTTTGTTCGGCTTGCCGCGATTGAGCCAGTAATGAAAGCTCATTTTCAGCGCGACTTCGATGCAGGACGAACCATTATCGGCGTAGAAGCAGCGTGTCAGACCTTCCGGGGTCATGGCGACCAGGCGCTCCGACAATTCAATCACTGGCTGATGGCTGAAGCCGGCCAGAATCACGTGCTCGAGCTGATCGACCTGATCCTTGATGCGCTGATTGATGCGCGGGTTAGCGTGGCCGAATACGTTGACCCACCAGGAACTGACGGCATCGAGGTAACGCTTGCCTTCGAAGTCCTCGAGCCAGACGCCTTCACCGCGCTTGATCGGGATCAGCGGCAGGTTTTCGTGGTCTTTCATCTGGGTGCAGGGGTGCCACAGGACCTTGAGGTCGCGTTGCATCCACTGATCGTTAAGTCCCATCGTTGATCTCCTGGTGACGACTCGCATGACGCGAGGGCAAACAATCGCGCAAGCCTATGCAATGCATCGTGCAGGAACAACCTCTAGCGCATTTTTTAGCGCCCGGCGCGTGCGGAAATCGTGCTCGATGGACATTGCTGGCGGGCATTTCCCGGCTGGCGTATCCTGCGCGCTCTTCGAAGAATCGGACGAAAAAATCCGATAATTCTCCCTGCTTTGTTCCGGAGTTCGCTGAATGCTTTCTGGTTGGCTGCGCGCCTGTGCGCTGGTGATGGTTGGGCTGGTCAGCGCTTCAGCGCTTGCCGTTGATAAGCCACATACGGCGATTGTCGTCGGTGGCGGTCTGGCGGGGCTGACCGCCGCTTATGAACTGCAGAACAAGGGCTGGCAAGTCACCTTGCTGGAAGCCAAATCGACTGTCGGCGGCCGCTCAGGCCTGGCGGGCAGCGAGTGGATCGGCAATGCCAAGGCGCAGCCGGTGCTCAATCAGTATCTGGATCGCTTCAAGCTCAAACCGGTGCCGGCGCCTGAGTTCGTACGAACGCCGGGCTATCTGATCGAAGGCGAATATTTCTCCGCCGCAGACCTTGCGACCAAACAGCCTGCCACCGCCGAAGCCATGAAGCGCTACGAAGCGGCGCTGGACGATATCGCGCGCTCGATCACCGATCCTGAGAACCCGGCCGCCAACAGCACATTGTTCGCGCTGGACCAGATCAACGTCGCCAACTGGCTGGATCGCCTTGCACTGCCGCCGACCGCGCGTCAGTTGATCAATCAGCAGATTCGCACGCGTTACGACGAACCATCGCGGCTGTCGCTGCTGTATCTCGCTCAGCAATCGCGGGTCAACCGCAGTGTCGATGATCGTGACCGTCGTGCCGCACGCTTGCCCGGTGGTAGCGCTGTCCTGGCCGAAGAGTTCGTCAAACAGCTGAAAGTGATCAAGACCAACTCGCCGGTGTCGGCCATCAACCAGGACAAGGATGGTGTCACCGTCAAAGTCGGTTCGGTGGGTTACGAGGCAGAATATGTGGTCCTCGCGGTGCCGCTGCGTGCGCTGAGCAAAATCCAGCTGACACCTGCGCTTGACGCGCAGCATCAGGGCGCGATCAAGAGCACCAACTACGGCTGGCATGATCAGATCATGCTCAAGTTCAAGACGCCGGTCTGGGACAGCAAGGCGCGCATGTCCGGCGAAATCTATAGCAACACCGGTCTGGGGATGCTGTGGATCGAGCCAGCTCTGAAGGGCGGCGCCAACGCAGTGATCAACCTTTCGGGCGACAACGCGCGGATCATGCAGGCCTTCGGCGACAAGCAATTGGTGGATCAGGTGCTGATTCGTCTGCACGCGTTCTATCCACAGGCCCGCGGGGCATTCACCGGTTATGAAATTCGTCGCTCCAGCGTCGATCCTTCTACTGGCGGTGCGTACCTGGCGTTCGGCCCGGGTCAGATCAGCAAATACTGGCGTCTGTGGGAGCGCCCATTGCAGCGCGTAGCGTTTGCCGGTGAGCACACCGACACGCTTTATCCGGGCACGCTGGAAGGTGCGCTGCGTACAGGCCAGCGCGCGGCGGGCCAGGTGCAGGATCTGGCGGCGGGCAAGTCGTTCGAGCCTGTAAAAGTCGCTCCGCCGAAAGCGCCTGAACCGGCTGCCAAGGAAAGCGGTAGTGGTATCGGCGGTTTCTTCTCCAACATGTTCGGTGGTTCCAAACCAGAGCCGAAGCCTGTCGAGAAAGCACCAGAGCCAGCACCGGCCCCTGCGCCAGCACCGGCTCCAGTCACGCCGCCACCGGCTCCAGCGGTCGAGCCAGCCAAGCCGGCTGCGGTTGAACCGGCTAAAAAGGCGCCTGCGAAGAAGGACGCGACCAAGAAAGAGCCAGCGAAAAAGGCTCCAGCCAAACCGGCGGCAACCCACAAGGCCCCGGGCAAGACCGACGCTGCCAAGAAAGCACCGGCCAAAGCTGCAACCGACAAGGCTGCCGCTCCGGTAGCTCCGGCGGCGGACAGCAAGAACTGATTGCTGAAACCCTGAAATGAGAAAGGCGCGGTTTAAATACCGCGCCTTTTTTTTCGTTCGGTGAATGACTGCAGCGTCTAGAGTGTTCTATCAATGCGGCCGCTTACAAACCCGTAGCAGTCTGGCCTGCCGGCGGTGACGCCCGCGAGATCGCTGCCGCCGGGGACTGCTACAGAAGGGCGTCGTAACACTGCCTTAATCCGCTACGAGGAAAAGTATGTCGGCAAATTCCCATCGTAATTCTCGATATTTCAAAGCGAAATTTTGCGCTTTCTTTCGATAGGTAAACCGCTAGTCTTTCTTCCAGCTTCACAGGCTGCTTTTACAGGAACCGTACCATGCAGTTACGCAACTCTTCTTCTCGTTATGGCTGGGTCAGTATTGTTCTGCACTGGGGCGTGGCGCTGACTGTTTTCGGGTTGTTTGCGTTGGGGTTGTGGATGGTCGGGCTCGGTTACTACGACACCTGGCGCAAGGCCGGTCCCGATCTGCACAAGAGCATCGGCATCACCTTGTTTCTGTTCATGCTGATTCGTGTGGTCTGGCGCTTTGTCAGCCCGCCACCTCCGCCACCTGCCAATCACAGTCGTTTCGTACGGATCGCCGCCAAACTGGGCCATGCGTTTCTGTACCTCGATCTGTTTCTGGTGATGTTCGCCGGCTACCTGATTTCCACCGCTGAAGGTGTCGGAATACCGGTCTTCGGTTTGTTTGAAGTGCCTGCGCTGATCAGCGGACTGCCCGACCAGGCGGACGTTGCCGGCGAAGTGCACCTGTATCTGGCCTGGACCCTGGTGGTCTTTGCTGTACTCCACGGTCTGGCTGCCCTGAAGCACCATTTCATCGACCGTGATGCAACGCTTGTCCGTATGCTTGGCCGTAAGGCCTGACACCCAACTCAACTGAAACAGGAAGACGACGTATGTTGAAAAAGACACTGGCTGCACTGGCTCTGGGTACCGCGCTGCTGTCAGCCGGTCAGGCAATGGCCGCTGATTACACCATCGACAAGGAAGGCCAACACGCCTTCATCGATTTCAAGATCAGCCACCTGGGCTACAGCTTCATCACCGGTACTTTCAAGGACTGGAGCGGTACGTTCAGCTTCGACGCCGCCAAGCCTGAAGACAGCAAGATCAGCATCGACATCAAGACCGCCAGCGTTGATACCAACCACGCCGAACGTAACAAGCACATCAGCAGCAAGGATTTCCTGGACGTCGCGACCTATCCAGACGCCAAGTTCGTGTCCACCAGCGTCAAGTCGACCGGCAAGAACGCCGATGGCAAGGATACGGCTGACGTAACCGGAGACCTGACCCTGCACGGCGTGACCAAGCCGGTCGTCATCAAGGCGGTCTTCAACGGCGAAGGCAAGGACCCATGGGGCGGCTACCGTGCCGGCTTCAACGGCACCACCACCATCAAGCGCTCTGATTTCGGCAAGATGATGGATCTGGGTCCACAGTCGGACACAGTGACTTTCGACATTTCGTTCGAAGGCGTCAAAGCCAAGTAAGACGGCTCGACACAAGAACGCCGCCCAATGGGGCGGCGTTTTTGTTGGTCAAGTTCGTGAATCTATCTGAAAAGCTCGGCATGGGTACCGAGGTCGACAAATATCAAATTGCGTTCAGTCATTTGATAGATCAGAGGGAAATCGCCGCCGACATGGCACTCTCTGGAACCTCCCCACTCCCCCCTTAGCTCATGGTCCAGATACTCAGGCGGTAAAGGCTGGCCTTCCCAGATCATGACCATCACTGCACGCATGGCGTGCATGTCGTGTCGACCGGCCTTGTTGTAGCGATCCCAGGACTTTTTGAATTCCGGTGTGTAATCGACGCGTCTAGGCAGAGTGGCTCGTTTTGGGTTTGGCGCTTTGCTTTCTGCGTGTTTGGGGTGCTTCTTTGCCATCCAGGTCCTCTAACAACTCGTCCATCGAATCAAATCGGCTTCGGATTTCGCGCGCCTGAACCAAGGCTCGGGCAGTTTTATCCGAAGGTGCACGCACCTCAAACGGTAGACCTTGCGTTTCCACGACCTGCAGCAGGAAAAGGCGCATTGCTTCGCTGATGGTTAACCCGCAGGCGCTAAGCACTGCGGTCACTCGCTCCTTCAAATCCTCATCTATGCGGCAGCGCACGTCGGTGTTTTTAAGTAATGCGGCCATAGTGATAACCTCTCAAAGAATGTAGCTACGTCGTAGCTACGTATTGACGCGCAATTATTGGCTTTTTGATTGCTACTTGGCAAGCGGCGACATTGCGGCGGCTTTAAAGGAAAGTCTCACTGGTGCAGGGACTTCGTTCCCGCACAAACAAAAACGCCCCGAACCAGTCGGGGCGTTTTTCTCAGCCTGGCTTAACCTTCGCGATTGCGGGTCAGCAGGGCCGGCTTCTCACCGCGTGGGCGGCTTGGCAACTGATCGAGCAACTCGGCCGAAGGAAAGCGATCGCTCTTGGACTCTTTGTGCATGATCTTGGGGGCAGGCTGGCCATCGCGAGGGCCGCGAACGGCTGGCTCTTGACGGGCTGGCTGATCGTCACGGGCCGGGCGGCGATTGCGCGGCTGGTCTTCGCGACGAGCCTGGCCATCACGACCGGAGCCATTGCGTGGGCCGCTGCGCTTGGCCGGAGCGCCTGCGCCTGAACCTGTGCTCGCGCCGGTGCCAGAGCCGGAACCCGAACCGCTGCGCGGGCCGCTACGGCCAGGTGCCTGACCCCGTGGCGCCGGAGCAGAGCCGGTAGCAGGTGCGCCAGGGCGACGGTTGCGACCTTGCTGGTTCTTGCCCTGATAGGGACTGACGTAGTCGGCGCGGTTGCCGAAATTGTCGACGTCGTCATCCAGGAATTCGTCAGGCGCTCGGTCGGCAGAAGGCGCTGGCGGACGCGATTGACGCGTTTCACCGGCCGGAGTGCCTTGGCGAGGCTTCTGCTGACGAGCCGGGCGGGCAGGGCGTTCGCCCGATGCCGCCGCCGCTGCCGGCTTATCCTTGCCCTTATCCTTGCCTTTGTCCTTGCGACCACCGCCGCCACCGCCACCGTTCGGGCCGTCGCCACGCGGACCACGGGCGTTGCGCGGGTTGCGCACGTCAGGGCGTTCGCGAACTTCCGGCTTCTCGGCTTCGACGGCGTTGATGTCGAAGCCCATCAGATCGCCATCTGCAATCTTCTGTTTAGTCATGCGCTCAATGCTCTTGAGCAGTTTCTCTTCATCGGGCGCGACCAGCGAGATCGCCTCACCGGTGCGACCCGCACGGCCGGTACGACCGATACGGTGTACGTAATCTTCGTCGACGTTTGGCAGTTCGAAGTTGACCACGTGTGGCAGTTGGTCGATGTCCAGACCGCGGGCGGCGATATCGGTCGCAACCATGATGCGAACGGTGCCAGCCTTGAAGTCAGCCAGCGCTTTGGTACGGGCGTTCTGGCTCTTGTTGCCGTGGATCGCCACCGCGCTCAGACCGTGTTTGTCCAGATACTCGGCCAGACGGTTGGCGCCGTGCTTGGTGCGGGTGAACACCAGCACCTGCTCCCACGCGCCCTGAGTGATCAGGTGAGCCAGCAACGAACGCTTGTGGTTGGCAGGCAGGCGGAAGACCCGTTGCTCGATACGCTCGACCGTGGTGTTCGGCGGCGTGACTTCGATGCGTTCCGGATTGTGCAGCAGCTTGCCAGCCAGCGCCGTGATGTCCGCGGAGAACGTGGCCGAAAACAGCAGGTTCTGACGCTTGGCCGGCAGACGGGCCAGGACTTTCTTCACATCGTGAACGAAGCCCATATCCAGCATGCGGTCGGCTTCGTCCAGCACGAGGATTTCGACGTGGGACAGGTCGACGCTGCCTTGGCCGGCGAGGTCAAGCAGGCGACCCGGGCAAGCGACCAGAACGTCGACGCCGCGAGCCATGGCCTGAACCTGAGGGTTCATGCCGACACCGCCGAAGATGCAGGCGCTGACGAACTTGAGGTTCTTGGCGTAGATCTTGAAGCTGTCGTGGACTTGAGCCGCGAGTTCACGGGTAGGGGTCAGGACCAGAACGCGGGGTTGACGCGGGCCGTGACGCTGGGATTTGTCCGGGTGACCGGCGGGGAAAAGGCGCTCCAGAATCGGGAGGGCGAAACCACCGGTTTTACCAGTACCTGTCTGAGCGGCGACCATCAGATCGCGGCCTTGCAACACGGCGGGAATGGCCCGCTGTTGCACCGGAGTAGGCTGGGTATAGCCAGCTGCCTCGATGGCGCTGACTAAAGCCTCGGAGAGACCGAGGGAAGCAAAGGACATGAGTAATCCTGTCTTAAGTTGGGGCCATGGGCCCGAATAGGGGGAAGAACGGCCCGCCGCAAATTGGCAATGGAAGCTCAATTCCGTCCGGTCGTGGCGCGGTCTGCAAGTTCAGCTCGGGCATGAGCGCGGGAAAGAAAATGCGCTGCTGGCGTGATCGAGAAGGCTTCTGTGAGACCGTGCATCCGGGCGTAAGCCTGGCGGGAACGCCGGAGTATAACAGAGCAATCACAATGCGCTGCTTTCATGCTGCTCAACGGTTTTTTCAGCGCTGATCGCCGATGGATCGGTTGGCAAGGCGGGTGCAATCGCCGGAAGCTCCCCGGTGTAGCGTGCAACAAGTTGCGCGTAGGCCGGTTCGCGTTTGAAACGTTTCAATTCCGCGCCGAACCGCGCGACGAGCAAATCCATGCCTACGTTGCGCCGAACCGCCAGGTACAGCGCGCGGCGGCTGAGCACTTCAGGCAACTGGCTGACTTGGTCCTGCAGATTGAGTTGATCGATCATCCTCTGGCCCAGCACTCGGTCCGTCACCATCAGATCGATACGGCCACGCACCAGTTTGCCGAAATTCGCCTCGTGGCTCGGGGCAGGCTCGCGTGTGAACAAGGCCGAGTCATCGAAATCGGGACTGTAGAGATATCCGGGCGAGACGCCAATGTTCAGGCCTTGCAGGTCTTGGAGTTTGTGAAACGCGTGAGGTCTGGCGTTGGCCTGAAAAAACACCCAGTTGACGTCGGATAGCGACTCTGTGGGGTACAGCAACAGATCCTCGCGTTCGGCGACCTTGAAAATATCCAGTACGCCATCTGCGTCACCTTGTTCGAGCATCATCAGGCAGCGCTTCCACGGCAGGAATTGCCACTGCACATCAATGCCCAGGCGCTTGAATACGATGTTGGTCATTTCATAGTCGAGTCCCGACACCTGTTTGTCGTCGACGATCACATAGGGCGACCAGGGCTCCGTGACAATGCGAAGCCTTTCGCCCGCAGCGCTGAAGCTGAGACTGGCGAGGAGGGCGGCGAACAGTAATCGGGAAGTCAGAGGCATGGGGCGAGATTACGATGGTCGCCTGCTAAATAGAAGGGGGCGCCAGTCGCATAGGGGAGAGCCCAAGCGTCTGGCGCGCGGATTAGCGTGAAGTCTGGCTCCGCACCAAGTGTTGATAGATGGCCGTGCGCTGTCGCCCCAATAGCCTGCGCACTGCCCAATGATCCAGCCAGTCATGCAGCTGCGCCGGTGCAATCGGTTTCTTCATTCGCCGCTGGGCATTGTTGAACGCCTTCTCCCACCAGACGGGTGAGCACGCCCGGTCGAATTCGTTCGAGTACTCGCAGCATCCGTAAAGTACCTCGCGTACGAACTGACGTTGCGGTTGTGGCACAGCCAGCGTTGCACTCTTGTAGATCAGTCGTTGCCAGGTTGCAGGACGCGGAAGCTGCGGCGAGACGTTCGCTGTGTCTTCCAGCGCTTCGGCGTTCAGAGGGGCTTGAGCATGTTTATCCAGCCAGGCACGGACCTTGGCACGGAACAGCTGTTTGCGGCTCCAGTAGTGATGAATCAGGTCGGCGCATTGATCGATCTTCAGCGAACGGTAGGCGGCAACCCCCAGGCAGAATTCTTCCAGGGTGATTGCACCGGGCGTGACGGGAAAGAACTCATCCATCAGAGCGATGGATGTTTCCAGCACCGAACTGTTGTTGCGCGTCAGCCCGATCACTCCGGAGTTGACCAGTCGCATCTGGTCGTCAGCCAGATTGCGTTGCGCCAAAGTTTCTGCGAGCGCGGTGTACAGCACCGTTTCCTTGCAGTCGGCATAACTTAGCTGAAAGGCGTTACACAGCAAGGTATCGGGCTGAACCCTTTCGAACAGCTCCATGGGGGTTGTCTGAAAAAAGGTGTCTGTGTCGATCAGAATCGCTTTTTCCGACTCCTCCAGCACCTTGTGCAGTACCACATGTTTGCAGCGGAAGTGGTAGCCATGAGGGCCGCTCCATTCGCGGCGCATTTCGTCATCCAGCGACCGCACGCGCACCGGCAATTGTGCGTACGGCGCAGGGTTGTCACTGAAGACCTGAATGTCGAATGGCTGGTCACCGGATTCAGCGGATCGGGCGAGGGCGCTGGCGATGCTGAACACTGCTTCCTGATGATAGGTGTGGGCACCGAAGACCAGATAGACCAGTTGTGGGCGTGAAGTTATCTGACTGAATGAACTCAACTGCTTGGGATTCCGTCTCGTTAAGGCTTTGGCAGGCGTCGTGATGAGAAAGCCTGCCGGTGAAACGTTGCCTTATTGTGACTGGTTCATCCAGCGCGAATTCCGACCCTTCAGCGGGGAAGCTTGAGATTGTTCCAGACGGCCAGGCTCGGTTCCGCCTGATTCAGGGTGTAGAAGTGCAAACCCGGGGCTCCGCCTTGCAACAAGCGCTCACACATCTCTGTGATCACCTGTTCGCCAAAGGCCTGAATGCTCGCCGAATCATCGCCGTAGGCTTCCAGTTGCTTGCGGATCCAGCGCGGGATTTCCGCGCCACACGCATCGGAGAAGCGTGCCAGTTTGCTGTAGTTGGTGATCGGCATGATGCCCGGCACGATAGGGATACCCACCCCCATTTTCTGGACGCGTTCGACGAAGTGGAAATAGCTGTCGGCGTTGAAGAAGTATTGGGTGATTGCACTGTCAGCGCCAGCGTTGGCCTTGCGCACGAAATTCTTCAAATCGTCTTCGAAGTTACGTGCCTGGGGGTGCATCTCCGGGTAAGCGGCCACTTCGATGTGGAAGTGACTGCCGGTTTCTTCGCGGATGAAACTCACCAGATCGTTGGCGTGACGCAATTCGCCACTGGCCATGCCCATGCCGGATGGCAGGTCACCGCGCAGTGCGACGATACGGGTGATGCCCGCATCCTTGTACTGGGTCAGCAGACCGCGCAGGTCGGCCTTGCTGTCGCCCACGCACGAGAGATGCGGCGCGGCGGGGATGTTCACTTCCTTTTCCAGCTGCAGCACGGTGTTGATCGTACGATCGCGCGTGGAGCCACCGGCACCGTAGGTGCAGGAGAAGAAATCAGGGTTGTAGCTGGCCAGGGTACGGGCAGTGGCGAGCAGTTTTTCATGACCAGCGTCGGTCTTCGTAGGGAAGAACTCGAAACTGTAGCGACGGTCTTGGGACATGGTCATAACCTTGAGTTTTGAGCCTTGCGCCGACTCGTGTAGGAGCGCGCTTGCCCGCGATTGCAGTGGGTCAGATACGCATGGGTGACTGACAAAGCGCAATCGCGGGCAAGCGCGCTCCTACATGGGGCGGTAGTCGTTTCTGTGAGCGCGCGCCCGGAACACCGGGCACGCTCTCCCGCAGACGTATCAGTAACGGTAAGCGTGCGGCTTGAACGGACCTTCGACGCTCACGCCGATGTAGTCGGCCTGGGTCTTGGTCAGCTTGGTCACGACGCCGCCGAAGCCACGTACCATTTCCAGGGCCACTTCTTCGTCCAGCTTCTTCGGCAGGACTTCAACGGTCAGGCGCTCGGCTTTCTGGGCAGGGCTCAGGTCGGCGTACTTTTGGCCGAACAGGAAGATCTGAGCCAGAACCTGGTTGGCAAACGAACCGTCCATGATGCGGCTCGGGTGACCGGTGGCGTTGCCCAGGTTCACCAGACGGCCTTCGGCCAGCAGGATCAGGTAGTCGTCGTTCTGCGGGTCGAATTCGCCAGCGCCGGTGCGGTGGATCTTGTGCACCTGAGGCTTCACCTCTTCCCATGCCCAGTTCTTGCGCATGAAAGCGGTGTCGATTTCGTTGTCGAAGTGACCGATGTTGCAGACCACGGCGCGTTTTTTCAGCGCTTTGAGCATGTTCGAGTCGCAGACGTTGACGTTACCGGTGGTGGTCACGATCAGGTCGATCTTGCCCAGCAGCGCTTTGTCGATGGTCGCTTCGGTGCCGTCGCTTTCACCGTTGATGAACGGCGAAACCAGCTCGAAACCGTCCATGCAGGCTTGCATGGCGCAGATCGGGTCGACTTCGGTGACCTTGACGATCATGCCTTCCTGACGCAGCGACTGAGCCGAGCCCTTGCCCACGTCACCGTAGCCGATGACCAGGGCTTGCTTGCCGGACAGCAGGTGGTCGGTACCGCGCTTGATGGCGTCGTTCAGGCTATGACGGCAGCCGTACTTGTTGTCGTTCTTGCTCTTGGTGACCGAGTCGTTGACGTTGATCGCAGGGATCTTCAGCTCGCCCTTGGCCAGCATGTCCAGCAGACGGTGAACGCCGGTGGTGGTCTCTTCGGTAACGCCGTGGATGCGATCCAGCATCGCCGGGTATTTCTTGTGCAGCAGCTCGGTGAGGTCGCCGCCGTCGTCGAGGATCATGTTGGCGTCCCATGGCTGACCGTCCTTGAGGATGGTCTGCTCCAGGCACCACTCGTACTCGGCTTCGGTTTCGCCTTTCCAGGCGAAAACAGGGATACCGGCAGCGGCGATGGCGGCAGCGGCCTGGTCCTGAGTCGAGAAGATGTTGCAGGACGACCAACGTACTTCGGCACCCAGGGCAACCAGGGTTTCGATCAGCACGGCGGTCTGAATGGTCATGTGGATGCAGCCGAGGATTTTGGCGCCCTTGAGCGGTTGCTCGCCGGCGTACTTGCGACGCAGACCCATCAGGGCAGGCATTTCGGATTCAGCGATGATGGTCTCGCGACGACCCCAGGCAGCCAGGGAAATGTCGGCGACTTTGTAGTCGTTGAAATCGTTGGGCGTCAGTACAGCGCTCATAAGAGTCTCCATTCGTAGTGTGCGAATGGGCGCCGTTGTGCGTTTAAGGCTTGCTCAGGCTGCCAATGAACCTTGAGCAAACAACGCCCCATCCGAGCCTGACAGGTCTGACCTGCTGCAGCGCCCCTCGGACAGGTGGCGGGAAAACGGTATCAAGCGGTGATGACCGTTTTTTGAAGCGGTGGCGATTATAGCGACGACAGGGAATTAGCCCAAGGGGTTGTTGCGTTTAAATGACGGATGACAAATCGAGACCATAGTCGATGCTCAATGGAGGTAAACGGCCAGGGCTGGCACTATGCTGGGCATTAACAGACAGACGATCAGGAGCGAACATGAATTTCCACACTCGCAAATGGGTAAAACCCGAAGACCTCAACCCGAACGGGACGCTGTTCGGTGGCAGCCTGCTGCGCTGGATCGACGAAGAAGCGGCGATCTACGCCATCGTTCAACTGGGCAATCAGCGGGTGGTCACCAAGTACATTTCCGAGATCAACTTCGTCAGCGCGTCTCGCCAGGGCGACATCATCGAATTGGGGATCACTGCCACCGAATTCGGCCGGACCTCAATCACCCTGACCTGTCAGGTGCGCAACAAGATCACCCGCAAAAGCATCCTGACGGTTGAAAAGATGGTGTTCGTGAACCTGGGAGAAGATGGCCTGCCCGCGCCACACGGCAAGACCGAAATCACCTATGTGAAGGATCAGTTCAAGGATGAAGTGATCAACGAGTGATGGGTGCTCTGGATCGGTGAGTAGGGTCCTGTAGCAGTCCGGCTTGCCGGCGGTGGCGCTCTCGAAATCGCTACCGCCGGCAAGCCGGACTGCTACAGGGAATTGCGGTGGCTCAGGAAGGATTACGCGCCTTCCAGTCCCGCAGCCACTGCAAGCCTTCACTGGTATCGCCTTTCGGACGGTACTCGCAACCCACCCAGCCGGTGTACCCCAGCCGGTCGATTTCTTCGAACAGCCACGGGTAGTTCACTTCACCGATATTTGGCTCATGACGATCCGGAACGCCCGCGATCTGGATGTGGCCAACGCCAGCAAAATCACGGCGTAGCTTGCTGATCACGTCCCCTTCGACGATCTGGCAGTGGTAGAAGTCGAACTGCACTTTCAGATTGTCCGCGCCCACTTCCTTGCACACCGCCTGACCCTGATCCTGACGGTTAAGGAAGAAGCCCGGCATGTCGCGGGTATTGATCGGCTCGATCAGCACGGTAATGCCAGTCTTCGCCGCTTCTTGCGCGGCGAAGCTCAGGTTTTCCAGGTACACCGCGTGGTGCTTCTGACGCAGGTCTTCGTCCGGCAGCAAGCCGGCCATGACATGAATCCGGTCATTGCCCAGAACGGCGGCGTATTCCAGAGCCTTCTGGAAGCCGTCGCGGAATTCGTTCTCGCGTCCTGGCAACGAAGCGATGCCACGCTCGCCCTTGCCCCAGTCACCCGGTGGTGCGTTGAACAGCGCCTGCGTCAGGCCGAAGTCTTCCAGACGCAGCTTGATTTCTGCTGCGGTGAAGTCGTATGGGAACAGGTACTCCACCGCTTCGAAGCCATCACTAGCCGCGGCCGAAAAGCGCGCGAGGAAGTCATGTTGCGGATACAGCATGCTGAGGTTGGCAGCGAAACAAGGCATGTTTTTCTCCTGTCTTTATCAGGTCAGACGAATGGCCAGAGCAGCAGCGTCATGACAAAACCCAGCGTGCCCAGAACGGTCACCAGGAAGGTCCAGGTGCGCAGGCCGTCGCCGACGTTCAGGCCGGCCAGTTTGGTGAACATCCAGTAACCGGCGTCGTTGATGTGCGACATCGCCAGACCGCCACCGCCCATGGCCAGGCACAGCAGGGCCATGTGATTGGCGCTCAAATTCAGGGTGGCGATCAGCGGGCTCAAGATGCCCGCAGTGGTCACCAGCGCCACTGTGGTCGAGCCTTGTACGGCGCGCAACAGCAATGTCAGCAGGAAGCCCAGCGCCAGAACCGGCAGACCGGTGTTGCGCAGCGCTTCGGATACCACAGCGCCGATACCGGTATCGACCAGTACCTTGCCGAACACGCCGCCGGCGCCTGCGATCAGAATCACCATCGCCACGCCCGGCAACGCCGAACCGATCACGTCCGAGACCTGGCTGCGGCTCCAGCCACGACGCGAGCCCAGAATCCATGCGCACAGCAGAGTGTCGATCAGCAGGGCCACCAGCGGAGCGCCCAGAACCGTAAATACACTGCGCAGCATCGAATCCACTGGCAGCAGGGTGGTTGCCAGTGTGCCGAGCAGAATCAGGATGATCGGCAATACAATCAACGAAATGATAATGCCGGCGCCCGGAGCCGGGGCTTTTGGCAGGCGCGCAGCCAGGCTGCTGGCGCTTTCTTCCAGGCCCATCGCGTGACCGGTGTGGGTCGCGTCGGCGGTTTTCGAATAGTCGTTGTTGGCCCAGGCGACCAAGTCTTCGTTGGTGATCTGCGGACCGTAGACTTCACTGCGGATGTCGTCGGTCATCGGGTAGACCTTGCGGGTCATGCGCCCGGCGATCAGGTAGCCGATCAGGCACAGCACGCCAACGATCGGCAGACCGAACATCAACACGCGACCCAGATCCGCCCCCAACTGACCGGCAGCGGCAACAGCGCCCGGATGCGGCGGCAAGAACGCATGCACCGACAAGAGTGCGGCGCACATTGGCAGGGCAAACACCAGCAGCGGCTTGCGAGCAGCACGGGCAACGCCGTAGGCCAGTGGCATGAGGATGATCACCCCCACCTCGAAGAACACCGGAATCCCGACCATGAAGCCAGCCACGGTCAGCGCCAGCGGCGTGCGCTTGTTGCCGAACCGGTTGATCAAAGACTTGGCCAGTGCCTCGGCACCACCGGAGAGTTCGATGATGCGTCCGATCATGGCCCCCAGCGCGATGATGATGGCAATGTGACCGAGGGTCTTGCCCATGCCGCCTTCGATGGTGGCGACCAGATCGCTCGGCTTCACACCGGCAACCAGCGCCACGATGATGCTGACGAGCATCAACGCCACAAAAGGCTGGAACTTGTATTTGAGGACCAGAAGCAGCAACAGCGCGATGCCCGCCCCTGCAATGGTCATAAGGAGTAATGGAGTCATGTTGTGCGTGGTGTCCTGTTGTTATTTTGTCCGGCAAGACCGGCGCGCCGGAGACCGCAAGACGGTCTCCGGTCAAAACGTCTGAAGGGTTACCAGTTCACGCCGAAAGTCTGGCGCAGATCTTCCAGGGCGGCTGCGTCCAGCGGCTCGGGCTTGGGATTGCTCATCAGCCAGAGACGTGCAGTTTCTTCCAGCTCTTCCAGGGCATAAGCGGCTTTGGCGACCGAGCTTTCCCAGACCACGGGGCCGAGGCGTTCGAGCATCACGCCGCGCACGCTATTTGCCAGTTGCGCCACCTGTGCCGCAACGTTTGGCGAGCCGGGGCGTTCATAAGGAATCAGCGGGATGTGGCCGACTTTCATCACTTGATACGGCGTGATCGGCGGCAGGATATCGTTGGGCTGCCAGACGCCAGCCAGCGTCAGTGCCACCAGATGCGTAGAGTGTGTGTGCACGACACCGCCCACGCCCGGATTGCGGTCGTAGACTTCGCGATGCAGCATCAGGGTTTTCGACGGCTTGTCGCCTGAGACCCACTCGCCGGCCAGATTGACCTTGGCAATCGCGGCGGGGTCCAGACGACCCAGGCACGCATCAGTCGGTGTGATCAGCCAGCCATCGTCCAGGCGGGCGCTGATATTGCCCGCACTGCCTACGGTATAACCGCGACCGAACAGCAGTCGGCCGATGTCGCAAATTTCTTCGCGCAGTTTGTTCTCGGCACTCATTTGGCAGCCCCCTTTACGGTCCCGGCCAGCTGCTTCAAGGCTTTGTCGAAGAATTCGCGGCCACCGAAGTTGCCGGATTTCAGCGCCAGCGCCAGCGGTTGGTCGCCGCTGCTGATGGTCGCTGGAACACCTGGGTCGATCTGTGCGCCGATCTTCAACAAGCTGACGCCCAGTGCTTGAACCACGGCTCCCGAGGTCTCGCCGCCTGCGACCACGAAGCGTTTCACGCCCGAGTCCAGCAGGCCGCGAGCGATCTTGCCCAGTGCGTCTTCGACCATGGCACCAGCACGTTCTACACCGAGCTTCTGCTGCACGGCTTTGACTTCTTCCGGGCTGCTGGTGGCGTAGATCAGAACGGTTTCACCGGCATCGCGGGCGAAAGCCAGTGCATCCTCAACGACAGGTTTGCCATCGGCCAGCGCGAGTGGATCGATACGCAGGGCAGGGCGTTTGGCCTCAAGCCAGGCCGCAACCTGACCGTTGGTGGCGACAGACGCGCTCCCGGCGAGCACCACTTCACCGCCATCGACTTGCTCAAGCTGAGCGGCGTCGATGTCGCGCAACTTGCCGGCCTTGCGGAAGTTGCCCGGCAGGCCCAGCGCCAGACCCGAGCCGCCAGTCAACAACGGCAGATCGGCGCAGGCTTCGCCCAAGGTATAGAGATCGGCGTCGGACAGGGCGTCGGCAATGGCCATGGTCACGCCGTTCGCGCGTAGCTCAGCGATGCGCGCGCGCACACCTTCTACACCTTTGGCGATGCTGTCGTAACGCAACAGTCCGACTTTTTTTGTGGTCTGCGATTGCAGCACGCGCACCAGATTGGCGTCGGTCATCGGCGTCAGCGGGTGGTTCTGCATGCCGCATTCGCTGAGCAGTTGATCTTGCACGAACAGGTGACCACGGAAGATCGTGCGCCCGTTTTCCGGAAATGCCGGGCAGGCCAGGGTGAAATCGCTGTTCAAGGCTTCGAGCAGGGCTTCGCTGACCTGGCCGATGTTGCCTTTGGCGGTGGAATCGAACGTCGAGCAGTACTTGAAGAAGATCTGCTCACAGCCGCGATTACGCAGCCATTGCAGCGCTTGCAGGGATTCTTCGACCGCTTCGGCGGCGGGGGTAGTCCGGGATTTCAACGCGATGACGATGGCGTCGGCGTCCAGTTCCGCAAGGGTTTCGGCATTCGGGATGCCGATACTTTGCACGGTACGCATACCGCCACGCACCAGCATGTTGGCGAGGTCGGTAGCGCCGGTGAAGTCATCGGCGATGCAGCCCAGCAGAGGGCGCGGAGTCGTGGTGCTCATCTGCAATTCCTCAGTCGTTGGCTGCTTTGGCGGAGGGCAATGTGATGCCGGGGAAGATTTTGATCACGGCCGAGTCATCTTCACGACCGAAGCCTGCAGTCGACGCTTGCATGAACATCTGGTGCGCGGTGGACGACAGCGGCAGCGGGAATTTGCTGGCGCGGGCGGTATCCAGCACCAAGCCCAGGTCCTTGACGAAGATATCCACAGCCGACAGTGGGGTGTAATCGGCCTTGAGGATGTGCGGCACGCGGTTCTCGAACATCCAGGAATTACCAGCGCTGTTCGTGATCACTTCGTAGAGCGCATCGGCGTCGACCCCTTCGCGCAGGCCCAGTGCCATGGCTTCGGCGCTCGCCGCGATATGCACGCCCGCCAACAATTGGTTGATGATTTTCACTTTCGAGCCCAGACCGTGAACGTCGCCCAGGCGATAGACCTTGCCGGCCATGCCGTTGAGGACCGCGTCGGCCTTGGCGTAGGAGTCAGCCGGGCCGGACGTCATCATGGTCATTTGGCCAGCAGCCGCTTTTGCGGCACCGCCGGAGATTGGCGCATCGAGGTAGAGCAAGCCTTTTTCGGTCAGGCGCTCGCCCAGTTCGATGGCGAATGTAGGGGCAACGGTGGCACAGCCGATGATCAGGCTGCCAGGCTTGAGCGCGGCAACGGCGCCGTTTTCGCCAAACAGCACGGTTTCGGTCTGCTCGGCATTGACCACGACGGTGATGATCACGTCGCAGGCTGCCGCCATGCTGGCTGGAGAGTCACAAGCAACGCCGCCTTCGCTGGCGAATTGCTCAGTGACGGTGGCACGTACGTCACAGGCATGAACGTTGAAACCGCTGCGCAGCAGCGAACGTGCGATGCCCAAGCCCATGGCACCCAGTCCGACCACGCCGACATTTTTGTTATTCATACATCCCTCCTCGGGTTGAGTGCCATCGTTGCCTCAGGCACTCGAACGGTGTTTGTTCTGATCTGTTAAAGATAGTGAACCTGTGAGCAAATAATGTGAAGTATTTTTTCGTCTTCACAAAAGTTAACATTGATCGTTTTTTGATCAGGCGCGAAGAAGCCTCTACCTCGAACCTGGCTTAGATTCGGTTTTTTGTAGCAGTCCGGCTTGCCGGCGGGGCGTCTTCCAAATCGCCATCGCCGGTAAGTCTGACTGCTACAGAGAGGTCGATAAGCAACCCGCTGACGCCCAAAGCATCTCCAGCAGCGCAAACGTTTTTTCGGTTTTTTGTTCGATAGCGTAGGCGATCATGGAGGCCCGTTGAGTATTTCTTATATTGCTAATCGCGATGTATGTAGTGTTATTTATTTCGATAGATTTAGATGAATCGCTATAGGGGGGAGGAGGTTTATTGCAGATACTTATTTGTCGGTACTTTCGTGGGCCGTCCATCAGGGTTTTCTGTTTTTATTTATCTTCTGGCTTGAAGTTTTTGGGGTTTGATTGATAGTGAATGCATGGCGGGTCGAACTTCTCGGCAGCCGAGTACGAATGAATAGAGGGATTGTTGCTATGACGAATGTCAAGTTGGATCTCAATGCCAATGTAAAACCAGAGCTTAGGTTCGAGGGTGATGTCCGCGCGGCAGGGCCGTCCCGCTATACGTTTTCCGGCACGCTTGTCGCGCGCGCCCCGTTGAACAAGCCCGACGCCGTATTTGTCGTGCGGTTGGGGCACGGCGGCAATACCAGCGCATATTCGTATCTGGAATACACTCTAAAAGGCTCGGGGGATAACACTTTTGCAGTGACGGGCAATGGGGAAAGGAAAGCGGGGGATAAAGTGGATTTTCGCTTGGGATTTAAAGAAGGGTTAAGTGGTCAGTTCAGCGATGGAGATAAGTCAATTTTCACCTTGGACGAAGTATCGCGGGAAAGCGAAGGGGGAGTAATTGACATTGAGGATGGAGAAATTACGGAAGTCTACGAACCAAAACAATTTATCTGATGAGGGGTGGTCGGTATTTTAATTTAGGCGGCTCATTGACGCGAGAGCGTTCGACGCGCCGCTTTCGCTGTAGCAGCACGACTTGCCGGCGGTGGCCATTTCAAAGGCGCTACCGCCAGCAAGCCGCGCGGCTATAGAAACGGAAGCAGGCTCAGCGGTTTTTTTCCACAGATGCCAACAGCAATTCCACGCCGTGCGCGCGAATGCTTTCCGCCGCCGCTTGCGCCAGGCCTTCATCGCTGATGATCGTGTCGAACTGCTCAAGCCCCGCTACCTTGTACATGCCGAACGTGCCGTACTTCGAGCTTGTGGTCAGCAGCACGCAGCGTGACGCCGCTTCCATCGCCGCCTGCTTGACCTCGACTTTCAGTGCCGAGGGCGTTGTCGTGCCCCGTTGCAGGTCCCACGAACTGGTGGACATGAACGCGACATCGGTTGCCAGATGGCGCAAGGTTGCGGCTGCCAACCCTCCGACGCAGGATCGATTCGGATGGTCCAGCATCCCGCCGGTGTGAATCACATCTACATGTGTCGCCTCGGCCAGCGCATTGACCACGCCAAAATCGTTGGTCACTACGGTCATTCCGGACAAGGCGATGATGTGCGGCACGATTTCCAGCGTGCTGGTGCCGGCATCCAGGTAAACGGTCATTTCCGGGTGGAGCAACCCAGCGGCGAGTCGGGCCATCGCCTGCTTGTGCGGCAGCTCGACCACAGCCTTGGACTGGTGACTGGGTTCACTGTGGACCTGACTGGCGATGCGTACGCCTCCGGTCACCGAATAGGCACGCCCGCTCTGTTCCAGCAGTGCGATGTCGCGGCGAACGGTCATGTGCGAGCAGTCGAACATTTCCATCAGCTGATGCACGCTCAGTACCTGATGCTTGCGCAACTGACGCAGCATCAATTCTCTACGCTGGTCGGGAATCATGGGCGCTGCACCACTGATGGTGGTGTCTTCTTCGCTGGACATTCAGGCTCCTGGGGCACGGTATTCAGCCGTTATCGACTGTGATGGCTGGCATCTTAGCCAATCGTTCGCGTTGTGACAGCAGCCAGAAGTGCCGGTGCGTATTCTGCAGGCCTGCTGTGTTCGATCCGCGAGAATCCATTATTCTCGCGGACTGCGGGCATTCCGGCCGTCAAACGCTGTCCATTCCCGAGATGAAACCTGAATTCCAGAAAAGGATGCTGAAACCATGACCGTTGCCTTTTGGTGCGTGTTGATCGTGATTCTGTTACCCCTTGTGTGTACCTCGATTGCCAAGTTCGGCAGCGGTCGCTTCAGCGCCCGGCAGAACCACAACCCCCGGGATTTTCTCGACGCCCTCGAAGGGTTGCCACGTCGCGCCCACGCCGCCCAGCAGAACAGCTTCGAAGCCATTCCGGGTTTTGCAGCGGGTGTAATCATTGCTCACATTGCCGGTGTGGCGCAGTTGGTCACCATTGATGTGCTGGCAGTCCTGTTCGTGACCAGCCGTCTGCTGTACATCATCTTTTACCTTGCCGACCTCGCCGCACTGCGCTCGCTGGCGTGGTTCATCGGCCTGGCGCTGGTGGTCGCCTTGTTCGGCGTTTCCGTTTGATCGCAATGTCGATCCTTCACTTGGGTTTTTCATGGCGCGGGCCGATACTGGCGGCCGTTTTTTCCAGCCAGTCGTCGCCATGAAATCGAAGAGCGTTGGTTTGAAAGGTTTGTCCCACAAAAGTTTGCCGTTGAGGGCGTGCCTGTTGGTGGTTGCTCTGCTTGGCTTGAGCGCGTGCGGCGGTGTCGATCCTGACTCGCCGCTCGGGCAGCGCAAGGCGATCTTCAAGCAAATGCTCAAAACCAGTGAAGATATCGGCGGCATGCTGCGCGGGAGACTGACGTTCGATGGCCCGAAATTCGCCGAGGGCGCGGTAAAGCTCGATGCCTTGTCTCACGCGCCCTGGAAGCATTTCCCGCCTGTACGTGAGTCCGAGCACACCAGTGCGAAGGATGCGGTCTGGCAGCGGCAGGCACGTTTTCAGGAACTCGCCAAAGCGCTGGAAACCCGAACCGGGGAACTGGTGGTTGCCACGCAGCAACTTCAGTTGACGCCTGTGAACATGATTGCGCCGATGAACAACGTCGAAGATGCCTGCGACGCCTGCCACAAAGAGTTTCGGGATCACTGAGGGCAATTGGACGCGGGGTTCTGGGGAAACCGGCTTGCTGGTGAAAGCGGGATTTCATTCACCTTGAAACCCCAGACCGAACGCCCTCACCAGTAAGCTGGCTCCCGCTACAGGCTCGCGCCTACTCGTCTTCTTCATCCGGCTGAAGCTTCTCCAGCTTCTCCTGCTCGTCCTGCAACTCCTTCCTTGATTCGGCCAGCTTGTCTTTACGCTTGTTGATTTTCTCCGGATCGCCCTTGCTGTTGGCTTTGTCCAGATCAGCCTGACGACGGCTGACCTCGCGCTTGGCGTCCAGAACTTTCTTTTCCTGCTCTTTGAGCAAACCCGCGTCGGTGCAGTTGGCCGTGACTTCGCTCAAGGCTTTTTCCAGACCGGCCTGCTGATTGCTGTTGCCTGCGGCCTTGGCCTGTTCGATCTGGGTGCTGATGTCCTGACGTTTCGCCGCGCAGCCGGTCAACTCGGGTGCCTGTTCGGCAGCGAACAAGGGGGCGGCGAGCAGACCGCAAGCGGTGAATGCGATCAGTGGGGACAAAAATTTCATAAACGCTCCTTGAATACAGACGCCCCGGCGCTCGATGCGAGCATACGGGGGTATAAATGACTAAAACCCTTTGATGCCTTGATCCCGCAGCTGCGTGCTGAGCGCCTGCACCTGCGGGTCGTTGAAAAATGCGTGTAACTGCTTTGCACGACTGGGACCGATACCGGGCTCGGCTTGCCACTGAGCGATACTTCGAGACGCCAGTGCCGACCACGAGTCGCCGAGACTGGCACCCGCCACAGGCGGCAGACCGATCGCTTTGAGCCAGATTTCGAACGATTGTTCGCGCGCGCTCTGAAAACCCTTCAGCAGTTTAGCTGCGCTGCGTTCACCGAGACCGGGAATGTTAACAAGCTGTGCACCCTCAAGGGACATCCAGTCCAGCAGACCGTTGAGGTTGCCGGAGTCGATCAGCTTGTCCCAAGTGCCGGGTCCTACGCCACTCAATGCCAACCCCCTCTTCCCGCTCAGCCATTTCAGACGTTCGCGGAACTGACTTTCGCATCCCTCGACAGGTCGCCAGCAACTTAGCGAGTGGTAATCCTCGGCATTAGGGACGTTCAACGGGGTGCGTTCGACGCTGCGCGTGACCACGCCGTCCAGGCGAGGAATCGTAAGACCGGCAAGGCTGATCGACACTTGGTCGCCGGGTAGAATATCCATCGCCTGCCAGCGTTTCAGCGAGCCAACGCTGACTCTGCTGACTTTGCGGTCGTCCAGCCGAACGGGGTCTACGTCGAGCACTGGCGTGATCTTCCCGCTTCGCCCTACATTGAAATTGACATTGCGAACCCCGACCAACACCTTTGCAAATGGGTACTTCCACGCCGCAATCCAGTATGGCGCCTTCGCCTGCCAGCGCTCTGACTGCGGCCGCTCTCCCTGCCGAATTACCACGCCGTCGGTGGCGAACGGGAGCGGGTTTGTGTACCAGTGTTCACGCCAGTTTCGTGCCTGAGCAAAATTCTGCAGCGGCTCGCTGAAGCGTGCGCTGTCCGCAAAGCCGAGCGCCCGAAGTCCGGTCAGCCGTTCTGTCATCTCCGCAGGGCCGTCTGGCCACTCCCATACGAACAATCCGATCTGAGCCCCTTCTTCGGCGCTGATGGAGGTTCGGGCCATAAGCCCGGCCACTTTGCTGCGAGCATTGATACTTCCCGCATCGGCCTGTACATGGTCGGAGAGTCGCCAGTACAACTCACCCTGTAAAATCAGGGTCTTTTCCCACGCAAGCTGATTGGGAATCCCGGGAATTTGATGGGCGTGGCCCGTCCAGTCCTGTCCCTTGGTGCCATCACCGCGGCTAATGACTTTTGCCAGTTTGCCGCGTTCATAAACCAGCGTGACCGCCACCCCATCCACCTTCGGTTGAATCCACACATCGTGCTTGCCATTGAGCCACGTCTGCACCGCATCCTCGTCAGGCAGTTTGTTCACGCCGGTATGAGGCACGGGGTGAAAATGCTCACCTGCTGCGGTTTTGAGGGGGTTGTCATCTGGGGTTGCGCGTAGAGGGAAACAGGATCGCAGATGAGCGAGCCGCTGAACCGACTGGTCATACAGCTCGTCCGCGACCAGAGAAATCCCTTGGCGATGATAGCTGTCGTCCCACTTCACGATCTGCTCGCGTAGCGAAAGGATCTCGCTTTCGGCTCGGGGTGATGCCCATTCAGGGCAGATGCTGGCGTAGGCAGTATTGAAGTTCAGGACCACGAAAATACAGATGATGGGGAGGAGAAGGGGCAGCATCGACGCATCCTTGCCAGTCAGTCATACGGCAAAGGCTAGGGCCTCACGCGTGTGTCTGGCGCTACGCCTGGTTACCGGATTTGTCATGGCCGGTACAGTCGGGCTGCAATTCGCTGCGCAGCTGTGCCTTGAGCCCATTCGGTGCGAGTGCAAAATGATGTTTCATCCAGCGCCTGGAAAGGACGCCCATAAAATGGAACTGTCGACCCTCGCCGTTTTCATCCCTGCCTGTTTTGCCCTCAACATGGCTCCCGGCCCCAACAACCTGCTGTCGATCAGCAATGCCTCACGCTACGGCTTCGTTCGCGGTTGCGGCGGTGGGCTTGGCCGTTTGTTGGCGTTCGCAATCATGATTGCACTCGCCGCGGTGGGAATGACGGCGGTCTTGCACACATCCGAATGGCTGTTTCACGCGATCAAGATTGTCGGAGCGGCGTACCTCTTTTACCTGTCGATTCAACTGTGGCGGGCTCGGGGGGACTCCCACATTGATGGCACGGCCGCACAGATTGGACTCGGCCGATTGGCGCGTCAGGAATTTCTGCTCGCCATCGGCAACCCCAAGGCGATCCTTCTGTTCACCGCTTTCCTGCCACAGTTCATCGACCGCTCCGGGGTGATCACCACCCAGTTCGCACAACTGGGCGCGATGTTTCTGGCACTGGAGTGCATCGCCATCGCGCTCTATTGCTACATGGGCATCCACGCCCGCCGGCTGTTCGCCAAGCCCAGCGGCAAGCGGTTGTTCAACCGTGTTTGCGCCGGGTTGTTGGCGAGCTCTGCGTCGTTTTTGCTGGTGGCGCGGCGGGCATAAAAGCAAAAAGCCCCTGACGAGTCTCATCGCCAGGGGCTTTTCTTACCTGTCACAGCTCAGGCGTATTACAAACCGGCGGCAGCACGCAGTGCGTTGGCGCGGTCGGTTTTTTCCCAAGTGAACGTGGTGAAGGTGTCTTCGCCGACGGTCTTGGTTTCCGGGGTGCGGCCGAAGTGGCCATAGGCTGCGGTTTCCTGGTACATCGGGTGCAGCAGGTCGAGCATGGTGGTGATTGCGTATGGACGCAGATCGAAGTGCTCGCGGACCAGCTTGACGATCTTGTCGTCGCTGATCTTGCCGGTGCCGAAGGTGTTCAGCGAGATCGAAGTCGGTTGCGCGACGCCGATGGCGTAAGAAACCTGAATCTCGCAACGCTCGGCCAGGCCCGCGGCGACGATGTTTTTGGCAACGTAACGACCGGCGTAGGCGGCCGAACGGTCAACCTTGGACGGATCCTTGCCGGAGAACGCGCCACCGCCGTGACGGGCCATGCCGCCGTAGCTGTCGACGATGATCTTGCGACCGGTCAGACCGCAGTCGCCCACCGGGCCGCCGATGATGAACTGACCCGTCGGGTTGATGTGGAACTGGGTGTCCTTGTGCAGCAGCTCGGCTGGCAGCACATGCTTGACGATCAGCTCCATCACGCCTTCGCGCAAGTCGGCGTAGGAGACTTCAGGGTTGTGCTGGGTGGAGAGGACGATCGCGTCGATACCGACCACGATGCCGTTTTCATAGCGGCAGGTGACCTGAGATTTGGCGTCCGGGCGCAGCCATGGCAGCAGACCGGATTTGCGGGCTTCAGCCTGACGTTTGACCAACTGGTGGGAGAACGCGATGGGTGCAGGCATCAGTTCGGCGGTTTCGTTGCTGGCATAGCCGAACATCAGGCCCTGGTCGCCAGCGCCCTGATCTTCAGGCTTGGCACGGTCGACACCCTGGTTGATGTCAGGGGATTGCTTGCCGATGATATTCATCACGCCGCAGGTCGCGCCGTCGAAACCAACGTCGGAGCTGGTGTAGCCGATGTCGCTGATCACGTCACGAACGATCTGCTCCAGGTCGACCCACGCAGTGGTGGTGACTTCGCCGGCAACGATGGCAACACCGGTCTTGACCAGGGTTTCAACCGCTACGCGAGCGTGTTTATCCTGGGTAATGATTGCGTCCAGCACCGCATCGGAGATCTGGTCGGCGATTTTGTCCGGATGCCCTTCGGACACGGACTCGGAGGTGAAAAGGGAGTATTCGCTCATCTCGACGATTTTCCTGAGTGTTACCGATGGTGAGTGTCGCCAGCCGGTCGCTGAAAGTGGCGGACCTGTATCTGGAAACCATTACGTAAACCTACATAGAGGCTTTCCCCGGGGACCAGCCCCGCAGCGATGGCCCAACGGGCCAGATCTTCCTGTTCGAAACCCAACCAGAGATCGCCACAGGCCTCCCTGGCCCAGCTCTGATCGTGGCTGCACAACTCCGTCACCAAGAGGCTTGCGCCCGGTCGTAACAGGTTGGCCAGTTGTTTCAGTGCCTCAGCCGGTGCGGCAAAGTGGTGAAGCACCATATTCAAGACAACGCAGTCGCCGCTAACGTTAGCGTCGGACAGTGCATCGGCCAGTTTCAGCTCAACGTTATCCAGTGCTTTCTGCTCGCAGATATTGCGTGCCAGATCGAGCATGGCGGGGCTGTTGTCCAGTCCCGTGACGTGCCGGAAACGCTGCGCAAGGTCAGGCAGGAAACCACCATCGCCAGGACCGACTTCGACAGCCGTGGCGTCAGCGTCAAAGCTCAGCTTGTCCATTAACGACAAGAGACTGTCGCGGTATTGCGGCAGTCCTGCGATCAGGTCCTGCTGGGCTCGAAATTTTTCGGCGGTGCGTGCGAAGAAATCCTGGCTGGCGTTGGCGCGCTGGCGATGCACAGCGCCAATTCGGGCCTGCATGTCGTCCGGCAGCGTCAGGCCGTCGATTTCTTCAAGTAGCGCCGCGTGCAACTTGCCGCCGATCTGGTCGGTATGGGGCAGGGCGCGGCGATAGAAAATCGCATTGCCTTCGCGTCGGGTTGCCACCAGACCTGCCTGGGCAAGTACCTTCAAGTGATGGCTCATGCCCGACTGCCCCATCGCGAAGATCTGCGCCAGCTCCAGCACACCGAAAGAGTCGTTCGACAGGGCGCGCAGCACGTTCAGACGCAGGGGGTCGCCACCGGCCTTGCACAAGGCAGCCAGTTCGTCGCTTTGATCATGACTGATAGCGGGCACGCGAAGATTCATAAGGCAGGCAGTCTAGTTATGGACCGAGCGAGCCGCAAGACCAATATCAAAAAGTTTTGATATTGCTCGATGGGTGGCGGGCATCAGACGCCGCGATTACGCCGTCTGCGGCCACAACTCTCCTTTCGTGACATAAAAAGCGCCTGCAACGCAGTAAATTCGCGCATCGGCTGCATCTGTCATTGCCCCGCAGCAGTGCCTGAGGGAAAATGGCCGCCTTTTTCAGATCCCACTTCTTTCTGCCCCAGGAGATCAGCGATGCCCAGCCGTCGTGAGCGTGCCAATGCCATTCGTGCCCTCAGCATGGATGCCGTGCAAAAGGCCAACAGCGGCCACCCAGGAGCCCCGATGGGCATGGCGGATATCGCTGAAGTCCTGTGGCGCGATTATCTGAAACACAATCCGAGCAACCCGCTGTTCGCCGACCGTGACCGGTTCATCCTGTCTAACGGCCACGGCTCGATGCTGATCTATTCGCTGCTGCACCTGACCGGTTACGACCTGTCGATCGACGACCTGAAAAACTTCCGTCAGTTGCACAGCCGCACCCCGGGCCACCCGGAATACGGCTACACCCCAGGCGTCGAAACCACCACCGGGCCGCTGGGTCAGGGTTTCGCCAACGCCGTCGGTTTCGCTGTCGCCGAAAAGACTCTGGCTGCACAGTTCAACCGCCCAGGCCACAACATCGTTGATCACCACACCTACGTGTTCATGGGTGACGGCTGCATGATGGAAGGGATTTCCCACGAAGTCGCTTCGCTGGCTGGCACTCTGCGGTTGAACAAGCTGATCGCCTTCTACGACGACAACGGCATCTCCATCGACGGCGAAGTCGAAGGCTGGTTCACCGATGACACGCCAAAGCGCTTTGAGTCCTACGGCTGGCTGGTGATCCGCAATGTTGACGGTCATGACGCCGACGAAATCAAGACCGCCATCGACACCGCTCGCAAGAGCGACAAGCCGACCCTGATCTGCTGCAAGACCACCATCGGTTTCGGATCGCCGAACAAGCAGGGCAAGGAAGAGTGCCACGGCGCTCCACTGGGCAACGACGAAATCGCCCTGACCCGCGCTGCGCTGAAATGGACCCACGGTCCGTTCGAGATCCCGGCCGACATCTACAAAGAATGGGACGCCAAGGAAAAAGGCCTGGCCGCCGAAGCCGAGTGGGATCAGCGTTTCGCTGCCTACTCCGCTGCATTCCCTGCTGAAGCCAACGAGCTGATCCGTCGCATGAGCGGCGAGCTGCCAGCCGACTTCGCTGAAAAGTCCGCTGCGTACGTCGCTGAAGTGAACGCCAAGGGCGAGACCATCGCCAGCCGTAAGGCCAGCCAGAACGCCCTGAGCAATTTTGGCCCGCTGCTGCCTGAGTTCCTCGGCGGTTCGGCTGACCTGGCCGGTTCCAACCTGACCATCTGGAAAGGCTGCAAGAGCATCACCGGCGAAGACGCCAACGGCAACTACCTGCATTACGGGGTGCGTGAGTTCGGCATGGGCGCGATCATGAACGGTATCGCCCTGCACGGCGGTTTCGTGCCGTATGGCGCAACCTTCCTGATCTTCATGGAATACGCCCGTAACGCGGTGCGGATGTCTTCGCTGATGAAGAAGCGCGTCATCTATGTGTTCACCCACGACTCCATCGGTCTGGGCGAAGACGGCCCGACTCACCAGCCGATCGAGCAACTGACCAGCCTGCGTACTACGCCGAACCTGGATTGCTGGCGTCCAGCTGACGCGGTTGAATCGGCAGTGGCCTGGAAACACGCCATCGAGCGTGACGACGGCCCTTCGGCCCTGATCTTCTCCCGTCAGAACCTGCAGCATCAGTCTCGTGACGCGCTGCAACTGGAGAATATCAACCGTGGTGGTTACGTGCTGCGCGACTGCAACGGCGAACCGGATCTGATCCTGATCGCGACCGGCTCCGAAGTCGGTCTGGCCGTTCAGGCCTTCGACAAGCTGACTGCCGACGGCAAGAACGTGCGTGTGGTTTCCATGCCCTGCACCAGCGTCTTCGAGTCCCAGGACGCGCTGTACAAGCAGTCGGTTCTGCCGCTGGAAGTCAGCGCCCGTATCGCCATCGAAGCGGGTCACGCGGACTACTGGTACAAGTACGTCGGTCTGGAAGGCCGCGTGATCGGCATGACCACCTTCGGTGAGTCGGCGCCGGCGAACCTGCTGTTCGAAGAGTTCGGCTTCACGCTGGAGAACATCGTCGGCACGGCTGAAGAGCTGCTGGAAGACTGATATCGGCAACGCATGCCTTTTGATTGGCGCACCGTCCATCTGTAGCAGCCCGACTTGCCGGCGGTGGCGATCTTGAATTCGCCGCCGCCGGCAAGCCGGACTGCTACAGGGGGGCGCTTACGCCATCGTGGGGCGATAACGAATGTCTGTGAGAACCCCCATGCCTCAGCCCCGCCCTTATAAAGTTGCCCTCAATGGTTACGGTCGTATCGGTCGCTGCGTGCTGCGCGCGCTGTGCGAGCGAGGAGCGAAGGCTGGCTTTGAAGTGGTGGCAATCAACGACCTGGCCGACATGGCCAGTCTCGAATACCTCACGCGCTTTGACTCCACACATGGCCGGTTTCCCGGCGAAGTGCGGGTCGAAGGCGATTTTCTGCACATCAACGATCACGTCATCAAAGTGTTCCGTAGTGCGACGCCGGAAGGCATCGACTGGAATGAGCTGGACGTCGATCTGGTGCTCGAATGCTCGGGTGTCTACAACACTCGCGCCGATGGCGAGCGCTTTTTGTCGGCCCGTGCGCCGCGCGTGCTGTTCTCCCAGCCGATGGCGAGCGAAGCGGATGTCGATGCCACCATCGTCTACGGCATCAACCAGCAGAGGCTGACTGGAGAAGAGTTGCTGGTCTCTGCGGCGTCCTGCACCACCAACTGCAGCGTGCCATTGCTAGACCTGCTGAACCGCGAGCTGGGCCTGGAATACGTCACGATCACCACGATTCACTCGGCGATGAACGACCAACCGGTGATTGACGCCTATCATCATGAAGACCTGCGCCGGACGCGTTCGGCCTTTCAGTCGATCATTCCGGTGTCCACTGGTCTGGCGCGTGGCATCGAGCGGCTGCTTCCGGAACTTGCCGGCCGAATTCAGGCCAAAGCAGTTCGTGTGCCGACGGTAAACGTTTCATGCCTGGACATCACGCTGCAGGTAGCGCGTGATACGGATGCGGTGGAGATCAACCGGATTCTGCGCGAGGCCGCCACCAGCGGTCCGCTGAAAGGCTTGCTGGCCTACACCGAGCTGCCCCACGCCAGTTGTGATTTCAACCATGACCCTCATTCGGCCATCATCGATGCCAGCCAGACACGGGTTTCCGGCCCGCGGCTGGTCAACGTTCTGGCCTGGTTCGACAACGAATGGGGTTTTGCCAATCGAATGCTGGATGTCGCCGATCACTTTCTTCAAAGCATCCATAAACAACAGTAATAAACAGGGAACGCCTCATGACCGTGTTGAAGATGACCGACCTCGATCTGCAAGGTAAGCGTGTACTGATCCGCGAAGACCTCAACGTCCCGGTCAAGGACGGTGTCGTCACCAGCGATGCACGTATTCTTGCTTCGCTGCCGACCATCAAGCTGGCGCTGGAAAAGGGCGCCGCTGTCATGGTCTGCTCTCACCTGGGTCGTCCGACCGAGGGCGAGTTTTCCGCCGAGAACAGCCTCAAGCCCGTTGCGGACTACCTGAGCAAGGCGCTGGGTCGTGAAGTGCCGCTGGTGGCCGAGTATCTGGACGGCGTCGAAGTGAAAGCAGGCGACATCGTGCTGTTCGAAAACGTGCGCTTCAACAAAGGCGAGAAAAAGAACGCCGACGAGCTGGCGCAGAAATACGCCGCGCTGTGCGACGTGTTCGTGATGGACGCGTTCGGCACCGCTCACCGCGCTGAAGGCTCGACCCACGGCGTGGCCAAGTTCGCCAAGGTTGCCGCAGCCGGTCCTTTGCTTGCCGCGGAACTGGACGCTCTGGGCAAGGCGCTGGGCAAACCCGCCAAGCCAATGGCTGCCATCGTTGCCGGATCCAAGGTTTCCACCAAACTGGACGTGCTGAACAGCCTCAGCACCGTCTGCGATCAGTTGATCGTCGGTGGCGGCATCGCCAATACGTTCCTGGCGGCTGCTGGTCATCCAGTCGGCAAATCGCTGTACGAACCGGATCTGCTGGACACCGCCCGCGCCATCGCCGCCAAGGTCAGCGTTCCGCTGCCGGTCGATGTCGTGGTCGCCAAGAAATTCGCTGAAGACGCCGAAGCGACGGTCAAACTGATCGCTGACGTTTCCGACGACGACATGATTCTGGACATTGGCCCGAAAACTGCGGCCCAATTCGCTGACTTGTTGAAATCTTCCAAGACTATTCTGTGGAACGGTCCAGTCGGCGTATTCGAGTTCGACCAGTTCGGTAACGGCACCAAAGTGCTGGCTCAGGCAATCGCTGAAAGCCCGGCGTTCTCCATCGCTGGTGGTGGCGATACTCTGGCTGCAATCGACAAATACGGCGTAGGCGAGAAAATCTCCTACATTTCCACCGGTGGCGGCGCGTTCCTGGAGTTCGTCGAAGGCAAGGTATTGCCTGCCGTGGAAGTTCTGGAACAACGCGCCAAGGCCTGAATACAGGGCCTGGTGTGAAGGGGAGTGAGATGGTCAAGCCATTACCGCTGTTGATCATGGCGGGTTTACTGGTCGGCTGCGCGAGCGAGCCAGAGGATGGAACGGGGCCGAAGGCGGCGCCGGAACTGCTGCAGGTCAGCTGCTATCAGGCCGGCTGGCAGGCTGAGACCGTACCGATCGTTTACAAGCGTGGCGGTCCCGAGGTTTGGGAAAAATACGAGTTCATGCCCGCTGTCGGCCCAGTCGCCTGTCGCTGATTCTGAACTGAACGTGTACCGGAACATCTGAAACAGAACTGCCCCTGGGCATCGGAGCGAGCGACACGTGTCGCGCTTCGCAGGGGATCCAGGAGTGGTAATGAAAGGCTTGATTGCCCTTGCGACACTGATGCTGCTGGGCGGTTGCGCCAGCATGAAGGCTTCTGAGCCGGTTGCGCCGTGGACCCACTGGGTCTGCGACAGCGAGGCGGAGATCTATTGGCGTTACGCCGATGCTGCGAAGAAAGAGGTCGAAGTGCGCTTGAACCAAAGCGAACAGGTCTTCCGGCTACAGGCGGCGCCCGGTGCTTCCGGTGCTCTGTTCAGCAACGGGGTATTGGCGTTTGACAACAAGGGTAGCGAGGGCCTGGTCTACTGGGACGCTACCAACGATTTGATCGGTCGCGGCTGCAAGGCGCCTTGAAGGGCTGAGTGGCAGGATCGATGCAACACCGGGCGGTGACCGAGTATTACGCCCCTATAATTTGAATAGCCGCCGCTACGGCAGGCACGCACGATTAACGACCCTACCGGGAGAGAGACAGACAATGGCACTTATCAGCATGCGCCAGATGTTGGACCACGCCGCCGAATTCGGCTATGGCGTCCCTGCATTCAACGTGAACAACCTGGAACAGATGCGCGCCATTATGGAAGCGGCCGACAAGACCGATTCCCCGGTGATCGTTCAGGCTTCGGCCGGTGCGCGTAAATACGCCGGTGCGCCTTTCCTGCGCCACCTGATCCTGGCCGCAATCGAAGAATTTCCGCATATCCCCGTGGTCATGCACCAGGACCACGGCACCAGCCCCGCCATTTGCCAGCGTTCGATCCAGCTGGGTTTCAGCTCGGTGATGATGGACGGCTCTCTGCGCGACGACGGCAAAACCCCGGCTGAC
>NZ_QXTJ01000003.1:134952-166022 GCF_003605735.1 Pseudomonas sp. LS-2 | reverse complement strand
CGGCGTAGGCGCTGAGGGCGTTCTGGATCACAGCCAGATGTTGACCGATCCTGAAGAAGCCGCTGACTTCGTGAAGAAGACTCAGGTTGACGCCCTGGCGATCGCCATCGGCACCAGCCACGGCGCATACAAGTTCACCAAGCCGCCTACCGGCGACATCCTGGCGATCGAGCGCATCAAAGAGATCCACAAACGCATTCCTAACACCCACCTGGTGATGCACGGTTCTTCGTCCGTTCCTCAGGAATGGCTGAAAATCATCAACGAATTCGGCGGCGACATCAAAGAAACCTACGGTGTGCCGGTCGAAGAAATCGTTGAAGGCATCAAGCACGGCGTGCGCAAGGTCAACATCGACACCGACCTGCGCCTGGCATCCACCGGTGCCATCCGTGAGTTCATGGCAAAGAACCCAAGCGAGTTCGACCCGCGTAAATACCTGGCGAAAACCGTTTCGGCCATGCGCGACGTCTGCATCGCCCGTTACGAAGCTTTCGGCACCGCTGGCAATGCTTCCAGGATCAAACCGATCTCCCTGGAGAAAATGTTTGAGCGTTATGCCAAAGGTGAGTTGAACGCCAAGGTCAACTGATCGCGATTTGATCGGTTAGCCGGTAAGAAAAAGCCCGCAGCGATGCGGGCTTTTTCGTGCGTGGCATTTCTTATTTGACGGGCAGGCCGATGATCCGTCCGACATACGCTGGCGCAGGCTGGCCGTGTTGCGCGTCGGTAAGCAGGCGTAGCGCTTCCAGCGACTGCTCGCTGAACGGTGCAGACTTGGGGCCTGCGGCGAGGTCAACGTGCAACAGCATCTGGTCGCTCGCCGCCAGTTCTTCATCGCCACCGACCTTGTAGAGGCTGTGATAAAGGTGAACGCGCTTGCGGTCGTGACCAACGATCTGGGTGCGTACTTCCACCTCTTCGCCAAGTTTCACTTCGTGCAGGTAATTGATATGCGCTTCCAGAGTGAACAGCGAGTTGCCGCTGGCCGCGCGGTCATCACTTGCCAGGCCGATGCGGTCCATGAAGGCGTCGGTGGCGTAGCTGAAGATCAACAGATAGAACGCATCGCGCAGATGGCCGTTGTAATCGACCCAATCGGTGAGGATCGGGGTGTTGTACGTGATGAGAGCAGGCATGGAGGTGTCCTGTTACTGAAGCATGATCGTACCCACGCTCTGCGGGGCACGTATCGGTGACGCTCTGCGTCATTGGGGACGCGGAGCGTCCGCGGCTGCATTCCCACGCGCAGCGTGTGGAACGATCAGAGGCATGTCGCGCGCGATCAGTCGCTGAACGCCATCCCATGCTTGGCCTTGGTGGTCTTAACCGCTTCCAGCACCGCCAGCAGGCAGTCATCGCGATAACGTTCCAATGCCGAAATGCTGTGGCTGCCCAACTGATCGCTGGTGCCGTCCACCACATCGTCGATCAGCTTGTCGGTCAGTTCCGGCGCTGGCAGATAAGTCCAGGGGAGCTGCAGTGCCGGACCGAACTGAGCCATGAAGTGACGCATGCCTGCATCGCCCCCGGCCAGGGTGTACGTCAGGAAAGTGCCCATGAACGACCAGCGCAGACCGGCGCCGAAGCGAATCGCATCGTCGATTTCGCCCGTGGTTGCCACGCCGTCGTTGACCAGATGCAGCGCCTCACGCCACAACGCTTCGAGCAGACGGTCGGCGATGAATCCCGGCACTTCCTTGCGCACATGGAGCGGGCGCATTCCCAGCGATTCGTAGACCTTGATCGCGGCTTGAACGGCTTCCGGTGCAGTGTTTTTGCCGCCGACCACTTCCACCAACGGCAGTAGATAGACCGGGTTGAACGGGTGGCCGACCACGCAACGCTCAGGGTGGATTGCGCTTTCGTAGAATTCCGAAGGCAGCAGGCCCGATGTGCTGGAGCCAATGATCGCGTCAGGCTTGGCAGCGGCGCTGATCTTGCTGTGCAGATCGAGTTTCAGGTCCAGACGTTCCGGGGCGCTTTCCTGGATGAAATCGGCGTCACGCACGCATTCCTCGATGGTCGTCACGAAACGCAGACGATCCTGCGACGCGCCTGTTGCCAGGCCTTTCTGCTCCAGCGCAGGCCAGGCATTGGCGACGCGTTTGCGCAGTGCAGCTTCGGCACCCGGTGCCGGGTCCCAGGCGACGACGTCCAGCCCATTGGCGAGGGCGCGGGCGACCCAGCCGCTGCCGATGACACCGCTACCCAGTGCGGCGAAGGTTTTGATTTCGGTGATGAAGGTCATGGTGATGTCCTGAAAAAAATCTGGATGACGAAAAAGTCTCTGTAGCAGTCCGGCTTGCCGGCGGAAGTGATCCTGAGGAGGTCACCGCCTGCAGGCCGTGCTGCTACTGGGGAAAATGGAGCTGGATCAGAAGCGCTTTTTCAGGCCCATCTTCACGCGGCCTTCAGCCGGGGTCATGACCCGCGCGCCCATGCGGCTGAGGATTTCGCTGGCACGTTCCACCAGCGCGCCGTTGCTCGCCAGTACGCCTTTATCCAGCCAGATATTGTCTTCGAGACCGACGCGCACGTTGCCGCCCAGCAGCACCGATTGCGCCGCCATCGGCATTTGCATGCGACCAATGCCAAACCCGGCCCACACCACGTCAGCTGGCAGGTTATCGACCATTGCTTTCATGGTGGTGGTATCTGCCGGAGCGCCCCACGGGATACCCAGGCACAGCTGAAACAGTGGGTCATCCAGCAGGCCTTCCTTGAGCATTTGCTTGGCGAACCACAGGTGACCAGTGTCGAAGATTTCCAGCTCGGCTTTCACACCGAGCTCCTGAATGCGTTTGGCACCGGCGCGCAGTTGAGCTGGAGTGGAGACGTAAATGGTGTCGCCGTCACCGAAGTTCAGGGTGCCGCAGTCCAGTGTGCAGATTTCCGGCAGCAGCGCTTCAACGTGGGCCAACCGTGTCAGCGGGCCGACCAGATCGGTGTTCGGACCGAAGTCGGTAGGACGCTCGCCCGGACCGATTTCCAGATCACCCCCCATGCCTGCGGTCAGGTTGACGATGATGTCGATGTCCGCCTCGCGGATGCGGTCCATGGTTTCACGATACAGCTCGACGTCACGGCTGAATTTGCCGGTCTCAGGGTCACGCACATGGCAATGCACGACGGTTGCGCCTGCCTTGGCGGCCTCGACGGCAGCGGCGGCAATCTGTTTCGGAGTGATCGGGACCAGGTGGCTTTTCCCGGTCGTGTCGCCAGCACCGGTGAGTGCGCAGGTGATGATGACGTCGTGATTCATGAGTGAGGTTCCTTGCAGGCCAATGCGTTTGTCGTGAGGCGGGCTTTTGCCACCCGCTTTTGAGGTGCAAAGCTACGCAGGCCAAGGCCCGTCAAAACGCACAGCGGCGACAAGCTCTTGCACGGTAGCGACCTGTGCTGTTGCTTGTTTGATTCAACAGGTATGTGGATTAATTGCGAGCGAAGGGTGTAAGGGATTTGTTTAGGGATATGGCGCAACCTCCTTCGGGACCGCGATTGCCACTAGCGTCACAATTTTGGTATTGCCGATTTCAGGTCCGGGGGATCTTTTGCGACAATCAGGATGGGTATCCCGGGTGGATAGAAAGTAATGCAATAACCGGGCACGATTTAATGTGGCAAGGACGGCAATATGAGCAGGAGTTATTTTTTTAGGCAACTGGCAGAAGGATGTTGCTATACCCTAATCGCTGTGATTTCGTCATGTGTGAAAGGTTATCGATGGAGCGACCACCTTGATTTTGCGTTGTTAGTGGGGCTGAGCATGCTGCTGTATCCCATGTCAAAATTTATGATTCACAGTTTAGCTTCGCGCATATTCGAGCCAGCGACATGGAGGAAGATATTTGGTCTTCACATCACAAATGTATCGGGTATTCCGGTAATTTTTGCTTTGATATGCTTGATTTTTGCCGTTCCGCTTGGCGGGGGGTACTGTATTTTCTTGTGTATTAAAAGGGCGTAGCGGATGCTACTCCCTCCTTCGATTAAAACTTACAGATCTGTGATATAACTGTTCAATTCGCTGACTAACGTTTCATCGATTAATACGCCTGTTGCTGCTAGCAGCAGCCCAAACCCCAATATGCCTATTGGAGTAGCCATGGTCAATCCAAACGCCAAACCCAGAATAACCCCTGCTGCCTGGCCTAGAATTAACGTTTCGGCTTTGATATAAAAAGGTGCCCAATTCCCACTCTCAGCGGATTTTGTGGCTTCCGTCGCGAGCTCGACCGCATCTATCATGTGACCTACGAAGCCTAAAGACTTTCCGAATTTACTCAGACTGCTGGCCATCGTCTGCTGGTCAAGCGAACCTAGAGCGTTTGAAATTGCCTGCCGGTCTTGTGCGCTGAATTTTTTGTCGAGTGCATCCTTGTAAGCGTCGAATGCATTGATCGCTTGTTCTGCATTGCGGATGGTCTTACCTTTAGCGCTCTGTGCCAATCCCTTCGCCAAAGTAGAGGCTCTTTCTCCAAATCTCTCGCCAATGGTTGCGTAGAATTCAAGCGTGAATTTGACGGCTTCGATTGTCTGCTCAGCATCATTTGCACGCTCGGCCAGTTCGGAGAACTTTCGGATGTACTCTTCAAATGAGCGGCGGATTCGGTTTTCAATAGGGCTTCGTGATAACTCAACCATTTGGTGCCGATTTTGGTATTTTTCTGCAGATAGACGAGCTCATTCAAAGCCTCTAGCTCTGGCTTGCTGAGCGGAGCGTTGATTTTTGGATTGTTGGCTGGAAAGTGCAAAGTGATCCCGCCGCTGCTGAACGGTGGAGGAGCCTGGACAGGTTGAACCTCGGCTAGCTTGTTAGCCGCCATGCGGTCCAGCGTCGCCTGGTGATGCCTGAGGGTTTGAGAGGTTAGATGCCCAGGTACCTGACCTGCCTGGATGGACAATTCCGACTGCAGGAACTTTGGAAGCTGTTGCGCGTAAATGTCCCGCTCGCGCTCGATGGTGAAGAGTCTGTAGTCTTGGCTCGCAAGATTGTTGCTTTTACCTTCCGCCAAGTCTGCCCGGTCTTTTAGAGCGGCCGTTTCCGCCAGCCGATTTGTTAAGACTCTCTCAGATATCGACAACGCTTTGATTTCCAGCGCAGATGAATACGCATCATCAAATGAATTATAGAGTGCTGTTAATGATTCTGGGGTTCCGACTCGAGAATTGAGAAATTCTGCCATCATGTTGCGCGGCAGAACTTCCATCAAAAAGAAAGGGCTAAGGCCTTTCAGTCCACGAGAGCGAGTCTCAAGAGAGGAGGCTTTGCTTTTCGTTTCGTCGATAAGCTCCAGTGTGACTTTTTGATCTATTGAAGCTGATTCACTGGCTGAAAGAGTTTGGCCGTTTTTGGCCGTCACCTTTTGCTCCGACAACTTTCTCTCAATATCTGCAATAACTGTGCTGAATCGAGAATTGTATTGAGTATCGATGACTGACTGGTTGTGGTTCTGTTCACCCATGAAGTCCCGCATGACGTTGGGTGTTGCGATGTTATGGATGGTGCCTTTCCCGCCCGTACCTTTAGGGCGTTTCATATCTGCTCCCCAGCCATCGCCGTTAGTGGTCGAACTCTGGGCAAATTCAGATGGGGTATAACCACCGCCGGTGCCGTTTTCCGAAAAGGTCTGAATCTGGTCGGGAGTGATGATTATGGGCGTTTCTATTTCCAGGACGCTGCGAGAATTGGATAGTAATCTTTTCATTTGTCTTTTCCTTTTTTGCGCACACAGAAACGCAATCGATAAACGAGCGGAACTGTGTGCACGAACGAAGTGCCAACGTATTTAAACTAAATGCTGGAGAAGTTCTACGATGAATAGCGACATGACTCAGCGATATTCACATAATCGTACGGTTGATTCAGGGTCAAGTAGAAAAACTCAAAACTATACGAAATGGCGCAGGTCGATAGTGTTTCTCTATTGTAGTTTATTGGTCGATTTGAGGGCGGCGGTATGTTAACTATGAGCGACTCACTCAACTCACCTAATTGAGCGTTCGATGTCCCAGGATTTCTACTTTCTGCTCATGCCCGGCTTTTCGATGATGGGCTTCGTCTCGGCGCTGGAGCCGCTGCGGGTGGCCAATCGGTTTGGCGGCGAGTTGTATCGCTGGCATGTACTGAGCGTCGATGGCGGCCCGGTGATTGCCAGCAACGGCATGTCGGTCAACGCCGATGGCGCGCTGGAAGCGCTGAAGAAAGGCGCGACGCTGTCAGTGATGGGTAGCGTCGACCCGTTGAAGTTCTACACCTCGACGCTGGAGCATTGGTTGCGCCGTCTCGATCTGGAAGGTGTGACGCTGGGCGCCATCGACACCGGCAGTTTCGTGCTTGCCGAGGCGGGATTGCTCGATGGCTATCGGCTGACACTGCACTGGGAGGCTCTCGATGCCTTCAAGGAGACTTACCCTCATCTTCAGGCGACCCAGGAGCTGTTCGAAATCGACCGACGTCGTATCAGTTCTGCCGGCGGCACCGCCTCGATCGATCTGATGCTCGACCTCATCGCGCAGTCCCATGGGCCGGACTTGGCGATCAAGGTCTCGGAGCAATTCGTGCTCGGGCGCATCCGTCAGCGCAAAGACCACCAGCGCATGCAGATCGCCACCCGCTACGGCATCAACAACAAGAAGCTGGTCCAGGTCATCGGCGTGATGGAGCAGCACACCGAGCCACCGCTGAGCACTCTTGAACTGGCCGAAGGCATTAAGGTGACGCGTCGTCAGCTGGAGCGGCTGTTTCGTTTGCACCTGAACGACACGCCAAGCAACTTTTACCTGGGCTTGCGTCTGGAGAAAGCTAGGCAGCTCCTGCGCCAGAGCGACATGAGCGTGATGGAAGTCAGCATTGCCTGCGGTTTTGAGTCGCCTTCGTATTTCACCCGCAGCTACAAGGCGCGGTATGTAATGTGCCCGAGGGAGGATCGAGGGCGAGTAGCGCGGGAGCCGAAGCTCGTTTGACTCTGAATTATGGTCAATTATACTTGCGACCATAAATTATGGTTTCGGCAATAATTGGGTATAAATCATGACAAAGCGCACTGGCTTTGTATTCAGACGCGACAGCCTTGCCCTCACCATCGTTCAGGGTCTGGTCGGAGAAGGCTTGCACGATTATTCCTCCGGGCTTTTTTTGGCGGCGCCCCGTCGCACGGGAAAAAGCACATTTCTGCGCGAAGATCTGGTGCCTCAATGCCTGAAGCAGGATTGGGTGCCGGTCTACGTGGATTTGTGGGCGGATCGGGAGAAGGATCCTGCGGATCTCATCAGTGCAGCCATCGCCGCAGCGTTGGTCCCCTACGAGAAAGGGATACGTAAGCTTGCCAAATCAGCGGGCCTTGAAAAGCCCAATTTCCTGCGCACGCTCTCTTGGGATTTCACCAAGCCGCAGTTGCCTGTTGGCGCAACGTTGACGCAGGCGTTGGAGCTGCTGCACAGCGCTGCGCAGAAAATAATCGTGCTGATTATCGACGAGGCTCAGCACGCTTTGACCAGCGAGTCGGGCGTCAATGCGATGTTTGCATTGAAGGCTGCACGCGATGAGCTCAACCAAGGTGTTGAGCGCGGTATTGGCGGATTGCGGCTGGTCCTTACAGGCTCCAATCGGGACAAGCTGGCGCATCTGGTGTTGAACAAGAACCAGCCGTTTTATGGGTCGAGCATCACGCCGTTTCCCTTGCTGGGCAAAGATTTCACCAAGGCTTACACCGCTCATCTGAACAGCCATCTGGCGCATACCAACCAATTTGCTGCGGTCGATATCGATGCTGCGTTCGACTTGGTAGGGCGTCGGCCTGAAATGCTGCGCACGATCATCAGTGATGTCGCGCTGGAGCTTGGGGAGGCGGAAAACCTTGGCGAACTGCTGCGTAATAGCGCCGAATCGCTGCGCGCTGGTGTCTGGGAAGAATTTGAAAGCGCCTATAACACGCTGACGCCCCCGCAACGCGGCGTGTTGGAAGTGATGGCCGATCGGGCGCACGACAACCAGCCGTTTGCACCGTTTGCCGATGTGACAGTATTGGCAGTTGGCAAAGCGTTGGAGCGCTTGGACAGTGACGTCGTGCCCGGTACGCAAACCATTCAGGCGGCGATCGACTCGTTGCGTGAAAAAGAGCTGGTCTGGAAATCCAGTCGGGGGGCCTACGCGCTGGAAGACAAGGCGTTTGGCGAGTGGTTGAGACAGCGCAGACTGTAGCAGCACGGCTTGCCGGCCGTAGCGGTCTGCCGGATGTCGATCTACCGACTGACAGGGCCCTGCCGCCGGTAAGCCGTGCTGCCACAGCGGCGTGTGTTACTTCATGCCCTTCATCAACGCCGAGCACGCAGCCTTATAAGCCTCGTGCTGATACTTGTTCAGTGCGGCGGGCAGTTCGAATGCGTGCTTCTTGAATTGGGCATTGATGGTCTGGGGCGACAGCAGGATCACGTCGCAGTCGTCCAGCAGCTGGAAAACGGTCTCGATCTTGAACGTGGTTGGGCCGCCGGCGAATTCGCCTTTTTTGCTGCGCTTCTTGATGGCGATGTGGGCGATGCCGTTTTCGCGCACGAAGTTGGAAATCTGCGTGGCGAAGTTCTTGACGTTAACGGCTTCGTCATCATCTTCCAGCGCGATCTTTTTGGTCGCCAAAGGCAGGTGTTCGAGGGCGCCGGACGCCCGAGTGGCGACAGCGAAGATGGCTTCGCTGCCTTTGATTTCTACGCCGCAGATGTTCATGTGCATACCCTGAGCTCGTGATGTGCCTCAGGGTAGCGCATTGCGCACGTCATTCAGACTGCGCGATGCTTTCCAGATACTCCGAACGCTCATCGCTCATGCGCGCCAGGCAGTCGTTCTGGCCGATGTTGAATTCTTTGGTGCCGGGTTTGGCAGGGAACACTTCCACCGCGCAATCGGCATCACGCAGCTTTTTCCACGCGTCTTCGGCGGCTTTGAGTTTGGCGATGAACTCGTTGGCCTGAGCTTTATTGGCGCCGAACTGGGTGTTCACGCGCTCCTGCAGGTTGTCGAAATTCTCATCCAGCAGTTTGACTGCCGTGTCGCGGCTGTAGACCGAGCATTCCAGAGTCTGCTGATCTTCGTCCACGCCGTCGCAAGGGGTGGCGTCCGGGTTGGCGGCGGCGTGTGCGCCCGTCGCGAATAGAGCCAGAGCCAGAAAAATCGTCTTCATTGAGGTTTCCCGATTCAGTGATGCGCTGAATTCTCGCCCAACCGCGAGGCAAAGAACAGTTATCAAACGCAGGCGGCAGAGGCTCGCGGTCGCCCTTTGTCGTTTCTTGACGCTTTCGGCAATTCCTCTGTCGTTTTTGCACCCGGCTCGTCCGACCCTCAGGCATATGCTGGCCCCAAAGCGCCGGCACACGTTTCGGCCCGAGATTAACCTAGAGGGGACAGCCTGATGAGCCCAGCCGAATTGCACGCCGACAGCATCGTTATTGACGGGCTGATCATTGCCAAATGGAACCGTGAGCTGTTCGAGGACATGCGCAAAGGTGGCCTGACCATGGCCAACTGCACTGTTTCGGTGTGGGAAGGTTTTCAGCAGACCGTCAACAGCATCGCGTCGAGCCAGAAGCTGATCCGTGAAAACAGCGATCTGGTGATCCAGGTGCGTAACACCGCCGACATCCGCAAGGCTAAAGAGCTGGGCAAGACTGGCATCCTGTTTGGCTTCCAGAACGCACACGCCTTCGAAGACCAGATCGGCTACGTCGAGATCTTCAAGCAACTGGGCGTGGGCATCGTGCAGATGTGCTACAACACCCAGAACCTTGTTGGCACCGGTTGCTACGAGCGCGACGGCGGCCTGTCGGGCTTCGGGCGTGAAATCGTCGCGGAAATGAACCGCGTCGGCATCATGTGCGACCTGTCCCACGTCGGTTCCAAGACCTCTGAAGAAGTCATTCTCGAATCGAAGAAGCCAGTGACCTATTCCCACTGCCTGCCTTCGGGTCTGAAAGAACACCCACGCAACAAATCCGACGCCGAACTCAAGTTCATTGCCGACCACGGCGGCTTCGTGGGCGTGACCATGTTCGCGCCGTTCCTGGCCAAGGGCATCGACTCGACCATCGACGACTACGCCGAAGCCATCGAGTACGTGATGAACATCGTCGGCGAAGACGCCATCGGTATCGGCACCGACTTCACCCAGGGGCACGGCCAGGAATTCTTCGAATACCTGACCCACGACAAGGGCTACGCCCGCCGTCTGACCAACTTCGGCAAGATCATCAACCCGCTGGGTATCCGCACCGTGGGGGAGTTCCCGAACCTGACCGAGACCTTGCTCAAACGTGGCCATTCGGAGCGCGTTGTTCGCAAGATCATGGGTGAGAACTGGGTTCGCATTCTGGGCGACGTCTGGGGCGAGTAAGCCTCGGCGATCATTGAATTTCCCCTCTCCCGTTCGCGGAGAGGGCATCCAACCAAATTTTCTGGAGTTAAGTTTCCATGGCCAAGATCGCCCCGCAATTGCCAATCGAAGTCGACAGCGAGACCGGTGTCTGGACCTCCGACGCCCTGCCAATGCTGTATGTGCCACGCCATTTCTTCGTCAATAACCACATGGGCATCGAAGAAGTGCTGGGCGCCGACGCCTACGCCGAGATTCTCTACAAGGCCGGGTACAAATCCGCCTGGCACTGGTGCGAGAAAGAAGCCGAATGCCACGGCATCGAAGGCGTCGCGGTATTCGAGCACTACATGAATCGCCTGTCGCAGCGTGGTTGGGGCCTGTTCAAGATCCAGGAAATCGATCTGGATAAAGGCACCGCCAGTGTCAAGCTCGAGCACTCGGCCTTCGTTTATGTGTACGGCAAGGTCGGCCGCAAAGTCGATTACATGTTCACAGGCTGGTTCGCCGGCGCCATGGACCAGATTCTCGCTGCCAAAGGCAGTGCCGTTCGCACCGTAGCCGAGCAGGTTTACGGCGGTTCGGAAGAAGGCCACGAAGATGGCCTGTTCGTCGTAAAACCGTTGTAAGCCGAGGACCGTGAGATGGCTTTCGAAGCAATGTTTCAGCCGATTCAAATCGGCAAATTGACAATCCGCAACCGCGTCCTCAGTACCGCGCACGCCGAGGTCTACGCCACTGATGGCGGCATGACCACCGACCGTTACGTGAAGTACTACGAGGAGAAAGCCAAGGGCGGCATCGGTCTGGCCATTTGTGGCGGTTCATCGAGCGTTGCGATCGACAGCCCGCAGGGCTGGTGGAAGTCGGTCAACCTGGCGACCGACAAGATCATCCCGCACTTCCAGAATCTCGCAGACGCCATGCACAAGCATGGCGCCAAGATCATGATCCAGATTACCCACATGGGCCGTCGCTCCCGCTGGGACGGCGACCATTGGCCGACGCTGATGTCGCCATCGGGTATTCGTGAGCCCGTACACCGCGCGACCTGCAAGACCATCGAGCCTGAAGAAATCTGGCGCGTGATCGGCAACTACGCCAGCGCAGCCGCGCGTGCCAAAGCCGGTGGCCTGGACGGCGTCGAACTGTCGGCCGTGCACCAGCACATGATCGACCAGTTCTGGAGCCCCCGCGTCAACAAGCGTACTGACGAGTGGGGTGGCAGCTTCGAAAACCGCATGCGTTTCGGTCTGGAAGTGATCAAGGCGGTGCGCAAGGAAGTCGGTCCTGATTTCTGCGTCGGTCTGCGTATCTGCGGCGACGAATTCCATCCGGACGGTCTCAGCCATGAAGACATGAAAGAGATCGCCAAATATTACGACCAGACCGGCATGATCGACTTCATCGGTGTGGTGGGTTCGGGTTGCGACACGCACAACACTCTGGCCAACGTTATCCCCAACATGAGTTATCCACCGGAGCCGTTTTTGCACCTGGCGGCCGGTATCAAGGAAGTGGTCAAGGCTCCGGTTCTGCACGCGCAGAACATCAAGGACCCGAATCAGGCGACCCGTATTCTGGAAGGCGGTTACGTCGACATGGTCGGCATGACCCGTGCGCACATCGCTGACCCGCACCTGATCGCCAAGATCAAGATGGGCCAGGTCGACCAGATTCGTCAGTGCGTTGGTGCCAACTACTGCATCGACCGCCAGTACCAGGGCCTGGATGTGCTTTGCATCCAGAACGCCGCGACCTCACGTGAATACATGGGTGTGCCGCACATTATCGAGAAGACCACCGGCGTGAAGCGCAAGGTCGTGATCGTCGGTGCCGGTCCTGCCGGGATGGAAGCTGCACGTGTGTCTGCCGAGCGTGGTCACGACGTCACCCTGTTCGAGAAGAAAGAATTCATTGGTGGGCAGATCGTGACGGCGTCCAAGGCGCCGCAACGTGACCAGATTGCCGGTATCACACGCTGGTATCAGCTGGAGCTGGCTCGGCTGAAAGTCGACCTGCGGCTCGGCACTGCCGCAGACATCCCGACCATCATGGACCTGCGTCCGGATGTGGTGGTGCTGGCAGTGGGCGGTCATCCGTTCCTGGAGCAGAACGAGCACTGGGGCGCGGATGAAGGTCTGGTGGTCAGCAGTTGGGACGTGCTCGACGGCAAGGTTGCGCCGGGCAAGAACGTGCTGGTCTACGACACCATCTGCGAGTTCACCGGGATGTCGGTTGCCGACTTCATGGCGGACAAGGGCAGCCAGGTCGAGATCGTTACCGACGACATCAAGCCGGGCGTGGCCATCGGTGGTACGTCGTTCCCAACCTACTACCGCAGCATGTACCCGAAAGAAGTGATCATGACCGGCGACATGATGCTGGAAAAGGTCTACCGCGAAGGCGACAAGCTGGTGGCGGTGCTGGAGAACGAATACACCGGAGCCAAAGAGGAGCGGGTGGTCGATCAGGTCGTGGTCGAGAACGGCGTGCGTCCTGACGAAGAGCTGTATTACGGCTTGAAGGAAGATTCGCGCAACAAGGGCCAGATCGACATCGACGCCCTGTTCGCGATCCAGCCTCAGCCTTCGTTGAGCCAGCCGGGTGACGGCTACCTGCTGTTCCGCATCGGTGACTGCGTGGCGCAGCGTAATACCCACGCGGCGATCTATGACGCGTTGCGGCTCTGCAAAGATTTTTAATTACACATGATCGTTCCCACGCTCCGCGTGGGAATGCCCCAATGGACGCCCACGTCTGTTTCAGTGACGCGGAGCGCCACGGTATGCATTCCCACGCGGAGCGTGGGAACGATCAGCCCCTGGCGAGACCCTCGGTCTTTGGGAGCTCCACATGTTGAACACCCTTCTTCCAATCCTGCTATTTGCCGCATTGGGCCTTGGTGTCCTGGGCGCTTTGCGGCGGGTGGCCATGTGGCGCAACGGGCGTGCGTCCAAGGTCGATCTGCTGGGCGGCCTGATGGCGATGCCCAAGCGCTACATGGTCGACTTGCACCACGTAGTCGCGCGAGACAAATACATCGCCAACACCCACGTCGCCACAGCGGGCGGCGCGGTGGCGTCGATCGTTCTGGCGATTCTGGTCCATGGCTTTGGCCTGCATAACCGCATTCTCGGCTACGCGCTATTGGTGATGTCGGCGGTGATGTTCGTCGGCGCGATCTTCGTTTACCTGCGTCGTCGCAACCCACCAGCGCGCCTGTCCAAAGGCCCGTGGATGCGCTTGCCAAAAAGCCTGCTGGCGTTCTCGGCATCGTTTTTCATCGTGACGCTGCCGGTGGCAGGCATCCTCCCTGAAAACTTCGGTGGCTGGCTGCTGGCGGTCATTCTGGGGATCGGCGTGCTGTGGGGCGTTTGCGAGCTGTTCCTCGGAATGACCTGGGGCGGCCCGATGAAACATGCCTTCGCCGGTGCGTTGCATCTGGCATGGCACCGTCGCGCCGAGCGTTTTGGCGGCGGTCGTTCCACCGGCCTCAAGCCGCTGGATCTGGCCGATCCGACTGCGCCATTGGGTGTGGAAAAACCCAAGGATTTCACGTGGAACCAGCTGCTTGGCTTCGACGCCTGCGTGCAGTGCGGTAAATGCGAAGCCGCATGCCCGGCCTTCGCTGCGGGCCAGCCGCTGAACCCGAAAAAACTCATTCAGGACATGGTCGTCGGTCTGGCGGGCGGGACGGATGCTAAATTTGCGGGCAGCCCTTACCCCGGTAAAGCGATTGGCGAACACAAGGGCAATCCACACCAACCGATCGTCAACGGGCTGGTGGACGCCGAGACGCTTTGGTCCTGCACCACCTGCCGAGCCTGCGTGGAAGAGTGCCCGATGATGATCGAGCACGTGGACGCCATCGTCGACATGCGCCGGCATCTGACTCTGGAGAAAGGTGCGACGCCAAACAAGGGCGCCGAAGTGCTGGAGAACCTCATCGCGACCGATAACCCGGGCGGTTTCGCGCCGGGCGGCCGGATGAACTGGGCAGCGGACCTGAACCTCAGCATTCTCAGCGACAAGAAAGCTACCGACGTGCTGTTCTGGGTCGGCGATGGTGCTTTCGACATGCGCAACCAGCGCACCCTGCGTGCTTTCGTCAAAGTGCTGAAAGCGGCGAAGGTCGACTTCGCGGTGCTCGGTCTCGAAGAGCGAGACAGCGGCGACGTTGCCCGTCGTCTGGGCGATGAAGCCACTTTCCAGATGCTCGCCAAGCGCAACATTCAGACTTTGAACAAGTACAGCTTCAAGCGCATCGTTACCTGCGACCCGCACAGTTTCCATGTGCTGAAGAACGAGTACGGCGCCTTCGATGGCAATTACCTGGTACAGCATCACAGCACCTATATGGCCGAACTGATCGGCGATGGCGTGCTGAACCTGGGGCAACACAAAGGCTCCAGCGTGACCTATCACGACCCGTGCTATCTGGGACGTTACAACGGCGAGTACGAAGCGCCGCGTGACGTGCTTAAGGCCTTAGGTATCGAGGTCAAGGAAATGCAACGTTCCGGTTTCCGCTCCCGCTGCTGCGGTGGTGGTGGCGGCGCGCCGATCACCGACATTCCCGGCAAGCAGCGTATTCCCGACATGCGCATGGAGGACATCCGCGAAACCGGCGCCGAGTTGGTGGCCGTGGGTTGTCCACAATGCACCGCGATGCTGGAAGGCGTGGTCGAGCCACGCCCGATGATCAAGGACATCGCCGAACTGGTGGCCGACGCGTTGCTGGAAGACGCTGCGCCAGCCAAACCGGCTCCGGTCAAACGCGAACCTGCGGAGGCGCACTGATGAGCGACATTATCCGCCGCGACCCTCGTGCCGAGTGGATCGCCCGCAACCGGCTGCACCCACTTCACGCGGCGATGCAACCGGCGCAAGCAAGCTGGATGGGGCCCAATGGCATCATCCGCAAGAACGTACATGGTATTGGCTTCATTGGGCCGAACGGGATCAAACGCATCGATCGCAGTGGCGCCCAACAGGGCGGGGCAGTCAAACGCTCGGCTGCCGTGGAAGTCCAATTGCCGATGCACCAGGTTGCCGAGCCTGCCTTCTACGTCGCAGTCGTGCCAGACATGGTCGGCGGTCGCCTGGGCAGCCACGACCGTGACTTGCTGGGACTGGCTCACAGCCTGGCTGGCAGCGACGGCGCGGTGCTGGCCGTGGTGTTTGGCGAGCACAAGGAAACCGCTTTCGACACTGCGGGTGTGGATCGCTTGCTGGTGCTGGATGGCAACGAATTCGACGGTTATTCACCGGAACAGCGGGTGCAAGGTTTGCGCGCTGTGGATAACCAGTTCGATCCACGCCACTGGTTGCTGCCTGACAGCCGCAGCGGCGGCGGGGAGTTGGGTCGTCGTTTCGCTGCAAGCCTGGGTGAGCGCCCAGCGACACGCGTCTGGCAAGTCAAAGACGATCAGGCGACAGGCCGCGCCGGGGCCGGGCGTGAAGACGTGTCCCGCCCAGTGTCGCGCCTGATTCTGGCTGCCGCAGAGTGCGCGGAGCCTGTCAGTGAGACTCGCCACGAAGCGCTGCCCGTTGAGTTGTCCACAACCATCGCGCGCAGCATCGCTCGCATCGAAGATCTGGGCGCAGTAGCGGTCGATCCGGCACTTATCCCCATGGCCGAAGCGGAATTCATCTTCTCCGGCGGCAACGGCGTCAAGGACTGGGACTTGTTCCACCGCACCGCCGCAGCCTTGGGCGCAACCGAAGGCGCATCCCGCGTGGCAGTGGACGATGGCTACATGACTCGTGATCGCCAAGTGGGCGCATCCGGGACCTGGGTCACTGCGCGTGTATACGTGGCTGTGGGTATCTCCGGCGCGATCCAGCACTTACAAGGCATTGGCGCGTGCGACAAAGTCGTGGCGATCAACCTTGATCCAACTTGCGACATGATCAAACGTGCTGATTTGTCAGTCATTGGCGAAAGCGCCGAACTGCTCGAAGCGCTGATTGAAGCCGTCGAGGCCTACCGGAATGAGGCGAAACGCGATGCAGCCTGACAACAAAATGCTTGTGGATAAAAGCGCGCTTCATGTCATCAGCCTTGTTTCCATTGGTTCACACCCGACATCCGGTCGCCCGCGTCGTGCCGAGCAAGACGCACGCGCTGTGGAACTCGGTTTGCAACTGGCTGGGGATAACTTGCACGTGCTCCACGCTGGCATTGCTGAAGAGCCTGCGCTGCGGGCCTATCTCGGCATGGGGCTGAATGAACTGCACGTACTTGAACAACCTCAAGGCGCTGATGCGCTTCCCAGCTTGACCGAGTACATCCGCGAATCCGGTGTGCAGATCGTACTCGCCGGCACCCAGGCCGAAACCGGAGAAGGCTCCGGGATGCTGCCCTATCTACTGGCCGAAAAACTCGGTTGGCCGCTGGTCGTGGGTATGGCGGAAGTCGAATCCATCAGTAACGGCAGTGCCCAGGTACTCCAGGCTTTACCTCGCGGCCAACGTCGCCGACTCAAGGTTCGTCTGCCATTCCTCGCTACTGTGGATAACGCCGCACCCAAGCCCCGCCAAAGCGCTTACGGCCCCGCGCAACGCGGTGTTCTGGACGTGGAGCAGATCGACGTCGTTATCGACGAGTTATTCACAGGCGCCGAACTGACACCCGCCAAACCTCGGCCGAAACGCCTGAAAGTCATCAAGGCCAAAAGCGGTGCTGACCGTATGAAAGCTGCGACGGCCAAGGCCAGTGGCGGCGGTGGTCAGGTGCTTAAAGGTTTAAGCGCTCAGGAAGGCGCAGCGGCGATTTTAAAGTTGTTGGTGGAGGAGGGGGTGGTTCGGTAGGGCTGTCCACTCAGATCACGAAAGGCGCCTCTATGGCGCCTTTTGTTTGCTTAAAGCTGCAGTTCATCCGCGAGTGCTGTTTGAGCGCGGGATGCGGCGTCGACAATGACTACGTCGAATACCTGTTCTATAACTTGGCGAGGGCCTTGTTTCAGGCTCCAGGCGAAGAACACGAGGCATCCGATCAGGAGGGTGAAGAGGCCAGAACCAATGAGGCTCTGTGATACCCCTTTCCAGAAGCCTGGCTTTGCCGAGCAAATCTCATTACGGGCTTTGGTGGCGTAATAATCTGCCAGCTCTTCTGACTCTGCACCGAAGGATGACTCGAGGAAGTCTGCCGCTAACCGAGTCGCTTGGATCCGGTAGGCCTCAAGCTGCGAGCTGCTGTTGCTTATGTCATGAAACGCAATCAGATCGCTGTCTTCAGGTTCCACGTCATTCCTGTCCCTGAACGCCTGGATGTATTCGATTTTTTGGCGTTTATAAACGGAGTAGGCCAATTGCCCAAGGATGTCATCCTCATCATCCACCAACGCGTTGAAGATGAAATTGTAGCGCCCATCTTTCATTCCTGATCACCCCCGCCTGAGCTTTCGAGAGGCGGCTCTGAATGCTTGCTCTATGTCTTCTGTGCTCTTATGCCTGAATTCAACGATGCCCACTAATTCTTTTGGCAGCGCAAACGAGATGCCCTGTTTGCGTTGTGAAAGCCGGCTGTTCGCTTCAAGTACGACTTTGCGGGAAAAAGACTTCCAATTGTCCATGGTCGAATCTCTGCGATAGTTTGGTCGGAGCGAGTCTACGGCGCTGTGAGCGTCCTCGATGTCAGACGCTTCCGATTCTTCATTTCCCCATTTTACCCACATACCCACAATCGCTGTTGATCCACCTGTGGATAAACTGTTCACCTCTCCCTGCGAGCCATACAATCCGTGGCTTACAAGCGTTTGATTAAATTTTGATCAGCCTATCTTGCGGTTTTAAAAGGATTTTTCTCCACAGGGGAATGTTTTGGTCGTGTCTTTCTGCCCACATTCTCTGTGCGCCTCTATGTGGATAAGATGTTCGTGGTCCGCTGAGACCCTTACGAACCGTGGCTTGCGCAGGATTGATCAAATAGTGATCAATATGACGTTTCTCTGGCGAAATCTCTCCGGCGGCGCCCGAATATCGACGTATGCTCCGCTTTTCCACAGACTGGTGAGACTTTGCCTGACTTGCGCACATTCTCTGTTGGCGCTTCTGTGGATAAGGTGTTTGCTATCCCTTTAAAGCCTTTAAGTCCGTGGGTTCCATGCAATTGGTCAATAAGTAACCAGTCACGGCTGGAATATGACCATTTGAATAAGTCACGGTTTTTTGTGGTTTTTTATCTGTAGACGATGCGACTTGCCCACAATTGCTGTGGGTAGTGCTGTGGATAAGTTGTTCGTAGGCATTCCAAAGCCGCGAGCATGCTGGAGCAACGAAGCGCTGTTCGAATTTTGTACGGGAGGTATGTTCGAGCGCATATAAGTAATCGACTGAATGGGTGTGGCTGAGCCGTGGAGGTTAATCCGTACCTCCAGCTTCTCCTAACTGACCTAATACGTGCTTGACCATCGTGTCATAGGAAATTTCACCCCATGGGCCATCAGCGATGACGACTCCTCCCCTAATCACAATGACACGATCGAATCGCGACAATGCTGATAGATCGTGAGTCGTGCAGATTAGCCCGCGCTTGTGGAAGATTGTGAGAATCGTATCCCAGACTTGCAAAGCTGTTTCCGGATCCAAAGCCCCTGTGGGCTCGTCGAATAGATTGAAATCTCCCGGGCGATTGATCAGCCGTAGCAGCGACAGACGCTTCGCCTCCCCACCAGAAATGTTTTTGCAGCCTTCTGATAAATATCGCGTCCCTGCGAGCGCTCTCAAGCCAAAAGCGTCAATCACTTGAATGAGGCCCGGAGACAGCGCTTGACCGAACAGAACCGATTGACCAAACAATCCCTCCAGGAATATGGGTTGTTGAGGGCAGTAGCGCACACGTGCGAGGTAGTCCTGGATGTCGCAAGGTTCCAACGGTTTGCCGTCCAGGACAACCAGCTTGCGGCGAGCTTTGAGCGTTCCTGCGAGGGTCTCCAGAAGCGTCGTTTTGCCTGATCCGCTAGGCCCAATGATGGCGACGGACTGGTCAGGCAAGAAGTCCAGCGGTTGATTGCTTATCCCCGGCAACACCCCAATGCCCAAGCTCGTTACAGAACGCCCAAAGTGCGTTTGGGGGCTCTCGAGAACGTCCGGCAAAGCCAGTGTCTCTTGAAGTGCTCGTTTATCTATCAGGAATTGGTCCACCGCGCGATATGCTTCAGCCAGGGCGCTGAAATTAGCCAGAAACATGCCTGCTATCGAGAAGACTGCAACCAATTCTCCAATGCTCAAACGTGGCATATCCGATGTTTGATCGATAACCCCCCACGCCAAAAGGCCGGCGGTGGATAGCCCAAGGTACAAGATCTTAATTGAGCCGAGCGCTGCGCCGGTACTGGCCATTTTTATCGCCGCCTTTGCGTAGTCAGAATAACTTTTGCAAAGAGGCACTATAGCCACGTCGTCAGCTTGCTCTAGCTTGATCGCTTTACCTGCTTGTAGAGTGTCAAATAATCTGGACGAAACGATATCTTCCTGTTTGTTAACCTCCAGTAAATAAGGGCGGCGCCACGTCACGAGTGAGCGGTAAAGGAAGAGGTACCCGATGGAAATCCCCGTCAGTGCAAAAAAAATACTGGCACCTCCCAAGTAGGCAAAAAAAGCCGCGATCAATAGCCATTCGATAGCCAACGGAATGCCGGATGTAATGAAAAAATGCAGGATTTTTTCGTGGGCGGTTATTCCTCGCTCTACCGACTTCATCAAGCCGCCGATTCTCAGGGCTGAGAAATGTTCGAACTCCTTTCCCAATATTTTGACGGTCCATTGTGTCGACATATCGGCCAGCGTTGATTGGATGAGGCTCACCAGTTGGTAAGTCTGAAGGGGGTGAAAAATGGACTGAACTAACACGGCAATGCATAAACTGGTTATAAGCCACGTGACAGCCGACGGCTCCATCGCTTCGATGAGTGAGAGCTGGTCAATGATTTTCCCAAGCAACAACGGTGGTGAAAGCATGGATATTTTTAGCAACACTGTCATGGCGATTGCGCTCAAAAAAAGCCGTTTTCTTGAATGCAGCGTTTCTTGGAGGAAATTCATCATGCAATGGTTGCCTTATCCTAATGTCCTATTGGCGTGAAGCAATCGCTGCGGTACTACGGGGATCCCGGCTCTAATCAAATTGAATCTTTCAAGGCCTGGGACATAAGTCTGGGTGACTGCGCAGCCGCTTGCGAAGTTGGCAATAGTGCGTCTGAAGGCGCGCGATCCGGTGACTGACAGGTTGTCGGTGATGAGGTCGATTTGCTCCGCAACCGATAGCGTTCTCGGGGGATCAAGTCGCCTGAAGGTATATTCAATATTCCTCAATGTTTCGAGGCGAATGAGCGGCCGCAATGCGTTGGAGCGCTCGAACAGCGAATGGGCGCACTGGTCGGTCTCCTTCTCTGCATCATCGTATAACTCCATGGCTTGTGACAGCTCAGTGACGGCACGTTCGATCGAAATCCGTGGGTCGAGCGAGGAGCCGCTGCCGACAGGGCAGACGACAAACCTTCCATCTGGCCGCTTAGGGATAGCCATGCAGAAATACACGCCAGGTAGGGTTTCGGTCATTAAGACTTTCATGCCTTTGGCGATGAGTCTCAGTTCGGAATGGTCCTCAAATATCTCATCGATGATCGCGGTGGTTGGAGATTTAAGCATCAAAGGTTCATATTGCCCACATAGAGACATTAAGATTTTTGAGTACATGTGCCGCTCTAAAACTTCGTTCAGTCCATGCAGAATTGCTTCATTCTCGCTACATCCAAATGCAATGCCAGAGTTTGTAGAATAGCGGTTGAGGAATGAAATGGCGGATTGTGGGCAGTTGGTGTTAAAGATGTGCTTGTGAGGTAAGTGCAGCGCAGAAGGTATAAGTGCGGTTCGCCCATTCTGGATATCTGTGACCGTGACGCATTCTAAAGACGTACCTCCTTCGGGCAAGTTTGCCAGTAACCCGTCCATGTGGGTCAATGCTTGGTTGCGAATATCGTTTGTGCTACATGTAGAAATATTCTCGGATGACAGATATTCCAACGTGTAGTGCTCCAGGCTTTCCGCCATTGCGCCTACGTAACAATACCTCCCTTTGCCTGCGGCCTCTGAAACCGTTATGCCTTCACTGTTTTCAAGCGCACACGTTGCGACTGTGTGGGTGCTGTTGAATTTGATAGCAGGGACTAAGGATAACGAGTTTAGCGTTTCAATAATTTTGTTTTCTGACTCAGTAATTGACAACTCGCGTTCGAACATGGAGTGTTCCTCATAGGGGCTTGGGGGAGACAATCCCCCAAGCTTGCCATTAGGCTAGGTTGCGTTAATTGTGCAGGTAGAATTGAGTTTCAGTTGGCAGAAACCCTGCCATTGCATCAGTAGTTTGGTTGAAAGGGATGATCGAGATTTCAGAACGTTTACGTCCCATGTTAATTACTCCACTTGGTTATCAGATGGGGGATTCCCCGGAACTCACGTCATTTGCCGCGAGTGGTAGCTTTGTACCATTCGTTCAAAATCGTTCAAAGCGTTTATTATTTGGTTTTTTCTGATCGTTTTGTAGGAAGTTTCAGCGGTGTCGTAGGCCGACTTTGCTAACTTCATGATTCTATAGATTGTTGTTTGTAGGAATTCCTGTTCTGCCTAGTGTGCTTAGACTGCGACACACGGCAGGAAAATTCTGATGATTTGATGAGTTCGATGGCGCTGACTGAAATCCCACAATTGCTGTGGGTCGTGCCGCAGGTAAGGTATTTGGGCGGGAATGGCGGCGGGTTCGGGTTTGGCTGTTTTTTGAGCAGCGCCAGTTCGAGCTGTTTCAACGATTCTGTAGCAGTCCGGCTTGCCGGCGGTGGCGATTCCAAACGCACCACCGCCGGCAAGCCGTGCTGCTACAGAGCGCGGCAATGACCGGCAAACCTTACTCGTGATTAACCGCCACGCCTTTCAAGTACGGCGCTGGCTCTGCCCCCATGTTTTCCAGCAGTTTGGCGCTGTACCAGTCGATGAAGTTGACCACGCCGAATTCGTAAGTCTTTGAATACGGGCCGGGCTGGTAGGCGACGGAGTTGATGCCGCGCTGGTTTTCTTCGGCCAGGCGACGGTCCTGGTCGTTGGTGGCGTCCCAGACTTCACGCAGGCGTGCGACGTCGTAGTCGACGCCTTCTACGGCGTCTTTGTGCACCAGCCACTTGGTGGTGACCATGGTTTCCTGGGCGCTGATCGGCCACACGGTAAACACGATCACGTGGTCGCCCATGCAGTGGTTCCATGAGTGCGGCAGGTGCAGGATGCGCATCGAACCCAGGTCCGGGTTCTGAATACGGCCCATGAGTTTCTTGCTGCCTTGCTTGCCGTCCATGGTCATGGACACCGTTCCCTTGAGCAGCGGCATGCGTACGATACGGTTACGCAGGCCGAAGCTCTTGTGGGCGAACGGAATCTTTTCTGCTTCCCATGCAGCGGCAGACGCAGCGACGTGGTCTTTGAACGCCTGGTCGGCGCGTGGGTCGGTGACGTCGTCCCATTCCAGAAGGGTGTTCAGCAGTTCCGGGTGCGAACCGTTGCAGTGGTAGCACTCACGGTTGTTTTCCAGCACCAGCTTCCAGTTGGCTTTTTCCATCAAGGTGGTTTGCACCGCCACCTTGGTGTTCTCCATGTCGTACGGTTCCATGTAGTGATTCAGGGTCTGCAGGAACTCGTCGATAGCCGGCGGGTTGGCCGCCAGGCTGATGAAGATATAACCGCCCGCGACCTTGCAGTTCACGGGCTTGAGGCTGAACTGCTTCATGTCGAAGTCAGCGCCCATTTCGGTGCCCGCGTACAGTAGGCGACCGTCGAGTTCGTAGGTCCACTGGTGGTATGGGCACACCAGTTTGGCGACCTTGCCCTTTTCCTTGGTGCACAGGCGCGAGCCGCGGTGGCGGCAGACGTTGTGAAAGGCGTTGACCGAACCATCCGGCGCGCGCACGACCAGGATCGGATTCTTGCCGATCTGCAGGGTCAGAAAGTTGCCTTTGGCCGGGATTTCACAGGTCATGCCTGCGACCAGCCACTCTTTTTGAAAGATTTCCTGCATGTCGATTTCAAACAGCCGCTCATCGCTGTAGAAAGGCTGCGGCAGCGAGTAAGTACGCTCCCGGTTCTGCAGCATTTCGGCGGTGGCCTTGCGTGCGGGTTCCAGCGGATCGCCCAGGCTCAGAGTTGCGGTGACGTCCATCTTTCAAGTCCTCAGGCCGCGATTGTGCGACCTACGAATGTGGCTGATTACGGTTGTGTTGAGTCGTTTGCAGGCAAGGCGACGGTGCGTTCTGTCGCTCATCCTTATGAATAAAAAATCTGTAATCGATTGACGGCGAGTGTGTAGCCGGGCGCGACGTGAACCTTATCCATGGGCGACATGGCCGAATCCGTTTCCGACTACGCAACCCCTATAGATCGGGCCTGGTCGCCATAAGTATGTGAATGTCGCTGATAGGTAAATAGGTGGCTCGTGCGTTACGCAGAATCGCCACCATAAGAGGCCGACAGTCGGCCGTGGAGAGTGAGTATGTCCCAGAGTTTCCTCAGCCCGGTCAATACACAGACTTGGGCCAATGGCCGCCACCTGGTGCGGGTCGTCAAAGTGATCCAGGAAACCTGGGACGTGCGCACCTTTTGCTTCATGGCCGACCAGCCGATTCTGTTCTTTTTCAAGCCGGGCCAGTTCGTCACCCTCGAGCTGGAAATCGAAGGCGTCCCGATCATGCGCTCCTACACGATCTCCAGCTCGCCATCAGTGCCTTACAGCTTCTCGATCACCATCAAACGCGTGCCCGGCGGCAAGGTCTCCAACTGGCTGCACGACACGTTGCATGAAGGACAGGAACTGGCCGTACACGGGCCGGTGGGTCTGTTCAATGCCATCGACTTCCCGAATCCAAAAATCCTGTATCTGAGCGGCGGCGTCGGTATCACACCCGTCATGTCCATGGCGCGCTGGTATTACGACACCAACGCCAACGTCGATATGGTGTTCGTGCATAGCTCGCGTTCGCCTAAAGACATCATCTATCACCGCGAACTGGAGCAGATGGCGTCGCGCATCAATAACTTCTCGCTGCACATCGTCTGTGAGAAACATGGGCTGGGTGAGCCGTGGGCGGGCTATCGCGGTTATCTGAATCAGAAGATGCTGGAACTGATGGCGCCAGACTTCATGGAGCGCGAAGTATTCTGCTGCGGCCCGACTCCGTACATGAACGCGGTCAAGCGCCTGCTGGAAGCCAACGGCTTCAACATGGCGCAGTATCACGAGGAGTCCTTCGGTGCGACGCCACCGGAAGCCCGCGCCGATGCGGTGGAGCACGCCGAGCAGGCGGCCGACGCGCCAGAAGTCGACGTCGCCGAATTGCATCAGGTCGAGTTCACCGACACCGGCAAGAGCATTCGTGTTGCACCGGGCGAAACTGTCCACGCGGCAGCTGCCAAGCTCGGTCTGATGATTCCGAAAGCGTGCGGCATGGGGATCTGCGGGACCTGCAAGGTGATGAAGCTGAGCGGCGAAGTGGAGATGGAGCACAACGGCGGGATTACCGACGACGACGTGGAAGAGGGTTACATCCTGTCCTGCTGCAGCGTGCCGAAGGGTGATGTGCGGATCGAATACTGATACTGATCGACCGGTGTAGGAGCGCGCTTGCCCGCGATGAACGATGACGCGGTCTACCTGAGAGACCGCGTTGTTTTTTTTGCGGGCAAGCGCGCTCCTACACTGTAATCAACGGGCCGCTTACAGACGGAACCGCGCAACCATCCCGTTCAGATCCACCGCCAGACGCGACAACTCGTTGCTCGCCGCACTCGTCTGATTGGCGCCCGTGGCGGACTGGGTCGACAGGTCGCGGATGTTGACCAGATTTCGGTCCACTTCACGGGCCACCTGCGCCTGTTCTTCGGCCGCGCTGGCGATGACCAGGTTGCGTTCGTTGATTTCCACCACCGCACTGTTGATGGTGTCCAGCGCCAGCCCTGCACCCTTGGCGATATTCAGCGTCGACTCTGCGCGTTCGGTGCTGTTGCGCATGGAGCTTACGGCCTGTTCGGTGCCCCCCTGAATGCTGCCGATCATGCGTTCGATTTCGCTGGTCGACTGCTGGGTGCGATGCGCCAGAGCGCGAACCTCATCAGCTACCACGGCAAATCCACGGCCCGCTTCACCGGCGCGTGCAGCTTCGATGGCGGCGTTGAGGGCCAGCAGGTTGGTTTGATCGGCCAGGCCACGAATCACGTCCAGCACCTTGCCGATGTCGCGGGATTCGTCGGCCAGGTTGCCGATCAGCGTTGCAGTGCTCTGGACGTCGCCGCTCATGCGTTCGATGGCGCTGACGGTTTCCTGCACCAGGTCGCGGCCGTCGCTTGCGGACGTGGTGGCGTTCTTCGAGGCTTCGGAAGTGCTCACCGCATTGCGTGCGACTTCTTCGACGGCGCTGGTCATTTCGTTGACCGCCGTTGCCGCCTGTTCGATTTCGTTGTTCTGTTGCGACAGGCCACGGGCGCTTTCGTCGGTGACGGCGTTCAGTTCTTCAGCCGCAGACGCAAGCTGAGTGGCGGAACCTGAGATGCGTTGCAGCGTGTCACGCAGCCTGGACTGCATCTTCAGCATGGCGCTTAGCAGGCGACCGGCTTCGTCGGTGCCATCTACCTCAATGGTGCGGGTCAGGTCGCCTTCGGCAACTTCTTCGGCCGCTTTGAGTGCCGAGGCAATTGGACGGGTAATGCTGTTGGTCAGTAGCCAGGCGAACAGCAGTGTCAGGACAGTGGCAATGATCAGCAGGGTGACGACCATCGTAATAGCGGAGGAGTACTGCTCCGACGCCATCTTGTTGGTGGCATTGAGCTGTTGAGTGTTGATTTCGATCAGCTTGCCCAGCACGACATTCATCTGGTCGGAGTTGGTTTGCAGATCGGCGCTGAGCAGGAGGGTCAATTCGTCCAGCTTGTTCGCGCTGCTCAGGGACTTCATGCGGTCTTCGAGTCGGCGGTAATCGTTGAGCAGGGTCAGGTACTGATTGTAGGCGGCCTGCTCTTCGGGCGAAGAGATGAGTTTCACGTAAATTGCACGGGCGTCTTCGATCTGCTTGTTACGCATCGCCAGCAGTTCGACGGTTTTCTGCAGCGTTTCGGGCTCGCGGTTGAGCATCAGGCGGTAGGACAGGACGCGCAGGCGAATGCTGGCCTCGGTCAGCTTATCCAGAGCCTTGATGCTTGGCATGCTGTTGGTGGCCATGACTTCAGTGGCGTCGTTGATCTTGCTCATTTGTGTCAGGGCGAAGATGCCGAGCACCAGCATCAGTAGTCCGATGATGGAAAAACCAAGGAATGCGCGGGGCGCGATGTTCATATTGCGTAGGGACATGACGGTTCCTGAAGGCGCCGCGATCCATGCGTGCAGAAGGGAGTTTTGACAGAGATGCTTGCTTATCGGTCGGCTGTGCGAGGACTTGAACCCTTTGGTCCATTCCTGTGCGCTTATGTCGCAGGCGGCCGATCTGACGAACAGCAGGAACAAGATGGGGAATTCGCAGTCAATCAGGACCCTGATGCGTTTGCGGGATTGAAGCAATACAAGTGCTTTTTCTGGTCGGTGTAGCGGCTTAAATGCCCTGATTTCACTGGTAGCTGGAGTGACTTTTCTTTATCGTACGCGCCCTTTGAAATTTGCCTGAGAAATCAAAATGTTGGAAGCATCCCTAAGCCAGTTGGAAAAGCTCGTCGGTGACTTGGTACAGCAGAACCAGGACCTGCAGAACACGAATGCGCAGCTTGCCGAGGAATTGAAGCAAGCCAGGGATGACAACGACAGTCTGCAGTTGAGCCTGCTGGAGCAGGAAGAGAAGCAGGGCGCGACCGCTGCGCGGATTCAGGCGTTGGTTGATCGCGCGACCAGCGTCAGTGCGGTCAGCGCATGATCATCGACCGCGACGCCGCCAAGGTCATTTCCATTCTGGGCAACGACTACACGATCAAGGCGCCTGAGGGTCAGGAGCAGACCTTGATGGACGCCGTGGTCATGCTCAAGGCGGCGCTGTCCGAAACCAAGCGCAGTTACCCGACCCTGATTGGTGATCGCCTGCTGGTGTTGGCGGCCCTGAATCTGTGTTCGAAGCAGATCGAACTCAAGCAGCAGCACGCCGAAGAGCTGAGCCGTTATGAGGATAAAGTCAGCGCGACGGTCGAGGTGATCGAGAAGGTGATTGCGCAGGGGTGATGCCATGGCTGCCGGCGGCCGATCGTCGACGACTTTAAGGTCTGCTTCTGCCGAAGGCGTGGGAGGTCGCCGGGGTGGCGCTCCACCTTGTCGACGATCTGCCGGGCACCGGCAGCAATCCCGGCAGATGCGGTGTGTCAGAAACAGCGCCTTGAATGGTTTTGCGACTGCTTCGCAGCCAATCGCCGACAAGTCGGGCTCCCACGGCCTCCGGCCAGAAACCGATGGCGTGAGGATTACGCCCCCATCACCAACCGGATATCCGCCGCCAGCTCTCGTACGCGGGCTTCTTCGGTGTCCCACGAGCACATGAATCGTGCGCCGCCGCTGCCGATGAAAGTGTAGAAGCGCCAGCCTCTGGCGGTGAGTGCTGCGATAGCCGCTTCCGACAATTGCAGGAACACGCCGTTGGCCTGCACAGGAAACATCAGTTCCACGCCCGGAATGTCTTTGACCAGCTGAGCCAGCAATTGCGCGCAGCGGTTGGCGTGGCGAGCGTGTTTGAGCCAGGCGTCGTTTTCCAGCAAGCCGACCCAAGGCGCCGACAGAAAGCGCATTTTCGACGCCAGTTGCCCGGCCTGCTTGCAGCGATAGTCGAAGTCTTCCGCCAGTTTGTGGTTGAAGAACAGAATCGCTTCACCCACCGCCATGCCGTTCTTGGTGCCGCCGAAGCACAGCACGTCGATACCGGCTTTCCAGGTCAGCTCGGCAGGCGTGCAGCCCAGATAGGCGCAGGCGTTGGCGAAACGCGCCCCGTCCATGTGCAGGTTCAGGCCCAGCTCCTTGCAGGTGTCGCTGATCGCCTTGAGTTCTTCCGGCAGGTAGACGCTGCCCACTTCAGTGGCTTGGGTCAGGGTCACGACGCGAGGTTTGGGGTAGTGGATATCGGCGCGCTTGAGCGCGACTTCGCGGATCGATTCCGGCGTCAGCTTGCCGTTCTCGCTGCGTGCGGTCAGCAGTTTGGAGCCGTTGGAGAAGAACTCCGGGGCGCCGCATTCGTCGGTTTCGACGTGGGCGGTTTCCGAACAGATGACGCTGTGGTAACTCTGGCACAAGGATGACAGCGCCAGTGAGTTGGCGGCCGTACCGTTGAACGCGAAGAACACTTCGCAATCGGTTTCGAACAGCTGACGGAATTGATCGGCGGCGCGTGCTGTCCATTGGTCGTCGCCGTAAGCACGTTGATGGCCATGGTTCGCTTGCTCCATGGCCGCCCAGGCTTCCGGGCAGATTCCCGAATAGTTGTCGCTGGCAAACTGCTGGCTTTGGTCTGACATGGCCGGTTCCCTGTAATCGAAGGCTGCGACTGTAACCAACATCCGGGGGTTTGGTCTTGCTTTCTTGCGTCAGAAAATTCAGCAGATTAGCGGAGTGAGATGAGCGAACCGAATCCTGCGACAAGACCGCTGCGTGATCGAGCTCTGGACCTGATCAAGTGGTTGGCCATGCTGACCATGGTCATGGATCACCTGCGCTATGTCGGCTGGCACGCGAACTGGCTGTATGTGCCTGGGCGGCTGGCGTTCCCGTGGTTCTGTCTGGCGATTGCGGTGAATGTTGCGCGCAGCGTGTCGCGTTCAGTTCAGCCGCGGATAAGCTGGACGTACCTGGCGTGGCTTGCCGTGTTTTCAGTCGTCGCCGAGTTCCCCTATCGGCTGTACATGGCCGGTGAAGTGACCACGCTTAATGTAATGCCGACCTTGGTGCTGGGCTTGATGGTCGCGCAGGGCGCGATCAACCGCGCTTGGCCGATGCGCCTTATGGGTATTTTGGCGCTGGGTATCGGCGTCGCGTTCGGGCCGCATTTGATGTTTGGCGCTTATGGCGTGCTGCTGCCGACTGCGTTTTTGCTGGTGCTGCGCGGGTCGCTGTGGCTGGCGGTGGTGCCAGGGGTCGTCTGTCTGTTGAGCAACGAATGGTCGAAGATCATCGATGGCATGCTGTGGGGCGATCCGATCTCTATCGGTGCGCTGATCGCCTGTCTGCTCGGACCCTGGCTGGGGTTAACGCTGTTGCGCTGGCGAACGACCCTGTCGGTCTGGCCGATGCGGCGCTGGGCGTATCTGATATATCCCGGACATTTTTTGCTGCTGCTTGGACTGCGACAGATTCTCGCCTGACGCAATAACCCTGTAGGAGCGCGCCTGCCCGCGAATGCGATGTGTCAGTCACCGGTGATGTGTTTTGATCTAACGCATCGCGGGCAAGCGCGCTCCTACAGGTTTCGCGGCGACTCACCGTTTGTTGCATGGCGCTGAAAATCGCTCTAGACAACCGCCATCACGGCCCTTATCTTCCGCACCAGGCCACCGCAGTGGCCAGCGTCGCTCGGACGGTTCCGGGCGCTTACGTCTCTAGAGGCACCTCATGGCTGACCAAGGTTCGCCGCGCCGCTTTGCGCGCATCGATCGACTCCCCCCTTACGTGTTCAACATCACTGCCGAGCTGAAAATGGCCGCTCGTCGTCGTGGTGAAGACATCATCGACCTGAGCATGGGCAACCCCGATGGGGCAACCCCGCCGCATATCGTCGAAAAACTGGTCACTGTCGCCCAACGTGAAGACACTCACGGCTACTCGACTTCGCGTGGCATTCCGCGTCTGCGTCGGGCGATCTCAAGCTGGTACAAAACGCGCTACGAGGTCGACATCGACCCGGAAAGCGAAGCCATCGTCACCATCGGCTCCAAAGAGGGCCTGGCGCACCTGATGCTCGCCACCCTCGATCAGGGTGACACCGTGCTGGTGCCAAACCCCAGTTATCCGATTCACATCTATGGTGCGGTGATAGCAGGTGCGCAGGTGCGCTCCGTGCCGCTGGTGCCGGGTGTGGATTTCTTCGCCGAGCTGGAAAAAGCCATTCGCGGCTCGATCCCCAAGCCGAAGATGATGATTCTGGGCTTCCCGTCCAACCCCACCGCTCAGTGCGTGGAACTGGATTTCTTCGAGCGGGTTGTCGCGCTGGCCAAACAGTACGATGTGCTGGTGGTTCACGACCTGGCCTACGCCGACATCGTCTACGACGGCTGGAAAGCGCCTTCGATCATGCAGGTGCCCGGCGCCAAGGACATCGCGGTGGAGTTCTTCACCCTGTCCAAAAGCTACAACATGGCGGGTTGGCGGATTGGTTTCATGGTGGGTAACCCAGAACTGGTCAATGCCCTGGCCCGAATCAAGAGCTACCACGACTACGGCACCTTCACTCCGTTGCAAGTCGCCGCCATCGCGGCGCTCGAAGGCGATCAGCAGTGTGTACTCGACATTGCCGAGCAGTATCGCCAGCGCCGGAACGTGCTGGTCAAAGGTCTGCATGAGCTGGGCTGGATGGTCGAAAACCCTAAAGCGTCGATGTACGTCTGGGCCAAGATCCCCGAAGCCTATGCGCATCTGGGGTCGCTGGAGTTCGCGAAGAAGATGCTGCTCGAAGCCAAGGTCTGCGTCTCGCCAGGTGTCGGTTTTGGTGAATACGG
>NZ_QXTJ01000003.1:0-134879 GCF_003605735.1 Pseudomonas sp. LS-2 | reverse complement strand
AACTAGCGAGATCTGCATCCAGAACTCGGTAGTATAGTTGCCGTCTTGGTTTAATCTATTCGTAATATAGGGGTTAAGCGCCAACATTGGTGCAATGTAAGTGCCACGCAAGTGAGCCTTCAACTGCATACAGCCACCGGTGGGTCACTTGAAGGGCTTTGCCTTCATGCAAGAAAGTTCGTATTCTTAAGGTGTGAGCTAGAACGATTTTGGACGGTTCGTCGGTTATTTGAATAATTTCTCCTCCGGCTAAGTACAGTACAACGTTCATCGCCCCGGCTGACCCAGCGTGAGCCAGCTTGTCTTTTCGATCAGCGGTTGTTTTTCCCAGATCGTCTCTGGAGACTACTCTCCATTGGGCCTTATCTTGTGCAAGCTTGGGGAGGACGCGGCCCACCGTGAAAAAAAGTAGATTCGGTTGCTCATCATATTGAACCGTATCTCCCTCTTGGAGGTAAAGCATTGCATGCTTTAAGTTGTCCGAGTCAATCTTGACGCCATCCAGATAGAAGTCGATGTTTTCGATATTGTCGATCATGATGCTCTCCATGCTTTCATTCACTTAATATGCGGGGGTTGAGGCCCTATACCGGCCAGTCCTCATTAGCTCTGTTCACGGTAGTTGGCCTGCTGAAGAGGCTAAGCCCTTTTTCATCCGCGAGTAACTGTCAAAAATGACAGTACAGCCTACCGCTTATCAGGCGGATGGGTCGTTGCCTGGCAAATCTGTCTGATTGCGACATTCGCATCCCCAACAATCCCGGCCCCGACCGGGGATTTTTGTTTGTAACACGCTTCACTGTAGGAGCGCGCTTGCCCGCGAAGCATTCTTCCCGACACTGCAATGGTGCCTGATACACCGCAATCGCGGGCAAGCGCGCTCCTACAGTTTGTCCTCTGCATCGGTCTGAACCCGAGCATTTATCTCTCCCCGCCAACCCATGTCGTAAACGCACCATTGCGTGGCGTGCGCAGGCATCTAGGCTGTCTGCGTCGGTCATACCATCGCTGCCAAGGGGCAATTCCAAGCCCCATTGATAATTCAGGCGCCGCGCCGCCGCTGGGAGAACCGCGATGTTCAGCAAGCAAGACCAGATCCAGGGTTATGACGATGCACTGTTGGCAGCGATGAATGCCGAAGATCAGCGTCAGGAAGATCACATCGAGCTGATCGCCTCGGAGAACTACACCAGCAAGCGCGTGATGGAAGCTCAAGGCAGCGGCCTGACCAACAAGTACGCCGAAGGCTACCCGGGCAAGCGCTACTACGGCGGCTGCGAGCACGTCGACAAGGTCGAGCAACTGGCCGTCGACCGCGCCAAACAGCTGTTCGGTGCTGATTACGCCAACGTGCAGCCGCACTCGGGTTCGTCTGCCAACAGCGCCGTTTACCTGGCACTGATTCAAGCGGGCGACACCATTCTGGGCATGAGCCTGGCCCACGGCGGTCACCTGACTCACGGCGCCAAGGTGTCGTCCTCGGGCAAGCTCTACAACGCTGTTCAGTACGGCATCGACACCACCACCGGCTTGATCAATTACGACGAGGTCGAGCGTCTGGCCGTCGAACACAAGCCGAAAATGATCGTGGCCGGTTTCTCGGCTTACTCCAAAACCCTGGATTTCCCGCGCTTCCGTCAGATCGCAGACAAAGTCGGCGCGTTGCTGTTCGTTGACATGGCGCACGTGGCCGGTCTGGTCGCGGCTGGCCTTTACCCGAATCCGCTGCCGTACGCGGACGTGGTCACCACCACCACGCACAAAACCCTGCGCGGTCCCCGTGGCGGTCTGATCCTGGCGAAGGCCAACGAAGAGATCGAGAAGAAGCTCAACTCCGCCGTGTTCCCAGGCGCTCAAGGCGGCCCGTTGATGCACGTGATCGCCGGTAAGGCCGTGTGCTTCAAGGAAGCCATGGAACCAGGCTTCAAGGCTTACCAACAGCAAGTGATCGACAACGCCCAGGCCATGGCTCAAGTGTTCATCGATCGCGGTTACGACGTTGTTTCCGGTGGCACCGACAACCACCTGTTCCTGGTCAGCCTGATTCGTCAGGGCCTTACCGGTAAAGACGCTGATGCCGCGCTCGGTCGCGCCCACATCACCGTCAACAAGAACGCCGTACCGAACGATCCACAATCGCCGTTCGTGACCTCGGGCCTGCGCATTGGCACCCCGGCTGTCACCACTCGCGGTTTCAAAGTCACCCAGTGCATCACGCTGGCCGGCTGGATCTGCGACATTCTCGACAACCTCGGCGATGCCGATGTCGAGGCCAATGTTGCCAGCCAGGTTGCCGCGCTGTGCGCCGATTTCCCGGTTTACCGCTGAGTCAGGAGTAGCACCATGCAACATTACTCAGGCTTCGGCCTCTTCAAACACTCCCTCAGCCACCACGAAAACTGGCAGCGCATGTGGCGCACGCCGACCCCTAAAAAGGTCTACGACGTGGTTATCGTCGGCGGCGGCGGTCACGGTCTGGCGACGGCTTATTACCTGGCCAAAGAGCACGGCATCACCAACGTTGCCGTGGTCGAGAAAGGCTGGTTGGGCGGCGGCAACACCGCCCGTAACACCACCATCGTGCGTTCCAACTACCTGTGGGACGAGTCCGCGCATCTGTACGAACACGCGATGAAGTTGTGGGAAGGCCTGTCGCAGGACCTGAACTACAACGTCATGTTCTCCCAGCGCGGTGTGTACAACCTGTGCCACACCCTGCAGGACATGCGTGATTCCGAGCGTCGCGTCAGCGCCAACCGCCTGAACGGCGTCGACGGCGAACTGCTCGACGGCAAGCAAGTGGCCGAAGAGATTCCGTACCTGGACTGCTCTAAAAACACTCGCTACCCAATCATCGGCGCGACGGTGCAACGTCGCGGCGGCGTAGCACGTCACGACGCCGTGGCCTGGGGCTTTGCCCGTGCCGCCGACGCCCTGGGCGTTGACTTGATTCAGCAAACCGAAGTCACCGGCTTCCGCAAGGAAAACGGCGTGTGCGTCGGCGTTGAAACCAACAAGGGCTTCATCGGCGCCAAGCGCGTCGGTGTGGTGACCGCCGGTAACTCGGGGCACATGGCCAAACTTGCAGGCTTCCGTCTGCCGGTCGAATCCCACCCGCTGCAAGCGCTGGTGTCCGAGCCGATTAAACCGATTATTGACAGTGTGATCATGTCCAACGCCGTTCACGGCTACATCAGCCAGTCCGACAAGGGCGACCTGGTGATCGGCGCCGGTATCGATGGCTGGGTCGGCTACGGTCAGCGCGGTTCGTATCCGGTGATCGAGCACACCATTCAGGCCATCGTCGAGATGTTCCCGGTGCTGTCGCGCGTGCGCATGAACCGTCAGTGGGGCGGCATCGTCGACACCACGCCGGATGCGTGCCCGATCATTTCCAAGACGCCTGTCCCGAACATGTTCTTCAACTGCGGTTGGGGGACTGGCGGCTTCAAGGCGACCCCGGGTTCGGGCAACGTCTTCGCTGCAAGTCTGGCGAAGGGCGAAATGCACCCATTGGCAAAACCTTTCTCCATCGACCGTTTCCACAACGGTGCGTTGATCGACGAACATGGCGCTGCGGCTGTCGCCCACTAACAGGAGAATTTCCTTATGTTGCATATCTTCTGTCCTCACTGTGGCGAACTGCGCTCCGAAGAGGAATTCCACGGCTCCGGTCAGGCGCACATTCCGCGTCCGCTGGACCCTGCGTCTTGCACCGACGAAGAGTGGGGCGACTACATGTTTTTCCGCGACAACCCGCGCGGCCTGCACCACGAACTGTGGATTCACGCAGCCGGTTGCCGTCAGTACTTCAATGCCACGCGTGACACCGTGACGTATGAAATTCTCGAAACATATCTGATTGGCACCAAGCCGCAGTTCGTGAATCCGGTTCCAGCCGTCGGCAAGGGAGACAAGGTATGAGCCAGTCCAATCGTCTGCCTAATGGCGGCCGCATCGACCGCAGCAAGGTCCTGAACTTCAACTTCAATGGCCAGACGTACCAGGGCTTTGAAGGTGACACGCTGGCCGCAGCCCTGCTGGCCAACGGCGTCGACATCATCGGTCGCAGCTTCAAATACTCCCGTCCTCGCGGCATTTTCGCTGCCGGGTCCGAAGAGCCGAACGCCGTTCTGCAGATCGGCGCGACCGAAGCCACTCAGATTCCGAACGTGCGCGCCACTCAACAGGCACTGTATTCCGGCCTGGTCGCCACCAGCACCAACGGTTGGCCGAGCGTTAACACCGACATGATGGGGATTCTCGGCAAGGTCGGCGGCAAGCTGATGCCTCCGGGCTTCTACTACAAAACCTTCATGTACCCGCAATCGTTCTGGATGACCTACGAGAAGTACATTCGTAAGGCCGCAGGTCTGGGCCGTTCGCCGACCGAAAACGATCCGGACACCTACGACAACATGAACCAGCACTGCGACGTGCTGATCGTTGGCGCAGGCCCTGCCGGTCTGGCGGCTGCACTGGCGGCTGCACGCAGCGGTGCCCGAGTCATCATTGCCGACGAACAGGAAGAGTTTGGCGGCAGTCTGCTGGATTCCCGTGAGAGCCTGGACGGCAAGCCTGCAGCGGAGTGGGTTTCCACTGTCGTTGCCGAGCTTAAAGGCCTGGCCAACGTGGTTCTGTTGCCACGCGCTACCGTGAACGGCTACCACGACCACAACTTCCTGACCATTCACGAACGTCTGACCGATCACCTCCGCGACCGCGCGCCCATCGGCCAGGTGCGTCAGCGCATGCACCGCGTTCGCGCCAAGCGTGTCGTGCTGGCAACCGGTACGCACGAGCGTCCGCTGGTTTACGGCAACAACGATGTGCCGGGCAACATGCTGGCCGGTGCCGTTTCCACATACGTTCGTCGTTACGGCGTGGCTCCGGGCAAGAAGCTGGTGCTGTCGACCAACAACGACTACGCCTACCGCGTTGCGCTGGACTGGCTCGATGCCGGTCTGCAAGTGATCGCCGTCGCCGACGCCCGCCACAATCCACGTGGCGCATTGGTTGAGGAAGCACGTGCCAAGGGCATTCGAATTCTCACCGGCAGTGCCGTGATCGAAGCCCGCGGAAGCAAACGCGTCAGCGGTGCTCGTGTAGCAGCCATCGACGTCAAGGCGCACAAGGTCACAAGCCCGGGCGAATGGCTCGACTGCGACCTGATCGCAAGCTCCGGCGGCTACAGCCCGATCGTTCACCTGGCGTCCCACCTGGGCGGCAAGCCGGTCTGGCGTGAAGACATCCTCGGTTTCGTACCGGGCGAAGCCCCGCAAAAACGCGTCTGCGTCGGCGGGGTGAACGGCGTTTACGCATTGGCGGATTCGCTGGCCGATGGTTTTGAAGGCGGCGTTCGCGCAGCCAGCGAGGCCGGTTTCCAGTTAGTCGAAGACGTGATGCCAAAAGCCCTGAGCCGCGTTGAAGAACCGACGCTGGCGTTGTTCCAGGTGCCGCATGAGAAGGGCACTGCCCGCGCACCGAAGCAGTTCGTCGACCTGCAGAACGACGTCACCGCCGCTGCCATCGAACTGGCGACCCGCGAAGGCTTCGAGTCGGTCGAGCACGTCAAACGCTACACCGCGCTGGGCTTCGGTACCGATCAGGGCAAGCTGGGTAACGTCAACGGTCTGGCCATCGCGGCTCGTTCGCTGAACGTCTCGATTCCTGAGATGGGCACCACCATGTTCCGTCCGAACTACACGCCGGTGACCTTCGGTGCAGTAGCCGGCCGTCACTGCGGCCACATCTTCGAGCCTGTGCGCTTCACCGCGCTGCATGCCTGGCACGTCAAGAACGGCGCCGAATTCGAAGACGTCGGCCAATGGAAACGTCCGTGGTACTTCCCCAAAGCCGGTGAAGACATTCACGCAGCGGTCCGCCGCGAATGCAAAGCCGTGCGCGACAGCGTTGGCCTGCTGGATGCCTCGACCCTCGGCAAGATCGACATTCAAGGCCCGGATGCGCGCGAGTTCCTGAACCGCATCTATACCAACGCCTGGACCAAGCTTGATGTGGGCAAGGCGCGCTATGGCCTGATGTGTAAAGAAGACGGCATGGTCTTCGACGACGGCGTCACTGCCTGCGTCGCCGACAACCACTTCATCATGACCACCACCACGGGCGGCGCCGCACGCGTCCTGCAATGGCTGGAAATCTATCAGCAGACCGAATGGCCGGACCTGAAGGTGTATTTCACTTCCGTGACCGACCACTACGCGACCCTGACCCTGTCGGGTCCGAACAGCCGCAAGCTGCTGAGCGAAGTGACCGACATTGATCTGGGCCGTGAAGCCTTCCCGTTCATGACCTGGAAAGAAGGTCTGGTCGGTGGCGTTCCGGCTCGCGTGTTCCGGATTTCGTTTACCGGCGAGCTTTCCTACGAAGTGAACATCCAGGCTGATTACGCGATGGGTGTGCTGGAGAAAATCGCCGAGGCGGGCAAGAAGTACAACCTGACCCCGTACGGCACCGAAACCATGCACGTGCTGCGGGCCGAGAAGGGCTTCATCATCGTTGGTCAGGACACCGACGGCTCGATGAATCCGGACGATCTGAACATGGGCTGGTGTGTGGGTCGCACCAAGCCGTTCTCGTGGATCGGCCAACGTGGCATGAACCGTGAAGATTGCTTGCGTGAAGACCGCAAGCAACTGGTGGGCCTCAAGCCGATCGATCCGAACAAGTGGCTGCCGGAAGGCGCGCAACTGGTCTTCGATCCGAAGCAGTCGATCCCGATGACCATGGTGGGTCATGTGACGTCGAGCTACGCAGCCAACTCGCTGGGTTACTCGTTCGCCATGGGCGTGGTCAAGGGTGGTCTGAAGCGCATGGGCGAGCGTGTGTTCTCGCCTCAGGCTGACGGCTCGGTGATCGAGGCGGAAATCGTTTCCTCGGTGTTTTTCGATCCGAAGGGTGACCGGCAGAACGTGGAGTAAAGGGCGAAGGCTCGCTCCACGGTCTGGACCTGTAGGAGCGCGCTTGCCCGCGATTGCGGTGTATCAATCGCCATTGATGTGTTTGATCCACTGCATCGCGGGCAAGCGCGCTCCTACAGTGAGGCGCTCCGGCAACACAACAGAATTCAAGACAGGTGCTCTATGACCACAGCCAACGTTTACCAACAGCGGCCGACGACCGACGTCAAAGTCGAGTCGCCTCTGTTTCATGCCGACCTCAAAAGCCTGGTCGGCAAAGGCCGCACCAACCCGGGTGTGGTGATTCGCGAGAAAAAACTGCTGGGCCACCTGACCATTCGTGGCGATGCACACGATCCGGCGTTCGCGGCTGGCGTCCACAAGGCGCTGGGCATGGAACTGCCGGCTGCGCTGGCCCTGGTAACGAGCGGCGAAAGCTCGATTCAATGGATGGGCCCGGATGAGTGGCTGCTGATCGTGCCGACCGGCGAAGAATTTGCCGCCGAGCAAAAGCTGCGCGAAGCGCTGGACGGTCTGCACATTCAGGTGGTCAACGTCAGCGGCGGCCAATCGCTGTTGGAACTGACCGGCCCGAAAGTCCGTGAAGTGCTCATGAAGTCCACCAGTTACGACGTACACCCGAGCAATTTCCCGGTCGGCAAGGCCGTCGGTACGGTATTCGCCAAGTCGCAACTGGTCATCCGCCGTACAGGGGAAGAAACCTGGGAATTGCTGATCCGCCGCAGCTTCGCCGATTACTGGTGGCTATGGCTGCAGGATGCGAGTGCCGAGTACGGTTTGGGCGTCGCGGCGTAATCATTGATCGTTCCCACGCCCCCGCATGGGAACGCATCCCGGGACGCTGCGCGTCCCATGTGAAGGACGCGGAGCGTCCTGAACTGCATTCCCACGCGGAGCGTGGGAACGATCTGAGGAATAACTATGAGCCGCGCCCCCGATACCTGGATTCTGACTGCCGACTGCCCAAGCGTGCTGGGCACGGTGGACGCGGTCACGCGCTATCTGTTCGAACAGGACTGCTACGTTACCGAGCACCATTCGTTCGATGACAGGCTATCCAGCCGTTTTTTCATTCGTGTCGAATTTCGCCAACCGGAAGGCTTCGACGAGGCCTCGTTCCGTGCAGGGCTGGCCGAGCGCGGAGAAGCCTTTGGCATGGTCTTCGAATTGACGGCGCCGAACTACCGGCCAAAAGTCGTGATCATGGTGTCCAAGGCTGATCACTGCCTTAACGATCTGCTCTACCGTCAGCGCATCAACCAGCTGTCGATGGACGTGGTCGCGGTGGTTTCCAACCATCCGGATCTCGAACCATTGGCGCGCTGGCATGAAATCCCCTACTACCATTTCCCACTCGATCCCAACGACAAGCCCTCGCAGGAAGCCAAGGTGATGAAGGTGATCGAGGAAACCGGCGCCGAGCTGGTGGTGCTCGCCCGCTACATGCAGGTGCTGTCACCAGAGCTGTGCCGCAAGCTGGATGGTCGCGCGATCAACATTCACCACTCGTTGCTGCCGGGGTTCAAGGGCGCCAAGCCGTATCACCAGGCCTACAGCAAGGGCGTGAAGCTTGTCGGTGCGACCGCGCATTACATCAACAACGATCTCGACGAGGGTCCGATCATTGCTCAGGGCGTCGAGGTGGTCGATCACAGTCACTACCCTGAAGACCTCATCGCCAAGGGCCGCGATATCGAAGGCCTGACCCTGGCGCGAGCGGTGGGGTATCACATCGAGCGGCGCGTGTTCCTCAATGCCAACCGCACCGTGGTTTTGTAAATGTGTAGGAGCGCGCTTGCCCGCGATGGCGGTGTGTCAGTCATCATTGATGTATCTGACATGACGCCCTTCGCGGGCAAGCGCGCTCCTGCAGGGGCCGCCCCCAATCAAACGAAACACCCAGAGCAATCAGTGCGTTGCCGCAACACACTGGCGACGCATAACTCCGCTACACGGCTGTATCCATAACAACAAACAGCGAGGTGAAAGCATGTCTGGTAATCGTGGTGTGGTGTATCTCGGCGCTGGCAAGGTCGAAGTACAGAAAATTGACTATCCAAAAATGCAGGACCCGCGCGGCAAGAAGATCGAGCACGGTGTCATCCTGCGCGTCGTATCCACCAACATTTGCGGCTCAGACCAACACATGGTACGCGGTCGCACCACTGCCCAGGTAGGTCTGGTCCTCGGCCATGAGATCACCGGTGAGGTGGTCGAGATGGGCAGCGGCGTCGAAAACCTCAAGATCGGCGATCTCGTTTCCGTTCCCTTCAACGTGGCATGCGGCCTGTGCCGTTCCTGCAAAGAACAACACACCGGCGTCTGCCTGACTGTGAACCCGGCGCGTCCCGGCGGCGCTTATGGCTATGTCGACATGGGCGACTGGACCGGTGGTCAGGCCGAATACGTGCTCGTGCCTTATGCCGACTTCAACCTGCTCAAACTGCCTGATCGCGACAAGGCGATGGAAAAGATCCGCGACCTGACCTGCCTCTCCGACATTCTGCCGACTGGCTATCACGGCGCAGTGACGGCCGGTGTCGGTCCGGGCAGCTCGGTTTACATTGCCGGCGCCGGCCCTGTCGGTCTGGCCGCGGCAGCTTCGGCGCGTCTGCTCGGCGCTGCGGTGGTGATCGTTGGCGACGTCAATCCCGTACGTCTGGCGCATGCCAAGGCACAGGGTTTCGAGATCGCCGACCTGTCAAAGGACACTCCGCTGCATGAGCAGATCGCCGCGCTGCTGGGCGAGCCCGAAGTGGACTGCGCCGTCGACGCCGTGGGCTTCGAAGCCCGCGGTCACGGCCATGCTGGCGTTAAGGCAGAAGCACCGGCCACTGTGCTCAACTCGCTGATGGGCGTGGTGCGCGTGGCGGGCAAGATCGGTATTCCCGGCCTGTACGTCACCGAAGATCCGGGCGCGGTCGACGCTGCCGCCAAAATGGGCAGCCTGAGCATTCGCTTCGGTCTGGGCTGGGCGAAGTCCCATAGCTTCCATACCGGTCAGACCCCGGTCATGAAGTACAACCGCCAGTTGATGCAGGCCATCATGTGGGACCGCATCAACATTGCCGAGGTCGTGGGTGTGCAGGTCATCAGTCTTGATGATGCACCGCGTGGTTACGGCGAGTTCGACGCAGGCGTACCGAAGAAATTCGTGATCGATCCGCACAAGCTGTTCAGCGCGGCGTAAGCTTCTTGCCCATAAAAAAGGCGACCGCGAGGTCGCCTTTTTTGTATGGCTTACAGCGACGCCAACTGCCCTTTATACAGAACCGGTCCTGTCGGTTTGCCGCTTGGCGAACCTCCCTTCGGCTCCAGCGTAATGGCCATCGTGGTTTGCGAGCCCAGCAACTTGCGCTGGCTTTCGCTCAGCTCGACGCGGCCTTTTCCGTCATCCGGAATCACGCCCAGCGACACCGGGATGCCGTCCGCCGGGATAGCCCATAGCTCAAGACTGCGGCCGGTCTCCACGCGGGCAACGGTGACAGGCTCGACTTTCAAGTAGCGGTCGAAAGCCTGTACGGTCAGCGCCGGTTGCTGATTGCTGGCGACCAGCGTGGCGTTGAAGTCGGGTTTGTCACGGTTGTAGATCACACCGACGATGACCGCGACGAGCAATGTGCAGGCGACCGCTGCAATGCGCATCCAGCTCCAGAACGGTCGTTTTTCCGGGACGTGCAGGCGTTGCGGTTCGATACGCGCAATGATTTGCTCCCATAGGCGCTCTGGCACCGGTTGCGGTTCCAGCGAGGTGGTCAGCCCGACAAGGCTTTCCTGCCACCGGGCGACTTCTTCGCGAAGCGTCGGATCGTCGAGTAACAGGTTTTCGAAACGTCTGCGGGCGGTCGACGGCATCAGGCCAATCGCGTAATCAGCCGAGAGCGCGCGGCGCAGTTCTGGGTGACGATAATTCATGATTCAAGGCACCTGCGCAGCCGTTCCATACCTCGACGGATCCACGATTTGACGGTGCCCAGAGGCGCTGCCAGTTGCGTGACCAGATCCCCATGGGAGGCGCCGTGGAAATAGGCCGTGATGATCGACTGGCGCTGCATGCCCTCCAGGGTATCGAGGCAACGTTGCAACGCGTTGGCGTCGCGATGGCTTTCCAGTTGCTCGTGAGCGGAGGGTGCCTGATCGAACAGCGCCTGAGCCTGCTCATCGGTCAGCGGGTCTTCGCGGTGTTTGCGCAACTGGTCGATGGCCTTGTTGCGCGTAATGCTCACCATCCAGGTCATCGGCGCCGAGAGGTTGGCGTCGTACTGCGACGCGCTGTTCCAGATCCGGACAAAAGCCTCCTGCAGAACGTCTTCTGCCTGATCGCGATGACCCATGCAGCGCAGGGCAACCGCGAACAGATGGCCGGAAACCTGACGGTAGAGGCTTTCGAAGGCGCGGCGGTTGCCCAGTGAGCACTGAGCGAGCAATTGCCGCAGATCATCGGCGTCGACGCTTGAAATGAGCTTTCTCCAGACAAGGGAACGGCGGTGGCCGTATGGCTGGCAGGTTAGTCCAGGTTGAGCCGCAGTTCCATCCACCTTCTTTCTACTCGCCAAGAGGAAGAGAAAGCACCGCTCATCAGGCGAGGCAGTTGCACAAGTCTCTGTTCGTGCAAGGGATACGTAGCGGTCTACAGAGTGGATGCAGCGGGCGCCGGGATATTTCGCAGGCGCGCTGGATGATCGCTGGCTGGAACTTCTTTGCGTTGCGGGGTCCAACGCGTGTTTACCCGGCTATGCCGGTTCTCTGGCAAACGAGGCTGTTTCAATGAAGGTTTCTATGAAAAACGCACGCGGCGCGGCATTGGCGACTTTGATGGCGCTGGCGGCAACGCCGGTCTTTGCCTTCAACCTGAACGACGCGGCCAATGCCGTTTCCAACGCCACCGGCGGTCAGCAGAAAGCCACCGCAGCACCTGAGGCGGCAGGCTTGCTCAACACGCTGGGCACACAGCTGAATGTCACCCCTCAGCAGGCAGTGGGTGGTACCGGTGCGTTGCTTGGACTGGCTAAAAACAAACTCTCCGGCAACGACTATTCGAGCCTGAGCAAATCGGTACCGGGTCTGGATCAGCTGTCGGGTTCTTCGGCCCTGGGCAGCCTGGGTGGGCTGGGCGGCATGCTCGGTGGTAGCTCAGGCAGCGGCAACTCGGCGGTCAGCAGTGCATTGGGTAACGTGCAGAGCATGGGCGACGTGAACAGCGCATTCAGTGCGCTGGGCATGGACAGCGGCATGGTTGGCCAGTTTGTACCGGTGATATTGCAATACCTGGGTCAACAGGGTGCGAGCGGCTCGGCGCTGTCGGCATTGAGCGGGGTTTGGGGCGCCAAGTGATTTCGCTGGCTGAACACCTGCTTTGAGTGACGCCGAACCCGTAGGAGCGCGCTTGCCCGCGAATGCATGACGTCAGATATGCCTCTGCTGACTGACACATCGCAATCGCGGGCAGGCGCGCTCCTGCAATGGATCAGCTACTCGTCCGATCCCCGCGCAATTCAGCGATTCGTGCATTCTTCTCCCGCCACAACTGGTTAACCCAGTTCTGCACGTACTCGCGGAAAACAGGGTCATTTTCGTAATCGCCCTGCCACAGCGCAGGGTCGAGTTCACGGGTTTTTATGTCGATGATTGCCCGCGGAACCCGGCCTGAAATCAGATCCCAGAACCCCGGAATCCGGGCGCCCGGATACACCACGGTCACGTCCAGCACGGCATCGAGCTGCTCGCCCATCGCGGCCAGGACGAACGCCACGCCCCCCGCCTTGGGCTTGAGCAGGTAGGGGTAGGGCGACGTTTGCTCGGCCTGTTTGGCCGGCGTGAAGCGGGTGCCTTCCAGATAGTTCACGATGGTCACCGGCTGGCGTTTGAACAGCTCGCACGCTTCTTTGGTGATTTCCAGATCCTTGCCTTTGAGTTCCGGGTTCTTTGCCAGAAACGCCTTGGTGTAGCGTTTCATGAATGGGTAATCGAGGGCCCACCAGGCAAGACCCAGGAACGGTACCCAGATGAGCTCTTTTTTCAGAAAGAATTTGAAAAAGGGTGTACGGCGATTCAACGCCTGCACCAGCGCCGGAATGTCCACCCAGGATTGATGATTGCTGACGACGAGGTAGGACGTGTCGCCGCGCAAGCCTTCATGGCCGCTGATCTCCCATCGAGTCGGAAGGCACAGCTTGAAAATCAACTTGTTGATTTCGACCCACGTCTCGGCGATCCACATCACTGCCCACGAACAACGGTCACGCATTTCACTCTGGAACACCAGTTTGAGCAGCGCGAAAACCATCAATGGCCCGAACAGCACTAGGGTGTTGAGCAGCAGCAACAGCGTGACGGTAATTCCGGTGAGCAGGTGACGCATAAATCACTCAAGGTCGTGACAAAGGGCCGGCAATGATAAGCAGCCAGACTCCGGGAGCCAAATCCGGCGGTCGCTCACAAATGTTTCACTCGTTTACAGATAGTCTGCGGTTCTTCTTTAGTTGGCGAACGAACGACAAAGTTGCGGTCTAAAATCGGGCCCGTGCAACGCCCATTCATTGCGAGGAACCTGTTACGTGAAATCCCTTCTGGCGCTTCTTTCCCTGCTGGCTTTGCCTGTCATGGCTGCCGAGCCGACGTTATACGGTCGCTACGAATACATTCAGGTCTCCGAGTTGGGCGAGACCTTCAAGGCCAAGATGGACACCGGCGCACTGACGGCGTCGCTGTCGGCCAAAGACATCGAACTGTTCAAACGGGATGGGGACGACTGGGTGCGTTTCCGTCTGGCGACCAAAGATGCGGACAACAAGGTGTACGAGCACAAGGTGTCGCGCATCAGCCGCATCAAGGGTCGGTCCGACGGAGAGGACGAAGACGAACCCGTCGATCCGACCAAGCGCCCGGTCGTGGACCTCGAGCTTTGCCTGGGCGACGTCAAGCGCACCGTCGAGGTCAATCTGGTCGACCGCAGCCACTTCAACTACCCGTTACTGATCGGTGCGAAGGCCCTGCGCGAATTCGGCGCAGCGGTCAATCCGGCGCGTCGATACACCGCCGACAAGCCTCAGTGCTGATTGACGTGTGGGGCTGATATCCGTCACCGTTCCGGCTTTACGCCAAGTGCTCGGATGCCATGCCCCACATTCTGATTGTCGAAGACGAAGCCGCCATCGCCGACACCCTCGTGTACGCCTTGCAGGGCGAGGGTTTCACAACGACGTGGCTGACATTGGGGCAGGCCGCAGTCGATCATCAGCGCAAGACTCCCGCCGACCTGATCATTCTCGATATCGGCTTGCCTGACATCAGCGGCTTTGAAACCTGCAAACAGTTGCGCCGCTTCAGCGACGTTCCGGTGATGTTCCTCAGCGCACGCAACGGCGAGATTGATCGCGTGGTAGGGCTTGAGATCGGCGCGGACGATTACGTGGTCAAGCCGTTCAGCCCACGAGAAGTCACTGCCAGGGTCAGGGCGATTCTCAAGCGCATGATGCCGCGCACTGAAACCCCGCCAACCGGTCCCCATTTCGTGATCGATGCGCAACGCGTGCTCGTCAGCTATCGCGGGCAGCCGCTGAACCTTACGCGTCACGAATTTCGTCTGCTGCAACGCCTGTTGGAGCAGCCACAACGGGTGTTCAGCCGCGAACAACTGCTGGACGCCGTTGGTGTTCCCAGCGATGCAGGTTATGAGCGCAGTATCGATACCCACATCAAGAGTGTGCGCGCCAAGCTGCGTACCATCGCCGCCGACGCCGAACCTATCCAGACCCATCGCGGGCTGGGTTACAGCTACAGTCCGGATCACAGCTGATGCGTCTGGGCATTCGCATCTTTCTGGTCTACGCGCTGTTCATCGGCCTGACCGGTTATTTCGTACTCGGCACCGTAATGAAAGAGGTGCGTCCCGGCGTGCGGCAATCCACCGAAGAAACCCTCGTGGACACGGCTAATCTGCTGGCCGAACTGGTGCGCGAAGACGTCAAGGCGGGCACCCTGAGCCAGAGTCGACTTCCGGAAGTGCTTAAAGCCTACGGATTGCGTCAGCCGGGCGCCACGATCTGGGGCTTGCCGAAGAATCAGGTCAATAACCGCATCTATGTAACCGATGCCAAGGGCGTCGTGTTGCTCGACTCCAGCGGCGAGGCCGTGGGCCAGGATTACTCACGCTGGAACGATGTGTATCTGACCTTGCGTGGCGAATACGGCGCGCGCTCGACCCGCAGCGATCCTCAGGATCCCGATTCTTCGGTCATGCATGTGGGCGCTCCGATTCGCGATGAGGGCCACATCATCGGGGTGGTGACCGTCGCCAAACCCAATAGCTCTCTGCAGCCCTATGTGGACCGAACGGAACGACGATTACTTTGGTACGGCGCCGGGCTGGTGCTGCTTGGCCTGCTGTTCGGCGCGCTGCTGTCGTGGTGGCTGAGCAAATCGCTACGTCGACTCACCGATTACGCCCAGGCCGTGAGCGAGGGACGCCGGGCGGAGCTTCCGAAGTATCGCGGCGGCGAGCTGGCGCAGTTGTCGGTTGCTGTAGAGCACATGCGCACGCAACTGGAGGGCAAGGCCTATGTCGAGCGCTACGTACATACGCTGACCCATGAGTTGAAGAGTCCTTTGGCGGCTATTCGTGGCGCGGCGGAACTGCTGGAGGGCGACATGCCTGCCGACCAGCGCCGGCGCTTCGTGGGCAATATCGGTAGCGAAAGTGCGCGCATGCAGCAATTGATCGAGCGGCTGCTGAATCTGGCGATGGTTGAACAGCGGCAAGGGCTGGAAGAGCACGCTCTCGTCTCCCTGTCAGACCTGATCGAGGACACGCTGGCGGCCCAGCGTGCTCGCATCGAGAGCCGCCTGTTGCGGGTTGAGCAACAGATTGCGCAGCACGTGACGGTGACCGGCGAGCATTTTCTGCTGCGGCAGGGGTTTGCCAATCTGCTGGATAACGCACTGGATTTCACGCCGTTGAACGGCACCCTGCGCTTCACGGCCGAGCGGGTGAGCGCCGGGGTAGAAGTCACCCTTTTCAACACTGCCGAGCCCATTCCTGACTACGCACTGCCTCGTCTGAGCGAGCGCTTCTATTCTCTTTCAAGGCCCGACGGAGGACGCAAAAGCACCGGTCTGGGGCTGAACTTTGTCGAGGAGGTCATGCAACTGCATGGCGGCGAGTTGCGCATTGGCAATGTCGAAGGTGGGGTGGTGGTGCGGCTTGTGTTCCCGCGCTGACGGGTTTGATTGACGCGATTGCCCACACAATCTCCACATTCGCCTCATCGTCACTCCACAAACCGTTCTCAGACTCTCCCCATCAAAACGGAGAGAGCCACATGAATCGAGGCATGACGCTTTACAAACTGGGGGTGATCGGTCTGCTCATCCTTCTGCTGCTGATCCCGCTGATGATGATCGACGGGTTGATTCAGGATCGGCAGAACCGTCGCAACGAGGTGTTGCACGATATCGCGCGCAGCTCCAGTTTCAGCCAGCAATTGACTGGGCCGCTGTTGATCGTGCCGTATCGCAAAAACACTAGGGTCTGGAAGCTCAATGCCGAGAGTCAGCAGCGTTACCTGGACACCGTCGAAGAGCGAGGACGCCTGTATTTTCTGCCCGAGCATTTCGAACTCAATGGCACGGTGCAGACCGAAGTCCGCGCCAGGGGCATTTACGAGGCACGGCTGTACCACGCAGACAATCAGATCAAAGGCCACTTTGTGCTGCCTAGACACTTCGGCCTGGAGGATGATTTCGACAGCTATCAGTTCGATGAACCGTTTCTGGCAGTCGGTATCAGTGATGTCCGCGGAATCGAAAATGCCCTCAAACTCAGACTGAACGGTGAGGAGCTGGATTTCGTACCCGGTACCCACGTACCGCTACTCGGCGAGGGGGTGAGCGCGGCATTGCCGGTGGAGAGTGGTGCAGATCAGAGCCGGCTGGACTTCGCCTTTGATCTGCGCCTGCAAGGCACCGGGCAACTTCAGGTCACGCCGGTGGGTAAGTCCAGCACGGTGAACCTGTCCGCCGACTGGCCGCATCCCAGCTTCTTCGGCAATTACCTGCCGACCCGGCGAGAGGTCTCCGAAAAGGGCTTCACGGCCAGTTGGCAGAGCTCGTTCTTCTCGACGAACCTTCAGGAAACCCTCAATCGCTGCACAGCCGATCAGGTGTGCCAAGAATTCAAGGATCGCAGTTTTGGCGTGAGCTTCATTTCACCCGTCGATCAGTACTTGAAGGCCGATCGTTCGATCAAATACTCATTGCTGTTCATCTGGCTGACCTTCGCCGGCTTTCTGTTGTTCGAAGTCCTCAGGGGATTGGCCGTACACCCCGTGCAATATGCGTTGGTCGGCGCGTCGCTGGCGCTGTTTTTTCTGCTGTTGTTGTCGCTTTCCGAGCACCTGGGTTTTGGTAGGGCGTACCTGCTGTCGGCGGCAGCCTGCGTTGCGCTGATTGGCTTCTACGTCTGCCATGTGCTGGGAAATGTAGTTCTCGGGCTGGGTTTCGGTCTGGGGCTGGCGATCCTGTATGCCTTGCTCTACGGCCTGCTCAGCGCTGAAGACTACGCGCTGCTGATGGGTTCGCTGCTGCTGTTTGGCCTGCTGATGCTGTTCATGGTGCTGACTCGCAAACTGGACTGGTACGCGATATTGCAGCGCGCGGCCAGAGCGCCCGAAGTGCCGATTGAGGTGAATCATGAGTAACTGGCTGGGGTTGCGCGAAGATCAGCGGATGGCCCGGCAGCTGTTCGCAGTCATCATCGACGGGATGATGCCGCCGTCCCGTGAGGGCGAATGCCTGTGCAAGTGGATTGATCCCCCGAAGCATTTACAGCGGATACACCGGCTATTCGCGGAGGATTTCACCCCCACTGAAATCTGCTCGGTTCCGGGGAAGATTATGCGGGCGGCTGGGTCTCCAGCATCGAAGGTCGCTGACTGACTTCGTAGTACCAGTTGGCCAGGCGTGGATAGCTGCTTCGCCAGCCAAGGTTCGGTTGGCGGAAATCCAGGTACCCCAAGGCACAAGCCACGCTGATCGAGGCGATGTCGAAATGCGAGCTCAACTCGGTCACCGCCTCGGCCTCCAAGTAGGCCAGCGAGCGGGCGATTTTTTCGTGCTGATTGTCCAGCCACTGTGACCAGCGTTTTTCTTCCGGGCGCAGGAAGGTTTCATAGCGGATCAATACCGCGGCATCGAGGGCCGCGTCGGCGAGCGATGCCAGGGTCAGTCGCCTCCAGCGTGCCGAACCTTCATGAGGGATCAACAGATTGCCGACGTGTTGATGATCGAGATAGTCGAGGATCACCCGACTATCGTGGATTACGTTGTTATCGGCCAGGCACAGCGCCGGGATCTTTCCACACGGGTTTTCATGGCACAGCTCGCTGTCGGGGGTCACCGGGGTGACCATCACCGACTTGAGCTTGACCCTCTGGGTTTGTCCCGTCTCGTGAAGCAAAACCAACACCTTTCGCGCAAAAGGCGAAGCGGCGTTGTAATACAGCGTCATGCTGGGCGCAGACATGGACATTCCTCTGTTCGGACAGGCCCTAAGACTAGTCAGGGCCAGAACGCTGTGCAATATCCTGTTTCAGCCTTACGCCGTCGGTAGAACGTCAGCCGAGTCGGGAGACGCTTCTGTGATGCGCTGTGGCAAAGATTGAGACGACAGTGGTTTGGTGACGAACCAGATGATGGTCGCAGCAACGATGTCGAATGCGGCCAGGGCCACGAACAGCGGGCTGTAGCCGACCTTGGTCACCATGATCCCGAGCACCAGTGTGAACAGCGCAGCACCGAGGAAGCCGAACATGCCGCCCAGGCCTGTCGCAGTCCCCACTTCGTTCTTGCCGAACGAGTCCGAAGTGATGGCGTACAGGGCGCCGGAAAGCGTCTGGTGGGCGAAGCCGCCAGCGCACAGCAGGGCAATCGCCACGTATGGGCTATCGACCAGACCGATGCACCCCGGGCCGATCATGCACAGCGAACCGAGTACCATGACCATTTTGCGAGAGGTCAGCAGCGACACTTTGAAGTGCTTGTAAAAGAACGGGCTCAGGTAACCGCCGAGCACGCAGCCAATGTCGGCCGCGAGGAATGGGAGCCAGGCGAACATGGCAATTTCCTTGATGTTCATGTGCCGTTCGGTCATCAGGTACAGCGGAATCCAGGCATTGAACGTCTGCCACGCAGGCTCTGAAAGCATGCGCGCAGAGGCGATGGCGTAGAAGTTGCGGGTGCCGACGATCTTCTTCCAGCTGGCGCGTTCGGCCGGGGCGTCTTTGAGGTGCGATTCCTGACCCGCCAGAATGTAATCGCGCTCCTCATCGCCGAGCAGGCGCTGATTGAGTGGGTGCTTGTAAAACAGCAGCCAGCTGCCCGTCCACACCAGACCCAAGGCTCCAACGATGATAAAGGCGACTTCCCAGCCACTGTGAAGGATCGCCCACACCACCAACGGCGGGGCCAGCAGCGCGCCAATGGACGAGCCGATGTTGAACCGGCCGCTCGCGACTGAACGCTCCCTGGCGGGAACCCACTCGGTGGTCGCTTTGATCGCCGCAGGAAAACCCGCCGCCTCGGTGATACCCAAAAGGCTGCGTAGAAACGCGAGGCTCTGCCATCCCGTAGCCATGGCCGCCGACGCGCAGGCGATCGACCAGGCGACTGCAAAAAGGGCGAAACCGAGTTTGGTGCCGATGGCGTCAATCACATAACCGGCGACCGGCTGCATGAAGGCATAGCCCATCTGCCAGGCGATGACCACGTGTGAGTATTGTTCGGTGGAGATGTTCAGCTCGCTCATCATGGTCGGAGCGGCGACGGAGAGGGTGTTGCGAGCGAGGTAGTTGACGATCATGCCACCGGTAATCAGCGCGACCATCCACCAACGGATGCCTTTGATTTTCATCGAATCCACTCTTGATATTGTTTTTATTTAGCGGCGAGCGTTATACGTCGTCGTACGACTGTGGATTTAGTCAAATGCACGTTTTGTTGTCAATGGGAATACCCATGAATGGCGATTGTATTTCTATATGTAACTCGATTGTCACGATCGGGGCTGGGTTTTGGGTGATCGAGGGCGATTGGAGTCGTGAGGCTCGGCCGGGGAGGACGCAGGCTTGCTGGATTTGAGTATGGCTGGAAAGTCATATGATGACTTGCGTGGCGGACAGTGCTTGTCCCACGCGCGAGGGGAGCGTGGGACAAGCCAGTCAGTTGATGAGGCTGCAGTGCGATTTGCTACTTTGGCTCGTCGTCACGCCACCAGCTGTATATCACAAGGTCTACTCCCAGATAGAAAATGCCAAATAACAGTGTTTCGTAATCCAGGAAGTAAGCATCTCGCACTTCTTCCATTGCAACAGTCCACGAGATGACGTACTTGAAGTAGAAGACTATCAGCGCCAAGCCAGTCAAGCACTGATAGAGTCTTGGTACGGTGATTCGACGTACACCCCAGATTACGAAACACATAATTGCCAGGGACAGACCTGTCCCCATCAGCGACCGCCGTTCACTTTCAGGATCAAGGATGCTGACGAGCGTTGAGGACCGATGCCACCTGACACTTGGGCATCAATACTGACGATGACGTCTCCTGAATGAAAGGTCGGCAATCTGTTTTTGGTCGCCGAGGCGGATGTTGCTCCAGCGATCTTTTCCGCGATGCTCCCTAACGGTGACGCAAGTTTGTTGGATGTAAATCATGTGGCAGCGCGGGTTCGGTGAATCAAACCCGCTTGCGCACCATCAATCCCTTGATGCTAAGCCAAGCCGGAATTGCCATGCCTACCCAAGACAGAACGTCCCAGCCGTCGTCGCCCAACAATGCCGCGAACAGCCCCACGGCGGTGAGCAAGGCGATCCAGGTCGGTTTGGCGAAGGTTCTCCAGAAAGCCGGGTGTCTCTTGTGTCGGGTCATGCCGCTTCCACCGCCTGTCGAACATTCATCGTCGCTGCGGCACGACGACGGACCCACCATAGGTACACGCCGCTGCTCAGAACGATAATGGTGAGCACGTCCAGAACACCCCAGAGAATCTTCATCGGCATGCCGCCGTAATCGCCGAAGTGCAAGGGTTGTGAAAGCAGCAGCGCGTCCATGTACCACGGGCTGCTGACGATGGCGGTCACTTTCAGGCTTTCGGCATCGATCAGCACGGGGGTCAGCAAATGTGAGGTCAGATGCGTGCTGCCCTTCATGAACACCGCATAGTGATGCTCGCTCGAGAAGCGCGATCCCGGGAACGCAATGAAGGATGGCTCTGAACCCGGAACGGTTGTCTGGGCAATGTCCAGCAGATGGGTTGCGGGCGCCCGTTCGGTTAGCGGCGGGGCGTCTTTATAAGGGGCGACCATGGCTGCCAGCGAATCGTTGCGCCACTGCGCGATCACAAGGTCAGCGCAGGCATTGAGCACGCCGGTCAGCCCGACGACGAACGCCCAGGTCAGCGTCACTACGCCGATCAGGTTGTGCAGATCGAGCCAGCGCACGCGGGTCGACTTGTTCGGGCGCACGGTGGCGAAATCCAGGCGGCGCATGAAAGGCGCGTAAAGCACCACGCCGGAAATGATCGCCAACACGAACAGCAGGCCCATGAAGGCAAGCAGCAATTTTCCGGGGAGACCGGCGTACATGTCCACATGCAGGCGCAGCATGATGTTCATGAAACCGCCGTTGGCCGACGGGGTTTCCACGGCTTCGCCCGTGCGCGAATCGAGCATGAAGGTGTGCGTATCGTTAGGGTCGCCGCCTGCAGTCTTGCCCATGAAGGCATACATGCCGTTGGGTTCGTCTTCATCCCAGCCGAAGTACTGCACAACCTCGCCCGGGCGATGTGCCTCGGCGGCTCTCACCAGTTGCTGCAGATCCATGCGGGGCGTGCTGGCGGGCATCTCTTTGAGCTCCGGGGTGTCGCCCAGCAGATGTTCGATCTCGTGATGGAAGACCAGCGGCAAGCCGGTGATCGCGAGCATCAGCAAGAACAAGGTGCAGATCAGACTGCTCCACGTGTGGATGAACGACCAGCGACGGATGGTGTGGCTTTTCATGGTGCAGGTACCGAGTAAGCGAAAGCAAAAAGGGCCGCTGTGAGGGGCGGCCCTTGTTTTCAGCGCTACGAGTTTAAACGATTACCATTTGTAGTCCACGCTTGCGAGCACGCTGCGACGATCGCCGTAGTAGCAATAGAAGCCTTCGCAGGTGGAAATGTATTCCTTGTCGAAGACGTTGTTGGCGTTCACCGACACGCTCACGCCCTTGAGGGAGTTGCTCATGCGGCCCAAGTCGTAATGAACGGCAGCGTCATAGACGGTGTACGGGTTGCTGTGGCCGTAGTTCGGATTGGCCACGAAACCGTAGCTGCCGATAGCGATGTTGTCGGTTTCACCGATGTAACGCGCGCCGAAGCCAACGCCGAAGCCGTCGAGCAGCCCAGTGTGCCAAGTGTAGTCACCCCAGATCGATGCCTGGTTTTCAGGTGTCAGCGGCAGCGGACGATTCTTGTCCAACGGGTCGGTGACTTTGGTCATCTTGCTATTGGCGTAGGTGTAGGACGCCGTCACTTTCAGGTTCTCGGTGACGTTACCCACGGCTTCCAGTTCGAAGCCACGAACCTTGGCTTCACCCAGCGGACGCTGCACCCCCAATGTGTCGCTCAGGACGATGTCTCGACGGGTCAAGTCGTAGGCTGCAGCTGTGAACATGATGTCGCTGCCTGGGGGCTGGTATTTCAGACCCACTTCGTACTGCTTGCCGGTGCCGGGTTTGAACGCAACACCATTGGCGCCGCCTTGCTCGGCCTGGAATGATTCGGCGTAGGAAACGTAAGGTGTGAAGCCCGAATCAAATACATAACTCAGCGCCGCGTTACCGGTGAAGGCGCTGTCTGTGCGGTCGTCGGACTGGCTGGTGTTGTAGAACTCGGACTTGGTCTTGAGCAGATCCTGACGGCCGCCCAGGGTCAGACGCCAGTTATCCAGAGCCAGTTGGTCCTGGACGTAGATGCCGAAGTCGTCGGTCTTCTGGTTGTAGTCCTGAAAAGCGGAGTACGAGACGTTGCTGAAGTCCTGACCATAGATCGGGTTGATGATATTGCTGGTCGGAGCACTGCCGTACTGCCACTTGTAGTTGTGGTTGACGCGCTGATAGTCGGCGCCCAGCAACAAGGTGTGCTTGACCACGCCGGTGTCGAAATCGGCCTGAAAGTTGTTGTCCAGCGCGAACTGGCTGATGTCCTCGTTCACGACGTTAGCGCCGCGCTGAACAGTGCCGTCATCTGCAACGGACCCGTAAAAACCACCGGCGGTAATGCCTTGGAACGACAGATCGCTTTTGGTGTAGCGCAGGTTCTGTTTGAACTGCCAGACATCGTTCAGGCGGGTTTCAAACGCGTAACCGAGCGAGTAATAGGTCTTGTCGTAGAATTCCCAGTCCGGATCACCGAGGTTCTTGTGGTAGCGGATTTCTCCGGCAGGTGAAGGATATTTCGTGCCCTGAATCGGCAAGAACTGGCTGGTGATGCCGGTATCGTCCCGGTTGAACTGGCTGAGGAAGGTCAGCTTGGTGTCCGGGTTGATGTTCCAGGTCAGACTGGGGGCGATGTTGTAGCGCTTGTCGTCGATATGCTCGACCGACGTCCCGCTGTCACGCACCACGCCGCTGACGCGGTATTCGAAGGTATCGGCGTCATCGATCTTGCCGGTGCTATCGAAGCTGATCTGTTTGCGGTTGTAGCTGCCGACCTGGGCCTGGATTTCATGACTGGCTTCGGCTTCTGGGCGACGGCTGACCATATCCAGCAAACCGCCTGGAGGCGTCTGACCGTAAACGGAAGAGGCCGGGCCGCGAAGCAGAGCAACGCGATCCAGGTCCCAGGTTTCCATCTTCGGCATCACGTAGGCGCCCTTTGGCAGCGGCAGGCCATCGAGGAACTGGGTTGGCTCAAAGCCACGCACTTTCAGCCACTCGGCGCGGCTGTCGCTGCCGTAGCTGCTGGCGACAACGCCAGGCATGTAGCGAACGGCGTCGTCGAGGTTCTGTACTGCACGGTCCTGCATCTGCTGGCGAGTCGCAACCGAGATCGAACGCGGCGCTTCAATCAGCGCGGTGTCGGTCTTGGTTCCGGATGCGGTGCGGGTAGCAGCGTACGTCTCGGTCGGACCCCATGCACTTTCAAAACCGTCCTGACGCCCTTGAATGCTGGTCTCAGGCAACGCCATCACACCCTCTGGTGCCGCAATCAGGCTGTAGGTGCCTGCGGAGGTCTGGCTCAGCTGCAAACCGGTGCCGCGCAACGCTTGGGCCATGGCACCCGGCGCATCGAACTGGCCCTGAACCGGCGCCGACGTACGGCCAGCGGCCAGCGACGGATCCAACGACAGTGCAAGGCCAGCCTGGCTGGCGATTTGCGTCAGCGTGGTCGACAGCGGTGCTGCGGGCAGGTCGTAAGCGCGGACGCTGGATGCCTGAGAGGCCGCCATCAGTTGCGTGCTCGCCAGCGGTGCCGCGAGGGCGACAGCGGCGGCCAGCAGGCTCGGTCGCAGAAGGGTTTGAAGCGTGCGGGACATGGGCGGGCTCCTGAGTCGAAGTTGTTCTCAATGCCTATGTGCCGAACGAGATTTGAAAAGTGATAGGGGCGAATCGAAAATAATTTAGATTTACAATTTTGCAGCCTTCGCAGCTTCGCTTTTGTCAGTGGGCTTACCAGCACTGGCGACCACCGTGACCCACCAATGCGTGCGCTGTTCGATCGCAACAGGCAGCGTCGGCGTCAGTGCCTTCAGTGCAAGATCGGTATCGGTCAGCGGGAAGCTGCCGGTGATGCGCAGGTCAGCGACATCCGATGCTACGGCCAGATGGCCTTGACGATATCGGCCGAGTTCGGCGATGACATCCTTGAGTGGCGCGTTGTCTACCACCAGCATGCCGCGCATCCAGGCATCGGCGCCGGGGGCAAGAGCGATCATCGGACCGAGGCTTTGACGCTGAATCAGCATCTGTTGACCTTCGTGCAAGATCATCTCGCTGCCTGCCGCCTGTGGATGCGCCGCGACAGCCGATTGCAGGACGCTCAGCAGCGTGCCGTCATCCTGTCGCTTGACCAGAAACTTCGTACCCAGTGCCCGCATTTGCCCTTCATCGGTTTCGACAATGAAAGGACGCGGGTCCTCGTGGCTGCCGGTTTCCACGAAGATTTCACCTTCCTGAAGAATGACCCGGCGCTGCTTGGCGTCGAATCTCACATCCAGGGCGCTGTGGGTATTAAGGCGAATCAGGGTGTTGTCCGCCAGGCGAATGGTCCGCTGTTCGCCCGTGGCGGTACGTTGGTCGGCCAGCCAGTAATTCAATGACAGATAGTGATCGCCGAGAAGTATTGTCAGCCCCAGCGCCAAAGCGATACCCGCCACACCTCGACCCAGCTTGCGCACCTGTCGACTCACGCCTTCGCGCGAACGCAACAATGCCGAGCGGGCAGGGCCTGTGGTGCCGACAAAGCGTTGATCGAGCATGCCCAGCTGCATCCAGGCTCGGGCATGTTCCTCGCTGGCGGCATACCACTTGGCGAACTCTTCGCGCTCTGCCTCGCTGCCCTGACCGCAGTCCAGACACAACTGCCAGGCAATGGCAGCGTCCAGCACTTGCGAAGAAACGGGGCGGGTCGGGATGCTCATGTCGGCTCGCCGTAAAGGGCGGTGTAGCACTGACGCATTCCCTGAGCCAGGTACTGGCGTACACGAGGCACCGAAACACCGAGTTTTCCAGCGATCTCGGCGTGGCTCATGCCATCCAGACGGTTATACAGAAATGCTGCGCGCGCCTTGCTCGACAGTTTGCCGAGCAGACGGTCGATGGCCTTGAGGTCTTCCAGAATGAGTTGCTGTTCTTCGACGCAGGGCTGTTCGCCTTCGGGAATTAGCATCAGTTCGGTGAGGTAGGCCTGTTCCAATGCGGTGCGACGAAAGTAATCGAACAGCAAGCCTTTGGCTATTTGCACCAGAAACGCACGCGGTTCTCGAGGGGCGGCCAACTGATCACGCCCCAGCAGGCGGATGAAGGTGTCCTGACTCAGATCCTCGGCGCGGTGAGGGCAGGCGACATTACGCTTCAGCCACGCCAGCAGCCAGCTGCGATGGTCGCGGTAGAGCGTTCCGACAAGCTGGTGTTGAGGGCTTTGAAGTGACGACACGAGCGCACCGAAGAGAACAAAGTAACTAACGAGAATTATTCGCGATTGTGTCAGAGCGAATGAATGCTGGCAATTGGTCGTTACCAGAAGGAGCCGAACGGTTTGTGTAGGAATGGTCCTTAAACAATGTGATCTAGAGAGCCACGATTTTTTTTGGTAGCAGCACGGCTTGTCGGCGGTTTGGCCTTCGAAACTGCCTGCGCCGGCAGGCGGGACTGCCAGGTAACTGTTGCCTCGGCGAGGGCCGATCAAAACGAATGCGATTGCTGCCTGCGTCGCCACTTCGCCAGGCACTGTTCCAGACGTGCCGGGCTGTCCATATCCTGGCGCCTTGCGTGGCTGAAGAGGATCAGCGCCAGTTCCGCCGTCACCAGCGCGTCGGCGCTGGCGTGATGCCGCTCTTCGGCGTGCAGCCCGAAAAACCCGGTCCAGTCGTCAAGCCCTGCCTGACGCAGACAGGCCTGAGGAAAGAGCAAGGGCGCGATCTCCGCCACATCCAGAAATGGATGTTGCAGGCGGTAACCCAGGCTTTCCTTCAATGCGCGCCCGATCATGTGTTGATCGAAGGGAGCATGGAACGCCAACAACGGTGAGCTTCCCACAAACTCCATGAAGTCCAGCAGCGCATCGACGGGCTCGCTTCCCGCCGCAATCGCGCTTGGCCCCAGCCCATGAATCAACACACTGGGGCTGAGCTTGTGATCGGGACGCAGCAATGTGCGCTCGAACTGCTGGCCGAGATCGATGGCGCCGTCTTCGATGACCACCGCGCCAATGGACAGTACCTCGTCGCGGTTCATGTTCAGGCCGCTGGTTTCCAGATCCAGGACCACCCAGCGCTGTCGACGCAACGGCTTTTCATCGAAGACAGACGGATTGGGTAGCCCGTCCAGGCGCCGCAACTGCTCGGGTGTCAGGTCCGGCACCTTGTTGCGCCGCGGGGGTTTGAGCCATTGAAACAGGTTCATGTTCTGTCGCTTAAAGTTGATAACGCACGGTGAGGCTCGTTTGCAGGCGCTGCGCCTGGCGGAACGATTCGCGCAGGATTCTGCGATCCAGATGGTTGAGTACATCGGGATCGATGCGGTTGGAATAGGGCAGATTCTGTCGACTCTGCTGCTGATGCTGTTGCATGCGTGTCTGCTGGATGAAGTGATATGCCTCTTCATAGGCTGCGCCATCCAGTGGATCGATCACTTCTCTGGCCACCAGTTGGCGCAGGCGGTCAAGGGTGTTATTGGCCGCCACGCCATTGGCCAGAGCGAGCAGGCGCGCACCATCAACGAAAGGCGTCAGGCCCTGTGTCTTGAGGTCTAGCGTGTCTTTCTCGCTGCCCTTGCGAGCGACCACGAAGTCCTTGAACCTTCCCACGGGCGGGCGCTGGCGCAAGGCGTTGTCGGCCATCATGCGCTGGAACAACGTGTTGTCCGCGACCTGCGCCAGAATGCTCTGACGCAGGTGTTCGCCGCCGCTCTCATCGCCCCACACCACCCTCAAATCGAAATAGATGCTGGAAGACAACAGGTTTTCCGGCGTTGCCTCACGAATGAACGACCCGAAACGCCGCGCCCATTCAATCCGCGACAGGCACAGTTGGGGATTGCTGGCCATGATGCCGCCTTTGCACAGCGCAAAACCGCACAGCGCCAGACCCTGATTGATACGTTCGGCGATCGGCAACAGAAGGCCTCTGATCTCAGCCGCGTGCGCGGCGTCATTCGCCTCGAACAGAATGCCGTTGTCCTGATCGGTATAGAGCGTCTGTTCGCGTCGTCCTTCGCTGCCAAAGCACAGCCAACTGAACGGGATGCCGGGATCGCCTTTTTCCTCTAGCACCAGCTCGATCACACGGCACACCATGTGATCGTTGAGCAGCGTGATGATCTGGGTTATCTGAGTCGATGACGCGCCGTGGGCCAGCATGCGATCCACCAGTTGCACGATGTCGCCGCGCATATTGCTCAGCGAGTCGATGCGAGGTGCGTTGCGGATGGTTCGGGCCAGATGCACCAGATCCACCCGTTGCAGGGAAAACAGATCGCGCTCGGACACCACGCCGCAGACCCTCTGATCCTTGACCAGGCAAACATGGGCGATGTGCCGTTCGGTCATGGCAATGGCCGCATCGAAAGCACTGGCGTCGGGGCTCAGGTAAAACGGGGCCTGAATCATGGTGTGACGGATCGGCTGACCGAAGTCGGCATTCACGTCGGCGACCACCTGACGCAGATCGCGCAGGGTAAAGATCCCCAATGGGGATTTGGCCTCATCGACGATCACGATGCTCCCCACTTGCTGCTCGTCCATCAGCTTCACGGCTTCGCGTAATGGCATGTCGGGCGAGCAGGTCACCGGGTGACGCATCGCCAGTTCGCCGAGGCGAGTGTTCAGCGAATACTGGGTTCCGAGAGTTTCAACCGCCTTCTGCTTTACTTGCTGATTGACCTGTTCGAGCAGACTGCTGACGCCGCGCAGGGCGAAATCGCGAAAGGTGCTGGAAAGTGCGAACAGCTTGATGAACGCCTGCTTGTTCAACTGCAGGCAGAATGTGTCTTCGGCGGCCAGATGCTCGGTGCGGGTGGCACGTTCGCCTAAAAGAGCGGCGAGCGGAAAGCATTCGCCGGTGGTGATTTCGAACGTCGTCTCGGTCCCGCCTTTCGCGGAATGCGGGCGTTCGCCAACGACGCGACCCTGTTTGACGATATAAAAGTGCTCTACTGGCCCATCGCCAGGCTTGATGATGCTCTCATCCGTAGCGTAGAAACGCAGCTGGCACTGTTCTACCAGATAGCCCAGGTGGGCATTCTCCATCTGGTTGAATGGCGGGAATTTTTGCAGGAACTGCATCGTGCCGTGAATGTTCTGCAACACGGCTGTTTTTCCTGCCTGGGTAAAAGCATCCGCTTTGCTCATGACCGGCACCACTTGTTTTTATGGCTCCATGGTCGACCGCTTATCGGGCAGTGCCCATTGGACGTAAGTCTTAGGTGACGGAACAGGCGCGAGGCGACATCGAACAAGCGTGTCATTGTTTCGACGTCTATCGTGTGAAGGCGTAAACGGCCTGGCATGGAGCCGGTAAAGCGTGCAGCGTAGTGAGTCTGTATGCGCTGTCAGAATGGGAGTCGACAGGAAGATGAGACGGGTATGTTCGATCACGACATTTTGAGTGATGAAGAGCGCGAAGCCCTCAATGAGGTGATGCTGGCGCCTCCATCGCAATCGCCACAACGGGTGCTGATCGTCGACGACGACAAGGATGCTCGGGAGATACTGGCCGAAATCCTCAGTCTCAACGACATCAGTTGCATTACGGCAGCGGGTGGCACCAGTGCGATGCACTTGCTACAGACTCGACCGTCCATTGCGTTGCTGATCACCGATCTGCGCATGGCGCCGTGCGATGGGCTTGACCTGATTCGCAAAGTGCGTGATTCAGACCGTGCAGCGCTGCCGATCATTATCGTGTCGGGCGATGCGCATGTCCGCGATGCCATCGATGCGATGCATTTGAGCGTGGTGGACTTTCTGCTCAAGCCGATCAACACCAAGCAGTTGCTGCGGCTGGTGAAGCGGGAATTGGGGATGGGCTGAGTGCATCCTGATTTCATGTAGGAGCGCGCTTGCCCGCGATAGCGGTATGTCTGGAACCAATGGCGTCGGATGTGCCGACGTGATCGCGGGCAAGCGCGCTCCTACAATCAGTTTGCTGGCAACAAAAAAGGCGGTGTGTCAGTCAGACACACCGCCTTTTGCTTGACGGCGCTTTTTACAGACCGTTCTTCGCCTTGAACTCACGACGACGGCGATGCAGCACCGGCTCCGTGTAGCCGTTTGGCTGTTTGGTGCCTTCGATCACCAGTTCGACGGCCGCCTGGAAAGCGATGTTGCTGTCGAAGTCCGGCGCCAGAGGGCGATACAGCGCGTCGTTGGCGTTCTGACGATCCACCACCGGCGCCATGCGCTTGAGGCTTTCCATCACTTGCTGCTCGTTGACCACGCCGTGGCGCAGCCAGTTGGCAATGTGCTGACTGGAAATGCGCAGCGTCGCACGATCTTCCATCAGGCCGACGTCATTGATGTCCGGCACCTTCGAGCAACCGACCCCCTGATCGATCCAGCGCACTACGTAGCCGAGGATGCCCTGGGCATTGTTATCCAGTTCGTTCTGGATTTCCTCAGGCGTCCAGTTCGTGTTCGGCGCGAGTGGAATGGTCAGGATGTCATCGACCGAGGCCGGTGCGCGCTGGGCCAATTCGGCCTGACGGGCGAACACGTCGACCTTGTGGTAATGCAGCGCATGCAATGCAGCGGCAGTCGGCGAAGGCACCCAGGCAGTGTTGGCGCCCGCCAGCGGATGCGCGATTTTCTGTTCGAGCATCGCAGCCATCAGGTCCGGCATCGCCCACATGCCTTTACCGATCTGCGCACGGCCTTGCAGACCGCACTTCAGGCCGATGTCGACGTTGGAGTTTTCATACGCGCCGATCCACTTCTCGCCTTTCATCTGTGCTTTGCGCACGACCGGACCGGCTTCCATGGACGTATGAATTTCGTCTCCGGTGCGGTCCAGGAAGCCGGTGTTGATGAACACCACACGCTCACTGGCCGCTTTGATGCAGGCCTTCAGGTTGATCGTGGTGCGACGCTCCTCGTCCATGATCCCGACCTTCAGCGTGTTGCGCGGCAGGTTCAGGACTTCTTCAATGCGGCCGAACAGCTCGTTGGTGAACGCCACTTCTTCAGGGCCGTGCATCTTCGGTTTGACGATGTACAGCGAGCCGGTACGGCTGTTGGCGCGCGACGTGTTGCCCTTGAGGTTGTGGATCGCTGCCAGGCTGGTCAGCAGGCCGTCAAGAATGCCTTCCGGAACTTCGTTGCCCTGATTGTCGAGAATCGCGTCGATGGTCATCAGGTGACCGACGTTACGCACGAACAACAGCGAGCGACCATGCAAGGTCACCGGCTCGCCTTTTGGTGAGGTGTACACGCGATCCGGATTCATCGTGCGGGTGAAGCTCGTGCCGCCCTTGGAGACTTCCTCCGACAGATCGCCCTTCATCAGGCCCAGCCAGTTGCGGTAGACCACGACTTTATCGTCGGCGTCTACGGCTGCGATGGAGTCTTCGCAGTCCATGATGGTGGTCAGCGCAGCCTCCATCAGTACGTCTTTGACGCCAGCGGCATCGGTCTGGCCGACCGGGCTCGTGGCGTCGATCTGGATTTCGAAGTGCAGGCCGTTGTGCTTGAGCAGGATCGCGGTAGGTGCCGAGGCATCACCCTGGAAGCCGATCAACTGTGCATCGTCACGCAGGCCGGTATTGCTGCCGCCCTTGAGACCGACGATCAGCACGCCATCGACGATTTTGTAACTGGTGGAATCGACGTGAGAGCCTGCGGCCAGTGGCGCGGCTTCGTCGAGAAATGCGCGGGCGAAGGCGATGACCTTGTCGCCGCGCACCTTGTTGTAGCCCCGGCCTTTCTCGGCGCCGCCTTCTTCGCTGATGGCATCGGTGCCGTACAGCGCGTCGTACAGCGAGCCCCAACGGGCGTTCGAGGCGTTCAGGGCGAAACGGGCATTCATCACTGGCACGACCAACTGCGGGCCTGCCATGCGTGCGATTTCTTCATCGACGTTTTGGGTCGTGGCCTGGAAGTCCGCCGCTTCTGGCAGCAGATAACCGATTTCCTGGAGGAAAGCTTTGTATGCGGCGGCGTCGTGTGCCTTGCCGGCATTGGACTGGTGCCAAGCATCGATGCGCGCCTGGAAGTCGTCACGTTTGGCGAGTAGGGCTTTGTTCTTCGGCGCCAGCTCGTGGATGAGCTTGTCGGCACCGTCCCAGAACGCGGCAGCTTCAAGGCCGGTTTCAGGAAGGGCTTCGTTGTTCACGAAATCCAGAAGGACTTTGGCGACCTTAAGGCCACCGACTTGAACGTGTTCAGTCATTGCTTGCCTCACTCTGCTCAGCTATCTGCGCTTGGAGCGCTCTTTTGTTAAAGCCATCGACATCAACCGCTCACCCTTGCCAGATCATGCCATCAAAGGCGGCTGGGCCGGGGTTGGGAGGACCTGAAGGAAAGGCGTTATGCGCTTTGCGGAACAGGTTTCAACGAGCGGCGATGCTAAGTCAGGCATCTTTCCAACGTTATGTAGTGAACGCGGCGGAATACTACATGATGAGTCGCGGCGTGAAAATCAGACTGAATATGTCACCGATCGACTGGATTTTCACAATGGGTCACGTCGGGGTTACGGATGTTCTCAAAAAACTTGTGAATTGTTCCAGAGAATTCTGGAAATGGTACACATATTGTTTCTTCAGGGAGCACTCAAGCGCTTGCCGGGGCCTTGCCTATACTTGACCGACAGCCGCGCAGGCTTGGGAAACCAGCCTGTGGACACGTAAAGAAAAGGAGTCGACCGTGGATCATCTCATCGTCACCGTATTTGCCCCCGATAAACCGGGGCAGGTCGAACAGATCGCATCGTGCATTGCAAAACACGGTGGCAATTGGCTGGAAAGCCGCATGACTCACATGGCGGGGCAGTTTGCGGGGATCTTGCGCATCGGCGTGCCTGCCGATGCCTACACCGACTTGAAGAACGCTTTGGAGGGTTTATCGGTTCATGGCATCCGTGTCCTATTCGCTGAGGTGGGCATTGACTCGGGCCCCCGGAGGCCGATCAACATGGAGCTGGTGGGCAATGACAGGCCGGGGATTGTGCGGGACGTAACGCGCCTGCTGGCCGAGCAAGGTGTAAACGTCGAGAGTCTGGTGACCAATGTCGACCCTGCCCCGATGAGCAGTGAACTGCTCTTTCGCGCCAATGCGGTACTGGGTTTGCCGTTGGAATTAACGCTGGATGCGTTGCAGGCGCGCCTTGAGACGCTGGCGGACGAGTTGATGGTGGAGTTGAAACTCAAAGCGGATGAGTAAGCCGCACAGATCTGCAATGCCGAGTGCAATTCTGCCTGTCTCGGCACGGCTCGCCGGCGGTGGCGGTCCCTAACACCACCACCGGCAAGCCGAACCGATACAGGCCTTACGCGTACTTATCCAGTTTTTCCAACCGTCTGCCTGTGGATAACCTGAGTAAGAACGGCTGCAAGCCACGCCAGTCACGGGTTGCTGGAAGTTGTGCATATTTTGATCAGCGCTCGGCGCGACGCTTCATCGCAAGCCAGCCGTCGATGGTGTAGATGAACAGGCCTATCCAGATAAATACGAAGGTCACCAGCGTCGCCGATGGCATGTGCTCGCCAAACATCAGCACCGCCAGCGACAACACCAGCGTGGGGGCGATGTACTGCAAAAAGCCCAATGTGGCGTAGGGCAGATGCCTTGCAGCCGCGTTGAAACAGACCAGAGGCACCAGCGTCACCGGGCCGGCCATGGCGAGCCAGATGGCTTGGGATGTGCTCCAGAATTCAGGCTGTGCACTGTGGGCCATCGGGTTGAACAGCAGCCAGCCAATCGCAAGCGGGACTAGAATCCAGGTCTCCACGACGAGCCCCGGCAGCGCCGCGACGGGTGCCTGTTTGCGGATAAGCCCGTAGAAACCGAAACTGAACGCCAACGCCAGAGAGATCCACGGCAGACTGCCGACTTGCCAGACCTGCTGCGCCACGCCAATCAACGCCAGAATGACCGCGACCCATTGCAGGGGCCGTAATCTTTCGCGCAGCAGCACCATGCCCAGCATCACATTGATCAGCGGGTTGATGAAGTAACCCAGGCTCGCCTCGACCATGTGGTTGTTGTTGACTGCCCAGACGTAAATCAGCCAGTTAGCGGCGATCAATGTGCCGCTGCCCGCGAGAATTGCCAACCGTCGCGGGTTGTCGCGCAGTTCACGCCACCAGCCCGGATGCTTCCATACCATCAGCAGTAGAGAGCCGGAAATCGCCGACCAGATTGCGCGGTTGACGATGATTTCAAGCGCAGGAACGGAGGAAAGCAACTTGAAGTAGATCGGGAATAATCCCCAGATGATGTAGGCGGTGAGGCCCAGAATGTACCCGCGGCGCGGGTTGGCAGCTTGCATGAGTGGTCCTGTGACTTGTTTTTTTGGGGGAGCTGGTGGCTATTTGTAGAACTAAGCTTGCTCGCGGTAGCGACTGATCAAACGCATCGGCTATTTCCAATCGCGAGCAAGCTCACGCCTGCAACGGGCGGTTTAAAACAGCTTCAACGGTTCCTCATTCAGCGCCGCCAGTTGTTCACGTAGTGCCAGCACCTGATCGCCCCAATACCGCTCGGTGCCGAACCAGGAAAAACTGTGCGGGAACGCCGGGTCATCCCACCGACGTGCGAGCCAGGCGCTGTAATGCAGCAGGCGCAAGGCGCGCAAAGGTTCGATCAATGCCAGTTCACGCGGATCGAAATCGTGGAATTCGTTGTAACCGTCCATCAATTCCGACAGTTGACTCAGGCAATCCTGGCGATCCCCTGCCAACATCATCCAGATGTCCTGCACTGCCGGGCCCATGCGGCAGTCATCTAGGTCGACGATGTGGAAGATTTCATCGCGGGTCATCATGTTGCCGGGGTGGCAGTCGCCATGCATGCGGATGTTGGTATGGGGTGTGGCGGCGTAGGCGTCTTCCACGCGCTTGAGCAGATCCTTGGCGACCGACTCGTAAGCCGGAAGCAGACTGCGGGGAATCACATCGTTTTCCAGCAGATAATTCAGCGAGTCATGCCCGAAGTTCTTCACGCCTAACGCTTCGCGATGCTCGAAGGGGCGAGTCGCGCCCACGGCATGAATGCGCCCGAGTAACTGACCCAGTCGATACAGCTGATCGAGATTGCCCGGCTCTGGCGCGCGGCCGCCACGACGGGGAAACAGTGTGAAGCGAAAGCCCGCGTGTTCGAACAGAGTCTGGCCGTTGTGTACAAGTGGCGCGACTACCGGAATCTCCACTTCGGCAAGCTCGGCGGTGAAGCTGTGTTCCTCGAGAATGGCTTCGGTGGTCCAGCGATTGGGTCGGTAGAACTTGGCGATCAGCGGCTGGCTTTCGTCGATGCCGACCTGATAGACGCGGTTCTCGTAGCTGTTGAGCGCGAGAATCCGGGCGTCGCTGACGAAGCCGATGCTCTCGACGGCGTCCAGTACAAGGTCAGGTGTGAGTGTTGCGAACGGGTGGGCCATGCTTACTCCTGCGCGCGGCAGGCTGCCGCGTCGGGCCAGTCATGGTAACGCAGAGCAAGAGAAATGAGACCAGTGGATTGTCGGGATATGGGGCAGCGGTCCGACGAATCCCTGTCCCAGTCCGGCTTGCCGGCGGTTGTGATCCTGAGAATGTCACCGTCGGCTAGCCGGGCTGCTGCAGAGCATTGAGTAATCAGGCGCCGATCACGCCACCATCTTCCCGAGTAATCACCATCACCGAAGACCTCGGCTTGCCGTTGGGCAAATGCTCGGGAAAGGTCGAGCCGCCTTTCTCACCCGGGTGCTGAATGCCCACGAACAGCGCTTTCTGGTCCGGCGCGAAACTGATGCCGGTGACTTCACAGCCCACCGGTCCAACCATGAATCGACGAATTTCGCCACTGGCCGGATCAGCGCAAAGCATCTGGTTGTTGCCCATTCCGGCGAAATCACCTGCGTTCGAATAGTCGCCATCAGTGAGAATCCACAGCCGTCCAGCCTGGTCGAAACCCAGGCCGTCCGGACTGTTGAACATGTTCTGCGGGGTGATATTGCTCGATCCACCTTGAGGTGTGCCGGCATGCACGCCCGGATTTCCCGCGACCACGAACAGATCCCAGGCGAACGCCATGGACGCTGCGTCGGAGCCCGTTTCCTGCCAGCGCAGAATCTGCCCGTACTGGTTTTTCGCCCGAGGGTTCGGGCCGCCTACTGGCTGGCCGTCCTCGCCGCGCTTGGCATTGTTGGTCAGCGTGCAATACACCTGACCGTCCTTGGGGCTGACCACGATCCATTCCGGCCGGTCCATGCGTGTGGCTTTCACCACACTGGCCGCAAGGCGCGCATGAATCAGCACCTCTGCCTGACTGGCGAAGCCGCTCGAGGCATCGATACCGTTCTTGCCATGCGTCAGCTCGACCCACTTGCCCTGGCCTTTGGGGTGATCCGGATTGCTGTCGCCGTTATCGAACTGCGCGACGTACAGCGTGCCGTGATCGAGAATGTCGCGATTGGCTTTTGGGTGCTTGTGATTGATCTTGTCGCGGCTGATGAACTTGTAGATGAATTCGCCGCGTTCGTCATCGCCCATGTACACCACAACGCGACCGTCTTTGGTCTCGGTGATCGCCGCGTTTTCATGCTTGAAGCGGCCCAGGGCTGTGCGCTTGACCGGCGTGGACTTCGGGTCGAACGGGTCGATTTCCACCACCCAGCCGTGGCGGTTGAATTCATTGGGGTTCTTCGCGAAGTCGAATCGAGGATCGTGCGGGTGCCAGTTCACTTCTTTGCTGGTCGCGACCACGCCGTAACGCTTGGCGGCAGCGTCGAATGACTGTGCGGGATCACTGCTGCCAAAGCAGTCGGTGAAGTTCTCTTCGCAGGTCAGATAAGTCCCCCACGGCGTCTTGCCGTTGGCGCAGTTCTGAAAGGTGCCGAGCACATTCTTGCCGGTCTTGTCGGCCGCTGTCTTGAGCCATTCATGTCCGGCAGCGGGGCCGCTCAGACGAATCGGGGAGTTGCCATGGATGCGTCGGTTGTACTTCGAGCCTTGCACGAACTGCCACTGGCCTGCTGCGCGCTTGACCTCGATAACCGACACGCCTTCGCTGGCTTGGGCTTTGTGCACATCTTCGGCCGATTGCGGGTCTTTGCCGTGAGCGAACAGATAGCGGTAATTGGTGTATTCGTTGTTGATCGCCATCAGCGCACGAGTGGCCCTGTCGGCGTCATCACCAGGGAAGGTGAACAGGCTCATGCCGTCGTTATTGTCGCCGAACTGAAGCTCCTGTGCCTTGGCCGTTCCCTTGCCGGTCGGATCGAAAGCCGGACCATTGGCGTGCAACGGTTGGCCCCAACTGATGAGTACCGAGGATGTATAGCCCGCAGGCAGGCTGATGCCGTCGGCTGTGGCGGAGGGGATGCTATCGAAGCCGAGCAGTGTACCGTTGCCCGCACTGACGCTTGCCGCCATCACGCTGCGGCTAAGCAGATTGCCACCCAGAAACATTGCGGCGCCGCAAAGGGCGCCCGCGCTGATGAAGCCTCGGCGGCTGAGGCCCATTCTGTTCTCTGACACCAGTGTTTCGAGGTCGGTGGACTGATTTTCTTCTAATAGCTTCATCACGGGCTTCCTGCGGTTTTGGCGCAAACCTTATTCAGCCTGGATGACGCTATTGTGTCGTTCCCATGACGGCGGTGGTTCAGTACCGCAGCCGTGACAGGGGAATCAAAGCGGGGTGCCGATCAGCACATTGGACGGCGCAAACTGCACGTTCACGTCGCTGCCGACCTTTAGTTTCAAGGACTTGAGGTGAGCCGGTTCTGCCAGTGCGCACAACGTCTGGCCGCTTGGCAGGTCAAGTTTGACCTCGCTTGGGCCATCTTCTGCGTCGAGAATGTCGCTGATTTTCCCTTCAAGACAATTGTGTCCAGTTGTTGCCGCTTGACCCGGTCCCACCAATTCCAGCCAGCCGGCCTTGATCAGCGCGAACACATCGGCGCCAGCGTCAAGTTCCAGCCGCAACGTACTGTCGTGAGTGATCTGCGCGTGTATCACCAGGCCACCCGCCAACTGCAATCCAATCATGTCGTTGCGGCCTAACGGCGTAATGCTTTGAACCTGACCGTGCAGTTGGTTACGGGCGCTGGTGCGCAACATCAGGCGACTAAGCAGCGCCAGGTCGCTGGTCTCCTCAGGGCTCTCCAGTAGTTGGGTTTGCAGGGCCTGCAAGCGTTGATAAAGCCGCAGCACCCGTTCGCCTTCTTCAGACAGCTTCGCGCCGCCACCACCACGGCCCCCGACGCTGCGCACCACCAGTGGCTTTTGCGCCAGATTGTTCAGCTCGTCGATGGCATCCCACGCCGCTTTGTAGCTCAGTCCTGCGCTTTTCGCTGCACGGGTAATCGAACCTTGCTCGGCAACGTGCTGCAACAGCGCGATGCGATGCGGGCGGCGGACCATGTGTTGAGTGAGCGATGGGGGTAAGGACATGTTTGGCAGTTTTTTGAAGAAATGAGGATGGAGTGTAAGCCAGTTTCCTCGGGTTCCACACGAAGCCCTGTAGCAGTCCGGCTTGCCGGCGGCAGCTTCTGTGGCATCGCTACCGCCGGCAAGCCGGACTGCTACAGGGGTTTATCACTATCCGTTGCATATTCAATCTTCAGGCTTCGGCGTTCTCGCCAGGCAATACACATCCACCTTCCTGGCGCCGGCGCTGATCAGCAACCGCGCGATCATGTCAGCCGTGGAACCCGTGGTCAGCACATCGTCGATCAGTGCGACATGTGTTCCGCTGATACGGTGTGGTTCGATCAGTGCGAACGCATCGCGCAGATTGCGCTTCCTCGCCTTGGCATCCAGACCCTGTTGTGCGGGTGTCTCCTTTACGCGTCTGATCGTTTTTTCATCTACAGGGAGTTGCAGTACGCTTCCCAGCCAACGAGCGAGCATTGCCGCCTGGTTGTAACCGCGTTGGCGCATTCTCTTGTTGCCCAGCGGTACAGGGATCAAAACGTCAGGACGCTGAAGCCCTTCGTCGAAGCGATGTTGCAACGTCTGCCCGAGCAGTTCGGCCAAGAGCCGTCCAATGGGCCATTTGCCCTGATGCTTGAAACGTGTGACCAAAGTGTCGATAGGGAAGTCGTAAAGCCACGGCACGATAACGTCGCCGAACGCCGGGGTACGGCGCAGGCATTGCGCGCAGGTCAGGCCTGACATCGGCATGGGCAAAGCGCAGTGTTCACATTGGTCGATCAGCCACGGCAGTTCGCTTTCACAGGCGATGCAGATCGGGCTGAGTGAATCGGTCTGCTCATCGCATAACAGACAGGTCTGTACGTTTTCTAACCAGATGTAAACCTGATGTCCGTTGTGTGGTTGACAGCGCATGTCACTTCCTTAAATATGCCGAACATCCGTGTTGCGCCTGTGGACTTTCTGGTTTTGCCGATTGAGCTGACCGCCCGGGTGCTCGCCAAAAAACATCAAGGAGCCGCCCATGAGCGCCAGCATCAATGCCAATTTGCGTCACGACTGGAATCTAGCCGAGGTCCGGGCACTGTTCACACAGCCGTTCAATGACCTGCTGTTTCAGGCGCAAACCGTGCACCGCGCTCATTTCGACGCTAACCGCGTTCAAGTCTCTACCCTGCTCTCGATCAAGACAGGCGCCTGTCCTGAAGACTGCAAGTACTGCCCGCAGTCCGGCCACTACAACACCGGCCTGGAGAAAGAAAAGCTGATGCAGGTCCAGCAAGTGCTGGAAGAAGCGGCGCGTGCCAAGGCAATCGGTTCGACCCGTTTCTGCATGGGCGCCGCGTGGAAGCACCCGTCAGCCAAAGACATGCCGTACGTGCTGGAAATGGTCAAAGGCGTCAAGGCCATGGGCCTGGAAACCTGCATGACCCTGGGTAAGCTGGATCAGGATCAGACCAAGGCACTGGCTGACGCGGGTCTTGATTACTACAACCACAACCTCGACACCTCGCCGGACTTCTACACCAGCATCATCACCACCCGTACTTATAGCGAGCGTCTGCAGACCTTGGCGTACGTGCGTGATGCGGGCATGAAGATCTGCTCCGGCGGCATTCTCGGCATGGGCGAGTCGCTGGATGACCGCGCCAATCTGTTGATCCAGCTGGCCAACCTGCCTGAGCACCCGGAGTCGGTGCCGATCAACATGTTGGTGAAAGTCGCGGGTACTCCGCTGGCCAACGCCGAAGATGTCGATCCGTTCGACTTCATCCGCATGCTGGCCGTGGCGCGCATCCTGATGCCGCAGTCCCATGTGCGCCTGTCCGCGGGCCGCGAGGCCATGAATGATCAGATGCAGGCCCTGGCGTTCTTCGCCGGCGCCAACTCGATCTTCTACGGCGACAAACTGCTGACCACCGCCAACCCGCAGGCTGACAAGGACATGCTGCTGTTCTCGCGTCTGGGCATCCAGCCGGAAGCGCGTGAAGAGCATTCCGATGAAGTTCATCAGGCGGCTATCGAGCAGGCGCTGATCGAGCAGAAAAGCAGCGAGATGTTTTACGACGCGGCGGTTTGATCCGTTCAATCCTGACTGCGACCAACTTCTGTAGCAGTCTGGCTTGCCCGCGGTGACGGATTCGGAATCGCGACCGCCGGCAAACCATGCTGCCACAGGAGATTGCGGCTAACGCGCTCCCCTCACCGAACCATCGAGGCCTGCATGTCTTTCGATCTGAGCGCACGTCTCGCTGCCCGTCGTGCCGAACACCTTTACCGTCAGCGTCCGCTGCTTGAAAGCCCGCAGGGCCCTGAAGTCGTGGTCGATGGCAAGCCGCTGCTGGCGTTCTGCAACAACGACTACATGGGCCTGGCCAACCACCCTGATGTCATCACCGCCTGGAAGGCTGGCGCGCAGCGTTGGGGTGTGGGCGGCGGGGCCTCGCATCTGGTCATCGGCCACAGCACCCCGCATCACGAACTGGAAGAAGCCTTGGCCGATCTCACCGGTCGTCCGCGCGCATTGCTGTTTTCAAACGGCTACATGGCCAATCTCGGCGCCGTCACCGCGTTGGTAGGGCAGGGCGATACCGTTCTGGAAGATCGCCTCAATCATGCGTCTTTGCTCGACGCCGGCCTGCTCAGCGGCGCACGTTTTTCCCGCTATCTGCATAACGATGCTGACAGTCTGGCCTCTCGGCTGGAAAAGTCAGTGGGCGATACTCTGGTCGTCACTGACGGCGTGTTCAGCATGGACGGCGACATCGCTGACCTGCCGGCCCTTGCAAAGGTCGCGAAAGCCAAAAACGCCTGGCTGATGGTTGACGACGCCCATGGCTTCGGCCCGCTGGGTTCGAACGGCGCAGGGATCGTCGAGCATTTCGGATTGAGCATGGATGATGTGCCGGTGTTGATCGGCACCCTGGGCAAATCGTTCGGCACCGCCGGGGCGTTCGTCGCAGGCAGCGAAGCGCTGATCGAGACCCTTATTCAGTTTGCCCGGCCTTACATCTACACCACCAGCCAACCACCTGCCTTGGCCTGCGCTACCCTGAAGAGCCTGGAATTGCTGCGCACCGAACACTGGCGTCGCGAGCATTTGCGAGCGTTGATCAAGCAGTTTCGCGATGGCGCGCAAGCCATTGGCCTGGAGCTGATGGACAGCTTCACGCCGATTCAGCCGATTCTCATCGGCGACAGCGGCCGAGCAGTGCGTTTGTCGCAAATGCTGCGCGAACGTGGGTTGATGGTGACTGCGATTCGCCCGCCAACCGTACCCGCTGGCAGCGCGCGTTTGCGCGTGACGTTGTCCGCGGCGCACAGCGAGGCTCAGGTACAGCTATTGTTGGAAGCACTGGAGCAGTGCCATCCGCTGCTGGGCGAGAGCGATTCGTTGGAGTCACAACATGCGTGATCGGTTGATCCTGCTACCGGGCTGGGGCCTTGGCATCTCGCCGCTGGAGCCCTTGGCGGCGGCGTTACGTGGACTGGATGAACACCTGCGGGTCGAGATCGAACCGTTGCCGGATATGGACAACGATGACCTCGGCGACTGGCTCGACGAACTGGATTCGAGCGTGCCGGACAACGTCTGGCTGGGCGGTTGGTCCCTTGGCGGCATGCTGGCCGCTGAGTTGGCGGCCAGACGTGGTGAACGTTGCTGTGGCCTGGCGACATTTGCCAGCAATGTCTGTTTCGTCGCCCGCAGCCAATGGCCGAATGCGATGCCGCAGACTGATTTCGATGCGTTCATCAATGGCTGCAAGGCCGACCCGGATGCAACCCTCAAGCGCTTCAGCCTGCTTTGCGTACAAGGCGCCGAAGAGCCCCGCGCCTTGTCGCGACAACTGAAGGCTGGCGCGCCCCAAGGTACCAGCAACGGCCTGATCGAAGGCCTCAAATTGCTCGAACAGATGGACACTCGTGCCGCACTGCAGGCTTTCAGAGGCCCGCAGTTACATCTGTTTGGCGGTCTTGATGCGTTGGTACCGGCAGAAGCTTCGACCGACCTGCTCAATCTCTTGCCTGACATCGAAGTCGGCGTGATCGAGCAGGCCAGCCACGCATTCATCCTGGAAAACCCCCACGGCGTGGCCGGGGCGGTCCAGGCGTTCCTACATGAGTCCGGTGATGACTGATCTTTCCCACTGTGCGGTGTTGAAGGCCGTGAAACAGCAACAGGCGACAATCCAGAACCCTCTGCCCGACAAACGTCAGGTAGCAGCTTCGTTCTCCAAGGCAGCGGCAAGTTATGACAGCGTTGCTGAGTTGCAGCGCGCGGTGGGCGCCGAGCTGATGTCGCGTCTACCGCAGATGACGCCCTTTCGCTGGCTCGATCTGGGCAGTGGCACCGGTTATTTCAGCCGCGCGCTGGCGCAGACTTTCCCTGACAGCGAAGGCATCGCCCTGGACATTGCCGAAGGCATGTTGCGCCATGCTCGACCTATGGGTGGTGCACAGCACTACGTGGCGGGCGATGCCGAGAACTTGCCGTTGCGCGAGGGCAGCGTCGAGCTGATGTTTTCCAGCCTCGCTGTGCAGTGGTGTTCGGATTTCGCCGCCGTGCTCGGCGAGGCGAATCGAGTGTTGCAGCCCGGCGGCGTATTCGGTTTCGCCAGCCTGTGCGTCGGTACCCTGTATGAGTTGCGGGACAGTTGGCAGGCGGTTGACGGGATGGTGCACGTCAATCGTTTCCGCGAGTTCGAGGACTATCAGACGCTGTGCACCGCCAGCGGTCTGCAAGTGCGCAGCCTGGCTGTACTGCCCCACGTTCTGCATTACCCCGACGTGCGCAGTTTGACCCACGAACTCAAGGCCCTCGGCGCCCACAACATCAATCCGGGACGTCCGGGCGGGTTGACCGGGCGAGCGCGCATTCAGGCGTTGATCGAGGCTTATGAAGGCTATCGTCAGGAAAAAGGCCTGCCGGCGACCTATCAGGTGGTCTACGCCGTGCTGGAAAAACCTGCGATTGTTTAAAAAGTGACCGGTTTTGCGAGCGCCGTTCGTGTGAGCGCTATAGTGAATAGGCAATAGTTTGAAAAATTCTGAACGGATGGTCGCCAAGATGAGTGCTGCGTATTTCATCGCGGGAACCGATACCGATGTTGGCAAGACCACCATTGCCACCGGTCTTTTGTATGCGGCGCGACAATCCGGATTGAGCACGGCGGCGGGCAAGCCTGTCGCCTCCGGCTGCGATGTGAAGCCCAAGGGCCTGCGCAACCCCGATGCGGTGGCGTTGCGCGCCGAGTGTTCCATCGCGTTGACGTATAACGAGGTCAACCCTGTTGCCTTCGAGCCGCCGATTGCCCCGCATCTGGCAGCGCGGGAGGCGGGGGTTGCGCTGACCGTGAGTTCTTTGCTCGAGCCGATGCGCCATATCCTCGCCAAACAAGCCGACTTCACCCTCATCGAGGGCGCGGGCGGCTGGCGCGTGCCGTTGGCGGATCAGGCGAACCTTTCCGATCTGGCGATCGCGTTGAAGCTACCCGTGATTCTAGTGGTGGGGGTGCGGCTGGGTTGCATCAGCCACGCGTTGCTGTCTGCCGAGGCAATTGCCAATGACGGGCTGCAACTGGCGGGCTGGGTGGCGAATATCATCGACCCCAAAACCTCGCGCCTCGAAGAAAACCTGGCGACCCTGGCCGAGCGCCTACCCGCGCCGTGCCTGGGCCGCGTGCCGCATATGAAGAAGGCCACTGCGGAAATGGTTGCCGAGCATCTGCATCTGGAGCTGCTGGACTAGGGCGCTGGGTTCGTCAGATCCAGTGATCGTTCCCACGCTCTGCGTGGGAATGCTTCGTCTGACGCTCTGCGTCAATCAGGTGAAATCATCTGATATACCAACCCCAAGCCTGATCGCTGACGTACTCGGTCACCTGCTTGACCTCCAGATAGTTATCCAGCCCCCACTGGCCCAGCTCCCGGCCAATGCCGCTGTGCTTCATTCCTCCCCAGGGCGCTTCGACGAAGGTGGGTTGTGAGCAGTTCACCCAGATGATTCCGGCGCGCAGCTGATTGGCCACGCGCGTCGCTCGTTGCGGATCGGCGCTCATCACTGCCGCCGCAAGGCCGAAGCGGCTGGCGTTAGCCATCTGCACCGCTTGCTGTTCATCCTTGAAGCGCTTGATGCAGAGCACCGGCCCAAAGACTTCCTCGCACCAGATGACGCTGTTGTGTGCGGGCTCATCGAAAATCGCAGGCTCCATGAAATAGCCCCGCTCCAGATGCGCTGGACGCTTGCCACCGCTGAGCAGCTTCGCGCCGCTGGCCTTGCCCTGATCAACGAAACCCAGCACCTTTTCGTATTGACCGCGGCTTACCAGCGGCCCAAGCAGTACGCCTTCCTCAAGACCTTGGCCGATAGTGATCTTGCGGGTCTCCTCGACCAGCCGTTCAATCAGGCGCGCAGCAATGTTTTCGTGCACCAGCAGGCGGGACGTCGCGCTGCAGACCTGGCCCTGATTCCAGAAAATCCCGAACAGAATCCACTCCACCGCTGCCTCGACATCGGCGTCTTCAAACACGATGAACGCTGATTTTCCGCCCAGCTCCAGGCTGATGTTCTTGATGTCGCTGGCGGCCGCCGCCATGATTTTCGACCCTGTCGGGACGCTGCCGGTGAAGGCCAGTTTGTCGACACCAGGGTGCAGCGTGAGTGGGCTGCCCGCGTCGGCGCCAAGTCCCGTGACAATGTTCAGCACGCCTGCCGGAAGACCGATACGGTCTGCGGCGCCTGCCAGCTCCAGGGCTGTGAGTGGTGTCAGCTCCGAGGGTTTCAATACGGCTGTCGCGCCTGCTGCCAGTGCCGGCGCGACTTTCCAGGCGGCCATCAGGAGCGGATAGTTCCACGGAATGATCTGCCCGGCGACGCCGATCGGCTCCAGGCGAGTGCGGCAACGAAAGCGTTCATCAGGCAGGGTCAATGGCTGATCCTGCCGACCGTCCAGCTCACTAGCCAGGCCCGCGTAATAGCGAAAGCAGGCAATTGCATCACCGATGTCCCACTGCGCTTCAGGCAAGGGTTTTCCGTTGTCACGCACTTCGAGCGTCGACAATTCGTCTTGAGAGCCTTGCAGTTCGTCGGCCAGCGCCTCCAGCCAGACAGCCCGTTCGGCGCCTGTGGTCTGCCCCCAGTTGCTGTCGAACGCCCTTCGCGCAGCACGCACAGCGTGATCGATGTCCTCTTCGGTGCCGGCCGCGACCTGCTGCAGAACCTGCTCGGTCGCCGGATCGATGACGTCCATGTAACCGCCCAGATCGGGGCTGACCCATTCGCCGTTGATGTACAACTGATCACGCATGTGAGGCTCCTGTGCGGCGATTCTGCAGATAGCGGGAGGTGAACAGCAGGGCCAGCGAAGCGCAGATGATCACAGTCGAGACGGCGTTGATTTCCGGCGTTACGCCTCGCCGGATCGACGAAAAGATGTAGATCGGCAGCGTGGTTTCCGGGCCCGCGACGAAGAACGCGATGATGAAATCGTCGAAGCTGAAAGTGAACGCCAGCAGGAAGCCCGCCATGATCGCCGGGGTGATCTGCGGCAGGGTCACCCGCCAGAAGGTCTCCAGTGGCGGGGCGTACAGATCGGCGGAGGCCTCCTGCAACGCTTTGTCCAGAGAATCGACGCGGCTACGCACGATCACCATGACCAACGCCATGGTGAATAACGAATGGGCTGCGACTACGGTGAAAAAACCCATGTTCAGCTTGGGAATGCTCGGCATCAGTTGGGCCAGCAGCGGGTTGATCAGGTCGAACACGCTGATGAAGGCGATCAACGTCGAGATGCCGATGACGATGCCGGGAATGATAATCGCGCAGTAGGTGAGGGCATCGAACGCCAGCCGCACCTTGCTATTGGCGCGCTGCAGGCCAAACACCGCCAGCGTTCCGAACAGCGTTGCCAGCACCGCCGAACAGGTAGCGATCAGCGCGCTGTTGCCCAAGGCTTCCATGATGAAAGGGTTGCTGAAGGCGCGACCGAACCACTGCACCGAGCAGCATTCGAAGGCCAGGCCACTGCGACCGGCGTTGAAGCTGAACAGCATGATCAGGGCAATCGGCAGGTAGAGAAACAGGTAAAGCGAAGTGGAATACGTGCGCAGCCACATATCAGAGCGCTCCTTCGCCGGGCTTGCCGCCGTAGCGGGCCACCAGTTTGAGATAGACGCCGATGATCACTAGCATGATTGCCACCAGCGTCATCGCCAGCGCACTGCCGAATGGCCAGTTGCGCGATTGCAGGAACAGGTCCACTAGCGCATTACCGACGAAGAACACCTTGCCGCCACCGAGCACGGCGGGGATCAGGAATTCGCCCATCAGCAGAATGAACACCAGCATCACCCCGGTAATGATCCCCGGTGCGGAGAGTGGCAGAGTGATCCGTCGGAAGCTTTCGAAGGCGCTGGCGCCCAAATCGGCAGAAGCTTCCAGCAGGCGTTTGTCGAGTTTTTCCAGGCTGACGTAGATCGGAAACACCATCAGTGGCAGGTAGCCGTAGACGATGCCGATCAGCACCGCGTACGGCGTGTTGATCAGGCGCACGTCGTCCAGCCCGACGCTGGCGAGCAGCGCCGGAATGCCTTTGCCGCTGAGGATGAAAATCCAGGCGTAGGTGCGGATCAGGAAGCTGGTCCAGAACGGCACGATCACCAGCGTCAGTAACAGCGAGCGATTCTTGCCGGCCTTGACCGCAAGGAAATACGCCAGCGGATAGGCGGCCAGCAGGCACACCAGCGTCCCCAGCGGCGCGAGCAGCAATGTGTTGCCAAACGCGGCGGCGCGGGAGCCGAGGTTGAGATAGTTGGCCAGCGTCAGGCCCCCGGCGTATCCGCCGACGGCACTGCGTTCGCCAAAGCTGAAGACCAGAATGATCACCAGCGGCATCACCAGAAGCAGCAGGAACCACAGGGTCGACGGCAGCAGCATCAGCAGCGTGATTCGGCGCCCCAGGCTGCGCCGCTTGTCCTGCGCGCGCTGAGTATCAGCGTCAGCCGCGCTGGCCTCGGCGTGCCGCGCGGCTGAGTTAATGACGGCATCCATGTGCGGTTCCTTATTGCTCATAGCGAGAGGTCATGCGGACTTGAAGCGGGCCATCAGTTCGGCGCGCCACGGGCTGGTCAGCGTCGCGGCAGCGCCGAACTCCAGCGGGCTCAACTGCTCGGCGGCCGGGTACATGATCGGGTCGTTGAGCATTGCCGCGGGCAGCAGCGCGTCGACGCGCTTGTCACCGCTCGGGTAGCCATGGCTCAGCACTTCCAGCTTGTTGTGCTGTGGGTCGAGCAGGTAATTGATGAATGCGTAGGCGGCGTCCTTGTGTTCGGCGCTTTTCGGGATCGCGAAGAAGTCGCTCCACAACTCGCCGCCTTCCTTGCCCAAGGCGTAGACCATCGACGGAATATCACGATGCAGTTGCGAGGCATCGCCGGTCCAGGACATGGCGAGAATGGCGTCGCCGCTGCGCATCGATGGCTGAATATCGGAGTTGATCGCGAACAGGTGCGGCTTGACCTCGATCAGCAGCTTCTCGGCGTCGGCCAGTTCTTTCGGATCAAGGGAGTTGAAGCTGTAACCGAAGGATTTCAGCGCGTTACCGATGGCGGTCAGTTGATAGTCGTGGACCATGGTGCGGCCGTCGGCCTGGTCCTTGGCGATGGCCCAGAACTCTTTCCATGAGGTCGGTTTGGCCTTGAGTTTGGCGCCGTCGTAGGCCATGCCGGTGGTGCCCCAGTTTTTCGGCACGGCGTAAACCTTGCCGTCGACCGTGCCTTGGGCCATGAACTTTTCCTGGAACGCTGTCGGGTCGAAGTTGGGAATGCGCGCCAGATCCAGCGGCTCGATCAGCCCCAGTTTCACGTAGGTACTGATGGTGTAGTTGGTCGGTACCAGCACGTCCCAGCCGCTGCCACCGGCCTGAAGTTTGGCGAGCATTTCTTCGTTGGAGCCGAACACGCTCATCGACACGCGAGCGCCGGTGGTCTTGGCGAAGTTATCGAGGTTTTCCTGGCTGTGATAGTTAGGCCAGGTCGCCAGGCCGAGTCGATCACCGATGCTCTTTTCAGCGCCCAACGCACTGGCGCTCGAGCTGCCAGCGAGCAGACCAGGCATGTTGGTGGCGACCACCGCTGCAGCGATGCCAAGGCCTGTGCGCCCAAGGAAGTCCCGGCGAGTGATCGAGCCGTTCTGCCAACTGCGCATCGTCTTGATAAAAGTCTTCTGGTCCATGGCATTCTCCCCGTCTGATAAGTGTTCGATCGTTAGAGTTGCTGTGCTCGCTGCTTGAATCCCTACAAAGCCATGGCCAGGCCGCTGGCGTTGTTCCAGCCCACCTGCACTGCCGCGCCGTGTTCAAAACCTGCGTTGTCGAACGTGCTTTGGGCGCCCGAGCCATGCTGGCGCGGCACGCGCACGCAGACGATCCCGAACGGCTGGGTGCGCACACGGTATTCGGTGATGTTGCCGAGATAGATCCGGTCTTCAACGCAGCCGTCCAGCGTGACATCTCGTCCCTGCAGGCTGCCCTTCGCGGCGATGTCGATCAGCTCGGGGCGCACCGCGATGCAGCCTTCGACATTGGCGCTCAAGGGGGCACCGTTGGGTGTCAGAGGGCTGCTCAGTTCGATGCCTTGCTCTGTGCGCAGCAGTGCTGAATTGCCCTGCACATGGCGCACGGTGCCGTTGAACAGATTTGATTCGCCGATGAAGTCCGCCACATAACGAGTCGCTGGCGCTTCGTAGAGTTGTTCGGGGGAGGCGGTCTGGATGATCGAGCCGCTGTGCATGACGCTGATGCTGTCGCTCATCGACAGCGCCTCTTCCTGATCGTGGGTCACCAGCACGAAGGTGATGCCGACTTCCCGTTGTAGACGCAGCAGTTCGGACTGCATTTCCTTGCGCAACTTGCGATCCAGCGCCGCCAGTGGTTCGTCGAGCAAGAGCACGGTCGGTTTGTTCACCAAGGCTCTGGCCAGTGCCACTCGTTGTTGTTGGCCACCGGACAGCTCGCTGGGCTTGCGGTGGCCAAGCCCGGACAGCCGCACCATCTCCAGCGCTTCGTCGGCGCGACGCTGCTGTTCTTTTTTATCGGGGCGGGGTGTCAGATAACGCAGCCCGTACGCGATGTTCTGCGACACGGTCATGTGTGGAAACAGCGCGTAATGCTGGAAGACCATGTTCACCGGACGCTGATAGGCCGGCACGCCTGCGACATTCTTGCCGCCCAGACGCACCTCGCCGAGCGTCGGCTGATCGAAGCCTGCGATCATGCGCAGCGTCGTGGTCTTGCCGCAGCCGGAGCCGCCGAGGTAAGAGTGAAACGTGCCGCGCTTGACCTGAAAACTCAGGTTGTTGACGGCCTTCAGGTTCCCGTAGTGCTTTTCTACGTTGCAGAACTCGATATCGTTTTCGTGGCGACTGTCGCTCATCATTGGCTCTCGCATTCCGTGCAGGGTTCCCTGCAATGGAGGCCAAACTAACAATCGCGGTTTTGCGCTGTATATATCCCTCGGGGGATAGAGGTCGTTTCTGGATTCGGAATAAAGCGCTGCCCCGCCGCAAATCTTCTGTAGCAGTCCGGCTTGCCGGCGGTAGCAATTTTGATTACGTCATCGTCGGCATGCCGGACTGCTACAGGGAGTGATAATAGTCAGCCAGGGGGCAGGATCAGGCTGAAACGGCGATATCCGGCCCCGTCAGCTCACGTATGAACAGCCCCAGAAGCTCGGCCTGGCTGCCGATGCCGAGCTTGGCGTAGATGTTCTTGCGATGGATTTTCACCGTCCCCGGACTGATCGAAAGTTGTTGCGCAACCGACGCACTGGAATGGCCGCGCAACAGCAGGCGAACGATTTCCTGCTCGCGTCCGGTAAGGATGTGATCGCCGAAATGGTCGAAAGCGGCGTGAACCTTGAAGTCCAGATCCTGAGGCGAGCGAGGTTGTTGCACGCGATGCTGGCGCCACGCCTCGGTAATGACCTGCTCAACGACAGCCTGCGCGCATTCCATCAACTGCAGTTCGTCACGGCTGAATGCGCAGCTGGCGGTCGCACGCATCAGTGACAGCACGGCCATCGCGTCACCGCCCAAGTCGACGAAAAATGCGACTTCTTCCGCCAGGCCCGTTTGCTGGTAATACGCCAGGTAATACTCGCTGAGGTAGAAGTGGTCCGGGGCGAACTGGCGCAGGCGCCACAGCCCTGGCTGCTGCTTGCGTGTACAGGCGAGATAAAACGGATCGAGCAGATAAGGCCCGACCTGATAGTCGTCGACGTAAATCTTGCGTTTGTCAGGGGCGAAGGTGTCGAACAGCGCCAACGGACGGTGGTTGCCCTCATAGACGAACAGGACGAAGTGATCGACCGGCGCAATCTGCTTTAGCCACTGACTCAAACCCGCCAAACGCGCGGCGCCTCCCGCAAGGTCGAGAAGATGAGCGATGCCAGTGGTCCAGTGTTTCAGTTCCTTTGGGCGCATGGAGACGTTCGAGGGCGGGTCCGTGGAGAGGGCAGTTCAGCACAGGATGCAGGATGTGCGCCACTGCACATTTCCAGACCATGGGCGCGGCGAGCAGGGCGCCAACCGGTTATGGTGAGCTCGGAACTGTTTCGCGCTGCACCATTTTCACGCAAGGCGTGTCACCGGTTGCTACGAGTAACGTTCGTCGATGGTGTCGGGCTGCCTCTATTAGGCGGCCCAATGCCATTATGGTTTTTGACGGGCGTTTTCGAGCGTCGTCTGTTTCAATGCTGATTGTTCGCTTTATGAACAGAGGATCGTGGTCATGCAAATTTCACTGAACAACACGTTGTATCCAGGCTTGAGTGCTATTCAGGTCGGGCAGAATCGTGTCGATCAGGCCGCCACTCAATTGGCCAGCCCGGCGACTGAGGTCTCCGGTCGCACACAGTCCTCGGATTTTCAACTGGAGCGTCTGCGTGCGGTCGACCGTCCTCCCGCATCCGATATGGCGACCAATGTCGTCGAATTGACCCAAGGCAAGATCCAGGTTCAGGCGGGTGTCAAAGTCGAAAAGGCCAGCGACGAAATGCTCGGCACGTTGATCGACACCTACGCTTGAGTTCTCCCCCCCTCGTGCGCTTCGGCGCACATCGATGTCGGCTTCTCCCCTCTCTGAATAACGCCCTATCAGCCGTCCGAATCGCGGCGCTCTGACCGCCATTCTCGACACCCCGTCAACTAGACTCAACCCTATCGGCTCAGCAATTTCTGTGTGCTGCGGGTGCGTTCGTTCGTGATTTCAAACGCATCGTCGATGAAAGGTTCATGACGCACTCTTGACAATAATTAGGCGTAAACGTATGTTTCAAACACCTGTTTGACCGCCGGACAACATTAAAGACATCGGTGGAGGGGCCAGTCCCCGCAGTGACCGAACGGTCATCCATTTCCAGGATTCATCAGCAGAGGTTTATCGCTATGCCTGACTACAAGGCCCCCTTGCGTGATATTCGCTTCGTTCGTGACGAACTGCTCGGTTACGAAGCGCACTATCAGAGTCTGCCCGCATGCCAGGACGCCACGCCTGACATGGTCGACGCCATTCTCGAGGAAGGCGCCAAGTTTTGTGAGCAGGTACTGGCACCGCTGAACCGCGTGGGTGATACCGAGGGCTGCACCTGGAGCGAGTCCGGCGTCAAGACCCCGACCGGCTTCAAAGAGGCTTACAAGCAGTTCGTCGAAGGCGGCTGGCCGAGCCTGGCTCACGACGTTGCTCATGGCGGTCAGGGTTTGCCTGAGTCGCTGGGTCTGGCAGTCAGCGAAATGGTCGGCGAAGCCAACTGGTCGTGGGGCATGTACCCAGGCTTGTCCCATGGCGCGATGAACACTATCTCCGAGCACGGCACCCCAGAGCAGCAAGACGCTTACCTGACCAAGCTGGTTTCAGGTGAGTGGACAGGCACCATGTGCCTGACCGAACCTCACTGCGGTACTGACCTGGGCATGCTGCGCACCAAGGCCGAACCTCAGGCCGATGGTTCCTACAAGGTTTCCGGCACCAAGATCTTCATTTCCGCTGGCGAACACGACATGGCCGATAACATCGTCCACATCGTACTGGCCCGTCTGCCGGACGCGCCTGCGGGTACCAAAGGTATCTCGCTGTTCATCGTTCCCAAGTTCCTGCCCGCCGCCGATGGCAGCATTGGCGAGCGCAACGCGGTGAGCTGTGGCTCGCTTGAACACAAGATGGGCATTCACGGCAACGCCACCTGCGTGATGAACTTCGACAGCGCCACCGGTTTCCTGATCGGCCCGCCGAACAAAGGCCTGAACTGCATGTTCACCTTCATGAACACCGCGCGTCTGGGCACCGCTCTGCAAGGTCTGGCTCATGCCGAGATCGGCTTCCAGGGCGGTCTGAAATACGCCCGTGAACGTCTGCAAATGCGTTCGCTGACCGGCCCGAAAGCGCCGGACAAGGCTGCTGACCCGATCATCGTTCACCCGGACGTGCGTCGCATGCTGCTGACCATGAAAGCCTTCGCCGAAGGCACTCGTGCGATGGTGTACTTCACCGCCAAACAGGTCGACATCGTTAAATACAGCGATGACGCAGAAGCCAAGAAGCAAGCCGATGGCCTGCTGGCGTTCATGACCCCAATCGCCAAAGCGTTCATGACCGAAGTCGGTTTCGAATCCGCCAACCATGGCGTGCAGATTTACGGTGGCCACGGCTTCATCGCCGAGTGGGGCATGGAGCAGAACGTTCGCGACAGCCGCATTTCGATGCTGTACGAAGGCACCACCGGCGTTCAGGCCCTCGACCTGCTGGGTCGTAAAGTGCTGATGACTCAAGGCGAGGCGCTGAAGGGCTTTACCAAGATCGTTCACAAGTTCTGCCAGGCGCAGGAAGGCAACGAAGCGGTCAACGAATTCGTTACACCGCTGGCTGCACTGAACAAGGAGTGGGGCGATCTGACAATGAAGGTCGGCATGGCCGCCATGAAGGACCGTGAAGAAGTCGGTGCTGCTTCGGTGGATTACCTGATGTTCTCCGGCTACGTCTGCCTGGCGTACTTCTGGGCTGACATGGCACGTGTCGCAGCTGAGAAACTGGCTGCCGGCACCACCGAAGAGGCGTTCTACACCGCCAAATTGCAGACTGCGCGCTTCTACTTCCAGCGTATCCTGCCGCGCACACGCACTCATGTTGCGGCCATGCTGTCGGGCGCCAACAACCTGATGGACATGAACGAAGAGCACTTCGGTCTGGCTTACTAATTCGAATAAGCGTTTTACCTCAAGCCGCTTGTCCTTCGGGACAGGCGGCTTTTTTGTGGGCGCCTGAAAAGAGTGATCTGCCTCACATTTACTGCTAATCAAATCGGATGTGCGGCCGATAAAGGCACAATGCCATTCGATTTGTAAAAGTAGGAGTCAGTCCTCTTGCTGCGCCCTTCCGCTGCACGTATCAGCCATTTCATACCGTCACTGGCGCTCCTGTTCGCTGGACTCGCGGCTGCGTATGTGAAGGACCTCAATGTGTTCTTCACTTCACTGTTCAACGTGCTCCCCACTTTGGTGCTGCTACTGGGTGGCGCGTATTGCGGCGTTTACAAACGCCAGCGCGAACTGTTTTTGATGATCACGGTTTACATCGCCTACTTTCTGCTCGATACCCAGACCGATTACTACCGCGACAATGGAAAAGTCCGTGAAGACGCCGCCGTCGTTTTTCACCTCTGTTGTCTGTTATTGCCTGTGATGTACGCGCTTTACGCCGCTTGGGAAGAGCGCACGCATCTGTTTCAGGACCTCGTCGCGAGACTGGCCGTCCTTGTTGCAGTCGCAAGCGTGGCGTTGGGGCTGGAGCAAAGCTTCCCGGCAAGTCTGCTGGCCTGGCTCGCCGACATCCGCTGGCCATCGCTGCATGGCGAATGGATGAGCCTGATACAGCTGTCCTACGCCACCTTCCTGATCGCCTTCGCCGTATTGATCACCCAGTACATCCGCAAGCCTCGCCCGCTGCATGCGGCGCAGCTGGTGGGTCTGCTCGGTCTGTTCTGGGCACTGCCGAAAACCTTCATTCTCCCGTTTACGCTGAACATCATGTGCAGTCAGGTGATGCTGATGATTGCCTCGGGGGTCGCTCACGAGGCTTATCAGATGGCATTTCGTGATGAACTGACCGGCTTGCCGGGAAGGCGCGCACTGAACGAGCGCATGCAACGTCTGGGTCGCAATTACGTGCTGGCAATGAGTGACGTCGACCACTTCAAGAAATTCAACGATACCCACGGTCATGACGTCGGTGACCAAGTGCTGCGCCTGGTGGCGAGCAAACTGTCGAAGATCACCAACGGCGGCGGTAGGGCCTATCGCTACGGCGGGGAAGAATTCGCCATTGTGTTCGCGGGCAAGACGCTGGACGAGTGCATGCCGCATCTGGAAGTCATTCGCGAAACCATCGCCAATTACGCAATCCATCTTCGTAATCCGGACAGTCGTCCACAGGACGATCAGCAAGGTCGTCAGCGCCGTGCAGGGAGTCAGGCTTCAACCGTTTCGGTAACGGTCAGTATGGGGGTCGCCGAGCGCCAACCCGAGCATCGCAACCCCGAAGAAGTGCTCAAGGCCGCAGACCAGGCGCTCTATGCTGCTAAAGGCGCTGGTCGAAATTGCGTCATTGCGCACGGTCAGACCCATAAACGCGGCGCTGTGAGAATGGCCGCCGTCAGCTAAACGTCCAGTTCTCATTTGGTTGTAATCACAGCTTTCACTGACCCGTGAAGGCCTCGTTATTGTCATCGTTAATGAGTGACCATAAATAGATAAATGGTCACGACCTGACCCTATGTGTCGCAAATGGTGTTCAGGTACACTCGGATCAACTGACACATAGACGCCGCAGAATGTCTGCGGCGTCTCTTTTCCGGGTTATCTGCTGCTGTTTGCGAGGTTTGCCATGGCTGACTACAAAGCGCCTTTGCGCGATATGCGCTTCGTCCTCAATGAAGTGTTCGAGGTCTCCAGACTCTGGGCGACGCTGCCCGAGCTTTCTGAGGCGGTGGATGCGGAAACCGTCGAAGCGATTCTCGAAGAGGCCGGCAAGGTCACCAGCAGATCCGTCGCCCCCCTGAGCCGCGCGGCCGACGAAGAGGGTTGCCATTGGAAAGATACCGCCGTGACCACGCCGGCAGGCTTTATTCAGGCTTACAGGACTTACGCTGAAGGCGGCTGGGTTGGCGTTGGCGGTAACCCCGAATTCGGTGGTATGGGAATGCCAAAGGCGGTGTCGGCGCAAGTAGAAGAGATGGTCAACTCATCAAGCCTGGCCTTCGGCCTTTACCCGATGCTCACGTCCGGCGCCTGTGTTTCGATCAACACCCACGCCAGCGAAGATTTGAAAGCCATCTATCTGCCAAACATGTATGCCGGTATCTGGGCAGGCTCCATGTGCCTGACCGAAGCCCACGCCGGGACTGACCTGGGCATCATTCGGACCAAGGCGGAACCGCAGGTGGACGGTTCTTACAAAATCAGCGGCACCAAGATATTCATCACCGGCGGTGAGCACGACCTCACCGAAAACATCATTCATCTGGTGTTGGCGAAACTGCCGGACGCGCCAGCTGGCCCGAAAGGCATTTCCTTGTTCCTGGTGCCGAAATTCCTGGTCAATGGCGACGGTAGCCTGGGTGCGCGCAACACGGTTTCCTGTGGCTCCATCGAGCACAAGATGGGGATTCAGGCCTCCGCCACCTGCGTGATGAACTTCGATGGGGCTGAAGGCTATCTGATCGGCGAGCCAAACAAGGGCCTGGCGGCGATGTTCACGATGATGAACTACGAGCGTCTGGGCGTGGGTATTCAAGGGCTGGCTTCGGGCGAGCGTTCCTACCAGAACGCCATCGAGTACGCCCGCGATCGCCTGCAGAGCCGTGCGCCGACTGGCGCGCAGTCCAAAGACACCATCGCTGACCCGATCATCGTCCATCCGGACGTGCGTCGCATGCTGTTGACCATGAAAGCGCTGAACGAAGGCGGACGTGCTTTCTCCACCTATGTCGCAATGCAGCTGGACACCGCCAAGTACAGCGAAGATGCGCAAGTGCGCGAACGCGCCGACGGCCTGGTCGCATTGCTGACGCCAGTCGCCAAGGCTTTTCTGACCGACATGGGCCTGGACACCACTGTTCATGGTCAGCAAGTGTTCGGCGGCCACGGTTACATTCGTGAATGGGGCCAGGAGCAACTGGTCCGCGACGTGCGTATCACCCAGATTTACGAAGGCACCAACGGCATCCAGGCGCTGGACTTGATGGGGCGCAAGGTCGTCGCCACGGGTGGCGCGTATTACAGGCTGTTCTCGGAAGAGGTTCGCCAGTTTATCTCTGCGTCTGACGATTCGTTGGCCGAGTTCACCAAGCCTTTGAGCGCTGCACTGACGACACTGGACGAATTGACTGATTGGGTGCTCGACCGTGCCCGCAGCAATCCGAACGAGATTGGTGCCGCGTCGGTCGAGTATCTGCACGTATTCGGCTACACGGCATACGCCTACATGTGGGCGATGTCGGCCAAAGCTGCGCTGGGTAAAGAAGCCCAGGAAGACTTCTACGTCAGCAAACTCGGCACTGCACGTTTCTATTTCGCGCGTCTTTTGCCGAGAATTCAGTCGCTTGCAGCGTCGGTGAAGGCGGGCAGCGAATCGTTGTACCTGCTAGATGCGTCGCAGTTCTGATGACAGTAGATTTCGTGTAAGCATTTGCTTACACGACGTGCTGACAATCTGGCTCTATCGCTCCAATGGATCCAACATTAATCTACACACATGGACGCCGCGCAGGATGCGCAAACAGACAAAATGGACACGTAGGGACAGCCTGCCAGGATGGTGGGAAGAAATGGAAGTCACAGGGAAACAGTCTGGAAAACCTCGCCTCGGCGGGGTTTTCTTTTATCTGGGCTTTGTAAAACTCGGGTCGCGTCCTATAACCTGGTCAACGATGCCGGTTTCGGGTTATCAACCTCGTCGAGCACCGACCTGAGCAACTCCAGCGTAGCCTGCTGTCTTTGAGCGTCTCGATACACAAGCCCGATCTGCAGCGGCACCCGCGGTTCGCTCAACGGCTTCCACAGCAACTCCTCGTTGTCCTGAATATCCTGCGCGCGCCCTGGCAGCACGGTCGCAAGCCGCATGTGGGTCAAGCTGTCGAGGATGCCCGACATGTTGTTCAGCTCGGCCTGCACGTGAGGGCGACGACCCAGATTGCTCAGCTGCGTCTGCCAGATCTGCCGCACCTGAAACTCCTCACCCAGCAACAGCATCGGCAATTCCGCCGCCTGGCTCATCGAGACCTTCTTGAATTCGCGCAGCGGATGGTTCGCCGGGATGACGAGTTTCAGTTCGTCTTCGTACAGCAGCATGCCGTGCAGCCCCGGCTGACGGGGCGGCAGATAACTGATGCCGATATCCAGCGAGCCATTGAGCAGACGTCGTTCGATTTCCATCGCGCTCAACTCGTAGATTTGTACTACCAGATGCGGCTGAGCCTTGCGCACATGCTCCAGCATTTGCGGAACCAGACTTGAGTGCACCGTTTGCATCACACCGATTGCCAGCGTTCTTTGGGACTGGCCTTTGAAGTTGCGCAGTGCATCCCGCGCTCGCTGCATGCCTTCCAGTAGCGGGATCGCATGGTTGTAAAGGGTATGAGCGGCGAGGGTGGGCAACAGACGTTTACTGCTTCGCTCGAACAGGCTGACGTCGAGGCTGTGTTCCAGCAAACGAATCTGTTGCGACAGTGCCGGTTGCGACAGGGACAGGCGTTCGGCGGCCCTTCCTACGTGTCCTTCTTCATAGACCGCGACGAAATAGCGCAGTTGGCGGAAATCCATAAGTAATTCTTATCGAAATGGCTGGAAAATCGAAATGGTCGTTTGTCCTCTCGGCGCATAGTCTACGCCCAACTCACAAGGGTTACAGGGCGAAAAAACGCAATGAGCAGTGTTCGAGTCGATAGTGCTTACATAGGTAAAGCCAAAAATCTCCGTCAAGGATGGATCAGCGATATCCATAGACTGCGATTTGATCGACACTCCCGCAAGTCATTGGGGAGCATCCGCCCATGAACCTGTTCAGACTCCTGCGCAATACCCAAACGAGTGATGGCGATGTACCTGTCGTCCCTACACTGCTTTCCCCTCTGCAGCGCCTTAGGCAACGTACCGGCAGCGATCAGGCGGGTCTGTTCGTCGATGAGCAGGATGCGTTCACTGCGGCAATGACACTGGCGCGCAAGTGGGGCCAGCGACATCGGCGCGGCAAATGCGGCGTTGTGGTTGCCAGTGGCGGGCGTTTCGATCCGCTGATCGAATCGATGGCGAGCCATTTCAGCTGTGTGCCATTCAATGATCTGGTAGCAATCGATGCGGCAGTGGACTCGAACACCGTCGCTATCGTGCTGGAGCCGATTCAGGGCAGCGCAGTGGTGACGCCCGCTTCGCAAGCCTATGTGAAAGGCGTGGAAAAGCTCTGTCGCGAACTGAATATCCTGCTGATCCTCAACGAAGCGCGGGGCACCGTGGGTCAGCACGGAGGGTTGCTGTGTGAAGACGCCTATGAGGTCTCTGCAGATATCGTAGTGTTGGGCGATCACTCCAATCGCAGCCCGCGCAGTGCGGCATTGCTCGCCCGCGGTCATGCCTGCACAGCACCAATTGCACAACTTCCTGGCTGCGTGCCTGAACCGACCTCAATGCGTCCCTCGCGCATTACTTCTGATCCCAAGCCGCAACGCCACGCCGTTTCGACAGGCCTGATGGCGTGACCCCCCTCTAACACCCCGTACCGTCTTGCGTTTTGTACGCTTCGCCCCACTCCGGAAATTTTTCGAGCGGGGCGTTTTTTATGCGCCAGATGATGGCTCGCTGATAGCCAGGAATTGAACGTCTGCGACGCGGCAGAGTCGATTTAGGTGTGTGGCCCTCATGGGCCATCTTATTGATCAGGAGCTCTACCCATGGACATCATTCGCATCATCATCGCTATCCTGCTGCCACCCCTGGGCGTGTTCCTGCAAGTCGGCTTCGGCGGCGCCTTTTGGCTCAATATTCTGCTGACCCTGCTCGGTTACTTCCCTGGCATTATTCATGCGGTTTACATCATTGCCAGCCGTAAGTAAGCAGCAGAATGTTCGCCTCCCAGGACCTGTAGCCGTCCGGGTTGCCGGCGGTGGCTCCGGTAGAATCGCCACCGCCAGCAGCCGGACTGCTGCAGTTGCAAGACTCAGCTATCCATCACCTTGCGATAAAACGCCCATTCGGTCTCCAGCGCATGGGCCTGATTGGCGGCCTTGCGAAAGCCGTGACGTTCGTCAGGGTAGAAGTGGCCTTCGGCTGGGATACCTTTTTCCAGCAGAGCGTTGAGCATGTCGCGGGTCTGGGCGGGGACGACCACGGCGTCGAGTTCGCCCTGAAAGAAGATCACCGGCACCTTGATCTGATCGGCATGCAGCAACGGCGTGCGTTCGCGATAGCGGACCATGTCGATGTCCGGGTCGCCGATCAGCCAGTCCAGATAATCCGCCTCGAACTTGTGCGTGGCTTCGGCGAGCGCCAGTGGATCGCTGACTCCATACAGACTCGCGCCCGCGCGAAAGACGTCCTTGAAAGCCAGCGCACATAAGGTGGTGTAGCCACCGGCGCTGCCGCCGCGGATGAATGCATTGCTCGGGTCGATCAGGCCCTGACGGCCCAGATAATCCACTACCGCGCAGGCGTCTTCGACGTCCACCGCGCCCCACTCCAGAAACAGCGCCTGTCGATAGGCACGTCCATAGCCGGTGCTGCCCCGATAGTTGAGGTCCGCGACCGCGAAACCACGCTGTGTCCAGTACTGAATGCGGGGGTCCAGGACCGGATAACAGGCGGAAGTCGGGCCACCGTGAATGAAAACCACCAGTGGCGGTTTTTCCTCGATGTTCATGGCCGGGTAGAAATAGCCGTGGGCCTCCCCCGATCCGCTTGGATACCGCAACGTCTGCGGGCGGCTGATGCGTTCGGCGGGCAAGGGTGAAACACCTCCAGCCAGCACCAGAACACTTTTGTCGGCGCGGTTGATCGCGATCACGGCCGAGGGGCAGATGGCCGAAGCGGCGATAGCGTAGATAAAGTCATCGTCGATAGCCAGGCTACGAAAACGACTGTAATCGCCGCTGAAATCTTCCTGAGTGCCGTCAGCCAAGCGTAGGCCTAAAACGCCGACTCCGTCTTCCGACCAAGTCGCCAGATAGCCGCCGTCATTCAACGGCAACCAGCTCGAGCCGCCCAGTTGCCACGGGGCAGGGGCGTGATCGGCTTTGGCGGCGGGCAATGCTTCGAGACCCTCAAGCGTTTCGACCCAAGGCTGCCAGAAGCCAGCGCGATCGGTCAGGCAGTACAAACGGCCTTGATCGTCGAAACGCGGTTGCTGCAATGCCTCCAGTCCCAGGCCTCCCGCCAGACAATGCGCGCGTCCCCAGTTTCCGTCGGGCAACCGCTCCATGCTCATCAGGCGAGTCGATGTCCAAGGCTGATGGGGGCGCCACCACTCGATCCATACCAGACGATCACCGCTGGGGCTCAGGGTTGGTGACGCATAGAAGTCCGCCCCTTCGGCCAGGATTTCACGTCGGCCATCGGCGAGACCGAGAGACACCAGCCGGTGAACATCCTGATCCTCCTCGACCGCCAGAATCTGCCCCCGGACGAATCGGACATCACCGTAGCGCTTGTCGCCTTGAGTCAGGGCCTCAGGGATGCTGGACGCGAAAGGCTGGAGGTAGATCTGTTGATCGGCTTCGTTGACGAATGCCACAGAGTCATCGGTCAGACAGAACGATCCGCCACCGTATTCATATACCCGGCTGCGAACGCTGAAGCCATCAGGGGTCAGGCAAGTAGTGGCGCCGTCGGTCCAGCGCCAGATGCGCGAAGCCGCGTCCTGCGGGCGGAATTCATTCCAGAAAAGGCCGGCGGGACTGACGCTCAGCTCGGCGAAATCGATGCCTGCCGCCACAGCCTGGGCGGCAGAGAACAGATCAGGATTTTGCGATGAGGCGTGAGTTTCGTTCATTGCGGAAAGCCAGTTGCTCAATGGTCTGGCTAGCATACTCGGCTTCGTCGCGGGCTTGGGTGATCAGGCTGTGTTGCGGCGACTTGCTGCACACCGGGTCCGCATTGCTGGCATCGCCCGTGAGCATGAACGCCTGACAGCGACAGCCGCCGAAGTCCTTTTCTTTCTCATCGCAGGAACGGCACGGCTCCGGCATCCATTCGTAACCGCGAAAGCGATTGAAACCGAAGGAGTCATACCAGATGTGCTGCATGCTGTGGTCGCGCACATTGGGAAACTGAATCGGCATCTGCCGGGCGCCGTGGCAGGGGAGGGCGGTGCCGTCTGGAGTGACGGTCAGGAACAAATTGCCCCAGCCGTTCATGCAGGCTTTCGGGCGTTCTTCGTAGTAGTCGGGGGTGACGAAGATCAGTTTGACCGGGTGATTCTCGGCCGCCAGCTTCACGCGATATTCGTTGGTGATGCGTTCGGCGCGCACCAACTGATCCTTGGTCGGCAAAAGACCTACGCGATTCAGGTGCGCCCAACCGTAGAACTGGCAGGTGGCCAATTCGACGAAGTCCGCTTCCAGCGCCACACACAGCTCGATGATCTTGTCGATCTTGTCGATGTTGTGCCGGTGGGTGACGAAATTGAGCACCATCGGGTAGCCGTGCTTCTTCACCGCGCGGGCCATTTCCAGCTTCTGGGCGAAGGCTTTCCTGGAGCCGGCGAGCATGTTGTTCACCTGCTCATCGCTGGCCTGAAAACTGATCTGGATATGGTCCAGGCCGGCTTCCTTGAAGTCGATGATCTTCTGCTCGGTCAGGCCGATCCCTGAGGTGATCAGATTGGTGTAAAACCCCAGTCGGCGGGCCTCGGCGATCAGTTCGGCAAGGTCCTGGCGCACCAGTGGTTCACCCCCGGAAAAGCCGATCTGCGCCGCGCCCATTTGCCGGGCTTCGGCCATGACTTTGAACCACTGCTCGGTGCTCAGCTCCTGGCCCTGTTTGGCGAAATCCAGAGGGTTGGAGCAATACGGACATTGCAGCGGGCAGCGGTACGTCAACTCGGCGAGCAGCCACAGGGGCAGCCCGACCGGGGGCGTGGGCGGAATGTGCACCTTGGACTCGGTTACCGTGGCTTCAGGCAAGTTCGATCCAGTGTTCTGCACGAGCGACCTCCATGAATTGCTCGACATCGGTGCCGAGCTCGGGAACGCCAGGAAATTTTTCGTCAAGTAGCGCGATGATCGCACCTACGCTGCGCTGCCCATCGATCAGGCCACCGATCTCGCTGGCACTCTCGTTGAGCTTGATCATGCCTTCCGGATACAGCAGCACGTGACCCTTCTGCGCCGGCTCGAACTGGAAACGATAACCCCGGCGCCAGCTTGGCACGTATTCGCGATTGAAGCTCATAGGGCAATACCTTTATGCCAGACACGCTGGTCAGTGACGCTGTGATAGGGAGGGCGATTCAGCTCGTAGGCCATGGTCATGGCGTCCAGCATGCTCCACAAGATGTCGAGTTTGAACTGCAGAATATCCAACATGCGCTGCTGGCCTTCCCACGTCGTGTAATGCTCAAGTGTGATCGCCAGTCCATGCTCGACGTCGCGGCGTGCCTGACCCAGACGCGTACGGAAATATTCGTAGCCGGCCGGATCGATCCACGGGTAATGCTGCGGCCAGCTATCGAGGCGCGACTGGTGGATCTGCGGCGCGAACAATTCGGTCAGCGAGCTGCTCGCCGCTTCCTGCCAGTTGGCGCGGCGGGCGAAGTTCACATAGGCATCGACGGCAAATCGTACGCCGGGCAATACCAGTTCCTGCGAACGCAGTTGATCCGGGTCCAGACCAACGGCCTGGCCCAGGCGCAGCCAGGCCTCGATGCCGCCATCTTCGCCGGGCGCACCGTCGTGATCGAGCAAGCGCTGGATCCACTCGCGGCGTATTTCGCGGTCTGGGCAGTTAGCCAGAATCGCGGCATCCTTCAGGGGAATGTTCACCTGATAGTAGAAGCGATTGGCGACCCAGCCCTGAATCTGTTCACGGGTCGCGCGGCCCTCGTACATCGCCACGTGGAACGGGTGATAGATGTGGTAGTACGCGCCCTTGGCACGCAGGGCCTGTTCAAATTCAGCGGGGGACAGCGGCGTCGGGTCGCTCATGTCGGCTCCTTAAAGCTCGATGCTCATGCCATCGAAGGCCACTTCAACGTCTCGGCGAGCCAGTTCGGCGCGCTCGGGCGAATCTTCGTCGAGAATCGGGTTGGTGTTGTTGATGTGAATAAGCACATTGCGCTGTTTTGGCAGTTTTTCCAGCACTTGCAGCATGCCGCCAGGGCCGTTCTGCGCCAGGTGGCCCATTTCGGTGCCGGTGCGGGTACCAACGCCACGGCGTTTCATTTCATCGTCATCCCACATCGTGCCGTCTACCAGCAGACAGTCGGCGCCGCTCATCTTCTCCATGAGGGCATCATCGACCTTGCCCAGGCCTGGCGCATAAAACAGTTTGCCGCCGGTCCTGGTGTCTTCGACCATCAACCCGATGTTGTCGCCGGGATGTGGGTCGAAGCGATGAGGCGAGTACGGCGGTGCTGCGCTGCGTAGTGGAAACGGCGTAAAGCGCAGGTTCGGGCAGGCCGGGATCACGAAGCTGCCTTCCAGCTCGATGCGATTCCAGACCAGACCGCCATTCCAGTGCTTGAGCATGTTGAACAGCGGGAAGCCTGTGGTCAGGTCTTCATGGACCATGTCCGTGCACCAGACCTGATGCGGGCAGCCTTCGCGCAGGCTCAACAGGCCGGTGGTGTGGTCGATCTGGCTGTCCATCAGAATGATGGCGCTGATGCCTGTATCGCGCAGGCCGCGATTGGGCTGCATTGGCGCGAAGCCTTGCAGCTGGGCACGGATATCAGGGGAGGCATTGCACAAAACCCAGTTCACGCCGTCGTCGGACAGGGCAATGGACGACTGAGTGCGAGCGTGCGCCCGCAGGCTGCCGTCGCGAAAGCCTGCGCAGTTGGCGCAGTTGCAGTTCCACTGAGGGAAACCGCCGCCCGCAGCCGAGCCAAGAATCTGGATATGCATGTGTGCTCCGTTCCGAGTGGCCCCGTGCGAGGCCGGATAATTTCAAGCCCTGTAACAAAAAAGCCCCGGCGAACCGAGGCTTCTCACCGCGCAGAAATCAACGGCTTGCGAAGTACATGGTGACTTCAAAGCCGATACGCAGATCAGTGTAAGCAGGTTTAGTCCACATAAAAGACTCCTTCTGGGTTAATGCAACGGTGGGTGAGTACATCTTTAGTACCCCTGCAAGAGGAGACGTTCCAATGCTTAGGGAGCTATGTTACTAAAAATATCGCCTGATCAATGATGAAATATCAGATAAAGCTTTTTGCATTTTCGGCAAGGATCATTCCGCTACAGGCACCGAAGCGCTTGGGCTGGCGCGATTGGACAGACAAAAGATCGAGGTCCGGGATAGCGCTACCCGACTGGCGGCACGTTCCAGGTCGACCTTCTGAAGATGTGCAAACGAATGTTGCAAGCGCTGAGGGTAGTTCGCCGGGTGCCCGGCCAGGTGCGCCTGCCACAACATTTCTGCTGCTTGCTGGCTTTCCATGACCGTAGGATTGAGCTGATTTTCCAAAGCGCTTATCTGCGCGGAAATGTCGGATCGTTCGATCAGAGCTGGAAGCGTCCCGATGAAGGCTTCAACGTGCTCGACCAACTGCACGGCGCTGGCATTCGGTGATTGCACGCCGAATAGCAGCCCGCTCTGCCCGGCGATCTGTCGGAAACCGCTGAAAACAGCGTAGCCCAGTTGCAGTTCGACACGCAGGCGCTGATAGAACGGTGCCTGTACCAGATGTGCGAACAATCGCCAGATAGCTTCGTCTTCGATGAGTGTCGACGGAGCCGGGTAGAACATCAGCACCGCATCTTCGGACGTTTCTGACGCCTCCTCCTGCCAGCGCTTGCCCGGCGCTTGAAGGGGCGGGTGACCGGGTTTGTCATCCGGATCGCCGGGAATCCGAGCCATGGCATGTATGAGTGAGTTTTGCCCGCTTTCCGGCATGCCGGTGGCGAAGCCGATCCAGCGTGCGCTGGCCCAGACGCTTTGCAGATCGTCGGTTTCCAAGGTGGCGCTGCTGTTCAAATACTGATCAGCAAGCGCCTTGAGCAATTGGCGAATCGGCATAGGTGCGGGTTCGTGGCTCGGCTGCCCATAACGGGATAACGCCTGCTCGTCGGGCTGACTCAACTGGCGCAACGCCTGTTGCAGTACGGCAGGCAGAGGTTCGGTCAGCCCGCTCAATTTCAACTGCCAGAAGTTTCCGTATGCGTTGAACGTCATCGCCACCCCCGCTTGCTGTGCATCGTCAGTCAGGGCTTTCAGGCTGTCGTTGAGCATAAGCGCGAGCTTTGGCTGCGGCGTCGATAGCGTCCAGCGCAAATAGACAGTGGCTTCCCCGTTGGCGGGCAGGGCGTTGCTGAACGTGAATGCCGGCAGCGGCTGCACGTGCGTGACGGGCTCAGAACTTGGACGCAGGAAAGGATTGGGCTCGGGCAGGCGCCATTCGATGTTCGTTGGCGGGTGCGCTGAAATGCCGGGGACCGGCCGCAACAGTGTTTGCGGGATGAGTCTATCCAGCAAGGCATCCAGAGCGCGGAGGGCCGACGCAGGCATGCCGGGTTCGTTGATTGTCTCTGCGCTGAAGTGTCTGGCAAGAGCCAATGCGCCGCTCACGGCAAGGCGTCGTTGTTCGAGTAAGGTGTATTCGGTGAGCAGGTGGCGATAACGGGTTTTGAAGAAGGCCAGCCAGTCGAAGACAAACGCCGCAACCTGCGCCGCGTGGTCGTCCGGGACTATCGCGATATCGAGCAGAGCCTGCCCGGCAAACTCGTACAGAACCTTCATTTTGAGCGACCCGATCAAACCTCGGTCACGCAACTCCGCCACAAGCCCGCCTGACTGTGCGTTATTGATCCAGGTGCAGAGGAACGCAGCGGCCTGCTCGTGTCCCTCGGGCAATTCTTCACACGCAAATATCAGGTGGCTCTGATGCGGGGTATTTTCTGTGGGTGGTTCGACACGATTGTCTATCAGCGGAGGAGGCTTGACCTGATCCGCCCGAGAACCCGCGGCGAAATAGCCGCCAAAGTGAGTGGCCAAAGCCTGCAGCTCATCCAGCGATTGCGGCCCGGCAAGGCTCAGGGTCATTTGCCCAGCCTGATAGAACTGTCGGTAAAAATCCTGCAGCGCCAGCTGAAACGCCGGACGTGGGACCGGGAGGCTGAAGCGATTGCCTGCGTGAAACCAGCGAAGCGGATGCAGCGGAGAGATCGGCTGCAGACGTTTCAGTTGATCCCGTGACGCTGCGTCTCGCGCCCAGGCAATGAATTCGGCGTGCAGGACTTCTCGTTCACGCAGCTGATCGGCCATCGACATGCGCGGATGAGCAAGCATTTCGCACAGCCGGTCCAACCCCCCGGCAAAGACTGGCAGCGCAAGTTCGAAGAAAAAGTCAGTGATGCGTTCTCGGGTGCTGGCGTTGACCTGCCCGCCATGCCGTTGAACGTAGGTCATGAGGTTCTGCTCGGCGGGAAAACGTTCGGTGCCGAGAAAGAAAAGGTGTTCAAGAAAGTGCGCCAGTCCCGGCCACTGTTCGGGAACATCGTGACTGCCCGCCGCCACTCGCAACGCCGCCGCGCAACGTTTCAGGCGCGGCGCCGAATACAGCACCACCCTCAAGCCATTGAGTAGCGTGAGTGAACGATGGTTGGATGAATCGGGCACAGGCATGACGAATTCCGCAGACGCTCGGGAAGTGACTGCTCATGCTAGCGGATAACAGGTGGATTCGTGATATTTGCAAACGCTGCTCTGAGCCGTCCGGCTTGCAGATCGTAGATATCATGATGCCGCCGCCGGCAAGCTGGACTGCTACAGGTTCAACGGTTTACTTCACCAGCCCTGCGTAAAACCCCGGCCGGCGATCCTTGAAATACGTATTGATCGCCTGCGATTCGCTCATCGTCCGTCGGTCCAGATCAGCGATCACCAGCGCTTCGTCCTGTCCTGTCAAGCCGACCTGTTTGCCATCCGGCGCGCAGATGCTGCTCAGTCCGCAGTAGTGAATGTCGCCCTCGCTGCCGCAGTAGTTGGCGTACACCAGGTAGCACTGGTTCTCGAAAGCTCGCGCCCGCACCGTGACTTCAGCGACGAAATCATAGGGCTCCATATTGGCGGTCGGTACCAGAATCAGATCGACGCCGTCCAATGCCAGGCGCCGAGTGTTCTCGGGAAACTCCACGTCATAACAGATCAAAAAGCCCAGCTTCCAGCCCTCAAATGCCACGACAGGAAAATGCTCTTCTCCTGCGCTGAACATCGACTTGTCCAGATCTCCATACAGATGCGTCTTACGGTAATTGCAGAGGCGTGAACCTTGAGCATCAATCAGCTGCACCGCGTTGTAGACCTGATCGTCTGCGCCAAGCTCGGGATAGCCATACAGAATCGCCACACCCGTTGCCTGAGTAATGGCGGCAATGGCGTGGGCTGCCGGGCCATCGCTCCGTTGCGCCAGTGAGCGCGCTGCCTGGGCGCCGATGTTGTAGCCACTGAGAAACATCTCCGGGCACACCAGGAGCACCACCCCTTGCGCCGCCGCTTCAATCGCTTGTGTATTGAGACGTTGCAGGTTGCCGGTGATATCCAGCGGCAGCGGTGGGCATTGATACAGGGCGACGCGCATGAAAGGCTCCTTATTCCGGCAAAACGATAGGGCCGATTTCGTGGAACACGTCACCCGGGCCCGGGTTCTCGGCGTGCGTCTTGCCGCCGAAGTGGGTCATGATCCCCCAAACCGCGTTGAGCGAAGTCTGTACCGCGCCTTCGACCCAGGCCGGCGTCCATGACACGTCGTCGCCCGCGATGAAAATGCCGCGCTGGTCGTCAGGCATATCCTTCTGCATGAAATGTGCGTACATCCGCTGGTTGTAACGGTAGTGGCCTGGCAGCGCGCCTTTGAAAGCGCCGAGGAAGTGCGGGTCCGCTTCCCACGACACTGTGATTGGATCTCCGATGATGCGTGCGGCAATGTCGACCTTCGGATAAATCTTTTTCAGTGCGCCCAAGGCCAGGCTGACGCGTTTTTCTACCGGGTGCGGCAGCATTTTCAGCGCGTCGCTCATCCATGAGTACGACAGACAAATCACCCCCGGCTTATCGACGCCGTTGGAATAGGTGCCGTTATCGAACAGGTAGGTGCCGCGCGTCAGGCGGTCGGTGAGGGTCATGCTCATCAGGTCGCGGCCGGTTTCCGGATCTTTGTCCTTCCAGAACGGCCGGTCGACCATGACGAAGGTTTTCGATGACTGCATGTAGCGCGTGCGGTCCAGCGCCATCCACATCTTCTGTGAGAACAGCGACTCTTCGCATTCGATCTGTGTGGTGAGCAGCCAGCTCTGGCAGGTCGCCAGAACAGCGTCGTAGTGACGGGTATCGCCCCAGTTGTCAGTGACCGCGAACGTGCCATCGGCAGCGCGAGCAATTCGTTTGACCCCCGTGCGCGGTGCACCATGGTGCAGGGTCGAAAGGCTGGTGCCTTCAGGCCAGTGTGCGCAACGCTCCGGCGCGTGACGCCAGATGCCTAGCGGCACCTGTTCCACGCCGCCGACGATCAGGTGCTGGTGATCGTCGCAGTTGGTCATGACCACGCGGAAGATTTCCAGCATCGAGTTGGGAAAGTCCGAATCCCAACCACCGGTGCCAAACCCCACCTGGCCGAACACTTCGCGGTGATAGAACGACAGTTTGGCGAAGGCTTTGGAGGTGGCGACGAAATCGTAGAATGTGCGGTCGTCCCATAGCGGCACCAGTTTGTCCCACAGTGCTTTGAGGCGCGGTACGTCCCGATCGCGGATGGCTTGCTGAATGTCGGCGAACTGCGCGCCGTCTTCCAGCGCGTCGGCCCAGGCGTCAGCCACTTCCTGAAAGAGCGCAGGCAGGTCCGACAGTTTCTGTGCGTAGTGGGTGGTGCCTTCCAGATCGATCACGGTGCTGCCGGAGGCGGCGGTCAGTGGATTCGGGAACGGTCTGGACTCCAGCCCCAGTTTGTCGACGTAGTGATAGAACGCCGTGGACGAGACCGGGAAACGCATCCCGCCCAACTCGGCGATGATGCCTTCAGCGCCCTCGAACTGCTGGGAGCGCAAACGGCCGCCCATCTTCGAGGCTTCATAGACGACAGGCTTGAGGCCCAGCTTCATCAGCTCGTAGGCCGCGACCAGACCGGCAATGCCTGCGCCCACAATGGCCACTTCCTTGCCGTGGTTTTCGCTCGGGATACTGCCGAGGCCGGCGGGATGCTCGATCCAGTCGTCGAAGGCGAACGGGAAGTCCGGGCCGAAAATCGTGATCGGTTTTTTACCGTCGGCGGGGTGGCGATTGTTCTTCATGGCTGGCCTTGTTCGACTGTGGCGCGAAAGTGAACAAGTCTAGATAACAGTTGGGACGTTAATAAGACGCAGAGTGTCGTCGTAATGCAGAGTTTTCAGGCAAAGTGACGAACTGTTACGTCATTCTGGCCTTTAACCCGTTTTCAGCATCGCCTTGTGCTGTAGGGGGCCGGCTTGTCGGCGGTGCGATTCTGGATACGTCACCGCGAGCAAGCCGGGCTGTTATCGGGCGTCACGCAAGGGATCAATCAAACCGGCTGCCCACGATCTATCTTGCTGCTGAGGATGATCGAGGTCGTGGTTTTCTCCACACCGTCGACGCTTCCAATCAGATCCAGCAGTTGGTCCAGTTGCTCCGGTGAATCGGTGCGCAGCCAGGCTACATAATCGAATTCGCCGCTGACCGCACACAGCTGTTGAACCTGAGCCAGAGCGGTCAGGCGGCGCAGTACTTCCTTGCCAGAGCGCGGCTGCACGGTTATCCCGACGTAGGCCTGCAATCCGCCGTCCACCAGACGTTGGCTCAGACGAACGCCGTAGCCGGTGATGATCCTGGTTTTTTCCAGCCGCGCAAGACGAGACGTGACTGTCGTGCGGGCGATACCCAGTTGGCGAGCCAGATTGGCGACGGGCTCGCGAGCATTGATCTGCAAGGCTGCGATCAACTGGCGGTCGATGTCATCCAGGGTGGGAGGGCGAGTGTCGGGCAAGGGCGAGTCTCCGTCGGTAGGTGGGCATATTACCTGCATCCCGCCTCAGTTTTTGTAGTCTGGCGCCACACGATCCAACAACCGCAGCAACGCCGCCCAAGCGAAATTCACGGCGTCAGGGTCGCTCAGTTCGCCTTGCGCAACCTCCTGCCCCGGTTCGTTGAACTGTTTTTCAGTGCGACGGCACACCTCGTCCGGTGGATAACGCAAAGCGCCACCTGCCTGCGCCGCAATCTGAATCTCACAGGCTTTTTCCAGGTAGTACATGCGCAGGAATGCCTGTTTCACACTGTCGCCGACGGTCAGCAGACCGTGGTTGCGCAAGATCATCACCGAGTTGTCGCCCAGATCCTTTACCAGACGCTGCTGTTCGCTGAAGTCCAGCGCGATGCCTTCGTAATCGTGGTAGCCAACACGACCATAAAATTCCAGGGAGATTTGATTGACCGGCAGCAGCCCGGCTTCCTGGGCCGCCACGGCACATCCGGCCTTTGTGTGGGTGTGCAGAACGCATTGCGCATCTTCCCGGGCGCCGTGAATTGCACTGTGAATCACGAAACCTGCAGGGTTGACCGGGTAATGCGACGCCTCCACTTTATTGCCGTCAAGGTCGATTTTCACCAGATTGGAAGCGGTGATTTCCTCGAAGAACAGCCCGTAAGGGTTGATCAGAAAGTGGTGATCGGGTCCGGGAATGCGCAGAGAAATGTGCGTCGAGATCAGGTCGGTCATCTTGTAGTGCGCGATCAGTCGATAACAAGCGGCCAGTTCCTGTCTGAGCTGCCATTCCTGCGGGCTGTAGGCGTGTGTCATTGTTCCTCCGGTCGATCTCGGTTGGTCGTTGCCGGCTCAGCGTGCCAGCCGTGACTGCGGTCGTCGAGAGCTTCTTGCTATGTAGGACTTTTCCCTGCTGTCATCGCTTTGTCATTCATCTGTCACTCCCTGCGTGTCTAAATCGGCTCCCTGACCCTCTGAATCCACGCCGGGAGCCCCGCCATGACCGATAGCCAGCATCTGGACTTGTCCGAAACCGCCCGCTATATCCACGCCGACATCCTCGACAGCTTCGATGAGGAGCTGGAAATGGAGTATGACGACGCGCGTCTGGATGGCTTGCTTGCCGATCTGGGTGAAGAAGTGCCCAAGGGGATCGACCGGCGCGTGTACTTCCGCGAGTTGCTGCGTCTGCAGGGAGAACTGGTCAAGTTGCAGGACTGGGTCGTCAGTCAGAAGCTCAAGGTCGTGGTGTTGTTCGAAGGGCGTGACGCAGCAGGCAAGGGGGGTGCCATCAAACGCATCACTCAGCGCCTGAATCCGCGTGTTTGCCGTGTCGCAGCATTGACTGCACCCAGTGAGCGCGAGCGCACCCAATGGTATTTCCAACGCTACGTTTCTCACCTGCCAGCAGCAGGGGAAATGGTCTTGTTCGACCGCAGTTGGTACAACCGCGCAGGCGTGGAGCGGGTCATGGGTTTTTGCGATAACGAAGAATACGAAGAGTTCTTCCGCACCGTGCCCGAGTTCGAGAAAATGCTCGTTCGCTCGGGCATCATCCTCATCAAGTACTGGTTCTCGATCACCGACGACGAACAATATCGGCGCTTTCTGATGCGCATTCACGATCCGTTGAAACAGTGGAAGCTGTCGCCGATGGACCTTGAGTCACGCCGCCGCTGGGAAGACTACACCCGCGCCAAGGAAGAGATGCTCACCCGCTCTCACACGGATGTGGCGCCGTGGTGGATCGTCGAGGCCGATGACAAGAAACGCGCACGTTTGAACTGCATTCACCACTTGCTGCAGCAGATTCCTCGTGGTGATGTCGAGTCGCCGCAAGTGGTGCTGCCGGAGCGAGAGTACAACGCCAATTACCTGCGCGCGCCGGTGCCCCGCGACATGGTGGTGCCTTCGGTTTATTAAGGCATCAGAGGATGGCGAAGATCAGATTTTCCACTTCTTCGCCGTCTTTGCCAGCCGTTGCTGCAAGCCTTCGATGTTCAGCGCCAGTTGCTGGTTCATCAACTGATAGCCCAGCACCTCCGCGGACGCGGCTGGCGCTTGCGGGCCGACTGCCAGGGATTCGGTCGGACGCTCCAGGCGCTCTGTAGCGCCACTTTGCAGGGCCCTGGCCATGCCGATCAGCATGCGCCGAATCCGACGCTGCTCAGCGTTCATGCCTACACTCCCCATGTCCGCCGGCCGGAGATTGGACAGGATTTCCAACGTGCTCAGGCACATGCGGAAATGACTCTGAATAGCGTCCAGCTCCACCAGGGATATTTTCACTTCCTTTGATACCGACGGCATCAGTGACCGCAGTTGCAGCATCGTTGCGTTCAGTCGCGCAGTCAGTTTCAGATGTTCATCGGCGGCGATCGATTGCCCGCGACTGATGCGTTCATAGACTTTGGCGCAGTCGCGTAAGCCAATGGCCAGGTTGTAGCGCCAGGAATAAACGGCGTACAGGGGCAGGGCAAATGAGAACGCCAACGCCAAGGCGATCCCGATCAGAATATCCACTGTGCGCCAGAGCCCGTCAGTAATCGGGTTATCACCATGTCCCGCGACGATAAACAGCGTGATCGCCGACAAAAGCGCCGTATAGCCACCCTTGCCGATGGCGTGATAGGCGAAGAAGCCACAGATCAACGACATGATCAGATAGGTCAGCAGTGGCATGCCCAGGTAGCTTTCCTGCGCCACTACCGCGAGCCCCAGCGCCGCACCAATCAGCGTTCCATATGCCCGCTCCACCGACTTCTTACCGATGTTGCCATGATGCTGCAGACCCCCAATCACGATCAGCATCGTCACCGATGCCCATTCACCGTGGGGCAGGTGCATCCCGGTGGTCAGTAGAATGGACACGAGCAGACCGACGACGATCCGCCCGGCGTGAATGTAGCGCGCATGGCGATAACGGCGGTACGGGTCCAGCAATGGGCGAAGGACGCGACGGAGCCAGAAAGGTAGGGAAGGCGTATTCATGGGGTAACAGACCCTGTCGGTGGCAGATTTATCCAGCAGTGTGGCAAACGTATGGTGGCATGGCTTCTGATAGGCTTGCGGCCTGACGAGTCCCGACGCGTGGCGACGAGGTAATACTTTTTGCAATACCTGAAAGATCTCTACTGGAAGCGCTGGATCAGAAAGCGCGGCGCGAAGCTCGCAGGTGGCCTGGAATCCCTCGGCAAACGTTGCGAACTGCTCATCGAGGATCACGTCGAACTGGGACATCTCGAGCTGCGTGCGCGTCACGTCGAAATCGGCGCGCACACCTACATTCGCAGCGGTACCCACCTCTCCCTGGTCTCGTCCATCGGCCGATTCTGCTCCATCGCCTCGAACGTCTTCATCGGGCAGGAAAAATATACTCATCCCAGCGACTGGGTGAGCTCTCATCCCTTCCAGTACACCCATTCGCCACTGACCTATGACGCGCATACCGACATGGCCGTTATCGGCCACGATGTGTGGATCGGCCACAGCGCGATGATCATGGAGGGCGTGACGGTCGGCACCGGCGCCATCATCGCCACCCGCGCGGTCGTCACTCAGGATGTTCCGCCATACGCAATCGTTGCCGGCTTTCCAGCCAAAGTCGTGCGTTTCCGACACTCGCCTGAAATCATCGAACGCTTGTTGGCGAGTCGTTGGTGGGAAAGACCTGTTGCCGAGCTCAAAGCATTGCCAATGGATCACCCCGAGCTGTTTTTACAGAGATTGGAGGCCGATGGCGCGGGGACGAAAGCGCGTTACGGAAAACTGAAAATCAGCCGTGGGGGCTGCTCGGAGCTGTGATGCTCTAATGTCACCGAGCTCCCTGGCCCGCTCCCGCTTCCTTCAGTCTACTGAGGACACGAGGGAGTTCCTGGCGATTTCCTGATTGACGATACGGTCATCATTTATCAGGGTAACCAAGCATCTGGAATAAATGGTTCGGGCATAGAAAAGCCGCGCAATGCGCGGCTTTGGAGTTGGTGGGCCCACACGGACTCGAACCGTGGACCAAAGGATTATGAGTCCTCTGCTCTAACCAACTGAGCTATAGGCCCTCAGTCTGGCCGCGGATTATAACGACGGTTTCCGCGCTGTGCTATCCGAAAAGTCTGAAACGGTGATACGAAGAAAGGTGGCGCAAAATTCTTCGGGTGGCAGGGGCAGGCTGACGATGTAGCCCTGAATCTGCTCGCAACCTTCGTCGGCGAGAAATTGCTGCTGTTCGAGGTTCTCCACGCCCTCGGCGATCACGGTCAGTTGCATGCTCCGGCCAAGGGCGATGATGGCGCGGACGATGGCGGCATCGTGAGGATCGTCAGGCAGGCCTCGCACGAATGACTGGTCGATCTTGAGGATGTCCAATGGCAGGCGCTTGAGGTAGCTCAGCGACGAGTAGCCCGTACCGAAGTCATCGATCGCCAGTTGCACGCCGAGGTTTTTCAAGCGGTGGAGCACTGAAAGTGCTTCTTCGGTCTGGGACATGATGAAGTTTTCGGTGATTTCCAGTTGCAGGCAGCCAGGCTGTAGCCGGTATTCCGTAAGCAATTGTTCGATGCGATTCACAAGGTTAGGTTGGCGGAGTTGAGCACCCGCCAGGTTCACCGATAGCGATCCGAATATGTCGTAGGTCTGATTCCACTGGTGCAGTTGCTGGCAGGCCCGCTCCAGCACCCATTCACCGATCTGCAGGATCATGCCGTTCTCTTCGGCAAGTGGAATGAAACGTTCTGGAGGGACATCTCCGAATGTTGGGTGGGACCAGCGGATCAGTGCCTCGGCGCCGACCAATCGTTGCGTCAGCAGGCTGACTTTAGGTTGGTAGGAAAGCGTGAACTCATTGCGCTCGATTGCCCTGCGCAGCTCGTGCTCCAGCGCGATTCGTTCGCTGGCCTGGGCAGTCAGGTCGCGAGTGTAGCTTTCAACGCGGTTGCGACCTTTGGCCTTTGAGCGATACATCGCTGCATCGGCGTTCTTGATCAGCGTGGCGACGTCGCCACCGTCGGTAGGAAACAATGCGGCACCAATACTCGTGCTGATAAAGAACTCATGTTCGCCTGCCTGGAAAGGGGCCGAGAAACTGTTCAGCAATTTGGTTGCAATGGATTCGGCGTCACCGGCGGTTTGCAAGCCGGGCAGTAGAATGATGAATTCGTCCCCACCCAAGCGCGCAACCGTATCGATGTCACGCAAACTTTCCTTCAGGCGATGAGCGATGCTTTTGAGCAGCAGATCCCCAACCGGATGGCCGAGACTATCGTTGATATGTTTGAAGCGATCCAGGTCGAGGAACAGCACCGCACCCAAGCTTTGCGCCTCCTTACTGTGGGTCAGTGCGGCATGCAGACGACTTTCGAAAAGCGTGCGGTTTGGCAGACCGGTCAGCGGGTCGTGGTGTGCTTGATAGTCCAGGCGGGCCTGGGCCTGTTTGAGGCTGGAGATGTCGGCAAATACAGCCACGAAATGGGNTAGATCTCGCCATTCTTGCGCCGGTTGCTGATTTCGCCCTGCCAATGGCCCTCTGCGGTCAGTTGGTACCACATGGCTGCGTAGAACGCGCTGTCGTGAAGCCCGGAAGCTATCAGGCGAGGGGTTTCGCCAATGGCTTCGCCCTCGCTGTAGCCGGTGATTTCGCTGAAGGCGCGGTTGACTGCATTAATGCGTTGGCGAGTGTCGGTGATCAGCACGCCTTCCGCCGTGCTCTCGAAGACCGTGGCCGCCAGCTGTAGTTTTTCCTGCATCTGATGGCGCTCTGTAATGTCCCGAGCAATGGTCAGCATGCAATCTTCGCCACCAATGGGTAGCGGTCTTGATGAAATTTCGCACAGACGAATCTGCCCGTCCCTACGACGGATATGGCTCGTGAAATCTTTGACGAATCCATCCCGGCTGAGCTGCTCCAGTAATTGCTGCCGTTCATTCAGATCGACCCAGATCCCCAGATCCAGTGTGGTGCGGTCGAGGGAGAGCGAGCTGTGATAGCCGGTGATCCGACTGAATCCATCGTTGATCTCGACTAGCAACCCATCGCTTTGTCGCGAGATGAGCAAGCCATCTGGCGACGAATGGAAGGCTTTGGCGAATTTTTCCTCTGAGAGTTGCAGTTGCTGCTGCGCTTCCTTGAGCGGGGTAATGTCGCGCACGACCGCGACAACGGCAGGCGTGGAGTCAAGATCGAAAGGTTCGGCAGACAGTAGGCCCGTGAAGGTTCGACCATTGCTGCGCCGAAACGGCATCTCCAGATTGCGGATACTGCCTTTCTGCAGGCGTTGCAGCAGGCTCGGACCGATGTCCGGGATGCCCCAGATGTTCAGCTCGCTCGGGGTTCGGCCAATGACGTCATTGGCGTTCAGACCGATCTGTTCGACGAACGCCTGGTTCGCTTCCAGGAAACAGCCGTCGGACAGCCTTGCGATGACCAGAATGTCCGGGCATTGAGCGAACACCGAGGCGAACTTGCCTTCGGAGCGGCGCAAGGCTTCCTCGGTCTGCTTTGCCTCGCTGATGTCGATCATCAGGCCGCGCATCACCGGCTCGTGGCCGTAAGTGATCAAGCTGACGATGTCCCGCACCCAGACAATCCGGCCGTCAGCGCTGATGACACGGTAGTCAAGGCTGTGGTCATTGCCCAAGGCGGTTTCTCTGGCGCAGAGGCCGTCTGCGTATTCCAGATCCGAAGGGTGCACGATGCTGCGCCAAAAGCCCGGCCTGCGCCATTGATGGAGCGGGTAGCCGAGCAGGCTTTCAGCGTGCGGGGAAACGTAGTTGTAAGAATAATCGTGGGTGTTGGCCTCCCACGCGATGGCCGAGAGGCTTTCGATCATGCCGCGATAGTGGTATTCGCTGCTGCGAAGCTCTTGTTCCAATGCTACGCGGCGAGAGATTTCCGAACTGAGGCGCCGATTGATCCTGACCACGACGGCAAGAATCGTGGACAGCAATAGCAATCCCGGAAGCCCATAGAGCAGAAAGTCCTTCCAGAACTGGACGGACTCAGAGCCAGGCAAGGCCGCCCTTGGGCCGCGCGCATCGGACTCTGGCTCTTGGGTGTAAGCAAAAGTCTGATGCAGACTGCCGTCGACGTTCGCTCGATGGTTGTCTTCAGGGTCTTTCAGTGAGCTGCTTTCGTTTATATGTTCAATGTCAGCTGTAGCATCCGTACTTTGCACTGATTTCTCATGCAAGCCCTGCGAGGTCATTTCCCCTTGGGGGAGAACCTGCGCGTCGACTGTTGCCGACCCCATCAAGCACAAGAAAACAATGGCCGGCATCCAAGACATGGCAGCCTCAATAGTTTCAGCGGTGAGAATGCTTGGAGTGTAGACGGGCTGGCGGCAGGTGGCACACTGCCAAAAATCTTATTCTTAGAAATGCAAAACCCCCGGCATGGCCGGGGGTTTTGTTATGAAGCGTCTTGCTTACTCGTCCAGGAACGAACGCAGATGTTCGCTTCGGGTCGGGTGACGCAGCTTGCGAAGTGCCTTCGCTTCGATCTGGCGGATACGCTCACGGGTTACATCGAACTGCTTACCGACTTCCTCAAGGGTGTGGTCGGTATTCATGTCGATGCCGAAACGCATACGCAGGACCTTGGCTTCACGGGCGGTAAGGCCCGACAGCACTTCACGGGTCGCTTCTTTCAAGCTTTCAACGGTAGCGACATCGATTGGCGACTGCATGGTCGAGTCTTCGATGAAGTCACCCAGATGCGAATCTTCGTCGTCACCGATCGGGGTCTCCATGGAGATCGGCTCTTTAGCGATCTTCAATACCTTGCGGATCTTGTCCTCAGGCATCTCCATACGTTCGCCCAGCTCTTCCGGCGTCGGTTCGCGACCCATTTCCTGCAGCATCTGGCGGGAAATACGGTTGAGCTTGTTGATCGTCTCGATCATGTGCACCGGAATACGGATGGTGCGGGCCTGGTCGGCAATCGAGCGAGTGATCGCTTGACGGATCCACCAGGTGGCATAAGTCGAGAACTTGTAGCCACGACGATATTCGAACTTGTCCACCGCTTTCATCAGGCCGATGTTGCCTTCCTGGATCAGATCGAGGAATTGCAGGCCGCGGTTGGTGTACTTCTTGGCGATCGAAATCACCAGACGCAAGTTCGCTTCAACCATTTCTTTCTTCGCTCGGCGGGCCTTGGCCTCACCGATCGACATGCGACGGTTGATGTCCTTGATTTCAAGGACGGTCAAGCCGGTTTCTTCTTCCAGCGCCGTCAGCTTTTGCTGGCAACGTTGGATATCAGCCTGCAGACGGCCAATGGCTTCGGCGTATTTTGCCTTGCCTTTGGCCAGTGCGTCGGTCCAGCTCTGGTCGACTTCATTGCCCGGGAACTGGCGCAAGAAATCGGCTCGCGGCATGCGTGCATCACGAACACACAGCTGCATGATGGCGCGCTCTTGTGCACGCAAACGCTCCAGAGCGCCACGAACACGTTCCACCAAGCCTTCGAACTGCTTGGGAACCAGCTTGATCGGCATGAACAGATCAGCCAGAGCCAGAAGCTCCTCGTTGGCCTGCTTGCTGCCACGACCGTGCTTTTTCAAAGCCTTGAGGGTAATCGCCATCTGGTCGGAGACCGCACCGAAGCGCTGAGCCGCCACGACAGGATCCGGCCCGCTTTCGGCCTCTTCCTCATCGTCACCATCCGACTCTTCCTCGTCATCGTCAGCGTTATCGGCCTTTTCGGCTTTCTGATCGATTGGCGGCGGGACTTCGGCAGGCGGTGCAATACCGTCGTCCGGGTCGATATAGCCGCTCAGGACGTCGGACAGGCGGCCATCTTCGGTGGTAACCCTAGTGTATTCGGAGAGAATGTGCTCGACCGTGCCAGGGAAGTGCGCAATAGCGCCCATCACTTCACGGATGCCTTCTTCGATACGTTTGGCGATTTCGATTTCGCCTTCACGCGTCAGAAGCTCGACCGTACCCATCTCGCGCATATACATGCGCACCGGGTCGGTAGTGCGACCGATGTCGGTTTCGACTGCCGCCAACGCTGCGGCTGCTTCTTCAGCGGCCGCTTCGTCAGTGTCAGCTTCAGCCAACAGAAGGGCGTCCGCATCCGGAGCACTCTCGAATACGTTGATCCCCATGTCATTAATCATGCGGATGATGTCTTCCACCTGTTCCGGATCTGAAATATCCTCCGGTAGGTGGTCGTTGACCTCCGCGTAAGTCAGGTAACCCTGCTCACGACCACGGCTGATCAACTCTTTGAGGCGAGACTGCTGTTGCGCTTTTCCGGACATAACACCCTATCCACTGAAGGTCTTGGCGGGCAAAAAACAAGCCGAGGATTATACCCGAGCTAGGACCTCACGCGCCAGTTGAGGTCGGGGTTTGTGCAGGAACTTTGCGATTTAACAGGTTGAGCAGCTGAACTTTTTCGTCCGCGCTCAACCCGGTCTGCCGTTCCTTCCTGATCAATTGATCCAGGCTTCGCTCGCGTTGGCGAGCGGACAAGCTAGTTATAGTGTCGAAAAACTGTTGTTCAAGGTTATCGGCCGAGATCAGCCATTCCTTTTCCGCCAGTTGTCGTAATAATCGTCCCTGATCGGTTCCGTGCCAGCGCGCGATCAACTGCAGCGAGCGCAGCTTCGGGTTTTTCTGCAACGCTTCGAGCAATGCCACCAACAGCTGCGAGTAAACGTTGTCTTCGGCCGCGAAATGGCTGGTGTCTTCCACTTTCTGCGACAGATCAGGGTGGTGCAGGAGCGTCCTGAGTGCTGTCAGTGTCGGCGGCTCCACGGTGGCCGGGGTACGCGGGGCGCGAGGTTCAAAGTCCGGCCGCTTGCCGTTCCTGTCCCATTTCTTGCCCTTTTCCCACGGCTTGTTTTCCCACTTCTTCTGCTGTCCGCCCGATGCTTTCGCGGCCCATTCCTGTTGCGGCTCGTACGCATCCTGCGGTTGGTAATCGCTGTAATCCGGGACTGAATCGTAGTCGAAGCCCGGATCGTAAGTCGGTGGTGCCTCGGTGGGGGCAGCCTGAACCAATTGATTCACGGCCGCCGTGTCCAGACCGGTAATTTCCTTGAGCCGACGACGCATCAGTTCGCGAAGATTGGCTCCTGGCACCTTTTCGATCAGTGGCGCCGCCAGCGTGACCATATGCGCTTTGCCTTCCAGCGAGCGCGGATCCGCTTCCTTGGTCAGTTGCTCAAAGAAATAATCGGCCAGCGGTTGGGCGTGCTGGTTGATCCTTGCCTTGAATGCGTCAGTGCCCTCGGCGCGAACCAGAGTGTCCGGGTCTTCACCTTCCGGCAAAAAAAGAAATCGAGCGCGGCGTCCGTCTTGAAGACTGGACAGTGTCGCTTCCAGTGCTCTCCAGGCGGCATTGCGGCCAGCCTGGTCGCCATCGAAACAGAACAGCACGTTCGGAACGACGCGAAACAGCCGCTTGAGGTGCTCTTCGCTGGTCGCGGTGCCCAGTGTTGCTACGGCATTGCGCAGGCCTTGCTGGGCAAGGGCAATGACGTCCATGTAGCCTTCGACAACGATGATCTCGTCAAGGTTGCGATTGTGTTTGCGTGCCTCGAACAGGCCATACAGTTCCTGGCCCTTGTGAAACACCGGCGTCTCGGGGGAGTTCAGGTATTTCGGCTTGTCATCACCCAGTACTCGTCCACCAAAAGCGATGACTCTCCCGCGGCTATCACGGATAGGAAACATCACCCGATCACGGAAGCGGTCGTAGCGTTTGCCGGTTTCGGCGTTTTCGATCAGCAGACCAGCATCGATCATCGCTTTCTGCTGAAGCGTGTCGCTGCTCAGGTGTTTGTAGAGGTTGTCCCAGCCGGGCGGGGCGAACCCTAATCCGAAGTCGCGCGCGATTTCCCCCGAGAGGCCTCGGCCTTTCAGGTAATCCACGGCTGACTTGCGTGTCGGATGGCTTTTCAGCGCAGCGCGGTAAAATTCAGCGGCGGCCGCCAGCAGTGGGTAAAGCGGCGAATCAGTGGGTTGTCTCGGCTTTTGGCCTTTGACGCCCTGTTCGCGGGGTACTTCCATGCCAGCGGCTTTGGCCAGTTCCTCGACGGCCTGGGGGAAATCCAGGTTGTCGTGGTCCATGATGAAGCCCAGGGCGTTGCCGCCTGCGCCGCAGCCGAAGCAGTAATAGAACTGTTTGTCCGGGCTGACGCTGAAGGACGGTGTCTTTTCCTTGTGGAAAGGACAGCAGGCGCTGAAGTTCTTGCCGGTTTTCTTTAATTGGACGCGCGAGCTGACAACATCGACGATGTCGGTGCGGTTCAGGAGGTCGTCAATAAAACCTTGGGGAATCAGTCCGGCCATGGCGTTCTCATCATCAGGCGCCCCGCCAGAAAGATCGTGGCGAATCCAAAGCGTAACGACGGTTGCTTGGTCAGTGTAGACGGGTCAACGCGGCCTGAATCAGGCTGGAAGAGTTCGACGGAGTTGTCTAGGTCGCATCTGCGGCGTCGACAGCCTCTGTCTGTGTTGCTTGAGGCTAAATCTGCAACTGCCGACAGCCCGGCTTTAGGCCGGGCAAGGCAGAAGCTTGCGACAGACGTCTGTATTAATACAGACGAACGGCGCGGCGCTGTTCGCGCTGAACTTTCTTGGCGTGACGCTTAACAGCAGCAGCTGCCTTACGCTTACGCTCGGAAGTCGGCTTCTCGTAAAATTCGCGGCTACGAACTTCAGCCAGAACACCGGCTTTTTCGCAGGAGCGCTTGAAACGACGCAGAGCTACGTCGAAGGGTTCGTTCTCTTTAACTTTGACGGCTGGCATCCAGAGCTACCTTCATTCATTACCGGGGTCAACGCCTCGTGCAACACTTGCACTAAGTACGTCGGTTTTTAAGGGTTGCGGATGTTAACCCCTTGCTGCGAGGAATGCAAAGCCTCTGATCGAAAAGCGCTGGTCGCAGGCATGAGCGGCGACTATTATGCGCGCCTTCGAATTCAGCCTCTACAAGGCGTACCCCATGTTAGTACTGGGATTGGAAACTTCCTGCGACGAGACCGGCGTGGCGCTCTACGACAGCGAACGCGGCCTGCTTGCCGATGCATTATTCAGTCAGATTGATCTGCACCGCGTGTACGGTGGCGTGGTCCCCGAGCTTGCCTCGCGAGATCACGTAAAGCGCATGCTGCCCTTGATTCGTCAGGTGTTGGCCGAGGCCGACTGTGCCGTGACCGAGATCGATGCAATCGCTTATACCGCGGGCCCCGGCCTTGTCGGAGCACTGCTGGTGGGCGCTTCCTGCGCGCAGGCCCTGGCGTTCGCATGGGACATTCCGGCGCTCGGCGTCCATCATATGGAGGGTCACCTTCTGGCCCCCATGCTGGAGGAGCAACCACCGGAGTTTCCGTTCGTCGCTTTGTTGGTTTCCGGCGGTCATACGCAGTTGGTTCGCGTCGATGGCATCGGCCTTTATGAGCTATTGGGCGAGACGCTGGATGACGCTGCAGGCGAAGCTTTCGACAAGACCGCCAAGATGATGGGCTTGAATTATCCGGGCGGTCCGGAGATTTCCCGTCTGGCGCTCAAAGGCGTGCCTGGGCGCTTCACTTTTCCACGGCCGATGACGGATCGTCCCGGCCTGGATTTCAGTTTCAGCGGCTTGAAAACCTCCGCGCTCAATACCTGGCAGCAATGTCAGAGCGCTGGGGACGACGGAGAGCAAACCCGTTGCGACATCGCGCTGGCCTTCCAGCAGGCGGTGGTGGAGACTCTGACCATTAAGTGCAAGCGTGCGCTGAAGCAGGCGGGCATGAAGCGTCTGGTAATCGCCGGTGGTGTCAGTGCGAACAAAGCGCTGCGTCAGTCGTTGGAGCAGATGTTGGGCGGCCTTGGAGGAAACGTTTATTACGCGCGTTCCGAGTTCTGTACCGACAACGGGGCCATGATTGCGTTTGCCGGCTGCCAGCGGTTGCAGGCGGGTCAGAAGGAAAGCCTTAGCATCACCGTTCAGGCGCGATGGCCGATGGAACAGTTACCGGGACTGTAGTCAGATCCGATCATTGAAAAAAGGCTCTCATGAGCCTTTTTCATCTTTGGGATTCAGAAATGCCGTTCGCGCCCGGCAAACAGGTCGCGTAGATTGCCGCGATGGCGCCAGACGATCAGCAGTGTCAGCAGGCTCATCGGCAGTAGCGCATGAGGCTCTTGCCAGGCCAGTAGCGGCAGGGTCAGCGGTGTGGCGATCAGCGAGGCCAGCGAGCTGGTGCGGGTCAGGTAGAACGTCAGCAACCAGGCAGCCATCGCCAACAGGGCGGCGGGCGGGTACAGGCCGAGCAACATGCCTGCTGCGGTCGCAACGCCCTTGCCGCCGCGGAAGCGAAAGTACAGCGGAAACAAATGGCCTATGACTGCAAAAAGGCCGACCCATGCTTGCTGGCGTGTATCGAGTCCGATCCAGCCGGCGATGAGGACGGGGATCATCCCTTTGCAGACATCGCCAATGAGCGTCAGGATAGCGAGCTTCTTGCCCGCCAGACGCAGCATGTTGGTGGCGCCGGCATTGCCTGAGCCGCTGGCGCGCGGGTCCGGACTGCCGGTGAGGCGGCTGAGCAGGATGGCAAAGGACAGCGAGCCGAGCAGGTAGGCGAAAATCGCCAGTAACCAAAACATGCTAACCATTCCGGGCGGGGATGACTTGATTCTAACGGCGCATCACGCCCTTGTCGTGCAACGGAGAGAAAGGCTTGGACAGAGTTTTCATTGAGGGTCTGGAGGTCGATACAGTGATCGGCGCGTACGACTGGGAGCGGGGAATTCGTCAATGCCTGCGTCTGGACCTGAGTTTTGCCTGGGATAACCGTCCTGCCGCAGCAGGGGATGACCTGGGCAAGGCACTTGACTACGCCAGCGTTTGTGCACGCATTCAGGCCTTCGCTGAAGTGTCGCAGTTCCAGTTGGTTGAAACCTTCGCCGAGCGTTTGGCTGAAGTGCTGATGAGCGAATTCGACATTCCCTGGCTGCACCTCAAACTGACCAAGCCCGGAGCCGTGCCAGCGGCCAAAGGTGTGGGTGTGGAGATTGAGCGCGGATGTCGCTGACACGGATTTTTCTTGGCCTGGGCAGCAACATCGACCGGGAAAAGCACCTTTGCGCCGGGCTCGATGCACTGACAGGGTTTCTCAGTGACGTAAGTTGCTCGCCTGTGTTCGAAAGCCATCCGGTGGGGATAAAGAGCGGCCCATTCTTCAACCTGGTGGTGTCGGCACGGACCGATTTGCCGTTGATGGAACTGGACCGTCGCCTGAAATTCATCGAAGCCGATAACGGTCGCTATGCACCTGATCGCAAAGGCTTGCCGCTGGATATCGACGTGCTGCTGTACGGCGAGCATGTGGGCAATTTTGATGGTCTGATTCTGCCTCGCGCTGAAATCCTCAAAAACGCCTTTGTCCTCTGGCCTCTGTCGCTGATCGCGCCTGAGCGTTTGCATCCTGGCGTCGGCGTTCCGTTCTCCCGATTGTGGGCCGAAGCGCAGATCGACCAGAAGCTTTGGCCGGTGGTTTTTGAATGGCGGGGAGAGCAGCTGACGCCCCCTGGCCTGCTGACGGCATTCAAGGGGTAACGCGACTCTTGCAGCGCTCCGGCGTGCCGGTGGCAGTGAATTCAAATGCGCCACCGCCGCCAGGTCGGACTGCTGCAGAGTGAGCTTTTAGTTCTGATAGTTCGCTTTGTAGACCTTCAGCGTATCCAGTCGCTCACGCTTGAGTGCTTCTCCCAGTTCCTGCCCCTGATATCCCTGATCCAGCAGTGGCTGAACCGCTACCTGCCGGGCCGCCTCGGCTGCGCCTCGCAGGTATTGGGCCTGTGGATAGTCGCGATCTTCAAACCCCTTGCGACCTCTGGCGTCCATTTCGCACGCAACGATGAATTCTTCAAAACGCTGCGGACGGCGATACACATCGAAACTTTGCAGTAAGTCGAACAGCGTCGATGGCGTCAATTCCAGTGCGCGATGGCCATGGGTGTGATATTGACCGACCAGCAGCGCCAGCTCTTGGCAGTCCTTTGGCACTTTGAAGCGTAGATTGACCGTCTTGATTGCCTTCAGGCCCTTGTGTTCATGGGCACTGTGTCGAGGCCAGTCTTCTTCCGCTGTGAGGCCCTTACCCAGATCATGCAGCAGGCACGCCCAGCGCACGTTCAACGGTTGCCGATGAATGGCGGACTGATGCAAAACGCTCAGCACATGCAGCCCTGTATCGATCTCGGGGTGATGAGTTTCCGGCTGGGGAATCCCGAACAGCGTGTCGATTTCAGGCATTAGCACCTTGAGCGCTCCGCATTCGCGCAATACCTGGATAAAGACCTGTGGCTCTTTCTCCATCAGAGCGCGAGAGATTTCTTTCCAGCTGCGCTCAGGCGTCAGGGCCTCCAGTTCACCTGAGGCGCTGAGTTCACGCATTAACTCCATGGTTTCGGGCGCAATGGTGAACCCGTCTGGGGCATAACGAGCCGCAAAGCGGGCAACGCGGAGAACGCGGAGGGGATCTTCTGCGAATGCCGGGGAAACGTGGCGTAAAACACGTGCTTCGAGATCGCGTTGGCCATGGAAGGGATCGGTCAGATGCCCGTCCTTATCTTCCGCAATGGCATTGATGGTCAAATCCCGACGTATCAAGTCTTCTTCGAGCGTGACGTCGGGTGCGGCATGAAACACGAAGCCGCCGTAACCGCGCCCGGTCTTTCGTTCGGTGCGCGCCAACGCGTACTCTTCGCCGGTCAGCGGGTGCAGAAACACCGGGAAGTCTGTGCCAACCGGGCGATAGCCCTTGATCAGCATTTCGTCGGTCGTCGCGCCGACGACTACCCAATCGGTGTCAGCGACCGGTTTGCCAAGCAGGCGATCACGAACGGCCCCGCCAACTTTATAGATCTGCATAAAAAACCTCCGTAAGCGCGACAGGATAAACCTTACGTCGCTCTCGCGGAGGCGGAAATTGCTTTATCGCCTATAGGTGAACGACGGCCAGATCGAGCCGGGGATATTCACTGTCAGCGTGTTCGCTTCTCGGTGGTACGTGGTGCGTTTTCATGATCTGGTCGCCTTGTAGCGTTTCCAGATGGATATCGAAGCCCCACAGGCGGTGCAGGTGCTTGAGAACCTCATCGGTGGAGTCGCCCAGTGGCTTACGGTCATGTTGTTGATGGCGCAATGTCAACGAGCGATCGCCGCGACGGTCAATGCTGTAGATCTGCACATTGGGTTCGCGGTTGCCCAGATTGTATTGAGCGGCCAGGGTTTCGCGAATGATCCTGTAGCCGGTTTCGTCATGGATCGCAGGAACGAGCAGATCGTCCTTCTGGTCGTCATCGAGAATGCTGAACAGTTTCAGGTCTCGGATAACCTTGGGTGACAGATATTGCAGGATGAAGCTCTCGTCCTTGAAACTGCTCATCGCGAATTTCACCGCCGTCAGCCAATCCGTCCCGGCGAGGTCCGGGAACCAGCGACGATCTTCCTCGGTCGGGTGTTCACACATCCGCCGAATGTCCTGATACATGGCAAAGCCAAGCGTGTAGGGGTTGATCCCGCTGTAATAGGGGCTGTCAAAGCCCGGCTGAAATACGACACTGGTGTGTGATTGCAGGAATTCAAGCATGAACCCGTCGGTCACCAGGCCCTCGTCGTACAGATCGTTCATCAACGTGTAGTGCCAGAACGTCGCCCATCCTTCATTCATGACCTGAGTCTGACGCTGAGGATAAAAATACTGGGCGATCTTGCGCACGATACGCACAACCTCACGCTGCCAAGGCTCGAGCAAAGGGGCGTGTTTCTCGATGAAATAGAGGATGTTCTCCTGCGGCTCGGCAGGGAAGCGGGCGTTATCCTCCTTGTCGTTTTTGCTGGCGTTTTTCGGAATGGTGCGCCACAGATCGTTGATCTGTTTCTGCAAATGCTCTTCGCGATCCTTCTGGCGGCGACGTTCTTCCTCGGCCGAAATAGGGTAAGGGCGCTTGTAGCGGTCGACTCCGTAGTTCATCAGTGCGTGGCATGAGTCGAGCAGGTCTTCTACAGCGTCGATCCCGTGCCGCTCCTCGCATTGCATGATGTACTGCTTGGCGAACACAAGGTAGTCGATGATCGAGCTGGCATCGGTCCATGTGCGAAACAGGTAATTGCCTTTGAAGAAGCTGTTGTGGCCGTAGCACGCGTGCGCGACAACCAGCGCCTGCATACAGATGGTGTTTTCTTCCATCAGGTAAGCAATGCACGGATCTGAGTTGATGACGATTTCGTACGCCAGACCCATCTGCCCGCGTGAGTATGATTTTTCCGTACTGAGGAAGTGTTTACCGTACGACCAGTGGTGATAACCCAGCGGCATGCCGACTGACGCATAGGCATCCATCATCTGCTCGGCGGTGATCACCTCGATCTGATTGGGATAAGTGTCCAGGGCATAACGCTCGGCGATACGGCTGATCTCCCGGTCATATGCCTGGATCAGCTCGAACGTCCACTCTGAACCCGTGGAAAGGGGTTGGCGCTTCTGTTCTCTACCGGTCATGTCACTAACCTGCGCTGGAAGAGTTCACGGAATACCGGATAGATATCACCGGCCGAGACCAGCTGTTGCTGGGCAAACGTGTCAGCGAACGCTTCACCGATGCGTTCGTATTCGAACCACAACGCCTGATGCTCGCGTGGGGTAATTTCGACGTAAGTGTAGTACTGCACGAACGGCATGATCTGCTTGATCAAGATGTCCCGGCAGATGGGAGAATCGTCATTCCAGTTGTCACCGTCCGAAGCCTGAGCGGCATAGATATTCCACTCATTGGTCGGGTAGCGCTCGGCCATGATCTCCTGCATCAGTTTCAATGCACTGGAAACAATGGTCCCGCCGGTTTCTCTTGAGTAGAAAAATTCTTCCTCGTCGACTTCGCGAGCACTGGTGTGGTGGCGGATGAATACGACTTCGATCTTGTCGTAGTTCCGCTTGAGGAACAGGTAGAGCAGGATGAAAAAGCGCTTTGCGACGTCCTTCGTGGCTTGAGTCATGGAGCCAGAGACATCCATCAGGCAAAACATCACAGCTTTTGAGCTGGGGTTTGGTTGTTTGACTAATAAGTTGTATTTAAGGTCGAAGGTGTCCAGATAAGGCACGCGCCGGATGCGCGCCTGCAAACGTTCGGCCTCAATTTCCAATTCCTGAATATCGCCGAAATTGTCGGGTTCTTCACGCTTCAACCGCTCAAGTTCGGCGAGTACCTCTTTGAGCTTGGCGCGGCTGCTGCCCGACAACGCGATGCGGCGGGCATGGGCGGAACGCAGGGTGCGGATGATGTTGATACGCGACGGGTTGCCCTCGTTACTGATGCCCGCGCGAACGGTTTTGAAGGTGTCGGTGCCCGTCAGATTGCGTTTGACCAGGTTGGGGAGTTCAAGATCTTCGAACATGACCTCCAGAAACTCCTCCTGAGTGATCTGGAACACGAACTCATCCATGCCTTCGCCGGAATTGCTCGCCTTGCCAGGCCCTTTGCCACCGCCGCCGCCTTGTGGACGGGCGATATGTTCGCCAGTGGTGAATTCTTTGTTGCCAGGGTGGACCACGGTCTGTTTGCCGCCGCGACCGTGATGAAGCACCGGCTCGTCGATGTCGCGACCGGGAATACTGATCTGTTCGCCGTGTTCCATGTCGGTGATGGAGCGGCGGCTGACTGCTTCTTCGACTGCTTTTTTGATGTGATCACGATAACGGCGCAGAAAACGCTGCCGGTTTACCGTGCTCTTGTTCTTGCCATTGAGACGTCGGTCGATCACATAGCTCATAGGGGGCCCCTTCGGGGAGCTGCAAGCTTTAAGCCGCAAGCTGCAAGTTTGATTGCAAATTACCCGCCCCAGGCGACAAACCTCGAGTGTGCCGGCGCCTCATCCAGCGCACCGGACTGCTCTTGGCTTGCAGCTTGAAGCTTGCAACTTGTCGCTGCCTGATTGCTGCTTTATTGGGACTTCCTGACACGCAGGTACCACTCGGAGAGCAGGCGTACCTGTTTATCGGTGTAACCGCGCTCGACCATTCGGGTAACGAAATCGTTGTGCTTCTGTTGGTCCTCTTTGCTCGCCTTGGCGTTGAAGCTGATAACCGGCAGCAGATCCTCGGTGTTGGAGAACATCTTCTTCTCGATCACCACACGCAGCTTCTCGTAACTGAGCCAGGTCGGGTTTTTGCCGTTGTTGTTGGCACGGGCACGCAATACGAAGTTGACGATCTCGTTACGGAAATCTTTCGGGTTGCTGATGCCGGCCGGCTTCTCGATTTTCTCCAGTTCTTCGTTCAGTGCCACTCGATTGAGGATTTCACCGGTTTCCGGATCGCGGTATTCCTGATCCTGAATCCAGAAATCTGCGTACAGCACGTAACGGTCGAAGATATTCTGACCATATTCGCTGTAGGACTCCAGGTACGCGGTCTGGATCTCCTTGCCGATGAACTCGATGTAGCGCGGTGCCAGGTATTCCTTGATGAAGCGCAGATAGCGCTCGCGGGTTTCGGCCTGGAATTGTTCCTGTTCGATCTGCTGTTCCAGCACATACAGCAGGTGGACCGGGTTTGCCGCCACTTCATGAGGGTCGAAGTTGAAGACTTTAGAAAGAATCTTGAAGGCGAAACGAGTCGAAAGGCCGTTCATGCCCTCGTCGACGCCAGCGCTGTCTCGATACTCCTGAATCGACTTGGCTTTAGGGTCGGTGTCCTTGAGGTTTTCGCCATCGTAGACCCGCATCTTCGAATAGATATTCGAATTTTCCGGTTCCTTGAGGCGTGAAAGAACGGTGAATTGCGCGAGCATCTTCAGCGTGTCCGGCGCGCAATGAGCCTTGGCCAGTGAGCTGTTGAACAGCAGCTTGTCGTAGATCTTGATCTCGTCGCTGACACGCAGGCAGTACGGCACCTTCACGATGTAAATACGGTCGATGAAGGCTTCGTTGTTCTTGTTGTTGCGGAAGCTGTGCCATTCCGACTCGTTGGAGTGGGCCAGCAGAATACCGGTGAACGGGATCGCGCCCAGCCCTTCGGTACTGTTGTAGTTACCTTCCTGAGTGGCGGTCAGCAGTGGGTGCAGCACCTTGATGGGCGCTTTGAACATCTCCACGAATTCCATCAGGCCCTGGTTGGCCCGGCACAGCGCGCCAGAGTAGCTGTATGCGTCGGCGTCGTTCTGTGGGTATTCCTCAAGTTTCCGGATGTCGACCTTACCGACCAGCGCCGAGATGTCCTGGTTGTTCTCATCGCCGGGTTCTGTCTTGGCGACGGCGATCTGGTTGAGGATCGAGGGATAGAGTTTCACCACCTTGAACTGGCTGATGTCGCCCCCGAACTCAGCCAGACGTTTGGTCGCCCAGGGCGACATGATGGTATTCAGATACCGGCGCGGGATGCCGTAGTCCTCTTCGAGGATCGTCCCGTCTTCGGTAGGTTTGAACAGGCCCAAGGGCGACTCGAACACTGGCGAGCCCTTGATGGCGTAAAAAGGTATTTTTTCAACCAGCTGTTTGAGTTTTTCAGCCAGGGACGACTTGCCGCCGCCTACAGGGCCGAGCAGGTAAAGAATCTGTTTCTTCTCTTCCAGACCTTGGGCGGCGTGACGGAAATACGAGACGATTTGCTCGATGCAGTCCTCCATGCCGTGGAAGTCCTCGAACGCTGGATAGCGCCGGATGACTTTGTTGGAGAAGATTCTGGATAGCCGTGAGTTGGTCGACGTGTCGAACAACTCAGGCTCGCCAATGGCCATCAGAAGTCGTTCTGCGGCTGAGGCGTATGCACTGCGGTCGGTTTTGCAGAGCTCCAAGTACTCCTGTAGCGAGAGCTCTTCCTGGCGTGTCGATTCAAAGCGTTGTTGGAAGTGGCTAAAAATACTCATGACGTCACCTCGCTCGATACGTGGAGCCGGCGGCGGATCGTCAGTCGATGCTGGCTGGCTTCCGATTACTCAGAAGTCATTTACCCCCCAAACACCATAAAAGTAGCTACCGATGACCCACGCGCCGGTGTACCGGCTCTCCCCTGATTCGGATGGCCTGCGCTTAAGGATAGTTCGGATTCGCACACAGAAAGAAGGAAGGCGTATGAATGAAGGGGGACCGTTCGTCAGTTCGACGCGCGAGGCCGCGTAGGACGCGGGCTCGCGCACTGAAAAAATATTTTTCGATCAGCCTTGTGCGGTTTCGCTCGGGAAAGTGTTTTTCCATAGCTCGAAACCACCGTCCATGCTGTAGACCTCGGAGAAGCCCTGACCTACAAGATAGGCTGCAGCGCTCTGGCTGGAGTTGCCGTGATAGCAGAGGACGACGAGTGGTTTGTCGAGGTCCGCGTTGCGGATGAAATCAGCGATGGAGTGGTTATCCAGATGATGCGAGTCGGGGATGTGGTTGCTGGCGAACGTCTGCGCGTCGCGAACGTCGACCAGCACTGCACCTTGTTCACGCAGGGCCTGGGCCTGCTCCGGCGGAATGCGTTTGAAGTCGGTCATGGTGGGCTCCTGGGCCGTTGGGTTCTCGAACGGTCGAGAATGGAAAAGGAATTCTAACGCGAGGCGGGGACTGAGGGCCCGGCTTCTGAGGCGCTCTGCGTCGATGCTGCGAGGTTGCCATGTTCGTCGCAGTCGCAGCTGATGCGCTGGCGGGTGTCGACGTTGAGCATGGTCATGACATTGCCCCAAACGCACCCGGTGTCGAGTGCATAGACCCCAGGCTCGTCGCAGCGACCTTCCAGCGCAGCCCAGTGCCCGAAAATAATATTGAGGCCCTTGGTTTTACGATCCTTGTGGCTGAACCATGGCGCATAGCCGTCCGGGGCACTGTCCAGACCTTCCTTGCTCTTGAGGTCCAGCTTGCCCTCGGCGGTGCAGAAACGCATGCGGGTGAAGTAGTTGGTGATCACCCGCAGTCGGGTCACGCCATGCAGCTCTTTGTCCCATTTGGCAGGTTCATTTCCATACATGCCGTCGAGGAACGGTTCGAACCGGTTGTCATCGCGCAGGGCTTCCTCGACTTCTTCTGCACAGCGCAACGCTTTTTTCAGCGTCCACTGCGGCGGGATACCTGCATGCACGAGTGCGATATCGCGTTGCGCGTCGTAATGAAGAAGCTTCTGCTGGCGCAGCCAATCGAGTAGTTCGCTGGCGTCCGGGGCTTCGAGGATCTCCCGAAGGGTGTCCCCTTTCTTGAGTCGCTCGATATTGCGCCCCGCTGCAAGCAGGTGCAGGTCGTGGTTGCCCAGTACGCAAACGAGGGAGTCGCGCATCGCGTATAGAAACCGCAGGGTTTCCAGTGATTGCGGGCCTCGGTTGACCAGATCGCCCACCAGCCAGAGCTGGTCTTTACCGGGTTCGAACGACACGCGCTTGAGCAAACATTTCAGAGGTTCGAGGCAACCCTGCAGGTCGCCGACTGCATACACCGTCATCAGTGAAGGGCCCCCGGCACCGCCAGCCGGAATGGGGCAATGACGGCATCGAAGCGTTTGCCGTCGTCGGCGAGCATCTGATAGGTGCCTTGCATATTGCCGACCTTGGTAGTCATGACAGTACCGCTGCTGTAGGTATGGCTCTGTCCTGCCTGGATCAACGGCTGTTGGCCCACGACACCCTCGCCGCGAACTTCTTCGACATGGCCGTCGCCGTCGGTGATTACCCAATGACGCGACAGCAGTTTGGCTGGTAACTCGCCGCTGTTATGAACAGTGACGGTGTAGGCGAAGGCAAAGCGGTTTTGCTCCGGCTGGGATTGTTCTGCGAGGAAGCGGGTAACGACGCTGACGTCGACCTGATAACGAGGATCGGACATGCAAGAGGCCTTAAAAGCGGAAGCGGAAAAAGCCGGAAAAGCCCGGAGAAGAATCAGTCTAGGACATGTGACGGGTAAAAAACCAATTGGTGCTTTGACCGGACATGTCCTTTTGGCTTAGCCGACGACAGGCTTCTCGGTGAGTTTATCTGCGAGTCGGACAAACGCTGCCAGATCCAGTTGCTCGGGACGCAGGCTGCCATCAACCCCGGCCTCGGTGATTTCTTCGCTGGTAAGCAGGGCCTTCAACGTATTGCGCAGGGTCTTGCGACGCTGGTTGAACGCTTCGCGCACGACACGCTCAAGCACGCGGTGATCCTTGGCCGGATGCGGGAGTGTTTCGTGAGGTACCAGGCGTACGATCGCGGAATCGACTTTAGGCGGCGGATTGAACGCGCCCGGGCCGACGTTGAACAGATGCTCTACGCGGCAGTGGTACTGAACCATGATCGACAAGCGACCCCAATCTCCGCCGCCTGGCCCGGCTGCCAGACGCTCGACCACTTCTTTCTGCAACATGAAGTGCATGTCGCGAATGAGATGCGCGTTCTGCAGCAGGTGAAAGATCAGCGGTGTGGAGATGTTGTATGGCAGGTTGCCGACCACGCGCAGGCTGCTGGGCGCTGCGTTCAGGCTGGTGAAGTCAAACTTCAGCGCATCACCTTGATGCAGGTTGAAGTTAGACATGGCGCCGAACTGCTGCATAAGGATCGGTACCAGATCCTTGTCCAGTTCCACGACATCTAGCTGTGCGCCGCTGCTCAACAAGCCTTCGGTCAGTGCACCCTGGCCTGGACCGATTTCCAGCATGCGGTCTTCGGGCTTGGCGCGAATGGAACGCAGGATCTTGTCGATCACACCTGCATCGTGCAGAAAGTTCTGGCCGAAGCGCTTGCGCGCCTTGTGTTGGTATTGCTCAGTCATTTACGGGTCTCGGCCATCTGATAGGCGGTTTCCAGAGCGACCTTGAGGCTGCCGGTGTCGATCTTGCCGCTGCCGGCCAGATCCAGCGCCGTGCCGTGATCCACGGATGTGCGAACGATCGGCAGGCCCAAGGTGATGTTCACAGCGGCGCCGAAGCCTTTGTACTTCAGTACGGGCAGGCCCTGGTCGTGGTACATCGCCAGCACTGCATCGCAGTGCTCCAGATATTTGGGGGTAAACAGAGTGTCTGCAGGCAGCGGGCCACGTAAATCCAGGCCCTCGCTGCGCAAGCGCTCCAGGGTAGGTTCGATGATGTCGATCTCTTCACGGCCGAGGTGGCCGCTTTCGCCGGCATGGGGGTTAAGCCCGCAGACAAGAATACGCGGGCGCGCGATACCGAACTTGTTGATCAGATCGTTGTTAAGAATGCGCGTAACACGCTCCAGTCGATCAGGCGTGATGGCCTCAGCGATCTCGCGCAGCGGTAGGTGAGTGGTCACCAGTGCCACGCGCAGGTCTCCCGTCGCGAGCATCATCACCACCTGTTCGGTCTGAGTCAGCTCGGCGAGAAACTCCGTGTGGCCGGAAAAGGCAATGCCGCTTTCGTTGATCACGCCCTTATGTACCGGTGCGGTGATCATGCCGGCGAAATCGCCATTGAGGCAGCCTTGCCCGGCGCGGGTCNGGCGACCACTGGCGCCTGCAGTGGCGTGTGCCATACATACAGGCTGCCCGCCGGGGCGGGCGTGTCAGGCCAGGCATCTGGCGCAACAGGAATCAGGCTGACAGCCACGCCCAGTTGCGCGGCCCGCTCGGTGAGCAGGTCGCAACTGGTGATGGCAATCAGGGGGTGCGGCTGGGACTGCGCGGCGAGCAGCAGGCAAAGGTCAGGACCGATGCCGGCAGGCTCGCCGGGTGTTAGGGCGAAACGCTGGGGTTTCACTGGGCAGCCTGTTCGGCGCCAGGGAGCTTGATTTCAACGTAGGCTTCGTCGCGGATCTGACGCAGCCAGGTCTGCAGCTCTTCGTCGTATTTGCGGTTGCGCAGTACGGTCATCGCCTGTTGCTCGCGAGCCTGGTTGGTGCTGTCGGTTGCGCGACGGCCCAGGACTTCAAGAACGTGCCAGCCGAATTGCGTCTGGAACGGCTTGGACACAACGCCCTGAGGTGTTTCATTCATGACGTCGCGGAACTCCGGCACCAGCGAACGTGGGTCTACCCAGTTCATGTCGCCGCCATTGAGCGCCGAACCCGGATCTTCGGAGAAGTTTTTCGCCAACTCGCCGAAGTCCTCGCCGTTCTGGATGCGATCATAGATGCGCTGAGCCAGCAGTTTGGTTTCGGCTTCGCTGCGGATTTCGCTCGGCTTGATCAGGATGTGACGAACGTGGACTTCGTCGCGCATCTGAGTCTGATTCTCGCCGCCGCGCTTTTCCAGCAGTTTAAGGATGATGAAGCCGCCTGGCGTACGCGCAGGGGGCGTGACCTGGCCCGGGCTCATCGAGTTGAGCATGTCGCCAAACGGAGGTGGCAGTTGAGCGGCTTTACGCCAGCCCATGTCGCCGCCATCCAGTGCGCTTTCGCTGGCCGAGGAGGAAATCGCCAATTGCTCGAAGTTCGCACCTTGCTGCAGCTTGCCGTAGATGTCCTTGGCCTTTACTGCCGCTGCCTGGATCTGGTCCGAGGTGGCGCTATCAGGGGTCGGGATCAAAATGTTGGCCAGGTGAAACTCTTCGGAGAACTGAGCCTTGCCCAGATCCGAGGCCAGGAAGTTCTTCACTTCCTGGTCCGACACCTGGATGCGCTCGGCCACTCGGCGTTGACGCACACGGCTGATGATCATTTCACGGCGGATCTGTTCGCGTGCGCTGTTGTACGACAGACCGTCGTGAGCCAGCGCCGCTTTGAACTGGTCGATGCTCATGTTGTTGCGTTGAGCGATGGTGCCGACCGCCTGGTTGAGCTCTTCATCGGTGATGCGAATGCCGGAGCGTTCGCCGATCTGCAGTTGCAGGTTTTCCAGAATCAGACGATCCAGAACCTGAGACTCCAGAGCGCTGGCGGGCGGAACGCCCTGGCCGCGCTTGGCAATGGTTTGCTGAACTTCACGGGTGCGCTGGTCGAGCTGGCTTTGCATGACCACGTCGTTGTCGACGATGGCTACAACCTTGTCGATGGGGCGCACTTCAGCGTGCGCCACGGTACCCATGAGTAAAGCGCCCAGCATCAGCGGGCGCAGACAATCAGAAAGCTTGGTCTTCACGTTCACGATAACCTTGGATGCCTTGGTCGAGGAAGCTTTCAACTTTTTGGCCAACGACGCCGCCAAGTCCCTTCAACACGATTTGTAGGAAAATGCCGCGGTCGCCTTTTTCGTTCTGAGCGACGTCCTGACTGGTCTCGTCGTAGTCGACCCAGTACCGGTTGATCAGACGCAGCTTCCAGCAGCAGTTGTCATATTCAAAACCACCAAAGGCTTCGAGAGTGCGGTCACGGTTGTAGTCGTACTGCCAGCGAGCAATGGCGCTCCACTGAGGCACGATTGGCCAGATAGCCGAGACGTCATGCTGTTTGATCTTGTAGTAGTCCGGATCGTACCCAGGTTGGCCAGGGGTTCCCAGACCACTGCCGACCACCCAGCGACCGGAGTTCTGGTCGTAACGGACCTGATCATCGCGGTAGCGGAAGCCCGCGTTGACGATCTTGCCCGGCTCGGCTTCAGGCTGGTAATGGAACATCGCACTGCCGGAACGGGTTTTCTTGCTGTCCGGATCCCAGTTGAAATCCGAGCTGTAGCGCCAGTCGCGGTTGAAGCGGTATTCGTATTCCAGCGCGTACGGCGACACGTCGGACTGAGCGTCTTTGCGCGTGCGCCAGTCGATACCTGGCTGCTGGACCTTGCGATCCTGGAAGTACACAGCCTGACCAATGCTGAAGCGCTGACGTTCGAAGCCGTTGTCTTCGATCCAGCGGTTGGTCACGCCCAGCGACAGCTTGTTCTCGTCACCGATGCGATCGGAGCCGACGAAGCGGTTGTCCCGGAAAAGCGACGCATAGTTGAATGTCGTCTCTGCGGTATCGAAGACCGGGATATCGGTCTGATCCTTGTACGGCACGTACAGATAGAACAGACGAGGTTCCAGTGTCTGGCGGTAATCCTTGCCGAACCAGTTGGTGTTCCGATCAAAGTACAGACCACTGTCGACGCTGAAGAGCGGGACCGAGCGGGAAACGGAGTTGTTGTACTTCTCGTCTTCAAGCAGTGAAGCCTTGCCTGCGCTGTCCAGATCCAGATCGTATTGGGTGTAGACGTACTTCAGCTTGGGTGTCAGGAAGCCATAGCTCGCAGTCATTGGCAGGCTGACCGACGGAGCAAGGTTCAAGCGATCGCCATTGGCGCNGCCGTCTTCATCGGTGAAGTCGCCGGTGTGCAGATCACGATCAAAGCGGACCAGCTCGGTGTTGTAATCGAACTTCAGGCCTGCCGGACGATACGGCAGCGAACCGTCCAGCGTCAGTTGTGGCAGACGGCCGTACGGAGTGATATCCGTCACGTTCGCCAGCTCGTAACGCTGAACGTTCATACGAGCAACGTAGCTGTCGCCACGATACGTGGTATCCGCCTGCTGGTTGATGAAGTCGTGAGTGCTGACGCCTTCCTGACCGGTCTTCAGGTCCTTGAAGTAGTAAGGGTCGCTGATGTCGGTGTAATCGACATGGGTCGACCAGCGCGAATCCAGACCACCGCGGTGCTGCCAGTTGATCATCCAGCGCTTGTCGGTGTAGTTCGACTGCTGCTCGCGATCATCATCCTGGTCATTGATGTAACCGCCACCAAACTGACCTTCGCTGCTCTTGGTCAGATAGCGGAATTCACCTTCGAGCAACAGGCCGCGTTTGGCCATGTAGGTCGGGTACAACGTGGCGTCATAGTTCGGCGCCAGGTTGAAGTAGTACGGGGTGAGCAACGAGAAGCCGGTGTCGCTGCTGGCACCGATGGTCGGTGGCAGGAAGCCGGACTGGCGACGGTCGTCGATCGGGAAATAGATGTACGGCGTGTAGAGGATCGGGATGTCCTTCACGCGCAGGGTTGCATTGGTCGCGGTACCGAAGCCGGTGGCCGGGTTAAGGGTGATGTTGTTGCCCTTCACGGTCCAGGCGTTGCTGTTCGGTTCGCACGTGGTGTACGTACCGTCCTTCAGGCGGATGATCGCGTTCTCTGCACGGCGGGCGTACAGCGCGTTACCACGCACGTTGGATTTGTGCAGCACGTACTCGGCGTTGTCGACTTTCGCTTCGCCGGTGTCCAGCTGAACTTCGGCATGGTCGCCGACGATCAGGGCGCCGTTGTCGCGCAGACGGACATCGCCGTTCAGCTCGCCACGGTTCTCGGCCTGATGCAGGCTGGCTTCGTCGGATTCGATCTGCATCGAGCCCTGACGCATGACAACGTCACCGGCCAGTGTCGCGATCTGTTCTTCCTGCTGATAACGCGAAGCCTTGGCGCCGATGAATGTCGGCGCGTCGCTCTTGGCGGTCTTGTCATCCATGCCTGGACGAATCGGCTCGATGTAGGCGCCGGAGCAGTAGGGGCCGGTCTCTGCCAGTTGGGCAGCGGTCAACTTCTCACGTGGCACCCAGTCCAGATGGCTGTAATCTGCGCTACGCGATTTCAGGCCACGGCCCTTGGCTTCGGTGACCAGCATGGTCCTGGGCACGACTTCACCGCTTTCGGTGGTGGTCGTGCTGTCAGTTACCGTGCTGCTGTTGGACGACACGCTGTTGGCGTCGTGCACCGGCCGCGGAGGCAACTGGGCTGCGTTGGTTTTCGGGGAGCAATCCCAGGAACCTGTTGCAGACACCGAGCAGTCATACTGTTCAGCTGCAACCACGTACTGGGTGGCCAGGGGTTGCATCGCCAGCAAACTGCCGGTTACGAGCAACGGAAATTTTTTACGAAACGCGGGGGATTTCAATGCCATCTTATTAGTCCGGGCTTCCTGCGCGCCATCTGCCCGCGGGGGGGCCGCACGCCTCTCGATGGGCTGAAAAAGATGTCGGATAATAAAGCATGACCCGCTTGACGGCTAGCGCCGTCGGAGACCCTTGCAATGCCAGATCAAGATGTACGCCTGCAACACCTGAAAGTTTGGCTCGATGAGCAGCTGCCGAAATTGTTCTCGGCTCAAGGCTGGGGAGCCATACCCCCGGCCACGTTGACTGCGGCCAGCAGCGACGCCAGTTTCCGACGTTATTTCCGCTGGGAAGGCGAGGGCCATACTTTTATCGTGATGGACGCTCCCCCTCCCCAGGAAAACTGCAAACCCTTTGTGGATATCGCTCATTTATTGAGCGAATCGGGAATTAATGTTCCGAAAATTTATGCCGAAGACCTGAATCAGGGCTTCCTTCTGCTTAACGATCTGGGTCGAAAAACTTATCTGGATGTCATCGACGAACAAAACGCAGATGATTTGTTCACCGATGCCATCGACGCGTTGCTGGCTTATCAGCAGTTGCCGATGCAAGCTCCGTTGCCCAGCTACGACGTCGCGCTGCTACGCCGTGAACTGGAGCTATTCCCTGAGTGGTACGTGAAGCGTCATCTGGGGATCGAGTTCGACTCAGCGCAGCAAGCGAGTTGGCAGCGGGTCAGTGAGTTATTGATCGACAGCGCCCTGGCGCAGCCAAAGGTGTTGGTGCACCGCGATTACATGCCACGCAACCTCATGCTCAGTGAGCCGAATCCCGGCGTTCTGGATTTTCAGGATGCGGTCTACGGCCCAGTGACTTACGACATCACCTGTCTGTTCAAGGACGCATTCCTCAGTTGGCCGCAAGCGCGTGTGGCAAGTTGGCTGAAGACTTATTGGGAAAAAGCGGCAGCGTTGGGTATTCCCGTGCAGGATGATTTTGAAACCTTTTATCGCGCCAGTGATTTGATGGGCGTACAGCGTCATTTGAAGGTGATCGGTATTTTTGCCCGCATCTGCCATCGCGATGGCAAGCCGCGTTATGTCGCCGATGTGCCGCGTTTCTTCTCTTATATAGAAGAAGTGCTGGCTCGCCGGCCTGAGCTGGCTGATCTGGGCACTTTGCTGACGAGTCTGGGCCAGCCCCGACAAGATGCCGTTGTTTGAAGGAATGGATGTGAAGACTGTCTTGAAGAGGGCCGCATGAAAGCGATGATTCTGGCAGCAGGAAAAGGCGAGCGACTTCGCCCGCTGACCCTGCATACGCCCAAGCCGCTGGTACGCGCCGCAGGCGTTCCCCTGATCGAGTACCACCTGCGCGCCCTCAAGGCGGCAGGTTTTACCGACGTCGTGATCAACCACGCCTGGCTCGGTCAGCAGATCGAGGATTATCTGGGCGATGGTCAGCGCCTGGGGTTGAGCATTCGCTATTCACCGGAAGGCGAACCTCTGGAAACCGGTGGCGGCATCTATCGCGCATTGCCGCTGCTTGGGGGCGAACCGTTTCTGGTGGTTAACGGCGACATCTGGACGGATTGTGACTTCACCGCTTTGAACAACCCGATCAAGGGGCTTGCTCACCTGGTAATGGTGGATAACCCGCTGCATCACCCAACTGGCGATTTCGCATTGGTGGGCGGCGAAGTTCGCGACAACGCCAGCCTGCCACGTCTGACCTACAGCGGCATTGCCGTCCTGCATCCGAAATTGTTCGCTGGCTGTAGCGAGGGTGCCTTCAAGCTCGCGCCGTTACTGCGCGACGCGATGGCCATGGGGCGGGTGACCGGCGAGCACTTCACCGGGCGCTGGGTGGATGTCGGAACCCACGAACGGCTGGCGGAGGTCGAACAGATCCTCTCGGTGCAATCCTAAATGCTCTGGCCATTCACGGTAATCGGCGGTGGCGCCGGGTTCGCGATTGCGAGCATCCCCGGTGCGATGCTGGGCGCACTATTGGGCCAGGCGCTGGATCGGCGCCTGCATGTGCAAAGCCTCGCGGAGCTGCGCGAACGTCTTAGCGGGCGTGGCGTTCCTCGTGATGACGAGCTGATTTTTATCCTGCTGGGACGACTGGCCAAAAGCGACGGGCGAGTGGTCGATGGTCACATTCAGCAGGCGCGGGTCGAAATGCGGCGTCTGGATTTGAGTGAGCCGGCAACCCGTCGCGCGATCAAGGCATTCAACCGGGGCAAGGACGGGCGCGACAATCTGCGTGTGCACCTGACGCGCATGAAAACCCAGCCTCATGCCGCTGAAGGTTTGTTGCGTGCTTGCTGGCGGATGGCCTGGGCGGATGGCAAGGCGTCACGGACCGAGCGCGAGTTGATCGTGCTGTGGGGCAAATGGCTCGGTTGGCCTGCGGACAAGGTGGAGGGATTGTCATCGACCGAGGACGAGCAGCGCACCCGTACGCCCGCTAGCCGTGGAGGCGAATATCAGGACGCGTTGCGGCTGCTCGGTGTCAGGTCCGACTCGGAGCCTGCGCAGATCAAACGCGCCTACCGTCGTTTGTTGAGTCGTCATCACCCGGACAAGATCGCAGGTTCTGGCGCGAGCCAGAAGCAGGTGCGTGACGCCACCGAACGCACCCGCGAGTTGCACAATGCGTATGCGGTGATCAAGGACACGCGCGGGTTTCGCTGAGTCTGGACCTTGGCATCGCCGACATCCCCTGTAGCCGTCCGGCTTGCCGGCGGTGGCGACATTGAGACCCCTACCGCCGGCAAGCTGGACGGCTACAGACGCCATGCCTTCCTCACTGCGCTTCCAGCCACCCGCGCACACGACGAAACAGCTGATCCTGCTCCATCGCCGAATTCCCCGGAATTGCATTCAGCGTCACTTGGGTAAACCGGGCGTTTTTCACGCGTTTACTGGCATCCAGGCGACCCTGCGCCTGTTGGCGAGGCACGGGGCGATCTTTGTTCACGAAATCTGCCGTGGCGACTTTCAGTGTCGGCAGGACTTCCAACAGTAAAGGCGTATCCGTACCGGTATCGACCGCCGTGACCATCACCAGTTTCTGGACAGCAGGTGAAGGGCGCTCGCTCATGTATCGCGCTGCCCAGTAAGCGCCAGTGCCATGGCCCAGCAACACGATGCTGCGAGCCTTGTTCTGTTGGGCGAAAGCAACGGCGCTGTCGATCCGGGCGAATATTTTCTCGGCGTGGGCTTCGGCCCGTTCAGCCTGCGCGGCGGCTTGTTCGGCAGCGGCGGCTGCATCGGCTTCAGCGCTGGCGGCAGGGTCGGGCGCTTTGGCTTGTGCGTCCTTGATCTTGTCCTTGTCAGAGCCCGTTTTATCGTCTGTCGAAGGGGCATCGGCTGCGCGTGCGAAAGCGCCGTCGTCGTACGCATCCGGCATGCTAAGGCTCAAGCTCGACCACCCGACATCCGGTAGCTTGCGACGCAGCGGTCCTACCGCATTTGGCCATTCGGCCGATTCGTCCGCACCCGGCACGATCACCACCGCGCCGGTCGGCTCATCGACGTTGGCCGGTTTCCACAACGCCAGGAAGCGCTCATCACCTGCCTGCAATTGTTGCTGTTCGGCCTTTGGCACCGTGCGCTCCAACGCCAAGGTGTCTTCCTGACTGCGCGACGGCAGTGCTGCACGTTCAGCGGCAGTTTCGGCAGGTGCCGCGTCTTTCGCAGGAGCGGTGTCGGCCGCCATCGCGATCTGCGAGCAAGGTAGTATCAGCGCGAGGCAAATCGCGGGAAACATTGCGCGAATGGTGTAGGACATCGAATATTCCAAAGGCCAGAAACAATTCCGGCAGCCTAATGGGTTGATCACTGTTTGTCAGGTCGGTGCTCGGCGCTCATTTCGCACGCCGGGCGCACCACATGATCGAGGATTCAGGGAAGTGGAGATGACAGGTTGAGAATCCCCGTACTGTGCCTTCGGGTTATCGGCTGTCCGAGAGCGCTCTTGATGTTTCTGGTGCTGACTGGCCTTTCTTCGGTTGCCCATTGCGGGGTGCCCGCTGCGCCGCCCGACCCGCTGAACAGCGTTCAACGTCACTGGCTTGATCAGCGAGGGCAGTTGCGCGTCGGGCTGGTCCTGCAAGCGCCTTATGCACAATTCGATCGGCGTGCGCAGGTGCTGTCCGGCGCCAACGTCGATCTGGTCAATCTGATGGCCAGAACCCTGCAGGTCGAGTTGTTATGGCGCAACTTCTCCGATCAGGCAGCGCTTGAAAAAGCACTTGCCGACGGGGAAATCGACTTCGCGCCCGGCCTGACGCAAACCCCGGCCGGGTTGCGCATGTGGCTGTTCTCCGACCCCTACATGCGCGTGCCGCAACTGGTGGTGGGGGAGAGGGACGGCTCCGGTGCCGTGGATCTGGAAAAACTCGACAGTCAGGTTCGGGTCGCGGTGCGCATGCCCAGCGCAACGGCGGACTACTTGCGTTCGACCTACACGAATCTCAATCTGCAAGGGGTGCCTCTGGAACGCCAAGCGTTACAGCTGCTGCTCAGCCAACAAGCCCGGTACGCGGTAGTCGACGAGGCGCAGCTCAGCCGCCTGTCACGCGAGAGCGAATTCGCCGGGTTGGCCGTGGTGGGCGATATCGGCTTTCCGCAGTTGCTGCGCGTGGCATCACGTCGCGATATGCCGCAGTTGGCCGAGATCATCAGTCAGGCGTTGAACGCGATTGCTCCCAAAGACCTGGATCAATTGCATGCCCAATGGCTGCAACCCAAGTATCCGCAAGTGGGCGAGTCGCCGGGGCTTTGGAAAAACATCACGTTGCTGCTGTTCGTGCTGGTGCTGGCCAGCGGCGCCATCGTCGTGTGGCAACGCAAGCAGCAACAGATACTCGAGCGCGAACTGCTGGCAGCACGTGAAACCATTGCGCGCCGGTTGGCGGGTGAAGAGTCGTTGCGTCTGGCGCAGTTTTCCATCGACCAGAGCACAGTGGGCATTCTTTGGGTCAATTGGGACAGCCATGTGCGTTATGCCAACGCAGCTGCCGAAAACATGCTCGGCTACGCACCGGGTGGCGTGGTAGACCGTCCCCTGATCGATTTCGAGCCAGGCCTGAATATGGATCGCTGGCTCAATCTGTGGAAGAACGCCCGGTCGAGCGATGAAGCGCCGCAGAATTTCGAGAGCAACTGCGTGCGGGCCGATGGCAGCGTTCTTCCGGCCGATGTGTCGCTCAGCTTTCTGCGTTTCCGCGAAGCCGAATACCTGGTGGTGTTCATCACTGATGTCACCGAACGTCGTCGTTCCATCGCCGCGTTGCAGGAAAGCGAGGCGCGGTTGCAGGTACTGGCCGAGCAGTTGCGGGAATTGTCGGCGCACCTGGAAACCGTGCGAGAAGAGGAAAAGGCCCGAATTGCCCGGGAGGTTCACGACGAGTTGGGTCAGATGCTGACCGTGCTCAAGCTGGAAACCTCCATGTGCGAACTGGCTTACGCCGATCTCGACCCGGGATTGCGTGATCGCCTGAACAGCATGAAGCGGTTGATCGCTCAGTTGTTCCAACTGGTCAGGGATGTAGCGACGGCGTTGCGTCCGCCGATTCTCGATGCGGGCATTGCCTCGGCCATTGAATGGCAGGCGCGTCGGTTCGAGGCGCGCACGCAGATCCCGTGTCTGGTGCAGGTGCCCGACAACTTGCCAGCGCTGCCGGATGCAACGGCCATCGGCCTGTTTCGTATCCTTCAGGAGTCGCTCACTAACGTCATGCGTCACGCTGAGGCGCACACGGTCGAGCTGGAGTTGAGCCTGACCGATGGGGTGTTGTGCATGAGCATCGCCGATGATGGCAGAGGCTTCGATCAAGGCGCCGAGCGTCCCGCTTCGTTCGGGCTGGTAGGCATGCGCGAGCGCGTGTTGATCATGGGCGGACGATTGCATCTGGACAGCACGCTGGGAGAAGGCACAACCTTGCGTATCTACATTCCGCTGGAACAGGTTGCGCAGGAGCAAGTGCAGTGATTCGCGTATTGGTCGCCGAAGACCACACCATCGTTCGGGAAGGCATCAAACAGTTGATCGGTCTGGCCAAGGACCTGCAAGTGGCGGGCGAGGCCAGCAACGGTGAGCAACTGCTGGGAGCCTTGCGCCATATCGAGTGCGAAGTCGTGCTGCTCGACATCTCGATGCCGGGTGTCAACGGCCTTGAGGCCATCCCGAGAATCCGTGCGTTGAACAATCCACCAGCGATTCTGATCCTGTCGATGCACGACGAAGCGCAAATGGCGGCACGCGCCTTGAAAGTCGGCGCAGCGGGGTATGCGACCAAGGACAGCGATCCGGCGTTGCTGCTGACGGCGATCCGACGGGTGGCGTCGGGCGGGCGTTACATCGACCCGGACCTCGCCGACCGCATGGTGTTCGAGGTAGGGCTAACCGACAATCGACCTTTGCACTCGTTGTTGTCAGAGCGGGAATTTTCGGTGTTCGAACGTCTGGCTCAAGGCGCGAACGTCAACGACATCGCACAGCAACTGGCGTTGAGCAGCAAGACCATCAGCACGCACAAGGCGCGCCTGATGCAGAAATTGAACATCACGTCACTGGCCGAGCTGGTGAAGTATGCGATGGAGCACAAGCTGGTCTGAAAACGACCTTCTGCTGAGCCTGATCTCAGGCCATCGCGGGCAAGCGCGCTCCTACAAAAGCACCGCAGTCCCCTGTAGGAGCGCGCTTGCCCGGGAACAGGCATCAACATGAGAAAAATGTCTCACTGATCGCATACCTATCCCCGCCATCCCTGTAGGGCAATCCCTACAAAGAACCTTCCATCGCACCTAGTCGAATCTCTCCTACGCCCCGATTTGCGTGGTCTGCAGGCTAGCCTAGGCTTATTCCCACGGTTGATTAAACAAAGGTGTGGGTAATGAGCAACGTCGATTCAAGCGCTGGGGCGAGTGAAGTTCTGGTCAGCTTTCGTGGTGTGCAAAAGAGCTACGACGGCGAAGCCCTGATCGTCAAAGACCTCAACCTGGACATTCGCAAAGGCGAGTTCCTCACCCTGCTCGGGCCCTCCGGTTCCGGCAAGACCACCAGCCTGATGATGCTTGCCGGCTTTGAAACGCCGACCGCAGGCGAGATTCTGCTGGCCGGTCGCTCGATCAACAACGTGCCGCCGCACAAGCGCGACATTGGCATGGTGTTCCAGAACTACGCGCTGTTCCCGCACATGACAGTGGCGGAGAACCTCGCGTTCCCCTTGTCGGTGCGTGGCATGAGCAAGACTGACGTCACCGAAAAGGTCAAACGCGCCCTGGACATGGTGCAGCTCGGCACCTTCGCTCATCGTTATCCGGCGCAATTGTCCGGTGGTCAGCAACAACGCGTGGCGCTGGCGCGTGCGCTCGTGTTCGAGCCACAACTGGTGCTGATGGACGAGCCCCTGGGCGCGCTCGATAAACAACTGCGCGAGCACATGCAGATGGAGATCAAGCATATCCACCAGCGTCTGGGCGTGACCGTGGTCTACGTCACCCACGACCAGGGCGAAGCGTTGACCATGTCCGACCGCGTGGCGGTTTTCCATCAAGGCGAAATCCAGCAGATCGCACCGCCTCGCACGTTGTATGAAGAGCCAAAAAACACCTTCGTTGCCAACTTCATTGGCGAGAACAATCGCATCAACGGCACGTTGCTCAGCCAGACCGGCGACCGCTGTGTCGTCACCCTGGGCCGTGGCGAGAAGGTCGAGGCGTTGGCGGTCAACGTTGGCGCGGCGGGGGATCCCGTCACCCTGTCGATCCGTCCTGAGCGCGTGAACCTCAACGGCCGCAGCGAGAGTTGCGTCAATCGCTTCTCCGGCAGGGTTGCTGAATTCATCTACCTGGGCGACCACGTGCGGGTCCGTCTTGAAGTCGCCGGTAAAACCGATTTCTTCGTCAAGCAACCGATCGCCGAGCTGGATCCGGCATTGAGCGTTGGCGACGTTGTGCCCATTGGATGGCAGGTCGAGCACGCGCGCGCGCTGGACCCTTTGCAGGAAGCGCATTGATTCAACCGCTGTAGTCGCAAACCGAAGCAATCAGAGGCGAATGATCGCCCCCATCGCTTAACCAACATTGTTCGTGGAGAGAAAAATAAATGCTCAAGACATTAAAGCTCACCGCTCTATCGGTCGGCATGATGTGCGCGGCGCAAGCCATGGCAGCCGATCTGACTGTCATTTCCTTCGGTGGCGCGAACAAGACGGCTCAGGAAAAAGCCTTCTACGCACCGTGGGAGAAAGCAGGCAATGGCAAGATCATTGCCGGCGAGTACAACGGTGAGATGGCCAAGGTCAAAGCCATGGTCGACACCAAAAGCGTGAGTTGGGATCTGGTAGAAGTCGAGTCTCCTGAACTGGCGCGCGGTTGCGACGAAGACATGTTCGAGGAGATCGATCCGGCCATTCTGGGCAAGAAAGAAGACTACGTGCCGGGCGCGATCCAGACCTGCGGCGTGGGCTTCTTCGTGTGGTCGACCGTGCTGGCCTACAACGCAGACAAACTGAAATCCGCACCGACCGGCTGGGCCGATTTCTGGAACACCGAGAAATTCCCGGGCAAGCGCGGCCTGCGTAAAGGCGCCAAGTACACCCTGGAATTTGCCCTGATGGCTGACGGTGTTGCGCCCAAAGACGTCTACAAAGTACTGGCGACCAAAGAAGGTCAGGACCGCGCCTTCAAAATGCTCGACAAGCTCAAGCCAAGCATCCAGTGGTGGGAAGCGGGCGCACAGCCGCCGCAGTTCCTGCAATCGGGTGATGTCGTGATGAGCTCGGCCTATAACGGTCGCATCGCTGCCGTGCAGAAAGAAAGCAACCTGAAAGTGGTCTGGACCGGCGGCGTGTACGACTTCGACGCATGGGCCATTCCGAAGGGCGCAAAAAACGCCGAGGAAGCGAAAAAATTCCTGGCTTACACCCTCAAGCCTGAACAGCAGAAGGCCTACTCCGAGAACATCGCTTACGGCCCGGCCAACACCCAGGCCGTTTCGATGCTGAGCCCGGAAACCCTGAAGAACATGCCGACCACTCCTGACAACATCAAGGATCAAGTGCAGATCGACGTGAAATTCTGGGCCGACTTCGGCGAGAACCTGGAGCAGCGTTTCAACTCCTGGGCTGCCAAGTAACCCTGGCAAGCTGTTTGGGTTGAGTCAGATCCGGGTGCGTTTTCTCTCCGTCAACGGTGAGGCAACGCACCCTTTGTTGAAAGATTTCGGAGTTCGCTATGGCCACCGCCGTGCCCCTGACTGAAGGCGCCAGCCCGACCTTGAAGCAACGCCTGGCCCGTGCCGAGCGTGTGAACCGCTGGAAGGCTCAGGCGTTGATCGCGCCATTGGCGATTTTTCTGCTGTTGGTATTCCTGGTGCCCATCGCGGCCCTGCTCTACAAGAGCGTGAACAACCCCGAAGTGGTCGGCGGCATGCCGCTCACTGTCGTCCAGGTTTCCAAGTGGGATGGCAAGGGTCTGCCACCGGAAGCGGTGTACAAGGCAGCAAGTCAGGATCTGGCCGACGCCCGCAAGAATCAGACACTGGGCGACCTGTCCAAGCGCCTGAACCAGGAGCTTGCCGGCTACCGCAGCCTGTTGGCGAAAACTGCCCGAGCCCTCCCATTGAAGGAAGAGCCTGCTTCCTATAAGGAAGCGCTGGAAGCCATCGACGAGCGTTGGGGTGATCCGGCGTACTGGCAGGCGATCCGTCGCAACACGTCGAGCTTGACGCCCTATTACCTGCTGGCCGCTGTCGACCATCGCATCGATGATCTTGGTGAAGTGGCGCCGGCGACGCCTGATCAGGCGATCTACATCGACATCTTTGCCCGCACCTTCTGGATGGGCCTGGTGATTACGGTGATCTGCCTGTTTCTCGCCTATCCACTGGCGTACCTGCTGGCGAACCTGCCTTCACGACAAAGCAACTTACTGATGATTCTGGTTCTGCTGCCGTTCTGGACCTCGATTCTGGTCCGCGTCGCTGCCTGGATCGTCCTGCTGCAATCGAGTGGTCTGATCAACGGTGCACTCATGGCCCTGGGAATCATCGATAAACCGCTGGAGCTGGTGTTCAACCGGGTGGGCGTCTACATCTCGATGGTTCATATCATGCTGCCGTTCATGATCCTGCCGATCTACAGCGTGATGAAAGGCATCTCCCCGACTTACATGCGCGCAGCGATCTCGCTGGGCTGCAACCCCTTCGCCAGCTTCTGGCGGGTGTACTTTCCGCAGACCTACGCCGGCGTGGGCGCGGGCTGTCTGTTGGTCTTCATCCTCGCCATTGGCTACTACATCACCCCGGCACTGCTGGGCAGCCCGAACGACCAGATGGTCAGCTATTTCGTGGCGTTCTACACCAACACCAGCATCAACTGGGGCATGGCCACGGCACTGGGCGGCCTGCTGTTGCTGGCGACCGTCGTGCTCTATTTGATTTATAGCTGGCTGGTCGGCGCCAGCCGCCTGCGTCTGAGCTGAGGAGACTGTAATGTTGAGCCCTTATTCCTCGCCCATCGAGCGGGTCTGGTACTACGCACTGCGCATTCTGTGCGGCCTGATTCTGTTATTCCTGGTGCTGCCGGTGCTGGTCATCGTGCCGCTGTCATTCAACTCCGGCAGCTTTTTGGTCTATCCGCTGCAGGGCTTCTCGCTGCACTGGTATCAGGACTTCTTCGGTTCGGCTGAGTGGATGCGAGCACTGAAGAACAGCCTGATCGTCGCCCCGGCAGCCACAGTCCTGGCGATGGGGTTCGGCACACTGGCTGCGATCGGACTGACCCGCAGCAACTTCCCCGGCAAGTCGCTGGTGATGGCGCTGGTGATTTCGCCGATGGTCGTGCCCGTGGTGATCGTCGGTGTGGCGAGCTACCTGTTCTTTGCGCCATTAGGCCTGGGTAACAGCTACACCTCGTTGATTCTGGTGCACGCAGTGTTGGGTGTGCCGTTTGTGATCATCACCGTGTCGGCGACGCTGCAAGGCTTCAATTACAACCTGGTGCGGGCGGCGGCCAGTCTCGGTGCTTCGCCGGTGACGGCGTTTCGCCGGGTGACCCTGCCGCTGATTGCGCCGGGGGTGATTTCCGGTGCTTTGTTCGCCTTTGCGACCTCGTTCGACGAAGTGGTGGTGACGTTGTTCCTCGCCGGCCCCGAACAGGCGACCCTGCCTCGCCAGATGTTCAGCGGCATCCGTGAAAACCTCAGCCCGACCATCGCCGCCGCCGCGACCTTGCTGATTGGCTTTTCGGTGGTGCTGTTGCTGGTGCTGGAGTGGTTGCGTGGGCGCAGCGAGAAGCTGCGCACGGCGGCTGAATAAACATGCTGATCGTGCCCACGTTCTGCGTGGGCATGCATGCCGTGACGCTCCGCGTCACCCAGACGCGGAGCGTTCAACGAGTCGTTACCACCCACAGCGAGGGGACGATCATCGTCAGTCATTTTCAAGACCAACGTCTGCTCTGCAACCCGCTCCACACCGTTTAAACTTCACCGCTCCCACCTCATGCATGGAGCCACTCGGTGAACGTCAACGACGCCAGTTTCGAAGAACTGCTCAACGCTCTGCATGACGGCGTCTATATCACCGATGGCGACGGCAAGACGCTCAAGGTCAACCACGCCTATGAGCGACTGACCGGCCTCAGCGGCACCGATCTTGTGGGTCGCCCGATGCAGGAACTGGTCAAGGAGGGCGTCATTTCACAATCCGCCTCATTGCGCGTCTTGCAGGAGGGCCGCCCCGTTTCGGTGATGCAGAGCCTGAGCCAAGGCAAGAAACTGCTGGTCAGCGCCACGCCGATTCTTGATGCCGATCACCGTATTTCCTACGTCGTCAGCACCGTTCGTGACATGACCGAACTGCTGCGCATGAAGCACGAGCGCGACGAGCTTCAGCAGCTCAAGCAGCTGCGCAACAGCACAGCCAAGCTGCATGCCGGTCAGCGCGATAATCTCCTGCACTCACCGTTGATGGCTGACCAGGAAGTCTCGGGACGCGTCTTCGCCCTCGCCAGACAAGTCGCGAACAGTTCGGTGAAAGTCCTGCTGCAAGGCGAAACCGGTGTCGGCAAAACCCTTGTCGCGCAGTTCATCCACAACGCTAGCCCTCGGGCCAGCGAGCCGTTTCTGGCGCTCAACTGCGGCGCGTTGCCGGAAAACCTCATCGAAGCCGAATTGTTCGGCTACGCCCCCGGCGCATTCACCGGGGCAGGCCCGAAAGGCAAGCGCGGTCTGCTGGAACTGGCTCACCACGGCACGCTGTTTCTCGATGAAATCGGCGATCTGCCGCTGCCGGTTCAGGTGAAGCTGCTCAAGGTCATCGAGGAAAATCGCTTCATTCCGGTCGGCGGGCTGGAATTGAAAGAGGTCGACGTACGGATCATCAGTGCGACTCATCACGACCTCAAACAACTGGTGGCAGAAGGGCGATTTCGCGCTGATCTGTATTACCGGCTCAACGTGGTGCCGATCAACATTCCGGCTTTGCGCGAGCGCAGCGAAGAAATCCCGCCACTGCTGCATTACTACCTCGACAGCTTCAACGTCCGCTACGAGCGGCAGCTGCAATGGAGCCTCGAAGCCCTCGATCTGATGTGCGAATACGCTTGGCCGGGCAACATTCGCGAGTTGATCAACATCGTCGAGCGGCTGGTGGTCACCAATCAGACCGGGACCATCGAGGCGCTGGATCTGCCCGAGGAAATCCTCAACCTCAATCCGCAGAACACCGACGACAGCCGCCTGCCCCTGCGCAAGGTATTGGAGAACGCCGAACGTTCGGCGATTCGCGCCGCATTGCAGGCTCACAAGACCACGCGCTTGGCGGCCAAGGCATTGGGCGTGAGCCAAGCGACGGTGGTGCAGAAGATGAAACGCTGGGAGCGTTCTGATTAGGATTTCAATCAAGGCCCCTGAATTCGAGCAAAAAGCTGATCAGAACTGCCCTGTAAAAAGCCCTTCAAACCTCAGGTGAATCGCGCAAAGCCCCAGTTCATGGGCCCTTGCGCGTACTGGCACAGCTTTCGCTATCTGTTCCGGCACGTCTTCCAATAAAACAACGCACACAGGACGAGCCCGATGAGCACCTCTGCCTCCAAAATCAGCGCCTTCAAAATCGCCAACAAACTGATCACCGGCCCTGCCGCCATTGAGCAGCTTGCCGCCGAGCTGACCCGCCTCAACGTCAACAATCCCCTGATCGTCACTGATGCCATCCTCGTCAAGTCAGGTACCGTCGATCTGGCGCTGGCGCAACTCGGTGGCCGTCGTTATGGCATTTTCGATCAGGTCAGACCCGAGCCTGAAATATCGATCGTTGAAGACTGCACCCGCGCCTATCGCGAGGGCGGTCATGACGGTCTGATTGGTCTGGGAGGCGGCAGCGCCATCGACATCGCCAAAGGCGTCGCCGCGTTCGCCGGGCATGAAGGCCCGTTGACCGAACTGTTCGGCGTCGATCTGGTGAAGCGCAAAGGTCCTGCGCTGATCGCCATCCCGACCACCGCAGGTACTGGCTCGGAGGTGACCAACGTGGCGATCTTCTCCGACAAGGAGGCCCAGCTCAAAAAGGGCATCGTCAGCGATTACCTGCTGCCGGACGTCGCGCTCGTCAGCCCGATCATGACGCTGACCTGCCCGCGCAGCGTCACCGCGGCCAGCGGCGTTGACGCATTGGTGCATGCGGTCGAGTCGTATCTGTCGGTTAACGCCTCGCCGATCACCGACGCCATCGCCCTAGGCGCTATCAAACTGATCGCCAAGGCGTTGCCCAAGGCTTACGCCAATCCTTCCAACCTGCAAGCCCGGGAAGACATGGCCACCGCCAGCCTCATGGCCGGGATGGCATTCGGCAACGCGGGCGTGGGCGCGGTGCATGCGCTGGCCTATCCGTTGGGGGGGCGTTTCAACATCGCTCACGGGGTCAGCAATGCCTTGTTGCTGCCGTACGTCATGGAGTGGAACAAGATGGCCTGCGTCGAGCGCTTCCGCGACATCGCCGAAGCCATGGGTGTGCGTGTCGCCGACCTGAGCGACAAGGACGCTGCCGATCAGGCCGTCAAAGCCATGGCCGATCTGTGCGCCGCTGTGGATATCCCGTCCGGCATGCGCAGTTTCAACGTGCCCGAAGACGCGATTCCTGCGATGGCTGAAGAGGCCAGCAAGATCGACCGCCTGATGCGCAACAACCCACGCAAATTGACCGCAGGCGATATCGAGAAGATCTACCGGGCAGCTTACTGATCCCCAAGAGCCACGGCGCTCGGCCTCCCGCACGGGCGTCTGCCGCTGCAAGACACACAAATAAGACCAATAAAACAGGTGCACTCAATGTCCAACACTCCCCAACAGCGGAGCGAAAGCCCGTACATCCCGCTCGGACCGTTCAAGGTGCGGTTGCCGTTCATTCACTACAAATTCGAGATGCCGGACTACCTTCAAGGGCTGTTGATGTGCGCAGTGGACCTGGCGGCCATTCCGCTGATGACCGAATTGCTGGGCATGCCTTTCGAAGTGGCGCTGGCGGTGGTGATGCTCAACGGCCTGCTTTACCTGACCCACCATTTGCTCGGCGACCCGACCGTGCCGGGCTGGATCACTCCCGCAGTCCCGCTCCTCATGGCCTACTGTGCACAGTTCCCGATGGGCCCGGAGCGTGTCCACGCCTTGATCGCGTTCCAGTTGATGCTGGGGGTCTTCTCGATTGCCTTGGGCGCGACCGGGATGGCGAAGAAGGTCGTCGAATATGTGCCGTCGGCAATCAAGTCGGGAATCATCGTCGGCGCCGGTCTGAGCGCGGTGATCGCCGTGTTTCAGGTGGGCGGAAAATTCAACGTGTTGCCGTGGACCATCTCCATCGCAGTCGGCATCGCGTTCTACCTGATCTTCTCCCAGCACTTCAACGACCTGAAACACCGCAACCGGTTCTGGTGGAACTTCGCAAAGCTGGGGATCCTGCCGATCATCCTGCTGGCGGTGGTGATCGCGCCGCTGTTCGGTGAAGCACCCTGGCCGACCATTCAATGGGGCATCAGCAAGCCGGACTTCGCTGGCCTGTGGAGCAACTACACCGTGTTCGGCCTGGGCATGCCGCCGTTGTCGATGTTTATTTCGGCCCTGCCGACGATGCTGGCGGTTTACATCATCGTCTTTGGTGACGTACTCAGTGCGAAATCCCTACTCGATGAAGCGGAAACCGTCCGCACCGACGAAGTCGTGGACTACAACCCGGATCGTGCTCACCTGATCTTCGGTGCACGCAACGCCTTCATGAGCATTTTCGGCCCGGACGTTGCGATGTGCGGTCCAAAATGGGCGGCGATGCTGGTGGTGGTGATCGAGCGTTTCAAAGGCGGTCCGAAGGCGATGCAGTCGATCATCGGCGGGGTTGGCTCGTTCCGCTGGGGGACGAACACCGGCTTGCTGCTGTTGCCGGTGGTGACGCTGGTTCAGCCGATTCTGGGTGTGGCGTTGTCGCTGACGCTGCTGATTCAGGGGTACGTGAGCGTGCGGCTGGGCATTCTCGAGGCGCGCAGTCAGAGAGACCTGGGAATCGCCGGTGTGATCGGCGCGGTTCTGGCGATCAAGGGCGCAAGTTGGGCGTTCGGGATTGGAGTGGTGCTGTGTCTGCTCATCTACGGCAAGAACTTCTTCAAAGGTGAAGTAGACGGGACCTTCAGCAAGGACCTGAAGGCGGTGGATGCCAAGCCAGTTGCGAAGGCCGAGCGCGTGAAGAAAGAAGCTCTGATCGATTGAATCCGGCGCACCCCGTTAATCTGTAGCAGCACGGCTTGCCGGCGGTAGCGATCTTAAAACGCCGCCTCCGGCAAGCCTCGCTGCTAGAGAGCATTGGATAGCGGACCTGCAGAGGCCGCATTCATCCGCCACCCGACCCATGTCTCAAACTCTTGGAGTACAATGCGCGCCACCGTGATTTCGCTCAAAAAAGGTGCGTCATGCAGCCCTTCGCCATTGCTCCTTCGATTCTGTCCGCCGATTTCGCCCGTCTGGGTCAGGAAGTCGACAATGTTCTGGCCGCTGGCGCCGACATCGTCCACTTCGACGTCATGGACAACCACTACGTCCCCAACCTGACCATCGGCCCGATGGTCTGCGCGGCGCTGCGCAAGTACGGCATCACAGCGCCCATCGACGTACACCTGATGGTCAGCCCTGTGGATCGCATCATCGGCGACTTCGTCGAGGCCGGCGCGACCTACATTACGTTCCACCCGGAAGCGACCCAGCACATCGACCGCTCCCTGCAGTTGATCCGCGAGGGCGGTTGCAAGTCCGGCCTGGTGTTCAATCCGGCAACCCCGCTGAACCTGCTCGAATACGTCATGGACAAGGTCGACATGATCCTGCTCATGAGCGTCAACCCGGGCTTTGGGGGCCAGAAGTTCATTCCCGGCACGCTCAACAAGCTGCGCGAAGCCCGCGCGCTGATCGACGCGTCTGGTCGTGATATCCGTCTGGAAATCGACGGCGGCGTCAACGTCAACAACATCCGCGAAATCGCGGCTGCTGGCGCTGACACCTTTGTTGCCGGTTCCGCTATCTTCAATGCGCCGGACTACCAAGAGGTCATTGAAAAAATGCGAGCAGAACTGGCGTTGGCCCGTTGATGAGCGGCTTTGAGCAGCTGTTTCCGGGTCGCCTGCCCAAACTGATCATGTTCGATCTGGATGGGACACTGGTCGACTCCGTGCCGGATCTGGCCGCAGCTGTGGACAAAACCCTGATTCAACTCGGACGTGCGCCGGCTGGCATCGAGCGGGTGCGCGACTGGATTGGCAACGGCGTGCGAGTGCTGGTGCGTCGTGCGCTGGCCAACGACATGGACCACTCTGGCGTCGATGAAGCCTCCACCGATTCGGCGCTGGCGATCTTCATGGAAGCCTATGGTGGCGATCACTCGCTGACCAAGGTCTATCCTGGCGTGCGTGAAACGCTGAAGTGGCTGCAGAAAAACGGTGTGGAAATGGCCCTCATCACCAACAAGCCCGAGCAGTTTGTCGCGCCCTTGCTAGACGACATGAAGCTTGGCCGCTTCTTTCGCTGGATCGTCGGCGGCGATACCTTGCCACAGCAGAAACCTGATCCCGCGGCACTGTTCTTCGTGATGAAAATGGCCGGCGCCTCGGGCTCGCAATCACTGTTTGTCGGCGACTCGCGCAACGACGTACTGGCGGCGAAGGCTGCGGGCGTCAGTTGCGTAGCGCTAAGTTATGGCTACAACCACGGTCGTCCGATTGCCGAGGAATCCCCGGCATTGGTGATCGACGATTTGCGCAAACTGATTACGGGTTGCTCTGCCGGTTGCCTAGAAGATGGGGCTGAGATAACGTTGCCCGACGTTAAAGCTCCCTCCTTTAGAGATTCCATCGTGGTGGTCACTCGCAAACTCTGGATGAAAGTCATCAAGGCCCTGGCCCGCTGGCGTTGGCGCGCCTGACTTGAATCTGGCCGGCTGTCCGGCGCGTTTGCACACCTGACCGTTTGACCCTCAGACCACGAGGCTGATCATGATCCGCGAAGAATTCCTACGTTTGGCCGCTGAAGGCTACAACCGCATCCCGCTTGCCCTTGAAACCCTGGCCGACTTCGACACGCCGCTGTCGATCTACCTCAAACTTGCCGACGAGCCGAACTCCTATCTGCTGGAGTCGGTACAAGGCGGCGAGAAGTGGGGCCGTTATTCGATCATCGGTCTGCCATGCCGCACCGTGATGCGCGTGCACGAGCACAACATCAGCGTAACCCTCGATGGCGTCGAAATCGAAAGCCTGGAGGCCGAAGATCCACTGGCTTTCGTCGAGTCCTTCAAGGCCCGTTACAACGTTCCGACGATCCCTGGCCTGCCGCGTTTCAATGGCGGTCTGGTGGGCTACTTCGGTTACGACTGCGTGCGGTATGTGGAGCCTCGTCTGGGCCGTTGCCCGAATCCTGACCCGCTCGGTGTGCCCGACATCCTGTTGATGGTGTCCGACGCGGTCGTGGTCTTCGACAACCTGGCCGGTAAGATGCACGCCATTGTGCTGGTCGATCCAGAGCAACCGGAAGCCTACGAAGATGGCCTGGCGCGTCTTGAACAACTGATGGAAAAACTGCGTCAGCCGATCACGCCCCGTCGTGGCCTGGACCTGACCCGTCCACAAGCGGCTGATCCGGTGTTCCGCTCGAGTTTCACCCAGGGCGACTACGAGAAGGCCGTCGACACCATCAAGGAATACATCCTGGCGGGCGACTGCATGCAGGTCGTGCCGTCGCAGCGTATGTCGATCGACTTCAAGGCTGCGCCAATCGACCTTTATCGCGCACTGCGTTGCTTCAACCCGACGCCGTACATGTACTTCTTCAACTTCGGCGACTTCCACGTTGTCGGCAGTTCGCCGGAAGTGCTGGTGCGCGTCGAAGACAACCTGATCACCGTGCGCCCGATCGCCGGCACTCGCCCTCGCGGCGCGACCGAAGAAGCGGACCACGCGCTGGAAGTTGACCTGCTGTCCGATGACAAGGAAATCGCCGAGCACTTGATGCTCATCGATCTGGGCCGTAACGACACTGGCCGCGTCTCGGAAATCGGCTCGGTGAAGCTCACTGAGAAAATGGTCATCGAGCGTTATTCCAACGTGATGCACATCGTCTCCAACGTCACAGGCCAGTTGAAAAGTGGGTTGACTGCGATGGACGCACTTCGCGCAATTCTGCCAGCGGGCACCTTGTCGGGCGCCCCGAAAATTCGTGCGATGGAGATCATCGACGAACTGGAGCCGGTCAAACGTGGTGTCTACGGCGGCGCGGTAGGTTACCTGGCGTGGAACGGCAACATGGATACCGCGATTGCCATTCGTACCGCAGTGATCAAGAACGGTGAGCTGCACGTTCAGGCCGGTGGCGGCATCGTTGCCGACTCAGTGCCTGCGCTGGAGTGGGAAGAAACCCTGAACAAGCGCCGCGCCATGTTCCGCGCGGTGGCACTGGCGGAGCAGACGCCGGAAAGTTGACCGCAGTAGGGTCGATAAAAAACGCGGGTACCAATGGCCCCGCGTTTTTTATGGCCGGCAATCGATTGATTGTCGACCAGCTTTCCCTCTGTAGCAGCACCGCTTGCCGGCGGTGACGTCATTGAAGTCACTACCGTCAGTAAGCGGACCGCCGCCCGGCCAGACTGCTAGAGGCGATCAGTCAGAAATCTAGGCTCAGCGCCAGATTCACTCCCTGCTGCGTCACGTCATCGTTCTTGCGCCAGTTGTAGCCGGCGCGCAGTGTCAGGTCCGGTGCCAGTTTCTGACTCAAACCGACACTCGCCCGATTCAGGCTGCGTTGCGGCTCATAACCTTCCAGATTGAAATCCACACCCGGCACGCTGTTGACGGCTATGGTCACATCTTGTTGATCGGTGTCGAACTCTCGTTCGTGCGCGATCTCGCCAAATACCTGGGTCTGCGGTGTGATATCGAACTTGCCTTGCAGCCCCGCGCCCAGACGTTTCGAACGACGGGTCTGATCGTCGTAGCTGAGGGCCGTCGAGCGTGGGCTCTTCTCCGAATAGCCATCGACCTCGACATGGGAATAGTCCGCGCTGATGAAGGGCGAGATATGCCAGCGGCTGGTCTGTTCGGCCAGGTCGAATCCCAAGCGACCGCTGACCGCCCACAGGTCGCCATCGGTGTCGCCTTTTTCCGATCCTTCGCTGATGCCGAGGGCGAATTTGCGCTTCAGATTGTCGTAGTCCAGCCGTCCACCCGATGCCGCCAGGTCGGCCCACCAATGATTCGCCTGAAACTGCACGAATGCGGTGGCGATGTAGCTGTTGAGTTTGTAGTCCGAATCGCGAGGCCCGGCTTCCAGCGTCTGTCGATAGGCGCCAGCGACCAAACCGGCACGCCAGTCTTCGGCAAACCGGTAGCTGCCACCGATGGTCAGGTTATAGCCATGGCCGTCGGCGCTAGCGGAATTGCTTTGCGGGTCGAAGTCCATTTTCTGACCACCGCCCGCGACGATGGCACGCCATTCACCGACGTTCTGCCAATTGCCCCAGTCGGCCAGCCACTGGCTGCGCAACTCGTCCTGTTGTGCGCGCAACGTGCCGTTGGCCATCTCAGGTAGCAAGGTAATCTCCCATGGCGCAGAGAGAATCGAATAGCCGTAGTCGGCGATCAGGCGTTGGCCGGCCACTGTCGGGTGGACGCCATCGTTGAACAGGAGTTTGGTGGGGTCAGGTGTAAGGCCGCCGATCCCGTAGACGCTGTTGGCCGTGCAACTGTTGCCGCTGAAGCAAGTACCGACGAGATTCTGGTCGGATGCCAGGCCATAGCGCGCCGGATCCTGAAGCACTTCGCCGACCAGACCCGGAACATTCAGCGGGATCACTTCGGCATTGATTTGACCCAGTCGATTGACCAGTTGCTGATTGAACACACCGCTGAGCAGCGTCGAAGGCCCTTGCAATGGCGTGCCGGAAACCGCTGGCGTCTGGCCGATATCGGGCAGAAGCCAGACCATGATGTACCGGGCACCCGCCTGCGAAAGCACCTGTGCGCTGTTGGCGAGGTTATTGGCAGCACCGACTGCCTGCCCCGGGCTCAATACGCGACCTTGCAGGAAGTCATTGCCCCCGCCCGTGAGGTAATACAGCGCGTTAGGGTCCGCACGAAACCCCGTTTGCGCTAGATACCCCGGGCGGGTACGAAACACGGCGGTGACACCCGTGGCGCTGTCGGTGTTAGCGACTTGCGACTGGGAAGTGATCGCCGCAAGGATCTGATCCGTCCGATCCCCGCCCACCGCCCAGTTGTTGCCATCGGGCAGGCCTTGGGCGGCGCGGACCGGCGAAGTGGACGCCTGAAGATCGCCCGGCGCCACGCCCAGCATGCCGCCCAATAAAGTGGACGAATTCAGGCCGAACACTTCACCGCTGCCGTTCAGGTACGTAGGGCCTGCGCGGTTTGTGAAGCGCAAGGTTGCGCCCGGCGGGCCGCCTGCATCGGGGAACTGACCGGCATCGGCGAGGCTGTCGCCAAAGACAATCATCGTCGAGTACGGGGAAGAAGCGGCCATCGTCGACGAGCAGGCGAGGCTAAGGAGGCAGGCGGCAACGGGCCGCGAAAATGTGGCTTTGAGCATTGAGAGATCCCTTCTTGTCTTTTATTGCTGTACGACAAGGTAGCAGTCACGACACAGACCGCCATGCGTTGTGTCAGGCATGACGCATTTGTGTCGCAAGAAAGGATTAAATAAGGGCCCTCAAGCGACGACTGATCCGGGTTAAGCGAGCCGTTCTGCCTACATCCAGTTGGGTTTTTCTATCGTAGAATGCTGTTGCACCACTGGGTTCGGTACGCTAATGTCCCGGAACGTATAGATGAGACACCTCCCGTGACAATTGTCAGCAAACTCTTGATGCGCGTTATCAAGGCTCACGCCCGCTGGCGTTGGCGCGCCTGACTCTTTTCCCTGCCGGTTGACCCGGCCCTGCAATACCCTGCCTTAAAACCGTGACGTCTGCCCCCCAGTCAAGCTTTTTGCAGCGACTGCAAACGAGGGCGCAACAACGGACGCGGATTTCGGAAGGCTTGAATGAAGGTCAGTGATTTCAAGAGGTTAAGCACAAAATGCTGCTGATGATCGATAACTACGACTCCTTTACCTATAACGTCGTGCAGTACCTGGGCGAACTGGGCGCCGACGTTAAAGTGATCCGCAACGACGAAATGACCGTCGCTGAAATCGAAGCCCTGAATCCCGAGCACATCGTGGTTTCCCCAGGGCCTTGCACCCCGAATGAAGCGGGCGTCTCCATCGAGGTCATCAAACACTTCGCCGGTAAGCTCCCGGTACTCGGCGTTTGCCTGGGCCATCAGTCGATCGGGCAGGCATTCGGCGGCGATGTCGTCCGTGCCCGCCAAGTGATGCATGGCAAGACCAGCGACCTGATTCACGACGACAAAGGCGTATTCGAAGGTCTGAAGCATCCCCTTACGGTTACCCGTTATCACTCGCTGATCGTCAAGCGCGAAACATTGCCCGATTGCCTGGAGGTGACCGCCTGGACTCAGTTGGAAGACGGCTCGGTCGATGAAATCATGGGGCTGCGCCACAAGACGTTGAACGTTGAGGGTGTGCAATTCCACCCTGAGTCGATTCTCTCCGAACAGGGCCACGAGCTGTTCGCCAACTTCCTCAAGCAGACCGGCGGCACTCGTCAGGGTTAAGGACAATTCGAAATGGCAATGGATATCAAGACGGCGCTGGGGCGGGTTGTCACGCAACTGGACCTGAGCACCGACGAAATGCGCGATGTGATGCGCGAAATCATGACCGGTCAGTGCACGCAGGCGCAGATCGGCGCTTTTCTGATGGGCATGCGCATGAAGAGCGAAAGCATCGACGAAATCGTCGGCGCGGTTTCTGTCATGCGCGAGCTGGCCGACAAGGTTGAACTCAAAACCCTCGATAACGTGGTCGACATCGTTGGCACCGGCGGCGACGGTGCAAACATCTTCAACGTTTCGACGGCGGCATCATTCGTGATCGCGGCGGCAGGCTGCACCGTCGCCAAACACGGCAATCGCGCTGTGTCGGGCAAGAGCGGCAGCGCCGATTTGCTGGAGGCGGCGGGCGTCTATCTGAATCTGACGCCAGTCCAGGTGGCGCGCTGCATCGACAGCGTGGGCATTGGCTTCATGTTTGCCCAGACCCATCACGGCGCTATGAAACACGCCGCTGGTCCGCGCAAGGATCTGGGGTTGCGCACGATCTTCAACATGCTGGGTCCACTGACCAACCCCGCAGGCGTCAAGCATCAGGTGGTAGGCGTGTTCAGTCAGGCCCTCTGCCGTCCTCTTGCCGAAGTGCTGTTGCGTCTGGGCAGTAAACACGTACTGGTGGTTCACTCCCAGGACGGTCTGGACGAATTCAGTCTCGCAGCGCCGACCTTCGTTGCTGAGCTGAAAAACGGTGAAGTGACGGAGTACTGGGTGCAGCCGGAGGATCTGGGCATGAAAAGCCAGAGCCTCTTTGGCTTGGTGGTCGACAGCCCGGCGCAGTCGCTGGAGCTGATTCGTGACGCTCTGGGGCGTCGCAAGACCGATAACGGTCAGAAAGCCGCCGAGATGATTGTGCTGAATGCGGGTGCGGCCCTCTATGCTGCTGACCATGCCGCTTCGTTGAAAGAGGGCGTGGAACTGGCTCACGACGCGCTGCACACAGGCCTTGCTCGCGAGAAGCTTGAGGAGCTGGGTGCGTTTACCGCGGTATTCAAACAGGAGAATGAAGGATGAGTGTGCCGACGGTTCTGGAAAAGATCCTTGCCCGCAAGGCTGAGGAAGTGGCTGCGCGCCGTGCCAGCGTCAGCCTCTCGGAGCTCGAGACGCTGGTCTCCACCGCCGATGCCTCGCGTGGTTTTGCCAAGGCGCTGATTGAACAGGCCAAGCGCAAACAGCCCGCGGTGATCGCGGAGATCAAAAAGGCTTCGCCGAGCAAAGGCGTGATTCGCGAGAATTTTCAGCCCGCTGAAATCGCAAAGAGCTACGAGGCCGGGGGCGCCACTTGCCTGTCGGTACTCACCGACATCGACTTCTTCCAGGGTGCCGACGCCTACCTGAAAGAGGCCCGTGGTGCGTGTTCGCTGCCCGTGATCCGCAAGGACTTCATGATCGATCCCTATCAGGTGGTTGAAGCTCGCGCCTTGGGCGCTGATTGCATTTTGCTGATCGTCTCGGCTCTGGATGACGTGAAGATGGCCGAGCTGGCGGCAGTCGCCAAGGCCAACCAACTGGACGTGCTGGTTGAAGTCCACGACGGTGACGAACTGGAGCGTGCGCTGAAAACCCTCGACACCCCGTTGGTCGGTATCAACAACCGCAATTTGCACACCTTCGACGTCAGCCTGGAAACCACACTGGACCTGCTGCCGCGCATTCCGCGCGATCGTCTGGTGATCACCGAGAGCGGCATCCTGAATCGTGCCGATGTCGAATTGATGGAAATCAACGACGTCTATTCCTTCCTGGTTGGCGAAGCGTTCATGCGCGCGGAGAAACCGGGCGTGGAACTGCAGCGTCTTTTCTTCCCGGAGAAGGGCACGGCGATCAAGTCCAGCGTTCTGGATTGAGGCAAACCCGTGTAACCGTCTTAACAAAGGCTCACCATGACCACTCAGGTAATTGATATCTGCGTAGAAGCCGGGCTGAAGGCTGAGCAGGATCTGCTTTCATCGGTCTGTGCCGGCGATGCCGATCATGGTCTGCTGTTCTGGCGGCCGAGTGACCACGCACTGGTGATGCCTCGACGTTTGAGTCGTCTGGGCGGATTCACCGAAGCCAGCGAAACCCTGGCTGACATCGGTTGGCCGGTTCTGCTGCGAGAAAGCGGTGGTGAGCCGGTTCCGCAGTCTCCGGCGACGGTGAACGTGGCACTGGTCTATGTTCAGCCCAAGTCTGATGCCGACCGGGATCGAATCGAAAATGCCTACATGCGCTTGTGTCAGCCGATGCTCGATGTGCTGACGGAGCTAGGAGGCGCCGCTTCTTTAGGTGAAGTTGATGGCGCTTTCTGCGACGGTCGTTTCAACGTCAACCTGAATGACCGCAAGATGGTCGGCACCGCTCAACGCTGGCGTCAGAGTCAGGGTGGGCAGCGGCCTGTTGTTCTGGCACACGGCGCGATGCTGCTGGATGACGAGCGGATCGACATGGTCGATGCCGTGAACCGCTTCAATCAGATGTGCGATCTGGAACAGCGCTGTCGCGCAGGCAGTCACGTTGCCTTGCACGAACTGTTCGCCGCCCCGGACTTTCTTGCCCGTTTAAGTGAGCGCTACGCGGGCATGCTCGCCCGGCTATAGCCGCTGTCGGTGCGTTTTCGAACCATTGCCGATTTCAGCGAGTACCGAAGACCACCATCGTCTTGCCGCGCACATGCACCAGCTTCTGTTCTTCCAGGGCCTTGAGTACACGCCCGACCATCTCCCGTGAACAGCCGACGATACGGCCGATTTCCTGACGCGTAATCTTGATCTGCATACCATCCGGGTGGGTCATGGCATCTGGCTGTTTGCACAGGTCCAGCAGGCTGCGCGCTACCCGTCCGGTGACATCGAGAAATGCCAGATCACCGACCTTGCGCGTGGTATTGCGCAGACGTTCGGCCATTTGCGCACCGATTGCGTACATCAGTTCAGGATCATGCAGGCTCAACTCGCGGAATTTGGCGTAGCTGAACTCGGCGACCTCGCACTCGGTCTTTGCGCGAACCCACGCGCTACGCTGCGGACCGATGCTCGTTTGCTGGAACAGGCCCAGTTCACCGAAGAAATCGCCGCTGTTGAGATAGGCGACGATCATCTCGCGCCCCTCGTTGTCCTCGATCAGGATCGTTACCGAACCCTTGATGATCAGGTACAGCGACTCGGAGTCCTCTCCGGCGCAAATAATATTGCTCTTGGCGGCGCAGCGCCGACGCTGAGCATGGGGAAGAAGTTTGTCGACCAGTTTCACTTTGTTCGCAGGGGCGATGGCAACCATGGCTGTATCCCGTAAAAAACTGCGCCCGGAGGCATTCTTATAGGTATCGGCAGTATTTCTGATTTGACACAGCTCCACAGCGGCAAATCGCCATTTTTTCAGATAATTCCTACATTTCTATCGTTTACCGACATTTCTGGTCCACGCAGCGACTTCTCCCCCCTGTGCTAAGCTGGCCGCCTTTTTTCAAGCAGTGGAGTCCTGGGGATGAAAGCGCGTATTCAATGGGCGGGTGAGGCCATGTTCCTCGGCGAGTCGGGCAGCGGTCACGTGGTCGTGATGGACGGCCCACCGGAGAGCGGCGGTCGTAACCTGGGTGTTCGCCCGATGGAAATGGTGCTGATCGGTCTCGGCGGCTGCAGCAACTTCGATGTCGTCAGCATTCTCAAGAAGGCCCGTCAGCCGGTCGAAAGCTGCGAGGCGTTTCTGGAGGCCGAACGCGCGACTGAAGATCCTAAGGTCTTCACCAAAATTCATCTGCACTTCGTGGTCAAGGGTCGCGGCTTGAAAGAAACCCAGGTCAAGCGCGCCATCGAGCTTTCAGCCGAGAAGTACTGCTCGGCGTCGATCATGCTGGGTAATGCCGGCGTCGAGATCACCCACGATTACGAAATCATCGAGCTGGGTTGAGCGACCGCTTGAACCTGAAAACGAAAAGGCGCCCATCGAGGCGCCTTTTTGCATTTGCGTATGCGAAGGACGGTCAGATCCGGTACGTACTTTTGGTCATGACCTTGGCCAGCATGCTCATGCCGAACTTCACGGGTGCAGGGAAGCGAAAACCGCCTGCCTGAATCGCACCTTCGGCGTGCTGCTCTTCGTCGGTGCGCATCTGCTGGAGAATCGCCCGGGACTTTTCATCCTCGACCGGCAGTTGCTCGAGGTGTTCGTTCAGATGCTTGCAGACTTGATCTTCGGTGGCGGCCACAAAGCCGAGGCTGACCTTGTCGCTGATCAAGCCTGCCACCGCTCCGATCCCGAATGACATGCTATAGAACAGTGGGTTGAGCACGCTGGTATGACTGCCCAATTGACGGATGCGCTGCTCGCACCACACCAGATGGTCGATTTCTTCTTCAGCGGCATGCTCCATGGCTTTCCGCACATGGGGTAACTTGGCGGTCAGGGCCTGACCTTGATACAGCGCCTGAGCGCAGACTTCGCCGGTATGGTTGATGCGCATGAGGCCGGCGACATGTTTGGTGTCGGTCTCGCTCAGCTTGGTGTCAGGTCGGACAATGGCGGGGGAGGGGCGGTGAGAGTGCGCGCTGGCGGGCAGCAGCGTCTTCATCGCAGCATCAGCCTGCAGAAGGAAACGGTCTATAGGGGAGTAGTGACGTTCGGTAGCCATGGGCACCTCCGGATGAATCCACGGCGGCAAGTCTACCTGAATCGAGGTGACGAGGCTTGCCCTGCGTCAGCCCGCCGAAGCGCGTGGTAGACGCTCGGCGGGAGTAAGTCGTTGAAATCCCGACTCAGCCCGGTGGCCAAGTCATCTGACGGTTGCCCAACACGTGCATGTGAATGTGATAAACGGTCTGCCCGCCTTTCTCATTGGTGTTCATGACTACGCGGAAGCCGTCTCCGCAACCAAGCTCCTTGGCCAGTCGCTGGGCAGTGAAGAGAATGTGGCCGAGCAGGCCTTTGTCTTCTTCGGTCACGTCGTTAAGGGTGCGGATCGGTTTTTTCGGGATGACCAGAAAATGCACCGGCGCCTGAGGGGCGATGTCGTGAAAGGCCAGCACCTGGTCATCTTCATAGATGATCTTCGCCGGAATCTCCCGATTGATGATCTTGGTGAACAGAGTTTCCACAGCCTTGTCTCTCCGTTTCTTGTGGGTAATTGACCGAGTGTACTGAGCGCTTCGACTCACGCCCAGTCGTTTATTACCGACCTCGGGCTCAGGCTGACGTACGTGACTTCAGCATCGACCCCCAGATTTTTCGCGTCATCCAGCGCCCGGCCAATCGCGGCAGACGACTGAGGAAGCGATTGCGTCTGCCGGGAATGATGATCGCGCGGTTTTTGTCCATGGCGCGGACGGTGTAGAGAGCGATCTCCTCAGCGGTCATGGACTTGTCGTTGGTGAACTTGTCCGCGCTCAGCTGCGCAGTGCGGAAGAACGAAGTGCGTGTAGGGCCGGGACAGAGCACCGAAATCTTCACGCCGGTTTTCTTCAGTTCTTCGCGCAACCCTTCGGAGAAGTGCAGCACGTACGCCTTGCTCGCCGCATAGGTGCTCATCCATGGCCCCGGCTGGAAGCCCATGATCGAGGCGACATTCAAAATTTGCCCGCCTCCCTGCACAGCCATCAGGTTGCCAACCGTGTGACACAAGCGAGTGAGGGCCAGGACGTTGAGGTCCAGTAGGTCCTGCTCCTGAGCCCATTCCTGCGCGAGAAAAGGCCCGCTGTTGCCAATGCCCGCGCAATTCACCAACAGGTCGATCTGCCGTACGCCTTCTTCCAGTTCCAGGAGAAAGCCCGAAAGCCGGAGCGGCTCACCCAGATCGCAGGCACGAAACAACACCTCTACGCCAAAGCGCTGGGTGAATTCGATCGCAATGCTCTCAAGCATATCCCGATGACGAGAGACCAGAATCAGATTGCGGCCACGGCGGGCCAAGGCTTCGGCCATCGCCAGGCCGATACCGCTGGATGCACCTGTGACCAGGGCGTAACGGGTCATGCAGTTCTCCAATGCGTGTGTAGCAGGTGTAGAGACAACGTCCATGCTGCCAGACAGTTATTGGTCGTCTTCGCTGTCGGAAGAGTCACCAGAATCTGCAGGATCGACGGGAACAACCGGTTGTGTGGCGTCGTCCGAGTCATCATCGTAGGGCAAGGTCTGTTCGTATTCTCCGGTCGTCGCCTCCACTTCTTCCTGAATCCTCTGCAGACCGCCCATCATCGCCCCGAGGAAAATCAGCGCCAGGACGAATATCCAGGCGATGGCCAGCAGCTTGATTGACCGGGTGTTAGGGGGCGGTGGCGGACCGTAACGATTCGGGCCGTCATTTCCGGGGATGACGATCATCAGAAGAGGGAAGAAACTGCCGACGACAGGCACGAGGTTGAGCAACAGCAACCAGGCAGACCAACCTGCGTCATGCAGGCGCTGCGCCCCCATCTGAATACTGATCACCACAAAAGCCAGCAGTAGAACGCTGCCCAGCAAACCCCCGGCAACCAGCGACAGGCTCATGATGCCAAAACACAACGACGCCAATAGTAGCCCCACCAGGGTCAGCACCATGGTCCAGGCCAGATAGCGCAGACGTCCGATACGGCCTTGCACAGTGAACACTCTGAGTTCACCAACGGCTGGCCAGTCGTTGGCGACTGATGACTTGGGTGGCGCATAGGGCGATGCGGCGGGTTCGAAGGCGGGTCGCGGCGCGACAGCCTCGTCGATCTCTTCAAGCGTCCAGGTCACGGGCTGCTCGGGCTCGATGTTTGCGTCCACTCCAGCGTCATTCAATGCCTTGAGATAGCGCTGGGCGTCCTCGCGATTCAAGCCCCGCTTGACCGTCACGGGTTTTCCCGTGAACAGCCGATCCATGTCGGACACATCGCTTTTGAACAGCTGCGCCAGATTCAGCCGAGCGGTTTCCAGATCGACGCCCGTTCGCAGCTGTCCTTCGAAAACGATCTTGAAGAGCTCGGCCATGCTGGGCTTCCTTGTCTTGGGAGAAATGAAGCTGTGGGGTTTGGATCAGAACGGTTTGACCACCACGAGAATGACGATAGCCAGCAAAATCAGTACCGGAACTTCATTGAACCAACGATAAAACACATGACTGCGGCCATTTTCGCCTCTAGCGAATTTTTTTACCTGTGCGCCACACATGTGGTGATAGCCGATCAGCACGACCACCAGGGTCAGTTTGGCGTGCATCCAGCCTTGCTGCAGAAATCCCGGGGTAAGTGTAAGCAGCCAGATGCCGAACACCAGCGTGGCAATCATCGCCGGGCCCATGATGCCTCGATACAGCTTGCGCTCCATGGTGCAGAAGCGTTCGCGGCTGACAGCGTCTTCGCTCATGGCGTGATAAACGAAAAGACGGGGGAGGTAAAACAGACCGGCGAACCAGCAGACGATCGAAACGATGTGCAGTGCTTTTATCCACAGATAGAGCATTTTGGTTATTTTCCAGGATCACGGTGGCGCAAATAGTAGTGGCTAGCGTGCCCGTACGTCACGTTCCCGGTTGTCCCAAGGGCGATGGACTCATATTATCAGCGGCTTTCCAGTGGTTTCGTTGAGGGTAGGTTATGGTCAAGGTCGGTATCGTCGGCGGCACGGGTTACACCGGCGTCGAGTTGCTACGTCTTCTGGCGCAGCATCCACAGGCTGAAGTGGTTGCGATCACCTCACGCTCCGAAGCAGGCTTGCCTGTTGCTGACATGTATCCGAACTTGCGCGGCCACTACGACGGTCTGGCCTTCAGCGTGCCGGATGTAAAAGTGTTGGGTGCGTGTGATGTGGTGTTTTTTGCCACTCCCCACGGCGTCGCGCACGCGCTGGCCGGGGAGCTGCTCGCTGCAGGCACCAAGGTTATCGACCTGTCGGCCGACTTCCGTCTGCAGGACCCGGTTGAGTGGGCCAAGTGGTACAACCAGCCCCATGGTGCTCCGGAACTGCTCAACGAAGCTGTTTATGGTTTGCCTGAGGTCAATCGCGAAAAAATCAAAGGCGCGCGTCTGATCGCTGTGCCGGGTTGCTACCCGACCGCGACCCAGTTGGGTTTCCTGCCCCTGCTCGAAGCGGGGATCGCCGACCCGACGCGTTTGATTGCAGACTGCAAATCAGGTATCAGCGGCGCTGGTCGTGGTGCAAGCGTCGGTTCGCTGTATGCCGAGACCAGTGAGAGCTTCAAGGCCTATGCCGTCAAAGGGCATCGCCATTTGCCTGAAATCAGCCAGGGGCTGCGTCGCGCAGCGGGTGGTGATATCGGTCTGACCTTCGTGCCTCACCTGACCCCGATGATCCGCGGTATTCACGCGACGCTTTATTCGACCGTTGTCGACAAGTCGGTGGATCTGCAGGCGTTGTTCGAAAAGCGTTATGCCAATGAACCGTTCGTCGATGTAATGCCTGCTGGCAGCCATCCGGAAACGCGCAGTGTCCGCGGCGCGAATGTCTGCCGCATCGCGGTACATCGTCCTCAGGATGGCGACCTGGTGGTGGTGCTGTCGGTCATCGACAACCTGGTCAAAGGCGCGTCTGGTCAGGCGGTGCAGAACATGAACATCATGTTTGAACTCGACGAGCGCATGGGCTTGTCCCATGCAGCGCTTCTGCCATAACGGTAATCTGCGGGCCGCATGAGCATGTATGCCTGCTTGCGGCCTGTCGGTTGCAGCGTGCCGCTGCGCCTCAAATAGTTGACCAATTTTCTAGGACAAGCGGATAATGCGCGCATTACGCATTATGACGGCTTAACGCCGGGAGATATTGAGCATGAGCGTCGAATCCTTCACTCCTACGGCTTTGGAATTCACGCCTGGTGCAGCGCACAAAGTGAAAACCCTGGTCGACGAAGAGGGCAATGACCGTCTGAAGTTGCGGGTATTCGTGACTGGCGGCGGCTGTTCCGGTTTCCAGTACGGTTTTACTTTCGATGAAGACGTTGCAGACGATGACACCATCGTCGAGCGCGAGGGTGTGAGCCTGGTTGTCGATCCCATGAGCTTCCAGTACCTGGCGGGTGCAGAAGTGGATTATCAGGAAGGTCTCGAAGGCTCCCGTTTCGTGATCAAGAACCCCAACGCTGCGACGACCTGTGGTTGCGGTTCTTCGTTCTCGATCTGAGTTATCCGCTGTAAACAAAAACGCCGCGCATATGCGCGGCGTTTTGCTGTGCCGTGAACGTTATGCCGGGTAGATGGCACCCAGAACGCGCAGTCCCTTGGCTCCGGTGACAGTGGGGCGGTTCGCCGGCACGCTTTCAAGTGCGCAATGAGCCAACCAGGCAAACGCCATAGCCTCGACCCAGTCTGGATCCACACCGAAGTCAGCCGTGCTCGACACCTTGGTGTTCGGCAGCAGGGCAGCCAGTCGTGCCATCAGCGCCTTGTTGTGCGCGCCACCGCCACATACCAGTAACTCCTTGGTTTGCGCTTGAGCCGACTGCAGCGACTCCGTGATGCTCAATGCGGTCAGTTCCAGCAGAGTTGCCTGCACATCTTCGGGTTTAAGTGTGGGCAACTGAAACATGTGGTGATGAACCCAGCCAAGATTGAATACCTCACGGCCGGTACTTTTTGGGCCTTTGGTCTGGAAGAACTGATCAGTGAGCATGGACTTGAGCAGGTCGGCATTGACGGTGCCACTCTCGCCCCATGCGCCGTCCTTGTCATAGCTCAGGCCACGCTGAGCTTGAATCCAGGCATCGAGCAGAACGTTACCGGGGCCGGAGTCGAAGCCGGACACGGGCTTGTCTATCTCGATCAAGCTAAGGTTGCTGAAGCCGCCAACGTTCAGGACTGCACGATAGTCCTTGTTGTCATCGAACAGCGCTTCGTGGAATGCCGGTACCAGCGGCGCACCCTGACCACCGGCAGCGATATCTCGCTTGCGGAAGTCGCTGACGACGGTAATACCCGTCAGCTCGGCCAGCAGCGCAGGATTACCGATCTGGATCGTGAAGCCGCGCGCAGGCTCGTGACGAATAGTCTGACCGTGGCTCCCGATAGCGCGAACTTCGCCTGCGGACACATTCTGCTGATCCAGCAGTGCGAGGACGCCCTGCGCTGCCAGATGCACCCACTTCTGCTCGGCAATGCCGGCGCGAGCCAATTCATCCGGCCCGCTTGAGCATAACCCCAGAAGCTCGGCGCGCAAGTCGTCAGGCATGGGAATGTAATAGGTGCCGAGCAGACGTGGTCGGTCATCCTGTTCTACGAGCGCGAAGTCGAGTCCATCTAGACTGCTTCCGGACATTACACCTACATATAAAGTCATGGGTCAGCGCTTACTCGAGGCCAGCATGGTGGCCTTTTCCTGGTCCATACGAGCCATCAAAGGTTGGCTTTCCTGCATGAACCGCTGTTTTTCGGACTTGGCGATAGGATCTGCCATTGGCAGTTTCTGACCCAGTGGGTCTACGTGAACGCCATTTACCTGGAACTCATAATGTACATGCGGACCGGTCGACAGGCCCGTCGTTCCAATATAGCCGATGACTTGGCCTTGTTTGACGCTGCTGCCGTTCTGAATACCCTTGGCGAAACCTTGCATGTGGCCATACAGCGTGCGGTATGTCTCGCCGTGCTGGATGATTACGGTATTCCCATAACCACCGCGGCGACCAGCGAGGATTACCTTGCCATCGCCCGTGGCCTTGATCGGCGTGCCGCGAGGCGCTGCATAGTCGATGCCTTTGTGAGCGCGGATCTTGTTCAGAATGGGGTGTTTGCGGCCCATGGAGAACATGGAACTGATGCGGGCGTATTCCACAGGGGTGCGGATAAACGCCTTGCGCATGCTATTGCCGTCAGCCGTGTAGTAGTTGGTATTGCCTTGTTTGTTGGTGTAACGCACCGCGGTGTAAGTCTTGCCACGGTTGGTGAAGCGGGCGGACAGTATGTTGCCGGTACCGACAGTCTTACCGTTGACGACCTTCTGCTCGTAGATCACGTCAAACTCGTCGCCCTTGCGGATGTCCTGAGCAAAGTCGACGTCATAGCCGAATATGTTGGCCATATCCATCGTCATGCTGTGGTTCAGGCCCGCGCGTTGCGCTGACTGCGACAGGGAGTTGTTGATCACTCCGTGCACATAGGCAGTGCGCACGTTGGGCTTGCTGACGTCGCGGGTAAATGTATAGCCCTTATCGGTTCTGGAAAGGCTGATGCTCTCCAGATCGTTGATTTTGCTGTGCAGCTGCTTGAGGTTGCCGTCCGGTGTGAGTTCGAACTGAAGCACCTGGCCGTTTTTCAGCTGGCTGAATTGCTTGGCTTGCTTGTCGCTAGCGATAACTTCATGAACCGCGGCGGGTGGAAGACCTACTTTCTCGAACAGCGTGGAAAGAGTATCGCCCTTGGACACCACGATTTCCTTGTGTCCTGGATTCTTGGCCGCGACTACAGCCTCAGCGGCGGCCGGCAGGGCTTGCGGCTCAGTTTTCGCAGTGTCTTCAGGCTCGTCTGCGCCGTTGTCGATTTGCGCAAATGGGGAAACCGTCGTCTCGTCTGTGGCTTTGTTCTGATTCTGAGCGTCTTGTTCTTGCTTGAGTTGGTCGGCCGGGGTGTCCAGCTCGAGAGCGAGATTGGTTTTTTTGGCTTCGACATCGCTGGATGGAAAAACCAGAAGGGCCAGGCTCAGCAAGGCTGCGATACCGCTGGCAGCTAGCAGATGGCTCTTCGGATAAAGCGGAGGCGCTTTAGGCGGAGTGTCGTTCATAGGTAATTTTGACTTTGAAAAAAGATGAAATGGAAAAGATGAATGACATGATGAAGATGAAATAACTGTATAAAATATAACCAAATCCTCCCTGAGGCAAGCTCGTGTACGGATCGTTCCGTGATTCGTCGGCCTTCTGTGGTCAGAACTTGTATTTGGGCGGTGATCTTGTATGGTTGTTTCCCTTTGAAATAAGGCATTACGGGGCTGTTATGAAGTCGGTTGAAGAGCAGCTAGCGCTGATCAAGCGTGGCGCGGATGAACTCCTGGTCGAGTCCGAACTGGTCGCGAAGCTTAAGCGTGGTCAGCCACTGCGCATCAAGGCCGGTTTCGACCCGACGGCGCCCGATCTGCACATTGGTCACACGGTGCTTATTAATAAGCTCCGTCAGTTCCAGGAGTTGGGCCATCACGTCATCTTCCTGATCGGCGACTTCACCGGCATGATCGGTGACCCGAGTGGGAAAAGTGCGACCCGCCCGCCGCTGACTCGTGAGCAAGTGCTTGACTATGCCGAAACCTATAAGGCGCAGGTGTTCAAGATTCTCGACCCTACCAAAACGGAGGTCGCGTTCAACTCCACGTGGATGGATCAGCTGAGTCCTGCCGACTTCATTCGCCTGTCGTCCCAGTACACGGTAGCGCGCATGCTTGAGCGTGATGACTTCGACAAGCGCTACAAGTCGAATCAATCTATCGCTATTCACGAATTCCTTTACCCGTTGGTGCAAGGTTATGACTCGGTGGCCCTGCGCGCTGACGTCGAGCTGGGTGGTACGGATCAGAAGTTCAACCTGCTGATGGGGCGTGAGCTCCAGCGCGCTTATGGTCAGGAAGCACAATGCGTTCTGACCATGCCGTTGCTCGAAGGCCTGGACGGCGTGAAGAAAATGTCCAAGTCGCTGGGTAACTATGTTGGTATCCAGGAGGCGCCGGGCATCATGTACAGCAAGCTGGTGTCCATCCCGGATGCGCTGATGTGGCGTTACTTCGAGCTGTTGAGCTTCCGCTCCATGGAAGAGATTGCTAGCTTCAAGGCTGAATGCGAAGCCGGTGCCAATCCGCGAGACATAAAGATCAAGCTCGCCGAAGAAATTGTTGCCCGGTTTCATGGTGAAGAGGCGGCTGCTTCGGCTCACCGTTCAGCAGGTAACCGCATGAAGGATGGCGAGCTGCCGGACGATCTGCCGGAGATCAGCGTGTCGGGCGCTGAAGACATGCCGATCGCCGCTGTCCTTAATAAGGCAGGCCTGGTGAAGAACTCCGCCGTTGCTCGTGACCTGCTGGCGTCGGGCGGTGTGCGTATAGATGGAGAGGTTGTTGATCGAAGCTTTATCTTTAAGCTCGGCGCTACCCATGTTTGTCAGGCCGGTAAGAAGGCTTTTGGCCGTGTAACGTTGGATTTGGAATAAAGTTTAAATAAGTGCTTGACGCTCCTCTGAATCTCTCTATAATTCGCCCCACTTCCGGCGCAGACGAAACGGAAAACTCCTTGAGAATCAAAGAGTTGGACAAAGTAAATAGCGAGGAAGTGCTTCGATTCAGATGCTTGAATCGACAGCGGTGAAAAAGGTGGTTGACAGCAGATTGTAACGCTGTAGAATTCGCCTCCCGCTGACGTGAGACGCCAAGTCGAACGAAGCGCAAGTGGTTGAAGTTGAAAAGGAAACTTTGAAAACTTCTTGAAATAACCGCTTGACAGATACAGAGGGCGCTGTAGAATGCGCGCCTCGGTTGAGACGAAAGGCTCTTAACCAACCGCTCTTTAACAATTGAATCAAGCAATTCG
>NZ_QXTJ01000007.1 GCF_003605735.1 Pseudomonas sp. LS-2 | reverse complement strand
GAGAAGGCTAGGCCAGCCTGGCGTTGGTTGTCCAGGTTTAAGGTGGTAGGCTGAGATCTTAGGTAAATCCGGGATCTTAAGGCCGAGAGCTGATGACGAGTGTTCTTTAGAACATGAAGTGGTTGATGCCATGCTTCCAAGAAAAGCTTCTAAGCTTCAGGTAACCAGGAACCGTACCCCAAACCGACACAGGTGGTTGGGTAGAGAATACCAAGGCGCTTGAGAGAACTCGGGTGAAGGAACTAGGCAAAATGGCACCGTAACTTCGGGAGAAGGTGCGCCGGTGAGGGTGAAGGACTTGCTCCGTAAGCTCATGCCGGTCGAAGATACCAGGCCGCTGCGACTGTTTATTAAAAACACAGCACTCTGCAAACACGAAAGTGGACGTATAGGGTGTGACGCCTGCCCGGTGCCGGAAGGTTAATTGATGGGGTTAGCTAACGCGAAGCTCTTGATCGAAGCCCCGGTAAACGGCGGCCGTAACTATAACGGTCCTAAGGTAGCGAAATTCCTTGTCGGGTAAGTTCCGACCTGCACGAATGGCGTAACGATGGCGGCGCTGTCTCCACCCGAGACTCAGTGAAATTGAAATCGCTGTGAAGATGCAGTGTATCCGCGGCTAGACGGAAAGACCCCGTGAACCTTTACTATAGCTTTGCACTGGACTTTGAATTTGCTTGTGTAGGATAGGTGGGAGGCTTTGAAGCGTGGACGCCAGTTCGCGTGGAGCCATCCTTGAAATACCACCCTGGCAACTTTGAGGTTCTAACTCAGGTCCGTCATCCGGATCGAGGACAGTGTATGGTGGGTAGTTTGACTGGGGCGGTCTCCTCCTAAAGAGTAACGGAGGAGTACGAAGGTGCGCTCAGACCGGTCGGAAATCGGTCGTAGAGTATAAAGGCAAAAGCGCGCTTGACTGCGAGACAGACACGTCGAGCAGGTACGAAAGTAGGTCTTAGTGATCCGGTGGTTCTGTATGGAAGGGCCATCGCTCAACGGATAAAAGGTACTCCGGGGATAACAGGCTGATACCGCCCAAGAGTTCATATCGACGGCGGTGTTTGGCACCTCGATGTCGGCTCATCACATCCTGGGGCTGAAGCCGGTCCCAAGGGTATGGCTGTTCGCCATTTAAAGTGGTACGCGAGCTGGGTTTAGAACGTCGTGAGACAGTTCGGTCCCTATCTGCCGTGGACGTTTGAGATTTGAGAGGGGCTGCTCCTAGTACGAGAGGACCGGAGTGGACGAACCTCTGGTGTTCCGGTTGTCACGCCAGTGGCATTGCCGGGTAGCTATGTTCGGAAAAGATAACCGCTGAAAGCATCTAAGCGGGAAACTTGCCTCAAGATGAGATCTCACTGGAACCTTGAGTTCCCTGAAGGGCCGTCGAAGACTACGACGTTGATAGGTTGGGTGTGTAAGCGCTGTGAGGCGTTGAGCTAACCAATACTAATTGCCCGTGAGGCTTGACCATATAACACCCAAGCAATCTGCGACTCGACGAGCACAGATTGCGGTGACTGTGAAGA
>NZ_QXTJ01000032.1:2500-4387 GCF_003605735.1 Pseudomonas sp. LS-2 | reverse complement strand
TCTTCACAGTCACCGCAATCTGTGCTCGTCGAGTCGCAGATTGCTTGGGTGTTATATGGTCAAGCCTCACGGGCAATTAGTATTGGTTAGCTCAACGCCTCACAGCGCTTACACACCCAACCTATCAACGTCGTAGTCTTCGACGGCCCTTCAGGGAACTCAAGGTTCCAGTGAGATCTCATCTTGAGGCAAGTTTCCCGCTTAGATGCTTTCAGCGGTTATCTTTTCCGAACATAGCTACCCGGCAATGCCACTGGCGTGACAACCGGAACACCAGAGGTTCGTCCACTCCGGTCCTCTCGTACTAGGAGCAGCCCCTCTCAAATCTCAAACGTCCACGGCAGATAGGGACCGAACTGTCTCACGACGTTCTAAACCCAGCTCGCGTACCACTTTAAATGGCGAACAGCCATACCCTTGGGACCGGCTTCAGCCCCAGGATGTGATGAGCCGACATCGAGGTGCCAAACACCGCCGTCGATATGAACTCTTGGGCGGTATCAGCCTGTTATCCCCGGAGTACCTTTTATCCGTTGAGCGATGGCCCTTCCATACAGAACCACCGGATCACTAAGACCTACTTTCGTACCTGCTCGACGTGTCTGTCTCGCAGTCAAGCGCGCTTTTGCCTTTATACTCTACGACCGATTTCCGACCGGTCTGAGCGCACCTTCGTACTCCTCCGTTACTCTTTAGGAGGAGACCGCCCCAGTCAAACTACCCACCATACACTGTCCTCGATCCGGATGACGGACCTGAGTTAGAACCTCAAAGTTGCCAGGGTGGTATTTCAAGGATGGCTCCACGCGAACTGGCGTCCACGCTTCAAAGCCTCCCACCTATCCTACACAAGCAAATTCAAAGTCCAGTGCAAAGCTATAGTAAAGGTTCACGGGGTCTTTCCGTCTAGCCGCGGATACACTGCATCTTCACAGCGATTTCAATTTCACTGAGTCTCGGGTGGAGACAGCGCCGCCATCGTTACGCCATTCGTGCAGGTCGGAACTTACCCGACAAGGAATTTCGCTACCTTAGGACCGTTATAGTTACGGCCGCCGTTTACCGGGGCTTCGATCAAGAGCTTCGCGTTAGCTAACCCCATCAATTAACCTTCCGGCACCGGGCAGGCGTCACACCCTATACGTCCACTTTCGTGTTTGCAGAGTGCTGTGTTTTTAATAAACAGTCGCAGCGGCCTGGTATCTTCGACCGGCATGAGCTTACGGAGCAAGTCCTTCACCCTCACCGGCGCACCTTCTCCCGAAGTTACGGTGCCATTTTGCCTAGTTCCTTCACCCGAGTTCTCTCAAGCGCCTTGGTATTCTCTACCCAACCACCTGTGTCGGTTTGGGGTACGGTTCCTGGTTACCTGAAGCTTAGAAGCTTTTCTTGGAAGCATGGCATCAACCACTTCGTGTTCTAAAGAACACTCGTCATCAGCTCTCGGCCTTGAGATCCCGGATTTACCTAAGATCCCAGCCTACCACCTTAAACCTGGACAACCAACGCCAGGCTGGCCTAGCCTTCTCCGTCCCTCCATCGCAATAACCAGAAGTACAGGAATATTAACCTGTTTTCCATCGACTACGCTTTTCAGCCTCGCCTTAGGGACCGACTAACCCTGCGTCGATTAACGTTGCGCAGGAAACCTTGGTCTTTCGGCGTGGGTGTTTTTCACACCCATTGTCGTTACTCATGTCAGCATTCGCACTTCTGATACCTCCAGCAAGCTTCTCAACTCACCTTCACAGGCTTACAGAACGCTCCTCTACCGCATCATCCAAAGATGATACCCGTAGCTTCGGTGCATGGTTTGAGCCCCGTTACATCTTCCGCGCAGGCCGACTCGACTAGTGAGCTATTACGCTTTCTTTAAAGGGTGGCTGC
>NZ_QXTJ01000013.1 GCF_003605735.1 Pseudomonas sp. LS-2 | reverse complement strand
TGGCCAGAAGCGAGGTAGTGAGCTTAGCCGAACCTCTACAAATCCCGCTGTTTCCGGAACTGCCCCGGTGGCATGCCGTGGGCGTGGCGAAAGCGGCGGGAAAAATAGGCTTCGTCGGCGAAACCGCAGAGCCTCGCCACNAGGCTTCGTCGGCGAAACCGCAGAGCCTCGCCACTTCTCCCACAGGCTTGGTGCCATTGAGCAACAGCGTGCGCCCCAGATGCATGCGTCGTTCCAGTACCAATTCGCTAAAGGTCTTGCAGACTCCCTTATGCAGCATTTAGGCACAGACCTGGATCGGCTTTTGGTTTTGATTCTGGCCGGAGGCCGTGGGAGCTTGGCTTGCCAGCGATCTGACGCGCAGCGGCAGTAAACTCGGCTGGCTAGGGTGTTCCTGACACAGTGAGGTATCTGATCTTACTGCCGGTACTCGGCAGATCGCTGGCAAGCCAAGCTCCCACGGCCTCTGGCCAGAAGCGAGGTAGTGAGCTTAGCCGAACCTCTACAAATCCCGCTGTTTCCGGAACTGCCCCGGTGGCATGCCGTGGGCGTGGCGAAAGCGGCGGGAAAAATAGGCTTCGTCGGCGAAACCGCAGAGCCTCGCCACTTCTCCCACAGGCTTGGTGCCATTGAGCAACAGCGTGCGCGCCAGATGCATGCGTCGTTCCAGTACCAGTTCGCTGAAGGTCTTGCCGACTTCCTTACGCAGCCAGTGGGTCAGGTAGTTGGGCGAGAGGAACGCGGCGGACGCTGCTTTCTTCAGGCTCAAATCCGGGTCGCAGAGGTTCTTGCGCACGTATTCCGACATTCGCGCCAGCGCGTCGCGGCGGCTGCGCTCGGCGGCGTTATCGTCGGCCAACAGTTTGATCGGGTCGGCGTAGAGTTCGCACACCGTGCCGATCAATTGCAGCAGGCAACCCTTGAGGATTTCTCGCGTGCCGAAATGACGGTTCTGATCCAGCGTGCGCATGCGGTCGAGCAGGCGCTGGATTTCCGAAAATTGTTCAGCGTTCAGGGTGAAGTCCAGGTGCTCTTGAAAACGGAACGGCGACAGTTCTGGGGCCAGGGCGATAGCCACGTCTTCGAGGTCCAGCGGATCGCACTGCAACTGCGGCAACAGAAAGGTTTGGGCGAAGTTGATCAGCAGGAAATTGCCTTCCGGCGGGTGTGGGATCAGGTGAAGTTTATGCGGCAGGATGAACGCCAGCGTGTTGCGCGGGAATGGACGAACCACGCCGCCGATGTGCTGCACGGTATCGCCGCCAAGGTTGATCTGAATCTGGAAATACTCATGACGATGAGGCGCAGTTTCCGGTTTGCCTTCGGTCTTGCCACGGATGTAGAAGTCGGGCCGCTCGCTGCGTTGTTGCATACCGTAAGTGGGGACGCGATTGGCAGAGTCCATCGTGAATTCCTCGTTGTACTGCTTTTTATTGTCAGTTGTCCTACGACATCATTCAAAACCTTTCTACTGACGGTCGCCAGTTTTTTTGTCCAAAAAACCGCAACCCAGGCGTGAAATTAGAAAGGCTCTATCGCAATGGTTACGAGCCGTTTTCACCACCCTCCGGCTGTCATTCTCCCTCCGGAATTTCTTGGACAAATAATTAGAGCAGGGCGCTGAAATCCCAAAAAGTTCTAAGCGCCGGGTTGTTTAAAACCAGTCGTACGATAACTTAGGGGTGTGCTTCATCACTCGATTCCAATAAAAACAATGAGGAATTCTCATGTCGAGCAACCCTGATATTCAGGCGATCGACGCCACTGTGGCCGCTCCCGCGGCAGCAGCTCCGGCTCGCCTTTCATCCCATCGTCGCTGGTTCATGCTCTCGCTCCTGCTAATCGCTACGATCATCAACTATGTGGACCGGGTCAACATCTCCATCGCGGCTCCCTTCATGGCCAAGGACCTGGGCCTGGACAAAGTCGAGATGGGCCTGATCTTCTCGGCCTTCGCCTGGACCTACGCGTTCGCACTGGTGCCGGCCGGCTTCATCGCCGACCGTTTCGGTTCGCGACTGACTTACGGCGCCTCGCTCATCTCATGGTCTGCGGTAACGGTTTGCCAGGGGATGGCGGGTGGGTTCGCTTCCCTGTTCGGCCTTAGGCTGGCTATCGGTGCCATGGAGGCGCCAGCATTTCCGGCCAACAGCCGCGCGGTAACGGTGTGGTTCCCGGCGCGTGAGCGGGGCATGGCGAGCAGTATCTATGTCTGCGGCCAGTACCTGGGCACGGCGCTGTTCACTGGCCTGCTGTTGTGGTTGGCGACGACCTACGACTGGCGCCACGTGTTCTACAGCACCGGTATCGTCGGCATCGTCTTCGGTGTCGCCTGGCTTTACTTGTACCGCGATCCGCTGAACTGCAAGAAGGTCAGCAAGCAGGAACTGGAGTACATCGAGGCGGGCGGCGGCCTGGTCAAAAGCAGTCAGGACAAGAACAAGTTCAAGTGGGCGCAGATCGCTGAATTGCTCAAGTATCGTCAGGTCTGGGCAATCTGCATCGGCAAGTTTGCCAGCACATCGGCGCTGTCTTTCTTCCTGACCTGGTTCCCGACTTACCTGATCGGAGAGCGTCATTTGACCATGGTCAAGGTCGGCATCTTCGCAGTGCTGCCATTCATTGGCGCCACCGTGGGTGTCCTGCTGGCAGGATTCATTGCCGACTGGATGATTCGTCGTGGCGTGTCGCTGTCCTTCGCTCGCAAGCTGCCGTTGGTGGTGGGATCAGCGCTGGGTATGTCGATCATGCTGGTCAACTTCACCGACTCGAACGAACTGTGCATCGCGTTGCTGACCATCGCCTTCTTCGCACAAGGCATCGCCTCTTCTTCCTGGGCGGCAGTGTCTGAAGTCGCACCGAAAGAGCTGATAGGTCTGACAGGTGGCATCACCAGTCTGGCAGCCAACATCGGGGGCATCGTGACGCCAATCGTCATCGGCCAGATCCTCCACCTGACGGGTAATTTCGCCTGGGCTTTCTGGTTCATCGGTGGCATGGCGTGCATCGGTACGCTGTCGTATTCGCTGCTGCTGGGCCGCATCTACAGGATTGAACTGAAGGCCAGGTAAGCCTCAAGAATGTGTGTGTGACTTTATGCCGTACTAGGCAAGGGCGTACGTGAGTACGCCTTTTTTATGCGTCAGACATTGAGTTTTTTAGTCCAGCGCGAACATGGTTTTGTCCAACTTTCGTGTGTTTGGATCCCGTAGTCTCTGGATGAAACGGCCACGGGCCTTGAGGAAATTTCATGAGCAACTTTGTATTCGATCCCACGCCTGTTGCCAGTCTGCCGGTCAATGGCACTGACGCGCGTTTCCCCATCGCCCGGGTGTTCTGCCTGGGACGCAATTACCACTGGGGCGACTCGCTGAGTGCAGTACGCGAGGTGCCTGCGTTTTTCATGAAGCCTGCGACATCGGTCATCGACGCCACGGGCGAGCTGGAATTCCCGACGCAAACCGAACAGTTCTGCCACGAAATCGAACTGGTCGTGGCGATTGGTAAAGACGGATTTGAAATCAGTGAGGAGCAGGCGCTCGAACACGTCTGGGGCTATGCGGCCGGGCTCGATCTGACCCGTCGCGATCTTCAAATGGCCGCCAAGGCGGTGGGTAATCCGTGGGAGCCGGCCAAGGCTTTCGATGGCTCGGCGCCGATTACCCCGATCATTCCGGCCAGCCGTGATGGTCACCCCGGACAGGGCGCGATCTGGCTCAGCGTCAATGGCGTGGAGCGCCAGCGTTCGGATCTGGAAAGCCAGATCTGGTCGGTCGGCGAGATCGTCAGCCAGCTGTCCCATTCGGTCTGCCTGCGGGCAGGCGACCTGATCATGACCGGCACGCCGCCAGGCGTTGCAGCGCTGCAGGCCGGGGATGTGATCAATGCCGGTATCAGTGGCATCGGCGAATTCGAAGTGCGGATCGGCAGCCGTCGCGCTGGCTGACTCGGAATAAAAACAGCATCCAGATGAGCAACAGGAGAACAACAATGACTGAACAACAATCTCTCTCGAAAACTGCCTTGGTGACCGGCGCTGGCAGCGGTATCGGCCGCGCTGTCGCCTTGGGTCTGCTGGAAGACGGTTACAAGGTTGTCGTCACCGGGCGTCGTATCGAACCGCTCGAAGAACTGGTGGCGCTGGCCCGTGAACAAGGGGGCGAAGCGTTGGCGGTGTCCACCGACGTCCGCGATCCGGCCAGCGTCGACAACCTGTTTGCAACCATCGAAGAGGTCTATGGACGCCTCGATGTGGTGTTCAACAACGCCGGCGTCAATGCGCCCGCCGTGCCGATGGACGAGCTGCCAGTCGAGAAGTGGCTGAGCGTGATCGACACCAACGTCACCGGTGTTTTCCTGTGCAGCCGAGGTGCGTTCGGGCTGATGCGCAAACAGTCGCCACAGGGTGGCCGGATCATCAACAACGGCTCGATTTCCGCTCACGTGCCACGCCCGTTCACCGGTCCGTACACTGCCAGCAAACACGCCGTCCTGGGCCTGACCAAAAGCCTGGCGCTCGATGGTCGCGAGTTCAATATTGCCTGCAGCCAGATCGACATTGGCAACGCCCTGACCGAGCTGTCAGTGCGCATGACCAAAGGCGTGCGTCAGGCTAATGGTTCGATTGCGGTGGAGCCGATGATCGACGTCAAACACATTGCCGACGCCGTGCGCTACATCTCCGCGCTGCCGCTGTCGGCCAACGTCCTGAACATGACCGTCATGGCGACCAATATGCCTTTCGTGGGCCGTGGTTGATCCGTCCGATCCGATATGAGCGAGACATCGATGAAACCTGAAATCCTCCAGTTGAGCCCGATCCTGATTCCAGAGGTCAACGCCACACTGAACGAGCTGTACACCGTTCGCCCCTATTTTCAGCAGACCGACAAGGCTGCGTACCTGCGTGAACACGGCGCCAACATTCGCGGCGTGGTCACCGGTGGCCACACCGGCATCAAGCGCGAAGTCATGGAACAACTGCCGAAGGTCGAAGTGATCGCGGTCAACGGCGTGGGTACCGATGCGGTCGATCTGGCGTATGCGCGCGATCGCGGAATTCGCGTCACTGCCACCATTGGTGCGCTGACTGAAGACGTCGCCGACCTGGCCATTGGTTTGCTGATTTCAGCCTGCCGCGGGCTGGGCACAGGTGATCGTTATGTGCGTTCCGGAGAGTGGGCCAGAACTGCAACGCCATTGGTCCCGCTGCCGCTGGCGCGCCAGTTCAGCGGCATGCGTATCGGCATCGTGGGGCTGGGCCGGGTAGGGCGCGCCGTCGCCACGCGTGCGGCTGCGTTCGGTTGCCCGATCAGCTACACCGACCTCAACGCAATGAGTGATGTGCCTTACACCTTCGTTTCCGATCTGGTGGAACTGGCCCGCCAAAGCGATGCGTTGATCGTCGCCGCAGCCGCCGACAAGGCCAAGGGCATCATCAACGCCAAGGTGCTCAACGCCTTGGGCGCAGAGGGCTATCTGATCAACGTGGCGCGGGGCAGTCTGGTCAATGAGCCGGATCTGATCGCGGCGCTGGAGTCGGGGTCGATTGCTGGCGCCGGGCTGGACGTATTCGTCGACGAGCCGAATGTACCGGACGCGTTATTTGGGCTGGAAACCGTGATCTTGCAACCGCACCGCGCAAGCGCCACCGTACAGACCCGTACGCGCATGGGGCATATGGTGCTGGCAAGCCTGGCCGCCGTGCTGGAAGGCAAGGAGCCGGTGGGCGCGGTGGTTTGAGGCCGGAAACTTACGGCTAGGCATTTCGGGATGAAGGGAATGCCCTGTAGCAGTCCGGCTTGCCGGCGGCAGCGATCTGGATGACGCCACCCGCCGGCAAGCCGGACTGCTACGGATACGCGGTGCACCCAATGTGGGTCTCTGATAAGGCTGATTGCACCATCCTCAATCCTCGCCAACATCTCAAAACCCCGCCGTCCCCAACGCCAGTTCCTCCACCAGAAAATCGATGAACGCCCGTGTCTTCATCGGCACCCGGCGTGCCGACGGGTAGACCGCGTTCACCGAAATCGCTGGTGCCTGCCATTCGCACAGCACCGGCATCAATCGACCATCCGCCACGGCCCGTTCAACGATGAAGTTGGGGAGCAAGGCGATGCCCATTCCGGACACCGCCGCCTGAGCCAGGATGTCGCCGTTATTGGCGTGCAGCGGGCCGCTGACGGTCACACGCTGGGTTTCCTTGCCGTTGCACAGTTGCAGGCTGATGCCGCTTTGCAGATAGCCGTAACTGAGAAATTTGTGCTGGCTCAGTTCTTTTGGCGATTGCGGCTCGCCTTCTCGCTCCAGATAGGCCGGCGACGCGACCATGATCCTGGGCGCTGGCGCCAGTGTCCGGGCGACCATCGATGAATCGGGCAAGCTGGCGATACGGATGGTCACGTCGAAGCCACCCTTGACCGGATCGACCTGCTGGTCGCTGAGCACCACCTGCAATTCGACATTGGGGTGGCGCTCGTTGAACAGCGGGATCAGCGGCCCCAGCCGGCTCAGTCCAAACGACATCGGCGCGTTGACACGCAGCACGCCGCGTATTTCACCCATCCCTGTGCGCGCCCGCTGCTCGGCTTCGTCCAGCGAAGCGATGACATCGCGACAGGCATCGTAGTACTCGGCGCCAGCCTCGGTCAGGTGCAGGCTGCGCGTAGTGCGTTGCAGCAACTGCACACCGATGGCCTCTTCCAGCGCCTGAATCTGTTTACTGACTTTCGAGCGCGGTACATCCAGTGCGCGGGCAGCAGCGGCGAAGCCATTGGCGCCGACGGTGGCGACAAACGCGCGCATGCATTCGATACGATCCATTAACGTCCCTAATATGGAAACAATGAGTCTCGATTCTATGGGATTGTTCCGAAGTCGGCTAGTCCGTAGATTTACTCCCAAGCCAGCAAGCAAACAGCTCGAAGAGCTCCAGCGGCGACCCACTACAGACCCTTGTCGAAATTAAAAGGAACATGCCATGTCTATCCGCGAACTGTTGAACCCGACCAACTCCGCTCTGATCCTGATCGACCACCAGCCGCAAATGGCCTTCGGCGTACAGTCGATCGATCGCCAGACGCTGAAGAACAACACGGTCGGCCTGGCCAAGGCGGCGAAGATTTTCAACGTACCGACCATCTTTACTTCGGTCGAAACCAAAAGCTTCAGCGGTTACATCTGGCCGGAACTGCTGGCGGTACATCCGGAACAACAGCCCATCGAACGCACCTCGATGAACTCTTGGGAAGACAAGAAACTGGTCGAAGCGGTGAAGGCAACCGGTCGCAAGAAACTGATCATCGCTGCGCTCTGGACCGAAGTCTGCCTCAACTTCCCGACACTTGACGCACTGGCGGAAGGTTATGAGGTGTACATCGTTACCGACGCCTCCGGTGGCACGACCAAAGAAGCCCACGACATGTCGGTGCAGCGCATGATTCAGGCGGGCGCGGTGCCGGTCACCTGGCAGCAGGTTCTGCTCGAATTCCAACGTGACTGGGCTCACAAGGAAACCTACGAAGCGGTCATGCAACTGGTGCTGGAACACAGCGGCGCGTATGGCATGGGTGTCGACTACGCCTACACCATGGTTCACGGAGCGCCACAACGTAAGCTCGACTGACTCACGAAGAGTTGAATGTTTTCCACCCGATGGAGCGAATAAAGACGCTCCATCGGGTGTTTTTGGTTTGGACACGCAGGCTGTTTCAACAGGCGTAGACTGCTGTTATCCGAACCCAGAAGAACCCTTCATCATGATCGGAACCGAAGTGCTCACCCCGCAAACCATGACCCTGGCTTGGCTGCTTTATGTGCCGCTGCTGCTGTGGGCGGTGTGGCGCAGTCCATGGATCGAGCTGTTCAGCGACGCCCGTCGCCAGCATCTTTTTTTCGGCACCGTCTTCGCTCTGTTCCTACTCTGGCTGATGCGCCGGGACTTCGAAACCGGCGTTTCCTATCACCTGCTGGGCATGACCGCTGTGACCCTGTTGCTGGACTGGCCGCTGGCAATCATCGGTGGACTCTTCGCACAATTGGGGATGCTGGCGATGGGGCGACAGGACCTGGCGTCCATCGGCGTCAACGGTCTGCTGCTGATCGCGATCCCGGTACTGATTACCGAAGCCTGCTCGCTGATCGTCGAGCGCGCCCAACCGAAAAATCCGTTTACCTACATTTTCTGCTCAGGGTTCTTTGCGGCGGGGTTAGCGGCATTGACGTGCCTGATGGTTGCCATGGCTTTGCTCTGGTACGACGGATTGTTCGCGATGCCGGAATGGCTGGGGGATTTCGTCGGCTACCTGTGGCTGATCATTTTCCCCGAAGCGTTCATCAACGGAATGATCGTTACCGCGCTGGTGGTGTTCTGCCCCGAGTGGCTTGAGACGTTCAACCGGACCCGATATTTGTCGGAGCCGTGGACGGCTGATGGTGATAAGTGAACCGTCGTCTTCGCCGCCCTGACAACTCCAGCGTCCCCCACCGATATTCGGATGATGACCGGTTCTGTGTCTGGCGAAATGTGTGGGGGACGGCTTGCTGGCGAATGCGGTGGGTCAGTCACATTGCCGTCGATTGACCCATTGCAATCGCGGGCAAGCGCGCTCCTACACTGTTTTGGGTTCAGCTCAGAATTCCGGTATTTCTCAAACCAGCCGATCGCCGACAAGTCGACTCCTAGGCCCTTCGGGCAGAATCAAAAACTGAGCGGCTAGCACTAATCTGCTTCTGCCGAAGGCGTGGGAGTTGGCTTGCCGACGATCTGCCGCGAAGCGGTAGTCAATACTGAGCATGCGGTGGATCAGGAAGAATGAGTTGCCTGGTTTCGCGACTGCTGCGCAGCCGATCGCCGACAAGTCGACTCCAACGCCCTTCGGGCAGAATCAAAAACGATGCAGCCAGCATTGATCTGCTTCTGCCGAAGGCGTGGGAGTTGGCTTGCCGACGATCTGCCGCGAAGCGGTAGTCAATACTGAGCATGCGGTGGATCAGGAAGAATGAGTTGCCTGGTTTCGCGACTGCTGCGCAGCCGATCGTCGACAAGTCGACTCCCACGCCCTTCGGGCAGAATCAAATCGATGCGACTAGCACTCATCTGCTTCTGCCGAAGGCGTGGGAGTTGGCTTGCCGACGATCTGCCGCGAAGCGGTAGTCAA
>NZ_QXTJ01000037.1 GCF_003605735.1 Pseudomonas sp. LS-2 | reverse complement strand
CGCAGCCGATCGCCGACAAGTCGGCTCCCACGCCCTCCGGGCAGAAGCGAGAATGCGGTGTGATTCCGGTTTTTGATTCTGGCCGAAGGCCGTGGGAGTCGGCTTGCTGCTGAAGCGCTGGGTCAGCTCTATTTGAGGCGACTGACACACCGCGTTCGCGACCGTCGTAACCTCCGATTGCTCCTACAGAGGACGGGGCGTTAAGTCCTGCTCGGTCAATGCTGGCGCGGATCGAAATCACCCGAAAACAACTCGTCTTCCGCGTCCGGCGCGACCGGAATTGCGTGCTCTTCGGACGCCCATGCGCCCAGGTCTATCAGTTTGCAGCGGTCGGAACAGAACGGCCGGAATTTACTCTCCGCCGTCCACTCCACAGGCGCTCCGCAGGTTGGACAATCGACGGTCATTGGTTGGCTCATCATTGGCCTCCACGCAAAGTTAGATAAAAGTGATGCAGTCGCTCGACTTCGCTTTTCAGCCACGCCGGATCCCGGTCATTGACGATCACGTCATCGGCGCGGCTCAGGCGTTCTTCCCGGCTGGCCTGAGCCTTGAGAATCGCCCGGACCTGCGCTTCGTTGGTCTTGTCCCGCAGCACCGTGCGTTCAATCTGCACGGCCTCTGGCACATCGACGACCAATACCCGCTTGACCATCTGATGCTGTGAGGTCTCCAGCAGCAGCGGCGAAACCAGAATCGCGTAAGGCGATTCGGCGCGGGCCAGGTATTGCCGGATTTCCTCGCGAATCAGCGGATGCAGCAAGCCTTCCAGCCAGACCCGTTGCTGCGGATCCTTGAAAATCAGCTCGCGCAACGCCGCCCGGTTCAGCGTGCCATCGGCTTGCAGCACCTCGGCGCCGAAGTGCTCGGCGATCTGCGCCAAGGCAGGACGCCCCGATTCGACCACCCAGCGCGCCGCATTGTCGGCATCCACCAGATGAATGCCCAGATCGGCGAAACATTGCGCAGCCGCGCTCTTGCCACTGCCGATGCCGCCAGTCAGGCCAAGAATCCAGGGTTTTGTAGCGGAGGAAGTCATCTGAAACCGGCGATCTGCAAATACGAAGTGGTTATTTGATCACCCCAGAGCAATGCGATCCACCCCGCAATGGCCAGATAAGGACCGAAGGGAATCGGCGTACTGGTCTCGACATTGCGCAAGCGCAGCAAAATCAGGCCCAGCACCGCACCGACAATCGATGACAGCAGAATCGTCAGCGGCAGAATCTGCCAGCCGCCCCAGGCGCCGAGCATGGCCAGCAACTTGAAGTCGCCGTAACCCATGCCTTCCTTGCCGGTGATCAGCTTGAACAACCAGAAAACGCACCATAGCGCCAGATAGCCAGCAATCGCCCCCCACAAGGCATCGCTCAAGGGCACGAACAGCCCGAACGCATTGACGATCAAACCCAGCCACAACAGCGGCAGCACAATCGCATCCGGCAGCAACTGGTGATCAGCGTCGATCAGACTCATCGACAGCAAACCCCAACTTAACAGCAACACCGCGCCCGCCTGCCAGCCATAGCCGAAATGCCACGCGACGAACGCGGAGATCAGCCCACAAGCCAGCTCGACCAGCGGATAACGCTTGCTGATCGGCGCCTTGCAGTTCGAACACTTGCCACCGAGAAACAGATAACTGATGACCGGCAGATTTTCCCAGGCGCGGATCTGGTGAGAACAGTGCGGGCAACGGGAGTGGGGGAGGATCAGGTTGAAGGTTTCGGTTGGCGGCTCCGGCGGCAGTTCCAGCACTTCGCGGGCCTGGGCTTTCCAGTCGCGAAGCATCATTTTTGGCAGGCGATAGACCACAACGTTGAGGAAACTGCCGACGAGCAGGCCCAAAACGAGGGTGCATAGAACAAAGGCCAGCGGGGAGCTGGCCAAGAGGTCTGGGAGGGACATGGTTAGACAGTATTTCCGAGCTGGAAGATAGGCAGGTACATGGCGATGACCAGCCCCCCTACGATGACGCCCAGCACAGCCATGATCATGGGCTCCATGAGGCTGGTGAGGCTGTCGACCATGTTATCCACTTCCTCCTCGTAGTAAGTGGCGACCTTGTCGAGCATCGAATCCAGTGCGCCCGACTCTTCTCCAATTGCCGTCATCTGTACGGCCAACATCGGGAACACCCCAGTGCTGCGCATGGAGAAGTTGAGTTGCATGCCGGTAGAGACGTCCTGCTTGACCTTGTTTACGGCCGTTCTGAAGACGACGTTGCCCGTTGCACCAGCAACCGAGTCAAGCGCATCGACCAGCGGTACGCCAGCGGCGAATGTGGTCGCAAGGGTTCTCGCGTACCGCGCGACTGCAGATTTGAAAAGAAGAGGTCCGATGATTGGAAACTTCAAGAGTGTGCGGTCCACGGTGTCGCGAAACTTTTCGGAGGTTTTGTAGGATTTGCGGAACGCCATAAAAGCCAGCACCGCCGCGCCCAGGATCATGTACCAGTAACTTTGTACGACCTCGGAAAGTCCTATAACCATCAGCGTGAAGGTTGGAAGAGTGGCGCCAAACCCGGCGAATACCGACTGGAATTGGGGAACAACCTTGATCAACAAAATACCGCTGACGATGATCGCCACGATGACTACGGCAATCGGATAGGTCATGGCCTTTTTGATCTTGGCTTTTAGAGATTCGGTCTTCTCCTTGTACGTCGCAACCCGATCCAGCAGCGATTCGAGCGCACCGGCTTGTTCGCCTGCATCGACCAGATTGCAGAACAGATCGTCGAAATACTCCGGCTTCTGCCGCAGCGCAGTGGCAAAGCTGTGCCCTGCCGCGACTTCCTGTTTGATGTCATCCACGAGCTTGCGCATGTTCGGGTTATCGGAACCCTCACCGATGATGTCGAACGACTGCAGCAGTGGAACACCTGCTTTCATCATGGTCGCCATCTGGCGGCTGAAAAATGCGATGTCCAGCGGTTTGATCTTCTTGCCTTTACCGAAGATCGAAGCGGATTTCTTTCTGACTTTGGTTGGGTTGATGCCCTGTTTACGCAGCTGAGCCTTGACGAGAGCAGGGTTGTGCCCGTTGATCTCGCCGTTGACCTTCGTGCCCTTTCTATCAAGACCTTCCCAAGCGTACACGCTGACTTTTACTGCCTTGGTCGCCATGTTCAGTCCTTGGTCACGCGGTTGATTTCCTCAAGGCTGGTAAGGCCTTGCATCGCCTTGGAAAGGCCTGACGTGCGCAGATCATCAAATCCGTCCTTGCGCATCTGTTCGGAAATCTCGATGGAGTTGCCTTCTTCCATGATGATGCGTTCCAGCGCTGGAGTGCTCTTGACCACTTCGTAAATCCCCACCCGTCCCTTATAGCCGGCGTTGCATTGTTCGCAGCCCACAGGAGAGTAAAGCTTGAACGTGCCGATTTTCGACTCCGGGAAACCTTCGGCAATCAATGTCTCGCGGGGGATGTCGACTTCTTTTTTGCAATGCGGGCAGAGCTTGCGCGCCAGACGCTGGGCAATGATCAGGTTGATGGCGGTGGCGATGTTGAACGCTGCAACCCCCATGTGATGAAGGCGTGTCAGGGTTTCTGCTGCGCTGTTGGTGTGCAGTGTCGACAGCACCATGTGTCCGGTCTGGGAGGCCTTGATGGCGATTTCGGCTGTTTCCAGATCTCGGATCTCACCGACCATGATCACATCAGGGTCCTGGCGCAGAAACGCACGTAGCGCCTGTGAAAAGTCCATGCCTTGTCGCGGATTGACGTTGACCTGGTTGATGCCTTCCAGGTTGATTTCCACCGGGTCTTCGGCGGTGGAAATATTGATGTCGGGAGTATTGAGGATGTTCAGGCCGGTATAGAGCGAAACGGTTTTACCGGAGCCTGTCGGGCCGGTCACTAGAATCATCCCTTGCGGCTTGCTCAGCGCTTCCAGGTAAAGTGCCTTTTGCTCGGGTTCATAACCGAGGGCATCGATCCCCATCTGGGCGCTGGTCGGATCGAGAATCCGCATCACGATCTTCTCGCCCCATAACGTCGGCAGCGTGTTGACCCGGAAATCGATCGCCCGGTTTTTCGATATGCGCAGCTTGATCCGCCCGTCCTGAGGCTTGCGGCGCTCGGAAATGTCCAGGCTGGCCATGACCTTCAAGCGTGCGGAGATGCGTCCTGCCAAATGGATGGGCGGCTTCGCCACCTCGTGCAGGATGCCGTCGGTGCGCAGACGAACGCGGAAAACCTTCTCGTACGGTTCAAAGTGCAGATCCGACGAGCCCAGCCGGATTGCATCCATCAGCATCTTGTTGACGAAGCGCACCACTGGCGCGTCGTCGGCATCCTGACCGCCAATAGCCGTCTCCCGGCTTTCATCGACAGTTTCGATTTCCAGACCAAGGTCTACATCCGCCAGTTCACCCATGCCAGCGTGGCTGTCAAAAAATTTGTCAATTGCGGCCGTGAGCTTGTCATCCTCCACCAAGATAGCCTCGGTGTTGAGCCCGGTGCTGAACTGAATGTCGGTAATGGCTTGGTGATTGGTGGGGTCGGAGATACCCACAAACAATTTGTTGCCGCGCCGCCACAACGGAAGTGCGCAGTGTTGCCGTACAAGCTTCTCGCTGACCAGACCTTTGGGCTGGCTCTCTTTGTCCAAAGTATTGAGGTCTAGGAAAGGAATGCCGAACTGGTCCGACGCGACTTCAGCCAGCGTCAGGCTTTTGACCAACTTGTTCTGTACCAGATAATTGACCAGCGAGACCTTGTCGCGGCGAGCCTGCTGATAGGCCTGTTGCGCAGATTTTTCGTTGAGGAGCTCGGCTACGACGAGTTGTTTCGCCAAGCCGGTGAGGACGACATCAGTCATTACAGCCACCAAATACAGACATTGGACCGTTTATAGCGTAGTCAGGGGCGGCTGCCAAATGTACAGCCGGGCGACTGACAAAAAACGTCAGTTAATGCTGGATACCGACTGTTTGAGCCCGTTAATGCGCTGCTCGGCGGCTGGGGAGAATGAACTTCAGGGTTGGCACGTTGTGTGCTGAGTTGAATCGAGGCAACAATTCAATGACGCTTGGAGTTTAGCGATGAATACACAAAAGGGTTTTACCCTCATTGAGCTGATGATCGTGGTAGCGATCATCGGCATCCTGGCTGCTGTAGCCCTTCCCGCTTACCAGGATTACACGGCGCGGGCCAAGGCTTCGGAACTTATTCTGGCAGCGAGCAGCGCGCGTACATGTGTGACTGAAGCTGTCGCTTCCAAGGGCAGCCTTACTGGGCTGGATACATGCGGTGGTAACTCATTTGTACCAACTACCTACGCCAAATCCCTGACCGTTGGTGCCACCACAGGTATTATCACTGTGACCGGCACTATCAAAGCCAACAACGATACCACCGTTGTGATGACGCCAACTGCAACTGCGACCGACATCACTGGTTGGACCTGCAAAGGCAGCCCGCTCAATTGGATGCCAGGTTCCTGCAAAGGCGGTTCTTGATTTAGTCCGCGGTTGAAAGGGTCGCTTTTGCGACCCTTTTTATTGGGCTTTGATCGGGCTTTATCGAACATCAACTGCTTGAACGAGTTGTACCTTGAGTAAATCCTTCGCTATCGGTTCGACTGACCAAGGCATTGCGCGGTTTTTGAGCTTCAGCGGGATATTGTTTTCGTTTGCGGCCCTCTTCTGCCTCGTAGTCCTGCCAACGTTTGCAGTGCACGACGTGCAGAGAATAGGGCAGATCGTCATTGCCCTGGTGTTATTGCCCCTCGGCCTTCTCGTGCAGAACGCTGGTTTCGGGGTTGAACGCGCAGTCCGCACACTGCTGGTCTTTGTACTCTTTCTCGCCGTTTTTTCTTCCGTTTTTTCCAGGCATTTTTCTTGGGCAACTGCCGAGGTTTCGCTACTGGTAATCGGTTGCTGGCTTACGCGATTCTTCTCTAACGCCCGTATTCAAAGTGGTGAGCGAGCCGATTATTTGTTCGGCATCTTCGTCATCGCCGTATGTGGGGTGAAGAGCATCCAGTTTATCGCCTCGGCTTTCGCTGCCTTTATGAGCGATGCCCACTATCTGGACCTGGACCTGTTGGTGGTTGGCTTTTCCAACAAGCGCTTCTACGGCCAGTTTCAGACGTTCACGCTGCCATTGCTGGCGCTGCCTCTGCTCCTGCCTGCCATAAAACCTTCGATCAAAGTCTGGCTGTTCGCGCTTTTGAGCTGTTGGTGGATGATCGCCATCTCTGGCGGTACGCGTGGCACGTGGCTGGGCATGGCGTGCGCCATGGGTGTTGTCTTCCTCAGTTGTGGGCGCTGGGGGCGGCGTTGGGCGGTCTTGCAGACAGCGGCTGCGGCCCTTGGCGTATTGCTGTTCTGGTTGTTCTTCAATCGCTTGCCAGCTCTGCTGGGCATCGAAGTCCTGAATTTCGCGGGCGACCGACTCAACGCTTCGCTCTCCGCACGCGACATCCTTTGGCATCAGGCTTGGGACATGATCAAAGAGCGGCCGTTGCTGGGCTTCGGTCCCATGCATTTCGCCGACATCCACAACGTTGTCGCCGCCCATCCTCATCAGGCCATTTTGCAGTGGGCGTGTGAGTGGGGGGGGCCGTCGACGCTCTTGGTCATGGGGCTCGCCGCGTATGGACTGCTGGCGACCGTGAAACTGATCAGGAGAAAGGCTGCATCCAGTGAGCCTGTGGATCTGTTGAGGATTTGTCTGCTGGCAAGTCTGACCGGCGCCTTGGCCCAATCGATGGTCGATGGTGTGATCGTCATGCCGTATTCGCAACTCTGGCTGGCCCTTGTCGTCGGGTGGTTGATGGGGATTCATGAGTGGTCGGCGCGTCCAGCACCCGGTGGTGCTGTGATGCGATGGGGATGGATCGCGGTCGTGATGCTGGCGGTGGGGTTTCTTTCGTATGTCGTGATTCGCGACTTCCCCCATCGTGGCGAGCGTGAAGATCAGTATGCGCATGATTTTGGCGGAAATTTGCAGCCGCGCTTCTGGCAACAGGGCGTCATCGCAACCACGCCTCAGTAGCTTGCCGGAACTCGGCGGCCCTGCTAGCTTTTGAATATCAATGCCGAAATAGCTCAGTCGGTAGAGCAGCGCACTCGTAACGCGAAGGTCGTAGGTTCGATTCCTATTTTCGGCACCATTTCACCCTGTCGGACGAGCCGGCAGTCTCAAGGCTCGACATCTATGGCTGTCGGGCCTCAGTTTGAATCACGGTCTTGCGACCTTTCTCAGGCAGTTAAAAAGAAGGTCGAGTGGATTTCTTTCCCGGTTTGAATCGTGTTCCGTCCAGGGCCTGCGGGTCTGTACGTCCTTCGCGCCATGCGAGCGGGCTGTAATGGACGTCGTTCAGCGCGCAATCTTCGTCAAGCGACTCGCACCGCTGGCGATGCAATGGGGAGTGACCGTTTACTCTGCTGCCGTCTCTCTCGGGCTCTCTGTTCTGTTCGCCCGCAGCATGGGTTCCAGCGCGTTCGGTCACTACACCTATATCTATGTGCTCGCGGGTTTTCTGGTGCTCGTGCAGGATGCGGGCTTCAACACGTTGCTGATGCGCGAACGATCGGCACCTTCTGCGGTTCTGCAGTCGCGCTATGGGGAGTTGCCGAGCACGGCGCTCCTGCACCTGACGGTGACGACTGCGGTTTTTCTGATACTGACCGCAATTCTGTACCGCTGGCTTGACGGCCCCTCACTGGCTGCGGGGATCTTTTGTTTCGCCACCATCACCCTGACGCAGTGGCAATCTTCCTGGTTCAAGGGGGCGGGGCGTTTCGAGCGTGATGCGGTTTTTCTTTTCTGCGGGCGTACCATCAGTGCGCTGTTTGTCTTGATGTGTGTCCTGAGCGTGGGCGCAACGCCCGTCTCGATCTTTCTCGCGTGGGGCGCTGGCTTGTTGGTGACGCTGGTGGGGCATTACAAACATTTCCCTCCCCTAGTAAAGATTCAGTGGAAGCTGCCAACGTGGGCCTACCGCAGTTCGATCAGTTTCTTCGCCGTCGGACTGGCGTCTTCCCTCTACCACCAGATCGATATCGTTCTCTTGCGCAACGTCCTGGGTGAGGTTCCCGCCATCGGCCATTACGCCGTCGCGACCCGCATTCATGACGGCCTGATGTCGTTGGCAACGCCCGTCGTCTTGATGCTGTTTCGGCGTATGAGAGCGTTGGCCATGGACCCGGACGCAGACGGTCGCTTCAGTCGCAATGCGATTGCAGGAGCGCTGGGTGTCGGCGTGTTCCTGGCGCTGATCGGCTGGACGCTGGGGCCTTGGCTGGTGAGCGTTCTCTTCGGCAGCGCCTATGCCGACGGCACTCAGACCATCATCGGCTTGCTGTTCACGGCCTTGATTTTTGCGCTGCCCAATTACGTCCTTGCGCAGAACGCCGTTGCCACACAGCACGAGCGCTGGTTTGCCGGTTGCCTGTTCATGGCAGTGGGCGTCAACGTGCTGTTGAATCTGTATCTGATACCGCTCAATGGGGTGCTGGGCGCCGCCTGGGCGACGATCCTGACCGAATTTTTCCTGAGCATCGCGCTGTGTTGGGGTTTGCGGGGCGAGCTGTTCAAGTAACGGGGCGCAAACTCAGCGGGTCTGCTGAGTTCGCCGCTCGTTCAGCGTGTGATGTCTGGATAGCTGGCGAAAGCGAAGGGCCTTTCAGCTTGAGGGTGAATGACAGTGCATTCGCCAGCAAGCCGGCACCCACGGCCTTCGGCCAGAATCAAAAGCTCGAACACACCGCAATCCCGCTTCTGCCGAAGGCGTGGGAGGTCGCCGGGGTGGCGCTCCACCTTGTCGGCGATCTGCCGGGCACCGGCAGTAAGATCAGCCAGCTCGGTGCATCAGGCACACCGCATGCACAGGTTTTGCTGCCGCTGCGCGCCAGATCGCCGACAAGTCTGGCTCCCACGCCCTCCGGGCAGAAGCCGCAGCTTTGTGGCCTGCCGAGCTTCTGTGCTGAGCCCAAAACATTGTAGGAGCGCGCTTGCCCGCGATTGCGGTGGGTCAGTCGACGTCAATGTGACAGNATCAAAAGCTCGAACACACCGCAATCCCGCTTCTGCCGAAGGCGTGGGAGGTCGCCGGGGTGGCGCTCCACCTTGTCGGCGATCTGCCGCGCAGCGGCAGCAAGATCAGCCAGCTCGGTGCATCAGGCACACCGCATGCACAGGTTTTGCTGCCGCTGCGCGCCAGATCGCCGACAAG
>NZ_QXTJ01000026.1:311077-413428 GCF_003605735.1 Pseudomonas sp. LS-2 | reverse complement strand
TAGCAGAGGGTTCGCTCGAACAGATTGGTATTCAGGAATTTGGAGTCGCCGGACAGCAAGTCTGAGTGAGTTTGGTTAAAAGATGTGCTGAGCTCGCAGAAAGCTAAGCCAGTCGTGCATAGCCTTCTGCGCGTCAATTTACTAAGCCCTTACGGCTATAAATCTGGATCCGGTCGATTGTGGCGCGCCGCATTCGCGGATGGCTGTCGTGAACCAAGCCGCATCACTTCGTGTGCGTCTTGGCCCTGGCAGGCTTCCATCCTCACGCCTATGGCCCTCTGGGCCGGCGCGCTCCGCTTGCTTGAGGCGCCAGACGAGGAGCCCAGTATTCTTCAATGATCCAGAGTGCTTTAGCTACAACGGGGGCGACGATTTTTGTCGACAGACAGTCGAAGCTGCTCAGGTCGCGTCACTGACTATCTGCGAAATCTGCGGTACCCCAGGAGTGCTTGGTGGAATCCGATATTTCACTGTCCATTGTCCTTCACATGTCGATCTGGCGCCGGACGATGATCGATAGGAGCAGGGCGGTGATGGCTGAGCTCAGGTGGGCGTCACTGGCTCCGATTGCGCCACCACTGTTCGCAGGTTTCGATGCATTCAGCTTTGCTGAGTTGAAGGTCTTGATTAATGGCTTCGCCCGTAAAAGCTGTGACGGCTCTCACCAAAACTTAAAACGCGGAAGGTCAAAGTGGCAAGGCTTCTGATCCTGAAAGGGGAGATGCTGTGCATAGCGCATGGCGTCTTCGAAGGATACGACCGGCAAGGGCCGTTTGTTGCCAATGAAGACATTGACGTCAATGCGTTAATGGACGCTGAGATTGGATCGTCCGCTGAACCATTGGTTGTTGAAGCAATAATGCGAAACATTGCCGCACGACTGCTGAACCGAGGAGTGATTAGTGAGCTCCCCTGTCGTAACGTCTACCTGGGGTCATTCGGTGAGCTCGAAATCAAGGAGGAGGATCTGCAGAGCGACGGTGAAGAGTATTAGGCGGGTCGATCAGCAAAAACCTTAAAATCCGTCTCTTCATGCTGGATGCTCGCGTCTGCACCTTCCACGTTGAAACCGCAATCCCAAAACTCCTAACGGCATCATTAGGGCGCCCCCTGCGGGGCGGTTGTCGTGAACCAAGACACGCCACTGCGTGGTGTCTTGGCCCTTCGGGCATCCACCTGGCGCCTGCGCGCTCCGCTTGCTTTAAGTACCAAACCAAGACCAGAGTTGTGCTCTACCACATACGAAACTTTCCGTTTGAGCAGGCTCAAAACCGAAGGTTTACAGCTGTGTCGGAACACTAGCGTGGCTACAGTCACCAGACGTAGCCAAGCCGGCAGAGTATCAGGCTGCGAGTTTGCGTTTCGATGAAGTGATTGGCTCGACTCTCAACACCTTGAGCTTCATTTGAGGGCACTTGATACGGTCACCATCGACATCGTAATTGTGCAGAGACTCAAACGTGGCTTCGATATCACGGAAATTACTGCAGTCCTGATACTCAGGGTTTTTCGTACTCACATACTCGTGACACATTCCGCTAATTGCTTGGCTGGCAGGCCAGAATCTGTCGGGCACGGTGGTGTCGATACGAATGAAGCTGATGAGAAATTTCATGTGGCGCCTTGGATAGGTGTTTCAGAAATCATCCTAAATGCGAAAGGCGGGCGTCGTGCCACTACCGATGATACCTATCCATCTATCCTCGTCAATCGGTGGCTTGGTTCTATTCCTCTCTTCGGGAATATCTTGGGTGTGCCGCTTCAGCGGACGGCTGCCGTAAACCGAGCCAGCGTGGTTCCCGCGCCGTCTCGTCCCTGGCGGGCAGGCATCCTCACACCTTCGGCCGGGCGGCCTGCGCGCTCCGCTTGCGGGTGGGCTAGCTCAACCCGAGTCACTTTGCGAGCTGGCCGGCGAAGGCCTCAGGTGATCCTCCTCAAACTGGTTAGAGAGATGCCAATTCCAGCTCCGGTGCAACATGGGTTTTCCAATGTGGAAGCAGTGGGAGGGAAACCATGTAGTACGTAAGCCAACAGGCATAGATACTCGAGTGCAGATAGCACGACCCCGGGGCCAGCTTCCCGGGTGCGAGTTCATGGCGTAGCATGGCCCACCTTTGAAGTTGTAAAGCAGGTCAATGGTGTAGATCAGATCGACGCCAAAAATTGACTCCAACTGCTCCCGCCGGCTTTTCAACAATCCACTGATAGACCTGTCTTCCTGGAACATTTCCTCATCGAGCTTCAACAAGCGCTCCGAGTGTTTGATGCGCCAGCGGCAGAAAAGTCCTTTGCGGTCACGAAGAACTGTTGGCGGGTAATGATAGAGACCTTTCGGCGTAGGTTGAGTTTTTCGCCCTATTCCTATCCAGATCTGACCCTCCGTCTCCCATCAGACTGGCACTCGTCATCCAGCGCCAATTTGGCGGCCTAGTCAGCCGTAGAATTGGTCTTTCACTCACTCAAATAACTAAGTCCTGCGGCTTGCGCCGGTCTCATAGCGTCCGCGAATTGAGTCACGAATCGCTGTCGCGACTAACAGAGGGGGAGCAGGAATTTGATCGCTATAGCGACTAATGGCGCATTACGGCTGCGTCCAGAAACGCTATCATCGCGCCATTAGCTCAAGCGGGGCCTCTTGGCCGGCCACATCCGGCACTCCCTTGGGTACCTCGACAAGGATGTTTGCGCATGGACGACATAGTTCAGCCCCTCACGCCCGAAGAAATTGTCCCTCCAAAAGAAGTCAAAATTCTCGCGACCCTGGTAGCGAAGCTCAACCTAGCGGATTTCCAAAACGCCATTCCTGTTATTCGAGAGCTTCGGCTCTCTAACGAGACCAGCGACCGATTCGTTAACGCTACTCTGACCCTTACATCTGCTCCTGAGGTGCTCAAAGCCAAGACTTGGCGTATCGACGAAATTGCGGCGGATAGCTTCCGGATCATTCCGGGCCTCGATCTCGTTCTGGATGGGCCGTTGCTGAGTCGGCTGACAGAGTCGGAGATGTCGACTTTTACCTTTGTCCTCGAAGCTGATGACAAAGCAGCAGAGGGCGGTCGCAAAGAGATTGCGCGCCTAGAGCAGGTCGTAGACCTCCTGCCTCGCAACCAATGGGGTGGTCTGCGGCACATTCCTGATATGACCGCAGCGTTCGTCCAGCCTAATGACCCAGCGGTTGAGCGGTTGCTCAAGCAGGCTGCTGAGCTTCTTCGCCTAAGCGAACTGTCTTCAGCGCTCGATGGATATGAGGGTGGCTCCAAACGAGCTTGGCAGCTGGCCTCTGCAGTATGGAGTGCTGTCGCCCGGATGAAACTTGACTATGCATTACCGCCGGCGAGTTTTGAACAGTCGGGGCAGAAGGTGCGCAGTCCGAGTCAGATCGCTGATACCGGCCTGGCGACTTGCTTAGACCTTACATTGCTTTTTTGCGCTGCGCTTGAGCAAGCTGGTCTCAATCCCGTCATCGTGTTTACCCATGGGCATGCTTTTGCTGGGCTTTGGCTGAAGCCGGAAGAGTTCACCACTGCTCTGGTCGATGATGTCACGGCGGTGCGCAAGCGGGTCAAGCTTCAAGAGCTTGTGCTCTTTGAGACGACGCTCGTCACTCAAAACCCGGTTCCGGCCTTCTCCTATGCAGTTGAACGAGGAGCCAAACAGGTTGAAGAGGATGCAGAGAGCCGCTTTGAGATGCTTCTGGACATCCGTCGGGCGCGTCTGCAGCGAATCAAGCCGCTTGCTAGCGCCGAGTCCCAAATCGCGCGCGTAGCTAATGACGAATCCTCCGACGCCCCACCTCCTTTGCTGGTGGAGGAAGGGCTTGGTCTGGCCGAGGATAATGTTGAGGTTCAGGTCGAGGATCTGTCCAAATTAAATCCCTCCGATCGATTGGGCCGTTGGCAGCGTAAGCTGTTGGATCTGTCTCTTCGAAACAACCTGCTCAATTTCAAAACGGGCAAACGTTCGCTGAAGCTTGAGTCACCAGACCCGGGAGCGCTTGAGGACATTCTGGCGAGTGGTCAGTCGCTTAAGTTACTGACCCGGCCAGATCTAATGGATGGTGCTGACCCACGGGAGCGAGCGCTTTATGAGCAGCGCGAACGAGAGGACGTGCGTCGTCGACATGCCGAGGACGCGCTCAAGCGCAGGGAAGTGTTTGTAGCGCTGACATCCAATGAGATGGATGTCCGACTTACCGAGCTTTATCGAGGTGCCCGTACAGCCTTGCAGGAAGGCGGTTCCAATACTCTGTTCTTGGCGCTTGGCTTTCTGAGCTGGACGCGAGAAGACCGGGCAGGGCAGAAGTATAAAGCGCCGCTGGTGCTGATACCTGTGACACTAGAGCGGAAGAGTGCGCGCTCAGGATTCACCATGGTGCTGCACGACGATGAGCCGCGCTTCAACCCAACGCTGATAGAGATGCTCCGCCAGGATTTTGAGCTGGGACTAGGTTCGCTGGAAAACGAGTTGCCTCGTGATGACTCGGGACTCGATATTGCAGGCATCTGGAAGAAAGTCGGTCATGCCATCAAGGACATCCCAGGCTGGGAGCTCAACGAGGACGTTGTGCTTTCCATGTTTTCTTTCGCCAAATACCTCATGTGGAAGGATTTGGTTGAGAACTCTGAGCACTTGCGGCAGAGCCCGGTCGTCCAGCATCTGCTCGACACCCCTCGAGACTCGTTTATCTCCGATACTCCGTTCCCTGAAGCTGAGTCACTGGATCGTGACTATGGCCCAACTGACGTGTTCTGCCCGCTGCCATCTGATTCATCTCAGCTCGCTGCAGTGATGGCGGCTGCGAAAGGTAAGGACTTCGTTCTGATTGGCCCGCCTGGCACGGGCAAGAGCCAGACCATCTCCAACATGATTGCGCAGTCTATCGCCCAAGGCCGTCGAGTGCTTTTCGTTTCTGAAAAGATCGCTGCTCTGGACGTCGTTTATCGACGGCTTCGTGAAATCGGTTTGGGTGAGTTCTGCCTTGAGCTCCATTCGAGTAAGGCGCGGAAGACTGATGTGCTCGCCCAGCTGCAATCAGCGTGGGAAGCGAAAGGACATGTTGATTCGGCGGCATGGGAAGTCGAGGCCCAGCGCCTGGCGACACTACGGGATAGTCTCAACATCTACGTCGAACGGCTGCATCGCCGTCATCGCAATGGCTATACGATCTATGACGCCATTGGCACTGTCACATCTGGCGTAGATGAGGCTGTGGCTTCGATTGGATGGGCGTCCCCTGATGTCCATGATCACAAAGCGATGCTTGAGCTGCGTGAACTAGGCGACCGTCTTGAAGTTAACGCCCAGGCTGTAGGTTTTGATCAACTTGCTGGCAACGCTTTGTCTCCGGTTGGCCAAGCCGAATGGTCGCCTCACTGGCAACAGCAGTTTGTGCAAGCGGCGAGGGATGTCTTGCCTAGTGTACTAGAGGTGCAAAGGGCTGCGGATCGCTTCATTGAATTGACTGCACTTCCTGCCACCCAATACACACCCACAACACTGGACGGTCTATCGATTCTTTCTCGAGTACTGCCAGAGGCGGCAGGGCATGATTGGCGCTTTGCTCTGAAACCTGATGCTCGCTCCATCTCTCAACGATTGAGCGAGGGCTGCACTTGGGTTGAACAGCACCGCGAAATCAATTCAAAGCTGTCGACGATATGGTCGTCTCGTGTAGTTGCGGATGCCAAACAAGGTATCGATTTGCTGCAGCAGCGTCGCGCCTCTTTTTCCGATCTTGGCCCAGCCTGGCCGCAGAGCGTCACTGATGTTCTGGGGCAGGCTGTCGTTTTGTTTGGTCAAGTCGAAGCTCTCAAGGCACAACTGCAAGCGACCTACGCAGAGACGATCGAGAGCATTGATGTCGAACTCCTGCATCGAGAGTGGATAGAGGCTGCAGAAGCTTTCTGGCCTAAATCCTGGTTCGGCAAACGCCGAATTGCAGGGCTGTTGGCTCCGGTGCAGACTTTCGAAGGCGAAATCGACAATGCCAAGGAACTGTCAACGTGGGTCGAAATTCGAACTATACGTCGCGCCATTGACGACCTCTCTCTGGGTGAAGAGTGTGGTGCTTTATGGCAAGGGGCTAAGTCCGATGTCGCTTGGATCGTTGCAGCCATCAAGCTCCAGGAAGCGGTGCGACTTCAAAAGGAAAATTTGCCCTGGGTCGATGAGGGGCTGATGTTGGCCGAACAAGGCCATCTGGGCGATGCGCTGAAAGAGGAGCTTCTTCGACTGCGTAACGTGATTCGGCTGGATGCCGAAATGGATAAGTTGGTCGACCTCGGTGAAGGAACCCAGTCCTTGTGGAGCGGGCTTGCTACAGACGTTGATGTGCTCACTGCTGCGATTCGGTTTCAGGTCGAGCGGCGTGATATCGAGGAGCGTGGACGGCTTACCGACGATCATCCTCTCGTAGAAGAGGGGCGTTGTGGCGATCCGCTGAAAAATGATTTTGAGCTGCTCAAGCGCAGAACCGTGGTTGAGAGAGAGCTGGCTGATCTATCCGATCTGCGCGAAACGGTACCTGCTTGGAATGATTTGAAGACAAAGCTTGAGGGGGTTCGCAACGCAGTTGTGTTCCAAGGAGAGCTGGCCACTGCGATTGCCAAGCTGGCGCTTAACCCAGAGCAGATTGGTGCTTACAAGGCACCACTCCAGATGTTGCTTGGCGATGGCAATGCATTGTTGGAGCAAGAGGGTGCAATCCCTCTGGCAGGCGCCACGTTGCGCGAGAAGCTTGGCTTGCTCCAAGAGCGTACTTCGCATCTGACAGCGGTTGGCCAATTCACCGATTTGGGCATCGACGAAACCGCACACCTGGCATTGGGTGATCTCAAGAAAAACTGTGAAACGGTTGTATCTTCGGAGCCGCGCTTGAAGGCATGGTGCTCTTGGCGCAAGGTTCGAGATGAAGGCTTTGCGGTAGGGCTGGCTCCCATAGTCAACGCGATGGAGATGGGCACGATCACGTCTGGGAAAGTCCGTCGAGTACTGGAAGTCAACTATGCCCGCTGGTGGTTGAACACCACAGTGGACAACGAAGAGGTCATTCGGACGTTCGTCAGCGTTGAGCATGAACAACGTATTCGTGATTTCCGCACGCTGGACGATAAGTTCACGGCGCTTACCAAAGACTGGCTCCGTGCGCGGCTATGCGCAGATCTTCCAAGTCAGGACAGTGTTAGTCGTTCCTCGGATTGGGGCTTGCTGCGCCATGAGATGGGCAAGAAGACCAAGCACATCCCGTTGCGTGAGCTGATGACGCGCGCACCAGACGCGCTGACTAAGTTGACCCCTTGCTTGCTGATGAGCCCTCTTTCTATTGCTCAGTATCTGCCGCCAGCCTCTACGCCATTCGATCTGGTCATCTTCGATGAAGCCTCGCAGATACCTGTCTGGGACGCCATTGGTGCCATGGCTCGGGGCAGACAAGTAGTGATGGTGGGCGATCCCAAACAGCTGCCGCCAACGTCGTTCTTTGATCGAGCTGAGTCAACGGCTGACGATGAAGATGTCGAAGCAGATCTCGAAAGTATCCTGGATGAGTGCATCAGCGCGAACCTGCCAATGCGGAATCTCAACTGGCACTATCGTAGCCGCCATGAAAGCTTGATCGCATTCTCCAACCAGCGTTACTACCAGTCGAAACTGGTCACATTCCCATCGCCATTCACAGCAGACAAGGCAGTGAGATTGTGCCCTGTAGCAGGCATCTACGATAAGGGCGGCTCACGCACGAACTTGATCGAGGCGCGGGCATTGGTTGCAGATCTTGTTGCCCGTCTTCAATCTCCTGCATTCCGGGAAACCCGAAGGACGGTTGGAGTTGTAACGTTCAATGGTGAGCAGCAGAAGCTCATCATGGACATGCTCGATGACGCATGCCGGAAAGATCCGTCGCTGGAGCCGTATTTCGCCGAATCCGAGCTGGAGCCGGTGTTCGTGAAGAACCTGGAGAGTGTTCAAGGCGATGAACGAGACATCATCTACTTCTCCACGACTTACGGGAAGGACGCCGCTGGTGTACTGTCGATGAACTTTGGGCCGATGAACCGCCCTGGGGGCGAGCGCCGCCTCAACGTCGCCATTACCCGCGCACGTCAGGAGCTTGTTCTTTTCTCCACGCTACGGCCAGAGCATATTGACCTCGCGCGAACACAAGCTATTGGTGTTCGAGACCTCAAGCATTTTCTGGAGTTTGCAGAGCGCGGGCCGAATGCTTTGGCTGAGGCTAATTTTGGTAGCGTGGGCGGCTTCGACAGTCCATTTGAGGAAGCGGTTGCTGCCGCCTTGGCAAAGAAAGGCTGGCACATACAGACACAGATAGGTGTTTCCTCATTCCGGATTGATCTCGGGGTCGTCCATCCTGACGCACCTGGGCGGTTCCTTGCTGGTATTGAATGTGATGGTGCTACCTATCATCGCAGCGCCACGGCACGAGATCGCGACAAGCTTCGTGAATTCGTTCTACGAGGTCTGGGTTGGGAAATCGTAAGGATTTGGTCTACGGATTGGTGGGTGGACGCAGTTGGTACTGCAGAGAAGGTACACCAGCGGCTGAACGATCTTCTTGCAGAGTCACGCGCCAAGCAAGCGATTATCGATGCAGCGCAGGAGGCAGAACGTTTGAAAGTCGATGCTGCCATGGCAGAGGTTATCGAGGTCGTGGAGCAAGTCTCCGTGGTTGCCGCCGTGGCTGATAGCGTCGAAGCAAATGATCCATCAGGGGCCTTGCCAGAGCTTAAGTACGCCAGGTCAGCATCGGTCGTCTCAGTCCAGGACGACACGATTTTGGTGGCTCCGTCTCAGCAATTGATCTATGTCGAAGCTGATCCAAGAAGTGCTGTTGACACCGTCGATCCTGATCGATTCTTTGAACCCAATTACACCGAAAACCTAGAAAAGATGATTGCGCATGTGGTTGAAAGTGAGGGGCCAATCCTTGATGTGATTCTGGCTCGCCGTATTGCACGCGCGCATGGATGGGTGCGTACCGGCGCGAAAATTCGAGACCGTGTCGATCAATTGGCCAAGCAGCGCTTCCGTTTTCACGATGAAAGCCAAGTAGGCGTCTTTTACTGGCCGACCAGTCTCATGGAGGATCAGGAGGTTGTGTTCCGTCAATCTGCGGATGAAGACTCCTTGCGAAGCCTGATGGAGATCTGCCTAGCAGAGATTGCGAGCATTGCGTCCAGGTTTTCTGCGCGGGCTCTGGACGACGAATCGTTGATATACACCATTGCGAAAGAGGCCGGAGTGCAGAAGCTCACGGCATCTGTGAGAGCTCGTATCGTCAAAGCGATTCAAATGACCAATCGAGCATCAGCATAATGCGAACCCTGTGGCTCTTGTTGGAGCATGAGCCGCAGGGTCTTAATTTCCGCCATGCTCTCAAGAGGCAGCCGCTCAGCCATCTTGGTCATTCGGGAGGGGAGTCCCAAATTGTCTGAACTGATCGAGTTCATGGAAGTATTTCACGATAAAAAGAAACCTGTTCGCACGTTGCTTTTGGATGCTGCACGTAGCCGAAGCATTATTCGATACACCGCTATGTACGGGCTGTTCAAGGACAAAGAGAGGCTGTGCGTGGCTCCAAATATTTGGCGGGCATGCGTCTGGACGACTGTTGAGGCGGCCTGTCGAGAGTTGGCGAGCCCGGAGGGTGCAATCTACACCGCAGTACTATCGAACAAAGAGGGACTTCCTGAAGGTGGCTTCTGGGATCTCATCAGAGGCAAACGTATTGAAAGGTATCAAAAGCACCGCAAGCTCGTGCTTCCAAAGGACAGGGCTTTCACTCTTGAGCAGAAAATCGACATTGCCAGGTTTGAACGTGAACTGGTCTACAGGCATGCTGCTTTATACCATCCTGCAGGAAATCCTTTTCTGACTAGCATGATGCGGTGACGGCGCTGACTCTTAGCTGATGCCTTCGCCGTCTTTACAGCTCTCCTAGCGTCCATCAGCTCATTCACCAAACGCTGCTGTACTAGGTCAAGAGCCAGATTCGAACAACGCCACAGACGTCGTTTCACAATAAAATAGCGACCATCTGGGATTGTCGGATGCATGGGATGAGCGCTTGGAGCCAATTATTGCCTGCCCAACCTCTTCGATGTTGAATCGTGATAACCCGCGTCCCTGATGAGGATGGGCGAGATCATGGGCCGATCTTTTTCGGAAGCTCGGCCACCTTTGGCCATCGATCGTGTATCCACTCGTACTCTGCAGGCGGCGCGCTTGTCAGTACGTATATCGCTAAGATCCCTGGTCACCGATGCCGATCCGCATGCCTCATCTAGATGCCCAAGCATCCTTTTACGTATGCCCAGGTGGTGCTGAACCGATTTTGATGTTCTTTTGTCCCGCGAACCAGGCCGTACGCGATAACAAAAACACGCTGGCCACAGGCAATTGATGACCTGCTTCCGACTCGGAAGCTTTTCACTTCGAGTGGACATGGATGCCGGAAAGAGTTGGTCTGAGATGAGTTTAGTGAGAGATCGACCGGCAATATTACGTGATCTTATGTGAGTTCTGTCGTGTCATAGAAGGTAACGACCTGGTATCGCGTATGAGCGAGCGCCCCATTGAAGACTCAGTCCTGAAACACTGTCTAAAGCTGAATTCGTAATCCTAAACCCTCCAGGTGTTGATTTCATTATGCCATTATTGGCATCATGTCTCCGCGAGGGAGCCAAATGCACATCAAGGAAAAATGTCATTTCAGACAGTACTCCGGGAGAACGGCAATTGGCGCCTCGGAGCCTCCGTCCACGTGGTGGAAGGTGGTTTTTTAGCGACCGACCGGAATGCGAAAAAAGAAGATAACCTCGAAAATTTACCTGCGTTCTAATAATTAACACCGGCTGCTCCCTTGCATCCTTTGGATAAATAGCTGTCAGGGGATGAGCAAGTCTGAAGTGTGCAATTGTTAAGTCGAGGCGCTAACGGAAAAAACTAGAATGTCACATACCACGGAAAGAGGTGTTTGGTGAGGCTGCATAGTGTATCTAATTTAGCTTTCACGGTCACGATGTTGGCTGTGCTAGTTATTGCCAGTATGGTATCCGGAATCGTAGGGTTAAATGGCGCGCTGTTTGATTTAACTGAAAATCAAATAATGTACATTTACTCAACGTCCGCCCAGGTGCTAGCTGGAGTCTATGGACTGACGCTTACCGGGTATCTGTTCTTTCGCAGCGATCTGAATCGCGAGGCGCGATCTGATGAGACCCGCGCGGGATCGATTGAAAAGCTTGAGAAGAGATATTTATGGCAACTGACTTTGATCACGGCGCTGGTGCTAGGCACAATTGCGCTGACCAATGTAGTAATTGCATTGGAAAGTTCAGAAAACCGAAAGCTTCTCACTGTCTTCATGAATGTTGGGCAGTCATTCTTCGGGGTTGCCATTCTTGCCATTTCTTTTTTTGTTCTTGATGTTATTGCACCTCAGAATGTAGAGGCTGCAAGCCAGGCCATTCAAAATGAGATTGATCCTGCGCACAATGAGAGTTCGGTGAAAGGAAGTTTGGAAGAGCTTCTCAAGAACTACAATGAAATTGAAGATATCTTGATTAATCAGTCAAACAGGCCGTCTATCGTACCATACTCCAGTACTTATGTAAAAAGCTTCAATAGAAAGCCGTCCAATATTAAACTTGCTGAATTGTTGCTGCGTGCAGAGAAGATTCGCGAAGAGCTTTACCAGAGGCTAGTGCAGCTCATTAAACTCCGAAATGCCATAATCCACGGTGCTGAACCAAAAGTCAGTAATGAGATGGTCGAGAGGTCGGCTATGGTACTCCGCGATCTGAAAGACGCGCTCAGTGTTGACTGATCTATTAGTATGGATTAGGCCTGGCAAAGGTTAGGTCAGGCTTATCGACGGTGGTGAGTTTGAATCGCATTGAACGCCGGGCAGAAGAGCTTGCAATCATGCTCGGCTTCAATGAGACGCCTGTCACCCGCTTCAGCGAATCCTTGTAGGAACTGCTCTTTTCTCTATTTCATACGTTGACTGAGTGCTATAGCAGCTGTCGACATTAGCGGGTGATGTCTTTTTTTGCTACGTCAGCACGAAGGGCTCGTATGACTTGCTATCGTAGCTCTCTCACCCAGCACCTCAAAAACCAATCCAGGCTGATAGCTCGTCAGCATTCGCTTGGCCTCAGTGCGGCCCTTGAACAAGCATGTCGTAAGTACGGCTTTTTAACTTGGAAGCAAGCGCTAGAGGACATGGCTCGGGTAGATCTTCTCGTCGCCCAGATTCGTGCATCGCTTCCGCTCAGAGCCGGTCTATGTGCTCCATGACGACTCCATGGGGCCTTGCAACGGCTACACGTTGTCGTAATGCAGGCTGATCCAAGCGCTCACAAAACGCTATCAGTTGATCGTCAAAGGCCGCTTGAAGCCTTGTGATTTGCGCCAACGACATGTCCTCAGGCAGCATTTGGTATTGCGCATCCAAATCAGAATTCAACCCCGCCAGATAGAATCGGTATACGTAGAGGATATGCAGCAGCGTTCGCTCTATGGAAGGAAAAAAGCCTATCCGCGTGCTGACGAACTCCTCATAACCTGACGCAAAGCAGCCAAAAGTAATCGCCGATTCGCCCACTGGTTATTTTGTGCTTGCGCCAGGAAATAGTTCACTCGTAATTTCTCTCTGGACAGGTTTGGGTCGAAGGATAGCGTTGATAGTAATCTATGGTTGGCAACTTTAGTCCGGGCAAAACTCACGTGCTGCGAGCCAGCCATTCGCTCCGCGTAATCTCCCATACTTCGAGCTGCATGGGCCCCGAGACAAACTTTCCGTCCCTCGTCTCGATCATGCGCATGCCCTCATCCTGGGACACTGCGCGTGAAGCGTGGTTGGCGATAGCCTTGGGCACCTGCATAAGCGGGCGCCGTAGAGTTTCAAACCAGTGGTAATTGATCGCCTTGCAGGCTTCACGCATGTAGCCATGGCCCTGCCATTGGGGCGCTAACCAAAAGCCTCGGTGGTTGCCTGGCTGGTCATAGAGGCTGATGCTACCGATGCTGTGCTCAGGCTGCGCGCGGGTGCGGATCATCCAGTGCCACTCGCGTCCTTTGGCCATTGCTGGAAGGGCGACATCACGTACATAAACCAGCGCGCCATCCTGCGGGTATGGCCAAGGCACGCGGCTGTCCAGGTATCTGACCACTTCCCAATGGGGAAATAGCTGCTGTATCGCCGGGGCATCGCCCAGTTGCAAGGGAGTAAGGGTAAGGCGTGGGGTATTCAGTGTCGGCATGCAGTCCATTGCAGGAAGTCCTGTTCGAGTGTTCTGGAAACTTTCTCAGATCCCTAGCCCCGATGGCTAGGGGGCTAAGGTGCACTTTTGGCCCAGAGTTAGCTTCCGACCCAAAAGGGATGCTCCCGAGGCGCTACTGCAAATTATCGAAACGAGAATATCTGTCCCATTATGTGGGATATAAAATCATATATTGAGCGGTTTCGTTCTCTCGTCTATGGTGGAGGTACACGAGCCAGAAGTCTCAGAACAAAAATAGAGAGGCGTTATGCAACAGCCGTCCGTGAATGCAGGTCTGCATGCCAGTACCATGAAACGACTCAACATCAAATTGATCCCGTTTTTGATGTTGCTCTACATGGTCGCTTACATCGACAAATCGAACATCTCAGTCGCCGCCCTACAAATGAATGCCGAACTGGGACTTACCGCCCGAATGTACGGCATCGGAGTAGGGCTGTTCTTCCTCACCTACATCATTTTTGAAGTCCCTAGCAGCGTGATTCTGACCCGGGTCGGGGCTCGACGCTGGATTGCGCGGATCATGATCACCTGGGGCATCGTTGCGGCGGGAATGGCGTTCGTCCAGAGCGCCAATCAGCTCTACGGCATGAGGTTACTTCTGGGAGCCGCCGAAGCTGGCTTCACACCTGGGATCATCTATTACTTGTCGCAGTGGTACCCGCGCAGTGACCGAGCGAAAGCAATGTCTTTTTTCTACATCGGCGCTGCTTTGGCCTCAGTTATCGGCCTACCGCTTTCGGGTGCCTTTCTGCATCTGGACGGGTATTTCGGTGTCAGTGGCTGGCGGTGGCTGTTCCTGTTGGAAGGACTGCCAGCTGTCGTTCTAGGAATCGTTGTCTTGCGGTACCTGCCAGATAGCCCGGCCACAACGCAGTGGCTTCACGCCGATCAGAAAGAATGGTTGAGTCAGACGATAGCCGCCGAACAGGCCGCCACTCCGATCTCGCACCACGCAGGCTGGTCGGCGGCGTTCCGTAGTCGGCAGGTTTGGCTATTGAGCCTTTTCTGGCTGCTTCAAGCGTTCGGTACGATCGGCATCACCTTGTTTCTGCCGCTTATTGTTAAGTCGGTTTCCGGCCAAGAGTCGTTTACCGTCAGTGCTTTGTCTGCACTGCCGTTTCTATTTGCATGCATCTTCATGTACTTCAATGGCACTCATTCCGACCGTAGGCGTGAGCGGGCCTGGCATCTGGGGTTGCCACTAATGATCGCCGGCGTGCTCTTGGCTTCGGCGGTGGCCACAAATAATTCGTGGCTGGCCTATGCGATGCTGGTGATTGCGGTCGGCTTGAACTGGGCGGCGACGCCCGTTTTTTGGGCCACGACTACCGAATACCTCTCCGGCGCCGCTGCTGCGGCATCGATCGCTCTCATCAACTCTATCGCCAACATCGCCGGGCTTGGCCTGCCACCTGTCATGGGGTGGATCAAGGACGCTACGCAGAGCTACGACTCAGCGTTGTTGATGGTTGCGATTGCTCTGTTTGCTGGTGGATTGCTGGGGCTGTATGTCGCCCGAACGCCGCGCAAGATATCTCTTGAGATCTCAGGGCATGAAGTGAGGCTTGAACAAGTAAAAGCCCCTTGAGCGTGACCGCCCATCAGGCTCCGATGGGCTAATTCCGCTGAGTGGGTGCGTGTTGAAGCACCGATGAGGAGTAGTCGATTTCAGGTGAGAGATATCGGCATCTGATCCTCCCACCGCGCAAGCCTTCCATGTTGATGAGGCCGCTGCCTGGCTCAGTTGGATCTCCGCTGGGCTGCCCTTAACGCATTGAGCTCGGCTCTCAGTGCATCGTTCATCGCTACCAGCGTTCGAGCATCACCCTTCAGCCTTCGGATGTCTGCCCAGGCTTCATGGAGCTCGTCTACGAGCATGAGGCATTGGTGTTGGTAGCTTTCGAGCTCAGTGGGAACACCTAGGTCGAATGCTGAGTCTTCAGGGGTGTGATTGGTATGAGTCATGGGAGAATGCCGTTAGTAGTACATTTGTTCTCCTTCTAGGTTAGGCTCAGATGCTGGATGGATCAACAGTGTTTTGACGAATGGGAACAGTCGAAGAAAAAGTGTAATTTTACCCGGGCGTGCCCTAAGGGCCGGCTGTCATGAACCAAGCCACGCGCTGCGCGGATGTCTTGGCCCTATCGGGTTTCCATCCTTCACGCCTGCGCGCTCCGCTTGCGTTGGGGCAGAGTCGAGAGACATGCTGATGCGGCTACGACGCGGTGGCCTACAAGATCAAGTCAAGCAAAGCTACTGCATGGACTTTGGCTAAGCCGTAAATCATTTCGCTTGTGAGATGTGTGTCGATCCAGGTGCGGCGTACTACTCCCATCTCGTAGTCACTTACCAGCGTGGCCGCTCCTCATCAATCATTGAGCTTAAATCCCAGATGCATTCGTCACCGACATCCGACATTCAAAAATGGCAAATGGAGTTTTCCAGAAATGGTCGGACACAGTGCTGGACGCTAATGGAGCGTTCGACCTGGCAAATGCTGGAGGCTGAGGGCGAGCTCACATGCCCCAGCGGCGAAGTCAACGACGACCCGATCTTCCAGGACGCGTATGCCTGGATGAAGGACTCGATGGCGAGCGCTGGGATCTACCCACCGGCGCCCGGTTTATCTCCCTGGTGGTGCTGGGTAAGGTCTGGGGAGAATCATCCTGAACCTTACATCGAGGACGCGGAAGGCTTGCATGATCCGGTGGTGCTTGAACTGTCTCTTCCCTCCGAGCAGATTGTGCTGTCGTGCTTCGACCTTTGGCATTTTGTACTCAACAAATGCTACGTCTGGGCGTCGGAGTTAGATGAGCAAGATTTTGATCGGGCTCAGGAGAGTGCAGAGGAGGGATCCGATGCAGCGCTGCAGCTCCAACAGCGGATGCAGAAATCGTGGTCAGCGGTGTTTGGGCTGGATCACTGTGCTGTGGATATGGGCCCATTTGAAGCCAAGAGCATCCAGGGATGTTTTTGGACTCTGAGGTCAGCCGACGTGACAGCCATCCTGGAGCGAGACGTTCTCTCGTCAAATGACCAACCTTAAGTTCGTTGGGTAATCTGGTTACGACATCTTGGTCGGGCCTCGAGAGAGGTGTTCCAGAGCACGGTCTATTTCCGTTCGAACTAGGGCAATAGCTACATCGACTTAACCGAAACGACCTCAACGTACCTGAATTTTTTCCGGGCTGCTTTCACCGCTTCTTGCTCCGCGAGGAGGGTGCTCAGCGTGTCAGCTTCGTGAGTTATGTCCTGGGTCTCTCCCTCGAACACATTTCCTACTCGTAAGGTCACTCTCAGTCTGGGCGTGAACGCTTTCGCGTCTTTCTTTTTCGCAACTGGTTTTGCCGGCGGCACGATGACGACTTCGGGAACAGACTCTTTTGCTACCGCAGGGATGATTGGAGCGGAGACCTCGGCGTTACCGAAAAGGGCACGGCGCATCTCTTGTTCTGTCAGATCTGAATTCATTGGACGTCTCGTGCAGGTGGGATTGGAGCATGTTCGATTCTACCAGCATCGCTGATGGACACAGCATTACCTGAGTAGTTTTGGGGTTTCAAACTTCGCTCGACTTTGCTCGGGCGCGCCCTTGCGGGCAAGCTGTCGTGAACCAAGCCCCAGCATGCGCTGGTGTCTTGGCCCTACGGGCTTCCATCTTTCGCGCCTGCGCGCTCTGCTTGCCGATTCTCATACGCAGCTCGTTGATTGGGATGGAGAGTCCACGGAAGATCGAGCCAACCAAAAACGAGGATCCAGCTTCACCCGTAGGATTTGCGCCGTGTTAGTAGGAAAACACAGCCCGATGAACCTGACGTATGTGTAATAGCTATGCCTCTTCCCGGCCTCGACTATCCGCCGTCCTAGTTCTCAAATCCCTAGAAAATTTGTACGCGGATATAACCGATCAACCGTCACGAGTTCTGGGAAGCCTGGATAGGCATCGTCATGCAAGCCGTTCTGGTTCTCAGCACCTGACTTTGTGAGCACGCCACGGGGATGGACATAGCTGGAAATTCTCTTCAACGGCTTCTCTCTCCAGGCGATATTGAACGCGCTCAGTTTGGGGAAGAATTGCAGCTCGCTGTAGGGAAGATGGTCATGAATCCACCAAGCCATGGACTGCCATTGGGTAGGGGCTGATATGTGATCAACCAGCCACGGAACGACTATCGTGACCATCGCTCCGGCCATGCCTTCATCATCTCTTTGATCCCAGATATGCCGGCCTCTATCTGCCTTGTTCGAAGCGCAGCTCAAACTGTTGGCGTTGCCAAACTCGTTTACCGCCGGCGACCGGTAGCCTGAACGAAGCGCTATGCGTCCGAAAGTGGCCTGAAGTGGCTCTAGAAGCTCCTCACAGAGCTCCCGGCCAGTTGCAATGGCCAGGTCGGGATTGTCGGGCAGATTGGGGATGCCATGAATGTTGGTGATTTCGCTGTAAAGGAACTCGCGAAGGAAAAAGTTTTTGGAAAGGCGCGTGCGGCCTAGAGATTCAACACCTCGAACAGTAGCTGGCTTCTTCATTCAGCACTCCTATCGGCCGAGTACCCATCGGTGTCTGTAGGTACCTCTATCCTTGTATGTAGCCTCACTCTGACCACCAATCTTTCTCTGCGCCGATGATGCTATAGCCGGTAAACCAGCTGTCGATGGCCATGGTCAAAGATGTTACGGATGTGCTGTTAGCCCGTAGCGGGTCGAGCATATCGGCTTGTGCAGACGCCCATGAGGCCCATAGGGCCGTTTGCTCCTGGGTATGCTGTGGGCTGTTGGCATTTGCTTCACAGGTTGCCTGAATGAAGGCGCGGAGTTCCTGCGCTCGTTGCCAGCTCCTCGAGTTCTTCACAAGGATATGACGCAAGCGCCGTTGGCTTTCTTCATGCCTGGCTCGTTCCAGTCGCCGTGCTTCGCGGATCAGGCTTTGCCGCGATTCCTCCTCTCGCTTGGCTCGCATGGCTTTGATCGAAATGGCGATCAAGGCGAGCCCGTCGACGACGTCCGCCAGCCTAGCTTCAAGCCTCTTGGTCTTGGTGTCCGCCCAGTTCTTGCGCGTGCCGTATTCAGTATCTGCCTCCAGCTGCAGGCTCAGTTCCCCGGTTGGCACCCATTCGTACTGAGGGGCGACCCGAGGCAAAAAATCCGGTGTCCATGGAGCGCCGCGTTTAGGTGGGGGAGGCGGAGGCGGGGGGATGGTTATTCTGGTGATACGCTCCTTCAGCAATAGCTTCAGCTTTTCTCCGTCGATCTCAATCGACGTTTCGTTGTCCGCTGTTATTGTCCAGCGCTGACCAAGCGCCTCACTCGCCTTTATTAGAGTGTCAAAAATCAGCGCTGAGCGATCTACCTGAGCAGCTGATATGTGAGAGCGCAGCACATGCTTCCCAGCAGTCATTAGATGGCCTTCGTTAGTCTTGGCGGACTGGGCTTGCTTTAGCCATTTGCCTACCAGAGGATGAGGGTCAACCAGGGCCTGGGGAACTTCAAGCCTCGCGATAACGGATTTTACCTTCGCGGGCATTTCGGGCCGTGGCGGAAGTGACGCTCTATCCAAAATTTGGAAGCTTATCGATCCCATTTCGGTCGGGGGCTTGGGCTTTGGCGGGCGTTTCGCAGGCTGCTTGGCCCAGTAGCCACGAGAAGGAAGTGGGATACCTGCTTTACGGCAGGCTTTAGCTAACCCTACGTCCGACACGCCAATGTCTTGGGCGAGCTTCAATACAGGTGTTTCCCATACCTTTTCGAACAGTTCCAGGCTGGTGAAAGTGATCGTCTTGTACATTGGCGGCATCCGTTGAAGTTGCTCGGATATCAGCGTAGACCGACCGGCTACTGAGTCACGATTGCTGCAGAGCCTAATGCCTGGAGTTGCGCGGTTTCAGACGCGGCAGTCGTAAGCGTAAAGAGCATTTTTCGAGCGCCGTTTGGAACAGACCATTCGTACGAGACGGTGTGAGTTACTCCGTTAGCCACCGTCTGCTTGTCCTCGGTCATTACCATTTTCGACGTAAATGGTGCAGGGGCATTTGCCACCAGTTTTTGGAACAGGGTATTGGCGACATCTACGTCTGCTCTGCGAGCATGGACAGCACACAGGTTCTTGCCGCCCGGTAGGGCAAGCACGAACGTGCCGTGTTTGTCCGGCACCGGCCATGCGTCCCCAGGAGCACCTCCGAGAAAGAGAGCAGCTTTGTCAGTTGGCAGTTTAGGCATGGGCGCCAGCTTTTGGCGGAAAGCCTCAAGGTTGGGCAGATTTTGCAGGCAAAGGGATGCGTAGATTCTTGCAAACGAGTTGGCCTGATCATCGGCTTCGCTGGCCAGGCAAAGGTTCATACCCAAGATGGCGGTGAGTGAAACGAAGAGTCTGAGCATCAATTCCTCCATGAATTTTCAGCGCTAGGTGGTAGAAGGTGTCATGACTGTGACGACAGCCGATTGAAGTTTTCCTGCTATCCGATCCTGCGCGTCGAATCGAAGTAATCGCCCTGATCCGCTCTGCTTTTCGAGTGCCAAATCAGCTCACTCACGGAGACACGAAGATGCCTGAAGAGAAGAACGGAAGCGCCACCGGACGACTTGCCGGCGCACTCCACTGAGCAGGAAAAAGAGCGCGTCAAAGACTTCAACAAAGACGGTATTCCACTTGGATCAAGCTAAGCGGGATTAACCGCGTTCGTCATCGAGTATCTGGTGCAGCTCTGCCCATGGCATTTCGGTGACTTCGCCCTTCGCCTTGCACTCCGGTTCGTGGGGGAATGTTTCTTCACTGTGAGTGATCGACTGGCCGTTCATACATCCTGTACAGACGACTATACCGCCTATAAGAGCCCATGCTGCCGACCATCTGATCATGCATTGATTGTTGTCCATCTCGTCGCGTCCTTTGCGTGCGGTTGTGGTCAGGCTAAGGGCCGCGAGCTCCTCTGTATACGCTCAAACAGGGGGCCTCAAACGAGGGGTTGTCAGAGCTAAGGGGGCTCAGTGTTCACTCGACTTTACGATCCTGCCGACCCCCGCGACCTTCGCATGCCGCCGAACCTTGGACTCAGCGCATTGGATTCCCTTCGCGAGTTCGATGAGGCGCATAGCCTCCTTATCCTGGCCAGCCTAGGCCAGTCGTACCGACGCACTCAACAGCGAGGTATAGGAGCTGTTCAGTGTTGTAGCGACTTCCCGCATGCTTCTGATGAAGTCCGCCGTTGGCGCATTGGTGTGTCCATTTTTGTTCACAAACACAGACCTCTTTGGAGACTGAAGCAGTCCGGAAAGGGCAAGCATATCCCAAGGCCAAGAAAACGAGATGGGCCGCACCTATCCGAGTTCATCTGAAGGAAATCATGGTGGGAGCAGGGTGTCACAACTCCATGGAAGCACATTCAGCTAGGACACTAAGGCGAACTCGGAGAAAGTTATGCTCAGCTATCTGTTCATAGGCGCCAACGACGTTGACGCTTCTGCAAAATTTTACGATGCCATCCTCATCCCTCTCGGTTATGACAGAGAGGTATCCGAAGGGCAGGTCAGCTACTCGCTTCCTGATACCGTCGATAAGTCGAACGGCCCTGGCACTGTTCATGTCTCCCGACCTTTCGATGGTAGAGCTGCGACGGTTGGGAATGGAATGATGCCGGCGTTCCGGGCTGAGTCACGAGCGCAGGTAGACGACATTCATGCTGCCGGGCTAGCGAACGGCGGGACGGACGAGGGGAGTCCTGGCACACGAGAGGCTTACACCGCCGGGTTCTATGTTTCCTATCTACGTGACCCTGTAGGGAACAAAGTGGCGGTTTTCTGCAACAGCGCAGATGAATCGGGGGAGTAAGCGAGGCGACCGCCGCAAGACTTTCATTTGTAGGGTTCAGGGTGCTCCCTATCGCTTTAGGCGAAGATCATCACTCGATGGCTGCAACACGAAATTTCGCTTGGGCAAAAAGAGGCGCTCCGAAGAGCGCCTCTGTCGCACTTATTGCGAGCTAACAGCTTTGAGTTCGGGCTTGGACGAGCCACCGATCTCAATACGCCGTGGTTTGGCTTCCTCCGGAACGACGCGGAGCAGATTAATGCTCAGCAAGCCATCGCTCAGCGCTGCGCCTTGCACTTCGATGTGATCCGCCAGACGGAACGACAACCGAAATGCCCTCTGGGCAATACCCTGGTGGAGGTACGTCACTTCCTGTTCTGTTTCGCGTTTCCCGCCAGTGACTGTAAGAACGCCTTTCTCGACTTGAATGTTTATATCGTCCTCGGTCAAGCCAGCAGCCGCGATGACAATGCGGTATTCATTTTCACCGTGCTTCTCGACGTTGTGAGGAGGATAGGCATTGTTGGCCTCGCTACGGAGCGCCGATTCGAAAAGATCGTTAAAACGGTCAAAGCCTACGGACTGACGGAACAGTGGTGCCAACGAAAGTGTAGTAGCCATGACAAATCTCCTGAGTTTTCTCCAAGTGATTAAGACGCAACCCGATTTCGGCATCGCGTAATCCCGAATGTAGGTTCGGGCAAAAGGGTTTCAAGAGAAGGTTCGACAATTTTTTTCGCTATTCAAGGTTAGGGCTACTTCTCGCGTGCTTCGGAGGAGGTCTGCTGTCGGCGCGTTGGTATGGCCGCGTNCACACGTCTCTGCGAATTAAATGGAGGAAATGAAGCCGATTACACGGAGCTATTGCCGGGCTAAGTCCGCTTAGGCTTAGCTCGACGACATTGCGGACATTTCAGGGAGGTGCTCTCCGACTTGGTACTGCGGTTCGCAGCCCTCTGAGACCCGGGGCTGGTAATAATCGCCCGAGCAGATAGCGGGCTTGCTCGGCTCAGACCCTAGGTCGTCCACAGAGCCTTGATACATCGAAAGTCCATTAAGCCTGAGCACTGCAGCCCTCTGATCAATTGCCGCGTTTAGCTCCACGCGGCATTTTTCCCAATCCTGTTTGGCGACCTTCGTTTTTTTCATGATGTCTACCATGGCCCGACAGGCTTTTTGATAACGAGCCTGGGCGGCCTGTGCCTGGTTCATGAAAGCAGCTCTCGACCAGGTTGTTTCAATCTGTGACCTGGCCAGCGCATCGTTGGAGGCATCTCGCAAGCTGATGGGCCATATCCTGCTTCGCGGCTTGTTGCTTATAGATTCTGTGAGGAAATGGGCTCGCTTCTGGCCCCATTCCAAGGCTTGTGTGACCGATTCCTCTGGGCAGTGGGCGTAGTATTCTTCCACGAGCGGCAAACCCCTCCCGTCATAAACCCCCACGAACAACTGAATGATGGATTTGCGCGAGGAACGTGCCTGAAGCTCTATTTGGATACCGCAATCGGCTGTTACCCGTCGCAGCGTTGACTGCAATTGGCAATCAGACCACAGCCAGAATTTCGTTCCTCTTTTCTTCATAGCTCATCCCTGCAAATGGGTGGAATTCACATCTCGGACATCGGCCCCGGGAAACGGATGCTAGACATCACCGGACACTCAAGCCGGCGGGCGCAAAAAATCCGAGCCATGATTTATAGCTGACGCAGCACAATCTGTCGCAGCGTTGATGAGTCACCTCAAGCGGTGCTTCGCGCGACGTCTGGCTGGCGGCTAGGTGTCATTGGCTAGAACGGCTGTTTTGCTTGGGAGCGGTCGGTGCGTCAGGGTGAGAGTGGATAGTTTGCCCGGTAGGATCGCTGATCTGCATGACCTTCCCATATTGCCAGCCGTTGGCCTTCGGATCTGTGGTTGGAATGTGGATATCCGAACGTTGGGCTTTGATTGCCGTGGTATCAATGCCTAACCGGTCGTTGCGTTGTTTAACCATTGCCGGATCCGCCTGGCCCTCTGACGTGAACCCCATCATCAGTTGGGGCATCCCAAGCGGCAAGCGCTTATCTTGATCCGTATGCCAAGTGTGCCAAGTCTTTCCGTAGGTGTGTGCCAACCGTTCCATCAGTGCGTGTTCAGCAGGCCCAGGTATTCCCGGCGCTACCAGTTGTCCAGACGAGACCTCATAGCCATGGCTGTGCCACATCGCTTTTTCTGTATCCGGAAGTGAAGCGAATAATTTCTCGTCGATGATGTATTCGACGCCCATGATTTTCGCCGTCTTGGTATTGCCGTCAAAGATCACGCACTGGATGACATCCTCGTTGAGGACTGAGCAGTAGTGATGCGCTTCCATTTGGGCTTGAGGGTGACCGTTATAGAAATGGAAGCCATCTAGATAAGCGTTGAGGGCGTCTATCGGCGGTTTGGCCTGAAGCATGGCTGCACCCGCCTCAAGAACGTTGGTTTGTGTCGATTCCGGACTACCCGGGGCGTCTACAGGCGATTTGGTATTGGCTACGCAGGCACATAGCAACCCGCACGCGGCGGAAACCGTTAACCGGGGAAGAAAGAAGTTGGGCATGACAGCGGTTCCTTTGCTGTGAGTAGACTGACGGAGCAGCACCGCATTGATCGGCGGAGAGTGGCGTCCCCGAAAGGGCGCCACCGCGAGCCCGAGTTAGCGTGGATTCGGGCTATCGTCGAACTCTGCGTTGTCGACGTCCACATCCGTCATCTCCTCTTGCAACGGTGCATCGTCATCTTGCTCAAGTGGAATTTGCCCTTCGTTGTCGGGAAGTTCGTCGACTCCAGGACGATCACTCGGGTTCAGATCAGTACGGCCCGGGGAAAGCGGGTCTGGGGATGCTGGAACCGGATCGTCTGTACCTGTGCCACCTCGGAGCTGTGTATCGGTGCTCATGATTCCTCCTTGCCGGCATCATACCGGTCTGTCCCTATGAGAATCCGGCCGCCCGCGTGTTGTTCAACTAGAAAGACTGACGGTGACTTCCAGGGGACATCGGTCACCTCACAAGCGGCGCCTAATGACAGTGACCTGCATGGGCTTCTTCTGCTTAATAGGCGGCGGAGTTGTGTTTGTGCAGTGTTAGCACTTGCATTGCTCATCAGTTTGCTTGAGCGCAGGCTCAAGTAGTTTGGCTCGTGCCAAGTGAACAGACGCCTCTTCAAATTTCCCGTTGAGCTCCAATCTTGCTGCCATTTCCAAATGCCATTCGTACATTGTGCGGATACTAGCTATTTGACGTTTGCTACGATTACTCATTACCACTTTACTTCCGATACATGAACACTAATTAATTATCACGCGAGCAAGCGCCAAGCGGAATGCTCGCCTGGATGGCTCAATCTCTAGCGATACATCTGAGCGAGTGAGGTGTGGGGCGTGACGCAAGGAAGTAGTACAGATGTACCAGCAAAGTTGTACGGCGGCTTCATCTTGTATAGATTTTCGGCACGACATTCGTCGGCAGCTTTTGATTCTCCTTTTGTTCACAACTAACATCCTGTGTGTGTAGCAAGGAGTAAGTTGGCAAATGAACTGCAATGTATCCGCTATCGTTAAAACTATCAAAAGGGCAGCGGGGCGGCTTGCGCAAAGTAAGGCTCTAGCCGCGATGCTAGTGTGCAGCGCTATGTTGGTGTCAGGTTGTATGACTGGCCGTGGTTTGTCGCTTGTGGAATACGATGCTATCTCAGCGAGCGCTCCTCCAAAGGCGCTTGAGGGGCTGTGGGCGAGCCCGCATGCCGGTGGAGAGCTGTTCATCGAGATTTTCTCCGACGGAGGCGTGCGCACGTGCCTAAGCGCACCCCCGTACCATCAACGGCTCGCTGGGAAGTATTCCGATCAAGCGTTATATCTGGAGGACGGAACGCGTATCGAAATCGAGGCTAAGGAAGCCCACATAATCAATATCTTTTCGCCGCCTGGCCGACCAGCAGCGACGCTCGTTTCGGACGCTGGCGATCCGGATGCGCTACGTTGTTTCGCTGAGAGTGATACGAGAGGTGGTGCGCTCCGTGAAATATGATGCTAGTAGGCCTTGGTGTTCAACGTGCTTATGCTCGACGGCCCTATTCGCCTGATGGGTATGTGGCTTTTGGTGTTCAAGTAGTGGAATTCGTTTAGACACCGCGTACGGCGTCTATAAGCACATCTGCCATGTCTTGAATCTTTACCCTTGCGCTGGGGTGATCCTTTTTTATCGCGTGGATAGGCATGCTCGGAATCATTGCATCGTGTGGCTCTTGAACCAGGCTTAGACCTCCTGCGGCTACGACCGCATTCGCCCCATCTGCACCATCGCAGTCCCCACCCGAGAGAATCAGGCTGATCACGCGACTGCCAAAGACTTCAGCAGCTGTAACGAACAAGCGATCTGCTGCCGGGCGAGAAAATCGAACCTTCGGGCCATCACTTAAATAGATGAGACCTGGGTTCACGACTTCGAGATGCCTATCCGCAAGGGCCAAGTAAACCTTGCCAGCTTCAACGAGTTCGCCGTGCTTAGCATATGAGACTGGGAGAGTGCTGTAGCGATCCAGGATTGGTGCCATATTACCGGGGCTAGACGGCCCTGTGTGGACGACGATGAGGATTGAGGCAGGAAAGTCCGACGGTAAGCCACCGAGCAAGCCCCGGAGCACCTCCAGAGATCCTTGCGAGCCGCCAATCACTATCACGTCCCGAATTGTCTGGGTTTTGTTAATGTCCATCGGCGTCTCCTTTCACCCTAACCTGTGGACAGGACGTGGCTGGCGAGCGTTCAGTTATTCTTCCCCCGCCTAGCTTTTACGAGTGAAATGCGCCGCACAGTCGAAGGCCGGCTACGCTAAACGCTCCACAGGGAGGGATCGTTATGAGCGAGAGTAGGGAGCTGGCGCTCTCGATAGCGCTGGAAGCGGTTCTTTGCGCTGCGCGCAGCTTGTCCGTAGATGTCGATGAGCTTCGCGATAGGGCTATAGAGATGCTGATGATTGTGCCCAGCAACGTTTCGCCTGCCGTCGCGCAGGCCATCGATGAGATTGATGAAGCTACGAACTCACTCGATTATAAAAGACCGTCGTGATCGATCAGTTGGCAATCTTTCACCTCGGATGAAGCTGGTCTCGCCCGTATGGGGATGTCAGCCGCTCAGAGACAATATGCCAAGGTAATTCATCGTGCATCGGATTGGGGAAACGTCCATTGGGGCGCATCAGTCATGTCACATCGTTCGAAGAGCTCCATTCTCGTAGAAGCCTTGGATGATCTGCTGATGGCTCTGCGATGTATTCGGAAGTTAGCGAAACAGCGAAGGGGTGGGAAGGGCGTCTGGGAGGTAGCTTGGGATTGGCAGGACGAGGCTCACGTGGATTGGTGCAACGAGCTCAGCGAGAAGGGGCATGTGTGGTCGATTGCGACGGGCCGGAGCGATTATACAAGAACGTGTGGCCGTAAGCCTTGGCTATCCCTGACGGGCGTTCTGGCCTTCAGAGGGCCCTGAGTTCGTCAATGGAAACGTGACGCTGAATGTCGTGCCCTTCGCCTCCGAAGAGGCCACTTGAGCGGTGCCCCCATGCGTCTTGGCGATCTCACTGACGATGAATAAACCAAGTCCGACGCTTCGTACATCGTCGTCACGCTCGCTCCCCCGCGTCATAGGCTCAAACAGGACAGCGAGTAACGAATCAGGAATCGCCGGGCCTTCATTGTGTACCGTTAGCGTGGCGTGGCTCTCCTCTATTACCGAAGTGACGGTAATCGGCTTAAGCACATCGCCATATGCGACGCTATTAGCGACAAGGTTTCCGATCAATTGATGCAGGCGATCCGGGTCTATGTTCGCCGTGCCGGTGCCTGAGTGCTGATGAGCTAGATTGGCCTGCGGGAGTGCAATTCGTAACTCGCTCACGCTTTGAGCCGTGACCTGATGAAAATCCACGGTACGGGGGGCGATGCTGATCCCATGGCCGACTCGCGCCAGTGCGAAATCGAGTAAATCAGCGATCATCCGCTGGGCTCGCTCGGAGGAGCGGGTGATATGTCCAAGCAGTTGATTTTCCTTTGCTGTGCGCTCCCCTCGGGCAAGCATATCGGTTGCCATCTTGATTGCAGTGAGAGGGTTTTTAAGGTCGTGACTGGCGATGGCGACCATCTGTTCGGCGAACTGAGCACGGCGTTCAGCCTTTTTGTAAGCGAGGCTAAGATCCGCCTGGGCCTCCCGGAGCGCATTTTCTGCAGTGGTTTTCTTATGCAGGAGTTCTTCCGCCGCTCTGCGAGCGCGCAGCAATTCCCGTTCGTACTTGTCTCTATCGGTGGTGGTGAACAGCGCCATTTCAAGCACTGCGCCGGTTTCAACTTCGCGGCGGACGCCGTTCAAGATCACGGTGATGATGTGACCGTCATGGTGCTTCAGCTCCATCTTCACTTCGGCCACAGAGCCCTGCATACGAATCAGCGGAGCCCAATGCGTTTGATGAAATATGCGCCCTCCAACGGTCAGCAGATCCTGAAAGCGTCGGCCAAGCAGCTCTCGCAGGCTGAAGCCTATCCAGGTAGTGAAAGTTGAATTGGTACGCAGGATCTGACCGCTCTCTGTCGTCACAACGAGACCGCATGGTGCTGTTTCGAACAATTCATCGGAGCTGGGCAGGGTTGGTACTTCAACCGGCATGCTTGGGCATCCACGTACATAAGAAAGCGTCCATAGCTGCACTACAGGCGCTTGGAGCGCTCATGTGCGGACAGTGGCCGACATTGTCCACCAAGGTCAGTTGGCTATTAGGCATGACCGCGTGCAAATACTCGCCCACTACAACCGGGGCGATCAGGTCATCTGTGGATTGCAGAATAAGCGTAGGAGTCGCCAGGCCCGTAACGTCTTTTCGGTTATCGGACATGAAGGTCACCCGGGCGAAATGCTTGGCGATTTCAGGGTGGGTACGACAGAAGCTATTGGTCAGCTCTTCACTCAGTGCAGGCTGCCCAGGCGCGCCCATAATGGCCGGTGCCATGTTGCTCGACCAACCCAGGTAATTGCTGTCCAGTGTGTCCAGAAGCGACTGAATGTCTTCCGACGTGAACCCACCGACGTAATCGTCAGAATCGATATAGCAGGGGGACGGGCCGATCATGACGTGTGCAGCGATACGCCCGGGAGCCATTCGATCCGCAAGCGCGCCGATCATCGCGCTCACCGAATGACCCACCAAAATTACCGGGCCTTCTGCGTATGCATCAACGATTTCGTTCAAGTCACGAGCGTAGCCATTCAGGGAAAGATATTTTTCACGGGTATACGCTTCCAGGCTCGAGTTGCCAGCACCCACCAGATCGTACAAAACCACTCGAAACCGACTGGTGAAATGTGTGAACAGGTAATTCCACATGGTCTGGTCGCAGCCAAACCCGTGGGAAAAAATCAATGTCGATGGCCCCTCACCCCGGACGGTCACATTGTTGCGGCGTTGAAGATCCATGCGTGTCTCTGCTTCTATCGAGCCTTTTTGGCTCAGAAAGGGCAAATATCTCCCGAGCGGCCACAAGGCGCAAGCGTTGGCTGGAGCGTCAACGGGGTGATATTGGGTCAGTTGGCGGGGGGAAGAGTTTACAAAAAACTCAGTCTTCGTTAATGCGATTGTGCGTAGACTGGGGGAACCAGAGGGTTCCAGCATGGCAATCAGCTTCAAACGGGTATCGGGGAGTGAGCTGCCAACATACTTTCACGCAGAGGGCTTAGCGTTTGCGTACAGGATCACGAGTTACGACGGACGCGTAACATTCGTGAGATCCGAAGGCGAAGCCGTAGCGCTGGCTGCCAATCTTCATCGCGAAGATCGTCGCCTATCGGACGGAGCTATATCACTAAAAGTCAGTGAGGACTGACTAACTCGTACCATACGTTCTTCGTCAGTCCAGTTTTAACGCTGCATGCCTATCGGGCATGCGTTTCTACTTGTAGTGCGGGGTCAAATTTCTTGCCTATCAATGGCTTGCCGCACCTTGACCAAGAATTCTGCAATCTGGAAAGGCTTCAAGATGATATCCATGCCGTCGTCCAGAAATGCTTGGCGGCTCAGAGCATTCTCTGCATATCCCGTCATAAAGAGAACAGGTAGGTTAGGCTGGTGAATCTTTGCCAGCTGCGCCATTCTGCGGCCATCCATCTGTGGCATTCCAACGTCAGACAAAAGCAGATCTACAGACGGATCACTTTCAATAATTGACAGAGCCGTCATCACGTCAGCTGCCTGCGTGCAGCGATACCCTGCGTCGGTCAATACTTCTTCCACAAACATGCGAACCGAGGCGGTGTCTTCCACGATGAGGATATGTTCACCTGCGCCCGGCTCGGCGCTTATCCGAATCCGTTCCGGAGCCACTATCTGGTTTGCCGCTGCCGGCAGCATCAGGGTTACCTCTGTTCCGTGGCCGGTAAGACTGCGTATCTGAACGTCGCCTCTTGACTGTCGGGCGAAACCATAGATCGTCGACAACCCTAGGCCGGTGCCTTCACCGATTGGTTTGGTGGTGAAGAAAGGATCGAACACTTTGCTAATTACATGATGCTCAATGCCCACACCATCATCACGCACTGTCAGCGCGATATAAGGGCCATCTGCCAAGCGAGAGTCTCCTTGGGAATATGCCTCAAAAGTACTGATCCAGATGTTTCCTCCTAAGGGCAGGGCATCGCGCGCATTGATCACCAAATTGAGCACCGAGCTTTCAAGCTGCCCTGGATCGACCATCGCCACAGCGCTGCCCGCCGTGAGCTCCAGCGTCAAACCGATACGCTTACCAATAGTTCGAGTAATCAACTCCTCAAACGAGCGTACATGCTGGTTGACGTCTGTAGGCCGGGTGTCGAGCGGTTGCTGACGCGCAAAGGCGAGTAATCGGTGGGTCAATGTTGCGGCGCTCTTCGCTGAAGCCAGAGCGGCATCGGCGTAAGCGACCACCTTTTCATGACGGCCATCCGCAGTTCGCTTTTTGATGAGCTCAAGCCCAGTGACAATGCCTGTCAGCAGGTTGTTGAAGTCGTGAGCGATACCGCCCGTGAGCTTGCCGATGGCGTCCATCTTTTGGGCTTGGAGTAACTTTTCTTCAGTCTTGGCACGGTCGGCTACGGCATCGGCCAGCTGGTTATTGACGGTATCCAACTGTAGCAAGTGCGATTGTTCGCGGCGCCGGTACTCAGTGACGTCTTCCAGGAATATGAGGCTCAGGCCGGTAGCCCGGTAGGGCGAGACTTGCCATTCTGTTTCACGCAGATCACCTCTGACCTGCATGGTGAGAGTACCCTTCCACCGTTCAGCGGTGCTGACAGCTTTGCGGAGCCCTGCAACGACGGCCTCTTGCTCGTGGCCAAAACACTCCAACAAGCTGTGCTCTATAGAACCTTGAGCAATCAATCGGGCAAAGGCGTGGTTGCACTCGTGCACCTTGAGTTCCCCATCGACGACCGCGATAGGGGCTGAGACATTAATGAAGATTTCTCGAAACCGCTCTTCGCTTTCCCGCAAAGCGAACTCGGTATCTCGTACCCTCAATAGCGTGCGTATGGTTGCATGAAGAACATCGGGGTCTACAGGGTGAGTCAGATAAGCATCTGCCCCGGCCTCAAGACCTGTAATGATATCTCCCGTCTGTATCGAGGCAGCGGATACATGGATTACAGGCAACAGAGCGGTGCGGGGCTCGGTGCGCAGCTGACGCACAATATCGAACCCACTCATATCAGGCAGGTTCACGTCGAGAATCAAGGCGTCTGGAACCTGCTCGGCGATTTGCGCCAAGCCATCGGTGCCTGTACCCGCCTCGAATACAGAAAACCCATGTCGCTCCATACGTCTGCGCAGGGCATAGCGGGTCGCTACATTGTCGTCGACGATCAGCAGCCGGACTTCAGCTTTCATCAACGTGCTCCTGGGCGAACGCTATTGGGATTACAACGTAGAAAGTTGATCCTACGCCCGGTTCGCTTTCCAAACCTACGCGGCCACCGAGCAATTCAGCAAATCGTTTGCAGAGCGACAACCCTAGGCCCGTTCCCCGGAGTCTTTTCTGCAGCGGGGAGTCGACCTGTACGAAGTCTTCGAAAAGGGCTGCGTGCAGTTCAGCTGGAATACCGATACCAGTGTCGCTCACAGCGAACCGGACTTCCCGTTCGTTTTCCAAACGAGCGGATACACGAACCTCGCCGCGTTGGGTGAACTTCAGCGAGTTCGAGATGAAGTTGCGAAGGATCTGTGCGAGCTTCTTGTCATCGGTATAGAGCTTGGGCAGCCCCACCGGCTCTTCCAAAATCAGATCTACGGCTGTTGTGTCAACGATAGGGCGGAACATGCCGCGCAGCGCCGAGAAAAGATCAAACATGTCAAACCATGCTGGTGAAATGCTAATTCTTCCGGCTTCAATTTTGGCCAGATCCAGAAGGTCATCCACCATATCGCTTAGTTCGCGTGCAGCAGTACTCACGAATGCAACCTGCTTATGTTGTTCGGGGCTCAAGGGGCCATCGAGTTCGTCAGTCAGGAGGCTTGCTATGCTGAGGATCGACCCCAGTGGTGTGCGGAACTCGTGGCTCATGTATGACAAAAATCGACTTTTCAAGTCGGAGGCTTGACGTAGTTCTTCGGCCTGGGTGTCCAGCTCTGCATAGAGTGCCAAGACGCCCTGATTTGTTTCGTCCAGTTCGGCGCGCAGTGCCGTAGCTTCTGCACGCACCTGGCTTAGTTCCGCTGACTCTTCAAGCGCATCGTTAACAGGGAGGTCAGTCAAAGAATTTCTCCAGAGCAATCACGACCACCGTCACGTCATCCTTGCCCCGACAGTAGTCCCGATGCAGCACCGCTGCGATTATGGCGGGGTGTCTATACATCAAGCCAGGGTAGTCACGAAGATTCCACCGTGACTGCAGACCGTCGCTGTACATGACCAGTAGTTGACTGGCGCATTCAGGGTATTCAGTTACGCGAATTTTTCGGTACTGTAATCCCACAATGCCAGGATGAGAGGCTAGTCCCCGTGATTTATCGGCGCCGATCAGTGTAGCCCCGATGTTGCCAATCCCGATGAAACGTAAGGTGTTTCGTTCGCTGTCAAACTGGGCAATCGCTACAGCACCGCCCCGTGAACCGCGCATGTCGTGATGGACATCATCAAGGATGAGGGCGGGATCTGAGAATGGCTGGCGGTTAAATGCATAAGCCCCGGCCTTTGCAGCGTCCGCAGCATCAGGGCCATGACCGAGTCCATCGATCACTAGAAGGCTTAGTTGTTGATCGTTGATTGCTAATTCCCAAGCATCGCCACATGCTGGGTCGTTATATAGCGAATGTTGGCTGAAACCGACGCGGAAATCCTTTACGGACGCTGCGCGAGGGTAAAACCGCGTTAGCAGCACTGTTCCCCGGTTGTCCGTGTGAACGTCAAACACTTGTGCCTGACGCAAAATCGAACCTAGACCAATTCCTTGAGTGCCACGTGTTGAAAAACCATCAGCGAGACAGTCCTGCAGGTCGAAACCCTGGCCGCGATCAATGGCGATCACCTCGATACCTAACACATCTGCACTCACGATCCGCAAATGCAGTTCGCCGTTGCTCGCATGCTTGAGGATATTACTCGCTAACTCAGTGACGACGAGGGCAACGCGGCCTGAATCTACTTCATCGAAGCCAGATTGTTCTGCGAGTTTCTGGGCCGTGCGTCGGGCATGCCCAATCTGGCTGCTGTCCTCAATGGGTAACACCAGTGTGAGGTCGCTGTGAAGTCTCACGTCCATTTGCAGATCATCACGCTGGTGCCAGCGCCTGGAGCTGTCTCCAACTCAAAGTCATCGACCAAACGCTTTGCGCCAGTCAGTCCCAAGCCGAGCCCACCGCCAGACGTCCAGCCATCGGTCATCGCCAGTTTCAAGTCAGGAATGCCAGGCCCTTCATCTCGAAACGTCAGGCGCAACCCTGTACGCGTCCCGTCCTCGATGATTTGCCAGTCCATATCACCGCCGCAGCCGTAGGTCATCGTGTTACGCGCCAACTCGCTGACCGCCGTCACCAGCTTGGTCAGGTCAATCAGACGCATTCCACAATCCTGCGCGAGCTTGCGCGCCAATTGCCGCGCAAGCACTACATCCTGCTCAATGTGGATACGTTGAGTGCCGCTGCTGCGAACGTTCATTGCACATGTGCTCGCTCACGCAACAGCGCCATGCCCCGCTCGACATTCAGCGCAGTGCTGACGCCGGGCAACGTCATGCCAAGTTCGACCAAAGTGATCGCAACCGCCGGCTGCATGCCAACAAGTACAGTCTCGGCGTCCATGATGCGTGACAGGCCTGAGATCATGCCGATCATGCGCCCAATGAAAGAGTCGACCATGTCCAGTGCCGAAATGTCGATCAGCACTCCACGCGCTGACACCTTACTAATGCGCTCAGACAGGTCGTCTTGTAACGTCAGCGCCAGTTGGTCATGCATATCCACCTGAATAGTAACGAGCAGATAGTCACCCATTTGCAGAATTGGAATCCGCTCCATGAGTTTATACCGCAGCCTTGGCAACGGTTAGGCCCAGGCGGCGTAACGCCAACGCTAATGCGTCTGCCAAATTGGCCTTGGTCACGACGCCTTGCAAATCAAGCCCCAGATGAACGATGGTCTGTGCGATCTGCGGGCGCACGCCGCTGATGATGCAATCGGCACCCATCAAGCGAATCGCGGTAACGGTTTTGAGCAGGTGTTGAGCTACTAGCGTGTCCACCGTTGGAACGCCGGTAATGTCGATGATGGCGATTTCGGAACCTGTGTCGACGATGCGCTGAAGCAAGGATTCCATCACCACTTGGGTACGTTGGGAATCCAGAGTGCCGATCATTGGCAGTGCGAGCACACCATCCCACAGTTTGACCACAGGAGTGGAAAGCTCCAGCAGCTCTTCCTGCTGGCGCTTGATCACTGCTTCGCGTGACTTTTGATACGTGCGGATTGTGTGCATGCCGAGCGCATCAAGTAACTGAGACAGTTCCCAAAGTTGCTCGGCCAGGATAACCGGCTTATCTGCGTATTCAGTTTGCAGGAAGGCAAATAAAGGGCCTTTAAGCGAAAAGATGAAGCCCGCCGTCTGTTGCGAGTCTTGGCCGGCCAAAGCACGCTGATGAGAGAGCTTTTCCAGAAACTGGCGGACTTCTTCCCATTCTGCAGCCGTGATGCTTTGCGAACCCCCTACGCTCAAGACTGAGGTCAACAAGCGCAGAAACTCTGTCGTTTGCTGTTTAATCTCATCGGTCTTTAAGTTACGAGTCGAGCCGCTAGCCTCAAGATCAGCCATCCAGCGAGCGGCGAGTTCTTTTTCTGATGTTTTCAGCAGGTCTACAGTTTGCTGTTGCAGTACAGCCATGTTGCTAAGCTCCTGGATTTGAGTGCAGACCTCCGGCGTTGAACCGGGCAGCACGAACGTTGATTTTGAGCGAGGTCGTTTGACGGGTGACGCATTATTTCTGAAGCGTCAGGTTCACCGGGAGATTAACAGCACAACGGGAAGGGGCCTAGGGGGATTGGTGGCGCGGTTAACCTGAACCGGTTTGATGCTTCCTGCCTAGCGGGATGAGGGGATGTAGTAAAAAAATCAGACCCTAGCCTCGTTGGAAGACCTACGGATTACGCTCTGAATCCAAGCCATGCAGGTTCAGGCTGACGAACAAAGCTTGCTGCAGGATGACGTGATCCATTCGCTGGAGTGACCGAGTGAAACGCATGGTGCTGGCCCTAAGTCGTAGGGCAAACGGAGCTCGAAAAATACAATCGCATGCGAGACTTCGATGCGAGCCCGAATCAACAGGTCTGGCCAAGCCGAAGAAGAATAAAGGGCGGGTAAAGCGAGACGCCCAAGCGCTGCAATATTGTGTGCAAAAACACGATGCAACACTGCTTCATCACGACTTCCGGCTCGAACACAAAGAGTACCTTGAAGAGCTGGTCGATTCCGAAAAGGCCGTGCCTGGATCCGATGGCGAGATGACCGACGCAGACGAGACATGGCAAGAGAAGGGTCGCGTGCGGCTATACAACGTGGTGATCAACGCGGCCTGAATTTTTCGCTTTTCTGCCAGTCAGTTATGTTGATCAATGCCAAGGAGACGGGATAATGGCGCAGGAAAAACACTACCGAATCGATTATTTATTACGTGGGGCCTACAAGTCGTTCTACATCCGGTCTTCTTCCATGGATGATCCCGAAGCATGGCACTGGGCAACAGTAGACGCGGGACTGGGTCAGTTGCCAAAGTACCGCCATGACCCTATCACCAAGCTGAGCAAGCCCCAAGCGGAACGACTCGGCGTTACAGACGTAGAATGGTCAATTGCATAGCCATGCGGCAGCCGCCTAAACAACCGGAGACTTGTCATAAATTTCCCGGTAGATCGCCCAACACATACGAAATACATTACGTCCTTCGAGGGGTCAAAAAAGTCACGCTTCATGATGCCTACAAAATGACCGACACCGATGCTTGGATAATTGCGGCTCTCGCTTCTGGACTGCCAGACCAATGCTTACCAACGCGGGTATATCTCAGCGTCGTACAAACCGTTGCGGAAGCACACAGCGTGACCAAGGTACGGTGGAACCTCTGCCCGCGAACAGTCTAGGCTAGGCCAAAGACGATCTGAAAATCCAGCTCATCCTCCAAACGCGGATGAAACTGCTAGCGCCGGTTCGACATCGATGCAACACTCTGCAGCTGTGAACGCGCATAGTAGAGCCCTTGCGATGGAACAATGGCATCGAAAATACGTAGGTATCGGCGGGCAGGTGTATCAGTCACTCCGAGAGTTGCGCGACCTACGCTACCGTTTGGATAGAGAGGTGACGTCCGAACGATGCTGGCTCGTATCTGAAGACTTGGAGACTTCTGAGGTGTCCGTGTACTTCCCTCCAGGAAACGGTGCTATGGCGATTGCTTGTAACGCGGTGCGATGTCCGCCTCCATCGTTTACCTCCGGGAGGCATTATCAGCTATCCAAGGAAAGTCTACCTATCGTACCTGTTGCTCCGGACGACCTGATTTTCGGGCCTTGGACTCAAAAATCTTACAGACACCTCTGACTACTTCTGGGAACGGGTAAGTGATCGCAGATTGGAATGGCCTTCTTCCTCTGAGTGGAGATGTTGTAGTCGTGGAGGACGATGAGATATTGCGTCCTCTGATGCAAGACATCCTCTCCGGGATCAATGCAAGGGTTGTAACGTTTGGCACCGCAGACGACGCGCTAATCCACGTTCTCGACAACCATGGGTACTGTTCGTTGTTGATTGCTGATCACGGAGTACCGGGTCAGCTGCGTGGTACTGAGCTTGCGGCTATGTTCAAAGCTAAGTGGCCACATATCGCCGTCATTGTGACCAGCGGCTATGAATTAGATCCGGAAACTCTCCCCGACGGAGTTGCCTACCTACAGAAGCCGTGGGCGGTGTCGGAGTTGATGCAGACAGTTGGTGACTTGTTACAGCCGGGCGTTGCACTCAAGCGGGTCTGAGGCTATTCAACGCCCGGCCTATAGCGTCTACAGCAGCTATTCGCAGCCGTCCGATCTCGCCGATAATTTCCGTGGGGCTAGGCATCTGCCGACGGCTTGGAGGATGGCTCGAGTTCGTCTAGACGTCAAAAACGGGCGCGAACCTGCCTACGTTAGCCCTCTATCAAAGAATGCCTGCGCGACATCTGGAGCATTTCTGGGCACGGTAACGTTCAAAATCAATTGGTATAAGCCAGGATCCGGTACGAGCTCAGGCAACGGCTTGAGACGTTCTTCAGCACTCTTTGCCTGGGATCGGCAAAACTCAGCATCCTTGATTGAGCGTTGCGTTTCCGCCAACTCACCCATCTGACGAAGGAGCATGATTTTTTCTTCAACCGCTCTTAGCGTGTCCCACAATCCAGTAACAATCGCGGCGTTAACCTCAGCGATCAAGGTCTCTATCGAAAATGCATGTCCGGTATGGCATCGAAATCTGACAATCGAACCTTCTCTGATTTGCACCAGAACTCCATGACAGTCGGGGCACGTATAGCTCGATATTTCGCCTATGTTCATGACCCCGGCTTCGCTCCTCGACCTACGAGTAGTCTGCAACCAGCGTGAGCAAGCCGAATCATCTTTTAGTTAGACACGATTGTGGCCCTTTGCTAGCCTTTGCCGTAGATCGATCCGTTGTAGACATGCTGACGTCCCTGAGCAAACGTCGACGCCTGCTGTGTGAAAACAGAGGCTCGTATTACCCTTTTTAACGTCAGCGCGCCGTGCGCGATGTGGGATGAGTCGTGCCGCTACCTCGCCGCTATGCTTTCGCTGGGTTCATCATCCTCACGCTGGGTTTACTTGTTTTCTGCGCCTTCGCGCTAATAAAAGCCGAAACCCAACGCCAGGAAACTCGATTTGCGGGCTACGTGCATGACGTCTCCGGGATCGTCCGCAACCAACTGGATACCAACGATGCCGTCTTGGCGGGATTCTCAGCATTCCTACAGGCCGTCGACCAGAGCGATACGGAGTCTGCGGCACGCTATGCAGCGGCAGTTTCAGCCGCCTACCCCCACATCTACATGCTTGAGGTCGCTCGGGCCGTGCCAGTTGCGGAACAAGCGAATTTTCAGGCATTGCTCAGGCGAACCTGGAATCCAGACTTCAAGCTGAAACAATTCCCAAACGTCAGCGAGCAGGCCAGAGCACCCTACGACGCTTTAAAGGAAACTTGGCCAATCCTTTTCATGTACCCGCCTTTGCCTAAGGCTGCGGAAATCTACGGGGTGAGATTAGAGACCGTTCCCCACCTTTCCAGCGCTTTGATAAAAAGTCGCAATACGGCTAGGGCTGTCGCATCGCCGCTTTTTTCGATGTACGAAGGCGGAAGTGCCTACATTCTTCTACGCACAGTCATTCGCCCTGAGAGGAAGGAGAAACAGGCGCTGCCCAACTTCTTTGGAAGCACCATGGTTGCCATGTTGGTTATAAGCGCGGATTCGCTGTTGAAGGCGATCAACGAGGGCAATGTCGATCCAGCGATAGGAATCAGGGCACAGCTCAACGCGGAACCTGGCGCAGAGAGTACGGTTTTATCGATCCCGCCCCCTGAAGCGGGTTGGATCGATTTGACGCTGTTTCCTCGTTTCAAGCAGCAGGTCGAGATTGGGAGCGCGTCACAACCAATGACACTGCTATACGAACGCCAACTGCGTTTGGAAGATGTCCTGGGCCCTGAAACGTCCATCATCCTTTTGGTGTTGATGGCGCTGGGCTTTCTCACACCCATGGCGGTCATGCGGCATTTCAAAGCTATTCACAAAGCAGAAGCTGAACATTCGCGTTCTGTCTATCTCGCCAGTCATGACGTCTTAACCGGTCTAGCCAACCGCTATTTGCTGACAGAGCGTTTTGAACATGCCTTGACTCGGTACACAATCCAGGACATTCCGTTCGCTGTACTGCTCATCGATCTGGACGATTTTAAGGAAATCAACGATACGGAAGGCCACGCCGTTGGCGATCAGGCGCTTCAAATCATCGCTTCTCGAATGACACGGGCATCTCGCTCAAGCGACACAGTGGCTCGCTATGGCGGGGATGAATTCGTTGTACTCATAGCTGATTCGGTAAGCCGACAGGCTGTCGAAGACGAGGCGAAGAGGATCTTACGAACCATCCAGGAGCCGATAGCATTGAAGACGAGAACAATCTCGCTTTCGTGTAGCGTGGGCATTTCGTTCTGTCCCGACAACGGTCGGGATATCGATACGCTGATTAAGGCAGCTGACCGCGCGATGTATGAGATCAAGCAGTTCGGAAAAAGCGGGGTTGCGATTGCTCGATCCGAGCAATCCCATGAATACGAGGGGCACTGAGATCTGCTTGTAGATCGACAGCGATTACCATAGCTCCCCTTCTGGCTGGATACGCTAGGCACCCCGTCAGAAAATTTACGAAACCTTCCTGTCAAAGCCCGAGTCGGACGTTGTGAATCACAATCCACAGTGGAGGAGTTCTGATGAACAGCGCTTTCGAAGATTGTATTTCCGAGTGCATGCGGTGTGCGGTGGCATGCGAAACTTGCGCGTCGTCTTGCTTGAAAGAGCAAGACGTTCAGATGATGGCAGATTGCATCAAGCTGGATCGGGATTGCGCAGATATGTGCTTACTCGCAGCCAAGCTCATGGCAAGAGATAGTTCACTGGCCGCCGAGATTTGCCGGATATGTGCCGAGGCTTGTCGAGCTTGCGCCAAGGAGTGTGGCAAACATGAAGCAGAGCATTGTCAGAAATGTTCAGAGGCTTGTCTGTCGTGCGCTAAAGCCTGTGAGGCGATGGCAGCATAAAAGCACCCGAGCGCATCAGCCCAAGATAGGTATGGCGTCGTCGCGACGCCATTTTATCTGCTGCTTTACCTCGGCGAACCCTATGCCTGGCTGCGGGGTTACTTCCTGAGTATGTGCGGCTCTGCTCTCTTGTTTCTTTTCATGGCGCGTCGCAAATTCTTTGATCGAGGACGAGGCGGATCTCGATATTACCGCCTCAAACGGAGGCCCGCTGCATCCAGCCCTGTGACAGGGTGTGGGAATCACGCCGCTTTCTTTGATAGCTGCAGTGGCAGCGGGGGATTTCAAATGCATCAGGACTTCGCTTAACTCAGAGCGGGCTCACTCAACGTGGGCCAGCGCAGGGTATAACGCGCTTGACCAACGTTCCGATGGACATACCTTGGATAAGAATCGAAAAGATCACCACCAGATAGGTGAGTGATACGACGACATCTCGAGCATCGCCGGCGGGCAGAGACAGAGCTAAGGCCACTGATATTCCCCCGCGAAGACCTCCCCAGGTCAATACGCTCCAAGAACCGCTCGGCAGGCGGAAGCGTTGTCCGAGCAGACGTATTGGCAGACCTACAGTGAGCAGCCTCGACAGTAGAGTAAGCGCTATGACGACCAGCCCCGTCGTTATTAGCGGGTTGGAGAACTGGATCAGCACTACCTCCAGGCCAATGAGTACGAATAATACGGCATTGAGAATTTCGTCAATGAGCTCCCAGAACATGTCCACGTGTTTTTCAGTTTGTTGGGACATGGCATATGAGCGGCCTTGGTTTCCGACGATCAATCCCATCACCACCATCGCTAACGGGCCAGAAACGTGGAGGTGGGTTGCCAAAGCGTAACCGCCGAGCACCGCTGCCAGCGTAATCAGAACCTCCTCTTGGTAGCTGTCGATGCTTTTGAGCATCAGGTAGGTGGCATAACCAACAGCGGCACCCAAGATTGCGCCACCACCTGCCTCCAGAAGCAACAATTGCGATGCCCCCATTACAGAAGGCGTTTCACCACTGGCTATCATCGCCACGATCAGCGAAAACAAGACAACGCTTACACCGTCGTTGAAAAGTGATTCACCGGCGATCACCAGCTCAACACTTTTCGGGGCGCCTGCAGACTTTAGAATACCCATTACAGCGATGGGATCAGTCGGTGAAATCAGAGCCCCGAATACCAAGCAATAGGAAAGTGGTAGCTCCAAAGACGTGAGAGATAGCAATGCCCAGAGCCCATATCCAATAATCAGCGTTGACGCGGTCGTTCCGACGACCGCGAGTGAAGCGACCTGCCATCGGTAAGCTCGGAGCTCAGAGAGGTTTACATGCAATGCTCCGGCAAACAAAAGCAAAGAGAGCATTCCTTGCATAAGGAGCTCTGAAAAATCGATGGACTCGACCAGCGATTGTTCGAGCGAGTGAAGAGCGTGAAAGCCCATTGCATCCATGGCCATATTCAGCAGAGACAGGCCAAGTGCAATGCCCATGACGCCTATCGCAGATGGCAGTCCCACATACCGACGATTGAAGAAAGCGAGAACCGCTGTGATACAGAGAAATACAGCAACAATATCCAGCATTGGCCCAAGGGCTCCCTTTGAAAATGTTCGCTTAGGTTGCGTCCGGAATTTGGTAACTGCGTAGGGGGACGCAGGACTTTCGACGGCAAAAACGTTTCAAAGTGCGTTTCGGAATGCACGCCAATAAACTGCCCCCGTTTTGGCGATGAAACTTTTTTGGCCTCTACTCACTCCATCTGGCGTGGCAGCCTGTGGCTCCAGCTCACCGCGTTTCCGTCTTGTCCATTAATCCAAGGTACCTGCACGATGATTGCTCGATGGCGCTGGGCTCTGGCTCGTCTGACCAAAAGGCTATGGTTCCGCGCTAGCCTTTTTTCCCTTCTCGGAATAGCAACGGCGTTAATAGCGATATTTTTCAAAGGGTTCGTACCCGCTTCTCTGCCGACTCAGATCGGTGCAGATGCGGTGGACAAGATCTTGGGGATCATCGCCTCCAGTATGCTCGCCGTCACAACCTTCTCCCTTAGCACAATGGTCTCAGCCTACAGTGCTGCCAGCAGCGGGGTGACGCCACGTGCAACTACCTTGGTTATGGAAGACTCCACGACGCAGAATGCCTTGGCGACGTTCATCGGCTCGTTCTTATTTAGCCTGGTAGGAATCATCGCGCTGAGCACGGGAGCGTATGGCGCGCAGGGCAGAGTCGTGTTGTTTACCGTGACCATCGGCGTCGTAATCTTGATCGTCTACACGTTGCTGCGGTGGATTGATCACCTGTCCAAACTTGGGCGCGTGGGAGAGACCATTGACCGCGTCGAGCGAGCAACGCTCGAAGCTATACAGAGCCGTATGAAGTGGCCATTCCTCGGTGCGGCAGAATACCCAGCTGAACTCGGGCTACCGACTTCAACTTCGGTGGTGGTCAGCCCCGAGACTGGTTACGTGCGACACATTGACGTCCAGGCTCTGGGAGCAGTGGCCCAGGAATTTGACGTTCGAATTTACGTAGAGGTGCTGCCTGGCACATTTGTGCACGAAGGGATGGTGCTGGCCAGGACTCTCCAGCCAGGCCATGACGGAGCTGAAGACATTCAGATCCTCAAGAGCCGAATCCTGGCTGCTATTACCATCGGCATCCGCCGCACGTTCGAGCATGACCCGAGATTTGGACTTTCGGTTCTTTCTGAAATCGCATCTCGTGCGCTGTCACCTGCGGTGAATGATCCAGGAACGGCGATTGACATTGTTGGTCGTGGTGTAAGGTGCTTTACGCGATGGGCGACACAAGCCGATGAGTCTGCAGAAGTCGATTCTGCATGCATGCAGGTACATCTGCGCGGACTAAATGTGGATGACCTCTTCGATGATTTTTTTTCACCGAGAGCCCGGGATGGCGCCAGCGTCATTGAAGTAGACATTCGCACGATGAAGGCGCTTGTCAGCCTGGCTGAGATCAATCCCCAGTTCTTCAAGGTTATCTGTCGTCAGCACGCGATGTTGCTGATAAAGCGCGCCCGGACAGCTTTAGTGTTGGATGAAGATAAAAACCAGCTTGAACGCGTTGCCTCAAACCTTGTGAGCTGAGACGAGCCGCCACTGGTTAAGGCTCGTGACGTGAGTCAGTTGTCACATAGGTCGACTGACCCATAGCTGGTCGAGAACCGGGTAAGTCCGTCTCGCGCTTGCAAATTAGAATGGCTGAGTCGAGTTGAGTGATCTCACCCCGATCAGGTTAAGGGGTCAGGTGGCCCACTACTAATCTTGACCTGCTAAACGCCAGCGGCTACGAGCTCACATCCTCGACTGATCACTCCGGATCTTTTGCGCCATCAATACCGAATCCACGCCTAGTGATGGCGAATCGAGCTATGGCAGATCATCGGTAACCTTATGCGACGACCCATCTCCCTCGTTGACTGTTTTAGTACACGGGAGGCGTCCCATGGGAATGGCAATCCTGCTGACAGGGTCTGCCTTTGCTGTTCAGCTGCCGCCCCCGTTCACAGATTGCCTCGGGCGTGGCCGGACAGAGCACGATTGGCGCCACAAGCTCACTCTAAAAAAATGGACAAATCGCGTTTTGAGCCCTCGAAGACAGGTGTGATGCACAGTGATAGGCACTGATGTATGAATGAGATCGAGCTGGGAAAAGCTCGATGTAATACACAGCGTTAAAAGAGGTGGATGTTTTTATGAACTGGGAATTTATAGCAAGTCTCACAGGGGTGGAAGTATTCGGAATCTCAGTGGCGAACTGGTTTCTAGCGGTGATAGCAGTGCTTGTGACGTTCTTGGTAGTGCGTGCTGGCATTGGCTTCATAGTGAAAAATCTTAGACGTCGTACTGAAAAAACGGGATCGAATGTTAGCCGTATCTCTCTCGAAGTTCTCTCGAGTACCAGCAATGCACTTCTGTTTCTCGGCTCATTTTTGGTCGGGGTAGGGGTTCTCGATCTGCCTGAAAGATGGTCGTCCAGGGTCAGCAGCCTTTGGTTCGTTGTCGTGGCTCTTCAGATAGGGCTGTGGCTTAACCGGGCTATTGCGTTAGCTTTGCTGAGCTATTTTAGAAAGCACCGGCAGCCTGATGTCTACTCCAGCAGCGCATTGGCGACACTTTCTCTGGTGGGCTCAAAGGTTTTCCTTTGGGCTGTGATTGTGCTGGCTATGCTATCCAACCTCGGCGTCAACATTACCGCCTTCGTTGCGAGCCTTGGCGTCGGCGGTATTGCAATCGCATTGGCCGTGCAGAATGTGTTGGGTGATGTCTTGGCCTCGCTCTCGATTGCAGTAGACAAACCCTTTGAGGTTGGTGATTTTATCGTGGTTGGATCGCTTGCCGGTACAGTCGAGCATGTTGGTCTCAAGACCACTCGAATTCGTAGCCTTGGTGGTGAACAGATTGTCATGGCCAATGCCGAGATGATTGGCAGCACAATTCAGAATTATAAACGCCTGCAAGAAAGAAGAATTGTTTTTGAATTTCGCCTGAACTACGGGTGTACCGCTGAGCAAGTCAAACAGGTGCCAGCACGAGTTGAGGAGATTATCCGCAAGCAGAAAATGGCCAGATTTGATCGCTCGCACTTTCTGAGCTTCGGCGAAAGCTCGTTGAATTTTGAAACCGTATATATCGTTCTTGATCCAAGCTATAACGTATACATGGATGTTCAGCAGGCGATCAATATCGAGATGATGGAAGCGTTTGCAGAAATGGGTGTCGAGTTCGCGTTCCCATCCAGAACTGTATATGTGGCCTCCCTTCCCATGCCGCAAGACGATCCTGAAAACGAAGGTTACAAAAATCTACGCTATTCCTCTTCAAGGGGCGCCCCCTTGCAATAGCTCGGAAAAATGGGACTGGGGCTGACCCTGATTCAGCCCCACAGCGCCGGGAAAATACTGGCCCGTTCAGCAGCCGCGCTCGAGGGTAGGTAGTCGAACCTACATCCGTCGAACGGATGGCCAAACTTGCGGTTTGTTCGGCCCGCGATTGGCCTCCCGTTTACGATCCGATGAAACTGCTTTCTTCTCTTGTGTGTCACAACCGTACAGCCCAGCGCTAGGGCTGATTCGCACAATGACAAGGAACCGATCATGAAAAAGACATTCTATGCTGCCGCTCTGGCCATCTCCGTCTCCCTGGCATCTGGAACTATTTTTGCTGCGACGGATGCTGATGATTTCGTCGAGGATGCATCCGCCAAAGGCGTGGCCGAAGTAGAAGCCGGCAAGCTCGCTCAGGAGAAGGGCACCGCTGCGGACGTGAAAGCTTTTGGGGCGATGATGATCAAAGATCACACTGCTGCCAATGAAAAGCTCAAGGCTATAGCGGATCAGAAAAAGCTTAAGGTCTCGACCGATGCCGAGCTGCTAGACAAGGCGAAAGCCATGATCTTAGATCTGCGCTCAGCGAAATCCTTCGATCAGGCATACGCGAATAACCAGGTCAAAGCTCACGAGGCCACTATCGAGATCTTCGAGGACGAGGTTAAGAATGGCGATGACGCTGAACTCAAGCAGTTTGCTACATCGACCTTGCCAACACTGAAGGCGCATCTGGAAAAAGCGAAGGAACTCGCCAAGACTCACGGAGGTGACGCTGGTCAATAACACTCGGGCGCTAAACGTTGCGAGTGCCTAGCTTACATGGTGATGACGGCGCTATTTGGATAGGCCGTCATCCGAGCATCTCACATGCAGCTGATTGGGGTTGGGGGCACTCGCCTGACATCCAGAATGGTCGGCAGATGGTCGGTCTTGACGCATCCAATGATCGCGCACGACCTCGGGCCGCTGGCGCATTGCCAAGCAGCAGTCCCTTTCTATCCATCTCATCCACAATTGACTAACGCCACTACGCTTCAGTCTGTTCGTGGTAATGGGAATAGCTCTTCTGGATTGCGTGATTCGGCGTTCATTTTTGCGCACGCCGAAGCCCCTACCGACCTACTGGGAAATCCTCGTTTAAGCCGAATCTTCTCTTGGTTATCGTAGATGTCGAAGCCCGTTGAAGTGGTCGCGGCATAGAATCTGAGACCTACTCGGAACACATCAGTCTCCATTGGCACAGCTGGGACGATAACGAATCGTGGTTGCATTTTCGCGCCTCCCCGAGCGGATATCCAAGTAATAGCCTTGGCAATGCTCGGGCGCAAGGCATTGCTTGGCATCATTTCTGATTGAATCGATTCAGTTGCTTGGCGTCTGCCTGGGAGCTTTACGGATAAAGATATACGTGCGTGGTAACGATGCCGACTGAGGTGCTTTTGCTTTCTGTAGTAATGCTACGTGGCAAAGTCCATAGGTAAGCGTCCGGCGAACTCACCTTCCGAACTCCAGCTTTAAGGGTGATGGTGTCCGCGTATTTTAGCGGACGCGATCACCCTTATCGCCAGGATTTCCATGCGCCAACGAAGCTCTTATCCGAAACCGTTCAAAGCCCAAGTCGTTCAGGAATGCCTGCAACCTGGGGCAACCGTGTCAAGTGTCGCCATCAGCCACGGCATCAATGCCAATGTCATCCGAAAATGGATGCCGCTCTACCAGGGCCAGCCCGCAACAACCTCGCTGCCAGCATTCGTCCCGCTGAAGGCCGCCCCTAAACAGCCAGCCGAAGCGTCAGTGATCATTGAATTGCCCGTGTGCGTGGCAAGTGGGCCTGCCGTCAGTGCGAAACACTGATCCAGGCGCCGGTGCCGGCGCAGATTATCGACAAAGGTACCCCGACAGCAGGCTTGCTGGCCCACGTCATGGTGGCCAAATTTGCCGATCACTTGCCGCTGTACCGGCAGGAGAAAATCTTTGGCCGCGCCGGATTGGAAATTGCTCGCTCGACCTTGGCCCAGTGGGTAGGACAAACCGGCGTGCGGCCCCAGCCGCTGGTCGACGCGCTGCGTGAAGCCGTGCTGTCCCAGCGAGTCGTCCATGCCGATGAAACACCGGTGCAGATGTTGGCACCGGGCGAAAAGAAGACGCACCGAGCGTACGTCTGGGCCTACTGCACCACGCCGTTCTCTGCACTAAAGGCTGTGGTCTACGACTTCAGCCCCAGCCGTGCTGGCGAACATGCGCGCAATTTCCTGGGCACTTGGAACGGCAAACTGGTGTGCGATGACTTCGCAGGCTACAAAGCCGGCTTCGAACAAGGCATTACCGAAATCGGTTGCATGGCACACGCCCGGCGCAAGTTTTTCGACCTGCAATGTGGCGAACAAAAGCCAGTTGGCCGAACAGGCGCTGCACTCCATCGGCGGCTTGTATGAAGTCGAACGACAGGCCAAGGACATGAGCGACGAAGATCGTAGGCAATTGCGGCAGGAAATGGCGGTTCCCATCGCAGCGAAACTGCACGAATGGATGTTGGCTCAGCGTGGTCTTGTGCTCGAGGGTTCGGCTACAGCCAAGGCGCTGGATTACAACCTGAGACGCTGGGTAGCGCTGACGCGCTACCGGGATAACGGAGCCGTGCCCATCGACAACAACGCCGTGGAGAACCAGATCAGGCCATGGGCGCTCGGGAGGTCAAACTGGCTCTTCGCCGGATCGCTGCGCAGTGGAAAACGGGCGGCGGCGATCATGAGCCTGATCCAGTCGGCACGCATGAACGGGCATGATCCGTATGCGTATCTCAAAGATGTACTTACTCGGTTGCCGACACAGAAGGCCAGTGAAGTTAATAAGTTGCTGCCATTCCACTGGCAGCAGCCCAAGGCAGTTTGACCTTCTAGATAAAGAGGGGAGGTATCATTGGCCGCGACTCACCACATGCCTCTATAGCGTTTAGGAAGGCTTGGATGGTCTGCAACGAGCCTTGAAAAGGACTATGTCGTGAACATCTCTGAGATACGCCAAAAACTTCTATATTCCCCGCACGTGCGTGCACTGAACACATGGGTGGAAAGGCGCTGCTTCGGTAGAAAACTGCCTTACTTCGACCCACTGGATGGTGGAGTCGATGCGTCTGTTCTGATATTGCTGGAGTCTCCCGCCAAAGACTGCTCATGGCCACGCTTCGTTTCCCGCGACAACACAGGGCCCTCCCAGCGAAACCTGAAGCGCTTCCTCGAACAGACGTGTCTCGCGCGTGAGCAGAGCATTTTGTGGAATCTCTATCCATGGCTGCCGGATCTGGACAACCCTGCCGAAGCGATCACACGCTCGAAAATCACAGAGGGCGTCACACTGCTGAAAGAGGTAATGGATTTGCTCCCGTGTTTACGCGTCGTGGTCTTGGCTGGGCGTGTGGCGCAGAGAGCGGCACCCGAAATCGAGCTTCATCGCCCTGCGGTAAGGCTGCTCGCTATGCCCCACCCGAGCCCACTTTCGGTGTGTCAGCATCCCGATGTCGCTAAAGACATTGTCGCCACGCTGACCCGAGCGGCGCAGGTGGCAACTGTCTGATCGTTAGCGACCGGCGCGCTTAGCGTTCAGTGACGCGATACAGGGCGATACAAACAGATTGCCACGGTATGCACCGGCGGCGGTTTTGGTCGCAACCACCAGCCACATGATGGCCAACATCACCACTAGGATAACGCCCAGCACATCGAAAAAGGTCAAATTCAGCGTCGCGCCGAGCTTCAGCGTGGTCACCGCATATACCCCCAGCGGGAAGGTGAAGCCCCACCAGCCAAGATTGAAGGGTATGCCGCCCTTGATATAACGCGCGGTGATCAATAGCGCCAACAGCATCCACCACAAGCCTAGCCCCCAGAACAGGACGCCCGATACCACCCCTATACCCCCGGCCACCAAGCCGATGCCTGGCATGCCGTGGGCGGCGAAGATTGCTGGTGCATCGCTGCCAATGACCAGCATGCCCAGCGCACCCGTGCCAATCGGCCCCAGCGATAACCAAGACGACGCCGCCATGCTCTCATGGGGCAACTTATGAAGTACCAGACGCAGTACCAGAATAACCAAAATGCTTAAGGCCACCGGAACCGAGTAGGCCCACAAGACGTAGCTGGTGATCAGCATCGTGAACTGAGCGCTGGTATCGGCCAGATGCGTTGCAATTGTACCGCCGCTGGCGGCTGCCACTTCCGCCGCTACCACCGGAAGTAGCCATACGGCGGTCATCTGGTCGATGCTGTGCTCCTGCCGGGTAAACATCATAAAAGGGATCAGCACCCCACACGCCATTGCCATGGCGACGTCGCACCACCAGAGCGCATGAGCCAGGGGTATCACACCGTCTCCCCAGTTTGGGAGGCCGTACTGAACCAGGCCGTTGATGATCGTTGCCAGCCCCATCGGTATCGTGCCGAAAAACATCGAAACCGTGGAATGCCCAAAGATCTGTTTAGCTTCATCGAAGAAGAACACCCAGCGGGCGGCGTACATCAAGGTGAAGACGGTGAACAGCAGGATATTGAACAGCCAAAGGGCCTCCCCAACACTTGCAAGCAGCGTACTGTGACCCGGCAACTGCCCCAGGGCCAAGGCCAGAATGCCGGTGCCCATCGTGGCGGCAAACCAATTAGGCGTGAACTGCCGAATCGCCTCTTTGGGATTGGAAAGCGCCGCGAGCGGCTGGCCGCCCTGCATGATCTTGGTAAGGCTGATCTCGCGCATAAAGCCTCCGAATGATTACGATGCGGTGATAGGTTCAGAATAGCGGCATGCACTTATCTGGAAAAACGGATATTTTGGATATGGCATACCCGTTTTTAAGGTAAGAAAGTGAAGCTCACACTTCGGCAACTCGACATCTTCCGCGCTATCGCCCAACTGGGTTCAACCACACAAGCCAGTGCAGCCCTTGCCCTGTCGCAGTCAGCGACCAGCGCGGCACTCCATGAACTTGAAGGTGCTTTGGATATTCAACTCTTCGACCGCGTCGGCAAACGCTTGGTGCTGAACGAAAACGGCCAGACACTTCTGCCCAAGGCTATCCGCCTGATCGAAGCAGCGCTGGAGATCGAGGGTGGTTTTCGGACAGACGTGGTCGCGCGGCTGCGAGTAGGTTGCAGCACGACGATTGGCAACTACATTATGCCGCTGCTTATGCAACACATGGCCGAGCGTGCCGGCGGGACACAGATCGATGTCATCCTGGGCAACAGTGCAGAGATCACCCGGCAGGCGGCACAACTGTCAATTGACGTTGGCCTGGTTGAAGGGCCCAGCCACCAGCCCACTCTGGCCGTGCAGCCCTGGTGTGAAGACGAGTTGATCATTGTCGCAGCGGCAGATGACCCTTTGGCACATAAAGGGCAGCTTTCTGCCAGTGAGCTACGTGAAGCACGCTGGCTTGTGCGCGAAGAGGGATCGGGCACGGCTGAAGAGGTACAGCAGTGGCTCTTACCGCATCTTGGTTCTTTGAGCAATGCTCGGCAGATTGGCAGTTCTGAAGCCATAAAGCGGATGGTAGCGGCGGGTATCGGAATCAGCTGCCTTTCCTATTGGGTGGTCGGAGACCTCATCGCAGAAGGCAGACTGATCTCGTTGAATCACGTGATTCCTGAGCACAAACGGCAGTTACACGCTGTCTATCACCGAGACAAATTCATCTCACTCTCCCTTGAAGCCTTTTTCAGGGTGATCAAGGACTTTGCCTCGGCCAACGCGAGATAACGGCTAGGCCACGTGACGCCCTCAACAGAAGGGAAGTTGTATTCGCCATCCGCTTACGTCCATAGCAAAGATTGAAGGCCATGACGTGGCACTCATCGCAGCAGACAGCTCTGGAACAGTATGTCGACAGGCGCGCAATATGGTTGGCTAGCCAGGTAGGCCTGCATATCGGTTCATGGATGGCTGTCGATGGTGTAGGGCCATCGAAGGTGGAGCTGAGTATGCTAATGCCTGATCACGGTTCACTTGGCCTGTATTTCGTTACCATGGGTAGCGATGACGCTTAGTCTTTGGCGAAGCGCATCGCTATTTGTTGGTGGAGCGAAAGAGCAAATACGAGCTGAATTCTAACGGCAAGCGTGACCTGCCGGTGCACGAGGGGCACCCCATGAATCGACCTGCAGAAGGGACGCTTGTACTCGCTTGGGGAGGCGTATCCAAGGAACAGTCTCTCGAAACGGTTATTCCGTTTTTCCCAATCGATTTGCTGGTGAAGACAGTTTCTCGGCGCAAGCGCTGGTCAGGGCAATGCATCGAGGGATGTGTGATGGGCTTTAGGGAGCTTTTCGCTGCCCCGAAGGTTGGTCTGGCCCGAGTGGTGCATCTATTTTAATTTCGGCTCGTCTGTGCATTTCGCCCTGGACGGGTAATTCAGAGACCATTTCCAAGCTCAACGTGAGAAAGCACGTATGTGGATGCGAAAGCGGCGCGAATCTCTTGTGCAAGACCTTTATGAAACTGTCGAAGATTTGCGTGTGCTAGCTGATCAGCTAATGGAGCTCTCTCTTGAAATGGCCAAGAAAGATCTGCGCCGCGAAGCCCAATCGACAACTAGGATGGTTTTAACGGTGCAGGAAAGGGAGGCTGTGCTCCGTAAACATGCGGATCGGCTCAGCAAAACCGGAAATCTTGGTCGGAGGGTCACGGATCATCTACAGGAGCGCGCTCTTCAAGCAACTGGAGATACAGGCCCTATGGCTTAAGAAAAACGATTAGTAACCTGGTGTCATGCTCGGCCACTGAAGAAGAAACTCCGCTCGGTGAAGGCCTGAGCCGGTGGGGTGGCGAGCCGGTTGCGCGGACAACCTGCAGGACACTTCGTCTACCGGATTCGCTAAGATGCTTGTCCTAGTTTGCCGGCGCATCAGTTTAAGCATTATGGATGGCGGACTTGGGCTAGCATTCGCCCTCTGCGAGCTGTATGGCGGACTTCCAGATGTCAATGCGACCGTGCCCGAACTCTGCAGCGCGCTCTGCGAGATTTATCATTTGCGGGCTGATCGTGACATCCGTGGTGACTGCGACAGCGTCGGTACCGCACTCAGTGCACTTATCCAAAACCTCGTAAAGCGCTTCTTCATCCCTCGCCGCCAGTACAAGTCGCGCGCCTTTGCACGCGAAAGCCTTTGCGGTGGCTCGGCCAATACCACTTGATGCCTCGGTAATGACAACCAGCTTTCCGCTCAACGGCCCGATGTCTAATCCCTTAGGCTCATTTGAAGTTACGAAAGGTTCCGTTGGAATCGGTGGATCCATCTCAACAGCAGCGAGCTTTAGAGTTTCCCCAGATACCAGGGTCAGAGTGAGGTCGGAGATTGTGCCAGCGAGACGGCCTGGGAACAGGGGCTTCCCTGTCGAGTCCAGATCGTCGTAAATGAATTTTTGGCCTTCGAGCCAGCCGACCGCGCTCAATAGCTCCGGGGCGAGAAAATACTTTCCGTCGAGAAAAAATCCTGTAAATGGATGCGTGTCGCCTATTTTCTCTACTGAGTAGCGCTCTCCTATCTTCATGCCTGTATCAGGGTCGATCATGAAGGTTCCTCCTCTGGGTGATTTGACGTAGAGGATGGCGGCGTCGTTATCGTTCCGTTGAGTTGCTGAGCGGACACGGGCGTGATCGTCCGTATGCAGGACGGTGTATGTTCCCGTCATTTCATTATGGAGAGCTCTCCGGCCAGGCGCAGTCATGATGTGGCGCGCCCGGCTACTTCAAGAAATCTGGGTGAACTTTCCTTGATAAATTTGCTTCCCTATTGAAACAGGGGCGAAGGCAGACTCGCGCCTACTTACACAGAGGTACGCGCCATGGCACGTGGAAGCAAAGACAAGTACACCGACGAGCAAAAGCGCAAAGCCGAGCACATTGAAGAGAGCTACGAGCAGAAGGGCACACCCAAAGACGAGGCGGAGGCGCGCGCTTGGGCAACCGTAAACAAACAGTCAGGAGGGGGTAAAAAAGCTGGTGGCTCGGGTAGAAAAACGTCGCACTCTACGAAGGAACAGGCCAAATCTGACTCGGGCAAAAGAGCGGCGCAAACACGCAGCGGCCATGGGCGTGACTCTAAAACTTCACTTGAAACGCAGAGCAAGGAAAGCTTGATGAGTGAGGCCCGTAGTCGGAATATTTCTGGACGTTCGAAGATGACCAAAGCTGAGCTGATCGAAGCGCTCAAAAAGAAGTGACTGCAAACCAACCTGACTCTGGAGCGGAGTAATGCATACAGACTCCCCTTGGTCATGATCTGAGTTATTAAGAGCCTGTGGAGGTCAGATGAACCTGTTCCAGCGCAGTACCCCTGTGTTTACCGGCGCGCTGGTGGCGCTCATTGGATCATTCCTGTTTGGCGGCGGTATCTGGCTTGTGATGCTGCATGGGTCGCCCTATTACTTGCTGGCAGGATTAGCTCTGCTGATAACTGGCGTCGGTTTGATCAGGGGCCGATGGTGGTCGCTATGGGTTTACGGTCTGGCGTGGCTCGCGACTGTCGCCTGGGCCTTATGGGAAAGCGGCCTGGATGCCTGGGCCCTTGAGCCAAGGCTTCTCGTTCCGACCTTGCTGGGCCTCTACTTGCTGCTTCCTCGGATTCGTCGGCGGCTCCACCCACACAAGCACATCTCATCTGCAGGCAATGTGATTTGTTCTCTGGTTGGCGCGCTGCTCGTTGCTCTGCTTTTCCTCGCTCATCCCTATCCAGAAAATTTGCCAGAGCAGGCACAGGCACAGTTAACGCAGCCTTCATCTTCGCCTGAAAATATCGACAATGACTGGCGTTACTACGGTCGCACGCCTCGCGGTGAGCGCTGGTCTCCGCTCACGCAGATCGGTCAGCAAAACGTCGACCAACTTCAACCTGCCTGGGAATACAGAACGGGCGATGTTGCGCGATCCGGAGAAAACAAGAACGGCTACGAATTCAATTTCGAGGTCACTCCCATCAAGGTGGGCGATACACTTTACATCTGCACGCCGCACAGCCAGGTCATCGCCCTGGATGCCGTATCGGGTGCTGAGCGCTGGCGTTTCGATCCCAAACCAGAAACCGGGAACAACGCTTATCTAGCCTGTCGCGGCGTAGCCTATTACGAGGCGCCGGCAGGTACCGAATGCCCGCAACGGATTATTTCTCCGGTGGCCGATGCCCGCCTGGTCGCACTGGACGCAAACACGGGCAAGCCCTGCGCGAACTTCGGAGATCAGGGCTTCGTTTCTTTGAGGCAGCATTTGGGTGATGTGCCCAAAGGTTTTCATTTCGTAACCTCGCCGCCATTAGTCGTCCGTGACCGAGTGATCCTTGGCGGGTGGATATATGACGGCCAGAAAACCAACGAGCCCTCGGGAGCGGTGCGTGCCTTTGATCCGATCACAGGTCAAATTGCCTGGGCATGGGACGTGGGGCGTCCCGAAAGCGTTGTCAGCCACCCCGCGCCCGATGAGAATTTCACTCCGGGCACCCCTAATGCTTGGGGGGTATACACCGCCGACGTTGAGCGCGGCTTGGTGTATCTACCGACTGGCAATGCAGTGCCGGACTACTACGGTGCTAAACGCCGGCCATTCGATGAGAAATACTCGAGTTCCGTGGTCGCGCTCGATATCGAAACAGGCGCGCCCAGGTGGTCTTTCCAAACCTTGCACCATGACCTTTGGGACATGGATGTGCCCATCGGCCCGACGTTGGTAGACCTGCAGGATACCAACGGCAAGAATGTTCCCGCTCTGGTGCAGACAACCAAACGCGGCGAGTTGTTTGTCCTTAATCGCGAAACTGGGGAGCCTGTCGCCCAGGTTGCAGAGAAGCCCGCGCCTCAAGGTGGCTTGCCGGGTGAACCTGTGTCCGCAACGCAACCTTACTCAGTGGGCATGCCTTCGTTTGCACCTCCTCAGATCGAGGAGAAGGACGCATGGGGCGTAACGCCCATCGACCAAATGCTCTGCCGTATTGAATTTCGCAGCCTGGATTACAAAGGCGCGTTTACGCCATTTTCCCTAGATAAGAAAACCTTGGTGTATCCAGCATTCGATGGCGTCATCGACTGGCACGGAGCATCCGTCGATCCTGAGCGCAAGCGCCTGTATGCGAACCTGAGTTACATCCCTTTTGTTGCGCAGACGCTTGAACGGTCTGATGCGGAGAAAAAAGGTCTGGTCGAGCCATGGGATGGCAAGGGACAGCCGCCAAGACCTAAGAAATTCGCCATCAATCCTCAATACGGCACGCCTTATGTGGTCAAGGTCGATCCGTGGCTTGGGTTGTTGGGCGCACCTTGCAAAGCGCCACCGTGGGGGCAGTTGGCGGCGGTTGATCTGCGCACCCGTTCCGTCGTCTGGAAACATGATGTAGGCACAACTCGTGACATGGGGCCGATGGGGCTACACGTCAACCTGCCTTTCCCCACAGGGATCTTCAATATCGGCGGCAACGTCACTACTCGATCCGGGCTCATATTCATGGGCGCGACGGCGGACGACTATCTGCGCGCATTTGATGCGCAGAACGGCAAAGAACTCTGGAAGGCTCGGCTGCCTGCCGGAGGGCAGGCAACGCCAATGACATACATGGGCAAGGACGGCAGGCAGTACGTCGTCATTGCAGCTGGCGGTCACGGTGGTTTGCAGACTCGGTCGGGCGACTACGTCGAGGCATTCGCATTGCCAAAAAGAGGTGAGCCATGAGTACAAACATCAGCGCTGCTGGCTTGGATATGCATTTCGGTAACGGCAATGAGCAGTGTCCCTCGAGCGCTTCGTTCAAATCCGCGAGTGAAAAGCGATGAAGCGATCTTCCCGTAATAATCTAACCTGGATTTTGGCTGGCTCCGCAAGCCTGTGTGCAGTGGCCGGCTATCGCATTTATCGCCGTTTGGCTCGAATGCCAGCGCTGAGCGAAAATAGCCTGCAACTCGGCATAAAAGGCGAGTACATACAGGCTGGGCCTTGGCGCATGTTTTTCCGGAGCGTCGGCGATTTGGATGGGCCAGTGGTGGTGCTGGTTCATGGCTTGGTCATTTCCAGTCGCTATATGGAGCCTCTGGCGCTGGCATTGGCTGCGAACGGTTACCGCGTGCTGGCCCCGGATTTACCTGGCTACGGCGAGAGTGTCATTGGATCGCCGCGTAGCGCCCTGAGTATCCAAAGCCTTAGCGACGCTCTGTTTTTGTGGCTGACCGCGATGAATGTTGGCAAGGCTTCATTTATCGGTAATTCCTTCGGCTGCCAGGTGTTGACTATGCTCGCAGTGCGCCATCCTGCAGTCGTTGACCGTCTTGTATTGCAGGGGCTAACTGTCGATGCGGATGCGCGAAACCTCTTTACTCAGATAAGCCGCGCCTTTCTCAACGGGCGTCGCGAGCGCCAGAGATCGAGTGCAGACATCGGCCGTGTCGACTATGCCAAAGCCGGCCCTTGGCGCGCTTTGACCAGCATGTACAGACTGATTCGGGACAGAGTCGAAACCCGTTTGCCCTTAATCCAAGCACCGTGTCTGATCCTGCAAGGCACACGCGATCCGGTAGTTCCGACTCCGTGGGCGCAACGAGCATGCGATTTGTTGCCAAACGGCCAATTTCGGCTGCTTGAGGGCGCCACTCATACCATGAACTACGTATACCCTTTTAGTTTCGCCCAAGCAGTGGCGGACTTTTTGGACGGAGACAATCATTCAGGGAGAATCGATAAATGAGTCGGCCCCCACGGGGTATCGCCCGTTTTGATTCCGCTGCAGCGATGGTTCAGGCATTGGCGGCTGCGCTGCATGATAAGCCCTTCACCAGCCCGAGCCAGTCAGCTGTTATGGACAAGTTGATGCCTGTCCTTAATGCCCTACCAAGTAGATCCCGAGAGTTGATTTACGCTTTCGGTGGAATGGCTGAAGGCATAGGGGAGGGACAGGCGCGACGATTGGATATCGAGGCCATCAGTGAGTGGGTAGCCGGGCAATACCCTGATCGACGGTACCCAGCTGCATTCATTGGTTCCTCGAACGGCGCCATGATTCATCTGGCAGCTGCAATGAATGTCCCTTGGCTGCCGCAGACCTTCTTATGTCCCGTACGTGCACTCGGGAACGATCCAGACGACGCCCAGCGTGCTTTCCAGGAAGGACTGGGCACCGTGGCCAACTTACTCGAGGCCGATGCGCGAATTGCAGTGCATCACATGCATGATCCGAATCAGGATCGTCTGATGCTCCAACAAATGACGTACTTCCGCCTCAAGTTGCAGCGTTTACCGCTTGCTTACCGGGAATTCCTTTTGCGCAACTTACCGCGTGGCGGCACGCTCTATGTGAACCGTTGCAATCGACAATGGCCCGTCACGCGTACTGGCGAACGCTCAATCTTTCAGTTTGGGGCCACAGGGGGCGCGACAGAGGCTGAGTACTTTCAAGGCTCACCGCGAGTCGCTGAATATTTGAGGCGGTACAGTATTCCTCGCACACATTGGGAACCACCGAAAACGACCGAACTCACACCCGAAGCAGAGTGGGGATTCGACCCTGCGTTGCTCCAAGATCTGAAAGAGTTGGCTGAGCAACGTCAATGGCGTGTTATCGAAATCAGCTATGTAGAACCTGAGGCATTGAGCGTTCCCACCGCCGAAATTTACCGGCAATGGTATGGCGATCAAGGCGTTAGGGCCGAGCGTCTATTGGTCGGCAGCTTTTTGCTATGCGACCCTCATACGACCTTGAGTCTCAGAGCCATCCCCCTATGGCTGCTTTTCGGCGTAGAACCTTCCGCTGACCTTCTGGAGCGGTTCCTTGCGCAGGCAGCAGGGCCGGAGGAGGTCGATCTGATGTTGTTTTCTCATGGCACGGAAGGGGTGGGTCTAGCCACCATGCAGCGCTGGCGGCAGGCGCTAAGCCGAGCAAAAGGGCAGGCTCGGCTTATAGGAGTTGACCCTCAACGCTATCCTCGGGACTTCGCCACGTTCACTCGTTTCGCAAAGGATCTTCAACGGCTAAAGCCCCGCTTTGATCCGCTTCCACCGATGAAACTCGATTTCTTCGAGCAGGCACTGCAGCGTCATGGAGAGGCATGGGGGATCAAGCTTCAGACGCTTAGTGGTAAAGAGCCGTGATCTCGATGGTGTACCTGCTTACCTTTGCAGGCGCCGCAATCCTGCTCCTGTACCTTTCGGGCCTAATAGCGATTTATTGGCTGCAAGGACGTCTGATTTACCCTGGTGAAAGAACCACTCGGGCCCATCCGCTGGATTTCGATCCGCGCTTTGTCTGGACGTCTGTGGTTACTGCCGATGGGCTTGGACTTGCGTGCAGGTATTGTCCTCCTGTACCCGACTCGCCGCTCTGTATCTTGCTGCTGCACGGCAATGGAGAGGATTTGCGTAATCGGTCAGCAATCGCGGAACGGCTGGTCGACGAAGGCTACGGGGTTCTGCAGGTTGAATACCGTGGATTCGCAGGTAACCCTGGTCGACCGAGTGAGCAAGGCCTTTACTCCGACGGCAGAGCAGCATTGAAGTTACTGGAAAGCACAGGGCGGGCCGTGGTGATCCATGGCTACTCCCTCGGCAGCGGAGTGGCAGTGCAGCTAGCCACTGAAACACGATGCGCAGGTTTGATCCTGGAAGCACCGTTCACATCCGTGGTAGCTGTTGCTAAAGCAAGACTTTCCTGGCTGCCCGTAGAGCGGCTGACCCGTGATCGCTACGATAGCTTGTCGAAGATTGGTCGAGTTCGTGCACCGTTATTGATATACGGCGGAGATGAAGATCTGGTGATTCCGCCCGCTCACTTCGAGCAACTTTATGCGGCGGCAAATAAACCCTCTAAGTTCATCCTGATCCGAGGGGCAGGGCACGTCGACGTATGGGAAAGCGGGGGAGAGCGTTACGTACTGGAGTTCCTGCGTACAGTCGCCGACCAGTGCTAACGCACTGGATTTAAAAAACGCTAAGGATGATCGGCCAGCAGCGCTCGGCTGCACTCGTAGATCGTGAACAATTTGTAGTGGTTCGGCGCAATTCTGTCGTAAGCCCCAGTCACGAAACACGTCGGGCACGAATCGAACCACGATGACCCATGGCCGATCCCCGCCAGATTTCCATCAAACTCCTGAGTGACCTGGAACGCCCGAGGTTCATTTGGCCAACCCGCCGGTACAAGACCAGGAGCCGATCCGATGCTGCAGCGACTGAAACCTCGATACCTGTGAGAGCGCTTGTCTAGCTGCGCAACATAACCACTGAGGATTACTAGATGAGCCTATGGTCATGCACTCTGGATTCGTTTTGCGAACAAGTTGCCTCACCGGCGCCTGTACCAAGCTGCGGTGCCACCGCATGCGTCACTGCGAGTTTGGCGCTAGCGCTTCTGCGAATGGTGATTCGCAAATCTTTCGATCAGATTGATGCCGACAGCGAGGTAGATATTGCCGTCAGAGTGGAGCAACTGCTTACCGTGATGAAGGCCCATGCTGACAATGACATGCGAACATTCGGCGCATTCATAGAGAAATCCGCATCAGGGTCTTCTGGACACAATCACCAGCAGGCGCTAGACATAACGTTAGGTTCACTGGCAGCTGCGAGGTCGTGCTATGAGGGTATCGCGCTTGCACAAGGTGCTGTATCAAACGTAAAGAGAGAACTGCAGTGCGACGTGCTCTCGTCTGCTTTGATGATGCACGCCAGCCTTTCTGCGCTTCTCATAAACGTTGATGCAGATGCCGCTAACCTTCCTGCCTCCAGCCAAACAAACGAGATGATGCGTGCCCGTGCAAACCTACAATCGCAGGCGGATGAGGTACTGACGCGCCTGCGGTGCGGTGGGTGGTGAGTTGTCGACTTCCGTACCCACGGGCAGAGAAGGCTTACTTGAGACGCACAACGCAGGGCCTCGTGATGCTTGCGGATTCGTGATAAATGTCGTCCAGCCAGCCCGTAATTTCATCCTCGCCAACAAAGTCAGGAATGACCACGCCCGTCACCCTTGAGCGCTTTCCCGTGCTTTCATCAAGGAGAAAAACCTGCCATTCACCTTGTGCTTTCTGAATGCCTATTGTTCTTCCAAATACGTCGTAAACCATCATCACCATCATTCCTTAGCTGTGTAAAAGGCAGGCGCTTCGCAACCACATCCTCTGTCTTTCAATGGCCGCCCTCAAGTGATCGTTCCTATGATCAGATCTGCGAGCGGCCTCCATTTGATCGAACCTTTTTTGTCATCATTTGCCTTAGCTTTAAATCGAGCGATATGACTTTAGGCAAGGAGGGCCAGATGTCGGATACCAATCGATCAAAGCGCCAAATTGAATGTCTTCTTCGGGTTCGCGACTGGCATTTATCCAGCGCACTGCGTGCTGAAGCGGAAGGGCGACGCGAGGAGGCTCAATTTCATATGCAGTACTATCGGCTGCTGGGGCCTGCTGTTGCAGGCCATCCAGCCATTGCGCATACCGTCACGGAGGATGATTGACAAGGGACGGCGTGAACTCGGGCAATCCTTCCCAGGATCATTTTATGGCCGCTAATTCCCATTCTTGCATAGCTATAGCTTGCTGATTTCACCTGTAGCCTCCGCCAAGGTGACTAGCGTATTTTCCATGTCTGAAATGGAACGCTGTAAATTGGTGAAGCATTGGGATAGCGATTGTTGGTGGTCGACAGTCTGCTCGCCCTGTAGATGCTGAACCTGCGCCAGCTCAATGCTTTCCAGCTTGTCCACCGCTTTTCGAAGCGAGTGCAACATTGCGGCTAAAGCGATGATGTGGCGCTCGCTGGCTTTAGTCATGGGTCACTCCGTTACCAACAGAGGGTGGAAATATTTGGACATCAGAATGTCACCCTTCGTGCAACACATTTGCTAAACCGAATGGGGTTTGTCGCATGGACAAGCTGAGGCTCATGCATCTCGAATATTCGACCTGTTCCCAAGTCCACCATGAACAACAACTGGGAGTTTGTGCGTCATGTGGGAAATTGCATCTTACCTGACCACCTAATTGCGTCTGCACTGACCAGGCATTTGCATTCGATTTGACCACGTGTTTGCACTGCACTTGACCACACGCTCACCCGTTCGATACCGCCTAGAACAACGAGGTGGGCGGCATTACCTGTGGCGTGCCGTCGAGAATGCACTCCCACCCCCATGTCCTGAGCGCGGACGTCTTCTTGAATTCTTCAATAAGATCAGCTGTGATGTCTTCTACGCCTGTCCTCAGCGCAAATTGCGGGCGCGTGGCATGCATAACGTCCAGCCCCATATCCCCGGCAAGCAGTTTGAGCATTACTGTTGTGCGTTGCTTCCATGGCAGGCTTCTGCCGCGCCGTTGCGGATGCTGGTAAACCATCGTGTTTAGATGGGCTGAGGCGTGGATGTAGTCAGTGCTAGTCATCCATACCTGCAGGTGAGTCGTCGGCGCTCTGAGGAGCGTCAGGCTCGTACCTAGACTGGGCAACACGAATGCAAATGGTCAAGTCGAATGCAAACAGATGGTCAAGTGCAATGCAATCGACTGTTTTCAAAGCCTTTAACAGCATTCAGATGAGACTATTTTGCTACGAATGTCAGGTAGAGACTTCGATTGTTGTGCGGTTTCGAAACGGGTCAGGGCCACCTTCAACACCGGTAAATGCGCTCTCAGGAGGTTCCCCGTCTTGCTGCCATCCGAATTGATAGAGCAGCCACTGGTAACCCTCTTCCTGACGATCAGCTATGAGCAAAAGCGTCCAGCCCGCCCGGAGGAGTAGGTTCGCGTTTTCTTCACTTCGGGTACTGATCAATTTTGTAGTTTCGCCGATGCTCATCTGGTGTCTCATGCAGAGAATTTTGAAGGACGATGGCCTTGGACTGGCTTAAGTATGGGTGGGCATGAAGACTGGCTCAAGGATCTTGATGCCATCAGTGCTGGTGCTATAGGATCGTATCAGGAGATGGCATTCCTCCTCCAACCGCCCCGTGCTGATGATGCCTACGTAAACCCTGGACAGGGTGCGTAGGTGTGCTCCCTGTCCCAATCGAGGACAGGAAATGATCCCTCCACATGCTCTTCCGTGCTTTACGGACAACCTGAAGCTTCCGTCTCTATCGCAATTCTTTGATCGGGACTGATGCCCATGCTGAAATCACTGATCGCGATAGCCATTGGTGCATCGGCAGGCGCGTGGATACGTTGGGGGCTAGGTATGCGTCTGAACGGCCTTTTCCCCACAATGCCTTCTGGCACTGTCCTGGCCAACCTAGTCGGCGGCTACATCATCGGTCTCGCGCTGGTGTTCTTCGCATCAAATCCATCAATCAGTCAGGAGTGGCGTCTGCTGATCATGACTGGCTTTTGCGGTGGCCTTACCACGTTCTCAACGTTTTCCGCAGAAACTCTGACGCTGATTCAGGAGGGTCGAGTGGTCTGGGCGTTAGGAGCGATCAGCGTCCATGTCATAGGCTCACTGCTTATGACTGCGCTCGGACTGCTGACTTATCAATTGCTGTGCTCCAGCTGAGGTGCTGATCATGAAAGGCTTTCTCGTCGTTTTTTTCACTCAACAGAATCGTCGCTACCAAGGAAAAATGCTGGGGGATTGGGTGATAGATCTAGCGAAGGATCTGGGCTTGCGAGGCGCGACGCTTTCCACGGGTATCGAGGGGTTTGGGCACACAGGAAAGCTGCATTCTGCGCATTTTTTTGAGATGGCCGATGAGCCTGTAGAGATCCAGCTTGCCATCACTGAAGAAGAGTCTGATCGCCTATTTCAGAGGCTGGAGCAGGAACCGATCAGCCTGTTCTATATCAAAACGCCGATTGAGATAGGCTTTGTCGGTCGAGGAGATGCGTCAGATCAACCAACGCCTGCTGTAGATGTGTGATGAGGGGCGTCGGTGCCGTTGTTTGGGACTACCGGCTCCTCAAATAAGCGCGTCCCCTGCAACAAAGTTTTACATTTGAGCGACAGCTAGCTAACATCGCCGAACTGGAGATGGCATTCCTCCATTAACTAACCGCTGCTCCCGTAGCAGCTGATGATGCCTACAGAAACCTGATCAAACCAGGTCTGTAGGCGTTCGCGGTCAGAATCCCTTCTTTGGTCAGGCCCACTTACTCTTTTGTGGCTGACCAAATGTCTAAGCTCCGACGACCTGAACAACTCGACTTACTGCCCTACATCGCCAAATGGCTTGCGCTCGCAGGTTTGGTGGCGTTGTTGGCAGGTTCTGCCTCTGCGTTCTTCCTCTTTTCTCTGGATCATGCCACCCAGTGGCGCGAAACCCATCCTTGGGTCATTTGGCTATTGCCCGTTGCCGGCTTTGCGGTAGGCCTTGCGTATCACCTGATGGGCAAACCGGTTGATGCCGGCAATAACCTGATCATCGACGAGATCCACGACCCCAAGAAAATTGTCCCGCTGCGCATGGTGCCGATGGTGCTCATCGGCACCGTGGTTTCCCACCTGTTCGGCGCATCGGTGGGACGTGAAGGTACAGCGGTGCAGATGGGCGGCGCGCTTGCCGATCAATTGACGCACGTCTTACGGCTGCGTCGTGAAGACCGCCGCGTGATTCTCATGGCCGGCATCAGCGCGGGCTTTGCGTCCGTCTTCGGCACGCCTCTTGCGGGAGCTTTGTTCGGACTTGAAGTGTTGGCCATAGGACGCATGCGTTACGACGCGCTGTTCCCTTGCGTGGTTGCTGCAATCGTTGCCGACCAGGTCGGGCAAGCCTGGGGCGTTGTTCATACTCATTACGTCATTGGCGAAGTGGTTCCTGTACAGCTCTGGAGCGTCATGGCCGTGGTGGCAGCAGGGATTATCTTCGGCCTCACGGGCCTATTATTCGCGACCGCCACCCATAAGCTCGGGGCGTTCGTTAAACGGCTTATCACCTATTCCCCGTTAAGACCCTTCGTCGGCGGCCTGCTGATCGCAGTCGCAGTGTGGGCGCTCGGTAGTAACCCTTACATCGACGTAAACAAGTACATCGGGCTGGGGATTCCAAGCATCGTTCAATCCTTTCAAATGCCGGTGGCACCCTGGGACTGGCTTGGAAAGATGGTGTTCACCGTTGTGTCTCTGGGCAGTGGTTTCAAAGGCGGCGAAGTCACACCGCTCTTCTACATAGGTGCCACGTTGGGGAATGCGTTAGCGCCCCTGTTGCATCTTCCCTTCGCGATGATGGCGGGCATTGGCTTCGTCGCAGTATTAGCAGGTGCGGCAAATACGCCGCTGGCAACCATTGTCATGGCCATGGAGCTGTTCGGGCCAGAGATTGCGCCGCTCGCGGCCATCGCCTGTATCGCCAGCTACCTCGTGTCCGGACATACCGGGATCTATCACGCCCAGCGGGTGGGGCACAGCAAGCATCACCGCGCTCTGCCGGAAGAAATCCGCCTCTCCGATATCAAGCAATTTCATGATCAACGTGAGTCCGCCAGCGAGCGCAAAGAAAATCTCGTGGGGGAAGAGAAATGACCGAACGTCGTCAAGATCGCCTGACCGCTTTGCAACTCTATTTTCCCGGCGCCAGTCGAGCGCGGGTTACACAGTTCTGGCATCACCTGAGTGCGCCTGCGCTTGCCCAACATCTTCTTAAAGTCGCGCATAAAGCCAGAATCGAGCAGGTCATGCTCAAGCCGATTTCGGCAGGGTATCTGCCAGGCCAGCGCCTCTCACATCATCACCCGGAGCTTGGCGATATGCGCCATCCACAGTGCCTGGAGCTACTGGATACAGAGGACAAGCTGCGCGCCTTTTTGCGTGATCACGCTGACGAATTACGCAAGGTACGGGCCGTTCTCCTCTTGTGCGAGTTACCGCTCAGTGACGCGTCGTGACTCATCTTGAAGATCCAGCTCGTAGATGAGGCTGTATGGCCGACCCAAATCTCGGTCGCTTTCACCACCTTATGAGGATGCTGCCATGACCGGCTTTCAACTGACGTTTTTCACTGAACAAAGCACCCAATACCAGCACCTTCCACTTGGAGAATGGCTGGTCGACTTCGCCAAGCGGCAGGGTGTTCTCGGTGCAACGCTGGTAAGCGGTACAGAGGGATTGGATCATCTGGGACATTTGCATACCGCTCATTTTCTTAGCGGTGCCGATCATCCCGTCATGGTGACGATATCCACTGATGAGCCCGGATGCGACAGGTTGCTGGAGGCATTGGCCAGGGAGTCGATTTCTCTCGGCTATCTCAAATTGCCCATTGAATACGGTCGAGTGGGTCAGACGGAAAACTAAAACACCGCGTTGGGCAGCTAATACAAAGGATAAACCCCATGTACCGAGTTTATAACTTGCGTCCACAACCTCAAGCTGCTGGCTGGGCTCGCGACAATAGATCGCTCCTCTTGGGGCTGATTTTTGGGTCACTTTTTCTGGCAGGGATGGCGGGCAGCCAACGGGTATCCAGCGAGGGCTGGTACATCGTGACTTCGCTCGAAGGCGCCATGGTCACGCTGCGTATGCCGAGTGAGAGAGCTTGCAAGGCCGACCTGTCTCACACCTGTGTGCCGGGCTACGCGCTCCGAGCACAGCGGCAGTGAGCGTGATGAGTAGGGGGTCGGTGGGCAGTCCAACAGATGAAACTTCAATGGAAGGCTCACAGATTTCTGCTCATCCAAATCACTTGAAAGAATTGGGAGACCCCATGGGTGCAGTGATGCTTTGCATCGTATTCGGTCTTGTCATGGGCAAGTTGCTCACAGGATCAGTTTTTGAATTTGCCACGCTTTTCATCGTGAGCCTCGGAGTGTCTCTGTTCACCTTTAATCAGTTAAAGCAAAGGCGGATCAGGTTCAAGGCGCAGGCTGGCTACTGCTGCTCCGTAATGGTCGCGTCAGATCAAATGCTTGAGCTTTTCCAGATGGGTAAGGCAGGTCAGTTCATGCCCCTCTTGGGCGAGATTCCCGAGCTGATTATCGGAGGTTTCTTGGTTCCAGCAATCGCGGTGATAGCGATCCAGTTGCTCAGAATACTGATGGAGAGCTGATGTCCGCCTCAGAGGCCACCAACTTACTAATGCCGCCAATTACGATCCTGAATCGTTCCTTGGAGATGAACTATGAACACCCGTATCCAAGCTATTCATGCACGCGAAATCCTCGATTCACGCGGTAATCCTACCGTTGAGGTCGATGTCACCCTGGAGAGCGGAGCGCTGGGCCGGGCATCAGTGCCATCCGGTGCGTCTACAGGCGCTCACGAAGCTGTAGAACTGCGTGATAACGATTCCCATCGATACTCAGGGAAAGGGGTGCTCAAAGCCGTTCATAACGTAAATACCGAAATCCTCGCCGCTCTCAGAGGCTTTGATGCAGCTGATCAAGAACAAATTGATCATTTGATAATCAAGCTGGACGGAACCGCTGATAAATCCAGGCTCGGAGGAAACGCCATCCTGGGCGTTAGCCTGGCCGTTGCCAGGGCAGCTGCTTCTGCCATAAACCTGCCGTTATTCCAGTACCTCGGCGGCGACCAGGCTGTGAGAATGCCCGTGCCGATCTTCAATATCCTCAATGGCGGTGTGCACGCCAATTGGCAAGGGCCTGACTTTCAGGAATTCATGATTGCACCTACAGGCGCAGCCAGCTTCAGGGAAGCCTTGCAATGGGGCGCTGAGGTTTATCACGAGCTGAAAGCGGTGCTTAAGGATGCCGGTTACTCAACGGCGGTCGGAGATGAGGGTGGTTTCGCACCGGCCCTCAAGAAAAACTCAGATGCCGTCGAACTGATCATTCAAGCCATCGAAAGCGCCGGTTACACGCCGGGATCTCAGATCGAGATCGCTATCGATCCGGCATCCAGCGGTTTTTATGAAAACGGTCTTTACCATCTGCGTTCGGAAGGTCGCAAGGTCGATGCCCAAGAGCTGATTAGCCTCTATTCCTCATGGGTCGACAAGTACCCGATTGCGGTACTGGAAGATGGACTCGCGGAAGACGATTGGCCAGGCTGGAAGCTATTGAATGATTCACTGGGTAACCGGATCGAATTGGTTGGAGACGACCTGTTTGTCACCAACGTCGAACGGATTCAGCGAGGCATCACAGAAAACGTCGCCAATGCCGTACTGATCAAACCCAATCAAATCGGAACCCTGACAGAGACCAAAGCCGCCATTGAAATGGCCTACGGGGCAAATTGGGGGGCAATGGTTTCTCATCGCAGCGGGGAGACCGTGGACAGCTTCATCGCTGATCTGACGGTGGCCATGGGTACTGGCCATCTCAAGACAGGCGCTCCATGCCGGGGGGAGCGGGTCGAGAAATACAATCAGTTCCTACGAATTGAAGAGCAGCTAGGAGGCCGTGCCATTTATGCCGGCCATGACGCGTTTGTGCGGTGACACCCTCCTTTCTGATACCAACCTTTGCGTAACGAGAGCGACGTAATGACCCCGCCAGAAATGTTATTAGCCTGGAGCAGAAGATGGAGATTTCAAGGTGGCATTGTCATCTGTAAAAGCTGTGCGGCGCAGCAGCATGAGACATCGTGCGATCAACCATTCGCGCACAGGCCTGGCTGTGATGACGTCAGTTCGCGACTCTCGCAGCCGTGGTCTGACCTGAATGCGATCATAAAATTGCTCGGCCCTTAACCGTCGAGCCTGACAGATTGGTCAGCGTAAAACATCGACTCACGTATGTCCGTTGGCAAAACGTCAGCGGTCTTGGCCTTCCAGAAAACCTAGAGGTATGAGCATGAGCTACACGGACATCCCCGCTGGCAACGCCATCCCCGATGACTTCTTCACCGTCATCGAGATTCCTGCAAATCACTCGCCGATCAAGTACGAGGTGGACAAGCCAAGCGGACAGATCTTTGTTGATCGCTTCCTCAGCACGCCGATGTTCTATCCGGCCAACTATGGATTCATTCCCAATACATTGAGCGATGACGGCGATCCTCTGGACGTTCTGGTGATTTGCCCTTACCCGGTGTCACCGGGCGTCGTCATTCGAAGTAGGCCAGTGGGTGTGATGTACATGACGGACGAAGCTGGAGCGGATGCCAAGGTGATTGCAGTGCCTCATGACAAGCTGAGCGCTATGTACAGCGACGTGAAAGAGTGCTCAGACCTCCCCGCGCTACTACTCGCTCAGATACAGCATTTCTTCGAGAACTACAAAACACTGGAGCCGGGGAAGTGGGTAAAGATGGGCCGTTGGGGGAGCGCTGATGAGGCGCGGGAGGAGATTCGCAAGTCGGTCGCCGCGTATTCCCCCCAATAGATTTTCGCCAGCTTTGATGCCGAGAGTAGCACTGAGAGCCGCGTGATTTTGGCTGGTCTCTCAGCGCCGCAAGCGTCCGAAATAAAGGTCAGTACACGGATGGAAAAATGGATGGCGTATGCCTTCGTCTCAATGTTTTTTGCTGGGTTCACATCTGTCATCGCCAAGATGGGCCTTGCAGGTATTTCGGGGGAACTCGGCCTGACCGTTCATACGTCGTTTGTAGGTGCCTTCGTGCTGGCGTTCGCGGTGTGGGTCGTTCCTACACAGATGTGGCCAACATCACGAGCGGGAATTTGACTTGGCTAGGACTGTCGGGCGTCACCACGGCGTTGTCATGGATCTTCTACTACAAAGCCCTAAAAGCAGGGGATGTCGCCAACGTTGCACTGATTGATAAGGGTAGCGTCATCGATGCTATGTTGCTTGCCGGTCTGGTGCTTCGAGAGATCATCACGTTGCGCATGATCACGGGTGCAGGCCTCATCGTCGCTGGACTGCTTGTCATCGCCAAAAAGCCCTAAGCGCTCAAGCGTTGCCCGTTAGCAAGCCCGCTCCAATGCGTGATCAGCTTGCGCACGACTCCAACCCGCATGGCAAAGCAAATCGACCACGAAGGGCAGCAATTAAAATTCCGGGCACTGAGAGGCACGGATTGCTCCTCCATGGGCGGATGTACGACTATGCATCAGGTATCAGACTAAGGAACCAAAGGCATCGTCACTCAATGGTCAGATCGTATGCAAATGGCTGGTCAAGTGAAATGCAAATGAGTGGTCAAGTCCGTGCAATTACGCATCATGGCTATATCAACGTTAGAGCTGCGCCATATCATCGAACGTGGGTTCCTGCCCATGCAATGCCGATGCTCGATAGACGAAAGAGGGGAGGTTTCGATTGAACTCGTCGATCCGGCCCCTGGTAGGAATCTTGTCGCAGGTGGCATACCGATCTCTGAACTGAATACGAGTCGCGCCATTGGGAACTTGATTGCCGAGCTGAAAAACAGGATCGCTTCCAGCGCTGACGCGGCTGCCAAGGATACTGCTTAATCGAAAAGGCACTCAGGATGCAGGTGATCGCCGAGCTGCTGTTGGTTTGAGGACGCCGAGGGTAGGATCAGGGCATCGCTAAGGAGGAGTTGAGACGATGCAGTCAGGGTCAGCCAAAGTTGTGGTGACGGTAGGGCTGCTGGTTTTCTGCCTCAGCGCAATTTACTCCTTCCGATTTGTTGCGGGGGAGATCAGTTATCTCCATACCAAACTACAGCCGTCAGTAGCACCACATTCGGATGTAGATTCAACGTCATGGGTGACAACCGTTTCAATGCCCGATGCACCCTCCAAGGTTTCCCAGGATGCGGTTCGAGATGTCCTTGGTACCAGGCCTAATCCCGCGATGAGTGCAGATGCTGTGGCTGCTCAGTAGCTTTGTTCACATTCATTTCACACGCCGTTAGCTACGTTTGGGTCTGCTCCTGCAAGAAAATTTGAGCCCGCTCCCCCATCGCGGGCTTTTCTTTGTCCGTCGTTCGTGGATCTGTCTTCTTGTTCTGCATCTGTTGAGTCACGGCGACCTGAACCCTGTTAGCCAGGCTTGACGCGGCCAAGAGGGGAAGTCACTTACTCCGATTACGTTCAATCCAGGGAAGGCATCAGACAAGGAGCCGAGCGCTCTCGCGGTGTACTGGCGCCCTTGTTACTGCCTGGTAATTAATCGAACGACGCCACGCTTCAAGCTTCGAACGTGTATGTCGCAATCCATTTTGCGGCCATGGGAGGCAACGAATGAAAAGTAAATCAGACCTTGAAGGTGGTTCGGGTAACGGCGCGTCGATAGCACCGCTGGAGCCAGGACGACCTGATGTAATGGCCAATCCCGGTGAGCATCCGGCTGAACGTGATAACCCTGTGGAGGGGAGTGACGAGATGGCGACTGAGAACGATACAGCGAATGAGCATAGGAACAACAAGGTCTCGGATGGAGGATCACCGTGATCTAGCTTCTAGCACATCGATGTGACCGCTAGGCCGAATTCATTGGTTTGATGTGAGGTCGACCGCCGATGTCCTACCTTGCACTGAAGGGGGGTCACAATCAGTGGATCAGGTCAGCGCGAGAAGCCTTGAACTCTGGGGAGCACGAGCCAATCCAGAAATATAAGTACACTTGCAGGGGGCTGGGCCTTTAAGTAAAGAAGTAAAGTTCATGCCGTATGAGTTACCCGGAATGCGACTTCAACTACCATTAGAATGGCAAAAATCATCATTAGGATCAGAAGGAGCTACAAATGTCCCGTCTTGCAGAATTTCGTGCCCTTGAACAACAACTCGCCGCTCAGATGGCTGAACTGGAAACGCTAAAAAACGACTCCGGTTTGCAGCGTGAAATTGAGTTTGAAACCAAACTGCGCGACCTCCTTGGTGAGTACAGCTACAGTCTACGTGACGTGGTCAACATCCTGGATCCGCAAGGTGGGAAAAACCGGAAAGGCGCTCCGGCTGCCGTTGAAAAGCCGACTCGTAGGGCGCGCTCGGTGAAGGTTTACAAGAACCCGCACAATGGCGAGGTCGTTGAGACCAAGGGTGGGAATCACAAGACGTTGAAGGCATGGAAGGCCGAGCATGGTAGTGATGAGGTTGAGTCCTGGCTCGCGCAGTGATCGAAGCAGTATATAAGAGCCGCCTATTGGCGGCTTTTTGCTAGGGGCTGGCGGGCGCTGTGTGTACTCAGAATGAGCCCACTATGGCTTGGAACGTTTCGACAGAGATAGCCGATGCCACTGCTCTGATGGATGCAACTATCAGGTATTTGGCGGCCATGCGGAGCGAGGAAGCTGTAGGCCGGAGAGGTGGAGATGGACGCTCGGAAGGCGTTGACTCTAAGCTTTCGGAGGCAGCGGCTAGCCCATCACCCTGACGTAAACCTCATTGTGTTCAGCTTCTGAGAGGAAGCCTGAGGCTGGCGAAAAAAGTCGAAGTCGATGTGCATGATCACCATGCTTCAGAACAGTTTCTGAGATCTCTTGAACTGTGCAATCGGTAAGCAGCACTCGCCACTCTTCGACTTCTGCTGAATTGCCCACGAGTGAAATACTGGTCTCGAATTTCGCCTTTACCTGTCCCCATAGACCTTTGTCTGCAACGAGTTTCGCGAGATTTGCCTTTTGGAGCTCATACGTAAGCATGTAGTTTTTCGCCTGCCCCACCTGGGCCGCTGCCTCGCGGAAGGGTTGCAGATCAATGCCATGGGGATCACTCATTTCAAGCATCGCTTGAATCAGCAGTTTGGTCGCCCGCAGCTCGCCAAAGATGACATGAAGACCATCGCCGATATTGATCATGACACTGTCTTTCTTGACCAGAATGCGTGGCTCACCCACATATCCGGAGGATGTGCTCTGTGTGATCGGTGCCAGCGCTTTCATCACATAGGTAGTGCTGGTGGCTTTGATCGCCAGTAGGAACAGCCTCTGAAAGTCTGGTAGTAGCATCTGGTCTAACTCCACAGACAACCTCGACGAGTCGACCTCGACCTCGACTTCTCGAGCAGGAGCACGGACGTGAAGCTGAGGTCACCGCTTGGTCTTGGTTTGTGCCATTCGACCCAATCGTCGGGCTCAAATCCATAAGAGCAAGACTAGCCTGGAATGACGATGGAGCCCGTGGAAGCGGAGCGCGCAGGCGCGAAGATGTGCGCCCGAAGGGCCGAGACGCCCTGAGGGCGGCTTGGTTCACGGCAGCTGTGCTCGAAGAGCCGCGCCCGGCAACTGAAGAGAGGCGCGGCTAACCCGGCGATACGGCTTGAGCGTATGCGAACTCAGTATGTCGTCTTCCTGCTTTGATGACTGTCCAGCTGGTAACGCCTTGCTCGCGGGTCAGCACATACCCGCCACAGTTTTGGACGTGATTTGCGATTTCGTGTTCACGCCAATCCGTCATTGCCTGATTATCGATTTCCGCTGGCTGATGTGCGATCAACCAAGCTACAGCGTTGATGAATTGGCCGTGCGAAAAAACCACGATGTTCTGCGCAGCGTGTTCAGCGACACGAGCTAGGAACGATTGCGCGCGACTCATAAACTCGACGAAAGACTCGGCCCCTAACCCATCGATATAGGCCGGATTGGCCTTAGCCCAATATTCGTCCACCCAGCTTCGGCGCTGGGCCACAGTAGTGTTGTCGCACCTTGCTGGCTCAAGATACGTGAATTCTTGTATCGGCCAAGTCTTGAAAGGTACGAGCGGAAACGCTTCGGTTGTCGAAGCTGCTGTCGCTTGGGCGCGAGAGAAGGGGGATGCAACGATCAGCTCAGGCGGTTCGACGAACGAGAGTGCTACATGGCGTGCTTGCTCCACGCCCTTGTCAGTAAGGGGGATGCTTGTGTGATCCTGGGACGCCGCACCCGCGTTTGCTGCACTCTCACCGTGCCGAATCAACCTCACAATTTTCATCGACACCCCAGCAGTGACGCTCGCTTCAAATCTGAAAAGCAGTGCCCAGTAGCTAAGGCCACTGCTCAGGCATCTATCGGGTTACGAGATCCTTGTATTTCTCGCGAGCTTCGATGATCTGATCGCGAAGCTCTTCCGGATCAATCCGCATCCCACCCTCTGGAGTGACGTGCAGTGTCTTGAGAGAGTTCGCAGCTTCGATGAATTTCCGCTCTTCGTCTCGCACCCACTGCGGGCGTTTGTCCTTGAAAAACCATCCCATATGTCACCTCCGGGCACGTCAGTCATTTTGGTCTGGAATGGGTGTCACCATAACCTCTTCTCGCCTTGATGGCGGGAGTCTCTTCGGCGATGTCGGTGGCGAGAGGTGGGAATCGGCCGTGAACGGTCTGAATCCCGAGTGCGACCATTGAGACGTTGTTCTACGAGTAGTACCTCCTGAAAGGTGTCTGCTCCTACCGTTAGCCGTAGGTCGTCCCAGTAACTACGGAGGGTTCGCCGCAACATCGCAGGTGTGATCAACTCGTCGGCCATCCCTCATATACCGTTGACCCAAGCGGCGCCGTTTAGTTAACTGTATATAGATACAGTATTGGGGCGCACGACAGCCATGCATTTTGTTATTACACCGCGCCGAAACAAGGGCGTAGCCCTCCAGATGCTGCCCGCAAAGCGCACCACTGCGTTACGTGGGGAGCTCATCATCACGAACAGGGTCTGCGAGCATCTGAACAGGCATTCAAACGTGGCGACACTCGAGCAAACCCACAGTCCAGGCCGACTGCTCTTGCCGGCGCTTTTCGACGCCACAGTGTCGGCGATGGCGCGCGAAGGTTTCACGTTGAGCGGCATCGAGTTCGACGGTGAGCGCTGGTACGCGCAATCGTGGTGGTGTCGTGCAGTTGACTGAGGCGCGTGGTGGGTCGAGTGAGGAAGCCATCAGAGATCGAGAGCTGGAGCTTTGGAATTTGCTGCTCAACCATGAAGGTCGTCGGGAGCTTGCCATCGAGCATTGGAACGGTGAGTTAACCGGCCACGCCATGGCACTGGCCCGACTACAGATCATCAGTGTTGAAGAACTGAATGAAATGCTGAAGTACGCGGATGCAGCGTATAGCTATGTCATCGAACACAGAGACACCGAAGCATGGGTTAAGGAGTTGGGTAAGACGTCGACATGCCCAAGTGCCGGGGTGTAAGCGGCGAACAGCGCAGCGCAATGCGCAAGCAGTACCGATAAAGAATAGAGATACAGAATGGAGCTTTTCGCATGATGAGCAGTAACCAGAACCTGCGCCGGGATCTGCAAGGTCTTGCTGCGGACTTAAAGTGGTCAGCAGTTGAGCTAGTGAGGATCGCTGAAAGGCTGAGCCAGGCGGGAAATGAGCCCGACGCGCAAGCCCTGCATCGTATGATCGCTATGTTTCACCGGGAGGAAGCCCGACTAGGCACTATCGTGAACGACATTGCTGCTGGCAGGATCACCCAGTCAGCCGAAGCATCTGCGTAATCAGCCAGACAATGCTGATTCGCATTGCTGAAAGGTTCGCGAGCAAATACACGCGCGTGAGGATGGACGCCCGAAGGGCCGAGACGCCCTGGCGGCTTGGTTTACGACAGCCGTGCCGAAGGTCACGCCCTTACAGGGACATGACTCTGATGGGGCTAATGCCCGGGGAAACCACAATAGGCTTAAGGCGGCAAGGGCGAGCATGGGACAGATGAGATTGAGTTATGTCTTTGCTCAGCGATCCCATTTAACCAGTTTGCTGTCGCTTGGGCGCGAGAGAAGGGGGTTGAAGCCGCCCATTAGCGGCTTTTTTGTAATAAAAAACCGCCGCGCTCTCACCAAGGCCCACGGTCTGAAGATCGGGGTTGCACGCCGCTATACTTGCGCTGCTGCTTCGGCTTATGACCACACATTGGGTAGCTCGAGCACGAGCGAAACTCGCCGTAGGGCCCTTGGCGAGCGACGATCACTCCACGCTTACAGACCGGGCATCGATCCTCCTTGATTGGCTCACCGCGAATGCTGGTGACTTTGACAGAACCCTCTTTCACCATTTCATCTAGGAACGGTGAGCTTTTCCCCATCACTGTGAACATCGCTACTGAACGGCGAGCACGGGTAAGGGCTACATAGAAAAGCCGTCGCTCCTCACTGTGCTGGAACGTGTCACCCGCTGGCATTACAAGCTCCAACACCGAGTCATCGCCTTTGACGCTGGGAAATCCTCGCGCAACCATCCCAGGGAGGATCACGTACTCGGCCTCATCACCTTTGGAGGTGTGGATGGTCTTGAACTTAACCTCGATTCGATCCCCGAAGTGGTGCTGCCAGTTCTCGGGTATGTATTGCCGATCGTTCTTGTACCTACCCAAGACGAACACCGTGACCTTCCCACTCCTACCAGCAGGTACCACGCCGTCGGCCAAGCGACGGTGAAGTTCTGACAGGTATTGATTAACCGCTCCTTGGATCTGATTCCTGTCTGGAACTTGAAACGCTTGAATCGGAGGGTCGATTGGGGGCGTTACTGAGGACACGCGCTTTTCAAGCTGTGCCGGATTTTTAGAGACAAAGCGGCTGGACACATCACACAGTTCTTGAGGGCACCGAAAGGTGGTCTCGAGGCGATATACCTGGCCGTGGCCAAACCACTCCATAAAGCCCGTCATGACCGAAATGTCTGCGCCTGCGAAGCGGTTGATGGATTGCCAGTCATCTCCCACTGCGAAGAGGTGGCGACCGGGTTCGGCGACTAGAGCCCTGCAGAGCCGAGCGCGGGCCCTCGACGCATCCTGATACTCATCAGCCATAACCAAGTTGTAAGGGGAGGGATGCCCCTTCTCAAGCCTCTCAGCGGCCATATTGATCATGTCTTCAAAATCGATTCCTTTCTCCAACGACAGGGCCAGGTTCCAGCCGTTGATGACTGGAATTGCCAGCTCCACAAACGCTTCGAAACGATACTTGAATGCTCCAGCTGGCAAGTCCCGGAGTCGCTCATGCAGTACGTCGACGCTGAGGCTGTTGCTCTTGAAGTGAGTGATGAATGTGCGCAGTAGCTTGATTAGATCCACATCCTCCATAGGTACCATCCCCTTTGCAGGGATTGGCCGATCTGGATTGGGATCAAGGATCAGTCCGCGAGAAGTGAGTTCTTTACTTAGATGGCTGAAAATCCCCCCCGATTGTAATTGGTACGAAGTGGACTCCATAAGAAGCGTGCCGCGCGATCGGTGGGTTTCCCGTTTCCAGGTGACTCCTTCGAGATAGTCCTTGAAATGCTCTGGGGCCCTGCCTGAGGCGTCCAAGGCGAAATGCTCGTGGTAGAGATTGATGCCGGGATAGAAAAAATCCGGAAAGTATTGGCGGTGCGTTACGTTCGCGGTGTCGTGCTCATAAGGCCGCTCGTACTGATACTCGATGCCGTTGTAAAAAAGCCAATTGGCGATAATTCGCTCCTCTTGGCTCGCAACATGTTCTCCGTTCAATGAGACTAAGCGTCCTTGACCTTCCTTGTCCCAGGCTTCAAAGAGCTGATCTTCTCCCGATGCCGGCACGTCTCGGCCAAGCACCAATCTGAACATATCCCACTGAGTTCTGAACGCCTCGGATCCATCCTTCAGGTCGTCGACGATGGTTAAGAGTTTCTGAAGACCTAGCAAGGTTTCGACCGCCCAATCAGGCACATGAGGCTTACGACCGGTTGCTTCAGCAATGATGGAAAGGCCTAGGGAGTGGAAGGTCTTCGCTTGCACCTCTACGTCTGGAATCTCAAGCCGAGCAAGTGATTTGGCGACTCGGTCTTGGAGTTCGCCAGCCGCATCCTTGTTGAACGCCAGCATGACTATCGAGTTGGGAGACATCAGATTGCGGTGTAGGGCGTAGATGGCCTTTGCGACCATTGTGGATGTTTTGCCCGATCCCGCTGAGGCAATCACCTGGACGCGATTATCGAAGCAGATCACGGCGCGAGATTGCTCGTCCGTAAGCGGTTTACTTTCTACCCGGGCGAGCAGGTTTTTGCATGCATCGAGCTCTTTCAGCATATGCTCGTCGTTTCGGCGAGCCCAAGCCGCCGGCCAGTCGCACATCCACTCATCTAGATCCTGCTGGACACCGAGCGCTCTCTCTTCAAGGGAGGATTGAACCTCTGAGGTTTGAAAGAGCTTCGCCAGCGCCTTGTCATCAATACTGAGGAGGGGCTTGGCCGCTAGCAATGTCTGCTGCATGTCGTGGGTGAGCCAATGGTGCTCAGAATCCGCCGTCGCAACCGCCCGTGCAACGAAGTCCAGCCACTCTCGTACTGCCGTATAACACTCTCCGAATCGCCGTCTGCGGGTGATCAGAAGCAGGCGGCTTAACTCCTGCACCAGTGCCGGTGCTTTGGAGTTGGGCAGCCCGTCTACACGAAATTGGCGGGTTTCGAACAGAGTGATATCTGTCCATAACACACCCCAATTGACTTCGACTTTGGGGAGATTGTCGGGTTGTATCGCTACGACCTCTTCGCCAACTCGCAAGAAGAGCTGGTCGTCTTCTACGGATAGGCGCCATGGGTCAGATTTTGTCAGCACTCGCCCCCAAGCAGATGCTCGCCACTCCATTGTCATCCTGATTCCAATGTCTCAAAATATTGCAGTCTACACGGTCAGTCCTCATGCCGAGTTAATTAGAGGTAAATGAATCGGTTATGGTGTCTGAGCCGGCCGAGCTTCATATGGGCATGTATACGGCCCCGGGGTAGCGGTTATGAAGCGTTGCGATGGCTAAAGATCACCCCTCTACTATACTTAGTAGGCCCAAGTCATATGGCCGAGAGGCGTTCTATGATTGGAGGGTATAGAGAGGGTTTAGGCCTTGCCTTATGAGCAATAGATAACTCTTGAAACGAGATGGCAGTACGAATTTATTACAAGCGCAACGCTGCGGCTTGATAAAAAACTAAAGCATCCTTTGCTCGCGCCGATTTATTCAAGCTCTGACTTGTTCCATGATCTTTTGTATCGTTTTGAAGGTGTCCGAATCACGCCCATCAATAAGTTCAACATAAAATTTACTGTAAGCAGACGAAAGCTCCCGGTATCCTCTGAGGTTTGATTCATCCATGATTCGATGCCCTGGTATATCCCCTGCTTCAATTTGGGTATTGATTTCGCCTCGCTCCGCTGCAGATATCAAATTTTCCATCTCTGCGTATAAAAGGCGTGCTGCCGACTCTTTTTCTTTGTAGAGTTCAAGGTGTTTTCGCAGTTCAATTGCGGCTTCTTTTAACGCTTGAGTGTCCATACGAATGCCTAATTGTCGATTGATCTGAAAACCTATCCTGCAAACCACCCTTGGCGATTGGGCTAAATCGTCCTGCCTTCCCCGTACTCGTGATTCTACCGTCGGTTCACGCCGGCCGTGCCTCCGTTCGATATGAAGTTGGCGACTTCAGTAGTCCATTGTCTCGGCCACCATTTTAAAGGGCAAAGAAGTGCGTCGGTCGAATTGATTATTCATGCCCGGCATTGCTCATCTAACCTATCTGGTGATTCTATCTAAGAAATGAAATTTTCATGATTAACCTGGGTCTTTAGTAAAGGTGTGGATTCCGTCTGCAATGTTTCACGACCTAAGCTCTTTTATTAGTTCTTGCATCATTTTAAATGATTCACTCTCACGACCTCCATTCAGCTCCACATAAAAATTACTATAGGCTTCTGAAAGCTGTTTGTGATCCCGAAGATTTGAGTCTTCCATGATACGATGCCCCGGAATGTCTCTAGGCTCGATTGGCTGTAGGATTTCACCGCGCTCAGCCGCAGAGATTAAAAATTCGAGCTGGACGTACAAGGCCATGGCCGCGTTGTCTGTGGATTTGTGTAGGTTCAACTGTTTGCGGAGTTCTGTTGCAGACTCTTTAAGCGATAAACTATTCATGGTGTCTCCTAATTATCTATCTCGCCAATAAGCTTCGGTGCTGACCACTCGCTACGGTTTGGCACTAAATATTGAGTGGCGCCTCCTGTTCTCGTGATGTTACCGCCAAACTCGACTGTGGGCGCCACCTTACTAAAAAAAACATCAGTGGGCTCAAGTGGATTGATCTCGAAAATAGAGTAACGAGCGTTTTCGCTGATTACGGGCAGGCCGAGTGCATCCGCTAGTGTTTTATCAGAGTTTGCTGCCGCTTTCAATTCGTCCATGGTTGTAAAGAATGGTGAGTAGTCTGAAATACGCTTTTCTCCCAAGGGCACAATCTTGACAAGGCCGGTCGTGACACGAGTGGTCACCGGTACGGTGCTTCCGGATGCTATGTGGCCGAATGCTCTCTCGTAAAGGAGTTCCTCAGATGCTTCAGGGTCGGCCAGTATGACTTTCTTCAGATATTCTTTACCGGCTGGGCTCATCAGGTAATCGCGGATTTGTTGGCGACTCAAACCAGCCGGCTCGAATGCCTTCGCAAATTTTCTTGTTTGTTCTACTGACTTAAAATCGGGATCTTGCTCGGCGTAAAATTCACGCATTGCGCTTTTTCGCTCAAGCGTCTCCAGTGAGGTAACGCCCCTAATCTGTAGCTCGGGGTGTTCTAGGAGCAGACTTTCATTCTTGGATAACCAGGCGGCGAGTTCTTTATTTGAGATTTGAGATTGAAGCTGGGCACTCCTTGTTGCAATGCTCTCCAATGAGTTGCCCACACCAGCCCTCATCTGCCCACGCATGAGGTAGGTAGATATCGCCATCAAAAGCAATAGCACCAGTTGCTCTTGTCCTTGCGCCAAACGTCTGGCAGCGAGCTCCGTACGCTCTTGGATCATCGCCGCTGAACCACCGCTTGGGTCAAGGCCAGGAGCTTCCAGTCCTTCTTCGGCGAGCCATGCGGTGCTGAGGCCTTCGTGCATTGTTAAAATGCATGGCCACAGGTTGTCGGAAAAGTAGCCCGTAATGGCATAAAGCCCTAGAGCTCCCATTATTAGGTTACCGACTTGCAACCCAATTCCTCCGCCTATCGCTGTGCCCGGCAAGGCGCCAGCACCAAAGGCGAGCGAGCCAACCGCTCCCCCTACAGCAGCTCCAACCAGCACGCTGCTACCAACAATCATCACCACTTCCTGAACCAACTTAACCAAGACCGGCAATATCTCTGCGATGTTGATCGACGCCCATTTACGCGTCAGGTTCGTTAGCATGATCGGGTAGGAGAGCGCCATCGCTTGACGAACGTGATCGATCCGGTACCCGCCGACATAGCCATAAGCGGCGCTTGCGCCATTGCTTACGCGGCGAGTAAATCCGTTCCAACCGTCTTGAGCGCTTTGGAAACTACTTTGGGCACTCTGATTCAGATCACTGAATTTCTGCTCGAGGTTTCGTTCGATCTCTCCCCAATTGGGGACGTTGGGCAAAAGATCCATTTACGCACGCTGTCCTTGATGAGACTGGAATGTTGCCGGTCAAAGCGACCGAGCGAGAACCTTAGAAAGCAAAAAAGCGAGTGTTAAGCTGCAGCCACAGTCACCATTTGGATCCTATTTTTATCGCTAACGGAAACCTCCCGCAATGATGTCGTTCCAATGGCAACATGAGACTCATGTCAGAGCATCGCCATTTCGCAGTCGATTGCCGTCCATCCTGAGTTGGAGGATTGGGCGGATACGAGAATGTTTGCGGGCAATAATTTCAGCTGATGGGGAAGCTCGAAGGGCCGAGACGCCTCGACGGCTTGGTTAACGACAGCCGTGCCGAAGGTCACGCCCTTGCAACGACACGATTCTGATTACAGCCATTCCAAAGAAAGGGCAGGGGAATTGAGTGATCCCTGCCTACAGCACATGTTCGCCCTCCTTGCAGGTGGGGAGCAGAACCGAGATGGTTGATCCAAACCTTCTGTCAGGCCCGATTGTGTGTCTGAGGCGTCGCGGCCGATTGCGAGCGGGGCATCAAAATGGACAAGGCAATTGCCACGATGAAGAGCGCCGGCACATCACCTATCAGGTGCCCCATATGACCCGGCTGCGTAACCGCCTGGACGGCCATGACTACCCCGTGTACCGCGCTAGACCAAACGGTGAACCAGATAAGGCTCAGATTCGCTAATGGATCACGTGCGGCCAGGATCAAGAACACGCCAAGTGTGGCGTAAATGCCGACGATCATCATCGGATAGTCCGAATGACCGTTATGCCAGGCCCAGCCAGACGGCCAGAACAGCATAAGAGGGTAGAGGGCAAGGCACGCGAGACCAGCTAGAATTAGAACGACGCGCAGATACGTGAGGCGATCGACTTCGGTCATGGCGGATTCCTCTTTGGGCTTAAGGGGATGACACCTTCGCGGATTTCTTTGAGAACACTCCTTGCCCATTTGGTTATCCCTTACCATGCCGGGCAGGCGGCAGTCGGGTGGACGCTGAAGGGGTTCATACAGTCGACGGAGGGCCTAATCTGCTCAACCAGTTCCGACTGTTCACCAAGCGTAGCTACTCATTTGCGACCGCTACGTCCGCCGGCTGCTTCTGACTGGTAGCAGTCGGAATCAGAGGTTTCTATCTGCATAACATGTGTTGCGTGAGCGTCTTCCGTTAGCATGAAGCCGCAGCGCAGGTAAAACGCGTCTCCACCAAGAGTATCGGTGTAAAGACGCACACTTTTGAAGTGCAATGCAGCATGGGCAATCAACGCGCTCACCAGCCTCTGGCCAACGTGTTGCCCCCTTGAAGTAGGCGCCACGTACACACGCCCCAATCTTCCGGTATTGGCCTGCGCATATGGATCAACTGAAAGGCCTCCAACACCTACCAGTTCGTGGTTCAAATACGCCGCCATTAGGCATTCGCCGGGTGCATCGAAGCGGTTATCGCCTGATTGCCACTCTGAGATCAGTCGGGTGAGGAATCTGAAACCCTCTGTGAAAGCCACTTCCTCAAGGACGTGAATCTGGGGTGGCAGATGTTTGATCTGTCTTACCTCCATCGGATTCATCCGTCTCTCCTTGATTTGATATGAACCCTTCTGGATTGTCAGAGGATCTTGATTTGCTCGGTGTCAGCGATGCAGGTGAAAGCTTCCAACCGAAAGCGGCCACTTGGCTGGTAGTGATGAGGCTGAGATCTGGCAAGTCGAGGATCAACGTTGGTAGCGAATATAGATGTTAAGCATGCTGGTGACCGCACCTCCAAGTCGGGAAATGGGGCTTACATCCTGTTGAGCGATGATGTGATCAAAACCTAGCAGGCATATCACCAGCTTTTCGCTTCTGCACCATTGAACTTCACTCACGCCTGTTAACGATTCGGCCCTCGTGCCGGCTTGCTGCTGGAGCTCTTCAAAATTCTCCGCGTCAGTAAGCGTCCACATGATGAGGCAGAGACAAGTGGCGGCGGCGAGTTACTCGTCGATATCGATGCCCAACAGACAGAAATCGACCAGAATTAGACACTTAGATTTGTCTGGGATTTCTGGGCGGCTCCATACTTCCCAACTACGTCTTGAGATGGTTAGCTAGCCTGAGGATTGAAAGAGTTTATTGGAAAGACATAGAAGTCGTTGTTGGCGTTAGCTTAACTTGGCAACGTGCGTTGCCAGGTCGCACTACGACAGCATCACTCACGAAGCGGGTAGCGACGGAATCGGCTGTCAGAGCTGAACAGATCAACCGATCCGGTCAGGAGAAGCGCACCAAACACCCCAATCGATCCAAGTCGATACCCCAAAATTCCATCATCTGTTCGCCACCGATGATGAGACATGCAAACCACCTCGACCGTCCTCATGATTCGTCCAGCCTGCTTCACATTCAATAGGGATACTGCAGGCAACAATCCTTTTCAGCACGATGACATGGATCCCCTCCAGGTTAGAGATCAAGCCTTAAACGAGTTCGACGGCTACGTGGCATTGCTGCGTGATCAAGGGGTGCGGGTGTTGGTGGTGCAGGACACGGAAGTTCCGCATACCCCCGACTCGGTCTTCCCCAATAACGGTTTCAGTACACACTCAGATGGCACGCTAGTGCTGTATCCGATGCAGGGTGAGAACCGCAGACTTGAACGCAGTAAGGGGATTTTACCGGCACTGTCTGCGTTCGCCATCCACACCACGCTGGATCTGACTGCACACGAACGACACCAGCGTTTCCTAGAAGGTACGGGCAGTCTGGTGCTGGATCGTGTCGCACGAATTGCATACGCGTGCCGTTCGATTCGCACCGATGACGCCTTGCTCGATGAGTTCGCCATGCAGATGGGATACCGGGTAGTGGCCTTCGATGCACTCGACCGGCAGGGCGTTCCGATCTATCACACCAATGTAATGATGAGCGTGGGCAGTGCCCTGGCGCTGGTTTGTTTGGCCAGCGTTGTCGATTCAAAGCAACGACAGAATCTGCTGCGCACGTTGCGGGACTGCGGCAAACACGTGCTGGATTTGAGCTTTGATCAGTTGGAACACTTCGCCGGCAACATGCTGCAGGTGCACAACGATCAAGGCCAGGCCCTGCTGGTCATGTCGCGCAGCGCCTGGCTTTCACTTTCTCCGGAGCAGCGCACATGCATTGAACTCCATGCCTGCCCCCTGGTAGTCACCATCGACACCATTGAGCGAGTAGGAGGGGGCAGTGCCCGCTGCATGCTGGCGGAAATCTTTCTCCCATATAGCGAGGTGCAGTTATGAGCGTGCGCGCGGATTTTGACCGGTTGATGGTGCCCACTTATGCCCCGGCGCCTTTTGTTTTGGTACGAGCCGAGGGTTCGCGTGTCTGGGACAGCGAAGGGCGCGAGCGGATCGATTACACCGGCGGCATCGCCGTCAACGTGTTGGGCCACTGCCATCCGGTGCTTGTCGAGACCTTGCGCATGCAGGCCGGTGAGATATGGCATGTCTCGAATGCGTACACCAACGAGCCTGCGCTACGTCTGGCCCGGCGTTTGACGGATGCGACGTTCGCCGAGCGAGTGTTCTTCTGCAACTCGGGGGCCGAGGCCAACGAGGCCGCCTTCAAATTGGCACGCCGGGTGGCTTTTGATCGCGACGGTGAGGGGCGATACGAGATTGTCGCGGCCCACGGCAGCTTTCACGGGCGTTCATTGTTTACCGTCAGCGTCGGCGGGCAGCCTAAATACTCCGAGGGCTTCGGCCCCGCCATCGACGGCATTCGTCATGTGCCGTTCAACGACCTTGATGCCTTGAGGGCTGCGGTGTCCGGCAGCACCTGCGCGGTCGTGCTCGAACCGGTGCAGGGCGAAGGCGGTGTGATACCTGCTGATCTTGAGTACCTGCAAGGCGCCAGGGACATTTGCAACGAACACGGCGCCTTGTTGATATTTGACGAGGTGCAGACCGGGGTGGGGCGCGTGGGTGAGCTTTACGCCTATCAGCATTACGGAGTGACGCCGGACATCCTAACCAGCGCCAAGGGCTTGGGCGGTGGCTTTCCGATAGGCGCCATGCTCACGCGCGCCGATATCGGTGTGCATTTTCCTCCAGGTACCCATGGCACCACCAATGGCGGCAACCCGCTGGCGTGCTCGGTTGCGGACGCGGTGTTGTCCGTGGTTGATTCCGATGAGGTTCGCCGGGGTGTCATCCGACGCCGTGCCGCTTTCGTCGACCAGCTCGACGCACTCGCGATCAAGCACGGCGTGTTCGGGCCTGCTCGCGGGCTTGGCCTGCTGATAGGCTGCCCTTTGCACGATAACTGGAAAGGGCTGGCCAAGGTCATCGTCACGGCAGCTGCCGAGGAAGGTGTGCTGTTGCTCCAGGCAGGGCCTGATGTGTTGCGGTTCGCACCGAGTTTGGTGATCGACCCTCAAGACATCGACGAGGGGCTGCGTCGGCTGGATCGTGCATTGAGCAAGATCAGTGAGGCACGGGCATGAGCCAGTGGATTGTTCGTCCAGCTCGACTTGCTGATTTGGAGGGACTTCACCGTCTAGCGCAGCAGAGCCTAGTCGGTGTGACTTCGTTACCTGATGATCAGCGAAGGCTTGAGCAGCGGTTACATCTTTCCGAGGGATCGTTTACGAGTGACGTCGACTATCCCGGTGAGGAAGATTACCTGTTCGTGCTCGAAGATGGGGCCAGTGGTCAATTGCTGGGATGTGCAGGTGTGCAGGCCAATTGCGGCTTCAGCCAGCCGTTTTACAGCTTCCGTCACGATGTTTTCGTGCATGCCTCGCCATCGCTAGGGATCAAGCACAAAGTGCACGCTTTGTCGCTGTGCCATGACTTGGGCGGTAACAGCCTGCTCAAGGGATTTCATGTGACGTCAGCCTTGCGTGAGGGCCCAGCCTCACATCTCATGTCCCGAGCCCGCTTGTTGTTTATTGCTGCGCATCGCCGCCGGTTCTCCTCACGACTGGTAGCTGAAATGGTTGGTCATGCCGATGAGGAAGGTCAATCGCCGTTTTGGGATGCTCTCGGCCAACATTTTTTCGGTATGCCCTACGCCCAAGCTGAGGCGCTGGACGCTTCCACTAATCGCACCTATTTCGCTGAGCTACTACCGCATTACCCGATTTACGTGTCGCTGCTGTCGGAGCAGGCGCAGGGCGTAATTGGACAGGTACATGCTGGCGCCACACGACCTTACGACATCTTGTTGGGCGAAGGCTTCGAGAGCGAGCGCTATGTTGATGTCTACGACGCCGGGCCGACCCTTGAAGCTAACACGGCACAGGTGCGCAGTGTGTCTGACAGCCATATCGTGCCTTTGCGTATAACCAATCAAATCTCCATGCCAACTGCGCCCGGTTGGTTGGTGAGTAATCAGCGGCTGGCGGGCTATCGCGCAGTGATCATCCGCAGCAACTGGCTAGTTGGACGGCCACTGGCAATCAGCGCGGTCGAAGCCGCTGCGTTGCAGTTAAACGAAGGCGACCACGTGCGCCTGGCAAGGTTGTAGGAGAACAGCATGATTGTACGTCCGGTTCGTCAAGATGACCTGCCGTCACTGCTGGAGCTGGCGCGTAGTGCCGGTTCCGGATTGACCACCTTGCCCGCTGATCTGGAGCGCCTGGCACATCGCGTCGGCTGGGCGGAAAAAACGTTCGCCGCAGCGGTGGAGCGTGCCGATGCAGACTACCTGTTTGTCATGGTGGACGATGATGACCAGGTGTTGGGTATTACCGGTCTCGCCGGCGCCGTAGGGCTGCGTGAGCCCTGGTACAACTATCGGGTCGGTATGACCCTCAGCGCTTCCCCAAAACTTGGCATCTACCGGCCAATTCCCACGCTTTTTCTGGTGAACGACCTGTGCGGTCTGTCAGAGGTGTGCTCGCTGTTCTTGCGCGCAGACAAGCGTGTTGGCACTAATGGCAAGTTACTGTCGAAATCAAGGTTTCTGTTCCTCGCCGAGTTCGCGCATCTGTTCAGTGAGCGGATCATTGCCGAGATGCGAGGTGTATCAAATGAGGAGGGCCGCTCGCCTTTTTGGGAGGGGTTGGGCCGACATTTTTTCAAGATGCCGTTCGCGAAAGCTGACTACCTGACCGGCATTGGCAACAAAGCGTTCATTGCAGAGCTAATGCCTCGCTTCCCGTTATACACGCCTCTGCTCCCTGAGGCTGCGCGGGATGTGATAGGCAAAGTGCATTGTCACACTGAAGCCGCTTTACGTCTGTTACAGGGGGAAGGCTTCAGCCATCGCGGATACGTCGATATTTTTGATGGCGGTGCTGTGATCGAATGCGAAACCGCTCAGATTCGCTCCGTTCGGGATAGCCGGATTTTGGTGCTCTCGGTAGGCACTCCAGATAATGGCGAGGACTATTTGATCTTCAATCGCAGTTTGGCTGATTGCAGGATTACCTGCGCCCCGGCGCGTGTCGCGGCGGGCAGCTTGGTGGTCAGCTTGACCACTGCAAGGCGCCTGAGACTCAATGCCGGCGCACAAGTGCGTGCCGTGCCGTTGAGTGTGTCTTCATCACACGCCCATCTGAGAGGAGACATGTCATGACTACGCATTACATCAATGGCGAATGGCACCTGGGCCAAGGCCGGTTCTTCAGCTCTTTGAATCCGCTGGATCAGGCATCGTTGTGGCAGGGGCACGAAGCGGACGAGTCCCAGGCAAATCAGAGTGTCGCTGCCGCTCGTGAGGCCTTTGAAGCCTGGGCTTACTTGGCGAATCTTGAGCGCGCCGCGTATGTCCGGCAGTTCGCCCAAGTGCTGGAACGCAACGCTGAGTCGCTTGCCATCGCCATCGGTGAGGAAACTGGGAAGCCGCTTTGGGAAGCACGCACCGAAGTTGCGAGCATGGTCGCCAAGGTCGAGATATCGATCCGGAGCCAAGCCGAGCGAGCAGGTGAGCGCCATACTGAGATGAACGATGGAAGCGCCGCGCTGCGTCACCGGCCTCATGGGGTGATCGCTGTTTTTGGCCCCTACAATTTTCCTGGTCATTTGCCTAACGGCCATATCGTTCCGGCCCTACTGGCTGGCAACACCGTAGTTTTCAAACCCAGTGAGCTTACGCCCCGGGTTGCTGAACTCACGATGCACTGCTGGATAGAGGCCGGGCTGCCAAAGGGCGTTCTGAATCTCCTACAGGGCGGACGTGAGACCGGTATCGCTCTCGCTAATCAAAACATCGATGGCCTGTTCTTCACCGGTTCAAGTGTTACGGGGGCAGCCTTACATCGACAGTTTGCGGGCCGTCCGGAATGTCTGCTGGCGCTTGAGATGGGCGGGAATAACCCGTTGATAGTCGAGCCGGTAGCCGATCTAGAAGCTGCGGTGTACACCATCATCCAGTCCGCATTCATTTCCGCCGGCCAGCGTTGTACGTGTGCTCGACGCTTGTTGGTACCACATGGTGATTGGGGTGATCGCCTTTTACGGCGATTGGTTGAGGTGGCCCGGAACGCACGCATTGGCGCCTTCGACGAGCAACCGGCGCCGTTCATTGGAACTGTGGTTTCGTTATCGGCAGCCCAGCAGTTGCTCCGGGTGCAACTGAGGTTGCGTGACCTGGATGCCAAGGTGTTGTTGCCTATGACGCAACCCGATGAGCAATCGGCATTGCTGACGCCTGGGATCATCGACGTCACAAATCTTGCCGAGCGACCGGACGAGGAGTTCTTCGGGCCGTTGTTGCAGGTCATTCGGTATAGCGACCTGGACAGTGCGATCAAGGAAGCCAACAACACGCGGTTTGGTCTAGCTGCGGGGCTGATTTCGGACTCACGAGCGTCATTCGAGCGCTTCAGTTTGTTGAGCCAGGCGGGCATCGTGAATTGGAACAAGCCGCTGACCGGTGCCTCCAGCAGCGCCCCGTTTGGTGGTGTGGGTGCATCCGGCAACCATCGTCCGAGTGCGTGGTACGCCGCAGATTATTGTGCTTGGCCAGTTGCCTCACTCGCGGCTGATCAGCTGACACTGCCAGCGGTATTGGCCCCCGGGGTGCAGTTGTGAGCCTGGGAGAGCTGTTGCCGATGACAATGGCGAACGATCTGCCTGGGGTCTCCAGCCAGGAACTTCGTAACGGTGTAGTGCTGCAGTGGGTGGCTGAAGGTGTGCTGCGGATTGATCCGCCGATACTCGGGACTCGACATTTATTGATCTCAGCCGGCGTACATGGCAATGAAACGGCGCCTGTGGAGATACTGGATCGTTGGCTTCGGAGGATCGTAGCTGGCGAAATTGTCCCGCGTCAGTCACTGATGTTGATTCTGGGTAATCCCGCTGCGCTCCGTGCGGGCACCCGATATATCGAGCGGGACATGAACCGCCTGTTCAATGGTGCGCATCTACTCGGTTTCGGTTTCGAGGGGCGGCGAGCTGCTCTACTGGAGCGATTGGCGAGCTCCTTCTTCGAGGGGGCCACTGCTGGCCTGCATTACGACTTACATACCGCGATCCGCAACTCACGATTTGAAAAGTTCGCACTTTACCCCTGGCGGCCTGATCACACTCTGCCGAATTCTGAATACCTGCAATTGGCAGAAGCCGGGATACAGGCGGTGCTCAGTCATGACCGTCCAGGTCATACGTTCTCTGCCTTCACTTCCCTGATCCCTAACGTGGAGAGTTTCACTCTGGAGCTTGGGAAGGCACGTCCATTCGGCGAAAACGTCGGCTTGGACACTGTTGCGTTTGAGCAAGCAATCACGGCGTTAAGTGAAGGTCGTGAGGTGGTCGTGAATCCTGACCTTGCGTTACCACCGCGAATGCAGGTTGCAAACAGTCTGATCAAGCTCAGCGACAGCTTTCATTTCCATCTCGACGATGAAGTGGAGAACTTCAAGCCACTGGCACCGGGCGCGCTCATCGCGGTGGACGGCTCGCAGCGGTGGTATGTCGAACATGACCGGGCCTACCTTCTTTTTCCAAACCCAAGGGTCGCAATCGGACAGCGCGCAGGTTTGATCGTGGTGCACGCGGATTGAAGAGTGCCCAAGCGCGGTGCGGAAAGTAACGCCATAAATTGACTATAGGTTCACTGGCGTGAATTTCAGTTACCTATTTGGCAACCTGTTTCAGCTTGAGCAGCTCGGAAATTCACGTTTTTAGGCATGATTTTAAAAGTGGCCTGCTAATTGCTAAGTAACTAAAAAGTACTTATCAGGTAACTGGCGACCATTATGTCAAAACCCCCGAAGGCCCAAAACCGTGCGATTGATACGCCCTCCATCGGCATTGAAGGCTTCAACGTTGGGAGCCGTCTGCGCGCGGCTCGGCAGGCTAAAGGTTTGTTGATCGAGGATGTGGCTCAGCGAGTCGGAGTGAGTAAGTCGTTCATCAGCCGGTTTGAGCGGGACGTCGTACAGGCGTCAGTCGCGACCTTGCTACGAGTCTGCGACGCCATCGGGATCAAACCCGCCGAGTTGTTCTCGCCGCCCTCTACTGCCTTTGTTCCAGCAGGGGAGGGTACGCCGATCAGTCTGGGCGGCGAGAAGATGCGCGAATACCTCATCGGTGGCGCTGGCAACGAACACATGATGGCGCTCTATTCAATCATCGAGCCAGGCGGTGGTTCAGGGGATGAGACCTTCACCATCAAAGCCGACACCGACATGGTTCACGTCCAAACCGGACAGATGGAAATGCGCGTAGGCGGGGATGTTTATCTGTTGAAGGCTGGGGACACTTTGACTTTCCCACCCACCATTCCTCACTCGTGGCGAAACCCTTCAGAGGACGAGACCTGCACCGCTTTGTGGGTAATCGTGCCTCCGCCTTTCTGAATGGTTGGATTTCAAGTTTATTTTAATTCGAGATCATGATGGACAAGCTAATCGTCACTGACCTGCACAAGCGCTACGGCGCCCATGAAGTTATCAAAGGCATCAGCCTCAATGCCAAGGCAGGCGACGTGGTGAGCATCATTGGCTCCAGCGGTTCGGGCAAAAGCACTTTTCTGCGCTGTATCAACCTGCTGGAGCGGCCACACAAAGGCGAGATCCGCGTTGGCAATGAATTGCTTGCGACCACCATTGACCGCCGTACCGGCGAGCTGATGGCCAGTGATCCGCGTCAGTTGCAGAGGATCCGTGCCCAACTGTCGATGGTGTTCCAGAACTTTTGCTTGTGGTCTCACATGACGGTTCTCGAAAACGTCATGGAGGCGCCAATGCATGTCCGGGGCTTGACTCGATCCGAGGCACGGGAGCTGGGTGAGGCGAATCTGGCCAAAGTCGGACTGCTGCCTAAGTCCTTCGGGCAATATCCGGCTCATCTTTCTGGTGGGCAGCAACAACGGGTCGCCATCGCCCGTGCGCTGTGCATGGAGCCCGAAGTAATGCTGTTTGATGAGCCCACCTCGGCACTGGATCCCGAGCTCGTTGGAGAGGTGCTTAAGGTCATGCAGGCATTAGCCGAAGAGGGCAGAACCATGGTGGTCGTCACGCACGAAATGGGCTTCGCTCGCAATCTTTCGACCCAGGCCCTGTTTCTGCACCAGGGCTTGATTGAGGAGCAGGGCCATCCGGGGGAGTTGTTTGATCGTCCGCAGAGTGAGCGTTTGCAGCAGTTCCTCTCTGGCCGCCTGAAGTAAGCGAGTGAGCCTCATGAGCACGACGTCCAACGGCTCGGCTGCAAGTCTTGATCGTATCGATCTTGCGATCCTCGACGTACTCCGTCGCGATGGTCGGATTAGCTATCAGAAACTCTCTGAACGCGTACACCTCACGCCACGTCCTTGTCTGGAGCGTGTACGCAAATTGGAACAGCGCGGATTCATCAGAGGTTACAGCGCGGTCGTCGACGAACAGCTGGTTTCGCCAGGCCTTTCTTTGCGGGTGATGGTCGCGCTTTCCAATCAAAGTGGGCGAGCTGCTCAGCGCGCATTTGAGACATGCGTCCGTGAGTGCGCTCAGGTCACTGAATGTCATTTGGTCAGCGGCGCCTTCGATTACACCCTGCGCATGCATTGCAGGGACATGAATCATTACCTGCAGGTGACCGAGCATTGGCTTAACGACGCCGGCCTGCATATCGACAAGCTGGTGAGCCACCCGGAGCTGACCAGTATCAAGTTATCCAGTGAGCCGACAACGCGACCGATTCCGCTGTAACCGATTCAAGTAACAACCGAATGCGCTGCCAATCGCGTCCCTAACGACCGGTTTTAACTCGGTCGTAGCGGCATGCTTGCAGCCATAACAAGACCAGCACCACGCGTATTGACTCTGCCCCAACACACGACTTGACAGGAAATGCACATGACTTCTAAGTACAAATTGTTGTTCTCCGCCATGGCTCTGGTGCTCTCGGGCAGCGCCGTCGCGGGTGACACCATCACCATTGCTACCGACGCGACATTTCCGCCATTTGAATCAGTCGATGCCAGCGGCAAGCTTGTGGGTTATGACATCGAACTGGCAGAGGCTGTCTGCAAAGAAGCCAAGCTGGATTGCAACATCGTCGGTGCCGCCTGGGAAGGCATGATCCCTGGCCTGATCAGCAAGAAATATGACGCGCTGATTTCTCAACTGACAGTAACCGAGGCACGCCGCAAGGTCATGGCGTTCAGCGAAGTTTATGAGTTGCCGACCTTTCGTTTCGTTGCACGCAAAGGCACGAATCTGAACATCACCCCGGAAGGCCTGAAAGGCAAGACTATTGCTGTGCAGACCGGTACGCCCATGGATGCGTACGTCACCAAGAACTTCCCCGGAAGCACCATCAAGCGCTACGCCGGCGGCAGCGAGCCTTATCTGGAATTGGCGGCCGGCCGTGCCGATGTCCATCTTAGCTACGAAGCGCAGATTCTATACAGCTTCCTACGCAAAGACGAAGGCAAGAACTTCGAATTGGTCGGCCCTCGTCTGACCGGCAAGGACGCGCCAGAATTCGGCGAAGGGGTGGCGATTGCCATCAACAAATCAAACACAGCTTTGCTCGAACGCATCAATGAGGGGCTGAAAGCTGTACGTGACAGCGGCCAGCTCGACAAGCTCGACGCCAAATATTTCGGCGCTAAAGAGTAAGTGCGATGCTGAGCGACTACATCTCAACCGTTCTCGGCGCAGGTTGGATCAGCCTGCAACTGGCCTTCATCTCGCTGGCGCTGGCGGTCGTGCTGGGGTTGCTCGGGGCTCTGTGCAAACGCTCCGGCAGTCGCGTGTTGCGTTTCATGGTGGAGGTCTACACCACTGTTGTGCGTGGCATGCCGGATCTGGTGCTCATGCTGTTGGTGTTCTACAGCCTGCCTGCGTTGCTCAATCAATGGTTCGAATCGATGGGGTCAGGCTACACGGTGGAGTTCACCCCGTTCGCCGCTGGCTGCGCTACGCTGGGGCTGATTTTCGGGGCCTACATGACCGAGACCTTTCGCGGCGCGCTGCAGGGTATTCCTCACGGCCAGATCGAGGCGGCCTATGCCTATGGCTTGGGGCGTGTGCGAACGTTTCGCAGCATCGTGCTACCGCAGATGATCCGCCTGGCGCTGCCGGGCTTCACCAACAACTGGCTGGTACTGGTAAAGGCGACCGCATTGGTCTCCTTGCTCGGTCTGCAGGACATCATGTTCCGCGCGCGAGGTGCAGCTGAAGCCACCGGAAAACCGTTCACGTTCTACCTGCTGGCGGGTAGCTTTTACTTGGCGATCACAGTGCTGTCCCTCGGGGCGCTGGTTTGGGTCGGACGTCGTTATTCCATGGGTGTAAAGGAGTTGAGCCGATGAGTTGGGATGTCATCGCTGACAACTTCGCACGGTTTCTCGACGGTGCGCAGCTCACGCTGCTGCTGACGGCTATCGCGTTGCTGATTGCTTTCGTGCTGTCTATTGCCCTTGCCTTACTGCGAGACTCACCACGTTGGTGGCTACGTCATCTAATCGGCGTTTACACCTTGGTGTTTCGGGGAACGCCGTTGTTGATCCAGCTCTTTCTGATCTACTACGGTCTCGCCCAATTCGAACTGCTGCGCGCGAGCTTCGTCTGGCCGTGGCTGTCGAGCCCGCTGGTCTGCGTGCTAATCGCCTTCGTGCTCAACACGACAGCGTACACCACCGAAATCTTCGCCGGTGGCCTGCGTCATCTGCCGCCTGGTGAAGTCGAAGCCGCGCGCGCTTACGGCATGTCGCCCTGGACACAAGCACGGCGGATATTGTTGCCGGCGATGCTGACAAGGTCGCTGTCGCTGTACGGTAACGAGACCATCATGATGCTGCATGCCACGTCTTTGGCCAGCACGGTGACCCTGATGGAAATCACCGGTGTCGCGCGCAATATCACCCTCAATTACTACATCCAGTTTGAGCCCTACGTCACCGCGGGGGCTATCTACCTGCTGCTGACCTTCGTACTGGTTGGGGCTTTCCGTTTCGCCGAATGGCGCTGGGCTGCCTACCTGCAGCCGCGCCGTGGCTGATTTCAACCTTCTGAAAGAGTGATCAATGATGAGCGAAAAACGCGGTTTCGATCTGCTGGGCGTACCCTTCGATGGCGAATCCACCCTCGGCTGGCCTGGTTCCCGGTTCGCCCCAGCCAAGGTGCGCGAGGCGGCAAGGTGGATCAACATGCGTATCCAACAGGGGAGGGTCTACTGCCTGGAAACAGACAGTTTCATGGACGTTGGTGAAAACCTGTTCACTGACTGCGGTGACGTGGCAGTAGTGCCCCACGACACTCAGAAGACTTTCGATGCGACCAGCGCCGCCGTGCAGCAGAGCATCGCCAATGGTCGTGTGCCTATCGTCATTGGTGGAGACGACAGCCTGCTGTTCCCTGTGGCCCGTGGCGTGCACGACGCATTGCCAGGCCGCATCGGTATCATCCACTTCGACGCGCACCTTGATCTAATGGACGAGAGCCCGAAACAGGGCCGCTACAGCCAGTCGAGCGGGATGCGCCGCGCCCTTGAACTGGCGCGGGTTGAGGCTGCCGATTGCATTCAGGTATGTGAGCGTCATTTCAACTTTCCAGCATCGGGACAGTTCAAACACGATCACGGCCTAGTTCACATTTCCGCACGTGAAGCTCTTCGTTTGGGCCCTGTGGCTACGGTAGAGCGTATTTTGGAGCGCGTGAAAGGCGCTGATCATATCTATCTATCGTTCGACATTGATGCGATCGACCCTTGCTACGCGCCAGGTGCTGGTGCGCATGAGCCGGGTGGCATCAGTTCTGATGAAGCACTGCAGATGATTGAGCTGCTAGCGCCGCATTGTGATGCCATGGCGATCACCGAGGTTAACCCAACCACAGACGTAGGCACGATGACCTCGACGCTGGCAGCGTATCTGGCGTTCACGTTTGCTGTGTACGGTAGCCAACGCATAGACTGAAATCCCGATTGATCCACATTTGATCTCACTCATACCCAACGGTCTTTCGGGGCTTCCAATGCGAATCAGAGTTGAGCGGTTACAGCAGATTTATAGGAAATTTGCGCTGAGCTACGGCGCCGGTGATATTGATGCTCAGGTTTTCGCCGATTGTCTGTTGCGCGCCGATCTGCGAGGCCACAACACACAAGGTATCGGGCTGGCTCCTTATCTTGAAGAGTTGTTCGCCAGCGGCGTGACTCGTTTTGGCCAAGATTTTGAGGTGGTAAAAGAGTCTCCAGCTACGGCATTAGTCGACGGCCACGCTGGGGTTGGTCAGATCATCTCCACTCGCGCAATGTCCATGGCTATTCAAAAGGCCAAAGCACTAGGGATTGGGCTGGTGACGGTGCGAAATTCAGGTGACTGCGGGATGGCATCCAATTATGCGATTCAGGCAATGGAGCAAGGGTTGATTGGTATTTCCATGAGTACCGGGCCATCTTTGGTAGCCCCATGGGGTGGTCGCGATGCACGTTTCTGCACCAACCCGCTGGCGCTAGCTGTCCCTGCTGGGCGCAAAGATCCCATCGTCCTTGATATGGCGACCAGCGCCTGCTCTATGGGCGCGGTGGTACTGGCTGCTCGGGATGGCGTCTTGTTAGCTGGCAAGAGCGTGGTTGATCGGGAGGGCGTTTACACTGATGACCCGTCCCGAGTAATCCTCAACAACATGCATCGGGAGTCGCGGATGTCCGGGGCTCTTCTGCCCGCCGGGCCTAAAGGATTCGGCATGGTGTTATTGGTCGAGCTACTGGCTGGTCTGTTGAGCGGCGAGCGATCCTGGGAGAACGAGACAGTAGCAACATCGGAGGCGCGCCCAGCTCATTACTCGCAGACGTTCATTGCCATCTCCATCGAGCATTTCCATGAGCCATCCGCGTTCCTCTCAGCAGCCGAGCGGATGGTCGAAACACTTTTAGGCAGTCGTCCAGCTGAGGGCTTCGCGAAGGTTCGGCTCCCTGGGACTGGTGCTGTTGATAAGGAAGATGATTACCGAAAAAACGGGGTCATTGTGCGCGAGGAAGAGTGGGAGATGCTCTTGGCAATGGCTTCCCGTCTGGGGTTTGAAGTGCCTGCTGACTGAATCGGAGAGGTTTCAGTGAAACGAAGCAGGTATCGGCTGAGCGAGCTACGAGTCTCGCTCAGCCATGCACCGTTCAAAGCCGGAAGCGACTGACCAAGGTATTGAATGAAAATGCCAGGTTCGACAACTCCTGGGTCGATGCGTTGGTCTGATGGGCGCCGGCAGCAGTCTGAGTGGATAAGTCCTGAAGTTGAGCATGTTAGCCATTGAGCGCAGCGCTACGGACGTGAATTGCACGTCAATACCCAATGCACACCCATTTAACGCCATTCTGTTCATCCATCTATGTTGGGCGTGGCAGGGGCTCACCGATGAGCTGGATGAGAAGCCCAAGTTCATCTGATCATACGTGGCCTTGCAGCCGCTTGGATCAGCTCTCAGTGGAACGGCTCACCGCTCGCTAATTTCTGAGCTGACGTCACCTCAGTACAGAACGCGAGATCAGATGCCCACGGTCTTATGAACAGACTGTATGAGGCCAGTGAGTCGGTGCGTGCAGGCAAGCGGAGCGCGCAGACGCGAGGATGTCTGCCCGCAGGGCCAAGACGCCGTCAGGCGGCTTGGTTTACGACAGCCGTGCTCGCAGAGCCGCGCCCTCAGCATCCCTCGATGTAAGCCTCCAACCACTATCACTTTGTCCGTACATGAGTTGGTACCCACCACAATTCTCCACGTGATTAGCGATCTCGTACTCTCGCCAATCAGTCATCGCCTGGCTGTCGATCTCCTTAGGTTGTCGCTCGATCAACCACGCCACTGCATTGATGAACTGTCCATGCGAAAACACCACAATGTTCTTCGCCGGATGGGCCGCAAGCCGCCCCAGAAACGCCTGTGCCCGCGATACAAACTCAAGGAATGACTCTGCACCATCACCGTCTACAAACGTGGGATTGGCCTGGTTCCAATACTCCCGCACCCAGTCCCGCCGCTGAGCCACTGAAGTGTTTACGCACCTTGCCGGCTCCAGGTACGTGAACTCCTGAATGGGCCAAGTCTCTATGTGGACAGACGGGAATGCGCTCGCCGTGAACTGAGCGGTGGCCAGAGCGCGCGAGAAGGGCGAAGTGACGATCAAGTCTGGAGCATTAGCGTATGAAAGGGCCACTCGGCGTGCCTGATCAACACCGTGCTCAGTGAGAGGAATGCTCGCGTGATCCTGAGTGGCCGCACCGGCGTTTGCTGCACTTTCACCATGGCGGATTAGCCTGACCAACTTCATCATTTGCCATATTCTCAGAGGGGCGATTTGGATGTTATCAACAACGAAGACACGATCGGCGTCGTTTCGCGGGAGCATCAAGCTCTCTCTGGCTCAACGGAGGCGTGCTTGGGGACACGGTGCCTACCGCGATTCTGTTGAGTCGTAACCAGGATCCGTGGCAACCTCAGACCCCGACACCGAATGGCTAGCCTTAGCCTTCGCACGATGTCGTCGGTCTTGGCCGCGCTGACGCGAAGCCTGCTGCTTTGCGTGCGTAGCTTGAGTTGCGGTTACGACGCCGGCTGGTTGGCCGCTCAAATCCAAGCGCGGCGCACCCTCCAACATGCAGGCCCAGTACCGCGTTCCCCGGCACCAGGTCGAGATACCAAGCTTCAGCTGTTCAGTGGTCAATCCGAGTAGCTCCAGGTGCTGCTCAGCATCTTTGAGAATGCCTTCTTTGAGCGGAGCCTTGGGGGCATGATTTACAGGAAAGGCCGATGGAAAATGCTTCTGCAATGACCAGATTGCTTCTACGGCTGGATCTTGGCTGTGAGGCTTCGCCTGCGGGGGAGACTTACGCTTGGGGTGTTTCGCGCGTTCGACCTTTTGGGGCTCGTTTTCAGCCCGTAGACGGTCACGTAGCTCAGCTAGGTGTTCAAACCCCATCGTTCTATTCACTGTTTCTAGGTCGATTGCGTGGCGCAAGGATATTGCATGCACGCCTGGGTCGCAGCAGAAACAGGACACCCTGCTAATCGGCGGGCTCCAAGTGGCCCATGACCGGATTGACTGAGGTATTCGCTTGGCAGGCCCATCTCGCTCAGACGTCTGAGCCCATGAAGCTCAACTGCTGGAAACGATTCGCGCCGGAAGTGGCCAAATCAGTAAGCCCCTAAGATCGAGCGTCGATGACCACGAATGAATGTTGGGTTTATAGACGGAGAGCATGGGCACTCGCATTTTGTCTGTGGATAGCAGGCGCAGTGCTGATTGGCTATGCCCACATTAGCCTTCCAAGCCAAGGGTGGGGAGTCTGGATAAGCTATCTGATGTACTTCCTGGAATTCTGGTATCTGCTCGGCCTTGGCGAAATGCACAGGTGGTTTTACAGCTTGTTTACTCGGGATTCCGAGTAGGACAATTCGAGGAGCCTGCCGGCGCCATGCCAAGCTTTCAACTGCTCCAGTGCCTACCCACAAGGGGGGCAGGAGACGGATGTCATTGAATTCATCCGCCATCACTTGCCCAGTGCCGCGAACCTCTCGCTTACCTATAGTCGAGCTCGACATAACTGGATTCACCACCGCCGCTGGCACCGGACAACCAGGCCCAAACAAATGACAGCGTCGTGCGACCCGCCTCACCGACCTCGACCTTACCGCGAGAGCGTCCGGAAAGGATCTCTCCATCGGTTGTGATGCAATGGAAGAGCAGATCGAACGTGTCTGGGCCAGTCACATGACCCACCTGGTGCCCTGTGCGGATCCTTCTGCCTCTGTAGGTGCTCGTGATCGCAGCGCCATCGACTTGGTACTCAAAAACGGTGCCGGCTCCGGACAGACCATGGGTGTTGCCGGCAACCCGGAATTTACGGTTGTGCAGGCGTTCGGCGACTAGCGAAGATTGGGTTGTCACGAGAAAGCGTCCTTCAATCAAAATCTGGGTATCCATCCTCCGTAACCGTACCCCATTTGTTGCTCAGCCAAAAACGCAAATGGCGCTGTAGTTTGTTAGCAAATACTAGCGCGTCAGGATGGAAGCCCGAAGGGCCAAGACGGCTATGGCGGCTTGGTTCACGACAGCCGGGCTCGCAGAGCCACGCCATACATTACGGTGGCTTACCAATGCCTGCCTGCTGAAAGCTTCAGGGGCACATGTGCCCCTAACGTGGATCCTCCTAACCGCAAAGGGCGCGGCCGTTCTAGATCGGGATCCGCACCGCCGAGTACCTGGGGATATCCGTATAGGATTAGGTGCCGAGTGCTGATGGGATCCAGGCTACTCAACTGAGCCAGGTGCAAAATAAATATCCTACGGACTAAAGTTTTTGAATTTTAAAACCGTTGTTATAGGAAACAAATCAACGGGACTCGAAAATGCTCGCAGGTCGGAAGAATGTTCAGTGTGAAGCTCACCAAATCGCCAGCTGTGGATTCGCGTCGGGGATTGCCCAGAATCTGAGTGTGACCACTCCGGACGGCCATATTATTCAGATGTGCATTGATGACGAGACGTATGTTTGGACTGCTACAAAGGCAGACATCGTAGCGCAAGGCCTCGCTATGGCTCTTCTTAGAACAGACATACCGCAACCTCCAATGCCTTGGGATCGCGGAGCAATCTTAAAGGTCAGTCCCAGTGCACCAGAGCAACGGCCGCTGGGAACCGCCACGAGATATCGGTTCGAGGACACCACAGGGTATAAAAATAATCGATTCCACAGATTTCATGGCGACGCGTTTTTGTATCATGGTGCTGGCGCAGATCCAGAATACCCGGCCAACGTTTTTTGGGTGAAGACTAGGCATCAAGGGGACGTGGAGCTGAATATCGGAACCTCTAACTACTTTTTGAGCCCCAACCAAGCTGCAGCTCTATGCATCGCATTGAGCAACGCCTGCTACTCTTTGACCAAAAGAAGCTGGAACATCCTGAACAAGCGTATCGATTGGTCTCCGGATGGTGAGATATCCGAATCGGTCGAGCTGAGAGCAAAGCTGCTCAACGGTTTGAAGCGCTATAAGTTCATCAAGCAGTCATACCAGCCGCCCTGTGATATCGACTCGGTAGAATTCTAGATCATTGGCCTGAACAATTCGGTTCAGATAGGGCGAGGCTCTCCGCCGTATCTGAGCCTTCAAGGGATGCTACCGGCCAACTGACTAAGGGTGATTTCTTCCATCGTGCTCAGAGCACAGGGTGCTGATCCAGCGGCCCTTGGTTTGCCTGCCAGGAGCCCCGCACTGTTCGCAGGTTTTCAGGGAATGCTGTACCGCCACATCCACTGCTCCTTCGCAATACCGGTCGCCACCATCGTAGAAAAAATGCAGCTCGCCGAATTTGGATTTGATCTGGGCAACGGTGACGGGGGTGACCTCGGGGTGCCGCTTAAGGTACGCCTGCAGCGTATCGCAAAGAGACAGCAGGATTCCCCTCCACCCAGGATTACAGTAGATGTCGTCAACGGCGGGATCAGAAAAGAGCAGCGGATATCGTTGCCTGAACTCTTCGACGGTGATCTCGGGTAAGGCGGTGGTGGGCTGATTCATCATGACCAATTGTTAGAACAAATGAGGGGCACGGGACAGGCACGAGGCACTGACGCGCAATAATTCATTGTGCATCAACGGCGAGGCATCAGCCCAGCGCTCAGAGTCGTCATGGGAGCATCCAGACCTGGCAACCTTGGTATCCTTCAAAGGCAAGCGGAGCGCGTAGGCCAAAGGCCGCAGGTGTAATGGATGGAAGCCCAGAGGGCCAAGACGCGTGGCGGCTTGGTTCACGACAGCCGCCCCAGCAGGGGACACCAAGAACAACATTTTCCCATCAGAGCGCTTTCAGCATCGTCTCCAACGTTTGAAGCTCCCGTGTGCTGAGCAGCGCCACCGGATCAGTCCCGAAACGATCACCAGGATCAAACGCCCAGCGCCGCCCATCTGGACTGACTGCTTCTTCGCAGTAATCCAGCGTATCGCAATCGTTGTAGAGCGTGATCCGCCAGCCCTCGACATCCACAATGAAGTGGCATGCATAAACCTCATCCCATGCCTGGCTACCTACCTTGCTCATTGTGAGCCGGCCAAATGAAACCTCGCGTAGGATCTGGCAGACGTCCCGCGCCGTAAGTGTCGATAACCAGGTAGGTGATGAGTCGTTTACAGTCATTGGTGAATCTCACACAGGTCGGCAGCACTATCCTCATCTACGATGCCACGATCTGGAGTGAGCCGCGATGAATGAAGATGATTTGAAGGATCGGGAAGCGCTGAGAAGGAAAGCGCTGTGGACGCTCGCTCACCTAATCCCAGGAGATCCAAGTGCCGCTCCCGTGATCGATGCACTTGACGACGTTGATACCCGAGAACGGCTCGACAACTTGTCGGTGCTATGTCTTGGGGACGTCCGCGCCAACGTTCAGTCTGAACCCCACCGTCTTGGCCGGCGCATCATTCGTGACTCAAGCACCCCACAGCCGTGGCGTGAACGTTTCCTGCGTGCGAGCGTAGGATCTACTCGTGTTGCGGAAGGAGCCTACTCAGCTGATTGGGAAAAGTTTCTGCAGGAATGGGAGGCTGAAATGCGACACCTGGAAAAGCATCGTTTAAGCCGGGCATCGGGTACTGACTGAATCAGGATTCCCAAATAGCTGGGGACAAGGGCACAGTGACCGAGGGAGTAAAAGCTATCGAGTGAGGGTAATTTGCGTGCTGACGACGTAGGCAAGCGGAGCGCGCAGCCGAAGGCGAAAGACGCGAGGACAAAAGCCCGTAGGGCCAAGACCATCGGGCTTGGTTAACGATGGCCGTCCCCGTGAGGGGCGCGCAAACTATCTACGGGGCTACCGTTTAACGAATTGTTTGTACAGCTCCCGCCCAGCAATGATCTGATCGCGAAGCTCTTCCGGATCAATCCGCATCCCGCCCTCAGGCGTAACGTGCAGTGTCTTGAGACTGTTCGCAGCTTCGATAAATTTCCGCTCCTCGTCCTGTACCCATGCTGGGCGCTTAGCTCTGAAAAACCATCCCATCATTCATCTCCAGAAGACCTTGGCGGCGAGTATGAATGATGGAGGAAAAAAGACGTAGGTCTCCAACCGCATGTCGCCCTCCAACCGAGCTCCCTTGATGAAGGCGGGAGTTTAGCCACCGGCATCATTTCGAGGATACAAGCTTTGGATGTCTCCAGAGCCTGCTGACCAACCTGCTCACGCGAATTGGACGTGAGGACGAACGGGCAAGCCCGCATTTTCAACGCTCAGCTAGGATTTGGTCTGTCAGAGAACTTCAACAGTTCGCTGGAGCAATTGCCCCCCACTTTACATATTTAGGAGCAAGGCTATGAGTGTCGAGATCGCTAGGGCGAATATGGTTTCAGGGCTTCAAAAGTTAGCAGAAGAGTTCGCTTCCTCTGCCGCAGGTCTGGCTGCCCTGAGAAACGCAGAGGGGTTGATGGACACTGAAACGGCTGAGTTTATTGATCAGCTTAAGCGCGCTTCAGCCCAGCTGACTCTCCTTGCGAATGAGGCAGGTGTAGCCGCTAGTTCGCAAACACCGACTGACAGGCCACTCTGATCAGCCGAAGAATCAGCGCCGGCTGACCACTGCTTGAAGGTTGATAATGTAGAGATCGTCCATACAGCGCTTGTATCAGTTGAGACTGTACATAGACGTGCCTGATTGAAAACGCGAGCGCAGTGGGGCGAGCGGGGCGTCTAGACAGTCGGGGCGATTAGCGTGACGTGGCACTTCAACTGCGTCGCCGTTTGAGTCTCAGTCTAGGGCTGAGTAATGCGCCAGCTGGTTGTAGGCAAATGAGCGTGAGGATGGAAGCCCGAAGGGCCAAGACGCCTGCGGGCGGCTTGGTTCACGACAGCCGTGCCGAAGGTCACGCCCTTGCAACGACATGAACCGGATTACAGTCAATTCCAAAGGAAGGGCGGGGGACTTGAGTGATCCATGCCTACAGCACATGTTCGCCCTCCTTGCAGGTGGGGAGCAGAACCGAGTCGGTTGATCCAAACCTACTCTCAGGCCTGATTGTGTCTCCGGTGCCTCGCGGCCTGCGAGCGGGGCGTCAAGATGGCCAAGGCACCCGCCACGACAAAGAGCGCTGGCACATCACCTGCCAAATGCCCCATCTGACCCGGCTGGGTGAGCGCCTGGACGGCCATGATTGCTCCGTGTACGACGCTAGACCAGGCGGCGAACCAAATCAGGCTCAGATTAGCTATTGGATCACGTGCGGCCAGGATCAAGAACACGCCGAGTGTGGCGTAAATGCCAACGATCATCATCGGGTAGTCCGAATGACCGTTATGCCAGGCCCAACCGGACGGCCAGAACAGCATAAGAGGGTAGGGGGCAAGGCACGAGACGCCAGCCAGAATAAGCACAACGCGCAGATACCTGAGGCGATCGACTTCGGTCATGGCGGACTCCTCTTTGGCCCCTGGGGATAAGACCTCTAGGGACTGTTTGGAAAGGCAGGGCATTTGCAAGCGCCTCTTGGGTAGCCCCACCAAAGATATTGTGGGCCATGTCCCGGTTCCAGTTACTACCAAATCGGTGCGCGCACGGGTTTCTGTCAATACAC
>NZ_QXTJ01000026.1:185974-311060 GCF_003605735.1 Pseudomonas sp. LS-2 | reverse complement strand
TCCAGTCACCGATGCCCTCAGCGAGATAAAAATGTGTCCGTGGATAGACAGTTCTTTCACCTGGGCCTAAGAGCACGGTAATTGTCTGGTTCTGGTTGTCGCGCCAACAAACCCCGTCTGTACCTTTGCCTCTTGGGATCATCCCGTGGTAGGGAAACTCATCGCCCATGCCGGGAATATAGCAAGGCTGGGACGTCGTAAGGATCATCTTCAGCTCAGCCCCGGGGACGATTTGTCCTAAAATAGGTTGCTCGGAAGGGGCAATCAGGACATCGCTAGCGCTGGCGGCCGTTGACGCCAACGCAAACGCCAACAACGTAGCGCGCATTGGTACGCGTGGCCGCGCAGTCGATGGGGGAGCGAAGACAATGTAGGTTTGATTGCGCATGAGACTGACCTCGCGAACTGCAGTGAGTGTTACCTGCGAGAAATAATTTCCAGGACACGCATAAACAAGTTGATGATGTCCAGGTAGAGCGAAGCGGCGCTATCAACCGCATTGTCGGGTGTGCGCTCAATGCGGTTGGCCCGGCCCCAGTCCACGCCAATGTAGCCGCAAAAAATCGCTGCGACGATCCAATCCACTACGCCAAGGTGGATACCAAAGATCAGCATCTGCACCAGCTGCACGACGATGCTGATAATCAAAGCCCAGGAGAGGGCGCCTTCTATTTTTTGAAAAAACTGAGGGAATAGCGTCCCCATCACCATCATTCCTACCGTGAGTAGCGTGGTGACGCGCACTGCCGCCATGATGTGCTCGTGAGCGAATTCGGGGAGGGCGCACACCAATACAAGCCCGATAGGCACAACGATCAGGTTGTAGCCGATGAAGCTGACGGCAGGGTTCTTCGACTTGGAGATCAGAGCACAACCACTGAAGCCGCAGGCGAAGTACCCGAGTAGGAAAACGAGCGAGTTGATCGCCCGAATCGGCCCTGACGGAATGAGCTCGACCATTAGCCAATTGAGCCCGAAACCCCATAGTAGAAAAAAACCTAGAGCTAGATTGAACGCATTGGCAGACATGGTGTGGAAGGTTCCACGCCGGGAAAATGTGTCGTTATAAAACATCTATCATCCTTGATTATCCTGGAGACGGGTCGCCCGGAGTCATGAGTGGTTTTAAGGCACCTTAAGGTGATTCACCGCCGCATCGCGCTTTTTCCTTAGGATGACGGGATCGCGAGGCGTTTCTTCATGGCTTCGCTTGTAGGTAATAAATCTTTGCGTGGATAGTCTTCGGTCAGGTCGAATTTCTCCTTGTCCAAAGCGTCCTTAGCCTTATGCAAAGCCCTTAGAAAGACTGTCTTTCCCGCCTCGTTCATCCCTACCAAGACAGTGACCTGTGGGTCGATCTCAGTTGTCTGCGGTTCATTGATTGAGCAAAAGGGGCCGACCTTCACAGATGTCAACAGCATGTCCATTTGCCCTTGTTGGTCGCGGGCGAATGGCACGAAGGTAAGCGAAAAGCCGTTACGCCGTCTACGGATACGGCGCTTGTTGAAGGGGCTGGATAAGCCCGTCGGAGCGGGGCCGTCTGGCTGCGTCGCCCGACCATGTTACGAGAAAACCTCAGGGAGGCAGCGGCTTGAATTTTGGATGAGGTCGCCTAGCATGATGTTGAATTACCATCAGGGTAGGGACGCCATGCAATACGCCAAGTCTATCGCAGCCCTCTTGATTTGCGGGGCAAGCGCCTTTTTCTCATCTGTTACCTTGGGATTTGAAATCAATCCTTGCCTGAGGGTGTTGGTCTACAACCCCAATTATCTTGATGCGGATTCCATACGGTTCTGGAATGCATGCCGATGGTCTAGTGCCTTGAAGGACATCAAGAATGGAAAGTACTTCAAAGGTACCGTTCATGAACACATGACAAACTTCTCCATAGATGAGTACAAAGGTACAGGTTTTTTGGTAACAGTTGCCCAGCGCTCAGCCTCAGAAAAAAACAGAGATCTAAAATTTAATTTCATGGCTGAAAAATCCTGGAAGAAGCCTGGCTCAGCCAGTGAACACAATACTTATGCGATCATGTTTGGGAGCTGGTGGAACGATGACCCTTTAATGTACAGTTGGGGGCAGGGACGAGATTTTATCGGTGGGCTGGATAGCATAAAACAACAATTCGATCCCAAAACCCATTTGTATGCATGCGGCGTCGCAAAATGCTGGCTTCAAGCGAAAGACCACCTTGGCTGGAACTCTCATTACGGGACGCTACAGCACCTTCACTTTATGACTAGCCAGCCTGCACGTGTTGGAGAGTCTGTGAGAGTAGCCGAAACTACCCGGCTTGCGCTTGTGTGGATCAAGTTTGCATACAGCGTGGCCACAGGTGATCGTAAGGCAGATTCTCAGCTCACGACTCTAGATGAGAAACAGCTGAACCTGCCTTCTATCGCCTTGAACTACGATCTCAAAGATCCTGCCAACGCCAAAGTGCGGACACTTTTTGCGAGACCCCAAGCTGGTAACGCGGAACTGCGTAACATTCGAACCCCGGATGTAGCGCTGGGCAGCATACTCCATATTCTCCAAGATTCGTTCTCACCTGCCCATACCTGTAGGAAAGAGCAGTATGTCGATGGAGAACACTTTGCGGTACTTACTCAAGTCTATAATTTTAACGAACAAGTTCATAGTGTTGACGGAGAGCTTGATCACTCCTTGAATGATAGATTTCCTGGTTGGCTTCTGACCTATGCTAGAAATCGGCAGCATGTATATGGAAACGATCCGATCCTAGTTGGCAGGTGGATGATCGAAGCTGTCGATAGAAAAACTGAGTGGAAGGATGTTGAAGGTTATCTGCGGGCTACGATTTTTAGACAGCAATCTAATGTGATCGGGGATAATTCAGCTTGTATTGGAAAGCGCGCAGTGAATCCCGTGATCTGATGAGAGTTTTTCTGCGAGCAGTTCAGAGAGCTTCTTTACAGAGCAGAAGTGGGTAGGGTCGCGTTATGTCGTCTCTGTCCAACATTCATGCGCTGAGCAACTCTCGGCAGGGCATTCACTTTGCAGCCAAAAGAGCGTGAGGATGGAAGCCCGTATTGCCAAGACCCCTGCAGGCGGCTTGGTTCACGGCAGCCGTGCTCGAAGAGCCACGCCCCACATCTCTCTGGCTATCGATGCACTGACCGTTGCGAGGCGCGGGCGGTCTGGATCTGAATCTTTCTCCCAACCAACTCGCAAGGGAGCCGCACATGGAAGTCACCGAATGCGCCCGCCAGAACGTGGACAGTGCCGCGAACCTCTTCAACCAATACCGCATGTTCTATGAGCTGCCTGACGACTTGGACAAGTCGAGAGATTTCCTCCACGCTAAACTCGAGCACAGCGCCCAGGATCTTCCTGGTAATGAACGAGAAGAAGGAAGCCGTGGCGTTCGCTCAGCTTTACCCAGCGACCTGTTCGCTCGCGATGAAGCACTGTCACTGGCTATACGATCTGTCGTTGATCTTTCTGCGAGAGGAGCGGGGTGCGCTCGTATGCTGCTCGATCATCTGGCGAACATAGCGCGCGCCGAGGGGGCTCACCGGATCAGTTTGGATACCGCCAAGACCAACCTGAACGCCCAGAAGCTCTATCGTAGCCAATGCTACGAAGCAGGAGGTGAGTTTCGACGGTGTTGGACGGACTCACAAATGGCAACCGTTGTTGGCATGTCAGGTATCCACTTCCTTCAGCGCAAGCTTAGTTCGCGTGATATGGAGTTTGCTTTAGCACTGCCAGATAGTCAATTGGGTGCAACCATAGCAGGGAGGGATCGACCGGCTGCCTTCAAAACAGTTAGCTGGCTATTGAAAACATAGTCAGCAAAAACAGACCGTTGCCTTCGTGAATCTTGGTCTTTAAAAAAATAACATTTTTTTTGACATGCCGCAATTTTCGTCCTTACTTGAGCCATGGAATCAAGGATGTGTTTGCCATGGGAACGATACCTAAGGTACTTATTCTTTCAATATTGCTTAGCAATACTGCGTGGGCGGGCGGTCTAACTGACTGGATGAAAATCCCTTCGGGGTATATAGCTGAAAAATTAGCGGTGTTGGGGATTGGAGACTTTCACGGCATAACCGCTGGGAAAAATTATTTCGAATATTTGGACGATGGTTTTGTCAATGAGTTTAACCCAGCGTTATCCAAGAAAATGTCTCATGGTGACCTGTTGAAGTTGGTTTACGAACATAGTGATGGAAAATGTACGTCTTACGCTGAAAATTCACTGACTAAGCCAGATTTTCAAAAAGCAGGGGTTGCGGCTTGTTTCGCAGGAAGCAGCAATTCTGATGAATCTGGTCAGATTTCTTTTAATAAAATTAGAGATTCATTAGCGAGTCTGACCTATAAGAGTTCTCACAGGTGTATCGCTGTTTATATGGGTGAGGGAGAATGGTTAACAGCTAGGCACTGTATTTCAGAGCTTTCAGGAAATTACGTGGATTTACGGCTCATAACTCCAGATGGGAATTTTAGAGTTGATAAGGTAATAAACTGTGTGGAGTCAGGCTGTGACTATGTTTGGATCAGGCCTTATGGAACCAGTTACTCAAAGTCCGTGCCTGCAAGGCTAGGTGTTGAAGCAATATCAAAGATATCTGCATCAGACGAGCTTTTTATTCCTGGTATAGAGGAAAAAGAATCAATACCGGGTGGTTCGTTTGCCGGAGTTCAAAAAGCCATGAAATGGACACGCTATACTCGGACTTGTATTGCCATCAAGGTTCGGCGCGGGTGCCTGACCCACACTTGCAGCACAGTTCAAGGTTTCTCAGGTGCTCCAGTGTTTGCATTCCAAGATGGTGTCGCTTATGTAGTCGGTATCCATCTAGGTGTAGATAAGGAAAATGTGTGTAACGATGGTGGTAGAAATTTCGCAGTTTCAATTAACAGGATTAAGGGGAGCAAGGGATGAAGATTCTAGTCGCCATCACGGCATGCGTAGTGGTTGGAGGATGTTCTTGGAACTCCAAGACTGTGAGTACGGCAAGCTACAAGATGGCGGATATAGACACCGCTAAAACAGTCACTGAGCTAAGGCTGTATGCTTATGTGAATTCATCCGAGAGTTGTTCGCTCTCGCCTGGGACTACTGAAGCAGCATCCCTGCTGGCCGCAACCCTTATAGGAGCTGGGGTTAAGCAGGTAGCTGCTTATGGGAAAGAGCAACTGGATCTCGCAATAAACTATTTAAAAAGTGACGTAAAAATTGATGCAAAAACCTTGCTAGCGCAACCGGCGGTCAGCGAGTCTGGAGATACTACCACTAGAATCTGTGCGTTGGTTGTGTATGGAGAGTTCAAGGCTCCATCTGCCGATGATCCCGTGGCGAAAGAGTTTTTTTCATCACTCGCGTCGAAATCTGGACTCAATATGGGGATGATGTCCTCGCGTCTTGGTCAGTACAAGGTCAATCCGTCTAGCCAATATGGAATTCGATCTGAATTGGTTGGCCAGCCTGCATTCCTAGGGGAGTTTGAGATCAAGCCTATTTCCAACCTGAACCCAGCGTCCGGGAAGGTTGTTTATCGAGTGAGCCCTATATTGGTGCTGTACCCGCATCCGCTTCACAAAGGCGTGTCCACATGGTTTGACAGAAGCCTATCCGTAGAGCTCGGTTTCTCTGATGCTAAAGCGATTATCCAGCTTGAAGGCCTTAAGCCCGGCGCGCTCTATAAGCAGTCGCAGTTGGTCACGAGAGTATCGATCGTCCAAGGGTCTTCCGCTGTACCCATCAATATATTGACCGGATCAGTGATAGAAGGCCCGGATAAGGCTCCCTCCGGTAAAGTGCTTGAAATGTCCAAGGAGGCCATTGACGCTAAAGTCGCGGACTACAATGCCAAAGCGGATGGAAAATAGCCTCGATAGCTGATTTTCCCTACCATGAAGTGATGCCTGCCTTGATTGCCATCGCAGTGCCGATCGCCGTTGACGCTATAAGTGTGCTTGTGCTGAATCGAGACTTTAACGTCGAGGATTGGAGAACCGTCATGAAGAGTTCGCTTGCACGGATGCAGTTGGGCTGTTTGTTACTTGTTCTCCTGGTCACCTCCGCTATGGCAACTCCTTACGAAAGGGCCACTCGGCGTGTCTGATCAACACCGTGCTTAGTGAGAGGAACGCTTGCGTGATCCTGAGTGGGAGCTGCGGGGTTTGCTGCACTTTCACCATGTCGTATGAGCCTGACCAACTTCATCATCTGCCATATTCTCAGAGAGGCTGGGAGGGGTCTGACCTCCGCGAAATGTCGATTCGAATGCGGGCGGCAGGCTAGATCCTAACATCCTCAAGAGCAACGTTGACCGGGTGCTTCAGGGGCTTACGGAGGGGAAAATCATGAAACCGTCTCACGCGATCTAAGGCAAAACCAGCGAGATCAAGATGCTCATCGAGTCCTATGGATTAGTGTCCCCAGCCATATTTGGATCGGCAGCAAGAGGGACTGACTTGGAGGCAGTGATCTCGACATCCTCGCAACCATGTCCTCCCGACATGCGAGGCAAAATCTCCCTTTACGTACCACTTAATGCTCTGAACGCATTGTTGCTTTCGCATAGTCGGGAAGCCACGAAGTCGAGCGTGAGGTAATGCAACGCAGGCGAATTTGTAGATACGATCTCGCGCACAGGGAAATTGAAGCTGGTGATCATCACCAAGGAAGCGAGTACCGCGAATGGAATGCTGATCTAGCCGGCCATGGCGCCCAATGCAAGATATTTGTGATCCTTGCGATCCAGCATCATCAGGCCTACCGGGATCAGGTAGACGATGGTTGCTCCTGATGTGTAGCCAACGATCATTGCAGTGATCCAAACATCGCGGTTCGCCGCGATGGCATCGGCCAGCTGATAACCGCCCATGTCTACAGCGATGATCGACAGGGCTGCGATGGAGACGTCCGAACCCATCAGACTGAAATAAGGGCCTAGGGCCATTTCGATGAATTTCGACAGGAATGGGATCGAGATCATGATCCCTGCCTGCGCTAGGAACACAGGCCCGATGGAGTGAATCCCGTTGACGAACTCTTTGCCTAGACCGCTTTCAGGCTTGAGAACAGACGCACAGGCGCCCATTACCGCGCCCATCATGATCAGATAGATCAGGTAATTTCCAAACTCAGCCATGGCTTCACCTTCATGTCCACGTTGACCAAAGCACCTCAAATGCCTGGCCTGGAACCTCTTGTTGTTTGGCTACCGGACGGTAGCCGGCGGCGTGTACTGCGTGAGTTGAATCGCCGAACATTCCTCACGAAACCGGTCGGTTTATTGAGCGTTTCTGACTGTTTATGAACCACATCGCGTGCCATGCGTTGTTTTGATGTGGTTTTGATTGGTAAACGGTATGGAGTCAGTCAGTTACGAGGCGTATTCTGAGCTTGGCCGCAGCAGGGCCCTGCGTTAGGGGCCGTAAGTAAGTTTCTGAAAAATCAAGATTATTGACTGGCTTGACGGCGTTTCTTAGAAGCCCAAGCGTTACCATTGCCTCATTCGTGTGCCTCGGTAACACCTGTTGCTTCGTTTGGGGGCGATGTCACACGACGAAGGTGTAGAAATGCGTCCTAACGAAAGACGACAACACATCCTGGAACTGCTGAGGCAGCGGGAGCGGATTTCAGTAGAGGAGTTGGCTCGCTCCTTGAGCACTTCTCAAGAAACGATTCGTCGTGACCTCTCGATCCTTGCCGAAGAAGGCCAAGTGACCAAATACCACGGTGGGGCTTCGTTGCCCCCTCGTGGCGAACATGAGAACGCGTTCCAAACTCGCATGAACGAGTTTTCAGCTGAGAAGCGGATGATGGCCCGATACGCGGCAGGGCTTTACTCTCCAGGCGACAGCATCCTCATCGATACCGGAACAACGACTCTGTTTTTTGCTCGCGAGCTTGCCAAGCTGAGCCGGATCACGGTGATCACGAACTCCTTGATGATTGCTGAGAGCATGGGGGCAAGTGGCAATCGGGTTTTCATGATCGGAGGGGAGTATCGTCCCGAGTCAGCACAAAACACAGGTGCTTTGGCGATGGAGCAGATTGCCCGTTTCAACGCCGAGCACGCTGTGGTGACCATTGGTGCGCTGAGCGCTGATGGGGCTTTCGACTTCTCCATTGAGGAGGCTGAGATCACCAGAGCAATGATCGCCCGCACTAGATACCTGACGGTTATTGCGGACTCATCTAAGATGGGCAAGCGTGCTCTGTTTCAGGTTTTCCCGCTAGATCGGATTGGCCGGTTGATCATTGATCGAAAACCAGTGGGTGAGCTTGCGAGAGCGCTTGAGGAGGCGCAGGTCGAAGTCCACGAAGTACCTGCATCGAGTAGGCAGGAATGGACGCCTCGCTAATTTGAAAGGCTTGTTTTTCGCATTTCGCTCGCTGTCATTTTGTTTACGGCCATTTTGAGAGGAACAACTTGGGACGCTTCAGAGTTAACTCGATCCTTCAGCAGATCAGCCTCGAGATCGAGGATGCTGAACCTATGCACGTTTGCCTCGGATGCTTCGATGACGAGAGGCTGAAGGCGAGATCTAGCAGGCTAATGAAGCCCCGTCAGTGTGCGTTCTGCGGGGCCACCACTGAATCAGCAATAACCCCAGCGTCTATTGTCGAGATCATCCGTGCCCCTCTTAAGTTACATTTCGTAACGGAATGGGGCGAAACCTCCGGGCCCAAAATGAGCCTGCCTGAAATAGTTGGAGAGGGGATCAACAGTAGATCAGCAACGCTTTGCCAAACGCTCGCAGATCTTCTTGAAGATCCAGAGGCAGAAGCCAAGAGTTTCTACTCTCCTGGGCAAATGTACTGCGCAGCTCCTGATCGATTTCAATCTGGAGAAGAGGGCAAATTATGGGCTGAAGCAGAGTGGCGTGCGATCTCCACGCATCTAATTCATGGCAAGCGATTCTTCAACGAGCAGGCTAGGAACTTTTTTGAATCGCTTGTGGCTGAAACGATGTTCGGAGCGCGTGGCAAACTGTCTAGGCCTCCGGCGCTGAGCCAAATCGCGGTCGGCCAGAAATTCTACCGTGCTCGCATTTTGAAAAGCCCACAGGAGTCCGAGATGCTTCTCGCCAACCCCATGGATGAGCTGGGAGCCCCGCCAAAAGATCGGGCAGCAAACAACCGCATGAGTGCTGCTGGTGTCCAACTGCTTTACGTGGCCAGCGACGCGAAGACCGCCATCGCCGAGGTGAGGCCCTCAATCGGAGATAAGCTCGCGGTTGGAGAATTTACTTCAACTGAGGAGTTAAGAGTGTTTGATCTGACAGTTCTTGACAATCTTCAACACGAGCCGCTTGGCCTGCTCCACCAATCCTACGAGATGAGGACGGCTAAGCGGCTACTGTTAAAGCATATTCATGACCTGATCGCACGTCCCGTCCGAGCGAATGACACTGACTACGTTATGACCCAAGCTTTTGCAGAGCACATCCGGTACTGCGGGCACAATTTTGATGGTATTGCGTTTCGTTCTGTGCAACGTAGTGGAGATGGCATCAATTACGTGTTCTTTGATAAGAACTCATCTGAAGATATGCATGAGCCGGATTGGAGGCCAACTTTCAGTTTCCGCATCAATGAAGGTGATGTCTCGATGCACGAGGTGAAAGGCGTCAATTACGACGCCCCATTGGTAACGTGACCGAGTCGGGCTGAGCAGTTCAAACCGCCCAGCGACACTCCCGTAGGTGATTCAGAGCTTGCCATTGCTGTAGAGTGCCCCTGCCCTCATGAGGCAGGGGGAACGTATCAAAGGTAAGTTCCCAAAGGCGGCATACGCTCAAGTTGCTTCCTGCGATTGATCCACACCGCCAGGAAAACAACGACCCCCACCAGCATCGACGCCAAGACGTACATCTGGGCTACCCGGAAATCGCTACGGATGATGAAGACGCACATCTCAACGAAGAGCCAGGCGCTGGCACCAATCACGACTGGCCATTCCCATTTCCCAAGAGTGAAATCATCTGGGTGATGGATGTGCTTGTGTCGGGTGAAGATATACAGCAGAACCGTGCCGCTATACAGCGAGGCCGGGAAGAGTGTTGCGGCGCCGAGCAACTGAGTCAGGGCACGGTGGTCTTCAAGCCAGCCAAGTTCGGCGTGTTGTTGATTCGCCCATTGCTGGAGGCTTTCCGTGACAGCTTCCCAGCCGGGGTGATCAACGTAATCTACGGCAGTGGTCGTGAAACCGTTAGTGCTTTGATGGCCAGCGGGAAGGTGGACATCTTCGCCTTCATTGGTACCAACAACGGCGCAAGCGCCCTGAAGAAACTGCACCCTCGTCCACAGCGCTTGCGTACGGTGCTGGGCTTGGACGCGAAGAATCCAGGTATAGTGCTTCCCGAAGTGGATCTGGACAATGCGGTCAATGAAGCCGTGACCGGATCGCTCTCCTTCAATGGTCAGCGCTGCACCGCCCTGAAAATCCTTTTCGTACATGAGGATGTGGTCGATCAGTTCCTAGAGAAATTCAATCACAAGCTGGCCTCCTTGAAGCCAGGTATGCCCTGGGAGCCTGGAGTTGCGCTGACGCCGTTGCCGGAGCCAAGATAGGTCGATTTCCTCAATTCGCTGGTAGCTGATGCTCAACAGAAGGGCGCACGCATCGTGAACGGGGGTGGCGGGGAGGCGCGCGGTTCGTTCTTCTTCCCGGCTGTTCTGTACCAGGTTTCTTCTGAAATGAGGATCTACCAAGAAGAGCAGTTTGGCCCACTGGTACCCTTAGGGCCTTACCGGGATATTCAGACCGTCATCGATTACGTCCTGAACTGTGATTTCGGTCAGCAACTGAATATTTTCGGTACAAATCGAAAAGAGGTGGGTCACCTCGTCGACGTGTTCGCCAACCAGGTTGGACGCATCAATCTAAATACTCAGTGCCAGCGCGGCCCGGATTCATACCCATTCAATGGGCGCAAGAATTCGGCTGAAGGCACGCTCTCTGTTCATGACGCGCTTCGGGTGTTCTCGATCCGTACCCTTGTTGCCAGCAAGTTCAACGAGCAAAACAAGGAGCTGGTGAGCGATATCATTCGGAATCGCGAATCGGGCTTCCTCACCACCGACTACATCTTCTAAGCGAGCACCTGAAATGGCTGCCTGCACACTGATCATCCTTGATGGGATTGGTGTGCTGGCAGAGAGGTTGAGGCCAATGCCTTTGCCGCTGCTCGCACCCCCACGCTGGACAGTCTTTTTAAACGATACCCGCATAGCCTCATTGCCACCTCTGGTTTGGCTGTCGGATTGCCAGATGGCCAAATGGGCAACTCCGAAGTCGGTCACATGAACCTTGGTGCTGGCCGGATCGTTTACCAGAATTTCACTAGGATCAACAAAGCTATCGAGGACGGCAGTTTCGCAGTCAACCCTGCGCTTACCGAATTGATAGATAGAACCAAGGCCCGTGGCGGCGCGGTGCATGTGATGGGGTTGCTCTCACCCGGAGGTGTTCACAGCCATGTCGACCAGACCATTGCATGCTGCAAGGTGTTGGATGAGGCCGGTATTGACCGATTGTGTGTCCATGCGTTTCTCGATGGTCGCGATACACCTCCAAAGAGTGCCGCTGACTCGATAAGCCTTTTGGAAACCCACCTGGCTCAACAGCAATGCGGTCGGATCCCTACGGTCATCGGGAGATACTACGCACTAGATCGAGACAAGAGATGGAGCCGGGTTGAGGCAGCGTATGAGGTCATCACTCAGGGCAAAGCTGAATACCTCGCCGAGTCCGCCAGAGATGCCCTTCTAGCCGCTTATGAGCGTGGAGAGTCGGACGAATTCGGCCAGGCCACCCGCATTGGGAACACTGAACCAATCGGGTTGGATGACTCGATCATCTTCATGAATTTTCGGCCTGACCGGGCTCGCCAGCTTTGTGAGGCACTGGTGTCTCCGAGCTTCGATGCATTCTCAAGATCGGCGGTGTTCCCCAAAGATCAACTGCTGACGCTGACCCGATACTCCAATGAGCTCGATGGCCCCTGTGCATTTCCTCCCCAGGCCATTGAGAACAGCTTGGGTGAGTACCTTGCGGGGATGGGAAGATCTCAACTGCGCAACGCCGAAACTGAGAAATATGCCCACGTCACCTTCTTCTTCAACGGTGGCCGTGAGAAACCTTTCGAGCGAGAGCGGCGGGGGTTGATCCAGTCCCCTCTAGTGGCGTCCTATGACCTACAACCTGAAATGAGGGCCTTTGAGGTCACCGGTAGTTTGCTAGCTGAGATCCTGAGTGGCGAACACGACCTGATCGTGTGCAACTACGCGAATGGGGATATGGTGGGGCATACGGGCTCGTTCGATGCTGCAGTGAGAGCAGTTGAAGTCCTTGATGAATGCTTGGCCAAAGTTGTCGAGGCCACACTCACAACCGGTGGACATTGTTTGATCACTGCGGATCACGGCAACGTTGAGCAAATGATCGATCCAACCACTGACCAGGTGCATACGGCCCATACCACTAACCCTGTACCCCTGATCTACGTTGGTGGTGAGCTCGGAGGACGACTGAAAGATGGCCGGTTGTGTGATATAGCTCCAACCATTCTTAAGATCATGAGACTAGCCATTCCAGAGCAGATGACTGGCCAGCCGCTCACCGAATCGTAGATGAGATCTTCGTAGATCGAGGATGCGGCATCCGTTTCGCAAAAGGGGATGGGTGCCGGCGCGCTGTCCGAGCGCCATCCTCCGAAGTTGCTATGTTTGCGGAGGGGGCGTGTGCGCTGTTGGTGTAGAAGATTGTGTCAGTTATACACCGCCAAGTGTCAGCCAATGGCCAACGGGTCTTCGCAAGGGTCATCGTCGCTTGTTGATCAACCAGCTTAGGAGGCCACTATTGATCACCAGCGCAGCGATGTCCTCTATCCCCCACAGATGAACATTACCGTCTTTGCAGGCCAGATCACTGAGGTCTTCGGTGGCGGTGTGGTACACAAAAAACATCTCGTCGAAATCATCGTATGATCTAAACGTATCGATGTACTTCTTGGCCTCGTGTCGGTTGGTCTGTGACTTGATTTGTATGAATGCCCGCCTCTGAGTGGTTGGCGCATACGCGTCAATATCGATGTCTTTTTCGGTTTCGCCCAAAACGGAGAAACGTTGCCAGCCAGCTTTGGAAAATATCAGGTCGGTCAGCAGTTCGAAATCTTTCCACCACAGGCCTGCTATCAGTCCGCAGACCTGCGTGCGCAATGCCGTCAATGTCTGTTCAACCTCTGTAATCTCGGGTGCCACTTCACCCCGAAGTTTACGAAGTAAGTAGTCTGCATCGATACCGCGCATATCGTTCCTCGAAACGCTTGGACTTTCGTTACGCGCCCGTCCAGATTCTCCACGCTGAGGGGGCTCCCACTTTCATCAGTGCACGACCATTGACCGATAACCCGACGAATTCGGCTTCCGTCTTCAGGTAGCTCTTCAACCTCACCAGCTGCCCGGCACCAATACATGCGCTTCTTGTGGAAGGTTATCCAAATGTCATTTTCGGATGCCTCGTAGAAGTCCCGAATTTGGTTGATGTCCCGTGTGGCGGCACCTTTGTCATTGTTACGAGCATTTAGCCAAAAAGCTTTGACCTGATCCCAATCGCCTTGTAGCGAGGCTTGGTGGACAGGGCTTTGATAGCCCAGTCTCAGATATCCTTCTCGGATACAAAAGTCTTCCCACCGGCCAGCTTCGCCGAGCTTTATGAAACGAATCTTTGGTAACGGCTTGTCCATTCAGTTTTCTGTCTTGAAGGTGAGGGGAAAGAGGCAAGAGTGAACCTGATCTCTAGGAGCTCGTGCGTGTGACGGTGCCCGGAGATAAGGTTGACGCGTGCCGGATTGTGAGGAGTTCACTCTTTTAGTTCGATGTCCCAAGTTCCTGTAACTCTCAAGCCGTTCTCAAGCTCGCTCCAGGTGCCATCCAGCAGATTATCTTCTGGTTGACTGAGATAGGCCTCTGCGGCGAAGCCCTCAATTTCAGACACGTGATCAAGGTTGTACCGCTCGCCCTCCAGTTCACCACGATACATTGAGTGGCCGCTTTTACGTTGATATTCGATCACCATCTCCTTGTCACGAATAACTACCACGCAAGACTCCTCTTCGGCTCCTTCGTAACCATCGTAGTAAGTCGTCATCACTGAATTTGCATATCGCATTCTGCGGGTTGCCTCTGTTGATCTGATGGCACAAGTAAATGGATTGGCTGAGATCTCGTCACGCCGTTTCTGTCGTGGGCTGAGATTGGCTGATCGGGAGGGGCTCAGAGTCTGAAGCAGCCTTGTTGCCTGGGATTGAATCTGTGCTGGAAGACTTCGCCCCCAGCGCCGCCTGCAACTCTTTAGCTCCCGCCAACCAGAAACCGACGAAGAGCATGGCTACAAAACACCCAACACCGAACCCCCTCAAAACCCATGATGCTCTGGTTTGTGATGCTATCGCTTCAGCGATAAAGCCATCGTTCATCCCTAGGACGAGCCGGCAGATAACATCCTTGTCCCAGATGTTGTGCAGCGGAGTCGAATCTTCTACATACCTGCAGTCGCCCTGCTGCAGCCGCCAGGGATCACCTCGGAGCCATTCTGGAAAGTCGAACCTGACGCTGTAGGCTTCGTTGTTACCAACCCAGAACCATGTCTCTGTGGCCTTTACTCTTAGCAATGCATAGTCGTCTGCGTCTACGGACTGGCCACCGGCAAGAAAGCCCAGTCCTAGAGCCATAATCAGTACAACGGACATCCTCGTTTGCCACCTGGTCGGGATGTCGAATTTGATTTGGTTGGCTTTGAAAAACCAACCAGCTCGCCTCAAGTCGGCGAACTCAAGATCGTGCTCCCTCATCCAGCGATGCAGCACCGTTTTAGCCTTCGCAGATTTTAGGTGGAAGCCGGTCTTCAGGTTGAATTTGTTGAGGTCTAGATACTCGTCAGCGACCCTTTGGTCATCTGCATTTGTGTACTTACCCTCAAGCCCAAGCCATTTCAGGATCTGGTGGAAAAGAAAAAACAGTGATCGTGTTCTGTACCAGACGACCCCTACGGCCACTAGCCCAACGACGATAGGCCAAAGCTTGTACAGCACGTCCAGGTAGTGCATCAGCGACGTAAAAGTCTGTTCAGTCAAGATCACTCGCTCCATGAGGGCAAAGGCCGGCATCCTACCGTGACCTGATTGCTTGAACAGCATGTAGCCTGAAAATCAACTCGCTGTGAAATCGTGGAGTTGGCTGTTGTCCCCGATTACACGCCTGCTTCAGATAGGCAGTGGCTCTTAAGTTCGGCTAGCATGGCGTCTATACCAGCCATCCTGCTCAAGGAGCAAGCAATGTCCCGCCTCGCAGAGTTCCGCAAACTCGAACAACAGCTCGCAGCCCAGCTCGCGGAGCTTGAAACACTTAAAAATGACGACGGCCTCAAGCGCGAAATCGAGTTTGAAACCAAACTCCGTGATTTGTTGGCTGCACATGGCTACAGCCTCCGCGATGTGATCAACATCCTTGATCCACAGGCTGCCAGCCGCAAGGGCGCGTCGATTGTTCCTGAGAAAGGTACCCGTCGTGCACGTACTGTGAAAGTCTACAAAAACCCGCATAACGGTGAGATCGTCGAAACCAAAGGGGGCAACCACAAGACTTTGAAGGCGTGGAAAGCTGAACACGGCAGCGACAAGGTTGAGTCTTGGCTTGCTCAGTGATCTGTTGAACTGACCAAAAAAGCCGTTCACTTGGGCGGTTTTTTTGCCATAGATCTCGGCTCTCGTTCGCCCTCAATGCCTAGTGCACGGCTACAGGTTTTCCAGCTCGCCTGGGGGGCTAGGAACGGCTGGGGCACCCCACAAACCTTGAAAACTCGGCCCGTCTGACTTGGGTGGTTGGCTAGGGCGTCCCATCTGAATCGTTACCGGAATCGGAAAGTCTACCCCTACAAGTGCAACTTCACCTTGCTTAAGATTGGGCAAGAAAGCAGCCGCCGATCGATCCAGTTCTCCGCATGCGCGCTCTACCACTTCGCGATCGCGATCATTGGTCAGTCGGTGAACCAGTAAAGTACCCATCTGGCTGAGAACTCCCTCTGTGATATCCCTCGGACGCTGTGTTGCGAGGCAGATATTGAGTCCGTATTTACGACCCTCTTTCGCAATGAGTTCGAAGGCATCCAAATTTTGAACTTCGTCTTCCCCGCCTAAGGTTTTGCCGAGGAAGTTGTGTGCTTCATCGAGAATCACAATGAGCGGACGGTTCCGAAAAACCTCATCGCGTGCTCGACGTAACAAAAGCCTGCCAATCGCGTTTGCGATGACTTCTCGAGCGTTGAATTCGTATCCGACAGAGCTGAGGCAAATTCGAAATAACCGCTTTTCGCTCTCAATAAAATAATCCAAATGTTCGACCAAGCTGGGCAGCCCCTCCGACGGGCTGAACACGCTGCCCAGTGACGGAGACTCCATGACACTCATGATCCGAGTCAGGAGGGAGGAGCAGTATGTGAGCTCAGTACTTGCAGCTCCCCAGCGAGACATGTCGTTGTTTGGCCCTGTAGGAAAACAGCACTCCTCGACAATTTGTCGCACCAGCATCGCTGGATCGAATGGCAGACTCGGGTTGCCAACCCGATTGCCATTGCCATCGCGATTCATGGCCCTTCGATAGTTTCCTTTGGATTGATTGACCTTGGGGACGTATCCTTCAGGGAAAATATCCGGCGCCAACGTCGCTAGCCGAAGGCTTTTAATAGCCTCCCTGAGCTTAGGGCCCTGTGTTTTGCCCGAAGGTTGGAACAGGGCTATGAAATCCGTTTCGTTGAAGCAGGTTGGAGGGATTGCTACCTCTAACGATTCGCGGGCCAAGTGAAGCGGGCTTCCCAAGTGGTATTGGCTGGTATCACTGCCCTCCAGCGAGCGGTATTCACCAGTTGCGTCGATGAGTACAACTTTACACCTGTATCTACGACATTCCTGAATCAGCTTTGAGGTTGTCCAACTCTTTCCTCCGCCGGTTGAGCCCAATATCGCGCAATGGCGACCAAATAGCTTCTCAGGTGTTACAGCAATTGGAAATCCCCCGTCGCCAGATACATAGCCGAGACCTAATACAACGCTTGGAGGTTCTCCATCTATACCGTTTGAGATCAGTGAGGGGATTCGTGAAATGAAAGAGCCAGGAGCTGAGTACACTCGATCACCTAATCTGGGGTAAGAGGTCACTCCGGCGCTAACCTTTAGGGTGCTGGGGTGGACGGAACCCAGCAGGCGGATGAATCCGATCGCATCGATTGCTTGGGTTCCAGCGAAGTCCTGCGAGATTTCAGTGCGCTCGCGGTCTGGCAAATTAACTTCAGTGATGCGGCCTAGGAGAACAGCTTGCTGACCTTCGATGAGCACCAGTTCGCCGACTTCACCCTTACCGTAGCGGTTTTGGCCTAGGTACCGTCCGCTTACCTCTCCTGCATGGGCGAGATTAGTTTTTATCAGCTGTGCCCCCACGCTGGTAACCACGCCTATTTTTAGTGCGCCGAGGAGAATACCTTCTGGTGACATTGCTTATCTTCCAATCCGTTTGACAGCGTTTGCCAACTGTTCAGCTGGCGAGGCGGTGCGTAGGTGAGGGATGTGGGAGGCTAGGTCGCTGAAAGAACCACTGACGAAATGAACGTCAAAGCCACGTTTTGCCAAGTCATGGAATTTTCCCCAGTAGGAGCTAGATCCGTGGAAGCCTCGATTATGCAGATGGTTGATGCATTGGAAGTCGCAAAGGATGAGCTTTAGGCTTGGGTTCGATTGCAATGCTGAATAGATCGGTTCGGAAAGGTGGTCATCGTTGAAGCCGAATCCAGAGACGACCAAGCAACTGTTTGGCTGACGCAAAAACTCTAAAAATCTTGAGAGCAGTTCCAGATGTGGTTGGAGAAATGCTTGTTGATATTTTCCCTTCGCAGGATAAATCAAGCAGGCGTTCTCCGGCGTTGGCTGACTGTCCTCGTAGACCTCGTGATTTTCCCGGCTCCAACTGACCGATCCATGCAGCTTCAGTAATTGAAAAATTCCTTCCGCGAACTCGTGGCTATCCGACTCGCGCCGCACAATGTCATAAGTAAAATGTTTACCGTCGAACCGGCGTCGTCGTGTGTAAGAGAACCCGTCAATGATGACCATTCCCAGTTCTGACGCCGCAGTTTCAAAGCACATGTCATAGTTTGTCGTAAAGACCTTCAATCGAGGGTCGCGAACTCTCCTTCTGGCCAGCTTTTGGAGCAGTTCTCTGTAGGCCGAAATGTCTGATGTCGGTTGGGTTATGAACGTTGAGCAGGCATGCAGGATTTTCCCCTTCACCTGCGCAACAAACGAGCGTACGACCTCATCCTCGTTGAACGCCAGATAGGCGTCGCATTGCGATAGGAAATGCTCAATATTTGGATTTGTGCGTTCCGTGTATCTCACGCTGGCAGTCACCTGAGTTGCCAGCTGTGTGAGGGCAGCGGGCGACTCTGGCTCACACATGGTGTCTACCCAGAGCTTCCACATGCTCGGGCCTCCAGGGCTACCTAACGAGGTGCCACTTCCTGCAAGAAATCCTAAATTAGGAACTTGCAGAGCAGACGAGAACATGTCGCTGAGTGCGTTCCTATTCGACCGAATCACCTGATCATCATCAAGCTCTGCGCCTTTGAGCACAGCGTATGAGTCTGCGGTGAGTGGCAACCACTCTGCACCGCCAGGTGGTAAATACGCTTGCTGACCTTGATGCTGGGATGAGAGAGGAACTGGCGGTGGGGATGGTACTTGAGCCGGCGGTGCTATGGGCGGCGGGATATCCAATGGCATGCAATACGATCCTGTGTTTGGAGGTAAATGCCTGAAGGCTCGGTCTGTTCAGCCGCATTCAAAGCGGGCCTTCAAAATGAGCTGACGAGCATCATAGTCTGGGTATTGAGCTGGAAACCAGCGCGTCACAACCTAAGCCGGCAAAGTGAAACGGGTAGCCAACGGCAGAGGCAGTCTTCCAGCACCCTTCCTTAAAATGAACTGACGTGCAATAGCGGAGTGATGAAGAAAGCGGTGGCCCAAGGCGCTGAAGGCTGTGCTCAGTGACTTGACCGCGACAGTGTCGATCTCCAGGGAGAGGGCAAGCCTGAGAGTGGTGAGCAACTTGCGCATGACAATGGCTGAACCTTCCTAGAAATACTCTTGGCTTACCTCGAAGCGGACTGGATAGATGTGCACGACTGTCGCGCCCTTGTTCAACGCACGAGGGGGCTCTTCTGTTGGTAGTTGTGTTTATCTTCAGCGCTCCATCTACATCGCATTGGGTGTGCTGCGATGACCCCCTCTAGATAGGGCGGGGTTGGTGGTCAGCGACTTTGGCTACCTGTGTGTATAACTGCGTGGGACACAGCTACCGGACTCTTCGAGGCAAGCGGAGCGCGCAGGCGCGAAGGGGGGAAGCCCGCAGGGCCGAGACGCCCGCATGAGGGCGGCTCGGTTTACGACAACCTGGCCAGTAGGCGCGCCAACGCAGCCATCAATTCTCCTCAATCTATCGACCGGGTGAATCAACGGATGCCATCTTACTATGCTGCCAAAACACTGGGGCCCTAGCGATGGTAACGGTGGATTTCGTGATGATGACGACGCTCCCAATCTCTACGGCGTTCAGCCTCTCTGCGGGCTTGCTCTCTGCGCCAATGGGCTCGACGCATTTCTTCTCTGCGGGAGTGCCATCGACCGTCGTGCCAGTAGCGGTCGCCCTGGGCCAGCATTGGCCCGGAAGTTGAAGTGTCCACGCTCGCCAAGTTAGGCCACGGGTTTTCCACGGGGTGGGACATGGCCTCTGCAGCTGTCGGATCCGTCGGCGTATCTGCACTGTGCTGCATCTGCATGGCTGATACGTTGCTCAGCACCGTGAACGAGAAGAGACCTGCCAGCAGCACTTTGGGAATGTAGGATTTCATTCAGGTACGCACCTCAGCTGAACAATGGAAGGCATGAATATCGGCCTAGCTTGATCAAATAGACCTGAGATGAAAGAAAAGTTCGTCAAGTGGCCCGGTTAAATAGCCATATAAAACAACAATTTACATATTGCTTACACTGGCTTGACAGAGGCGGTGCCCGCTTAGGCGCCGTATCTGTGTTCGAAGATCGGAGTCAAACTACCCCGGGCGTTCAACGGGTTGGAGCTCATCGCTTGTCCCACGTAGTCCAGCGTTCATCAGATGGGTAATGCCTAGGCAATTCAATACCGGCGGTCTGTGAGCAAAAGCGCGTGAGGATGGAAGCGACCAATTCGTAAATCAGATCAACATGATAAACGCGCAATGCTAATGGTTTCTCATTTTTTGTGAACAGAGCCGCCCCCGGCGGCTCTTCTCGTCCTGTGCTATTGAACGTTATACCGGCGTATGTGAATTAAGCAGCAGTCTGGTCAGGAGTCCCCTGCGGACTGATCAATTGTGATATTGAATACACCGAACTGCAATCGTCCATTATTGATCATGTCATCTATTGCCTCCCCAAGATAAGGATTTATAGAGTTTGCTAATATTTCCTTTTTGCGGCTGCACGGTTTGACGAAACTACATTGACTCGTCTTGTCCGCAGGTTTGTCAAACCAAAAACACTCGAAACCGGAAGAAATTTCTGCGTCTTCGCTCCAAAACATAAAGGGGAAAAGCGACAGGCCAGTTTGTGATTCTGGATCAAGTAAGACGGGGATTTCTCTAGCTAGTTGCGTGGTCGAGGTAAAGCCTACGGTTTCGATAAAGGGTTGAATGTCATTGGCTACTTTGAAAAGCCCTTGATAGGTGCCCATTTTGAAGGGCGTAGGTCTAGTCTCAGAAACGTAGCCGAATTTTTTTCCCCTGACCACTTCAAGGCATAGATTTATTATCAAGAAAAGATGGCTGTGACTGTCAAATGCGTCATCTGCTAACTTCTCGTGTTTATGCTGAGTAAAATCAGATATGGATTTGTTTAGCTGTTCCATGTGTTTCGGGAGAATTTTTAATAGCTCCGCGCAGAAGAAAAGACCATTGCCACCATGCTCCAACGCTCGTTCAAGCAGATCTTTCAATGGGCCCATCGAGCGGTGTTGAAAACTTTTTAGAAACCGTGTGGATGGCTTGGCTGATAGGGATTCAGCCGCTGTGCAATATGCTAAAAACGCTAATGCGGCCTCGAATGCTTCCCTTGCGACAGATGTGGATTGTGTAGAGTTCTTGACGTCCAAGTATTTTCTAAGCGGGTAAGCTACTGGATACGGAAGTAGAGCGAGGGCGTCGCTTAGACCTAGCCAGGACGACTTAGATGCTCGGAGTTTTGTCGTTTTGACCTGATCTTGGGTAATCATGCATATTGCCGAACAACTGGTGCCAAAATCATACCCTATGTAGTTAGCAGCCGAACTATCCTTGCTTGTAGGTGCGGTCATGTCGATGGCAAACGCTTTGCCCTCGACAATATTGCCCGAAACGCCAAACTCTGCATTAGGCTGTTTATAGATAAATGTAGGTTTGGCGGTTCCGTCTTCACTGACTGTAAGTTGCACTGTTAGCGATGAGTCAAAATGTTTATTGTCTCGCGTGTGCACGACTTGAGACTCGACATTGTAAACATCGTCTTCACCTTGCTCCGATGGTTTGGAAAATACGTAGGTTAAATGACTTTTTGGAGGGCTGTTGAGTCTAATCTTCCATTGGAGAGGTTGATTGATAAAGTTGTTTAGCGCAAGTGCGGAAGGCATGAGATCTGCGGGTTTCGCACCCTTCATGTCAACTTTGTCACCAACAGATATGAAGATTTTGTTTTCTTCAAATCCTTTATTGTCGGGATCTAGCTTGAGGCGTATAGGGTTATAAGTAACACCCACAAATTCAGATTCATCTTCGTAGTAGCGTCGAGCGCATTCAATTGCCAATCCGGTAGCTACTACCTCTTGAAATGATTGGCTGATTGGAATTGGTTCAGCGCCTGCAAGCTCATTTTCAAAATCCCGTATCAGAAGCTCTAGCAACCATCTGATATTAGAGGATCCACCAGAAATTAATGTCGTGGTAATCTCTTTGCCAACTAACTCTGGCTCAGCTGCCTTAAATACCTTTTTAATAACCCTATGTAGATGCTGATCCCAGATTTTTTCAATAAAAATATTGCGAAGCTGATGCGCGTACAGGTCGTCTTGAATCCAGGGCTCGTCTACGAATGGATCCTTGGGCAGCTCTATGCTGATTTTTTCGTAAGCGTCATTATTTAAGCTCCAGCTTTTAACTGAAGATACTAATCCAATTTTATAATGTTCACATTTTTGAATTAGTTGTCGAAAATTTTTGATAAATATTTGTTTTTTAGGGCTCAAGCTATCGAGCTGAAGTTCGCCTGATCTAATACGATGATGGTTTTTTATGCAGCTATCTGCATCGGCTTTTGTGCGAGGGTCTATGCTTCGTTTTATAAGATATTCGGCTAGGCACTGATTGATGTAGAACCCGCCTTTAGCAACTGAATCAGCGCCTAAGGGTTTCGAATGCTTTCCGGATAAGCTGATATCCCCCTTGTTAGTAGATTCTATGATACATCCGTCAAACGTGCCACCGCCAAAGTCTAATACCAGTGCGATATGTTTAGCATTTTCCTGTAGATGAGGAATTCGCTGTCCATACCGATAATATTGGTAGACCGCGAATGGTTCAGGTAGAAACTCAACCTCTTCGTACCTGCTTAAAATTCTTCGTATGTTCCCCCTGTAATTTTGCACCCATGCCTTATAGTTCTCCTGCAGCTGGAAGTTTAGCGGCTCCGCGACAATAATCTTTGCAGGTATTTTAGGTTCGTTATTTGGGTTGAGTTCACGCTCAATTGTCGACAGAGAATTCTCTATAAAGTCCTTGCTGAGTTCGTAGGCGCTTTTTTCAACTCCTGACTCAGTGGGGAATAACTTGCGAGTACTAGAGCCCGGAGATATGTCGCCTAAGTCTATCTTAAAGTTGTTGTTTAATATCCCGGACGTGACGGTGATAGCAGGTAAACCAAAGCTTACGTCTCCATCCTTTCCATACCTTAGTGCTGTAGGGATGTATCGGCTTCCGTTGATTTCAACAGGTTGAACGCCAGTGACCCATAGCGTTTTTTGGATTTTTATTGTCATTACTGTCCTTGGATCGTTCAGGCCCTGCGAAACATGGTAGGAAACGCCTTTGGGACGTGCCCCTAACACAGGTAGCCGCAGAGAGGGCTTGGTTGATTTCCCTAAATTGCTATTCAACCTATCAAAACACTTCACTTCCGTCCATATGCTGGGAATACATTGATGGCCTCAGTAAATCAGGCAGTCCTTCATGGATAGATGTGCCTCCTGAGACAGTTGCTGGCGGCGTTTGCTATTCATCTGATTGCGCTTTCGCTGAAACGTCAACATAAGAAAATGCCATTCGTTTTCCTCACTTTCTCGCCACCCCACGCTGGCCGCGTCTGCCGACGTCGTAAGGCAAGATCAACGGGTAAGAGCGGATCGCTTGCCCTACGTCGTCCACATTCATCTGATGGGTATCGCTGGGGCAGTGCCGCAGGGTTTGTGAGCAAAAGCGCGTGAGGATGGAAGCCCGCAGGGCAAAGACGCCGTTTGGCGGCTTGGTTCACGACAGCCGTGCCGGAGGCCACGCCCAACAGCTTAGAGTCTGAATCGCTGCGACCTTATTGGTACACGCTTTGACGCTTGAGCCAGTGACTAAGCCGCTGCTGTTCGGTGTACTCAAGCTTGCTTAGCGACGACTCGAGCATTCGTACGACAGTGGTGTGATCCTCATGCGCTGGAAACCAGTCTGCGAGCTCGACATTGCAATGCTCATTTTGACCAATTGCCCAGGCCGTAACCATGTCAGCAGCGGCACGGAAATGGTCTGCCATGTAGATCGCCGAATCGAGATGCCAACCACGTTTTGCGAGTTCTTCGCGGGCATCAAGCACACCAGTGGTACCAAAAAGAAACGAGGTATCGGGGTAGTGAATCCCTGCCAACGAGACTTTCACTTGCCCACCGTCCCTGTCCCAGTAACCCAAGACATGCCACCCACCAGTGGTCGATCCCGGCCATGGAAAATTTATCGCTGCTTTTCCGGTGATGTAGTGAGCTTCAGTGACCCTGGTAAGGTCGAGATCGAAGTTCGCCAACAGCTTGCTCCCGAATGATTGGATGTCAAGAAACGGCTGGCTCGGACAAGCGGAGCGCGCAGACGCGAGGGTGTCTGCCCCTAAGGCCGAGACGCCGGTAGGCGACTTGGCTTACGACAGCCGTGCTCGAAGTGCTGCCCCCTCAGCATTCCTAGACATAAACCTCCACCCGATCTCACTCAATGCGTTCATAACCATAGGTGTCCGAAAAAATGTCTACCGTGCTGCACAAATAGTTACTTACCAGTGTTTGGAAGAACCTAGATTCTTCTTTATACGACAGAGTGACCCTGACGAGGTGGGAGCTGGACACAGTGGTGGTTGCATTGGGATGTATAGCTTTAATCCTTGGCTTGGCGAGTGACGCGGTGGTGCTTGCACGGAAGGTATTGTACCTGCTTAACGCTTTTTCCATCTCTTGGAGTTGGAACGTATGAAAATTGGCGTGTCTAACCATCAGCGCTTTGATTTGATCGGGATTTCCACCTTCGCCTCTTAATTTGTTGATCGCTATGTCGTTATTTAAGGCGGTGAACATTAGGGTGCGAATTCGGCCAAACACGGCAGTTACTGGCATGTTGCGTCCCGGATTGTTTTTGCTTGCGGGATATTCGTGGCTGTCGTCTCTGACTTTCCAGTAAAATGATCCCGCACCATAGGCATCTCTTGCCCATGGAAATTTTTTCTGTAGTTTGCGCATCACTCCAGGATAAACGGTGCTCCAAACGCCACTAACCGCCGGCCCTCGATCTTCGGTAAATAGTGATTCGACATGTATCGTTTCGCACCGCCCCAGAGCGACCATTTCCTCTATGCGATGACGGTATTGTGGCTTTACAGACTTGCCTTGGTTGTCGACGATCAACAGAAAGAAGCATTTATCCAAGCCCTCACTTTGAAAGGCATCAAATATCTCGCAAATTGCTCTGCCAGACACTACCGTGTCGACAAAGATAAACTTCTCACTCGGCATGTTTCTTGGGTTTACATAGGACGGCCAATGACCTTTGACTAATTGTTCGACAATGCATCTATATGTTTGTAGGTAAGGACTGGTGTTATTTCGCCTAATAATAGCGGCTAGCACTTTAGTCCAAAATAGTCTGATAGCAGAGGATGTCTGACATGTCGTATCCGGGTCTGCAGAGAACGGTAGGGTCAGTTCGCGATGTATAGGCGACGAAAGCTGCTCACTCTTCGCGGCCCACCGGGCATCAAAATCTTTATAGCTCCGGATCTCTAGCTCCCATAGTGTCTGAGCTAAATCTAGGATTGGATAGGCTCCCCGGCTGGGAACCACAATCGAGTCATACCCATCCATAAAAAGGACTCGATAATGGGTATTGATCTCTCGTGCTGCCTCTGCGTAGCTCTTGAGGTGTTGGTGCGAAAACACGGTTTGCCAAGCTGACGCCATATCCCTGCCTGTTCTGAGATCTGATCCATAATTTGCGAATATAGCGATTCGCCATGGAGTTTTACAACTGATCAAACCCTATTCGCGAGCAAGATACGTCTGAGATGCACAGTATTGAGCATCAGCGGCAATTACCCGTGATTTGGACAAGATGCCTGCGCCTTGGATTGAAATTCTTTCCATGAATCGCTGCTATTCGCATCTGCTGATGCCGCGTACGTGTCACGGCAGTGCCATCAAAAGCGTCGTCATCTGAGTCCTGCACGCAGGATGTTGCTCAGAGTGACTGCTCGGATCGAAGGTAGGTTAGGTGGCTGGGTCAGCTTGGCAAGCGGAGCGCGCAGACGCCAGGATGTCTGCCCGCAGGGCCAAGACGCCCTCAGGGGCGGCTTTGTTTACGACAGCCGTGCTCGAAGAGCCGCGCCCTGAACACCTCTTGGCATCAGTCTCCAACCGTCATCACTCTGTTCATACATGAGTTGGTATCCGCCGCAATTCTCCACGTGATTCGCGATCTCGTACTCTCTCCAATCAGTCATCGCTTGGCTGTCGATCTCCGTAGGCTGTCGCTCGATCAACCAGGCCACGGCACTGATGAACTGCCCATGCGAGAAAACCACGATGTCCCTCGACGGATTGGCCGCAAGCCGCTCCAGGAACGCCTGTGCCCGCGCTACGAACTCAAGGTATGATTCTGCTCCATCACCGTCTTCAAACGAGGGATTGGCCTGGTTCCAATACTCCTGCACCCAGTCCCGCCGCTGAGCCACTGAAGTGTTTATGCACCTTGCCGGCTCCAGGTACGTGAACTCCTGAATGGCCCAAGTTTCCATGGGGACAGACGGGAATGCGCTCGCCGTGAACTGGGCGGTGGCCAGAGCGCGAGCAAACGGCGAAGTGACGATCAAGTCTGGAGCTGTGGCGAATGAATGGGCGACTCGGCGAGCCTGATCAACGCCGTGCTCAGTGAGGGGTATGCTTGCGTGATCCTGAGTAGCGGCACCGGCGTTTGCTGCACTTTCACCATGGCGGATTAGCCTGACCAACTTCATCATTTGCCATATTCTCAGAAAGGCTGGGAGAGGGCCGACCTGTGCGAAAACTCGCTTCCAGTGCTGGGCGGCAGGCTAGATCCTAACATCCTCAATGCCAATGTTGGCCGGGTGCCTCAGGGACTCACAAAAGGCAAAATCATGAAACCGTCTCACGCGATCCACGGCAAAACTAGAGAGATCAAGTTGCTCATTGAGTCTTATGGATTCGTGTCCCCGGCCATATTCGGATCAGCAGCAAGAGGAAATGACGAGGAGGGTAGTGACCTCGATATCCTGGCGAGCATCCCTGCCGGCATGCGAGGCACAATCTCACTATTCGACATCCAGCATTTCCAAGAGGCGTTGGAAGCCCTGACAGGAGTGGCTGTCGATTTCAACGTAGAGAACGCCATGCCAGATCATTTGAGACCCTTCATAGAGAGTGAGATGGTATTGCTGTAGCACGGGGTATCGCTGGGCTTTCCTCGTCTAGACTGACTTTGTCATTCACTGAGAAACCCGCCATGCAGCAGTCACCCTATGCACAGTACCGATCCATTCTGGTGGACGATTCTTACGGAACAGCATGCCGGCTTCAGGAGTTCGTTCTCCATCAACAAGACGGCGATCAATANATCTACACCGAGCTCAGAGAGTGGGTATGGCAGCACGGCCTGGACTCCGCATTCAAAGAGGTAGTTCGGATTATCATTGCCAAGCGACAGGAAGAGGCCCAAGCGAATTTTGATGAACTGACCTGGCTTCGGCACATGTCACCCGAAGATTTCCAAACTGAGTCCGGTGAGACGCCGGTTGAGGGCCATCGACGCGCAATCGCGACCTGTGAGATGTGGCAAAAGCGATATGCCGAGAAAGGGTTTGTGGCTTGCGCGGATATGAGTTGAGTTGGTGTCGCCAGCGCTCTTCCCAAGTGGGGTTCGAATACCCAGCGCTACGCAAATAGACGATAGTGTGGCACTACGCTATCTTCCCAGGCCTGGATACCTGCGACCAAGGAAGGACAGCCGTGATCTACCAGTGCAATTCTTGCCACCGAACAACCTTCGAGACTGTTTGTCCTCGGTGCAATCCCGGGGTCGTCGCTTCAACCGTGCAAGCTGGCGAGCAACGGCTGACACCGCTTGATCCGTCTTTCTATCCTGACTTCCAGTACCAATCTAAGGGTTTCCTGAAGGACATCTTGGGCAAGAAAAAAGAGCAGGCACAGTTGAACGACCTGCTCAATAACGTCCTTCGCAAATACGCGGAACTGAAGACGCCGTATTTCACCAACTTCATCCATACCTCTCGTGACACTGCTGGTGATGGAGGAGATGAGGCCGCTGTTCCCGGTGCAAGAATGGACGGCGTGTACACTGAGCGTGAGCTCTTCAGAGAGGTCTTAATTCGTAGAGGCTTCGACGAGCTTGAACAGCTTCCAACACTGCTAGACAAGCTATTGCTGACCACAGCTTTCAACTCGGCGTATGCAGGTTTTGCAAGGGAGGTCACCCGCCACATCAGACCAGACCTCGCGGGCACGCTGCGTTCTTGGATCGAAGAGGCGGGCACGTCTTTCAGGGCCGACCTGGCACTGTTCTTTTTCTACGTTTGGGAAAATGACATCGACTTTCCCGAGATACAGTTCAACCCCCAAGCCGCATCCACCGCTGGCCAACCCTTGGTGCCGCTGCTGAATTTTCGTTCTGCCCTTGGCCACTGCGAATCGATCTACTTCGACATATTGGTTGAGCGCCTTGGCAGCCAGCTCGAACACTTCAATCCTAACCGGTTCATCACAATGTATCTGGTCGATGCCACGGATGGATTCCAGTTCGAAGCCTTCCTGGTAGAGATCTTCCAGACCATTGGGTACGACGTTAAAGGCACGCAGAAGACTGCTGATCAGGGTGCTGATCTGTTTGTCAGCCGCTTCGGCAAAACCATGGTGATCCAGGCAAAGAACTACACCAACTCGGTGGGTAATTCTGCTGTCCAGCAAGCGATCTCTGCCAAAGCGTTCTACGGCTGCGATGACGCCATGGTCGTAACTAACTCTTGGTTCACCAAGTCAGCCAAGGAGCTCGCCACGACTGCGAACGTTCGCCTGGTTGATCGTGAAGGCCTCCAGACGTACTTGGATGACTACAACCAGAAGCTAATCGAAATATTCCAGGCCGAAGCTGAGGAGGCTTGAAGGTACAGCTAGGACGCAAGCAACTGATCGTACCGTCAGCAGGATCCAGAGATTGGCTTCAGACATCGCCGGGCTCCAGCCGGGCTACTTTGGAAAAGATGCCGCTACGCACGAAGAAATGACGAACCGTTTATAAAAATAAGAAAAAATGAAAGGCGAACCCATGAACTTGTCACACCAAGATACAACGCAAGCAACCTCGTCGAGATTCACCCGTGAATTCGATTGCTGGCGCGGGCTAGCGGATAGCGAAAAATATCCGTTCACTGTAGAGGTGCTGCCGTCGGGCAGAATCAGGTTGGGGCTCGACATCCTTGAATTTGGGGTGAGCCCGGCTGTTGCACTCGCACTATCGCATTGCCTGAACGATGCGCTGGCGATCCAGATCATGGACGACAACCAGTTCATCCTGGAGGAGCAACAGAGGTTGTTGACGGTAAGTTATCCCTGCCAAAAGAACAGGGCAATGCAGTACAAGGCGGAGAGTGAGATTGAGATCACTGACGCGAGCCCTGAATTATTTGGAAATTCAAACCATGGGGCGACCCAGGTCGTCGTCAGCACTATTCCTGGCGGCGGATATGAGTTCGACTTTGGATTCACGTGTTTTTCGTTTTCGGCCCAAGATGCCATTTGGTTGTGCGATACGTTGCGCGAGGCTTGTGGTCTTGCCGAAAACCAAAGCTTTGAAGCTCACGCCTAACACGTCAAACGCCTTGGGCTGGAGTCATGGTCAGTCTCAGCATCCGCGCTGAACATCATCGGCAGGACGCCCAAATGTTGATGGCTGCCACGGCCTTGGAGCGCGCTGCAAGGCACTGGAAGACGGTCATACATTTTGGCTAATTGGGAGTTCGGCCACCAAAGCAAGCCGAGCGCGCAGGCCGCAGGCCGAAGGTGAGAGGATGGAAGCCCAACGGGCTGAGACAGCGAGAATCGCTGGCTCAGTTCACGACAGCCGTCCCCTGATAAGGGGCGAACCAAACATTGCCTGCTACCAGTCTCACTTTGTCTGACTTTAGGCGGCCGAAGCAGACCTAAGCGATCGGTGCCACGACAATTTAACCTTCTTTAGTGACGTCCTAAATGACAAGCCACTTTTGCTCACTGTAGATCATCCTTTCAACCAGTATCGCCGCACGGTCGTCACTGCCAGCCCGAGCTGCTTCGCAGTCTCGCTTGGGGACATACCTTTACCTTTGCACTCAAGGACAGATGCAAGCCTCTCAGAGTTGACCTGTGCTCCAGCCGGCTTCGATATCAGCTTTCCATCATCAAACATCTGGGCGAAGGAGGCTTCATTTACGCCGAGTATTTCCAGTTGGCGAAGCTCATCCTTGATCTCAATCAACCTTTCGGAGGGAGTGACGGCTGTACCAAGACTGGAGGAGAGAATCAGCAGCGAAGCTGGGCTCACGTTCAACACGTTAGCTATAGCTTCGATGGTTTCGAGCTTAGGATCAGTTCTGCCTGCTTCGAGATTGTTCATGTGCCTAGGGTCGATCGCACCAGCGAACTCATCCACGCCTAGCTTGCGTGCCTTGCGCACTAGACGCAAAACCGCCGCGAGCGAATCCCTGTTTGGCATTTTCTATCCCCAAAACAGAGGATAGAGCCACACAGGTTAAAACCACTCCATGAAATACAGTTCCTGAAATGGTTGATTCGCTGTGGCGTTTTGATATTGTGTCGCTGCTTCAAGGACGGTTCGTGGCGACAGGTCGCTTCGCGAACGTAGTAGTCGAGAGAAAGGACGTATTCCCGTGCTTGTAAAACCTGACATCGCCCCTGGTTAGCAACCGGGCTAACGGCTAAAGCACTGTCACCGGCAGGGCCTGGGCAGTTTAGACCCGTCATTCCAAAACAACGATCTCGCTAAAGCGCAGTTGACCAATCTGCGCTTTGAATCTGTTCGCGTGCAATTTGAGTGCAAATTTTAAGGAAGTGTTATGAAGTTTGATTGTTTGAAGGTGTCGGGAAAGCTCGATTTTGTGCACGTTGTCCAGCCAATGAAGGGCGGCTACAAGACAACGATCAGTATCGATGGTGTGAAAATTCCAAACGTACAGCTAACCAGTAAGTTCTACGAAGAGTTGGATGCCGGCGAGAACGTGACCCTTTATGGACTCTTCAAGAACTCCAGCAAGAAAGAAAAGAACGACGGTGTGCTTTACGGCTTGAAAAAAGCGAGCGGCGAAAGAATGTTCGCCACACATTTCCGCTTTGTGGTGCCAATGATGCTCACCGTTTACGCCGCGTTGGCGTTTTGTTTGGTTTTCGTCTTGGGCTGGATGGCGTCAACTGTTCCTGTTGTATGGCTATATGGCAAGGAAGACATCAACGGATTCATCTACCACACGACTGTGTTCGCGCTCGTCGAGGCTTGCCTAGCAGCCGGCTTTTTTCTGTGGCGCGCCTGGTTAATGGTCAGTGTTACGAATGATCCAGAGAGCTGGAACGTCATGTCGCCGGCAGCGCTTTCGACCCGTTTTTCTAAATTTCACAAGTAGAAGCACTCACATGAAGATGATTACTAGCAAACCAGCGACTAATAGTATTCTGCTCGCCACAGTGGCCGCGTTGGGTATCTCATTGTTGTCCGGGTGCGGACAAGAGTCCGTACCCGCGCCCAAGGTTGATGCGAGAACTGAGAAGCAGAAGAAAGCAGACGCAATCTATAATCCGACGCCAGAACAGAAGGCCCAGCAAGCGGCAGAGCGCCAAGCTCGCATTGATGCGGATTTGCCCCGCCGTATCGATTTTTCAGATCCCGGATCCGCTGAGGATTCGAAGTACTTGGACATCGGAGAGACGTTTGTCGCGTACAAGGTGTACAACGCGAAAAAAGCATGGGATGAAACGCCAGAAGACATCGCGAAAAGCACGCTGATCTTGCAAGCCACGAACGGAGTGGATCCTAGGATTTCGGCCATTGGCAATAAGCTATGGCACGCTCGGGACGCGTTCGAGAAATCAGATCTTCAGAAAGAGCAGGCAGCGATTGTCACTGAGATTTCTCAGCCTTACCACGAGACTCAATTGGTCAAAGTGTCTCTGCCGAGCAATGTCGCAGGCCTTGAATCATATGACTTTAACCAGAAAGGATTCCCGGTTGCCGAGGTGCTGTTCACGGATAAGCTTTCGTTCACGGAAACCGACAGCAAAAACCAGCAATACGGGAATTCCAAATCCGTAAAGCCAGTCAAAGCCTACCTGTCTAACACGCCGTCCGACTATAAAATCGGATTCACCGGCGCTGCTGATAAGACGCTGATCAAAGTTGAAGACGAGCAGTTGGCGCGCAAGATCGAAGCTGCACGTCAGCATGCCGACGTAGTTTTTTATGGCTACATCGAAAGCGTTCAGCGCAGGCGCTTGGCAGGCAACGACCAGAAAGAGCGCTTTGTGATGATTCACATGCAGAAAATTGAGATCAAAGATGCGAAGACGAACGAGGTTCTGATCTCGACCTCCATCTAGTAGGCCGCCATCGGCGAACTGAAGAGGGAGCACATACCGCTCCCTCGTATGGCAATGGGGCTTTCAGAAGGCACGTAACCTACTCAGCTTTCGCCCGACAAGGTCACCACAGGTTCAACTGCAAGGCCACCGAATGAGGTGCTGCCGTCCACGTACTTCAGCGCAGACTTCATGTCTCGCCAGCCGACGTAACTCATCAAACTTTTGATGTCCCACCCATTGGCGGCGGCCCAACTCGCAAAGCCACGTCTGAGCGAATGACTGCTGTACGTATCTGCTGGAACGCCAGCTCTTTCTAGGATTGTTCGCAGGAGCTCAATGGTGCTACTGGGATTCAGCCCGTCACTCCCCAGGTTCCCCCAGCGATCGATTTTTCGAAACACTGGCCCTGCCGCTAAGCCGGCCACGGTGATCCAGTCGATGTAGGCGTTCACAGGACACAGTCGTTTCAATGCCGGCGTGTGGAACGTCGTGCCCTGGTGCTGACGGTCGCCCTTGGTGTACGGCAGATAGAACGTGATGCGACTCCCGGCTTCCGCCTGAGTGTGCTCAACCTGCAGCCTGGCAAGCTCATCACTTCGAAAGCCTCGCCAGAAGCCAATCAGGAGGAGGGCGGCATCGCGTCGACAGCGCATTAGGGTTTTGTGATCACCCGACTCAATCGCTCTCCCGGCCTCAGCATCCAGCCATCCTACCGCAGTCTCTAGATGCCGAAGCTGCAAGGGGGCTGCTTGCTTCTGCTGCGCCGGATGTAGAACACGAATTCCTTTCAGCACCTGGCGCACCTGGGGCGACTTGGTGGGGTCTGGAAATCCCTGAGTGATGTGCCATTGGGCAAGTGCAGCCAAGCGCTGCTTCAGAGTGCTCAGCGCATGGAACTCCGCGTACTCGGCGAGGTAGCGCACGATCGAGTCCCCGGTCGCCGGCAAAAAGCCTCCCCAGGTCACTTCAAAGTGCTCGACAGCTGCCCGGTAGCTTTTCCGGGTGTTCTCTCGCGTACCTGCCTTTAGATACTGCTCAGCCTTGTTCATCGCTCGTTCCCGCCGATTCGTACTACCTCATTAGGTCATTTTCCGACTTTTGAGCCCATAACACAAAATAAAGCCCTATTACTTTGGCTCAGAAAAGCCTTCAAACCCCTTCGCTTTTTATCGTTCCGTAACACATAATTACGGGATACGTATCACACTACGAAATAGTAGGAACGGTCATGGCTCGGGGCGGTATCAACAAGGCAGTGGTTCAGAAAGCGCGTGACGCCCTACGGGCGCGTGGCATGTACCCAAGCATCGACGCGGTTCGGGTTGAGCTCGGGAATACCGGCTCCAAATCAACGATCCAGCGATACTTGAAAGAAATCGAGACGGCCGACCCGCGCCCAGCGGCAGCCCCGGATCGCCTGAGTGATGAGCTCACGAATATGGTTGGCGTTCTTCTAGAGCGGCTGCTGGAGGAGGGCAATGCGGCGCTGGCTCATGAGCGCAAGATTCATGAAGGAAAGATCTCGGCGCTGGAAGAACGTATCGGTAGCCTCGAAGAGACGTTGGCTCAAAGAGACCACGACATAGCCGGGAGGGATGCTGCGCTTCAGGAGCAGGCTCAAGAACTACAGATCAGTCAGTCATCCCTACAGGCTGAGCTAACGCGCAATGCCCGCATTAGCCAGAGCTGTTCTGACCTTGAGTTACGAGTGCAGGAGAAAGACGAGCAGGTTAAGTCGCTGGAGGAAAAGCACACGCATTCCCGCGACGCGCTGGAGCACTACCGGAGCGCAGTAAAAGAACAGCGTGAGCAGGATCAGCGCAGGCATGAATCCCAGCTCCAACAGATCCAGGGAGAACTTCGTCTGGTACGTGAAACCCTCGCGGTCAAACAGGATGAGCTCACTCGACTGAACAGGGATAACGAGCGATTGCTGGCCGAGTCACGCCAACAGACGAAGACGTCACATGCCCAGAACGACCTGGTTGAAGCGCTCAAAGCACAGGTACAGGCACTGACTCTTGCGGATGCAAAAGCGGTAGCGATGGCAGAGCATCACCAGGCACAAGTCGTAGAACTTCGCGCGGAGGTCAAGAGCCTCAACATCGCTGACGCCCAGGCGGGAGTGCGTGAAGCAAACTTGCGCCAGCAGTTGGCTGATCTGCAATCCAAGCTGGGAGGAGGGACGGTCGAAAAGGATGACCAAAGTAAGTCACTGGCCGCTAAAGTCGCTGCAGATACTCAAGGCACTACAAAACCAAGAACTTCATCCTCTAGCCGAAGAGGAAAAAAGTCGTGAAACCTCTGAACGTATCTTCTGAATCTGAACAAGGCATGCAGTGGGCGCATGCGCAGATCAGCCAAATGGCAGCCGCCGGCAGGCTTGATCAGGCATTGAGCCGCAAGACCGGCCACACTGCTGACGGTGCAAGAAGGACGGCAGCTGCCGGCGCGAAAACTTCAGTCCGCGAAACAAAACTCAGCCTGGCGGGATGAGCCTACTGTCCCCGGGTAACCCGGTTTGTTGCGGATCGACCTTGGTTTGACCGTTCGCTGTGCTTCCAGCGGCGCACCCAGATCGCTCAGTGCACCTGCATTCGCCAGCCCGATCAGCTCACCCTCGACCCGTTTGACGAGGGACATAATCGACTGGCCACTTTCTGCGGCTACGGTCAACGCCACCAGCGTCAGTGGACTCACGCTTAGAGGGTCACTCAAGGAGGTGATCATTTCCAGTGTAGGGCTGCATTGCCCCCGCTCTAGCTTGGAGATGTATGTCCGACTGCTAACTTCCGCGAGGTTTTTCTGTGAAAGCCCTCGTGTAGCTCGCATCGATTTGAGCACCGCAGCGAAGGCTGTTTTGAGTGACATAAAAAGCGTTCCTTGGGGTTCTTTTTCTTCGTCAAACTGCTGAGCCCGGCCTCTGGTGAGTAACTGGACAGACAGGGAGCCTACCCCTCTACGCTGCCTAGTACCACCTATGTATAAACGATCCGGGGCCACGCGCTAGACGCACTATGGGCAAGCGGAGCGCGCAGGCGTGAGGATCGCTGTCCGAAGGGCCGCGACGCTGGCGGCGCGGTTCACGAGAGCCGACCCAACGGGCACGCCCAAATCAACGGGCCTGAGGGTCAACAACATTCAACCAAGCAAACGCCTAAGCAGCCCTGCAACTTGGCTACCTTCAGGCGTGGCGCACAGCTCATCCACCTTGGCGTTTCGACGTTCTTTGGCGTTAAGACTCAACCCGTGCACAGCGTTTATCAGCCGGTCATGCCCCTCGACGCCTTCTAGAATTTCCTGCCACATCGAGTTGTTCATTTTCACAGACAACGCCAGTTCTGCCGCCATATCGAGCATGAGGATTCGCGTCATACGCGTCGATCAGCATCCTTTCGTGATTACCCTGAACGCTGAAGAACCAGGGCTCACCGAAAAGCTTCAAGCCATCCCAAACACCGGCACCGCGATCAATAAGGTCGCCCACTGCGATGAGCCGATCTTTCGCTAGGCGCAACCAATGCGCGCAGGCCACGATTTAGATCATTTGTCTTGAAGTGAATGTCGTCTACAACAAAGTCACGGCCGTGAGCGTTTTTGGGGAGCTGAAGTATTAGGGAGGTCATAGAGAAGGCTTGTCTCCGGTGAGGTTTCCGGTACATCCGTAGCCACGTTATTTTCCGCTTCGCAACTGTGGCAGTAGAGGTAAATGACCCCGAAAATGAACAGTCCGTAATGACCCTAAAACGGCACATTAAGGCTGATTTCCAGGGTTAAAGTGCCTAATTCGGGACATTGCGAATGCTCCAAATCCGCGCAGATTTGAGACCCGCCATCACGATCGCAGAGCTTTTTGCCCGATCATCGAAGGGCAGGGGAGGTGGTCAGCATCCGGGCAACTCCCTAGCTACCCTTGCTGACCTATTGCCGTGCTTGGGGCTAAACCCACGTGGTGCCACTGGCGGGTTTTGAGACAGCGAGTCAACGAGATTTTGGGGTAATAGGGGGTGCTCATAGCCGCCGATTGAGTGATGATAAAAACACCTCCGCACATTTTCCTCCGCTTCACAGGAACGCTATGCAGCTAAAGGATTTGCTTTCCAAAGGGTATTTCCCGATTCAACTTCCCGTAGGCTTCAGTACCAAGCAAATGGCGGAAAACATTGGGCAGCTCGTAGCAGCTTGGGACGAAGCTTTGGAAAGAAGGAAACCCATATTGTCCCAGGCCGAAAGGTTTTCCGTAGCAAGGTCGTCATATAGCAGGCGCATCACCTCGATCCCCAATCCAGTCAATTTTTATGGTTTGGCGAAGGATATCTGCGAGTACTGGCCTCAGATCCAAGATCATTTCAGTAAAAGTGAAATCTCCCGCAGCATTCCAGGCGTGGAGGGCGGTTTGAGAGCGATTTCGCTCACAAAATTCACCGACCTCTACGAGGAGCGCGTGCGGCAATCGGCCGGGGCACGGTACGCATTGGTGACGGACGTATCGAGTTATTTCCCCACCGTCTACACGCACACCATTCCATGGGCGTTGCATACCAAAGCTGTGGCAAAGGTTCACAGGGCTAAGACTGGGGAGTTCTTCGGCAACATCCTGGATCACCGGTGCATGGGAACGCAGGACGGCCAAACCATAGGCCTACCTATTGGGCCCGATACGTCTCATATCATCGCCGAGATCATCGGGGTCGCAATTGACGACGCCATTCGAACGGGATTGGGTGGCTGGCCCAAAGGGTTCCGTTATGTAGATGACTTCACGTTCTTCTTCAACACGCGTGAGCAGGCTGAGAAAGCGCTCGCCGTCATCATCAAGTGCGTCAGCGCCTTTGAACTGCAGATCAATGCCTCCAAAACGAAGATTGTCGAGGTACGCGAACTCGTACAGGAATCTTGGAAATACAGCCTAAAAAAGCTCAGTCTTGCCGCGAACAAACGCCAGCAGAAGGATGACATCCACCATTATTTCGAGGTGCTCTTCTCCTTGGAGTCGAGATTCAAGGATGAGAGCCTCGTCAAATATGGGTTAAAGCAGTTGTCATCGTACATCATCAAGAAATCCAACTGGCCCATTGCCGAGGCTTACCTTCTCAAATGTGGGTATGGCTTTCCCAACACCTTGCAGGTGATTACTCAGATCCTCACGACCTACCATCGACATGACTACCCATTGAACATGGGCGCGCTGAGGGACTTCTGCAGAAACCTCCTAGGATCAGCTTCGGCAGCGAATCACCACAGTGAGACGGCTTGGCTGCTATGGCTGTGCAAGGAGCTCAATATCCGTCTGGATTCCTCGGTGATTCAACAGGTGATCCAGATGGAAAGCTCGGTTTGCTCACTGATTGCGCTAGATCTGAATCAGTCGGGATTGGTGGACGGGAAGATCGAGCTTGCCCCCCTTACGGTACTCGCTACCGGTCAGGCCCTGACTGGGAATAATTGGTTGCTCGCTTATGAAGGTGGCCGCCGGCATTGGCTTGCCAACGAAACCGAAGCCTTCATTCAAGAAGATCCCTGCTTCGAGGCACTGCTAAATGCAGGAGTCGGATTCTACAACGCGGAGGCGAGGCTCCCAGCCCTATTTCAGCAGAAGCAGGACGCCCCGGCTGATATCGATTTCGACTCCGACAAGGAAATCGAGAACGCCTTCGACTTTGACGATATGGATGAGGAGTATTTTGACTCCATCTCCCAGGACGATGATGAGGATGACGGGGAGCTGGTTGGTGCACAGCAGCTGGAAGCTAACTTGGGAGATCTTGCGGTAGACCCGGAGGCGCCAGACGACTGGTGACGGTGTATTCATTCCTGTGGGGCGCTTCAGCGAGTGGTGAAGTGTGCAAGTCGTCATGACTCGCCTTCAACGGCAAGCGGAGCGCGAAGGCCAAGGGCCGTAGACTCGAGGATCGAAGCCGAACGGGCCGCGACGCCGGCGGAAGCCGGTGACGCGGTTTACGACAGCCCCCCCCGAAGGGGCGAGCCCAAAGATCAGCAGTTGCTTCCAGTTGCTGCACGCTGATCTTCAGAATGCGGCGTACCACCGAAAGCCCGCAGATCATAAATCTGGCGCAGAGCTCTCTCATCTCCAGAATGCACACGAGCCTGGGTGAAAGTCATCCCAAGGAACCGCCGACGCTCGTTGTAGCCGAGTTCCGACCACAGCCTGACCTGTCCGGACGCGTCTGGCACTCCGAAGCGCCCCAAAAGGTAGCCTTCAAGCGCAGTGAGACGCTGCTGGCCGTCAAGCAAGACTTCGCTATTGAGCACATATGCACCTTGATCATCGAACTCGTACCAGCCGTTGACAAGATAAGACCCGAGATCCCCACCCATCCAGACAGAAGTGATAAACCGAACCTGCTGTTCTTCTGTCCAAACTGGAGGCCGCTGCCATGTCGCCAGCGGATGCCCCATTGCAAACCGCGTTGCCCAAGGATATTGGGCTTTGACGCCTCCAGGATCAGCTGAATACTTTTCGAGGTTTGCGGCAAGCATGTCCACTTGGAACTTAAAAACCTGCACCACAAGCTTCTGTTGAGGCATACAAACAGTTGATTCGTCTGCGCCGCTGTGCCGCAGAAATACTACGTATGGTGCCGTCATTTGAGTCTCACAAGTAAGCTATAAACAAGGTTAGGGGGAGCGATTGACCACCCAACTATAGGTGCGCCCCGACTCGCAGTAGCATGGTGCTATTTCGGAATATCGGAAAAATAGAAGGCATTAGATGCTTACGAAGAGTGTGTCCATCGAGCGAGTATCGAGGGTCTCAAGTGTGCTCAGCAATCCCCGACATACAACGTCTTTCGCAAGGCCAGCGCTGGCAAGAATTTCAGTCTCAATCTGTGAGGTGGCTTTCCTGATCTCCGATAAGTAGGCTGTTTTATAACCATCGGTTACGTCTACTGTTTGGCCGTGGCCACCATGGTTGCAGAGCACTTTGATATGAAATGCACTCACTCCGGCACGCTCGGCTGTGGACATGAAACTCGCGCGACCGATTTTACGTGGCAAATGGCTTCCTACAGATGCCGAGACCCTAGTGAGGAAGTCTCTAACGCTAGACTCACTCATCGTCTCTTGATGTACGCCGGGGAAAACATATTCCCCCGTAGTATGCTTCATCGAGTAAAGTAACTGGCAGTACGCAGTGTCGTTAAGCACTAGGTGAAACTCCTTTCCGTTTTTAAGTGTCGTTTTTGAACCGGAGGAACCTTTCTTTGGAAACACTACGGCCCTGGTTTTATGGCATACGAACGCTCTCTTAATTTTGGAGATTTCCCCCGGTCTAACGCCAGAAAAAAGCATGAAGAGAACTGCCGCTGAAACAGGTTTAAAAGATGTAGGCACTTCACGGAGTGGTTGCGTATCAGCCACTTCAATGCAGCCTTTGATAAAGTCATTCAGTTTGTTGGGGTTAATTCTGACTTTGTCACGGTTGTTATCATGCCATTGCTTCGTATATTTCATAATGTCAACCGGGTTGTATTTGAAAATCGAGTGGCCGTCTTCATTTTTATAAAGGGCGATTGAAAAAGAAAAGATCCCGCGCAGAAGTCCGACAGCTTTGTTAGCAGACCTTTCTCTCGGAGCTGTAAGCTCTCCATTTTTTCGCAATACCGGCTCAGTAATTTCGGCGTGCAGGTCGAGCACGTCTTCTGATGTAATGCTAGAGAGAGCCCTTGAGCCATATCTAGCTTTAATGTAGTTCGTGTAGGTTAAGTTGTAGTCCTCAATAGTTCTCGACGATAGTTTTTTCTTCCTTTTCAGCATATTGTCGAATGCCATATCAACCGTGATGGCTTCTCGCTTAGCTTTTGTAGCTTCTGCGATAAGGATTGCATCCATATTTGCGTAGACCTTCAGGGCGGTCTCGCGGATCAGCGGAAGTTTGGTAGACTTAGCGTTAAAAAATTCTAGCTTTTTGCGTTTATCCTTGCCTTTGATTTTTCTGATTACATAAAAGGTTTTCCCGCCAGCCCTGGTGACTCGAAGAGCTAGTCCCTTGGTTTCTGTGTCATATACCAGAATATCTGACTTCTCAGGCGGACAAACGATTGCCTCCAAAGCAGCTTTTGTGAAGTTAATTTTCAATGCCATGGAAGGGATCCTTATGATCTTAACCTGTTGATTTCATCTGTCTTTTCGTGTTTAATCCGACGCCTGCCACACCGCTCCGATGGTGAAATTGGTATACACAGCGCACTTAAAATGCGCCGCCGCAAGGCGTGCCGGTTCGACTCCGGCTCGGAGCACCATCTCTTCCCACCTTCCCTTGCCAGTTTTTCTCCACTCGAACGTCATCTGCGTCTGAAGAGTTCGGGATAAAATCCGTCCATCTTCTGAACCTTTGTTGGCCAATTTTCTGTGAGCTGCGTCGGTAGCTCTTGGGAGCCGCTCGGTAGCTGCTACTGAAAGCCGCTTACCTCTGCCGCCCTCAGCGCTCAGCTTTCGGCAACGGTAGAAGCCTAGAAAAATATGACTCTAACCTTCTGATTTTCATAGTTTTTAAGCCCAAAAACACGTCCAAAAGCTTTCTTAAGCTCTCAGCTGCTTTTCGCTGCCGATGTGGGGCAAGATGACTTAAAATCCGTCGTCCGAAAGGATGTGCCGGTTCGACTCCGGCTCGGGGCACCATTCAGATCAGCCGCTTACGGAGCAATCCGAAGCGGCTGTGTCGTTTCTGGACTTGCGCCATCCTGAAACTTTTTCCGCAACTCCCAGGCAGCATCGACACTACTTTCCTTCCGTTTTCTCGCCTGTCGAGGTCGCTGCTTCCTTTTTCAGCGACTCGGTTTCAGCACCCGCATTCGCGCCGGACGCTTCTTCTCCCTTTTTATTCGCTTTTTCCTCGTTGGACTCGGCTGGTTGGGCGCTGTTGTCCACGGGCAGTGCGGTTTTTGGATCGGTGTCGCCCGCTGTTGCGTAAAGCGGGCAGGTCGAAAGCAGGCCTGTGAAGGCAAGGGTAGTCATTAGCCTGTTCATGGTCAGGATCTCGTTGTGGGCGGTATCGCGTTGGAGGCGCGGCGCCTGGAAAGGTGCGAAGCACGGGACGGACGGACGCCAACGGCGCTGTCGCGTCACACGCTTCTCCCGGTGAGGACGCTGCGCAAGAACGGCGCCGTCCGGCTGGCCTTTGTCTTTGCGACCTTTTCTGGCGTTCCACTGGCGACAATGTTCCCGCCTTGATCGCCTGCACCGGGTCCGATATCGATCACCCAATCACTCTGGGCAACCACGCGCATTTCATGTTCGACGACGATCACGCTGTGGCCATTGTCCACCAGGGCGTTGAGTTGTTTGAGCAGCCTGTCGACGTCGCTGGGGTGCAGCCCCGTGGTGGGCTCATCGAGCACGTACAGCGTCGCACCCCGTTGATTGCGTTGCAGCTCGGTGGCAAGTTTGATGCGCTGCGCTTCGCCCCCGGACAGCTCGGTCGCGGGCTGGCCGAGGCGCAGATAACCCAGGCCGATGTCGCGCAGAACGGTCAGCGATCTGAGGATGGCCGGTTGTTCGGCGAATACGTCGACAGCCTGCTCCACGGTCAGTTGCAGCACCTGCGCGATGTTCAGGTTTTGCCACTGGATAGCCAGGGTGTCCGGGTTGTATCGGGCGCCATGGCAGGTTGGGCAGGGCGCATAGACGCTGGGCATGAACAGCAGTTCGACGCTGACGAATCCTTCGCCTTCGCAGACCTGGCATCGACCTTTGGCCACGTTGAAGGAGAATTGTCCCGCATCGTATCCCGCCGCTTGAGCATCGGCTGTGCCGGCGAACAGTTTGCGTACGTTGTCGAACAGGCCGGTGTAGGTCGCAAGGTTCGAGCGCGGCGTTCGGCCGATGGGCTTCTGGTCCACCTGCACCAGTCGTTTGATCGCTTCCAGCCCGCCGGCGATGCGCCCGCCGGTGATTTGCGGCGCGTCATCTTCGAGGCTGGGCTCTTCCTGTTCGCTGCTGCTGGCGGGACGGCCGAGTCCTGCGCCGACCAGTTCCAGCAACGCCTGGCTGACCAGGCTGGATTTGCCAGAGCCGGAGATACCGGTGACCGAAGTGAAGCAGCCAAGGGGGAATTCGGCGCTTAGCTGATCGAGGTTGTTGCGGGTGATGCCTTCCAGGCGTAGCCAGCCCTGGGCGGTTCGGCGCGAGGTGCGCAATTCGCTGTGGTCGGCGAACAGGTGCAGGCGGGTCTGGGACTCGTCGATGTCTGCCAGCCCCTGTGGCGGGCCGCTGTATAACACCTGTCCCCCATGCTCTCCAGCGGCAGGACCCACGTCGATCAGCCAGTCGGCTCGGCGCATGGTTTCCAGGTCGTGCTCGACCACGAACAAGGAATTGCCGGAGGCTTTGAGTTGTTGCAGCGCCGTGAACAACGCCTCGCTGTCGGCGGGGTGCAGACCGGCGGAGGGTTCGTCCAGCACGTAGATCACGCCGAACAACTGTGAGCCGAGTTGCGTTGCCAGTCGCAGGCGCTGAAGTTCGCCAGATGACAGAGTGGGTGTGCTGCGCTCAAGAGCCAGATAGCCCAAACCCAGGTCGGTGAGGGTGCTGACCCGCGCCAGCAGGTCCTGAGCAATGCGTTGCGCGGCTAGGCGTTTTTCGATGGACAGATTCGGCGTTGCGCGCACATCAGGCGCGGCATCGTGTGCCGCGCCGCCAGCCTGCACACGCTTGTTGCGTGCCTTGGCGATTTGCTGGCGATCAAGTGTGTCGTTGCCGGGCGCGACGTCGAATACACCGTCGGCCACCGGGCGCAGCACCTCTGCCAGGCGCAGCAGCGGCATCTGCGACAACTCGCCGATGTCCAGCCCGGCGAAGGTGACCGACAGCGCTTCGCGTTTCAGCCGTTTGCCGTCGCACAGCGGGCACGGGCTGCCGCGCATGAACTGCGACACGCGTTTCTTCATTAGCGCGCTTTGTGAGTGGGTGAAGGTGTGCAGAACGTAACGACGGGCGCCGATGAAGGTGCCCTGATAGCTGGGTTCGAGTTTGCGCTTGAGGGCGATGCGTGTCTCTGCGGGCGTAAGCCCCGCGTACACCGGTGCGGTGGGCTGCTCTTCGGTGAACAGAATCCAGTCTCGCTGTTTTTTCGGCAGATCGCGCCAAGGAATGTCGACGTCATAACCCAGAGTGACGAGGATGTCGCGCTGGTTTTGGCCCTGCCAGGCCAACGGCCAGGAAGCCACCGCTCGTTGGCGAATGGTCAGCGAGTCGTCGGGCACCATCAGTTCTTCCGGCACGTCGTACACTCGCCCAAGACCGTGGCATTCCGGGCATGCGCCCTGGGGCAGGTTGGGCGAGAAATCCTCGGCGTACAGCATGGGCTGCCCGGCAGGGTAGTTGCCGGCGCGGGAGTAGAGCATGCGGATCAGGCTGGACAGGGTCGTTACGCTGCCCACGGATGACCGTGTGCTGGGCGTGCCGCGTTGTTGCTGAAGGGCCACGGCGGGCGGCAGGCCTTCGATGGAGTCGACATCGGGCACCCCGACCTGATCGATCAGGCGGCGGGCGTAGGGCGCTACTGATTCGAAGTAGCGACGCTGGGCCTCGGCGTAGAGCGTCGAAAAGGCCAAGGACGATTTACCCGATCCCGACACGCCAGTGAAGACCACCAGCGCGTCGCGGGGAATGTCCACGTCGACATCTTTCAGGTTGTGTTCGCGAGCGCCCCGCACACGCACGAAACCGGGTTGGTCCGGAGCAACGGTGAAGGAAACGGTGGGACGGGCGTCGGCGTCGTCTGGCAAGTGTGGCGCTGTGGTCATGAATGGGCCTTGGACAGATGGCGATGACCGGAGCTTAGCCGGCATCGGGGACTTTGGGGGTGTGTCCGGCGTCATCGTGTTCGCCACCGGTCAACGGCTCTTCCTTGCGCGTTTCATCGGTGCGCTCGCGATCATCGGCGACGTCGGCGGGTCTGGCGTCCGGGTCATTGATTTTCTCGCCGGGCGTGTGGGCTGATTTCATGGTTTTTCTCCTGTGGTTTCACATAACGCTTCGGCTGCCTGCAAGCCCCGCAGAAACCCCGCAAGCGCTGCTTCTTCGAGCCGCAGCCCCTTGCGTTGGCGCGAGCGTGGCAGTTTAGCCAGTTCGCCGATGAGGAAGGCTTCCAGCACGGCGGGGTGGATGTAGCATTTGCGGCAGACGGCGGGGGTGTTGCCCAGCAGGCGGGCCACCTCTTTGACCATCGTGACGATGTGCTTTTTGGCGTCTGCCTGCGGTTCCCAGTCCAGCTTGCGCAGGGTGGCCAAGGCCATCGCGCTGCCAGCCCAGGTGCGGTAATCCTTGGCGGTGAAGTCAGCGCCAGTCAGGTCGTGCAGGTAGTGATTGATGTCCGATGAGCTGACTGTGTGGCGTTTGCCCTCTTCGTCCAGATACTGGAACAGGTTTTGGCCGGGCAGTTCCATGCAGCGCTTGATGATATTTGCCAGGCGCCGGTCTGTGACGCTGACCTGGTGTTCGACGCCGCTCTTGCCGCGAAACTGGAAGAGAATCTTGCTGCCGTGCACGTCGACATGCTTATTGCGCAGGGTGGTCAGCCCATAGGAGCGATTGTCCCGCGCGTACTGGCTGTTGCCGATGCGGATCAAGGTCTGGTCAAGCAGCGACACCACGGCCGCCATGACTTTTTCCCGGCCCATGCCTGGCGTCGCCAGTTGCGCTTCGAGCTGTTTTCGCACCTTGGGCAATGCCATGCCGAAGGCGATCATTCGCGAGTATTTGTTCTCGTCGCGAATCTCCCGCCAGCGCGGGTGGTAGCGATACTGCTTTCGGCCTCGGGCGTCTCTTCCCGTCGCTTGCAAATGGCCTTTCGGGTCGGCGCAAATCCACACATCGGTGTAGGCCGGGGGAATGACCAGCGCGTTGATGCGTTTGATCTCGGCCTCGTCACGAATGCGCTCGCCTTGCGTGTCGAAGTAGGCGAATTTGCCGCGCAAGATCTTGCGCGTGAAGCCGGGCTGGCTGTCATCGACGTAATGCAGGTCCTTTGGCAGGTCCTCGCTGAGAGTGGTGTCCGGCATAAGCGGCAATCCTGAGTGCTGGTCTTTGGATTGACCGTTGCACCTCGCAGTCGTGCCGACTATTTACTCAATCGCTTGCTCACCCGGTTGCGCCACCGCGCATGGCGGACTCACGCGAGCAGCGCCACCGATTTGATCTGTGCCCACAGCCGCTGGCCCGGATGCAGGTTCAGCTGATCCCGCGAGTAACGGGTGATTCGCGCCAACAATGGCGTGCCTTGGGCGTCCAGGCGTACGAGGACGTGGGCGGCGTTGTCGGCGGGCACTTCTTCGACGACGGTGACGGGCAGCCGATTGAGGATGCTACTCTGATCCTCCGGCGCCAGATTGAGGCTGACGTCGCGGGCCTGAACCTTGAAGCGCAGCGGTTTGCCCGGTTCCAGCGGCGAGTGGGCGACGCGAATGCACAGGTCGCTCCGGGGCAGGCGCACCGTGACCAGATGGTAGGCGGCATCAAACGCGCTCACCGAGCCTTCTATCACCACGCCCGCGTCATCGCCCATTGCCAACGGCAGGTCCAGCCGCGCCAACGTCTCGCCGATCGGTCCGCTCGCCAGCGCTTTGCCGTCGCTGAGCAACACCAGATGATCGGCCAGGCGTGCGACTTCATCCTGAGCGTGGCTGACGTAGAGCATGGGGATCTCGAGTTCGTCATGCAGACGTTCCAGATACGGCAGGATTTCGCTCTTGCGGCGGGTGTCCAGCGCCGCGAGCGGTTCGTCGAGCAGTAACAGTCGAGGGCTGGTCAACAGGGCGCGGGCGATGCCGACGCGCTGGCGTTCGCCGCCCGAGAGTTTATCCGGCTGGCGCTGCAGCAGGTGATCGATGCCCAGCAGCGTGGTGGCTTGATCGAACTGCACGCGACGGTCTTTGGCAGAAATGCGCCTAAGCCCGAATTCCAGATTGGCCTTGACCGTGAGGTGGGGGAACAGACTGGCTTCCTGAAACACGTAGCCAAGCGAGCGCTTGTGGGGGGCGAGAAAAATCCCGTTGGCGCTGTCCTGCCAGACTTCACCGTTGATGCGAATCAGCGCGTTCGATGCCTTTTCCAGTCCGGCGATGCAGCGCAAGCAGGTGGTCTTGCCGGAACCGGAGTGGCCGTACAACGCAGAGACGCCGCGCCCCGGCAGCGACAGGTCGACATTCACGGAAAAGTTGGGGAAGTCCACGTTCAGGCGAACGTCAATCGATGAGGTCATGGTTCAGTCAGCTCCAGGCCGCTTTGGTCTTGCCGCTGGAGTAGAGCGCCAACAGAACCAGAAAGGAGAATACCAGCATCGCCCCGGCCAGCCAGTGGGCCTGGGCGTATTCCATGGACTCGACGTGGTTGTAGATCTGCGTCGACACCAGGCGGGTTTTCTCGGGGATGTTGCCGCCGATCATCAGCACCACGCCGAACTCGCCGACCGTGTGGGCAAACCCCAGGATGGCGCCGGTAATGAAGCCGGGACGCGCCAGCGGCAGCACCACTGAGAAGAAGGTGTCCCACGGATTGGCGCGTAACGTGGCCGCCACTTCCAGCGGGCGCGGGCCGATTGCCACGAAGGCGTTTTGCAGCGGCTGAACCACGAACGGCATGGAATAGAGCACCGAGCCGATCACAAGCCCGGTGAAGCTGAACGTCAGGGTGCCCAGCCCCAGGCTCTGGGTGAGTTGGCCGAGTGCACCGTTGGGTCCCATCAAGAGCAAGAGGTAGAAGCCGATGACGGTTGGTGGCAATACCAGCGGCAATGCCACCACCGCGCCCACCGGCCCCTTGAGCCAGGAGCGGGTGCGTGCCAGCCAGAGGGCGATGGGCGTGCCGACGATCAGCAGGATCACCGTGGTCAACGACGCCAGTTTCAGCGTCAGCCAGATCGCTGCGAGGTCGGCACTGTCCAGCGCCATTTACAGCTCATACCCGTAGGATTTGATCACGGCTGCCGCTTTCGGCCCCTTGAGGTATTCCATCAGCGCTTTGGCCGCCGGATTGTCCTTGCCTTTGTTGAGGATCACCGCGTCCTGCTTGATCGGTTCATGCAGATCGGCCGGAACGATCCACGCCGAGCCACTCGTCTGCTTGCCATCCTTGAACACCTGGGACAGCGCGACAAAACCCAGCTCGGCGTTGCCGGTCTGCACGAACTGGTACGCCTGAGCGATGCTCTGACCCTCGACGATCCTGGCTTTGGTGGCGTCGGTCAGGCCCAGTTTGTCGAGTGTTTGCGTGGCTGCCAGGCCGTAGGGCGCAGCTTTCGGATTGGCGATGGAGAGGTGTTGATACTGGTTCCCTTTGAGCACCTGGCCCTTGTCATCGACGTAGCCTTCCTTGGCCGACCACAGCGCCAGGGTGCCAACGGCGTAGGTGAAGCGCGAGCCTTTGACCGTTTCGTTCTCGCTCTCAAGCTTGGCCGGGGTGGTCTCATCGGCGGCAAGGAACACTTCGAATGGCGCGCCATTCTTGATCTGGGTGTAGAACTGCCCCGTCGCGCCGAACGAAGCGACCAGCTTGTGCCCGGTGTCCTTTTCGAAATCCCTGGCGATGGCCTGAATCGGTGCGGTGAAGTTGGCGGCGACAGCCACCTGGACTTCGTCGGCCAATGCACTGCCGGCCGAGAGGGCGGCGACAGCGATCGTCAGGGATTTCAGGGTAACGAGAAGGGGCGTAGCGCGCATGAAACGGCTCCATGGTGTCTTTATGAGGTGATGACAGGCGCGAGCCGGATACCGGCCACACGCTATGCACCAGAATATATAGCGAGTCACCCCCTCAAGGAAGCCTGATGTTGTGTCGCACAGGCGGTGCGTCCGATCAGTGCTGGATGCCGGCCAGTTTCTCCAGGGTCTGGATGGCCAGTTGGCGCGTCCATTCTTCGGCGGGCAACCGGTGTTTGATGCCCACGGCCTGACCGGCCCAGAGGTTCATGAAACCGGAGTCCCCCTGCGGTTCAGCCTTGGCTCGCAACGGCACCAGTGCACCGCCTGCGGTGGGGAACGCAGGCGCACTGGCGTTGACCGGGCCGATCTCGCGCATGATGCGATTGACCAGACCGCGCGCCGGGCGACCGGTGAACAGGTTGGTCAGTGCGGTTTCGCTGTCTTTGCCTTCACGCAACGCGGCCTGGTGCAGCTGGGTGGTTTTGGCTTCTGGAGAGAACAGGTAGGCCGTGCCCAGTTGCACCGCCGATGCGCCCAGCATGAAAGCGGCAGCCATCCCGCGGCTGTCTGCTATGCCGCCTGCGGCGATGACCGGAACGCTGACGGCGTCGGCGATCTGCGGCACCAGCGCCAGTGTCCCCACTTGGGTATGGAGCTGATCGCTGAGAAACATGCCGCGATGTCCGCCCGCTTCGTAGCCCATGGCGATGATCGCGTCACAGCCACCTCGTTCCAGCCAGATCGCTTCGTCTACCGTGGTCGCCGAGGAAATGACCTTCGCGCCGGTGGCCTTCACCCGTGCGACCAAGTCGGCGAATGGCAGGCCGAAGTGGAAGCTGACCACTTGGGGTTTCAGTTCCTCGACCAAGGCACAACTGGCCTCGTCGAACGGTGCGCGATTGGACACGGGCGTCGGTGCATCGAAGTCGGCGCCCAGTTCCTGATAGTAGGGTTGCAGCAGGTCCTTCCAGGCCTTGTCGGCCTCCGGATTGGCCTCAGGTGTCTGATGGCAGAAGAAGTTGAGATTCAACGGCGCGCGGACGGCAGCCCGGATCAGGCCGACTTCTTCGCGAATCTGATCGTGACTGAGCATGGCGCAGGGCAGGGACGCCAGGCCGCCAGCCTTGCCTACCGCGATGGCCATTGCCGAACCGGCGGCGCCAGCCATCGGCGCGAGAAGGATGGGCACCTCGATGTCGAACAGCTTGAGGAGTCGGGTGTCGGGCCAGGCGATCATGGGCAGTTCTCCAAAGGCAGTAGACAATGAATGAAAGGCGGGTGCGCAGGTGTGGCACGCACCTCAAAAGCTGAATTTCAGTCATTGCAAAAAGATACGGTTGATTTAATAGACGCTCAGTCTAATATGCAACCCCATGAACGACATGACTTCAAAACCCAGACGCCCCGGCCGCCCGCCGAAAATCGCCCGCCCCGATGACTTCGATACCCGCGAAGCGTTGATCCGTTGCGGCGTGGAGCTACTGACCGAACAGGGCTTCATGGCCACGGGCATCGACGGCATTCTCAAACGCGTCGGGGTGCCCAAAGGCTCCTTCTATCATTATTTCGCCAGCAAGGAAGCCTTTGGCCTTGCGGTGCTGGCCAGCTACGCGGGGTATTTTGCCCGGCGTCTGGATCGCTGGCTGCTCGATGAGTCGCTGTCACCGCTGGAGCGTCTGGCGGGTTTCGTTCAGCATTCCAAGGTCAGCATGGCCCGCCATGACTACCGCCGCGGTTGCCTGGTCGGCAACATGGGGCAGGAAGTCAGTGTCCTGCCGGCAGGGTTTCGCGACGCGCTGGAAAGCACCTTTCTCGACTGGCAACGCCGCTTGTGCGCGTGTTTCGACGCGGCCAAGGACGCGGGCGAGCTGCCACGTCACGCCGATAGCAACGAACTGGCGGCTTACTTCTGGATTGGCTGGGAGGGCGCGGTGTTGCGTGCCCGACTGGTGCAAGGTGATGGCCCCCTCAACACATTCATCGCCGGATTTCTGCGCGGCCTGCCGCGCTGATTTCCCGGCTTCATTTATAGACGATTGGTCTATATCGGAGGCGACGCATGTTCAACGGCATTTTGATCGACAAAGATGACACGGGATATCACGTTCGGCTGACCGCCATCGATGAAGCGCAGCTGCCTGAAGGCGACGTCACGGTGCGGGTGTCCCATAGCACCCTGAACTACAAGGACGCGTTGGCCATCACCAATAAAGGCCCGATCGTGCGCTCGTTTCCGATGGTGCCGGGGGTGGACCTGGCGGGCACCGTGGCGCAGAGCAGCAACCCGGACTTCAAACCGGGCGATCAGGTGCTGCTCAATGGCTGGGGTGTTGGCGAAGGGCATTGGGGCGGTCTGGCGCAGGTGGCACGCCTGCATGGCAAATGGCTGATACCGCTGCCCGAAGCGTTTACCGCCTCTCAGGCCATGGCGATCGGCACAGCGGGCTACACGGCGATGCTGGCGGTCATGGCGCTGGAGAAAAACGGCGTGACGCCGGACAAGGGCGAGGTACTGGTGACCGGGGCCAACGGTGGCGTCGGCAGTTTTTCCATCGCGATTCTGGCGAAACTCGGCTATCGCGTCGTGGCCTCCACTGGCCGGGCAGCAGAAAGCGATTACCTCATGCAACTGGGGGCAGCGCAGATCATCGACCGCGCCACGCTGTCCGAGCCCGGTCGCCCGTTGGCCAAGGAACGCTGGGCCGGGGCGATTGACTCAGTGGGCAGCCACACCCTGGCGAACGTCTGCGCCAGCATGCGTTACTGGGGCACCGTGGCGGCGTGCGGACTGGCTCAGGGCATGGACTTTCCTGCGTCGGTGGCCCCGTTCATTCTGCGGGGTGTCACCCTGGCCGGCATCGACAGCGTCATGCGTCCGCGTCAGGACCGCATCGATGCCTGGGCGCGACTGGCGAGCGATCTGGATCAACAGAAGCTGGCACTGATCACCCATGAGATCGGCTTGAGCGAGGCAATCGACACCGCCCACCGCCTGATGGAAGGTCAGGTGCGCGGCAGGGTGGTGGTCGACACTCAGCGTTGAACGGCAGCGGATCTGCCGAGACTGAAGTCCTCGACCTGCACCACCTCGATCCGGTTGAACGCAGGGTGCGCGGGGTTGATCAACAGGCACCGGGCCTGTTCCATTGCCACAGAAGGCAGGATCAGGCCCAGTTGCTCCCCTCGATCGAGCCAGCGACTGCCGAAGTCCATACCGGGACTGTCCGCTGGCAGCGCATCCCAGCCGGTTGGCAGTTCAGCCCGGCACGGTTCCAGGTACAGACCCGGATCGTCGGGCAGTCGCAGCGTCATGAGCTTCAGCGGCAGGCGCGGTACGTGGCCGGCGAGGATGAACGGATCCAGCGCGCAACCGGCCGGGCTCAGGCCCAGGTACAGCGCAAACCGCTCGGGATGATTCCAGCGCCCGCCGAACAGTGCAGCACCCGCCCCGGACAGATCGTCGATGTCTCCAGGCTTGGCGATTCGCCAGGCAAGCATCAGAGCACGCCACCATGCTGCAGTGCCGCCAGCGCCCGACGCACCTGGCTGGCGCCGATTTCGGTGACGCACAGGGCCAGGGGCGTCTGGTCGTTGAGCGCGCGATTGGGCGTCATCATCCAGCGTTGGGCGACTTGCTGGTCCTCGAACACCTCCGCCGCGCGGACGGCGAGGGTGGCGACGCGATCCAGGCGTTCGGAACCCACCAGATCCAGCGGCCGCTGCTGCCGTTGACGACGCTCCAGCGTAGACACCGAGGCACTGAGCAGGGTTTCAAGCTGGCTGTTGCTGAGTTGAAAGGCGCCGCGCACGATCTTGACCCACCCCGGAGGAAATCCCAGGCGGATGTAGGCCAGTCGTTCGGTTTCGTTGCGGGTGTGAAGCTGATCGGCGATCAGCCAGAAGGCGGGGGCGGCTTCGTGGTGTGATGCGTGAGAAATGGCGGACACTTCCATGCTCCTTCAGTCGGACTTCCAGAAGCACCGGACGTTACGCCCCTGTCACCGTTTCTCAAGCGCCAAGCTGTTACAGACATTTGCCTGGGCTTCGTGATCGAGCAATTTGCGCTTGCGCTCGGCCCCCCAGCGATACCCCGAAAGACCGCCATCGCTGCGCACCACCCGATGGCAGGGAATGGCAACCGCGAGGCTATTGGCGCCGCAAGCTTGTGCCACGGCGCGAAAGGATGTGGGCGCGCCGATGCGTTGCGCGATCTCGGCATAGCTGACTGTGGCACCCGGAGGAATCGTTGCCAGTGCCTGCCAGACCCGTTGCTGGAAGGCCGTGCCTTGCAGGTCCAGCGGCAGGTCCAGGCCCAGCCCCGGTGCTTCGATGAATCCGATGACCTGGGCGACCAGGCGCTCGAACGGTTCATCGCCGCCAATCAGCGTCGCCTTGTGGAACTGGTCCTGCAGGTCCTTGACCAGTTGATCCGGGTCGTCGCCCAGCAGAATGGCGCAGACCCCGCGCTGGCTTTGCGCAACCAGAATCGAGCCCAGAAAGCACTCACCCACGGCAAAACGTATGGCAGCGTTGGTGCCGCCTTTGCGGTAATCCGAGGGCTTCATCCCCAGCAGCCTGTCGCTGCTCTCGTAGAACCGACTGTTGGAGTTGAAACCTGCGTCATACATGGCTTCGGTGACGGTGCCGGTGTCTGTCAGCCGACTTCGCACCCGACCCGCTCGGTGCGCGCTGGCCCAGGCTTTGGGGGTCAGGCCGGTGACGGATTTGAACACGCGGTGAAAGTGCCACGGACTCATGTGTGCCTGCGCCGACAGTTCACTCAGGCTGGGCGGCTGCTCGGCGTCGACGATGTGCCGGCAGGCGCGTTCGACGCGCGCCGCGTACTGTTCGGCAAGGTGCGTCTGGTCGGTCGCCGCGCGTTTACTCGGGCGATAACCGGCCGCTTGCGCTGCAGCAGCGTTGTCGAAGAACAGCACGTTTTCCGGCCTTGGCAAGCGGGACACGCTACTGGGCCGGCAATAGATGCCAGTCGTGCGGGCGGCATACACGAACTGACCGTCGGCAGCGGGATCGCGGGCCAGGACGGCGGCCCATCGAGGATCCTGCTCGGTGCGCTGTCTGGACGTCGGGGATTTGCTGCGGCCCATGGTCGGTACCTCTGAGAAACCCTGATGTGCCAAAGGTTAGTGGGTAATGGGGTGTTTCAAACTCCGAGTCTTGCGATCAAATTCGAACCGGCATTTGCGAGCAAAGATGCTCAGACAAGCCGCTTCAAACAACCTGCTTCAGACATGCTGCTTCACACAAGCATCGGCGGCAACGTGCCCAGCAGTGACACCGCAGCCAGCGCAGCCGCGCCGAAGACACCTTCAAGCAGGACGCTGGCGCGCAATGCCGACAAGCGCAACTGTGGTTGCCGGGCGAGACTGCGGTTCACCGCCGCGAGCAGCAACATGCACAGCACCATCAGCAATTTGACCGCCAGCACCAGGCCGAATCCGGACAGCGCAGGTGCGGGCCAGAGCGCGCCACTGAGAGCACGCACGTTGATCATGCCGGTGACGATAATGACTGCAACCAGTGCGTAACCGATCCCGCTGAATCGCGACAGCACGCTGCGCACGTCGACCGTGGCGCACGTAAGCAGCATCCCGAGCATCAACAGCCCGCCGAGCCAGGTACCGGTGCCCAGCAAGTGCAGCATCTGATTGAGAATGAGCAACTGCCCCTGAGTGCCGTCGTACATGGCGCCGTGCCCGACGGGGGCCAGGGTCAGCAGCAACAGGGTGTTGAGCAGCAGCGCGGCGCGAGGCGCCAATGCCCCCCAGCGCCACGCCAGCAGCAGTGCGGTGAGGTTGAGCAGCAGATGGATGATCCAGACCCGCCCGAAGAAGGTCTGGCTCAGCAGCAGAGAGATCGTCTGTGGATCGATGGCGTCGCGCCAATCGTCCGCCATGTTCGCGGCGGTCAGCATCAGCCAGCCCGTTGCGCTGATCAATGCAATCGCCGTCAGCGCGCCCAGCGCACGCTCAAGACTGCCCCGCCCGGGGCTGGCCTCGAAGGCGTGCAGCCACCGGGCGAACAGAACCTGACGGAAAACGCCGACGCCGAACAGCAGCAACACTGCCGCAAAATGCACGAATCGGCACAGGATCAATCCGTCTTGCATGAGGTTATGGCGTCACCAGAAAGCGATAAACACCTTCGCTTTTGTGCGTGTCCACCGACACCGCATGCCATTCAACCTTGTACTTGCCTGGCGCAAGTGGCACGGCAGGGATCACGATCAGCACTTTTTTGTCGGCAGGGTCGGTAGAGACACTCTGGGTCTGAATGATTTCAGTGCCGGTGCCAGGCCCGTCGAGGCTGATGGCGACTTTTGTGAATTTCTCTTCGACGCCTTCGGAAAAGGTCAGGCGCAATTCCTTGGGCGTGGTCACTTCGCTGTCCGCGGCGGGCAACTGGCTTTCAAGATGGGCATGGGCGAAAACGGCTGTGGTGGTCAGGGCGGCGAGCAGGGACAGGCAGGAGAGGGCGAGCTTTACGCGGGGGGCAGACATCTAAGGGCACCTTTGGCTGTGCTTTTAGCAGCAACGTTCAGTTCATGGCAGGAATCGATACATGCCGATTCCGATAAATTCGAGCGCTACTAGACCAGAAAGCGGGCTCGGACTCCAGCCCATGAGCGAATCTCTCGGTTATACCGGCAAGCCTTTTCCCGGCCGGGGTCGTACTATCGCTCAGCGCTCGCTAAGCGTGCTGACTGAAGAACACCCCGGCTGGAAAACTTATTCGGTAGGTCGCAACGTCATTTTCAGGCGCTTGGGTGCAGGCGCCGGATACGGGTCATCCTTCGTTCATCACAAGAGGTTCTGGCATGCGTTTTTCTCCCTTCGTACAACGGATTTCCGGACACGGCGTTGCCGCATGGGACATTCATCACGCTGCATTCGATGCCCAGCGCGAGGGTCAGGATGTGATCATTCTGAGTATCGGCGATCCGGATTTCGCGACACCCGGGTTCATCACCGACGCGGCCGTGGCTGCGCTGCGAGGCGGCGATACGCACTATGCCGACCTTCCCGGCCGGCCAAAATTGCGTCAGGCGATTGCGGCGCGGTATTCGGCAAAACTCGGCCGCCCGGTAGCGATGGACAACGTCATTGCGGTGGCAGGGGCGCAAAACGCTTTGTTCGTCGCATCCTTGTGCCTGTTGCAGGCGGGCGATGAAGTGGTCGTCCTCGACCCGATGTACGTCACGTACGAAGCGACGCTCAAGGCCTCCGGCGCTACGGTGGTGCGCGCCACCTGCGATGCCGATTCAGGCTTTCGCTTGAACGCTGCGAACCTTCAAAGCGCCATCACCGAGCGCACCCGCGCGATTTTTCTGTCCAACCCGAACAACCCGACGGGTGTGGTCCTGAACCGCGACGAACTCCAGGTCATCGCCGATCTGGCGATTGCCCACGACCTCTGGGTGGTGGTGGACGAGGTCTACGAGAGCCTGTGCTACGAACGTGAGCACCAGAGCCTGGCGAGCCTGCCGGGTATGGAGACCCGCTGCGTGGTGGTCGGGAGTCTGTCCAAGTCCCACGCGATGACCGGTTGGCGCATGGGCTGGCTGGTGGGGAATGCCGACTTGATCGGCCATGCAGAGAACCTGTCATTGAGCATGTTGTATGGCTTGCCCGGCTTCGTCATGGAAGGGGCTCTGGCGGCCGTGCTGGCTCATGACGAGGTCACGCAGGGCATGCGCGACATCTATCGCCGGCGCTGTGATCTGGTCGTCGCAAAGTTAAGCGAATGCCCCGGTATCCGGGTGCTCAGGCCCGATGCAGGGATGTTCGTGCTGGTCGATGTGCGGGGCACGGGTCTCACATCGCTCGATTTTGCCTGGCGGCTGTATCGCGAAACCGGTGTTTCAGTGCTCGATGCGGCGGCGTTTGGAGAGCCGGCCCAGGGGTTCGTGCGACTGTCGTTCACCTTGGGCGAGGAGAAACTGGTCCAGGCCTGTGAGCGAATTGCAGGCTTTTGCGAAAAACTTGCCTGATTCTGCAAAACCTGTGGTGCGATTACATGATGGAATCGCCGAGTGCCTGCTATTAACCGGACAGTGAAACTTGTTTAACTAATTATTTAATAAAAAAAGCCACCGCACTGACGTGAGGTGGCTAAAAAGTCTTACCAAAGGAATGATGAAGTGGAGCAAGATTCGATTGCCTGATGCTGCGGATTCACCAGACAGTTGAGTCGTGTTCTTCATCGCCGACAACGGTAACACCCGATGGAAGATTTCAACTATTACGAAGATCGATAGTGACTATCACGACTCGTTTAGGAACCGTCGGGCGGAAAAGTGCTAAAAGTTTTTCGGTCCAGGGAGCACGCTGGACAACTGTGCAACGCATTGCGTTGCCGCAAGGACAATAACGAAACGGGCTGAAAGCCTGTAGTTTTGCCGTGGATATCAATGACGGAATTGATGTATTTAGCCCATCTGCCATAGCGCGAATTCCACCGTTTCATACTTCGCCTGAACTCAGGAGGATGCCCCGTATATCGGGGTTTGCGGAACGTTGGGCCTTAATTGAGACAGGGGATAATAATGACGTTTGTGAAATGGAACCTCGTGACGCTCGCGGTTTCGCTGGGCGTGAGTCAACTGGCAGCGGCAGGGGTTGTCAGTGACCAATCGGAATCCAAAGGTTTTGTAGAGGACAGCAGCCTTACCGTCCACCTCAAGAACTATTACTTCAATCGGGACGGCAAGAATGGCGGCGGCGACCGCAAGGACTGGACCCAGGGCGTACTGGGCAACTTCAGCTCCGGCTTCACCCAGGGCACGGTCGGCTTCGGTGTCGATGCCTACGGTTACTGGGGCATCAAGCTCGACGGCGGCGCAGGCACGGCCGGCACCGGTAACCTTCCGGTAGACCGCCACGGTGAACCGGAAGACGAATACGGCACCGCGGGCGGCGCCATCAAGATGCGCATTTCCAAGACTGAACTGCGTTACGGCGATCTGCAGCCGACCGCGCCGGTATTCGCAGCCGGTGGTTCGCGTCTGTTTCCCCAGACCGCAACCGGTTTCAACCTGTTGAGCAGCGACATCGCCGGGCTTGAGCTCGATGGTGGTCACTTTACCGGCGGTAACGGACCGGTCACCACCAACCATGACCATGACATTTACGCCTCCTATGCCGGTGTCACGGCGTCGAGCATCGACTACGCCGGTGGCAAGTACAGCTTCAACGACAACCTGACGGCCAGCCTGTACGGCTCCAACCTCAAGGATGTCTGGGATCAGTACTATGGCAACCTCAACTTCACCCAAGCGATTACAGACGATCAATCGGTCAATTTCGACTTCAATATCTATCGCACCGTGGATGCCGGTTCTGCGAAGGCCGGTGATATCAACAACACCACCTGGTCGCTGGCCGCAGCGTATTCATTCCTGACCGCGCACACCCTCAGCCTGTCGTACCAGAAAGTGCATGGCGATACCCCCTTCGACTACGTGGCCTTTGGTATTAACGGCCCTGGCGATACCGCCGACTCGATCTTCCTGGCGAACTCGGTTCAATACTCCGACTTCAACGGTCCGGGCGAAAAATCGTGGCAGGCGCGTTACGACCTGAACATGGCAAGTTACGGCGTGCCGGGGCTTAGTTTCATGGCGCGTTATATCACCGGTGACGATATCGACGGTTCGCACATGCCGTCTAACAGCACCTATGTCAACTATGGGTATGGTGACGACGGTAAACACCACGAAACGGACATCGAAGCCAAGTACGTCGTCCAGTCCGGTCCGGTCAAGAACTTGTCGCTGCGCATGCGCCAGTCGTTCCACCGGGCCAATGCCGATCAGGCTGAAGGCGATAACAACGAACTTCGTCTGATCGCTGATTACCCGATCAACGTGTTCTGATCGTTTATTCGTGGTGAAAAAAAGCCAGGCTTCCCGAAAGGGGCCTGGCTTTTTCATGCCTGATGGAAATCAATCCGGCGTGTGATCGCCACGAATCGAGAAGTTCGACATGTGCTCAAGGCCTTTGATCAGTCCTGAGTGATCCCATCCGCTGCCGCCCAGCGCTGCGCAGGTGCTGAACACTTGTTGTGCGTTGGCGGTATTGGGCAGGTTCAGGCTCAGCTCCTTCGCGCCTTCGAGCGCCAGGTTGAGGTCCTTCTGGTGCAAGGAGATGCGGAAGCCTGGATTGAACGTACCTTTGATCATCCGCTCGCCGTGGACCTCGAGAATCTTCGATGAAGCAAATCCGCCCATCAGCGCTTCACGCACCTTGGCCGGGTCGGCGCCGTTCTTGGAGGCGAACAGCAGGGCTTCTGCCACGGCCTGAATGTTAAGGGCAACGATGATCTGGTTGGCGACTTTCGCGGTCTGGCCATCGCCGTTGCCACCGACCAGGGTGATGTTCTTGCCCATGGTCTGAAACAGCGGCAGGGCGCGGTCGAAGGTCCCCTGATTGCCGCCGACCATGATGCTCAGGGTCGCGGCCTTGGCGCCCACTTCGCCGCCCGATACGGGTGCGTCGAGGTACTGCGCGCCGGTGGCGTTTATTTTCTCGGCGAATGCCTTGGTCGCGGACGGGGAGATTGAGCTCATGTCGATCACCACCTTGCCAGCGCCAGTGCCTTCGCTCAGGCCGTTCTCGCCGAACAGCACGTCGTTGACCTGGGGGGTGTCGGGCAGCATGACGATGATGAATTCGGCTTCCTGCGCCACTTCACGCGGATTGCTCAAGACTGTCGCGCCGCCCTCGACCAGCGAGGCCGGTGGTGCCACGAAGTGCCTGGACAGGAACAACTGGTGACCTGCTTTCTGCAGGTTTTCCGCCATTGGCAGGCCCATGATGCCGGTGCCGATGAAACCGATGTTAGCCATGAGATTTTCCTCTATTCGATATCGGGCGCCGAGAGCGATTCTGGCCTCGACGCAGAAATGGTTTTTGCAGGAGCGCGCTTGCCCGCGGTGGGGATACGCCTGTGCTTGATGTGTCTGCTGACTCACCGCAATCGCGGGCAAGCGCGCTCCTACAGGTATTACGTTCAGATCAGGTTTGCGTTCAGATCAGGTTATGGGTTTTCAGCCAGCCAAGGCCCGCTTCGGTGGTGGTCAGCGGCTTGTACTCACAGCCGACCCAGCCGCGATAACCCAGCTTGTCCAGATGCCCGAACAGGAAGCCGTAATTGATCTCTCCGGTCCCCGGTTCGTGGCGCCCGGGGTTGTCCGCCAACTGCACATGACGAATCACCGGCAGATTCTTCTCGAGGGTCCGGGCGAGGTCCCCTTCCATGATCTGCATGTGATAGATGTCGTACTGCAGCGACAGATTGCGACTGCCGACTTTCTCGCGGATGTCGAGGGCCTGAGCCGTGGTGTTCAGGTAGAAACCGGGGATGTCGATCGTATTGATCATCTCCATGACCAGATCGATGCCCTGAGCCTGCAACCGGTCGGCGGCGTATTTGAGGTTGTCGACGAAGGTCTTTTCGATCAGCGCATCGTCGAACCCCTGTGGCTTGATCCCGGCCAGGCAATTGACCTGGGTATTGCCCAGCACCTTGGCGTAGGCAATGGCCAGATCGACCCCGGCGTAGAATTCCTCGACCCGATCCGGGTGGCAGGCAATCCCGCGCTCACCCTTGGCCCAATCGCCAGCGGGCAAGTTGAACAGCACCTGGGTCAGACCGTTGGCGTCCAGTTCGGCCTTGATCTGGGCCGAGCTGAAATCGTAGGGAAACAGGTACTCGACACCGCTGAAGCCCGCGTTCGCGGCGGCTTCGAAGCGTTGCAGAAAGTCCAGCTCAGTGAAGAGCATCGACAGGTTGGCGCATAAGCGTGGCATGGTGGGCTCCTTGTGCTCGCTCTTGTTAATGGACGCTGATCAATCCAGCAGGCTGATGGCGGTCGGGGCGTCGTCGCGGTGTTCGGCCAACGATTCGAATTCATTGATCGCGTTGATCTCGGTGCCCATGGCGATGTTGGTCACGCGCTCCAGGATGATCTCGACAACCACCGGCACGCTGTACTGCTGCATCAGGCTCGACGCTTCTGCGAAAGCCGCCTGAATGTGCGCCGGGTCGGTAACCCGGATCGCCTTGCAGCCCAGACCTTCGGCGACCGCGATGTGGTCCACGCCATAGCCTTCCAGCTCCGGTGCGTTGATGTTGTCGAACGCCAACTGCACGCAGTAATCGATGTCGAAGTTTCGCTGCGCCTGACGGATCAGCCCCAGGTATGAGTTGTTCACCACGACGTGGATATATGGCAGCTTGAACTGCGCGCCCACGGCCAGTTCTTCGATCATGAACTGGAAGTCGTAGTCGCCGGACAGCGCAACGACCTTGCGGCTCGGATCAGCCTTCGCAACGCCCAGCGCTGCCGGAATGGTCCAGCCCAGAGGGCCGGCCTGGCCGCAGTTGATCCAGTGACGCGGCTTGTACACGTGAAGGAACTGCGCGCCGGCGATCTGCGACAGGCCGATGGTGCTGATGTAGCAGGTATCTTTGCCGAAGTACTGGTTCATCTCTTCGTAGACACGTTGCGGCTTGACCGGAATGTTGTCGTAGTGCGTCTTGCGCTGCATCGTGCGCTTGCGTTCCTGGCAACTGGCGAGCCACTGACGGCGGTCCTTCAGCTTGCCAGCGGTGTGCCATTCACGGGCCACTTCGAGGAACATCGCCAACGCTGCGCCTGCGTCGGAAACGATACCCAGATCCGGCGTCAGCACACGACCGATCTGCGTCGGTTCGATGTCAACGTGGATGAACTTGCGGCCTTCGCTGTACACCGAAACGGTGCCGGTGTGGCGGTTGGCCCAGCGGTTGCCGATGCCCAGCACCAAGTCCGATTCGAGCAGGGTGGCGTTGCCGTAACGGTGGGAGGTCTGCAGACCGACCATGCCGGCCATCTGCGGGTGATCATCGGGAATCGTGCCCCAGCCCATCAGGGTCGGGATCACCGGAATACCGGTCAGCTCGGCGAACTCCACCAAGGCGTCCGACGCGTCAGCGTTGATGATGCCGCCACCGGCCACGATCAGCGGGCGCTCGGAGGCGTTAAGCATCGCCAGGGCTTTTTCGATCTGATTGCGGCTGGCCTGTGGTTTGATCACCGGCAGCGGTTCGTAGGCGTCGATGTCGAATTCGATTTCCGCCATCTGTACGTCGAACGGCAGGTCGATCAATACAGGGCCCGGACGTCCGCTGCGCATCAACTGAAAGGCCTTCTGGAACACGTACGGCACCTGGCCCGGTTCCATGACGGTGGTGGCCCACTTGGCGACCGGTGCCGCGATGCTGGCGATGTCGACGGCCTGGAAGTCTTCCTTGTGCATGCGGGCACGTGGGGCTTGACCGGTGATGCACAGGATCGGGATCGAGTCGGCGGAGGCGGAGTAGAGGCCGGTGATCATGTCGGTCCCGGCAGGGCCGGACGTACCGATGCACACACCGATATTGCCGGCGATGGCGCGGGTATAACCCTCGGCCATGTGCGAGGCGCCTTCGACGTGGCGCGCCAGCACGTGATCGATGCCGCCGAGTTTCTTGAATGCGGCGTACAGCGGGTTGATCGCAGCGCCGGGAATACCGAACGCGGTATCCACCCCTTCGCGACGCATCACCAGAACGGCGGCTTCGATGGCTCTCATGATGGTCATTTGTTAGTCTCCTCAACTCGATAGTTTTTGTACGTAGCTTTATTGTTTTTCTACGTAAGCAGCCTGATTTGAATTGAAGTGTTTGTGAATGGCTGCTTTTGGCAGTTCTGTCGGTATCAGGAGTATCGAATGGACCGTTACACAGAAGTGCGCAGCTACGTCCTGGTCGCCACCCATGGCAGCTTTGCGGCAGCGGCATTGGTAGAAGGCGTGACGCCCGTGATCATGGGAAGGCGACTCAGCGCGCTGGAGGATCGACTGGGGGTGAAGCTGATTCACCGCTCGACACGCGGCCTGACCCTGACCGATGCCGGTGATTCGTATCTGGAAAACGCCAAGCTGGTGTTGCAGTCGTTCGAGGAACTGGACGCCAGCATCAGCGAGAACGAAAGCAGCGTGCGCGGCCATCTGGTCGTGTCGGCGCCAGCGGGATTCGGCCGGCAGCATGTGGCGCCCCATGCCCCGGAATTTCAGGCGCGATTTCCGGATTTGCAGCTGTCGTTCAACCTCACCGACAATGTGGTGGACCTGGTGCGCGAAGGCTACGACATGAGCATTCGCATCGGCGAAGTGCTGGACCCCAATTACGTGGCGATCAGGCTCTACGCCAACAAACGGGTGGTCTGTGGCTCACCGCAGTATTTCGCCGAGCATGGCTTTCCGCAGACCCTCGAGGACCTGGCCGAGCACAACTGCCTGTCGTTCAACCTTCAGGGCGGTCAGCACCGCGGCTGGACCTTCCTGCGCGACGGCAAGCAAGTGGCGATCAAGGTCGCGGGCAATCTGTATTGCAACGATGGCGAGCTGTTGTACGACTGGGCCAAGCGCGGTCTGGGGCTGAGCTGGCGTTCGACGTGGGAAATCCAGAACGAAGTCGAGAAGGGCACACTGGTGACGGTGCTCGATGACTTTGCGTTACCGAGTTACGACATTCAGGGCGTTTACCCGCAGCAGCATTACCTGCCGGCGAAGGTGCGGTTTTTCATCGCGTTCCTGAAAGAGGTGTACAACCGGCCGGGGTACTGGAAGCAGGACTAGTGCGTCCTGCAAACATGTTGTTGAGACAAGGATCGTAGCCTGTAGCGGCGCGGCTTGCCGGCGGTGGCGTCGTTGAAAACGCTACCGCCGGCAAGCCGTGCGGCTACGGCGGGCGTTCTTGCCATCGAAGGTGGGCGTCAGATCAACTCCACCGAAATCGGTGGCAACCCACGAATCTCACCCAACGCAACGCCTGGCCCCTTGGTCTGATACATCCCGGTGTAGGAACCGGTAGTGATCACAAGATCCGGCGTCACGCTCAGGCCATTCTGCGTGTGGTGATTGACCAGCCAAGGCAAAAGCCGGCGCGGATCACCGGCCGGGTTCGCGCCGTCGCCCGGTACGATGTCTTCATCGGCATAGGTGAAGGTCAGCGCAGGTTCAAGGAAGGGGAAACTGGCGTCATAGGGCACGAACTCGCCAACGATCAGTGCGCCGTGGTTCAGCAGATCACCCAGCGCCAACAGGGGTTCGATCTTCGGCCAGGCGGCAAAGCGGCTGGACACCACTTCGATGGTCGCGCCCATGGAACCGATGCTGTTCAGCACTTCTTCATCCGAATAGGGCTGATCCCGTGGGGCGAATTCGCGGTTCAGGCGGAAGGCGATTTCCAGTTCCAGAATCGGCGAGGGGTAGTCAACGCATTCCAGCTGACTGCCGCTGGCAAACAGGCCGTCTTCGGGCAACAGTGCGCCATTGATCGGGCCGCCACTGGTGGATTTGGAGCCGACCTTCCAGCCGCCGACCGAGGTGTCGCGCAGGCGCAGGATTTCCCGTTGCAAGGCGTAGGCGCTGGCCGCATCGGCAGGGACGTGTTCAGGACGTATCTCGGTGAGTTTCTGACCGTTGCGCATGGCGTCGACGATCAATTCGGCAATGTTCGCTGGGTGAGACGGTTGATTCACGCGGGACTTCCTTCAGGCAAATGAATGGAAAGTGCTCCACGGTCCAGACCGTCTGACCGTGGAGCCAGCACTGCTACTCTAACCTCATTTGCTCGCGACCGCAGAAGAGGGCGTCTGGCTTGCGGGCAGCAGCGCGCCGGCGGCGGGCGCTTCGGGCATGCTGAATTTATCCTGCGGTTTCATGCGCAGGGCCAGAAACACCCCGATCGCCATCAACACCACGCTGCCGACAAAGGGCAATTCCCAGCTGCCGAATCGATCGATGACGTAGCCTGAAACGACCGGCGAGAGGATCGCCGCTGCCGCAGAGCCGGTGTTCATGATCCCCGAAGCCGTACCGCTGTATTGCGGCGCGATGTCCATGGGGATGGCCCACATCGGGCCGATGGTCATTTCGGCGAAGAAGAAACCGCCCGCCAGGCACGCCATCGACACGTAGACGTTGTGGCTGAACATGACCGGGATCACGCACAGCAGGGTCAGGAACATGCAGATCGCGACCATCCAGCTGCGCGAGCGCTTCAGGCATTGGGTCTTGACCAGTAGCCGGTCAGTCACCAGACCGCCCAGGGTGTCGCCAACCACGCCTGCCAGAAACACCGCCGAGGCGAAAATGGCCGACTTCTTGAGGTCCATGTTGTAGCTGTGCAGGAAGTATTGCGGAATCCACGACAGGAACAGCCAAAGGGTCCAGCCGTAGCAGAAGTAGACGATAGTTACCGGGAACATGCGCTTGAACAGCGGTTTCCATGGCACTTTTGGAGGCTTCGGTTTGGGCGGCGGCAGCAAGGCCAGTTCGGCCTGAGTGATGCTCGGGTGATCCTTGGGGTGCTCGGTGAACACGAAGGCCCACATCACGACCCAGACCAGACTGATCGCACCACAGACGAAGAACGCGGCGCGCCAGCTGTAAGCGGCCATGATCGCAACCACCGCGGCTGGCGCCACCGCGTTGCCGATACGTGCCGCCGAGTGGGTGACGCCTTGGGCGAAGCCGCGTTTTTCCTTGGGCACCCAGCGCGACATGGCAGCCGTCGCAGCAGGAAACGTTGCGCCTTCACCCAGACCCAGCAGCAGGCGCGCGGCGAGCAGGGAAAACAGGCCGCCGGCGAAACCGGTGAGCACTGTCGCCAGGCCCCACAGCGCGCCGCAGACGATCAGGGTCCGGCGCGCGCCGTACTTGTCGCTGATCCAGCCACCGATGATCTGAAACACCAGATAGGGATAGGCGAAGGCAGAGAACACCAGACCGATCTGGGTGTTGGACAGCCCGAATTCGGTGCCGAATCCGGAGGCTGCGGTGCTGACGTTGACGCGGTCCAGGTAGGTGATGAAGTACATGACGCAAAGCATGAGCAAGACCATGCTCGTGGGGCGCAGGCGGAACAGTTTCATGACGCTATCTCCAGTTTCTTATTGTTTGCGCCCGTGGGCACATGAGTCGGGATAGGACAGGAGCAGTGACAGGTTGCAAGGCTCAAGCGGCGAACGGGTTGCCGCTCGAGCGGGTTTTCAGCGTTTGAAGGGGACCTTCTGCGAACCGATGAAATCCATGGCTGCCGCGACGCCGCTGCCGTTGAGCTTCACCCCGGCCATTTGCAGCCCCATCTCGCAACCGGCGAGGGTCGCCATCAGGGTCAGGTCGTTGCAGTCGCCCAGGTGGCCGATGCGGAACATGCGGCCTTTCATCTTGCCAAGGCCGGTGCCCAGCGACATGTCGAAACGCTCGTAGATGACCTTGCGCACCTGATCGGCGTCGACGCCATCCGGGGTCATGACGCCGGTCAGCACCGGGCTGTAGACCGACGGATCAGCGCACTGGATCGGCAGACCCCAGGCGTTGACGGCTGTCCGACAGGCCTGGGCCAGGCGGTTGTGGCGCGCGAAGACATTGTCCAGCCCCTCGGCCAGAATCATGTCCAGTGCTTCGGACAGGCCATACAGCAGATTGGTGTTAGGGGTGTACGGCCAGTAGCCGGTCTTGTTCATCTCGATGATTTCGTCCCACGCCCAGAAACTTCGGGGCAAGCGCGCAGACTTGCTGGCGGCGATGGCTTTGGGCGACAGCGCATTGAAGCTGATCCCCGGCGGCAGCATCAGGCCTTTCTGCGAGCCTGAAACGGTGACGTCCACGCCCCATTCGTCATGGCGATAGTCCGCCGAGGCCAGGCCGGAAATGGTGTCCACCAACAACAGCGCGGGATGACCTGCCGCGTCGATTGCCTTGCGCACCGAGGCGATGTCCGAGGTGACCCCGGTGCTGGTCTCGTTGTGCACCACGCACACCGCCTTGATGCTGTGAGCCGGGTCGTTGCGCAGGCGCGCCTCGATCTTGCTGGCGTCCACGCCGTGGCGCCAGCCTTCGATGCCTGGCAAGCCGAGAAACTCCGGTTCGATGCCCAGGCTCTCGGCCATCTTCTTCCAGAGCGTGGCGAAGTGACCGGTTTCGAACATCAGCACCTTGTCACCCGCGCTCAGCGTGTTGCACAGCGCTGCTTCCCAGGCACCCGTGCCGGAAGCGGGGTAGATGATCACCGGTTGGGTGGTTTTGAAAATCTGTTTGATACCGGCCAGAACCTTCAGTCCCAGTTCGGCGAACTCCGGGCCGCGGTGGTCGATGGTGGGGTAGCTCATCGCACGCAAGATGCGATCCGGCACCGGGCTGGGACCCGGAATTTGCAGGAAGTGACGGCCGGCTGGGTGGAAATCGAGCTTCATGGTGGTTCGCCTCTATTTTTGTATTTTGAATGCAAAATACATTAGCAGCGCGTTCGGTCCCGTCAAATCCATGAAGAAAAACCTAACCACAGGCGCTTTTGAACCGCAAAGGCGGGATTTTTGTCTTAGTATCCGTGCACCACTGTGAGGGTTTTGTATGCAAGATTCAGATTTCTCGATGACCACGGAAGGCGTGAAACAACTGCCGAAACTGGCGCGCCAGCGTCTTCATGACACCGTGGTAGAGCACCTGCGCAGTTTCATCATCGAGGGCACGCTAGGGCCGGGGACCAAGCTTAACGAGCGGGAACTGTGCGAAACCCTGGGGATTTCCCGCACGCCGCTGCGCGAAGCGTTGAAGGTTTTGGCGGCCGAGGGCTTGATTGAAATCTTCCCCAACCGCGGCGCCAGCGTCGCCCGAATGTCGGAATTGGAGATTCGCGAATCGTTCGAACTGATGAGCGGTCTGGAGGCGTTTGCCGGTGAACTGGCGTGCGAACGGATCACCCCGGAAGAACTGGACGAGATCAAGGCGCTGCATTACGCGATGGTGGTGTGCAAGAACCAGAACGATCTGCCTGGCTATTACCAGCGCAATCGGGCGATTCACGACCTTATCAATCGGGCGGCGCGCAACTCGGCGTTGCGCCAGACCTACATGGCGCTGAACGGGCGGATTCAAGCGTTGCGGTTTCGTTCGAATTTTCAGGCGCCGAAGTGGGACAGGGCGGTGCATGATCACGAGGACATGATTCAGGCGCTGGAGACTCGTGACGGCAAGCGGTTGAGCGCCATTCTGCGGCAGCACCTTCTGGCCAAGCGCGATGCGTTGATGCTCATGGTAGGCCAGGCGGACGAGCACCCGGGCTCGGTTCGACGTCCATAAAAAAACCGCTGCGTTCGATGCAGCGGTTTTTCAGTGGGGACCGGATTTCACGCGCAGTTCGCTGCGCCGAACATCAGCCATTCTGGCAGCCATCGCCCAGACGGGTGTATTCGAGGTTGTGGGTCACGCCTTTGCTGTCGACGTAGACCATGTGCGCTTCGACCGGACCGCATTCGGTGGCCGCGTCGTTGGCGCTGGTTACGCTGATGACCTTGGCGATGTCCAAATGCTGCGAGTAGTTATACTCGACGGGCGCAGGCGTCGAATCACTGACCGGGCTGACGTTGCCATTGGCCGACGCCAGGGCGCTGAACATAGTGAGTGCTGCAAACAAGGCATATTTCATGGTGTTACTCCGCAGTTAGTTAGTTAGTAAGTGAGTCGCAGAGCAAGGCGTCATCTGTCTTGCTCATGGGGTGAATTCTAAGAGTGCGTCGAAGTTTTAAGAAATGGTCGATATCGATAGACGCCATCATCGAAAGTGATGGAATAACACGGTCTTTATTAATATCGGGTTAATTGTTCCGGAATCGGTAATTAACTGTTACTGGAACAGACACTTGATCAGCCTTTTTCGCAGTCATCGCCCAAGCGGGTGTATTCGAGCCTGTGACTGACGCCTTTGCTGTCGACATATTCCATCTGCGCCTTGAGTGGCCCGCATTCGCTGGCTGTGCTGCCGGCGTTGCTGATCCGCACCACCTTGGCGATGTCCAGGTCCTGGGTGTAATCGTACTGATCGTTCTGCCCGGCAACGCTCGATGCATCTGCGGCGTTATCGTTCGCGGACGCAAAAAGGCTGAACATGGACAAGGCTGCAAACAGTACATATTTCATGACGAACTCCCCACTCATCTGGCAGTGCAAGCGATGTTGACGACGAGGCTTGCTGATGGGGTGATTCTAAGTAGCGCGTTGAGTGGATCAGAAATACTGTCTCTCGATACGGCTTATCAAGCGCGGTGATACTTCAAATACATAGCGATACGTTAACGCAACTGGCGAGAATAAACGTCAGTGGCTCATTCTGAAACAGGGAAGGTCGATAACCCGGATTCGCCTGTGCAGGGCGAATCCGCTCACTCAGTTCGGTCTTGGCCGGGTTTATGCGCCGAGTGTCTGCACAATCTCGGCAAACCCGGGTCTTTGCATGACATCGTGCTGCACGCATCTGGCTTGCAAGGCCTGCAACGCCGCAGCGTCGCTTTCGCTGGCATCGCAACAGGCCAGCAGCTCTGCCATCAAGATACCGAAGGCTCGCACCTCAACGGATTCGAGCATCTGCCCGGTGTCCTGATCGGGATAGAACGCCGCCGCGCCAAAGTCACCCAGAAGGCTGTCCCCGGTCTCTTTCCAGAGAATGTTGTGGGCGTACAGATCGCCATGGTTGATCCCGCGAGCGTGCAGATGACGACAGGCTGCCGCGATGCCCGCTGCCACGCGTCGCACGGTGGCCAGGTCCATGCGCGTGCCGTCGTAGATGTCCCGGGTGCAAGACTCCAGGCTCGGCGGGCGGGCGAGGGTGACGTAGGTCGGGGAGATCAGTTGCATCACCAGGCCGCGAGCCTGCTGTGGATGCCCCAGAATCTGCCCCTCGACCGGGATCAGGTTCGGATGCTGGCCCGCCGCGATACACGCCGCCATTTCATTGAGCGGCGAGCCATCGCTGGTCAGTTCGCCCTTGTACAGTTTCACCGCGACGTCGTGGCCCGCCCCATCGTCATCGACCCAACGGCCTTGCTGGATCACCCCGGAAGCGCCTTCGCCGAGCACCTGCTGCAGCGTCAGTTGCTGCCACGGAATCTGCTGGATAGGGTTTTGGGTGTGAATGTCGTTCAGTGGATTGCCGGCGAATGCCAGCCAGGCCAGCGCCGGCATCTTGAGCAACCAGTGGGGAATCTGCCGAAACCCGTTAGCGGAGATGCGCACCAGCTCCAGGCGATGACACGCTGCAAGGGATTCAGGCAGGCTGCTCAGGCGGTTGCCGGCGAGCATCAGCTTTTGCAGATGCGGGCAGTGTCCGAGTTCATCGGGCAGCGATTCGATGCGGTTGTCGGTCAAGACCAGCGAGCGCAACTGCGGCGGCAGTGAACGTGGCGAAACCTCCACGATCTCGCAGGCCTTGAAACCGACGAAAAACAGCTGCTCGCACTGCCCCAGCGCCTCGGGCAGGCGAGTAAACGGGTTGTTTGAGCAGAAGAGGATTTTCAGGTGCTTGAGGCGGTGCAGATCGGCTGGCAGTTCGGTCAGGCGATTGCCACTCAGGTTCAGCACTTGCAGCGAATCGCTGAGGCTGAAAATTTCGTCGGGAAACGTTGTCAGGCCGCAGCTGAGGTCCAGCCGCGTCGCGCCCGCCAGCTTGCCGGCGCGCAGGTCTGCAAGTGTATGCATGGGGAAGAAATGCCCGTAGTGGGAAGCCCGCCATGATAACGATTTAGCGCTGGGTTGTGCTTGTTAGCGTGCGTTCAACCGCGGACCGTCATCCCAGGCACCGATCCAGCAATTGATGCATGCGTGCGAGCGTGGGTGCGGATTCGGCGTAGAGGATGCGATACACCATGGGCGCGACCACGGCGTCGACCAGTTCATCGGCCGACGGACTGCGTTCGCCGCGAGCCTGCGCCCGGTCGATGATGATCTGCAATTGATCGCGGACCATGTTCAGGCACTTGCCGGAGCAGAGCGTCGCGCTGCTGGCGACCACGTCGCGCATCATCTCGCGGCCGGGCGCAGAATTGGTTTCTTCGAGGTAGACCTCGACCCAGGTGCGCAGATCGTCACGCAGATTCCCGCAATCCACCGGTTCGTCGGGTCGCAGACGCTCGACGGCGGCGTCGGCGAGCAACGACGTGAGATCGCCCCAGCGGCGATAGATGGTCGACGGCGTAACGCCCGCGCGCGCTGCAATCATCGGCACGCTCAGCGCCGAACGCTCCTGTTCCTGGAGGAGATCGCGCACTGCAGCGTGGATCGATGTCTGCACCCGGGCACTGCGGCCGCCGGTGCGAATGCCTTCTTTGATAGCCATGGAGCGGACCTTAACACAAAGTATTTGCTTTAAGCGGATTCAGCTCGCACACTCGCTAACGCTAAAACATAGCTTTTGTGGTGTGCTTTTTCGGGAGAGTGTACTCGTGTCTGATTCTTTGCAGAACCCGCAACTCGATGGTAGGGGCCGCGGTCACCTTGGGTACCTGGCGTTTGTGATGCTGTGCTTTTTTGCGGCCTCCAGCGCGCCGACGCCGCTTTATCACGTGTACCAGCAGGCGTGGGGATTTTCCTCGGCTCTGTTGACGCTGATTTTTGCCGTCTATGCCTTGAGCCTTCTGACGACATTGCTGGTCTTCGGTTCACTGTCGGACTACCTGGGACGCCGCCCGGTGATCCTGGTGGCGCTGCTGCTGGAAATCCTCTCGATGCTGTTGTTCATCGGCGCCACGGACGTCAGTTGGCTGATTGCCGCCCGGGTGCTGCAAGGCGTTGCCACCGGTATCGCCAGCAGCGCACTGGGTGCGGCAATGCTCGACACCGATCAGCAACAGGGACCGCTGATCAACAGCATCGCGCCGATGTTCGGCATGGCGATCGGGGCATTGGGCACCAGTGTATTGGTCGAGTTTGCGCCGATGCCGCTGTTGTTGGCGTTTCTGGTGTTGTTGGCCGCGTTTGTGTGTCAGGTGGTGTACCTGTGGCGGGTTCAGGAAACGGTCACCCCACAACCCGGTGTGATGAAGAGCCTCAAACCTGCGCTGCATGTGCCCCAGCGCGCCCGCAGCACGTTGTTGCTGGTGTTGCCGGCGGACATCGCGGCCTGGGCGCTGGGCGGCTTCTTTCTGTCGCTGGCGCCTTCATTGCTGACGGCGGCAACGGGGTCCAGATCCGTGCTCAACGGCGGCCTGGCCGTTGCAGCCCTGACGATCAGTGGTGCGATTTCGATCATGAACCTGCGTCTGCGCGCCCCGCAACTGGCGTTGCTGGTGGGCTGCAGTTTCCTGGCGGTCGGGGTGTCGGTGATTCTTCTGGCAGTGAACCTGGGGTGGCTGTGGCTGTTCTTCACTGGGGCCGTGGTGGCGGGTGTCGGCTTTGGCGCCAGTTTCCTCGGCGCGTTGCGCTTGTTGCTCCCCTTGGCCCACGCCCATGAACGGGCCGGTTTGATGGCGACGTTTCTGGTGCTCAGCTATCTGGCGTTCTGCATACCGGCGTTGGTCGCGGGGCTGGCTGTGAAAACCGAAGGGCTGATCGTCACCACCAACGTCTATGGATCGGTGGTGGTCGTGCTGGCGCTGCTGGCCCTGGCGGGCCTGCTGACACAGCGCGCCGCCCGGCCCAAGGCTGCTTGATCGCCCTTGCGTGCGACCGTTGCGCATTGGCGTCTGCCCACGCCATCCGGACAGAATCAAAAGTCTGTTCAAAGACGCCACCGCCTGCAAGCCGTACTGCTACAAAAGCTGCGGGATTGCAGGACACGCCGAACGCCTTCTGGCCAAAGGCCGTGGGAGCCCGACTTGTCGGCGATCTGGCGCGCAGCGCCAGCAAAACCTGTGTGTGCGGTGTGCCTGATGCGCCGAGCTGGCTGATCTTACTGCCGGTACCCGGCAGATCGCCGACAAGTCAGGCTCCCACGCCCTCCGGGCAGCCTCAAAAGCCTGCTAAAAGACGTTACCGCCAGCCAGGCCTGTTCAACGACGGCACCGCCGGCAAGCCGTACTGATACAAAAGCAGCGTGCTGAGGCTCCATGATCGCTGGGGAGCCGGCTGTGCCAACGGACTGCGCAGCCTCGTGCGCTCCTGCTAATTTCATTCCTGTGTCGTCAGCCCTCATAAAAACAATCACAGGGATCCACGGATGAATGACAGAAAACCCGCGTCCGCGAGCGCGCACTACGCCCGGCATCATCAACGTTCCATCGCCGATCGTGAGCAATACTGGGCCGAACAGGCAAGGCGCCGGGCTCCAGCAACCGAGCGGTCCCCGGTTACGCGGTTCAGGTCATGGACGAAGCCGGGCATCTGCTCGAGGCCGGTGAACAGGGCTCCATCGTCATTGCGCTGCCGCTGCCTTCCGGCTGTAGCCAGACGCTGTGGGGTGATCATTCGCGCTATCTGCAAGCGTATCTGCACGCTTTCCCCGGCTACTACAACACCGGCGACGGCGGTTATGTGGACGAGGAAGGCTTCGCCGATCACGAGGGCTATACGACTCCAGCGACGATTGACGACCCTGCGATCCTCGCCGAAATCGCCAAGGCCCTCGCTTGATCGTTGCTTTGTATCACTCAAGTTACACATCGAGCGGCCGACAGTCTGTGTAGGGCAATACCCATCTACTCGGACATGGAAGTGACATGACAGCGATTTCTTCTGTTTCGGCCGCTCAACCCCTGGTGGTTGCCAAAGTGGCGACCAGCGAGCCGCTCACCGGCAACGTCGTCACGTCGGCGAACAGTGCGTCTTCTCCCTCATCGGTCGTGAGCCTGGGGCAGGACGCCGCTATCGTCGACGCTCAGACGTATAACGTCCGAGGCCTGATCGCCAACCCTGACATCCCGCCCGCCTGGGAATACACCCAGCAGGACCAGGTGTCGCTGAACATGATGGGCAACTTCAGCACCACGTCCGGCGTCGGTCGTTTTCAGGGGTTGGGCGCTTCGCTCATGTCGCAACTGGCACACACCGGCAAGAGCATTTCCCAGTCGGTGATTCGCACGTCTACCGCCAAGGCGCTCGAACCGGCCGAGCTCGCGGCGGCCCAGGCCAAACTGCACAGCGCGGCTGCCGACAATTCCATCACGCTGACGCTCAAGACCGCCAGCGGCAAAACCGTGCAGTTGACGCTGACCAGTCAGGATAACGGGCTGGCGGTGCAGGCCCAGGTCTCCGGGGGCGACCTGAGCGATGACGAGCTGTCGGCGCTGGGCCAGATGGCCGACGGCTTTCAGTCCGCCATCGACGGCCTGACCGCCCGGCCGCCGCAACTGAAGCTGGACGCGCTGACCCAGTTCGATGCCAGCGTGTTCTCATCGGTCGACCTGAATACCCGAATCAAGCTCGATGAGCAGAGCATCCAGACCCTGCAATTGCACGCCGATGCCGACGTGCGCTCGGTAAAGATGAGCGGTGCGCTGGGCAATCTGGACATGTCAGTGGACCTGAAAAACGCGGCCGTGCTCGGCGACAGCGACCAGCAGGCCAAGGCGCTCAAAGGCTACATGAGCCAGATCGAGGCGGCGCGCAAACGTGGCGACGGCGATCAGCAATTGCTGTCGATGTTCGAAGATGCGTTCACGACTCTGCACAGTCACTACCCAGCCACCCGAGTGTCCGACGCGCCGCAGTCGGTCAGCTCCATCGAGCTGACCGACACCGATCACAGCCTGCTCACCGGCCTTGCCGACTTCAGGGCGTCGGTCAGCGAGAAAGGCGAATACGCCAACCCGGCGCGACCCAGTGAGATGGACAGTTTCGCCTATGACCTGTCGCAGTCGACGCAATCGAAGGGCCGTGATCAGCTCAACCGGAGCATCGTTCAGGAGCAGCAGTCGCACTTGACCGCCAGCTACCACAAGCCATTGTGGTCGGGGCAGAAGCTGGACCTGAGCAGAGACCCGGCTTCGCAGAATTACCTGTATTACCAGATCAGCGATCAGGCCAGCAGCAAGACCAGCATCGGCTACGACAAGGGCGCACTGGTGAATGCGAGCGTGAGTCAGTCGGCCAGTCAGTCCACGCGGATCTCCCGTTACGTCATGGGACATCTGGAAGACGACAAGACCACGCCGCTGAAATCCTCGAAAACCCAGAATTTCCTCAGTGTGCTGAACCAGGCCTTGCAGCAGGACAAGGAAGCGAAGCTCGGCCACGGGGTTTCATGGCTGAAGCAGACACTGGCCGGGATTCAGGACAAGGTGCTGTTGCAGAGCGATCCGGCTCGGCTGCAGGGTCAGGTTTGACCCGTCTGATGCACCCGATTGCCTGTCTCCCGTTGCCAGGTGGCCAACCCGTTTCGGGATTGGCCACAGACCCGCAACGGCCGATGCCCTGCTAGATCGGTTGCTTGATCGCCTGGCGCGCGGCCTGGGCGGCGGGGTCGTCTGCCGGGCCAACCACAGCGTAGTTGTAACGCCCGCTTGACCAGTAATCGGCCTGCAACTCGCCATCGCGACGGGTACCGCGAGGCAGCAGGTGATTTTGCACTCCCGGTGGGCGGATGTAGAAACTCAGCGTGCGTCCGTCGGCATCCTTGTACACCACCATGGCCGCGGCGCCCTGTTCGGTGCTGGTCAGGCGTCCGCTCACCGGCTTGAAGCCGGCTGACTCAAGGTCCGGCAGACGATTGGCCTGAGCGAAGTTCTTGTCCAGCCAGACTTGCACATTGTTCGGTTTACCCGCGTTCCAGTCGCTGGCCATGCTGTCGTTGACCGCGAACATCCGGTACGCCTGGACCGCGTCCGCCATGGGCAGAACAGCGCTGGCCAGCGTCATCTCACGGGCCTGCCAGCCACTGAGGCCGCCAATGCCCACGGCGATCAGCAACACCGCCGCGGTCGCGAAGTGACGCGTGCGATTGCGGCGTAACCGTTGACGAATGTACGCAGGGTCCAGTTCCGGATTCATCGGTCTGTGCAGCTCGCCACTGAGGCCGGCGCGCAGGTTCTGAACATCCCGTTGCCAGGCTTGCAGTTGCTTTGCCATCTCCGGGTTGGCCGCCAGATAGGTTTCCAGGGTTTGTTGATCGGCGTCGTTGAGCTGACCGTCGACGTAGGCGTGCAGGTCGCGTTCGCTGGGGGGCAAGGTGATCATTTCAATATCCGCAGGACAGGGGTGGTGATTTCGCCTTCGCTGAGCAGGCGCAGGGCCTGGCGCGCGCGTGACAGGCGGGACATGACAGTGCCCACCGGTACATCGAGAATTGCAGCCACTTCGTTGTAGCTCAAGCCTTCGACCGAGACCCAGAGCAACAGTGCGCGCTGCTCGGTGTTCAGCCGCTCGAAAGCCTGCAAGGTGGTCTGGGCGACGACCGTGCGCTCGACGGAGGGCTCGAAATGGTCCTCCTTGCCACCGGTGAACAGCTCGAGCATGCGGCTGTATCGGCGCGAACGTCGATGACTGTCGAGAAATTGCCTATAAAGAATGGAGAACAGCCAGGCACGCAAGTCGCCGTCAGGCCGCTTGCTGCTCCAGGCCGACAACGCTTTTTCCAGGCTCGACTGCACCAGATCGTCGGCGCTGCTGGGGTCGCGGGTCAGCGACACGGCGAAGCGGCGCATGCGTGGCAGCAGTTCTCGTAATTGATCGTCAACATCATTCATAGGAGGCTTCCAGGTCGATCAGCGGGATCGTTTCGGATCGTATGACCAGAAAGACGCACGCCAATGCAAGTTATTCCACCGCTAAAAAAATAACTATCGTGTCGTGGAATAAAGCCTTGGCTGCCACGTCCCACTGCACCCTGACTGATTGATAGCAGTCAACCGACGTTTTTCTTAGAGGCCTCAGGCCCGGAGAGTTTTCCATGGTAGACCGTGAGCCGCCGTACCCCCGCAAACCGCCCCTCAGTACGCCGCAGAAACTGGCGCGCATGGCCGGCATTGGCCTGGTGGTGCTGATCGCTGCCGGGGCCTTCGCCTATGTCAACGGCAGTCTGGACCCGCAACGCCTGACCCCGGCACGGGTGGTCGATGTGTTCGAGCACAACAATGGCGTTCACCCGGGGTATCGGCGCAATCACCCAAAAGGCATTTGTGTCGCCGGGTACTTTGAAAGCAATGGCGCGGCGGCGACGCTGTCCAGAGCGCAAGTCTTCGCGGCGGGCCGCACCCCGGTGATCGGGCGACTGGCGCTGCCGACCGGCAACCCTTACTCGCCCGACAGCGCCGCGCCGCTGCGCAGTTTCGCGGTGCAATTCACGCAACCCGACGGCGAGCAGTGGCGCACCGGAATGAACAGCATGCCGCTGTTCCCGGTCGGCACGCCGCAGGCCTTCGTCGATCTGCAAAAGGCCACGGCGCCGGATCCCAAGACCGGCAAGCCTGACCCATCCAAACCCCCGGCATTCTTCGCCGCGCACCCCGAGGCCCAGCCGTTCCTGGCGTGGGTCAAGACCGCGAAACCGTCCGCCAGTTTTGTCACCGAGACTTACAACAGCATCAACGCGTTCGTGCTGGTGGATTCGAACGGCAAGCGACAGGCCGTGCGCTGGAGCCTGGTGCCTGAAGCCACAGCGAGTGAGCCGGCGCCCGACGCCAAGGATTACTTGCAGAAGGATCTGACAGAGAAACTGGAAAGCGGCCCGCAACGCTGGAAGCTGGTGCTGACAGTGGCCAATGCTCAGGATCCGACCAACGACGCGTCGAAAGCCTGGACGGGCAAGCACAAGACCGTCGACGCCGGGACGCTGGTGGTGGACAAGGACAGCCCGCAACTCAATGGCGACTGCCGCGACATCAACTATGACCCGCTGATTCTGCCAAGCGGCATCGAAGGTTCCGACGACCCACTGCTGGCCGCGCGTTCGGCGGCGTACGCGGCGTCCTACATGCGTCGTACCAGTGAAGTCGATCAGCTGAAAGCCGAGCCCGCGCAGGAGAAACAGCCATGAGTACGCCAACCCCCCATTTCGCCCCACTGGCACGGGCGCTGCACTGGCTGATGGCGCTGATGATCATCGCCATGCTGTTCATCGGCGCCGGGATGGTCGCCTCCGTGTCCGAGCGCCACGAGTGGTTACTCAATCTGCACAAGCCTCTGGGCATCGCGATTCTGTTGCTGGTGATCGTGCGTCTGATCGTGCGGCTGTGCACCCACACGCCGCCGTTGCCCGCCGACTTGCCCGCCTGGCAGGCACTCGCGGCGAAGCTGTCGCACTATCTGCTGTATGCATTGATGCTGGCGATGCCGTTGATTGGCTGGGCGATGATTTCAGCGGCCGGGGACCCGGTCGTGCTGGGGACCTCGTTGCGCCTGCCTTCGATCGTGGCTGCACACGCCGAAACCTTCGCGTTCCTGCGCAAGGCCCATCGTTATCTGGCCTATCTGTTCTTCCTGACCATCCTCATGCACCTGGCGGCCGCACTGTTTCATGGCTGGATCAGGAGGGATGAGGTGCTGGACAGCATGTTGCGCGGGAAATAAACGTGAGCGGTGCTGGAGGCATCGACGCTGCCGGGCTGGTGTGAGAGCGGACCTGCTGGCGAATGCACTGGATGCCTTGCCTGGCGCCTGCACAATGCATGAACCGTAGCGGTCCGGCTTGCCGGCGGTGGCGTCTCTGACAGTGCCACCGCTGGCCCGCCGGGCTGCTACAGGGGATGTGTGTTCAGCGACAGACTCAGCGCAGCACCGAAACCATCTGCCCCAACGTGGTCAACACATCCCGCGCCAGCTGCATCGAGCGTTTGCCTGACCAGCCAGTGACGACATCGGGCGCGTCGTCGTTGTCCTTGAACGGCATTTCCAGGGTCAGTGCCAGGCATTGGTAACGCTCGCCGACGCTGTTGCACGCCAGGTTCATGTTGGCCTTGCCCGGCGCCGATTTCGGGTAGCCGTATCGGGTCTGGAAGTCGGGGGTGAGGTTGCAAAGGCGTGTGCGGAAGTCGGCTTCCAGCGCCTTCTGCTTGTCGGTGTAACCGGGGTTGCCTTCGCACGCGGCCGTGAAGACGTAAGGGATTTCTTCGTCGCCATGTACGTCGAGGAACATGTCCACGCCATACTTTTCCATCTGTTCCTTGATGAAGAACACCTCGGGGCTCAGCTCGGGGGTCGAATCCTGCCAGGCGCGGTTCAGGTCCTTGCCCTGCGCGTTGGTGCGCAGGTGGCCGTGGAACGAGCCATCCGGGTTCATGTGCGGCACCAGGTACAGATCGGCCGAGGCGAGCAGGGTCTGCAACTCTGCGTCGTTTTCCTGCAGGCGCTCGATCACGCCTTCCATGAACCACTCGGCCATGTGCTCGCCGGGGTGCTGTTGGGCGATGATCCAGATCTTGCGCTTGCCTGGCGCGCCGTCACCCTTGCGCAGCAACGGAATCTCACGGCCTTCGACGCTTTTGCCGGTGGCGAGCAACTCTGTTCCGGCCTTGTTCAGTGCCTGATCGATCAGCCAGTCATGACGTTCGCGGCTGTAAGGCTCGAAATAGGCAAACCAGATCTGCGGCTGTTCGGGAGTGAGGTTGAAATTCAGCGCCTTGCCGTCGAAGTGGCTCGGCACGCGAAACCAGGTCTTCTGATCGTACGACGCGGCGGCGTTGTAGCCGGTCCAGGCGCGGTTGTAGCTGGATTCGCTGGCATTCGTCAGGCTGAACCCGTGGGGCTGGCCGACCCGCATGCCGTCGACCTTGAAGTGAAACCATTGGAAGTGCGGGCTGCGGGTGTCGGGGCGCATGGCCAGTTGCACATGCTGCGGATCGCTCGCATCGAGCACGACGATGTTACCGCTGTCGAAATCGCAAGTAATGGAAAGGGCGGTCTGGATCACGGAAAGTTCCTGAGTACGTTAATGCCAACGCAACGCCACTGGGTGGCTGTTATGACAGGTACTTTACACGGATCGAGAAAACCGGCGGCGACAGAAACGGTTGACGATGAGACTCAGGTGAAGGCTTCTGCGGCGACCAGCAAGCTGCACAGAAATGCGGTCAACAGCAACCAGCCGATGTAGACGCGGCGTTTGCGTCGATGCCAGCCGCTTGCGCCCAGAATCGCCGCCGGCGCCTGAAGTCTGCGCCACAGGCGTTCGGTGGCCTGGAAAGCGCTGAGGTGCAGGGCGTCGGCATCCAGCCAGTGGCGGAATTCGATACGCTGGCTGGCCGTGGCCTGCGGGCTTTGAAGATGCACATACCAGCGCACCGCCTGCAGGTTGATGGGCGCTGCGGTGTCGTCGCTGCACTGCTCCAGCACACGGATCATGCAACGCTCCACGGATTCGACGTCCTGTTCCAGCAGGTGCGCGATGTCGGCGTAGGGCAGTTGGTCGAGACGACTGAGCAGGAAGATTTGTTGGGTTTTGCGCGGCAGTTTCTGGATGCGACGGCGATAGGCGTCGGTTTGCTGGCTGACCGGCAATTCGGGGAGCCGATTGGGCAGCGTGAACAGGGAGGTGAGCTGATTAGTCATGGCATTTCACTCTCGGGTCATCCGTGGGTCGTCCTTTGAGGAAGGAGTGGGGGGCATCGTCCGTGACGCGGATCGATGCTAGTGCATATGAGATCCATTCTCAAGTTAAGTCGTTTATGGCTGATTTTTTACCAAATATGTCTTTTTTGACCTGCGTGGCGGTTCAGCGCTCCATTTTCTTTTGCTATCATGCGCGCCATCGCGCTCGCCTCACCATCGCGAACCCTCTTCATTAGCCTGAAGAAAGCAACACACGACCAACCCAGACCCTGAAAAAGGGCAAAAAAAGACCCGGCGAAAAAGCCGGGTCAAAAACCGTGATTAGCCTGATGAGAAGATAATCCAGAAGCCGACCTAAGGCTTCAGGGTTACCAACCGATCTCGCGACCGGTTGCGCTCAATAATAATCATTATCATTTGCACGTCAAATGTTTTTTCGCTTTCTCGCGAAATAAATTTTCCGTGTGCCTAATCGATGGGCAGCTCCGTCGTTCTCTTCACTACGCTCATTGCAATGTTCGAATGTGCTTCCTGCACGTGCGGGCTCTGCAGCAGGTGATCGCGCAAAAAACGCTCGTAGCTGGCGATGTCCTGCACCACGACCTTGAGCATGAAATCCATATCCCCGGCCATCGTGTAGCACTCCAGCACCTCGGGAAAGCCGATGATCGCGTTCTCGAACTCGGTCAGGTAACGCCGTCCGTGACCGGATAACTTCACGTCGACGAACACGGTCATGGTCAGGCCCAGTTTGGCCGGGTTGAGCAGAGCGACCTTGCGCTCGATCACGCCTTCTTCTTCCAGCCGATTGATCCTGCGCCAGCACGGCGATTGCGACAGCTCGACGCGTTCCGCGATCTCGGCGGCAGAGAGGTTGGCATCGTGCTGCAACAGGCGAAGGATTTTGCGATCAATGGGACTGAGTTTGACCTGCATGAATTGACCCTTTTTTATTGTTTAAATGGAACAGGCATGCACGATATGAGCAGATTTCGGCCAATTTAGAAAGAAAAAGCCCACGCCGCACAGGCAGTATTTGGCCTGTGAGCGCCGGGCTGAACCGTCCCGGCGTCCGAGCGACAAACGACTGGCTCACGAGGCCCAGGCTGCGCCGCTCACCACATTCAAAACGCACTGATAAAAACAAAGGAGTGCCTGAATGTCTTTGGCCGATATTCGTCTGGACGATAAGTACCGACTCGCAACCGGCAACCTGTACCTGACCGGAACCCAGGCGCTGACTCGCCTGCCGATGCTGCAAAAGCAGCGCGACGAGGCCAGGGGCCTCAATACCGCCGGCTTCATCTCCGGTTACCGCGGCTCGCCACTGGGCAATCTCGACAAGAGCCTGTGGGACGCCAAGGATTATCTCCAGGAGAACGCCATCCATTTCCAGCCTGGGGTCAACGAAGAGTTGGCGGCCACGGCGGTGTGGGGCAGCCAGCAGGTCAACCTGTTTCCCCACGGCAAGTACGACGGCGTGTTCGCGCTGTGGTACGGCAAGGGGCCGGGTGTCGACCGTTGCGGTGACGTGTTCAAACACGGCAATTCGGCCGGTGTCGCGGAAAACGGCGGGGTACTGATCCTTGCCGGCGACGACCACGGCTGCAAATCATCGACCATTGCGCACCAGAGCGAACACGCCTTCATCGCTTCGATGATTCCGGTGCTCAACCCGAGCAACGTTCAGGAAATCCTCGATTACGGCATCGTCGGCTGGGAACTGTCGCGCTACAGCGGGTGCTGGGTGGCGATGAAGACCATTGCCGAGAACGTCGATTCCTCGGCTGTAGTGGAAGTCGATCCACTGCGCATCCAGACGCGTATTCCCGAAGACTTTCAGTTGCCCAAGGACGGCCTGCACATTCGCTGGCCGGATCCGCCTTTGGCCCAGGAAGCGCGGCTCAATACCTACAAGATCTACGCCGCCCGTGCCTTCGCCCGCGCCAACGACCTGAACAAGGTGATGATCGATTCGCCGCAGCCGCGCCTGGGTATCATCACCACCGGTAAATCCTATCTCGACGTGCGCCAGGCCCTGGAAGAACTGGGCATCGACGAAGACCTCTGCGCCTCGGTGGGCATTCGCGTGCTCAAGGTTGGCATGAGCTGGCCGCTGGAGCCTGTGTCGGTGCATGGCTTCGCCGAAGGCCTCGACGAAATTCTGGTGGTCGAAGAAAAACGCAGCATCATCGAGGATCAGCTGACCGGCCAGCTGTACAACTGGCCGGTGGATCAGCGTCCGCGGGTTGTCGGTGAATTCGACGAAGAAGGCCGTTCGCTGTTGCCGAATCTTGCAGAGTTGACGCCCGCGATGATCGCCCGGGTGATCGCGAAACGTCTGGCGCCGATCTACAGCAGTCCGAAAATCGAAGCGCGTCTGCAGTTTCTGCAAGACAAGGAAAAGGCCCTCGCCGCGCCACTGTTCAAGACCCAGCGTACCCCGCATTTCTGCTCGGGCTGCCCGCACAACAGCTCGACCAAAGTCCCCGAGGGCAGTCGCGCCCTGGCGGGCATCGGCTGCCATTACATGACCATCTGGATGGACCGCGAAACCGACACCTTCACTCAGATGGGAGGCGAGGGCGTGACCTGGATCGGTCAGGCCCCGTTCACCGAAACGCCCCACGTGTTCCAGAACCTGGGTGACGGCACCTATTTCCACTCCGGTCATCTGGCGCTGCGTGCTGCCGTGGCATCAAAGGTCAACATCACTTACAAGATCCTCTACAACGACGCCGTGGCCATGACCGGCGGGCAGCCCATCGATGGCGTATTGCGCGTCGATCAGCTCAGCCGTCAGGTCTTCAACGAAGGCGTACAGCGTATTGCGCTGGTGTCGGACGATCCGGACAAATACCCGAGCCGCGAGCAGTTCGCCCCGATCACCACCTTCCACCATCGCCGTGACCTGGACGCCGTGCAACGTGAACTGCGTGAATTCAAAGGGGTGTCGGTCATCATCTACGATCAGACCTGTGCCACCGAGAAGCGCCGCCGTCGCAAGCGCGGCACGATGGTCGATCTGGACAAGCGCGCGATCATCAACCCGGCGGTTTGCGAAGGGTGTGGCGATTGCGGTGTGAAGTCCGGATGCCTGTCGATTCTGCCCAGGGAAACGGCACAAGGGCGCAAGCGTGAAATCGATCAGAGTGCCTGTAACAAGGACTTCAGCTGCGTCGAGGGTTTCTGTCCCAGCTTCGTGACGGTCCACGGTGGCAAGTTGCGCAAGCCGCAGTTGCCGGAACAGGTGCAGGCGTTCGCGGCATTGCCTGAACCGACGCTGCCGAGTCTCGATCAGCCCTACAACATCCTGCTGCCGGGCGTAGGCGGTACCGGTGTAACGACCGTTGGCGCGATGCTCGGTTACGCGGCGAACCTGGAAGGCAAGGGATGCAGCGTGCTGGATCAGGCCGGGCTGGCGCAGAAATTCGGCCCTGTGGTGAGCCACATTCGCATCGCAGCGCGTCAGCAAGACCTGTTCGCGGTGCGCATCGCTGCCGGTGAAGCGCACCTGCTGCTGGGCTGCGATCTGCTGGTGTCTTCGGGCCCCGATGCGATTGCCAAGTTAAACAGCGCAAAATCCCACGCCGTGGTTAACAGCCAGCAAACCCCGACCGCCGAGTTCACCCGCAACCCGGACGCTGAGTTCCCAGCCGACGCGATGATGCAGACCATCATCGAGGCGGTCGGTGAAGAGAAAACCCATTTCGTTCAGGCGACCGACCTGGCCACCCGACTGATGGGCGACAGCATTGCCAGTAACCTGTTCATGCTCGGCTATGCCTTCCAGCTTGGGTTGATTCCGCTGACCTCGGCGGCCATCGAGAAGGCCATCGAACTCAATGGCGTGGCGGTCAATCTCAACCAGCAGGCGTTCCTGTGGGGGCGTCGAGCGGCGTTCGACCTGCCGGGTGTACAGACTGCGGCCAACCCTCAGGCGGCGCCGGTTCAGGAACCTGAAGCGCCGAGTCTGGAGCAGCGTCTTGCAATCAACGTGAAAAATCTGACCGAGTATCAGAACGCGGCCTACGCCGAGCGGTATCTTGCCCTGGTGCACAAGGTGCGCGATGCCGAAGCCAGACGGTTCCCGGGCGAACCAGCGGTATTGACCGAAGCGGTGATGTTCAACGGCTTTAAACTGCTGGCCTACAAGGACGAGTATGAAGTCGCACGCCTCTACAGCAACGGCGAGTTCACCCGGCAACTGGAGGCGCAATTCGAAGGGGATTACCGCCTGGAGTTTCACCTGGCACCGTCATCGCTGGCCAAGCGTGACCCCAACAGCGGCGCGCCTCGCAAGCGCAGTTTCGGTCCCTGGATGCTGAAGGCTTTCGATGTGCTGGCGAAGTTCAAATTCCTGCGTGGCACGGCATTCGATCCGTTCGGTCGCAGCCTGGAACGGCGTCAAGAGCGGGCGTTGATCGACAGCTATGTGTCCGACATCGAACTGATTCTGACCCATCTGAACGCCGCGAATCGCCATACAGCCCTGAGCCTGGCGCGGCTCCCCGAGCGGATTCGCGGTTACGGTCACGTGAAGGAAAGCGCGATGAAGGCCGCAGCGTTGCAGGCAGTGCGGATGCGTCAAAGCCTGATCAGCGGCGAAGTGGAATTGCCGAAGTTGTATGAAGTCGCGGCGTAAGAAAGAAGTCGCAGCGTAAGAAAAGGGTGAGGCCATTTAAGCCTCACCCTTTTTTTGATGCTGCCCTTGACCCGCCAGGCCGGGCGCCGGTCCGCTGGTTGGCGATGGCACAGACGCCACCGCCAGCGAGCCGCGCGGCTACAGGGGTTGGGTGCTCAGTTCTACCAGCACCGCCCCTTCGGCGACCATCTCACCTTCAGCGCAATACAACGCAGCGACTGTCCCGGCGCAATTGGCCCGAATGCTGTGTTCCATTTTCATGGCCTCCAGCACCACCAGCGGCGTACCTGCTTCGACCTGCTGACCCGCTTCGACCAGCACCCGCACAATACTGCCGTTCATGGGCGCGCTCAAGCCGCCTTGCTGAGTCTGGCTTGCCTCGACGGTGGCAATCGGATCAACCCGCTGGACTGCCAGCAGGTCCCCTTGCCGGCGCAGATAAAGCGTGTCGCCCCGACGGATCGCCAGCGTCCTATGCTGCATGCCATCCAGATCGATCGACAACTGATCGCCAACGAGCGCGACGCTCCGGGACTGGTCTCCACGCAAATGCAGTGTGCGCGTCTGGCCTGCGCAGGCGAGGTGAAGATCGATTTCGCTCGGCAGTCCCAGACGCAAGCCGCTCACCGCCGACCAGGGCGAATGAGGGTCATCGCGACGGGGCAACGAGGGCGTGCTTTCCCGGTAGGCGTGCCCGGCGATTTGCCAGAATTCGTTCGACAGTGGCGCGGGCTCCGGCAACAGGTCCGACTCATGTCGGGGGATGAAACCGGTGTCCAGCTTCGCCTCGGCAAACGCGGGATGGCCAATGATTCGCCGCAAGAACCCCAGGTTGGTGCGCAGGCCGCTGACGGCGAACTCATCGAGCATCGACAGCAGCCGCAGACGCGCCTGTTCCCGGTCCTCACCCCAGGCAATCAGCTTGCCGAGCATCGGGTCATAGAACGGTGAAATCTCGTCGCCTTCGCTGACACCGCTGTCCACCCGCCGACCGGGGCCGGGCATCGATTCGCGATAAATCTCAAGCCGGCCGGTGGCGGGCAGAAAGTCATTGGCCGGGTCCTCGGCATACAGCCGCACTTCGATGGCGTGGCCGTTCAGCGGGACCTGATCCTGGCTGATGGGCAGTGCCTCACCCTGGGCGACACGGATCTGCCAGGCGACCAGGTCCAGCCCGGTAATCGCTTCGGTGACCGGATGCTCGACCTGCAGACGGGTGTTCATCTCCATGAAAAAAAACTCGCCGCGCACGTCCAGCAGAAACTCCACCGTACCGGCGCCGACATAACCGATCGCCTGAGCGGCACGCACGGCGGCTTCGCCGATGGCGCGCCGCAGTTCAGGGCCAAGACCGGGGGCCGGCGCCTCCTCGACGACCTTCTGATGACGACGCTGAATCGAGCAATCGCGCTCGTTGAGGTACAGGCAGTGTCCGTGCTGATCGGCGAATACCTGGATCTCCACGTGACGCGGCTGCAACACGTATTTCTCCACCAGCATGCGCGAGTCACCGTAGGAAGACAGGGCCTCGCGCTGCGCAGAGGCCAGTGCGTCCGCCAGATCCTCTTCGCGTTCGACCACCTTCATGCCTTTGCCGCCGCCGCCGGCCGTGGCCTTGAGCAATACCGGATAACCGATCCGCGCCGCGGCCTCGCGGAAAGTGGCAGCGTCCTGTGCTTCGCCGTGGTAACCCGGCACCAGCGGCACGCCGGCAGCTTGCATCAAGGTCTTGGCCGCCGATTTGCTGCCCATGGCATCGATGGCCGAGGCGGGCGGGCCGAGGAAGACCAGGCCCGCCCGCTCCACGGCACGGGCGAATCCGGCGTTCTCGGACAGAAAGCCATAACCCGGATGAATCGCCTGTGCGCCGCTGCTTCTGGCGGCGGCGATCAGCTTGTCGATCTGCAGGTAGCTGTCCGCCGCTTTGCTGCCACCCAGGTCCACGGCGATATCCGCTTCGCGAACGTGCCGAGCATCGCGGTCGGTGGCGCTGTGCACCGCGACGGTGGTCAGGCCCATGGCCTTGGCGGTGCGCATTACCCTGCAGGCGATTTCGCCGCGATTGGCGACCAGTACACTCGTCAGCGCGATGGTTTTCGGGGCGCTCATCAACGGGATTCTCCATGCTTGTCGTTGTCACCGCGCCAGGCGGGTTCACGCTTGTGCAGAAAAGCGCGCAGGCCTTCCTGGCCTTCGGCGCTCACCCGGATGCGGGCGATCGCGTTTTCGCAGTAGCGGCGCAGGGCAGGGGTCAGCTCACCATGGCCGACTTCACGCAGCAATTCTTTGCTGACACGCATGGCCTGGGGGCTATTGAGCAGCAGATTGTCCACCCAGCGCTCGACCTGATCATCCAGTTCGGCAGCCGGAAAGCTCTCGGCCAACAAGCCGATTTCCCGCGCGCGTGGCCCGCTGAAACGTTCAGCCGTCAGGGCGTAGCGACGGGCGTGGCGTTCGCCGATGGCCTGAGTCACGAACGGGCTGATGACCGCCGGAGCGAGGCCGATCTTGACCTCGGACAGGCAGAACTGCGCCTCGTCTGTGCCAATGGCCATGTCGCAGCAACTGATCAGGCCCAGTGCGCCGCCGTAGGCTGCGCCTTGCACCACTGCCAGCGACGGCAGTTTGAGTTTGGCGAGGTTGTACATCAGCTCGCCCAGTTCGCGGGCATCGCCCAGGTTGGTGTTGTAGTCCAGATTGGCGGATTCCTGCATCCAGGCCAGGTCCGCCCCGGCGCTGAAATGTTTGCCTCGGGCGCGCAACAGCACAAAGCGCAGGCTGCTGTCGCTCTGGATTCGGTCCAGGGCGATGATCAGCTCGCGAATCATCTGCGCATTGAAGGCGTTGTTCTTTTCCGGGCGATTGAGCCACAGGGTCGCGAAGCCCCGTGGGTCGAACTCAAGTTCCAGGGTGTGGAAGTCATTCATGGGTCTTTCCTCGGTCACATCCGGAACACGCCGAAGCGGGTCGGTTCGATGGGCGCGTTGAGTGCGGCGCTGATCGCCAATGCCAGCACCTCGCGGGTTTGCGCCGGGTCGATCACACCGTCGTCCCATAAACGGGCGCTGGAGTAGTAGGGGTGACCCTGGTGCTCGTATTGATCGAGAATCGGCTGCTTGAGCGCAGCTTCCTGCTCGGCGCTGAAGGTATGGCCGCTGCGTTCGGCCTGCTCGCGCTTGACTTGCGCCAGCACGCCCGCTGCCTGTTCGCCGCCCATGACGCCGATACGTGCGTTGGGCCACATCCACAGAAAGCGCGGGTCATAGGCGCGCCCGCACATCCCGTAGTTTCCGGCACCGAAGCTGCCACCGATGATCACCGTGAACTTGGGGACGCGCGCGCAGGCCACGGCGGTGACCAGCTTGGCACCGTGCTTGGCGATGCCGCCCGCCTCGTACTTCTGACCCACCATGAAGCCAGTGATGTTCTGCAGGAACAGCAGCGGAATCCCGCGCTGACAGGCCAGTTCGATGAAGTGCGCGCCTTTCTGCGCGGCCTCGGCGAACAGAATGCCGTTGTTGGCGAGAATCGCGATGGGGTAACCGTTCAGGTGCGCGAAGCCGCAGACCAGCGTCGTGCCAAACAGGGCCTTGAACTCATCGAACACTGACCCGTCGACCAGCCTCGCAATCACTTCCCGCACGTCGAACGGCTGCTTGGGATCAGCGCAAATGACGCCGTACAGCTCTTCAGGCGAGTAGAGCGGGGCGATGGGCTCGCGTGTCTGTAGCTCGCCCAGCTTGCGCCAGTTCAGGTTAGCCACGCTGCGACGCGCCAGTGCAAGGGCATGTTCGTCGCTGTCGGCATAGTGATCGGCAACGCCTGAAACCTTGCAGTGCACATCGGCACCGCCCAGCTCTTCGGCAGTGACCACTTCGCCCGTGGCTGCTTTCACTAACGGAGGGCCTGCGAGGAAAATCGTCGCCTGTTGGCGCACCATGATTGCCTCGTCGGCCATCGCCGGGACATAGGCGCCGCCGGCCGTGCACGAACCCATCACTACCGCTATCTGCGGGATGCCCTGGGCGCTCATGTTCGCCTGATTGAAAAAGATCCGGCCAAAATGCTCGCGGTCGGGGAACACCTCGTCCTGGCGAGGCAGGTTGGCGCCACCCGAGTCCACCAGATAGATGCACGGCAGGCGGTTCTGCTGGGCGATGGTCTGCGCCCGCAGGTGTTTCTTGACGGTGAGCGGGTAGTAAGTGCCCCCTTTGACCGTGGCGTCGTTGGCAATGATCATGCATTCAACGCCTTCGACCCGACCAATGCCGGCAATCACACCGGCTGCCGGAACGTCCTCGCCATAAACGTCATGGGCCGCCAACTGGCTGATTTCCAGAAACGGCGAGCCTGGGTCCAGTAAGCGGTTGATGCGGTCCCGGGGTAACAACTTGCCTCGCGAGGTGTGGCGGTCCTGCGCTTTGGCGCCGCCGCCCTCATGAACCTGTGCCAACAACTGGCGCAGATGATCGACCTGTTTTTGCAGGCTGGCGCTGTTGGCAGAAAATTCCGCCGAGCGCGGATTGATGCGGGTGTGCAAGGTAGTCATGCGGCCTCCGGCGCTGTCAGCGGGTTTCGTTGAACAGTTCGCGACCGATCAGCATGCGACGAATCTCGCTGGTGCCAGCGCCGATTTCGTACAGCTTGGCGTCGCGCAGCAGACGGCCTGCCGGAAACTCGTTGATGTAGCCGTTGCCGCCAAGAATCTGAATGGTGTCCAGCGCCATCTGGGTGGCACGCTCGGCGGAATACAGAATCACCCCGGCGGCGTCCTTGCGCGTGGTTTCGCCGCGCTCACAGGCTTGGGCCACGGCGTACAGGTAGGCGCGGCTGGCGTTGAGCTGGGTATACATGTCGGCGACCTTGCCCTGGATCAGCTGAAACTCGCCAATGCTCTGGCCGAACTGCTTGCGGTCGTGGATGTAGGGCAGAACCACGTCCATGCAGGCCTGCATGATCCCGGTAGGGCCGCCGGAAAGCACGACGCGTTCATAGTCCAGGCCGCTCATCAGCACCTTGACGCCACCATTGAGTGTGCCGAGGAGGTTCTCTTCCGGAACTTCTACATCGTCGAAGAACAGCTCGCAGGTGTTGGAGCCGCGCATGCCCAGCTTGTCGAACTTGTTGCCCCGCGAGAAACCTTTCCAGTCGCGCTCGACGATGAACGCGCTGATGCCGTGAGGACCTTTTTCCAGATCGGTCTTGGCGTAGATCACGTAGGTATTGGCGTCGGGTCCGTTGGTGATCCAGGTCTTGCTGCCGTTGAGCACGAAGCGGTCACCGCGTTTGTCCGCGCGCAGCTTCATCGAGACCACATCGGAGCCGGCATTCGGCTCGCTCATGGCCAGTGCGCCTATGTGCTCGCCGCTGATCAGCCTGGGCAGATAACGGGCCTTCTGTTCAGGATTGCCGTTGCGGTTGATCTGGTTGACGCAGAGGTTGGAGTGCGCGCCGTAGGACAGCGCCACCGAAGCCGAGCCCCGGCTGATCTCTTCCATGGCCACCACGTGGGCCAGATAGCCCAGTCCGGCACCGCCATATTGTTCATCGACCGTGATACCCAGCAGGCCCATCTCGCCGAACTTGCGCCACATGTCGGCGGGAAACAGGTTGTCCTGGTCGATCTGCGCGGCGCGTGGGGCGAGTTCCGCAGCGACGAAGGCCTGCACCTGATCGCGCAGCATGTCGAGGGTCTCGCCTAGACCGAAATTGAGCGTGGGGTAGTTCATGAGCCTGCGTTCCCTTGTTGTTTTTAGAGGGGAGGTCAGATGGCAACAATCTGTGTTACCTTTACGTTAACGTAAACCTGCGGGCGTCAGAATGTCAATGTCAGGACTGTGCTGATGGAGAGTAGAGAAGGGGGATTTCCGAACGCCAGACAGCACGAAGGGGAGCCAAGGCTCCCCTCCAAGTTCAGTTGCATGCTCTTTTTTATTTTTAGGCGGCCTGTTGTTGTTTTTGGTGGCCCTACCTTTTTTGCTTTTTGAGCGACCCCCATTCGGGGTCAAGAGCAAACGTATTTTTTTGAGCGCTGATGCTGCTTCGATCTTGCGATTCAACCGGGCCTTGCGCTACCTGAAGGTAGTTTTATTGTTCTCTGCCTGGTCCAGAGGCCTGCGCCTCACAAAGCGATCCACTCCAAAAAAATCAGTTAGCTGCGTCTCTGTCCGTGTTGTTCTTGTTATGTCAGAGCCGATTCGTCTTGTTTTTATTGGTTTGCTGCCATTTGTTATTTTTGTTGTACGTAAGACATAGCAGAAGCCATGCCAACTTTTCTCGATCTTGCTGAAGGCCCGGAAGACGGGGCTTTGCGCAAAAACCTGAAATCGCGGTGCTGCTTGATCCGTGATCAGGTGTTTCCGTGTTACCCGTTTCTTTCCCTCCATTGCCCACAAGGGTAACACTGTGTGACAAGTTGTCGCACATCAGCCCGACAAACGCGCCTTCGCCACCCGCGATCCATTGGAACGGCCCAGCACGTCACTGATCCGTTGACCCGCCGCAATCAGCTTGTCGAGATCGACTCCGGTGTCGATCCCCAGGCCATTGAGCATGTACAGCACATCCTCGCTGGCAACATTGCCACTGGCGCCTTTTGCATAGGGGCAGCCGCCGAGGCCCGCGACAGAGCTGTCGAACACTTGAATGCCTTCCTCCAGGCCGGCGTAGATGTTGACCAGCGCCTGTCCGTAGGTGTCGTGAAAGTGCCCGGCGAGCCTGCCACGGGGAATCTGTCCGGCCACCGTGTTGAACAGCTCACGGGTCGCGCCCGGCGTGCCCGTACCGATGGTGTCTCCCAGTGACACTTCGTAACAGCCCATGGCGAACAGCTCATTGGCGACGGCTGCCACCTGTTTGGCCGGGACCACGCCTTCGTAGGGGCAACCCAGCACGCATGAAACGTAACCACGCACCCGGACACCGTGCAGCCGGGCAGCTTCCATGATCGGCAGAAAACGATCCAGGCTTTCACTGATCGAGCAATTGATATTGCGCTGCGAGAACGCTTCGGAGGCGGCCGCGAACACCGCGATTTCCTCGGCCCTGGCAGCCAGCGCATCTTCAAAACCGCGAAGGTTCGGTGCCAGTGCTGCGTAAGTGACGCCGGCCTTGCGTTCGATGGCGGCAAACACATCCCCTGATCCGGCCATTTGCGGCACCCACTTGGGCGATACGAAACTGCCGACCTCGATGTACCCCAGGCCAGCGTCCGACAGATCGTTCACCAGCCTCACCTTGTCGGCGACGCAGATCGGTACAGATTCGTTTTGCAGCCCGTCACGGGGACCGACTTCAACCAGGCGAACGCGTTGGGGGAGCGACATGATGAGGGCAGTCCTTTCTTGAACGTTTCTAGGAAGTTCGTTTAACGATCTGTCAGTCAACGGAATTGCCCAGTGCGAGCTTGCACCGTTCTTCGGCAGTATCCAGTTCCATTTGCATCTGCTGAATGTCCAGCAACTGCTGATCCAGTTGCGCGCGACGCTCGGCAATCTTCCCCAGCATCGTGGTCAGTTGCTTCTGGTTACCGCCGCTGGGGTCGTAGAGCCCAATCAGGTCGCGGCATTCGGCGAGGGAGAAACCGATGCGTTTGCCCCGCAGGATCAGCTTGAGGGTGACTTTGTCGCGGGCCGAATAGATCCGCTCCAGGCCGCGCCGCTCCGGGCTGAGCATGCCTTGTTCTTCATAAAAACGGATGGTGCGAGTGGTGATGTCCAGCTCGCGGGCGAGGTCGGAAATGCTGTAGGTCAGGTTGCTCATGGACGTGCTCGTAGTAGTCGTGCTTCCGGCGAACGTACGGCTACCTTGACGTTAACGTCAAGGTCGCAAGCGAGCAAACGTCTCCCGATTTGCAGTCATGCTTGAGGCGTTCGTGAAATCGCAACTGCCAGCAAGCCGGACTGATACAGATGCGCGGGGTGACGCGGGTTCCATGATCGTTCCTCGAAACCACCTGAAGTGTGACTAGAAAGCACATGAGGTATTTCGCGTAAATTCAAATAGAACAATTACCTGACTACGGCCTCAAGTTCTTTCTCCAGCTTGCGTTCCTGCGCCACCACCAACTGGCACAGTTCGATGATCTGTTCGCGCATCCAGCGATTCGCAGGATCCTGATCAGTGCTCTCGTGCCAGTACAGATGGGTCTCCACGGTCGGCACGTCATTGACCGGCAAATGAACGAAGTGCAGATCGTTGCGTCGGGCGAAGCGTTCCGGGACGGTCATCACCATGTCGGTCTGTTGCAACACCTGTGACGCCATCAGATAGTGCTGAGAGCGCAGGGCGATCTTGCGCTGGATACCCATTTTTCCCAGCGCCAGATCCACATACCCCAATCCGCTGCGGCGACTGGAAATATGGATGTGCGCCACCGACAGGTAATCGTCCAGGCTGATGCGCGCCTTCGGCGCCAGCGGGTGGCCTTTGCGCATCGCACAGACGTAGTTGTCCTCCATGAGCTTGACGTGGCGCACCTGGGGATCGGTGTTGAGCGGCGCATCCACGGCGAAATCCAGCCGGCCGGCGGCCAGTTCCTTGGTGGTTTCCCGACGCTTGGACAGAAAACTTTCGATGGTCACGGCAGGCGCAAGGCGGCGAAGACGCTGGAACAGCGCCGGCAGAATGATCGCCTCGGTGAGGTCGGTCATGCTGATGCGGTAGTTCTTGTTGGCCTGGAGGGGGGTGAAGATCCGGCTTTCCTGGACCGACACCCGCAGCAGCGACAAGGCGTTGCGCACCGGCCCGATGATGTTCTGCGCCATCGGCGTAGGCACCATGCCTTGGGCGGTCCGTACGAACAGCGGGTCGTTGAAGGTTTCCCGCAGTCGGGCCAGGGCGTTGGACACAGCGGGCTGGGTGATGCCGACGATCTGACCGGCACGGGTCAGGTTGGCTTCGGTATAGATGGCGTCAAAGACAATAAAGAGGTTGAGATCGACCTTGCTCAGGTTCATTGCTGTGCGCCTCACGCTGCTTTTGTTATTGGGCTGTGATTCGGACCTGACTTGGTACGGACGTTCAGGAACGGAGTGATCATATATCGGTTATGAATGTTTATACACGCCGAGAATAGGTTAGATAAATACAGGGCCCTGATCTAGCATCCCGTCATGACTTGAAATCACCTCATAGAAGGTAGCTGCCCGATGGATTTCGCTTACTCCCCGAAGGTTCAGGAACTGCGCGAGCGCGTCACTGCGTTTATGGACACCTACGTGTACCCGGCCGAGCCGGTCTTCGAGCGCCAGGTCGCCGAAGGGGACCGCTGGCAGCCGACCGCGATCATGGAAGAGCTGAAGGCGCGCGCCAAGGCCGAAGGGCTGTGGAACCTGTTTCTACCCGAGTCCGAGCTGGGCGCAGGCCTGACCAACCTTGAATACGCGCCACTGGCCGAGATCATGGGCCGTTCGCTGCTGGGGCCGGAGCCGTTCAACTGCTCGGCGCCTGATACCGGAAACATGGAAGTGCTGGTGCGTTACGCCAGCGAAGGTCAGAAACAGCAGTGGCTCGAACCTTTGCTGCGTGGCGAGATTCGCTCGGCGTTCGCCATGACCGAACCGGACGTCGCCTCGTCGGACGCCACCAATATGGCCGCCCGTGCCGTTCGTGACGGTGATGAGTGGGTCATCAACGGTCGCAAGTGGTGGACATCCGGCGCCTGCGATCCGCGCTGCAAGATCATGATTTTCATGGGCCTCAGCAATCCCGATGGTCCACGCCACCAACAGCATTCGATGATTCTGGTGCCTACCGACGCGCCCGGCGTGAAAATCGTGCGTCCCCTACCGGTGTTCGGTTACGACGACGCTCCCCATGGGCATGCCGAAGTGCTGTTCGAGAACGTGCGGGTCCCGTACGAAAACGTCCTGCTGGGAGAAGGGCGTGGCTTCGAGATTGCCCAGGGACGCCTCGGCCCTGGCCGGATTCATCACTGCATGCGTTCGATCGGCATGGCGGAACGGGCGCTGGAATTGATGTGCAAGCGTTCGGTGCAGCGCACGGCATTCGGTCGCCCGTTGGCGCGCCTTGGCGGCAATATCGACAAGATTGCCGATTCGCGGATGGAAATCGACATGGCGCGGCTGCTCACCCTCAAAGCCGCTTACATGATGGATACTGCGGGCAACAAAGTGGCGAAGAGCGAGATTGCCCAGATCAAGGTGGTCGCACCCAACGTTGCGCTCCGGGTGATCGATCGGGCGATCCAGATCCACGGCGGTGCAGGTGTTTCCGGCGACTTCCCGCTGGCGTACATGTACGCAATGCAGCGTACGCTGCGCCTGGCCGACGGCCCGGATGAAGTGCACCGTGCGGCCATCGGTAAATATGAAGTGGGTAAGTACGTGCCCAAAGAGCTGATGCGCAGTGAGCATCGTTGAGTCATTGGCAATGACACCCGGTAGCCGTGCTCCTGCTTTTGATTCTGGCCGAAAGCCGTGGGAGCCGGCTTGCTGGCGAAAGCGTAAGGCCCGTTACATCGATGTCGAATGCCTCACCCGTTCGCCAGCACGCCGGCACACGTATCCCAACGCTACTCCACCCACACCTCGACGCGTCGATTCTTGATCCGGCCTTCGTCGACATCATTGGTTGCCACGGGCATCTCGTCGCCAAAACCGCGCACATCATGCAGGACAACCTGGCTTTTCAGCAGCTCTCGGCGCACAGCCATGGCGCGCAGTTTCGACAGCAGCTGCGCCCGCGCAGGGTCGCTTTTCGCATCGCCAAAACCCACCAGCGTGACTTTCTGATCGAGCTTGTCATGGGCTTTGAGGTAATCGACCACCCGTTTGAGGTCCAGCCGGGCTTTGGTGTCCAGTGAAGCGCTGCCCTGTGCGAACCGGAAGTTCACCGACAGTCGCTCGGCCTCTCGAGTCAGGTTCTGATACTCCAGGGGCATCTGTGACGTAGGCCGGACTTTGACGGCCTGAATCGTCTGGGCGACGAATCCGTTCTGCGCAACGATGGACTGGCCCTGCGGGCTCTGGGCAAACCGGACCAGCGCCTTGGCCCAACGCTGTCCGGATTCGGGGGGTAGATAGAAATAGAGTCGGCGGGACAAGGGATAGTCTTCGGTGGCGATCAGGCTGACGCTGGGCAACATGGCCTTCGATTCACCGTCGATGATCGCCACGGCTTTCGCTTTGCGCACGTAGGGCAGGCCGATGAAGCCGATGCCCTGGCGGTCGTTGCTGACCTCATCGGACAGCCCTTCGCTGGACTCGAAGCGACGGGCATCGCGGGCCAGGCCTTTGTCGAATCGGGCCAGCACCAGTTCATTGAAGGTGTCGAACGTACCGGATTGCTGATCGCGAGCATAAAGGTGAATGGCGCCGCCCGTACCGCCCAGTTGCTCCCAGTCATGGATCTCGCCGCAGAAGATCCTCGCCAACTGATTGATGCTCAGTTCTCGTACCGGGTTGGAGGGGTGCAGGATCACCGCGACGCCGTCAATGGCGATCACCTGCTCGGCGTTCTGGCTGCGCAGGTCACCCAAGGCTGCCAGATCGCTGACTTCACTGTTCTTGATAGGCCGTGAAGACGCGGCCAGATCGGCTTGACCTGCTTTCAGCGCCGTGAATCCGGTGCTCGACCCGTGCGCCGCGATCTCGACACTGAGGGTCTGACCGGAAGGCATTTGCCCAACCACACGGATTTCGTTAGAGCGCGTTCCCGATTGCTGTTGGACGTTCTGCGCGCCTTGCTGAGTCAGCAGGCCGACGACCAGCGCCGGGCCGAGCTGCGCACCGATGGTATTGGAACCCTGGATTCGCAATGCGGGCAGATTATCGGACGGCAAGGGCAGGGCAGTTGCCTGTGCTCCCAGCGAAAAAGCGCCAGACAGCGCTGCTGCAAAAACGAAACGAAAAAATCGGCTGCGCTGCATGTGCGGCATCGTCCAGGGGCCAAGGGTGGCCGGAGAATAAGACAGATGCGTTACGCCGATATGACAGGCCGGTGCGGGCGCCGGCGCTGGTTTCCAGATCGTAAACCCTGTAGCAGTCCGGCTTGCCGGCGGCAGCGGTCGCGTAACCGCTACTTGCCGGCAAGCCGTGCTGCTCCAAAGCTCACTGGAGTGATTCAGCTCAACTCAAGCCAGATCGGCGCGTGATCCGACGGTTTTTCCATCCCGCGCAGATCATAATCCACGCCCGCCGCCTTGATGCGCGGTTGCAGGCCGTGAGACGCCAGGATCAGGTCGATGCGCAGACCACGCTTGGGCTGGTCCTCAAAACCACGGCTGCGGTAATCGAACCAACTGAACTGGTCGACCACTTCCGGATATAGATGACGGAAGCTGTCCACCAGGCCCCAGTTCTTCAGCTTGGCCATCCACTCGCGCTCTTCGGGCAGGAAACTGCACTTGCCGGTCTTGAGCCAGCGTTTGGCATTGTCAGGGCCAATGCCGATGTCGCTGTCCTCCGGCGAGATGTTCACGTCGCCCATCACCACCAGCGGCTGGTCGTTGCTGAACCGGGTTTCCAGCAGTTGCTGAAGGTCGGCGTAAAACCGGGTCTTGGCCGGGAACTTGGTAGGGTGGTCGCGACTTTCGCCCTGAGGGAAATAGCCGTTCATGATCGTCACCGGCGTGCCGTTGCGATCAGCGAACGTGCCCCAGATGAAACGGCGCTGGGCTTCCTCGTCGTCGGTGTCGAAACCTTTGTGCAGCGACAGCGGCGGCAGACGCGACAGCAGCGCAACGCCGTAATGGCCTTTCTGACCATGGAAATGTACGTGGTAGCCCAGCGCTTCGATGTCTGCCTGGGGGAATTGGTCGTCCGAGACCTTGGTTTCCTGCAGACCGATGACGTCAGGCTGGTGTTTTTCAATCAGCGCTGCCAACTGATGGGGGCGGGCGCGCAGGCCGTTGATGTTGAAAGACACAATTTTCATAGACGGCAGTCCTGGCAAAAAACAAACAGCGATGCTAGCCGACCTGTCTGCCAACGGCCAGCACCATAGCGGCATCTCGAAACGGACGGGCTGCTACGCTGTGACAAATGCCTGAAAAATCGCCGGAACTGTCGTCAGAGCCCACGACTCGAACGCTTGACACTGCGAACCCGTCCCACCGAGGCGGGTCGTCATCGAAAGGGACACCATCACATGCCTGAATCAACGACTGCATTGGCCGACATTCGCCAACTGGACAGCGGATATTCCCGAGAGGCCCGCTCTCTGTTGTATCAGGCCTACCGCCACGAACCGAGCTTCGGCTATCTGTTCGAATCCGGTCGCACCGGCTACGAGCAGCGGGTGCGCGCGACGATTCGCGGACTGGTGAAGCAGCACTTTTTGCAGGACCTCCCGGCACTGGGCCTGTTCGTCGAGGACCGTCTGGTGGGCGTTGCACTGATCGCGCCACCTCAGCGCCGTTTGGGCATCACCGAAAGCTGGGCGTGGCGTTTGCGGATGGTCATGGGCACCGGTCTGCGCTGCACCCAACGCTATCTGGAGTACTACAACGCGGTGCTGGCGTGCCTGCCGAGCGACGCGGTTCATGTCCTGCCGCTGCTGGGGATTCATCCGGATTTTCAGGGGCGTCACTACGGCGAGCAACTGTTACAGGCGCTGCACGACTGGTGCGCGGTCGATGAGAACTCACAGGGCATCGTGCTGGACACGGGCAATGGTCATTATCTTGAGTTCTACAAGCGACAGGGGTACGAGGAAATCGGTGAAGTTGCCGTAGGACCCATCCGGGAGCACGTATTTTTCCACCCCAACCCTCAGGTTTCATTGGGCTCCATGGCTTGATCGCGGGTCATCTCTCCATTTTTGCGGGTTCCAGCAGCACCCGCCGCTCGTGTTAGCATCCGCGCCTATGAAGTTTCCCGGTCGATTTACCAGCGGTTTTCTCCTGATGTTTTCCAGTTGTGCGGCGTTCGCCGATGCCCAGCTGGACGTGCGGATCAAACCTTCCAACTCCGAGCTCAAATCCAACATTGAAGGGTACGTGGGCGATCTTGGCGAGCGCGACGAACAGGCGCTAGAGCGTTTCAGCGTGGGCGCTGTCGAGCAGGCGCAAAAAGCCGCCCAGGCGTTGGGCTACTACCAGGCGCAGATCGACAGTGAAGTCGAGCGCAGGGACAAGGACCTGCACCTGGTGCTCAACGTCCAGCCTGGTGAGCCGGTGCACCTGCGCAAGGTGACGGTCCGGATCGACGGGCCCGCCAGCCAGCTCAAGGCGTTCAGGGTGCCGAAGAGCGACGCGCTCAAGTCCGGCGCCGTGCTCAACCACGGACATTACGAAGACGCCAAGCGCCTGATACAGAATCAGGCCGCGCGTTATGGTTTTTTCCAGGGGCGCTTTGTCACTCAACGTCTTTCGGTTGATCCCCGTGCCGGTGTCGCCGACATCGAACTGGTCTATGACAGCGGGCCACGTTTTTCTCTGGGCAAGGTGTCGTTCAGCGGCGATTCTCCTTTCGATGAGGACCTACTGCGGCGCATGGTGCCATTCAAGGAGGATACGCCCTACGACTCGGAGCTGATCGCCGAGCTGAATCAGGCCATGCAGTCCAGCGGGTATTTCGAAGGTGTACGCGTGGATGCGTCGCCCACCGATGCACAGGGCCAGGTCATTCCGGTCAACGTTCAACTGGAAACCCGCAAGCCCCGCACCATGGGCCTGGGGCTGGGGTATTCCACCGACGTTGGCCCTCGCGTCAAGGCCAACTGGACGCGGCACTGGGTCAACCCCCAGGGCCACAGTTATGGCGTGGAATCCGAGCTATCCGCACCTCGGCAGAACGTCGGGCTGTTTTACGACATTCCGCTGGACCCGCCGCTGACCGACAAGCTGCGTTTCGCTGGCGGTTATCAATACGAAGAAATAGCTGACACTGACAGCCTGAGTAAATTGCTCACCGTGGGCCCGGAGTGGCACAGCAAATTGCCCAGTGGCTGGGAGCGCGTCATTTCCCTGAAGTGGCAACGCGAAGAATACCGCCTTGGCGATGACGCAGGCTTGAGCACGCTGTTGATGCCTGGCATCAGCTACTCCTATCTGCGCAGCGACAACCGCATCGACCCGCACAATGGTTACCGCTTGCAGTTCGACACTCAAGTGGCGAAAGAAGGGCTGGGCTCGGACGCCAACGTCGTGCATGGCACGGCATTGGTGAAAGGCTTGACGACCATCGCGCAGAACCATCGTTTTCTGGGGCGTATTCAGGTCGGTGGCACCGCTACCAACGGCTACAAATCCATCCCGCCCTCGCTGCGCTTCTTCGCCGGTGGCGATCAGAGCGTGCNGACAAGATCGGGGGTCGCTACATGGTTGCTGGCAGCGCCGAATATCAATATTCGATCGCTGAGAAGTGGCGAATCGCGGCGTTCGTCGACGAAGGCAATTCATTCAACTCGCTGGACCTTCCGAACCTGAAGACAGGCGTCGGTATCGGTATTCGCTGGGTTTCACCCGTCGGCCCGCTGCGCCTGGATCTGGCACACGCACTGGACGACGACGGCGGTATTCGTCTGCACTTCTCGATGGGACCTGAACTGTGACGCGTACGGCACTGTTTAAACGTGGCGCACTCATTGTCGCCATGGCTCTTTTAACCCTCGTTCTGCTGATTGCCGTAGCCATTGGCCTGGTGCTGGGCACCCAATCCGGCAGTCGCTGGGCGCTGGAACGGGTGCCGGGCCTGCACCTGGAGAACTTCTCCGGTCATCTCGGCGGCGGATGGCAGGCCGATTCGCTGGTCTGGCAACAGGGTGAAAGCAAGGTCCAGGTCCAAGCGCCGGTGTTCGAGTGGTCGCCGTCGTGCCTGACCCGCATGACGCTGTGCATCGACACCTTGCAGGCGGGTGACATTCGCTTGCAGTTCCCGCCCTCCAGTGGCGCAGCCAGTAGCGGCCCGATCACGCTGCCTGATCTCAAGCTGCCGCTGGCCATCGAACTGGGCCAGGTGCAGATCGGCAGTCTGCACCTGGACGGCAGCGAGCAGGTGCGCGACCTGCAACTGGCCGCACACTGGACTGCCGACGGTTTGAAGATCGATTCGGTTCATGCCCGGCGTGACGACATCGTTGTTGACCTCAGCGGTTTGCTCAAGCCCGCTGCCGACTGGCCGCTGACGGCCCAGGGCCAGGTCAAACTGCCGGATGTGAGCGGCCAGCCGTTGTCCCTGACCTTGAACGTTCAAGGCGATCTGCTCAAGACCCTCACGCTCAACGGGCAAACCAGCGGTTACATCGACGCGAAGCTGGTGGGTGAGTTGCAACCGCTGGTGGAGAATCTCCCTGCGCAAATCGCGATCACCAGCGACCGGTTCAAGGCCAGCGCCAATCTACCGGATACCCTCCAGGTCAACACACTGACCCTGAACGCCAAGGGCGACCTGGCACAGGGTTACGCGATTCTCGGCAATGCCAGTTTGCCCGCCGAACAGGGGCCAGTGACGCTGGCACTGCAAGGGCGAGTCGATGCAAAGGGCGCGCAAGTGACCACGCTTGATCTGACCGCCAGCGCCGAGCAACGGCTCAAACTCAGTGGCACGGTCGACTGGCAGAAAGGCCTGAGAGCCGAGGCGAAGATCGACTGGCTGGACTTCCCGTGGCATCGCCTGTACCCGGTGATCGACGAGCCACAGGTCAGTGTTCATGCCTTCAATGGCGAGGTGTCTTACACGGACGGCAAGTACCTGGGCAACTTCGCGGGAGACTTCAAAGGCCCTGCGGGTCCGTTCAGCCTGACAAGCCCTTTCAGCGGCGATCTGCAGCAGATTTTCCTGCCGCAGCTGGAGCTTGTCGCGGGGCAGGGCAAGGCCAGCGGTCACCTGAATGTGCAGTTCGCCGATGGCGTTGCGTGGGACACTGCGCTGGATCTGAGTGCCATCGATCCGTCGTTCTGGGTCGCGGAGCTGCCGGGTTCTCTGGCAGGTCCCTTGCGCAGCAAAGGTGCGTTCAAGAACGAGCAGTTGAATCTGAATGCCGATCTGGACCTCAAGGGGCGGTTGCGCGGTCAGCCGGCGGTGTTGCAGGCCAAGGCCGACGGCGCGGGGGACAAGTGGAACGTCAGTGCCTTGCAGATTCGCCTGGGCGACAACCGCATCGACGGTACCGGCAGCTTGCAACAGAAACTTGCCGGGCAACTGGACCTCAATCTGCCGCGTCTGGGTCAGTTGTGGCCGCGACTGCAAGGCCAGGTCAAGGGCCGCGTGGATCTGGCGGGAACGCTCCAGGCGCCCCAGGGGCAGTTGGCGTTGCAAGGCAATCAGCTCGCCTACGAAACCAACAAGCTGCAAAGCCTGAACCTGACCGCGAAACTGGACAACGCTCAACGCGCCGCCATCGACCTGAAGACCCGGGGCATTCAGGTGGGCGATACGGCGCTGGGCGCGCTGACGGTCAATGGTCAGGGCGATATCAAACGTCAGCAGGTCAAACTCGATCTGCAAGGGCCGCTGCTCAAGCTGGCCCTGGCGCTGGACGGTAATCTGGACAAAGGCAACTGGCGCGGTCGTCTTGCCAGTGGCGATATCCAGACCGGGGGCCAGGACTGGAAGCTTCAGCAGCCGGCCAAGCTCGAGCGTCTGGCCGATGGCAAGATCAATTTCGGCGCACACTGCTGGATGTCGGGGCCTGCAAGCCTGTGCGGCGAGGATCAACGGCTGATGCCCGACCCGCGCCTGCGTTACCACCTCAAGCAATTCCCGCTGGAAAGTCTTGCGCAATGGCTGCCCAAAGACTTCGCCTGGAAAGGCGCCCTCAATGCCGATGTTCAACTGGACATTCCGGCTGCGGGCCCCAATGGCCAAGTGGTGATCGATGCCAGTGGCGGCACCTTGCGGGTCAAGGAAAAGAACCAGTGGCTTGATTTTCCTTACCAGATGCTGAAGCTGACCAGTAGCCTGACGCCGAAGAAAGTCGACACCGCCCTGGATTTTCGTGGCGGCAAACTCGGCGATCTGCTGGCGCGACTGAGCATCGATCCTCTGGCGAAGAACAAGACCGTCAATGGTGATTTCAACCTCAGTGGCCTGGATATTTCCGTGGCGCGCCCATTCGTGCCCATGATCGAAAAGCTCAATGGCAAGCTCAATGGCAGTGGCCGGATATCGGGTGGATTGCTGGCGCCGCAGGTCAACGGCAACGTGGCATTGAGCGACGGCGAGGTGTCCGGGCCGGAGCTGCCGGTCAGCCTGGAAAAGCTCAGCGTACAGGCCTTGATTGCCGGCGAGAACGTGCAGCTCAAAGGCAACTGGAACAGCGGCCCTACAGGTCAGGGCAGCATCGGCGGGCACATTGCGTGGGCCGAGGCCCTGGATGTCGATGTCAGCCTGCAAGGCTCGCATCTGCCGATCACGGTCGAACCCTATGCCAAGCTCGAGGCTGCGCCGGATCTGAAAATCACCCTCAAAGGGGAACGACTGGCCGTTTCCGGCAAGGTCTTGATCCCCAAAGGCGAGATCACGGTTCGCCAGTTGCCACCCTCAACGGTCAAGGTTTCCGACGATACGGTGATCGTCGGCGCGCAGACGGAGCAGGGTAAGCCGCCGATGGCGATCGCCATGGACGTCAACGTCGAAGTCGGGCAGGAGAAACTCAGTTTCAGTGGCTTCGGCCTGACCGCCAATCTCGCGGGGCATGTGCACATTGGCGACAACCTCGACACCCGTGGCGAACTCAATCTCAACGATGGTCGCTACCGGGCGTACGGGCAACGCCTGACCATTCGCAAGGCCCGGTTGTTGTTCGCCGGTCCCGTGGATCAGCCGTATCTGGACATCGAAGCGATTCGCCAGACCGACGACGTGATCGCCGGCATACGCCTGAGCGGCAGTGCAGAGCAGCCGACGACCACGGTCTTTTCGGAGCCTGCCATGAGCCAGGAACAGGCGCTTTCCTATCTGGTACTGGGTCGTCCGTTGGCCACCACTGGTGAGGACAACAACATGATGGCTCAGGCCGCGCTGGCCCTCGGGCTGGCAGGCAGTTCGTCCACCGCGGGCAAGCTGGCGTCGGGCCTGGGAATCAAGGACTTCGATCTCGACACGTCCGGCAGTGGCGACAAGACCGCGGTTGTTGCCAGCGGCAAGATCACTGACAAGCTCAGTCTGCGTTACGGCGTGGGGGTGTTCGAACCTGCCAACACCATTGCCCTGCGTTATCTGCTGAGCAAGAAGGTGTACCTGGAGGCAGCGAGTGGCGTGGCGAGTTCGCTGGATATTTTCTACAAGCGGGATTTCTAGTGCTATGAGCAAATTACTGTCGGAGCGCGGTTGCCCGCGATTGCGATCTGCGCCCACCGTTATCGGTGGCTGACACAACGCGATCGCGGGCAAGCGCGCTCCTACAGGGGTTATGCTCTCGGCCAGAGACTCAACCGAGGGCCGGGATCCGGAGCTGCAGCTGACAACAAATTCATGTATACCCGTAGGTCACCAAGCGGTTTCGTGGTTAACTTCCAGTCTTTTCCAGCAACCTCAGAATAAGGACTCAGCTCATGGCTCAAGTGACTCGTAGAGGCTCCCCGGTACACATCAGCGGCGAACTGCCGAAGGTCGGCAGCAAGGCGCCCGCTTTCAAACTGGTCGGTGGCGATCTGTCTGACGTGACACTGGAAACCTTCGCCGGCAAACGCAAGGTGCTGAACATCTTCCCAAGCGTCGATACCCCGACCTGCGCCACCTCTGTGCGCAAATTCAACGCCCAGGCCAGCGAGCTGAACAACGCCGTGGTGCTGTGCATCTCCGCTGACCTGCCGTTCGCCCAGGCGCGCTTCTGCGGCGCTGAAGGCCTGGAAAACGTGAAGAACCTGTCGACCATGCGTGGCGCTGATTTCATGGAAACCTACGGTGTGGCCATCGCGGACGGCCCGATGGTCGGCCTGACCACCCGCGCAGTCGTGGTCCTGGACGAAAACGACAACGTCCTGCACAGCGAGCTGGTTCCGGAAATCGGCCAGGAGCCGAACTACGACGCCGCACTGGCAGTGCTCAAGTAAGTTGTCCGTTGCGTATTGCCGAACACCTCGCTGTAATACATCGCAACACAAGGCGGCCTGACTCGATCAGGCCGTTTTCATTTGCAGGTCAGCACCTTACCAAAGTAAGCACTAGGTAAATTGCCGGTAAAGGCCCTTTGCTTGGCACGTATCTATGCTTATTGTTCAGCCTCCCGAAGACGCTCACGCGCACACTGGTTGACTTATTCATGCAATCGTCTGGTTCCCGTAACTCCCGTCGCTGGCTGATTAGCCTGTTGGTTCTCTTGATTGTCGCAGGCGTCTGCTGGCGCTTCTGGCCGGCCTCGACGCCAAAAACCGATGCCACGGCGCAGCAGAGCGAGGAGGCGCACAAGGGCCTGACCCGTTCGGGCAAGCCTGCCAAGCGTCCCGGTTTCGGTGGGTCCACCGGCCCGGTTCCAGTGCGGGTAGCGCCAGCGACCACCGGGGACTTCCCGATCTACTACAAGGCGCTGGGCACCGTCACCGCAATGAACACCATCAACGTCCGTAGCCGGGTGGCGGGCGAACTGGTCAAGATCAATTTCCAGGAAGGCCAGCAGGTCAAGGCCGGCGATCTGCTGGCGGTGATCGACCCACGCAGCTACCAGATCGCCCTGCAACAGGCTGAAGGCACGCTGATGCAGAACCAGGCGCTGCTCAAGAATGCGCAGATCGACGTACAGCGTTATCGGGACCTGTACAAGGAAGACAGCATCGCCAAGCAGACCCTGGACACCGCCGAATCGCTGGTCGGTCAGTATCAGGGCACGATCAAGACCAATCAGGCGGCGGTGGGCGACGCCAGACTCAACCTCGACTTCACCCAGATTCGTGCGCCGATTTCCGGTCGCATCGGCCTGCGCCAACTGGACGTCGGCAACCTGGTCGCCGCCAACGACACCACCGCGCTGGTGATCATCACCCAGACCAAACCGATCACGGTCAATTTCACGCTGCCTGAGAAAGACCTGGCCGACGTACTTGGGCACTACCGCAACGGCGACAAACTGCCGGTGGAAGCCTGGGACCGGGGTGACGTGAAACTGCAGGCCAAGGGCGTGCTGGCGAGCATCGACAACCAGATCGACATCACCACCGGCACTCTGAAGTTCAAGGCGCGCTTTGATAACGATAACGAAGCGCTGTTCCCCAATCAGTTCGTTAACGCGCGCCTGCTCGCCAACACCTTGAAGAATGTCGTGCTGATTCCGTCGGCAGCGGTGCAGTTCGGCGTCAACGGCACCTTCGTCTATGCGTTGGACGGCGACAAGAAAGTGCGAATCCGTCAGTTGAAGACCGGGCCGAGCGATGAAAACTCCACGGTCATTACCGAAGGCCTTGCCGCCGGCGACCGCGTGGTGCTGGAAGGCACCGACCGGCTTAAGGACGGCAGCGACGTGGAAGTGGTCAACGACAGCAAGGACGTACCGGTGACGCCGGGCGGCAAGTTGCAGGGGCAACCGGCCAAGGACAAGGAAAGCGGTGAGTCGGCCGAGGCCGCCACCACGAAGAAAGGCAACGTATGAACCTGTCACGCCTGTTCATCCTCAGGCCCGTCGCCACCACGCTGAGCATGCTGGCCATCGTGTTGGCCGGCCTGATCGCCTACACCTTGCTGCCGGTGTCGGCATTGCCGCAGGTGGACTATCCGACCATCCGGGTCATGACCCTGTACCCCGGTGCCAGTCCGCAAGTGATGACCAGTGCCGTGACCGCGCCGCTGGAGCGCCAGTTCGGGCAGATGCCGGGCCTGACGCAGATGGCGTCCACCAGTTCCGGTGGTGCCTCGGTGATCACGCTGCGTTTCAGCCTGGACATCAACATGGATGTCGCCGAGCAGGAAGTGCAGGCCGCGATCAATGGCGCGACCAACCTGTTGCCGAGCGATTTGCCCGCGCCGCCGACTTACAACAAGGTCAACCCGGCCGATACGCCGGTGCTGACCCTGGCGATCACCTCCAAGACCATGCTGCTGCCCAAGCTCAATGACCTGGTCGACACGCGCATGGCGCAGAAGATCGCCCAGATCAGCGGCGTCGGCATGGTCAGCATCGCCGGTGGTCAGCGTCAGGCGGTGCGGATCAAGGTCAATCCCGATGCGCTGGCGGCCAACGGCCTGAACCTGTCGGACGTTCGCACGCTGGTCAACGCCTCCAACGTCAACACGCCCAAGGGTAACTTCGATGGCCCGACCCGAGTCTCGATGCTCGACGCCAATGATCAACTCAAATCCCCCGAGGAGTACGCCAACCTGATTCTGGCCTACGCCAACGGTGGCCCGTTGCGGCTCAAGGACGTGGCGCAGATCGTCGACGGCGCGGAAAACGAGCGTCTGGCGGCCTGGGCCAACGAAAACCAGGCGGTGCTGCTGAACATTCAGCGCCAGCCCGGCGCCAACGTCATCGACGTGGTCGACCGGATCAAGGCCTTGCTGCCGAGCATCACCGACAACCTGCCTGCCGGCCTGGACGTCGTGGTCCTGACCGACCGCACGCAGACCATTCGCGCCTCGGTCAGCGACGTGCAGCACGAGCTGCTGATTTCCATCGTGCTGGTGGTGTTGGTGACCTTTCTGTTTCTGCGTCGCCTCAGCGCCACGATCATTCCTTCGATTGCCGTGCCGCTGTCGCTGGTGGGCACCTTCGGCGTGATGTACCTGGCCGGCTTCTCGGTCAACAACCTGACGCTGATGGCCATGACCATTGCCACCGGTTTCGTGGTGGACGATGCGATCGTCATGCTGGAGAACATTTCCCGGCATCTGGAGGAGGGCGAGACCCCCTTGCAGGCGGCGCTCAAAGGCGCCCGGCAAATCGGTTTCACCCTGATCTCGCTGACCATCTCGTTGATCGCGGTATTGATTCCGTTGCTGTTCATGGCGGACGTGGTCGGACGATTGTTCCGCGAGTTCGCCATCACGCTGGCGGTGGCGATCCTGATTTCGCTGGTGGTGTCCCTGACGCTGACGCCGATGATGTGCGCGCGGCTGCTCAAGCGCGAACCCAAGGAAGAGGAGCAGGGCCGTTTCTATCGCGCCAGCGGTGCCTGGATCGACTGGCTGATCGCGTCCTACGGCCGCAAGCTGCAATGGGTGCTCAAGCATCAACCGCTGACCCTGCTGATCGCCATCGCCACGCTGGGTGTCACGGTGTTGCTGTACCTGGCCGTGCCGAAAGGCTTCTTCCCGGTGCAGGACACGGGCGTGATTCAGGGCATATCCGAAGCGCCGCAGTCGGTCTCGTTCGCCTCCATGAGCGAGCGGCAGCAGGCGCTGGCGAAGATCATTCTGCAAGACCCTGCGGTGGCGAGCCTGTCGTCCTACATCGGCGTCGACGGGGATAACGCCACGCTCAACAGCGGGCGCATGCTGATCAACCTCAAGCCACACAGTCAACGGGATCTGACCGCGACGCAGGTGATCCAGCGCATTCAGCCTCAGGTGGATCAACTGTCCGACATTCGTCTGTTCATGCAGCCGGTGCAGGACCTGACCATCGAAGACCGCGTCAGCCGCACCCAATACCAGTTCAGCATGTCTTCGCCGGATGCCGAGCTGTTGAGCCTGTGGAGCGGCAAACTGGTGGATGCCCTGGCCGAGCGCCCGGAACTGACCGACGTCGCCAGCGATCTGCAAGACAAGGGATTGCAGGTGTACCTGAATATCGACCGCGATGCCGCCAGCCGACTGGGTGTCACGGTCGCCAATATCACCGATGCCCTGTACGACGCTTTCGGCCAGCGGCAGATTTCCACGATCTACACCCAGGCCAGCCAGTACCGCGTGGTGCTCCAGGCGGCGGCCGGTAATGACTTGGGCCCGCAGGCGCTGGAGCAGATTCACGTCAAGACCGCCGATGGCGGACAGGTCAAACTGTCGAGTCTGGCCCGCGTCGAGCAGCGTCAGGCGCAACTGGCGATTGCCCATATCGGCCAGTTCCCGGCGGTGATGATGTCGTTCAACCTGGCGCCCGGCGTGGCGTTGGGACAGGCGGTGGAAGTCATCGAGCAGGTGCAGAAGGACATCGGCATGCCGATTGGCGTGCAGACCCAGTTCCAGGGCGCCGCCGAAGCGTTTCAGGCGTCGCTGTCAAGCACGTTGCTGCTGGTGCTCGCCGCCGTGGTGACGATGTACATCGTGCTGGGCGTGCTGTACGAAAGCTACATTCACCCGATCACCATTCTCTCGACCTTGCCGTCGGCGGCCATCGGCGCCTTGCTGGCGCTGATTCTCAGCGGCAACGATCTGGGCATGATCGCCATCATCGGCATCATCCTGCTGATCGGTATCGTCAAGAAGAACGCGATCATGATGATCGACTTCGCGCTGGACGCAGAGCGTAATCGGGGCGTGGATCCAGAGACGGCGATCTACGAAGCGGCGCTGTTGCGTTTCCGGCCGATCCTGATGACCACGCTGGCGGCCCTGTTCGGTGCCATTCCGTTGATGTTCGCCACAGGCTCCGGCGCCGAACTGCGCCAGCCGCTGGGTCTGGTGATGGTGGGCGGCCTGCTGGTAAGTCAAGTGCTGACGCTGTTCACCACGCCCGTCATCTATCTGTACTTCGATCGTCTTGGCCGTCGCTGGAAACGCAAACCGGCCGCGCCAGCCCCGCTGGAACAGGCCGACGCATGAACCTCTCGGCCCCCTTCATCCGCAGACCCGTCGCAACCATGCTGCTGAGCCTGGCAATCATGCTGCTGGGCGGCATGAGCTTCGGCCTGTTGCCGGTCTCGCCGCTGCCGAACATGGACTTCCCGGTGATCGTGGTCACGGCTTCGTTGCCCGGCGCCAGTCCGGAAATCATGGCGTCGAGCGTGGCGACACCGCTGGAGCGGTCCCTGGGCACCATCGCCGGGGTCAACACCATGACCAGCCGTTCGAGTCAGGGCACCACGCGGGTGATTCTGCAGTTCGACATGGACCGCGACATCAACGGCGCGGCGCGGGAGGTGCAGGCGGCGATCAATGCCTCGCGCAACCTGCTGCCCAGCGGGATGCGCAGCATGCCGACGTACAAGAAGGTCAACCCGTCGCAGGCACCGATCATGGTCCTGTCGCTGACCTCGGACGTGCTGGAAAAGGGCCAGTTGTACGACTTGGCCTCGACCATCCTGTCCCAGAGCCTGTCCCAGGTGAATGGTGTGGGCGAAGTGCAGATCGGCGGCAGTTCGCTGCCGGCGGTGCGGGTCGAGCTGGAGCCCAAGCTGCTGGATCAGTACGGCGTGTCGCTGGATGAGGTGCGCACCACCATCTCCAACTCCAACGTGCGCCGGCCCAAGGGGTTCGTCGAAAGTGCCGAACACAACTGGCAGGTGCAGGCCAACGATCAACTGGAGAAGGCCAAGGATTACGAGCCGTTGATCATCCGCTACCAGAACGGTGCGGCGCTGCGGCTCAAGGACGTGGCCAGGGTCAAGGATTCGGTGGAGGACCGCTACAACAGCGGCTTCTTCAACGAGAAGTCGGCGGTGCTGCTGGTGATCAACCGTCAGGCCGGGGCCAACATCATCGAAACCGTGGCGGCGATCAAGGCGCAGTTGCCAGCGCTGCAAGCCGTGCTGCCCTCCAGCGTCAAGCTGGATCTGGCGATGGACCGCTCGCCGGTGATCAAGGCCACGCTGCACGAAGCGGAGATGACCCTGCTGATTGCCGTGGTGCTGGTGATCATCGTGGTGTTCCTCTTCCTCGGCAATTTCCGCGCCTCGCTGATTCCGACCCTGGCGGTGCCCGTGTCGCTGGTGGGCACGTTCGCCATCATGTACCTGTTCGGATTTTCGCTGAACAACCTGTCGCTGATGGCGCTGATTCTCGCCACCGGCCTGGTGGTGGACGACGCCATCGTCGTGCTCGAGAACATCTCCCGGCACATCGACGAAGGTGTGCCACCGATGCAGGCGGCGTATCGGGGTGCGCAGGAAGTGGGCTTCACGCTGCTGTCGATGAACGTGTCGCTGGTGGCGGTGTTCATTTCGATCCTGTTCATGGGCGGGCTGGTGGAAAGTCTGTTCCGCGAGTTCTCCATCACCCTGTCGGCGTCGATTGTCGTGTCGCTGGTGGTCTCGCTGACATTGACCCCGATGCTCTGTGCCCGCTGGCTCAAACCCCATGTGCCCGGCACGGAGAACCGTTTGCAGCGCTGGAGCCAGCGTGTCAACGACCGCATGGTCGCCGGTTATGATCGGACACTGGTCTGGGCGTTGCGTCATCGGCGCCTGACCATTCTGACGTTGCTGCTGACCATCGGCGTCAACATCGCGCTGTACGTGGTGGTCCCGAAAACCTTCCTGCCGCAGCAGGACACCGGCCAGTTGATGGGCTTCGTGCGCGGCGACGACGGCCTGTCGTTCTCGGTGATGCAGCCGAAGATGGACGTGTTCCGTACGGCAATCCTCAAGGACCCTGCGGTGGAAAGCGTGGCCGGCTTCATCGGTGGCAACGGCGGTACGGGCAACGCCTTCATCATCGTGCGTCTGAAACCCATCTCCGAGCGCAAGATCGGCGCCGAGCAAGTGGTCGAGCGGCTGCGCAAGGAAATGCCGCAAGTGCCGGGCGGGCGCCTGTTCCTGCAACCCGACCAGGACCTGCAACTGGGGGGAGGCCGTGAGCAGACCAGTTCGCAGTATCAGTACATCCTGCAAAGTGGCGACCTGGAGAGCCTGCGTCTGTGGTACCCGAAGGTCGTCGCTGCGCTCAAATCGCTCAAGGAACTGACCGCCATCGACGCCCATGACGGCGGGGGCACCCAACAGGTGACGCTGATCGTCGACCGTGACGCCGCCAAGCGTCTGGGCATCGACATGAACATGGTCACCACGGTGCTGAACAACGCCTACAGCCAGCGTCAGGTCTCGACCATTTACGACCCGCTGAACCAGTATCAGGTGGTGATGGAGGTCAATCCCAAGTACGCGCTGGACCCGATCACCCTGGAACAGGTGCAGGTGATCACCGCCGACGGTGCGCGAGTGCCGCTGTCGACCATCGCCCATTACGAGCGCAGTCTGGAAGACGACCGGGTCAACCACGAAGGTCAGTTCGCGTCCGACAACGTGTCCTTCGATCTGGCCGACGGCGTCACTCTGGATCAGGCCACGGCCGCCATCGAGCGCGCGGTCGCTGCCGTCGGCCTGCCGGAGGACGTGATCGCCAAAATGGCCGGCACTGCCGATGCATTCGCCGCGACTCAGAAGAGCCAGCCGTGGATGATTCTCGGCGCGCTGGTGGCGGTGTACCTGGTGCTCGGGATTCTCTATGAAAGCTACATTCACCCGCTGACCATTCTCTCGACGCTGCCGTCGGCCGGTGTCGGTGCGCTGTTGAGCATTTATCTCACGGGCGGGCAGTTCAGCCTGATCTCGCTGCTGGGGTTGTTTTTGTTGATCGGCGTGGTCAAAAAGAACGCCATTCTGATGATCGACCTGGCGCTGCAACTCGAGCGCGGCAGCGGCATGTCGCCGCTCGAATCGATCCGCCAAGCCTGTCTGCAGCGCCTGCGGCCGATTTTGATGACCACGCTGGCGGCGATTCTCGGCGCGGTGCCGTTGCTGCTCAGCAGCGCCGAAGGTGCCGAAATGCGCCGTCCGTTGGGCCTGACCATCATCGGCGGCCTGATCCTCAGCCAGATTCTCACGCTCTACACCACCCCCGTGGTTTACCTTTACCTCGACCGTCTGCGTCATCGCGTCAACAAATGGCGCGGCGTGCGCACGGATGCTGCCCTGGAAACTCCGCTATGACCCATCGCCCGAACGCTTCTGTACCGCAGCGGAACCTGCCTTTTCGGCGCACCTTCGGCATTGCGCTGTGCGCGCTGATGCTCAGTGCCTGCGCGGTCGGCCCGGACTATAAAAAGCCGGACGTCACCACGCCCGCGCACTTCAAGCAGGCCGAGGGCTGGACCCAGGCCAACCCGAGCGACGCCATCGCCCGTGGCGCCTGGTGGGAAATCTATGGCGATGCGCAGTTGAACGGGCTGGTGGAAAAACTCAACACCTCCAACCAGACGGTCGCCCAGTACGAAGCCCAATACCGGCAAGCGGCGGCACTGGTGCGCAGTGCTCGCGGCGCTTTCTTTCCAACCCTCGATCTGACCACCAGCAAGAACCGGTCGAGTCAGGGCACCGGCAGCAGCAACTCCAGCCTGAGCAGTTCCAGCAGCGGGATTCGCGACACGTACAACGCGCAGTTGGGGGTGAGCTGGGAGGCCGATGTCTGGGGCAAGCTGCGTCGCGGTCTGGAAGCCGACAAGGCCAGCGCCCAGGCCAGTCTGGCCGACCTGGCCTCGATGCAGTTGAGCCTGCAATCGCAACTGGTGCAGAACTACCTGCAATTGCGGGTGATCGACGAGCAGAAGCGTTTGCTGGAAGCGACCGTGGACACCTACGAGCGCTCGCTCAAGCTGACTCAGAACCAGTACCGCGCAGGGATTTCCGGGCGTGACGCCATCGCCCAGGCGCAGACCCAACTAAAAAGCACCCAGGCCGACCTGATCGATCTGGCCTGGCAGCGGGCGCAGTTCGAAAGCGCAATCGCGGTATTGATGGGGCAGCCGCCGGCCGATTTCAGCCTGGCGCCGACCACCCGCATCCCGGCGCTGCCGCAGATTCCGGTGCAGTTGCCGTCGCAACTGCTCGAACGTCGCCCTGACATCGCCGCCGCGGAGCGTTCGGTGATGTCCGCCAACGCCAACATCGGCGTCGCCAAGGCTGCGTATTACCCGGACCTGACCCTGAGCATGAATGGTGGCTACAGCAGCAGTACCTTCAGTAACTGGATCACGCTGCCGAACCGCTTCTGGTCGGTGGGGCCGCAACTGGCCATGACCCTGTTCGACGGTGGTCAGCGCGCTGCCGAGGTCGATCGCACCGAAGCGGTCTACGACCAGACCGTGGCGCAATACCGGCAGACGGTGCTCGACGGTTTCAAGGAAGTCGAGGATTACATGGCGCAATTGCGCGTGTACGAGCAGGAAGCCGGGGTGCGTAAAGAGGCACTGGATGCGGCCCGCGACTCGTTGCGTCTGACCAGTAACCAGTACAAAGCCGGATTGATTGGCTATCTTGATGTGGTAAACGTGCAAACCACAGCGTTGAGTAATGAACGTAGCGTGCTGACACTGTTGCAAAGCCGACTGATTGCCAGCGTTCAATTGATCGCGGCATTGGGTGGCGGCTGGAATGCCGAGACCGGTCTGACGCGTGAACCCGAGATGTCCAGACGCTGATCATGGGTAAAGGCTCATTGCCATGATTACGACGGGCTGACGCGACTTTCATGTGGAAATCGGTACAATCGCCGCCGTATTCCTGGGCCTTCTGGCCTTATCTGCTTGAGTCATGAGTCGCGCCCCATGCTGATTGGACACTACACGTTGTCGCTGGTCCTGGTTTCTGTACTGGTGGCCATTCTGGCGTCCTATACCGCGCTCGATCTTTCGGGACGCATCGCCAGTTCCAGAGGCCGGGCGATGGCCATGTGGATTTGTGGCGGCGCCTTGTCCATGGGCATCGGCATCTGGTCCATGCACTTCATCGGCATGCTGGCGTTCAAACTGCCCATCGACCTGGGTTTCGACCTGGGCCTGACCCTGCTCTCATTGCTGGTGGCGGTTCTGTCGTCGGGGTTTGCGTTGTGGCTGGTGAGTCACACACATGTGCCGTTGCTGCATATTTTGTTCGGTGCGCTCGCCATGGGCACCGGCATCAGCACCATGCACTACACCGGCATGGCGGCGCTGCGCATGCAGCCGGGCATCGATTACGACCCCACACTGTTCGGCCTGTCGCTGGTCATTGCGGTCAGCGCATCGGCCGCCGCCCTGTGCATAGCCCTGCGCCTGCGCAAGCAAACCCCTTACGTTCACCTGGCCCGTGGCGGGGCTGCGGTGATCATGGGATTCGCGATTGTCGGCATGCATTACACCGGCATGGCCGCCGCGAATTTCCCCGAAGGCAGTTTCTGCGGTGCAGCCGTGACCGGCCTGCGCACCGATGGCCTGGACAAACTGGTGTTGGTCACCAGTCTGGCGGTGCTCACCATCACTTTGCTCACGTCTATTCTCGACGCCCGCCTGGAAGCCCGCACCGCACAACTGGCGCAATCCTTGAGTGAAGCCAACCGCGAGCTGACCCAACTGGCACTGCACGACACCCTGACCGGGCTGCCCAACCGGATTCTGCTGGCCGACCGCATCGAACAGGCCATGCGCAAGGTCGATTCCCAAGGCGGTCTGTTTGCCCTGATGTTCATGGACCTGGACGGCTTCAAGCCGGTCAACGATGCGTTCGGGCATCACGTCGGCGATCAGTTGCTGCGTGAAGTGGCGATGCGCATGCGCGACAACTTTCACCGTCATGACACCCTGGCGCGGATCGGCGGCGACGAATTCGTGTTGCTCGTCGAGCTGGAAGAAATCGACGATGCGACCACCGTGGCCTCGCGCCAGGTGGCGCTGGTGGGCAAGCCGTTCACCGTGCAGGATCACGACCTTCAGGTGACAGTGAGCATCGGCATCAGTCTGTACCCCGGCAACGGCCGCACCCAGCAGGAACTGCTGATGAACGCCGACGCCGCGATGTACCACGCCAAGAGCGCTGGCAAAAACGGCTACAGCTTTTTCGATGCGTCGATGAACACCAACGCGCGCAACCAATTGCAACTGTTGCAGGACCTGCGCACCGGGCTGCGCGAAGGACAGTTCTGCCTGCATTACCAGCCTAAGTTCTCTGCCAGTTCCGGTGAGCCGGTGGGCGCCGAAGCGCTGGTCCGCTGGAATCACCCGGAGCACGGGCTGCTGATGCCGGACAAGTTCATTGGCCTGGCGGAAAAGACCGGTCTGATCATCAACATCGGTGAATGGGTGCTCAATGAAGCCTGTCGCCAGATGCGTGTCTGGTATGAGGCGGGTTACAGCCATTGGCGGATCGCGGTGAATCTGTCGGCATTGCAATTCTGTCACGCCGGTCTGGTGAAGACCGTCGCGCAATCGCTGGCGGCGCATGGCCTGCCGGCCAACTGTCTGACCCTCGAGATCACCGAAACCACCGCGATGAGCGATGCTGACGCCAGCATGACCGTGCTGCAGCAGCTGTCAGACATGGGCGTGGACCTGTCCATCGACGATTTCGGAACCGGGTATTCGAGCCTGATGTACCTCAAGCGCCTGCCGGCAAACGAGCTGAAGATCGACCGCGGTTTCGTTCGTGATCTTGAACATGACAGCGACGATGCAGCCATCGTGTCGGCCATCGTCGCGCTCGGCCAGGCGTTGAATCTGCGGATCGTGGCCGAGGGCGTGGAGACCAGCAGCCAACAGAATTTCCTGACCCGTCTGGGCTGCGATTCGTTGCAGGGCTATCTGCTGGGGCATCCATTGCCAGCGGACCGCTTCATGGCGGATATTAGCGCGGCACACAAGCGCGTTTCTGCGAACACACTTTGACGTTTCATGCTTTGCACAACATTAAAAAAGCTCAGATTGATTCGGACACATCCATGGAAAAAAACCTCCTCATCACTGGCGGCTCCAGAGGTATTGGTGCGGCCACGGCAGTTCTGGCGGCATCGCAGGGTTATCGCGTCTGCATCAATTATCTGTCTGACCATGCGGCCGCCGAGCGCGTCTGCGGGCAGATTCGCGAGGCGGGCGGACATGCCATCGCAATTCAGGCGGACGTGAGCAACGAGGACGAGATCATCCGCCTGTTCTCCCGGATTGACTCCGAACTGGGGCGGCTGACCGCGCTGGTCAACAACGCCGGCACCGTGGGCGAGACCTCGCGGGTCGAGAACATGTCGGAATTCCGTATGCTCAAGATCATGATGAGCAATGTCGTCGGGCCGATGCTGTGCAGCAAACATGCGCTGTTGCGTATGCTGCCACGCCACGGCGGGCATGGCGGCAGCATCGTCAACGTGTCATCGGTGGCGGCGCGTCTGGGCTCGCCCGGTGAATACGTGGACTACGCCGCGTCCAAGGGCGCGCTGGACACCTTCACCATTGGCCTGGCCAAGGAAGTGGCGGGGGAGAACGTGCGGGTCAATGCCGTGCGTCCCGGCTACATCTTCACCGAGTTCCACGCCTTGAGTGGCGATGCACAGCGGGTCAGCAAACTCGAACCGACCATCCCCATGGGCCGCGGCGGCTTGGCCGATGAAGTGGCCGAAGCGATCCTGTGGTTGCTGTCGGACAAGGCGTCGTATTCGACCGGCACGTTCATTGATCTGGGGGGAGGCCGCTGACTGGCGGTTACCGTCCTGATCCTGAGTGGAGCGCTTTAGAATCGGGCCAAAGGCCGTGGGAGCCTGACTTGTCGGCGATCGGCTGCGCACCAGTCGCAAAACCCGCGACTTCGGTTTATCGGGTGCGCCGATTTTGCTGCCGCTTCGCGCCAGATCGCTGGCAAGCCAGGCTCCTACGCCCTCCGGGCAGAAGCCGATCGCAGTCGAGTTCCCCAGCCCTTCGGGTATAAGCCGCGCATTGACGGCAGGGGGCTTTTGATTCTGGCCAGAGGCCGTGGGAGCCTGACTTGTCGGCGATCGGCTGCGCAGCAGTCGCAAAACCCGCGACTTCGGTTTATCGGGTGCGCCGATCTTGCTGCCGCTTCGCGCCAGATCGCTGGCAAGCCAGGCTCCCACGCCCTCCGGGCAGAAGCGGTTGGCAGTCAAGCTCCTACGCCCTCCGGGCATAAGCCGCGCGTTGATGGCAGGGGGCTTTTGATTCTGGCCAGAGGCCGTGGGAGCCTGACTTGTCGGCGATCGGCTGCGCAGCAGTCGCAAAACCTGTGACTTCGGTTTATCGGGTGCGCCGATCTTGCTGCCGCTTCGCGCCAGATCGCTGGCAAGCCAGGCTCCCACGCCCTCCGGGCAGAAGCGGATCCCAGTCAAGCTCCCCAGCCCTTCGGGCATAAGCCGCGGATTGATGGCAGGGGGGGGATTCTGGCCAGAGGCCGTGGGAGCCTGACTTGTCGGCGATCGGCTGCGCAGCAGTCGCAAAACCTGTGACTTCGGTTTATCGGGTGCGCCGATCTTGCTGCCGCTTCGCGCCAGATCGCTGGCAAGCCAGGCTCCCACGCCCTCCGGGCAGAAGCGGATCCCAGTCAAGCTCCCCAGCCCTTCGGGCATAAGCCGCGGATTGATGGGGGGGGGGGGATTCTGGCCAGAGGCCGTGGGAGCCTGACTTGTCGGCGATCGGCTGCGCAGCAGTCGCAAAACCTGTGACTTCGGTTTATCGGGTGCGCCGATCTTGCTGCCGCTTCGCGCCAGATCGCTGGCAAGCCAGGCTCCCACGCCCTCCGGGCAGAAGCCGATCCCAGTCAAGCTCCCCAGCCCTTCGGTATAAGCCGCGGATTGATGGCGGGGGGGGGGGATTCTGGCCAGAGGCCGTGGGAGCCTGACTTGTCGGCGATCGGCTGCGCAGCAGTCGCAAAACCTGTGACTTCGGTTTATCGGGTGCGCCGATTTTGCTGCCGCTTCGCGCCAGATCGCTGGCAAGCCAGGCTCCCACGCCCTCCGGGCAGAAGCGGATCCCAGTCAAGCTCCCCAGCCCTTCGGGCATAAGCCGCGGATTGATGGCAGGGGGGGGATTCTGGCCAGAGGCCGTGGGAGCCTGACTTGTCGGCGATCGGCTGCGCAGCAGTCGCAAAACCTGTGACTTCGGTTTATCGGGTGCGCCGATTTTGCTGCCGCTTCGCGCCAGATCGCTGGCAAGCCAGGCTACACGCCCTCCGGGCAGAAGCGGGTGGCCGGGAAGCTCAGCGGCTACGCACTCGGCAAAAGCCGCTGAGTATTGGCTCTTCTCCGATCACGCTACCATCATCGACCGAATGATCTTGCCCAACGTCTCCATTGCCCGTTCCGAGGTGTCACTCCACGGGCTTCCGTAGTTCAGCCGAATGCAGTTCTTGAAGCGGCGGGTCGGCGAAAAAATGGGGCCGGGGGCGATGCTGATGCCTTGCGCCAGCGCCACCTGAAAGACTTTCAGCGAATCGATCTGCTCCGGCAACTCCAGCCATAAAAAGTAGCCCCCGGACGGTTGGCTGACTCGCGTCTGTGCCGGAAAGTAACGCGCCACGGCGCCGAGCATGGCGCGCAACTGGTCTTCCAGGCTGTTACGCAGTTTGCGCAGGTGGCGATCGTAACCGCCGTGTTGCAGGTAATCGGCGATGGCGGCCTGAGCGGGCATCGACGCGCACAGCGAGGTCATGATTTTCAGCCGCTCGACTTTCTGCGCATAGCGACCGGCAGCGACCCAGCCCACCCGGTAACCCGGCGCGAGGCTCTTGGCGAAGGAACCGCAATGCAACACCAGGCCCTCGGTGTCGAACGCCTTGGCCGGTTTGGGCGCGTGTTGTCCGTAATACAGCTCGGCGTACACGTCGTCCTCGATCAGCGGGACCTGATGCCTGCGCAGCAACTCGACCAGTTCGCGCTTGCGGGATTCGGCAACGGTGGCGCCGGTCGGGTTCTGAAAGCTGGTCATGCTCCAGCAGGCCTTGATCGGGTGGCGTTCAAGGGTCTGCTCAAGCACGATCAAGTCAATGCCGGTCTGTGGATGAACCGGGATTTCCACGGCCTTGAGCTTCAGGCGTTCCAGCACCTGCAGACACGCATAGAAGGCAGGGGCTTCAATGGCCACCAGATCACCCGGTTCAGTGACGGCCTGCAGACACAGATTCAGCGCTTCCAGCGCGCCATTGGTGATCAGCAGTTCCTCCATCGGCAGCGTCTGGCCGGCAACCATGTAGCGCAGGGCGATCTGGCGCCTGAGGGTCGGGTTGCCGGGGGACAGGTCGCTGACCACCATGCTCGGGTCCATGTCCCGTGTGGCACTGGCCAGCGAGCGCGCGAGGCGTTGCAGGGGAAACAGCCCGGCGCTGGGGAAGGCCGAACCGAAGGGAACCGTGTTGGGGTCCTTGATCGATTGCAGAACCGAAAACACCAGCTCACTGACGTCCACTTCCGTGGACTCGCCGACCTGCACACCCGCCGCTGCGGTAAGTCCAAGGGCATGCCCCCCAGGTTGAGCGGCGAACGTCTCGTTCACCGGGCCATCGTTGACGAAATAGCCGGAACGTGGCCGGGCGCGAATGAGACCGCGCCGTTCGAGCAGGTAATACGCCTGAAACACGGTCGACGGGCTGACCCCGTGAGTCTGACTGGCATAACGCACCGACGGCACGCGCTGCCCGGCGGCCAGCACGCCGGAGCGGATCAGCTCGGCAATGTCGTCGGCAAACTTTTCATAGCGCTTCATTGAGAACCCGCAACCAGAGACTGAAGATTCCGGTGCAAGCGCAGCCGTGAATCCGGGATGACCGGACTATGCGCGTCCAGGCCGTTTCAGTACAGATGCAGATTTTTCGATAAAGAGCGGATCAGATGTGCTGAACAGGCTTCTGTAGCCGTGGGAGTTGCCGGCGCAGGCGTCTTCGAAAACCGCTACCGCCGGCAAGCCGGGCTGCTACAGGGGCGAGCCTTATATGACCGGCGAATCCTCTCCGGGCTCGACGCCAATCGTGTGGTGCCGCAGGTCCTTGGCCTTGTAGACCGTCAACGCGTCTGCCTCGGCCTCGGTGATGGGGACCTTCTTGCCGCCAATGTCAGCTTCGGACATGTGCGTGGCGTCATTGGTGGTGATCACCACGTCTGGCACGGCGCTGCGGTAAGTGGTCCCGTCTACCACGGCCGAGCAATGCTGGTTGTTGCTGTCGAATTCCAGAGGCATGGTCGTACTCCTTCGCGGGCTGGTGAACGTACGACTGCGATGGCCATCCAATCGTTTCTCGCATCCGACAGAGGGGCGCAGCACTCCGGGCGAGCGATGCTGTCCATTGCTCAGCGGGCCCGCCAAGAGAGGCCTGTCGCGAAAGTCAAAGGAATGCCCATGAACGCCTGGTGGCAAGAAGTCGTCGAGACGCTACAAGCCGAGTTTTCCGACATCACCGATGCTTCCCAACTGACCCGTGTCACCGTGCGCCTGGTGATCGCCGCGCTACTCGGCGGGATTCTCGGTTTCGAGCGTGAGCACAAGGGCAAGGCGGCCGGGGTGCGAACGCACATGCTGGTGTGCATGGGCGCGGCGTTGTTTGTGCTGGTGCCGCGTCTGGCCGGTGCCGACGATCAGGCCTTGAGCCGTGTGGTGCAGGGCATCGTTGCCGGGATCGGCTTTCTCGGCGCAGGCACCATCCTAAAAGGCGACAAACTCAACACCCATCAAGTGAAGGGGCTGACAACGGCGGCTGGATTGTGGATGACGGCTGCCATCGGTATTGCAGCGGGCAGTGGTCGGGAAATGACCGCCGTACTGAGCACGATTCTGGCGCTGGGTATTTTCAGCCTCATGCCGATGATCGTCGAACGCTTCGACACGCCCCAGGAAGAAAAGGAAAAGGACCCCAAGCGCAGGGACGGTGGGGATTCGCACCAACCCTGAGCACGCCGAAGCGTGCCCGGTTCAAGTCATGCAGGCGTCACCGAAAGCCGCGCGTCACTCGGGGAAATCCTCACCCAGAATTGCGGGCGGCTCCGAGCTTGGCGGATCGCCCTTGGGAGGTTCGATCACGGGCGGCATTGTTGGGGGAGGCGGTTCTTCGGGCTTTGGCACCGGCAGTTCGGGGTCGTCGATATTCGGATCGGGCGTTTCTGCGGGAATCGGAATGTTCATTGCTTGACCTTCCTACAGCGCTGGCTGGAACAGGCGGGAGTACCGTATTTTCAACGCGCTCGCAGGTTCGACAGCGGGGCGCTTTGAATGATTCAGCGCAAATTTCCGGTCGAGGAGCCGCCTGCGACTAAGCTGCCCATGAATCGATTTTTTGCCGCGCAAGCTCTTTGAACTTTTCCCCGACGCAGGCGTTCGGAACCTATGCGGCCACGTCGGGATATGTTCTGCCCGCTGGTTCGCCCTTATTCGGTTATGGATGAAAACGCGATGCAATGGACTCTTAACAAGGAGCGTCCCTGGGGCGTGAGGAGTGATGCTCGATGAATGTGACTGCTGATCAGCCATACGGCCCTGATTCCCTGGCCACCGATGTTCCACACCCAACCCAGCCTTTATCCCTGACTCAGGCCCTGCAACTGCCGCGAATCGTCATCGAAGATACGCAGCCAGTGATCGAGGCCGGGCAGCTTGCGGCCAAAGCCATCATTGGCCAGCCGGTCACCGTCACCAGCAAAGTGTTTGCCGACGGTCACGACAAGATGGCGGTGCGTATCCGTTATCGCGCCGCCGACGAGCAGGAATGGCACACGGCGCCGATGCGCGATCTGGGCAACGACAGCTGGACCGGTGAATTCATCCCGACCGCGGTCAGCCGCTACCTGTTCCGCCTGGAAGCCTGGATCGATCAGTTCGCCAGTTATCGCTATGAACTGGAGAAGAAGTACGCCGCTGGCGTCGACATCGGTCTGGAGCTGGAGGAAGGGCGGCTGCACCTGGTGCATGCCTCCGAACGCAGCCAGTACGAGTTGCGCGGGCAGATCGACAGCCTGTTGCAGCGTTTGGCGGAGAACACTGAACACGAAGCGCAGGTGGCATTGCTGCTGCACAGCGAAACCGCCGCCATCATGGCCAAGGCCGATAATCATGCGTTTCTGAGCCGCAGTGTCGAGTTCCCGCTGGACGTGGAGCGCGAGCTGGCGCAGTTCGCCAGTTGGTACGAGTTGTTCCCGCGCTCGATCACCGACGACAAGCACCGCCACGGCACGTTCAACGACGTGCACGGCCGGTTGCCGATGATTCGCGACATGGGCTTCGACGTGCTGTATTTCCCGCCGATTCACCCTATCGGCCGTGCCCATCGCAAAGGGCCGAACAATTCGTTGCAGGCAGGGCCGGATGATCCGGGCAGCCCCTACGCCATTGGCAGCGCGGACGGCGGCCACGACGCGATCCATCCACAACTGGGGACCCGCGAGGACTTCCGCAATCTGGTCGCTGCCGCCGCCGAACACGGTCTGGAAATCGCCCTGGATTTCGCCATTCAGTGCTCGCAAGACCATTTGTGGCTCAAGGAGCATCCGGGCTGGTTCTCGTGGCGGCCCGACGGCACGATCCGTTACGCGGAAAACCCGCCGAAGAAATACCAGGACATCGTCAACGTCGATTTCTACGCCCCGGATGCCATCCCCAGTCTCTGGCTGGAGCTGCGGGACGTGGTGCTGGGCTGGGTGAAGGAGGGCGTGAAGATCTTCCGCGTCGACAACCCGCACACCAAACCACTGCCGTTCTGGCAATGGATGATCGCCGACATCCGCGCCCAGCATCCGGAGGTGATGTTCCTCGCCGAGGCCTTCACCAAGCCGGCGATGATGGCGCGTCTGGGCAAGGTCGGCTATTCCCAGAGCTACACCTATTTCACTTGGCGTAACACCAAGGCTGAACTCAGCGAATACCTGACGCAGCTCAATGAGTCGCCGTGGCGCGAGTGCTACCGGCCCAATTTCTTCGTCAACACGCCGGACATCAACCCGCATTTTCTGCACGACTCCGGTCGCGCCGGTTTCCTGATCCGCGCTGCTTTGGCGACCATGGGGTCGGGGTTGTGGGGCATGTACTCGGGGTTCGAGTTGTGTGAATCGGCGCCGGTACCGGGCAAGGAGGAATACCTGGATTCGGAGAAGTACGAAATCCGTCCCAGGGACTTCACCCAGCCGGGCAATATCATTGCCGAGATCGCCCAGCTCAACCGCATCCGTCGGCAGAACCCGGCGTTGCAGACCCACCTGGGCCTGCGCATCTACAACGCGTGGAACGACAACATCCTGTACTTCGGCAAACGCAGCGCGGACGGCAGCAACTTCGTGCTGGTCGCGGTCAGCCTCGACCCGCACAACGCCCAGGAAGCGTATTTCGAACTGCCGCTGTGGGAAATGGGCCTGCCGGATGACGCCGCAACCCTGGGCGAGGATCTGATGACCGGGCACAGCTGGACCTGGTACGGCAAAACGCAGTTCATGCGCATCGATCCGACGTATCAGCCTTTCGGCATCTGGCGCATCAGAACCACAAACCCATAATTCAAAGGATGTGGTCATGGCGAAAAAACCTCGCAACGCTGCCTTCATCGATGACCCGCTCTGGTACAAGGATGCGGTGATTTACCAGGTGCATGTGAAGTCGTACTTCGATTCCAACGACGACGGAATCGGCGACTTCCCTGGCCTGATCGCCAAGCTCGACTACATTGCCGAGCTGGGCGTGAACACCATCTGGCTGCTGCCGTTCTACCCCTCGCCTCGGCGAGACGATGGCTACGACATCGCTGACTATCGGGGTATTCACACCGATTACGGCACCATGGCCGATGCAAAGAAATTCATCGCCGAAGCGCACAAGCGCGGTTTGCGGGTGATCACTGAGCTGGTCATCAATCACACCTCCGACCAGCATCCGTGGTTTCAACGCGCCCGGCATGCAAAAAAAGGCTCCAAGGCCCGGGACTTCTACGTCTGGTCCGATGACGACCAGAAATACGACGGCACGCGGATCATCTTCCTCGACACCGAAAAATCGAACTGGACCTGGGACCCGGTCGCCGGCCAGTACTTCTGGCACCGGTTTTACTCGCACCAGCCGGACCTCAACTTTGACAATCCGCAGGTCATGAAAGCGGTGCTCGAAGTCATGCGCTACTGGCTGGACATGGGCATCGACGGCCTGCGGCTGGACGCCATTCCTTACCTGATCGAACGCGATGGCACCAACAACGAGAACCTTCAGGAAACCCACGATGTTCTGAAGAAGATCCGTGCCGAGATCGACGCCAACTACCCCGACCGCATGCTGTTGGCCGAGGCGAATCAGTGGCCTGAAGACACACAGTTGTACTTCGGCGATCGCAAGGGCAAGGACGGCGACGAGTGCCACATGGCGTTCCACTTCCCGCTGATGCCGCGCATGTACATGGCGGTCGCGCAGGAAGACCGCTTTCCGATCACCGATATCCTGCGCCAGACCCCGGAAATTCCGGAGAACTGCCAATGGGCGATTTTCCTGCGCAACCACGATGAATTGACCCTGGAAATGGTCACCGACCGTGAGCGCGACTATCTGTGGAACTACTACGCATCGGACCGCCGCGCGCGGATCAATCTGGGCATCCGTCGCCGACTGGCGCCGCTGCTGGAACGCGACCGCCGCCGCGTGGAGCTCCTCAACAGCATGTTGTTGTCCATGCCAGGTACGCCGACGCTGTATTACGGTGACGAAATCGGCATGGGTGACAACATTTATCTGGGCGACCGCGACGGCGTGCGGACACCCATGCAATGGTCCATCGACCGCAACGGCGGGTTCTCCCGCGCCAATCCGGCGAGCCTGGTACTGCCACCGATCATGGACCCGCTCTATGGCTATCAGTCGGTCAACGTCGAGGCTCAGGATCACGACCCGCATTCGCTGCTCAACTGGACCCGGCGCATGCTCGCTGTGCGCAAACAGCAGAAGGCCTTCGGTCGCGGCACGCTGAAAATGCTGTCTCCGAGCAACCGCCGCATCCTGGCCTACACCCGCGAATACACCGGGGCCGATGGCAAGAGCGAGATCATTCTGTGCGTCGCCAACGTGTCGTCCGCCTCTCAGGCGGCGGAACTGGAGCTTTCCCACTACGCCGGTACGGTGCCGGTGGAAATGCTCGGCGGCAGCGCCTTTCCACCTATTGGCCAGCTCAATTACCTGCTGACGTTGCCGCCTTACGGCTTCTACTGGTTCTTGCTGGCCGCGGAGAATCAAATGCCCAGCTGGCACGTCGAACCGGCCGAAAGCATGCCGGACTTCCCGACCCTGGTGCTTAAGCAGCGCCTGGAAGAACTCTTGGACGAACCCCTGCGCCAGACCATGGAGCAGACCTCGCTGTCGGTGTACCTGCCGAAACGGCGCTGGTTCGCGGGCAAGGGCACGGCCATCGACAACGTGCACATTGCCTACGCCGTACGCTTCGGCACGGCCCAGCGCCCTGTGTTGCTCAGCGAAATCGAAGTCACTGCAGGCGGCGACGTGGCGCGCTACCAGTTGCCGTTCGGCTTTCTGGCCGAAGACGATTTCAGCAGCGCCTTGCCGCAGCAACTGGCGTTGGCCCGCGTGCGTCGCGGCCGTCAGGTCGGGTTGATCACCGACGCGTTTACCCTTGAGCCGTTCATTCGCGCCGTGATCAAGGGCATGCAGGACCAGACCGTGCTGCCGACCAATGACGGCGAACTGCGCTTCCAGCAGACCTCGAAGCTGGCGCCGC
>NZ_QXTJ01000026.1:0-185953 GCF_003605735.1 Pseudomonas sp. LS-2 | reverse complement strand
GCGTCGTGTTGAAGATGATTCGCCGGGTCGCTGCCGGAACGCACCCGGAGCTGGAAATGGGCGCTTACCTGACCGAAGCCGGCTACCAGCACATCTCGCCGCTGTTGGGCGCTGTGGTGCGGGTCGATAACGAGGGTCAGGACAATCTGTTGATGATCGCCCAAGGTTATCTGAGCAACCAGGGCGACGCCTGGGAGTGGACGCAGAATAACCTTGAGCGTGCGGTGCGCGACGAAATGGCCCATGGGCATTCGAACCTCGACCAGCACGCCAACGCGCTGGTGGAACTCAAGGATTTCGCGGGCCTGCTGGGGCAGCGCCTGGGCGAAATGCACGTGGTGCTCAGCGCCGCGACCGACAACCCGGACTTCAAGACCGAAGTCACCAGCGTCAAGGACAGTCAGGCGTCGGCCAAAAGCGTGGCGGCGCAAGTCGAACGTGCCCTTGATCTTCTGGAGCAGCATCGCGATTCGCTGGAACCCGGCGATCAGCAACTGGTCAGTGAGTTGCTGAGCAAACGCAAACCGCTGCTGGCACAGGTACAAGCCCTGGCCAAACAGTCGGTCGGCGGATTGCGCATGCGGGTGCATGGCGACTTGCACCTGGGGCAAATGCTGGTGGTCAAGGGCGATGCTTATCTGATCGACTTCGAGGGCGAACCGGCACGTCCGCTGCAGGATCGGCGGGCCAAATACAGCCCGTTCAAAGATGTCAGCGGCGTGTTGCGATCTTTCGACTACGCTGCCGCCATGGCGATGCGCAATGCACAGGCAGCCGACACCTCGCCGGAAGCTGCCGCAGCGCGAAAACATGTCGCCGAAACCTATTTGAGTCAGGCGCGGGAAGCGTTTCTCGGGGGCTACAAATCAGCCACCGTCGACGTTGCCCATGCCTGGAAAGATGCTAAGGGGGAGGCCGCTGCACTGGCGCTGTTCACCCTGGAAAAAGCCGCTTATGAAGTGGCCTACGAGGCCGAGAATCGGCCGACCTGGTTGTCGGTTCCGCTTCAAGGCTTGCGCGGGCTGTTGAACTTGTCTGATGGAGAATGAAAATGAGTGCGTCTGACCAATTCGGCGAAGGCAACCACAAGTTGTTGCCCAGTGCCGGCGATATGGACGCGTTGATCCGCGCCGAACACCGCGATCCTTTCTCCATGCTCGGTCCGCACAGCGACGGCAAGGACGGCCAGGTGATTCGCGCCTATCTGCCCAATGCCCTGAGCGTGCGTGTGCTGTCTCGGGATGGCGAACGCGATCTGGGTGAGTTGACCATGAGCGATAAGCCCGGTTTTTTTGCCGGGCATTTTCCGGTCCGCGAACCCTACCTGCTGAAAATCAACTGGGCCACCGGTGAACAGATCACCGAGGATCCTTACAGTTTCGGCCAGTTGCTCGGTGAAATGGACTTGTATCTGTTCGCCGAAGGCAACCACCGTGACTTGAGCAGCGCACTGGGTGCCCAAGTGAAAACCGTCGACGGCGTCGAGGGCGTGCGCTTCTCGGTCTGGGCGCCGAATGCGCGGCGGGTTTCGGTGGTGGGCGACTTCAACAGTTGGGACGGTCGTCGGCATCCGATGCGGGTCCGATATCCCTCCGGCGTATGGGAGATCTTCATTCCGCGCATCGGCCCTGGCGAAGCCTATAAATATGAAATCCTTGGCCAGCACGGGGTACTGCCGCTCAAGGCGGACCCGATGGCCCTGGCGACCAAGTTGCCACCCGACACCGCCTCCAAAGTTGCCGCGCCGTTGAACTTCGACTGGCAGGACACCGACTGGATGCAGTCTCGTGGCGAAAAGCAGGACGTGCACAAGCCGATCTCGATCTACGAACTGCACGCCGGCTCGTGGAAATGGCACCACGGCGGCGAAGACGAGCCTGATCGTCCGTTCAACTGGCACGAACTGGCGGACAACCTGATTCCGTATATCAAGGATCTGGGCTTCACCCTCATCGAGCTGATGCCGATCATGGAACACCCGTTTGGTGGTTCGTGGGGCTACCAATTGCTGTCGCAGTTCGCACCGAGCGCGCGCTACGGCACGCCGGAAGATTTCGCAGCCTTCGTCAACGCCTGTCACCAGAACGACATCGGCGTGATTCTCGACTGGGTGCCGGCGCACTTTCCGACCGACACCCACGGTCTGGCGCAATTCGACGGCACCGCGCTGTACGAATACGGCAACCCGCAGGAAGGCTTCCACCAGGACTGGGACACGCTGATCTACAACCTGGGCCGCACGGAAGTGCACGGCTTCATGATCGCGTCCGGCCTGCATTGGCTGAAGAACTTCCACATCGATGGTTTGCGCGTGGACGCCGTGGCCTCGATGCTCTATCGCGACTATTCGCGCAAGGCCGGGGAGTGGGTGCCGAACCGTTATGGCGGCCGCGAGAACCTGGAAGCCATCGATTTCCTGCGCCACCTCAACGACGTGGTCGCACTGGAGGCACCGGGCGCGCTGGTCATCGCCGAGGAATCCACGGCCTGGCCGGGGGTCAGTCAACCCACGCAACAGGGCGGTCTGGGCTTTGCCTACAAGTGGAACATGGGCTGGATGCACGACACGCTGAAGTACATCGAGCAGGACCCGATCCATCGTCAGCATCACCATGATCGTCTGAGCTTCGGGCTGGTGTATGCGTGGTCCGAGCGTTTCATTCTGCCGATCTCACATGACGAGGTGGTGCACGGCAAGCACTCGCTGATCGACAAGATGCCGGGTGATCGCTGGCAGAAGTTCGCCAACCTGCGCGCTTACCTGACGTTCATGTGGACCCACCCGGGCAAGAAGCTGCTGTTCATGGGCTGCGAGTTCGGGCAGTGGCGGGAGTGGAACCACGACACCGAGCTGGACTGGCATTTCCTCAACTATGCCGATCACAAGGGCGTGCACACCCTGGTGGGCGACCTCAACCGGTTGTATCGGTCTGAGAAGGCGCTGTACGAGCAGGATTGTCAGCCGCAGGGGTTCCAGTGGGTCATCGGTGATGATGCCGGCAACAGCGTGTACGCCTATTTACGCTGGAGCAAGGAGGGTGAGCCGCTGCTAGTGGTGGCCAACCTGACACCGGTGCCGCGTCATGGCTATCGCGTCGGGGTTCCGTTCAGTGGCAAGTGGGCCGAGCTGCTGAATTCGGACGCCGAGGCGTATGCGGGTTCCAATATCGGCAACGGCGGGGCGGTGATGGCTGAAGAGATCAAGAGCCATGGTCAGGCGTGTTCGCTAGCGTTGAATCTGCCGCCGCTGGCGGTGGTGGTGTTCAAGCCGGCCGGGGAGTGATCGCGGCCACCGGATGTTGATCGTTCCCACGCTCTGCGGCGTTACCACCCGGAGCGTGGGTACGATTATCAAACGATCATGAGGGGTAGCAACGGTCATGATACGTCTGTAGCAGTCCGGCTTGCCGGCGGTGGCAACCTTTAAGCGGTGGCAACCTTTAATAAGCCACCGCCGGCAAGCCGGACTGCTACGGGATGTGTGCTCACGAAAGTGATGCCGGTCTTCCGCGCATACCGGACGCGCGCCGACCCGCGCCACGAATCACTCGCCCGCCGCTTCCACCTTGCGCGGCGCCATGAAATACATCCAGATCAGCGCGATGAAGTACATCGCCGGGATCAACGTAAACAGCACGTTGTAATTGTTGTGGGTCGCCGTCAGCACCGCGCCGACGATCTGTGTCATGAACATCCCGCCGATCGCCGCGCACATCCCGCCGAAACCGAACACCGTGCTCATCATGTGTTTGGGGGTGTAATCCATCACCAGACTCCAGATGTTAGCCGTCCAGGCCTGATGCGCGCCGACCGCAAGGGCGATGGCCGCGACGGCTACCCACAATCCGCTGGCGTTGGCGGCAAACACCACGCAAATGATGGTCAGCGCGAAAATCAGCATCGACAGCAGCCGCGAGGTGGTAGGGCGCATGCCGCGACCGATCAACCACGAGGACAGGATCCCGCCGCCGATACTGCCGAAGTCCGCCGTCAGCCAGATCAGGATCAGCGGGATCCCCATCTGCGTCACGCTGATGCCCAGGTTGTACTGCTGATTCAGAAACGGCGGCAACCAGTACAGGTAAAACCAGAACACCGGCGCGGTCATGGCGTAGGCCAGGGCGAAGGCCCAGGTCCCACGCATTTTCAGAATCTGCGAGAAGGGCACTTTTTCCGGAACCGGCTCCGCGTCGCTGGCCTGATTGATGTAGTCCAGCTCGCTCTGCCGTACGGTCGGGTGCTCTTCAGGATTGAAGTACTTCAGGCGCCAGGTGATGACCCACACCAGCCCCAGCGACCCCATGCAGATAAACGCCGCCTGCCAGCCCCAGACCGTCAGGATCAACGGCAACAGGGCCGGGGTGACCATGGCACCGACGTTGGTGCCGGCGTTGAAGATCCCGGTCGCCACGGCACGTTCGCCCGCAGGGAACCACAACCGGGTGGTCTTGACGCAGGCCGGGTAGTTGGCGGCTTCGGTCAGACCCAGAATGAACCGGCAGACCATGAAGCCCGCAGCCGAGGTCGCCAGGCCGTGAGCCCCGGTCGCGAAGCTCCAGAGCAGCACCGCCAGGAAGAACGCGCGCTTGACCCCGACCTTGTCGATGAACCGGCCTTGCAACAGAAAGCCGACGGCGTAACCCACCTGGAACCAGAAGTTGATGTTGGCGTAATCCATCGCCGTCCAGCTCATCTGCTTGGCCAGGATCGGTTGCATCACGCCCAGGGCGGCGCGGTCGATGTAGTTCAGGGTGGTGGCGAAGAACACCAGAGCCAGCATCCCCCAGCGGGTCTTGCCGACAGCGAGGGCGCCTCGGATCTTTTCACCGATCCCGGCATGAGGATGCACAGGGGTGGCTGCGACCGGCGCAGGCGAAGCAGGGTATGAGCGCATGAGCATTTAACCTGTCTTGGAATTGTTATGGTTTTGTCTGTGTGAGGCTGTCCCGAGTAAGGCGGCATCGGGTCGTAACTGATGAAAAGGGCTTCCTTGTCCGACAATGTGGAGTTGATGTTGGAGCGCATCGGCAGAGGCGTCAATTGACTCGGGGTATTTTTGGGCGATTATCGAACACAAAACTAACCGGTCCGTACATTTAATTTGCGATGGCAGGATACCGGGAGAATAATCGGTCTGACACCTGAGCATCAGCTGAAGAACTGTCCGCCGGGTGCAATCAACGAGGAGTCATGACATGCAGCGCTCGATTGCCACCGTATCCTTGAGCGGAACCCTGCCGGAAAAACTCGAAGCCATTGCCGCTGCGGGCTTCGATGGCGTGGAAATCTTTGAAAACGATCTGCTGTACTACGACGGCAGCCCGCGCAACGTTCGCCAGATGTGCGCCGACCTTGGCATCGCCATCACCCTGTTCCAGCCCTTTCGCGATTTCGAAGGCTGCCGCCGCGACAGGCTGCAGCGCAATGTCGACCGCGCCGAGCGCAAATTCGACCTGATGCAGGAGCTGGGCACCGACCTGGTGCTGGTCTGTAGCAACACCGCCAGCGATTCGCTGGGCGAGGAAAACATTCTGCTGGACGATCTGGCGCTGCTCGCCGAACGGGCCGGCGCGCGCGCGCTGCGCATCGGCTACGAAGCACTGGCCTGGGGGCGTCATGTGAACACCTGGCAGCAGGTGTGGAATCTGGTGCGTCAGGTTGATCACCCCGCGCTGGGCGTGTTGCTCGACAGCTTTCATACCCTGTCGTTGAAGGGCGATCCCAGCGGTATAGCCAATATTCCCGGCGACAAGATCTTCTTTGTACAGATGGCCGATGCCCCGGTGCTGGCGATGGACGTGCTGGAGTGGAGCCGGCATTTCCGATGTTTCCCCGGTCAAGGCGAGTTCGATCTGCCGGGGTTCCTCGCGCCGATTCTGAAAAGTGGCTACACCGGGCCGCTGTCGCTGGAAATTTTCAACGACGGCTTCCGCGCCGCGCCGCCAAGGGCCAATGCCGCCGACGGCCTGCGCTCGCTGCTGTACCTGGAGGAGAAGACCCGGGCGCTGCTGGCGCAGGAGGCACAGCCGGTCGAGCCGCAATTGCTGTTCAATCCTCCCGCTGCCAGTGTTTATGACGGCGTCGAGTTCCTCGAATTCGCGGTGGATGATGCCCAGAGCGCACGACTGACGGGCTGGCTGGAAAAGCTCGGTTTCGCAAGACTCGGCCAGCACCGCTCCAAAGCGGTCAGCCTGCTGGGGCAGGGCGACATCAAGATCGTATTGAACGCCGAACCTTATTCCTTCGCCCACAGCTTTTTCGAATCCCACGGCCCGTCGCTTTGCGCCACCGCCTTGCGCGTGGAGAACGGCAATGCGGCGCTGGAACGTGCGCGGCTCTACAAGGGGCAGCCTTATCGTGGCCTGGTGGGGCCCAACGAGCGGGAAATCCCGGCGGTGCGCGCGCCGGATGGCAGCCTGATCTATCTGGTCGAGCCTGCGGCCCCCGGTCAGTCGATCTACGACAGCGATTTCAACGTCAGTGCCCAGGCGTCGATCGGAGGCGGTCTGCAGCGCATCGATCACATGGCCATGGCGCTGCCGGCCGAGAGTCTCGACAGTTGGGTGTTGTTCTACAAGACGCTGCTGGATTTCGAGGCCGACGACGAAGTGGTGCTGCCCGATCCGTACGGTCTGGTGAAGAGCCGGGCGCTGCGCAGCCGTTGCAGCACCGTGCGCCTGCCGCTGAACATTTCAGAGAATCGCAACACCGCGATCTCCCATGCGTTGTCCAGCTATCGCGGTTCGGGCGTGCATCACATCGCGTTTTCCTGTGACGACATCTTCGCTCAGGTCGCGCGGGCGAAGGAGGCGGGCGTGCAGTTGCTGGATATTCCGCTCAACTACTACGACGATCTGGCGGCGCGCTTCGATTTCGACGACGAGTTCCTCAGCGAGCTGGCCTACTACAACGTTCTTTACGACCGCGATGCCAACGGTGGGGAGTTGTTTCACGTCTACACCGAAGCGTTCGATGACCGGTTTTTCTTCGAGATCCTGCAGCGCAAGAACGGCTACATCGGTTACGGCGCCGCCAACGTGGCCGTGCGTCTGGCGGCCATGGCCAAGTCGCGCAGCGGGTCGGCGCGACAGGCGCGGCTGTGACCCACTGATGGCCATGCTGGCATATGCCACTTCCGTAACGCGGCAGTGCGGCTCATAATCGCGGCATTCCACCGTGGTCGTGAGCCAAGCATGAAAACTGTCGACGACACCCTTGCCGAAGCGCCCGTAGAGGCGCCACGCAAGAGCCGCAAGAATAATCCGGAAAAAACCCGCGACGGCATCCTTCAGGCGGCCGTCGCCGAGTTCGTGGCCCAAGGGCTGTCGGGCGCCAGGGTCGATGCCATCGCCGAGCGCACGCAAACCTCCAAGCGCATGATCTACTACTACTTCAACAGCAAGGAACAGCTGTACACCGAAGTACTGGAGAAACTCTACGGCGACATCCGCCATACCGAAAGCAGCCTGAAACTCGATGTACTGGCACCTATGGAGGCGATTCAGCGCCTGGTCGAATTCACGTTTGACCACCATGACCGCAATGTCGATTTCGTGCGCATCGTCTGCATCGAGAACATCCACAACGGCGACAACGTCAAACAGTCACCGACGATCCGTGCCTTGAGTCAGCACGTATTGCAGGCGCTGGACGAGACCCTGCGCCGGGGTGAACAGGAAGGGCTTTTCCGTCCGGGTGTGCAGGCGGTGGATCTGCACATGCTGATCAGTTCGTTCTGTTTCTATCGCGTGTCCAACCGCCACACCTTCTCGGAAATCTTCCAGATCGAGCTGGAAGACCGTGAGGTGAAAGAACGGCACAAGGCGATGATCAGCGATTCGGTGACCCGATATCTGATGCCGTAAGAAGCTCGCCCTGCGGGGAGAAGCAGTTCTGCGTAGCCGGGGCATCTCCAGCAAACCACCGCGTTAGTAGAAGCACGGGAGTTACTGTTGGATTTTGATTCTGGCCGGAGGCCTCCCACGCCTTTCAGGCAGAAGTCTTTCGGCGTGTCCGGCGGCATCCGCGTTTGTAGCAGCCCGGCTTGCCGGCGGTGGCGCCTTTGAAATCGTCACCGCTGGCAAGCCGGGCCGGTGCAGGCGGGATCAGACGAAAGGGCGTGCTCAGGCATCCAGTGAGTGGAAGAATGCCTGCATCCGCTGCGCGTCGGCTTTTTCGCCGGTGAACAGTTCGAACGCCTTGACCGCCTGAAACACCGCCATGGTGCTGCCATCCAGCGTCCGGCAGCCCAGGCGTCGGGCGTGGGACAGCAATTGGGTCTGGAGCGGGAAGTAGATGATCTCGGCCACCCATAATTGCGCCCGCAGCAACTCTGGCGGCAACGGCGTGCCCGGCAGTTTCGCCATGCCCACCGGGGTGGTATTGACCAGCCCGTCGGCCTTGGCCATCGAAGTCGGCAGGTCATGCCCGACCTGAGCGCGACCGGCACCGAAGTGAGCATTGAGGTTGTCCACAAGACTCTGCGCACGCGCCGGGTCCACTTCAAAGACGCTGAGTTGTTCAACGCCATCGCTCAACAGCGCATGGGCTACCGCCGCCCCCGCACCACCCGCGCCCAGTTGCACCACGCGTCCACGGCTGACATCGCCCAGCTCGCGACGAAACCCTTCGGCAAACCCCAGGCAATCGGTGTTGTGGCCGATGCGTCTGCCATCCCTGAACACCACGGTATTGACCGCGCCAATGCTGCGCGCCTCGTCGGACAATTCGTCAAGCAGGGGGATGACGGCTTGTTTGCAGGGGAAGGTGATGTTCAAACCGGTGAACCCACAACGCTGTGCGCCGTCGAGCAGCTGCGGCAGGGCGGTGACGTCGAGTTTCTGCGCATCCAGGTCGATGATGCGGTACAGATAGCGCATCCCTTGCGCGTCACCTTCGTGCTCGTGCAGCGCGGGCGTGCGCGAGGCCTGGATACCTGCGCCGATGAGGCCGGCGAGGATGGACGGTTGAGTAGCGTGTGACGTCATGGCGATGGACTCTTGTTATTCAATACTCACGCCGGGATAAGCGTGGGATGAGCGGAATGTACCAGATAGTTAATAGTGCAAAAATGCTCAACCCGGCGCCACCGCGCAATCTGTTCGATAACCGCCCATTTCCTCGAAGAAGCCGAGCCGAAGCCCTTTCGATCTACGCCCCACCCAGGAAATCGGGATACTCTACTGCGCTGCCTTTGAGGGTCATTCAAGGAACCGCATTGATGTCGCAACGCCAATCGACGCTCATCGCCCTGTTGGTGGCGGTCACGTTTTTCATGGAAAACCTCGATGCCACCGTCATCGCCACCGCCTTGCCGCAGATGGCGCAGACGTTTGGCGTAGCGCCCGTTGACCTGAATATCGGCATGAGTGCCTACATGCTGGCAATAGCAGCGTTCATTCCCATCAGCGGCTGGCTGGCGGATCGATTGGGCTCGCGGCAGGTGTTCGGCGGCGCAATCGTGCTGTTTACCTTGTCTTCGTTGCTCTGCGGCATCAGCACCAGTGTGGAAACCTTTGTCGCTGCTCGGGTTCTGCAAGGTATCAGTGGCGCGATGATGGTTCCGGTGGGGCGTCTGGCGGTCATGCGCGCCACCGAGAAAAAGGATCTGGTGCGGGCGATTTCCCTGATCACCTGGCCGGGGCTGGTTGCCCCGGTGCTCGGGCCGCCACTGGGTGGCTTCATCGTGACCCACGCGTCGTGGCCGTGGATTTTCTACCTCAACCTGCCGCTGGGTATTGTGGCCTTGATCGCGACGTGGGTACTGATCCCCAGCCGCAACGAAATCAGTCGGCGCGCCTTCGATTTCCCAGGCTTCGTGCTGCTGGGCGTGGCTTGCACGGCACTGCTGTATGGCATGGAAATGCTGGGGCAGGGCCGTGGGAATCCGTGGTCGGGGTTGCTGGTCACCGGCACCGGGCTGGTCTGCGGCGCCTTGGCCTGGGCGCACATGCGCAGGCGCACCGAGCCCTTGATGAATGTCAGCGTGATCGGCATCCGAACCTTCAGTGTCAGCTTGTTGGGCGGCTCATTGTTTCGCATCGCCATCAGCACCTTGCCCTTTCTTCTGCCGCTGATGTTCCAGCTCGGGTTCGGCCTGTCGGCGTTCGACTCCGGCCTGCTGGTGCTGGGCGTGTTTGCCGGCAATCTGGCGATGAAACCGTTCACCAGCGCGATCATGCAACGCTGGGGCTTTCGTCCGGTGCTGATGGTGAACGGCATCATCGGCGTGATTGCCATTGCCGCCTGCGCGCTGCTCAACGAACAGATGGGCTGGCCGTTGATTCTGCTGATTCTGTTCATCGGCGGGCTGTCGCGCTCGATGCAGTTCACGGCGTTCAATACCTTGGGGTTCGCCGACGTGCCCAAGGCACAGATGAGCGATGCGTCAACCCTGTTCAGTATGTTGTTCCAGTTGAGCATGGGGCTGGGCGTGGCCATCGCCGCCCTGTTGCTGCGCGGCTCGATGGCCCTGCATGGCAATGAGGGGCAGGCGGTGACCGCTGATTTTCAATTGACCTTTGTCTGGGTGGCGCTGATCGCCTTGCTGGCGATGCTGGACAACCGGCGCCTGTCGGCGGAGTCCGGTGCGGCGGTGTTGCAGCGCAAGGGCTGATCACCCTGTCTAAAACCGCCACCCCCGATGCGCGCTTTGACTATTGCCCATCGCCGCCACAGGGCGGAGTATCTCGTCATCGATGCATCACACACCTACAACAATAAGCGTCTAAGGAAGACACAGTCATGCAGATCGAAGGCAAGGTATTTCTGGTCAGTGGCGGCGCATCCGGGCTGGGCGCGGCAACCGCGCAGATGCTGATCGAGGCGGGCGCCAGGGTCATGCTGGTGGACATCAACGTCCAGGCGCTCGACGCCCAGGTCGAAAAGCTCGGCGCCAATGCCCGCGCCAGTGTCACCGACATCACCTCGGGAAGCGCCGCTCAGGCGGCAGTGGCAAGCGCCGTGACAGCGTTCGGTCAGATCAACGGTCTGGTCAACTGCGCCGGCATCGTCGGCGCGCAAAAAATCCTCGGCAAGGAAGGTCCCCACGGGCTGGACAGCTTCAGCCAGGTCATCAACGTCAATCTGATCGGCAGTTTCAACCTCTTGCGCCTGGCGGCAGCCGCCATCGCCGAAGGCACGCCCGACGACGGCGGCGAGCGCGGCGTCATCATCAATACGGCGTCGGTTGCCGCCTTCGATGGCCAGATCGGGCAAGCCGCCTATGCCGCGTCCAAGGGCGCAATTGCCAGCCTGACACTCCCCGCCGCCCGCGAACTTGCGCGTTTCGGCATCCGCGTGATGACCATCGCCCCCGGTATTTTTGAAACCCCGATGATGGCCGGCATGACCCCGCAGGTGCGCGAGAGCCTGTCCGCCGGCGTGCCATTCCCCCCACGGCTGGGCAAGCCTGAGGAGTACGCCGCACTGGTGCGCCACATCATCGAAAACAGCATGCTCAACGGCGAGGTGATCCGTCTGGACGGCGCCTTGCGCATGGCCGCTCGCTAATCGAGGAGATTGCTCATGTCACTGAACACACGTCAATCGCTGAACGACGACCCGGTCGTGATCGTCAGCGCCGTTCGCACACCCATGGGCGGCTTTCAGGGCGACTTGAAAAGCCTGACCGCGCCGCAACTGGGGGCGGCGGCGATTCGCGCCGCTGTCGACCGCGCAGGCCTTGGGTCAACGGATGTCGAGCAGGTCCTGTTCGGCTGCGTTTTGCCGGCAGGGCTGGGACAGGCACCCGCCCGCCAGGCCGCATTGGGCGCTGGCCTGAGCGACGGCACGCTGTGCACCACACTCAACAAGATGTGCGGATCGGGCATGCAGGCGGCGATCATGGGCCATGACCTGCTGCTCGCCGGCAGCGCCGATGTGGTGATCGCGGGGGGCATGGAAAGCATGTCCAATGCGCCGTATCTGTTGGACAAGGCCCGCGGCGGTTATCGCATGGGCCATGGTCAGGTCATCGATCACATGTTTTATGACGGTCTGGAAGACGCTTACGAGCGTGGCCGCCTGATGGGCACTTTCGCCGAGGAATGCGCTGCGTTCGAAGGCTTCAGCCGCGAAAGTCAGGATGCCTTTGCCGTTGCGTCACTGACCCGCGCACAGGAGGCCATGAAGCAGGGGCATTTCGAGGCTGAGATCGTGCCGGTACAAGTGACCGTGGGCAAGGAACTGAAAGTCATCACTCAGGACGAACAGCCGCCCAAGGCGCGACTGGACAAGATCCCGACCCTCAAACCAGCGTTTCGCCAAGGCGGGACGGTCACCGCTGCCAATTCCAGTTCCATTTCCGACGGTGCGGCGGCGTTGACCCTGATGCGTCAATCCGAAGCCGGGCGACGAGGGCTCAAGCCGCTGGCGGTGATCCACGGGCACGCGGCCTATGCCAACAAGCCGGGACTGTTTCCAACGGCTCCGATTGGCGCCATCGAAAAATTGATGACCAGGACCGGCTGGGCACTGAGTGATGTCGATCTGTTCGAAATCAACGAAGCCTTCGCGGTGGTGGCGCTGGTCACCATGAGCAAGCTCGAGTTGTCCCACGAAAAAGTCAATGTCAATGGCGGCGCCTGCGCGCTGGGGCATCCCATCGGTGCCTCAGGTGCGCGCATCCTGGTCACATTGCTGTCGGCGCTCAAACAGCGCGGCTTGAAACGCGGCGTAGCGGCCATCTGTATCGGCGGCGGTGAGGCGACCGCCATGGCGGTTGAAATCGTTTAGCTGATTAAAAACAATGGGTTAAAGCGCAAAGCTAAAGTCGTCTGAGGTTGCTTCGAGCTTCTCGAATAAAACAATAAATGGATGAATAACAATGAGTTACACAACGATCCTCAAAGAAGTTAAAGGTCGCGTAGCGCTGCTCACCCTCAACCGTCCAGAGGCATTGAACGCGCTCAACTCGCAGTTGATCAGCGAACTCAACCACGCGCTCGATGAATTGGAAAGCAATCGGGAGATTGGGTGCATCGTGCTGACGGGCTCGGCCAAAGCCTTCGCCGCAGGCGCTGACATCAAGGAGATGGCGGAACTCAGATACCCGCAGATCTACCTCGACGACCTGTTCAGCGACAGCGACCGCGTGGCCAACCGACGCAAGCCCATCATTGCCGCCGTTTCAGGCTTTGCCTTGGGCGGCGGCTGCGAACTGGCGCTGATGTGCGATTTCATCCTGGCCTCGGACACGGCCAGATTCGGTCAGCCCGAGATCAAACTCGGCGTATTGCCGGGTATGGGCGGGACACAGCGGCTCACGCGCGCGGTGGGTAAGGCCAAGGCAATGGAAATGTGCCTGACCGGGCGCATGATCGATGCGGTGGAGGCCGAACGCGCTGGGCTGGTGGCGAGAATCGTGCCTCAGGCTCAATTGCTCGACGAGGCGCTGAAGGTGGCCCAGAGCATCGCCGCGAAGTCGCTGCCCGTGGCCATGATGGTCAAGGAAAGCGTGAACCGCGCTTTCGAGGTCAGTCTGGCCGAGGGCATTCGTTTCGAGCGCAGGGTGTTTCATGCGGCGTTCGCCAGCGAAGACCAGAAAGAAGGCATGGCTGCGTTCATAGAAAAACGCGATCCGGATTTCAAACACCGTTGATCGGGTCTGCACCTGCTAACCCTGCGCTCGCGACAGGGTTTACCTCAGGCCAGTTTTTCGGCGGGAAGCGGGCTGCGCCGGAACACGCTGCGAAGGGGACGGCAATGCCCCGGATGCACCAGACACAGCTGTTCCCCATGGCGTGTGTACAGTTGTAGCAAACGTACGCATTGCGCAGGGCTCAGCCCCAGCCAGCCCTCGGTGTCGGTCTTGCCTTCGAACAGAATGTCCTCGGCGCCGATACGCGCCAGAAGGGCGAGGTCGGGGGTCGGCATCCGCACGATGTACCAGGTGCAGTTGGCCAATGGCAGTTGCGTATCACCGGGGTGCGTCAGTTGCAGATCGTCGAGGGGCTCGTCGCCGGTTTCGTTCTCGACCGGCGAGTGGGCAGTGTTTAGCGGTGTGTAGTGAATCCCGGTGTCACTGATACTCAATGTTGCGCGGCTGGTCTGCAGGATCAACGGGGTGTGGCTGTCGATCCGCAGTTGCTCATCGGGACGCAACTGCAGCAGGCTTCCCCCGGGCTCATGGACCACACCATCGAGTTGCAACGTGCGGTTGAGCTGCGTCGCGATGGGCGCGTCGTCCAGGACGCCACAGATCACCGGCTGATCGGGATCACCCTCGAAAAACCGAACCTGCAGCCGGCTCCCGGCGGGTTGTTTTCCCACGCTGGCGAACACCGGCGCCCAACTGTCCTCTCCACCAAAGGCCGGCGACTCCGATTGCCAGTCGTAACGAATCTTCAACCGTCCGTGAGCGTCGGCTTCATCGTGGGTCTGTATCGCGCTGAAAACGCCTGTAAACGTCGGCCTGGGGCTTTCCTGTGCCGGACGAAACGGCATCGTCCACGGCAGGACCAGAAAACGGTTCTCGTAACTCGCCAGAACGGGCTTGTCGAAATGGGTGCGCTGGGGATGCAGACTGGCAACGGCAAGCGGGGACTGGTTGGCGGTGGCAATCGCCTGGAGAATCTGGACCACGTTCGCAGTCGAACAGTGCCGCAACGGCGTCAACTGCTTCGCTGAATGCTGCACTTGGGTCAGCAGCCACTGATCATTGAGCAAAGGGTCCGTGTGCCCCTCGACCCTCACCACCTGGCCGCTGCGCAATGAACAATGACGGCTGCGCCCGATGATCTCGCGGCGTTCGCAGCGCAGGCGTTGCAACTCGCGTTCGCTGACCTGGCGCTGCCGACCCGGAGGTTCGTCGGCGACGGATTGCGCCCAGACCGACTGGTTATCGGCGTACTGTTGAGCCAGCGAAACGGAAGAAAACGCCGGGGCATAGAACTCTCCGGCGTGGCTGCTGTAGCAGTTGCGCATCGACAGTTGCTCGGCCAGATGGTCGACGGCAATCGCAAACGGCCATTCCGGGAAACCCGCCGGATCGTCGGAAAACACCAGCGCATGCCGGTCCCTGTGGTGTTCGAAACGAAAGCCGATGCCTTCTTCTTCGCACAGCCGGCGCAACAGATGCAGATCGCTTTCGTCGTACTGCACACAGTGTTTTCGGGGTGGATAAAGGCCGATCAGTTGCTCGAAACGAAAGGCCTCCTCGTGCAGGCGGTGATCATGCAGCAGGTTCGCGAGAATCTGCGGGACGCTCATGCCGTTGTAGGTCCGCCTTCGAACCCTGCCGGCAAGCCGTTGCACCGAAGGCATCAGGCACAGGCGGTACAGGCTCAGCTCCGGCCCGCGGTGCAGTTGCCGCAGGGCAAAGACCTCGCCCTGCAGCCCGTCGGTTTCATTTGCTCCCGCGCCCATGGTCAACCAGGCATTGCGGTGCAGCAGGCCGGCGCAGTCCAGTGCGGGATCGGGGCTGACCAGATCCACGTCGAAGCGAAAGGGCGCATTCAGACGGTCCTGGCCGTGGACGCCGATCACCTGCAGATCGTCAGGACAGTCGGCGATGGCCAAGGTCATTACCACGTGCTGATCTTCGCGCATCCGCTATTTCACCTTGAAAATTCGAGGCGCAGAGGGTACGAAAAGCCACAGGATAAAAGGGCGACTTCTGAATTTTCGGAAACAGACTACAAGCTGCGTTTGCATATCTCAGCGTCTGTGGTGCCGTTTTCCCCGAAACTTATCCTCTTCCGTTTGATCAACTCGCACACTTCAGGGGTTTCATATGGCGGCATCGCGTATAAAATGCGCCGGGCGCCATGAAACTCCCGTGGCGTGTCATCATCGGTCACCATTTACAGCATTCATCGCCATCGGCCCGGCGCGCCACGCCGTGCCGGCATTGACGATCTATCGCCATCGGAACAAGAGAGCAATCATGGGCGCACAGTGGAAGGTCAAACACAAAGAAGCAGCAGCCAACGCCAAAGGGCGGATTTTCGGCAAGCTGTCCAAGGAAATCATGATTGCCGCGCGTTCCGGCGCGGACCCCGAGATGAACGCCCGGTTGCGTCTGGTGGTCGAGCAAGCGAAAAAGGCCTCGATGCCGCGTGAAACCCTGGAGCGGGCGATCAAGAAGGGCGCCGGCCTGACCGGTGAACACGTCCATTTCGAGAAGGTCACGTACGAAGGCTTTGCCCCGCACAAGGTGCCAGTGATCGTCGAATGCCTGACGGACAACGTCAACCGCACGGTTGCCGAGATTCGCGTGCTGTTCCGCAAAGGTCAGATGGGCGCGGCCGGTTCGATCACCTGGGACTTCGACCATCTGGGCATGATCGAAGCGGCGGGCGCTGGCGAGGCCGATCCGGAAGAAGCCGCCATCGAGGCCGGCGCTCAGGATGTCGAGGCCGGCGACGAAGGCGTGACGCTGTTCTACACCGAGCCCACCGATCTGGACGCCGTGTGCAAGGCGTTGCCGGAGTTCGGTTTCACCGTGGAGTCGGCGAAGATCGGCTACCGCCCCAAAAACCCGGTCGAAGGCTTGAGCGACGAGCAGATGGCTGAAGTCGAAGCCTTCCTCGAAGCCATCGACAGCCACGATGACGTGCAAAACGTTTATGTAGGTCTGGCGGGCTGATTCCAGGGCACAGGCTTCAGGCCAGCGCCGGGTAGTCGATGTAACCGCGCTCGTCCCCGCCGAAGAAACTGCTCCCGTCTGCGGCATTCAACGGGTGGCCACCCTGAAAACGGGCCGGCAGATCAGGGTTGGCAATGAACGGACGGCCGAACGCGATCATATCGGCGCGGCCGTCCAGCAGGGCTCTTTCGGCGCTCTGCTGGTCATAGCCGCCCGCCAGCATCAGCACGCCGGTGAAGTCGCCGCGCAGACGCTCGATGATCGCATCCCAGCGCGGGTCGAACTGTTCGTCGCGCACGGTGCCGACCATCGCTGGCTCCACCAGGTGCAGGTAGGCCAGGTTCATCGCGTCGAGCTGGCGAACGATATAGCTAAAGGTTTCTTCGGGGGTTTCGTCGCCCATCCCCATGAAACGTCCCATCGGTGTCAGTCGCACGGCGACCCGATCCGCCCCCACTTCCTCGACGACCGCTCGGGTCACCTCCAGGACCAGACGAGCGCGGTTCTGCAATGAGCCACCGTATTTGTCGTCACGCCGATTGCTGGCCGAGTTGATGAACTGGTCCAGCAGATAACCGTTGCCCGCATGAATTTCCACACCGTCCATGCCCGCCAGCAGGGCATTGCGTGCGGCTGCACGATAATCCTCGATGATGGACTCGATCCCCTCGACGGTCAGCGCCTGTGGCACCGGCACATCGCCCCAGACGCCATTGCCTTGTTCGTCAATGATGAACGTCTTGCCCGGCACCGGCAGGGCACTGGGTGCCACGGGTAAAGCCCCCTGGGGCTGAAACACCGGATGGGAAACCCGGCCCACGTGCCACAACTGCAGAAAGATCCTGCCGCCTTCGCCGTGCACCGCGTCACTGACCTGTTTCCAGCCAGCCACCTGTTCTGCACTGCGGATACCCGGCGTCCAGGCGTAACCCTGTCCTTGCTGGGAGATTTGCGTGGCTTCGGTGACGATCAATGCCGCGCTGGCTCGCTGGCGGTAGTACTCGACGTTCATCGGCGTCGGTACGTTGCCCGGTTGTCCGGCGCGGGAACGGGTGAGCGGCGCCATCGCGATGCGATGGGCCAGGGTCAGGTTGCCGAGGGTGATGGGGGTGAACAGTTTCATGGTGGCCGTCTCGCTGTGCGGAATGTGGGTGTTCGATGGCCTCCACGTTAGGGGGTGTGGCTCAGGGAGAGAATCGGTCGGCGGCGCAAAAGGGCGTTGCGTGTAACGCAAGGCAGATCACCCCGCCAAAATCTCCTGCATGAACCCCATAAACGCCTTCACCCGCTTCGACCCACGGTGATTGGGCAGGTACAGCGCCGAGATCTCGCCCTTGGCGTTATCCGGGTAGGCCGGGCTGTTTTCGAACAGCTCGACCAATTGCCCCTCGACGATGTCCTGGTCGATCAACCAGTCCGGGAGCAGGGCGATGCCGGTGCCTGAGTGAGCCAGTTCACGAAGCACTTCGGCGTTGTTGCTCTTGAAGCGTCCGTTGACCGGTACGCGGATTTCTCCGTCGAGGGAGAGAAAGGTCCAGGCCTGTTGTGGGGTGCCGTAGTTGAAGCGCAGGCAGTCGTGGCTCGACAGCTCGGCGGGTGTCTCTGGGCGGCCGTGGCGTTCGAGGTAAGCGGGGCTGGCGACGACACGCCGGCGAAACGTTCCGACCGGGCGACTCACGACGCCATCCATGGGCGCAGCCAGGCCGAGGCGAATCGACAGATCGACGCGTTCGCTGAACAGGTCGACGATGCTGTCGGTGAGGGTGATGTCCAGTTCCAGGCGCGGGTAGCGGCTCATCAGCGTCCCGAGTCTGGGCGCAATAATACGTCGGCCGAATGCCGTGGGGACCGAGATGCGCAGCGGCCCGGAGGGTTCCTCATCGCTGTCCATCACGATGGCATCGGCGTCGGCCACCTCTTCGAGGATCTTGCGCGCCCGTGAGTAATAGGCGGCGCCGGCCTCGGAGACGGTCACCTGGCGGGTGGAGCGGTTGAACAGGACGGTTCCCAGTTGCGCTTCGAGCGAGTCGATCATCCGCGTCACGCTGGAAGTCGCCACGCCCAGTTGCCGGGCCGCGGCAGAGAAGCCTTTGGCGTCGACGGTTTCCACGAACATTTTCAAGGCCAGCAGCTTATCCATCGATCATCCCGGTGCGTCCACTCATACGTTGCGCGAGTGTAGGCGGTGGCGGTCTGGGCGCCAATGGCGCCAGGTTCGATCAACGGCCATGATCTATTCCTGTATGGAATCCGCTGTATAAAAAACATGAATTTTATTTATGACCGCTGGACCTCTACCGTAGGGCGATCACGAAGCAGAGGAGCCGCCATGAGCGCCCAGTCGTCATCCCCGACCGTTGAATCGTCCGCCGCCGAAGAGCACTGGAAACGCAACCTCGCGGTCTGCGTGTTTGGCGCGTTCACCACCATCATCGCGATGACCTTGCTCCTGCCGTTTCTGCCGTTGTATGTCGAGCATCTCGGCGTCAGCGATCCTGCGGCCGTCGTGCAATGGTCCGGAGTGGCGTTCGGCGCGACATTTCTCAGCGCTGCCTTGACGGCGCCGTTGTGGGGACGGCTGGGTGATCGCTACGGCCGCAAGCTGATGTTGATTCGCGCCAGCCTGGGCATGGCGATTGCGATGTCGCTGATCGGCCTGGCAGAGAACATCTACCAACTGGTGGGGCTGCGTTTGCTTGCCGGGCTGCTGGGCGGCTATGCGTCGGGTGCGACGATCCTGGTCGCGACCCAGACCCCCAAAGAACGCTCGGGCTGGGCTCTGGGAATGCTGTCATCGGGGATCATGGCGGGCAACCTTACCGGCCCGTTGATTGGTGGACTTTTACCCCCGCTGATCGGTATCCGCAACACCTTCTTTCTGGCGGGCGGGGTGATCTTCATCACTTTTCTTGCAACCTTGTTCCTGATGAAGGAAGCGCCACGTCCAAATCGCCAGGCTGGAGCAGCCAAGGCTGGCGCGGTGCGTCCATGGGATCTGATCCCGGACAAGAAGCCGGTCATCACCATGTTCGTGGTGGCGTGTCTGGTGATGTTCTCGATCATGTCCATCGAGCCAATCATCACGGTTTACCTGATCCAGCTGGGCACTGAGAACGTAACGCTGATGGCCGGGCTGGTGATGTCTGCGACGGCACTGGCCAGTGTGTTGTCGGCCTCGCGCATCGGCAAACTGGCCGATCGCATCGGGCACTGGAGAGTGGTGATCGGTTGTCTCATCGCCGCGGCGGTGTTGCTGATCCCCCAGGCGTTCGTCACCAGTGAGTGGCAACTGGTGGTCCTGCGTTTTCTGATGGGTATTGCACTGGGCGGTCTGCTGCCGTGTATCGCAGCGATCATCCGCCATTCCGTGCCCGACGTCATCGCCGGGCGAATGCTGGGCTATTCGACGTCCAGTCAATATGTCGGGCAGGTTCTGGGACCCTTGACCGGTGGCTATCTGGGTGGGCATTTCGGCATGCCCATCGTATTCATCGCGACCTGCGTGCTGATGGCCGGATGCGCAGCCGTGATGCTGGCGATGCGGCCTCGATGATTGGCTCGCAAGGTACGGCCTGATACTTCAGTCAAGGCGAGGGGGGGGGCGAATCGTGTCCTCGCCGACCTCTGTCACCGCCGGCTTGATCGCCACGAAGCAGCGCCAGTCACTGGCACGCTGTTGACGCCTGTCAATAGCGTCTGTAACGACGGCCAATCCGTCTTTCAACAGCTGTTTTTGTAGGACTCTTCTCCAAACCGATTCAGACGCCTCTTGATCGTTTCCGGTGGTCTGGCATCGCCGCGCGGATTGACTCATCGTCCGCGCAGCGAAACGTCAGGCGTCTGTCCTGCCCTCGCTCATCCACCTCTGTCACCGCGCATGGACGCAGCGGATCAACCCTTTTGCCAAGGAGGCAAACCATGCTCGAAAAAACACCGGTGTTCTTCAATCACAGCCGCCACAAGCTGCACATCGACGGCTGCACATCCCCCATCGACGTCCTCGCCTTCGAGGGCGACGAACAACTCAACCAGCCATTTCGCTACACCGTGGAATTCACCTCGTCCGATCTGGACATCGGCCCCGAGCAGATGCTCGCCCGGGACGCCAGTTTCACCTTGCATGTCGCCGCCCACCTGCTGCCCAAGGTCTATCGCGGCCTGCCGGTGCCCGAGGTCAAACCGCTGCGCACGCTGTGCGGCAGGATCACCGCGTTCAAGCGGCTGTCTGCCTCGCGGGACGAGGCGCACTATTCGGTGGTGATGCAGCCGCGTCTGGCGCTGCTCGATCGCGGGCGCCAGTACCGCATTTACCAGCACCAGTCGGTGCCGGAGATCGTCGCAAGCATTTTGCGCAGCCGGCACGAATTCGAGGGCTACGAGTTCTCGTTCAAGCTGCTGCGCGAATACCCACGCCGCGAGCAGGTGATGCAGTACGGTGAGAGCGACCTGGCGTTCATCACGCGGATTGTCGCCGAGGTTGGCATCTGGTTTCGCTTCAGGACCAACGAGAGTGGGCTGTTCGAGGTGGTCGAGTTCAACGACGACCAGCGTCACTACCTCAACCCCGGCATGAAGATGCCGCACCTGGCGCAATCGGGGCTGGCGAGCACCGGCGAGGACGCGGTGTGGGGCTTGCAGGTCAGCCATCAGGTGGTGGAGAAGAACATCCATTTTCGCGCCTACGACCCGCGCAACGCTGCCGCCAGACTGGACAGCAACGTCGATCAGAGCCGGGGCTCGACGACGACCTACGGCGAGGCCTATCACTACGCCGAGCCCTACACCGTGCTCGGCGACAAATTCAATCAGTACGAAAAACTCGAGAGCGAAAGCGGCTACTTCTATGCGCGTCTGCGTCACGAGCTTTACCTCAACGACCGCACCCGCCTGAGCGGTTTCAGCAGTAGCGCCATTCTGGCCCCGGCGCAGATCATCGACGTCACCGGCACCGCGCCGAGCGCGTTCAAACCCGGCGCGGTGGTCACCCGGCTCATCACCCGTGCCACCCGGGNCCCGTTCGACCGCGACGTGTGCTTCCGGCCGCCGCTGCCAGCCAAGCCGCAGATCGCCGGCACCATTCCTGCGCGGGTCACCAGCCAGATCGTCGACGACCTCTACAGCGATATCGACATGGAAGGCCGCTACCGGGTCAACTTCCTGTTCGACCGCGACAGCTGGAACAACGGCGGAACAAGCATGTGGCTGCGTCTGGCCCGACCCTACGCCGGCCGCACCTACGGCCTGCACCTGCCGCTGATCTGCGGCACCGAAGTGGCCGTCGCCTTCGAAAACGGCGACCCCGACCGGCCCTACATCGCCCACGCGCTGCACGACAGCCGCCACCCCGATCACGTCACCCTCGACGACAGAGACTACACGCGCAACGTGCTGCGCACCCCGGCCAACAACAAGCTGCGCATGGAAGATGAGCGAGGGAAGGAACACGTCAAGCTCAGCACCGAACACGGCGGCAAGAGCCAGCTCAACCTTGGGCATCTGGTGGATGCGAAGAAGCAGAAACGCGGTGAAGGGTTTGAGTTGCGCAGCGATGGTTGGGGGGCGCTGCGTGCTGGCAAGGGGCTGTTTGTCAGTGCGGATGAGCAGGCCAGAGCGCAGGGTGATGTACTGGCGATGTCCAGCGCTGCGGCACTGTTGAGAACGGCCGTCCAGCAAATCGCTTACTGGCAGCAGAAAGCCCGGTCACACCAGAGCCGCGCCCCGGTTTCAGACGCCCTCGAGCAACTCAAACACAGTGCCGATGGGCTGAAGGATGCCGCCATTGTGCTCAGTGCGCCTAAAGGAATTGCCGCGGTGACGCCCGCCAGCCTGTTGCTGGAAAGTGGTCAGGCGTTGCATGTGCACACTCAGGACGACATCAACCTGGCCGCCGAGCAGCACCTGTTCGCCCATGCCAGACAGAGCATTTCGATGCTGGCCCAGGAGGAGGGCATGCGTCTGGTGTCCGGCAAGGGCCCGCTGGAAATCGAGTCTCACGACAACCTGCTCAACCTGATCGCACAGCAGGACATCAGCGTGCAGTCAGTACAAGGTCATCTGCAACTGACCGCCAAAAACGGCATCACCCTGGGCTGTGGCGGTGGCGTGATTCGCATCACCCCCACCGGGGAAATCCAGATCCACAGCCCCGGCCTGATCAGCCTCAAGGGGCAGCACCGGTTAAACGGCCCCGCCAGCGAAGCGTTCGCGCTCCCGGAACTGCCCGGCTCGGTGTGCAGGGAATGCCTGAAACGGGCCAAAGCCCTGTCGGTGGGTTTCTCGATACGGGAGACGCAGCGATGAGCCCGGTTCAGGTGGAGGACTGGATTGCCCTGATCGAGGTCGCGTGCCAGCAGGCGTCGACAGATTGCGTTGACGTCATTCTGGATCAGGCGGGGATGGCCGCGCCGCTGCTGCCCAGTGTGCTAAGCGTGCAATCCGCGATGCCTTGGCACTCGCTTTTCACCGGCTTGCCGGAGGAGGTGCTCGCCGATGTGGGGCCGTTGCTGGTGCGCATCGACTTGGCTCAGCCGTTCCAGCGTCACTGGCTGATCGGCCTGCTGCGATCACTGCCCCTCGACTCGCAGCCGCTGATGCTGATCTCCCAGTGGCCATTTGAGGCACTGGCCACTCATCTCACTCAGTGTCTGGACGCGCGCAACGGCCGCTTTTCCGGATTGCTGCGCTATTACGACCCTCGCGTGTTTGCGGTGCTGTTCAGCCATGTGCTGCGCGCCGAACAGCAACAGCCGTGGCTGCGGCCGGCGCTGCTCTGGAGCTGGCTGGACCGTGACGGGACCCCTCAGCACCTGACGGGATGCAGCGACACCCCGCAAAGCCCGCAGCCTTTCGGTGCCACCGAACTGAGCGCCCGCCAACTGGGGATGCTCAGTTGCGTGAGTGATGTCGCTCGGATGCTCAAACGCCGTGGTCATTCTCTGCCTGTCGAGCAGGGGGACGAACAGCGTTTTCAACTGTGCTACGCCGCGATGTTGCAGGCCTGCGAGGAAAGGCTGTCGCTCGACTGCGAGCGCGAAGCCTTTGTCTGCGAACAGGTGCGAAATGCCTGAGCGCTTCGCTTACACAAAGGAATCGAATCCGATGCCAAACGACAATGCTTCACCTTGCCGTGTCCCGCTGCTGGCTGGACTGCTCGTTGCTCTGATGGGGCCGGGCGCACAGGCCAGCACCCTCGGGGCCATCAACCATACCCACTGGGCGATCAATCACTTCAGCGTGGATGGCCGCTCGGGCATTGACATCATCGGTGCCTATCAAGGTGGCGGCGGTGGTTGTTGTTACGTGGCCCCTACGAAATGGCGACCGGGGATGACGGTGCGGGTGGATTGGGAGACGGGCGTGGCTTACGCAGATGGATTTCCTGGGTATGCAGATGAGGAGAAATATGTGGCGTGGCGGGACGGAATACGGGCCCAGAAACGCCAACACACCAAACTCGTCGAAATCCCCGACTACACCGGTCAGAAGGTCTGCGGTCTTACCGTGCATTTCCTGCCCTGCGACGAGTTGCAGGTCACTACCTCCTGCTACGCCTACGGCAGCCCCGAATACCCGATCAAGACGCCGTTGCATCTGCCGGAGGCGACATCATGCCCGCAATGAATCATCCCCCCGTGTGGTACCCGCCGCAGTTTCCGCTCGAAGGTCGCCTGCCGCGACACCCGCATCAGGTCTATCAGAACCTGGATCGTCAGGAGCAGTTGGCCCGCGACCATCAGAACGACTTGAGCGTCGCCGCCGGACGCCGGGTGCTGGCGCCGTGCTGCAAGACCCTGCACATCAGCCTGTGTTTCGACGGCACCGGCAATAACCTCAACAACGATTTCTACCTCTCGGAGCCGAAACACCCGACCAACATTGCCCGGCTGTTTCGCGCCAGCATCGGCGACGGCCATGCCGGGGGCACGGCGCAGACCGCAGGGGCCGAGCGCTTGATCGATCCGCCCGGCACTGGCCTCGGGGAGTATTTCAAGTACTACATGCCGGGCGTCGGCACGCCGTTTCCGGAAATCGGCGACCTGGATTACAGCACCTTCGGTCTGGCATTCGGCGGGTATGGCGAAAAGCGGATCAACTGGGCGTTGCTGATGATCGTCGATGCCCTGCGCCGGATGCTCGGCCTGCCTCGGCTGGACAACGCAGCATTGAGCGCTGCCGTCAGGGGCATGGGCACGCTGGCCGGTTATGAGTCCATGAGTGGCCATCGATCCCGCAGCCTGGTTCTCACCAGCCAGCTTGAGGCGTTGCATAAGCCGTTGCGCGCCGCGCTCCTGCATCTCAACCCCGGCCAGCCGAAGTTGCTGGGCATCAAGCTGTATGTGTACGGGTTCTCTCGTGGCGCAGCGGCGGCGCGGGCCTTCGTCAGTTGGTTGAACCGGTTGCTGACGCCCCGGGAAGGCACCTTCGCCCTGGACTTCCTCGATCTGCACCTGCCGATCACCGTGGAGTATCTCGGGCTGCTGGACACCGTGGCCTCGGTGGGGCTCGCCGATATCATGCCGAGCGTGAACGGCCACATGAGCTGGGCCGACGGCAATCAGCAACTGCCTGAAAACGGGCTGGTGAAGCGCTGCCTGCACATCATCGCCAGCCATGAACAGCGCCTGTGTTTTCCGCTGGAGTCGATTCGTCGCGAGGACGGGGGGTATCCGGACAACTGCGTCGAGGTGGTGTATCCCGGCGTGCACTCGGATCAGGGAGGAGGGTATCCGCCGGGGGATCAGGGGAAGGCTTTTAGCCCTGACATCCGAGTGGGTGACGGCCCACTGTTGTCGCAGATCGCTCTTAATGACCTGTACGCCGACGCGTTTGCTCATGGGGCTCCTCTGAAAGTCCCTGAGGGTATCCTTCCTGAGGATTTGAAAGATGATCGCTGGCGGGCAATGGATGTTGAGTTAGCGCAGGCATTTGAGGCCTCTCCAATACTTGTCAACCGCTTTAATGCCTGGCGCGAAGCAACTCTGAGCTTGGCCCCCTCAGTGAGACCGCTGTCCGACGACCAGATCGAGTGCTATCGACCGCTGTCCGGAACCGAAAGCCTCGAAAACGCCCTGCGCAACCAGATGGACTGGCTCACGGCCTGGCGCATCGACCGCTACGGGTTTCTCTCCCTCAAACAGACCGAGTTCTATCGCCAGGCCAGCGACGCCCACGCCGACCTGACAGAACGCAGCAAGGCCCAGGCCGCACGGGATGCCCGTCAGGCCACCGTGGAAACCAGTCGAGAACGGCAAGACGTCCTCGAACGGCTCGGCATGCAACCCAAAGCCCCGTTGATGCCCGGCGTGCCGGACTTCGACGCCGACATCGCCCAGACCCAATTGCGCGAAGCCGCCGAGGAGTTCGCGGCGGAGTTTCGCGGCCCGGGCGTGCTGGCCAAGGTGGCCCAGCGTGTGGCGCTGGTAGCTTTTGTGCCGGGTGTGCTCCTGCACGCTGCTAGCGCCGAGGCTCGGGCCGAGCGCGAGCGCATGAGGGACGCGGGAAAGGCCAAGGTGCTGCTGATGTTTCCGCCGCCCGTCAATGAAGTCGAACATTTCGACGAGAACAGGCGCGCAAACGTCGACGAGACCCGCAATGCCAGCAAGCCCGAAGGCCTGCTGCGGGCGCTGTTCGACGATCAGGTCCACGACTCCCGCGCCTGGTTCTTGTACGCCCAGGGCAAAGAGCTCGGTGGCACCTATTTCAGCGAACGCATGGTGTTCTTCGGCGATGCCGGTCGCCGGGATCTGGCGTTGTACGGCGAAGGCGACGGCGAGCGTCTGGCAGACCATCACTTAAGCCGTGGCCACGCCGAACCTCCTGCAAAACAGCCCCCGGTGATGGACGCCGAGCGCCTGGCCCACGTGCACAAGGCCATCGACGAGCTGTTTGCCGCGCACCACGCCAAGATCAAGGGGCGCACCGATGCAGGCGTGTGAATCGATGCTGCGACCGAGCATGCCAGTGAAAGCCAGAGGCCAGCGCCTGTTGCTGATCGCCTCGATGCTCGTCGGCACGGCCATCTCAGCGCCTGGTGCTGAGGCCGGGATCATTGAGGCCATCAACCACACCCACTGGGCAATCAATCATTTCAGCGTCGATGGCCGCTCGGGCATCGACATCATCGGCGCCTATCAAGGGGGTGGGGGCGGCTGCTGTTATGTGGCTCCGCCGAAATGGCGACCGGGGATGACCGTGCGGGTGGATTGGGAGACCGGAGTGAGTGGTACTAAAGAGTTTCCTGGGTTCGCTGACTGGCCTAAATATTTGGCGTGGAAAGCAGAGGTCAACGCCCAAACGCGCCAACACACCAAACTCGTCGAAATCCCCGACTACACCGGCCAGAAAGTCTGCGGCATCACGGTGCACTTCCTGCCCTGCGACGAGTTGCAGGTCAGCACCTCCTGCTACGCCTACGGCACCCCCGAATACCCGATCAAGACGCCGTTGCATCTGCCGCAGCCACAGTCCTGTCCGCAGAACAAACACAAACACAAAGACAACGATTCAGAGGTCAGTCAATGAAACCCATTGTTCGAAAGGGCGACGCACTGCTCGAGCACGGTGGTGCGGTGCTGGAAGGTCATTATTTGTCCGAGGGCCGGCCCATCGCATGCAAGGGCGACGCCGCTTTGTGCAGCTCCCATGGTCGCACGCAGATCGCCGAAGGTTGCGATCTGCTGCAGTTCGACAATCGCCCGGTGGCACTGCATGGGCATCGTTGCGCGTGCGGCTGTACGTTGGTCAGTTCCATGCCGGACACGCAGGTGGGGTCATGAAACCGGCACCGCACTATGCGCCGTATCCCCTCCAGCCCGCGCCTGTGTATAAACGATGGTGGGCGGCGGGATTGGTGTTCTTCGCCGTTCTGGGGGCCTTGCTTTGTATCTGGAGTCTGTCGTCCTCGGAAAAGGTCGTCCAGGCCGTGCTTTTCCAGGGCTTCCCCGTGGCGGGGGGCGTGGCGGTGCTGTGGGCGTTCTGTTTCCTGGCGAGGGCGCTGACCTACCAGCTCAATCGAGACAACGCTGCCTGCTACAGCGAAACCGCAGACCGGATAACCCGTCAATGGTGGGACGAACACCGCACAGGTGCCTCGCTGGTCGAGAGGGTGTTGCTGGCCCCGTCCTGCAGCGCGCCCCAAGTCGCTACCGACATCAGGTGGGATGAGCACAAACCGGCTGTATCGAATGCGTCGGGTCAAGGCGCCGCCGTTCGCCACCCTCAGGTACACGGTGATGACGTGCAGGAGCGCGAACGGCAACTGGCGGTGCTGCTCGCATTGCAGTGGCATGTGCAACGACAAGCCGCCGCGCTCGCCCCGCAGAGTTGCTACTGGCAGGGCTCGATGTCGAGCTGGACGGCCTTCGCGGCGCAGGCCACACAGAGCGAGCCGACGCTCGTGCTGCCCGAACGCCCCGAGCTTTTTCGCGGCATCGACACCCTTGATTCGATCATCGACTCGATGCAGGGCGCCGCCGCCGACAGCCGTGTGCTCTGCGCCGGTTGTCAGTCCACAGCGATTATCGAGGGCAGTCCGGTGCCTGCCGGCGAGGCCGCATTTCTGTGGGTGATGGCCCCCAGCGGCGGAGTGCGTGTCTGTCGAGGAGAGTGGTATGACGCCGGTGCCGATCCGTTGGCGGCCGTGGCCGAGCGAGCGATGCAACAAGCCGGACTGACCGCGCCGACAGCGGCGTGCGTGTCGTTCGCGCAACCCGACATGCCCGATCTGCCGGCCTGTGGCTGGAACCTCGACACGCAGGGGCAAGATGCCCATTTCGGCGCGTTGCCCGGCTTGCAGGGCCCGGTGGCCCTGACCCTCGCCGCCATGCACGTCGCTCAACAAGGGGTGCCTTGCAGCTGGCTCGCTGCAGATCCCCACCACACGCTTGCCCTTGGAATCGTGAACATCCCATGACTCGAAAAATTGATATGACCCGCTTCTCCATGCCGGGAATCGTTGCACTCATGGCCGCCACGGTGGCTGTTCTGATCGTGATCGCCGGCGGGCTCTGGTGGCTGTGGGCCGGCAAGCCTGCCATCGACCGTGCAGCGTGGCAGGACCTGATACTCAAGGGCGTGCTGTGCTGGATTGTGCTCTGTGCCACGGCGTTGTTGAGCTGGCACCGGGTTCAGTCCGGCATACGCAAGCTGGTGCTCAGCACGCGACCAGTGCCTGCACTCTTCAGCACGGAGTCAACCAAGGACAATGAGCCAGACCTGATTCAGGACCTGCGCGACCGTCACGGTCCTTTATGGCGCTACAAGATCCGCTTTCTGCTGGTGATGGGCGAGCCCGCGCAGGTCGAGGCCGTGGCGCCGGGGCTCCAGCAAAAACAATGGCTGGAAGCCCGGCGAACGGTGCTGCTGTGGGGCGGCAGTCTGCTCGCGCCGCAGACCAAGCCCGTTCCGCTGTGGCACAAGGTGACGCGCTGGAAACCGCTGGACGAGGTGGTCTGGGCACTTGACGTCGCCCAGAGCAAGGATGCGCCTGCCATGGGCAAATCCATACGCAATCTGCGCAGGCTTGCCCGTGAGCAGCGTTGGCAGATGAAGTTGCACGTATGGCAGGTGTGTCAAAGCGACTGGAGTCAGGATGATCGCCCGTCGCAACAGGTGGGCTGCGTGCTGCCGTCGCGCATGAATGGACAGGCATTGCAGGCAATCTTCGAGCGATACATCCCGACGCTCTGTGAAATGGGTCTGGGCCAGGTCAACGAGAAAAGGGGCCATGACTTTCTCTATCGCCTGTCTCGGGAATTGAAGGAAGAAATCATCCCCCGCTGGAACCATGTCCTGAAGCCGTTGTTCAGTGAGCTGGCCCGAGACGTGCGGCTGCGGGGGTTGTGGTTCAGCCTCCCGGTCCCCAAGAGCAAGGCCCCGAGTGATGACATCAATGACCGCTTCTGGAGCATCGATCCGGTCTGGGATGGCGTACTCGGCGACCGCAGTGCTTCGCGCAGGATCGGCTGGGCGCCCATGCGCATCGCTCAAACAGCGACGCTCACTGTCCTGGCCCTCAGTCTGGTCGGCCTGCTGGTGTCCGGATACAGCAACAGCACGCAGATCACGCAAGTGCAGCGCGCGTTGTTCGCGGTGCAGTCCTCTGAAGACCCCGACCGGCAACTGCTGTCCCTCAGCGAGTGGGTGCGCGAGCTGGGGCGTCTGGATCAGCGCGAGCGTGACGGCGGGCCTTGGTATCAGCGGTTGGGCCTGAGCCAGAACCGCACGTTGCTCGACACGTTGTGGCCGCAGTACGTGGCGGCCAACAACCGGCTGATGCGCGACCATGCAGCGGATAATTTGCAGCGTCAGTTGCAGGCGTGGGTCGATCTGCCGGCGGGCAGCGCTGAGCAAAACGCGAGCGCCTCCGTGGCTTACGACCAGTTGAAGGCCTGGCTGATGATGGTTCGCCCGGAGCAGGCCGAGCCTGTGTTTCTGGCGCGGGTGCTGGGAGAATCCGAGCCTTCCCGTGACGGGGTTTCGCCGGGCGTGTGGCGGGAGGTCTCGCCCTTGCTCTGGCAGTTCTATGCCGAGCAGTTGGGCCGCCATCCGACCTGGCGCATCGGCACCGATCCGCAACGGGTGACGCAGGTGCGTCAGCGGTTGTTGGGGCTGCTGGCCCAGCGCAACGGCGAGGACGCGCTGTATCGGCAGGCGCTGGGATCGGTCGGCCAGCAGCATCCGGCCTTGAGGTTGCGGGACATGCTGGGGGAGGTCGCGCCGTGGCCGCTGATGTCTGGCGAGGGCAGCGTGGCGGGGGTGTTTACCCGCGAGGCGTGGGAAGGGCAGATCCGTGGGGCCATCGACGAGATCGCCAAGGCCCGTCGCGAGGAAATCGACTGGGTGCTCAGCGACAACCACACGGGCGTCGCCGCCGAGCTGAAGCCCGATGCCCTCAAGGCGCGGCTGACCGAGCGCTATTTCCGGGATTACGCCGCCGCCTGGCTGGGCTTTCTCAACAGTGTGCGCTGGCAGAAAGCCGACAGCCTGAGCCAGGTGATCGATCAACTGACCCTGATCAGCGACGCCCGCGAGTCCCCGCTGATCGCCCTGATGAACACGCTCGCCTGGCAGGGACAGGCGGGGCAACGCACGGCGGCGTCCATTGGCCCGCTTGATACATCGCTTAAAAACGCCGCATTGAAAAACACCACGCCGCTCGACCACATCCCCGCTCTCGACACTGCGCTGCCGGGCCCGCTGGACGCGACCTTCGGGCCGCTGCTCACATTGATCGGCAAGGATCCTCAAGTCCGGACCGAGGATCAACGGCCGAACCTGCACGGCTTTCTGACCCAGGTCACCCGTGTGCGCCTGAAGTTGCAGCAGATCAGCAGCGCGCCCGACCCGCAGGGCATGACCCAGGCGCTGGCGCAGACCGTGTTTCAGGACAAGAGCATCGACCTCACCGACGCCCAGGCCTACGGCGGCTTGATCGCCGCGAGCCTCGGCGGACCATTGCGCGGGGTCGGACAGGCGCTGTTCGTGCAGCCGCTGGAGCAGGCCTGGCAAAAGGTGCTGCAACCGGCGGCGTCCAGCCTCAATCGCCAATGGCAGCAGTCGATCGTCGAGCACTGGGACGAGGCGTTCAACGGCCGCTATCCCTTCGCCGCCACCGGCAGTGACGCGTCACTGCCGATGCTGGGCCAGATGATTCGCGCCGACTCCGGACGCATCGAGCAGTTCTTGCAGCGCGAACTGGGCGGCGTGCTGCGCAAGGACGGCAACCGCTGGGTCGCTGATCCCCGGCATAAACAGGCGTTGCGCATCAATCCGGCGTTTCTGGCGGCGATCAATCAACTCAGCCACCTGGCCGACATGCTGTACACCGACGGTGGCATGGGCCTGGCGTTTGAACTGCGCGGCAAGGCGGTGCGCGATGTGGTGCAGACCACCTTCATGCTCAACGGCGCGCGGCATGAGTACTTCAACCAGAAGGAAAGCTGGCAGCGTTTCGCCTGGCCCGGCAGCACCGACTACCCCGGCGCGCGCCTGACCTGGACCAGCGTGCACACCGGTGCGCGGTTGTACGGGGATTTCGAAGGGACCTGGGGCTTGATCCGCCTTTTGGAGAAAGCCCGCATCACGCCGCTGGACGACGGGGACAGCCGATATCGGGTGGTGGTCGAAGCGCCCGATGGCCTGAACCTGTTGTGGCACTTGCGCACCGAGCTGGGGGCCGGGCCGATGAGTTTGCTGACGTTGCGGGATTTCACGTTGCCCAAGCAGATTTTTCTCACCACCGCGAGTGCGAGGCCCTCCCTTGCTCTAAATGAGGTTGCCCCATGAGTCTGTCGGCATTGATAGCGACTTGTCTGGGTGAGCGCGACGGATTGTCCATCGCCAGGGACCGATCTGAGGTCTGGACGTCGTGGTTGTTACCGATCAGCGCCGCGTCTGCCGTTGGCGAAGATCCGGGCTATGACGATGACTTCCAGCGCATGCGCGAGGAAGCCAACCGGTTATCCGCCGCAGACACCGATCAGGTCATTCGCCTGGCAGAAAAGCTGCTCAAGCAGACCTGCAAAGATGTGCGCGTCGCCAGCTACTACCTGTGGGCGCGGCTGCACCGCGACGGCGAGGCGGGACTGGCAGACGGTCTGAACCTGCTGGCGGCGATGGTTGAGCGCTTCGGCACCGAGCTACTGCCCGCACGGCCGAACAGCCGAAAAATGGCAATGGAGTGGCTGGCCAGCAGCAAGGTGCTGGACAGTCTATCCCTGCATCCCGAAGTGGTCCGGCCCGACGCCGAGCGAACCGTGGCGTCGCTGGTCTGGCTGACCCACGGCCTTGATGGCTTGCCGGCCGAGCAGCGAGCGGATCTCGGGGCGCTGCATGCGGCGCTGGCAAGCCGCCTGGCAACGTCGATCAAGACCACTGGCGACGGGGCGCCGCACAGCGCCAGTCACGAAACCACCGGCCAGGGTGCGGCGCCTGTCGCCAGTGCGGTCAAGTCGGCTCGCGACCTGCTGGACAACGGCCGAGTCCTGGCCGGATACCTGCGCGAGCAACCCCATGGCTGGCTGGCCGGGCATCGTCTGATGAAGAGTCTGCGCTGGGACACGATCCATCAGGCGCCGCCCGAGGATGCCAGCGGTAATACCCGTCTGGCGCCGCCCCGCAGCGAATACCGTGCCCAGCTCAAACGTCTGTACCTGCAGCAGAGTTGGAGCGAGTTGCTCGATCAGGTCGAACGGATCTTCGCCGAGAGCACCCACCATCTCTGGCTGGACCTGCAGTGGTTCCTGGTTCAGGCGCTGAGCCGCCAATCCGCACCCCACGACACCTGGGCCGACATCGCCACGCGGGACCTGAGCATGTTCCTCGAACGTCTGCCGGGGCTTGAAGAGTTGCGCTGGAGCGACGGCAGTCCGTTCGCGGATGAGACCACACGGGAATGGATCGCGCGGCAGGTTCAGGGCAGTGGGGTGTCGCACGGGATGCCCACACCTTCGGCGATTGCCACCCGTGACGTCGAGGTGCTGTCGCTGGAAAGCGAGGCCCGGGCCATGGCCGACAGCAAAGGCGTCGAGCATGCGCTGGCGTGGCTGGCCGGGCGTCCCGAGATACGCGCTGGCAGGCAGCACTGGTTGCTGCGGCTATTGATGGCGCGGGTGGCCGAACACGCCGGCAAAGGCGATCTGGCGCTGCATCTGCTGGGGGAGCTGGACCTCACGGCGCAACACCATGAGCTGCGCGGATGGGAGCCCGAACTGCATTTCGAGGTCAAGGCACGCTTGCTCACCCTGCTGCGGTTGAAGGCCCAGCGAAGTGCCGCTGACAAATCCGCCCTGAACGACCGCATGGAGCCGTTGCTGGCGGCGCTGGTGGCGATGGACCCGATACGTGCCGCGCGGTTGTGCGGCTAGCCCTCATTCAACAGGAAAATTGCTATGGACATGGACAACCTGACACTGCGCTACTTCGAAGCCGAAATGCGTTACCTGCGCGAGGCGGGGAAGGAGTTCGCCGAGGCGTTTCCCGACCGCGCAGCCGCCCTGGGCCTGGACAAACCCGGCGCACACGACCCCTACGTCGAGCGCTTGTTCGAGGGGTTCGCCTTCTTGATGGGGCGCCTGCGGGAAAAGCTCGACGACGATCTGCCGGAGCTGACCGGGGGGCTGGTGGGCCTGTTGTGGCCGCATTACCTGCGCACCAGCCCTTCGCTGTCGGTCGTCGAATTCGCGTCTGAATCGGGTGTGATGAAACAGGTCGAACACATCGGCAAGGGCTTCGAAATCCTTTCGCAACCCATCGGCCCACAGCGCACGCGCTGCCGCTACACCACGACTCAGGACCTGACCCTGCGGCCGCTGACGCTGGATACCGTGCGTCTGGCTCACGAAGCGGACGGTCGCGCGGTCATTCGACTGGCGTTTTCCTGCCACGCGTTGAGCGATTCAGTGCCGCTCGACCTGAGCGCCATCCCCCTGTATCTGAATGCCGATCCGGCCATCGCCAATGCGCTGCATCACGTATTCACTCAGAAGGCGAAAGCCTTGTACGTGCGCACGCCGGGAGCGCGCGAGCGGCAACCGCTGGACGGGTATTTCGGTGCAAGGGGGTTCAGCCGGGACGACTGTCTATGGGCACCGGACGACAGCGCGTTCAGCGGTTATCAGCTACTGCTGGAGTATTTCACCTTCCCCGAGAAGTTCATGTTCTTGACCCTGCGCGGGCTTGAGCAAGTGGAGCTGACGCCCGGCGCGGGCGGCTTCGAACTCGACGTGGTGCTGGATGGACCCTGGTCCCATGGGTTCACGCCGAGCGCCGAGCACGTTCGTCTGCACGCGGTGCCGGTGATCAACCTGTTTGCGCTGGAGGCCGATCCCCTGACGCCCGATCCGTTGCAGAGCGACTATCTGTTGCGGCCGATGCGCTTGCAGGATGGACATATCGAAATCTATTCGGTGGATCAGGTCACCGCCAGTACACGTTCGGGCCGCAAGGAGTACGTCCCGTTCACCAGTTTCCGGCACAAGGGCGGGATGCTGCGCGACGATGCGCCCGAGCGCTATTTCCACACGCGGCTCAAGCGCGGCCCGAACGGGCTGCACGACACCTGGTTGATTCTCGGTGGCGAGGGGTTCGAACAGCATGACGCACTTGCGGGCGAGCGCATGTCGCTGACACTGACCGGCACCAACGGACAATTGCCCCGCAAGGCACTGCAAAGCACGGTGCTCGACACCCTTGTGTCGTCCTCCCAGGCAGGGATGCGAGTGCGCAACCTGTGCGCGCCGACCTTGCCGTGTTATCCGCCGAACCGCGACCGCTTTCACTGGCGGGTGCTCAGCCACCTGGGGTCGAATTTTCTGCCGATGCTCGACAACGCCGAAGTGCTGCGCGGCACGCTGGCGTTGTACGACTGGACGGGCAGTGAAATGAACCGGCGACGCCTGGAGGCCATCGTCGAGGTTCGCCATCACCTGCTTCAGCGCTTCGAGCGGGGCTTCCTACTGCGCGGGGTCGACATAGAAGTCACGCTGGACACCGACGGTTTTGCCGGTGGGGGCGATGTCCACCTGTTCGGTGAAATGCTCAACCGGTTCTTTGCCCTGTATGCCGACATCCATCTGTTCACCCAGCTCACGCTGGTTCTTCAACCGACCGGGAAGTGCCTGCGATGGGACGAAAACCACAGTCAGCGGATTCCCGGATGACCGTTTCGCGATTTCTCGCGCAAATGGAAGGGCAGGTGGCGCAGGCGGGGCTTTATCGCTTCTGCCAGTTGCTGGAGAGGGCGGCGCCCGAACGCCCGCTGCTGGGCAGTACCGAGCATCCCGAGGACGATCCGGTGCGCTTTCGGCCTGACCGGGGCATGGGGTTTCCGGCCAGTGAGTTGAGGGCCATCGAGCCCTGTGCAATCGATGATCGGCACCCGCCGACGGTGCGCACTCGGCTGCTTGGTTTGTACGGGGTCGATTCGCCGCTGCCGACGGGATATCAGGATGACATTGCTCAGCGCCGTGAAGGGCACGAGGCGCTGGAAGCGTTTCTCGACCTCTTCAATCACCGGATTTTCAGCCAGTTCTATCGCATCTGGCGCAAATATTCCTACCCCGTGAGCTTTGAAGAAGGCGGGACGGATGCCACCTCCCAATGCCTGTTCGGCCTGGTCGGTCTTGGCATTCCCGGTACCGCGAGCAAGATCACCACTCCCATGTCGCGGTTTCTCGCGCTGCTCGGTGTGATGCGCTTGCCGACGCGCAATGCAGAAGGCGTCGTCGCGCTGGTCAGGCTGCTGGCGCCGAATACCCAGGCCCGGGTCACGCCCCATTGGCCGCGAAAGATTCCCCTGAATCCGCCGGCGCGTCTGTCGCCCGGCAATCCGGTCAGCCTGTCCCAAGGCACGCCGCTGGGCAGCGTTGCGCGGGATGCCAACAGCCAGCTGTTGCTCGACCTCTTCACCGATGACGCAGACGAAACCCGTGGCTGGTTCCCCGGCGGGCAGCTTCACGGTGATTTGCAGGTGCTGCTCAGGGTTTACCTGGGCTGGCGTTGCACCGCAAGGCTCCAGTTGTCGCTGCCTGTTGATCGCCTGCCGTTGCCAGCATTGGGCGATGCGGCCGTGCTGCTGGGCATGACCGCCGTACTGCGGCCCAAGTGCCAGGGCCAGTCTCACTGCCATAAGGTCAGCATCCATTTGGGCCGCTATCAGGGCCTCTCTCTAAATTCTCAGATCAAGGAAACTCAACATGCTTGCATTCGCCCTTAACGCTGCACGATTGGCTGCGCTCGGCTTGTTGCTCACGGCGTGCGGAACGGTCCAGAGCGTGACCGACAGCACGTCTTCCGTCGCAAGCCGTGTGTTCTACAAACAGATCAAAACCCTGCATCTGGATTTCGACGGCCGGGTGGCGTTGAACACCGCAGGCTCAGAACCGAGCGGCTTTTCGGTGCCGACGCTGGTACGCGTCTATCAATTGCGCGATGGCAAATCCCTGAACCCTGCGAGCTACGAAGAACTCTTGCGCGACGCTGATCGTGTGCTCGGTGACGGGGTCCTCGATCAACGATCATTGGTGGTCAGGCCGGGGGAGGGCGTGCAACTGAATATGCCGATGGACAGTCGCGCGCAGGTCATTGCGGTGGTGGCGCTGTTCCGCGAGCCTGACCTTAGTCACGGCACCTGGCGTGTGACGTTGAGCCGTGACGATCTTGACCCGGACAACCCACGGGTGATCGAACTGGCGGGCAACGGGCTGACGTTGCGGCCAATGGTCGGAGGCTAAGCAATGAGCGAGCCCAATCCATCACTCTACGAAACGCTGCTGCAGAACTTCACCGGCGAACTCGATCTGATTCGGGTCGACGAAGAAGACCAGTACATCCTGTCCGTGCTCGACAATCTGCAGCGCATCCTCAACAGTCGCGCCGGCTCCCTGAGTCATCTGCCGGATTACGGCCTCCCCGACATGGGGGTGATTCTGCAGGCGCTTCCGGGCGCCGCCCATGGGTTGATGCGGACCATGGCCGACACGCTGCTCCAATACGAGCCCCGGCTGATCGCGGTGGACATCGAGTTGCTCCCGCAAACGCAGCCGGGGTATCTGGACTATCGACTCGATGCCCGGCTGCACGGTGACAGGCAGGCGACCTTCGGCACGACGCTGGGTCCTGAAGGGCGCGCGTTGGTGCGGCATTTAAAACGGCATCGATTGATGGCCGACTCCTGACCCACTCCTCCCAACGGGCGTGTGGGAGCGGGGCCCGCTGGCATGTGTGATGAACCCTTCGCGGCTTCATTTGTACTCCGGTGCCGCAGGATTTACCCTCAGCGCCACGCCTTCGACAACAACTCGACAACAACTCGACGACAAGTCGACAACAAAAGGGGAAACGCCAGATGAGCTGGTCAGCCAAACAGTATTCGATGTTCGAGCAGCAGCGCACACGGCCGGTTCGTGACCTGGTGGCAGCGATTGCCACGCAGAACGTGCAGAGCGCCATCGATCTGGGCTGCGGCCCCGGCAACTCCACCGAAGTGCTGGCCGAGCGGTTTTCCGATGCGCGGATCACAGGTCTCGACAGCTCCGAGGACATGCTTGCCGATGCCCGTCAGCGGCTGCCAGACCTGACGTTCGAACTGGCGGACATCGGCGACTGGAACCCTGCGCAGACCTACGACGTGATCCTTGCCAACGCATCGCTGCAATGGGTGCCCGACCATGCCGTGCTGTATCCGCGTCTGGTCAAGCGTTTGAATCCCGGTGGCAGTCTGGCAGTGCAAACCCCGGACAACCTTGAAGAACCTGCGCACCGACTGGCTCGCGAAATTGCAGCCAACGGTCCGTGGGCTGACAAGATTGCCTCGGTCAAGCACCCTGATCGACATCCCGCGGCCTACTATTTTGAATGGCTGAAGCCCCATTGCGCCGACGTGGATGTCTGGCGCACGACCTACCATCACCCCCTTTCCGGAGGCCACGCAGCGGTGGTGGAATGGTTCAAGGGTTCGGCGCTGCGGCCTTATCTGCAGAAACTGGATCAGGGCGAACAGGCCGCGTTCCTGGACGCCTACCTGAACGCCATCCGCCAGGCCTATCCGGCACTGGCCGACGGCACCGTGTTGCTGCCGTTTCCGCGATTGTTCATTGTCGCGGTTCGCTGAACGCCACTGTCTTTAGCCGTGCCGCTACAGGGCTGTGCCGTTTCGCTTCTGGCTGAAGGCCGTGGGAGCGAGCGCCGTAGTTGCTGTTGCCAATGGAGTGAACCATGAGCTAAACCCCGCAAGACCTGGCCTCCCGCCTGATCCGAAATTTCAATGAGGTATCCCTGCAGGACGAGCGCCGTGACCCGCTGTACCAAAGCCAGGCTGCTCGTCTGGGCACGCGAACGGTGGCGCTGAAGCTGGGCGCTTCAGTGGACATCGTGGCACCGGGCAGACGTTCCTGTCCTTACCACTTCCATTATGCCCAGGAAGAGATGTTCGTCATCATCGAAGGTCAGGGAACGCTGCGTGTTGCGGGGGAAATGCTTCCCCTCAGGTCCGGCGATGTGGTGTTCATTCCACCGGGGCCAGAGTATCCGCACCAGATCATCAACACCTCCGATGCACCGCTCAAATACCTTTCCATCAGTACTCGGGAGACACCGGAAGTGTGCGAGTACCCTGACTCCGGCAAGTACCAGGCGATGGTGACGATCAATGGCGCCCGTGCCTTTACCGCGGTGCAACGTCCCGACACCACCCTCGATTATTGGGAGGGCGAGCCTTGACCTCCGGCGCGTTTGCGACAGAACGGCTGTTCAATCTTTTGGTTATAACCATAGATCCTTTCGATCTACGGTTTTTATAAGAAAAATCGCTATGCTGCGCGCCAGTTTTTTCCCGCGTTTGCGCGTCTGTTGGGCATGACAATGGATTTTGGCAATACAGGTTTCGTCGTGGCAGGTTTGGTGGTCGGATTCATCGTCGGCATGACCGGCGTGGGCGGCGGCTCGCTGATGACCCCGATTCTGCTCTGGTTCGGTATCAACCCTGCCACCGCCGTGGGCACCGATCTGCTGTACGCCGCCATCACCAAAAGCGGTGGCGTACTGGTCCACAGGAAGAACGACAACATCGACTGGGGCATTACCGGTTGGTTGACCCTGGGGAGCGTTCCGGCGGCCGGGCTGACGCTGTGGTTTCTCAGCAGCCTGCACACAGCGCCCGACGCCATGAATTCAGTGATCAAGCAAGCACTCGGGTTCGTGTTGCTGTTGACCGCACTGGCGATTTTTTTCAAGAAACGTCTGTTGGCCTTCGCCCATCGCCACGCCGGGGATCACTACCGACTGAGCGACAAGAATCTCAACCTGCTGACCGTACTCACCGGTGTTCTGCTGGGGGTGATGGTGGCGCTGACCTCCATCGGCGCGGGCGCACTGGGCACCGTCGCGTTGTTCATCCTGTATCCGTTTCTGGACACCCGTCGGCTGGTCGGTACCGAGATCGCTCACGCCGTGCCGCTGACGTTGATCGCGGGCCTGGGCCACGCCAGCATGGGCAACATGAACTGGTCGATGCTGGGCTTCCTGCTGATGGGTTCGCTGCCGGGGATCTACATGGGCAGTCATCTGACCGGCCGCATTCCGGACGCCATCCTGCGCCCGTGTCTGGCGGTGATGCTGTGCGCCATCGGTTACAAACTGGCGTTCTAGAGTGGCCGGCAAGAATTGCGTTTCGATGGATCAGCAAGGGGGAGTGCAGTGATGGATATCGTGGCCGAGCCGCAATTGATTCGCCTGGTCACCGACCGCCTGATCCTGCGCCCGCCGTTGGGTGGCGATGCGGCGCAGATCAGGGCTTACCACCTCGATAATCGGGATCACCTGCAGCCGTGGCAACCGACGCGCTCGCCCGGTTTTTTCGACATCGAATACGTCATCCGGCGGATCAGCTTCATCGAGCATGAACGACTGGCCGGCCGTTGCCTGCACTTGCTGGTCTGTGAGCGCGACAGCGGTCAGATGATCGGCGAGTGCAATTTCAGCAACATCGTTCTAGGCGTGTTTCAGGCCTGTCACCTGGGTTATTCGCTGGCGCAGCACGCCGAAGGCAAAGGGCTGATGCGCGAAGCCTTGCGCGGGGCCATCGACCATGTGTTCGACGACCTTGAGCTGCACCGGATCATGGCCAACCATCGACCGGAAAATCTGCGCAGCGCTCGGGTACTGGAGGCGCTGGGGTTCGTGCGCGAAGGCTTCGCCCCGTCCTACCTGAAGATCGACGGTCAGTGGGCGGACCATGTGCTGACAGCGCTGGTCAATCCTGCGCAGCGTTGAGCTGCCGGGTTACAGGCTGGAACGAAACGGAATCGGCTGGCGAGAGACGCCCGGGTCGCTGGCGGCATGCCCGACCATTTCGTCATAGACCACCGGGTGCACGATAAACAGCGGCACCTCCGGTACGGACGACAGGCATTTGCGTGCCTCGTCGACGGACGCCACATGCAGCACACCGCCTTTGGGGCTGCTGACGGCATGGGACTGACCTTGCATGCGGGCATGAATGACGTATGAGCCACCCTCGACGGAAATCAGGTCGAGTTCTTCGATCTCACCGGCCTTGATGTGTTTGCTGAGCTTGTCCAGATCCATTACGGCACCTTTACGCACTGAGGCGTTGTCTGTTCCGTGGCTAGAAGCGGGCTGTTTTCACGGCCTGCATGGATTGGAAGGTCACCGACAGCGCAAGTTCAAGGCGATTGAATCGCGATGTCAGCGCAGAGCAAAACGCCGCTGAAACCCGACCGTCGGGCATCAGCGGCGTTATTGCAGCGATGATGAAACGTTGTTCAAGCGTGGCTTAGTACAGCTTGTCGATGACGCGAACGCCGGGCTCTTGCTGCGCGCTGCCCCATTCACTGCTCAGGGTGTCGAGCACGCGCCCCAGGAACTGCTTGTCGGCTGCTGCCTTCTTGCCGACATAGCCCTGACCCTTGCGGTACATCTTCAGTCGGGCACGCATGTGCGGGTGTTGTTCGTCGAACTGTTGTTCCTCGGTGCATGCACCCAAGCCGTCCATATGCACATCACCTTTCTCACAGACCCAGAGAATGTGGCTATCGAGGGAGTCCTTCTGCGCCGCGAACAGTCGAGCCAATTGGTCGATGGTAGGTTGATTGTTCAGATTCATCATGGAGTACCCCTTGTGCCTTTTCGTTAATCTGTCTGGTTAGTTCAAACGCAATGGCGAATCGTCCATCGATCCGCAGTCCTTTCCCACGCTGACAAACAAGGTCCGTCGGTTCACAGAGCCGGTGCCGGGCGTTTGGATGTAGTGGGAAGAAGAAGCTGCTACGTAATGGTTCGAAACCAGGGAGAGTGTCAGCGGACGTCATGAGGACACTGGCGACGTTTGCGTGGTCGGCCACAAGTGTCATGAGGACGTATCGCCAGCGCTCGGCCCGAATGGCTCGATCATGCCGGTTCAGCTTCATCAATCTGCCTTGTGGGCAGCCCACATCCAGAGGTTGTTCAACGGCTACGTCGAACGGGCCCTGAATACTTTTGCCAGCTCTCCCGATCGGGGAGACGCTTGAACTATGCCGTTACGAAAAAGCTTCGTCAACCGTTTTGTAGTGATTATTTTCAGGCACTACATTTTTTGTAGTTTCGATACACAAAGGTCGATTCGTGACTACAAAGTCAGTGTTTGCGGGGCTTTGCACGCAGGGTATGGACAGACGGTCAGCCGCGGTCGACGATAGCCGTCGTTTTCTCCCCATTCATTGAAGGTGATTATGCAAACGCTCGTGCTCCCGACGTATGACGATGTGGTCGCTGCCGCTCAACGCATCGAAGGCCATGCCCACAGGACGCCAGTGCTGACCTCCCGCACCGTGGATGCCGAGCTGGGCGCGCAGGTATTCTTCAAGTGCGAGAACTTCCAGCGCATGGGCGCTTTCAAGTTTCGCGGCGCCTTCAACGCGTTGTCGAAGTTCGACGCGACCCAGCGCAAGCACGGGGTGGTCGCGTTCTCGTCGGGCAATCACGCCCAAGGCATCGGGTTGTCGGCACGACTGCTGGGCATTCCCGCGACCATCGTCATGCCCCATGACGCGCCGGCCGCCAAGGTTGCAGCGACTCGAGAATACGGAGCGACCGTGGTGTCCTACGACCGCTACACCCAGGACCGTGAAGCCATCGGCCGACAGTTGGCCGAGCAACAGGGACTGACGTTGATTCCGCCGTACGATCACCCGGACATCCTCGCGGGGCAGGGCACCGCGGCCAAGGAACTGTTCGAAGAAGTCGGTCCGCTGGATGCGTTGTTCGTCTGTCTGGGGGGGGGCGGTCTGCTGAGCGGATCGGCACTGGCCACCCGCGCGCTGGCGCCTGACTGCAAGCTGTACGGCGTAGAGCCCGAAGCCGGCAATGACGGCCAGCAATCGCTGCGCAGTGGCAGCATCGTCAAGATCGACACGCCGAAAACCATTGCCGACGGCGCACAGACCCAATACCTGGGCAACTACACATTCGGCATCATCAAACGCGATGTGGACGACATCCTCACCGCCAGCGACGCGCAGTTGGTCGAGGCGATGCGTTTCTTCGCCGAGCGCATGAAGATGGTGGTCGAGCCAACCGGTTGCCTGGGCTTTGCCGCTGCACGGGCGATGGCCGACGAATTGAAGGGACAGCGCGTGGGCGTGATCATCAGCGGCGGCAATATCGACCTGGACAATTACGCCAGACTGTTGGCCCGGTAGAGGCCGTGGCGTCATCTGTAGCAGCACGGCTTGCCGGCGGTGACGTATTCAAGGTCGCCACCGCCGGCAAGCCGGACTGATACAGCGCCATCCCCGGAATGATCGTTCCCACGCTCTGCGTGGGAATGCATCAGGACGCCGACGCTGAGCGTCGAGGGCGGCGTTACCACGCAGAGCGTGGGAACGATCAGCGATTACGCCAGACTGTTGGCCCGGTAGGGGCCGTGGCGTCATCTGTAACAGCACGGCTTGCCGGCGGTGACGTATTCGAGGTCGCCACCGCCGGCAAGCCGGACTGCTACAGCGCCATCCCCGGAGTGATCGTTACCACGCAGAGCGTGGGAACGATCAGCGATTACGCCAGACTGTTGGCCCGGTAGATGCCGTGGCGTCATCTGTAGCAGCACGGCTTGCCGGCGGTGACGTATTCAAGGTCGCCACCGCCGGCAAGCCGGACTGCTACAGCGCCTCATCCTCGGAATGATCGTTCCCACGCTCTGCGTGGGAATGCATCCCGTGACGCTCCGCGTCACATCACACGCCGCCCGAGCGCACTGCTACAGAGGACGGATCGTCGTGATCCTTACGCCTGATCTTCCTTCTGCAACTCGAACAGCAGCAACGAGCGCGGTGTCACGGTGTATTCGGAACCGAACTCGAAGTGATCCTTGCCACGGATGTCCGGCTGGTTGGTGTCAATCAGACTGACCCAGTTCACGCCCTCCGGCACCTCAGGCAAGGTGAAATTGACCCCCTCATGGTGCGAGTTCACCACCAGCAGCATGGTCGCTTCCGAACCGCGACGACGAATGCCGGTCTCTTGCGCGCGGCCATCCATCAGCATGCCCAGGCAGCGACCATTGCCGTCCTGCCATTGCTCAATGGTCATTTCCTCACCGCTCGGTGACAGCCAGGTGACGTCCTTGACCCCCAACTCTTCGTTGTAGTCGCCGACCAGGAAGCGTCCGCGGCGCAGGATCGGGTAGGTCATGCGCAACTTGATCAGGCGTTTGACGAACTTGTGCAGGGCCTTGCCGTCTTCGTCCCAGTCCCAGTTGACCCAACCGATTTCGCTGTCCTGGCAGTAGGCGTTGTTGTTGCCGTGCTGAGTACGGGCGAACTCGTCACCGGCCACCACCATCGGCGTGCCTTGAGAGAGCAGCAGGGTGGCGAAGAAGTTACGCATCTGGCGCAGGCGCAGCGCGTTGATTTCCGGGTCCTCGGTCGGGCCCTCGACGCCATGGTTCCAGGACCGGTTGTCGTTGCTGCCGTCCTGATTGTTCTCGTCGTTGTCTTCGTTGTGCTTGTCGTTGTACGAGACCAGATCGTGAAGGGTGAAACCGTCGTGAGCGGTGACGAAGTTGACCGACGCATACGGCCTGCGACCCCGCTGATTGAACATGTTGCCCGAGGCGGTCAGGCGGCTGGCGAGGTCGGCCAGCTGGCCCTCGTCGCCTTTCCAGAACGCGCGTACGGTGTCGCGGAACTTGTCGTTCCATTCAGCCCAGCCGGGCGCAAAGTTGCCTACCTGATAACCCCCGGGGCCGCAGTCCCAAGGCTCGGCGATCAGTTTGACCTGACGCAGCACCGGGTCTTGACGGCAGGCCACGAGGAAGCTGTGGCGTTCGTCGAAACCGTCGTGATAGCGGCCCAGGATGGTCGCCAGGTCGAAGCGGAATCCATCGACATGCATTTCACTGGCCCAATAGCGCAGCGAATCGGTGACCATTTGCAGCACGCACGGGTGGCTCAGATCGAGCGTATTACCGGTCCCTGAATCGTTGATGTAGTAACGCTTGTCGTCCGGCATCAAGCGGTAGTAGGAGGCGTTGTCGATGCCGCGCATGGACAGGGTCGGACCACGCTCGTTGCCTTCGGCAGTGTGGTTGTAGACCACATCGAGAATGACTTCGAGCCCGGCATGGTGCATGTGCGCGACCATCTCCTTGAACTCGGCGATCTTGCCATGGGCCAGAAAACGCGGGTCCGGCGCAAAGAAAGCGATGGTGTTGTAACCCCAATAGTTGGTCATGCCCTTTTGCAGCAGGTGCTGGTCATTGACGAAGGCATGAATCGGCAGCAGCTCGACCGATGTCACCCCCAGGCCCTTGATGTGCTGGATCACGTCATCGACCATTAGCCCTGAAAACGTGCCTTTTAGCTCATCCGGCACTGAGGGGTGACGCATGGTGAAGCCACGGGTGTGGGTCTCGTAGAAGACGGTCTTTTCCCACGGCACGTTGGCTCGCTGGTCACGGCCCCAGGTGTAGGCAGGGTCGATGACCTTGCATTTGGGCACGAAGGGCGCGCTGTCGCGTTCATCGAAACTGAGGTCATCATCGGGGTGGCCGATGGTGTAGCCGAACAGCGCCTCGGACCATTTCAGCTTGCCGACCAACTGTTTGGCGTAGGGGTCGATCAGCAGCTTGTTGTGGTTGAAGCGATGGCCGTTCTTCGGGTCATAAGGGCCATAGACCCGATACCCGTAAACCAGCCCCGGGTGAGCATCGGGCAAATAGCCGTGAAAGATTTCATCGGTGTATTCGGGGAGTTCGATGCGCTCCAGTTCCTCCTCACCCGTGGAGTCGAACAGGCACAGCTCGACCTTCGTGGCGTTGGCCGAAAAAATTGCGAAATTGACCCCTAGCCCGTCCCAGTTGGCGCCGAGGGGAAAGGGCAGGCCTTCACGGATGCGTGACGCACTGGCTTGCGGGCTGTCGGCCTTGGCGGATTCATTCTGGGGGGCGGTTTTCTTTTCTTGCTTGCTCATGTGTATTCCTGACGTTCGAATGATTTCCTGAAGGCGAACAAAGCCTTTGTCGCAGGCTGGACTGCGCCATTGCTGGAGGAACGGGCGGGTAATTACCGCAGGTGTTAGCGATCGTTTTCAGGCGATCCCTGCGGTAGGTCTACTGCGCAAGGGTATTCGTCGACGACGAATGCTCAGGGCGCGGGTGGCTTGGCGGCGGCGGGCGCCTTTTTCGCGGCAGGCTTAGTGGCAGGCTTGGCGGGTTTCGCAGCCGGTTTTGCGGCTGAACCGTCCGCGCCGCTGGCTGCGACCTTGGGCTTGGCAGCGGGTTTGGCCGGCGCCTTCGCCGCCGGTTTCGCAGCGGGCTTGGCGGCCGGTTTTTCAGCGGCTTTAGCCGCAGGTTTCGCTGCTGCCTTGGCCGCGGGTTTCGCGGCGGCAACTTTTGGCTCGGCCTTTGGTTTGGCGGATTTACCCGCCGCCGCTTTCTTCGGCGCCTTGGCTTCGGCTTCCGCCAGTTTGCGTGCCATTTCCCAATGGCGTGCATCCTGACCGTGTGGCTTGCCCTCCGTTTCCCAGATCTGGTGGGCAAGCTCGCTGATTCTTTTCTCGTCGGCACTCATCTCGACACTCCCAGGTGTTACAAGGTTTGAATAAGCAGGTTTACAGAAAATTCCTTGAGCGCTGCGCTGAGCGACAATTCCTTGTTGGTTGTGACTGTAGTCTGTGAAAAAAGTCCCTTCCAATTTGGATCTGAATCAGCGAACGGCAGGATGATTCGTGTATCGCCCCAATGTGCTGCGTTGATGAATGGAGTTTGCGCGGTGCCCAATAGTTCAGCCGGCAAACGTGGAACCACAACAATAGCCCGCATATCCTCCCTTTCCCGGGCAAATGCCATGACATGAGCGGCGCGATCGCCGATCACCTCCAGCGGTTGATATCGACCTTCACTGAACAACGCGGGGTATTGATTGCGCAGCATGAGCACCTGCGCGATCAATGCCTGTTTGATCCGGCCGTCCTGCCAGTGGGCAAGCAACTCGGTGAGGGGCGTGGATTCACGCAGCGCGCGTTCCCGTGCGGGGTAATCCACCGGACGACGGTTGTCCGGATCCACCAGGCTGAAGTCCCAGAACTCAGTGCCCTGATACAGATCAGGAACACCGGGCACCGTCATTCGCAGCAAAGTTTGCGCCAGACTGTTCAAGGCGCCGGCAGGGGCGATGCGATTGGCCGTGGCACCGATGGACTGACGCAATGCAACGGCGTCCGGGCTCAGCAGCAGGCTTTGCAGAAACGTGCGGCAGGCGGTTTCATACGCTTCGTTCGGCGCGCTCCAGCTGCTGTGCAGCTTGGCTTCACGCAGGGCTTTTTCCTGCCACTGCGTGAGCCGTTTGGCGTACGCCTCGAAGGCCTCCTCGCCCTCCAGCGCAAAGGGCCAACTGCCCAGAATCGCTTGATAAAGCATCAACTCGTCACCGGCGCCGATCACGGTTTCCCCGGTCTTCAGCGGAGCCGAAAGTTGCTGCCAGCGTTCGACCTGTTCAGCGTACCAGTCGGCGTTTTCGCTGAGCACCGCCAAGCGCGTGCGGGTGTCTTCGCCGCGCTTGTGATCGTGGGTGGCGGTGGTCAGCAGGTTGTCGGGGAAGCTTGCACCGCGTTCGATGCAGACCTGATGAAAATCCTCCACCGGTGCACTGAAATGTTGCGGGTGAAAGCCAACGTCGTTGCGCGAAAGCAACACCGCCGAGCGATAGAACGAGGTGTCTTCCACCGACTTGGCGGCCACCGGCGAGGTCAGTTGCTGGAAGCGGTTGTGGGCTTTGCGGCGCATCTCCCGCAGGGGTCCGCTGGGGTAGTCGCGCAGGCGCTCGCCGCCGAGCCAGCGCTGTAGATAATCGAGCACCGGCCAGTCGCCTTCGCTGAGCATGTCTCGTGCGCCGGCCATGGCCTGCTGGAAGAATCGCTCGTCTTCTTGCGAACGTCCGCAAGCGGTGATGTAGGTGCGGTAGACCGGGAAATTGCTGACCAGCGCCAGCAGCGCCCGCCGTATGGCGCCCAGGGTCAGGTCACGGCTCATCACGTCGCTGCGGGCCACTTGCAACAGTGACTGGGCCAGATTCTCGAAGTCTCCCGCCAGGCTGCCATGCAGCACCAGATCGCGGGCCTCGAGCACCTCGAGATTGAAATCGGCGGTGCGTCCGCTGATTTGGCTCCAGAGTTCACCGAGGACGGCTTCCCCTTTCGGATCGTGCTGCAACAGCGACACCTGGTTCATGAATTCATAGCCAGTGGTGCCGTCGACGTTCCAGTCTTTGCGCAATTGCTCGTCAGCGCCCAGGATCTTCTCGACGAAGATCGGCAGGTGCGCAATCTCGGTGCCGGCGGGACGTCGTTTCAACAGGCTGTCGACCCGGCGTCGAAGCTTGCGGCAGTACCCGCGCGGGTCGGCCAGACCATCGATGTGGTCAATGCGCAGACCGTCCACCAGGCCCTCGGCGATCAGTTCGAAAATCTTGCCGTGAGTGGCCTCGAACACCTGCGAACGCTCGACCTTCAGACCGCCCAGTTCGTTGATGTCGAAGAAGCGCCGCCAGTTGATGTCGTCTCCCGCGGTGCGCCAGCTGGCGAGGCGATAATCCTGATGTTCCAGCAACTGGTGCAGTCGCTTGAAGCCTTCGGGGTTGCGCGAATCGAACAGCGCAAGTCCACTTTCGATGGCCCGGGTCAGGTCGGGATGGGTCTTGAGCAATTCCACCAGCTCGGCCTTGGCCTGACGCGCGCGCTCGTAGGCCTGGGGAAACTCGTCCAACTGGGCGAAGCGTTGCGCCAGTTCGTCCAGCTCGGGCCGTTTCGCGGCATTGAGCAGCGGCGCATAGGTGCCCGGATTGATCGGGAAGTGATGCTGATAATGCTCGACGCGGAAACTGCCGTGCTCAGGATCGAAGCGCAGCGGCACTTCGCCGTTCTGCAACACCGTGCCGTAATCGGTGCTGAGGAAGGGCAGCAGCAACTGGCCTTTGAGCAGCGGGTCGGGGGAGTTCCACTGGATGTCGAAGAACTTCGCGTAGGGACTGCGCTGGCCCCATTCCAGCAGATCGAGCCACCACGGGTTGTCAGCGCCTCCGACGGCCATGTGATTGGAGACGATGTCCAGAATCAGCCCCATGCCATGTTCGCGAAGGGCTGCCACCAGACGGCGCAGCGCCGGCTCGCCGCCCAGTTCGGGGTTGATCAGACGTGGGTCGACCACGTCATAGCCGTGCATCGAGCCTGCACGTGCCTTGAGCAGCGGCGAGGCATACAGGTGACTGATCCCCAGTTTCGCGAAATAGGGGACCAGCTTCGTCGCGTCATCGAGGGTAAAGTCTTTGTGAAATTGCAGACGTTGAGTGGCACGCAGCGATTTAAGCATTGGATGGGCAACCTGATTCATTGATCACGCTCCGCTGCCTGCTGACGTGCTGCGGCGAGGATCTCCAGACGGCGTGCGGCATTGGGGTCGTCCAGCAAGGCGCCGCTGTCTCCTGGCAGCCGTCGACGCCAGTTGGGATGACTGTCGATGGTGCCCGGCAGGTTGGCCTGCTCCTCGACGCCCAGTGCGTCCTCGATGGGCAGCAGCACCAAGGGCGCACGGGTGTGGCCCAGATAGCGCACGCTGCCGTCGATGAGGTCGCTGTCATTCCTTTCTTTAGCAGCTTTACTGCCTTCACTGTCAGGGTTGTCGTGCATGGGGTAGTTCTGCTTGAGCGCAGCGCGCAGGCCCTGACGCTCACGCTCACGGCCCTCGCGCCAGTGGCGTTCGGTGTCATCGTCGATATGGCCCAGGGTCTTGTTCCAGTCAATATCCAGCTCGGTCAGCCAGCCGGTGAGGGTCGGCAAGTCGTGGGTGCTGGTGGTGGCCAAAGCATCGTCCGACCATTTCATGATCGGTTTGAAGTGGCCGTTGTCCTGTTCGAACAGCAGCACACGCATGCCGAGAATCTGCCGCGCCGAGAGCTTCTCGTGCAGGCCTTCAGGGACCGTGCCCAGGTCCTCGCCGAGTACCACGGCCTTGTGCCGCCAGGACTCCAGACACAGCAGGCGCAGCATGTCGTCCAGCGGGTAATTCAAGTAAGCGCCTTCACTGGCCGGCGAGCCCAGCGGCACGACCCACAGCCGCTGCAAACCCATTACGTGATCGATGCGCAGGCCACCGGCGTGGGCGAAGTTGGCACGCAGCATTTCGATGAAGGCACGAAAACCGTTGCGTTTCAGACCCGTAGGGGAGAACGCCGAGATGCCCCAACTTTGCCCCGAGCGATTAAGGATGTCGGGCGGCGCACCCACCGTCAGCGCCGACAGCAACTCGTCCTGACGGCTCCAGGCTTGACTGCCTGCGCCATCGGCACCTACGGCGAGGTCGCCGATCAGGCCGATGCTCATTCCGCTGCTGCGCGCTGCGGTCTGGGCGCGTTCAAGGCCGCGAGCGATCAACCACTGGGCAAAGGCGTGAAAGCCGATCTGCTCGCCGTGGCTGGCGGCGAACTCCTCGATGGCCTTGCTCCGGGGATTTTTGTATTGCTCGGGCCATTCATGCCAATTACCGCCGATACCGAGTTTTTCGCCTTCATCACGCAGCGCTTCGAAGCGGCAATGGTTTTCCAGCGCTTCGCCGCCGGCGTGGCGGAAGCTGTTGAAGTCTTCGTGCAACGGATGGCCGCTGCCGATGAAAGAGGCATAGAGCGAGCGGAAGATTTTCCATTTGGCGGCGGCCGCAGCGGGCCAGTCGATCAAGGGCAGGGCTTCCAGACGCTTGAGTTCATCGCCAAGGCCGGTTTCATCAATCGCCATGCGCACGGCGCGCTCGCCAAGGATCGCGCCGGGTGCGGCGTACAGCGCGTTGAGGAACAGACGGCTGGAAGGGGAATACGGGCTGAAACGCTCGCTGTCATTGGCGAACATGGCGTGGACAGGGCTGATCGCGATCGCCGCTGCCCCGCGTTCGCCCGCCGAGCGAGCGAAGGTTTCGAGGGCCTGCGTGTCGCCGAATCCGCCGTCGCCTTCGCGGCGCAGGTAATACAGTTGAAGCGTCAGCCCCCAGGCGCGCGGCACGCTGGTATCGGCGGCCATGGCCAGCGAGTAAGCGGTTTTCGGGGCGACGGCGATGGTCAGGTGCTGGCCGTCGATTGCCAACTGCTGATAGCCCACCGTCGCGAGCGCGGGCAGTTCGGCATTTGTGGTCAGTTTCGCATCCAGCCGCGAACCGTCTTCCAGTTCCAGCACAAAGGGTGTTTGCGGTTTGAACCAGGCAGACAGGTCAAGGTTGCTGCCGTGATCGACGGTCAGCAGCGGCGGAGGCGTGGTGGACAGGCTCTGGTCTTGCAGACGCTTGAGGCTGGTGCTGATCTGTTCATCGTTTTCGGCCGGGTAACCCAGTCCGTCGAGGACCTTGCGCAGCACTTCGGGGCTGACCCGTTGCGGTCGTGCGTTGGCGTCCTTCCAGTCGACCGACAGTCCCGCCTCGGCCGCCAGCATTTCCAGTTGCTCATTGCTCATCCTGTTCCTCCACAACGTCACTCGATATCAGGCTGACAATGGCCGTGTATGGATTGAGGCTGCCGCTTTGGGAAAGTTCGGCCGATTTTGGACGGGATTCATGAAGAACGTGCTGCACGCGGTGCTTATCGATCTGCACCGCATGGGCACTCAGGTTGAGGTCGATGCGCAGCGTGCTGCCATCACCCATCTTCCAGCGCGCGCTCACCGCCTTGTCCGCCAATACGTCAGCCCCCAGCGCCTCGGCCCCTTGCAGCCGTGGGAAAATCTCGTTCTGACGTATGCGCAGCAACTCCTGGTAGAACGCTTGCCAGTTGCGATGGTCCTGGCCGGTATCGGTTTCCAGATACAGGGCATCCACCGCTGGACGTGACGCCTCAAAGGTCTGCACGGCGTTGGGGTCGGGAATGCGCTTGCGCTTTTCCGGGTCGGCGAAGGCGGCGAAATCGGCGAACTCGCCGCGACGCCCCTCACGCACGGCATCGGCCAGCTCATCGTGGAAATCAGTGAAGAACAGGAACGGCTCGCTGGCGCCCCATTCGTCCCCCATGAACATCAGCGGGATCATCGGCGACAACAGCAACAACGCGGTGGCGGCGCGCAACGCTTCAGGCGGGCACAGCTGCACCAGGCGCTCTCCCAGTGCGCGATTGCCGATCTGGTCGTGGTTCTGCAGAAACAGCACGAACCCCGTGGGCGGCAAATGCGCGCTCGGCTCTCCGCGAGCGTGACCGTGGCGGGTGGATTCGCCCTGATAAACGAAACCCTCGCCTAACAGACGCGCCAGTTTGTGCGTCGATTGCTCGGCGAAGTCGGTGTAATAGGCGTCGGTTTCGCCGGTGAGCAGCACATGCAACGTATTGTGGCCGTCATCGTTCCACTGCGCGTCGTAACCCTGATCGATCCGGCTCGCTTCGTTGAATTCGTTCTCCAGCGTCAGCCACACATGACGGCTCTGAGGGACCTGTTGCCGTACCCGCTGCGCGAGTTCCTGCAGAAAGGTCGGGTCCTCGATGGCGTGAACAGCGTCGAAACGCAGGCCATCGAAGCGGTAATCCAGCAACCACATCAAGCTGTTGTCGATGAAGAAGTCACGCACCTCGCGACGACGAAAATCGATGGCATCCCCCCACGGCGTCTTTTTGTCGCTACGGAAAAAATGCTTGGCGTAGGTGCCGAGGTAATTGCCGTCCGGGCCGAAGTGGTTGTAAACCACGTCGAGAATCACCATCAGGCCCAGGCCGTGAGCGGTATCGATCAGGTGCTTGAGCTGATCCGGCGTGCCGTAGGAGGATTGCGGCGCGTAAGGCAGCACACCGTCATAGCCCCAGTTGCGTTGCCCGGGGAATTGCGCGATGGGCATCAGTTCGATAGCGGTTATGCCCGTTTCGGCCAGGCGTTGCAGGTGCTGTTCCACCCCGACGAAACCGCCGAGTGCGCCAACATGCAATTCATAGATGACCGCTTCATGCCAGGGCCTGCCGCTCCAGTCAGCGGTTTGCCATTGATAGGCGTTGTGATCGACGACCAGGCTGTGACCATGCACCTCGCTGACCTGAGCCCGGGACGCCGGGTCAGGTACCAGAAGGTCTTCGTCGATTTTGTAGCGGTATCGCGTGCCCGCCGGGCATCGTGTTTCGAGGACAAACCAGCCGTCTTTCTGCGGCAGAAGGGCCCGTGACGGCCCGTCCTCTATCTCGACGCTGACGTAATCGGCATCCGGCGCCCAAAGGGCGAACCGAGTGTGTTCGGAATCCAGCAAGACGGCGCCGTGGCGCCAGTTCTCATCCGTGCGCGAAGGCATCCGTTACCCCTTTTTCAGTTCATGAATCAGTATTGCAGCGCAGCGCCCACGTTCTTCTTCAACAGTTCCTGATACAGATCGGCATAGGGTTCGACCGCCTTGTGCCAGTCGAACGGGGCAGCCATGGCGCGGCAACGCATGGCGTTGAGCAGCGGTGGATTGGCGTAGACCTTGAATGCACGGGTCAGCGCTTCGGTGTAGCTTTCCACAGTCGATTCGTCGAACAGGAACCCGGTGCAACCATCTTCGATCGTGTCCGCCAGACCGCCGGTACGACGGGCCACCGGCAGCGAGCCGAAGCGCTGGGCGTACATCTGGCTCAGGCCACAAGGCTCGTAACGCGACGGCATCAGCAGAAAGTCGCTGCCGGCGAACATGCGTCGCGCATCGGTTTCGTTGAAGCCGACGCGAACGCTGATCTGACCGGGAAAACGGGCAGCGAGGGCGCGCATGGCGTCTTCTTCGTCCGGTTCGCCGCGACCGATGATCGCGATCTGTCCACCGTTGTCGACAATGTGCTCGGCCACGCCGATGGTCAGGTCCAGGCCCTTTTGGTAGACCAGTCGCGAAACGACGGCGAACAGTGGGCCGGTGGAAGGCTCGAGTTCGAACAGTTCGCGCACGTGATCGGCGTTGATCTCCTTGCGCGTCCATTCATTGGGCGCAAAACGGCAGATCAGGTGTTCATCGGTGGCCGCATCCCAGCTTTCGTCGATGCCGTTCGGGATCCCGCTCAGTTGGCCGCGATTGGCCTTGCTTTGCAGAAAGCCTTCCAGCCCGCAGCCAAAATCGGCGGTGGTGATTTCCTTGGCGTAAGTCGCACTCACCGTGGTGATGTGGCTCGCGTACGCCATGCCCGCCTTGATGAAAGACAACCGACCGTAGAACTCCATGCCGTCCGGCCCCAGCGCTTCATCCGGGATCCCCAGTTCACGGCTCGACGCCGTGCTCACGAAACCCTGGTACGCCAGGTTGTGGATGGTGAAGATGGTCGGCGTGGTCTGACCGCGCCACTTCATGTAGGCAGGGGCCAGGCCCGCTGGCCAGTCATGGGCGTGGACCAGTTCCGGGCACCACTGGGTTTTCACCGCGCCCGCCGCGAAGTCGGCAGCCGCCAGACCCAGACGGGCAAAGCGAATGTGGTTGTCCGACCAGTCACGGCCGTGATTGTCGCCATACGGCGTGCCTTCGCGCTCGTACAGCTCCGGGCAGATCAGCACATAAATGACCAGACCGTCTTTCATGTCCATACGGCCGATCTTGCAGGGAGGCAGTGCGGCATGCCCGCTCAGTTCACTGATGATGTGAATCGGGTTTCCGCTATTGATGACCTGTGGGTAGCCGGGAATCAGCACGCGTACATCGTGCAGGTGGCGCATGGCGCGCGGCAGTGCAGCAGACACATCGCCCAGACCGCCGGTTTTCACCAGATCGGCCATTTCCGATGTCACGAACAGGATTTTTTTCCTGTTGGCCATCGACATGCCTGGTTGGACAGGAGGCAGTTGCAGCACAGGTGCGCTCGTCGTTGCGAAGACCGGCAGATGGGTCAGCTCGCTGGCCGGCTGATTAAAACTCTCTCCCTTCTGGGTTTTGACAGCGGCACTAATCATCGTTTTCTCCCATTCGATACGCAGTGTTGGTACAGCACTTGAGTTGTAATTGGCCATGTCCTATGGCCAGGCACACAAGACCTACGCAAGATCGATACCCATTTACCGACTGCATAGTGAAGGACAGGGTGAAAGCGGCCTCTGCTCGGGCTTCAACCAATAGCATAGGCGCTCTAATGTGCTGACCCAGGGCATTTGTAGAAGTTTCGACTTTTTTTCACGGAAATGTCTGGCGTGCGGGATGGCTGCTTTTTGTAGGAAAATTTTCATCGCGCTACAAAAACCCCATGACCATAGAACGCGCCGTTCTGGCGCACGATTTACCTCGAAATCACGTTTAGTGCCGCTGGTCGGATTGTTCGACAATCAAACCAGTGCGGCTCGGAGAGCATAGCGGGTCGTGCGCTTTTCGCGACCGGTCAGTCACGAAGTAAATGGCGTCGCCTTTTCTCGGTGCAGCAGAGACCGATTCTTGTGCGGATTCGGAAAATTCCGACTTTTGTATCGGGATATTTTGGTGCGGCTCACGTTAGAATCCCCGTCACGCGGCAGTCGGTCAGGTTCCGCCACTGCCTGTTACCCCCCGAGTTGTAGAGGAAGTCAATGCAAGCCCCTGAGGTGCTGGTCCTGCAGGCCAGCTATAGCAATCCGGTTCACGCTGAAGCCATCGGTTTCCTGCTCAATCAATACGCTGAAGACGCCATGGGCGGCGGCGAGTCGCTGTCCATGGACACCCGCCAGCAGTTGGCGATCGAACTGGCCAAGAGGCCCCATGCCTTCAGCGTCCTGGCCTTCATCGCCGGCGAGCCGGTCGGGCTGGTCAACTGCTTCGAAGGTTTCTCCACGTTTGTCTGCCGTCCGCTGGTCAACGTTCACGACGTGGTGGTCATAGCGTCCGCTCGAGGCCAGGGGATCAGCCAGAAGATGCTGGGCAAGGTCGAAGAAATCGCCCGCCAGCGCGGCTGCTGCAAGATCACCCTTGAAGTGCTGGAAGGCAACAAGGTTGCCCAGGGCGCCTACGAGAAGCTGGGTTTCTCCGATTATCAACTCGACCCGCAGATGGGACGGGCGCTGTTCTGGCAGAAGGCGTTGTAATCCGCGTCGCCACATTCTGTAGCCGTTCGGCTTGCCGGTGGCAGCGATCATCCAGACGCCACCGCCGGCGAGCCGGGCTGCTACAGAAATCGTATCGACTGTTGCCCCGGCAGCACCTGCCAAAATATTTGTAACAGTTATGTCCTGTAAGACGCTTCCATGCGCGCGGTAGGATCGCCTCCCGTATTGAATTCAGGACACCCATGTCACTCTCACTGGAACCTCCCAGTCGTCGATCCCGCTGTCTGAACGCCGATCCCTCCCGCACACGCCCCGGCGTTGAAATGCGCTTTCCCATCCAGATGCTCAACCGTCACGGCCCCCACTCACGTGGGCCGGGATTTGTCGCGCCTGTGAAATCACCACTGAACGGGAAGAACTGAAGCATGGAATGGCTTGCGGATCCGACGGCGTGGCTTGGCCTGTTGACGCTGATCGTGCTCGAACTGGTGCTGGGCATCGATAACCTGGTGTTCATCGCCATCCTTGCCGACAAGCTGCCCCCGGAGCAGCGAGACCGGGCACGCGTGCTGGGGCTGTCGTTGGCGCTGATCATGCGCCTGGGCCTGCTGGCGAGTATTTCCTGGATGGTCACGCTGACCGAGCCGCTGTTCGACGTCTTCGAGAAAAGTTTCTCCGGGCGCGATCTGATCATGCTCTTCGGCGGTATTTTCCTGCTGTTCAAGGCGACCATGGAGTTGCATGAACGGCTGGAGGGCCATGTCACCCAGCAATCGGGCAGCGCGACTTACGCTCTGTTCTGGCCGATCGTCGCGCAGATCGTGGTGCTCGACGCAGTCTTCTCGCTGGACGCGGTGATCACCGCCGTCGGCATGGTCGATGAGCTATCGATCATGATGATCGCCGTGATTTTCTCAATTGGCATCATGATCGTCGCCAGCAAACCCTTGACCGCGTTCGTCAACGCTCACCCGACCGTCATCATGTTGTGTCTGGGCTTCTTGATGATGATCGGCTTTAGCCTGACCGCCGATGGCCTGGGGTTTCATATTCCCAAGGGCTACCTGTATGCGGCCATTGGCTTCTCGATCCTCATCGAAGTGTTCAACCAGGTGGCGCGCTCGCGGCGCAAACGCAGTCTGAAGGGCAATCTTCCCCGGCGAGAGCGCATGGCCCATGCGGTTCTGCGTTTGCTGGGTGGGCGCAAGCCGGGTGTCGAGGAAGTGGGCGAGGACATCGTCGACATGCTCGATGGCGATGCGGAAGGCGCGGTTTTTGACCGTCGTGAACGGGTGATGATCAGCGGCGTGCTGCAACTGGCGCAGCGGCCGATTCGCAGTGTCATGACGGCACGCACGGATGTCGACATGATCGATCTGGCAGACGATGAGGCAATCATCCGTCAGCAGTTGATGGCGTCCTCCTACTCCCGATTGCCACTGATTCGTTCAGGGCGAGGCGAGGAACCGTTGGGGTTCGTGCACAAGAAAGAGTTGCTCAATGGGTTGTTGGCCGGTAGTCAGCTTAACCTTGAACACCTCACGCGCACGGCGATCAACCTGTTGGAGACGTTCTCGATCCTCAACGCGCTGGATCAGATGCGCGCAAAGTCCACGCACATTGCCTTCGTTGTCAACGAGTTCGGGGACTTCGTCGGCATCCTGACCATGACCGACATTCTGGAATCCATCGCCGGTGAGTTACCCGACGCCAGCGAGATCGATGGCCCGGATCTGGTCGAGGAGGGCGAAGGTGTGCTGGTCAACGCCGCCATGAACCTGACCCACCTGCGCGAGCGCATCGGTTTCAAGGCGCGTGCCTGCGATGAATATCAGACCTTGGCGGGGCTGGTGATGAGCCTGCTGGATCGGCTGCCAGCCATTGGCGATGAGCTGCAATGGGAGGGCTGGCGCATGAGGGTGGTTCAAGTGCAGGAGCGCCGGGTGACGCGGGTGTTGTTGCGCAAGGTCTGAGTTTCAGCGTTTGCCACGGCGTCAGAACGGTTGCTACCTCCCAAAACAAGAAGGCCTGCATTGCGCAGGCCTTCTTGTTGTGTCGCAGAATATCGTGTCGCGGGTCGCTGTGTCACAGATTGCGCTGCGGGGTTATTTCAACGCCACTTCCGGAGCGGCTTCTGTTTGCTTGGCGGTCTTTTCCATCATCGCAAAGTCACTCAGGCCCTTTTGCGCGTAGGGGTCGCCAATCATGCGCGGACGCGCCTTGAAATCCAGACTGACCAGGCTCTTGGTGGTGTCCAGCTCGTCAAAGCTCAATCCGGCCAGTTGCGCCCAGGTGTGAATCAGGTTGGAACTGGTGTACGGGCGGTTGTGAATGCTGTCGAAATTCCAGTCGTGGGTCTCGCGCCACTTGGGTGAGGCGTAAGCAATGAACGGCACCGTGTACATCGGGATCGTCGGCTTGGCCTCGTTGCGCCCCAGCACGTCACGGCTCGGCGAGTCGTAGACGTCCTCGCCATGGTCGGAGAGGTACAGCAGGAAGCCGTTCGGATCGGCCTTGCCATACTCCTTGATCAGGCTGGACACCACGAAGTCGTTGTACAGCACCGCGTTGTCATAGCTGTTGTAAAGATCGAGCTTGCTGTCGTCGACGGCGGCGGGCACGCCGTCGCGGCCGGAGAACTTCGCGAATTCCTGGGGATAGCGGTATTGATAGCTCATGTGTGTACCCAAGAGGTGCACGACGATCAGCTTGCGCGGCGCCGCATCGGTGAGCGCCTTGGAAAACGGTTCGAGCACGTCGCCGTCGTACTGACGGGCGTTCTGGTTGCGGTTGTTGTTCAGATAGACCTGCTCGTCGGCCTGTTCGGAAAAGGTCGTGAGCATGGTGTTGCGCTTGGTCATGGTCTGCTGGTTGGTGATCCAGAAGGTCTTGTATCCGGCCTGTTTCATGACGCTGACGATGGACGGCGTCTTCAGGTAGAGGTCAGGGTTCTCTTCGTCGGCGAATGTCAGAACCTGTTGCAGCGCCTCAATGGTGTAGGGGCGCGGGGTGATGACATTGTTGAACACCTGCAACTGGTCTTTCATGGCATCCAGGTTCGGCGTGGTCTGGCGTGGGTAGCCATATAGATGCATGCGGCCGCGGTTGGTCGACTCGCCGATCACCAGAACCAGCGTGGTCGGCAGATTGGCCTGTTGATCCTTGAGGTTTTTCAGGGGGGCAATATTGCTGCTGGCGGTGAGCATGCCTTGCATGTTGTCCAGCTGCTGGGTGTAGCGATGGTAAGCGACCAGCATCTGCCACGGCACCGCGGGCTCTATCCGCGACTCGAACGCTTCCAGCCCTGAGGCCAGGTCATCGTGACGCGCCATCTGTTTTGCCAGGGGATAGCCGATGATCGCGACCAGCAATGCGACGGCGGTGACCCATGCTCGGCCGCGCGGCAGGTAAACCGGACGCAGACGGGTCCAGAGGAAAATCGCGAAGGCGGTGTGGGCAAGGAAGGCCAGCACGATCCACCAGGCGAAGTACTGGGTCATGTATTCGCCTGCTTCGGACACGTTCGATTCGAACATGATGAAGATGACGCTCTGGGAGAATTCTTGCTGATAGATGAAGAAGTAGCCCAGGCTGGCCATCGAGCAGGCCCACAGCACGACGCCGATCACGGCGGCCATGATCCGGGTTTTGTTGGGGAACAGCAGCATGGGGGCCAGCCAGATGCCGCTCATCACGAACGCCTGGCGAAAGCCTGCAAAGCCGGTGATGCCGGTCAGCTGAATCAGCAGTTGGGTGATACCGGAAAAGTACCAGAAGAATACGAACAGCCAGATCAGGCCGGTCCAGTCGAAACCTTTCGGAGTCGTGGTGCTCCGTTTTGTTGTTGCCATCAGGCGCTCCAGCAGTGGATCCGTCGAGCGGCCAGGGCAGCCGCGTCGTCTAGCGTGAGGGACGATCAGCGGGCAGGGCTTGCCCGGCCGACGTTTCACAGAGGGGCGGGAGTATGGTGATCAGCAGGTGAAAAAAATGTGAGTCGAATGTCAGAACCGTGTCTAAAAGCACACAATTGCTATTTTTCAAGCGACAGGAACATTACAGGATGTGTCTGGTCCGACGATGAGCGACGCCGGCGATAGCATCCACACGTCGAATTCGATCGGGGAGGGGGTATTTCAGGGGCAAGCCACTGGTCGGGCTTGCCATGGTTCACGCATCGGCGGGGGTCTCAGGCTTGCAACGCGTTGCCGGGGGCGGCGAGCTGTGCGTGCTGCAACATCATCGTCAATTGAGCGACTTTCTTCTGCAGCTGGTCACGTTCTGCCCGGAGCTGGCTCAGCTCGTCGCGACGAACGGTGACGTACAAAGTTTGTGGAACGCTTGCTGGTAGTACTGTGCCCATTGCTCACCTCGCAAATGGCGGGATTCAACTTCGTAAGGTTCAAGCAATGACACCATCGCGACCCGACTTGTCTGTGCTCCTACCTCTATCGGCGCGAATTCTGATTTCTTTTGTGGGAAAAGGGAACTTTTTTATTTTTTAATGTCGCGAACGTTTCTTGATCGCGTAATCCGGCGTCATAGGGCAGTCTTGACGCCTCTGTGTCACTGAACATGAAACTAATTTCACCGGGAAACCTTCGTTTGCCTCCCCGGACTAACCCAATATGCGGCACTGGGCTATAAAATGAGGCACCCCTGTTTACGAATTAAGGAGCACCTCTACATGCAACTCGGGATTGTTGGACTAGGCCGCATGGGCGGCAACATCGCACGTCGACTGATGCTCAATGGCCACACCACTGTGGTCTATGATCGCGATGAGCAGTCTCGCACCAACCTCGCCAATGAAGGTTCGACGCCAGCCAATGACCTCAAGTCACTGGTGGCCGCACTGGAAAAGCCGCGAGCCGTCTGGGTGATGTTGCCTGCTGGCGCTCCAACAGAAGACACGATCGATACCTTGGCCGACCTGCTCGACAAAGACGATGTAATCATCGACGGCGGCAACACGTTCTATAAGGACGACGTTCGTCGCTCCCACGCGCTACAGGAAAAAGGCCTGCACTACGTCGACGTCGGTACCTCCGGCGGCGTCTGGGGGCTGGAGCGTGGCTACTGCATGATGATCGGCGGTGAAACCGAGGTCGTGAATCGTCTGGATCCGCTGTTCAAGACCCTGGCACCCGGCATCGGCACCATCCCGCGCACCAAAGACCGCGCCAAGGATGCCGATCCGCGTGCCGAGCAAGGTTATATCCATGCCGGCCCTCCGGGCGCCGGTCACTTCGTCAAGATGATCCACAACGGCATCGAGTACGGAATGATGCAGGCCTTCGCCGAAGGCTTCGACATTCTCAAGACCAAGAACTCGGACAACTTGCCGGAAGATCAGCGCTTCGATCTCAACCTGGGCGATATCGCTGAAGTCTGGCGTCGCGGCAGCGTGGTTTCCTCCTGGTTGCTGGACCTGACCGCCGACGCGCTGGCCACCGACCCGCAACTCAACGCCTATTCGGGCTCCGTGGCCGACAGCGGTGAAGGCCGCTGGACCATCGAAGCTGCCATGGAGCAGGCCGTACCGGTTCCGGTGCTGTCGACTTCTCTGTTCGCTCGCTTTCGCTCCCGTCAACAAAGCACATACGGCNGGGTTTGTCCCGCAGCAAGCAAAAGGCTCCGGTCGCTCCGGCGACCACGCTGTTCCTGTTCGGCGCCCATGGCGATCTGGTCAAACGGCTGTTGATGCCGGCCCTCTATAACCTGTTCCGTGACGGACTGGTTGGCGAGAACCTGCACATCGTCGGCGTTGACCACAACACCGTCAGCGATGCCGATTTCGCCAAAAAGCTGGAGGACTTCATTCGTCAAGAGGCGGCCAACAAAGTCGCCCAGGGCGGGGAAGAGCCTCTGGACCCGGCGCTGTGGGGCAGCCTTTCCAAACGCATCACTTACATCACAGGTGATTTTCTCGACGATTCCACGTACGCGGACATCGACGCGAAGATCAAGAGTACCGGCACGCAGAATGCCGTGTTCTACCTGGCGACCGCGCCACGTTTCTTCAGTGAAGTGACCAAGCGCCTCGGTTCGTCGGGGCTGATGGTCGAAGGCGACGAATTTTTCCGTCGCGTGGTGATCGAGAAGCCGTTCGGCCATGACTTGCCCAGTGCAGTGGCGCTGAACAATTGCTTGCTGAAGGTGATGAGCGAGAAACAGATTTACCGGATCGACCATTATCTGGGCAAGGAAACGGTGCAGAACATTCTGGTCAGCCGTTTTTCCAACGGTCTGTTCGAGTCGTTCTGGAACAATCACTACATCGATCACGTGCAGATCACCGCAGCGGAAACCGTGGGCGTCGAAACCCGCGGCAGTTTCTATGAAACCACCGGCGCGCTGCGAGACATGGTGCCCAATCACCTGTTTCAACTGCTGGCCATGGTCGCCATGGAACCCCCGGCAGCCTTCGGTGCCGACGCGGTTCGTGGCGAGAAGGCCAAGGTCGTGGGCGCTATCCGGCCCTGGTCGGAAATGGAAGCACTGGCCAACTCCGTGCGTGGGCAGTACACCGAAAGCACCGTGGGCGACAAGAGCGTTCCGGGTTACCGTGAAGAAGATCGGGTCGACCCGAACAGCAACACGGAAACCTATGTGGCGCTGAAGGTCATGATCGACAACTGGCGCTGGGTCGGTGTGCCGTTCTACCTGCGTACCGGCAAGCGCATGAGCGTGCGGGACACGGAGATTGCGATCTGCTTCAAACCCGCGCCGTACGCACAGTTTCGCGACACTGATGTGGATCGCGTGGAACCCAACTTCCTCAAGATCCAGATCCAGCCCGACGAAGGCATGTGGTTCGACCTGCAGGCCAAGAAGCCGGGGCCGACCCTCGACATGCAGACCATCGAGCTGGGCTTTGCCTACAAGGACTTCTTCGAGATGCAGCCGTCGACCGGGTATGAAACCCTCATCTACGACTGCCTGACCGGTGATCAGACCTTGTTCCAGCGCGCCGACAACATCGAGAACGGCTGGCGAGCGGTGCAGCCGTTCATCGATGCCTGGGCCAAGGATCCGCACGTGGAGATGTACAAGGCGGGCGAAGACGGACCGGCGGGGGCAGACGAGCTGCTGGCTCGCGACGGTCATAGCTGGCAACGACTGGGATGAGTGATTCCTCGCAACCCCTCATCCGCTTTCTGTTGTCCGACATCGATGGCACGCTGCTGCGACCCGATCACAGCCTCAGTCAGGCCAACATTGACGCGGTGCGCAAGCTGCGAGCGGCCGGGATTCATTTCTCGATCGCCAGCAGCCGGCCGCCGCGGGCCATGCGTCAGCAGATCGAAGCCTTGGGGATCGATCTGCCGACGGTGGCCTTCAATGGGGCCAACATCATCAATCCCGACGGTAGTTTGCTCAAGGCGCACCGCATCGACCCCGATGCTGCGCGAACCAGCCTTGCGCTGTTCGCTGGCGAAAAGGTGTCGGTGTGGGTGTTTGCCGACGATCAGTGGCTGTTGCTCGATCCGCAAGGGGATTACGTCGAGCATGAGCGCAATACACTGGGTTACGACTTCGTCCAGGTCGATCATTTCGAGGATTACCTCGATCGCATCGACAAGATCGTCGCCGCCAGCAAGGACTTCGAGCTGCTCAAACGGCTTGAGGTCGAGCTCAATCCGCTGATTGCAGATTCGGCACTGGCGGCGCGCTCGCAGTCCTACTACCTGGACGTCACTGCGCTGGACGCCAACAAGGGAACGGCGCTTCAGACGTTGTCCGAGGAACTGGGCGTGGCGCTGGCGCACACGGCGGCGATCGGCGATGCCGGTAACGACGTGGCCATGTTCGTGCGCGCAGGGCTGTCGATTGCAATGGGTCAGGCCGAGACCGGTGTGAAGACCCAGGCCAATTACGTGACCGGCAGCAACCTGGAGGATGGACTGGCGACGGCCGTCGAACGTTACATTCTGCCGCGTTGAATGGATAACACCCGCCTGTAGCAATACGGCTTGCCGACGGTTGCGGTTTGGCCGACGCAGATGCTTCGGTCGATACACAGAACCGCCGGCAAACCGTGCTGCTACAGGTATCGGCTGCTCCATACGGAGCAGCCGTCACCGCAATGACACCGGAAGGGACCAGTACCCCATGGCTGTATTGATCGAAGATTACGCGCTGCTCGGCAACTGCCGGACCGCAGCGCTGGTGGCCCGCGACGGGTCGCTCGACTGGTTGTGTTTCCCGCGTTTCGACGCTCCTGCCTGTTTCGCCGCGCTGTTGGGCGACAGCGACAACGGTCGCTGGAAGATCGCCCCCACCGACCCCAAGGCCCAATCCCGGCGCCAGTACCGCGACGGCACGCTGATTCTCGAAACCTTGTTCGCCACCGACACTGGCCGCGCGTTGCTGGTCGACTTCATGCCCATGGAGGTCGAAAGCAGCCTGGTGCGTCTGGTCATCGGGCTGGAAGGCACGGTGGATTTCTCCATGGACCTGGCGATTCGCTTCGATTACGGCAGCACTGTGCCGTGGGTCGAGAAGCGCGATCCGCACATCATGACCGCCGTGGCCGGACCGGACATGCTGGTGTTGCACACGCCCGCTGAGTTGCACCCGCTGGATCATCACACTGAAAGTTTCTTTACCGTCAAAGCCGGTCAGCGGCTCGGGTTTGCGCTGGGCTGGCAAGCGTCCCATGAACCGGTGCGCGCGGCCTTTGACATCGAGCAGGGTCTGCAACGCACCGAAGCGTTCTGGCGTGAGTTCTCTGGGCGCTGCCCTGACGTCGGCCCCTGGACCGACCAGGTCAAGCGTTCGCTGATCACCCTCAAGGCCATGACCTATGCCCCCACCGGCGGCATCGTCGCGGCGGTTACCACCTCGTTGCCCGAGCAACTGGGTGGCGAGCGTAACTGGGACTATCGTTTCTGCTGGTTGCGCGACGCGACGATGACGCTATTGGCGTTCATGAATCTGGGCTATTACGAAGAGGCCACGGCCTGGCGCAACTGGCTGCTGCGCTCGGTGGCCGGCAATCCCGAACAAGTGCAGATCATGTATGGCCTGGGCGGCGAGCGGCGCTTGCCGGAGTATCAATTGCCCTGGTTGAGCGGTTACGAGAACTCGCGGCCGGTCCGGGTCGGCAATGCGGCGGCCACGCAGATGCAGCTCGACGTTTACGGGGAAGTGGCGGACGCCATGACTCAGGCCCTGAAGAGCGGGCTGCCGCGCTTGCCGCGCAGCACGGAAATCCAGAAGGTCATCATGCCGTTCCTGGAAAGCGTCTGGCATCTGCCGGACGCCGGCATTTGGGAAATCCGCTCCGAGCCACGGCATTTCACCCATTCGAAAGTCATGGCCTGGGTCTCGTTCGACCGTAACGCCGGTGTGCTGGCGAAAAGTGACAACCCTGAAGATCGTGCACGCGGTCAGCATTATCGGCGGGTCGCCGACGAGATTCATGCCGACGTGTGTAAAAACGGCTATGACGCAGAACTCGGCAGTTTCGTGCAGACCTACGGCGGCACGGAACTGGACGCGAGTCTGCTGCAGATCGCCCTGACCGGCTTTCTGCCGGTGGACGATCCGCGCGTCGCTGGCACGGTGGCGCAGATCGAGAAATCCCTGATGCAGGATGGCTTGTTGTTGCGTTACGACAGTGAGCGCAGCACCGATGGTGTGTCCGGGAGCGAAGGCACGTTTCTCGTTTGCTCGTTCTGGCTCGCCGATGTCTATGTTTTGCAAGGCCGCGATCAGGAAGCGAGTGATCTGTTCGATAGGCTGTGCGGGCTGTGCAACGACGTCGGGCTGCTGGCCGAGCAATACGACCCGCGAGCCGGGCGCATGCTGGGCAACTTCCCGCAGGCGTTCAGTCACATTGGCATCATCAACACGGCGCTGAACCTGCATCGTGTGGTGTGCCCGGTGAGGGCTCGCGCCTCTGTGGAGGAGGCCACCGCTTGATGTCTCAAATCCTGGGGCCGTTCAGCTCGCCGGCGATGGCGTTTTGAGGATCGCTACCGCCGGAAAGCCGGGCCGCTGCGGATGTCTTGCGTTAACCGGCAAGCGTTTTTCAACCCGACAGGCTCGTTGTGGGCAGCTGCTCATCGCGCCTTTCGAAAGGTGAAATTGATGCGCTGCTCGCCCAGTTGCGGATGCTCGGCCTGTCGGATGGGCATGACGCCGTGATAGCGCAACCGATCTTCGCCGCCCCAGACCACCACGTCACCATGAAACAGCGGCACCTTCTGAGTGGCATCGCTGCGTGCGTGGCCGCCGAACAGGAACATCGCAGGAATCCCAAGTGACACGGACACCACCGGCCACTGGTAGCCGCGTTCGTCCTTGTCCTGATGCAGCGCCAGTTTCGCGCCGGGCACGTACCGGTTGATCAAACAGGCATCGGGGACGAAGTCAGCGAACCCTGCAGCTTCGGCAGCGGATCGCGCCAGCTCCATGAAGACCTGGGGCATCTCGGGCCACGCCTGGCCGGTCTGTGGGTCTATGGTGCTGTACTGATAGCCGTTGCGGTCGGTGGTCCAGCCGAACTGGCCGCAACTGCTGAGCGCAACCGACATCGTGTAGCCGCCGGGGGTCACCATGTTGCGAAAGGGCGCTCGCGTCAGAACCGCTTCGAGGGCCGGTAGCAGGCGATCGATCAGGGGCAGGGCGAGGCCGCGGAAGACAAAGGATTGCGGGCCTATCCGATCGGTCGCCGGCGGCTGTGGGGCCTCGTCGGCGAACAGATCGAGGGTAGTCGGTGTCGTGCCTTTGCGTTGCATCATCGCGGCGTTACCGAATCAAAGCGCTTTGCTTACCTTGACGTCACTGATCACGTCGTCACTGTCACTGTGCATTTTCTGCAGCGCAGCCAGGGCTTCCTCGGCGGACGGTGACTGCAGCAGGGCGAACTCGAAGCGGCGCTCGCCGTTGAGCTTGTAGCTGATCGCGTATTTGACGACAGGGGCCTGGGTACTCACATGGAATTCCTTGAAAGCGATGGGGATCTTGCGCCAAAAACACGAAGCTTTCACGCGCGCCGGTGTTCAATGGCCGTCAGCTCAGTCGAGAGGACGAGCGCCGCACGATTTTGATCGAATGGGTGAATGTGGTCTTTCGACCACCGTGGGTGTCCATCTTGCGCCCGGCGGTGTCGATGGTGATGTTCCAGAAGCCGGTGCTGGGAACGGTGATCTTTGCCGGGAAGCGGTCGAATGCGCCGCCGTGATAGGTGTGCCGGCCGCCGTTCTTGAAGCTGCGGAAATTCGCGTCGCTCATGAGGCGGATGTTGCAGAGCTGAGAGCACTCGATGACGACCATGTCGTCTTCGTTGAGGTGCTCGCGCTGGTGTACGAATTTCATGGATGTCTCCGGGGACAGGGCAATCTCGAAAACCCGAAACGATATCACGACGCGCAGAGGCTTGCGCGGGACAGCGCCTGAATCGAGGGCTGAACGCCTAAAAAAGTGCCACTATGACGGATTTAATCGACACTTGGCTTGTCGTAGGACCTTTACTGGAGGGATTGTATGAAACTGGCTGTTGTTGTTTTGGCTCTCGCGATGACCGGTTGTGCCACCGTGGCGGACATCGAGCACACGCTCCCCACCATGAGTGTGATTTCCGGCAAGAATCCTCAGGAGTATGCCGAGTGTTTTGTCGCCAGAATCGCTGACAGTCGCAAGCCTCCACAGATCGAACCGCACCGTGAAGGGTTGCGGGTCATCGTCCCGCAGAAATTCGCCAGCAGTGAGCCCACGGCCATCGTCGATATCGAGAAGCGCTCCGCTGGCGGCAGTTCGATCAAGCTGTTTGAAAGCGGGGGCAACAACCCCCTGCGTCCCAAGGACATCCAGCACGCGGTCAATGCCTGCATTTCCGGGGAGTGATAGCGCTTATTTGCACGTCACCAGCACGCTGCGGGTCTTGTAGTTGCCGACGTCGACACCCAGGGTTTTCTCGGCATCCTTTGGCTGGGGCGTGCCGTTGGTGCTGACAATGTTGTAGCCGGTGCCTGCGCACGAGGCGTCGGCTTTTTCGTAGCAAGCGGCCCAGGACATGGCTTCGCCGGAGCAGTCGATGCTCAGGGCTTGTTTGCCATCCTTGAGGTAGGTGTTTTGCGCGGTCGCGCAGCCGGTCAGGCCCAGTACAGCAATGACGGACAGGATCTTGATCATTTTCGAAGGCTTCACGATGAGAGTGCCGGGAAATAGACAGCTTCTGTGAGACTGATGGTCAGTGCCATCGTTCCGGCATCACTGAAACATTTTTCGAAAGGTCAGGGGGTTCAGGCCTCGTTCGCGGACCTGAACCCAAAAGCCTGAAGTCTCAGGCCTTCTTGTCGGCGCGGCGGCGCGGCGCAGGTGTGTCCTGAAAGACAGATGCGACTTCAATGGCGCTGCTTTCACTGGAGAAGGGGCCTGCGACCGCTTCGTCGTCGTGACCGACCAGCCACCACTGGCCGTCTTGCAGTTTTTTGATCTGGTAACCGTTTACGCTTTTGACTTCCGACATCGATCCATCTCGATAAGTGATTCAGGTCGGCATGATAAGGCGCAATGGCATTATTTTCCTACGTAAACGGATGAACGCGGCTACGCTTGCTTGTGTCATGGCACGGTCGTTCTGCGGGCTCGGATGCCCCCATACCCATGATGAGATGGACATTCGGTGATCGCCGACGNGTGGTCGCAATATCAGGCGTTGTGCGGAACTATCTGCACAACTGTTCCTCTACCAAGGCAGCGAACGGCCAGTGGCGAGGCATTGTAAGGTAACCGCCGCCTCATTAGACTGCGCCGCAACACCCCCAGCCCCATCAAGGACTTATATGATCAAGAAATGCTTGTTCCCTGCAGCCGGTTACGGTACTCGCTTCTTGCCAGCGACCAAAGCCATGCCTAAAGAGATGCTGGCAGTTGTCAACAAGCCACTGATCCAGTACGGCGTGGAAGAAGCACTGGCTGCGGGTCTGAATGAAATCTCCATCGTGACAGGTCGAGGCAAGCGCGCGCTGGAAGACCACTTCGACATTAGCTACGAGCTGGAGCACCAGATCAAAGGCACCGATAAGGAAAAATACCTGGTCGGTATCCGTCGCCTGATCGACGAGTGCAGTTTCTCCTACACCCGCCAGACCGAAATGAAAGGTCTGGGTCACGCGATCCTCAGCGGCCGTCCTCTGATCGGCAATGAATCGTTCGCTGTGGTCCTGGCGGACGACCTGTGTGTGAACATCGATGGTGACGGCGTCCTGGCGCAGATGGTCAAACTGCATCAGCAGTACAAGTGCTCGATCGTCGCGATCCAGGAAGTCGATCCGAACGAGACGAACAAGTACGGCGTCATCGCCGGTGAAGAGATCAAGCCGGGCCTGTTCCGCGTTACCGACATGGTCGAGAAGCCAAAGCCTGAAGACGCACCTTCGAACCTGGCGATCATCGGTCGCTACATCCTGACGCCGGACATCTTCGAGAAGATCGAACAGACCGAGCCAGGCAAGGGTGGCGAAATCCAGATCACTGACGCCCTGATGAAGCAAGCCGCCGAAGGCAACGTTCTGGCTTATAAATTCAAAGGCCAGCGTTTCGATTGCGGTGGTGCCGAAGGTTATGTCGAGGCGACCAACTTCTGCTTCGAGCATTTCTACAAAACGGGTAAATCTACCCAGTGATCCGGTTGTGTCGGTGATTTTGCTGACAGCTGTATTGCAAACAGAGCCACCTTCGGGTGGCTTTGTCGTTTCTGTCCTGCAGGCCTTGCCGACCGCGCTGAAGCGGTTATGCTAGCCCTCCTGCCAAGGAGAAAGAAATGAGTTACGACTTCGACCTGTTTGTGATCGGTGCCGGTTCCGGTGGTGTTCGCGCTGCACGTTTTTCCGCGGGGTTCGGTGCGCGTGTTGCGGTTGCCGAAAGCCGTTACCTGGGAGGCACCTGTGTCAACGTCGGCTGTGTTCCCAAGAAGCTGATGGTGTATGGGGCACATTTCTCCGAAGACTTCGAGCAGGCCAGGGGCTATGGCTGGACCACGGGCGAGGCGCAATTCGACTGGTCGACCCTGATCGCCAACAAGAACCGGGAAATCCATCGTCTCAATGGCGTGTATCGCAATCTGCTGGCCAACAGCGGCGTAACCTTGATGGAAGGTCATGCGAAGTTGCGAGGCCCTCACGAAGTGGAAATCAACGGGCAGCTGCGCACCGCCGAGCACATCATGATCGCCACCGGTGGCTGGCCGCAGGTGCCGGACATTCCAGGCCGTGAGCACGCCATTACCTCCAACGAAGTGTTTTTCCTCGAGCAGATGCCCAAGCGTGTCGTGGTCGTGGGTGGCGGCTACATCGCGGTCGAATTCGCCTCGATTTTCAACGGCCTCGGCGCCGACGTGAGCCTGATGTACCGCGGCGAGCTGTTTCTGCGCGGCTTCGATGGCAGCGTGCGCACCCATCTGCACGAAGAGCTGTCCAAGCGCGGCATGGACATTCGTTTCAAGACCGAGATCGAGTCTATCGAAAAGCTCGCCGACGGCACCTTGCAGCTGAGCCTGAACGACGGCAGCAGCATCAGCACGGACTGTGTGTTCTATGCCACAGGCCGCCGTCCGATGCTCGACAACCTTGGCATGGAGTCGGTGAACGNCCACCGAGCCGTCGATCATCGCCGTGGGCGATGTCATCGGTCGCGTGCAGCTGACCCCGGTCGCGCTGGCGGAAGGCATGGCGGTGGCGCGGCGGCTGTTCAAGCCTGAGCAATACCGGGCCGTCGACTACAACCACATCCCGACGGCGGTGTTCAGTCTGCCGAATATCGGCACGGTCGGCCTCACTGAAGAAGAGGCGAAGAAGGCCGGGCATGAGGTGCAGGTCTTTGAAAGCCGCTTCCGGCCGATGAAGCTGTCCCTGACTGACAATCAGGAGCGAACCTTGATGAAGCTGGTGGTGGATGCGAACACCGACCGGGTGCTCGGTTGTCATATGGTCGGTCCTGACGCCGGCGAGATTGTCCAGAGTCTGGCGATCGCCCTCAAGGCAGGCGCAACCAAGCAGATTTTCGACGATACTATCGGGGTGCATCCGACAGCCGCCGAGGAATTCGTGACCATGCGTACGGCTGTGCGCTGACCGCGCAAGTCATGGATGTAAGGGGGCGGTTTCATGGATGACAGCCGGCCCCGCACTGTGTCGGAGAAGGACGGACCCACGTTTTGACCAGCAAGAGTTTTACGGCATCCATGCCCCTTAATCCCGCTGCACCTGAAGACCGGCCGCTTGACGACCAGGACGCTGGCAAGGATCGAGCGCTGCACGAGAGTGAGCGGCAGTTCCGAACGCTGGCCGACAACATGAGTCAGTTGGCCTGGATCGCCGACCCCTCGGGGCAGATCTACTGGTACAACGCGCGTTGGTACAGCTACACCGGCACTTCCCACGAAGCGATGATGGCCCTGGGTTGGCGTTCGCTGCATCATCCCGATCACTTGCAGCGGGTCGATACGAGAATGCGCCGTTGTTTCGCCACCGGCTCGATCTGGGAAGACACTTTCCCGCTGCGTGGGAAGGACGGTCTGTATCGCTGGTTTCTGTCCCGGGCGCTGCCCATTCGTGACGATCAAGGCAACATCACCTACTGGCTGGGAACCAGCACCGATATTACGGCGCAGGTCAAGGCCGAGGATGCGCTGCGCGAACTCAATGAGAGTCTCGAGCGGCGTGTGGCCGAGCGCACCCGGGAACTGGCGCAGATCAACGAACGCTTGCAAGTGGAGATCAGCGAGCGCGCTCAGGCTGAAGAGGCCTTGCGCCACGCGCAGAAAATGGACGCCATCGGCCAGTTGACCGGCGGCATCGCCCACGACTTCAACAACATGCTGACTGGCGTGCTCGGTGCGCTGGACCTGATCCAGCGCCGGGTGGCAGCGGGGCGGGTCTCGGAGATCGATCGTTACATCGATGCTGCCATGAGTTCGGCGAATCGTGCTGCGTCTCTGACCCATCGTCTGCTGGCATTCGCCCGCCGTCAGTCACTGAACACCTGTCCGGTGGACGTCAACGATATGGTGACGTCCATGGAGGAGCTGTTGCGCCGTACCATTGGCGAAAGCATCGAGCTGGAAATCGATCTGAACAGTGCTTTGAGTTTGACCCATACCGATGAGCATCAGCTGGAGAACGCGCTGCTGAACCTGGTGATCAACGCTCGGGACGCCATGCCTGACGGCGGGCGACTGTTGATCCAGACCGAGGCCGTGCATGTGGCAGTGCTGCACGATGCGCTGACGCCGGGCGACTATGTGCGCCTGAGCGTTCAGGACACAGGTGCCGGCATGTCCGCTGAAGTGATTGCGCGGGCATTCGATCCGTTCTTCACCACCAAGCCGATAGGTCAGGGCACCGGGCTGGGCTTGTCGATGGTCTATGGCTTCATCAATCAGACGGGTGGGCAGGTGCAGATCGACAGCGTCGAAGGGCAGGGCACGCGCATCGATCTGTACCTGCCGTGCCACTTTGAAGCCAGCGGACAGCACACCTCGGTCAATGAAGGTTCAGCGCCTCCTCGGGCGGGTCAGGGCGAGCGGGTATTGGTTGTCGAGGATGAGCCGGATGTGCGAATGCTGGTGGTCGATGTGCTGCGCGAACTGGGTTATTCGGTCGAAGTGGCCTCGGACGGCGCGAGCGCTTTGCCGATTCTGCAAGGCGCCGGGCGTATCGATCTGTTGGTAACCGACGTCGGATTGCCGGGCCTCAACGGACGGCAGTTGGCAGAAATTGCTCGCCAGCACCGGCCGCAGCTGCGGGTGTTGTTCATGACCGGGTACGCCCGCAATGCGCTGGTGCGGGGTGATTTTCTGGAAGAGGGGATGGACATGCTGACCAAGCCGTTCAGCATCGACGATCTGGCATTGCGCGTCCGTGGTCTGATCGAGTCCGAGGGCTAGCCTTCAGGTGGCGTGTCGGTCTCGGTCCGGGTTCCTCGCAGGTTTTCCAGCGCCACCTCGGTCTTCATCAGGATCAGCTCGAGTACCCGACTCTGCTGCTCGCGCTCGGTGAGGCGCTCCTGAAGCCGCGTGGTTTCATTCTGGGCGTTTTGCAGGCGCTCCTGCAGCAACGCGCTTTGAGTGTGGGCTTGCAGGTGTTGTTCCTTCAGGGAACGGATCTGCTCGTCCTTGTCTTGCAAGCGTGATCCGCTGTCCTTAACCGCCTGAGCCAGTCGCGCATTCTCTTTCTGCTCGACCTGCAATTCCTTTTGCGTGCTCAGCAGCGTTGCGGTCTGGAGACCCAGCTTCGTAGTCTGCGCAGCGTGACGGTCGACAAGATCGGCCAACTGGCGCTGGGTGTTGCGCAATGCGTCTTGCAACTCCTGCTTCTGAGCGTCCAGTCTGTTCTGAGCCTCACCGATCTGTTCCTGGGCCTGGGCTCGCAAGCGATTGCTCAGCCGCGTCACCATACTGTTCAGTTCTTCGTCGATAAGGCCAGGAGGGACTTGACCCTCCGTCGTGTCGAGCTCACGCATCAGACGATGAATAGTGGTTTTGGAACCTGTATTACCCATCTCGATTCGTACTGCGTCGATACTGGGATTTTCACCTCTAGCAATGAGGGTCTGCCTCGCGAGCAGCACGTCTGCCTTGTTTATCCCGGTTCGGGCCATACCGATTCCTGCCGATTCGTACTGTGTACGTAGTGGTGGTTACGTACCATGAAAGGCGCGTATTGTGCGGGATTATTCCGGCGGTGTCTGCTCTGGATTGAACAGTGGCTTGAGCCGTGGGTTGAAGATCGGTCAATGAAGTCGGTAGGCTGGCAACGCTTCCAATGCCTGGCAGCGTTCCTCAAGATGTAATGGAATTCTTCTATATAAGTGTTCTTTTATAGCGAAAACCAATCACCGGCATCAGGTTTGCCAATGAGCCCTTGTCGGAGATTGTGCGTAAGATCCTTCCCATCGAATTTCAAACCCGATTTTTCAACCCTAAGGAGATTCACCCGATGCCTATCATTAACAGCCAAGTAAAACCGTTCAAAGCGACCGCTTTCAAAAACGGCTCTTTCGTTGAAGTTTCGGATGCTGACCTGAAAGGCAAATGGTCTGTGGTGTTCTTCTACCCGGCCGACTTCACCTTCGTCTGCCCAACCGAGCTGGAAGACCTGGCTGACAACTACGATGCGTTCCAGAAACTGGGCGTTGAAATCTACTCCGTATCGACCGATACCCACTTTGCTCACGCGGCCTGGCACAACACTTCGCCAGCCATCGGCAAAATCCAGTACACCATGATCGGTGACCCGACCCTGACCATCTCCCGCAACTTCGACGTGCTGATCGAAGACGCTGGCCTGGCTGACCGCGGTACTTTCGTGATCAACCCAGAAGGCGAGATCAAGATCGTTGAACTGAACGACGGCGGCGTCGGCCGTGACGCTTCCGAGCTGCTGCGCAAGATCAAGGCCGCTCAGTACGTTGCTGCACACCCGGGCGAAGTTTGCCCAGCCAAGTGGCAGGAAGGTGAGGCTACCCTGGCTCCTTCCCTGGACCTGGTCGGCAAGATCTAAGTCCTCGTGACCGGATCGGGGGCGATGAGCCCATAAGCACGTAAACCGCATCGCCCCCAAAAAACGCCCGGGCGGTAATCGCCTGGGCGTTTTTATTTGCAGATATCGAATTTTTGAAGATAAGGAAAGCCCTCATGTTGGACGCGAATCTTAAAGCACAGTTGAAATCGTATCTGGAGCGGATCACTCGCCCAATCGAGATCGTTGCGTCCCTCGATGACGGCGCGAAATCTCAGGAAATGCTGGCCCTGCTCAACGATATCGTCAGCAGCTCCAACCAGATCACCCTGAACACCAATGGCACCGACGCACGCACGCCATCCTTCGCCCTGAACAGCCCGGGTCAGGACATCAAGCTGCGTTTTGCCGGCCTGCCAATGGGCCACGAATTCACCTCCCTGGTACTGGCGTTGCTGCAAGTCGGCGGCTACCCGTCCAAATCCAGCGAGGACACCATCGAACAGGCTCGCAGCCTGAGCGGTGAGTTCAAGTTTGAAACCTACTTCTCGCTCAGCTGCCAGAACTGCCCGGACGTGGTCCAGGCGCTGAACCTGTTGGCCGTGCTCAACCCGAACGTACAGCACGTCGCCATCGAAGGCAGCCTGTTCCAGCAGGAAGTCGACGACCGCCAGATCATGTCGGTACCGAGCATCTACCTCAACGGTGAACTGTTCGGTCAGGGCCGCATGAACCTGGAAGAGATTCTGGCCAAGATCGACACCAGCGCCGGTGATCGTCAGGCCGAGAAACTGAACGCTAAAGAAGCCTTCGACGTGCTGGTCGTCGGCGGTGGCCCGGCAGGTTCTGCCGCAGCGATCTACGCAGCACGTAAAGGTATCCGCACCGGTGTCGCGGCCGAGCGCTTCGGCGGTCAGGTGCTGGACACCATGGCCATCGAGAACTTCATTTCCGTGCAACACACCGAAGGCCCGAAACTGGCCGTGGCCCTTGAAGAACACGTCAAGGAATACGAAGTCGACATCATGAACCTGCAACGCGGCGATCAGCTGATCCCAGGCAAAGATGGCGAGCTGCACAAGGTCAAATTTGCCAGTGGTGGCGTGCTCAAGGGCAAGACCGTGATCCTGGCGACCGGCGCCCGCTGGCGTGAAATGAACGTGCCGGGCGAGCAGCAATACCGCAACAAGGGCGTGGCGTACTGCCCGCACTGTGACGGTCCGCTGTTCAAGGGCAAGCGAGTGGCGGTGGTTGGCGGTGGCAACTCCGGGGTTGAAGCGGCAATCGATCTGGCGGGCATCGTGTCTCACGTGACCCTGCTGGAGTTCGACAGCTCGCTGCGCGCCGACGCCGTGCTGCAACGCAAGCTGCACAGCCTGCCGAACGTCACTGTGCTCACCAGCGCGCTGACCACGGAGGTGACGGGCGACGGTCAGAAGGTCAACGGCCTGCGTTACAAGAACCGCATCACCGGCGAGGAGATCAATGTCGAGCTGGAAGGCATCTTCGTACAGATCGGTCTGTTGCCCAATACAGAGTGGCTCAAGGGCACCATCGAATTGTCGCCCCGTGGCGAGATCGTGGTCGATAACCGGGGCGAAACGTCAATCCCGGGTATCTTCGCCGCAGGCGACGTGACCACTGTGCCGTACAAGCAGATCGTGATCGCAGTGGGCGAGGGCGCCAAGGCTTCCCTCAGCGCGTTCGATCACCTGATCCGGACCAGCGCACCGGCTTGATGCCCGACTGCGCAGGGTTAAACGAAAAAACCTCATGAGCGATCATGAGGTTTTTTTTTGCGCGGTTGTCTTTTGTAGGTGTACGGTTGCCCGCGATGTGCAATGTGTCTGTTGGAGCAGTTTCGACTGATCCGACGTTATTGCGGGCAAGCGCGCTCCTACAGAACTAGAACACTCTGCGCGGCGATCAAACCGGCGTTGGCTGAATGATCTCGACCCAGTAGCCATCGGGGTCCTTGATGAATGCCAGGCTTTTCATGCGGCCGTCGGTCAAGCGTTTCTGGAAGTCCACACCCAGTTCTTCGAAACGGGCGCAAGCCGCATGAACATCAGGCACCGAGATGCAGATGTGACCGAAGCCACGCGGATCGGTGTTGCCGTTGTGGTACGAAAACGCCGGGTCTTTTTCGGTGCCGTGGTTGTGGGTCAGTTCGAGTACGCCGGGGATGCCTTTCATCCAGACGGTGCGTGCAGCATCGTCGGCCGGGATCTGTGCCTTGTCCACGAGTGCCAGGAAATACAGGCTGAATTCCGCTTCCGGGAAGTCGCGTTTTTCCACCAGACTAAAGCCCAGTACGCGGGTGTAGAAATCCAGCGAGGCGGTGGCGTCCTTGACTCGCAGCATGGTGTGGTTGAACACGAATTGGGCAGTGGCGGGGTCCGGTTGGGCGGTGACGCCAGGGAAAGAATTCAGTTCGTGCAGACTCATCGGTGACTCCGGGTTGATCCTGTAAATGTTGCGACATGATACGGGACATGACGCCCGAGCCAAACCCGAATGTGCCCATGACCGCCACGGCACTTGTGAGCGTCGTCCATGTGGCTCACACTTTCCGGCTCGACGTTCAAGGTATCGGTCATGTTTTTCACGCTTCGCACATTGTCTGTGACGGGCTTATGTCTGTGGTGGGGGCTCGGCTGCGCCGTCGCGGCGGACGCATTGATTGTCTGGCCCAGTGACTGGGAAGTCGAAGCGTTGCCATCGCCGCCCTCCAGCCCGGATCGACCGTCGATACAGATTCGTCAGCGGGCGGTGAAAAACGATCAGAACGGCGATCCGGCGATGGTGGTCGAACTGACCCAGACCCGCTTGCAACCCGGCCATGAAGTGAACGTTCAAAGTGTCTTGCTGGAGATTCGCAAAGCCGTGCAGGTGAATTTCGTGCGCGGTGGCTTTCAGAGTGTCTGCACCAGGATGAAAGAGAGCACCTTGAGCGACGTGCCGGCGATGGAAACCACGTGCACCATCACCCAGAACGGCGCACATGTCATGACGCAGACGCTGGTGGCGGCGGCCAATAAGGAGATGGCATGGTCGCTGTCGTATGCCGGGTCGGCTGACGGGTATGCTGCGCATAGGGATGAAGTACTGCGGATCAAGGACGGCTTGCGCTTGAATGTAACGCCCTGAACTTTATCCCAGGCAATAAGAAGCCCGCCGAAGCGGGCATGGGGCGCTAATCCTTTAGCAGCCTTCATCCTGTAGAAAGGCGTGTGAAAAAAACGTGAAGAGAGGATCGAATCCTCTGATTGTCAGCAGATTCCGATAGGCGTCGTTCAGTCGCCTCAATGGAATGATCATTGCGTCGCTGTTATCAATGCCGCTGATAACACTAACTCATTACTACTTTCTGGTGATTGACGTGATCGTCAATATCAAACTGCGCGGCAACACATCAGCAGCAAGTCCGTGCGTTAAACAAAGTTGAACGAGGGCCTGGCGCCGGGTGGGTGCAACTCGCATCTTGCGTCCCGGATGACGAAGCGAACGGTCGATTAATTACGCTTATAAGAAAGCCCCGAAGTACGGGGCTTTCTTTACAAGGCGTAGACCGTGCGATACCGCGGATCAGCCGCGCAGCCAGGAATCGACTGTTTCAGCGCCGTACTGTTCTTTCCACGACTTCAGGCCGCGGTGATTGCCGCCCTTGGTTTCGATCAGTTCGCCGGTGTGAGGGTTGTGGTAAACCTTGACCACGCGGGCGCGGCGGCGCTTGGGACCGGTCGGCGCAGCGGCGGTGGCCGAAGGATTGGGGTCCAGGATGGCGATGATGTCACGCAGGCTCTTGTCATAGGTGCTCATCAGGGCCTGGAGCTTCTGTTCGAATTCGATCTCCTTTTTCAGTCCGGCATCATTCTTCAGGTTTTCCAGCTGGGCCAGCTGTTCCTGAAGGGCTTTTTCTGCGGCGCGAAACTCGGCAAGTCTGGACAAATATAGTACTCCGGCGATTAACGGCTGTTGTCAGCCCAACGCAAGCAACAGGGATGCAAGTCTGGATCCTGTGCTCATCTATTCACGACCCCCCAGTGCCTTGGATGTCATCGGTTGAAAAAAACTAACGGTGCGTTGTCAGCTTCACATCACAGACGGGATAGTTAGGGTGTGCTCGGACAAATAATGCACGTTTTTTCCCAGTTGGAAAATAGGCGAGGGGCAATTGTTAAATGAAGAATGCGTCATAACATAATCGGATCTGACAAAAATTGCCGTCGCAGGAGAAAAACGCTGTAAGTAATTTCTCAAACTAGGGCGTTACAGGAAACTATCGAATTGTGCGGCCTGTCGCTGTTCGCGCTCCCCTACAGCCCTTGTTGAAGGGCAGGGTCATCAGGGTTCAGTTGCTCGAGTTCCGCCAGCAGGACCTGCACCTTCTGCAGCTGTCCGGTGTCCTTCCAGTACTGGATGAGCAGCGTTCTTGCCCGCCGGTTCGCCGGTTGCCTTTGCAAGATGTCTTCCAGTTGTCGCAATGCCGGGTCCATTTGCTGAAGGTCGTGCAGGGCAATCGCGAGGTCATAGCGATAGTCCGTGTTCTCCGGTTCCAGTTCAACAGCCTTGGCCAGGGCCAGTAGCGCGTATTCGTTCTGTTGATGGCGAAGCAGCCAGTTGCCCAGGGCATGTTGCAGCAACGCCGATTGCGGGTGTTTTTCAAGCAACCGGCCCAACTGTTGTCTGGATTGATCGGACTGGCCTTGTTTGTCCAGCAATAACACTTGGTCGAGTCCGGCCTGAAGGTTGTTGGGCTCCAGTTTCAGGGCAAGGTCCAGGGCCTGGAATGCCTTTTCCGTCTTGCCCTGGCTGACCAGCAGTCGTGCCAGTTGTATCTGGCTTTCGCCGCTGGGCGGTTGCGAGATGAGGGTGTTTTCATACTGTTCGGCGCCGTCCTGAACGGCGCCGAAGTACAGCCCCAGATCATCCGGTGTAAGACCGAGGAGGGCCCGGACAGCGGCGAACCGTACGCTTTGGTCCGGATCGTCGAGCAGGGGGCCTATGAGCACGCTGCGCTGGGCGTCGGGCACTATCGCGATGAGGGTTCCGATGGCGGTCTGCTGGACCAGCGGCGCGGGGCGCTTGAGGTCGCCGTCGAGGATTTTCAGGGCCTGGGCGCTGGGGTAGTTCGCCAGTTCGCTGATCAGGCCGGCGCGGCGTATGTCGGACAGGTCAGTGCGGGTCAGTTGTTGGTAGAGGACGCGCGCCGCACCGGGCTTTCCGTTGTGGGCCTGTTCGAGGGCTTCGGCGTAGCTGTGGTTGACCACGGGGGCGGCGGGAGGGCTGTGCCATCCGCGCACCAGCAGACCTGCGCCGACGATCAGCAGCAACACGACCAGCGCAATCGCGACCTGCCAGCGACGGCGGGCACTGAGGCGGTCGGGGGAATGCTGAGGGGGCGCTTTTGACATACCGATTTCCATTTCTGCGTGGGGAGCAGCTTCGGGGAGTGGTCGCTGAGTGTCAAACGGGAATCGCTTTGGCAAAGCCGACACAAAACGCAAAAAAGCCCCGAACCTTGTGAGTCCGGGGCTTGAGCAGGGTAGAGGGTTACGCAACCCCGCAGCAGGGCTGGAACGGTCAGGCGTTAGGCTGCCAACCGCCTCCCAGCGCCTTGTAGATTGCTACGATTCCGCGATACAGATCGATTTCCGCCAGCGCCTGACTGTCTTCGGCCGCGAGTCGTTCACGCTCGGCATCCAGCAATACCAGGAAGTCGGCAGTGCCTTCCTTGTACTGAATGCTCGCCAGGTTGGCAGCCGAGCGGCTGGCTTCGCTTTGACGCACGAGCGAGACCAGACGCTGTTGACGCTTGTCGTAGTCGCTGAATGCGTTTTCGGTTTCTTCCAGCGCCAGCAACACCTGCTGCTCGTAGTTGGCCAGTGCGCCTTCGGCATCGGCATTGGCGCCACGAATCCGCGCTCTTACGCTGCCCAGGTCAAAAGCCGCCCATGTGATGCTCGGGCCCAGCCCCCAGGCTTGCGCAGCACCGGAACCGATCTGTGAACCACGGCTGGCGGTGAAGCCCAGAAAGCCGCTGAGGCTGACCCGTGGAAACAGGTCAGCGGTCTGCACGCCAATGCGCGCTGTCTGCGCCGCCAGTTGCCGTTCGGCGCTGAGTACGTCCGGACGGTTTTCCAGCAGCTTGGTCGGATCGCCAATTGGCAGCGTCTTGGAGATCGCAGGCAGCTTGGCCGGGGCCAGACTGACCGTCATGGCATCCGGGCGCTCGCCCAGCAGTGTCGCGATACGGTTGCGTTCACGGACCTGCTCGGCCTGCAGTTGTGGAATGGTCGCTTCCACGGCTGCCAGTCGCGCATCGGCGCGTACCACGTCGATCTCGTTGCCAACGCCTTCGTCACGCAATTGTACGGTGACGCTACGGGACTCCTGCTGGTTCTTCAGGTTGGCCCGGGCGATGTCCTCGCGCAGTTGCGCGCCCCGCAGCTGACCATAGGCATCCACCAGTTCGGCGATCATGGTCACTTGCAGTTGATACAGATTGGCTTCGGCCACTTGCTGATCGGCGTCGCTGGCTTCCAGTTCGCGCTGGATACGACCGAACAGGTCGATTTCCCAGGCCATGTCCAGGCCCAGGTCGTAACGTTCCTGATTGACCCGGTGCTCGGTTTCACCCGGCACCTGAGCGCGGCCGATCTCGCTGCTGGCGCGGCTGGTCACCACGGGCATGGCATCGTTGCTGATGTCATCGCGGATGGCGCGTGCGGCTTTCAGGCGGGCGAAGGCAACGCGCAATTCACGGTTGCCCTGAAGCGATTCGGCCACCAGCTTGTTCAGCGTCGGATCGTCGAACTGCTGCCACCAGATCGTTTCGATGTGGCTGCGGTCGTAGGTGCCCTGCGCGGCGGCCGTGATGTTGGCCGCTGCGGTATCCGGCTTCTTATAGTCCGGGCCGACGGCACAGGCCGCCAGCGCCAGGACCAACAGGCTCGGCAGGAAGAGTTTTGCAGCCTTCATCAATGAGCCTCCGGAGCGATGGACTGAACGCGTTGAGCCTTGGCCGCCTTGCGAGCCTCTTTGCGTCCAACGTAGTTGCGGATGAGGACATAGAACACCGGTGTCAGCAGCAGACCGAAGAAGGTCACGCCAAGCATCCCGGAGAACACCGCCACACCCATGGCGTGACGCATTTCGGCACCGGCACCGCTGGACAGGACCAGTGGCACCACACCCATGATGAACGCGAAGGACGTCATCAGGATCGGGCGCAGACGCAGGCGGCAGGCTTCCAGAACGGCCTCCAGCGGGGTCTTGCCTTTCTCTTGCTCATCCTTGGCGAACTCGACGATGAGGATGGCGTTCTTACAGGCCAGGCCCACCAGTACGATCAGGCCGATCTGGGTGAAGATGTTGTTGTCACTACCGGCGATGATCACACCGGCGATGGCCGACAGCAGGGTCATCGGTACGATCAGGATGACCGCCAGCGGCAGGCTCCAGCTTTCGTACAGCGCGGCCAGTACCAGGAACGCCAGCAGTACGCAGAGCGGGAAGACCAGCAGCGCAGTGTTGCCCGACAGGATCTGTTGATAGGTCAGGTCAGTCCACTCGTAGGTCATGCCGTTAGGCAGTTCCTCTTTGAGCAGCTTGTTCATGGCCGCTTCCGCCTGGCCCGAGCTGAAGCCTGGACCCGCAGCACCGTTGATTTCCGCAGTGATGAAGCCGTTGTAGTGCATCACGCGATCCGGGCCCGAAGTGTTGGTGACGTGCAGCAGTGTCGCCAGCGGGATCATTTCGCCCAGGTTGTTGCGCACTTTCAGCTGACCGATCTGCTCGGCGTCCTGACGGAACTTCTGTTCAGCCTGAACGTTGACCTGATAGGTGCGACCGAAACGGTTGAAGTCGTTGGCGTACAGCGAACCCAGGTACACCTGAAGAGTGTCGAAGATGTCGCTGATGGCCACGCCGTGGGTCTTGGCTTTCTCGCGATCGATGGCCGCATCGACCTGAGGCACGTTGACCGTGTAGCTGGTGAACAGTGCTGCCAGTTCTGGAACGTTGTGGCTCTTGGCAATGATGTTCATCGTCTCTTTATAGAGCTCGTCATAACCCAGGTTGCCACGGTCTTCGATCTGCAGACGGAAACCACCGATGGTACCCAGGCCCTGTACCGGCGGCGGAGGGAAGATTGCCATGTAGGCTTCCTGGATCGACGCGTACTTGCCATTCAGCGCCCCGGCGATAGCACCGGCCGACTCGCTGGCCGCCTTGCGCTCGTCGAACGGTTTGAGCGTCACGAACACGATGCCGGAGTTGGGGCTGTTGGTGAATCCGTTGATCGACAGGCCCGGGAATGCCACCGCACTTTCAACGCCCGGTTGCTTGAGGGCGATGTCCGACATGCGCTTGATCACGTCTTCGGTACGATCCAGGCTCGCGGCGTCCGGCAGCTGAGCGAAGGCCACCAGGTACTGCTTGTCCTGCTGCGGCACGAAGCCCGTCGGGGTGGACGAGAAACCCAGCCAGGTCATGACGATCAGGCCGGCGTACACCAGCAGCGCGACGCCACTGACGCGGATCACTCGACCCACCGCGCCGACATAGCCATTACTGGCCTTGACGAAGAGGCGGTTGAACGGACGGAACAGCCAGCCGCCCAGCAGTTTGTCGAGCAGGCGCGAGAAGCGGTCTTTGGGTGCGTCGTGCGCCTTGAGCAGTACGGCAGCCAGTGCTGGCGACAGGGTCAGGGAGTTGAAGGCCGAGATCACTGTCGAGATGGCGATGGTCAGCGCGAACTGTTTATAGAACTGTCCCGTAAGCCCGGAGATGAACGCCGCCGGGACGAACACGGCACACAGCACCAGCGCTGTCGCGATGATCGGGCCGGTCACTTCGCGCATGGCGATCTGTGTGGCTTCCATCGGCTGATGGCCGAGCTCGATGTTGCGCTCAACGTTTTCCACGACCACGATGGCGTCGTCCACGACGATACCAATGGCCAGAACCAGGCCGAACAGTGACAGCGCGTTGAGGGAGAAGCCAAACAGGTGCATGACGGCGAACGTACCGATCAGCGACACCGGCACAGCGGCCAGCGGGATGATCGAGGCGCGCCAGGTCTGCAGGAACAGAATCACCACGAGCACGACCAGAATCAGCGCTTCGAACAGGGTGTGAACCACCGCCTCGATGGAGCCGCGCACGAAGATGGTCGGGTCATAGACGATGCTGTAGTCCATGCCTTCAGGGAAGTTCTTCTTCAGCAATTCCATCTCGCCGCGCACTTCGTTGGAAATGTCGATGGCATTGGAACCAGGACGCTGGAAGATCGGGATGGCGACCGCCGGCTGATTGTTCAGCAACGAACGCAGGGCGTATTGACTGGAACCCAGTTCGACCCGGGCGATGTCCTTCACGCGGGTGATCTCGCCGTTTTCGCCAGCACGAACGATGATGTTCTCGAACTCTTCCTCAGTGACCAGACGGCCCTGGGTGTTGATCGACATCTGGAAACTGGTGGCGCTCGGCGAGGGTGGTGCCCCCAGCTGACCGGCTGCAACCTGACGGTTCTGCTCGCGAATCGCGTTGACCACATCAGTGGCGGTCAGGTTGCGCGAAGCAGTCTTGTTCGGGTCGAGCCAGACACGCAGCGAATAGTCGCCCATACCGAACAGCTGCACGTCGCCGACACCGTTCAGACGAGCCAGCTCATCCTTGATGTTCAGCACTGCATAGTTGGACAGGTACAGCATGTCGTAACGCTGATCCGGCGAGGTCAGGTGGACCACCATGGTCAGGTCGGGGGAGGCCTTGTCCACGGTGATACCGATGCGGGTCACTTCTTCCGGCAGCTTCGGCTCGGTCCGGGTTACCCGGTTCTGTACCTGCACCTGCGCGGTGTCCAGATTGGTCCCCAGCGCGAAGGTGATGGTCAGGGTGAGTTTGCCGTCAGCGGTGGCCTGGGAGGACATGTACAGCATGTTCTCGACGCCGGTGATCGCCTGTTCCAGTGGCGCGGCCACGGTTTCGCCGATGACCTTGGGGTTGGCGCCGGGGAAGTTGGCGCGCACGACCACGGTCGGCGGCACGACTTCGGGGTATTCGCTGATCGGTAGCTGGAACAACGAAATGGCACCGGCGATCAGGATCAGCAGCGATAGCACCGCCGCGAAGATCGGTCGCGTGATAAAGAATTTTGAAAAATTCATCGAGTGTGTCCCTTAACCGCGTGGCGTAGCGGCAGCGGCAACCTTGGCATCCAGTTTCTTCTGGGCCTGAGGCTGGTTGCTGGCTTCGAGTGCTTGGCGTTGTTGTTGCAGAGCGGCGAGGGTGTCGGCGCTGGCCATCTGGGTGTCCTGCGGGTCGATCGGTGAGCCCGGACGTACACGCTGCAGACCGCTGACGACGATGCGGTCGTCCTTGGCCAGACCGCTGCGTACGATGCGCAGGCCTTCGAGCTTGGGACCCAGGTCAACGCTGCGGTAAACCGCCTTGTTGTCCTTGTCGACCACCAGCACGAATTTCTTGCCCAGATCGGTGCCCACTGCTTCGTCCTTGATCAGCATGGCCGAGTAGGTACCGCTGCCGACCAGTTTCAGGCGGGCGTACAGACCCGGGGTGTATTCGCCGTTGCTGTTGTCGAACACTGCGCGACCACGGATGGTGCCGGTGCGCGGATTGACCTGGTTGTCGACGAAGTTCATCTGACCCTGATGCGGGTTCTCGGCTTCGTTGGACAGGCCCATGTACACCGGCGTGGTCGCGCCACGTTTGCCATCGCGGGCCAGTTGGTTGTACTTGAGGAACACGCGCTCGTCGGCGTCGAAGTAGGCGTATACCTTGTCGGTGGACACCAGGCTGGTGAGGATCGTCTGATCGGCGGTGACGATGTTACCCGACGTGATTTCCGCACGGCTGACGCGACCGGTGATCGGCGCGGTAACCCGGGTAAAGCTCAGGTTCAGGCGAGCCAGATCAAGCTGAGCCTGGATGGCCGCGACGGCGGCTTTGGACTCCTGCGCGGTGGTGGTCCGCGAGTCAGCCAGTTCCGCCGAGATCGCGTTATTGGTGCGCAGACGCTCGCCACGCTGGGCTTCATTGTTGCTGCGAACCGACGCTGCCTTGGCCTGTTGCAGTTGTGCTTCGAGACGATGCACTTCGGCTTCGAACGGCCGCGGGTCGATCTGGAACAATAGATCGCCTTTCTTCACCAGCGCGCCGTCGGTAAATGCCACGGAGTCGATCTGCCCGGAGACCCGAGGACGAACCTGCACGGTTTCCGGCGCTTCCAGACGCGCGGTGACTTCATCCCATTCATTGACAGGCTGCTCAAGCACCTTGGCCACATTGACCTTGGCCGCAGCCGGCGCTTGAGCAGCAGTCTCCGGGCCTTTCCCGCAAGCACTGATCACGACCAGTGCCAAAGCGGCAAGGGGATAGCGCAAAGGAGTAAGTGACTGAACCATGGGAAAATCCGCCGATGTTATTGAGATGGGCGGATTCTGTTCCCGGGGGTTTTATTGCACGAATCGAATAAGCCGAAGGTAAATATCAGTGGGAATGATATTTACCTTGGCGAAGGCTCTGGGACGGGGAGTGGCTGCTTGATGAGGTGTTTTGGGACGTGTTGGTTGAGTCTCTTGCCTGTCCGCGGCCTTTCTTGCGCAATGAAACGCGTTGCGAAAATGCCCGGCAAGGCTTTGTAGTGATTGCAAGCCAAACTTGTCGTCGACTGTAAATCCATTATTATGGGGCGGCCTTTTCCCATCTTGCATCCTCCTCTGTGCATGTGTCCGATCCAGCTACTTCAGCGCCGGGTCGTCATTGCTGAACCAGACCTCGATCACGCCTTTTACGCCTTTCTGAGCAGGAGAAAGCGGTTCTATCCGCCAGGCTGCATCCGGTTTTCTGACCCTTATCCCGGCCTGGATGGCTTTTGCGCATTCGCGCCCGCCTTCGTCGTGGTATCGCACGGTGGTGTTGGATACTTGAGCGGGAGCGGGGCGGGCAGCGCGAAAAGCTGTTGCGACAACGTCCTCGATCGGTGGAACGCTGGCCCTCAAATCGTCGCGCCACCAGGATCTGAATCCCCGAACTTTGTCACGCTTATCCGGGCCGTAGATCTGCATGTAGATCGTCTTGCCCTTGCAGGCTGGATTCGCCATCTCTCCAGCGCCGCCCTTGGAGGAGGCAACGGACCTACCGGCGCAGCCCTCTTGAATATCCGCCAAGTCTCCAGGCGTACGAGCCCCTTTCACTTGCTTTTGTCCTACGAGTTGATCACGCCTCGTCGAGCAGGGGTGCATCGTGTTCCAGGCCCCGAACTCACTGTAGTCATAGCCCCAGTAAACGGCTGAAATCGGAGAATCCTTGACCAGGCAAGATCCTGAGGCCAATGCAGGGAGCCCAGACCGGGCCTCCACTATCACTTGGCACGCCGACCCCATACCTTGCTTGAGCGCTTCGCACGAAACAACAGTGTCCGCGATCATGCGCAGCCCAAAGTCGGAGTGTATGAGCCAACTCGCCTCGCCCTTGACGCAATAGGCATCCCCGGCGCGTAGCAGTGCCGCGGCCAGCCGATTTGCGGGGCCGGCTGAGTTAACGGTGTCTTCAGGGGGCGGCAGTTGTTCCCACAGTTGAGCGATTTCCGACATGGCTGCGCGCTCCCCCGCGACCCGTGAGCTCTGCACGGCCCGGTGCCCCTCAAGTGACTGCCATGCAGCCACGGCCAACGACAAGGCTGCGCCTGCACCCAGAGTCGCGCCAACGGCTCCGACCTGCCGTCCCCAGACACTCCTGGACGCCCCGCCAACCGCAAGCGGGTCGGGAGTCGCTTTACCAGAAGCCTCGGGCAATGAGGACGTCATGTCGGAGCCCACGTCGAACATGACCTCCAGGTGCTCTTGGAGCTGAATGATCAGAGCGGCGGAAAGACAACGTCCCAAGTCCGTTCCTAACGAAAAATAGGATTCCCATTGGTTTTCGCTAAAGAACTGGTCGCCGGTAGGTTCCTGAGGAAATTTAGGGTTCTGACGCTTGTAGTTCGCCACGTCTATCGAAACCGACCTGAACGTGTTGGGTTTAACCAGAATGAGAATTGCAGGTCCTGAAGAACCCTTGCCGGGGTATTCGACCGTGGCGAGCGCCAGGCAGGTTTCGTTTTCGTCGTCAGCCAGATTCTGCAGTGTGCCGAAGTACCTGGCGCTGCTGGACCAGGCGTTCTTTATGGCTGGAGAGATTGTTGATGCCAGCGACGAGGGGTCCCGGGGCTGACGGAACGTGATGACAATGTCCAGATCGATGCGTGCTTTGCGTACCAGGTTCTCAACATCCTCGAACGAGTAACCTGGGTCCGCTCCACAGTCGGCGAGCACGATCACGCTGGCCCGCTCAAGCAACAGTGCGTAAACGCCTGTGTTCTCGAAATGCCCACCGTCGCTCACGTACCAGTTATCTTCGGGACCGGCGCTGAATTTTGCGGACAGTTCCTGAAGCAACGCACTCGACTTGTTCACCATGCCTTTGAGTGCTCGCCCCATGAATGAGCTGCCTGCGACAGGCGTGCCCCTGCGTTCAGCTGGCGAGAGCCAGTACCCCAGTCGCACCCCCGCGAAGGTGAGTAAGGCTGCGAGCCCGCTTTGCGTGCGGGCACCCAGTCCCGGGGCGGCCGCGGCCCCGGAAATTGCCAACCACGCGCCCAGACTGAGCCGGCGAATTCCCCTGAACTCTCCCCGCCAGCCTTCCAGGCTCAGTCGTGAGTCGCCACCAGCCCGCACACTGAAGAGCAGACCCTTACGATCCCGGTTGAACAACCTGCCCTTGGGATCAGCTGTCTGGTTGACGCAGGTGTTGATGATGTGAACGGGCCCTCCGGCCAGATGCGGGCCGTAGTCTGCCAGCGATACGTCGTCCTCTGGAGTCACTTTGCCAACGTTGCGGACGTTGCTCGTGGTCAGCTCATATGCGTCAATCGGTTCAAGAGCCGAGATCGCTCCGCGACCGCTGAAGCGCAGGTTGTTGGTGGCCCCGAGATAACTGCGCACCAGTCGGGCCTTGTAAAACGTATGCAAGGAAGACAGGTTCAGGAAACCCAGGTTTGAACCGGTTGCGGTGACATAAAGGGCTGGGGGGACAAAGATTCATAGCAACGCCAGCCAGCCCGATACGAATTCCGGCTCGACCACCTCGGGTGGCTTACCACCGGATAACATGAGGTGTGGAAACACAGGCGCGAATGTCACTTTCAATACCAGCGACACCCAACATACGAGCAGCGCAGCGGTGAGCAGATAACCGACCAGTTGAAGAAGGTGGGGCACGATGAGACTGGTGGCCCCGGCAGGCTTCTGTTCCCGTCCTTTGGTGGTCCGAAGACTTATCATCAGGGCTTGGGCAGCGCCGGAAATGACAGCCAACAGTATGCCCAGGTCCAGTGTTTCAAAAACGCGCGTTTCGAATGCCAGAAGCCAGGCAAGACGCTCAGCGACGCCCAGTGCGAGAAGGAGCAGCGTAATGCCCAGGCACACCATCAGCCAGAACGTCAGCCCATTGCGCATCTCGGCAAGGGCATCTTGCTGGCGTTCATGGTCACCAGCCTCCCTGGAACCTCTAGGTTCCACTCGGCACCAAGTGAGGGAAGCGTGAAGCGCGGACGTGGCTAGAAGAACAGTGACTGCGGCTGCAATTGCCGGCAGAACATTGACGAACGCAACGGTATCTTGCAAGGGCGGGGATGGCGGCATGAGTTGTCCGACTTGCAGGGCAGCAGCCATCAATACTGCACCCAATGCTGCTTTTCCCACGCAATACCAACCGAATCGTTTGGTGACCCATTGGGTATCCCAATAAGTGAACCCAAGATGCAGTGCGATAGGTAAAACGACGGCAAGCAAAAGCCAGGCTGTTGGCAGCCAGGGTTTGAGGAGTAACAAGCCATGGAAGAGCGTCGCAGGGTCAGCGGCATAGCCTGTGTTTGCGATAAGTTGCCACACGCCAAGATCAAGGGCAGCCAGTAGGCTTCCTGCCAGAACCGCCAGAAGGCCAAATTCGAAATGCAACGCCAGGAGGCTGCGCAGGTAGATGGCAGCGGCGAATAACCGGTCCACAAGTCCTGCCGGAGCCAGGTAGCGTCCGTTTGCTCGCAACCACCAGCCGAACCATGTACTTTCGGCGTCGGCCATCGCGGCTTCCACCCGGTCGGCTGCGGCAACCCCATCTAGCCCCGTAGGCTTTGCTACGCCGGAAAGCTCACGATCATAAAGTCGCCCGAGCATACTGCCAACATAGCCGCCGCCGGAGACCGTCGACAATACGTCGAACCGACTGAGCAACTTCTGCTTCGCGAGGCCGCGCAGCAGGCCCAGGCAGAAGGTTGCGCTGCGGATCCCTCCTCCGGAAAGGGCCAGACCCCAGACGTCACTGACGCCATCTTCCTTTAATTGCCCAGCGACCGATGCGCCATCCATTCTGAGTTTGTTTCGGCGTTGTCGAATCAGGTCGTTCGAATCGTTAGGGCGCGCTTTTGCCTGTCCGGCAGCCACCTTCGCCTGCTCGTCTGAATGATCTTCAGCCATTGCCTGCTCTCCTTATCCTGATGAAAGGTTCGGAGAGATTCAGCCTCCAGACCGCGACTTGGCATCCTTGCAGCATTCGCGACCTGAACGTGCTGCGCTGGTAATCAGCGTTGTAACCTGGTGGAGAGGACGTAACTGAGCTATCCGTGGGCTAAGCATGGATCCAGAAAGCGAACTCCGCAAATTGCTCGGCATTCCACCAGTCGGCGTTACCGCGGCCATACTGAAAATTCCTCGCGCCCGCCTGACTTTGCAGCGGTGCAATAACGTCGCCCACGCTGTTGCGCCGAGCGGTATTGTCCAAGGTCTCCGGTACCACAAGCACGATGTGTCCGGATTTTCCGTCTTCCTTGCGTCTGGCGACGATGATGCCGACGGCCCCTTGATTGACCTCCTGCTGAAGCTTGTTCACCGTGCCGGTCTGGCGCCATCCGAACCCCAGCCCAAGGTCGCGCAACCACCTGAAAATGTCATTGGCGCGCATCTCTCTGATGGTGTCTCCGATAAGGGGCTGGACTTGTTGGCCGCTCGCCAGTTTCAACAGGGCAGGCGTGCTCCACCAGCAACGCGGCAGATAGGCACCGGCGAGGTAACAGAAGTCGTGGGCGTAGATGTTGCAAAACGTCAGTCCGTCATGTGGCCGGTAGCGTAGATGGTCGGGATCGTCGACGGCGAGCCAGAGGATGATCTGCGCAATCGAGTCCCGTAACTCTGCCGCGGTAGCGCCTGTTCTGCCGGGTTGGCTGGCCTCGTTGAGCGTGTGTGCATTGGCGGGATTGATCCTGCGGGTCATTACACCGTTTTTACGTGGCATGAAGACTGCCGGGATATTGGAGGTTCCGGGTAGGCCAGCGATAGGGGGGCTGAGGGTTTGCGTTAGAGAACTCTGGTGAGCGGGTGCCATGGCTTCGATGGGGGAATCCTCGGGAGCTGCCACCAGGAACTTCCTGAACGAAAACCCCTGAATGAATGCGCCGGACAGACTGGTCTCGATTTCCAAAAAACCATTCTTCGCGGCTTTGCTCAAGGCGCGAACCGGGTGACCGTCGGGGAGATTGGCGATGACATTTGCTTGTGCAGGCTCGCTGATCAAAGGACCGCTCCGCACTCGTAGCATGCCTTCGCGGGTCTGCACTCGCATCGGCGTCCCTTCCAACGTGACGGGTGTGGGCAGAGCAATGATGGCCTGATCAGGCGCCGGCGCTGGAAGGGCTGCGCTCGATTTATCGGTAGCTACCGTCTTGCACAGACGGACGAAGTCAACCAAGTTCTCGCCGTAGAATCGTCCATCGCTTTTGTGTCCCTGTTTCAGCCCCTTGGAGGGGTTGAAACCCCCGGTGTTGTAAACGATGCCCACATGGGTGAATTCCAGGTCGGTCAGCGGACTCTGGCGATGGAAAAGGTCAAGTTCATGCAACGCCGCTTTGAGTTCCCCCATGGCCCGAGCCAGCGAGCCACTGAAAGTAGCCCATTCGCGACTGAGGAAGAACCCCGGCTCCGTCTTGAAAAACTGCAGGTCTAACTGGAACACGCCATAGCCATGGCAAAACTTGTTGGCGTCCTTTGCGACCTTTTCGTAACCGGGAACGAACTTGGCCATGTCCACCAAGGCCTGGTGTGCCATGGTGAACATAGTCTCTCCTTGCTCGCTGGCCAAAAGCGCTGCCTTGTTGCGAGGGAATGCATTTCGACCAGCTGTATCATCAAGCGTGTCGCCAACGCACAGCGCCATGATCTGTGGCAGCGCAAGGTCGGCTTTTCGCAGGAAAGGCCAGATGCTGCCGGTCTCCTGACACGCCAAGGCGGCGATGTGATCCACCGTCAGGGGTGTTCCTGCGACAGTTTGCGCAATCTCGTCTTGAAATTGCTCTTTGAACCAACGAATGTCTTCTCTGCTCGCCATTCCCTGTCCCTCGTTCAATGTCGTGGTCACGGAGGTGGCCGCGTGCATGAAGAATAGGCGCCAGGATTTTCTATGCGCGGAGCACTGACAAAGGGAGGTTATGGGGATCGGCGATGTATCAAAGACTGTCCGGATCGCCAAAAAACATCTGAATCCGCGAACGCAACCAGCGCTCGCCCGGGTCGTTGTCCTGGGAACCGCGCCAGGCCATGTGCAGTTCGAAGGTGCGCGATTCCAGCGGCAGTTCTTCGGAACGCACGCCACCGGCGGCCGTCAATACGTCGGCTGCGTAGTCCGGGACGGTGGCGACGATGTCGGTGCCGGAGATGAGGGTCGCCAGGCCGTTGAACTGCGGGACGGCGAGCACGACGTGGCGCTTGCGCCCGATCTTTTCCAGGTACTCGTCGATGAAGCCACCCAGGTCACCGGCGAAAGACACCAGTGCGTGGGGGCGCGCGCAGAAGTCGTCCAGGGTGATGGCGCCGGGCATGGAGTCGGCGCGCAGCAGTTTGGGCCGACTGCGACGCAGGACTTTGCGCTTGGCGTTGGCCGGCAGGTCGTCGGTGTAGCTGACGCCGATGGAGATTTCGCCGGAAGACAGCAATGCGGGCATCAGAATGTAGTTGGTGCGGCGCACCACCAGTACGATGCCGGGGGCTTCCGAGCGCAGGCGTTTGAGCAGCGACGGCAGCAGGGCGAACTCGGCGTCGTCCGACAGGCCGATCCGAAACACGGCGGTGCTGGTGGCCGGGTCGAAATCGGCGGCGCGGCTCACCGCCGTGGAAATGGAGTCCAGCGCGGGGGAAAGCAGGCCGAAGATTTCCACGGCCCGTGCAGTCGGCTCCATGCTGCGACCGGTACGCACGAACAGCGGGTCGTCGAACAGACCGCGCAGTCGGGACAGGGCGGCACTGATGGCTGGCTGGCCGAGGAACAGTTTTTCCGCCGCACGCGTGACGCTGCGTTCATGCATGAGGGTTTCGAACACGATGAGCAGGTTGAGGTCGACGCGACGCAGGTCGTTGCGATTCATGACGGGGGTCTCGGGGACATTGGTCGATACGTTGGCCGCACGGGTGCAGGCCAGTGTTCAGCTCAAGCGCGGATATTAAGGGTAAAAGCCGATTGTCCGCACCGTTAAATTCATGCGCAAGCATACAAACGTGTTATCCATCACGACCGTCGATAATTTGCGCTGAACCTTATGAGGCAAAAATCGCCCAATTCGTACGCACCCGTACTCGGCGAATGCCCCGGCGTGTTGGCCGTTTTCCAGGCCACTGATGCGTGCGCTCATCCGGAATTTTCCGGCCGGGTTGCAATGTCCGGGCGAGATAACAACAATGACCGCCTTGAACAGCCGAGCATTCGATGGTTATCTAATGGCCGCCTTTCAGCAACAGAATCGATGACAGGCATGTCGACTATTAATAGCCACTGATAGTGTTACCGGCAGAGCCCGGATAGAGTTCATGGCATCAAGGTTCATAAGGCGAGGTTCGAAATGTCCCGCACGATCCGTTTTCATCAGTTTGGCCCGGCCGAGGTGCTCAAGGTAGAAGAGCAGCAAGCCGCGTTGCCAGCACCCGGAGAGGTGCAGATACGCGTCCAGGCGATCGGTGTGACCTGGTACGACGTGCTGTGGCGACAAAACCTGGCATCTTCCCAGGCACGGCTGCCAGCCGGGCTGGGCTCCGAAATGGCCGGCGTGGTCACTGCCGTCGGTGATGGTGTTTCCGATCTGAAGGTTGGCGACAAGGTTGCCAGTTTTCCATCGGCAGACCCTAACGTGCACCCCGTGTACGGCGAAATGATCAACTTGCCGCACACCTCCGTGACCCGTTATCCCGATGTGCTGACACCCAACGAAGCGGCGGTTCACTACACGCCGATGCTGGTGGCGTACTTTGCTTTCGTGGAACTGGCTCGCGCTAAACCCGGGCAAACCGCACTGGTCACTGATGCCAGCCATTGCGCAGGTCCTGCATTCCTGCAATTGGGCAACGCGCTGGGTCTGAAAGTGATTGCCGCGACCAAAACCGAGTCGTGCCGCGATTACTTGTTGACCATGGGTGCTGACAAGGTGGTGGTCACCGAAGAGCAGGATCTGCTCATGGCGATCAACAAGTACACCGACAACCGTGGGGTGGACATTGTCCTGGACGGTCTCGGCGGTCCGCAGATGTCGATGCTGGGCGATGTGCTCGCGCCTCGCGGCAGCCTGATCCTGTACGGCCTGCAAGGCGGCAATCAGACGCCGTTCCCGGCTTGTGCCGCGTTCCAGAAGAACATCCAGTTCTTCGTTCACTGTGTGGGCAACTTCACTGGCAAGCCAGAACTGGGTATCAACCAGGACGAAGAAGCGGTTAAACGTGCGTTGCGAGACATCAACCAGATGACCGCTGATCGGGTTCTCGTGCCTCAGATCACCAAGGTCTTTGCGTTCGATCAGATCGTCGAAGCGCATCGTTTGATGGACGGCTGCCCGGTAGGGGGTCGTGTGGTGGTGGAAGTCGAGTCTGCCTGAGCGCAATCCAGCGCGCTCCGTTGAATGTTCGACGCTTCTGGCCTGGCGTCGACGTTGTGAATCCGGTCATCGGTTGATCGATGTCCGCCCCGTCAGTGACCGGCCATGCAATACCAGACAAAGCCTTCCCGATTTATCAGGAAGGCTTTTTGTTTATTCGTCTAAAAGAATTAAACAGGTTCTCGACCGTGCAAAAGTGTTGAGCACGCACGGCTTCTCCCATGGAAGGTTAATCGGGTTTAAACACAGTCCGTTTAAAAAGAGATGCGTTCAAGTGGAAAACTGACGGGCAAACCGTCGATGTTCTGTACCTTGTATTTAATCTTCAGAGTCCGATAATGCGGGGGTAAAACATACTCAAGGAACGAGTCATGCCCCTGTTATTCATGTGGCCGGCCATCACGCCGTCTTTCAACCCGGTGCCCATGGGGCAAGCCACTTCAGGCTCGCGGCTTCTGGCCATTTTTATATCGGCATTGCAGCCGGACAGTTGTTGATCTGATGATCTCGGAACGGATGCTGTTACTTCGTGGCAGTGTGTGGGTATTCGATTCTTTATCACGATGATGGATCGTGACGAGTTCGATGTTATCGCTGGGCTGAATTATTCAGGTGTCGACATTATGAGCTCTCTTCATGAGCAGGCAATGAACTATGTCTATCAGCAAGTACTGCAACGTCTGCTGAGTTATTTCAACCGCGCCGAAAGAACGGCATTGCAATTATTGATACAGCGGCTTGTCGTGGCGGCCGGCGGCATCGACCGAATCGGTCATTACAAGGTCCTGGTCGCGTTCAGTGGCGGCAAGGACAGCGCCTATACAGTCGCATTGCTGCGCGCGGCACAGCTGAGTATCGCCGGGCGCGGACCTGAGACGTTCAGCCTGCGTATCGCCAACATGCGCCACCCCGGTATGACCTCGGCGGTCATGGACAACATTAACCGCTGCTATTCGGCGCTGTTTCTGCACGACGATCCCAGGGTCGAGCTGCTGGTGGTCGATCACCAGTATGTTCAGACCTTTGAACCGGATCTGCCGTTCTCCATTGCCGGACGCGAGCAGAGCCGATCCGACATGTTGCTCGGCGGGCACCTGACGGCTGGCGATGCACGCACCACCTTCTGCAACAGCTGTTATCTGGGAATGGCCGAGTTTCTGGGGCGCGCCGCGTGCTGGCGCGATGGCGTGGATGCGGTGCTCAGCGGCGACTCGCTCAAGGAGCAAAAACAGTACGCCACGTGGATCATGCGTCTGGCCCGGCGCAACGGGCAAGAGGTCGCAGACTGGCACACGCTCAGCTTCAGTTCGGCGCTGCACACCATCGATACGGTCGGTCGCGCCTACTACCGGGAGCTGTATGGCGAGGATACGCAGCCGGCCGGTTCCATGCGTCGGCCCATGGGCTACCCGATCAAGCCCGTTTCACCGACCTTCCTGACACTGGTGGATCTGATCGGATTCCGGCTGGAGGATCACTGGCCTTTGCTCACGGATTTTCTGGGCTTTCGCTTCGATGACCTGGCGTTCAGTTTCAGTGAATCCGATTGTGCAAACCCGCTGCTGATGGCGCACATGCGCGGGCTCAGGGCCGAATTCGTGCAGGGGCGCAACTATGCTGACGGCATCCATGAGTACCTGGAACTGGCAGCGGCCATGATGCGTCGCAAGCGTATGCCCCGACGCCTGATCGTGCAGGCGATGGCGGCCTACGATGACCCTGACAAACTGGACGAGCGCCGCGCGCTGGCAGCGGGCTACGCCCAGGAAGCCTTCGGCTTGAGTGAAGTGCAACTGGTCTGCCTGCTGTTCGCCCCGTTCGTCGATGCCGGGGCACAGCTGGAACCTTTTCTGCGCCGCTGTCATCCGGGCATGTTGGTGGCGCAAGGGGACCTGCACAAGGCATTGGCCGGCCAACCCGCCCCCGATCAGGTCGTGCAGTGGCTGGTGGAAGTCAGCGGCTTGAGTCTCAAGGGGCTGCAGAATCTTTACGCCAAGCGTCGTGTGGATTTCAGTGACGACAGCTCGCTCATTGCCAGGGTGCGTGCCAGCGATCCGGACAAGGGTCGAGTGGTGACGATCGATCCGAAGACCGGTGAAACCGTGTCCGAACTGGTGTCCGGTCGCTGAAGGATGGCCGAAGCCATAGACGCCAGTGTCAGTCTATGACCGCAATTTTTTTCTATGACCCTGCGAATTACGCATGGATGGGGTGTGTCCGATGAATAACAACAAGACCGATTTTGCCTACCAGATGGTGTATCGCTACCTGTCGCGGCTGACCAACGAACTGCCCGGTGGACCGGCTGTGAAGTTACCGTCCCTGCGCCTGCTGGCCCGGCGTCTGCGAGTGTCCATCTCGACGGTACAGAATGCCTATTCGTTGCTGGAGAAAGAGGGCCGCATCTGCTCGATACCCAAGTCCGGCTATTACGCGTTGCCCCAGCCTTGCAACGACACGCATTGCGAAGGCAACGATCTGCTGGAGCGCTATCAGGCCAGCGCACGGCGCCCTGACATGTTCGTGTTCGGCGCCGATGAACCCACGCTGCTGCAATCGCTCGATGGCGCGTTGCTGCATCTGGAGCGAGACCTGATTCGCCATTATCCCTGCCAGCCCGACCCGCGTTTCCAGCCTTTTGGCGACGTCGAACTGCGCAGCGCCCTGGCGGGGTATTACACCTCGTCGACGGAGCGCTGCTGGCATCCGGATAACGTATTCATCGGTCCGGACAAGACCGGCGTCTTGAAGACCGTGCTCAAGGCATTGCAACTGCGCGACTGCGCGGTGCTGGTGGAATCGCCCTGCAGTTGGAGCATGCTGCGCACATTGCAGTCTCTGGGTATTCGCGTCGTGGAGTGGTGCGCAGATGCCGAGGGCGTCCTCGACATAGACGAACTCAATGGGCTGTTGCAGCACGCGGACATCCGCATGGCGATCCTGTCGTCTCGGATGGACCCTGTGCGGGGCCGGATCATGCCAGGCGAGCAACGGCAGCGGCTGGCCAATCTGTTGAATCGTCATGGTCTGTGGGTGCTGGAAAACGACAGTCAGGGCGTGCTGTGTTTTGACGATCGAACGGCTCCCTTGCGCGATTTGATTGATCCCGAACGGCTGCTGATTCTCGGCGGGCTGGACAAGACCATCGGGCTGGAGGCGCCGTTTGGCTATCTGCTGAGCCGCCATTCACGGCCTCTGTGGCATCAGCAGATGCTGCTGCGTTCGTTTCGGCTGCCGCCGTTGCGGCAGAAGGCAGTTGCGCGGCTGATCAGCTCGGGTCAGTACGAGCGGCATCTGCACCATCTGCGCCGGAGCCTGCACGAACGAATGGGAAATCTGGGGATGCTGGTCAATCGATATCTGGGGGAGGAGGTGCGTTTCGAGCAGCCCCAGGGCGGAGCGACGATCTGGCTGAGCAGTGTCAACCGGGTAGACATGGGACGTGTGTTCGAGCGCTTGCTGGAGCGGCGGATCGTCATCGCACCGGGGGAACTGTTCAGTGTGCGCGGCCTGCACCAGCAAAGCCTGTGCCTGAGCGGTGCCGCAGACTGGAGCCAGAACATCGAATCGATGCTGGTCATGATCCGCGACGCGTTGGTGCAGGAGCGGCTGGTGTGACGGGGCAGTCGCGGGGTGGCGGTAGGTTTATTTGATGCCCAGCCGATGATCGAGCGACAACCTGCCAGCGCCCTTGGCGATGATGATCAGCAGCAGGCCGGCCCAGGTCAGGTGCGTGGCCCAGGCGTCGGGGTAGACGAACACCTCGATCACCGTGGTCATGCCCAGCAGCGCCAACGCCGACAGCCGCGAAAATAGCCCCAAAATCAGTAGCAGCGGGAACAGATGTTCGGCATAGGTTGCCAGGTGTGCAGCGATCTCCGGCGGCACCAGTGGCAGGTTGTACTCGGTGCGAAACAGCTCGTAGGTGCTGTCGGTGATGGTCAGAAAGCCTTCGACCTTGGTACGGCCGGACATCAGGAAAACACCGGCGATGGCCAGGCGCGCGATCAACGACAGCCATGAGTCGGAAATCAGTTGGTGAAGGCGGTCGGTCAGACGGTTCCAGGTGCCGCGCAGCGATTTGGGCCCCGACAGTTCAGTGCGTAGTGTTTGCATGGTGTGCTCCGGTTTCCCGTTGAGGGAAGGTCAGTCAGGAAAGCTCGGTGGCTGCGAACACGTCGGCGCTGACCAGCCGTGTGAGCAGTTCGAGGATGTCCAGCGAAGGCTGAACGTCACTGGCGTGATCAGCCGCCTGTTCAAGCGGGGCCCCGGCAGCGCAGGCATCGAGAAATGCCGACTCACCGATCGCCAGCGCCTGCCAGGTGACGACGCCGCCGGTGCGCACCAGCAGCGCGCCTTCACCGCGCCAGTCGAGTGCCTCTGGCATCGCCAGCCGTTCGCGGTTGTGCCGCCAGATCGTGAACACCGGCTGTTCGGCAAACCACATCCAGCGAGCGGCTGCACGTGGCGTGAGCCGCAGCGAGGTTAGCTGCTCGGGTGAGAGGCCGGCGATCCGGTTCAGATCGATGCCAGGTTCTTCGGCGCTGGTGTGGCACTGGTTCCACAACAGATCCAGTCGCGCGACGTTGCCCAGATACGGCATCTCCCGCGCATGTTCGAAACGGTCGAGAAAATCGGGGAAGCTGCGGCCGTGATGGACCAGTCGTGCATCCACCGCAGGCGACTGCCTGGCATGAATCGCCGCTGCGGCGAGAAACCACTCGCTGCCCACCAGGCGCTCGACTGTGGGGAAGTTGGCCTGCAAGGCATCCACCGCACCCTTCATCACCGTGTTGCGGTACACCGTGAAACCGGGCTGTTCGGTGAGCAATGTCAGCCTGTCGGCTTCGGGGTCGTAAAGTGCTTCGACGAAGGCATCCTGGAATTGGCTCAGTGACTGTTTCATGGCAGCAGCTCCAGCAGGGATTGGGCCCGGTCGCGTTCCTGCAGCAGTTCGCCGAACGGCGGAAGGTGGTCGTCGCGCTCAATGAGGGTCGGTCGCGGGCCTATGCGGCGGATCAGTCGTTGGTACAGGGCCCAGACCCCTTCGGCGACCGGGGCGTCGTGGGAGTCGATGAGCAGCGCAGCGCCCCCGGGATCCTCACTGTGCCCGGCCAGGTGAACCTCCACGACCGCCTCGCCGGGGAACGCATCCACATAATCGTTGGCGTCGTAGCCCATGTTGTGGGCGCTGAGAAACACGTTGTTGATGTCCAGCAGCAATCCGCAGCCCGTGCGCTCGCTCAGCTCGGCAAGAAACCCGATTTCGCTGAAATCATGGCCTGGCATCTTCAGGTAGTGGCTGGGGTTTTCGATGGCGATGCGCCGCTGAAGGAATGCCTGAGTGCAATCAATATTGTTGGCGATGCGCTGCAAGGCTTCCTCGGTGCGAGGGAAGGGCAGCAGATCGGGGTGATACTGACCCCGCCAGGCGGACCAGGTGAGGTGCTCGGAAACAAGGGCCGGTTGAACCCGGTCGGCGAGAGTCTTGAGCCGCTGCAGGTGTTCGCGGTCTGGCGCGCAATCGGCCGCCAGCGACAGGGACACCCCGTGCAGGGACAACGGATGACGACTGCCGATCGTTTCCAGCCAGGCCAGGCGCGGGCCGCCGTCGATCATGTAGTTCTCCGGATGGACCTCGAACCACAACCCTCGGGCAGCACAGTCATAGGCTGCTTCGTAGTGGTCGGCCTTGAGGCCCAGTCCGGCACCCAGTGTGAGTGGTGTGTTCATGATCGACGTCTGCCCTTGCGCTTGGTTCTAGGGTATTGCCCTGAGGGTCTCGTCGGTTACATCGCGGTCAGCGAACCCATGCCGTGCGGGGTCTTGATCGAGGTGCAGGTGCCGGCCGGAACGTTCTTCCAGGCGTTGGTCTGGTAGTCGGTCTTGGCGGTGCCTGCGCAGGTGGTGCCAGCGCCGGCCTTGCAGTCGTTCTTGCCGGCCATGGCCACGCCGTAGCATTTTTCCATGGCCGGTGCGGCCATTTTTTCGGCGGCCATTGCGCCAGAAGCCATGGAAGCGAAAGCCAGAGCGGCGGCAGCGAGTGTGATGTTGTTCATGTCGTTTCTCCAATTACCTTGATTGAGGGTGGTCGCAGCACCTGCGTATCAGCCACGCTGTGCATCTGATCCGAAAGGTAGTTCGCTGGAAAAACCAAGACGGTTACACCGCGTTGCAAATATTTCTGAAATTTTTCTTCGGGGGTGTAAACCCGGCCCGATCAGTTGACGACGCCATACTCGACCAGCAGCGTTTCCATCCAGTCCATGAACACGCGACAGCGTTGCGGCAGGTGGCGGCGGTGGGCGTAGAGGAGGGACACGGGCATGGGCGCTGGCCGGTAATCGGGCAGGACTTCCACCAGATCGCCGCGTTGCAGTTGATATTCCTTGGAAAGGCGCGGCGCCTGGACAATCCCCAATCCGCCAAGACAGGCCGCTTCATAGGCCTCGACGTTGTTCACTTTGACGCTGCAGGGCATTGCCAGGCGGTGGTCCTTGCCGTCGCGGTGGTACTCGAACACCGCGCTGCTTGCGCCAAAGGCTGAAACATAGTCGATCAGCCGGTGCCGTTGCAGGTCTTCCAGGGTCTGCGGCACGCCGTAGCGTTCGGCGTAACCGGTGCTGACGCAGTTGATCATGCTGAAGTGGCCGACATTGCGCGCGACCAGCGAATTGTCCGGCAACTCGCCCACGCGCATCACACAGTCGAAGCCTTCGCGAACCAGATCGACCCTGCGGTCGGTGCTGCTGATTTCCAGCTCAATCAGCGGATGACGGTCTATGAATTCACTCAGACGCGGCAGCACCAGCCTGCGCGCCACGGCAGTGGGCATGTCCACCCGAAGGCGTCCGCTGAGCACCGCGTTGTCCTGGCGGAACAGGTTCTCGACATCGTCCATCTGCGCCAGCAAATCCTTGCTGCGCTCGTACAGCACCTGACCGTCCGGAGTGGTTTGCACTTTGCGCGTCGTGCGCAGCAACAGGCGGGTGTCGAGCAACTGTTCCAGCGCACGGATCTGCTCGGACACGCTGGAGCGGGGCAGGCCGAGCGCATCGCTGGCCAGGGTGAAGCTCGAAAGCTCGGCGACGCGGACGAAGGTCTTGAGCAGATCCAGTTTGTTCATCGATGCGTTTCTCGATTGTTCGTTCAGGGCGATCAGTCATTTCGATTGTCGGACGTTTATCGAATCCTGTTCGAACAATACTCTGGTCCTCACTGACTGAACACAGCCACTCGAGGAAATACACATGAGCAATAAAATCGCGATCATCACCGGTGCAAGCCGTGGTCTGGGCAAGAACACCGCGCTGCACCTGGCAAGGCAGGGTGTCGATATCATCGGCACTTATCACAGCCGTGAAGATGAGGCGCAAAACGTCGTCGCTGAAATCGAAGCGCTGGGGGGCAAGGCGAAAATGCTGCAACTGGATGTGGGCGACAGCGGTCGTTTCGAGACGTTCGCCACGCAGGTGTCAGCGCTGCTGAGCGCTTATTTCAAGGCCGAGCGCTTCGACTTTCTGGTGAACAACGCCGGGGTGGGCATGTACGCCAGTTGCGCGGAAACCACCGAAGCGCAGTTCGACCACTTGATGAAAGTGCATTTGAAAGGGCCGTTCTTCCTGACGCAGAAACTGCTGCCGCTGATCGCCGATGGCGGCCGTATCGTCAATCTTTCATCTGGCCTGGCGCGGTTTTCGCCCATCGGGTACGCAGCCTACGCTTCGATGAAAGGCGGGATCGAGGTCTGGACCCGCTATCTGGCCAACGAGCTTGGACCGCGTGGCATCACGGTCAACGCCATCGCCCCCGGTGCCATCGAGACCGATTTCGGTGGCGGCACCGTGCGTGACAACAAGGATGTGAATGCCTGGGTCGCGGCCAACACCGCCATGAAACGTGCGGGTCTGCCGGATGACATCGGTGCGGCGATTTCGATGCTGCTGGGCGACGGCGGACGCTGGATCACCGCGCAACGCATCGAGGTGTCGGGCGGGATGTTCGTCTGAGGTCGTCATTGGCCGCAGTGTCGCCGCCTGCAAGCCGTGCGGCTGCATCAACCCTTGATGTAATAGATGCACAGCGACAGGGTCACCAGCGAGCCGAGTGTCGAAATCAGAATGGTACTCGACACCACCGACGCCTCGCGCTTGTAATACTCGGCGAGCATGAACGGCCCGGTGCCGGTGGGCAGGGCGCTGAGCAACAGCGCGGAGTTGGCCCACAGCGGCGGCAGGTGAAACACGCGAAAGGCCAGAAACCAGGTCAATAGCGGGTGGGCGATCAGTTTGATCAACACCAGAAGGCTCGTGCCATGGCGCGGGCCTTGTTGTTTGTGGGCCAGAAACAGGCCGAGTGAAATCAGCGCGCAGGGCGTGGTCGCAGCGCCCAGCAGGCTGAGAAACTTGTCCAGCGCGCCCGGCAGCGGTATGCCGGTCCAGGCCCAACAGGCCCCCAGAATCGGCGACACCACTAATGGGTTCCTGGCCAGCGCGAGAAGCACTTTGAGCACGATGCGGTGGACCCGAGCCTCGCTCTGCAGGCCGATCTCGATGCACACCAGGGCGATGCCGAACAATACGCACACCACCAGCAGCGAAGCGATCAGCGCCGGTTCCAGTCCCGTCGGTCCCAGCACCATCACGCACAGCGGAATGCCGATGTAGCCGGTATTGGCGTACGACGCACTCAACGCATCGATGCTCGCGTCGGCAAAGTGCCCGGCCTTCTTGCGGCGCAGCAGCAGGGTGATCACGAACATCGTCATCGTGGACAGGGTGAACGCCACGACGAAGCCTGGATGCCAGATCTGCTCCCAGGTGGCCGTCGCGGTCGCGTTGAACAACAGCGCTGGCAGGCAAAGCCAGACCACCATCCGGTTGATTTCCGAGGCGGCAGTAGGGCCAAGGCGGTTGGTGCGACGGCAGAGGTAGCCGACCAGAATCAGGGCAAAGATCGGCAGCAGCACACTCAAAACGGAAGACATCGGGCCTCGGCCTTGGCTCACAGGGAAGCGATTATTTGAAAGGGGTGTTGAAACAAGCGGCAAAGATTAATGACCGAAATCGTTAGCGTCCAACCTTTCTTTGCGCTAGGGGGTCGGTTTTACGGCTTCTGAAGCCTGACCCAGAGCGGTCAGGAACAAGGAGAGGTGGGTGCCCGAACGGTTTCCGGACACCGGGTGAGGGTCATTTCTTGACGGGGGCGATGTCAGTGATCTGGCCGTTGGTGGTCTGCACTTCAACGTACTTGTCGTTGATGCGTACCCACTGACTCTGCTTGGAAGGCTCCTTGAGGCCTTTGGCTTTCCAGTCTTTGATCGCCGCTTCAGGGCGCTGGAATTTTTCCGGGGCACGATCGCCTTTTTCCAGATCCCGCATGTTGTCTTTGGAGGGTTGAACGGTCTGCGCTGGTGCGTCCTCGGCCTGGACGGCGATACTGGTGAGCGAAACACAGCCCAGAATCGTCAGACCGGCGATGAGCGTTTTCTTGTTCATATGAAGCTCCTTATCCAGTGCGTAATGCGCTGTTCATAAGCTCCGACCTTGAACGGGGTGAATCATTCAGTGGTTTTATGAGGGGAGCGGCAGTCAAGCCGCCCCGCAACGTTCAGCGTCAGTTGCTCAGGGCCGCCGTCACACTGACCGACAACGGTGTGGTCGAACGGCCGATCAACGTGCTCAGTTGCTTGCCGTCGTCGAACAGCGCGCCCTTGGCTGCGGCAGTGTCCGAGTCTGACAGCAGGTCAGCCACGAATTCCGGCAGACCGGCCTGCAACAGCGCCGCTTTGTAACCCGCTTGCGGCAGATCGGTGTAGACCAGCGGTTTACCGACCTGGCGGCTGACCTCTGCGGCGAATTCGCTCAAGGTGTACGACGTATCTCCGGCCAGTTCATAGACCTTGCCCGCTTGATCATCTGCGGATGTCAGGACCGCGACGGCTGCCTCAGCGTAATCGGCACGTGCCGCAGAGCTGATGCGGCCATCGCCTGCACTGCCGAAATGCGCGCCATGGGCAACGTCTGCTGCGATACCTGCGGTGTAGTTTTCGTGGTACCAGCCATTGCGCAACAGCACGCCCGTCAGGCCGGACTGGCTCAGCGCAGCTTCGGTCTGACGATGCTCTTCAGCCAGACCCAGCAACGAGGTGTCGGCATGGAGCACGCTGGTGTAGGCCAGCAATTTGACCCCGGCGCGCTTGGCGGCGTCGATCACGGCCTGGTGCTGAGCGACGCGCTGGCCGACTTCACTGGAGGAAATCAGCAGGACCTTGTCGGCCCCGGCGAATGCGCTGTCCAGGGTTTCAGGTTTCGAGTAGTCCGCTTCACGCACCTGCACGCCCCTGGCGGCCAGGTCGGCGGCTTTCTCGGGGCTGCGCACGGCGGCAACGATGTGTGCGGCGGGGACCTTCTGCAGCAGGCGGTCGATAACGAGACGGCCCAATTGGCCAGTGGCACCGGTGATCACGAACATGATGGTTTCCTGCATGACATTGAATGTGCGCTCAGCATAAACGCCATGCTAACCTTTGGTAAGTACGCACAAAAAGGTAAGTGTCATGAATGATATTTCGCATCCCTCTGCAGAAAACACCTCACTGCTCGAACGTATCCGCATGGGGGAAATACTGGCGCGGGATTGCCCATCGCGGGAAATCCTCAACCACGTCTGTAGCCGCTGGGGCGTACTGGTCCTGGTGGTATTGCTCGACGGGACTCATCGCTTCAGCGAACTGCGGCGCAAGATCGGCGGCGTCAGCGAGAAGATGCTGTCGCAGACGCTGCAAAGCCTGGAGCAAGATGGCTTTCTGGACCGCAAGGCATTGCCGGTCGTGCCGCCCCACGTCGAATACAGCCTGACCTCGCTGGGTGAAGAGGTCGCCCGGCAGGTCGACGCCCTGACCACGTGGATCGAGCAAAACCTGCCGCGGATCATGGACGCGCGGCAGGTCAGGGCTCAGTTGCAGGACAGTTGATCAGGCGAACGTGGCGCCACGGGTGTTGACGAACAGCGAGTAGATCGAGTGACTGCTGGCCATGAACAGCCGGTTGCCTTCGCGCCCGCCAAAGCACAGGTTAGGGCAGCGTTCAGGCAGCGAGATATGCCCGATGGCCTTGCCTTGAGGGTTGAACACCCGCACGCCGTCGAGCTTTTCCAGGTCGGCTTTCGGATCGCCGTTGCCGCCCCAGCCACACCAGAGGTTGCCCGCTTCGTCGCACTTCATGCCGTCGATGGCGGCGTAATCCAGCCCTTCGATGTGCTTGCGGCGCGCACCCAGCGTGCCGTCCTCGTTGACGGCGATGGCCCATATCAGCCGGTTGGGGGTCGCACGGCCCTCGACCACGTACAGGGTTTTCTCGTCCGGCGAAAAGCACAGGCCGTTGGGACCCTTCAGGTCGTCGATCACCCGGGTGACCTTGCCACTCTGCCCATCGATCCGATACACGGCGTGCGGCTGGGTCGGGGTGATCTTGTGCCCCTCATAGTTGTTGCCGGTCTGAAACGGTGGATCGCTGAACCAGATCGAACCGTCGCGCTTGCAGACCACATCATTGGGCGAGTTGAAAGGTTTGCCTTCGAAGCTGTCCGCGAGCACGGTCTGGGTGCCGTTGGCCTCGGTGCGCGTGATGCGCCGACCTTCGCTGGTGGTGGTCGAGCCTTCACAGACGATCAGGCGGCCCTGCCGGTCGCGACACATGCCATTGGAGAAATTGGAGTGTTCCCGGTACACGGTGAAGGTGTCGGTGATTTCGTCCCAGCGCATGATCCGGTTGTTGGGAATGTCGCTGACCAGCAGGTATCGCCCGTCACCCACCCACACCGGACCTTCTGCCCAGCGCATGCCGGTGGCGAGCTTCTCGATGCCGGCGTTGAACACCCGCAGCTCGAGAAAGCTGTCGTCCAGAATGTGAATCAGCGGATCAGGATAACGCTGGCTCAGCGGCTCGACCGCATTGGCGAGGCGGGGCAGGGTGATGCTGCCAGCGGTTGCGAGGGCGGCCGAAACGGCCAGGGATTTCTTCAGAAAGTGTCTACGACCTTCATTGCCTGTCAGGTCAGAAAGCGTTGAATCCATTGAGCGATCTCCGTCGTGTTGTTTTTTTTACGGCGCGCTAGTAATACCTCGTGATAAGACATCGTACAAGTTAATGATGGGCAGGAATTCTCCGCAGCCCACTGCGCATGTCGCACTGCATCCTCTGCACGGGCCGTTGCGGTCAGCGCGCTTTGTATTTGCTTGCGGACTGGGTTAGCGTTCAGCCGGTCTGAATCCTTCCGGCGTTCCCCATGCTCGACACCTCGCATCAACAGGCTGTCCGCTTGCTGCCTTTCCAGCCTCCGTTCGACTGGCAACGCATGCTCAACTTCTTCGCTGCGCGGATGACCGCCGGGGTCGAAGCGGTGATCGACGGCGTGTACCTGCGCAATATCGAATTCAAGGGCAGCGTCGGCACGCTGTCGGTGGCTATGGCGCCGCAAGGGAATCATCTGATCGCCACGGTGCACGGCGAAGTGAGCCAGCATATCGACGATCTGGTCGAGCCGATTTCCCACATGTTCGACCTGTATGCGGCGCCGGATGAGATCGACCGCTGCCTGTCCAGCGACCCCTGGCTGGCGTCGCTGGTGCAGACGCGTCCGGGACTGCGGGTGCCGGGCTCGTTTTCGGGGTTCGAGCTGGTGGTGCGGACCATCGTCGGCCAGCAGGTGAGCGTGAAGGGCGCAACGACCATTGTCGGGCGTCTGGTGCAGCGCGCCGGGGTTCAGGTGCCAGAGAGCCCGAATGAACAACTGGCCTGGCGCTTCCCGACTCCCGATGCGCTGGCGCGGGTGGATCTGGACAAGATCGGCATGCCCGGCAAGCGCGTGGAAACCATCCAGCGCGTGGCGGCGGGGGTGGCCAGCGGAGAGATTTCGCTATCGGTCGGACATGGCGATGAGGTCGCCGAGCTGCGCCGCCAGTTGCTGGCGATGCCAGGCATCGGGCCGTGGACCGTGGAATACATCGCCATGCGTGCCTGGCGCGACCCGGACGCTTGGCCGGCTTCGGATCTGGTGCTGATGAACCTCATGACCCTGCAGGACCCGAACCTGACGCGCCTGGCGCTGCACAAGGCCAGGGCCGAGGCGTGGAAACCCTGGCGCGCCTACGCGGCCATGCACATCTGGAACTCGGCGGCGGATGTCGCCGGTAAAGCCAAAGGCGGTTGAGCACGAATTCGAGCGCAAGAACGGGATGGCGACGCCCGACAGGGCGGTTAAGATGGCCCCATCACGACCGGCCTCGATTGACGGTAAGGCCCGCTCGGCGTTCGACAAGGAACCCTCCAATGACTTTCGTCTATCGCTACATCGATTCCCCTGTCGGGCAGTTGAAGTTGATCGCCAGGGGGCCGTGCCTGGCGGCAATTCTCTGGGAAAACGACCGCCCCAATCGCGTGCTGCTCGGTGACATGAACCAGGATCAGGGCAGCGACATTCTCGATAGGGCGCAGCAGCAATTGGCCGAGTATTTTGCCGGGACCCGCCATCGTTTCGAGCTGGAGCTGGATTTTCACGGCACCGAATTCCAGAAGAAGGTCTGGCAGGCCTTGCTCACCATTCCCTTCGGCGAAACCCGCAGTTACCTCGAGATCGCCATTCAGATCGGCAACCCGGCTGCGGTGCGCGCAGTCGGCGCGGCCAATGGCAAGAATCCGATTTCCATCGTCGCTCCGTGTCATCGGGTGATCGGCAGCTCTGGCGCACTCACCGGGTTCGCCGGTGGTCTGGCGGCCAAGACGCTGCTGTTGACCCTGGAAGGCGGGATGCCGCAGCCCTCGAAAAAACGTCGCAATGATGCACCGTCGACTCAGGCTTCGCTGTTCTAGACTCACGCGTCCTGGTCGTACAACACACCTATTCAACGGAGATGAACATGCCTTCTTCTGCCCAAACGTTTCGTGATCTGCACCATCAATCCACCGTTCTGCGTCTGCCCAACGCGTGGGATGCGGGCAGNACCACCAGCGCCGGCGTGGCGTGGGCCCAGGGCTATGCCGATGGCCGGGTGTTTCCGATAGAGGTCGCCGTGAGTGTGGCGGCGAGCATCGCACGGGTGATCAAGGTGCCGCTGTCGATAGACATCGAGAACGGCTATTCGGATGAACCGTTAAGGGTTGCTGAGAACGTCAAGCGCGTGCTCGATGTCGGCGCGGTGGGCATCAATCTGGAGGATGGTTCGGATACGCCTGACCTGTTGGCGCGCAAGATCGAAGCGATCAAGGAAATGGCAGCGAAGAACAATCTGGATGTCTTCGTCAATGCCCGTGCCGACGTGTACCTGGCCGACCTGGTGGATGACGCCTCCAAGGTCGAAGAAACCTTGAAGCGCGGCCGGTTGTATCAACGTGCCGGTGCCGATGGTCTGTTCGTTCCGGCGGTGGTCGATGTCGAGGCGATCACGGCCATCGTCCAGGGCATCGATCTGCCGCTCAACGTACTGGCGCGGCCTGGGCTGCCCGCGGCCGATGAGCTGGCAAAACTGGGCGTCCATCGTCTGAGCGCCGGGTCTGCGGTGGCACAGACCTTGTGGGGGCATGCACAGGAACTGGCGCGCGGTTTCCTCGAAGAAGGTCGCTCGGAGCCGGTGACGCAGACCCGCATGACCTACCCGCAGATTCAGGCGTTGTTCGGGCATTGATGCCAAGGGCGACATCTTGTAGCAGTCCGGCTTGCCGGCGGTCGCGTTGCGTCAGTCGACATGGGTCAGTCGAACAGATGTGTGGCTGGGGCCCTGCGACCGTTGGCAAGCCGGACTGATAAAGGTCATTTCTCGCTTCCGGCAGAGTGCCCGCCCTGACGCTCGGCGACCGCTCGCAACGTCTTGAGCGTCACCATCGGCGCATCGATCACGAACCGGTTGGCCAGCCATGACGGAATGTCTCCGGCGGGTTCTGCCTGCAATTGATACGTCACTTCCGTCTCGCGCTCGCCCTTGGGCACCATCTGCCAGATCCCCTGCAACTGCTCGACGCGGATCACACCGGGCACAGGGGGCTGCATGTCATTCACCGCGCTCAGATGGCGCAGCACGCCGCCGTCATCGGTCAGTTCGGTCCGCACCTGTAACACCATGTCCCGCGTGTTGGCCGGCCATGGCAGGGCGGTAGTCAGGTAGACGAAGGTGCTGTCACCGTCGACTTTCAACAGGCGCATGTCGGCGCAGGCGTACAGCCATTTACAGGCGATGGTCAGGTTTTCCTGCAGATAGCTCAGGGTCTGCACGTCGGCCTTGATCAGCGCNGCCGTCTTCGTCTTTGGCGAGTTTCCACTCATCTGCGGCGGCCGAGGCGCAAAAAACAGGCAGCAGCAGGGCGCACAGGACGGGCAGTGTTTTCATGAGTGAAGCTCCTGGACTGCACGTGGGCAGGGCGCGGGTGTTCAGAGCATAGGTGAGATCAGAGGGGCGTTGTGCTCGAGCGTCGGGTTCCGGGACTTGAGTGCAGAGCGCCAAGCGCCCGCTACACGCCCAGGCTCGCCCGGGTCTGCTGGTACTGGATCATCGACTCTCATGAGGATCGCGGCGTGACTGGACAAATGGTTCTAGCCAGAATTATCCGAAAAGAGTACAAATGTGCTCCATGACGACTCTATCCCCCAAACGCGCTGCGATCCTTACGTTCATCCGTGATCGCATCGCCCAGAACGGCCAGCCGCCAAGCCTTGCGGAAATCTCTGCAGCCTTTGGATTCGCTTCGCGCAGCGTGGCGCGCAAGCACATCATGGCGCTCACCGAGGCCGGTTTCATTGAAGTCACCGCCAATCAGGCGCGGGGCATTCGGCTGGTGCAAACCCGCCCCCGCGCCGACATGCTCGAAATCCCCGTGCTAGGTCGCGTCGCCGCGGGCGCGCCAATCGGCCCGGACATCGACATTCACGACACCTTCACCCTGGACAGCCGCACCTTTGTGCGCGTCCCCGATTACCTGCTGCGGGTAAAGGGCGATTCAATGATCGAGGACGGCATCTTCGACGGCGATCTGGTGGGCATTCTGCAAAGTGCCGACGCCAGGGACGGGCAGATCGTCGTGGCCCGTCTCGATGGCGAAGTGACGATCAAGCGCCTGGAGCGCGGCAACGATGAGTTCCGCCTGCTGCCGCGCAACCCGGCCTATGCGCCGATTGTCGTACGTCCCGATCAGGACTTCGCCATCGAAGGCGTGTTCTGTGGTCTGGTAAGGCGGGAATGATGGGCGCGGTGGTCAGCCTCGACGCGCTGCTGGACGAGCGTCGGGTCTGGAAAGGACGTCCACAGGTTCAGCCGGTTGCCGCGCAACCCACCGGCCATGCCTTGCTCGACTCGGCCCTGCCCATCGGCGGCTGGCCACCGGCAGCCCTCACTGAAATCCTGATTCCCGCCCATGGCAGTGGCGAGTTGCGGCTGTTATGGCCGACGTTGGCGAGGCTGTCCGACAGCGGCGAACGCATCGTCCTGGTGGCCCCGCCATACGTGCCATACCCCCAGGCGTGGCAGGCGGCAGGTGTCGATCTGCGGCAGTTGTCGGTCATCCAGGCCAGCGAACGGGATGCCTTGTGGGCGGTGGAACAGTGCCTGCGCTCGGGCAGTTGCGGCGCGGTGCTGTGCTGGCCGAACAAGGTCGATGACCGCGCCTTGCGCCGTTTACAGGTCGCTGCCGAAACCGGCGAAACCCTGGCCTTCGCCTGTCGCGAGCAACAGGCCGCTGCCAACCCTTCGCCCGCCGCCTTGCGCATCGCCATCGACGTACGGCCCAGCCAGCTACGGGTGCTCAAGTGCCGGGGCGGGCTGGCGCCTTCCTCTGCGATTCCATTCACCACTGACGCCTGAGGTTTCCATGCTCTGGGCCTGTGTCCTGTTGCCACAACTGGCGCTGGACGGCGTCATGCGTCGTCGCGCCGACCCCACAGAACCGCTGGCGTTGATCAGCGGCACGGCCCAGCGTCGCGTGTTGCAAACCGTCAATGCCGCGGCCCGTGAACTGGGTTTACGCCCCGGTCAGTCGTTGACCGCTGCCCATGCCATGAGCCGTGACTTCGCCACCGTCGAATACGACCCTGCCGAAACCGAACGCTGGCATCGGTTGCTGGCGGCATGGGCCTATCGCTTCAGTTCTCAGGTCAGCCTTAGATACCCGCGAGTGCTGTTGATGGAAGTCGAATCCAGCTTTGGCCTGTTCGGGCCCTGGCCGGTGTTCGAAGCGCGTCTGCGCCAGGAGCTGACCGAGCTGGGTTTCACTCATCGCATCGTCGTGGCCCCCAATCCGGTGGCGGCACGCATGCTCGCCAATGCGCACGACGGGCTGGCAGTCAGTTGCAATGACAGTTTGTCAAACGTGCTGGAACAGATGCCGGTCAATCGCATTGGTTTGCCACCGGAGGTCTCGACCGCGTTCGCTCGCATGGGGCTCCATCGTCTGCATCAGGTGCTGGCCTTGCCTCGTGACACCTTGGCTCGACGCTTTCCGGCACCGGTGCTGCAACATCTGGACAGCCTGCTTGGGCGCCGGCCGGTGGCTCTGGAGTGTTACGTGCCGCCGGATCATTTCGACACCCGCATCGAACTCAATTTTGACGTCGAATCCCATCAGGCCCTGCTGTTCCCGCTCAAGCGCATGATCGCCGATCTGGCGTTGTTCCTCGGCGGACGGGACAGTGGGGTGCAGCGTTTCGTGATTCATCTGGAGCATGTCCCGGGCGTCGGCGGTGTGGCCCCGGACACCGTGATACCGGTAGGGCTGCTCAGCGCCGAGCGCGAAGCGAACATGCTCTTCGAACTGGCCCGTGGTCGTCTGGAGCAAGTGGTGGTGCCGTCACCGGTACGCGCCTTGCGTTTACAGGCGCGGGATCTGCCGGCGTTCGTACCGTCCCATCGCGAGCTGTTCGATGATCGGCCGCAGCAAAGCATGCCCTGGGAGCAATTGCGTGAGCGCTTGCGCGCGCGTTTGGGGGACGAGGCGGTCAACGGTCTGGGGTTTCGTGCGGACCACCGCCCGGAGTGCGCCTGGTTACCGACGAGTCCTGAGAAACCTGTCCTGATGATCCAGAAAGTGACACGGCCGGGCTGGTTGTTGCGCGAGCCCGAGCAACTGAACGAATCCAGCGTGCGGGTACTGGCCGGTCCCGAGCGCATTGAGTCCGGCTGGTGGGACGGCGGCGATATGCGCCGCGACTATTTCCTCATCGAAACCCGCAACGGCCAGCGGGGGTGGGCGTATCGCAGCGTCGGTGATGAAGGCAGCCTGTTGCTCCACGGCTGGTTCGCATGAGCTGCGATTATGCCGAGTTGCACTGCCTGTCCAACTTCAGCTTTCAGCGCGGTGCGTCCAGCGCCAAGGAGTTGTTCGAGCGGGCGAAACAGCATGGCTATCGGGCGTTGGCCATCACCGACGAATGCACCCTGGCGGGGGTCGTGCGCGCCTGGCAGGCGGCGAAGGAGTGCGGGCTGCCGTTGATCATCGGCAGCGAGATTTGTATCGAGAGCGGCCCGAAAGTGGTGCTGTTGGTGGAGAATCTGGCGGGTTATCAGGCCCTGTGCGGCTTGATCACTCAGGGCCGACGGCGCAGCAAGAAGGGTGAATACCGTTTATTGCGCGAAGACTTCCAGCATACGTTTTCGGGATTGCTGGCGTTGTGGGTGCCGGATCTGGACCAACGCGGCGAGGTGCTTGAGGAGCAGGGCCTCTGGCTGCGCGGGATTTTTCAACGCGATCTTTGGCTGAGCGTGCAGTTGCATTGCGGACCGGACGATCACAAGCGGCTGTCGTCCCTGTTGGCACTGGCGCGCTTGATCGACATTCCAGCCGTGGCCAGCGGTGATGTGCACATGCACGCCCGGGGCCGTCGCGCGTTGCAGGACACCATGACCGCCGTGCGTCATCACACCACCGTCGCCGAGGCCGGGCATCGGCTGTACCCTAATGGTGAGCGACATTTGCGTCCGCGAGCCGTGCTGGCCGAGCTGTATCCCGCGTCGTTATTGGCCGAAACCCTGAACATCGCACGGCGTTGCACCTTCTCGCTGGACCAGTTGCGCTACGAATACCCTCGCGAACTGGTCCCCGCCGAGTACACGCCCAGCAGTTGGTTGCGAAAACTTACCGAAGACGGCGCACGCTGGCGCTGGCCCAAGGGCGTACCGGACCTGGCGCGTGCCAACATCGAGAAAGAACTGAAGATCATCGCGACGATGAAGTACGAAAGTTACTTCCTCACCGTGCATGACATCGTTCGCTACGCCCGCGAGCAGAGCATTCTGTGTCAGGGCCGAGGCTCGGCGGCCAACTCGACCGTGTGTTTCGTGCTGGGCATCACCGAGCTTGACCCCTCGCAGACCAACCTGTTGTTCGAGCGTTTCATCTCCGAAGAGCGCAACGAGCCGCCGGACATCGACGTCGATTTCGAGCACGATCGCCGCGAAGAGGTCATTCAATATGTATTCCGGCGTTATGGCCGGGGCAGGGCAGCGCTGACCGCTGTCGCCAGCACCTATCACGGCGCCGGTGCGGTTCGTGATGTGGCGCGGGTGCTGGGGTTGCCGCCCGACCAGATCAACGCGCTGGCCGATTGCTTCAGCCGCTGGAGCGACAACCTGCCGCCTGCGGAACGTCTGCGTGAATGCGGCTTCGAACCCGACAGCCCGGTGCTGCGTCGGGTGCTGACGCTGACGGGCGAACTGATCGGCTTTCCCCGGCACCTGTCGCAACACCCCGGTGGTTTCGTGATTTCCGAGCACCCGCTGCAGACCCTGGTGCCGGTAGAAAACGCCGCCATGGCCGACCGCACCATCATCCAGTGGGACAAGGACGATCTGGATCTGGTGGGGCTGCTCAAGGTCGACATTCTGGCGTTGGGCATGTTGAGCGCGTTGCGCCGTACGTTCGATCTGGTCGAACTGCATCGGCACAGGCGCTGGACCATCGCGACACTGCCGGATGAAGACGAACCCACCTACGAGATGATCAGCCGCGCCGACACCGTTGGCGTGTTCCAGATCGAGTCGCGGGCGCAGATGTCGATGTTGCCGCGCCTTCAGCCCAGGACTTTTTATGATCTGGTGATTGAGGTCGCCATTGTTCGACCGGGCCCGATTCAGGGTGACATGGTGCATCCGTATCTGCGGCGCAGAAACAAGGAGGAGCCCGTCACCTATCCCTCCGAAGAGCTGAGGGCCGTGTTCGAGCGCACCCTGGGCGTGCCTCTGTTCCAGGAGCAGGTGATGCAACTGGCGATCGTCGCCGCCGGTTATTCGCCTGGCGAGGCCGACCAGTTGCGCCGCTCCATGGCCGCCTGGAAGCGCCATGGCGGGCTCGAACCCCATCGAATTCGTCTCAGCGAACGGATGAAGGAGAAGGGCTACCCGGATGAATTCATCACTCGCATTTTCGAGCAGATCAAGGGCTTCGGCAGTTACGGCTTTCCCGAATCCCATGCCGCCAGTTTCGCGCTGCTGACCTACGCCAGTTGCTGGCTGAAATGCCACGAACCGGCCGCGTTCACCTGCGCGCTGATCAACAGCTGGCCCATGGGTTTCTACAGCCCCGATCAGTTGCTGCAGGATGCCCGTCGTCATCACATCGAAATCCGCCCGGTGGACGTGCGATACAGCGACTGGGATTGCTCGTTGGAACCGGTTGAAAACCCTGAGTACACGCGCAATCTGGCGATCCGCATGGGCTTGCGCATGATCCGTGGCTTTCGTGAGGAAGATGCTCGACGCATTGAGGTGACGCGAAGTCAACGGGCTTTCAAGGACGTTACCGACCTGTGCGTTCGCGCGGATCTGGACAACCGCGCCCGGGCTTCACTGGCCGATTCCGGTGCCTTGCGCGGCTTGGCCGGGCATCGTCACCGCGCCCGGTGGGAGATTGCCGGAGTCGAGGTGCAACAGCCGTTGTTCGGCGATGATTGTTTCGGTGAAGAAGTGCAGGTGGCGTTGCCCTTGCCCAGCGTGGCGCAGGATCTGGTGGCCGATTACGACACCCTTGGCACCACGCTCGGGCCGCACCCGTTGGCCCTGCTGCGCAACAAACTGTCGGCAAAGCGCTTTCGCAGTTCAAAGGACTTGTTGACCGAGGAGCATGGGCGCAGTTTCAGTGTGTCGGGGCTGGTGGTGGGTCGGCAGCGGCCCGGCACGGCCAGTGGCGTGACCTTCGTCACCCTGGAAGACGAACACGGGATGATCAACGTGGTGGTCTGGCGCGACCTGGCCGAGCGTCAGCGCAAGGTGCTGGTGGGGTCGCAATTGATGCAGGTGTTCGGCAAGTTCGAATACCAGAAAGGCGTGCGCCATGTGATCGCCCAACGGCTGTTCGACTTGACCCCGCTGCTGACCGGGCTGGATGTGCGCAGTCGGGATTTCAAGTGAGTGATGTCCGTTAAAGCCCCCCTCCGATTCGATGACGCCACCGCCGGCAAGCCGTGCTGCTACGAGGCGACAGCCGATGTCCCCGACCGAAACCGCTGCCGGTACTCCACGGGGCTGATGGCCAGGCGTTTGACGAATACCCGGCGCAGGCTGTCGGCATTTTCGAAGCCGCACCGATGGGCGATTTCCTTCATCGATTGTTCGGTGGTTTCCAGGTAGCGGCGCACGGCGTCGATGCGGGCGTCGGCCAGAAAGGCCATTGGCGGGGAGCCGGTTTCCTTGGCGAACAGCCGGGAAAGGTTGCGCGGGCTCATGTGCACACGCTCGGCCAGGGACGCCAGGCTGTGGTTGAGGTGCAGATGAGCGAGCACGTAGTCCTGAATGGCCTCCACTTGCGAGTCGACCCCGCCCTGAACGTCCAGCAACGGGCTGAACTGCGATTGTCCGCCCGCACGTCGCAGGTAGACCACCAGGTATTTGGCGACATCGATGGCCATGCGCTTGCCGAAGTCTTCTTCGATCATCAACAAGGACAGATCAATCCCGGCGGTTACGCCTGCAGTGGTGTAGATCGTGCCGTCCTTGACGTGAATATGGTCCGGGTCGACATGGGCCGACGGAAACAGCTCGCTCAGGTGCGCGGCGTCCATCCAGTGGGTGGTCACCGATTTGCGCTCGATCAAGCCTGCCGCGCCAAAGGCAAACACGCCGTTGCAGATCGCGGCCAGCCGTCGGCAGCGCTTTTCCTGAACCTTGAGCCAGTCGCACAGGGTCGAGTCCGCATACACGTCGAATATGCCGAGCCCACCCGGCACGATGATGGTGTCGAAGTGCGGGCAGGGGTCGAAAATGGTGCGGTCCGGTATCACCGTCAGTCCACTGGACGACAGCAGCGGACTGCGCGTGGTGCCGACCGTTAGCATCTCGTATTCACACTCACCGTTGCTCAACACCTTGACTTGAGCGAAGGCGTCCTTGGGGCCGGCGATGTCCAGCAGTTGAAAGCCTGGGAACAGGACCATGCCCACGCTGATTTTGCGCATTGGGTTTCCTTATAGGTGTGAGCATTTACCAACGTTGCCATGGTCTCAGGGAGGTGCCGGATACGCCCTTTGCTCTGGGAGCGAATTCACCGATGCCCCGTAGCAGCACGGCCTGCCGGCGGTGGCGTCTTCAAGATCGAAACCGCCGGCAAACCGGACTGTTACTGGTTGAGTGAGCGTCGGTACATCTGCCCGTGACATCGCTCATGCAATAACCGCGCTATCTCACCAATGTTCGCGCACTCAGCTCATCGCGGACCGATTCCCGCCGCCAGAACCACCAGCCGCTCATAGTCCCCAGCGCCATCCAGAACACTGCATTGACCAGCAACGACGACACTCGAAACTGCGCCTGCAACGCATCCGTTGCCAGCGCGTGATGCTCCGCCGGTTGCGGTGCACCAATGACATGCGGTGCCACAATCAGCAAGACGGCCACGACACGCCATAGCCAATGCTTGCCGAAGACGATCAACGCAAGGCCCACAGCGGTCGCCAGCGCCGTCGCACCCCACCAGTCCTGACGCGAAGACAGGTCGGCAGCCACGGTCCCCGGCAATTCCGGGGGCAACCCCGCAGCGGGTGCCAGACAGAACGTCGCATAACCCGCAAGCCCCCACAACACGCCATGCCAGGGTTTAGCGGGTGTCTTCAGGTTGTACAGCGCGCTCAGCAACAGGGCAAAGCCGATGGCGACCACCAGATCACCGCCGAACGTGGACAGCGTGCGCTGCCAGCCGTCTTCAGGGGTCCATGCTTCTGCGTCATGCTCGTGTTCATGAGCGCCGGCAGCATGCTCATGAGTCTGCTCATGGGTGACTTGCGCGGTTTCATAGACTTCGGCCTGCAGAATCAACGGCGTGATCCACAGGCTCTGCATCAGCGTCAGCAACAAGGCGGCAATGGCCCCGGTGTAACAGGCCGTGGTGAGGATGCGTTTGAACATGCTCGGGCGCTCCGAAAAAGATCAGTCAATGGCAAGGGAAACCCGCACTGTGGCGGGTGTCGTGGGCGGCGTTATGCACCAGTTCCAGATGCGAAAAACCGGCGAAATACACCAGCGACATGCCCATCAGTATCGAGCCGAAGGTCACCAGCAGACGGTTGCCACGGCTGCGGCTGGAGGCGTGTGTGAGTACGGTGCTGCTCATGCGATATTCCTCAACTCAGGATTGTTGTCGTTCAGATCGGTGTCGGGTTTCAAGGCACTCAAGCGTGCTTGCAGCTCGTCTATGTCCAGTAGCGAATGCTCCTCCAGGACCTTGATCAGGGCTTCCAGATAGCGCTCGTAGTAATCCCACGGCGGCTGGTTGTCACAGGGCAGCTGTTCCCAGATCGAGATCGAGCCGATCAGGTTCTGGCGAAAGGCTTCCCATTCGAAATGACCGGCCTTGGACAGCGCCAGTGCCAGGCCGTACAGGCTGCGTTGCCAGTCTTGAGTGAAGTGCAGGCGCCCCTGGGCACGCGGTGGCGAGTCTTTGTGGCCGAGCTGGCTGTTGGCGGCGAACTCTTCGAATCGGGTAAACATGGCGAGGCTCCTCAGGCAGCGGGCAACTGGACCAGCGCCACGCCCATCATCGATTCCGGAGTGACCAGGGCCGCCAGTTGCTCTTCGCTCAAGTGCTCTGAGTTGACTGGTCGTTCGGGCACCACGAACCAGCGAATTTGCGCGCTGCTGTCCCAGACCTCGACCTTGGTGTCGTTGCCGATCGGCACCCCGAATTCACGCAGTACGGCACGCGGCTCACGAACACCGCGAGCACGAAACACCGGATCCTTGTACCAATACGGCGGTAGCCCGAGGATGGGCCACGGGTAGCACGAACACAGGGTGCAGATGATCAGGTTGTGAACGCCGGGGCCGTTGGCGACCGCCAGCATGTGTTCGCCCTCGGCGCCGTCCATGCCCTGAGCCAGATTCAGCTCAGCGATGGCCTTGGGCGTATCGGCCAGTAAACGCGCCTTGTACGCGGGATCGACCCAGGCGCGGGCGACGATTTTCGCGCCGTTGAAAGGCCCGGCCACGGTCTCGAAGTGGGCCAGTACAGTGTCCACCGAATCGCTGCCGATCACGCCTTTTTCGATCAACAAGGCTTCCAGCGCGCGCACCTTGGCGGCGCTTTCGGCTTCCCGTTGTTTTTCGTAGTCGAAGAGTTGGCTCATGGAAAAGCTCCGTTGCAATAGAGGTTCGTCAATCGTTGATGGGGATCAGAGCGGCGCTTGCAGATAAGCCTCGAACAGGTCCGCGTAGAGGGTGGTGTTGGGCTCGCTTTTCTCCTCGCCCCAGATGTCCATGGCATCGAAGGCCACGCGATAAACCGGCATTGCCTCGCCAATCCCGTCCGCGCCCGTATTGACGAAATAGGCAAAGGCGCCCGGATACACCTCCACGACTTTCCCCGGCTTGTTGCGCAGGTAGCCGGGCAGGCGGGTGTGGTCCACGGCGACCGGATTGGCCACGGTGATCACATCACCTTCGCGGAACAGGGCCGCGCCCGGGTAAGGCCGCAAGCCGGAATCGCCTTCGTTGAGGTAACGCACGATCTGTTCGCGGATCGGTGCACTGGGCATGTCGGGCAGCGGTGCGTCGGGCGCCTTGCGGTAGAATTCGGCCCGGCTTTTGAGCTCCTCACCGCTGATGTAGCCCTGATCGACAAAGAAACCGGAAATGCCGCCCAACCACTTTTCGTAGTAGCGAAACTTGAAGTATTCGAACGGCTGCATGGCTTCGGCACCGGTGCGCAGCGAGGCCCAGGTCCAGTCGCTTTTGAACGCCGTGGGCAGCGTGTTCATCGGGTACTTGGGCAGGGCGTCGATCAGGTGTGCGCTCTCGGCCATCATCGTGGTGTGAATGCCGAAGATGCGCTTCTCCCATTCCTGAACGAAGACCTGTTTCTCGAAGTCCACCGGGCCAAGGTTTTCCAGGCCACCGAGGTAGTGTTGTAGTTTCATCAAGCGCTCCAGTGTGTGGGAAAGGGTTCAGGCCAGTTGTGCGCGCGGCTTGCTGGTCAGTGCATCGCCCAGGCGTTCGGAGACGTAGCCGAACACGGCGCCGGTGATCAGCGCGGTGGCGGCGATTAGCGCCGGGTTTTCAAGGCCTGGCGTGGTCATTGGCTTGCCGCCGACCGCGGTGGTGCCCACTGTGGAGGCAAAGCCCCAGACGATTGCCGGCAGGATGCTCAGCAGCGGCACTTTCGAGGCCTGAACCATCAGTGCGCTGCCGGCGCCGACCAACAGGGCGATGAAGAACGGCGCCTCGCTGACGGTGGCGATGCCCAGCAGCACCAGCGAGCTGATCACCAGACCCGTGAGGTTCGAGGCCACGCTGCGTACGAAACCGGCGTTGCCCCCGCCGACGACGAAGAACGAGGCCCATGCAATGAACGTGACCCAGACAGGGACCGGTAGCACCGTGGCGGTCAGGTAGGTGTCCAGCACGGCGAGCAGGCCGATGCTGACGGTGTAGGCTTCTTGCTTTTTCATGGAGTCATTTCCTGTCTGTTGGTTGAGAGGCGTTGTGTTGGCGGTGGCGCGGGCAGGTCAGAAAGCTCAAGCCGCGTGCAGACAGTCGAGAAAGCCCTGGCGCAGCTGTTCGCTGTCCAGGTCGCGACCGATGAACACGAAGCGGTTGTCACGGGTTTCGTGGTCTTCCCAGCGGCGGCCGGGCACGGCCTCCAGCAACATATGCACGCTGTGGAAGTGGAAGCGGCGAGCCTCGCTGGAGAAATTCAGCAGGCCCTTCATGCGCATCAGGCGTTGACCCTGATCGTTGACCAACTGGTTGATCCAGCGGTTGAAACGCTCGGGGTCCAGCGCGCCGGAGGTGACAACCGAGCAGGATGAAATCGAAGCGTCGTGTTCATGATCGTGGCCCTCGTCTTCGAGAATGTCCGGCTCGATCATCAGCAGGTTCGGCAGGGAGAAACGCCTGGTGCCGAGCAGGGCATCCACCGGGACGCGGGAATGGGCGGTGTGCAGCACGCTGGCCGTGCGATTGACCAGGCGCACCTGATTGCCAATGTTCGCCAGCGCCTGCTGACTGACCAGATCGGTCTTGTTGAGAATCAGGGTGTCGGCGAAGGCGATCTGCTCGCGGACGATTTCGTCGCTCAACTGACCGTTCAGGTGCAGCGCGTCGACCACCGTTATCACCGATTCGAGTTCGACCCGGCTGCGCAGATCCGGGTCGGCGAGGAACGTCTGCAACACCGGCGCCGGGTCGGCCAGCCCCGAAGTTTCGATGATCAGACGGTCCAGTCGATGACCCGCCAGCTCGAGCATCTCCTTCACGCTGGCGACCAGATCGGCGCGCACCGTGCAGCACACGCAGCCGTTGTTGATCTCGATCAGCGCCTCTTGCTCGGAAACGATCAACTGGCCATCGATGCCGACCTCGCCGAACTCGTTGACCACCACGCCAATCCGGTACTCCCGGTTCTGGCTCAGCAGGTGATTGACCAGTGTGGTCTTGCCTGCGCCGAGAAACCCGGAAATGACCGTTACGGGAATTTTGCCGATCGCCATGATGTTCGCCCCTTGTCGCTGTTGTCTGCGCTGCCAGGTGGAGCAGCTTCAGAGCGATAGGTGCGATTTCCAGTCCGCTTTGCAGGCCATGTCCGGGGTGGACATGCTGTTGTCACGTTTGGTCAGGTTATGTGGCTGCAATGGTGTGAATGGTGAGAAATGGACAGGAAGAGGGCGGCGTTGCCGTTTTGGAACGAACCGACAATGCGCGAATGCGGCACCGTTTTGATGCGTGATGACCGAATAACCCATCACCATCCGGTCTGCTCATACCAACGTATCTGACACAACTCTCCCCTGTAGCTGTCCGGCTCGCCGGCGGTGGCGGTCCCAGTGTCGCCACCGCCGGCAAGCCGTGCTGCTAAAAGGGGGGGATTCAACGCGGCCCCGTCATACCTCGACCTCCACTGCACGCCCGGTCTTGATCGATTCCAGCGCGCAGTTCGCCAGGTGCAACGCTTTCAGGCCATCGCGCGCATTGGTCGGCAGTGGCTCGCCCGCGCGCACGGCATCGAGGAACTGGTTCAGTTCGTTGCGGTACGAATCGGCATAGCGTTCGAGGAAGAAGTTCAGCAGCGGTTCGCGCACTTCGGTCTGGCTGGCGCTGTAGCTGCGTACGGTGCTCGGGCGGTGGTTGTCGTTGAGGAGCATGCCTTTGGACCCGAACACTTCCAGGCGCTGGTCATAGCCATAGACCGCTTCACGGCAGCAGTTGATGTGGCATTGCTTGCCGGAGGCGGTGCGCAGCAGGACCATCACGCTGTCCCAATCGTCCAGTTGCGCGAGCGCAGGTTCCACCAGGCGACTGGCGATGGCGAACACCTCGACCGGCTCTTCGCCCAGCAGCGTGCGCGCCGTATCGAAATCGTGAATGGTCATGTCGCGAAAGATGCCACCGGAGTGCTTGAGGTTGTCCAGCGAGGCCAGCCCCGGATCGCGGCTGGTGATCACCACCTGACGCACGTCGCCGATGCTGCCCTCGGCAATCGCCTTGCGCATTTGCAGGGTGTCCGGGTCGAACCGGCGGTTGAAGCCGAGCATGACTTTGCCATTCAGGCGCTCGACATCAGCCACCGCTTGCGCGGCCTTGGCGAAGTCCAGGTCGATGGGTTTCTCGCAGAGCACCGGTTTGCCCAGTTTCACGGCGCGCAGCATATAGTCGATGTGAGTATCGGTGTGCGTGCCGATCACCACCGCGTCCACGTCATCCCGGGCAATCGCCTCGGCGCAGTCATAGGCCGCCGCGCAACCCAGTTTTGCGGCCAGTGTGTCGACACCTTCGCGCCATGGGTCGGCGATGACCGACAGTTGCACATCAGGGTTGGCCGCGACGTTGGCGGCATGAATGTTGGCGATGCGGCCTGCGCCGAGGACTGCGATGCGTAGCATGGGTGGATCTCCTTGGATTGTTGTTGTGGGTAGATCGGTTGATGCATGTCTGTTTTCTGGATGAAAAGGGCGTCAATGGGCCAGGTTGAACGGCGTGACGATCTGCACCTGTGAAGCGGGTATCGGATCGACCTTCCACAGCCGGTGAAACTGCAGGATGTGCAGGAACGCGTGGCGGGCATCGACCTGCAGGTTGTGGTCGATGATCGCTGCGATTTTTTCTTCGGCCAGTAGCTGGCGGTTTTCCTGGTCCAGGTCGTGGCCGATGAACACCGCAAGCGTTCTGTCGAGCGCGGCAAAGGCATCGACGATGGCGCGGTTGCCGCCGCCAACGCTGTAGATGGCCTTGATCGACGGGTTGTCCTGCAACGCCTGAGTCACCCGTTCGAGGGTCGGCTCATAGACGCCGAAGCCTCCTGTGATGTCGACGACGCGCAGATGCGGCGCACGGCTGCGCAGCCAGGTGCGAAAGCCCATCTCGCGCTCTTCCTCGCCACGGAACAGGTCGCTGCTGATGACGACGGCGACGTCTTGTGCGTTCTTGTCGAGCCAACTGGACATCAGGTAGGCGGCGGTCTGCCCGGCGGTGCGGTTGTCCATGCCGATGTAGCCGATGCGCTCGCTCTGAGGCAGGTCGGACACCAGCGTCACCACCGGAACGCCGGCCGCCGTCACTCGATTCACCGCTTCGTTGATCTGCGGCTCGTCTGCCGCTTTGAGGATGACACCCTGACTGCCTTTGCCCGCGCAGCGCAGGATGAGGTCGTGCATCTGCTGGGTGTCGATCTCTTGGTACAGGTGAAAACGCGGAAACACACGAAAGGGCGCCAGACTGCCGAGTTGCGCGTGAATGGCTTCCTGCACTGCATCGCTGAAGCGTTTGGGCGTGTGCAGGATGATGTCGATGTGGAAGGTGCGGCCCACGGCAGGCCCGGATTTCTCCTGGGCCTCGAGTTCCTCGAGGGCTTGCTGAATGCGTCGGTTGGTCTGGTAGTGCACGCTGCCGCGCTCGTGCAGGACGCGGTCGACCGTGGCTTTGCTGACGCCGGCCTGGGCGGCGATCTGCTTGATGGAAAAACGTCTGGCGCGGTCAAGCATGGGAATCCCCTGAGCCTCTATTGAGGTCTTGTTGAGGTCGATTCGGGCCTGTGTGAGGTGTTCGCAATGCTAGTCTCAGTTCCAATCGTTGTACAGATGGAAATTAAATTCTATCTACACGGCGAGCATCCGCAGCCAAAAACAACAACAGCAGGAGACAGGCATGTCAGCATTGGATCTTTCTACCTCGTTCACCGGTCGTTATTTCGTCGTCACCGGCAGCACCCAGGGCCTGGGCGCTGCCGTGGCACATACCCTTGCGCAGCGGGGGGCGGCGGGTCTGATCATCTGCGGACGCAGTCGCGACAAGGGGGAACAGCAGGTGCGGCAACTGGCCGAACTGGACTGCCAGGCTTTCTTCGTCGAGGCGGACATGGAAAACGTCGACGACTGCCGTCGCGTCGTCGCCGCCGCCAAGGAACACTTCGGGACTGTACACGGTTTGGTCAACTGCGCCGGAATGTCGGATCGCGGCAGCATCCTCGACACCTCACCGGCGTTGTTCGACCGCATCTTCGCGGTCAACGTCAGAGCGCCGTTTTTCCTCATGCAGGAATGCATCAAGCTGATGATCGCCAACGATGTCGAAGGCTCGATCGTCAGCATTCTCAGCGTATCCGGCCATGGCGGGCAGTCGTTTCTCTCGGCCTACGCGGCGTCCAAGGGCGCGCTGGCGATCCTCACCAAGAACGTTGCGTTCAGTACTTTGCGCAATCGCATTCGCGTCAACGGCCTGAACATCGGCTGGATGGACACCCCCCACGAAGACCAGATCCAGCGCCAGTACCATGGCGCCGATGACGGCTGGCTGCCCCGCGCCGAAGCGCAGGCACCGTTCGGCCGTTTGCTCAAGCCCCAGGAAGTGGCCAACAGCGTCGCTTATCTGCTCTCCGATCAGTCGGGCATGACCACCGGCTCCGTGATCGACATGGAGCAGGGCATCATGGGCTGTGGTGACAGTTCGACACCGCGTCCCGATGCGCCGCTGACCCTGGACGGGGTGAAAGGAGCAGGGTTGTGAGCCTGTTCGCGACTTCTCGGGACATCGACGTTCAAGCCTTCGCAGCGTTGTGCGACCAACCGGTGAACCTTGCGCACTACCCCCTCGCCCAGGAGGTGGTCAGCCGGGTGCTGATCTATGACGCCGACACGTTGAGCACTGCCGCACGACAAGACCGGCAAGGGATGCTCAGCGAGCTGCACCATCTGTTCCGCGATGGCCCCGGGGTCATGGTGGTGCGCAGTGCATTCCCCGATCATGCCGTGGTCGACCGCCAGAGCGAGGTGTTCCGCCAGATCATCGCCGTCGAAGCCGAGAGCGGCGTGCGAGCGGATCATTTCGCCAAGGCGGGGGCCAATCAACGCATCTGGAACTCCCTGCAAAAGGCCGCCGAGCATTCGCCCGACTCGTTCATCGAGTACTACGCCAACCCGTTGCTCGGGCTGATTGCCGAGGCGTGGCTGGGGCCGTATTTCCAGGCCACGGCGCAGGTCAACGTGGTGACACCGGGCGGTCAGGCGCAGCAACCCCATCGCGACTATCACCTGGGCTTTCAGAGCGACGAGGTGGCCGCACGTTTCCCCTTGCCGATGCATCGGCTGTCGCAGCACCTGACGTTGCAAGGGGCCGTCGCCCACACTGACATGCCGTTGGAAACCGGACCGACCCTGTTGCTGCCGTTCTCTCAACATTACGAACTGGGCTATCTGGCGTGGCGTGATCAGGGCTTCATCGACTACTTCACGCGCCACGCGATTCAGTTGCCGTTGAACAAGGGGGATCTGCTGTTCTTCAATCCGGCGCTGTTTCATGCCGCAGGGACCAACCGCACGACCGATCAGTTTCGCATGGCCAACCTGCTGCAGATTTCCTCGGCGTTCGGCAAGCCCATGGAAACCGTCAACCGCGAGAAGATGATGCTGGCGCTCTACCCTTTGATGCTCAAGCAGCTGGAGCAGGGCGAACTGGACGAGGAGGGCATGCAGGCGGTGATTGCCATGAGTGCCGATGGCTATTCGTTCCCGACCAACCTGGACACCGATCCGCCGCTGCACGGCATGGCGCCACAGACCGGGCAACAGTTGATGGAACTGGCGCTGGGTGAACGTTGGGAGGTGGGGCGGTTCGCCGAGGCGGTGGAGGTGATGCGGGCCAAGCGGTTGGCGTAGCACGGTTGCTTTTGCCGAAGGCGTGGGAGGTTGTCGGGGTGGCGCTCCGGCTTGCCGACGATCTGGCGCGAAGCGGCAACAAACCCCTGTAGAAGCGGTTTGCCTGATAAGCCGCGTTAGCCGAGTTGCCGCGCTCTGTAGCAGCACGGCTTGCCGGCGGTGGCGTTCTTGAAATCGCTACCGCCGGCGAACGGAACGCCGCCCGGCCGGACTGCTACAGGTGAGATTGTTGTGTCAGATACGTCGGTATGAGCCGGTTTGACGACTGCTGCGCAGCCGATCGCCGACAAGTCGGGCTCCCACGGCCTGCGGCCAGAATCAAGAGCTAGGATCCAGGACTCAGGAGCCATAATCGGACGCCCGCTAGATATTCTCCGGCGTCACGATCTGCAACGGCACCAGCACCCGGTGTCGTTGCGGATCGATGGCGTGTGCCTTGGGCAGTTGCACCATCAGTTCGATCAGCTCCTTGGCGATCAGCCGCGGTTGTGAGTCGATCACCAGAGTGACCAGCCCCTTGCGCATGGCCTGGCGCGATTCCACCGTGGGCTCCTGGAGAATCACGCACATCGGTGGGCGCTGCGGCGTGGCGGCCAGCGCGTTGATCACGCCCTCGACGCCACCGCCGGCGACATAGATGCCGCGAAGGTCTTGATGCCTCGCCAGCAAATCCAGCGTCGCCTCTTCAGTGATTGCGCCGTTGTCCAGGGTGATGATCGGCGGCAGTACCCGAAACTGCGGGGCCTTTTCTTCGAAGAAACTGCGCACCCCCGCTTCCCGTTGTTCATGCCCGAGAAAGCGGTGCCCGCCGAGCATCACCGCGACGCTGCCGCCGGCCGGATGCGAACCATGAGCGATCAGCCAGGCGGCCGTGCGCCCGACTTCATGATTGTCCGTTCCGACATACGCCCCCGGGTGCAGCGTCGGCAATTCGGTCAGAAGCGACACCACGTGCACCCCGCGCTGACGCACTTGCTCGATGGCCTCGATGATCGCCGGGTGCTCGAAACTGACCAGCGCAATGCAGTCGCAGGGCTCGGCCATTTGATGAATCTGGCGGGCAATGGCCTGGGGCGAGCGATCGTGAATCAAGTCGACATGACAGACGATGTTTGCCGCCCGCGCATCCCGCGCCTGCTCGACGATGGCGTCGCTCAAGGTCTTGTAGAACGTCTGCGAAGTGCCCAGCAACAGGAAGCCGAAGTGGTAGGCGGGTTTCTTTTCGTTGATGCGTTGCGAGATCAGGCGGGCGGCGAAATAGCCTACCGCTTCAGCGGCTTCGTGGACCTTCTCGGCGGTCTGCGGATTGACCGGCGCGCGCGCGTTGAGCACGCGGTCGACGGTGGCGACGCTCAGGTTGGCATGCTGCGCAACGGTCGCGATGGTCGGGCGTTTTTTATTATTCATGGAGCCTTGGCCGATGGGAATCGCCAGCGCTGTGATAGAAAACCATCAAGCGCAATCAGGGCTGGATGATAGCTTGAGAGAGAATACTTTCAAGCGCTTGTGGCAGGCATGGGCATCTCTATAGTTGGAGTCAGCGAAGTGACTAAACGGCGCGGTATTCAACCTTCGGAGAACAATAACAATGTCCCAGATACCTTTCGATCCTGGACGTGGAAAAGATTACAGCCTGACCGGTGAACAGGCCCGGTTGGCCGAAGAGGCCGGGCTCGTATCGGCGGTCTGGTACCAGTGCCCGGTGCCGCGCAAACGCATGAAGGAACTGATGCAACGCAGCGATGGCCGGGCCATTCGCGACACCGCCCTGTGGCTGGGCGCCATGGTCCTCAGCGGCCTGGGCGGCTATGTGCTTTGGGGCAGTGCGGCCTGCGTGCCGTTCTTTCTGGTCTACGGATTGTTGTACGGCACCGCCGCCAACTCGCGCTGGCATGAAACCGGCCACGGCACGGCGTTCAAGACGCGCAGGATGAACGACGTGGTTTACCAGCTCGCGTGCTTCATGGTCATGTACGAACCGCAGGTCTGGCGCTGGAGCCATGCCCGTCATCACACCGACACCATCATCGTCGGCCGTGATCCTGAAATCGTCGAGCCACGGCCACCGCGCCTGAACATGATCGTCCTCAAATTTTTCTCGCTGCCCCACGTCTACAACAGCTTCAAATCGCTGTTCCTGCACGGGTCGGGGCAGATGAGCGCCGAAGAGAAAATCTTCGTTCCCGAATCCGAATGGCCCAAGGTCTACCGCACTGCGCGGATCTGGCTGGCACTTCATGGTCTGGTGATCGCCTCGGCGCTGTACCTCAATTCCTGGCTGCCGCTGATGTATGTGCTGCTGCCGACGATGTATGGCGGCTGGCTGAGTTATGTGTTCGGCCTGACCCAACATGTAGGCCTGGCAGAAGACGAGCTGGACCATCGCAAGAACTGCCGCACGATTTATATGAATCCGGTATTTCGGTTCTTTTATTCGGACATGAATTACCACCTGGAACATCACATGTTTCCGATGGTGCCTTATCACGCGCTGGCGAAACTTCACGAAGAAATAAAGGACGATTGCCCGCCGCCGTACAAGAGCCTTGTCGAGGCATACCGGGAAATCATTCCGACCTTGCTCAGGCAGCGCAAAGATCCGTCGTTCTATATCAAACGCCCGATCAAGGAAGCGGCTCCCGAATCTGCTCAGACCGCTGACCATCAGGAGTCGGCGTTCAGCTGAAACACCCCACCCAACCAGAACAAGAGAGCACTGCCATGAGCAATCAATGGGTAGCGGTTTGTCACGTCGACGAAATCGATGAAGAGGACGTCATTCGCTTCGATCATCAACAGAAAACCTATGCGGTCTATCGCTCGCAGAACAGCGAATACTTCGCCACCGACGGGCTCTGCACCCACGAAAAGATCCACCTGGCGGACGGACTGGTGATGGATTTCGTCATCGAGTGCCCCAAGCACAACGGGCGTTTCGATTACCGAAATGGCAAGGCACTGAACGCACCGGCGTGCATCAATCTCAAGACCTATCCAGTCAAGGTCGAAGGCGGCATGGTCCTGCTGGACACCCAGGGAAGCGGCGTATGAGCCAGCACGAGGCAATGGTGATCGTTGGCGCCGGACACGCCGGAGGGCGTGCCGCGTTGACCTTGCGCGAGTCGGGTTTCACGGGGCCCATCGTGCTGGTCGGCGAGGAGTCGCATCTGCCCTACGAACGCCCGCCGCTGTCCAAGGCGTTGCTCAAGGGCGAGTCGTCCCTGGAGGAGTGCAGCCTGTTCAGCGAGGCGAGTTTCATGGCCTCAGGGATCGAACATCGCAGCGGCGTTCGCGTGATCGGCATTGATGCCGAGCGCCATCAAGTGGCTCTGGACAGCGGCGTGACGCTGGGTTACCGCCGGTTGCTGCTGGCCATGGGCGGCACGTCCCGCAGTCTGGATTTTAGCGGACGGCGCTTCAGCAATGTGCATCATCTGCGCACGTTCGATGAGGCGATCGCACTGCAGCAACGCCTCAAGCCCGGCACCCGTTTGCTGGTGGTGGGCGGCGGGTTCATCGGCCTGGAAGTCGCGTCCACTGCGCGGGATCGCGGCTGCGAAGTGACGGTGCTGGAAGCCGGCCCGCGGCTGGCGGCAAGAGCGTTGCCCGAGCGCCTGTCCGACGCACTGCTGACCCTGCATCGACGCAAGGGCGTGGCGATTCACCTTGGCGCGCAGATCGACGGGATCCAGGGCGAGGGGCGGGTGGACTCGGTGCGCCTGCTCAGCGGTGAGCGCGTGATGTGCGATGAGCTGCTGGTCGGCATCGGCATGCAGCCCAATCTCGAACTGGCGCAAGAGGCGGGTCTGGCAACCGGCAGCGGGATCAGGGTCGACCGCTTTCTGCAAACCAGCGCGCCGGATATCTACGCCGCTGGGGATGTGTGCGAATTCCAGCGCGCCGACGGTGAATTTCATCGGCAGGAAACCTGGCGCAACGCCGAGGCGCAGGGGCGTCTGGCGGCGCTGAACATGCTCGGTCAGCAGCAGGCGTTCAGCGCGGTGCCGGGCTTCTGGTCCGATCACTACGAGTTCGGTTTGCAGACGGTCGGGACCCTGGCGCCCAACGCGTACGTGATCGAACGGGAACTGGCCGACGCAGGCTTTCTGCTGTTGTACCTCGATTCGGCCGCACGTCTGCAAGGCGCCAGTGGCTGGGGTATCGGCAACAGCATCGCCAAGGACATCAAGTTGTGTGAGCGGTTGATCGAGAGTCAGGTGGTCTTGCCGTGGGACTCGCTGGCGGACGTCAGCGTGTCACTCAAGAGCCTGCTGCGAGGTGCTCATGCCTGAGGCCCAGACTTCCCTTGGCACGCCTTGTGCTGTCCTGAATAAAAGCGGGTTGTTGAACCGTGTGCGGAGTACTCTGCCTCGACGATTCCGAACACCAGGCGCTGGAATTGCTGATCCACACCCGCCCGAACTCGCCTCTGTAGCAGCATGGCTTGCCAGCGGCGGCGTTTGCGAAATCGCCACCGCCGGCAAGCCGTTCAATTACGGGATTATCAAGACGTCAGGAGATTGCCATGTACAAAGATTATCCGGCCGCTTACCAGGTCAGCAAAGGCGCTGCCCTGCAGGTCGATACCGCGTTCTATGAGCGCATTCGCGAGGGCCAGGATCGCCGCACACTGGTCGAGCAATTCGAAGTGCCGATTCGCACCGGGCGCGCATGGAAGGTCAAGGCCGGGCAGGTGTTCCGTGTCACCACACCGGTCGGCCCGCAGGTCGGTGACTTCAACGTATGGAACGCCAACGACCCGCGCGAACGCATGTGGGCGGCGCGGACCCGTCAACTACAGGGCGCTCACGTCACCACCCACGATCGCCTGTGGTCCAACCTGCCGTTCCTGCGGCCGATGGTCACCATCACCGACGACAGCCTCGCCAGCTACGGCATCGATGAGCATGGCGGCCGCCTGCACGACTTGCTCGGCACTCGCTGCGACCCTTACGTGAACAAGATGCTGACCGGCGAAGACTTCCATCATCATTGCCACTCCAACCTGACCCGCGCGGTGCTGCCCCACGGCCTGACGGAGTTCGACGTGCATGATGTGCTGAACATTTTCCAGTGCACGGGCCTGAATCACGACGACATGTACTTCATGAAAGCCTGCCCGGCGCAGAAGGGCGATTATCTGGAGTTCTTCGCGGAAATCGACCTGCTGTGTGCGTTGTCGACCTGTCCGGGCGGCGACCTGTCATTGCCGATGTGGGGACCCGAGGCGCAGGACCCGCTGAGCGTGTGCCGGCCGCTGGGTGTTGAAATCTACGACCTTGACCCAACGCTGCTGCAAGGCTGGGAACAGCCTGAACGCGCCCGCTACAACGGCTTGCATGGTTTGAAGATCGCCAAAGCGGATTGGGAGAAGTAACGACTCGGACGAGCTCGGTTCTTCGCTGTCGGACAGCAGCCGCCCGGTTTGCTGTTCGATGGAATCGAACACTCCATCGGGCACCGCATACCCATACTGTTTGCGACGATTCTTCGAGACCACGCCCTGGTTCTCCAGGCACATCATCGCCAGGTTCGAGGTCAACCGGCGCTGATTTTTTTCAAATCGACAGGTCGGGAAAGAAAATCTCACACACGGCAGGCAGCGCTGAGCAGGCCGGCGATTCACGCATCGCGCAACAAGTCGTGGGCGTTGAGCAGGCTGTAGGCGATTTCCGGGTTTTTCTCCAGGCCCCGGCGGATCGCAGCCGGGATTGCCGAGCGGGTCTTGCGGCACATGCCGGGGAGTTCGGCGATGTCGATGGCAATGCCGCGCATGCTGCGCACTTCGTTGAAGCCGGGGGCGATTGCCAGTCGAATGCCCAGTTGATCGAACATGCGCCGCTGCAGGTGCTCCAGATCGGCCAGGCTGGCGATATTTTCCAGTCGTTCGAGCAGGCGTTTTTCTTCCTGACGGGTCAGGCAGAGGATGCGCGTGTCCGTGCCGGGCGTTTCCAGCAGGCGGTCTCGGTCGCAGATGCAGGCGCCGGGCGGGCAGGGTGAGCGAATCGGCAGTGTGGGCGTCATGGGGTCCGATCATAGCGATGCCCATCGAGGATTTACAGCCGGCTGTCGGCAGGTGACCTGCATTTGTCGGCGAGTGATTCGGTAAGGCCAATCCCTAAAACTGTTTAATTGGTCTTGCCAATTACGCAATCGCTGTGTAGCTTTTTTCCAGCGGCGCCGCACCTGATCAGGTCGGCTCTTCCAGCCTCACAACAACAATGGATCACGCCCGGTACGCAATGACCGGGGCATCTGGTCTGGAGAGAAAGCATGCTTACAGTCGTCTGTGAAAAGCCAGGTTCCTTGCGGGTTCAGGATCGTCGCAAGCCCGAACGCGCGCCGGGGGAGACACTGGTGCGGATCAAGCGCGTCGGTGTGTGTGGCACCGATCTGCACATCTTCAACGGCAATCAGCCATTTCTGGAATACCCCCGGGTCATGGGCCACGAGTTCTCCGGCGTCGTCGAGCAAAGCGAGGCGGGCAGCGGGCTGGAAGCGGGCGACGTGGTGTACGTGATGCCCTATCTGTCCTGCGGCGACTGCATCGCCTGTCGTCAGGGCAAGACCAACTGCTGTGTGCGCATTCAGGTACTGGGCGTGCACCGCGACGGCGCCTTCACCGAATACCTGAGTTTGCCCCACGCCTTTGTGCTCAAGGCCAATGGCGTCTCGCTGGATCAGGCGGCGATGATCGAATTTCTGTCCATTGGCGCCCATGCCGTGCGCCGCTCCGATATTCAAAAAGGGCAACGCGCGCTGGTGGTCGGCACCGGTCCGATCGGCATGGCGGTGGCGATCTTTTCCCGACTGCGCGGGGCACAGGTCACGGTGCTGGACACCCGCGAGGATCGGCTGGCGTTTTGTCGGGCGCATTTGCAGGTGGACTCGGCGGTGCTGATCGGCGACAGCGACAAGTCGGAACTGGAGCGCATCACCCACGGCGAATTCTTCGATGTGGTATTCGACGCGACCGGTAATGCCAGGGCCATGGAGCGCGGTTTCGAGTTCATCGCCCACGGCGGCAAGTACGTGCTGGTGTCCATCGTGCGCGACACCATCAGCTTCTCCGATCCGGAATTCCACAAGCGCGAAGCGACGTTGATGGGCAGCCGCAACGCCACGGTCGACGATTTTCGGTATGTCGAGCAATGCCTGCGCGAAGGGTTGATTCCTGATGCGGCGCTCAACACGCATCGCATGAAGCTGGATGAAGTGACCGAGCGCTTTCAGACGTTGCTTGATCCGGCTCAAGGCGTGGTCAAGGCGATTATCGAGTGCTGAAACCTGCCGCGTTCGATTGTTCGAGGCGGCCTTTGTAGCAGCACTGCTTGCCGGCGGTGGCGTTCTTGGGATTGCCACCGCCGGCGAGCCGGACGGCTACAGGAAAGCGGTGGGTCTGATTCAGGTTTTGATCAGAAGGATCTTTGTGTGAGCGATGCAATGTTTACCCCTATTCTGCAATTCGGTACCAGCCGGTTCCTTCAGGCCCATGCCGATCTGTTCATCTCCCAGGCGCTGTCCAAGGGCGAGGCGCTGGGCAAGGTCACTGTGGTGCAGACCACCGGCAGCGCCGACAGCACGCAACGGGTTCAGGCGCTGGCGAGCGGGGCGGGTTATCCGGTGCGGATCCAGGGCATGGACAACGGCCATGTGATCGACCAAGAGTGCTGGTCTTCATCGATCCAGACGGCGGTTCACGCGGCGCAGGACTGGCAACGGATTCGGCAGGCCATGGTCAAGGACGTCCAGGTGGTGATCTCCAACACCGGCGACAAAGGCTATGCGCTGGACGCTTCGGACAACGCCTCGCTGCTGGCCGCGAACGCCACGGCGCCAGTGAGTTTTCCTGCCAAGTTGCTGGTGTTGCTGCATGATCGCTGGCTGTTGAATCCTCGCGCGCCCTTGTCCCTGTTCCCCTGCGAGCTGGTATCGCGCAACGGCGATGTGTTGCGCGATCTCATTATCGAGCTAGCGGCCGATTGGCATATCGAAGCGGCGTTCATCCAGTACCTTCGCAACACCTGTCGCTGGGCCAACTCGCTGGTCGATCGCATCGTCTCCCAGCCCATTCGGCCGGTGGGCGCCGTCGCCGAACCCTACGCGATCTGGGCCATCGAGCGGCAGGAAGGGCTGTTGCTGCCTTGCACCCATCCCTGCATTGTCGTGACGGACCAGCTCGAGCAGTACGAGCAGTTCAAGTTGTTCATGCTCAACCTGGGGCACACTTGGCTCGCCGAGCGCTGGCGGGTCGATGAGCGTTCGAACGATGAGACGGTGTATCAAGCGATGCAGGACCCCGTATTGCGACAGAGCCTTGAAGGGGTGTGGGAACAAGAGGTGCTGCCGGTGTTTGCGGCCAGGGGGCAGGGGGCGCAGGCACGGGATTACCTGGCCAGCGTGCGTGATCGCTTTCTCTATCCGTTTCTTGCGCATCGCATCGCTGATATCGCGCAGAACCACGAGGAGAAGAAGCGTCGGCGATTTTTGCCGGTGGTGGAGATGGGGCGTGCGGTCGCTGGATTGCAGCAGCCCAGGCTCAAGTCCGCACTGCAACGCTGACTGACACACCACCAAACTTCGTGGGAGCCGGCTTGCTGGCGAATGCAGAGTGTCAGTCGCCATAGAAAGGGCTGACCCACCGCATTCGCCAGCCAGCCGGCTTGTATGTTTAGACATGAAAAGCTCGAACCACACCGCAATCCCGCTTCTGCCGAAGGCGTGGGAGGTCGCCGGGGTGGCGCACCACCTTGTCGGCGATCTGCCGGGCACCGGCAGTAGGATCAGCCAGCTCGGTGCATCAGGCACACCGCATGCGCAGGTTTTGCTGCCGCTGCGCGCCAGATCGCCGACAAGGTGGAGCGCCACCCCGGTGGCTCCCACGCCCTCCGGGCAGAAGCCGTTCGGCGTCTCCTGCAATACCGCAGCTTTGTGGCCTACCGGGCTTTTGAATTGAGCCAAAACATCGTAGGAGCGCGCTTGCCCGCGATTGCGGTTGGGGCAGTCGACGTCAATGTGACAGACCCTGCGCCTTCGCCAGCAAGCCGGTTCCCACGGCCTTCCGCCAGAATCAAAGCTCGAGCCACACCGCGATCCCGCTTCTGCCCGGAGGGCGTAGGAGCCACCGGGGTGGCGCTCCACCTTGTCGGCGATCTGCCGGGCACCGGCAGTAGGATCAGCCAGCTCGGTGCATCAGGCACACCGCATGCGCAGGTTTTGCTGCCGCTGCGCGCCAGATCGCCGACAAGTCTGGCTCCCACGCCCTCCGGGCAGAAGCCGTTCGGCGTCTCCTGCAATACCGCAGCTTTGTGGCCTACCGGGCTTTTGAATTGAGCCAAAACATCGTAGGAGCGCGCTTGCCCGCGATTGCGGTGGGTCAGTCGACGTGAATGTGACAGACCTTACGCATTCGCCCGCAATCTCCCACAGACTTCGGCCAGAATCAAAAGCTCGAACCACACCGCAATCCCGCTTCTGCCCGGAGGGCGTGGGAGCCCGACTTGTCGGCGATCTGCCGGGCACCGGCAGTAGGATCAGCCAGCTCGGTGCATCAGGCACACCGCATGCGCAGGTTTTGCTGCCGCCACAGGTCTGCGCAACGGCTGTGATATGCTCCGGCGCAGACTGACGGAACCCGATTCATGACCGCGCCAAGCCTTCCTACCGAACGCCGCCTCTACCAGATCACTGCCGACCGCCTGCGCGAACATATTCGCAAGAATGGCATCAAGCCGGGTTCCCGCTTGCCGCCTGAGCGGGACCTGGCGCAGTTGCTCGGCGTGTCCCGACCCTCCCTGCGTGAGGCGCTGATCGCGCTGGAGATCGAGGGCAGTGTCGAGATCCGAATGGGCTCGGGGATCTACGTCTGCGAACACCTGCTGGGGGTCAAAGGCAAGACCCGCACCCTGGGCGAAAGCCCGTCGGAACTGATGCAGGCCCGGGCGCTGATCGAAGGCGAGAGTGTGATGCTCGCCTGCCTGCACGGCACCAAGGCCGACTACCGTTATCTACAGACCTGCATCGACAAGATGCGCGAAGGTGCGATCAAGGGCATTCCAGCGCTGGGCGACGACCGCAAGTTTCATCAGCGGCTGGCGAAGATGAGCGGCAACTCGACCTTGGTGCGGATCATCACTTCGCTGTTCGAAGAACGCTACAGCCCGCTCACCGCCCATGTCAGCGAGCAGTCCGAGAACAGCGAAACCTGGGCGACGGCCGTGGCCGAGCACGAGGCGATCCTGCAAGCGGTGCAGGCTCGCGATCTGATCGGCGCGCAGACCGCCATGCGCGAGCACCTGCGCAAGTCCGAGTCTCGCTGGCTGGACGGGATGGATGCCGAGCAGGGGTGACTTCCTCTTGCTTCAACTGCACTCCCCTGTAGCAGCCCGGCTTGCCGGCGGTGAGGATTTCAAAGACGCCACCGTCGGCAAGCCGCGCTGCTACAGGAGGTTGATCACTGCGTCGGCATGCTTTTGCGAATCCCTTCCCACAACCCGTTCAGGTACACAGCCCCCAACGCCCGGTCATACAGGCCATACCCCGGTTTGCCGGTTTCGCCCCAGATCATCCTGCCATGGTCGGGGCGGTAGTAACCTTCGAAGCCGGTCTCCACGTAGGCCTTGACGATCTCGGCCATGTCCAGCGAGCCGTCCGCCGAGCGGTGAGCCGTCTCGTAGAAATCGCCAGCCTCATTGACCTTCACATTGCGCAGGTGAGCGAAATGGATGCGTCCCTGGCCGCCGAACTCCCTGACCAGTGACGGGATATCGTTGCCCAGGTCCGCGCCCAGCGACCCGGAGCACAGGGTCAGGCCGTTGGCCGGGTCCTCGACCATCGCCATGATCTGCGCCAGGTCCTCGCGATTTTTCACCACCCGTGGCATGCCGAACATCGAGCGCGGCGGATCGTCCGGGTGCAGGGCCATCTTGATACCGGCTTCGCGAGCGACGGGAATGATGCGCTCCAGAAAATACGCCAGTCGCTCGCGCAACGTCTGCTCGCTGACCTGCGCGTATTCAGTGATCAGCGCACGCAGGGTTTCAGGCTCATAGCTCACGTCCCAGCCCGGCAGGCTGATGCCGTCATCCAGATTGGCCTGCTCAATGACCGCCACATCGAACCCCAGGGTGGTCGAGCCATCGGGCAATTCCATCGCCAGTGTCGAACGAGTCCAGTCGAACACGGGCATGAAGTTGTAGCAGACCACTTTGATCCCGCAGGCTGCGAGGTTGCGCAGGGTCTGGCCGTAGTTGTCGATCAGGCGGTCACGACTGGGCAGTCCGCGCTTGATGTCTTCGTGCACCGGCACGCTCTCGATGACCTCCAGTTCCAGGCCATGGCTGTTCACCGTGGCCTTGAGTTCGGCGATTTTTTCCAGCGGCCAGACATCGCCGACGGGGATGTCGTAAATCGCTGACACCACACCGGTCATGCCCGGGATCTGGCGGATGTACTGCAGGGTCACGGGGTCGCTTTGCCCGTACCAACGGAAGGTCATCTTCATCGCTGAGTCCTTGTTGTTATGAGTGTCGTGGCGGTTTGGGCACCGCGAGCGGCCTCGTCCGGTGCGTTCCGGCAGGCAGCGAAACGGAGCATAGATTGGTCAGGCCAAATTATGCAAATTCCGACCGATCAGCAGAAAAGTGGCGAAAAAATCGTGCTCTTGATCTCCATAACCTGCTTTTCGGGTCTAGTATCGGCTGCATCCGGATATTTGGTCAGGCCAATTGCGATTTCGTGAAGGGGCGTAGAGTCCCCGGAACCGTCACTCGCCTATCGGGTTCCTGCCCCTGTCCGAACCGTGCACGAAGTCTTACTCATAAAAATAATCAGGAGGACTCGCTATGCAGAAAGGTCGTTGGTTGGTCATTTTTCTGTGCTTTCTCGCCGTTGCCATCAATTACATCGACAGGGCCAACCTGGCGGTGGCCGCCCCTTACATCCAGAAAGAACTCGGCCTGGGCTCAGGGCAAATGGGCCTGTTGCTCAGTGGTTTCTTCTGGACCTACGCACTGATGCAAATGCCCTTTGGCTGGTTCGTCGACAAGGTCGGCGCCAGGATCGCGCTGCCGTTGGCGGTGGCCTGGTGGTCGCTGTTCACGGCTGCGACCGCCGCTGCCGGCAGCCTGGCGGCAATGTTCGGCTGCCGCTTGATGTTGGGCGTGGGGGAGGCCGGGGCGTATCCGTCCTGCGCCAAGATCGTGAGCCAGTGGTTCGACGTGAAGGAGCGCGGCTTCGCCACCAGCATCTTCGACAGCGGCTCACGGGTCGGCTCCGCGCTGTCGATTCCGGTCGTGGCGTTGATCATCGAACTGTGGGGCTGGCGCGCTTCGTTCGTCATCACCGGTGCCGTCGGGGTGATCTGGGTGATCGGCTGGTTCCTGATCTACAGGGAGCCCCAAGCGGTCGCCGCCATCGAGCAGCATGAAGCGGGCAAGGTGGCTGCCGTCGCGGCCCGGCCCAAGGTCAAATGGGCCTCGCTGTTCCGCCACCGCACCCTGTGGGGCATGATGCTCGGCTTCTTCTGCCTGAACTTCGTGATCTACTTCTTCATTACCTGGTTCCCGACGTATCTGGTGACCGAGCGCGGTTTTTCGCTGAAGTCCCTGGGCACGCTGGGAACGATTCCGGCCATCGCCTCTATCGTCGGCGGCTGGATCGGCGGGCTGACCTCCGATGCGTTATATCGGCGCGGCTGGAGCCTGACTGCCGCGCGCAAGACCTGCATCGTCGGCGGCATGCTGATGTCGTCGAGCATCTCGCTCTCGGTGTTCACCGACAACACTTATGCGATGCTGGGGTTCTTCAGCCTGGCTTACGCGAGTCTGGCGTTTGCCGGGGCGAGCATCTGGTGCCTGCCGGCGGACGTGGCGCCGACCCCGGCACACGTGGCGTCGATTGGCGGCATCCAGAACTTCGCCTCTAACACGGCGGGGATTTTCATCACCACCTTCACCGGTTTCATGCTGGTCATGGGCAATGGGTCGTTCACCGCACCGTTGATGACCGCAGGTGCTTTCGCCCTGCTCGGCGCGTTCAGTTACCTGTTCATCGTCGGCAAGATCGAGCCGTTGTCGACCACGCCGGATCAGCCCGCAGCCACCGATGCGGCGACCGTCGCGCAGCGCATGTAATGGTTGAAGGGGGCGGCGTGCAAGCGCCGCACCCTTCAAGCGCTCTCTGCATTCACTGCCGCCCGTATCGCCTCCAGCAGCATCCTGCACGCCGGGTTGTCATTGTCCGAACGCCAGACCAGATGCAGCTCGCTCTGCACCCCGTCGCCCAGATCGATGTCGCGAAAAACAACATCCTTGAACACCACATTGGCCGCGCAACGAGGCACCAGCGCCAGGCCCAGTCCCGCATTGACCAACGCCAGAATGGTCAGCGACGAGCCCAGCCACTGTACGTATTCGGGCGTGACTTGAGCCGATCGCAGGGTGCCGGTCAGCAACTCGTTGAACGGCGGATACGCGGAATGGGAGTACATCAGGAACGGTTGCGCATCCAGGTCCTGCACGCTCACCGTCTCGGCGGTGGCCAGCGGGTGACTGCTCGGCACTGCCAGCACGAAGGGCTCGCGGACCAGGCATTCAGTCTCATACCCCGGCTGCAGCAGCGGCGCACGAACGATCCCCAGATCGATGCGTCGCGCGCGCAACGCTTCGTGCTGTGAGTAGGTGTTCATCTCGGTCAGGGAAATTTTCACGTGAGGCTGTTTGAGCCGCGCTTCGGCGATGACCTTGGGCAGAAACTCGTACACCGCGCTGCCGACGAAACTGATGGTCACCGAACCGATGTCACCTTCGGCAAAGCGCCGAGCGGCAATCGCGGCCTGATGCGCATGTTCCAGCAGGGTCTGGGCTTCGATGAAAAACGCGCGGCCAGCGGCGGTCAGCGCCACGCTCCGCGTGCTGCGGGTAAACAACGACACGCCCAGATGATGTTCCAGTAACTGTATCTGCCGACTGAGCGGCGGCTGGGTCATGTTCAGGCGCTCGGCGGCACGGCGAAAGTTGAGTTCCGTGGCCACCGTGGTGAAGCAGCGCAATTGAGCCAGTTCAAACATTGATATATTCCGGGTATCAATCAACAGTCAATCTAGATTAGACGGGAACAATACCAGCGTCCATCATCGGCTCATCCCCAAAAAAACAATGAACGGGAGTTGCCTCTTGAATACCCTGAATCCCACGGCGGATCCCTCCGTGCTGGCCCGTGCGGCCGTCAAGGTCAAGCGCCACGTGTTGCCGCTGTTCGTCATCATGTTCATCGTCAACTACATCGACCGGGTCAACATCGGCTTCGTGCGCAGCCACCTGGAGACCGATCTGGGCATCGGCGCAGCGGCCTATGGTCTGGGCGCCGGCCTGTTCTTCGTCGGTTACGCGATCTTCGAAGTCCCGTCCAACATGCTCCTGCAACGCTTCGGTGCCCGCGCCTGGCTGACGCGGATCATGTTCACCTGGGGCGCGGCGGCAATGGCCATGGCCTTCGTGAGGGGCGAGACCAGCTTTTATGTGCTGCGCTTCATCCTCGGCGCCGCAGAAGCGGGGTTCTTTCCCGGCATCATTTATTACTTCACCCAATGGTTGCCCTCGAGCGAGCGCGGCAAGGCGATGGCGATTTTTCTCAGCGGTTCTGCGGTGGCCTCGGTGATTTCCGGCCCTGTTTCCGGCGCCTTGCTCGGTATCAACGGACTGAGCCTGCACGGCTGGCAGTGGATGTTCCTGATCGAAGGATTTGCGTCGATTGCTCTTTGCGGTTTCGTCTGGTTCTGGCTGCAATCCCATCCTCGGGAGGCCAAATGGTTGACTGAAGAAGAGAAGAGCGCGCTGATCAGCGCTGTTGAGGCGGAACAGCGGGCCCGTGAAGCGGCTCAGATCGTCAAGCCGTCGATCTTCAAGCTGCTCGCCGACCGCCAGATCCTGTTGTTCTGCTTCATCTATTTCTCGGTGGCACTGACCATCTACGGCGCGACCTTCTGGCTGCCGAGCATGATCAAGAAAATGGGCAGCCTGAGCGACTTTCAGGTCGGCCTGTTCAACTCGATCCCATGGATCATTTCCATCGTCGCCATGTATGGCTTCGCAGCGCTGGCGGCGCGCTTCAAGCACCAGCAAGCGTGGGTAGCGGTGACGTTAGTGATCGCCGCCTGCGGGATGTTCATGTCGACCATTGGCGGGCCGGTATTCGCGTTCGTTGCCATCTGTTTTGCCGCGATCGGTTTCAAGGCAGCCTCGGCGCTGTTCTGGCCGATTCCTCAAGGCTATCTGGATGCGCGTATCGCGGCTGCGGTCATCGCGTTGATCAACTCGGTGGGGAACCTCGGTGGCTTCGTCGCCCCCACGGCGTTCGGCTTTCTGGAGCAGACCACCGGTTCGATTCAGGGCGGCATGTACGGCCTGGCCATCACCTCGCTGGTGGCGGCCGTGGTGATTTTCTTCGCCCGTACCACGCCTAAGGGGGAGTCACCGGGAAAGCCCCTTGATACACGCGGCCAGGAGGCGGCCAACGAGCCAGTCGCACTGCACACCGCCAAGTAAGTCAGCTTCAAGCCAAGCCTCAAACCCTGATTGACCGGGAGAAGTCTTTTGAAAATCACACGTGTCACTGTCACCCCGATTGCTTTTCGTGATCCGCCATTGCTCAACGCCAGCGGTATTCACGAGCCCTTTGCCCTGCGCTCGATCATCGAGGTCGAAAGCGACAACGGATACATCGGCCTGGGTGAAAGCTACGGCGACGCCCCGGCGCTGGCGATCCAGCAACAGTTGCAGAGCCAATTGATTGGTATGGACCCCTTCAACCTTGCGCAGCTCAAGGCGATGGTCAAGGCCACGGTCGCAGCCAACAAGCCTGCCAGTGTCGCCGGTGCCGAGCTGGCGCCGGGTTCCCATGCCAGCAAGGCGGTAAGCAATGCCTATTCGGCATTTGAAGTGGCGTTCCTGGATCTGCAGGCGCGTTCGATGAATCTGCCGCTGGTAGACCTGTTGGGTGGCGCGGCGCGTGATCAGGTGCCGTTCAGTGCTTACCTGTTCTTCAAATACGCACAGCATGTCGACTCGCCTTACGCCCCGGACAGTTGGGGCGAGGCGTTGAGCGAAGTGCAGATCGTCGCTCAGGCCAGACGCATGATCGAGGCCTACGGTTTCAAGAGCATCAAGCTCAAGGCCGGCGCTCTGGAGCCGGAGCACGAAGTGTCTTGCATCAAGGCGCTAAAAAAAGCATTTCCCGGCTATCCGCTGCGCATCGACCCAAACGGCAACTGGTCGCTTGAAACCTCGATCCGCATGGCCGAGCTGCTCGGCGACGACCTTCAATATTACGAAGACCCGACGCCGGGTCTGGAAGGCATGGCCGAGCTGCATAAACGCACGGGGCTGCCGTTGGCAACCAACATGGTGGTGACCGATTTTGACGAGTTCCGTCGCAGCGTGGCGCAGAACAGCGTACAGATCGTCCTCGCCGACCACCATTACTGGGGCGGCCTGCGCGACACTCAGGCGCTGGCGAAGATGTGCGAGACGTTCGGGCTTGGCGTATCCATGCACTCCAACTCGCATCTGGGCATCAGCCTCATGGCGATGGCGCATGTCGCCGCTGCGGTGCCGAATCTGGACTTTGCCTGCGACACCCACTACCCGTGGCAGGAGCCCGACGAGGAAGTGATCAAGGGCGGCAAATTGCCTATCGTTGACGGTTGCGTGAAGATCACCCGCGAACCGGGCCTGGGTCTTGAGCTCGACTACGATCAACTTGGCAAGCTCAACGACCAGTTCCTGACCTGCGGCATCCGTTCCCGTGATGACGTGAAGCAGATGCAGAAGTACAAGCCGGAGTGGAAGGCCGTCAAGCCGCGGTATTGAAAGCAGTGACCTGCGGAATGGCGTAGGCAGTCGGGCTGATCGCTCGAGGTGCCACCGCCGGCAAGCCGGACTGCTACGGGGTCGTGTTGCATCCACTGATCGTTCCCGTGCGCCGCGAATGCAGTGATCGACGCTCTGCGTCGGCTGGCGCTGTGACGCGGAGCGTCACGGGATGCATTCCCACGCAGTGCGGGGGAACAATCCGTATCGACTTCGCAGGCAGCCCACAATCGCCAGCACGCCGGATCCCGCAAGCACTGCCCTCGGCAATGCAGAACCCGCCCGTCTGGAAATAATTCGTATTACTTGCTGCACGCACAAACCGGCCATTCGAAGCACGTCTGTTCAATACCTCGATAACCCACCGCGACACTATGGCTTCATCGTTCTTCACCGATGCTGCACGTCCGTGACGAGCCCTCATGAACCCGTTGGTGTGCGATGCGCTATTCGACTTTCAATGACTGTCTGCCCGATCTGGGGCTGCTGTTCCTGCGGGGCAGCGGGGCGCTGTTCCTGTTGTTCGTACACGGATTGCCCAAGCTGCTGGACTTCAAGGCGCAGCTGTCGCTGATCGAAGACCCCTTTCATATGGGCGCAGGCCTGACCCTGAGCATGGCGATCTTCGCCGAGGTGCTGTGTCCGCTGCTGATTCTGACCGGCGTACTGGCGCGATTGGCGTGCCTGCCTATTCTCTTTTTGCTGCTGGTTGCGCTGGTCGTGGTGCATGGGGACTGGAGCGTGGAGCAGGGGCAGTTCGGCTGGTTGCTGATCATCATTTTTACCAGTGTGCTGATCGCCGGGCCTGGCCGCCTGGCGCTCAATATTCGTTTGCCCGGAGCGTTACGCTATGCCTGATTCCGCCCTGTCCGTCGAGACTTTCCCGACCGCGAAACTGTCCCCTGACGAGATCGTCACCCTGGTGGTCAAGCACCGCGCCAAACTCGGGATGGAGGCTCAATACGAAGCCTGGCTGCGCCGCGTCGTGGCGATTGCCGGGACCTATCCGGGGCATCTGGGCGTCGACGTGATCCGCGGCAAGTCCGACGGCCTGCACATGTTCACCTGCGTGCTGCGATTCTGCTCCACCGACGCCATGCAAAGTTGGCTGAACTCGGCCGAGCGCCGCGAACTGGTTGCCGAAGCGTCGCCGATGCTGGCCGATGGTGACTTCACCGAGGTCAACCCGCACAACGAATTCTGGTTCGTGCCCGCCAGCGAAAACCCGCCGCCGCCGCGCTGGAAACAGGCCTGCGTGACGTTTCTGGTGATCTGCCCGCTGACCTTGATGATTCCGTTGGTCTGGGGGCCGGTGTTCCGGATGTTCCCCCTGCTGGCCAACTACGTGATCAGTACTGCGCTGGTCACCGTGACCATCGTCCTGCTGGTGGTCTATCTGCTGATGCCGCTGGCCACTCGACTGTTTGCGCCATGGCTCAACGCTCGTGCGCAACCCGTTTCCCAGGACCTTACGGATGAAGGATGACCCCAACGATCCGGATCGCCGCAGCTTCGTGGCCAAAGGGTCACTGCTCAGCGCGGCCGCCGCGATCCTGACTTCACTACCTGTCACCGGCTTTGCCGTCGGTGCTTCGAAAACTTCTGCCCTCGGAGGCGCGATGAACGTCGATCTGATTCTCTACAACGGTAACTTTCACACGGTTGACAAGGAAAACCCCACCGCCAGCGCCGTGGCGATCGGCGGTGGCAAATTCGTCGCGGTCGGCACCGATGCTCAGATCATGTCCCTGCGCGGCAGCGCGACCCAAGTCATCGACATGCACAAGCGCACGGTGATTCCGGGGCTTAACGACTCGCACCTGCACCTGATCCGTGGCGGTCTGAACTACAACCTGGAACTGCGCTGGGAAGGCGTGCCTTCACTGGCTGACGCGCTGCGCATGCTTAAAGCCCAGGCCGATCGCACGCCGACGCCGCAGTGGGTGAGGGTGGTGGGTGGCTGGAACGAATTCCAGTTCGCCGAGAAGCGCATGCCGACCCTGGAAGAACTCAACCAGGCCGCTCCCGATACCCCGGTGTTCGTGCTGCACTTGTATGACCGTGCACTGCTCAACCGTGCGGCACTGCGCGTTGCCGGCTACACCCGTGATACGCCGAACCCGCCGGGTGGCGAGATCGTGCGTGACAGCAATGGCGACCCGACCGGCATGCTGGTGGCCAAGCCCAACGCGATGATTCTGTATTCGACCCTGGCCAAGGGACCGAAGCTGCCGCTGGAGTACCAGGTCAACTCGACCCGTCAGTTCATGCGCGAGCTGAACCGTCTGGGCCTGACCAGCGCCATCGACGCTGGCGGCGGTTTCCAGAACTACCCGGACGACTACGAAGTGATCACTCAGCTGGCAGAAGCCAAACAGCTGACCGTGCGCATCGCCTACAACCTGTTCACCCAGAAGCCCAAAGAAGAACTCAACGACTTCAAGCACTGGACCAGCACCGTCAAGCTGCACCAGGGCGACGATTTCCTGCGCCACAACGGCGCGGGGGAGATGCTGACCTTCTCGGCGGCCGACTTCGAAGACTTCCTGGAACCACGTCCGGACCTGCCGCCAGGCATGGAGCAGGACCTTGAACCGGTGGTGCGCCATCTGGTCGAGCATCGCTGGCCGTTCCGCTTGCACGCCACCTACGACGAGTCGATTTCCCGCATGCTGGACGTGTTCGAGAAAGTCAATCGCGAGATCCCGTTCAATGGCATTCCGTGGTTCTTCGACCACTGCGAAACCATCACGCCGAAGAACATCGAGCGGGTGAAGGCGCTGGGCGGCGGTATCGCGATTCAGGACCGCATGGCGTTCCAGGGCGAGTATTTCGTCGAGCGTTACGGCGCCAAGGCCGGCGAGCACACGCCACCGATCAAACGCATGCTGGCCGAGGGCGTGCCCGTCGGCGCCGGCACCGACGCCACCCGCGTTTCCAGCTACAACCCGTGGACCTCGCTGTACTGGATGGTCAGCGGTCGCACCGTGGGCGGTCTGGAACTGTATCCCGAAGGCCTGTCTCGCGAGACCGCGCTGGAGCTGTTCACCCGTGGCAGCGCCTGGTTCTCCTCCGAGCAGGGCAAGAAGGGCCAGATCAAGGTCGGCCAACTGGCGGACGTGGTGGCCCTGTCCCAGGACTTCTTCAGCGTGCCGGAAGAGTCGATCAAGTGGATCGAGTCGGTCTTGACCATCGTCGACGGCAAGGTCGTCTACGGCGCTGGTGAGTTTGACGATCTGGCGCCGCCAAGCGTGCCGGTGCTGCCGGACTGGTCGCCGGTGGCGAAGGTGCCGGGTCACTGGCGTCAGGGTGCGCCGATGGCGGCAGCCGTCCACCAGTGCAGCGGCCCGTGTGGCGTCCATGCCCACAGCCATGACAAGGCGCGGATGTCGAAAGTGCCGGTCAGTGACTTCCAGGGTTTCTGGGGCGCGTTCGGCTGTTCCTGCTTCGCGTTCTGACAGCTGCGGCCCAAAGAGCATGAAACGCCTCGCCGGCCATGGTCGGCGAGGCACGCCGTCAGCCCCGTTGGCTGACACACGCACACACCTGTCACACACTCAATGGAGTCAATCATGACCGTTCCCTACAAGCGTTTGGACATCAACGATGCCGTGGTTCTGCTGGTCGATCACCAGACCGGTCTGATCTCGCTGGTGCAGGACTTCTCGCCGAACGAGTTCAAGAACAACGTGCTGGCCCTGGCCGACTGTGCCAAGTTCTTCAAGCTGCCGACCATCCTGACCACCAGCTTCGAATCCGGCCCGAACGGCCCGCTGGTACCCGAGCTCAAAGAGATGTTCCCGGACGCGCCGTACATCGCGCGCCCTGGTCAGATCAACGCCTGGGACAACGAAGACTTCGTCAAGGCGATCAAGGCCACCGGCCGCAAGCAACTGATCATCGCCGGTGTCGTGACAGACGTCTGCGTGGCGTTCCCGACCCTGTGCGCGCTGGAAGAAGGCTTTGACGTGTTCGTGGTAACCGATGCGTCCGGCACCTTCAACGACGTCGTTCAGAAAGCCGCCTGGGCACGCATGACCGCTGCCGGTGCGCAGTTGATGAACTGGTTCTCGGTCGCTTGCGAGCTGCAGCGCGACTGGCGCAACGACATGGAAGGCCTGGCCAACCTGCTGTCCCAGCGCATCCCGAACTACCGCAACCTGATGAACAGCTACTCGGCGTTCAACAAGTAAGCCGGCCCGACGCCAGGGACGGCGTCACCGTATTGCTTTGCAGCCGTGCGGCTTGTCGGCGGTGACCTGTTCGCAACCGCCATCACCGAGTCCCGTCCCGGTGCTCAAGAAGAAGCCGATCACATCGTCCGTCGTGCCCGGCCTTGGTCTATCATCCAGCGCGCACCGGAGGTCCATGCGGTAGCCAATCGGATCGCCTGTCTCGCCTCTCCATTGTCTTGCCCGACCACCGGTGCCGCCTTGCGCCCGATCGCGGCGTGGCCGACAGCATGGCTGTCTGAACCATTCTCTGGAGAAACATCATGGCTAAAGCCTCTGCAACCGTTCGCATCCCGGTCTCGGCGGACAAAATCTGGCAACTGGCGGGCGGTTTTCTTTCGCTGCCGGACTGGTTGCCGTTCATTGCCAAAAGCGTCCCGGACGAAGGCGGGCGCATTCGCCACCTGACGACTCAGGACGGCGCGCAAATCAGCGAACGCCTGGAGACCTACGACAACCAGGCGCGTACCTACAGCTATTCGATCACCCAGGGGCCGTTCCCGGTGACGGGCTATCTGGCCACACTCAAAGTGAACGCAGATGGCGATGACGCGTCAGTGGTGCAGTGGTCGGGTGTTTTCACTCCGAACGGCATCACCGATACAGAAGCCGAAACGCTGTTTCAGGGTATTTATGACGGTGGCCTCGAGGCATTGAAAGGCAATTTCTGATTAGCGTGCTGATTTTTGTAGAACGGCCGGGCGGCGGTGGCGTGGTTGAATCGCCACCGCCGGCAAGGAGAAGCCGCCCGGCCGCGCTGCTACAGATTTCTGTGTGCCCACCACCGGGCCAGATTAATTGTCACTTAATCCGCAACGCTGAAACTCCGATCCTGAGGTTTATCCGGAATGCCCCGGACGTCAGACTTGCCCCATCGTTTATCGCAGGAGAGGATGATGCTCGTTTCGGCCATCAACACCGTGGAAATACACGCCAGTCAAGGTCGTTCCAATGAGGTGGGCATGCGGGTACCGCGCATGCTCGAGGTGTTGAACAGTACGACCCCGTGTGTCGCCTACACGCTGACCCCCGGAAAAAACGACGATGCCTCATGGATCGTCAGCGGCTACTGGCAGTCAGAGAGCCAGATGCAAGCCCATTTCTCCCACCCTGAACTGACCGGCTTCATGGAACTGCTCCACAGCGGCGCCATCTGCCATTTGCAGTTCAACAGTTTTGTCGTCGATTCGAACACGGTGACCTGATATGTCTCTGAATGAAGATATCCTGCTGAGCATGGACCTGAACCTGCTCCTGACCTTCCTCGTGGTGTTCCGCGAGCGCAGTGTGAGTGAAGCGGCGCGCCACCTGCGGGTGACTCAGCCCGCGGTCAGTGGTTCGCTGGTACGCCTGCGCCAGTGCTTCGACGACCCGCTGTTCCTGCGCCGCAACCGCAAAATGCAGCCGACCCCCAAGGCCGAGGAAATCGCCGAAGCGTTGCTGCCGGCGATGCTGCGGATCGAGTCGGTGATTCGTCATCCCTGATCGGGCACTCGGTCATTGAGCTCTTCCCTGAACGTACACGGCTCGAACGCCCTTCCTCTTTTTCACTCCGATTGCACGAAGTCGCGCCCGGCGTTCGCGGCTTTTTCTGACGGTATGGAACCGTGCGCCACGAGGCGCCACACAGGGTAATCCCGCCTTCAGGACCTACCCGCCATGCCGCCCGTCATTACCGCATCGCTTGGCTTGTCGACCTTAACGCGTCCGCTGCGCATCGGTTCGCTTGGCATTGCTCTGGTGTGTGCCGGTTGCCAGTCGTTTGAACATCCGCCCGCTGTGAGTGCAGAGCGCACGCCCAGGCTCGTGGCGGGCCTCAGGCCTGCGGCCGCTGCGCAGCCCGCTGGCGTGGAAATGCCCTATGACGGCAGCGATATCTGGGGACGATTGGGCCAGGGCTTCAACCTGGTCGATGCCAACGGGGTCAATCAACGGATCGTGCGCCAGCGCGACTGGCTACTGAGCCATCCCGGTTTTCTGCGCAACGCCAGCCAGCGCGCGGGTCCTTACCTGCACTTCATCGCCGAGTCGCTGGATAAGCGCAATCTCCCTTCCGAGCTGGCCCTGTTGCCGATTGTCGAAAGCGCCTACAACCCTAAAGCCAGCTCTGTCCGTGATGCTGCCGGGTTGTGGCAGTTCATGGCCGCCACGGGACGAGATTTCAATTTGCGCCAGACCGCCTGGTACGACGGTCGGCGGGATGTGGTCGCGTCCAGCAAGGCGGCGATGGACTACCTGACGCGGCTGCAAGATCAATTCAACGGTGACTGGTTGCTGGCGATGGCGGCTTATAACGCCGGCGAGGGGACAGTGGCCCACGCGATCGAGGCCAATCAACGCAGCGGGCTGCCGACCGATTACTGGCACCTGAAGCTGCCACGGGAAACCCAGGATTACGTCCCCCGGTTGCTGGCGTTGTCGCAGTTGGTGCGCGAGCCCGACAGGTACGGCGTGCAATTGAGTCCGGTGGCCAATGCGCCTTACTTCACGGCCGTCGAGCTGGCAAGCCCCGTCGACCTCGCTCAACTGGCAGCCTGTGCGGGTATCGATGAAGCCGTCCTGGTGAGCCTCAACCCTGCATTTCTGCGCAAGAAAACCATTGATGGCCCGAATCACCTGCTGGTGCCCCGTGAACAGCTTCGTCAGGTGTCGGCCAGCCTGGCGAACTTGCAGGGCGAATCCATTGACCCACCCACCGAGACGCTGGCCAGCAGCGCAGCGCCGGTTGCACCGTCCGTCGGGTTACGGCCCTGATCGGCTCCCGACCACTCGATCCCGCCACGACGCGATGCCCCAGTTGAGGGCGTAATATTCTCGGAATTCTCTGTAACGTAAGCGGTACAGATCGGCGTGGACGCATGTCCATGAGGGCGCGCATGGCTAGTTGGCATTTGCCAGTCGGGCTGCCGGGCCTGAAGGCGTAACTCAGTTGAACTTATCCCGACGCCTGTAACCCCTCTGATACACAGGCGGTGATTATGACTGCTGACATATCTTGAAACATCGAGTGGATATTCGTCAGGCGAATGCACACTCATTAGCGAGAGAAGGCAGATGCTGGCGCCCGGTCGCGCTTAGTTGGATCCCTTTTTCCTGCAATCGGCAAAATTGCGCAAACCTTTGCGCGTTGTTCCTGTCGGGCCGACCCGGACGACATCGCCGCAAGCCCCGGAAAACACAGGCTTGCGCCAATCGCTGCTGAAAGGATAAAGCCTTGTTCGGAAACCCGAATGTAATTAGTTGGGATTCCGAACGCGCTAATGCCCAGTTTTATTTAAAGATTCGCTGCATGATTAGTGGGTGCGTAAGAGCAGTTGTTAATAACGCGCTGTTAAGGGTATTTAGGGTGGATGAATGAAAGTAAGTTGTGCGGAATATTGAGTGATGATCGCCGGGTGGAGGGCATTGCAAAGCAGAGAAGATAAATAAAGAAAACGGTAATTAAGTGAGATAACAGAGCATCCTTATAAAAGCGTGCGCGTAGAGTGATGGGTTTCTGGCGCTGTCGAAACGCTCTGGAACAGGCGCTCAAACACCGAGCATAACCCCATGATTGTTAACGTATTGTGACCTTGTGTGCGGTGATTGCGGCATCGCTTGCGGCCATTAAGACATTGCCGCAGCACAAGCAAGAGTTAATTTTAAATAATCGTTTGAAAGCCGCGGTGCAAATATTAGTTGCGACGAGAAGTGGGATCATATTGATATCACTGCGGGAACTCTGTGACCCTGTTCTCATCAGGCTCGGGAACTAAAATTAAAGATTGCTGCCTGTGTATTGCGTGGTACTAATAAATCGCTTGCACCCACTTTGAGAGGTATCGATGAAGGAAGAAATCGATGTAAGCGGCTGGGCGTCTTCAGGGGAAAATCCAACGCTGGATATTCATCAGATTGCAGCGAATACCGCGAGTTTGAACATGGATTTGCTGCTGTGCGGGGAGACAGGCACCGGTAAGGATACATTGGCCAAACGCATTCATGAGTTGTCCGGTCGGACAGGTTCATTCGTCGGCATGAATTGCGCCGCCATTCCCGAGTCTTTAGCGGAAAGTCAGCTGTTCGGCGTGGTCAATGGGGCGTACACCGGTGTCAGTCGGTCCCGTCAGGGGTACATCGAGGCCGCAGGGGGCGGAACGTTGTACCTGGACGAAATCGACAGCATGCCGCTGAGCCTTCAGGCCAAACTCCTGCGGATTCTGGAAACCCGAGGCATCGAACGACTGGGTTCGACAGCTTTCATTCCGGTCGACCTTCGGGTCATCGCTTCGGCGCAACGGCCGCTGGATGAACTCGTGGAACAAGGGCTGTTTCGTCGCGACCTGTTTTTTCGCCTCAATGTGCTGACGATCCAGATGCCAGCCTTGCGTGAGCGTCGCGAGCAGATCCTGCCGTTGTTCGACCAGTTCACCCAGAGCGTCGCCCGCGACTTCGACCGCGCCGTTCCTGCGCTGAGCAACGGGCTGGTGCAAGTGCTGCTCAGCCACGCGTGGCCTGGCAATATCCGCGAATTGAAATCCGCCGCCAAGCGCTTTGTGCTGGGGTTTGGGTTGCTCGGCGCCGATCCTGTGCCGGACCGCGATCCTGAGACGGGGCTGAAAACCCAGCTGCGGGTCATCGAGAAAATGCTCATCGAAGACGCGCTCAAGCGCCACAAACACAGCCTCGACGCAGTGGTGCAGGAGCTGGAAATTCCCAGACGCACGCTTTATCACCGCATGAAAGAGCTGGGCCTGACGTGTCTGGGGGCATCCGACGCGCTGTTGTCGTAACGCCTGATGGCCTGTCATCCGGTGCATTGCTTGACGGGCAGATGCACCGGGCTGCCGCGGGCGCGTGAAGTATCAGAGGTCGTGGATGAGCCTGTACGATTATTTTGATGAGCAACTGGAAGACAATCACCAGGTGCCGAACCTGACGGTCGTCGCCCAGAGCATTTCGCAGTTGGGCATCGACCTTTTGCTGTCGGGTGAAACCGGCACCGGCAAGGACACGGTGGCGCAACGGATTCATGGGTTGTCCGGGCGCAAGGGGCGTCTGGTGGCGATGAATTGCGCGGCGATTCCCGAATCGCTGGCCGAAAGCGAGTTGTTCGGTGTGGTCAGCGGCGCCTACACCGGCGCCGACAGGTCGCGGGTGGGCTATATCGAGGCCGCGCAGGGCGGGACGTTGTATCTGGATGAAATCGACAGCATGCCGCTGAGTCTTCAGGCCAAGTTGTTGCGTGTGCTCGAAACCCGCTCGCTGGAGCGGTTGGGTTCGACCACGCCCATTGCGCTGGATGTCTGCGTGATTGCCTCGGCGCAGCATGCGCTGGACGAGTGGGTGGAGCAGGGCCGCTTTCGCCGCGACCTGTATTTCCGGCTCAACGTGCTGACCCTCAAGTTGCCACCGTTACGGGCTCAACGAGAACGGATCCTGCCGCTGTTTCGGCGCTTTGCCCTGGCATCGGCGCGGGAGTCCGGGCGGGTGATGCCGGAGATCAGCGCAGTGTTGCGGCATGTGCTGTTGAATCATGACTGGCCGGGAAACATTCGTGAGCTGAAATCGGCAGCCAAGCGATTCGTGCTCGGATTTCCATTGCTCGGCGGCGAGCAGGCCGAGGAACGGGGGGCGTCTACGGGGTTGAAAACGCAGTTGCGGGTGATTGAGAAGGTATTGATTCAGGCGGCGTTGAAACGGCACAACAACAGCATCGATGCGGTCAGCCAGGAGCTGAATATTCCCCGGCGTACGCTTTATCACCGCATGAAAGAGCTGGATGTCTAAGGGGGTTGGTCGTGGTTCGGCCTTGTCACCAACACCGCCATTGCTGCAGCGGTCAGGGCTGGCGGGCGTTAGCAATTGTGCTTAGGCCGCCAGCAAACCCCTCGGTGCCAGGTCCTGGCGCTTAGCGCTTCTGCAACCACCCCAGAAAGTTGTTTTTCTTGATTGCCACAGGTTTGCGCAGCAGCACGTGCTGGCTGCTTTGCTGACGAATCGCCTGGAGCTTGTTCAGCGCGGTGGTGATGTCGACGCGTTGCTCCATGCACTTGCGCGTAGCGGCTTTGTCGATGCGATAAATGACACAGGAGGTCAGGGCGGTGAAGCGCGCTTCGGACGGGGTGTCGGCAAGGATGCTCTGTTCGCCCATCACTTCTCCCGGGCCCATGCGTCCGGCTTCGACCATGGTGTTGCCGTCCGGAACGTTCGCCGAGACCACGCCCGTCGCAATCACCAACAAACCGTCGGTGACATCCCCCAGCTCGATAATGGTCTGCCCGGCGGCGTATTCGCGGGACACCATGCTCTGGGCCAGTTCGCTCTTTTCTTCGGGCGTGGTGGTGCGGAAGATTTTCACCTCGTCCAGCAGCGCCCTGGGTCGGGAAACGGTCTCGGCGGCGGTTTCCGATTGCCAGGTGATCCCCGCCGCTTCCAGATGCCGGTAGGCCAGATCGAACAGCAGATTGCGCACGTCGCTCTTGTTCGCCAGGTCGCTGATGAATCCGGTCACGGAGTATTCGATGGTCGTCGGGCTGGTGTCCTTGACCACTGCGCGTGGACGGGGTGTCGGCAACAGCGCGCTGCACCCCTGCAGCGTGCGCTCCAGTGCATCCAGTACGCGCCGAGGCCGGATGTGCGGCGACATCATGATGTTGATCGACACCCCATGAATGTTGACCGGTCGGCTCAGGTTGACGATCTTCGCCTTGGCCGCGACCGAATTGGGAATCACCACCATGGTGCCGACCCCGGTCAGCAGGTGCGTGGCCCGCCAGTCAATGTCCATGACCTTGCCTTCCATGCCGTCGATGGAGATCGAATCGTCCACCTGATAAGGCTTGGTGGTGTTGAGAATGATCCCGGAAAACACGTCGCTCAATGTGCTCTGCAGGGCCAGACCGACGATGATCGCCATCGCGCCGGACGTCGCCAGCAAGCCCTTGACCGGTAACTGCAAGACGTAACCGGCGGCGGCAACGATGGCGATCAGAAAGATCACGGCACCGATCACTTCCTGCAGCAGTCGACCGCTGTGTCCGACGCGGCCCGTCAGCAGCAGACCCAGTAGCACGGTCAGGGTCCGCGCGGCGTACATCCACCAGACGATGGCCAGCGCGGTCGCGCCGAATTGCAATGCGCTGTTGTCCGGCCAGGCGGGCGCTTCCAGCGGGCTGATGCCGGCGTTGATGATCACCAGGCTGTAGGCGACGAATCCACCGAGGCGAATGGCGATCCGCGTCAATCGGTTGCGGTCGGCCAGCAGGTGCCAGGCGATGACATCGGCCAATAACAGAAGCAGGCTCCAGGCCAGCGAGTAGTGGGGGACGGCTGTCGACATTGAGGGATATCCGCTAGAAAGACACAGGTCGCTGTGGCACGCGCGGATGTTAGGGACACAGATGTCGGGATGTCTATAACCGATGGTGCGTGATGTGGGCGCCGCCCCTGTGTTGGGCAACACTCATCCGCCGAAATGCTGGAATCAGCACGACTGTACAAGTTCTTCCCATCCCGGTCTGGGTAGATTTCATGCTCGATGAACCGTGATTCCAACGAGGCCCGACCATGAAGCGAAAATCGCTCTGGGCGTTACTGCTGGTCGTACTGATCGGCCTGGCAGTGTGCGCGACCCTGATGTGGCGCCCTGCCATTCCCCTGCTCGACAAACCGCTGATCGCCGATGCAGCGAGTGTCGAACGGGGGGCGAAAGTCGTCGAGCAGGGCGACTGTGCGGTCTGCCACACCCGGCCCGGGGGTGCCTACATGGCTGGGGGGCTGCCACTGGTGACACCTTTCGGCACGCTCTACACCACCAATATCACGCCTGATCGTGAAACCGGAATCGGCGGATGGTCCCAGGAAGCATTCGTGCGAGCCATGCGCAAAGGGGTTGCCCGGGATGGGCATTTCCTCTATCCGGCCTTTCCCTACGTGCATTACAGCCGGATGACTGACACTGACATCGTCGATGCCTATCACTACCTGACGAGCGTCGATCCGGTGCAGGCGCGAGCACCGGACAACCACATGATGTTCCCCATGAACTTCCGTGCGCTGGTGTCGTTCTGGAACCTGCTGTTCCTGCGCAACGATCCGTTGACGGATGTGCCGGGCCAATCGGCGAAATGGAATCGCGGCCGTTATCTGGTCGAAGGGGCGGGACATTGCTCGTCCTGCCATACGCCTCTGAACTTCATTGGCGGCGAGAAGGGTAGCGAGCACCTGGGCGGCGGCCTGGTAGACGGCTGGCATGCGCCGGCACTCACCGGGTTGGCGCAGGCTGCCAATCCGTGGTCGACAGAACAACTGGTCGCATACCTTCGTGCGCAGGTGGCAACAGACCATGGTGGCGCCGCCGGCCCGATGCTGCCGGTCAGCCTGAGTATCGCGCAGCTTCCTGTCGAAGATGCGCAAGCCATCGCCGAATATATCCTGAGCCTCCCCGCGACCACGTCGAAAGCCGGGCCTGCCTGCGCCGCCACGCCCCCTCCAGCTGCCGACAATGCAGAAGGCGCAGCGCTTTTCGCTGGCGCCTGCGCCGGTTGCCACGGCGCGGGAGCGCCGATGCGCACCGTTGACGGGCGCCCTGCGCTGAGCGTCGTTTCGGCCGCGACGTCCGACAGCCCGCGCAACCTGATCAAGACCATTCTCGAAGGCATTCCGATGTCCACCCGCCAGCCGAGTCACTACATGCCGGCCTTTGCCGACGCGCTGGACGACTCGCACATCGCCGCGCTAGCCGGCTATCTGCGCAATCAGGCCTGTGCCGCGCAACCCTGGACCGACCTGGAAAAAACCGTCACCACTCTCCGTCACGAAGGGGCGTCGAAATGATCACCTTGAACGTCAATGGCAAGGATCATCAACTGGACATCGATCCCGACATGCCGCTGCTGTATGCCTTGCGCAATCATCTGCAACTCAACGGCGCCAAATACGGCTGCGGCCTTGGACAATGTGGCGCCTGTACCGTCATGGTCGCCGACAAGCCTGTGTTCTCCTGCCTGTTGCCAGCAGAAGCCGCCGCCGGAAAATCCGTCCGAACGGTTGAGGGACTGGGCACGACGGAGCAACCTGGCGCCTTGCAGCGGGCGTTCATCGATGCACAGGCCGCGCAATGCGGGTATTGCATCGCCGGCATGATCATGCGCGCCCAGGCACTGATCGAAGCGGTGCCCCAGCCCAGCGATGAGCAGATTCGCGAGCACATGGCCCCCAACCTGTGCCGATGCGGCACCCATCTGCGTATTTTTTCAGCGATCAAGGCTGTCATCGGCAGCGGGGTGAAAGCATGAGGCGCCGCGACCAGGATGTGGACCAGGGGCGGCGTGCGTTTCTCGTCAATGGCGCGCTGGTGATTGGCTTTGCCTTGGTGCCTGGCGCCGGTCGTGCCTTTGCCGACACGGAAGTCGATACGCTCGGCACCCAGGTGCTGGCGCCCGATCTGGCCGGCAGTCTGCGCACCAACCCGTTTCTCGATGCCTGGATACGCATCGACGAAAAAGACGGCATCACGGTGTACACCGGCAAGGTGGAGCTGGGAACCGGCGTCAAAACCGCGTTGTTGCAAGTGGCGGCCGAACGGCTGGAAGTCGCGCCGCAGGCGATTCGATTCATCACCGCCGACACCGCGCTCACGCCCAACGAAGGCTACACCGCAGGCAGTCACACCATGTTCGACAGCGGCACCGCGCTGTTCAATGCTGCCGCTCAGGTGAGGCAACTGCTGCTTGAGTCCGCTGCCCGGCAGTGGGCTCAGCCGGTTGAAGGCCTGACCACCCGTGACGCAGTCGTTCATGGCCGCGATGGGCGAAGCATGACCTACGCGCAGGCGGTGGCGGGGGTTCAGCTACACCGCTACGCGAGCAAGGATTCACCGCTCAAACCCGCCGAACGCTTCACCCTGATCGGCCATTCACTGCCAAGGCTGGACATCCCCGCCAAAGTCACTGGCGGCGCCAGCTACGTGCAAGACATGCGTCTGCCGGGGATGCTGCATGCGCGAGTCATTCGCCCACCCAGACGCGGGAGTCGGTTGCTGGACATAGACCAGCCCGCCATCGAACGCATGAGCGGCGTCATCAAGCTGGTTCGCGATGGCAGCTATCTGGCCGTGATCGCAAAGGATGAATGGCAGGCGATCAAAGCGATGCGCAAGGGTTACGAGCTGGCGCGCTGGACAGAGGGCGACCCATTGCCCGAGTCGCAGAACATTCATCGGTTGCTCACCGAGTTGCCTGCTCGGCGCTATCCCATCACCCATAAGGGCACACCGGATGCGCCTGCTGCGCGGCGCTGGAAATCCACTGTGACCAAGCAGTACCTGATGCACGGCTCCATCGGACCGTCGTGTTCGGTGGCCTGGTTCAAGGACGGGTTGTTGACGGTCTGGACCCACACCCAGGGCGTTTATCCTTTGCGGGCCGGGATTGCGGAAATGCTCAGGCTGACGCCAGAGCAGGTGCGCTGCATTCATGTGGAGGGCTCGGGTTGCTACGGCCATAACGGCGCCGATGACGCGGCCGCCGACGCCGCGTTGATCGCCATGGCAGTGCCCGGCCAGCCAGTGCGCCTGCAATGGATGCGCGAGCAAGAGAATATTTGGGAACCCTACAGTTCGGCCATGCGTGTCGAACTGGATGCCGGGCTGGACGACAGCGGGCGTCTGCAGCACTGGAACACTGAGCTGTGGACCACGCCGCACAACGAGCGCATCGTCAACGCCGGGCGTCTGATGCCTTCCTGGTTGCTGGCCAGGCCGTTCATTCCGGCGCCATCCGTGCCCATCGCTCAGCCTGAAGGTGACGGTGATCGAAATGTCGTTCCGCTGTATGACGTTGACAGCAGCCGGATTAACATGACCTTCGTGACGCAAATGCCGTTTCGGACTTCGGCGATGCGTTCGCTGGGGGCGCACATCAATGTCTTCGGTATCGAAAGCGCGATGGATGAGTTGGCGATCCAGACCAATGTCGATCCGGTGCAGTTCCGGCTGCAGCATCTGAGCGATCCCCGGGCGCGTGCGGTGATCGAGCAGGCGGCCAAGGCGTTCGGCTGGCCGCACGCGGCTGCGGGACCGGGCAGCGGCATCGGATTCGCTTTTGCCCGGTACAAGAACATCATGGGTTATTGCGCGATAGCGGTGCAGGTTCATGTGCAGCGTCAGACCGGGGAGGTGGTCATTGATCGGGTGGTCACGGCGGTGGACGTAGGCCAGGTGGTGTCGCCAGACGGGCTGCGCAATCAGGTGGAGGGCGGGATCGTTCAGTCGGCGAGCTGGACGCTCTATGAACAGGTGGAATATGGGCCTGAAGGCGTGCGCAGTTATGACTGGAGCGGCTATCCGATCATCCGGTTTCCAGCGTTGCCTCGGCAAGTGGAAGTGCATTTGATTGATCAGCCGGGTGAGGCGTTTCTCGGCGCGGCGGAAATCGTACAGGGCCCGATGGCGGCGGCCTTGGGCAATGCGATGAGTCAGGCGATGGGCAGACGATTGGTGTCCCTGCCTTTGGCCAGGAAGGGCTGGCAGCAAAGCGCAGGCGTTTGACCCGATGGCTCAGGGCAGGCTGGCGAGCATGGACTGATGCGTTCGCCAACCAGCCCGCTCCTGCAGGGGGATGATAAACGCATGAACCTGTGGCCGGCTTGCTGGCGAAGGCAATCGACCAGACGCTGCGTCAGGTGAGTCGCCCCCGACTAGACTGACCTCTCCACTCCCGACTCCGGAGAACCGAAATGGTCAGCAAGAACACAATCTGCCTCTGGTACGAAGGCACCGCTGAGGACGCTGCGAGCTTTTATGCCAGGACTTTCCCGGACAGTGCGGTGACCGCTGTGCACCTGGCCCCTGACGATTATCCCTCGGGCAAGGCGGGCGATGTGATCACGGTGGAGTTCACCGTCATGGGCATCCCCTGTATCGGCCTGAACGGCGGCCCGGTGTTCAAACACAACGAGTCGTTCTCCTTCCAGGTCGCCACCGACGATCAGGTCGAAACCGACCAGCTGTGGGACGCGATCATCGGCAACGGTGGTGAAGCCAGTGTCTGCGGTTGGTGCAAGGACAAGTGGGGTGTTTCATGGCAGATCACCCCGCGAGTGCTTACGGCGGCGATCGCCAACCCGGATCGAGCCGCAGCCAGGCGCGCCTTCAATGCCATGATGGGCATGACCAAAATCGACATCGCACAGATCGAGGCGGCAGTGAGGGGTTAGGCACGCTTCCTGTCACGCGCCATCACTTTGCGATAATCTCGGCGCGTACGCTCCGGGAAGGGCTGTGCGCGGCTCGTTCCTTTACCTTCTGGAAGGATCTGGAACGGAATTCACTAAATGCCGTCGCTCAAAGCGCTGAAGTCATTGGCTCCATCCCGGTTTTTTGAATTTGATTGGCAGAGGCGCGCGTGAAAGTGTTCAGCAGTTTGGTCGTTGAAACAACAGGGCGAGGCGCGCGTTGAGCGAAAGACGAGAGTTCAGCGGTGGGATGAAGGGCAAGAATCTCCGCTACCTGGAAGAGAACAGAAAAATACCCTGCTCACACACGCGGACAGGCTTTCTGTTACTGGAAAACTTCTCCTTGCCAGCCTTCACCCAGGCGCTGGACACGATTGTTACGGCGAATCTATTGCGGCCAAAGCTGTTCACCTCCAAGACCTTCGGCTTGCAGGACGGGGAGGTCATCAGCGATCTGGGGCTGGTGATTCGGCCCGACGCGCGCCTTGAGGTGCCTTCTCTCAAAGACCTTGATCTGCTGGTGATCTGCGGCGGGTATCGGACTGAACTCAAGGCCGACGAGGATTTGATCAATCTGCTGGTCACCGCCTCCGAGCTGGGGATCACGCTGGCCGGATTGTGGAACGGCGCATGGTTCCTCGGCGCCGCCGGACTGCTCGAAGGCTACCGTTGCGCAATCCATCCCGAACACCGCCCGGCGCTGGCCGAGATCTGCAAAGTCACTCACGTCACCAGCGAGCCGTTCGTGGTGGACCGCGACCGGCTCACGGCGTCCAGTCCTTCCGGTGCGTTTCATATGGCGCTGGAATGGATCAAGGAGCTGCACGACAAGGCGTTGGTGGAAGGCATCGAAGACATTCTGTCGTTCGAGGAATCGCGCTATCGCCGGATCAAGCCCAGCCGCCACATCAGCGTCAGCGCGCCACTCAAGGAAGTCGTCAAACTGATGGACGCCAACCTTGAAGAACCGCTGGAGATGGAGCAATTGGCGGTCTACGCCGGGCGTTCACGTCGGCAAATCGAACGCCTGTTCAAGGAACAGCTCGGCACCACGCCCCAGCGGTATTACCTGGAGCTGCGCATCACCGAAGCCCGGCGATTGTTGCAGCACACCGAGCTGTCTCAGGTCGAAGTGCTGGTCGCTTGCGGTTTCGTTTCTCCCAGCCACTTCAGCAAGTGCTACAGCTCGTACTTCGGCTACCGGCCTTCGAAGGAAAAGCGGTTGGTGAAGTAGGGATTCACCGCGTCAGTCCAGACGCTGCAATGCGCCAGACCCACCGGCATCGCGAGCAAGCTCACTCCTACAGGTCCCGCGTTGGTCACGAAGCGTCGGCGTCCTATTGTTTTGCATGTACCAGAGACCTTCCGGCCACCGCGATCCCCTGCAGGAGCAATCGGAGGTAACGACGGTCGCGAAGCGGAGGGTCAGTCAACACTTGCGCCATTGGTTCGCAACGCTCTTGTAGCAGTCCGGCTTGCCGGCGGTGGCGCCCGCGTGTTCGCCACCGCCGGCAAGCCGTGCTGCTACACAGGCTGCATCCCCGCTGCATCACGAGGTGTAGATGACCGCACCGCCGCGCTGTGGCTACCTTAGCCGCGAGTGCGCGACACGATGCTCAGAAAACGCGCTGGCTGGGTCACGCCATAGTAAGCATGAGGCATGGAAGCATCGAAGTAGACGCTGTCGCCTTTGCTCATCTGCAGCGGCGCGTAGTCCTGCATGAAAAACACGATGCTTCCCTCCAGCACCAACAGAAACTCTTCCCCTTCATGGCCTTCCAGCTTGCGCAGGCCGGTATCAGGGATCGCCTCGACGATGGTGGGCTCCATGCTCTTGGTTGCCAGGTCTGCGCCCAGCCATTCATAGACGCCACGGGCAGTGTTGTGCATGACGCCGCTGCCTGCGCGGTTGACCACCCGACAGCCTTTGGCGAAACGCTGCTCTTCAGTGCCGAGCATGTCCGCCCAGCGGATCTCCAGCGCCTCGCAGAGGCGGGCGAGCACCGCGTAGGTCGGAGAGATCAGGCCGTTCTCGATCCGGGAGATGGTCGAAATCGATACGTTCGACTTCTCCGCCAGCTTGGTCAGCGACCACTTCAGCCGTTTGCGCTGCATGGCGATCATCGGGCCAGGCTCGTGCATCGGCTCAGGCGGTTCTTCCGTGCTCTCAAGCGGTGCCTCGGCGCGTGGCAGGGCTCGCTTGGGGGTCGTCGCTTTGGCGGGAGGTTTGTCGCTCATGGGGAAGTGTCCGGATTCAACGGGCTGCAGGGCATCTGCGGGTCAGGCAGGGATTTTGCATTTTCTCGCAAAAGTTCTCAACAAAGAAAAATATTTGCATTTATGCAAAATCACTTATAGATTCGATTTCGCCAACACAAAAACAGATCAGCTCCACAGCGTCACCATTCAGTCTGCCCAACCTGTTGTTCGAAGTTTGCCGCCGTCACGGACGGGGCAAGCCAGTCCATCAATTTTCCGCGGTAGGTGACTCATGACTACAGATTCAAAACGCTTCCAGCGTGGTCTTTCCCGTCGTGCCTTGCTCAAGGCTTCCGGCTACGGCGCTGTTGCATGCATGGCCGGTGGAATGTTGGGGCGCATGCCGTCGGCGTTTGCTGCAGGTGCCCCGATCAAGACCATCCGCCCCGGTTACCTCACCGCCGCCTGCATGGGCGACATGCCATTGGGTGCCGTGCGCGACGGGCAACCGGTGGGGACTGACCTGGAGATGCTCAAGCTGATCGCCGACCGTCTCGAACTGAAGCTGGATATCCTGCCGATGGGTTTCCCGGCCGTGATCGAGGCGGTACGTTCCGGCCGCGCGGACTGGTTCGGCGGCAACTTCGCCTGGAACCCGATGCGTTCCAAGATCCTGCTGCTGACAGACCCTGTGTTCTACACCGGTGCGTACATCATCATGCGCGACAGCGAGCCCTTCGGCACCAGCATCACCGCCGATGACCTGAAAGGCCGCACGCTGGGCAGCAACACCGGCTATTCCGTGGTGCCGGACATGAAGAAAATCCCCGGCGTCAAAGAGGTGAAGCTCTACGACAACTCCGACGCATGCATTCGTGACGTGGTGGCCGGACGACTGGATTTCGCGGTCCTGGATGCGCCGACCATCGACTACATGATCCTGCAAAACCCGAACATGAAGCTCAAACAGATCCCTATCGGATTCGACGAACGCTACCCGAACCTGACCGGCAAGTTCCAGGCGATCTGGGGCGTCTACCCACAGAATCAGGACCTGTTCGATGCCATCAATCAGGGCGTTCGCTGGCTCAAGTCCACCGGGCAGATTGCGCCCATCCTCGCCAAGTACGGCATCAAGAACCCTGACTACCTCGTGCCGATGCCCGTTGATCCGCGCCTGGGCGTCGACCGTGACGCGCAGGGCGATGTGCTGGGCCCGTTCAAACACCCGGCGCGGGATTTCAGCCAGTCATTCGCCTGATCGTTCGGGCCTGACGGTCGCTTTCTGATTTTCGCAAAAGGGTTTTCCTATGTCGTACACACCACCTACCGCGTCGGCGGGGCAGCCGCTCGTGCGCATCGAGGCCCTGCACAAGTCGTTCGGCGGGATCGAGGTGCTCAAGGGCATCGATCTGAGCGTCATGCCGGGGCAAAAAGTCTCGCTGATCGGCCCCAGCGGTTCCGGCAAGACGACCTTGCTGCGCTGCATCAACTATCTGGAGGAGCCCACGGCGGGAGACATCTATGTCGATAACCAATTAATGGGCCAGCGCCAGGTTGGAGGCCGCAGGGTTCCTTTGCGTGATGCGGAACTGGCGCGGATGCGCGGCAGCATCGGCATGGTGTTCCAGCGATTCAATCTGTTCGCTCACCTCACCGTGTTGCAGAACATTATGTTGGGGCCGCTCAAAGTCCAGGGCCGTCAGGCGGCCGGGGTGGCCGAACAGGCGCGGGCGCTGCTGGCCAAGGTGGGTCTGCATGGCAAGGAGCAGGCGTATCCGGATCAGCTTTCCGGCGGGCAGCAACAGCGCGTGGCTATCGCCCGTGCGCTGGCGATGAAACCCAAATTGATGCTGTTCGATGAGGCCACTTCCGCGCTCGACCCGGAACTGGTGGGGGAGGTGCTCGGGGTCATGCATCAGTTGGCCGAGGAGGGCATGACGATGATCATCGTCACCCACGAAATGCGCTTTGCCGAGCAGGTTTCCGATCAGGTGGTGTTCATGGCAGACGGTCGCATCGTCGAGCAGGGATCCCCGTCGCAAGTGTTTCGCGACAGCCAGGTGGAGCGCACCCGTGCGTTTCTGCGCGCTGTTCAGGAGCGCTGATCAATGGCGTTCATCAGTGAACTGGAACATGCCGCTCAGCTGTTTCCGTATTTTCTCAAGGTGTTGGGGTTCGGTGCGCTCAGTACCGTCGGCCTGACCGTCGCCTCGTTCGTGGTGGCGGTCGCGCTGGGATTCGTGCTCGCCTTGATGCGCCTTTCGCGACGCTTCTGGTTGCGCTCTCTGGCCAGCCTGTACCTGGAGTTGTTCAGAAACGTACCGATCCTGACGCAGCTGTTCATCCTGTATTTCGGGTTGACGCATCTGGGGTTGACGCTACCGGCCACGGTGGCCGCGATCATCGGATTCGGCCTCAATGGCGCGGCGATTCTCTGTGAAGTGTTTCGCTCGGCCATCAACAACGTGGATCGCGGACAGGGTGAGGCGGCGTCTGCCATCGGCATGACCCGGCGCATGGCGCTGCGCATCATCGTCCTGCCTCAGGCGATCAAGGTGGCGTTGCCGGGCATGGCCAACTTCGCCATCGGCTTGCTCAAGGACACCTCGCTGGCGTCCGCTGCGGCGGTGCCGGAGCTTGCCTTCAAGGCGCGAATGCTGGTCAGCGAAACCTATCAGACCAACCAGATCTACCTGATGGTCGCAGTCATCTACCTGGTCTTGAGTCTGGTGCTGGCGCGGCTGGGACATCGCGCCGAATCACGACTGCGCAGAGGGCATTGAGATGACCTATTACGAACTCTGGCAAGCCTGCCGCGAAGAGCTGCTCGCGGCCGCAGGTTCGACCCTGCAACTGGCCTTCGGTGCGCTGGCCATCGGATTGGTGGTGGGGCTGGTGGTGGCGTTGCTGCGCATGAGCCGCGCGCAGCGTGTGCGGCGTCTGGCAACCGCTTACGTCGAGTTGTTCCGTGGCACGCCAGCGCTGGTTCAACTGTTCATTCTGTACTTCGGCCTGACCGCCGTGGGCATCGAGTTCAGCTCGTTTCAGGCAGCGATGATCGGCTTGGGCCTGAACGCTTCGGCGTACCTGAGCGAGGTGTATCGCGCCGGGATCGAAGCGGTGCCCAAGGGCCAATACGAAGCCGCGCAGACCATCGGCATGACGCGCTACAAAACCATGCGCTGGGTGGTGCTGCCGCAAGCGATGCGAGTGGTGCTGGCCCCGATCGGCAACGTCGCGATCTCGCTGCTCAAGGACACCTCCGTCGCTTCGCTGATCGCCACGCCGGACCTGATGCTGCGCGCACAGGACCTGAGCTCCGTGTACTTCATGCCGCTGGAAACCTATCTGATCGTGGGCGCCATGTACTTCGTACTGTGCTTCCCGCTGTCCCTCGCTGTTCGAATGCTGGAGCGCAAGACCTCCAGATGATTCATCCAGGCAATGCCTCAACCTCAACAGGAGTCAACATGCGTAAAGTCATCAAAACCGGTCTGCCAGACGGATCCGCCCCCGTGGAATGGGCAACCGTGGGCGGTAAGACCCTCTACACCGCCAGCATCCCGATCCACGCCGATGGCAGCATCGAAACCGGCGACATCGCCACTCAGACCGAGCTGACGTTGCAGAACCTCAAACAGACCATCGAAGCCGCTGGCGGCAGCATGGACGACTACACCCAGCTGCAGGTGATCCTCACCGACAAGCAGTATTTCGAGGGGATGAACGCGGTCTATCGCCAGTTTTTCAATGCGCCTTTTCCTAACCGCGCGACGATCATTGCCGACCTTATGGTGCCTGGCGCCAAGATCGAGATCATCGCCAACGCCTACCTGGAACAGTAAAGCCATGACCGCCACGATCATCATCGGTGCTGGCGTCATTGGCGCCACGACTGCGTACTTCCTCGCTCGCGAAGGTTTGTCGGTCACCGTTCTGGACAGCCAGCCTGAGCCGGGGATGGAAACCAGTTTTGCCAATGGTGGTCTGCTGGCGGCCAATAGCGCGCTGCCCTGGTCATCCCCGGGCACGCCGCTGCAAATGCTCAAGTGGCTGGGGCGCGAAGACGCACCTCTGCTGCTGCGCCCCTCGGCGATCCCTGCATTGGGCAGCTGGGGGCTGAAGTTTCTCGCCAATTGTCGTGACAGCAAATACCGCGACACGGCCAATACACTCACCCGTTTCGCACAACACAGCCTGGGTCTGATGAATACGCTGCTCGAACGCGAGTCGTTGAAATTCGACCTGGGGCGGGGCGGGTTTCTGGAAATTTTCAAGGGGCCCGGCGCACGGGCGAGCGCCGAAGCCTTCGCCACCCTGCTCGAACGCATGGGCGCCCGTGTCAGTCGGCTTGACCGCCTGGGCTGCGTAACGCTGGAGCCGTCTCTGAGGCCCATTGAATCGAGCATCGAAATCGGCCTCTGGCTGGAAAACGACTGCTGGGGGGACGCCCACAAGTTCACCCGTGAAATCGCCAGGGTGGCGGCCGGTGAGGGCGTGCGCTTCGAATATGGCGCCGAGGTGAAAGGGCTTGAGGTGCGCAACGCAAAGATCACCGGCGTGAAGCTCGCCAATGGCCGCCTTGAGGCCGAACGGGTCATCGTCTGCGGCGGCGCGGCGTCTGCGAAGCTGCTGGCGCCCTGGGGCGTGAAAATCCCCGTGGCACCGGTAAAGGGCTATTCCCTGACGCTCGATCGTGACGAAGTGGGCATCGCTCCGACACGGCCTATCGTCGATGATCACGAGCACATCTGCGTGACGCCGCTGGGGGACCGCTTACGCGTGGCCGGCACCGTGGAGTTCGCCGGCAACGACCGCACATTGCGCGAGTCAAGGGTGGCGAATCTCAAGCAGGCGTTGCGCAATCTGTATCCGCAGATACGCATGCCGCCCGAGGTCAACGCCTGGTGCGGCATGCGCCCCATGACCGTCGACGGTCTGCCGTACATCGACGCCACACCGGTGGAGAATCTGTTGGTCAACACCGGCCACGGCGCATTGGGCTGGACGCTGGCCTGTGCCAGTGCCGAACGCATCACCCAGTTGGTCACGGGCAGCTACGCGCCGAATGTCGGGGCGTTCAAGCTCTACCGCCGAGTGATTTGAAACCCGGATGTCGATGCCGGGCCGCGCGGTCAGGTCTGCCCCGGCAACCGCGCCAGCGGCGGCTCGTTAATCTTTCCAGGCACCGTTTCCAGGTGTGGCTATGCTTGACCGGACGAATGGGTCCGCCTCATTCGCCACCCCGGTCTCGACAAGGAAAGTTGTCATGAATCTGCATTCGCTCGCCAAAGCCGTTGCTGTCATGGCTCAAGGAGATGGCGCATGAAACATTCGAATGAGTGGAGAGGCCTGGCAGCATCCGGGTTGTTCATCACGGTCGGGTTCGTCCCTGCTGTCCATGCAGAGGATTCAGCGGAACTTGCGAAAAAGGCGCTGAACCCTGTCGCCGCGATGTACAGCTTGCCGGTGCAGTACAACTGGGACCAGGAAATCGGGCCGACGGGCAATGGCATGCACAGCGTGACCAATATCCAGCCGGTGTTGCCGTTCACTCTGAATAAGGACTGGAATCTGATTTCCCGCACCATTTTGCCGGTCATCGATCAACACGGTCTGGCACCTGACGGCGCGGCGGACAAATCCGGAATTGGCGACATCACCCAGAGCTTTTTCTTCTCACCGAAAAAACCGACCGACAACGGCTGGATACTCGGCGCAGGTCCCGCCATTCTGATCCCGACTAGCAGCGATGAGCTGTTGGGTAACGAACAGTGGGGGCTGGGGCCCACCGCTGTTGCATTGAAACAGTCGAACGGCTGGACCCGAGGCATCCTCGCCAATCACATCTGGGGCATCGACAGCCAGCCGGGCCATGACAAGGACAAGGTCAATCAGACGTTCCTGCAACCCTTTCTTTCCTACACCACCAGCACCCTGACCACCTATGGCGTGAACACCGAGTCGACGTTCAACTGGCAATCCCGTGAATGGTCGGTGCCGGTCAACCTGACGGTGACTCAACTGCTTAAGATCAGCGGGCAGCCGCTGACGATCCAGGCCGGGCCACGATACTGGTTCGACCAGGACGGGGACGGCGCTCAGGGCTGGGGATTTCGGGCGGCAGTGACGTTGCTGTTCCCGCGCTGACGGCGATTGTCAGTGCTCATGACTGGGTACCAAGGCGCGAATCCGTCGCGTTGCCTCGGGCGTCGCGGGGTTGCAGACAATCATTCCCAGATCCGGAAGGGCGTGGGCAGCCTGAAACTTCGCTGATGTCATGGGCAACCCACCACAAAAAACGGGTCAGGCAGACCGCTGAATCGCGCTTTCGATAGTGCTTCAGGATATGAAGCCAGTACCCGGACAAGCTGGTTTCGGAACATCCTGCTGAAAACGACGTCAACCCCCCAGAGTTCGAACGCATCCACTCCTGGAGACCGCGCACATGTCAGACACAACCCCCCTCACCATCGCCGTGCTCCTGGGCTCCGTGCGCGTTGATCGACAAGGCATAAAGGCGGCTCGATTGCTCGTATCGGCGCTTGAAAAACGGGGGCACGAGGCGGTGCTGGTCGACCCGATGGACATTCGCCTCCCGCTGCTCGACCGCATGTACAAGGAATACCCCAAAGGTGGTGCGCCGGTGGAGCTCGAGCGGCTGGCCAGTCTGTATCGACGCGCTGACGGCTTTCTGCTGGTCAGCGCCGAATACAACCATGGGGTGCCTCCGGCGTTGAAGAACCTGCTCGATCATTTCCTTGAAGAGTACTTCTGGCGTCCTTCGGCGATTGCCTGTTATTCGGCAGGCGGATTCGGCGGCGTGCGCGCTGCCATGCAACTGCGAATGATCCTCGGGGAACTGGGCATGCCGAGCATTCCCAGCCTGTTTTCCATTCCGCGTATCGGTGAGGCGCTGGCCGATGACGGGCAGCCCAGGGACGAACGCACCAGCCAACAAATGGCGGGTTTTCTGGACGAGTTCGAGTGGTACGCGCAAGCGTTGAGGCAGCAACGGGTGGGCGGCACGCCTTATTGAGCGCCTGGGTGCCAAATGGCGGGTCAACCCATCCGCTGCATCTGGTCGACGAACACCATGATCGTCCCGCCGACCATCAGCAGGACGATCACCGCCGTGAACAGGATGAGTCCGAGTTCATCGCGCCCGGAGCGCTTTGTGCCGATGTGCAGGAAGCAATAGAGGTGGACGACGATCTGTGCCAGCACCAGCACGAGCACCCACGTCAGGGTCGAAGACCTGGACAGGCCGGCCCACTGCACCAGGGCGGTCGGAACGGCGGTCAGGATGATCGCCAGCAGCAATCCCGACCGATAAAGCCGTAGCGTTCGCCGATAACCGTCGTGTCTTTCCATCAGACCAGCCCCTGCAAATAGACGATTCCGTAAATGGCGACCCAGATGACGTCGAGGAAGTGCCAGAACAGCGCCAGGCAGTTGAGGCGCAGCCTGACTCTGGCGTCCAGCCCGAAGACTTTCAGTTGTACCAGCATCACCACGAGCCACAGGCAGCCCGCCGTGACATGCAGGCCGTGGGTGGAAACCAGTGCGTAGAACGCCGAAAGAAAACCGCTGCGTTGCGCAGTGGCTCCGTCGCCGATCATCAGGCGGAAGTCGTTGAGCTCCATGCCGATAAAGGCCAAGCCCAGGATCAGCGTCGTGCATAGCCACGTGACGAGTACACCGAGCCTTTCAGGGCGGTAAGTGAGGTTCAACGAGGCCATGGCGAAGGTAAAACTGCTGATCAGCAACAGCAGGGTTTCGATGAGGCTCGTCTTGAGGTCGAACAACGCCTTGCCGGCCGGCCCGCCGTCGGTGGCATGAACCATCGTGGCGTAAACGGCAAACAGCAGCGCGAAGATCAGCGCGTCGCTCATCAGGAATACCCAGAAGCCGAGCAGCCTGGGTTGCGCTTCCCGTTCATGGTCGTGCGCACGGCTGGGCCTCATCGGCAGGGGAACCACGGGATGGCTGCTGTTCATGTCCTCACCTGCGCCAGACCGGCATTACGCTGGCTGTGTTCTTGCTCGCGGGGCACGGCAGTGGCGCATCGTATCCGTTGGGCGCGCTGCTCTTGAGCCTCGCGTAACGCCTGGGCGGTAATCACCCGTTCGGTCTCTGGCACGAAACTGCGAGCTATTACCGCGCCCCAGGCGATCAGCAAACCTCCTGCCGCCGCCCAGCCGATGTGCCACACCAGACCAAATGCGCAGACGAACGATGCTGCGCCAATTATCACGGGCGTCGCGCTGTTCTTCGGCAGACGGATGTCTTCGAACAGTAGAACCGGTGCCTGTGCCAGGCCATGCTCCTTGAGCCAGGTGAACGGGTCGCGATCGTGGATCGTGGGCACCACGGCGAAGTTGTACTCGGGCGGCGGGGCAGAGGTGGTCCACTCAAGCGTGCGCCCATCCCATGGGTCGCCCAGCGGCACGGCGTTTCGCTGGCGATCCCGAATGCTGACCCACAGCTGCACGTACAGCCCGACCAGCGCCAGGCTCAACAGTACCGCGCCCAGTTCGGCGGCCCACAATAGCGGTGCGAACTCAGGGTTGAAGATCGCCTGGGATCGTCTCGGCATGCCCGAAACCCCGAGCACGTAAAGCGGCATGAATGCCAACAGAAAACCCGCCCCGAAACATAGCGCAGTAAAGCGTCCCCAGCGTTCATCGAGCCGGAAACCGAAGGCCTTGGGAAACCAGTAACTGTACCCGGCGAGCATGCCGAACAGCGTGCCGGGTATCAGCATGTTGTGAAAATGGGCGACCAGATACACCGTGTTGTGCACCTGATAATCCACCGGTGGCGTCGCAAGCGTGATGCCGGTCAGGCCGCCGATCACGAACATCATCAGGAACATCGCCGAATAGATGATCGGCACCGAAAAGCGTACCCGGCCGCGGTACAGGGTGAGCATCCAGTCGTAGATCTTGACCCCCGTCGGAATGCCGATGAGCATGGTGGCGATGCCGAAAGCAGCGTTGACCGCTGCGCTCTGGCCCATGGTGAAAAAGTGGTGCAGCCAGACCGTGAACGACAGCACCGTGATGCCGATGGAGGCCCAGACCAGTGACCGGTAGCCATAAAGTCGCTTGCCGCTGAAGGTGGCGAAGACCTCCGAAAAAACCCCGAACGCCGGGAGAATCAGGATGTACACCTCCGGATGGCCGAACAACCAGAACAGGTTGACGAAGTTCATCAGGTTGCCGCCGTGGGTATTGGTGAAGAAGTGAAAATCCAGGTAGCGGTCCAGTGCCAGCAACAGCGTTGCCACGGTCAGGGGCGGCATTGCGAAGATCATCAATACGCTGGTACACAAGGCGGTCCAGGTGAACAAGGGCATTCTGAAAAGGGTCATTCCCGGGCAGCGATCCTTGTAAATCGTCACTGCGAAATTCAGCCCCGTCAGCGTGCTGCCGATGGAACTGAGGGTCAGCGCCCAGATCCAGTAATCGGGACCGACGCCCGGCTGATAATCCACCCCGGTGAATGGGGGGTAACCGCTCCAGCCCCCAGTCGAGAACTTGCCGAGCATCAGCGAAGCCATCACCAGCGCCGCACCGGCAGCCGTCAACCACAACGAGATCGCATTGAGCAGCGGAAAGCGTACATCCCGCGCGCCGATCTGCTGGGGCATGACGAAATTGATCAGGCCGGTCAGAAACGGCATCGCCATGAAGAAGATCATGATGCTGCCGTGGGTACTGAACATCTGGCTGAAGTGTTCGGGGGTCAAATAGCCTTCGGCGTTGATGGCCAGCGCCTGCTGGGTGCGCATCATCACCGCTTCGATCAGGCCGCGCATCAGCATGATCAGCGCCAGCGCCACGTACATGATGCCGATTCGCTTATGGTCCAGGCTGGTAAACCATTCGCGCCACAGATAAAGCCATTTGCGTTTGAGCGTGATCGCCAGCAACACACTGACAATCACCAACAAGACCAGTGACGCGGCCGCGGTGGCCACTTTGCTGTACAGCGGCAGCGCGTTGTAGTCGAGCCTGCCCAGCAGCGAGTACCAGACCGCGCTCGACTCATTCATTGGACTTCCCCGGAGTGGGGCTGTCGCAGGCTGTCGGGCTGCTGCCATGGAACGCGTGCATGACCCATTCGAACAGGCCCGGCTGTACGCTGCGGTAAACCGACGGCGGAACCTGCGACGGGCTCTGGCTCAGGTGCAGGTAGCTCGCGCAATCCAGCGTTGCGTTCGCCTGGTGTGTCGTATCCAGCCATTGCTCGAACGCTTCTGGGCCCAGGGATCGGGTGATGAAGCTTTGCTGCTGAAAACCGATGCCATTGAACTGCGTGTTGCGGCCGGTGAATTCTCCGGCCACATCAGCTTGCAGGTACTGCTGTGTACGCATGCCTGCCATGGCATAGATCTGACCTGCCAGACGCGGGATCATCATCGATTGCATGACAGTGCCGCTGGTCAGACTCAAGTGGACGCTGCGCCCGCTGGGTATGACCAGTTCGTTGACCGTGGCGACGCCTTGTTCGGGGTAGATGAACAGCCATTTCCAGTCCAGTGCAATGACCTGAACCTCCAGGGAAGACCTGGAATCGGCAAGCGGTCGATACGGGTCCAATTGGTGAGTGCGCGTCCAGGTCAATGCGCCCAGTCCGATCACCACCAGCACCGGTACACCCCAGCTCAGGATTTCAAAGGGCAGCGAGAGCTCCCAGTGCGGCCGATACGTGGCCTCTTGCTGGCCGTAACGATAGCGCCAGAGCAGCCAGGGAGTCAGGATCAGTACCGGCAGCACCACCACCATGGACACGCCGACGATCCAGAAAAACAGGTCCCGTTGCGCACTGGCGACGGGACCTGCTGGGTGAAGAAAGCCGGAACTCAACGGCGTGCAGCCGCAGAGACAGGTCGCGAGCGTTGTCGCAAAGGTCGCTCGCCTCACTGTGCCTGCTAGAGCTCGAGTCGGCATGACTCACATCCGGCGTTCGCCCGCCGTTACTCTTTGGCGGCATCACCACCGTGGGCGGCGGCGAGTTTCTTCGCTTCGTTCAGGTGATGCTTCAGCTTGGGAAGGGTGTCGGACGCGAATTTCTTGAGGTCAGCGTCTTTGCCGTTGGCCGCTTCCTCTTCGAACAGGGCGATGGTCGCCTCATGCGCCTTGACCTGATTGTTGGCGTACGCCTGGTCGAACGATTTGGCGCTGCGCAACTCCAGAATCATCGCCTTGGCCTTGTCCATCAACTGCGGATAACTGGAGACTTCCAGCTTTTTCTCCTGCGCGATGGCTTTGAGCTTGTCGTTGGCTGCCGTGTGATCGGACACCATCATCTGCGCAAACGACTTCACATCGGCGGCAACGCCTTTCTCCTGAGCCAGCTTGCCCGCTTCGACCTCAGCGACCCCTTTGGCGGAAGCGTCTTCCACGAAGTCATCCGAATCCTGAGCGGCAAATGCGCTGCTGCATCCCATAGAAAGCACCACTGCCAGTGCGCTGATCTGCAAATAATTGGCCATTTTGAACATTCCTTATAATTGGACGGATATTGCCGGGCAACGTCCTCGCGGACGGCTTGCAAATGTCGACTTGCCGAGTTTGCAAATGTTCCACGTTTCGGCTGCGCGGTGTGGGAGGGGCAATTCGCGCATGCTCCGATCGGTGCGGCGACAGAGCGCGCAGGTAAGCAACCGTTGTTCATCCGGTTCGCTTTTTCCCTCGGTCATTGCGCCTGCGCAGGCCGTTTGTCGTCCCGGCAACGCGCTGCTGTGAACGAGCCTGATCAGGGCGCAGTCATGAGCTTGAGCCCCGTTGAATACCGGACCGTCAGACAAAGGAATCGCCATGTCGCTTATCCATCCCGCAGCGCATTACCGGCCTTATACCTCCGCATCCGGCGGGTGGGGTTCGGCTCATGCCGTGATGAATATCCTTTGGCGCGAGCAGGCGCTGTTCAGCACACCTGCCGCGCTGCTGAAGCAGAACAAACCCAAAGGCTTCGCATGCGTCAGCTGTGCCTGGGCCAAACCGGGTAACCCCCACGCGCTTGAGTTCTGCGAAAACGGCGCAAAAGCCACGGCCTGGGAGCTGACCTCGTCGAAGACCTCGCCGGCGTTCTTCGAAGAGCACACGCTGACTGAGCTTCGGGACTGGACTGACTATGCGCTCGAGCAGCACGGACGGCTGACGCACCCTCTGCGTTACGACGCCGAGACTGACCGTTATCGCCCGACCACCTGGGAGCAGGCGTTCGCGGGAATCGGTGAACAGCTGAAGGCGCTGAGCCCCGATGAGGTGGTGTTCTATGCGTCCGGCCGCGCCTCCCTCGAAACCTCGTTCATGTACCAACTGTTTGCCCGCGCGTACGGCACCAACAACCTGCCGGACAGCTCGAACATGTGCCACGAAAGCACCTCGGTGGGGCTTCAGGAGAGCATTGGTGTGCCGGTCGGGACCGTGACGCTGGCGGACTTCGAGCACACCGACTGCATTTTTTTCTTCGGTCAGAACGTTGGCAGCAACAGTCCGCGCATGCTTCATCCGTTGCAGGAAGCGCGCAAACGCCATGTCCCGATCATCACCTTTAACCCGATCCGCGAGCGAGGGCTTGAACGTTTCGTCAACCCGCAATCGCCCGTGGAAATGGTCGGGCCCGAATCGACGGTGATCAGCACCCAGTACCATCAGGTCGCGATCGGAGGCGATATGGCGGCCGTTATGGGCATGGTCAAAGCGTTGCTGGCAATGGACCGTTCGGCCATTGAGCGTCAGACCGAACCGGTGCTCGACCACGGATTCATCGCCGAACACACCGATGGTTTCGAGGAGTTTGTCGCGGAGGTCGAGCGTCACTCATGGGAAGCGCTGGAACGCCGCGCCGGACTCAGTCGTGGGGCGATGGAAGCCGCCGCGACGGTGTATGCGCGCAGCGAGCGGGTGATGGTGATTTATGGCATGGGCATGACCCAGCACCGCCACGGTGTCGAGAACGTGCAGATGCTGGTTAACCTGTTGTTGCTGCGCGGCAATATCGGCAAGACCGGCGCTGGCATCTGTCCGGTGCGCGGGCATTCCAACGTGCAAGGGCAGCGTACGGTGGGCATCACCGAAGATCCGGCAAAAGTGCCGGTGGACAAGATCGAGTCGTTGTTCGGGTTCAAGGTCCCGCAGCGCAAGGGCCTTGCCACTGTCGACAGTTGCGAGGCCATGCTGGACGGCAGCGTCAAAGGTTTCATCGGTCTGGGGGGCAACTTTCTGCGCGCCATTCCCGACACCCACCGGATGGAGCCGGCCTGGGCAGGGTTGACGCTGAACGTGCAGGTCGCCACCAAGCTCAACCGCAGCCACTTGCTGCCCGGAAAACAGGCCTGGCTGTTGCCGTGTCTGGGGCGTATCGAGCTGGATTGCCAGGAGGGCGTCGAACAGGTCTACAGCACCGAGGACAGCACCGGATGCATTCATGGCTGGCAGGGAAGGGCAGCGCCGGCCAGCGATCAACTGCGCTCGGAAACCGCCATCATTGCAGGCATCGCGCAAGCGACCCTGGATGGCAGCGAACGCGTCCCGTGGGATGCCTGGCGCCGCGACTATGCGCAGATTCGTGCGGCCATTGCGCAGGTGTACCCCGAGATTTTCCATGACATGGAAACGCGCATGTGGGCGCCAGGTGGTTTTCACCGCCCGCTTGCGGCGGCGCAGCGTCAGTGGAAGACCGAGACTGGCAAGGCGCGATTCATTACAGCTCGCCATCTCGACGAGGACGACGATGTTTCCTCAGGCGACGGGGCGCGCGATGTCATCCAGCTGATGACGCTGCGCAGCAACGATCAGTTCAACACCACGGTCTATGGCTACAACGACCGCTTTCGTGGCGTGCACGGCACTCGCAGCGTGGTGTTCATGAACCGCAACGACGTGGTGCGCCTGGGCTTTGCGGCCGGTGACTGGGTCAGGTTGCGCACGGCGGTGGAGCCTGAGGTGCGGCGCGAGGTCGGGCCCATGCAGATCATCGTCTACGACATACCCGAAGGGTGCGCCGCGGCCTACTACCCGGAATGCAATCCACTGGTCCCGCTCTGGCATTACGCCGAACGCAGCAAGGTGCCGGCGGCGAAATCAGTGCCCGTGACGCTTCACGCAACGCTGCCGGACACGCAGGCGCAGGCACGAGCTGTACCTCTTCAGGATCAAGTGATCTAGGTCGGGTAGACCAGGTGAAGTAGTTCGGGCCGAAAACGGGTGGCTGGGGCTTAATCGCCGAACATCCCCAGCAGCAACACCATGTTCAAACCGATGATCAGCAAGGCGATCGCCCAGGCCAGGGTCGTCAGGACCGGGCCGGTGACGAAGCTGCCCATGAGTTTGCGATCCGAGACGAAGCGCACCAGTGGCACGATGGCGAATGGCAGTTGCATGGAGAGGATCACCTGACTGAGCACCAGCAGCTTCGCCGTCCCCTCGGCCCCATACAGGCTCGTTACCACGATCACCGGAATGATCGCCAGCCCCCGCGTCAGCAGGCGCCGCACCCAACCGGGCAACCTCAGGCGCAGAAAGCCTTCCATGACGATCTGTCCCGCTAGCGTCGCCGTGACGGTGGAATTGATGCCAGATGCCAGCAGCGCCACGGCGAACAGCATTGATGCGATGCCTACCCCGAGCATCGGCGAGAGCAGATGATAGGCCTGTTCGATTTCCACCACATCGGTCTTGCCGGCTTTGTGAAAGACCGTGGCCGCAGTGATAAGGATGGCCGCATTGACGAAGAGCGCCAGGGTCAGGGCGATGCTGCTGTCGGTGACCGCCCAGCGCAGGCCGATCTTGCGGCCCTCGTCGGTTCGCGGGTAGGCACGGGTCTGGACGATGGAGGAGTGCAGGTACAGGTTATGCGGCATCACCGTCGCGCCGATGATACCGATCGCCAGGTACAGCGCGGCCGGATTGGTCACGATCTCGGCTTTGGGAATGAAGCCGGCGAACAGCTCGGCCATGTCCGGCCGGGCCAGTACCATCTGGATCGCGAAGCAGCCGAAGATGATCAGCAGCAAGGCGATGACGAATGCCTCCAGCGCCCTGAAACCTTTGCCCATCAGCAGGAATATCAGAAAAACGTCGATGGCGGAGATCACTGCTCCCCAGACCAGCGGAATGCCGAACAGCAGGTTCAAGGCAATTGCGGTGCCGATGACCTCGGCGAGGTCGCAGGCGATGATCGCGATCTCGCAGGCGATCCACAGCGCGATACAGACCGGCCGGCTGTAGCGCTCGCGACAAGCCCGGGCCAGATCCCAGCCGGTGACGATGCCAAGGCGCGCTGACAGTGCCTGCAGCACGATGGCCATGAGGTTGGACAGCAGAATCACCGAGAGCAGCATGTAGCCGAACTGCGAGCCACCGGCCAGGTCGGTTGCCCAGTTGCCGGGGTCCATGTAACCCACGGCCACCATGTAACCGGGGCCGGTAAATGCCAGCAAGCGCTTGAACCAGTTGCCGGTTTTAGGCAGAGCGACGCTGGCGCTGGGCATGCCGCCACCCAATGTGTCGTCGCCGGGATTGGCCCGGTGCTTTATCGGTTGCATCAGTCGCTGTCCCGCTCTGGTGAAGGTCGTCTTTGCTCTCAGTCCCATCCGCGGAGCGATCCGCGTGGCGATGTGCCGAACGCGGCGATCCGGGCTGTGCGCGTAGTCAGGGTTAGCCTAATAACGTTTGACTCGCCAGTGAGTTTAGATAATCCCCAAAACCTTCCTTGCAGCGACAGTGTTTACGGGCACTGGTGGTGACGCTGTTGCGGGCGGTCCAGACAATGCGGGCGTCGGTGCGTTGCAGGTCCTGGACCAGGTGCACGTCCTCGTGTGCCGACAGCGGCCTGAACCCACCGACTCGCTGGTAGGCAATCGAGGAGACCCCAAGATTGGCACCGTGTATGTGACGATGATCATCCACCGGCCGGTAATGTGCGTCGTAACGGATGCGCACCTGTTCGGAATGTTCGGACCAGTCATCGACCTGCACGATGCCGCAGACCGCGTCGGCGCCAAATGCGACCTGATCCGCAAGCCATGCGTAGGGTACGACGGTGTCCGCGTCGGTAAAGGCCAGCCAGCGAGCGCCGCGTTCGATCATCAATTGTGCGCCCGCGGCCCGTGTCATGCCCACGTTGCGATGGCAGCACGGGTGAGTCAGTACGCCATGGGCCTGGGCGATGCGCGCAGAGTCATCGGTGCAATCGTCAAGCACGATCATGATCTCCACCGCTTCTCCCTTCAGTTGCTCGTGACTGGAGGCGGCAATCAGTGACTTGATGCAGTCATCCAGAAAATCCTGTTCGTTGTGCGCGGGGACAATGATTCCGATCATGAGCGAGTCTCGTCTGGGCGCCTGCGGTTATCGCGTCAGCCTGTGGATGTCGACAGAGCGGATAAAAAATTGGTTTCAAGTATTTTCGTTTTTGAGGACAGAGTGCGTATTGGCCTCGTTTTAAGTGCCCGGCCGCTACAAAGATTGAATTAGTTGCATCCGCGCCACTCATAGAGGATGAGTGCGAGAGCTCCCCCGGTGCTCTGAACGTCGCTGTCTTGCGCCGGGGTTAATTTTCAACGCATCGACGCCGCTATATTGCGGCGTCGATGCGTTTTACGTTGAGGTGCAGGGCGGGTCGGTTCAGGCCGCTTGCAGGGACTTGCCGATGGCCGCGTTGAACGCTGGGAGATCGTCCGGGTTGCGCGAGGTGATCAGCGTCCAGCCATTGGCCGGGCACTCCTTGACTTGAGCATCGACCCAGTCTGCCGCCTTGGCGTTCAGCAGGTCAGTTCGCACGCTCGGGTAGGAGGTGAGGGTCTTGCCAGCCACCACGCCGGCATCGATCAACAACCACGGGCCGTGACAGATCGCAGCGACGGTTTTGCCGGCGCTGGTGAATTCAGTTACCAGCCGCTGGGCATCGGTGTCTTGTCTGAGGGTATCGGCATTGACCGTGCCACCAGGGATCACCAGGGCATCGAACTGATCGGCGCTAAGGCCGGCCAGTCGGGTGTCGGACGTGACGCTGGTGTCTTTCTCGGTGTCATGAACGAAGGTTTGGGCGGCGCCACCTTCGATGGTCGCGTGGGTCACTGCTGCGCCCATGCCTTTGAGTGCCTCCAGCGGCTTGAGCAGTTCATCGCGCTCGATGCCAGTGTTGGCGGTGATGATCAGGACCTTCTTGCCGTTCAGCTCAGTGCTCATGGTTCGATTCCTCTGTGGTGAGAACTGCACCCGCCAGAAAACGGATGCTGTTGGCTCTGAGAGGGAATCGAAAAAGCGAAGTTCAGCGAGATTGCGTCATCGGCGATGAGTGTCGGTGGACCCTTACAGACATTCGCGCGCGGCGTTCTCCAATGCGCTGCGACCGAAGGCCGAGGCAAGCGGAGCACGTTGGTAAAGGAACACACGAGTATTGGGATTGCCCTTGAAGACTTCAAGGATATCGTCCTGTGCCACTTTGCCGGAAACCATCACTTTGTAGTGGCCCTTGGTCTCGGCCAGGGTGGCATCGGGCTTGATGGCTTGCCATTTGGCGAATACGCACTGTGCGTAATCGGCGGCAGGCTTGGGGGTTTCGAGATTGACAGACGGATTGTTCGGAGTAGAGCCGCAGCCGGTCAATGCAACGGCCAGCACGCTGGGAAGTAGAAAAAGACGCATCTATTTCATCCTGAAAACAGAAGTGGAAACACTTTATAAAGAGACGGACAGCAACGCCATATCAAACGCAGCGCTACCCGACGTGTTTAACGTGAAGGGCGAGCTCATTGTTTTGTCTCGATTAAATAACGTACGAAGTTAAGAAACAAAATCATTTGCGTCGATGATGGGCGCGCCCACTATTGGTGGGCGCGTATGTTGACCAGCAAATTCACAAATGAAAAGACCGCTGATCAAAAAACTTCATCGACCTTTCGTGCCGTGAAATGAGTTACGCGATTCAAACGATGGCCCACGCAGGACATGCCGGCCATGAGGGGCATCACATGCAGTAAAAGCCTGGTCAGCGCACCGGGAAGGCGAACATGAATATGCCTGACCTCATCACTGAAGCCAGGCATTTTTTTCAAGGTTGTGCGTGCGCAGCAATTACTTCGGCGACAACGCCTCACGCACCTCTTTCACGCTGGCGCTGGACACTGCGGGCGCCGCGTTGCCCCAGGTGTTGCGCACGTAGGTCAACACATCGGCAACGTTCTCGTCCGACAGGTTCCAGCCGAACGCCGGCATTGCCGGAGCAGTGGGTGCCGCATCGGTGGCGCCTGCCCGACTGCCTGCCAGCACCACGCGGATCAGCGACGACGGGTCGTTGCTGTTGATCAGCGGCGCCATGGCCAGTTTCGGGAACAGGTTCGCCACGCCGTCACCGTTTGGCGTGTGGCATGCCGAGCAGCGGTCGGCATAGATCGCTTTGCCCGAGACCATTGAAGCGTCGGTCGCCGCAATCGGCTTGGCGGCTTCAGCCGGTTTGGCACCGTCCTTCAAGTACACCGCAACGGCCATCAGGTCCTGATCGGTCCAGTGCTGCGACGAGTGCTCGACTTCCTCGGCCATGGGCCCGGAAGCGATATCGAAGCGGTTGGTGCCGGTTTTCAGGTAGTTGACGATGTCGTCCTCGTTCCACGCGCCCAGCCCGTCGTGGCCTGTGGAGGTGATGTTCGGCGCGACCCAGTTCTGCAGGTTGGCGCCGGTCAGGAACTGGTCGTTCTTGTCACCGCCGATCAGGTTTTTCGGGGTGTGGCAGGTGCCGCAGTGACCCAGGCCTTCGACCAGATACGCACCCCGGTTCCACTGCTCGGACTTCTGCGGGTTGGCCTTGAATTCGCCTTCCTTGAAGTTGATCAGGTTCCAGCCGATCAGGCTGGTGCGCACGTTGAAGGGGAAGGGCAACTGGTTGGTCTCGACCTTGTTGTCCGACGCATCGACGGTCTTGAGGTAGGCCCAGATCGCCTGGTTGTCTTCACGTGTCACCTTGGTGTACGCGGTGAACGGCATGGCGCCGTACAGGCGTTTGCCGTCCAGACCGTGGCCCTTGGACATGGCGTTCTGGAAGTCGTCGAAACTCCAGCGGCCGATGCCGTTGACCGGGTCCGGGGTGATGTTGGCGCCCGCCAGCTTGCCGAACGGCGTATCAAGAATCACGCCCCCGGAAAACAGCGGTTTGCCGGGAACGGTGTGGCACGCAGTGCAGTCCCCAAGCGTGGTCAGGTAACGACCTTTTTCCACCATGTTGTAGGAGTCGGCGCCCGTGGCAGCAGCGGCCACGTTCAGGGACAGTCCGATAACGCCCGCGCAAACAGTCAGAAGAGTCTTCATACGCTGATCATCTCCCCTGGACGCTTGAGGTATCGGGTGCGAATGGCATCCGCCGCTTTGAAGGCCAGCGCCGCGACGGTGCCGGTCGGGTTGTAGCCGGGGTTCTGCGGGAAGGCCGACGAACCGACCACGAACAGGTTCGGCACACCCCAGACTTGCAGGTATTTGTTGACCGAGCTGTTCTTCGGNGCGGCGAGCTGTTCCAGTGCCCGGTCTGGGCGTTTGGCACCATCTGCCGCGGGTTCATGCTCTTGGCGATCTCGCTGACCTTGCCGGTGACATAGGCCGCCATCTTGCGGTCGTTCTCCGGGAAGTCGAAGGTGATGCGCAGCAGTGGACGACCCAGTGGATCCTTGTAGGTCGGGTCCAGCGACAGGTAGTTGGTGCGTGTCGCGTAGCTGCTCGCTTCACAGCCGATGGACATGGTCGCGGCGTAGTTCTTGACCGTGGCTTTCTTCCACTCCGAACCCCATGCCGGGGTGCCCGGTGGCAGAGGGCGCGAGTCGATGGGCGCGGCGCCGATGGGCGTCACGCGGGTGCTACCGCCGCCGACGAAACCCAGACCCGAGTGGTCGAAGTTGTCGTTGTTGAATTCATCGATACCCATGCCGATGGCACCGCCGCCGATGAAGGGGTTGAAATTCTTGTCGTCGAAGAACATGCGCACGCTGTTGGCGGTCTGGTAGGCGTAGTTACGGCCGGTGGTGCCGGTGTTGGTGACCGGGTCATAGGGCTGGCCGACGCCGGAGAGCAGCATCAGGCGCACGTTTTCGAAGATGAACGCGCTGACGACCACCAGTTCGGCAGGCTGTTCCCACTCCTGGCCGTTGGCGTCCATGTAGACGATGCCGGTGGCGCGTTTGCCGCTGCCGTCCATGGTCACGCGCAGGACTTCGCAATTGGTCATGGCGGTGAAGTTCGGCTTGCGGATCAGCACCGGCAGAACGGTGGTGATGGCGCTGGCCTTGGAGTAGTTGGCGCAGCCGTAGTTGGTGCAGAAGCCGCAATAGGTGCACGGACCCATCGCCACGCCCAGGGAGTTGACGTAAGGCTGCGAGACCAGCGCCGACGGTACCGGAAATGGCTTGTAGCCCAGGTTCTTCGCGGCTTCGGCGAACAGCGTTGGTGCGTAGGTCTGTTTTGTCGGCGGGTTGGGGTATTCCTCCGAACGCGCGCCTTCGAAGGTGTTGCCGCCTTCCTGAATCACGCCCTTGATGTTGCCGGCCTTGCCCGAGACGCCCGCCAGGCGGTCGAACTTGGTGTAGAACGGCTCCATTTCTTCCCAGTCGGTGCCCCAGTCCTGCAGGGTCAGCTCTGGCGACAGTTCCTTGCCATAGCGCTCTTTGAGGTGGGTCGCCAGATGAAATTCGTGTGGCTGAAAGCGGAAAGTGATCCCGGCCCAGTGGTTGCCTGCGCCGCCGGTGCCGTTGCCGGGGTGGAACGAACCCCAACTGCGCATGGGCAGCGCTGTCTCGTTGACGTTGTTGCGAATCGTCGTGGTGTTCTGCCGCGTTCTCAGCATCAGCTCCTGACGACGGCTGTAGCGCAATTCATCGGCGGCGGAGGCCAGGTTGAAGTCAGCGGCGGTGTCGCGCCACGGGCCACGTTCGAAGCCGATAATGTTCAGGCCTTCTTCAGCCAGCTCGTTGGCGATGATGGATCCGGCCCAGCCGAGTCCGACAACCACGACATCCGTGGAAGGTAGTTTTTTGGCCATGTCGAATTAACCCTTCTTGGTCCAGGCAGAGCTGCCGATGATGGAAAGCGGCACCAGGTTCAGCTTCTGGTTGTGCAGACCGATGTACTCGCGGTAGTCGTAGCGGGCGCCGGGGAAACCGATCATTTTCCACGACACCATGTCGCGGTTGCCGCCGTAGACCGGGTCGGCGAAGAAGCCTTCCATGGTATTGCCCAGAATCTGCTGGAAGAACAATTTGGCATCGATGCCGTCCAGCACGATTTCGCCTTTCTCGAGGCCGGTCAGCACCTTGTCCTGATCCTCAGGGGAAAGGGCGGCGAAGCTCTTCTGGAACTGCTTCTGGCAGTAAGCCTCAAGCCCGGCCAGGCCCAGACGGTAGCGGTCGCGGGGGACGAGCTCCGACTGGTCGCCCTGCATCGGCGTGCCTTTCTGGAAAGGGCCCTGCATGTACAGACGGCTGAAGGTGCCGTACTCACCGGCCAACTGGCGGTCGATGAACACCGCGCAACCGGCGTCCTTGCCGCTGACGCTCAGATCATCTGCCGGAATCAGCCGCGCCACGATGGCTTCAACGGCGCTAGCCTCGGCGGCATTGAAGAACTGCCAGCCGGGAGTGTCGTAGTGCATCGGACCGTTGTGATCGAACGGTAGCCATTGCGGAACACCGACGACGGTGGCCGCCTTGGCCGTAGCGGCAGCGCCCACGGCCAGCGTCGTGGCTGAGGACTTCAGCAACTGCCGGCGAGTGAGGCCTTTGGATTTCTCTGTCATTCAGGGCTCCTGCGAACGCGCCTGCCCAGGGGCCATGCCGGGCATGGTCCACAAACAGGCGGCGTAAGTGTGTTTCACGGTTTCGCTCGAGCTGAAAGGTGTTCGAGCAAGGCTTGCTTGTCGCGGGTGTGACGTTAGGTCTCTGGCAAGCCAGCGAGCAAAGAGCGCACGCTAGGCGGGGGAGTGCCATTGCCGACAGCCATCTTTTCCACGCTAGGCGCAATGATAGATGTGTTACCGACTGTTGCCTCCAGTGAAATCGGTAAATGACTGTTACGGATTGGGTAACAGTCTGTTGGTTAAACGTGATGTAGGGCGAATACGGTACAGGTCTGATAGATCCCTGCAAGGCTCGTGGCAGGGCACTTGTCTGTACTGATTCGCGTGGCGCTGCATGGCCGATCAATCTGATGCGGATTTAACGAAAGCATCTGCACCGGTTTTCAGGCAGCCATTGAACAGGATTGGCGCAATAATTCTGCAAAATCAGATCCGTGCAGCCGTCCGGAGGACCGGCAGCGACAGCCTTGAAATCGCTTCCGCCGGACAGCCGGACGGCTACAGGGTGTACGTTGCACAGCGGGAGAAACCCTTCAGCGTTTCATCAACCTGACAGGATTTTCATGAAGTTCGGCCAATGAAGCAGGGCGCTTCTTGGTATCGTGCACGGCATTTGCGTCCCGAGAACGTTCAGCGGACGCTGCCTTTGCCGTTCACATTTTCACCGAGTAGCTGTAGAAATGCCTGATCCGATACCCCTCAAGGACCATGAAAAGGAGACCCGGCTGGTCAACAAACGGTTGATCGCCTGCGCCCTGTTCGTCGTCCTGCTCAGCATCGCCCTGGTCTGCCGGATGTACTTTTTGCAGGTCATCGAGTTCGCCTATCATTCGACGATTTCCGAAAACAACCGCGTCCACGTGCTGCCGATTCCGCCCGAGCGCGGGATGATCTATGACCGCAACGGCGTGGTTCTGGCCGACAACCGCCCCAGCTTCAACCTGACCATGACCCGTGAGCGGGCGGGGGACTGGCATGCGGTGATCGACACCCTGATGCAGATCCTCAGTCTGCCGGACGAAGACCGCATCATCTTCGACAAGGCGATGAAGAACTCGCCGCACCGCTTCGTGCCGGTGACCCTGCTTTACGAGTTGACCGAGGAGCAGATCGCGCTGCTGGCCGTGAACCAGTTCCGCCTGCCGGGGCTGGACGTCGAGGCGCAGTTCGTTCGTCATTACCCGCTGGGCGCGCATTTCGCCCATTCCATCGGCTATGTCGGGCGCATCAACGAGAAGGAAGCGACCCAGCTGGATCAGGTCGAATACCGCGGCACGCAGTCCATCGGCAAAACCGGTATCGAGCGTTTCTACGAGAACGAGCTGCACGGTCACGTGGGCTATGAAGAAGTGGAAACCAACGCCCAGGGCCGGGTGTTGCGCGTACTCAAGCACACCGACCCTGTGGCCGGGAAAAGCATCACCCTGAGCCTGGACGTCAAGTTGCAGGAAGCGGCCGAAGACGCGCTGGGCGATCGTCGTGGTTCGGTGGTGGCGATCGATCCGGCGACGGGCGAAGTGTTGGCGATGGTCAGCAAACCCAGTTTCGACCCGAACCTGTTCGTCACCGGGATCAGCTTCAAGGAATACTCGGCGCTGCGCGATTCGGTCGACCGGCCGCTGTTCAACCGGGTCTTGCGCGGCCTGTATGCGCCGGGCTCGACCATCAAACCGGAAGTGGCGATTGCCGGCCTGGACAGCGGCGTCATCACGCCGTCGACGCGGGTGTTCGATCCGGGTTATTTCCAGCTGCCGGACTTCGACCACAAATACCGCAACTGGAACCACAGCGGCGATGGCTGGGTGGACCTGAACGCGGCGATCATGCGTTCCAACGACACCTATTTCTATGATCTTGCGCACAAGCTGGGCATCGACCGGCTGCACGATTACCTGACTATGTTCGGCATTGGCCAGAAGGTCTCGCTGGACATGTTCGAGGAATCCGCAGGCCTGATGCCGTCCAAGGAATGGAAGCGCATCACCCGGCGTCAGGCCTGGTTCCCCGGCGAGACGGTGATCCTCGGCATCGGTCAGGGCTACATGCAGGTCACGCCGCTGCAACTGGCCCAGGCGACCACGCTGATCGCCAACAAGGGCGTCTGGAACCGTCCGCATCTGGCCAAGGAGATCGGCGGCGTGGCGCCGGTGGACGAGCACCCGATGCCGAATATCGTATTGCGCGATCCCCACGAATGGGACCAGGTCAACAACGGCATGCAGTCGGTGATGCACGACCCGCGAGGCATCGCCCGTGCCGCCGCCCAGGGTGCGCAATACCGCATCGCCGGCAAGAGCGGCACCGCGCAAGTGGTGGCCATCAAGCAGGGTGAGCGTTACAACCGTGAGAAGACCCTGGAGCGTCACCGTGACAACGCCTTGTTCGTCGGCTTCGCCCCGGCCGCCAATCCGAAGATCGCCGTTGCGGTGATGATCGAGAACGGTGAGGCAGGCGGTCGCGTGGCCGGTCCCGTCGTGCGGCAGATCCTCGATGCCTGGCTGCTGGATCAGGACGGCCACCTGAAGCAGCAATATGCAACGCCCAACACCGCCCCGGTGAACCCGAAAGTGCAGGTCGCCGCCCCGAGCAAGACCGTGGCGCAGCCGCCGGTGTGATGGGCTACGCAGGTGTCTCTGTAGGGAGGGCGGGGCCGGCTGCGGTGGGTCAGTCACAGTGCTGTCGACTGACCTACCGCCATCGCGGGCAAGCGCGCTCCTACACTGTTTTGGGTTCAGCTCAGAATCCCGGTCGGCCATAAAACTGCGGTATTGCAGGAGACACCGAACGGCTTCGGGCCGAAGGCCGTGGGAGCCCGACTTGTCGGCGATCTGGCGCGTAGCGGCAGCAAAACCTGCGCGCGCGGTGTGCCTGATGGACCGAGGTGGCTGATCTTACTGCCGGTGCCCGGCAGATCGCCGACAAGCTGGAGCGCCACCCCGGCTGCCTCCCACGCCCTTCGGGCAGAATCAAAAACGATGCAGCCAGCA
>NZ_QXTJ01000047.1 GCF_003605735.1 Pseudomonas sp. LS-2 | reverse complement strand
ACGAGAGCAGCAACGGCTCGTCAGCTGCACGTTGAAAAACCGGGGCAATCGTGAAGAGGTTCACGCCTTTCTGTTTGAGCAGAACTGCCAGAGCCTTTCGTTGTTTGGCCGAAAGTTTTCCTACCGACTCGATTAACTCTTGCACGCGTTGTCCTCACTCAGGAAATCAGTTTTTCAAGATCATCGAGGGATAGACGTTTGAGGGCCTCCAGAGATTTAGCCAATTCGTCCTGAACCGGCGACAAATCCGCGCGCAGGGCCTGGATGCGTTCACAGAAATGCTCCAGGGTGTCGGCGGCGAACAGTTCCTTGAGCGGCACCTGGTCGCCCAGGCGCTCTTTGATCCGCGTGACCACCAGGGTCGCCAGCAGCGAATGCCCGCCCAGCTGGAAAAAGCTGTCCCCCAGCCCTACGCGCTCGACTTCCAGCACTTCCTGCCAGATTTCCGCCACCTCCCATTGCAGATCGCTGCGCGGCGCCACGTACTGTTGCAGCAGCGGATTGCCGCCCAGTGCCAGCAGCGCCTTGCGATCGAGCTTGCCATTGGGGGTCAGGGGCAGCGCGGCGACCAGGTGCAGATGGTTCGGCACCATGTGCGCCGGAAGGCTGGCGGCCAGATGACTGCGCAGACTGTCCGCCACGCCCTCCTGCCCGTGCTCGTGGGCCACGACGTAACCCAGCAATTGCTTGCCCGCGACACCGTCCTGGGTCAGCACCACCGCTTCGCGGACGGACGGGTGCTGCAACAGACGGTTCTCGATTTCGCTCAGCTCGATGCGGAAACCGCGAATCTTCACCTGGTGGTCGGCGCGACCGATGTACTCGATGTTGCCCTCCCCGCCCTGGCGCACCAGATCGCCGGTGCGGTACAAACGCTCGCCGTCAGCGGAGAACGGGTCCGGCACATAGCGCTCGGCGGTCAGGCCCGGTCGCATCAGGTAGCCCCGCGAGACCCCGGCCCCGGCGAGGTACAACTCGGCCGCTACCCCGGATGGCAACGCCTGCAACCCGGCGTCCAGCAGGTAGGCCGTGGTGTTGTCCAGCGGTCGTCCGATGTTGGCCTGCCCGCCAGGCAGGCGCAGGGTGAACGTTGAGTACGTGGTGTCTTCCGAAGGGCCGTACAGGTCATAGACCCGCTCCACCGCCGTGCTCCCGTACAGGCTGTCCACCAGCGGCTGCTTGAGTGGCTCGCCGGCCAGGTTGATGATCTTGACCGAGGCCGGAATCTGCCCGGCACGTTGCAGCGCGGCAATGGCCGACGGCACGGTGTTGATCAGTCGTACCTGTTCGCGGGCCGGCAGCTCGGGCAGCGCCAGCGCGTTATCCGCCAGCACCATGAAGCCGCCGCCGCTGAGGGTGACGAAAATCTCCCACACCGACAGGTCGAAGCAGATCGATGTCGAAGCCAGCACCCCGTGCAGCGCCTCGGCCGGATACGTGGCCAGCGACCACTGCACCAGCGCCGCAACGTTGCCGTGACTGATGGCCACGCCCTTGGGTTTCCCGGTGGAACCGGAGGTGTAGATGACGTAAGCCAGATTGGCCGCATCCGTGACGGGTGTCGGAGCGTGTTGCGGCCCCGCCTGCAACCCGTCAGGCGTCGGTTGCACCAGCAGAATCTGCGCCTGCAACACGGCGGGCAACACGTCCAGCAACGGCGTTTCGGTAAGCAACACCGCGGCGTGACTGTCGTCGAGCATGTGCAGCAGACGCTCTTGCGGGTATTCCGGGTCCAGCGGCACGTAGGCGCCGCCCGCCTTCAGAATCGCCAGCAGGCTGACGATCATCTGCGGCGTACGACGCAGGCACACCGCCACGCGCACCTCGGGGCCGACGCCCATGGCGCGCAGCGTGTGCGCCAACTGATTGGCCTGACGGTCGAGGCTGGCGTAGTCGAGCGTCTGTTCGGCGAACAGGATCGCCGGCGCCAGCGGTTGTTCGCGGACCTGTGCTTCGATGCGCTGAACCACGCTGAGGTCTGCCAGCGTCGGGCTCGGCGAGCGCCCCCAGGCCAGTGCGGCCTGGCGCTGTTCGGTGCTCAACAATTGCAGCTCGCCCAACGGCAGGCTGGCGTCGGCGAGGAACTGCGTCATCAGGTTCTGCAGCTCGCCCGCCAGACGCACGATGGCCGCTTCGTCGAAGCTCTCGCGATCAAAACTGCACCCCAGCGTCAACTCGCGACCACTCACCGCCACCAGCGTCAGCGGGTAATTGGTCTGCTCCTGACGACGGATCGGCGAAAACACCAGCCCTGAGCCTTGGCCCTGGGACAACGCCTCGGACATCGGGTAGTTCTCGAACACTAGAATGCTGTCGAACAACGCGCCCGCGCCCAGTCCGGCCCAGCTCTGGATGTCGTACAGCGGCGTGTGGTCATGTTCGCGCAACGCCAGATTGAGGGCCTGCACCTGTTGAATCCACTGCCCTACCGTGACCTGCGGCGACGGCGTGGCAACCACCGGCAGCGTGTTGATGAACAGGCCGATCTGCTGCTCGACACCCGCAAGGTCCATGGGACGTCCGGCCACTGTCGCGCCGAAGGCCACGGTGTCCTGGCCGGTGTAGCGCTGCAACAGCACCAGCCAGGCGGCCTGCATCAAGGTGTTGAGGGTGACTTTCTGTTCGCGGGCGAATCCGTTCAGGCCAGCGGTCAGGGTTTCGCTGAACACATGCTCGTGCTCGGCATAACCGATGCCGGACGCCTGAGGCGAGCCCATGGCATTGGCCAGACGCGTGGGTTCCTGCAACTCGGCCAGCGCTTGTTTCCAGAAGCCGCGACTGGCCTGAGCATCACGCTGGCCCAGCCACTGGATGTAATCGCGGTAACGCCCCTGGGGCGCGGCAGGTGATTGCCCCGCATAACGTTGCAGCACTTCACCGAACAACTGCGAGGTGCTCCAGCCATCCATGAGAATGTGATGACTGGTGTAGATCAGATGCCAGTCGCTGACACCGGTACGCACCAGCGTCACCCGCAACAGCGGCGCCTGATCGAGCTGGAAGCCGGCGGCCAGATCGTCCGCGGCCAATTGATCGAGTGCTTGTATCAGGTCGCTTTTTTCCTGCCAGTCCTGCACCGACCACGGCATTTCCACGCGGTCGAGCACCACCTGCACCGCCGCGCTCATGCCCTGCGGCCAGACGAACGCTGTGCGCAGAATGTCGTGGGTGTCCAGCGTCTGCTGCCACGCCGCACGGAAACGCTCGACCTCCAGGTGTTGAACATCGACCCGAAGCTGGTTGGTGTACGCCGCACCGTCGGGTTCGTTGAGCCCGTGGAACAGAATCCCCTGCTGCATCGGCGACAGTGGATAGAGGTCGGCGATGTGCCGGGCGGCCATCGGCAGGCTTTCCAGCTGTGTCTGGCTGATGCTGACGAGATTGAAATCCGACGGTGTGACGCCAAAGTGGGTCTGGCTGCTGCAATGTTCGATCAGCGCGATCAGTTCGCGCCGGTAATCGTCGGCCAGCGCCTGCACGCTCTCGCGGCGGTACATGCCCCCGCTGAACGTCCAGCTCAACGCTAGCTCGCCGCCATAGACCTGACCGTTGATGCTCAGCCAGTTGCCCAACGGCCCCTGTTCACTGCGCGACGCCCCGTCGGACTCCGGCGCCGGACGGAACAGCGCGCCTTGATCGGCTGCAAAATCGCCATCGAACTGGCCGAGGTAGTTGAAGGTGATGCGGGGTTCACCCAGCGCCGCCAGCGTCGTCTGGCTGGACGCGTCGCCGTGATAGCGCAACACACCGAAGCCGATGCCCTTGTTGGGAGTCTGGCGCAGTTGCTCCTTGACCTGTTTGATCGAGCGATCCAGGTCGTCGGCGGGGCTCAGGCGCACCGGGAACAGACTGGTGAACCAGCCGCAGGTGCGCGAGATATCCAGGTCGTCGAACAGCGCTTCACGACCATGGCCTTCCAGCTGAATCGCCACTGCCGATTGCCCGGTCCAACGGCACAGCACGCGGGACAACGCCGTCAGCAGCAGGTCGTTGACCTGGGTGCGATAGGCCGCTGGCGCCACTTTCAGCAATGCGTGGGTGACGGTTTGATCGAGTCGGGTCGACACTTCCTGCGCCTGCGCGACCGTCATGCCGCCTTGCGGGTCGTCACACGGGAGGTCCAGCACAACATCCGTCAGCACGCCCTGCCAGTAGCCGAGTTCGGCTTTCAGCACATCGCTCTGGGCATGGCGATGCAGATGCTCGGCGAACGTCTGCAGCGAGGTGCCTTTATCCATGAATGTCGGCTGTATGAGTGCTGGCTGCATGGACGTCGACGCCTTGCCGTTCGCGACGTGCGCGTAGGCGCTCTGCAAATCGTCGAGCAGTACGCGCCAGGACACCCCGTCGACCACGCAGTGGTGAATAACCAGCAGCAGACGTTGCTCGCCGTGGGGCAATTCCATCAGCACGGCGCGCAACAAGACGCCCTGTTCCAGGTTCAGGCTGCGCTGAGCCTGATTCGCCAGGGCCTGAATATCATCGGTGCTCGCCAGCGCTGCGGGGGTCCACAACAGGTCGGCGGGAGCCGCCGCCTGATACTCGGCACGCCACTGGCCGCTGACGTCGGTAAAGGCAAGGCGCAGCGCATCATGCTGGCGATACACGGCGTGTATTGCGTTGCTCAGCGAAACCGGGTCCAGACGATTCTGCGGTTGCAGGAGGATCGACTGGTTCCAGTGGTGGCGCTCGGGAATATCAGCGGCGAAAAAACGCGCCTGAATCGGCAGCAGCGCCTGGGAGCCACTGACCTGCGACGCCGTGCCCGATGCGGGCGCCGGTGTCGTTGCCGCTTTCACTTCGATCCACTTGGCGACCTGTGCCAACTGGGTAATGGTCTGCTTTTCGAACAACTGCTTGGGGGTGAGTTTGATCCCGCGCCGCTTGGCACGGGCGATGATCTGCAAGCTGAGGATCGAGTCGCCGCCGAGTTCGAAGAAGTTGTCGGTGACGCCCACCTGCGCAAGCTTCAGCACTTGGGCCCAGACCTCTGCCAGCGCCTGCTCCAGCTCATTGCTCGGGGCCACGTATTGCCGGGCCTGAGCGTCGGGCATCGGCAGTGCCGCGCGGTCGAGTTTGCCGTTGGCGGTCAGCGGCAGGCGCTCCAGCACCACGAAGCGCGACGGCACCATGTAATCCGGTAACGACGCTTGCAACTCGCTTGCGAGGCGTTCGGTGTCCAGCGAACCCGACACCGCGACACAGTAAGCCACCAGTTGCAGACGGCCTTCGTCGCTGTCCATCGGCAACGCCAGTACCACTGCGTCCCGCACGGCGTCGAGTTGACGCAGCGCCTGCTGCACTTCGCCCGGCTCGACCCGGTAGCCACGAATCTTCACCTGATCGTCCGCTCGGCCGATGAATTCCAGCTCGCCGTTGACGCTGCGCGCCCGGTCGCCGCTGCGGTAGACACGTTCACCCTGACAGCCCTGCGGATCGGGGACGAATCGCTCGGCGGTCAGCGCCGGCTGCCCCAGATACCCCTGCGCCACACCGGCGCCACCCAGATACATCTGCCCCGTCACGCGCTCTGCGACAGGGTTCAGATAGTCGTCGAGCAGGCGCACGCGAGCGTTGGCCAGCGGTCGGCCGACCGGCACGCTGAGGGTGCCGGGCAGCGCCGCATTCGCTTCACAGGTCAGCACGCCCACGGTGGTTTCGGTAGGGCCGTAGTGGTTGATGACCCGGCATTGCGGTGCCAGCCGCGCGACCTGCGCCACCAGCGACCACGGACAGGTCTCGCCACCGAGCACCAGCACGTGGAGCGGCAGGACATCGGCCGGGCGAGCGGCCTGCAACAGACTTTGCAGATGGCTGGGCACCAGCTTCAGGGCGCCGACCCGGTGCTCGCTCATGTAGCGGGCAAAACGGTCCGGATCGAAGGCGTATTCATGGGGCAACAGGTGCAACGGCCGACCACTGGCCAACGCCGCGAACAGCAGGGTGTGACCGAGGTCCGCCGCCAGCGTGGAAATCATCGCCAGGCTGGCGTCCGTCGGCAGGCGCAGACGCTGCAACACCGCTTGCAAGTAGTTGCCCAGCGCCTGATGACTGACCAGTACGCCCTTGGGCTGACCGGTGGAACCGGAGGTGAAAATCACATAGGCCGGTTGCTCAGGGAGCAGCGCAAGATTCAACGGCTCGCTGTTGCAATGGGCGAAACGCTCCGGGGCGTAATCCAGTGCCGTGCACGCCAGGCCCTGGCAGTCGATGCTTCGATCGCCTTGCGTGCGCAACAGCCAGGTCGCGCCACTGTGGCTGAGCATTTGATGCAAACGGTCCGTCGGCTGGCGATTGTCCAGCGGCAGGTACACCCCGCCGGCCTTCAACACCCCCAGCAGCGCGACGGTCCACGCGACGCTGCGCTCCAAAGCCAGCGCCACGATGTGGGTCTGTTGCAGGCCCTGTTCACGCAGCCAGTGCGCCACTTGGTTGGACTGTCGCTCCAGCTCGGCGAAGCTGACCAGCTCCTCGCCGCAACGCACCGCGACGGCCGCGCCTCGGGAGATCGAGTGAGCGCGCCACAAGGCAAGAAAATCGGCATGGGCAAAGGCTTCGGCCTCCTCGAACACCTGCACGCCAGAACGGCCCGGACGCTGATGAATCGGTGCGGTCGGCGCCTCGGCCATGTCCTGCAACACCGCCTGCAACGACGCGCCAATGGCATGAACCGTGCTGCGTTCGAACAGGTCGGTGGCGTAACTCAGGCTGATCTGAATGCCGTGCCCAGTGTCGGTGAAGTCCAGCGCCAGGTCGAAACGGACGTCGTTTTCAGTCAACTCGAAGGCGCTGATCTGAAGATCGGCAAAACGGCCCTCCCCGGCCTGCTCCTGCGTGTTCCGGCCCAGCCCGGGGCTGGCCAGGTTCTGGTTGATCTTGACCTGAAACAGCGGGTGATGACTCAGGTCCCGTTGCGGGGCCAGCGCGTCCACCAACTGCTCGAAGGGCAAGTCCTGATGGGCCTGAGCGCCGAATACGGTTTCTTTCACCTGTGCCAGCAACTGCTCGAAGGTCAGTTGTTCATCGACCTCCACACGCAGCACCTGGGTGTTGATGAAGAAGCCAATCAGGCCTTCGGTTTCCTTGCGATTGCGCCCGGCGTTCGGCGCGCCCAGACGAATGTCGTGCTGGCCGCTCTGCCGGGCAAGCACCACGGAGAATGCCGCAAGCAGCATCATGAACAGCGTGTAGCCGCGCTCGCTGCCCAGACGCTTGAGGGCATCGGACAAGGCTGGCGAGCAGTCGGCGGTCAGTGCCGCGCCACGATAACTGGGGATCGGCGGCCGTTCACGATCCAAGGGCAAGGCCAACACTGGCTGCTCGTCGCCCAACACGCTGCGCCAGTACTGCAACTGGCGCTCGCTCTCACCTGCTTCCAGCCAGCTGCGCTGCCACAGCGCGTAATCGGCGTACTGAATCGCCAGCGCGGGCAACTGCGCCTCGCGCCCCTGCGCGATGGCGTCGTACAGGTGCACGAACTCCTCGACCATCAACTGGCTGGACCAGCCGTCGGAGACGATGTGATGCACGGTCACGAGCAGCACATGCTCCTGCTCGCCAAGGCGATACAGTTTCACGCGCATCAGCGGGCCTTGCAGCAGATCGAACGGCCGCGCCACCTCTTCGGCGACCTGCGCCTTGAGCGCCTCTTCGTCGTGGGCATTGCCGCCAGACGCCGCCATGAGCGGCACGTCGACAAGCTCAACGTCGACCTCGACGCTGTCATCGATCTGCTGATAGAACGCGCCTTCTTCGGAAACGAAACGGGTGCGCAACACCTCATGGCGCTGCACCAGCGCTTCGAACGTCTGGTGCAAAACACCCTGTTGCAGCGGGCCTTTGAGGCGCACCGCCCGTGGCACGTTGTAGAACGAGCCTTGCGGCTCCATCTGCCACAGAAACAGCAGACGCTGTTGGGCGAACGACAGCGGGATCCGGGGCACGTCGTGACGGCTGGCGACAATCGGCAACAGCCGGAAGCTGCTGTTGCTCTCGTTCATTTTTTCCAGAATCTGGCGGCGTTGCTCCAGACCCAGACCGATGAAACGCTTGGCAATCCGCTCTGCGGTAGTCTTGTCCATCTCACGCTTGCTCCATCAGGTCCATCATTTTTTCAATGTCCGAAAGCCCTTCTTCGCTGAGTGCACTGCGGCTCTCCAGCACGGCCTGAGCAAACTCGGCCAGGGTCGGTGTTTCAAAGATCAGGCGCAGCGCAACGTCGATTCCCAACTGCGCGTTGATGCGCGAAACGGTCTGGGTGGCGAGCAACGAATGCCCGCCCAGATCGAAGAAGTTGTCGCCCAGCCCAACCTGTTCGACGTGCAGGGTGTCTTGCCAGATCGCGGCGATCTGCTGTTCCAGTTCGCTCTGCGGTGGTCGATACGCCTGTCGCATGGCGACCGCCTCGACCTTCGGCAGCGCCTTGCGATCGAGCTTGCCGTTGGGACTCAGCGGCAGGTGCGCCAGGAACACCCAATGCGTGGGCAGCATGTAATCGGGCAGCGTGCGCGCCAGGCGGGTGCCCAGCGCAGCAGCGTGACGGGCCTGATCGTCAGCGCTGGCGTGCAGCCACAGCCCGTCGTTCGGCACGGCATAGGCCACCAGACGCTTACCGGTCGGGCCGTCCTGCGCGACCACCACGGCTTCGTTCACCGACGGCAGTTCCAGCAGGCGGGCTTCGATTTCACCCAGTTCGATGCGCAGTCCACGGATCTTCACCTGATGGTCGATCCGCCCCAGGTACTCGATCACGCCATCGCGGCGATGCCGGGCCAGATCCCCGGTGCGATACAGCCGGCCGGCGCCGTGGGGGTTGGCGACGAAGCGCTCGGCGGTCAGCGCTGGCCGACGGTGGTAACCCCGCGCCAGGCCCTCACCGCCCAGATACAGCTCGCCCGCGACGCCCACCGGCAGCGGTTGCAGATCGGCGTCGAGGATGTAGGTCGCCAGGTTGGCGATAGGCTGCCCGATCGGCACGCTGTCGCGGCCTTCGTCGACACACTGCCAGTGGGTCACGTCAATCGCCGCTTCGGTCGGGCCGTACAGGTTGTACAGCGCGGCGTCAGGTAATTGCCGGAACACTTGCTGCTGCGCTTCCACCGGCAAGGCTTCCCCGCTGCAGATGACCCGGCGCAGACTGCTGCAACTGGACGCACGGGCATCGAGCAGGAATGCCTGCAACATCGAAGGCACGAAATGCAGCGTGGTCACGGCGCGCTGGTTGATCAGCTCGACCAGCACGGCCGGATCGCGATGGGCGCCCGGCGCCGCGACCACCAGGCGAGCCCCGGTCATCAGCGGCCAGAAGAACTCCCACACCGAGACGTCGAAACTGAACGGGGTTTTCTGTAGCACCGCATCGTCAGCACTCAGGCCATAGGCCTCCTGCATCCAGCACAGGCGGTTGGTCAGGGCGGCATGGCGATTGCCGGCGCCTTTGGGCTGACCGGTGGAGCCGGAGGTGTAGATCACGTAGGCCAGGCTTTGCGGGTCCAGTTCAAGATCGGGTGCCACGGTACTGAACGAAGCCACCGACGCCCCCAGATCCAGGGTCTGCACACCATCGGGAACCGGCAACTGATCGCGCAGATGGGGCTGGGTCAATAACAGACCGATGCCGCTGTCCTGCATCATGTAACTCAGGCGCTCCCGGGGGTATTCCGGGTCCAGCGGCACATAGGCACCACCGGCCTTGAGCACCGCCAACAGGCCGATGACCATCTCAACAGAGCGTTCGGCGGCCACGCCCACCAGCACGTCGGTGCCGACACCCAGGCCGATGAGTCGATGGGCCCACTGGTTGGCGATGGCGTCCAGCTCGGCGTAGTTCATTTGCCGGTCGCCGAACGCCAGAGCGACAGCCTCCGGTGTTCGCAGCACCTGCATCTCGATCAACTGATGCACACCCAGATCCAGCGGGTAACGGGCCTCGGTGCGGTTCCAGTCGTGAAGCACTTGCTGCGCCTGGGTTTGCGCCAGCATCGGCAGCGCCGCGACGGGCGATTCAGGCTCGGCGACGATGGCCTGCAGCAGGTGCTGCCAATGGCCGATCAGTTGCACCATGCTTGCCGGCTCGAACAGGTCGGTGGCGTAGGTCAGGGTCGCGATCAGTTGCTCGTCCGACTCGAAGGTTTCCAGGCTCAGGTCGAACTGCGCGGTACGCCCGGTCGCCGCCAGCGCCGAGAGCGTGAGCCCCGGCAAGGCAATGTCGACGCCTTTGCGACCTTCGCTCAAGTGGTTGAACATCACCTGGAACAACGGGCTATGGCTGAGGCTGCGCTGAGGTTGCAGCGCCTCCACCAGTTGTTCGAAGGGCAGGTCCTGATGGGCCTGGGCCTGCAACGCGGTCTGTTTGACCTGCGCCAACAGTTCGTTGAAAGCGCCTTGGCCATCGATGTCGGCCTTGAGCACCTGGGTGTTGACGAAGAAGCCGATCAGCCGCTCGGTTTCCACCCGGTTGCGGTTGGCAATCGGCACGCCGACGCGGATATCGCGCTGGCCGCTGTAGCGATGCAGCAGGGTCTGGAACGACGCCAACAACAGCATGAACAGCGTCGAGTGCTCGCGCTGGGCCAAGGCCTTGAGCGAATCCAGCAGCGGCTTGGGCAAGGTCACCGACCGGGTCGCACCGACGAAGCTCTGCACGTTCGGGCGCGGATGGTCGGTGGGCAGCGCCAGCACCGGCTGTTCGCCACCCAACTGCGCGGTCCAGTAGGCCAATTGCCGCTCGCGTTCGCCGCTGTCCATCCACTGACGCTGCCAGTGGGCATAGTCGGCATATTGAATCGGCAGCGCCGCAAGTTGCACGTCGCGGCCATCGCGGTATGCGGCGTACAGCTCGACCAGCTCATCGACCATCACCCGCATCGACCAGGCATCGGAGACAATGTGGTGCTGGGTCAGAATCAACACGTGGTCGTCGTCCGCCAGGCGCAGCAGTTTCGCTCGCAGCAGGGCATCCTGTTTGAGGTCGAACGGCCGGTGCGCTTCGGCATCCACCTGGGCGGCGATTTGCGACGCATCGTCCAGGGCGTGGGCCTCCAATACAACTCCTGCGTTCGCCTGAAGAACCGGCACCACGTCCGCCCCGTTCTGCACGAAGATCGTGCGCAGGGTTTCGTGGCGCTCGATCAGGCTGTCGAAGCTGCGGGCCAGCGCCTGGACATCGAGCCGGCCGTGTAGACGCAGTGCCAACGGCAGGTTGTAGGCCACACCCTGTGGGTCCAACTGCCAGAGGAACCATTGACGCTCCTGCGCATACGACAGACGCATTGCCTGATCCCCCGCCACCGGCAACAGCGGCGGCGTCATGGGCGCAGAGGTTTCAGCGCAAAGCGCCTGTACGAAAGCTTCGAGGGTGCTGTGCTCGAACAGCGTGCGCAACGCGACCTCGGCATTGAGCAACTGTCGCACCCGCGACAGCACCTGGGTCGCCAGCAACGAGTGACCGCCCAACTCGAAGAAGTTGTCGCTTAGGCCGACCTGCTGCAGGTTCANCGGTGGTCGGCGCGACGTAGCTTTTCTGGACCTGGCTGGCATCGGCTTTCGGCAGTGCCTTGCGGTCCAGTTTGCCATTGGGGGTCAGCGGCAGACGCGGCAGGAACAGCCAGTGCTGGGGCACCATGTAGTCCGGCAGTTGCTGAAGCAGTTGGGCTCTGAGCTCTTGATGCAGCAATTCTTCAGGCAGCAGATCGTCGCTCGCTTGATTGGCGACGACGTAGCCCACCAGCATCGGACCTTGGGCGCCTTCCTGAGCGATGACCACCGCTTCGCGCACCC
>NZ_QXTJ01000025.1 GCF_003605735.1 Pseudomonas sp. LS-2 | reverse complement strand
TAGCTGAAGGTGGTTCCGATCGACTGAATGTACAAGCTAAGCGGTCGTAGGCTCGTTCCACTAAATTTAGGCCCGGCTTTGCCGGGTCTTTTGTAGTTCCAAATCAGTAGGGATCGATACAGGAGTCGCGACAGGGTAGAGCTAGAGGGCACCAGCAATTCCACCGCAGATGACGTCGCCTTGGAACGTCCTCTCGCTCCCGAAACGATGGAAGCACTGAAGCAGGAATAGCCTACTCGAAACCCACGTTCCTAATCGCAGGCTGGGGGTTCAGGCGAATTGACCACCGTGCAAATAGCCGCCTGCATTGACTCCATATAGACCGCCGTTTCCCGATAGATTTGGCTGAAGATTGGGCCTAGGTCGCTTTGGAGCTTTGCGACCGACGCAAATTGAGTCTTGTTGGTGTCATTCGGCAAAGAGACTGAGATTGGCCTCATTGCGTCAGCAATACGTCCCATCCGTTGATCGAGCGAAGGGTGCGTCGCTGACTGTAGAGGGTGATAAATTGTTCCAGACTTCCCGGTCATAACTTCACAAACGAACTTGCGGGCTTTCGCTTCGACAGTAGCCTCAGGCGTAGGGAACTCCGTTGGCACAAAGGTCTCATGCACCACTGGGCGACTAATGAATTCCTGCGCCAGCGAGGATTGCTGCCATGCGTTGGCTGCCAGAACGAGCTGATCAACATTCCACAGAAGCGAGCCACGATGCGAGAAGAGCGGCTCCCGATACGGCGGCTCTGGCAGCAGTAGCTTCATTACGTCTAGGGCATAGGCATCAGCATCCTCCTCCCTTTTGGTTGAGACCGGGTCGCATGAGTCTTGCAGTGCTTGAAGCTTGGCTTCGCGATCTTGAGCTAGTTCGAGTTGAGCGACTCGACCTTCGTACTCGCCAGCCTGCCGTTGATAGACATGGCCAAGCTCATGAGCGAGCACATACAGCAGCGCCGGATTGGCTCGACCCAGTTTTTCACCGATATCTCCAAACAGCGCCACCGCACTTGAAGAGCAACGAAGCTCTAGTCTCTCAGCAGCAACAATCAGACAGCCGCCACGTACGCTCAGCTCGTCTAAGGGGGCATCCTTCGTGACTGCTTGAGTAGCACAGCCATAAGCGTCAATTCCATCTGAATTGGCATTGGTAACGATATAGGCAGTTAGAGTACGTCCCTCAATTAACGCTGCCCGCGGGTTCACGACGACAGTATCGAAAGGCAGTGCCTTTCCGAGCTCCCGGTAGGCCTGGGCAGCTCGGTTAATGGTCTGTTCAACCAATGCGGCCGAAGAACTGTCCAACCGACAACCTGGAATCATCTGCGCGTTGGCTGAGAGAGAGCAAAGCAGTCCGCAGGCAACGAGCACCTTCCAACTCACGCCCATATTCAGTGCGTCTCGCCGATGCTACGACGGTCTACAAACGTCTCGAACGCTACATGCTTGCCATTGAGTTGCTTCAAAAGCGGCCACCTGTTGAAGGCGTCCTCCATAAGCCCCAACGAAGCCTCCCTGGCCAAAAACACCGCCACCTTGTACTGGTTGATATTTTGAAGGTTAGGAAGTTTCTTCGCCCCGCTTTTAGTGGTAGCGGTGTCCTTCGCCAGATCGCCATGCGACGTTGTGTCAGCTGGACACAGCTGCGGCACACCCCAGAAAACGTATCCAGAGTAGAGACCTTCCTTGCGAAGCTCTTTAATACGATCACGCCCCTTAGGCTTCCACGGAGCGATGACTTCAATGTCCGTAACCTTTCGGGCTTTCGGCGCCCGCATTTCGACATAATTGGTGTGCGCATAGAAGTCTTGCACAGCATGCAGGGCTTGTCCTATGGAAAAGAACGCACTGGCAGCAGCATCCTTCATTTTTGCCAGATCACCCACGTCTTTGGCCTTCTGCGCTCTTTCGACGTAGCTGCTTGCCTCATCTAGTAAGCTCGTTACGTAAGTAGTCGCCGAATCAAAGTCGCAGTTGTCAAAATGTGCCTTGGATTCAAACTGGTGGATGATGTCCTGCTGGTAGAGGGCTTTGCGTAGCTCGGCGAGGTAAGGATTGTTCGCCAAGCCCTCGAGCACCTGCTTATGGGTGCTTGTATCGAATGGCTGGTCGCAGCCGATGCATGAAACTGGAGGGTTCGCCTGTTCAAGAGATGGCACTGTGTCGGGTGGGGGCTCTGGCCTTTCTTTCGTTCCCTCTGCCGCGTGTGCCAGTTGCCAACACACCAAAAAGGCCGCAACAACCAATGCAGTATGACTCACCATGCCTACTCTCCTTGTCACCTGTGCCGAGATTAGAGCGACCGCACCATGCACATCGAGAAATTGACACTAAAAAACCAGAATGGCTCACGCACACTGCTCTCTTTCTACACCCGAAAAAGCTTATCTCACGCTATCGTGTTTGTCGCAGGGATCAGCATGCTTGGTAATTCGATACTGTTGGTAGCTGCAGATCATGATCCAGTGGCCCTTCGCGGGTTGCAGCACACCAACGCTGAGCGGCCGCTTCTCGAATCTGCGATTAAGTCTGCAAACCTGATGACCAAGGCTAATGGTCCAACACTCACTCCTTCCTGGACGTGGAATGAAGGCGATGCCCAGTCAGTACCCGTTTACCTGGTGAAGTCGCCTGCTGGAGCTATCTCAACGCCAGCGGTGGTCCCGCGAGACTGCACGTGCGTTTTCGTAAACCTACCAGCATTCGAGGCATGGCTGAACGCCCACTCCAAAGGTTCGGGGCGCATGACGCTTGAATCAAAGCATCTGCTGACGTTTATGCTGCTTCATGAAGTCGGCCACCTGAGCAAAAATACTACAGGTGCCGAGTTCTCTAATGGCAGTCTTTCGCAGTTGAACACCGAGCCGGCTCTTGCTAAAGCTAGGGAAGAAGCAGCAGATGAGTTCGCGGCTGAGCTTGTACGCGAGTGGTCGCGGTCCACCTCTGATTTCACGACCTCAATAGAAGCGAACTGGGTGGCTAACGAACTGACGAAACTTAGCTGGAACATGCAGGCCTACAGAACGCTCGACGAGTTTGGAGCGTTGGAGACGGGGAAGCCATTGGTGTTCTTCGATCAGAACATGTCACACCCAAACTTGGCCTGGAGGATACTGCGCAGTAATCACCTCATCCAGCAATCAGAGGAGACCAAAGCCTTACTTCATAACTTTGAGGAGGCTCGCCAGAAAGGTGCAGATCCACTGCCTTTATACCAAAGCCCGTAAACTGCATAATCACGTTTACCGCGTGCAGATACAGGCATACCCTCTCATTAACTTAGCCAAAGCTAACTGAACTGCTGGCCCTATCTCGATGCATGTAGATAGACTAAATTCTCTCACGACTACAGGACGACAGCGGTCCAAAGCGAAAGACAAAGGACTGCCGGCCTCCTCAATTAGCGTCCCCTGTTAACTAGATTTAACCTTAAACTGTTGTCGTTAACAGACCAAAAAATAGATTTAACCGCTTGGATCACACTGCATAGCAACTCACCTACAGCATCGCTACTGGGTTTGTGACAGCTACCGTCCATTCGGGAGCCGATACTGGACGTCAATGTGGCGCTTGATCTCCAAGATGTCCTCGGTCGCGTCAGGAGCGGCGGCCTCGTGCTGGGAGTACAACACATCTGTCGTCTACGTCGGGTTATCTTCGATCCTGTTGCCATAGAACTAGGCCGGAGCTTGGGTACAGCGGGTCGATCGGTGATTGGTATCTGGCTCGCTTTGCTGCAAGCGGGTGGAGCGTCGTTCCATCTGTTAGAGGACAAAATGGCTTTGTCGCTCGTCGGTTCCGTCGCGATGACCCTGGTGCTCATCATCTGGCAAAAACCCGGGCGGTATCGTGGGTAAGTCCAAAGAGCAGGGGGGGGCGCCGACTACATGGTGGCACCCTGCTACAATCGCCTCCCTTGGAATAGAGAGGCCGACATGACACGGATCGCTGTAACACTTGCTAGTTCTCTTGCACTCACCGGCTGCATGACGCAGATGCCCGAATCGGAATACCAGACGATTTCTAAGTTGGTCTCAGCCGCAGGCCTGTGCAAACGCGAGCAACTTATCACCGCAGACCAATACAACAGCTTTGTCTCGTTCCAGATGCAGCGTCGTCCAGCCCAGTACCTGTATGACCAGGGCAAGCTGTGGAATATGGTTCAAAGCTACTCGGCTGAGGCGGATGCTATGGTTCTCACCGACGCAGATCGATCGAAAGCCCAGATCGCTTGTGCTCAGGTGGCTAGCGCGGCGGACGAAATGGCCAGAATGAGCCAAGCACCAGGCGTCGCACCGCAGATGCCGGTCTATACCCCTCGCAACACCAACTGCATCACCAATTACGGCTACACGACCTGCTCGTCATATTAAAGCCCGGGAACAGACCCAATGAAATATATCGCCGCCCTTGCCGTAGCCCTCTCCCTCGCGGGATGCGCCTCCGAGCAGCAGACCTGGAAGGCCACGGCCACAACCGACGAATTCACCGATAAGACCACCATGATGGTCACTACGGGCGATCTGGGCACGCCGAACTGGATCGTCACCCAGCCGCTGCACTTCTACCCGGTAGTCCGGAAGGAAGGCAGCGAGATCTACGTCGGCATCATGTCCGGTGGCCGCTTCAAGGTGCCGGTCGGTACCGTCCAACTGCGCATCGACCAGAACGAGGCGTGGACAATCTCTCCGCAGGAAACGCCGGTGAGCATGGCCCCGTCTATCCCGTTGGCCCCGCTCGTTGGGCTGCAGGGCGAGCAGGCTGCACTGGTCAACAACGCCCAGGAACAGGCGATGAAGTCCACGTCGCAGTTGATGAGCCCGTACACCGTGACAGGCGGCGATAAGGCCAAGCAGATCCTCAAACAGATGGTCTCCGGCCACCTGATCAAGTACCGCACCGTAGGCATCAATCAGGCCGCGTCGACCACCGGAGAGGCCGTTATCGACCCGTCGCTGGTCAAGTCGCTGCGGGAGATCGGCATCGAGCCGAACAGCCTGTAAGGCGTTCCTGCAGCCACAAAAAAGCCCGCCAAGCGGCGGGCTTGCGGGGACAGCGCCAATCAGATTGACGGAGTATGTACGTCGGCGGTCGCGGTGGTAGCCAGGTCAAAAGCGGGCATCACAGGGGCCAACGAGCAAGTCACCTAGGGAGTCTATTCGCCGAACAAGCATGAAACCTTCCTGCGAAGCGGTAATTACATTTGTCACCCGAAAGCGTAACGCAGTGCCAGAGGGGGTGAGCGTTGGTCGCTGGCTACCTGCAAAAGCAGCCTCTGCAGGTAGCCACAGTTTTGCTGCTGCTGATCCAATGCGGCAATAAGGAAGAGAATCCCCCGCAATCCAAAACCTGAGCGCAAGCGTAAGCCCCGGCTAAGCCGGGGCGATTCTTCGTCGGGATTCGTCAACATGGGATCAACACCTGTAAATACGTAGTCAGGATAGTCATAAGTCAATCCCGGCATGACCCTCACCCCTGGCCGGAGAATCGGCCCATGTTAACCATGTTGTTCCCAAGTGACACCCCGGTCGACAGTTCAATCCCATCGGTCACGTTGCCAACTTCATCCCTCGTCGATGACTCTGAGACCGGCGGCCGACCAGCCGCCGGTCCATTTGAGCGTGCTTGAAAGCCGCGTCGTTTCTGGATGAGACAGTTTTAATTCTCTAACGCATCCGTCCGGATCGGAATTTTAAGTGGTCGCGGCAGTTTTGCGATTCCTCTCAACGAGGCTGCAGTCCGCGAAAACAGCGATGCTCCCGCGACAGTTTTAATACTCAAAGTCTACTTCGACTCGCAACTGATCCAGCTCTGTGTTTGGGGCGCGGGAGGCCTGTAGGTGTTTCCCTTGGCTACGATCCTTTCCTCCACTATCTCCACGGGGCCAGGCCCTTTGTTCAAAGTTTTCTCAGGTACTGCGAACGTATCCGACTTCTCAGCGGCGTGGGCAGTAGGGTTACGGCTATTGGCCTTTCCTGCTCCGCCCGAGGCTTGCGCACCGGGCACCGCTGAGATCTCCCAGATTCTGTGCAAAGGACTTCCCGACGTGCGCAGGGGCTCCGACCGCGCCGGATCAGAGCATGACTGGCGTATAACGCCATGCTCCGTATTACCTTTTGCTTCGCTTAACAGCATCGGCATCCCGAATTCCTAATTACGCGGCTCAATGGCTGGCCCATCGGTTACCCCTGTCAACGCTTCACGCTGCACCTCGCGGTGCAACATGCATGAATCGGGGTCTGGTTGAATCGCCATTTCTTACCAGTATCGAACTTTAATCGACTATCCTCTGCCACCTTTAACTGATGCTCTAAGCGTCCGGCCAACACACCTTGCTCGAGCAAGGCCGGAATCCACTTCCGCGGTAGCAGCCCCTCTTCACTGATATTGTGTCGGCAACGATACCCTAGCGAGACTGCACTGCTTGTTGATGGGGGAGCGTTGCAGCACACTAAACGTCCATCGTAAGGAGACGGCCCCATATGAAGGATACACCTCGCATTCCCCTGATTATCCTTGATGTTCAGGATGCGATTGATCAACCTATTTGGGATGGTAAAAGCCACCCTGGTTATTTGTCCGCAATCCAACGCCTTCTGCGGCACTGGCGATCAAATGGCTGGCCTGTCCTTCATGTGAAGCATGATGAAAAGAATCCCACCTCCAGCTATCACGTTCATGGCCCCTGGAATGGAATCAAAAAAGAAGTGGCCCCGGTAGAGGGCGAGGCTGTCATCATCAAGCATGAGAACTGCGCATTCATAGAAACCCGATTGGATGCCATCCTTAAAAGCATGCACGTAAAACGTATTGTTCTGACCGGCGTTGTGATTCATAACAGCATGGATGCCACTATCCGAGCGGGGAAGGCACTTGGATACGAAATCATTCTTCCTGCGGATGCGACTACTGCTGTACCCGTCATCAGGCCAAATGGAACGTTTTGGGACGCCTCTACCGTTTATGAGCTGACCTTGGCCATACTGGGCACCGAATATGCCCAAGTCATGTCATCAGAAGATGTGGTCGCACAGCTTTGCCTATGAAGCAGTGGCTGGCACCCACTGATGCGGTAGCAATTGCTCGATATCACTGGTCCGCTGTGTGGGCAGCCGCGTCAGCACATCTCTGAGATAGGCATACGGATCATGCCCATTCATGCGCGCCGATTGGATCAGGCTCATGATTACAGCCGCCCGTTTACCGCTGCGCAGCGACTCGGCAAATAACAAGTTCGAGCGTCCGAGCGCCCATGGCCGTATCTGGTTTTCAACTTGGTTGTTGTCGATGGGCACAGCTGCGTCGTCCAGATAGCGCTTCAGCGCTACCCAGCATTTCAGGCTGTAATCGAGGGTTTTGGCCGTCGCTGATCCGTTCGGCACCCCAGCCACGGGCAACTCGATTTTCACTGACGCTTCGGCTGGCCGTTTAGGTACAGCCTTCAGCGGGACAAATGCTGGCAGCGAGGTCGGTGCGGGCTGGTCTCGATAGAGCGGCATCCATTTACGGATGACGATGCCGTGGCTGATGGCGACTCTGGACTCTGTTGCCCAGGTTGCAGGCATTCCTGAGCGACCTAGGCTTTGAACAGTTTCGGATAAGAGCTTCGTTGGCGTACGGAAATCTTTACGATCGGGGGTGATCGCGTTCGCCTAAAAATACGCGAATAGCATCGCCCTTAATGATGGAGTTCGGACGGTGAGCTCGCCGTACGGTTACGCGACAGGTGCTAACCCCTGCTTTGTTTCGACGTTCGATGCCGGCGCCTGGGCAACAATCCTAACTAGCCCAGCGACTTGCTACTTTCGAGAGCTTTGATGTCGACTACGATAATGTCCCCTGACTTCACCGACTTCAGCTGCAGTCGGGTAGGAATAGCTTCCGATGCACGGTAGGCACACTGTGCCGCCGACCGACTGCGCCCGCAACTTGTTAGTAATCACACTGGGCGAAACTCGATAGTGAAACGACGGTTTGGTCGATATAGGACTGGAGGCGACTCCCACGAGTCCATGTTCTGGTCGTCTAGATTCGAGCTTTTGCTCCTGGATAGCATGAGAAAGACCGGCAGCTTGTAAGCGGTGAGGGGCGGGATTCGATACTGCGAGAGGAATAGGCAAAAAGGCGGCACGTATCATGTAACGCTTTCTCATACGAAAAATTAATCTAACCCCATGCAGCAAGGAGGTCCTTCTGCGGGGTCGGCAGCACATCGTAGCTGCGGCACCCACAACTCACATAGTCTCTGGAGTTGCCGCCATGAAATCCATCAAATCAGTAGTTATCAGCGTCGCTATCGTTGCATTCAGTGCGAACACCTTTGCGGCCTACAGCCAAAAAGAACAGACTCTGATTAGCGAGTCGGGTAGTGGCGTTGTGATCACCCCCATCTCGAAAAACGGTTCTGATCGCACTCCAGGCTTCCAGCGTGTAGCTGAAGGTGGTTCCGATCGTACCCCAGGCTTCCAGCGTGTAGCTGAAGGTGGTTCCGATCGCACTCCAGGTTTCCAGCGAGTAGCTGAAGGTGGTTCCGATCGCACTCCAGGTTTCCAGCGTGTAGCTGAAGGTGGTTCCGATCGCACCCCAGGTTCCCAGCGTGTAGCTGAAGGTGGTTCCGATCGCACCCCAGGTTCCCAGCGTGTAGCTGAAGGTGGTTCCGATCGTACCCCAGGTTTCCAGCGTGTAGCTGAAGGTGGTTCCGATCGCACTCTAGGTTTCCAGCGTGTAGCTGAAGGTGGTTCCGATCGCACCCCAGGCTTCCAGCGCGTAGCTGAAGGTGGTTCCGATCAACTGAAAGCACGAGCTAAACGGTCGTAAGATAGTTTCACTAATTCTCGGCCCGGCTTTGCCGGGCCTTTTGTCATACCGAGCTAGTGGGGTATCTTACGCGTCCCTGTTTGCGCTATTCTCAGGATTAGACGATGTTCAGGGGCCTCGACATGTCAGAATCAAGTCCGCAACTCTTCCCAACCTTTGACGATCCGCTTTCATTTAAGCGGGCGGTAATTTCGTCGATTATTCGCCGTTTTACGACAGGTTCCGGAATATACCAAACCGCTATTGAGGGTCTCAATTTAGTTCGAAACGATACACCTACGGATACGCTGTATAGTGTTTATAAGCCTACACTGTGCTTGGTGGTGCAAGGTCGAAAGGAGGTTCGTCTATTTGGCGAGCGGTATGTATATGATCCTCTGAACTATTTGGTGATTTCTGTTACTCTTCCGCTCGCGGGTAAAGTTATTGAGGCATCCCCGGATGTGCCCTATTTAGGTGCGCTTTTAGACATTGATCCTGCTCAGATTAGTCAATTGATTGCTGATAGTAGTCCTGTCGGTGTCCCTAGTAATGGCGATGTAAGAGGGCTGTATCTTGGAAGTACTGATGGCCCGTTGCTGGATGCTTTGTTTCGCTTGCTGAGCTTGCTTGATAGCCCCGAAGATATCTCTCAGCTCGCACCTATGGCCTTGCGAGAAATATTTTATCGATTGCTGCGAGGTCAGCAAGGCCAGAGGCTCTACGAAATTGCAGTGGTCGACAGTCAATCATATAGAGTAACGCGAGCAATCGAATGGCTAAATAATAATTTTGCTGAACCTATGCGGATCGATGAATTAGCAAAATATGTAAATCTCGGGGTTTCGACTCTCCATCATCGTTTTAAAGCTGTTACTTCTATGAGTCCGCTCCAGTATCAGAAACAACTGCGATTGCACGAGGCTCGAAGGTTAGTGCTCAGTCAGTCAACCGATATTGCAACAGTAGCCTCTCAAGTAGGTTATGAGAGTCAGTCACAATTCAGTCGCGAGTATAGTCGGCTTTTTGGAACCTCTCCCTTACGAGATCGCGCTCGCCTTCGTCGGTCAGGCTAAGTCCATCTTCTATGGAGTATCTGAGAGAAAGGAGCTCTTTGACGTCTTAGGTGGTTCTTGAAAGTCGCGGCGATGATAGTGATCATGAGAACAAGTAGAACGACGCAGGGTATCAGCACCCAGTTTGACTTGAGTGGCCTGGGCAGAAAAAGATAGGCTGCCTATGAGCTTTCGAGTAATGGCAGCAATGTCCGTTTCGCGGGATAGTATATAAAGCTGCTCTCGCAACGTGCCTCGAATTTGCGCAGATGCCGACTCATCAAACCATCGACGACATCGGTGATCTAGGCGAACAGGAATAGAGGCATGGCTAGGGCGAGGATGGTTTCTCGCACTATAAACGAGGAGACTGTAAACAAAATCGCCTGCAAGTTGTCCTGACGACGACGTAAGCTACATCGAGTACCTGGCCTGTGATGAGGCGCTGTCTGGAGCACGCAGGTAGCGGGCGCATCGGCTATCTCCCAGGGCTGGCCTAGCCTGGGCAGTGGGGTGTTGGCGATAAGCGTCTCATCGGCCGCCGACGTGACGGTTTCAGCAGGGGTGTTTCGATGCGCCTAGGGGCCAGGGCATTGGCCGTAATGCCATAGGCCCCAAGTTTTCCTGGCAGGTGTCGAGTGAACCCGATGATGGCTGCCTTGGGTGGCACTGTAGTGGGAGGCCACAGCGTGCCATGTAACCACGAAGCCTTGGGCGCGCAATCTCTCGCCCTGAGCTTGTAGCGCTTGAGGGTTGAGGGTTGAGGGTTGAGGGTTGAGGTCGAGCAGTGCGACGGTAGCGCCTTCTTCGCAATAGCGCTGCGCAACCGCCGGACCGATGCCGCTCGCAGCACCAGAAACGAGCACATTCCTACCACTGTGACGACCTGCAATCATGGATTGATCTCCAGCATTATCTTGCCAATGTGACGACTGCTTTCCATCAGTGCATGTGCCTGGGAGGCTTCATGCAGCGGGAAAGTGCAGGAAGGCATTGACCTGCGCCAAGCAACGGCCAGACATCGGCCTGCAGGGCTGCAGCGATGTTGGCTTTTTCCGCTTTGGATCGGGCGCGGAGGGTCGAGCTGATAAAGGCCAGGCGCTTGAGTATGATCGGCATGACGTTCGACTCGGCCGTACTGCCTTCGAGAAAGGTGATCTGCACCAACTTACCTTCCACCGGCAGGGTGTCGATATTGCGCTGCAGGTAGCTACCCCCGACCATGATTGAGGATCAGGTTCACACCCTTGCCCTCGGTCTCGGCCCAGACCACCTCGGCGAAATCTTCTTCTCGGTAATTGATGGCCCGGCTGGTACCTGCGCTGCTACATGTCTCCAGCTTGGCCTCGCTGCCTGCCGTTGCCAACACCCGCGCGCCGAACTGATTGGCCAGCTGGATGGCGGTCAATCCGATTCCGCTAGACCCGCCATGCACCAGCACGGTTTCGCCGGGTAACAGGCGGTCGTGCTCGAATAGATTGGTCCACACGGTGAATTAGTTTCCGGCTGCAGTATTCAGCGTAGTCGCCACCTGGCGTGAGTGCGCACACCTACGCACCGACCTGCAATCCCTGCACGGCCGCACCCACGGCCACCACTTCGCCCGAGACTTCCAGGCCGAGGTAGGGTGAGGCTGAGGTAGAGTGAAGCATCGGCTGGCGGCGGATAGCTACCCGAGCGCTGCAATTCATCCGGGCGGTTCACACCGGTATAGGCGACCCGGATCAGCACTTCGTCGGCGGCCGGAGTGTAGATACCTACCTCGGTTACATGCATCAGTCAGCGTTGCCAATTGGGGGGGCGATCAACAGCATTGTCTGGCTAATGATAACCATCACCAATCTTAACTTTGCCGCGGAACACGTAGTAGCTCCAGGCCGTGTACACCAAGATGAACGGCAGGATGAACAGCGCGCCGATCAGCGCGAACAGCTGGCTCGCCACCGGCGAGGCCGCCTGCCACAGCGTAACCGACGGCGGGATGATGTTCGGCCAGATGCTTATGCCCAGGCCGCTGTAGCCGAGGAAGATTACCAGCAGGGTGAATAGGAACGGTGCGGCGGTGGCCCGGTGCGCCAGGGTGGTCAGGGTGCCTAAGAAGCAGAACAGCAGCAGCAGAGGCACCGGCAGGAAATAGAACAGGTTGGGCAGGCTGAACCAACGCTGGGCAATCTCGGGGTGGGCCAGCGGCGTCCACACGCTGATCACTGCGATGGCGATCAGCAGGCCCCAGATGAAGTACGAGGAGTAGCGGTACATCTCTTCCTGCAGACGCCCCTCGGTCTTCATGATCAGCCAGGTGCTGCCCAGCTGGGCGTAGGCCAGCAGCAGTGCGAAGCCACAGAACAGCGGGAACGGACGCAGCCAGTCGAGGGCGCCGCCGGCGTACATGTTGTTTGCCACCGGGATGCCATCGAGGAACGCCCCCAGGGCGACGCCCTGGGTGAAGGTGGCGATGATCGAGCCGCCGATGAACGCCTTGTCCCACCAGTGGCGGTTGCGCTCGCTGGCCTTGAAGCGGAACTCGAAGGCCACGCCGCGGAAGATCAGGCCCAGCAGCATTAGCACCAGTGGCAGGTACAGGGCGCTGAGGATCACCGAGTAGGCCAACGGGAAGGCGCCGAACAGGCCGGCGCCGCCCAGCACCAGCCAGGTCTCGTTGCCGTCCCACACCGGGGCGACGGTGTTCATCATCACATCGCGCTCTTCCTTGTCCTTGATCGCCAGGAAGAGGATACCGATGCCCAAGTCGAAGCCGTCCATGATGACGTACATCATCACGCCAAAGATGATGATCAATGCCCAGATCAAAGTGATATCCACGCCCATGGCCATCGCTCCTCAGGTTGCCGTCGCCTTCGACAGGGTCAGTGATCGTCCGCTGCGGACAGGGGGCGCGCGGGGGTCTTGGACTGGCCCGCGCCACCTTCGATCGGGTGCTCGCCTTCGTGGCGCTGCGGCCCCTTGTGCACCAGCTTGAGCATGTAGGCGATACCGGTGCCGAACAGCACGAAGTACACCACCACGAATGCCGCGAGGCTGACGCTCATCTGCGCGGTGCTCAGCGGTGATACCGCATGCTCGGTGCGCATCAGCCCGTAGACCACCCAGGGCTGGCGGCCCATCTCTGTGGTCACCCAGCCGGCCAACAGGGCGATCAGCCCCGCCGGGCCCATGCACAGCATGAACCGGAGGAACAACGGCGTGGTGTGCAGGCGGTCGCCACGGCGCAGCCACAGGCTCCACACCCCGGCGAGGATCATCAGCAGGCCCATGCACACCATGAGCCGGAAGGTCCAGAAGATCACCGTGGAGTTGGGCCGGTCCTCGGGGGGGAATGACTTCAGCGCCGGAATCTGGCGGTCGAGGCTGTGAGTCAGGATCAGGCTGCCCAGATAGGGAATCTCGATGGCGAAGTGGGTCTTCTCGGCCTTCATGTCCGGCCAGCCGGCCAGGATTAGCGGCGACGGCTCGCCCGGGACGTTCTCCCAATGCCCTTCGATGGCGGCGATCTTCGCCGGCTGGTGCTCCAGGGTGTTCAGGCCGTGGGCATCACCGACCACCGCCTGGATCGGCGCCACCACCAGGGCCATCCAGCAGGCCATCGACAGCATGGTGCGGGCCGGCTCGATGTGCTGGCGGCGCAACAAATGCCAGGCCCCCGAGGCGCCAACGAAGAACGCGGTGCTGAGGAACGCGGCGATCGCCATGTGCGCCAGGCGGTAGGGGAACGACGGGTTGAAGATCACCGCCAGCCAGTCCACCGGCACCGCGCGGCCGTCGATGATTTCGTGGCCCTGGGGCGTGTGCATCCAGCTGTTGGAGGAGAGGATCCAGAAGGTCGAGATCAGCGTGCCCAACGCCACCATGCAGGTGGCGAACATGTGCAGGCCTCGGCCTACCCGATCCCAGCCGAACAGCATCACACCTAGAAAACCAGCTTCGAGAAAGAATGCCGTGAGCACTTCGTAAGTCAGTAGTGGCCCGGTAATGCCGCCGGCAAAATAAGAGAACTGCGACCAGTTAGTGCCGAACTGATATGCCATCACCAGGCCAGAAACCACTCCCATGCCGAAGTTAAGCGCGAAGATCTTTATCCAGAACATGTAAAGATCGCGATACACCTCCCTACCGGTCTTCAGATACAGACCTTCCAGCACGGCGAGATAACTCGCGAGGCCTATGGTGATTGCCGGAAAAAGAATATGCATGGCCACTGTAAACGCGAACTGAAAACGAGCCAAATCAAGCGCCGTAGAGCTGAATGTTTCCATGGTTCTCGGCCTCACAGGGCGCGGCTTCAGTACCGCAATGCGAATGAGACGCAACAAGTAGATGAGTAGCTCATCGATTCGTTGCCTTGACATGTCGAAAGAGTGTGGCTTGATTCTAGAACACGATTTTCCCTTGTCGACCAAACTTTTGATTCCAGATCACCGGTAGGTTGGATCCAGCTTTGCTGGTTGTCTTTATTTGACAAGGCTGTACGCTTTCCTCCTGAACTGTCACAACCAAACCCAATTCCTCAAGTCCGCTAGAAGAGCGGTTTATTACGCAACTATCGGTTTATATCGAAAAAATATAAAGCGTTTAAGGAGCGACCATGACGACTCGACGCAAGGTACCCGGTGTACGTAACTACGATGGCCCAGCTGGTGGCTGGGGGGCGTTGAAGGCGACTGCGACAGCGGTGCGAGAGCAGATGGATACGCTCAAAGCGCCCATTACGCTGATGCGCACCAACCAGCCGGATGGTTTCGATTGTCCCGGGTGCGCCTGGCCCGATAAGGAACATAAGTCGACCTTTCAGTTCTGCGAGAACGGCGCTAAGGCGGTGACCTGGGAAGCGACCAACAAGCGCGTCACACCTGAGTTTTTCGCCAACCACCCGGTGGCCACGCTGCTGCACCGCAGCGATTACGAGCTGGAAGACCTCGGGCGGCTGACCCATCCGCTGGTCTACGACCACGGCAGCGACACATACAAACCGGTCGAGTGGGAGCACGCCTTCGCCCGGATCGGTGAAATCCTTCGTGGACTGGAACCCAACCAGGTCGAGTTCTACACCTCCGGCCGCGCCTCCAATGAGGCAGCCTACCTGTACCAGTTGTTCGCGCGGGCATTGGGTACCAACAATTTCCCCGACTGCTCGAACATGTGCCATGAACCCACCAGCGTGGGACTGCCTCGCTCCATTGGCATGGGCAAGGGCTCGGTGTCGCTGGACGATTTCGAATCGTGCGAGTTGGTGATTTCGATCGGCCATAACCCCGGTACCAACCACCCGCGGATGATGGGCACACTGCATGAGGTATCCCGGCGCAAGGTGCCGATCATGGTCATGAACCCACTGCGCGAGCGGGCGCTGGAACGATTCGCTGACCCGCAGGACATGATCGAGATGGCCACCTACGGCTCGACCCGGATCGCCTCGACCTACCTGCAGGTCAAGGCCGGTGGCGACGCGGCGGCAATTAAGGGGGTGATGAAGTCGCTGCTGGAGATGGAGGACTCGCTCGGCCAGGTGCTCGACTTCGAATTCATCGCCCAGCACACCAATGGCTTCGAGGCGCTCAAGGCCGATCTGCTGGCCACTGCATGGCCCGATATCGAGCACGCTAGTGGTCTGACCAAGGCCGAGATGGAAAAAGTTGCTGCAGCCTACGCTAAGTCCAACGCCACTATCGTCACCTATGGCATGGGCATCACCCAGCACAACGAGGGCACCGCGAACGTGCGGCTGATCTGCGACCTGCTGATGCTGCGTGGCAACCTCGGAAAACCCGGCGCCGGTATCTGTCCGCTGCGCGGCCACTCCAATGTGCAGGGCAACCGCACCGTGGGCATCACCGAGAAACCGTCCGCCGATTTCCTGCAGAAGATCGAGCAAGTACTGGGCTTCAAGCCGCCGGCCGAACACGGGCATGACTCGGTGCAGGCCATGCAGGCAATGATCGCTGGTACGTCGAAGGCGCTCATCTGCCTGGGCGGCAACTTCGCCGTGGCGTTGCCCGATCCGGCCCAGTGCTTCCCGGCCATGGGCAAGCTGGATCTGAGCGTGCACATCGGCACCAAGCTCAACCGCACGCATCTGCTGGTGGGCAAGGAAACCTACCTGTTCCCCTGCCTGGGGCGCACCGAGTTGGACGTGCAGAACGGAGAGCGGCAGTCGATTACCGTCGAGGACTCGATGTCGATGGTGCATGCTTCGGCTGGAAAACTGCTGCCCGCATCGGAGTTCTTGCGCTCTGAACCGGCGATCATTGCAGGCATGGCCAACGCGACGATGCCGGACAGCCCCGTGCCTTGGCTGGAACTGGGGGCCGACTACGACAAAATCCGCGACCTGATCGAGAAGACTCTTCCGGGCTTCGAGAACTTCAATGCGCGCATTCGCGTGCCGGGCGGTTTTCGCATGCCGCTACCGGCCACCGAACGCATCTGGATGACCCCCTCGGGCAAGGCCGAGTTCTTCGTCTTCCCGGGCCTACACGAGGACAAGGAAGTCGAGGGTGACGATGTACTGCGCCTGATCACCCTGCGTAGCCACGACCAGTACAACACCACCATCTATGCGATGGACGATCGCTACCGCGGCGTGTTCGGCCGCCGCGACGTGCTGTTCATGAACCCTGCCGACCTGCAGGCGCGCGGCTTAGCCCACGGCGACTTGGTGGACATCGAGACGGTCACCCATGGTCGCAAGATGCGCTATGAACGCATAACTGCCATCGAGTACAAGATCTCGCCTGGGTCGGTGGGGGCCTATTATCCCGAGGCCAACCAGCTGGTGCCGCTGGACTACATTGACGTGGACAGCGGAACGCCGTCGTACAAGTCGGTGCCGGTTAGGGTGATGCGTTCAGAGTTAGGTTGATTCGATTAGAAAGATGCCCATCCCTCTGAAATGAGATTTGAAGGGATGGGCATCAAGCCTCATGCAATTACGTTCGTGCATTTAGTCAATTGTGAAGAGGATTGTGTAATCCAGTGCCGAACATCTCATCCAGACTGCAAGGACAGTAGTGCGTTGGCAGAGGCCAATGGGCCAAAAGACCTATTGGGTCAATTTTGAGGCGATCCAAGGAACGTTGACTCGGTATCTGTCCTTTCGATGATCGCAGCTCGGCGAATCCGCGACTCGTTCAACCGAGCTTTGGGCACCCTCCATCCGTCACTCATCTCCCGTGCCTGGCTCATTCGCTACGAAACCTTATGGGACGTTCTGCTCAGTCATTTCAGTGAAATGGACGACCCTCCCAGATCGCGGAATTTCAGAGTAGACGGTAGGTGAAAGGTCGCCCGATAGCTGGATGTCGTCGTCGCAGGCGATCGATCAAGCGGGTCCGCGAGAGGGGAAAGCGCCGGGCAAAAAAATTTTGGTTGTTGTTTTATACTGTGGGGGGGTATAGTATGACCACATCAACGGCAAGGGAGGATGGCAATGCCCCAGTGCCCCAAAGAGAAGGAGAAAGCTCTCGGTCACGCTAGAGGTATTAGCGAGCAGGTCACGGCTCTAGAGCATGACCTGGAGGCTGATCCGACATGTGTCGCGGTTCTGCAGCAGTTGGCAGCAGTACGCGGTGCAATCAACGGCCTGATGGCGGCCGTTCTGGAGAGCCATCTACGGGAGGAGTTTCCTGACGGAGGGGCGAGGAGCGACTCGCAGCAACAGTCTATTAACGAAACCATCTCCATCGTTCGGTCGTATCTCCGGTAACCAATTCCAGGTGGTTTTGGTGACGGGGACCAACTCAAAAAAGGAAGTGACATCATGAAATCACGTGCAGCAGTGGCCTTTGGGCCAGGTAAACCGCTGGAAAT
>NZ_QXTJ01000035.1 GCF_003605735.1 Pseudomonas sp. LS-2 | reverse complement strand
CGGCGTTGAGAAAAGGCCAGAGCATGAAGGGCTGCCAGTGATCTGGCAGATTGCTGCGCGACGCAGCACCTACACGCACTTGAGCAAACGCAGCGTGCTTTACAAAGCCAAGCGCAAGATCGAAAAGGCCAAGGCGCAAGTGCGTGCGAAGGTGGAGCACCCGCTCCGGGTGATCAAACGCCAGTTCGGCTATGTAAAGACTCGTTTTCGCGGCTTGGCCAAGAACACGGCGCAACTGACTACGCTGTCTGCCCTGTCGAATCTGTGGATGGTGCGCCGGCAATTATTGCCTGCTGCAGGAGAGGTGCGCCCGTGAGGGCAGATAACCAAGCCTTTGCCTTGGTTATCCAATAATCAGCGGCAGAAAATTGGACTTTTCGGCATCCCCAAGCCGTCCATCTCCGGCTGATGGGCAACTTGTTCGGAGTTTCCCTTGGCATGCTGGATTCAGCAGACGCGGCACGGGTGAATGCCTCGGCAGCCACGCCATAGACTCGGCATGGCCAGCCAGCTCTCTCGCAGTGTCGGTGGGCATCAACCCCTTTGGCGAGCGGACAAACAGGCTCACCCCGACGCTATGCTCTAATTCGTCTATACGGCGCCGAGCAGTGGCTTGCGCCACACCCAGTGCTCTTGACGCGGCGGAAAGGCTGCCGGTTCTAAGGACTGCTAGGAAAACGCGCTGGGTTTCCCAATGAAGCTGCGGTGTATTCATACATTTCCTATGAGCTGCTAGGTAAGTTTGATCAGTTTCAATCATACCTAGACTCACGCATGCTTTCCCCGACCCTACCTTTCCCATCACGCGCCCATACGCGCCCCACGAGATAAAGCTCATGATAATTTCGGGAAGCTGCCGCTGCGGAAACGTCACTTTTGAGAACGAATGCCCACCTGTCATGACTACCGCTTGCCATTGCGTCGGATGTCAAAAAATGTCCGCTAGCGCATTTTCTCTGACTGCACTATTTCCTGCGTCGGGCTTCGCAGTTACCCACGGCGAAACTGTCATCGGTGGTCTGCATGGACCGACTCGCCATTATTTCTGCGCACACTGTCTGACGTGGCTATTCACCCGCGCTGCTGGAGTTGAAGAGTTCGTCGGCGTGCGCAGTAGCCTGTTGGAGAACCCGCAGCACTACCTACCGTTCATGGAGACCTGGACGAGAGAGAAATTACCTTGGGTGACGACCGGGGCATCGGTCAGTTATGAAGCATTCCCGGAACCGCAGGATTATCCAGCACTGATGTCTCAATTTCGAGCCAGGCGTTAGTAGAGAGGCGGCCGGCTACTGTGACGATGCCGTGCATCCCTCAACCGATTGCCTATTTTTTGCCGATTGCTGCTACCTGCGCGGGTGAGGATGATATTAGACACGTTCATGAAGCCATTAGTGCATGGCGGACCCTGGGGGAGGTGTAGCGTTGGTTAACCGCTGGCTTGGCGGCCTAAGGCTAGCCTCCCGTTACCGGTGGAAAGAAAGCGATGTCGTCGCCATCGCACAATGGCGTGTCCAGTGAGCACAACTCCTGGTTGCGTGCACACATCAGGTTGGCCTGGCCAAGGGTTTCCATCCATGGGCCACCACGGTTGACTAGCCGTCCGCGCAGGTCGCGCAGACTGGCCATCGAGGGCTCCCATTGCAGCGTCTCGCCCTCGCTGCCGAGCAGTTCACGATAGCGGGCGAAGTAGTTTACTCGGATCATGGCGCGACCTCGGCTTGGTACTGGCCAGAGCGACTGTCTGACTTGCGCAGCACGCGCAGCCAGTCGACCTGTGGGGGCAGTTGCTGGCCGCGGTTGGCCAGACTGGTCAAGGGAATGGATGATTCGGGTGTGTCGATCACGTGAGCTCCAGAGGCGTGGGCTGCAGTTGCGGGTAGAGCAACAGCCGGGCTTCGTCGAAGCATTGCTGGGCCAGGGCCGAGTGCGGTTCGCTGCGGCGCAGCAGCAGGCCGACCGGGGCGTGGATGCTGGCATCGGAGATCGGCAGGATATGGATGTGCTCGCTCAGGCCTTCCAGGCCGTGGTCCAGCGGCATGATTGCGCAGCACAAGCCAGCGCAGACGCCTTGCACCAGCTGATAGGTGGAGTCACTGTCAAGGATCGACTTCGGATGCAGACCACGGCTGCGGAAGCTCAGGTCGATCGACTGGCGGTAATGCATGCCCTGGGACAGCAATCCTAGAGGCAAATCGGCGATGGCTTCCCAGGTTAGGCTCGGGCCGTCGAAAGCGAACTGCCGAGTGTCGTACAACAGGCCCATGCGCGTGGCGCCGAGCTCGATCACGTCGAAGTGATTGCGATTGATCTGGTCGAGGTAGCAGATGCCAAGGTCCAGCTGGTTGCGGATCAGGCCGTCGGTCACCTGTTCTGAACTCAGCGACGAGAGCTGTACCTGAAGTTGCGGGTAGCGGTTGATCAGCGGCTTGAGCAGGTCCATCAGGTTGAAGCCGGACAGCGGCACCATACCGATGCGTAGGCTGCCGACAATGCGCCCACGGCAGTTGGCAGCCTCGGCCTGCAGGCCGTCGTAGGCGGCCAGCAGTGTCCGGGTCCAGCCGAGTATCCTCTCGCCAGCCTGGGTGAAGCCCTCGAAACGCTGGCCGCGGTTGACCAGCATCAGACCCAGTTCATCTTCCAGGTTGCGCAGGCGCATGGACAAGGTCGGCTGGGTAATGTGGCACAAGGCAGCGGCCTGACCGAAATGTCGGGTCTGGTCCAGGGCAATCAGGAACTTGAGCTGTTTGATATCCATGGGGCGCCTTGCTGATTGGGTTTGAAAAATACGAAATCATCGAGGCGTGGCACTTGTGCAGGTGATCGCTGCCAGGCCTTCAAGGCATCGAAAAGTAAAATGAAGTTTAAATATCGTCCAATGGGAAATAGCGAAGAATTGATAGAGCGTACTGATGAGGCAGTGTGATAGAGGTCGCTTATTATGTATTGGGTATTATCGATTGGACACGTTATCTACGGCGTTCTAGTTTCTCGGGCGTATTGTCGAATTATCAGAGTGCAGAAGATGAGTGCCAAACCCGATGCCGTGTTCGTTCCGCTGAATATTGCTGTGCTGACGGTCAGCGATACCCGTACGTTTGAGACCGATACATCCGGTGAACTACTGGCCAGTCGAGCGGTGGGCATGGGGCATCGTCTGGTGGCCAGGGAGCTGCTCAGAGACGATCTGTACAAGGTCCGCGCCCAGGTCGCTGGCTGGATTGCCGATGAGGGGGTGCAGGTTGTGTTGATCACTGGTGGCACTGGCTTTACCGGACGCGACAGCACGCCGGAGGCGGTCAGTTGCCTGCTGGACAAGCACATTGATGGCTTCGGCGAGTTGTTCCGCGCCCTATCGATCCTTGATATCGGCACCTCCACGGTACAAAGCCGTGCCCTTGCAGGCTTGTCTAACGGCACCCTGGTGTGCTGCCTGCCGGGTTCCACCGGTGCCTGCCGCACTGCCTGGGAGGGCATTCTGGTCGAGCAACTGGACGCCCGGCATCGCCCGTGTAACTTCGTACCTCACCTGACGGTGGCCAACCTGTGCGGGACACGTTCGTGAGCGCTTTGATGGCGGTCGACGAAGCCTTGCGCCAGCTTTTGGCGACGGCCAGGGGGACGCCGTTTACAGCGTGTGAACTGGTCTCGCTGCGCCAGGCCGACGGGCGCGTGCTGGCCGAGGATCTGCGCGCAGCTATCGACCTGCCGCCTTGGGCCAACAGCGCCATGGATGGCTACGCGATGCGACTTGACGATCTGGCGACCCAGCCGTTGTCGGTGTCGCAGACCGTGTTCGCCGGCCAGGCCCCTGGCCCGCTACAAGCGGGCAGCTGTGCGCGCGTGTTTACCGGAGCGCCCATTCCGGCGGGAGCCGACTGTGTGCAGTTGCAGGAGAACTGCAGGCTCGATGAGCAGGGGCGAGTGAGCTCGCTGACTACATTGCGGCTTGGCGACAATATCCGGCCGCAGGGTAACGAGATTCGTGCCGGCGCCCCATTGCTGGCTGCTGGCACTGTACTTAACCCGATTGCCTTGGGGGTGCTGGCCTCGCAAGGCATCAGCCGGGTGTCAGTGGTGAGCCGACCCAAGGTGGCATTATTATCCAGTGGTGATGAGCTGGCAGGAGAGGGCGCGATCCTCGGTCCGGGGCAAATCTTCGACAGCAACCGCGTGGTGCTGGCTTCGCTGCTCGACCGCCTGGGGTGCGAGGTAATCGATCTGGGACGTGTGCCTGATGATCCTGCGCTGCTGCGTGCGGCCCTAACCCAGGTCGCAGGTATCGAGCTGATCATCAGCAGCGCTGGGGTGTCGGTGGGCGATGCCGACTGCATCGGTGCGCTGTTGCGTGAGGCCGGCGAGGTGAAGTTGTGGAAGCTGGCGATTAAGCCGGGCAAGCCCTTTACCTTTGGGCATGTCGGCACCATACCGCTGCTGGGGTTGCCGGGCAACCCAGGGTCGGCCCTGGTCACGTTCCTGCTGTTGGCGCGGCCCTATTTGCTGGCGCGCATGGGGGTAGCACGATTAGAGCCTATGCGTGTGCCGGTGGTGGCAGGATTCTCTTGGTCCAAGGCAGGCAAGCGTCAGGAGTATCTGCGGGTGAGACTCGACGGCGGTAGGGCGCGCTTGCTGGAAAACCAGAGTTCGGCGACCTTGCTCAGTGCGGTTCAGGCCGACGGATTGCTGGAGGTGCCAGCGGGCGAGACATTCGAGGCGGGGGATGTGCTCGATTTCCTCTCATTTGATGGCGTGTTCTAGCTGGGATGATCGATGGAATTGCCGGGGCCGCGTAGCGCCCCCCGGCAATCTGGCGCCGAGCAGAACGGCACCTAACCTTCACAGATCAAAGCAACGGCAACGTATAGCTGACAATCAGGCGATTTTCATCTTGATCCCGTTGCGCCGCATACCCGGACACCGTACCTGCAGGTAACCCACTGCGCAGGGTGGCATTCTTCCAGGCCAGCCCGAGTCCTTTGAACGGCCCGGAAGGCGTGACATAGCTGAGCGCGATATCCCGCTCCCATTCGCTGCGGTCAGCGTGGGCCGTATCGATCGAATCCCCCTTCAGATATAACACGCTGAAGTTGAGCCCCGGTACACCAGCCGCCGCGAAGTCGTAGGTATACCGTGCCAGCCAGGTCCGCTCCCCGGCCCGGTTGAACTTGAGCAACTGCGCATCGGTGACCAGGTAGGTGCTGGTGCCCTCGCCATCGCCACGGTTCAGATAAGGAAAGTCGCTGTCACCGGTCAGCACCTGATACCCCGCCCCCAGGCTGTGCCCGCTCAGGCTGTAGGTGAACATGCCACTGTACACCTGGTTGTCCACCTCGCCCTTGGTCACGTTGCCACCGTAGTAGCCGCTGCTCAGGTAGTTGTCTTGGCGCCCGGCAGCACTGGCGTTCTTGCCGTCGCTGTCGCTGAGGAACACCCGCAGGTCGGTCTTCAGGTTGCCCGGTCCCAGCGGCAGGTTGTGCACCAGGCCGAAAAAGTGTTGTTTGTAGAAGTCGTCCAGCTCGCCGTAGTAGTACTGCAGCACCAATTGCTTGCTGGCCTTATAGTCGGCACCGGCGAAGTAGAGGTGGTTGCTGTCGCGGCTCTTGGCGGTGCTGCCATTGGCCCCGGCGATGCTCAGGGCGCGCAGGTCGGTGGAGTTGCGCCCGCGGGTGTGCTCCAGCTGGCCGGCGGTCAGGGTCAAGTTGGCGAAGTCGTTGGACGTCAGCTGGGCGCCTTCATAGGTCAGCGGCAGCAGGCGGGCATCGTTGGACACCACCACCGGCAGCTTCGGCTGCAGGGTGCCGTAGCGCAGCTCGCTGCGGGCGATGCGCATCTTCGCGGTCAGCCCGAGGCTGCTGAACTCATCCACCGCCGAACCATCGTGCTCCAGCGGGAAGATCGTGCCGGGTTGGCGTTCGACGTTGGCCTTGCCGGCCCTGCCGCCACCATCCAGGCGCACGCCCAGAAGGCCTAGGGCGTCGACGCCGAAGCCGACTGTGCCCTGGGTGTAGCCCGAGGTGTAGTTGAGCATGAAGCCCTGGCCCCATTCGTTCTGCTTGCTCGGCGCGGCGCTGCCGTTGCGGTTGTCGGTGTCGATGTAGAAGTTGCGCAGGGTCAGGCTGGCTTTGCTGTCTTCGATGAAACCGGCGGCGTGGCTGCACAAGGGCGTGAGGCCCGCCAGGGTGGCCAGGGACACGGCCACGGAGAGGGTGGTGCGTTGCATGGGTGCTGCTCCATTGTTGTGATGGGTTGACGCGCACGCGGACGCCGCCGTCCAGCGGTGCTGGCCGGGGCGGGCAGGGTGTTAGGGGTTCAGCTGAGGATGTGGTCCACCGGCTGCAGCGCCGGCGGCAGCTCGGTGTAGCCCAGAGCGCTGAGCGCGTCGCGCTCCACGGTGCGCACAATGGCATCCAGAGGCAGGTCGTTCTCGTCGCGGCCGAACGGGTCTTCCAGTTCGTCGCTGATGGCGTCCAGACCAAAGAAGGTGTAGCTGACGATGGCGGTGAACAGCGGCGCCAGCCAGCCAAGAGGCTCGGCCATGGCGAATGGCAGCAGCACGCAGAACAGGTAAATGGTGCGGTGCAGTAGCAGGGTGTACGGGAAGGGCAGTGGCGTGGCCTTGATCCGCTCGCAGGCCGCCTGCGCCTCGGACAGACCCTTCAGGCGCTGTTCCAAGGTCATGTAGCGCCATTCGCTGATTTGCTGATACTGGGCCAAACGCGAGATGCGTGCGCCGAGCGATTGCAGGATGCCGTCGCTGAGGTTGTGCGGCGGCAGGCTGGCGGCATCGCCGACCCAGGGCGTGGCAGCCTTGAGCTCGTCGTCGCCGCGCAGCCGTGCGCCGAGGGCATGGGTGTAGCCGCACAGTCCGCGCAGCAGCAGGGCGCGCTGCTCCGGATCGGCGATCACGCAGCTTGCACGGATGAACGACCGCACCTCGATGACCACCTGGCCCCAGGCCTTACGGCCCTCCCACCAGCGGTCGTAGCAGGCGTTGTTGCGAAAGCTCATGAAGATCGACAGCGAGATGCCCAGCAGGGTGAAGGGCGTGGCATTGACCTTGGCGTAGAATGCCGGGTGCAGGGTCTCCACCAGCACGATCAGCGAGGCCAGCGCGCTGACCATCAGGGTGCGCCGGGCGATGCGCCGGGCAATCGAACCCTTGAGGGTGATCAGCACGTTCAGCAGGTTGGGTTTGGCGTGGACGATCATGGCAATACCTGCGGGTTCATCAGGCGAAGTTGGAGCGCGGCAGCAGACTAGAAAGTGCAGGTAGCATCGTCCAATCATATTTAATGACCACTTGATCGGTAATCTCTATCACGACCGGGTGATAGAGATTACCGATGAAGTCTTAATTACTTTCAATTTGACGCTAGTTCATCGTGAAAATAGCCTGCACGGGTCAGCAGTGTCGAAGTTGATTATTTGAACTCAATGAAACTTCGAATTTGTTAATTAGCCTGCCGCGACCAAGGGTGATCCTGATGAGCGACGAAGAACATATTAGAAGTTACAACGGACCGGCCGCCGGCTGGGGCGCGCTGATGGGCGTGACCAAGGCCTGGCTGGGCAGCGAGAACGCCGTCAAGAACGTCCGTGCGATGCTCAAGACCAACCAGAACAACGGTTTCGACTGTCCAGGCTGCGCCTGGGGCGAATCGCCCGAGAACGGCATGGTCAAGTTCTGCGAGAACGGCGCCAAGGCAGTCAACTGGGAAGCCACCGGCCGTTCGGTCGACCCCGACTTCTTCGCCAAGTACAGCGTCAGCGCCTTGCTCGAACAAAGCGACTACTGGCTCGAATACCAGGGCCGCCTGACCCACCCGATGCGCTACGACGCCAGCACCGACCATTACGTCGAGATCAGCTGGGACGAGGCCTTCGCCCTGATCGCCAAGCACCTGAACAAGCTCGAGTCGCCCGACCAGGCCGACTTCTACACCTCGGGCCGGGCCAGCAACGAAGCGGCGTTCCTCTACCAGCTGTTCGTGCGCACCTACGGCACCAATAACTTCCCCGACTGCTCGAACATGTGCCACGAGGCCAGCGGCCTGGGCATGTCCAGCACCGTCGGAGTGGGCAAGGGCACCGTGGTGTTCCACGACCTGGAGCTGGCCGACGCGATCTTCGTCATCGGCCAGAACCCCGGCACCAACCATCCGCGCATGCTCGAACCGCTGCGCGAGGCAGTGGAGCGCGGCGCCCAGGTGGTGTGCTTCAACCCGCTCAAGGAGCGTGGTCTGGAGCGCTTCCAGCACCCGCAACACCCGTTCGAAATGCTCAGCAACGGCTCCGAACCGACCAACACCGCGTACTTCCGCCCGGCCCTTGGCGGCGACATGGCGGCCATCCGTGGCATGGCCAAGTTCCTCCTGCAGTGGGAGCGCGAGGCCCAGGCCAACGGCATGCCACCGGTGTTCGATCACGCCTTCATCAAGGCCCACACCACTGGCATGGACGACTACCTGGCACAGGTGGACGCCACCTCCTGGGAGCACATCGTCGAGCAGTCGGGCCTGAGCAAGGCCGAGATCGAGCTGGCCGCGCGCATGTACCGCAAGGCCGAGCGGGTGATCATGTGCTGGGCCATGGGCGTCACCCAGCATCGCCACTCGGTGCCGACCGTGCAGGAGATCGTCAACCTGCAGCTGCTGCGCGGTAACGTCGGCCGCCCGGGCGCCGGCCTGTCGCCGGTGCGCGGCCACAGCAACGTGCAGGGCGACCGCAGCATGGGCATCGACGAGAAGCCGCCGACCTGGCTGCTGGACAATATCCAGCGTCGCTTCGGCATCGAANAAGAGCACCGCACCAAGGTGTTCATCGCCCTGGGCGGCAACTTCGCCCAGGCTACCCCGGACACCCCGCGCACCCACGCGGCGCTGCGCAACTGCGACCTGACCGTGCACATCTCGACCAAGCTCAACCGCTCGCACCTGGTCACCGGCCGCGATGCGCTGATCCTGCCGTGCCTGGGCCGAACCGAGATCGACATCCAGGCCGAAGGGCCGCAGGGCGTCACCGTGGAAGACACCTTCAGCATGGTGCACATCTCCCATGGCCAGCTCAAACCGCGCTCGCCGCTGCTCCGCTCGGAGCCGTCGATCATCGCCGGCATGGCCAAGGCTACGCTGGGCGACCGGCCGATCGACTGGGACTGGGTGGTGGCCGACTATGCACGCATCCGCGACCTGATCGCCGATACCATTCCCGGGTTCACCGATTTCAACGCGCGCCTGGAGCACCCGGGCGGCTTCTACCTGGGCAACGCCGCCGCCGAGCGTGAGTGGAACACGGCCAGCGGCAAGGCCCAGTTCACCGCCAGCCAGCTGCCGGCGCAACTGGTCAACGAGACGGTGATGGCCCGTGGCGAGACGCCCGACCTGATTCTGCAGACCCTGCGCTCGCACGACCAGTACAACACCACCCTGTACGGGCTGGACGATCGCTACCGCGGCGTGTTCGGTCTGCGCGAAGTGGTCTTTGCCAACGCCGCTGACATCCAGCGCCTGGGCTTCGCCCCCGGTGACAAGGTGGACATGGTGTCGCTGTGGGAGGACGGTCTGGAGCGTCGGGTCAGCGGCTTCACCCTGGTGGCCTACGACATCCCTGCCGGCCAGGCGGCCGCCTACTACCCGGAGACCAACCCGTTGGTACCGCTGGAAAGCTATGGCGACCAGACCTTCACGCCGACCTCGAAGTTCGTCGCCGTTCGCCTGGAGCACGCGCAAGCGGATGCCTTGATTCACGCCGTCAGCGCATAACTCTCGACCGTTCAAATCAATCGACGGCAGGCCCCTCGGGCATGCGGCGCAGCACTGGCCGCCGCCTGGGAGGCACCTGCCTGTCCACAAGGATATCGTCATGTCGAATCTGAGTGCACTGGACCTGGCAAGGCTGCAATTCGCCTTCACGGTCTCGTTCCACATCATTTTCCCGGCCATCACCATCGGCCTGGCCAGCTTCCTGGCCGTGCTCGAAGGCTGCTGGCTGAAAACCGGCCATTCGGTCTACAAGGACCTCTACAAATTCTGGTCGAAGATCTTCGCCGTCAATTTCGGCATGGGCGTGGTCTCGGGCCTGGTCATGGCCTACGAGTTCGGCACCAACTGGGCGCGCTTCTCCGACTTCGCCGGCAGCGTGACCGGGCCGTTGCTCACCTACGAGGTGCTTACCGCGTTCTTCCTCGAAGCGGGCTTCCTTGGGGTGATGCTGTTCGGCTGGGGCAGGGTGGGGCGCAAGCTGCACTTCTTCGCCACGGTGATGGTGGCCATCGGTACGCTGATCTCGATGTTCTGGATTCTCTCCTCGAACAGCTGGATGCAGACCCCGCAAGGCATCGAGATCGTCGATGGCCGGGTGATGCCGCTGGACTGGTTCAAGATCATCTTCAACCCGTCGTTCCCGTACCGCCTGGCGCACATGGCGCTGGCCGCCTTCCTCTCCACCGCGTTCTTCGTTTCGGCCTCCGCGGCCTGGCACCTGCTGCGCGGGCGCAATACGCCGCAGATCCGCAAGATGCTGTCGATGGGCATGTGGATGATCCTGGTGGCAACGCCGGTGCAGGTGGTGGTCGGTGACGCCCACGGACTGAACACCCTGGAGCACCAGCCGGCGAAGATCGCCGCCATCGAGGGCCACTGGGAGAACAAACCGGGCGAAGCCACGCCGCTGGTGCTGTTCGGCCTGCCGGACATGGCCGCCGAAACCACCCGCTACAGCTTCGAAGTGCCGTACCTGGGCAGCCTGATCCTGACCCACAGCCTGGACAAGCAGATCCCGGCGCTGAAGAGCTTCGCCAAGGAAGACCGTCCCAACTCGACGATCATCTTCTGGAGCTTCCGGGTCATGGCCGGCCTGGGCATGCTGATGCTGGCCTGCGCGCTGCTGGCCCTGGTGCTGCGTCGCAACGGCGCGCTGTACCGCAACCGTGCCTTCCTCTGGTTCGCCTTGCTGATGGGCCCGTCGGGGCTGATCGCCCTGCTGGCCGGCTGGTTCACCACCGAAGTGGGCCGTCAGCCCTGGGTGGTGTACGGCATGCTGCGCACCACCGAAGCGGCCTCCAACCACAGCGCCGTGCAGATGAGCATCACCCTGGCGGCCTTCGTGGTCATCTACTTCTCGGTGTTCACCGTGGGGATCGGCTACATGATGCGCCTGGTGCGCAAAGGCCCGACCGCGCACGAGGAACTGCCGAGCCCCGACCAACCGGAATCGCTGGCCACCGCGCGTCGCCCGCTGTCCGTCGCCGACTGAGAAGGAACAGGCACATGGCAATTCAAGGTATCGACCTTTCGGTCATCTGGGGCGTGATCATCGCCTTCGGGCTGATGATGTACGTGATCATGGACGGCTTCGACCTGGGGCTGGGGATTCTCTTCCCGCTGATCAGCGATTCGAGCGATCGCGACGTGATGATGAACACCGTGGCACCGGTGTGGGACGGCAACGAGACCTGGGCGGTGCTCGGCGCAGCGGCGTTGTACGGCGCCTTCCCGCTGGCCTACTCGGTGATCCTCGAGGCCCTGTACCTGCCGCTGGTGCTGGTGCTGGCCGGCCTGATCTTCCGCGGCGTGGCCTTCGAGTTCCGTTTCAAGGCCCACCCGAACAAGCGTCACTTGTGGGACAAGGCGTTCATAGGCGGCTCGGTGCTGGCGACCTTCTTCCAGGGCGTGGCCATTGGCACCTACATCAGCGGCATCGCCGTGGTGGACCGCCAGTTCGCCGGCACTGGCTGGGACTGGGTGGCGCCGTTCCCGCTGTTCTGCGGCGTCGGCCTGCTGCTGACCTACGCGCTGCTGGGCAGCACCTGGCTGCTGATCAAGACCGACGGCATGCTCGAGTCGCGCATGCGCCACTACAGCCGCCCGCTGACCTACCTGCTGGCGCTGGTGATCGTGGTGATCTGCGCCTGGACTGCCTGGCTGCATGACGACATCGCCCAGCGCTGGTTCGGTGCCAGTCACTGGCTACGCTCGGTGCTGATCGCGGTGCTGGCAGTGCTGGCTGTGGTGGTGATCCAGAAGACCCTGCGCATGCGTCACTCGCACATGCCGTTCATTGCTGTGGTGGGGCTGGTGTTCCTGGGTTACCTGGGGCTGGCGATCAGCATTTGGCCGAACATCGTGCCACCGAGTATCACCCTGTGGCAGGCTGCCGCGCCGTTGACCAGCCAGCTGTTCGCTTTAATTGGCGCGCTGTTCATCATCCCGATAATTCTGGGCTACACCTTCTGGAGCTACCACGTATTCCGCGGCAAGGTGCAGGCGGGGGATGCCTATCACTAGGAGTCGAGCGGTGAAGAACGCAGGTGCAGGGACAAATACCTGCATCTGCGTGCCTAATTGCGATGCTTCTGTTGTTCGGCCCTCATTGATGGCCTGGCCATATTCCGAACTTTTAAAACTGTATCAAGGATAGCGTTTCTATGGATCATCATGAAATTGAACCCCAGGCGGTAGACGGTGCGGTTACCCGCAGCGCAATCTTCCTGGTGGCAACGCTCAATCCTGGCAATGACAGCCGCGACCGAGTACATGACCTGTGCGCCGATCTTGGCGGGCTAGTTCGCTCGGTCGGCAAACGGGTGCCGCGCGGTAACCTGTCTTGTGTCATCGGCTTCGGCGCGGCGGTCTGGGACAGTCTGTTCGGTACCCCGCGACCGGCTGGCCTGCATGCTTTCCGTGAGTTCGGCAGTGGCGAGCGCAAGGCCGTCGCCACGCCGGGTGACCAAATTGTTTGCTGTCGATCCTAACAAGCTCAGGCTCAAAAGTGCTTTGGCCAGCTTCCAAACAGATTCAAGAATGGAGTCGCCATATCAAATGGCTGAATTTTGGGTGGCAACCGTTCTAGAAGCCTACCAACTCAGCGCAGCACCAGGAATCGAACATTTTTGGGCTCAGCTTAGCCCCGATCAGCAAGGGCGAAGGCTAATTTTTACTCCGTATTGCAAGGCGCTTTTAGCACGTCGAGACTCCTTTACTGTCAAAAAGATCCTCGCCCGCTACAAGGAAATCAATCACGCGACAATGGCCGAGCTTGGGATTGATGATTTGATATCCGCGCTAGCTGAGATCGAGAAGGATGCTCCATCGACAAAGGACTTCATGCTGCTCATGATCGAGAGTGGCCAACGGTCTGTCGCGCAGCTGCGGCAACATTACAACCAGATCATTGCGAAAGACTTTGAAGGCTACGTGGAGGTGGTCAAGCCAGACCTGGCCCCTCATGAATATCTCAGAGACACCATGCTCGCCGTCGCAGGCGAACTCGTCCTTCGCAAACGTAACCTTCAAGTTGGGTTCAAGGATACCGAAGGGAATGTGAGTTTTGACGGCATGACCCTGGAGGATTGGATCAACGATTGGTTCGTATCACTGTTCGATCAGCGAATGTCGCATGCTAAACTCTCCTTGCGAGATCAAAAGCGCGGCGGGCATTCGGCTTCTGGTAAAGGTCCAGGAGAGATTGACGGCTTCATCACTTCAAGTGACAGCAGGCGAGTGGGGATTTTCGAAGCGTTCCGCCTCTTCTCTGTAGACACTACGACAATTGGAGACCACCTCAACAAAATTGCGGGGTATGACGGTGAGTCTCTCAGCCCTGTGGTGATGGTCGGTTATTGCGATGTTAAGAACTTTGCAAACCTCGTGAAAGGCTATAATTCCTACGTTTCAAATCAGGCATATACTGGTTATACAATCAGTGACGGAGCTCCTAGTGCATTGAGAGTGCTCCATGATGTAGATCATATTTGGCTAGCGAGCGAGACCCGGCGCAGAGGAGGTAAAGACATAGTCTTCTACCATCTTTTGATCAATCTGCACTTCTCTCCGACAGTTGAAATCCCAGAAAGCGGAAAGCAAGGGGCGTCAGTACCTCCGGTTAAAAGGGCTCGCCGCGCGCGTACTACTCAGATCTACAAAAACCCTCACAACGGTGAAATGGTTGAAACCAAGAGCGGCAACCATAAAATCCTCAAGGCTTGGAAAGGTGAGTATGGTGGCGATGTGGTTAAGTCTTGGCTAGTTCAATAAGCTACCAGATTAACGCGACAGCCACTCCAATGGAGTGGCTTGTTTTGCGATCTGGTGGTGAACGCTCGATGAACAGACCTTTCATAATCCCCTAAAGGCAATTGTGTTCGTTTACTTTCTAGCAGGCGCTATCACTCCTGTCGTCAATATCAAGCGCCAGCGAAGCCATCCTAATCTTGAGATCAGCAGGATTATGGGTGATGTGGATGTAATTGGTTGATGTTTTTTGCGGTCTCCTATATGGATTTTATAGGTTAAACAGTTGATTTGGTCGGCTCTTTTGGGGAAAGATTATTTCGATCTTTGTTAATGCCTCCTATATGTTTTCGTCTAAAATGTTTAATTGTTTTTTGCGAAGATTAGATAGCCCAAAGGAATTTTTTCAAAAAACAGCCTTGACAGGGCTTTGTTCCCGTCTATCATTTAAGTTCCGTGGTGCGAAAAGTAAAGGAAGACTGAGCACTTAAAGCTAGTTAACGTTAGCTGAAGGGGTGTTTGCGATGGCCGGTAATAAAAGCGTCGTCTATCATGGGACCCGTGATCTTCGGGTTGAAACAGTTCCTTATCCCAAGCTTGAGCACAATAATCGAAAGCTTGAACATGCGGTGATTTTAAAGGTTGTATCAACAAATATTTGTGGTTCAGATCAACACATTTATCGTGGGCGCTTTATCGTTCCTAAAGGTCACGTGCTCGGGCACGAAATTACTGGGGAAGTGGTAGAAAAGGGCTCGGATGTCGAATTAATGGACATCGGCGATTTAGTGTCTGTGCCTTTTAATGTTGCGTGCGGGCGGTGCCGCAACTGTAAAGAGGCGCGATCTGACGTTTGTGAAAATAACCTGGTCAACCCAGATGCGGATTTAGGTGCCTTTGGCTTTGACTTGAAAGGGTGGTCTGGTGGTCAAGCTGAGTATGTTCTTGTTCCTTATGCTGACTATATGCTGCTCAAGTTTGGTGATAAAGAACAGGCGATGGAAAAAATAAAAGACCTGACGCTTATCTCAGATATTCTACCGACAGGTTTTCACGGTTGCGTTTCTGCTGGAGTGAAGCCAGGTAGCCATGTTTACATTGCAGGTGCAGGTCCAGTAGGACGTTGTGCGGCGGCGGGGGCGCGACTGTTAGGAGCGGCATGTGTGATCGTGGGCGACCAGAATCCTGAGCGCCTGAAGCTGCTATCTGATGCCGGTTTTGAAACGATCGACTTACGTAACTCTGCACCGCTGCGCGATCAGATTGATCAGATACTAGGTAAGCCGGAAGTCGACTGTGGTGTAGATGCGGTTGGTTTTGAAGCACATGGCCTTGGTGACGAAGCTAATACTGAGACGCCTAACGGTGCCCTAAATAGCCTCTTTGATGTAGTCCGAGCAGGTGGCGCAATCGGAATTCCGGGTATTTATGTAGGGAGCGACCCTGATCCTGTTAATAAAGATGCAGGGAGCGGACGCTTGCATCTTGACTTCGGCAAGATGTGGACAAAATCCATACGGATTATGACTGGAATGGCACCAGTGACAAACTACAATCGCCATCTGACCGAAGCAATACTTTGGGATCAAATGCCTTATTTGTCCAAGGTGATGAATATTGAAGTGATTACACTTGATCAAGCACCGGATGGGTATGCGAAATTCGATAAGGGGTCTCCCGCTAAGTTTGTTATCGATCCGCATGGCATGTTGAAGAATAAATGAGCTAGCATTTGAGGTGTTTCGCGAATGGCGATGCTCTGGCAGTATTGTTAACGGGCTAAAATGAGTGTTTTGTAGTGAGTGAAAGCCTGCCCCACTAAATTTGTGGGGCAGGCCGTAAGATCCAGGTGCTCGCACCGTTCAGTCATTCATACTACCCATAGAACTGCCGCTCCCTAATTACTGGGAGAGGCAAGGCTCTTGACAAGCAGGGCCTTTATAAGGCTCGTGAAGTTAATTCGTTGTTCACTGGCTTCCGGTAATTTCTGGTTGTTTGTCAATGGTTAGCTGAGTATGCAGTTTATTGGCTGTCGCAGAGGGGGAAGATTTTTGCAGTCCAGCGCACCTAGTATGTCCCGCTCGATGACTCGAACCATTGCATCTGTAGGAAGGTCATTTTCTTCTCGTCCAAAAGGATCTTCAAGTTCGTTACTAATGGTGTCTAGTCCCAAGAAGGTGTAACTTACGATAGCGGTGAACACGGGGGCCATCCATCCAAGGGGCTCTGCCATCGCGAAAGGCAACAAGATGCAAAATAGATAAATGGTCCGATGGAGCAGTAGGGAGTAAGGGAACGGAATTGGGGTGGTTTTGATACGTTCGCAAATGCCCTGTACTTGTGTAAGCGCATTCAGTCGTTCTACTAGTACCAAGTATCGTACATCGCTAATCATTTTATCGGTGGCCAAGCGAGAGCACGTGGCTCCGATATGTTGCAAAATGTGATCGCTGACATTGTGACTAGAAGTTAGTGTATCGCTAGAAAGCCATGAGCTAGCTGCTTGAGCCTCATGCTCATTGCGAAGTTTGGCATTTAGAGCATGTGCGAACCCACAGAGACTGCGCAGTATGTCTTCTCTAAGAGATTGGTCAGATATGGCTGCACTCTCGCGTATAAATGAGCGTATCTCAATGATCATCATACCCCATGCTTTGCGTCCTTCCCACCAACGATCATAGCAGGCATTATTGCGGAAGTTCATGAAAATAGAAAGGGATAGGCCAAGTAGGGTGAATGGTGTTGCGCTAACATGTAAAAAATATTCAGGATGACGACTCTCGATCAAAACTATCAAGGACGCCAAGATGGCAATCATCAGGCATCGTGTCGCGATGCGTCTAACAATGGATCCTTTGAGTGTAAAAAAAAGGCCTAATACACCAGGGGTAGGTTGGACAATCATGATTTTTCCTTTTCAGTGGCTGGAATTTCTCAATGCACGATAGCTGTCGCTTGACGTCCAAAGTGCATAGGCGTGTGTTAGGTTTTCAGTTGTGGTGTGATGGGGCATCGCGTTTGTTTGGATCCCCAAAAAGCTTGAATAGCTCCTGGCTGTGACACATTCAGGTTTTTCCAAGTAAAGCATACGATTGTGCAGTGTTCGTCGCACCTAGTCATTGAAAAAATTGTTCGTAAAGAGTGAGGCAGCTCAAAGGGGAGCGAGTGGCTATCGTTTTTATTCGCGTGGCCCCTGGAAAAACGCATTGCGTAGGTCTAGCTGGCTAGGCGAGGGTGCTCTCTGATGAGGGCGCGGAACTGCTGATGTTTGTTTTAAGCTGAGCTAGAGCGTGTTGGCGAGCGCACCATCAATCGGTTTTCTCTATCATTGAGACGTTAAACTCGCCGTGACTTTTTGCCTATCGGGGGGGGGGAGGAGCCGAACGCTATCAAAAAACCATTGGAGGGGCCGCAACTGACGCAAAGATCGCTTTTCAACCGAAAGAGTGGAATAAAGGGGGGATCGATCTACGAAGTCATTGAGGAGTTAGCTGGGAGTGAGGCAGTGAAGCATGGGGTGTACGCCGCAATTGCGACCTGCACCCCATTCATTAGGCTTGGTGGATCTCCACCGTCAGATGCCGTATTTCATGAACCGGTAGCAACCGTTCACGAATAGTTGCAACATTGGTTACTCCACCAACGACGCTGACGATAACCGCGTAAGCGTCGGGTCCTACGCGCCAAACATGCAGGTCGCAGATCTGGACATCACCCGGTTGTTCAAGGAAGTCGCGGATTTCCTGCACTATGTGGTCATCGGTTTTGTCCAGGAGGACGCCGGAAGTCACTTTCATTAGATTCCATGACCAACGCCCAATAACCATAGCCCCCACAATACCCATCACAGGGTCGAACCAGCCCCACCCAAGGTATTTGCCCGCCAACAATGCCACGATTGCCAGCACCGAGGTCAGGGCATCGGCAAGGACGTGTACATAGGCCGACCGCAGATTGTTATCCCCGCTGCTGTGCCCAGGAGCGTGATCGTGAGGATGGTTATGTCCGTGATCATGGTCGTGCCCGTGCCCGTGCCCCAACAGCAGTGCGCTTACGATGTTCACCAGCAAGCCAATTACCGCGATGCCGATAGCCATGCCGAACTGGACATCATTGGGTTGAAACAGACGGACGACTGACTCGGCACCGACTGCCAGGGCAACCAGGCCCAAGATGAGCGCCGAAGCAAATCCACCAAGGTCACCGACTTTGCCGGTTCCGAAGCTGAACTGGGCGTTATTGGCGTGGCGTTTTGCGTAAGCATACGCGGCTGCCGCTATACCGAGCGCACCAGCGTGCGTGGCCATATGGAAACCATCAGCAAGCAGCGCCATCGATCCAGTGATGTAGCCAGCGGCAATCTCACCCACCATCATCACAACGGTCAGTAAGACCACCCCAAGCGTGCGCTTGGCATTCTCTTCATGAGAGGCACCGAGAAAAACATGATCGTGGGGTAATGTTGAGGTGCTCATTGGTTGGATGTCCGAGATCATTTCGAATACCGCTGAATCGCTTCTAGGAGTTCTTCCATTCCCTTGCTGCGCTCTTCATCAGTAAGGGAAGGGGCTGCCACATGAGCCCAGGCATGGTCCTTGATTATCTCGTCCAGGAGTCCGTTCATCGCGCCTCGGGCCGAAGCCACGAGAAAAAGTGTTGCTGCGCAGTCCGCCTCATCCACCAGTGCTTTTTCGATTGCTTGAACCTGCCCGGCAATACGTTTGACGCGTTTGAGCAGCGCCCCTTTCTCGGCTGCAAGATGGCTCATCGTATACCCCCCTACCTATATAAGTGGCGCAGAGAATGGCATACCCCACCCCCCTATTCAAGGGGCTACATTCTGAAGGCAAGAGCTTGAGACGAATGGCTTAGTTTATGAGGCTTTCAGCCGTCATCCGGAGGAAGTGAAGATAGAGCCGTCCTTGGCTTTGGCCGCCCGCGAGCACTTCTAGATTAATCTCGCGCCTTTCGCCGGTTTGAGGGAAAGGCTGACTTCGTTTTTCAACGTCTCGTTGCGACTCTTCAGCGACAGCATCTTGCTGCGTATTTCCTTGAGCTGGCCAATCATAGTGGTCACGGTGCGACGCTGCGTGTCGCCCGCGTTACCGCAGGCCTTGGCCTGTTCCGGACTGAGGGCAGTGTTTTCGGGACTTTTGGGACATTGAGCATCTGGCGCAGCCATCCAGGACATACCGATGATCATCACGATCTTCAGCAGAACCGCAGGTACCAGTCATTTCAGCAAGCCATAGCTCTAATGAACGACGGCCTTCAGTGCTGGAAGTAGTAGAACGTGCTTCAGGTCGCCTCCGCAGGTGATGAGGTGGACGAAGGAGGTGTCCTCGGGCATGCCGTGCGGTTCTGTTACTTGTGCAGGAAGGTAGCGCGTACAGCGTGATTAGATGGCGCGGGTCCAACCCGGCCTTGGCCGGTCCGCAGTAGACGATCTTCACCGCCGTCACCTAATAATCATCCAGCCGCCAAGCCGCTAGTCCCTTGATGAACACGTGATGGGTCGACAGGAGTTTGCTTAGTCCAGAGAACTTACCCTGCGGCATACTCCGGGCAAGCGCACCACCGTGCGCAGTGGCACATAGTTTCGGCTCGGTGACGGCGTCTGGGCAACGATCCTGATTGGCCCCAGCGACTAGCTAGTAATCGCGCTGGAAGAAATTCGATAGTGAAACAACGGTTTGGTCGATATCGAACCGGAGGCGCTTTCCACGAATCCATGTTCGGATAGTCCCTAGGTTCGAGCTTTTGCTCCTGGATAGCATGAGAAAGACCGGCAGCTTGTAAACGGTGAGGGGCGGGATTCGATACTGCGAGAGGATTAGGCAAAAAGGCGGCACTTACCATGTAACGCTTCCTCATACGAAAAATTAATCTAACCCCATGCAGCAAGGAGGTCCTTCTGCGGGGTCAGCAGCGCACATCGTAGCTGCGGCACCCACAACTCACATAGTCTCTGGAGTTGCCGCCATGAAATCCATCAAATCAGTAGTTATCAGCGTCGCTATCGTGGCATTCAGTGCGAACACCTTTGCGGCGTACAGCCAAAAAGAACAGACTCTGATTGGCCAGTCGCGTAGTGGCGTTGTGAGCGCTCCCATTTCGGAAAACGGTTCCGATCGCACCCCAGGTTCCCAGCGTGTAGCTGAAGGTGGTTCCGATCGCACTCCTGGCTTCCAGCGTATAGCTGAAGGTGGCTCCGATCGCACTCCTGGCTTCCAGCGTGTAGCTGAAGGTGGTTCCGATCGCACCNGGTTACCAGCGTGTAGCTGAAGGCGGTTCCGATCGCACCCCAGGTTCCCAGCGTGTAGCTGAAGGAGGTTCCGATCGCACCCCAGGTTCCCAGCGTGTAGCTGAAGGAGGTTCCGATCGCACTCCAGGTTTCCAGCGTGTAGCTGAAGGTGGTTCCGATCGCACTCCAGGCTTCCAGCGTATAGCTGAAGGTGGCTCCGATCGCACTCCTGGCTTCCAGCGTGTAGCTGAAGGTGGTTCCGATCGCACCCCAGGTTCCCAGCGTGTAGCTGAAGGTGGTTCCGATCGCAC
>NZ_QXTJ01000011.1 GCF_003605735.1 Pseudomonas sp. LS-2 | reverse complement strand
CTGTACGGCCGTGACAAGCCAGCGTTCATCATCGCCCGTCCAGGCAATGGTGCTGCACCTACCAGCAATGGCGTAACTGTCGGTTTCGCTGCCGCCACCACCGCTGAAGTGGATGCGTTCCACGCTGCCGGCCTCGCCGCTGGCGGTAGCGATGAAGGTCAGCCAGGTCCACGTGGCCACCTGCCGGGTGCCTACGCGGCCTACCTGCGTGACCCAGCTGGTAACAAAGTGTGTGCCTACACCTTTGTCTGAAACCAAGGAGTCGTGAGGTCGTTGTGAACGGAGCCTGCTCCGGTTAGAACGACCGCACCTTCCGCCCTGGCCGTGACCGTGCCTGGCATGCCTACTCATGCCACGCGGCCACGGCACTCGGAGACCACGTCAGCTGACATGTGCTCCAAAAGCATTGCAGTCCGGCCTCGATGATCGATGCAGGGCAGTGCACACGCACAAAGTGCGTGATGCAGATAACACCGAATTCAAAGCGGGTCAGTGGGCCAAGTCAGCTGCCGGGCTTATCGCAGCAGTGGCGCACTGGGTTGCACATTTTATTGCTTGTACATCTAAGACGACATCTGGCCTTCGCGGTGCAGTAGCGCCTGAGTTTGTAGTAGCGATCCTCATGCCAGCGGCAACGCTGGACACCTGGTTGATGGTAGTCAAAGCAACGCACGCCTGTACCTCTCCAGAATCGGAGGACGACACAGCGTGTTAATTGGCACCTGGCCATTACCTCGTTGAGTTAAGGAGAGTATCCATGGAACGCATTGAACATCACGCCAGCTTCGAGGGTTGGCAGGACGTCTATCAGCATGAGTCGACCGTGCTCGGTTGCACGATGAAGTTCGGAATTTATCTTCCTCCTCAGGCCGAGCATGAAGAGCGCCCGGTGCTTTACTGGCTCTCGGGGCTGACCTGCACGGAGCAAAACTTCATCACCAAGGCGGCGGTACAACGTTATGCCGCGCGGCACGGGATCATAGTCGTTGCCCCCGATACCAGCCCGCGCGGGGAGAACGTCGCCGACGACGCGGCCTACGACCTCGGCCAAGGGGCGGGTTTCTATGTGAACGCCACGGAGCTGCCCTGGAGCGATCACTTCCAGATGTATTCCTATGTGGTCGATGAACTGCCGGCACTGATCGAGGCTAACTTCCCTGCGTCGTCCAAGCGCAGCATCAGCGGGCACTCCATGGGTGGACACGGTGCCCTGGTCATTGCACTGCGCAACCCAGGTCGTTATGCGAGTGTGTCGGCATTCTCGCCGATCGTCGCCCCCACGCAAGTGCCCTGGGGGCAGAAGGCTCTGGCGGCTTACCTGGGCGAGCACAACCAGGATGCCTGGAAGCGCTATGACACGGTTGAACTGATCCGTACTGCGCAAGAGCGCTTGCCGTTGCTGGTCGATCAAGGGCTGGGCGATGAGTTTCTCGAGAACCAGCTGCGGCCGGAATTGCTGCGCGCCGCCTGTGAACAGGCAGGGCATCCGCTGACCCTCAACCTGCGGCCCGGGCATGACCATAGCTACTACTTTATTTCGAGCTACCTGGGCGGACACATGGCCCACCATGCGGCTGCGTTGAATCGCTGAACACTGGGAGACCCTGAAGATGAAAAAGACCTCTGACAAACGGCACCATGTCGTCGTCGTTGGCGCGGGTTTCGGCGGGCTGGACGTTGTCAACGGATTCTCCGGCGCCGACGTGGACGTAACGATCATCGACCGCCGCAACTATCACCTGTTCCAGCCCCTGCTGTACCAGGTGGCCGGGGCGTCGCTGTCGACCTCCGAAATTGCCTGGCCGATTCGCTACCTGTTCCGCAACCGTCAGAATGTGCAGACGCTTATGGCGGAGGTGCAGGGCGTGGATGTCGGCTCGCGACAAGTCCTGCTCGACAACGGTTCGACCGTCGGTTACGACACGCTGGTCCTGGCGACGGGGGCAACGCACGCCTACTTTGGTCATGATGAATGGGAGCCCCATGCGCCCGGTCTGAAGACCCTGGAGGACGCCGCCACGATTCGCGGACGGATTCTCTCCGCGTTCGAGGAGGCCGAACGCTCCAATAATCCAGCGGAGCGTGCCGCACTGCAGACCTTCGTGATCATCGGCGGCGGTCCCACGGGTGTCGAACTGGCGGGCACGATCGCTGAGCTGGCGAAAGACACGTTGGCCCATGACTTCCGTTCCATTGATCCGCGGGCTACCCGGGTGGTGCTGATCGAGGCGGGGCCGCGTCTGCTGCCGGTGTTCCCTGAGAAGCTCTCGGACTACACTCGACGCGCACTGGAAAAGCTTGGCGTTGAAGTGGCTTTGGGCGCTCCGGTCACCGACTGCTCGGCTGACGGTGTCATCGTTGCGGGCAAGCCGCTTCCAGCTAAGACCATTGTCTGGGCGGCCGGGGTGCAAGCGTCACCCGCCGCTCGTTGGCTGAATGCCGAGGCGGATCGTGCCGGTCGAGTGCTGGTCAGGCCGGACATGAGCGTGCCGGGGCATCCCGAGATTTTCGTGATTGGCGACACGGCGGCATCGGCGATGCCGGATGGCAAGTACGTGCCAGGTATCGCGCCGGCGGCCAAGCAGCAAGGCCAGTACGTTGCCAATCTGATCAAGAAGCGGCTGAAAGGCAAAAGTGTGGATGAGCCGTTCAAGTACAAGCACCAGGGTAACCTCGCCACCATCGGTCGTAGCCTGGCGGTGATCGACATGGGGCGTCTGAAGCTGCGTGGGGCACTCGCTTGGTGGATCTGGAAGCTGGCGCACATCTATTTCCTAATTGGCGTGCGCAATCGCTTGAGTGTCGCGCTGAGTTGGGTCTGGAACCACAGTGTCGGTTATCGCGGTTCACGTCTGATCATGCGGTCGACACCGCAGGCCAAGCGTGGGCCCGCCGAGCTGGAACCCAAGTAAGGCTGCAGCGGTGGATTGATAGTCAGGGAAGATTGTCAGTCCGTGCAGCATGGACGAGATCGTCTCAGTGCAGGCTAGCGCCTGCACTAGATGGATTTTGTCGCTGCTGAGTGAGTCTCCGTTAAGTGGAGGCTCTTAGGAAACAGACTGGGAATTTTACGGTGAGAGCATGGAAGTGCTCTGCCAGAAGCGAGGCGCCAGCTGCATGGATTTTTCTCACGAAGTGAGGCGCGGCGATTAGTTTGAGCGACTCACGGGCGTGTGTTTTCTGCCCTTCAGCTTTTAATATGTCGTTTTCAGCGCGGGCAGCTTCGGATTCGGATGGTGTGCTTCGAGCGCAATGTGAGCGACGGTTTTCAATCATGCGCAAGCTTTCATACTGCCCGGTAGTATAGTATGATGCATGCGTCCAACCCTTGAAGGTGTTCGATGCCCCATAATCCCCGTGAGAAAAAGCAAGCGCTGACCCGTGTGCGACGCATCAAAGGCCAGGTAGGAGCTCTTGAGCAAGCACTAGATGATGGTGCTGAGTGTGCTGCGATTCTTCAGCAGCTAGCGGCTGTGCGCGGAGCCGTGAATGGCTTAATGGCCGCAATCCTGGAGAGTTATCTACGGGAGGAGTTTCCGCACACCGATGCTAGAAGTGATTCGCAGAAGCAGTCGATTGATGACACGATCTCCATTGTCAGGTCCTACCTTCGCTAATTTTTATGGTCCTGCGTTTGCAGGGGAGCGTAAATCTTAGCCTTGAAGCTGCACATGCGTGGCCATCCCCGCTGGTAGGGCGCTTACAACGAGCCAGAATCGCACTTGAATCGCCGCAAGGATGAGGTGTTTTCGCTGGGGAATTGGTCCGGAATGGCTAGGCGCAACGAAGAGTAAATTCGATTTTGCGCCCCTGTCACCCATGAGATATATCGCGAAAGTCTCACCGATAGCCGAATTGTGATGATCTCAGGCATCGCACTTGATGCAAGCTGAGTGCTAATGGCGCGAGTTAACCTGTTCCGTGTCTATCCTGTCATGTGCTAGCCGGCTACCTTCTTCACAAGGACGCTGGCCACGTGTGGGATACGCCAAAAGTCTTCTACCACGACACGTGATACCTTTAATTTCAACGAAAAATGAGGTCGCTATGAAACAGCCGCCCCAACTCGATATGGCCCCTAACCCCGCCTTCCAAACAACTGTGTACGGTATGCAGGCCTTGGCTGATCGAGCTGCAGCTGTGAACGAAGTTCATGCGCGGCCGCATTTGCTTATCCAGGCCCCACGAGGTTTATTGCAGCTTGCCTTCATCACCGAAGGTGACTCAGCTAAAGATCAGGCGGCGATGACCGAACTGTCTCAACGCTTGGGTGTTGCGGAACCCGACAATACGACGCCGCTTCACGGCTTGACTTGGGACGAAGGTGACTTGCACTGCGAGAAGCACACCGAGTTCTCGACCTATCTGTGGAGTGCTGTGCTTGATCCCGAGACGGGAGCACCTTGTGGAGAGAATCCCTTCAAGCGAGGGTTCGTTCCACCAGGTCCGGTAATCTCAGGTATTCGCCTGAATGTATTGCCTTGGACCGAGGCGGCTGAACAGGAGATTGAACGTTTTGACCCTGTTAGCCTGTGCTATTCGGTGGTGGAGAACGGCGCAGCCGCTATTGTGACCGACTTTCGGCAGGACGCGGATGGTTTGACGAACATCCTCATTCTTGACCGTGACTTGACTCAGGCTCGCGCAGGAGCGCTCGCCCAGCGCCTGCTGGAAATCGAGACCTACCGCACTTTAGCACTCCTGGCGCTCCCGCTGACACGCTCTTTGACCGTGGATCTGCGGCGCATGGAATCGCAACTCGCGGCCATCACTGACGAAATGCGCACCGGCAAGGGCGCGCGTCGTGACAACGATGTTCTGCTGGCTGAGCTTACCAGCCTCGGGGCGGAGCTGGAGGCCGGTGTGGCAGCGAACCTTTATCGTTTCGGCGCGAGTCGGGCGTACTACGAGATCGTCGAAGAGCGGTTGGATGCGTTGGCGGAGGAGTCAGTAGCGGGCTACTGCACGTGGCGCGATTTCCTGCATAGGCGCATTGCGCCAGCGATGCGCACCTGCCAGTCGGTCAAGGAACGCCAGACCAAGCTTTCCGACAAGCTGACGCGCGCCATTGCATTGCTACGGTCTTGGATCGACGTTGAGCTTGAGCGTCAGAACCGGGACCTTCTGGAGTCGATGAACAATCGCGCCAAGTTGCAACTGCGCCTTCAACAAACCGTTGAAGGCTTGTCGGTGGCGGCTATTTCCTATTACGTCGTTAGCCTGCTGGCGTATCTGCTCAAAGGTATCCCAGGAGTTCATGACAAGGTTGCTCCTGAGCTGGTGATCGCTGGGCTGGTACCCGTGGTCATTTTGGCGATCTGGTGGACGGTTCGGCGAATCAGGCATGCCCATGGTGACCATGCAGGGGAAGAGAAATCTTCCTGATGCGGTCGGCTTGGTCCAGGGAGTGCTCCGGGGCTTGATTCAGGTTCCAGCAACTATTCTTTGCGAAGCCTCGCCTAATCACGCAGACGCCGATCCTGCTTTGTGGCGCCTTCAACTATCAGCCATGCTGGGAGATGATCTTGGTCGATCTGTTTACGACAAAGCCTGAGCCGCCCTTGGCTGAGCGTTTGCGCCCCAGGTCCCTGGAAGAGTTCGTCGGGCAGCAGCATCTGTTGGGGGCCGGCAAACCACTGCGCCTGGCGTTCGAGGCAGGCAAACTGCACTCGTTTATCCTCTGGGGGCCACCCGGTGTGGGCAAAACCACGCTGGGACGCCTGGCCGCCAGTGTCACCGATAGTCAGTTCATCGCCATTTCCGCTGTGCTAGCCGGGGTGAAGGACATCCGCCAGGCCATTGACGATGCTCAGGCCGAGCTGGATGGGCATGGTCGTTCGACGGTGCTGTTCGTCGATGAGATTCATCGATTCAACAAGGCGCAGCAAGACGCACTGTTGCCGCATGTCGAGTCCGGGCTGCTGACACTGGTAGGCGGTACCACCGAACACCCAGGGTTAGCGGTCAACTCGGCGCTGCTTTCGCGGGCGCAGGTCTACACCCTCGAACCGCTGTCCCACGATGAACTGCAGCAACTGTATGAGCGCGCGTTGCCGCATCTGGCCGGGGTTGCCCTGGACGCGGAAGCACTGGACTTGCTCAAAGGCTTCGCTGATGGCGATGGCCGGCGCTTCCTGAACCTGCTCGAGCAGGTAGCCGCTGCAGCGTCCGGCGCGAGCAAGACAACGGTCGACGGTGAGTTCGCCAGGTTGTCGACGAGCCCATCGTTGCGCCGCTTCGACAAGGGAGGCGACGAGTTCTATTGGCAGTTATCCGCCTTTCATAAGTCATTGCGTGGCTCCGATCCGGATGCGGCGCTGTATTGGCTGGCACGGATCCTCGATGGCAGTGGGGACGTCACCCAGGTGATTCGGCGCATGGTGGTGATGGCCAGCGAAGACATCGGCAATGCTGACCCCCAGGCGTTGCAACTGGCACTCAACGCCGCACAAGCCTATGAAAGGCTGGGCTCTCCCGAGGGCGAAATCCCTCTTGCCCAGGCGGTGACCTACCTTGCCTTGGCGCCCAAGTCGAATGCGGCCTACGCCGCCTGGGACCAGGCCAAGGCCTTCGTTAAGAGCACCGGCTCGATGCCTGTGCCGTTGCACCTGCGCAATGCGCCGACCAAGCTCATGAGCCAGATGGGCTATCGCGAAGGTTACCGCTATGCGCACCATGAACCCAACGCCTACGCCGCGGGGCAGACCTATTTTCCAGAAGGGGTGATGCGACCGGGCTGGTACCAACCCACGGACCGCGGGCGCGAGCGCAAGCTGGGAGAAAAGCTTGCCTGGCTGCACTCGCTCGATGATTCGGCATCGCCAGATTGAGCCGGATGTTGCCCGGACTTTCAGCGCTCAGCCATCCACGAACTGTAGGACAGTAAGCTATGCCAAATCCTTCATACGGTGAATCCTCGTGCACTGCTGCGGCCAGCGGCCAAGTGGAAGTGCGCGGTGCGCGGGAGAACAATCTCAAGGACGTGGATGTCGCTATTCCGCGCAATGCGCTGGTGGTGTTTTCCGGTGTCTCCGGCTCTGGCAAGTCTTCGCTGGCCTTCGGCACCATCTATGCTGAGGCACAGCGGCGCTACTTCGAATCGGTAGCCCCGTATGCCCGGCGGTTGATCGACCAGGCGGGTGTACCTGACGTAGATGCGATCGACGGCCTGCCGCCTGCTGTCGCGTTGCAGCAGCAACGAGGGGCGAGCAATGCGCGTTCTTCGGTGGGGAGCGTGACCACACTGTCTAGTCTTGTGCGCATGATGTACTCGCGCGCCGGCGCTTATCCGGCCAACCAGCCGATGTTGTACGCCGAGGATTTCTCGCCAAACACCCCGCAAGGCGCATGCCCGGCCTGTCATGGTCTGGGCCATGTGTACGAGGTGACGGAGGCGACCATGGTGCCTGATCCGTCACTGAGCATCCGTGAACGGGCCATCGCCGCCTGGCCACCGGCCTGGCACGGCCAGAACCTACGCGACATCCTGGTCACCCTGGGCTACGACGTCGACCGTCCCTGGAAGGATTTGCCGAAAAAGGACCGTGAATGGATCCTGTTCACGGAAGAGACGCCCACGGTGCCGGTCTACGCGGGTTTCACGCCTGCCGAGACTCAACAGGCGCTCAAGCGTAAACTCGAACCCAGCTATATGGGCACCTTCACGGGCGCCCGACGTTACGTGCTGCACACCTTTGCCAACACCCAGAGCGCGTTGATGAGAAAGCGCGTGTCGCGCTACATGGAAGGCAAGCTGTGCCCGGCCTGCCACGGCAAGCGACTCAAGGCCGAGGCGCTGTCGGTGACCTTTGCCGGGGTGGACATTGGCGAGTTCATGCAAATGCCCCTAGACCGCTTAGCGGCGCTGCTCGAGCCCATTGCCCAAGGCGACTTCCGCGCCCACACGGCTGGCGAGGGTACCGACCGCGAAGCGACACGCCGTGATCGAGCCGAACGGGCCGCAAGTGGTCGTGCGGTCCATGCGGTATCGCCTGACGTGCGCCGTACGTCGGCGCTGTCGGAGGAGAAGCGTCTCGCCGCGCAGCGCCTGGCCGGTGGGGTAATGGCGCGTCTGCGCCAACTGCGCGGATTGGGCCTGGGCTACCTCACGCTGGATCGGGCCACGCCGACGCTGTCGGCTGGCGAGTTGCAGCGCTTGCGCTTGGCCACGCAACTGAGCTCCATGCTGTTTGGCGTGGTGTATGTGCTCGATGAACCTTCTGCAGGTCTGCACCCCTCTGACAGCCATGCACTGTACGACTCGCTGGATAAACTGCGCGATGCTGGTAACTCGCTCTTCGTGGTTGAGCACGACCTGGACTTGATGCGCCGCGCGCAATGGCTGGTGGATGTAGGACCAGATGCGGGGGAGCGGGGTGGGCGCGTGCTCTACAGTGGTGTGCCAGAAGGATTGCGCGAGATTGCGGAGTCGCGAACTGCGCGGTACTTGTTCGACGAAATCCCCGCACCGGCTAGCCACGAGCGCGAACCGACCGGGTGGCTGGAGCTGCTAGGCATCCGGCGGCACAACCTGCACGGCGTGGATGCACGTATCCCGCTGGGTGTGCTGACGGCGGTTACCGGTATCTCCGGTTCGGGTAAGTCCAGTCTGGTCGCGCAGGCCCTGCCAGAGCTGTTGCTACTGCACCTAGGGCACGAGCCCGAAGATGATGCAGCTGAAAATGCTAACAGCGAAGGTCCTGCTGTTATCGAGGCTACAGGAGGTCATCTCGCCGGTGATGTGGATGTCGTCCAGCGCCTGGTCCAGGTCGACCAGAAGCCGATTGGCCGCACGCCACGTTCAAACTTGGCCACCTATACCGGTTTATTCGATCACGTACGCAAGCTTTTCGCCGCCACGCCGGACGCGCGCCGGCATCGTTATGACGCTGGCCGATTTTCTTTCAACGTGGCGAAGGGGCGTTGTGATACGTGCGAAGGGGAGGGTTTCGTCAGCGTCGAGCTGCTGTTCATGCCCAGTGTCTACGCCCCCTGTCCGACCTGCCATGGCGCCCGCTACAACGAGGCCACGCTCAAGGTACGCTGGAACGGGCGCAACATCGCCGAAGTATTGCAGATGACGGTGGAAGAAGCCTGTGACTTCTTCGCCAGCGAAGACGCCATCGCGCGGCCGCTGCAACTGCTGCAGGAAATCGGGCTGGGCTATCTGCGCCTGGGCCAGCCCGCCACCGAACTATCGGGTGGCGAAGCACAGCGCATCAAGCTAGCCACGGAGCTGCAGCGAAGCCAGCGAGGCCGTAGCCTGTACGTGCTCGACGAGCCTACCACTGGTCTGCACGCTTCTGACGCTGACCGTTTGCTTGTGCAACTGCAACGCCTAGTCGATGCCGGTAATACCGTGGTGATGATTGAGCACGACATGCGTGCTGTAGCTCAGGCCGATTGGGTGATAGACATAGGGCCTGGTGCGGGTGAGGAGGGTGGGCACATCGTTGCGTCCGACACTCCTAGATTAGTGGCAAGGACGTCAGGCAGTCGAACCGCACCATTCCTTGCTGAGCAGCTCAAGCGAACCAAGTAGAGTGCTTTCAATATGGCATTGGGCTCGTAGGGGCCTTGATCATCGCACGGCATGGCTAAGGTTTTGCTGTGACTGATCCACTTGATCATTTAGTACAGGGTTCTAGTAGAACCCATGTGCTATTGGGGGCGTGCTTCTGGTTATTGAATTGACCAGCCAAATAGTTTAACTCAGCTCCTCGCGTGAGGAGCTGGCTTCGAAGGGGGGGATGGAAATTCATCATCAATGCCCCCTTAATTCTAGAGTCGGAAATCATGCTTAATCGCCTAGAAGCCCTGAAAATCTTCTGTGTCGTCGCAGAGGTCTTGCAGTTCCGTGATGCGGCAAATCGACTTAATCTATCCCCTCAAGTGGTCACGCGTACAATCGGAGCCTTGGAGAGAGAGTTTGGAGAGGTACTTTTTTATCGTACTACTAGGCAGGTCAGATTAAGTGGTTTCGGAGAGCAATTGCTGCCCCAAGCCAGGCAGCTCATAAAAGATAGCGAGCGGCTATTTCAGAATCGTTGTCAGGTGAGACAGGATCTGGTGAGCGGTTTAGTGCGTGTGTCTGTACCTGACTCTCCATGCATGCGACTCATCTTAGGAGACATACTCGATGGTCTTCGGAGTTACCCGAGTGTCATTCTGAAGTGGAATGTAAAGCTGGGTGCGTTGGATGATTTCGACGGTCAGGGGGTTGATATATTAATCACCTTGGACCTGCCATCCGATAACAGATGGATCGTGCGTAAGGCTGGCGTTACGCGCAATCGGATCGTAGCCGCCCCTTCGCTTATCGACCGCATTGGCATGCCTAAGAATATCGAGGACCTACAACAGAATTTCCCTCTTAGTACAGTAACGGACCCCGCTACAGGCAGAGCTTGTCCCTGGTATATTCACCAAGGCCGCCAGTTCTTTCCCGCGCAGCCCTACCTAACCACTGACGATTTATATAGTCAATTGGAAGCTACCCGGGCAGGGCATGTGATTAGCTATATTCAGGGCATGACGTGTTTGCCATACCTAGCAAATCGTGAGTTGATAGAAGTACTACCGGAGCTAGAGCGCGCGAGTTGGCCGATCTACGTGTGTCACCCTCAGCGGACCGATAACTGCCCAAGAGTTGATGTGGTTTTCGAAATGCTGGTCGAAAGTCTGAATCGACGTCTCTAATTTCGACGACTGTTTGTCCAGCGATATTGCTATTGCTTTTACAATGGCTTTGTTAGAAGGTTCGCTTCGATCTAGAAGTCAGTGACGCCCTGTCGCTGACGTTATATGTCAGCTCATTGCGGAGAAGTGATGGGAGCGCTGCTGTGTTCCTAGCTACGTAGTACTACGGAGTGTGGCCTCGTATTAATGCGAATGTTCTTGCCGATCTAGGGCGGCCAGAGTGTCACCGTCCCTATCTGGACCCACACAAAAACAAGAACCGCCGCCGGGCTATACCCGCGGCAGGAGAACTTTCAATGACCACACTGGCTACCCGAATTGCCTGGTTCGCCGTCGCCTTGCTGGGTGCATTTGCTCTAGGCACTCTGGCATTGCGCAGGGGCGAAGCCATCAGCGCCCTCTGGATTGTGACTGCAGCCGTTGCTGTCTATCTGATCGCCTACCGTTACTATAGCCTGTTCATCGCCAACAAAGTGATGCAGCTGGACGCCACGCGCGCCACGCCCGCCGTGCTCAACAACGACGGCCTGGACTACATCCCTACCAACAAGCACATCCTCTTCGGCCACCACTTCGCCGCCATCGCCGGTGCAGGTCCACTCGTGGGCCCGGTGCTTGCCGCACAGATGGGCTACCTCCCTGGCACGCTCTGGCTGATCGCCGGCGTGGTGCTAGCCGGTGCGGTACAGGACTTCATGGTCCTGTTCATCTCCACCCGCCGCAACGGTCGCTCTCTGGGCGAGTTGGTGCGCGAGGAAATGGGCCCAATCCCGGGCACCATCGCATTGTTCGGTGCCTTCCTGATCATGATCATCATCCTTGCGGTGCTCTCGCTGATCGTGGTCAAGGCCTTGGCGGAAAGCCCCTGGGGCATGTTCACGGTGATGGCCACGTTGCCGATTGCGGTATTCATGGGCATCTACATGCGTTATATCCGCCCGGGCCACATCGGCGAGATCTCGGTGATTGGTGTGGTGCTGTTGCTCGCCTCCATCTGGGTCGGCGGAATTGTTTCCGCCGATCCCTTCTTGGGGCCGGCATTCACCTTCACCGGCGTGCAGATCACTTGGATGCTGATCGGTTACGGCTTCGTTGCAGCCGTGCTACCGGTGTGGCTGATCCTGGCGCCACGCGACTACCTGTCAACCTTCCTCAAAATCGGCACCATCGTCGCTTTGGCTATCGGCATCCTGTTCATCGCTCCCGATCTGAAGATGCCGGCCGTCACTCACTTCATCGATGGCACGGGCCCGGTATGGAAGGGCGCGCTGTTCCCGTTCCTATTCATCACTGTCGCCTGCGGCGCGGTGTCAGGCTTCCATGCGCTGATCAGTTCTGGAACCACGCCGAAGCTGCTGGCCAATGAAGGCCACGCGCGCTACATCGGCTATGGCGCGATGCTTATGGAGTCCTTCGTGGCTATCATGGCCATTGTCGCCGCTTCGGTGATCGAGCCAGGCGTTTACTTCGCCATGAACAGCCCGGCGGCCCTGGTCGGCGCGGACGTTACCAGTGTCGCGACTACCGTCAGCAGCTGGGGCTTCACCATCACCCCTGAAGTGCTGCAGCAGACTGCCAAGGATATTGGCGAACACACCATCCTGGCCCGCGCCGGTGGCGCACCGACCTTGGCAGTAGGTATCGCGCAGATCCTCCACAAGGCACTGCCGGGCGAGAATACCATGGCATTTTGGTATCACTTCGCCATTCTGTTCGAGGCACTGTTCATCCTCACAGCGGTCGATGCCGGTACCCGAGCTGGGCGCTTCATGCTGCAGGATCTATTGGGCAACTTCGTGCCGTCATTGAAGAAGACCGACTCCTGGACCGCTAACCTAACTGCTACCGCTGGTTGCGTGGCCATGTGGGGCTGGCTGCTGTACCAAGGCGTGATCGACCCGCTGGGCGGTATCAATACCCTGTGGCCGCTCTTCGGCATCTCCAACCAGATGCTGGCGGGCATCGCGCTGATGCTCGGATGCGTAGTGCTGATCCGCATGAAACGCCAGCGCTATGTCTGGGTTACCTTGGTGCCGGCGGTATGGCTGCTGATCTGCACCACCACGGCCGGGCTGATCAAGCTGCTCGACCCGAATCCTGCGATGGGCTTCCTGGCCCTGGCCAACAAGTACAGCACCGCTGCCGCTGCCGGCCAAGTGCTGGCCCCAGCGAAGGATTTGGCGCAGATGCAGCACGTGGTGTTCAACGCTTACACCAATGCGACTCTTACCGTGCTGTTCCTGCTGGTGGTTCTGAGCATCCTCTGGTTCGCAATCAAGGTTGCCCGTCGCGCTTGGATCATGCCCGAACGCACTGACAAGGAGTCGCCGTTCCAGCCCTTGCCCGATGCCTGAGGAGCCCGACAGTATGTTCAATGACTTGAGCAAGATGGGTAAATACCTCGGTCAAGCTGCGCGGATGCTGGTTGGCATGCCGGACTACGATGCCTACGTGGAGCACATGCAGGGAAAGCATCCGGATAAGCCGGTGATGTCCTACGAGGTGTTCTTCCGTGAACGGCAAGAAGCGCGCTACGGCGGAGGCAGCGGACGCCCCGTTCGTTGCTGCTGAGCGGCCACTGATGCAAGCGAGCGCCACGTTCATCGTGGCGCTCTCGCGTTCCAGGGCTGGCAACCCGCATAGTGGCGTCGCCAGCTCCTCCTCGCTTCGGAAAAAACCATGCAACTCAAGCACAAGATCGTCACCCTCAGTGTGCTGCCGCTGATCCTCTCAGTGCTGTTCATCTGCGTCCTGGTGTTCGCCCAAAGTCGCAAGCTGGAAGAGGAACAGGCGCGTCTTGTGGAAAGCAGCATCATGACGGCGAAGAAGGCAGAGCTGAGAAACTACCTAAGCCTGGCGATGAGCCTGATCGCACCGCTGTACGACGGTGGCGTGGATGACGAGGCGACGCGCAATCGCGCCCTAGCCATCTTGTCCCAGGCCAATTTCGGCCGCGACGGGTACTTCTTCGTCTATGACCAGCACGGCAAGAACCTAATGCATCCCCGTCAGGCTGAGCTGGTCGGCAAGGAACTGATCACGATGACCGACAAGAACGGCCTACCGGTCATAAAGGCGCTGCTCAATAGCGCCAGGGAAGGGGACGGCTATCAGTTGTACGACTGGCAGAAACCATCCACCGGACAGATCACCGGTAAGCTGGCATACGTGGTGATGCTCGATCGCTGGGGTTGGATGCTCGGTACGGGTATCTACATTGACGATGTAGAGGTGGCGACCCTCAAATCACGCCAGGAAGTGGCCTCAGGTGTGCTGACCACGGTGTTGGCGATCGCCTCGTTCTCGCTGGTCGCGGTACTGGTGATCTTCGCCGGCGGTCTGATGCTTAATGTCAGCGAGCATCGCTTGGCTGACCGCAAGCTGACCTTGCTAAACCAGCGCATCGTCAATCTGCAGGAAGAAGAGCGCTCGCGAGTATCGCGGGAGCTGCACGACGGCATCAGTCAGGAGCTGGTGTCGATAAAATTCCAGTACGAGCTGGCGGCCATGGAGTTGGCCCGCGGTGGAGAAGGGGGGTTGGAAAACCTGCGCAAGGGCACTACGCGGCTGGGGGCCGCCATCGGCGAGATACGCCGGATCTCCCATGATCTGCGGCCCTCATTGCTGGATACTTTAGGCCTGTCGGCGGCTATCGACCAACAAGTACGGGAATTCGAGCAACGCACGTCAATCCGCACCCAGTACGAGTGCGGCATGGCAGCTACCGACGTGGGGCCGGAGGTCTCACTGACGCTATTCCGTATCATCCAAGAAGCCTTGGCGAACGTGGAGCGTCACGCAAAGGCGACGACGGCTATCGTCTCGATTACCGCGCAGCAAGGCATGATCGTACTGCGGGTCGAAGACAACGGCGTAGGGTTCGATACCAATGCCGCGGACGACAGCCACGGCATCGGCCTGCGCAACATACGCGAGCGCGCCGATCATCACCTGGGCAGCGTCACCCTCGCGTCGGTCCACGGGCGCACCGAACTGCAAGTGCAGATACCGATCGTCAACGCATGAGCGTTTCCATTCGAATCCCGAGGATTCCATGAATACATCCAAGCCAATCAGAATCGCCCTGGTCGATGATCACGTCCTTGTGCGTGACGGCGTCAAGGCGCTGCTCGGCGCCATTGCGCATTTTGACGTAATCGGTCAGGCCGAGTCGGGGGAGCAGGCACTCGAGCTGGTGGCTAGCACCGAGCTGGACATTCTGCTGGTCGACGTGGGCCTGCAGGGCATGAACGGGCTGGAGCTCACCCAGCGACTTCGCAGCCTATATCCAGACATCAGGATTCTCATGTTGAGCATGTACGACCACCAGGAGTATGTGCGCACTTCCATCAGCGCAGGCGCATCGGGTTATGTGCTCAAGAACGCGCCGTCTGCCGAACTGGTCGCGGCCATTGAGACCATCGCCGCGGGTGGGCGCTTCTATAGCTCTGAGATCACTCGCAAGCTGGTTGGCGGCAGCCGTGACGAAAACGACCTAACGCCCCGGGAGCTGCAGGTGCTGGTAATGATCGCGAAAGGACGCAATAACAAGGAAATGGCACGTGAGCTGGACATCAGTGTGCGCACGGTCGAGACCTACCGCTTGAGCATCCGCCGCAAGCTCAACATCGACACGCCGGTGGCGCTCATGAAGTATGCCCTTGAGCAAGGTTTAGTTTCATTAGGTAAAGCTTGAAAGTTTGACCATTGGGGGGCTGAGGCAAGGTTTCAGTGCCGATGCCGGGGCAGCGATCTCGTCTTCTACGTCATGAACAAGGTGGAATTGAGCCGTCAGGCTGGGCGATAGCCAAGACTATTGAATAGCGATCAGGAGGTCGTCATGTGCCCTTGTTGCAGGTGTACTGACCAAGCGGAGCTCATTGGGCAGCGAATTCATTACCTAGCTAAGGTATCGCTGCTTTATGCCTGATCAGTCTGCGCGGCTTAGTAAAGGCCAGAGTACAGACACTGGATTAGCAGCTCTCACGTGTCGATGGACTTGAAAAATACTATACACCCCTATAGTATCTGTGCGGTGCGTTGAGCGCTTTCGTCCGGTGAGGCTCCGGGCCACCTAGGTGCTCCGTCACTAGTCGAAGACCGAATTGTTTCCTGTTCAGGTGCTGAGTCCATGTCATTGATAGTCATAGTCCTTGTCACTTTGATGGCAGGTATTGGTAGCGTATGGGTGGCTGATCAGTTGGTCGTGCGCGCCCAGGTGATTCGCCGCAACGATGGCCATATGCAGCAGGGGTTGCTGAGCCTAGCTGCAGGCGCCTTACTGGCGACAGCGCTCCTGCATTTGTTGCCCGAAGCCTTCGAAAGCGGTGCTGAATCCCACGATCTGTTCCTGACGTTGTTGGTGGGATTGGTGTTCTTCTTCTTCTTGAGCAAGGCCCAGCTTTGGCATCACGGTCATGAGCACTCGCACCACGAACAAGATCATCACAATACCGGGTGGACGCTATTGGTCGGCGATGGTATCCATTGTTTTGGCGATGGCGTGCTGATCGCTTCAGCTTTCGTTGCAGATATGCGCCTGGGTTTTATCGCCGCCGTTTCCGTGCTGGTGCATGAGGTTCCCCATCACATGGGGGATCTTGTAGTCCTTAGGCAGGGCAGCCCTCGAAGCGCGGCAGTGCGCAAAGTCTCCATAGCGGGTGCCATGACCGCTATAGGCGGTATTGCCGGATATACGTTGCTGGACCAGTTATGGGATTGGCAACCTATGCTTCTCACGTTGGCGGGTAGCAGCTTCATTTACGTGGCTCTGTCGGACTTGATTCCTCAGCTGCGCCAGCGCCGCACTACCGGAGATACCTCGCTTCAGGTCATATGGCTGTTGTTAGGTATTGGCTTGGTGGCATTGGTCAGCGAGTTTTCTCACGTGGGGCATGCACATTGATCAGTAATCAACGCGTTCCTGCAAGCACGTCTTATCTACGTCGCTTGCAACTGGTCGAACAGAATCTTTCTTTGCTCAGTCAATCTCTGCGCGGAGTGGAGCGCGAGTGCCTGCGCGTGACCGGTGGTGGTCATCTGGCCCAGACTCCGCACCCCGCGGCATTGGGTTCTGCGCTGACCAACGAACAGATCACCACCGACTATTCCGAGTCGCTGCTAGAGTTCATCACCCCGGCCCTGGCCGACCCGGCAAAAGTGCTAGAAAGCCTCGAGCAGGTCCATCGTTTTGTCTACACCAAACTCGATGGCGAGTACCTGTGGAGCCCATCGATGCCCTGCATACTGCCAGCTGAGGAGGACATCCCGATCGCAGAGTACGGCACCTCGAACGTCGGCAAGTTCAAGCATGTCTACCGCAAGGGACTGGCCTTGCGCTACGGTCGCACTATGCAGTGCATTGCTGGCATCCATTACAACTTCTCCCTGGCCGAGGCGCTGTGGCCGCTGCTGCGCGAAACCGAGAGTGGTGAGCAGAGTGATCGCGACTACCAGTCTGCGGCTTACTTCGCACTAATCCGCAACTTCCGCCGGTACAGCTGGTTGCTGATGTATCTATTCGGCGCCTCCCCGGCCCTAGAAAAAGGTTTCCTGCGTGGGCGAGCGCACCAGCTCGAGGAGCTCGATGCTGAGACGCTCTACCTGCCCTATGCCACCAGCCTGCGCATGAGTGACCTCGGTTATCAGAGTAATGCCCAAGCTAGACTAGCCCCCAGCCTTAACAGTCTCGACAGCTACATCGAAGGGATACGAAAGGCACTCGATACGGTTTATCCATTGTACGAACAGAAGGGGACGACCAAGCGGGGTGAGTGGTTGCAGCTGAACAGCAATGTTTTGCAGATCGAAAACGAATACTATTCGAGCATCCGCCCCAAGCGTGTCGCTTACGTCGGCGAGCGACCGATCGAGGCACTGACATCCCGTGGCGTGCAGTACGTCGAAGTGCGCTGTCTGGACATCAACCCGTTCATGCCATTGGGCATCGACCTCACCGAATCGCGCTTCCTCGACGCGTTCCTGCTGTTTTGCGCCCTGGAAGACAGCCCGCAGTTTGACAGCGGTGAGTGCGACCAGTACGACAGCAACTTCCTTGCAGTGGCCAAGGAGGGACGCCGTCCGGGTTTGGAGCTGTGTCTTGATGGTCAGTCGATCGGCCTGAAGGCCTGGGCAAGCGAGCTGATTAGGCATATAGGTCAATTGGCTGTTTTGCTCGACCGCGCTAGGGGCGGTGAGGAACATATGCATGCGCTGGCCGCGCAACAGGCGAAGGTCGATGATGCTTCCCTTACCCCATCGGCCCAGGTGCTGGCGAGCATGAGCGAGCACAATGAGAGCTTCGTCCAGTTCTCCCTGCGCCAGAGCAGGCTGCACGCCAAGGCCTTCCGCGAAATGCCGCTTGCCGCCGAGCAGCAACAAGTCTTTGAGAATCTGGCAAGCGAATCTATAACGGAGCAAGTGCGTCTAGAAACCTTAGACCAAGAAGACTTCCATCAATTCATGGATGCCTACCTAGCCCGGTCTTAGGGTAACTATTAAGTTCGAATTCGTAATAGTAACTGTGGTGTTCTTGGTCAAGAGGAAGTGAAACCCTCTCGGGCGAGGAGTTATAAACATTTTCAGCATGTACGGATAAAAAATAAGTGGCCATAACTTATGGTTTTCTGTCCGAAAGGCTTTTCATAAGTTTTCAAGTCTCCAGCGTGCAGGCGTAAGACCGACTTCTTTGCGGAAAGAACTCGTGAAATGAGGTTGGCTATTGAATCCGAGGTCTAAAGCTATTTCAAGAATTGGCCTTTTGGTGTTCTTAAGGATTTCCTTGGCGCGCAGAATTTTTTGTTGCACAACGTAAGCATGTGGTGTGTAGCCTGTGTGCTGCTTAAATGTGACTGTAAAGCGGCATCGGCTTGCACCAAATATACTGCTCAGTTGAGTAAGGGTTATGTGGTTGTTTAGGTTTTCATTAATGTATTCCAGCGTTTTTTGAAGTCTGAGTTTTTCGGATCTAAATTTTGTTTCATTGTCGTTAGGCCGGCTTTGGTTATGTAGGCACGCTACTAGGCGTGAACCCAATGCCAAGCCGAGAGTTTCGATTAAGCATGGATTGCTGCCGCCGTGTCGATTTTGGGCATGTAATAGGGCTGCTAGGATGTGTGAAACGCCATGATCACTGAGTGAAGTGGCATTGCACAGAGAAATTACTGGTGGAGCTTCATGTCCTGTAACTGCTTCAAAACATTCTGAGATAAGCTGCTGAGGAAGATACACTCTCAGATGCTCATAGGGCGGTTTTATTACTTTGCGCCAAGCGCCTCTTTTTGGCCCTGTTACTAATAATTGCCCAGGCATACCTCCTTTCCAGGCGCTGTTTTCGTCTATAAACAACTCTGCTTGTGTTCTGCGTGTCACCAGTGTAACGACGTGAAAGTCATCATCTGTGTCCGAGAGGACTTCGATCGTTGGATCAGAGCTTAAATTTTTCCAGCAGGAGAGTCGGATGAGCGCGTCATTGCCGCTGGGGAGTTTATGGGGAGGGGGAGGCCGGCGCCAGATGGTCTCGGAGGAGGGGAGCGCATCCATGGGTGTGGGTATGTATGATTTCTCCGAAGACTCCTGCTGTTCGGGTGCCCATTGAGCTTGACCATTCAGGGTTGAGTAGGTCTTCATCATTTATCCTCCGTTCAGCAGCGTGGCTTTGTTCGAGCCATTTCTTCTCGCCAGCGGCCAGGAGGAACGCCAATGATCTGCCGGAAATGCCTTATAAGATGGGAGGCGCTACTGAAGCCTAGTGCGATAGCAATCTGTTGGACAGTGAGAGTTCCTGATAATAGTAGGGATTGAGCGGCAATAACTCGCCGCTTCATGACGTAGTAGTGGGGCGAGAGGCCAGTCGCAATCTTAAATTGCGCCGCAAAGTGCATGCGACTGAGTCCTGCAATGGCACTGAGTTCGCTTAAGCATAAGCTCTTGTTGAGATTTGACTCGATGTAGTCTGTGACACGATTAAGTCGCCAAGTTGCTAGCGGAGACTGCTTTGGGAAAGAGCTTTTGCGCTCACGATTCCTGTATTGTCCAACAAGATGTATAGCTAAAGCCAAGCCAAGACTCTCTAGTTGAAGCGAGTTTGCAGGGGAGTAGTCTTGAGTTGCAAAAAAACATGCCATGAGAAGGTTGTTGGAAATGGCATCCTGTGTGGTATGGGCGTCAAATAGAATGATGTCAGTTGACAAGCCCCTTCCATCTAGTGTCTCTGCCGCCTCAGAAAGCAATGTGGGAGGTAAGCTGATAAGAAACATATCGAGCTCTCCCTTGTGAATACAATTGCGTGTGGCGTAGATAGGGCCGCTTAAAGCGACGTCTCCGGGAGACATATATTTGTTAAAAACTCTCCTGCCACCGATACGAAACTCAGAATTACACGGCCTAATTGGAATAAGCGCTCGGTGATCTGGCATCACTCCGGACGGTGAAAACTCATAAATATCGCTCTCTGCTGGTCTGTACCAGCGGGCGAAAGTAGTGTGGCCGGCGCCGCCGGTTGAAAGTTGGGGGGCGTTCGCGTCCGCTGGCCAGCTTGCGAGAACGCGTTTGTCACTGTCCTTGTATGCTGATCCGCCGGTGTTAACCATATCTATCGAGGTCAGCAAATCCATCGGATCTCTAATTACTGTCGCCATATCACGTTTCCCTAATTCTTGGAAGGGTTCAGAGGCTGTAGCGGTTAGAGACACAACGAGGTCTTAACTGAATAAATATAGTTGAGCCGAGCAAAAAGGGAAACCTGGCTCTCAGGATAGATAGGATCCAACTCTCATTCGTCACACTTATTTGCCTGATAGGGAGCCATCTGGATGGCCTTTTCGTGCATTCAGTCAATCCGTAGCAGATTTTGTAATCTCATTTCCGAGGTTCCGTCCACACTGACGAACGCCAAAACGTTGGCGATAGGTGATGACCGCCAAGGCCTTCAGGGCAGGCATTTTGGGAATTTGAAGCACACGAAGAAAGCGGAAAAGGATGCTCGATTGCGGGGTCACCTTGTCTTGAAGCGGGCGGGCAAAGGTATCCGCACAGGGAAGCAAGCAGCGGAAATAAATTTTTAGCTTGCTGCTTGATACTGTAGGGGGGTATAGTATTATCACATCAGCGGGAAGGGAGGATGGCAACACCCCCAGCGCTCCTAAGAGAAGGAGAAAGCTCTCGGTCACGCTAGAGGTATTAGCGAGCAGGTCACGGCTCTAGAGCACGACCTGGAGGCTGATCCGACATGTGTCGCGGTTCTGCAGCAGCTGGCAGCAGTGCGCGGTGCAATCAACGGCCTGATGGCGGCCGTTCTGGAGAGCCATCTACGGGAGGAGTTTCCTGACAGAGGGGCGAGGAGCGACTCGCAGCAACAGTCTATTAACGAAACCATCTCCATCGTTCGGTCGTATCTCCGGTAACCAATTCCAGGTGGTTTTGGTGACGGAGACCAACTCAAAAAAGGAAGTGACATCATGAAATCACGTGCAGCAGTGGCCTTTGGGCCAGGTAAACCGCTGGAAAT
>NZ_QXTJ01000042.1 GCF_003605735.1 Pseudomonas sp. LS-2 | reverse complement strand
GTGCTTCTCCAACAGGTGCCGGAAATTCATGATCGTCGTGTCTTCGGGGATCGGAGCGCTGAGCGTCAGGCGAGTAAACAGGCGCATCGAAGTGATCTCGTACAGCGTCTCTTCCATTGCTGGGTCGCTCAACGAGAACCAGTTCTGCAGCAGGTGAATGCGCAACATGGTTTCCAATGGATACGGCTTACGGCCACCGCCAGCCTTTGGGTAATGCGGCTCGATCAATGCCACCAACCCGCTCCACGGCACCACCTGCTCCATCTCGGCCAGGAAACGCTCGCGACGGGTTTGCTTGCGCTTACCGGCGTACTCGAAATCGGAGAAGCTCATCTGACTCATGGGATGGCGGGCTTGTAGAGGGAAGTTGGACGAAGGGCTATTTCAGCACAGGTCAGACGGTCTGTGCTGACTTGATCGGAGAATCCATAACGTCAAAAAACTCTATTGCTCAGAAAATAGGCGTCACCCTAATTGGCGATGCCTGCATAAGCAAATGAGCAAGTCGTGGCGACATCGCCATAACGATTGAGATCAATTCATCGATGCGACGATGTCGATGGGTAATCCAATCAGACGGTGAGAAGCGAGTTGCCATCCATTTCTGAAGGAATAGGCAAACTCAGCATCTGCAATAAAGTGGGAGCGATATCGCACAGTCGACCGCTCTTCAGCCCCACACGATCATGCAGCTCACTAACCAAAATCAGGGGAACAGGGTTCAAGGTGTGAGCCGTGTGTGCCTGACCAGACTCTAGGTCGAGCATTTGTTCGACGTTGCCGTGGTCGGCCGTGATCAAACATTCGCCTCCTACTGAGAGCGTAGCCTCAACCACTCGGCGCAGACAGTCATCAAGCACTTCCACAGCCTTGACTGCGGCATCAAATGAGCCGGTGTGCCCCACCATGTCGCCATTGGCGTAGTTACAAACGATCAGATCGAATGTGCCGCCGGCAATGGCGTTGACCAGATGATCCGTCAGCAGCGGTGCACTCATTTCAGGCTGGAGATCGTAGGAGGCAACATCAGGCGAGGGAATCAGGATTCGCTCCTCACTTGCGAAAGGCTGCTCTCTGCCACCATTGAAGAAGAACGTGACATGGGCGTACTTCTCCGTTTCGGCAATCCGTAGTTGTCTCTTTCCGAGAATTGCCAAATGTTCGCCCAGGCTGTTACTGATGGCCTCAGGAGCGAACGCACATGGGCAGTCCAACTCTTCGGAATACCGGGTCAACGTCAGCAACCGATCCTTTGGCAAAACAAAAGGCCGTTCAAAGGCGTCGAATTCAGGCTTGATCAATGCTTGGGTCAACTCCCTTGCACGATCAGGTCGAAAGTTCATGAAGATCATTGCGTCATTGGGGCCGACACTGACAGGTACCCCAATCGTAGTCGGCTTGACGAACTCATCAGATTCCCCGCGTTCGTAAGCCGCTGACAAGCCCTCAGAAGGGGTTGCCGCTTGATGTTCAGCATCCGCCGAAACAATCAGGCGGTAAGCTGTTTCGATCCGAGGCCAGCGGTTATCGCGATCCATTGCATAGTAACGACCGACCAACGAGACAATCCGTCCAGCGCCCAAGCGAGCGAGTTCACTCTCCAAGGCATCCAGCGATGTCTGCGCACTCTTGGGTGGCGTATCTCGGCCATCTAGAAATCCGTGCACATAGACTTTTTCGACACCCTGCTCAACGAGGCAACCGCATGCCGCGACAATCTGATCGATGTGACCATGAACACCGCCGGGGGAAAGCAAACCCAAGACGTGCACAGCTCCATCGTGCGTTTTTACTCCCTGGAGCAGTTCCAGCAACGCTGGGTTTTTAGAGAACTCGCCATCCGCGAGCGCTTTATCAATCCGGGTCAGGCTCTGGTACACCACCCGACCTGCTCCCAGGTTCATATGGCCTACTTCGGAATTCCCCATCTGACCTTGAGGAAGGCCAACTGCCAGACCTGATGTTTCGATCTGGCTGTTCGGATAGCGCTCAAGCAGCGCATCGAATGTAGGTTTTCTGGCCGCTGCAAAAGCGTTCGACTCAGTCGCCTGACGAATGCCGACACCGTCGAGAATAATCAAAGAGCGCGTAGTCATCGTTCCCCCTAGAAGATGTAGTCGGTGGTCAAGAAACTCGACTCACGATTACGGATGATGTCGCTGACCAATTCTTTGTTGCTCTCCTGGAACTTGGTGGCAACCAGCGTCCGGATGGAAAACACCCGCAGCGCGTCATCGACGGATAGTGTGCCTTCGGCAGAGTTTTTGCGGCCATTAAAAGGAAAGCTGTCCGGACCACGCTGACATTGCGCGTTAATGTTGATACGGCCTACCTGGTTGGCGAAGGCATCGACCAGACGACCAACTTGTGCGGAGTCTTTGCCGAAAATGCTCAGTTGCTGGCCAAAATCGGAGTCGAGGACGTAGTTGATGACGGTTTCCAGATCACGGTAAACCACTACCGGCACCACGGGCCCAAACTGCTCTTCGTGATACAAACGCATCTCGGAGGTCACCGGATACAGCAACGCCGGGTAGAAAAATGTTTCGCAGACTTCCCCCCCTCCGGCATTGACCACTTTGGCGCCTTTGCTGACGGCATCGGCCACAAGCCCCGTTAGAAAATCAGTCTTGCCTGGTTCTGGTAGTGGAGTTAACGCCACCCCAGCTTCCCAAGGCATCCCCGGTTTCAGCTGGGCAAGCTTCTCCTGAAACTTATCCAGGAAGGCATCAACGACCTTTTCATGAACGAAGAGAATTTTCAGTGCTGTGCAGCGTTGCCCGTTGAACGACAGTGAGCCGGTAACGGCCTCAGAAACGGCGTTATCCAGATCAACATCGGGCAGGACGATACCGGGGTTCTTGGCATCCAGGCCGAGTGCACCACGCAGGCGATGCGGCTTCGGATGCAGTTTTTTAAGGTCACTGGCGGTTTTGTGTGTGCCAATGAATGCGAAGACATCGATCTTGCCACTGGCCATTAAGGCGCTGACGGTGTCGCGGCCTCTGCCGTAGATGATGTTGATAACCCCGGTCGGGAAGCTGTCACGAAACGCTTCCAGCAATGGTCGGATTAGCAACACACCGAACTTGGCGGGTTTGAACACTACGGTATTGCCCATGATCAACGCCGGGATCAATGTGGTAAACGTCTCGTTGAGCGGGTAGTTGTAAGGGCCCATGCACAACGTTACACCCAGCGGAACCCGGCGGATTTGTCCCAAGGTGTCTTGTTCAAGTTCGAAACGGCTGGAACGGCGATCCAGTTCCTTCAGGGCATTGATGGTGTCCACAATGTAATCGCAGGTGCGATCAAACTCTTTCTCCGAATCCTTGAGATTTTTACCAATCTCCCACATCAACAACTTCACAACTGCTTCACGTTGCTCACGCATGCGTTTGAGGAAAGCCTCGACGTGGCGAATACGCTCGACCACGCGCATTGTGGGCCAGGTTCCCTGACCACGATCGTAAGCCTGCACCGCAGCATCTAATGCGGTCATGGCAGTCTGTGCATCCAAGAGCGGTGTACTGCCCAAAATGACGGACTCGTGCCCCGACTCTATTTTCAGAGACACAGGACTGCGGACTGGCGCCAACGCCCCGTCCCACAATCGCAGCTCACCATTGACGAGATACTCTCGCTGCTCAATGGCTGGACCTGGGCGATATTCGGCAGGAATTTCATCAGCACTTGGAAACAGTGCTTCCAGACGATTATTCAACGTCATTTTTCATACCTCTGTGCTTGCAACAGGCGCAGGCCGACAGCAGTGATCTGACACCCTGCGCCTACTCATTCAAAAGAACTCGAATTGTAGAAAAGCTCAGGCTGCTGTCTTGTCTTGCGCTGCCGAGCAAATTGCTACGAAGGACATAGCATCCAGAGAAGCACCGCCGATCAAACCACCATCGATGTCGGGCTGGAGGAACAACTGCTCAGCGTTATCCGCCTTCACGCTGCCACCGTACAAAATTCGGCAATCTGCACGAGCAGCGTGATTCTGGGTAGCCAGCCACTGTCGGATGTGTCGATGCACCGCTTGCGCCTGCTCAGGCGTCGCCGTTTCGCCGGTACCAATGGCCCACACCGGCTCATAAGCAATCACGCCTTTCACCAAATCATCGACGCCTACGGCATTCAGCACTGCACTCAACTGTGAGGTGACGATGGCTTGTGTTTCCCCTGCCTGGCGCTGAGCGAACGTCTCGCCAACACACAGAACCGGAATGAGCCCTGCTTGCAGTGCAGTCGAAAACTTCTTGGCCACAAGCGCATCATCTTCGGCATACAGTGCGCGACGCTCCGAATGCCCGACCAACACAAAGCGGCAGCCATTATCGTGGAGCATGTGCGCGCTGACTTCGCCCGTATGAGCACCTGCCAGCTCAGCGCTGAGGTTCTGTGCACCCAACGCAACCTCTGAATCATCGAGCAAATCTGCGACAGCACTGAGATAGGGATACGGTGGGCAAAGTGCGATTTCAACGTTTTCAAAGCGCGAGATCACCGGCAACACGCTACGCAATAACGACGCGTTGGCAGTACTACTACCATTCATTTTCCAGTTGCCGATTACCATCTTTTTCCTGTTTGAAGAGGTCTGCATGGCTCAAGCTGTCCTCTTCAAGAGATCGGTAGCGTTGTAAGGCGCTCGATCCTGCAACGCTTCTTCGATGCGCAACAGACGGTTGTATTTGCCAACTCGATCGGAGCGGCTGAGAGAACCTGTCTTGATCAGCCCAGCGCAAGTGGCGACGGCGAGATCGGCAATAGTAGTGTCTTCGGTTTCCCCTGAACGGTGGGAGATCACCGCGGTGTAACCAGCATTTTGAGCCATGCGTATCGCGTCCAGCGTCTCGCTTAGCGTGCCGATCTGGTTGAACTTGATCAGGATGGAATTACCGATTCCTTTTTGAATTCCCTCGCGCAGGATTTTGGTGTTGGTGACGAACAAATCGTCCCCCACCAATTGCAGGTGACCGAGTTTTTTGGTCAGTCCGGCCCAGCCGTTCCAATCACTCTCGTCCATCCCGTCTTCAATGGATATAATCGGGTACTTGTCGCAAAGCATTGCCAGATAATCGGCGAAGCCTGCCGAATTAAATGACTGGTCTTCACCAGCGAGCACATATTGACCGTCCTCGTAGAACTCAGAAGCAGCACAATCGAGAGCCAAGGTAATGTCCTTACCCAACTCGTAACCCGCATTGCTCACCGCTTCCTTGATAACGATCAGTGCTTCTTCGTTGGAGGCAAGCGAAGGAGCAAACCCACCCTCATCCCCCACCGCAGTACTCAGGCCTCGTTCCGACAGAACCTTCTTCAAGGAATGGAACACTTCGGCGCCCATGCGAAGCCCTTCACGGAACGAAGTTGCTCCGACAGGCTGGATCATGAACTCCTGAATGTCGATGTTGTTATCTGCATGCTCACCACCGTTGATGATGTTCATCATCGGAACCGGCATGCTGAACTTGCCTGGCGAGCCATATAGCTCGGCCAAGTGTTCGTACAAGGGAATGTTCTGGATCTTGGCAGCCGCTTTGGCGGTCGCCAGTGACACGGCGAGAATCGCGTTGGCTCCCAGGAGACTCTTACTCTCGGTTCCATCCAACGCAATCATGACGTTGTCGATTTCGCGCTGGTTCAGAGCATCAAGCCCAATAAGGCACTCGCGGATGGGGTTGTTAACATTTTCGACCGCTCGCATTACGCCTTTGCCCATGTAGCGCGATAGGTTGTCTCGCAATTCGAGCGCTTCACGTGAGCCGGTCGAAGCACCAGAGGGAACGCTGGCGGTAGCACTGACTCCATTCGCGAGTGTTACCACTGCTTCGACAGTCGGATTTCCTCGGGAGTCCAGAATCTCCCGAGCCGTGACTTGTTGAATAAGGCTTATTTTTTCAAGCATGGTTTTGCCCCTTCGGATGGGTCGGAGCTGAAGCATCGTCGCTTTGCAACTTCAGCAACTCCTGCTGCTCCGCATGCTGCTCACGAAAATCGAAATCTCTTGGCCACGATTCGCGATCACAGTTACTCGTCGTGTCGTGGTCTATTGAATTGATCACACTCATCAATGCTTCCTCACTCAGCGAATGGTTTCTCCGACGCAAACCACTCGTAGAGAATTAGTGCCACCCTGCGCGTTGGCGTAGTCGCCTTTCGTGATTAGTACATGATCGCCAGCCTTTACGACGCCACGTCGGGTCAGTTCCGCAATGGCCTTCTCACTCACCAACTCAGGGGTGAAATCATCGCTGTCGAACGGAATGGTGGTGACACCACGGAAAAGCGCGACTCGGTTCTGGGTAGCCAGGTTGCGAGAGAACGCGAAAATGGGCAGGTGCGAGCGAATGCGCGACATCAAACGAGGGGTATCGCCGCTTTCCGTCATGCAGATGATGGCTTTGACGCCATGCAAATGGTTCGCTGCGTACATGGCCGACATGGCGACTGATTCGTCAATCTTGTGGAATACTTGATCGACACGATGCTTGGAGCGATGGGACTGAGGGTGTTTTTCGGCACCGATAATGATCCGATGCATGGCCTCAACTGTCTCGACGGGATAGGCACCGGCTGCGGTTTCAGCGGAGAGCATCACCGCATCGGTACCATCAAGCACGGCATTGGCCACGTCAAACACTTCAGCGCGAGTCGGCATCGATTGAGTGATCATCGACTCCATCATCTGAGTCGCCGTGATCACTACTCGATTCAGTGTACGAGCACGGTCGATAATCAGTTTTTGCACGGCAACCAATTCAGCGTCGCCAATCTCAACACCCAAATCGCCGCGAGCGACCATTACGCCTTCTGATGCTTCGATGATCGTATCCAGAATACGGAGGTCATTTACAGTTTCCGCTCGCTCAATTTTGGCGATTAAACCTGCCTGCCCTCCTGCCTCATGCAGTAGTCGACGTGCCAACTCCATATCGGAGTCATCTCGCGGGAACGAAACCGCCAAGTAGTCCACCTGCATTGCTGCGGCAGTCTTGATATCTTCAAAATCCTTTTCAGTTAGCGCCGAGGCCGACAACCCCCCGCCCTTTCGGTTGATCCCTTTGTTATTCGAAAGTGGCCCGCTGACCAGTACTTCGCAAATCAATTGCGTCGCCTCGACTTTCAAGACCTTGAGCTCAATTCGCCCATCATCGAGCAACAAGATGTCGTCCGGACAGCTGTCGGTAATCAACGCTTCGTAATCGATTCCGACACGCTGTTTATCCCCTGCATTCTTGTCCAGGGAAGCGTCGAGTACGAACTGCTGTCCCTTGTCGAGGGTTACTTTTCCTTCCGTGAAACGCGCGATTCGAATTTTTGGACCTTGCAGATCAGCCAGTACCGCTACAAATCGGCCATGTTTAGTAGCCAACTCACGTACCAACCTGGCACGGGCGATGTGGTCTTCGGCCTTGCCGTGGGAGAAATTCAGACGCACGACATCCACGCCTGCTTTGACTAACCCCTCGATTGCTTCGAATGATTCGGTTGCCGGCCCCAATGTAGCCACAATTTTTGTTCTTCGTTGCATGACAGCCACCACTTCAAACACGTTCGTATGAATAGCGCTCCGTATAAATCAGAAGCCCTGCTTCGCTAACCCATTGAAGGTGCCAAGGGCCTCTAAACGATTTAACGGGCGCTATGGTTTTCTCCCTGGATTATCAACGACCGAAGCTTTCCAGGGCCGATACGATGGCTTTAGTCCAGACGGTCACGGCGTAGGCGCCGGGATCCACGTGCCCCAGAGCTCGTTGACCGATATACGAAGAGCGACCTTTTAGGGGCATCATATTCCGTGTTTCTTCTGCACCTTTCGATGCGGCGGCGTCCGCCTTTTTTGCAACGTCCACAGCCTCAAGCTCATCGGCGCATGCATGCAAAGCCAAGGCTGTTGGCAATAGCGCATCTAACATCGTCCTGTCGCCAAGACTGGCATTTCCGAGGTTGACGATTCCGTCGCAGCCCGCCTGGAGGGCGTTGGCCCAGCTTGACACCGCGTTCAGATTACCGGCCCCGGATAACGCAACTCCGGCCCGCAAAACAAAGACCGCATACAAGGGGCCGGACGTACCACCCAATGCACGGCGCAGAATGGCCGAAATTTGTTGGAGAGCAAATGCGGGCCGTTCAAGGTCCAGGGTGCCGAGTGAATCGTCAATTGCGCGTGCGCCGCGGGCCAGGCTGATACCTATGTCGCCATCACCGACCACGGAGTCCAGCTCCGTCAAGACTTCTTCCTGTTGGCGTAAGGCTAGGGTGACCGACTGCAGAATGGTCTTGAATTGCCTGGCATTGTCGGAGGACCAGGTGCCTCCGATCGAAGCGGATTCTGCAACGGGACCTCTACAAGGCTGACGCGAAATGGTCCGGGCCGGCTCTGTCATTCCGTGCCAAGCCGTCGCTTCAGTAGGCGCTTGCAGACGTAACATAAGGGGGTCATTGACACGCATAAGGGAAATCGAGCAGCCCGCCATTTCCAGTGCGGTGAGAAAGGTGCCGACCATCACCCCTTCTACCTTGATACCATGCTCAATGCATCCCAAGAGTGCCCGACGAGCGACAATGTCCAACTCCTGTGCAGGCGTGGCACCCAGGTTATTGACCATTAGCACCACGCGCTCATCCGCCTGCAAACGCCCTTGGCCAATAATTCTGTCCAACAGCGTCTTAACCATTTCATCGGCACGCTGGATAGGACCTCGGCGTACACCGCTTTCGCCGTGGATACCAAGACCATACTCAACTTCGTCGTCTTCGATTTTGAAGCCAGGTTTACCGGCGGCCGGTACGGTACAGGCGCTTAAGCCCAAGCCCATGCTGAACAGCCCGGCGGCGGCTTTTTCAACTTCACTCTTCACCTGAGAGAGGGAAAGCCCGGCTTCGGCGGCGGCACCCGCCACTTTATGAATAAATACAGTGCCTGCAATGCCTCGACGACCAACCAAACCGCCATCATTGTCCAAGGCTACGTCATCACCCACCACGACCATCTCAACCTGGACGCCCGCCGTACGAGCAATTTCCGCGGCCAGACCGAAGTTGAGTCGATCGCCAGTATAGTTTTTGATGATTAACAACACGCCAGCAGGGCCGGCGACAGCCATAATTGCGCTGAGAACTGCGTCCACGCTCGGCGAGGTAAACACGGGCCCGGCGACCGCCGCGGTGAGCATGCCATGCCCCACGTAACCGGCATGAGCAGGCTCGTGACCCGCTCCGCCACCCGAAACAATACTTACCTTATTGGCAGCTGCAAGCGCCTGACAGTCTCTGCGGACTACGATGTTTTCACCTTCCAGGAGCATTAGATTCTGGTTGGCCAACACAGCGCCTTCCAGCATGTCCTCGACGACGGAATTTGGGTCATTGATGAGTTTTTTCATGGCGGTTATCCGATTGACTGTCACTCACCTGGTTTTACCGATCCGGGGAACTACGTAGGCAGTCGCCGGGCAGTGCAATCACCAGAGGTGACCAATTTTTTATTAGTCGGCGGGCTCAACAAACCACTGCTGATCCTGCAGATACCTTAAAAGCGATGCAGGCCAGAGCAGGGCCAGCTGCATCGACCAACGACATCCGCTGCAAAGCTAGCCACAGCGCGCGATGAGGACTGGAAAAACACCTACTACTCGACTCGAGGTTCGTGCAGCGTTCGAATTGAGACAGGATCATGTTCGAACTTGCCATCGCCAAGAGACCTAAAAGAGATCTCCACAGCCAATCAACGTGTCGCCAAGCACAACAGTGACGCATTTAATTTAGAAAAACAAATCATTTTCGATGCAAAAGCCATCATTCAGTCATCATTGGCGTCATCATCTCCTTCGGACCTACTGTCTACCCACGCAAACTCCTGGGCAACCGGTTCGTTTCAGGGCGGGTCATCGACGTGGATGTGCCATCTGCGCAACGAGGGTGAGCTTTGCTGTGAGGCAGGACGCGCCGCCAATCGTAGACTGATCGACTAGACCGCAGCGGCACCCGAGCGCGAGCTACTCAGACAGCCGCCTCACCCAATCTACCCGACGACTCTCGACTTGACCGGTATCGGAGCTGTATCAGCCAAACAAACGCCCTCCAAAAAATCAGATCCGCGAGATTGTATTTGATGACAAATGATGTAATATCGAAAAAACTAAGCCGTCATTACACGACAAAGGTAGACGCTCGAAAGCCCAAGAAGTCGCAGCAGCGCTGTGGGGCTGATAGAGGCGCAGGAAAGTAGTAAAGGCATCATCAGGATAATGAGCGCATAGCCTCCTCGTCTTAGAACGACTGGGATGAGATGGCGACCAACGGCGATTTTCTAATGTGAGGCCTTGCTGAGCAGGCTATGGAAGTGAAACACGGCATGTGGTCAATGCGAGACATGCTTGTTAAGAAAGGGAGTGCATAATTTCTCGGTGAGCGGTCGCTCGGCTGCCTTTCAGTCGTGCGTCAACAGATGACGAAGTCACTCCAAGGATAAAAAAATAATGAAAAAATTTATCAACAACGTCGACGATTTCCTCGTCGAAACCCTATCTGGCTTCGCGTCTGCACACTCGGACCTGATCGCCCTGAACTTGCAGCCGACATACCTTGAACGCAAGGTCCTGACCCCCGGCAAAGTCGCCCTTGTTTCGGGTGGAGGATCCGGTCATGAACCCCTTCATATCGGCTTTATCGGCCGCGGCATGCTGGATGCTGCGTGCCCTGGCGAAGTGTTCACCTCCCCCACCCCTGACCAGATGATGGCAGCTGCTCAAGCTGTCGATACCGGCGCGGGCGTTCTATTCATTGTGAAGAATTACTCCGGCGACTTGGTCAATTTTGAAATGGCATCCGATATGTCCGATTTGGCAACGGCCACGGTACTGATCAATGACGACGTCGCTGTAGAAAACTCAAACTACACGACCGGTCGGCGTGGTTTGGCCGGTACCGTCATCGTGCAGAAACTAGTCGGAAGCCTAGCCGAAACTGGAGCGGATCTGGAGCACTGCAAAGCGTTTGGGGACCGAGTCAACAAGAACACGGCATCAATGGGTGTTGCTCTGACAAGTTGCATCGTCCCGGAAGCAGGAACCACCACATTCGAAATCGGTGACGATGAAGTCGAAATCGGTGTGGGCATACATGGCGAACCTGGGCGTCGTCGCGACAAACTGATGTCTGCAGACGCCATTACTGCCGAGCTACTGGAAGCCATTTGCAATGATCTACAACCCGCTCAGGGCTCTGAAGTCTTGCTGATTGTCAACGGACTCGGCGCTACCCCCCTCAGCGAACTATATCTGCTCTTCAACTGCGCACAGAAGTGGCTCGACAAAAAAGGGCTGTCAGTGAGCCGCTCGCTTGTTGGTAACTATACGACTGCTCTCGAAATGGCTGGCGCATCGTTCACGCTTTGCATATTGGATGAGATGACCAAGGAACACTGGGACAGTCCGGTGCACACCGCTGCGTTGCGATGGGGTGCTTAGGTTTTTAGCCCAGCTCCTCTCCGTAAAAGTAAATGGCGCCTTCGAGTAAAAACTCATTAGCGCTAGAGATATTTAAACCCGTAAAACAAAAACAATATTGGAGATATCGACATGACATCCTTGCTTGGAGAATTCATCGGAACCGCACTGCTCGTGCTTCTCGGTAACGGCGTCGTTGCTAGCGTGATATTGGCTCGATCGAAGGCGTTAGGCGGTGGCTGGCTCCTTATCACGGTTGGCTGGGCAATGGCTGTATTTATCGCGGTATTCTGCGTTGCACCTTACAACAGCGGCGCGCATCTCAATCCAGCGGTAACTGTCGCACTCGCCATGACTGGCAGGTTCCCTTGGGCCGAAGTTCTGCCCTATATCGGTGTACAAACAGTTGGCGCGGCGTTTGGCGCATTGCTTGTCTGGGCCGCGTACTACAAACAGTTTGGCGAGACCGAAGATGCAGGTACAAAACTCGCGGCATTTTCTACCGGCCCCGCAGTGCGTAACCTCCCTGCAAACATCATATCGGAAGCGGTAGCCTCGTTCGTTCTTGTCTTCGGCATTCTGCAACTGGCGAGCGCCAGTATCGGGCTTGGCGCACTGGATGCCTTGCCTGTTGCGTTACTGGTGATGGGAATAGGCGCATCTCTAGGTGGGGCAACAGGTTTTGCCATTAATCCAGCCCGCGACCTCGGGCCTCGCATCTTGCATGCGCTGTTACCGATCCAGGGTAAGCAAGGAAGCAACTGGAGTTATGCCTGGGTCCCGGTTGTGGGTCCGCTCGTAGGTGGTGCGCTGGCGGCCCTGCTGTACCAAGTGCACATTTAGAAATTGATAAATGGCGGCATTTCCATGCATCGTTGCGCTCCCCACTTGATCAGTTCCTGGTGGGGGGGGGCTGCGATGCTGTCGCGCCACACGATGGTGTTATATTTGAATATTCATCATTTCCACATCAGCCCACGAAAGTCCGAACGAACACAGCTAGCGTTTCGATCACTTTCAGGCCGAATAACCGAAGCCTTTTAATGAAAATGCAACCAATCGACAAATCCCTCTCAACCCCGACAAAGCAGGAGGACTGATGGCAGCCACTCGAGTGAGCATTGCCCGGCTTGCTGGCGTGAGCGTGGCAACAGTCGATCGGGTCATTCGCAACGACCCTGCGGTCCGTCCAGAAACTGTCGAACGTGTCCAAGCTGCTTTGGACAGTTTGCGTAATACCCGAGCCAGCCGAGGACGACCCGCCAAGCACACGTCCATAAAAGTAGCGTTCGTTGTGCCTGTAATCAGGTCAAAATTTGTCGACAAGGTTGAACGTGATATTGCCCTCTCAGCCAGCTTCTTTAGAGAGCACCGGATTACGCCATCCTTCTACCGTTGTGACTTCTCCGATAATTTGAAGACCGCACAACTCTCAGAGTCCCTGCGCGGATATGACTCCGTCGTGCTTTTACCACTGGATTATCCGTGGGTGGATCAGTTCATCGACACGTGTTGCGAGGTAGGAATACCGGTGATAACGGTTTTTTCGGATCGACCGGCGAGCCGACGCGCACTGTTTCTAGGCGCTGACAACCGGATGATGGGGAGAACCGCTGGATTACTGATGGGCAAGTTCACTGCAGGCAGATCTGGCACCGTCATCATTCTGTCTGATTCATCACGTCTTCCGGACCAGAGCGAACGCAGGACCGGTTTCGAACAAATTCTGGAAGAGGATTTCAAACATTTGCGCTGGGCGGTGGAGCCCGACTTCCCCACGGATGAAGAAGAAGCCTATGTAGCGTTAAGAGACGCGCTTCCCCGCTACTCCAACGTTACCGGGGTCTATGTAACACGAGATGGCGCAGCAGGTGTGGCAAAGGCGTTGAAAGACTTGCCCGCAGAACCACCGATCGTATTCATCGGGCACGGCATTTCTGACTCGACACGTGCATTACTGACGGCTGGCGGGATGGACGTAGTACTTGATCAGGACGCCCGCGGGGTGGTGCATGCCGCAGGACTTGCTGCGCTCAATCTGGTTAATGACGTCCGTGGCTTGGCGGGCTCTGTTAGTCAACCCATCCAAATCTACTTCCGTGAAAATGCGAATACTTGAAGATTGTGGCCTGAACTCGCCCTAGAAATTTCACTATCATAGGAACGATGAATACACAACCGCCTCGCCACCGCTGACAAGTGTTTCATAACACGAAACACCTCGGCAGCTCCCCTCTAAGGATTCTCTGATCAAGTCAGCACAGACCGTCTGACCTGTGCTGAAATAGCCCTTCGTCCAACTTCCCTCTACAAGCCCGCCATCCCATGAGTCAGATGAGCTTCTCCGATTTCGAGTACGCCGGTAAGCGCAAGCAAACCCGTCGCGAGCGTTTCCTGGCCGAGATGGAGCAGGTGGTGCCGTGGAGCGGGTTGGTGGCATTGATCGAGCCGCATTACCCAAAGGCTGGCGGTGGCCGTAAGCCGTATCCATTGGAAACCATGTTGCGCATTCACCTGCTGCAGAACTGGTTCTCGTTGAGCGACCCCGCAATGGAAGTGGCGCTGTACGAGATCACTTCGATGCGCCTGCTTACTCGCCTGACGCTCAGCGCTCCGATCCCCGAAGACACGACGATCATGAATTTCCGGCACCTGTTGGAGAAGCACCAACTGGCGTCGGGCATCCTAGAAACCATCAACAATTACCTGCGAGACAAGGGCCTGTCGTTGCGCCAGGGCACCATTGTCGATGCCACCATCATCCACGCGCCCAGTTCGACCAAGAACAAGGAAGGCAAGCGCGATCCTGAAATGCATCAAACGAAGAAGGGCAACCAGTACTATTTCGGTATGAAGGCCCACATCGGAGCGGATGCTGAATCGGGCCTGGTGCATCACGTTCACGGCACCGCCGCGAACGTGGTCGACGTAACGGAGGTTGCAGAACTGCTGCATGGCGCAGAGAACGTCGTCTGTGCCGACGCGGGCTACACCGGCGTTGAGAAAAGGCCAGAGCATGAAGGGCTGCCAGTGATCTGGCAGATTGCTGCGCGACGCAGCACCTACACGCGCTTGAGCAAACGCAGCGTGCTTTACAAAGCCAAGCGCAAGATCGAAAAGGCCAAGGCGCAAGTGCGTGCGAGGGTCATTCTGAAAAGACCTTAAAAATCAAATGCGCTGTTTTTGATTGGTTTGAAAAATGGGGGCGCCGCATGCCATAACACTTTGTCACGCAATCAAAGTGATCTGCCATGGGGGCGACAGCAAGGGGTCATCCTCGCGTTCTGCGAGGGCAGTTAGCTTGGTGATTAACTCGGTACGAATGCCCTGCGAACTTCGCTTGCGAACTCAACCAGGTCCTGGTGCTTTTCCCAAGCGGTAGTTAAGGACTCAACCGTGGGCTCACCGGCCTGCGCAACGTTCAATCCATGCTCGATCGCGGCGTCCCGCTGGCGACGGGTAGGTCGAACCCTGTTGCAGCGACAATCAGGTCAAGCAGTTCGCCAGCTTGATTGGAGAAGTTGGCAAAGGCGTTGAGCACCGTGGGCTCTTGCTCAACGTTGAAATGTAAAACGGTCAGATGCTCGTTCTGATCCTGGTTCATATGGGCGCTACTCCTAGACGAGTAGCACCTATGATAACGGCTGAAGCTGAGGCGCCCAGTTGGAACGCCCTCTCGGAATTTCAGGGCTTATGCGACGGCTGAGCATGCGGCGTACAAGGCAAAACAGACGAGTTAACGCTGCATTGACCGCCACTACTCACCAGGGGCTTCTGGCTTTTTCCCGCCGGCGCCACTGCTGCTCGCCAGCCGTTCCCGGACGACTTTGAAGGCTAGCCGCCCCAAGTAGAGAAGACTCTGTCCGAAGATCCTCACGAAGGTCCATGTCCAGGACTTAAATAACCCCAAAACCAGCTTCACTTTTGCAGGGTCGACCAAACGGGTCTCGCCAGCAGACTCGGCCCAGGGGTTATCAGGTCGAACAGGCTGAACAGGAAGGTTGTTCCACCAGTCTGTCAGCGCCTGCATCTCCTGTTCGGCCCGGGCAATCACCTCGGGATCGGAGCTGCTGCTAATGACCTTGACGACTGCGAACTCGGCTGAGAAGCAATGCATGGTTGAGCAATAATTCGAAAAGGGCTGGCTCTCGGTCCACTTGTCCATGGTGACATTCAGGACTGCATTCGCACCCATTTCCCGGGCCTGGTTGGTCAGGTTTTGACGCGCCTCGTTGGGATCATTCGATTTGCCCCAGCCCGAGCCGATAGTCAGCACAACCTCCATACCAGGAGGAGGCCCACCCTTCGACCAAATGAAACTGTCAGGCTCCGCGTAGATAGGTGTCGGGCCTAAACCAGGTACGACCTGTTTAGCCTTCGATCCCTTTGGCGAGGGGGTCGGTACAAACGTCACGCGGTGACCGGTCACCAAACCTTGATCGCCCAAGACATCGTTCACATGGACGAAATAGCGCTCGCCGTCATCGCCGTTGATGAAGCCATAGCCCTTCGCCTGGACGAAACTGGTCACCACACCTTTGATGCTGCAACCAGTGATATTCTGGTGAGACAAAACTAGCCTCCTTTCAAATCAGATATCGGGGATTCTATCGCCAATGTGCGGGCCCCAGTGCATTAACTGTTCGGGCCGCTTGTGACACGATTGGCCTTGTCTACCGAGTGTAACGGCTATACTCCACCGGACCAGGAGTTCAAAGAAATCATGCCCCTTGGGGGGAGCCCAGCCGGGCAACAGCTGGGCGCCCTGCCCCTCAGATTTTGAACACCACAGGTTACTGCACCAAACTCCGGGGCTTAGCCCGCGGTAATTCAGAGCCGACATAGGCGTAACCGTGATTGAAGGCCTCACGCCGCCGATCAGCATCATGGATTAGCGCTTGCCGAATAAGGTCGATGCGGTTTTGCTGTGCAGCCAGTGCCGCAGCATACCCCTCTAGCTCCGCTGCAGCGTCATGGATGCCATCAGCCTTTGTCACACCTGCCAGCCATTGAGCCACCACGATGCTGGATGGTCCCGGTTTAAACAAACGGTACCGGCCACCCTTCTGGAAACCGGCGTGCAACATAACCAGAGCTACTAGCAGGTCGGACAGGGTCAACTTAGCTAGATCAGCGCTATCAAGGAGGATGCCGTTGGAGTGAATGCAGATAGCAGCGTTCAACGCCAACGGGCCATAGGGACCAAGGTCGGGGAAGCGATCTGTGATCTGGGTCGACACGCCCTCGGCGCGGAGAATCAGTTCAGACCCGACTGGCGTAGCTGACATTTCAGCGAGCACCTTGCCTGCCATGATGTCCAGGCTGCCTAGCGAAAGCTCCGCTTTACAGATCGCGGGAAATTCACCTGACCCTGCAAGCTTGAGCAGTACGTCATGTGCAGCTTGCTCCTTACGCTCCAAAATGCTGGATGCCCGATTCTGAAAGTCCAAAGCTTTCGGGGGTAGGAGCACTTTGTTCTGTACATCATGCGCAAAGGCGAACCGGTTACGATCATCGACAGGAGGCCCTGGGCGGAAATCGGGGAACAGCGTCAGCATGTCCGACTCTGCAAGCCATGGAGTGGTTTCGTAGTAAGTAATCGTCAGGGCGCCGTCCGCGCGGACCTTCACCGCTTTACCATCAAGAACCCAAACAACCTGCTGTGTCCCGAGGTAAGGCTGGACCATTGTGAGAGACCCAGCGTAAAGGTTCGGAACACGCTCCAGATCCGCAGTCGCCACACGAGTTTCTTTGCGTGTGTCAAAAACGGCTCCCGGCTTACGCACACCAGGTTTCAGGGTGTACACAGCATCATCCCCTCTGGGAGGTACAAACCCGTTGGGGAACTGGGAGGAACCACGCTGAAGGTATGATCCTTGAGCGACGAATGCCAGGCCCTCAGCCACCTCCTCTTCTGTGAGCAGCAGCCGCGGAATCACGCCCCCATGAGCTTTATGCCTAAGTGCACGGCCGATGCAGAGGCCTGAATCTACAAAGAGCCAAACCACCTCATGATCAGGCACGGCAAGGCCATTTTGGATGTGCTGAGACAGCGGCAACCAGGACTGAGGAATCACCGTTTTGCTCAAGAAGTTGTCGACCGCCTCCTCACTCCCCTCTGGATACTGTTCGTCCGGGTCGATGATTGAGCGCTCCAGGCGGGAAGCGCGGATAGCGTCGTACAGGGCGGTGAAGTCAGCCCAGTTGAACGCGCGGCCGTCAGGACGCACGCAGAGGTCGTAGCTTGGTGCACCAAGCTTGAAGAAGCGGTCTTGCTCAGCATGCCAACTGCGAGCAGTAGGCTGAGCTTCCTTCGCCGCCTGCTGGTCGCCCTTCAGCCCAATGGCCTTCAAACGATCCTCTTGCTGGCGCTCAACTGTGAACTGGTCAATGCTCAGCCCACGAAGCCGGGCCCGGCCAGCGCGAAGCCAGGCCTGCATGAACGGGATGCTGGCAAGCACATGCAGCTTGTAGGCGAACAACAGTTGAATGTCTGCCCGGGTTATCGACCCTGCAGGAGGGAATGGCCCACGACCAAGACAGGCAATGAATTCATGCATGTCAACGTACGCGGAAAGCTTGGCAAAAACCTCCCGGAGCAGGTCTGGGTTGCCTGTGGCTGCGAGATCAAGCCCGCGGCAGAGGCGTTTTACAATGCCAGGGATTTCGCGGAGGTCGGATTGCTGGAAAACAAGACGCTTGAGAGCAAAAGGGGGACGGTTCATCACATGATCCTTAGAAGTCGCACAAGCGAAATGCTTATGCCTACGGGTATGCACGATGACTGCGGTTGCTGGCTGACCAGGTCTGTGTGCACAAGACCGATTCTTCTCGGGGTGACAGATTCCCAGTGATGCGGATGATTCCTATAACTCGGCGTCTTGAGATCACTCGGATCAAGCCAATGCCAGCGGCCCTTTTCAAGACTGAAAAAGCATAGGGGATTGGAAAGGCGCGTGGCAAGCGAAATGTTCGACCGCGGGGGAAAGCGGTCGACGACGGGGAGTTGCTCAATAAGAGTGGCGCGGGCCGGGACGATGGGCCAGTTGCCACGCGACCAGGCCTACTGGCAGATCAGCCTGTGGCCTTGAGCTTGATGGCCTGAGTACTTCGAGCTTCGACCTTCGCCCAGGCCTCATCGACTCCTTCAGTGTGCCCGCAAAAATCGCATTGATACCCCCCGTAAGCAGGGTTGGAGTCGCTATCGTGGAATGTCATCGGCCTGAAGTGACAGGTCGGAACCGGGTCATCCCGGGACGCCTCATGAGCGGCAGCCAGGTCTTTCAAGGACTGCTGAAACGCCTCGTAATTTGCGTCTGGATTCACAAGGCATCCTCCTCGCCATACTTCATCGCTACGCAGGCTCGCGTCGTTCTATACCGCAACATTAGCTGCTCCTCTGCCCTAGTCTCTGGTCAGAATAACGGTTCCGATGCACCCGGCCATAGGTTGCATGCTGATGCGCATCGGGTATCCGTCCAAACCTGATTGACCAAAGCGCGCCTTCGATATCTACTGTATATAAATACAGTACAATGAAGTGTCGCACCATGTTCGTAACCAGCATCCGCCAGATCACCGAATCAGAGCTACCTGGGCTGCTCATAGTCCTTTCTGGAAGGGTTGCCGGCGGCTTTCCTGGCCCGGCCGCAGACCACTACGAGCCTCCAATCTCCCTGGATGAGCTCGTTGACCTAAGAGCCCCGCACGTCTTCCTGGCGGAGGCCGAAGGTGACAGCATGGCTCCCGCTGCAATCCTTACGCGCACCAAGCTGATCGTCGATCGCGCGCGAACGCCACACCCAGGTCATATTGTCGTGCCGTACGTAGACAACCAACCCGTTGTGAAACGACTCGATAAGAAAGTTGATGGCACGTTGTTCCTATCTTCTGACAATCCAAACTACCCCCCATCGACGGGAAGGAAAACATTGATGTTTTCGGGGTGGTAACATGGAGCCTTACGTGCCATGCACCATAACAGGCCAACATATGCGCTTATTGACTGCAACAGTTCCGGGGCTTTACTAACAGTTAGATACGATTTTTTCTAGAGAATACAATCGGTTAGGCTAGGTAATTTTTTTCACGTTTTTTGTTTTTGAGGTGGTCGTCGCACGTTAATCGGGCTCTGCCCATCCGCTATCCATGTGGCTCCAAAGATCAGGCATGGAGGGGCATGGCAGGACTCCACGCGGCAATCGAGTTTCTGGCTGGGTATTACACAGACTTGCCCGCCCGTTTGCATCCGACCTGACCAGTCCTTTGGGCCGGATTCGACCAGCACGCTTCTTGATCATGACCGGCAGAAGACGACCCATAGCGGACAACCTTGTCACTTTCAATTTCTATTCTTAGAGAGAGGCAATCAGTGCATCCATGTGCTTCTGATCGGTTTGCGTGATAGCTTCTATGAGATCCTTTACGGCATACTCAACATCAAAGATCAGTTCATTGTTCCCAACCAATCTATCGATAGTGTTGGCATGGCTAAAGTAGTGGAAGACCTTAAGGATGCGCTTGGATTTCTCAACACCAAATAATGCTTCAGCTCGTTGATCTACCGTCTCCTTCATGATTCCAGGTAATCTTGAGTAGGTATAAAGCTCAATGAATCTCCGTATTGCATTGGGCAAGAGCATTAAAACGGTATGATCTGTCTTGTCTGGGGCCTGGTGGAAGCGGTAAATCACTTCAAAGAGGAAATGATACTCCGATTGATAACGGGCCAATGATGTAGGCATGTCGCAAAATGTTGATTCCTTCTCGCTTATCCGCTTAATGAGGAACAGTCTAGCCCCTTGCTTGGAGGCTTCTGGCTTAATTTCGCGTAGCAGGTTAAAGAATTCGAAATTGTGAGTCGAAATGAAAATCTGCTTGCAGGTAGTTAACCATGGGGAGTTTTCGTTTTCTTGCTTGAAAAATAATGATCGGATCGCGGCTGTGATTTGAAAGATATGATTGGCATCAAGGCTTGAAATTGGGTCGTCGATATATACGACAGTCTGCTTGAACTCCTCAGGCTTCAACTCTTGAAGCTTAGTGAGGAAGTAGGAGAAGGCAATGGCGGTGCGCTCCCCATCACTAAGATTCTTGGCGACCTTGCCATTCTTGCGGAAGAGCCTGAACTGCTCTTGGTTCGTCGTCGGATCTTTGATAACCAATATCTGGATAGCTTCACTGCCCAGCATGGATACCAGTCGTTCATTGATCTTCTCTCGGCCAAGCTGGGCTTGACTGATGAGGGCCTGAAGTTTCTCGACTTCCCCTTGAAGGCGTGTGGCGTACGTGTGCAGCCGATCACGACGTTTGACTATCCGTGCTTTTTTACGTTCGTATCCGGCATTCTCTTGAGAGTCGATGAACTGCTGAACGTAGTGGTACCTCACGTGCTTAATGGCCTCTGCCTTAGCAGTGGTGAAGTTGTCAGCTAGCTTATTGTTTTCATCGATTACGGTATTGATGACCTTGATCGCATCGACAATGACACTGGCCAGTCCTTCGGCCAAAGGGGTTGGTTCCAGCTGTTTGCGTGGGGCATCAACCTTGCGTTGGACGTCATCCGCAAGGGTCTTTACTGCCAGATTGAACGCTTCAATGGCCTTAGGTAAAGGCGCGGCAGCGACCTTATAGCTGTCTCGGAACTGTGGGTTGAACTCAGCTTCCTTGGGCAGCGTGAGCTTGATCTCAGCGGATTTTACACGCTGCAAAAGGTTTTCGACTTTCTGCTTGTGCTCCTTGAGATCTTTGGAAAAGTGGGCTCGAAATGTGGCAAGCCTATCCTCGGTGACAGTGTTTCCGCAGAACTCGCAAGTGCCTTCTTGTTGGTGGATGTGTAGGCCTGACTCAACCCAGCGCTCGATCTCCGGATGGTCTTCAAGATGCTTGAGCATGTTGGTGAAAGTTGGGATAGCAGCAAGAATTGTTACTGCATCTTGGTGAATATTTTCAATCGATGGAGAGGCGTCGACCCTGTCGACGGTGCTTGGCTTCTTGTTGTCAGGAGTTAAGGCAAGTTCAATACTTTCCGAAAGATCCTTCTCGTCCAGAAGTTGGGAGTCGAGGACGCCCACGACCGGTATGTCATTTCCTAGCTGGGTTGCAGTATAGGGATCAATCTTAAGAAGCTGACGAAGGTTTTTGGCCGCATCCGTTTTGGCATTGGAAACTGTCTGGGTGATAGTGTTAAATTGAGAATCAAGCTTCTTCCTCGTTCCCTCGGATTTTTTGATTCGACCCGAGATGTAACCAATCTGATTTTGGGCCTCTTCGGATTCTTTGCCGAGAAGAAGAATTGGCTTAAAGCTATTGCCTTCAAAATGCAAATTGTCTCGAATGAAGTCTGAATTAAAAACGCGAACTATCAAGTTGGATTGCTCGAAGTTCTTGTCTGTGATCGGCTGCTCATCGGTCTCGAAGCTGAATTCACATCCAGCTAGATCGGGGTTCGGCTTCTTTGCTTCGAGTTGTGCGAATAGCCTCGAAAGCGTCGTTTTTCCCGAGTAATTCCACCCAAAGATCAAGTTTTTTATCCCGAACTCTTGGGTATCTATCGGCTTAGTGTAGTTGTTGTAAATGCCCAGATTTTTTATCTTCGAGATTCCTTTTATCACTATCACACTCCATAGTGCTCTTGATGTTGGCTATGTCAGACTCGACCATTCTGTTTTGGTGTTTTGTCAAAACTAGTGCAGCGCAGGACGTATCGGTGAGTATCTCGTTCGTCAGGGAGGTTAGCATTGAAACCCAATGAATGAGACGAAACAAATGACCGCTCCTGGCCGTTCTCTGTCGGTCATGGCCACTAAGCGTGCTGGTCAAATCCGATGCAATCGGTGGTCAGGTCGAATGCAAAGGTGGTCACGTGAAATGCAATTTCGCATCTGGCGGCTCGGAACAAAAATTACAGGCCGTTTGATCTGTGGGTCACGTTTTGTGGGAGGGCAGGGCTACTATTTTAAGGTCACCGCTTCTTGCTTTTAGGGCTCGCAGTTCTGCCATCAGAACTTCATTAATCGACGCGAGGTCAGCGGTTTTCAGGCGTAGCTCTTCTAGTTCTTGGCGGAGCAGTTTATTTTTCTCGCGTTCCGCTATGAGATCCTGATGCTTTACGTCGCGTTGGGCACGACTGGAGCGGCCCTGAGCCTCGCGGATTGCCTCGGCCACATTCGGGTAGTGGTTATGGATCAACGCCGTTGAGACGCCCGCCTCACGAGCTACTGCGGCAATAGTGACTTTGGTCTCACCTGTATGGGCTCGGCCACGTTGAATGCGAGCTAACGCAAGACGTAGATCTCGCTCTCGACTGTCGGATGTCTTGCGTGTTGTTTTCATTCGTCAGCGGTCTCAGGTTCAAATTCAAGCTGTTCCAGTACATTCCGACAACGATCCAAATCACGCAGAACGCGCTGTCGACCACCTTCGCCGATGTCTTTACAGTCCAACAATCCTTTTAGGTTGTTGAAGAGACCTTGGTAGACCCCAGCGTGCTGGACACCAATCACAGAGCTGTCGCAGCCGCCACAGCGCGTTCTTTCCATTGTATTGCCGACGCAACCGTCATCATCAGCAGTACACCAGGAGTGGCCATTACTTCGGATCGAGGTGCTCTCGGCAATCGACTTAACCATCGAGGCATGGCTTTTGAAAATGGCGAGATTTTTGGGGTCTCTTTGCCATTGCTTGATTGATCTTCCGTAACCGCCCCCTAGAGATGAAGTGCCCAACCAGCCACTAACCACACCAGACTTGATGTCTTCGAGTTCGAACTGGATATCTTCAAAAAGCTCGATATCGAGGTGCTGACCCCACTCCTGATCCATGGCGTAACCTAAGGTCATATCCATCGACCAATGAGCGAAGTGTTCTCGGAGGTAGCGCAGGTCACCGAATTGGCTATGCGCAGCGTAGTTGGCAAATTTTCGCCGGAATTGATGGCTTGCGAGATTCCAACTGAGGCCACAACTCCTTGCGAAGGCTTTCAGGTTCTTGTTCCAGGTTGAGCCCGAGAGGGTTCTGACTAGGTTGTTTTTCGTGGCACTGACGCCAAGAAAAAGCGCATGCCGATGCTTGTGTGCTTCGGTGATTTGAGGGTCAGTCGGATTGATGCTGTGGCGCCGAGTGATTTCGTCAGCAATCATCGCCTGGTAGGGAGCGGCCCAACGCTCCATTAGGCGCACCGCCGATACTGTACTTTCAGGAATCATCCAATCATGGATACCTGCGTCGGTTTTTTCCGACGTTGATCGCAGCCAGTGGTAGACCGTGCCTTCATCGTCCTCAGTGCTGTGGTGAGCTCCGATCATGACGTTTGCTAACTCATGGTTTCGGCAGCCGGAAGTGCTGGCTATGACAATGTAAGATGCCGTTCTGAGGCTCTGGATCGCTTGATTGAACTCTCCAAGCCCTCCGGCCCAGCCAAGCGCAACCAGTCGACGATTTTTCGCCTCTTGAATGTTTCTGGTTACTTGTCCATTCCGCTCAGCAGAGACGCGTTCTAGATCATCTTGGATGTCGAGCAAAGCATTACCACGCCGAACCTGCTCATGTGCCTTCTCGAATAGAGTGGGCGGCGGCAAAAACTGAGTGCAACACCTGACCTTTCCGGTACGGTGCTGCCCCTATGTCTTATACCGAACTCAGC
>NZ_QXTJ01000020.1 GCF_003605735.1 Pseudomonas sp. LS-2 | reverse complement strand
ACTCAAACACCCTGCAGGATCAGGCAGACCCCATCTACCGGGTTTGCTGCCGGTTCCCGGCAGATCGTCGGCAGGCCGGCCTCCCACGCCTTCGGCAGCATCAAGAGCGGTGCGGTGATCCTTTCCCCCCGCGCGGCCTTTGATTTTGCTTTACTAGCCAACATCTTCCATTTGCCGCGCCGCACATGCGGTGCTAAAACTTCACCCGTCTGACGTCGTTTCATATAAAGGATTTGTCCATGTCAGTAACTTCCGATCGTTCACCAGACGAACAGCAGCTGACCATCAAGATCAAGGGACGCTTCGACTTCTCGACGCATCAGGATTTTCGTGGTGCGTACGAAAAAGAGACCAAGGCCAAGCGCTACGTGGTCGATTTGAAAGAGACCAACTACCTCGACAGCTCGGCGCTGGGCATGCTCTTGCTGCTGCGCGATCACGCCGGGGGCGAGCGGGCCGATGTGCGATTGGTCAACTGCAGCACCGACGTCGTCAAAATCCTCGCCATCTCCAACTTCGCCAAACTCTTCAAAATCGGCTGATGAGGGGAGCTGCGCCGCCTGAGCGCCTGAAGATCCTCATCGCCGACGACAACGCCAGCGACCGCATGCTGCTTTCGGCGATCATCAGTCGCCAGGGGCATGAGGTGCTGAGCGCGTGCGATGGCGCCGAGGCTGTGGCGTTGTTCGAGCGCAGTCGCCCGCAGCTGATCCTGATGGACGCCATGATGCCGGTGATGGACGGCTTCGAAGCTGCACGCCGGATCAAGGAGTTGGCGGGGGAGGCGTTGGTGCCGATCATCTTCCTGACCTCGTTGACCGAGGGCGAGGGGCTGGCCCGCTGCCTGGACGCCGGCGGCGACGACTTCGTCGCCAAGCCTTACAACCAGGTGGTGCTGGCGGCCAAGATCAATGCGATGAATCGCCTGCGGCTGTTGCAGGAAACCGTCCTGCAACAGCGCGACCTGATTGCCCGTCACCACAAATACCTGCTCAATGAACAGCGTGTGGCCAAAGCCGTATTCGATCAGGTCGCGCACTCAGGTTGCCTGAGCGCCCCCAACATCCGCTACCTGCAATCACCTTACGCGCTGTTCAATGGCGACCTGCTGCTCGCCGCGTGGGCCCCGTCCGGCAACATGCATGTCCTGCTCGGCGACTTTACCGGCCATGGCCTGCCGGCTGCGGTCGGTGCGATGCCGCTGGCCGAGGTGTTTTACGGCATGACCGCCAAAGGCTATGGGTTGCCCGAGACGCTGCGAGAGATGAACGCCAAGCTCAAGCGCATCTTGCCGGTGGACATGTTCTGCTGCGCGGCGCTGATCTGCGTGAACTTCAAGCAGCAACTGGTGGAAATCTGGAACGGCGGTCTGCCGGATGGCTACTTGCTGCACAGCGACGACAGACCCCATACACCGCTGGTGTCGGCCCATCTGCCGCTGGGTGTGCTGAGTGCCGGCAGCTTTGACGACAACACTCAGGTGTATCCTTTCGGCGCCGGTGACCGGGTTTTTCTGCTGTCCGACGGCGTAGTGGACAGCACCGACGAGAGCGGCGAAATGTTCGGCTCACGGCGCTTGCAGAACGTCTTCGTTGCCAACCGCAACCCGGTACTGTTGATCGAGGAGGTGCAATGGGCGCTGGCGCGTTTTCGCGGACAGGCGCGCGATGACGTGAGCATGGTCGAGATCGGCTTTACCGAACCCGAATCGCTCGGCCCGCCCTCGGTGATCTATACCGACAGCGGCGACTCCAGCCCGTTGGACTGGGCCGCCAGCTTTGAATTTCGCGCCTCGACCCTCAGGCGTTTCAATCCCTTGCCCTATCTGCTGCAACTGCTGCAGGAGGTTCACGGGCTGCGACTACAGAGCAGCGAGCTGTATATCGTGCTGTCCGAGTTGTACAGCAACGCGCTGGAACATGGCGTGCTGGGGCTGGATTCTGCCCTCAAGCGCGATGCCGACGGTTTTGCGCTTTACTACCAGCAACGTGGCGAGCGGCTGGACAGTCTGGAAGACGGATTCATCCGCTTTAATTTTCAGATAATCCCCCAGGGGCAGGGTGGGCGTCTGATCGTAGATGTGCAGGACAGCGGCGGCGGGTTCAATGCCGAGCAGGTGCTGGCGTTGCCGCCTGCGGTGGATCAGTTGTCCGGTCGGGGTCTGAGCCTGGTCAGGCAGTTGAGCCATCAGTGCCAATGGTCCTCCGATGGTCGGACGGCCCGTGTGGAGTTCGCGTGGGAGGGTCTGGCATAATCCCGCGATTCTTGGTCAAGGAGCGAACAAGTGGTGGATAATCACGTGGATTTGAGCGTTCTCGAAACGCTGCGCGATGTCATGGAAGGGGAATTCCCGGCGCTGCTGAAAGTGTTCATCGAGGACTCTGAGCAGCGGGTCAGGGATTTGAACGGCGTCACCCGGGCTTGCGGCTTCTCATTCAACGCGCCGAAGCAACGGCAGCTAGTGGGCGAAATGGCCCATAGCTTCAAAGGCAGCAGCAGCAACATGGGCGCCACTCGGCTTGCCGAATTATGCCGTCAGCTCGAAGAGTCGGCCCGCGCGGCGGTTGCGCCCGATGATCAGCAGGTGAGCCAGATGGTTGTTGCGATCGAGACCGAATTTCGCGTTGTCCGCGATATGTTCGATGTCGAACTGCAGTCCTCCCTCATCCGGCATTAAGCCGATAAAAAATACGTCACCCCATAACTGGCCCGCCATTTGCTAGTTCTCCGTGCAATCGTGCTTTTGCGGAGATCACCATGGCCCTTGCCAACAATCCTTTACTTGCGGCTCTGACGGCTGCCAAAGCCCAGAAAGCCAGTGCCAGCACCTCGGCAAAGGCGCCTGACCCCGTCAAGGCCAACACTTCCAGCTTTTCCAGCGTGTTCGCCAAGCAGTCCACGCCGAAGTCTTCCAGCGTCGACGACAGCCCGGCCAAGCCTGCCAGCGCCAAGAGTCCGGCAGTGGACAAGAAGGACAGCGCCAGCCATCCGTCTGCCGCATCCGACAAGACCGTTGCCGATAGCGGCAACGGGTTGCCTGCCAAAACGGTCAATGGCAAGTCTGACGGCAGCGGAGACGACAAGGACGATAAGGACGCCGATAGCACTGACACCGGCGATGTTACTGCTGACCCGACCCTGGCGGACACTGCGGTCACTGACCCGGCGGTGGACCCGACGCTGGCCGTGATGCCAGCGGTTCAGGATCCTGCGCCCCCGGTCGTGGAATCGCAGGCTGTAGTTGACCCTGCCGCGTTGCTGGCCGCTAACGCTCAGGTCATCCCGCCGCCGGTGGTCCAGGCGCCAACGGATGCCACCGACGAGAAATTCGACCCTTCCGCCGATCCGCTGGAGGGGCTGACGGCCGTGCAGGTCGCGCTGGAGGCCAAGGCCCAGCAAAACGCCCAGGCCACCGGCCACGGCGTCGATGCGGGCAAAACCTCTGGCAAGCAGGATCCCGATGCCGACCTGACGCAACAGTTGGCCGGTAATCTGGCAGCGCTGGGGGATCAGCCCGTGGACGAGAGCACGACCGAGGGCGGGGGTGACAAGGCATTCAGTGGTCTGCTCGCCGACGGATTGAAAGACGTCAAGGGCGCCAGCAGCGATACCCGTGTGGACAACTTTGCCGAGCGTCTGGCGGCTCTGTCTCAGGCGGCTCAGGCGAAAACCAGCGCCGCCACTCCCGCGCCGTTGCTCAATCAGCCGTTGGCGATGAATCAGAGCGGCTGGACCGAGGGCGTGGTCAACCGCGTCATGTACCTGTCGAGTCAGAATCTCAAGCAGGCCGACATCCATCTGGAACCGGCTGAGCTGGGACGTCTGGACATCCGCGTCAATATGGCGGCAGACCAACAGACCCAAGTCACCTTCATGAGCGCCCATGTCGGCGTGCGTGAAGCGCTGGAAAGCCAGATGTCCCGTCTGCGTGACTCCTTCGTCCAGCAGGGCATGGGGCAGGTGGATGTCAACGTATCCGACCAGTCGCGCAACATGCAGCAGCAGGCCCAGCAGCAGTCGGGCGGCGATGCCCAGCGTGGCAACGGCACGGGCCGCTCGAGCGGCGGCAGCGACCTGATCGCCGACGGCGCACCGGTCGATGCGGCAACCGCAGCAGCGAGCGCGCCGTTGACGGTGGTGGGTTCCAGCGCGGTCGATTATTACGCCTGAGGCGCAACACCTCGTGGCCTGTAGCAGTCCGGCTTGCCGGCGATAGCGTCAATATGATCGCCACCGCCTGCACGCCGTGCTGCTACAGGGGTTTCATCGCATTAAATCCCTATCCCCCGTCGTTATCGATATTGCCCATTGCAACTCTGGCACAACCCTTGCTCTCACTCTGTCACGCAACACAGAACCCCTTGGATAGTGACGGATTATTGGCATGGCGAAGAGCGACGACGCAGTTAAAGACCCCGCAAAAAAAGGCAAGCTGAAGGTCATCATCATGATTGTGGTGGGCTTGTTGCTGGCGATCGGTCTGTCGGTCGGCGCGACCTGGTTCATCATGCACAAGGCCGAGAGCAAGCCTGACCCGGCGGCGGCCGCAGAAGCTGCGAACGTCAAGAAGGAAGCGATTTTCGAACCTCTCACGCCTCCCTTTGTCGTTAACTACAACGTCAACGGTCGCCAGCGTTACATGCAGGTCAGCATTACCCTGCTGGCACGCGATCACGCCGATATGGAAGCGCTGAAGGTTCACATGCCGGTCATTCGCAACAACCTTGTGATGATGTTCTCCGGTCAGCCGTTCGACACCATCGCCACGCCGATCGGCATGGAGATGCTGCGCCAGAAAGCCGCTGCGGTGGTGCAGGAAGTCGGCCAGAAGGAGCTGAACAAAAGCGTCATCGAACAGGTACTTTTCACTAACTACGTATTGCAGTAGGACCACGACATGGCCGTGCAAGACCTGCTGTCCCAGGATGAAATCGACGCGTTGCTGCATGGCGTCGACGATGGTCTGGTACAGACCGAAAGCGTTATCGAACCCGGCAGTGTCAAAAGTTATGACCTGACCAGTCAGGACCGCATCGTCCGTGGACGCATGCCGACCCTGGAAATGATCAACGAGCGTTTCGCCCGTTACACCCGCATCAGCATGTTCAACCTGCTGCGACGCTCTGCCGACGTGGCGGTAGGCGGCGTGCAGGTCATGAAGTTCGGCGAATACGTGCACTCGCTGTACGTGCCGACCAGTCTGAACCTGGTCAAGATCAAACCGCTGCGAGGCACGGCGCTGTTCATTCTCGATGCCAAGCTGGTGTTCAAGCTGGTGGACAACTTCTTCGGCGGCGATGGCCGTCACGCCAAGATCGAAGGCCGTGAATTCACGCCGACCGAACTGCGCGTGGTGCGTATCGTGCTGGATCAGGCGTTCATCGACCTGAAGGAAGCCTGGCAGGCGATCATGGAAGTCAACTTCGAGTACATCAACTCGGAAGTGAACCCGGCCATGGCCAACATCGTCGGCCCGAGCGAAGCCATCGTGGTGTCCACCTTTCACATCGAACTGGACGGCGGTGGTGGCGATCTGCACGTGACCATGCCGTACTCGATGATCGAGCCGGTGCGCGAGATGCTCGACGCCGGTTTCCAGTCGGACCTGGACGATCAGGACGAACGCTGGGTCAACGCGTTGAAACAGGACGTACTCGACGTGTCGGTGCCGATGAGCGCCACCGTCGCCCGTCGTCAGTTGAAGCTGCGCGATGTGCTGCACATGCAGCCCGGCGATGTGATTCCGGTGGAGCTGCCGGAGCATCTGGTGATGCGCGCCAACGGTGTGCCGACGTTCAAGGTCAAGCTGGGTTCGCACAAGGGCAACCTGGCCCTGCAAGTGGTCGAGCCGGTGGAACGCCGCTGACGGCTGTCGACAGATGATAAAGAACGCCGTCAGTTTTAGAACGTAGTGTTTAAACGATTTGCTGAGTCAACGAATATTGCTCCCCGAGGACAACCATGGCTGATGAAAACGATATGAACTCCACAGACGACCAGGCACTGGCCGACGAGTGGGCTGCGGCCCTGGGTGAAGCGGGCGAGGGTGGTCAGGACGATATCGACGCGCTGCTGGCCGCCGACGCCGGCCATTCCTCCACCAATCGCCTGGCGATGGAAGAATTCGGCAGCATGCCGAAGAATAACGCGCCCGTGACCCTGGATGGTCCGAACCTGGACGTGATTCTCGACATCCCGGTGTCGATTTCCATGGAAGTTGGCAGCACCGACATCAACATCCGCAACCTGCTGCAACTGAACCAGGGTTCGGTGATCGAGCTTGATCGCCTGGCCGGCGAGCCATTGGACGTACTGGTCAACGGCACACTGATCGCCCACGGTGAAGTGGTGGTGGTGAACGAGAAGTTCGGCATTCGCCTGACGGACGTGATCAGCCCGAGCGAACGTATCAAGAAGCTGCGCTAAGTGAACGGCTTTTCAGTGAACAGGCTGAAGGAGCTTTGGGCGTTGCCAGTGCTGGCGCTGTCCTGGGCCGTGATGGCGGCCGATCCGGCGATCCCTGCTGCATCGGTGGCACCTGCTGCGACCACCGCTGCTCCGGCCACCGCACCGGTGACGGTGCCTGCGGTGTCGAGCAGCTTGAGTGCCGGCATCGGCGGGCAGTTGCTCCAACTGGTGCTGGGGCTGTTGCTGGTGGTGGGCCTGATATTCGTACTGGCCTGGTTGATGCGTCGCGTGCAGCGCGCCGGGCCTGCGGGCAATCAGGTGATCGAACTGGTCGGTTCTCGGGCGTTGGGCCCGCGCGATCGGCTGGTGCTGGTTCAGGTCGGCAACGAACAGATTCTGCTGGGCGTCTCGCCGGGCAGCATCACGGCGTTGCATGTGATGAACGAGCCGGTTGAGGTGCCTGAAACCCAGAGCGCCACGCCCGAGTTCGCCAAACGCCTGATGGAAGTGCTGGGCAACAAGGGCATCGCAGCGCCGCGAGCCGACAAAGCGCGTGCGGATAAAGACGGTCCGGGGAATCCGGGTCAGAAGGATAAGAACTGATGCGCATTGTTTTGACGCTGCTGTTGCTGCTGGCAGCGCCGCTGGCGTTCGCCGCCGACCCGTTGTCGATCCCGGCGATCACGCTGGGCACGGGCGCCAATGGTCAACAGGAGTATTCGGTCAGTCTGCAGATCCTGCTGATCATGACCGCGCTGAGCTTCATTCCGGCGTTCGTGATGCTGATGACCAGTTTCACGCGGATCATCATCGTGTTCTCGATCCTGCGTCAGGCCCTGGGCCTGCAGCAGACGCCGTCGAACCAGATCCTCACCGGCATGGCGCTGTTCCTGACGCTGTTCATCATGGCGCCGGTCTTCGACCGCGTGAACAACGACGCCCTGCAACCGTATCTTGCGGAAAAGCTCAGTGCGCAGGACGCGGTGGCCAAGGCTGAAGTGCCGATCAAGGACTTCATGCTGGCGCAGACACGTTCCAGCGATCTGGAGCTGTTCATGCGCCTGTCCAAACGTACCGACATCCCGACCCCGGATGCCGCGCCGCTGACCATCCTCGTCCCGGCATTCGTGACCTCGGAGCTGAAAACCGCGTTCCAGATCGGCTTCATGATTTTCATCCCGTTTCTGATCATCGACCTGGTGGTCGCCAGCGTGCTGATGGCCATGGGTATGATGATGCTGTCGCCCCTGATCATTTCCCTGCCGTTCAAGATCATGCTGTTCGTGCTGGTGGATGGCTGGGCGTTGATCATCGGCACGCTGGCCGGCAGTTTCGGTGGCGTATGAACCTGTTTGACGAGGAGTGCGCAGCATGACCCCGGAAGTCGCTGTAGACCTGTTTCGCGAGGCCTTGTGGTTGACCACGACCATGGTAGCGATCCTGGTGGTGCCGAGTCTGATCGTGGGCCTCATCGTGTCGATGTTCCAGGCCGCGACGCAGATCAACGAACAGACCCTGAGCTTCCTGCCGCGCCTGCTGGTCATGCTTGTGACCCTGATCGTGGTCGGCCCATGGCTGGTGCGCACCTTCATGGAATACATCATTTCGCTGTACACCAGCATTCCTCAAGTCATCGGCTGATTCTCGAATGGAACCTGTGCTGGCGCTGACTGACACGCAGATCAGCACGTGGGTGGCGTCGTTCATGCTGCCGCTGTTTCGTATCGCCGCGGTGCTGATGACCATGCCGATCTTCGGCACGACGCTGGTGCCCAATCGGGTACGCCTCTACCTTTCTCTGGCGATTACGGTGGTGGTCGCGCCCAGCCTGCCGCCGATGCCGGAAGTTCACGCCCTGGACCTCAGCGCGCTGTTGTTGATTGCCGAGCAGATCATCATCGGCGCGGCGCTGGGCTTGTCCCTGCAGTTGTTTTTCCAGGCCTTCGTGATCGCCGGGCAGATTATCGCGGTGCAGATGGGCATGGGCTTCGCGTCCATGGTCGACCCGGTCAACGGCGTGTCGGTGGCGGTGATCGGCCAGTTCTTCACCATGCTGGTGACGCTCTTGTTTCTGGCCATGAACGGCCATCTGGTGGTCTTCGAGGTGTTGATCGAAAGCTTCACCANGGGAGCTGGTGCTGGGCGTGGGCTGGGTGCTCGGTGCGGCGCTGGTGCTGGTGTTGCCGGCGATTGCGGCGTTGCTGGTGGTCAACATCGCCATGGGCGTGATGACCCGGGCGGCACCGCAGTTGAACATCTTTTCCATCGGCTTCCCGTTGACCCTGGTGCTGGGCATGGGGATTCTGTGGGTCTCGTTGGGCGATATTCTCAATCAGTATCAACCGCTGGCGGTCGACGCCTTGCAGTTGCTCAAAGACATGGTCAAGGCGCGCTGACATGGCTGAAAGCGAGAGCGGTCAGGACAAGACAGAAGACCCCACGGACAAACGAAAACGTGAGGCCAGGGAGAAGGGCGAGATCGCCCGCTCCAAGGAGCTCAATACCGTCATCATCATGATCGTCGGCGCCGCCGGTTTGCTGGCGTTCGGCGGCTCCATGGCGGAAATGATGATGCAGTTGATGCGCGACAACTTCACCATCTCCCGCGAAGCACTGATGGATGAGCGCAGCATGAGCCTGATGCTGATGGCATCGGGCAAGGCGGCGCTGCTGTCGGTGCAGCCCATTCTCGTGGCCTTGACCATCGCGGCGCTGGTCGGTCCGATCTCGCTGGGCGGCTGGCTGTTTGCTGCTGGATCACTGGCACCCAAGTTCAGCCGGATGAATCCCGCAGCGGGCATCAAGCGGATGTTTTCGGTCAAGGCGGTGGTGGAGCTGCTCAAGTCGCTGGCCAAGTTTCTCATCGTGCTGGCGGTAGCGCTGGTGGTGCTCTCCAAAGACAAGGGCGATCTGGTCTCCATCGCCCATGAACCGCTGGAAATGGCAGTGATTCATAGCCTGCAACTGGTGGGCTGGAGCACGTTGTGGATGGCCTTCGGCCTGGTGATCATTGCGGCGGTAGACGTACCGGTGCAGTTGTGGGAAGCGCACAAGAAGCTGCTGATGACCAAGCAGGAAGTGCGCGACGAGCATAAGGACAGCGAGGGACGGCCGGAGGTCAAACAGCGCATTCGTCAGTTGCAGCGTGAGATGTCGCAACGACGGATGATGGCGGCGATTCCTGACGCTGATGTGGTCATTACCAACCCGACTCACTATGCCGTGGCGCTCAAGTACGACCAGGACAAGGGCGGCGCGCCTGTGTTGCTGGCCAAGGGCAGTGATTTCATGGCGCTGAAGATCCGCGAGATCGCGGCGCAGCATCAGATCCTGCTCTTGGAGTCGCCGGCACTGGCGCGTTCGATCTACTACAGCACCGAGCTTGAGCAGGAGATTCCGGCGGGGTTGTACCTGGCGGTGGCGCAGGTGCTGGCGTATGTGTATCAGATCCGCCAGTTCCGTCAGGGGCGTGGCAAGCGGCCTGATCCATTGCGCGATGATCTGCCGATCCCGCCTGATTTGAGGCGGGATTCGTAGGGCCTTTCACCGCCTCTGTTGATCGTCCCCACGCTCCGCGTGGTAACGCAGCGCATGACGCTCCGCGTCATTCTGGACGCAGAGCGGCCGGGAGGCATTCCCACGCGGAGCGTGGGAACGATCAATCCGTGCACTCCCCAATAAACTGCCAACCCCTCCACAAATTCCATACTGGCACTCTGATAGTTTTTTACCTGATCCAAAAGTTGGACAGGTTTTTGCAATACCTGTGCTACAGCGCCTTTGGCGTCAAAAGTTTGATTTAACGCGCAGGTACGAAATCGGTGGATCGCTCTCAGTTAATCTCTAACGCTCGCATTGGACTGGTCGGTCTGGGCCGTGGCCAATTGGGCGTTCCGTTGCTGTTGCTGGTCATGCTGGCAATGATGATGTTGCCGATGCCACCCTTCCTGCTGGACGTGTTCTTCACGTTCAACATCGCCCTGTCCATCGTCGTTCTGCTGGTCTGCGTGTACGCACTGCGCCCGCTGGACTTCTCGGTGTTTCCGACCATCCTCCTGATCGCCACCTTGCTGCGGCTTGCGCTCAACGTTGCGTCCACCCGCGTGGTCATGCTTCACGGTCAGGACGGCCACGCCGCCGCCGGTAAGGTGATTCAGGCCTTCGGTGAAGTGGTGATCGGCGGTAACTACGTGGTCGGTATCGTGGTGTTCGCGATCCTCATGATCATCAACTTCGTGGTGGTGACCAAGGGTGCCGGTCGTATCTCCGAGGTGAGCGCGCGTTTCACCCTGGATGCGATGCCCGGCAAACAGATGGCCATCGACGCCGACCTCAACGCCGGTCTGATCGATCAGCCCGAAGCCAAGCGCCGTCGTCTGGAAGTCGCCCAGGAAGCCGAGTTCTACGGCTCCATGGACGGTGCCAGCAAGTTCGTGCGCGGTGACGCCATCGCCGGCCTGTTGATCCTGTTCATCAACCTCATCGGCGGCATGCTGGTGGGTATCATCCAGCACAACATGACCTTCGCCGACGCCGGCAAGGTGTACGCCCTGTTGACCATCGGTGACGGTTTGGTGGCGCAATTGCCATCGCTGTTGCTGTCCACCGCCGCCGCGATCATGGTGACCCGTGCCTCGGGCTCCGAAGAAATGGGCAAGCTGGTCGGTCGCCAGATGTTCACCTCGCACAAGGCACTGGCTGTCTCGGCGGGCATCATGATCGTCATGGGTCTGGTGCCGGGCATGCCTCACTTCTCGTTCATCAGCCTGGGGCTGGTGGCGGCGGGTGGCGCCTACCTGCTGTGGAAGAAACAGAACATGGTCAAGCTGGCCGCGATTCAAGAGGTCAAGCGTCAACAGGAGTTGCTGCCGGCGCCGAGCCGCGCCCAGGAATCCAAGGAGCTGGGCTGGGATGACGTGACCCCCATCGACATGATCGGCCTGGAAGTGGGTTACCGCCTGATTCCGCTGGTGGATCGCAACCAGGGTGGTCAGTTGCTGGCGCGGATCAAGGGCGTGCGCAAGAAGCTCTCGCAAGAGCTGGGCTTCCTCATGCCGACCGTTCACATCCGCGACAACCTCGATCTGGCGCCGAGTGCCTACNAGATCTACCCGGATCGCGAACTGGCGATCAACCCAGGTCAGGTATTTGGCAGCCTTAACGGCATCAATGCCAAAGACCCGGCGTTCGGCCTGGAAGCGGTCTGGATCGAAATCAGCCAGCGCGCTCAGGCGCAGTCGCTGGGCTACACCGTGGTCGATGCCAGCACCGTAGTGGCAACGCACCTGAACCAGATCCTCTACAAACACTCTCATGAGTTGATTGGTCATGAGGAAGTCCAGCAATTGATGACCTTGTTGGCCAAAAGCTCGCCAAAGCTTGCCGAAGAACTGGTGCCCGGCGTGCTGTCGCTGTCGGCGCTGCTCAAGGTGTTGCAGGCGCTGCTGGCCGAGCAGGTCCCGGTACGCGATATCCGCAGCATTGCCGAGGCCATCGCCAACAACGCTGCACGGAGTCAAGATACCGCCGCGTTGGTGGCGGCAGTACGGGTCGGATTGTCCCGCGCAATCGTGCAAAGCATTGTCGGCATTGAGCCTGAGCTGCCTGTTATCACCCTCGAGCCAAGGTTGGAACAGATATTGCTCAATAGTCTGCAGAAGGCTGGACAGGGTCAGGAAGAAGGCGTTCTGCTCGAACCGAGCATGGCTGAGAAACTTCAGCGCTCGTTGATCGAAGCGGCGCAGCGTCAGGAGATGCAGGGACAGCCGGTTATTTTGTTGGTCGCAGGTCCGGTTCGCGCCATGTTGTCCCGCTTCGGGCGTCTGGCAGTACCGAATATGCATGTTTTGGCTTACCAGGAAATTCCTGACAATAAGCAAGTCACCATCGTAGCGACTGTCGGGCCGAACGGCTGAGGTAGTGAGTCATGCAAGTTAAGCGTTTTTTCGCCGCCGATATGCGACAAGCCATGAAACTGGTTCGTGATGAGCTGGGCGCTGAAGCCGCCATCATCGGCAACCGGCGGATCGCCGGCGGCGTGGAACTGACCGCAGCGCTGGACTACAAATTGTCCGCGCTGGCCCCGCGTGTGCCGAACATCGAGCTCGAAGACGAGCTGCGCAAGACACAGTCGCGCATCGTCACCGCTCAGGCCGAGCTGACTCATCGCAGCGAGCAGGACACTGTCGCCAACCGCCAGTTGTTTACCGGCATCGCGATGGATGACAGCAAGCAGATCGAGCCGACGCTGGACGAACCGTTCCGCCCGTCGATCCATGCGGCCATCGCGGCAGACCGAGCCGAGCGCGCCGAACGTGCCGCTGCCGAGCCTGCCGTGAGCCAGCGCGCTTACGACTCGATGCGTTCCGAATTGAACGGCCTGCGTGAACTGCTGGAAGTCCAGCTCGGTTCGCTGGCCTGGAATCAACTGCAAGGCACTCGCCCGCAACAGGCCAACCTGTGGCGCCGTCTGCAACGCATCGGCCTGTCCGGCCCGCTGTCCCGCGATCTGCTGGCGATGGTTCCGGACGCCGACGATCAGGCGCACACTTGGCGGATGTTGCTGGCGCACCTGGCGCGCATGATCGTGACGCCTGACGTAGAGCCTCTGGAAGAGGGCGGTGTGATCGCCATGGTCGGTCCTGCCGGTATGGGCAAGACCACCACTCTGGCGAAACTCGCGGCGCGATATGTGTTGAAATACGGCGCGCAAAATATCGCGCTGGTCAGCATGGACAGCTTCCGTATCGGAGCGCAGGAACAGCTCAAGACGCTGGGACGTATTCTCAATGTGCCGGTGACCCACGTCGATCCGGGACAGTCTCTGGCGCAAGCCCTGGAACCGCTGTTGCGCAAGCGTGTCGTGTTGATCGACACCGCAGGCCTGCAAGCCAGCGATCCGGCATTGCGTCTGCAACTGGAGAGCCTGGCGGGTCGCGGCATCAAGGCCCGCAATTATCTGGTACTGGCAACGACCAGCCAGAAGCAGGTGCTGACAGCGGCGTATCACAGTTACAAGCGTTGCGGCCTGGCCGGGTGCATCCTGACCAAGCTGGACGAAACCGCAAGCCTTGGCGAAGTGCTGAGCCTTGCGGTGACACACGAGTTACCGGTGGCCTATCTGACTGATGGCCCACGGATACCGGATGATCTGCATCTGCCACGTCGGCACCAGTTGGTCAGCAGGGCTGTCAGCGTGCAGATGCAGGAGGAGCCTAGCGAGGAAGCGATGGCGGATATGTTTGCGGATCTTTATCACAGCCCCGGCAAGCGCGCGGGCTAGGTTAAGGAAAATGACATTGGAAAATACCTGCATCGATGGTCTGCCAGGCATTGTTCACTCAGTGAACGTGCAGCCCGAAATGTGGCTTAGGTCTAAGCAAGACAAGGTAAAAAATTAACATGGGCAGCATGCATCCCGTTCAGGTTATCGCGGTGACCGGTGGCAAAGGTGGCGTAGGCAAGACCAACGTGTCGGTGAATCTCTCACTGGCCCTGGCCGAGCTGGGACGTCGCGTCATGTTGCTGGACGCCGATCTGGGTCTGGCCAACGTCGACGTATTGTTGGGGTTGACCCCGAAACGCACCCTTGCCGACGTCATCGAAGGGCGTTGCGAACTGCGTGATGTGCTCTTGCAGGGCCCGGGCGGTGTGCGCATCGTGCCTGCGGCTTCCGGCACTCAGAGCATGGTGCACCTGACGCCTGCGCAACACGCCGGCTTGATTCAGGCATTTAGTGACATCGGCGACAACCTGGACGTGCTGGTGATCGACACCGCTGCCGGGATCGGCGAATCGGTGGTCAGTTTCGTTCGCGCCGCTCAGGAGGTCCTGCTGGTGGTGTGCGACGAGCCGACCTCGATCACTGACGCTTACGCGCTGATCAAGCTGCTCAACCGCGACTACGGCATGAACCGCTTCCGCGTGCTGGCCAACATGGCCCAGAGCCCGCAGGAAGGGCGCAACCTGTTCGCCAAGTTGACCAAGGTCACTGACCGTTTTCTCGATGTCGCGCTGCAATACGTCGGCGCGGTGCCGTACGACGAGTGTGTGCGCAAGGCTGTGCAGAAGCAGCGCGCGGTGTACGAGGCGTTTCCCCGTTCCAAATGTGCGCTGGCGTTCAAGGCCATCGCGCAGAAGGTCGATACCTGGCCACTCCCGGCGAACCCGCGTGGTCACCTTGAATTTTTCGTTGAACGTCTGGTTCATCAGACCAGCGCAGGGCCAGTGTCATGACAGCAAGCGGGTATCGCATGTACAGCAAATCATCCAAAGATTCTCAGTATGAGCTGATCGAGCGCTATGCCCCTCTGGTCAAGCGCATCGCTTACCACCTGCTCGCGCGTCTGCCGGCCAGTGTGCAGGTCGAGGATCTGATTCAGGCCGGGATGATCGGCCTGCTCGAAGTCTCGACCAAGTACGACTCCACCAAGGGCGCCAGTTTCGAGACCTACGCGGGTATTCGTATTCGCGGCGCGATGCTCGATGAAGTGCGCAAGGGGGACTGGGCGCCACGTTCGGTTCACCGCAACACGCGCATGGTCAGCGACGCGATTCGTGCAATTGAAGCAAAAACCGGCCGTGACGCTAAAGATCACGAAGTTGCTGCCGAACTTCAATTGAGTCTCGACGATTACTACGGGATCTTGAACGACACCCTGGGCAGTCGCCTGTTCAGCTTCGACGACCTGTTACAGGACGGCGAGCATGAAGGACTGCACGAGGACGGCGCGAGCCAGTCGCTCGAACCGTCCCGAGATCTGGAAGACGAGCGCTTCCAAAGCGCATTGGCCGATGCCATTGCCAACCTGCCCGAGCGTGAACGCCTGGTGCTGGCGCTGTACTACGACGAAGAGCTGAACCTCAAGGAAATCGGTGAGGTCCTGGGAGTCAGCGAATCGCGTGTCAGCCAACTGCATAGCCAGTGCGCGGCACGGTTGCGGGGTCGGTTGGGAGAGTGGCGCGCGCGTTGACTCATCACACGCGGACCGTGGTGTCTGCGTGTTGCTTGTAAGACCGGCTGTGCAAGATTCAGGTGGAAGTGGAAGACAAGGCAGGAGCCGGTCGGATCAGGTCTTTGAAAGTCCGGTTCCGCTGCGCTCGTCAGTTGTCGCCTGTTTTGAATTTCCCCCTTTTTCGTTTTCGCAGAGCCGATCATTAGGTTGTGTCGGTATTGATTGAACGCGCGTCCAGGTGCTGGGCGCGTTAAAGACTGCTTGGAGGTCGAATTGGACAAGAACATGAAAATCCTCATCGTTGATGACTTCTCAACGATGCGGCGGATCATAAAAAACCTGTTGCGTGACCTTGGGTTCACCAACACGGCCGAAGCAGATGACGGTACCACCGCGTTGCCGATGCTGCAGAGCGGGGCCTTTGACTTCCTGGTCACTGACTGGAACATGCCTGGCATGTCCGGCATCGACCTGCTGCGTCAGGTGCGCGCCGACGAGCGTCTGCGTCATCTGCCGGTATTGATGGTGACTGCCGAGGCCAAGCGCGAGCAGATCATCGAAGCCGCTCAGGCCGGCGTGAATGGCTACGTGGTGAAGCCATTCACCGCGCAAGTGCTCAAAGAAAAGATCGAGAAGATATTCGAGCGCGTCAATAGCTGAGGTTCGCTGCGAGGGCGCTATGGATCCTAAAGATTCGACAATGGGTGACTTCGAGTCGACCCTGAAGAAACACGCACAAGAGCTCGTCACCAGCCTCGAAAAAGGCAGGTTCGGCGATGCCGTGCAACTTATCCATGAGCTTAATCAGACCCGGGATCGCGGCCTGTATCAGGAAGTCGGCAAACTGACGCGTGAGCTGCACAGCGCAATCGTCAATTTTCAGATTGACCCGCACATGCCGCAAGCCGAAGAAGTGTCCCAGATCACTGATGCCACCGAGCGTCTGTCGTACGTTGTCAGGCTCACGGAAGGTGCGGCCAACCGCACCATGGACCTGGTGGAGCAGAGCACGCCGTTGATGAATGGCCTGAGTGCCGATGCGAAGGCGTTGAGTGCCGATTGGGGCCGCTTCATGCGTCGCGAGATCGGGGCTGAAGAGTTTCGTGACCTGGCCCGCCGCGTCGATGGTTTTCTGACGCGCAGCGAGAAGGAGACCCACGAGGTCGCCAGCCACTTGAACGACATTCTGCTGGCTCAGGATTACCAGGACCTGACCGGTCAGGTGATCAAGCGCGTGACTCAGTTGGTGACCGAGGTCGAGAGCAACCTGCTCAAACTGGTGCTGATGGCGAGTCAGGTCGATCGCTTTGCCGGGATCGAACACGATCAGGAAGTGTTCCGTAAGCAAAAAGAACAGGAAAAACTTCATTCCAAGGGTGAAGGTCCGCAGATTCATGCCGATAAACGTGAAGACGTCGTATCCGGTCAGGATGATGTAGACGATCTGCTATCCAGCCTCGGTTTCTAACTTCTAGATTCCAGGTTCTATGTGAAAGTGGCGCTAGGTCTGGCGCGCGAATGCTTCGACGAAGGCAATGCGCGCAGACCCTCGATGCGGCCCCTGGATCGGTTTGACGGTTAATTTTAGGAGCACCCCCAATGAGCTTCGGCGCCGATGAAGAAATCCTTCAGGATTTTCTGGTAGAGGCCGGCGAGATTCTGGAGCAACTGTCCGAGCAGTTGGTCGAGCTGGAAAGCCGACCGGATGATGCGGACCTGCTCAATGCAATTTTTCGCGGTTTTCACACTGTAAAAGGGGGCGCCGGCTTCCTCCAGCTCAACGAGCTGGTTGAATGCTGTCACATCGCCGAAAACGTGTTCGACATCCTGCGCAAGGGTGAGCGCCGCGTCGACTCGGAACTCATGGACGTTGTGCTCGAGGCTCTGGACACCGTCAACAGCATGTTCGGTCAGGTCCGTGAGCGTTCGGACGTCACCCCGGCCACGCCTGAGCTGCTCGACGCGCTGTCACGTCTGGCCGAGCCTGCGTCGGCTGACGAAGTGGCGGCGGCGCCGGCTCCCGTCGTGGAAGCCGTTGTCGAAGCACCGTCCGAAGACATCACCGATCAAGAGTTCGAACAGCTGCTCGACTCGCTGAATGCGGTCAAGGCCGAGGCGGCGGGTGCTGCCGTTTCCGCGCCGGCTGCTGCGGCCTCGACACCTGCGCCGGCCAACGAAGCGGCCAGCGACGAAATCACTGACGCCGAATTTGAATCGCTGCTCGATCAACTGCATGGCAAAGGCCAGTTCGCGGTCGATGCAGTGGTCCCGGCTGCCGCCGCTGAGCCTGCCGCACAACCGGCCAGCGACGAGATCACCGACGACGAGTTCGAAGCGTTGCTCGACCAGTTGCACGGCAAGGGCGGTTTTTCGCCCGATGCTGGCGCGGCTGCTCCGGTGGCCCCTGCTCCGGCCGCGGCTGAAACGAAAGCCGCCGCTTCGGATGAAATCACCGACAACGAATTCGAAGACCTGCTCGACCAGTTGCACGGCAAGGGCAAGTTCGAGCCCGCCGTAGCGGCCAACGCCGCGACCGCAACCGCGCCGGCCAAAAAAGCCGAGCCGGCCAAAGTCGAAGCGCCGAAAGCCGAGCCAGCCAAAGCGGCTGCACCGGCCGCTGCCCCTGCGAAAGCCGCACCCGCCGCTGCACCGGCCCGCGCCCCGGCTCCGGTCGCCGAAAAAACCGAAGCGGAAACCACCGTGCGCGTCGACACCGCACGCCTGGACGAAATCATGAACATGGTCGGCGAGCTGGTGCTGGTGCGTAACCGCCTGGTGCGCCTGGGCGCCAACAGCGCCGACGAGGCCATGTCCAAGGCCGTGTCCAATCTGGACGTGGTGACAGCCGACCTGCAGACCGCGGTGATGAAAACCCGCATGCAGCCGATCAAGAAAGTCTTCGGTCGCTTCCCGCGACTGGTTCGCGATCTGGCGCGTCAGCTCAAGAAAGAAATCAACCTTGAACTGGTGGGTGAGGAAACCGACCTGGACAAGAATCTGGTCGAGGCGCTGGCCGACCCGTTGGTGCACTTGGTGCGCAACGCGGTGGACCACGGCATCGAGTCGCCGGAAGAGCGCGAAGCATCGGGCAAGGCCCGTGGCGGTCGCGTGGTGCTCTCGGCGGAACAGGAAGGCGACCACATCCTGCTGTCGATTTCCGATGACGGCAAAGGCATGGACCCGGCAGTGCTGCGCGCAATCGCGGTCAAGCGTGGGGTCATGGACAAGGATGCGGCGGATCGCTTGAGCGACACCGATTGCTACAACCTGATCTTCGCGCCGGGCTTCTCGACCAAGACCGAGATTTCCGACGTGTCAGGCCGTGGCGTGGGCATGGACGTGGTGAAAACCAAGATCTCCCAGCTCAACGGCTCGATCAACATCTACTCGACCAAGGGCCAGGGTTCGAAGATCGTCATCAAGGTGCCGTTGACCCTGGCGATCATGCCGACACTGATGGTGATGTTGGGCAACCAGGCGTTCGCCTTCCCGCTGGTCAACGTCAACGAGATCTTCCACCTGGACCTGTCGACCACCAACGTCGTCGACGGTCAGGAAGTGGTCATCGTGCGCGACAAAGCCTTGCCGCTGTTTTACCTCAAGCGCTGGCTCGTCAGCTCGGCCGCGCATGAAGAACAACGCGAGGGTCACGTGGTGATCCTCTCGGTCGGCACTCAGCGCATCGGCTTCGTCGTCGATCAGCTGGTGGGGCAGGAAGAAGTGGTCATCAAACCGCTGGGCAAGATGTTGCAAGGCACGCCAGGCATGTCCGGCGCCACCATCACCGGTGACGGCCGCATCGCGCTGATTCTCGACGTACCGAGCATGCTCAAGCGTTACGCCGCACGGCGTATTTGATTCAGCGAGTGCGCTCGCTGCCACGGCGCCACGCTATCTGTAGCAGCACGGCTTGCTGGCGGTAGCGATCTTGCTGACGTCACCGCCGGCAAGCCGTGCTGCTACAGAGCGTGACCGTGTTTTGGCACTCGTTGTGTCAAGTTGATGAAATGGGCGGCGGGCATGGCCCGTTTTGCCTAATGGAGTGTTTATGGCAGTCAAGGTTCTGGTGGTAGACGATTCCGGTTTTTTCCGCCGGCGCGTCTCGGAAATTCTTTCCTCTGACACAACGATTCAAGTGGTCGGTACCGCCTCCAATGGCAAGGAAGCGATCGAGCAGGCGCTGGCGCTCAAGCCCGACGTGATCACCATGGACTACGAAATGCCGATGATGGATGGCATTACCGCAGTCCGTCACATCATGCAGCGCTGTCCGACGCCGGTTCTGATGTTCTCTTCACTGACCCATGAAGGCGCCCGGGTGACCCTCGACGCGCTGGATGCAGGGGCGGTGGATTTCCTGCCGAAGAACTTCGAAGACATCTCGCGCAACCCCGACAAGGTCAAGCAGATGCTGTGCGAGAAGGTGCACAGCATTTCCCGTAGCAACCGCCGTTTCGGCGGTTTTGGCAGCACGCCAGCACCGGCGCCTGCTCCAACTCCCGCGTCTGCTTCTGCGACCAGTTCGCTGCGCAGCGCTGCGCCAGCCACTGCGTCGGCGCGTCCGGCGCCTGCGCCTGTTCGGCCGAGTCCCGCCGCGCATGCGCCTGCTCATCACGCACCGACGTCGCCCGCGCCCAAGCGCAAGGCCTACAAGCTGGTCGCTATCGGCACCTCCACAGGTGGCCCGGTCGCGTTGCAGCGCGTGCTGACCCAGTTGCCTGCCAACTTTCCGGCGCCCATCGTGTTGATTCAGCACATGCCGGCGGCCTTCACCAAGGCCTTCGCCGAACGTCTGGACAAGCTGTGCCGCATCAGCGTCAAGGAAGCCGAAGACGGCGACATCTTGCGTCCGGGTCTGGCGCTGCTGGCCCCTGGCGGCAAGCAGATGATGGTCGACGGTCGTGGCGCGGTGAAAATCCTGCCGGGCGATGAGCGCCTGAACTACAAGCCCTGCGTCGATATCACCTTCGGTTCGGCGGCCAAGTCCTATGGCGACAAAGTGCTGGCCGTGGTGCTTACCGGCATGGGCGCCGACGGTCGCGAAGGCGCGCGCCTGCTCAAGCAGGGCGGCAGTCAGATCTGGGCGCAGGACGAAGCCAGTTGCGTGATCTACGGCATGCCCATGGCCATCGTCAAAGCCGATCTGGCTGACGCCGTTTACAGCCTGGACGATATCGGGCGTCATCTGGTCGAGGCGTGTCTGTAATGGATGTTCTGACGCTTATAGGGATCATTCTCGCGTTCGTCGCCATTATCGGCGGCAACTTTCTCGAAGGCGGCCATCTGGGCGCGTTGCTCAATGGCCCGGCGGCGCTCATCGTGCTCGGCGGCACACTGGCGGCCTGTCTGTTGCAGACGCCGATGAGCGCGTTCAAGCGTGCGATCCAGATCTTCATCTGGATACTGTTTCCGCCGCGCATCGACCTGGCGGGCGGCATCGACCGCGTGGTTTCCTGGAGCCTGACGGCGCGCAAGGAAGGCCTGCTGGGCCTGGAATCGGTTGCCGACAGCGAGCCCGATGCGTACTCGCGCAAAGGCCTGCAACTGCTGGTGGACGGCGCCGAGCCGGAAGCCATTCGCAGCATCCTGGAAGTGGACTTCATGACCCAGGAAAGCCGCGACATTCAGGCCGCCAAAGTCTTCGAAAGCATGGGCGGCTACGCGCCGACCGTAGGCATCATCGGTGCGGTCATGGGCCTGATCCATGTCATGGGCAACCTCGCTGACCCGAACCAGTTAGGCAGCGGTATCGCGGTGGCTTTTGTCGCCACCATCTACGGCGTGGCTTCGGCCAACCTGATCCTGTTGCCGGTGGCGAACAAGCTCAAGGCGGTCGCCATTCGCCAGTCGCGCTACCGCGAAATGCTCCTCGAAGGCCTGCTGTCGATTGCCGAGGGCGAGAACCCGCGCTCGATCGAACTGAAGCTGCAAGGTTTCATGGAGTGATGGACTGATGGCCCGTCGACGTCGCCACGAAGAGCACGAAAATCACGAACGCTGGCTGGTGTCCTACGCGGATTTCATCACCTTGCTGTTCGCGTTTTTTGTGGTCATGTATTCCATTTCGTCGCTCAACGAAGGCAAGTACAAGGTGCTTTCCGAAGCGCTGGTCGGGGTCTTCAACGAAGCCGAGCGCAGCGTCAAGCCGATTCCCATCGGTGAGCAGAAACCGCAGACCGTGCGTCCCGCCGATCCGCTGGTTCAGGACAGCGACCAGACCGACGCCGCCTTGGGGCAGGGCGCCGAGGATCCGCTCAAATCGATTGCCGACGACGTCAACGCCGCGTTCGGCGATCTGATCGCTTCGAAGCAGATGACGGTGCGCGGCAACGAGCTGTGGATCGAGATCGAACTCAATTCCAATCTGTTGTTTGGAAGTGGCGACGCGATGCCGAGCAACCTGGCGTTCGACCTGATCGACAAGGTGGCAAAAATCGTCAAGCCCTTCGACAACCCGATCCACGTCGAAGGCTTCACCGATGACCAGCCGATCAACACGGCACAGTTCCCGAGCAACTGGGAACTGTCCTCGGCACGCTCTTCGAGCATCGTGCGAATGCTGGCCATGGACGGAATCAATCCGGCACGCCTGGCGTCCGTGGGCTACGGCGAGTTCCAGCCGCTGACCTCCAACGCCACCGCCGATGGCCGCGCCCGCAACCGCCGCGTGGTGCTGGTGATTTCCCGAAATCTGGACGTGCGTCGCAGTCTGACCGGCTCAGGCACCGCGGCCAACGCAAAACCCGATGCGGCACTGCGCCGTGCTGGCACACAAACTGCACCTGTCCCAGCTAAGCCGCCGCAAGGCGTCAAATCTTCGTCATCTGCCCCTTGATACAGGTCTCGGTCATGGTTGATGTGGCTGGGGGGAAAACGAGCACATGAGAGTCTGGGCAGTAGCCAATCAGAAAGGCGGGGTCGGCAAGACCACCACCTCAATCGCTTTAGCCGGATTACTGGCCGAGGCGGGCAAGCGCGTGGTCGTGGTCGACCTGGATCCACACGGGTCGATGACCAGTTACTTTGGGCACAACCCCGATGCGCTGGAACACAGCTGCTTCGACCTGTTCCTGCACAAAGGCGCCGTGCCTGACGGATTGCCCGGCCAATTGCTGCTCCCCACCAGCGACAAACGCATCTCCCTGCTGCCTTCGAGCACCGCACTGGCGACCCTCGAGCGTCAGACGCCAGGCCAGAGTGGTTTGGGGCTGGTGATTGCCAAGAGCCTGGCACAGCTGTGGCAGGACTTCGACTACGCGATCATCGACAGCCCGCCGTTGCTGGGCGTGTTGATGGTCAACGCGCTGGCGGCGAGTCAGCAACTGGCGATTCCGGTGCAGACCGAGTTCCTGGCGGTCAAGGGCCTGGAACGCATGGTCAACACGTTGGCGATGATCAACCGCTCGCGCAAGGTGCCGTTGCCGTACACCATCGTGCCGACCCTGTTCGACCGCCGCACTCAGGCCTCGATGAGCACCTTGAAACTGCTGCGCGACAGCTTCCCGGAACATGTCTGGAATGCCTTCATTCCGGTCGATACCCGCTTGCGTGATGCCAGCCGGGCGGGGGTTACGCCCTCGCAGTTCGACAACAAGAGCCGCGGGGTGCTGGCGTACCGTGCGCTGCTCAAGCACATGCTCACTGAGCAACTTGTGGGACAGGTGGCCTGAGGTGTCCATTGATCGTTTATTCATGAGCCATGCGCCTGCGCGCTCAAGTCGGCCCGCTGTGCAGCCGATATCTGGATCAGGCGGTAATCGCATCACTTATTTTCGGGCCCCTGTATGAACCGCCCTCTGGACATCGCATCACGACCACAACTGGCGCTGCAGAACTACCTCGACGCGTTGTTGCAAGACGCCACCGAAGAGCTGGAAGTCGAGCGCGTCGACGAATTTCAAGCCGCCGTGCTCGAAGAGCAGGCCCATGATGCACGCATGCGCTCGGCGGTCGCCGAAGCGGTTGCCGCTGCGGTTCCGCTAAGTCGGCCTGCGCCGGTTTCGCTTGCGTTCACGCCTGAGGTCAAGCCTGAGCCTGTCCTGCGACCTGCGCAGGTTCGGGACGCCGCGCCTGTGGTTCGGCCGGTTGCCGAGCCTGTGGTGGCCAAGGTGTTCGAAGCGCCGGTCATCCTGCCACCGGTCATCGCACCGCCGGTCACTGCACCTGTCGTCGAACCCGTTGCGCCAGTACCGGCCGCTGAGCTCGTCGAGCCGGTCGCCGACGTCCACATGCCCGCGCAACGCACGCCGACGCCGCCGCCGACCTCGAGCGAGCGTCCGGAATGGGCCGAAGAACCGTTCGAATGCCTGCTGTTCGACGTGGCCGGGCTGACGCTCGCGGTGCCGCTGGTGTGCCTGGGTTCGATCTATCCACTGGCGGGGCATGACCTGACGCCGCTGTTCGGTCAGCCGGACTGGTTTCTCGGGATTCTGCCCAGCCAGGCAGGGAACCTGAAGGTGCTGGACACCGCGCGCTGGATCATGCCGGACCGCTATCGCGACGATTTTCGCCAGGGCTTGCAGTACGTGATTTCGGTTCAGGGTTATGAGTGGGGGCTGGCGGTGCATCAGGTCAGCCGCTCGCTGCGCCTGGACCCCAACGAAATCAAATGGCGTACCCATCGCGGTCAACGTCCGTGGCTGGCCGGGACCGTGATCGAACACATGTGCGCGCTGCTGGACGTTTCCGAACTGGCCGAGCTGATCGCCAGCGGCGCCGTCAAACAGATGCACGGGCTTAGATAGACATCAGTAACCAAACATCAGCACATAAACACAAGCCGACGCCGAAGCGTCGGTCGCACAGCACAACACGCAAGGGGTTAGGGGTATGAAGAAGTCGTCAGCACAGGGTTCCGAAGATCCGATTCTGCAGTGGGTCACCTTCCGCCTGGACAACGCACCGTACGGCATCAACGTGATGCAGGTTCAGGAAGTGCTGCGTTACACCGAGATCGCACCGGTTCCGGGTGCGCCAAGTTACGTGCTGGGCATCATCAACCTGCGCGGCAACGTGGTCACCGTGATCGACACTCGCCAGCGCTTTGGTCTGCCACCGGTTGAAGTCAGCGACAACACGCGTATCGTGATCATCGAGGCCGATAAGCAAGTGGTCGGAATCCTGGTCGACAGCGTGGCTGAAGTGGTTTACCTGCGTCAGTCTGAAGTCGAAACCGCGCCGAACGTCGGCAACGACGAATCCGCGAAATTCATCCAGGGCGTCTGCAACAAGAACGGCGAGCTGCTGATCCTCGTGGAACTGGACAAAATGATGTCCGAGGAAGAGTGGTCCGAGCTGGAGAACATCTGATTGATTTTCGAGGTTGCGGTCATTTTTCTGGCGGTACTGTGGGTGGCGAGCGTCGCGATGTTCATGGCCCACACCAAACGCCAACGCACACTGGCCATGCAGCAGGTCGAAGCCGACTCGCTGCGTGACCAGCGCATTCGCGATCTGGCCCGGCGCCTGGAAAATTACCAGGGCGGTACGGTGAAGATGGGAGAGGACCTGCACGAATTGCGTTCCATCGTCGCACCACTGCCAGACAAGATCACCGCGCTGGAGCAGCGCGACCCTTCCACACTGTCCTTCGCCCAGGCCGCGCGCCTGGTCGGTATGGGCGCCAGCATCGACGAGCTGACTCAGTCCTGTGGGTTGACCCAGGCTGAGGCGCAGTTGATGACCAAGTTGCACGGCAACAGCAACTGATCGTCCGGTTGGCCTCCACTTCCGTAGCAGTCCGGCTCGACCATGCTTCTGGCCGAAGGCCGTGGGAGGCCAGCTTGCTGACGATCTGCCGCGCAGCGGTAGCAAACCCTGCCAATGCGGTTGACCTGACCCACCGCGCCAAAGGGCCTCAGGACCGCTTCGCGGCCCATCGCTGCCGTCGTAACCTCCGAGAGCTCCCACGCCCTGCGGGCAGAAGCGAGTTAGCGGCGTGATGCCTGTCTTCGACTCTGGCCGAAGGCCGTAGCAGCCCGGCTTGCCGGTCGCGGCCCTGGCATTCCAGCTTGCCCATGCTTCTGGCCGAAGACCGTGGCATTCCGGCTCGCCCATGCTTCTGGCCGAAGACCGTGGCATTCCGGCCCCCTATGCTTCTGGCCGGAGGCCGTGGGAGGCCAGCTTGCTGACGATCTGCCGCGCAGCGGTAGCAAACCCTGCCA
>NZ_QXTJ01000018.1 GCF_003605735.1 Pseudomonas sp. LS-2 | reverse complement strand
GCATATGGGTCACCAGTTCGAAGCGCTCGCTACCCGGCAACAGTTTTCGCATCGGTCGACAAACCTGGCGGCGGGCCGTATGCGTCCGGCCAAGTCATCTACCCAACCCCGAGAGGCCAAGGCATGGTGTGCACTTAAATTTAGGTGGGCACCAGTTCTAGCCTTTTAAGCGGGTATTTCATGCAGCCGACACGCCGTTCGTATTCCAAATCCTTCAAAGTCCAGGTCATTAAAGAGTGCTCCCAGCCCGGAGCCTCGATTGCCAGCGTCGCCCTCAGTCATAGCCTCAACGCGAACCTCGTCCACAAGTGGATTCGGCTGCAAGCGCAGAAAAGCATGGCGCTTCAACCCGCATTCATCCCTTTGCCTATAAAAGCAACGGCGCCGGTATCCTCGTCAAATATCAGCGTTGAGATTCTGCACCCCTGCGGCACTGTCAAAGTGAGTTGGCCGACTGATAGCGCTGCTGCCTGCGCCGCATTCCTCAAAGACCTGTTGCGATGATCCGCATCGATGCCATCTGGCTCGCTACCGAGCCTATGGATATGCGCGCCGGCACTGAAACGGCGCTGGCCAGGGTGGTGGCGGTGTTCGGTGCGGCGAAGCCGCACTGTGCTTATCTGTTTGCCAATCGCCGCGCGACTCGGATCAAAGTGCTGGTACACGATGGGATTGGCGTCTGGTTGGCGGCACGTCGATTGAACCAGGGGAAATTCCACTGGGCAGGCGTCCGACAAGGCAGCGAAGTGCAGTTGGATACCGAGCAGTTTCAGGCCCTGGTACTCGGCCTGCCTTGGCAACGTGTTGGCGCTGGCGCTGCAATTACGTTGCTTTAAAAACTGTAATTAATGCCTTGGCTCGCTGTAGAGGATGGCGTGCTTTGGTAAAATCCACGCCATGACTTCCAAGCCTGATCTTGCTCAAATGACTCCCGACCAACTGCGTGCATTCGCTGCGCAGTTGCTGTCGCAAGTCGAGACCATGGGCACGACGGTCGAAACGATGGGCAGGAAGATCAACCGCGATCAAACACTGATCGAGAAGCTGACCCACGAGATCGCACAGCTCAAGCGTTTGAAGTTTGCCAAGCGCAGCGAACAAATGAATCCCGAGCAGGCCAGCCTGTTGGATGACTTGATCGATACCGATATCGCAGCGATTGAGGCCGAGCTTCAGGCATTACAAATAACGCCCATTGCGACCGAGAAAAAGCAAAAGCCCAAGCGTACGGCCTTGCCGCCAGAGTTTCCGCGCACGTTGATCCATCACGAACCGGACAACACCCAGTGCCCATGTGGCTGCGACCTCCAGCGCATCGGCGAAGATGTCAGCGAGAAGTTGGACTACACACCGGGCGTGTTTACTGTCGAGCGCCATATTCGTGGTAAGTGGGTGTGCGATGACTGCGAAACGCTGATCCAGGCGCCGGTACCTGCGCAAGTTATCGACAAGGGCATTCCGACTGCCGGGTTGCTTGCCCACGTCATGATCGCGAAGTTTGCTGATCATCTTCCCCTTTACCGGCAGGAATCGATTTTCGGTCGAGCAGGCTTGGCGATTCCGCGTTCGACATTGGCCCAGTGGGTCGGCATGACAGGCGTGCAGTTGCAGCCACTGGTCGATGCCCTGCGCGACGTGGTAATCGGGCAACAGGTCGTGCACGCGGACGAAACACCGGTACAAATGCTCGCTCCGGGCTCGATGAAAACCCACCGTTCTTATGTTTGGGCGTACGCCACCAGCCAGTTCTGCGAAACAGCTGCGGTTGTCTACGACTTCAGCCCCAGCCGCGCTGGTGAGCATGCTCGTAACTTCCTGCACGGCTGGAAAGGCAAGCTGGTCTGCGACGATTTTGGCGGTTACAAGGCGAGTTTCGAACTCGGCGTGACCGAAATTGGTTGCATGGCTCATGCTCGTCGCAAGTTCTTTGAATTGCACGCCACTAACAAGAGTCAGATCGCCGAGCAGGCCCTACGCTACATCCAGTTGCTGTACGAAATCGAAAGCGAAGTGCGCGACCTGGAGCCGGATTTACGGTGCCGAATACGGCAAGAAAAAGCTGTGCCGGTGATGGATAGGCTGCATGCCTGGATGATAGCCCAGCGTGATCTTGTGCCCGAAGGTTCGGCTATCAGCAGAGCACTCGATTACAGCCTGAAACGCTGGACAGCGCTGTCGCGCTACCTGGATGACGGCGCCGTTCCCATTGACAACAACTGGGCCGAGAACCAGATCCGACCATGGGCTCTTGGACGCAAGAACTGGCTCTTCGCAGGGTCGCTACGCAGTGGAAAACGGGCTGCGGCGATCATGAGCTTGATCCAGTCTGCGCGCCTCAACGGGCATGATCCGTACGCCTATTTGAAGGATATCCTCACGCGCCTGCCGACGCAGCGGGCAAGTGAAATTGAACAACTGCTTCCGCATAAGTGGGTATCCGCCTACCCACGCGAAAGTATCTTAGTCACAGAGAGGCCCTGAGCAAATGAACCGCCAAAAGCTGTTTTTCTGCTTCGTGAGCGGTAAGAGGTCTTTCACAGTATTCTCGACTTAGAAAAACAATCGCGTCATTACCGTCGGGGTTGTCGGAATAACCGGGGTGTTTTGATATCTCTGCGAGCAAGTTTTCAGAGACTGGAGCGACATGAAAATGTGCGTTGAAACCAGGAGAAAATCCCAATTTGTAGAACATTACTTTGTAGGGGGAATATAACTTTGCCAGCAAACGCTCCGAGGTTTTCATCACCAAACCGAGAGATGACATGGCTTCGTCGCTCAAATCGCTGAGACCTGAAGCTGTCTCTTTAGATGAAATTATCAAATACCCGTCGTAACGTGAATCTCGCCGATGAGTCACTATCCAGTGGGTGTTGCTGAAAACTCTTAGCTCGTCCATGTAGCTCCTGCTAAACGACGTGTTTGGATGAATGTTAGGCCGAGTGGTGCAACCTACATTTCTTGCCTGACGATATGCAACCAATTATCGCAGCGGCCCAAAGTCGTCTGGTCAAGACGGGTTTGCCATACGCATACGGCGGGCCTGCATTTGCTGCTGGGCTAGGCGGGCCGAGTAGCCACCGCAAGCACCTCGGTTACGGCGCAGCTCACGGCTGATGGTCGAAGGGGATCGGTTGATCAAGCAGGCAATCCTGCGCAGGCTGAAGCCTTGGGTACGACCGATTTGAATGGTGGCGCGCTCTTCAACGCTGAGTTCGGTATAAGACATAGGGGCAGCACCGTACCGGAAAGGTCAGGTGTTGCACTCAGTTTTTGCCGCCGCCCGTTTTAAGGGATCTGTAGCCACGAGCGCCGTACGGCCCGTATAGCCACCAGCCAGTGATGATTCGAAGTAAATTTGCGTTCTTTGAGCTAATTGGCGCGGCTGATTTTGTAACTGGCCCGTCACCAAAATTCAGCGTCATTGCCTTCTTGGCCCATGGATCAAGCCTCCAAACCGGATCGCCCCAACGGCTTACTACTTTGCCCTGTGCATCAATTACGACCGGCCAATCAGGTGGCGGAGGCCAGCTCTCTGGACGGTAATTTGATGCCCCAGGAACAGCGAGAGGCGACTCGATAGAAAGCCCTAACGTCGTGAGCATATTCATAGGGAAGACCCCGCTGTAACTTCCGCAAGCCGAATAAATCCGTCCCAAGCTGGGTGATAGTCTTCCTCAGCTATGCGTGCTAGTGCCTCATCCACCCAAAGCCGACGCACCTCGCTACTCTCTTGAAAGAATCGTAACTTCGCACTCAGACGCTCGACCGCAAGCATTGCTGGATGGTCAGCCTCGTCAGACCTATCCGTGCAAGCTGGGCGATATCTAACTAGCTCCAAACTCTTGAGCACTCGCAAACTACTCAGAGACCAGACGTGATCCTCACTTTCAATATCCCGATGATTGACGCAGAAAAGGCACCCCGCAGCGTTAATACAATCGGGATCAGGAGCATTAGTCGGAGCATCTACGACGGTTTCTGGTATGGGCGTCACACAAGTACCTGGAGCAGGTGAGCAAACGACGGGATCTGCTTGCCGGTGAAATCGAGTGATTTCAATCATCGCAATTTGCGGATTGGGCTCGGCGTACACACGGATCAAAGTTTCAGCGGTGTGCTGTGCGATTTCCGCCACCAGCTCGGGGCGTTGCGACTCACGTAACAGCCAATTAATACGCGCGCCCCGCAGCTTGCGAGGTCGAACGAATCGAACATTTGAAACGGTGCAGACGCGCGCAATAGCCGAGAACTGAGGAGCTTCCAAGGCGAGACGTCCCCCTGAACGGACAAGAGGGAAAAGAAGCCCCTCTAGATCGTCTGGAAACCACGTGTTTCGCCACTCAATGTAGTGTTCGAACCACTGCTTGTAGCTTGAGAAAACCTCAAACAGCACTTCACCCTGACGGCGATTTTTGTAAGACCTCACTTGGTAACCATCAAGATGACTCGTGTAATGGTATTGGTCGATTCGAAGCTGATGCGCCTGCGATAAATTCATGCCGGTTTGTGCGATGAACATAAGCAGCTCAGCTTCGATTCGTAGATTCACCGCCGGGTATCGAGTCTCGATTGAAACGTCCGAATTCCGAAGTTCGCGGTGTCGAAGGATGTCCGCAATCTGGAATTTGGTTTGAGGTCGAATCCGTCGTGACGCTTCCTTCTCTGTATCGCGCAGGCCGCACCAGATAGGTAGCGTCGAACCCGACCGCAACTCCACTTGGATGGGAAGTGGCCCCGTGACTGCTTCATAGGTAAGGGCCGTACAGAGGTCGGCAATGAACTGCCCGAATGAAAAGCTCTCTTCTAAACTTTGCTTATTAGCGCCCCCATTACTGACCTTTCCGTTGCCTCTAGGCTTGCGAATTCGGGTGCTGTACAGAAGCGTCGAGCTTCGACGTAAAACTCGGTCGAGCATCGTCGCGGTTAAACTTGCCACGTCGTATAACGATCCGGCAGTTAGGTATCCTTCCACGCGATGACGCTGTAGAAGATGTTCAGCCCACCCCAGGTACTCCTCCGCGACCGTATCAATGCTCAAAGTACGCTCGCACTGATCCACCCACTGAAAAAACTTCCTCAACGCGCCGATCTTGTTATTTGCCGAAAAGCGGCTCCCCCCGCCGACAAGGTCGTCGGTCAAACACTCATGGAGCCCCTTCACAAGCCCTACTCGCTCCAGCAAAGGATCACCTAAAGCACCTGACGTGATTTTACTGCGTACAGTCTTCACCTTTGCCTTAGCACCACCGCTGTATAAAAGTGGTGCCAGATCCCAGGGCGTCTCATTTTTCGCGTACTCAAGCACTGGAAACGTTAGGTCTGAAAACGTCAGATTATTCATTGCTTGCTCCCTGCATCGAAGCAATCCCTGTAAACGCAGCCATGAAGCTGTTCGCAATGGCCTGCTTAGCGGGTGCGGCTTGCACAAATTTGATGTATTTGAAGGTGGTAGCCTCCGAATTTGGCCCGTGAAGCAATGCATTGCTGACAGTCGCAATCACTATCGCCACATCAGTGCAATTTGCTAAAGCGAGCCTAGCTAGCTCAGTTCCAAAGGTGCATCGGGATTGGTGGAAGCGAAATTTCCTGAGCGCTTTGATGCCCGACGCGATACCTAATTTTCTAAGCGATGACATCTCAACGTTTATGGCCGAAGACTGATCACTGTTGCGACGTCCGAAAGGGTTTCCGAATCGTGTCAAGAACACTAAGTCTTGATGCTCGCCAGCAGCAGATGCCTCGCGAGTCAACCTGCGAAGACTCTTGGTGTACTCCAAGACTTCTGAACACAAAGCTTCGGGAATCCATACCTGGCCAGTTACTCCAAATTTGGTATGCACGGGTGGGGACGCACCTGGCCCTACGGATATCAGAAGCAGACCTTTAGCAGACGGATCATGTAAGGCACGCTCCAACGTATCAATACGAAGGTCACAGATCGTCCCCAGTCTCATACCCGTAAAGAAACCTAGAGCCAACATCAGATAAAGCTCGGGTGAGGCGTTCTGTTTTGCGAAATCAAGAATGGCGTCTCGATCAACCGCAGACACAGGAAGTAGGCCTCCTTCCAAAGTGACCCCAATGCGTTTTCGGTTTGGAATACCCAGATCGGTGGTGGTGCCAGCTAGCGTTCGCTCGAAGCCGACCTGGTCAAAGTATTTGATGAAATAGCGCTTGTCTTTCCATAGCGGCAATAGCGGGTTTAGAAGGCCACGCCTCCTAACCCACCTGTAGAAACTGATGCAGTTACGCATGTACTCGGAAGCCGTGGCAGGACTGATATGACCAGCGTCACGAGCCTTGATAAGCGCCCCACGGTACTGAACAAGACATCGATCAGCCTTTCGAGACGGAAACTCAAACCACTGAAGCCTGCGACTCTCCAAAAACTTCGCGTAGTTCAACAGCCCGTTCAGGTTGCTGGAAACGGTCTTAAGGAGTGCCTCACCATTGGTGACTCTCTCCATAGCCCAGAGATTGGCTTCTCTCCAAGGCAAGCCGTCTTCCCAGAATATTTGTGGTAGTCCTTCGATCACTGCACGGGAGCTATTCAGCGAGTAGGTAATCAGGCGGTCTTTGACAGAAAGGTCATGCGGACTGAAGTGAATGTGTTCGACGGTAGGCAAGTGAAATCTCTGTAAGAACAAGCGTCAATGTCCATGGGGACACCATCTAACTTTTGGCGTCCACAGTATGCAACTTATTCTTATCAATTGAATACGTGATCAGACTCGGAACGAGCGTCGCGATGGTTCTCATCATTCTTGAAGAGAGGTCGCCATATAGTGGGAAATTAGCCGAACAGACAGTCAGCCCTGCTCGCCAATGCTCTTGCCTAACCAGGTGAATGGGCTCCGACATTTTAATTCCCAGTGCCTTGGCCTCAGGTGAGCGAGCAATGACGCACCCATCACCGCTTCCAGCGACCACCACAGGTTTATTCCAAAGTTCCGGACGCCATACACGCTCACAGCTGCAATAAAAATTGTCAGCATCCACGAGGATGAAAGCCTTGCGATTCATACGGGGCTTAATTTGTGTAGATTGAAAGTGCAAACGCCCCAAATGACCAAGGCATCCATGTCCCTAACGACGATGGGGGTATAACGTTTGTTTTCAGGGCATAGCAGTACATTGCCGTCCGCAAACAGCAGTCTCTTACAGACGAATTCACCCTCATGAATCGCTACGACAATGGACCTGTTCACTGCCTTTTTCGAACGATCCACAACGATGACGTCGCCCTCGTAAATGCCTGCGTCGATCATTGAGTCTCCCGCACTGCGCACCAGATACGTCGCGGGAGGATTGGTGACTGCAATGTCGTCGAGAGAGCTCATTTCCTCGATCAGGTCTTCCGCAGGCGAGGGAAATCCGCAGCTAAGGGTTGATGAAAATATGGGTAGTGAGACAGTTGGAGGGTCCAGGCGGACGCGAGCGATCAGGGATACATTGTTCATCGTGATACCTGTATGAATGTACAGTGAGTGTAAAAGCATACACCTAAGGTCCATTCCTACAAATTCTTGTTCCGAAAAGCATGCTGATCCGAGAATCCGACAGCTTGGGTGTCCCGCGTCGCGGTGCGAAGCTTGACTTAGCCGCCACACAGAGTCAGATCCAAACATGAGTGCCACATGCTGCCTGTTTCGGACATGCACAATCCCGCGCGGTGGCCAGCGTCAGAAACCGCAGGCACGCCTTCTATCATTCGTTGCCTGGCGAAACTGAAGGTTGCGAGTCTGAGGACAGCGTTAAAATGAACTTCTTCGATTGCTTCAGCTTTGCGGAAGGCAAGCTATGCCTAAAAATCCAGTACATAAGGCACTTTTTTGAGTACGTCAGACCTCCCTCGTAATCTCTGCAACCCGACAGTAGCCGCTCCCCTACGCCGTGAAATCCGGCGCCTTTGCAGCATGAAGGTGTCGCTGGATTACATGTGCCGTGGTAGTGGCACATTGCAAGTCCACAACGAAGCTACCTCGTCGCAACAGTACAATCAGGTCCCCGCGCACCCGGAGGAGTTTCTGCGCTTGATCGTGCCGTTCCTGAATTGGGAGCAGGCGCACGAATCTCGACCATTTCAAGCCTTTGTAAATCCTTCCTATACGTTAGGTGCAAATATTGGCGGGTACCCTGAAGACTTAAGTGATACGGAGGCTACGGTCAGAGCAGAGCGGTACGCGAGAGTTTTCGGGTCCATTGACGACGCTCACTACACCTGGTACCCGGACCTCGGCCTTTTTGCTGCGGGGGAAGGGAAACATCGCGTCGCATTTATGCTCCATCATCGTCAGCCGGCGATTGCTACCTGGGTGAGCGAGCAAAAATTGCCGTGTGCGGATCGGTTCGCAATTGTTCGGCCTCCACGCACGTCCGGATCCGCGGAACGAGAATGGTTGATTATCCTTGACCGGCGTTATGCGCAGGTATTACGCCGACCGCATATATCAAGACCGTTACTCGCAGCGTACGGTGTGAGGGAATACGACTGGAGTGAGATAAAGGAGCTGTCGGCTGAACGCGAAATCTGGACAGCGATCTATTCACGTGGCCTGCACCTGGAGCAGTCGAGCAGAGACGAGATGAAAAGGACGCTTGATCTCAGGGAGCTCGCGGAGGCTAGCCGCAAAGTTGCAGATGAGTCGGCAGAACAAGTCGAATGGCGGATCGATCAAGTCGCGCCACTCCGATTAAAGGTAAAACGGATGATCTGCCAAATCGCGGCGATGGGCCTCGTCGGCGGTTTGTGTCTGCTGCTGCCTTCGGATGAGTTGCGATCGATCGGTGTCGGGATCTTGGGAGTGGCAGTTGGTTTGCTTAGTAGCCCCATTCTTCTGCGCCTAAGGGGGCCACGGCGGTTCATGATCAAATACGATAACCGGGCCGGCTAAAAGATGCGTGATACTCCGAACCTTTCACGCTAGTCAGGGCGGGCCGAAGCAAAGAATCTTCTATCAAACGCTTCCTCAGGTACGGTAACACCCCACCATTCCAGAGCCTTCGACCTAAAGAGGGCCCAGTCAGACTCGGATGGCCGGCCATGAGTGCAGAGTCGGCATTCCGGCATCCCCAACATTTGCTCTGTGGCAGTGTTGTGGAGGTCGACCCCCATACGGCCGAAGCGCCCAACCGTCGAACCATCCTCGGATGAATGAATCCAGACAGCGTTACGGGAGGAGCTCAACTGAAGTTCGTACTGTGACATTGCAGCTTTCTCAGTGTGAGTGTTCGTTCAAAAGTGATGCCATTATCTATGGGCGCGGTGGAGAAGCGCTAGCAAAGGCCAATGCCAACTAAACGTTTTGGCCGATGAGACCCAACCTCGTGAGAGGGTCATCCGTGATGAGCGGGTAATCTTTCCACGAGGTTTTTGTTCGTCAGTTGAAATGGAGGCCTCAGAGGTTTGCGCTTAATCTGGGTTAAGCTCCGTGCTGGAGATCGAACGAACACTGCCGTTTAATTTCGTAGGATGGAAGACTTCTTCAGCCATTTCGGAGGCAGCATGTGTAGCCATTATCATGGACCGAAGCATGAGCAGCTCACGCTCGCGTTCGGAACGTCCCCTCAGGAGAACATTTCAACCGATCTGTGGCCTGGATACTGCGGTGCCTTTTTGAGGCGTCATGCCGATGCCGATGCCGATGATGAGGCGGTCTCTCCAATTGAAGTTTTGGCCGGCACATTTGGACTTCTCCCGTTCTGGGCCAAATCTACAACTCTGGCACGATCCACCTACAACGCTAGAAGCGAGACCGCCGCCGAAAAGCCGTCGTTCAGAAATGCATGGAAAAATCGTCAGTTCTGTTTGATTCCGGCGGTCAGTATTTTTGAGCCTGACTGGAGAACCGGCCAGGCGGTCGCAACTGAAATCTCTCGTACAGACGGCGAGTTCATGATGATCGCCGGTCTGTGGGAGCATGGCCCCCTTGGTTATAGCTACACCATGCTTACGCTGGATGCATCCGGTCACTCGGTTATGCACCACATGCATAAGGGGGCTGAGAAAAGGATGGTCGCAGTGCTTCCTGCAGCCCAGTACAGCGATTGGCTCGACGCTACTCCTGAAAGGGCAATGGATTTTGTGCAGCAGTACCCCGCGGAAAGGCTGACGGCTTTAGCAAGAGGGTAGGGCGGTCGGGCGAGATTGCATAATTCAAAACGATGAGACGATTGCTTCAAGCAGGGCCAAGGGTTGGTCCAGAAAAGGAGCAAAAGATGAGCATCTCGCAACGGCCAAGAGTGGATGTAAAACCGGTTATCAGCCTAGACGGTGACATCAGCCACTGCCGTATCAGTGTCGGCGATATGGCGTTCGACGCGCACCTAAATCAAGGCAGCGCTGATTTGATCGAGATGATTCTAGATGCTACCGATGTGAGGCTGAGCGTCAACGAGGTCATGATCGTCACTCGTGCTAGCCGAGCTCAAATGGTGCGCGAGGCGTCCCGAATTCGCGAAACTCTTGCATCAAGGCCATATGGGATTGTCGCGGATGTTGGACCTGGCATGACGCTATGGCAACGAAGAAGCGGGAATCTAGTCTGGGTTGATTACATTGAGCTGGGGATCAGCGAAGCAAGCGAAGTTTGCCCTGGCGCAATCTCCGAAGTCGGTGAAATCGACACTCATGAGCTTTACGAGATCGCACATTGCATGCGCACGTGGCTCAGAGAGCCTAAGTTCACTGAAGTAGACGTGGATTGGTTGCAGGCTGTGGAATCAAATATCATTTCCGCCCCGTCTCCCGAATTGCAGCCCTTTACGCTAGTCAAGGTACGCGAAGACTATCGAACGCTTCACGGAGAGTTGATCGCCTGTGCGGGCGCCGTAGGAATCATCAGGTCCTATGACCAAGATCGCCGCGGTGTTGATTTTGGCAAGAATGAGACCGGGGCATACGTGGCCACTGATGCTTGTGGTCGTAAATTCCATTCGATACCTGACCATTTCCTCGAGCACATCTATCCAGCGTAATGGCGCCAAGGGAACGCTTGGTATAGGATTCCGATCACGTCTGTAGCCCAACGCCACCACCGAATGATCTGAGGCCCGCCACGTATTTGCGTAGGAGGGCCTTTTCATTTCAGCCGCGAGCAGTGCCCATGTGCGCCGGTAGTTCGTTTGGCACAGCGCGTTCAACTCACAATAGGAAACAAGATTTTGAAGCAACAGATCTGCTTGATTGCACTGGGGATTTTAGGGGCATCCCACGCCTTGGCCAACGACCAGGCTCAGTCCAAAGGATTCGTGGAAGACAGCACGTTGAATGTGCTGCTGCGCAATGCCTACATCAACCGCGATTACAAGGGCGGTAACCAAGACAAGTCTGAATGGGGTCAGGCTGCGATCGGCACATTCTCCTCCGGCTTTACTCAAGGCACCATTGGCGTTGGGGTAGACGCATTTGGGCTTTATGCACTGAACTTGGAGCGCAGCTCTAGCCGAAGCGGCGCACAAGGTATCGACTTCTTCAAACGGGACAGTGAACAGAATCCTGCTGACGACCTCTCAAAAGGCGGTGCGGCTGTCAAATTTCGACTGTCCAGCACTACGCTGACGTATGGCGACCAAATGCCGGCACTGCCGGTTCTGAACTACGATAATTCCCGACTGCTGCCAGAAAGCTACACAGGCACTCTGATTACTTCTAAAGAANAGAGCGCCGAAGGTCGTGACAGTGGTGGCATCAAGTCGCTAAATGTAATGGGCGGCAGCTACGATTTTACTGATCGCTTCAAGGCATCCCTCTACGCATCGGACGTTGAAGACGTTCTCAAAAAGCAGTACTTGGGAGCTACCTACGTACTTCCGATCAACCAAGACCAATCTCTGACGTTGGATTTCAATGGTTATCGCACAAAACTGGATAGCTCCTATGTCCGCGATAACGGTGTGACCGGCGACGACAACAAGATTTGGAGCCTGGCCGCAACGTTTGCAACTGGACCACACAGCTTCACGATTGCGCACCAACGCTCCACTGGCGATAGCAACCTGGGTTACGCCTACGGTGGTTATCAGAAGGATCAAGGCCGTGTTGGCGATGGCGGGAACACCATCCTGCTGTCTAACTCCTACTGGTCAGATTTTAACGCTGAGGATGAGCGCAGTTGGCAGCTGGGTTACGGTCTGGACTTCGGGGCCTTCGGTGTTCCCGGTCTGAGCTACAACTTCGCCTACGTTCGCGGTGACAACATCACCACTTCAACCACCACTGGCGGTACTGAGCGCGAAATTTTCAACCAGGTTAAATACGTCGTCCAATCCGGTCCGGCTAAAAACCTGAGCGTCAAGCTGCGTAGCTCGATTCTCCGCGTTTCAGAGAAGTCCAGCGAATACAACGTCAGCGGCAATGAAGTGCGTGTGTTCGTGGATTACCCGATCAGCATTTTTTGATGTCTGTTTGACTGCCTGACACCATAAGCCCCGATTTTTCGGGGCTTATCATTTCCATTCAGAACCTGTGGGTGATGGTAGCCTGATGCTAGCGAATACCCGCCTCCTCGCGCTCTTCAACGTTCGCCAAGCCTTCCTGGATGAATTGATGGGCCCCTCCACAGTCGCCGACTGATCATTGGATTCTTCTCGTCAGTGGCAGAATTGTGGTCGATTGCTCATTGACCTGCAAAATCACTCGAAGGCTTCAGAGGATGAAAAGAATCTTTGCCCTTGCCTTGATGCTCCTCGTGGGGTCTCACGGTGTTGCTCAGGCCTTCGATCCTTCAAAGGATTCAACGACAGCCCCCGGTGACCCCGCCCCAGTGGCGGAAGGTATGGCCGCCCAGTTCTTGGCCATTGAGCCGAATGCGGTCAACGTGGCGATTGCTATGCACGCCAATCATCGTGCTTCAGCGCGTACAACGGTGGCAGGCGGGCGCGGATGCACTATGGAAATGGTGCATGTTGCAGTGTCCGAAAAGTTCGAGCGCGAATGGATGATCAGCTCCGCTGAATGCGACCAGTGATGTGGCGTAGACGTGGCCTGAAAATTGACTTAAGAGGAGGGCCAGCAGTGGCTGAGTACCCAGAATATCCATCCGTAGAGGCGGTGATAGACGTAACCCGTTATCAAGATGCCGTTGTCGCGCTCAACGGTGTACGCAACACCTTCTTCAACGGGCATTCGATCCTGGTGCCGGAAAGGGAAGCCCAGGCTATTGCGATGCTTCGCGATCGTTATGACGCCGCACTCACCTACGGGCAATGCGCTGAGTTCGAGTTTGCGACTAAGGCAAGCGCACAAGGCGTTTCCATCCACCTAATCCGTTTGGGGCAGGCCGTTGCAGGTAGCACAGGGCAAAGTGCCGATGAGATGGTGAGTGACGCTATACGCCGGCCAGATGATATGCATCGCGACTGGGGGGCGTTGTACACGAGCTTCATGAATCCCGCTGTTTAGTCACCTCACCCAGCCGGTTGGGTATCATATGCTGACATCTGATTTTGGGGTGTGAGCGAACCAAAATGACCATCGACTGGTCCCGGCCGATTTATTTGAGGCCGTTAACAACCCTCTTGGGTTTGACATCGTCCTTGGCTTGACGCCGAGGCCAGTACGGTCCCATCTCATTGTCCTGAATTCACTTTTATCTGAAAGGAAGTACGGTTGAGCGATTTCTCCCCTGCAGTAGATCCACGAACGGTTCAGCTTCTCGCGCTTGTTGTCACGACCGTGTTCGTATACCTGGCCATCAAATACTCCTATCGCGCGTTGATGCATCTGTATTTCGATCTGCAACCCGTCGGCAGCGAAATGCTGCGCCGAGCGATCGCGCAGATGCCTCCGCATCGCTCGACACTCAAGGCCGTAGCGGCACTCATCGGCGCCGCTATCAGCTTATGGGCATGGGCTCACTACCTCGTGTGAGTTCTTGTCTACACCACATTGCGGGGCTAACCGAGGAAAGTCTGGACTCAGCGCTCAATGTTGTGAGACCGGTCGCTTGGATGGTGACGCGACCACAATGACCGGAGGCTGGTAAGCCTGTTCACAGTTGCCCACTTTGTAGGTCGTCTTATCGCGTTGGGAGAGCAAGGCGGTTTCTGTCCTTCAGCTCTTCCACTCATCAGCTATGTTTTCCTGCTCGATCTTGGGCACGGTTACCGTGGCTCTCAACGGGTTCGGCCCAGCGGTTCGACGGCTGGGCTGGGTATACCTTTGGGGGGCTACATGAATTCGTCGATGCCTGGGAAGTCGGTTGGGCCTGTCTCAGAACGACGTAGCCAACCCCGCACCATGCGAAAATTAAGAACGTGGCCAGCCATTTCGGCCTCCAGTGCGTAAACCGCCTGTTTGTCCTCTGGGTCGTAGTCTTCATGGTCCAGCGCCTTTGAAACGTAGTCCCACACGGCCTGGAAAAGTGCGTGCTCCGCATCGGGTTTCTGAAGTGCCAGTGAAGGCGACACCATGACCTTCCGGACCAGCACTGCAGCTTCGCAGAAATCGCCTCTGGCAACCGCCTCAATGCGTTGCGCGAGGTATCCCAATGTTTCGTTGTCCATCATGCTTTCTTTTAACTCGGCAGGTAGTGGCCACGGGTGGACGGTTTCGGCTGTAGCCGCTCTTCGTGTAGCAGAGCAAACGACATGATCGTCTGCTTCATCTGATCAGCGCTCTGCTCGGACATGCCTTGAAACTGTTGTGCAGCGTCGACGAAGCCACGGATTCTGTAGACGGCTTGGACAATCTCTTCTTGGCTTTTCATGCCCTTGTCGAAAATCGCCGACATGTAGGCAAAGCAAATATCGTGCAACTCACTATCTGTATGGTCGGGCATCTGTTGATTTTTCCTGCTGCGTGGTGTGCGTGCCGGTATACAACAGCCGGGCGCTTTCAGAGATCAGTTGATCTGTTTCTCGACTGGTGAAGAAAACCCGCCGTAAGGCGGGTAGAACTTCTGGTCGGTTTCCTCGAACAAATAAGTTACGCGATCTGCGTGCGGGCCAGCAGATTTAGGGCTCGTGCCGCCTTCCGCGCCGCGGTGTCGATGCGATTGTGCTGAGCCTCGGTCGACAGTGCCGGATATCCCATTTCGCTCATTCCCTCCAACGCACCTTCAGCCTTGGCCTTGGCCAGTCGCATAGTCTGCTGATCTGGTGAGGTTGTGATGTCGTTGATGAAACCGGCCAACTTGGCTTCCAGCTTGCGGGTCTGCGCCGCGTTCATCTTGATGGGCATCGCCTTTCCCTTTACCACTACATGATTTGTTCGATCAGTTGGCCAGCGACACCAGATATAGCGCCGCCACGCTATCCTTGAAGCCCCGGTTTACTGGGGCAGACTGACTACTCGGCGGCTTCGTTGTGCAGTTCGTACATCTCTGCACAAAGTTCGCGGTAGCTTTCCAGAGACATGCTTGGATCTTCAACCCCGATGTCATAGCCAACGTTTTCGATGTACCAAACCGAAAGCTCGGCGGCGGTCATGTTGCTGAAATCAGGCATGATCATTTTCCCACATGAGTGTTTAGGTTGGTATAACAGGCCCGCCCGTGACTGCAAGCACCGTCGCTGCGAGCAAGTGGATGCCGCTTCAGGATTGCGCGTGAAGTGTGTTGGATCTGGAGATAGTCAGGTCGAGGCCTCCTGACAAGGGAGGCAGCAGCCCCGGTGGAATGTTCACGGAAAATTCGAGACCTTACAAAGATCGCTGCCCTGAATCGCCACCTCGCGGAGCGTCGGCAATCGAAAGTCCACCTTGCACATTATCGAGCTTGCTGACGAAGCCCTTGTTCACCAACGCTCGTATACGCGTCTGGATGGTGCTGGAAGTAACCTGCTCCAGTGCCGCTAATTCCACCATCGTAGGACTGCGGCCATGGAGCACTAGGTATCCTTTTAATTGCTCATAGGTTCGGCGCTGCCCAGGAGTCAACGCATCGCAACAGCGCTTAGCCCTCTTGGCCCATTCCTCCGCCTCGGTCACTAAATCGGTTGCCAATGCGCTAGCTTCCTTGAGCCGATGCGATTCGTTTTTAATGAACATCGCAGCCTCTATCATCGCCTCAGAACGCCCTTGCATCTGTTCAGCGGTATAACTTCGACCTCTGAAGACCATGACCCCGCTATCCGTAAGCTGCTTCGTACTGAAGCCCCCATTCTTTGCTCCGCCCCACGCCATCACACACCTGCCCGATTCCCAAAACAGTGGCCAGCATATGGATGGCGTGTACTCAATAAAAGACGGCACAGCGCACCACTGATTATTCATCGAGCTGCCAGCACAGTACCCGCCGGTTTACGTTGCAACGTTTGGCCCCTGTCTCATTTTCCAAGGCAGCCGTTTGCTAAGTCGCGACCTGAGGCAGGTGGTGAAATCATGGTGTTCAGTCTGGAGCCTCATAAGGTCACGCATTGAGCGCTAGATCCTGTCAGAGACCATGCCTCGATCTGAGCTTGCAGTTTCACGTTTATCCGTAACCTCGGTCGTAAGTGCTGCAGCCGCAGCCACACCAAAGGTACGTTATCAATGTTCAAATTTCTTAAGGTCTGCCTAGCCGCCATCGTCCTCGCAGTAGTGTCGGGGTGTACTACCGTGGAAACGATGTCGCGTGGTTCGGATGATGGACTGCGAGCCCTCAGCATGGTCGCTCCTCGGGGAGGCGCTGCGCTATACGTTTATCGAGATCGAGCTAGTGACTTTGGTTTGTACCAGATGAAGCTGACCATCAACGGTAAGGATGTCGTGCTGGCGCCAGCCTGCGTCACCCGCATTGAGTTGACGCCGGGGCATTATCATCTTGAAGCCGGCCACCCTGATTTGTTCGGTGGTGAACAAGAGGTCGACATGGACGCTACGGTTGGTGGTGTAACGGTATTTGAATTCAAGCCCGTCGCTCGCTTTGTCATTTCTGGTGAGTCGAAGCTAATTCCAACTACAGCACCCAGTCTTCTGCAGGTGATCCACTCGCAGCGCTTGTGCATGCAATCCACCGTACGTTTCTGACACGTAGCTCTCAAGGTACACACATATGAAACCCACTCGCTCAAAGCGCCAAAGCGCTCCCGGCCAAGGGGAGCTATTTGGCTTAGACGCTGTCGCCAGCGTCTACAAGGCGAATCCTGAAACCTCCCTGACTAACGACATGCTGTACGGTCTTGTGGCCAGAACGGCGGGTGTACCACTTTCCGTCCTCGAGGAGAGGGTCCCAGTTGGTCAAAGTGGGCAACGGCATAGCCTTGCGCGTCGGCAGATCCGCTGGCAGCAGCAGACACTCAAGCGCCTGAATGTGCTTGAGAGGGTCAAAGGTGAGCGGGGTGTATGGCGGCTTACCGAAGCGGCTAAACGAGAGCTGCATGCAGCCAAGCCGGGGGTGAAGTTGTTGGGGTACCGTACTGACCTTGGCGTGGCAATCTGGGGCCCATCGGGCGATGCTTTCAAACGTTTGGATGTTCCGGTCACACTCGTATTCACTAGTCCACCCTTTCCACTTTCTAGGTCACGCGCTTACGGGAATGTCGGCGAGCGTGAAATTGTCGACTTCATCTGCGAAACCCTTGAGCCCGTCGTTGACGCTTTAGCTGAAGATGGAAGCCTGTGTTGCAACGTCTCGAACGATATTTTCCTGAAAGGGACTCCAGCTCGATCGACCTACGTGGAGCGTCTGGTACTGGAGATCTGCGATCGATTTTCTCTGAGCTTGATGGATCGTCTTATCTGGGAAAATCCGTCGAAAATGCCTGGCCCTCTGCAGTGGGCATCTGTTACACGCCAGCAACTCAATACCGCGTGGGAACCGATTCTCTGGTTTTGCAAAAACCCTCTGAAGGTAAAGGCCAATAATCGTCGTGTTCTTGAACCTCATCGTGATCGGCATCTGAAACTGATTCAGTCTGGCGGGGAGAAGCGTGAGACCAATTACGGCGATGGTGCATATCGCTTGAAAGTCGGAAGCTTCGGCGCAGAAACCGCCGGACGCATTCCTCGGAACATCATCAAAAGGGGGCACCGGTGCGCCTATGGAATTCAACATCGGCGAGCTGCTCTTGAGCTGGGCCTTCCGCCTCATGGCGCCGGCCAACCTTTATCAGTGCCCGAGTTCCTTATCCAGTTCCTTACAGAGCCGGGTGACCTAGTAATCGATCCGTTCGGGGGGCGCGGCATAACGGGCCTGGCTGCGGAAATCAACAACCGCAGATGGATGACAGGGGAAATCAATCTTGAGTACGTCAGAGGCGGTGCTGAGCTGTTTCGAGGTCGACCAGGCTTCTGGTTGAACCCCCATATTGATCGCGCCTTTGCGACTGGTTGCGCAAGATAGGGGACGCCTCAAAGAAAGAAGAATCACGTCCCAAATTCGTCCACAGAACCGTGGTGAGATGAGTGTTCCTGTGAACGGTTGCATATCCAAGAACTCGCTGTTTGATGGTTGCGTCACCCTAATGCGCGAAAGGTTCTTTCACGCGCATTCAGTGACCCCATCATCAACCTCGAGGATTGGCACATGATTCAACCTTACAGCTGGACTATTCGATTTGACGTTGCACCGGAGTTGGTTGCTGACGGCTTCAGCTTCAACGATGTTCGGGCACTGGAAATGCTCGGCCGGGAGCTCGGCCATGCTGACATGTCGACTGAGTTGGCCGCAGCTGTTATCTGCGCCCCTCATCCGGTGCGCGTAGTTCAAGAGCAAGGCTATGGCCCTAAGCATGCTCAATTCAACGCCCAGATCGCCGAGTGCAATGCGTCGATTCCGAACTCTGGAGTGGTATCAGCGGCGCTGGCAAAAGCAATCACGCTCCTGGAACAGGTCGCCTTCGTTAGTCACGAATCAGATGGGACGGCGGAAGTCCTTGTGGATCTGCAGACTGCCTTGGCGCTCGTCAAAGGCGAACAGCCTATCTCTGATATCATGTGGCAACCCTGTCCAGAGTGATCTGGATGAGCTGGCGCCGGAAAGTGCGCCGGCTTTGGGGGGGCTGAATTTAGCCAAGTAGATTGAAATGGATGCTGTAATTAATGCCGACGATACAAGTCTATACCTCGTTTCTAGCGGTTCCGACGCCGGTCACTACGCCAAGTAGAATTCCCGCTAGCCTTAAAGTTCGACAAGGGGAAGGGTGGAGACATGATTAATTTTGTCATCTCTATCGGCTGGCAGGCGTTTGTGTTCTGGGCGGCGATACACATCGGGTTCGCAATGCAGATCATCGACAAAGCGACAGTTTTTGTGAAAGAGTCAGCTCTATGTCAATTCCTGCAGGCGCCTGTCAAGGATGGGTCATGTAGGATCGAGGGCAAGGTGGAAGGTACGTTGCGTGACAGCTGGATCGTTACGCCAAATCCTGAAGTTCCAGCCAGCTTTGAATTGAATCACAAGATCCCTGCCATGCTCTATGATCCCAAGGACTGGCACATGGTTGGAGGCTCGCCCGCAGTGACTGGGTTGGTTGTCGTTACAGTCGTTCTATCCGCTGCCGGCATCTGGCTGAGCTTCGTCGCCACCCGGAGACGAGTTCGCGCAAATCAAAAGCTCCAAAGTGCAGTGGGCGTGTAAATCCAGGTAGGTCGGATGCTCGAGCCTGCTTGCGAATCCTGAATTGCCAGCTGTAGCAAAGATCGCGGAAATCCTACGCAGGTAGGTGCAATTCTTAGAAGACGGTCCACTTGGTATCCAGGCGACCGTCCCTGAGTGATGAATGCCAATCCGCTCCGCATTGGGTACAGATTACCGGCTTGCATATCTGTATCCCTTGATAGCCTTGTGTTATCACATCGCTGCGGAAGCCAAAACTCATGACTCAACAGAAATCACCTTCGCAAGCCCCCGGTAACGCTCGTTCGCCCCGTGACCCTGCTGGCTATAGCTCTCGTACGGCGGACAAATTCGTACTGCGAGGGCCCCATTCTTTGTTCGATGCAGTGGCCGAGCTCGGAAACACCCAAGGCCGAAGCGTCAATTCAGAAATCGTGCAAGCGATCCAGGCGAAGATCGCCGGTCGTCAAGCAGCTCGCCTTACTCGACAATGCCTCTGCGCCAGACTCGGCGATACCAAAGCGGCATTTGCTCTAGCCGGTATTAAACCTTTTGACGCTCAAACTGGTTCTGAGACGAAGAAGACAGTTATCCGTTTTCCGCTGGGCGTTCGTGAAGCAATTGCGGATGCAGTGGATCGAGCCCGCGAAGCAGAAGGGGACTCAGTGACCAAAAATGGTTGGATTGTTGAGGCATTGATTTGGTGGGTAGATGTACAGCGTCAAACCAATGCACTGCTTGGCGCATGCATATTCGAAGAAAATAACAATGCGTTGGGTCGAGCAGCTTGACTGATGCAAGGTGATGATTGCCTATGCGGCGATTTGGGCGGTGTATTTTGGTCGTCTACCTTGCGTTAAGCGCTCTCGGTCATAGATGAGGTATAGGTCCATGCATCCTGCTCCACTTGACGTCACGCCGGACGAGCATGGCATTGATGCCGAAGAGCGGGCGAATCAATGGCTTGCTGACGGCATTAAGGCTTCCGAGGATGGCAGAGTGACGAAGGCCGAGCGCTGCTTTCAGAAGGCGAAGTTTTGGAGGGGACGCGCTGACCAGATTTCAGGACGTGCGGGATCTCAGGCAGCGGCCTGCATCGAATAATCGAACGCTCCCTTCAACGCGCATCTTGGGATCTGGAAATACTGGTTCAGTTTGGTTCGGATAAGTACATCCCATGTTATCAAGCAACGGACCAACGCACTCCTGGTCGGGAAACGGTCGACAAGTGAAGTGGCTACCACCGTTTTGCTTCGACAGTGCCGTGGGCTGGCCCAAGGAGTGCTAGGGGCTTAAGTCTTCATCTTCTTGCCGTCGCCGATTTTCAAGGGCCACAGCAAATGCTCTGTGACTCGCTACGTTCTCCGGCAGTGGCTGATCGGAAGCGACGCGTGTAGCGGCGAGAGCTCGTCCGGAAAACACTGCGTATTCGCTGCCGGCGAGACGTCGAGAGATGACAACACTCAACGATTCGTCTAGCCAGATCAATCCTTTATCAAACAGCGTATGCGCGTCTGCGCGGAGAAGAATCCCGTTGTTAACGGCATTGGAGGCTGCTCCCCGATAAGGCTTGATGTGAGCAGCCTCAAGAATGTCCACGACACTGCATCCTGTAATTGCGCAGGTACCGCTATATGCGCGGATCAAGTCAGAGCGGAACGCCACCGCGCCCTCGCGCTGTGCGATAAGCCTGAGTGCTTTTTTCCGGGAATCTTCGTCTGGAGCCGCTTCGTCTGGTTGGACAGTCGCTGGCAAGTCTGCCGGGAAGTCTTCCATAGCTTGGAGCAATTCAGGTTCGACCAGGCAAAATGGGAAGATTTTTCCGGGGCTTACCTCCATACCATCCCAGATCCCATGAGTAGCTGGGTCATACAGTTCGTACGTTTTAGTGCGCCCGACGCCTCGCCGGTAGAGGACGTCCTTGGGGTCATTCAAGTCAGAACGAAAAATCGTCCGGTGACTGTTGCGGTTGCCTTGGAACCGGTTGCGATCATTCACGGTGATGACAGACGCGACTGCGTGAGCATCGCCCAGAGTAGTACCCTGTTCGCTACACCATTGCTGCAGCGCTGAGAGCGATTGACGTCCTCCCAATGCGTGCATCGCTCTGGTCAACATCTCGTACTGAAAAATGGCCATCTCTTCCTCTCAAAGGCTCTAGCGCGGAACGATATTCGATAGGGTTGTCTCTTTCCACCACCAGGATATACTTCGGGCACTCGCCAAATGGCACTCAAAAAGTTTCTTTCTTGTCGGATGCTCCGGCTCGAATGATTGGCAGACTACCTGCCACCAAAAGCTGCTTAAGCAGCACCTCTAACCCTCGCGGGGATGCTATCCCGCTTGGGGTAGCTCCGCGATTTTTCCTAGGAGCTACATCATGATTTCTCGTAATTTCCAATGTTCTGCAACCAGCGGTGATGCTGTGCTGACTGCTGAAATCAGCCCGTGCAGCTTCATGTACCCAGGGTATGGACTTCAGCTGACCGTCAAAATTGAAGGCAGTGGTGGGAACACGATTGTGCAGAAGAAAGAAATCGCGATCGAGAATGCTACTGAAGATGACTGCAAGGCCCTTCTGGATACAGTTCAGATAGTTCCCTGCAAGAGTTGCAGTAAGCCCGCATTTGACCCTGCAACCTGCCGCACAAACCGCGACGGTGAATGCAATGAGTGCTTCATGGACGCTCTGAACGCCGAGTACGAAAAAGCTCGACAAGAGAGTGATGAAAAACTCAAACGGGACGATGCCAAGAATAAGAAACAGGGATATACCCACCGTGTTATGGCTTGGGTTCATCCGCCACAAGGTGAGGATTATCAGCTTGTGATGTATATGCAGAACGCTACGGAGCAAGAAATTGTGAAGGTCCTCAAGCGTAAGAAGAGCACGGTTACCAATGACTACCAGATCATTGTGCTCTGATTGCGAGGTAAGAAAATATGGCTTTCGCAGAGATCAACCTTCGAATCGAATACGCTGAGGCCTTTGATTTTGAAGACCTTCGCACCATCTTCCATAATGTGCTGGCTGAGGCAAAGGAATGTGGTGCCCTGAATCTTCCAGCGTCTGAAGCTGAAGACGGCGTTGCAGTTGAATGTAAAGCGATAGGGCAGATTTGGCCTTATTGGGAAGGGTAAGAAAAAAACCCGGCATGCGTTTGCTTGCCGGGTTTTTTTTCGCCTGGACAAAACACCCGACCGCCATGGGTTGCGGATCCCCCAAGAAGCCGCCGATCGAGCCCCAGCCTTGCCGGTTTCCTCCCGATCCATTGCACCATCTGATCCACGTTGCTCTGATAACAGACCGAATGCTTGGTTGGGGCGGGATTTTGTAGTGAGCAACAACCTAAGAGGCACCTGAATATTCGCGTCCAGCATCGGAGCTGGCGTTGGCGTTGGCGTTGGCGCGGGTGTCGGTTTAGTACCGTTGCGGGCTCGGATTAGTAGGTTCAATCCACTGCTGTGAGGGAAAATGCAGGCCATAGAGAAGGCTCTTCTGCTCTGTAGATCACAAGGACTCGCAATGCAGATCCTCACCGCTGTTCAGGAACTTACGCCCGCTGATCGTGAGCGGCTCTGCCAGATTAAGAAGACGGCTGCTTTTGATGAGTGGCGTCGACTTTTGCGCCCGACCGATCGTCTTCCGCGCGGCTCTTTCTTCAGGGGCAAAAAAGCAGGGGCTGCACCTTTTTTCATGGACGAATTCTGGCAGGCCAGCGCCGGTAAACCATACGACTTGACCAATATGGACCCATCCAGGCCAGTTGCGATCGGGCCATCGGCTTCCAAGGTGGCTCCCGAGTCGTTCGCCAGGTTCATGGTTATGGAGAATGTCGAAATCCCGTCCGCTACTGCTCGCAATGTTGTGGCCTCGTCTGATGTTCAGAACCAGCAGCCCGCATAGCAGGGACAGACTGATGAAACACAACGAACATGTGATGGCCTGGCTGGTCACTCTGAGAGACGAAGCAAAGCGCCCTGATTGCCAACTGGGACGCATCGTCGAAATCGCCGGAATCCTTGCCCGGTATGCGTTTGGACCGTCCAGTGTGTAGGAAAGTAAATGATGACCTGCGTAGAGCGTCCCGCTGGTGCGGGCAGGCTCCGCATGACCTTACGGAAGTCGACGTGAATAAGATTGAGCCTTGGCAAGTAATCATAATTGTTGGCTTAACTGCGATTCTCTACGGTTACGCCCAAGACTTCGTTGATTGGATGGGTTGGTTTGCACTAACTGATGTTGGAGATAAATTCGCTGAGCTTGGATGCTGGATACAGCGTTGCTTTTTAAGCGTAATTTTGTCTGGAGTGATCGCAATCGCAATCTACGCATTGTTTTCTTGGTTAGCTTCAACTCCAGCGAATGATCCACGGAATGCTTAACGGTCGAGGAAATATTGGCATGGCTACCAAGCTCAGCGAGCCGATGCAAAACGTACTGATGAAGCTTGGGACTGGCTGGGGTTGGGATGATTTCGGTGTCCATGGCCCATTGTCTTACGCCGCACGGGTGCGCACCTGTAAAGCGCTTAAAGAACGCGGTCTTGTGGCTTACGCGTGCGCTGATTACGACCTGACGGAAGCGGGTGAGGCGCTCGCAAAACAGCTGATCGACCAGGCCAAAGTCGCTCAGATCGCACACTAGGGAAAATGAAAATGACAGATGTACAGGCCAAAGCCCTCAAGATTTGGGCGCTGATCCTCTGGACCGCACTTTGGTGCTGGGTCTACGCAAAGAGCGATGGCCAGCCGATTCAGTATGTGCCGGGGGTTGAAATTAACGCATTGCAGTTTTGCGTGACTGGCTGGTTTTTCCCTTGGCTTCCAAGAGGCTTGATGCTGCTTAATCAGGCCAAACGTAAACGCCCTTCGACGTCGAAAATATAGCGATACCGCGTAGGCCCATCTGTCGCTGGGCCGAACTCGTAAAGGGATGGGCTTTTCGTATCCTGTAATTTATAGGGCTCCGCCATGCTGCTTACAACCAGGACCGCTTGGACGCCCGAGCTTTACGCTCTGCGCGAAGCTCGCCGAATTAAGATTGAGGCGCACATTGAAGCCAGCACTTGTTACCTCTGTGAGCAGCCAGTAGCAGACGGTGCCGCGCTTCATGGCCCGACCGGTGCGCACTGGGAGTGTCACAGTGGTCCGATTGAGCCACCAAGCAAATCTGAGCACGTGCCGCGTCCAACGAAGGTCCCTAAAGCCGACCTACACCCTCGTATGGCACGGGCCAATGGTGGATCTCTGGTTCACTTCGTGATCCCGCCCACCGGCATGTCGCTGTGCGGGCACAAACCGAAAAACACGGCGCACCACATGAAACAACGGGGTAAGTGGCTTGTATGGAAGGATGATGCGACCGTACCAGTGCATATGAAGAAATGTTCGAAGTGCTTGGCCGCGGCTGAGCATCTATATCCAAAAGTAGAAGTCGACTCAGAATAGGAACAATATGCTGGATTCACCATTTTCTTGCAGCAACTCCATAGTCTGGTTTGCGGGGATTTCAATCCTCTTGTATGCACTGCAATTAATTCGACCAAAAGCCTGGGCAAAGCATTTCGCTATTGTGGGATGCCTTTTAATGATCGCGAATACTGCGGCGTTCGGGCAGATACCTTTGCGTTACGCAGTAGCTGATAAAATCGAACTCTGCAGGCCTTTTGGTCTCTGAGTGGTAACGCTCAAGTTTGAAAGGGCAACCATCACTGGGTTGTCCTTTTTTTGTCGATTCAGTTAGTCATCTGAGCAGTATTCCTGCGGCCTAGCCTCAACGGTTCGGCAACGCCAACTCCTCGGGCCTATACGATCATCCAGTGCAGCAATAACTCGTAGCGGGTAGTGACTCCATACGGCCTCGCCTAAAAAAGCTTGACTTTGGAGTAGGTTGTCATTCCACGTCGTCCACAATTTATAGATCGTGGACACATAGGATTTAGGCTAATTCCATATGTCAACCATAAAAATTGGGTACTTTCTTACTCCTTTGGAAAATGCGGTCAAAAAATTGCCATTGACAAGCGGGCTACGAGCGTGCGACAAGTGTCCATGTTTTATGGAATGTGGACACTTGCCGGGGTTCATTGTGTGAAAAGTCAAGATATTCTGATTCTGTTCAAAATGACTAGCCTTCACGCTCAAGAGGAAAATCTCTTTGGTCGCATGGAGTCGGAGTCGACATCAGAATTGGTGAGGAGCCTTTTGCAGCCGGAAAACCGTGGGCTACTGTCGGCTGGTGATCCGGTAGGGCGTGCGTTGTCTGACCATCAATTTGAAGATCAGGACATCGTGTTTAGACCGCAAGAGTTGGACTCACCGATGGGGGACAGTGACGTTTGGGAAGGCTGGACGGAAGCTGTTCCGTCAACACCAGTGACGAGCTGGAAGGAGAATTACTCACTGCGATCTCTTTCGGCCTCGCTTGGCCTGAGTAAGAGTGAAGTGTCGAACTCTCTGGTGCGATGTCGCGAGGCCGGGCTTTTGACCAATGACTACGAAACCTCTCTGCCGAAGGTAAATCGTCGCGAGCTCCTCAAAATAACTGAGCACGCCCTTAAGTATTTTTTTCCAGTGAGACCTGGTGCAATCGTTCGCGGTATTCCTACAGGTTTCGCAGCGCCGGCGCTTTCTAAGAGTCTAAAAAGTGCAGGGGGGCTCATCCCGGTGTGGCCGGATCCACTCGGAACCGAGCGGGGCCAGGCGATCGAGCCACTCTACAAAACGGTGCCTGATGCGGTAAAAAAGGACCGGACCCTGTATCACTATCTGGCACTAGTTGACGCGATTCGTGTTGGTGGCCCGAGAGAGTGCGGGGTAGCCGTAAACATACTCAAGGCAGGGATGGGGCTCAAATAACATGGGATCTAATGCAGACCACAACTACGAGCTAATCTCGCTCGTTGCGGACGGATTGGGAGACGATTTTCTAGCTGAATGCGCGTTCGTTGGTGGATGCACGACAGCAATGCTGGTGACTGACACCGCGGTGCTTGATGACATTCGGTTCACCGATGACGTTGATCTGGTGATTGAGCTAGCTGGCATTTCAGCGTGGGAAAAGCTGACATACCGACTAGCCGCGAAGGGCTTCAAGATCACAGGTGAGGACGAAGTCAATTGTCGCTTCAGATTCAACGACGTAATTGTTGACGTAATGCCCAGTGACCCGAAAATTCTCGGCTATGCAAATCGCTGGTACGTGGAAGGACTGGCGCTGGCCGTGCCATTTGAACTCCCCAGTAAGAGGGTCATCAGGATATTCAGACCGGCCTATTTCTTGGCGACGAAAATTGAAGCCTTCAAAGGTCGCGGCAAAAACGACCCTTACCATAAGGACGTGGAAGACATCGTGATCTTGATCGATGGACGTCCTGAATTGCTGGGGGAGGTCCAGCAGGCCAGCGTCGAGCTCAGAACATACATCGCTGAAGGAGTTGGTCAACTATCCACGCTAAGCGGAATCGATTACGCGATACTGAGTTCGGGATCGGTTCGGGCAAACCCTGGCCGAGAAATGGTCATTCATAAGCGCATGAAAGACCTGAGTGCCATAGCATGATTTACCTGACACGATCTGTAAAAGGGCGGGAGCGTGAGGTTAACCACGATTGCGCAGCGGCCGTATGCGACGGCGATCGTGGACTGTTCCTTATCGTGGACGGCACTACAAAGCCCGGCAGTTGCGAGCTCGCGCAAGCCTTGGTTCAAGGTGTGATCGATGCTTACCGGGCTCATATCGAGCGAGGAGCTGAGGACTTTGACCACAGTCAGGTAGAGCAGCTATTGAGGATCATTCTGAAAGATCTGCATCATCAACTGTTCGCGACTCTGACCGGGACAGCAAGCTACCTGGTGGCCGTGGTATCAAACGGAAAACTGACAGTTGCCTACGAGGGTGATTGTTCCTGCGGTATTGCAGGAAGCGGCGGGGCAATTGAGTGGTTCACGTCCCCACATTGCCGGGCAAATTGGAAGCAAGATCGGTCCCACATCGAAATCGCCCAAGATCCTGCTCGGAATCAGGTCACTCGCAGCCTGAGACCAAACCGCCTGCCAGATCCGTTCTTCGTTCACCAGCCGGCTCCCGCCGGGGCTCGCTTTATCTGTGCTACGGATGGATTTTGGGCTGAGCTTACTGAGGAACAGCAGGCCGCTGCGCTTAATGCACCGAGCGACGTGATCGCCAGCGCAAGTGATGACGTAACCTGGATCGATGTGACCGTTTAGCAGTCTCCTTAGCAGCACAAAAAAACCCAGCCTCCGAAGAGACTGGGCTTTGATTTATCTGCTTCCTGATTCGAAGCATGGGTTGCAGACTTCCGAACCATCCGGACAGCCGATGACCTCTTCGACCTCTGCAGTGCAGTTCGCGCAAGTGACCATCGCTGGTGCGCTTTCCTCCTGCATGAAGTGAAGAATTAACTCTTTTATCGACTGGCGAGGAGAGGACACCTCCTCGTCAGTGTGTTTTACAAAGGCGGTAAACCAGAACTCCGATCCTGACACAGCCAGACAACCACACTCAGTCCGTACATGATTTTCATCTCCTAGAACCAATGCCTGGTCTGGATCAATCATTGGATCGTGCCGCAGGAACTGCGCACGGCCGTCGAATTTTTCGACTTTATGAAGGCCGTGGCTAGCCACGAACTCGGCTAGTGAGGCGATCTCCCTAGCTAGGTTTTCGTCGACGGCGAAAGTGACGATGTTGGGCATGTTGTCCAGATCCCCCCCACCTCGTGCATCAGTACGAAAGCTTTTGATTGTGCTCATTGAAATGCTCCTCAGAAAATTTAGGGAGCTCCAGCCCCGAGGGGGCAGGTGCTCCCTCAAGAAAGGTTGGTGATCGATGGCGCTGGACGGTTACAAGCCGAAAACGCCCTTAGCTAACAGCGAAGATTTAATTTCTTCGCGCTTTGCTTGGTCGTTGTAGGTCTGGGTATTTGCGTCGATCTTCATCGCATCATCGATAACTTCGCAGTGATCGAGTTCGCTGAGGAGTTCGGCTGCCAATTTATCAAAGCAATTTCCGGGCTTATCGGCCACACCAAAAGAGTGCTTCTCCAGCACTGCCTCGATAGCCGTTGCTGTGAGGACGTACGCCGGCTTCACAAAGACCTCTGGCTGCCCAAGAACTGTCGCAGTATTCACAAGGCTGTCTCCAGGAGAGGACATATCGTCCGATTCTTGAAGCCACCCTGGAAGTGCAACCAAGATTTCAAAATCTGAAAACATGGCTTCAGCTAATGCGAAAGCTTTCAGCGATCCTTTTGCCTCAACGTGGTAGCAGACGATCTGGCTGGTGATTGAGTCTTGGATAATTACCGTGAATTTTTTCATGTGGATTTCCTTTCTGTAATAAAGGAGTCCAAGCCCTAAGGGGGATGGACCCCTCTGGGTGTGTGATTCGTCGCAGTGTCAAGCAACGTTAGGTTTGATGCATCGTCGACGTTGGTCGGGCCAAACTGGCCACCGGTATCGCCAGTGATACGTAGGAGCATGCTTGTTATGCATCTCCACCATCTCAGATGAGGGGCGGTTGCAGAAGCTGAGTGCAACACGGTTATTGAATTGAAGCCGGAGCATCATGCCGCATTGCCATGGAGTTTT
>NZ_QXTJ01000049.1 GCF_003605735.1 Pseudomonas sp. LS-2 | reverse complement strand
GAAGGCGTGGGAGTTGGCTTGCCGACGATCTGGCGCGAAGCGGCAGTAACGACTGAGCATGCGGTGTGTCAGGAAGCGTTAGTTACCTGATCTTGCGACTGCTGCGCAGCCGATCGCCGACCAGGTGGAGCGCCACCCCGGCGACCTCCCACGCCCTCCGGGCAGAATCAAAAGCGTTCACTTCGACGACGAGCCTGGGCTTTGTCGAACGGCACCCAAGTATTCGACGCCGATCTGCTTCGGCCGAAGGCGTGGGAGTTGGCTTGCCGACGATCTGGCGCGAAGCGCCAGTAACGACTGAGCATGCGGTGTACCAGGAAGCATCAGTTACCTGATCTTACGACTGCTGCGCAGCCGATCGCCGACAAGTCGGCTCCCACGCCCTCCGGGCAGAATCAAAAACGATGCGGCCAGCATTGATCTGCGTTTGCCGAAGGCGTGGGAGTTCGGCTTGCCGACGGTCTGCAGTGTTCTCTCCCTGCCGGCCAGAACGCAGGCTGCATCTCTGACCGGCTTTAGGGAGGGCACACGGGGCATCTTTACTTCGCGTTCAGGAGCTCTTGTGTCGAAATGACCTCTGCATAGGCAAACCCGAGCGCTGCCATGAACGCCGCGTGTACGTGAGCCGCCGGGACGGTGGTGCCGTTGAACGCCAGATCCCGGCTGGCACAGGCGTCGTGGATGACTTTGACCTTATAACCCATGTCCGCCGCAGCCCGGGTAATGCCGTCGACGCACATGTGGCTCATGGCACCGACGACCACCAGTTCCTCGATGCCGTGCTGATCGAGGATCTGCTTGAGTTCGGTTTCGCGGAACGAGTTGACGAAGTGCTTGAGCACCACCGGCTCATTCGGCTGGTTCAGCACTTTGGGGTGCAGCTTGGCGCCTTCGGAGTTCGGGGTAAAAAAGGGCGCGTCGTCGCTGGTGAATTCATGCCGGATGTGTACCACCAGATCGCCGGCATCGCGGGTGGCGTTGATGATTCGGGCGGCGTTGTCGGCTGCGGCGTCGACACCGACCAAAGGCCATTTGCCGCCGGGGAAGTAGTCGTTCTGGATATCGACTACGATGAGCGCTGATTTGGACATGTCTGTTTCCTCTTTAGGGGGGTACGTGGTGTGGCATGAAGTATCGAGCCCGCGCGCGCATCGCGGGATTGGCTGCACCGACATTTAGCGAGGGAAAACTGACAATGAGCGTAGAACGGCCAGTCGCCGAGATCGGCCTGCTGCTGTACCCCGGCGCACAAACGGCAGCGGTTCACGGCCTGACGGATTTGTTCGAGGTCGCCAACCGCATGGCCGACGAGCAAGGCACGGCGCAGTTGCCACTCCTGCGGGTGAGCCATTGGCAGGTCGATACACGCTGTGAGCCGCAACGGGTGTTCGACAGTTTTGCCGCGGGGCAGAGCGGTCCGCTGGCCGCTGTGCTGATTCCGCCTTCGTTGATGGGACTGCCCAACACCGACGCCATGGAAGGCCTGTCAAAGTGGGTGCATGCCAGGCACGCCGCGGGCGCAACCATTGGCACNCGACCACACACTGGACGCAGGCCCAGTCCCTGAGCGAACGCTTCCCGCGAATCAAGGTGCACGCCGACAAGCCGATCATCGACGATGGCGACATCATCACCACCGCCGGGTTGATGGCCTGGTCCGAACTGGGTCTGCGCATGGTCGATCGGCTACTGGGGCCAAGCATTGCGACGCTCACAGCGCGCTTTCTGGTCATCGAACACAGCGACAGTGCGCAGCAATGCGGCATCAACTTCTCGCCGGTCCTCGGCCATGGCGATGGGGCGGTCTTGAAAGTGCAGCACTGGCTGCAGAGCACCGGCGCAGTGGATGTGTCAGTGACGGAAATGGCGCACTGCGCAGGCCTTGAAGAGCGCACGTTTCTGCGACGCTTCCGTGCAGCGACCGGCTTGAAACCGACCGAATACTGCCAGCATCTGCGCGTAGGCAAGGCCCGGGAGATGCTGGAGCTCACCAACGGCACGGTCGATCACATCGCCTGGACCGTGGGCTACCAGGACCCGTCGGCGTTTCGGGCGACCTTCAAGAAGATCACCGGCCTTGCGCCCAGCGAATACCGCAACAAGTTCGGCGTCGGCGCCCCGGTGGTGGTGGCCCGCCCCTGAAGCCCGAGCCCTCCGACCCGAACGCGCCGAAGCAAGGATCAGTTGCTCCATGACGTTGTCCAACCCGGCAGCCCATCTCTTTGAGTACCGAGGATTCATGCCCGCGAACGGATTCACTCGCCACGCCACAGCGTACGTCAGCCTGATGCTGCTCGCAGTCATTGCCGGTTGCAGTTCACAACGCAGTCAGACACCGCCACCCCCGCCTGATCTGGTTCGCAGCGAAATCGTGCGCCTGCTGCCCGCGGGTGTCGCGGACCGTCAGGGCTGGGCAACCGACATCTATACGGCCTTCGATAGCCAGAAACTCGACCCGACGGTCGAGAACCTGTGTTCGGTGCTGGCGGTGACCGAGCAGGAGTCGAACTTTCAGGTCGACCCCGCAGTGCCGGGGATGGGCAGGATCGCCCAGGACGAAATCGACCGCCGGGCCGGTAAGGCGCACATCCCCAATCTGCTGGTGCGCAGCGCCCTGGACATTCGCTCGCCCACCGGCAAGACCTACAGCGAGCGGCTGAGCGCGGCGAGGACCGAAAAAGACCTGAGCGCGATCTTCGATGACTTCATCGGCATGGTGCCGCTGGGTCGCACGCTGTTCGGCAACTTCAACCCGGTGCACACCGCAGGGCCGATGCAGGTCAGCATCGAGTTCGCCGAGCGGCAGGCGCGGGATTATCCGTACCCGGTCGAACGCTCCATTCGCCACGAGGTGTTCAGCCGTCGCGGCGGCATGTACTTCGGGATCGCCCATTTGCTTGGCTATCCAGTCAATTACGACAGACCGGTCTATCGCTTCGCCGACTTCAATGCCGGGTGGTACGCCAGTCGCAATGCCGCGTTCCAGAGCGCCGTGGCGCGGTTGTCGGGCAAGCGTCTGGCGCTGGACGGTGACCTGATCAGCTATGGCTTCGGTCCGTCGCTGGGGCAGACCGAACTGGCCGTGCGCAGCCTTCACCAACAACTAGGGATGCGCAACCCGACCATCCGCAGCCAGCTGGAAAAGGGGGAAACACTTGAATTCGAAGACACTGAGCTCTACAAGCAAGTGTTCGCACTGGCCGACAAGGCCGCTGGTAAGCCGCTGCCCCGTGCAATTTTGCCGGGCATCGTGCTGGAAAGCCCCAAGATCACCCGCAAACTGACCACCGCCTGGTTCGCGCAGCGGGTGGAAGAGCGGCGCGTGCGCTGCATGGCGCGGGCCTCCGGTAAATTGAAATAGCGGCCGGGTTCGTCCCTGACTCGACCGCTGGTCCAATTAAAGGCACCCCTGGCTTGCCGGGCTCTCGAAGCTGTAACTGCCCGGCATTACGGGCGACTTACAGCAGAGGTGCGTATGCCCGTCGATCCCGCAATCCCCACCAGCGTTCCGCCTGTCACGCCCACTTCACCTGCCGAGCCCGACCTGGATCCGGATGCGCTGGAGGACGAGGACTTCCAGGAAGAGAAGCGTGAGCAGCAGAAGAACCAACGGCCTGAAGATTGGAATGAGCCACCTTCAGAAGAAGTGCCGCCCGCTGACGAACCCACACCGCTTTCTGACGATCTGCGCTAGCGCAGTGCCGTCGGGCCGCCGGAGCAGGGCGAATGCCTTGTCTTCGGCTTTTTCATCGTGCTTGTCGAGGACCCTCGGTTTTGGATTCTAACCCTGCATCATCCACCATCATTACTAGCAGCACGTCCGTGTCCGACGCGCAGACCGCCGACGCTTTGCTGTTTGGCTCGCCCAAGGATCGGCTGGATTTCTACCGCAAGGAAATCCAGTATGAAACAGCCATTCTCTCCAACCGCACCAACGCCTACTTGTCGGCCCAGTCCTTTCTGGTGATCGCGTTCGCCTCGTCGATGGCCAATCTGAACCCTGAGTGGGGCAAGCTGTTTACCCTGGTGGTTCCGCCGTTTCTCACCCTGCTCGGGCTGATCAGTTCCATGCACGCCTGGCCGGGCATTCGCGCCGCGTACGAAATCATCGACCACTGGCATTTCAAGCAAAGCCAGCTTTTGCACAGCCAGCCGGCGATGGGGCTCGCTTACGACGACTCGCCGTTGTTCAGCGAGCATGAGTCAAGCGAGAAGGGGTATCGCAAGTCGCTGCTGTTTTCCATGCGTACGCCTTGGCTATTCAGCGTGTTCTGGCTGTTGTTGGGGGCGTTCTCGATCTACGCGCAAACCACCGACATGGCGTTCTGAATGTGATCGACTGCACACCTGCATCAACCTCCCGATGCCGACCGCCACGCCCTGACTACACTCTGTCATCGGCCTGGATTCAGACGGGCAAGCGAGTGCCCGGCTTCGGTCTACAAGGAGGTAGCGAAATGCTGTTTACCCCGGAGTTGCGCAGGACCCTTGAAAGTAGTTTTCTGCCCTTGGCCTGCGAATGCACCCTTACGCCGAGCGGGGCGCTGATGGTCAGGATCTACGATCAGGCCACCGGTAAAGTCGCCATGCTCGTGGAAAACCTGCCGAGCAACCATTTGACCACCACGCGGGCGGTGGCTGAGTTGGTTGCCGAATTGCGCTACGACCTGCGCACCTGTGTCACGCCCTTCGGTGCGCAGCCCTCATCAGTGACATTGCCCAACGGCGCATGAGTCTTGCGACGTTCATTGCCCCATGAATTATCTACACTGGCAGCGGAACCATTTGTGCGCGGCAATGTTACCTTGACATCAGCCGGTGTCGGAGGTATTTCCTTCGCTTTGTTCGCAAACAAAAAAGCACTTTGTATTTAAGACGTTAGGAAACGATTCTGAACCTGTGGAATCAGTACCTGACCACTTTTCGCACGTCTGTCCGTGTCGGCTCCCTTCGCGGGCAGGGCGGCGCATATTCTCCGGAGCTCTCTCAATGGCATCGCTGCAGCAAACCACCGTGAATTGTGTCAAACGCTCCCAGGCTCAACTGTCTGCCAGTTGGCTGGCGGATCTGGAAGGCAGCGGTGCAACGCGCAACCTGAAGGCAGAGGACCTCGCTCAACAGATTTCGGAACTTCTGCGATTGCTGACCTCGGTGCTGGAAAAGAACGGTTCGTCCAGTATCAATGGCGCCGAATGGGATGAAGTCCGTCAGTTTCTGGAAAAGCTTTCTCATCAACGGGCGCTCGTTGGCCAGGACTCACAACAAACCGCTCACTTCATCTTTGCCCTCAAAGGCCCACTGTTCGCGCTGCTGCAGCAGGAATACGCCGCGGAACCTGCACTGCTCGCCGAGCAGCTCTGGGAGATTTCCCAGATCCTCGACGCGCTGGGCATGCACACCATCCGTACGTTCCAGAAATCCCGCGAAGCCGTGATCAAACGCCAGCAGGAAGAATTGCTGGAGCTGTCCACCCCGGTCGTCAAATTGTGGGATGGCGTGTTGGCACTGCCGATGATCGGCACCCTGGACTCCCAGCGCACTCAAGTGGTGATGGAGTCCTTGTTGCAGCGCATCGTCGACACTGGCTCGGAAATCGCCATCATCGACATCACCGGCGTGCCGACCGTCGACACGCTGGTGGCTCAGCACCTGCTCAAAACCGTGACCGCCATTCGCCTGATGGGCGCCGACTGCATCATCAGCGGCGTGCGTCCGCAGATTGCGCAGACCATCGTGCACCTGGGCCTGGACCTGCAAGGCGTGGTCACCAAGGCCAATCTGGCGGATGCGCTGGCACTGGCGTTGCGTCGCCTGGGCCTGACCGTCGCCAAGGCAGCGGTGTAAGCCCATGGAGCGGATTCCAATCCTGCAAATGGGCGACTTCCTGCTGGTCACCATTCAAGTGGACATGCATGACCAACTCGCGCTGACGCTGCAGGACGATCTGTCCGAACGCATCAGCCGAACCTCGGCGCGCGGCGTCTTGATCGACATCTCGGCGCTGGACATGGTCGACTCGTTCATTGGGCGCATGATCGGCATGATCTCCGGCCTGTCGCGCATCATGGATGCGGAGACCGTGCTGGTCGGCATGCAGCCTGCGGTCGCGATCACCCTTGTGGAACTGGGCATGACCTTGCCGGGCGTCAGCACTGCGCTGAACGTCGAGCGAGGCATGAAGCTGCTGCGTGAGCGAGCATCGCAATGAACGTGCGCAGCAGCGGCACTCAGGGCATTCAGATAGAACAGGATGTGGTGCTGGCGCGGCAAACGGCGCGCAAGCTGGCCCAGGACTGCGGCATGCGCCTGATCGACCTGACCAAACTGGTGACGGCGGTCAGTGAGCTGGCGCGTAACACCATGGTGTATGGCGGTGGCGGCGACATGGACTGGCAGATCGTCGAAGACGGAGCGCGAACCGGGCTGCGCCTGACGTTCCGCGACGAAGGCCCCGGCATTCCCGACCTGAAGCTGGCGATGACCGATGGCTGGACTTCCGGCGGCGGATTGGGCCTGGGCCTGACTGGCGCCAAGCGCCTGGTCGACGACTTCGAGCTGGATACCGCACCCGGCGCTGGTACGCGAGTGATGATCTGCAAATGGACCTGAGATTGCACAGCGGCCTGACCCAAGTACTGCCCGTCGAGGACAGCAGTCAGGTGGGATACGCCCGGCGTACGGCGCAGAAAATGGCCGAGCAACTGGGCTTCGACGCCACCGATTCCGGTCGCGTGGCGCTGGTCGTCACCGAAGTGGCGAGCAATATTCTCAAACACGCCAGCAACGGTGAGCTGCACCTGCGAGTGCTGACCGGTGCTGTTCCGGGTCTTGAGGTGATCGCGATTGACCGCGGCCAGGGCTTCGACGTGCACGACTGCATGATCGACGGCTTCTCGACACGAGGCACCCAAGGCATCGGGCTGGGCTCGATGTTGCGTCAGGCTCAGGTGTTCGATGCCCACAGCGACGACCGTGGCTCGGTCCTGCTGATGCGTTTCTACCCCCGCACGGCGGTCGTCAAGGACCTGCGTCTGGGCGTCAGCCAGCACTCGCTGCACAACGATCCGGCGTGCGGCGATGCCTGGGGGCTGGCGATAAAAGGGCAGCAGATCAGCGTCTTGATGATCGATGGGCTGGGGCATGGCCCCGAGGCTGAAGACGCAGCGAAGGCGGGCGCGACGGCGTTTCACCGTGAGCCGTTCGCCGACTCGAGCTTGCTGCTGGAGGAGATTCACCACGACATGCGCGGCACGCGGGGCGGAGCTGTAGCGCTGGCCCGGTTCGAGGGTGCCCGAGACGGCTTGAGCTTTATCGGCATCGGCAATATTGGCGCCACGCTGATTGCGCAGGACAAGACGCGAGGTCTGCCTTCACACCCCGGCATCGTCGGCCTGCAGTACCGGAAAATTCAGGCGGTGGACTACGCTCAGTGCACCGGGCAACTGTTGATCATGTACAGCGATGGCCTGCAATCGCGGTGGAATCTGCGTGACTATCCGGGTCTGATGTATCGACATCCGGCCATCATCGCGGCGGTGCTGCACCGCGATTACTGCCGAGGCAGGGATGATGTAACGGTTCTGGTACTCGCTCTGGAGACGCTCGATGACTGACAACCTCGTACACGGCGGCCTCGATGAGTCGGCCGAGCTTCGGCAACTGCGGGGCGAGGCTGCGGCTTTGCGCGCCGAACTCGAGGAGACCAACCAGGGCGTGCTGGCGCTGTACGCCGAGCTTGACATGCAGGCCGCTCAGTTGCGTGAAGCTTCCGACCTCAAGAGCCGCTTTCTGTCGTACATGAGCCACGAGTTCCGTACGCCGTTGGGCTCGATCCTGAGCATCGCCAGTCTGCTGACCGACGAGCTCGACGGCCCGCTCAGCCCTGAGCAGCACAAACAGGTCGCCTTCGTCAGCACCGCAGCGCGGGAGCTGAGCGACATGGTCGATGACCTGCTGGACCTGGCCAAGATCGAGGCCGGGCGGATCAGCATTTCCCCGGCCTGGTTCGACATGTTCGACCTGTTTTCAGCACTGCGCGGCATGTTCAGGCCGATCGTCGACACCTCAGCGGTGGACCTGATTTTCGAGGCGCCCAAGGGCCTGCCCCGGCTGTATACGGACGACAAGAAGCTGGCGCAGATCCTGCGCAATTTCATCTCAAACTCGTTGAAGTTCACCCAGCGCGGTGAGGTCCGGGTCTCGGCAAGCCTTGAGGGCGAGCAGGAAATTCGTTTCGCCGTCAGTGATACCGGTATCGGCATTCCACCGGAGATGCACGAAGCGTTGTTCGAGGATTTCTCTCAGGTCGATTCACCGTTGCAGAAACGACTGCGGGGCACCGGATTGGGCCTGTCTTTGTGCAAACGGTTCGCTGCGCTGCTGGGCGGCCGTGTGGGCGTGGAAAGCCAGCCCGGCATTGGCTCGACGTTCTATGTCGTCATTCCGCTGGCCATGGCCCAGGAGCACGTCGATGAAAGCTGATACCCGGTTGCTGATCGTCGACGACAATGCTGCGACACGCTACGCCTTGCGTCGACGGATGGAGCGCCAGGGCTTCACGGTGCTGGAGGCGGGAACCGGTGCCGAAGGGCTGCAACTGATCGCCGAGCAGGTACCGGACGCGCTGATTCTCGACGTCAACCTGCCGGACATGAGCGGCTTCGACATCGTTCGCCAGTTGCGTACCGAACCGCGCACGGCGTTGTTGCCGGTCGTGCACGTGTCGGCTGCCTCGATCCAGACCGGCGATATCGTCACCGGCCTTGAAGCGGGTGCCGATGCCTATCTGGTGCACCCGGTGGACCCCGACGTGCTGCTGGCGACCCTGCGCACCTTGCTGCGCGTGCGTGACACCGAGTTCGCCCTGCGTGACAGCGAAGAGCGCTTTCGCGAGATTTTCGTCAATGTGTCGGCGCCCATCGCCGTGATGGACGGTGAGCTGAACGTGCATGAGTGCAATCACGCTTTCGCTCGGCTCATCGCGCACAGTGCGCCGGGACACAGCCTGTTGCAGTGTTTCAGCGACGATCAGCAACCGGTCGTTGTCGGCTTGAGCGAGGCGCTGGCGGCCGGCGAGCGCTGGAAGGGCACGCTGAGCATGCAGGTCAAAGGCGACGTGCGGGAAACCGAGTGGCAGGTGTCGCCTTACCGAGCCACCGGGTTGAGCCTGGTGTTCATCGAGGACGTCACCGAACACCGTCGTCGCGAGCAATCGCATCTGCAGCAACTGGACACGGTCAACAGCCGCCTGGCCCATGAGGTGGCCGAGCGTGCCAGAACCGAAGAACAGTTGCTGCAAGCGCAGAAAATGGACGCGATTGGCAAGCTCACCGGCGGCATTGCCCACGACTTCAACAACCTGCTGACCGGCATCGTGACGGGGCTGGAGCTGATCAGGAAGCGCACCGAAGACGGCCGCCCGGACAAGGTGCTGACCTACGCGGACGCGGCGCTGGCGTCGGCCAAGAGTGCGGCGGCGCTGACTCACCGTTTATTGGCGTTCGCGCGTCAGCAACCGCTCGACACCCGTGCCACGGACGTCAATCAGCATGTGCGTTCCCTCGAAGATCTGCTGAGCCGGACCATCGGGAAACGCATCGGCCTGACCCTGGAACTGACATCGCGCAGCGCAGTCGCAATGGTCGATGCCGGGCAGCTGGAAAGCGCCGTGCTGAACCTTGTGATCAACGCGCGGGATGCCTTGCCTGAAGGCGGCAATGTCTGGATCAGTACCTTCGAGGCCTACTCGCAGGGTAATCCGCGCCTGGAAGACGGCCAGTACATTGCCCTGACTGTGCGCGATGACGGGGTGGGTATCGACCATCACCTGATCGACAAGGTGTTCGATCCGTTCTTCACCACCAAGCCCATCGGTCAGGGCACGGGCCTGGGTCTTTCGACCATCTACGGCTTTGCCCGGCAGTCCGGCGGCGATGTGCACATTCGCAGCGTCGTCGGCCACGGCACGGAAGTGACCCTGATGCTGCCGGCGGCGATCGATCAGACCGTGGCGCCCCCGCAAATGCCGGAAACCGCCGAACTCGGCGCAGGCGAGCATGTCCTAATCGTCGAGGACACCGCCTCGGTGCGCATGTTCGTCAACGAGATCCTCACCGATGCCGGTTATCGCTGTACCCAGGCCGCTGATGTCGCCACGGCGTTGTCGATTCTCGAACACGATGTTTCGGTGGACCTGCTGCTGACCGATGTCGGCATGCCGCAGATGAACGGCCGGGAGCTGGCGCAGAGAATGCGCGACTGGCGTCCGAACGTGCCTGTACTGTTCATGACCGGGTACGCGGAAAACGCCCTCAATCGACAGCATTTTCTGGGGGAGGGAATGGACATGATCATCAAGCCATTCCATATGGTCGAGTTTCTCGACAAGGTGCGCACCATGCTGGACGCATGAGGTCATGGGCCTTCAAGCGGCACATCGCTATCGAGACGCGCCGAACCACGTTTTTTTTGTTACTGTTCACGCCAATTTATTGAGTGCCGACCGTTGGGCACGCACCTTCTGTCGATTTGAACGTCGTTGCGGAGGGTGAAGGAGATCTTGTTTTGACCCTCAGCCAGGAACTTCACCAGAGCGCTATCGACAACTGCGCCCGTGAGCCGATCCAGATTCCCGGCAGTATTCAGCCCCATGGCTTTTTGCTGGTGATCGACGAAGCGACCCTGACCATCGTCCAGGTCAGCGCTAACGTCGAGACCTGGCTGGGCATGGCACCGCAGGTGCTGATCGGCGCTGCGCTCGCCGAGGTGTTCGTCGATTGCCCGCGCTTGCTGGCGCGCCTGGCCGCGTTGCCGGAAGACGACCAGAATCCGTTCCACGTCGGCGACGTGCGTTTTCTCGCAGGCAGTCGGGCCGGCGAGCCGATGGCGATGATGGTCCATCGGCATGATCAGGGGTTGATCGCTGAATTCGAACCTGCCAGAGACATGAGTTCGGCCTACGGCGATGTTTATCCGCTGATGCGCACCTTCATCAGCCAGATGAACGAAGCAGAACGTATCGACGAGCTTTGTCAGCGTTCCGTGGGCGAGGTCAAGCGCATCACTGGCTTCGGGCGGGTCAAGGCGTATCGCTTCGATGCCGAAGGCAACGGGCTGGTGAATGCCGAGCTGGCCGACCCTGACTATCCCAACTATCTGGGCTTGAGTTTTCCCGCGTCGGACATCCCTTCACAGGCCCGGGCGCTGTACGTCGCCAACCGCATTCGGGTGATCGAGGACGCCAATTACCAGGCTTCGCCCCTGGTGCCCACCGACAACCCCCTGACCGGTGCGCCACTGGATCTGAGCTTCGCCACCTTGCGCAGCGTTTCTCCGGTGCATCTGCAGTACATGCGTAACATGCAGACCCTGGCGTCGATGTCGATTTCCATCGTCGTGCGTGGCGAGCTGTGGGGCCTGATTTCCTGTCACCACGCGACGCCGCGCTCGGTGAGTTTCCAGACCCGCACCGCCTGCGAGCTGCTCGGTAGCGTGCTGTCGCTGCAGATCGAAACCAAGGAAGCCCAGGCCAAGACTCAGCGCATGCTCAGCCTGCGCCGGCAGATTGTCCAGATGCTGGCGGCCATGGCCGACCTGGACAGCGTGATTGATGGCCTGCGCTCGGTGCCCGAGGTGCTGCTGGCGTTCGTCGACGCAACGGGCGCGGCGGTGATATCCGAGTCGACACTGGACGTGTACGGCGAGACGCCGGATCGCGAGCAGATCCAGGCGCTGACCGCCTGGCTCACCCAGCGCGGGTCCCACGAAGTGTTCCATTCGGACAACGTCGGTCGCGACATTCCCCAATTGCCGGAATTGAGCCAATCGGTCAGCGGCGTGCTGGCGATGGCGATTTCCGAGCTCCACTCCAATTACATCATCTGGTTCCGGCCGGAGCAGACCCGCGTGGTGAACTGGGCCGGCAAGCCCGAAAAAACCATCAGCGACAGCGGCTCTCTGAGTCCGCGTCACAGCTTCGCGCTGTGGCAGGAAACCGTGCGTGGCTTCTCCCGACCATGGGACGATCTGGACACCGAAGGCGTGGTCGAACTGCGCGCCGCGGTATTGGGCATCGTGCTGCGCAAAGCCGAAGAGATGGCCGCACTGGCCGAGGAGTTGAAGAAGTCCAACAAGGAACTCGAAGCGTTTTCCTACAGCGTGTCCCATGACCTGCGTGCCCCGTTGCGGCATATCGCCGGCTATGCCGAGCTGCTCGGCGACACCGAGGGCGGCAAACTGTCGGAACGCGGCGTGCGCTTCCTGGAAAACATCGGCGAGTCGGCACGTTTTGCCGGCACGCTGGTGGACAACCTGCTGAGTTTCTCGCAGATGGGACGCTCGGCGATGCGCTACTCGCAAGTCGATCTGAACGCTATGGTCGATGCGATTCGCAAGGAAATGGAGCCGGATTACGAAGGACGCGACCTGCAATGGCGCATTCCCGAGCCGCTGCCGGTGGTGATCGCCGACCCCGCGTTTCTGCATCTGGCGATGCGCAACCTGCTGTCCAACGCCATCAAGTACAGTCGCAAGGAAGGCGCCGCCTTTATCGAAATCGGCAGCTACGAAGAGGACGGTAAGGTCGTGGTTTACATCCGCGACAACGGTGTGGGTTTCGACATGCAATACGCCGGCAAGCTGTTCGGCGTGTTCCAGCGGCTGCACCGCATGGAAGAATTCGAAGGCACCGGGATCGGCCTGGCCAGCGTGCGGCGCATCATCGAGCGGCATGACGGCTCGGTGTGGGCCCATGGAGAACTGGGGCAGGGAGCCACTTTTTATTTTGCGCTGCCCAAGCGCAGTCTGACCGTAACCCTTTGAGTGTCCGAGGAGACGCCCAATGCTCAAGCCCATTCTTCTGGTGGAAGACAATCCCAACGACCTGGAGCTGACCCTCGTCGCGCTGGAGCGTAGCCAGTTGGCCAACGAAGTGATCGTATTGCGTGACGGCGCCGAAGCGCTGGACTATCTCTTGCGGCGAAACCAGTACGACGACCGCGCGGCAGGCAATCCGGCGGTTCTGTTGCTCGATCTGAAGCTGCCGAAACTCGATGGTCTGGAGGTGCTCAAGGCGATCCGCGAGAGCGACGAATTGCGCAGCATTCCAGTGGTCATGCTGACCTCCTCGCGAGAAGAGCCCGATCTGCAACGCGCCTATGCGTTGGGAGTGAACGCTTACGTGGTCAAGCCGGTCGAATTCAAGGAATTCGTCTCGGCGATCTCCGATCTCGGGGTTTTCTGGGCCGTTCTCAACGAGCCGCCGCCTGGTTCACTGCGACTGACACGCCGCCCGGGGTCCTGATTCACCCCGTCCCATGGGCCTGTGTCGCGGTGCATTATGCGGCGGGACAGTTCCAGCGAAAATATTGACGAATATCCATGCCGCTACCGCTGCTCAAATTGCTTCTGGTTGAAGACAGTCCGCATGATGCCGAACTGACCCTGCTCACGCTGGAAAACAGTGGGCTCAAGATCGATTCCACGCTGGTCTACAACCACCGGGACGTGGAACGGGAACTGCTCGCACAGCGTTTCGACCTGATCCTCAGTGACTACCTCTTGCCCGGGTCTTCGGGCGCGGACGTGCTCAATTGCGCGTTACGTCTGGCACCGCAGACGCCCTTCATTTTTCTCTCCGGCATCTTTGGCGAGCAGCATGCGGTCGAGATGATGCGCATGGGCGCCATCGATTACGTCCTCAAACAAAACTTGAAAATGCTGCCCAAGGCGGTGGTCCGCGCGGTCTCCGAAGTGCACGAACGCGAGAAGCGCGTGCGTGCCGAGGAGACGCTGCAGGACGCCGAAGTGCGGGCGCATCTGGCGATCGAAGCGGCCGAGATGGGGGTCTGGACTTACGATCCGGACACCGACACCCTGTTGTGGGATGAACGTTGCAAGCATCTGTATGGTTTGACAGGGCACGAGCACGTGAGCATGGAATTCATGTTCGCCCGCTGTCACCCGGATGACCGCGAACTCCTGAAGAGCAAGGTCCGGGCGGCGCTTGACGCCGACACCGGGTATCAGATCGAGCACCGCATCCTGGTGGAGGGCGACGGTGAACGCTGGGTGTTTTCCAACGGACGCTCGCTGTTCGAAGGCGGCAAATGCGTGCGCTTTACCGGGGTCATGCAGGACATCAGTGAGCGCAAGCAAGCGACACAGGCGTTGCATCAGCTCAACGAGATTTTGGGTGAACGGGTGGTGCAGCGTACCCGGGAGCGCGACCGCACCTGGGAATTGTCTCGCGAGTTGCTCGGCGTGCTGCGTTTCGACATGACGCCGATTGCGCTCAACCCTGCTTGGGAGGCGACATTGGGCTGGACGCGCGCGGATTTGAACGACCGAAGCCTGCGCGAGCTGATTCACGCTGACGACGTCGACGCCACGCTGCGGGAGACCGCCAGCGTGGCCGGTGGCAACGTCACCACACGTTTCGTCAATCGCATGCGCCATGCCGAAGGCGGCTTCCGATGGCTGTCGTGGACCATCGTGCCGGACGAGGGGCTGATGTACGCCGCTGTGCGCGACATCACCAGCGAGCGGGCGGTCGTCGACGAGTTGGCGGCGACCAACAAACGTTTGCGTGACCAGATCAAGGAACGTGAGCGGGTCGAAGCCGCCCTGCAACAGATGCAGCGCCTGGAAGTGGTGGGGCAACTCACGGCGGGCGTCGCTCATGACTTCAACAACCTGCTGACGGTCATTCTGACCAGTGCCAACTTCCTGACCCGCGATCTGGAAAAAGGCGTGTTCACCAAATCCCCGCAGCGTCTGCAGAACATCCGCGAGGCGGGGGAGCGCGGCGCCAAGCTCACCAGTCAATTGCTGTCCTTTTCCCGCCGTCAGCGCCTGGAGCCGGTGGCGCTGAGCCTCAACGACACCATCGGCGGCATGCGCGAACTGCTCGGCCGTGCGCTGGGGGGTAGCGTCTGGGTGGAGACCGATCTGGCGCAAGACCTGTGGAACGCGCTGGTCGACCCGACCCAGACCGAGATGATTATCCTCAACCTTGCGATCAACGCACGGGATGCCATGCATCAGGGCGGGCAATTGCGGCTCAGTACCTGGAACGAGATGGTCTACCGTCTGCCGCAGCGCCCTGAAGATCCGGATCCCGGCGCCTATGTGGTGCTGTCGGTCAAGGACACCGGAAGCGGTATGAGTCAGGAGGTGCTGGCCAAGGCGTTCGAGCCGTTCTTCACCACCAAGGCCGTTGGCAAAGGCTCGGGTCTGGGGCTGGCGCAAGTGTTCGGCTTCGCCAAGCAGTCCGGTGGCGGCGTGAGCATCGACACCGCCGAAAACGCCGGCACCACGATCAAGGTGTATCTGCCGAGCATCGCCCAGGCGGCGACGCCGGTGATCAGCGTCTCGGACATGCCCGGTAGCGCCGACGCCGATGATTTGCATCGCACCATTCTGCTGGTAGACGATGACCCCGACGTGCGCTCTGTGACCTCGATGATGCTCAGCTCCCTGGGCTATTCGGTGGTCGAAGCCGAGAACGGCGATGAGGCATTGAGGAAGATCGACCCTGCCATCGAGCTGGTGCTCACCGACTTCGCCATGCCCAACATGACCGGCGCGGAACTGGCCGAAATCGTCAAGCGCGACCACCCCGGATTGCCGATCATGTTCATCACCGGCTTCGCCGACATCGACATCCTCGACGTCGACCAGCAACTGATCGTGCAAAAACCCTATAAGGAAGAAGAGCTGGCGAGGAAGCTGGCGAACGTATTGATGAGGTCGGGGGCCGGGGTGGCGAGTTAGGTGCTCCCTGTCATCTGATTCCTTTGTAGCCGTCCGGCTTGCCAGCGGTGGTGCTGTGTAAATCGCGACCGCCGGCAAATGGCCCGCCGCCCGGCCGGGCTGCTACAGGTGCTTTCTCCGCCATCAGAGCTGGGCCGCTTCAATCATCCCGCGTCAGGACTTCCAGCAGCTCGATTTCGAACATCAGGGTCGAATGCGGGGTGATGTGTTTGCCCATGGAGCGTTCGCCGTAGGCCAGGTGCGACGGCACCCGCAGTTTGCGCTTGCCACCAACTTTCATGCCGATGATTCCCATGTCCCAGCCCTTGATGACGCGTCCGGTGCCGATGACGCACTGAAAGGGTTTGCCCCGTTCCCAGGACGAGTCGAACACCGTGCCGGCTTCCAGCGTGCCGGTGTATTGCGTGGTGATCAGCGCACCCTTGACCGCCGCCTTGCCGGTGCCTTCCTGCAAGTCGATGATCTGTAGTTCGTCGTTCATGTCTGTGTCCGTCGCTGGGTGAATCGAATGGCAGCGATGCTAGTGCTGTGCGTTGCCACTGGCAATGCGAGGCGAAAAAAAACGGCGCGTCCTGTGCGGGACGCGCCGTTTTATTTTTTACGGATCAGGCGCTCATCAGGCGATGACGTCGCTGCTCCACTCGCCATTGACCAGGCGCTTGAGGCCCAGTGGGTTGGCGTTTTGCAGCGCGGCCGGCAGCAGGCTGTCCGGGTAGTTCTGGTAGCAGACCGGACGCAGGAAGCGGTCGATTGCCAAGGTGCCAACCGAAGTGCCGCGGGCGTCGGAGGTCGCTGGGTACGGACCACCGTGAACCATGGCATCGGACACTTCCACGCCGGTTGGATAGCCATTGACCAGGATGCGGCCGACTTTCTCTTCCAGCACCGGAACCAGCCACTGGTATTTTTGCAGGTCGGCGGTTTCACCGATCAGGGTGGCGGTCAGTTGACCACGCAGGGCCAGCAATGCGGCTTTGAGTTCAGCATCGTCTGCCACTTCGATCAGCAGCGTGGTCGGGCCGAAGACTTCTTCTTGCAGCAGTTCGTCGCCGTTGAGCAGCATGCTCACGTCAGCCTTGAACAGCTGCGCCTGGGCCTGACGGCCTTCCTGCGGTTTACCCGCCAGGTGAGTGACGCTCGGGTGGCCCATCAACTTCTGGACGCCCTTGCTGTAGCTGCGCAGGCCGCCTTCGTTGAGCATGGTCTGCGGCGCCTGGCCACCCATGTGCTCTTTGAGCTGTTCGGTGAACGCGGTCAGGGCAGGGGAGCGAATACCGATCACAACGCCTGGGTTGGTGCAGAACTGGCCGGCACCCATGACCACGGAAGCCGCGAGTTCACCCGCGATGGCCGCGCCGCGCGCCGACAGAGCGCCTGGCAGCAGGACCACCGGGTTGATGCTCGACATCTCGGCGAACACCGGGATTGGCTCAGGACGCTCAGAGGCCAGTTTGCACAGCGCGTTACCGCCGTGCAGCGAACCGGTGAAGCCTACGGCCTTGATAGCCGGGTGCTTGACCAGGCCTTCACCCACGCCGCTGCCGAAGATCATGTTGAACACGCCTTTGGGCATGCCGGTTTTTTCGGCGGCGCGGATGATCGCATTACCCACCAGATCGGCCGTCGCCATGTGACCGCTGTGGGCCTTGACCACTACCGGGCAGCCCGCAGCCAGTGCGGACGCGGTGTCGCCACCAGCGGTGGAGAAGGCCAACGGGAAGTTGCTGGCGCCGAACACGGCAATCGGGCCGACGCCGATGCGCTGCTGGCGCAGGTCGACACGTGGCAGTGGCTTGCGGTCCGGCAGGGCCAGGTCGATGCGAGCACCGAGGAAGTCGCCACGGCGCAGGATTTTCGCGAACAGGCGCATCTGGCCGCTGGTACGACCGCGCTCGCCCTGGATACGACCGGCTGGCAGTGCGGTTTCCTGGCAAACCAGGGCGACGAAGTCATCGCCCAGCGCGTCGAGTTCGTCGGCGATGGCGTCGAGGAACTCAGCGCGGCGGGCCGGGCTCAGTTGACGGTATTCAGCAAAGGCGTCTTTGGCAGCCAGGGCAGCGGCGTCGATTTCGCCGTCGGTGGCCTGGTGGAAGGTGTAGGGCAGGGCTTCGCCAGTGGTGGCATCGAGGCTCTTGTGGCGTGCTTCGCCGAGGCCGCTGCGGGCACCGCCGATGAAGTTCTGGCCGAGAACGGTAGGCATCTGCTTCTCCTGTTATTTTTGGGTCGAAACGATCAGGCGACGTGCCTGACAGGGAATCTATGGACGTGCATGAAGCTGAGCGACGATAACGGAAGACGTATCGAATGTTGACAGACATCATACAACTGCATTTTTCCAGCCGCAAGGCACGCTGATCCGGCGCTGTTGAGGCGGATGATTGTCCAGTCAACCGCCCGACCTCTGTAGCAGTCCGGCTCGCCGGCGGTAGCGATTTCACGCCACCGCCGGGAAACGGAACACTGCTCGGCCGAACTGGACTGCGAAAGAAGGCAGAGCAGATCGAGCCGCACGCTGGAGTTGGCGATCAGGCATTGGGCTCGTCGGTATTGATGTACGGCGGGACCTTCGCCAGTGGCAGACGCCGTGCCTGTTCGATGCTGATGCCCGGGCGTTCCGGCAACGGGTCCAGCGTTTGCGGCTGTCCGCTGATCAATGCGCGCTCGATCGCTTTGACGACGCGCACGTCGCGCCAGCCTTCATCGCCATCGGGCTCGGGTTCGCGGTCCTGCAGGATGCAATCCGAGAAATACTGCGTCTCGCCGCCGAACTGATCGACCACTGGATGGCTGTGTTCGGTGGTGGTGCCGTCGATGATCGCACGGTAGGCAATCGCCACACCTTCACCGAAACCGAAACAGGGTGACGCCTCCAACTCGCCTTGGGTGCCGATCAACTGAAAGCGCTCGGTGGACGGCAGGCTGTAACTGACGGTAAAGGTCGCCAGCCGTTCTTCGGCGAAACGCAGCGTGACATTGACCGTGTCGAACGTGTTGATGTCACGTCCCGGCGTCTTGATGCCGACGGCGTGCACTTGCAGTGGCTCTGCGCCGAACAGGTTGCGCACGGCATTGATCGGGTACGGGCCCATGTCGGCCACCGGGCCTGCATCGAAGCCACTTTGCATGCGGTGGTTGGCCGGATCGGTGGTCTGCGCGAACGTGGCGGTAAACAGACGCGGATCGCCGATATCGCCTGCGCGAACGCGATGGACCATTTCCACGGTGCCCGGCTCGAAGTGCAGGCGATAGGCGACCATCAACTTGGCGCCTGAGCGTTTGGCTGCGTCGGCGATGGCGATGCAGTCTTCCTCGTTAGTCGCCATGGGCTTTTCAAGGAGCACGTGAATGCCGGCTTCGAGTGCCGGAACCGCGAATTCGCGGTGGCGGAAATTGGGAGTCGCCAGGTAGATTGCGTCGATTTCGCCGGAACTCAGCAGGGTGTCAAATTCGTCGTAGTGGTAACTCTTGAGGTCGTACAGCGCGGCCAGTTCGTCTGCCTTGACCGGATCGCCGGTGACCAGTGCAGTCATCACCGAGTTGTCGGTCTGTTCCAGGCCTGGCATGAACGCGCCTTGAGAAATCCAGCCGCCTGCAACCACAGCGTAGCGGATCTTTCCGTTTGAATCTGGCATGGGATGGGCCTCCTTGTATCGGCGGACGGAATGTCCGGCGCCTCTGTAGTCGGCAGGCATGAACGCGGGAAGTTCCCGAAAAACCGCAACGATCCTCTTCGCTGAACCTGCCGGGACCGTCTGCTACCGACGCCCGAGTTGTAGGCGCCGGCGGCGGGCGAAGCGATCAGTAACGCACCCACGTACCCACGCAGCCACGCACTCACGCAGCCGCGCCGAACGACGCCCGGACTACCCGGCAATCGCCTTGAGCAACTCACGCACGCAGTCGAGCGCCGGGTCGATGTCCAGGGTTTCGATGGCGCCGAAACCGAGGATCAGCCCGTCGCCTGCGGGCGTGTCCGCGTAGAACCCGGTCAACGGGTACAGACCGATTTCCTCGGTGCGGGCCCGTTCGATCAGCCGGTCCAGATCGAGCGGCACGTTGAACATCACCGCCATGTGAAAGCCGGCAGTGGACGGGATCGCCTGCATCCACGGCGCCAAGTCCCCGGCCAGGCGGGTCAGAATCCGGTCGCGGCGTCCGGCGTAAATACCGTGGCAGCGGCGGATATGCTTGTTCAACAGGCCCTCGCCGATGAACTTGGTCAGCGCCCATTGCGGCAGGGTGCTGGTATGCCAGTCGGTCAATTGCTTGGCTTTGATGACCGCTTCGAGCATCACCTCAGGCAGCACGGCATAGCCAAGGCGCAGCTCCGGCAACAGGGTTTTGGAGAACGTGCCGACGTACGCCACGACGCCGAACCGGTCCATGCTCTGTAACGAGTCGGTAGGTCGACCTTCATAGCGAAACTCGCTGTCGTAATCGTCTTCGATGATGATCGCGCCAATGCGACTGGCCTTCTCCAGCAAGGCCTGGCGCCGCGCCACGCTCATGGGCATGCCCAGCGGCATTTGATGGGACGGCGTGACGTAGATCGCATGGGCGTTGTCGGGGATCTGCTCGACGATGATGCCTTCACCGTCCACCGGCACCCCGACCACCCGGGCTCCTTGCGCGGCAAACAGAAGACGCGCGGGGGTATAACCCGGATCTTCCACTGCCACCGTGCAGCCCGGCTCGATCAGGACCCGGGCAATCAGGTCCAGCGCCTGCTGCGCGCCGTTGCACACCACCACGTCATCGGCGGTGCACTTCACGCCGCGGGCGAAGGCGATGTGCCCGGCAATCGCGCCGCGCAAGGGTGTCAGGCCTTCCGGCTGGCTGTAGAAGCCCCGCGCTTGCGACATCTGCCGCAGCGCGAATTGCGTGCAACGCCGCCATTCGTCATGGGGAAACTGGGTCTTGGCTGTGGCGCCGCCGATGAAATCGCGGCGCAGGGTGGTTTGCCGGGTCGGATGGCGCAGGGGCAGGGAGATGTCCTGCCATTGCTTCACGCGCTCAAGGCTGGCCAGGTCCGCCGTCGCCTGTTGGCGTGGGATCGGGGTGTTCGGCGTGTTGACGAACGTGCCGCTGCCGATCTTGCCCACCAGAAAGTTTTCGTAAGTCAGACGGCTGTAGGTGTCGGAAACGGTCTTGCGCGACAGCCCCAGTTGCGCGGCCAGAAGGCGGCTGGGCGGCAACTGGACGCCTGCAGCCAGGCGCCCGGACTCGATGCCTTCGCGCAGTTGTTCGTACAGCTGATTCGCCAGGTCCTTGCGGCCTTGAATGACGATGTGAAGTTCCACGAACAGCTCCCCGACGGTATAGACCGCTACAGGGTATCCCCGCGTGAATGACGGGTAAATCCTGACCGTTTCGGCAAGCTCGCCATCGGCAAATTCTCGCAATCCCGTTATCCTGCGCGCAGTTTTGCAACCGCACCCTCATCAATCGCTTTCAACGGATATCAAACATGGAGTTCACCAGCGGCTTTCTGCTGAGCCTTTCCCTGTGCCTGGACATTGGCGTGGCCAACATTGCGATGATCACGCTGGCCATGCAGCGCGGCTACCTGCAAGGTTTCTGGCTGGGACTGGGCACCTGCTTCGGCGATCTGTTCTACGCGATTCTCGCGCTGGCCGGGATGACCGTGCTGCTGCAATACGAATGGGTGCGGTGGGGGCTGTGGATCGGCGGTTCGGTGCTATTGATCGGTTTCGCGGTGAAAATGGTGATGTCGGCGATCAGCAGCCACAGCGGGCTGGCGATTGCCGGTGAGGCGGATAACCGCTCCGGATTCAGAGAGTTTTCCCGAGGGGTATTTCTTGCAGTGTCCTCGCCGACCGCGATTCTCTGGTTCGCGGCGGTCGGGGGCACGCTCATCTCCCGCGCCGGCGGGCATGGCAGCCTGAGCACGGCGTTCTTTCTGTCCGGGTTCTTCAGCGCAGGCGTGGCCTGGTGCGTGTTCATCTGCCTGGCCGCCAGCCACGGCGGGCGTCTGCTGGGCGACAAGCTGCTCAAGTATTCGTACTGGGTCTCTGCGGCGATCTTCTGCTACTTCGCGATGTACGTGATTCTTTCCGGGTATCAGGAGTTCATCGTCAACGCCGGGCATATTTGAATCGGTTTGCCACATCCGTGTAGCCGTCCGGTTCGCCGGCGGTGGCGATTCCGATGACGCCACCGCCGGCAAGCCGGACGGCTACAGGCGTTGGCTGGTGCTGGTGCTGGTGCGGCGCTTCTGCACGCGGCAACAAATTCCCTCTTCATGCAACGTTTGCGTCTGTGAACGCTCATAGACATAGCAACGGCGTAGACAGGATCGTCCCGAGCCGCGCGCATCAGCGCCTTGGGCGACCTCTCCAATCCATTTGAAGACGGAACCCTGGACCCTATGACCACCCCGGACAAGCAGTATGTGGAATGGCTGGTTGAGCAATCGATGCTCAACGCGGCAAAGCAACGCGCCAAACTTTATGGGGGCCAGGGCCGGCTCTGGCAGCGTCCTTACGCACAAGCCCGGCCGCGGGATGCATCGGCCATTGCATCGGTGTGGTTCACCGCCTATCCGGCGTCGATCGTCACCCGCGACGGCGGTTCGGTACTCGAAGCGCTGGGCGATGAAAAACTCTGGCATGCGCTGTCCGAAATCGGCATTCAGGGCATTCACAACGGCCCGTTGAAAGCATCCGGGGGGCTCAAGGGGCGTCAGCGCACGCCGAGCATCGACGGCAATTTCGACCGGATCAGCTTCGAAGTGGATGCTGATCTGGGCACCGACGCGCAATTTCTCAGCCTCAGCCTCAGCCGCATCGCCGCTGCGCACAACGCGGTAATCGTCGACGACGTGATCCCGTCCCACACTGGCAAGGGCGCGGACTTTCGTCTGGCCGAACTGGCCTACGAGGAATATCCGGGCCTGTACCACATGGTCGAGATCAAGGAAGAAGACTGGCCGCTGCTGCCTGACGTCCCCGCCGGTCGCGACGCGGTCAACCTGCCGCCCGCCACCGTCGATGCGCTGCGCGACAAGCATTACATCGTCGGCCAGTTGCAGCGGGTGATCTTCTTCGAGCCCGGCGTCAAGGAAACCGACTGGAGCACCACGCCGGTGATCACGGGCGTCGATGGCAAGGCGCGGCGCTGGGTCTACCTGCATTACTTCAAGGAAGGCCAGCCGTCGTTGAACTGGCTGGACCCAAGCTTCGCCGCACAACAGATGATCATCGGTGACGCGCTGCATGCCATCGATGTAATGGGCGCGCGGGTGTTGCGCCTGGACGCCAACGGTTTTCTCGGGGTCGAGCGCAAGGCCGAAGGCACCGCGTGGTCCGAGAGCCATCCGCTGTCGATCACCGGCAACCAGCTATTGGCAGGGGCGATTCGCAAGGCAGGCGGTTTCAGCTTTCAGGAACTGAACCTGACCATTGACGACATCGCTGCCATGTCCCACGGCGGCGCCGATCTGTCCTATGACTTCATCACCCGTCCGGCCTATCAACACGCGCTGTTGACCGGTCGCACCGAGTTTCTGCGGCTCATGCTGCGTCAGGTGCACGAGTTCGGCATCGATCCCGCCTCGTTGATCCATGCGCTGCAAAATCACGATGAGCTGACCCTGGAACTGGTGCATTTCTGGACGCTGCATGCCCACGACCAGTACCTGTACATGGGGCAGACGTTCCCCGGCAATATCCTGCGCGAGCACATTCGCGAGGAAATGTACGAGCATCTGGCCGGTGAGCATGCGCCGTACAACCTCAAGTTCGTCACCAACGGCGTGTCCTGCACGACGGCAAGCATCATCACCGCCGCCTTGGGGATTCGCGATCTGGACGCGATCACGCTCGGCGACATCCACAAGATCCAGCACATTCACCTGCTGCTGGTAATGTTCAACGCCATGCAGCCGGGGGTGTTCGCGCTCTCGGGTTGGGACCTGGTGGGCGCCTTGCCGCTGCCCGCCGAGCAGGTCGCGCACCTGATGGGCGATGGCGACACGCGCTGGATTCATCGCGGCGCCTACGATCTGGTGGATATGGACCCGGACGCGGAGGTCTCGGCAGGCGGCATGCCACGCGCCAAAACGCTGTACGGCAGCCTGGTGGAGCAACTGCAACGTCCGGACTCGTTCGCTTCGCAGTTGAAGAAAATCCTCGCCGTGCGCCGCGCCTATGACATCGCCGCCAGCCGGCAGATTCTGATTCCCGATGTCGAACATCCGGGCCTGCTGATCATGGTTCACGAGCTGCCGGCCGGGAAGGGCACGCAGATCACCGCGCTCAATTTCAGTGCCGATGCCATCGTCGAGACCTTGCACCTGCCGGGCATCGCGCCGGGCCCTGTGGTGGACATCATCAATGAACGGGTGGAGGGTGATCTGACCGAGGAGGGTGAGTTCACCATTACGCTCGATGCCTATGAAGGGTTGGCGCTGCGGGTGGTGAGCATGGCGGCGCCGATGATGTGAGCCCTGCTGTTGAGTTTTACCCTGTGGGGGCCGGCTCGGTGCGGGCGTTCCGACGATGGCGTTGGGTCAGTTGCCGATCAGGTGCCTGACACCACGCATTCGCCAGCGAGCCGGCTCCCACAGTTTTAACTGCATTTCACAGTTGAATGCTGTACTGCCGTATCACCTGACATTCTTCGGATCATGACCTTGTCTATCGCTGAACCCGCTAAAACCCCGACGCTGATTCATCTCTGGAGTTATCGCCTGACGTTCCTGCTGTCGGGGATGTCGCTGGGGGCGTGGGCGCCGCTGGTGCCGTTCGCCCGGGAGCGGGCCGGCCTTGAAGAAGCGCAACTGGGCCTGCTGCTGTTGTGCTTCGGTCTGGGCTCGATGCTGGCGATGCCGCTCGCGGGGATGATGACGACCCGCAAGGGCTGTCGCTTCGTCTCGCTGGTGGGCGGTGCCCTGATCTGCGGGATGTTGCCGCTGTTGGCCAGTCTGTCGTCGTTCACCGGACTCGCGTTGGCGCTGGCTGCATTCGGCGCAGGATTGGGCAGCATTGACGTTGCCATGAACGTCCAGGGTCTGATGGTGGAGCGTGATCATGGCCGCCCACTGATGTCCGGGTTTCATGGGCTGTTCAGCCTCGGCGGCATCGCCAGCGCGCTGTTGATGAGCTTGCTGCTGTGGGCCGGAGCGTCGCCCGTGGCGGCGGTGTCGGTGGTGGTCCTGCTCGTCGGCGGATTGCTGCTCTGGCATGCCCGGCATCTGCTGCCCTACGGCGCCGACGATCCGGGCGCGCCCTTCGCGATGCCCACCGGCAAGGTGCTGGTCGTGGGCCTGTTGTGCTTCATTGCGCTGCTGGTCGAAGGTGCCATTCTGGACTGGAGCGCGGTGTTCCTGAACCGGACCCATCAGATCGACCTGGCGGTGGCCGGCGGCGCCTACGCCGTCTTTTCCCTGACCATGGCCGCAGGCCGATTCTCCGGTGATTACCTGCGACACCGGTTTGGCGCCGTGAGCCTGCTCATCGGCGGCGGCCTTCTGGTGATGATCGGCTTCGCCATGGCCGTCCTGCTGCAACCCTGGCCGTTGTTCCTGCTGGGCTTTGCGCTGATCGGCCTGGGGCTGTCGAACGCCTTCCCGGTCTACTGCTCGGTGGTCGGTGCGCAGACGGCGATGCCTGCCGGGCTTGCCATCGCCGTCATCACCGGCATCGGTTACTGCGGCATTCTGCTGGGGCCGGCCTTGATCGGCTTCGTCGCACACGTCATCGGACTGCGCGATGCGCTGCTGTGCGTCGGTGCCTTGATGTTCGCGCAGGTGCTGAGCGCGCGCCGCATGGTCAGGGCCTGACCCCACTATTGTTTTGATCGATCCACAACATTGATCGGCTCAAGTTCTGCTTTCTCTTCGGGAGGCTCAGCATGGCAGCACGCCCAACGCGCCCGCCCCTGGAGAAAACACATGAACGTTCGAATCGTTGCCCTGATTGCATTGGTTGTCGCCCTGGCCGGATGTGCCGTTCCAGGCGCTCCACGTTATTCCGACGCCTCGCAGGGGCCTTTTCGAGCGTCCGCCGTAACGTCCGGCGTGAAGCTCAAACATGAGCAGACCGTGGGCGTGATCTTTACCGATAACACGGTGGCCAATCTGGCGTACATGGCGCGCTATAACGCCACCGCTCAGGACGGGCTCACCGCCAGACTCACCGACAGTCGCATCACCCAAGCCTACGCGAACAGTTCCGACCCGGAGCTGGCGATCAACTGGTTCGCCGACTCCTTGGAGAAGCAGTTCTCCAAGGTGGATTTCTACGAGAACCTCGACGAGGTATTGGCGGCGCGTCCTGACGTGATCGTGCTGCTCGACACCCGCAACAAGCTGGTCACCGAGCGCAGTTCCGATGTGCAGTCGAGCATCGTGGCCGAGTTTTTCGATGGCGACTTTAAGTTCATCGGCAAGGCCGAAGGCAGCGATGCCAAGTCCATGTCGCCGATCTGGGCCCAGACCAAACGCGCCCCGGAAATCGCCGCTGACATCAACTCGCAGCGTCAAGTGCAGATCAACGCGCTGCAGAAATTCGATGCCTCGCTTGAGTCGCTGATCAAGGCTGAGTCTTGAGTATCAACAGGCTCGATCAATAGGCAGGCCCACCTCTAGCAGCCCGGCCGGGTGGCGTTGCGTGTGCCGGCGTAGGCGATCATGCAGACGCTACCGCCGGCAAGCCGTGCTGCTACGGGACCTCATCCATTCAGGCGATCTTCGGCTGGCATCCGACCATCCCGCAAGATCACCAACCGCCCCCGGCTCTGATAGACTTCAGCGCCTTGAAACTCAGGGGCTTCCCATGAACGACACTGTTCGTCTTACGCAATATAGTCACGGCGCCGGCTGCGGCTGCAAGATTTCTCCCAAGGTCCTGGAGACCATCCTTGCCGGCAGTGGCGCGCAGAATCTCGACCCGCGCCTGTGGGTCGGTAATGCCTCCCGCGACGACGCGGCGGTCTACGCCATCGATGACGAAAAGGGTGTGGTCTCCACGACCGATTTCTTCATGCCCATCGTCGACGACCCGTTCGATTTCGGCCGTATCGCCGCCACCAACGCCATCAGCGACATCTACGCCATGGGCGGCGACCCGTTGATGGCCATCGCCATTCTCGGCTGGCCGGTCAACGTACTGGCCCCAGAAATCGCCCGTGAAGTGATCCGTGGCGGTCGTGCCGTCTGCGATGCAGCGGGCATTCCGCTGGCGGGCGGTCACTCCATCGACGCGCCAGAGCCGATCTTCGGCCTGGCCGTAACCGGTCTGGTGGAAAAGCGCTTCATGAAGCGCAATGACACCGCCACCGTGGGCTGCAAGCTGTTCCTGACCAAGCCGCTGGGTATCGGCATTCTGACCACCGCCGAGAAGAAGGGCGTATTGCGCGACGAAGACGTGGGCCTGGCGCGCGACGTCATGTGCACGCTGAACAAGCCCGGCAGCCGTTTCTCGAAACTGGCGGGCGTCACGGCAATGACCGACGTCACCGGTTTCGGTTTGTTGGGGCATCTGGTGGAGATGGCCGACGGCAGTAAAGTCACGGCGCGGCTGAATGCCACTGCGGTACCGCGTTTGGGCAGCGTCGATTTCTACATCGAACAGCATTGCATCCCTGGCGGCACCCATCGCAATTTCGACAGCTACGGCGAGCGCATCGGCGAGCTGACCGAAGCGCAGAAGCTGCTGCTGTGCGACCCGCAAACAAGCGGCGGGCTGTTGATCGCGGTCGAGCCGGCCGAAGAGCCTGCGTTTCTCGCACTGGCCAGTGAACTGGGCCTGACCCTGGCGCCCATCGGCGAACTGGTGGAGCGACAGCGACTCGCGGTCGAGGTGTTCTGATGCGCGACAACAGCGCCCATTTTCGCGACATCTTTCTCCACGACACCCCGATGATGGACGTGCGCGCCCCGGTGGAATTCGCCAAAGGCGCGTTTCCGGGGGTGATCAACCTGCCGCTGATGAACGACATCGAGCGGCAGAAAGTCGGCACCAGCTACAAGCAGGACGGCCAGCAGGCGGCCATCGAGCTGGGCCACAAGCTGGTGACGGGCGAGCTCAAGCAAGCGCGGATCGAAGCGTGGGCGGCCTTCGCCAACGCACACCCGCAAGGGTTTCTGTACTGTTTTCGGGGCGGCCTGCGTTCACAGATCACCCAGCAATGGCTCAAGTCGGAGGCGGGCATCCAGTACCCGCGCATCATCGGCGGCTACAAGGCCATGCGTAACTTTCTGATCGGCGTCACCGAGCAGGCAGTGGCCGAATGCGATTTCGTGCTGATCGGCGGTCTGACCGGCACCGGCAAGACCGAGGTGTTGCAACAGCTGGATAACGCACTGGATCTGGAAGGCCACGCCAATCATCGCGGGTCGAGTTTCGGCAAGCATGCGACGCCGCAGCCGGGGCAGATCGATTTCGAGAACCAGCTTTCCATCGACATTCTCAAGAAGCGGGCCAAACACCTGCATCAGTTCGTCATCGAAGACGAAGGCCGGATTGTCGGCAGTCGTGCCGTGCCGCTCGAGTTGTACCGGACCATGCAAGACGCGCCACTGGTGTGGCTGGAAGACAGTTTCGAAGGCCGCGTCGAGCGGATTCTCAAGGATTACGTGATCGACCTGTGCGCCGAGTTCATCGCCGTGCAGGGCGTCGAGACAGGGTATGCGGGGTATGCGGACCGTTTGAAGCAGAGCCTGTCGAGCATCGTTCGGCGGTTGGGCGGCGAGCGTTATCAGCGTCTGGCGGCGATCATGGACAGCGCGCTGGAAGAGCAGGAGCGCAGCGGCGACGTCGATCAGCACCGAGCCTGGATCAGCGCCATGCTGAGCGAGTATTACGACCCGATGTACGTCCATCAGCGCGATAGCAAGAACGCACGGATCGAGTTTGCCGGGGATCAGGCGGCGGTCGTCGAGTACTTGAAACAGCGACCGGCGAGATAAGCCCGTTCAGGCCATTGCGCTGAACCTGCGTAGCAGCACGGCTTGCCGGCGGTAGCGATTTCAAGGACGCCACCGCTGCTACGGATTTACGCTCTTCGACGCACTCGATGGGTGTGATGCTTTTGTAGCAGCACGGCTTGCCGGCGGTAGCGATTTCAAGGACGCCACCGCCGGCAAGCCGGACTGCTACAAAGAAAAGCCAGCCTTACAACACCGCAGCACCAATCAAACCGCTGACCACGCCAATCAACATGGTCAATACACCCACGGTCACCAGCACCCTGCGGTCGAAGGATTTGCGCAGCATCAGCAGCGACGGCAGGCTCACGCTCGGCAGGGTCATCAGCAGCGCCACGGCAGGGGCGGTGCCCAGGCCGAGGGTCATCAGGGTTTGCACGATCGGGATTTCGGCGGCGGTCGGGATCACGAACAGCGTGCCGACGATCGCCAGCGGCACCAGCCACAGCAGGCTGTTGCCCATGGCGCCATCCACATGGGGGAACAGCCAGACCCGCGCCGCGCCCAACACCAGCACGGCCACCACGTAGATCGGGATGGTGGTCCAGAACAACTGCCAGATCGTCCTGCCCCAACGGCTGAGCAGGCTACCCTGATCCGGCGCTTCGGCTTCGACCACCGCTTCGACCGCTTCCTCGGGCAGCGCTTCAGGCCGTGAAATACGCTGCGCGACCAGTGAGACGCCCACCACCAGCACGATGCCCGCGACCAGACGCAGGGCCGTGAAGCCCCAGCCCAGCACGAACCCCATGAACACCAGCGTCGCCGGGTTGAGCACCGGGTTGGCGATCCAGAACGCCAGCGCGGCGCCCACCGAGACATTCTGCTTGCGCATGCCTGCGGCCACCGGTGCGGCGCAGCAGCTGCACATCATGCCGGGCAGGGCGAACAGACCGCCGCGCACCGTCGAGCCCAGGCCGGCGCGGCCGAACATGCGCAGCAGCCAGTCGCGCGGAATCAGCACTTGCAGCAGCGAGCCGAGGATCACCGCCAGCACGGCAGCTTTCCAGATCGCCAGGAAATACACCTGCGCGTAGGCCAGTGCAGCCGCCCAGGGATTGGCGGGGTTGTCGTTGATGATCGAGCCGCCGATGTTGTGGGTATCGGCAGCGACGAAAGACTTCAGGTAATACGGCGACCATTTGACGTAGTACAGACCGATGGCGGCCACCAGCAGAAACATCAGAGGTTTCCACCAGAATGACCAGCCACGGCGTTCAGTGGCGAGCGGGAGTGTGGACATGAGGGGCACCGAGGCTAGAAAACAAGGGGCGCGATGATACGCTTTCGTCCGTCAGTGTAGTAGGTGTTGCAGGGTGTGTCGGAGGTCCGCCTCCTGCTGATCCTGCCGAATCTGTCTCCCACGCCCTTCGGGCAGAATCAAAAGCCATGCGACCAACGCCGCTCTGCTTCTGCCGAAGGCGTGGGAGTTGGC
>NZ_QXTJ01000029.1 GCF_003605735.1 Pseudomonas sp. LS-2 | reverse complement strand
GAAATGTCCGTCCGCATAGCGCCCGTGGGGGCCTTTATTGATGTGGCCAAAAACCACGCCCACCAGTGAAGAGCCGACAATCTGAGAGTTGACCAGATATGCGGTGATTTCGTGCTCATATACCTGGCTTTGAGCTCTATGGATTCGACGCCGGTCAAAATCCGTAAAGCGCCTGCTGTGCAACTCCGCAGTCAACTCGTTCTCTACGCTCACCGCGTGCCTCCTTGCCTTCACAATGTTTTTTAAGCCTAAGGGCCTATCTATCGGGCGTCAGCCCGACTTCGCTCAGCGGGCAGCCAACGGGCTTTGGTAAATGATTCGGACTTTCCGAAGAGCGGCCGCATCGAAATCCGGATCGTGAGAATCGTGATACACAGCTCCACCCTCGACTTCCAAAATGCAGATTGGTACGTCATGTGAGTTGCAACCCATGCTCAGAGATTGAAGGCGTTCCATTTTCCAAGACTCTCCACCGTTCACCCACCACGGGGTGACTACTTGCACCTCGGAGACCTTGAGTGTCTCGTCTTGCTGGCTCAGGAGCTCATACAGCCGAGTTTCGTCATTCACGAACTCTTCGATTGAGACAAAACGGTCGTCCTGCCAGCGCTTCACACTAACGTGATACCAAGGGGTTTTCAGCGCTCTGGAAACGCCATGCCAATGAGCCAGCCCATCTCCGAACATCCCAACCGAGCCAGCCTTTTCACTTTCATGCGTGCAGAACATTTGTGGTGTCTCAATCTCAGGCGCTCCTTCGGAGCGAGCGATTTAGTGAATTGCGTAGATGGCTTTCAAAGAGGCCGATTTACGATGGCCGCTGCCCTTCAGTGCGTACACGGTGTTCCGGGTGACAAACAGAAATCCTTCACTGAACTCAGTGGCGATGGTCGACCGAACCCAGGAGCCGGGTTCAAACCTCCAGTTTTCGTCGTGCCTAACGTTGTGCGCGTACATGATCATGGGCAGGCAGCCTGCGGCATGAACCTTGGCGAGTTCATCCTCGGTCACGACCACGTCGAAAATGATCCAGTCCTCAACAACACAACAAGGCATCCGGCGGTAACGGGCTTTGGCGTGTGCCAAGAGGTCTTCGAGGCTGAGGTCAGATCCTGCAGTGGCTGCACCTGGATCACCCAGCAGGCCGTCATTCATGGAATTGTCCACTCCCCCAACCCCTACTCATGATTACTCGGAAATTGACACGCGCAGACCGCTTGGCCTCGGCCACCATGCTAGGGGGCAGAGAGCGCTCATGATGGGCCCAGCCCGAAGGCCAGATCCCCGACATACACAATAATACCTCGAATTGATGTTTATCGAAATACCTCCTGTGTGGCTATATCCTGACTTTTGGCAGAGCCATGCAGCTTAAAACCGCACTCGCTGGCGTTCTCCGGGCTTTACGCCTGCACCGACGTCTCCGCTATGAAAACCTCTCCGATGCCAGCGCTAAGTCGAAGATAAGTGCCCTTGAGCGAGGAGAAACCAGCATCACTCTCGAAAAATTCGAGAGCCTGGCGGAGAGTCTCCAGATCGATCCTGTGGCGTTAATGGTGCTGTGCATGTCAGCGCGCCATGGCGTCCCCGGTTCTTCCCTTCTCGACTCTGCCAAAAAGCACATCCGCGAGTTCGAGGCAGAGGGTGGGCTTGAGGTATTAGCCGAGCAGTTTGTTGGCAAGGAACTTGTTCAACGGGGCCGTGGGAAGCCGACTGATCCAGACAAGCTCGAAGCTGTCCGTGAGCTGAGGGATAAGGGGATGACGCAAGCGGAGATCGCGAGGGAATTGGGATTTTCGGCGACCGTGGTGAATCGCATGTGGAAACGGCTACTGGATCAGGATTCTCAGAACGGGAAGTAACGTCGGAGAGAAGGTCGGAATATCAGATGACCCAGCCGGGTTGGAGCTAGTCACCCCGCGATCTAGCGTTCTCGTTGAAGCTGTCGTCACCCTATGATTGTGCCGCACCAGCGCTCTCGCCTCAGCCACGCAGCCGATAACAAACATGATCGGCCTACTGGCACCAAGCTGGACTGGCAATCTCAGTTAAGGACAACAAATGTTTCCACCAATGGCGAATCCCAATATTGAAATTACAGCCACCGACTTCGAGCGGTTGGTGAGGGACTGGATCCTCAAGCAAGGTGGTGAATTAACATCGCTGGAGGTGACGCACGACGTCAAGGTTGAGGCCTACGACTCAACCTACCAGATCGACCTGGACGACGTTTGACCGCTCCACGTACGACGCATACATTGCGGCCATACGGATTTTCCAAGGCGGGCAGCCCCTATGGGCGATTGAACGGTTATGGAATCCTGAGCGCGAAGCTCTTCCGGTTTGACTCCATCGACGATGGCATTCATAAGCGCTCTCTTCTGCAGCGATTCTGAACTTACTTATTTCGACAGGTTGGAGTGATGGGAGGCTCGTCATGGCCATCCCAAAGCGCCAGGAAATGCCAAAATTTTAGGGAAAGTTATGCTGAAGCAAAAAGTGATCGAGCGCTTCTCCATAGAGTTTGGGGAACCGGTTCGCGAACGCGTTAAGGTTAAGGCCTTCCGAATTCTGGATATTGAAGTGGTTGTTGAGGTAGATCAACCAAAGAGGCAGGACGCTTGTAACGTTTGGCTGCCTTACCCACCTGATGGTCAAGAAATTCCAGGGATGGTGCTGGAGTATCCTGGTGAAGCGGGTCGGCATAGTGGCACCTACGCTTCAGAAGGACTCAAAAAAGGCCTGCCTGCGCTCAAGCTCATCCTCACTACCGGAAGAGAACTGGACGAGTTGGTGGATTACATCCGGGCATTGGCGGCGGGACAAAAGCTTCCATCTGTTAGTGTCGATGCGTCTGAGCTTAAGCAAGATACCGGTGCGGGTAAGGGTGAGCCGATTCGTGTCGATGTGTCCAGTATGCCTGCCCCCAAACCACCCGCACCAAGGCGAGAGGCTATCCCCCGATCCGTGCAGCGAGAGGTCTGGCAGCGCGATGCCGGCATGTGTGTTGAGTGCGGCACTCGGCAGCTTCTATGCTTCGATCACATCGTTCCGTTTTCGCGGGGAGGGAGCAACACAGTTCGCAATCTGCAGCTCCTTTGTGAGCCCTGTAATCTATCCAAGGGCAACAGAATCTAATGATAAATGCCACCCCGCCTCTCGCTGACAGAATCCAACATATATTGGTTGGCCGAGATTACGAGCGCGTTAGAAATTCACATCTGTTGGTTGGCAAACACATCGTTGCTACGGGGTCTTTCAGCGTTCTTTTCAGCGGCGAGACCCCTGAGTCGATCTATCGATTATCAACAGACAACGCCACCCATGACTTCGCCAGCAGAGCGAAGAATCGAGGATTGGCAGGAACTGTAGGCTTGCTGAACGACTATGGCGCTGTTGCGATTTACAACCAAGATCAATACTTTCCCGACTACCTCTGGTTAGCGCACTTGGAGCGTTTGGCTCCTCTGCCCGACGATTCATTGCAGCGACTGTCGATAGCGAAGCTCTTGTCTCATCTGACCGGAGAGGCAGACGGCCTCCTTCTGACCGAGATCGATGAACGAGAAGCCGTGATAGCTGCGCTTCCTACGGCACCCATTAATGAGCACACCAAGCTGGTAGTAGATGCCATGGTGAGCCTGTTACCCAATTACCTGTACGAAGTTGATTTCGACCTGAGCATTTCCAACTTCATGATGCGTCCGAGCAATGGAGATGTTGTGCTGAGCGATCCTGTTCATGGCTTGTCCGACGTATCGGCGGACTGGCGTCGTTACCTTGAAGGTGAGCCAGTCATATTCGAAAAACGGTAGCTGGTTGACGGCGCCAGACTTCATTACCGTAGATTGTCAGTTATGCGTCGGCCCCCATCCGCGCGGCACGGGGGATCTATGAGGTAGATCTCGTGCTCCCAGACAGACGCTGAACATTGAGCAAGATGTGTTGGGCAGAAGCTTACAACCAAAGATTTCGTGAGGCCATTTTGAGTTGCGGCGTCTTGGTAGACCAATACACTTTGAGACCCATTAACCAGATCGGCGAAAATATCCATGCGCGGTAATACGCTCGGCCTTCTGCTGCTTGCGGCATCAAGCGCTGCCTTTGCAGCTTCACCACCTGATTTGTCGAAGCTAGCTCCTTGGCCAGAACGTGATGGCAATTATTTGCAGGCACTTAAGGGTGATGATGGGGAGTGGTACCTCGCTTCTGGCGTGGTCAAGAGCGGAAAGTTCGCTCAGGCACTCGGGCTTGTAGAACAGCCGTCAGATCCCTCTGCGTACCTTATGCGACTTATTCCTGGGGCGAGGATGTATGTCCGAGGATTGGAGTGCGAGTCACTTTCATACACCCTGATAACTGACCCAGCCAGCACTAAAAACTCATACTGGCTTGCAGCACCACGAGGGACAACCACGATCAAGCGGAGCTGTCAGATTAAAAACACGCCAGAAAAATGGGTTTTCCTGTCGCGATAACCTAAGGACGCGTCACCGGCTGACTTTGGGGAAGAAGCCAGACGGGCGTGGGCCCATCTAAAGGACGATCTCACCCGCCTGCAATCCATGAGGCGAGTAAGATCCTCCTACTGCTGCCGCATCTATGTATGCCTGCCGAGCCAAAAAAAGTGAGCTCTGAATGGACAAAGTCTCGACAGTCCAAGCGATTATTTTAAGTGACCCCATTCGGCTTCGAATGCTTGAAACGGTGCGCGTTCTTAAGTTGCCAGACTGCTGGATAGCAGCAGGTTTCGTGCGCAATGCGGTTTGGGATTATTTGCACGGGCGTGATTCGTCTCCGATCTCAACGGACGTTGACGTCATCTGGTTTGATACCAAGCGCTGCACTCCAGAGGAAGATAAAGCTCTTGAGGCAGTCCTCACGGAGCTAGATCCAACCGTCATCTGGTCTGTAAAAAACCAGGCCAGGATGCATCTTCAAAACGGCGATGAGCCTTACCTTTCCTCGACCGATGCAATGCGCTACTGGCCGGCTACGGCGACAGCTTTGGCTGTAAGGCTACTCGAGAAATGCTCACTCGAGGTTGCAGCACCGCTGGGCCTAGACGATTTGTTTGAGTTGATTCTCAGGCCCACAGGAAAGTTTTCCACTTCGAAAAAAGCGATCTTTGAACAACGCTTCATGTCTAAAAACTGGATGAAAATATGGCCACTGCTTACGCTTGCGTCAGCCTCTATGACCAAGCCACTGTTCGATTTTGATCTCAAACGCGTTTCGCACGAGCACTACATCACTGGCAAAGCTGCCATCAATTTTCCACATCCTGGAAGCACGACTGGTGGATGGCATTTCCTGTCGTATTTCAACCGGGAGTCGGGCGTGGCGAAGGTGTCATTGGCTGGCATCCATTACCCCGATACCACCGAATTTTTTGGCGACATGGGCGTCCTCGATGTCACTGACCCTATGGCACAACGCGGCTGGTCTGTAGAAGGTCGACGGCTGTACATGGCGGATCACTACAGAGCGGCTGCAGATATGCTTGTCAGGTGGGCCCTTGGCGATTCAGATCATTGCAATGTCGAGATTGATGAGTGGTTCCCATCACCATCAGAGAAACAACGACTGCTAGAGATACTGGATGTTGCAAAGCCAGAGTTCCTCAAGGTTGGCAGGCTGCACAAACTGGAAGCTGGGCTAAGCTCGCGCTCCTGAACGCCTGCACCGCGCCAAGGAGTTCATCACCAAAGGGCTTGAAGCCGGCGCGCTGCAGCCGGTGGTTTCAAAGACGTTCCCATTCAGCGAGATGGTTGAAGCGCACGAGTACATGGAGTCGAATGCGCAGATCGGAAAGATAGTTATCGAAATGTAAACCACGCTCGACTTCGCCAAGTCGAGCAAACAAGTTGGCTCGGATTGCTCCAAAAAGGAGCAATCCATGACGAATGGGGCGTGGGCTCTCCTTGATAAAACGCATTCAGTTGTAGTGCCCAAGGATCAATGCATCAAAGTCGATCAGCGCCCGCGCCACTGCGCAAGGGTTCTCCTCCGCTAGCCAGTGACCTTCCTTCTCGATGATGGCGAAACTGACGTTCTCAGCCACCTCCGCCATCATGGATTTCAGGACTGCGTTGAACGCACTCGACTCACCTGCCAAAGCAAGCACCGGCATTTTCAATTTCCCATAAGCTGCCAACTGGGCACGTTTGAGTTCCGCATCAGCAGCGAAGGATCGGTTTAGCTCGAACCTGGCTCTCATCCCGCCAGGCCCACCGAAGCTTGCGATGTAGCTCGCCTTGCTTAACGACTTGATGAAGGAGCTCGGCGCTGACGTTGGTGAGTCGATCAGAGGGTTTCGTGATGCGATCAAAGACGAAGCAGTCGACCCTAACCGAGACCGCCCGTCTAGCGCGAATGCGCCTGGAAATTCAGAGGCACAGCATTCAAAGGAACGACGGTAGCAATTGCTCCCATGCAGGCTCCTGCATCTCTAGCCCGTGCTAGCGGATGAAAATAGGTAAAGGCCTGAATAGTCGTTTCAGCTCTCGTTTAGGGACGCTACTCCCCGTGGTGACGCCAGCGTTAAGGTAGTCGCCCAGTGCGTTACGAGGAAGGGCTCTCTCAACCACGCGTCACAAAGGGCGCGCACCGTTAGGCATTAACCTGCCGTAACGGGGACGCTGGATATGGCATCACGAACTCTCTTGATCTCATCGACGATCACTTGGCTGAGTGAGAAGGTCGATTGATCGTACTCCATGATCACCTTACGAGCCGCAGCGACATCAAGGTCGCTATTTGGCACTACCCGTTGAAGCTCAGCTGCAGCGATGCGGGATAGGCCGAGCTCTAGAAATGCCCGCCCCGTCGTCGTGCTAACACCCAGTTCAAGGGCTAAAGAGAAATCAAAGATTTCAGATACCTTGTGGCTTAAACCATTCTCGATCAGCACTGAGGTTAGGATATCGATGTAGGCTTTTCCCATCTGAACAAGCTGAAATCGAATGACATCCTCAATTGTGTCAAAGGCGTCTTTGATCACCTTACTGGGGTTGAGGGCTGCAATGCTTTTGGCCTTGTAATTAGGGACAGTTCGGACGTACATGCTTTCGATGTCGCGTTTCCTTTGAATCTCGGCCTGCTTGGCGTTGATTTCATACCTGAGGATTACCGGGTACGGCTTTCCTTCCATCCACCTCACCGCGATGCGGGCGACATAGGCACCAAAATTTCCACCAAACCCTTTTATGAACTTGAAGAGATTGTTGAAAATGTCCCGATAATGACCAAATGCCTGCTTTCCAAGGTCGCCAGGGCTTTTCGGAATCAGTTGTTCGACATCGCCACTCTTTACGCTCTCGATCAGGAATGTCATGAGAGCATTCAGCGCGAACAGGTCAAGTGTCCAGTTTGCATTCAACACATTTAGAGGAAGTAATAATTCACTCGACGCCTTCTCAGACGCGTTGGATAGTAATCGGGAATCCATAATATCTAGCTCAGGCGCGACTCGATCCAAGAAGGCCTGAACGCTACCCTGCCTAGCCTTGCTGATCAGCATGCCTGCTGAGGCTACCGCATTCCTGTGGACTTCATCACGAGGCTTCCCGGGGGGAGCCTTTCCGCCGAGAACGTTCAAAACGTCTCTCGCGTTATGAGTGATCACATCGCTTAAAGCCGACTTGATAGTGAACTTTTTGAATCTGTCCATGGGCTGCTCGCTCCAGGACTCGTAATCCACAAGGAAAACATTGCCAACGATATCCTTAGACATACGCCCTGCCCGGCCAGCAAAATTCCACAGCAAAGCTGGATCCAGCATCTGCCTATCGCCCTTGCCTCGGGCTGGAGTGTCAATGAACACGTTCCTGGCGGGCAGGTTAATTCCTTGGAAAAGCGTAGTGGTACAGACTAGGAATTTTATTGAACCCTTGCGGAACGCTGTTTCAATCGCTTCCCTAAGAAGCGACGGCATTTGCCCATAATGAAAAGCTACGCCTTTCTCTACCATGCCTATCAGATGATAGTCCGGGTGGATATGATCTTTTATGAAAGAAACGAGGTCATCATTTTTGCCGATTGCATCAGGGCTGGTGACGCCAAGAGCGATAGAGCCAGCTAGCTTAGCGGCTTCCGTGGGCGTTTTAGCATAAACCAACGATCCGCCCTTGCTTCCGAGTTCAATAGCGACAGCGGCAAATCGACTTTCAGGAGAGGCCAAACCTACGTTACATTTCATCGATCCAATAGAAGTGGCTTGATGTGAAGTTAGCAGTTTAAATTCGAGTTCATTGGCTCCAACAGATTTTGTCACCACGATGCGGTTCTGAAGGACTGGGGAAACAGTTGTCGTGATCTCGGAGATCTCAGGCAGCCCAAGACTCGTGAGGGCCTCTTTGAACCCCTCCGCACCAGGTGCGAGCATTACAACGCTTGTGCTTGCGCTTCTCTCAAAACATTGCTCAATGCAACTCTGTAGTATCATTCCCCTCGCACCATCAGACAAGTTTTGAGCTTCATCCACTACCACTAGGTCTATCACTGAGGATGTGGTGGAAAGAAGTACCTGGAATCGCTCCTGAGTCAGCACAAAAACTTGTCGGGGATTTTGCTCGAGTGTAGGAATATCAGTAATGCGGATCTCAGCATCCCTTGCCAGCCGCTCCTTGATCTTGAGATGCACTTCGGACAGTAGCGCACGGGTAGGCGCGATGTAGACAAATGTAAAGCTCTCTTCCACCGCTGCCCGACGACAGAGATGCTCTATCACTAAAAACGACTTACCGGCTGAGGTCGGTGCAGAAATCGCGACCGACCGCCCTTCCTGCAACGAATCCCATACCTCCTTTTGGTAGTCAGTCAACGCAATCTTATCGCCATGAACCTGGATAGTATTGAGATGTTCAATCACATGCCGCTGAATGAGGTTGACAAGACTCGTCAGCTTCGAGTTGAAGTGTAACTGCGAATATTTAAGACCCGGAAAATTCCCAAGCTCTGTTAGCACTGCAGAGCACCGCTCGAGCACACTAGGCTCTTGGCTAACAAGCATCGCATTGAACGCAATGGCCTGGGCGAGGGTGATATGCGCCTCTATCTTCGACTGTGCGAAAACCGATGCGCAGTACAGAAGTTTTCCGAGCGCCTCAAGATCAGGGTCGATCTTCGACCTCTCAATATTTTCTGGCAGAGTGTTAGCGGCTCCGGCAGATTGCAGGTCTCCTATAGCCTCTCTGAACTCAGGATGGCTAATCATTCGGGCTGATAAATCCGATGCAAAGCTACTCATCTTCGTCAACCTCGCTGACTGTGAGATCTACATCAGCTAACGCTGGCGCGATACCCAGAGAGTCATAAAACTCCACTCGCAATTTGTCAACGTCCGGGACAGCTACGAGATAAAGCATGCATTTGTTCGCATCAACCCCTTGCGCAGCCAGCTGGTTTGTCACATTTTTGTGATGCCTACCATAGTCGTTTGCATAGAGCTGGCTGAAATGCATCTCATGCTTATCTAGCGGCCCGTCGTCCACTGGAATTTTGTTACCAAAATGCTTGGTTTCCGAATAACAAATCACTCCCACTGACCGTTCTCTTTTAGGGGCATTTGGCTTGCCAAAGACGTCAAGGTACTCCATTAGACGTTCCCTATCTTCCGGGCCTAACGCGTCAAGGTTCCCAAGATCGCGTACCATTCCGTACTCTTGCAAATATTGTTTTTGGTTACCCCCAAACCCTGCAACTGACTCGGCATAATCGGCAGTTCCGCTTGCAGCACTACCAGCCAGCTTTGACTCAAGAAAGAATATATTTAGCACTCCATCCTTGACTGATGCATGGATACCATCAAGCCCGTGCACTGGCATATTAGTCGAAGTCTTCAAGGACATTTTTGCTACAAGCTGGGCGGCATTAAGACGGCTCACTGCCACGCTATAAGCTAGAACCTCACCCACTTCGCTGGCTCGTGAAGGGTATTCAGTCCGGAACTCTATAAACGCGCTTTTGACAGCCCGATGAACTTGGCTAGCAACTGACAAATCACCATTTTTTCCGGCTTTGAGCGCCGCGATGTAAGCCTCTCGGCGTCTACGGCTCAAGGCATAGTTAACCGCCTGGCTGCTGAGAAATTCGGCGAGTGAGCTTATATTGGGGATATCCTCTTGGAAACGGACGTACAGCAATGCGAGCTTGGGTGGAATGATTGGTGTTGCTACCGAAAAATCTTGAGCACAGCTCACAAAATCATCGAGCGGAGATTGATCCAGTAATTTATCAATGACATCACTGAGCGACGGGGTCGCACTAGCTGAAGAAGACACTGTTCCAGTCCCTGGGAAGTCCAATACGAGCCGACGGCGAGGTCACAGCGGCTGTCCCAATAATGACGCGAACGAATGCGGATTGCCATCACTCAGAACATGCTGGCGCGTCCGGGCTCGCGGGGAGACCATCAAGTGTGTTGTGTCAGTACGTGCAGATTCAAGAGCACTCCCAGTCATAAGCGCCACATGAGCTTTCTAGATCAGAGGCAGGAGCAGGAGCAGGAGCAGGAGCAGGAGCAGGAGCAGGAGCAGGAGCAGGAGCAGGAGCAGGAGCAGGAGCAGGAGCATCAAAGCCTTGTGGGCTTTGACTTTCAAGCAAGAGCGAAAGCAGGCAACGCCTTGTGGGCGTTGCCTCTAAAGCTTGACAAGCAAAAGCCTAAAAGCGAACAAATCAGCAAATCATGGAATTCATCGAAAATCAGCAACCCGACACCTTCCAGTGACGGGTCGTCCTGCAAGCGACGGGTGAGGATGCCTTCGGTCACCACCTCGACGCGGGTATGGGGGCCGACCTTGCTGTCCAGGCGGATCCGGTAGCCGACGGTTTGACCCACGCTCTCGCCGAGCTCGGATGCCAGTCGCTCCGCCGCCGCTCTGGCCGCCAGGCGTCGTGGTTCGAGCATCAGAATGGTGTGGCCTGCCAGCCATGGCTCCTGCAGCAGCGCCAGAGGCACGCGGGTGGTCTTGCCTGCGCCGGGCGGCGCCTGAAGCACGACATCATCATGTTCACGCAGGGCATGTAGCAGATCCGGCAATACGCCGTCGATGGGCAACGAACTCATGGTCTCTCCCAAGTGGGGGAAAGAAGTATATGAGATTCACCCCCTCGCCATTGGCCTATCTGCCCTGACCACGCTTGCACCCACGATGCGTTCCGGTCGCCACGAGCCTGTCAGACGGCGGCGGTTACTCGCATACCGTTTCCCGCCCCTCTCGCCGGAGCGATTGAGGGGAGACGCCCAGCTTGCGGATGAAGACTTCGCGTAAATGCCGTCGGTCGCGGAAGCCGGTTTCCCGGGCAATGACTTCAAGGGAATGATGCCCCCGTTCGATCATGTTCCTGGCGGTTTCCAGCCGAAGCTGCTCGACGGCCTTGGCGGGGGACTTACCCGTTTCCGAAAAGAAAATGCGGCTGAATTGTCGCTCGCTCAGGTGCGCGACTTTTGCCAGCGTCTCAATGCTCAAGGGACTCGACAGGTTGGCGCGCGCGTATTCGAGGGCGGCCTGGACCCGATCCGATTTTGGCGCCAGCTTCAACATCTCAGAGTGTTGGGACTGGCCTCCCGAGCGTCGGTGATACATGACCAGCACCCGGGCCACCTTGTTGGCGACTTCCGGTCCGAGGTCTTTTTCCACCATGCCGAGGACCAGATCCATGGCCGCAGAGAGCCCTGCGGAGGTCCAGATGTCGCCATCGTCAATGAAGATATGGTCAGGCTCGACCTGAGTATTGGGAAACTTGGTCTTGAGCAAATCGGCATAAGCCCAGTGCGTGGTTACCCGTTTGCCGTCCAGCAGCCCGGCCTGCGCCAGAACGAATGCCCCCNACTCCAGCTCTTCAACGGAAGTGTTCAATGCCGCAGGATTTACGATGCCAGACACCATCCAGGTGTCGGCAAGCGATTCGGACGTGGCGACCGACGTATTGACCGAAGCACCAACCGAAGAGCGCACCTCACCCCCTGACATGGAGTAATTGGTCACGCGATAGAACTCTTCCTTGGCCACGACATTGGCGAACTCGAATACAGACTGCGTCCCGAGTGCCATGACCTGAAAGCCGTCCATTAGCAAATACCCGATCCGATGCATGTCCGCCGCCGCCTGTCGCGTCCGAAAACATGACCATAATTGTCGTTTCAAATCACGTCAATGCGATACAACATGAAAAGAAGTGCACTCCCGATGTGTGGTTCCTGAACAACCTCAAGGGCGGACATACCTATCAACCCAGCATAAAAAATCGCACAAAGTTCATAGAGAACGACAACGCATTGGCAATAAAAAACAGGTTCTACTACTGCCTCGCTGACACATGATCTGAACAGCACTTCCTCTTGGCAACACCGCACTCTCTAATCGTCGGATCAGCATGCAAGACGATGACCCTGGTGCACGCCGGACCCCCTGAACAGACACGTTGGGAGCCTATTGAGCAACAATCTTTCGTGCATGAAGCGAGATTGTCGATTTGCCGCTCGATAGTCGCGCCGGTCGGAGGTAGGATTCAGCCCTTCAACCGGGAGGACGGCAACAGCGGCGCCAGATTTCTGATCGACCCATTGACCCTGTCAGTTCGAATTCCTGTAACACGCTCACCTTGATAAAAAAGCGGGCAACCAGACTCGCCTATACCCATAAACGTTTCGGCCACGGCACGGAGCGATTGAAAAAAACGAAGCCTGCGCGACGTGCGATGAGAGACCTCTCATGACCGCACGCGCGCCAACCGTGATGACCTTCAGAGGTTGCGATGCAGAAATTGACGATTAATGACCAGGAACACGAACTGGATGTCCCTGACGACATGCCGTTGCTGTGGGTCCTGCGTGATGTGATGGGCCTGACCGGCACCAAATACGGCTGCGGCATCGCCCAGTGCGGCGTGTGCACCGTGCACCTGGATGGCCATGCCGTGCGCTCGTGTGTGTTGCCGGTCAGTGCGGTGGCAGGCCGCAAGGTGACCACCATTGAGGCCGTCGGCGAACAGGCCGTAGGGCAGGCAGTGCAGAAGGCCTGGCTGGAACATGAAGTCGTGCAATGCGGCTACTGCCAGTCGGGGCAGATCATGTCGGCGGTCGCGCTGTTGCAGGAGCACCCCAAGGCCAATGACGAACAGATCGTCAACGCCATGTCGGGCAACCTGTGCCGCTGCGCCACTTACACGCGCATTCGTGCTGCCATCAAAAGCGTCAGCCAGGCTTGAAGGAACTCATCATGTCCGATTCGCAAACATCTGCCGCGGTGCTGTCCCGTCGCGGACTGCTCAAGGGTGGCGCATTACTGGGCGGGCTGGTCATCAGCACTTACCTGCCTTCGATGGTTTCACGCAGCTTTGCCGCCGAGGCCGTGAAATCCGCCAATCTGGGTGACAACGCTGAAAAAGGTTATGGCGCGTTCGTGCGCGTTGACCGAACCGGCGCGGTAACTGTCATTTCGCCGAAAATCGAGATGGGCCAGGGCGTCCAGACCGGCATTGCCATGATGGTCGCCGAAGAACTGGAAGTGCCGCTGAGCCAGGTGAGCATCGCCGAAGCGCCGCCCAACGCCGACCTTTATACCGACCCGCTGCTCACGTTCCAGGCCACCGGCGGTTCGACGTCCACCCGCTACACTTGGGAGCCGCTGCGCAAGGCCGGTGCCGGTGCGCGTATCGTCCTGATTCAGGCCGCAGCGATGCGCTGGAAAGTCGCGCCTAGCCAGTGCCACGCCGAGAACGGCAAGGTGCTGGGCCCGAACGGTCAGAGCCTGGGCTACGGCGAACTGGTCGATGCCGCTGCCTTGTTGCCGCTGCCGAGTGACATTCCCCTCAAGCCTGTCAGCGAATTCAAATTGCTGGGCAAGCCCGTGCAGCGCCTGGACACACCACACAAGGTCAACGGCACCGCCAAATTCACCATCGACCTGCAAGTCCCCGGCATGCTGATCGCGTCCACGCTCACCTGCCCGGTTTCCACCGGCACGTTGCGCAACGTCGCAAATGAAGACGCCGCGCGCAAAGTGCCAGGGGTTCGCGACATCGTTCGCCTGCACAACGCGGTTGCGGTGACGGCCACCAACTTCTGGGCCTGCCAACAGGCGTTGAAGGCACTGGAAATCGAATGGGACATGGGCCCTCATGCCAGTCTCAACTCCGCGCAACTCGACAAGTCACTGTTCGACGCCAGCGCTGGCGACGGCGTGTTTGCCCACAAGGCCGGGGATATCGCCGGCGCCCTGAAAAGCGCATCGAGCCGCTTCGAAGCCATCTACCAACAGCCGTTCCTGTCTCACTCGCCACTGGAGCCGATGACCTGCGTCGCCCATGTGCGCGCCGATGAGTGCGAACTGTGGGTGGGTTGCCAGGCGCCCGGTCTGGCGCAGATGGGTGCCGCCAAAGTGTGCGGGATGCCGGTGGAAAAAGTGGTGATTCATAACCAGTTGATCGGCGGTGGTTTCGGTCGGCGACTGGAATCGGATTTCATTTTCCAGGCCGTGGATATCGCCCGTCAGCTCAGCTACCCGATCAAGCTGATCTGGAGCCGCGAAGAGGACATGACCCACGACCGTTATCGTCCGCACTACGTCGACCGCCTCACCGCCGCGCTGGACAAGGATCTGCGCCCGGTTGGCTGGGAGCATCGCATCGCTGGCGCCTCGGTTGTCGCAGCCTATCTCGGCGCTCTTCCCGCGGATGGCGTCGACTTCGACGCGGTGGAAGTCGCGAAAGACCCGATCTATACCCTGCCCAATCTGCAGGTTCGCTACATTCGTCACGACCCGGAGGTCATCCCGGTTTCATGGTGGCGAGGCGTGGGGCCACTGCGCAGCACCTATGCACTGGAGAGCTTCATCGACGAACTGGCGCACAACGCCAAGGTCGACCCGGTGCAATACCGACTCGGCCTGATGCAGTCGCAACCGCGAGCCCAGGCCGTATTGAAGAAAGCCGCAGAACTGACCGGTTGGGACAAGCCCTTACCGGCCGGATCCGGGCGAGGCGTGGCCGTGACAGCGGTGTTCGGCAGCTTCGTCGCCACCGTCGTCGAACTTGAAAAACAGGGCGACAAGGGCCTGCGCATCAAGCGTCTGCTGACCGTGATCGACTGTGGTTTTGCCACCAACCCGACGTCCGTTGCCTCGCAGATGGAGGGCGGCACCTTGTTCGGCCTGTCAGCGGCGCTTTTCAACGAGATCCTCGTCGAAAACGGTCAGGTTCAGCAGACCAACTTCCACGAGTACCGGCAGATTCGCATGAGCGATGCGCCCCCAGTGGAGGTGCACATCGTCGATAGCGTCGAAACACCTGGCGGTGTGGGCGAAACCGGTGCGGTGCCCGCAGCGGCTGCACTGGTCAACGCGCTGTACGCCGCGACGGGTGTGCGCGAACGTCGTCTGCCATTGAGCCGTTCCGGCTATTTCACTGTTTAAGGAGCGCAACATGAAATATCTAAAGCGTGCGCTCGGACTGCTGGCCGGATGTCTGGCGCTGAACGTCCATGCAACCGAAGCACCTGCGATGAGCAAGGGCGAATACCTGACCCGTGCAGCGGACTGCGTGGCCTGCCACGTGGTGCCGGGCGGCAAGCCTTTCGCCGGAGGGCTGGAGTTCAAACTGCCATTCGGCAGCCTCTACTCGCCCAACATCACCCCGGACAAAGAGACCGGTATCGGTAACTGGACCGACGACGAGTTCGTCGACGCCCTGCAAAAAGGGGTGGGCAAGGACGGCAAGCATTACTACCCGGCGTTCCCGTACACGTCTTACACGCTGATGTCTCGCGAGGACATTCTGGCGATCAAGGGGTATCTGTTCAGCCTTGAACCGGTGAAGCAGGCGCCACCCGAAAACAAGCTGTCGTTCCCGTTCAACCAGCGCTGGGGGATGATGTTCTGGAACATGGTCTTCGCTTCCAACGAGCGCTTTGCGCCGGACAGCAAGCAGTCCGCCGAATGGAACCGTGGGGCGTATCTGGTTCAAGGGCCGGGGCACTGTGGCGAATGTCATACACCGCGCAATATCTTCCAGGCCATGAGCTCGGGCAAGTCGCTGGCGGGGGCCGAGCTGGGGAACTGGCAGGCTTACAACATCAGCTCCGACAGTCAGCACGGCATCGGCGCGTGGCCTGAAGAAGCCATCGTCAGTTACCTGTCCAAAGGCTACGCGCCAGGCTTCGGCGGTGCGGGTGGCCCGATGGCGGATGCCGTCGAACACAGCCTGCGCTATCTGGACCCGGCGGACCTCAAGGCCATCGCCGTTTACCTCAAGAGCACGCCAGCGAGGACCGAAGGCATCGCCCGGCCGACGATGGCGATGAACGACGGGGCATTGCAGAAAGGTCTGGGCATGAAGCTGTTCAACGACACCTGCGTGGCATGTCACCAACTCGACGGCAGCGGTCGGCAATCACCGGCAGGCGGTCTGGCCGGATTGAAAACCGTCAACGACCCGTCCGGCAGAAACCTGGTAGCGACCCTGCTCGAAGGCCATACGCCGCTCGCCACCCGTGCGGACCAACGTATGCCTTACTTCGCGCGTAGCTACAGCGACGCCGAACTGGCCGCTGTCAGCACGTTCGTGTTGCGACGGTTCGGTCAGAGCAATGGTGAGATCAAACCGGAAGATATCGCCAAGAATCGCGCCAGCGCACTGCACTGACGCCATCTGAACGCCAGTGAGCATGGAGGGAACGCCTCCGAAATGCTCACTGGCGCGTTTACCTTTGTCCCCGCCCATTGCCCTCCCCTGTCTGCACTGCCACTCAACCTCGCGCTTTGTTTTGCTCCTCCTTCAGAACCGTCTCGCTTGCTGGATAGTCTTAGTGATTAGGCATTTGCCTTGTATAGTTGCGACTTCCTCTGAGGAGATCTCCATGCGCATTCCTTCCCGTTTGATTGGCGGTGTTCTGGTCGCCAGCCTGCTGGCTCAACTGACCGCCTGCGGCAGTATTTTCTACCCTGACCGTCGTGGTCAGATCCAGGGCAGCGGTCGGATGGACCCCGCCATCGTGGTGCTCGACGCCATCGGCCTGCTGTTCTATATCATCCCTGGCGTGATCGCGTTCGCGGTCGACTTCGCCACCGGCGCGATCTACCTGCCGAGCGGCAAACAGGCGCAGATCGACCCACAGAAACTGCAACCCGCCGTGCGCGCCGATGGCACTGTGGATAACGCCAAACTGCAAGCCATCATCCAGACCGAACTGGGCCGCACCCTGCCGCTGGACGACCCGCGTCTGATCCAGCACAAGGGCAGCGCTCAGCAACTGGCGAGCCTGGGTCTGGTGCCATCGGCCTGATGTTTTCAACGTTCTGATTGAAGGAAGCGCCATGAGCAGCAGCCCTGAACATGCCCGGTTATTGCGTCTGGCGACGCGGGCATCGCTGGCCGTCGCCAGTATTCTGATCATCGCCAAGGCAGTGGCCTGGTGGTTGAGCGGCTCGGTCAGCCTGCTGGCGGGCCTGACCGACTCGCTGCTCGATGGCGCGGCGTCCTTCCTCAATCTGCTGGCAGTGCATTACGCACTGCGCCCCGCCGACGACGATCACCGTTACGGCCACGGCAAGGCCGAGGCGCTGTCGGGCATGGCTCAGGCGTTGTTCATCGCAGTCAGCGCATTTCTCATCGGTTTCCAGGCCATCGAGCGTATTCAGCATCCGCAGCCATTGACCGCTCCGGGGCTGGGCATGGTGGTAATGGTGCTGTCGATCGGTCTGACCGTGGCGCTGCTTGCATTGCAGCATCGCGTGGTCAAGGAGACGGGATCGGCGGCCATTCGCGCCGACTCGCTGCATTACCGTTCAGACCTGCTGCTCAACGCCAGCATCCTGATTGCGCTGGGCCTGGCGTACTTCGGCTATGACCAACTGGACGCTTACTTCGGCCTGGCCATCGCGTTCTATATCCTGTGGAGCGCGGTCTCGATTGCACGGGAAACGGTGTCGGTGCTGATGGATGCCGAACTCCCGACGGACGTCAGCGCGCGCATGCTCGCCCTGGCAGAAAACGTCCCCGGCGTGCTCGGCGCCCATGACTTGCGCACACGAATTTCTGGTAATCACTGGTTCGTGCAGTTGCATCTGGAGTTGCCGGGATCATTGACCCTGTCGGTGGCGCACGACCTGTGCGAGCAGGTGGAGCGCGCCATCATGGCCGAGTACCCCAAGGCCGAGGTGCTGGTACACGCCGACCCTCAGGAAGTGGTGAACAGGACTGATAGCCCAGTGCCGAATTGAGCGTCTTCGTGTACCTGTAGCTTTCACCGCATCACTGCTGAACGCTATACCCGCGACTGGCATAACAGCCGGCCATCGCTTGACGATAAAGCCCCACCACTTCGGGCGCGGGCTGATAGGTCGCGTTCGCAGGGTCGAAATTGCTCTGCTGCACCGCATAGCGATAACAGTCGTAGCGATCCTGCTCGAACTGCTGCTGGCTCTGGCCGTTTGCCGGGTAGGCGACTACCTCATACGGATCGGCAGCCTGTTGCGGCTGCGGAGAGTAAACCGGCTCGACGCCCTGCGGCGGTTGCGCCACCACGTATTCCTGAGTGCTCTGTTCATACGTGTAATAGGTCCCGGCTGCGAGGAAGAACAGCGCGCTGCCCAGCCAGACCTGCTGCGCATAGTCCGGCAGATAACGCACACGCACTCCACGCGGCGGCTGCACCACCACATAACGCGGGCCTTGCGGGCGATACCAGTAACCACCGGAGTAGAAATAGTCGTTACCACGGTACGGAACCCGTGAGTAACCGCCAGGCATGCGATCTATCTCATAGCCGGGACGATAACGCGGGCCGGAGCCCCAGCCGTCGCCATGTCCACCCGGCCGACCGTTGTCGGGACGGTGATCGTTGCCGCGCCAGGGGTTGTCCCGAGGCTGATCACGATAGAACCCCTGCCGCGGCTCCTGGGTCTGCACCACGGTGTCCGGACGGCTCTGGATCGGCAGATTGCCCTGACGATCCTGCAACTGGCGCTGCTGCAACTGCTGTTGCTGCTGGCGTTGTTGTTGCTGGATTTGTTGCTGGCGCTGCTGCTGTTGCAACTGATCCTGACGCTGCTGATTGCGCTCACGGTCCTGCTGTTGGCGCTGCTGATCGTAGCGCTGCTGCTGGTTCTGCTGGATCTGTCGCTGCTGATTGAGTTGTTCCTGCTGGCGCTGCTGCTGATATTGCTGCTGTTGTTGCTGGCGCTGTTGCTGTTGTTCGCGCTGCTGGTTCTGGTTCTGCTGCTGATCCTGGTTGAAGCGCTGCTGGTTCTGTTGCTGCTGACGCTGCATCTCGAAACCACGCTGCTGTTGCTGCTGTTGTTGTTGCTGATTGTTATCGTCGGCCAACACCTGAGCACTGATGCTCAAGGCCAGAAGACTGACACCTGCCAGACGCCAGATGCGCGTGTTCATGCTTTCCTCACTGCGGCGCGGATACCTGTTGATAGGACTGCATTCTTGGAGCGCCGTTCGCCGCACTCTACCAGCCGCCACTAATCGCGGGCACAAAAAAAGAGGGCTCATGGGCCCTCTCGCGAATGCTTCGTCCTGGCTCGACGCTTTTGACGCCGGCTCACCTCGCATCGTCTTCTGGACAGTGCGTAGCCCGGTGGCCTGATCAACCCTGTTGGGCTGGAGGCCGCGGCTGGCCTGATTCGGCGGGCCGCGCTGGACGCTGTGTCCGGGCAGTGATTCTGGTTAAAAGAATAGGCTTTTGTCCGCGACAGAGGATTGCGAATGTTGCTGGCGAAAACACCGCTTGCGCAATTTTTCACTTCGGATGAATAATTCAGCGCAATCGATCCTATAAAGGTGCCCATCGTGAGCAAGCTCGATAGATATGACCTGAGTATCCTGGCAGAACTGCAACGTGACGCTCGTATCTCCAATCAGGAGCTTGCCGAGCGCATCGGCCTGTCACCGTCGCCGTGTTCACGGCGGGTCAAGCAACTGGAAGACGACGGCTACATCGTGCGTCAGGTCGCCCTGCTGGATCGAAAGAAACTGGGGCTGAGCCTGACGGCCTATGTCCTGATCGGCATGGACCGCCATACGCCGGACCGTTTCGAGAATTTCGAACAGCACATCCGCAACCTGCCACAAGTGCTGGAGTGCAGCCTCGTTACCGGTATAGACGCCGATTACCAGTTGAAAGTCGTGGTACCGGACATGGACCACTACCAGAAATTTCTACTGGGGCACCTGACCCGAATCGATGGCGTGACCAGCGTGCGTTCGAGCTTCGTGCTCAATCAGGTGTTGGCCAGCACCGAGTTGCCACTGGTGCATCTGCGCGGCTGATGCGGCGTCAGTCAACTCTATAATCGCCAGTCAAACCCGACACACCGGAGACGCTCCATGGAGCCTGAAGTATTTGAAGAATGGATGATGACCATCCTGGTCACTGTCCTGATCGCCTTCATGGGGTTCATCGTCTGGGACCTCGCGAAGAAGTCCAAAGCCGGACGCTTCGGGACCATGATCCTGTTCGGCGTGCTAGGCCTCGGGGTGCTGGCGTTCATCATCAAGAGCGTGGTGATTGCGTATCTTGAGCAGCATGGCTGAAGTCGTTAGCGCCGACAGTCTGTTTTTTGTAGGAGCGCGCTTACCCGCGATAGCGGCGTATGAGCTACAACATCGGTGACTGCCAGATTGCAATCGCGGGCAAGCGCGCTCCTACAAGATCGCCGGCACTTCCCGCCACTGCCCCTGATCCAGCCCTTCGATACTCCAGTCGCCAATCCGCACCCGCACCAGCCGTAATGTCGGCAACCCCACCGCGGCAGTCATCCGGCGCACCTGGCGATTGCGTCCTTCCTTAATGATCAGTTCAAGCCAGGCGGTGGGCACGCTTTTGCGAAAACGCACGGGCGGGTTGCGCGGCCAGAGTTCCGGCTCATCGAGCTGCCTGGCCTGCGCGGGCAAGGTCGGGCCATCGTTCAGTTCGACGCCATCGCGCAGTTTCTGCAGTTGCTCCTGCGAGGGTTCGCCCTCGACCTGAACCCAGTACGTCTTGGCGAGTTTGTGTTTGGGATCGGCAATCCGCGCCTGCAGCTGGCCGTCGTTGGTCAGCAGCAGCAAGCCTTCGCTGTCACGGTCCAGTCGCCCGGCCGGGTAGATCCCGGGGATTTCAATGAAGTCCTTGAGCGTCGCCCGCCCCTCGCCATCGCTGAACTGAGTCAGTACGTCGAACGGTTTGTTGAACAGGATCAACCGGGGTTCGGCGGGCGGCGCCTTGGCGACACGACGCGGCGCACCGGAAGAATTGGGCGCCGGACGGCGCGAGACGGGACGTTGATTGCGGGGCATATCAGCTCGAAGCGTAGACACAGAAAGGGCCACTTTAGTGGCCCTTTCGTTAAACGCCTAGCACATCAACGGAACGGTGGTTCGTCGAAGCTGCGCAATTTGCGCGAGTGCAACGAGTTAAGCTGCGTGCGCAGGAGGTCCAGCGCTGCAATACCAATCTTCAGATGCTGTGTAACGGCACGCTCATAGAAAGCGTTGGCCGAACCCGGCAGCTTGATTTCGCTGTGCAGCGGTTTGTCCGACACGCAAAGCAGCGTCCCGTACGGCACACGCAGACGATAGCCTTGAGCCGCGATGGTGCCGCTCTCCATATCCACTGCCACGGCGCGGGACAGATTGATCAACGGTCGCTCCTGCGCCCAGCGCAGTTCCCAGTTGCGGTCGTCGTAAGTCAGCACGGTGCCGGTACGCAGACGCTTTTTCAGGTCATCGCCACGCTCGCCGGTGATTTGCGCGGCAGACTCCTGCAACGCCAACTGCACTTCGGCCAGGGCCGGGATCGGGATGTTCGGCGGCAGCACGCGATCAAGAATGCCGTCGCGACGCATGTAAGCGTGAGCCAGGACGTAATCGCCGATGGTCTGCGACTGACGCAAGCCGCCGCAGTGCCCGATCATCAGCCAGCAATGCGGACGCAACACGGCCAGATGGTCGGTGATGTTCTTGGCGTTGGACGGGCCGACGCCGATGTTGACCAGCGTCACGCCGTGACCGTCTTCGGCGATCAGGTGATAGGCAGGCATCTGATAACGGTGCCAGACCACGCTGGAAACGATGGCCTGGGCTTCGCCGTGGTCCATGCTCTTGTCGACGATGACGTTGCCCGGCAGCACCATTTTCACGAAACGCGGATCGTCGCGCAGCTTTTCCAGACCGTGCACGATGAACTGGTCAACGTAGCGGTGGTAGTTGGTGAGCAGAATCCACGGCTGCACATGGCGCCAGTCGCTGCCGGTGTAATGCACCAACCGGCGCAGCGAGAAGTCCACACGGGCGGCGTCGAACAGCGCCAGCGGCAGCGGGTCGGTGTTGGCCCAGTCGTAGAGACCGTCGGCAATGCCGTCGGTGGCAGCCGACAGGTCGGTACTCGGGAAGACACGCGCCAGGGTCGCGGCCGTGACGCCGGTACCCGCCAGTTCATCACCCTGCTCGACGACGTACGGATACGGAATGTTCTGTTCACTCACGCCTACTTCGACCGTCACGGTGAAGTCATTCATCAGCGGCACGAGCTGTTCGATCAGGTATTTGCGGAACGCCGCCGGGTGAGTGACGGTAACGCTGTAAGTGCCCGGCAGTTGAACCTTGGCGTAGGCTCGGGTGGTCAGTGGCACTTCGCCCTGGCAGTGATAGGTCAAACGCAGTTCTGGGTAGCGGAAAAGCTCGCGCTCGGTGGCGTCGGGCTCGACGCGGTCTTTCAGATAACGCTTGAGCGCCTGGCTCAAGGCAGTGGTCGCACGTCCGTGCAGCTCGGCAAGCCGATCCACAGCTTGTTCGGCGGTTTCTACGACAATAAAAGCTTCAGTCACGATGCGCATCCTTCTGATCTTGCAAGGCTCCATCTTGCCTGCAACGGATGTGGAAGGCACGAAATGATGCAGCGACAAAGGATGTCCTGTAGCAGTCCGGCTTGCCGACGGTGGGGCCCACCAAATCGCTACCGCCGGCAAGCCGGACTGCTACGGAGGGGAGTGGTGGGTCATGAAACCTGGGGCGAGGACCTGGCCACCAACGCCTGGACATCCACCCCACGGGGCAGCGCGCCATACACTCGCCCCGGCTGTTCGATACGCCCTGCGATAAAACCGTCACTGACGGTGGAATTGCCCGCTTCCAGCAGCAACCTGGCCTGCAACCCCACCGCGATATCTTCCGTCAGTTGCCGTGCCCGGTACTGAATGTCGCGGGTGTCCTTGAACGCCGTCTTGAGCTGATTAATGTGCGCAGCCAGACGCCTGTCGCCATGGCCGTCACCCAACTCGTCGAACAGTGCATCGAGCACGCCGGGCTCCTTTGACAGCGCACGCAGCACGTCCAGGCATTGCACGTTACCCGAGCCTTCCCATGTCGAGTTGACCGGTGCTTCACGATAAAGACGCGGCAGGATGGTGTCCTCGACGTACCCCGCCCCACCCATGCACTCGGCCGCCTCGTTGATCATCGCGGGGGCGCGTTTGCAGATCCAGTATTTGCCCACCGCCGTGACCAGCCGCGCGAAATGCGCTTCGTGCGCATCATCCAGTCGCTCCAGGGCCCGGCCCATGCGCAAGCTCAGCGCCAGCGCCGCCTCACTTTCCAGCGCCAGATCGGCGAGAACGTTCTGCATCAACGGCTGTTCGCTGAGCAAGCGTGCGCTGACACTGCGATGGGCGCAGTGATGCGCAGCCTGAGTCAGCGCCTGACGCATCAGCGCACTGGAGCCGGTCATGCAGTCGAAACGAGTCATGGCGACCATTTCGATGATGGTCGGCACACCGCGCCCCTCTTCCCCTACCATCCACGCCAGCGCCCCGCGAAACTCGACTTCGCTGGAAGCGTTGGACCAGTTGCCGAGTTTGTTCTTCAAGCGCTGGATATAGAACTCGTTGCGGGTGTCGTCCGGACGATGGCGTGGCAACAGGAAACAGGTCAGTCCCTTTTCTGTCTGGGCAAGCGTCAGGAACGCATCGCACATCGGCGCTGAGCAGAACCACTTGTGGCCCACCAGTTCATAGGCCTGGCCCGGACCTGGCTGGCCAACTGGATAAGCCCGAGTGGTATTGGCCCGCACGTCGGTTCCGCCCTGCTTCTCGGTCATTGCCATGCCAATGGTGGCCCCGGCCTTGTGGGCGATACCGACGTTACGCGGGTCGTATTCAGTCGCGAGGATTTTCGGCAGCCATATATCCGCCAAATCAGGTTGAAGCTTGAGTGCGGGGACGCTGGCGAACGTCATGGTCAACGGGCAACCGCTACCGGCTTCAGCCTGAGAGTGCAGGTAACTCATGGCTGCGCGGGCGACATGAGCCCCTTCTCGCGGATCGGTCCAGGGCAATGAGGGAATGCCGTGCTCGACCGCTGTTTGCATCAACTGGTGATAGGCGGGGTGAAACTCCACCAGATCGATACGATGGCCATAGCGATCATGGCTGGCGAACACCGGCTTGTTCTGATTGGCGAGAAAGCCGGCTTCCATCAGCGGACCGCCGGCCAGCGCACCGTAAGCATCGATTCTCGATTGCGCCCATCCGGCCCCGAAGTGTTGCGACCACTCCTGCAGCGGCAGGTCGATGCGATAGAGATTGGTGCCATCCAGCGAAGGCGGCTGGTTGGTGACGTCGTGGGTCTCGGCGAACTGATGCAGGTTCATGAGGCAACTCCGGTCCGGTCAGTGCGACAAGCGCAGATGAGGACCAGTGAATCACGCACCTGAGGGTGAAAAAAGTGCCATAGGCGACTAAATGACGGCGCCTTTGCCCTGCTTCTCCCATTACCAGCAGGCGTGCAGATCAGGCCACCGGCGCAGTTCCTCGCAATACGTTCAGGCTCAAGCGGAACTGACTACCACTCCCCGGCTCGGATTGATGGCTCAAGCGCCCGCCTTGCAGCTCGATCAACTGTCGGCAGATCGCCAGGCCGATTCCGAGTCCACCGTACTCCCGGGTCATGGAGCCATCCACCTGATAGAAATTGGCGTAGAGCGTTTCTTCGTCAAGCCGGGTGAAGCCAATACCGGTGTCGATCACGTCAACCAACAGCCGCACCTGTTGCGCATCGATGCACTGGCCGCTGACGCGGATCCGGATCGAACCGCTCTTGGTGAACTTGATCGCGTTATCGATCAGGCAATCCATGCATTGGCGCAGCTTGAGCCCATCACCTTGCAGACTGTCGGGCAGGCTTTCGTCCAGTTCGACGCTCAACGTCAACGACTTGCCCCGCGCCTGCGGCTCGAACGCGCTGCGCACCTGAAACAGCAAATGACGCAGGCTGAACGTTTCGCTTTGCACACTGATGCGTCCGGCCTGTAGCTCGGTCAGGGTCAAGATGCCGTTGACGATACCCATCATGTTTTGCGCCGAGTCGGCAGCGGTCTGGCGATACAGTTCGATGTCGTCTTCGGCGCCGTCCAGTTGCATCAGTTCGAGCGAACCGATCACGCCATTCATCGGCGTACGCAACTCATGGGTGAGCGTGGCGAGAAACTCGTCCTTGAGCCGGTTGCTGACAGCCAGTTGCTGGTTGAGTTTTTCCAGGTCCTTGCTGGACTGCGCCATGATTTGCGTCTGACGCTCGCGNCCACCGAGCCGATCTGGCTTGCGTACATGGTCCAGAAGTTGTTCGGAAGATGCCCCAGCAACATGGTGGCGTTGACGACGCCGCCCACGAGAAACGCCGACCAGGCGAAGATGAAATAGCGCGCCACGCGTCGGCCCTTGAGCCAGGCCACGATGCCGATCAGCAGGATGACCGGCGTGAATATCAACACCAGCGCCGTGACCAGACGCAAGGCGATGCCGTAGTCGGCGATCAACGACAGCACCATGATCACCGCTGCGCAGCCCATCATCAGCAACAGCGGCGTATCGAGCCAGCAGCCGAGTTTCGGCGTTTGTAAAAACTTGCGTGTGAACTGGCTGGCGAAGAGGATCGCCGCCGCGATCAGATAAGTCGTTGAGGTGTTGGCCCACCAGGGATTGTCAGGCCACAGGAATTCGATAGCGGCGCCATTGACCGACACCTGATACAGACCGAAGCAGGTGATGTAGAGGATGTAATAGAGGTAGCTGTTGTCACGCACACTCAGATAGATGAACAGGTTGTAGACCAGCATTACCGCCAGCACGCCGTAGATCATCCCGAGGATGTACAGCCGCGAAGGTTGTTCCTCAATATAGGCGTGGCTGGCCCAGAGGTTAAGGGGCGCCTGCACCGACCCGTGACTGGCGACGCGGATATACGCGGTCTTGCTTTCGTGGGGTCGCAGGTCCAGATCGAACAGGTAGTTGTTCTGTTTAATCTGGCGACTGCTGAAAGGCAACATGTCGCCGGTCTGCCAGGCCAGCTTTGGCGCCGCGTCGTCGGTGGAAAGGTACAGGTCGACGTGGTCCATCGGCGGATAGGCCAGTTCCAGCAACCAGTCCGCGGAGGCGAATGGGTCGTTTGGTCGATAGGTCAGCCGGACCTTGAGCCAGAACGCCGAGCGCGAATAGCCGGCATTCAGTGAACTGGCCTCCAGCGCACGAAACTTCGCCGCGCCTTCAGGGGATGATACGTCGGCAATGGTCGCGTTGCCGCTGGGGTCTTCGAAGACCTGCGTCGCTCGCCCCAGAGGCAGGCTGCGCGTGTTTTCGTTGAATTCCACGGCGCTGGCGAGCAGGGGCATCAGCACCAGCAGCAGAGTCAGAAGAATGCGCATGCATCACCACCCGTTTCGTTCTGGGTGGCGTGGTGATTCCCCCGTTCCATTGGAGACAACAACATGATCCTACGATGGGCCAACTGGCTTAACGGGCAACGCACTTGCATTCACTCTTCTGGCTGGGACAAACGAACTAGGCCAACAGCATAGCGATTGATAGCTAGATGACACCATCTTAATCGGCACCCGCCAAGCTTTCCTTGAGCTTTCATGACGACCGGCACCTCAATCGCCAAGAGGCCCGTTCTAGAGCCATCGCTTAATCATGCCCGAAAAATCTGATGGCGACTGGCGGCCCGGCAAAAGCTTTAGTGGTAAGCTCGCGCACCATGAATATCTATAGCTCCCGCCCCGTTGTCCTCTGTCTCTCCGGCCACGATCCCAGTGGTGGCGCCGGCTTGCAGGCAGATATCGAAGCCCTGCTCGCTCAGGGTTGCCACGCAGCTCCAGCGGTCACCGCGCTGACCGTGCAAGACACCGTGAACGTCGCCGACTTCCGGGTGCTGGACCGCGAGTGGGTGCTGGCCCAGGCCAATGCCGTACTCAATGACTCGCCCGTCGCGGCCGTGAAGCTGGGCATGCTCGGCTCACTGGAAATGGTCGACACCGTTGTCGAACTGCTCAAGGCCAATCCGCATCTGCCGTTGGTCTGCGACCCTGTGCTGCGTGCCGGTGGCGGTGGGCGACTGGGCAAGGACGAAGTCGGCTACGCCATGCGCGAACGTCTGCTCCCGCTGGCGACGATTGCCACTCCGAACCTGCCGGAAGCACGCATTCTTGCCGAATTGCCACAAGGCAGCGCCGATGAATGTGCGCAAAAACTGCTGCCGTTCTGTGAACATCTGCTGATCACCGGTGGCCATGGCGACGAGCAGCAAGTGCACAACCGCCTTTATATACGTGGCGGCGAGACACGCACGTTCACCTGTCAGCGTCTGCCCGGCAGTTATCACGGTTCGGGCTGCACACTGGCCAGCGCCCTGGCCGGTCGGCTGGCACTTGGGCAAGACCTGATCAGCGCCGTGGAGACGGCGCTGGACTACACTTGGCGCACGCTACGCGATGCCGAACAACTGGGCAAAGGCCAGTTCGTACCCCGTCGCCTGCCGCTGGATTTCTGCTCGTAACGCCACGAAAACAAAGAGGCACCCCTGATGAAACTACGTGGCTTGTACGCCGTGACTGACAGCCAGTTGTTGGCGGGCAAATTCCTGTCCTATGTCGAAGCTGCCCTCGATGGCGGTGTGACCTTGCTGCAATACCGCGACAAATCAGGCGACGAGACCCGTCGTCTGCGCGAAGCTTCCGAACTGCTCAAACTCTGCGAGCGCTACAAGACCCGATTGATCATCAATGATGACGCCGAGGTCGCGGCGCGTCTGGGGGTCGGCGTGCATCTGGGCCAGACCGACGGCTCGTTGCCGGACGCCCGCGCCTTGCTTGGCCACAAAGCCATCGTCGGCGCCACATGCCACGCGCAGCTCGAACTGGCTGACAAGGCCAAGGCCGATGGCGCAACGTACGTCGCGTTCGGGCGCTTCTTCAATTCCAATACCAAGCCTGGCGCACCAGCGTGCAGCCTGGAGATGCTGGCACAGGCGCGCAAACGTATTCACCTGCCGATCGCCGTCATCGGCGGCATCACCCTGGAAAACGCCGCTCCGCTGGTGGCCCACGGCGCCGATCTGCTGGCGGTGGTGCACGGCCTGTTCGGCGCTGAGACGACCCAGGAAGTCACCCGCCGTGCGCGCGCCTTCAACGATCTGTTCAAGTCGGCCTGATCCCGCGTCGGGCCGATTGCGCTTCCCTTTATGACCGATTCAAACAGAGACCTCATCATGTCCCGTTCTGAAACCCTGTTCGCCAATGCTCAGAAGCATATTCCCGGTGGCGTCAACTCGCCCGTTCGCGCATTCAAGAGCGTCGGCGGCACCCCGCTGTTTTTCAAGCACGCCGCTGGCGCCTACGTGACTGACGAAGACGACAAGCGTTATGTCGATTACGTCGGTTCCTGGGGCCCGATGATCCTCGGCCACAGCCATCCGGACGTCCTCGACGCCGTGCGCAAACAACTCGAGCACGGCCTGTCCTACGGCGCGCCGACCGCAATGGAAACCGAGATGGCCGACCTGGTCTGCTCCATCGTGCCGTCGATGGAAATGGTCCGCATGGTCAGCTCCGGCACCGAAGCGACCATGAGCGCGATCCGTCTGGCACGGGGTTACACCGGCCGCGACAGCATCATCAAATTCGAAGGCTGCTACCACGGGCACTCCGACAGCCTGCTGGTGAAGGCCGGTTCAGGCGCGCTGACCCTGGGCGTGCCGAGTTCGCCTGGCGTGCCTGCCGCCTTCGCCAAACACACGTTGACGCTGCCGTTCAACGACATCGACGCGGTCAAGGTGATGCTCGCTGAAGTGGGTCAGGAAGTGGCGTGCATCATCGTCGAGCCCGTTGCGGGCAACATGAACTGCGTGCCGCCAGCACCCGGCTTTTTGCAAGGCTTACGCGAAGAATGCGACAAGCACGGCGTGGTGCTGATTTTCGACGAAGTGATGACCGGCTTTCGCGTCGCACTCGGCGGCGCTCAGGCCTACTACGGCGTCAAACCCGACCTGAGCACCTTCGGCAAGATCATCGGTGGCGGCATGCCAGTCGGCTGCTTCGGCGGCAAACGCGAAATCATGTCGCACATCGCGCCGCTGGGCCCGGTTTATCAGGCCGGCACGTTGTCGGGTAATCCGTTGGCGATGGCGGCGGGTCTGACCACGTTGCGATTGATCAGCCGTCCGGGTTTCCACGATGAGCTGAGCGCCTACACCACGCGCATGCTCGAAGGTCTGCAACAGCGCGCCGACGCTGCGGGCATCCCCTTCGTGACCACTCAGGCCGGCGGCATGTTCGGCCTGTATTTCACCGATGCCAAACAGATCGTCACTTTCCAGGACGTGATGAGCAGCGACGCAGAGCGTTTCAAGCGCTTCTTCCACGCCATGCTGGAAGGCGGCGTGTATCTGGCGCCCAGTGCGTTCGAAGCAGGTTTCACCTCCATCGCTCATGGCGAAGCGGAACTGCAACTGACGCTCGATGCCGCCGAGAAGGCGTTTGCGAAGTTGAAGTAACCGGCCACGCAACAACCACACCTTTGTAACAGCACGGCTTGCCGGCGGTAGCGATCAGGAATGCGCCATCGCTGGCAAGCCGGACCCGGAATCGTGGGCGGCCAGACAAAAGAGGGTATATCGTCTGCCGCCGTCCTGCCCCTCACAGGTTGATTTGCGATATTCCTGAGTTATTTTGTTAGATGTTTACACCTGCGCGTCGGTTCGAGCCCCTGAATACAGGCCAATCAAGCCCGTGTAGCAGAAAATCAGCAAAGACTTTGTAAGGTTGGCCCCGCTTATTTCATAATGCGCAGCCAGCTCATTTCGCTGGACGGGCATGCCCGCACCTTTTTCAGAGGTAAGTCGACTTCCATGAACCGCACCGGCCGCACCCTTGCATTGGGCTGCCTGTTGCTTCTTCATCCCCTGCTGGCGAATGCAGGTGGCAACTCGTTGTTGATCCCAGCGGTGGGTCGTTGCACCCTCAATACCCAGCCAGACAACCTGCCAGCAGCGTTGTCGGCCTGCCAGCAGGCGGCTCAAGGCGGGGATGCGCAGGCACAATACGAGTTGGGACAGTTCTATTACGACGGCAAAAGTACGCCGCGCGACCTGACTCAAGCGCTCAACTACTTCGAACAGGCTTCGTTACAGGGGCATGCACAGGCACAGTATCAATTGGGCCTGATGTTCTTTCGTGGCGAAGGCGTGCAGGCCAATAACATTCAGGCCTATATCGTGCTGAAGATGGCGGCGGTCAATGGTTCGGAAGATGCTCTGGATCAGGCCGACGAAGTTTCCGCGCAGATGAAGAAGGAAGATCTGGAAGTCGCTACTCAGGTATTGGGGCAGATTTTCCGCAAGTATCTTCTGGAATTGCAGACAGCCGAGGGGCGTACGCCTTTTGCGCCGTTTCCGGATAGTGCCAAGCCCTGAGATGGGTTCTGGCTAACGCCAGACCTGTTTCGCCTTCGGCGAGTTACTTGAAAAGACACCAAGTAACCAAGTGTCCTTGCTCCTGGTTTGGCGGCTCCTTCGTCGCCGTACCCTCACTCCGGCGACGCTCCGTGGGCCCGCCGCCATCCGCCATCCATGGCGGGGGGCGGCTCTCGCGGCATCCATGCCGCTCGGCCCACTCCACGCCACCTGCGTTCAGCCTGCACCCAAGTCGCGATTGGTGGTGTCTGGGCTGACGTGCGCTTAGCAGCAAGATCAACATCAACAGCGAACACAGCTGTCCGTCCTGACGCAATTCCTGTGGGAGAAGCCGGAGCTGTGCGACGGCAGCGAAGCGGTGGATCAGTTAGCAGATGAGCCACCAGACCCACCGCCATCGTCCGAATCGCGGCCCGTACCGTCGTGACCTCCGGCTTCTCCACAGGGTTCGCGTGAAATCCCAGAGCTGGGTTGGCTTTTGATTTTGCTTCTAAGTGCGCGAAATTCCAGACAGCACCAATCGCGACTTGGGTGCAGGCTGAACGCAGGTGGCGTGGAGTGGGTCGAGCGGCATGGATGCCGCGAGAGCGCCGTCAGGACATGGATGTCCGTTCGGCGCGGGCCCACGGAGCGTCGCCGAAGTGAAGGAACCCGAGGAACGAGGGCCAAACCAGGAGCAGGCACTTTTGGTTACTTTTGGTGCTTTCGGTGTGTGTCAATGTAGTTGTCGCGTCAGTCTCAAGCAGTTTGTCTGTTCATAGGCTCACGTTCCCGATTCAAGTA
>NZ_QXTJ01000005.1 GCF_003605735.1 Pseudomonas sp. LS-2 | reverse complement strand
GGCGTGTTCAAGATCGCTACCGCCGGCAAGCCGTGCTGCTAAAGGGGAGTGCCTGTTTTACGGCATCAGCGGCGGCACGTACGCCAGCGTCGTACCCAACGCCCACAGCAGGAACAGCACCAATGGCGTGTGCACCAGCAATTGCACGAACGAGAAGCCGATCAGATCCCGCGCCTTCAGGCCCAGCACGCCCAGCAGCGGCAGCATATAGAACGGGTTGATCAGGTTCGGCAGTGCTTCGGCGGCGTTGTAGATCTGCACCGCCCACCCGAGGTGATACTTCAGGTCGTTGGCGACCTGCATCACGTACGGCGCTTCGATGATCCACTTGCCGCCACCGGACGGAATGAAGAAACCGAGGATCGCCGAGTACACACCCATCAGCAGCGCATAGGTGTCGTGGGACGCGATACTGGTGAAGAAGGTCGAGATGTGGTGTGCGACGGTCTGCGCATCACCGCCCTTGGCGGTGGTCAGCAGGGCGGCAATCGAACCGTACAGCGGGAACTGGATCAGCACGCCGGTGGTGGTCGGCACGGCTCGGGCCACGGCATCCAGGAAACTGCGCGGACGCCAGTGCAGCAGCGCGCCGACCATGATGAACAGGAAGTTGTAGGTGTTAAGGCCCGAGATCGCGGTGATTGCAGGCTTGGTGCTGAACTCGTTGTACAACCAGCCGGACGCCAGCACGACCATCAGGATGATCAGCAGCGGGCTGTATTCCAGCCACTCGCCCGGACGGGTGCGTGGTGGCAGCGGTGGCATGCTGAACGCAGGGTCAACGCCACAATCCTTGGCTTCTCGAGCGCTGTTCGGGCCAGGTGCGGTAGCGTAAGCGACGATGATCGAGATCACCACCAGCGCCAGCAGCATGACGCCCGACTGCCAGAGGAAGATGGTCTGGGTGAACGGGATCATCCCGGTGATTGCCAGAATCGAAGGTGGCAGGCTCGCCGGGTTGGCTTGCAGTTGTGCTGCCGAAGACGAGAGCCCCAGTGCCCACACGGCGCCCAGCCCCAGATAGGCGGCAGCACCGGCGGCGCGGTAGTCCATCTTCAGATCGGTGCGGCGCGCGAGCGCTCTCACCAGCAAACCGCCGAAGACCAGTGACAGGCCCCAGTTCAGCAGCGAAGCGACCATGGAAATCAGCGCGACCCAAGCCACGGCCGAGCGACCGTTCTTGGGGATGCGCGCCAGACGGTCGATCAGCTTGACGGCGGGTGGCGAGCTGGCGACGACGTAGCCGCCGATGACCACGAAGGCCATTTGCATAGTGAAGGGGATCAGGCTCCAGAAACCGTCGCCGAAGGCTTTGGCGGCGTCGGCGGGTTTAGCGCCGATGACCAGCGTGGCGAGTGTGACGATGACCACGGCCAGGGCAGCGAACACCCAGGAGTCAGGGAACCAGCGTTCTGCCCATTTGGCGCAGCGCAGGGCAAATCGGGCGGAGCGGCTTTCTTCGATATCGGCGGCCACGTTGTTTTACCTCTTGGAGTTATTGTTCGGGTGCTATTGAGATAGCTGTTTTTAGTATCGGCAGTGACGTAAGAAAAGGTGCAGCTCTAGATACGGCAAAGCCCCTTCATTGCTGAAGAGGCGGAATGGCAAAGCGATGTGATGCGGGTGTGTCTAAGGAGCAGAGGAAGGCGCGTTCCCCTGTAGGAGCGCGCTTGCCCGCGAAGCGATAGTTCAGACACTGCGTGGGTGAATGGACTGGTTTTGATCGCGGGCAAGCGCGCTCCTACAGGGGAACACGACAACTTCGGTGAATCAGAACGTCATTTCGACCACATCATCCGGCACGATCAGTTTGCCGGCGGTCTTGGCGATGATTTCTTCGACCGTTACGCCCGGTGCGGTTTCGCGCAAGATGAAGGCGCCGTTTTCGATCTCCAGGTACGCAAGGTCAGTCAGTACCTTCTTGATGCAGCCAGCGCCGGTCAGCGGCAGGCTGCAGCGCGACAGCAGTTTGGACTCGCCGTCCTTGGAGGCATGGGTCATGGTCACGATGATGTTGTCCGCGCCCGCCACCAGGTCCATCGCGCCGCCCATGCCCTTGACCAGTTTGCCAGGGATCATCCACGACGCGATGTTGCCGTCGACGTCGACTTCGAAGGCGCCCAGTACGGTCAGGTCAACATGGCCGCCCCGGATCATGGCGAACGATTCGGCCGAGGAGAAAATCGATGCGCCCTTGCGCGCGGTCACGGTCTGTTTGCCGGCGTTGATCATGTCGGCATCGATGGTCTCCTCGGTGGGAAACGCACCCATACCGAGCAAGCCGTTTTCCGATTGCAGCATCACGTCGATGCCGTCTGGCACATAGTTGGCAACCAGCGTCGGAATACCGATGCCCAGGTTTACGTAAAAGCCGTCTTGCAGTTCGCGCGCAACGCGCTGTGCCATTTGTTCGCGGGAGAGTGCCATGATCTTGGGTCTCTTTTTGTTCTGTCCGGAGTCCGATCCTGTAGCAGTCCGGCTCGCCGGGCGGTGGTGAATAACGTTACGTTACCGCCGGCAAGCCGGACTGCTACAGATACGTTCGCTGCCGATCATTCGGTTGAGGGGAGGTCGTTGAGCGCCAGCGTCAGGCTTTCCTGACCGTACGCTGCTCGATGCGTTTCTCGAACGTGCCCAGGATCACGCGATCCACATAGATGCCTGGCGTGTGGATCTCGGTCGGCAACAGAACGCCCGGCTCGACGATTTCCTCGACCTCGACCACGGTGATCTTGCCTGCTGTCGCGGCGACCGGGTTGAAGTTCTGCGCAGTATGGCGATAGACCACGTTGCCGAAGTGGTCGGCTTTCCAGCCCTTGATGATCGCGAAGTCGCCGGTGATGGCTTCTTCCAGGATCACATTGCGGCCATTGAACTGGCGCGTTTCCTTGCCTTCGGCCACAGGAGTGCCGTAGCCGGTGGCGGTATAGAAAGCGGGGATGCCGGCACCGCCTGCGCGCATTTTTTCAGCAAGGGTGCCTTGGGGAGTGAGTTCGACTTCCAGTTCGCCGCTCAGCAATTGGCGTTCGAAGAGGGCGTTTTCACCAACGTAGGAGGCGATCATCTTGCGGATCTGTCGGTCTTCGAGCAGCACGCCCAGCCCAAAGCCGTCGACGCCACAGTTGTTCGAGACAACGGTCAGGCCTTTGACGCCCATGCGCTTGATCTGCGCGATAAGGTTTTCGGGGATACCGCACAGGCCGAAACCACCGGCCAGTACCGTCATGTTGTCAGTCAGCCCGGCAAGGGCTTCTTCGTATGTTGCAACTCGCTTGTCGAGTCCTGCCATGGTGATATCCCGCCTTCGTTGTAGTTGTGTCCGACAATTCGTCGCCGGATAGCGTTGATCGCATCTTCTCTCTAGCTCAGTGATTTGTTAATTTTGTTTTTTTCATCAATTGATAAGAAAAACAAATAAATGAATGTAAAGCAGCTTAGAGCGTTTCTCGCCGTCGCGCAGTGCTTGAGTTTTGCACAGGCCGGTGAGCGGCTGCACCTGTCTCAACCGGCGCTGAGCCTGACTATCAAGGCGCTGGAAGATGACCTGGGTGGGCAATTGCTGACGCGCACCACCCGCAGTGTCAGTCTGACGCCTGAAGGCGAAACCCTGGTGCCGCTGGCAAGGCAACTGCTCGCCGACTGGGACAATACCGAAGAATTGCTGCGTCAGCGTTTCACCTTGCAGATGGGCAAAGTGTCGATTGCGGCCATGCCATCGTTCGCCGGCAACCTCTTGCCGATGGCGCTGAAGGTGTTTCGCGAGCGCTATCCCAGGGTCAATGTCGCGGTGCATGACGTGATCAACGAACAGGTGCTGGAGATGGTCGATCACCGTCGAGTGGAGCTTGGGATCGGCTTCGAGCCCGAGTCGAGCAATACCCTGACTTTTACCTCGTTCTACATGGACCGTTTCGTCGCCGTCGTGCCAATGGACTCACCCCTCGCCCAGCGTGGCGAAGTGACGTGGGATGAATTGCTGCATCACGACTTCATCACGTTGCAACGGCCGTCAGCGGTGCGGTTGTTACTGGAGCAGGATCTGCAGACCCAGCATGGCAAGTTGTCCGTGGCGTTCGAAAGCCATCAGCTTTCGACGGTGGGCCGCATGGTTGCCAACGGGCTGGGGGTCAGCGCCGTGCCCTCATTGTGCATTCAGCAGATGGAGGAGCTGGGCGCGCGCTGTATCGAACTGGAGGGGCCGCGAATCGAGCGGCGAATCGGTCTGATGACCTTGGCCGATCACAAATTGTCGGCGGCCGCGCAGGCATTACGGGATGTTTTGATCGAGTGCACGCAGCGGAGCGTTCTGTGACCACCTGTTTTTATTCATTTAGATGAATGGATGAATGGCAGGCCTTTTCGGCCACTTTGTGTGAAAAAATCACTGCGACCGCTTGCCGCATCCGGTATCGTTTGGCCATCTGAAACAAATTGTTGCAGATCATCTTTCAATAAGAATCGAACGATAAGGGGTTGCTCTTGGATTTGTCGTCTGCTGCGTGGGTGTTTCACGACACCCGCCTGATCATCTGCTGCCTGATCGCCATCGCCACGATTATCGTGCTGATCAGCGCTACCAAACTCCCGCCGTTTCTGTCGATTCTGGTGGGCACTTTCATCGCAGGGATAGGTGCGGGTTTGCCAGCGGAGGCTGTTGCGAAAGCGTTCAGCAAGGGCGCGGGCGGGATTCTCGGTGAGGCCGGGATCATTATTGCGCTGGGGGCGATGCTCGGCGCGCTGATGGCCGAATCGGGGGCGGCGGATCGCATTGCGTCTACCTTGCTCGGTCTGGGCAAAGGCAAGACGTTGCCGTGGGTGATGGCACTGGTCGCGATGGTCATCGGCCTGCCGCTGTTCTTCGAAGTGGGTCTGGTGATGATGGTGCCGATCATCTTCGTCATGGCGCGCCAGTCCAATCAGCCCCTTTTGAAAATCGCTATTCCTGCATTGGCGGGCATGACCACGCTGCATGCGCTGATGCCTCCACACCCGGGGCCGCTGATCGCAGTCAGCGCACTGCACGCCGATCTGGGCCTGACAATGTTGCTGGGTTTCTGCATCGCCGTGCCGGCTGTGATCCTGGCCGGCCCTCTCTACGGCAACTGGCTGTCCAAACGACTGAACATCGAGGCGCCTGCGGAACTGGGCGAGTTGTTCTCGGCCAAGTCGAATGTCGCGCGCCAGCCAGGATTCGGTATTTCGCTGCTGATCATTTTGCTGCCGGTGATCCTGATGCTCGGCAGCACGTTGGCGAAGATCGCTCTGGAACCTGAGAGCAACGTCGCGCTGACCCTGAAATTCCTCGGCGAACCGCTGGTGGCGTTGGGGATCGCAGTTCTGGCCGCAACGGTCTGTCTGGGCTGGGCCAACGGCATTTCACGTGAACAGGTAGGCGGCACACTGCGCAAAAGCCTGGCGCCGATCGCCGTGCTGTTGCTGACCATCGGTGCCGGTGGCGGCCTCAAGCAAACGCTGCTGGATGCCGGTGTCAGCCAGACCATCAGCAAGGTGGCCGAAGGCGCGCACATGCCGTATCTGCTGCTGGCATGGCTGATCGCCGTGGCGCTGCGTCAGGCAACCGGTTCGGCGACAGTGGCGACGACCACGACGGCGGGCATTCTCGCGCCGATGATGGCCGGCCTGGCGCCGGTCGAGGCTTCGCTGGTCGCGCTGGTGATCGGCGCCGGCTCCGTGTTCTTCTGCCATGTGAACGATGCGGGCTTCTGGATGGTTCGCGAGTACTTTGGCTTGCAACTCAAGCAGACCATTTGGGTGTGGTCGGTGTTGCAGACCATCGTTTCGGTGGTGGGCCTGATCGGTACGCTGCTGTTGTGGCATTGGCTGCTTTAACGCCCGGGTTCCCGACATCGTGTAGCAGTCCGGCTTGCCGGCGGTGGTGTGTGTAAGCGCGTCACCGCCGGGAAGCCGTGCTGCTCCATGAGTTCTCTCCGCTCCGGGAGGTTAACTGCCCACCGGGCCGATACCCACTATCAAGACGACTGATTTCTGCTGGAAAGGGCCGACGCGTAGCCTTGGCTTCATTCCAGAAACGAGCCGAATGGAGGCTCTCATGAACCGTCTTGTCACCCTCGCCATGTTGCTTTCAATCGCCGTCCTCTCCGGTTGTGCCGCTGGCAATCACCCTGAATTGCGCCCCTACACCGCTGAAGAAACCCATCAGTTGGCCCTTGAAGACCTCAATCGTCGCGGCCTGTCCTACGACGACTATCAGGCCCGCAAGGCGCAGTTGATGACTCAGCCACAGATGCAGCAGGCCCACGAGTTCGACAACCGTGGCGAAGTCAGCGCTCAGATCGTAGAACCGTCGAAAGCGCGCCAGGGTTGAGCGCTTCGTGAAGGCACCGGGGGCACTGTTTCTTAGCCCTTTTGATTGTTTCTGAAATCGTCTCCAGCCATCCGGCCTGCCGGCCAGGAGAACTGCGAAGCTGTCACTTACTGATCGCGCAGCTTCAAGTCCTGCTCACAGCGCCAGCTTCAAATGCCCGCCCGCGTCCTTGTGCCGTGCGTTCGTGCGGTGTTGCAGGCCGAGCAGGAAATGCTCCAGCCCGTCGTTCAGACGCTGGGTCAACAGTTCATCCAGATCCCCACCCGGTTCGTTGTCGCCATAGCTGATCTGGCTGTCGATGGCGAATACCCCGTGAAGTACCTCTTGGCATTTGAGTGCCGACAATACCGGTTTCAGAGCGTAGTCCACCGCCAGCATGTGGGCGATGCTGCCGCCGGTGGCCAGAGGCAAGACCACTTTGCCGTGCAGTGACCGTTCGGGCAGCAGATCCAGCAAGGTTTTCAGTGCGCCCGAGAAGGACGCCTTGTACACCGGTGTGCCGATCAAAAGGCCATCGGCTTTGGCGACGGCGTCGATGAAGGCGATGACTTGCGGGCTGTCGAAGCGTGCGTACAGCAGGTCTTCTGCGTCGAAGTCCTGGATGCGGACGGCGTTGACGCTTACGCCATGATCGGCGAGCCATTGCGCCGCGTGTTTGAGCACTACACCTGAGCGGGAGCGGGTGGAGGGGCTGCCTGAAATCGAAACTACCAGCATGTTGTATGTCCTTGGGGTCGTTCACCCGGGGTGCGAAAGGGCACCGTGCAGGTCGCGGTTTACGCGAAGGGGGATGGGCGGATAGACCCTTTGGATGGATCAAAGCACCATGCGTGCCAGCCCGGTGGAAGTGGTCTGGCGCCAGTGAATCCGGTGGTTGGAGGTTTTTGAAGGGTGGTTTTTCGGGTGGGGTTGGTGATTCTGAGGTGGGCAAGTGTTGATTTGCTGTTGCTGGTGCAACACTTGGTCGGCGTTGGTTTTTTGTTCTGCCTAACGGCAGAAGCGTTCCGCCTTCGGCGGGTTACTTGAAAAGACACCAAGTAACCAAGTGTCATTGCTCCTGGTTTGGCCTCGACTTCGTCGAGGTTCCCTCACTCCGGCGACGCTCCGTGGGCCCGCCGCCATCCGCCATCCATGGCGGGGGGCGGCTCTCGCGGCATCCATGCCGCTCGGCCCACGGAGCGCCGCCTGCGTTCAGCCTGCACCCAAGTCGCGATGGGTGTCGTCTGGACTATTGCGTACGAAGATCAAGATCAAGATCAAGATCAAGATCAAGTTCAATGGCAACGGCAATCGCCACGAGCTGTGAACGCCGAACCTGTAGCAGTCCGGCTTGCCGGCGGTGGCGTACGAAAGATCGCTACCGCCGGCAAGCCGGACTGCTACAGGGTTGTGTGTGTCGCCGAGATCTTAGGGCTGAACACCAATCCCTCCGACGTCTCCCCAAGGGATCGTATCCGAACGACAGATCACTGTTCGCTTTTGATCTTGCTTCCAAGTGCGCGAAAGTCCAGACACCACTAATCGCGACTTGGGTGCAGGCTGAACGCAGGTGGCGCTCCGTGGGCCGAGCGGCATGGATGCCGCAAGAGCGCCGTCAGGACATGGATGTCCGTTCGGCGCGGGCCCACGGAGCGTCGCCGGAGTGAGGGAATTCCGACGAAGGAGGAACCCAACCAGGAGCCAGGACCCTTGGTTACTTGGGGTTATCAAGTAACTCGCCGGAGGCGAAACAGCTCTGGCGTTAGCCAGAACCGAAAACCAGCGCCACCACACATAACGGATATACACCCAACCCCCAGCGCCACCCCCTCAAAAAAAAAGCCCAAAAAAAATCCCCGTAGTCGGCCTCTACGGGGATTTTGCTTTCGTCTTGCTTTTAACTCATCGCTTCAGGCTTGCCACTCCAAGCCACTATCAGTTCCGGAACATCGCACCCGTCTGGATGATGTTGTTCGAACCCAACAGCTGACTCACATAACGGCTCCAACGAGTAATGTTCGCAGGCCCCACAAACACCACATCCTGCGCCGACAACTCGAAGCCCTTGGCCAGTGCGTATGCGGTTGGCTTCTTCGCGTTCAGGTGATACACGGTCGCCGAGTGCGTCGCATCCTGTGCACGAATCACATACACCGCCTCACCATCGGCAGCATCCGGGCTCAGACCGCCGGAAGTACCCAGCGCCTCAAGCAACGTCACGCTGGTGGTGCTGAACGAAATCACCTGAGGACGCTGAACCTCACCCAACACATAGATCTTGTTCTTCGAGTTGCTGTTCAAGTGCAGGTAGTCGCCATCCTTGAGGAAAATCTTGCTCAATTGCGAGTCCTTGCGGTTGAGCGAGTCGACGTCGATCACGTAATCCTTGCCGTCGCGACGCAGGGTCAGGCCGGCGAGGTTGGCGTCGGTCAGGTCAAGACCGGCCTGGCTGATGGCCTGAACCAGGCTCAGCGGAATATTGGTGATCGGCTGCGGCCCCGGCGACTTGAACGCACCGGACAGCAACACGCGCTGGCTGTTGTAACGCAGCACTTTGACGTCGACCTTGACCTCGGTGTACTGCGGCGCCAAGCCCATGCGCAGTTGTTCGCGGATCTGCGAAACGGTTTTGCCTGCCGCCTGAATACGACCGACATAGGGGAAGAACACCGTGCCGTCGTTCAACACTTCCCGGCTGTTGGCGTCCAGTTGCTCCTGTGAGCCAGGCGCGGTCAACTCAGGGTGTTCGAACACCGTCACCAGCAACGCATCGCCTGGGCCGACGATGTATTCAGGGGTTTTGTAATTCATCAGTTCAGGTGGCAATGGTTTGGCCAGCGCTGCAGCGGATTTCTGCTGCTGCGCCAGGGTCGTCGGGGTGATATTGACGAGCGTGACGGCGGGACCGTCCGGGTCTTTATCGGTGACATCGCTAAGTGACATGTACTGACCGGGGGCGAATGCGCAGCCTTGCAAAACCAGACTGGAAAGCAGCACTACCGCTAACGTTACTTTCATATGAATGTTCCTTCTAATCCTAAAAGGTGCGTACTGGCACCGCAGTGATTTCGTTGCATCCCTTACTTACACCGAACTTCGGATCACAATCGTTCAAACACTCAAGCACCTCCCGCCGAGCTTAGTAGCCATCGGCCATCGCTGTTGTTATTGGCAGACATTATTTTTTTAAGAAGCTTTTTTAGAAGGCGTTCTTGTTGACGAAGCCTTTGAAGAGCGTCAGCAGGATGATTTTCATGTCCAGCCAGACCGACCAGTGCTCGATGTACTGCAGGTCGAACTCCACGCGTTTCTGCATCTTGTCCAGCGTGTCGGTTTCGCCACGCCAGCCGTTGATCTGCGCCCAGCCGGTGATGCCCGGCTTGACCTTGTGCCGCAACATGTAGCCCGACACTTGCTTGCGGTATTGCTCGTTGTGCGCCACGGCGTGGGGGCGCGGGCCGACGATGGACATGTCGCCGCGCAGCACGTTGAAGAATTGCGGCAGTTCGTCCAGCGAGGTACGACGCAGGAACGCGCCCAACGGCGTGATGCGGCTGTCGTTGCGAGTGGCCTGAGTCACCACCGCGCCGTTTTCCTGCACGCTCATGCTGCGGAACTTCCAGACCATGATCGGCCGCCCGTCCAGCCCGTAGCGGCGCTGGCGAAACAGCACCGGGCCTGGCGAGGTCAGCTTGATGGCCATGGCGATCAGCATCAGGGGCAGGGCGATCATGGTCAGGATCACGCTCGACAGCACGATGTCTTCGATGCGCTTGACCATGCTCCAGGCGCCGTCCATGGGCGAATCGAAAATGCTGATGCTCGGCAGCCCGTTGATGCTTTCGCTGCGGGCGTGCAACAACTCGAACATGAACACGTCCGGAATCACGTACACCGACGCGGTGGTGTCGCTCAGACCTTTGATCAATTCCTGAAGACGCGCCTGTGCGCCAAGGGTCAGGGTGATGTAGACCTTGTCGATCTTGCCGTCGCGCGCGTCCTCGATCAGTTGGTCCAGATCGCCCAACACCGGTATGCGTCGACCGATGCGTGCCAGGTCCATCTGCTCGGGCTGTTCGTCATAGAACCCCAGCAGGTTCAATCCCATCCACGGTGCGCGTTCGATCGACAATGCCAGACGTTCGCCACAGTGCCCGGTGCCGACGATCGCCACGCGCCGGGTGTTGAAGCCCCGACTGCGCAGGGCGTGCAGCACGCTGCGAATCGCCAGACGATAGCCACACAAGGCCACCAGCACCCCGGCGAACCAGGCCATCTGACTGTTATCGGCAATGTCCGCCGGCTGCAGCAGCAGGTAGTCGACAAACAGCAGCAGGACAAACGCCAACCCCCAATAATTAGCCACTTTCAGCAGTTCGCGCAGGATGCGCTCGCCACGCCAGGAGCCGTACAACTGGTGATATTCGGCCAGCCAGTGAAACGCCACCGCCGCCAACAGGATCTGCATCCAGGTTTCAGTGCTCATCGCGGTACCGGTGAGCAGGTTGATGCTGTAACCGCCCAGGGTGATGACCGCCAGGTCCAGCAACCGGTGGGCAACGGACAAAGTGGATTGATGAGCATGCAAGATGCCGCGAAGTGGTGTGCTCATGTTCTGTGCTCGCTCAGACGGATTTGATCGGAACAACGCGGGCGGATAATTCGCTGGCGACCAGCGTCGGTGCGACCAGACTCGGTTGAATCTGAGTCGCCCGGAACTGCATGGATTGGCGCGCCTGACGCGAAGCGCTCAGACGCAGTTCAACGAACTGACGCATTTCCTGCTCGAAGCGCGCCTCGCTGAAGCGCTCGGCGTTGGCGCGGCAGGCCTGCGCGGTGATGCGGTCGCTACAGTCCTCGAAGGTCTGGATGGCCTCCATCAGCGACCCCACGCTCTGCTCCGGATAGAACACCCCGGTGGGTTGCGGGTGGTCCAGCCCGCAGACGGTTTCCAGCACACCGCCCTTGCCGAAGGCGATCACCGGGGTGCCGCAGGCCTGGGCCTCGACCGGGCTGATGCCGAAGTCTTCTTCGGCGGCGAACACGAACGCCTTGGCGTTGCGCATGTGCTCCTGCAACACCGCGAACGGTTGAAAACCGAGCAGGGTGACGTTCGGAGCGTTGGCCGCGATGGCCTTGGCCTTCTCCATCTCCGGTCCGTCGCCGACCATGACCAGACGCTTGTCCGGCATCGCGGCGAAGGCTTCGACGATCATCGGCATGCGCTTGTACGGCACCATGCGCGAGGCGGTGAAGTAGTAGTCCTGTTTCTGTTCCTGAATCGTGAACCCCCGCGTGTCCACCGGCGGATAGATGACCGTCGATTCGCGGCGATAGGACTTGGTGATACGCGCGCCGATGAAGTGCGAGTTGGCAATGAAGTCATCGACGCCGGCCGCCGTGCGTTGGTCCCACATGCGCATGTAGTGCAGGATCATCCGCGCCACTTTGCCCTTGAGGCCGTTGTTCATGTTGGCTTCTTTGAGGTACTGGTGCTGCAGGTCCCACGCGTAGCGGATCGGGGAATGCACATAGCTGACGTGCAGTTGGTCCGGGCCGCACAGCACGCCCTTGGCCACTGCGTGGCTGCTGCTGATGATCAGGTCGTAACCGGACAGGTCCAGTTGCTCGATGGCCATCGGCATCAGTGGCAGATAGCGCTGGTAGCTGGTCCTGGCCTTCGGCAGCCGCTGGATGAAGGTCGTGGTCGCGACCTTGCCGCCCAGTTGCGCGCGGTCCTGGTCGCTGAGGAAGTCGATGACGGAGAAAAGATCCGCCTCGGGCCAGATCTTGATGAGCGATGCCAAAACCCTTTCGGCACCGGCGTACGTCACCAGCCAGTCGTGGACGATTGCAATTTTCATTGGAATTCTCTGCAGTAACGGCTCACAGAAAACCTGCATGACGAGCGAAGCTCGCGAGGCTTTCCCCAGAGCGGTTTTTATTTGCGCAGGCTCGACTTCAGACGCTTACCGGTTGCGTCTTGGCCTTGCGATTATTGAGGCGTTTTCCAAGCTGGATAAAAGGCGACTCGATGTAGCGGAAACACAGGTGAGCGGCAACCAGGGTCAACAGGGTGGCGAACAGCGCGATGATCAGCGCCGAGGCACCGCTGCCAGCCAGTACGAACTCGGCCAGCATCCCCATCGACGGGTGCAGCAGGTACAGCGAGTAGCTCACCGCGCCCAACCACACCAGAGCGGGATGGTCCAGGCGAACGCTGCGGGTCAGCAACACAAAGCTGCTGATGGCCACCGCGTAGGTGAAGCAGTAACGGCCCCAGGTTTCCCCGGTGCCCATGTCCTTGTTGTAGGCCATGATCAGCGTCGGTGGCAGCAGCACCACGAAGGCGATCAACAGCATCTTCAGGTTGCGGGTCAGTTCCAGGCTGTGTTCGGCCAGTAGCCATTGGCGCCAGATCGAACCGAAGAACATCAGCGACAGTGCCAGCGGCAGCGCCACTGGCAACTTGCGATCGGTCAGCTCACGCACCAACGCCATCGCCAGTGCCATCAGCAGAAACGCCAGTGAGCAGCGCGCGCGAAAGGTCTGGTCATACAGCTTGCCGCCAATGAACAGAGCCAGGCACAGCGCGTAAAACACCAGTTCGATGAACAACGTCCAGTAGAGACCGACGACATCGTCGAAACCCAGTGCCGCTTGCACCATCGTCAGGTTGGCGACGATCTGCTTGATCGGTGGCAGCGGTGCGGCGGTCAGGCCGAGCATCACCACGAACACCAGCAGCGAGACCCAGTAGGCCGGATACAGACGCATGAAGCGCGAGATCAGAAAGCGTTGCGCGCCATCGGGGCCGGGCTTGAGGCTGTACGGGATCACCACACCGCTGATCATGAAGAACCAGAGCACGCCAAGCTTGCCAGGGTCGATCAGGTAATCGAAGACCCAGACATGCCCGATGACCGGCAAAAACAGGTGGGTGAACACCACCATCAAGGCCGCGATGCCGCGCAGCGCGTCGAGATAGGCCAAACGTTTCATGGGCGTGCCTCAGAGCTTGCTGGAGGATTCACGACGCATCGCGTCATTGCCGGTACCGGTGCGGCGGTCCCTGGACTGGTTGAGGAGCACATCGATGCGTTGTGAAACGCGACGTGCCGACTCTTCCCAGGAAAACCGCGCCACGTTGTTCAAGCCGCGCCGGCGCAACGACTGACGCAGCGGCAGATCAGTGAGAATCCGCTCCATGGCCGAGGCCATGTGGCTGATGTCCATCGGGTCGAAGTACAAAGCGCTGGCTTGCAGCACCTCGGGAATCGACGCCGCGTTGGCTGCCAACACCGGACAACCGCAGGCTTGTGCTTCCAGCGGCGGAATGCCGAAACCTTCATACAGCGAAGGAAACACGAACGCCGTGGCGCCCTGATATTGCTCGATCAACTGCTCGTCGCTCAGTCGGCCAAGGAAGCGGATGCGTGGGTCACGGCTCGCCAGACGTTGCAGATTGTCGTCGGCGAACACGTCGCTGGCGCCACCGACGATGTGCAATTGCAGGTCATCGTGATTGCGCAGCATCAGGAACGCCTGAATCATCCGGCTGAAGTTCTTGTGCGCGCTGGGGGACGATACCGCCAGCAGATACTCCGGTTGATCCTTGAGCGGAGGCCCCGGTTGAAAGGCGCCGCTCACGGCGTTCGGCACCACGAAGATCTTCTTTTCCGAGTAGTTGTAGAACTGCGAAATCTCGCCCTTGGAAAAGTTGCTGACGGTCAGCAAGGCCTTGATCCGCGACAGCATGATCGGCGTCATGGTCCGGTACAGCAGGCGGAACATGCGGGTGTAGCTTTGCGGGTGACGCACATAGGTGACGTCGTGGTGCGTCGCGATCTGGTTGCCGTAGAACAAAGGCGCCGTACTGCACAGCGATATGAGCAGTGGGCTGCCGTTGCGTTTGAGGTACAGCGGCAAGTCCAGTTGTTCCCACAGATGCCCGCTGTTGCGACCGATGCATTGCACGTCCAGTGCCTTGGCGCTGTCGTGCATCTTGATGCCGTGGGGTGAAACGAATACGACATCATCGCGTTGTTGTTTGAGTGCCAGACAGACCTGTTCTGCGAAGCGCTGGACGCCGCGCAATTCCTGAGTAAGAAAACGTGCATTGATCACAATCATTGTGGTCGACCTGTCGAAAAGGTGAATGGCTGATGCACAGGTCCCGGAGCGCCCTGAGTGAAGGGGCGCTCTGAATACGGACTTGAAGATGAAGTAGAGCGAATCAGGGCAAGGCAAAGAGTGCAGGGCGAGTGCCCAGGCTTATTATTTTCGGGAACTCATCGATCGGCACTTGCGCCGAGCAACGCCCCTCGTTGCAGTTCCACGGGACGCCGCTGTCGACCTGACCGGCCTGCGGTTCACGGGTGTCGATGTATTGCACATTGCCGTGTAACATGCTGCTGGCGTCGACCTTGATCGAACGCGGCAACCCGGCGGTCCAGGCGACCATGATCTGTTCCGACCCACGGGCGAAACGCAGCAGGTATTGGGAGTCGATCTCGCGACTCTTCTCGGCGTCGTAGCGGTACTGATGCAGCGTCGGACTGATGGCCTTCAGTGTCAGATAGGCCTGTTTGATACTCAGGTCCTGATTGAGCAGCCCGAAATTCTGTTCAGGGTCGGTGTTGTCCGGGCCATCATTGAGCAGACCGTTCCACCACATGCCTTTGATATTGGGCATCGTCTGGGCAAGGAAAAAACTGCGCGCCAGAAAGGCCGCCTGGGTCTTTTCATCGCCGCCGCAACGTCCCTCGTTGCTGGGCCAGCCCATCTCGGTCAGGTACAAAGGCACCGCCGTCTTGTTGCGCGTCTTGTCTTTGAGGTCTTCGCTGATCCGGCGAAGCCACGCGATCCAGTTTTCCGGGGTGTTGCGTTCGTCGGAGCGGCAATGCACGTACGGGTGCAGCGACAGGCCATCGACATGGTTGAGAATGCCCGACTCCACCAGCCGGTCGGCAAATCCCAGGTCCATGCCCTGACTGGTCACGGCCCCGGCGAGGATCACCATCGGCCGCTGATTGCTGCGAATGCGTCGGGAGGCTTCTTCCACCAGCACGCTGTAATCCTTGGCGAAGGCTGGATCGACCGGGTTTTCCTTGTCCCATTCGTTCCAGATCTCGTAGAAATCCACGCTGTCCGTCAGTTGCTTTGTGACGAAGCTGATGTAGTCGCCGTATGCCTTGCGCACATCGGGTTTGCGCGGTTTTGCGTAGTTGTCGTAGAACGGGCTGCCGTAACCCAGCACCAGCAGCGGCCGTAAGTGATGCTCCTGAGCCTTGCTCAGATAGGCCTGCCAGGCCGGCTCTATTCTCATCAAGCCTCGTCGGGGTTCGGCGCTGGACCAGTAGGCGTCATCGCGCACCGAATCCACGCCCGCCGCTTCGAGCAATTGCAGCGCCTTGGCCGACGTGGTGCTTTTGTTCATCAGATGGGTATCGACCCCGATGATGAATGAATCGTCGGCAATGCTCGAGCAACTGATGATCAAGCCCAGCAACAGTAACGCAAAGGGTCGTCGTAACCTCGTCAGGCGCGTGATCGGCATGGCTTGTCTCAATGAAGAGGCACGGTCCGGAGCGCATGCTCAGGTAGGTCTCGGGCCGTAGGCGAGTGATATCGGCATTAGACCGGATGCGGCAGTACCGTCGGGTCGCGGTGCACGATGTTGTCCAGCAGCGTCTGGGCAAAGATGCTTTCGTAGCTGTCGAGCATCAGGTCCAGACTCAACAGCGCCGCGACACTGACTCGCGCCTGACTGCTCAAACGGGCCAGCAGGTCGGGTTGTTGATGCAGTCTGAGCATCGCGTGCCCCAGTGAGTCAGGGTCGTTCGGGTTGCAGAGCAAACCGTTGAGCGGGTCCTGGATAATCTCAGGCAATCCGCCCATGCGGCTCGCGATGACGGGTACCGAGTGCGCGCACGCCTCGACTGCGACCATTCCGAATGGTTCGTTCCAGAGCGAGGGCACCACGGCGACATCGATCTGGCTGTAGAACGCTTCCGGTTTCTGATAACCGACGAAACTGATGTTCGGTGATGTGGCCAGTGCCTTGAAGGCAGCTTCGTCACTGGCCTGCCCGCGCCCGGCAATCTGCAGGGTGGCGTCGAACGGCAGGCGCTGAAATTGTTCGATGAGCCAGCGTACGCCTTTCTGTTCGGACAAGGTGCCCATATATCCGAAACGCAGTGGCGCCTTCTTCAACACCGGGTCGAGCTGGCGTTGCTTGCTCGGCGAGTTGTACACCGCCGCGTAAGGACTGGTGTTGTGCACCACGTATCCCTTGGCCGCGTTGAAATAACCGCGCTTCTGCAGCTTGTCGAGGATGAACTGGCTGACCCCGACCACCGCCGATACCTGCGCCGAACGCGCGTCATGTCCCTTGCGAAACGACTGGCAACTGCTGCATTGCTGCTGGCAGCACTGGCCGCGCTTGAACATGCTGGCACTGGGGCACATCAGGTACATGTCATGCAGCACCTGAACGATCGGCAGCTCAGCGGCGGTGATTTCGTCCCATACCGACACCGACCAGCCGGCCAGGTTGTGGCAGACCACCAGTTGCGGTTGATCGTCCTTGATCACCTGTTTCACATAGCTGCGCATCGCGCCGTTGTAGCGATCACGCAGGTGCCAGCCCAGACGGGCCAGGCGTCCCGGACGATCTGCGCCGAAGTGCCAGTAAAAGTTATGCAGACCGGCGCGGTAGACCTTCACGCCGTTGACTGTCTCGGTCGAAAGACCTGCATCGGGACCGGTGACCAGCACGCTGACCTGACAGCCGCGTTGTTGCAGGCCCTCGACCGTGCGCTGAAGAATGATCTCTGCGCCGCCGCCGACATGAGGTGAATACAGGCTGCTGATGAACAGTATTTTCATAGTGGATACGACTGATTCAGACCCAGTACGCCGGACTCACCGTCACGGATGGCTTTTTCGATCAGGCCCAGACGCTCTTCAGCGCCGCGCCGCTTGGCGATCAACCGCAACAAGCGGAAGAACACCCAGCGGTTGAGGCTGTACAGCAATGACGAGTTGGCCCAGATGTTCTTGTCGAACCAGGCCTGGTTGCGCGCCCCGTAGTAGGCGCGCAGATCCGAACCGCCCAACAGGAAGCTTTCGTAGATGTTGTTGGTGCGGGCCTTGATGTTCCAGGAGTTCTCCAGATCATCGAGCACCGCATCGGGCACCAGGAAGATCCGTCCGCCCCCGGCCGTGATGCGCCAGGTGTATTCGCTGTCATCGGCGTAGAGCATCAGCGCATCGAGCGGCAGGCCGATCTTGCGATACAGATTGCGGTGAGCCAGCAAACCGCCGTAGGTCGCGAATGGCAGTTGCACCATCGGCAACTTGGTGTGCGAGGCCTGCGGTGCGCCCCATGGCAGGCGGCGCCAGATCTTGTAAGGCAGCTGCGCGATATGAAAGCCGAAGAAGCTGGAGCGCAGTTGAATAGCAAAGCGCTTGGGCACGCCGGCTGCGATGTCTGCCTGATGCGTCGGGCGGAAGCCCAGTACGGCGGCTTTCTCTTCGCCATCGATGAGCTTGCGCTCTTCGAGTACCTGATGCAGCGTCGCGATCGCGTTGATGGTCGGCGCGTTGTCGTCATCCATCAGCCAGATATGTTCTGCGCCAGCGTCCAGCGCCGCCTGAATACCCACCGAATACCCGCGTGCGGATCCGCTGTTGTGATGCATATAGATGACGCTGACCTGATCCGGCCAGGTCTTGCGCAAGGTTTCCAGCGGCGAGGTGGACGCGTTGCTGACGATGATCACGCGATCGATCAGCGGGCTCTCCAGGGAGCGGCTGACCAGCGTGTGCAGGAAGTTGAAACGGTCACCATAGGTGAGCGTCACCAGCGTCGTTTTTTGGGTCATGGTGAGTTCCGGGCGAAGAGGGTTCAAGAGGCTGACAAGCGTCAGTCCCGAGGGAATCAGAAGAATTTTTGATGCCGCGTGAAGATCCTGTAGCAGTCCGGCCGGACGGCTACAGGAGCGAGGCCGTGGTCCGCTTTGCTTAAACCCGCGCTTCCATCCGCGTCAGGCTGCTGACCGGCAAGGTCACCTTCTGTTCGCGGTGCAGCAGGTTGAGCAGGATCACTGCACGCTCATCGCCATCGGCCGTGAGGAAAATCGCTTCGACGTCGTTGAAGCCTTCGGCTGTGATTCGTACCGCCTCACCGTGCTGAAACGCTGCTTGGGCCGGTGGCGCGAGCAGGCGGGCACGAATCTGTTCGATCAGATCGTCCTTCACCGGAATCGGCATGCCGCCAAAGGTCACGATGCGGGCCACGCCACGGGTGGAGCGAATCGGATACCAGTTGTCGTTGGTCTGGTCCATCCGGATGAACAGGTAGCCAGGAAACAGCTCCTCTTCGGACGGCCCGCGAGAGCCGCGTTTTTTCTCACCATGCTTGACCGGGCGGTAGCATTCGAAGTGCTGACGCTGCAGGTGTTCCTGAGCACGGCCTTCCTGGCGAGGTTTGGTTTGAATCAGGTACCAGCGCGCGGGCCTGCTTGAGGTGCTGTCGGCTTGAGACATAATTCTTCACTCCACTGCAATCCGGTTCGACAGGGTTGAAACAAGCTCAGGGTGTTGCGTCAGTCTGGCCAGCAGTCCGGGGGTGGCGGGCGGGTTCTTGTCCAGCTGATACTGGGTCAGCATGTGTTGAACCTGCTCGACGCAGTTGAACATCAGAACGTCGATGATCGACAGATTGGCGACGAAAGGTTGCCTGAACTGCCGATACTCCACCGGATCCATCCGGAAAAACCTCACCAGCAATCTGTTGCGTGCGAAGTGGTCACGGTCATACACCACCGAACCGCCTTCCGGAGTGACGAAGGTCGTCGCCTCGAAGGTATGGGCAATGCGGATGATCCGCTCCTGCTTGTCCACAGGGTTGCCCAGAATCAGATCGGAACTGCGCATGATGGGCGTGACGATGTGTAGATAAGCACACATTTCGCGAATTGCATGTTCGGCGTAGAGCGCGATGTTCTGCTGCGGAAAGCGGATCAGACGCTCGACCAGTGGCATGACCTGAGCGAAGTAGGGCGCCTCCTGATAGCACTCGGTGATCAGGCGAATCAGCCGTTCGGCTTCGTCGCTGAAGTGATCGCACAATTGTCGCTGATTGATCTGCAGTACAAAGCGGTCCTTCTTCAACGGGAAGGTAATCAGCTTCGCTTCGTCGTTTTGAAGAATGCGATTGCGATTGACCCAGCCTGACCGCACGTACTGCAAGTCGTCTCCCAGGACGAAGACGTCTGCAGCGGCGATGAGCTGAAAGTAGCCCAGATAAGGAAAGAGATAGGGTTGCATCACTGCAATGGTCCTGGCCATCAATACGTCTCCTGTACATCACGTGCATCACGGCCTGTTCATTTGCGAACAGTGGTGTAGTCGTAGCCGTAGGCTGCGCAATCGTAGTCGGCAGTCGACGCCTTGCGCAGTACGCCGTTGAAGATCGCACCCTTGATCAGGATGCCGTTGTGCAGCAGCCGGCGCTTGCACGCTTCGATTTCCTTGGCCGTGCTCAGGCCGAAGCGGGTCACCAGCAGGCAGGTGCCCGACTGACGACCGACCAGCGTGGCGTCGGTGACCGCCAGGATCGGCGGGGTGTCGACGATGACCAGGTCGTACAGCGGCGACAGGTCAGTGATCAGCTTGTTGAAGTTGTCATGCATCAACAGCTCCGAGGGGTTGGGCGCAGCGAAACCACAGGAGATGAAGTCCAGATTGCGCACTTCGGTGTGGTTGATCACTTCATTGCTTTTCAGCCGTGCCGCCAGCGTGTCGGACAGACCGTGCTTGGGCGTCAGGTTGAACAGCTTGTGCAGATAACCCTTGCGCATGTCCGCGTCGATCAGCAGCACGCGCTTGCCGGTCTGGGCAATGATCACCGCCAGGTTGCTGGAGACGAACGACTTGCCCACGCCCGGCGTCGGGCTGGAAATCATCAGCACGTTATTGCGTGCCTCCAGCATCGCGAAGTGCAGGCTGGTACGCAGGCTGCGCAACGATTCGATCGCCAGTTCCGTTGGCGCACTGACACTGAGCAGACGCGGTTCCTTGCTGCCCGAACGGCTTTGACCGGCCTTGTCCAGGCGTTCTTGCTGACGGGAATACGGCAGCGATGCGTAAACCGGCATGCCCAGGTTTTCGATCACATCCGGGTTATCGACACCACGATAGAACGCCTGACGCACGAACACGGTGGCAACCGCCAACAGCAGACCGACCAGGGCTGCGACCAGCACGATGATTTTCTTCATCGGCTTGACCGGCTCTTCGACATTGGCGTCAGCGTTGTCGATCACGCGAACGTTGCCGATGCTGCCTGCACGAAGGATGTCCTGCTCCTGACTCTTGTCCAGCAACAGGGTGTAGGTCTGGGAAGTGACCTGCATGTCACGGGTCAGACGCAGCAGTTCCTGTTGAGTGGCAGGCAGGGTTTCGATCTTCTTGAGCAGTGCCGCTTTCTGCGCTTCAACCTGACTGATCTGGGTCATCAGACCGCGATAGGTCGGGTGCTCCGGCGTGTACAGACGTTCGACGTCGACACGCTTCATCTTCAGGTCCGACAGCGTGCCTTCGAGCTTGACCACCTGATCGAGCACCGACTTGGTTTCCACGCTCAGGTCAACCGACTTGGCGCTGGTCTGGAAATTGTTCAAGGCAATTTCCGACTGTTCCAGCTGCTTGCGCACGGCGGGCAGTTGCGAGCGCAGGAACTCAAGACGCTGAGCGGCTTCGGCCGAGCTGCGCTCGACGTTCTGACGCACATACAGGCGGCTGACTTCGTTGAGGATGCGTTTGGCCAGTGCCGGATCGGCGTCCTGAATCGACAGATAGACGATCCCGGAGTCCTTGCCCGCTTCGATGATCTTCAGGCGATCCTGATAGTCCAGCGCTGCGGTCAGGGTGCGTTGACGCACGACGGTGAACTCGGTGCCAGGACGACCCTTGAGCGCAGCCACCTGAATCTTCACGCCGCTGCCTTCGACGGTCTGACCGACCGGGCCGCTGAGCAGCTTGTTGTGGTCTTCGTCATACAGGCTGAAGCTGTCGGCCTTGTTCACCACCATGGTCAGCTTGTCGCCGAGCAGCGCCTCAGGCACTTCGAGTTGAAAGATGTCGATTTTCTCGCCACCCCAGGCGTAGCTGTCCAGGCCAAACAGCGGCGCGGCCAGTTCGCCTTCGTGTTCCGGCTTGAAGCGGCGAGCCATGTAGCTGCCGATGCCCGGTACGTATTTAGGCTTCTGAATGATGTTGAGCTTCAGATCGTCGACGACCTTGCCCAGTACCGCGCGCGACTTGATCAGCTCGATCTCCGTGGTCGCCTGCGAAACCGAAAGCGGTTTGGCATTGATCTCGGTGCGACCTTCGATGCCGATTTTCTTCGGCTCGATCTGGATCATCGCGTTGGCCTGGAAGATCGGGGTGGCGAGAACGGCGTAGGTCACGCCAATCAGGACGCAGACACCGATGATCGATGCAATCATTCCCTTGTGATCGAAAAGTGTGCGCAAGATAGTCGCCAAATCGATCCGGGAGTCCTGGACGTCGTCCGGGGAAGTACGGTTCATAGCGGTCATTTATCTTGGTTCTCCTGACTGAAGATAAGGAAGCCAGTCGTCGACGCAACGCGAAAGCTGCTCGTAGGTCTGTTCAAAGGCTAATTTCGGGCGCCGGTACGGGTCGGCTATTTCCAGTTCGTCTTGCCATTTGCCAATCAGAAACGTCTTGCCGCGTACTTCCGGGGCCAGCTTGAGCACGCTTTGTGTCTGACGGTGCTCCATCAGCAGGATCAAATCCGCGTCGTAGAGCATCTGCCGATCGACTTGTCGGCTTCGATGCTTGTCGGCGTCGACACCGTTGACTTGCAACACGGCCCGGGCCAGGGGGTCCATGGTGGAACTGAGCATGGCGTGAGTGCCTGCCGACGAGATGGCGATGCGCGCGTTCTGCACGCGTTGTCGGAACATGGCTTCGGCCATGGGGCTGCGACAGATATTGCCGACGCAGACCACCAGAACGTTACTGAACATGACCTTTGCTGAAGGTCGTCATCAGTCTCTTGCTGATGTTGAAGCTGAAATTGCGCGCCACTTGCAGCAGGGTCTGAACCTTGCGCTGCGGCGTGATCGCCGACATCGAATAACCGACCAGTTCCATCAGGAAGTACTCGTAGAGTTCGTCGTTACCGAGGCGGTTGTAGTAATTGGCCAGGGCGCCGGACGTCTGCAGGGCCATGTGCAGCTTGCGTTTGTTCGACCGCATGGAAAACACGCCGCCTGGATGCAGGCGATACATCGCAGGTTTGACCTCACCCATGAACTTGCCCTTGCCGTAGGCACCCAGCAGCGACCACCAGACCAGGTCGTTGAGCGGCGCGGCCTGCAACTCCTTGGGCAGCGAGTCGAACACGTTGCGGAACACGGTAGTCAGCGTTGAAATCGGCCTGGCTTTCTGCAATTCCAGCGCCGTGGCGTCGCCCCGCAGATCGCCTTGAAGCTGGATTTCGTATTGGCCGCTGATATCGAAAGGGATGGCGTCGTGGTAGGTCAGCACGTAATCCGGGTGGCTTTCGAGGAAGTCCACCTGGATCTGCAGTTTGCGCGGATCGGTCCAGTAATCGTCGGCTTCGCAGTAAGCGATATAGCGTCCACGGGCTTCGCCAAACAGGCGCGGCACCGAAGGATTGCCTTGCGAGTACTGATTCGTCTCGGAGTAGAAGGGCCGGATCAACGTCGGGTAACGCTTGACGTATTCGGCAATGATGCGGGCGGTGCCATCCGTGGAGGCATCGTCGTTGACCAGTATCTCGTAGTCGAACGACGTTTCCTGCATCAGAAAGCCTTCCAGTGTCTGAGCGACGTAGGCTTCCTGGTTGTAGGCTGGGCAGACAATGCTGACCAGGGGTGCGGCGGACGGCGAGAGGCTCGTCTTTTTGCTAGTAGCATCCATGGCTTAATACTCGGTTTAGACACTCGGTTTGCTGAACAGGACGGAAATCTTCGTCACCAGTGGCTTGTAGCTCGCTGCTACCACCATCAGCGTGATCAAGCCGCTGACGGCCAGACCCAGAAACGTATTCAAGCGGTTTTCATCGGCGATCATGCGCAGCACCGGCTCGCTGATCGCCAGACCCACGGCGGTCATCACACTGATGCGGATGATGTCGCGCAGCCACAGGCTGTGAATCCCTGGTGCCAGTCGCTGGTGAACGATCATCGGCCAGATGGCGAACGACACCAGGCGCAGCACGAACCAGGCGATGGCGGCACCGAGAGCGCCGTGATAACGAATCGCCAGAAACATCACCGGCACCGTGATCAGCGTCGAAATGATGCTGTACCAGACATGCAGGCGCATTTGCCCATAGGCATATTGCAGATAGAACTGGAACGCGCTGACCGCCATGATCGCGCTGCCCAGCGAGTACCACGGCAGCACCGAGCGGCTCCACTGCGCAGCAGGCTCATCACCGGACCAGGCGTACACCATCTCGTGGGCGTGCAGGGCAATCAGTGCCGCCAGCGGAAAGAGGAACGTGCAGACGAAACGGTTGGCGGCCAGAAACAGGGTGTGCATGTCGTCGCGACGACCCTCGGCCATCAGCACCGTCAGGCGCGGCAGAAGCGTCTGCGCCAGCGGGTTGCTCAACATCATGATGCCCGTGGTGATCAGCGCCACCAGCGAGAAGTAACCATACTCGTTGAGCGGCAGCATCTCGGACAGCAGCACCTTGTCGATCTGGGTCAACACGATCCACAGCACGGCGGTGCCGGACATGCTCGCCGCGAACGGGATGATCGGCTTCACCAGTTGCCAGTCGAAGCCGGTCAACCATGAAGGCGTCGGCATCTGGGTGTAGGCGCGAGCGGCGAAGATCAGGGCTTCGATCACGCCGACCAGTACCTGAAACTTGAAGAACAGCACCGGGTCGCTGGAGATCGTGCTCACCAGAAACAACCCGCCGAAATAGCGCAGGGTGGCGATGGTGACGTTGGCGATGTTCAGCCACGCGTGCTGTTCAAGGCCTTGAATTCCGCTTTTATAGAGCGTCGAAAACAACCGCAGCGCAATGACGATACCCATCAGGCCGATGCATTCGATCAGCGTCTGCGCCGACAACTCCTTGGCGTTGAGCCAGTGCACGGCGATCCAGTCGCTGCCGACGAACATCACCAGACAACACAGGCTGGCCAGCGGCAGGAATATGATCTCGAACGAGCGCAGCAGGCGTCCCGAGTAACGGTCCGCGGGGTCGGCGCCTTGCTGATGCGCCACCGCCCGGACCAGGCTCGGCGACAGCCCCGCGTCCAGCAACTGCAACCAGGCCTGCAATACCGAGAAGAACCCGATCAGCCCGTACGCCTCGGCGCCCATATGGCCGAGGTAGAAAGGCATGATCAGGATTCCGACCAGCAGCGTGTAGGCCTGTCCTGCATAGCTCAACGCAGTGTTGCGTATGACTGAGCGCTTGGTTTGCATGGGATGTCCTTTCTCGCCAAAACGTGAGCGTATGTCCCGAACCGCACTAGATGACCTGTGCCAGATTCGGTGTCTGATACGGCGCACGGCCCAGGCTGCATTCGGCGATCACGGTGTTGATCACGCGGTCCTGGTCTTCCTGCAGCAGCCCTGGATAAATCGGCAGGCACAGCACGCGCTCGCTCAATGAGCGCGAAGCGGTCTGCGCCGCTTGCGGTTGCAGGTATTCGAGGGTGTCCAGCGACGGGTAGAAGTAACGGCGAGGGTTGATGCCGTTGGTATTCAACGCGCTGCGCAGACGCAACAGTTGCTGCTCGTCGTTCAGGGCGATCGGGTAGTAGCTGTTATTGAGCTCGCTGTTGTCTTCCGGCTTTTGCAGGTCGACGTAATCGCCCAGGCGCGTGGTGTAGCGGTGGGCGATTTCTGCACGCTCTTGAAGAATATTCTCGATGTCGTCGAGGATGCACAGGCCCATCGCAGCAGAGAACTCGTTGAGCTTGGCGTTGATGCCAATGCCGTCGATCTTGTCGACGTCGACGATGCCGAAGTTGCACAGCAGATGAACGCGGCGCGCCAGTTCGTCATCGTTGGTGATGATCGCGCCACCTTCAATCGTGTGGAACAGCTTGGTGGCATGAAAGCTCAGGGTGCTGATGTCGCCCCAGTTCAACACCGATTGCCCGGCGTGACGTACCGCGAAGGCATGGGCGCCGTCGTACACGACTTTCAGATTGCGCCGACGAGCGATCTCTTCGATGCGCTCGACCGCGCAAGGGTTGCCGAACACGTGAGTGCCGACGATGGCGGTGGTGTCGGAAACGATGCGGCTCTCGATGTGATCTGGAGAAATGTTCCAGGTGTGCGCATCGATGTCAGCGAAGATCGGGCGGATGCCTTCCCATTGCAGCGAGCTGCTGGTGGCTACGAAGCTGAACGGCGTGGTCACTGCGCTGCCGCTCAGGCCCAGTGCGCGGTAAGCGACCTGAAGGGCGAGGGTGCCGTTGTTGGTGAGTATGACGTGCTTGACGCCCAGGTAATCCTTGAGGCGTTGCTCCAGCTCGCACACCAGAGGGCCGTGGTTGGTCAGCCAGCCACGCGAATAGATGCCTTCGACGTAAGTCTTGAACTTGTCGATATCGCCCAGGTAGGTCTTGGTTACGTTGATCATCGAATTCTCCATTTCTGACGCAATGCTTTTTAAGGCAGAGGGGCTTGCTGAGGCAGGCGTGCGCAAAGTCCGATCCGGTCTAGCTCGGGGTTGAAGCAGGGGGCTGGTTACCAGCTTTATTACTCATCCGTCGTGCCCGGCCCTGGTTGATCCTGAGGATCAGGCGGGTCGCCAGGCTTCCTGTATGAGGGTCACCGAAATGGAAAAGCGCGGTGGCGCGCTTGACCTCGGGGCTGCAAGCCCGGTTGGCGTGCAGGGTTCGATAGCCCCAGAAGAAATAGACATTGCCCGGCTCCAGGCGCAGGACGTAAGGCTTGAGCCAGTCGCGCTGCATACCTTTGATGATCCAGCGGCGGGTGAACGTGTTCTGCAGCAGCGCCTTCTCGATCACGTTGAACAGGACCCAGGCGCGCACCCGCCGCATGTTGGGGAAGAGCATCAGATCCCCGCGTTCCTCACCCTCTGTCGGGATGAACACGGGGATGAGCGCAGTCACCAGGCTGGCGTCGTAGTGAAAACTGTTGGACTCGCGCTTGCCCTGGTTGCCTTGTACGCAGCGCAGTACCGGAAAGATTCGGTCGCTGGCGGCATCCGTCTTCGCGGCATGTCGGTAAAGGCCTCCCAGCAGGGACTTGAAGCGTGGATCGCTCCAGTAGCTGGCCAGCAGGCTCTCGCTCAACATCGCTTCGCCGTGATAGGCGAAATATTCGCCCTGATGCTTTTGCGCCTGCTCGTCAGTCCATGCCCGAAGTTGCTCAAGGTCAGGCGCCGTGACGGCAGCGCTCAGTTTTGCAAAGCCGTTGGTATCGATTTCGTCAGCCAGGCGTTGGACCAGCTGCTCATCCATGTCGAAAGATAAAGGCATTGCATTGCGCCCTCTGAAGAAGTGGAAGGGTCACAGCAGACAGCAATTTGGCTTTCAGGCACGCTACCGCCCGAATCTGCAGATCCTGCCGTTCGTTTCGGTAGTGGCTTGCTGTTTGCCGGCTTGAAGCAGAAACAACCTGTTCAAATCGTTGGGCAAAGCTACCGCCCTACCGAGCACTTTCAGTAATTTCGAAAATTTTCTTTGGGCCAACAAATGCCCACCGGCGTCAGTAACACACCGTTTTGGTCATTAACTTCGTTGGCAGGTACCGCGTGATAAAGCCGCAATGTTTTCAGCGCACAGCTCTGCGGCGGTGCTGCTAAAAGCGGGAAAACATTGGACACGCATATATATCGACGGCGGCGCAGTTTCTGTCAAATTATTTCGCCAACATTCTGTTAAATTTTTGATAAGCGGGTTGATTGTGAATCTAACCTATTGATTTATATAGAAGTCAAAAAAACATCAATGCCCTATCACGGTGCGCTGACGCTTTCCTCGCGGCGAACTGTAAGGCTCGTGGGCCGAACGAAAATCAGCCAAAGACGTTTTGCCAGCGCCAGAAGTCAGGCACAGAAGGGGAAGGGCGAATTGTTGGCGCTCATTAATTGAACCCGGATGCAGTGTTTTTTACTTTGCATTAACTAACTATCCATAGGTTGTAATAAAGACAGGTTAATGCGGTGTCGCTCTTCAGTTATTGACGGGATGACTGTTCAAAGTTGCGGGTGAACAGTGGCAACGCTGCGATAGATAGTGGCCCCGTTTCTTGGGGGAGCTGCAACTGTTTGAACGGTAACGTCTTGGTTTGCCTCGTCGGTGGGTGGGACCGGTCATTCGAGGATAAGGGTGTGTGGTTGCTCCTGCTCCGCCGGTCCTCCATTATCTGACCGGTGCGATGAACGCAGACATTTTCGAGGCAGCAGGAGAGTCAATGAATACGCAGTCGAAAACCAGTGCAGTGGTAGCGCAGCGCCTGGCGCAGGCACGCGCCCTGATGAGTCGCGAAGGTATCGATGCCTGGCTGGTGCCATCGGCCGACCCTCACTTATCTGAATACTTGCCCGGCTACTGGCAGGGCCGCCAATGGTTGTCCGGTTTCCAGGGCTCGGTCGGAACCTTGATCGTCACTCAGGATTTCGCCGGACTGTGGGCCGATAGCCGTTATTGGGAACAGGCCACCAAAGAGCTGGCTGGCAGTGGCATCGAGCTGGTCAAACTGCAACCCGGGCAAACCGGGCCGCTCGAGTGGCTGGCCGAGCAAGCCAAAGCTGATTCTGTTGTCGCAGTGGACGGCGCGGTCCTGGCCGTGGCGTCCTCACGCACCCTGGCCAGCAATCTCTATGAGCGAGGCGCTCGACTGCGCACGGACCTCGATCCGCTGACTGAGCTTTGGCATGATCGCCCGGTACTGCCGACGCAGGCGATCTATGAGCACGTTGCGCCTCAAGCGACCCAACTGCGCGGCGAAAAACTGAGCCGTTTGCGCACTGTGCTGGCCGAGCGAGGGGCCGACTGGCATTTCCTTGCGACCCTTGACGACATTGCCTGGCTGTTCAACCTGCGAGGTGAGGATGTCTCCTACAACCCGGTGTTCATTTCCTTTGCCTTGATCGGCCCTGACAGCGTCAACCTGTTCGTTGCGCCGGAAAAGGTGAATCCTGCGCTGCGCAAAACGCTGGAGAGCGAAGGCATCACCTTGCGCGAATACACCAGCATCGGTGCCGCGCTTCGAGACGTACCCCGCGATGCGCGCTTGCTGGTCGACCCGGCCCGGGTCACTTGTGGACTGCTCGATTACCTGGACAGCGAAGTGACACTGGTAGAGGGGCTAAACCCGACCACCTTGTTCAAATCGCAGAAAAGCGAAGCGGATGCCCAGCATATTCGTCTGGCCATGGAGCAAGACGGCGCAGCGTTGTGCGAGTTCTTCGCATGGCTTGATTCGGCGTTGGGGCATGAAACTGTCAGCGAACTGACCATTGACGAACAACTCAGTGCCGCCCGCGCCCGACGCCCTGGATACATCTCACAGAGCTTCGCCACCATAGCCGGCTTCAACGGCAACGGCGCAATGCCGCACTATCGTGCGACTGAGGAAGAGCACGCGCAAATCGAAGGCGACGGTCTGCTGCTGATCGATTCTGGTGGTCAGTATCTGGGTGGTACGACCGACATCACCCGTATGGTGCCGATCGGAACACCGACTGTTGAACAGAAGCGCGACTGCACCCGCGTGCTCAAGGGTGTGATCGCGCTGTCCCGCGCTCACTTCCCACGCGGCATCCTGTCGCCACTGCTGGACTCCATTGCCCGTGCGCCGATCTGGGCCGAGGGTGTCAACTACGGTCACGGCACTGGACACGGCGTCGGCTATTTCCTCAATGTGCACGAAGGCCCTCAGGTCATCGCGTACCAGGCGCCGGCCACACCGCAGACCGCCATGCAGCCGGGGATGATCACCTCCATCGAACCGGGTACATACCGTCCGGGCCAATGGGGTGTGCGGATCGAAAACCTGGTCATCAATCAGGAAGCCGGCAAGACCGAGTTTGGCGAGTTCCTCAAATTCGAAACCCTGACCCTGTGCCCGATCGACACCCGTTGCCTGGAAATCGGCTTGCTGACTCAGGAAGAGCGAGAGTGGTTGAACGACTATCATGCGGAGGTCAAAAAGCGCCTGAGTCCGCTGCTTGAAGGCTCCGCCCTGGCATGGCTGGACACTCGCACTGCCGCGGTCTGATTCAATTTCAATCTGACGACACCACCGATTTTGCAGACGGTGGTGTCGTCGCTTCCTCTCGAAGGTGTCAGACGGTAAGGGCTTCTCTCACGAAGTCGAGGCGGTCCTGACCAAAATACAGCGCGCTTCCTACAAACATGCTCGGCGCTCCGAAGATGCCTCGGGCAACGGCTGCTTCTGTCTCGGATTTCAGTCGATCTTTCACGCTCGGATCGTTTACCCAGGCAAACACCTGAGCTGGATCGAAGCCTGCTTCCTTCAACGTCTCGTTCAACACCTCCGGATCATTGAGGTTGCGCCCTTGCACCCACATCGCTCTGAACGTCATGTCGACGAACTCGATGAAGCGATCAGATCGTTGCGATTGGGCGCCCGTGATTGCGCGCATCAGATGAAGGGTATTGATGGGGAAGTGCGGATTGACAAGCAGCGGCACGCCATAGCGTTTCGCGCATCGGTCCAGATCGTTGATCGAGTAGCGTGCCTTGGCGGGGACTTCATTAGGGGATGCGTTTCCAGTCGCTTTGAACACGCCGCCGAGCAGAATGGGGCGGTAGATCAGCTCGGCTCCGGATTCTGCGCAGATGCTTGGCAGTTGCGTGTAGGCGAGGTAGCTGGCAGGGCTGCCCACATCGAAATAGAACTCTACGATTTTGCTCATCGCCACCTTCCTTCTTCTATATAGAGGTGCGGGCCTGCGTTTCGGTCTGTTGATCGCACGGATTGGTTCTACTACCAGCGTTCGTTCCACGGCCGCAGATCCAGTTCGAAGGTCCAGGCATCGCGAGNGCCGTCTTCGGATTTGAGCGCATAGCGCTCCGGAAACTGGGTGCGAATGAAATCAGTGTCGATCGCGCCATCGACTACAACATGGGCGACATGGATGTTCATGGGGCCAAGCTCGCGCGCCATGCTTTGCGCCAATGCCCTGATTCCGTGTTTGGCGCCGGCGAAGGCAGCAAAGTTGGCTGCACCGCGCAGACCCGCAGTCGCGCCGGTGAACAGGATCGTGCCGCGCTTGCGTTTGGCCATGCGGATGGCCACCTCTCGGCCGTTCAAAAAGCCGGAGAAACAGGCCATTTCCCAAATCTTGAAATACTTGCGTGCGGTTTCTTCGAGAATGCTGCAGGGCACATTGGCCCCGATATTGAAGACGAAGGCTTCGATAGGGCCGATGTCGTTTTCGATTTTCTCGACCAGGGCGACGACGTCTTCTTCGTTGCGGGCGTCGGATGCAAAACCGTGGGCTTGGCCGCCTTGCTCGCGGATCGCATCCACAAGCGGTTGCAATTTGTCGGCGCTGCGACGGGTAACGCACGCGATGTAGCCTTCTTTGGCAAAGCGTCTGGCGATTGCTCCGCCCGTTGCATCTCCGGCACCGATTACCAGAACCACCTTATTGTTGGTCGAGTCGACGGTCATAGCGTTTCCCTTATCAAGCGCTCATTGGCTTGATGGACGTTATGCCAGGCAGTCGAATACGTCCACGGGGTGAATCGGCTAATGGCAGTGGCGTTCCAGCCCTTTGCCGGAGTGGCGTGATTCCTCACCGAATGCCGATGAAGTGGAGTTGACAGGAATCAAGGTGTCTTGGACTGGGGCTGCCAGTGGGTCATGATCTGCTGTTTTCAGCAGACCGATGGACCAAGGCAGGAAGCGCTACGGCCGGCCGGGTTTCTTGCAGATAATGATCATGCTGCGACTGGTGTACCCGGCAGGATTCAGGCCCAGAGGGAAATCACCGGCGTCGTCGGTGTCTTCTCCTGATTTGGCGATGACACGGTATTGTCTGGATTCGCAGGAATCGGTCGCCATTTCATAGCACTTTTCCCACGAGGACGAGAGGCCGGAGCAATTGATGTGCAGACCTCTTTTATTCTTCACTGGCTTGGACGTGGCCGCGCACCCTGCGACGGCCAGTGCTGCCAGTATTATTAAAATGTACTTCATTCATTTCCTTACCTGACCGGGATCGACCGCTCAGTCTCTAGCTGGAATTCGCTCGCTTGCCTTAAGCCAACCGCCATGCCCGTCCCGATCAATCACCATTGCGCAAGACGGCTCGGACGTAAACATGGCGCAATGGCGTTACAAATGCTAGTGACATCGTGTAACGGATGGAAAAATCGCGATCAATCGGCAGGCACGAGAGCGGCGGGTTCCGGTCGCGTGGTAAGCGTTGCTCCGGCAGAGGCGATGATGATCGCGCCGATTGCCAGCCATTGGGTCAGGGACAGGTTTTCGTGAAGAAACATTAGGCCCGACAGCGCACCCACAGCCGGCTCCATGCTCATCAATGTCCCGAACGTGCGTACGGGCATGCGCGTCAGTGCAATCATCTCCAGGGTGTAGGGCAATGCGGTGGATAGAATGGCCACACCCAGCGCAACGGGTATCAACGCGGGGTCGAGTAGAGCACTGCCCGCGTGCGTGGCGCCGATTGGCGCGATGAAGACTGCGGCGATGACAACGCCGAGCGCCGCCGTCTGTACACCATGATCGGCACCGGCTTTCTGTCCGAACAGGATGTACGCCGCCCAGCAGACCCCCGCACCCAGCGCATACAACGCGCCTGTGAGGTCGAGGCTGTCGGCTTGTCCCATGGGAATCAACAACGCCAGGCCGGTTACCGCCAGCGCGATCCAGACGAAGTCGGTGATCTTGCGCGAGTGCAGCAGCGCAACTGCCAGGGGACCGGTAAATTCAAGTGCGACCCCAATCCCCAACGGGATCGTGCGAATAGCCATATAGAAGAGGAAGTTCATCCCACCCAGCGCAATGCCATATATAAGCACCGTGCGCAGGGAGGCGGCCGTGAAGGTGGTACGCCATGGACGCAGAATGATCAGCATGAGGATGCTGGCGAAAATCAGACGCAGTGTGGTGGTGCCTTGTGCGCCGACGGCAGGGAAAAGTGATTTGGCCAGTGAAGCGCCGGTCTGCACCGAGGCCATCGCTATTAGCAGCATGCCCACAGGCAAGGCGACCGACGCCACGCTGCTTTGTTTTACGTTCATTGCTGTATTGGAATCCGCAGTTGAAGAAGGAGAGGGTGCCATGATGCTGAAGAAAGGCGTCATGAGCAATATATTGCCCAATCTTCTTGTTGTTAGGTAATTTCCACTAAAACGAAATTAAGTGTTGACGCTCCTCTGAATCTCTCTATAATTCGCCCCACTTCCGGCGCAGACGAAACGGAAAACTCCTTGATAATCAAAGAGTTGGACGAAGTAAGTAGCGAGGAAGTGCTTCGGTTCAGATGCTTGAATCGACAGCGGTGAAAAAGGTGGTTGACAGCAGATTGTAACGCTGTAGAATTCGCCTCCCGCTG
>NZ_QXTJ01000045.1:255441-458297 GCF_003605735.1 Pseudomonas sp. LS-2 | reverse complement strand
ATGTGAGAGTAGGTCATCGTCAAGATTAAATTCCGAAACCCCATTTGCGAAAGCAGATGGGGTTTTGTTTTTGCGCGCGGAAAACTCGGACTTGTTCTGGATCAATGGCCTGGCTTAGGCGGGTCTCTATATGCCATCCACCATTGCGCGAGTAAGCTAACCCCTACTCATACCCTGTAGCAGTCCAGCTCGCCGGCGGTAGCGAACTTGAGCATCTCACCGCCGGCAAGCCGGACCGCTACAGAAAGAGTGCCAGCGAACCGTTCGTGTCAGATACAACCCAAGTGAGCAATGCAGCGACGCACAAAAAAGCCCCGCATCACTGCGGGGCTCTTGGTTAACGCTCAATTTAACTTATTCAGCTGCTTGCTCTTCTACTTCAACAGTCTTGGCGGCAACGACCTCGTCACGACGACGAATGTATTTCCAGTCGGCCTCATCGATATAGATACCGGCAGGGCCGCTACCGCCTTCAAGGTCGATCGCAACGTGTGCCGAAACCTGTGGCTTCACACTTGCCAAGATCGGCACAAAGCCTAACTGCAAGCTCGTTTCGAGCAGCGCAGCCTGGTTCCGCTCATCGATGTCCGCCGCTTCATCCAGATAGTAAGGCAGACGCACACGGCCGGCTTGTTCGCGATCCATCAAGTGCAGCAACAGGTACATGTTGGTCAGCGCTTTGATGGTCATGGTCGTCCCGTTAGACGCCGCGCCGTCGATGTCGGTGTGAATAACCGGCTGGCTGTTGACCTTGGTGATTTCAAACGCCAACTCAAACAGGTCCTTCAGACCCAGCTGGTTGTGATTCGCGGCCACGAGACGTGCCAGATACTCCTTGGCTTCTTCGTTCTTGTTGTCCTGCTCTGCGCTTTGGCTCAGATCGAACACCGACAGAGTTTCGCCTTCTTCATACTGACCGGCGCTGTGGATGATCTGATCAATGTGCTTGAGCGCTTCCTTGTTCGGAGCGAGCACAATGCGGAAGCTTTCCAGGTTGGAAACCTGACGGCGGTTGATCTCGCGGTTGAACAAGGCGAGTTGATGCTCAAGGCTGTCGTAGTCGCTGCGGATATTGCGTAGGGTTCGTGCGATATCGGTCACAGCAGCGCGACGAGCTTTGCCCAGTGTCAGCGCTTCATCAGTACGGTGTGCATAGGCGTTGATCAGCAGTTGCAGACGGCGCTCCATGTCGTCTTCGCTGTCAAACTTGGCTACGCCTTTCAAGCGCACTTGTGCATACAGCGCTTCGATCTGACCATCGCAACGCAGCAAACCTTGCCAGCTGTCCTGATAGTCGTTGAGCAGGGGTAGCAGGTTATCCAGCGAGTCATCCACTGGCTCCATGAATGGGGTGCCGAATGGCAGATCTGCGGGCAGTAACTGACGACGACGCAGAGCGTCATCCAGCGTGCGCTGCTTGGATTCCAGATCGCCGATCTGGCGACCCACCAGTTGCAGCTTGGCCGACAGCTGCTGGACGCGTTCTGTAAAAGCATCACTGGAGCGTTTGAGCTCGTCTTGAGCCGCTTCCATCTGCGCCAGTTGTTCCAGCTTTTCGCCTTCTTCCGCACTGAGGGTCTGAGTACGGCGGAAGTCTTCCAGTGCCTTCTGCGCATCCAGCACCTGCTGATACAACGCTTCTGTCTGGGTCTTGCTCGCTGCGCGGTCCGCCGCTACAGCTTGCTGGGTTTTCAGTTGCTTGAGTTCTTTTTCCAGGCGCTCTTTCTGATCGCGCAGAGCCGCGCGGTCGGCCAGGGCCTGCAGCGCAGGTGGCTCGATGTGCGACAGATTGATCGAAAGACCCGGCACTTCGAAGCGCTCGCCCTTGAAGCCATCGAGGATCGCTTCAAGGGATTTGACCCACGCCTCGCCGTCATCCAGCGCGATGCCTTGCTCGCCCAATGGCAGACTGAACAGCGCACTGTTGAACAGGCGCATCAGGCGTTCGACGTCCGGTTGCGAGAACTCTTCACGCAGACGAGCGTAGCTGTTGTTGTCGGCGTGATCGAGTTGCTGTTTTACCGACTTGAGGCGTTTTTCCAGATCGCGTAAACGCTCATCCAGATCCTCGGCGCTGAACTGGCGCGACTGAGCCAGCGCGCCGGCCAGTTCGTCGTGGGCATCCTTGGCTGCCAGCAGTTGCTGTTCAAGGGTTTTAACGTTGTCGACCAGCGCAAAACGATTTTTCAGAACGGCGAGTTCGCCAATCCAGCGCTGGATATTGCTGATCTCACGCTCCAGACGCATCAGTTCTTGAGTGCCGCCGCGTTGGTCGTTCTGGAGGGCATCTTGTTCGCCGCGATAATGCTCGGCCTGAATAACCAGCTCTTCCTTGCGTGCGTTGGAGTAATCCTGCCAAGTGCCGAGCAGCGAGTCGAGCAGCGGCGACAGCCGATGCAGCTTGCCGCGCAGGATGTCGCGTTGGTTCACACCGTTGGCCAGTGCCTCAACCAGCGGGCCAGCCAGAACCAGGGCGTTGTAATCCTGTTCCATACGACGCACATCGCGGAAGGCTTCTTCGCACGCAGCGATGTAATCGACACTGCCGGATCGCAAGCTGTGTTCGAAGGCGTCGAGGAACAACTGCTTGAGTTTGGCAGCCGTGATCTCGCGCATGTGCAGCAGGTTGATAAACAGCGCGCGGAACGTTTTCAGGCTCTGTTCGCTGGTGGAGCGCAACGGGATCAGCGTCAGATCGAGCGGAATCGAGGTGTGACCGCCGACCAGCAGGCGACGCAGCTCGTCAGGCTTGAGCTCGTAGGCCTTCAGGCCCTGGCTTTCCAGATTGGTGAACAGTTCTTTTTGACGCAGACAGGTGTCGTTCTTCTGGTAGTGCGCCAGATCCAGTTTGCCTGCATAGGCGAAAAACTGGTGACCGAAACCGCCGCCGGGGCCGCGACCGACGACGCCGATGACATGCGGGCCGTGGGGCAGGGCGACTTCAACCAGAATGTAGCTGGTGTCTGACGCAAAGTAGAAACGACGCGACTGATCAAGGCTGTACTTGCCGAAGCTCATGTCCGACATGCGTGCCAGAATCGGGAATTGCAGGGCGTTGATCGACGCACTTTTACCCAGGTTGTTCGCGCCGTAGACCGACAGCGGGCGTTCAAGCGGAAACAGCCCGAGGCTGTAACCGGCCGTGTTCAGCAGGGCAAAGCGGCGGATGCCGTAGCGTTCCTGGCTCATGCGTCAAGCTCCTGTTCTTCGGCGATCGCGCGGGCCAGCGCCTGCTCTTCGGTTTCTTCTGTTTCGTCAAACTCGGCCAGATCGAGTGGATCGTCTGTCTGCAGAAGCTTTTCGTCGCTGTCATCGTCGATCAGCACTGGCGTCGGCAATGGCAGGTCACTGTGAAGACTGGCCGCCAGATCACGATCTTGCTGAACCGACAGGCAGACATCGAGGAAGCGGTGCATCGGCGGCAGGAAGCGGTAGATACCGACTTCTTCGGCAGCGAATCCCAGCTGCGTCATGCGGCGCATGATCTTTTCTTCCAGCTCTTCCTGTGTCTGCACTTCAGCCTGCAGGAACAGGTCACGGTATTTTTCCAGCAGCGAGGGCAGTTCGTCACGACCCAGGCTGCCACCATCGAGCACGGCTACCGGGTCGCGGCCCTGATCGGCCAGATGCTCGACGAGGATGAAGGTGAACAGTGCCAGGCGCTGGGCGGTCTTGTTGACCTGCGCAGCAGCCAGATCCGGCACGAAGTAGTAAAAGCCACGGGTGTCGCATACGAGCTCGAAGCCCAGGGCCTTGAAGAGCGTGCGGTATTGGTCTTGAGCGTTGGATAACTGTGCGTACAGCTCCGGGTCGCGGCGGCTGATGTGGTAACCCTTGAACAGCTCGCGAAAGATCGGTGCGAGCTGGGACATTTCGGATAGATCAAGATGCATGGGCGGTGCCCTCGGAATTCTCTGGGGTTGCGTCTTTGCTCGAGAGCAGGGCGAAGGAGCGCAGGCTGACGCGGTGCTCCTGGGTCAGGTATTCGCGGCGTTCCAGACGCTCGCGTTTGAAGCGTTTTTCCCGCGAAAGGCGCGAAAACCAATACAGCAATTCGTCAGTTGCGCCGGTGGGCTCCTGCTCCAGCAGCCAGACCATCAGGTCCGGCATCGGCAGCGCCTCTTCACAGCGCTCAACCATTTCCTTGACCGTGCGCGGTGCTTGCGGACGTTCACCTTTGCGGGTAGCGCTGGCTTTGGGGAATCGTGCTGGTTTTGCCTCGAACCGCGCCAGTGCATAGACATACGCTTCGACCTGGTTGGCACTGCCGAGAAAGGTGCTTTGCGGCCGAGTGAACATCGGCATGGCGGCCTGCGGGACTGCGTCGATACCTCTACGACGAATCGCCGACAGGGCCAGCGCGGCGCCGCGTGTCACCGCATTGTGGCGACGGGCTTCTTCACGCAGCGGCAGGAGAAGTTCACGTGCATGACGCAAAGTCAGCTGGGCGCTGGTTTGCATTTCCAGAATACGCGCGTGAGTACGCAGCAACATGTCGTCATCGACCAGGTGCCCGAGACGTTGCTGATCAGTGAGCATGCGCAGCAGGACGTTCTCGACCTTGCGCACGCCTTGTTCGAAGGCGCCGTCAGCGTTCACCAACTGAATCATCGGTTCGACGTATTCATCCCAGGTCGCCAGCACTTCTGCATAGCGTTGACGCAACGGAATCTGCCGGTCGCTGGTTTTGGCGCGCTCGGCCACGGAAACCAGCGCCTGTTCGTCGTTGGCGAGCTTTTTCAGAACATCGCGCACGCGCATGTCGAGTAAACGCAATTGGCGCGCAAGGTCATTGGCGTCGCGAGCCTCGAAGGCTTCCTGAATGTAACCGGCCAGCCGCTCCAGATGGCGCAGATAGGCTTCGATTTCCAGGCACAGGCCCAGACGGTGCTCGCGACGCAGATACGACAGAAAATCGTGAATCTGAGCGTTCAGCTCGAAACGGTTCGGGCTTTTCGCCACGGGAACCAGAATGTCGAGACGAATCCACACGTCCAGCAGGTTGGTGATGTCCTGAGGCGTGCTTTCCAGTTGCTGGGCGGCCAGTTGCACGCGCAATTCGCTCAGGCTCAGGGTGCCTTGGTCGAAGTGCTCGCACAGTGGCTCAAGAAGCGCCCAGTGTTCGGCAAGGGCGCGCAAGACGCGCTTAGGTTCGATCATCGGATGGCCGCTGGTTGGCAAATAAAAGCGGCGATTGTACTGCATCGGAGGCGTTGGTTTTCACCCTCAGTCGATCAACTGCGGCGTGATTCGTCGAAGGTCTGTAGAATCCCCCTCCAGACTTTATCCACAGGTGGCCGACCCTTGCTCAACGAGCCTCGCCGCCGCGCTTATCTGACCGCCATGCAGGTGGTCAGCTGGCTGCCGCGCACCGATCTTCCCTTTGCCGCACCCTCGCGCCCGGAGCTGCTTGCTCCGTTGCCGGTGTTCGAGGATGAAGTCGCCGCGCCGGCGCCGTCGGTCGCCCCTGCACACGCGACCCGAGAGCCGACAGTTGCAGGTCCGGCATCCGTTGAGCGCACCGTCGAACGACCAAAAATCGAGATCCCTCGCTCTTCCTCTGCCAAGCCAGCGGCGAAAGCCGTTAAAGACGAAGGCGCCGCGCCTGCCGCCGTGAAGGTGCCAGTCGTTCCGCCGCCGCGCTTTGCCCTGCAATTGCTGCGGGCCGGTAGCTGCCTGCTGTTGGTCGAGCTGGCAACCGGCGAGCCATTCCAGAGTCGCGATCCTTCTTATCTGTTGCTCAAGGACATGCTGCGTGCCGCGGGTTTGCCGGATAGCCCGCAGATCATCGGTGAGCCTGTGCGCTGGCCGTTGCTGGTTCGCGGTCAGATGGATCAAGGGCCTGAAGCGGCTAGGGATTTCGTGCAGGGCTTTCTGTATGCCCGTACAGAGGAAGAGCCTTGCACATGTCTGTGGCTGATCGGACTTCCTGCGATACGTTTTGCTGGCGAAGTTGACGCCGAATCCTACAATCTTGAACTCCAGGTCGAAGGCCTGGGTTCGGCCTGGGCGCTGCCGGGACTTGAGCTGTTGATGGANAGCGTAAATGAGTGACGCAGTAACGTTTCGCCGCATGACCGAAGCTGATCTTGACGCGGTACTCAAGATTGAATACGCGGCGTTCAGCCACCCCTGGACCCGAGGTATCTTCCTCGATGGTCTGAAATCTTACGAGATCTGGTTGATGTTCGAAGGCGACCAGCAAGTCGGTCATGGCGTGATAAACGTCATTATCGACGAAGCCCATCTGCTCAACATCACCGTTAAGCCGGAGAGCCAGGGTCGCGGGCTTGGCCTTCTGTTGCTGGACCGGCTGATGAAGCGTGCGTACGAGCTCAATGGGCGCGAATGCTTTCTGGAGCTGCGTGCCAGCAATCGGTCCGCCTACCGTTTGTATGAGCGCTATGGCTTCAACGAAGTCGGCCGCCGTCGCGACTATTACCCCGCCGTTGGTGGCCGGGAGGATGCGCTGGTGATGGCCTGCACGTTGGTTGACTAGCCGATAAGCGGGGCCCTGGCAACACGACTTGCCGGCGGAAGCGCTCAAGGACCCCGCCGCCAGCGAGTCATCGTGCTACGGATGTTCGTGATCTTCAGACAAGAGGATTGTCTGCGACTTTCAAACGCCTGGCTTACCATCCAGCGGGTCGAGAATGGCCATTTCTTCCTCATCAAGGCCGCCGCCAGCGCCGATCTCATCTTCATCGACGATACTCAGATCGAAGTCGGCGGGTCCTCCTTCCCCTTGCTCACGGGCTGAACGCGCGCCGTCCTCATCGATCAGCGTTTCCGGGCTCATGTCATCGTCGGTCGGGTTGTGATCATCGGTCGAAGCGCCGGTCATTCCTGCTTCGCGTGCGCGCTCGTCGGGAATGTAGTTTTCCAGTTCGTCGGCCGGAATCGTGTCACCGATACGCCCACTGGGCTCGTTATTGTCATTGAAGTTGAGCTCCTCCATCGAGCCCATGCGGTCTTCATTGTCATCGATGGGTTCGGGTTGGGTAGCGCCATAAGGTCGGCGTGAATCGTTCATGGCAAATCCTCATTGTTTGCGGTCCTAGTTGGGTGGACCGGGTGGCGCGATTAAGATTCCCTCCGGTTCTCGATCGGTAGTGGCAAGAAGGAGTGACTTGGAGCGCCGAGCTCCAGTCATAGCTGAGCATCATTTCCGAGGCATCAACGCATGAACGAACTACAAGACTTGATCGACAACAACGAACGTTGGGCTGCCGCCATCAAGGAAGAAGACCCCGAGTTCTTTGCCAAACTGGCGCGCCAGCAAACGCCGGAATTCCTCTGGATCGGTTGTTCGGACGCCCGTGTCCCCGCCAATGAAATCGTCGGCATGTTGCCCGGCGACCTGTTCGTCCACCGCAACGTAGCCAATGTCGTCCTGCACACTGACCTGAACTGCCTGTCGGTGATCCAGTACGCGGTCGATGTACTCAAGGTCAAACACATTCTGGTCACTGGCCACTACGGCTGTGGCGGCGTACGTGCGTCGATGCAGGACCGTCAGTTCGGCCTGATCGATGGCTGGCTGCGCAGCATTCGTGACCTGTATTACGACAATCGCGAGCTGCTGAGCAAACTGCCGACCGAGGAAGAGCGTGTCGACCGACTGTGTGAACTGAACGTGATTCAGCAGGTGGCGAACGTTGGCCATACCAGCATCGTGCAGAACGCCTGGCATCGTGGCCAGAAGCTGTCGATCCATGGCTGCATCTACGGCATCAAGGATGGTCGCTGGAAAAGCCTGAATGCGACCATCAGCGGCTTTGAGCAACTGCCACCGCAATATCGGCTGCGTCCACTGGGCGAGTGAACCGGGAAGCGATGAACTGTAGGCGTGAGCTTGCTCGCGATTCCCGCTAAGCCATTCGCCCATTCGCCCATTCGCCCATTCGCCCATGCGCGCATGAACAAATGGCTAATCACGCTCGCGAGCAAGCTCGCGCCTACAGGCGCTTTCGGTGCTACAACACGAAGCGCTGCACCATCGAATTCAGATCCGTCGCCAGCATCGCCAAGGCGTTACTCGCGACGGTCGTCTGTTGCGCGCCTGAGGCAGACTGGGTCGACAGGTCGCGGATGCTGCTCAGATTGCGATCCACTTCGTTGGCGACCGCTGCTTGCTGTTCGGCCGCGCTGGCGATCAGCACGTTGCGGTCACTGATGGTCGAGGTGGAACTGATGATTACCGTCAGTGCCTGACTGGTGGCTGCCGCTTGCTCTAGCGTCAGGCTGGCCTGGGATGCAGTCACTCGCAGCGTNCGGTGGTCGAAGCACTGGTGCGCTGAGCCAATGAGCGAACCTCATCTGCCACGACCGCAAAACCACGACCGGCTTCACCTGCGCGGGCAGCCTCGATGGCCGCGTTCAACGCCAGCAGGTTGGTTTGATTGGCAATGGCGCGGATGACTTCGAGAATCTTGCTGATACTCAAGGTACGCTCGGCCAGACCGTCCGCCTGATGCGAAGAGTCCAGTACGTTGTCGGTCAGCTCCTTGATCGAATCGATGGTCCCGGTCAGGCGCAGACGGCCCTCGGCAGCGGCTTCGTTGGAGGCTTTCGATTCGCTCGACGTGTTGCTCGCGTTATCCGCGACTTCCACCGCCGCCTGGCTCATCTGGTTGACGGCGACAGCGGCCTGTTCGATTTCATCGTTCTGCATTTGCAGGTTTTTGGCGCTGGTTTCGGCAATGGCGCCCATTTCCTGCACCGACTGGCTCAGCTGGCTGGCGGCAGCGTAAATCTGATCGATGGTGCCGTGCAGATTGCCGCGCATCTGGCCCAGCATCTTCAACAGCTGCGCGGTCTCGTCCTTGCCTTCCGGAATGGGCCGCGGGCTCAGATCACCTTCAGCAATGGTGCTCGCGATCTGCAGCGACTGGCGTAGCGGGCGAATGATGCTCAGGCTCAGACGCCATGCCAGCAACAAGGTCAGGACTAGCGCCACGACAATCGCGGTAACGGCGATGATTCGCGTTTGTTGAAATCGGCTGCCAGCGCCATCAACCGCTGCGGCTGCGCTCTGCTTGTTCAATTCGCGCAGCAGTTGCACCTGCATGTCCATCAGGTCGCCCTGCATACTCAGGGTGGTGTTGAGCAGCATTCGCGCATCATCGAGTTTGCGCTGCTCAATCAGGCCGATCTCGTCATGCAGTCCTGGCATGAATGCCTTGTAGGCGTCCTGCAAGGCTGTGATGGAGTCGCGCTCGGTGCTGTCGGTTGCGTGGGCGAGGTAATCGCTGAAGGCTTTCTCTACTTCGTTTCTCAACTGTTCGACGTTGATCTTGCTGGTGACCACGGCGCCGGGGTCATCGGCGTTGGCGATCAGACGTGCGCTTTCGCCGCGCAGTTTGATCAGGTCGATGGCGATGGCGTCAGCCATGGCGATGCTTGGCAAGGAGCCGCTTTCCACCGCTTCGCCCTGATCGCGGATGCTCTGCATCTGCAAAAGGCAAAACACCCCCAGCGCCACGAGCAGCAGTGCGGTCACACCGAAGCACATGACCAGACGTTGCGTAATCCTGAAGCGCCGCAAAAACGCAGGCTTTGAAGAAGGACGGACTAAAGCACGCAATAACCTTTTCACGACAACCAATCCCATCGACGAATTCACCGGAGACTTGGTTATAGAGATGTTCCGTGATGTCTTTGTGACATCGACTGATCAATGTTTCAGATTTGTTTTGATTTCGCGGCAAACGGATGAACGGTCGAGGGTGGCCTGGAGACAACCTCGGTGCGGTATTTCAGCCTACGTCACTGTCCGCCAATCTCTTCCAGAAATTCCTTCAAAAAACGCTGCGCCCGCTCATGGCGCATCTGTGCCATCTGCCTGCCCGTAGGCGTTTGAAAACCTTTGGCCAGGGTGAAAATCTTGGTCGTGAAGTGATCGATGGCGAAGCGTTTGTCGTCCAGTTCCCGACGTTGCGCGTGGGGATCGTAGGCGTCATACAGCTGGCTGCCCATGCGCCCGGAGACGTAGAACAGCCGGGCAACGCCGACCATACCGATGGCGTCGAGGCGGTCGGCGTCCTGGAGGATTTTTGCCTCCAGAGAGGTGGGCGTGATGTTCGCCGAGTAGCTGTGAGACTCAATGGCGTGGGCTACCGCTTGGGTACGTTCTTCGTCCCAGCCCATCTCTGCCAGCAGTTCAGTGGCTTTCGCTGCGGCCAGGCGTGAGGCACTGGAGCGAAATGGTGAGTTCTTCTCGACCGCCACGCAGTCGTGCAGCAGGGTTGCGGCCAGCAGCAATTGATGATCGCCGCCTTCTTTGTCGCGAATTGCGCAAACATTGGTCCAGACCCGGTGCAGGTGTGACACATCGTGAGAACCATCGACTTTTTCAGCCACCGTGTGGGGGATGAGTTTGTCGGCGAGGTCCTGAAACGGCGCGAAGGAGAGGGCGGTCATCGAATGTCCTTTCAATCCGGGCTGGCGATTGGGGGGCCAGCATACAGCGATTGACCCGTTCGACCGTCCCAGGTTCGTCAAGCGGCAGAAGAAGTGACCGCGCCGGCGGTAAACCGCGTGAATATCAGCCGGGTTTCGCTGGCCTCAGGACCAGGCGCGACCCAGCAGGCCAAAGCCTGCCAATGCCAATAACAGCCATTGAGTGAAGCGCGCGGCGTGCTCGGCGCGAATCCGCACGAATAGCTGCTGGCCTGCCCACAGACCGGCCAATAAAGCGGGAATCAGGTAGAGCACATGCTCGGCGGTCTTGTCCGGGATGGCATGCGCCAGACCAAGGCCAATCAGTGCCGCGAGGTCTACGACGAAAAAGAACAGAATCAACGTGGCGCGCAACGCGACGGCTTTCAGCCCGCTGTGACTGAGCCCGGCGCCCACCAAGGGGCCGCCGATGGAGAACGCCGCGATCAGAGCACCGCTGCATCCCCCGACGATCCAGCCGCCCAGTTGTCCCTTGCCCATCGGCAAGGTGATACGCGCAAGACCGAGCAGCGCCAGCAGACCAACCAGCACATAGACGCCAGTGTTCAACCAGTCACTGTTCAGGCCGGTCAACAGCCAGATACCGCAGGGCACACCAAGGGCCGCCGCGATCAGCAATCGTCTGAGTTGCGGGTAGTCGGTATGAGGTAATGCGCCACGCAGCAGCATCAGACTGGAGGCAACTTCGAGACTCAACACAATCGGCACGGCCTCATTCAGCGGACCGAGCATCGCCATCCCGACCACGGCAATGGCCGCGAAACCAAAGCCGGTCAAGCCCCGGATCACGGCCGCAATTAGCACACAAACAACGGTCAGGATGAAGTTCAGTTCAGGACTCAAGTCAGGTCTTCCCCCACAGAATTCGGCCACTTTAATAAGAACGCTGCGAGGTGTTTTAGATCCAGACGGGTGATCGAGTGGTGCCAGATGATTCTTTGGTCCTCTTTCCGGACGCAGAGCAGCGGTACGACGCGCTGGCTCCATCGAAACCCTCATCTGGATCTAATCCTGCTGGCAGGCCGTGGATAGGCTGACGACCATTGGCCCTCACCGTGTCCGCCTTCAGGAGTGAACCTCATGGCAACGAACCTCGATCATCAATGGATGCCTTTTACCGATAACCGCGAGTTTCAGCGTGCGCCGCAGTTGTTCGTAAGGGCTGAGGGTTTGCGCTACTGGACCGAGGACGGGCGGGAGTTGCTGGACGGCAGTTCGGGCCTGTTTTGCAGCGCCGCCGGGCATGGTCGTGTGGAGATCGCCGAAGCCGTCGCAAAGCAATTGATGACGCTTGACTTTACCCCGCATTTCCAGCGCGCTTCGCCGCTCTCGTTCGAGTTGGCCGAGCGCTTGAGCGAGCTGTTGCCTGACGGATTGAACAAGCTGTTTTTTACCAACTCAGGGTCTGAGTCGGTGGACAGTGCGATGAAGATGGCGCTGGCGTATCACCGGGCGCGTGGCGAAGGGCAGCGCACGCGCTTCGTGTCCCGGGAGTGGGCCTATCATGGCGTCAATTTCGGGGGCGTGGCGCTGTCGGGGATGATGCGTAATCGTCAGGCGTTCGCGGCGGGCGGCCTTCCACATGTCAGCCACATGCGTCACACCTGGCAGGAAGAACAGCGTTATCAGTTGGGTGAGCCCAACGGCAGTATCGATCTGGCGAGCGATCTGGAGCGCATCATCGCGACCCACGGCGCAGACAGCATTGCGGCCTGTTTCGTCGAGCCGATTGCAGGGTCCATCGGCGTCTACGTACCGCCTGTGGGATATCTCAAACGCCTGCGGGATATCTGCGACAAGCACGGCATTCTCCTGGTTTTCGACGAAGTCATCACCGGCCTAGGAAGGACCGGAAAACCGTTCGCGGCGCAAAGCTTCGACGTCAAACCGGACATCATCACCATGGCCAAGGCACTCACCAATGGGGCGATTCCTATGGGTGCGGTGGCGGTGGATCAGGCGATTTTCGATACGGTGGTCGGCGCCAGCAAGGGCAATGGCCCTGAGTTTTTTCACGGTTACACCTATTCGGGGCACCCGGTTGCGTGTGCGGCGGCGCTGGCTTCGCTGGATATCTATCGCCGTGAGGATCTGTTCACCAGGGGCGCCCAGCTATCGCCTTATTTCCTCGAATGCCTGAGCGGCTTGCGGGGTTTGCCACAGGTCTGCGACTTACGTGGCTACGGGATGCTCAGCGGCATTCAGCTCACACCGGGGCAGGCGCCGGGTGCGAAAGGCGGGGTGGTGCAGCGGGCCTTGTATGACGCCGGTTTGCATGTGAAAACCACCGGTGACGCGATCATCTTCGCCCCGGCGCTGGTGGCTGAGCGTCAGGACGTGGACGCGATGATCGATGTTCTCAAGGCTGTGTTGGGGCGGGATCAGCTCTGACTCGCCGCAACTCCCCGTCGCGCTGATTCCCTGTAGCAGTCCGGCTTGCCGGCGGCGGCGACCTCGAGTCCGCCACCGCCGGCGAGCCGTGCTGCTACAGAAGCGGATGCGATCATAGCGCTTCCCGCTGTTTTGCCACTTGCCGCATCTCTTCCCACGTCTGTGCCAGTTCAACGATTCCCGGCTCAATCAGCTCCTGCGCGATGGCGCCAAAGCCCAGCCGGAAGTGGTATTGCGGTCGCTCGGTTCCCAGAAAATGGATGTCCCCAGGCTCGATCAGCACGCCACGCCTGGCCACCAGTCGTTGTAGTACCCACGCGTCGACGTCAGGCGGGCAAGTGACCCACAGCGATGAACCGCCAGCCATGCCACTGGCCTGCACGTCCGGCAGGTGTGTGGCGAGCGCGCGACTGATCAGTTTCCACTTGCGCGCCAATCGATCACGCAGGCGCCGCGCGTGGGCATCGTAATGCCCCATGGAGAGGAACAGCGCCAGTGTGCGCTGGTTATTCGAGGGTGGATGGCGATAGATATAGCGACGCAGTGCCCGCAATTCATGAATCAGCTCCGGGTCGCCGGCAATGAACCCCAGGCGCACGCCAGGCAGCAGCGTCTTGGTCAGGCTCCCGAGGTAGATCACACGACCGCTGTCATCAAAACTTTTCAATGCGGGGTGATTGCTGCCCAGATAGTTCTGCTCGCTTTCGTAGTCGTCCTCAATGACCAGAAAGTCCTGTTCGCGAGCGCAGGTCAGCAGTTCGAGACGCCGGTACAGCGGCATGGTCACGCCAGTCGGTGATTGGTGGCTGGGCGTGCAGAAAAGCATTTCACAGCCCTCCAGTTGCTGATCCACGATCAATCCCTGGCTGTCGAGACGCAACGGTTTCAGCTCGCATCCTGTGAGCGAAAAAATGTTTCGTGCATCGACATAGCCGGGCTCTTCCAGGCCCATGACCAGTCCGGGACGCCCCAACAGTTGCGCGAGCATGTACAGCGAATTCTGGGTGCCGATGGTCACCAGAATTTCCTCGGGGCCAGCCTTGATTCCGCGCTTTGGCAAAACCCGTTGAATGATCTGCTCCACCAGCAACGGATCGTCCAGGGTCACCTGATCGTCGACCCAGCAGCGCATGTGCGCACCCGTCGCAGCGATGCGCGCGCAATCTCGCCAGCGCGCCGCGGTTTGTTCGTCCGCCTCGATCTGCCCGTAGATGAATGGGTAACGGTATTCGCGCCAGTTGCGCGGTTTGACGATGGCGCGCATGTGCGCCGATTCAGTCTGAAGGCGGCGCTCCCAGTCGGGTGCGTGGTCAGGCCGCTCGAACAGTTTCTGGCTGAAGGGTCGCAGACTGACATTGAGCTGCTGACGTAGAAATGTTTCGTTGATGAAATAGCCGCGTCTGTCCGATGGGGTCAGATAACCATGCTGAACCAACTGCTCATATACCAGCACCACGGTATTTCGCGAGACCTTCAGCAACTCGCTCAACTTGCGTGACGAGGGCATGGCCTCGTTGGGTGGGATGGCGCCATCGAGTATTGCATTGAGCAGCCGCTCTCGCAGTTGCTCCTGTAATCCTCGACCCGTTTCGAATGGATGAAGATAACGCTCCAACATGGTTCCGACTCCCCGCAAGTCGCACCCTTATGGCGCGGCTTCAACGCTGCAGACCGCGTGGCACAAGGGCTGTAAAAAGCGCTGGCACCACAGGCTGTAGCAACTGGATCTAAAGCAAGCTTCGGACCGGCACTAAGATCGCATGAACTTCGAAAAACGCCTTCCACTCTGGAGCTCCACCATGCTCAAGCCCTTGCACAAATGGATTCGCCGCTCTGTCCTGTTGCCGCTCACCGCTTTGACCCTGGGGATTGCGGCGTCCGCCCACGCTGAAACCGTGACCATTGGCGTACAGAGCATGTTCGCGCCGTGGAAGAACGCCATCGCTCAGAAGGAATTCGAGAAGGCGACCGGCTGGGACATCAAATGGCGCAGCTTCGACAGTGGCGGTGATGTCATGACGGCCATGGCCTCCGGCGATGTGCAGATCGGTGTCGCGGGCAGCAGCCCCATTGCCGCGGCGGTCAGCCGGGGTGTCGAGGTGCAGCTGTTCTGGATTCTCGACAACATCGCCAGTGCCGAGGCGCTGGTGGTGCGCAACGGTAGTGGCATCGTCGCTCCGCAGGACCTGGCCGGCAAAACCCTCGCTGTTCCATTCGTGTCCACCACTCACTTTCACGCCCTGTTTGCCCTCGAGCAGTTTGGCCTGACGGGCAAGGTCAAAGTCATCAATCTCAATCCCTCGGATATTCCTGCGGCGTGGGAGCGCGGCGACATCGACGCGGCGTTCATTTGGGACCCGGCGTTGGGGCGTCTGAAGCAGAACGGTCATGTGTTGCTGACCTCGGGTGAACTGACCAACTGGGGCAAGGCGACGTTCGACGGCATCGTGGTCGACAAGAAATTCGCAGCAGGCAATGCCGATGGCATGAAGGCGTTCACCAAGGTGCTGCAAACCAGCACCGACGATTACGTGAAGGCGCCGGACACCTGGACCGCCAGTTCTCCACAGGTCATCAATGTCGCCAAACAATCCGGCGCCAAGCCGGATGAAGTTCCGCCTGTGCTCGCTCTATACCAATTCCCGCTGGCGGCTGAGCAGGCCAGCAACAAGTGGCTGGGCGCGGGCAAGGACGGTGGCGCGGCCAAGGCGCTGGCTGCGACGGCCGTGTTCCTCAAGGACCAGAAGAAAGTCCCGAGCGTACTGCCCGACTACAGCGTGGCCATCAACCCGAGCTTTGTTGAAGCCGCCGAATAACCCGGCGCAAACCGTGCATCGTTGCGCACACGCGGGCGGGACGATGCTCACTCCACACCCGACTTCACACAAGGAAAGCGCCATGGCCCTGAGCCTCAAGATTCATGACGTTTCGGTGCTGTATCCTGGACAGCAAAAAGGCCAGCAGGTCAGTGCGCTGTCCGGAGTCAATCTGGACATAGCTGCCGGTGATTTTGTGGTCGCGCTGGGGGCTTCCGGGTGCGGCAAAACCACCCTGCTGAATCTCATGGCGGGGTTCATCCAGCCAAGCAGTGGTGTGATTACGCTGGGCGATTTTCAGGGCCAGGTCCCGCAGGATGTCAGCCGCGGCGCTGAACTGCGCGATCAGGTTACCGGGCCGGGTGCCGAGCGCGGTGTGGTGTTTCAGAAGCATGCGTTGCTGCCGTGGCTCAACGTGCTCGACAACGTCGCCTTCGGGCTCAAGTTGCGGGGCATCGCCAAAGCCGAGCGTGAGCAGCGGGCGATGCGTTTTCTTGAGCTGACAGGGCTGGCGGAGTTTCGTGGACACGCGATCTACCAACTTTCCGGCGGGATGCAACAGCGTGTCGGGATCGCCCGCGCACTGACCAATGACCCCCAGATGTTGCTGCTCGATGAGCCTTTGGGCGCACTTGATGCCTTGACCCGGGAACGCCTTCAGGAGCTGATCCTCGACATCTGGCAAAGCACCCGCAAGATGATGTTTTTCATCACGCACGATGTCGAAGAGGCGCTTTTCATGGCGACCCGATTGATCATCATGTCACCGCGCCCTGGACGTATCACCCACGAGTTTTCAGTCGACTTCGGCAAGCGTTTCCTCGCTTGCCGCGACGCTCGCGCCGTCAAGTCCAGCCCGGATTTCATCGCGCTGCGCGAGCAGATCCTGAGCATCATTCATGGTGATGAGGAGGCTGCATGAGCCTGTTCGACGAAAAGCAGCGCCGCGCCGTGATGCGGACCTTCAATGACCTGCGTCGAGCCGCACCGGCCAAACCGGGCGAGCAATATGGCGCGCCTGGCAATGGTTCCAGCATGACGTTGAGTCTGGCGACCATCGTTGCCGTGTTCGCGCTCTGGTATGTCGCCACCAACGCGGGCTGGGTTAAGCCACTGTTCCTGCCATCACCCCAGGCGGTATGGATGCAACTGGTGGATGTATCGCAGGAGGGATTCGCCGACGAGACTCTGCTCGCGCATATCGGCTGGAGCGCCTTGCGGGTGTTCGGCGCCTTTGTGCTGGCGGTGCTGACGGCCATTCCGGTGGGCATCATGATGGGTGTCAACCGCGTGGCTCGCGGCATATTCGATCCGCTGGTGGAGTTTTATCGTCCCCTGCCGCCATTGGCTTATCTGCCGTTGGTGGTGATCTGGATGGGGATCGGCGAAGGCTCGAAAATCCTGCTGATCTACCTCGCGATGTTCGCGCCGCTGGCGCTGAGTGCACGGGCCGGCGTCAAGTCCGTGGCCATCGAGCAGATTCACGCGGCGTACTCAATGGGGGCAAGTCGTGGGCAGGTGCTGCGCCACGTGATCATGCCCGCAGCCTTACCGGAAATGCTGACGGGGATGCGCATCGCCATCGGTTTCGGCTGGACCACACTGGTCGCCGCCGAGATGGTCGCTGCTACGGCAGGCTTGGGCTTCATGGTGCTGACCGCTTCCAAGTTCATGGCAACCGACGTGGTCATCATGGGCATTCTGGTGATCGGCGCCATGGCGCTGTTGTTCGATCTGGGGATGCGCTGGCTGGAGCGCAAGCTTGTGCCGTGGAAAGGCAAAGTGTGAGCGTCTCTAGCAGCCCGGCTTGCCGGCGGTAGCGCCCTTGAAATCGCCACCGCCGGCAAGCCGTGCTGCTACAGGGGGCGGGGTCAAACGGCGAATGTGTTGTCGGCCCTTGAGCTTGTGACCGTCCGGCTTGCCGGCAGCACGAAGTCAATGAGGTCTGTAGCAGTCCGGCTTGCCGGCGGTAGCGCCCTTGAAATCGCCACCGCCAGCGCGCCGGATTGCTACAGGGTATCGGTTGCCACTGGAGGCATTTACTGCCCCTTCATCGCCGCCGTCATTTTGTCCACGTTGTAGCGAAACATGGTCACGTAGGTCGATGCCGGGCCGTTGGCAGGCGAGAGCGCCTCGACGTACAACTCGCCACCGGGATGCGCGCCGCTCGCTTTGGCGATCTGCTGCACCAGACGCGGGTCGCCGGAGTTTTCGAAGAAGTACGCGCTGACGTGCTCCTGCTTGATTTGAGTGATCAGCTTGCCGACATCCGCTGCCGACGCTTCGGTTTCCGTCGAGAAGCCCAGTGGTGACAGGAAGGTCACACCATAGGCATCACCGAAATAGCCGAATGCATCGTGGGACGTCAACACCTTGCGCTGTGCAACGGGAATGGTGTTGATCTGCGCTCGAGCGTAAGCGTCCATGTCCTGCAGTTGAGCGATGTACTTGTCGCCGTTGGCTTGGTAGTCGGTGGCATTGTCCGGGTCTGCTTTCTGCAAGGCCTTGATGATATTTCTGACGTACACGATGCCGTTCACCGCGCTGTTCCAGGCGTGCGGGTCAGTAATTTTTTCGCCGTCTTCGTCCATGCTGCGGGTCATGATGCCGTTGGACAGCACCACCGGCTCACCCTTGTAACCTGATGCCGTGATCAGCCGATCCAGCCAGCCTTCCAGGTGCAACCCGCTCACGAACACCACGTCGGCTTTCTTCAGCGCCTGCGCGTCGTTGGGCGTTGGCTCGTAGACATGCGGATCGCCGTTTGGCCCGATCAGCGACTTCACGTGGACATGATCGCCACCGACGTTATGCACCATGTCTGCGATGACGGTGAACGATGCAACGGTTTCCAGGGTTTTGGCCTGGGCGAAGTTGGCCAGACCCGACAACGCCAGCGCGGCGGTCAGAAGCGTCAAACGTTTCATGTGATTTCCTTGCGATAAGAGAGCGATCAGCCGGACAGGTGAACCCTGGGAAACAAGCGGCGCAGAAAGCCGCTGCGTCCAAAGAACAGTGAGAACAGATAGAAGGCGCTCGCGGTCAGCACAATGGCCGGTCCCGATGCGACGCTGGCGTGGTAGGAAACGATCAGTCCGATGAACCCCGATAACGTCGCGACCACCGTCGAAATCACGATCATGCCGGTCAGTGAACTCGACCAGAAACGTGCGACGGTGGCAGGCAGCATCATCATCCCGACCGCCATCAAGGTGCCGAGCGCTTGAAAGCCGGCGACCAAATTGAGCACGACCAGCAGCAGAAACAGGACGTGATACAACGAGCCGTGCCCGCCGACAGCACGCAGAAATCCGGGATCGAAGCACTCCAGGATTAGCGGGCGATAGATCAGAGCGAGCAGGATCAGCGTGAACGAAGCGATGGCGCCAACCATGAAGATCGCCTGATCGTCGATGGCCAGAATGGTGCCGAACAGCACATGCAAAAGGTCAACGTTGGAGCCGTGCAGCGACACGATCAGAACGCCCGCCGCCAATGACGTCAGGTAAAAGCTGGCAAAGCTGGCGTCTTCGCGAAGGGTAGTGAATCGACTGACCAGGCCCGATAACAGCGCCACTGCAAGCCCGGCGATCAAGCCGCCGAAACCCATTGCTGGCAATGACAGACCGGCGAACAGAAAGCCCACCGCTGCGCCGGGCAAGACGGCGTGACTCATCGCGTCTCCCACCAGACTCATGCGACGCAACATCAGCAACACGCCGACGGGACCGGAGCCGATGCCCAATGCAAGACACGCTACAAGTGCGCGGCGCATGAAGCCGAAATCGACGAAAGGCTGAATCAACAGGCTATAGAGCGTCACAGCGTGTTCTCCTGGTCGACTTCGCAAGCCTGCGCGTCGGGGCTCCAGTGCTCGGCCATGTTCTTGGCGCGGCGCAGGTTGTCGGGGTGAAGGATGTCGGCTGTGTTACCCCAGGCGATGGTTTCCCTGGCCAGCAATAAAGTGCTGGGGAAGTGCTGGCGCACTTGATCGATATCATGCAGGACGGCGATCACGGTACGGCCCTGACCGTGCCAGGTGCTGATCAGCTTGAGCAGGTCGCGAGTGGTGCGGGCATCAATGGCGGTGAAGGGCTCGTCCAGCAGAATCACCGATGCGTCCTGTAACAAGAGGCGGGCGAAAAGAACGCGCTGAAACTGACCTGACGACAGCGAACTGATACTGCGTTGTTCGAAGCCTTCCAGTCCGACCGCCAGCAAAGCCTCTTTTGCCTGCTCCGCGTGCTTTCGCGTGACGCCTCGAAAGGCGCCGATGCTGCGCCAGGCGCCCATCATTACGGTGTCGGCCACGCTCAATGGAAAGCTGCGATCAATCTCGGCCGCCTGCGGTAGATAGCCGATATGTCGTGTGGCCAAGGCACCACGGTCCACGCGCCCCACGGCAGGTTTCAATGTGCCTGCGATGGCCTTGATCAAGGTCGACTTGCCTGCGCCGTTCGGCCCGACAATCGCAGTCAGGCTGCCAGCAGCAAAACGCCCATTGACGTGATGCACCGCCGGACGGCGTTCGTACGTGACGGTGAGGTCGTGAAGGTCGATTGCCGCGCTCATGGAATCGCCACCGCCCACGCGATGCCGATCCACAACAGCGCGAGCAAGATCAATGAAACCAGCACCCGTTTACCTGCGGATCGGGCGAGGGCGGAGGTCGCGATATTTGCGGAAAGTCGAGGGGCGGGTTTCACGAACGAAGTGCCTGAAATGTTTTGTTATAGTATTACATCACTATTTCCAGGCTGGAGGAAAGCGGTATTTTGAGACGGTTCAGTCTGGCGACAGATTTGCCGGTGTCCACGTGATGACGTTTTCCTGCAGCGACAAACCCTGTAATTTCCAGACCACGCTTTCTTCTTCGTTTCAGGATTCCCCATGACTGCCTCCTACCGCCGTCCCGTTCCCCTCGCCAAATGCTATCGCTTGCTCAACCACGGCCCGACCGTACTGGTCAGTGCCGCTCACAACGGCCAGCGCAACATCATGGCAGCTGCATGGGCGATGCCTATGGATTTCCAGCCGCCGAAGGTCACGGTGGTGTTGGACAAATCAGTCTGGACGCGTCAACTGCTGGAGGGCTCGGGCACGTTCGTGATCAACGTGCCGACAGTCAGCCAACTGGACATCGTCGAAACCGTGGGTTCGACGTCCGGTCTGGAAATCTCTCGAGAGCAGGACCTCGATAAATTCAAGGCTTATGGTCTGGAGACTTTTGCCGCAGACATCGTCGAAGCGCCATTGCTGGAGGGCTGTGCCGCGTGGCTTGAATGCCGGTTGATGCCCGAGCCACATAACCAGAATCAATACGACCTGTTCATCGGAGAAGTCGTTGCGGCCTGGGCGGACGAGCGTGTGTTCTCCGACGGCCACTGGCACTTCGATGGACATGACCAGCTGCGCACGCTGCACCATGTGGCAGGTGGGCATTTCCTGGTGATTGGTGATGAGGTTGTGGGGAAGGTCCTGGAGCGCTCAAGCGATTGATCTGCTCTCAATGCTCGAACCCTTTCCCACAGCAGTCCGGCTTGCCGGCGGTGGCGTACTAGAGGTCGCTGCCGCCGGCAAGCCGGACTGCTACAGGGGGCATGAACTCTGACGATCTGGCACTCATCGCCCAGGTCGCCAACGCTGGTCAGTCTTTAACCAGCTCTCCGTTCACCAGACGCCAGGTCTTCAACGGATTGCTCTGCTGAAGCGACGGCGGCAGCAGTGAATCCGGGACGTTCTGGTAGCAGACAGGACGCAGAAAGCGGTCAATGGCGGTGGCGCCCACCGACGTGCTGCGGCTGTCGGATGTTGCCGGGAACGGGCCGCCATGAACCATCGAATAGCTCACTTCGACGCCGGTCGGGTAGTCATTGAACAGAATCCGTCCAGCTTTGCGTTCCAGCGTCGGCAGCAAAGCCTGGGCGATAGCCTGGTCGCCTTCCTCGAACTGCAGCGTGACAGTCAGTTGACCGTCGAACTTCGCGGCCACCGTTTGCAGATCGGCAGTGTCCTTGCAGACGACCAATAGCGCGCTCGGCCCGAAGTTCTCGTCTTCTAGGGCCGGGTTTGCGAGGAAGGTTGCCGAGTCGGTGCGGAAAAACGCAGGGCGTGCCTGGAACGAACCTTCTGCCTCACGCCCTTCGGCGACCAGCGTCACGCCCGAAGCCTTGTGCAGATTGTTCAGACCATTGCAGTAGGCGCCGTGAATGTTCGGCGTCAGCATCGTGGTCGGCGATTTATCCGCCAACGCGTTGGCCGCTGCCGAAACGAAGCGTTCCAGCGCATCACTTTCCAGCGCCAGCAAGATGCCGGGGTTGGTGCAGAACTGGCCTGCGCCCATCACCAGCGATTCAACGAATCCCTTGGCGATGCTGTCACCTCGGGCGGACAGCGCGGCAGGCAGCAGGAACACCGGATTGATGCTGCTCATCTCGGCATAGACCGGAATCGGCACCGGCCGGGCCTGAGCGGCAGCGACCAGAGCAAGCCCGCCGCGACGTGAGCCGGTGAATCCCACAGCGCTGATCAGCGGATGGCTGACCAACGCCTGTCCGACAGAAATGTCCTTGTCGATCAGCATCGAGAACACGCCGTCCGGCATGCCGGTTTCCCGTGCCGCTTTCTGAATGACGCGAGCGACCAATTCGCTGGTGCCCAGATGCGCCGGATGAGCCTTGACGATCACCGGGCAGCCAGCAGCGAGTGCTGAAGCGGTGTCACCGCCAGCAACCGAGAAGGCCAATGGAAAGTTGCTGGCGCCAAACACCGCAACCGGACCTAGGCCGATACGCCGCAAACGCAAATCGGCCCGCGGCAGGGGTTGGCGATCCGGCATGGCGGTATCGACTACTGCGCCGTGCCAGCGACCGCCACGCAGCAGGCTGGCGAACAGCTTGAGCTGATTGACAGTGCGCATCCGTTCGCCCTCGAGGCGCGGTTTGGGCAAGCCGCTTTCAATGTGAACCCGTTCGATCAGGACATCGCCCAGATCCAGCAGCCCTTGGGCGATGGCGTCGAGGAAGGTCGCGCGCTTTTCGTCGCTCAGTTGCCGGTAGCTGTCGAACGATGCCTCCGCCAATTCGCAGGCGGCGTTGACGTCGTCCAGAGTGCTGGCGCCGAAGACTGGCGTCAGTTGTTCGCCTGTGGCCGCGGCAAGGGCGTAAACCTGGCCTCCCTGACCGGCTACGGCACGTTGACCGATGATTGTTTCACCAAGAATCTGCATTGCTCAACACCTCTTAATCAAGACGAGCCTGGGGTGTGATCTGCCGTGGGTCGGTACGCAACTCGATCAGCGCGGCGACGCCAGCCTTTTGCGCGCGCTGGAAAGCGGCTGGGAAATCTTCACTGCGTTCGACCCGCTCGGCATGGGCACCGAAGGATTTGGCGAGGGCGATGAAGTCCGGGTTAGCCAGCTCGGTGGCCGACACACGCCCGGGGTATTCACGCTCCTGATGCATGCGAATGGTCGCAAGCATGCCGTTGTTCACCACAATGACCACTATCGGCGCGTTGTATTGCATTGCCGTGGCCAGCTCCTGAGGGTACATCATGAAACAGCCATCGCCAGCAAAGCAGATCACCGTTCTTTTCGGATCATGCAATTTGGCAGCGATGGACGCTGGAAAACCATAGCCCATGGCGCCGTTGGTGGGGGCCAGCTCGGTAGCTGGCTGGCGATAGCGATAGAAGCGGTGAACCCAGACGGTGTAGTTGCCAGCGCCGTTGGCGATGACGGCATTGTCCGGCAGTACTTCGTTGAGGTGCGCCACCACCGAACCCATGTCGACCCCTGTGTGCTGCGGGTGCGGTAACGCAGGAGTGGAATGCGCCAGATAATCGGCGCGGGCGGCATCAGTCCAGCTTTTCCAGGCATTGCTGGGCACAGGCTGAAGGGTTGCGACGGCGTGGGCGAAGCTGCTCAGCGCCGACAGAATCGCAAGCTCTGTGTGGTAGACGCGATTCAGTTCTTCAGGATCGGGGTGCACATGAATCATCGGCTGTTTCGGTGATGAGCTTTCGATCAGCGTGTAGCCCTGTGAAACGGTTTCACTCAAGCGCGAGCCGATGACCAACAGCAGGTCACTGTTTTTCACCCGCTNTCGCGGTTGTCGAACAGATCCCGACGTCTGAACGAGGCAGCAACCGGCAGGTGATTGGCATGAACGAAACGCTGCAAGGCCTGGGTTGAATCGGCATCCCACCCAGTGCCGCCGACGATCACCAGAGGTTGTTTCGCAGCGCCCAGCCGCTCGAGCATTTCTTCAAGCGCCGCTGAATCGGGGGCTGCCCGAGCGATGCGTACTGGTTGTGCGTCCGCAACGTGCGCCGAACCAAACAGTATTTCTTCAGGCAGTGCGATCACGACGGGGCCCGGACGACCCGACATGGCAATGCTGAACGCCTTGCTGACGATCTCCGGTATGCGCTCGATGCGGTCGATTTCGGTCGCCCACTTCGCCAGACCGCCGAACATCCGTGTGTAGTCCACTTCCTGAAACGCTTCGCGCCCCTTGAAGCCGCTTTCGATCTGGCCAACGAACAGGATCATTGGTGTCGAATCCTGTTTCGCCGTGTGTACACCGTTGCTCGCGTGTGTCGCGCCAGGGCCTCGGGTCACGAAACAGATGCCCGGACGGCCGGTAAGTTTGCCGTAGGCATCGGCCATGTTCGACGCAGCACCTTCGTGGCGAGTGACGATAGTGCGGATCGACGTGGCGTCGTGAAGTGCATCCAGTACGGGCAGATAGCTTTCGCCCGGCACGCAATAAAGGGTGTCGACGGCATTGCGGATCAGCGCTTCGACGAGAATCTGGCCGCCATTGCGCGGTTGCTTGGAATCAGACATGGATTTCGATTTCCTTGTTACGGGTTTCCGGCAGAGCGAAAGCGACGAGAAAGACCCGCACAGCAGGTTCTACATCGGCGGGTGCAATAGGGTGTAGACCAGAACGGTGATGATTGCCGTAGACGCGATTATTTGAGTGGGAGGCAGCGGGGGGAGTACGGGGAGGGGAGGTATTTGGACTCCTGAAGGCGTGATGGCGTCGTTGTAGCAGCACGGCTTGCCGGCGGGCCCGGTTTAGAGAGCGCTACCGTCGGCAAGCCGTGCTGCTACAGATCAACTTCCGAACCCAAGAGGGGCTCGGCTGGCGGGGTGACGTTTACTGCTGAACCGCGCTATACCCTTCGAACGCCACGTGCTGCTGAATTGCGCTGACAATGTTCTTGCGCGTGGCAGGTTGTTGGTTGCCGTCCTTGTCCACGAAGACTTCGCTCTGCAACTCAGCCTCATCGCCTTCACCGACGAACGAGAAGCCGAGGAACTCGAAGGCTTCGCGGTCGACATTGGCTTTCGAGCGCGGGGTGCGCAGGGGCAGGGTAACGCTGACGCCGTCCTTGCTGATGACGAACACCTCGGCTTCTTTCTTTGCCCGTGCGGTCTTGCTCTTGCCGCCGCTCGGATTGCTGACCGCCTGGTGGGTCTGGTTCAGGACTTTCAGAGCCAGACTGTAGACCAGCTCCTGAAAACTCGGGTCATCCTTGTAGCTGGACAGAATCCGGCTGATCGGAAACTTTGTGCTCAGGTCTTCCAGCGCGGCCATATCGGCGGCTTCAGCGTCTTTCAACTGCTTGAGTTGACCCATCAGCTCATAAGCCTGGTCATCGTCGAAACGGTCGTGTGCCTGGCGGATGGCAACGCGCAGTTCACGAATCTGATCGCTTTCCTTGGCGCTCTGAAACGCGTCGAGCACCATTTCGCTGATGCTTTTGGCCTGGGGGACATGCTGAGAAAGATTGATGGCGTCTTCGTATGCCTGCTTTGCGGAAACGGCAGGCACTGCATCGGTATGAGAATCAGACATTGAACATCCACTGCTTTATTAACTGGGTTGCATAAGCTGGGTGTAATCGCGAAACGCGCGGGGCGTTTCGCAAGGAGGGTAAATTATTTACCGCCCAGAGCACCACCCACTGCGCCACCGAGCCCTGCGCCGACGGTCGAGCCAGAAGAACCACCCAGTTTGTTGCCGATCACTGAACCCGCTGCACCACCCAGACCTCCGCCCAGCGCTGCGCGTGTCTTGTGGCCTTTTTTCGCGGTGACTGCACTGCCCGCAGCGCCCGCCAGACCGGCGCCAACCGCAGCACCGTTGCTGCCGCCCATTTGCTGACCGATGACATTACCCAATGCGCCGCCGAGCCCGCCGCCGACTGCGTTGGCGGTCGTGCCTGCCATTGCGCCTTGAGAAATCAAAAGCCCTAAAACCAGTGCAGGGAGATGGAAGCGCATGAACTTGACCTCGGAAAAAAGGGAGAGGGGGTGGGGTGAGGCTCGGACAATCTGTATTCGCAGGACTGTGCGTCACTCCAATATCAGATGGCCAGAAACAACAAAGCCCGCACGAGGCGGGCTTTGTTGAGGTACTTGGTGGCTACACAGGGACTTGAACCCCGGACCCCAGCATTATGAATGCTATGCTCTAACCAACTGAGCTATGTAGCCAAGTGGCGCGCATTATTCGCTGAGATTGGAGATGTGTCAAGCGTCTCTTTAAAAAATTTATGCGTGCGATCAATCGGTTAGGGTTTACCTGCTGACTTCCCTCCGTAAAACCGCTGCGTTCGTTACCCAAGTGACATTTTCCTTGTGCGCGCTGAGTGCTTACGCCCCATTTTCGAGCGCAGCGCGTGCACCGTCTTCGTCCACATGCCCGGTTAGGTGGCTTCGTGCTATCGGTCCGTTTCTTGCTTTAGCCTGCCGCATCGACTCCCTCTGCAAGGGGCGAGGTCCCGCGATCGGATGATCGCAATTGACGCCTTCGCTATAGAAGACGGGCGGTTGTCGTTTTTAAAACAAAGACATGGCATTTTGCCGGTAAGAATGTGAGGCAACATCCTGTCGTGGTCACGAGCTGCGGTGGTGAGTTGCCCGTGAGGAGTAGTCGGACATGCAAAGTCTTTTGTCGCCAGGTATCCGTCTGCTCGGACGTTTCGGTTTTGCACGCAAGTTTCAGGTGCTTTTCTTCCTGTTCATCTTTCCGCTGGCAGGCAGTCTGTGGATGATCGGTCAGGATTACCGCACCAAACTGGCGGTGATTTCCGGCGAGCAATCCGGGGTTCGTCAGTTGCTGGCGCTGGATGCGCTGGACGCTCAGTTGACTGCGCAACGCAACCGTGCCGCTCGCTGGAAGGCGGCCGATATCCTTCACGAGCCGACTCCAGCGGCAAAGGCGGCCATGTCCGCACTGGATGCCGCCAATCCGACGCTGTTACAAACCCTGGCGACATTGGGCGACGAGCTCAAGGCGCGGAATGTCAGCGCCGACACCCTGACTCGCTACCAGGCATTGCAGACTGCGGTCAAAGGCATGGATTCCGAGTCTCTGCGCACCGTCGGCTGGTGGCCGGACGGCTATGACCGCTTCACGTCGGCACTGACTGCTCTGCAAGCCCTGCGCGAGCAGATCGCCATGGACAATGGCTTGATTCTCGATCCTTGGCTGGAAACCTACCTTTTGATGCAGGTTGCCACACAACAGGCCCCGGACCTGATCGAGCGCATCGGTCGCATGGCCAGTGTCGGCCAGTCGTCAGTGGCATCGGGGCAGTTCACCCTGCAGAGCCGTTTGCAGATGCGTGACCTGCGCAGTCGCATAGGTGACGCGCGCGATCAATTGGTCAAAGCGGTTGCCTCGCTGCAGGCCAAGGCCTATCCCGGTATGGAGGTCTGGACGCGGCAGTACAACGACAGCCTTCAGCGTCTGGACAGCGAACTGAAGGTTCTGGACGATGGCGTTTTCGGTGGGGCGATCAAGCTGGACACCGCCGCGTTCGAGCGCAGTGTAGATGGCATGCTGGACTCCCTCGCTACGCTGCGTCATCAGTCGCTGGTGTCGCTGGACAGCCGTCTGGATTACTACCATGACCGCGCCATCAAGCAGTTCATTCCTGTGGCGGCCACCTTCAGCATTCTGGCGCTGGCTGCGTTGTATCTGTTCATGTGCCTGCAAGCCTCGATCCGCCGTAGCGCCAAGGGCATCACGACCCTTGCCGAGTCGCTGCGTGACGGCAACCTTTGCGTTGAGGTCGCCGTGGAAGGGCGCGATGAGCTGGCGGCGATCAGCAACGCGCTCAACGTCGCGGTTGTGCAGTTGCGCACCAGTCTGCTGGGTGTCAATCACGAAACCCAGCAACTGGGTTGCGCTGTATTGACCCTCAACTCACAGTCCGGCAGCACGCTCAACGAAGTCGAAGATCAACAACAGCAAATCAGTCAGATCGCTGCCGCGGCGACTCAGTTGGCCGCGACATCGCTGGGCGTCGCAAAAAGTTGTGAAGAAGCGTCAGGCAGCGCACAGCAGACTCGCCGCATCGCCGAGGACAGCAGCCGCGACAGTCAGCGCACCACGGCCAGTATTCAGCAGCTCAACCAGAAGCTGACCGAGACCGCCAATGCCTTGGGCAAAGTCAGCGAGCAAGGGCAGCAGATTCAGTCAGTGGTGGACACCATCCGCGGCATCGCCGAACAAACCAACCTGCTGGCGCTCAATGCGGCCATCGAAGCCGCGCGTGCTGGCGAGCAAGGGCGCGGTTTTGCGGTGGTGGCCGACGAGGTTCGCAGCCTGTCGCAGCGCACTCAGGCATCGACTGCGCAGATCGCCGGAACGGTGGACAGCTTGCGCTCAACCGTCAGTCAGGCGGTCAGCTTGATGGAAGCGGCGTGTGGTCAGGCCGTCTCTGACGCGCAGTCAGTAACCGGTCTGGGCGAGCGGCTGGGCGAAATTGCCAGCGCCGTGCAAATCGTCACCGACACTCTCGCGCGAATCGCGACAGCGGTAGAAGAGCAAGCGGCGACCGCCGATGAAGTCAGCGGCAATATTCAGCAGGTCGATCAGGCCGCCGGGCGTCTTCTCGAGGGTGCGCGGGCGGTGAATCATGCGGCCGACACATTGAGCAAAGGCAGTCGGGCGTTGAGTGATAACACCTCAAGGTTCCAATTGGGCTAAAGCTACAGGACAGAGGGTGTGACAGGCGGTAAGACAAAAAGCCTTGACGAAGCACGGACGTCATCGGTTTTATTCCCGTCTGATCCATTGACCTGCAGGGCTCATCCCATGACCGACAGCAGTGCCGCGGGTGCGGCCGTCTACTCTCCCTTGACCTTGGCGCTGTATGACGCCTGGGTCCTGGGCATCTCCAATCGTTACGCGTGGCGATGCCCGACCGACGAATTCCTCCTGCCGTTTTTCCGCGCTAACGTGCGCCCTCGTCATCTGGATATCGGCGTTGGTACGGGTTACTACCTGGCCAAGGCGCAGTTATCTTCTCAGACTCAAATCACCCTGCTGGACCTCAACCCCAGCAGCCTCGCAGCCGCAAAGCGTCGAATCGGCAGGCCCGGCACGCGTACCCTTCAACATGACGTCATGCAGCCGATCCCGGGCGACGAACGTTTCGATTCGATTTCCCTGTTTTACCTCCTGCACTGCCTGCCGGGGCCGTTGGACGCCAAGGCCGTGATCTTCGGCAATCTCAAACACAAGCTGCAACCCGACGGTGTTCTGTTCGGGGCGACCATTCTGGGCGACGAGGCGGGGCATAACGGTTTCGGCCGCAAGCTGATGGCGGTGTACAACAAGAAGGGCATCTTCGCAAACCTGCAGGACACCCAAGTCGGGTTCGAGGGGCATCTGCGCCAGCATTTCCGCGATGTAACACTCAAGCGAGAAGGATGTGTTTTGCTGTTTCGTGCCGCTCAGCCGATTGTCTGAGTGTGGGCGCTGGTCAGCGTTGCCCGCCTTCTAGCAACGCTGGCCGGGCCAAGGGTCAGGGGTTCTTCTGGGCTTTGGCGGAGGTCTGCCCAAACAGAATCTTCTTGCCTTCCTCGGTCACGGTCGCCCGGTTTTTGGACACTTCATCGCCCTTGGCGTAGGCGTGAGCGGTCGCGGGACGTCCCTGAATGGCGTAGAACCAGCGCTTCAGATTTGGGAACTCATCGAGGTTCTGCTGTTGGCGCTGCCATGGCACGACCCACGGGTAGGCCGCCATGTCGGCGATCGACAGTTCCTCTCCGGCGATGAAGTTCCGGCCTTCTAACCTACGGTCCAGCACGCCGTACAGGCGATTGGTTTCGTTGACATAGCGGTCGATTGCGTAAGGCAGTTTCTCAGGCGCATAGACGCCGAAGTGATGATTCTGGCCCGCCATCGGGCCGAGGCCACCCATCTGCCACATTAGCCATTCAGTGACCGTCTTTTTGCCTCGCACATCGGGGGGCAGGAACTGACCCGTTTTTTCAGCCAGGTACAACAGAATGGCGCCTGATTCGAAAACCGTGATCGGTCCTCCTCCATCAGTCGGTGCGGTGTCGATGATTGCAGGCATCCGGTTGTTCGGGGAGAAGGCGAGGAATTCGGGCTTGAACTGGTCGCCAGCGCTGATATCGACGGGATGAATCCGATAGTCCAGCCCCGCTTCCTCGAGGAACAAGGTGATCTTGTGACCGTTGGGTGTCGGCCAGTAATACAGTTCGATCATCGCTGTGACTCCAGGATCAAGGGTTGAGGAGGCGCCGTGGCGCCGTCGGGCACGTCCGAATCGAGCAAGGCGAAGGCCGGCCGGATCACGCTTTCCATCATTGCGCGTGGCGCTTTGGCGCGGGCCAGTACCCGGATACCCAGCAGCAGGCTCAGTAAAAAACGGGCGAGGTCTTCAACAGTTTGTGAACGCGAGATGCTGCCGTTTTGCTGCCCGGCTTCCACACAACGACGAAAGAACTGTTCAGCCCGACAGAGGAAGTCATCAACGATCGCTTGCGACTCAGGGTCGTGGGAGGCGGCTTCAAGCGCCGAGTTCACCATCAGGCAGCCGCGATGCTGGGCGTCGGTCATCGACCGATCAATGATTTCGCCGAAGAACAGTTCGATGGCCTGACGCGGCGGCGCTGTACTTTCCAGGCGAGCGACACGCTCACCGAAGGTGCTTTCCAGATAGTGCGTCAGCGCCCTGCGATACAGTGCGCGCTTGTCGCCGAACGCGTTGTACAGACTGGCGCCGGTAATGCCCATGACATCGATGAGGTCGCGCATCGATGTCGCTTCGAAACCCTTTGTCCAGAAGCACTGGATAGCGGCGTCGAGCACGACCGCTTCATCGAACTCTCTCGGTCTTGCCATTATCAATTTCCTCTCGGCACCTTCGCGAACGTTGCGCCTCGCTCCACAGTTCGCCTAATCTAGATCAACCGTTCTAAAACGAAAAGTCGTTTTTCTGGACGGCGCGTATTTCAGGATTCGATCACGACTCACACCTACAAGAGACGAATGCCATGATCCGTTTTTACTTCCACCCCACTCCAAATCCCGCCAAAGTTGCCCTGTTTCTGGAGGAGTCCGGCCTGGATTACGAAGTGGTGCCCGTCGACACCAGCAAAGGCGAACAGCATTCGCCTGAGTTTCGCGCCATAAACCCGAACGCTAAAGTACCGGCGATCATCGATACCGAAGGCCCGGGCGGCAAAGAAGTACGGGTGTTCGATTCCAGCGCGATTCTGCTTTATCTGGGCGAGAAAACCGGTCAGTTCATGGGCGCTGCTGAAGACAAGCCTGAACTGCTCTCATGGCTGTTTTTCATCGCATCCGGCCTTGGGCCATTCTCCGGGCAGGCTGTGCATTTCCAGTACGCAGCGCCTGAGGGTAACGACTACGCCGTGAACCGTTACCGCCGGGAAATCGAGCGTCACTACGAGGTACTCGACGCCCACTTGGCTGGCCGGAATTATATCGTTGGCGATGAATACACTCTCGCCGATATTTCGACCTGGGGCTGGTTGATCCGCGCTCCTCGCGTGATGAAAGGTTCCGAAGACGCGCTGGCGGATTACCCGAATCTGAAGCGTTGGTTCGAGCGCGTCGACGCCCGCCCGGCCGCTGGACGGGCGAAAGATGTGGGTAAGGACCATGTGTTCAAGAAGGATATGGACGAACAGGCGAAGCGTGCGCTCTTTCCGTCGAATTATCCGAAAGCGGATTGATGGGTGGAAAAGCGATCGCCCAGCAAAAAGCCCCCATTGGGGGCTTTTAGTAAGGAGCGAGCCTGGAGAACCAGGCGCAACCCTTGATCAGACGTTGAAACGGAAGTGCAGAACGTCACCATCCTTGACGATGTAGTCCTTGCCTTCCAGACGCCATTTGCCTGCTTCTTTCGCACCGGCTTCGCCCTTGTACTGGATGAAGTCGTTGTAGGCGACGCATTCGGCGCGGATGAAGCCTTTTTCGAAGTCGGTGTGGATCACGCCGGCGGCTTGCGGTGCGGTGGCACCGACGCGGACGGTCCAGGCGCGGACTTCTTCGACGCCTGCAGTGAAGTAGGTTTGCAGGTGCAGCATTTCGTAGCCGGCACGGATCACACGGTTCAGACCTGGTTCTTCGAGACCGAGAGCTTCAAGGAACATGTCCTTTTCTTCACCGTCATCGAGTTCGGCGATTTCGGCTTCGATCTTGTTGCACACCGGCACCAGCATTGCGCCTTCTTCTTCGGCGATCGCGCGGACGACATCCAGGTGCGGGTTGTTCTCGAAGCCGTCTTCGGCAACGTTGGCGATGTACATGACTGGCTTGGTGGTCAGCAGGTGGAAACCCTTGATCACCGCTTTCTCATCGGCACCCATGTTCTTCATCAGGCTGCGCGCAGGCTTGCCTTCGGTGAAGTGGGCGATGAGTTTTTCCAGCAGGCCTTTCTGGACCACTGCGTCCTTGTCGCCGCCTTTGGCGTTACGCGCGACTTTCTGCAGTTGTTTCTCGCAGCTGTCGAGGTCGGCGAAGATCAGTTCCAGGTCGATGATCTCGATGTCGCGTTTCGGGTCGACGCTGTTGGAGACGTGGATCACGTTCTCGTCTTCGAAGCAGCGAACCACGTGGGCAATGGCGTCGGTTTCACGGATGTTGGCCAGGAACTTGTTGCCCAGGCCTTCACCTTTGGAGGCACCGGCTACCAGGCCCGCGATGTCGACGAACTCCATGGTGGTTGGCAGGATGCGCTTTGGATTCACGATGTCGGCCAAGGCCTGCAGGCGTGGATCGGGCATGGCCACGATGCCGCTGTTCGGTTCGATGGTGCAGAAGGGAAAGTTCTCCGCCGCAATACCGGATTTGGTCAGGGCGTTGAACAGGGTGGACTTGCCGACGTTGGGCAGGCCGACGATGCCGCAGTTGAATCCCATGGTGTTTCCCCTCGAGTGATGTCAGGCCTTCTGGCTGTGCAGGACGCGCATCGCCTTGGCGAAGTCGCCTGCGAGGACATCCGGCAGCACGCCGAGGGCAAAGTCGATACTGGCGTCCAGTTTTTCCTGTTCGGCGCGTGGCGCACGACCCAGAACAAAGTTGGAGACCATGCTGGCATCGCCTGGATGGCCTATACCGAGCCGCAAGCGATGGAAGCCGTTCTGGTTGCCGAGCTGCGCGATGATGTCGCGCAGACCGTTATGCCCGCCGTGTCCGCCACCCAGTTTGAGTTTGGCGACACCCGGAGGCAGGTCGAGTTCGTCGTGAGCCACCAGAATGGCTTGCGGTGGAATCCGGAAGAAACCCGCCAGCGCCGCGACGGACTGGCCGCTACGGTTCATGTAGGTGGTGGGGATCAGCAGACGAACGTCTTGGCCCTGATGACTGAATTTAGCCGTCAGGCCGAAATATTTGCGGTCAGCGGTCAGATTGACACGCTGTGCGCTGGCAATGCGCTCAACGAAAAGAGCCCCTGCGTTATGCCGGGTCTGTTCGTATTCGGGGCCGGGGTTTCCCAGGCCGACGATCAGTTGAATGGCGGTCACGTCAGGGGCTCTTCCTTGGGTCGAGTGTGATGGTGCAGGGCACCATCACGGGTTCAACCGGCTAGCGAGTAAAAATTACTCTGCTTCGCCTTCTGCGGTGCCTTCTTCTTCCTGAACGACGCGAGGGGCGTGGACGTTAGCGATGTCCAGGTCCTTGCCGTGCGCCAGAGCGACGAATTCAACACCCTTAGGTGCTTTAACGTCGGACAGGTGAACGTTGTCGCCGATTTCCAGCGCGCCCAGATCAACTTCGATGAACTCAGGCAGATCTTTAGGCAGGCAGCTCACTTCCAGCTCAGTGGTAGTGTGCGAGATCTCGCCGCCTTTCTTGATCGGTGCTTCTTCGTTGATGAAGTGCACAGGAACGGTAGCGGTCAGCTTCTGGCCAGCGACGACGCGGATGAAGTCGGCGTGCATGATGAACTGCTTGGCAGGGTGACGTTGCATCGCTTTAACGATCACGTTCTGCTTGGCGCCATCAACGTTCAGTTCGATAACGTGGCTGAAAGCAGCTTCGTTTTCGAACAGTTTGGCCATTTCCTTGGCTTCGATGGTGATCGAAGCAGCGTCTTTGTTACCACCGTAAACAACGGCTGGAACTTGTTTCGCGTGACGCAGGCGGCGGCTCGCACCTTTCCCCAGGTCAGTACGCGCTTGGGCGTTCAGAGTAAAGTCAGTCATTTTGTATCTCCAAAATAGCCATCACCGAGCGGCGTTTGCGACCAGCGCCAGACACGGTATGGGCAAAAAAGCCCCGCCCCAACATGAGTGTTGGGGCGGGGCGCTTTTCGTCAACGGATGATTCGAGAGGGCAGGGCCCTTAACGGAACATCGCGCTGATCGATTCTTCATTGCTGATGCGACGCATCGCTTCAGCGACTACCGGTGCGATATCCAGTTGACGGATACGGTCACAGGCTTGTGCTGCGGCGGACAACGGAATGGTGTTGGTCACCACCAGTTCGTCCAGAACGGAATTTTCGATGTTTTCGATCGCACGACCCGACAGCACAGGGTGTGTGCAGTAGGCAAAGACCTTGGCAGCGCCATGTTCTTTCAGGGCTTTGGCCGCATGACACAGAGTGCCGGCGGTATCGACCATGTCGTCGACCAGAATACAGGTACGACCTTCGACGTCGCCGATGATATGCATCACTTCGGAGTGATTGGCTTTCTCACGGCGCTTGTCGATGATCCCGAGATCCACACCCAGGGATTTGGCAACGGCACGTGCGCGCACGACGCCACCGATATCCGGGGAAACGATCATCAGGTTTTCGAAGCGTTGGTCTTCGATGTCATCCACCAGAACCGGGGAGCCGTAGATGTTATCTACCGGAATATCGAAGAAGCCTTGAATCTGGTCAGCGTGCAGGTCGACAGTCAGCACACGGTCGATACCAACGACGGTGAGCATGTCCGCAACCACTTTAGCGCTGATAGCCACACGAGCGGAGCGCGGACGGCGATCCTGGCGGGCATAACCAAAGTAAGGAATAACAGCTGTGATACGAGTAGCCGAGGAGCGGCGGAAGGCATCAGCCATCACGACGAGTTCCATCAGGTTATCGTTGGTCGGAGCGCAGGTCGGCTGAATAATAAAGACGTCTTTACCGCGAACGTTTTCATTGATCTCAGCGGTAATCTCGCCGTCGGAGAACTTACCGACAGAGATGTCACCGAGAGGGATATGCAGCTGACGTACGACACGCCGAGCCAGATCGGGGTTGGCGTTCCCCGTAAAGACCATCATCTTGGACACGCGCAGTACCTGGAGGCTTAGGGTATGCCTGGATGACTATAGGAAAATGGCAGGGGCGGCTGGATTCGAACCAACGCATGGCAGGATCAAAACCTGCTGCCTTACCGCTTGGCGACGCCCCTGTATCTGTTGCACGAGTGCCTGGCACTCGGTTCTCTTAGAGCAGTGTCTGTAACTTTCGGTGCAACATCGAGATGTTGCTGCCTTTTGCTACAAACCCTGTAAGGGTCTCTGTAAGAAGGGCCGAGACTTTATCAGCTTCAGCTTTGTTTGGGAAGGCCCCAAACACACAACTTCCAGTTCCGGTTAACTTTGCTTCGGTAAAATTACCTAGCAAATTCAAAGCGTTACGAACATCTGGATAACGCCTTGCTACAACCGGTAAGCAGTCATTTCGACTGTTTCCCTTGGGAACGGGGCGCACTTTAATGGGAGGAGTGTCACGTGTCAACAGTGGATCTGAAAAAATTTCTGCTGTACTTACAGATACTTGCGGCACAAGCACCACATACCACGGTTCTTCGGGGGTTACAGGGGTGAGGATTTCGCCTACGCCCTCGGCAAAAGCGGCGTGTCCACGCACGAAAACCGGGACGTCAGCCCCCAGCTTGAGCCCTAGCGCCGCGAGTCGGTCCTCGTCCCAGTCCAGTTGCCAGAGATGATTGAGACCCAGCAGCGTGGTGGCGGCATCCGAACTTCCTCCGCCGATTCCACCGCCCATGGGCAACACTTTGTTAAGCCAGATATCGACGCCCAGTACACAACCGGATTGTTCCTTGAGTGCACGTGCTGCCTTCACGATCAGATTACTGTCGTGGGGAACATCCGGGATGTGCGTCTGCAGCCGAACTTCGCCGTCTTCGCGAAGGGCGAAACTCAGCTCATCGCCGTAATCGAGAAACTGAAAGATCGTCTGCAGCTCGTGATAACCGTCCGCACGACGACCGAGAATGTGCAGCATCAGGTTGAGCTTGGCCGGAGCGGGGAGGGTCAGGCGTGGCGAGTCTTGATGGGGCAGCGACATGATCATTGCCCCAGCTTGCGCGGTTGCCAGTCCTTGATGACCAGCGTGACGTCCAGATCCTGACCGTGCAGCTTCATGCGCTCGGGCAGCGTGTAGCCGTTCTGTTCGGTGTAGCTCAGGTATTCGATCTGCCAGCCATCCTGTTCGAGATTCGACAGGCGGCTGTCGCCGTCCAGGGTCAGGCTGCTTTTGCTGTCGGGCGCGGGCAGGCCACGAACCCACCAGACCAGATGCGAAACGGGCAGCTTCCAGCCCAACTGATCCTTGAGCAGTGTTTCCGGGTCCGGCGCGTCATAACGCCCCTGATTGGCGACTTCCAGCGACACGGCGCCGGGGCGGCCGGTCAAGCGAGCGGCGCCGCGACCCAGCGGGCCGGACAGGCGAATGTCGTAGTAGTCCTGGCGTTGCAGCCAGAACAATGTACCGCTGCCGGAATCCTTGGGTGCACGGATACCGACCTTGCCGTTGATCTGCCAGCCGTCGAGGCTCGCCAGTTGTTCTTTGTTGACCCGCCATTTGCTGGCGTCACCCTTGCCCTGAACGGCTTCATGGGGCGTGATGCCGGCACAGCCGGCGAGCAGGGCGATGAGGCCGAATGCAAGTACGTGGCGCAATAACATAAATCAGAGAGTCTCGGAGCCGGTCAGGCGTTTCAAGGTGCTGCGCAGGACCGGGCTGTCAGGTTGTTGTTCGAGGGCTTTGCCCCACACTTTGCGTGCTTCACGCTGTTCGCCCTTGGCCCACAGCACTTCGCCCAGGTGCGCGGCGACTTCGTGATCGGGGTAACGCTCCAGCGCTTCGCGCAGCAGGCGTTCGGCCTCGTCAAGATTGCCCAGTCGGTAATTGACCCAGCCCAGGCTGTCGAGCACGGCCGGATCTTCCGGGTTGAGCTGATGCGCGCGTTCGATCAATTCCTTGGCTTCGGCATATCGGGTGGTGCGGTCGGAAAGGGTATAACCCAGCGCATTCAGCGCCATGGCGTTGTCCGGTTCGCGCTTGAGAATCGCCCGCAGGTCGGTCTCCATCTGTTTCAGATCGTCACGCTTTTCGGCCAGCATGGCGCGGGTATAAAGCAGGTTCAGATCGTCCGGGTATTGCTTGAGCGCCTGACTCAACACCTGCCAGCCGCGATCGCTCTGGTTGTTGTTGGTCAGGGTTTCGGCCTCGATCAGGTAGAGCTGAATGGTGTAATCCGGCTGGTCGGCCCGGGCTTGAGCCAGGCGCTTTGAAGCCTCGGCGGTGCTGCCGTTGCTCATCAGGATATCGGCCTGACGCAACTGCGCAGGCAGGTAATCGTTGCCGGGCCCGACCTGGCCATATTCGTTCAGCGCGTTTTGCGGATCGTTGCGCTCTTCGTAGATGCGGCCGAGGTTTACATGGGCCGAATCGACATGGCTGCCACGGGCGACCAGGTCTTCCAGATACCCCTGTGCTTCGTCCCATGCCTTGTTTTCGAGGCAGACCAACGCCAGCGAATAGCGCAACTCATCGTCATCCGGGTACTGCTGAACGAGGCTTGAGAACTGTACCTTCGCGTCTTCCATGCGGTTCTGTTCGACCAGCATGCGTGCATAAGTCAGGCGCAGGCGCTTGTCGTCCGGGTATTTCTTGATGCTTTTTTCAAGGAGCGGCAGCGCTTCGGTGCCCCGATTCATGCTTTGCAGCAAGCGAGCACGCAACAGGATCGGAGCAACTTCGCCCTCGCCCGGCGGATTGTCCTCAAGCAGCTTCAACGAGGCGGCGCTGTCGCCTTCCTGTTGCAGCAGCAAGGCCTTGCCGAAAATCAGCTGGCCGTTTTTCGGGTACTTGGCCAGCAGCCGATCAAAGCTGGCGAGCAGGCCCTTGCGGGTGTTGGAGTCGGTTTCCGCCGCTGACAGCGCGAGGAAGTCGAAATGGGTGTCGCCCTGACCCTGCAGCACCTTTTCCATATAACGCATGGAGTCGTCGTAGCGTCCGGCGCGTGCCAGCTGAATCGCGGCAGCACGCTGCGCTTCGAGATTGGCCGGGTCGTTTTTCGCCCAGATCATCGAGGTATCCAGGGCAGCCTGGTCGGCGCCCAGGTACTCGGCGATGCGGAACGCGCGCTCTGAAATCCCCGGATCCTGGGTCTGGATCGCCTGGGTCACGTAGTTGTCCAGCGCAATGTCGAAGCGGTTGCGTTGCCCGGCAAGCTCGGCGGTCAGCAGGCTGACGACTGTTTCCTGGGTAAACGAACCATATACCTGCGGCTTGGCCTCAGGTGCGGGCGTCGCTTCTTTCGCCGGAGCAGCAGGCTCCGTTGAAACAGGGGCCGTAGACTGACAGCCACCAAGAACGACAAGGGCAAGGAACAACGCGGAGGATTTATTCATATAGAAGAGAGGGCGGCTTACCTGCGGTTTGAAAGCATCATGACACAAGGCAGGGAGCAAACCCACAGCCCGCGAAAATTCTACAGACCCTTAATCTACGGCCCGCGCTTGGACAATTTGTCGCAGGCGCATCGCTGCAAAGCGGATCTCTATAGGGACAATAGACTGTTCAGGTCGTTCTGAATGTATTGCGGTGGTTGTCCTGAATCTATTGAAGTAGGACAATTGCCGGCTTCACGTCACCATCAGCGACCTTGAATGGCCTTTCTTGCTCTGGGTATCAACCATAAGACTGCATCAGTGGATGTCCGCGAACGCGTGGCATTTACGCCTGAGCAGCTGGTTGAAGCGTTACAGCAGCTGTGTCGCCTGACCCAGAGTCGCGAAGCCGCGATTCTTTCGACCTGCAATCGCAGCGAGCTTTATATAGAGCAGGATCAGCTCACCGCCGACGTGGTGCTGACCTGGCTGGCCGAATATCACCATCTCAACATCGAAGAGTTGCGCGCCAGCGCCTATGTGCATGAAGAAGACGCGGCCGTGCGTCACATGATGCGCGTGGCATCGGGGCTGGATTCGCTGGTGCTGGGCGAGCCGCAGATTCTCGGTCAGATGAAGTCAGCTTATGCCGTAGCCCGCGAGGCGGGGACCATCGGCCCTTTGCTCGGGCGTCTGTTTCAGGCCACGTTCAGCGCTGCCAAACAGGTGCGTACCGATACGGCCATCGGTGAAAACCCGGTCTCGGTCGCCTTTGCGGCGGTCAGTCTCGCCAAACAGATTTTCAGCGACCTGCAACGCAGCCAGGCATTACTGATTGGCGCCGGCGAGACCATCACGCTGGTCGCCCGGCACCTGCACGATCTTGGGGTCAAGCGTATCGTTGTCGCCAACCGGACGCTGGAACGCGCGAGCATTCTGGCCGAAGAGTTCGGCGCGCATGCGGTATTGCTGGCCGATATCCCGGCCGAACTGGTCAACAGCGACATCGTCATCAGCTCCACCGCCAGCCAGTTGCCGATTCTGGGCAAGGGCGCGGTGGAGAGTGCGCTGAAGCTGCGCAAGCACAAGCCGATTTTCATGGTGGACATCGCTGTCCCGCGCGACATAGAACCCGAAGTCGGCGAACTCGACGACGTTTATCTGTACACCGTGGACGATCTGCACGAAGTCGTCGCCGAAAACCTCAAGAGTCGTCAGGGCGCAGCCCAGGCTGCAGAGGAGCTGGTCAGTCTGGGCGTCGACGATTTCATGTCGCGTCTGCGCGAACTGGCGGCAGTCGATGTGCTCAAGGCATATCGTCAACAAAGCGAGCGTCTGCGTGACGAGGAGCTGCAAAAGGCTCAACGCATGCTCGCCAACGGCAGCAATGCCGAAGATGTATTGATGGCGCTGGCACGAGGCCTGACCAATAAATTGATGCATGCGCCGAGCGTGCAACTCAAAAAGCTGTCTGCCGAGGGCCGCGTCGATGCGCTGGCCATGGCCCAGGAACTCTTTGCCCTCAACGAGGGCTCCACGGATAAACCCCCGCAATGAAAGCTTCACTGCTCAATAAGCTGGACGTGCTCAGCGACCGTTTCGAGGAATTGACCGCGCTGCTGGGTGATGCCGAGGTCATTTCCGACCAGACCAAATTCCGCGCCTACTCGCGTGAATACGCTGAAGTCGAGCCTGTGATCCAGACCTACAAGCAGCTGCAGAAGGTGCAGAGTGACCTGGAAGGTGCTCAGGCGCTGCTCAAGGACAGCGATCCGGACATGCGCGAAATGGCCGTCGAGGAAGTGCGCGAGGCCAAGGAACAGCTGGAAGTCCTGGAAAGCGATCTGCAGAAAATGCTGCTGCCCAAGGACCCGAATGACGGTCGCAACGTGTTTCTGGAAATCCGTGCCGGTACGGGTGGTGACGAAGCGGCGATTTTCTCCGGCGACCTTTTTCGCATGTATTCGCGTTATGCGGAGCGTCGGGGCTGGCGGGTCGAGATTTTGTCCGAGAATGAGGGCGAGCACGGCGGCTTCAAGGAAGTCATCGCGCGGGTCGAGGGCGAGAATGTCTACGGCAAGCTCAAGTTCGAATCCGGCGCCCATCGGGTGCAGCGTGTGCCCGAGACCGAATCCCAGGGCCGTATTCATACCTCGGCCTGTACGGTTGCGGTATTGCCGGAACCGGACGAGCAGCAGACCATCGAGATCAACCCGGCGGATTTGCGTGTCGACACCTACCGCTCCTCCGGTGCCGGTGGTCAGCACGTCAACAAGACCGATTCGGCGATTCGCATCACGCACTTGCCGACCGGTATCGTCGTCGAGTGCCATGAAGAGCGTTCCCAGCACAAGAACCGCGCCCGGGCCATGGCCTGGCTGTCGGCCAAACTCAACGACCAGCAGACCGCCGCTGCCGCCAACGCGATTGCCAGCGAGCGTAAATTGCTGGTGGGCTCAGGCGATCGTTCCGAGCGTATTCGCACGTACAACTTTCCACAGGGGCGAGTGACGGATCACCGCGTCAACCTGACGCTTTATTCGCTGGATGAAGTTTTGGCGGGTGGGGTCGATGCAGTGATAGAACCGTTGCTTGCCGAGTATCAGGCAGATCAACTTGCGGCACTGGGTGAGTAAATGACCATCATCGCCAGCTTGTTAAGAAACGCTGAACTGCCGGACTCTCCGACAGCCCGTCTGGATGTGGAACTGCTGTTGGCGGCTGCCTTGGGCAAACCGCGCAGCTTTTTGCACACCTGGCCGGAGCGTATCGTCAGTACCGAAGCCGCGCAGACGTTCGAGGGCTATCTGAAACGCCGTCGCACCGGGGAGCCAGTGGCATACATCCTCGGGCAGCAGGGTTTCTGGAACATCGACCTTGAAGTCGCCACGCACACGCTGATCCCGCGTCCGGAAACCGAAATGCTGGTGGAAACGGCATTGGAGTTGCTGCCGGGCGCGATTCCTCATCGTCTGCTTGATCTGGGCACCGGGACCGGGGCCATTGCCTTGTCTCTGGCCAAGGATCGTCCACAGTGGGCGGTGACCGCGGTGGATCGCGTGGAGGAGGCGGTCGATCTGGCAGAGCGCAACCGCCTGCGTCTGCACCTGGACAACGCTCAAGTGCTGCGCAGCCACTGGTTCAGCGCCGTCCAGGATAAGCGTTTCGACCTGATCCTGAGCAACCCTCCTTATATCGCCTCCAACGATCCGCATCTGGCCGAAGGCGACGTGCGATTCGAGCCGAGCAGTGCGCTGGTTTCGGGTTCGGACGGTCTGGACGATCTGCGCCTTATCGTTTCACAAGCCCCCGAGCATCTGGAAGCCGGTGGCTGGCTGCTGTTGGAGCATGGCTACGATCAAGGTCCGGCGGTGCGTGAATTGCTCAACCTTCACGGCTTCGAGCAAATCCAGACTCGCCGCGATCTGGGCGATCACGAGCGCATCACCTTCGGACGCGTGCCGTGCTGACTGACGGAGAGCTGCTGCGTTACAGCCGGCAGATTCTTCTCCAGCAAGTCGATATCGACGGCCAGTTGCGCCTCAAGCAGAGTCGCGCGCTGATCGTCGGCGTCGGCGGGCTCGGATCTCCAGTGGCGCTCTACCTGGCTGCCGCTGGCATTGGCGAGTTACATCTGGCGGACTTCGACACCGTCGACCTGACCAACCTGCAACGCCAGATCATTCATGACACTCAAAGTGTTGGCCAGAGCAAAGTCGACTCGGCCCTCTCGCGGCTGACAGCGATCAATCCCGAAATCAAGCTGGTTCCTCATCGGGCTGCGCTGGATGAGGATTCGCTGGCAGCCGCCGTCGAGGCAGTGGATCTGGTGCTCGATTGTTCCGACAATTTCACGACCCGCGAGGCGGTCAACGCGGCCTGCGTGGCGGCTGGAAAACCCTTGGTCAGCGGCGCCGCAATTCGTCTTGAAGGGCAGTTGTCGGTATTCGATCCGCGCCGCGCCGAGAGTCCTTGCTACCACTGCTTATACGGGCATGGCAGCGAGACCGAGCTGACGTGCAGTGAAGCCGGTGTCATCGGTCCGCTGGTCGGGCTGGTGGGAAGTCTGCAAGCGCTGGAAGCGCTGAAGGTGTTGGCCGGATTCGGTGAGCCAATGGTGGGGCGTCTGTTGCTGATCGATGCGTTGGGCACGCGATTCCGCGAACTGAAAGTCAAACGTGATCCGGGGTGCACGGTGTGCGGCGCGGGGCATGCATAAAGTCATGAACAAAACGGTCAAGCATGGCTAGAGACAACGACGCGCCAGTTGGGGTGTTCGATTCCGGCGTCGGCGGATTGTCGGTGCTGGGCGAAATCAGCCAGTTGCTGCCGCGCGAATCTCTGCTTTACGTAGCCGACTGCGGCAACATCCCCTACGGCGAAAAGACCCCAGAGTTCATTCGCCAGCGTTGCGCGGCCATTGCCGAATTTTTCCATGAAAGAGGCGCCAAGGCTCTGGTTCTGGCGTGCAATACCGCCACTGTCGCGGGCGTTGCGGACCTGCGCGAGCGTTATCCGGATTGGCCCATCGTCGGCATGGAGCCTGCCGTGAAACCGGCTGCGGCAGCGACTCAAAGTGGGGTGGTCGGGGTGCTGGCAACCACGGGCACCTTGCAGAGCGCCAAGTTCGCCGCATTGCTTGATCGCTTTGCCGCCGATGTCCAGGTGGTGACACAACCCTGCCCGGGGCTGGTCGAACTGATCGAAACGGGCGATCTGATCAGCCCGGCCATTCGCCAGTTGCTTCGGGGGTATGTCGAACCTCTTCTGGCAGCGGGATGCGACACGATCATCCTCGGTTGCACCCACTATCCCTTCCTCAAACCGCTGCTCAAGGAAATGCTTCCTGCGTCGATCTCGCTGATCGACACCGGTGCTGCGGTCGCGCGACAACTGCAGCGTTTACTCAGCCAGCGCGATCTTCTCGCAAGCGGTCATCCCCAGGCTGCGCAATTCTGGACCAGCGGCGATCCGGAAAATTTCAGAAACATCCTACCTTTGCTCTGGAAAAAATCTGACAGTGTGCGAAGCTTCCGTTCGTGAAAAAAACGTGAATAGCGCCGCTTTTTGACTGAACTATTGTTCGCTAACAGATTTCTACAGGACGTCTGTTGATATAAAAAATTTTCTAACTGCATTCGAAAATGGGAAGTTTCAGATGAAGCGACTGTTTTGTTTGGCTGCGATTGCGGCCGCGTTAACGGGGCAAAGTGCAATTGCGCAGGCGGATGGCGTCGAGTTCTCAGTGGGGCACACTGGTGAATCGACGATGACCTATCGTCTGGGCGCGCAATTTGATTGGGATAAAAGCTGGTGGCAAACCAGCGTAGGTCGCCTGACCGGCTACTGGAGCGGCGCTTACACCTACTGGGAAGGTGACAAGAATTCCAGCAACAACAGCCTTTCGTTCTCTCCGGTCTTCGTTTACGAGTTCTCCGGCGACAGCGTCAAGCCTTACATTGAAGCCGGCATCGGTGCCGCTGTATTCCAGCGCACGGAAGTCGAAGGCAACAAACTGGGCAGTGCATTCCAGTTCGAAGACCGCCTGGGCTTCGGTCTGCGTTTTGCCGGTGGACATGAAGTCGGTCTGCGCGCCACGCATTACTCGAACGGCGGCATGACCACCAACAACGACGGTATCGAAAGCTACGCCATTCATTACACGATGCCGTTCTAAGCGATCATCCGCTATCAGCATCTGTAGCAGGCCGGCTTGGCGGTGGTGGCAATCTGGAGAATGTCACCGCCGGCGAGCCGTGCTGCTACAGCGCGGCGTGTCAGGCCTACAGATAAGCCGTCGCAATCCCTTCCCGCTCGGTGATGCACTCAGGTGCACCCATCTCGAACTCACGGCAGATCAACGGTCGCTTCTCGTAGATCGTGCACATCATCGTGTCGCGATCCAGTGCCGCGCACCAGCCATCATCCAGGCGCAGCATCACCTCCCCGCCCCAGTCGTCGGTATCGATGAAACGTTCAGGTACACCTGTGTCGGTGATCAGCATCACTTCCAGTTGGCAGCAGCACGCTGCGCAAGTGGAGCAGGTGACGGCAGGTTCATCGGGAAGTTGGAGCAAGGGGATGACAGTCATGGGCGGCAGTGTAAAGCAGTGGGGGGAAGGCAGGTGGCCGTTCTGACGGACGCCGCTTCATACGGAGACCTGGTCAGTGCGGCCTTCGCGGAAGTAATGGGTCAGCCAATGCAGTAATGGGAAGACCGCAGCCCATATCGCACCGAGAATCAACACGCTGGGCCACAGGCCCAAAGGCAGCTGGACATAGGTCATATGCGATCCTGCGATGTAGGAAGCGGGCCCGCCGATGGCCCCTAGTATGCTGGCCAGCCACCAGGGTTTGGCTGACCATGCCAGGCAATGACCCAGCGTGGTCGCCAGTAGCGGCCAGAGTAACGCCAGCCACAACGGGATCACGCGCCCGACTTCGCCGAAGTCGAACACGCCAAGCTTGATCAGCGCGCTGTCGAGCACACAGCCCAAGGCAAAGACGGTCATCAAGAGCTTGCCTTCGGCACGCCAGGATCCGATCAGGCGAAGGTGCACAGCAAAAATCGCGAACGTGACCAGTAACCAGCCGCTGTTGCCCCCCAGCACACAGGTGAACCAGCCGATCTGGAACAGCACGGCGTTCGCCAGATTTTTAAGCATCGAACCGCCCGAGCAGTGGCTGAGGCAGCGCCTTGGGTTTTGCCAGCAACAACTGCGCCGTACCGATCGTGCGCTCCAGAAAGCCGCCCTCGCAGTAGCACAGATAGAACTCCCACAACCGCAGGAAATAGTCGTCATAACCCAGTTCGGTCAGATAGCCGGCAGCATGGCGGAAGTTGTCGTGCCACAGCCGCAACGTCTTTGCGTAATGCAGCCCGAAGTCTTCCATGTGCAGCAGGTTCATGTCGGTGTTGTCGCTCACGATCTCCAGCATGCGAGTGACCGAAGGCAATGCCCCCCCTGGAAAGATATAACGCTGAATGAAATCGACGCTGCGACGCGCCTGTTCGTAGCGCTGCTCGCGAATGGTGATTGCCTGCAGCAGCATCAGCCCGTCGTCCTTGAGCAAGCGCGTGCACTGTTTGAAATAGGTCGGCAGGAAGCGATGGCCGACCGCTTCGATCATTTCGATGGAAACGAGTTTGTCGTAATGGCCAGTCAGGTCGCGATAGTCGCTTAGCAACAGCGTGACACGGTCTTGCAGACCCAGCTGGGCGATACGCTTCTCGGTGTAAGCGTACTGTTCTCTGGAAAGCGTTGTGGTGGTGACCTTGCAGCCGTAATGCTGCGCGGCATAGATCGCCATGCTGCCCCAGCCGGTACCGATCTCCAGCAAGTGGTCGGTGGGTTTGAGCGACAGCTTCTGACAGATCCGCTCCAGCTTGTTCAGCTGTGCCTGTTCCAGGGTGTCCTCGGGACTCAGAAACTGCGCCGCTGAATACATCATGGTCGGATCGAGAAATTGCTCGAACAGATCATTGCCCAGGTCGTAGTGAGCGGCGATGTTTTTCTGCGAACCTTGGCGCGTATTTCGATTGAGCCAGTGCAGTCCTTGCACGAACGGTCGGCCGAGGCGCGCCAGGCCACCTTCAAGCGCGTCGAGCACTTCAAGGTTGCTGACGAAGACACGGATGACCGCCGTCAGGTCCGGGCTGGTCCAGTAGCCATGAATGAACGCTTCGCCTGCGCCAATCGAACCATTGCTGGCGACGAGGCCCCAGACCGACGCGTCCAGGACGTGGATTTCTCCCTGGATCGATGAGCCCGCTGCGCCAAATACATGCCGATCATCACCTTCATAAACCACCAGTTGGCCATGGCGCAGATGTGCTAACTGTCGCAGTACACCGCGTCGCAGCAGATTGGAGGTGAGGCTGTTGGCGCTCAAGCTCACAGTCAGGCTATTGCTTTTCATGGCGTCGATCCTTGGGTTGAACGGCGGCGATGCGCGACGAGCCTTCAGCGGCCTGGTGGGAAAAAATCGGTATGCGTTTGGCGAAAAGGCGCAGCGCCTGCCAGTAAATCGCAAGGCATGTCTTGGCGGTCATCCACGGAAAACTCAGCAGATGGCGATGCAGGGCAGGGCGACTGAGTGGCTGACGTTGCAGGTTCAGGGTGGCATCGAACACTTTGCGTTCGCCCTGCCAATCGGCCATGTGAACGCCGAGCCGGTCGCCGGGCTGGCTGAAACTCATGCGGTATTCCAGATCGCGGGGTAAAAACGGCGAGACGTGAAAAGCCTTGGCGACGGCAAAATGCTGGTGACCTTCGGCGCTGGCGGGCAGCACGTAGTGATAGCGCTCGCGCCACGGGGTGTTGGTCACTTCGCAGACAATGGCGGCCAGAGAGCCATCTCGCTCGAAGCAATAAAAGAAACTCACCGGGTTGAACGATAAACCCCAGCTGCGCGCCTGCGTCAGCAGACAAATCCGGCCCAGCGGTGCGCGTCCCAATGCGTTGCGGACAATCTCGCGCACGGCGCCAATCAGAGAAATCCCGCGTCCTGTGTACTCGCGCAGGTAGTCGCCCTGACGAAACGAAAACGGCGACAGGCGGCTGGCGCCTGCAAAGGGCGAGAGCTTCATCACCGTGTCTTGCTCATCGAGGTCCAGATACAGCATGCCAATGCGATAGGTGAACGCGTGGCCTCGGGGCGAGAACCGCCGATGGCTCACCCAGCCGCTGTACAAGGCGCTGTTCACAGTGACTCCCCAAACGCGGACGCAACGCGCAGCGCGCTGACCACGCCGTCTTCGTGAAAACCGTTGGCCCAGTATGCGCCGCAGTAATAGGTGTGTTGTGCACCGAATACTTCTTGCCAGCGGGCTTGCGCCGCGACGCCTTGAAGGCAGTATTGCGGATGGGAGTAGCGGTAGCGCGCGAGGATTTTGTTCGGGTCAATGGCAGGTGTCTGATTCAGGCTGACGCAGAAGGTGGTATCGCTTTCGATCCCTTGCAAAATGTTCATCGCATAGGTAACGGCCGCCGACTGGTCCCTCCCGCCACCCAGCCGGTAGTTCCAGCTGGCCCAGGCCAAAGGGCGTCTGGGCAGCAGACTCGTGTCGGTATGAAGGACCACGTCATTGTCGGCGTAGGGCAGGGCACCGAGGATTTCCCGCTCGTTGGCGCTGGGCTCGGCCAGCATTGCAAGGGCCTGATCGCTGTGACAGGCAAAAATCACCTTGTCGAAACGCTCGCTGCCAGCGGCGCTGTGAAGGGTTACGCCATCCTTGTCACGCTCGACCCGGCTGACAGGGCACTGCACGCGGATCCTGTCGCGAAACGGGGCGCACAGAGGTTCGATATAGCGGCTCGATCCGCCTTCGATCACGCACCACTGTGGCCGGTTGCTGACCGAGAGCAGGCCATGGTTCTTGAAGAACCGCACGAAAAACTGCAAGGGAAAGCCCAGCATGTCATTCAGCGACATCGACCAGATCGCTGCGCCCATTGGCACGATGTAATGCTCGGTGAAGCGCCGCCCGTAACCCTCGGATTTCAGATAGGCACCCAGGGTCGTGTCGGCGGCGATGCGCTGGCTTTGCAGGTCGATCAGCGCCTGTTTGTTGAAGCGCAGGATGTCCCGCAGCATCCCCCAGAAGGTCGGTGAAAGCAGGTTGCTGCGCTGGGCGAACAGGCTGTTGAGGTTGTTGCCGTTGTACTCGGTGCGGGTTTGCGGGTCACAAACCGAAAAGCTCATTTCAGTGGGTTTGAAGGCGACCCCCAGCTTGCCGAGCAGCTTGATGAAGTTGGGGTAGGTCCAGTCGTTGAAGACGATGAAGCCGGTGTCGATGGCGTGGCTTTTGCCATTCACTTCGACGTTGACGGTGTGGGTGTGGCCGCCGATCCAGCTATCGGCCTCGAACACCGTCACATCGTGCACGCGGTTGAGCATCCAGGCGCTGGTCAGGCCGGAAATGCCGCTGCCGATGATGGCGATTTTCATTGCCCGCCCTCGCTCTGGCTGGCAGAGCGGACCATGCGCTTACCCAGCGCCAGTTGGGCGCGTTCGGGCAGCAGTGCGAGGAGTTTGAGCGTCAAAATGAACGGCCGCGGAAATGAGATTTCCAGAGGGCGACGTGGCGCCTCAAGCCGTTTGGCGATGTAGGCAGCGGCCTTCGGGGCGGGCCAGCGCATCGGCATCGGGAAATCGTTTTTGGCGGTCAGGGGGGTGTCGACAAAACCCGGGCTGACCACCGTGACATCAATGCCCTCTTGTGCCAGATCGATGCGCAAAGACTGGAACAGATAACGCAGGCCTGCTTTCGAGGCACCATAGGCTTCAGATCGGGTCAGCGGTAGAAACGCCACCGAACTGGCAACGCCGACCAGATGCGGACGCTGGCCCAGACGCAGCAGGACCAGCGCTTCCTGTACGCAATAGGACGTGGCGATCAGGTTGGTTTTCACCACGCGTTCCACCAAGCGAGCATCGAACTGCCTGGCGTCGATGTATTCGCAGGTGCCTGCATTGAGGATCACCGTATCGACGGCACCCCAGACCTGCGCGATTCGCTCGCCGATCGCCGTTACTTGGTCCAGGTCCATGACATCGCCGGGCGCTAGCAGTACCTGATGCGGAAAACGCCGATCAAGCGCCTCCAGCGGTTCGAGGCTGCGGGCTGTCAGCGCGACCTGATGCCCGGCGCCGAGCAACTCTTCAGCCAGCGCCAGGCCGATCCCGCTGCTGGCGCCGGTCAGCCAGATACGTCGCTTCATGTCAGTCGCCTCTTGAGCCAGCCAATCATCCTGCCCATGACCGGCAGGTGTTCGTACAGCAGGGCTCCGGCGTCGAAGAAGTCGCGGTGCTGGAACACCTTGTTTTCCGTCCACAGCAGATGCGAGCACCCTTGCACTGCGATCGGTTCGCCCTGGTTCAGACGTGGGTGCCGGTAGGTCATGGTCCAGCGCAGGTAGCCCTTGCCCTCGCGAACCTGATCGAAGGCATGAAACTCGAATTGCAGATCCGTGACGTTGGCGTACAGGTCTGCGAAGTATTTACGCAGGTCGGGCAGGCCATGGACTTCATTCAGCGGATCGGCGAAGGCGATGTCGTCGCTGTAAAGCCCGCCGAGCAGGTGCAGGTTGTCCTTGTCGAGTTCGGCGAAGCGTCGGGCGTAGTCGCGCAGGAATTCACTCATGGTCTTGAGTCTCTGCTTGTCGATGGGGCAAAGACTTGAAGGCAGTCAGCGCGCGTTCGCGGCTGGACTTCAAATCGACGATGGGCGCTGGATAACCCTGAACGCCGAACAGACCGCCAAGCGCCGACGGGTTATGGATGTCGCGCTTGTTCAGGTCGGCAAGCTCGGGAATCCAGGTCTTGATGAAGCGACCGTCGGGATCGAAGCGCTCTGACTGGCTATGAGGATTGAAAATACGGAAGTAGGGCGACGAGTCGGTGCCGGTGGACGAGCTCCACTGCCAGCCGCCATTGTTCGCCGATAGATCGCCGTCGATCAGGTGCTGCATGAAAAAGCGTTCGCCCTCGCGCCAGTCCAGCAGCAGGTTTTTGCTGAAGTACATCGCCACGACCATGCGCAGGCGGTTGTGCATCCAGCCGGTCTCCAACAGTTGGCGCATGGCAGCGTCTACGATAGGCACGCCCGTTTTACCCTGCTGCCAGGCTTCGAGGTCCTTGGGGGCATGCCGCCATTTCAGTGCTTCGGTTTCCGGGCGGAAGGCACGGTGACGGGAAACCCGTGGGAAGCCCACCAGCACATGCTTGTAGAACTCGCGCCAGAGCAGCTCGTTGATCCAGGTCACTGAGCCGGCGTTCCCCGTTTCGAACTCGCCGTGATTGCTGCGCAAGGCCGCATGCAGGCATTGGCGGGGAGAAATCACGCCACAGGCCAGGTAGGCCGAAAGCTGGCTGGTGCCGGGTTTGGCCGGAAAATCGCGCTCATCCAGATAATAATGAACCTGCTCGTCGGTGAACGCTTCCAGACGCCGACGTGCTTCGTCTTCGCCCGCCGGCCACAGCTTGCGCAGGTCCTCGGAAGGCGTCGCAAAACCCTTCACATGCGCTGGTACATCGTCACTGTTGATGTGCAACGGCGATTGCTTCTTCGGCGGACGTACCAGGGCGGGCACCGAGTGGTGCAGTCGGGCATAACATACCTTGCGAAACTGGGTGTAGACCTTGAAATAGCCTCCGCTTTTGGTCAGCACACTGCCTGGTCGAAAGAACAACTGGTCCAGATGACGGCAGAAACCCATGCCCTGTTTGTCCAGCGCTGCCGCCACCTCTGTGTCGCGATTGTCCTCGTTGACGCCGTATTCCTCGTTGACATGCACCTGCTCGACGCCATGGGTCTTGCACAGGTTCAGCAACGCCTTGGGCGCTTGGTCCCAGGTATCGGCGTGCACGATCAACAGCGGCACGTTCAGTGCTTCCAGTTCGGTTTTCAATGCGCACAGGTTGCGCAGCCAGAAATCGACTTTGCACGGTGCGTCGTCATGGCTGTGCCACTGCTCGGGGCTGATCATGTACACCGCCAGCGTCGGTCCCTGCTCCATGGCAGCGCTCAACGCGGTGTTGTCGTGTACGCGCAGATCGCTGCGCAGCCAGACTAATTGCATGTTCATTCCTTAGATGAGGCCCAGGCGTTGCAGCTCGGCGTGGGCAGTCAAAGGGTCTTCGGCCAGCGAGAGTCCGGCGACCTCACCTACAGATACGGATAACTCGGCCGAATGGATGCGCACCGTGGGACCAATAATCAGTTTCGGGCAGTCGATGTTGTGCAGCAGGCGTGGCAACTGACTCAGGTTCAGTGCCTTGCTGGAATACAACAGCACCGCTCGCGGTTTGAGGTACTCGCAGGCGAGCGACAGTTCACCGGGCGGCAATGGCCAGTCGAACACCTCTACCGGGCAGTCGGCGCTGCTGACCAGCCAGGCGGTGAGCCACACATGCGGCTCAAGCGGCACATCGGACTGATTGACCAACAACAGCGGGGCGCCGCTGACCTGACGATTGTTGTGATACAGCCGCGCGCCGAACTTGCTACGCAGCCACGAATAGAAAAACACCCGCTCCAGCTGTGCACCGAACTGGCCTTGCCAGCGCTGTTCGAGGGCCGCGAGCAATGGCATCAATAACTGCTCGCACAGGGTGCGTGGGGGGTACAGCGACATGGCTTGATTGAGGGTGTCGTCCAGCCGACGCTCGGCCAGCGTGGCGAGCGCCTCCATCAGGTTCTGACGCAGTCGATCCCAATCGCTTTCGACGCTGGGGGGCGCAGGCTGTTGGTCGTCGATCAGCTGTTTGACCTGGCTGACCGATACTCCGCGATTGAGCCAGGTGAGAATCGTCAGCACTCGATCCACGTGGGCGGTGCTGTACAAGCGATGTCCCTTGGGCGTGCGATGGGGAACGATCAGGCCGTAGCGCCGTTCCCAGGCGCGCAAGGTCACTGCGTTGACGCCCGTCAGGCGGGCAACTTCGCGAATCGGCAGCCAGCCTTCTTCAAGGGCTTCGGCGTAGGCCTGCGGATCGTCGTCGAGGGCGTCGGAATTCGTGGTCTTTTTCATGGTTCAAATCGCATTGCGCAGGCTCAGGTTTTCCGGATGCGGTTGCAGGTAAACCTGAAGCGCGATGTAGGGGTCCGGGTGTTGGCGAAAATGGTGTTTGAGCAGGGTCAGCGGCACGACCAGCGGCACGATGCCTCGGTGGTACTGGTTGATCACAGCCTGGATTTCCTGCTTGTCAGACGCGCTGATGGTCTCGCGCAGATAACCGCACAAGTGCTGCAGGACGTTGGTATGGGTGCGTCGGGTCGCGGGTTTTTTCAGGGCGTTCATCAGCGCGCCGAAATAACGCGGGGCAATTTCGGCCGGGTCGCTGCGGCCCATGTTCCCGAGCAGATTGCCCAATGCCTTGTATTGGCTCGGGTCATTGGCCATCAACTGATACTTGTAGCGCGAGTGAAATTCCGTGAGGGCGCGTCGGGTGATGCCGCTCTTGAGCAGTTCTTGCCAGGCGGCGTAGGCGAATACGCGTGTGATGAAGTTTTCGCGCAGGACCGGGTCGTTCAATCGGCCATCTTCCTCGACCGGCAGATTGGGGTGCTGAGCACAGAACGCCTGGGCGTAGATACCGCGTCCGCCCGCATCGAACGGGGCGCCATTGTCACGATAGACCTTGACCCGCTCCAGCCCGCAGGAAGGAGATTTCTGCATGAAGATGTAGCCACAGATATCGTCCATTTCCCGGGCCATGTGTTCACCGTACTCGGCCAGTGGACGGGTGACGTTCATGTCCTCGTGGACGGTTCCGACGGCTTGTGGATGTTCGGGGTCGCCGACCAGACGAATCGCTTCGCGGGGGATTCCCATGCCTATCGCGACTTCCGGACAGGCCGGCACGAAATCGAAATACTCGTTGAGCGCGCGGGTCAGCAGGTGTGATTCCTTGTGCCCGCCGTTGAAGCGAACTTCCACCCCCATCAAGCAGGCGCTGACGCCCAGCCTGGGTTTGGATTTCTGTTCCGATGGCGTAGACATGGCAAAAACCTCGATGAACAACTTGTACAGCATTGGAAAGCTGTACAACATTTGTTCATCATAGGTTTTGGCTTATACAAGTCAAATCATTTGTACAAGGTTTGAGGTGAACGCTGAGCAATTGTAGGAGCGCGCTTGCCCGCGATTGCCATATGCCTGGCGGGGCCTGGTCGCTGACACACCGCCATGGCGGGCAAGCGCGCTCCTACAATGGGGAACGAGACAGTAATAAGGCATGGGTCTTCACTTCCAACCCATCACCCAGGCCTGTTCGTCTTGTAACGTTTGCCAGGCAAACCGTTCGCTGCGTTTGGTGAGCACAGCCTGCAGTTCGATCTCCAGCACAACACCTTCTTCATCACAAAACAGTTCGGTGACCAGAAAGTGTTTTTCCCGATTCCGGGGATGAGCTGCTGTCCATTTCGACAGCAGCAATTTGCGCGGATTTAGACGATTCACTTCAGGTGTTCAAGCAAGCGACGTGCTGCCTCTTGGCCGCTGAGCCATGCGCCTTCCACGCGACCCGACAGACACCAGTCGCCACACACGTAGAGACCCAGATCAGGATCCGACAACGCCCCGACTTCACGACCTCCGGCCGGTCGAGCGTAAAGCCAGCGATGGGCGAGCGTGAAGGCCGGCGCCGGCATCGCACAGCTGATCAGTTCAGCGAACGCGCCGTGCAGATGATCGATCACCTGCTCCTTGGGCATGTCCAGATGCTGTCGGCTCCAGGCGCTGGTGGCATGCAGAATCCAGGTGTCCATCTTGTCGTCGCGCCCGGGTTTACTGCGGTTGCGGGCCAGCCAGTCGATGGGGCTGTCTTGCACGAAGCAGCCTTCGAGCGGAGTATCGAGCGGGGTGTCGAACGCCAGCGCGACGGCCCAGGTGGGTTCCATCTTCACGCCCGCCACGACGCTGGCCAGTTTCGGCGCTGCTGCCAACAATGTCGTCGCTTGAGGTGCTGGAATGGCGATCACCACCTGGCTGAACGGACCATGGCTGCGGCCATCGGCGTCCAGCAGGTTCCAGTGCTCTTCGCCATGGAAGACTTCAGTGATGCGGCAGGAGAACGTGACCGGCATGTCGCCGAGCATCGCCCGAGTGATGGCGCTCATGCGCGGCTTGCCGACCCAGCGCACTTGCTCGTCGGGTGACAGGCTCAATTGGCCGCCATGAAAGTTGTAGAGCAGCGGCGTCCATTCAGCGACGTGCCCGTCGGCCTGCCATTGCTGTACGGCGGCGGCGAAACGGCGATCGCGTGCAGTGAAGTACTGCGCGCCCATGTCCAGCGCACCCGCATCGCTGCGCTTGCTGGACATTCTTCCGCCGCTGCCACGGCTCTTGTCGAAAAGGTGGATGCTATGCCCGGCGGCTTGCAACGCTCGGGCGGCAGAGAGTCCGGCGATACCGGTACCGATGATTGCGATAGGTACAGTCATAGGGGCCTCGTAACCTTGTCTGCACAGACTACGCCGTAGTTAAAACCTGTACAATGCTGTTTTTCGGTATAACTTATCGTCCCTCGACGCGTAGGACGCTGACCTTTCTCAAGGCTCATTCTTGAGTCTGACGCTTCACCGAAATCGTTCAACTCTTCGAACGGATCAATCGAACGGATGGGATCGGCGTCGTTCTCTATAGCGTGGCCTATGGTTCAACTATTCGCTTCGTTTACGAACACATTGTTTGTGAAGAAATAGACTACTGATTTGCGATGAACGCCACGCGAGGAACTCAGTCATGCACATCTTGCTGACAGGCGGTACGGGTCTGATAGGTCGTCGTCTTTGCCGGTACTGGCACGATCAAGGACATCAACTGACGGTATTGAGCCGCAAGCCCGAAGAGGTGCCACGTCTATGTGGCCCCAGTGTGCGCGGCATCGCCCATCCAGACGACATCGGCGCTCAGCATGTCGATGCCGTGATCAATCTCGCCGGGGCGCCTATCGCCGACCGGCCCTGGACCCGCAAACGCAAAATGTTGCTGTGGGACAGCCGTATCACCCTTACCGAACAACTGATCACCTGGCTGGAAAGGCGCGATCAGAAACCGAACGTATTTATCTCTGGCTCTGCGGTCGGCTGGTATGGCGACGGCGGCGAGCGTGAACTCGACGAGGAGTCGGCCCCCGTGAGCGAGGACTTCGCAAGCCAACTGTGTATCGCCTGGGAAGAAACCGCGCAACGGGCGCAGGCCTTGGGCATTCGCGTGGTATTGCTGCGTACCGGGTTGGTACTCGCGAACGAAGGCGGCATGATGCAGCGCCTGTTGCCGCCTTTCAAAATGGGAATGGGCGGCCCGATTGGCAATGGTCGCCAGTGGATGCCGTGGGTCCATATCGAGGACCAAATCGCCGCGATTGATTTTCTGTTGAACCAGCAAGACGCTCAAGGTCCTTATAATGCCTGCGCGCCATCACCGGTGCGTAACCGGGATTTCGCCAAGACGCTCGCCGCAATCCTGCATCGCCCCGCATTCATGCCCATGCCGGCGGTTGCGTTGCGGCTGTTGCTGGGCGAACTGTCCATTTTGCTGTTGGGCGGCCAGCGCGCTCGCCCCAGTCGACTGCAGGCCGCTGGTTTCACTTTCCGATTTACCGATCTGCACGCGGCCCTGGAAAACCTATTGGGCCGCCACTGACATCAAGGTGTTGCATGACCGATCACGCATTGCTGCTGGTTAACCTGGGTTCGCCAGCCTCCACCGAAGTTGCGGACGTTCGCCGCTACCTCAATCAGTTTCTGATGGACCCTTACGTTATCGATCTGCCTTGGCCGATCCGTCGGCTGCTGGTGTCGCTGATCCTGATCAAGCGTCCCGAACAGTCCGCTCACGCGTATGCGTCGATCTGGTGGGAGGAGGGTTCGCCGCTGGTGGTGCTGAGCAAGCGCCTGCAACAGGCCATGACCAAGGAGTGGACGCAGGGGCCCGTGGAGCTGGCAATGCGTTACGGCGAACCATCGATTGAAACGGTGCTCACGCGTCTTGCCTCTCAGGGCATCAAAAAGGTCACACTGGCGCCGCTTTATCCACAGTTCGCCGACAGCACGGTGACCACGGTCATCGAAGAAGCAAAGCGTGTCATACGCGATAGGAGTCTGAAGTTCGAGCTGGCGCTGCTGCCGCCGTTTTTCAATCAGCCGGAATACCTGGATGCATTGGTGGAAAGCGTCAGACCCCATCTGGCTCAGGATCATGACCATCTGCTGCTGAGTTTTCATGGGCTGCCCGAACGGCACATCACCAAACTTGACCCGACCGGGAGTCATTGCTTCAAGGACGGCGCTTGCTGTGCAAAAGCTTCGCCGGAGGTCCTCGCCGTCTGCTATCGCGCACAATGCATGCGATCCTCGGCAGAATTCGCCAGGCGTATGGGGATTCCCGACGGCAAATGGTCGGTGTCGTTCCAGTCGCGGCTGGGGCGTAATAAATGGATCGAGCCGTACACCGAGGCGCATCTTGCCGAGTTGGCAGGGCAGGGCGTGAAGAAGTTGCTGGTGATGTGCCCGGCGTTCGTGGCCGACTGCATCGAGACCCTGGAAGAGATCGGTGATCGCGGGGCTGAGCAGTTCAAGGAGGCGGGCGGGGAGGAGCTGGTGTTGATTCCGTGTCTCAATGACGATCCGAACTGGGCGAAGGCGTTGAATGCCTTGTGCGAGCGGGCGCCAGCGATGGTCGTCTAGTCTCCAGATACCTGTAGGTGTGCGCTTGCCCGCGATGGCGTGGTGTCAGGCACGGTTGAAGTCGGGTGCCGACGTTGTCGCGGGCAAGCGCGCTCCTACAAAGCGCTGTTGCAATTAGGGCAACTGATCATCCAGATGCTTGTTCTTCCAGGCATCGTTACCCGGCAGAATCAGGTTCAGCAGAATCGCGGTCACCGCACACAGCGCGATGCCTTTCATGCCGAAATCGTCAGGGCCGTTACCGGTGCCGATCAATACGCCACCGATGCCAAATACCAGGGTCACTGAAACGATCACCAGATTGCGCGCCTCGGCCAGATCGACCTTATGGCGTATCAGGGTGTTCATGCCTACCGCCGCAATCGAACCGAACAACAGGCAAAGGATCCCGCCCATCACAGGCACGGGAATACTCTGCAACAGCGCACCGAACTTGCCGATGAACGCCAGAGTGATCGCAAAGATCGCAGCCCAGGTCATGATCTTGGGGTTGTAGTTCTTGGTCAGCATCACCGCGCCGGTCACTTCGGCATAGGTGGTGTTGGGCGGGCCGCCGAAGGCGCCAGCCACCGTGGTTGCGATACCGTCGCCGAGCAGGGTGCGATGCAGGCCCGGTTTCTTAAGATAGTCACGCCCCGTCACGCTGCCGACCGCGATCACCCCGCCAATGTGCTCGATGGCCGGAGCCAGCGCCACCGGAACGATGAACAGGATGGCCTGCCAGTTGAATTCAGGCGCAGTGAAGTGTGGAATGTCGAGCCAGGGCGCTGCGGCGATTTTCGCCACGTCCACCACGCCGAAGTAGAACGACAGCGCGAACCCCACCAGTACGCCGGAAATGATCGGCACCAGACGGAAGATGCCTTTGCCGAATACCGCCACGATCAACGTCGTCAGCAACGCGGCCATCGAGATGGCGATGGCTGTGTGATATGGAATCAGTTCGGCGGCGCCGTCTCCGGTCCTGCCCATCGCCATGTTGGCGGCAATGGGAGCCATCGCCAGACCAATGGAAATGATCACCGGACCGATTACCACCGGCGGCAGCAGCCGGTCAATGAAACCGGTGCCTTTAATCTTCACTGCAAGGCCCAGAAAGGTGTAGACGAAGCCTGCCGCCATCACGCCGCCCATGGTCGCGGCCAGTCCGAACTGACCCTTGGCGAGAATGATCGGGGTAATGAAGGCGAAGCTTGAGGCCAGGAAAACCGGGACCTGACGGCCGGTTACCACCTGAAAGCACAAAGTGCCAAGACCTGCGGTAAACAGCGCAACGTTGGGGTCAAGGCCGGTGATCAGTGGCATCAGCACCAGGGCGCCAAACGCCACGAACAGCATCTGAGCGCCCGACAGCACGGTGCGCCACAGTGGATCATTGAACTCATCCTGCTTCATCAGGCGTCCTTTTGCTTGGTGCCGAAGATCTTGTCACCGGCATCGCCCAGGCCCGGAATGATGTAGCCATGTTCGTTCAGGCGCTGATCGATGGACGCGGTGTAGATATTCACGTCCGGGTGAGCTTTCTCGACGATGGCGATGCCTTCCGGTGCGGCCACCAGGACCATGGCGCGAATGTCGCGGCAACCGGCTTTTTTCAGCAGGTCGATCGTGGCGACCAGGGACCCGCCAGTGGCCAGCATCGGATCGATGATCAGCGCCAGGCGCTGGTCGATCTCAGGCGCGAGTTTTTCCAGATAGGTGTGCGCTTCGAGGGTTTCCTCATTACGCGCAACGCCCACCGCACTCACTTTTGCACCCGGAATCAGGCTGAGGACGCCTTCGAGCATGCCGATGCCCGCGCGCAGAATCGGCACGACAGTAATCTTCTTGCCCGCAATCTTTTCGACCTGTACGGTCCCGGCCCAACCCTGGATATCGTAGGTTTCCAACGGCAGGTCTTTGGTCGCTTCATAGGTCAGCAGCGCGCCGACTTCCTGAGCCAGTTCACGAAAATTCTTGGTGCTGATATCGGCTCGGCGCATGAGACCGAGTTTGTGACGGATCAGCGGGTGGCGGATCTCACGAATGGGCATAAGGGGACGGCTCCAGCAGGCGGGCAAAAAAAACGGCTTAGATTAATCTATTCAGCTGTAACTTGTCTTACCGGTTAGGTTCGCGTTTCTTACATTAATGGGACGCTTGTGCAACGTTAGTCCAGAAAAGCTTGCCCTGGACTTTGCTCATGCGTACCTTTGCCCGCTTTTCCTCAAACAGCCCCCCTTGGAGAGCGTCATGTCCGCTGATCTCGAGCATATCCGTCAAATCATGCGCGAGGCTGACTGCCTGTACACAGAAGCCGAAGTCGAGGCGTCCATCGCGCGTGTCGGTCAGCAAATCAACAGCGTGCTGGCCGATCGCAACCCGGTTGTCTTTTGCGTGATGAACGGCGGTCTGATTTTCGCAGGCAAGCTGCTGACGCATCTGAACTTCCCGCTGGAAGCGTCTTACCTGCACGCGACTCGTTATCGCAACCAAACCAGCGGCGGCGAGCTGTTCTGGAAGGCCAAGCCGGAAGTCTCGTTCATTGATCGCGACGTATTGATCATCGATGACATCCTCGATGAAGGTCACACCCTTGGCGCGATCATCGATTTCTGCAAACACGCGGGCGCCAGCGCTGTGCACACCGCCGTGTTGATCGACAAGGACCATGACCGCAAGGCGCGTCCGGATCTGAAGGCTGACTTCGTCGGTCTGCCATGCATCGACCGCTACATCTTCGGTTACGGCATGGATTACAAGGGTTACTGGCGCAATGCGGCGGGGATCTATGCCGTGAAGGGTATGTAAAGGCGGTAATGTCCTCTTTTGTAGGAGCGCGCTTGCCCGCGATTGCGGCTTGTCAGGCGCCAAATTGCTGCCCGCAGAATTGCGATCGCGGGCAAGCGCGCTCCTACACATCATCTGATCCCTGCTAGAGTGCTCCCCACTTTTTTCGGGAGGCACCCATGACGTTATCGTTTCGTAGTAAAGCTGCGCTGATGGTGCTGTTGACCCTGCCATTCCCTGTTCTCGCTGAACCGATGCACGCCCAATACCTCCCGCCTGACGAACTGTCCGTGCGCGAAGGTGAGCCCGAGCAGCAGCAATTGCTGCAGATCACCGACTATTCGGTGGTGGTCGGCAGTCAGCGTCAATCGAACCAGCAGCCCATCCCCGTGACCTCGCCGTTGACCCTGCGCCTGAAGGGCAAGCCTATGAACAAAGGGGCGACGATTTCCGAAGTGCTGATTCACTTCGACGGCGAGAGCAAAAGCCTGAAAAAGCCGACGTATGATGATTCGACTCGCACCTTGACGCTGTTCTACCCCGCCACTCAATACCGGGTGCTGGTTGACCTGCTGCGCAACGAGAAGGTTTATTGCCAGTTCCTCAGCTACGCCAATGGCCACGTCTGGGCCGATCTGCACACCGGCACCGTACGCGCGCGTTGAGCCTGTGGTCGGGCGAGGGGTAAACTGCCCGCCCGTGAAATGTCCCGCAAGTCAGTTGGAGTCAGCAATGCGTAAAGATAAGAAGCAGGTGATTGGCGATGAAATCGGCGACGCCCAGATCAAACTGTTCCTGGATTTCGAGCCAGTCGACGCGACGTCGCCTTCGCTGCATAAGCTGATCAAGGCCTATCGCGGTCTGCGGGTCGATGACTTCGAACGTTTTCTGGGGTTTTTCAAGGAAGCCGGCTACGACCTCGATGGTAAAGACGCCCACGGCAATGACTTCGTCGCACTGATCAAGGATCAGCGTAACGCCGAGGATTACATCGAGTTGATCGCAAAGGCCCGAGGCTGATTGCAGGCAGGCTGCACAGTGAGCTGATGAAACTTGAATAAAACTGAAAACCCCGCTGCGTGGGCGGGGCCTTCAGTAATCCCACCGATTCAGAGCAAGCTCTGAATCAGGCGAAGCTTGCCGCCTGGCTGCTTGGGACCAGGTCCAGGCTCTCGTCGCTCTGGGCGCTGACACGCTGATACAGCTGCGCGTCGGTTTCCAGGGCTTTTTCCCGAGCCGGGAAGATCTCATTCAGCTTGGCGGCCCATTCGGTGCGAGCCTTCTCAGGGAAGCAGCGTTCGATCAGGTCGAGCATGATCGAAACGGTCACCGAAGCGCCTGGCGAGGCACCCAGCAGCGCTGCAAGGGAACCGTCCTTGGCCGAGACCAGTTCAGTGCCGAATTGCAGAATGCCGCCTTTCTTTGGATCTTTCTTGATGATTTGCACGCGCTGACCGGCCACTTCCAGACGCCAGTCTTCGGCCTTGGCTTGCGGATAGAAGCGCCGCAGGGCATCCAGGCGCTGTTCCATGGATTGACGCACTTCGCTGATCAGGTACTTGGTCAGGTCCATGTTGTCGCGGGCCACGGCCAGCATCGGCGCGATGTTGGCGGCGCGGATCGACAGCGGCAGGTCCATCAGCGAGCCATGTTTGAGGAATTTGGTGGTGAAGCCGGCGTACGGGCCGAACAGCAGGGAAGTCTTGCCGTCCACGACACGGGTGTCCAGGTGTGGAACCGACATCGGTGGCGAGCCGACCGCCGCCTGGCTGTAGACCTTGGCCTGGTGATGCTTGACCACTTCAGGGTTATCGCAACGCAGCCACTGGCCGCTCACCGGGAAGCCGCCGAAACCCTTGCCCTCTTCGATGCCCGACATCTGCAACAGCGGCAATGCCGCGCCGCCAGCGCCGAGGAACACGAACTTGGCGTCGATATCGCGGGTGCCACCGCTGTTGACGTCCTTGATGGTCACGCTCCAGCCATCGCCCTTGCGGGTCAGGCCGGTCACGCGCTTGCAGTACTTGACCTGCGCATCGGGTGCGGCGGACAGGTGCTTGAGCAACTGGTTGGTCAGGTTGCCGAAGTTGACGTCGGTGCCGTGCATGACGCGCGTAGCGGCGATCGGCTCATCGGCCGGGCGACCCGGCATCATCAGCGGCATCCACTCGGCCAGCCTGGCTTTGTCTTCGGTGTATTCCATCGAGGAAAATGCGTGGTGCTTGTGCAGCGCCTCATAGCGTTTTTTCAGATACGCCATGCCTTTCTCGCCCTGCACGAAGCTCAGATGCGGAACCGGTGTGATGAACGAACGCGAAGAGCCGAAGGTGCCTTTGCGGGCCAGATAGGCCCAGAACTGCTTCGAGACTTCGAACTGCGTGTTGATATGAACCGCTTTCTTGATGTCGATGGAGCCATCCGCCGCCTGCGGCGTGTAGTTCAGCTCGCAGAGGCCTGCATGGCCAGTACCGGCGTTGTTCCAGGGGTTGGAACTCTCGGCGGCTCCGGAATCCATCAGTTCGACGACCTCAACCTTCAGGTTCGGGTCCAGTTCCTTGAGCAGTACCGCCAGGGTGGCACTCATGATGCCTGCCCCAACCAGTACCACATCGACTGCTTCGTTATGCGCCATTAACGCGTCTCCAAAATCTGCAGCACCAAATTGACGGCATGGTCCCGTGGTCAGTTGCCAGGTGCGGGCGGCGCGGATGTCGCGCAGTGCCTCATGCCACCTGGCCGGGAAAGCCATGTCCGATTCTTCGCAATTTTTTGCATCTTCAGCGGACGCTACTGAAAGGGCCAGGTTGATGCTCTTGTAGCCAGCATGAACGCATTTTTTGGCCCGAACAGCCATTCGACTATCGTCAAGACGTCCGGTTTTATGCAACCAAATCCGTAGTGGACAGGCTTCAGGCTCCGGTTATGGAAACTGCGCTGCGGTCGGTCCTTTGCAAGGGGGCTGGGTCAGACGCTAATGGTGCATTTACAAACGCGTAACTATTCATTTGCTCGCCACACTCTTGTGAAGTTGTGAAAACCCGTTTTTTTCACGCTCTTTTGGAGACGCGAACCTCAAAAAGGGCTGCGCGATGGCAGCTCTGGCAGATCAGGTTCAAACACAGTGTGGGCATTGGCTGGAGCAAAAGGTTCGAGCGAGTCGAGGTTTTTCGCGCCTGCAAAGAGGTCACACCGGCTGCACATGTCTGTGTGGAAGGCTCTCTGTGGGCGATACGGAGGAGTCGACATTGAGTATCGACGATACTGCGAGGCCCGATCAGGAGACGTCCTTATAATCGGGGGGAGATTATAGCGATGAAACGCGCAGAATTGATCCAGAAAAAATGACTTTTATTCGCCGTTCGGTCAGATACTGAGCAATTGCCGGGCGGTAATCGCACGTGGCCGCGAACTGATGCGTGCGTGGGCTGGCAGCGGCTGATGAAGCCAGGACAGCTTCGGCTCGTAGATTTCGATCCAGCCGCTGCCATCGGGCTGCGCGCTGCAGTGCCTGAAACACACACAGATTCCCTGCTGGTTCACGCGAGCGTAGTGACGATGACGGCTTTGCGGTGAAAACAGAGACCAGAGAAAGTCCATGGCAAGACTCCTTGTTTGGCGCAGTAGCTGGGTAGTTGTGAAAAGTATGTCGGTTGGCGATGACACCTCTGTGACGAGGATATTGCGCATTCGTGTACCGGCCTTGTTTGTTGATCACCGTCGTGAGCGGCAATCTGGAACCGGTGCGATGGCACTTTGTCGTATCTTTACGCTAGTGAGCGACCTTGGGAGGTCGTTATACTGCGGCACAATTTGTGCCTTGGCCCATGGAGAAATAAGCATGTTGCGTCGCGTTTTGTTCGGTTTGCTTGCTGTAGGCAGTCTGACGCTGGTGGGATGTGCCCACAGTCCGCAATCACTGAGCCCGCAACCCAAGCTGAACAGCCAGCTGGCAGCGGTCGGGCACGGTCAGCAAGTCGTGGTTCGCGTGGTGGACGGCCGTCAGTCGCAGACCCTCGGGACCCGTGGTGGTCTGTACCCTGAAACCAGTTCGATCACCGTGAGTGGCCAGCAACTGGTGCCTCAGCTTCAGGCTCAGTCCGAAGCCGCTGTGCGTCTGCTGGGGTTTACGCCGGTCCAGGGTGGCAATGGTCCACAGCTGACCGTGACGTTGGCTGACCTCAAGTACCAGTCACCCAAAGAAGGCATGTACGTCACTGAAGCCAATATCAGCTCCACGTTTCGCGCCGATGTACAGAATAACGGCCGTAGCTACAGTGGCCGCTACGCCGCTTCGCTTGATCAACGTTTCGGGATGGCGCCGAACGAAGAGACCAACACCAAGCTGATCAGCGACGTCCTGAGCGATGCGCTGACGCGTCTGTTCCAGGATCAGACAATCGGCCGCCTTCTGGGTCAGTAACCCGGCGTCTGCAACGTAAAAGCCCCCGGTTTCCTGGAAAGCCGGGGGCTTTTTGTTTTCCGGGTCGGTTGGGCGTCAACCCGCCCGGCACAACAAGTGCAGCCCCGCACGTGATGATTGTTCGATCAGGCGATCTGGTAGAAGTCCAGAAAGCTGTAGCCCGTTTCAAAGTCCGCCTCTGGCAGGTCGTGATGCTGATGCCCGCCGAGTGCGCAATACACCAGCCAGTGTCGGTCCTGAACGTTGAATGCCAGCGAGTCGATCAGCGCTTCCTGCTCGTCGCTCTGGGCGATGAGGTACAGGCGGTCCTGGTTGTGGGCGTGCAGCATGACGCTCTCCATGTCCGATGGGGTCATTTGGGGTGCTACACAGTGACCGGTTCAGGTGACGTTAAGGTGACAGGGAATACCGTGTTCAGCAGATCTCACAGAATCTGCGACGCCCACGATCTGGCGTCATCGAGGCCTCATGTCGCTCCTCCAGCAATCCCCCGGGATGATCCTCAATCTGTTTGCACTTCTGACCGCAGGCCCTGGCATCTGGCTGCTGCACACCACGCGCAGTCGCGAGCAGCGGGAAACCACGCACCTGCATGACCTTACCGAGCAGGCTCCGATCGACGAGCCGATGCATTTGATGGACGTGCCGACGCTGCGCCTTATCCTGCTCAGTTACCGCGTCGGCGCGGGTTGCCTGGCGTTTGCGCTGCTGTTGTCGTGGGTGAGCACCAAGCTCTGACTGCTGACTGCGTGCTATTTGCTGAGGCCATCGTTGTAGTGGTCCGGCTTGCCGGCGGCAGCGATCTGAAGGGCGCCACCGCCAGCGAGCCGTGCTACAAATACAACCGCGCTTTCACCGTGTTCAGTCTCAGAGCGGCAAGCCTGCCTTCACGCGGTATTGATTGCGCACCGGCGTCGCGTATTGCAACACCAGATAAGGACGGTGCTCTTCAGGGCAGCCATCGAGACGGCGCTGCCATTCTTCCTGCGCGCGCGCCAGCTCGTCGGCCGGAAAGACCTTTGCGGCGCTCGGCACGCTCAGTGCCGGATCGGCATCGGCCCACTGGGCGTAAGCCAGGTAATGCACCGGGAACAAGCGATAGCCGCCGAGGATCTGCTTGTCCATCTCGATGGCCAGCTGTTTGGTGTCTTCGAACGCCTCGGTGATCGGCGGCGCGAAGTTGACGTGTACGCGGCCCTTGTAGCCGGTGATACCCAGCGCGATGCTGACGTCGTCTTCGCCCGGTGCCTTGGCGTAGCCGCCCGTGGTGGCGCGGATGTACAGCTCGCGGGCCTTGGCGTGATCGCACGGGTCGTATTCGTAGCTGATCGACACTGGGGTCAGGTTCAGCGACTGAATGACTTCGCCGAACGGCTCGTCCTTGCGGCTCATGTGGAACATTTTGAGGATTGCCGATTCGGTGCGATCGTCGCCGTCTTTGGCGCGTCCCTCGGCTTGAGCGATCCAGATCGACTGGCAGTCATTGCGAATCGAATGATTGATATAGGCCGACAGCAGCTGGTACGCCGCCATCTTTTCCCGACGTCCGGCAATGGAACGGTGCACGATGAAGCTCTTGTTGAGCCGCATCAGGTCGCTGACGAAAGGCTTCTGCAGCAGGTTGTCGCCAATCGCGATGCGTGGCGTCGGCAGGCCCGCGTGATACACGGCATAGTTGACGAACGCCGGGTCCATCACGATGTCGCGGTGGTTGGCCAGAAACAGGTACGCCACGCCGGACTTGAACTGCTCGACGCCGGTGTAGGTCACACCATCGGTAGCACGTTCGATAGTGTGGTCGACGTAGTGCTCGACCTTGTCCTGCAAGGCGGCCACCGAGTCGATGCCTGCGAACTGGCGACGCAGCTTGCGTGCGATGGCAGGCTGCAGGATCCATCCCAGCGAACCCGCCAGACGTGGAAAACGGAAATGCGTGAGGATCGCGAGGAACGCCTTGTCACCCAGCAGCCGGTTGAGTACGGCTTTTACTTCGGTGTCGTCGTACGGTCGGATGGCATCGAATTCGCCCATCATGCTCTCTTGTTGAAAACGGCTAGGGTAGAGGTAGGCCAAGTCCGGATTACACCCGGATGCTGAGAAAGAAAGCTCGGCCCGCAAACAAGTCGGCGATTATACGCAAAACTGCTCTCGGAGACTGTGATGCACGAAATACAACCCGCAGCGCCTTACGAGTGCCCTTATTGCGGCGAACCGGGGGAAACGGTCCTGGATCTGTCGGAAGGCGATAACAATTTCATCGAAGATTGCCATGTGTGCTGTCGTCCCATCGAATTTCATCTCGAGACCGATGGTGAGCGATGGGATCTGGAAGTCCGGGCCGAGAACGAATGAATGCGAAAAATCTATGAGCCGGAAAACATGATGGAAGGCGAGTTATTACAGTCGATGCTCGCCAGCGAAGGCATCGAGTCGCACATCACCGGCCGCCATCTGCTGGGCGGGATCGGCGAGCTGCCGGTTTTCGGCTTGCTGGGTCTGGCGGTCGAAGACGAACAGGCCGAGCGCGCGCGGCACCTGATCACTGAGTACAATGGCGCCTTCGTGCTGCCGGGCGAAGAACCGGACAGCTACCCCGATGTGTTGTTGTGCTGAACCCGGTACGGCCCGCTTCATTCGCTTTTAAAGATGAGTTGCCCCAAACCCATGTGTGGACGTTATGCGCTGTTTCGTTGGACGCCCGCTTTCGCGGCCTTGCCCGGATTTCCGGCGGACCAGCAGGCGCAGTGGAACATTTCCCCGGCCGACTCCGTGCTGATGGTGCGCGCCGGTCAAGCCGAGGAGGGCGGTCGTGAGGTGGCGCGAGCCCGTTGGGGGCTCACCCCGCCATGGCTGACCGACATGTCACGCACCCCGGCTCATGCGCGTGCAGAGACTGTGGCCGAACAGCCGATGTTTCGTCAGGCGTTTCGTGAGCGCCGCTGCCTGTTGCCCGCCAATGGCTTTTACGAGTGGCGAGGCACTGTGCGCAAACGACCATTCTGGCTGACGCCGGGAGAGGGGTCGGCGCTATATTTTGCGGCGATCTGGGAGGCTTACCCGGTTGAAGAACACGTCTACCTCAGTGTGGCCGTGGTGACGCAGTCGGCGATGAATCAACGCAGACCGTTGATTCTCGATGCAGAAGGGCAGGCCGCCTGGCTTGACCCCCGCAGTTCGCTGGTGACGCTGCAATCGCTGCTTGCCGCCCCGCAGATGCAACTGCGCGAACGCCCCTTGGCCAATCTGGTGAACGATCCGAAGCTCAATGCACCGGAATGCCTGACGCCGTTGTGACTCCAGAGGCGGATCAGTCGCAGGAGGGCGCTTGCTCTCGATGGCTTATCCGCGATGCCGCGACCGACGAACCAGACAGTCACCTGGCCCAGTATGGCGATCAGCAAGCCGACGCCCCCGTATTTAAAAGGCCTTGAAAGCTCTAAAGGGGGAGGGTTCGTGTCTCATGTCTGTTACCAAAGTGCGTATCTTCGGCGTCTTTTTAAATGGCAATCGGCTGCTATCTGGCACTTGAGTAGCGTACGGCCTAGGATGAGCACCTTGTTTCCAGGGAGATACAAAATGCGCAAGACCTTTGCTCTATGTGCCATGAGCGCCGCGTTGCTGATGGCGGGATGTCAGGCCGTCAACACCACCAGCGGAGACTCGGTAGGCGTCGAACGCAAGCAGTACATGTTCAGCATGCTGTCGACCGATCAGGTCAATCAGATGTATGCCCAGTCCTATCAACAGACCGTTACCGAGGCCACGACCAAGGGCGTGCTGGATAAAGACAGCGCTGAGGCCAAGCGCGTACAGAATGTCGCCAACCGATTGATCGCTCAGGCGCCAAAGCTGCGTCCCGATGCTGCTCAATGGCAGTGGGAAGTGAATCTGATCAAGAGCGATGAGCTGAATGCCAACTGCGGTCCCGGCGGCAAGATCATCGTTTACAGCGGGCTGATCGACACCCTGAAACTCAGCGACGATGAGCTGGCGGCCGTCATGGGTCACGAAATCGCACACGCCTTGCGCGAGCACGGTCGTGAAGCCATGTCCAAGGCCTACGGCATCCAGATGGCCAAGAGCGGCGCGGGAACTCTGTTGGGGCTTGGGCAGGATAGCCTGGCGCTGGCTGATACCGTGGTCAATTACAGCCTGACCTTGCCGAACAGTCGGGCCAACGAAAACGAAGCGGATTTGTTGGGGCTGGAGTTGTCGGCGCGTGCCGGTTACAACCCCAATGCCGCGATCACCCTGTGGCAGAAGATGCAGGCCCAAGCGGGGGCTTCACAGCCTGAATTCATGAGCACGCACCCGGCGTCGGCGAATCGTATTGCGTCGTTGCAGGCGGCGATTCCCAAGGTGATGCCGCTGTATGAGCAGGCGCCGAAGTCCTGATGCCGAGCCCGGTTGCCATGGGCTTGCGCTGAACCCTGTAGCAGTCCGGCTTGCCGGCGGTGACGTTTTCGTGATCGCTGCCGCCGGCAAGCCGGACCGTTACAGTGGCGTTTTTCAACGGCTGGTCATACCCAGCCGCTGACCTGCATTGCCTTGTACACCGCAACCACTGCCAGGATGAAGAACGCGCCCGCTGCCAGGCGACGAATCAGCGTCAACGGCAGTTTTTCCGCCGCGAAGTTACCCGCCAGCACGACCGGCACGTTAGCCAGCAACATACCCAGCGTGGTCCCCAGAATCACCAGCCACAGGTAGGAATACTGCGCTGCAAGCATCACCGTCGCGATCTGCGTCTTGTCGCCGATTTCAGCGATGAAGAACGCGATCAGCGTGGTCATGAACGGCCCGAACTTGCGTGCGGTATTGGCTTCGTCATCGTCCATCTTGTCCGGAACCAGTGTCCACAGCGCGGTGGCCGTGAAGCTCGCGGCCAGGATCCAGTGCAGCACGGCGTCGGAGAGGAAACTGCTGAACCATGCCCCCACCGCACCGGCCGCAGCATGGTTTGCCAGCGTGGCTGCGACAATACCGGCGATGATCGGCCAGGGCTTGCGAAAGCGAGCAGCGAGGATGAGCGCGAGGAGTTGGGTCTTGTCACCGATTTCGGCCAGTGCGACGACCGCGGTAGGGACCAACAGGGATTCCAGCATCAGGATTTTCCTAAGGGGCGGGTCGACACGGCTATGACACGTACAACCTCCCCGCCCCGGGTCAGGATGTTCGTGTCATAGGTCTTGTCAAACCACCGATCCGTCTATGCGGATCTGGGGTCGCACGCACCATGGTCTGTGGACCAAGTATGTTGATGCGTGCCGGACGAGCATGGCGCTCGTGGGAGACTACTCCCCTAGGACGGAGCGGATTCTGCCTACACGAATCGTGTTCGGCAAGCGCTAATTATCACCCACGTTTTGCACGGTAAATCCGAAAGCCATTCCCTTCAGCCATGACGGCACATACGCCTAGATGCTGTTCGATGATCGGCTGATAGCGCAGAAAACTATTGGCAACCAGGCGCAGTTCGCCACCCTTTTTCAGATGTTCGCGGGCTTTTCGAAGCAGGTTTTCCGTAGCGGCGTAGTCCGTATGGACGCCGGTATGAAAGGGCGGATTGGTCAGAATCACGTCCAGATGCTCAGGTGCGGCATCGATTCCGTCACCGGTCAGTACATCGGCTTCAAGGCCGTTGGCCGTTAGCGTCAAACGGCTGCTGGCGGTGGCGAACGCGTCGACGTCAAGCATGGTGACTTTCATGTCGGGGTTGCGACGCTTGACCGCAGCCCCGAGCACGCCCGCGCCACAGCCGAAGTCGAGCAGGTGACCTGTAGGCAGTCGGTCGAGATTGTCCAGAAGCAGGGCAGAGCCACGGTCCAGACGGCCATGGCTGAAAACCCCCGGAAGGCTGACGATCTTCAGTGCGCCACCTTGAAGATCGATCTCGAAGTGTTTGGCCAGGCTGTTCAACTCGACCGTTTGCGGAGCGCTTTGCACCGTGACTTGCCAGAGCTGGCAGTGGCGGGCGCTGTCGAGTTTGCGAGCGCGACCGAACGGGCTCAACTGTCGCGCGGCGGCTTCGATTCCGGCGCGCTTTTCGCCCACCAGAAACAGTTCACGGCCTTGAAGGCGAGAAGCCAGCGCGTTGAGCAGATAGTCGGTGAGGTCTTTGGCTTTTGGCAGGAACAGCACGGCGGCTTCGAAGTCTTCTTTCGGCGCTTCGGTGCCGAAGTGCGTGCGACCGCTGAAGCGGGTGTCGAGCGCGGCAAAATCCCCCGCGTGCCAGCTCCAGCCGCGGGCATTGGGCAGTGTGCCCAGCAAGTCGTCAGCGGGCAGGCCGGTCAGCAACAACGAGCCCTGAAACAACTCGGCCTGACGGAGTAACACTTCACTGCGCGGGTCCATCTTCGGCTCCTGACAAAAGGGCGAAGTTTAACAGGGGAAAGGCTTCGTATCTCGATATGGAATGTACGTCTTTAGCCGTCCGGCTCGCTGGCGGTAGCGATTCTGTGATCGCTACCGTCGGCAAGCTGGACGGCTACAGGTACGTTCTGAATGTGATCACTCAGCTCACTACCCGAATCGGCGCTCCGGCATAGAACGCCTGCGCATTTTCGTTGACCTGCCCGACAATCCGCTGCCGGGCTTCCTGGCTGCCCCATGCGCTGTGCGGGGTGACGATCAGGCGCGGGATATCGCCGGAGAGCAGCGGGTTGCCGTTGACCGGCGGTTCGACCGTGAGCACGTCAGTGGCAGCGCCTCCGAGGTGGCCGTTGCGCAGGGCATCGGCCAAGGCCTGCTCGTTGATCAGGCCGCCACGGGCGGTGTTGACGATGAATGCCTTGGGCTTCATCAGGCTCAACTCGTTGGCGCCGAGCATGTCGCGGGTGTGCTCGTTCAGCGGGCAGTGCAGGGTCAATGCGTCGACTTGCGGCAGCAGCTCGAGCAACGGAACGCGATCCGGCCGAGCGGGGCGGCCAGGAATCTGCCCGAGTATGACTTTCATGCCGAAGGCCTCGGCCAGTCGTGCGACCGCGCCACCGAGTTCGCCGTGACCGAGCAAACCCAATGTCTTGCCTTCCAGTTCCACAATCGGGAAATCCAGCAGGCAAAACTGTTTGGACTTTTGCCATTGGCCCTGATGGATGGCTTGCTGGTAATCGGGAAGACGCGTGGCCATTGCCAGCAGCAGCATCAGGGCGTGTTGCGCAACCGACGGCGTGCCGTAACCCTGGCAGTTGCTGACCACCACGCCATGTTTGCGCGCGGCTTCCAGATCCACGTTGTTCACGCCAGTGGCGGTCACCAATACCAGTTTGAGTTCAGGACACGCAGCGAACGCGGCAGCATCAATCATGATCTTGTTGGAAATCACCACTTGCGCACCGTGCAGTCGTTCAATGACCTGGTCAGCGCTCGTGCTCGAATGCAGCACCAGTTCGCCGAAGGTTTCACGCCATGGGGTGAGGTCCAGATCGCCGAGATCCAAAGAGGTGTGATCCAGGAAAACTGCTCTGCGTTGACTCGACATCAGCTGTACCTTTTGCTCGGTGATCGGGAGGCGTAAGGTAGCGAGCCTACCAGAGCACCTGCCGCTCATCAAAACGCCTGGAGCCCCCCCGATGTACTGGACAGAATTTCTCACTGTTGCCTTGATTCACCTGCTGGCCGTAGCCAGCCCCGGTCCGGATTTCGCCGTGGTGGTGCGCGAAAGCGTGACCCACGGTCGCAAGGCCGGGACTTACACCGCCATGGGTGTCGGCACCGCAATTTTCCTGCATGTCGGCTATTCACTGCTGGGGATCGGGCTGATCGTTTCGCAGTCCATCGTGCTGTTCAACGCCTTGAAGTGGGCAGCGGCGGCCTATCTGCTGTACATCGGCTTCAAGGCCTTGCGCGCCAAGCCTGCCAGCGCTTCCGATGCCCCCGTGGACATCGCCACGGGCGAGCGAACGGCTCGCGGTGCCTTTACCGCAGGCTTCGTTACCAACGGTCTGAACCCCAAAGCCACACTGTTTTTTCTGTCGTTGTTCACGGTTGTGATCAACCCGCACACGCCAATGCTCATCCAGGCCGGTTACGGGGTCTATCTGGCATTGGCGACCGGGCTGTGGTTCTGCATGATTGCACGCCTGTTCAGCCAGCCGCGGGTTCGCGCCGGTTTTGCGCGCATGGGGCATTGGTTCGATCGCGCCATGGGCGGGGTTCTGGTGGCGTTGGGTGTGAAGCTGGCGTTCACCCAGGCAAATTGATTGAGTGAAGGCTGGGCCGTTAGCGGCACGGCTTGCCGTCGGTGGCGTCATCGAAATCGTCACCGTCGGCAAGCCGGACTGCTACAGACAGCTCACCGCTTAAGCTGGCTCAATTGCTTCCAAGCCCCCAGATACTCCCGGGGGCTTTCTCCCCGCAGACGGCTGAACATCGCGCTGAACGCCCGAGCGCTGCCGTATCCCAGATCGTTCGCCACCCGCTGCACGCTCTCACCGGCCAGTAATCTTGGCAAAGCCTCCATCAAACGCACCTGCTGGCGCCAGGCGTTGAAACTCAAGCCTAACTCCTGATTGAACAGTCGCGTCAGTGTGCGTGAGCTGGCGCCGACTTCCTGCGCCCAGTCTTCCAGCGTGTTGCTGTGATCCGGTGTCTTGAGCAATGCCGAGCAGATATTGTGCAAGCGGCGATCACGAGGCATCGGTATGTGCAGGGGCAGGTTTTCCAGGCCCGCGACTTCTTCGAGCATCAACTGTTGAATCAGCGGATTGGCGGCATGCTCTCTGCTCTGGGTCGCTCGCACGATCAATTCTCGCAGCAGCGGGGTAACGGCCAAGACGCAGCAATTGTTCAGGCCTGGAGGGCAATGCTCCGCAGCGATGAACAGCGATCGCATAAGCACTTCGCCAGACATGAAAATTTCGTGCTCGACCATTGGCGGGATCCACACCGCTCGCGTCGGGGGAATCACCCAGGCGCCGCTGTCGGTAATCAAACGCATGACGCCACTGACCGCATACAGCAGTTGCGCCTCGACGTGGACATGACGCGGCTGATGCGCGCCATCGGGGTAATCCCTTGGGTGGGCGGTTACCGGGCTGTGACTGAGCAGGCTGATCAACATGGCGGATTCGATGATTTTGTTGTCTGAAATGCGATTTGTCGCCAACTTAGCATGAGCATCCACAATCACTGCAAGCCCAGGTTGCGCTGCCATGAGTCAAGTCATACGCCCAAACCCACCTCGAACGGTGATCCATTTCATCAACGCCGCTCACGTGATCGATCACATGTTCATGCTGATCTTCCCCGCTGCCGTACTAGGCATGACCCAGGCCTTCGCAATGGATTACGCGCAACTGATCGGTCTGTCGCTGGGAGGCTTCATCGCGTTTGGGGCCTGTTCGTTACCCGCCGGTTGGCTGGGGGATCGCTGGAGCCGGCGCCACATGATGCTGCTGTTCTTTTTCGGCATCGGTGCAGCGTCGATCATCACGGGGCTTAGCACCAGCACCTCAATGCTGGCAGTGGGCATGACGCTGGTTGGCGTCTTCGCAGCGATCTATCACCCGGTGGGCACCGCAATGCTGGTGGCCTACGCGCAGAATCGAGGCCGTGAAATCGGCGTCAACGGCATGTGGGGCAACCTCGGTGTGGCGTTCTCTGCACTGCTGACCGGGTTTCTGGTGGCGCAGTTCGGCTGGCGTTCGGCGTTCATTCTGCCGGGTTGCGCTTCGATCCTGATTGGCCTGATGTTCGCGTTGAAGGTCAAGGATGAGCCGATTCCGGCCCGCGCTCACACGAAACCAGAAAGTCAGTCCGGTCAGCGTATTTCCATGGTCATGGTGTTCAGCGTGCTGGCGATCGCCACGGCCGCCGGCGGCGTGGTGTTCAACGCCACCACAATGACGTATCCGAAGCTGTTTCAGGATCGCCTGCATGACCTGTTCGCTTCGCCGCAGACGCTGGGCCTGATCGTGAGCCTGGCGTACGCCTTCGGCGCCGTCGCACAACTCACCATCGGCCGCTTCCTCGACCGCTTCAGCCTGAAATGGCCGTTCGTGATTCTCACTGTCTGCCAAGCGCCGTTTCTGTTCGCGCTCGCGTATGTCGACAGTTGGCCGGTAATGTTGCTGGGGGCGGGTTTTATGTTCGTGGTGTTCGGTCAGGTAACCGTCAACGACGCGATGGTCGCAAACTTCGTCGCCCCGCAATGGCAGTCCCGGGTGTTCGCGCTGCGTTACTTCCTGTCCTTCGGCGCCAGTGCCACAGCGATTCCGCTGATTGCCTATGTCGAGCCCCACCAAGGGCTTGCGGGGTTGTACGTCATCCTTGCAGGGTTCGCCGCACTGACCTTCGCAGCTGCGTTGGCTTTCCCTCGCACACCGGCTGAAAACCCCGAGATACAGCCGGCGTAGGACCGTTTTGCCCTCTCAAATGGCGCAATGCCTGCATGGTCACTCGTCATTCGAATCATCCCTTTGGCTGATTTGAGTGGCGGGTGAAGGCTCTAGAGTGCATATTTTCAGCACCGCACATGCATCTTGAAAAGGGATTCCTATGCTGCAGACACGCGTGATTGCGCCAGCCGATGGCGCGTACCAGTACCCCCTGTTGATCAAACGCTTGCTGATGTCGGGCAGCCGTTATGAAAAAACGCGGGAAATTGTCTACCGGGATCAATCACGCTATTCGTATCTGACGCTCAACGAGCGGATCTGCAGACTTGCGAATGTGTTGACCGAGGCGGGCGTAAAAGCGGGCGATACCGTGGCAGTCATGGATTGGGACAGCCATCGTTATCTGGAATGCATGTTTGCGATTCCCATGATTGGCGCGGTGATTCACACCATCAACGTGCGCCTGTCTCCTGATCAGATTCTCTTCACCATGAACCACGCCGAAGACAAGTTCGTGCTGGTCAACAGTGAATTCCTGGCCCTCTACAAATGCTTCGAAAGCAAGCTGACTACGGTCGAGAAGACCATCCTGATCACCGATACGGCAGACAAATCCGCCGACCTGCCTAATCTGGTCGGCGAGTACGAAACCCTGCTGGCGGCGGCGAGCCCTCAGTACGCGTTCGAGGATTTCGACGAGAACTCTGTCGCGACCACCTTCTACACCACTGGCACGACCGGTAATCCCAAAGGCGTTTACTTCACCCACCGCCAACTGGTCCTGCACACCATGGCGGTGGCAACGATCATGGGCAGCGTCGAAGGGCTGCTTGGCACCGACAAGGTCTACATGCCGATCACGCCGATGTTCCACGTTCATGCCTGGGGCGTCCCGTATGCCGCGACCATGCTCGGTGTGAAACAGGTTTATCCTGGCCGCTACGACCCTGAATTGCTGGTCGAGCTGTGGCGCAAGGAGAAGGTCAACTTCTCTCACTGCGTGCCGACCATCATGCAAATGGTGCTCAACGCCAAGGCCGCGAAAGATGTCGATTTCACCGGCTGGAACATCATCATTGGCGGCAGCTCGCTCAACCGTTCGCTGTATGACGCCGCCAAGGCTAAAGGCATTCAACTGACCGCTGCCTATGGCATGTCCGAGACCGGCCCGTTGGTTTCTGTTGCGCATCTGAATGATGAATTGATGGCCGGCAGCGAAGACGAGCGCACCACCTACCGCATCAAGGCAGGCGCACCGGGTGTGCTGGTCGAAGCGGCGATCGTCGACAGCGAAGGCAATTTCCTGCCCTCGGACGGCGAAACCCAGGGGGAGTTGGTACTGCGTGCGCCGTGGCTGACCGAAGGCTATTACCGCGAACCGGAGAAAGGCGCCGAGCTTTGGGCCGGTGGCTGGCTGCACACCGGCGATGTGGCGACGCTGGACAGCATGGGTGGTATCGACATTCGCGACCGCATCAAGGATGTGATCAAGACCGGCGGCGAGTGGGTGTCGTCGCTGGAGCTTGAAGATCTGTGCAGTCGCCATCCCGGCGTGCGTGAAGTGGCGGTAGTCGGTATCGCCGATCCACAGTGGGGCGAGCGTCCGTTTGCGTTGCTGGTGGCGCATGAGGGGCATGTGCTCGACGCCAAGGCATTGAAGGAACATCTCAAGCCTTTCGTAGAGCAGGGGCACATTAACAAGTGGGCGATTCCGAGCCAGATTGCCCTTGTTACCGAAATTCCCAAGACCAGTGTCGGCAAGCTGGACAAGAAGCGAATTCGCCTGGACATCGTCGAATGGCAGAGCACTAACAGCGCTTTTCTCTCCACCCTCTGATTGATCTTTTGCCTCGCGCGTTGCCATGTTTTTTGTCATGGCAATGTGCCGCGAGGCGTCTCCCCCGGCGTCTCCCTTGCCAAATCCCGAAATTCAGCCATTCTCCCTTTGCTGCGCCGACCGCCGCGCCGAAATCGGCGTGCCAGAGGCTTTGACGCTGCAAATCACACTTTAGAGGGATCAAGCAGTAGCACCTGCTGGCTATAGTCGGCAGTAGGTTGGAACCGGAGAAAAACGCCGTTTCGTTTCGCAGCTTCACATGGGCTGCCCGATGCGCGTTGACACCCAGGCACTGCGGATCAGTCCACCTGAGTCGTTTCTGGAAGCATCCACTGCCATAAAAATAAAAGCACATGGAGTAGCGTCGATGACATCAGCAAACCAGTTCTGGCGCCGGGCAAAACTGCCTCTGGCTGTCAGCCTCGCTTCTACGCTCGCCGGTCCTGCATTCGGCGTCAGCTTCAACATCGGTGAAATCGAAGGTAATTTCGACTCGTCGCTCTCCATAGGCGCCAGTTGGTCTACCGAGAACGCCAACAAAAACCTGATCGGTTCGAACAACGGCGGACACGGGCTTTCGCAAACTTCCGATGACGGCCACCTGAACTTCAAAAGTGGGGAAACCTTTTCGAAGATCTTCAAGGGCATTCACGATCTTGAGTTGAAATACGGTGACACCGGCGTATTCATGCGGGGCAAGTACTGGTACGACTTCGAGCTCAAGGATGAAGGCCGCGAGTTCAAGGACATCAGTGATTCGGGCCGCAAAGAGGGCGCCAAATCCTCCGGCTTCCAGTTGCTCGATGCGTTCGTCTATCACAACTATTCCATCGCCGACGAGCCGGGTTCGGTGCGTCTTGGCAAGCAGGTGGTCAACTGGGGCGAGAGCACGTTCATTGGCGGGGGTATCAACAGTATCAACCCGATCGACGTATCGGCGTTCCGCCGTCCTGGCTCGGAAATCAAGGAAGGCCTGATTCCGGTCAACATGTTCTACCTGTCCCAGAGCATCACCGAAAATCTCTCGGCAGAAGGTTTCTATCAGCTGGAATGGGATCAGACAGTCGTCGACAACTGCGGCACGTTCTTCTCTCAGCCTGACGTCATCGCCGATGGTTGCCAGAACAACCTGGCGGTATTGCGTACTCAAAACAGCCTCAATGCCGCATTGCCTGCGGCGCTGCGCGGCCCGGTGCAGGCAACGCTGGCGGCACGCGGTGTGAATTTCGGCAATCCTGACGAAGGCGCCATCGTGGCCCGTGGTCCGGACCGTGACGCTCGTGACAGCGGCCAATACGGTCTGGCGATGCACTATAACTTCGAACCTTTGGACACAGAGTTCGGCGCCTACTACATGAACTATCACAGCCGTTTGCCGATTTTCAGCGGCAAGGGCGGCCCGGCCAGTGCCTATAGCGCGGCCGGTCTGGTCGGTGGTCTGGTGGGCAGGGGCGTGCCTCTGGGCGTCGCCACAAGTCTTGCGCCGACCTTGCTGCCAGTGGTGGTTGCCGCCAACTCCAGTTACTACGTCGAATACCCTGAAGACATTCACCTGTTTGGCCTGAGCTTCTCCACCACGCTGCCTACCGGTACGGCGTGGAGCGGCGAAATCAGTTATCGCCCGAACGCACCTGTTCAACTCAACACCACCGACATTCTGTATTCCGGGCTCACACCGCTGAACCCGAGCGTTGCCTTGCTGCAAGGCTCTCCGGGTGCCGATCAGAAAGGCTATCGCCGCAAGGAAATCAGTCAGGCGCAGACCACCTTCACCCACTTCTTCGATCAGGTGATGGGCGCCGAACGTCTGACCGTGGTGGGCGAGGTGGGCTGGACTCACGTCGGTGGTCTGGAAAGTACCTCGAAACTGCGCTACGGCCGTGACCCGAGCTATGGCCCAGGTCCGCTGCCCAATGGCCAGTGCACGACGCTCAACGCCAGCACTCTGGCCGGCGCGCCGCTCAATAACCTCAGCCGCTACTGCGAGAACGACGGCTTCACCACCACTGATTCGTGGGGCTACCGCGCTCGCGCCATCTGGGATTACAACAACGTGTTCGCCGGCGTGAACCTCAAGCCGAGCGTGGCCTGGTCCCATGACGTCGACGGTTATTCGCCAGGTCCTGGCGGCAACTTCGAAGAAGGTCGCAAGGCCGTAAGCCTGGGTGTGGAAGCGGAGTATCAGAACACCTACACCGCCAACCTTTCCTACACCAACTTCTTCGACGGCAAGTACACCACTGTGGATGACCGCGACTTCGTAGCCCTCAGCTTCGGTATGAACTTCTAAGGAACGACCATGAACATGAAAATAACCAAGGGTCTGTTGCACGTCGGAGTGTTGGGCCTGTCACTGCTGGCTACCGGGGTAATGGCTGCGGTCTCTGCCGATGAGGCCGCCAAGCTGGGCACCACACTGACCCCGATGGGCGCGGAAAAGGCCGGCAATGCCGCCAACACCATCCCCGCCTGGACACCCATGGCGACCAATGCGGGCGCCGTGGACGAGAAGGGCTTCCTGGCCAACCCGTACGCCAGCGAAAAGCCGCTGTTCACCATCACCGCGCAGAACGTAGAGCAGTACAAGAACAACCTGGCCCCCGGCCAATACGCGATGTTCAAGCGCTACCCGGACACCTTCAAAATGCCGGTCTACCCGTCGCACCGTGGCGCTACCGTGCCCGCTGATGTGTTCGCGGCCATCAAGAAAAACGCCACCAATACCAAGCTGGTCGGTGGCGGTAACGGTCTGGAAAACTTCGAGACCGCCGTGCCGTTCCCGATTCCCAAAGACGGCCTGGAGGTGATCTGGAACCACATCACCCGCTATCGCGGCGGCAGCGTGAAACGCCTGGTCGTGCAAGTGACGCCGCAAACCAACGGTTCTTTCAGCCCGGTGTACTTTGAAGACCAGTTCGTCTTTCGCGACAAGATGAAAGACTTCAACCCCCAGAACCCTGGCAACATCCTGTTCTATTTCAAACAGGAAGTGACCGCACCGGCGCGTCTGGCAGGCTCGGTGCTGCTGGTTCACGAAACCCTCGATCAGGTCAAAGAGCCTCGCGCAGCGTGGGTCTACAACGCCGGTCAACGTCGCGTGCGTCGTGCGCCGCAAGTGTCTTATGACGGTCCGGGTACTGCCGCTGACGGCCTGCGTACTTCCGACAACCTGGACATGTACAACGGCGCGCCTGATCGCTACGACTGGAAACTGATCGGCAAGCAGGAGATGTACATCGCTTCCGACAGCTACAAGCTCGACGATCCGAAACTCAAGTACGCCGATATCGTTCGCCCTGGCCACATCAATCAGGACCTGGCGCGTTATGAACTGCGCCGTGTCTGGCACGTGACCGCGACCTTGAAGGAAGGTCAACGGCACATTTATGCCAAGCGTGATTTCTTCATTGACGAAGACACCTGGCAAGCCGCGGTGATCGATCACTATGACGGTCGTGGTCAATTGTGGCGTGTGGCCGAGGCCCATGCCGAGAACTACTACGACAAACAAGTGCCGTGGTACGCCGTGGAAACCCTGTATGACCTGCAATCGGGCCGTTATCTGGCGCTGGGCATGAAGAACGAAGAGAAGCGTGCCTACGACTTCGGCTTTACGGCCTCCACCAGCGACTTCCAGCCAAACGCCCTGCGTCAGGAAGGCGTGCGTTGATCGTCTGACCGAATTGGCGCAGAGCCGTGCACCGTTGATCACAGCTACAGCGCACCGTTGTCCTGCGTCGCTTTACCCTATGGTTGAACCCCGTAGTGCAAAAAGGAAACGCCCCGATTCGTCGGGGTGTTTTTTGAACGGCATATGATTCTATCCTCGAGGTCCTCAGATGATTTTACTTCTGATTCTGGCCACAGGCCGTGGGAGCTTGGCTTGCCAGCGATTTGCCGGGAACCGGCAATAAAATCAGACAACAACATTTCTTCAGGCCCTGTAAGGCGGCCGGGTTTACTGCCGGTTAACGGCAGATCGTCGGCAAACCGGCCTCCCACGCCCTCCCGGGCAGACGCTTGATCTCACACTACCCCCCTCCCCAAAACATATGGCCCAACATTCGCCTTGTTGATTGGATATGTTTTCTTACAGACTTTCGTCGAACATTCTTCTAAAGCGCTGACATAGCCGCTAGTCTCCCGACATCTGAACGCCGAATAACAAGCATCTCTAACAAGAGCCGGCCATGACTGATCTGTCGCGTTTGCAAGGATTCGCAAATCACGCAGTCACTGCGTTGGAAGGACGTTTCTTCCGCCCACCACTGCCTGACGGGTACGTGTCCAGACCCCGTCTGTGCGAGCGGCTGAGTTCAGGTTTGTCAGGTCGATTGCTGCTGGTCAGCGCCCCGGCCGGGTTCGGCAAAAGCTCGCTGGCGGTGGAGTTCTGTCAGAACCTGCCAGAGCAATGGCAAAGCCTGTGGCTTGGCCTGAGTCAGCGCGACAGCGATCCCGGCCGTTTCCTCGAGCGTCTGCTTGCCGGTCTTCAACAGTTCTTCCCCCAGCTTGGCGGTCAGGCCCTTGGCCTGCTGAAAATGCGGCAGCGTCACCAGCCCTTTGCGTTCGAAGAGTGGCTCGACAGCCTCCTCGATGAACTGGCCATGCACCTGATGTTGAGCAAGCCGCTCTTACTGGTGCTCGACGACTACCACCTTGTGCAAGGTCCGGTCCTGGACCGCTGCCTGCAATTCCTGCTCAACCACCTGCCTGCGGGCATGATCGTCATGGTCACTAGCCGGCAGCGTCCGGACTGGCATCTGGCGCGACTGCGGCTGTCGCGGCAATTACTGGAACTCTCCGAGCAGGACCTGCGGCTGACTGATGGTGAATCCCTTGCCGTTCTCGATCAGCACAGCAACTCGCTGACTGATGAAGCGCTGCACAATTTATTGCAACGCAGCGAGGGCTGGGTCGCCGGGCTGCGCTTCTGGTTGCTGGCGGCCACCGAGGCGGGGAGCAACACCCTTACTCAAGAACTCAACGGCGGCGAAGGACTGATCCGTGATTACCTTCTGGAGGAGGTCATCGATTGTCTGCCTGCCGATGTTCAAGCCTTCCTTTATGAAACCGCGTGCCTGGAGCGCTTCTGCAGCTCGTTATGCAATGCGGCCCGCGACAGCCATGACAGCGCCGAAATGCTGAGTTTCCTGCAAGCCCATCAGGTGTTTCTCGTGCCACTGGATGAGCACGGGCGCTGGTTCCGCTATCACCATTTATTTTCCGATCTGCTGCGTGCACGCGCCGGAAGCAGCGTCGCGCCACAACAGAGAAGGCTGCACCTGAATGCCTGTCGCTGGTTCAGCGAACAGGGCCTGCTCGACGAGGCCATTGAGCAGGCGTTGCGCGCGGGCCACCTGGATGTCGCTGCCAATCTGGTACAGAACCTTTCCGAGGAGCAGCTGCTGGCCGAGCAGAATGTCGGCATGCTGTTGCGCTGGAAAATGGACCTTCCCGACAGCCTGCTGATCAGCACGCCGCGTTTGATCGTGCTGTACGCCTGGGCCTTGGGTCTGGCCTGCCAGCTCGACGCTGCCGAAGAGCTCGGCAATCACCTGAGCCGTTTTCTGCCCGCGCCGTCGGCGACCGCCCAGAAATCGATGCTGGCGCAATGGCTGGCGCTCAGCGGCATCATCGCCAGAGGTCGTGGCGACAGCGAAACCGCGCACCGCTACTGCAACGAGGCGCTGGCAAGTCTTCCACAGAAACGTTATGGGCAGCGGCTGCTTTGCCTGTCGACGTTGGCGAATCTGGCGATTGCCGAAGGCGATCTGTGGCGTGCCCGGGCATTGAACAGAGAGGCACTGGAGCTGGCGCAGCGTGTTGCCAATCCGTTGTTCGAAGCCCTGGCCCATTACGACCGCGCCCGCACCCTGCAGGCCAGGGGCGAAGCCTTGCGTTCGCTGGATGAAGTCCGTCAAGGATTGCGTCGCTTGAACGGGCTATCCTCTCAGCGTCTGTATGCGGTACGCGCACGGCTGACGCTATATGAGGGGTATCTGCTCGTTCAATGCCTGCAAGCGGATGCCGGTCGGGCGCGATTGAACGCCGGTCTGGCAGAGGCACGCGCCTGCCGCGACATCAGCGTACTGATCGGCCATTGCGTCATTGCAGGGCTTGAGGGCAGGGAGGGGCGCTTCGCTGAAGCCTTCGCCGAACTCGCCGAGGCCGAGCGGCTGATGCATATCTGGGACGTACCACCGGTTTATTACCTGGCGATGATCACGCTCGCCAAGTGCGAACTGTGGTTGGCGCAGGGGCGCATTGATCTTGCCGACGCCTGGCTGTTGCGTCTGGGCCAGACCTACGGTGGCGAGCATCCCGCCGCTGCCCCTGAATGCCTGCCGCAGATGCCGCAACAGATCGAGTTGCTGCGCGCGATGCTCGACAAGATTCAGGGGCGTCCCGATGAATGTGCTGAGCGTCTCATGCACCTGCAAGCCTACGCGCAACAGGTCGGGGCCGGTTTGTCAGGTCTGAACGCGATGAGCCAGCACATCCTGCTGGCCCTTGATCGGTCGGATCGAGTCACGGCCCAGAATCTGTTGGAGTGCAGCCTTCAAGCGGCAGCCGGCGGGGCTGTGCTGCCGTTGCTCGGCGTCATTTGCCAGCATCCGGACTGGCTGCGCGAGCAATTGCTCAAGCGCCCCTCCTGTCGACTCGTCGAATACCTGCTAGGCCAACTCCCGCCCGGCACTGGGAAAGACATGCCTTGTGCGAGAGAGCTCAGCGAGCCTTCGACCTGTCATGGCAACGACTCGCTCAGCGCCCGGGAACTGGGCGTTCTGCAACTCATCGCGCAAGGCTGTTCCAACCAGGAAATCAGCGACCGGCTGTTCATCTCGTTGCATACCGTCAAGACCCACGCCAGTCACATCAACAGCAAACTGGGGGTCGAGCGCAGGACTCAGGCGGTGGCCCGGGCGCAGGAGTTAGGCCTGCTAGGGTAGGGGCGTCGGGTCGGTTTTAACGTGCCGATTTAATGAAAGGCCTCGTCAGCCCCCCAACAGCGGGTCAGATCGGGATGTAAAAAAGCCGCTCGAAGATAAACGAAGAGTAAATGACCGGCAGCATCACTTACCGTTGTTCTCGACGCGCAGAGTCGCTTGAGTAGTGCGTGGGCGGGCAACCGATCAAGCGGCGAAACATGGTAGAAAACGCTGCCGGACTTTCGTACCCCAGATCCAGCGCAATGCGGGTAATCGAGTGCCCGGACGACAGTCGCGACAGCGCAAGCATCACACATGCACGTTGCCGCCATTGGCCGAAACTCATCTGTGTCTGCTCGCGAAACAGGCGGCTGAAAGAGCGCTCGCTGACGAACAGATCCCGCGCCCAGTCCTGCGGCGACTGGTGGATGTCCGGGGATTGCAGAAACGCCTGACAGCGCGCCAGCAATCGCGGGTTGTCGGGAAGCGGAATCTGCAAAGGCAATGCGCGAGCCTGACCTATTTCCAGCAGCGCCAAGGTCATCAGCGCGCCATCGCGGCCGTGCTCGTCATAGGCCAGCGGCGTGTCCACGGCCTCGATCAGCAATTGGCGCAGCAGCGGCGAGATGCTGATCACCTCGCACCTGGACCGTGCGGCAGGCGCGGCAGCAGGCTCGATATAGAGGCTACGAGTGGTCACGCCGAGCATCAATACCTCATGCTCAAATCCCGGTGGAATCCATACCGCTTGCTGCGCAGGGACCACCCAGTCGCCTTGTCCGGTCGAAACTTTCATCACTCCGGTTGAGCCATACAGCAGTTGCGCGCGGCGATGTCGGTGACGGCGCAACAGATAGCCTTCGGGGTAGTCGGTCCCGATGGCAATCACCGGGCGAGGGGTACTGTCGAGGGCGTCGATGGAGGTGTTGCGCATGGTGGAGGGCTTCCAGAGTCTGGCTGAAACGCGAACATGATTGACCTGAACACTCAAGCGCGTCGAGAGGCGGTTGCTTATCGTCTTCGCATCTTCGTTCAAGGAACCGATGTGATGACTTACTTGCTCCTGGCGCTGTTCGGTGGCCTCTCCGGCATCACCACCGTGCTCTTCGGATTTGGCGGTGGCTTTGTGGTCGTACCGGTGCTGTACGGCGTCCTGACCAGCGGCGCGGGCGGGTCGTTGGCCGAGGCGGCGGCCATGCATGTGGCGGTCGCTACGTCCACCTGTGTGATGATCGTCAACGCTTCGCTCAGCACGCGCCGGTCCGCTCGGGCCGGTACGTTGCTCAGCGCCTGGTTATGGCCCCTGGCCGGGTTCATCGCAGTCGGTTCATGTGTCGGTGCGCTGGCAGCGGGGTTCGTCACGGGTTCTGCGTTGCGAGTGGCGTTCATCGTTTATCTGGCCATCACCATCATCGACTGCCTCGGCCGCCGAGGCTTCGTTTCCCGAACCGTCGAAGGCGAGCCTCGGCGTCCGGGTCGCTGGGCAACCGGCCCCGGCGGGATCGTGATTGGCGCCATTGCAACGTTTCTGGGCGTCGGCGGCAGCGTCATGACCGTCCCCCTACTGCGTCGCTGCGGATTGAGCATGACCCAAGCGACCGCCATGGCCAATCCGCTTAGCCTGCCCGTGGCGCTGATCGGCACACTCACTTACATGCTGGCCGGCACGATGAGCGTCAGCAAACTGGGCGTCGGATACATCGGCTACGTCAACCTCATCGCGTTCGCCGTGCTGACTTGCGGCGCATGGTTTGGCATGCGCCTTGCGGCCCGCTGGGTGGGGCGTATCCCCGACCAGTTGCATGCAAGGGTATATGTCGGGCTGTTGGTGGTGGTGATGTTGAGTATGGTGGTGGCGTGAGGCGGATATTGCTGGCGACCATGGACGGTTCAATCGGGGACGCGGGTTGAATGACGACGTCTTTCGCGGGAACCTTGGCATACCGATTCGCCGAATACCGTGCGTGCATCTCAATCATCTGGTCCAGGTCGCCATGCAAACCTCAAAACCCAGCCTCATCCGCGAAACCTTCCCCGTCGGCCCGTTGCAGTGCAACTGCACTATTATCGGCGACCCGGTCACCAGGCAGGCTATCGTGGTAGATCCGGGGGGCAATCACGAGTTGATCCTGGCAAAGCTCGAGGCCCACGGTCTGAAGGTGGTCAGCATCATTCACACTCACGCGCATCTGGATCATTTTCTGGCGTCCGGGCAATTGAAAGAGAAGACCGGGGCCACATTGCATCTGCACAAGGAAGACCAGTTCCTGTGGGACAACCTAGAAACTCAGTGTCAGGTATTTCGTGTGCCTTACGTGCCGGTGCCCTCTCCGGATCGTTGGTTGGCGGACGATGAAGAGCTGGCCTGTGGGTGTGGGGTGGCGCTGCACACGCCGGGGCATACGCCGGGCTCGATGAGCTTCTGGTTCGAGGACGCAAAGCTGTTGATCGCGGGTGACACGTTGTTCAAGCGCGGGGTGGGGCGTACGGATCTGTGGGGCGGCGATCAGGCGACCATCGTTCGTTCGATCAAGGAACGCCTGTACACGCTGGACGAAGACGCAACGGTGGTCACCGGGCACGGGCCAGACACGCGACTGGGTGATGAAATGCGTGAAAACCCTTTCGTCAGAGCGTAGGCCTGTTCAGGCGGGGTTAAGGAATTTTTGACAGAGGCCGTGCTCTAATCGCGCACATGGCCAGGCCTTTTTTTGCCCCGCCACAGAAAAGCAAAACAGGAGCTCTCCTTGATGTTCACCTTTCGCCGTTTGATCCTCGCCACCACCGCACTCGCCGTACTGTCGGGTTGCGCGTCGCAGAATCCTTATGACAGTCAGGGGCAGGCACAGAATTCCGGCGGCATTAGCAAGACCGCCAAATACGGTGGTCTGGGTGCGCTGGCCGGTGCCGTCGCCGGTGCAGCCATCGACCACAACAACCGTGGCAAGGGCGCACTGATCGGCGCCGCAGTCGTTGGCGCCGGTGCCGCAGGTTACGGCTACTACGCGGACAAACAGGAAGCCGCACTGCGCGCCAGCATGGCCAACACCGGTGTCGAAGTTCAGCGTCAGGGCGACACCATCAAGCTGGTGATGCCAGGCAACATCACATTCGCCACCGACTCGTCCGCGATTGCCAGCAGCTTCTACTCGCCGCTGAACAATTTGGCGGGCTCGTTGAAGCAGTACAACCAGAACATGATCGAAATCGTCGGCTACACCGACAGCACCGGCAGCCGTCAGCACAACATGGACCTGTCGCAACAGCGCGCACAGAGCGTAGCGACTTATCTGACGTCGCAGGGCGTCGATGCCTCTCACCTGTCGGTACGTGGTGCCGGTCCTGATTCGCCGATCGCCAGCAACGCCGATGTCAATGGCCGTGCCCAGAACCGTCGTGTCGAGGTCAACCTCAAGCCGATTCCAGGTCAACAGTATCAGCAGCAGTAAGTTGCTCGCGTAACACCTAAAACCCCGGCCATTGCGCCGGGGTTTTTCGTTTGCAGGGTCAATACACGACGGGGTATGGGCATGCCATCCATGGGGCACGCGCCAATGACGACCGTCACACGGCGGCATTCACATCCGATCAGTTATTCAACGTCCCGGACATGATTTCTTTAACCGTATTTCGGAACCAGATGGACCGACCATCCATTTGATCGGTACGCCGATACAACATCGAGATGGGCTCCGTGGGGAGTTCGAAAGGCGCATCGGCGATCTCCAGACCATAAAGCGGCGCCAGGCAAAGCGCTGTGATCTCGGGAACCGTCGCAATTGCCGGAACCGACAGCAACAGCGGCGCTATTGATGCATGCCTTGAGACGCTAGCGACAACCGTGCGCGTGACCCCGGCAGCACGGAGCGAGTGCTCGAGTTCTGTTGCGTCATCGCCTAGCGATGACACGATGATGTGTTGAGCTTGCGCATACGCTTCAATACTCAATGGCGATGGCAGATCCAGTTCACGGCCGTCGTAGAGGCAGACGAAACGCTGGTCAAACAGCGTCTCGCACAGGTGCCACGAGGCGGGATTTTCGTGAACTGCGACGCTGAGATCGTAGGCGCCTTGCTCCAGCAACTGAACCGAATCGCGCTTTGTCGAGGCGATGGCCACCACCCGGGCATGCGGCGCCAGTTCGCGAATTCTGGCCGTCAATGCGCCAAAAAATGCCACTTCGAAGTTGTCGCACATGCCTATGCGAAATTCACCTCGCCATTTGGAGGGATCGAATGCGTCAGGTGTACGTACGGCACGTTCGATAGACGAAAGCGCTTCGGCGATTTCAGGTGCGATGGCAAGGGCCCTCGCCGTGGGTTGCAGGCCGCGTCCTGCCCGGACAAACAATTCATCGCCCAGTGCATTGCGCAGGCGCCGCAGAGCGCCGGAAAGACCAGGCTGACCTATGAACAGTCGTTCAGCTGCCTTGCTGACACTTTGTTCTTCCATGAGCACGGAAAAAACATGCAGCAGGTTCAGGTCGAGATTTCGAAGCGTCGTCGTTTTCATCGCTGACAGAGATAGATGGCATGGCAAACAGCAATTTGTCAGATATGTATCGTTCGGTCAATATCTCGAGCGTCGACCTCAGGCCCTTGTGTTGACCCTCTGATCGGGTGTGCCTGCGACGCGCCGGAGCTGACCTGGGCCTTGATTCTGGACTCTGCGCGGCATTTGACTTGAGGGCAGGCGAGCTCCCCTCGACACCCTGTCTGCAGCTTTGGCGCTGAGCGATAAGACCCTATCCCCATGAACATCTTTGCCTGAGGTTTTTCAGCAGGCAATGGTCCCCGGCTGTCTGGAGAATCACCTTATGAACGCCCCATCCACCGAGTTCAAACATCAGATCGAGGTTGCAGGCATGAGTCGGGGGCTGATCATGCTGCTTGCAGCGGCCACCGGCTTGTCGGTCGGTACGCAGTATTACAACCAGCCTCTACTTGGGTTGATCGCCGATAGTCTGGGCATCGGCACCGATGTCAGTCTCGTCGCGATCGCGACACAGGTTGGGTATGCCTTGGGCTTGATTCTGCTGGTGCCGCTTGGCGACAGGATTGATCGACGTCGGCTCATCCTCATTCAATGCCTGGGGCTGACGGTCGCGACCCTTTGCGCGAGCGCGGCTCCTGAGCTGTATAGCCTTTCACTGGCATCCATCATGATCGGGGTGTTCGCCACTATCGCCCAGCAGGTCATCCCGCTCGCCTCCGAACTGTCCCCGGCAAGCAGCCGTGAACGGGTTCTGGCATCCATTACCAGTGCACTGCTTGTCGGCGTACTGCTCGCTCGGGTGATCAGCGGCTTCGTGGGTGCCTACCTTGGCTGGCGCGCGATGTTCATCGTGGGCACTGTCCTTTCCCTGATGATGCTGGCAGGGCTGGCGGCGAAACTTCCGCACAGCCAACCACAATCGCGGGCCTCCTACATCGAGTTGCTTGTTTCATTGTATGGGGTCGTGCGCGATGGGGCCGAACTTCGCCGGGCCACACTGGTGCAGAGCCTGGTGTTCTTCGGATTCAGTGCCTTCTGGACGATTCTCACCCTCTTGCTGCAAGGCCCTGAGTTTGGCATGAGCAGCGGTACAGCCGGACTGTTCGGCGTGGTTGCACTGGGCGGCGTGATGCTTGCCCCGACGGGGTTGCGGGTCGCTGGCCAGTACGCAGGTCATGTCGGTATCGGCCTGGTCGTGACGAGCTTCGTCGTCATGGCCGCGTTCGTGAATCTGATCGGGCTTTGCATCGGAGCCGTTCTGATGACGACGGGTTTGCAGATGTCACTGATCTACAACCAGTCACGAATTCTCGCGCTCGCCGGCACCGCTCGGGGCCGCTTCAACACCATCTTCATGGCTTCCCAGTTCGCTTTCGGCGCCATCGGCTCGGCTGTGGGCAGCTTCGCCTGGCAGTCCGGTGGCTGGACCGCAGTGATGACCCTGGCCGCGATCGCCTCAGCGGCAGCATTGCTTTTGCAGTTTACCCATCACTCAAAGGCCCGGACGCGAGCGTAACGACGATCGTGACGAACGTTATCGGGCCAATCCGGAGAAACAAATGATTGAAGAACACACTGTCGGCGAGTTCACGCTGGTGACTCTGCTGGATGGGATTTTCCTGTGCAGTACCGACATGATCAAAGCAGCGGCCTCTGAGGAGGGGGCGGCATTATTCAAAAGCGCTGGTCTGCCCGCTTCTGGACCGGTACCCGAGCCGATCAACACATTTCTTTTGAAGAAAAACGGCGAGTTGTGGCTTATCGATGCCGGTTGTGGTCGCGAGATGGGGCCACGTTTCGGTAGCGCCCCAGCGGCATTGGTGTCGGCCGGCTATGCGCTTGAGCAGATCCGCGGTGTGATGATTTCCCACATGCATGAGGACCATATCGGGGGCCTTGTCAGGGAGGACGGCAGTGCGTTGTATCCCAACGCGACGCTGTTTCTTTCACAGGAAGAGTTGGCCTTCTGGACGGACCCGGCTGCCCCTGAAAAATACCCTCACATGGCGCAGGCGGGCGCGTTCACCTTGGCGAAGTCGGCGTTGAATGCCTATGCGCCACGTATCGAGGCGGTCCAGGCCAATGCACAGGTCATTCCTGGTGTCAGCTTCATCCCGCTTCCCGGCCATTCGCCGGGTCACAGTGGTATTCAGATCGAGGATGGNACGCTCTTGCAGTTGCGTTATCCCCATTGGAGCATCGGTTTTGACATGGACCCGGCCCAAGCGCTCGACACCAGACTCAGGTTGCTGGAGCGGCTTGCGAATGAGGATCTTTCGGTGACGGGGCCGCATGTAACAGGGGTCGGGCAGATTCATACCTGTTGCGCAGGCGGTTATGAACTGAGGCTGAGCAGTGAAATCTGAATGCTCATTCGTGCTCTAGGTCGCTCATCCTGACAGCTATTACCCGATGGACAGAACCCCCAGCGCCTGCACCCAGACTCGCTATCTGGTTTTGCCGATGCTTGAGGGCAGGTATCGGCAGAATGAGGGGCGAGCCTTCCACGGTGCAGGGCACGGCAGGGGAGTCAGTTGCATGGGGGGACTTGCATCAGCGATTGCGCGCAAACCGCTCATGCATTTCCCCCAGCAGCGCGTCCTTCTCTTCCCACAGTCGGTTGATCCACTGCTGAAACTCCAGGCGGTAGGCGTCATCCTGGTCGTAACTCTTGCCGATGAACTGCGGTGGAATTTTCACTTCCTCGAAATGCGCGGCCACCTCCCGAACTCTTCCGCAAAGCAGGTCCCAGTAACCTGGCTGACCGGCCGGGTAATGAATGGTCACGTTGACGATGGATTCCAGTTGTTCACCCATGGCATCCAGCACGAACGCGATGCCTCCGGCCTTGGGTTTGAGCAAATAGCGAAACGGCGAGTTCTGTTGGGCGTGTTTGCCTTTGGTAAAGCGGGTGCCTTCGACGAAATTGAAGATTGCGACCGGGTTGTTGCGAAACTTCGCGCAGGTGCGGCGCGTGGTTTCCAGGTCCTTGCCTTTCTTTTCCGGGTGTTTGGCCAGATAGGCCTTGGTGTAGCGCTTCATGAACGGGAAGCCCAGCGCCCACCACGCCAGACCAATCACCGGGACCCAGATCAATTCCTGCTTGAGGAAGAACTTCAGCGGGCGAATGCGTCGGTTGAGTACATATTGCAGCACCATGATGTCGACCCAGCTCTGGTGGTTGCTGGTCACCAGATACGAGTGCTGATAATCGAGACCTTCCAGGCCACTCAGGTGCCAGCGGGTGTGTCCGAGCAGGTTCATCCAGGCGTTGTTGTTGCTGATCCACGCCTCGTGAATATGGCTCATCAGCCAGTCGGTCACTTTCTGCGCGGCGGGGAAGGGCAGACACAGTTTGAAGATTGCAACGATGAACAGCGGCGTGCAGCAGACAATCGTGTTGAGCGCCAACAGCAGCGAGGCGATGACGCCACGCAATGGGGCGGGCAGGAAATCCATGGGGGATCGAACTCCGAGGTAAGACAGCCGCCGGTGGGTTCCCGGCGGCATTATTGTGAGTGGACGATGTTTCAGACCGACGTCTATTGCGGCAGCGTCGCCGCTTGAATGGCAGTCAGTGCAATGGTGTAGACGATGTCGTCGACCTGAGCACCGCGCGGCAGATCGTTGACCGGTTTGCGCAGACCTTGCAGCATCGGGCCCAGGCTCACGCAGTCCGCACTGCGCTGCACCGCTTTGTAGGTCGTGTTGCCGGTGTTCAGATCCGGGAACACGAACACGTTGGCGCGGCCTGCAACCGGGCTGTCCGGCGCCAGTTGCCGGGCGACGTTCTCGTTGGCCGCGGCGTCGTATTGCAGCGGGCCGTCGATCAACAGATTGCGCTGGGTCTCTTGGGCCAATTGCGTGGCTTCACGGACCTTCTCGACTTCCTCGCCACTGGCCGAATTGCCGCTGGAGTAGCTGATCATCGCCACACGCGGCGACAGGCCGAACGCGACAGCGGAGTCGGCGCTCTGCACTGCGATTTCCGCCAGCTCCTGAGCGGTCGGGTGCGGATTCATGATGCAGTCGCCATAAACCAGCACCTGCTCGGGGAACAGCATGAAAAACACCGACGACACCAGCGTGCAGCCTGGCGCGGTCTTGATCAGTTGCAGCGCCGGGCGGATCGTATTGGCGGTCGAGTGAATGACCCCGGACACAAGCCCGTCGACTTCATCGAGGGCGAGCATCATGGTGCCGATCACCACCGGGTCTTCCAGTTGCTGCTCGGCCATTGGCGCGTTGAGCGCTTTGTTCTTGCGCAAATCCACCATCGGCGCGACGTAGCGCTCGCGAATGGCTTCCGGATCGAGAATTTCGAGCCCCGGCGGCAGTTCGATGCCCTGCGCGCGGGCAACGGCGTGAACCTCTTCGGGCTTGGCGAGCAGCACGCAGCGAGCGATTCCGCGAGCCTGACAGATTGCGGCCGCTTGCACGGTCAGTGGTTCGGCACCTTCGGGCAGAACGATGCGCTTGTTCGCCGCTTGAGCCCGCTGAATCAGTTGATAGCGGAAGACGGCGGGTGACAGGCGCATTTCACGCGGTGTACCGCAGCGCTGGTGCAGCCAGTTGGCATCGAGGTGGCTGGCGACGAAATCGGTGATGATTTCTGCACGCTCGCGGTCATCGATGGGGATTTCTTTATTTAACTGGTTGAGCTGGTTGGCCGTCTCATACGAACCGGTGCTCACCGACAGCACCGGCAAACCTGCCTGCAACGCGCCACGGCACAGATCCATGATGCGCGGGTCGGGAAGGGTATCGCTGGTCAGCAGCAGGCCGGCCAGGGGGACGCCGTTAAGGGTCGCCAGACTCACCGCGAGAATGATGTCGTCGCGGTCGCCCGGCGTCACCACCAGCACGCCCGGCTTGAGCAGTTGCAGGGTGTTGAGCACCGTTCGCGCGCAGATGATGATCTTCGACATGCGTCGTTGTTCGTAATCGCCAGCGTTGATCACCTGCGCGCCAAGCAGGTCGGCCACGTCGCGGGTGCGTGGAGCGTTCAGATCCGCTTGGAACGGGATGCAGCCCAACAGCCGGAAATCGCCGCTGCGCAGTAGCGGAGAGTGCTCTTTGAGGCGCGCCGAAAACGCCTCCATGCTTTCGTCAGTGCGGACCTTGTTAAGGATTACGCCCAGGACTTTCGGGTCTTTCGGACCACCGAACATCTGCGCCTGCAATTCGACGCGGCCAGACAGTTCGGTCAGCACTTCGTTTTCCGGCGCCGAGACCAGAATCACATCGGCATCCAGCGCCTTTGCCATGTGCAGGTTGACTCGCGCGGCATAGCTGGCGCTGCGGGTGGGCACCATGCCTTCGACGATCAGCACGTCGCGGCCGACGCATGCCTCCTGATAAAGATTGATGATCTCTTCGAGCAGTTCATCGAGCTGGCCTTCGCCGAGCATCCGTTCGACGTGAGCCAGGCCAAGAGGCTTGGGAGGCTTGAGGCCGTGGGTCCGGGCGACCAGTTCGGTCGAGCGCTCTGGACCCAGATCTCCGGGATGGGGCTGGGCGATGGGTTTGAAAAAGCCGACTTTGAGTCCGGCGCGCTCCAGGGTGCGCACCAGCCCGAGGCTGATGGACGTCAAACCCACACCGAAGTCTGTGGGCGCGATAAAGAAAGTCTGCATGCGGGCTTCTCGAAATTGAGCAGTGCAAAGGCCGTAGTGGACCGGATGAAGCAGGACGCTGTTCAGTCGCAGCGTCTCAACGGGGCACAAGGTTATCGTTATCTGCTCTCTGCGCACACCAGCCGCAGCGAAAGGATTGACCTATTTTTTCCTGACGCTTCTCGGCGTCCAGCACCCAGGCTCGTGATTGCCACGGCGGCTGATGGCGCAGGTGCTGAGTGTGGCCGCAGGACAGCTCGGCAATCCAGTGGCCGTCTTGATCCTGACGAAAGCCGGTAATCGTGGTGTCGCTCTCAGGCAATGTGGGGTCGTCCAATCGGGGCCGTCCGTCTGAGTTGCGTTCGCTTTCGCGCGAGTGCTTGGTTAGACTTGTTCGCTCATATCTCTATTTGCAAAAGGTCTTGCCCCATGCCGATCGCCGCCAACAAGGCTGTCTCCATTGACTATACCCTGACCAACGACGCTGGTGAGGTCATCGACAGTTCTGCCGGCGGCGCGCCGCTGGTCTACCTGCAGGGCGCAGGTAACATCATTCCGGGTCTGGAAAAGGCACTGGAAGGCAAGGACATCGGCGACGAGCTGAAAGTCTCCATCGAGCCTGAAGACGCCTACGGCGAATATTCGGCCGAGCTGGTCAGCACCCTGAACCGCAGCATGTTCGAAGGTGTCGACGAACTTGAAGTCGGCATGCAGTTCCACGCTTCCGCTCCGGACGGCCAAATGCAGATCGTGACCATTCGTGATCTGGACGGCGACGACGTGACGGTCGACGGTAATCACCCGCTGGCCGGTCAGCGCCTGAACTTCCAGGTCAAGATCGTTGCCATCCGTGATGCCAGCGACGAAGAAATGGCCCACGGTCACGTGCATGGCGAAGGTGGCCATCACCATTGATTTGTCCTGCTAAGCTCAGTTAGCTGGCCAGGCGTCCTCGCGGGCTTTGCGAAAAACGGTTTGTTTTTCGCGGCCTGACAGGGCGCCTTTTTCGGCCAATGGTTTTTTGTATGGTGAGCAGGGGAGTTCGTCATGAGTATATTTCACGACCTGAAATTAAAAGCTCTGGATGGCCAGGAACTGCCCCTCGCGCCACTCAAGGGCAAAGTCGTCCTGGTGGTCAACGTGGCGTCCAAGTGCGGACTTACGCCGCAGTATGCAGCACTGGAAAATCTCTATCAGAAGTACAAGGATCGTGGTTTCAGCGTGTTGGGTCTGCCGTGCAACCAATTCGCGGGACAGGAGCCGGGCTCTCAGGAAGAGATCCAGGAATTCTGCTCGTTGAACTATGGCGTGACCTTCCCGCTGGGCGACAAGCTCGAGGTGAATGGGGCTCATCGCCATCGCCTCTATCAGATGCTGGCGGGTGAAGGGGCGGAGTTTCCAGGGGACATCACCTGGAATTTCGAGAAATTTCTCGTCGGTCAGGACGGTCGCGTTCTGGCGCGTTTTTCGCCACGCACCACGCCGGACGATCCAGCAGTGATTCAGGCGATCGAGAAAGCGCTTCACTCATCCTGATCCGATTCCCTGTAGCGGTGAGCTTGCTCGCGATTGCGATTTGCTGTCTGACGCATCCGCTACAGACAATTCACCCTCCCGAGCAAGCTCACGCCTACCGTATTTTGCGTTCTCTTCTAAACCTTAATCACTCCAATCAATAGTGCTGTGCATCGGCAGTCGGTCAGCTCATTCTGTATGACCTTCATAATATTTCCGATGCCGAGGACGCTTGCATGCCAGTCAAAGCCTTGTTCAAACCTTTTCATTTGGGCAGCCTGGAATTACCGACGCGGGTCGTGATGGCGCCGATGACTCGGTCGTTTTCACCGGGCGGCGTGCCGAATTCCAAGGTCATCGAGTACTACCGCCGCCGCGCGGCAGCCGGTGTCGGCCTGATCATCACTGAGGGCACGACCGTTGGCCATAAGGCTTCCAACGGCTACCCGAACGTCCCGAAATTTTTCGGCGAGGCTCCGTTGGCTGGCTGGAAGGAGGTAGTCGACGCGGTTCACGCCGAAGGCGGCAAGATCGTGCCTCAGCTATGGCACGTAGGCGCTGTGCGTCGTCTAGGCACTGAGCCCGATGGCACGGTTCCGGCCTATGGCCCGACCGAGAAGCTCAAGGACGGTAACGTCGTCGTGCATGGCATGACTAAGCAGGATATCGACGACGTCATCGCTGCCTTCGCTCAGGCGGCGAAGGACGCAAAAGAGATCGGTATGGACGGCGTGGAGATTCACGGCGCTCATGGTTATCTCGTCGATCAGTTCTTCTGGGAGGGGACCAATCAACGCACTGATGAATACGGTGGCGATCTGGCCCATCGTTCGCGCTTTGCCATCGAGTTGATCGAGGCCGTGCGTGCGGCAGTCGGTCCTGAATACCCGATCATCTTTCGTTATTCCCAGTGGAAGCAGCAGGATTACACCGCTCGACTGGTGCAGACCCCGCAGGAGTTGGGAGCATTCCTCAAACCGCTGTCCGAAGCCGGCGTGGACATCTTCCATTGCTCGACGCGCCGTTTCTGGGAGCCGGAGTTTGAAGGTTCCGATCTCAATCTGGCGGGCTGGACGCGCAAACTCACCGGCAAACCGACCATCACTGTCGGCAGTGTCGGGCTGGATGGCGAGTTCCTGCAATTCATGGTCAACACCGACAAGGTCGCGCAACCGGCCAGTCTCGAGAATCTGCTCAAGCGTCTGGGCGATGACGAGTTCGATCTGGTGGCCGTAGGCCGTGCGCTGCTGGTCGATCCGGATTGGGCGGTGAAGGTGCGAGATGGTCGCGAAGTAGATATTCTGCCGTTCAGTCGAGATGCGTTGGGCAAGTTGGAGTAAGCCGCCTGAGTCAGGGCTTGTAGCAGCACGGCTTGCCGGCGGTGGCGATTTTGACAAAGTCACGGCCGGCAAGCCGTGCTGCCACGGGGGCTGCATCTGTCAACTAAATCCCCAACACAACCCCATCCCGTGTTTCGCTGGCGATGCGCAAATAGCTCTCGAACGCCTCTATGATTCCCGCCCACCCTTGGCGACTGGCATGTTGCCGGGCATTCAAGCGCACGCGTCGCAGCGTCTCGTCGTCTTCGAGCATCCAGCGCGCGGCGTCGATAAATCCTTCCTCGTCGCCGGGCATGGCAACCGCGCCGTTATGCCCGTGACGAATATGCTGAGCCGCTGCTGCTTCGTCATAGGCCACCACACCCAGTCCAGACGCCAGCGCTTCGAGCACGACATTGCCAAAGGTTTCGGTCAGGCTCGGGAACAGAAACAGATCGCCCGATGCGTAATGCGCGGCCAGGGCCTCGCCACGTTGCGTTCCGCAGAAGATCGCGCCCGGTAGTTGCTGCTGCAGTTCCTGGCGGACCGGGCCGTCACCGACAATGATCAGCCTGAGTTTCTTGTCGGGATAAGCGCTCACCAGGCTGCCAAAGCAGGCTTTGAGCAGCCCCAGATTCTTCTCACGCGCCAGCCGACCGATATGCAGAACGGCCGTGTCGCCGGGCGCCAGTCCCCATGTTTCGCGCAGCAAATCGGAACGCCTGGACGGATGAAACAGCTGACAATCCACACCCCGCGACAGGAGCTCCAGCCGCTCGAAGCCGCGCCTCTCCAGTTCGGTCTTCTGGCTGAAACTGGGCACCAGCGTCGCATTGGAGCGATTGTGAAACCAGCGCAGATAAGAGGTGAGCAGGCGAGTGATGAATCCCAGCCCATATTGACGGGTGTACTGCTGGAAATTGGTGTGAAAGCCGCTGACGATTGCAATTCGCAACCGCCGCGCTGCGCGCAGGGCCGACAACCCCAATGGCCCCTCCGTGGCGATGTACAGCACGTCCGGGCGGTTGCGCTGCCAGCGACGCAACAGCTTGTGCATGGAAGACTGCCCCCACTGCAACCCCGGATACCCCGGAATCGGCCAGCCTCGGCACAACATCAGGTCATCGTCAGCCACGCGCAGCTCATCGTCATTCTGCCGCGGCCGAATCACCTCAACCCGATGCCCCCGAAGCCGCAAGCCATCGCACAACCTGCTCAGCGTGTTGGCGACGCCGTTGATTTCGGGGGCGAAGGTTTCAGTGATCAGGGTGATATGCAGGGATTTACTCATGACAACCAGTTTCAAAGTCTGTCGTTGCGCTTGTGTGGCGGTTGGGTGATGGATTTGTGACTGTTGAGCCGCGGTTGTCGCTGTTGTTCACCGGTTCTGGAAAGCCGACACTAGCCGCCAGCAGTAAACGGCAAGATCCGCGACTTGCCGACCCTTTCCAGCGCAGCAGCCTCAGGTACATAGGTTGTCTGGACGGGGTTGAGGGTCACGAGGTCCAGGTGAGAGCGTGGCCTTAGGTGTCTGGAGATGATCGCGGGCTCGGCGGACACGGTTTTTGAGGTCGCGGCGTCCACTGCTTCAGCAAGTGCCTGCAAGAACTCTGGCGCGTTGGGTTCTATCTTGGGCTTGTGTGGCAGCAGGGTTGAAGTCGGCCTTGAGGTATTGGGGGTCGCTGCATTTATGCGGTTCGTTTCCATGGTATTGACACTCCTGTCGTCGAGCGCGGTGCCGCGCTTGAAATGGAGGCCCATGGTTGAACAGGTGATGTGTGCGATGTTGAGAAGACTTCTGTAGGACTGTTCCTGATTTTTCGAGATGGGGCGTGAACGCAAAAAAGGCCTCAATCGAGGCCTTTTCCACATCTCTTTATCTCACCCGCTCCATCTGCGTTTCCGCACCGCGTTCACGCACCCAGAACAGCGTCGCCCCGGCGACCGCCGCAGGCATCATCAGGATGTTCACCACCGGAATCAGCAGCACCAGGTACACGATGCCGCCAAAGCTCATGCTCTGCCAGCGTTTGGCGCGCAGCCAGGCGAGCATGTCTTGCCAGCTCATTTTGTGGTTGTCTGCCGGGTAGTCTATGTACTGAATGGCCATCATCCAGACGCCGAATAACAGCCACAGCGGCGCAGCGATGATGTTGACCACCGGAATCCAGGACAGGATGAACAGACCGATGGCTCGCGGCAGGAAGTACCCCAGTTTGCGCATCTCGCGACTGAGGGTGCGGGGGATCATTTCGATCAGTTCGCCCCAGCTGAAGGCCGGAAAATCGTCGGTGCCGCGCAGAACCACTTCAACTTTTTCCGAGAGAAAACCGTTGAAAGGCGCGGCGATGATGTTGGCGATCATGGTGAAGGTGAAGAACACCATTAACGCCACCAGCACCACGAAGAGCGGCCAGAGGATGTAATTGAGAAAGCTCAGCCAGCTGGGCAGCGTAGGCATGAACGAGTCCACCCACATGCTGAATTCGTGGCCGGCGAAGTAGATGAGTGCGCTGAACAGCACCAGATTAATAGTCAAAGGTAGCAGGACGAAGAGTCGCAGCCCGGGGCTGAGGACCAGTTTCAGGCCTTCGCGCAGGTATTGCGGGCCGGACAGAGCGGGTGCAGGCATGGGTGCCTCCATACGTTGAAATCGCGCCGACCTTACCGGCTTTGCCAGCACGGCGGAAGCTGGAAGCGGGCCAGGACATTCGCCGAAACAATCTTGTAAGGTTAAAGTCTACCCCCCAGGGCACGCGCAACAGCTTGTCGGAATAGGTGCGGTCTATGAACTGGATTGTGAAACGATATTTCCTTAATCTTCGCCGCCCCGATAAGCTTGCGGGCAACTTTTAGACCTATTCCCATTCACTTTGAACCTCGAAGGAGTCTTAATGAGCGTTCTGGTAAACAAACAAGCCCCTGATTTCACCGCAGCGGCAGTCCTGGGTGACGGTTCGATCGTCGACAGCTTCCAGCTGTCCTCTCTGCGTGGCAAATACGTCGTGCTGTTCTTCTGGCCTCTGGACTTCACGTTCGTGTGCCCGTCGGAAATCATCGCGCACGACAACCGCATCGCTAAATTCCGCGACCTGGGCGTTGAAGTGGTTGGCGTTTCCGTCGACTCGCACTTCACCCACGCCGCATGGCGCAACACCCCGGTTGAAAAGGGCGGTATCGGTCCGGTCCAGTTCACCATGGTTGCCGACATCAAGCACGAGATCACTCGCGCCTACGGTATCGAACACGAAGACGGCGTTGCGCTGCGCGGTTCGTTCCTGATCGACCAGGCTGGCGTGGTTCAGCACCAGGTTGTCAACAACCTGCCACTGGGTCGCGACGTAGACGACATGGTTCGTCTGGTCGAAGCACTGCAGTTCACCGAACAGCACGGCGAAGTCTGCCCGGCTGGCTGGCGTCCAGGCCAGAAAGGCATGAAGGCTGACGCTTCGGGCGTTGCCGATTACCTGGCCGAGAACGCCAAAAGCTTGTAACACCGTCGCTGCGACTTCGGTCGCAGCTTCCAGATTTCGGGATGGGCGTGCGAGCTTCCCTGACGTTCGCCAATCCTCGTTTTGTCCCAACCGGTGCGCCGGTTCGACCACAGTAACTCCGACCACACGTAACGATGGCCGGTCGATAGGAGTGTGTCATGTCTGATGTCCGTCATTCCCGAGTGATTATTCTCGGCTCCGGCCCTGCCGGTTACAGCGCTGCGGTCTATGCGGCACGCGCCAACCTCAAGCCTCTGCTGATCACCGGCATGCAGGCCGGTGGTCAACTGACCACCACCACCGAAGTCGACAACTGGCCGGGCGACCCCCATGGCTTGACCGGTCCGGTGCTGATGGAGCGTATGCGCGAGCACGCCGAACGCTTCGAGACCGAAATCGTTTTCGACCACATCAACTCTGTGGATCTGGCGGGCAAGCCGTTCACCCTCAAGGGCGACAGCGGCACCTACACCTGCGACGCGTTGATCATCGCGACCGGCGCCAGCGCTCGCTACCTGGGTCTGCCGTCCGAAGAGGCGTTCATGGGCAAGGGCGTTTCGGCCTGTGCGACCTGTGATGGTTTCTTCTATCGCAACAAGCCTGTCGCGGTCGTCGGTGGTGGTAACACTGCAGTCGAAGAAGCGCTGTACCTGGCCAACATCGCCAGCAAGGTGACTCTGGTTCACCGTCGCGAGACTTTCCGCGCCGAGAAAATCCTGATCGACAAGCTGCACGCACGTGTCGCCGAAGGCAAGATCGAGCTCAAGCTCAACTCGACGCTGGACGAAGTGCTGGGCGACAACATGGGCGTGACCGGTGCGCGTCTGAAGAACAACGACGGCAGCACATCCGAGCTGAAAGTCGACGGCGTGTTCATCGCCATCGGCCACACGCCGAACACCTCGTTGTTCGACGGTCAACTGGCGCTGAAAGACGGCTACATGGTCGTTCAGGGCGGCCGCGAAGGTAACGCGACGGCCACCAGCGTTGAGGGTGTGTTTGCCGCAGGCGACGTGGCAGACCACGTTTATCGTCAGGCAATCACGTCGGCTGGCGCAGGCTGCATGGCTGCACTGGACGTCGAGCGTTATCTGGACGGCTTGGCGAACGCCTCGTTCTGATCGGGTGTTCAAAACGAAAAAACCGGCTCAAGGGCCGGTTTTTTTGTGGCTGCAAGACGCCATAAACCTGTAGAAGTGAGCTTGCTCGCGATTGCAGAAGAACAGAGATTGCATAGTCGCCTGACTGAAAGCTATCGCGAGCAAGCTCACTCCTACAGTAGGGCTTACGCCTTGAGTTTGAGCGGCTGAGCGCTGAATTTCACCCCGGCAAGGCCATGAGAGATCAACGCACGGATGTTGCCGTGGTCGCTGCCGTCTGGCGTGGCGACAACAGAACGGTAGTGTTCACCGAACGCCAGCAACGCTTCTTCGTCGCTCAAACCTTCCAGCAATGCCAGACCCAAGGTCTTGCATGAACCTTCGTTCTGACCTGCGGCGTTTTCCACCGGGCCATTGGTGAATGCCTGCGGCTGGTAATCGTAGTTCGCGGCGATGAATGCCAGCGTATCGGCGAAGACATGCTCGCCGCTGTTGAGGCTGGCGCGCAGGGTGCTCAGGTCAGTCATGCTTCTTTTCCTTGGCGAACGCGGCTGATTGCTCGGCGCTGGCTTCTTTCTGGTAAAGGGATTTCCACTCGCTGTACGGCATGCCGTAAACCACTTCGCGAGCGTCATCCAAAGTGATGTCGATCTGCTTCTCGTCGGCTGCGGCCTTGTACCACTTGGACAGGCAGTTGCGGCAGAAACCGGACAGGTTCATCAGGTCAATGTTCTGCACATCCTTGCGGCTGTCCAGATGGGCCACCAGGCGACGGAAGGCGGCGGCTTCGAGTTCAAGACGTTGTTGCTCGGTCATGATGGGCTCTGTGCGAATTAAAGATGGGCGGATGATAAGAGTGCAGGGCAGCGCGAGGCAACGATTGTCAGACAGGCACCAAGTCCCTGTAGGAGCGCGCCTGGCCGCAATTGCGGTGTGTCGGCTACAGACGTTTCGTCAGACAGTGTGTATTCGCGGGCAAGCGCGCTTCTACAGAAGAAAGAATCTCCATGAGGATCAGCGCTCGGCGGCCAGGGTGATCGACACCGACTCGGCAAACCGCAACGCGTGGGGTTTGTCGACCTCCACTTCTGCGTACTGCACTGCCGTGTGGCTCATCACCAGGTCGAGCACTTCCTGGGTCAGGCGCTCCAGCAAGGCGAAGCGATTGCTTTCTACATGCTGGATGATTGCCTTGGTGATGGTCCGGTAATTGAGCGCGTGGTCGATGTCGTTGTCGCGTACCGCTTCCTGTGCTTCATACAGAATCGTCAGATTGATCAGTACGTCCTGCTTGTTGAGGATCTCGTCCTCGTTGATGCCGATATACGTGCGCAGGCACAGGTCCTTGACCCGAATGCGTGCGGTGCCTGGTTCAAGTCTTGCCATGGACTACTTGCTCCGTCCGATCAGTTGCAGAAATTCCATCCGGGTGGTGGTCGATTCGCGAAAGGCGCCGAGCATCACTGAGGTGTTCATGGTCGAATTCTGCTTTTCGACGCCCCGCATCATCATGCACATGTGTTTGGCTTCGATGACCACGGCCACACCTGCGGCATTGGTCACGCCCTGGACCGCCTCAGCGATCTGCCGAGTGAGGTTTTCCTGGATCTGCAGGCGGCGGGCGAACATGTCGACGATGCGCGCGATCTTCGACAGACCCAGTACTTTCCCCGTTGGCATATAGGCCACATGGGCCTTGCCAATGAATGGCAGCAAGTGGTGCTCGCACAGCGAGTACAACTCGATGTCCTTGACGATCACCATCTCGTCGTTGTCAGAGGCGAAGAGCGCGCCGTTGACGATTTCTTCCAGTGTCTGCGCATAGCCGTGACACAGATACTGCATCGCCTTGGCGGCGCGTTTGGGGGTATCGAGCAGGCCTTCACGCTCGGGGTCTTCGCCCAGACCGACAAGGATTTCGCGATAGTGCTGTGGCAGTGACAAAGTCATCAATGGATTCCTCGGGGCGGCTTACTTGACGTGCCGTCCACCGTTTACGGTCAGGGTGGTGCCGGTGACGTAGGGGTTGTCCAGCAGATAGCGCAGGCTCTGGTAGATCACTTCTGCACCGGGCTCGATTCCCAACGCGGATTTGGCCAGGGTTCGGACGCGGTACTCAGCGTCGTCGTCGGATTGAAACATCAGCATGGCAGGCGCAATGCTGTTGACCTTGATGGCCGGTGCGAACTTGGCCGCAAACGACAACGTCAGGCTTTCCATGCCCGCTTTGCTGGCGCAGTAGGCGATGTGCTTGCTGCTGCCCTTGCGCGTGACGTCGTCGCTGATATGAATAATGTCTGCCGTCTTCGAATGCCGCAGAAGTTCGGCGCAGTGCAGGTTGATGAGGTACGGCGCAAGCATATGGACGTTGTACATGCGCATGAAGGCGTCACCTTCCTCGCCCTCGGTTTCTGCCACCCACTGTGAAGCGTTGTGGACGATGGCGCGCAAGCTGTCGGTTTCATCTTTCAACTGCGCGATGAAAGCCATCACGCTTTCCTGAGACGAAAACTCAGCTTGAATCGTGACTGCGCCCAGATCCTTGAGACGTTGCACGCCGGGACGCTCGCTGCGGTAAGTCACAATCACCGGCTGGCCTTCACCCAATAGCCGCTCGGCGCAATGCAGGCCGACTCGCTGGCTGGCGCCAGTGATCAGGACAGGAGCGAGGGAAGACGCCATGGGCTGCTCACGCGTTATCAGGGAAAAGGAGGTCGGGGTGTCGCCGGTGGGCTGAGCGTCTGGCGACAACTGCTTTCATTGCGCCATCAGAAACGACGGGCCGTGGGCAAAGTTAACCCAATGGTCAGTGAGGTACAACTGTAGGGGGATGGGAGCGGCGTGTAGGAGGCCGGCTGCTCCGTAGTTGTATTGTTGAAATACCCTACAGAGTTGAGCCGATCTCCTACAGAGGTGTTCAGGGTCAGCGGCTGGGGGCCGACTCGGTGGGGGTGGCGGGCAGTTGCGCGTTGCTGTGCAACCAGCCCGACAACAGATGCGTCGACAGCGGGATGAACCAGAACACCATCAGCGGGGTGAGAATCAGCGTGCTGATCATGATGCGCGGCAGCAGGTCGAACTGAGCGAGCAGCGGGCCGAGCACATAATTGAAGATCAGAGAAACAGGGAAGAAGGCCAGCCAGATCGCGATGGCTTGCTTCCAGCGAGGAGGGCGCTGACCGATAGTGCCGAACCAGCCGTCCATGCCGCGCGCGCGATGTACGGAATTCTTGGCAAACAGCCCGCTGCCACGCACCAACCAGGAGCGTCGGGATGCAGAATGCTCCCACGCGTGCATGGTGGCTTCATTGGCGAAGCGGAAAATGATCTGGAACTCGTCGTCTCCCGGAGGCGGAGCGAGCACGCCGGAACCCAGGTAGCCGGGAAAATCTGTAGCGAGTTGTTCGCCTTCATGCAGCCAGGCAATCAGTTCCTGATAGCGGCCATGGGCGACGCGACGGGCAACCATCAGCGTGACGGGTGAGGTAGACATTGTGTATCTCCGATGGACGAGTGAGGTTCCCGGGTAGGGAAATCACAGGGCGTAACGCCGGGGTGGTGGCGTTGCGTCAGCTTCGTTGAAAAGCAAGCAAGGATTATTCCTGAATCCGCGCCTGAAGCGAAGGGGGTCCTGCTTTCTGGTGGGGTGGTCGGCGACCTGGCAGCAGCGGCTGCACGACGATCCCGGCCTTAGAGGTGCATCGAGGGGTGGATCTTGCGATGTTCCTGGAGAATGTACTGACGCAGGCGCTCAGTGTCTTCCTTGCTGTTCTGGCTCAAACGATACGCTGCCAGACCTTGCTCGGTAAGGCGTTCGAACGTGCCACGCAAAGCAATGGGTGCCAGACCCACGGGGGTGAACCAGGCTGAGAAGTATTTGGGCGGTTTGGTTTGCTTGCGGATTTCCAGCAGGATCCCTTTGAACGAGATCTCATGAACCCATAATGCGGTCAGCGAACCCTTTTCTGTTTCGAGCGCCACAGGTTCAGGCAAAATCAACCGCCAGGGTCGGATGCGTGGGCCTTCTTCGAAGATGCTGGGTGCACCAAGCTCCAGATGCAGTGCATGGAATTCGTCTTCAACCAGATGCAGCGGAAACGTCATTTGCTGATTGTCGAATTGCGCCTGGATCGTCACTTGTTCATGCGCAGCCAGTCGCGTCAGCAGATCCTGGATCTGAACGCCACCGTTAACCACCAGGCTGCGAGATTTGTCACGCAGATTCAGCTTGGGGTTGTGCTGCATGTTCTGGATGAAGTCCAGCTCATCCTGCGTGAGGATATTGTCGCGCTGCATGGTCGAGCTCGATTAACCGGTTATTGAAAAAGCAGACAATAAATTCGCTTTTTGGTTGCTGCCGTTCGTCAGTTGCAAAATGTTGCGCGTCAGCACCTTTCAGTACGAGCTTGCGCCAGTTCTGCGTGCACTTCGACAGTTATTTGTTGCGCCCACACCTGTGCGATGAGGTCTTTCTGGATACCGATGAAATGCGGCAATGGGTGCATTCTAAGACATTGCGCCGGTCTGGGGCATAATGTCGCACGATTTTACTCAGTCACAGGATCAGAGAATGAAAGTCGCCATTGTTTCGGGCTCGGTATACGGTTCGGCCGAAGAAGTCGCCCGACACGCGCAGCAGATCATCAAGGATGCAGGTCACGAGGTCTTGTTCAACCCCCGGGTGAGCCTGGCCGAGCTGCAAGCTTTTGCGCCAGAGGCCCTGCTGGCCGTAACCTCGACCACCGGGCTTGGCGAGCTGCCGGATAATCTTCAGCCGCTCTACTCACAGATTCGCGACGTATTGCCAGCTGCCTGGCGCGGCTTGCCGGGTGCAGTCATTGCTCTGGGTGACGCCAGTTATGGCGACACCTTCTGCGGCGGCGGGGAGCAGATGCGCGAATTGTTCATGGAGCTGGGCATACGCGAAGTGCAAGACATGCTGCGCCTGGATGCCAGCGAAACGGTGACCCCTGAAACCGACGCCGAACCCTGGCTCGCTCAATTCGTCAGCAAACTGAGCGCCTGATCGCGCGAACCGTTGCGTTCTGCGCTGGCACGTGGCGCCCTGTTTCGTGTCGGTGCCCACGGCGATGGCGTCCGTCGGGCCCGGGAAGTGGGCGGCGAAGAAGGTTCGGTGGCCGGGCTGGTCATGGTGCTGACGGGGCTACTCAATTTGTTTGCCGCGCCATTATGGGTCTGGATACTCTGAAAATACCGTTCCAGAGCATTGCGACAGGTGCTGACTCGCCGGGTCATTAAGGTGGCTGCGAAGGCAAGTACCGCTTTTATCTCGTCTGACTAGACTGCTGATCCATTAGAGCAGGATAACCGCCGAGGAAAGCCGATCGTGAAAGTCGCACAGGTCCATGCCGATACCGTCAGCCACATCAATTCAAGCGTGAAGGATCACGTCAGCGCCTCAGAGTGGCAGGCGCGGATCGATCTCGCCGCGTGTTATCGACTGGTCGCCATGCACGGCTGGGATGATCTGATTTTCACGCACATATCGGCCAAGGTCCCGGGCACCGATGACTTCCTGATCAACCCCTACGGCCTGATGTTTCATGAGATCACCGCTTCGAGCCTGGTAAAGGTCGATCAGGCCGGCAACAAGCTCATGGACAGCCCCTACGATATAAACCCCGCCGGTTACACCATCCACAGCGCGGTGCATGAAGTGCGTCATGACGTGATGTGTGTCATGCACACTCACACCGCGGCTGGCGTTGCGGTTTCCGCCCAGAAGCAGGGCGTGCTGCCGATCAGTCAGCAGTCACTGTTTGTGGTGGCCAGTCTTGCGTATCACGCGTACGAAGGCGTGGCACTGAATCATGAAGAAAAGGCGCGCCTGCAAGCGGACTTGGGCAATTGCAATTTTCTGATGCTCAACAACCACGGCCTTTTGACCTGCGGTTCGAGCATCGCCGACACTTTCCTGATGATGTTCACCTTCCAGCGCGCCTGCGAAATCCAGGTGCTGGCTCAGGGTGGCGGGGCTGAATTGATTGCCATCGACGGCCAGATTCTGGCGGGCGCCAAGGCCATGATCGCCGGCGTGACGCGCAGCGCTGAAGGCATGGGCGGACAGTTGGCATGGCCTGGGTTGCTACGCAAACTCGATCAGTTTTCACCGGGATACGCTCAGTAATGAGGCCTGCCGAAATCCCTCTCAGCGTCTGGCGCACCCGCGGGCACGATTTCGTATTTCGCGGCCACCGGATTCGTTATTGGGCTGCCGGTCAGGGTGAACCGTTGCTGTTGCTTCATGGCTTCCCGACAGCCAGCTGGGACTGGAATTACCTTTGGCAGCCGTTATCCCGCCAGTACCGGGTGATCGCCTGCGACATGCTTGGCTTCGGCGATTCGGACAAGCCGCGCGATCACGCTTACAGCCTTGTTGAGCAGGCGGATTTGCAGCAGGCCTTACTTGAGCATCTGGACATTCAACAGCCCGTGCATGTGCTGGCGCACGACTACGGGGACAGCGTTGCGCAGGAGTTACTGGCGCGGGACGCTGAAGGCCGTTTCGCGATGGCTAGCTGCGTGTTTCTAAACGGCGGGCTGTTCCCGGAGGCGCATCGCCCGCTGCTGGTCCAGAAACTGCTGCTCAGTCCCTTCGGCTGGCTGATCGGCCGGATGTTCGACCGTGACAGCCTGGATCGGGATTTCAGCCGGATCTTCGGCCCCAATACCCGCCCTACGGAAAGTGAACTGGACGACTTCTGGAGCTTGATCGCTGCGAATCGTGGCCATCATATTCTCTATCGTTTAATCGGTTATATCCCCGAACGGCTGATTCAGCGTGAGCGCTGGGTCACGGCCATGCAACTGGGCCGTGTGCCGCTGCGGTTCATCGATGGTGCCGCCGATCCGGTCTCTGGCCGGCACATGGTCGAACGTTATCGCGAACTGGTGCCCAATCCCGATACCGTTCTGATTCCTGCGGTCGGCCGCTATCCACACACGGAGGCGCCAGAGTTGGTGCTGCGCTTCTACGAAGAGTTTCGAGCTGCCGTGAGCGCTTTTCGGCCAACCGTGGCACCCGTTCGCGTTCTTCAGAACACGACCGTCCCTGATCATCCCTTTACGTTATCAAGCACTATTCAGAGCGCTTCGTGTTGATTGTGACCAACCTGCGACTGGTTGACACTCGATGACTGTTTAGCCGTTCTTGTCCTTTCTGCCCCGTCGGACTGCACTCGTAAACCGGGCACGAGAACGCGCGCCATCATCGGGGGAAATCGACATGAGTGAATCCATACGTTTCGACGACAAAGTGGTGATCGTCACGGGCGCTGGCGGCGGCTTGGGACGTGCGCACGCGCTGCTGTTCGCCCGGCATGGCGCCCGGGTGGTCGTGAACGATCTAGGGGGATCGGCCCACGGCGAAGGGGCCAATGCTTCGGCGGCTGATCGGGTGGTCGCTGAAATTCTCGAGTCGGGCGGTCAGGCGATTGCCAACCACGACTCGGTGACCGAGGGCGATAAGATCGTGCAGAACGCGCTGGATGCATTCGGTCGCGTCGATGTCGTCGTCAATAACGCCGGGATCCTGCGAGACAAGAGTTTCGCCAAGATGGAAGACGCCGACTGGGATCTGGTTTATCGGGTGCATGTCGAAGGCGCCTACAAAGTGACCCACGCCGCCTGGCCGCATCTTCGTGAACAGAACTATGGTCGCGTGATCTTCACATCCTCGACTTCCGGTATTTACGGCAACTTCGGGCAGTCCAATTACGGCATGGCCAAACTCGGTCTTTACGGTTTGACCCGCACGCTGGCGCTGGAGGGCCGCAAGAACAACATTCTGGTCAACGCCATTGCGCCAACCGGTGGCACGCGTATGACCGAAGGCCTGATCCCCGCCAGCGTTTTCGAGCTTCTCAAACCGGAATTGGTGAGCCCGTTGGTGGTGTACCTGGGTAGCGAGCAGTGTCAGGACAGTGCTGGCCTGTATGAAGTCGGCGGTGGTTGGGTCGGCAAAGTGCGCTGGGAACGCAGCCTGGGTGCCGGCTTCGATCCGCGCGAAGGCTTCAGCCCGGAGGACGTGGCCGCTCAATGGGGGGCTATAGCAAACTTTGAAGGCGCGGCGCATCCGGCGGATAACGTCGAGGCCTTGAAGGAGATGATGGCGAATCTGCAGAGATTTGCCGGCTGAGTCTATTGGGTCAGCCAGAAGCGGCCAGTTCGCGGCATCGGATTGGCCGTTTTCGTAGGAGCATTATTTGAGCGCCTGTAGGATTATTCTCTAAATAAAACAATGATTCCGTCTTCGCTTTTTTTGGTTCAATTACTTCCCTGTGCTTCCGACAGCTCCTGAAGGTCAATTTGATCTTCGGAGGATTTATGATCGGGAATTTGAGCAAAGTTCAGGAGCGGTTGAGGGTGTATGCCCCGGCGCCCGACAAACGATTCAATGTCAAATCAGGGCTCAGTCCGAATGAAGAAGCAGTGAAGCAAAAGGTTCGGCAGTATTGGGCGGACAAGGATATTCCGAATGTTAAAAAGCTGCAGGGGTTGAATATCAGTCTCGCGGGGTTTGATCCCAGGAAGACCAGTAACAGACAGCTAATGGAGATAGGCGTGATTCTGGCCGAGCGTGGAATCATCGACGGAGATCTTATCGGGGCAATTTCAAGTGTCGATGTTCAGTTTGATGCTCAAGGAATAGAAATAAACATGGACGCTCAGGTCGACGCTTATGCTTATTTTGAAAAGCAGTTGGGCATGCTGAACGATTTTATCAAGGAAGGCAATGAGATGGCCAAGGGCGCGTTGGTGGAGTTGAAGACGTCAATTTCTATAGTGATGGCACTCGAAGAGTATGCAAAAACGCCTCGCCAGCGAGGACTGGTGAGTATCCGCGCTTAACCTTATTGAAAGCGGGGACCTGGGCCGTGAGCCTCACGACCCAGGTCAACAGCGTCTACATTGGTACCGAGTAACTACCGGTGTAACTGATCGGGGTCTCACTTTGTCGATTGTCGGCCACTACCCTGAAGGTTCCACTCCCGAAGCGGCCGGATGGATCGTAGACTCGTCCGGTCACTGCGGACCAACTACCGTTCTGCAATCGCTGAACAACCACTGGAATTTGGCCTGACGCACCTCTGATGTTGAAGTGGTGTGATGTGGTACCGCAGGTGACAGTGTAAGGCCCATAGATAACTTTTTCCTGTCGTGCTCCGACTGTCCCTGAGGAGATAGACCCCGAGCGTTTGGTGCAAAAATTCAAGTTGTTCGCCACAGGCTCGGCTGCAGCGCTGCCCACCAATGCCCCCAAACTCATCGCCAGCATGAGTGCCATGATTTTTTTCTTGTCCATGATAAAACTCCATTAGTCATTTTTTGTTGTTTATCGTCGCGTGGAATGCAAACTCCGTTTCGCTTCGATGACTAACGTTTAAACATATGAACGCATAAAAAAGCCGTAGGGCTCAGGCTCGAAAACGCGTGGGACGTTTCTGAGAAAATCTCGAAGTCATGCAAAAAAACGACAACGCCCTTTCAGTATCAATGCGCTACTGTAGATGCAATAAAAGAAGCAAAAAAAAGCCGCTGCAGCGGCAGCGGCTAAACAAAGACGTCAGATCCAGGAGCTTGAAAATCTACGTCCGGGGAAATCGCTCAGAGGCCTGGCGCATGTTCATGACCAGACGAAAGAAAACGAACTTCCAGTTCGCGGCGAGGGCGGCCGCGAAGTGAGTAAATGGTAAGTTGTTTCGACGTGACTAAACATAGCTGTTTACGACATGCAGTATTACTTGGGCGGCAACAATGGACGCGAGTGGAGCTTTCGTCTGGCTTCGAATCATTGTCGGGCTGGCGGGCACCTCTTAATGCACAGCTCGCCCCGATGGCAATTGCACCAGGCGCTGGGTCAACCTGATCCGCTGCACCGGATCGTCACTCAGCAACAGCGCATGCTCCAGGTCGAAACGTTCCGCCTGCGGGCATTCCAGCGTCTGATACAGGCTGGCGCGAGCAAGGTAGTCGCTGGTGTTGGCTTGCCCGATTTCCAGCACTCGATTGGCGTCTTTGAGTGAGGCCAGCAGGTCGTCGTTGATCTGATGCAAATGGCGAAGATTGCGCGATAACCGTTGAATCATCGCCTGCGGTGTGGCCGTGCGCATGTGTTCGGCCTTGAGCGGCATGTCGGGGCCGAACTGACGCAGCAGCAGCTCACGACAATCCTTGGGGTAGAGCCTTCGTCCCCCGAAAGGGTCAAGCGTATGGTCAGCCCCCGGCACCCGAAGCAGGAAATGACCGGGGAAGTTCACTCCTTCAAGCGGAATTTCCAGACGGCGGGCGAGTTCCAGCGCGATCAGTGCCAACCCCAGCGGCTGCCCCCGACGGCGCTCGACAACTTTATTGAGCAACGCAACCTGAGGTTTGGGTTGAGCCACGTCATCCTGTTGAAAACCTATCGTCGCCATCTGTCGCAATAGCGGTTGGGCGAGCTCGGCAGCGGGCAGGAGAGGAAGCGCTGCGCTGATCCGACGCTGGAGTTGAGCGATCAATTCGAGGGTTTCATCGGGCTTGACTTGGGCATCGTGCTCAACGGATATCCACAGCGCCGCCTCGAATACCGAGGGTGGCGTACGTTGCAGGCTGTCCATGCAGTGCTGGCGTGGATTCATCGACGTCTCCAGGTCGGGGATGATCCGTTTTAGCCCTGGCGATGGCGTTCGTCCAGTGGCGATTACCGACCTGCGCGATATGCCCCGTAAACGGCCACGTTAAGCATGTATATATCGGACTGGTCCGCCGTTTTTTCTGCCAGCGCCTATACTCGCAATACAAAAAAACGGGAGCACCGCCTATGTTCGCTCTCATGCAAAGTTCACGCGTTCAATCGCTGCACATGATCGTCGATCCTCAAACCTGCCTTAAAGCAGTGATCGCGATTCACAGCAGTCAGAGGGGCCCTGCTCTGGGCGGCTGTCGCTATCTGTCCTATCCAAATGAAGGGAGCGCCGTCGAAGACGCTATTCAGTTGGCGAGGAACATGAGCTACAAAGCCGTGCTGGCTGGCTTGTCATTGGGCGGGGGAACGGCCGTGATTCTGCGGCCTGCGCATGTTCCGGATCGCGCTGCGCTGTTCGAGGCGTTCGGACGCTTCATTCAGACCCTCGATGGCCGCTACATCACGGCCATGGACAGCGGCACGTCCAGCGAAGACATGGACTGCATCGCTCAATACACCCAGCACGTCACCAGCACCACCGAATCGGGCGATCCTTCGGCGTATACCGCCATGGGCTTGTACGCCGGTATTCGCACGACCGCCATGGCGCGTCTGGGCAGTGACAATCTGGAAGGGCTGCGCGTGGCGATCCAGGGATTGGGCCATGTGGGCTGGGCATTGGCCGAACAACTGCACGCCGCAGGCGCCGAGTTGCTGGTCGCGGACTTGGACAGTGGCAAGGTGCAGCTGGCGATGGAGCAAATGAGCGCCAAGCCGGTCTCCAGCGAATCGTTACTCAGCACGCCCTGCGACATCCTCGCGCCCTGCGGGCTGGGGGGCGTTCTCAACAGCCACAGCGTGACCAAATTGCGCTGCGCCGCCGTGGCCGGTGGCGCCAACAATCAGCTGAGTTGCCCGGCCATCGCCGACCAGCTCGAATCTCGCGGCATCCTCTACGCACCCGACTACGTGATCAACTCCGGCGGGTTGATCTATGTCGCACTGCAACATCAGGGAGAGAACCAGAACACCATCACCGCGCATCTGTCCCAGATAGGAATACGGCTGACTGAAGTATTTGCCCATGCACAGGCCGAAAAGCGCTCACCCGCGCGGGTTGCCGATGCATTGGCAGAACGCCTGCTCAATATCGAGTAAGTGCCTTACCGGTGCTTCTCGAAACGGACTCGCGACCACAAGTGGCGAGTTGTGACCATCACGCGTGCTTCGCACTGGGCAGCCGCGTGTCCAGGAGTGTGCAATGTCCAATAACAAGATCGATCTTGCGTACACCCGTTATCTGTCCCCCGACGGTCGCCTGACCGGAGAACTCCCCCCTTGGGCAGATGACTTCAATCTTCTGACTCGTCTTTATCGGCATATGGTTCTGACCCGACTCTTCGATCAGAAGGCTGTCGCGTTGCAGCGTACCGGTCGCATCGGTACCTATGCGCCGACACTGGGTCAGGAAGCCATCGGGGTTGCCATCGGCAGCCTGATGCACGCTGAAGATGTGCTGATTCCTTATTACCGTGACACCGCCGTGCAATTGATGCGGGGCGTGCGCATGGAAGAAATCCTGCTGTATTGGGGCGGCGACGAGCGGGGCAGCGATTACGCCGAACCTGCCGTGGCGCAGGACTTTCCGCTCTGTGTCCCCATCGCGACTCAGGCGCTGCATGCCTGCGGTGTGGCCAGCGCCTTCAAGATTCGCGGCGAGCACCGGGTGGCCGTGACCACATGCGGTGATGGGGCGACCAGCAAGGGAGACTTCCTTGAAGCATTGAATGTGGCGGGCGCCTGGCAACTGCCGGTGGTGTTCGTGATCAACAACAACCAGTGGGCGATTTCAGTGCCCCGGCGGATCCAGTGCGGCGCGCCGACCCTGGCGCAGAAAGCCATTGGCGCCGGGTTCCACGGCGAGCAGGTCGATGGTAATGACATCCTCGCGGTGTACGACCGCATGAAGGTGGCACTCGAACGGGCAAGAAAGGGCAAAGGCCCGGTGCTCCTGGAATGCCTGAGTTACCGTTTGGGCGACCACACCACCGCGGACGACGCCACCCGCTATCGTGCTGCCGAAGAAGTGAAACAGGCGTGGCAGGAAGAGCCGATCAAGCGCTTGCAATCATTCATGGCCAGTCAAGGCGTGTGGGACGAGGGTCGCGAACAGGCATTGATCAGCGAATGTCAGGGACTGGTTCAGCAGTCTGTGGATAACTTCGAAAACGCGGGCAATCAAATTCCCGAATCGGTGATCGACCACGTTTATGCGAAGTGGCCGGCCCCGTTGGCCGACCAGCGCGAATGGTTTCTTGAGCGTGTGGCGCGTCGTCATGGAGGTGCCGACCATGGCGAATGATCTTTCCACAGACAAAAAGCTGAGCCTGCTCGAAGCGGTCAATCTGGCGATGCACCGAGCCATGAGTGAGGACGAAAACGTTGTGGTGCTCGGCGAAGACGTGGGCGTCAACGGTGGAGTTTTTCGGGCGACTCAGGGGTTGCGCGATACCTTTGGCTTCAAACGGGTAATCGATTCCCCATTGGCGGAAACCATGCTTGGCGGTCTGGTCGTCGGGATGGCGGCGCAGGGACTCAGGCCAGTGGTCGAGATTCAGTTCATGGGCTTTATTTATGCCGCCATGGAGCACTTGGTATCCCACGCCGCTCGCATGCGCAATCGCACGCGTGGAAGGCTGAGCTGCCCGATGGTCATGCGCTCGCCAATGGGCGCCGGCATTCGTGCACCGGAGCATCACAGCGAAAGCACCGAAGCGATGTTCGCCCATGTTCCAGGGCTGCGGGTGGTCATTCCTTCGTCGCCCGCCCGCGCCTATGGCCTGTTGCTCGCTGCCATCGACGATCCCGATCCAGTGATCTTCCTCGAGCCCACTCGACTCTATCGCATGAACCCGCAAACCTTGATCGACGATGGCAAACGCCTCCCTCTGGACACCTGCTTCACCTTGCGTGAAGGCAGCGACATCACGCTGATCAGCTGGGGCGCCAGTGTTCATGAAACCCTGCAGGCCGCGAATGCCTTGGCCGAGCGGGGCGTGTCCGCGGAGGTGATCGACGTCGCCTGCGTCAAACCGCTGGACCTCGACACACTCGAGGCGTCGGTGCGCAAAACCGGCCGTTGCGTCATCGTGCATGAGGCGCCGCGCTCAGGCGGGCTCGGTGGGGAAATCGCCGCCAGTCTCTACGAGCGAGTGTTGCTGGATCTTCAGGCGCCCATTCAACGGGTCACCGCGCCGGACATCCCGCCGCCGCTGTACCGGCTTGAGCAGCTGTATATCCCCAGCGTCGAAGACATTCTTCACGCCTGCGACAGTGCCCTGAATTTCGCCTGAAGGCCGAGGAGGCTTGCGATGAAATATTTCAAACTGCCTGACCTGGGCGAAGGCTTACAGGAAGCGGAAATCGTCCAGTGGCACGTCAAGGCTGGGGATACGGTCAAGGCCGATCAGCTTGTGGTGTCGGTCGAGACCGCCAAGGCGATCGTCGATATCCCCGCGCCATACGATGGTGTAGTGGCAAAAGTGTACGGCGGCGATGGCGACATTCTGCACGTCGGAGAGCCGTTGATGGCGTTCGAAGGGGAGGGCGATGCGGGCACGGTGGTCGGGCGTCTTGAAGGAGGCGGCAACAGCCAGGACGATCAGTTCTTCGTTGGCGCTGCGCCTTCGACCCGCGAGCACATGTCCACGCGGGCGACCCCGGCCGTTCGACAATTGGCGAGCCAGTTGGGTGTCGACCTCAATGCCCTGACGGGGTCTGGCAGTGATGGCCTGATTACCCGCTCCGATGTGGAGAATGCCTCTCAGGCAGAGCGCGACAAGTTCGGTGGCGAGAAGCTGCGGGGCGTGCGCCGCAGCATGGCGCTGAACATGGCCAAGTCCCACGCAGAGGTGGTGCCGGTGACGATCTTCGGTGATGCCGATCTGCACCGCTGGGGGGCGGCGCGCGATCCGCTCATTCGAATCGGCAAGGCCATGGCAGCCGCGTGCAAGGTGGAGCCGGTGCTCAACAGTTGGTTCGACGGCAAGTCGCTGTCGATCAGGCATCACGACAATCTTGATCTGGGGATCGCGGTCGACACGCCGGATGGCTTGTTCGTACCGGTGCTGCGCGACGTCGGTAATCGTCAGTCAGCAGATCTGAAAGAGGGCATGAACCGTCTGCGCACCGACGTGAAAGCGCGTTCGATCCCGCCCAGAGAAATGATGGGCGCGACCATCACCCTGTCCAATTTCGGCACCCTCTTTGGTCGCTACGCCAACCCGGTTGTGGTTCCGCCACAAGTGGCGATCATCGGTGCGGGTGGCATTCGCGAAGAACCGGTGGCGATGGACGGGCAAGTGGTGGTTCACCCGATCCTGCCGTTGTCGCTGACGTTCGATCATCGTGCTGTCACCGGCGGTGAGGCAGCGCGGTTCTTCAGGGCCTTGGTGCAAGAGCTGGAAAAACCGGAGTAGCTGCCAGCGACGCATGTTCCTGTCGCAACACGGCCTGCCGGCGGTGGCTTTCCCCAGACCGCTACCGCCGGCAAGCCGGACTGCTATGGGGGACTGAGTTACTCGTCAGCCGCATCACTCAGCAATTCATTCAACGCGTCCGGCTGATTCTTGAACGCACGGGCGAAGACGTCGCGGTTTTTCGCCATGTAGATGCCAGCCTCTTCAACCTGTGCTTCGGACAGGGAAGGCACGGCCTTGCTCAATACGCTGGACAGCAACTCGGCGAGTTCGAGCATTTTGTCATGACGGTCAGCTTCGGCTTTATCCATGAACAAACGCTCCAGATCTCGGCTGCTGCGGTATACCACTTCGACGGCCATTTACCACCTCATATGCCTTCACGATAAATATCTTTAGCGGGTACTGTGTTTTTATACAGTGCGCAGCATAAGGGAATCGATGCTGCTTGGGTAGTGGCAATTCATACGCATTTTTAGCGCCAGACCGGCTTGCGACATCCGGTCACGTTCTCAAGGGTAGTCAATGGCCCCTTTAATGCTTGGCAAAATCCGCAAGCAAAAGCTTCATGCGCGCGCGGCATTATCCGTTCTGGGTTACTCAAGGAAGTTCAATCGTGAAAATCAACTGGGCCGAATCACTGCGTCAGCACGTACACAGTTGCGCCGAGTCGCTCGGCAACCTGTTCGTCGAGACCTTCCACTACTTGGCGCTGTTCGCCATCGGCGCGGTCACTGCATGGGCTGCGGTCATGGCCTTTCTGGGGATGCTGGAGAAGGGGCACATCACGGTCGATGACATCCTGCTGCTGTTCATCTACCTGGAGCTGGGCGCGATGGTGGGGATCTACTTCAAGACCAATCACATGCCCGTGCGTTTCCTGATCTATGTCGCGATCANCGTCGTGTACCTTAGCGGTGCAATTCTGCTGCTGGCCTTCGCGATTCTAGTGGTGCGCTATGCATCGTCGCAGTTTCCATCGGTCAAGGTTTCGGACCCGCATGGCAAGACCAAAGGGGCAGTGATCGAAGAAAAGGGGGAGAGCTGATCGACGTCGGCGGTGCGAAAGGGGAGGCGATTCAGCGAGTCGCCTCCGTCAGGTTCGCATCATGCTGTCAGATGCCTACGTTCAATTGGGGACGGTTGAGGAACGGCGTGTTGGCCGGTGGTGGTGCCAGTTGCTTGAGGTCGCCATCGGTCATGGCAGCGAGGATTTTGATCGCGCTGTGGCCCTGTTCGATGGCGATGCCGAATTGCACGCTCTCGATCAAGCGACGCAGCCGCTTGGGGGAATTACGTTGCTCGGGGCTGATCAAGCGTTTAGCGACCACACCTGACTCGTTAGAGAGCGTCAGCATGATGGTTCCGTCGAGGCCCTGGATACTCAAATTGACCCGGTAGTCTGGGTGAAAAGCATCGGTGATCTGTTGAAAAGGATTGTCCATGGCCTATTACCTGATTATCGATCTGCATGAGTTGACTGAGGGTTTGCCTCTTAGTTCTCGACGCTTGATCAACGGTAGGCGTTAAACAGCGTCCGGGGTGGAAGTCAGCTGCCCGTCGAGCCACGAAGGGCGGGATTGCAGAGGTTGGAGGCTCGACGAAGTGACACTTGCAGGGTTCGGGCCATGCTGGACGAAACGCGATTTTAGAGAGACCGTGAATCCTTTCAGCGACTAAAACGTGAACGGCTTACCGTTTTGAATGAATACTTCTGTAATAGCTAAATGCCGCTTTGATTGTATGCAAGCACCAATAAGGCTCGACCTGCATGTTTTGTGTGCGCATTCGTCGATGGCAATAAAAAAGGGCGGGCCTGTCTCCACAGGCCCGCCCTCATTCATCTGATTTTGATTGAATCAAACCGTTAGGGTTTGCTTCTTCGTGGCACTGCCTTAGCCGTGCAGGGCGTCGTCTTTTTCCAGAAATTCTTCCTGTANGCGTCGTGACGTTGCCGCGTTTACTACGCAGTTTGCCGAACAGGTGTTCCAGCGCGTGATCGAGCTTCACGGCGGCCCCGTCCACGGCCTGATCCAGCGAATCGGCCTTGTGGGTCACGGAAATAGGTTGGTGTCCTTTCGGCCGGGCTTCCATCTGGCAGCGGATGTCGTGCGGGCCGGGTTTGTCGCCGTTCTCGTCGCGGATATGCACTTCAACGCGGGTGAGATCTTCTTCGTAGCGTTCGAGCGTGCTTTCAACGGTGGTTCGTACCCACTCCTCCAGTCGGATGCTGCTTTCGATGTGGTTATCGCTATTGACCTGGATTTGCATAGTTCTTCCCTTACTTTGGCTTGCTCGGGAGAGTCTCGACGACACTGAAGTTTTCGTCTGCCCTCACTCACAGTGTTGGCGCCGATGAAGAAACAATTCAACCCCTGGACCAGAGAAATATTTCTAAACAGAAATATCGTCGAAGGCGACTGCGCAAATGTGTACGAGCCAGGCCGCTGCAAAAGCGGAGTGTCAGTCACCCATTTCGTGACAGACAAACCGCTTTCGCCAGCAAGCCGGCTCCACGGCCTTCGGCCAGAATCAAAAGCTCGAATCACACCGTAATCCCGCTTCTGCCGAAATCCATGCGTCAGGGATCAGAACGAAACTGACGTCTGCACATACACCGTGCGCGGCTCGCCCACGTACTTGCCCTTGTTGTTGTCGTCGTAGGACCGGGTGAAATACTCGTGATTGAGCATGTTCTTCACGCCTACCGCGACGCTGAGATCCGACATTTGCGGGCCGAAATCGTAAGCCGCGCGGCTGCTGAACAGCATGTAGCCAGGGATGCGCCCCGTGCTGCCATCGGCGCTTTCGGTGGAGGTGTTGGCGTTGTCGGCGAACTGGCTGCTCTGATACGAGCTGTCCAGGTTCAGCTTCCAGGGCCCCTCGGTATAAGCGAAGCCCAGCGTACCCTTATGTTTAGACGAGAACGGCACACGATTGCCCTTGTTCGGTCCATCTTCGCGGATAGTCGCGTCAACATAGGCGTAGGTTGCGTAGACGTCGAAACCTGTCAGCAACGGGCTCAGACCGTCCAGCGCGTAATTGAGGCTCGTCTCGATCCCCTGATGGCGCGTCTCGCCGCGGGCGATCACCGTATCGTTGGTCTGATTACTCTCGTACTGGTTGTCGAAGTTGATCAGAAACGCGCCGATCTCCGCCCGCAGATTGCCATTGTCATAACGTGTGCCGAGTTCCCATGTGCGCGCCTTTTCGGGTTTCACTTCACCACCGGCAACGCGATTGGGCATCTGGCTGTACTGCACCGAACCGAACGATCCTTCGGTATTGGCGTAGAGGTTCCAGCTGTCAGTCAGGTGATAGAGGACATTCAACGCCGGCAGGGCGGTGTTGTAATCACCCTGATATTTGACATGGGTCAGGTTGTTGTTCTGCGCAGAATCGATCATCTCGTAACGAATGCCGGGGGTGAGGGTCCACTTGCCGATGTCGATACGGTCGTCGATGAAGAACGCATGGGCTTGGGTCGCGCCACGGGTGTCGCGGTCGTTGCGACTGTCGGTGCTGGGCAGCAGATTCAACGAAGTATTTTCGCGGTAGCGCAGCTCATGGCCGGCTTCGTTGATGTATCGATAGCCGACCCCGATTTCATGCCAGGTGTCCCCCAGCCCGAAGCCTTGGGAGAAACGCGTTTCCAGACCACGCACCCAGTATTCGCGTGGCGACAGGGAAACGAACGACCCCTGGTCGAGATAACCACTGCGCAGGGTCTTGGTGAAGAAGCTATTGACCGTGAACTCCCGGGCGTCTTCCTGATAGCGATAGCCGAAGTTGAACATCGTGCGACGGCCCCAGAATTTATCCTTCAAGCGCGTCGATTGATAAGGGTCTGCGTCGTAGTCGGCCACGTTCAGGCCGCCAGGCATATCGGCTTCGCCCTCGTAATACTGGGCTTCGGCATTGAGGCTGTTGGCTTCATCAATCTGGTATTTGCCCTTCAGGATCAGGTCGTCGATCTGGGTATCGCTGTGCTCGCGCCAGTCGCCGCCGCGCACGCCGGAGTACAGGATCGCGCCGCCCAGGCCGTTATCGGCCGTGCCGCCCGCAAGCAGGTTGCCGCTGGTCTTGAAGCCGTCGTGGCTGGACGACGGGCTGGTTTCGGTCAGGACACCGCCCTTGACGGTCGGCGCGTCCGGAATGGCGCGGGTGACGAAGTTGACGATGCCGCCCACGTTCTGCGGGCCATAACGCACTGCGCCGCCGCCACGCACCACGTCCACTGCATCCATGTTGCCCATGCTGATCGGCGCGAAGGACAACTGCGGCTGACCGTACGGTGCGAAGGGGACAGGGATACCGTCCATCAACACGGTCGAGCGCGCAGCCAGGCGTGGGTTGAGGCCGCGAATGCCGAAGTTCAGGGCCATGTCGTGGCTGCCGGTGCCGTTGTTTTCCGGAGCGTTGACCCCCGGAATTCGGTTGAGCACTTCACGCGCTGAGGTGGCGCCGGCGCGTTCGAACTCATCGCGACGAACCACATCCCGCGCCCCGGGATGTTCAAAGACGTTGGTCTGCTGTGCTTCGCCGAGCCAGTCACCCACCACCGCCGAGGCGCCCAGCTCGATAGGGCCGCCGGTCGAGCCGGCATTGGCAGGCTGCAAGGTAAAGCCGCCCTGGTCATCGCTCCTGGCCTGCAGCCCGGTTCCTTCCAGCAAGCGGGCCAAAGCCTGCTCGGTGGTGAAGTTGCCATCCAGCCCTTTGGTTTTCAAACCGCTGGTCACGCTTGAACCATAGGAAATCAGCACGCCGGCTTCACGTCCGAACTGGTTCAGCGCGGTTTCGAGTTCACTCGGTGCAATGTGGTACGCCTTCGCCGCAACGCCGTCGGCATAAGCCAGAGAACCGGCGCTTATCGAGAGGCTGGCACCAAACAAAACCTGGCGCAGCGTGCGCCTCAGCGGGGAAAGAGCGGTCGATCGGGATGACATGCAGGAGTCCTTTGGAAAGACGAATAAAGAGGGCTTTTCCTGTCTGTCACGCGAGGGTGTGAAAACAGCTCACCGGATTTCAAAAAAATGTCGTTGGCATGAATTGAGCGGTGGCGACGGGCGTCAAACGCGTTTTTCCACCGTCACCCAGTACCGAGTGAAGCGCTGCACTTTCACCGGCAGCGACACTTCGAGCATGTCCAGAATCCGTTCGCTGTCATTGAGCGGGTAACTCCCGGAAATCAGCAGGTCGGCCACTTTCGGGTCGCAGTTCAGCCGCCCTCGACGGTAGCGGCTCAGCTCGGCAAGGAAATCGGCCAGGCGCATGTGAGCGGCAACGAGCATCCCGTCTGCCCAGGCGCCACTGGCGCTGTCCACTGGCCGCACTGCGTCCCACGCGTCGCGGCTGAACGTCACTTGCTGCGCCGATTTGACCATCAACATCGCTCCATGCCGGTCATAGGGGCTTAATTCGACGGCACCGGCGAATACCGCCAGTTGCGTGCGTCCGGCCAGTTGTCTCAGGTTGAAGCGGGCGCCACCGCCGATGGCACGCAGGCTACCCTCGGCCGTCATCAGCGCGAGCGGACGTGGATCGTCGGCGACCGTCATCAGGATTTCGCCTTCCAGCAGCTTGATCAGTCGCTGCTGGCTGTCGTACTGCACATCCAGCGCCGTCGCGGTGTTCATCTGCAACTGACTGCCGTCAGCCAGTGCTTCTTTGCGCCGTTCGCCCACGCGGCTGCGGTAATCGGCCAGCAAGGGCGGCAAGTCGATTCGGTCGCGAACACCCCATGCGGCCACGGATCCTGCACCGAGCAACAGCAGCAATTTAAGGGCCTGACGACGGCTGCTTGAAGTGGGGGCGTTGATCGCCGCATGGGCCAGAGGAGAGGAGAGGCCGTTGAGCCGTTGGTTGACGCGTTGAATGTGCGCCCACGCTCGCTGATGGTCGCTGTGACTGTTCAGCCACAACTGCCACGCCTGCTGACGGGCGGAATCGAGGCCGCCGCCTTGCATTTCGATCAGCCAGTTGACGGCCTGCTCTGCGACCTGAGGGGAGATGTCCGGGCGGTTCAGCGAGTCCGCTCCGAGGCCGTTGGTCCGGGCGTTCACAGGGCGAAATAGCAGCGCATGGCCGCCTTGGTCAGATGACGTTTGACGGTGGCGACGGAAATGCTCAGGCGCGTCGCGATCTCGTTGTGGGTCAGCCCATCCACCTGAGCCAACAGGAATGCGCGCTTGACCAGAACGGGCAGCCCGTCGAGCAATTGGTCCAGTTCCAGCAGTGTTTCCAGAATGATCGCCCGCTCTTCTTCGGAGGGCGCCAAGGCTTGCGGCAGTTCAGCCAGCGCCAGACAGTACGCACGCTCCAGTTCCTGGCGGCGGTAATGGTTGCACAGCACCCGCTTGGCGATGGTCGTCAGAAAGGCGCGAGGCTCCAGCAATTGCGGCGTTTCTCTGGCCAGCATGACTTTGATAAAGGTGTCCTGAGCCAGATCCGCTGCGTTGTGAGGACACCCCAGACGCCGGCGCAACCATCCCGTCAGCCAGTTGTGATGGGCGTTGTAGAGGCCTTCGACGGTGTGATTCAGAGCGCAAGGGGCTGTGGACATCTGCTGCTGCAATCCGGAAAGAGCCAGTGATTACGGGGGATTCTGTCAGACTCTTTTGCATATGAGAATATTTATCATTAATATTGCGCTCTTTTGTACAGACGCTGCGATCAACGTTGTTGCGCCTGATTGATTTCAGGAATCCCCTCAATGTCCATTCACTCCACGAGCCGCCAGAGCGCCTGCGCGTTCATTCGAGTGCGTGTTCGATCGAGCGCTCTGTTCAGCGGCTCGCGGTAACGCCTTCAACCATTGGCCCGAGCCTGCCCATGATCGACCTCACCCCGCCGACGCAAAATGTGACCCCTGCCGATGATGATCAGGACGCACCCAAGGCGGCGCGCGCCCATTTTCTGAAGGTGTTTCTGTCGCAGCGGTCCCAGATGGAAGCGTTGGTCAGCCGTCGCGTTGGCTGTCGTGCGACGGCTGCGGATCTGGTTCAGGACCTGTTCGTCAGGTTCTGGCGGCGCCCGTTGCTGCAGGTCGAAGAACTCAACACCTACCTGCTGCGTTGCGCAGGCAATATCGCCATCGATCATCTGCGCAACGAAGGCACACGCGCGCGACTCAACGAAGGGTTGATGCCGGACGAGCGGGAGTTGCGCAGCGATGAGCCTCAAGCGGCGCTGGAGGCCAGCAACGATCTGCGACATATCGAGGCCGCGTTGCGCGGCCTGCCGGAAAAAACGCGGCAGATCTTCCTGCTCAATCGCATTCACGGGCGAAAGTACGGCGAGATCGCCAAGGCCATGGAGCTTTCGCAAAGCGCTGTGGAAAAACATATGATGCGCGCCTTGCAAGCCTGCAAGGCGAGCCTCGACCAGGACGCCGCGCGGGTCAGTCCCCTTCGTGCGAAGTTCGAGGACGCTCGTCGATGAAAGCGCCTTCGGACTTCACCGTGATGATTACCCCACAACAACGCGATGCCGCCCTGAGCTGGCTGAGTGTGCTGCATGATCGGCCGAGTATTGCCGATCAGGCACGTTTCAGTCGTTGGCTGCAGGCCGATCCCGCGCACGCCGAGGCTTACGCACAGGCCCAGGTCATGTGGGAGTTGAGCGAAGAGCCCGCCGCGAGACTGGCTCAAGAGGATGCAACCGCGCTCGACGCCTTACTTAAGGCAATGGATGCACCGGCTGCGTTTTCCACGAAGCGCCGTGCGCTGCCACGCTGGAGTGCTGCGCTGGCGATGGCGGCCTGTCTGGTTCTGATGATCGGCGTCGGCCTGGGTTGGCAACCGCAGCGCTGGGTCGATGATTTCGGTGCCGATTACGTGTCCGCGTCGGGGCAGGTGCGAACCGTGACGCTGGCCGATCAATCGCAAGTGACGCTGGACGCCGACAGCGCCATCGCTGTGCGTTTTGCCGACGGTGAGCGCCATGTCCAGCTACGTCGCGGTGCGGCGTTTTTTCAGGTCAGTCACACCGGCGAGCCGTTCGTGGTCGACGGTGGGCGTGGTGAAACGCGTGTGCTCGGCACCCAGTTCGAAGTTCGTCTGCAGCCGAGCGGGGCGCAAGTCACGGTGCTGTCGGGGCGTGTTGGCGTCAAAGCAGCCGCCGATTTACCCCAGCAGATTCTTACGGCGGGGCAGCGGGTCAGTTATGACCAGACCCGCACCACGGCCCCTGCAACGGTCGACAGCGAAAACCAGCTGGCCTGGCGCCAAGGCTGGCTCAACTACTACCGCACCCCGCTGGCCGATGTGATCAGTGACCTGAGTCGCTACTACCCGGGGCGCATCGTCGTACTCAACGACCAACTGGCCGCAAAGCGTGTCAGCGGCAGCTTCCCCAGCAAAGATCCACAGGCGGTGTTGGCGGCGTTGAAATCGGTGGTGGGATTCGAGCAGTACCAAGCGTTGGGGCGGGTGATTGTGATCCGTTGAGGGTTCGACGAATGCCAATCCAAGCAACGTTTGTAGCAGTACGGCTTGCCAGCGGTGGCGCCTTTGAAATCGCATACCGCCGGTATGCCGTTCTGCGACAGGGCGTTCGCCTGCATGCTGTTCCCACGATTTTCCGGGTTTGAGATTTTACGAGGTTTGGTTCAGGTGAAAGTCTGGCTCGGCATTTCCATGCTAACCGTCTGGAGCGCTCACGCTCTGGCGGCAGAGCCTGCCTACGACTTTTCGATTCCCGCCAAACCCTTGCCGCAGGCGCTCACTGATTTCAGTCGCGTCACCGGCCAGAGCGTGATTTACACCCAGGACGCGCCATACAGCTTACAAGCGCCTGCGGTTACCGGCTCGCTCACTGCCGAGCAGGCATTGAAAAGGTTGCTAGGGGCATCCGGCCTCGGCTTTCGACGCGCAACCCAAAACACTTTCACTCTCGAGCCCACCCCGCACAACGGTGGTATTACCCTGGGCCTCACTCAGATCGATTCGCAGCGCCACACCCTGGAAAGCTACCAGCCGCCCGACGTCACGTCGGTGATGCGCAGCGCTACGCCGCGCCGGGAAAACCCGCAAGCGGTCAGTGTCGTTCCAGCCCAGGTGCTGCGCGATCAAGCACCGCGAAACCTCGACGATGCCTTGAGCAATGTCAGTGGCGTGACCCAGGGCAATACGCTGGGCAGCACGCAGGACACGTTGATGAAGCGCGGTTTTGGGGACAACCGCGACGGCTCGATCATGCGCGACGGCATGCCGGTGGTGCAGGGGCGCAGCCTCAACGCCAGCGCAGAGCGGATCGAAGTGCTCAAGGGGCCGGCTTCGGTGCTCTACGGCATTCAGGATCCGGGCGGCGTGATTAACGTTGTCAGCAAGCGCCCCGAGTTGCAGTCCTGGCATGCGCTGACCGCCCGAGGGTCAAGTTACGGATCAGGCAAGAACGGCAGTGGAGGGACGCTGGACAGCACCGCAGCGTTGGGCGATTCGAAGCTCGCGTATCGTCTGGTGCTCGACCACGAAGACGAAGATTACTGGCGCAATTATGGAGTGCATCGCGAAACGCTCGTGGCGCCCTCACTGGCCTGGAATGGCAACGACACACAATGGCTGGCGGCCTACGAGCATCGCGAATTTCTCTCGCCATTCGATCGCGGAACGGCCGTCGATCCGCGCACCAATCGGCCTCTGAACATTCCCGCGACTCGTCGGCTGGACGAGCCGTTCAACAACATGGAGGGGCGCTCGGACCTGTATCGCTTCGAGGCCGATCATCAATTCGATGACGACTGGAAAGGCCATCTGGGCTACAGCTATAACCGTGAAACCTATGACGCCAGCCAGGTGCGTATCACTGCGGTAAATCCGGTCAACGGCACGCTGACGCGCTCCATGGACGGCACCGGCAATGCGCTGAGCACCGACCGGTTCACTACCCTGACCCTCAGCGCAAGCGTCGACGCCGCCGCGATGCAGCATGACCTGCTGTTCGGTTTCGATGACGAATACCGCAAGATCTATCGCGGCGAGTTGATCCGACAAAAGAGTCGTACCACGTTCAGTTACGTCGACCCGGTCTACGGCCAGGAAGTCGAAGGTACGCAGGTCAGTGCGCCCGACAGCCAGCAGCTGGACATCCTGCGCACCGATTCGCTGTTCTTTCAGGATTCGGTACACCTGACCGATCACTGGATTTTCGTCGCCGGTGCGCGCTATCAGTTGTTCGATCAGCAGGCGGGAAAAGGCATCCCTTACACCCGCAACACCGACCTGAACGGTCAGAAATGGATTCCTCGCGCGGGGCTGGTTTACCGCTATACCGATGAGCTGTCGTTCTATGGCAGCTACACCGAATCCTTCAAACCCAACTCCAGCATCGCGGCGCTGGCAGGTGGCTCGGTGCTGGATTCGGGGACCTTGCCTGAAGAGTCGAAAGCCTGGGAGCTTGGGGCGAAATGGGATGTGGATGAAGGCGTCAGCGGCACCGTGGCGATGTTCGACATAAAAAAACGCAACGTGCTGGTCGCCAATTTCGATTCGCTGACGGCCAATACGGTCTACACCACGGCAGGGGAAGTGCGGTCGCGGGGTGTCGAGCTGGACCTGAGCGGGCAGTTGTCGGAGCGCTGGAGCCTGATCGGTGGCTATGCGTTCACCGATGCATGGGTGGTGGAAGATCCGACGCTCAAGGGCCATCGGCTGCAGAACGTGCCGAAACACAGCGGCTCGTTGTCCGCGGTGTATGACTTCGGCGCGGTAATGGGCTCGGACCGGCTGCGGGCTGGGGCGGGCGCGCACTACGTCGGCGAGCGGGCAGGTAATCCGGATAATGATTTCGACCTGCCCGGCTACACCGTCGCTGACGCGTTCGCTACCTACGAGACAAAGCTGGATGGTCGGAAAGTGAAGGTCCAGCTCAACGTGAAAAACCTGTTCGACCGTACTTACTACAGCTCGGCGGTGAGCCGCTACTTCGTGTCGATGGGTGATTCGCGGCAGGTGATCGTGGCGACGACGCTGGAGTTTTGAGAGTCTGCCGACGCTTTTTTGCTTCTGGCCGAAGGCCGTGGGAGCTTGGCTTGCCAGCGATCTATCGCGCGGCGATAGCGAATCATTCATTTGAGCTGTATCTGAAAAAACGAGTGCAGAGTTTGTGCTACCGCTGCGCGGCAGATCGCTGGCAAGCCAGGCTCCCACGCCCTCCGGGCAGAGTCAGAAGCCGGCTGCGTTGAGTCAGTCAAGACTGAAACACCAACCGATACGCCCCAGCCGTCGCGCCGGTCGCCTGTTTGAAGCGATTGCTGAAATGGCTGGCGCTGGTAAATCCGCATTCCAGCGCGATGTCGCCGAACGGCATGCGGGTGCGACGCAGCAAATTCCGCGCTCGGTTGATGCGCCGCGCCAGCAGGTATTGATGGGGCGGCAGGCCAAAGCTTTCCCGGAACATGCGTGCGAAATGGTATTCAGACAACGCACACATCCCCGCCAATTGGCCCAGGCTCAACGGCTCGGCCAGATTCTGCTCGATGAACTCGACCAGTTGCCGACGCAAATGCGGCGCCAGTCCACCCTTCAAGCGCAGGCCATCACGCTGCCCGACCTGGCTCAGGATCATGTGATCGAGCAGCTCATGGGCCAGGCTGCTGGTCAGCAGACGTTCGCCGGGCTCGCTCCAGTTCATGCGAATCAGTCGGTGAAAGCGCTCGGCTTGCAGCGGGTCATCAATGAAGGTGTTTTCCCGCAGCATCATTTCCCGGGGCTCGCGGTCGAGGAGGGTGACGCAGTTCAGGGCAAACTGTTCCGGGCTGATGTAGAGATGCGCAAGGCGGATGTCGCCATTGATCACCCATGACGACTGATGCCCGGCAGGCAGCACGCAAAGCTTGTCCGGCGCGCCTTTTTTTTCGGGCTGATCGCGACGATAGGTTCCGGTGCCGCCCGAAATGTAGCAGGACAGCGTGTGATGGCTCGGGCCGTGATAGTCCTGCGAGTCGTGTCGGTTGTTCCACAACGCCGCGACCACACCGTCCCCAAGGGATGCACTCTGCTCCAGCTGCGCGTGGGGCGAGCTGTTCAGCGACTGGAAGACTTGGAGGGTGTCCAGTGACGACATTTCGGTTCTCGTGAAACAACGATCATTGGTTCTGTAGCAGCACGGCTTGCCGACGGCAGCGGTCTTGCAGACGTCACCGTCGGCAAGCCGGACTGCTACAGGGGCTGTGCGTGTTCGGATTCTGTGCCTCGCATCCTACTCGGTAGACGCTGTGCTGCCATCGGGCCACCGATCAAATGCGCAAGTTTTTGCAAGTGACGGCGGTCAACGATGCTCAGACTGAGGCTTCAATGAGGAGCCTGACATGAACATCTCGCTGTATCTGCTGACCGTCCTGATCTGGGGCACCACCTGGATCGCCCTGAAATTGCAGCTGGGCGAGGTGGCGATTCCGGTATCCATCGTTTACCGGTTCGGCCTGGCAGCCTTGATTCTGTTCGCCATGCTGTTGATCAGCGGCAAGCTGCAGAAGGTCAATCGTCGCGGGCAATTGATCTGTCTGGCGCAGGGCTTGTGCCTGTTCTGCGTCAACTTCATGTGCTTCCTGCACGCCAGTCAATGGATTCCCAGCGGCTTGGTTGCGGTGGTGTTTTCGACCTCGACATTATGGAACGCGCTCAATGCTCGGGTGTTCTTCAAGCAGAAAATCGCACGCAATGTGCTGGCCGGGGGAGCTTTGGGTCTGGTCGGGCTCGCCTGCCTGTTCTGGCCAGAACTGTCCGGGCACAGCGCGAGCCACGAAACGCTGATCGGCCTCGGGTTGGCATTGCTCGGCACGCTTTGCTTCTCGGCGGGCAACATGCTCTCCAGCCTGCAACAGAAAGCCGGGTTGCGGCCGCTGACCACCAACGCCTACGGGATGCTGTATGGCGCAGCGATGCTTTGCGTCTACTGCCTGGTCAGTGGCACGCCGTTCGGCTTCGAGTGGAATACGCGCTACATCGGCTCGTTGCTGTATCTGGTAATTCCGGGTTCGGTGATCGGCTTCACCGCTTACCTGACGCTGGTCGGGCGCATGGGCCCGGAGCGCGCCGCGTATTGCACCGTATTGTTCCCGGTGGTGGCGCTGAACGTGTCGGCGTTCGCAGAAGGCTATCAGTGGACCGCACCCGCGCTGATGGGGCTGGTGCTGGTGATGGCGGGGAATGTGCTGGTATTCAGAAAGCCGAAGGCGGTAGTGCCGGTGGCGGCGAAGCTGGCTTAAAGCGTTGATGATCGTGCCTACGCTCTGTGTGGGCATGCATGCACTGACGCTCCGCGTCAGCCTGACCGCAGCTGGGCGCAGAGCGTCCCGGGCGGCATTCCCACGGGGACCGTGGGAACGATCATCATCACCTGTAGCAGCACGGCTTGCCGGCGGTTCGGGTTGTCAGACGCTGAAAATCTTCAGCCCTTCCACACCTGCTGATTCACCAGATCCTGGGGCTTCTCACCCAGCAGCGCAGCACGCAGGTTGTCGTAGGCGCGATCAGCCATCGCCTGACGGGTTTCGTGGGTCGCCGAACCGATGTGCGGCAAAGTGACGGCGTTGCTCAGCTTGAACAGCGGCGACTCAGGCAGCGGCTCTTTCTCGTACACGTCCAGACCTGCACCGCGGATGGTGCCGTTTTGCAACGCTTCGATCAATGCCGGTTCATCGACGATCGGACCGCGAGCGATGTTCACCAGAATCGCGCTCTTCTTCATAAGCCCCAGTTCGCGGGTGCTGATCAGGTGCTTGGTCTTCTCGCTGAGCGGCACGACCAGGCAGACGAAATCCGACTCGGCCAACAGTTGATCCAGCGTGCGGAATTGCGCGCCCAGTTCCTGCTCGATGGCGGTCTTGCGGCTGTTGCCGCTGTACAGAATCGGCATGTTGAAGCCCAGACGACCACGACGGGCCACCGCCGCGCCGATGTTGCCCATACCGACGATGCCCAGCGTCTTGCCGTACACGTCGGTGCCGAAATGCGGCGCTTCAATGCTGCGCTTCCAGTTGCCGGCCTTGGTGTAGGCATCCAGCTCGGCGACACGACGGGCGCTGCTCATGATCAATGAGAACCCCAGGTCGGCGGTGCTTTCGGTCAGCACGTCCGGGGTGTTGGTCAGCATGATCCCGCGTTCGGTGAGGTAGGAAACGTCGTAGTTGTCGTAACCGACCGAGATGCTTGACACCACTTCCAGCAGTTTGGCGCTGTCCAGCTGCTCGCGACCCAGTTTGCGACCGGCACCGATCATGCCGTGGCTGTGAGGCAGGGCTTCGTTGAACTGCTCGTTCAGATCACCCTTTTTCGGGTCCGGAATGATCACGTTGAAGTCTTGCTGCAGGCGCTCGGCCATTTCCGGGGACACGCGGCTGAAGGCAAGGACGGTCTTTTTCATCGGATAGCTTCTCTCGGGCGGTTCAAATGGGAAGTGCGTAGCACGCTAACATTCTTGTTGTTTGATTGGCGAGGCGGCAGCGGGAGACCCGTTTCTGTAGGAGCGCGCTTGCCCGCGAAAACTGTGTGCAGTCACCATTGACGCATCTGATCCAGCGCAATCGCGGGCAAGCGCGCTCCTACAAGTGCGCGGCGCTTATTTCTAGACCGTCTCCGGCAACACGTGAGTCTGCAAATCCGCTTCATGCGCTGCCATGATCTCCGGCAGCGAGCCGCGCAGGTATTCGACCCAGGTCTTGATCTTGGCATCCAGATACTGGCGCGAGGGGTAGATCGCGTACAGGTTCAGCTCGTGAGAGCGATATTGCGGCAGCACGCGGACAAGCGACCCGTTGCGCAAACCTTCGATGGCCGAATAGATCGGCAGAATCCCGATGCCCATCCCGCTGCTGATCGCCGCTTTCATCGCGTCGGCCGAGTTCACTAGGAACGGCGAGCTGGCGATGGTCACGGTTTCCTGGCCTTCAGGGCCGTCAAATGCCCATTTTTCCAGCGGAAACACCGGGCTGACCAGGCGCAGACACGCATGATTGAGCAGGTCTGCCGGTTTGTAGGCCATGCCGAATGCCTTGATGTAGGCGGGCGAGGCACAGACGATGCTGTAGGTGATCCCCAGACGCTGCGAAACGAACCCCGAATCCGGCAGTTCGCTGGCCAGCACGATGGACACGTCGTAACCCTCTTCAAGCAGATCCGGCACGCGGTTGGTCATGGTCAGGTCGAACGACACGTCCGGGTGATTGCGACGATAGCGGGCAATGGCATCGATCACATAATGCTGGCCGACGCCCGTCATCGAATGCACTTTCAACTGACCGGCCGGACGCGCATGGGCATCGCTGGCCTCGGCTTCGGCTTCTTCGACATAACCCAGGATCTGCTCGCAGCGCAGCAGGTAGCGCTTGCCGGCCTCGGTCAGGGCAATGCGGCGGGTCGTGCGATTGAGGAGACGGGTTTGCAGATGCGCTTCCAGATTGGAGACGGCGCGCGAAACGTTGGCGGTGGTGGTGTCCAGCTGAGCCGCGGCAGCGGTGAAGCTGCCCGCTTGTGCGACGCAACTGAAGGCGCGCATGTTTTGCAGAGTGTCCATTGGCCGTTCTCTGGTGAGATAGCAAATTGTGACATGAAGTTACTGATCCATGTCAGCCATACCAAAGCATTATCTTCCGTTCTGTAACAAAGATTCACAGAAGTCCCGGCTTATCGCCGTATCAGGCGCATCCTAGAATCGCGGCTCGTTCCATTTCCTCCTCATTCAGGTAATCGCAGCTGTGTCGCGTAGCATCGTCAGAGGGCTCAAGCCCCTCAGTGTCTGGGCTTTAACGTTACTCATCAGCGGCTGCATCGGAACGGGCGGCATAGCGCCTCAAGGCACGTCTTTGTCCCCAGAGAGCCTGGCGACCGACGACGCCATCAAAGAAGCGGCCGAAGACGCCCACTGGCCAGACGGCCAATGGTGGCGCGCCTATGGCGACGACCAACTCAATCACTGGATCGAACTTGCCGCGCTGGGCAGCCCGAGTCTGGCCATCGCCGCCGCCCGCGTGCGTCAGGCCAAGGCCATGGCCGGCATCGCCGAGTCGGCTGAATCGGTACAAATCACCGGTGACAGCACCCTCAAACGCCACAACTGGCCGACCGATCAGTTCTACGGTCCGGGCGAGCTGTCAAACACCAGCACCTGGGACAACAACGCCTCCATGGGCCTGAGCTATTCCCTGGACCTGTGGGGTCGTGAAAGCAACAACACCGAACAGGCGCTGGACATGGCGCACATGAGCGCTGCCCAAGAGCGTCAGGCGCAGCTGGAATTGCAGGACAACATCGTCCGCGCCTACATCCAGTTGTCATTGAACTATGCGCAACGCGATATCGCCGAAGCGACGTTGGCCCAGCAACAGCAAATTCTCGATCTCGCCCAGCGCCGCCTGAAAGGCGGCATCGGCACTCATTTCGAAGTCAGCCAGGCCGAAACCCCGCTGCCCGAATCCCATCGTCAGATCGATGCCCTCGACGAAGCCATTGCCCTGAGCCGCAACCAGATTGCCGCGTTGGCAGGCAAAGGGCCGGGTGAGGGCGCCAGCCTCAAGCGTCCGACGCTGTCGCTGAACAATGCCTTGAAGCTGCCGTCGGCGTTGCCGGCTCAATTGCTCGGTCAACGCCCCGACGTGGTCGCCAGTCGCTGGCGCGTGGCCGCGCAGGCCCGTGGCATCGATGTCGCGCACGCCGGTTTCTATCCCAACGTCGATTTGATGGGCAGCCTGGGCTACATGGCGACCGGTGGCGGCATGCTGGAATTCCTCACCGGCAAGAAATTCAACTACAGCGTGGGTCCGGCGATCAGTCTGCCGATTTTCGACGGCGGTCGGCTGCGCTCGGAACTGGGCGTGGCTTCCGCGGGTTACGACGCCGCCGTAGCGCAGTACAACCAGACTTTGGTGACCGCACTCAAGAGCATTTCCGATCAGTTGATTCGTCGTGAATCGATGAACAAGCAGCAGGTATTCGCCGATCAATCGGTGGCCGCTGCGCAGAAAACCTACGACATCGCGATGATCGCCTTTCAACGCGGCCTGACCGACTACCTCAACGTGCTGAACGCACAAACCCTGTTGTTCCATCAGCAGCAGGTTCAGCAGCAGGTTCAGGCAGCGCGACTGACCGTGCATGCCGAGTTGGTGGTCGCGTTGGGCGGTGGCCTGATGGCGGGTAACGATTCGCCTGCGGCCGACAAGACCGCCGCGCCGAAGACCCCGGCCTCCCTTGCAGTGTTCGACAGCAAATGAACACAGCCCTGCACTGGTTCAAATCCCTGGAGTGGCGCCGCGAGTTCAATGGCTGGGCGCGCAGCGATGGGGTGACCTGGATCTACATCTTCAAGGTGTTGATCGCCGCATTCCTGACCTACTGGGTGGCAATGCGACTGGAACTGCCGCAGCCGCGCACGGCAATGATCACCGTGTTCATCGTCATGCAGCCGCAGAGCGGGCATGTGTTCGCCAAGAGTTTCTATCGCTTGCTCGGTACGCTGGCCGGCTCGGTGGTGATGGTCACGCTGATGGCCCTGTTCGCACAGAACAGCGAACTGTTTCTCGGCAGTCTGGCGATCTGGGTAGGCATTTGCTGTGCCGGCGCGGCGCGTTATCGCAATTTCCGCGCCTACGGTTTCGTGCTCGCCGGGTACACCGCTGCGATGACTGGCCTGCCTGCCCTGGCTCACCCGGAAACGTCGTTTCTGGCTGCGATGTGGCGAGTGCTTGAAATCTCGCTCGGTATCGTCTGTTCGACATTGGTCACCGCCGCCATCCTGCCTCAAAGCTCGGGCGCAGCCATGCGCAACGCCTTGTATCAGCGCTTTGGGGTGTTTGCGCAGTTCGTGATCAACGGCCTGCGTGGGGAGACTAATCCGGCCGCGTTCGAAGCCAGCAACGTGCGTTTCATCGCTGATGCGGTCGGGCTGGAAGGCTTGCGCGCCGTAACCGTGTTCGAAGATCCGCACATGCGTCGTCGCAATGGTCGCCTGAACCGCCTCAACAGCGAATTCATGACCATCACCACGCGCTTCAATGCCTTGCACCAATTGCTGGAGCGGCTTCGCAGTCGCGGCGTTACGCACGCCGTTCAGGCGATCGAACCCGGCCTTCAGGCCCTGGCCGGGTTGCTCGATCACTTCGCTGGCCGTGCTCTGACGAACGCTGATGCTGCGTTGTTGGCCAGCCGCTTGAGCGTGTACAAGGCCGAACTGCCGGAGTGCGTGCGCAGCTTGCGTGCCGAGTTCATCAAGACCGAACCCAGTGATGACGAGTTACTGGATTTCCACACCGCCTACGAACTGCTCTATCGCTTTGTCGACGACATGCACGATTACGCGCAGACCCACGCATCATTGGCTGATCACAGTCATGCGCGAGAAAAATGGGTCGAACCCTTCGTCAACACCACCAACTGGATGCTGTCGCTGGCCTCGGGTCTGCGCGCCACGGTGATTCTCGGCGTGATGTCGGCCTATTGGGTCGCCACCGCATGGCCCAGCGGCGCCACGATGACCCTGGTGTCGGCTGCAACCGTCGCGCTCTCGGCCACCACGCCGAACCCGCGCCGCATGTCTTTTCAGATGGCTTGCGGCACGGCCCTCGGCGCGGTACTTGGCTTCTTCGAAACGTTCTTCGTGTTCCCGCAGATCGACGGTTTCCCGCTCCTGTGCGTGGTGCTGGCCCCTGTGTTCGCCTTGGGTGCGTTTCTGACGACACGCCCGCAGTGGGTAGGTTATGGACTGGGCCTGCTTATTTTCTTCAGCATCGGCTCAGCACCCGACAACCTCACGGTCTACAACCCGTACACCTTCATCAACGACTACATCGCCATGGTCATTGGCATGCTGCTGTGCGCGGCGGCGGGGGCGATCATTCTGCCGCCCAACAGTCGCTGGCTGTGGAGGCGTCTGGAAGGGGACTTGCGGCAGCAGGTCAGTTTCGCGATCGGTGCGCCGCTCAAAGGCATTCGCTCGAATTTTGAAAGCCGCACCCGCGACCTGATGCATCAGGCTTATGGACTTGCAGCGGGTCAACCGGTGGTGCAACGCAATCTGCTGCGCTGGATGTTCGTGGTACTGGAAGTCGGCCACGCCATCATCGAATTGCGCCGCGAGCAGGACGTTCTTCCCGTGCATCCGAGCTATGCCGAGTCGCAGCCCTGGCGCCAGGCGATACGGGCCATGGGGCGCTCGCTGGTGCGCCTGTTCATTCAGCCGGATCGTCACAACCTGGCGCGCAGCCTGTACGCGGTGGACCATGCGATTTTCTGCGTACAGAACACCGATGAGCCGTTTGCCCCGCACTTCGATACCTCGGCATTGCGGCGTGTGAAAAGCTACCTGCACTTCATCCGTACCTGCCTGCTCGACCCGCAATCGCCACTGGCGACCTACGCTCCAGCGCAAGCCCCGGCGGCACTGTCACAAGGAATCCCGCATGCCACGTGAAATGGCTTTCCATGGCGTTTACATGCCGACCGTGACCGTCATGTTTCTGGTCGCGATGGTTATCGCCTGGGCGCTGGACCGCTTCATGTCCGGCCTGGACCTGTACCGTTTTTTCTGGCATCCGGCGCTGCTGCGTCTGTGCCTGTTCAGCTGCATCTTTGGCGCGATGGCGCTCACTGTTTACCGTTGAGGCGCCCGCTGTGAAACATGGCTTCGAGAAGAGTTCGATATGAAAAAACTGATGAGTCTGATCGCCACGTTACTGATCCTCGCACTGGCCATCTGGATCGGCCGACTGCTGTGGATTCATTACATGGACACCCCCTGGACCCGTGACGGACGAGTGCGCGCTGATGTGATCAACGTTGCCGCCGATGTCAGCGGAGTGGTGGTCGATGTGCCGGTCAAGGACAACCAGCCGGTCAAGAAGGGTGACCTGCTGATGCAGATCGACCCCGAGCACTATCAGTTGGCGGTCAAACAAGCCGAGGCGATGGTGGCTTCGCGCAAGGCGACCTGGGAGATGCGCAAGGTCAACGCCAGCCGTCGCAAGGACATGGACGCGCTGGTGATTTCCGCGGAAAACCGCGAAGACGCCTCCAACGTCGCGAACTCCGCGCAAGCCGATTACCAGCTCGCTCTGGCACAACTGGAAGCGGCGCAACTCAACCTGCAACGTACTAAAGTCCTTGCAGCCGTGGATGGGTACGTCACCAACCTCAACGTCCATCGTGGCGATTACGCACGCATCGGCGAGGCGAAAATGGCGGTCGTCGACAAAAACTCGTTCTGGGTTTACGGCTTCTTCGAAGAAACCAAATTGCCCCACGTGAAGATCGGCGATCCGGCTGACATGCAGTTGATGAGCGGCGAAGTGATGAAAGGCCACGTCGAAAGCATCGCCCGCGCCATCTACGACCGCGACAACCCGGAAAGCCGCGAACTGATCGCCGATGTCAACCCGACCTTCAACTGGGTCCGATTGGCCCAACGCGTTCCGGTACGCATCCATCTGGATAATGTGCCGGACGGCGTAGTGCTGGCGGCGGGGATTACTTGCACCGTGATCGTGAATCCTGAGAAGGCGGAGTAAAACGCGACGTGCCTCATTAGCAGTCAGGCTTACCGGCGGTGGCGCTCATGACATCGCGACCGCCGGCAAGCCTGACTGCTACGAAACGGACCAAGCGCTACAACGTTTGATTCAGCTTGAATCTGTTGCTGAGGATTTTCTCCAGCAGTCCTTTGGACAGCAGCAGCTCCATCAAAGGCAATACTCGGCTGCCATTTCCGGAGCGCAGAAGTCGCGGTGGCTTCGCGCTTTGCACGGCGTTCAGCACATCGCGTGCAAAATCACTGGCTGGTGTGGGGTTTGTCTGTGAAGCATTGGCTCGAGCCCGGATGCCCTCGCGCAAAGGCCACCACGCAGAGCCCTCGTGAATGATCTGTTCTGCTTCATGGCTGGCGTTTTTCGCGAAGTGCGTGTCGATGGCGCCCGGCTGGACTTCCATGACATGCATGCCAAAGGGCGCGAGTTCCATGCGCAGGGCGTCGCTCATTGCATGCACGGCGGCCTTGGACGCGCAGTAAGCGCCAGCGAATGGTGTGACCAGCACTCCGGAAACGCTGCCGATATTCACCACCATGCCCTTGTTTTGGCGCAGCAATGGAAACAGCGCCCCGGTGACCCCAACGATGGAAAACACGTTGGTCTCGAACTGCCTGCGCATGCCATCCACGCCGCCATCGAGCAGCGGACCGATGCCACCGTAACCCGCGTTGTTGATCAGTACGTCCAGTCCCTTGTCATGTTGCTCAAGTTCGGCGCGGAGCCGTTCCAGGGCAGCACTGTCGTTCACATCCAGCTCCACGGCTCGAAACCCGGCTGCCGCCAACGCCTTAACATCTGGCGTTTTACGGGCGGTTGCCCAAACCTCATGACCCGCAGCCTTGAAGGCATCCGCCATGGCACGGCCAATGCCGCTGGAGCAACCGGTGATCAACACGACAGCCATAGTGTTCGTTCCTTGAAGGATTGTTATGCGTCAGTCAGAAAAGGTGCCTTGCAGACGTTCGGCGCGAAATTCCAGGGTCTGCGGCCGGTAACCGGGGCGCAGCGGTGGTAGAGGCAGGCAGTCCTGCCATTGGCTATTGGGTAGCAGCTCGCCGGGGCCGCGATAACGCGGGGCGGTGTAAGTGTCATCGGCGAGATTGACGGTGTCGCCCGGCGCGAAAGCGGCAACTTTCCAGCGAAGTTCCTGAAGCGGGACATCGTTGCCATTGTCGATCAGCACCAACAGAGGCCTGCCAGTCGGGCACTGTTGCGGGGCGTAGTCCAGACGCAGTTGCAAACGGTCCAGTCGTTGCGCGTCACGCTTGTCCTCCCAGACCACAATGCCTGCTACGATGGCCAACCCTGCAGCGGCCGCCAGCGAAACCGGCAGGGCTTTGGCGGGATAGCGCAGAAGGAGCACCAGCCAGGTGAGGATCAGTATGGCACCGATGATCATGTGTTCGGTCTCGCGATTGCAGATGGGGGCATCGTACCGAAAGGAAGTCCACCCTGACCAATCCTATACAGACAGACTGGGTTCGCGCCTGTGACAGGACGCTGAGCTGAGCGGCGAGTGTTATGAGTTCGATACCGCAGGACGTCAGATGATCGAGTGCAATGCGTTGCTGCGGCCTGAGCGCGATGCAGCTTGATATGGGCGTGTGCTAGAAGCACTCACGGACGAATCGCGATTAACAGAGATTCTCGGCACGGCGCTTTACTGGATTGTTCAAATAAAAAACCCCACCCGCCCCCTGCGGATGGGATACGCAGAAAGCGGGCGGGGTACTGCAACGGTTTTACTGAAGCCGTATTACCGATCCATCAACGCGCGATGGTCTGGGTTCTCACACCGGCTTCGATACCTGGCGTCGAGCGACCGTAGACGTCTTCGAAACGCTCGATGTCGTCTTCGCCCAGGTAGCTGCCCGATTGCACTTCGATGATTTCCAGCGGGATCTTGCCTGGGTTTCGCAGGCGGTGGACCGAGGCGATCGGGATGTAGGTGGACTGGTTTTCAGTGAGCAGGAAGACGTTCTCGTCACAGGTGACCTGAGCGGTGCCCGATACGACGATCCAGTGTTCGGCGCGATGGTGGTGCATCTGCAGCGACAGGCTGGCGCCCGGCTTGACCGAGATGCGCTTGACCTGGAAGCGGCCGCCCATGTCCACGGAGTCGTACGAGCCCCATGGGCGATAGACTTCCAGGTGGTTCTGAGTTTCGCTGCGGCCCTGATCGTTGAGCGTGGCAACCATCTGCTTGACGCCCTGAACCTTGTCCTTGTGAGCAATCATCATGGCGTCCTTGGTTTCGACGACCACGATGTTGTCCAGACCAATGACCGAGACCAGTTTGCCGTTGCCATGGATCATGCAGTTGCGGCTGTCCTGAATCACCACATCGCCTTTGGTAACGTTGCCGTTCTCGTCTTTGGCGTGCACGTCCCACAACGACGACCAGCAACCCACATCGCTCCAGCCAGCGTCCAGCGGGACCACACAGGCGCGCTGGGTTTTTTCCATGACCGAGTAGTCGATGGAGTTATCCGGGCAGCAGGCGAAGCTGGCCTGGTCCAGTTCGATGTTATCGCCGTCGTGCTTGCTGCGCTCAAGGGTCAGCAGGCAGTTGTCGTAGATGTCCGGATCGTGCTTTTTCAGCTCTTCCAGATAACGGCTGGCGCGGAACAGGAACATGCCGCTGTTCCAGTAGTAGCCGCCCGCTTCGACGAACTCGTTCGCGCGTTTTTCGTCAGGCTTTTCGACGAATTGCGCAACGCGGTTCACGCCTTCCGGCAGCAGTGCGTCAGCGGTGGATTTGATGTAGCCGTAGCCGGTTTCAGGCTTGGTCGCCGGCACGCCGAACAGCACCATTTCGCCACGCTCGGCGGCAACGGTTGCCAGCGCGAGTGCACGTTGCAGCGCTTTTTGGTCGTCGATCACGTGGTCGGCCGGCAGTACCAGCATCAACTCGTCGCGACCTTCATTGGCCAGCATCATTGCGGTGATGGCGACCGCAGGCGCGGTGTTGCGGCCGAACGGTTCCATGATGATGCCTTGAGTGTCCAGCCCCAGCGCCGCCAGCTGCTCGCCGACGATGAAGCGGTGGTCCTTGTTGCACACCACGATCGGGTGTTGCATGCCGTCGAACACCAAACGCTCGAGGGTCTGCTGGAAGAGGGTGTGTTCGCCGGTCAGTGCCAGGAACTGTTTTGGAAACTGTTTACGCGAAAGAGGCCAGAGTCGGGAACCGCTGCCACCTGACAAGATCACTGGAATCATTTTGTTTCTCCAAAATTTCGATAGCGTTTGTTTGGGCTATACGTCGGTTGTTCTGTCGTTTCGTCTGTCTTGTTCTTGTACCGCTGCGGTCGGCGCCCTCGTGGTGTGCTTGCTCCGCATCACCCGACACCATCCGCGAAATCNGGTCGCCTGACACACCCTGTTCGCGGGCAAGCGCGCTCCTACGGCCTTCGGCCAGAATCAAAGGCCGGAAGGCAATACTGCGAAGTTACTGAGTCGAAGTCGGGCGCTTGACCCAGACTGGCGACAGGTTGCTGCCGTTGCCGGTGATGTAGAGAACGGCGGCTTCGCCACGCTCCAGCGCGACCGGCTTCAGGTCGCTGACTTTCTTGTCGCCGTCGAACAGCGCGAAGCTGACTTTGACCGGGTTGATCTCACGCTCGCCGGTGCCCTTGGCGGAGACGGCTTTCACCACGTCGGTCTTGCCGTCGGCAGTCTTNCTGCTTGTTCTTGAACGGCGGCTCTTCAACCAGCTGCGGCGCGCCGGAAGTGTTGTTGACGATGGTGTAGTAGTGATCGCTGGCCAGTTTCACCGGCAGTGTGTTGCTGCCGATCTTGGCGCTGTAGTCGCCCTGCGGCATGAAGCTGAAATCACTGCTGGCCAGAGGGCCGATTTCGTTCAGGCTGGTGTTGCCGACGCTGGCGCTGATTTCGGCGTTGCTGGCGTTGTATACCCGCACGAAGGTCGAGCCTTTCGGTGCGGTCGGGCCATACAGGGCGGCGTCGCCACCGGCGAAGGCCGAGAGGGATACGAAGCCCAGGCTCGCGGCCAGGACGCAGGTTTTCAGCAGGCCGGATTTGGTCGAACGGGTTGGCATGCGAGTTGGGTTCTGCAAGGTCATTTTGTGTAGTCCTCTCAGTTTTGCGCCCGTGTGGGCGACTCGGAGTTATTGGCGTTCTGAGCCAGATTTTGTTGAGGGTCACGAGCCTTTTTGAGTTCGGCGATCCACTGTGGGTCGAACTCGGTCAGGTCGTTGTGAGCCGGCAGGTAGCGTTCCGGGAACTCCCAGATCAGCACCTGCGGCGGGCTGCTCTTGAAGGCATCGGTCTGCAGATACTTGAGCATCGGCAGAATCGGGCCGTGGCCGTCTTCGGCGTAATTCACGACATCGCTGTGCAGGGCCTGTTTCAGAGCACCGGCGAAGTTCCAGTTGGGGTTGGCGCTGTAGCTGGTGCCGACCAGACCGACTGCGACGGAGTTGTCTGCGAACAGTGCATCGTCACTGTTACCCGCGGCTTGCGCCGGGTTGGTGCTGCGCTGTTGCAGGTCATCCGGCTTCGGCAGCAAGTTGCTGAACAACGGATCGAGCGGCAGGAAGTTGGTCAGGTCGCCTTTGTACGGCGCGCTGGACTTGGCTTCGGTGACGAAGGTCTGCGGATCGCCGCTCAGCGGGGTCTCTTTGGAGATCGCATCGCCCAGCTGTTGCGCGACCACTTCGGCGCCCATCGGCGTCCAGTGGGTGTCGGTGCGCAGGAATACCTGGCCCTTGTCTTTGGCGCTTTGCAGTGGGCCCAGCAGATCAGGAGCCAGGATGCCGGCCTGATTGACCTGTGCGTGGAACTGTTGATACAGATCGGTGTGCAGCGCGGACGGTTTGTTGTCCCCGACGTGCTCCGGGTACAGGCGGGTCTTGGCCGGAACGATCGCCAATACCAGCTGCGTGCCCTGTTTCTTCAGGGTTTCCTGGACGCCCTTGATGATCGCCAGGTTGTCGGCTTCGTTTTGTTCGCCATTGGCGACCGCATCGAATTCCTCATCGGTGTACAGCCACTGGTCCTTGCCCAGAACCACGCCTGGACGGCCTTCGTTGAACACCTTGTAATCCAGCGCAGCCCAGAGGTTGGTGCCCAGACGCTTGATCGGAAACTCGTCGTCGTAATGGGTTTCCACCGCCTTGGTCCAGTGACCGTTGAGGACAGTGGTTTCCTTCGACGTCGAGAAGCCGATGAAGCTGCGCAGCGACCATAGGCCCAGCACCAGCAGGATCGCCAGGAACAGGAAGATGTAGAGGATACGCAACGAACGGGTCATGTCAGGCTCCTCAGAACTGGAAGTAAAGGAACGGCGAGAAGCTGGCCGCCGAGAGTTTGAGAATCGAGGCCACGAACATCAGCAGGATCAGGGCGCGCATGACGTAGCGCGACCAGTCGGCGGTCCAGTACGCAGGCTGAACCTGCGCCTCGGTGCCGACGATGTAACCCGGTTGATGAATGCTGCCCGGCTTGTCGCCCGGAACCGCTTTGATCATTCCTGGCTGCGCGGTGGCAGGGCCATCGGCTTGCACAGGATTTTCGTTGCTGGTCGGTTTGGCAGGCGTGCGGTTGCGGTAGAAATCGCGCAGACCGAAGAACGCCAGCGTGATGTACGCCACGATCAGGGTCGCGACCTGCAGCCCGGTGAGGCTTGCGCGATTGAGGTCCGACAGCTGCCATTCGCCAAAGCTGAACATTGCGCCGTACATGCGAGCGGCGACGTGCAGGTTTTCGGCGCGGAAGATCACCCAGCCCATGACCACCAGCAGGAAGGTGAAGGCCCAGCGCACGACGTTGAAGGTACGGGGCGCAGTGTTGATGCCCAGTGCTTTCTCGATGGCCAGCCAGACGCCGTGCCAGGCACCCCAGACGATGTAGGTGATGTTGGCGCCGTGCCACAGGCCACCTAGCAGCATGGTCAGGAACAGGTTGCGGTAGGTCGCGACTTTGCCGCCACGGTTGCCGCCGAGCGTGATGTACAGGTAGTCGCGCAGCCAAGTGGAAAGGCTGATGTGCCAGCGACGCCAGAACTCGGTGATCGACTGACTGACATAAGGCTGTTTGAAGTTTTCCATGAACCGGAAACCCATCATCAGGCCAAGGCCGATAGCCATGTCGCTGTAGCCGGAGAAATCGAAGTACAGCTGCGCGGTGTAGGCCAGCGCGCCGAGCCAGGCATCGCCCGTGGTCGGGTTCTGCAGGGCGAAGCAGTGATCGGCGACCACCGCCAGCGTGTCAGCGATGAAGACCTTCTTGATGAAGCCTTGCATGAACCGCGTACAGCCTTCGGAAAACTTGTCCAGCGTGTGGGTGCGGTTGTTGAACTGATCCACCAGATCGCGAAAGCGCAATACGGGACCAGCGATCAGGTGCGGGAAGATAGCCACGAACGCCGCGAAGTCGATCAGGTTGCGGGTCGCAGGCGTATCGCCGCGGTAGACGTCGATGATGTAGCTGATGGACTCGAAGATGTAGAACGAGATCCCGATCGGCAATAGCACGTGGGTCAGAATGAACGGCTCGAGACCGACCGAGGTCATCATTGCGTTGATGCTGTCCACGCCGAAATTGGCGTATTTGAAGTAGCCCAGGATACACAGGTCGACCGCGACACCCAGCAGCAGCCAGCGCTGCGCGGGTTTGGTCCTGACCCCGGCGGCGCCTACGCGCAGGCCGATCCAGTAGTTCCACAGCGTCACACCTGCGAACAGTGCCAGGAAGTCCACTCGCCACCACGCATAGAATACGTAGCTGGCGATCAGCAGCAGCAGGTTGCGATAGCGTTGCCCGCTCAGATAGTACAAGCCGAGAAACACCGGCAAGAACAGGAACAGGAACACGTTGGATGAGAAAACCATCCTTATCTCTCCATTTGTCCAACATCAAGGGCCAAAGCCCCCCCAAACCCCCCATGAAAAATCGGGGGGGTACAACATGAATCTCACTGCTTGCGCTCTGATCGTTCCCACGCGGAGCGTGGGTACGATCAGGTCTTCAAATCAAGAACCGCCTTTCTCGCCCTTCTCATGGCTCGGGTCATACGTGCGGGTCATGTCGCCGCCGAGACGGAAGTTCTTGAACGGCTGCATTTTGTGCTTCTTGTCCAGCGTGTCGGGCGCGCAGTCGTAGAGCGAGCAGTACGGTTCGAGCCAAGCGAATTTCATGTCGGTTTTCAAGTCCGTCATGTCCTGTTTCTGGCCGTCTTTCGCCTCGAACTCGTCACCCGAATCCTTGACCCCGGCCAGCACCCGATCACCTAGACGCTTCAGCGCGCCGTTGTTTTCAGGACGCAGATCGACACCGTTGGCCTGGGCGAAACTGGCGATCATCGCCAGCGGCGGAAGGGCGTAGTTGTGGTACGCCAGCGCGCGCTGCTTGCGCTTGAGTTCGTTCGGCAAAAAGCCTTGCGGGTCGACCTGATTGGCAGCGATCTTGAATTCCTTCACCGACCAGTCGAAAAGATCCTTGCGGTTGGTCGCCACGGCGGTAGACATCACCGACCAGGCTGCCCAGTAAGAGTGGTTGTTGGTCTTGTCGAGCGGCAGGTCGTTCCAGTCGCTGACCACCTGGTCCGCCAGCTTGCTGAACCAGGCTTCGATCACTTTCGCATCCTGCTGACGAGTGGCCAGTGGATGCGACTCGGAGAACTTCAGGCGCAGGTACGACGACGACATGCTCCCCAGCGCCCATTTGCGCATCGATTTGCCGGTGTGGTTGAAGTCCCTGGATTCGAGCGCATCGGCCTTGGCCCACGTGGTCAGCATGTTCAGTGCGCAGTCGAGCTGTTCCGGCCGACCGTCGCGCATGTACTGCATCACCACTTTGCTGGTGTTGCGTTCCATGGTCGTGATGTCCTTGGTGGCATCACGGAAGGCTTGTTCCGAATCCTTGTTCAACGTGGCGCGGGCCTTGTCCGATCCCTCGTACTTGCTACGAAATTGCAGCGGGCCGGTGTAAGGCTGCGGTGTTGAATCGCAGCTGAATTTACTTTCGCCGCTTTTGAATTTTTCGACACCCTCGTAGTAGCCCTGCGGCGGCACGAGTGTCGACGCAGCGCTGGCGCTGGTGGCGAAGGCTGTCGACGACAGCACGGCCAGCGAGAGAAGGGTAGGGAGCATCAGTTTTGGAGTGTGCATAAGAGCCTCATAACCCGGCTTGCGCGGTTTGATGCGCGACATTCGGGAACACGTTGCGTTTGCATACTTTCGCTTCGACTTGCTGTGGCGCAGCGCCCGCTTCCGGACCCTGCACTTCCAGTGCGAGCAATTGCTGGTCGGCCCAGTCTTTGTCATCGCGCAGTTCGAAGGAGAAGCGCCCGTCGGTTTCAGATGTTTCAGGTTTTTCGATCTTCAGGTCTTCGTGGCGGCCGTTCATGTACCAGAGGCGCGCCTGAAGGGTTTTCACCGAGGTGTCGGCGAACTTGATGTCGATCTGATTACTGCCGTTGCGCACATCCTTGATGCCGTTTTTGCCGTTGACCAACAGCTCGTTGGTGCCTGGCTTGAGAGTGGTGCTGGTAGCCATCAGCGCCGGTTTGCCCTCACAGCCGTTATCCAGCAGCGACATCATCTGGCGATAGATGGTCTCCTGGTCGAGGCGGTACAGAGGCGAGAATTCCCAGATGAGAATCTTCGGTGGGTGTTGCTGGAAGTCGTCGCTGCCCAGGTACTGCAGCATCGAGCCCTCAAAGCCACCGCCCGGGAAGGCGACGTTCAGCACGTCGGCCCCGATGTATTCCTGCAGAAAGCCTGCGAAGTTGTAGTTCTTGCCGCTGTGACTGGTACCGACCAGGGTGATTTCCGGGTTGCCGGAGTCACCGAACAGGTCGCCGTCGGCCGCTTCGCCTTTGGGTTCGGTCTCGAACTGATCCATGTACTGGATGGCGTAGCTGGTGCCGCACAATTGACCGGCCATGTTGTGCAGAGTGCCCTTCTTGCCCATGCGACCTGACAGGTGGGTCTCGAATTCACGCTTGGGAATGTCGGCGAAAGCCGGCATCTTTTTCACGGAATCAGCAACGATTTTCGCGGTGCGTTGAGCGCCGTACGGCGTCCAGTGCTGGTCACCGCGGAAGTAGAAGTCATGGGCCTGCTGTTCGTTGGTCAGAGGCGACAGATCCGGCACGGTGTAGCCCATTTTCGCAAAGCGACCAAGCATGGCCTGGTAGTTGCGCAGGGCGGTGTTGTAGTCGAACTTGTCGCGCTCGGCCGGGAACAGTTTGTTGCGATCGACCAGGCCACGAGTGGGCTGATAGACGACCACCAGTTCTACACCTTTGCTCTTGAAGGCGTCGTGCAACTGTTGCATGCGACGGTAGCCCTCAGGCGTGGTGTCGAACTCGGTGCGCAGGTCTTCCTTGGTACGGAACAGCCAGTCGCCCTGAGCCTGAACCAGTGTGGTGAAGTTCTGCTGGTAGCGGGTGACGTAGTTCTTCTCGTCGTGGGCTTCCGGGCACAGGCTGCAGCAAGGCTCGGCCGTGAACGTCGGTGCGCTTGCATCGGCGGCATACGCGGCGTTGCTGGCGGCGAAGAGTGCTGCGGTCAGGCCGGAGAGGCTGAGCAACTTGATCAAATGTGCGTGCATAGAAATAGCTTCCTCAGTCCCGGAGTTGTTTCTGGCTTTCGACCGGGTCGATCAACACGGCTTTTTGTTGGCGGACAAGCAGATCAAGGATTTCGTCCTGGCGGTCACCCAGTACGCCGTTGAAGCTGATCCCGCTGCTTTTGGTCGGCGCCAGCATCGACACTTTGTACAGCTCGACGCTGAGCGGCGAGTCGATGGACAGCGGGCCGGAACCGTTGGAGGTCAGCTCGCCGCCAACCATGATGAGCGACACCTCGGCGTCGAACGGGTCGAGCTTGATGTCGCGGTCGGTGTCGGAGAGATCCTTGATGTGGCCGTAGACGCCCATCAGGCCGTTGCCGATCGCCAGATTCTCGTACAGCTTGATGTTGGTGCTGTTGCGAACCCGGATGCCGTGGCGTTTGTTGGCGAACACGCGGTTGCCCCACAGCAGGTTGTCAGCACTTTCATACAGCGTGATGCCGTCGGTGTGGTTGCGGTAGATCTGGTTGTAGGCCACCAGATTGTTCACGCTGTTACGGTCCAGAACGATGCCCGACAGGTGGTTCTCGTAGCTTTTGTTGTTAATGATGAAGCTGTCGTTCACCTCACGGGAAATGATGATCCCGTGTTTCTTCTTGGTCCCGTAGACGGTGTTCTCGGCAATGATCAGGCCGTGGGAACGGTCGTGTGGGTCGATGCCGTAGATGATGTTGTCGCGGTAGGTATTGCCCTTGACCACGAAGTCGCGGGTCTCATAGCAGTAGTAGCCGTACCACATGTCCGAGAATTCGGAATTGACGATCCAGCCGGTCGGGTCCGGACGGTTCATCTGTGCCTTCATGTTCGGCGTGTACTGGGAAATACTCAGACCGTACGACTTGCTGTTGTTGTAACCCAGGCTTGCCACCTTGGTGTTGAACATGTAGGTCTGAGTGCCGCCCCAGGACAGCAGGAACGGGCGGAATTCCTTCGGCGCCTTGAAAGTCGACGGGCCGTTGGCCTTCTCGCTCCAACCGGTAATCCGGGTGTCGGAGACGAACAGCAGGTTGTCGTTGACCATGAACGCACCGGCTTCCTGCGACAGGCGCAGTTCACTGGTCTTCTTGTCGATTTCCAGAATACCTTTCTTGCCGACCACGATCGGCAAGCGCGCCAGGAACACGCCCGGGGATGTTTCGTTCAGGTACTGCTTAGGCACTTTTTTCGCCAGGTCCTGAAGGGTCATGTAACCGTCGTCGATGAAGATCGCCTGCGGGATGCCGTGCTGACGGGCAACCCATTCGGCCATCTTGTTATCGCCGCCGATGAACTCCTTCAGCGAGTCCTCTTGCATCATGCGGCGAATCGAGGCCTTACCGGCCTTGCTGCGCACGATCTTCTTCTGCATGGCCTGTTGGGTATAGCCCGACAGATCCGGCAGTTTGGGCTTGTCCATCATCAGTGGGCCGGTGGGCGGGCTGGTGATGGTGTAGGTTTGCGCCTGATGCAGTCCTTTGACCACATCATCGCCGGGCGCAGGTTGCGTCGCAGGTTGTGCCGCGGCAGCGTGGGGCGCCGGAGCAGTGCTGGCAATGGCAGCAGTGCTCGCCAGCAATAGGGCGCTGCTGAGCACTGCGCTTTCCAGCAAGGCATGAGGCCATGCCCGGTGACGCATATTGCTTGCTTGACTGTTCATCTCATTGCACTCCTATCGCGGCTTGCATCAGAAGCGCCAGATGACGTCGACGATGGCGCGGTGCATGTAATCGTCCACACCGCTGTGATATGCATCGCCTGGCTTGAACACGCCTGCGCGCAGGCGAATCAGAGCAGACGGCTCGTCGAACGACTGGCTGACCGAGGCGGGCAGCAGGCCTTGCTTGAAGTACTTGGTGACGACCAGGTCCATCTCCTGCCCCAGATCCTTGCGGCCGTCTTCCAGCGGCAACGAATCGAAGGTGCCAGTGCTTACGCCATCGGCATCGAAGTTTTCGCGGGCAGGATTGACGCCGGCGCCGCCGATACCGGAGTGGCCGTCCACGCGACGGAACTTGTGGTAGATCAGAGAGGCGTCGTAATCCTCTTGCATCTGCCAGGAGGCGAACAGCGAGCCGGATTCCACGTTGGCCATTTCGCCCTGGAAGGCCTCACCGAAGCGATGCACGCGCGAACGCGTACCGGTCCAGTTCGAGCGGTTGCTTTCCAGACCGTTCTGCTCGTAGTTCTTGCTGGCGCGGGAGTAGGCGCCGCCGACCTGCCATTGCGGATCGAGACGCAAACGCAGACCCAGATCGGTCGCCCAGCCGTTGACGTTGCTGCTGTCTTTCTGACCGGCCAGATACTGGTCAGTGGTCGCGTCGTAGGTCGAGCCGATCTGGTCGCGGTTACCGGTCAGCCAGGTCAGGCTGCCCCAGTAGTTGACGGTGTTCAGGTTGCGATAGTTGTACGCGTCGCTGTTGGCCTGAATGCCGAGCCAGGTCAGATCGCCGCGAGACGTCTTGTCCAGATCATCGATCGACTCGCCCTGATGTTTCAGGCTGCCACCATCGTGGCTGTAGTGAGCGCGTACACCCGCCCATTGGCCAGGAGTCCACTGGTATTCGACATCGCCGAACAGGTGCTGGCGATCCTTGTCCTGCGCCGACAGCTCGGTGAGGTCGGTGCGGTATTCGCTGAAGCGCTGGGCAGCGCCGACTTCGGCCTTGAGCAGCGTTGTGTCGAAGGTCCAGTTCAGGGCCTCGATATTGGTGTCGTGCCACTGGCCGTCGTCGTTGCGCAGACGCTGACGACCGAACTTGAGGATCTCGCCAGGGTAGGGCGTGAAACCGCTGTAGCCGATCCAGAATTCACGAAGGGCCGCGTAGCTGTCGTCCACTTCGCGACTGCTGGACGTGCTGCGGGCGCGCTGGCTGGTCTGGCCTTCGGCGTTGGTGGTCTGTTCGTCCAGCGGGTCGGTCTGGATGGTGTCGCTGGCAGTGACCACCTGACCCATCGCGTAGCCGCTCCAGTTGCCCCATTGGCCATACATCCATGGGCGCAGATCAAGACCGATCCCGTTGACGTCGCCACCGCCACGGGTGCCCAGGTCGCGGTCGTCTTCCATCTGGCCGGTGGCCTTCACTTCGATCCCGAAGTTCTTGTCTTCGGTCAAGGCAGCCAATGTCGGGGTAGCCCAGATCAGGGTGAAACCCAGACCGAGCCCGGCCGCCATCAGAGGGTTCAACTTAAGCTTCATAGAGGTGCGTCCTCGCCGTCTTTTTCTTCTTGCAGTGCCTGCATGGCCAGCGCGTTCTGCGCAGTGGTGCCACGGACCTGCTGTTCTCGCTGGAGAAGACTCTGCGCCTGGGCGCGTTTCTCAGGCGGCAATTGATCGTTGAGTTGCTGCGCAAGATCCGTCGCTTGCGGGGTGCCCTGCGCTTGCGCCAACTGGCCAAATACCCAAGCGTTGACCGGGTCGGGTTTGATGCCCTTGCCTTGCGAAAATAGCTGCGCGAGGGCGAAGTCGGCGCTGTTCTGGCCGCCGCGAGCGGAGGTCAGCAGTTCGTTGACGGCCTTCTGGGCATCGGGGTGGCCGAGGTAACCACGGCGATAAAGCTGGCCCAGGTAATAGTGTGCGGATATCTGCGTCGGAGCAGCCTTGAGCAGATGCTCTTCGGCTTTCTTTGCGTCCGGCAACACCAGCTTGCCTTCGTAATAGACCTTGCCCAGCAGCAGTTCGGCGCGCGGTTGGTCGGCGGCCCGGCCGTTGTCCAGGTACTCCATCATCTTGTTGACGTCGCCCAACTCCGGATAGTCGTAGAGCAACTGAGCCAGGCTCACCCAGGAAGCGGGATAGGCCGGCGCGATCTTCTCCAGCAGTTGCTGGGCGGTCTTCTCGTCGGGCTTGCCCAGGGTCGAGTCCGCCAGTACGCGAGCGACACTGTCGACACGCATGGCGGGCACGCTGCCCATGGCATAGCCGCTCTGCATTTGCTCCAGCAGTGCGGCCTGTTTGTCGGCTTCGCCGCGCTTCTGATAGACCGTGGCCAGTTCCATGTAGCAAACGTCGTTGGTGCGCAGGGCCTGTTTGCAGATGCTTTCGACCTCACCCAGATGCTGGTCGTAAGTACCCTGAGTGCGATACAGCAGCACCTGAGCCAGACCCGCTTCCGGATAACCCGACGCGCGCCATTCGTTGATCTTCTGCTGAGCATTCACGTTGGGGAACGTGTGCGGGTATTGCAGATAGAGCATTGCCAGCGGTATCAGCGTGCCGGCCTCGCCGTTGGCGAAGGCTTGCTTCAACAGACCTTCGGCTTCGCGTTGCTCGGCTTCGGTGGAGTTGGGCTTGACCGCCAGCAGCTTGCCCAGGCGCGATTGCGCACGGGGCGATGTCTGGGCTGCGGCGCGGTAAGTCGCCTCGGCCTGTTTGATCAGTTCCGGGTCGCGAGTGCCGACCTGGATGTCCGCAAGACCTACCTGTGCATCGCTATAACCCAGGTCCGCCAGTTGCCGATAGTTTTGCTCCGCCAGCGCGGTATCGCCGCGTTTCAGGGCTTCATTGGCCAGACGTTGATCGGGCAGGCCGGCACAGCCGCCCAGACCGATGGCGATCGCCAGGCTCAACAACGTAGGGGCTGACAAGCTTCGAAGTGGGCTAGCCATGTTTAGAGACCTGCGGCCGTGGCTTTATCGATCAGCCAGTTCAGCGAAGGGCCGCGATCGCTGACCACCTCGACCGGACGGCCTGCCAGGCTGCTGTTGATCGAATCGTCAGGTTTGATCTGTACGCGAAGGTCCGAAGAAAGATCGGCCGGGCTCAAGGCGGTGGAGCTGACCACCTTGCCGCTGTGAGTACCGCTTTCGCCGGCGATCTGGAAGTTCACGCGAGCGCCCGGCTGGACATCGGCGAACTGGCGGTAGGTGAAGCGGGCGTCGACGTTGGCGGCGACGTTGCGAGGGACCAGTTGGAAGATCACCTGACCCTTGGCGGCGTACTGACCATCTGCAACCAGTTGCTTGCCGACTACGCAATCGCATGGGCTGGTCATGGTGCCTGCCAGTTGGCGACCGAACAGCTCTTCAACCTTGGCCGGTTGCATTTCATCCGGGTCCAGGTTGCCCTTGAGCATTTCCAGCATGCTGGTATTGAACGTCGCCAACGGGGCGCCTTTGGCTACCACGCCGTCAGGACCCACCAGGCTGGTGACGGTACCTTCGCGCGGCATGGTCACGTCCATGCTCGGCACGCTGACCAGGCCGGAGGTCGAATGGCTGACGAAATACATGCCGTAGACGGATTTTGCGACGAAGCCGAAAGCCGCCAGGCCGATGACGAAGATACCGGCGCTGAAGGTCACTGCACGCAGGCGACCGAACGCGCTCATGCCGCTGCCGCTGTCCTTGACCTTGCGCGCCTTGGTGAAGTTGTCGCGCTGCAGGGTGGCGAGCACTTCGCCCATGCTGACGATATCGCCCGACAGATGCGAAGTGATCAAGTGACGCAGCGTGGCGATGTCCTGTGGTTCCAGATGCTGGAACTGGCAACCGACGCGGCCGGTTGCGGCATCGATAGCACGAACCTGCAGCTGGACGTCCATCGCCAGTCCCAGGTTATCGATCAGGAACTGCATACGGCCTTTGATAACCTGGCCCGCCGTCAGTTTCAGGCCGCTTGGCGCAATGAAGCTCAGGCCCCCGGCAGAGAGATCTTCGACACGCACCAGAGGCGCGTTCGGCTGACCATTGAGCAGGCGCAGCTTGGCTGGAATCTTGACCCGGGCGTGCTGACGCTGGGCTTCGGATTCATGGACGACGTTCACATTCACGGCTGTATTCATGGCGGTAATTCCTGATTAATCGAGTTGATCCATTAGTGCGGTCAGAGACCCGGTCAAACCATTGTCAGCAGCACGGCAACGAAGATGCTGCCAGCCGAGAAAGTCATGGTCCGAGACGACCAGGTATTGAACCAACCCTGGAAGCTGGCCATGTCGCGGCTCAGTTTGGTGTCCTGGCGTGTCCAGGACTGGCGGTCGAGGCGGAAGAAGACGTAGATCTTCATCAGTGCGCCGACGATCTGGTTGTAATAGAGAATCAAGGGGTAGGCCGGGCCGATGGCATGCCCTGAGCAAGACAGCAGCACTGTCAGGATCAGGCGTGTGATGCCGATCCAGAGCAGGTAGGCCAACAGGACACCCATGCCAAATTTGAAAGCGGCCAGCACTGCGACTGTGAGGCCCAGGATCGAGGTCCACATCGAGACGCGCTGGTCGAACAGGACGATGCTGGTGAACACGCCGAGGCGACGCACGCCTAGGCCGAGAGCACGGGAGTTCTGGCGCAGATTGTTGCCGTACCAGCGATACATCAGCTTGCGGCTGGCCTTGAGGAAGCTCTTCTCCGGCGGGTGCTCAACCGTGTTGATGGCGGCGTCCGGCACGTAGAAAGTGTCGTAACCCAGGCGCATCAGGCTGAACCAGCTGGACTTGTCATCGCCGGTCAGGAATTTGAAGCGGCCCAGGCGCCAGTGCTGCAGCGAGTCGCTTTCGACGTCGGCGATGAAGTCCGGGTCGGTAACCACCGTGGCGCGGAATACCGACATGCGGCCGGTCATGGTCAGTACGCGTTTGGACAGAGCCATCGAGCACATGTTGATGTGCCGCTGAGCGAAACGCAGCTTGTGCCACTCGCTCATGATGTAGCCGCCGCGTACTTCGCAGAATTCGTTGGTGGTCAGGCCGCCGACGTTGCCGAACAGCTGAAACCACGGCACGGTTTTCTGCACCACGCCTTCGGCCAGTACGGTGTCGCCATCGATCACGGCCACGACGGCACGATCATCCGGCATGTGGCGGGAGATGGCGCGAAAGCCGAACGCCAGGCCGTCGCGCTTGCCGGTGCCGGCAATGCGCACGAAGTCCAGTTTCACGTGTTCCGGTGGGTTGTACTTGGCCCACAGGGCCTTGACCAGCAGTTCATCGGACATTTCCACCAGCGAGCAGACGACCGTGGTCGGGTAGCCGCAGGCGATGGCTTCCTGAATCACCGAGCTGTAGACCTGAGCGGTGGTCAGCGCGTCGATGCGAAAGCTGGTGACCATCAGGAACACGTGAGATGGATCCGCTGCCTTGCCGAGCTTGCGCACTTTGCGGCGCAGGTGCGGATAGACGATGTAGAGAAAAATCATGCCGCGCACAAAATGCGTTGCGCCCATCGAGTAACGCCAGATGCCGACGATACCGACGAGAAAAATAAAGTCTTTCGACTGCGAGTCGAAAAGTGTCGAAGGCAGCGCCATGGCAATGGCGGCCAGCAAACTTAAATAAAACAGCCAACCTGCGGCCTGAAGTAAGCCGTGTTTTAGCCTGAGCATAATCTGGACCTCTAGAAGTCAGTTGCAAGCCGCAAGCTTCAAACCGCAGGTCCATGCGAAAACGCATTGGACCTGTGGCCTGGAGCTGGCTTTGAACCTGTCACTTGAAACTTGCAGCTTGCAGCTGCCTTACCAGCAAATACCCTCGGTCTGACCGTCTTCGGTGGTAGTGCCTTTCATGAAGCCCACCAGGTCGATGACACGTTTGCCGGCTGGCGCTTCATTGGCCAGTGCGCGGAAACGTTCGTCGCGGTTACCGAGAATGATCACGTCGGAGTTATCGATGACCGCGTCGAAGTCCGAATTCAGCAGGGACGAAACGTGCGGGATCTTGGACTCGATGTAGTCCTTGTTCGCGCCGTGAACGCGAGCGTATTCGACGTTGCTGTCGAAGATGCTGAGGTCGAAACCCTTGCCGATCAGCATCTCTGCCAGCTCGACCAGTGGGCTTTCGCGCAAATCATCGGTACCGGCCTTGAAGCTCAGACCCAACAGGGCAACCTTGCGGGTGTCGCTGGCAGCAACGATGTCGAATGCGTTCTGCACCTGAGACACATTGCTGCGCATCAGGGAGTTGAGCAGTGGTGCTTCGATGTCCAGAGAGCTGGCGCGGTAGGTCAGGGCGCGAACGTCCTTCGGCAGGCAGGAGCCGCCGAACGCGAAGCCCGGGCGCATGTAGTACTGGGACAGGTTGAGCGCCTTGTCCTGGCAGACGACTTCCATCACTTCACGGCCGTCGACACCGACTGCCTTGGCGATGTTGCCGATTTCGTTGGCGAAGGTGACCTTGGTCGCATGCCAGACGTTGCAGGTGTACTTGATCATTTCGGCAACGGCGATGTCCTTGCGGATGATCGGTGCGTCGAGTTCTTCGTACAGCGATTGCAGAACGTCACCGGAGGCCTTGTCGAATTCGCCGATTACGGTCATCGGAGGATGATCGTAGTCTTTGATCGCAGTGCTTTCACGCAGGAATTCAGGGTTTACCGCAACGCCGAAATCGACGCCGGCTTTCTTGCCCGAGCAGTCTTCCAGAATCGGGATGACCACGTTTGCAACGGTGCCTGGCAGAACGGTGCTGCGCACGACGATGGTGTGGCGAGAGGTCTTTTCACGCAGTACGAAACCGATTTCGCGGCAGACGGATTCGATGAAATCCAGCTCCAGATCGCCATTCTTCTTGCTTGGCGTGCCGACGCAGATCATCGAAAGGTCAGTGGCGCGGATGGCCTCGGAGAAGTCGGTCGTACCGCGCAGCTTGCCGGTCTTGATACCGTTTTCCAGCAGTTCACCCAGACCCGGTTCAACGATCGGCGATTTGCCCTGGTTGATCAGGTCGATCTTGGCGCTGGAGATATCCACACCGACAACGTCATGACCACGTGCCGAGAGGCAACCAGCACATACTGCACCGACATAGCCCAAACCAAAGATGCTGATATGCATCGTAATCTCCTCGATTTTTACGCCATTTAGTTGGCTGGATATAAGTACTGTCTAACAACTTTCGCGCACTCGTTCGCACGGCAAGTTAATGTCGTGACACAAGCACAGGCAGAATTTAAGTGTGAGCGGCCTGATTTCGTAGGCGGGCTCGAATGTTACAGAATATAAGCGTCGAGTAACCGATACATATGTATGTAGGTTCCCGATCTGGGATATGGCATAACACTCCAACGAATGATGCGAGTCGCTGCCGCGCCTCTGGCTCAAGGCTTTTAGCCATGATCAGTCTTGTCTTGCTCGTCAGTGGCTGCAGGCACCCGATTGGTGCTTGCTCGATTTACTTCAACTAGTTTGGTGCGTTCTCTCCTTGTACGTACCACCGGAACGGGTCGTCCAACTACGTTGATAAGCAACTTCCAGAATCGTCCTGCTGCTATGTAAGAGATGTCTCACAAGGTGGACGAGAATTGTTACGGGATGTAGGAGCGTGAGGCTTCCCCATAAGTTCCGGGCCGCTCGTCCTCTTTTTGAGATTTTTTGAAATACCTTCGGTCTTGCGAATAGTTGCACTCTGATAGCACATCCGGTTTAGCCCTTATTAATAAAGGGCCTGAGGCAAGTGTATGTAAGTGTGCCACTAGTGCGAACAGACAAAGTGCCAGCACTCAAAAATGTTGTTAATTTTTTGAGAAAAAAGCGGCCTGCTCGGACGCCGACTTATTGTTGGCGCCAAATAGTTGTCTTGCGTGCCGTTCGTCCGCCAATAGGGCGCAGGAGGAACTTCAAAGGGCATTCAATTGGATGGGCATTAAACGTTTTTTTAAACGCGTCGGGATGTGCTCGACGTCGCTCAACCGGTCTTCAAGTGATGCACAGAATGAAAAAGGGCTCGATCGAGCCCTTTTTTTGTGCCTGATCAAACGGCGGATTCATCCCTCAGGAACACCAGCTTGTCCGTTTTCGACAGGTCCTTGCTGTAGCGGTAACCCTGCAAATCGAACTGCTTGAGGTGTTCAGGGTTGTCTATCCGCTCGGAAATCACGAACCGGCTCATCATGCCGCGCGCCTTCTTGGCGTAGAAGCTGATGATCTTGAACTGACCGTTCTTCTGATCGCGGAACTCTGTGTCGATCACACGGGCTTTGAGCGCAGGGCGTTTGACTGCAGAGAAGTATTCGTTAGATGCCAGGTTGAGCAGCACGTCGTCGCCTTGCTCGGCCAGTGCCTCGTTGAGCCATTCGCTGATGCGCTCACCCCAAAAGGCATAAAGGTCCTTGCCGCGGGCATTGGCCAGTTTGGTGCCCATTTCCAGCCGATAGGGCTGCATCAGGTCCAGTGGGCGCAGCAGGCCGTACAAACCGGAAAGCATGCGCAGATGTTGTTGTGCATAGTCGAGATCGGCTTCACCGAGGGTCTCGGCGGCAAGTCCGGTGTAAACGTCGCCCTTGAATGCCAGCAGAGCCTGCTTGGCGTTTTTCGGGGTGAACGCTGGTGTCCAACTGCCGAACCGCGCGGCATTGAGCCCGGCCAGTTTGTCGGAAAGATGCATCAGCTCGCTGATTTGCGCAGGTGTCAGCTCGCGCAACTGAGTGATCAGTTCCTGTGAGTGGTCCAGGTATTGCGGCTGGGTGAAGCGCTCGGTGGTCGGCGGGGTCTCGAAATCGAGGGTTTTCGCTGGGGATATCACCATCAGCATGCAGTCGTCTCCTTTAATCGTGGGGGCGATTCTAGGGGTTGTGACCCGATGACTCCAGCTATGGTGATGATAGGTAGAGGTCCACAGATGGTCGGAGTAAATGCAGGAGCGCGCTTGCCCGCGATTGTGGTGTTCCTGCTAGCCAATGGATAACTGAAACACCGCAATCGCGGGCACGCGAGCTCCTGCAAGGCCTGAGCATGAATTCGAGACTCTGGGTGCAGCCATCAAATCCGCTATAGTGCCTCGCCGGTTTCGGCCGCTTTGTTCAAGGATTGGGAGCACATCGTTTTGCGCATGCCGTTATTGATCGGTGCCTGTCTGCTGGCGTTCAGCGCCCAGGCGGCGACCGGAGAGATTGCGACGATGGATCGCAGTGTCTGGCCGGAGGTTCTGGAGACTCCGCAACTGTTCGATGTCGCCTCTCGCGCCGAAATCCTGAGTTTTGCCCATCAGTTGCTCGAGAGCGAAAACCTCAGCGATGTTCAGCTTGCCGAACGCATGGGCTTGCGCCAGATCAATGTGCAAACGGTCAACGTGATCCGCACGCGCATGTGGGCGAGGTTGTTCGAGAACTGGAAATCCGCCGAAAAATCCTGCGAGGCCGATGCTTCGTTCTGCGTGCTGGTCGACGACGTACCGATGCTGCGTCAGCGAGCGGCGGAGTACAAGGTTGCTGACGACTCCTTCTATGCACATTGGGCCGCCCCTGCTGATGCTTTCAACCAGCGTTATCTCAACGAGCTGCTGCGCATGGCGGCGTTGTTCCCGCAGACCAGCAGCGAGATCGAGCGCTACAACTCGGACGAGTTGAGTGGCGAGGAGATGCCGGATCGCACCTTCCTGCTCAATTTCGAGAGTGGCCCTACGGTGGCTGACGGTGCAACCGACTGGCTCGCTGACTTCATGCGTCAGCAGAAAATCAACGCAACGTTCTTCGTGCTTGGCAAAAACCTGCAGAGCCGTATTGATGCCAGTTCCCCACAAGCGCTGCAAACGTTGTATCGCCAGCAGTGTGTCGGCCTGCAAGGCTGGGAATATCGCTCGCACGCTCATTGGAACGACTGGCAGGATTCGATCGAGCGCAGCGCGGCGCTGGTTCAGCAAACGCTGCCGGATAATTTCGTGCCGCTGTTCCGCCCGCCGTACGGTCATCGTCGGGCCGACGGTGCACAGTTCTTCCGTGATCAGCAGTTGCAGGTATCGTTGTGGAATATCGATTCACAGGACGCGACCGGACGCATTTCCGCTGAACAGAGTGCGCACCGGGTGCTGACCCTGATGCTGTTATGGCGGCGTGGCAATATCGTCTTCCACGACAGCACTGACAAGCCGCAACAGGCAGTGCCCTGGCTGATGGCCAATACCGCGCAGAGCGGTGTGACGTGGGAGGACTGTCATATTTATCCGCAGCAATTGCCGGATGAAACCGATGAGGCGCCACCCGACGACGATGACTCCGACGAGCCCTCGGACGAGCAGACGCAAGATTCTCAGGAACAACCAGCGGATCAGGCTCAAGAGCCCGTAAAACAAGGCGAGTAGCGGGGTGATGCGGCAGGGCCGGTCAGAAAAATCCGAGGATTTCTCGTCGACCGGACTTCCGACTGTAAACGCGTGGAAGACATCCGCCAAGGGCTATTCGTCATGCTGTGAAATAAACTTCGAATTACGTTCAAAACGCTTTTTTATGTCATCGGTTTTGCGGTATTACGACAACAGACCGCCGAACCCTGCAACACAGGTGGCGTCCCCCCAGACCCCACTTTGCGCATTTCTCTCCTGCCTTAAGGGGAGAGCCTCGGCGGCCTTTTCGTGGCGCGACATCGTTTCGTGTGTCGCGTTACCTGGCTTCTACAAAGGTGAGCGAGTATGGATGACCACGGACGCACCCCTTCCTCTAACCAGCCAATCCTCTATGTGCTCGATACCAACGTATTGATTCACGATCCAAACGCTCTGCTGAATTTCGAAGAACACCACGTCGCACTCCCCATGACTGTCCTCGAAGAACTGGACAAGCTCAAGGCGGGCAAGCACTCGGTCGCCGCTGAATGCCGTCAGGCCATCCGGTTGATCGACAAGACACTGGGCGAAGCGACCCCGGAGGAGGTCGAACGAGGCGTACCGATCGATCGCGGTACTGGCGTTTTCAAGGGTTATCTGTCCATCCTGATGAACAAGCGTGAAGAGCCCAACAGCCTTCTGCCCGAGCATCTGAACGACAACATCATCATCAACCAGTTGATTGACCTGCATGCGCGCAAAAAGGACATGCGCATCGTGCTGGTGACCAAAGACATCAACATGCGCCTCAAGGCGCGTGCCTGCGGTATCGCGGCAGAGGATTACAGCACCGACCAACTGGTCGATGACGTATCGATGTTGTCGCGTGGTTATCACACCATGACCGGCTCTTTCTGGGACCGCGTCAGCAAGGTAGACACCCGTCAGGATCACGGTCGCACCTGGCACAAAGTGCAGATGACGGAACAGATTCCGGCCGTCCATATCAACGAGTTCATCATCGACGAGCAGGGCTTCGTCGGCTGGGTCAAAGGCGTGAAGCCGGATGAGTTGCTGCTGCTGGACATGCACCAGGAGCCGCTGCTGCATCAGGAGGCGTGGGGGCTCAAGCCTCGCGACATCTATCAGGGCCTTGCGCTGTTTGCGCTGCTCGATCCCGATATTCACCTGGTCAACCTGTCTGGCGCTGCGGGCTCCGGCAAGACCATCCTGGCGCTGGCCGCTGCCATCGAGCAGACCATGGTCAGCAAGCGTTATCGGCGCATCATCGCCACTCGCAGCGTGCAGGGGCTCGATCAGGAGATTGGCTTCTTGCCCGGTACCGAGGCGGAAAAAATGGAGCCGTGGCTAGGCGCCATCACCGATAACCTGGAAGCGCTGCACATGGATGATGAAAACACCCATGGCAGTGTCGACTACATCCTGAGCAAGGTGCCGTTGCAGTTCAAATCCCTCAACTACATTCGGGGCCGCAGTTTCCAGCAGAGCCTGATCCTGATCGACGAATGCCAGAACCTCACACCGCACCAGATGAAAACCATCATCACTCGTGCCGGTGCGGGTTCCAAGGTGGTCTGCCTGGGTAACCTGGCGCAGATCGACACCCCCTACCTGTCGGCCACGAGTTCAGGGCTGACTTACCTGACGGAGCGCTTCAAGGATTTCCCCAACGGCGTGCACATTACCCTGCAAGGGGTTCCACGCTCGATCCTGGCCGAGTATGCGGAGAGTCATTTGTAACGTCGCCGTTTGAAACTGTGGGAGCCGGCTCGGCTCCCACGTCCTTCTCGCACCACAACTCCCCCGTAGCAGTCCGGCTTGCCGGCGGTGGCGTCATTCAGGTCGCTGCCGCCGGCAAGCCGGACTGCTACAGATTCAAAAGCGGATCGCAGCGTCATCCGCACACGCGCTACAATCGCGGCTCCTGTCCAGGAGTCATCCCGTGCTTACTCATCTCGATTCCCAAGGTCGCGCCAACATGGTCGACGTCACTGAAAAATCCGTGACGTCCCGTGAAGCCGTGGCCGAAGCGCGTGTGCGCATGCTGCCCGAAACCCTGCAAATGATCGTTGCCGGTGGACATCCGAAAGGTGATGTCTTCGCCGTGGCGCGTATTGCTGGCATTCAGGCGGCGAAAAAAACCAGTGATCTGATCCCTCTCTGTCACCCGTTGATGCTGACCAGCGTCAAGGTCGAGCTCAGCGCCGAAGGCACTGACACCGTCCACATCGTCGCTCGCTGCAAACTGTCGGGGCAGACCGGCGTTGAAATGGAAGCCCTGACGGCTGCCAGCGTCGCCGCACTGACCATCTACGACATGTGCAAGGCGGTCGATCGCGGCATGGTCATCGAACAGGTACGCCTGCTTGAAAAGCTCGGCGGCAAGAGCGGGCACTTCGTCGCTGACGAGAAGGTGGAGGCCCCATGAGTATTCACGTGCAGGTTCAGTTCTTTGCTCGCTTCCGGGAGACCCTGGGCACTGAAAGCGAGCGCCTGGAAGGTACGTTCGCCACTGTCGAGGCTGTACGTCAGCATCTGCTGCAGCGCGGTGGAGTCTGGGATGTGCTGAGCGAACAGAGCATTATGTGCGCCCGCAATCAGGAGCTTTGTTCGCTCAACGAACCGGTCGAGCAGGGCGACGAGGTGGCGTTTTTCCCCACTGTCACGGGAGGTTGAGCATGGGCGTTCGCGTGCAGGTCACGGCGTTCGATCCGGGCGCTGAAGTCAACGCGATGCACGACGCCAATGTCGGCGTTGGCGCGGTGGTGAGTTTTATTGGATATGTGCGCGATTTCAACGACGGTCGTGAAGTCGCAGGCATGTTTCTGGAGCATTACCCCGGCATGACCGAGAAGGCGCTGATCAAGATCGCAGACGAGGCGCAACAACGCTGGCCGCTACTCAAGATCGAGGTGCTGCATCGCATCGGTGCGCTCGAGCCAGGAGAGCCGATCGTGTTCGTCGGCGTTGCCAGCGCCCACCGTCAGGCGGCGTTCGAAGCCTGCGATTTCGTCATGGACTACCTGAAAACCCGCGCCCCGTTCTGGAAGAAGGAAAACACTTCGCAAGGGCCGCGTTGGGTGGAGGGGCGAGACAGTGATCACGCGGCTGCGGATCGCTGGAAAAAAGCCGAGCTTTAACTCGGTATGGGTAGGAGCGCGCTTGCCCGCGATAGCGCTGTGTCAGTCACCCAGGAGGTAGCTGAACTCATGCTATCGCGGGCAAGCGCGCTCCTACAGGCGCAGTGTTCGTTACTCCGCCGCAGGCTCAACCCTTGGCTTGCGCACCACGGCCCGCAACAGCTCGGTCGGCGGCATTTCACAGCTGATCTTGCGACCCAGCTTCTCTTCGATCGACGGCAACTGATACGAATCGTCTTCGCCTGCGAAGCTGATCGAGACACCGTCGGCACCTGCGCGACCGGTACGACCGATGCGGTGCACGTAGTCGTCCGGCACTTCCGGCAGGGTGAAGTTGATCACGTGGCTGATACCGTCGATGTGGATTCCCCGACCGGCAACGTCGGTGGCGACCAGCACACGAATCTTGCCTTCGCGGAAGCCTTCCAGGGTCTTGATTCGCTTGTGCTGTGGCACGTCACCTGACAGCTGCGCGGCATTCACGCCATCGCGCACCAGGCGCTCTTCGATCCGGCGCACCTCGTCCTTGCGGTTGGCGAACACCATGACCCGGGACCAGCCGTTGTCGTTGATCAGGTTGAAGAGCAGCTTGTACTTGTCCGCCGCAGCCACCGCATAGATGTGCTGCTCAACGTTGTCACTGGCGACGTTTTCCGACTCGATCTCGACAATCGCAGGGTCGGTAGTCCACTGCTTGGCAAGGTTCATCACGTCGTCGGTGAAAGTTGCCGAGAACAGCAGCGTCTGACGCTCGCCCTTGTGCGGAGTCTGGCGAATGATCGAGCGCACCTGCGGGATGAAACCCATGTCCAGCATGCGGTCGGCTTCGTCCAGCACCATCACTTCGACCATGTCCAGATGCACTTCACCGCGCTGATTGAAGTCCAGCAAACGGCCTGGCGTTGCCACCAGAATGTCGCAGTGTCGCGCTTCCAGTTGTTTGAGCTGTTTATCGAAATCCATGCCACCGACGAACGTCATGACGTTCAGGTCGGTGTATTTGGTCAGTGCAGCGGCGTCTTTGGCGATCTGAACCACCAACTCACGGGTCGGTGCAATGATCAGTGCGCGAGGCTCGCCCATGTACCGCTCTTTCGGCGGTGGGGTCTGGGTCAACTGAGTGATGATCGAGATCAGGAACGCGGCGGTCTTGCCGGTGCCGGTCTGTGCGCGACCGATCGCATCCTTGCCCTTGAGGGTGAAGCCCAGAACGCCTGCCTGAATCGGCGTGCAATACGGGAAGCCCAGGTCCTGAATGGCGTGCATCAGTTCGGGTGCGAGCGGGAAGTCATGAAAGCGGGTCTTGCCTTCTGCGGGGTCGACCACGAAATCTTCGATTTTCCACGGCGCAACCACAGGCTTGGGCGCGCGTTCGCGGCGAGGTCGCTCGGCCTTTGCCCGCGTGGGGGCGGGTGAGCTTGAGGCCTCTGGTTCCGCAGTGTGCGCTACAGGCGTAGCGAGTTCCCGGTATGAGCCTTCGGTCGGGCTTTTGGAAGCGGGGAGGGGAGCAGCGGGTGCGAGCTGCTCAGCCTCGCTTTTACCGAACATTTTTTTAAGTGCTTTGAGCACGGTCATCTCGTCGATTGATTAAGGAATGTACGCCCGGCAGTGTAAAGCAAGAACCCGGCCGGGCGTAGTGCCCTACCAAATTCACACGACAAATGAAAGCAAGAAATGGTGGTTAACGCAGCCGGTCCCCGAGCCAGGCGCCTATGTCGGCAATCTCCTGCGGTAACACTTCGTGGCCCATTGGGTATTCCTGCCATGTCGCGGTGACGCCGTGCGACTTCAGATGCTCGTAGGCGGTGCGGCCCATGGCGTTCTGGACAACTTCGTCATAAATGCCGTGCAGACAATACGCCGGAATGCGCTGTTGGCTGGCCGACAGAGCCATGTCATCACTGAACGTCGGTGCATAGGTGGACAGCGCGAGAACGCCGCCCAGCGGGCCTTCCCAACGCAGGAATGCGGTATGCAGCACCACTGCGCCGCCTTGGGAAAAACCGGCCAGGAAGATTCTAGCGGGATCGATGCCGCTGTCACGCTGCCCTTCGATCAGGGTCAGGATGCGCTGGGCCGAGCCTTCAAGTTGTCCGCTGTCAATGGCGCGGGCCGGACTCATGGCCTTGATGTCATACCAGCTCGGCATTTCATACCCGCCGTTGACGGTAACGGCACGGGTCGGCGCTTGCGGGAGAACGAAGCGGGTTGTCAGCAGGTTCTGCTGGAGGGCTTCGGCAACCGGCAGGAAGTCATAACGGTCGGCGCCCAGGCCGTGCAACCAGATGACGCAGGCATCGACGGACTTTTCCGGTTCGATGATCAGGGGTTCGCTCATGTGTGCTCCAATTGTGTGCAGCGGCTCTGGCGCAGCGCCTTAAGGCGGTGCGCAGCCTATATCGAGATATGAAAGAAGATGTCGCAAGACTACAAGTTTTGATCTTGACCTGTCGCTAATTCGAGTTTGCCACCATGGTGGTACGCGCTTTGCTACGAAAGCTTCGGAGTGAAGGCGCTCACTTTGGCGGTAACACTATTAGGCTATTAATCATGCAGCCTAACGTTACGCTGAGGCAGCAGGGAATCCATCGATGAGGATTCCGGCACGATTCGCTTTGGACCTCGGGGTTCAAGGACATCTGGGGGCTTCAGTCCATTTGACCAAATCGGGTCCGCAAACATGTCAGGCCGGTTGCCTGACGCCGGTGGCGGATCCGGGTCTTACGTCGCATGACCCAAAAACAAGCCAGCACGGGTCATCAATGCCTCACAAGGGTGCGACGGGGCTGAAGCTCCTACACAACAAAGAGCAAACTTGGAGGTTTGAATGAAGATGTTGAAATCCACCCTGGCTGTAGTGGCCGCCGCAGCAGCACTCGGCATGACCGGTTTCGCTCAAGCGGGCGCAAAACTCGATGCCATTCAGAAGAAAGGCTTCATCCAGTGCGGCGTGAGCGACGGTCTGCCAGGTTTCTCGGTACCTGACAAAAGCGGCACCATCCAGGGTATCGATGCGGACTTCTGCCGCGCAGTCGCGGCTGCCGTTTTTGGCGACGCCAAGAAGGTCAAGTTCAGCCAGTTGAACGCCAAAGAGCGTTTCACTGCGCTGCAGTCTGGCGAGATCGACATCCTGTCGCGTAACACCACCTGGACCAGCTCCCGCGATGCGAGCATGGGTCTGGAATTCCCGGGCTTCGTGACTTACTACGACGGCGTTGGCTTCCTGGCCAACAGCAAGCTGGGCGTGAAGAGTGCCAAGGAACTGGACGGCGCGACCATCTGTATTCAAGCCGGTACCACCACCGAGCTGAACGTGTCCGACTACTTCCGCGCCAACAACCTCAAGTACACCCCGATCACCTTCGACACCTCTGACGAAAGCGCCAAGTCGCTGGAGTCCGGTCGTTGCGACGTGCTGACCTCCGACAAATCGCAGCTGTACGCACAGCGCTCCAAGCTGGCCTCGCCGAAAGACTACGTCGTTCTGCCTGAAACCATCTCCAAAGAGCCTCTGGCACCGGTTGTTGCCCGTGGTGACGACGAATGGACTGCCATCGTTCGCTGGGTTGGCTACGCACTGCTGAACACCGAAGAAGCTGGCATCACGTCGAAAAACGTTGAAGCCGAAGCCAAGTCCACCAAAAACCCTGACGTTGCCCGTCTGCTGGGCGCTGACGGTGACTACGGCCCGCAGCTGAAACTGAAGAAGGACTGGGTTGTTCAGATCGTTGCTCAAGTAGGTAACTACGGCGAAATCTTCGACAAGAACCTGGGTAAAACCACCCCTCTGGAAATCGACCGTGGCATGAACGCCCTGTGGACCAACGGCGGCATTCAATACGCGCCACCAGTGCGTTGATTGACCTGCACCCGGCTATGTGAATCGTGGCCGGGTGCTTCGTTGCATTCTTCTTCTGGGGCACTCCATGCAAAATCAAATCAGCGCACCAAAGCAGAGGCTATCCCTCAGCGATCCCAAAGTGCGTGCGTGGCTATTTCAGATAATCACGGTTATCGCTGTAGTCGCGATGGGTTGGTATCTGTTCGATAACACTCAAACCAACCTGCAACACCGGGGCATCACTTCAGGTTTCGGTTTCCTTGAAAACAGTGCCGGCTTCGGCATCGCGCAGCATCTGATTCCTTTCACAGAGTCCGACAGCTACGCGCGAGTTTTCCTTATCGGTTTGCTCAACACGCTGCTGGTGACGTTCATTGGCGTGATTCTCGCGACATTGCTGGGCTTCATCGTTGGCGTGGCGCGTCTGTCAAACAACTGGATCATCAACAAGCTGGCGACTGTTTACGTCGAAGTGTTCCGTAACATTCCGCCGCTGCTGCAGATCCTGTTCTGGTACTTCGCTGTGTTCCTGACGCTGCCGGGGCCTCGTGCGGCGCATGGCTTCCTCGGTTCGTTCTTCGTCAGCAGCCGTGGTCTGAACATGCCCGCGGCGATCACCAACGATGCAACCTGGCCATTCGTGATCAGCATCGTGCTGGCCATCGTCGCTATCGTGTTCATGACCAAGTGGGCGAACAAGCGCTTCGAAGCCACGGGCGTTCCGTTCCACAAGTTCTGGGCGGGCCTGGCTCTTCTCATCGTGATCCCGGCACTGTGTGCGCTGATCTTCGGTGCGCCGGTTCACTGGGAATTGCCGGTACTCAAGGGCTTCAACTTCGTCGGCGGCTGGGTACTGATCCCTGAACTGCTGGCGTTGACCCTGGCCTTGACCGTATATACCGCGGCGTTCATCGCCGAGATCGTGCGGTCGGGCATCAAGTCGGTCAGCCACGGCCAGACCGAAGCTGCGCGTTCCCTGGGCCTGCGCCCGGGTCCGACTCTGCGCAAGGTCATCATTCCGCAAGCGTTGCGAGTGATCATTCCGCCGTTGACCAGCCAATACCTGAACCTGGCGAAGAACTCCTCGCTGGCGGCCGGTATCGGTTATCCGGAAATGGTTTCGCTGTTCGCCGGTACCGTGCTCAACCAGACCGGTCAGGCCATCGAAGTCATTGCCATCACCATGAGCGTGTACCTGGCGATCAGTATCAGCATTTCCCTGCTGATGAACTGGTACAACAAGCGCATTGCGCTGATCGAGCGGTGAGGAAACGCGCATGACATCCCATACTTTCAAACCCGACATGCCGCCGCCGAGCAAAGTTTTCGGCCCGGTTGCATGGATGCGCCAGAACCTGTTCTCGAACTGGATCAACACCCTGTTGACCCTGTTCGCGATCTACCTGATCTGGCTGGTCGTTCCCCCCCTGCTGAGCTGGACCCTCTTCGATGCCAACTGGGTTGGTACTACGCGCGCCGATTGCACCAAGGCAGGCGCCTGCTGGGTGTTCATCGAACAGCGTTTCGGCCAGTTCATGTACGGCTACTATCCGCAGGAACTGCGCTGGAGGGTCGATCTGACTGTCTGGCTGGCGATCATCGGCGTTGCGCCGTTGTTCATCAAAGCCATGCCACGCAAGGCGGTCTACGGCCTGAGCTTTCTGGTGATCTACCCGATCGTCGCTTACTTCCTGCTGCACGGCGGCGTCTTCGGCATGACCGAAGTGGCCACCAGTCAGTGGGGCGGCCTGATGCTGACACTGGTGATCGCCACCGTCGGCATCGCCGGCGCATTGCCGCTGGGCGTGGTTCTGGCGCTCGGACGCCGTTCCGACATGCCGGCGATCCGTGTGATCTGCGTGACCTTCATCGAGTTCTGGCGTGGCGTTCCGTTGATCACCGTGCTGTTCATGTCCTCCGTGATGTTGCCGCTGTTCCTGCCCGAAGGCATGAACTTCGACAAGCTGCTGCGCGCGCTGATCGGCGTGATCATGTTCCAGTCGGCCTATGTGGCTGAAGTGGTGCGTGGTGGCATGCAGGCCATCCCGAAAGGTCAGTACGAAGCGGCTGCTGCGATGGGCCTGGGCTACTGGCGCCGGATGGGCCTGGTGATTCTGCCGCAAGCGTTGAAGCTGGTGATTCCGGGTCTCGTGAACACTGTGATCGCACTGTTCAAGGACACCAGTCTGGTGATCATCATCGGCCTGTTCGACCTGCTCAACAGCGTCAAACAAGCTGCCGCCGATCCGAACTGGCTCGGCATGGCGACCGAGGGTTACGTGTTCGCGGCCCTGGTGTTCTGGATCTTCTGTTTCGGCATGTCCCGCTACTCCATGCATTTGGAGCGTAAGTTGGACACAGGCCACAAGCGTTAGGAGTTATGTGATGAGTGAAGCTATCAGCAAGCCTCTGGGCGCCGAAGGCATGATCCGCATGGAAGGCGTACATAAATGGTACGGCCAGTTCCATGTATTGAAAGACATCAACCTGAACGTGCGTCAGGGCGAGCGTATCGTCCTGTGTGGCCCGTCGGGCTCGGGCAAGTCGACCACCATTCGCTGCCTCAACCGTCTGGAAGAACACCAGCAAGGTCGCATCGTCGTTGATGGCACCGAACTGACTTCGGACCTCAAGCAGATCGAAACCATTCGCCGCGAAGTGGGTATGGTGTTCCAGCACTTCAACCTGTTTCCGCACCTGACCATTCTGCAGAACTGCACACTGGCCCCGATGTGGGTGCGCAAGATGCCGAAGAAGAAAGCCGAAGAAATCGCCATGCACTACCTGGAGCGCGTACGCATTCCAGAGCAGGCGCACAAGTATCCCGGTCAGTTGTCCGGCGGTCAGCAGCAACGTGTGGCCATCGCTCGCGCGCTGTGCATGAAGCCGAAAATCATGCTGTTCGACGAACCGACCTCGGCCCTTGACCCTGAAATGGTGAAAGAGGTGCTGGACACCATGGTCGGCCTGGCTGAAGAAGGCATGACCATGCTTTGCGTGACCCACGAAATGGGCTTTGCCCGCACCGTGGCCAATCGCGTGATCTTCATGGACAAAGGCGAAATCGTCGAACAGGCCGCGCCGAACGACTTCTTCGACAACCCGCAAAGCGACCGTACCAAGCTGTTCCTCAGCCAGATTCTGCACTGAGTCGATAGCCGCTTTACCAACGAACCCGGGCCATGTGCCCGGGTTTTTTATTACGAATCTCTGTAGGAAAGCGCTTGCCCGCGAATGCTTTAAACCGGGGGGCGGGTTTGCCCGGCACCGGCCCATCGCGGGCAAGCGCGCTTCTACAATCGGCCACCTGGCCTTGGGCGCAAAACTGTACCCAATCCGCGCGAAACTTGTGTTCTTTGCCGTTCTCCAACAGGATTGCATCTTTGCGCACTGCGCTGCTTCACATCCTGCCTCCACGAGAATCCCATGACGACCAAGGCGCCACCGGCGAGCGACACGCTATCCCCTTCAAAACAACACCACGATATCGATGAACTGTTGATCGATGCCGAGGCTGACGACGAGCAAGTCCAGCAACATCGCCCCGTGCTCAAGCGCCCGTGGTTTCTATTGTTGGGGCTGGTGTTGGTCGCGCTGAACTTGCGACCGGCATTGTCGAGCATGGCGCCGCTGCTTAGCGAGGTGTCCAAAAGCCTCGGGCTGTCCGCCGCAACGGCGGGCCTGCTGACGACATTGCCAGTGTTGTGCCTCGGCCTGTTTGCGCCTCTCGCGCCGGTCCTGGCGCGCCGCTTCGGTAGCGAGCGCGTGGTCTTGGGCATTTTGCTGACACTGACCTGCGGCATCATTCTGCGCAGTTCGTTTGGTCCTGTCGGATTGTTCGCTGGCAGCATCATGGCGGGTGCGAGCATCGGTATCATTGGCGTGTTGTTGCCCGGTATCGTCAAGCGGGACTTCGCCAAACAGGCCGGGACCATGACCGGCGTGTACACCATGGCCCTGTGTCTTGGGGCTGCTGTGGCAGCCGGCTCCACGGTGCCACTGAGCCAGTTCTTCGGTAATAGCTGGAACATGGGCCTGGGCTTCTGGATTGTCCCGGCGCTGTTGGCCGCGATTTTCTGGTGGCCGCAAACTCGCCAACGTCATGGCCAGCATCAGGCGTCCTACCGGGTCCGGGGCCTTTTCCGCGACAAGCTGGCACGGCAGGTCACTTTGTACATGGGCCTGCAATCGTCTTTGGCCTACATCGTGTTCGGCTGGTTGCCGTCCATTCTCATCGGTCGTGGTCTGACGCCGACCGAGGCAGGGTTGCTGCTCTCGGGCTCGATCATGGTCCAATTGATCAGTTCGCTGGCCGCACCTTGGCTCGCCACCCGTGGCAAGGATCAGCGCGTTGCCATCTTGCTGGTCATGCTGCTCACGCTCGCCGGGCTCTACGGCTGTTTGTATGCGCCCCTCAATCAACTGTGGATCTGGGCCGTCGTCCTCGGTCTGGGGCAGGGCGGTACGTTCAGTCTGGCCCTGACCTTGATCGTGCTGCGTTCCCGTGATTCACACGTCGCTGCGAACCTGTCGAGCATGGCTCAAGGCGTGGGTTACACGCTGGCTTCGCTGGGGCCGTTCGCAGTGGGTGTGGTGCATGACTGGACCGGCAACTGGAACTCCGTGGGCTGGATCTTCGGCATCATCGGCGTGCTTGCAATAGTTGCCGGTATGGGCGCAGGCCGCGCGCTTTATGTCGACGTAACCAGCGAAAAAATCTGAGTTACGGTATTTGCATCGCAAATGTCCATGGCAAAAACAGGTGGCGGCGCTTATCGTGCAGACACCTTTCCCATGGACATTCCCCGCATGAGCGATCCCCTTCCGAGCGAGCAACACAGCGCGCTGATCTACGACTTCTATGACGCGTTCAATCGCCTCGATGCCGAGGCCATGGCCGCCTGCTACACCGAAGACGTGGTATTCAGCGATCCGGTGTTCGGTGAGCTGCGCGGTCGTGATGCCGGGGACATGTGGCGCATGTTGACCTCGCGTGCCAGGGACTTCTCGGTGCGATTCGACAACGTGCGTGCGGACGACCGATCGGGAGGTGCGCATTGGGTGGCGACGTACCTGTTCAGCCAGACCGGTCGCACGGTGGTCAACGATATCCAGGCGCGCTTCGTGTTCCGCGACGGCAAGATCTGCGAGCATCACGACCACTTCGATCTCTGGCGCTGGTCGCGTCAGGCCCTCGGTATGAAAGGCATCCTGCTGGGCTGGACGCCGCTGGTGCAGAACGCCATTTGTGCGCAGGCGCAGAAGGGTTTGAAGGCGTTTCAGGCGGGCCGCTGAGGCTCTGCTAGAATCGCCGATCCTGTACTGCCTCTCCGATCCCCTATGTCTGACGCCGCGATTGCCCCGCAACCTGCTCTTGAAGGCGCCACGCCAAAACCATGGTTCGTTTATTTGGTACGTGCGGCCAATGGTGCGTTGTACTGCGGCATCAGCGACGACCCTCATCGTCGCTTTGAAAAGCATCAGAGTGGCAAAGGCGCGCGTTTTTTTTACTCCAGTCCGGCGGTGGCATTGGTATACGTCGAGGCCTGCCGCGACAAGGGGGATGCGCTACGCCAGGAACGCCTGATCAAAAAGCTGCGCAAGAGTGCCAAGGAGGCGCTGGCGGCGAGCTTTATCCACACCGTTGATGCGTCGCCATCAGCCTGAGCGGGTAGGCCCCAAGCGTCGGGACGGCTAAGCTGTCGGTTTATCCTCGCGGATGGACCAAAGCATGTCAGAGCTGATTCTTCATCATTACCCAGCGTCGCTGTTCGCCGAAAAGGCCCGTCTGATGCTTGGCTTTAAAGGGTTGTCGTGGCGTTCGGTCACCATCCCGCCGATCATCCCCAAACCGGATTTGACGGCCCTGACCGGTGGCTATCGCAAGACCCCGGTCTTGCAGGTCGGTGCTGACATTTATTGCGATACCTCGCTCATCGCCCGTCGTCTCGAGGCAGAAAAGTCATCGCCGACCTTGTTCCCCGAAGGGCAGGAATTCACTGCCGCCAGTCTGGCTGGATGGGCTGATTCTGTATTGTTTCTGCACTCGGTCAGCCTGGTATTTCAACCGGCATCGCTGGCAATACGTTTTGCCAAGCTGCCGCCCGAAGCCGTGAAAGCCTTCGTCGCCGACCGGGCTAACTTGTTCAGCGGCGGTAGTGCAACTCGTGTGCCGCTCGAGTTGGCGCAGTATCAATGGCCGACTCTGATGGGCCGACTTGAAACTCAACTTGAACGCAATGGCGACTTCTTGTTGGGCATCCCCTCGATTGCCGATTTTTCAGTGGCCCACACTTTGTGGTTTCTCAAGCAGACCCCGGTTACAGCAGCGCTGGTGGATGACTATCCGGCCGTGCTGTCGTGGTACCAACGGATAATCGGCTTTGGGCACGGTGCGCCAAGGGAGTTGAGTTCGGCAGATGCAGTTGAAGTTGCTCGACGAGCGACCCCGGCTGCACTGCCTCAGGCGACGTTGACCGATCCCGCTGGCTTTCAGGTTGGCCAGCAGGTCGCTGTCTCAGCGGTGGATTATGGCGTCGACCCCGTGCGCGGCGAGCTGGTGTTCAGCGGCTATGAAGAAATCATCCTGCGCCGTGAAGATGAGCGCGCGGGTGTCGTGCATGTCCACTTCCCGCGCTATGGCTTTCAGATCACAACCATTTGACGTTAACCCCAAAACCCTAACCCATCATTCAGGGCGCCACTGTTTAGCTACTGAGCTATGGCTTGATCAGCCGGGTCGTAGCTGAAAATATCGCCAGTAGCATTGGCGAAGTTGAGCCGTAAGATCGGAACGTTGTAGCCCGCATTGTTCATCTTCCGCTGAAAATTACGCGCTGTAGTGAGCGCCCCTGCCTTACTGATGTCCCAGAAAAAAGCGGCTATGTATTTGGGCATTTGGCTGCCGTCGCCATAGTTGCTCAACAGAATCTCGTTCCAGATGTTTTGCAGGGCAGGGAAATCGTCTCGCGAGGCAATCATGTTGTTCCAGCCATGCTGGCTGTCGATGTTCCACGAGCATTGGCGGGTGCGGGTCTGTCCCACGCTCTGAAAATGTACATCCCACTGCTTGGCAGTGGTGATACCGAGCCCCGCGCACGATCCCCACGCGTATGCGGAATTGTCGTCATTGGGCGTTATCGCGGCGTCATTCTTGACGTGCCTGCCGCGATAACCGCAACCCTTATGCCCGTTGGCGGTGGATGTACCGGCGTCATAGGGATAAAGGCAGATAAAGCCGGACTCCAGTGCCGGAAGACGATGAGCGACTCCATCAATGCGATTGCGCAGGATAAACCCGGCTGGGTGATACAGCGTTTTCTGTATGACCCCCCGACGCAACCATGAGTAGGATGTCGCACCGACCGCGACGGCGCTTGGACTGTACATCCATGGATTGAAGGCGCCGTCGTCGACCGTTCTGACCAAGACCCCACTGCAGTAATAATGCCCTCGGGGCTTGCCACTGCCATATTCCCGGCAATCAGTCGTCGTCTCCTTATAGTTAGTGAGTACATCCGCCAGTACCTCGGCCGGTTTCTGTAGTTGAGCAGTGGGGGTAATTCCGGTGGTTGTATTGGCGGGGGTGGGATGGGGGGAGAGAATAGGCTGAGGGTTCTGAGATGAACAGGCGACCAATAATATCAATAACGGGGCGAAGAGTATCGAGGCCTTCATGGCGGTTTATCTCCATTGACGATGCGAGGTGTCTACCCAGTAATGGAAGTTTGTTATTCACCGCGTGTCAATCTGAGCGCCTACGTATTTTTTGAAGATATATCAGTACGTGAAACTCGCTAGCCTTTTTTGATAACCCTTCGAAATTAATGTGGACAGATGTGATCGCCAAGGCGTCTTCAGTTGCATCATTTCGACATTAAATGGTGAATGTGATTTCGAAATAATCTAAATGATCAGCGTGCATCAGTGATTAATACCGAATCGAAATCATCGCTATCGCTAACCTGTCTAATGCCAAAAAAGTCAGTGCCTACCCTTGGGGAAAGGAGTGATTAGGGACATCCAGTGGAGGGGCTTATGATGAAGAGATCGTTGCTGCTGCCGGGGTTGATAATGGCCGTTTTGATCGGGTGCTCTGCTCAGGCCCCCGAGCGAGGTTCCAACGGCACATCGGGTCGCGTAGCGCCGAATCGCTCATTGTTTACGGGCCCTAACGCTGCGGTGCAGACTTCGCTGAGCGATGGGCCGGGCATTACGGCACTGATCAACAATAATTACAACGAAGACACGACTTCTTGCACGGAGTATGGGACAGGTAAAGCACGGGGCTATTATTTCTGCACTGGGGTGTTATTGCGCACCACCGATAACGGTAATTTCAATCCTTGGGAGTCCAGTCCAACGGCATTGCAACTGAGGGCAACATCCTATGCCTGGATTCGGCATGATATGAAGACCTCTTCGCTCTATAAAGGCGCCGGCTTCATTCTTTTAAATCCTGCGGATATTTTGGCAGGGGCAGTGCCAGGGCTGGATTTTCTTCGATGGGGAGGCACCCGTGCGACGGCGGTGCAGTGTGTTTATCCCTTCGATGCCTGGACAACACGAACGATGGATCGCAACCGCTTTGGTTGTGATGAGGAAGGCACGGGACTTGGATCTCCAGAGCTGACCAATACCTACGGAAGTTGTGATAATAAATTCGGCTTTACTACGACGGAACAGTGGAACAATCATTTTCGGTCAGTCGGGCAACTTTATCACCGGCAATGTTCCTGGAATGCTGATAATGCTCAGGGTTGGCGCAACATGATCGCCTCTCACAACAGTTTTCCCGGCCAGGTCTATTGGAATGAGGTGATGTTTTACAACTGGGGGCCGGGAGGGCAGGCAGCGACCAGTGCCAATGAAATGATACGCAGATGGACCGTAGCCTATTTTTACGATCAGGCTGCCGCTGGCGCGCTCGCCACCGCGCAAGTGTTTCAACAAAAAATGGCGGCGACGGGCAAGCGTGTCCCGATTTTGCGGCTGAACTTCACGGCACCGGCAGCCAATCGCTTTGAATTTCGCGCAGCCGATCAATCTGCCGGGGCCTACCCCTAAAAATGAACAGCGCTTCATTTCAATGCGGCGAGAATCTCGTCCGGGGAAAATCCTCTGATCAGCGTACCATTCACGTCGATCAGAGGAATCCCGCGTCCACCCAGCGCTTCATACGCCTTGCGTCCTTCAACCGACTGCTCGATGTCGTACTCGGTGTAGGGAATGCCCTTGCTGTCGAGAAAACGCCGCGTCTGTTTGCAGTACCCACACCAGTCGGTGGCGTACATCGTGACCCTGGCCTGCGCCTGAACCTGCGCGGGCACCGCTCGGGACGGATTGACGAAGTGTTCGATCTTGCCCCAGTTCTGATAGGCCACGACCACCAGCATGATCAGGACGAACTTCTTCAGGGTGCGCGTGAGCATGGCTGTCAGCGCCGCTTGAGTTGATCGGTGAGCTGGGTTGGCAGGCCCTTGATGATCAGGGTGCCTTTTTCTTCGTCGTACTCGATCTTGTCGCCCAGCAGGTGCGCTTCGAAGCTGATCGACAGGCCTTCGGCGCGACCGGTGAAGCGGCGGAACTGATTGAGGGTGCGCTTATCGGCCGGGATCTCTGGCGACAACCCGTAATCCTTGTTGCGAATGTGTTCGTAGAATGCGCGCGGGCGGTCTTCGTCGATAAGGCCGGACAGCTCTTCCAGTGCAATGGGTTCACCCATCTTGCTCTGGCTGCTGGCGTAATCGACCAGGGCCTTGGTCTTTTCCCGGGTCGATTCTTCCGGCAGGTCTTCGCTTTCGACGAAATCGCTGAAGGCCTTGAGCAGCGTGCGAGTTTCGCCGGGCCCGTCGACGCCTTCCTGGCAGCCGATGAAGTCGCGGAAGTATTCCGAGACCTTTTTGCCGTTCTTGCCCTTGATGAACGAGATGTACTGTTTGGAGGCCTTGTTGTTCTGCCACTCGGAAATATTGATTCGCGCGGCCAGGTGCAACTGGCCCAGATCCAGATGCCGAGACGGGGTGACGTCCAGTTCTTCGTTCACCGCCACGCCTTCGCTGTGGTGCAGCAGGGCAATGGCCAGGTATTCCGTCATACCCTGTTGATAGTGGGCGAACAGTACGTGTCCACCGACCGACAGATTGGACTCTTCCATCAGCTTCTGCAGATGCTCGACTGCCACACGACTGAATGCGGTGAAGTCCTTGCCGTCGTCGAGGTACTCCTTCAGCCAGCCGCTGAATGGGTGGGCGCCGGACTCGGGGTGAAACAGACCCCAGGCCTTGCCTTGTTTGGCGTTGTAGCTCTCGTTGAGGTCGGCCAGCATGTTCTCGATGGCCTGGGACTCCGCGAGTTCGGAGTCTCGAGCGTGGAGGACTGCGGGCGTACCGTCGGGTTTCTTGTCGATCAGGTGAACGATGGCGTGACGGATCGGCATGGATTTCTCGGCTGCTGAAGTGGAACTGAACGGGTGACGCAGGGCCCGTGCGAAAGTCGGCAAGTGTACCGCAACCTGCCGCGCGGGCGCCCTGATGAGGCCGAAAACAGGGCTCAAAACAGTGATATATGACTTTTTTGCCTTTCAGGCGCGATAAAGCTGACCAAATGGGTAGGTAGGTGCGGATATTTGCTTGGCTCTGTGCTAGTTTTGCCCGGTCTTGCGCACTGAAGCGCGCCAAGCACGCAGTTTGTGGGCGTTCGGCCGAACCAAAGGCCGATTTGAGTATCTACATTTCGCGTCTGTGCACACTCTGCAAACCAAATGAATTTGATAGGGAAGGAACACCACCATGGCTCTGACTAAAGACCAATTGATCGCCGATATCGCAGAAGCTATCGACGCGCCTAAAACCACCGCGCGCAATGCTCTGGACCAATTGGGCCAAATCGTCGCGGACCAGCTGGAAAACGGCGGCGAAATCACCCTGCCAGGCATTGGCAAGCTGAAAGTGACCGAGCGTCCTGCCCGTACTGGCCGTAACCCTTCGACTGGCGCAGCCATCGAAATCCCTGCAAAGAAAGTGATCAAGCTGGTTGTGGCCAAAGGCCTGACCGACGCAGTCAACAAGTAAGCGACAACGCCTCCTTGTTGTAAGAGGAAACCGTGTGACGGAGCGATCCGAACACGGTTTTTTTGTGCCTGGGATTTGAAGGCCGCGAGGCTCGCGTGCGGCAGTCCGGCTTCGGCGGCGGCGATTTCAGCGTGCAGGGATCATTGAGCCTGCCGCGGCCAGCGTTGCTCGCGCCACGCATCCTGCTGCGCCTTGTCGTGAAAGGTCCAGGCCACGAAGCGGCTCTGTTTCTGCCCCTGCGACATCTCGACGACGTGGCTCTCCAGCGCACCGACTTTCTTCAGCGTGCTGTGAATCAAAGGCAGATTGGACGCCTTCGAGACCAGTGTGCTGAACCACAGCACTTGCCTGGGGACCGCTGCGCTCTCCGTGATCAATTGCGCCACAAACCGCGCCTCGCCACCTTCGCACCACAGTTCAGCGGCCTGCCCGCCGAAGTTCAGCACCGGCAGCTTGCGCTTGGGATCCGCTTTGCCCAGTGCACGCCACTTGCGTTGACTGCCGCGCAAAGCGTCCTCGGCAGAGGCGTGGAAGGGCGGGTTGCACAGGCTGATGTCGAAGCGTTCATCAGGTTGCAACAGATCGACGAGGATGTGTTTGCGGTTGTTCTGCTGGCGCAGGTTGATGGCCTTGCCCAGGTTGTTGGCCTTGACGATGGTGGTCGCCGATGCCAGTGCGATCTTGTCGATGTCCGAACCCAGGAACTGCCAGCCGTAGTCGCTGTGACCGATCAGTGGGTAGACGCAGTTGGCGCCGGTGCCGATGTCCAGCGCCTTGACCACCGCGCCACGAGGGATGACCCCGTCGTTGCAGTCGGCCAGGAGGTCTGCCACAAAATGCACATAATCAGCACGGCCGGGGATCGGCGGGCACAGGTAGTCCGCAGGGATGTCCCAATGCGCGATGCCATAGAAAGCTTTGAGCAGCGCACGATTGAATACACGCACCGCTGCAGGGTTGGCGAAATCGATGCTTTCCTTGCCGTACGGGTTGGTGATCACGAACTTGCCCAGTTCCGGGCTGCCTTTGATCAGGCGCGGGAAGTCGTAATGGCCCTGATGGCGATTGCGCGGATGCAGGCTGGCCTTTTCACGGGGCTCGGCAGGTTTTGCCGTTTGCGCCGGTTTTGGCTTTTTGCGCGGTGGTTTGGGTTTTTCCTGCGTAGTCAATTTCGATTCTCTTGATAGCGCAAAACCCTGTAGGAGTGAGCTTGCTCGCGATAGCGGTGTGTCAGGCAACGAGTTCGTTACAGACAGATGGCTATCGCGGGCAAGCACGCTCCTACAGGGTTTGCGACAGGCGCCAGCCCCTGTTCAAGGCTGGCGAGGTGCATCGCTTACAAACTGGCGATCCGTGCGTGTTGCTCGGCCAGCTTGCTCAGCGCCTGTTCGGCTTCCGCCATTTTGGCGCGTTCTTTGGCGATGACTTCAGCCGGCGCCTTGTCGACGAACGCGGCATTGGACAGCTTGCCGCCCACCCGTTGCACTTCACCTTGCAGGCGCTGGATTTCCTTGTCCAGACGGGCCAGTTCGGCGTCCTTGTCGATCAGGCCGGCCATAGGCACCAGGACTTCCATCTCACCCACCAGCGCGGTGGCTGACAGCGGTGCTTCAGCGCCAGGGGCCAGTACGGTGAACGATTCAATCTTGGCCAGCTTCTTGAGCAGGTGCTCGTTCTCGTTCAGACGACGCTGGTCTTCAGCACCAACGTTCTTGAGGAACAGTTGCAGAGGCTTGCCCGGGCCGATGTTCATTTCGCCGCGGATGTTGCGCACGCCCAGCATCACGCCTTTGAGCCACTCGATGTCGCCTTCTGCGGCAGCATCGATACGCGACTCGTTCGCCACTGGCCAGGGTTGCAACATGATGGTCTTGCCTTCGATACCGGCCAGCGGCGCCAGGCGCTGCCAGATTTCTTCGGTGATGAAGGGCATGAACGGGTGAGCCAGACGCAGAGCGACTTCCAGCACGCGAACCAGCGTGCGGCGAGTGCCGCGCTGACGTTCGATCGGGGCGGTTTCATCCCACAGTACCGGCTTGGACAGCTCCAGGTACCAGTCGCAATACTGGTTCCAGATGAACTCGTAGAGCGATTGTGCCGCGAGGTCGAAACGGAACTGATCCAGGTGGCGAGTCACTTCGGCTTCGGTGCGTTGTAACTGAGAAATGATCCAGCGGTCCGGCAGCGACAATTCGAACGCTTCGCCGTTCTGACCGCAGTCCTCGCCCTTGTCCAGAACGTAACGCGCAGCGTTCCAGATCTTGTTGCAGAAGTTGCGATAGCCTTCGACGCGGCCCATGTCGAACTTGATGTCACGACCGGTCGAAGCCAGCGAGCAGAACGTGAAACGCAGGGCGTCGGTGCCGTAGCTGGCGATGCCGTCGGCAAATTCGTCGCGGGTCTGCTTTTCGATTTTCTTCGCAAGCTTGGGCTGCATCATGCCCGATGTGCGTTTTTGCACCAGTGCTTCGAGCTCGATGCCGTCGATGATGTCCAGCGGGTCCAGAACGTTGCCTTTGGACTTGGACATCTTCTGACCCTGACCGTCGCGCACCAGACCGTGTACGTACACGGTCTTGAACGGGACCTGCGCAGTGCCGTCTTCGTTCTTCACCAAATGCATCGTGAGCATGATCATCCGGGCAACCCAGAAGAAAATGATGTCGAAGCCGGTGACCAGCACGTCGGTGGGGTGGAAGGTTTTCAGGAAGTCAGTCTGCTCGGGCCAGCCCAGTGTGGAGAACGTCCACAGGCCGGAACTGAACCAGGTGTCGAGTACGTCGTTGTCCTGTTGCAGCGCAACGTCAGGACCGAGGTTGTGCTTGGCACGCACTTCGGCCTCGTCGCGGCCGACGTAGACTTTGCCGGATTCGTCGTACCAGGCCGGAATGCGATGGCCCCACCAGAGCTGACGGCTGATGCACCAGTCCTGGATATCCCGCATCCACGAGAAGTACATGTTTTCGTATTGCTTGGGCACGAAGGCGATGCGGCCGTCTTCCACGGCAGCGATGGCAGGCTCGGCCAGCGGCTTGGTCGACACATACCACTGGTCTGTCAGCCATGGCTCGATGATGGTGCCGGAGCGGTCGCCTTTGGGCACTTTCAGGCCGTGGTCGTCGACGCTGACCAACAGGCCGGCAGCATCGAACGCTTCAACGATTTGCTTGCGCGCTTCGAAACGGTCCAGGCCGGCGTATTGGGCAGGCAGGGTGCCGTCGATGGATTCGTTAAGCGTGCCGTCGAGGTTGAACACTTGGGCGGCAGCCAGAACGTTGGCGTTCTTGTCGAAGATGTTCAGCAGCGGCAGGTTGTGGCGCTTGCCAACTTCGTAGTCATTGAAGTCGTGGGCCGGGGTGATCTTCACGCAGCCGGTGCCGAATTCAGGGTCGCAGTAGTCGTCGGCGATGATCGGGATGCGACGACCCACCAGCGGCAGTTCGACGAACTTGCCGATCAGGGCCTTGTAGCGCTCGTCCGAAGGGTTCACCGCGACGGCCGCGTCACCGAGCATGGTTTCCGGGCGGGTGGTGGCAACGATCAGGTAGTCCAGACCTTCAGCGGTTTTTGCACCGTCCGTCAGCGGATAGCGCAGGTTCCACAGGTGGCCTTTCTCGTCGTGGTTTTCCACTTCCAGATCGGAAATGGCGGTGTGCAGCTTGGTGTCCCAGTTGACCAGGCGCTTGCCGCGATAGATCAGGCCGTCTTCGTGCAGACGCACGAACGCTTCTTTAACGGCTTCTGACAGGCCGTCGTCCATGGTGAAGCGCTCGCGGCTCCAGTCTACGGACGAGCCGAGACGGCGGATCTGACGGCTGATGTTGCCCCCCGACTGATCTTTCCACTCCCAGACTTTTTCGAGGAATTTTTCGCGACCCAGATCGTGACGGTTCTGGCCCAGTGCTTCGAGTTGACGCTCTACCAGCATCTGGGTGGCGATACCGGCGTGGTCGGTGCCCGGCTGCCACAGGGTGTTGCGACCCTGCATGCGGCGGAAACGGATCAGGGCGTCCATGATCGCGTTGTTGAAACCGTGGCCCATGTGCAGGCTGCCGGTCACGTTCGGCGGCGGAATCATGATGGTGTACGAGTCGCCCGCGCCTTGCGGAGCGAAATAATTCTCGGACTCCCAGGTCTGGTACCAGGAAGTTTCGATGGCGTGCGGCTGGTAGGTCTTGTCCATGCGCGGCGGGAACCTGATCTGCTTTCAGTCGGAAAAGCCGGGAAGTATAGCTTTTCACGGCCGCTGCAAGCTACAAGCTGTGAGCCGCGAGCGTATGAGCGGTGCGAGGCAGGCTTTTGATTCTGCCCGCAGGGCGTAGGAGCAAGCTTGCTCGCGATCTGCCGGGCACCGGCAGTAAATCAGCCAACCCGTGGTGTCAGGCAAACGGTAATGTCTGAAATGGCTGCCGCTTCGCGGCAGATCGTCAGCAAGCTGGACTCCCACGCCCGCCGGGCAGAAGCACAGCAATCGACCGTGAGGGGTTCCGAGTCAGTTCTGGTATTGGCTCAACAGCCTTTCCATCCGGGCATCGAGGCGTCGTTTGATTTCATTCTCGATGTGCGGAGCGAAGTCATCGATCACATCTTGCATGATCAATTGCGCGGCGGCGCGCAGTTCACTGTCCAGATGCAGCAGGTCGTCCGGATTGGGCGTACGGGGCTCAGGTTCCCGTACGCCAGAAGGCGTTGCTGGCTTGGCGGTGGCGATCGGCTCGGGTGTGAGCACGGGAATCTCGTCGGCGTGTCGATGCGGCTCGTCGACAGCGATGACCTGGCCACTGACCACGTCGAACAGCAGGGGAATCTGGCCTTCGCTCTGGACCGTATCGGTCAGTAATGGCGGGTTCAGAGAGTCATCGTCAAGCAACTGGCGGATCGACTCGAGGTCGTCCAGCAGGTGCGCGGAGTCTTTCAGGTTTTTTGAATTGTCCATCATGTGCTCAAAGACGCTGCAGTCGGTGATCCTGGAGAGGATAGCCCTGTTCACGGTAGAAGCGGAAACTCTCTCGAGCCGCCAGCCGGATGGCAGGGTCTTCCACCACGATTTCCGCGATGCGAGCGAACCGTTTGAAGAATTCGGGAATACGCAGGTCAAGGTTGACCAGCAGGTCCTGATGTTGGCCAGGGTCGTTGGCGATGCCCAATGCCACCGGGGCATCGTGATCGTCTTCTATCGAACCATGGGGGACGAAGGTTTCACCCTTGAAGCGCCACAGACGGGCGTCCAGTTCTTCGCGCTGGCTTGCGTCGCTGCAATGCAGATAGACCCGATGGCCGAGGCGCCAGGCCTTGTCCGTGAGCTTGCAGGCGAAATCCAGGCGCGCGAGCGGGTCGGCGCTGGGCAGGATGTAGAAATCGACTTGGGTCATGAAGGTTCCAGAACGCAAACGTGCCGAGCCCTTTTCGACTTCAGGGCTCAGCACGTTTTCGAGGCGCTTAGACGCCAGCGCGGTCGATCAGGTATTGAGTCAGCAGCGGAACCGGGCGGCCAGTGGCGCCCTTGTCCTTGCCGCCGCTCAGCCACGCAGTGCCGGCGATGTCCAGGTGTGCCCACTCATAAGCCTTGGTAAAACGCGAGAGGAAACAGGCTGCGGTAATGGTGCCGCCCTTCGGGCCGCCGATGTTGGCGATGTCGGCGAACGGGCTGTCCAGTTGCTCCTGGTATTCGTCGAACAGCGGCAGTTGCCAGGCGCGGTCATCGGCGCGCTTGCCGGCGTCCAGCACCTGATTGATCAGCGCATCGCTGTTGCCCAGCAACCCGGAAGTGTGGCCGCCCAGAGCCACGACACAGGCGCCGGTCAGGGTGGCGATATCGATCACCGCCTGAGGCTTGAAGCGTTCGGCGTAGGTCAGGGCGTCACACAGCACCAGACGGCCTTCGGCGTCGGTATTGAGGATTTCGACCGTCTGGCCGCTCATGGTCTTGACGATGTCGCCAGGGCGAGTGGCGTTGCCGCTCGGCATGTTTTCCGCAGCGGCGACGATGCACACCAGGTTGATCGGCAGTTGCAGTTCGAGAACGGCATTGAGGGTGCCGAAGACGCTGGCGGCGCCACACATGTCGAACTTCATCTCGTCCATGCCGGCGCCAGGCTTGAGGCTGATGCCACCGGTGTCGAAGGTGATGCCTTTGCCGACCAGCACGAAGGGCTTGTCGCCTTTCTTGCCATTGGAGTATTGCATCACGATCAGGCGTGGTGGCTGAGCGCTGCCCTGACCGACCGCCAGGAACGAGCCCATGCCCAGGTCAGCGATTTTCTTCTCGTCGAAGACTTCAACCTTCAGGCCTTTATTGGCCTTGCCCAGCGCCTTCGCTTGCTCGCCCAGATAAGTCGGGTGGCAGATGTTCGGGGGCATGTTGCCCAGGTCGCGGGTTACCGCCATGCCAGCGGCGATGGCCTGTGCGTGTCTGGCCGCGCGTTCCACGTCGGCGACGTTGGCCTTGGCGGTCAGCAGCGTGATTTTCTTCAGGGCTCGTGGGTCGACTTTCTGGCTCTTGTAGCGATCAAATACATATTCGCCATCGGCCAGGGTTTCGACCAGCAGGCGGTTCTTGCCATAGATGTCGCGGTTCTTGACGCTCAGTTGATCCAGCGCGAACGCGGCGTCGGTGCCACCCAGACTTTTCAGGGTATTCAGCGCGCCGCTGACGATCTTGCGAAACTGGCGGTCGCTCAGCTCCGGCTCTTTCCCGCTACCCACCAGCAGAACGCGCTCTGCCTTGAGGTTGGGCAGGTTGTGCAGCAACAGGCTCTGGCCAACCTTGCCGGCCAGGTCGCCGCGCTTGAGTACGGCGGAAATTGCGCCACCGCTCAGGGCATCGACAGTTTTTGCAGCATCGCTCAGTGTGCGGCCTTCGCCCACGGCAACCACCAGCGTGGCGGTCTTCAAGGTTTCTGCACTGACGCTTTTAACAACCAATTCCATGTCGGGGTCCCCGAATAAACTGTGGGTAATCGCTGAATGTGTTCGCGGCTGAGCGCGGTCGCGCAGAGAGCGCAGCGCCATGCCAGCGGCAAGGCCCGCAGTTTGACCCTGCAAAAGGTCAGATGACAACCCCGCGTAGCACCCGCTGGCGCGCTCCTGTCAGCATCGGTTCAGGAAGTATCCCGCGCGCGCAGTGACAGACACACTCAATCACAGGATAATGCCGCATATTTTTTTGGTGGTTCGCCATGGCGAGCACCATGCCTGATCCATTTCCTTGTCAGGCTGCCTGAGCGTGACAACCCTGGAGTGTCTGGTTTGATTGTCTTCCGTTACCTGTCCCGAGAAGTGCTGGTTACCTTGAGCGCTGTGAGTGCTGTGCTGCTGGTAATCATCATGAGTGGCCGTTTCATCAAATATCTCGCCCAGGCGGCCTCGGGTGCGCTCGATCCGGGCGTGCTGTTCATGATCATGGGCTTTCGTCTGCCCGGGTTCCTTCAGCTGATTCTGCCGCTGGGTCTGTTCCTCGGCATTCTGCTCGCCTACGGGCGGCTGTATCTGGAAAGCGAGATGACCGTGCTCGCGGCAACCGGCATGAGTCAGCAGCGTCTGCTGTGGATGACCCTGGCACCTGCCGCGTTGGTGTCCCTGCTGGTCGCCTGGTTGAGTTTCAGCCTGGCGCCTCAAGGCGCCACGCAATTCCAGTTGCTGATCAACGAGCAGGACGCGATGACCGAGTTCGACACGCTGGTACCGGGCCGATTCCAGTTGCTTCGCGACGGCAGTCGTGTGACTTACACCGAAACCATGACCGATGACCGCATCAACCTCGGTGGCGTCTTCATCTCCGAAAAGAAACTAGAAGAGAAGAAGGACCGGGGTATCACCGTTCTGGTGGCTGAAAAAGGGCGTCAGGAAATCCGGCCGGACGGCAGCCGTTATCTGATACTGGAAAACGGCTATCGCTATGACGGTAATCCGGGGCAGGCCGACTATCGTGCGGTCAAGTACGATACTTACGGTGCCTTGTTGCCCAAGCCTGACATCAGTGACGAAATCACCGATCGCGACGCGATTCCCACCAGTGAACTGCTGACCGGAGAGAAGAGTCTGCGTAACAAGGCGGAATTGCAGTGGCGTATTTCGCTGCCAATTCTGGTCTTCATCGTGACGCTGATGGCCGTGCCGTTGTCTCGAGCCAATCCGCGACAGGGGCGCTTCCTGAAGCTGCTGCCGGCCATTCTTTTGTACATGGCCTATCTGACCATTCTGATTGCCGCTCGCGGCGCCCTGGAAAAAGGCAAGATCCCGGCGGCGCTCGGTTTGTGGTGGGTGCACGCGCTGTTCCTGGCCATCGGCCTGGGCCTTCTTTACTGGGAGCCGTTGCGCCTGAAAATGGCGAGTCGCCGCAGTGTGTCGGAGGTGGCTCATGTCTAAACTCGATCGGTACATCGGCAAAAGCGTCTTCATGGCGATCCTTGCCGTTCTGGGCATCATCCTGGGCCTGGCTTCGCTGTTCGCGTTCATCGATGAGATGGCCGACATCAGCGACACCTACACCTTCTGGGACGCGGGCAGCTTCGTCGTCATGACCGCGCCTCGTCGCCTCTACGACATGCTGCCGATGGCGGCGCTGATTGGCTGTCTGATCGGCCTCGGCGCGCTGGCGAGCAGCAGCGAACTGACGATCATGCGCGCTGCCGGTGTGTCCATTGGCCGGATCGTCTGGGCCGTCATGAAGCCAATGCTGGTGCTGATGGTGGCGGGTCTGCTGATTGGCGAATACGTCGCTCCAGTGACCGAGGCCCAGGCTCAGGCGGCTCGATCGCTGGCGCAAGGCACAGGTGATGCACAGAGCGCCAGACATGGCCTGTGGCACCGTCAGGGAGAAGAATTCATTCATATCAACACGGTGCAGCCGGATGGGTTGCTGTACGGTGTCACGCGATATCGCTTCGATGAGCAGCGTCACATGCTCAGCGCCAGTTTTGCCAAACAGGCAAACTTCAAGACCGATTACTGGCAGCTAAAGGACGTGACGACGACCCTGTTTCATCAGGATCGTACCGAGGTCGTGAGTGCGCCAGAAGAACGCTGGGACATCGCACTCAGCCCGCAATTGCTGAGCACGGTGGTGTTGCCGCCTGAGTCGCTGTCGATGACCGGGCTCTACAGTTATGCCCGCTATCTGGCAGATCAGGGCCTGGCCAATGGTCGTTACTGGCTGGCGTTCTACACCAAGATTCTCCAGCCGTTGGTGACCGTGGCGCTGGTATTGATGGCGATTTCGTTCATCTTCGGCCCGTTGCGTTCGGTTACGCTCGGGCAGCGCGTTTTCACGGGTGTGCTAGTGGGCTTCACCTTCCGCATCGTGCAGGATCTGTTGGGGCCTTCCAGTCTGGTCTTCGGCTTCTCGCCCTTGTTCGCGGTGCTCGTGCCAGCCGGTGTCTGTGCGCTGGCCGGTATCTGGCTGCTGCGCCGCGCGGGCTGATCGCCACGCAGCAACGAAAAAGCCGACCTCAGGGTCGGCTTTTTTGTGCCTTCTGCCGTCGTTGCCCTGTGCTGTCCGGCTTGCCGGCGGCAGCGATTTCAAAGCTGCCACCGCCGGCAAGCCGGACTGCTACAGGAGCCTTATTTGCCNTGCTTCGGAATACGCACCAGCTGTGTTTCGGAATATATGTCGTGCCAGCTGCGTTTCTGTTTGTCGAACAGACTCCATAAGAAACCCAGTCCAACGCACAGCCATGAAGCGATAGCGACGACAAAGCGCAGCAGCGCCTGCCACAGACTGATACCGGTGCCGTCGGCGTTCTGCACGCGAATTCCCCAGACCTGCATGCCCAGGGTCTGACCTGCGTGGGTCCAGAACTTGGCGAAGAAAGCGAACACGGCGAACAGCAGGAGGGTCGAGAGCAACGGATCGCCATCCAGGGATCCGGACTCGGACATCTGACGTAACCTGGCCTCGCCGACAAAGGCCATCCAGACCAGCTTGTAAATGAACGTCGTGACCATCAGCAGCGCTACGCAAAGCAACGCGTCATAGCATATCGCGGCCAGCCGTCGGCCAAGGCCTGCGGGGGCGAAGTCGCCTTGTGGGCGCAGCAGGTGTTTGGCCATGTAGGGCGCTCGTTCACCGGTAAACTGGCAGTTTACGGAATTTCAGGCATAAAAAAGCCCCTGATGTTGCCATCAGGGGCTTTTGTGCTTTCAGCGATCAGGCTTCAGCTTGTACTTCGTCAGCCTGCATGCCTTTCTGGCCTTGCACAGCGACGAAGGTAACTTTCTGGCCTTCTTTCAGGCTTTTAAAGCCGTTGCCCTGAATAGCGCGGAAGTGGACGAACAGATCCGGACCGCTCTCTGGAGTGATAAAACCAAAACCTTTCTCGTCGTTAAACCACTTAACGGTACCGCTCTGACGTGTAGACATTTTCTTATTCCTTGGAGCATAAATTAATGACAGTCCCTTTCACACGAAAGAGTACTGGGCTGGTTGCAGGAAGAAGAAACGTAGAGCGGGATGTAGCATTGCTTTTGGCGCTACTGCCCAGGTCACGATCCCAGCGACCTATGCAAACACAGTCGAGAAACTCTACGCTAACTCTCGCAGAAAAAACAAGCCCCGGATAACCCCGGTTTCAGGGGGTTTCGCTGACTTTTTGAAAAGTTTAACCACGTCGGGGTAATCGATAGTTTTTAGTGTTAAGAACCGACACAAGTGCAATTTTCTGACAGTTTCATTGCTGTTTCGAAAGGTATCAAACTGCGGCACTCCAACAGTTTCATGCACTGTTGCGGTGCCGCAATTTCTTGACGTCAGCGTTAGCCGCGGAAGTAACGTGGCGCAACGAAAGGCATTTTGCTGACAAGCATCGGGACTTTCTTACCTCGAACGATGGCCCAGACTGGCGTTTCGAGTGCAGTGAAAGCTGCGTCCAGGTAGCCCATGGCCAGCGGCGCGCTCAGGCTCGGCCCGAATCCCCCGCTGCAGATAACGCCGATGACCTTGTCGTCGGCGTCGACGATTTCTGCACCCTCGCGTACGGGCGTACGCTCTTGAGGTAACAGGCCTACACGCTTGCGGGCTGCACCGCCTTGGTGCTGAGCGAAGACCTCGGCTGCTCCGGGGAAGCCACCTGCGCGCGCGCCATCGGCACGACGAACCTTGGAAATCGCCCACAGCAGGCTGGCCTGAATGGGGGTGGTGTCGGTGTTCATGTCATGGCCATACAGGCAAAGGCCAGCTTCGAGACGCAGCGAATCACGCGCACCCAGACCAATTGGCGCGACTTCCGGCTCGGCGAGCAGACGACGTGCGAGGGTTTCGGCTCGATCGGCCGGTACGGAGATCTCGAAGCCGTCTTCACCGGTGTAACCCGAGCGGCTGACGTAGCAGTCGATACCGTCGATGATGATCGAGGTGTATTGCATGAACGTCATTTTTGCCACATCCGGCGCCAGACGCGCGAGGGCGGTCACCGCTTGAGGGCCTTGCAGGGCCAGCAGGGCACGCTCTTCGAACAGCGGGGTGATCTGGCATTGAGCGCCGATGTGTTTCTGCAGGTGCACCAGGTCTTCGTTCTTGCAGGCGGCGTTGACCACTAGCATCAACTGATCATTACCCAGATTGGCGACCATCAGGTCATCGAGAATGCCGCCGGTTTCGTTGGTGAACATCGCATAGCGTTGCATGCCCACCGGCAGATCAATGATGTCCACCGGGACCAGAGTCTCCAGTGCCTTGGCGGCATCTGGGCCGCTGAGCAGGATCTGACCCATGTGCGACACGTCGAACAGACCGGCCTGTTCACGGGTGTGAAGGTGTTCTTTCATCACGCCCGCCGGGTACTGGACCGGCATATCGTAACCGGCGAATTCGACCATCTTGGCGCCCAGTTCTCGGTGCAGGGCGTTGAGCGGGGTTTTCAACAGTTCTGTGGACATCGATGACTCCTTGAAGGCGTTTCCGGTCCCTGCCATTAACGGTGGAACACGATGAAATTGGGCTGATATCAGCACTCGATAATGTTCACGGCCAGCCCGCCACGGGCTGTTTCCTTGTATTTGCTTTTCATGTCGGCGCCGGTCTGGCGCATGGTGCGAATCACCTTGTCCAGCGAGACGAAGTGCTGGCCGTCACCGCGCAAGGCCATGCGCACGGCGTTGATGGCTTTCACCGAACCCATGGCGTTGCGTTCGATGCAGGGCACCTGAACCAGGCCGCCAATTGGGTCGCAGGTCAGGCCCAAATTGTGTTCCATGCCGATTTCTGCAGCGTTTTCCACTTGCTGGACATTGCCGCCCAGCACTTCACAGAGTGCACCGGCCGCCATTGAGCAAGCCACGCCGACTTCACCCTGACAGCCCACTTCAGCGCCAGAAATCGAGGCGTTCTCTTTATAGAGAATGCCGATGGCAGCAGCGGTCAGCAGGAAACGCACCACGCCGTCTTCGTTGGCACCGGTGATAAAACGCATGTAGTAATGCAAGACCGCCGGAATGATTCCCGCGGCGCCGTTAGTGGGGGCAGTGACCACGCGCCCGCCATTGGCGTTTTCTTCGTTGACCGCCAGCGCATACAAGTTGACCCAGTCCAGCACAGACAGTGCGTCACGCAGCGCCGCTTCGGGGTTCTTGCACAGTTGACGATGCAACGCCGCCGCCCGCCGTTTGACCTTCAGGCCACCTGGCAAGATGCCCTCGTTACGGCAACCGGCTTCGACACAGTCCTGCATCACTTGCCAGATTTTCAGCAGCCCTGCGCGGGTTTCCGCTTCCGGTCGCCATGCCGATTCGTTGGCCAGCATGATCTGACTGATCGACAAGCCGGTGCTTGCGCAGTGGGCCATCAGCTCTTTGCCGGTTTTGAACGGGTAGGGCAGCGGTGTGCTGTCCTCGACGATGCGGTCGGCGCCAGCGGCGTCCTCATCCACGACGAAACCGCCGCCGACCGAGTAGTACTCACGGCTGCGGATCTGCAGGCCAGCACCGTCAAAAGCGCGAAAGATCATGCCGTTGGGGTGGTAGGGCAATGGTTTGCGGATCATCGCCAAGTGCTGCTTTTCGATGAATTCGATGCTGTGTTCGCCGAGCAGGTTGATCCGTTCGCTGCTGCGGATACGCTGCAGACGTTCGGCCACGTGTTCGGTGTCGACGGTATCCGGGTGTTCGCCTTCCAGCCCCAGCAGCACAGCCTTGTCGCTGCCATGGCCTTTGCCGGTCGCGCCAAGCGAGCCGTACAGCTCGACCTTGACGCAGGAGGTGGTTTGCAGAAGGTCGTCGCGGCGCAGGCCTTCGGCGAATCTTGCTGCGGCACGCATCGGCCCCACGGTGTGGGAGCTGGAGGGGCCAATGCCTATCTTGAACAGGTCAAACACGCTCAGGGACATGATTGGGCTCCGGTTGTTGTTATGGGTTTTTGCAGACGGATCGAGCTGAATTCAATCGCGAGCAAGCTCACTCCCACAGGATTGTGATGTTTGATAGGACTGGGTCCAACGCAGATCCTGTAGGAGTGAGCTTGCTCGCGAAACGGTTCCACATCCGCTCGATGCCACATTGAAAAAGGGCCACTGCTCGCACAGTAGCCCCTTATCCTTCACGCGTCCTGATAGCTCTCGATGGATGGGCACGCGCAGATCAGATTGCGGTCGCCGAACACGTTGTCCACGCGACCGACCGGAGGCCAGTATTTGCCTTCGATCAGCGAAGCAACCGGATACACCGCCTGCTCACGGCTGTACGGATGGCTCCACTCGCCTACAAGCTCCGCAGCGGTGTGCGGGGCGTTTTTCAGCGGGTTGTCATCCTTGTGCAGCGCGCCGCTTTCTACTGCGCGAATTTCTTCGCGAATCTTGATCATCGCGTCGCAGAAACGATCCAGTTCTTCCTTGGATTCACTCTCGGTCGGCTCGATCATCAAGGTGCCGGCCACCGGGAACGACATGGTCGGGGCGTGGAAGCCGAAGTCGATCAAGCGCTTGGCCACGTCGTCGACGCTGATGCCGCTGGTTTCTTTCAGCGGACGCAGATCCAGAATGCACTCGTGCGCCACCAGCCCGCTGCTGCCGGTGTACAGGACGGGGTAGTGCTCTTCCAGGCGACGGGAAATGTAGTTGGCGTTTAGGATCGCCAGCTGCGAAGCGCGTTTCAGGCCTTCGCCGCCCATCATGCGGATGTACATCCAGGTGATCGGCAGAATGCTCGCGCTGCCGAATGGCGCCGCGCAGACCGCGCCTTCCTTGCGCTCCATCTTGCCGTGACCCGGCAGGAACGGCGTCAGGTGCGATTTCACGCCAATCGGGCCGACGCCCGGGCCGCCACCGCCGTGTGGAATGCAGAACGTCTTGTGCAGGTTCAAGTGGGAAACATCACCGCCGAACTTGCCCGGCGCGCAGAGACCGACCATGGCGTTCATGTTGGCGCCGTCGATGTAAACCTGGCCGCCGTTGTCGTGGATGATGCCGCAGATTTCGCGGATGCCTTCCTCGAATACACCGTGAGTCGACGGGTAGGTGATCATCAGGGCCGCGAGGTGTTCGCGGTGCTCGATAGCCTTGGCGCGCAGATCCTCGATGTCGACGTTGCCGCGTGCGTCGCAAGCGGTCACGACCACTCGCATACCGGCCATGTTGGCGGTCGCCGGATTGGTGCCGTGGGCGGACGACGGAATCAGGCAGATGTCGCGGCGATCATCGCCACGGCTCTGGTGATAGGCGCGAATCGCCAGCAGGCCTGCGTATTCACCTTGGGAGCCGGCGTTCGGCTGAAGGGAAATCGAGTCGTAACCGGTGGCGGCACACAGCATCGCTTCCAGTTCGTCGGTCAGTTGCTGGTAGCCGGCGCTTTGCTCGGCAGGGGCGAAGGGGTGCAGGTTGCCGAACTCGGCCCAGGTCACCGGGATCATTTCGCTGGCAGCGTTCAGCTTCATGGTGCACGAACCCAGCGGGATCATGGTGCGGTCGAGGGCCAGGTCCTTGTCGGCCAGACGACGCAGGTAGCGCATCAGCTCGGTTTCGGAATGGTAGCGGTTGAACACCGGGTGGCTGAGGATCGGCGACTGGCGCTTCAGGTCGGCTGGCAAACGCGCTTCGACATTAGCGGCCAGGACAGCGAACTCAGGAACGGGCTGGCCATCGGTCGCGAACAGTTTCCACAGGGCTTCAACGTCAGCTTGCTGGGTGGTTTCGTCAAGCGACAGGCCCAGACGTTCGGCGTCCACTTCGCGCAGGTTTATCTGCTGAGCGCGCGCCTTGGCGTGCAGTTCGGCAGTCTTGGCGCCGGTGTTCAGGGTGATGCTGTCGAAGAAGAAAGCCTGTTCGACGCTCAGACCCAACTGGCTCAGGCCCTTGGCGAAGATCGCGGTCAGGTGATGCACGCGGTTGGAGATGCGGGTCAGGCCGCGTGGGCCGTGGTAGACGGCGTACATGCTGGCGATATTGGCGAGCAGGACCTGCGCGGTGCAGATGTTGCTGGTCGCCTTCTCGCGGCGAATGTGTTGCTCGCGGGTCTGCATGGCCAGACGCAGTGCGGTCTTGCCGAAACGGTCAATGGACACGCCGACCAGACGGCCCGGCATGTCGCGCTTGTACGCGTCTTTGGTAGAGAAGTAAGCGGCATGGGGACCACCAAAGCCCAGCGGCACACCGAAGCGTTGTGCGCTGCCGATGGCGACATCGGCGCCGAACTCGCCTGGAGGCGTAAGCAGGGTCAGGGCCAGTAGATCGGCGGCAACCGCGACCAGTGCGTGGGCGGCGTGGAAGCGCTCGACGAGTTCGCGGTAGTCGAACACATCACCGTTGCTTGCCGGGTATTGCAGCAGCGCGCCGAAGAACTCGCTGACATCGGTCAGTTGGCTTTCGTCAGCCACGACCACATCGATGCCCAGCGGCTCGGCACGGGTGCGTAACACGTCAAGGGTCTGCGGGTGGCAATGGGCGGAGGCGAAGAACTTGTGGCTGCTCTTGTTCTTGCTCAGGCGTTTGCAGAAGGTCATGGCTTCGGCGGCGGCGGTGGCTTCGTCCAGCAGCGAGGCGTTGGCGATCGGCAGGCCGGTCAGGTCGCTGATCAGCGTCTGGAAGTTAAGCAGCGACTCCAGACGGCCTTGGGAAATTTCCGGCTGATACGGGGTATAAGCGGTGTACCAAGCCGGATTCTCCAGCAGGTTACGCAGGATCGGCGCAGGCGTGTGGGTGTTGTAATAGCCTTGGCCGATAAAGGTCTTGAACAGTTGGTTCTTGCCGGCGATGGCTTTGATGTCAGCCAGCGCGTCAGCTTCGCTCTGACCCGCAGACAGGCCCAGTACGCTGGTGCCCTTGATCGATTCAGGAATGACGCTGGCGCTCACGGCTTCCAGTGAGTCGAAACCCAGGGTGGCGAGCATGGCTTTCTCGTCATCGGCGCGAGGGCCGATGTGACGGGCGATGAACTCGTTGGCAGTGCTCAATTCAATACGATCAGTCATGGCGCGTTCCTCAGGCTTCGGCGTTGGCTTTGATCAGACGGTCGTAGGCGTCCTGATCCAGCAGCTGGCCGACAGCGGCGGCATCGGAAGGAGTGAAACGGAAGAACCAGCCTTGGCCCATAGGGTCTTCGTTGACCAGTTCCGGGTTGGCGTCCAGCGCCGGGTTGATCTCGACGACTTCGCCATCGAGCGGCATGTACACGCCGCTTGCAGCTTTGACCGACTCAACGGTAGCGGCTTCTGCGCCTTTGTCATAGGACTGAAGCTCAGGCAACTGAACGAATACCACGTCCCCCAGTGCGTCTTGCGCGAAAGCCGTGATGCCGACCGTGACGCTGCCATCTGCTTCGGCACGCAGCCACTCGTGATCCTCGGTAAAACGCAATTCGCTCATGAAAACTCCCCTGAATGGAAAATTGCTCGTCGTTGGCGCGAGCATGATGGGGAGGGTATTAGCAAGTTTGCGGCCAACCTCGTCCGGGGCCTGTAAATCAAGGCTTGGAGCGATATTTTGCTAGTTGTAAAACTGCCAGGTGTAGCGAAATCGATACGCTTATAAGCGCTTTGGAAACTGTCGTGGGATCAAGGCCTTGTAGGCTGGGGATGCACAGACTTTGGAATGATATCGTTCCAATGTTGCGAAATCGTTCCGGCATTCAGGGCGCGGCGGCGATTTTCAGGTTTTCCCCGAAATCCCGTACTTGCGCAGGCGATGGGCGATGGCGGTGTGAGAGGTTTGCAGGCGAGCTGCCAGTTGCCGGGTCGAGGGGTAATGGCTGTAAAGCTTCTCCAGTAAGGTTTTCTCGAAACCTTCGACCGCAGACTCCAGGCTTTCGATTTCGCCGTCGCTTTCCCGCGCCACGGAAGTACCGGCAATGTCGAGGTCGCCAATGTCCACCAGCGAGCTTTCGCAGATCGCCGCCGCGCGGAAGATCACGTTTTGCAGTTGCCGTACGTTGCCCGGCCAGCGGTTGCCAAGCAGCGCCGGATAGGTGCCGGGTGCGAGGCGACAGACCGGGCGTTGAATCTGCGTGCAGGCCTGCTCCATGAAATACCGCGCCAAGAGCAAGATGTCCTGCCCTCGCTCGCGAAGGGGCGGGACATCCAGGTTGAGCACGTTCAAGCGATAGAACAGGTCTTCACGGAAGGTGCCTTCGGCGACCATTTTTTCCAGATTGCGATGGGTCGCGCTGAGGATGCGCACATTGACCTTCACTTCCTTGTCGCCACCCACTCGCCGGAAACTCCCGTCATTGAGAAACCGGAGCAGCTTGGCTTGCAGGTACGGTGACATTTCGCCGATTTCGTCGAGAAACACGGTGCCTTGGTTTGCCAGCTCCATCAGGCCGGGCTTGCCGCCCCGTTGCGCGCCGGTGAACGCGCCGGGGGCATAACCGAACAATTCGCTCTCAGCGAGGTTTTCTGGCAATGCAGCGCAGTTGAGCGCAAGAAAAGGTGCACTGTGTCGGGCGCTCACAGCATGACAGGCGCGGGCCACCAGCTCTTTGCCGGTGCCGGTTTCGCCTTGAATCAGCAGCGGCGCATCCAGGGCCGCGACTCGCTGGGCGCGGGCTTTCAAGGTGCGTATTGCGGCGGAGTCACCCAGCAGTGCGTCGAAGCCTTCGGCGTGGTCGTGGTGCAACGCCGACAGCCGTTCGCCAATTCGACTCGGCAAATACAGCGTCAGCAGCGCGCCCGCGTCCGTAATGGGCGTCGCATCCAGCAGCAGCGCCTCGCCGTTGAGCGTGACCTCGCGCAAGGGCAGGCGAAAGCCGTTTTCCAGCAACGCCGATTGAAGGCCGGGATCGGAAAACAGCTCGCCGACGGACTCACCCGCAGGCTCTCGGCCATAAAGGCCGACCAGGGCAGGGTTGGCGAGCAAGACGTGGCCAGCACTGTCGAGCGCCAGCACCGGGTCGGCCATCGCTGCCAGCAAGGCATCGAGTTGCAGATGCCGACGCTGACCGGGAAGGATGTCCACGACCGTGATGGCTTCCACGCCGCGCACCCGAAACAGCCGGTCCTTTAGCTCTTCGAGCACTTCGTGGCTCAGGGTCGGGGCATCGATGTAGACGTTGGGCGGCACCATCTCCACGGCATCGAGGTTCAGATTCCGCCCGCCGAGAATCGCCAGAACTTCCTGGGTGATGCCGACGCGGTCGATGAATGTGACGTGGATGCGCATGGGGGACGAAAAGGTTCGGGCGGGAGATGGGGGCGATTATGCCAGTAAACACCCCCCGTTTTCTCTAACGCCGCATTTGTAGGAGCGCGCTTGCCCGCGATAGCGCAATGTCAATCAACGCACTCGTTGAAGGAAGAGCGCAATCGCGGGCAAGCGCGCTCCTACAGGGTCGCGAACTGTCTCATTCCAAATGTTCCGGCTTCACTGGATCGCCTGACTTCATGTCGAGCTTTTGGCGGATGTCTTCGAACATGAGGTCGTAGTCAGTGTGCGCCGCGCGCATTTCGGTAGCTCGGGGCAGACCGTGTTTTTCGGCGATGCGCGAGGCTTCGCTGGCGAAGTTGTAGGCCAGGTCCTTGGGCATGTCGAAGGCTTCGTTGAACGACTTGCCGTTGATTTCACCTTCCATGGTGAAGTGCATGCCGGGACCAGAGTCGGTCTGGGCAATTTCGTAGCGGATGTGGATGTCATAACCCACGTCGTCGGGCTGCAGGGCGGGGCGGGCGATGTGCAAATGACCTGGCTCGAACATGTGACTGCTCCTTCAGAAATCAATGACGGTAAGGAGCAGACCTTGCACGCTGCCTTGGGTTCAGCGCTGGCCGGACGACTCCCCGCACTCACTGCGCTGCGCATTGGGCTCCGGTCGCGACCAGATCCACAGGTTCACCAATACCATGCCGGCCACGGCGAAATAGATCCACCAGTTGTGCGTCAGCAGTACCAGCATCATGACCGCGCAAATCAGCATGGTGACTGTAGCGCTGATCTTGGCACTGCGTGCGATCAGCTTGCCGTTGCGCCAATTGCTCAGCATGGGGCCGAAGAGGCGATGGTTTTCCAGCCAGGCACTCAGGCGGGGCGAGCTCTTGGTAGCGGCCCACGCGGCGAGGAGGATGAATTCGGTGGTTGGCAGGCCTGGAATGAAGATGGCGATGATTCCGATGGTCAGGCTCACGTAGGCCAGAATGCCAAACAGGATGCGGGACAGTTTGCTGCCTTGGGGTTTGCTGGTCATGAGTCTCGGGTAGTGCCGGGTGAAGAAGTGCGCCGAGGATTTCACCCCTCGCAAAGGCGCCCAGCTTAACAGCGCCGGGCGCAAAAGGCGTGTGTTCAGGCGGGTTCGGCTTCAACAGCCGACTTATAGGCGTGTTCGAGAAGCACGTTGAAGCGTTCAAACGCAGCGACTGCACCTCGATCGATCTGACGTTCCTGCTCTTCGTTGAATGGCAAATCGTCGAGGATGCGGATGAAGCGCTTCCAGCCATCGGCGCGACCGCCTGCCGGTTCGCCCAGATGACGGGCGCCGAAGGTTTCGCTGAGGTTCAGTGACACTGCGCGCTTGATCAGAAATGCAGCGCCCAGCTTCGAACCCTCGGACACGAACAGCCAGCCCAGAGCCTCGGCCAGTGGTGGGTTACTGACCGAACCGGCGACAGGGCCGGGGATGGGCGTATCGAGGTCGTTCAGGTCGGCCCTTGCCTGTTCGGCACGGCAGCGTTGGGGCAGATCGGCGATCAGCTCGATCAGTTGCGGATCGGTGTACAGCGTTTTGAGCTCGTGTTGAAACAGGTATTGGGCGCTTAGAAAGCGGCAGTAGCTGGCGAGGGTTTCGAACGGCGCGTTGGCTTTGACTGCCTTGTCCAGTTGCTCATGCGGGGCGTGGGTGATCTGGTTCAGACGCTGAGAGCGACGAATCGGTGCTGGGGACATGGTGTCTTCCTTGGAAAAAGAGGGGCTTGTAGACGAGACGAGTGAGCGGCTTTCAAACGTAAAAATGTGTGGGCGTGTGCATGGAATCTTTTGCGTCGGCTAACGAACCTGTAGCAGCACGGCTTGCCGGCGGTGGCGTCGTTACATTCGCTACCGCCGGCAAGCGAAACGCCGCAGGATTTGCCGCTACAGAGAATTGCGTCGTGTGAATATCAGATATCCCACACCAGATTGATCGCGAAATTGCGGCCTGGCTGAGTCAGGCGGTCGAGGTTGGCCGGCGCGGTCACACCCGCTTCGCCGACGCCGTCGTAACCGCGTACGTCATCCCACAGCCAGTATTTTTTGTCCGCCAGGTTGTACAGGCCGCCGCTGACGGTCACATCGTTGGTCACCTTGTAGTAGCCAGTCAGGTCCACCAAGCCGAAGCCCGGGGTTTTGAACTGGGTCGAAGCGCCGTCCGGGGCGTGGAAGTTGGTGTCATCCACACGGGTCTTGCGTTTGACCAGCGTCCAGCTCAGCAAGCCCCCGTAGTTGTCCTGGTCATACCCCAGGCCGAAGAGGCCGGTCAGCGGATTCACGCTGTTGATCGGTTGGCCGGTGTCGTCGTTGCGACCGTACAGGTACGCCACGGAGCCCTGGGTGTAGAGGCCTTGCGGTGCGCCGAAACTGTCGAGGTTCAAACGGCCCTTGAGCTCCACGCCCTTGATGGTGGCGTGCTTGATATTGTTGGACTGGAACACCGCCTCGGTCGACGTTGCCGGCTGAATGGCGTCCTCGTTAATGAAGTCACGGTATTTGTTGTAGAACACCGCGACGTCGAAGGAGCCTTCGTCGAAACGGCCGCGCAGACCGGTCTCGTAGCTTTTGCTCTTTTCGGGTTCCAGATCAGGATTAGGCTCGACGACATAACCGGTATTGAGGTTTTCGAAGCGGCCATACAGCGCCTTCGCACTCGGCGTGCGGAACCCTTCGGCGTACTGGCCGTACCAGGTGTAGGCGTCGTCGATGGCATAGGTGATGCCCAGTTTGGGCGACAGACGATGCCATTTTTTCTCTTTATCGTTGAACTGGTCGGCACTGGTCAGGCTGACTGCCCGCAAGAACTCGTCGGTGACGTGCGGATCGAGCGTGGTGTGGTCATAACGTGCGCCCGGCATGAATGTCCAGTCGCCCCATTTGATCTGGTCCTGCGCGAAAAGGGCGTAGGTGTTGATGGTCGGGTCCGGAAAATCGCTGGTGGGCGCAAGGCTGTCCGAGGCGGTGGGGCTTGGGGCGCCAACTGTGCGGCAGGTGCCCAGCACGGCGGCGCAGGTCGCGCTGCCGCTGCGTTCACCTGTGACTTTCTGCTGCTTGAGGGTGGTGCCGTAGGTCAGCAGGTGCTCGGTGTCGCCGATGCTGAAAGCTTTGTCCAGCTGAGCATCGAAGATCCACTGACGTTCTTTGTAATAGGTGTCGCGTGTCCGCCAGACATCGCGGCTGCCGGGCACATAGCGCTCGATGGTGTCCTGATCGGTCTTGGCGATCTGATAATTCAGGCTCCACTTGACGTTGTCCACCAACAGGCTGTCCAGCGCGAAGCTGTTTTCCAGGCCGAATCGCTCGCGGGTGATCACGGCGTTGCCTTCACGTCCGAGATAGAAGTCGAAGCCGCGGCCACCGGTGAACGGCCCACCGACTGCGCTCTTCTGGTTGGTGTGGGTGTCGTCCTTGTACTTCTCGTAGGTGAAGGCCAGACGGTCGTTGTCACCGTAGTTCCAGCCCAGTTTGGCCAGCACGTTGGTGGCGCGCACGTCTTCAGGGTTGGCGGCGGTGCGGCCCAGGCCGGTGCCGCCGTGCTCGCCGTAGGACTCGGTTTCGCGACCGTTGCGCTGGCTGACGTGCAACAACCCGTCGAAATCACCCTCACGACCTGCCACGGTCGCCGAGTTCAGCCAGCTATCGTCCGCCGAGCTGTAGCCGGTTTTAAGGCGTGCGCCGATGTCTTTGCCCGGCTTGATGATGTCTTCCGGGTCGAGGGTGTAATAGCTCACCGCACCGCCGATGGCGCTGCTGCCGTACAGGGCTGATGCCGGGCCGCGCAGGATTTCCACGCGCTTGACGATTTCTGGATCGACGTAGTTGCGATGGGTGTTGGCGTAGGGGCCGGAGAAATAGTTGTCCGGGACTTCAACACCATCGACCTGAGTCAGAATCCGGTCGCCGTCGATACCGCGAATATTGAAGCCGCTGGTGCCCGCACGCTGACCGGCGCCGCCTACGGAAACGCCGGGCTCATAGCGCACCAGATCACGAACGTTGTTGACGTTCTTCCGATCCAGGTCTGCACGGTCTCGCACAGTGACGGTGCTGGGAACGGAGTCCACCGACTGCGCCTGACGTGTGGCACTCACGGTCACTTGATCCAGTGCCAGAGCGCCGGTGGTGTTGCGTTTTTCCAGTACGACGTTATTGCTGCCCAGGTTGCGATAGCTCAGATTGCTGCCCGCAAGCAGGCGATCCAGTGCTGTTTGCGCCGACATCGTGCCGTTGACGCCGGGTGAGGTGACGTTCTGTGCCAGATCCGCAGACATGCCCACCTGCCAGCCAGTGATCTTGCTGAACTCGTTCAACGCCGAGACCAGCGGTTGTTGCTTGATCGTGAACTGATAGCTGCCCGCGACACGTGCCGGTTGATCGGCGGCCAAGGTTGGCGCGCTGTGCAGGCCGGCGGCAAAGATGGCGACGCTCAGCAGCGAAAGGGCGAGATTGCGGCGGCTCTGGGGTGAGTCGGATGCAACGGGGGTGAACGTGGACGGCATCGATAGCGCTCCCTGTCGTGCGGGTCGTTATGGTGTTGGCAAGTGCTTTAGTAATGGGAATCACTTGCATTGGCTATAACGAGACGTACGACGAACGGCTATCGCGTAAAAATAATTATCCTCAGTTCAAAATCATCAGCGCGGGCAGTTCATGGAGCCGTGCCGAGGTGATTTGCGCCAGTGAGCGCACCACGTCGACAGGGTCGTCCAGACGGTAGTTGCCGGTCACGGCGACCTGATCCAGGCGGGTATTGGCATTAACGATCCAGCCGGGGTAGTACCGTCGCAATTCGGCCAGCACTTCACTCAGTGGGCAATTATCGAAGATCAAGCGTCCCTGGACCCAGGCGAGGTCTTTGTTCGGATCGACCTTTTCGCGATGTCCAAAACCTTCGGGCCCGACTCTGAGGCTGTCGCCCGCGCCCAGGCTGACCTGCGAATTGCCTTTGGTGGCCTGTACCTTCAGCGCGCCGCGCTCTACCTGTATCTGCGCCACGCCGTTGAGATAGCGGACCGCAAATGCGGTGCTGCTGGCGCTCATCCGGACGGGGCCAGCCTCCACTTCGAGGGGCAGCCCTTTGGCAACAGGGACTTCAAAGAAGGCTTCTCCCTCATACAGCCGGGCAACGCGCTGCTGGTCGTCAAGGTCACTGGAGAAGGCGGATCGAGTATTAAGTAGCACCTTCGAACCATCCGAAAGCTCAAGGCGCTGGCGCTCTCCGGCGACAGTCAGGTGATCGGCTTTCAGGCGTAGCGGCAGGTCGCTGAAGTTGAACAGCCCCAGCAGCAGGACCGCAGCGGTCGCCAGCGGGAGCCAGTGCGGGCGCAGGCGGCGAAGCACTGAGGGCTTTTTAGGCGCGGCAAGTTTTACCGCTGCATCGAACACGTGCTGCGAATTCCAGGCGGCCTCGGCTTTTGCGAAGGCCTGAGCATGTGCAGGGTCGGCCGCCAGCCAGTCCTGAAACTGGGCTTGCTGCTGCGCGTCGGCGCCTTCCAGTTCGATCAGCCAGTTGAGGGCCTGATCCATGGCGCTGTCAGTCTCAGGGCCAGGTGAGTGAGAGTCCGTCAAGGAGCGTCCTCGGATACACGGTGTGGGGCGGGAGTGTAGCGAGATGGTCGCTGGGCTGCCGCCGGTTTTCTTATGAAGTATGGATCAGGCTGCTCTCATCAACGATCGAGTCGGGCGGCAACGCCGACACAGATCGCCATGATCAGCTTGAGTTCCTTTTGTACGGTGCTGGCAGAGACACCCAGTTGCTCGGCGATTTCAAGATAGCTGCAACCGTTGAGTCGGCTCAGGGTGAATATTTTCTGCTGGCGCGGCGTGAGCTTTTCCAGGCTCGCATTGAGGCTCTGCAGCACGCGATTGGCGTGGGCGGCGTCTTCCAGCGCAGCGTCGGGAGCGACCACGTTGTAGATGTCGGCGATGGGCGCGTCTTCGATGATCGTGCGTGAATGGATGCGTGTGGCGCGCAAATGATCGAGCGCCAGATTGCGCGCGGTCTGGAACACGAACGGCTCCAGGTGATCGATGGCTCGCTCGCCCAGCGCGCGGGTCACGCGCAGGTAGGTTTCCTGCAGCAAGTCTTCGGCGGTGCTGGGGTTGCGAACCATGCGCTGGAGGGTGCGCAGCAGAATCGTCCGCCTTGCCAGGAAAACGTCATTGAAGTGCGACTGACTCACGGAGATACCCGACCAGAAATTCAGCGAATGATAATGCTTATCATCTGCTGTATTGGCAAGGTGGGAAGTTGCAAAGAATGTGTAAATGCGGCATGGCTGCAAAGTCGTTGCCGTAGGAGCGCGCTTGCCCGCGATTGCAGTGTGTCAGTCCATCAATGATCGTCTGATCCAACGCTATCGCGGGCAAGCGCGCTCCTGCAAATTCGATGCGTCAGTTTTTACTCTGCATTCATCAACGCCAGGCAGTTATCCAGCATGCGGTTGGAAAAGCCCCACTCGTTGTCGTACCAGGCCAGCACTTTGAGCAGGCGACCGCTCACTTTGGTGTGGTTGGCATCGAATATAGACGACAGCGGATTGTGGTTGAAGTCGTGAGACACCAGCGGCAGCGTGTTGTAGCCGAGGATCTTCGAGTGTTGAGCGGCTTCTTTCATGATCGCGTTGACTTCATCAGCGGTCGCATCGCGCTTGAGCTGAATGGTCAGGTCCACCAGCGACACGTTGATCACCGGCACTCGTACCGCCATGCCGGTCAGCTTGCCCGCCAGTTCCGGTAACACAAGGCCCACCGCCTCAGCGGCGCCGGTCTTGCTCGGGATCATCGACTGAGTCGCCGAACGCGCGCGGTACGGATCGGTGTGGTAAACGTCGATCAGGTTCTGGTCATTGGTATACGCGTGAATCGTGGTCATCAGGCCACTTTCGATGCCCAGTTCACGATTGAGCACCTGTGCCACAGGGGCCAGGCAGTTGGTGGTGCACGATGCGTTGGAAATGACCTGATGGGACTGACGCAGCACGTCATGGTTGACGCCGTAAACGACGGTGGCGTCTGCGCCCTTGGCTGGCGCGGAGATGATGACTTTCTTGGCGCCGGCGGTGATATGTGCAGCGGCCTTGTTGCGGTCGGTGAACAGACCGGTGCATTCGAACACCACGTCGATGTTCTCGGACTTCCAGGGCAGCTCTGCCGGATTGCGAATGGCACTGACCGAAATACGGTCACCATTGACGGTCAGGCTTTCCTTGTCGTGTTCCACGGTCCCGTCGAACGGGCCATGAACCGTGTCGTATTTGAGCAGGTGGGCGTTGATCTCGCTATCGCCCAGATCGTTGATGGCGACGACTTGCAGGTCCTGACGATAGCCTTGGGTATAAAGTGCACGTAGGACGTTGCGGCCGATGCGGCCAAAGCCGTTGATTGCGATGCGGAGAGTCATACACCCGTCCTCAGTAAATTTGTTGTTGGAATTACAAGATTATTCTCATAAAAATAGAAAACAAGCCCTTTTAGTGGCAGTATTTTGTTTTATCTACAAATAGAAACCCGTAAAGCCATCACAACTGTCTGAAAATCATAGCCTTTGCTGAAGCGTTTCTCTGGGCCATGATCGATTGACGGTTTTTGTAAGCGCCTGAACGGGTGACCACATCCGCTAGCCTGGAGTTCATGACAATGCATCCCCGCGTCCTTGAGGTAACCGAACGGCTGATCGCTCGCAGCCGTGAAACCCGTCAGCGCTATCTGCAAATGATCCGGGGCGCGGCGAGCGACGGACCGATGCGCGGCAAGTTGCAATGTGCCAACTTCGCCCACGGCGTGGCGGCCTGTGGCACCGAAGACAAGAACAGCCTGCGCATGATGAACGCGGCGAACGTCGCTATCGTTTCTTCGTACAACGACATGCTCTCGGCGCATCAGCCGTACGAACATTTTCCTGAACAGATCAAGAAAGCCCTGCGTGAAATCGGCTCGGTGGGCCAGTTCGCTGGCGGCGTTCCCGCCATGTGCGATGGTGTGACCCAAGGCGAGCCGGGCATGGAACTGAGTATCGCCAGCCGGGAAGTCATTGCGATGGCAGCAGCGGTGGCGCTGTCGCACAACATGTTCGACGCGGCGCTGATGCTGGGTATCTGCGACAAGATTGTGCCGGGCCTGCTGATGGGGTCCCTGCGTTTTGGTCACCTGCCGACCATTTTCGTACCGGGCGGGCCGATGGTCTCGGGCATTTCCAACAAGGAAAAAGCCGACGTGCGGCAACGTTACGCCGAAGGCAAGGCGACCCGTGAGGAGCTGCTGGACTCGGAAATGAAGTCCTATCACGGCCCGGGCACGTGCACGTTCTACGGCACGGCGAACACC
>NZ_QXTJ01000045.1:0-255381 GCF_003605735.1 Pseudomonas sp. LS-2 | reverse complement strand
CGTCTGACTAAACAGAGCGGCGAATTCATCCCTCTGGGTGAGATTGTGGACGAGCGTTCGCTGGTCAACTCGATCGTTGCCCTGCACGCGACGGGCGGTTCCACCAACCACACACTGCACATGCCGGCCATCGCGCAATGCGCGGGCATTCAACTGACCTGGCAGGACATGGCCGATCTGTCGGAAGTCGTTCCGACCCTGACCCATGTGTATCCAAACGGCAAAGCGGACATCAACCACTTCCAGGCAGCAGGCGGGATGTCGTTCCTGATTCGCGAATTGCTGGATGCCGGTCTGCTGCACGAAGACGTCAATACGGTCATGGGTCGTGGCCTGCGCCGCTATACCCAGGAGCCATTTCTTGATGATGGCAAGCTGGTATGGCGTGATGGCCCGCTCAAAAGCCTGGACGAAAACATCCTGCGTCCGATCGCTCGTCCGTTCTCCCCGGAGGGCGGGCTGCGTGTCATGGAAGGCAATCTGGGGCGCGGCGTGATGAAGGTTTCGGCGGTTGCGCTGGAGCATCAGATCGTCGAAGCCCCGGCGAAAGTCTTCGAAGATCAGCAGGATCTGGCCGACGCATTCAAGGCCGGCGAACTCGAGTGCGATTTCGTCGCCGTCATGCGTTTCCAGGGCCCGCGCTCCAATGGCATGCCCGAGTTGCACAAAATGACGCCATTCCTAGGCGTGCTGCAGGACCGCGGCTTCAAGGTTGCGTTGATCACTGACGGGCGCATGTCCGGTGCGTCGGGCAAAATCCCGGCAGCGATCCACGTTTGCCCGGAAGCCAGCGACGGTGGCCCGCTGGCGCTAGTGCGCGATGGCGACATCATTCGGGTAGACGGTGTGAAAGGGACGTTGCAAGTTTTGGTCGAACCGGCAGAATTGGCCGCCAGAGAGCCGGCAATCGGACGTCTGTCCCATAACGTGGGAACCGGACGCGAACTGTTCGGTTTCATGCGCATGGCCTTCAGCTCGGCAGAGAAGGGCGCCAGCGCCTTTACTACGAATCTGGAGACGCTCAAGTGACATTGGCGATGGTGGGTGATATCGGCGGTACAAATGCTCGTTTTGCCATTTGGGAAGACGATCAGTTGCATTCGATCCGGGTGTTCCCGACGGTCGATTACGCCAGCCCTGAAAAAGCCCTGCTGGTCTACCTGCAGGACCTGGAATTGCAGTTGGGTGATGTCGGCTCTATCTGTCTCGCCGTTGCGGGGCCGGTAACGGGCGACGATTTTCATTTCACCAACAGCCACTGGAAGATCAATCGCCAGGCGTTCTGCGCGGCACTGAAGATCGACACCCTGATCATGGTCAACGATTTCACTGCCATGGCACTGGGGATGACCCGTCTGCGTGATGATGAATACCTGACCGTGAGACACGGCAAGGGCGATCCCAAAGGCGCCCGGGTGGTGATCGGTCCTGGTACCGGGCTGGGTGTCGGCACGTTGGTTCGCAGTGGCGAAAATCACTGGACTGCCGTGCCGGGCGAGGGTGGTCACGTTGATCTGCCCATCGGCAGCTCCCGCGAAGCGTTGCTGTGGATGCGCATGATGGCCGATCATGAGCATGTCAGTGCCGAGACGATCCTGAGCGGCGCCGGTCTGCTGCTGCTGTACCAGGTCAGTTGTGCGCTGGACGAGATCGAGCCGGTGTTGAAGTCGCCTGCCGCCATTACGTCGGCAGCGCTCAAGGGGGACCCGGTCGCGAGCGCTGTGCTCGAGCAGTTCTGTGTGTTCCTCGGTCGAGTGGCGGGCAACAATGTGTTGACCGTCGGCGGCCGTGGAGGCGTGTATATTGCCGGTGGCGTAATCCCGCGATTCGTCGACTTTTTCATGCAGAGCGGCTTCAACAAGGCGCTCGCAGAAAAAGGCCTGATGAAGGATTACTTCAAGGATGTGCCGGTGTGGCTGGTGACGGCAGAATATCCGGGCCTGATGGGCGCCGGTGTGGCGCTGGATCAGGCCTTGGTTGCTCAGGGCTGACACTGTCGCCGAGTGATTTCTGGCGCGGCGCAACACTTGTAGCAGTCCGGCTTGCCGGCGGTGACGGTCTCGGGAACGCTACCGCCGGCAAGTCGTGCTGCTACAGAGGTTTACGACCGCAATGGCTGCGGCGTAAAAACATGCTCCACCCATAACAACAATTCCAGTGCTTACAAGGACGACCAAAGTGAACGCTGTCAGTAAATCGATTCTGGTGGTCGACGATGACCAGGAGATTCGTGAATTGCTGCAGGCCTACCTGAGCCGCTCCGGCTTTCAGGTGCGTACCGTCGGTGACGGGGCCGAGTTTCGTCAGGCTTTCAACGATGAGCCGAGCGACCTGCTGATTCTCGACGTCATGCTGCCCGATGAAGACGGCTTCAGCCTCTGTCGCTGGGTCAGGCAGCACCCCCGTCAGCCCCACGTGCCCATCATCATGCTCACCGCCAGTTCCGACGAAGCCGACCGAGTGATCGGGCTGGAGCTTGGCGCCGATGACTACATGGCCAAACCTTTCAGTCCCCGTGAACTTCAGGCCCGCATCAAGGCCCTGTTGCGTCGTGCCCAGTTCGGCCAGGAGCGCGCGGGCGGCGAAGTGCTGGTGTTCGATGAATGGCGTCTGGACATGGTCAGTCATCGTCTGTTCCACAGCGATGGCGAAGAGGTGATTCTGTCCGGGGCCGATTTCGCCTTGCTCAAACTGTTTCTCGACAACCCCCAGCAGATCCTCGACCGCGACACCATCGGCAACGCCACGCGCGGGCGGGAGCTGATGCCGCTTGAGCGCATCGTCGACATGGCGGTGAGTCGTCTGCGCCAGCGTTTGCGCGACACCGGCAAGGCGCCGAGGCTGATTCGCACCGTGCGAGGGAGCGGTTATCTGCTGGCGGCCAACGTGCTGCCGCAAGCCAGCAACGGCTACTGATCGCCGATGGTCACCGAGAAAAAGCGCCGTCTGCCGGTACCGCGTTCATTGCTGGGGCGCATGTTGCTGTTGACGCTGCTGGCGGTGTTGCTCGCCCAGACACTGTCCAGCCTGATCTGGCTGTCTCAACTGCGCGCTACGCAGATGGAAGGCCTGATCACCAGTGCCCGCAGCCTGGGGTTTTCCATGGCCGCGAGCGTCAGCTATTTCCGTTCGTTGCCTGTGGCGTTTCGTCCGCTGGTGCTCGATCAACTGCGCAGCATGGGCGGCACGCGATTTTTCGTGTCGCTCAACGACCGCCCGCTGGACATGCAGGTGCTCGAGCCGACCGTACGTAAAACCGCCGTCATCGACACGGTTGGCCAGGTGCTGCGGCAGAACCTGGGCGCCGATCCGGACATTCTGGTTCGGTTCGTTCGCCCCGAAGACCTGCGTATTTTCAACAGCGGCCTGAGGCTGGACGAGCTGCCACGCTCCTGGGCCCATTACGCCTTGACCCTGGAGCCGGTGAATCCGCCCGTGCTGGTGACGCAGATCGAACTCTCGCCCGGCGAATGGCTGTACATCGCCTCGCTGTTGCCGGAGCCCTACACGATGCTTGAAGAAGAAGGCCTGCCGTCGCAGCAAGTCTGGTTTATCGGCCTGACGAGCATCTTCCTGTTGGTCTTCATCGGCTTGTTGGTGCACTGGCAGAGCGGGCCACTCAAGCGACTGGCTCGCGCGGCGCGGGATTTATCGCTGGGCGCTGACGTCGAGCCGGTGGTGGAGGGCGGCGGCAGCGAAGTGATCGAAGTAACCCGTGCGTTCAACACCATGCGTGATCGCATCAGCCGCTACCTCACCGAGCGTGGGCAGTTGTTCAGTGCGATTTCCCACGACTTGCGCACGCCGATCACCCGTTTGCGTCTGCGTGTCGAGCTTCTGGAAGACGAAGAGATGCAGGTCAAGTTCACCCGCGATCTCGACGAATTGGAGCTGCTGGTCAAGGGCGCTCTGCAATGCGTAAAGGACACCGACATTCACGAAAACATCGAGCCGGTCGACCTCAATCACGCACTCGATTGCCTGATCGAACCCTACCTTGGCCCTAATGGCGGCGGTCGCGTCACGCTGCAAGGCAAGGCGATGTCAATGTTCTACGGCAAGCCGCTCGCCCTTCGGCGTTGCATGGGTAACCTGATCGATAACGCCATCAAGTACGGCGACAAGGCACATCTGCACGTCGAGGACGATGCCGAGGCGTTCATTCTGCATGTCGAGGACGAGGGGCCGGGGGTGCCCGAACAGCGGCTTGAGCAGGTGTTCGAACCGCATTTCCGTCTGGCGGGCAAACATCAGCAGGGCTATGGCCTGGGGCTCGGCATCGCTCGCAATATTGCTCACAGCCATGGCGGCGAAGTGACCTTGCAGAACCTGCGTGAGGGCGGCTTGCGCGTGACGCTGTATCTGCCACGTGGCGTTGAGTAACCACCGACCTTTGCCGTTGCAGGCGAGCGCTTGCCCGCAATTGAGAGAGGTCAGGTGGCAGCGGGGTGGTTGGCCCATCGCGATCGCGGGCAAGCGCGCCCGTACAGGTTATTCCACGGGTTTCGTGAATGTAACCATGCAGTGACACTCGCGCATCCCTTCGTTACCGTCCGCTCTAGCGCGTTGTTTAGAATCCATGCAGCGCAAGCACCAAGACTTGCTCATGCATAACAACAAGAAAGGTCATATAGATGAATTCGATTACCCGTCTCGCAGCACTCGTTTCTCTCGCCTCGTTGTTCCCTCTGAGCGCCATGGCCGCTGATTCCAAAGGCACTGTTGAAGTCGTCCATTGGTGGACTTCCGGTGGCGAAAAGGCCGCTGTCGATGTGCTCAAGGCTCAAGTTGAAAAAGACGGATTCACCTGGAAAGACGGCGCTGTCGCCGGCGGCGGCGGTTCGACCGCCATGACCGTTCTGAAAAGCCGCGCCGTGGCTGGCAACCCGCCTGGCGTAGCCCAGATCAAAGGTCCCGACATTCAGGAGTGGGCCTCCACCGGCCTGCTCGATACTGACGTTCTGAAAGACGTTTCCAAGCAGGAGAAGTGGGACAGCCTGCTGGACAAGAAAGTCTCCGATACCGTGAAGTACGACGGTGATTACGTAGCTGTTCCGGTGAACATCCACCGCGTCAACTGGCTGTGGATCAACCCTGAAGTCTTCAAGAAAGCCGGCATCGAAAAAGCCCCCACCACCCTCGAAGAATTCTACGCTGCGGGCGACAAGCTCAAGGCGGCAGGCTTCATCCCTCTGGCCCACGGTGGCCAACCTTGGCAAGACAGCACCGTCTTCGAAGCCGTCGTGCTTTCGGTGATGGGCGCCGACGGTTACAAAAAAGCCCTGGTCGATCTGGATAACGGCGCACTGACCGGTCCAGAGATGGTCAAGTCGCTGACCGAACTCAAGAAAGTCGCGACCTACATGGACCCGGACGGCAAAGGCCAGGACTGGAACCTGGAAGCGGCCAAGGTTATCAACGGCAAGGCCGGCATGCAGATCATGGGTGACTGGGCCAAGTCCGAGTGGACCGCTGCCAAGAAAGTCGCTGGCAAGGACTACGAGTGCGTAGCCTTCCCGGGTACCGACAAGGCATTCACCTACAACATCGACTCCCTTGCCGTGTTCAAGCAGAAAGACGCGGGCACCGCTGCCGGTCAGCAGGACATCGCAAAGGTCGTGTTGGGTGAAAACTTCCAGAAAGTCTTCAGCATCAACAAGGGCTCGATTCCGGTTCGTAACGACATGCTCGCCGACATGGGCAAGTACGGTTTCGACTCCTGCGCACAGACCGCTGCCAAGGATTTCCTGGCAGATGCCAAGACTGGCGGCCTGCAGCCAAGCATGGCGCACAACATGGCGACCACGCTGGCCGTTCAAGGCGCGTTCTTTGACGTCGTGACGAACTTCATCAACGACCCGAAAGCCGATCCGGCCGACGCGGCGAAGAAGCTCGGCGCGGCCATCAAGGCTGCCAAGTAAGGCCCAGCACCGCAGCCCTGTAGGAGCGCGCTTGCCCGCGAAAGCAATCTGTCTGTAAGTGATGGGTTGGATGACACTGCGTCATCGCGGGCAAGCGCGCTCCTACAAAGGGAGCGTGTACCACCTTTATTTTTCTGTACTGGATTTCACCATGAGTTCTGTTGCTGTGTTCAGCAAAGCCTCGCCGTTCGATGCACTGCAGCGCTGGCTACCCAAACTGGTGCTGGCGCCAAGCATGTTCATCGTATTGGTGGGCTTCTACGGCTATATCCTGTGGACGTTCATTCTGTCGTTCACCAACTCGACTTTCCTGCCGTCCTACAAATTCGTGGGCCTGGCTCAATACGCCCGGCTGTTCGACAACGACCGCTGGTGGGTCGCGAGCAAGAACCTGGCCGTCTTTGGCGGCATGTTCATCGGCATTAGCCTGGTGGTCGGTGTGCTGCTGGCTGTATTCCTCGATCAGCGCATTCGTCGCGAAGGTTTCATTCGTACTATTTACCTGTATCCGATGGCGCTCTCGATGATCGTCACCGGTACTGCCTGGAAATGGCTCCTCAATCCGGGCATGGGCCTGGACAAACTGCTGCGTGACTGGGGCTGGGAAGGCTTCCGTCTGGACTGGCTGATCGACCCTGATCGCGTTGTTTACTGCCTGGTGATCGCTGCCGTGTGGCAGGCCTCCGGTTTCATCATGGCGATGTTCCTGGCCGGCCTTCGTGGCGTTGACCAGTCCATTATTCGTGCGGCGCAGATCGACGGCGCCAGCATGCCGAAGATCTACTGGAAAGTGGTGCTGCCAAGCCTGCGTCCGGTGTTCTTCAGTGCCGTGATGATCCTTGCGCACATCGCGATCAAGAGCTTTGACCTGGTGGCGGCGATGACTGCCGGGGGTCCGGGCTACTCGTCCGATCTGCCTGCGATGTTCATGTATTCGTTCACCTTCAGCCGTGGCCAGATGGGCATGGGCTCGGCCAGTGCGATTCTGATGCTCGGTGCGATTCTCGCGATCCTTGTGCCTTACCTGTATTCCGAGCTGAGGACCAAGCGCAATGACTAGTCTGGCCGCCAAACCGTCCATTAGCCTGAGCCGGATCGCGATCTATGCGGTGCTTATTGGCGCGGTGCTGATTTACCTGATCCCGCTGGTGGTGATGCTGCTCACCAGCTTCAAATCGCCGGAAGACATCGGCAGCGGTAACCTGCTGAGCTGGCCGACCGAAGTCACCGGCATCGGCTGGATCAAAGCCTGGGCAACTGTCAAAGGCTACTTCTGGAACTCGATCATGATCACCGTTCCGGCGGTGCTGATTTCGACGGCCATCGGTGCCATGAACGGCTACGTGTTGTCGATGTGGCGCTTCCGTGGCTCGCAGATGTTCTTCGGCCTGCTGCTGTTCGGCTGCTTCCTGCCGTTCCAGACCGTTCTGCTGCCAGCGTCCTTCACGCTGGGCAAGATGGGCCTGGCCAGCACCACCACCGGGCTGGTGTTCGTTCACGTGGTCTACGGCCTGGCGTTTACTACGCTGTTCTTCCGTAACTACTACGTCAGCATTCCCGATGCGCTGGTCAAAGCCGCACGTCTGGACGGCGCCGGTTTCTTCACTATTTTCCGGCGGATCATTCTGCCGATGTCGACCCCGATCATCATGGTCTGCCTGATCTGGCAGTTCACCCAGATCTGGAACGACTTCCTGTTCGGTGTGGTGTTTTCCAGCGGTGATTCGCAGCCCATCACGGTGGCGCTGAACAACCTGGTCAACACCAGCACCGGGGTCAAGGAATACAACGTGGACATGGCGGCAGCGATGATCGCGGGGCTTCCGACCCTGCTGGTCTACGTGGTCGCAGGCAAGTATTTCGTGCGCGGGCTGACGGCCGGCGCAGTCAAGGGGTAATCATGGCAACGCTCGAACTTCGCAATGTAAACAAGACTTACGGGGCCGGCCTGCCGGACACCCTGAAGAACATCGAACTGTCGATCAAGGATGGCGAATTCCTGATTCTGGTCGGTCCTTCGGGTTGCGGTAAGTCGACCCTGATGAACTGCATCGCTGGCCTGGAAAACATCACGGGCGGTGCGATCATGATCGGTGATCAAGACGTCAGCGGCATGAGTCCCAAGGATCGCGACATCGCCATGGTGTTCCAGTCCTACGCGCTGTATCCGACCATGAGCGTTCGCGAGAACATCGAATTCGGTCTGAAAATTCGCAAGATGAGCCAGTCGGACATCGACGAGGAAGTGGCCCGCGTTGCCAAGCTACTGCAGATCGAGCACCTACTCAACCGCAAGCCGGGCCAGTTGTCCGGTGGTCAGCAGCAGCGTGTGGCGATGGGCCGCGCACTGGCGCGTCGTCCGAAGATCTACCTCTTCGACGAACCGCTCTCCAACCTCGACGCCAAGCTGCGCGTCGAAATGCGCACCGAAATGAAACTGATGCACCAACGCCTGAAGACCACTACGGTCTACGTGACCCACGACCAGATCGAAGCCATGACGCTGGGCGACAAGGTCGCGGTCATGAAGGACGGCATCATTCAGCAGTTCGGTACGCCGAAACAGATCTACAACGATCCGGCCAACCTGTTCGTCGCCAGCTTCATCGGTTCGCCGCCGATGAACTTCATTCCCCTGCGCCTGCAACGCAAGGACGGTCGTCTGGTGGCGCTGCTGGACAGCGGTCAGGCGCGCTGCGAATTGCCGATGAGCATGAGCGATGCAGGGCTTGAAGACCGTGAGGTGATTCTGGGCCTTCGCCCTGAACAGATCGTGCTAGCGTCCGGTGAAACTGCAGGGATGCCGACCATTCGCGCCGAGGTGCAAGTCACAGAGCCGACCGGTCCGGACACGCTGGTCTTCGTTACTTTGAACGAGAGCAAGGTTTGCTGCCGCCTGGCGCCGGATGTCGCGCCTGCGGTGGGCGAAACCCTGACCCTGCAGTTCGATCCGAGCAAGGTGTTGCTGTTCGACGCCAAGACCGGCGAACGTCTGGGGGCATTGGGAAAGTCGCAGGCCGCTGAAAGCATGGGGAACGTCACGCGGCTTAAACGCAACTGATCCCGCGCGCAGGAGCACTGCGTCAACGAGCACATCTGACGGGCTGATTTCTGCCGTAAAAAAGGCCCGTCAGGCACACGAAGCAAGTAGTTACAACGCGGTTCAAAGCTAATAACAATAAAACGAGGATTTAAGGGATGAAGAAGGTAACAGGCAAATCGCTTAACCAGTTTCAGCTAATCGGTGGGTTGTCGGTTCTCAGTGCGTTGACGTTGTCTGGAACGGCCTCCGCCATGGAGCCTTTCAAAGCCAGCGAACACCTTACCGGCGACTGGGGGGGGCTGCGCCAGGAACTGTACGACAAGGGTTATGACTTCCCGATCGAGTACGTAGGTGAGGCGGGCTCCAACCTCAATGGCGGCTACAACGACGACACCACCGGCCGCTACAGCGACCAGTTCGCGTTCGGCGTGCAGATGGACCTGCAGAAAATCCTCGGTTGGCATGATGCGGAATTCAAGCTGGCAATCACCGAGCGTAGCGGGAACAACATTTCCAACGACCGTATCGGCGATCCACGCGCCGGCACTCTGAGCTCCTCTCAAGAAGTCTGGGGCCGTGGTCAGACCTGGCGCCTGACGCAGATGTGGGTCAAGCAGAAGTACTTCGACGGCGCACTGGACATCAAGATCGGTCGTTTCGGTGAAGGCGAAGACTTCAACAGCTTCCCTTGCGACTTCCAGAACCTGTCGTTCTGCGGCTCGCAAGTGGGTAACTACGTGAACACCTGGTACAACTGGCCAGTCAGCCAATGGGCCTTGCGCGTGAAGTACAACATCACGCCTGAAGTCTTCGCCCAGATCGGTGTCTACGAGCAGAACCCGTCGTATCTGGAAACCGGCAACAGCTTCAAACTCAGCGGCAGCGGCGCCAAAGGTACCGTGGTTCCGGTCGAAGTCGTGTGGTCACCAACCGTTAACTCGCTGCCGGGCGAATACCGTCTGGGTTATTACGTCAGCAGCCCGAGCGCCGATGACCTGTACGAAAACGAGAACGGTCAGCCTCAAGCCATCGCCGGCGGTGACTTCAAGTCCCACAAGGACAAGCACGGTTGGTGGGTCGTGGCTCAGCAACAGCTGACCAGCCACAACGGCGACGCATCCCGTGGTCTCAGCATCTTCGCCAACGCCACTGTGCATGACAAAGCCACCAACTTCGTCGACAACTACCAGCAGATCGGTTTCGTCTACAAAGGCCCGTTCGATGCACGTCCGAAGGATGACATCGGTATCGGTATCGCCCGTATCCACGTGAATGACGATGCTCAGGACAACCGTCGCCTGGTCAACGCCGTCAACGGTATCGACGACTACGACAACCCGAACTATCTGCCAATCCAGAAGACCGAATACAACTCGGAAATCTACTACGGCGTACACGTCACCGACTGGCTGACAGTACGTCCCAACCTGCAGTACGTGAAGAGCCCGGGCGGTGTGGATGAAGTCCAGAACGCACTGGTTGCAGGTATCAAGATTCAGTCCAAGTTCTAAAGGCTATACCGTTGTGCGGACCGCTCCTCCGCACATCTCTCTCTGATGTGCTTCACAAACGATCAAGGGTCGTGTGTGCTTTACGGGCAGCCTGGCTGCCCGTTTTTTTTGTTTGGTACTGGCTCCGGTTTCGGGGCGTTTTTTTTGGATCAAAATGGGTTGCAGGCAACACCGACCTCTAGCAGCACGAATCAACTCTCTGACACGAGACAGCAATGGCCATCGGTGATACAGGACCGCTCGAGCATCCTCTGCAACGCTTCTTCACGTCGGCCAGACCGCAGCCGACCTTTCAGTGGGAGCGATATCAACTGCGCGATGTGCTGGTGATCAATCACCCGCAATGCCAGGCCGTGTTCAGCCGACAGGGCGCGCAGTTACTGCATTTTCAACCCGCGAACCAGAAACCCTGGCTGTGGTGCGCTTCGCAGTGGCCGCAAGTCGGCGCGATTCGTGGCGGCGTGCCCGTGTGCTGGCCCTGGGTCGGGCGCCATCCCGGCGAGGGCGGCTGGCCGTCCAATGGCTGGGGGCGTTTGCTCGACTGGAAGCTGATCGACAGCAGTGAGCATGAAGCGGGTGTATCGCTGCATTGGCGCCTGTCGCTCTGGGACTGGCAGGCCGATCTCTACGCCGAACTGGGGCAGGGCATGGACCTGCGCCTGGAAACGCAACATGAGGACAGCGAGCCTTGCCAGTTTGGTCATGCATTGCATGCTTACTGGCGCATTAGCGATATCGCGGACGTGGCGCTGGAGGGGCTGGATGGCGCTCAGGGCTATGACGGAATCAGCCGCAGTGCCTGTGAGCAGATAGGCGAGCTACGCGTGCTGGGAAGCTGTCAGCGCGTTTTCGAGCACGCAGGCCCTCTGGAACTGCACGATGACGCCTGGCAGCGCCGATTGAGCATCGATACCCGTGACAGTCTCGGTACTGCTATCTGGCATCCGGGCAGTCGGCCGTTGCTGGGTGTGGCAGGTCATGAAGCGATGGGATTCTTGCGCGTCGAAGCCGTGTCCGGAGTCGATGAGTGCCTGAGGCTTGCGCCAGGGCAGCAGGCCCGGTTGAGCCTGCAGGCGCATCTGGTGCATTGACCGTCAATTCAACTCATCATCCGCCGGATACCGGCTGGCATTGAGGCTTTCCTTGATCTTGCGCAGGTGCGGCTGGAAGTCCACGCCACGACGCAGCGTCATGCCCGTGGCGAGCACGTCCAGCACGGTCAGCTGAATGATCCGGGACGTCATCGGCATGTAGATGTCGGTGTCTTCCGGCAGCGGGATGTTCAGGCTCAGGGTGCTGGCCTTGGCCAGTGGTGAGTCGGCTGCGGTCAGGCCCAGCACCGAGGCGCCGTTTTCCCGAGCGATGCGCGCCACTTCCACCAGTTCGCGCGTGCGGCCGGTGTAAGAAATGATCACGAACAGCTCGCCGGTGTGCGCAACTGACGCCAGCATCCGCTGCATCAGAACATCGGCGTGAGCGGTCACCGCCAGATTGAAGCGGAAGAATTTATGCTGAGCGTCCAGCGCCACCGGAGCCGAGGCACCCAGGCCGAAAAAATGGATCTGCCGCGCCTGAATCAACAGATCCACGGCTTTGCTGATCAGATTGGGGTCCAGCACCTGACACACGCTGTCCAGCGATGCGATCGCGCTGGCGAAGATCTTGCGCGTATAGGCTTCCGGATTGTCGTCGGCTTCTACTGCCCGGCTCACGTACGCCGCGCCGCTGGCCAGGCTTTGTGCCAACTGCAGCTTGAGTTCCGGGTAGCCGCTGACATCGAATGAGCGACAGAAGCGGTTGACCGTCGGCTCACTGACTTTGGAAGCCTGTGCCAAAGCGGCAATGCTGAAGCGGGTCGCTTGCTGAGGGTTGCTCAGAATGACCTCGGCGACCTTGCGCTCGGCCTTGTTCAGTTCTTCAAGACGGCTCTGGATCTGCTCCAGAAGATTGCGTACGCGGTCCATTCAAAGTCCTTCTCATGAAGCTGTAACAGGCTGATCGGTAGGCCTTTATGAAAAAGGTGCGCATCAGGGCCTTTAGCCTGTAGCAAAGGTGGCCTATCGTACTGAGGGCCTGTGGTGATCACCACTGTAATGTGGTTTAAATGGAAATGTTGTGGTTATTACTACATTTGGCCTTGAGTAACGCCTTTAAAAAAGGTATTTGTAGCCTAACTTGATAAAAGAACCAACATTATGCTCTCGATTACGGTTGAACCGTGCACATTTGCCTTGTTCGGCGCCTTGGGCGACCTGGCGGTGCGCAAACTGTTTCCTGCGTTGTACCAGCTAGACCGTGCTGGACTGCTGCATGCCGAGACCCGAATTCTTGCGTTGGCCCGTGAGCCGGGTACTCCTGAGGAGCATCTGGCCTACATCGACAAGAACCTGCGCCGCTTTGTCCCTGAAGTTCAGCTTGAGAGCGAGCATGTGGAGCGTTTTCAGGCTCGCCTGAGTTACCTGCACGTCGACTTCCTCAAGGGTGACGATTACGTCGCGCTCGCCGAAGCAGTGGGTGACGCGCAAACCATGATCGCCTACTTCGCCACACCGGCCTCGGTGTACGGCGCAATCTGCGAAAACCTTGCACTGGTCGGCCTCACCGACCGAACTCGCGCCGTGCTCGAGAAACCGATCGGCCACGATCTGGCATCTTCGCGGCGGGTCAATGATGCCGTCGCCCAGTTCCTTCCGGAAAACCGCGTTTACCGGATCGACCACTATCTGGGCAAGGACACGGTCCAGAACCTTATCGCACTGCGTTTTGCCAATAGCCTCTTCGAAACCCAATGGAACCAGAACTACATTTCCCACGTCGAGATTACGGTGGCGGAAAAAGTAGGGATCGAGGGCCGATGGGGCTACTTCGACCAGGCCGGTCAGCTGCGCGACATGATTCAGAATCACCTGTTGCAGTTGCTGTGCCTGATCGCGATGGACCCACCCAGCGACCTGTCCGCCGACAGCATCCGTGATGAAAAGGTAAAAGTGCTCAAGGCGCTGGCGCCGTTCACCCCGGAGCGCCTGGCGACCCAGGTGGTGCGCGGGCAATACATCGCCGGTTACAGCGAAGGCAAACCGGTTCCCGGTTATCTGGAAGAGGAAAACTCCAACACCCAGAGCGACACCGAAACGTTCGTTGCCATTCGTGCCGATATCCGTAACTGGCGTTGGGCGGGGGTTCCGTTCTATCTGCGTACCGGCAAACGCATGCCGCAGAAGCTGTCGCAGATCGTGATCCATTTCAAGGAGCCGCCGCACTACATCTTCGCCCCCGAACAGCGGATGCAGATCAGCAACCGTCTGATCATCCGCCTGCAGCCCGATGAAGGTATTTCGCTGCAAGTGATGACCAAGGATCAGGGGCTGGATAAAGGCATGCAATTGCGCAGCAACCCCTTGCAACTGAGCTTCTCCGACGCTTACCGCAGTGCCCGGATTCCGGACGCCTACGAGCGGTTGTTGTTGGAGGTCATGCGTGGCAATCAGAACCTGTTTGTCCGCAAAGATGAGATCGAGTATGCGTGGCAGTGGTGCGACCAGCTGATCGCGGGCTGGAAGAAGGCGGGCGATGCGCCCAAGCCTTACGCAGCGGGCTCCTGGGGCCCCATGAGTTCCATTGCACTCATTACTCGTGACGGGAGGTCCTGGTATGGCGATATGTGAACTTGAATTTCCGGCTGGTCTGAAAACCAACGAATTCGATAACCCCGAACTGCTGGCCAATGCGCTGGCGGACCATGTGGCCGAGCGTTTGAGCGCAGCCATCGAAAACAATGCACACGGCGTCGCGACGCTTGTGGTATCTGGTGGCAAGAGCCCTGTGGCGTTCTTCCAGGCACTGGCGCAGAAACCGATCCAGTGGTCGAAAGTCGTCATCAGCCTTGCGGATGAACGTTGGGTGCCGACCGAGCACGCCGACAGCAATGCCGGCCTGCTCAAGCGATTCCTGTTTCAAGGCCCGGCGGCCGAGGCTGGTTTTTTCAGCCTGTATCGCCCGACCACGACGCTGGACGAGGCGGCTGCCGCAACCGACGAAGCGCTGAAAGAGCTGCCGAAGATCGACGTGCTGGTGTTGGGCATGGGTGACGACGGCCACACCGCGTCGCTTTTCCCTGAGAGCCCGAATCTTGCCGAGGCGCTGGATCTGGACAGCGACCGCCGTTGCCTTCCGATGTTGGCACCGAGCATCCCTCATCAGCGTCTGACCATGACGCGTTCCCTGTTGGCGTCGGCAACGACACCGATCCTGTCCGTTTCCGGGCAGGCAAAACTGGAAACCCTGCGCAAGGCGCTGGCAGGCGATGATCTCGCCGAAATGCCGGTCCGTGCGTTCCTTAACCCGTCTTTAGAGATCTACTGGTGCCCATAAGCAAAGGATCAGCCGCCATGGAAAATACCCAAGTGAAACAGCCGTTGAATAGCATGGCGAGCAAGATTGCCCAGATCGACGAACTCTGTAAAAAAGCAAAGATTCTGCCGGTCATCACCATCGCACGCGAACAGGACGTGCTGCCCCTGGCCGACGCGCTGGCGGCAGGCGGCCTGAACGCGCTGGAAATTACCCTGCGCTCCGAATTCGGCCTGAAAGCCATCCGCATCCTGCGTGATGCGCGTCCTGAACTGTGTGTCGGTGCTGGCACCATTCTGGACCGCAACATGCTCAAGGCGGCGGAAGAAGCCGGTTCGCAATTCATCGTCACCCCAGGCAGCACCCAGGATCTGCTGGAAGCTGGCGCGCAGAGCGAACTGCCGCTGCTGCCAGGGATCAGCAGTGCCTCGGAGATCATGATCGGTTACGCGCTGGGCTATCGCCGCTTCAAGCTGTTCCCGGCCGAGATCAGCGGCGGCGTAGGCGCCATCAAGGCGCTGGGCGGTCCATTCCCTGAAGTCCGTTTCTGCCCGACTGGCGGTGTCAGCGCTGCGAACTTGAAGAACTACATGGCCCTGCCGAACGTCATGTGCGTCGGCGGCACCTGGATGATCGACAACGCGTGGGTCAAGAACGGAGACTGGGGGCGTATTACCGACGCTACCGCCGAAGCGATCGCGCTCTTTGATTGAAAACCATGTCCCGGTGATTGATCCTGGACAGCTACCGTTCAACCCGTGGCTGTTCTAATGATCGCCAGATGATGGATTCAGGCGCTGGGGCGCTGGAACAGAAGTCGTTGTTGCATGGCTGTTTGACGGCGTTCCTTGGTCGGGAGCGCCGTTTTTTTTGCCCGCTTTTTGATGGGCAATAACTATGTACCGCAACATCACCGATTTGCCCCGGTATCTTTGCCGCTCCTTTGTAGTTCGCTTTTTCATGAAGCCTTGGCGGCGCCTCCATCAGGAGGCGTCGCATTTTTTTGGCTTATGCGCAGTGGGTTCGGTTGCTACGCCAAGGAGCGCAGGGCGTGCGTAAGTCGAGCGACGTCATCGGCGGACGTGATGAATCCTGGAGTGATGCGGATGCATGGGCCGCACGCCGACCCGACCCTAGGCACTGCGAAAATGCCGTGCTCGTCCAGCAATCGCCGGGTCATGAGCGGCTGGTCCGCATGGCCCTGGAAACGAAAGGATGTGATGCCGCAATACAGGCGTGGGTCGTCCGGTGTGAGGACTTCGATGCCGTCCATGTTTCGCGCTTCTCTCACCCATAGGTCCCGCAGGTAAGCGAGGCGCGCGCCTTTCACGGCTGAACCCCCAATCTCCCGGTGTTCGGCGAAGACCTTAGGGAGTGTCATCAATGCCGGAATGTTCGGGGTGCCATAGGGGGCAAGTCCCAGGATGTCATCGGGCGCATACCGGGTGTCCCCCATGTCCGGATCGATTGCCGATATTCGATCCTGCTTCACATAGATGAAACCCAGGCTCAATGGTGCGCCCATCCATTTCTGCAGGTTGAATCCCGCGAATGCGACGTCTAGATCGGAAAGTTTGAAGTCCAGCTGTCCCAGTGCGTGAGCGCCGTCGAGGATGATGTCGACCCCGTGCTCGGTTGCTGCTGATGCAATGGCTTGTACAGGCATCACCAGCCCGGTGCGATGAGTGACATGGGTTAACGCCATCAGCTTGAGCCGAGGGTGGCCTGCAAATGCATCGCGATAGGCTGCGAGCAGCGAGTCGTAGGAGGCCGGATGTTTGTGAGTGATCTCGATCACTTCCACCCCCCGGCTTTTCGCCAGCCAGCGCATGGCGCTTTGCACGCTGTTGTAGTCCAGATCGCTGATCAACACCTGATCGCCCGGCTGCAGGGCGTTGTAGTTGCGGATCAGCGACTGCAGGGACTCGGACGCGCAGCGGGTGAGGGCGACTTCCTGTGGCCTCACTTCAAGGAGGCTGGCCAGATCGGCGCGAATGGTCTCGCTGTCCTCGGTATCAAACCGCTGGCGCACGTACACCGCGTTGCTCCGATTGACGTAGGCGAGGTGCTGTTCGTAGGTCTTTAGTACTTCGCGGGACATTCGCCCGAAATACCCGTGCTCGAAATTGATCGGCCCTGGCTCGATGTCGTATCGAGCAGCGATGGCCTGCCAAAACGCTTCATCTTGAGCGCGCGCGATTGCGTAATCCGTTACAGCAGTTTGAGCACTGGTCATCAAGTCCCTCATGGGTCAAAAGTCGTCAGGAAAAGCGAATGGGTGTTGTAAGAGGGCTTTGGCGTAGAGGCTCACGAGGTCGAGTGCGCAGCGGATCCAGTAGCGCAGAAAGGCCGTTGTGATCGATTTCATGCATCAGCGCAAGCAGCGAACCCAGCTCGCCTGCCGGAAACCCCTTTCGGGCGAACCAGTTCAGATAGTCCCCAGGCAAGTCGGCGAGCAGACGCCCCTTGTACTTGCCGTAGGGCATCTCTCGCGTCACTAGAAGTTTGAGTTTCTCGGGGTTCATGACGTCGCCGTTGGTCTTTTTCAGTGAACTTGGAAGATACGTGCATTCTGCATGTGCGCCAACAGACAGATCATGCAAAAAACGTGATGGATTTGTCGCTTGATAAACTCAAGTTGTTGATTTATATGGTCTTATCTCATTTTTAATCCTGGCACGCAGACTGCAATATCACCGGTATGAGTGTTTCGAACGAATCATCTCTTCGATAAACCTGCCAGAAAGGAATAGCAAAATGACAGATATCAACAAAGAAGCGAGCTCGGTGCTGAACGATCTGATCGAGACCAGCATTGACGGCGAGAAAGGCTTTCACACCGCCGCCGAAGATATTAAGAACCCTGAAATCAAAGCGTATTTCCTTTCCCGTTCTTCCGAATGCAAAACCGCGGTGAGCGAACTTCAAGCTGAAGTACGCGCATTGGGTGGCGATCCAGATAAGAGTTCGAGTGCAGCAGGCGGCTTGCATCGTCTTTGGGTCGAGCTAAAAGCCGCTGTCACCGGCAAAAGCGACGAAGCTGTGCTGAACGAAGTAGAACGTGGTGAAGACCACGCGTTGAAAGCTTATAAAGAGGCTGCGCAAAAGGCGGCCGAGAAAAACCTGCCGGTCAACGTTACCAGCCTGATTCAGCGTCAGCTGACTGGTGTTCAGGCCAACCACGACAAGGTCAAGGCACTGCGTGACACGGTCCGCAGAGCGAGCTGATCCACGTTTCTAAAAAACGTTGGGCTCAAAAAAAACGCCAGTAAAGCTGGCGTTTTTTATTGAGTGGGAGCAGGGATTTGCTCCCGATCTGCGAAATTCAGAGAGTCCCTGAAGGTTATTCACCCTCATCAAACTTGTTGTTGATCAACTCGATCAGACCTTCCAGCGCAGCGGATTCGTCGTCGCCTTCGGTGTGCAGATGAATTTCCGTGCCTTTGCCGGCGGCCAGCATCATCACGGCCATGATGCTTTTGCCATCGACCATGCTGTCCGGGCTGCGGCCCACGCGAATCTGGCAGGGGTACTTTCCCGCAACACCAACGAATTTGGCGGCGGCGCGGGCGTGCAGGCCCAGCTTGTTAATGATGGTGATCTGGTGAGCGGGCATCGCGTTGGGGATCCTTTCAGCTTAGGTCGCGGTGGCGGACCTGAACGTTCTTGAGCGATTGTTGCAGGACCTGACCCAGACGTTCGGTCAGGTAGACGGAGCGGTGGTGTCCGCCGGTGCAGCCAATGGCAATGGTGACGTAGGCGCGGTTGCTGGCGGCGAAGCGTGGCAGCCATTTAGTGAGATACGAAGAGATGTCCTGAAACATCTCCTCGACATCCGGTTGTGCGGCAAGGTACTCGGCCACCGGCTGATCGAGCCCGGACTGGTCGCGCAGCTCCGGTTTCCAGTATGGATTGGGCAAGCAGCGCACATCGAATACCAGGTCCGCATCCACGGGCATGCCGCGCTTGAAGCCGAACGACTCGATCAGAAACGCAGTGCCAGGCTCCGGCTTGTTCAGGAGCCTTAACTTCAGCGTGTCGCGCAATTGGTAGAGGTTCAGGTGCGTGGTGTCGATGGTCAGATCGGCCAGATCGATGATCGGACCCAATAGCGTCTTTTCGTCCCGTATGGCTTCGGCCAGCGATCGCGTGGCGTTGCTCAAGGGATGACGGCGACGGGTTTCGGAGAAGCGCTTGAGCAGAGTCGACTCTTCGGCATCCAGAAAGAGCACGTCGCACTGGATGTGACGATTGCGAACCTCTTCAAGCATCCTCGGAAAGCGGGTCAGATGACTGGGCAGGTTGCGTGCGTCTATCGACACTGCCAGCAGTGGTTCGGCGAGTTCGGTGTTGATCAGTGCACGTTCAGCCAATTCCGGAAGCAACCCGGCTGGCAGGTTGTCGACGCAGTAAAAACCGCTGTCTTCAAGAACATCGAGGGCCGTGCTCTTGCCGGAGCCTGAGCGACCGCTGACGATGATCATGCGCATGTTCAGTGACCGTTCTGGACGTGAAGCACGACGTTGTACAACTCATCGCTGCTTTTTGCGCCCCGCAGGCTGGCCCTCACGTCGGCACGGTCGAGCATGCTTGCGATCTGGCGAAGCAGCTCAAGGTGTGCGTCAGTGGCGGCTTCGGGGACGAGCAATACGAAGAGCAGGTCTACTGGCGCGCCGTCGATGGCATCGAAATCCACCGGCGCATTCAGGTGAAGCACGGCGCTGATGGGGGAGGTACAGCCCTTCAGTCGGCAATGAGGAATGGCGATGCCGTTACCGAACCCGGTGGAGCCAAGTTTTTCGCGGGCGATCAGGCTTTCGAACACCACCTGACCGTCGAGCTCGGGAACTTCCCGTGCGATGAGGTTGGCGATTTGTTCGAGAACACGTTTCTTGCTGCCGCCTGGCACGTTCACGAGTGAACGGCCAGGGGTCAGGATATTTTCAAGTCGGATCATGGATGAGGGGTATCAGCGAGCTGCCGCACCTTTGAGGATGCTTTGCTGCTTTTCCTTATGCTTGAGCAATTGTCTGTCTAGCTTGTCAGTGAGCAGGTCGATTGCCGCGTACATGTCGTCATGCTCCGCATTGGCAACCACCTCTCCACCGTGGATATGCAGCGTGGCCTCGATCTTCTGTTTGAGCTTCTCGACGGCCATCGTCACCTGCACATTGGTAATCTTGTCAAAGTGCCCTTCGAGCTTTTTGAGCTTCAGCTCGATGTACTCGCGCAGGGGCTTGGTCACTTCCAGTTGGTGTCCACTGATGTTGACTTGCATACAGCTTCTCCTTCGTTGCCAGTGCATTAAGAGGCAGGCTTGGTTGCCTGCCACTGGAACGCTGTGGCTTGTGACCTCTACATCAATCGCTTGCGTTCGCTGGAAGGCGCTATCCCTAGAGACTCGCGGTATTTGGCGACTGTGCGACGGGCCACTTGAATGCCTTGTGCCTCCAGTAAACCAGCGATCTTGCTGTCACTCAACGGCTTTTTCTGATTTTCCGCGGCAACCAGTTTTTTGATGATCGCGCGGATCGCCGTGGACGAGCATTCGCCGCCTTCGGAGGTGCTGACGTGACTGGAAAAGAAGTATTTCAGTTCATAGATACCGCGAGGGGTGTGCATGAACTTCTGTGTCGTTACCCGGGAGATTGTCGATTCGTGCATGCCCACCGCTTCGGCGATGTCGTGCAGCACCAGCGGCTTCATCGCCTCGTCGCCATATTCGAGGAAGCCTCGTTGATGTTCGACGATCTGCGTTGCGACCTTCATCAGGGTTTCGTTACGGCTTTGAAGGCTCTTGATGAACCAGCGCGCTTCCTGCAACTGGTTGCGCATGAACGTGTTATCAGCGCTTGTGTCGGCGCGGCGCACGAAGCCTGCGTACTGTGGATTGACCCGCAGGCGCGGCACGGCCTCCTGATTGAGTTCGACCAGCCAGCGCTCGTTGTCCTTGCGCACGATCACGTCCGGAACCACGTATTCGGCTTCGGTGGACTCGATCTGTGAGCCTGGGCGCGGGTTGAGACTCTGAACCAGTTCGATGACCTGGCGCAGGTCGTCTTCCTTGAGCTTCATGCGCCGCATCAACTGCGCATAGTCACGGCTGCCCAGCGGGTCGATGTAATCGCTGACCAGTCGCTGTGCCTCGGCAAGCCACTTGGTCTTGGCCGGCAGTTGACGCAGTTGCAGGAGCAGGCATTCGCTCAGGTTGCGGGCGCCCACGCCAGCAGGCTCGAATTGCTGGATACGGTGCAATACCGCTTCGATTTCGTCGAGTTCGATGTCCAGTTCAGGGTCGAAGGCATCCAGCAGTTCTTCGAGGGACTCGTCGAGGTAGCCCTGATTGTTGATGCAGTCGATCAATGTAACGGCAATCAGGCGATCAGTGTCGGACATCGGCGCGAGGTTCAGCTGCCACAGCAGATGGCTCTGCAGGCTCTCGCCAGCGGACGTGCGGGTGGTGAAATCCCATTCATCGTCATCGTTGCTTGGCAGGCTGCTGGCGCTGGTCTGGTAGATGTCTTCCCAAGCGGTATCGACAGGCAGTTCGTTGGGAATGCGCTCGCTCCACTCGCCGTCTTCCAGATTGTCGACGGTGGGCGCAGCTTCCTGATAGGTCGGTTCCTGAACGTCCGGGTTGGGCTTCTGTTCGACGTTGTCGGCCATGGGGTCGGCATTGTCGAAGTCGTCGCCTTCCTCCTGGCGTTCCAGCATGGGATTTGACTCCAGTGCCTCCTGGATTTCCTGTTGGAGATCCAGCGTTGACAGTTGGAGTAAGCGGATGGCCTGTTGCAGCTGCGGAGTCATCGTCAGCTGCTGGCCCATTCTCAAGACTAGCGAAGGTTTCATGGCAGGGACTTAACACCTTATTCGCCGGCGCACATGCGCGCCATCCACTACTAGGGCGCCGAGGCGCCAACTTAAGCAAATTATATGCCTGAAACCGGAGTGTTTGCCTAGGGTGTGATGACAATTAATACGAGGTTGGCGATGAGGCGCATGGTGCGTTCGCCTGCCAACCCCTTGTCATCAACACATTTACAGGCGGAACTCGTGGCCGAGGTACACTTCCTTGACCAGCTGATTGGCCAGGATCGTTTCAGAATCGCCTTCTGCAATGAGCTGCCCATCGTTGACGATGTAGGCGGTTTCGCAGATGTCCAGGGTTTCGCGGACGTTGTGGTCGGTGATCAGAACGCCGATGCCCTTTGCTTTGAGATGGTAGATGATCTGCTTGATGTCGCCCACGGAGATCGGGTCGACGCCTGCGAACGGTTCGTCCAGCAGAATGAATTTCGGCGAGGTGGCGAGGGCGCGGGCGATCTCGACACGGCGTCGTTCACCACCGGAAAGGCTCATGCCCAGGTTGTCGCGGATGTGGGTGATGTGGAACTCCTGCAGCAGGCTTTCCAGCTCCTTCCGACGTCCGGCGCGGTCAAGCTCCTTGCGGGTCTCGAGGATGGCCATGATGTTGTCCGAAACCGACAACTTGCGGAAGATCGACGCTTCCTGAGGCAGGTAGCCGATACCGGCGCGGGCGCGACCGTGCATGGGCTGATGGCTGACGTCCTGTTCGTCGATCAGGACGCGGCCCTGATCGGCTCGCACCAGGCCGACGATCATGTAGAAGCACGTAGTCTTGCCAGCACCGTTCGGCCCGAGAAGGCCGACGATCTGACCGCTGTCGATAGACAGGCTGACGTCACGCACGACCTGCCGGCCCTTGTAGGCTTTGGCCAGGTGTTGGGCTTTCAGCGTCGCCATTACTGGGCCTTCTGCGGGTCGGTTTTCTTTTTCGGCTGGATCACCATGTCGACACGAGGACGGCTTTCCGTCACCTTGCTGCCAGTGGCGCGACCGGCGCTGGCCAGCTTCCTGACCGTGTCATAGACGATTTTTTCGCCTTGCGTGGTGTTGTTGTCCTTGTCGATCACCTTCGCCTTGTCGATCAGCACGATGCGGTTTTGCGGCGCATGGTACTGGATCGTCACGCCCCAGCCCTGAACGGGTTTCGGGTCGCCAGCGGTCTGCACCTGCTCGAAGTAGGCCAGGTTGCCTACCGCAGTCACGACGTCGATGTCGCCCGCAGGGGTGCGCGTCATGGTCACGGTGTTGCCGGTAACCTTCATCGAACCCTGAATGATGATCACGTTGCCGGTATAGGTGGCGATGCCTTGCTTGTCGTCCAGCTGGGCATCGTCTGCCTGAATGCGGATTGGCTGATCCTGATCGTTTGGCAGTGCCCAGGCGCTCACGCTTCCCAGTGCTGCGCTCAGGCCGAGCAAAATAGGGAGGGTTTTAAGGAGCCTCATACTGTCCTCTTGCGTTCGATAGCAGGTGTATCCTGCTGTCTTTTAGATAGGCTTTCATACCCGTACCCGTGCTCACACCATTAAAGCCGTCGATTCTAACGGGTTGAGCGGTTTCCGCATATTGCTTCTGAGGGAAGACCGTCATGCGAGTGCTGGTGATGATGGTAGTGCGGTTCTTTTCGTCGGTGCGGTTGATGCGAACGTTGTCGATCAGTTCGACCTGATCTCCGCCTGGAGAGACCTCGCCGCGCAAGCTCTGCACGTGCCACGGGAACTCCGAGCCACGAAACATCTGCAAGACCGGGTTGGTCATCAGGGTCACGTCGGTGGCCTTCAGGTGTTCCAGCTTGTCTGAGGTCATGTCGTACTGCATGGCGCCGTCCGGCAGGTACTGGATGCTGTGGGCGTTCAGCGCATAGTAATCGATGGCGCTCTCATCCGACGACGCCCTTGGCTGGTCCATGAAGCTTTCCGGGTTGATGTTCCAGTAGCCGGCCGCAGCGAGCAACAGGGCCAGCACACCGCAAATCAGAAATGTTCGAAATCGTTTGCTAAGCATAAGTGCGCTTCTATAAGTAGGCGGCGTGGGCCGCTTCGAGGTTGCCCTGAGCACTCAGGATCAACTCGCAGAATTCCCGGGCAGCGCCTTCGCCGCCGCGTGCCTGCGTGGTGCCATGTGCGTGCTGGCGGACGAAGCCCGCTGCATTGGCGACAGCCATGCCAAGACCGACGCGGCGTATCACTGGCAGGTCAGGCAGGTCGTCCCCCAGATAGGCAACCTGTTCATAGCTTAGGTTCAAGTGCTGGAGAAGTTCGTCGAGCACGACCAGTTTGTCTTCGCGGCCCTGATAAAGATGGGCAATCCCCAGGTTTTTGGCGCGACGCTCAACGACGGGGGTCTTGCGTCCGCTGATGATGGCCGTGACGACACCAGAATTGATCAGCATCTTGATGCCCTGACCGTCGAGCGCGTTGAAAGTCTTGAACTCGCCGCCGTCTTCCAGGAAGTACAGTCGACCATCGGTCAGCACGCCATCGACGTCGAAGACTGCCAGTTTGATCTGTTTGCCACGTTGCATCAGTTCGTTCATATCGATGCTCATTACATCACTCCTGCGCGCAGCAGGTCCTGGAGGTTGAACGCGCCCACGGGGCGGTCGTTCTCGTCGACCACGATCAATGCGCCGATCTTGTGGTCTTCCATGATCTTCAGGGCCTCGGCCGCGAGCATTTCCGGGTGCACGGTTTTGCCATGCACCGTCATGACCTCGTCAATGACAGCCTGACGAATGTCGACTGGGCGGTCCAGTGTGCGACGTAAATCACCGTCGGTGAAGATCCCCGCCAGACGCCCGTCTGCTTCGACAATGGCGGTCATGCCCAGCCCCTTGCGGGTCATTTCCATCAAGGAGTCGCGCAAGAGTGTGCCTCGGGCGACCTGTGGCAACTCGGTACCGGTGTGCATGACGTGCTCGACTTTCAGCAGCAGGCGACGGCCCAGTGCACCACCGGGGTGGGAAAATGCGAAGTCCTCGGCGGTGAAGCCGCGCGCATCGAGCAGGGCCACCGCCAGTGCGTCGCCCATCGCCAGTGCTGCCGTGGTGGAGGACGTCGGGGCCAGGTTCAACGGGCAGGCTTCTTTTTCAACACGAGCGTTGAGACTGACGTCGGCGGCTTTGGCCAGTGTCGACTCAGGGTTGCCGGTGAGGCTGATCAGTTTGATGCCCAGGCGTTTGATCAGTGGCAGCAGCGTCACGATTTCTGCCGTGGTGCCCGAGTTGGACAGGGCCAGAATGACGTCGCCGCTGGTGATCATGCCCATGTCGCCGTGACTGGCTTCGGCCGGATGCACGAAGAAGGCGGGTGTGCCGGTACTTGCCAGCGTGGCGGCGATTTTTTTGCCGATGTGCCCGGATTTGCCCATGCCAACGACGACGACACGGCCCTTGCTGGCCAGGATCATCTCGCAGGCACTAACGAAATCTGCGTCGATATGGGCGAGCAAGCCTTCCACTGCCTCTATTTCAAGGCGAATGGTGCGCTGTGCCGATTCAATCAGGTCGCGGGCGTTGGTCATGTCAAAATAGGGTCGGTCTGGTGAAAAGGCGGCGATTATAACGGCAATGTTGAAAACCCTCACGCTTCATCGTCGCTGTTTGTTTAATGGATGCTGTCGGTCCTTCAGTTCATGCGCGGCAATTGACGGTTCTGATGCGAAAACAGGTGGCTGGCAGCGACATTTCCTTGCGTGATCAACACTCGCTGCGTTGGAGCTTTGGCGTGGTACGGGAGCGGTGTTATAGTTCGCCGCTTGTTCGGCCCCGCCAGACAGTGTGTCGTTCTTCAAGGACGCAGCATCTGAGAGACAGGCTGTATCGCAAGGAGATTAGATGAGTGCCGATAACGCCTACGCGGTCGAATTGAAGGGCGTGTCCTTCAAACGCGGTACGCGCAGCATCTTCAATAATGTGGACATCCGCATCCCCCGGGGCAAGGTTACAGGCATCATGGGGCCGTCAGGCAGTGGTAAAACCACGTTGCTGCGACTGATGGGAGCACAACTGCGTCCGAGCAGTGGCGAAGTCTGGGTCAATGGCCAGAACCTGCCCAAGCTTTCGCGCAGTGATCTTTTCGATGCTCGCAAACAGATGGGTGTCCTGTTTCAGAGCGGTGCGCTGTTCACCGATCTCGACGTTTTCGAAAACGTGGCGTTCCCGCTACGTGTCCATACCCAGTTGCCTGAGGACATGATCCGCGACATCGTTCTGCTGAAACTGCAGGCCGTAGGATTGCGCGGTGCGGTCGAGTTGATGCCTGACGAACTGTCCGGCGGCATGAAGCGTCGCGTGGCGCTGGCTCGGGCCATCGCGCTCGATCCTCAGATCCTCATGTATGACGAACCCTTTGTTGGGCAGGATCCGATCGCAATGGGGGTTCTGGTGCGCCTGATCCGCCTGCTCAACGATGCGCTGGGTATCACCAGTGTCGTGGTTTCCCACGATCTGGCCGAGACCGCCAGCATTGCCGACTATCTCTATGTGGTGGGCGACGGGCAGGTGCTGGGGCAGGGCACGCCGCAGGAGCTGATGCAGTCGGATAATCCGCGCATACGTCAGTTCATGACAGGGGATCCAGACGGCCCTGTGCCTTTCCACTATCCGGCACCGGATTATCGCGAAGATCTTTTGGGGAAGCGCTGATGCGCAGAAAGTCATTGATGGATCGTGTGCGCCTGATGGGGCGCTCAGCGATCGATATTGTTGCAGTATTGGGGCGTTCGGGGATTTTTCTGGTTCATGCCCTAATGGGGCGAGGCGGAATCGGCGGCGGTTTCCAGTTGCTGGTTCGCCAGCTCTATTCGGTGGGCGTCATGTCCCTGGCGATCATCGTCGTTTCCGGCGTGTTCATCGGCATGGTTCTGGCTCTGCAGGGTTTCAGCATCCTGGCCAAATACGGCTCCGAGCAGGCGGTCGGGCAAATGGTTGCCCTGACGCTGCTGCGTGAGCTGGGGCCCGTGGTCACGGCGCTGCTGTTCGCGGGCCGGGCAGGCTCGGCACTGACCGCTGAAATCGGCAACATGAAATCCACCGAGCAACTCTCCAGTCTGGAGATGATTGGCGTCGATCCATTGAAATACATCGTCGCCCCTCGTCTGTGGGCGGGATTCATTTCGCTGCCAGTGCTTGCCATCATTTTCAGCGTGGTCGGCATCTGGGGCGGTTCATGGGTAGCGGTCGACTGGCTGGGCGTTTATGAAGGCTCGTTCTGGGCGAACATGCAGAACAGCGTTTCTTTTTCTGACGATGTAATCAATGGTGTCATCAAAAGCGTTGTCTTCGCGTTTGTCGTCACCTGGATCGCCGTGTTTCAAGGCTATGACTGCGACCCCACTTCCGAGGGGATCAGTCGCGCCACGACCAAGACCGTGGTCTACGCCTCATTGGCCGTACTGGGCCTGGACTTTATTTTGACCGCCTTGATGTTTGGAGACTTCTGATGCAAAACCGCACCCTCGAAACCGGTGTCGGCCTGTTCCTGCTGGCCGGGATCCTGGCTTTGCTCTTGCTCGCCCTGCGGGTCAGCGGTCTGAGCGCCAGCACGACCAACGACAGTTATAAACTTTACGCAAATTTCGACAATATCGCCGGTTTGACTGTCAGAGCGAAAGTGACCATGGCCGGTGTGACCATCGGCAAGGTCACAGCAATCGATCTGGACCACGATACCTTCATGGGGCGAGTGACCATGGAAGTGGATAAGCGGGTGAACAATCTGCCTTCGGATTCAACTGCGTCTATCCTCACCGCAGGTTTGCTGGGTGAGAAGTACGTCGGCATCAGTGTCGGTGGCGACGACCAGTTGTTGAAAGATGGCGGGACGATCCATGACACCCAGTCGTCTCTGGTACTCGAGGACCTGATCGGTAAATTCCTGCTCAATTCCGTGGGTAAAGACGCCAAATGAGGAGTTTTTTCATGATCTCGATTCTGCGCCGTGGCCTTCTGGTGCTGCTGGCTGCTCTGCCACTGTTCGCCAATGCGGCAGCTACCGCGTCGTCCGCTCATGATCTGGTAGACAGCACCACCAAGCAGCTGCTTGCTGATCTGGCTGCAAACAAGGAAAGCTACAAGACCAATCCTCAGGCTTTCTACGATGCGCTCAACGGCATCGTCGGCCCGGTTATCGACGCTGATGGCATTTCAAAAAGCATCATGACCGTCAAGTACTCGCGCAATGCCTCGCCGGCTCAGATGCAGCGCTTCCAGGAGAACTTCAAGCGCAGCCTCATCCAGTTCTATGGCAATGCATTGCTTGAGTACAACAACCAGGGCATCACCGTTTCTCCTGCCAAGGAAGAAGGCGCTGATCGCACCTCCGTGGATATGTCGGTCAAGGGCAACGGCGGCGCCGTTTACCCGGTTTCGTACACCCTCGTGAAGATCAACAACGAGTGGAAAGTGCGGAACGTCATCATCAATGGCATCAACATCGGCAAGCTGTTCCGCGATCAGTTCGCTGACGCGATGCAGCGCAACGGCAACAACCTGGACAAGACCATCGACGGCTGGGCTGGCGAAGTCGCGAAGGCCAAGGACGCCACCGAGAACTCACCTGACAAGGTCGTCAAATGAGTGATGCACGCATCACGGCAGCGGGCGGCGGTGAGTTGAAGCTGTTCGGGGTGCTGGATTACCGGACAGGCCCCACACTGCGCCAGCAGGGCGCCGGGCTGATCAAGGCCAGTGATGCGCCGGCTCTGGTGCTCGACTGCTCGCAGGTTGAGAAATCCAGCAGTGTGGGCCTTGCCCTGCTGCTGGGTTTCATGCGCGACGCCCAGGCCGCAGGCAAGTCGATTAGTATTCGTGCGCTGCCCGAAGACATGAAAGAAATCGCACAGGTATCGGGTCTGACCGAGCTGTTCGAACAACATTGATTGCCGTATCCGATCAAGCCCCTCGTCCGGGTCCTATAAAGTAGGGTTCGCAACGAGAGGGCTTTTTTGTATGATGGCCGACCCGCGCGCACAGGGCGCCGATTGAGGTTAAGCATGCAGGCCGTAGAAGTTAAAAGCTTCCTTGAAGGTAAGCTGCCAGAAATCCAGGTCGAAGTTGAAGGCGAAGGCTGCAATTTCCAGCTGAACGTGATCAGCGACGAACTGGCTACACTAAGTCCGGTCAAGCGCCAGCAGCAGATCTATACGCATTTGAACCCATGGATCGCCGATGGCAGCATCCATGCGGTCACCATGAAATTTTTCAGCCGCGCTGCATGGGCCGAGCGAACCTGAGCCAAATTGGCGTCGAGACTCTAATGGACAAATTGATTATTACTGGCGGTATTCGTCTTGATGGCGAAATCCGCATCTCCGGGGCAAAGAACTCTGCCCTGCCGATTCTCGCAGCCACGTTGCTGGCTGACGGTCCTGTGACTGTCGCCAACCTGCCGCACCTGCATGACATCACCACGATGATCGAGCTGTTCGGTCGCATGGGTATCGAGCCGATCATCGACGAGAAACTCAGCGTCGAAATCGATCCTCGCACCATCAAGACTCTGGTTGCTCCGTACGAGCTGGTAAAAACCATGCGTGCGTCGATCCTGGTACTCGGCCCGATGGTCGCGCGCTTTGGTGAAGCCGAAGTCGCACTGCCTGGCGGTTGCGCCATTGGTTCGCGCCCAGTCGATCTGCACATTCGCGGCCTTGAAGCCATGGGCGCGATCATCGACGTCGAAGGCGGCTACATCAAGGCCAAGGCGCCAGAAGGCGGCCTGCGGGGTGCGCACTTCTTCTTCGATACCGTCAGCGTTACCGGCACCGAAAACATCATGATGGCGGCGGCACTGGCCAACGGCCGCAGCGTTCTGCAAAACGCCGCCCGTGAGCCAGAAGTCGTGGATCTGGCGAACTTCCTCAACGCCATGGGCGCGAAAGTGTCCGGTGCGGGTACCGACACCATCACCATCGACGGTGTAAAGCGTCTGGGTTCGGCCACTTATCGCGTCATGCCCGACCGCATCGAAACCGGTACCTACCTGGTTGCTGCTGCTGCTACCGGTGGCCGTGTGAAGGTCAAGGACACCGATCCGACCATCCTGGAAGCTGTTCTCGAAAAACTGCGTGAAGCGGGTGCAGAGATCACCACCGGTGACGACTGGATCGAGCTGAACATGCACGGCAAGCGTCCGAAAGCGGTCAACGTGCGCACTGCACCGTATCCGGCTTTCCCGACCGACATGCAGGCGCAGTTCATCTCTCTGAACGCCATTGCCGAAGGCACGGGCGCCGTGATCGAGACCATCTTCGAAAACCGCTTCATGCACGTGTATGAAATGCACCGCATGGGCGCGCAGATTCAGGTCGAGGGCAACACGGCCATCGTGACGGGCTGCTCGAAGCTCAAGGGCGCGCCAGTGATGGCAACCGACCTGCGCGCTTCGGCCAGTCTGGTGATTTCGGCGCTGATCGCCGAAGGTGACACGTTGATCGACCGCATCTATCACATCGACCGTGGTTACGAGTGCATCGAAGAGAAGCTGCAGATGTTGGGCGCGAAGATCCGTCGCGTTCCGGGCTAGTAGTCCTCAGTGCCCCATTGTCCGCAACGCTGCGGGTGATGGGGCCGCTGAATGAAGGTTTTGCCTTTTGAATCGTTTCGCTCTGGGTTGGCAGTTTCGACTCAGAGCTTGTCGGGCGCCGATTGCGACCCGACACGCGCTTGCTGATAAGGACTGACGTTTCCCATGTTGACCATCGCACTGTCCAAGGGCCGAATCCTTGACGACACCCTGCCGCTTCTCGCTGCTGCGGGCATCGTGCCGACCGAGAATCCGGACAAGAGCCGCAAGTTGATCATTCCGACGACGCAGGACGATGTTCGCCTGCTGATCGTACGTGCGACCGACGTTCCGACCTATGTCGAACATGGTGCGGCCGACCTGGGTGTGGCGGGCAAGGATGTACTGATGGAATACGGCGGCCAGGGCTTGTACGAGCCGCTGGATCTGCAGATCGCCAAGTGCAAGCTGATGACGGCAGGCGCCGTCGGTGCTGCAGAGCCCAAAGGCCGTCTGCGCGTGGCGACCAAGTTCGTCAACGTCGCCAAGCGTTATTACGCCGAGCAGGGCCGTCAGGTCGATATCATCAAGCTGTACGGCTCCATGGAGCTCGCGCCGCTGGTTGGACTGGCGGACAAGATCATTGATGTGGTCGACACCGGCAACACGCTGCGTGCCAACGGTCTTGAGCCTCAGGAAATGATCGCCCACATCAGTTCACGGCTGGTGGTGAACAAGGCGTCGATGAAGATGCAGCACGCCCGCATCCAGTCGCTGATCGACACTCTGCGCACAGCCGTCGAGTCGCGACACCGCGGTTGATCGTTTCGCGCGACTTCCAACGAAGTTGCGCCCAGCTATCCGCGTCATAGCCAAATTTCTCAGGTGCCTGCGCGGATGGCTTGGTAGCTTAGGCTACCTGCATCCCAAGGCATCTGAGAAAAACGCCAATTATTGAGGCTCACGCTATGACGACTTCCAACACCATTCGCCGACTCAACGCTGCTGACCCGGATTTCGCACGACATCTGGATCATCTGCTGAGCTGGGAAAGTGTGTCTGACGACTCGGTCAATCAGCGTGTGCTGGACATCATCAAGAACGTGCGCGAACGCGGCGATGCCGCGCTGGTGGAATACACCCAGCGTTTCGACGGGCTTGAAGTCGCGTCGATGGCCGACCTGATCCTGCCCCGTGAGCGACTGGAACTCGCACTGACCCGTATTACCCCGGCTCAGCGCCAGGCGCTGGAAAAAGCCGCCGACCGCGTGCGCAGCTACCACGAAAGACAAAAGCAGGATTCCTGGAGCTACACCGAAGCTGACGGCACCGTGCTGGGTCAGAAGGTCACCCCTCTGGATCGCGCAGGTCTGTATGTGCCAGGCGGCAAGGCTTCTTACCCGTCCTCGGTTCTGATGAACGCCATCCCGGCCAAGGTTGCCGGCGTGGGCGAAGTGGTCATGGTCGTGCCGACGCCGCGCGGTGAAATCAACGAACTGGTGCTGGCAGCGGCGTGCATCGCCGGTGTCGATCGCGTATTCACCATTGGTGGCGCCCAGGCTGTGGCTGCGCTGGCCTACGGAACCGAAAGCGTCCCTCCGGTGGACAAGGTCGTAGGCCCGGGCAACATCTATGTCGCCACGGCCAAGCGCCACGTGTTCGGCCAAGTCGGTATCGACATGATCGCCGGCCCTTCGGAGATCCTCGTGGTTTGCGACGGCCAGACCGATCCGGACTGGATCGCCATGGATCTGTTTTCCCAGGCCGAGCACGACGAAGACGCACAGGCGATCCTGGTCAGCCCGGATGCCGAATTCCTGGACAAGGTTGCAGCGAGCATCGCCAGATTGATGCCGACCATGGAGCGCGCCGAGATCATCAACACCTCGATCAATGGTCGTGGCGCCCTGATTAAAGTCGCCGACATGACTCAGGCCATCGAAGTCGCCAACCGCATCGCTCCTGAGCACCTGGAGTTGTCGGTCGCGGACCCCGAAGCGTGGCTGCCAGAGATTCGCCATGCCGGTGCTATTTTCATGGGCCGTCATACCTCCGAGGCGCTGGGCGATTACTGCGCAGGCCCGAACCACGTGCTGCCGACCTCCGGCACAGCGCGTTTCTCCTCACCGCTGGGCGTCTACGATTTCCAGAAACGTTCTTCGATCATTTTCTGCTCGGAGCAGGGTGCTTCAGAACTGGGCAAGACGGCTTCGGTGCTGGCACGCGGCGAGTCGCTGACCGCCCACGCCCGCAGTGCGGAATACCGCATCGTCGACAACCAACAGGAAGGCGAGTGAGCATGAGCAAGTTCTGGAGTCCGTTTGTCCGTGACCTCGTGCCTTACGTGCCGGGCGAACAACCGAAGCTCACCAAACTGGTGAAGCTCAATACCAACGAAAACCCCTATGGCCCGTCGCCCAAAGCCATCGAAGCGATGCGCGCCGAGGTCAACGACAACCTGCGTCTGTACCCCGACCCGAACAGCGACCTGCTCAAGCAGGCCGTTGCCCGTTACTACGGCGTCGAATCGAACCGCGTGTTCCTCGGCAATGGTTCGGACGAGGTGCTGGCACACGCCTACAACGCCTTCTTCAAACACGACGCGCCGCTGCTGTTTCCGGACATCAGCTACAGCTTCTATCCGGTGTACTGTGGCCTTTATGGCGTCGACTACGTGGCCGTGCCGCTGGACGAACAGTTCCAGATTCGCGTCGAAGACTACAAGCGCCCCAACGGCGGGATCATCTTCCCCAACCCCAATGCTCCAACCGGCTGCCTGATGGCGCTGGAGGCGGTCGAGCAAATCCTCGCCGCCAATCCTGACTCCGTGGTGATCGTCGACGAGGCGTACATCGATTTCGGTGGTGAGACGGCGATCAGTCTGGTTGATCGCTACCCGAACCTGCTGGTTACGCAGACCCTCTCCAAGTCGCGCTCTCTGGCGGGTTTGCGAGTGGGCTTGGCGGTCGGTCATCCGGACCTGATCGAGGCCCTGGAGCGGGTCAAGAACAGTTTTAACTCGTACCCGCTAGACCGCATGGCCATTGTCGGCGCCGCCGCTGCATTCGACGATCGTGAGTACTTCGAAAAGACCTGCAAACGGGTGATCGCCAGCCGTGCAAAGCTGGTCGCGCAACTGGAAGGCAAAGGTTTTGAAGTGCTGCCGTCTGCGGCTAACTTCATCTTTGCCCGTCACCCTGAACACGACGCTGCAGGTCTTGCGGCCAAGGTGCGGGAGCAGGGCGTGATCGTGCGGCACTTCAAGCAGGACCGGATCGCGCAATTCCTGCGCATCACCATCGGCACCCCTGAACAGAATCAGGCGCTGGTCGACGCGCTGGGTGATTTGTAACAGCTAATCGCGCACCCCCCCCAAAAAAAAACCGCCTCATGCAGGCGGTTTTTTTATGTCATCAAGTGGGTGCGCTTCGGTATCCGCACTGCGTGCCGGCGGGGGCGGTTTCAGAGTGTCACCGCCGGCGAGCCGGAATGCTACCGGGGGCTGTGCTGGATCCTAGTCTTCAGCTGCTGGCGCAGGCGTCTGCGGGGGACGCAGTCCGACTTCCGCCATCAACTTCAATTCCTTGCCGTTGCGCATCACCTGAATCGCGATCTTCTCGGCAGGCTTGGTGCGGGCCACCTGATTCATCGATTTGCGTCCGTCGCCCGCAGGTTCGCCATTGATACTCAGGATGACATCACCCAGTTGCAGTCCTGCCTTTTGCGCTGGCCCGTCGCGGAAAATCCCGGCGACGACGATCCCCGGACGATCCCTCAAACCAAACGATTCAGCCAGTTCCTGAGTCAGCGGCTGCACCTCGATACCCAGCCAGCCGCGAATGACCTGACCATGTTCGATGATCGATTTCATCACTTCCAGTGCCAGCTTGGTCGGGATCGCAAAGCCGATGCCTTGAGAGCCGCCAGACTTGGAAAAAATCGCGGTGTTGATACCGGTCAGGTTGCCGTTGGCATCCACCAGCGCGCCACCCGAGTTACCGGGGTTGATCGCCGCGTCGGTTTGAATGAAGTCTTCATAGGTGTTCAGCCCCAACTGGTTGCGGCCCGTGGCGCTGATGATGCCCATGGTCACGGTCTGGCCGACCCCGAACGGGTTGCCGATGGCCAGCGCCACGTCGCCGATACGAATGCTGTCGGAACTGCCGAGGGTGATGGACGGCAGGTTCTTCAGGTCGATCTTCAGTACCGCCAGGTCTGTTTCCGGGTCGCTGCCGATGACCCGGGCGACGGTTTCACGGCCATCCTTGAGTGCCACGACAATTTGATCGGCGCCAGAGGTCACATGGTTGTTGGTCAGCAGATAGCCTTCGGGGCTCATGATCACCGCAGAGCCCAGACTCGACTCCATGCGGCGCTGCTTGGGCAGGTTATCCCCAAAGAAACGTCGGAACTGCGGGTCTTCGAACAGAGGATGGTTAGGCTTGTTGTTGACCATCTTCGTCGTATAGAGATTGGCAACGGCAGGCGCAGCGCTGCTCACAGCGTCTGCGTAGGAAACCGGACCTTGCTGGATGAGAGCCGTCTGTGGCGCCTGTTGCAGATTGACGTCCTGACTTGGAAGCCCGACCCACTGCGGATAGCGCTGGATTATGAGTAAAGCGATTAGCACACCAGCGAGCAATGGCCAGCCGAGAAAACGCAGCGCTTTGAACATTGAACAAGGTCCTGAAGGTAAATACGCAGCGTACCTGCGCCATAATGGCGGGCATTATACGAGGACCGACGCGGTCTGAACTGCATATTTAGGAGACTTTTATGGCTGTTTCTCTGAGCACTCTGGTCGAAGAGGCCGACCGCTATCTCGGCAGCGCCCGCGTCCAGGATTATTGCCCCAACGGTTTGCAGGTCGAAGGCCGTCCGCAGGTCAAGCGAATCGTCTCGGGTGTCACCGCCAGTCAGGCGTTGCTGGACGCAGCGGTCGAGGCCGACGCCGACCTCGTTCTGGTCCATCACGGCTATTTCTGGAAAGGCGAAAACCCCTGCATCACCGGCATGAAGCAGCGCCGCATGAAAACGTTGCTCAAGCATGACATCAGCCTGCTGGCCTACCACTTGCCGCTGGATCTGCATCCTGAGGTGGGAAACAACGTGCAACTGGCTCGGCAACTGGAGATCACCGTCGAAGGCCCCCTGGATCCGGATAACCCCCGCATCATTGGGTTGGTCGGCTCTTTGTCCGAGCCCGTGACACCTCGAGACTTTGCCCATCGGGTGCAGTCAGCGCTGGGCCGGGAGCCTTTACTGATCGAGGGCAGTGAGATGATTCGTCGAGTCGGTTGGTGTACCGGGGGCGGGCAGGGCTACATTGATCAGGCCATTCTGGCGGGTGTCGATCTGTTCCTCAGCGGCGAAGCGTCTGAGCAGACATTTCACAGCGCCCGAGAAAACGACATCAGCTTCATCGCGGCGGGGCATCACGCGACCGAGCGGTATGGTGTCCAGGCACTGGGCGACTATCTGGCGAGGCGTTTCGCGCTCGAGCACCTTTTTATCGATTGCCCGAATCCGATATGAGCTCGATGTCCGGTCCAAAGTCTGAGCTATATGGTTATACCGTTTCGATCTATCCGCGCCGCTGATTAGAATCAAGGCCCATGATAAAGTGCCTCGCTCGATAGAGCCCGCAGGCTCTCCATAAAAGTACGTTATCCCGTGAGTAACCATGGTCGACAAACTGACGCATCTGAAACAGCTGGAGGCGGAAAGCATCCACATCATCCGCGAGGTCGCCGCCGAGTTCGATAACCCGGTGATGCTGTACTCCGTCGGTAAAGACTCTGCCGTGATGCTGCATCTGGCACGCAAGGCGTTTTTCCCGGGCAAGCTTCCATTCCCGGTCATGCACGTCGACACCCGCTGGAAATTCCAGGAAATGTATCGTTTCCGCGATCAGATGGTCGAGGACATGGGCCTGGACCTGATCGTGCACGTAAACCCGGACGGCGTCGCGCAGGGTATCAACCCGCTGACCCACGGCAGCGCCAAGCACACCGATATCATGAAAACCGAAGGCCTCAAGCAAGCCCTCGACAAGCACGGCTTCGATGCTGCCTTCGGTGGCGCCCGTCGCGATGAAGAGAAATCCCGTGCCAAGGAGCGCGTGTATTCCTTCCGCGACAGCAAGCACCGCTGGGATCCGAAAAACCAACGCCCAGAGCTGTGGAACGTGTACAACGGCAACGTCAACAAAGGCGAGTCGATCCGCGTTTTCCCGCTGTCCAACTGGACCGAACTGGACATCTGGCAGTACATCTACCTTGAAGGCATCCCGATCGTTCCTCTGTACTTCGCCGCCGAGCGTGAAGTCATCGAAATGAACGGCACCTGGATCATGATCGACGACGATCGTCTGCGTAATCACCTGTCCGATGAGGACAAGAAGCGCATCGTCAAGAAGAAGGTCCGTTTCCGCACACTTGGCGACTACCCGTTGACGGGCGCTGTCGAGTCCGAGGCCACCAGTCTCACCGACATCATTCAGGAAATGCTCCTGACGCGAACTTCCGAGCGCCAAGGCCGAGTCATCGATCACGATGGCGCTGGCTCCATGGAAGAAAAGAAACGTCAGGGTTATTTCTAATTAGGGTGTCTGAACATGTCGCATCAATCTGAATTGATCAGCGAGGACATCCTCGCCTATCTGGGCCAGCACGAACGCAAAGAGATGTTGCGTTTTCTGACCTGTGGCAACGTCGACGACGGCAAGAGCACGTTGATCGGTCGCCTGCTGCACGACTCCAAGATGATCTACGAAGATCACCTGGAAGCCATTACCCGCGATTCCAAGAAGTCCGGTACCACGGGCGATGACGTCGACCTGGCGTTGCTGGTGGACGGTCTGCAGGCCGAGCGCGAGCAGGGCATCACCATCGATGTGGCCTACCGCTATTTCTCGACTGCCAAACGCAAGTTCATCATTGCCGACACTCCCGGCCATGAGCAGTACACACGCAACATGGCCACCGGTGCGTCCACCTGTGACCTGGCGATCATCCTGGTCGATGCCCGTTATGGCGTGCAGACCCAGACCCGTCGTCACAGTTACATTGCATCATTGCTGGGCATCAAGCACATCGTGGTCGCCATCAACAAGATGGACCTCAATGGCTTCGACGAGACAATCTTCGAGCAGATCAAGGCCGATTACCTGAAGTTTGCCGACCGCATTTCCCTGAAGCCGACGACCATGGAATTCGTTCCGATGTCGGCGCTCAAGGGCGACAACGTGGTGAACAAGAGCGAGCGCTCGCCCTGGTACACCGGCAAATCGCTGATGGAGATCCTCGAAACCGTCGAGATCGCCAACGACCGCAACTTCGACGACCTGCGCTTCCCGGTGCAGTACGTCAACCGTCCGAACCTGAACTTCCGTGGCTTCGCCGGTACGCTGGCCAGCGGTATCGTGCGCAAGGGCGATGAGGTTATCGTTCTGCCATCGGGCAAGAGCAGCCGTGTGAAATCCATCGTCACCTTCGAAGGTGAGCTGGAACACGCCGGTCCTGGACAGGCCGTGACCCTGACCATGGAAGACGAGATCGACATCTCCCGCGGCGATCTGTTGGTGCATGCCGACAACGTCCCACAAGTGGCCGATTCCTTCGACGCCATGCTGGTGTGGATGGCTGAAGAGCCGATGCTGCCGGGCAAGAAATACGACATCAAGCGCGCCACGTCCTACGTGCCGGGTTCGATTGCCAGCATTACGCACCGCGTTGATGTGAATACGCTGGAAGAGGGCGCAGCCAGCGCCTTGCAACTCAACGAAATCGGCCGCGTGAAAATCGCCCTCGATGCGCCGATCGCGCTGGACGGTTACGACAGCAACCGCACCACCGGCGCTTTCATCGTCATCGACCGTTTGACCAATGGCACCGTTGCAGCGGGCATGATCATCGCCAAGCCGTTGACCGCAGGCGCGGGCAATCACCACGGCGCACTGGCGCATGTGTCGGTGGAAGAGCGTGCTCAGCGTTTCGGCCAGAAGCCTGCGACCGTGCTGTTCAGCGGTCTGTCGGGCGCAGGCAAGAGCACCCTGGCGTATGCCGTTGAACGCAAGCTGTTCGACATGGGCCGCGCGGTGTTTGTCCTGGATGGCCAGAACCTGCGCCAAGACCTGAACAAGGGGCTGCCGCAGGATCGCGCCGGTCGCACCGAGAACTGGCGCCGTGCCGCTCACGTCGCCCGTCAGTTCAACGAAGCAGGCTTGCTGACATTGGCAGCATTCGTTGCGCCGGATGCGGCAGGTCGTCAGAACGCCAAGGCGCTGATTGGCGATGATCGCTTGATCACTGTCTACGTCCAGGCCTCGCCTCAGGTTTGCCGTCAACGCGATCCTCAGGGCCTGTACGCCGCCGACAAGGACAACATCCCGGGTGAGTCCTTCCCGTACGACGTACCGCTGGATGCCGATCTGGTCATCGACACCCAGACGCTGAACGTGGAAGAAAGCGTCAAGCAAGTGCTGGATCTGCTGCGAGCACGTGGCGCGATCTAAATCTCGACTGCTCCACAAGAAACCCGCCGGTGATGGCGGGTTTTTTTGTGCCGTTCGCCGTGTCTGCTCCTACGGCCTCCGGCCAGAATCAAAAACTCACAAAGCCGGCGACGGCGAACGCCCCTCACATCTGCGGTCAAATGTGTGCTTCTCGCACAGCTGTTCCCACCTCGTCTCGTACGCCTGCTGTTCCGTGATATAGCAGCCGCTGACGCAGTCCGCCGGAACGCAACCGGTCAGCGCAACGCAAGCCGCAATTGTCTTGATGATGTGCATGGCCCCTCCAGAGATCTCAGGCAGAGGTTATGGCTTGCTTGATGTCGTCGTAACCGGCTGTTTCTGGCGAGCGTGTAAGGCATTTCCGAATACCCACGAAAAAGCCCGGCGCTGATCACCTCAGCGGCGGGCTTTTTCAGGGTGTATCTGCTCACTTCTTGATCGTTCCCACGCTCCGCGTGGTAACGCCGCCCGAGACGCTCTGCGTCCCAATGCAGCGGACGCGGAGCGTCCTGGGCTGCATACCCACGCGGAGCGTGGGCACGATCAGGGACTCTCGTCGGAGCGCGCTTGCCCGCGAATGCATTTCTTCTGCCGGCGCATTTGTTGCTGACCCATCACTTTCGCGGGCAAGCACGCTCCTACATGAGTCCTTTGCTCCAGCCCATAAAAAGCCCGCCGCTGATTGCTCAGGGGCGGGCTGTGTGTTGTGTGACAGCTTACTTCTTCAAGCCGTAATGCTCATCCAGCATGCCGGGTGTGTTCGGCATCTTCGGGGCATAGTCCCGTGGTGGCTCGGCGGCGGTGCGCGGTGGCGTCAGGCGGTCGCGTGGGGCCTGATTCGCTTCCGGGTGCAGGGCGGCCAGCAAACGTTGGCGGGTCAGGTCGTCGGTGGCCAGGCGGTTGGCGCCCTCGGCGAGGTGTTCCTGTACATCCTGATAGCTCTGGGACAGCTTCTGCACCAGATTAGCCGTACTGTTGAAGTGAGTGATCACCTCGTTCTGATACGTGTCGAAACGCTCCTGAACGTCATCCAGCTGGCGCTGAGTGCTGTTAGGCGCGGCATTGGGCAGCGCACGCGCCACGAAGAAACCGATGACTACACCGGCGATCAGGGCAATAGTCGGCAGCAACCAAACTAAGAGCGAGTAATCCACGAGTCCTTCCTCTATAAACGGCTTTGCTTTACGTTAACGGCTCGAACCTGCGCTGTATAGCGGCGACGCGTCGCCGATATGCCAGCCACAGACAATCAGCTAGACGAGTCGACCCAATTGAAGGTCACGGAGTTCATTCTTGCTCATGCGTGAAACCCCTGTATTCATCGACGGCCCGGTGGGCCAACTCGAAGCCTTGTACCTTGACCTGGAAGGGGCCAAGGGCGTGGCGCTGATCTGCCATCCTAACCCGGTTCAGGGCGGCACGATGCTCAATAAAGTGATCTCCACCCTGCAACGCACGGCTCGGGACGCAGGATATATCACTCTGCGTTTCAATTACCGTGGCGTCGGTGCCAGCGCGGGCAGTTCCGACATGGGCCAGGGCGAGGTGGATGACGCAGAAGCCGCGGCGGTCTGGCTGCGGGAAAAACACCCCGATCTGCCGATGACGCTGTTCGGATTTTCCTTCGGCGGATTTGTCGCTGCCACCCTTGGCGGTCGTCTCGAAGCCAAGGGCGAAACCCTGAGTCACCTCTTCATGGTCGCGCCGGCAGTGATGCGCATCGCCGACCCGAGCGCGCTGCCGCAAAAAGGGCCTCTGACCCTGATTCAGCCGGAAACCGACGAAGTGGTCGACCCACAGCTGGTATATGCCTGGTCTGATGCACTGTCTCGCCCCCATGAGCTGCTGAAAGTGGCAGAATGCGGACACTTTTTCCACGGCAAGCTGACCGATCTCAAGGATCTGGTCCTGCCGCGCCTCTCGAACTGATCGCAGCACCCAAATAAGCGACTAGACATGACCACTCGTATCCTGACCGGTATCACCACCACCGGCACGCCTCACCTGGGCAACTACGCGGGCGCGATTCGCCCGGCCATCGTCGCCAGCCGCCAGAGCGATGCCGATTCGTTCTATTTCCTGGCCGACTATCACGCACTGATCAAGTGCGATGACCCGCTGCGCATCCAGCGCTCGCGTCTGGAAATCGCCGCGACCTGGCTCGCTGCCGGCCTGGACGTCGACCGTGTGACGTTCTATCGCCAGTCCGACATTCCGGAAATCCCCGAGCTGACCTGGCTGCTGACCTGCGTCGCGGCCAAAGGCCTGCTCAACCGTGCCCACGCCTACAAAGCATCGGTGGACAAGAACGTCGACGCCGGCGAAGACCCGGATGCAGGCATCACCATGGGCCTGTTCAGCTACCCGGTGCTGATGGCCGCCGACATCCTGATGTTCAACGCTCATCAGGTCCCGGTCGGCCGTGATCAAATCCAGCACGTCGAAATGGCCCGTGACATCGGGCAGCGCTTCAACCATCTGTTCGGCAATGGCAAAGAGTTCTTCGTCATGCCCGAGGCATTGATCGAGGAAAGCGTGGCGACGCTGCCAGGCCTCGACGGTCGCAAGATGTCCAAGAGCTACGACAACACCATCCCGTTGTTCAGCAGCGCCAAAGAGATGAAGGACGCGATTTCGCGCATCGTCACCGACTCGCGTCTGCCGGGCGAAGCCAAGGACCCGGACAACTCGCACCTGTTCACCCTGTACCAGGCCTTCGCCAGCAAGGAGCAGAGCGACGAATTCCGCGCTGATCTGCTGCAAGGTCTGGGCTGGGGCGACGCCAAACAGCGTCTGTTCCAGTTACTGGACGGCGAGTTGGGTGAGGCGCGCGAGAGCTACCATCGTCTGATTGAACGGCCCGCCGATCTGGAAGACATTCTGCAGACCGGCGCGCAGAAGGCTCGTCGCATCGCGACACCGTTCCTGGGTGAACTGCGCGAAGCGGTAGGCCTGCGTTCGTTCCGCACAACCACACAAACCGCCGCGGCCACCAAGAAAAAAGCCAGCAAGGGCGCACGTTTCGTCAGCTTCCGTGAGGACGACGGCTTCCGTTTCCGCCTGCTGGCGGCCGATGGCGAGCAACTGCTGTTGTCGCGCACCTTTGCCGACGGCAAGACCGCAGGCGCTGTGACCAAACAGTTGCAGCAGGGTGGTGAGCCGGACATTCGGACGGAAGGTGACGCGTTCACCGTATGGCTGGAAGGCGCATGCGTCGCGGACAGTCCCGCATTCGCCGACGCTACGGCGCGTGACGCTGCAATCGAGAGCCTGAAACTGGCGTTGGCGCCACAACAGGATTAATTGCCATTCCAACGGGCCATCGCTACAGTGGCGGCCCGTTTTTGCTCCCTAGCTAACGAATATGACCCCCCTAGAAAGCTATCAGAACGACCTCAAGAAGCCCGAATTCTTCCACGATGCCGCTCAGGAAAACGCTGTGCGTCATCTGCAGCGTCTGTACGACGATCTGGTCGCTGCCCATGAGAGCAAGCCAGGCCTGTTCGGCAAGCTGTTCGGCAAGAAAGAAGTCACAGTGGTCAAAGGCCTGTATTTCTGGGGCGGAGTGGGCCGTGGCAAGACTTACCTTGTCGACACCTTCTTCGAAGCGCTGCCGTTCGAAGACAAGATGCGCACGCACTTTCACCGCTTCATGAAGCGCGTGCACGAGGAAATGAAGAACCTCAAAGGCGAGAAAAACCCGCTTACCCTCATCGCCAAGCAGTTCGCGGGCGAAGCTCGGGTCATCTGTTTCGACGAATTCTTCGTTTCGGACATCACCGACGCCATGATTCTCGGCACGCTGATGGAAGAGCTGTTCAAGAATGGCGTGACGCTGGTCGCCACTTCGAACATCGTGCCGGACGGCCTGTACAAGGACGGTCTGCAACGTGCGCGTTTCCTGCCGGCCATTGCCCTGATCAAACAGAACACCGAAATCGTCAACGTCGACAGCGGCGTGGATTATCGTCTGCGCCATCTGGAGCAGGCCGAGCTGTTCCACTTCCCGCTGAACGAGGCCGCCCAGGACAGCATGCGCAAAAGCTTCCGCGCGCTGACCCCGGAATGCACCAAAGCCGTCGAAAACGATGTGCTGATCATTGAGAACCGTCAGATCAAGGCGCTTCGCACCTGTGACGACGTTGCCTGGTTCGACTTCCGCGAACTGTGCGACGGCCCGCGCAGCCAGAACGATTACATCGAGTTGGGCAAGATTTTCCACGCTGTGCTGCTCAGTGGCGTCGAGCAAATGAGCGTCACCACTGACGACATCGCGCGCCGCTTCATCAACATGGTTGACGAATTCTACGACCGCAACGTCAAGTTGATCATCTCGGCGGAAGTCGAGTTGAAGGACCTGTACACCGGCGGCCGTCTGAACTTCGAGTTTCAGCGTACGTTGAGCCGTCTGTTGGAAATGCAGTCCCACGAGTTTCTGTCTCGCGCTCACAAGCCTTGATCCGCGATCTTCTGTAACAGCCCGGCTGCCGGTGGCGAACGATCACGCGCCGCTGCCGGCCAACCGGGTTGCTACAGGTCTACGTTTCCCTCCTCTTGAAACCTTCCCCACCGTAGCCCTTGACGGTCAGAAAAGCTGATTCACGCCGCCTGCCATTGGTACGATCATCAGCGTGCTGATCGCCATCGACAGGACGTTGGCTATGTAAGGGTGCATGTATCCAGGCAGGCGGGTCGCGATTGCTGTTGCCAAGGGTGGCGCGATCAGCGCCCCGAGAAACGCGCTCAGCAGGATGACCGGCAGGCTGTCGCCATGGGTCAGTATGGCGGCAGGCACCACCGACACCAGCGGGATATAGGTTGGATACCAGCCACGGTTTATCCACTGCTTGCGCCAGATCAGAACGCCGATGGCAGCACTCAGCAATTGCGCGCCGACCAGTGTCGGAAGCAGGCCGGACCCGTATGCCGGGCTGTGCGGATTAAGCACAAAGGCCACTGCCACCCCCAACAGCAAACCCAGACTCGCCAGTTCGTTGCCGAAGAACGGCGCTTCGGAAAAGTCGGCCAGGACGCGCCTCAGCACCCACCTTGTGTCGTAGCGGGGGACTGCTGGCGGAGCGGTTTTGCTGGCCGGCTTGGCGTCGGATTCACGTCCCTGAACCAATGCTGGAAACCACCGGCAGATCTGAAACGCCACGATGCTGGCCAGCGCCATCCCCAGCACGTTGCCGACCACTGCCGGCAATGCCAGGGGATTACAAACATAGTTGACGATCAGCAAGGCCATCGGCGTGACCAGAAGCGCCCCCAGTAGCGCGCCGCTGAGCGCCACGCGCCAACCCCGGCCGAACAGCAGCACCATGGCGGCGGGAAGCGACACGAATGCGACGAAGGTGGGTTGCCAGCCTTGCTGCGACAGCGTCCAGCCCCAGAGCAGGTTGCTCAAAAGCAGACCGAGCAGCGAGCTGAAGACCAGCCATGGCCAAAGCCCGGTGCCGTAGCAGATGGGGAACCCCGCCCAGGCCTTGCCATTGCGAGCGCCGAAATACGCCAGCGCCGCCCCGGCCATGAGCCCGATGGATGCGAACTCGTGTTTGTAGAAGGCGAATTCGCTGATGTCCCCGACTGCCCATCGCCACCAGGAAGCGGGCAAATGCAGGTTTTCGACAATGTCCTGATAACCGGGCCAACGAGTCTGTAGCTGCAGGTCCTGTATCAGCCACAAGCCGCACAGAATGGAGACCGCTACAGCGGCAAGCACTCCGGTCAGCGACAAAAACGAGGCCAGGATCCTCAATTGGACAGAACGGTTGTGTTCATGACGGAAGGCATTGTTCATCACTGGCCTCCTCAGCGTGGCAGTTGAGGATGGACGGTGTAGCCCAGCATCGAACCGTAGACGTCGCAGCGACGATCTCGATGCAGGTCGTTGAGGTCGTTCCAGATCGGGGCGCTGCGTGTACTGCTCAGGTCGATATCGGCGTAGATAATCGTTTCCTGCTCGGCATCGGCGACCGGCCCCAACGGCCAGCCGTTGGTGCCGGCAATCAGCGAGCACCCCAGAAAGCGCTCGCCCCGGTCGGTGCCGACACGATTGGCCGCCGCGATGAACACGTTGTTGACGTGTGCCGCTGTCATCGTCAGGTAAGTCGCCATGCACCTGCCGGCTTCGTCGAACAGCGGAGGAGGTGTCCAGACCCAGTTGTTCAAACTGCAGATGATGTCAGCGCCTTGCTGGCTCAACAGACGAGGGACTTCTGGAAACCAGATGTCCCAGCAGATCAGCAGGCCGATGCGTCCGATAGGCGTTTCGAAGACCGGGAAGCCGAGATCGCCCGGCGAAAACCAGAGTTTCTCCTGATTCCAGAGATGGGCTTTTCGGTAGTTCCCGATGAATCCATCGGGCCCCACCAGAACCGCCGAATCAAACAGCTTCATGCCCGCCTGTTCGACCAGCCCTGCGGCCAGATAGACGTTGTGTTCGCGAGCGAACCCCATCCACTTCTGCACGCTGGGGCCATCGGGGATCGATTCGGCGTGTTCGAATGCCTGCTCGCGGGTTTCGAAGGTATAGCCGGTGCTGGACAGCTCCGGCAGAACGATCAGGTTGGCACCGCCTTTCACCGCGTCAAGCGCAAGGCTCAGACAGAGCTGCTGGTTGCGTTCACGATGCTCGGTTCCGCACTGAGGATCGCACTGAACTACCGCGACGCGGATGGGGCTGACGGCTTTTTTGTTATGCATGAGATTGGCCTGTTTGTTATTCGTTTGAATGGCTTGGTTATAAGATTGCATTCAAATGGGTTGGGCAAGCAGGCCGTTTCTGAGAGTCTTGTCGGAAAGTTCCTATAGGTTTTTATCGCCGATATTTTGATCGTAAGCGTTAATAGCCAAGTTTTGAAAACAGCCGTCTTCTGGATATGAAGTCGGACAGTCCTTGAATATTTCCGTCAGTTCGCCGTGTGATAGTGCGGATAATCCTGCATTGAAAATCCACCGTGGAACCGGGCTCCGGTCTTGTCGCAGATATGAATGACCGCATCGACGGCGCCACGCAAGCAGGGCTCTGTCCATCCCGCATCGACAGAAAACGACTCCCCTGAAAGATAGAGACCGGATTCTGCGCTGTACTCGCGGTTGTAACCCATCAGGCTCACCGCGTCGTGGTATGTGCCGGGGCGGTAGAGCTTGGCGCAGCCCAGTGCGTTACGGTCAGTCACCCAGCGTTGGACGACAGCCTGATCAGCGTCGATATAAGGCGACAGTCGCTCCTGAACATTGCTGCAGCTCATCAAGATACGATCCAGTTCGGTGATACATTTTTCGACCAGCTCCGGATCTTTGAATGACGCAAGTTTGGTCGCGTCGTCTTCCCATGTGTAACTCAGCAAGATGCAGTCGTCGCTGTAGTGATCGTTGTAGCGATACAGGTAGACGTCATGCACGAAACTGTCGGTGACCAATATTTGCGGGATCTTACTGTTGCTGGATAGAAAACCTTTCTTCAACGGCGCATACACTTTGCAACTGGTCTCCCAGTGGGCCGTTTTATAAGCGTTGATGATGGAATAGGGCAGTTCGGATCTTGAATATCCCTCGAGTCGGATCTGCGTTTCGATCAGCCACGAGGGCAGGGTCAGGATGACAGAGTCGAAATCATCGGCCATTGGTTGCGTCCGACCGCCGCCACTGGTCTGCGTCTCGAAATGAACGCGGGTTTTGCCGCTGTCCAGTTTGCTGAGTTTAGTCACCCGTGAATTTGTCAGCAGGCCCGACCCACGCTGCAAGCAGTGCTCATAGAACGAGGGGCGAGCGTCATCGATTGGCATGTGCAGCAGGCATTCGTCGAGCGCCGCCAGACCAAGATAGCGGGGCCCGTCAAATTCATTTCCGCTGCTGTCGGGCAGCGCAGTTACATTCAGATGTGGCGCATCGAGAGCGATGCCGCGTTCATCCACCCGGCCATGGACCAGTTGCAGATGACTGCTGAATCCGAATATCGCGGTCCTGATCGGATACAGGCAGCAAACGTCGTAGAAGGCGCCCCAACTGCCGTCGCCGATACCGATGGAATAGAAAATCCTCGATTCTTCCGCCGTCATCCCCAGTCCACCGAAGTCTCCCGGTGCTTTCTTGTTCCAGCTGTTCAAAGGCGCAAGCGTGACCAGATCACGAAATGAAACGCTGTGATAGCGCTCGACGATGGCGGCCCACATCGCTTCCCACTCATGACCGCCATAGCTGGCCGCGACCTGTCGCGTCATCCGGTGAGCGAAGGTTTGCCATTTGTCGAAGACGCTTTGAAGCGTCTGGGTGGGCGGTGGGGTATGGCCCTGTTGGTTGTTCCAGATCAGCAATTGCGGTTCTGATGAGCCAGCCACCAGACCGTCCTGAAGATAGATGCCGGTCGCCTTCACCACAGGCGTGCCTGGATTGGGAAAGTCGGAGATCTTCAAGTCGAAGAGTTGAGCGTAATACGCCATCAGCGAGCGACCCTCTTTGGGGGCTTCCTCGGCGGTGTTGAAAAAGGGCATGCGCATCGCGCCCATTTCGAAAGGCGTCAATGCATGGCCTTCATCAGACATCGGACGGTTGATGGTCAGGTGGCGGCCACCGATACGGTGTGATTGCTCGATCAGCGTGACATCGGTGAAGCCGCAGCGAAGCAGTTCCCGTGCGGCCACGAGTCCCGTGACCCCGGCGCCGATGATGCAGATCTTGTGGGGTGTTCCGCTGGCGCTGGCGATGCCGTCGTGCTGTTCAACCAGCTTGCGGTAGTCGAAACACAGGTCGGGCGGGTTGGGGAAGCGTGCGGCCCAGTTCGAATGTGGCTGGGCGGCAAAGTGTCTGGCTATTTTGGCGGGGTATTCGTAGCTCGATCCAATGGTCATCCTGACCGGTCCTCTTCAGTGTGGCGTGATGGATATCAGGCTACTGAAGAGGACGGGCAGGAGGGTCATAGCTATGTAGCGCACAATCAGTTGGGCGATCGTTTTCCGTGTTCAGGCCGCCTGCTGAAATTGCTGGCGATACTGATTCGGTGACAGATCAGTATGTTGCCGGAACAGGCGGGCGAAAAAGCTGGCGTCGTCGTAGCCGACTTCGTAGCTGATGGTCTTGATGCTTTTGCGCGAGCCAGAGAGCAGGCCCTTGGCGGTTTCGATGCGCAGGCGCTGCAAGTAATGCAGCGGCTTGTCGCCGGTGGCCGTCTGGAAGCGGCGCATGAAGTTGCGAATGCTCATGCCGTGTTCGCGAGCGACGTCTTCGAAACGGAATTTGTCAGCGAAGTGCCCCTCCAGCCAATGCTGGATCTGCAGGATGATCACGTCCTGATGCAGTTTCTGGCCCCCGAAGCCGATCCGGCCCGGCGCATAGCTGCGCTGTACTTCATACAGAATGTCCCGCGCCACGGTCTGCGCGACGTTGGCGCCGCAGAAGCGCTCGATCAGGTAGATATACAGATCGCACGCGGAGATCGTGCCGCCGGCGCAGTACAGATTATCGGCGTCGGTCAGGTGTTTTTCCTGATTGAGCAGAACACCGGGGAAGCGTTCGGCGAACTCGTTGAAGAAGCGCCAGTAAGTCGTGGCCTCTTTGCCGTCCAGCAAACCGGCCTCCGCGAGCCAGAACACACCGCTCGCTTCGCCGCAGAGCACTGCGCCTCGGGCGTGCTGTTCGCGCAACCAGGGCAGGATTTGCGGGTAACGTTCGCGCAGGGTGTCGAAATTGTCGACGAAGGCGGGGAGGATGATGATGTCGGCGCTTTCCAGTGCACCGTCCACAGGTAACACGACTTCACTGAAGCTGCGCACCTGTTGGCCGTCCGGGCTGACCAGTCGGGTTTCGAACGCGGGTTTGAGCCCCTGGCCCAGCTGTTTGCCATAACGCAGGCTGGCCAGATGGAAGAAGTCTTTGGCCTGAGTCAGGGTGGAGGCGAAGATTCCGTCAATCGCGAGGATGCTGACGCGCCGCAACGGCACGTTTGGTTGAGTAGACATGATCTGTTGTTCTTATATGGGAAAGTGGTCAAGCAACGGCGTGATCGTCTTATTTTTTGTCTGATGTGTCCAGTGTCGTCGTCAATCGCCTCGGCATACGCTCTGGATGCCGCTGTGTCCGACAATCCCCAAGCCAAGGTGTCCCATGCTTCCAAGAACACTTTTCAGCTCCGAGCACGAGCTTTTTCGCGACAGCGTCCGTAAGTTCCTCGAACAGGAAGCCGCGCCATTTCATGCGCAATGGGAGAAGCAGGGGCATGTGGATCGCGCGCTGTGGAACAAGGCGGGCGAGCAAGGCATGTTGTGTTCGCACCTGCCGGAAGAATATGGCGGCATGGCGGCTGATTTTCTCTACACCACGGTGGTCATCGAAGAAATCTACCGATTGGGCCTGACCGGGATCGGGTTTTCCCTGCACTCGGACATCGTCGCGCCCTACATCCTGCATTACGCAAGTGAGGCCCTGAAGCACAAGTACTTGCCGAAAATGGTGTCTGGCGAGCTGGTGACCGCGATTGCCATGACCGAGCCGGGCGCCGGTTCCGATCTGCAGGGAGTCAAGACCACGGCCGTGCTGGACGGCGACGAGTACGTTATCAATGGTTCCAAAACGTTTATCACCAACGGTTTTCTGGCTGACCTGGTCATCGTGGTCGCCAAGACCGATCCCAAAGCAGGCGCCAAGGGCACCAGCCTGTTTCTGGTGGAAGCGGGGACGCCTGGATTCGAGAAGGGCAAGCGTCTGGAAAAAGTCGGCATGAAGGCGCAGGACACGTCTGAACTATTCTTTCAGGATGTACGAATTCCTAAGGAAAACCTTCTGGGGCAGGCCGGGATGGGCTTTGCCTATCTGATGCAGGAGTTGCCGCAGGAGCGCCTCACTGTCGCTATCGGTGCCATCGCCTCGGCGGAGTCGGCCTTGCAATGGACCTTGGCATACACCCGCGAGCGCAAGGCATTCGGCCAGGCCATCGCCGACTTTCAGAACACGCGCTTCAAACTGGCCGAGATCGCGACCGAGGTGCAGATCGGCCGTACCTTCATTGATCGCTGTCTGGAATTGCATCTGGATGGCAAGCTGGATGTGCCGACCGCTGCGATGGCCAAGTACTGGTCCACCGATCTGCAATGCAAGGTGCTCGACGAGTGCGTCCAGCTGCACGGCGGCTACGGTTTCATGTGGGAGTACCCGATAGCCCGCGCCTGGGCGGATGCGCGAGTGCAGCGGATTTACGCTGGCACCAACGAGATCATGAAAGAGATCATTGCGCGGGCTTTGTAGGGATAATGCATCGATCTTGCTGAGGGACCCGAATCCCTGCAGCGATAAGATCCCCTGTAGCAGTCCGGCTTGCCGGCGGTAGCGTTCTCGCTTACGCCACCGCCGGCGAGCCGGACTGCTACAGAAGGTCTATGCAGCGTTCATCAAGTCTTCTCAAGGCGCAGGATTGGGCTGATCCTTGTGAATCGCTTCGATGCCAGCCAGCACTTCCTCGGACAGCACCAGATTGAAGCTTTCCAGATTGCTGTCCAGCTGTTCCAGCGTCGTTGCACCAATGATGTTGCTGGTCACGAACGTGCGGCTGGTGACGAACGCCAGAGCCATTTGTGCCGGGTCCAGATCGTGCTCTCGGGCCAGAGCCACATACCGGGCACACGCCGCTTCCGATTGCGGATTGAAGTAACGGGTAAAGCGGCTGTACAGGCTCAGACGACCTTTCGGCGGACGGGCGCCATTCTCGTACTTGCCGGACAGCATGCCGAACGCCATCGGCGAATACGCCAGCAGACCGCACTGTTCACGAATCGCCACTTCCGCAAGACCCACTTCGAAGCTGCGGTTGAGCAGGTTGTACGGGTTCTGGATCGACACCGGACGTGTCAGCCCGTGCGTCTGCGACTCCGCCAGAAACTTCATCGTGCCCCACGCGGTTTCGTTAGACAGGCCGACATGGCGAATCTTGCCTGCCTTGACCTGCTCATCCAGCGCCTGGAGCACCTCAAGCAGCGGCGTGAACTGCTCGTCGCTGTGGGTGTAGCCCAGTTTGCCGAAAAAGTTGGTGCTGCGCTCCGGCCAGTGAAGCTGATAAAGGTCCAGGTAGTCGGTCTGCAAACGCTTGAGGCTCGCGTCAACGGCGGCAACGATATGCTCGCGGTTGAATTTCGGGTGACCGTCACGAATGTAATCGATGCCGTTGCCGGGGCCGGCGATCTTGCTGGCGAGAATCCAGTCGGCGCGGTCACCGCTTTTCTTGAACCAGTTGCCGATGATTGTCTCGGTGCTGGCGTAGGTTTCTTTCTTCGGCGGCACCGGATACATCTCGGCGGTGTCGATGAAATTGATGCCTGCGGCTTTGGCACGTTCGATCTGGGCGAAGGCCTCGGACTCGCTGTTTTGCTCGCCCCAGGTCATCGTGCCGAGGCAGATTGCGCTGACATTGAGATCGGTTCTGCCCAGTTTGCGGTAGTCCATCTGGCTCTCCTGTTTAAAAGAGCCATAAAAGCAGGTTGAAATTTTTTTCGCAATCTGCATAATTCCGCGTCTCTTTGTCGTGGGAGTGATGCCCCTCGCCACAAGATACCGCTGCGATCGAACGCGCTGACCCGAGCCCCCTATAGCGTTCGTGCCCGGCGGCCTTTGACTTGTCAAAGACCGTACTAATGAGTATGCTCCGCCGTCTATTTTTCAGGGCGGCCTTTGAGGCTATAAAGAATGAAAACTTTTACCGCTAAACCGGAAACAGTAAAGCGCGACTGGTTCGTCGTCGACGCTGCTGGCCAGACCCTGGGTCGTCTGGCCACCGAAATCGCGAGCCGTCTGCGTGGCAAGCACAAGCCGGAATACACTCCGCACGTCGACACTGGCGACTACATCGTCGTGATCAACGCTGAGCAAATCCGTGTCACTGGTGCCAAAACCTCCGACAAGATCTACTACTCTCACTCCGGTTTCCCGGGCGGGATCAAGTCGATCAACTTTGAAAAGCTGATCGCCAAAGCTCCTGAGCGCGTGATCGAGACCGCGGTCAAAGGCATGCTGCCTAAGAACCCGCTGGGTCGCGACATGTATCGTAAGCTGAAAGTCTATGCGGGCGCTGCACACCCTCATACTGCTCAGCAGCCCCAAGAACTGAAGTTTTAACGGAATAGTTCATTATGTCGGCGACTCAAAATTACGGCACTGGCCGTCGCAAGACCGCAACCGCTCGCGTTTTCCTGCGTCCGGGCACCGGTAACATCTCCATCAACAACCGCTCCCTGGACACGTTCTTCGGCCGCGAAACTGCCCGCATGGTAGTTCGTCAGCCACTGGAACTGACCGCGACTGTCGAAAAGTTCGACATCTACGTCACTGTCATCGGCGGTGGTGTGAGTGGTCAAGCTGGCGCAATCCGCCACGGCATCACCCGCGCTCTGATGCAATACGACGAAACTCTGCGTAGCGCTCTGCGTAAAGCGGGCTTCGTCACTCGCGATGCTCGCGAAGTTGAACGTAAGAAAGTCGGTCTGCGTAAAGCGCGTAAGCGTCCGCAGTACTCGAAGCGTTAATTCGCTTTTCGTTCAAAAAGAACGCTCAGTTTCCTCTTGGAACTGGGCGTTTTTTTATGGGCGTCTATTATTGGGTGTGACGACACGACTCATCCGTGGATGCCCCGTTCTACAAGGCCTCCCGTTTTCGCCAAAAGGTAATAGCCTTGCGACCTGAAGGGCTTTTAATTACCATTCGGCAGGTTTTTTTGACAGCTAGAAAAATAATTCAAAAGAGAAGCCTGACCAAGCAGGCCTCTAAAAGCTGATGGGAGAGGACGGAATGAGCAATGACGGCGTGAATGCAGGCCGGCGTCGCTTCCTTGTCGCAGCCACCTCCGTGGTTGGCGCAGCAGGAGCGGTGGGGGCTGCGGTCCCGTTCGTGGGGTCATGGTTTCCCAGCGCCAAAGCCAAAGCGGCTGGCGCACCCGTAAAAGTCAACATCAGCAAGATTGAGCCGGGCCAGCAGATGATTGCCGAATGGCGCGGGCAGCCGGTCTTCATCGTTCACCGCACGCCGGAAATCCTCACCAACCTGGGCAAGATCACCGGCCAGCTTTCCGATCCCGAATCCAAGAACTCCGTTCAGCCTGCCTACGTTGATCCGGTGGTCCGCTCGATCAAGCCCGAGATGCTGCTGCTGATCGGAATCTGTACGCATCTGGGCTGTTCGCCCACGTTCCGCCCTGAAGTGGCGCCCGCAGACCTGGGCAAGGACTGGGTGGGCGGCTACTTCTGTCCTTGTCACGGCTCCCATTACGACCTGGCCGGGCGCGTCTACAAAGCGCAACCTGCACCGCTGAATCTGCCAGTGCCGCCGCATTCCTACGAGTCGGACTCAATCATCGTCATTGGTGTCGATCAGGAGAAAGCGTAATGAGCAAATTCATGGACTGGATCGATGCACGCTTCCCTGCGACTTCTATGTGGGAAGACCATCTCAGCAAGTATTACGCCCCCAAGAACTTTAACTTCTTCTACTTCTTCGGCTCGCTGGCGCTGCTGGTGCTGGTCAACCAGATCGTCACCGGCGTCTGGTTGACGATGAGTTACACGCCCTCGGCTGAAGAGGCTTTTGCGTCTGTCGAATACATCATGCGCGATGTCGAGTACGGCTCGATCCTGCGCCTGCTGCACTCCACAGGCGCCTCGGCGTTCTTCATCGTCGTCTACCTGCATATGTTCCGCGGATTGCTCTACGGCTCGTACCAGAAGCCGCGTGAGCTGGTGTGGATCTTCGGCATGTTGATTTACCTGGCGCTGATGGCCGAGGCGTTCATGGGGTATCTGCTGCCATGGGGCCAGATGTCGTATTGGGGCGCGCAGGTGATCATCTCGCTGTTCGGCGCAATCCCGGTCATCGGCAATGACCTGACTCAATGGATTCGCGGTGACTACCTGATCTCCGGCATTACACTGAACCGTTTCTTCGCCCTGCACGTGGTTGCGCTGCCAATCGTCATACTGGGTCTGGTTGTGCTGCATGTGCTGGCACTGCACGAGGTCGGGTCGAATAACCCTGACGGCGTGGACATCAAGAAGCATAAGGACGAGAACGGCAAGCCGCTGGACGGTATCGCCTTTCATCCGTACTACACCGTCAAGGATATTGTCGGTGTCGTGGTGTTCCTGTTCATCTTCTGTTCGGTCGTGTTCTTCTTCCCGGAAATGGGCGGGTATTTCCTGGAGAAGCCCAACTTCGAACAGGCCAACGCGTTCAAGACGCCGGAGCACATCGCGCCGGTCTGGTACTTCACGCCGTTCTACGCGATCTTGCGCGCCATTCCAGACAAACTCATGGGCGTCATGGCCATGGGGGCCGCGATCGCGGTGCTGTTCGTTCTGCCGTGGCTTGATCGAAGCCCGGTCAAGTCCATGCGCTACAAAGGCTGGCTCAGCCGAATCTGGTTGCTGGTGTTTTGTGTGGCCTTCGTGATTCTGGGAATTCTGGGGGTTCTGCCGCCCAGTCCCGGTCGTGCGTTGCTGTCACAGGTGTGTACGTTCCTGTACTTCGCCTACTTCATCCTGATGCCGTTCTACACGCGCATCGAGAAGACAAAACCGGTTCCGGAAAGGGTGACTGGCTGATGAAAAAGCTATTGGCTGTTTTTATTCTTGCTGCCTTGCCTGTCCTGTCTTTCGCCGCCGAACACGGTGGTCCGGAGCTGGAAAGTGTCGACATCGATGTTTCCGATAAAGTCGCCATGCAGGACGGCGCGCGGACTTTTGTCAACTACTGCATGGGTTGCCACAGCGCCAAATTCCAGCGTTACGAGCGCGTGGCGGATGATCTGGGGATTCCCCACGAGCTGATGCTGGAGAAATTGGTATTCACCGGCGCGAAGATCGGCGATCACATGGTCGCCGGCATGCAGCCTGCCGATGCCAAGACCTGGTTTGGCGCTGCGCCACCGGACCTGACCCTTGTGGCGCGAGTGCGCGGCACTGACTGGCTCTACGGTTATCTGCGTTCGTTCTACGAGGATCCCGCGCGGCCCTGGGGCGTGAATAACAAAGTCTTTCCTAACGTGGGGATGCCTAACGTTCTGGTAGGGCTGCAAGGTCGTCAGGTGATCGGGTGCAAGCAGGTTCAGGTCGAAGAGGGCGGCAAGAAACAATACGACCCATTGACCGGCTCACCGCTGACTCACGAGGCTTGCGATCAACTGACCATCGTGCCCAAAACCGGCACCCTGACCGAAGAGCAGTTCGACGAGAAGATCAAGAATCTGGTGACCTTCCTTGCCTACTCGGCAAACCCGGTCAAGCTGCAACACCAGCGCATCGGCACCTATGTGCTGCTGTATCTGGCGGTGCTGTTTATCTTCGCGTACTTGCTCAAGCGCGAATACTGGAAGGATGTTCACTGACAGAAGACCTGCCGTGCTGTAGATGCAACGCGCTCTGGAGAGCCTCGTTCGGGTAATGGAAGCGGAGCGGGTATAGTAACGGGCGAAAGATTGCAGAATTTACTTCGAGTAAATGAGCTATCTTGTCGCCCGCGACGAACACCCGCTCATTGTGGATGTTGCCGGAGGCGCCTTCAGGGCGCGTTTCGTTTTTTCTGCTTTCGAAAATTTAACAAGCGAGGAGGACCGCCATGGGCGTGACCAATCGGTTGGCCTGTTACTCCGACCCCGCCGACCACTATTCCCATCGCGTGCGCATTGTGCTCGCCGAGAAAGGTGTCAGCGCCGAGATCATCGATGTTGTTGAAGGCCGTCATCCGGCCAAACTGATCGAGGTGAATCCGTACGGCAGCGTGCCGACGCTGGTCGATCGTGACCTGGCGTTGTACGAGTCGACGGTTGTCATGGAATACCTGGATGAGCGTTACCCGCATCCACCTTTACTGCCGGTTTACCCTGTGGCTCGGGCCAACAGCCGTCTGCTGATCCATCGGATCCAGCGCGACTGGTGCGGCCTGGTGGATCTCATTCTGGACCCGCGCAGCAAAGAAGCTGCCCGTGTTCAGGCGCGCAAGGAGTTGCGCGAAAGTCTGACCGGTGTGTCGCCACTGTTTGCGGAGAAACCTTTTTTCCTCAGTGACGAGCAAAGTCTGGTCGACTGCTGTCTATTGCCCATACTCTGGCGCCTGCCGATTTTGGGTATCGAGTTGCCGCGGCCCGCCAAGCCGTTGCTTGATTATATGGAGCGCCAGTTTGCGCGTGAGGCATTTCAGGCAAGCCTGTCTGCTGCCGAACGCGACATGCGCTAAGGCTTAAGGAACCGTTTGATGACCTCCAGTCGCCCCTATCTGATCCGCGCTTTGTATGAGTGGATCGTGGATAACGATTGTACGCCGCACATTCTGGTTAACGCCGAATACCCGGCGGTGCAAGTCCCGCAAGGTTTTGCCAATGACGGGCAGATCGTCCTCAATATCTCGCCAAGCGCCGTGCGTCACCTGCACATGGATAACGACGCAGTGAGTTTCGAAGGCCGCTTCGGCGGTGTACCGCACAGCCTCTACGTACCTGTGGCGGCGGTCATGGGTATTTACGCTCGTGAGAACGGTCAAGGCATGGTCTTCGATCTGGAGCCTGCCGTGGACGATGATGAAGAGCTGGACATGGAAGACGACGTGCCGCCGCCAGACGACGAGCCGCCGCGCCCTTCCGGCCGGCCGAGTCTGAAAGTGGTCAAGTAGTCGACCGCTCAGTAACGAAAAAGGCGATCCCCAGGGATCGCCTTTTTTGTGTCGCGCAGCATGAATACGATCTTTTGTAGGCGTGAGCTTGCTCGCGATTGCGTTGGGTCAGTGATGCGTTTACTCAATCTCAAACCCCCATCGCGAGCAAGCTCACCCCTACAGGGATCTGAATCAATCGATGTATTCGAAGAGCTTCACGATCTTCTGCACGCCCGAAACGCCCTGGACCAGATTGGTGGCACGGTTGGCTTCTGCCTGGGTCAACAGCCCCAGCAGGTAGACGATGCCGTTCTCGGTCACGACCTTGATTCGCGAACCCGGGATGGCGCTATCAGTCAGCATCTCGGTCTTGATCTTGCTGGTCAGCCACGCGTCGTTGCTGCGTGCCAGCATCGAAGAGGGGGCGATCACCTGCAGTTCGTTGTTGACCTTCTTGACCTTCTGTACCTGGCTGGCAGTCTGCTCGGCCAGCTGCTTAAGGTCGGCCCGTGGCGTCTGCCCGGCCAGCAGTACCACGCCGTTGAAACTGGTCACCACGATGTGTGAGTTGTTGTCGAGATCGGGGCTGGCTTTGGCGACGTTCACGGCCACCTTGGTTTCGATCAGCGAGTCGTCGATCTTGCTCCCGAAGGTGCGAGTGCCGCGGTCGTCGTCGATCGGTGCTTCGCGGCTGGCGTTGATCACCGAGCTGCATCCGCTGATGCCCAGGCAGAGCGTCAGGGCCAGTAGGCTGAGACGTTTGGATATCATTCTTCACTCCCGAACAATTGGCTGTCGATCAGATCACAAAGGCAGTGGATCGACAGTAGGTGGACTTCCTGGATACGTGCGGTGACCTTGGCCGGGACACGGATTTCGACGTCTTCTGGCAGCAGCAGCGAAGCGACGTCGCCGCCGTCGCGGCCGGTCAAGGCCACAACAATCATTTCTCTGTCATGCGCGGCCTGGATGGCCTGGATGATGTTCGCCGAATTGCCGCTGGTTGAAATCGCCAGCAACACATCGCCTGGCTGCCCCAGGGCGCGGATCTGTTTGGAAAAGATTTCGTTGTAGCTGTAATCGTTGGCGATCGAGGTAATGGTCGACGTATCGGTGGTCAGCGCAATGGCCGGCAGGCTCGGTCGCTCACGCTCGAAACGGTTAAGCAGCTCCGAGGAGAAGTGTTGGGCATCACCGGCCGAACCACCGTTGCCGCACGCAAGCATTTTGCCTTCGTTCAGCAAGGCATTGACCATGACCTGGCTGGCTTGCTCGATGTGAGGTGCAAGAACGTCCATCGCCTGTTGCTTGGTATCGATGCTGGCCTGAAAAAGCTGGCGAATTCGGGATTGCATGTCCATCTATGAAAACCTTAATAGGGGCGGCTGGTCGGGCGAGGTGTGAGACAAGTCATCGGCTTCCCGGCACAAAACTGTGCAGCCCGCAAAGCAAAGAGCAAAAAACGGTATGGGTTGTGTCGGTGCATCAGCGCGCGGGGCTTCATGAGAAAAGCCGGTTCAGGCGTCGAACGCATTCTGCAGCCAGTTCAGTGCAGGGCTGGTGCCTGGGTCGCCATTGATTGCAACGACATCGAAGCGGCATGCGGACTCTGCCCACTTCGATTCGACCTGCAAAAACCAGTGCGCGGCCAGGATGAGCTTTTCCTGCTTGCGAAAATCTACGCTTTCCAGCGCGCCACCCCATCCGGCGTGGCGCCTATAGCGAACTTCCACGAATACTACTGTATCGCCGTCGAGCATGACCAGATCAAGCTCGCCGCGTTTGCATGACCAGTTTTGCGTGATGAGCGTCAAACCGTGCTGCTGCAAGTGTCGCAGGGCGTAGGCTTCAGCCTCGCGCCCTGCGGTTTGTTTCGTGTTGCCTGTCTTCAAGGAGCGGTGTCCGGCAGGCGCTGCACCTTGCCGTCGACGAACTCTGCCCAAGGCAGCTGACGCTCGATGCGTTGACCCTGACCGATGGCCAGGCTTCCGGACAGGCCATCGATGCGGCTTTCGGGCAGGGTTTTGAGTTGGGTCAGGCGCGGGGCCAGGCGGTAGGCGTCGATCCCCATCGCATACAGGCGACCCAGGCTGCCGCCAGCTTGCGGCCATTGCGCGGTGACTTGCTGGCGCAGAGGGTCGGTGGCGTTGAGCAGCCAGGGGGTCTCGCAGAAACGGACGCCGCTCAGGTCGTTGTACATCGCCTGATCGCCACTGTTGGTGAACAGATGGGACGTGGCATAGACCGGAACGTCCCCGGCGTACTGGAAGACCATGGTGGGTTTGATTTGCTGCGCCTGCTGCGGGGTGGCGGCCAGGAACATGAAGTCCACGTCCTGACGGCGCGACGGTTGCGCTGCCATCTGCGCGCCAGTGGTGCTTTGCAGACGTTGTGCACGACCCTCGCTATTACGCAGCTGGAACAGGTCAGCCACTTGCTGGGCGAGTGCGACCGGTTGATCGATACGTTCTACGCCCAGCAGGGTACCGCCCTTGGCTTGCCAGCTCTGGCGGAACGCCTCGAGCACGCGATCACCCCATTCGCCTTTCGGCACCATTGCCACGGCGTTGCGTTTGCCATCGGCCCAGGCACGACGTGCCACTTCGCGCGCTTCGTCTTCGGCAGCCAGGCCGAACTGGAACAGCTCGGCCGGACCTTGAGCGGTGGCGTCGCTGTAGTTCAGGGCCAGGGTAGTGATGGGCAGTTGCGGGTGAGTGCTCAGCTGCTTGACCAGCGGTTTTTCCAGCGGACCGACTACCATCTGCACGCCTGCCGCCTTGGCCTGGGCGTAGAAAGCGTCCATCGAGGTCACGCGGGAGCTGTCGAACACCTCGATTGCAGGTGGCTTCTGGCCGGCCTGTTGCGCCTGGTAGTGAGCGGCCATGAAGCCATCACGCAGAGCGCGCGCTACGGAAGCGAGCGGGCCGTCTTGTGGGAGCAGCAAAGCGATCTTGGTCAGCGGTTCGCTTTTCAGGTCACGCAATTGAGCCAGCGAAGTTGGCAATTGGCGTGCAGCGGGGTGTTGCGGGTTCTGCGCTTTCCAGTTGTCGATCGCCGCCTGTTGCTGTTCCAGTGTGCCAGCGCCTTTGACGGCGCGAGCCAGGCTCAGCCAGCTGCCCATGTCGTCATTGGCAGTGCTTTGCAGCTGTTCAGGAGGCAGAGCCGCGACCAGAGTCCAGATGGCATCGTTGTTGGCGGCAAGGGCATCCCCTTGTAGCAGCGGGCCCATGAATACGCGCTCGCTGGCGGCGGCGAGGGCCTGGCCGTCGGCTTCCAGCGCACGAGCGCGAACGGTATGCGCGCGGGTCTGCAGATCGACGGGCATTTCACCCAGATGCTGCAGGCTCGGGTGACTGAGTGCGGTCAGCGCAGCTTTCGGCTGGCTGCGGCCCAGGGCCAGTTCGGCAGACAGCGTGTTGGCGTAAATCTGTTTATCGGTCTTGAGCTGATCCATCTGGACCTGTTCCAGAATGCTCGCAGCCCGACTCGGGTTGTTCTGACGTGCGGCCAGGTCGGCGGCGGTCAGTCGCAGCAATGCGGCCTGGTCAGGTGATTTGGCTGCAGCGGCTTGTTCGAGCAACTGCTCGATGCTGGCGTCAGGGGTGCGTGGCAATTCGCCAAGGCTGGAAGAGGGCGAACCGGCGCAAGCGGCCAACAGGGCAGCAAGGCAGAGGGCAGAGAACAGCCGCAGGCAAGCGATCATGTGTATGTTCCTGATTCTCGAGCAAATTAGCGTGGAATTGTACCCAAGCACTGGCCTGGGCGCGATGTCGTAGGCGTTAAAGCAGCGATATTGGTCGCCCTGAAGCGCAAATGTGCGGCTTGGACAGTGTTTTTTCCTGTCGGTGGGCGGCGATGTCGATGTGTGAGCAGATGTATTCGTCCATTCTTCAATCTCCCTGTGTCTGACGCCTTAACCTGTACAATGCAGGCTTTTACCGAACATGAGGTGTGCGCTTTGACTGCTCCGGGTGCTTTGAATTCCACTACAGGCTCGCTTTATGTGGTGGCCACGCCGATCGGCAACCTGGATGACATGAGCGTGCGTGCCTTGAAGGTACTGCGTGAGGTGGCATTGATCGCTGCCGAAGATACCCGGCATTCGTTACGGCTGATGCAACATTTCGGCATAGCGACCCCGCTCGCCGCCTGCCACGAGCATAACGAGCGTGAAGAAGGCAGTCGGTTTATTCAGCGTTTGCTGGCGGGCGACGATGTAGCGCTGATCTCCGATGCGGGCACGCCGCTGATTTCCGATCCCGGCTATCACCTGGTGCGTCAGGCTCGAGCTGCGGGCATTCAGGTTGTGCCGGTTCCAGGTGCCTGCGCGCTGATCGCGGCCCTTAGCGCAGCGGGCTTGCCGTCCGACCGCTTCATCTTCGAGGGGTTTCTGCCAGCCAAGGCAGTGGGGCGCAAGGCGCGTCTTGAATTGCTGAAGGAAGAGCCGCGCACCGTGATCTTCTATGAGGCGCCGCATCGGATCCTCGAGTGTCTGCAGGACCTGGAAGCAGTCTTCGGTGCGGATCGTCCCGCCGTGCTGGGTCGAGAGTTGACCAAGACGTTCGAAACGCTCAAGGGCTTGCCGTTGGGAGAGCTGCGCGCCTTCGTCGAGGCGGACAGCAATCAGCAGCGTGGCGAGTGCGTGGTGCTGGTGGCGGGTTGGAGCGAGCCGGAAGGTGAGGATGCAATCGGTGCTGAAGCGCGTCGGGTGCTCGATCTGCTGCTGGAGGAGATGCCGCTCAAGCGTGCAGCAGCTTTGGCGGCCGAGATCACTGGGGTGCGCAAGAATCTTTTGTATCAAGTCGCTCTCGACAAGCAGAAAGGGGAGTGAACTTTCCCCCTCAGGCAGTCACATAGATGGATGACAGGTTTTTTAAAGCTTGTTCTTGTGTCGCCCTGCCATTAACCTTGGCGGCGGAGAGTCGATTGGACAGTCGCTGCCTTTCATTGTTCCGCAATGACGGGGGGAGGAAAGTCCGGGCTCCATAGGGCGGAGTGCCAGGTAACGCCTGGGGGGCGCGAGCCTACGGAAAGTGCCACAGAAAATAACCGCCTAAGCACTTCGGTGCCGGTAAGGGTGAAAAGGTGCGGTAAGAGCGCACCGCACGGCTGGCAACAGTTCGTGGCTAGGTAAACCCCACTCGGAGCAAGACCAAATAGGGTTCCAAGGCGTGGCCCGCGCTGGAACCGGGTAGGTTGCTAAAGATGTCCAGTGATGGCCATCGTAGAGGAATGACTGTCCTCGACAGAACCCGGCTTACAGATCGACTCTCCACCTTTTCCCCTCTCTGCTTTTTCTCTCGCAGAAACCTCCTCGTAATGCCGAAAAAATCTTAAACCTCACAAATCACTTTAACTTCGACCCTCATGTTTCTGAGTTTCCTCGGATTTATCTGTAGGAACGTTCCGAATTTTTCCAGAAGTACTCCACAACCCCTCCTAAATCTCCGTCCTGTAAGGGTTTTCCTTAAGAAGTCGCCTTGACGGTGTGGTGGGCGCATTCCTATAGTGTGCGCGAGTGGCGGAAAGTGGCGTGAAGTGGGTTTTTTTAGCGCAAAAAGATAATATTCGGAGAGCGCGCCTGTGTTTCGTGGTGCAAACGCAATCAATCTCGATGCAAAGGGCCGTCTCGCTATGCCGAGCCGGTACCGTGACGAGCTGGATTCGCGTAGCGCCGGCCAGTTGATCGTGACCATTGATACCGTCGATCCATGCTTGTGCATCTATCCGCTCCCGGAATGGGAACTGATCGAAGCCAAATTGCGTGAGCTCGCCACATTTCGTGAAGAAAACCGTCGTCTGCAGCGGCTGTTGATCGGTAACGCGGTTGATCTGGAACTTGATGGCAGTGGGCGTTTTCTGGTGCCGCCACGTTTGCGCGACTACGCCAAGCTCGACAAGCGAGTGATGCTGGTCGGCCAACTGAACAAGTTTCAACTGTGGGATGAGGACGCCTGGAACGCACTTGCTGATGCTGACCTTGCGGCCATTCAAAAACCGGGCGCGATGCCTGATGAACTGCGTGATTTGATCCTGTGACTATGAATAGCGGCTTTACCCACATCACCGTACTGCTCGAAGAAGCCGTCGAGGCTCTCGCGGTGCGCGCCGATGGCTGCTATCTGGATGGCACATTCGGACGCGGCGGGCACAGCCGGCTCATCCTGCAGAATCTGGGGCCCGATGGCAGGCTCCTCGGGTTCGACAAGGATCCTCAAGCGATTGCCACAGGGCAAGCGCTGGCGGCCGAAGACGGCCGCTTTGTCATTGTGCAGCGCAGCTTTGCGGAACTGGGCTCCGAGGCTCTGGAACGCGGGATTGCTGGAAAAGTCAGCGGTATCCTGCTGGACCTTGGCGTTTCCTCGCCGCAACTCGACGACCCCGAGCGCGGCTTCAGTTTCATGAATGACGGCCCGCTGGACATGCGCATGGACCCGACTCGCGGGATCAGTGCCGCAGAGTTCGTCAACAGTGCGCCCGCCGAAGAGATCGCTCGCGTATTCAAGGAATACGGCGAAGAGCGTTTCGCCCGACGCATGGCCGGTGCCGTGGTTGCCCGCCGCGAGACGCAACCCTTCGAGCGTACTGCCGATCTGGCCGAAGTGTTGAAAGTCGCCAACCCTGCGTGGGAAAAGGGGAAGAATCCGGCTACCCGTGCATTCCAGGGGCTGCGCATTCACGTGAACAACGAGCTGGGTGATCTGGAAGCCGGCCTTGAAGCGGCACTGGAAGCCCTCGAAATAGGCGGTCGTCTGGCCGTCATCAGCTTTCATTCGCTGGAAGATCGCATCGTCAAGCTGTTCATGCGCAAGCTGGTCAAGGGCGAGGCGGACAACATGCCGCGCAATTTGCCCATCCGCCATCAAGCCTTCGAACCGCGCATCAAACTGATCGGCAAAGCGCAGTTCGCGTCCGATGAAGAGACTCGCGCCAACCCTCGTTCGCGCAGTGCCGTGATGCGTGTTGCGGAGAAACTTCGGTGAGCCGCGGTTTCTTCAAGCCATTGCCAGGCGGCAGCTTCTTCATGCTGCTTTTGTTCATAGCCGTTCTGGTTTCGGCAATCGCCGTTTCCTACAGCGCGCACTGGAACCGCCAACTGCTCAATTCGCTGTATGCCGAACTCAGTGTTCGCGACAAGGCGCAGGCTGAGTGGGGACGTCTGATTCTCGAGCAAAGCACCTGGACCGCGCACAGCCGTATTGAAGCGCTGGCCACCGATCAGCTGAAAATGCGTATTCCGAACGCCGCCGATATCCGGATGGTGTCGCCATGATGAAACTCGAAGGGGCACTCTACCCTTGGCGGTTCCGCGTCGTGGTCGGGCTGTTGTCGATCATGGTGCTGGCGATTTCGTACCGCATCGTCGATTTGCAGGTCATCGATCATCGTTTCCTTATCGAGCAGGGCGATGCGCGCAGCCTGCGCACCGTTTCCATTCCGGCTCACCGTGGTCTGATCACCGACCGTAACGGCGAGCCTCTGGCTGTCAGTACTCCCGTCACCACCATCTGGGCAAACCCGTCCGAGATGCAGGCAGACAAGAGCAAATGGGGCCTGTTGGCGCAAGCGTTGGGGCAAGACCCTAAAGCCCTTGCCGATCGTCTGAATGAACAGGCCAGCAAAGAATTCATCTATCTGGTTCGCGGACTGACCCCGGAGCAAGGCCAGTCGGTACTCGACCTGAAAGTGCCGGGCGTCTACGGCAAGGAAGAGTTCCGCCGCTTCTATCCAGCGGGCGATGTCACAGCCCACATGGTCGGCTTTACCGACCTTGACGATCATGGTCGCGAGGGGGTTGAGCTCGCCTATGACGACTGGCTCGCCGGAGTGCCAGGTAAAAGGCAAGTCATCAAGGATCGGCGCGGCAGGTTGATCAAAGACCTGCAAGTGAAGAAAAACGCCAAGGCCGGGAAAACCTTGGCTTTGTCTATTGATCTGCGGCTGCAATACCTGGCCACTCGCGAGCTGCGCAACGCGATCCAGGAAAACGACGCCAAGGCGGGCAGCCTGGTGATCATGGACGTGAAGACCGGCGAAGTGCTGGCGATGGTCAATCAGCCGACCTACAACCCGAACAACCGTCGCACCATGGTCCCGGCGGCGATGCGTAACCGCGCGATCATCGATGTGTTCGAACCCGGCTCGACCATGAAGCCGATCTCCATGACCGCCGCTCTCGACAGTGGTCGCTGGAAGCCCAGCGACAAGGTCGAGGTCTATCCGGGCACGCTGCAAATCGGTAAGTACACCATTCGTGACGTGACAAAGACTGAAGGGCCGATTCTCGATCTGACCGGTATTCTGATCAACTCCAGTAACGTCGGAATGAGCAAGGTGGCGTTCGATGTAGGCGGTGAGGCGATTTTCCGCGCCATGCAGCGCGTGGGTCTGGGGCAATACACAGGTCTTGGCTTTCCAGGTGAGCGAGTGGGCAATCTGCCGAACTATCGGGAGTGGCGCAAGGCGGAAACTGCGACCTTATCTTACGGTTACGGTCTGTCGGTAACAGCGCTGCAACTGGTTCACGCCTACTCCGCGCTGGCGAACAACGGCAAGATCGTTCCCCTGACCATCCTTAAGACAGACAAGCCGTCCGAGTCGACTCAGGCGATTCCGGAAGCGACCGCAAAAACATTGCAAGGCATGTTGCAGCAGGTCATCGAAGACCCGCGCGGCGTTTATCGCGCTCGAGTGCCGTCGTATCACGTGGCGGGCAAATCGGGTACTGCACGTAAGACATCGGTGGGCACCAAAGGCTACGCCGAGAACTCCTATCGCTCGCTGTTCGCCGGTTTCGGCCCGATGAGCAACCCGCGTTACGCGGTAGTGGTCGTTATCGATGAGCCAAGTAAAGGTGGCTACTTCGGTGGTCTGGTTTCCGCACCTGTGTTCAGCAAGGTGATGTCGGGGACCCTGCGCCTGATGAACGTGCGCCCGGACAACCTCGCGCCGGTGCCGCCTGAGCAACAGGCCAACGCCGCGCCGGCAGCCGTCCCCGTCAAGGGAGGGCGCGGCTGATGTCATTCAACCTGAGCAAGATATTCGCCCAGAGCGATCGTGACCTGTTGATTCGCGAGCTGACGCTGGACAGCCGCAAGGTGCGTCCGGGTGATCTGTTCCTGGCGATTCCGGGCCTGAAGGTTGACGGGCGCGATCATATTACCGATGCCATTGCGCACGGTGCCGCGGCCGTCGCCTATGAAGTCGAAGGCGCCAAGGTACTGCCGATCACCGACATTCCGATGATCCCGGTCAAGGGCCTGGCGGCGCAGCTGTCAGACATCGCCGGGCGTTTCTACGGAGATCCGAGCCGTGGCATGAACCTGGTCGGCGTCACCGGCACGAACGGCAAGACCAGTGTCACTCAGCTCATCGCGCAAGCGCTGGACAAGCTGGGTCAGCATTGCGGGTTGATCGGCACCCTGGGCACCGGCTTTTATAGCGAACTGAAAAGCGGCATTCACACCACGCCCGACCCGATTTCCGTGCAGTCGACGATTTACGACCTGAAAAAGGCCGGGGCCAAGGCCATCGCGATGGAAGTCTCATCCCATGGTCTGGATCAAGGTCGCGTGACTGCGCTGGCCTTCGACGTCGCAGTGATGACCAACCTGTCCCGTGACCATCTGGATTATCACGGTACGATGCAAGCCTACGCAGCCGCGAAAGCCAAGCTGTTTGCCTGGAGTGACCTGCGTTGCCGCGTGGTCAATCTCGACGACGATTTCGGTCGCCAACTGGCCGCTCAACCGCATAATTCGCGTCTGATCAGCTACAGCCAGGAAGACAGCAGCGCGTACCTGTGCTGCCGCGATGCGCACTTCGATGACGATGGCGTACGCGCCACGCTGGTGACGCCGCAGGGCGATCATGTCCTGCGCAGCAGCTTGCTCGGCAGGTTCAACCTGAGCAATGTGCTGGCTGCCGTCGGCGCATTGATTGGCCTGGATTACCCGCTGGACGAAATTCTCAAAGTGCTGCCGAGCCTCGAAGGTCCGGTCGGACGTATGCAGCGCCTCGGCGGTGGGTCGCTCCCACTGGTCGTGGTCGATTATGCCCACACTCCGGACGCGCTGGAAAAAGTGCTCGCTGCACTGCGCCCACACGCCAAGGGCGAGCTGACCTGTCTGTTCGGCTGTGGCGGCGATCGCGATCGAGGCAAGCGCCCGCTGATGGCCGAAGTGGTGGAGCGTCTGGCCGACAAGGTGCTGGTCACCGACGACAATCCGAGAACCGAAGACCCCGCGCGCATTTTCGACGACATCCGCGCCGGTTTCGGCGCTGTGGATAAGGTCGAGTTCGTCGCCGGTCGCGGCCAAGCCATTGCGCAGATTATCGCCCAGGCCCAAGCCGCGGACGTGATCGTGCTGGCGGGCAAAGGTCACGAGGACTACCAGGAAATCGATGGCCAGCGCCATCCTTTCTCCGATCTTGAAGAAGCCGCCAAGGCACTGAACGCATGGGAGGCTGCACATGCTTAAGCCACTTTCGTTCAGCGAATTGTTGTTGCCGCTCGATGCGCGTCGGGTCGGCGAAGACGTGAGTTTCAATGGCGTCAGCATCGACAGCCGTGCAATCGATCCGGGACAGTTGTTCGTGGCGCTAACCGGCCCGCGTTTCGACGGTCACGATTACCTCGATCAGGTCGCAGCCAAAGGTGCTGTAGGGGCATTGGTCGAGCGTGAAATTCCAGGCAGCGCGTTGCCACAACTGATCGTCGGCGATACCCGCAAGGCGTTGGCGCAGTTGGGGGCCATGAATCGCAACGCCTTCATAGACAAACCGGTAGCCGCGATCACCGGTTCCAGCGGCAAGACCACGGTCAAGGAAATGCTCGCCAGCATTCTGCGTACGCGTGGTTCGGTGCTCGCCACTCGAGGCAACCTGAATAACGAACTGGGCGTGCCACTGACGTTGCTGGCGCTGGCTCCGAAGTTCGCTGCAGCCGTTATCGAACTGGGCGCATCGCGAGTGGGCGAAATTGCCTTCACCGTCAGCCTGACCAAGCCGCACGTCGTGGTGCTGACCAATGCAGGCACTGCCCATGTCGGTGAGTTTGGGGGTCCCGAGAAGATCGTCCAAGCCAAGGGCGAAATCATCGAGGGTCTCGATACCCGTGGCGTCGCGGTTTTGAATCGCGACGACAAGGCGTTCGACATCTGGGTTGCCCGCGCAGCCGGTCGCAAGGTCCTGAGTTTTTCCCGGAGCAGCGATCAGGCCGATTTCTATGCCACCGATCTGGGCATCGACGCCCGCGGCTGCCCGACCTTCACTTTGAACGGTCCGAGCGGCTCGGCGCAGGTGCAATTGAATCTGCTGGGTGCGCACAACGTGGCCAACGCATTGGCTGCTGCTGCCGCAGGCCACGCACTGGGCGTCTCGCTGCCGGGTCTGGTTGCCGGGCTCGACAGCGTGCAGCCGGTCAAGGGCCGTACCGTTGCGCAACTGGCGACCAACGGCATGCGCGTGATCGACGACACCTACAACGCCAACCCGACTTCGGTCGCTGCGGCCACCGACATTCTCACCGGATTTTCCGGCCGCAAGGTGCTGGTACTGGGTGATATTGGCGAGCTGGGTGACTGGGCAGAGCAGGGCCATCGTGACGTCGGCGCGTATGCGGCCGGCAAGGTCGATGCCCTCTATGCCGTTGGTCCACTGATGGCCCATGCGGTCAAAGCTTTCGGGCAGGATGCGCGCCATTTTGCCAATCAGGCTGACCTGATCGAGGCGCTGGGCGCCGAGCAAGATAAAAACACCACCATTTTGATCAAAGGATCCCGCAGTGCCGCGATGGAAAACGTCGTGGCGGCTCTCTGCGGATCCAGCCTGGAGAAACATTAATGCTGCTGCTGCTGGCCGAGTATCTGCAACAGTTCTACAAAGGCTTCGCGGTCTTCCAGTACCTGACCCTGCGCGGGATCCTTGGCGTGCTCACCGCACTGTCGCTCTCGCTGTGCCTCGGTCCATGGATGATCCGTGCCCTGCAGAACAAGCAGATCGGTCAATCCGTCCGCAACGACGGTCCTCAATCCCATTTGTCCAAGTCAGGCACCCCGACCATGGGTGGCGCACTGATTCTCTCTGCCATCGCCATCAGCACCTTGCTTTGGGCGGATCTGAGCAACCGTTATGTGTGGGTCGTGCTCATCGTCACGCTGCTGTTCGGCGGTATTGGCTGGGTCGACGATTACCGTAAGGTGATCGAGAAAAACTCCAAAGGGTTGCCTAGCCGCTGGAAGTACTTCTGGCAGTCGGTATTCGGTCTGGGTGCTGCGATCTTCCTTTATATGACCGCGCAATCGCCAGTCGAGACCACGCTGCTGATCCCGATGCTCAAGGACTTCAGCATTCCGCTGGGCGTAGGTTTCGTGATTCTCACCTACTTCGTGATCGTCGGTTCCAGTAATGCCGTGAACCTCACCGATGGCCTGGACGGCCTGGCAATTCTGCCAACCGTGATGGTCGGAGGCGCGCTGGGCATCTTCTGCTACCTGTCCGGTAACGTGAAATTCGCCGAATACCTGCTGATCCCTTACGTGCCAGGCTCCGGCGAACTGATTGTGTTCTGTGGCGCCCTGATCGGTGCCGGCCTGGGGTTTCTGTGGTTCAACACGTATCCGGCTCAGGTGTTCATGGGCGATGTCGGCGCGCTGGCGCTCGGCGCGGCACTCGGCACCATCGCTGTCATCGTCCGCCAGGAGATCGTCCTGTTCATCATGGGCGGTGTTTTCGTGATGGAAACCCTGTCAGTCGTCATTCAGGTCGCATCCTTTAAATTGACCGGCCGCCGCGTTTTCCGCATGGCGCCGATCCACCACCATTTTGAACTCAAGGGCTGGCCCGAGCCGCGCGTGATCGTCCGTTTCTGGATCATCACCGTGATCCTCGTGTTGATCGGTCTTGCCACGTTGAAACTGAGGTAGAACAGAGTGTCACTGATCGCTTCCTCTCACTTCCGCATCATTGTCGGTCTCGGCAAGAGCGGCATGTCCCTGGTTCGCTTCCTGGCGACCCGGGGCGTGGCGTTTGCCGTGGCCGACACGCGGGAAAATCCACCGGAGCTCGCGACCCTGCGTCGTGACTATCCGCAGGTGGAAGTGCGTTGTGGCGAGCTGGACGTGGAATTCCTCTGCCGTGCCGACGAGTTGTACGTGAGTCCCGGTCTCGCGCTGGCGACCCCGGCGCTCCAGCAGGCCGCGGCCCGTGGTGTGAAGTTGTCCGGTGACATCGAGCTGTTCGCGCGTAACGCGAAGGCGCCAATCGTTGCCATTAGCGGCTCGAATGCGAAGAGCACCGTGACCACACTGGTCGGCGAAATGGCTGCTGCGGCTGGCAAGCGCGTCGCTGTCGGCGGCAACCTTGGCGTTCCGGCCCTGGACCTGCTCAGCGACGACGTCGAGCTGTATGTGATGGAGCTCTCGAGCTTTCAGCTGGAGACCACCGATCAACTGGGCGCCGAAGTCGCCACCGTGCTTAACGTCAGCGAAGACCACATGGACCGCTACAGCGGTCTGCCGGCCTATCACCTGGCCAAGCACCGGATCTTCCGCGGCGCTCGTCAGGTGGTCGTCAATCGTCAGGATGCCTTGTCGCGACCATTGATCGGCGAAGGGGTGCCTTGCTGGACCTTTGGTCTGAACAAACCGGACATCAATGGCTTCGGTCTGCGAGAAGAGAACGGCGAAAAGTACCTGGCGTTCCAGTTCGAAAACCTGATGCCCGTGCGTGAGTTGAAAATCCGTGGCGCGCACAACCAGGCCAATGCCCTGGCGGCGCTGGCGCTCGGTCATGCAGTCGGTCTGCCGTTCGACGCGATGATGTCGAGTCTGCGCACCTTCGCCGGTCTCGTGCATCGCTGCCAGTGGGTTCGCGAGCGCGCCGGCGTCAGCTACTACGACGATTCCAAGGCCACCAATGTCGGTGCTGCCCTGGCGGCTATCGAAGGGTTGGGCGCGGACATCAGCGGCAAGCTGGTCCTGATCGCCGGTGGTGATGGCAAAGGTGCGGATTTCTCCGCCCTCAAAGCCCCGGTCGCCACCCATTGCCGCGCCGTCGTCCTCTTGGGCCGCGACGCCGAACTGCTCGCCGATACGTTCGGCGATGCGGTGCCTCTGATACGCGTCAAAACATTGGAGGAAGCTGTGCAACGTGCTGCCGAATCGGCTCAGGAAGGGGACGCCGTGTTGCTGTCTCCGGCCTGTGCAAGCCTGGATATGTTCAAGAATTTCGAAGAGCGCGGACGCCTGTTCGCCCAGGCAGTGGAGGACTTGTCATGATCTTTGGCGTGATCAAGCCTTATCCATCGCCGATCATCAGCGGTCGTGGCGTCGATGTCGATTTCCCGATGCTCGCCGGCTGCCTTGCGCTGCTCGGTCTGGGACTGGTAATGATCACTTCCGCCTCCTCGGAAGTGGCCGCCGTCCAGTCGGGCAACGCGCTTTACATGATGACCCGCCACCTGATCTATCTGGTCCTGGGGCTGGTCGCGTGCGTCGCCACGATGATGGTGCCTGTCGCAACCTGGCAACGTCTGGGCTGGCTGATGCTGCTCGGCGCCTTTGGCTTGCTGATTCTGGTGATCGTGCCCGGGATCGGGCGTGAAGTGAACGGCTCCATGCGCTGGATCGGCTTCGGCATGTTCAACGTGCAGCCCTCGGAGATCGCCAAGGTATTCGTAGTGATCTTCCTCGCGGGTTACCTGATCCGTCGTCAGCAGGAAGTGCGCGAGAGCTGGATGGGCTTCTTCAAGCCGTTCATTGTGCTGCTGCCCATGGCGGGTCTGCTGCTGATGGAGCCTGACTTCGGCGCCACCGTCGTGATGATGGGCGCGGCTGCCGCAATGCTGTTCCTTGGTGGCGTAGGCCTGTTCCGTTTCGCCTTGATGGTCGCACTGGCCGTCGCAGCGGTGTTCGTCCTCGTTCAAGCGCAACCTTATCGGATGGCGCGTCTGATCACGTTCACCGACCCGTGGTCCGATCAGTTTGGCTCCGGTTACCAGTTGACCCAGGCGCTGATCGCCTTTGGTCGTGGCGAATGGTTCGGTGTCGGTCTGGGCAACAGCGTGCAGAAGCAGTTCTACCTGCCGGAAGCGCACACCGACTTCGTGTTCTCGGTATTGGCCGAAGAGCTGGGCGTCGTGGGTTCGCTGGCCACCGTCGCGTTGTTCGTCTTCGTCAGTATTCGGGCGATGTACATCGGCATGTGGGCCGAGCGCGCCAAGCAGTTTTTTGCGGCTTACACCGCGTACGGTCTGGCATTCCTGTGGATTGGTCAGTTCCTGATCAATATCGGCGTGAACGTCGGTCTGCTGCCGACCAAGGGTCTGACCCTGCCATTCCTCAGCTATGGCGGCAGCTCGCTGATCATCTGCTGCGCGAGTCTGGGCCTGTTGCTTCGCATCGAGTGGGAATCGCGCAACAACATGGGCAGTGAAGAGGCCGAGTTCAGCGAGAGCGATTTTGCCGAGGAGCCCAACCATGGCCGTCGGTAACGTATTGATCATGGCGGGCGGCACCGGTGGACACGTGTTCCCGGCGCTGGCCTGCGCTCGCGAGTTCCAGGCGCGCGGCTACACCGTGCATTGGCTGGGCACGCCAAGGGGCATCGAAAACGAACTGGTTCCAGCCGCTGGCCTGAAGTTGCATTTGATCAACGTCACCGGCTTGCGCGGCAAGGGGCGTCTTTCGTTGCTCAAGGCGCCGTTCATGTTGGTCAAGGCATTGCTCCAGGCACGCAGGGTCGTGCGCGAGCTTAAGCCGGTTTGCGTCGTGGGTTTCGGTGGTTATGTGACAGGGCCTGGCGGCTTGGCGGCAAAGCTTGCGGGCGTGCCGTTGATCATTCACGAGCAAAACGCCGTCGCCGGCACCGCGAACCGCAGTCTGGCGTCGTTCGCCGCTCGTGTGTGCGAGGCCTTTCCGCAAACCTTCGCAGCGTCTGCCAAGCGGCGTACCACCGGTAATCCGGTGCGTGCGGAGCTGTTTTTCGAAACGCCGCGTCAGGCGCTGGCCGGACGCAAGCCACGGTTGCTGGTGCTGGGCGGAAGCCTGGGTGCAGAACCGCTGAACAAATTGCTGCCGGAGGCGCTGGCTCAGGTGCCCGCAGAGCTGCGACCTGAGGTGTTTCATCAGGCTGGCAAGAATCACGATGAAGTCACCACCGAGCGTTACCGCGCCGCGGGTGTCGAGGCGCAGGTCGCCCCCTTCATCAAAGACATGGCCCAAGCCTATGGCTGGGCGGATCTGGTGGTCTGCCGCGCAGGTGCGCTGACCATCAGTGAACTGGCGGCCGCTGGTCTGCCGTCGTTGCTGGTGCCGCTGCCCCATGCCATCGACGACCACCAGTCGCGCAACGCCGACTATCTGGCTCGTGAAGGCGCCGCCTTCGTGATGCCGCAAGCGACAACTGGCGCCGCCGAAATGGCAGCGCGCCTGAAAGAGGTTTTGATGCAACCCGAACAATTGAAACGCATGGCCACCACGGCTCGCCAACTGGCCAAGCCGGACGCCACCAATACCGTCGTCGATGTCTGCCTGGAGGTGGTCCATGGTTGAGAATCAACGCGCGATGCCCCAACCGGAAATGCGCCGTATCCGTCGCATTCACTTCGTCGGTATCGGTGGCGTGGGCATGTGTGGCATCGCTGAAGTGTTGCTGAATCTGGGCTATGAAGTGTCTGGTTCCGACCTCAAGGCGTCGCCCGTGACCGAACGTCTCGAATCGTTCGGCGCTCACATTTTCATCGGTCACCGCGCAGAAAACGCGTCGGCTGCCGACGTGCTGGTCGTGTCCAGCGCCGTGAACACATCCAATCCGGAAGTCGCCACCGCGCTCGAGCGTCGTATCCCGGTGGTGCCCCGCGCCGAGATGCTGGCCGAACTGATGCGCTATCGCCACGGCATCGCGGTGGCCGGTACTCATGGCAAAACCACCACGACCAGCCTGATCGCCTCGGTGTTCGCCNGCCTGAATGCTGCCGGTACCAATGCGCAGTTGGGCACGAGCCGTTACCTGATCGCCGAAGCCGACGAAAGCGATGCCAGCTTCCTGCACCTGCAACCGCTGGTCGCCGTGGTGACAAACATCGACGCCGACCACATGGCAACCTACGAAGGGGACTTCAACAAGCTGAAGAAAACCTTTGTCGAGTTCCTGCATAACTTGCCGTTCTACGGTCTGGCCGTGGTGTGCACCGATGATCCGGTGGTGCGAGACATCCTGCCGGCGGTCAAGCGTCCGGTCATGACCTATGGCTTCAACGAAAATGCCGACGTGCGTGCGATCAACGTGCGTCAGGAAGGCATGCTCACGCATTTCACCGTGCTGCGTCGCGACCGTGAGCCGCTGGACGTGTCGGTGAACATGCCGGGCAACCACAACGTGCTCAATTCGCTGGCGACTATCGCCATTGCCACTGACGAAGGTATCACTGACGAAGCGATCGTGCAGGGGCTGTCGGGGTTCCAGGGTGTCGGTCGTCGCTTCCAGGTCTATGGCGAACTGCCGGTCGAGGGCGGCAACGTCATGCTGGTGGACGACTATGGTCATCATCCCCGCGAAGTCGCTGCGGTTATCAACGCCGTGCGCGGTGGCTGGCCGGATCGTCGACTGGTCATGGTTTACCAGCCGCACCGTTATAGCCGTACTCGCGATCTCTACGACGACTTCGTACAAGTGCTCAACGACGCCAACGTGCTGTTGCTGATGGAAGTGTATCCGGCAGGTGAAGAACCGATTCCGGGCGCTGACAGCCGCCAACTGGCACACAGCATTCGCCAGCGCGGACAGCTGGACCCGATCTACATCGAGCGTGGCGTCGAGCTCGCCCCGCTGGTCAAGCCGCTGCTGCGCGCTGGCGACATCCTGTTGTGTCAGGGCGCTGGCGACATCGGCGGTCTTGCCCCGCAACTGCTCAAGAGCCCGTTGTTCACGGGCGCAATCGTGGCCTCAACCGAAGGTAAGCTGAAATGACAGCCGCCGCGCCAGTCTCCCTGCTCTCGACCCTGAAGCCTGAAAGCTTCGGTCGCGTGGCCGTGCTCTTCGGTGGCAAGAGCGCGGAGCGGGAGGTTTCCCTGAAATCCGGCAGCGCAGTGCTTGAAGCATTGCAGAGTGCGGGCGTCGATGCGTTCGGTATCGACGTGGGTGACGACTTCCTGCAGCGACTGGTCAGCGAAAGGATCGACCGTGCATTCATCGTGCTGCACGGTCGCGGCGGCGAAGACGGCACCATGCAGGGGCTGCTGGAATGCCTCGACATCCCTTACACCGGCAGCGGCGTTCTGGCGTCGGCACTGGCGATGGACAAGCTGCGGACCAAACAGGTCTGGCAGAGTCTGGGCCTGTCGACCCCTCGTCATGCAGTGCTGGGCAGCGAAGCGGATTGTATTTCGGCGGCGACGGAACTGGGCTTTCCTTTGATCGTCAAACCCGCTCATGAAGGTTCCAGTATCGGTATGGCCAAGGTGACCTGCGTCGATGAATTGATCGCCGCATGGAACGCCGCCAGTACCTACGATTCGCAAGTGTTGGTCGAGCAATGGATTCAAGGTCCGGAGTTCACCGTCGCCTCTCTGCGTGGGCAAGTATTGCCGCCCATCGGCCTGGGTACCCCCCACAGTTTCTACGACTACGACGCCAAGTATCTGGCTTCCGATACCCAGTACCGGATTCCATGCGGCCTCGATGCAAGCAAAGAACAGGAGTTGAAGGCGCTGACCGCGCGTGCCTGCGAAGCTGTCGGCATCACCGGCTGGGCGCGCACCGACGTGATGCAGGACGCCGATGGCAAGTTCTGGCTGCTGGAAGTCAACACCGTGCCCGGTATGACCGATCACAGTCTGGTGCCCATGGCTGCGAAAGCGGCGGGGCTTGATTTCAAACAGTTGGTGTTGGCGATTCTGGCCGACAGTGTCCAGGTGCGAGGGTAGATCATGCACGGCGCGACGCTACGTCATCAGCAATCCTCTCCGAGCCGCAAGCCGGTGCCTCGCGGTGCCAGTCGAATGGTCGCCAGAGAGCCACTGTCTTCACGCATTCCGAAGCCGAACTTCGGCTTCCTGCGCAGCCTTATGTGGCCGGTGTTGCTCGTGGTCCTGGGTTTTGGCACCTACGAGGCTGCCCAGCGTCTGCTGCCGTATGCCGACCGGCCGATCTCGCGGATCAACGTTCAGGGTGACTTGAGCTACATCAGCCAGCAGGCCGTTCAGCAGCGCATTGCCCCGTACGTGGCGACCAGCTTCTTCAACGTTGACCTTGCCAGCATGCGCACCGAGCTCGAGACGATGCCATGGATCGCCCATGCCGAGGTCCGCCGCGTCTGGCCGGATCAGGTGGTGATTCGCCTGGAAGAACAATTGCCGGTTGCGCGCTGGGGTGATGAAGCCCTGTTGAACAACCAGGGTCAGGCTTTCACGCCGCGTGAGCTGGCCAACTACGAACACCTTCCGCAGTTGTTCGGGCCTCAACGGGCTCAACAGCAGGTGATGCAGCAGTACCAGGTCCTGAGTCAGATGTTGCGCCCGCTGGGGTTCTCCATCGCTCGTCTGGAATTGCGTGAGCGAGGCAGCTGGTTCCTGACCACTGGTGCAGGCAATGCGGGCCCCGGCTTGGAGTTGCTGCTGGGACGAGACCATCTGGTTGAGAAGATGCGCCGCTTTATCGCCATCTACGAAAAAACGCTGAAAGAACAGATCACGAACATTGCGCGAGTCGACCTGCGTTACAACAACGGCCTTGCCGTCGGTTGGCGTGAGCAGGCGCCAGCGCCAACGACGGACAAACCCGCCGTCGCGAAGAATTGATAAGAGGCAGGACCCATGGCAAACGTGCAAAGCGGCAAAATGATCGTCGGATTGGATATCGGCACCTCCAAGGTGGTGGCGCTGGTAGGCGAAGTCGCGGCTGATGGCACGCTGGAAATCGTCGGTATCGGCACCCACCCTTCGCGCGGCCTGAAGAAGGGCGTGGTGGTGAATATCGAGTCGACCGTGCAGTCGATTCAGCGCGCTGTTGAAGAAGCGCAGCTGATGGCCGGCTGCCGGATCCACTCGGCGTTCGTCGGTGTTGCCGGCAATCACATTCGCAGCCTCAACTCCCACGGTATCGTGGCGATTCGTGACCGTGAGGTGAGTTCCGCCGACCTTGAGCGTGTACTTGACGCTGCCCAGGCCGTGGCGATTCCGGCTGACCAGCGCGTGCTGCACACCTTGCCGCAGGATTACGTAATCGATAACCAGGAAGGCGTCCGTGAGCCGCTGGGCATGTCGGGCGTACGTCTGGAAGCCAAGGTTCACGTCGTGACGTGCGCGGTCAATGCAGCGCAGAACATCGAGAAGTGCGTGCGTCGTTGCGGTCTGGAAGTCGACGACATCATTCTCGAGCAACTGGCCTCGGCCTATTCGGTGCTGACCGACGACGAGAAAGAACTGGGCGTTTGCCTGGTGGATATCGGCGGCGGTACCACCGACATCGCCATCTTCACCGAAGGCGCGATTCGCCACACGGCGGTGATCCCGATTGCCGGCGACCAAGTCACCAACGACATCGCGATGGCTCTGCGTACTCCGACCCAGTACGCCGAAGAAATCAAGATCCGTTACGCCTGCGCCCTGGCCAAACTGGCCGGTGCCGGTGAAACCATCAAGGTACCGAGCGTGGGCGACCGTCCACCTCGTGAACTGTCCCGTCAGGCACTCGCCGAAGTGGTCGAGCCACGCTATGACGAACTGTTCACCCTGATTCAGGCCGAACTGCGTCGCAGCGGCTACGAAGACCTGATCCCGGCCGGCATCGTGTTGACCGGTGGTACCTCGAAAATGGAAGGCGCGGTGGAACTGGCGGAAGAGATCTTCCACATGCCGGTACGCCTGGGCGTTCCGCACAGCGTCAAAGGGCTCGCGGACGTCGTTCGCAACCCGATCTACTCCACCGGTGTGGGCTTGCTGCTGTACGGACTGCAAAAGCAGTCCGACGGTATCTCGTTGTCGGGCTTGTCCGGCCCCGGTAGCAGTTATAGCGATGAACCTAAGGCCCCCGTGTTTGAGCGCCTCAAACGCTGGGTTCAGGGGAATTTCTAAGATTCAAAAGTGGTAGGCGGCAGTAGGCGATAAAAAACTAGAGAAGTGAAGGAGAGGGAACATGTTCGAGCTCGTAGACAACATCCCACAAAGCCCGGTAATCAAAGTTATCGGTGTCGGTGGCGGCGGCGGCAATGCTGTCAATCACATGGTCAAGAGCAACATCGAAGGCGTTGAGTTCATCTGCGCCAACACCGATGCTCAAGCACTGAAAAACATTGGTGCGCGTACCATTCTGCAACTGGGTACCGGTGTCACCAAGGGCCTGGGTGCAGGTGCGAATCCTGAAGTGGGCCGTCAGGCTGCACTGGAAGATCGTGAGCGCATTGCGGAAGTTCTGCAGGGCACCAACATGGTCTTCATCACCACCGGCATGGGTGGCGGTACCGGTACTGGTGCTGCGCCGATCATTGCCGAAGTGGCGAAGGAAATGGGCATTCTGACCGTTGCGGTGGTCACCCGTCCGTTCCCGTTCGAAGGTCGCAAGCGCATGCAGATCGCCGACGAAGGCATCCGCGCGCTGTCCGAAAGCGTCGACTCGTTGATCACCATTCCCAACGAGAAGCTGCTGACCATCCTGGGTAAAGACGCAAGCCTGCTGTCGGCTTTCGCCAAGGCAGACGATGTTCTGGCCGGTGCCGTTCGCGGTATCTCCGACATCATCAAGCGCCCAGGCATGATCAACGTCGACTTCGCTGACGTTCGCACCGTGATGTCCGAAATGGGCATGGCGATGATGGGCACTGGCGCTGCGAGCGGTCCGAACCGTGCGCGTGAAGCGACCGAGGCTGCGATTCGCAACCCTCTGCTCGAAGACGTCAACCTGCAGGGTGCGCGTGGCATTCTGGTCAACATCACTGCCGGTCCTGACCTGTCTCTGGGTGAGTACTCGGACGTGGGCAGCATCATCGAAGCGTTCGCCTCCGAGCACGCCATGGTCAAGGTCGGTACCGTTATCGATCCGGACATGCGCGACGAGCTGCACGTAACCGTGGTTGCCACCGGCCTGGGCGCGAAAATCGAGAAGCCTGTGAAGGTCATCGACAACACCATGCAGACCGCTCAAGCCGCGCCTGTGCAGCAGCAACATGCAGTCCGTCAGGAACAGCCATCGGTGAACTACCGCGATCTGGACCGTCCTACCGTGATGCGCAATCAGGCTCACGCAGGCGCGACAGCCGCGGCGAAAATGAATCCGCAAGACGATCTGGATTACCTGGATATTCCAGCGTTCCTGCGTCGTCAGGCTGATTGATGAGTTCTATCAGGGGTATAAGGGTGATTGGTGTTCAGCAAAGGCGAGGTCTGCTATCATCGCCAGCCTTTGTTGATACTAATTCGCGATATGCGCTGAAGCGGCCAATGCCATGATTAAACAACGCACCCTGAAGAATATTATCCGTGCCACAGGTATCGGCCTGCACTCGGGGGAAAAGGTTTACCTGACCCTCAAACCTGCACCTGTGAACGCTGGCATTGTGTTTTTCCGTACCGACCTCGAGCCGGTAGTCCAGATCAACGCGCATGCGTTGAATGTTGGCGATACCACGCTCTCCACGACGCTGTTCAACGGTGACGTGAAGGTCGATACGGTTGAGCACTTGCTCTCGGCCATGGCTGGCCTCGGCATCGATAACGCCTACGTTGAACTCTCTGCCTCCGAAGTTCCAATCATGGACGGCAGCGCAGGTCCCTTCGTATTCCTGATTCAATCGGCTGGCCTGGAAGAACAGGACGCACCGAAGAAATTCATTCGCATTCTGAAAGAATTCTGCATTGAAGGAGAGGGCAAGTCCGCCAAGTTCGTACCGTTTGAAGGTTTTAAGGTCGGCTTCGAAATTGATTTCGACCATCCTTACCTGAAGAACCGTACACAAACGGCATGCGTCGACTTCTCCAGCACTTCGTTCGTGAAAGAAGTGAGCCGCGCGCGTACATTCGGTTTCATGAAAGACATCGAGTACCTGCGCAAGCACAACCTTGCGCTTGGCGGCAGCGTTGAAAACGCTATCGTCGTGGACAAGGACGGCGTGTTGAACGAAGACGGCCTGCGTTATGAGGACGAGTTCGTCAAACACAAGATTCTGGATGCCATCGGTGACCTGTATCTGTTGGGCAACAGCCTGATTGGCGAGTACCAGGGCTTCAAGTCGGGACACGGTCTGAACAATCGTCTGCTGCGTGCATTGATTGCACAGGAAGACGCGTGGGAAGTCGTGACCTTCGAAGATGCCAGTACCGCACCGATCTCCTACATGCGCCCTGTAGCGGCGGTGTAAAAGTCTCTTCTTCCTAGTTTGAAATATTTAAGGCCACCCCTGGGTGGCCTTTTTTATTGGGGAGTCTGGTTTTATTGGGGGGGCTAGAGGTTAGGGTCGCTGCTGGTCATTGGCACATGCATGTTGCGTTGACTATTACGCGACGCCTGCTTTGCCTCCAAGTCGCCAGCGCCCTCATGACACGCCTGATGTTTTAGGTTTTCCGTGCGCCGCCAATCGTTCCAGCGCTGCCTTCAGCTTGGGATCGGTGATGCCCTCGGCCGTAGAACTGATCGACTCGGCCGCAGCATTCGACAGATCTCTGGAATGACCAACGGCAGCCCTATGGGTCGTCGCAGGCTGTACCTTGAGCTGGAGTCGAGTGAGATTGGCAAACTCCTTGAAAGCCACCAGTTGCCGCTGCAAACGCTTCTGCTGATACCGCAACCGCGTCGCCCAGTGCCCGTCTGTGACAATAAGCAGCAGCGTACCTTCTCGCCAGGAGGCCACGTGGCAGTGTGCCCGGGCCGCCGGCTGCAATTGACTTTCCAGTAGCCGCTGCAAATGCGCCAGACGTTGCGCATGGTTGAAAATGGCTTTGAGCGGCCTGGCTTCGCGCAAAAGAACGGCCGGTGCGCGAGCCGGTAAAGGACGAAATGCCATGAAAGGTGCCTGCTGGTACGTAGGCATGATGTTATCAGAAAGCCCGGTGCAGCCACCTGGCTGCCGATTTCAGCGCTAAGCATCTGGCGCCATTATGAAAAAACATTAATCAAACTTCTGCCCTCGATGGGTTGAAGTCCGAAGAAATGCCCCTATTGTACTTCTGCCCCGTAACATTGCTGCGCCAGCATCGTGGAATAACGCCACTTTCCTCACCACCATTTCCGGGTAGAATGCTCGTTCGCATGCGGCCATGAGGGCTGCACGGGCGACTCACGGGGCCGCCCTCCATCCCTATGTGTGGAAGATCCTGTCGATATGTTTGCACCTTTGTTAAAAAAACTTTTCGGAAGCAAGAACGAGCGCGAAGTGAAGCGCATGCTCAAGACGGTTCAGGTCGTCAACAGCTTCGAAGAGCAAATGGTGGCCCTTTCGGACGAGCAACTGCGCGCCAAGACCGAAGAGTTCAAGGCCCGCATCGCCAAAGGTGAGACCCTCGATAAGCTCCTGCCTGAAGCCTTCGCGGTTTGCCGTGAGGCGGGTAAACGCATCATGGGGATGCGCCACTTCGACGTTCAGCTGATCGGCGGCATGACGCTGCACGAAGGCATGATCGCCGAGATGCGTACCGGTGAAGGTAAAACCCTGGTGGCGACACTGGCGGTATACCTCAACGCACTGTCCGGCAAGGGCGTGCACGTCGTCACTGTGAACGACTATCTGGCCCGTCGTGACGCCAACTGGATGCGTCCGCTGTACGAATTCCTTGGTTTGAGCGTGGGCGTCGTCACGCCATTCCAGCCGCCTGAAGAGAAACGCGCCGCTTACGGCTCGGACATCACCTACGGCACCAACAACGAATTCGGATTCGACTACCTGCGCGACAACATGGCGTTCAGCCTGGAAGACAAATTCCAGCGCGAACTCAATTTTGCAGTGATCGACGAAGTGGACTCGATCCTCATCGACGAAGCCCGTACCCCGCTGATCATCTCCGGTCAGGCCGAAGACAGCTCCAAGCTCTATACCGAAATCAACAAGCTGATCCCTAAACTCGAACAGCACATCGAGGAAGTGGAAGGCCAGGTCACCAAGCAAGGTCACTTCACCATCGACGAGAAATCCCGTCAGGTGGAGCTGAACGAGTCCGGTCACCAGTTCATCGAAGAGATGCTCACCGAAGTCGGCTTGCTGGCTGAGGGCGAAAGCCTGTACTCGGCCCACAACCTGGGCCTGCTGACTCACGTCTATGCCGGTCTGCGTGCGCACAAACTGTTCCACCGCAACGTGGAATATATCGTCCAGGACGGCCAGATCCTGCTGGTCGACGAACACACCGGTCGTACCATGCCGGGTCGTCGTCTGTCCGAAGGCCTGCACCAGGCAATCGAAGCCAAAGAGCACCTGAACATTCAGGCCGAGAGCCAGACCCTGGCCTCGACCACGTTCCAGAACTACTTCCGTCTGTACAACAAGCTGTCCGGCATGACCGGTACCGCAGACACCGAAGCGTTCGAATTCCACCAGATCTATACCCTGGCCGTGATGGTCATTCCGCCGAACAAGCCGTTGGCGCGTAAGGACTTCAACGACCTGGTGTACCTGACCGCCGAAGAGAAGTACGCGGCCATCATCACCNGGCGACCATCGAAACCTCCGAGCACATGTCCAATCTGCTGCGCAAGGAAGGCATCGATCACAAGGTTCTGAACGCCAAGTTCCACGAAAAAGAAGCTGAGATCATTGCCCAGGCCGGTCGTCCGGGCGCCCTGACCATCGCCACCAACATGGCCGGTCGTGGTACCGACATTCTGTTGGGCGGTAACTGGGAAGTCGAAGTCGCCAGCCTCGAAGACCCAACTCCTGAGCAGATCGCGCAGATCAAGGCCGACTGGCAGAAGCGTCACCAGCAAGTGATCGAAGCGGGTGGTCTGCACGTGATCGCTTCCGAGCGCCACGAGTCCCGTCGTATCGACAACCAGCTGCGTGGTCGTGCCGGCCGTCAGGGTGACACCGGTTCCAGCCGTTTCTACCTGTCGCTGGAAGACAGCCTGATGCGCATTTTCGCCTCTGACCGGGTGAAGAATTTCATGAAGGCGCTGGGGATGCAGTCCGGCGAGGCAATCGAGCACCGCATGGTGACCAACGCCATCGAGAAGGCACAGCGCAAGGTTGAAGGCCGCAACTTCGACATTCGCAAGCAACTGCTCGAGTTCGACGACGTTTCCAACGAACAGCGTAAAGTGATCTACCACATGCGTAACAGCCTGCTGGCTGCGACCAACATTGGTGACACCATCGCCGAGTTCCGCGAAGAAGTCCTCGACGCGACCATCAGCGCTCACATTCCTCCACAGTCGCTGCCAGAACAGTGGGACGTGACCGGTCTGGAAGCTGCGTTGAACACCGATTTCGGCGTCAAGCTGCCGATTCAGCAGTGGCTCGACGAAGACGATCACCTGCACGAAGAAAACCTGCGTCCCAAGCTCCTGGAAGCCATCATGTCGGCTTACAACGAGAAAGAAGACCAGGCCAGCGCCGAAGCCCTGCGTACTTTCGAGAAGCAGATTCTGCTGCGCGTACTGGACGATCTCTGGAAAGACCACCTGTCGACCATGGACCACCTGCGTCACGGTATCCATCTGCGCGGTTACGCTCAGAAGAACCCGAAGCAGGAGTACAAGCGCGAGTCGTTCACCCTGTTCCAGGAGCTGCTGGATTCGATCAAGCGCGACACCATTCGTGTGCTGTCACACGTTCAGGTTCGCCGCGAAGATCCGGCCGAAGAAGAGGCGCGCCTGCGTCGCGAAGCCGAAGAACTGGCTCAGCGCATGCAGTTCCAGCACGCCGAAGCTCCAGGTCTGGACCAGCCTCTGGCATTGGCCGAAGAGGGCGATGATGTCGCCGTCGCGGCAGCCACCGCGATGTCGCCGGTTCGCAATGATCAGAAACTGGGTCGTAACGAGCTGTGCTGGTGTGGTTCGGGCAAGAAGTTCAAACATTGCCACGGTCAGATCAACTGAGTCGACACCGTCGACCGGCTGCATCTGAACCGTAACACCGCGCCGCGACCGGCCTAGCCGTCGCGGCGTTTTTCAATTTGATCGAGCCGTACCGGTTCAGCCGGACGGCGTGGCTATCTCTCAAGGAGCGCATTTCATGGCTGTTGGTCTTGGTCCTCTGCCGACGCTGCACCCGGTGCCCGGTTTTGAACTTGGCATCGCCTCTGCCGGCATCAAGCGTCCCGGTCGCAAAGACGTAGTGGTCATGCGCTGCGCCGAAGGCTCCAGCGTTGCAGGCGTATTCACCTTGAACGCGTTTTGCGCGGCACCGGTGATCCTGTCCAAACAGCGCGTGCAAGGCACCGTGCGTTATCTGCTGACCAACACTGGCAACGCCAATGCGGGCACCGGTGAGCCAGGTCTGGTTGCTGCCGAACGCACCACCGCCAAGCTCGCCGAAATCACGGGCGTCGATGCCAGCGCGGTGCTGCCGTTCTCGACGGGCGTGATCGGCGAGCCGTTGCCCGTGGAAAAGATCGAAGGCGCACTGCAAGCCGCGCTGGATGACCTGTCAGTGGATAACTGGGCGGCTGCGGCCACCGGCATCATGACCACCGACACGCTGCCCAAAGGCGCCAGCCGTCAGTTCCAGATCGACGGCGTGACCGTGACGGTCACCGGCATCAGCAAAGGCGCCGGCATGATCCGGCCGAACATGGCGACCATGCTCGGTTACATCGCCACCGACGCGAAAGTCTCTCAGAGCGTACTGCAAGACCTGATCCGTGACGGGGCCAACAAGTCGTTCAACCGCATCACCATCGACGGCGATACCTCGACCAACGACTGCTGCATGCTGATCGCCACCGGCCAGGCCAATCTGCCGGAAGTGACCGAAGCCCAAGGTCCGCTGTTCGACGCCCTGAAAAAGGCCGTGTTTGAAGTGTGCATGGATGTGGCTCAAGCCATCGTGCGTGACGGCGAAGGCGCGACCAAGTTCGTGACGGTTGAAGTCAATGGCGGCGGCAGCCATCAGGAGTGCCTGGACGTCGGCTACACCGTCGCTCACTCGCCGCTGATCAAGACCGCGCTGTTCGCGTCCGATCCGAACTGGGGTCGCATTCTGGCCGCTGTCGGCCGCGCGGGCGTGCCTGATCTGGACGTCAGCAAGATCGACGTGTTCCTCAGTGGCGTGTGCATTGCCAGCAAAGGGGCTCGTGCGTCAACTTACACCGAAGCGCAGGGTTCGGCGGTGATGGCTGAAGAAGAAATCACCATCCGCATCGAGCTGGGCCGTGGCAGTTGCAGCGAAACGATCTGGACAACCGATCTGTCCCACGAATACGTGAAGATCAACGCGGAATACCGCACCTGATTACAGGTCTACCAAGCGCTGCTGATGTGTAGCAGCACGGCTTGCCGGCGGCGTATTCAAGAACGCTCCCGCCGGCAAGCCGGACTGCTACAGGGGCGTCGACGCCCTCATCGCGGCGCGGCGGACAGTTTTAGAGGAAGGCTGAACGTGAAACGTATCCATGTAGCCGCCGCGGTCATCCGTGGCACCGACGGCAGGATTCTCATTGCCCGGCGCGCTGATAAACAGCACCAGGGCGGTTTGTGGGAGTTTCCCGGTGGCAAGGTTGAACCGGACGAAACCGTCGAAGCGGCTCTTTCTCGCGAGCTGAAGGAAGAGCTGGGCATCGTCGTCGCCCGGGCGCGTCCTCTGATCAAGATCAAGCATGATTACCCCGACAAGCAGGTGTTGCTGGATGTCTGGGAAGTCTCCTCGTTTACCGGCGAGCCGCATGGCGCCGAAGGTCAGCCGTTGGCCTGGGTGTCGAATCGGGAACTGGCCGAGTATGAATTTCCTGCGGCCAATCAGCCGATTGTCGCTGCTGCGCGCTTACCGGGCGAGTACCTGATTACCCCGGATGCGCTGGATACCCCACAGCTGTTGCAAGGCATGCAGAAAGCGATCGCCTCGGGCATCAAGCTGATTCAATTGCGCGCACCGAACGGCTATGACCCCAAGTATCGGGATGTGGCAGTGGACGCAGTCGGGCTGTGTGCGGGCAAGGCGCAATTGATGCTCAAAGGCCCGCTTGAGTGGCTGGGCGACTTTCCAGCAGCGGGTTGGCACCTGACCAGCGAGCAGCTGCGCAAATACGCCAGTAAGGGGCGTCCGTTCCCCGCAGAGCGCTGGCTGGCCGCTTCGTGCCACAATGCTGAAGAGTTGTCGCTGGCGGAGCAGATGGGTGTGGATTTCGTGACACTGTCGCCAGTGCAACCCACCCAGACTCATCCCGATGCCCAGCCGCTGGGATGGGAGAGGGCGCGGGAATTGATCGATGGGTTCGGCAAACCGGTTTATCTGCTCGGTGGTGTTGGCCCGGACGAGCGTCAGCAGGCGTGGGAAAGCGGCGCGCAGGGCGTGGCGGGGATCCGGGCGTTCTGGCCGCAAGGCTTTAATTGACGCCTCGTACGGATGTCCTGCCCTGTAGCAGCACGGCTTGCCGGCGGTGGCGTTTTAGAAATCGCCACCGCCGGCAAGACGTGCTGCTACAGGGAAGTTACTGCGTCCTGTCTCGTTCACTCCGGCTTCTTCGCCGCCTGCCACAGAATCTCCCCGACATCTTGGCGACGCGCAATCAGACGCGCTGCGACGAACAGCAGATCCGATAACCGATTGATATACGCCAGTCCCACGCCCGCCAGTGGCTCGATGGCGTTCAACTGCTGACAACGTCGCTCGGCCGTGCGCGCCAGGCTGCGGCATACGTGCGCCTGGGCGATCAGTGCCGAGCCGCCAGGCAGAATGAAGTTTTCCAGCGGACCCAGTTCCTCGTTCCATAGATCGATTGCCGCCTCCAGCCGTTCGATCTCCTGGGCATTCAGCGCCTGATATTCCGGCATTGCCAGTTCGCCGCCCAAGTCGAACAGGCGGTGTTGGCAAGGCCCCAGAACATCAATGATGTCCTGCATCGCTGGCACCGCGCCGACGAGCCCTTCAAGTCCGGCCAGCAGCAAACCCAACTGGCTGTTCAGCGTGTCGACTTCGCCAATCGCTTCGATGCGCGGATGGTCCTTGGGCACACGGCGGCCATCACCGAGCCCGGTTTCCCCCTTGTCGCCGGTGCGTGTGTAAATCTTCGACAAGCGAAATCCCATGGTGCTACTCCCGGTCGTTCTGGCCAATGATCTGTGGGGCGGGCACGTTCATCGTGTTGCCCACCAAAGGCAGGCGCAGCGTGAAACAGGTGCCCTGGCCCAGCGTGGAGTGCACCTCCATCTGGCCCTTGTGATTGTTGGTGATGATGAAGTACGACACGGACAGCCCAAGCCCGGTGCCCTGACCGATTTCCTTGGTGGTGAAGAACGGCTCGAAGGTCCGCTTGCGCACAGCCTCCGACATGCCGATGCCGTTGTCCTCGACCTGAATCTCTGCCCAGGGCGGGTTCAGTCGTGTGCGCAGGATGATCCGGCCCGGCTCGGTTTCGTTCTCGCGCTGGTGGATCGCCTGCGCGGCGTTCTTCAGCAGATTGAGCAGCACTTGCTCCAGCTCGTTAGCCGTGCCGGGGACGGGCCCGAGCCCGGGGTCGAACTGGCGAATGATGTTCTGGCCCTTGAAGTCGAAGCCGATGGTCAGGTCGAAATCGTTGCTGGCGATTTCCACCGCCTGATCGATCAGTGCCGGCAGGTCGCAAGGCGCCATCTGCCGGTTGCTGCGCCGGCTGAAACTGAGCATATGGCTGACGATCTTCGCCGCCCGTGCTCCCGCCTGCTGGATGCCGTCGAGCAATTGCGGGACTTCCCGGGCGCTCAGGTATTGATTCACGGCGCTCAGCTCGATGCCGTCCTGTTCGGCCTGCTCCTGGTTTTTCGGAAGCTCCGGAGACAGACGCCGACGGATGTTCTGCACGTTGTGCATGATCGCGCCGAGCGGGTTGTTGATCTCGTGCGCCATGCCAGCCGCCAGCCCACCCACTGAGAGCATCTTTTCCGACTGCACCATCATGTCCTCCAGCGACAGGCGCTGGGTGATGTCGTCGATGCGGATAACCACGCCACGCCCGGCGCCGCCGGTCAGCGGGTAGAAGGTCAGCGCATAGTGCCGGGTGACTTCTCCCTTGACCCAGGTCACGCGCTCGATCTTGGTCACCGTGTGGCGTTCGACGGTCTGCTTGATCTGCGGCAGGAAAGATTTCATCGGCGGGAATGCCAGGAAGATCGGTTGATTCAGGGCTTCGTCCAGCGGGGTCCCGGAAAGTGCGCCGGCCTCCTGATTCCACTGGGTGACGTACAACTGCTCATCCAGCGCGATCAAGGCCGAGGGCATTGAGTCGATGATGCTGTTCAGATAGTTCTGAAACCCCGTGAGTTTTTTCTCGATCTTGCTCCGTACCTGAACCTCCAGCTCCAGCTTGCGATTGGTGTGGCGGGTTTCTTCTGCCAATCCCTGAGCCTGATCGTAAGCCTCCTGAGAGTCATCGCGAGCGCGCTTGAGTTGCTGCTCGCGGGCTTCCATCCGCGACAGCATCGTGTTGAAAGCCTCGGCCAGCGAACCGATTTCGTCACGATTGCCCGTTCCGGCGCGCAGGGCGTAGTTTTCTTCGCGAGTGACTCGGCGCGACAGTTGTTCGAGCAGGTAAATGGGCTCCGTGATGAAACGGCGAATCTGCCGTGCAACGCCGGCCCACAGCAGCACGCTGAAAATCAGGATGCCGAGGCTGGCAGTCAGCGTGCCGGTGTAAAACGCAGTGGGAAGCTCGCTGCTCGCGACCAGCAAAAGGTGGCCGGGTGCCTGGCCTTGTTTGGGAATCGGAATGACCTGAGTGTTGCGGAATTCGGTGATGCGCCAGCTTTCCAGGTTGCGGTAGTGATCCGGCAGATGCAGCTTGTCTCCCTGTTGAACTTGCGCCAGACGATTGCCATTGCTGTCGAAAACGGCGGCGGCGCGCAACGGGCCGTAGTTTTTCAGCTCCTTGAGCAGGGCCTGGGCGTTGTAGGGGGAGGAGAGCGCCTGTTCCGACAGGCCGGGGTTGCTGATCAACCGGCCGATGGTCTGCAGGGCTTGAGGTGCCATGGCTTCTTGAGAGATGTAATAGGCCGCGCTGATGAAGGTCAGGTTGGCGACCAGTAGAACGGTAGTCAGCAGGACGAGCAAGGCGGCAAGGAGCTTCTGGCCGACTGGCAGGTTTTCGAGGCGCTGGCGCAATGGCATTGGACGGGGTCACTGACGAATGAGGAACAGGCAGGTTAGCGCTGTTCAGGGCCTGAGCAAACCCACGATGCACAACCGAAGCAAATGTCTCTGCAAGGCGGACACCGGTCACCTCAACGCAAATACCGGTCACGACGTGGAACACACCTGTAGCGGTGACGCCCGCAAGATCGCAACCGCCGGCAAGCCGGACTGCTACAGGGCTTTCAACTGCTGGGGAGGCCTTTGCCAATCAGGTGATCGATCAACTGAGCGCGTAACCGATTCATAAGCGGCACATCGTACCCACTCAGCTCAGCCGCCTTGCAGACATGCCCCAGCAGATAGCTGATCTCGGTACGTCGTCCCTGAGCGACATCCTGATACATCGACGAGTAATTGGCCGCTGTCGCTTTGATCACTCGCACCACTTCTTCATGCAGACCGATAGCCGCTCGAGGCTGGCCGCAACGTTGCAGCGTTCGAACCAGTTCGTCGCACAATGCGCGAAGTTCCTCGTCATGCGCCTGCAATTCGCCGTTGCGGCAGCCGTACAACACCGTCAGCGGATTGATTGCACAATTCAGCGCCAGCTTGCGCCACAGGCGGTCGAGGATATCGAGTGTCCATTGATGGGGAATCCCCGCTGCTGCCAGTTCCCTGAGCCAGACGGGTTCGGCTGTCTGCTGCCCGTCGCCAAGCCAGTTGAAGCCTTGGCCAGCAAAGACAACGCTGAAGTCTTCGTCTCGAAACGCGCCTTCGGTGCTCGAGACGAAAATACAGTGCGCATCTGGAACGCGCGCCGCCACGGCGTCCTGACTGCCCAGGCCGTTTTGCAGCAACAGGATGTCCGCCCCAGGGGCCAAGCGCGATGCGACGCTGGCAACAGCCTGTTCGGCGTCGTAGGCCTTGCACGCCACCAAGAGACGGTGGATCGGTTCCTGCGCGGCCATGGTCTGTGCCGCAATGTCGAACGTCAGGCGCTGGCCCTGCTCGCTCAAGGTCAGACCGCCCTTGGCGTTGTAAGCCTCAAGGCGCGCTGCGTTGCGCAATATCAGGCGCACCGGCATGCCTGCCCGGGCGAGTCGCGTTGCCCACAAAGCGCCCAGACTGCCAGCGCCTAGAATATGCCAAGGCGTGGACTTCAAGGGCCGCTGCGCCACAGGTCAATACCCCACGTCGAGAGACAAAACAAAATCGGCATCGCAGGCTCTCATGAACATAGGAAAACTCTCGTTATAATGACCGGGCTTTCATACCGTCAAGTCAGGCGTGCTCCATCTACATATCGAGCCGCGCCGTATCAATTGGAGAATCTACATGCCCTCGTTCGACGTAGTGTCCGAACTGGATAAACACGAAGTCACGAATGCCGTCGACAACGCGATCAAGGAGCTGGACCGCCGCTACGACCTCAAAGGCAAAGGCAGCTTCGAGTTCACGGAAAAAGACCTGCTGATCAAGATGACCGCCGAAGAAGGCTTTCAACTGGAAGCCATGATCGAGATCCTCAAGCTGGCACTCGTCAAGCGCAAGATCGATGTGCAATGCCTGGAGCTGAAGGATGCCTTTGCGTCCGGCAAGGTCATGAAGCAGGAAGCCACGCTCAAGGAAGGCATCGACAAGGAGCTGGCGAAAAAAATCGTTGCGCATATCAAGGAAGCCAAGCTCAAGGTGCAGGCCGCTATTCAGGGCGAGCAGGTACGAGTGACCGGCAAGAAGCGCGATGACCTGCAGGAAGCCATTGCGGCTCTGCGCGCCAAAGAGTTCGGCATGCCGCTGCAGTTCAACAACTTCCGCGACTGATGGCGTCTCTGATTTGCCTCCGCGTAGGGAACCTGAAGGGTTTGTGTGCGTCCGAGTGCAGGTCCCACTGAAACGATGACGCCTCGGGCGTTGTCGTTCCGGTCTTCCGTTTTCGCGACCGCGAGGAGAAATTAAATGGATTTGGATTTGAACGGCCAGGTGAACAGCCTGGTCAAGGCCTCCCAGGCCTGGATTCCAATGGTCATGCAATACGGCAGCAAAGTGCTGCTGGCGCTGGTCGTCCTGCTGGTCGGTTGGTGGCTGATCAACAAGCTGACCACCAAGGTCGGCGCGCTACTGGCATTTCGTCAGGTCGATCTTGCGCTGCAGGGCTTCATTAGTAGCCTTGCCAATATCATTCTGAAGATTCTGCTGATCGTCAGCGTTGCGTCGATGATTGGCGTCGAAACCACGTCCTTCGTGGCGGCAATCGGTGCTGCCGGTCTGGCGATCGGTCTGGCGCTGCAAGGCAGTCTGGCGAACTTCGCCGGCGGGGTGCTGATTCTGCTGTTCCGTCCGTTCCGTATAGGTGACTGGATCGAGGCTCAGGGCGTTGCTGGCACCGTCGACAGCATCCAGATCTTCCACACCATTCTGCGCACCGGTGACAACAAAACCGTGATCCTGCCCAACGGCAACCTGTCCAACGGCATCATCACCAATACCAACCGTCAGCCGACCCGTAAGGTGGTGTTCGACGTTGGCGTCGATTACGACGCTGACCTGCAAAAGGCCCGGCAGGTATTGCTGGATCTGGCGAAGGATCCACGCGTGATGGAAGACCCGGCGCCTCAGGCGGTGATTTCGACCCTGGGCGACAGCTCGATCACCGTTTCGCTGCGTATCTGGACCAAGACGTCCGACTACTGGGACGTGATGTTCATGCTCAACGCCGAGGCGCGTGATCGCCTGAAGGCCGAGAACATCGACATTCCTTTCCCGCAGCGTGTGATCCGCGTGGTGCGGGAGCAGCAAGAGCCTGCCACGCAGCGTTAATCGCTACGGCTGAAACGACAAAAGCCCCGACTCGTGAGAGTGCGGGGCTTTTTGTTGGATGCGCTATCAGGATCGCTTGATCGCCTGTAGCAGTCCGGCTTGCCGGCGGTAGCGATTTCAAGGACGCCACCGCCGGCAAGCCGGACTGCTACAGGCGCCGGATCAGCTGAACATCAAGGCTGTTCGCTCACCGGTGTCTCAGCCGATTTGTTTTCCTCGTCCGGCTTGTCCTTGCGCGCCTCTTGAGCCCAGTGCAGCGCGATCATGAACAGCGTTGGCACGCCCATCAGTGCGGTCGCCAGGAAAAAGTTGTGATAGCCCAGCTTCTCGACCATCACCCCGGAGTATCCCCCGATCAGGCGCGGCAACAGCAGCATGATCGAACTGAGCAGCGCGTATTGCGTGGCCGAGAACTTGAGGTTGGTCAGGCTCGACAGGTAGGCCACGAACGCTGACGTCGCAAGGCCCGAGCTGAAGTTGTCGAGCGAGATGGTGACGATCAGCATCTTCAGATTAGGGCCCATGTCGGCCAGCATCAGAAACAGCAGGTTGGTCGCAGCCGACGTGGCGCCGCCGATGAACAGGATTGGCAGGATGCCGAAGCGCACGATCGCCAAACCGCCAAACGCCGCGCCCCCCAGTGTCATGACCAGGCCGAAGATCTTGCTGACGCTGGCGATCTGGTCCTTGGTGAAGCCCTGATCGATGTAGAACACGTTGGCCATCACGCCCATCACCGTGTCGGACATGCGATAGGTGGCGATCAACCCCAACAGCAGCAGCGCCTGCCAGCGATAGCGCAGGATGAAGTCGTTGACTGGCGTGAGCACGGGTGCCAGGCCGCGACGGCCCATGGACGACAGGCAAGCGGCAGTAAGCAGCGTGTAGAGAATGGCACGCAGGAAGGCGCGGTCTTCCATCAGCAGGCTCTTCCAGGTCGTGCCTTCGAACAGCACGCTGGCGAAATCGGTGTTGTACAACTGGGTGAACATCGCAGGCACGGACACCAGAAGGATGATCAACACGAAGACCGACGCCAACTGGTGGGCGAAACCGTAGCGAGCCGCAGACAGCTGCGTGCGCAGCGGCACCGCAGGCTCACGCATGATCAGCGAAGTGATCAGCGCCGGGACCATCAACAGCCCGAACAGCACGTAGGTGCCGGTCCAGGCCGAGTGTTTGTAGGCAAAGCCTGTGGAACCGAAACCTTCTGCGAAGTACAGCGCCCCGGCGGTCGCGAGCAGGGCCGCGACGCGGTATCCCGCCATGTAGCTGGCGGCGAGGGTGGCTTGCTGGCTGTCGGTGGCGATTTCCAGGCGGTAGGCATCGATGGCGATGTCCTGCGTTGCGGACGAGAATGCCACGACGACCGCAATCGCGATCAACCAGGAAAGGTGCTGCTGCGGATCGCAGAAGCCCATGCCGATCAGGCCCAGGGTCACAAGTGTCTGAGACAACACCAGCCAGGAGCGTCTGCGCCCCAGTTTGCCGAGCAAGGGCAGGCGCCATTGGTCGAGCAGGGGTGACCAGACCCACTTGAAGGCGTAAGCCAGACCGATGAGGCTCGCGTAGCCGATGGTTTCACGGGCGACGCCGGCTTCACGCAACCAGACTGAAAGTGTGGAAAACACCAACATATAGGGCATGCCCGCAGCGAAGCCGAGCAACAACAGCACTAACGTAGAGGGGCTGGCATATGCGGCGAGCGCGGCGCGCCAGGTTTTGCGGGGCATGGGCTGAAATCTGCCTCAGTTTACGTAAACAAAGCGCGCACTCTAACCGTTGTGCTCTGTCGGGCGCCAGCCATCACGCTGCATATCGACCCGATTGTTACGGATGGTCACGCCTTCAGCCCGCAATCGTGCCCGTTGTTCTTCCCCTGAAACGGTTCCGGCGGCGAGGCTGAGCTTGCCGCCTGCGCCCAGAACCCGGTGCCACGGCAAGGTGCTGCCGTCGGGTAACTGGCTCAGGGTCCGGCCCACGAAACGTGCCGCTCGTCCTAAACCGGCAAGCTCCGCCAATTGGCCATAGCTGACGACCTTGCCTTCGGGAACCTGATGCAATGTCAGGTAGAGCGCCGTGCGCCGGGCCTCTGCGGAGGACATACCGGTCGGGTCGTTTGTGGGGGAGGTGTGTTCGATCACGCGTTCGTTCCTGTTTATAGAGGCAGCGGGAATTTTCGATAGGGAACTAGGGAAATATCCCACGGTCAGTGATACCTGTGCCGGCGGTCCCAAGGATTGCCTCGACATTATCCCTGTGGACAATGCCCGTCCTCCGCGAACCAGAGCCTCGTTTTGCTTATGTTGTCCAGAACACTGTTGTGCCTTGCCATTACCAGCGCCTCCACTCCCTTGCTTGCCGACACCGTCTGGTTGAAGAACGGGGACAAGCTTACCGGAACCATCAAGGTCTTCGACGGTGGGAAGCTGCTGCTCAATACCAAATATGCAGGCGATATTCCGCTGGACTGGAAGGAAGTCAAGACGCTCGAAAGCGAGCAACACTTGCTCGTGAAGCAGGACGCCTACACCGGCGAGATTTCCAAGTCGCTGCATGCCGCCGATGACGGCAAGGTCACGCTGGCCAACGGCGATGCACCGAAGACCGTCGACCTGGCAAGTATCCAGCAGATCATGAAGCCCAAGCCTGTCGTTACTGATCTGGTGTGGAAGGGCAACGTCGACGCGGCGCTGGATTTCCAGCGCGCCGACAAGGACACCGACGACTACAACATTGCGTTCAAAACGTCCGCGACCCACGGCAGATGGCGCCATAACGCCGAAGGCGAGTACAACCGTGAAACGCAGGACGAAGAAACCACCACCGATAACTGGAACGCCGAGTACTCCATCGACCGTTTCATCACGGACAAGTGGTTCTGGGATGGCCGCTTCACTTACAAGCACGACAACATCGAAGACCTGCGTCGTCAGCGTACGGTCGGTACCGGCCCGGGTTATCAGTTCTGGGATGACGAACTGGGCGCGTTCAAGGTCGGCACATTGCTCAACCGCACGGATTTCCAGTATTCCAACGGCGAGAAGGACAACTTCTACTCGGTGTCCGGTACCTGGGATTACAACCGCTTCCTGATTGGCAAGAAGGTCGAGTTCTTCACCAACGGCGAAGTCGGCAAGCCCATCAGCGGCGTCGCCGATTATAGCCTGGATACCGAAATCGGCCTGCGCTACAAGGTCACCGAATGGGCCTCGCTCAACGTCAAGGCCGAGAAGAACATCATCAGCGGCTCCGATGACGGCGATCTGGACAAGACCCGTTACACCGCTGGTTTCGGCGTGGCCTGGTAAGGTCGTTGTTGACGAAAGCAGCTCTGGTCAGGCCGCTTTTGAGGCATGTGCACAACCTGTAGAAGCTGGCTTGCTGGCGAATGCGTGAGGTCATCCGACACCCTCGTGACTGATCTGACGCATTCGCGGCTCTCGCAGAGTACCCGCTCCCGGCTCCGGAAATTTTTACGTTAAAACCCCGCGAAATCGTCACGCCTCGCCAATCTGGCACCCTGCAACGATAACGATTATCTTGTGGCGACAGCCGCTCCCAGCAGTGCTGCGCATCCTTTCGAATCGTCGATCAAACCTCAGGAGTTACACCATGAGCGCCAAAGCCAACCGGCAAGCCCGAGCCCTGCTGCTCAAGGAATATCGCGGCGTGCTGTCGACCCATTCCAAGTCGATGCCCGGTTATCCCTTTGGTTCGGTGGTGCCTTACTGCCTCGACGATCAAGGGCGTCCTTTGATTCTCATCAGCCGTATTGCTCAGCACACCCATAACCTTCAACGCGACCCAAAGTGCTCGATGCTGGTGGGCGAGCGGGGCGCCGAGGATGTTCAGGCTGTCGGACGTGTCACGGTCATGGCCGAAGCGCAGAAGGTGACAGACGAGGCGGCCATCGAAGCTGCGGCGCAGCGCTACTACCGTTATTTCCCCGAGTCGGAGAGTTATCACAGTGCTCACGATTTCGACTTCTGGGTGCTGGCGCCTGTGCGCTACAGGTTCATTGGTGGGTTCGGGGCGATTCACTGGCTCGATGACGTGGCCTTGGCCAATCCGTTCGCCGGCGCGGCTGAAACCAGCATGGTCGAGCACATGAACGAGGATCACACCAAAGCCATCGCACATTACGTCCAGCTCGCGGGCCTGCCTGCGTCTGAACCCGCAGTGCTGGTCGGTATCGACAGCGAGGGCATGCACCTGCGAATCGGCCAGGCGCTTTACTGGCTGGCGTTCGCCGAGCCTTGTAATACGCCGACACAAGTGCGCCAAGCCTTGGTCCAACTGGCCCACGCCGAAAAATGGCCCACCGTTGAAGCCGCCGAGGCTTGAATTTACAACCTTGCGACATCACCTAGTGTCTACTGGAAGACTTCTTCCGTTGAGGAACTATTTGATGCGCGCTTTTTTGCTGCTTTTATTGCTTTTTCCGGTGCTCGAGCTGTTCGTGCTGGTGAAAGTCGGAATGTCCATCGGCTTCCTGGCGACCTTCCTCCTGGTGGTCGCAGGCTCCATGCTCGGTGTTTTCGTGGTGCGGGTCGCCGGTCTCGCGACTGCGATGAGTGCTCGTGAAAGTCTGGCGCGGGGCGAATTGCCCGCTCAGCAGATGCTCGATGGCCTGATGATGACCATCGGTGGTGGCCTGCTGGTACTGCCGGGTTTCATCAGTGATGTGCTGGGGCTGATCTGTTTGATGCCATTCACCCGTCGTCTGTTGGTGGGCAAGGTGCGTCAGCGCGCTGAAGATCAGGCCCGTCGCCAGCGTGCGTTCGCCGATGACCTGCGTTCGAACGGGCCCGTTCATCCGGGGGCCGGTCGTCCGGGTGCCCGTCAGCCGGATGTGATCGAAGGTGAAGTCATCGAGGGCGAGTACGAGCCGGTCGATAAAAAGTGATTCCTGCTTACTGTGAGTACGGCACCTTCGGGTGCCGTACTGCTTTTCGCGACCTTATCGCACTAAAAAAATTCTTTCGTGAGCCTTGTAATCAGGTTGCTCGCCCTTATGTATGGGTCACCGCAAGGTTTCTGGCGCATTTCGTCAGACCGTATTCTGCGGTTCGCTCGCGAACCGTAACCGGCAAGCCCGGATGTTTTAACCCGCCGGTGCCAACACCGGGCGTTCAAAAACCATAATTAGGAGATCGACAATGAAGCTTCGTCCTCTGCATGACCGCGTCGTAATCCGTCGCAGCGAAGAAGAAACCAAGACTGCTGGCGGTATCGTTCTGCCGGGTTCGGCTGCCGAGAAACCAAACCGTGGCGAAATCATCGCCGTCGGTGCCGGTCGCATCCTGGACAACGGCGAAGTACGTGCGCTGGCTGTGAAAGTGGGTGACAAAGTGGTGTTCGGCCCTTACTCCGGCAGCAACACTGTGAAAGTAGACGGCGAAGACCTGCTGGTGATGAGCGAGAACGAAATTCTCGCGGTCGTCGAAGGCTGAGTTGTTCCCCCTCATTTTCCCGTTACTACAAAGTATTTAAGGAATATCGATCATGGCTGCTAAAGAAGTTAAATTCGGCGACGTTGGCCGTAAAAAAATGCTCGCCGGTGTGAACGTCCTGGCTGACGCAGTTAAAGCAACGCTGGGCCCGAAAGGCCGTAACGTCATCATCGAGAAAAGCTTCGGCGCTCCGCTGATCACCAAAGACGGTGTGTCGGTCGCCAAGGAAATCGAACTCAAAGACCGTTTCGAAAACATGGGCGCGCAGCTCGTCAAAGACGTTGCCTCCCGTGCTAACGACGACGCTGGTGACGGTACCACCACCGCTACCGTTCTGGCTCAGGCCATCGTCAACGAAGGCCTGAAAGCCGTCGCTGCCGGCATGAACCCGATGGACCTCAAGCGCGGCATCGACAAGGCGACCATCGCCATCGTTGCTCAGCTGAAATCGCTGTCCAAGCCTTGCACCGACACCAAGGCGATCGCCCAGGTCGGCACCATCTCGGCCAACTCCGACAATTCCATCGGCGACATCATTGCCGAAGCCATGGAAAAAGTGACCAAAGACGGCGTTATCACCGTTGAAGAAGGTTCGGGTCTGGAAAACGAACTGTCGGTCGTAGAAGGCATGCAGTTCGACCGTGGCTACCTGTCCCCGTACTTCATCAACAAGCCGGACACCATGGTCGCCGAGCTGGACAGCCCGCTGTTGCTGCTGGTCGACAAAAAGATCTCCAACATCCGCGAAATGCTGCCAGTTCTGGAAGCCGTTGCGAAAGCTGGCCGTCCTCTGCTGATCGTTGCCGAAGACGTTGAAGGCGAAGCCCTGGCGACTCTGGTCGTGAACAACATGCGTGGCATCGTCAAAGTCGCAGCCGTCAAGGCGCCAGGCTTCGGCGACCGTCGCAAGGCCATGCTGCAGGACATCGCTGTCCTGACCGGCGGTACCGTGATCTCCGAAGAAATCGGTCTGAGCCTGGAAAGCACCACCCTGGAGCACCTGGGTAACGCCAAGCGCGTCGTGCTGAACAAAGAAAACACCACCATCATCGACGGTGCCGGCGTTAAAACCGACATCGACGCACGTATCGCTCAGATCCGTCAGCAAATCGGTGACACTTCGTCGGACTACGACAAAGAAAAACTGCAAGAGCGTCTGGCCAAACTGTCGGGCGGCGTTGCAGTGATCAAGGTCGGTGCTGGTTCCGAAGTTGAAATGAAAGAGAAGAAAGCCCGCGTTGAAGACGCCCTGCACGCAACCCGCGCAGCCGTTGAAGAAGGCGTGGTACCTGGCGGTGGCGTGGCGCTGGTTCGCTCGCTGCAAGCTATCTCCGAGCTGAAAGGCGACAACGCTGATCAGAACGTCGGTATCGCTCTGCTGCGTCGCGCTGTTGAAGCGCCGCTGCGTCAGATCGTTGCCAACTCGGGTGATGAGCCAAGCGTTGTAGTCGACAAGGTCAAGCAGGGTTCGGGTAACTACGGTTACAACGCTGCCACCGGCGAATACGGCGACATGATCGAAATGGGTATCCTGGACCCGGCCAAAGTGACTCGCTCTGCTCTGCAGGCGGCGTCTTCCATTGCCAGCCTGATGATCACCACTGAAGCGATGATCGCTGACGTGGTCGACGACAAGGCTCCAGCTGGCGGCGGCATGCCAGACATGGGCGGCATGGGTGGCATGGGCGGCATGATGTAAGCCAGCCTTACCCCTCGCTGTATAAAGAACCCCGCTTCGGCGGGGTTTTTTTATAGGGCTGGTTTTGAGATTCGGCTTTCTGGCGCTTGGGTCGTGGTTATATCCGATGATTGTGGTGGCGCTGATTTTTGTTCTGCCTAACGGCAGAAGCGTTCCGCCTTCGGCGGGTTACTTGATAACCCCAAGTAACCAAGGGTCCTTGCTCCTGGTTTGGCGACTCCTTCGTCGCCGTACCCTCACTTCGGAGACGCTCCGTGGGCCCGCGCCGAACGGACATCCATGTCCTGACGGCGCTCTCGCGGCATCCATGCCGCTCGGCCCACTGCGCGACGCCTGCGTTCAGCCTGCACCCAAGTCGCGATTTGTGTCGTCTGTGACATCGCGCGCTTAGAAGCAGGATCAAAGGCAAATGTAGTTCTGGAGGTTTTGCGCGCTCCTCTAGGAAATGCCAGAGGCCAAAATCCCGGCTCGACACATAACCCTGTAGCAATCCGGCCGGGCGGCGTTCCGTTTGATGGTGACCGTTGCCGTACCTGCCAAACGCTCTACCCGGAAACGCCCTGCGCCCCCAACACCTTGTCCTTCCTGCCCACCGGCCTGTACAGCACCGCGTAATAGGCCCCCAGACAGATCAGCCAGCAGAACACCGCCGTCCAGATGTTATGAGAGAAGAAGTGCGCGCCCTGCAGCATGCGGCCAACCGAGAACACGGTTCCCAGGCCGAACGCGAAGATCAGGCCGGCTTTTGCCAGGCGTGGTTTGCGGTCACGAAATACGAAGAACAACGCAAACAGCGTGAAGCCGGTGGCCGCATGACCTCCTGGCCAGCAGCGACCTGGCTTGTCGGTCGCAGGGCGAGGGCTGAGCAGTTCGCTGTATTGCTCCTGACCGCCGAATTCAGTCAGGCTCCAGGGGCACTGAACCGAAGTCACCACTTTCATCGGGGTGACGAAACTGGTGGACAGGGCCATCGACAGGACCATGCAGCCCAGTTCGCGCTTCCAGGGTTTGAGCTTCGCTACGAAGAAGGATGCGATGAAACCAACGAATGACAGCGCACCCCAGGCGATGACCACTTGCTTGGCTCGGTCATGCAGAACGTTTTCGAGGAAGTAGCTGTGTTTGCCGATAAAAGCGCCTGCTGCCGGGTCGTAGGCCAGTTTGGCGATGTCCATGTCCAGAGAGGTCAATTCCAGCAAAAGCAGGGTAATGGCGGTCAACGCAGGTATGCCCAGATAAACCCAGAGATTGATCGGGCGTGATGCGGGCTGTTCGATGACTTCAGACATGGTGAATCCCGTTTGATGGCAGATAGGTTGACCGAGAGCGTGCGGCAGTCTGGACACCACGCTGTCGGCGGGCTGTGAACCGGGAGTGAAAAAAACGTTATGAATACCGACGCTGGCCCTCTGGCGCACTTGGCCTTAAGCTGCCGCCAACTCTGACCTGATCGTGCAGGCATCTGGATGCTGTGCCGGGGTCTTGCCGTACTGCATATGGAGATAGGCCCCATGAGAATCCTGCTGGTTGAAGACAACCGCGACATCCTGGCAAACCTTGCCGATTATCTGGGATTGAAGGGTTATACCGTGGACTGCGCGCAGGATGGCCTGTCTGGCCTGCACCTGGCCGCTACCGAACATTACGACCTGATCGTGCTCGACATCATGCTGCCGGGCATCGATGGCTATACGTTGTGCAAGCGTCTGCGTGAAGACGCCCGCCGAGACACCCCGGTGATCATGCTTACCGCCCGCGATCAGCTCGACGACCGTTTGCAGGGCTTCCGGTCCGGTGCGGATGATTACCTGCTCAAGCCCTTCGCGCTGTCGGAACTCGCCGCGCGTATCGAAGCGGTACTGCGCCGTGCACAGGGTGGCGGCCGTCGTACGTTGCAGGTCGCTGAACTGATCTATGATCTGGACACCCTGGAAGTGACGCGCGAGGGACGTCTGCTCAAGCTCAACCCGGTTGGCCTCAAGCTGCTGGCGGTGTTGATGCAGAAGAGCCCACATGTATTGCGCCGTGAAGTTCTCGAAGAGGCGCTGTGGGGCGATGATTGCCCGGACAGCGACAGCCTGCGCAGCCACGTTCACCAGTTGCGTCAGGTGATCGACAAACCGTTCGACAAACCATTGCTGCAGACCGTGCACGGTGTCGGGTATCGCCTGGCCGAGGGCCGCGATGGAGTTTAAGCAAAGCCTCGCCCAGCGAATCATCATTGCCTTTGCCTTGATGAGCGCGCTGGTGGCTGGCTCCTTCGCCATGGGGATCGTTGCGACGGTGCATCTGGTCGAAGAAAAACTGATCTCGGCGGGGCTCGGTGGCGATCTGACTCGCCTGCTGCTGATGGACAGCGTCGAAGACTGGAGTCACCGCCCCGAGCCTGACCAACTGTTCTACTTTACGGGGGGGCCGGGAGACTTCGAGCTGCCCAAGGACTTGCGCCACCTGGAGCCCGGGTTCCACGAGGTGTTTCGAGGCCCGCTCTCGTATCACGCCATGGTCGAAGTGGTCGACGGGCGTCACTATGTCCTGCTGCAGGATCAGAGCGATTTCGAAGAGCGCGAGCGCGTGCTGTTCGCTGTCGTGTTGGTCGGGTTTGTGCTGGCGCTGGCCCTGGCGGTATTTCTTGGCTGGATCCTCGCACGTCGCGTGATGGCACCGGTCGTCCGGTTGGCCCGCCAGGTGCGTCATCGCGATCAGCTGCTTGGCCTGGCGCCACCGCTGGCACCTGATTATGCCGCCGACGAAGTGGGTGAACTGGCGGTTGCCTTCGACGCCACGCTCGGTCGCCTGCGCGATGCCTTGACTCGCGAGCGGATGTTCACCAGTGATGTGAGCCACGAGTTGCGAACGCCCCTGATGGTCCTCGCCAGCTCTTGCGAGTTGCTGCTGGAGACTCAGGCTCTGGATCAACGCGCCAGAGCGCAGGTCGAGCGGGTAGCGCGTGCCTGTGAGGAAATGCGTGACCTGGTGCAGACCTTCCTCATGCTTGCCCGCACTCAACGCGACGACGCCGCGATGAACCCGCAACTGACGCTGCAGGGCGCTGCGCAGCAATTATTGGCCCTCTGGCGGGAGCCCATCGAAGCCAAAGGGTTGCTGTTGGAGTACGACCCGGAACGGGCTTCCCAAGGAACGTACAACGCAACTTTCCTCTACGCGGTCATGGGCAACCTGCTGCGCAATGCCTTGCATTACACCGATAAGGGTTTCATCCGACTGACCTTGGTGCCGGAGGGTTTCACGGTGGAGGACTCTGGCGTCGGTATTCCCGAAGAAGAGCGCGAGGCGATGTTCCAGCCTTTCGTGCGTGGCAATGAACAGCGTGGCGAAGGGCTCGGTCTGGGGCTGTCGCTGGTCCAGCGCATCTGCGAAAACCAGGGCTGGACGGTCAGTCTGGAAACGCGCGAGCCCAATGGCTGTCGTTTCAGTGTAGCGTTGGGCAGGCATGCTGACTGATGCTGTCCTCGCAGGTGGCGAATCGGACTGTATAGACAATGTAAATGTTGCTGTGATCATACGCGTTATGGCCATATGCTAGCCCTATCGTCTGGTAAAACCCCGTAACATTTGCGCCGGTCAATGAACATTTTTTTCACATTCATATGACCTGGCAGTCACGGCTTTCTTCCTACTTTTGGCTGATCACTTCAGGAGATGCAGCCATGAGCAAGCGGATCGAGCTTGATTTCTCGCGCAAATACGACGACGAGCACGCCAAAAAATATTTGCGCAAACACAAGGACGGTTTGGCCAGGCGGTTGTCTGATCGTCGCGACAAGCAGCTCGCCCGACGCGCATTGGCGTTGGCTGGCGAGCCGGGGCTGGTTCTGGATCTACCGTGTGGTGCGGGTCGTTTCTGGCCGGTGCTGGCCGAAAAAGCCAATCGGGTGATCATCGGCGCCGACAACTCGGCATCGATGGTCAAGATTGCCTGTGAGTCGCAGTCGGCGGACGTGGTGAAACGGGTTCGACCCCTGCAGACCTCGGCGTTCGCCATCGATATGCCGGACAACGCAGTAGACAGCATTTTTTGCATGCGTCTGATGCATCACATTGGCGAGGCGAAGGACCGTGCTGTGCTGTTGAAGGAGTTCCACCGGGTAACGCGCGATAGCGTGATCATGTCGATGTGGGTGGATGGCAACTTCAAGTCGTGGAAGCGCAAGCGTGCCGAGCGCGCCCGGAACCAGGCGGGGTATCAGAACCGCTTCGTGATTCCGGCAGCGACCATCGAAGCCGAATTCGAACAAGCAGGTTTCCGTGTCCAGGAGCGACTGGATTTCCTGCCGTTGTACGCCATGTGGCGTGTGTATCTATTACGTAAGAGGTAACAGGATGGCCGTGGATTTTGCAGTTGAGTCGGGCGTTCCCGCCAAGGACCGTTTTGCCTATTTCTGGAACACCCGTGGCGATTGGGTCGAAGAACCCAACGTTCGTCGCGGTGGAGAAAGTGGCGTACAGCGCGTCGTGTCGGAGAATGGTCGCCTGCTGTACGTCAAACGGCAGGTCGGCCATATCTACCGCAGTTGGCTGCACCCGTTCGGGCGCCCGACTGTGCTGCGCGAGCGCGATGCGCTGGAAGGGTTGCGACAGCTTAATGTGAACGTGCCGCGCATGGTGTTCTGCGGCGCCGAACGCGATGAGAACAACGAGTGGCGTGCGTTGCTGGTGACCGCTTCTCTGGATGGCTATGACGAGTTCGAAAACTGGCTCAAGGCCGGTGGTCGTGAGCAGCATGGCGAGGCCGTTTACGAGCAGATGCTCAAGGAACTGGCCGAGAACCTGGCGCGTATGCACAAGGGTCGCTGGCAGCACAGCTGCATCTATATCAAGCATGTTTTTGTTCGCGTAACGGGCGAGGGCGCCAATGCCAAACCTGAAGTCGCCCTGATCGATCTGGAAAAATGCCGCCAGCGCCTGACCGCGTATGGCGCTGCTCAGCATGACATGAAACAACTGCGTCGCCATTCGTCGTTTCAACCCACGGACTGGAAGAAGCTCGTCTACTTTTACGAGACGGCGTTTGGCAGCCCTATCAAAGGTTTAGATCGATGAAGTTAGAACTGGCGCGAGGTTTTTTCGTTGTCGGGGCGTTGGGAGTCGCCTCCCTTGCCATGGCAGCCTGGGAACAACCCAGGCCACAGATTCTGAGCGCAGTACACGGCGAGGGGCAGTGCCCCCTGCCGCGGGTCGCCAAGGCAGAGTCGGCTGTGCGCCCGGATCATGATCTGCTGTTATTGATGTTCGGGCTGGCCCAGGGATCGGGGCCACAACATTGATGCAACCACCTGAATGAAAGCCCCGTTTATCGGGGCTTTTTTTGTGCGGCTGTTAATGCAGCGATCTCGGATCATCCTTCGCAGCCAACAAGGTATAAACACAAGGCAGTACAAATAATGTGAACAGCGTCCCCACCGACATGCCCGTCGCAATCACCAGACCAATGTCGAAACGGCTGACGGCGCCTGCGCCTGTCGCCAGAATCAGCGGCACCATGCCGAACACCATCGCGGCGGTGGTCATCAGCACCGGTCGCAGGCGAATGGCCGCGGCTTCTTCAACGGCTTCCCGAACACTGAGGCCCTTGTCTCGGCGCAACTGGTTGGCGAATTCGACGACGAGAATCCCGTGTTTGCTGATCAGGCCAATCAGTGTCACCAGTCCCACCTGGGTATAGATGTTGAGCGTCGAGACACCGAGAAACAGCGGAATCAGCGCGCCGCAGATCGACAGCGGCACCGTCACCAGAATCACCAGCGGATCGCGGAAGCTTTCGAACTGTGCTGCCAGCACCAGAAAGATGATCGCCAGCGCCAGGCCGAAGGTGACCCACAGTGCATTGCCTTCCTGCACGTACTGACGCGATGCTCCCGCGTAGTCATAGGCGAATCCTGCCGGCGCTTCTTCGCTGGCAATCTGGCGAACCGTCTCGATGGCTTCCCCCATGCTCACAAGCGGAAAGCCCGAGATGATCGCGGCGTTGAGCTGCTGGAACTGATTGAGCTGACGCGGCCTTGCGCGATCACTGACCTTGACCAGCGTCGACAGCGGCAACATCGTGCCCTCGGCGTTTTTCACGTAGTAGTTGGTCAGCCATTGCGGATTGTCACGGTAGGCGCGCTCTACCTGCGCGATGACCTTGTAGCTTCGTCCGTCGATGGTGAAGCGGTTGATCTCGGCCTCACCGAGCAGGGTCGCCAGACTGCCGCCCAGATCCTGCATCGACACGCCCATCTGCGCCGCCTTGGCGCGGTCGATGTCGACCACGACCTCCGGTTTGTCGAACGCCAGATCGACATCGAGGAAGGCGAACTTGCCGGACTCGGTCGCCCGCTTCTTGATCCGGTCCACCACTTCCAGCAGCGCCGGGTAATCGTTCGGCGTGTTGATCACGAACTGAAAGGGGAGCCCTTCACCGGTGCCCGGTAGCGACGGCAGGTTGAAGCCGAAAATCTGCAGGCCGGTGATCTGCTCGAGCTTGGCCTGGACCTCCGGGAGTAGCTGCATCTGCGTGCGGCTGCGTTCATCCCAAGGCTTGAGCAGGAAACCGCCGACGCCGGTCTGCACCCCATTGAACCCGTTGATCTGGAACGAGGAGTAGTACTCCGGGAATGCCTTGAAGATATCGATGAACTGGTCGGTGTACGTGTTCATGTAGTCGAGGTTGGTCGGCTGCGGCGAGGTCGCCATCATGAAGATGATGCCCTGATCCTCGTCCGGCGCCAGTTGTGACTGGCTGAACTTGAGGAACACCGGAATCAGGCACAACACCAGCACCGCGAAAACGATCACCACCGGCCGGGTATTCAGCGTGCCGTGCAGGATTCGCTGGTAACGCACTTTCAGGCCTTCGAAGATCTGATCCAGCTTGTGCGCCAACCCGCTGGGGTTCGCGTCGTGACGTAAGAGCAGCGCACACATCATGGGCGACAGGGTCAGGGCAATGATGCCGGAGATCACCACGGCACCGGCCAGCGTCAGGGCAAATTCCTTGAACAGCGCGCCGGTGAGCCCCTCGAGGAAACCGATGGGTGCGTACACGGCCGCCAGGGTGACGGTCATGGAGACCACCGGCATGGCGATTTCCCGGGCGCCTTCGAGCGCGGCATCGAAGGGCGTCTTGCCCTCCTCGATGTGGCGATGGATGTTCTCTACCACGACGATGGCGTCATCCACCACCAGACCGATCGCCAACACCATGGCCAGTAGCGTCAGCAGGTTGATCGAGTACCCCATCATTTGCATGAAAAACAGCACGCCGATCATCGACAGCGGGATGGTGATCACCGGAATCACCACCGAGCGCAATGCGCCGAGGAACAGGAACACCACGACGATGACGATCAGCACCGCCTCGATCAGGGTTTTCACCACCTCGTGAATAGACGCCTGGATGAACAGCGTGGCGTCGTAAGCGATGGACACCTTCAGGCTCGGCGGCAGCTGGCTTTCCAGCTCCGGCATGATCCGTCGCACTTCCTTGATCACGTCCAGCGGGTTGGAACTGGGCGTGCCCTTGATGCCGATGTAGACCGACGGCGTGCCGTCGAACGAGCTGACGGTGTCGTAGTTCTCGGCGCCCATTTCCACCCGCGCCACATCGCCGAGCAGTACGCGACTGTCGCCGACGGTTTTCAGCGGGATGGCGGCGAAAGTCTCGGCAGATTTCAGGTCGGTGGTAGCGTTGACGCTGGTGACCACGTATTCGCCTTTCACTTCACCGGCGGCGGAGAGGAAGTTGTACTTGCGCACGGCGTCAGTCACATCGGTGGCCGTCAGACCGAAGCCTGCGAGTTTCACCGGGTCCAGCCATAACCGCATGGCGAATACCTGATTGCCGAGGATCTCGGCCTCGGCCATGCCGGGCAGGGTCGCCAGCTTGGGCTGGATAACCCGTGACAGGTAATCGGTGATCTGCGGGTTGTTCAGCTCCGAGCTGTAGAAACTGATGTACATGAGCGCGGAGGCATCGGCGGCTTCCTTGCTCAGCACCGGGTCCTCGGCGTCTTGCGGCAACTTGTTCTTGACCTCGTTGGCCTTGGCCAGCAGTTCGGTGTACAGCCGGTCGGTGTTGGCGCCGATGCGCGCATAGATCGAGATCACCGAGAAATTCTGGCGACTGACCGAGGTCATGTAGTCGATGCCTTCGGCGCTGGCCAGACTTTGCTGCAACGGCTGGGTGATGTAGCCCTGAATGGTCTCGGCGTTGGCACCGGGGTAAGCGGTGGTCACAGTGATCAGGGCGTTTTCCATCTGCGGGTACTGGCGGATGGTCAGCTTGCTAAACGCCTGGAAACCCAGCAGCACGATCAGCAGGCTGATCACGCTGGCGAGCACGGGACGACGGATGAACGGGTCGGTGAATGCCATGGAAGCTCCTTTGATCAGTCAACCTTGGGCTGGCTGCTCGGTTGGGCTGCCTGATCGGCACTGATGGCGACGTGGGCGCCGTTGTCCAGCTTCAGCTGTCCACCGGTGACCACTTGCTCGCCCGCTTTCAATCCTTTGCTGATGATGACCACCCCGCCACGGCGTTCGCCGGTGTCGACGAAGCGGCGTTCCACGGCGAGTTGCTGTTCACCCTTGGCGTTTTTCTCCGGCTGGCCGTCGGCGCCTTTTTTCGGCACCACGACGAACACCGAATTGCCATACAAGGTGTAGGTGATGGTGCTTTCAGGCACGACCAGTTGTGGGGTGTCTTGACCGAGCAGCACCTGCAGGTTGGCGAACATGCCCGGCAACAGTTTGCCGTCGGGGTTAGGCAGGGTGGCGCGTACCAGCACGTTGCGCGTGGCGTCCTCGACCTTGGGGTTGATGGCGCTGATGCTGGCGTTGAAGACGCTGTCCGGGTAGGCCGCGACGCTGACCTGAACCGGCAGACCGATCGCCAGTTTCGGCAGCACTTGTTCAGGCACGAAGAAGTCGGCGTAGAGGCTGGTCAGGTCCTGAAGCGTGGCGATCACAGTGCCACTGGCGAGGTAATCACCGACGTCGACCTGACGGATGCCGATGGTGCCGTTGAACGGCGCGAGAATGCGTTTTTTCGCCAGTGAGGCGTTGAGTTGCGCGACGGTGGCGGCCGCTTTCTTCTGAGTGGCGGCGAGCTTGTCGAATTCGCCTCTGGAGATGGCTGCGTCCCCCACCAGCTTACTGCCCCGGCCATAGTCGACCTGAGCCAGACCCAGATCGGCTTCGGCGGTACCGAGCAAACCCTTCTCCACATCGCTGTCGAGTTGCAGCAGCGGCTGGCCGACTTTCACCTTTTGGCCGGACTCGAACAGAACGGCTTTGACGGTGCCCGCGACCTCCAGGCTCAGATCCACACCTTGCAAGGCCTTGAGACTGCCGATGGCCGGCAGACGGCTTTGCCACGGACGCTCTTCGACGATGGCGACCGCAACATTGATCGGCGGTTTCGGGGCGCTGAATTGCTGGATCTGTTTGTAGATCGAGAATGCCTTGTACCCTCCCAGGGCGAGCACCACGATCACCACAACCCCTAACATGATCAACATGCGGCGACGCAACATATTCCACTTCCTTGGAAAACAGATGAATCAGGCGAGCACGTTAATCGTGTCGCGGATTAGTTGCCAGTGGCAGGCCCGGATTTCGAAGCGCGCTGGTTTTTGGTGCGACGTCCCACTCCTGCAGAGTCCGTATTCGTACCCCTAGACCACATGCAAATGGTTGTCCCACAACCCCGCAGGCAGCTGCAGTGGTTGCGCCACCAGTGTGCTCTGGCGGCAATCGTAGAATCGGCAACGGCCTTGGCCAGAGGTTACGACAAAACCGTCGGCTACTGCGCCGACGCCAGCACAATCCGGCAACGGTGCATCGAGTCGCACTTCGCCGCTGTCCAGATCCCATATGAAGAAACGATTTCCGCGCGGCGCGGTTAAGGCCACCAGCCTCAATTCGTCATGCACGGCCACGCTGGCAGTGTAATGGGCCATGGCTTGCAGCTGTTGGTCGGCGACCGGGAAGGCCTGAAATGCCTGACCCGGGCGTTTGATCGCCAGGAGTTCAGCAGACTCGTGAGACGCGCCCATGAATTGCTGACCAGCGACGACAGTGCCGTCGCTGGCAATCGCCATGTGACGCACGCTGTTCATCTGTTGCGACAGGGTCTCCTTGCTCAGCAGCGTACCGTCCCGCTGCATCAGCACCAGACTCGGCTCCATGGCGTGGAGGTTCATTTCGACCCGGCTTTCAGCCTCGGTGCGGATGCCGCCGTTGGCCACCACCAGCGTCTCGCCGTCCGGCAGCCAGGACACCTGATGCGGCCCGATGCCGTGGGTCGGAATTTCGCCCGTGTGTTCCAGCCGCTCGCCGACGAAGCGATAAATGCCCAGCAGGCCGCGACCCGGTTCAGTGGTGTCGTTTTCGGTGGCGTACAGCCATTCGCCGCCTTTGTGAATGACGGCATGGCCGTAGAAATGCCGGTTCGGTTTCGAGGTGATGGTCTGCAAGAGGCGACCGTCGCGCAAGTCGATCAGGTAGCTTTCGGTTCCTGGTCTGCGCGCCACGAACAGCGCGATGGGAAGGTCCGGATGATTGATGATGTCGTGGCAACGCTGGGCGACATGGGTGGCGAACACCTGAGTGCCATCGACCCGATAACCCACCGCGTAGTGCCGGCCGTCACTGTCGTCACGGGCGGACAGCAGCAGCGGGCTTTCGCCTTTGCTTTTGAACAGCGTCCAGCCGCCCAGTGTGCAGGCGCTGAGAACGAGGCTGCCGAGAGCCAGAGCCTGACGTCGCAACATATCAGTCACCATCGTTGGCGTTGAAACCCAACTGGATGCCCAACGCCTTGGCCAGTTCGCCTTCATGCAGGCGGTGCACCACGTTAAGGCTGTCGTAGAACGCATTCAACTGCTGACGCCCTTGTTCGGTCGTCAGCAGTTCAACCAACGGTGGCTCCATCGCCGCCAGCTGTTTGCGGCTTTCTGCATAAGCGGCGTCGATCTTGTCCGCCAAGGGTTTCTGTTCGGCAGGCAGCAGGCCCCGCAGGCCATGGTTGTCTATGCCGGCCCAGACGGTTTCTGCGCTTTCCAGACTGGCTTGCAAACTGCTCAGCGAGGCCTTGCTGCGCCAGGCTTCGGCCTGGAACGGCTGAGGTACGCCCTTGGACTGACGGCCCAGCGGTGTGCCGAGTTTTTTCTTCAGGCTGTCCAGCGCGGTGACCTGAACCCGCAGCAGCTCGGCAATGGCTTCATGGGAATCGGCATAGCGCTGGTTCGGGAACTTGCTCAGTTGCGCGAGCATGCCGTCGGTACTGTTCCAGCTGTTGAGGATCTGCTCGGCCAGGTTTTTCTGGCGCTCGCCAATGGCCGTGAGCAGCGGGCAATAGCGGGCCTTCTGTTCTGCGGTCGCCATGTCGATCCCGGCGTCGAACAGAATGTACTCATAGGCTGACAGGCCCTGCACCACAACGCTGGATTTTGCCAGGGCATCGGCGCTGATCTGTGGCTGCGCGGTCACCAATTGCTCGACCTGACGACCGACAAGGTTTTTCTTGTCCGGCCAGAACTGGACCTGCCAGGCGCGATTGTCCTCGGCCAGCGGGCCGATCAGCAGCGGCTGCAGTTGGGCCCAGGCTTTCTGCGCATGCAGGAAATCGGCGCGTGCGGTGTCCAGATCGCTGTTGCCCTGACAGAACGCCAGCGAACTGACTGCCAACTGGCGGTCGGCGTCCACCCAGCGGCTGTAGGTCGGCAGAATCACCTGTTTGGCGATGGCAGCAGACGTCACAGCCTGTGGATCCGAGGGCGCGCAGGCACCCAGCGCGAGCGCGGCGAGGCTGGTGAATAACAGCTTGGGACGGAACATGTCCGGCTCCTTATCGTTCAGAAAATGCAGTTAAAGAGAGTTCAGGAACGCCAGCAGGGCAGCTCGCTGTTGTGCATCGAACGCCAACACCTGACGCTGCGCGGGCAACGCCTCGCCGCCATGCCAGAGCACGGCTTCCATCAGGTTGCGGGCGCGCCCGTCGTGCAGAAACTGCGTGTGGCCGCTGACCGTCTGTGTCAGCCCTAAGCCCCATAACGGCGGCGTGCGCCATTGTTGGCCGCTGGCGTGAAACTCGCTGAGGTTGTCCGCCAGCCCTTCGCCCATGTCGTGCAGCAACAGATCGGTGTAGGGGCGGATCACCTGATTCGCAAGCTCCGGTTCTACGGCATCGGCTGAGGTCGTGAACTGAGGCGTATGGCATTGCTGGCAACCGGCCTTGAAGAACAGGTTTTTACCGGCCAGCACCTGTGGGTCGGCGACATCCCGACGGGCCGGTACACCCAGGTTTCGAGCGTAGAAGGTCATCAGTCGCAATATGTTGTCGCTGACTTCCGGCTCACCGTCGGAGCCTTCGCCAGTTGGCGCATCGATGCAGGCCGTTTGTGACGGGGTGCAGTCGTCTGCGGGTTTCAGTCGGGATGTCAGCCCCATGTCGCCCGCCAATGCGTGAGCGTTCTGTTGATTGACGCTGGGCTGGGACGCTTTCCAGCCGAAACGTCCGAGTACGGTTTTTTGCTGCGCGTCGTCCCATACCCAATTGGGTGTGCCGGTGATGCCCGTGCCGTTCTCGTCGTCCGGATCGGCATTGGCAAGGATCGCCGCTTGTGGAATCGCTTCCAGCAGGCCCAGCCCTATCATCGGCGGAGCGATGCGTGCCGAGGCGCGTGCCTGAGGGTGCAGGGGACCATAACCCAGCTGCGTAATCCGCAAGGTAGGGCGACGCAAGTGGGCGGGTGTGCCGTCACGGAAGTGCACGGTCATGGAATCGTATTCGACGCGCACGCGGGCTTCAGGCGCGACGCCGGGTATGGCCATGTCCTGCAACTGCGTGCCATAGGTCGGTTCAGCAGTCAGCCCCAGTTGCTTCACGCCGGCATGTCCGGATTCGTCCGGAATGGACAACCGCACCAGCATCGATACCGCATTGCTGTCATCGGGCTCCGGAGGATGGCCTCGGCCGTCCCTGATATGGCAGTTCTGGCAGGCGTTGGTATTGAACAGCGGACCAAGACCGTCGCGGGCGGTGGTGGTCGAGGGGGCGATGACCCACGGGCTGCGGAAGAAACTGTTGCCGACGCTGAAGTCCAGCCGGCGCGTGGGAGAAAGGTTGGCCGACGGCAGGGAAAAGGCGTTGCGGTCGCTCTTGTTGACGGTGGCTGCGCCGCCAGACTGTGCTTCGCCGGGCTCGGCGGCGGCAAAACGCGGGGCGTCGTCACACCCGCCAAGGGCCCAGGCCATCAGCAGATAAAACGAGAGGCGGAACCGCGCAGTCATATACATCCTGCAAAGGGGGAAAATCGGGGCGAGCAAGCTTACCAGCCCCGTCTTTGAGGAATAAGAGCAATTAGCGTTTGTAAGTGCCTCTCGAAACGTGTTGTAACCAATTTCCCACCGGACCTGAAAGCCCGCGGAACACCCTTTAAACGCCGGTGATTTCCAGTGCCGGATTTTCCACCAGCAACTGCATCAAACGTCGTTCGCCTTCGACCACCTTGAAGGATCGGTAATCGCCAATGCCGTCGAGCTGGCGCTCGCGCTCACGGATCGCCAGCTCCTTGGCTCGTTCATAGCCGTAGTGCTCGACCCTGAAGGATTTCGTGACGCTGCTGCCATTACGCAACGTGGTACGTGCCACCCAGTAGGCGATGCCTGTGTAGCAGCGATAATGCACGCCCGGATAGCCACTGGTGTTGGTTGCGATGATCCGCTGTCGGACATCGCGACTGAGTTTGGGCAGGTGCGCAAGCAGCAGTTGGTCGCGGCATTCGTCAGCCGCTTTGCGGGCCGCGTCGCGTCCGCCGTAGCGAGAGAATGAGAACAGTCTGTTGAAGGTTCTGCCGTCACGATAGATCGTCACCTTCCAGGCGCGGGGGCCCTTGATGCCGACCAGTAGGTGGATGCCGTAATCGTTGGCTTTGAGTTTGCTGACGCGGCGCCTTTTATTGTCTCTCTTGGGCACTGTCTGTCTCCTCCTGGATGGGATGGGGTCAAGGAAGTGCGCATGATCGACGGCGAACAAGAGGGGTTCAATCCGACAAAGAGTGAACAGGAAATGCCCTACAGAACTTACGGACCGGTCCTCGGAACAGGCCCGTTTTACGGGGTTTTCAGCTAGATTCGCGGCATGAAAAAGGCCGACTCGGATGACGAGTCGGCCTTCTTTTTGATGTGCATCCTTGCGCCTGATGGCGCGGGTTCATCTTCGATCAGAACGCGTGATCGGCGTTGTCCGGGTTCAGGTCTGTGATGCCCAGTTTGCCAGCCGCCTGTTCGATGCCGCCGGTCTGCTTGACCAGTGCGGCAATCGCGTCACGAACGACTTGATTGCCTGCGGTGTTGCCGGCAGCGATCAGTTGATCGAAATGCTCACGCTTGTTGGCGGGATCGACGAGCACCTGCAGCTGGGCCTGAGTGGCGTCCAGATCGGCACGCAGCGTCGTGTCGGTCGCGGCATCGACCTTGGCGACCAGCGAAGACAGGCTCGGCCCGGTGACCTTGCTGCCGTCTACGCGGGTGTACTCGCCCAGGTAGACGTTGCGGATGCCCAGGGCGTTATAGAAGTGCGAGTTATGGGTGTTGTCGCTGAAGCAGTCGTGCTCGTCTTCGCTGGAGTTGGCTTCCAGCGCGACCTTCATGCGTTCACCTGCCAGTTCGCCCAGCGACAGGCTGCCCATGCCGAAGAGGATCTTGCGCAGACCGCTTTCACCCGGCTCGGCTTCGAGCGTGGCACGGTAGTTGTCGGCCACTCCCGGTTTCCAGTTGTTGACCATTTCTTCCAGGTCGCTGACCAGCAGATCCGTCGCAGCTTTCAGGTAGGCGCGACGACGATCGTTATGGCCCCCGGTGCCGCCCTGGCCTTCGACGTAATCGCTGGCAGGACGCTCGCCAGCGCCCGGACCGTTGCCGTGCAGATCCTGGCCCCAGAGCAGGAATTCGATGGCGTGATAGCCGGTGGCAACGTTGGCTTCTGAGCCACCCAGTTCGTTGAGGCTGGCGAGTTTTTCAGGGGTGATTTGGGTGACGTCGACCTTGTCTTCACCCACCTGCACCGATGTATTGGCGATGATGTTGGCGGTAGCGCCCGGATTGCCCAGCGCGTGTTGATAGTCCTTGGCGACGTAATCGATCAGGCCTTCGTCCAGTGGCCAGGCGTTCACCTGACCTTCCCAATCGTCGATGATGGTATTGCCGAAGCGGAACACTTCACTCTGCATATAGGGCACACGGGCGGCGAGCCAGGCAGCGCGGGCGGCTTCGAGGGTCTGATCGTTCGGTGTCGCGAGGAATGCGTCGACAGCGGTGCTGAGTGTCTTGGCGGTGGATTCGGCGTCGCTGAATACGGCGAACACGATGTTCGCATAGTTCGCGACGACTGCCTTGGCAGCTGCATCGTCGGTCTGGGCTGGCGCGGCGGCCGGGGCAGCTGCCGGGGTAGCAGCAGCCGGAGCCGGGGTCGGTGCGGTTGCAGCGGGCTTGTCCTTGCCTTGGTCACAACCGGCCAGAGCGATAGCGATGGCCAGCAGACTGGCAGTTGCCAGGGGCATACGAATCATGACGGAATCCTGCGTCGAAAGAGGGGAGAACGTTGGCGAGCGCCAAAAAAAAGCTGCGCCATAATGCGAAGGATTTGCATTCTGTGTAAAGGCAAAACGCCCTGACGGGGGAGGGGAGATATTTCAAGCTGTTACAAGGGTTTCAGGCGCTGAAAGGTGGGGGGCGATTATCGGAGGGATCTGTAGCGGAACATCCTGCCGACGGCGGCGGTAATGTTAACGCCGTCGCCGCAACGCGCGCCGCGAAAGGGTGTTGCCGATTACAAAACCCCGACGTGACTGCGATGCGCCTGCTTCAGATAAGACAGCAGCTCGCGGGCCGGCAGCGGCTTGCTGTAGAAGTAGCCCTGACCCTCGTGGCATCCCTCGGAAATGATGTAAGCCTCTTGCTCGGTGGTTTCCACACCTTCGGCAATGACTTGCATCCCCAGACTTTTGCCAAGCTGGATGATGGCGCGCACGATGGTGGCGTCGTCATCGTCGTCGATCAGGTCTTGAACAAAGCTCTTGTCGATCTTGATTTTGTCCAGCGGCAGACTTTTCAGATAACTCAGCGATGAATAGCCCGTGCCGAAGTCATCAATGGCGATCAGTGCACCGGAGCGACGCAGGCTGAGCAAGTGTTGAGCGGCGGTGCTGATGTCTTCCATCAGGCCGGTTTCGGTGACTTCAAGCTCCAGACTGCGCGGCGGCAGGCGATAGATCTGCAGCAGGTTGTTGACCACGCGGGGCAGTTCCGAGTGGTGCAGTTGAACCGTCGAAAGGTTAACCGCCATGCGCAGGTCGGAGAAGCCTTGATCGTGCCATTCGCGCAGCTGTTTGCACGCCTGATCCAGCACCCATTCGCCAATGGCGATGATCGAGCCGTTCTGTTCGGCCAGCGGAATGAACTGGTCGGGCGGCACGAAGCCGTGCTCGGGGTGAACCCAGCGAATCAGCGCCTCGACCCCCACCACGCGTTGATCGCGGTAGCTGATCTGCGGCTGGTAGACGAGGTGAAACTGATTGCGCACCAAGGCTTCTCGCAGGTCCTTTTCCAGCTCGCGGCGGCGGCGCATCTCGCTGTCGACGCTGGCAATGTAGAACTGATAACGGTTGCGCGAACGGGTCTTGGCCAGGGTCATGGTCTGTTCGGCTTTCTGCAGCAGTTTCTCGGTGCTGTCGCCATCTTCCGGGAACAAGGTGATGCCGATGGTGGCGCGCAGGCGGATTTCCTGCTGGTCGAGCGCGAATGGAGCTTCCAGGTCATCGAGAATGTTTTGCGCCAGTTCGGCGGCTTCGTAAGGCTGTTCGATGTCGGCCTGGACCAGCGCGAACTGATCGCCACCCAGGCGCGCCAGCGCTCCCAGCCGCCCGCTGTGTCCGCGCAGGCGATCGGCCAGCGCCAGCAGTAATTGGTCACCCGTCTGATAACTGAACTGCTCGTTGATGCCTTTGAAATCATCCAGCCCGACGCACAGCACGGCGACCCGGTGTTGCACCCGACCGGCATCGATCAGGATCTTGTCCAGCTGTTGCTGTAATTGCTGACGATTGGGCAACCCGGTGAGAAAGTCATACTGCGCCATGCGAAGCAGACTGGATTCGGCCTCGTGGCGCAGGTGCGTGTTGCGCTCGATGGAGGCCAGCAGCTGGTTGGCGGTATTGACCCAGAGGCCCAGTTCGTTCTTTTCATGCCCCTTGAGCAGCGGCAATTGGTGCTCGCTCGGGCGGTCGGGGTTGATGGTGGTCAGGTGTTCGATGATGCGTGACAGGGGTTTGGTCAGCAGCCAGTGATAGACCAGATACAGCACCAGCCCCATGGCCAGCGCACGCAGCACGCCGGAGATGAAGATGATCATCGAGTTGGTCAGGAAGCCTTCGCCGTAGGTGGCGGTGTCTAGGGTGATGCGCAGATCGCCGTAATATTCGCTGTACGGGCTACGGCCCACCAGTTGGGTGGTGAAACTGCGTTCCTGGCCGAGAATCGGGTCGGTCAGCCAGCGGGTGGGCGTTGACTGCAGGTCTCGGGTTTTCTCCGCGAGCAGCGTTTCGTTGGGATGACCGATGGACGCCATGCGCACGGCCTTGTCCTGGAACAGGCCCTCGATGACTTGCATGCCCATTTCCCGGTCCAGGCTATAGACAGCCTGAGTCGACGGGTCGCGGAACATGTCGAGAATACGCCCGGCGTCGGTGGCGACCGCTTGACGGGTCTTGTAAGCGTCATAAACGATCTGCGCGCAGCTGAGCACAACGCCGACGATCAGCGCTGAAAGCAACACCACACGCAGCAGCTTCACCGACAAGCTGTTTTTGAGTTCCAGCTTCAAATGGGCATTCCTTCATCCATGCTGATAGCGGGTGACTGTATGCAAGCATTGGCAATGCAGGCTTCGGGGTCAAGGTCTTGAAACCCTGACCTGTTTCATCCAGATAACGAATCACATGCAGGCAAGTAAGGCTATCACCACTGTGTCGGTCAGCAGGGGGCGGAACTTGAGCCTCGTTTCGTCGTTCAGACCGAAATTGATATTAGTCCGCTATCGTCCGCTGACAATACAAAATGGACGAACAGATGGCGAAAAAAAACCCGGCCAGGCCGGGTTTTCATTCAAGCAGCTACCTGACGTATCAGGCGGTGAAGGTCTTGCCTTCGAACTGCTCGGCGACGAACTTCCAGTTCACCAGGTTCCAGAACGCCTCGACGTATTTTGGACGCAGGTTACGGTAGTCGATGTAGTAAGCGTGTTCCCAGACGTCGCAGGTCAGCAGCGGGGTGTCGCCGCTGGTCAGCGGGTTACCGGCGCCGATGGTGCTGGCCAGAGCCAGGGAGCCGTCAGCTTTCTTCACCAGCCAGCCCCAGCCGGAGCCGAAGGTGCCGATGGAAGTCTTGCTGAACTCTTCCTTGAACTTGTCGAAGGAACCAAATGCAGCGTTGATCGCGTCAGCCAGTGCGCCGGTTGGTTGGCCGCCGGCGTTTGGCGCCAGGCAGTTCCAGTAGAAGGTGTGGTTCCAGACCTGGGCTGCGTTGTTGAAGATACCGCCCGAGGAAGACTTGACGATTTCTTCCAGAGTCTTGCCTTCGAACTCGGTGCCAGGCACCAGGTTGTTCAGGTTCACGACATAGGTGTTGTGGTGCTTGTCGTGGTGGTATTCCAGAGTTTCCTTGGAGATGTGCGGTGCCAGAGCATCATGAGCGTACGGCAGCGGCGGCAATTCAAAAGCCATGGTAATTCTCCTAATCAGGTCAGTTGCGGTTTGCGCAAGGCCGATCACGGGCGGCCAGACAGAACATACGCCGGCGAGTTTTGTACTCTTTGCGGCGCAGGGTTCTGGATCATAGCACCGGGTCCGGCCCATAACCACGCAACAACTGTGTGGGATAGAGGTTCCAGAGCATTGCCCGAGAATTACCCGGTCCTGATGAGCTGCGCCGCCACGCTGAACATCATTACGGCCACCATCAGATCCAGCAGGCGCCAGGTCGCTGGGCGTGCGAGCCATGGGGCCAGCCAGGCGGCGCCGATCGCCAGTGTCGAGAACCACAGCAGCGAAGCGCTGGCCGCGCCGAACACATAGGCGCCGGGCACTGATTGTTGAGCGCCGAGGGTGCCGATGAGCAGCACGGTATCGAGATAGACGTGAGGGTTGAGCAGTGTCACAGCCAAGGCCGTCAGCAAGACCGCCCGGCGCGAACGCTGACCGTTGGCCTCGCCTTCGTGCAGGCTCTGCGGCGAAATTGCGCGGCGCAAGGCTTTTGCGCCGTACCACACCAGAAATACAACGCCGCCCCAGCGGGCCACGGCCAACAGCGTCGGGTTATGCGCCAGCACGCTCGCCAGCCCGAACACCCCTGCGGTCACTAATACTGCATCGCAGACAATGCACAGCAGGGCCACTGAAAGATGATGTTCGCGTCGCAGGCTCTGCGCCAGAACGTAGGCGTTCTGGGTGCCGATCGCCATGATCAGACCGAACGCGACCAATAGGCCGTTGAGGTAGCTTTGCCACATGGTGTCGTGCTCCGGGAATACATGACGCTGACAGCGTTTGAGGTGGCAATTGTCCAAGGAATACGCGTATAAGAAAAAGCAATAATACTCATCGCTCATTAGGAAAACTGATGTTCGACTACAAATTGCTCGCCGCGCTGGCTGCGGTGATCGAACAGGCTGGATTCGAACGCGCCGCGCAGATCCTGGGGTTGTCGCAGTCGGCCGTGTCCCAGCGGATCAAACTGCTGGAGGCGCGTATTGGTCAGCCGGTTCTTGTACGCGCCACTCCGCCGACGCCTACGGAAATTGGCCGACGTCTGCTCAACCATGTGCAACAGGTGCTCTTGCTTGAGCGCGATCTGCAAAGCATGGTGCCAACGCTGGACGAACACGGGATGCCCGAGCGCCTGCGCATCGCCATCAATGCCGACTCGCTCGCGACCTGGTGGGCTCTGGCGGTCGGGGATTTCTGCGCTGAGCATCAGTTACTTACCGAACTGGTAGTGGAAGATCAGGATGTCGGCCTCAAGCGCATGCGAGCCGGGGAGGTCGCTGCGTGTGTCTGCGGCAGCGAACGACCGGTGGCGGGAGCGCGGAGCCTGTTATTGGGGGCGATGCGTTATCGTGCCCTCGCGAGCCCGGCGTTCATCGCTCGGCATTTTCCGTCCGGCGTCACCGCGCAAGGCTTGGCGCGCTCGCCTGCGCTGGTCTTCGGGCCGGATGACTTTCTTCAGCATCGCTATCTGGCGTCGCTGGGGGTGGAAGGGGGCTTCGAGCACCATTTGTGTCCGTCATCCGAAGGCTTTATTCGCATGACCGAGGCCGGCATGGGCTGGGGGCTGGTGCCCGAGTTGCAGGTTCGCGAGCAGTTGGGGGGCGGGAAACTGGTGGAATTGTTGAGCGATCGCTGCATCGATGTGCCGTTGTACTGGCATCATTGGCGCAACGGAGGGCAGTTGTTGAATCAACTGACCGACCATCTGGCGAAAAAAGCCGGGCAATGGCTGGTGCCGCCAGGGGCACAGTGAGCGTCATCTGAGCACAGGGCGTTTTCTGATTCATGAATGGTTGGAGCGGTAAATGAAGATTCTGGTCACCGGCGCAAGCGGCTTCATCGGCGGACGTTTCGCGCGTTTTGCCTTGGAGCAGGGGCTGAGCGTTCGGGTCAACGGCCGTCGCCCGGAAGGTGTCGAACACCTCGTGCGGCGCGGCGCCGAGTTCATTCACGGGGATTTGAGCGACCCTGAGCTGGTGCAGGCACTCTGCGATGACGTCGAAGCCGTGGTTCATTGCGCTGGCGCGGTCGGTACGTGGGGGCGGCATCAGGACTTTCACCAGGGCAACGTTCAGGTCACCGAGAATGTGGTCGAGGCCTGCCTCAAACAGCAGGTGCGGCGCTTGGTGTACCTGTCCTCGCCATCGATCTATTTCGATGGTCATTCGCACCTGGACATTCGTGAAGAGCAGGTACCCAAACGATTCCACAATCACTACGCCGCGACCAAATACCTGGCTGAACAGAAGGTATTCGGCGCCGAAGAGTTCGGGCTGGAAGTCATCGCGCTATGCCCGCGTTTCGTCACCGGAGCGGGTGACACCAGCATTTTCCCGCGCCTGTTGCAGATGCAGCGCAAGAAGCGCCTGTCGATCATCGGCAACGGTCTGAACAAGGTGGATTTCACCAGCATCCAGAACCTCAATGAAGCCCTGCTCAGCAGTCTGCTGGCCACAGGGTCGGCATTGGGCAAGGCGTACAACATCAGTAACGGCACGCCACTACCTCTCTGGGACGTGGTCAACTACGTGATGCGCCAGATGCAGTTGCCGCCGGTGACGCGTTATCGCTCGTACGGTCTGGCATACAGCGCCGCGGCGATCAACGAAGCGGCATGCATGATCTGGCCGGGCCGGCCAGAACCCACGCTGTCCCGAGTGGGCATGCAGGTCATGAATCGAGATTTCACACTCGATATCAGTCGCGCTCAGTATTATCTGGACTACCAGCCCAAGGTCAGCGTCTGGACCGCGCTCGACGAGTTTTGCAGTTGGTGGAAGGCGCAACACGGCGGGGCGCTTTAAAACAGCTTGCGATTCAGAGGGTCCTACGTCGGCGGGTATACTGCCGCCATTCAGATTCAGTGGTTTTCAAAGGTAAATGCATGCGCAAAGATCCGTATGACGACGTCGATGACGTCCCGAGCCTCAGCGCCAAAGATGATGACGAGGACTTCATCCCGACCGTTGGTGCTCGTGAGCGCACCACGGTGTATTCCCGGACCACGCCGGTCGTCAAGGTCAAAGCCCCCGGCACCGGCGCGCTTTGGGCGTTGATCGGTGCGCTGTTCATCGCTTTTTGCGGCCTGGGCTGGTGGAGTTTTCAGCAAGTGTCGCTGATGGAGCAGCAACTGGTCGCGACTCAGGAAAGCTTCGCGCGGATCAGTGAGGAAGCGGCGGGGCGTCTGCAGGACATCTCCGGCAAGGTTGTTGCGAGTGAATCGGTCGCCAACAGTGGCGGTGAGGCGCTCAAAGCGCAGATCAAACAGTTGCAGGATCAGCTCGCCGATCAGAGCAAGCAGCAGCAGGGCGTCGCCGGCGTGCAAGGTGGGCTGGACAAGCGTCTGGAACAGATCGCCACTCAGGCCACCCAGCAGCAGGCGACCAACCAGCAGTTGCAGGATCAACTCAAGGCGGTGTCCACGGAATTGGCGGCGGTGAAGGCTGCGATGCCGGATGGTAAATCGGCCCAGGCGCAGCAGGACCGTCTGGATTCTGAGCTCAAGGGGCTGAGTGCGGACGTCGCGAATCTGAAAAAGAGCAATACCGGGCAGGCCATCGAGCGTCTGGAACAGGACATGATCGTGCTCAAGAGCGAGCAGGAAAATCGTGCGGCGCAACCGGCTGCTTCTGGGGCGAGTACCGCGGAGTTCGATGCGTTTCGTGGGCAGATGACCCGGACGATCAATACGTTGCAGAGCCAGATCCAGACGTTGTCGCAGCAGATTAATGCGCGTAAGCAGTGATATTGGGTTTGTTGCGCAGGGAGTAATGTGTACAGCCGTTTTTCTTGGGGCGCTGTTAGGGGCTCTGGCTAACGCCAGACCTGTTTCGCCTTCGGCGAGTTACTTGAAAATCGGAATGCCGCACCACCACCAAGTAACCAAGTGTCCTTGCTCCTGGTTTGGCGACTCCTTCGTCGTCGTTCCTTAACGAAGGCGACGCTCCGTGGGCCCGCCGCCATCCGCCATCCATGGCGGGGGGCGGCTCTCGCGGCATCCATGCCGCTCGGCCCACTCCACGCCACCTGCGTTCAGCCTGCACCCAAGTCGCGATTGGTGCCGTCTGGACTATTGCGCACGAAGATCAAGATCAAGATCAAGATCAAGATCAAGATCTACGGCTACGGCTACGGCTACGGCTACGGAGCGCGACTGCGAACACCGAACCTGTAGCAGTCCGGCTTGCCGGCGGTGGCGATCTTGAGTGTGCCACCGCCAGCAAACGGAACGCCGCTCGGCCCGACTGATTACAGCGTCGGATAATCCAGATAGCCCACCGCGCCCTTGGCGTAGAAGGTTTCAGGGCGTGGCTCGTTCAGCGGAGCATCCTTGGCCAGACGCGCGGGCAAATCGGGGTTGGCAATGAATGGCACGCCGAAGGCAACCGCATCGGCCTTGCCACTGGCCAGCCAGGCGTTGGCGCTTTCCTTGGTGAACTTCTCGTTGGCGATGAACACGCCACCGAACGCTTCTTTCAAACGCGGACCCAGGCTGTCGTCCAGTTCACGCTCACGGGCACAGATGAAGGCGATACCGCGCTTGCCCAGTTCGGCAGCGACGTAGGTGAAGGTTTCCGCCAGGTTGTCATCGCCCATGTCGTGGGAGTCGGCGCGAGGTGCCAGGTGTACCCCTACGCGGCCAGCGCCCCAGACATCAATGGCCGCGTCGGTCACTTCCAACAGCAGACGTGCGCGGTTTTCCAGCGAGCCGCCGTAGGCGTCGGTGCGCTTGTTGGTGCTGCTTTGCAGGAACTGATCGAGCAGGTAGCCATTGGCGCCGTGGATTTCCACGCCGTCAAAACCGGCGGCCTTGGCGTTTTCGGCACCGACGCGGTAAGCGTCGACGATGTCTTCAATCTCAGCCAGTTCCAGCGCACGCGGCGTCACGTAGTCGGACAGCGGGCGTACCAGGCTCACGTGACCTTTGGGTTGAATCGCACTCGGTGCAACCGGGGTCTCGCCGTTCAGATAACTGGGGTGTGAAACCCGACCCACGTGCCACAGCTGCAAAACCATCTTGCCGCCGGCCGCATGAACGGCCTTGGTGATGTTGCTCCAGCCACGAACCTGATCGTTGGACCAGATGCCGGGGGTGTCCGGGTAACCGACGCCCATTGCCGTGACCGAGGTCGCCTCGCTGATGATCAAGCCAGCGGAAGCGCGCTGCACGTAGTACTCGGCCATCATGGCGTTGGGGACACGGCCTTCGTCGGCACGGCAGCGGGTCAGCGGGGCCATGACGATACGGTTGGCCAGTTCCAGTTCGCCCATCTTGATCGGGTCAAAAATCGTTGTCATAGGGGGATATCCTCAATGTCTGTAGGGGTTGTTTCCGCAGTTTTCAAAGCTTGAATGCTTGAACGTCAGTTCGCGACGGCGGCAAGTTCCGCATCGCGCTGACGAAAATTGATGAGGGTCACCAGCAGTGCCAGCACGGCGAGGGCACCCGCGGCCAGGGGCACGCTGGTCAGGCCGAAACCGTGGGCGATGACGCTGCCACCGACCCAGGCGCCCAGGGCGTTGCCGACGTTGAAGGCACCGATGTTGAGGGTCGACACCAGGTTGGGAGCCTCTTTACCGAAGGTCACTACATTGATCTGCAAGGCCGGGACGGCGGCAAAGGCGGCGGTTGCCCAGAGGAACAGCGTCACTTCGGCCGGGATCAGCGCGACGCTGGTCCAGGTCAGGGCCGTGGAAATAACAGCCATGGCGATGAACACGCCGATCAAGGTGGCGGCCAGACGACGGTCTGCCAGCTTCCCACCGATGATATTGCCGACCGTCAGGCCCAGGCCGATCAGCAGCAGGGTCCAGGTGACGCCCAGTGGTGATACGCCAGTGACCTCGCCCAGCAGTGGAGCAACGTAAGTGAACAGCGCGAACATCGAGGCCGAGAACAGTGCAGTCATGCTCAAGGAAAGCCAGATTCCACCGCCTTTGAGCGCGCGCAGTTCGGCACGCATGTCCAGTTTCTCTTCTTCGCGTTTGGCAGGCAGGAAGCGAATCAGGCCGATGAACGCGATGACGCCGATGACGGTCACGGCGAAGAACGTCGAACGCCACCCGGCTTGTTGTCCCAACGCGGTGCCCAATGGCACGCCCAGCACGTTGGCCAGCGTCAGGCCGGTGAACATCAGCGCGACAGCCGACGCGCGGCGGTTGGCCGGTACCAGACCGGCAGCCACCACCGAGCCGATGCCGAAGAACGCGCCGTGACACAACGCAGTGACGACTCGGGCGAACATCAGAATGTTGTAGTCGGCGGCAACGGCGCAGAGCAGGTTGCCGATGATGAAGATCCCCATCAGCGTGACCAGCGCGCCTTTGCGCGGCAGTTTTGCAGTGGCCATCGCCATGAACGGCGCGCCGATGGCAACGCCCAGTGCATAGCCGGTTACCAACCAGCCGGCGCCGGGAATGCTGACGCCCAGGTCGGTGGCGACGTCGGGCAGCAGGCCCATGATGACGAACTCGGTCGTCCCGATGGCGAAGGCGCTCAGGGCCAGAATAAGTAACGAAAGAGGCACGATGCGTCTCCTGAAAAATCGGTGATCAGAGCTGTTCAGCCAGCGCTTGCAAAAAAGCCTGAATAGCGTCTTCGTTGCGTTTGAAAAAATGCCACTGGCCGTATTTTTTGGTGGTGATCAGACCGGCCCGTTGCAGCGTTGCCAAGTGAGCAGAAACCGTCGATTGCGACAGACCGGCCCGCTGGTCGATCTGGCCGGCACAGACGCCGTTCTCCAGTGAGTGCTCCTGATCGGGAAAACAGGCATGCGGGTCCTTGAGCCACACCAGAATCTGGCGGCGAACCGGGTGAGCCAGGGCTTTTATTATTTCGTCGAGGTCGATAGGCATGTCGTTCTCAATCCGTCTGTAGCGGTATATCGCGATGGGGCGAACTTTATATCTGTAAATCGCGATATACAAATACGTTTTGGTGCTTAGGACCGGATAAAACGGTATATCGGGGTATATCGATATAGGCGTAGGCCGCCATTGTGGGCAAGCGCGCTCCTACAGTCTTGATCGGCGTCTGCTACATTGCGCCGACTAGCACATAGGCAACGGTGGCCATGAATTACCTCGCACACCTCCATCTGGGTGGTCAGACACCCGCCCAACTGCTCGGCAGCCTTTACGGCGATTTCGTCAAAGGGCTGCTGCCGGGGCGGTTTCCGTCGGATATCGAAGAAGCGATCCGGCTGCATCGGCGCATCGATGCCTTTACCGACGCTCACCCCTTGATCAAACAAGCGATGGGGCGATTCCCCGATCAGCGTCGGCGTTATGCCGGGATCGTGCTGGACGTTTTTTTCGACCATTGTCTGGCGCGAGACTGGGAGCAGTATTCGGACGTGCCGCTGCAGACGTTCACGCGAAAGGTCTACCGCGTATTGGCGAACGAACCTGAACTGCCTGAGCGCCTGGCGATGATCGCGCCGCGTATGGCCGCTCATGACTGGCTGGGTTCATATCGGGATTTCGAGGTGGTGGGCGATGCGCTCGCCGGGATCTCCCGACGCCTGTCACGGCCCGAAGGACTGGCCGGCGCCATGCAGGAACTGCAGGCGCTCTATCGGCCGTTGAGCGAGGATTTCAACGAGTTCTATCCACAACTTCAGGCATTCGCTCAGGCTGCCCTGGCCGCTGGACGTACCTCGGCAGACTGAGCCGCTTCACCGAACAGCGCTGTCTGCACCGCCTGCTGGGCTTCGAACGCCAGTGCGGCGCGTTCCTTGCCCCGGGATGGAATCGGCTCCAGCAACTGAATATGCACATCACTGACTTCATTGGCGAACAAGCGGCGCAAGTGCGAGAGCAGGTCGTCATCGCCAATGAATGGCGCAATCTGATCGGGCTTCCCGTTGCGCAGATACTGGATCGCTACGGGTTGTACCGGCACTTCGGTTTCAATGGAACTGGACAGCAGACGACCATGGAAAGTGCGCAGGCTGCGGCCATCTGTGGTCGTGCCTTCCGGAAAAATCACCAGCGAATGCTTGCCCAGAAGGTGTTGGCCCATCTGCTTCTGGATCAGTTTGCTGTCACCCGATCCGCGACGTATGAACAACGTGCCTGCCTTGAGCGCCAACCAGCCTGCTACCGGCCAGGTGCGCACTTCGGCCTTGGACAGAAACGACAGCGGAGCGAGCATGCCCAGCAGCGGAATGTCGGTCCATGAAACGTGGTTGCTCACCCACAGCATCGGCTGAGGCGGCAGCTTGCCGCTGACCGTGACACGAAAGGGCAAGGCCGCGGTCAGCCGGGCCATGAACCAGCTCGTCCAGCGCTGGCGGCGAGCCATGGAGTTGCCGACGCGCAGGCGCTCCATGAGGGAGAAGGTGCCCGCAATGGTCAGGCCCAGACCGATAACCCACAGTACGCGGATGACTCGCGCATGACTGCGCAGCGTGCTCATCACACGGCCGCCTTGAAGTGGCGGGCGTAGCGCGGGCAGAGTTCGTCGCGCTTGAGCAGGATGAACACGTCGGCGACCTGGAAATCTTCATCCCAGCACGGCTCGCCACAGATCTTCGCGCCCAGGCGCATGTAAGCCTTGAGCAGCGGCGGCATCTCACAGATGACGTTGTTGGGGAGGTCCAGATTGGGCAGCGGATTTTTCGGTTCGGCACGCAGGTGTTCAGTGCTCAGGTAGCGTTCGCGCAGGCGCTGCATGATCGCGTGAGCCTGAATGCCGCCATCCTGCATCGGGATGCTGGCGCAGCCCATCAGGTAGCTGTAACCACCTTCGTTGAGGACTTCGGCCAGCTCGCTCCACAGCACCGCGATGGTGCCGCCATTGCGGTACGCCGGGTCGACACAGGTGCGACCCAGTTCCAGGATCGGGCCTTGCAGATGACCAAGACCGTGGAGGCTGAATTCTTCTTCACTGTAGAAACGGCCCAGGGTGTTGGCAGCCTTGTGATCCAGCAGGCGAGTGGTGGCGACCAGATTGCCGCTGTTGAGATCACGCACGCCGATGTGCATGCAGTGAACGTCGTAATCGTCGATGTCCAGACCCTGTTCGGCGCCCTTGAGCTTTGCATTGAATTCGCCACTGAACACACTGAAGCGCAAAGCCTGTGCTTCCTGCAGGGCTTGAGGACCGATCAGGCGTTCGGCCTGCAGACGGCGTTCGGAGCGGGTGTCTCGAATACTGGCGATCTGAGTCATGCGGCGTCTCCGTGGGCCAGCCTTCGTCCAGGCCGGTCGACTGAATTATTCGAAGCATTGCTGTACGAGTGCAGGCTAGGGAGGGCCGATGTCACCACCATTAAGCTTTGGTGATGGTTGCGTGACAGGGGGAGGGGGGCTTCCTTTAGCTTCTGCCGAAGGCGTGGGAGCCCGACTTGTCGGCGATCTGCCGGGTACCGGCAGTAAAACCTGAGACCGCGGTACATCTGGAACACCCGGTTGTCTGGATCGGCTGCCTGTTTCCGGCAAATTGCCGGCAAGCCAGGCTCCAACGCCTGCGGCAAACTCCGGACCGTGCTCTACAGCGGCTGTCACGAATGACAACTACATTGTTCCCGTCCTCGTTCGAGACTCTTGTATGCGCCGTCTGCTGTTCACTCTCTGCGTCCTGCTCTTCGCGTCGTGCGCCACCGCCCAAACCTGGCCGGACGACCAGTGGCCCATACAGCCACTCGCGCGCACAACGGCACTCAAGGACCTTGAGGCGTATGCCTTCCCACCTCGAGACGAGCAGGCGCGCAAAGGCATTCGCACCGATGCGCTGTTGATCATTCGTAATGGCGAACGGGTTTACGAACGCTACGCCGGGGCGACCAATGCCCAGACGCCTCACCTGACCTGGTCGATCAGCAAAAGCATTCTCGCGACGGTGATGGGCGTGGCATTCGGCGAAGGGCGGTTCAAGCTCGACGACCCTGTCGCGCGTTTCTACCCGCCGTTCAGCGCACACCCAGACATCAGGATTCAGGATTTGCTGCACTGGGCATCGGGTCTGGACTGGCAGGAGGATTACGAATATGCGCCGCTCAACTCGTCGGTGGTGGCGATGCTCTACACCCGAGGTCGTGATGACATGGCGCGCTTCACCGCCGAACACCGCGTTGCCAGTGCCCCCGGCACCTCTTATTGCTATTCCAGCGGTGACAGCACGGTTCTGGCCGCCGCGCTGAAGGGCATGGTCGGCGAAACGGCCTATGCCGATTACCCCTGGACGGCGCTGTTCGATCCACTGGGCATCACCAGCGCGACATGGGAGACCGACGGAGCAGGCACCTTCGTCGGCTCGTCCTATGCCTACATGACTGCCCGCGATCTGGCGCGCATCGGCTTGCTGATGCAGCGTGGCGGGCGTTGGCAGGATCGGCAGTTGCTGCCCAAAGCCTGGGTCGATTTCAACCTCACCCCGTTCACGTCGCAGACGCCAACCAACGAGGCGCCGGGCGGGCAGTGGTGGTTGAACAAGAACGCAGACGGCAAGCCTGGCCCATGGCCGGATGCACCGCCCGACACCTTCGCCGGGCTCGGTCATTGGGGGCAGGCGCTGTATGTGATCCCCAGCGCGAATCTGGTGATCGTGCGTTACGCCGATGACCGCGACGGGACGTACGATCACAACCAGTTGCTCAAACTGGCCTTGAAAGCCGTGATCGGAGAGGGCGCTCAATGAGTTCGCACCCAAGCTTCATTCGGCGCCGTCCGTTCGGCAGTTTCGCGATCCTGGTGTTGCTGTGCCTCTGCGCTGTGATCTGGGTCTGGCGCGTTCAGTTATTCGCCTTCCCGAGCATCATCAGCGCCTACACCGCCAAGGAATATTGTTCGTGCCGTTATGTGATGAACAACCCGGCGGACGACTGTCAGCGCTATGTGAAACAGTGGCTGCCAAGTACGTTGAGCGAGAGCCTGAGCGACAAGCGCATTACCGCAACGGGCATGGGACGCCAAAGCACTGCGCAATGGCAGGGCCAACGTCAGGGCTGTCGCTTGCTGCCTCCAGCGCCGTGAGGGCGAACGTACCGATTTGCCTGCGGTCTGACAGCCGGATAAGGTTGCCTCAATCGCGCCTCTGGAGTTTTCATGCCCACTTTCCTCCGCCCGTTGCTGGCATCGCTCGCCGTGCTTGCGCTGCCTGCTCAGGCGAACTGGTATCTGGATAACGAATCGTCACGGCTTTCGTTCATCTCCACCAAGAACGCTGACATCTCGGAAGTCCATCGCTTCCTCAATCTGCACGGCAAGGTCGACCCCAAAGGCGTCGCAGAACTTGAGGTCGAGCTGGATTCAGTGAACACCGGTATTCCGTTGCGTGACGAGCGCTTGCGCAGGCAATTGTTCGACATCAAGCAATTCCCGGAAGCACGCATTACTGCGCAACTGGACATGCGTCCGATCAACGCGCTGGCCCCCGGCGCGCAACTGGAATTGCGGCTTCCGTTGAAAGTGCAGATGCATGGGCAGTCGCAAAGCTACAACGCCGAGTTGCTCGCGACGCGACTCGACGACAGACGCTTTCAAGTGGTAACGCTCGAGCCGCTGGTGCTACACGCCGAGGACTTCGGCTTGCTATCGGGGCTTGAGGGGCTGCGCAAGGTCGCCGGCCTCTCGGCCATCGGATTCTCGGTGCCGGTGGGCGCTGTCTTGATCTTCACGGCGCGCTGAGCATGAGAGGCGCGATCTTCCCGTGGCGTGACGACAACCAGTTCGACCTGATGATCGACGGCCCTGCGTTCTTCCCACGCATGATTGCCGCCATCGAGGGCGCGCAGCAGCAAGTGGAGCTGGAGCTGTATCTGGTGGAGGCGGGGGTCTGCGCCGAAGCGGTGGTCCAGGCGCTGGTCGATGCAGCGAAACGCGGCGTGATCGTGCGTTGCCTGTTCGACGATTTCGGCTCGCTGGCCTTCACTCTGAGCCTGCGCAACCGCCTGACTGAAGCGGGCGTCATTCTGCGTTTCTACAATCGCGTTCACTGGCGCCGAGGCCTGCGCAATCTTTACCGTGACCACCGCAAACTGCTGCTGGTGGACAAGGCGCTGGCGGTAGTCGGAGGAACGGGGGTGACGGACGAGTTCTGGCGCCCGGATCAGGACACCAGCGAATGGCACGAAGTGATGGTCGAAATCCGTGGCCCGCTGGTGCTCGACTGGCAAGCCTTGTTTGATCGCCAGTTTCACGCCAATGCTCGCCGTCGCGCCTGGCGACCTGCGCAAAACTTCGGTCTGCCACGGTTGCCCAAAGCCCCCGTCAGCGGCCACGGTTTCGGTCGCGTCGCTTACGCCGACTCACGCCAGCATCGCGACATCCTTCAATCGTTGGTGCGTGCGCTTTATACGAGTCAAAAGCGCATCTGGCTGGCGACCCCGTACTTTTTGCCGACCTGGAAAGTCCGTCGCGCACTGCGCCGTGCCGCTGCCCGTGGCGTCGACGTGCGCTTGCTGCTCACCGGCCCACGCACCGATCACCCCTCGGTGCGTTACGCCGGTCATCGCTACTACCCGAAACTGCTCAGGGCCGGGGTGAAAATCTTCGAATACCAGCCGTGCTTTCTGCACCTGAAAATGGTGCTGGTGGATGATTGGGTCAGCATCGGCTCCTGCAACTTCGACCACTGGAACCTGCGCTTCAATCTGGAGGCGAATCTGGAAGCCATCGACCCGGGGCTGACGCTGGCAGTGACCAAGAGTTTCGAGCGGGACTTTCTGGTCAGCGCCGAGGTGAGCCTGGAAGACTGGCGGTCCCGCCCCCTTTGGCGGCGTGTAAAGCAGCGCCTCTGGGGGTGGGTGGATCGGTTGGTGGTCAATGCGCTGGATCGGCGTGGTTAGTTGAAGCCCGTGGCGACGCCTGCGTTTCCCATTGTTCAGTTAGCCTGGCCACCGATGAACGGCCCCATACGTCCGACACGTACCCACGTGCTCTTGCTGTAGTACTAGGCTGTTACCCGTCCCCTTGACGCTGGCCGATACTGACCGGCATCAAACCCATGTCTCATTGGAGAGGATCGATAATGGCTGCCAAGAAAATTCTCATGCTGGTCGGCGATTACGTCGAAGACTATGAAGTGATGGTGCCGTTTCAGGCTTTGCAGATGGTCGGCCATACGGTGCACGCAGTCTGCCCCGGCAAGAAGAAGGGCGATGTGATCCGCACGGCCATTCATGACTTCGAAGGCGATCAGACCTACAGCGAAAAACGCGGCCACAACTTTGGACTGAACTTCGATTTCGACAGCGTGAAATCCGCGGACTACGACGCATTGCTGGTGCCCGGCGGGCGCTCGCCGGAATACCTGCGTCTGAATCAGAAAGTCCTGGAGCTGGTCCGTGAGTTCGGTCGTGACAACAAACCCATCGCCGCCGTCTGCCACGGGCCTCAGTTGCTCGCCGAAACTGGCGTACTCAAGGGCAAGTCGCTCAGCGCGTATCCGGCCTGTGCACCGGAAGTCCGGTTGGCCGGTGGCGAATATGTCGAGATCGGCATGGACCAGGCGCACACCGACGGCAATCTGGTGACCGGTCCTGCGTGGCCTGCGCATCCAGCTTGGCTGGCTGCGTTTCTGAAGCTGCTGGGCACTCAGATCATTCTTTGACAGGGGAGGTTTGACCATGTGCGAACTCTACGTAAAAGCCGATCCCATCCTCTACGAATCCCGCTCGCGCTCGCTGCGCATCTGCGGCGTTGTGACGACGCTGCGCCTGGAAAACCAGTTCTGGGACATCCTCGCGGAGATCGCCGGACATGACGGTCTTACCACCAACCAACTGATCAGCAAGCTCTACGAAGAGGTCATGGATTACCGGGGTGAGGTGGTGAATTTCGCCTCGTTCCTGCGAGTCAGTTGCATGCGTTACCTGAGTCAGCACAGGGCGTTCGCCACACCCTTGAGTCTGGTCCGTGGCGGCGGCGCGAGCGCTGAGCATTCGCGATAATCGCTATCGCGTTAAGTTCTGGAACGGGTGGCCTTGATCGACACAGGCGCGCTGGCGGCGAAAAAAAGCCCGGCACGATGGCCGGGCTTTTCGTTGGCATAGAGGTGCTTACTGCACTTCTACCGCCAGGCTCTCACTGATCTTCTTCTGCCAGATGGCAGGACCTGTGATGTGTACCGACTCGCCCTTGCTGTCGACCGCGACAGTGACCGGCATGTCTTTGACGTCGAACTCGTAGATCGCTTCCATGCCCAGTTCAGGGAATGCCAGGACCTGCGATTTCTTGATCGCCTGAGCGACCAGGTAAGCAGCTCCGCCGACGGCCATCAGATAAACGGCTTTGTTGTCCTTGATCGCTTCGATGGCGGTCGGACCGCGCTCGGATTTGCCGATCATGCCCAGCAGGCCGGTTTGTTCGAGGATCTGGCGGGTGAACTTGTCCATACGCGTGGCGGTGGTCGGACCGGCTGGCCCCACGACTTCGTCACCGACCGGATCGACCGGGCCGACGTAATAGATGAAACGACCCTTCAGATCCACCGGCAGGGTTTCGCCCTTGTTCAGCATCTCGACCATGCGCTTGTGCGCAGCGTCGCGGCCGGTGAGCATCTTGCCATTGAGCAGAACGGTCTCGCCCGGCTTCCAGCTTTGCACTTCTTCTGGGGTCAGGGTGTCGAGGTTGACGCGGCGAGCCGAAGGACCGGCTTCCCAGACGATTTCCGGGTAGGCGTCCAGCGGTGGCGCTTCCAGCGACGCAGGACCCGAACCGTCGAGCACGAAGTGCGCGTGACGGGTGGCGGCGCAGTTAGGGATCATGCAGACCGGCAGGGAGGCTGCGTGGGTCGGGTAGTCCATGATCTTGACGTCGAGTACCGTGGTCAGGCCGCCCAGGCCCTGAGCGCCGATGCCCAGCTGGTTGACCTTCTCGAACAGCTCCAGACGCATTTCTTCCAGACGGTTCGACGGACCGCGAGCCTTGAGCTCGTGAATGTCGATGGACTCCATCAGGACTTCCTTGGCCATGACCGCAGCCTTCTCGGCGGTGCCGCCGATGCCGATGCCGAGCATGCCCGGTGGGCACCAGCCCGCGCCCATGGTTGGAACGGTCTTGAGCACCCAGTCAACGATCGAGTCGGACGGGTTGAGCATGGCCATCTTCGATTTGTTTTCCGAGCCGCCGCCCTTGGCTGCGACGTCCACTTCCACGGTGTTACCCGGAACGATGGAGTAGTGGATGACGGCCGGGGTGTTGTCCTTGGTGTTCTTGCGAGCGCCTGCCGGGTCGGCGAGGATCGAGGCACGCAGGACGTTTTCCGGCAGATTGTAGGCGCGACGAACGCCTTCGTTGATCATGTCGTCCAGGCCCATGGTGGCGCCATCCCAGCGCACGTCCATACCGACACGTACGAAGACGGTGACGATGCCGGTGTCCTGGCAGATCGGACGATGGCCGATGGCGCACATGCGCGAGTTGATGAGAATCTGAGCCATGGAGTCGCGCGCAGCAGGCGATTCTTCACGCAGGTAAGCCTCGTGCATGGCCTGGATGAAGTCCACGGGATGGTAGTAGGAAATGAACTGCAGGGCGTCAGCGACGCTCTGAATCAGGTCATCTTGCTTGATCACGGTCATGGGCGTTCTCCTTTATCAGGCGGGAACATTATATGGGGCGGCTTGCGCGGGATACGGTCAGGCCCCCGCGCAAACGGCCTTCGGCTCGATCAGCGCTCGGCGCCGCGGCAGGAAAAGGCGCGGCAGTATACCGCGTGACCACTGATGCGGCACCCTGCCGCAGGCTAAACGTTGGTCTAAACCCGTGCGTGGCGCCCAGTGGTCAGTTCGACCGGGAAGACAGAAATATTTATCACGTCGATGGTGAGGGTGTGGACGTCACACCGTACCGGGAGCGGAGGGAGTTTCTGACGAGATGCCGCCCCCCATGCGCCGGGCGAACCGGATCGGGATAAAGGCCTGTGCACCGCCGATGGGTGATTCGTTGGCGAACTGCCCCGTTTGCACTACATTGACACCTTTTCCGGATGTCGAAGCGCATTCCCGCTCCTTCAGTGGGATACTCGACCTCCGCCGACCTGTGCAGGTCGCTTCCGGCGGGCAGGATGGACCCTTTTTCGCATGATGAGTCATCAAGTGACTGACCCGACCCTACAGCGTTTATTGCTTAAGCGTTTTGCCCTGGCGGCCGGCACTTACACGTTGCTGATCGCACTTCTGTGGGTGGCTTATTGCGCCGGGTATTATCACACCTCCTTCTTCGGTGTCTGGCTCACCAGCGTGGCGGTGCTGTTCTCTCAGGGCGTGTTGAGCCTGGTGTTTTTCGGTGGCTACAACTACCGCTTCAAGGACCCGAGCCTCACCGAGTTTCAGGTGCTGATGGGCCTGGCCTGGCAAACTTTTCTGCTCGCCCATCTGGATAGCGCGCGGGGCACGTTCCTGGTGCTTTACGTCCTGGTGCTGCTGTTTGGCCTGTTCCATCTTCCGTCTCGCGTGTTTACCCGCTGCGCTGTTCTGGCGTTGCTCGGCTTTACCGGTGTCAACTTGTGGGATGCCTTTGCGGATCGGCTCGCCGATCCTGGGCTTGCTGCGCTGCAAACGTGCGCGTTGTTCATCGTGCTCGGCTGGTTGTCGATGTATGCCCGGTTCGTGCAAGGCTCCCGCCAGCGGATGCGCCAGCGGCGGGTCACCTTGCAGGCGCATCAGGAAACCCTTCGCGGCATGATGTTTCAGCTCGAAGAACTCGCCTCTACCGATGAACTGACCAATCTGTACAATCGCCGACACTTTCTGCGGCTGGCGACCCGTGAACTCGAAACCATGGATGGCAGCTACACCGGAGGCCTGGCGCTGATCGATCTCGATCATTTCAAGCGGGTCAACGATCTACTGGGGCATGCGTCCGGTGATCGGGTGTTACAGGTGTTCGCGGCCACGGCCAGCCATTGCCTGCGCTCGGACGACATCCTGGCGCGTTATGGAGGAGAAGAGTTCGTGCTGTTGATACCGCGTTGCACCCGAGCCCAACTGGTTGACTGCTGTGAGCGGGTTCGCGAAGCCTTTGCACAAGTGGTCATCCCCGAGTTACCGGGGCTAGAACTCAGCCTGTCGATCGGCATGACCCTCATCGAGCGCGGGGACGACATGGATCGCGCGTTGCACAGCGCAGATCAGGCGCTCTATCGCGCCAAGCATCATGGTCGAAATCGCTGCCACGGCGCTTGGGATCACGTCGATGCCTGATCTGCGTGCCGGTGACCGGCATTGGTCGGTCACGCCGGGCGTCAATCTGCTCGATGCTCTGAACAGCGCCGGTCTGTCAGTTCCCTACAGTTGCCGTGCCGGGAGTTGTCATGCCTGTCTGGTGCGTTGCGTCAGCGGCGAGCCAGTGGATGCGCTGCCCGAAGCGCTGGATGTCGACAAGCGCGCACAAGGTTGGCGTTTGTCGTGTCAGTGTCGTGTGGTGGAGGACCTGAGCGTTGAGATATTCGACCCGTTGCGAGACGGTTCGCCAGCCAAGGTGTTGGCCTGTGACTGGCTCAGCCCCTCGGTTTTACGCCTGCGGCTCGAACCCGAGCGCCCGCTGCGATATCGCGCAGGTCAACATCTTGTGCTGTGGACAGACGGCGGCGTAGCACGACCTTATTCGCTGGCGAGCCTGCCCGGCGAAGATCCGTTCCTGGAGTTTCATATCGACTGCCGTAACCCCGGTGCCTTCGCCGACGTCGCGCGCTCACTCAAGCCGGGCGATGCGATTCGACTCGGTGAACTGCGCGGCGGTGCGCTGCACCACGACCCTGATTGGCAGGAACGGCCATTGTGGCTTCTCGCCGCCGGAACCGGGTTAGGGCCTTTGTGGGGCGTGCTGCGCGAGGCGTTGCGTCAACAGCATCACGGCGCGATTCGCGTGATGCATGTGGCGCGAGAACATTATCTGGCGACTGAACTTCAGACGTTGGCAGTCGAGCATCCGCAGATGAAGGTCGAATTGATCGGTCCCGACGATTTCCATGCAGCGCTTTCGGGGTTGCGAGTCACGTCCCGCCAGACCATCGCGTTGGTGTGCGGATCGCCTGCGAGTGTCGAAGCGTATTCAAAGCGCCTTTACATCGCTGGGTTACCCCGCAGTCAGCTCTTGGCGGACGTTTTTCACGAGAAGGTTTGATCCCGACCGTCCGCGATCCGGACGTCTGCACAGGCAGCGATGATTATTCAGAAGCGATCCGGTAAATGGTGTATCGGCCATATATCAAAAGATACGTCGTAGGGCGTTTCTGAAGTGCCCGGATTATGCCTCTTTAAACGCGTTGTTTAGTGAATTTCAACAACGGACTCACCTATCGTCGGCCACTCATTCATGAAGGGAGTGGTCAGCAATGGCATTCGATGCATTCATAAAAATCGAGGGCATTAAAGGCGATGCGCTGGATGAGCAGCACAAAGGCTGGATCGAAATCACCGGCTACAGCTTCGGCGCGGATCAAAGCGTTTCCACAACTGCACGTTCAGCCGGTCCCGCGACCGCGGGCGGTGTTCGTCTTTCGGACTTCACATTCAGCAAACGGCTGGACAGCGCGAGCGGCAAACTCTTCGAAGCCAATTGCAAAGGTTCACACCTCAAAGAAGTGACGTTGTCGCTTAACCGCGCAGGCGGCGACAAGTTGCGTTACTTCGAAATCAAACTCGAAGAAGTGCTGATCTCAAGTTTTGCCCAAAATGGCGAAAGCGGCGAGCCACTGGAAGTGATTCGCCTCAATTACGGGCGCATCAATACCACCTACACCCACCAATCCCGAGTCGACGGCCAGGCAGCTGGAAACATCTGCGGTGGTTGGGACCGTATCGCCTGCAAGCCCTACGCCTGAGGAACGCGCAAATGCCCAAGCCGTATGCGTTCGTCAACGACGAGATGCTGAACTACGTCTATCTTCGGGACCATCTTCCGGGGTTGCTTATCGGCGGGCGTGCAAAGTTCGACCAACTTAATGCGCATATTCTCAACGAAGTCGTCTTGCCCGGACAAATTGTGATCGTGGGCGATGACGCTACGCAGATGTGTACGCCGGAAGAAACAGAACTCATGCGCCTGGCCCAGGACGTTCGCCTGTCGATGATCGGCACCGGCTACGCCAGCAGCAACGTCATGACGCAAAATTTCGACCTGCTGCAAAGCATCATGGCCTACGGCTCGATTGGCGTGGGCAGCAGCACCGCGGCGTGGGCCAGGCACCTGCGTGAACTGGAAACCTTGCTCAAAGACACCGAAGCGCTGCACCAACGCTGGAAATCCGCTGCAATCACCAACGACCAGTTCTTCGCCCAACGCAAGGCGCTGTTCTCCAAGATCGAAAAGGCGCTGGCCGGTATCGGCCGCTTCGGGTCCGGGCTCCGAAATACCGGAAAGATGAAAAAAATGCTGGGCATCTCCAGCAAGAGTTACCTGCACACCGGCGAAATAGCGGGGTATGCGCGAACGGTCAAACACGTTGCCAAAACGGCTAATGCGTTGAGCAAAGGCACCTACGTAGGCATCGCGCTGGACGTCGGCGTCGGGGCGCTGGAGATTCAAGAGGCGTGTTCGGTGGGGAGGGAGGAGGAGTGTCGGAAGGCGAAGTATGTTGAGACTACTAAGACAGCAGGGGGGATTGGACTTGCGTGGATTGGTGGAACAGTGGCTGTCTCGGCTGGCCCTGCAATCTGCGTTGGGTTAGGCATTGCTACTGGGGGAACAGCACTTGCGGCTTGCGCACTCATAGCTGGAGCCACGGCAGCATGGGGAGGCGGCACTATGGGATCCGTTATAGGAGATAAATTCAGTACGTATTTATATGAGAGCATTTATGAATAGTGACGCTGTGTTCAATGTCAGCATTACGATAGTGGCGGTTCTCATACCTATTAATGCACTCCTGTTTGTTTGGGTCGCACGGTTTAAGCTCGAACCCCTAGAAGCTGCGTTGACGGATTGCAAGCTGGTAAGTGACTCCAAACGGCATTGGAATACCTCCGGAGCTTTAGGGCGCCAGATGCGGTTGGGCATGGTTGCCAGCTGTTTTTTCTTTCTGCGGTTGTGGGCTCGCCATGGGCTTGTTGACGCTGATCAAGTGAGGCGCGTGCCCAGACGGCTTAAGTGTTGGGTTTATATCCCCAATCTTGCCGGAGTGGTGCTGATTACAGCATCGTTGATTTTATTGGTGGCTTCGGGAGATATAACGATTTGAAGCGGTCTCTCGGAATTTGTGGCCACTAACATCCTCACGTGTGTAGTTATTAAAACTGGGCTTCGGAGTGTCAATACCCTGCGAAATCTCCAACGTTGCCGGGGGCTGCACATCCGGTCCGGTCAGGGATGAAAAAAGCCCCGACACTCTCGCAAGTGCCGGGGCTTTTTGTCTTCGCCGCTGCGTCTTAGACCAATGGGTCGCCGACGTGCAGGATCTTCATGCCGTTGGTGCCGCCGATGGTGTGGTAGCTGTCACCCTTGGTCAGTATGACCCAGTCGCCTTGCTCGACCAGACCGCGCTTGAGCAGCTCGTCCACGGCGGACTGGCTGACCTGGCCCGGCGGCAGCGAGGCAGGGTCGAACGGCACGGTGTAGACGCCACGGAACATGGCGGCACGGGCCTGGGTCGCACGGTGCGGGGAGAACGCGTAGATCGGCACCGACGAGCGGATGCGTGACATGATCAGCGGGGTGTAGCCGCTTTCGGTCAATGCGATGATCGCTTTCACGCCCGGGAAGTGGTTGGCGGTGTACATGGCCGCCAGCGCGATGCTTTCGTCGCAACGGGTGAACGAGTGACCGATGCGGTGGCTGGACGTCTTGCCGGTCGGGTGGCGTTCAGCACCGACGCAGATGCGCGCCATGGCTTCCACGGCTTCGACAGGATAAGAACCGGCGGCGCTTTCAGCGGACAGCATCACGGCGTCGGTGTAGTCGAGCACGGCGTTGGCCACGTCGGACACTTCAGCGCGGGTCGGCATCGGGCTGGAAATCATCGATTCCATCATCTGCGTCGCCACGATTACCGCTTTGTTGTGGCGGCGCGAGTGCAGAATGATTTTCTTCTGAATGCCCACCAACTCAGCGTCACCGATCTCCACGCCCAGGTCGCCACGGGCAACCATGACCGCGTCACTGGCGCGGATCAGCGCGTCGAGGGTTTCGTCGTCGGCCACGGCTTCAGCGCGTTCGATCTTCGCCACCAGCCAGGCGGTACCGCCGGATTCGTCGCGCAGCTGGCGGGCGTATTCCATGTCAGCGGCGTCGCGCGGGAAGGAAACGGCCAGGTAGTCCAGGTCCATTTCGGCAGCGAGCTTGATGTCTTGCTTGTCTTTTTCGGTCAGGGCCGGAGCCGTCAGGCCGCCACCGCGACGATTGATGCCTTTGTGGTCGGACAGCGGGCCGCCGATGGTCACGGTGCAATGCAGAGCGTCGGCGGTCTGCGTGTCGACGCGCATGACCACTCGTCCGTCGTCGAGCAGCAGTTCGTCGCCTACGCCACAATCCTTGACCAGATCGGGATAGTCGATGCCGACGATTTCCTGGGTGCCTTCGGTCAGGGGATGGCTGGTGGAGAAGGTGAACTTGTCACCGACCTTCAGCTCGATCTTCTTGTTGGCGAATTTGGCGATACGAATTTTCGGGCCTTGCAGGTCACCCAGCAATGCAACGAAGCGGCCGTTCTTGGCGGCGATGTCGCGGATCAGCTTCGCGCGAGCTTTGTGCTCGTCGGGCGTGCCGTGGGAGAAGTTCAGGCGGGCGACGTCCAGGCCGGCAAGAATCAGCTTCTCGATGACTTCTGGCGAATTACTTGCAGGGCCCAGTGTGGCTACGATTTTGGTGCGGCGAACGGACATGCACAAACTCCTTAAATGAAGCGCAGCGAGAGGCTACTACTGTATTGGTCTGTAGTCATTGTTCCTTTGCACTACCTCATTGCCCGATCACTGGGCAATCGGCAGACCGGCGGCACTCGAATCGTGCTTGAAGAAATCCCGCGAGGCGCCGATACAATGCAGAGCACAGGAGACTCTCATGCGAATCGTGATGATATTAGTGGCGTTGGCAGCCTTGAGCGGATGCACCCGTTGGGCAATGAACAGCCACCTGAACAACGCCAACCGTGCGTACGCCCAAGGCGACTGCGACGCGGTGATGTACAACCTGTCGAAGGTGGACCGCGAAAGCCGCTCTCGGCGCTATGTACAGCCGGAAGTGTCGATGTTGCGCGGCCAGTGTCTGGAGCGCCAGAAATTGTATGTGGATGCGGTGCAAACCTACCAGTTCATCATTAACCAGTACCCGTCCAGCGAGTATGCATATCGGGCTCAGGCGCGTCTGGATACTTTGCACCAGTTGGGTCATGACAACCTCGCACCGCCTGCGGTTGTCAAACCTGCTTCACTTTAGTTACACCCGTATGGATGGCCGGTCTCGTTTTCGGGTGGATCTTGCGGCAGGGTGAGCTAGGCTGAGATACGTAGGGACCTAAGATTTCCTCACAGGAGTGGCGCGGGGCACTCGGTTATCGAAGCACAGGGTTATCGAAACGCGGCGGTTATCGCTAAATCGAATAATCGGATGAGTGACTTCGATCACGGCTGGTGAGTCAGATGACGTCCCTGTTGTAATGAACAGGTGGATTCGGCTGTTTATGTCGTCTTGGTGGTTTCAAATTCGACCGAATCTCAATGCACTAGCGCGACCATGCTCAATGGTCATCCCGGGGCGAATGTCCAATGCTCAACGAAAGACGAATCGAGCGTCACCAGTTACCGTATTACCTTCAGGTGTTCAACCGGTACACCGACAAACCCTTGGGCTGCCTGGGGAATGTCTCGGAACAGGGCTTGATGCTGATCAGCGACCTGCCAATCCTTATCGGTGCCGACTTTCAGTTGCGCTTGAAAGTCCCGGACGAGAAGAACGGTCTCTACAACATCGATATCAATGCCTGCTGCCTCTGGTGTCAGGAGGACGAAACGCCGGGCGTTTTCGACTCCGGCTTCCGGCTTCAGGCAGCGCCTGCCGAGTATTACCATTTGATTCAGGCATTGCAGCGTTACTTCAGCTTTTATCCCTTGGAAGCGTCAGCTTGAGGGTGTCATCTTCATAGGGTGCCTGCTTTCTTCCAGCTCAAATAGCGGCTGACCAATTGCGGCCCCAGCTCTTTGGGGCGCACATCCAGCACCGGAATTCCATGAGCGATGAGTCGCTCATGCAAGGCCAACCGCGCATTCAGAAAATCTACCGTGCCGCAGTAATCCAGCGCCTGCTGCCAGGTCTGAACAGGTATGCGGCGCTGCTCGTCCAGAACCTCCTCCCGCAGACTCGCGATCAGCACCCGATGGTGACGACTCAGTTGCTTGACGGCACCGATCAGATCCTCATCGTCTTCATCGCGCAGGTTGGTGATCAGCACGACCAGTGCTCGACGTTTCTGCCGGACCAGTAATTGCCGGATGGCCCCGCTGTAATCGGCCGGATGCTGTGTGGTGCTCAGGTCGTAGACCTTGTTGAGCAGGAGATTCAACTGAGCCGCGCCTTTGACCGGGGACACGTGCCGATTCTGATCGGCGGCGAATGTCGACACACCCACCGCGTCGCCTTGTCGAAGGGCCACGTAGCCGAGGAGCAGACAGGCATTGAGGGCGTGATCGAAGTGAGTCAGGTCACCGTCCTGGCTGCGCATTCGCCGCCCGCAGTCCAACAGGAAGACGATCTGTTGATCCCGTTCATCCTGATACTCCCTGGCGATGGGCGAGCGTTGCCGAGCTGTGGCTTTCCAGTCGATCTGACGCAGACTGTCGCCCTCGCGAAATTCACGCAGTTGGTTGAACTCCAGGCCCAGGCCCCTGCGTTGACGCTGACGCACGCCGATCTGGCTCAGCCAGTTGTCCACCGCCAGCAACTGGCCGTTATGCAGGCGTGCGAAATCCGGATACACGCGCGCAGTGTCAGGCGCGGCGACGTAACGGCGTGACAGCCACAGACGCAACGGGCTGCCCAACTGGATCTCGATGCGTTCGAAGATGAAATGCCCGCGCCTGGTCGGGCGCAATCGATAGGCCCATTGAGCGTTGCGGTATTTGCGCAGCAAGATTTCCTGCGGCAGCTGCTCCACTTCGAAACGATTGCCAAGTCCTTCGGGACCATGATCGAACAGCGTCAGTGGAACGGAACGGCGCCAGTCGTGCTCGATCTCGATGCGAACCTCGCTCCAGCGTCCGAGTGCGAGACTGCCTGGCAGGTGACGTCGCAATCGCGGTGACGCCAGACGCCAAAGCCAGAATGCATCGAGCGCAGCCAGTCCGCCGATGACGCACAACAGCGCCCAGAACAGATCATCGAGTCTTGCCGTCGGCCCGCGCCCGAGTGATTGCAGGACGCCAAGCAGCACTGCGAAGCCAACCAGAATGGCCAGCCACCAGAGCAGACGGGTCGATGGCTTGAGCATTTGTTTCATTGGCGAGGCGCCGGAACCTGATCGAGCAGTTGTTTGAGCACCTGATCCACCGACAGGCCTTCGATGTCCAGTTCAGCCGACAGCCTGACCCGATGACGCAATACCGCCAGCGCGCAACCCTTGATGTCGTCGGGAATCACGAACTCGCCCCCACGCAGCAACGCGCGGGCCCGACCGCCACGCACCAGCGCGATGGACGCCCTCGGGCCTGCGCCCAGTGCCAAACCGGGCCACGTGCGGGTGGCGCGGGCCAGGCGCACGGCATAGTCAAGCACCTGTTCATCCACTGGAAGGTCAGCAGCGATACGTTGCAGGGCCTGCACGTCTTTGGCTTGCATCAACGTGCGCAGGGGCTGAACGTCGAGCATGTCCGAGCGCGTGGAGCGAGTGACCTGACGCACCATGTCCAGCTCCTGCTCGGCCTGGGGATAATCCATGCGCAACTTGAGCATGAAGCGGTCCAGTTCCGCCTCAGGTAATGGATACGTCCCTTCCTGCTCGATGGGGTTCTGAGTCGCCAATACCATAAAAGGTTGAGGCACCGGCAGCGCCCGACCTTCGAGGGTCACCTGGCGCTCCTGCATGGCTTCCAGCAAAGCGGCCTGTGTTTTGGCTGGAGCACGGTTGATCTCATCTGCCAGCAGAATGTGAGTGAACAGCGGACCTTTGCGCAGCTTGAACTGTTCGGTCTGCATGTCATAGACGGCATGCCCGGTGACATCGCTGGGCATCAGATCGGGTGTGAACTGGATGCGGGCGAACTCTCCAGCGAAGCAGCGTGCCAAGGCACGAACCAGCAGGGTCTTGCCAAGGCCGGGGACGCCTTCGATCAGCACATGGCCCCCACCGATCAAAGCAGTGAGCACGTCATCAATCACGGCGTTCTGACCGATCACGGCTTTCTGCAACTCGTGACGCACGGCCTGGGCAAGGTGAATGGCGCGCTGGCGCTGCTGCGTCGGGTTGCTGGTTGACGCAGGCGGGTTGTCCTTCGGCTCGGGAGGCGTGTGTTCCGTGTGTTTGGCAGGGCTCTCTGCGTTGCTCGACGGTTCGGTCGGGTGATCGCTCATAAGGCATTCCTGAGGGTTTGCAGGTACGCAACCTGACGGGTGAATTCGGAGCTGGAGAGACGTTCTTCAAGGCGCGGGCGCAATGCCTGGCCGATGTCGCTGGTGGACTGACGCGTCAGGCGCCCCAGCAACTGCCACTGCTCCGTAACGGGCAGCGCCTCGAAGCCGGGATGACGTTGCCGGGCCCTGCGCAGAATGTCCTGCTGCAATCCTCGCAGCAATGCGTGCTGGCCTCTGCGCCGCAGCAGGAAATCCGCGCTGGCGCGCAAATGCTCGCTCAACTGCCGACGCGCCCGCGACGGTATTGGCTGCAACGGCCCCTGACGCATGCCGACATGCCAAAGCCCGGCCCCCACGCACAGCGCCAGGGCTAGCAGGGCTTGAGGGAAGTATTTCCAGAGCAGCCCGAACAGATCGTCATGATCGGTGCGCAGCAACATCGTCACCGCGCTGTCCTGCGTCAGATACCAAAGCAGCCACGCATTGTCGTATTTACCGATGGCGCGGGTCTTCCACAGATCAGCGTCGGTGAGCACGGTGATCAGGCCGTTGCCATAGACCATCTGCAACAAATGTGTGGCGTCGGCGCTGTTGGCCCAGGACTGCGCGTGATCCTGTGGGTCGTCGAGATGAAAGGCAGGATCGAAACTCATATAGGCCGGGTCGTTTTCATTTTGCACGTAGAGCCGGGTCAGTTCCGGCCATGGCGTCTTTGGGGTATCGATGTCCGGCGTACTCAGCGGGATCACCGGCTTTACCTGCTCCCGTTCCCGTCGGCGGTCCTGCTCGCGAAGATCGCGGGTGAGAAATTGATGAATCTGCAGCTGATCGAGCAACAGGTCGCCGCTGCGGGCTTTCTGTTCGTCCCAGAGCTGCTCGGCGACGAACAGCAGACGTCCGCCGGCGCGGGTCCAGGCGAGCAGGCGTTTGACCTCAGCTGGCGTCATCTTCTCGCGGGTGTCCAGCAGCATCAGGGTCTGGGGCTGTTCGCCGGTATCGGGAAGGATGTTGAGGGCCTGAATCGTCCTGACCGAAGTGCCGCGCTGGCGCAGAAAGGTTTCGGCTGCCAGATAGGGGTTGGTACGTACTTCGGGGGAAGGCCCTTGGTCGACCATTTCTTGATAATGCTCCAGGCGTTTGAGCAGCGGCACGCTGGCGACCGAGATGGCTATCAGCAGGGCTGCCGCGACGAAGAGCCACAAGCGTCTGCTCATGTCCGCGCTCCGCTGGCGAACAACCGTCGCCAGTCTGCGCATAAGCTTTGCTGCACCTGCGCCGCCGGAAGCTGATGTCCGTACGCGAGGTTTTGCCAGTGGCGTGTGAGCTCTTGGCTGAACGCGTGCAGCGGCGCTTGATTGAGCAGAGCAATGCGTTCCAGTACCTGGCCTTCGGTGTCGGAGTTTTTCAGCGGCAGTCGATAGTCGATGAGTAACCGGCTGAGCAGGGCGCGGTATAGCAGGCTCAAGGCTTCCCGCGGCGAATGTGGCCAGAGCTTCTCTGCCGCGCTGGCAACGTCATCCGGCAGGCTTTCTGTCCCGACTTGCAGCCCGAACAGCTGCTGGGGTACGTGGCGTCTGTTCTTGGGGTTGTGCGGTGCAGGACTTACAAAAGTGGCAAGCCAGGTGCGATATCGCCAGATGACCCACGCCGCCAGCAGAGTGACCGACGTCCACAGCAATGCTTCGAACACTCTCGACAGGGTCTTGCCGATGTTCAGCAATCCCACCACTGCCTTGGTTATCCAGCTCGGCGTCTCACCGGCTTTCGCACCATGCTTCGGCTCGGGCAGGCGCCAACCCGACACAGACTTCGGGTTCTTGAATGGCGGGTTATCCAGCACGCCTTTGATGGCCGCTCGCGAGTCCTGACTGTTCAGAGGTTGATTCAGCAAGCGGGGTGCGCCAGGGCCTGCAACGTGTTCTTCCGTTTGCGGCAAATCCAGCGGCGGCAGCGGGCAGCTGTAGGTCGGCTCATCGGCGGCCATCGCTGTCGAGGGCGGGCCGGTCAGGGCAATCGACATCACGATCAGCAAGGCATAGGCGCTGCCAATCACGCGTTGGCGCAAGCGACGGAACGCCAGTTCGATATCCCAGGCTTCCAGTGTGGTCCGGCGATTCAGATAAAGGGCGAACCCGCAGGACACGTATATCGGCCCCCACAGCACCAGAACGACTGCATAAAAGGCGTTCGTCAGGTGCTCGAGCCAGGTCCAGTTGCCCTCGATGTCCAACAGGCTGCGCCATGACCAGTCGAGCTCGACCTGTTGCGGAATCAGGGCGTAGAACAGCAGCATTGCTCCGACCCAGAGACACATCTCCAGACTGCTGCCCATTGACGTAAGAAGCCGTGCTACGCGCAGGTCTTTTCGACCCAGCAGGGCGATGCGTTGCGCGCGGGGCAAACCGTCCAGACCCTCAAGTTGCTGAACGGGCAGCGTGAAGCTGCGACTGAGGCTGAACCTTCGCCAGGTAAGGCTCGCAAGAAGCTGCGGTCGGAGTGTGCGAGGCCATGTCTTGAGCACCTCCATGAGCGTAGGGGGCGCGCCGAACAGCGCCTGAGACAGAATGAGCAATGGAAGTCGTTCATACGCCGGTTTCAACCACCAGAACAGCAGCACGGCCACGGTGGGATAGTCCCAAAGGAGGAGGCTCAGCAACGCATATAACGGCAACGTCACTATCGCCCAACTGGTCATCAGCAAACGCCGGTGCCGACGCGCTAGCAGCACGCCCAGGTCGACGGCTTCCCATGGGTTGCGCGGACGGATCGCCACGCAGGCTTCAGTCAGGCGCATGGGCGGTACGTCCGGCGAAAATCAGATAGGCTGCGACGAGAGCCCATAGTGAGGCCCCCACCAGGTATTTGGTGGTGCTTTGCGGCCATGTCATCGACGACCAATATGCTTCTATGAAGGCCGCGATTAACAGGAACAGCATGACACCGCCGATTAGCTTCACGCTGGTCTGTGCCGCCACGCGCAACGCCTCGCCTCGGCGCAATGGACCGGGGGCCAGTAATGCCCACCCCAGTTTGAGTCCGGCTGCACCGGCCAGGACGATGGCGGTCAACTCGAAGGCGCCATGCCCGACCACGAATGGCCAGAACGTCTGGCCGAAACCGACGTCGGTGAGATGACCCGCTACAGCTCCGATCATCAAACCGTTGAAGAACAGGAAAAACAGACTGCCCAGACCTAACAGCAAACCGCTGGCGAAGGTCTGAAAGGCGATACCGATGTTGTGCATGATGTAGTAACCGAACATCAGCCAGTCAGTGCTCGATGCCCGTTCTGCCGATGCGCCGATGCGCCGTGCTGCGGGATCGTACATCGACTCCATCTCGCTGACCTGCGCCGGACTCACGACGCTGTAGATCAGGTCCGGATAACCGTAGACGAGAAGCCCCATTACCAGCAGGCTGCCGAAGAACAGTACGCCCGCCAGCGCAACCCATCGCCATTCGGCACGAACCAGACGCGGAAAGTCGGCCAGTATGAAACCCAGAAACCGCGCAGAAAACTGGCTGCGATGACGATAGAGCTGCTGATGACCGCGCATCGCCAGCTGTTGCAGTGGTTCGACGAGGTGGCCGCTGTAGCCGCGCTCCTGAGCCAGCGCCAGATGCAGACAGATCTGCCGGTATTGTTCGGTAAAACCGTCGCCCGCGTCGTTCTTGCGCCGGCTGCGCTCAAGCGTATCGAGACGCTTGCCAAATTGATGCCAGGCGTCTTGATGACGCCGTTCGAACTGGCTCTGTTTCATATCGAGCCTGCCAATCCGCGAGCCATGCCGTTCAATTGGTCCACAGAAGCGTGAGGGGAGATGTCTGACGGCATCTGCAGAGGCTCGGTGAGGATTGCCGCCAGTTCCTGCGCTCGAGCCGGAGAAAGCCCGGTCTGCCGCTCGGCGAACGCCAGAATCGCACGCTGTTCTTCAAGGGTCAGTGCCAGCGGCGTTGCCACCGGCGTTGCGTCCGGAAGCGACGGGCGCTCTGGCAGTGAGTCCCGGTAAATCACCTGCGTACCCGCGGTCAGGTCGCCCAGGCGTTTGAATGTGGGGTGATACAGGCAGGTGAATGCGCCCACGCAATAGCCGACAGGGAGCATGTCGACGAAGCGCAACAGGTTACGAAGCACCGACGCTGGCCAGCCTACCGGTGTGCCGTCGTCATGTACCACGCATAGCCCCATGATCTGTTTACCGGGTGTGCGTCCCTGGTGAAGGACTTCGAACAGCACCATGTACCCCCAGTTGATCAGGAACAGCGCCAGTAGGAACAGGCCGGTGCCGAACTCCCCCAAAGCCTGAAGCAGAAACAGCAGCCCCGCCAGCAGCGTGCCGCGAATCAGCAAATCGATCGTGAATGCCAGCGAGCGCGACAACAGCCCGGCGGGGCGCAGGATCAGATCGATGCCTTCCGGGGTTTCCATGCGGATGCGAGTGTCCAGCGGGGCAGGCTGCGCAGCGATCCTTGGCCAATCTTGCGAAGAGGACATTGTCGGGAGGTGGGCGCCTGAAAGATGAAGTTTGATGCTAGCCACGGGAGTGGAGGTAAGCAACCGGACGTTTCGGAAACAATATGTGGGAAACTTCTCTTTTAGCTCGAGGGGGCCCCGGAGCAGGCAGAGTGCTGAAGTTCATCTGTTAGACTTCGGCTGTCTTCTGTTCAGGATACGCCCGTGAGCTCCAGCATCTTCTGGTACGACTACGAAACCACCGGAATCAATCCGCGAAATGATCGCCCACTCCAGGTAGCGGGAATCCGCACCGATGATCAGCTCAACGAAATATCCGAGCCGGTGAACCTCTACTGCCAGCCCAGTGATGACATCCTGCCGCATCCGGCGGCATGCCTGGTTACGGGTATCACGCCAGCGCGGCTGGCGGAGAAAGGGCTTTGCGAAGCGGATTTCATGACACGGGTCCATGCTGAGCTCGCAAGACCGGGTACCTGTGGAGCGGGCTACAACACGCTGCGTTTCGATGACGAAATGACCCGCTACAGTCTTTATCGCAATTTTTTCGATCCTTACGGACGTGAGTGGCAAGGCGGGAATAGTCGGTGGGATCTGATTGATGTCGTGCGTACGGCCTATGCCCTGCGACCTGAAGGAATTGTCTGGCCGGAAGAAGACGGTCGAGTAACCCTCAAACTCGAACGACTGACAGCGGCCAATGGCATCGATCACGGGCAAGCGCACGATGCGCTCTCCGATGTGCGTGCAACTATTGCATTGGCGCGTCTGGTCCGCGACAAACAACCCAAGCTTTACGACTATCTTTTTCAGCTGCGCAGCAAACACAAGGTCCAGGAACAGATTCGCCTGTTGCAGCCATTGGTGCATATATCCGGTCGTTTCTCCGCAGCGCGAAGTTATTTGAGCGTGGTACTACCACTGGCCTGGCATCCGACCAATCGCAATGCGCTCATAGTCTGCGACCTTTTTCATGATCACCGTCCATTGCTGGATGAAGACGGCCAGACGTTACGCCAGCGGCTATATACCCGGCGCGAGGATTTGGCGGAGGGCCAGTTGCCGGTTCCTCTCAAATTACTTCATATAAATAAATGCCCGGTCGTCGCACCTTTGAGCGTGCTGCGTGATGAAGATCGTCAGCGACTATTGTTGGACCTGGACGTCTACAAAGAGCGTGTGACGCGACTGAATGAGGGCCAGGGCATCTGGCAGGAAAAGTTGAAGACGGTATATGCCAGCGACGACTTTTCCGTCAATGAAGACCCTGAACAACAGCTTTATGATGGTTTTTTTAATGATCGTGACCGGCGGCTGTGCGAACAGGTACGTAGTGCAGAACCTCGCCAGTTAGGCAGCGATGGGTGGCCATTCGACGATCCGCGTCTGCCCGAATTGTTATTTCGTTACCGGGCACGCAACTTTGCAGAAACCCTGAGCGTCGAGGAGCAGCAGCGCTGGCTGAGCTTTTGTCAGTGGCGCCTCACGGACCCGCTGGCCGGGGCTCCGAATACGTTGAAAGGCTTCACCAAGGCGTTGATCGAGCACTCGCTGAAGGCAAATCCTGAACAGCTTAAGGTATTGAGCCAATGGCAGGATTACTCTCTGCAACTGCAAAACCGACTGGGGCTTTAAAGTTGCGGAGCTCGACACCAGGTCAATAAAAAACGCCAGCATTCGCTGGCGTTTTTCAGGTTGCACATCACTGTACAACGGCTGCGCAACACGCGGGCAGTTAGCCCAGCAGAGTTGACCAGCTTTCAACCTCTTCGCCGCCCCACTTGGCTTTCCACTCTTTCAGAGTCTTGTGGTTGCCGCCTTTGGTTTCGATGATTTCGCCGTTGTGCGGGTTCTTGTATTGCTTGACCTTGCGTGCACGCTTGGTGCCGGTCGCTTTTACCGCCGCGCCGCGAGGCGCTTTTGTTTTGGATTCTGGATCCAGCAGCGCGATGATGTCACGCAGGGATTTTTGATATTCGCCCATCAGGGAGCGCAGTTTGCCTTCGAACTCAAGTTCAGTTTGCAGTTTGCCGTCTTGTTGCAGGTTTTGCAGACGCGCTTGCAGTTCTTTGATGGCTTCTTCTGTAGCGCGGTATTCGTTGATCAGGGACATGGGGGCTACCTATGTTGTGATGGGCACGGTGTAATGACGCAATAATAGTCAGAGTATTTGCGCAAGTAAACATTTAAGAAAAGTTTTATCTGTAGCATTTTGAAATAGCTGAGTCAGGTGTGCCGTTGATGAAACAAATCTAGAACGCAGCTTGCAAAAGACCCCCTGTATTTAATGCAGTTATCGTTTGCCTGTTTTGGCGGGGAGAGGGCAGCGCTGGAACAGCAGGCCATTACCGCCGATCGGCGCCGGACTCAACACCTGTGAAATCCGTGCCACATGAATACTGCACAGTCGACAGGTAGTCGCTAGAATGGCGGCCTTTGCGAAGTTCTGGAGTTTTCCCTCATGCGCACTTTTCGTCTGGTGATTGCCTGCCCGGACCGCGTCGGCATCGTTGCCAAAGTCAGTAACTTTCTGGCGTCTTACAACGGCTGGATCACCGAAGCGAGCCATCACTCTGACAATCTCAGCGGCTGGTTTTTCATGCGCCATGAAATCCGTGCCGATACCTTACCGTTCGATCTTGAGGGGTTTCGCGAGGCGTTCACGCCAATCGCCGAAGAGTTCTCGATGGATTGGCGTATCACTGACTCTGATCAGAAGAAGCGCGTCGTGCTCATGGCCAGCCGCGAGTCCCACTGTCTGGCAGACTTGCTGCACCGCTGGCACAGCGATGAACTGGACTGTGAAATCGCCTGTGTGATTTCCAACCACCAGGACCTGCGCAGCATGGTCGAGTGGCACAACATTCCTTATCACCATGTTCCGGTCGATCCGAAAGACAAGGAACCGGCCTTCGCCGAAGTGTCGCGTCTGGTCAAGCAACATGAAGCCGACGTCGTGGTGCTGGCGCGGTACATGCAGATCCTGCCGCCCCAGCTATGCCGCGAGTACGCTCATCAAGTCATCAACATTCACCACAGCTTCCTGCCCTCGTTCGTGGGTGCCAAGCCTTATCATCAGGCCTCGCTGCGCGGTGTGAAGCTCATTGGCGCGACCTGCCATTACGTCACCGAAGAGCTGGACGCAGGTCCGATCATCGAGCAGGACGTGGTCCGTGTCAGTCATCGCGACAGCATCGAGAACATGGTGCGTTTCGGCCGTGACGTGGAGAAGATGGTCTTGGCGCGCGGCCTGCGGGCGCATCTGGAAGATCGCGTTCTGGTGCATGACAACAAGACAGTTGTGTTTGACTAAGCTTGGGCGCTGACGTTAACAGTTGACTATCTATAGCAGTTCGGTTTTTCGGCGGTGTTTTCTTGAGACCGCTAACGTCGACAAGCCGGACTGCTAAAAAACTGCGTCGCTGACAGAGAGAGGTCGTTCGTTCATGGCAAACCCACTCGACAAAGCCACCTCCAGTGCCCCGCCAACCTTGGGCGAAGGTTGCCTGAGCCGTTACGATCCCGATGCTTTGTCGCCCGAGGATGGTACCGATTTCGAAGGTGCAGCCCAGTTGTGGGAGCAGCTCAAGCCTGAAGAGACTGAGGAGGATTCAGGCAGGCTTGATACGAAGTAGCTTGATCAACAACGGACGACCCACCATCAACAGGAACACTGGCCCGCCCGCCACCAGATAGAAGTAGTAGGTGACGATCCGCCAGATCAGAATCGCCGCCGCCGCTGTCGACTTTCCCACCATGGGTGCGAGCAAGGCCGCTGAGGTCAGCTCTGCGGCACCGGCACCTCCCGGCGACAGACTGAACTGCCCGGCACTTAGCGACAGCATCTGAACCAGGAATGTCCACGCCCAGTCGATGTTCACGCCCAGACCCTGCAATGCCAGGTACATCACGCTGTAGCGCAGGCTCCAGTGAATGCAGGTCAGCGCGAAAACCTGAAGCAGGATGCGATGGGGCATTTTCCAGGTTTCGGCCAGCGCGTCGCGAAAGTGCAGGAGCTTGCGCGCCCAACGAATGCGCGTTGTGTTTTTGCGTTTCATGCGGGTGAGCAGCTTGCCATTGAACAGGATGATGCGTCGGTGATAGCGCGCAAAACCGGCGCAGGCACACAGGCCTGCTCCGATCAGCAGGGCACTGGCGACGAGCATCCATTCAAGGTTCTCGCTGAGTTTATGAAACACGGCATAAATCAGAATGCCGATCAGGGCGAGTAGAAAAAACACGAGGTCATTGAGCTGGTCGGTGGCAAATGCCGCTGTGCTCCTGGCTGGGCCGATACCGCTGCGTGACAACAGGGCCACCAGTGTCAGCGGTGCGCCGCTGCCACCGGGTGTTGCGCAGTAGGCAAATTCGGTAGCCATGACCACGCCCAGACTCTTGCGCATCCCCAATCCGCTGGCGCTTTCGCCCAATAGCAGACGCAAGCGCATGGTATTCATGCACCACCCCACCAAAACCATGCCGAACATGCCCAGCAACAAGGTGAGAGGAAAATCGCGCAGGCGATGAAACATCTCCGCGCCCCCCATGAAAAAGGGGATCAGCAAGGCGAGTGACAGACCCACTGCGAGCCAGACGAGTCGCTTCACGCGGCGGACCTGAACGCACTTTGACGTTGCAGCCAGGCGTATTTGGTCATCGGCATGCGTCCTTCTTCCAGCAGGCGTATGAGCGTTTCGAGCCAGTACCGGCGAGAAAACTCGTGCCGCATGTCCACCGGGTGCAGGCCCAGGCGAATGGTGGGGGCGTTTTGCAAATGAGCCTCACGGTGATTGCTGATGATTTTTGATAGCCCACGACGCCAGGCGCTGCGGGCGCTCCAGACAATACCCGGAGCATTGATCGGGGAAAAGTCTGGCAGACGATACAGATGTTGTGCATCGCTTGTGCAGTCCAGAGGTAATTCACGCAGCGCTTCGCGAGTGCCCGAACTCATGAGCCAGGCCGGTGCGACGAATCCGTGCAGCGGCCATTCGTGATGCTGGAAAACGTCCATGCCTGCTTCGAGTCGTTGCAATGCCTGCTGGCGATTCAGGGTATAAAACTCGCCCTCCCACGTGTAAATGCGGCGCATGAAGAAGTCCTTCGGCGTGCGCGGAGCAGGGCTGTCATCGCAATGGTAGTAACCGTGCAGCGCCAACTCGTCGCCCTTGGTGAGGCGCGAATGCATCAGGCGTTGGAAAGCGGGAGTCTGGTCGACCCGATCAACCTTGTGAAAGTCCGGGACGACCAGCCAGGTGATCGGAATATTCCCCAGCGCGTCCACCGCAAGTACGAACGGTCGATAGTCTGCCCATGTCGTCGGCGCCACGTCGTGCAAGACCAGTAAAACGCTGCGTTCGTTCATGTTGTCAGCCATGTGCATGCGCTGCGGTCGTCGTGCCCAGCACCGCTTGATAGTGACCTAGCAGCCCTGCGACCACGGCATCCCAGGCGTAATGCTGCTCGACATGGAGGCGGGCAGCCGCGCCTTTTTCCCGAGCACCGGACCTGAACAGTTGCCGTACGGCCGCTGCCATCGCTTTAGGGTGATTGGCCTGGCACAACAGGCCGCATGTCTGGGGAATGATTTCTCGAAAGGCGCCGGCATCGACCGCTACCACCGGCGTACCACTGGCCATCGCCTCAAGCACCACCAACCCGAAGGTTTCCTGATCCCCGGCATGCACAAGCGCATCGGCACTGGCCAGCAGCCGCGCCACTTCCACCGCAGGGCAAAAGTGATTGATGACCGAAACGTTCTCCGGTACGGCGGTGGGCATATGAGAGCCGACCAGTAGTAAGTGATATTGCTGCCCTAGCAGTTTGAGGCAGTCCAGCAATACGCCCAGATTCTTTTCCCGTGAACCTCGGCCAGCAAAGATCAGCAGGTGCGTATCTTCGCTCAGACCCAGTTCGGCCTTCAGACCGGCATCACGGCGACTCGGGTCGAATGTCTGGAGATCTACGCCCAAGGGCTGAACGTACACATTCTTGACGCCCAGATGCCTGAGCTTTTCGGCCATCGCCGTGCTTGGCGCGAGCACCCGGTCAAAGTTGCCATAGAGCTTGGTGACATAGTTTTCAACGTTGGTGCCTAACCACGTGCCAATTCTGTTGCTGACCAGCAGCGGCAGGTCGGAGTGGTAGAACCCGATCACTGGCACGTCCAGCTGGCGACGTGCATCCAGCGCGGCCCAGGCGGTCAAGTAAGGATCGCCGGCCTCTATCAGATCCGGCTGAAGATCGCGCAGGGCTTTTCGCCAAGGCGCTACCCGCAAGGGAAAACGATAGCCGTTGCCAAACGGGAGGGGAGGGGAGGGAACCCTGTAAACGCCATCCAGATGGCTGACGTCGGGGCCGGGTATCAAAAGGCTGTGCTGAACGCCGGGAAAATGAGCCAGACGGCAGTGCTTGGCATCCAGATAAGTACGTACGCCGCCACTGGCGGGGGCGTAGAACATGGTCATGTCAGCGATATGCACGGTTGCCTCCGTTCTACGGTGTTTCTTCCATGGTTGACCTCTCTCAAGAATAGATGTTCGGTCGGTCATGTGTCGGCAGCCTACGCATTGCAGTGGCACTCCCTTGGCTTGAACTAGAGTGAAGGGGCTGACTGGGGCTGGCGATGTCAACCGCCTGCACTGAGGGCTCGACTGGCTCGGCCATTGAGTTGAAAAAAAATCGCAATTTTTGGGTGACAACATGCCGGACTCTCAACAAATTCTCATTGGTGCCGGCCCCGATGGTCAGCCGATCGGTCAGGCGCTGCGTCTGGCCAATCGTCATGGGCTGATCGCGGGCGCTACCGGCACCGGAAAGACGGTGACGCTGCAGCGTCTGGCGGAAGTGTTCAGCGATGCCGGCGTCGCCGTGTTCGCCGCCGACATCAAGGGCGATCTTTGCGGTCTGGGCGCGGCTGGAAATCCCCAAGGCAAAATTGCCGAGCGCATTGCCGGGATGCCTTGGCTTGCCCATCAGCCGCAGGGGTATCCGGTGACCTTGTGGGATGTGCAGGGACAGTCCGGGCATCCTCTGCGTACCACGTTGTCTGAAATGGGGCCGTTACTGCTGGGCAGTTTGCTGGAACTGACCGACAGTCAACAGTCTGCGCTCTATGCGGCGTTCAAGGTCGCCGACCGGGAAGGCTTGCTGTTGCTGGATATCAAGGACCTCAAGGCCCTGCTCAACTATCTGCGTGACAATCCACAGGTGCTGGGTGATGACAGTGCGCTGATGACCACTGGTTCCAGTCAGGCGTTGTTGCGTCGACTCGCCATCCTGGAGCAGCAGGGGGCCGAAGCGCTTTTTGGCGAACCGGCGCTGCAACTCGAGGACATTCTGCAACCGGCCAGTGATGGGCGAGGGCGTATTCATCTGCTGGACGCCAGCCGACTGGTGCACGAGGCGCCCAAGGTCTATGCGACATTTCTGCTGTGGCTGCTCGCCGAATTGTTCGAGCAGCTTCCCGAGCGCGGTGATGCGGACAAACCCTTACTGGCGCTGTTCTTCGATGAGGCGCACCTGCTGTTCGCCGACACGCCGAAGGCGTTGCAGGACCGTCTGGAACAGGTGGTGCGACTGATCCGTTCAAAAGGCGTCGGGGTGTACTTTGTCACTCAATCGCCAGGTGATCTTCCGGACAACATCCTGGCGCAACTGGGCCTGCGTATTCAGCATGGCCTGCGCGCTTTCACCAGCAAGGAGCAGAAATCGTTACGCGCGGTGGCTGAAGGTTTTCGGCCCAACCCCGAGTTCGATGCGTTGACGGTTCTGACGGAGCTCGGGATTGGCGAAGCTCTGGTGGGAACGCTGCAGGAGAAGGGCACGCCGGAGATAGTCAAGCGTGTGCTGGTCGCGCCGCCTCAATCAAGAATCGGTCCGTTGAGCGAGGCAGAGCGCGCCGCGTTGATCGCGCAGTCGTCACTGGTCGGACGCTACGACAAGCCGGTTGATCGCGAGTCCGCCTATGAAATGCTTCTGGCGCGCAAGGGCACAGCGCCGCAGGCAGGACAATCGCCAGCGGTTGAAGAAAAGTCCGAAGGCGGTTTTGCCGACATGGCGGGCGGATTTCTCGGTGGGTTGGCAGGGCAGGCAGTCAAAAGCGCGATGCGTCAGGCGGCCAATCAGATAGGGCGGGAGTTGGTGAGAGGCTTGATGGGGTCGTTGCTGGGCGCCAGCAAGAAGCGGCGTTAGGGGCTTGTAGATGTGATGATGTCCCGTAGCACTCCGACTTGTCGGCGCAGGCGCCGTTGCGAGGTCGCCATCGCCGGCAAGCCGGACTGCTACGGGTCAATCAATACGGATACATTGTGGATCAGGCCAGCACGATGGAAGCCAGCCAGAACAGGCCCGCCGACAATGCCACGGTCGCTGGCAGAGTCAGAACCCACGCCAGCAGGATGTTGCGTACGGTGCCGCCCTGCAGGCCGCTTTTGTTCGCCACCATGGTCCCTGCCACGCCGGACGACAGGATATGAGTGGTCGACACCGGGAGGCTGAAGACGTTGGCCAGAGCAATGGCACTGGCGGTTGTGATCTGCGCCGACATGCCCTGTGCGTAGGTCATGCCCTGCTTGCCGATTTTTTCGCCGATAGTCAGCACTACGCGCTTCCAGCCGACCATGGTGCCCAGACCCAGCGCCAGAGCGACTGCGAGGATCACCCAGAATGGTGCGTATTCGGTCGTGACGGTCAGGTCCTTGCGCAGTTTTTCCAGGTCGGACTTCTCTCGCGCATCCAGCGTCGGCAGCTTGCCAACCTTGCGAGCGGTGTCGTCCAGGCACAACAGATAGCGGCGAACTTCAATGCGACGCTCAGGCGCCAGGCTGTGATAGTCGGTGACGCCTTTGAGGTTATTCAGCAGCGCGTCGATGGTCGGTTCGGTCTGTTCCGGATTGCAGCTGAAACGCTCGGGAAGGTCGGAGGTGGTGGATTTGCCCAGCGCCAGGTACTCGCCCAGTGTTGCGTTGTTGCGCTGATAGAACTGGCTCAGGTGCAGGGTTGCGTCACGCGTACGCTCGATCTGGTAAGTGGTTGTACTCAGGTCCAGAACGAACTGCGCTGGAACGATACCGATCAGCACCAGCATGATCAGGCCAATGCCTTTCTGGCCGTCGTTGGAGCCGTGCACGAAGCTTACTGCCATGGCCGAAATGACCAGCACCAGACGATTCCAGAACGGTGGGTGTTTCTTGTCATCGACCTTGCGGCGTTGTTCGGGTGTCTTGTGCATTTTCGACATCGGGCGCCAGGCCTTGAGGCCGAGCAGCACCAGAGCAGCGACGATGAAACCCATCAACGGCGAGAACACCAGCGAGGCGCCGATATCGATTGCCTTCTGCCAATTGACGCCGTCCGCCAGCGGAATATGGTTGATCAGTGCATTGGCCAGCCCCACGCCCAGGATCGAACCGATCAGGGTATGGGAGCTTGAGGCCGGAATGCCGAAGTACCAGGTCCCCAGGTTCCACGTGATCGCCGCCGCCAGCAGCGAGAAGACCATGGCCAGACCATGTCCGGTGTTGACGTTGATCAGCAGCTCTACCGGCAGCAGATGGACGATGGCATAAGCCACGCCGACACCGCCCAGCAGCACCCCGAGGAAGTTGAACACACCCGAGAAGAACACGGCCAGACGCGGTGGCATGGCCTTGGTGTAAATGACTGTCGCCACCGCATTGGCGGTGTCATGAAAGCCGTTGATGAACTCGAAGGTGAGGACAAAAGCCAGGGCGAGCAGCAGGCTCACAATCACCCAAGCATCCAGTCCGCTGAATAAATCGATCATGGAAGGTTTTCTGACCCGGTATTAAGGGGGCGGGATTATGACAGAAAAAAAACTAATCGATAGGCACGCCGCCAATTGGTAGCTACCTGTAACGAAAATTCTGTCCAGCCGCCCTGTTGACTTCTTGCAACGGAGCGAAACGCCGATGCTTAAAGCCTCACCTTAGTCGAAACCGGGCGAGAGGGGTCGAGCGAGTGATCGCGGCTGACTGCGGGGCGATTGCAGTCAAGTCTGCTCAAGGCTCTTCTTTGAGCTCACTTTCCATCTTTTGAAGTTCTTGCTTGAACGCCTGGTCCAGCAAGCTCGCCCGTTTGCGCCAAGGCTTACGCTCAGGCTCGGGTTGAGCGGCGTAGGTGGTCACTTCGCCACCGTATACTTCCTTGTAACGTTGTTCCTTGCGCTCTAATTCTGCGCGCAGTTCATCTTTGGTCACGTTATTACCTGAATGAGTCAAGTTGGGTTCTGGCGATAACACAGTGCCTGCAAGTGTAGGAAGCGACTGACTGATCGGCGGAGAAATAAACGTTCGCGGTCAGCGGCCCAGAAGTAATAAACACCTGCGACACATGCGGCTACGGGCACCAGAACGACAAAGCTGTCGTAGCTACATTTAATTTCTGGATTGCCAGCGTGCTGGCTGATTGACCAGGCTTCTGGCCTGTCTATCGCTGGGCAGTGCACTCGGGTAGTGCATGCGGCGGATAGATTGGATCCACGCCAGACCGGCAGTGGACGTCACACACGCCTCAGCGTTATAGCACGTCAATTGGCCGATACTATCTCCAAGAAGATCGTAAGAGTCAACTGCATGAAGGGCATCTAATGAAGATCCGAGGATAAATACTATTTTTGTGTACGACGCTTCCGAAGTTTATGAAAGGAAATTTATGTCGGAACTTTGTTGTTCAAAATCTGAAAAGGGTGAGACAAAAAACTGGCGACGTAATTCCACGGAAAATTCGCAAGCCTATGGGCGCAGTTGTATTGAAGCGCTTACCTGAGAATGGTGACGACAGCAGAGACAAAAACGGCCTTGCGCAAAGCAAGGCCGTTGCCTGGGACTTCTCAGTGGGTACCTGACCAGTATTTCCAAGAAGCCACATGGTGGCGTGTGAAAGGTATAAGCAACCAGGCAAACGGTCAATTGCGATTATCGGTCAGTGGTTCGATAATCGCCCACTTCGCCCTTGCCGCCTTGTGCAAAAGGAGCGAGAGTGGCGTAACAGAAGGCCTCTGCGGCCGCGACGAACGGTATCGACATGAACGATCAACTGCGTAATTCCTTCTCCTCGCTGGCTCCGCCCATTGTAGCGTCTCCCGCCAAGCGGATTCAGGCCCTGACAGGTGATCCGGACTTCATGACGTCGCTGGCCAGAGGGTTGGCGGTCATACACGCCTTCCAGGAGCGCAAGCGCCACCTGACCATCGCCCAGATAAGCCACCGAACCGAAATCCCCCGCGCGGCCGTCAGGCGGTGTCTGCATACGTTGATCAAGCTCGGCTATGCAACGACTGATGGTCGAACGTATTCACTGCTGCCGAAGGTACTCACCCTGGGCCATGCTTATCTATCGTCTACGCCGCTGGCGGTCTCTTCCCAGCCTTATCTGGACCGCATGAGCAATCAGTTGCATGAGGCCTGCAACATGGCCACGCTCGAGGGTGACGACATCCTTTATATAGCGCGCTCTGCAACGACGCAGCGACTCATCTCGGTCGATCTTGCGGTAGGGGGGCGGTTGCCAGCGTACTGCACGTCAATGGGTCGAATTCTGCTGGCGGCACTGGATGATGTTTCGTTGCACGAATACCTTGATCACGTGGATCTGCAACCCAAAACCAGTCGAACAATACGTACGCCGGATGAGCTGCTCGAGTGCCTGCAACAGGTCCGGCAACAAGGCTGGTGCATTGTCGATCAGGAACTCGAACAGGGCCTGCGCTCTATCGCGGTTCCGGTATACGACGCTTCCGGGCAAGTTTTGGCGGCACTCAACGTCAGCACCAGTGCTGGACGGGTCACGCGCAATGAACTGGAGCAGAAGTTCCTGCCCATCATGCTCGACGCCAGTCGTGACTTGAGTACGCAGTTGTTCACCTGAGCAACATCGTTTAACTATCTGTTCGGTTATCGAACGGATAGTCGATTATCGGATTGTTCCGATTCACTCCCAGGCATAACCTCAATCCCATGTTGGCGCTGCTCGATACGCCGTCCACCGGTTCAGATTCTGTACCTGAGCAGCCCATTGCTGAATTTCTTTCCCTGCACGGTGCTGTGAAGCAATTCGTCAACGATGGCGACGACGTGGGGTATTGCGTACAACCCGAATAATATGAACTCAACGCCCTGCGTGATCTGGAAGCGCGTTTCGCTGCCGCTCACGACCAGGCAACTGGAGAAGCATGATGCGTGACGTTTTTATCTGTGATGCGATTCGTACGCCCATCGGTCGTTTCGGCGGCGCATTGGCCACTGTCCGTGCCGACGACCTCGCCGCCCTGCCGATCAAGGCGCTGATGGAGCGAAACCCATCGGTGAACTGGAATGAAGTCGACGAGGTATTCCTTGGCTGCGCCAATCAGGCCGGTGAGGACAACCGCAACGTCGCACGCATGGCCGCGCTGCTGGCCGGGTTGCCTGAAACCGTACCGGGCGTGACCTTGAATCGTCTGTGTGCCTCGGGCCTGGATGCGGTGGGTACGGCATTTCGTGCCATTGCCTGTGGCGAGATGGAACTGGCGATTGCCGGGGGCGTGGAATCCATGTCCCGCGCGCCGTTCGTGATGGGCAAGGCGGACACCGCATTCGGTCGCGGTCAAAAGCTGGAAGACACCACGCTGGGCTGGCGCTTCGTCAACCCGCAGATGAAAGACCAGTACGGTGTCGAGACCATGCCGCAGACGGGCGACAATGTGGCCGAGGACTTCAAGGTCTCTCGGGAGGATCAGGACGCCTTCGCCCTGCGCAGCCAACAACGCACCGCGGCGGCTCAGGCTTCGGGGTTCTTCGCCGAGGAAATCGTGCCAGTGCGTATCGCCCACAAGAAGGGTGAAACCGTCGTCGACAAGGACGAGCACCCGCGCGCCGATACCAGCCTGGAGGCATTGGCAAAACTCAAACCCGTCAATGGCTCGGGCAAGACGGTGACCGCAGGTAACGCTGCCGGGTTGAATGACGGTGCCGTGGCGTTGATTCTCGCCTCGGCCGAGGCGGTCAAGAAGCACGGCCTCACCCCTCGCGCTCGCGTGTTGGGTATGGCCAGCGCGGGTGTCGAGCCGCGCGTCATGGGAATCGGTCCGGTCCCGGCGGTGCGCAAACTGGTCGAGCGTCTGGGCATGGCGGTCTCGGACTTCGATGTCATCGAGCTCAACGAAGCTTTCGCCAGCCAGGGTCTGGCGGTCATGCGAGAGCTGGGCATCGCCGACGATTCGCCGAAGGTCAATCCCAACGGCGGCGCCATCTCCCTGGGTCATCCTCTGGGTATGAGCGGGGCGCGTCTGGTGCTGACGGCGTTGCATCAATTGGAGAAAACCGGCGGCACCAAAGGACTGGCGACCATGTGCGTCGGTGTGGGACAGGGCTTGGCCCTGGCCATAGAACGATAAGCGACACACACCTGAAACCAACCACCCGAGCTGTCAGTTGCCTCCACGAAAAGGCAACTTGACGGCTCGGGCGGTTGTCCTTGTGATGTCGAAGTGTTACTGCTTAAGTCTAAGTGTTGCAGACTATGTCGTAGACTGGCGGCTGGATTCTGGTCCGACTGGCCGGTCTTTATAAAAACTGGGGAAAAATAATGACAACGACTCACTACACCGGAGAAGAAAGGAGCAAACGGATTTTTGCAATTGTAGGTGCCTCTTCAGGCAACCTCGTGGAATGGTTCGACTTCTATGTCTACGCCTTCTGCGCGATCTACTTCGCACCGGCTTTCTTTCCGTCCGATGACCCGACTGTGCAATTGCTCAACACGGCTGGCGTATTCGCCGCGGGCTTCCTGATGCGTCCTATCGGCGGCTGGTTGTTCGGGCGTGTGGCCGACAAGCATGGCCGCAAGAACTCCATGATGATTTCGGTCCTGATGATGTGCGCCGGTTCGCTGGTCATCGCCTGCCTGCCGACTTACGCCTCCATCGGCGCCTGGGCGCCGTTCCTGCTGCTGATGGCACGCCTGTTTCAGGGCCTGTCGGTGGGTGGCGAATATGGCACCACGGCCACCTACATGAGTGAGGTCGCGTTGCGGGGGCAGCGTGGTTTCTTCGCTTCGTTTCAGTATGTGACCCTGATTGGCGGCCAACTGTTGGCGGTCCTGACCGTGGTCATCCTGCAGCAATTCCTCAGTGCCGATGAGCTGAAGGCTTACGGCTGGCGGATTCCGTTCGTGGTCGGCGCTATCGCAGCCGTGATTTCGTTGCTGCTGCGTCGTTCCCTGAAGGAAACCACCACCGCCGAAGTGCGCCAGGACAAGGACGCTGGCAGCATGTCGGCGTTGTTCAAGCATAACAAGGCAGCCTTCATCACCGTGTTGGGTTATACCGCAGGTGGCTCGCTGATTTTCTACACATTTACCACCTACATGCAGAAGTATCTGGTGAACACCGTTCACATGGACGCCAAAACCGCCAGTTACATCATGACCGGCGCACTGTTCCTGTACATGTGCATGCAGCCGGTGTTCGGCGCTCTGGCTGACAAGATCGGCCGTCGTGCATCGATGTTGTGGTTCGGTGGCCTGGGGACCGTTTGCACCGTGCCGCTGCTGATGACCCTGAAAACCACCACCAGCCCCGTCATGGCATTCGTGCTGATTACCCTGGCACTGGCGATCGTGAGTTTCTACACCTCGATCAGCGGCCTCGTAAAAGCGGAGATGTTCCCCGTGCATGTGCGTGCTCTGGGCGTAGGTCTGGCTTACGCTGTGGCCAATGCGATCTTCGGTGGTTCGGCGGAATTCGTCGCCCTGAGCTTCAAGAACATGGGCTCGGAAAACGTCTTCTATTGGTATGTGACCGCCATGATGGCGATTGCTTTCCTGTTCAGTCTGCGGCTGCCGAAGAAGCCGGCGTATCTGCACGAAGACCTCTGATTCAACCGCGCGCCTGCGAGCAGGCGCGCTTGATCCATACTCTTGATGACCCTCACGCAAGTGCTCAATGAAAGGGAGCTGCTATGGCATTCGTACAACTTGAAGACGGTGAAATGCATTACCAGGTCGAAGGCCCTGCACAGGCCCCGGTACTGGTAATGTCCAATTCGCTGGGTACAGATCTGCACATGTGGGACGCGCAGATCGCGTCGTTCAGCAAGTCGTTCCGGGTCGTGCGTTACGACACCCGCGGCCATGGCAAGTCTCTGGTCACTCAGGGCCCTTACACCATCGAGCAACTGGGGCGTGACGTGCTGGCCTTGCTGGATGAATTGAACATCGAAAAGGCGCACTTCTGCGGCTTGTCGATGGGCGGGTTGATCGGGCAGTGGCTGGGCATTCACGCCAGCGATCGTCTGCACAAACTGATTCTGTGCAACACCGCTGCGAAAATCGGCGGTGCTGAAATGTGGGGCCCACGCATCGAGATGGTGGAGAAGGGCGCAGAGCAGGCGATGAAGGAACTGGGCGCCGGTGCTGTAGGCCGATGGTTTACCCCGGATTTTGCTCGCGATCATGCCGATAAAGTCACGCCGGTCACTGACGTGCTGGCGGCTACGTCGCCTCTGGGTTATGCAGCCTGCTGTGCAGCGGTGCGCGATGCCGATTTTCGCAAGCAGGTGGGGTCGATATCGGTCGATACGCTGATCATCTGCGGTAGCCACGATGCGGTGACAACCGTAGCGGACGGGCATTATCTGCAGAATCACATTGCTGGCTCGCAGCTGTCGGACTACTACGCAGCGCATCTGTCGAGCGTTGAGTTAGGTGAAACGTTTACGTTGCGGGTCACTGAGTTTCTGTTGAGCTGATGCCCAGCGCATGGGCCCAATGTCCATAAAAAAACCCACCGAACGGTGGGTTTTTTATTGAGCGTTGAATCAGAACATCCGCATTGGCGGGACATCGCCCGACGTCGGTTTCTTCTGGCCGGCGGTGGTCTGTTCGTACCAGCCGCCACCAAGAGCGCGGTACAGGTTGACCTCGGCGGACAGTTGCGACAGACGGTCGGTGATCAGCGATTGCTGGGCACTGAACAACTGACGCTGAGCATCGAGGAAGGTCAGGTTGCTGTCGACACCGATACGATAGCGACGCTCGGCCAGACGGTAGTAGTCCTGGTTGGCGTTGACGAAATCGGTCTGCGCCTTGAGCTGATCGACGAAGGTCTTGCGCGAGGCCAGGCCGTCGGAGACTTCCTGGAACGCGGTCTGAATCGCCTTCTCGTAGTTGGCGACGCCGATGTCCTTCTGGATCTTGGAGTAGTCCAGGCTGGCGCGCAGGCTGCCTGCGTTGAAGATCGGCAGATTGATGGTCGGCGTGAACAGCCATGAGCCCGAGCCACCCTTGAACAGACCGCTCAGATCGCCACTCGCCGTACCGGCACTGGCCGTCAGGCTGATGCTGGGGAAGAACGCGGCACGTGCAGCGCCAATGTTCGCGTTGGCGGCCTTCAGGGTATGTTCGGCCTGAAGGATGTCCGGACGACGCTGCAGCAGTTCCGACGGCAGGCCAGCCGGCATTTCATTGAGCATGTCGGCGCTCAACGGTTGCGCGGCGGGCAGGTTGGCTGGCAGGCCGGTGCCCAGCAGCAGGACAAGGTTGTTCTCGTCCTGTGCGACCAGGCGCTGGTAACGGGCCAGACTGACGCGAGCGCTTTCGACGGAGGTCCGCGACTGCGCCAGGTCCAGGGCCGACGCCACGCCCACTTCGTTGCTGCGCGAGGTCAGACGCAAGCTTTCTTCGAACGCGCCCAACGTGTCCTGAGTCAGCTTCAGCAGTTCCTTGTCCGCCTGCCAGGTCAGATAGGCATTGGCGACGTTGGCCACCAGGCTGATCTGCGTACTGCGACGGGCTTCTTCACTGGCGAAGTAGGTCTCGAGGGCCTGCTCGCTCAGGCTGCGAACTCGACCGAACAGATCCAGCTCATAGGAGCTGACGCCCAGGCCGACCGAGTACTGGCTGGTGATGCGAGCCTCACCGGTCTGTGACAGGTCCCCCGGAACCCGCTGACGGGTGCCGGTGGCCTCGGCGTTCACTGCCGGATACAGGTCTGCACGCTGGATGCGGTACTGCGCACGGTATGCATCGATGTTCAGCGCCGCGACACGCAGGTCGCGGTTGTTCGTCAGTGCAGTCTGAATCAGCTGTTGCAAGGCCGGGTCATGAAAGAACTGACGCCAGCCCTGTTCAGCGGCTGCCTGGTTGGCCGCTTCGGCCGGCGAATACGCCGGACCTTGCGGATACTGAGCGGCCACCGGTGCTGCAGGTTGCTTGTAATCGGGGATCAACGAGCAGCCGCTAAGCACGAACGCGGTAACTGCCAGAGAGATCAGGGACTTGCTCATTGGCCAGCCTCATCGTGTGGGATGTGTTTCTGTTTGCTCTTGAACAGCGAGGATACCGATACGAAGAACAACGGTACCCAGAAGATCGCCAGGACCGTCGCGGTAATCATACCGCCGATCACGCCGGTACCGATCGAATGCTGACTGCCCGAACCCGCGCCGGTGGAAATGGTGAGCGGGACCACACCGAGGATGAACGCCATGGACGTCATCACGATCGGACGCAGACGCATGCGGCACGCTTCGATGGCGGCATCGGCCAGGCTCTTGCCCTGTTCATGCAGTTCCTTGGCGAACTCGACGATCAGAATGGCGTTTTTCGCCGCCAGACCCACCGTCACCAACAGACCCACCTGGAAGAACACGTCGTTCGACAGACCGCGCAGGCTGGTCGCCATCAACGCACCGATCACACCCAATGGCACGACCAACAGGACCGCAATCGGGATCGACCAGCTTTCATACAGCGCTGCCAGACAGAGGAAGACCACCAATACCGAGATCGCGTATAGCGCTGGCGCCTGCGAACCGGAGAGTCGCTCTTCGAACGACAGACCCGTCCACGAATAGCCGATGCCCTGTGGCAACTGCTGCGCCAGGCGTTCGATTTCAGCCATCGCCTGGCCCGTACTGTAGCCCGGTGCCGGAGTACCGAGGATTTCCTCTGCTGGAACACCGTTGTAACGCGACAGTTTCGGCGAGCCGAATACCCACTCGCCTCCGGCGAAGGCATCGAACGGAACCATGGTGCCGCTGGCGTTGCGTACGTACCATTTCTTCAGGTCTTCAGGGCTCATCCGGGATTTCGGATTACCCATGATGTACACCTTCTTGACCCGACCGCGGTCGATGAAGTCGTTGACGTAGTTACCGCCCATCGCCACCGAAAGGGTAGTGTTGATGTCCGATTGCGTCACGCCCAGGGCGCGCGCTTTCTCGTCATCGATGATCAGCTGATATTGCGGTTCGTCAGTCAGGCCGTTAGGACGCACGCCTGTCAAGACCTTGCTTTGCGCCGCCAGACCCAATAGCTGGTTACGCGCCTGCATCAGTTTTTCGTGGCCCAGGCCACCCTGGTCCTGCAAGTACAAGTCGAAACCGGTGGCGTTACCCAGTTCCAGTACCGCCGGAGGAACGACAGCGAAGGACATGGCGTCACGGAAACCGAAGAAGTGAGCCTGAGCCCGCTTGGCCACTTCAAACACGGTGTTCGATGAATCACGCTCTTCCCATGACTTGAGCATCACGAAGCCAAGGCCGGAACTCTGACCACGACCGGCGAAGTTGAAGCCGTTGACAGTGAACACGGACTGAACGCCCGGGTCGGTCAGCAGGAACTCACGCATCTTGTCCAGGGTGTTCTGAGTACGCTCGGCCGTGGAGCCGGGCGGTGTCTGTACCTGGGCAAAGATCACGCCCTGGTCTTCTTCAGGCAGGAACGCAGTCGGGATGCGGGTGAACATCCAGATCATGCCGGCGAAAATCAGGATGTAGACCAGGAACGCCGGGATCTTGTGACCAATGACGTTACCCACACCACGCTCGTAGCTCAGTACGCCACGGTCGAAGGTGCGGTTGAACCAGCCAAAGAAACCCTTGCGCGGTTGGCCGTGCTTCTCAGGGTCGATCGGCTTGAGCATTGTGGCGCAGAGGGCCGGGGTAAAGACCAGTGCGACCAGTACCGAAAGCGCCATCGCAGAGACCACGGTAATCGAGAACTGCCGGTAGATCACACCCGTGGAGCCGCCAAAGAACGCCATCGGCAGCAGTACTGCCGAGAGCACCATCGCGATACCGACCAACGCGCCCTGGATCTGCTCCATGGACTTGCGCGTGGCATCTCGAGGCGATAAATGGTCCTCGGCCATCACCCGCTCGACGTTTTCCACGACGACGATGGCATCGTCCACCAACAGCCCGATGGCCAGCACCATGCCGAACATCGTCAGCGTGTTGATGGTGAAGCCTGCGGCGGCAAGGATGCCGAATGTGCCGAGCAATACGACCGGAACCGTCATCGTGGTGATGATGGTGGCGCGGAAGTTCTGCAGGAACAGGTACATCACCAGGAATACGAGGATGATCGCTTCGCCCAGTGTATGGACTACGCCGTTGATCGACTCTTTTACAACCGGTGTCGTGTCATACGGGTAAACCACTTTCATGCCTGGCGGGAAGAACGGCTCCAGACGGCTGATGGTGTCCCGGATGGCCTTGGCGGTGTCCAGCGCGTTCGCGCCGGTCGCCAGTTTGATCGCCAGACCGGAAGCGGGTTTGCCGTTGAACTGTGCGTCGACGCTGTAGTTCTCGCCGCCCAGACCGATGCTGGCGACGTCTTTCAAGCGGACTTGAGAGCCGTCCTGATTGACCTTGAGCAGAATGTCGCCGAACTGCTCTGCAGTCTGCAGACGGGTTTTACCGATGATAGTGGCGTTGAGCTGCTGGCCTTTGACTGCCGGCAGACCACCGATCTGGCCCGAGGAGACCTGAACGTTCTGTGCGGTGATCGCGGTTTTGACGTCAACCGGGGTCAACTGGAAGTTGTTGAGCTTGTCCGGGTCGAGCCAGATACGCATCGCATACTGCGCACCGAACACCTGGAAGTCACCCACGCCCGGTGTACGAGCGATCTGATCCTGGATGNCGTCTTCGGACACCAGACCGACCACCAACAGGAAGTTCTTCACAGCCTTGGTTACGCGCAGGCCCTGCTGTTGCACCTCTTGGGGCAGCAGCGGGGTCGCCAGGTTCAGCTTGTTCTGGACCTGAACCTGCGCGATGTCGGGGTTGGTACCCTGGTTGAAGGTAACGGTGATGGTCATGCTGCCATCGGAGTTACTTTCCGAGGAGATGTAGCGCAGGTTGTCGATACCGTTCATTTGCTGTTCGATCACCTGGACCACGGTGTCCTGCACGGTCTGTGCGGACGCACCTGGGTAGGTCACCTGAATCGCGATGGCCGGTGGCGCAATGGCCGGGTACTGGTTGATCGGCAATTTGAGGATCGATAGAGCCCCGACCAGCATGATCACGAGGGCAATTACCCACGCGAAAATGGGGCGGTCGATGAAAAACTTCGACATGGATCAGTTACTCCCTTGCGCGGGAGCCGGGGCGGCTGCTGGCTTGACGTTGGTCGCCTCGGCCACTTTCACTTCCGCGCCTGGCTTGACGTACTGCAGGCCTTCGGTGATGACGCGATCACCCGCGTTCAGACCCTTCTCGATGACCCAGTCGGTGCCGCTGGTGCGGTTGGCAACCAGAGTGCGCAGCTCCACCTTGTTGTCCTTGTTGACGACAAGTGCAGTGGGCGTGCCTTTCAAGTCACGGGTAACGCCCTGCTGTGGGACCAGAATCGCCTGCTCGTTCACACCGGATTGAAGACGCGCGTGCACGAACATGCCCGGCAGCAAGGTGTGATTAGGATTCGGGAATACAGCGCGCAGGGTGACCGAACCTGTGGTCTGATCGACCGATACTTCGGAGAATTCCAGTTTGCCATCGATGGGGTACTGACTATTGTCTTCAAGCGTCAGCTTGACCTTCGCGGCATTGTCACCGGCTTTCTGCAACTTGCCGCTTTCCAGCTCTCTACGCAGGCGCAGCATTTCAGTCGACGACTGGATGACGTCGACGTAGATCGGGTCGAGTTGTTGAATGGTCGCCATCGCATCGGCCTGGCCGTTACTGACCAGTGCACCCTCAGTCACCAGCGAGCGACCGATACGGCCGGAAATCGGCGCGTACACTTTGGTGTAGCGCAGATTGATCTGGGCTGTCTGCACGGCGGCCTGAGCTTCGCGAGAGTTGCCGACGGCCGTATCGTATTCCTGACGGCTCACGGCCTGCTCATTGATCAGCTGCTTGTATCGGCCCGCCAGAGAACTGGTCGCGTCGTATGTCGCCTTGGCGCTGTTGAGGTTGGCCTCATAGACCGCAGGATCGATCTGATACAGCTGTTGACCGGCCTTGACATCGGTGCCTTCGGTAAACAGACGCTTGAGGATGATGCCGTTTACCTGAGGGCGAACCTCTGCCACGCGATAGGCAGTGGTGCGACCGGGCAAGTCGGAAATCAAGGTGTAGGGCTGGGGCTGGATGGTCACTACGCCGACCTGAGGGGGCGGCGGGGCAGCCGCGGCCGCTTCTTCCTTTTTACTGCATCCGCTGAGCAGCGATGCCAGGGCGACGGCAGTGACCAGTACGGTAACAGCTGGCTTGAATTGCATGAAGATCCTCGGGTCAAGAGCCTGGGCTCATGAGAAGTGGAAAGGGCGTAAATGGGTTTCCGGCTGGATAAGTAGCAAGCTAATGAATATACTTACGTTCACGGTTGTTTGTAAACACCGAAGACTGCGACATGCGAACGCAGGAAGGGTATCGATTGTAGGTCCGGGACAAGGCATTACAAAGGCCGCCCGGCATGCTGTTCAGGCCGCTCGAGCACAGAGCCTGAGGCATTTTCATTGAGGTTTTACTGCCATGGTTCGACGCACGAAAGAAGAAGCTCAGGAAACACGCCGGCAGATTCTCGAAGCGGCCGAGCAGGCTTTCTACGAGCGCGGCGTTGCGAGGACCACGTTGGCGGACATTGCGAACCTGGCGGGCGTGACCCGTGGCGCGATTTACTGGCACTTCAGCAACAAGGCCGATCTGGTGCAGGCTATGCTCGACAGCCTGCACGAGCCTCTGGAAGAAATGGCGCGCGCCAGCGAGAGTGCAGATGAAGTGGATCCGCTGGGATGGACGCGCAAGCTTCTGGTCCATTTGTTTCAGCAAGTTGCGATGGACCCAAAAACCCGCCGCATCAATGAAATTCTTTTTCATAAATTCGAATTCACCGATGAAATGTGTGACATGCGGCGTCAGCGTCAATTCGTCTGGCTCGATGCCAATGAGCGTATCGCTCTGGCGTTGAGCAACGCTGCGCGCCAGGGGCAACTGCCCGCCGACCTCAACCCTCAGCGAGGGGCGATCTGTCTGCATGCTTATATACACGGCCTGCTTGGCCAGTGGTTACTGGTGCCAGACAGCTTCCCGCTGTACCAGGACGCCGAACGCCTGGTCGATACCGTGCTGGATATGCTCCGTTTCAGTCCTGCCCTGCGAGACCCAGCTGCATCGTCCTGTGTCGAGGGCGCGCGGTAGCGCCGTTCAATCACAGCAAATATCTGCAAGCCACGCCAACCGTGTCCTGCAGGGCTCGACTATAACCGTGTGGCGGTTAGCCTGCATCTATACATGCGTACGATCTGATTGAACAGGTGGTTTACCGACCCTTTACCGACTTGTGAATACGCATTCAGCAATCTGACAGCCTGCTGGTACCGTCCCGGCGTCACCGCCCTGCTTCCCATAGTGCAAATCCTCGTTGCTCGATCCGGATCAGTTCCCTCAATACTTTCCTATTGCCATCCCCCGTCTACTCTTGCATCCAGACCAACAAGAACGGAGTTAGCGCGATGCCAGTCGTTTCGGAATGTGGGGTGTGGAGAAAATTCGCGGTTGTCGCGCTTGCCTGTCTTTTCGTGGGGCAAGTGCGGGCGGCGGGCGATGAAGTGCAGGAGGCGGCAGCGGCCAAAGCACTGCTGGAAAAGGCAGTGGCCCATTATCGGGAGGTGGGGGACAAGGCACTGGCCGAGTTCAGCCGTCAGGGCGAGTACGTCGATGGAGAGCGCTATGTTTTCGTCACGGATACCAGCGGCGTCATGCTCGCCAGTGGCGGGCCCTCGGTGGTGTTGATCGGTCGCGATGTTTCTTCGGTTCTTGACCCTGAACTGCAGAAAGGCTTCAAAGAGGTTCTGACCACCCCGGAAAGTGCCGGAATTCAGCAATCTGAATACCGCTGGAAAAACCAGAACGATGGCAAGGTCGAGCGCAAGCGGGTTTACTTTCAGCGCATCGGCAATCGTGTGCTGGCCGTGGGTTATTACCTGCCGCGGGCGTCGCCGGAGCAGGCGAAAGCGCTGCTGGCCAAGGCGTCCAGGGCGCTGGAGCAGGATGAGGACGGCACCATCAAGGCGATCAACGACCTCAAGGGCGGCTTTCTTCAGGATGATCTCTACGTGTTCGTGGTCAATGTCGACACCCGGCGTTATGTCGCCCACGGCACTAATCTGCGGCTGGTCAATACCGACTTCAGCAAGGTCAAGGATCCGGAGGGCAAACCCGTCGGCATACCCATGCTGGACATGATCAAGAAACAGCCCGAAGGCGAATACGAGTACCGCTGGCGTAACCCGGTCACTGGCAAGATCGAACACAAGCACGCCTACATGCGTAAGGTCGGCGATTTCCTAGTGGCGGTGGGGTATTACAACGGTTGAACCGGCCCGAAGGATTTAATGTGGAGCCGGCCAGAGACGGGATCGTCTCGACGTCAACGATCCCTGTCTTCCCGCCCGCGCAGCAGGTTGTTCGGCATGGCCAGCGCTGCTGCAAGGCCCAACAACGAGACGGCGGCGCTGATCATCAGCAAATGCTGGAACGTCACCGACAACTGCCCGCGCAGCAGCTCCAGCGCCGGGCCGCTTGCGGCGTGCAGGCTGTCCATCAGCAGATTGCCTGAACTGCCTTCGCCCAGTGACGCGCCACTGACCTGGCCCAACCCGGAACCGGCCAGCATCGCCAGCAACAGCGCCGACATGCTCGCAACACCTACTGCGCCGCCCAGAGAGCGGAACAGGTTCGTGGTGCTGGTGGCCACGCCCATGTCTTTCATTTCGACCGAGTTCTGCGTGCCCACCAGTGATGTCGGAAATTGCAGCCCGCTGGCGATGCCGGTAAGCACCATGAACAGACCCGTCAGGATCACTGATTCTGGCGGGGTCAAGGCTATGCCCAGGATCGCCAGCGGCATCAACAGCGCACCGGCCAGAATGATCGGCTTGTACCGGCCGGAGAGGGAAGTGCGGCGCCCGCCGAAATAGGCCCCCATGGGCATGCCGATTGCCAGTGGCATCAGGTGCAGCGCGGCACTGTCTGCGCCGCCACCGGTCACGGTCTGGAAGCGCAGTGGCAGCAACACGATCAACGAGATTGCCTGAAAACTGGTGAAGAAAATCGTGCACCAGCACAACACGGCGCTGCGGTTGGCGAACAGGTGCATGGGCAACAGGGGTTCGTGGGTCCGGCGTTCGTACAGTACGAAAACAAGCAGGGCTATCAAGGCTACACCGAGTTGAATCAGCACCTGATCATCATGCCAGCTGTGGCCCTGACCGATTTCGGTGATGCCGAGCAACAGTGCGGTCAGCCCGATGATCATCAGGATCGTTCCGAGGTAGTCGATGACCGGTTTGCGTTGCGGAACCGGCAGGCCTATGAGCGTCTGGCGCGCCACCCACCAGGCAATCAGACCCAGCGGCAAATTGATGATGAAGACCCAGCGCCACGACAGATACTCCGTCATGAAACCGCCCAGCACAGGGCCCGCCACGCTGGCCGCGGCGTACATCCCACTGAAGTAACCCTGATAACGACCGCGTTCGCGAGGCGGCACGATGTCGCCAATGATCGCCTGGCTGACCGAGACCATGCCGCCTGCGCCGATGCCCTGTAGTACTCGTGCCAGCACCAGTTGCTCCATGCTTTGCGCCATGGCGCAGAAGAGGGAGGCAACGGTGAAAGTCCCGAGGCCGAACAGCATCAGGCGCCGGCGACCGTACAGATCACCGAGCTTCCCGTAGATCGGCACGGCTACGGTCAGGGCCACCATATAGGCCGAAATGACCCAGGCGAGCAGGTCGAAATCCTGGAATTGAGCGGAGATGGCTGGCATTGAGACCGCGACGATGGTCTGATCCAGCGCGCTGAGAAAGACGGCCATCATCAGCGCGAACAGAATGCTGCGGATGTCGGGGCGGGTTTGATTGAGGCTGGTCACGAACGGGGACTCGAACTGGCAGATTGACCCGCCGTAAACCACAGCGGGAAAAGGGGTACCAGTCTAGTCCGTTAGCTTGCTAACCGACAGCGGCGCTCATCGATCCTTTTGCCAGTGCCGTCAGCGTAGCGCGCTGAAGCTGGCATCGGTTGGTGTGCAATGGCCAAACGTGCACACCACTGCCATACGTGGCTGTTGTCGCAGTTGCTCGATACGCCAGGCGCCAGCCGCATAGATGCTCAGAACAGTCAGGACAGCGACTACATAAACGCATTGTCTTTTTATTGTGGTTCTCATGACGTCTGCCTCGATCCGGTAAACATTATTTTTGGACGGACAGGATGAGTGTAGGTCGGGATTGCCATGATGGCGTGGTGACGGGGGATTGAATGTTTTTATCGGCGGCCAAGCGCCTGAAGGCTGAGTTTTAAGCGACCTGGCGCTCTGCCGCCTGCGCCAGCAACCAGTCCAGCAACTCCTGTAATTGCGGGGATGATCCGGCTCGTTTCGGGTAGACGAAGTAGTAAGCGGCGCCCGTTCTCACCTTCAGATCGAACGGCATCACTAGCCGGCCGGCGCTCAGGTCGTCGCCAATCAGTGCCCAGTCGCCGATGGCCACGCCCGACCCTTGAGACGCGACGGTCATCGCCAGATCCAGCGTATCGAAGTGCTGTCCTTTGCCGATGTTGCTCAGCGTCGTTCCGGCGGCCTTGAGCCATTGCTCCCAGTCTCGCTGATCGCGGGTCGGGTGCAGCAACATGTGCTGTTCCAGGTCGCGCAACTGCCCAAGCGGCGTCGCGCCATCAAGCAGTGATTGTGAGCAGACCGGTGTGAGTTGTTCGTCGAAAATATGATGAACCTGCATCGATCCGTCGGGACGCGCGCCGTACACCACTGCTGCATCGAATGCCTCACGGCGAAAATCCACTGCATGCTGAACCGTGGTCGTCAGTTCCACCGCAGCGTCCGGACGTTCCTTTTGCCACTGCAGCAGGCGTGGCAGCAGCCAGCGCATCATGCAGGTCGGCGCCTTGAGTTGCAGCGCCTCGCGCTTGACGCCGACCTGATCGACCGCTTCATCGATCAGGGCAAATACCTGCTGGATCCTGGGAAACAACTCGCGACCTTGTGCGGTCAGGCTCAAGCCTCGGGCCTGACGCTGGAACAGGCTATAACCCAGATGATTTTCCAGGCCGGAAATCTGCCGGCTTACCGCGCCTTGAGTGATGTGCAGCAGTTCTGCCGCCCGCGTGAAGTTGCAGCACTGAGCCGTGATCAGGAAGGTGTGCAGGGCGGGAAGGGGAGGCAGACGTTTCATCGGGCGCGCAGGCATGAGTGGAGAACATGCCTAAGCATGACATTTTTTGCGTTGTCACCGATATGTCCGCACGGTTCCAATGACCTCTATCTGCTGCATCTGGCGAGGGCCAGCTCAGCAGGGTCGAAATCCGGTTTTTCAGAACGAATAAAGGTCCAGACAAATGGCGACGTGCGGCGAAGTATTGGTCAAGTTACTCGAGGGATACGGTGTCGAGCAGGTGTTCGGCATTCCCGGCGTGCATACGGTGGAGCTGTATCGCGGGCTGGCGAGCTCCTCGATCAACCACGTGACCCCGCGCCACGAGCAGGGCGCCGGTTTCATGGCCGACGGCTATGCGCGTACCAGTGGCAAGCCGGGTGTGTGCTTCATCATCACCGGGCCGGGCATGACCAATATCACCACGGCAATGGGCCAGGCCTACGCCGATTCGATCCCGATGCTGGTGATCTCCAGCGTGCAATCGCGCAGTCAGTTGGGTGGAGGCCGGGGCAAGCTGCATGAGCTGCCTTCGCAGAGCGTGCTGGTGGCGGGCGTCGCGGCGTTCTCCCACACGTTGATGTCGGCCGCTGAATTGCCGTCGGTGCTGGCGCGAGCCTTCGCCCTGTTTCAGGCGGCGCGGCCGCGTCCGGTGCATATCGAAATCCCGCTGGATGTCCTGGTCGAGAATGCCGATGACCTGCTGCACAGTCAGCCGGTGTCGATCTCGCGCGCCGGACCTGCGCCGTCCACCATCAAACAAATGGCCAGTTTGCTCGCAAACGCCAGGCGTCCGTTGATTCTGGCCGGTGGCGGCGCAATCGATGCCGCCGCTGCACTGACCGAACTTGCCGAAAAACTCGACGCGCCGGTTGCGTTGACCATTAACGCCAAGGGCATGCTGCCGTCCAGCCATCCGTTGTTGATCGGCTCGACGCAATCCCTTGACCCCACCCGCGAAATCATCGAAGCCGCCGATGTGGTGCTGGCCATCGGCACAGAGCTGGCCGAGACCGACTACGACATCACGTTCCAGGGCCATTTCAAGATTCCCGGCACGCTGCTGCGCGTTGACATCGACCCCGATCAAACCGTGCGCAATTTCCCGCCCAAGGTCGGGCTGGTGTCCGACGCACTGACGGCGACCCAAGCGCTGGTCGCTGCATTGGCTGAGCAACCTCTGGCCGAACGTCAGAGTGACTGGGGTCACAAACGCGCCGCAGCACTGAAAACCACGCTGGACGCGTCGTGGGATGAAGCCACTCGCGGGCAAACCCTGTTCCTGCAAACCGTGCTCGAGGTATTACCCGAGATTGTGATCGTGGGTGATTCGACCCAGCCGGTCTACACCGGCAACCTGACCCTGGATCTGGACAAACCTCGTCGCTGGTTCAACTCATCTACGGGCTACGGCACCCTGGGTTACGCCTTGCCAGCCGCTATTGGCGCCTGGCTGGGCAGTCAGGACGCTGGCGAGCGCAATCCCGTGGCCTGCCTGATCGGCGACGGTGGCTTGCAGTTCACCTTGCCGGAGCTGGCCAGCGCCGTTGAAGCGCGCACGCCGATCATTGTCCTTTTGTGGAATAACCAGGGTTACGAAGAGATCAAGAAATACATGGTCAACCGCGCCATCGAGCCTGTTGGCGTGGACATCTATACCCCGGATTTCATTGGCGTCGCCAAGGCCCTGGGCTGTGTGGCCGAAGCGGTCGGCGGTGTCGAGCAACTGAAAGCGGCTTTGAATGCGGCGAATGACCGCCAAGGCCCGACCGTCATCGAAATCGACCAGCGCAGTTGGATGAATGGATTGAAAATATCGTGAGTGAGGCAGGTGTTGTGAGTCCGGTTTTGGCAGGTCTGTACATCGATGGGCAGTGGTGCACCGGTGGCGATCAACTGACGGTGATCGATCCGTCTACTGAAGAGCGATTGGCAATCGTCGCCAGCGGCGATGTTGGTTCCGTGGATGATGCCGTTCAGGCTGCTCGCGCTGCGTTCGGTGCCTGGTCGAAAACCACTGGCGCGGCGCGGGCGATGATCCTGCGCAAGATCGCCACGGGTGTAGCGGACAGGCGTGAAAGGCTGATCGAATTGCAGTCGAGCAACAACGGCAAGCCAGGCTTTGAAGCTGCCATCGATGTCGACGATGTGATTGCCACGTTCAACTATTACGCCGGGCTGGCCGAAGCCTCCGATGGTCAGCAGAACCGTGAAATCGAATTACCGAGCGATGATTTCACAGCGCGTTTGCGTCGCGAACCTTGCGGCGTGGTCGGGCTGATCGTGCCATGGAACTTCCCAATGGTAACCACTGCCTGGAAGCTGGCGCCGGCGCTGGCAGCCGGGTGCTGCGTGGTCCTGAAGCCTTCGGAGGTCACTCCGCTGGCCGAGCTGGAACTGGCGCAGATCATCGCGGCCAGCGGCCTGCCGACCGGGGTGTTCAACGTGGTGTGTGGCACCGGTCTTGCGGTCGGCGCGCCGATGTCCGGGCATCCGGGCATTGCCAAGGTGTCGTTCACCGGCAGCAACGCGGTCGGCGTGCAGGTGATGCAGCGGGCGGCGGAAACCATCAAGGGCGTGAGCCTGGAGCTGGGCGGCAAGTCTTCCCTGATTGTGTTGGCCGATGCCGATCTGGATCTGGCCGTGGAGTTGGCGAGCGGGGGCGGCTATTTCAACGCCGGTCAGATGTGTTCGGCCACCAGTCGGGTATTGGTCGCCAAGGAACTGCTCGAGCCTTTTCTTGAGCGCATTGTCGCCAAGGCGCAGTCGATCAAGGTCGCCGGGCCGAAGGAAGACGGCGCCGAGATGGGCCCCTTGGTCAATCAGGCGCAGTACCAACGGGTGATTGCCCACATCGACGCCGGAAAAGACACCGGCGCGCGTCTGTTGTGCGGCGGCAAACGCCCGCCCGATCAGCCTCGCGGATATTTTTTGCAGCCTGCGGTCCTCAGCCATGTGCCCCTCGACAGTGCCCTGTGGCGTGAAGAAATTTTCGGTCCGGTGCTTTGCGTGAGGGGCTTCAGCTCTGAAGCCGAGGCAATCGCCCTGGCCAATGATAGCCAGTTCGGATTGGTTGCCAGTGTGGTCGGTCGTGATACCGCCACGACCGAGCGTGTCGCCAACGCGCTACAGGCGGGGCTTGTGTGGATCAATGCGCCGCAGGTGATCTTCCCTCAGACGGCGTGGGGCGGTTACAAGCAAAGCAGCCTCGGCCGCGAACTGGGGCCGTGGGGCATGCAGGCTTTTCAGGAAATCAAACACGTCGTTCGCGCCGTCTGAATCGGGTCAGAAATTGGCTCACGCATGCCTCGCAACAAGGCGTGCGTCGAGCGGCTCAGACAGTATTTTTCCGGCAAAAGAGGGCAATTGCGTCAATGGACGGTCACGTTCATTCGCGACATCGCCGCGACCATTAAGACCGCGCAGGAGTGTGATGGCGTGTCACTGAGCGCCTGATGCGCGCTGGTCAGGAAAAAATCAAAGCGTCTTGCGCAGGCGCGCCAGATCCCGCAAGGGTGGCGCGCCGAACAGACGGCTGTACTCGCGGCTGAACTGCGAAGGGCTTTCATAGCCGACCCTGTATCCGGCCGCCGAGGCCTCTATTCCGTCCGCCAGCATCAAGCGGCGGGCTTCCTGAAGGCGCAATTGTTTCTGGTATTGCAACGGACTCATCGCGGTCACGGCCTTGAAGCGATGGTGCAGCGTCGAGACGCTGAGGTTCACTTCCCGAGCCAGTTCCTCGATGCGCAGCGGTTGCTGGAAATTGTGGTTGAGCCACTTGATCGCTTGGGTGACGCGATGGGTCTGGCAGTTGGAAATGGCAATTTCATACAACCGATAGCCTTCACTCCCGCGCAGCAGGCGGTAAAGGATTTCGCGGGTGATCAGCGGCGCCAGCATGGGAATGTCTTTCGGGCTGTCCAGCAACCGAATCAGGCGAATCACCGCATCCAGCAGCTGCGAATCGATACGCTCGACATACATCCCTCGGCCGCTGGGGCGAGTCGGGACACTCATCGGGCCAGCTTCGGCGATCAATGCGTTGATCTCGGCAGGATCGATGTCCAGGCGCATGGCCAGATGCGGATCTTCGGGGGTGGCGTAGATCACCTTGCCGCTGATCGGCAGCGCGACCGACAGCACCAGATAGTTGAGCGGGTCATAGGTGAACAGTTCGCCGCCCAGCGTCACGTCTTTCCGACCCTGGGCCATGATGCACAAGGCGGGTTGGACCAGCCCCGGCACCGATTGCAGGGGGCGGTCGTGGCGGACCATGAACAAGGGTTTGATCAGCGTCTGGAAACTGCCATCGGCAGGGGCATGACGGCGTATCAGCTCTGCCAGCTCGGCACGCTGTTGTTCCATCTGCGCGCTCAGCTCAGGCATGGGCCGGGGGTCTGGCACTGCACTGGTTGCGCAAGGCTCAATGGCGGTAGGCAGCATGGGTGGGTCCTCTGACGAAGCGTCGATGTATCACAGCTTATTTTTGTGCAATCGCAAGCGTTAGGCGAATCCTGCAGGATGATTGCCTGATTCTGCTGAGGGTTCACGTTTGAGGCGACGAAACGCCGTGTTCGGTAGGCCCGATTGCTCGAAAGTCCCACAGGATGCGCTTCGAACCCGAGCTTTCATGCGTAAGGGATAAACCGGATGCGCGCAGAATCAGGCAATAACCGGGCAGTAATCGGCTACCGGTGTTTGCGCTCCGGCCTCTAATCTTCACTTCCAGCCGCACCTCCCTTTTCTGATCGCGGTCGATTCAAGGCCGACCAAAGGAGCAGGACCATGCACAGCACTTCAGTCGTGAGCCATCAGGTAACGATTCGCGCCAGAGCCGGATACAGCGCGCAAGTGGGCGCGCGCTTGAGCACGTTAATCGCTTCATCCTCCAGCGCCGCAGGTTGTCTGCATTTTGCTCTGCAACAATCCATGACCGAGCATGATGTCTGGGCTATCAGCGGAATGTGGGCTGACAAGTCAGCGATGAACGACTGGTTGGCTGCGCCGGAGCTTGAGATATTTTCCGAGTTGGTCACTGAGCTGCTTGTCCGGAGTCTGGATTTCCAGACCTTCGCCATCGTGGCCTCAGCCCAGGCTGAACAGGCTTACGGATCTGCGACCGCGAGAAAGGCGGGCTGATGAATATCTGTAGCAGACGCTGCCAGTAACCAAAATTGACTCCATCCGTTTAAAATCCTCGCCTTTCCCTTCTCTAGGCAGGATCTTCCTCCCATGGCACGCAAAGAATTCCAGCATTACGAAGCCGTTTCCGCCGCTGTTCCTGGCGACGGTGGCTATAGCGCCGCGATTGCCGTCAAAGGCCTGGGGGCGGGCGGTGCGCCCGCTTTTCATCGGGTACTGCAGGATCAATCGTTCAAGACCGCTCTGGCTGCCGATCAGGCCGCTGTCCTGGAACTGGAGCGGCTGATCGATGTGACTTCCGAGGGCGAGCTGATGTTCGCGCAGGACTGATCAGGCTTTCGGGCGGTACATCTTGAACAACGCTTCAGGGCCGAGCTGGAAATAGTCGGCCGGGCCGCCGCCGCGCAGGATCGGCTCGCCGGCTGCGGTGTCATAAACCCCGTCCTTGAGCAGCCGTTTGGCGATATGAATCGCCACCACTTCGCCCATGATCAACCAACTTGGCACGACCTCTTTGTCGGCGCGCTGCAGCTGGATGATCTGCGTCACCTTGCACTCGAACGCTACCGGCGTTTCCTTCACCCTCGGCACCGAGACGATACGTGAGGGTTCAGCGGTGAGATTTGCCAGCTCGAACTCATTGACGTCCGCCGCGACCGGTGCGCAGCTCATGTTCATTTGCTCGGCGAGCGGCCGTGTCGCCAGGTTCCAGACGAACTCGCCGGTCTGCTCGATGTTATTCAGGCTGTCCTTGCGACCGATGCTGCAGAAACCAATGATCGGCGGCACATAGTTGAACGCGTTGAAGAAGCTGTACGGGGCCAGATTGAGTTTGCCTTGTGAATCCTGCGACGAGATCCAGCCGATGGGACGCGGGCCGACGATGGCGTTGAAGGGGTCGTGGGGTAGCCCGTGGCCTTTAGAGGGTTCATAGAAGTGAATATCGTCTGACATGGCGCGTTTCCTGGAAGAGGTGTAGACGACAGGTCTGCATCAGCGACGCCTGTCTGCTCAGAATGAAGGTCGTCATAGTGCAAGGCATTGTGTATGGATTCCAGACCTTGCCGCCTGGCGTGGCAAAAAAAAAAGCCTGGCATAAGCCAGGCTACAAAGGGAGTTCGAGAGGTGAAACATGTAAAGCGGTGTTAGCTGACGCGGTTGTTACCTACGCGGTCTGCGCCATCGGCGGCCAGACGGTTTGCACCGACGTGGTCAGCGCCATCGGCAGCTTGACGGTTATTGCCAACGCGATCAGCGCCATCAGCGGCCAGGCGGTTTGCACCGACGTGGTCAGCACCATCGGCCGCTTGACGGTTGTTGCCAACGCGGTCAGCGCCATCGGCGGCGAGGCGGTTCGCACCGACGTGGTCGGAACCGTCGGAAGCCTGACGATAAGTACCGGTGTGCGAAGCATTGGTATGAGATGAACCACCTTCAGCGACGACATTGCCGTGCAATACAGAGTGGTTATCGGAAACCGGCAGAGCGAATGCGCTGGATGCCAGGATGGACAGACTTAGGCCAAACAGGATATTCGAAGTTTTCATGATGATTGCTCCATCAAAGTTCAATAATTTTTCAACTTGGGTATGGAGCTAATGTTACGCGCGTACGCATTAAGTAGAAGTTAACAAGATTGCTATCCACCATCGCCGAAAATGATAGTTGCCCCTGGCGCCCGGTTTTAAAGCGCTCCAGCGGATTTTGTCCTGAAACGGGGCGCTTTCTGTCTAATCTGACAGATTTGGCTCTTGACAGCTTTTTGTTTGTGTGATTTTAAAATTTTGCCGCGTTGGGGTGCAGGATTGTGTGTAGTACGAGGCGATTGTGGTGCGGATCGGGCATCTCAGGGAGATCGGTGCCCGGCATAAGGCGCAAACGCAGAAGATACGGGGCTTGTGACGATTTTTCGCGCCGAAAAAAATCAAGCCCGGCAAAGGCCGGGCTGGGAAGGGAACCGTGCAGCGATCAGCTCAAACGGTTTGCACCCACATGATCAGCACCGTCTGCAGCCAGACGATTTGCACCAACATGGTCAGCGCCGTCGGCGGCAAGGCGGTTAGCGCCTACGTGGTCAGCGCCGTCAGCGGCAAGGCGGTTGGCACCAACGTGGTCAGCGCCGTCAGCAGCAAGGCGGTTGGCGCCTACGTGGTCAGCGCCGTCAGCGGCAACACGGTTGGCACCTACGTGATCGGAACCGTCAGCGGCAAGGCGGTTGGCACCTACGTGATCAGCGCCGTCAGCGGCAAGGCGGTTGGCACCTACGTGATCAGCGCCGTCAGCGGCCACACGGCCGATGTTGGTGTGGGAGGAACCATTTTCTGCAACTACCGGTGCGTTGATATGTTTGCTTGCGTCAACGGCTGGAAGTGCGAAAGCGCTAGTTGCCAAGATAGAGAAGGCGAGACCGAAAATCAGTTTGTTAGTTTTCATGGTAGTTGCTCCAGATCGATTCAATGAGTGTGTAACTCGGTATGGAGTTAACTTTACTCGGCTCTGGATTATTAAAAAGTCAATCGCATTGGTAGCGATCATCGTTGAAATTGATACTACAAAAAGCCGCCGATGATTCAGCCACTTAGCTGTCATGACAGCGAAAAAAAAGGGCAGCCCGTTCCCGCGGCTGCCCCCTGGTTGTTCACCCTAACTCCCCGTAGCAGCCCGGCTTGCCGGCGGTTGCGATTTCGATGACGCCACCGCCGGCAAGCCGGACTGCTACAGGTCAGAAACCGGTCAGTCGTTCTCGATCCGTGAGTGCTTGCGGGTGTCTTTCATGAACACATAAACCAGCAGCGAACAGGCGATACAAGCGGTCACGTACCAGTAGTAACCCGTCTCCATTCCGATGCTCTTGAACCACAGGGCGATGTACTCGGCAGTGCCGCCGAAGATCGATACGGTCAATGCGTAAGGCAGGCCGACACCGAGCGCGCGGATTTCGGTGGGGAACAACTCGGCCTTTACCACGGCGTTGATCGAGGTGTAACCGCTGACGATGATCAGCGCGGCCATGATCAGGAAGAACGCGCCCCACCAGGTCTGAATGGTGTGCAGGGTGGTGAGGATCGGCACCGTGCACAGGGTGCCAAGCACGCCGAACGCGATCAGGATCGGACGACGCCCCACTTTGTCCGACAACGCGCCAATTACCGGCTGCAACACCATGAACAGGAACAGCGTAGCCGCAGAAATAGTGGTGGAGTCGGTGATGCTCATGCCGACCGTGTTCACCAGGTATTTCTGCATGTAGGTAGTGTAGGTATAGAAGGCCAGGGTGCCGCCCATGGTCAGGCCGACCACGGTCATCAATTCCTTGGGATGACGCATCAGCGTGCGCATCAGGCTTTCTTTGGGCTCTTCTTTCTTCTTGGTGAAGGACTCGGTTTCCTCCATGCCACGGCGCAGGAACAGCGCAACCACTGCGCACAGCGCGCCGATGGCAAACGGAATCCGCCAGCCCCAGGCATTCAGTTGTTCAGTGGTCAGGGTCTGTTGCAGGACAATCAGCACGCCCAGCGCGATGAGCTGCCCGGAAATCAGGGTCACGTACTGGAAGCTGGAAAAGAAGCCCCGACGTTCCTTGGTGGCCATCTCGCTGAGGTAGGTGGCCGACGTGCCGTATTCGCCGCCTACCGACAGGCCCTGCAGCAAACGCGCGAACACCAGGAGTATCGGTGCACCGACGCCGATGGTTTCGTAACCCGGCGTCAGCGCGATGATCAGCGAACCGAAGCACATCAACAGTACCGACGCCATCAGTGCAGCCTTGCGGCCCTTGCGGTCGGCATACAGCCCCATCAGCCAGCCACCGATCGGGCGCATCAGGAAGCCCACGGCGAAGATTGCGGCGGTGTTGAGCAGTTGTGCAGTGGTGTCGCCCTTGGGGAAGAAGACTTTGGCAAAGTAGAGGGAGAAAGCGGCATAGACGTACCAGTCGTACCACTCGACCATGTTGCCGACCGAACCTGAGAAAATGGATTTCAGGCGGCTCGTGGTGGTCTTGGTGGTTTTTTCAGCAACAGGCGCGGCGGTCGATCCGCTGGACACAGAGTTGGGGATAGCCATGAGGTTTCCTGCAAGTCATTGTTTTTAGAGGGAGCGCAGCGATGCGGTCTGGCGGGAGTGATAGCAGGAGCTGTGCCAAACCCCGAGAGGGCCGGTTTAGAAGGGTTTGCCGGGAAGGGATGAGCGGAAATCCGCCTATACGTGTTTAACGAACAAGCGAAAAATTGCCGATGCCCAATGTGTCACGCGCCACTAGTCGGGTAAAAACATCTCCCTGACCAACCCGTGGCGCTGCATCTTCTCGTTCAACGTGCGGCGCGGCAGTTGCAGCTCATTGAGCACCGCCTTGATATCGCCATGGTGACGGCTCAAGGCAGCACGCAGGCAATGGGCCTCGAAAGCCTCTTGCTGCGCGGCAAGCGACTTTCCGGCAGGCATGTCCACCGAGGCAGGGTTGTCCAGCCCCAAGACTTGGCGCTCCGCTGCGTTGGCGAGTTCTCGCACGTTCCCCGGCCAGTCATGGCTCAGCAAATGGGTCAACTGGTCACCCGTGAGTGTTGGCGCGCGACGGCCCATGCGCTCGGCCGCCTGGCGCGAGAAGTGCCCGAACAGCAATGGAATGTCTTCACGCCGCTCACGCAACGGCGGCAACCGCAATTCAGCGATGTTCAGACGATAGGCCAGGTCTTCGCGGAAGCGACCGGCTTTGGCTTCTTCGAGCAGATCCGGTTTGGTCGCGGCAATGATGCGCAGATCGACCTCAATGCTCTGATTGGAGCCCAGCCTTTCAAGGCGCCGGTCTTGAATCACCCGCAGCAGTTTCACCTGCTGGGCGAGGGGCATGCTTTCGATTTCGTCGAGAAACAGCGTGCCACCGTGGGCAAATTCAAGCTTACCGATGCGCTTGCCCTGAGCGCCGGTGAATGCGCCGCTCTCATGGCCGAACAACTCGGCTTCGAACAGTTGTTCGGGAATGGCCGCGCAGTTGACGGCGACAAAGGGTTTGTTCGCCCGAGGACCGAACTCATGCAGACAGTGGGCGACCATTTCCTTGCCGCTGCCGGTTTCTCCTCGTATCAACACGTTGACCGGCAGTTGCGCCAGGTCCTGAACCTGGCGTCGTAGCGTCTGCATTGCGGGTGATAAACCAAGCAACGTGGCGTCGAGGCGCGAGCGGTTGTCGGCCAGTTCATGGAGTCGACGGTTTTCCAGCACCAGCGTGCGTTTTTCCAGAGCGCGGCGCAGACTGCCGAGCAGTGTTTCCGGGGTGAAGGGCTTTTCGAGGAAATCGTAGGCACCGTCGCGCATGGCATCGACGGCCATGGGCACGTCACCATGGCCGGTCAGCAGAATGATGGGAAGATCAGCGTCGCGTTTCTGCAATTGACTCAACAGCTCCAGACCACTCATGCCGGGCATGCGCACGTCGCTCAGCACGACACCGGGGAAGTGCTCGGGGATTCGCGCCAGGCAGTCTTCGGCGCGGCTGAACACCTGCACGTCAAAACCTGACAACGACAGCCATTGCTCCACCGCTTGGCGGATGGGCATCTCGTCGTCGACCACGATCACCGAGTTCAGCATGCGGGGGGCACCTGCGAAGACTTGGGCAGACAGAAGAAAAACCGTGCGCCATTGTTCACGTTTTCGGCGCTCAGGCGACCCCCTCCTTCATGCACGATGGCGTAGGAAACCGCCAACCCCAGCCCGAGGCCGTCGCCCACGGGTTTGGTGGTGAAAAACGGGTCGAAAATGTTCGCCAGATGTTCGTCGGCAATGCCACCGCCGCTGTCAGCTACCGCCAGACGCCAGTGATCACCGTCGCTGTCGATGTGGATCTCCAGGCGCTTGAGCGGTTTTCCGCTCATGGCGTCCAGAGCGTTACGCAGTAAGTTGATCAGCACCTGCTCCAGACGAATGGCATCGCCACGAATCCAGGCCGGTCGGGTGAGGTCCAGCACACAACTGACTCTTTCTTCACGAATCCGCGCATCGAGAAGCAGCAACGCCTGATCGACCACGCCAGCCAGATCCACTCGTTCGCGCAGACCGCTGGGGCTTTTGCGGGCGAAGGTCTTGAGATGGCCAGTCAGGGCGGCCATGCGGGTCAATTGTTGATCGAGAGGGAGCAGCGCTTTGTAGGCATCGTCGATGCGGCCGTGATCGAGCAGCAGACGCAGGGTCGCCAATTGCATGCGCTGGGCTGTCAGGGGTTGGTTGATTTCATGGGCGAGCGCGGCAGACATCTGCCCCAGCGCCGCCAGTTTCGTCGATTGGACCAACCCGTCCTGCGCGGTTTGCAGGTCCCGCGTCCGCTCTTCCACCAGTTGTTCCAGTTCTTCCCGGCTGCGTTGACGCATGCGCGCCAGTCGCCAGCGTTGGTAAAGGAACAACCCGAGAAACACCAGCGTCAGCCAGGTGCCGGCCGCAGCCAGCGCCGCGTTGCGGATGTCCTCCGCGGCAGGTTGGGGTTTACGCAGCAGATGCAGGGTCCAGCCTTCCGGTTGTAGCGGCAGCGATTGCCAGAGGTAGGCTGCCGTACCATCCGGCGCCGCAATCTGGCTGAGATGGCTATCGTCGTTGAACGTGCGAAGTGGCTGATGAATCAAGGGCGTCAGCGGCTGCTTGTCGTACTGGCGGGTGCTGCCCAGTTCGCTGCGATCCTGATCGGACAGCGGGCGTAGCGAGCGATAGCGCCAGCCAGGCTGATTGGCGATGAATACGATACCTTTCGCGTCGCTGACCAGCAGCACGTCATCGCCCTGCGCCCAACTGTGTTCCAGGTCCGGGAATTCCAGTTTGACCACCATGGCGCCAATGAACTGCCCGGCATCGTCGCGCACCGCATTGGACAGGAAGTAACCCGGGATGCCACTGGTCACGCCGACCGCATAGAAACGCCCGACGCCATTGGCTTTGGTCTGAGTGAAGTAGGGGCGGAACCCATAATTGTGGCCGACATAACTGCTGGGCAGTTTCCAGTTGCTGGCGCCGATCGCCAGGCCGTTACGGTCCAGTAGCTCCAGTGTCGAAGACTGCGCCGCGCCGTTGATCTGCTCAAGCTTGAGGTTGAGTGCCTGCGTGGTTTCGGCGCTGACGGGCGCTTTCAGAGCATCTCGAAATTGTGGGTCAAGCGCGAGTACGGCGGGGAGGGCGCGGTAGCGCTCGATCAGGGTTTGAAGGGTATTGGCGTAGAGGGAGAGCTGGTCCCGAGCGCGATCTGCATCGTCTTCCAGGGAGTGGCGCTGAGCCTGATGCATGGCCAGCGTCGCGACGATCACGGCACCCGCGAGGATCAACAGGACATACAGGAGCAGGCGAGCGTAGCGGGGCATGGTGGGCAACCCAGAATGATGAACCTGTAGGAGCGCGCTTGCCCGCGATTGCGTTTCGTCAGTCATGGCAAAGGGTGAATGACGGACCGCAGTCGCGGGCAAACGCGCTCCTACAACGTTATCCATCTGCGGCGGGGGCGATGTCCGCCCCGCGTCGACAGCAGGTTTACAGCAGGTTGAACGTCGTTTCTTTTACATCATTGGAATCCAGGCCGATCATCAGCTTGAATTCGCCTGCCTCTGCGGCGTACTTGAGCGAGGGGTTGAAGAACTTCAGATCTTCCTCGGTCACGGTGAAGCTCACGGCTTTCTCTTCGCCTGGCTTCAACATGATCTTCTGGAAGTTCTTGAGCTCCTTGACCGGACGACTGATCGACGCAGCGACATCGCGCAGGTACAACTGAACGACGGTTTCACCCGCGACCTTGCCGATGTTCTTCACCTGCACGGTGGCCGTCAGCTTGTCTTTGCGCGTCATCTTGTTGATGGACAGAACCGGCTCCGACACGCTGAATTGTGTGTAGCTCAAGCCATAACCGAACGGGAACAGCGGGCTGGTCGGCTCTTCGAAGTAGTTCGAGGTGTAGTTCGAATCGTTTGGACGATAAGGACGGCCTGTGTTCAGGTGGTTGTAGTACGCAGGCACCTGACCCACCGAACGGGGGAAGGTCATCGGCAGTTTGCCCGACGGGTTGTAGTCGCCGAAGAGGACGTCAGCCAGCGCGTTGCCGCCTTCGGTCCCCAGGAACCAGCTTTCCAGCATGGCGTCGGCCTGCTTGTTCTCTTCGCCCAGCGCCAGTGGCCGGCCGTTCATCAGAACGATGACCAGCGGTTTGCCAGTGGCCTTGAGGGCCTTGATCAAATCACGCTGACGACCCGGCAGTACGAGGTCAACACGGCTGGCGGCTTCGTGGGACATGTTGCGTGATTCCCCGACCACGGCGACGACCACGTCAGACTGTTGAGCGACCTTGACCGCTTCGTCGATCATCTCCTGCTCCGGACGACCGTCGATGTGAATCTTGTCGTCCATGTTGTTCAGGTAGGTGATCGCTTCCTGATTGTCGGTGACGTTGGTGCCTGCGGCATACAGCAGCTTGGCCTTGTCGCCGACAGCGTTGGCCAGTCCGTCATAAGCGCTGATCGTCTGACGCGCCAGGCCGGCTGCCGACCAGCTGCCGAGCATGTCCAGCGAGCTTTTGGCCAGCGGACCGATCACGGCGATGGTGCCTTGTTTCTTCAATGGCAGGGTGTTGTTGTCGTTCTTCAGCAAGACCATGCTGCGGCGAGCCACGTCGCGCGCCTCGGTGCGGTGCAGACGGTTCTCGGCGTCACGGTCGGCAGGGTCGTCCACTGCCGCACCGATGCGCAGGTAGGGGTTGGCGAACAGCCCCATGTCCCACTTCGCGCCGAGCACTTCACGTACGGCGCTGTCGACTTCCTTGACCGATACTTCGCCGTTCTTGACCAGCGCCGGGAGTTCTTCGCCGTAGGCCTTGTCGTTCATGCTCAGGTCCACGCCTGCCTTGATGGCCAGCTTGGCAGCTTCGCGGAAGTCCTTGGCGACGCCGTGGTCGATCAGTTCCTTGATCGCGCCATGGTCGCTGACGGTCACGCCCTTGAAGCCCCAGTCCTTGCGAAGCACATCCTGAAGCAGCCAGGCGTTGGCGGTCGAAGGCACGCCGTTGATCGAGTTCAACGCGACCATGACACCGCCCGCGCCAGCATCAATGGCAGCGCGGTACGGCGGCAGGTAGTCCTGCTGCATGCGCACTGGGCTCATGTCCACGGTGTTGTAGTCGCGACCGCCTTCCACCGCGCCGTATAGCGCGAAGTGTTTGACCGCCGCCATGATGCTGTTCGGTGCTTGAGTGCTGGTGCCCTGGAAGGCGCGGGTCATGGTCGCGGACAGGCGTGAAACCAGATAGGTGTCTTCGCCGAAGCCTTCGGAGCTCCGTCCCCAACGGGCATCGCGAGTGATGTCGACCATGGGCGCGAAGGTCATGTCCACGCCATCGGCGGCGGCTTCGATCGCCGAAACGCGACCGGCGCGAGTGACGGCGTCCATGTCCCAGGTCGATGCCAGGCCCAGGCTGATCGGGAAGATGGTGCGCTGGCCGTGAACCACGTCGTAGGCGAAGAACATCGGAATCTTGTTGCGGCTATGGGCGACCGCGGCGTCCTGCATGGCGCGGTTATCGGGCAGCAGGACGGAGTTGAAGGTGCCACCGATCTTGCCGGCCGCGATCTCCTTGACGATTTCCGACTTCGGCATTTCCGGGCCGATGCTGATCAGGCGCAGTTGACCGATCTTTTCGTCGAGGGTCATCTGCTTCATCAAGTTGGAGATGAATGCATTCTTGGCTTGCAGCGTCGAGAGATTACTGGCGGGGACGGTTGCCGTTTGCGCCCAGGCGGACTGACTGGCCAAACCGATGACAAGACTCAGTAAACACAGCTTATTCATGAATGATTTTCTCAAGGCGTGAACCGGCAACTCGCGCGAAATACCGGGTGGCCTTTGTTTTCGGTGTGAAACCTTTGGTTTTTATTGTCATCAGGACGAGGCTGTCGCTGAACTCTCGATGCATCCAGGCATCAGTAGCGCAGCGAGTTTTATCTGATTGCGGTTCGGCAATCCAGTGCCCTGACAACGCGATGGGGCAAGATTATGCCGGGGAACGTCCGATTTGGCTAAAGTCATGTCTGACGGGGAAGACTATCGAACAACTTCAAGGAGCGCAGAGGCCATGCAAATAGAGCGTTACGGGCACGTCAGAGGCAGTCGTTACAATTTGTCACTAACGTTGCTGATGCTGCTGAGCACGTTGCTGGCCGGCTGCGGCATCAACAACATTCCGACGTATGACGAGCAGGTCAAGGCCGCATGGGCACAGGTTCAGAATCAGTATCAGCGTCGCGCGGACCTGATCCCCAATCTCGTTGAAACCGTGAAGGGTTATGCCAAACAGGAGCAGGAGACCCTGACTGCGGTCATCGAAGCACGGGCCAAGGCCACCTCTATTCAGATCGACGCGAACACGTTGAACGATCCGGCCAAGCTCAAGCAGTTTCAGGACGCTCAGGGCCAGTTGACCGGCGCCTTGAGCCGGTTGATGGTCGTGTCCGAGCGTTATCCGGACCTCAAATCCAATCAGAACTTCCTCTCGCTGCAATCTCAGCTTGAGGGCACGGAAAACCGGATCGCCGTGGCGCGTCGGGATTTCATTGCTTCGGTTGAGCGCTACAACACCGAGATTCGGACCTTTCCCGGTCGTCTCTGGCACACGGTGATGTACAGCGATCTGCCGATCCGTCCCAACTTTGAAGCCACTGCCGCTGACGCTGACAAAGCGCCCCAAGTGAAATTCTGATGGGACGCGTGCGCCGGGGGATGTGGGTCGCTTTGCTGGCGTTGTCGCTTGGCATATCCGCTCAATGGGCTCAGGCAGAGTTGAAGTTTCCGGCCTTGAGCGGCCAGGTGGTCGATGTTGCCGGCATGCTCGACAACGACAGCAAAGAGCGCCTTTCGCAGATGCTGCGCGCCCATGAGGAGCTGACCACCGAGCAGGTCGTGGTGGTCACGCTGCCCAACCTGCAGGGCTCGACCATCGAAGACTACGGCTATCAGCTCGGCCGGTTCTGGGGCATCGGGCAGAAAGGCAAGGACAACGGCGCGCTGCTGATCGTCGCCAAGGACGAGCGCAAGGTTCGGATCGAGGTGGGCTATGGTCTGGAAGACCGGCTCACCGACGCGCAATCGTCGGTGATCATCAATCAGGTCATCACACCGGCCTTCAAGCAGGGCGATTTTGTCGGTGGCATCAGCAAGGGCACCGAGGCCATGGTGCAGGTGCTGGGAGGCGATCCACTGGCCGAACCTGTCGTCGGGGCTTCAGGGGGTGACGATGTCACTGACTGGAAAATGAGCCTGCTGTTTCTCATCCTTTTCGTGGCTTTCATCTATATCAACATGCGTTGGGGCCGTGCGCTGGGTGGTCTGGGCGGCGGCTATATCGGATCGCGGGGCGGTGGAGGTTTCGGTTCCGGTGGCTCTGGTGGTGGCGGGGGGATGCGCGGTGGCGGAGGCAGTTTCGGTGGTGGCGGTGCCTCTGGTGGCTGGTAGTCGATAGCTCAATAAGGGTTGTAGCGCATGACATTGCTCACTGAAGACGAACAGAAACAGGTTGCCCAGGCCATCGAAGCGGTCGAGCGTCAGACTGACGCCGAACTGGTGACGGTACTGGCGGCCAGCGCCGACGACTACGCGTATGTCCCGCTGATCTGGGCCGGTCTGATCGCCTTGCTGCTGCCGGGGCTGATCAACTTCTATCCCGGCTGGCTGAATGCGAACGAACTGCTGTTGACGCAGATAGCGACGTTCATCGTCGTGGCGTTGCTGTGCCGTCTGCCTGCGATCACCACGCGCCTGGTTCCCGGCTCGGTACGGCACTGGCGCGCGGGGAGTCTGGCGCGGCGGCAGTTTCTTGAGCAGAACCTGCACGCGACGGCGAACGGAACCGGGGTTTTGATCTTCGTCAGTGAAGCCGAGCGCTACGTCGAAATCATCGTCGACGACGGCATTGCCCGTCATGTGGACGATACGGTCTGGCGATCAATGGTGGACGTGTTCACCCGGCAGGTGGCCGAAGGCAAGATCCTCGAGGGCTTTCTCGGCTGCATTCGTTCATGCGGGGATGTGCTCAGCGATCAGGTGCCGGTCACCCAGGCGCGCAACGAATTGCCGAATCGGCTGGTGGTGCTGGATTAGCGAAATCCGATCCACGGCTTTGTGGTGGTTAACAATTAAATCCACCTCGGCCACTTAACCCGCCTAAAATACCGGCCTCGCATTTTTCGCTTCCCGAGGCTGCACCCGATGTCCGTTACTGCCACCACCGCGACGCCAGCGCAGGATCACCGCGCCCAGTTCCTGAGCCTGCTCGACACATGCCTGACGCAGAACTCGCTGATCAAACTGGTGCTGGCCAAATATGTGGGTAGCGAAGCGGATCTGCAGCGAATCATCATTAAGCCCACGACGATCAAGGATCAGCCTTGCCTGTCCTTTGTCTATCGCTACAAGACCCGCGACATCACCAAGAATCATCCGGTTGCCGAAGCGCAGACGCTGATCGCAGAGTTGTTGCCCGAGTCGTTCAAGAACGCACATTTGCTGTCGCTCACCGATGAGGTGCAGCTGGAGTTCAGCAAAAAGGGCAAGAGCACGCTGTTCCGCAACAAATCCCGACAACAACGTGAAGCGCCTTGCGCCGAGCATGATCGGGAGAAAAAACGCTATCTGGAGCTGAGCCGCCCGTTCCTCACGGATCTGGGCGTGACCAACAAGCAACATGAGCTGATCCCGGCCATGTCGCGCAAATGGAAGCAGATCAACAAGTTCATCGAGGTGTTCTCCCACGCGTTGACGACTTCGCCGATCAAGCTCGACCAACCGGTGACAGTCGCCGACTTCGGGTCGGGCAAGGGCTACCTGACGTTCGCGATTCACGATTACCTGCGTAACACCTTGCAGGCCGAAGGCAATGTGACCGGCGTTGAGCTTCGTGAAGACATGGTGACCTTGTGCAATAACGCGGCGGCACGGCTAGAGCATCCGGGGCTGGTGTTCAAATGCGGCGACGTGCGCTCCGTGGCGCCAAGTGAGCTGGACGTCATGATCGCGCTGCATGCCTGCGACATCGCCACCGATTACGCGATTCACACCGGCATTCGCTCGGGCGCGTCGATCATCATGTGCTCGCCGTGCTGCCACAAGCAGATCCGCCTGCAGATCCAGAGCCCGACGTTGCTCAAGCCCATGCTGCAATACGGTCTGCACATGGGGCAGCAGGCGGAAATGGTCACTGACGCCTTGCGCGCCTTGCTGCTGGAAGCCTGCGGTTACGAAACCAAGGTTTTCGAGTTCATTTCGCTGGAACACACCAACAAGAACAAGATGATCCTGGCGGTTAAACGCGCATCGCCAACGGACCCGACTGAGCTATTGGCGAAGATTCAGGAGCTGAAGACGTTCTACAACATTCAGGAGCAATGCCTGGAGACGCTGCTCCAGGCGGACGGTCTGCTCGGTTAGACCCGGGTCGCGACTACCGGTTTGGGCGCGATCACTGCTGTCTTGCGCCCGATGGCCAATGTCACGACCACGCCTGCGGCGAAGATCCAGGTAATCGGATCGATATGTTCACCGAAGAACAGCGCCGAAAACGCCATGGTGAAGAACAACTGCACCAGCTGGATCTGGCTCACGCGGGCAATACCACCCATGGCCAGCCCCGCATACCAGGCGAAAAAGCCTATGAACTGCGAGAACAACGACACATAACCGAACGCCCACCACGCACCCGCAGAAATTGGCCCTTGGTGTTGTGCGGCGAGATAGCCCACCGGAATGATCAGTACCGGGATCGAGATCACCAACGCCCAGCAGATCACCTGCCAGCCGCCCATCTGTTTGGCTAGCCGGCCCCCCTCCGCATAACCCAGCCCGCCAATTGCGACCGCGCCGACCATCAGCAGATCCCCCGCTTGAAGATTGCCTGCGCCGCTGATCAGCGCATATCCCAGCACCAGGACGCTGCCCATTGCCGCGCACAGCCAGAACGCTTTCGAGGGGCGTTCATGGGACAGCCATGCGGCGTAGATCGCGACAAGCAGCGGCTGCAAGCCGTTGACCAAGGCACCATGGGAGGCGGGCAGGGTTTTCATTGCCCAGGCAGAGAGCACCGGAAAGCCGATGATCACGCCAAGCGAGACCACCATCAGGGCCTTGAACTGTGCGCGAGTCGGCCACTTCTCTCGGCGCCACAGCAGTAATGCCGCCGCTGGAATTGCCGCAAACAGCGCTCGGCCAAGCCCGTTGAGCAGCGGGTGGATCTCTTGAACGACGATGCGGGTCATGGGCAGGGTCAGGCTGAAGATCACCACCCCGATCAGTCCGAGGACCATTCCGGTGTTTTCGCGAGAGGACATGTTGAATCTTGCCTTGTTCTTATTTGGGGGACGGACAGGTGTCCATTCAGCCACAGATCGTTCACAAAGCCCCTTAACAGCTACCGACAGAATCGACCGTACACTTGCCTTTCAGGGAATGGGGTGAGGTTGTTGAGGATTTTGCGCGGGATCCGTAAAGCCGTTTCTCGACGTTGCCGGCGTGACCTTGACGCCGTGATGATGGGCGTCAAGGCTTACTCCCCACTGTCGTTCGGTGAAGGATCAGCCCTTCTTGAGCTCCACCGCTTCCTTCAACCGCGCGACAGGCACAGCCAATTGCGGATTACCCAACGGATGCGTCTTGGCGTCGTAAAACTTCAACTCGATATTCTGCCCCGCGAACAATGCGTGGTAGTGCCGCTTCTGGTGCTGAACGAAGGCTTCGTTGCGCGGCAGGATCGAGATCGCGAGGGTTTTCGGCCTGGCCTGAAGGACGGCATCGAGGATATGCCGGTCCTGTTTGCCGAGTTGATGGCCGAAGATGCACAGTGCGCCTTGATGCTGCGCCAACTGCGCGTGGCAGAACGACAGATAATCCGAGCCGCGAATGATCTTCATCTTGTCGGTGCTCCGGCCTTCGCACACGAACAACGGCACATCTTCCAGTGCGTTTACCGCGAAGCTGCCCAGCAGTGTGCTTTCTGATGACAACAACTTGCGCGCCGTGCCGTCGAAGTTCTTCACCAGATGCATGCCGCCATGCAGATACAGGATGCGGGTGGCGTGGCTATCGGTTCGGTGCAGGTTGAATATCGCGTCCTCATCGAAAAGATCGTCGAATGGCTGCGCGCCGTGCATCACTGCCCAATAAGCGAGCAAGTCATAGTTGGTGGAGTAGACCGTTTCGTATTGGCTCAGCGCCTGGCTTATGTGCGCGATGGTCGAGGCTTGGATCAATCGCCACGGAATGTGTGCCGAGCGAATACCGTGAATCAACGCCTCCTTGATGGCGAAGTAACGGTTGCGCGGCGAGGACGAACTGATGGTCAGCGCCGCATTCACCCGCATTGCGACCTTCAAGCCACTGAGTACGGGTTCGAAGTTCTCGGTTTCCATGGACTTGAACAGCGCCAGTTCTGTCGGACTGAGTGGCTTGTTGCGGGTCGTCTGCGCCAGCTCGAACAGCGAGTCGTAGGCATAGCCCTTCCAGACCGCGAGGCTGGCGCCGTTGCCCAACAGCAAGCCTGTGCACGGGAGGGCGGTCTGCAACGAGTTCCAGTCGGCAAGTTCGGCATCAAAATCCGTGAATCCCATCGTCTCGCTTCGCTTTCAGGTAAACAGGTGCTGACCGACAGGCCAGAACGGAGTGGACTTATAGGAAGCCAGGTCAGTGTTGTCAACGCTTGAGGTTCGCTTGACCGTCTGGAAAATATTTCGAACCCCTGCGCCGGGCCTGTTTCTAACGCTTGAACCTCAAATCCGGTTCGCTGAGAGGTGACCATGACAACCAGACCAGTGAATACGCCAGCGGCACAAAGCCCAGGCCCTCATCCAAGCCCCATGGAAACGACACGTCGCGACCGCGCGGAGCAGACTCCCGAAGCGTTCGAACGCGTTGAAAACACTGACGAGCTAGAGCGTGATACACCGCCGCCGCAGACCTGGAAACATCCGGATGACGGTAAGAGCCTGTCGGAAAAAGACGAAGAAACACCGCTTAAGCCCTGATAACCATCTGTCCAACGGTCGTTTACAGGTGGACGACCCGGTGTAAGGTCTTTTGCGGACAACCCATAACACTCTCTGAATGGGAGGGAGGTCAGCATGCAAACTGCGATGCTCAGCAAGACGCATTTCAATGGTTACGACGTAATCAACGTCAACAATGGCCCATGGCGGGTCTGCACCCATCACGACCGACTCGGTTCGTTCGATTCGAGGGAGGAGGCGATGGCGTTTGCTGCGTCGCTGCCTGCCTATCAAGAGCGAACGGCGATGGCCGCGCAGCCTCAGGATCCGGCCAAAGCCGCGACGACGGCGCCGCTGAAAAAAGAACCGTCCACGGCCAAATCCCCAGCGAAGAAATAATCCGTCAAAGGCCATGAAAGCCCCGATTCAGTCGGGGCTTCTTTGCGCAACCTTGTCCTGAGCGAAGATACGCTGCGTTTGTGCCGTTACATGCACCATGCCCACCATATCGTTATTACATAGACTTGACTGAGACGACCTCGACATACCTGAATTTCTTGCGGGCAGCTTTCACCGCTTCCTGTTCAGCGAGGAGCGTGCTCAGCGTGTCAGCTTCATGAGTGATCTCCTGTGTTTCTCCTTCGAAGATGTTTCCTACGCGAAGGATAACTTTCAGTCGAGGAGTAAACGCTTTCGCCGCCTTTTTCTTCGCGGATTGCGCTGGCGGAACGATCACCACATCGGGAGCGGTTTCCTTAGCTACGGGGGGGGCAATCGGAGCAGCAATCTGCGCTTTACCGAAAAGCGCACGACGCATTTCTTCTTCGGTCAGTTCTTGATTCATGGAGTGTCTCGGTGCAGGAGGGTTCGAAGCCCGTTCAATTCTAACAGCATGGCAGAGGTAAACCGTGCTGCGTATCGTACTCAAAACTTGAAGAGCACTGGCACACGTTCTCCGACGGCCTTGTGGGCGCGCCCCGCTTGCACCCGTTGGCAAAAACCTCATTGAGGGCGCGCTCATCAAGGACAAGCTTTTCCACATTAAGCTCGAGACGAAGCAGGGGGCCGCAAGCCTTAACGTGGGAAGCGATTGTTTGTCGTTCCTTTGGCGTTGTCGATGAACCAAAACCACTGTTCATCCGCTTTGACAATATTGCACTCTTCGCCGTAGGCCGAATACGTTACGCAAATAACATCGCCAGTGATCTTCCAGTTCCCGGTTGCTTCAGGGCTGCCTGTTATATGGATCCTGGCCTTGCCGTCGGCCGTAAGCACTTCTGTAAATGCTTGCCCACCAGAGGTCACGCTTTGGTGTGACCGTCCTATGAATTGAGAGGATAGTTCGCTACCGCTGATTTGTCTGGCGCCGGGTGGTGGCGGCGAGTGTGCGTCCTTGGCGGGGCTGCTGCCGCCGCCAGCACAGCCGCTCAGCATAACCACGAGTGTTGCCATGTAAATCGCTTTCATGAGTCATTCCTCTATTCGAAAAAGGTATGAGTCATTTGCGGCGGAAACACCCTGTCAACGGCTTGCTACTGACATTCCAGAGAGATCTGTGTGGGATACAGATTTTTAAACAAATTGACTCGTCATTAATCTAGCAGGATATGGCGAGGTTGTTCGCTCGCGGGTGCCTCGGCCAGCGATGCTCGACTCGCTTTTCTTTGTCCACGACCTTGCCTTGCTGATGAGCGGGTCGGTTGCTGACGGAGTCATGAGGCTATGAAAACCGCAAATGGAAGTCCGCATCCCGGAGCGGACCGGCTCATAACCTATAACCCTTACCTGGTACTTTCCTGCAAGATTAGGCTCACGACCCTGCAACGGCCTCGCTGGCCTGCAGTTTTGTCGATCCGTATTTGCTGCGCGCATAGCTCAGGATAGGCTTTTCAACAAACACCCATGAGGCGGATGCAAAGACCGTAGTGAGCACCGCCGAAATGAGCATTGACTGATAAAAGCCTAAGCCAGCGTGATTGATGACCAGCTGTTGAATGGGAAATGCATACAAATAAAGTCCGTATGAGATGTCGAAGCGGGATTTGATCAAGCGGTCCGTAAGGATCGTTCCTAACGTCAGCGTCAGGAGGCTGAAGCTGATCGTTGCCAATATCCACGTTAGCCCAACTTTGAACGCAACAATCATTATCACAAGCGCGGCGATTGTTACCAGCATGTTTGTCGAACGCTGATACAAGCCTTGACGCAGAAAGTGCATCAGAGAGCCAGTCCAGAAGGCGATGCTTACTATCGAGTAAATGGCCAACTTTGCTGCCAGCGGATGCTGAGACGCTGAGCATGCGCTGTACACAACGCAAAGAGCCAGAATCATTAGGAGCGGGACCAAAGGTTTGCGGACCAGCACCAGCGCCAAGGCAGTGACGCAGTACAGTGCGAACTCAATTTTTAACGTCCAGAGACTGCCGTTCAGCGATTCCGAGAATACCAGCCCGGCGGTCAGCGGCTGGATATCCGCACGGCCCATCACGCTTATCCTCAAGAAGTCTATCAGCGCTCCCGGTGTAGTGACGTAGGACGCCCCTCCGCCGAACGCAGGAACGCTACCCATGACGTAGACCATCACGAAAGCGCACATGATGAGCGCAGGAAAGATGCGTGCGATTCGCTTGATTGCGTAGCTTTTAAGGCAGGAAGAGTCGATGAAACTTCGGGTGATCAAGAATCCGGATATTGCGAAAAAGCTGATTACCGCGATTCCTCCGAGAGAGTTATACCCGGGGATGATCGGCTCTGCTTTGCCGGACAGAACGAAATGATGGCTGATAAGCACAAGTAAGGCGGCGATATGCCTGATGATGTCGAAACAATTACCACGGTTGCGCACGCAAATCCCCTAAAACCGATACGTCATCCCTGAAACTGCCGCGATAGCAGATGGGTGGGCATATTTTGCTTTGTATCGGCTTTGTTGCAAAGGACTTTGAACCCAATCCGGGGATTCGCAGATCAGCAATCTGGCCTGAAATCTCGCCTTGGTGGCTGAGTTTGGAAGAGGCAGCCCCTTATCCGTGATGAGTCCAGGGTAACAGAACGGTATTTGGTTGCGCGCTCACCCCGCAACTGTCACCAATATCGCCTGGGATCACGCTGACACGCCTGAAACCCTTGAAAAGACTGGAGCGGGTGAAGGGAATCGAACCCTCGTTATCAGCTTGGGAAGCTGGAGTAATGCCATTATACGACACCCGCTTTTGACGCTTTCAGCGGCGACTTTGTACCAGAAGTGGCCGGTGATTTGAAGCGTTAAATGCTGCGCGGGGAAATCAGTGGGGATTACGGGTGTAAAGCGGGAAGGTTCGGGATTCATTCGTCGACGGCTGGAGGACGGGCGTAGGCGAATGAATCCGTTCCTTGAGACCTTCACGGTCAGATTGCAAATGCATGGTGCGTCTGTGCCTGTCGGTAGCGGTTGCGGCTCGGTTCCGGTGCCGGGGTGAGGAAGCTCATCAGGGCGTTCTGGGACTCCACGCAAGCGGCCTTGTGTTCCATGTCCAGAAAATGTCCGGCGTTCTGGATCGTGGTGAAGTGGCAATCACGGATGTGATTGGCGAATAGCCTGGCATCGGGTGCGGCGGTGTATTCGTCCCATTCCCCGTTCATGAACATGACCGGAACGTTGATGCGTTTGGCGGCCTTGATCTGATTGTGGGTGCTGGCGTCCAGGACGTGGTTGATGTGGTGGTGCATCTGCGCGTATTCGTGCAGGTCCAGGGAGCTCACGTGCTTGTAGTTGAAACGCTTGAACAGCGATGGCAGGTGTTTGCCGATGGTGCTGTTGATCAGCGTGCCGACTTCGAAACGGTCAAAGGCGCCCAAATGCTGCTGGCCGCGTTCGAGGTAGTCGCGCATATGTTCGTTGATCACTGGCGAGAACGAGCTGATGACGGCCTTCTCGATCCGCTTCGGCCGATGAGCCAATGCAACCAGTGCCGCAGCGCCGCCCCATGAGAACGACATGATGTGTTCGGCATTAAAGTGGTCGATCAATTCCAGCAGGATCCGACCTTCCGTTTCTTTGGTCAGCGGCCTTTCGTGGATGTTGTGAGGCTTTGATTTGCCCGCGTAAGGCTGGTCGTAGAGCACCACGTTGAATTGCGGGTGCAGGTTGCGGACGGTCTGTGCGAAAGATGCTGTAGTGGCCAGTGAGCCGTTGACCATGATGATGGTCTTTTCTGCGGCATCTGCGCGATAGAACTCCGTGTAAACCCGAAACTGGCCCTGTATATCAAGCACAGCGATTTCTGGCCTCATATCCATGTCTCCTGACGTTAAAACAGGTGTGCGCGCAACATCGTTGCACAAGTTTCGTGACAGGTAGGCAATGCCTTGAAAAAGGGGCCCTTGTCGGTCCGGGACGGTCTGTCCGACAGGTATTGTTATTGGCGGGCTGTTTGGCGAACGTGGCGTCTGAGGGCGCTCGTGACGACAAAGGGTTTCTTAGAATGCGCTCGTGACTCTCCGGTCACATGTGGACCGACGATTGGATTCAAGCAGGGGATGGAGGATGCCGCAAGTGCCATTCGCGAATTGTCCTACATGATCTGCCGGGCGGTCGAAAGACCTCAGATCTGCTGAATCTCTTCAGCCGTCAGAGCCCGATACTCACCGGGCTCTAGCGCGGGGTCCAGGGCCAGCGGCCCCATGCTTTCCCGGTGCAGGCGCGTCACCTTGTTGTCGTAGAACCCGAACATGCGTTTGACCTGATGATAGCGGCCTTCGACGATGCTGAGCCGTGCGCGATGGCTGTCGAGGAGGGTCAGGTGCGCAGGCTGAGTGGTGAGATCCTCGAAGGCGAAGTAAAAACCTTGGGCGAATTTTGCGACGTAATGCTCACCCATTTCCCGTTCGGTTTCGATGTAGTAGATCTTCGGCAGCTTGGTCACTGGCTGGGTCAGGCGACGCGACCACTGGCCGTCGTTGGTGATCAGCATCAGGCCCGAGGTGTTGAAGTCCAGGCGACCGGCGATGTGCAGATCGTGTTTGTCGGGTTCGTGAATCAGGTCCAGAACGGTTGGGTGCTCGGGGTCGACCGTTGCGCTGACGCAGCCCTGCGGTTTGTGCAGCATGAAGTAGCGGGCGGGTTTGCCGATCTGGAGTACTTCATCGTCGAGCAGGATCTCACTGAACTCGCGGACTTCATGCAACGGGTCTCTGATCGTCCGGCCATCGACCTTGACCCGGTCAGCAAGCAGCGCGAAGCGCACGTCCTTGCGGCTGAAGCGGGGGAGGTTGCTGAGGAATCGGTCGAGGCGCATGGCGGTTTCGTGCGGATATTTGAGGTATGCGGATGTTAAGCCATTGGCGGTTCGGATGAAGGATCTGCGGTCTCTGTTACCGATGCTCGATCATTCGGTGAGCGACTGCACTTCAACCAACCCCGCACACCGCGGACACAGACACGCTTTGTCTTTCAGCTCTTGCGGCAATGCCGCCAGAACAGCAGGGTCGATGGTTTCTGTAAAACACCAGCACGCCTGATCGACAGTGCGCGGATCGGCCAGCGTACAGCGGTTGCTTTGACCGCAGACGGGACAGATATCGGAGCCTGTTGGCGTAGGGTTCATGCCGGTTCAGCCATTTCCGTACACACCCGATTGCGGCCGTTCTGCTTGGCGCTGTAGAGCGCCTGGTCAGCCCGGGCAATCAGGCTTTGCAGGGTATCGTCGGGATGCAGTTCAGTCAGCCCAAGGCTAACAGTGACTTGCAGGGCAGCGCCTGTGAACACGTAGGTGTGTTGCTCGGCGAGCAGGCGAATCTTCTCGGCGACGCGTCGGGCACCACTGCTGTTGGTGTCCTTGAGCAGGATGATGAACTCCTCGCCACCCCATCGGCAAATGATGTCGCTGTCTCGCAGGCAGCGCCTGACGTCATCGGCGAAGCCGGTGAGCACTTCATCTCCGGCGAGGTGGCCATGGGTATCGTTCAGACGCTTGAAATGATCGAGGTCCAGCAGCATCGCCGAGAGCGCCTTGTGTTCGCGCCGCGCGTTCTCGATGGCGTTCATGGCCATTTGATCGAAGCCTCGACGATTGGGCAGGCCCGTCAGGCTGTCGAGCATGGCCTGGGTTTCGATGCGCAACTGGAATCGGCGTATGACCCGGTTGAGCAGATACAGCACCAATACCAGCACCGCCAGACAGATCGACAGGTTCACGTACAGCGACTCACGAATCTCGTTGAGCGCCCCGTCTTCGCGTTTGTCGACGAACAGGTACCAGTTCAACTCGGGGATGTAACGCACGTTGAGAAAGTGCGCCTCGTCCAGTGACTCGTATTGATAGCTGCCGCTCTGCGGCTTGGGCATCTGCTCCTGCAATTGCTTGAGCTCAGGCAGTTCGCGCAGCACCTGCCCGATCTTCGCGCCATTGGGGCCACCTTCGGCGCCGGTCAGCACCAGCCGGCCGAAGGTGTCGACGAAATACACACTGCGCTGATAGCGCTGCTGGTAACGGTCAATCAGCTTGATCACGGCATCTACGGTCAGGCCCACGCCCGTGGCGCCGATGAAGTTGTCGTTGTAGTCGAAGACCTTGTAATTGATGAAGAAGGTCAGGTTGTCCTTGTTGGCCATGTCCGGGTCGACGTTGATTTCGTACGGGTCGGCCATGTCGCGAACCCGGTAATACCAGGTATCTCGAGGTTCATCGGGGCTGATCTTTTTCAGCACGCCTTTGGCCTGGTAATACGTCAGGCTTTGATCGGAAATGAAAAACGCGGTGAAGGCGCCATAGTGATCCATCACCTCCTTGAGGTAACGGGTCATCTGCTGCTCGTCTTTCTCACCCGCTACCACCCAGTCGCGCACGAACGTATCGCGGGCCATCATCGAGGACAGCAACACGGGCCGCACCAGGTCCTTCTGAATCTCGGAGTACACCGTGTCCGACGTCAGCGGCAGTTCGGTGTTGACGATGCTGTCGCGGATCGCGTCTCGAGAGGCGAAGTAGCTCAGCAAGGATGTCGCGAGAAAACCGCTCCCCAGTAGGATCACCAACGGCAACAGCAGGGGGCGTCGTGAGTGGAGCGTGAAGCGAAGGGGCATGACCAGTCCGATTGAATAAGTAATCCATTGAGTCTCACATGCTAGCCTGCGGCCACCCTTTTGCGCCATGGCCGTTTGTAGTGCGGTTGCTCAGTCTGTAGTTCTTTATGTGACCTGCGAGTGAGGTGCCGGCCAGCAAGCGGTGTGCCTCATTCGCATCGGTAAACGGGCCTGGCCGGGCTTGCACACTGTTATGGGCGGGGATGGGCTATTGCTGTGGGGCATGGGAACAACGCCAAGTGAATGAGCGTTCACTATGGCGTTGTCACGGGGTTACAAGGTGCTAGCTATATATAGCGTCAACAAACGTGTTCGTGCTGGTCACTCGCATGGCTCGAGCACGACGACCCGTTGCCCGGCGCGCACCGCAGAGCCGGGCTGTACGCGCACTTCGCCGACCACGCCGGCCACCGGCGCAAGCAGGGGGATTTCCATTTTCATCGACTCCAGAATCACCAGTGTGTCACCGGCCTCGACGCGCTGGCCGACGCTGACCTGCACTTGCCAGAGGTTGCCGGCGATATGGCTGTCGACACTGGTCTGACCTGCGTGCAACGCGGCTTCTTCGGTGGCTTCGGCGACTGCTTCATCGCTCTCGAAGGTCGCCTGACCGTTGGCGATCCAGCGCTCGCGCTCGGCGTTGAATGCGCCTTGCTGCTGGCTGCGGAAGGCCGCGATGCTCTCGGCTTCTTGGGCGAGAAACGCCTGATAGTCAGCCAGATTGAGCGTGCTGTCTTCGATTTGCAGCGGGTAGCGACCCAAGGGGAAGTCGCGACGAATCTTCAGCAGTTCATCGGCGCTGACCGGGTAGAAACGGATCTGGTCGAAGAAGCGCAGCAGCCACGGTTTGCCACCGAAGGCTTCGACGGCGCGGTAGCGATTCCACATCTGCAGCGTGCGACCGACGAACTGATAACCGCCGGGACCTTCCATGCCATAGACGCACATGTAGGCGCCGCCGATGCCGACCGAGTTCTCGGCGGTCCAGGTGCGGGCCGGGTTGTATTTGGTGGTCACCAGACGATGACGCGGATCCAGCGGCGTGGCCACCGGCGCGCCGAGGTAGACGTCGCCAAGGCCCATCACCAGATAGCTGGCGTCGAACACCGTGCGCTGGACTTCGTCCAGATTGGGCAGGTCGTTGATGCGCCGGATGAATTCCAGATTGCTCGGGCACCAGGGGGCGTCCTTGCGCACCGTGGTCATGTACTTTTCGATTGCCAGCTGACAGGCCGGATCGTCCCAGGACAATGGCAAGTGAACGATGCGTGACGGCACTTCGAGGTTCTTGCTGGCGCAGACGTCGTCCCATTCGCCAGCGACGATGTTCAACAGGTCGGCAAGCGGCAGTTGCTCAGGCTGGTAGTGCACTTGCAGCGAACGGATGCCCGGCGTCAGGTCGATCACGCCTTGCAGGTTTTTGCTTTCCAGCGCCTGCATCAGGGCGTGGCCGCGGAAGCGCAGGACCAGATCAAGTTCAGGTGCGCCTATTTCCAGCAGCAGATGGGTGTCGCCGGAGAGACGGGCGACGAGGCGCGTGTCGCTTTCCCCGATGTCCAGCACAATCGGCGACTGTAGCAGCGCGCTTGCCCGCGATTGCGACGTTTCTCCAAATGAAGATATTTCGGATGTACCCCCTCCCTGTAGGAGTGAGCTTGCTCGCGATGCGTCCGGGACGTTCACCCCATCTCTGTCGTCTGTACTCTCGCTATCGCAAGCAAGCTCACTCCTGCACAAAAGCGTGCGAGCTGTGTCGACACTGACCGGACGAAAGCGCACTTTATCCCCGGCCTTGAGCTGCCCCAACTGCCAAAGATCGGCTTCGATGATCGTCACCGGGCACACGAACCCACCCAGACTCGGCCCGTCCGGCCCAAGGATCACCGGCATGTCCCCCGTGAAATCCACCGCACCGATTGCATACGGGTTGTCATGAATGTTCGAGGGGTGCAATCCGGCCTCGCCACCGTCAGCACGGACCCATTCAGGCTTCGGCCCGATCAGGCGCACGCCGGTGCGGCTGGAGTTGAAATGGACTTCCCAGTCCGTGGCGAAGAACGTATCGATGTAGTTCTCTGTGAAGTATTCCGGCGCGCCATGCGGGCCATAGATCACCCGGATATCACGCACCGCTGGCAACGGGGCGACCTGTTCGGCAGGCAGTTGTCGACCGTCGCTACGATCAGTCAGCGGGCAGAGGTGCAGCACGTCCCCGGCGCGCAGCGCTCGGCCGCCGTGTCCGCCAAATTGCCCGAGGGTGAAGGTGCTTTTGCTGCCCAGGTAATCCGGCACATCCAGCCCGCCGCGCAGGCACAGATAACTGCGAGCGCCAGCCCCTGCGATAGTGCCAAGCGCCAATGTCGAACCTGCCTTTATCCGCAACGACTGGTTCATCGGCTGCGCTTGGCCATCCAGCGTCACCGGAATCACCGCGCCAGTCACCGCAATCACAGCGTCGGTGTTGAACCGCAGCATCGGACCGCTCATGGTGATTTCCAGCGCAGCGCATCCTTGCGGATTCCCGAGCAAGCGATTGCCCAGGCGCAACGAACGGCTGTCCATCGGACCCGAAGGGGGAACGCCAACGGCCCAGTAGCCAATACGCCCCGGATAGTCCTGGACGCTGGTTAGCGTACCCCCGCTCAGCACTTCGAAGGTGTCGGCGCGATACACCAGACCTTCCAGGCAGCGGGTCCAGGGCTGACCGCTGGCAAAGGGGGCATCCGTGATGATCTGACGCAGATAGTCGCGGTTGGTCTCGACCCCATAGAGGCGCGTGTCGCCCAGCGCTTGAGTCAACCCTGCACTGGCGGCGTCGCGGTCAGGCGCCCAACTGATGACCTTGGCGATCATCGGATCGAAGAACGGCGGAATCTCGCAACCGGCCTCGACCCAGGTATCGATGCGCAGGTGTTTGCCGTCGGCGGGGGGGAACTGAACCGAGGTCAGCAGGCCGGGGCTCGGCTGGAAATCCCGGCCCGGATCTTCGGCGTACAAGCGCGCTTGAATGGCGTGGCCGCTCGGTTTGAGGCTGGCTTGAAGTTCCGCCAGCGGCGGCAAGTCACCCGCCGCCAGCTGGATCATCCAGCTCACCAGATCCACGGCCCAGACCTGTTCGGTCACACCGTGCTCAACCTGCAATCGGGTGTTCACTTCCAGAAAATAGAAACGCTGATCGTCGCTGTCGAACACGAATTCCACAGTGCCCGCGCTGCGATAACTGACCGCTTTCGCCAGCTTGATCGCCGCGGCGCATAGCGCCTCGGCCATTCCTTCCGGCAGGTTCGGCGCGGGGGTCTCTTCGAGGACCTTCTGGTTGCGGCGCTGCACCGAGCAGTCACGAACGCCAAGGGCAATCACCTCGCCCTGACCGTCGCCGAACACCTGAACTTCCAGATGGCGAGCGCGCTGGATGTATTTCTCGATGAAGACGCCCGCGTCGCTGAAATTGTTCTGCCCCAGACGTTTGACCGCCTCGAACGACTCACTCAGTTCGCTGGCACTTCGGCACACACGCATGCCGATGCCACCGCCGCCTGCGGTGCTTTTCAGCATCACCGGGTAGCCGATGGCTTGAGCCGCGCTCAACGCCGTTTCAACGCTGTCCAGCAGCTCGGTGCCTTCGAGCATCGGTACGCCGTGCTGTTTGGCCAGGGCGCGAGCCGTGTGCTTGAGGCCGAATACCCGCAGTTGCTCAGGCGTCGGGCCGACAAAGGCGATTCCCGCGTCTTCGCAAGACTGGGCGAACGCTGCGTTCTCTGAGAGAAATCCGTAACCGGGGTGAATCGCCTTGGCGCCGGTCGATTGGGCGATGGCGAGGATCTTGTCCACTGCCAGGTAAGTCCCGGCAGCGCCGCCTTCACCCAGGCTGTGCGCCTGATCGGCTTCAAGAATGTGCAGACTGGCGGCGTCGGCTTCGGAATAAACTGCGACGCCTTCGACGTTCAAGGCACGAAGGGTACGCAGAATGCGGCAGGCAATGGCGCCGCGGTTGGCGATCAGCAGAGTGTCGAACATGGTTTTGACCCCGGAGACTGACCTGCGTCGATCTCAAACTGGGTAGCGGGCCGTCCCGCTGTAGTACTGGTTGCACGAAGGCCGTCCCTCGCGCCAAACGTCGAATCGGTGATCGCGGACGATCAGTCCCAGACCAGCAACTCAGCCGGCGTCGGGTTGTAGCCGTTGCACGGGTTGTTCAGTTGCGGGCAGTTGGAGATCAGCACGATCACGTCCATTTCCGCGCGCAGTTCGACGTACTTGCCCGCTCCGGAAATGCCGTCTTCGAAGGTCAGGCCGCCTTCAGCGGTCACCGGCACGTTCATGAAAAAGTTGATGTTCGGGCTGATGTCGCGCTTGCCCAGGCGACCGTCGTGCACACAGGCGAGCAGATAGTTGTCGCGGCAGCTGTGCATGTGGCGTTTTTCCAGGGCGTAACGCACGGTATTGCTCTCTTGCGCGCAGGCGCCGCCAAGGGTGTCGTGGCGTCCGCAGGTGTCTTCGACGATGGTCAGCATGGGCTTGCCAAGGTTGGAATACAGCACGCTGCCTTTGCTCAGGTAGACGTTGTTCTGCCGACGCAGCGTGCGCTGCACGTCGTAGCGCTCACGGGGGTTGGCGAGGCTGTAGAAGAGCGTGTCCACCGCCTGATTACCTTCCAGATCGAGCAGTCGCAGGGTTTGCCCGGCCTTGAGTTCAGTCAGTGATGGCTCGCCTGCGGCGATGTGAGTGATGGAAACGGGGGCGTTCTTTTGGGTGTAAGTCTGTGCAGTGCTCATGTCAGGCCTCCTTATGCGAACAGGCGATCGGTGTTGATGAAGCCGCGCACGTTTTCCTCGCGAGAGGTGCGGCAATGTTCGGCGACGCTGGCGTCGGCCTTCATCCAGCTCAGCTTGACCGGCTGCGGTGCATAGTCGGGGTTGGGGTCCATCGGGTGTTGCAGGGCCGTGAGCACCACCAGCGTATCCATCGGCGCGTACAGCTCGATGTAATCACCGGCCTTGGCGTTGTTGGCGACGAAGGCCAATGCGCCGTTGTCGTCGACATTGACCCGGCTGAACAGGTTGAGCGTCATCAGCAGATCGGAAAGGCCCAGGCCCCATTTGCCCATCTCCACCAACAGGTTGTCGGTGCCGTTGCGGAAGAAACCGTTGCGCAGTTCCTGATAGCGACCCGCGCCGTATTTCTCGCTGACTTCCTCGGCACACAACACGCCGCCGATGCTGTCGCTCCAGCCGCAGGTATCGGCCGTAATAGCAGCCAGTACGCGGCCCATGTCCGAATAAAGACAGTGGCCGCTGGTGAGCTTGGCGGTGTGTTGGCACTTGAGGCTGTCAGGCAGGTTCAGGCGCTCGGTTTTCTCATGGGCGTTGAACATCGTCAGGCTGACGTTGGCGTTGCCGTTGACGTCGGTCAGGCGCAGCAGCTCGCCGCGCTTGAGTACGAACGACAGGTGGCCGCCACCGGGCAACAATTCTTCGGCGAATACCGGAAACACAGCAGTTGAATCAGTCATGTCGAAAATCCTTCAAGCCGTTTGCAGCGATTCAATGGCCGCACGGGCGGCGCGGCGGTCGCTGTTCAGGGGAATGTCGTAAGTGATGCGGGCGCCATAGGCACCGGGGGCGTGCGGATCGATGCGCACCTTGTCGAATACCAGCAGGCGCGTGCCGAGATTGAAGCCTTCGGACAGGTCATGGGTGACCATGAATACCGTCAGTTTCGTCTCGCGCCACAGCTCCAGCAGCAGGCCGTGCATGTCCTTGCGGATGCCCGGATCGAGTGCGCCGAACGGTTCGTCCAACAGCAATACGCGAGGCTTCATGATCAACGCCTGCGCAATCGCCAAGCGTTGCTGCATGCCGCCGGAAAGCTGCGTCGGGTATTTGTCCAGCGCGTGGCCCAGGCCTACTTTTTCCAACAGCGCCGAGGCTTGCTCTCGAGCGTCGCGCTTGGCACTGCCGAACAGCCGGCCCAGAAACGCCGAGCGTGGCAGTTCAAGACCCAGCGCCACGTTGTCCAGCACCGACAGATGCGGGAACACCGAGTAGCGTTGAAACACCACGCCACGGCTGGCGTCCGGCTCCTTCGCCAGCGGCTGGCCGTCCAGCAGGATCGAGCCTTTGCTTGCAACCTCCTGACCCAGCAGCAGGCGCAGGAAGGTCGATTTGCCGCAACCCGACGCACCGACCAGCGTGCAGAACTCGCCCTCGGCGATGCTCAGGTTCAAGCCTTCGAGCACCACTTGCTCGTCGTACTGTTGCCACACGTTATTGACGGTGATGAAGCTCATGGGCGTGCCCCCTCGTACCAAGGGAATGCCTTGCCGGTCAGGGCCTTGAGCCCCCAATCCATCAGCCAGGCGAGGAGGGTGATCCAGACCACGTACGGCAGAATCATGTCCATCGCCAGATAGCGTCGCACCAGAAAGATCCGGTAACCCAGGCCATCGGTCGACGCGATGGCTTCGGCCGCGATCAGGAACAGCCACGCCGATCCTAATACCAGCCGCAACGAGATCAGCAGGCGCGGCAGCAATTGCGGCAGCACCACGCGCAGAATCAAGGTCCAGGTCGTAGCGCCCAACGTCTGTGCCTTGATCAGCAATTCAACCGGAATCTCTCGGGCGCGTTGCTCCAGATCTCGGGCGAGCACCGGGGTGATGCCGATCACGATCAGCATCACTTTCGACAGCTCGCCCAGCCCGAAGACGATGAACAGGATCGGCAGAATCGCCAGCGGCGGCACCATCGACAGCACGGTCAGCAGCGGTGACAACGGCGCGCCGAACAGCGGCAGCACGCCGGACGCGATACCCAGGCACAGCCCGACCACGGCACTGATCGCAAGCCCGATCGCCAGACGTTGCAGGCTCGATGCGGTGTCCTGCCACAGCAGGTACTCGCCGGTGCGTTGATCGGGAACGATCGCCACACGTTTGATCGCGTCGGTCATCTGTACGGCACTGGGCAGCAGCTTGTCGTTGGGATTTTCCGTCAGCCGCGTTGCCGAGCTTGTGAAGTAGGCGAACAGCAACAGGGCGAACGGCAGGATCACCAGAATCAATCGGCTGGCGCGATCCGGGCGGCGGTTTATCAGGCGCATGGCAGTGACCTATCGAAAGCGGGATTTACAACTTGCCGTCAGCGGCCATTTGCACGTAGCTCGGGTCGAAGTGCAGCTTCAGGTTGCCTTTGTCGCCTTCGGTCACGCTGTTGGCGAACGTCATGCCGACCGCGCTGGAGTCCTTGGCGCCTTCGCCGAGCAGACCGTGTTCGAAGGAGAAGTCGGCGACCTTGCGCATGGTGCTCGGCAGTTGTTTGCTGTTGGCGAATTCCAGCGCTTCCTTGGGCGTGGCGAACAGCTTGGTGGTGTCCAGTTGCGACTGGAATCCGGCCAGATCGGTGCCCGACGCCTTGGCCATGTGTTCCAGGGCCTGGGTCGATTCAGCGGACTTGGCGTTCATCAGTGCGACCACTTCGAACCATGCGCCAGTCAGGGCTTTGCCCAGCGCAGGGTTGTCCTTGAGGGTCTGGGTGTTGACGACCATCATGTCCATGATTTCGCCCGGGATCTTGCTCGAATCGAAGACTTCAGTGACGCCGGGTTTGGCTTTGATCTCCGAAAGCATCGGGTTCCAGGTGGTCACGGCTTTGACGTCGCTGGTGTTGAAGGCGGCGGCGATGTCGGCGTCGGAGGTGTTGACGACTTTCAGGTCTTTCTCGGTCAGGTCGACCGAGTCCAGCGCGCGGGCCAGCAGGTAGTGGGAGACCGACAACTCGACCAGATTGACGTCCATGCCCTTGAGGTCGGTGACTTTCTTGCCATCGCCCTTGATGACGATGCCGTCGTTACCGTTGGAGAAGTCGCTGACCACCAGGGCGGTGCTTTCCACGCCGCCGGCTGCCGGAATGGTCAGGGCGTCCATGTTGGTCATGGTGCAGCCGTCGAACTGGCCGGCGGTGTACTGATTGATCGATTCGACGTAGTCGTTGAGCTGAGTGACCTTGATGTTGATGCCGTATTTCTTGGCCCATTTGTCGACGATGCCTTGGGTCCCTGCGTATTCCCATGGCATCCAGCCGGCGTAAATGGTCCAGCAGACGTCGAAGTCTTTCTTGGGGGCGGCGGTCGCCGAGAGGCTTAATGCAGCGATGAGGCCGGCGGTGAGCAGACCGAGCAGACGGGACTTTTGCATCGTGAAGAACCTCCAGTAGCGAAAAAGGGCGGTCAGGAGTACGGCGACACCACTGGTGTCCTGTCTCCCGGGCTTTTATCCCGCCGTGTAACCTCTACTGGAGGTCGCCAACTCTCGGACCAGCCACTCGCTTTTCAAGCGAGCCGGAACCCTAGTCGGCTATTGCAAATTGTGGTGCCGCGAACCTGAGTTGACTCCTGCACGGAGTTTGTTAAGCGAGAGTTGTGCCAATTCGCTGTGGGCCTTTGATTGTCTGGGGTGTGAGGTCAATGACGGTTTTTTCAGGGGATGATCATGCACCGTTGCGGGGCGCCGTCTGGCGGGCGGGGCTTGGCCTGGGGCACTCGACGGGGATTTTGCAGTCTGACGTTACGTTCTCGGCAGTTTCGAGAACGCCGACCAGCGCCGCTGGTTCGAGCTCTATCGCGGTCCAGGAGGCCGCCATGTATCGACGAAGCTTGCTCACCCTATTGATGACTCTGTCTCTTGCAGGATGTTACGGAGGCTACTACGAATCAGAGACCTACACGCAGCCGGTCTATAGCAGCGGCTACAGCAGCGGGTACGTGTATGACAGCTATCGCCCGGTAGGGCCGACCGGCTTTTATGGCGGCTCCCCGGTTTACTACTCCTCCCCACGTTATTCCTCGGCGCCACGCTATTACTCACCACCCCGGTACTACGCGCCGCCACCGCGTTATTACGGGCCTGGTTACGGCGGTGGACGGCCTGGCTATGGCGGCCCTGGTTATGGGCGGCCGGGCTACGGTGGCGGTGGAGGGCACTGGAATGGCGGCGGTGGTGGCGACCATGGTTATCGCCCACCGCCCCAAGGGCCAAGACCGGGTGGTGGCGGTCCCGGCCCTGGCTGGAATGGCAATCACGGTGGCGGAGGAGTTGGCGGTGGCCCCGGACCGGGCAGACCTTCTGGCGGAGGCAACTTCCGCCAGGATGGCAACTTTGGCCGAGGCGGGCATGGTGGTCCCGGCGGCGGTAACCGATAAGCCAACAGGTAAACGGCGCTCTCAGGAGCGCCGTTTTTGTATGCTCACGTCCACACCTGTAGCAATCCGGCTTGCTGGCGGTAGCGATCTAACGAACGTCACCGCCGGCAAGCCGGACTGCTACAGGTGTGGTGGTGTCAGAAAAATCGAAAGCGCTAATACCCCGAAAGGTCCGCCAACGGATGCCTTCCTTCCCACGCTTTCTCGAAATGTGCATCCACTACCGCCAATGGAATGCTCGAGATGTCCTGCCAGTGCCAGTGCGGCGTGTGATCCTTGTCGATCAAACGCGCCCGGACCCCCTCGGCAAACTCCGGGTGCCGACAGCAATTGAGGCTCATGCAGTACTCCATCTGGAACACTTCGGCCAGCGACATGTGCCGAGCCCGCTCGATCTGCTCCCATACCAGTTGCGCGGTCATGGGGCAGCCCTCGGTGAGGGTCTTCGCGGCCTTCGCCACCAGCGCGTCCTGTGAATGCAGTTGATGCTTGAGCGCATTCCACGCGCAAGGCGCGTCTGCCACATCCAGCAGTTCATCGATCTGCTGGCGACGGGGCAGCCACTGCGCGGCAGGCAGTTGCCCGACCGCCTCCTGCTGCAGCGCCTTGAACAGGCTGTTGAGCTGCACGGCCGTTTGTTCCTGCCAGTTCAGTTGCAGGAGGCGGTCGATCATTTCCTCCTGTTGATTGTCCAGCAGAAAGCGGTCCGCCAGGTCCAGATCCAGCGCATCACGGCCGTTGATGTGCGAGCCGGTCAAGCCCAGAAACAACCCCAACTTGCCCGGCAGTCGTGACAGGAACCAACTGGCGCCCACGTCCGGGTAGAGGCCGATACTGATCTCGGGCATCGCCAGTCGGCTGCTCGGGGTGACCACTCGAATGCTTGCACCTTGCAGCAGCCCCATGCCACCGCCGAGCACATAACCGTGGCCCCAGCAGATCAAGGGTTTGGGGTAGGTGTGCAGGGTGTAGTCAAGGCGGTACTCGGCGGCGAAAAAGTGTCCGGCCAGCGGTGGGACAGTTCCGGGCTTGCCACGACTGCCTTCAACCAGTGCACGCACGTCGCCGCCCGCACAAAATGCCTTCTCGCCATTGCCGCGCAGAAGCACGCAAACGATCTGTGGATCGCTGGCCCAGGCGTCCAGTCGGTCCCGTAGCGCCAGAATCATCGGCAGGGATAACGCGTTGAGCGATTTTTCAGCATCCAGCGTGGCAATGCCCAAGCGGGCACCGTCGGTTCCGGTGAGCTCTTCGAATTGCAGATTCATCGTGACCTCGTGTTCGTAGGACGGGCATCCATCAAGGACTGTGAGTCCCACGTATGCCGGGAAGTTGCAAGCGGGTGCTGCAGATGAGTGTAGGAAAGGCCGGATGAGCCGCGCTGGAAATAATTGGCGACAGTCCCTACAGTTCGCGCATTGTTTCTGCCGGAACGCATCATGACCAACGACGACCGCATCAAACTGGAGCCCAGCTGGAAAGAGGCCCTGCGCGAGGAATTCGAAAAGCCCTACATGAGTGTCCTGCGCGAGTTTCTGCGTCAGGAACATGCGGCGGGCAAGGAAATTTATCCGCCTGGCCCGTTGATCTTCAATGCGCTGAACTCGACGCCGCTGGACAACGTGAAAGTGGTCATTCTCGGTCAGGACCCGTATCACGGGCCGAATCAGGCCCACGGTCTTTGCTTCTCGGTCCAGCCGGGCGTGCCTGCGCCGCCGTCGCTGGTCAACATCTATAAAGAGCTCAAGCGCGACCTGAACATCGACATACCCAACCACGGCTATCTGCAGTCCTGGGCCGATCAGGGCGTCTTGATGCTCAACACCACGCTGACCGTCGAACGCGCCAACGCGGCGTCACACGCCGGGAAGGGCTGGCAGCATTTCACCGACAAGATCATCGAGACCGTCAGCGCCCATCAGCCGCATCTTGTGTTCCTGTTGTGGGGGGCGCATGCGCAGAGCAAGAAGAAGCTGATCGATGCAACCAAGCACCTGATTCTGACGTCGGTGCATCCGTCGCCGTTGTCGGCCTATAAAGGCTTTCTGGGTTGCGGGCATTTCGGCATGGCAAACAAGTTTCTGGTAGACAACGGGATTGCCCCGATTGAATGGCGGTTGCCAGCGCAAGTCTGAACTGATGCGCGGTCCGAACCTCAACACCGAACCTTGTGGAAGCCGGCTTGCTGGCGAAAGCGGTGTGTCAGACGATGACGTGTCGCTGCCCCGGCGCATTCGCCAGCAAGCCGGCTCCTACAATAAAGCGTGGTGTGCTCAGGTAGCAGGCTGCCGATTCCAGTACCTGAACAACGGCTCCGCCAGAAACAGCACGAACAGCAGACGCATGACCTGCATCGCCGTCACCAGCGGCACCGACAGCTGCAATACCTCCGCCGTCAGGCTCATCTCTGCAATGCCACCGGGCATCATGCCTAGGGTCAACGAACGAAGATCCAGATGGGTGGCGGTACTCAGTCCTAACGCACAAAGCGCCGCGATGCTCATGGTCAGCGCCGTCCCCACCAGCGTGCGCCCTATGAAGGAAGGCGCACGGCGAAAAAACGCACGATTGAAGTGACACCCCAGCCCGCTGCCGATCAACCACTGGCCCATCTGACTGCCGCCATTGGGCAAACCGATGTGCAGGTCGAAACTGACGCTGATCACCGCGCTGACCAGCAACGGCCCGAACAGCCACGGGTTGGGCTGCTTCATGCGTTGCCAGAACCACGCAACGACAGCACCGAGGGGGAACAACAGCGCCAGCCAGGTCCAGTCGACCACGGTCGCATGAGCGGGTGGACCGCCGTTGCCCATCAGGTACTTGAAGATGGCGGGCACGCACAGCACGACCGCCAGCACCCGAAGACTCTGACCGGCTGCGACGTTGCTGAGTATCGCGCCATTGCGCGCGCCGAGGTTGACCATTTCTCCCGAACCACCGGGCATGCTGGAAAAGAACGCCGTTGCGCGGTCTTCGCCGGTGCGCAGCATCAGCCACACACCCACGACACTGGAAACGCTGGTGACCAATGCGCCGATGAAGATCAGGCCGAAATGCGAGAGGACTTGTTCGATGACCACGGGTGTGAAATGCAGGCCGATACCGATGCCCACCACCCATTGGCCGCATTTGCGGCCGCCGGGGATTTCGGCCAGTTGCCAGGGTGTCAGACAACGGACCAGGATGATCGCGAGCAACGAGCCAACCATCCAGGGCAGAGGCCAGCCGACCTGACTGGCGAGGTATCCCCCCAGCAGGCCGACCAGCGGTGTTCCCCACCAGGTTTTGAAGGGGCGGTCAGACATTCGCCAGATCACGACGCTGTGACCGCTTGCGCCATATACGCAGCAGCGGGAAGGCCAGCATGATAATGGTCAGTACCCAGACGCCCAATGTGATCGGGCTCGACCAGAGGATGTCCAGCGAGCCGTTGGAAATCGACAGCGCACGACGCAGGTTCTGTTCCATCAGCCCGCCAAGGATGAAGCCCAGCAGAATCGGCGACAGCGGGAAGTCCAGCTTGCGCAGGATGTAACCGAAGATGCCGATACCGACCATCAGGAACAGGTCGAAGGTGGTGGCATGAACCGCGTAGACGCCGATCCCGGTAATGATCGCGATCACTGGCACCAGCGCCCAGTTCGGCACGGCCAGGATGCGGGTGAACACACGAATCATCGGGATGTTCAGGATCACCAGCATGACGTTGGCCACGAACAGCGACGCAATCAGGCCCCAGACCAGATCCGGTTGTTGCTGGAACAGCAGCGGACCTGGCGTGATGTTGTACAGCGACAGTGCGCCGATCATCACCGCCGTCGTGCCCGAACCCGGTACACCCAGCGTCAGCATCGGCACCAGTGCGCCACAGGCTGCGCCGCCGATGGCGGTTTCCGGCGCTGCCAGGCCGCGCATGTCGCCTTGTCCGAACTTGCCATCCTTGCCGGCCATACGTTTCTCGGTCATGTAGGCAACGGCGCTGGCCAGCGTAGCCCCGGCACCCGGAAGCACGCCCATGATGAAGCCCATGACTCCGCAGCGCAGGTTGACGATGAAGACCGAGCTGGCTTCCTTGACGTTGAACATCATGCGTCCGGTCGCCTTGACCGCTTCCTGACCGTGGTGGGTCTTTTCCAGCAACAGCAGGATTTCGCTGATCGAGAACAGGCCCAGCACCAGCACCACGAACTGAATACCGTCCGCGAGGTGAATGTTGTCGCCGGTGAAACGATACACGCCACTGTTGGCGTCGATGCCGATGCTCGACAGGAACAGGCCGATCAGCGCCGCGACAAATGTCTTGAGCGGCCGATCACCGGCCATGCCGCCGAGGCAGACGATGGCGAACACCATGAGTACGAAGTATTCGGCAGGTCCGAAGGCGATCGCCCATTTGGCCAGTAGTGGCGCAAACATGACCATGCCACAGGTGGCGATCAGCGCGCCGATGAACGAGCTCCACGCCGACAGGGAGAGAGCAACGCCCGCCAGCCCCTGACGGGCCATTGGATAACCGTCCAGCGTGGTCATGACAGTCGAGGCTTCGCCGGGAATGTTGAGCAGGATCGAGCTGATACGCCCGCCGTACTCGCAACCCAGATAAACCGCCGCCAGCAGGATCAGCGCCGACTCGGGCGGCAGACCCAGGGCGAAGGCGATGGGGATCAGCAGAGCCACGCCGTTGATGGGGCCCAGGCCTGGCAGCAGGCCGACGACCGTGCCGATCAGCGTGCCGGAAAGGGCGGTGATCAGGTTGTACGGGGTCAGCGCGACGCCGAAGCCCTGGCCGAGATAGCCGAGAGTATCCATATCAGTTCTCCAGAACGTCGAGCAAGCCGAGAGGCAGAGGCACATCCATCACTTTGTCGAAGAGCAGGTACAGACCGACGCTCATCAGGGTGATGATGACGATGCTTGGCAGCCATCGACCGCCATACAGACGTGCCATCGGGATGCCGATCAGGATGCTGCTCAGTACGAAGCCCAGCGGTTCGAACAGGCCCGCGAAAATCAGCAGCAGCAGGGTGCACAGACCGATCTTGATAAGCGTCGGACGGTCCAGCGGCGGTTCGTCCTCGGAGTGTTTGATCGGGGTCGGGCGAAACAGCATGTACAGCAGTGAGATGCCCATCAGTCCCAGCATCAGCAGCGGAAATGCGCGCGGCCCGACGGGTTCATAGGAAAAGGGCGCCTGATAAGGCCATGCCATCAGTGCCAGGCCAATGCAGGCCAATAGCAGCACGAAGGCGAAGATGCGTTGCAAGACCATGGAAAACTCCCGGATTGCGCCACCGCGCAGGCGGCGCAACCCTCAGTCGGTCAATGAGAGCCAGTCAATCGATGTCAGTCGAACGAGCGTCAGCCAATGGCGCTCGATCACTGAATCAGGCCAAATTCCTTGGCCAGCACTTTGTACTCGGCAACGCGGGTCTTCACGTACTTGTCCAGTTCCTCGCCGGTCATGGCGAACGGGAACAGTTCGCGCTGATCACGCAACTTGGCGAAGTCTTCCGAAACCAGCAGTTTGTCGAAGGCCGCTTTCCACCAGTTGTATTCTTCGTCGGTGACTTTCGGGCCGAGGTAGAAGCCGCGGACCACTGGCCAGACGATGTCGTAACCCTGTTCTTTGGCGGTCGGGATGTTTTTCATTTCCGGCTCGTCCAGGCGCTGTTCGGAGAACACCGCCAGCAGACGCATGTCGCCGCTGAGGATATGAGGCATGGAGTCGGAAATGTCAGTGGAGCCGACCTGAATGTGTCCGCCGAGCAGCGCGGTGGCAATTTCACCGCCGCCTTCGAGCGCCACGTAACGCAAGTCGCGCGGGTTGATGCCTGCGGCCTTGGCGATCAGCGCGGTCTGCATCCAGTCCTGGCTGCCGACGGTGCCGCCGGAGCCGATGACCACTTTGCTCGGGTCGGCTTTCAATGCCTTGACCAGATCGTCGAGGTTTTTGTAAGGCGAATCGGCCTTGACCGCGATGGCGCCATAGCTGGTGCCGACGGCTGCCAGCCAACGCACGGCATTCTCATCGAAGCGACCGAACTTGCCCTGCGCCAGGTTGAGCAGCGAACCGCTGGACCAGGCGACCAGGGTGCCTGCGTCGGCTGGGCGCTGAGCGACGACCGCGTTGTACGCCACCGCGCCAACGCCGCCTGGCATGTAGGTCACGCGCATTGGTTTGGACAGAATCTTCTCGTTTACCAGCGCGCTTTGCACCAGTTTGCAAGTCAGGTCAAAGCCACCGCCAGGCGAGGCAGGGGCGATGCATTCAGGGCGGTTGGGTTCGGCGGCCCACAATTGAGTGGCCACCAGCATGCAGCTGGCGGCAATGCCGATACGGCGCAACGATAGGTTCATGGTCAGTCTCCGACGCAGTTGTTATTTTTGGGTATGTCCGGGTTATTGATCAGGCGTACGTTCCACGGCGTCTTGAACGCGTGGTGATCCGGGGAGGGGACGTGACGATGCACTGCGCAGCGAATCTGCGAAGCATACAAAAACAGGACGGGATTCAGACGGCGCGGTGGCCGAGGATTGCAGTGAGGACATCACCGATGACTCCGATATTGTTTTTATTGTTGAAAACGCATCGAGGCGTTTTTCGTCACGACCCTGGGGTGTCACGGACGCTGCGCGAGGCGCATCCGTAACAAGTCGTGACTGAATCCTAATCGGCGAAGCTTTCATCAACCTTTCAACTACCTTTCATGAAGCTTTCGCCAAAAGAGCAGGGGTGCCTGTCGGTTACCTTTGAAGTGTTTCAGGCCTTCACAGACGACGGCGCGCCTGTAAACTCCGCCACCACCTAAGGCCTCAATCGGGAGAAATCGATGCGTGTCCTGCTCGTCGAAGACCATCTGCAACTGGCTGAAAGCGTCGCGCTGGCGCTCAAGGGCAGCGGCCTTACCGTGGACGTTTTGCACGATGGCGTGGCCGCCGATCTGGCGCTGGGCAGCGAAGAATACGCGGTCGCGATTCTCGATGTCGGTCTGCCGCGCATGGACGGTTTCGAAGTGCTGGCCCGTCTGCGCGCGCGCGGCAAGAACATTCCGGTGCTGATGCTGACCGCACGCAGCGACGTCAAGGATCGGGTGCATGGCCTGAACCTGGGCGCTGACGACTATCTGGCCAAACCTTTCGAGTTGACGGAGCTCGAAGCCCGAGTCAAGGCGCTGTTGCGGCGCAGCGTGCTCGGCGGCGAGCGGCAGCAACACTGTGGGGCGCTGATCTACGACCTGGACACACGGCGCTTCACACTCGGCGATGAAATGCTGACGCTGACCTCCCGCGAGCAGTCGGTACTCGAAGCGTTGATTGCCCGTCCTGGCCGCGTCATGAGCAAGGAACAACTCGCCTCACAGGTGTTCGGCCTGGATGAAGAAGCCAGCGCCGATGCCATCGAAATCTATGTGCATCGCTTGCGCAAAAAGCTCGATGGCCACCCCATCGCCATCGTCACGTTCCGCGGTCTGGGTTATCTGCTGGAAAGCCGCGATGCTTAACCCGATTCCGTCGGCGGAAAACAGTCTGCGATGGCGTCTGCTCTGGAATCTGGGTTTGCTGCTGGTGGTGCTGATGATCGCCAGCGGCATGAGCGCCTACTGGAATGGCCGCGAAGCCGCCGACACCGCTTACGACCGCACGTTGCTGGCGTCGGCACGAACCATTGCCGCGGGGTTGTCCGAGCGTGATGGAACCTTGAGCGCCGACGTGCCCTACGTGGCTCTGGATACCTTCGCCTATGACAGCGCGGGGCGGATCTATTACCAGGTCAACGACATCAACCACAAGCTGATTTCCGGGTACGAAAATCTTCCCGCGCCGCCGCCCAACACACCGCGCACCGATGATTATCCGGCGCTGGCCAAGTTCTACAGTGCGCGTTATCAGGGGCAGGACGTTCGGGTGGTCAGCCTGCTCAAGGCTGTCAGTGAACCGAACATGAACGGCATCGCCGAAATTCGTGTCGCCGAAACCGAGGAGCAGCGCGTGAGCATGGCGCGAGGGCTGATGGCCGATACCTTGCTGCGGTTGGGCATGCTCGGCAGCGGCGCGCTGTTGCTGGTCTGGTTTACGGTGAGCGCGGCGTTGCGGCCGCTGGATCGTTTGCGCACGGCTGTGGAAGAGCGCCAACCCGATGACTTGCGTGCATTGCCGATGGTCGAGGTGCAGCACGAACTGCGCCCGCTGGTGAGTTCGCTCAACCACTTCACCGAGCGCCTGCGCATGCAGTTCGAGCGTCAGGCGCAGTTCATCGCCGACGCCGCCCATGAATTACGCACACCGCTGGCGGCGCTCAAGGCTCGGGTCGAACTGGGACTGCGTGATCCTGATCCGGCTGCGTGGCGCACCACCCTGGAAAGTGCGGCGACGGGGACCGATAAACTGACCCATCTGGCCAATCAATTGCTGTCGCTGGCGCGCATCGAAAACGGTGCCCGGGCGGTTGCCGAAGGCGGCGCAGAGCGGTTGGACCTGAGTCAGTTGGCGCGGGAATTGGGCATGGCCATGGCGCCCTTGGCCCACGCCCGTGGCGTTGCCCTGGCGCTGGAGGCCGCCGAGCCGGTGTGGATGCGTGGTGAGCCGACGCTGCTGAACGAGCTGCTGAGTAATCTGGTGGACAATGCGCTGGCGCACACGCCGGTGGGCGGCAACGTGGTATTACGGGTGCATTCGCCTTGTGTGCTCGAAGTCGAGGATGATGGGCCAGGCATTCCCCTGCATGAGCGCGACCGGGTATTCGAGCGCTTTTATCGACGTAATCAGCAAAGCAGCGGTTCAGGGCTGGGGTTGGCAATCGTCGGCGAAATCTGCCGCGCACACCTGGCAAAGATCAGTTTGCATGATGGGGAAGAGCGGGGACTCATGGTCAGGGTCAGTTTTGCCGCCCCCGACAATGAAGGTGTGTAGACCCGACAACGTATCGGGCATCTGTAGCCGCACGGCTTGCCAGCGGAGCGATCTCAAGGGCGCCGCCGCTGGCGAGCGGAACGCCCGCCGGCCGGGCTGCTACAGCAGGAAAATACAGCTTCAGATACGCGAGGGTCAGTAAAGCAGCGTCATTGCCTCGTTCATTTCGCTGATCATCGCCCCATCGGCCATGTTCAACCCCAGCTGGTTGACCGCTGGAATCGCCTGAACGTCCAGATTCGGATAAGGCCTGCCCGTCGCTTCATGGACATGCACGGTCGCCACCTGGACCAGGTCGACATAATCGGCTTGCTGTGAAACGCGAGTGAAATTCTGGAACTGCTTGGGAACGACTGCCAGCGCCTCGGGGAAATCCCATGAGCGCAGCAGCCGCTCGCCAATGATGGGATGAATGCGCTCGATCACGTGGTTGAGGCTCACCGCATCGGCCAGCAACTCGAAATTGTCCTCGGCGTAGGTCAGGATCGGCAGCACGCCGATCAGATGAATCAGTCCGGCCAGCGTCGCCTTGTCCGCTTTCAGGTGCCCACGACGCGCGCTCAAAAGGCTACTGACCCCCGCCACCTGCAGGCTCAATTTCCAGATTTCGCGCATCTTGGTTTCGATCACCGCGGACTTGGCGTGAAACATCTGCTCGACCACCAGACCGATCGCCAGGTTGCAGCTGTAATTCACGCCCAGTCGGCGAACGGCGGTCAGCACATCGCTGACCTCGAAATTGGGCCGCAACAACGGGCTGTTGACCACTTTGATCAGGCGCGCCGAGAGGGCGGTATCACTGCCGATGACCTTGCTCAGGGCGGCGATGGTGATTTCCGAATCTTCCGCAGCCAGGCGAATTTTCATTGCCACTTCAGGAAGCGTCGGCAGAAACAGGGCGTCTCTGTCGATCGCTTTTATCAGGTCCCTCTGCACCTCGTCAGCCATGCTGCTCATATCGAATCTCTGGATAGTGCATTCCGGTCAGTGCCCCAAGCCCGGAAAAGGCAGGGGCGCTGACAACTACGCTGACGTTCGAATCTGTCGTTCAACCACAGCTCAACGCTGGGTTTCAAGCTTGGCATCCAGCGTGTAAGGCAGTTCGCTCAATTGCACGGCCTGGCCGTGCGTATTGCCCAGCCGAATGTCGCCATTTTCCACCGCGTCTGCTTGCAGGACCGCCAGCAGTTCGACGCCGCTCGCGGCGCTGGCGGCGAGCACCACGTTGCCCACTGAACTGGCGTGGACCGGGGAAAACAGCTCAGTACCCGGTTGTGGCACCTCGATGCCTTCCAGCGTCAAGCGATAAAGACGACGCTTGAGCTTGCCCAGGTATTGCATCCGCGCCACGATTTCCTGGCCGGTGTAGCAACCTTTCTTGAAACTCACTCCGCCAACGGCCTGCAGATTGATCATCTGCGGGATGAACTCTTCACGGGTTGGCCCGAACACTTGACCGATGCCCGCGCGGATCTGGCCCAACAGCCACACGTTCAAAGTGCCTTCAGGTAATTGCGCGGCCAGACGATTGCGAATGTCTTCGGCCTGTTCGGCACGAACCCACAGCTCGGCGCGGGCAGGGGAGACGCGGATGGCGATCAGGTCGTTGGCGCGCGCGACGGCGTCAGTGTCCGGCGCCAGGTCCAGCCCCAGGCCCGCCAGCATGCTGTCACCATCGTTAAGCCCAAAGCGGGCCCACGACGCGCTTTCGTCGGTCAACTTCGATTTGGAGAAGACGGCGTATTTTTTCAGATCCAGCAATTGGGCTTCGATCAATTCGCTGGCCATCGCCAGCAGCACGCCGTCGCCCTCCAGCAGAATGCGGAAGCTGGACTGCATGCGGCCTTTCTGCGTGCAACGAGCGCCGAGCGTGGCCTTGGCTTCGCTCAGGTAATTCATGTTGCAGGTCAGTTGGCCTTGAAGGAATTTGCTGGCGTCCGCGCCGCGAACGGCGAGCACACCTTCGTGGGAGAGTGGGCAGAAAAAAGCTGAATCGGCCATGAGTCATCGCGTGGGTAGAAGTCTGGGGCACCATCATAGTGCCCTGTCTCGCTTATGGGTATACGCAAGTCGGGTTTAGACCCCGCGCAAAACCCTGCGACTAACAGCGGATGCGCCTCCAGAGCACGGGCCTGTATACTCGCCCGCAAATTTGAGGAGCGCCCCATGGTCGAAGATGTTGAACTCAACCGCCTCTTTTGGCACAGCCGCCGCGGCATGCTCGAGCTGGACGTACTGCTGGTACCGTTTGTCCGTGAAGTCTACCCGTCGCTCAACGACGTCGATCGTGCACTGTATGTGCGCCTGCTGACCTGTGAAGATCAGGACATGTTCGTCTGGTTCATGCAGCGCGGCGAGTCCGAGGACCCGGAGCTGCAACGTATGGTTCGCATGATCCTGGACCGTGTCCAGCCGAAATGATCGTTTCGAATGCCGGTGGCAGCGCTCCAATGCGTTGCTGACGGCTTACCTGGGTGCCCAGTCGCTGGCACTGATCTCGATTTTCCTGCTTGAAATTCCTGTCTCGGCCCGTGTGCTCGGCCTGTTGCTGTGCCTTTTGCACGGCATTGTGTGTTGGCGACGATCAATTCTTTTAAGCGACGAGCGCGCCTTCAGTGCGCTGCGACGCGACGACACGGGCTGGCAAATATGGAACCGGCGCTCGGGCTGGCAGCCGGTGCAGTTGCGGCCTGACAGCATCGCGCTGCCGCACATTGTGGTGCTCAGGTTTCGCCTGATGACCGGGCATCGATTGCATCGGCGCTGGATCAGAAGTGTTTGCATTCCAGGGGACGCAATGGCGCCGGATCTGCACCGGCGCCTGCGGCTTCGCCTGAAATTCAGCCGGCGTAGGTGGGCGGCGCCAGAATAGTGTCGACCGCCTCCGGCAGCATGTCCGGGTAATCCAGTGTGTAGTGCAACCCGCGACTTTCCTTGCGGGACATGGCTGAGGCGATCATCAGCTCGGCGACCTGCGCCAGGTTTCTCAGCTCGATCAAATCACGGCTGACTTTATAGTTGCTGTAGAACTCATCGATTTCGTCCAGCAGCAGCCGCACCCGGTGCTGCGCCCGTTGCAGTCGCTTGTTGGTGCGCACGATGCCGACGTAGTCCCACATGAAACGTCGCAGTTCGTCCCAGTTGTGCGCGATGATCACGTCCTCGTCCGAGTCTGTCACCTGGCTTGCGTCCCATGCTGGCAAACCCTGCGGTTGAGCTATTTCAGGCAGGTTCGCAATGATGTCGGCGGCAGCCGAGCGTGCATAGACGAAGCATTCGAGCAGCGAGTTGCTGGCCATGCGGTTGGCACCGTGGAGCCCCGTGAAACTGGTTTCGCCTATCGCGTAGAGACCCGGCACATCGGTACGACCGTGTTGATCGACGACAACGCCGCCGCAAGTGTAGTGCGCGGCCGGGACCACTGGAATCGGTTGGCGGGTGATGTCGATGCCGAACTCCAGGCAGCGTTCATAGACCGTCGGGAAGTGGGTTTTGACGAAATCTTCAGGCTTGTGGCTGATGTCCAGATAAACGCAATCCACGCCCAGGCGCTTCATTTCATGGTCGATGGCGCGGGCGACGATGTCGCGCGGGGCCAGTTCGGCCCGAGGGTCGAAGCGCTGCATGAAGCGTTCGCCGTTGGGCAGTTTCAAATAAGCACCTTCGCCGCGCAGGGCCTCGGTCACCAGAAAGCTCTTGGCCTGGGGGTGATAAAGGCAGGTAGGGTGGAACTGGTTGAGCTCCAGATTTCCCACCCGGCAACCCGAGCGCCATGCCATGGCGATGCCATCACCGCAGGCGCCGTCGGGGTTGCTGGTGTAGAGGTACACCTTGGCCGCACCGCCAGACGCCAGAATGGTGAAGCGCGCGCTGTGAGTGTCGACTTCTCCTGTAGAGCGATCCAGTACATAGGCCCCCAGACAACGTTCGCCTTCCAGGCCCAGTCGGCGCTCGGTGATCAAATCGACCGCGACCCGCTGCTCCAGCAGTTCGATGTTCGGACGTTCCATGGCCTGCGTCAGCAACGTGCGAAAAATCGCCGCACCTGTCGCATCGGCGGCATGGATGATGCGCCGGTGGCTGTGGCCGCCCTCGCGAGTCAAATGAAACTCGAACCCGCCATCTTCAACGGTCGATTGATCATCCCGGGTGAACGGCACGCCCAGGTCGATCAACCATTCAATGGCCTCGCGGCTGTGCTCGACGGTGAATCGCACCGCTTCTTCATTACATAAGCCGCCACCAGCGTTGAGGGTGTCTTCGACGTGGGACTGCACGGTGTCGGCGTTGTCCAGTACGGCGGCAACACCCCCTTGAGCCCAGAAGGTCGATCCGTTGGCCAGATCACCCTTGCTCAAGACGGCGACGCGAAGATGGGCGGGGAGGGTGAGGGCCAGGCTCAATCCGGCAGCGCCGGAACCGATCACCAATACGTCGTGCTGAAAATGCTGACTCATGACTTTATCCGGCTTCTAAATGGCCACTAGTATGTAAAGAAAGGGAACGGCACAATGGCTGCGATTTTATGGCAATTGTGATGCGCAGCGGGGAGCGGATTGTGCGCTACTGCGCGGCATCGTGCATACCGTCTGGCGGGCAGTTTCAACGCCGACCGTACGCTCGAACTGGATCCCGTCAGCACGATAGTGTGTGTCTAACGCTCTGAAACGAAATGTGGGAACTTTTCATTGAGCCCCACGTTCAATAGAGGGTTGCCGTTAAAGGGACAGCGTCGGCGTTTTTGCGAGGGGAGTTTGATACACCGCGCAAGCGCTTTCGACGACAAGATTATTCACGCAGCCGACCTGGTTCGAGCTGCGTTTTTCGTGCGGGCTACCGACGCTCGCCGGAAACTTGCTTGAAGGGGGGAGAACTTTTGCGAAAAGCCCGAGTCTATGTTTGCAAGCCTGTGAAGCAGCCTCTGCGACACTCCTTTGAGCTCTATGAGGAGTGTTCATGCTAACCCAGGAAGAGGATCAGCAACTGGTCGAACGCGTACAGCGCGGCGACAAGCGAGCCTTTGATCTGCTAGTGGTGAAATATCAGCACAAGATTCTTGGGTTGATCGTGAGATTCGTCCACGACACCCATGAAGCCCAGGATGTCGCGCAAGAGGCTTTTATCAAGGCTTACCGTGCACTTGGAAACTTCCGCGGCGACAGTGCGTTTTATACGTGGCTGTACCGCATCGCCATCAACACGGCGAAAAACTATCTGGTGTCGCGAGGTCGGCGACCGCCGGACAGCGATGTCAGATCTGAAGACGCGGAGTTCTACGACGGCGATCATGGCCTCAAGGACATCGAGTCGCCGGAGCGTGCATTGTTAAGGGATGAGATCGAGGGCACTGTCCATCGGACCATCCAGCTACTGCCAGAAGATTTGCGTACAGCTCTAACTTTGCGTGAGTTTGACGGTCTGAGTTACGAAGACATTGCGAGCGTTATGCAATGTCCGGTTGGTACCGTGCGCTCTCGCATTTTTCGCGCTCGGGAAGCCATTGATAAAGCCCTGCAGCCTTTGTTGCAGGAAACCTGAGACAGCGGCGATAGCCATATGAGAGGAACCGCCATGAGTCGTGAAGCCCTGCAGGAATCGCTGTCCGCGGTGATGGATAACGAAGCGGACGAATTGGAATTACGTCGAGTGCTCAATGCAATCGACGATGCGGATACACGTGCCACATGGTCGCGTTATCAGATTGCTCGCGCAGCAATGCATAAAGAACTGCTGATGCCTCATCTGGACATCTCGGCCGCCGTATCTGCCGCGATTGCCGACGAAGTCAGCCCGCTGAAGGCTGGTCGTGGTCCTTGGCGTACGCTGGGTCGTCTGGCGGTTGCCGCCTCGGTCACCGTCGCTGTGCTGGCGGGCGTTCGCTTGTACAACCAGGATGAGATCGCTGGCGCCCAACTGGCTCAGCAATCGGCACAACCTGCCAACGTCGCAATGCCTCAGGTAAAAGGCCCGGCGGTACTGGCCGGCTACACTGAAGGCGAGCAGGCTCCAGGCCCTATGGCCAGCGGCGTCATGCAGAACCAGGCTGGCTGGCATGACCAGCGTCTGCCGGGGTACCTGCGTCAACACGCTCAACAAGCTGCGTTGAAAGGCACTGAAAGCGCTCTGCCGTACGCTCGCGCAGCCAGCCTGGAAAACCGTTAAGGAGGATCATGCGCGCCATCCCTCTAGTGCCGCTTCTGCTTGGTGGATGGCTGGTCCTTCCAGTTCATGCCGATGATGCGCAAGACCAGCTCAAGCGTCTTGCGCAGGCAGAACAGCAGCAAAGTTTTCAGGGCACCTTCGTTTACGAACGTAATGGAAGTTTTTCCACTCACAGGATCTGGCACCGGGTTGTTGACGGCAAGGTTCGTGAGCATCTTCTTCAGCTCGATGGTTCCGCTCAGGAAGTGCTGCGCGTCGATGGGGTAACCCAGTGCGTCAGCGGCAGTCTGGTTGCGGGCGTTTCGAATATCCCCGATTCCCCGGCTCATGCCTTCGATGCTGCCAAGCTCTCAGCCTGGTACGACATGAAGGTTGCGGGGAATTCGCGGGTGGCCGGAAGGCCTGCCGTGGTCGTGACGCTGACGCCTCGCGATCAGCACCGCTACGGCATCGAATTGCATCTGGACAGCGAAACCGGTCTGCCGCTCAAATCGTTGCTCCTCAGCGATAAGGGCCAGTTGCTGGAACGCTTCCAGTTCACTGAGCTCGACACCGCCGCCCCAACTGATCAGATGCTGCAGCCCAGTGGAGAATGCAAGCCGGTCGAAGTGGTCAAGTCCAAGGTCGATGCGCAGAAATCGCAGGTTGCCTGGCATTCGGACTGGCTGCCGCCTGGATTCGAGCTGAGCAGCTCGGCCGCGCGCAAGGATCCGGATTCCAAGTCGCTGGTCACCAGCCTCATGTATGACGACGGTCTGGCACGCTTCTCGGTGTTCATCGAACCCGTCAGCGGTGCCGCTGTGACAGATATTCGCACCCAGCTGGGTCCGACCGTCGCGGTTTCGCGTCGTCTGACTACGCCCAAGGGCGATGCCATGGTGACTGTCGTCGGTGAAATTCCGATCGGTACCGCCGAGCGCATTGCGCTGTCCATGCGTAACGATGCGGCCTCGGCCACAACCAGGAAGTAACCCGTCAAACTCGGTGAATGCCCACTATGAAAAAGGTTTCATTTTGGGCGTTCCGAGCGGCCAGCCCCGTGATTGCGGGCATTGGACGAGAGGCTGAAATGTTTGGTCAGCTTTGCAGGTTGCAAATCCACTCTTTTTTTTCTATAGGTCACAGCTTCGCAGCTCTGGCCTTTTGTTGTTTCAGCTTTCAGAAAGCTTATAGAGAGTAAAACTGGCTGAGAGCGATGCACTGAGCAAGACTGCGATGTGTAGATGCTCCTCGAACCTGTCGGTTCGTACCGCTTAACCATGCTCGTTGTGAACGGGAGCCGTATGTCGATACCACGCTTGAAATCATATCTGTCCTGGGTGGCCGCCGTGCTGATGCTCGGTCAGGTCCTCACTGCGCAGGCCGAAGCCCTGCCGGACTTCACTTCTCTGGTGGAGCAAGCTTCGCCCGCTGTCGTGAACATCAGTACGCGGCAAAAGCTGCCGGATCGTTCCGTGGCACAAGGACAGATGCCGGACCTGGAAGGTCTTCCACCCATGTTGCGCGAATTCCTGGAGCGCAGCATGCCGCCAGGCTCGCGTCCGCCAGGATCGGGCAAGGGTGATCGCCAGCGCGAAGCGCAGTCGCTGGGGTCAGGTTTCATCATCTCTGCCGATGGCTTCATTCTGACCAACAACCATGTGATCGATGGCGCTGACGAGATTCTCGTCCGTCTGTCAGACCGCAGTGAAATGAAAGCCAAATTGATTGGTACCGACCCGCGCACCGACGTGGCGGTCCTGAAAATCGACGGCAAGGACCTGCCCACCGTCAAGCTGGGTAATTCCGACAAGCTGAAGGTCGGTGAGTGGGTACTGGCGATAGGGTCGCCGTTCGGTTTCGACCACTCGGTGACCAAAGGTATCGTCAGCGCCAAGGGCCGCAGCCTGCCCAATGACACCTATGTACCGTTTATTCAGACGGACGTTGCGATCAATCCGGGCAACTCGGGTGGACCCCTGTTCAACATGGCCGGCGAGGTCGTGGGCATCAACTCGCAGATCTTCACCCGCTCCGGTGGTTTCATGGGTCTCTCGTTCGCCATTCCGATCGATGTCGCAATGGATGTCGCCAATCAGCTCAAGGCCAACGGCAAGGTCAATCGTGGCTGGCTGGGTGTGGTGATTCAGGAAGTGAACAAGGATCTGGCAGAGTCGTTCGGTCTGGACAAGCCAGCCGGTGCGCTCGTAGCTCAGGTTCTCGAAGACGGCCCGGCTGCCAAGGGCGGTTTGCAGGTTGGCGATGTGATTCTCAGCGCTAACGGCACGCCAATCGTCATGTCGGCGGATCTGCCGCACCTGATCGGCAACCTGAAGGACGGCAGCAAGGCCGAACTGGAAGTGATCCGTGATGGCAAGCGTCAGAAACTGACCGTCACGGTTGGCGCATTGCCCGCTGAAGGCGAAGAAATGGGCGCGACTGATTCCGGCGTCGAGCGCAGCAGCAATCGCCTTGGCGTTTCGGTCACCGATCTGACGGCTGAGCAAATGAAGTCCATGGACCTCAAAGGCGGCGTTGTGATCAAGGAGGTACAGGACGGTCCTGCCTCGTTGATCGGTCTGCAGGCGGGCGATGTGATCACTCACTTGAACAACCAGGCGCTGACTTCGGCCAAGCAGTTCACAGAGGTGGCCAAGGGCCTGCCGAAGAATCGCTCGGTGTCGATGCGGGTCCTGCGTCAGGGACGCGCCACGTTCATCACCTTCAAACTGGCGGAATAATCAGCCATTACAGCAAGAGGAGCGGCCGGTCCGCTCCTTTTTTGTGCCTGTCGGGCTTGTGGACTGCCGTCTTGGCGTGTGAACGTGACGCCTCAGTCTTCCTTCAGGTACAATTCCCGGCTATTTTTCGGCGGGCAGTCTGCCTGCAACCTTTTTCGAGTGTTGATCCGTGAGTGATTTGAGTCATATCCGCAATTTCTCCATCATCGCCCACATTGACCATGGCAAGTCGACGCTGGCAGACCGTTTCATTCAAATGTGCGGTGGCCTCACCGAGCGCGAAATGGAAGCCCAGGTTCTCGACTCCATGGACCTGGAGCGTGAGCGCGGTATCACGATCAAGGCCCACAGCGTCACCCTTTATTACAAGGCGAATGACGGCATCACCTATCAGCTGAACTTCATTGACACCCCCGGCCACGTGGACTTTACCTATGAAGTCAGCCGCTCGCTGGCCGCCTGTGAAGGCGCGCTGCTGGTGGTCGACGCCGGCCAGGGCGTGGAAGCGCAGTCCGTCGCCAACTGCTACACCGCCATCGAGCAGGGCCTGGAGGTCATGCCGGTCCTGAACAAGATGGACCTGCCGCAGGCCGATCCGGACCGCGTCAAGGAAGAGATCGAGAAGATCATCGGCATCGATGCCACCGACGCCGTCGCCTGCAGCGCCAAGAGCGGCATGGGCGTTGACGAGGTGCTTGAGCGTCTGGTCAAGACCATCCCCGCGCCAACCGGTAATATCGAAGATCCGCTGCAAGCGCTGATCATCGACTCCTGGTTCGATAACTACCTGGGCGTCGTTTCCCTGGTGCGTGTGCGTCACGGTCGCGTCAAGAAGGGTGACAAGATCCTCGTCAAATCCACCGGCAAGATTCACCTGGTGGACAGCGTCGGTGTCTTCAACCCCAAGCACACCGCCACCGCCGATCTGAAGGCCGGCGAAGTAGGCTTTATCATTGCCGGTATCAAGGACATTCACGGCGCGCCGGTGGGTGATACCCTGACCCTGAGTTCGACCCCGGACGTCGAAGTGCTGCCAGGCTTCAAGCGCATCCAGCCGCAGGTCTATGCCGGTCTGTTCCCGGTCAGCTCCGACGACTTCGAAGATTTTCGCGAGGCGCTGCAGAAGCTCACGCTGAACGACTCCTCGCTTCAGTACACTCCGGAAAGCTCCGATGCACTGGGCTTCGGCTTCCGTTGCGGCTTCCTCGGCATGCTGCACATGGAGATCATCCAGGAGCGCCTCGAGCGCGAGTACGACCTGGACCTGATCACCACCGCACCGACCGTAATCTTCGAGCTGCTGCTCAAGACCGGTGAAACCATCTACGTTGATAACCCGTCGAAGCTGCCGGATCTCTCGACCATCGAGGACATGCGCGAACCGATCGTTCGGGCGAACATCCTTGTGCCTCAAGAGCACCTGGGCAACGTCATTACGCTGTGCATCGAGAAACGCGGCATCCAGCACGACATGCTGTTCCTCGGCACTCAGGTTCAAGTGACCTACGACTTGCCGATGAACGAAGTGGTACTGGACTTCTTCGACCGTCTGAAGTCGACCAGTCGCGGCTATGCATCGCTGGACTACCATTTCGATCGTTATCAATCGGCGAATCTGGTGAAGCTCGATGTTCTGATCAACGGCGACAAGGTCGATGCCCTGGCGTTGATCGTGCACCGTGACAACGCGGCCTACAAAGGCCGGGCGTTGACCGAAAAGATGAAAGAACTGATTCCTCGTCAGATGTTCGACGTGGCAATCCAGGCCGCCATCGGTGGCCAGATTATCGCGCGTACAACCGTCAAGGCCCTCAGAAAGAACGTACTGGCCAAATGTTACGGTGGCGACGTCAGCCGTAAACGCAAGCTGCTTGAAAAGCAGAAGGCCGGTAAGAAACGCATGAAGCAGGTCGGTAACGTGGAAATCCCACAGGAAGCCTTCCTTGCAGTGCTCAGGTTGGAATAAACAGGCCCTATGTCACTAAATTTCCCGCTGTTGTTGGTCATCGCCGTGTTTGTCTGCGGTCTGCTGGCCCTGTTCGATCTGATCATACTGGCGCCGCGTCGACGGACTGCGATAGCGAATTATCAGGGCAGCGTGAGCCAGCCGGATGTCGCTGTCGTGGAGCAGTTGAACAAGGAGCCGCTGCTGGTTGAATACGGCAAGTCGTTCTTTCCTGTGCTGTTCATCGTGCTGGTGCTGCGTTCGTTTCTGGTCGAGCCGTTCCAGATTCCGTCCGGCTCGATGAAACCGACGCTGGATGTGGGCGATTTCATCCTGGTCAACAAGTTTTCCTACGGCATCCGTCTGCCGGTGATCGACCTTAAGGTCATCCCGGTGGGTGATCCGCAGCGGGGGGACGTGATGGTGTTTCGCTATCCGAGCGACCCGAACGTCAATTACATCAAGCGTGTCGTAGGTCTGCCGGGCGATGCCATTCGCTACACCAATGACAAGCAGTTGTTCATCAACGGACAACTCGTTGCCAAGCAACTCATCGGTTCCGAGCCCGGTACCCTGGGAAGCGCGGAGCTCTATAACGAGAAACTGGGCGAGGTCGAGCATCAGATCCGTCAGGAAATGAGCCGTTACCGCGCCCCGCCTGACCATGAGTGGACCGTTCCGGCGGGTCACTATTTCATGATGGGCGACAACCGCGACAACTCCAACGACAGCCGTTACTGGGATGACCCCAATATTCCCAAGGCCGAGCTGGGCATGGTTCCCGACAGAAATATCGTCGGCAAGGCCTTCGCCGTCTGGATGAGCTGGCCGGAGCCTAAGCTGAGTCACTTGCCGAACTTCTCGCGAGTCGGGTTGATCAAGTAACCGATGCGGCGCTGTTTGATACAGCGCCGTATGTCATTTCGGCGGGCTATGCTGCAGGGTTCAACCTTGCACACAGCAGGGAAGGGCTATTCTTGAGGGCACACATGACATCTGCCGATTCGCAAAAAGGCTTGTCGTTCATTGGGTGGCTGGTTTTGCTGGCCGTCCTTGCATTTGCCGCGAGTACCGCAGCCAAAGTGGTGCCGCATTACCTCGATTACATGTCGATGAAGAAAATCATCGAAGCCGCTGGTACGGACAAAACCGCGGAAATCGCCGATAGCGGCGATTTCTACGAATACGTCGCCAAAGGCATGCAGGTCAATAACATTCGGGATTTGGATTTGAACAAGGCGTTAAGTGTGACGACGGAGAACAACAGGTTCCTCGCCCATTTGAAATACGAAAATCGTGAGCCACTGATCCAGAACATCGATCTGGTGGTCAAGTTCGACCACGAATTCAGCGTGGGTAAACCGTGAGCGTGTCATTAAGTCGCCTGGAGCGTCAGCTCGGCTATACCTTCAAGGATCAGGAACTGATGGTTCTGGCCTTGACCCACCGTAGTTTTGCCGGGCGCAATAACGAGCGTCTGGAATTCCTCGGTGATGCGATCCTCAATTTCGTGGCTGGCGAGGCGCTGTTCGAGCGTTTCCCTCAGGCTCGCGAAGGTCAACTGTCACGTCTGCGCGCACGTTTGGTGAAGGGCGAGACGCTAGCTTTGCTGGCTCGTGGTTTCGACCTGGGTGAATACCTGCGACTGGGTTCAGGAGAATTGAAGAGCGGCGGCTTCCGTCGCGAATCGATTCTGGCAGACGCACTGGAAGCGCTGATCGGTGCGATCTACCTGGACTCGGGTATGGAAATGGCCCGTGAGCGGGTGCTTGCCTGGCTGGCCAGCGAGTTCGACAGCCTCACGCTGGTCGACACCAACAAAGACCCAAAAACGCGATTGCAGGAATTCCTGCAGTCTCGCGCTTGCGAATTACCGCGCTACGAAGTGGTGGATATTCAGGGCGAACCGCATTGCCGAACATTTTTCGTCGAATGCGAGATCACCTTATTGAACGAAAAAAGCCGGGGACAAGGTGTCAGCCGTCGCATTGCCGAACAGGTAGCCGCGGCCGCAGCCCTCATCGCCCTGGGTGTGGAGAATGGCAATGACTGATTCAACTGCAACGCGCTGTGGCTATGTCGCCATCGTTGGCCGGCCAAACGTGGGTAAGTCAACGCTGCTGAACCACATCCTCGGCCAGAAACTCGCGATCACCTCGCGCAAGCCTCAGACCACTCGTCACAACATGCTGGGCATCAAGACTGAAGGCGCCGTGCAGGCGATCTACGTCGATACCCCTGGTATGCACAAGGGCAGTGACAAGGCGCTGAACCGCTACATGAACAAGACCGCGTCCGCAGCGTTGAAAGACGTCGATGTGGTGATCTTCGTGGTCGATCGCACCAAGTGGACCGACGAAGACCAGATGGTACTGGAGCGCGTGCAGTACGTGACCGGCCCGCTGATCGTCGCGCTGAACAAGACTGATCGCATCGAGGATAAGGCCGACCTCATGCCACATCTGTCCTGGTTGCAGGAGCAACTGCCGAATGCGCAGATCATCCCGATTTCGGCGCAACAGGGGCACAACCTCGAAGCGCTGGAAAAGGTGATCGCTGAGCAGTTGCCGGAGAACGATCATTTCTTTCCGGAAGATCAGATTACCGACCGCAGTAGCCGTTTCCTGGCCGCCGAACTGGTTCGCGAGAAGATCATGCGCCAATTGGGTGCCGAGCTTCCTTACCAGATCACCGTCGAGATCGAAGAGTTCAAGCAGCAGGGCAAGACCCTGCACATCCATGCCTTGATCCTCGTGGAGCGTGACGGCCAGAAGAAAATCATCATTGGCGACAAGGGCGAGCGCATCAAGCGTATCGGTTCCGATGCCCGTCGTGACATGGAGGTGCTGTTCGACTCCAAGGTCATGCTCAACCTGTGGGTGAAGGTCAAGGGTGGTTGGTCCGATGACGAACGCGCCCTGCGTTCGCTGGGCTATGGCGACCTGTAAGGGCAGCGTCGCGGCCGCTCATCGATCTCCCGGATGAAGGCCCCGCAGGTTCACCTCTAGCAGCACGGCTTGCCGGCGGTGGCGATTTCGGATCCGCTACCGCCGGCAAACCCTATTGCTCCTCAGGTAGCGTCCTCGGGGGCGTGCCAAGGTCGCGTCCGTTATCGAGAAACCCATGTCATCAAGCCCTCCCACCAGTCAGCTTGCCTATGTGCTGCACAGCAGGGCATATCGCGAGAACAGCGCGCTGGTCGATTTCCTTACCCCTCAAGGCCGTTTGCGTGCCGTGCTGCGCAGTGCCCGGGGCAAGGCCGGGTCGTTGGCGCGACCGTTCGTGCCGCTGGACATCGAGTTTCGTGGTCGGGGAGAGCTGAAAAACGTTGGCCGCATGGAAAGCGCGGGCATCCCGGCATGGCTGGAAGGCGAGGCGCTGTTCAGCGGTCTTTATCTGAACGAGTTGCTGATTCGCCTGCTGCCTGCAGAAGATCCTCATCCCGGTGTGTTCGATCACTATGCGGCGACGCTGCAGGCGCTGGCGCAAGGGCGTGCGCTGGAGCCATTGTTGCGGTCTTTCGAGTGGCGTCTGCTGGATGATCTGGGTTACGGTTTCGCCCTCGATGCGGACATCAACGGCGACCCGTTGGCGAGTGACGGGATGTATCGCCTTCAAGTGGACGCGGGGCTGGAGCGGGTGTATCTGTTGCAGCCCGGCCTGTTTCAGGGCGCTGAATTGATTGCCATGTCCGAGGCTGACTGGAGCGCGCCCGGTGCGCTGTCGGCCGCCAAACGTCTGATGCGTCAGGCGCTGGCGGTTCATTTGGGTGGCCGCCCGCTGGTGAGCCGAGAATTGTTTCGTAAGCCTTAGCCAAGGTGCAGTGCGCCTGGCCGTTCAAGTTTTCAGGAGAACAAAAAGTGACTCACAGCACCCGCATTCTGCTCGGCGTGAACATCGATCACGTGGCGACTCTGCGTCAGGCCCGTGGTACGCGTTACCCGGACCCGGTGAAGGCTGCGCTGGACGCCGAAGAGGCCGGCGCCGATGGCATCACCGTGCATCTGCGCGAGGACCGTCGCCACATCCAGGAGCGCGATGTGCTGCTGCTCAAGGATGTGCTGCAAACCCGCATGAATTTCGAAATGGGTGTCACCGAAGAGATGATGGCGTTCGCCGAGCGCATTCGTCCGGCGCACATCTGTCTGGTTCCGGAAACCCGTCAGGAACTGACCACCGAAGGCGGTCTGGATGTCGCAGGTCAGGAAGCCCGGATCAAGGCCGCAGTGGAGCGTCTGTCTGCCATTGGCAGCGAAGTCTCGCTGTTCATTGATGCCGATGAGCGCCAGATCGAGGCGTCAGCGCGTGTTGGTGCGCCTGCGATTGAGCTGCACACCGGCCGTTATGCCGATGCCGAGACCCCGACCGATGTCGCTCAAGAGCTGAAGCGGATCGCCGATGGCGTGGCTTTCGGCGTCCAGCAGGGCCTGATCGTCAACGCCGGTCATGGTCTGCACTACCACAACGTTGAAGCGGTCGCGGCGATCAAGGGTATCAACGAGCTGAACATTGGCCATGCGTTGGTGGCGCATGCACTGTTCGTAGGCTTCAAGTCGGCAGTGTCCGAGATGAAAGCGTTGATTCTGGCGGCCGCGTTGAAGGGATAACCATCTCCTGTAGCAGTCCGGCTTGCCGGCGGCAGCGTTCTCAAGTCCGCTACTGCCGGCAAGCCGGACTGCTACACGCTCAAGCCTTGCGACCGACGATAACCGCGCGGCGTGGGGCAGGTAAGCCTTCCACGGTCTTGCTGTGATCGTTCGGATCAAGGAAATCGCTCAACGACTGATAGCGCATCCATTCGGTGCCGCGTTGCTCCTCGACCGTGGTGGTGCTGACATCCACGCAGCGCACGTCAACGAAACCAGCACGGCGCAGCCACAACTCCAGCGCAGGCACCGAGGGCAAGAACCACACGTTGCGCATTTGCGAGTAGCGATCTTCAGGTACCAGCACCTGATGCACATCGCCTTCCACCACCATGGTTTCCAGCACCAGTTCGCCACCTTTGACCAGGCAATCTTTCAACGCCAGCAAGTGATCGATCGGCGATTTGCGGTGGTACAGCACTCCCATGGAAAACACGGTGTCGAATCCTTCGAGCCGTGGGGGCAGGTCTTCGAGCGTGAACGGCAGGTGCCACGCGGGCAGGTCCGGCAGATAGCGCTGCATCGCCTGGAACTGGCAGAAGAACAGCCAGTTCGGGTCGACGCCGATGACGCTGTCGGCACCGGCGCCGAGCATCCGCCACTGGTAGTAGCCATTCCCACAGCCGACGTCCAGGATGCGTTTGCCCTTGAGGTCCAGATGCGGTGAAACCCGCGACCATTTCCAGTCCGAGCGCCATTCGGTGTCGACGTGTACGCCGAACACATCGAACGGCCCCTTGCGCCAGGGCGACAGGCCCATCAGCGCAGCGCGGGTCTGCTCGCGGGTGGCTTCGTCGCAGTCAGCATCGAGAATGAAGTCATCCTTGAGTTCGACGCGGCTGGGCCTCAGATCAGGCAATGAGTTCAGCGCACCTTGCCAGCGCTCCAGGTCGCCATGGCCTTTTTCCATCTTCGCATCGAGTTGCGCCTGTAGCCCTTGGGCCCAGGCATACAGAGGGGTGCCCGCCAGACGGCGGACCAGTGGGGCTAGATCGATCATGGCAGGGCAATCAGAGAGGCGAAATTAAGGCACTGGAACCAGGGCACGACCTTGGAGAACCCCGCTGCGAGCAGGCGTTCTCGATGCTGTTCCAGACTGTCGGGTTTCATCACGTTTTCAATGGCGCTGCGTTTCTGGGCGATTTCCAGTTCGCTGTAGCCATTGGCGCGTTTGAAAGCGACGTGCAGGTCGGTGAGCAGGGCGTGTTCCTGGGGGTCGTCGAATCGCAACTTCTCGGACAAAATCAGCGCGCCACCGGGCAACAACGATTGGCGGATCCGGCCGAGCAGGGCCAGGCGCTGATCGGGCGCAATGAATTGCAGGGTAAAGTTCAGCGCCACGACCGAAGCGGGCTGGAATTCAAGAGCAAGGATGTCGCCGTCGATGACTTCCACCGGCAGCAACTCCTGGAACATCGAATCCTGGGCGTTTAGGTACTCGCGGCAGCGCTCGACCATGGCGGCCGAATTGTCGATGGCGATCACTCGGCAATCTTCGGTGCGCACATGGCGGCGCAATGCCTGGGTCACCGCGCCAAGGGAGCTTCCTAGGTCATACAGCACGCTGTGCGGCTGTGCGAACTGCGCCGCGAGCACGCCGAGATTCTCGACAATGGTCGGATAACCCGGCACCGAACGCTTGATCATGTCCGGGAACACGCGCACCACGTCCTCGTTGAAGGCGAAGTCGGGCACCTGTGCCAGCGGCTGGGCGAATATGCGGTCGGGTTCTTTGCTCACGGCGATTCCGGGGGATGAGGCGAAAAGTGCGGCATTTTAGCCAATTGTATGGCTTGGCCGAAACCTCATCTCATCGTGCGAGCGACAGGGTTCAGTTCACCGTGATCGCGCAGTCGAACGTACGCTCTGGTCGTACCTCCGGCGCCCAAGGTTGTTGGTAAACCATCATCAGGTGCCCAGTGCCGGCGTTAGCCGCTTTGTAACGCCAGACAGACTGGCCCTCGGTGCCAACAATCCCGACTTCCTCCGGGGTGTTGAACACTTCAGGGCCCATGGCGTTAAGGATCGAAGGTGCGGGATTCTGCATCAGCCAGCGATGCCCCGTGGTGGGGTTGCTGGGGAGCATGAGCATCAGGGTCTGGCCGGTCTTGAGGGTGATCGGGCAGTCTTTCTGGTTATCGAGGGACACGATCTGTTTCGGTTGCTGGGCACAGGCGGCCAGCAGGGCAAGGCTCAGCGGGACGAGCAGGCGGGCAAGGGTCATGAAGGCTCCGGTCGTAGGCAACGTGGAGCGAGCATAACTGAAGATGAAGGAGGTGAAACCCCGTCGGGGCAAACATCATCCTGTAGCGCTCCGGCTTGCCGAGGCAGGCGTTTATGAAATCGCTACCGCCGGTAAGCCGGGCTGCTACAGAGAGACGTGTGTTGCATCTGCGGACGTTAGAACAAGACCTTAGCCACATCCGAGAAGCGTTTGGCGAAGTGCACGGTCAGGCCTTCCTTGAGGTAGTCCGGCAGTTCTTCGAAGTTGCCACGGTTCGGCTCTGGCAGGATCAGTTCGAAGATCTTCTGCCGACGCGCCGCGATGACCTTCTCGCGCACGCCGCCAATCGGCAGAACATGGCCGGTCAGCGTCAGTTCGCCCGTCATCGCTACGCCTTTCTTGGGCGCCTGATTACGCGCCAGCGAGAGCAGAGCGCTGGCCATGGTCACGCCAGCACTCGGGCCGTCTTTGGGCGTCGCGCCTTCGGGAACGTGCAGGTGGACGAATGCTTCGTCGAAGAACCCTTTATCGCCGCCAAACTTTGCCAGATTGGAACTGACGTAGCTGTAGGCGATTTCCGCAGATTCTTTCATCACATTGCCCAGCTGGCCGGTGAGCTTGAAGCCTCGGTTGTGGGTGTGAATGCGCGTGGCTTCGATCGGCAGGGTCGCACCGCCCATGCTGGTCCACGCAAGGCCGGTGATCACGCCCGTGCCGGACAGCACTTGTTCGTTGCGGAATACCGGATGGCCCAACGACGCTTCCAGGTCCTTGGGCCCCAGTTTGATGACGGCTTTGGGATCGTCGATCAGCTTCATGACCGCTTTGCGCACCAGTTTGCCCAGTTGCTTCTCCAACTGACGCACGCCGGCCTCGCGGGCATAGCCGTCGATCAAGGACCGCAGGGCGCTGTCGCTGATGCTCAGGCTGCCTTTGGATACCCCGGATTTCTCCAGCAGTTTCGGCCATAGATGACGCTTGGCGATGGCGACTTTTTCTTCGGTGATATAGCCCGACAGGCGAATCACTTCCATGCGGTCCAGCAATGGGCCGGGAATGGAATCCAGGGTGTTTGCGGTGCAGACGAACAGGACTTTCGACAGGTCCATCCGCAGGTCGAGATAGTGGTCGAGGAATTCGACGTTCTGTTCAGGGTCCAGGGTTTCCAGCAGCGCCGAGGCCGGGTCGCCCTGATAGCTCTGGCCCATCTTGTCGATCTCGTCGAGCATGATGACGGGGTTCATCACTTCGACGTCTTTGAGCGCCTGCACCAGCTTTCCGGGCTGGGCGCCGATGTAGGTCCGGCGATGGCCCTTGATTTCCGCCTCGTCGCGCATGCCGCCGACGCTGAAACGGTAGAACGGACGGCCCAGGGATTCTGCGATGGATTTGCCGACGCTGGTCTTGCCTACGCCTGGCGGGCCGACCAGCAGCACAATGGAACCGCTGATTTCGCCTTTGTAGGCACCGACCGCGAGGAATTCGAGGATGCGGTCCTTGATGTCGTCCAGGCCCGCGTGGTGCTTGTCCAGCACCTTGCGTGCGTGTTTGAGGTCGAGCTTGTCTGCGCCGTAAACGCCCCATGGCACCGAGGTGGCCCAGTCAAGGTAGTTGCGGGTGACCGCGTATTCCGGCGAACCGGTTTCGAGGATCGACAGCTTGTTCATTTCCTCATCGAGGCGCTTTTGCACCTGCGCTGGCAGGGTCTTGCCTTCCAGACGCTGCTCGAACTGTTCGATGTCGGCGCTGCGGTCGTCTTTGGTCAGCCCCAGTTCCTGCTGGATGACCTTGAGCTGTTCCTTGAGGAAGAACTCGCGCTGGTGCTCGCCGATCTTGCGGTTCACTTCAGCGGAGATTTCTTTCTGTAGCCGCGCGACCTCGACTTCCTTGCGCAGCATCGGCAGCACTTTTTCCATGCGCTTGAGCACGGGCACGCAGTCGAGGACTTCCTGTAACTCAACGCCCGTGGCGGAGGTCAGGGCGGCGGCGAAGTCGGTGAGGGGTGACGGGTCGTTGGGGCTGAAGCGGTTGAGGTAGTTTTTCAGCTCCTCGCTGTACAGCGGGTTGAGCGGCAGCAGTTCCTTGATCGCGTTGATCAGGGCCATGCCATAGGCCTTGACCTCGTCGGTCGGCTCGTTGGGCTGATGCGGGTACTCAACTTCCACCAGAAACGGCGGGCGGTGGTGTTTTAGCCAGGTCTTGATGCGCACACGGCTCAGGCCCTGTGCCACGAATTGCAGTTTGCCGCCTTCACGGCTCGCATGGTGCACCTTCACCAGCGTGCCGTACTCGGGCAGCGCCTTGGTGTCGAAATGGCGTGGGTCTTCGGGGGGCGTGTCCATGAAGAACAGTGCCAGAGAGTGGTGATCCGATTTGCTCACCAACTCGAGGGTCTCGGCCCAAGGCTCTTCGTTAACGATGACCGGCAGAACTTGTGCCGGGAAGAACGGGCGGTTGTGAATCGGAATGATGTAAACCTGGTCCGGAAGGTTCTGGCCGGGCAGGGCAAGGCTTTTTCTGTCCGAACCGATCACTTCGTGCTCGTGATCGAAGTCATCGGACGAATGTGTGGAATCTGTGTGCTGGTCGCTCATGGGGCACCTGCATGAATGGAGATGGAGCTTAGATGGGGCAGTAAAGCTCAGGTTTCAATAGTTGCGGTCGATAGCATTGAATATCGGCGTCCATGTTTATGTCTGTGTCATTTGTGCCTTTCGTCGGCAATCGATAAGTGATGGCGTTGTGCCTGCTTTTAATGCGTGATCTTCCGCCAAGGGCCGGTTAATCTCGTCGGGACGCTGTAAAAACCGCCAGGGCCGGCGCTGTTCCAATCCCGATCAAGCTGTTCTGGACCTGTGCATGACTCACGTTGTCTCTTTTTTACTGGTGGCTACAACCCTTCTGTTCGGCACCGTCGCCAGCGCTGCCACCCTGACTGCCGATTTTGTTGATGCGCAGGGCAAGCCGCTCAATGATGTCGTGCTGACGCTTCAAGGTCCGGCGGGCAAAACTGATCCGGCGCCCAAGGCCGATATGGACCAGCGCGATCAGCGGTTCGCTCCCCATGTGCTCGCCGTGCGCACTGGCACACAAATCAAGTTCCCCAACAGCGACGACATCCGCCATCAGGTGTATTCCTTTTCCCCGGCCAAGCGCTTCGAGTTGCGCCTGTATGGAGGCACGCCCTCGGATCCGGTGCTGTTCGACAAGCCCGGCCTGGTCGTGCTCGGCTGCAACATCCACGACTGGATGCTGGGCTATGTTTATGTGACCGATGATCCCTGGTTCGGCGTGAGCAGTGACAAAGGCACGTTGGCCCTCGACCAGATGCCCGCAGGTCACTATGTGGCGACCCTGTGGCATCCCCAGGCGCCTGACATGCAGCCTGTGTCAGGCGGCGAATTCGACATTCCCGCCTCGGGTCTGCATCAGCGCTTCAGCGTTGCCATGCAGCCCAAGAGTGACGATATGCCCCCAGCGCCACCGTCCAGCGCGTTCGGCGATGCCTTTCATAAAGCCGCCCATGAATGAAACTACGAATTAGCTTTCAGGCACGCATTGCCGGCGTGCTGATCATGCTGCTGTTGATCGTGGTCGTTGCGGTGTTTCTTGCCGTGAAGGCAGCGACGCAGGACGCTGTGCGCAAGCAGGCACAGGCGCAACTGGAAGTGGGTACGCGGGTTTTCGAAGGTTTGTTGGAGATGCGTGGCAAGCGGCTGCGCGACGCGGTGCAGTTGCTGTCCAGCGATTTCGGCTTTCGCGACGCAGTGGCGTCTGCCGACTCGGCCACCATCCGCTCGGTCCTGCTTAATCACGGGGCGCGCATCAACGCCAATGACATGTTTTTGCTGGGCATGGACGGCAAGGTCCTTTCCAGTACCGTGGATCAGATTCCCGAAGGCTCGCCGTTTCCGTACACCCAGGCGCTGCGTGACCTGAAGGCGCATAACCAGTCGATGCTGATCGTGCCACTGCAAGGCAAACCGCACCTGCTGGTCGAAAGCACGGTGCTGGCGCCGTTGCCGATCGCGCGGGTGGTCATGGGTTTCAGCATGGACGACGACCTGGCGCAGGAGCTTCGTTCGCTCAGTGGTCTGCAGGTTTCGTTTCTCTCCGTGGTGCATCAGTTGCCGGGGCAGATCATCAGCACCCAGCCGCAACCGCTGTACGACAGCGTCCGTGGCGTGATGCTCAGCCGTGCCAGTGATCAGATGCAGATGACCGAACATGGCGATCAGCGCTTTCTGAGCAAGCGTCTGAGCCTGGGCAACACCGGTGATGTAGCGGGGGATCAAGTCGTGGCACTGCTGCAAAGCCCCCTTGATCAAGCCATGCAGGCCTTTGCGCCACTGGACGAAAAGCTGTTCTGGATTACGCTGGTCGCCCTCGGAGGATCGCTGATCGGCACCTTGCTGCTGGCGCGCAGTGTGTCACTGCCAGTGCGGGCGCTGGCGTTGGCCGCCGAGCGCATCGGGCAAGGCGATTACAGCACGCCCGTGGCCCTTGAGCGCAGTGATGAGCTGGGCCTGTTGGCCGGTGCTATCAACTCGATGCAGAGCGGGATTGCCGAGCGCGAGCAGCAACTGGCCCACAACGCGCTGCACGACGGCCTCACCGGACTGCCCAACCGGGCGCTGGTGATGGAGCGTCTGGGCAGTGCGATCTCGGCTCAGCGCTCGGTAGCCTTGCTGTATCTGGGTATCGACAACTTTCGGGCTATCAATGACAGCATCGGTCCTGAAGGTGTCGAGCAGCTATTGCAGGTCATTGGCGAACAGTTGCAACTGCCATTGCGGCCCGGCGACACCGTGGCGCGTCTGTCCGGCAACGAATTCCTGCTGCTGGTGCACAACGTCCAGACCGACAGTGCCGTGGCCGTGGCCGACCGTCTGCAGCGGTTGCTGCTCAAGCCGCAGCGCATCGCGGACCATGATATTTCCCTGGACGCCTGCATTGGCATCGCTGCGTATCCGGTCAACGGTGACTCGCCTTCCGAACTGCTCCGTCGCGCGTCCATCGCACGTCAGGACGCCGCGCAGATGCCCGGTCGTCTGCAGGTCTATGAAGATGGCCGAGACCTGGCGCACCAGCGGCAGATCAGCCTTATTCGCGATCTGCGTCACGCCGCACGAAACGGCGAACTGGCGCTGCATTACCAGCCGAAACTGGACATCCGCAGTGGCCGGGTGCTCCAGGCGGAGGCCTTGCTGCGCTGGCAGCATCCGCAATTCGGAAATGTCTCTCCGGCCGAGTTCATCGTGTTGGCCGAGCGAACCGGCAGCATTCAGATTCTCACCAGTTGGGTCATTGAAGAAGCGATGCGTCAGCTTGCCGAATGGGCCCGTCGCGGGCTGCATGTGCAGCTCTCGGTGAATATTTCGGCGGACGATCTGCTCAGTGGCGATCTGTCTCACCGTGTGTCGGATCTGCTCCAGCGGTACCGCGTGCCGGCCGAACAATTGATATTCGAAATCACCGAAAGCGCCGTAATGCGCGAGCCCGAGCATGCCCTGAAAGTGCTTGATCGCCTGCGCGAATGTGGCATCAGCCTGTCGGTGGATGACTTCGGAACCGGCTACTCGTCGCTGGCGCACCTCAAGCGGCTGCCGGTGCAGGAGTTGAAGATCGATCAGTCTTTCGTGCGCAATCTGGATGAAACCAGTGAAGACGCGGTGATTGTCCGTTCGACCATCGAGATGAGCCATAACCTGGGGCTCAGGGTGGTCGCCGAGGGCGTCGAGTACGAACACAGTTTGCGTCTGTTGGAACGCTGGCACTGCGATACCGCGCAGGGCTATCTGATCAGCCGCCCGCTCACTGCGGTGGCGTTCGAGGCATGGATTGCCAAGTCTCACAGCTCACCGAGCATGATGGTCTCCTGATTGGTTGAAAGTTATGGCACGTAGTCTCTCTGCTGTTTTCAGCCCTGTGGTGTTGGCAAGTGTGGTGGGCGGCTGCGTGAGTGCAATGCCGCCTGTGGTTGAGGCCGATCAGGGTCGCCTGATTGCGACCGGTGGCGCCAGCAGTATCGAGGGCGCCGCAGGTGGCGGGATCATCCCGTGGGCGGTACTCGCCGGTTACGACGAGAAAGGCGAGTGGGGCGCTAACGTTTTTGCGACCCATATCAACTTGCCGGACTACACGCTGGATGTCGCCGGTGCTGCGTTTTCCTACGGCAACCGCGTAGAGCTGTCGTACGCCCACCAACGATTCGACCTTGGGTCTTTGGTAAAAAAACTGAGCCTCCCGGAAGACAACCTCACGCAGGATGTATTCGGGGTCAAGGTGCGCCTGTTTGGCGATCTGATTTACGACCAGTTGCCGCAGGTGTCTTTGGGCCTGGAATACAAACATCAGAACGATTTCCTGATCCCGAGCCTCGTGGGCTCGAAACGCGACTCGGATGTCGAGGGTTACCTCACCGCCAGCCGTTTGTTTATGGGCGCCGCGTTTGGCTACAACGTGGTGGTCAACGGCGGGCTGCGTTACAGCCGCGCCAATGAAACTGGTTTGCTGGGTTTCGGCGGTGACCGTCGTGACACCCGCAGTGTGTTGAAAGAAGGCTCGGTAGCACTGCTGTTCAACCCGCGCTGGGCTGTTGGGGTCGAATATCGGGAAAAGCCTGACAACCTGTCGTTTGCGGGTGAGAGCGATTGGGCGGATATGTTTGTCGGGTGGTTTCCCAACAAGCATGTTTCGGTTGTATTGGCCTACGCGCGCCTCGGCGAGATCGCCACGCTAGATGACCAGAACGGCACTTATCTGTCTGTGCAGGGGAGCTTCTGATGATGCGGTCTTTGCGGTGGATGAGCGTTCTGGCGCTTGCGTTACTGGTCGGCTGCGCGCAACAGCCGCCCAAGGATGACAGCCTGTATCAGGACTTGGGGCAGCGGGCGGGGATTCAGAAAATCATCGAAGGCATGCTGTTGCACATTGCCAAGGATGACCGGATCTACAAGTATTTCGCCAAGGTCGACATCGTTCGTGTGCGCGACAAACTGGTGGAGAAGTTCTGTGTCGAGGCCGGCGGGCCGTGTACTTATGCCGGCGATACTTTGGCCGAGGCGCACAAGGGGATGAACCTGAGTCGCAGTGATTTCAATGCGTTGGTGGAGAATCTGATCGATTCGATGGATGACCAGCATGTTCCTGTGTCGGTGCAGAACCGCTTGATCGCCAGATTGGCGCCGCAGCGGGGGGAAGTGATCGAGAAGTAGGGCTGTGCTCTCTCGATCGATCACATATCCGTTTTAATGGTGCCGCTCTGGCATTCGAATTGAATCTCTGGCGCTTACAAAAGCGCGGGAGCTCATCATCGCCCAACAAAAAAGGCGGCCATCTCACGATGACCGCCTTTCTGTTTACTGCGTTACAGCCCTACCCGATTACTCCGGCAGTTTGTACGCAATGATGTAGTCACCCATCCGCGTACCCAGCGAACCGTGACCACCGGCCACGATCAGCACATATTGCTTGCCGTCTTTACCGGTGTACGTCATCGGCGTTGCCTGACCACCTGCTGGCAGACGTCCGGCGAACAGCTCTTTACCGGTTTTCACGTCATAGGCACGCAGATACTGGTCCAGCGTACCGGCCAGGAAGCCGACGCCACCTGCCGTTACCATCGAACCACCCATGCTCGGTACGCCCACTGGCAGACCGATCGGTACTGGCGTGTTGTCGCGGGTGGTGCCGTTCTTGTGCTTCCAGACCACTTGGTTGGTGGTCAGATCGACAGCGGCAACGTTACCCCACGAGGGGGCTTGGCATGGAATGCCGATCTGCGACATCAACGGGTGCATGATGACCGCGTACGGGGCACCGGTGTTTGGCTGCACGCCACTGGTTTCGCTTTCACGCTTGCTGCCGGCTTCTACTTTGGCGCGAGGCACCAGCTTGGAAACGAAGGCCATGTAGTTCGGGCTGGTGAACATCAGCTGACGTACGGGATCGACCGAAACGGCGCCCCAGTTGAACACGCCCACGTTACCCGGATAGATGATGCTGCCCTGTTCGGACGGAGGCGTGTACTGGCCCTCGTAACGCAGTTCCTTGAACTGGATGCGGCACAGCATCTGGTCGAACGCGGTCGCGCCCCACATGGATTTTTCGGTCAGCTCAGGCGGCAGCATGTTCAGTTGCGAACGTGCCTGAGTCGGCGAAGTACGGTCGCCTTGGGCGGCACCGGTTGGCGCAGGTACTTCGTCGATCGGCACGATAGGGGTGCCATTGCGACGGTCCAGCACGTACAGGCTGCCTTGCTTGGTCGGCTGAATCACGGCCGGCTTCACGCCGTCCTTGGTTTTCAGGTTGATCAGCGTCGGCTGGCTAGGTACGTCCATGTCCCACAGGTCATGGTGAGTGAACTGGTAGTTCCAGCGCACCTTGCCGGTGTTGACGTCCAGCGCGACCAGACCGGCGCTGTATTTTTCGGCGCCTGGGGTACGGTCGCCGCCGTACTGGTCAGGCATCTGGTTGCCCAGAGGCAGGAAGACCAGACCGAGTTTTTCATCGACGCTGGCCAGCGACCACATGTTCGGCGCGTTACGCGAGTAGAACTGATCGGCAGCGATCGGCGCAGTGGCGTCCGGGTTGTTCGGGTCCCAGTTCCACACCAGCTTGCCGTCGTGTACGTCATACGCGCGAATCACACCCGATGGCTCGTTGGTCGACTCGTTGTCGGTCACGTGGCCGCCGATGATAATCAGGTTGCGGGTGATCGCGGCAGGGGAGGTGGAGTAGTAACCACCGGCGGTGAACGGGCCGATGTTGGCGCGCAGGTCGACGGCACCTTTGTTGGCGAAGTCTTCGCAGACCTTACCGGTGTCGGCGTTCAGCGCGATCAGACGCGCATCGGCAGTCGGCAGGTACAGACGACGCGGGCACGAAGTGGCAACCGCCTGGCCAGCATCGGACAGCGCAGCCGCCGGTGCGCCGACGTCTGACTTGGCGTAGGCGTCTTCGTCGTAGTACGAAACGCCACGGCAGGTCATGTGCGCCCAGCCAGTGAAGTTCTTGGCGCCTTCCTTGGAGATCTGCGGGTCGTAAGACCAGATCGTCTTGCCGGTATCAGGGTCCAGCGCCAGCACCTTGCTGTGCGGCGTACAGGCATAGATCATGCCGTTGACCTTGAGCGGGGTGTTTTCGTTGGTCAGCTCCACCGGGTCTTCTGCGGTTGGCAGGTCGCCAGTGCGAATGCGCCAGGCTTCCTGCAACTTGCCGACGTTCTCCGGGGTGATCTGCTTGAGCGGCGAGTAGCGATTGCCGTGTTCGGAGCGACCATAGGCCTGCCAATCGCCATCGGGCATCGGTTGCGGATCGTACGCTACGCCGGCGTCATCGCGATCCAGTGTGCCTTTGATTTCACCTGGGCTGGTGAACTGGCTGGCCAGCGCGGTCAGACCTGCCAACACAACGGCGATGCTCAGGGCAACGGTCGGCATGCCACCCGCCTGGCCACGCAGCACGGGGCGGCGGAACCATGGCAGCAGCATGACGATGCCGAGAACGAACCACAGCGACAGACGTGGCACCAGTTGCCACCAATCCAGGCCGACTTCCCACAGCGCCCAGACCGTGCTCGCGAACAGCACCAGCGCAAACAGACCGAACGCCGATCGACGGCCCATGATCAGCAGGATGCCGGTGATGACGAAGCCGATACCGGTGAGCAGGTAGTACAGCGACCCGCCCAGTGTCAGCAGTTTGATACCGCCGGCCAATAAGGCCAGGCCCATGATCAGAATCACCAGCCCGAGCAAGCTCGGTAGCAGGCGACCCTTACTGAAAGCACCTTCAGTGCTCATAGTGTCGTACTCCGTAACGATTAAGTGGTTGACGCTTTGTTCTTTTCGCTTTGCCGACTCGAACCGTTTGAATCCGCTTCTTTCACGCTAGTTCCTGAAACGGGATTCATAAAGGTCAAATAGATCGATCAGAACGAAGATTGAATCTTCAGACCGGCTACCCACGCGTCGTCGACCTGGTTCACGCCGCCTGGATGACGGATGAACTGCAGGTTGGGGCGCACGGTCAGCCAGTTGGTGACGTGAACGCCGTAGTACAGCTCGGCGTTGTATTCGGTGTCTTGAACGGGCAGGAAGGCCGGATCATTGTAGCCAGAGACGCCTTGGGCCTGATTGCGCAGGTTGATGTTCTTGCGATAGGCCGGATTGACGTGAATGCGGCTGACCGCAAGGCCGATGTCATCCTGGGGACGAGCGTCGAACGGACCTTTGTAAGTGGCGCCGAGAGCGACGAAGTTGTCGATCATGTTGGTCTTCTTGTCGTGCAGCGTGCCGTTGGCGAACAAGCTCAGGCCACGGCTGTTGTCGCTGGCCAGGCTTGTGACTTGCTGGCGCAGGGTCAGCCACATGCCGTGCTTGCTGGACGAGGAGGCGTAATCATCGCCGCTGAGCGCTGCATAACGACCGTTGCTGTCCTTGTAGACGTCGCGGCTGTCGGCGGTGCTGTAGTAGTAACCGAGACGGTATTCGCCGGGCAGGTCGTTGACCTTCGGCGACCAGACCACTTCGACAGGCAATACCGCGCCTTGGGTGCCGCTGCCGCTGAGCTTGAAGTTGTTGTCGTTTTCCAGGTTCGACGGGTTCTGTTCGAACGCGCCGACCTGCACGAACAACTCAGGGTTGATCTGGTATTTGACGCGCATTGCCCACTGACTGACCGGCCAGTTGTACCAGATGCCGCCGCCCCAGTTACCGACCTGTGAGCCGCAGAACGCCAGATTCTGGAAGTCGCACGGAAAGGTATTGAAGTCTTCGCCTTCGTTGAAACGGCCGACCTTGACGCTCAGTTTCTGGTCGAAGAATTTTTGCTGATACCACATGTCTGTCAAGCGGGTGATGTTGCCACGTCCCCAGACTTCCTGCGACGAGGAGATGGTGCCGACGCGCGGGTCGGAAACGCGGTCGTTGCTGATGTTGTCGCCGTTGCGGTTGGTCAGCGTCAACTGGAACTCGGCGTCATGCCAGCCAAGAATCTTCTGCAGGTCCATGTGCGCGCCGAGTGCGAACTGATCGCTGTAACGGGTCGCCTTGTCATGGTTGTAACCGCCATGCAGGTTGGAGCCCACTTCCACGACCGTATCGAGTTTGAAGTCATAACCTTGCTGCGACAGCTCTGTCCGTTTGCCACCCCAATCGCCCAGCATCCACGGCGATTCACTGTCGAAAGCCGACGCTGCGTGAGCGCACGTGGTCAGGCTCAGGGCGATCAACCCCAGTGCATGGCGATGACGAAGCGGGCGAATGCGGGTGCAGCGTTTTGATTGAGAGGTCATGGCAATGGATTCTTTTTAGTGATCGGGGTACGGCGCAGGCGCCTGCTGCGTCGTTAAGCCGCGTGGCAAAACTTGACAGACTGACGAAAGAAACGGTTCAGCTGTCAGCGCGGCGCGATGATAGGGTGCTAATGGTCTTTTAAAAAGACGATTTTGCGACATGAATAGTTACCTGTTGCGCAACAGTTGTAGAGTTTCGGGTAGCGCTATCCCTCAGGGTTTATATGGGATGCGCGATTCGCGTGGCTTTGCGCAGAGTCCGCCACCCTTGCAGTGGCTGTATAGATGCGCATTTCATCGCCCCAAAATTCTGGTGGCGCGACGTTCCGTTTAATTCGAAGAAGTGTACGTCTGTAGCAGTATGGCTTGACGGCGGTAGCGATTATGACGACGCAACCGCCGGCAAGCCGTGCTGATACGACCCTTCACACTGGCGAGCACCTCCGCTAAGGTGCGCACCTCGCGAAAACGTCCTCATCATCGATTCCCAAAGGCCTGGCATGACCACACCGACACCCAACAACAACCCGCTGCATGGCGTGACGCTTGAGCAGATCCTCAATGCTCTGGTCGAGCATTATGAATGGGCAGGGCTGGCCGAGCGCATTGACATCCGCTGCTTCAAGAGCGATCCAAGCATCAAGTCGAGCCTGACCTTCCTGCGCAAGACGCCTTGGGCGCGGGAGAAGGTCGAACAGTTGTACGTGAAGCTGGCGCGTACCAAACGCTGGTGATCCGTGACCCAGGAATGAACGAGATGCCCAGCCAAACGCTGCAACTGACGACAGGACAGCGCCGTTATGCGACCGTCGCCGCGTTGCTTGGATGGTTTGCGCTGGCGGTGCAGCTGTACCTGATTCTGTGGGGGCGCTGGACCGATCAGGCCAGCCTGATGGGTGGTCTGGTACGGTTTTTCAGTTTTTTCACGGTGCTGACCAATACCCTGGTCGCGACGGTGTTGACCTGTGCAATCGTCGACCGTCATTCGGCAGGGCATCGGTTCTTCAGATCACCTGTCGTGTGTGCGGGGATCACCACCAGCATTCTGTTGGTGAGCATTGCCTACAACCTGCTGCTGCGGCATTTATGGACCCCGCAAGGCTGGCAGTGGATCGCCGATGAACTGCTTCATGACGTCATGCCATTGCTGTATCTCGGCTATTGGTGGCTGCACGGGCGCAAAGGCGTGCTGGGCCTGAAGCATTTACTGGGGTGGATGTTCTACCCGGTACTGTACTTCGGCTATCTGCTGTTTCGCGGGAATATGTTCGGCGATTATCTGTATCCGTTTCTGGATATCGGAACGCTGGGGCTGACGAAGGCATTGGTCAATGCCTTCGGGGTATTGGCGGGGTTTGTGGTGATAGGGCTGGTGATTTTGATGAGTGATAAACGGCGCATGCCCAAGGTCTGACGCTGCCTTGGTATCAACCCCCCAGTAGCAGTCTGGCTGGGCGGCGTTCCGTTGGCCGACGGTGGCAATTCAAAGGCGCTACCGCCGGCAAGCCGTGCTGCTACAGAAGGTCAATTACGACCCGGATCAGTCCTCGTCTGAGTCATCCAGGCGCCAGTAACCGGCAGCCTTGACCGCCGCTTCATCCAGTTTGAACTCATCGAGCAAAATGCGGCGAACCTTGCGCGACAGCGCGGACTCAGTCGCGACCCACGCATACAGATCGCCTTCAGGCAGGGTCAGTTGACGCGTCGCTTCCAGCAGATCCTGTTCTCCACGCAACACCCAGATCACCTCGACCTGAGCCTTACTCTCAAGCGCCTGCCGTTCGGCGTTATCTTCGATTTCAACCACCACCAGTGCTCGACGGTTGGCTGCCAGCTCTTCCAGACGACGGGCAATGGCGGGCAGGGCGGTTTCGTCACCAATCAGCAGGTAACTGTCGAACATGTCCGGAACGATCATCGAGCCGCGGGGGCCTGCGATGTGCAGGAACTGTCCGGGCTGGGCTTGGGCGGCCCAGGTCGCGGCAGGGCCGTCGCCATGCAGCACGAAGTCGATGTCCAGTTCGCCCGACGCTGCATCGTAGCGGCGAGGCGTGTAATCGCGCATCGCAGGCTTTGGTCCCTGGCCGTTGGGGCCCGGCATGAAGGTGTCCAGTGCCGCCTGTTCTTCTGGCGTGGTGGCGAACAACAACTTCACATGATCATCGGTTCCCAGGCTGATGAAACCCGTCAAATCCGGGCCGTGCAGGGTCACGCGGCGCATGCGCGGGGTGATGTCGGTGACGCGCAGGACTTCCAGCTTGCGACGTTTGATTTCATGGCTGACGCGATGGATCGATTGCTGTGAATTCATACGGACTTCTCCGACAGATTGTGTGGGCCATCGACGACGGCTTTGGCGGTCTCGTTAAGCAGGTCGCGAACGCGGATGATTTCTTCCGGGCTCCAACGACCGTGATGCATTTGCAGGGCGTGACGCAGGTTGTGCACGGCCTCGTGGATTTCCGGTGGACGGTCATGGCCGCGCAGCGAGCGCTTGCTGACTTCGATGCGCATTTTCACGCCGTCCAGTGCCACCGCCTGTTCAATGAGAAATTGCTGGCCGGCCGCGGTAATCTGGTAGCGCTTTTTGCCGCCCTCGGCGTCGCCGGTGATCAGCTCGCTTTCTTCCAGGAATGTCAGCGTCGGATAGATCACGCCGGGGCTTGGGCTGTAGGCGCCGTCGAACAGGCTTTCGATCTGGCGGATGAGGTCGTATCCGTGGCACGGCTGATCCGAGATCAGGGCCAGCAACAACAACTTCAGATCGCCGGGAGCGAAGACCCGAGGTCCACGCCCCCCGCGTTCCCGTCCGGTGCGTTTTTCGAATCCATCGCGACCGTCGCCATGGTCACCGAAGTGAGGGCGGTGGTGATGGGGGTGGTCGTGTGAGTGGTCTCTCATCTTTGTTCATCTCTCGTTACAAGTTAGATATACCTTAAGATATATCTTATTGTGTCTGCAAGAGGGTTAAAGACGAACGGTTCTCGTTTGGCGAGAGCAATGCATGAAAAAGTCGCACTGCCTCTGCAGCCGGCGCGGCTTGCCGGCGGTAGGTAGGTAGGTAGGTAGGTAGGTTGAGGGCTCAAACGCGGGCAAGCCGTGCGGCAACGGATCAGCGATGGTTATGGAAAACGGCTTGCCACTTGCGTCGCGGCCGGAGCCTTGCACTGGGTATAAGTCCCAGGCTCAAGGTAGCGATTGAGGATCGGCGCCATGCCCTTGAGCACTTGAACGGGCAAAGCCGAGGTGAACTTGAAGCTCTCTGCGGTGCGCCCCGGCACATAGGCGGTCAGCGTGCCGTAATGGTTATCGCCGATGTAGAACACGAACGTCGCAGTGCGGTTGATCGCTTTGGAGGCGATGATACGTCCACCGGATCCGAAGCTTTCGATCCGGTTATCACCCGTCCCTGTCTTGCCCCCCATCGCGAGCACGGTGCCGTCCTGAAGCTTGAAAGTGCCTGACACTCTTCTCGCCGTACCGGCATCGACCACTTGCGACAACGCCTCGCGCATCGCAGCAGCGACCTCCGACGACAACACACGCTTGCCCAGCTCGGGATTGTTGGTCAACAGCGTTTCGTATGGCGTGTCGGCGGCGAAGTGCAGACTGTCGATGCGCAGCACGGGAAGGCGGATACCGTCGTTCTGAATGATGCCGATCAGCTCCGCCAACGCGGCAGGACGGTCGCCGGAGCTGCCGATAGCGGTTGCCAGCGAGGGCACCAGATGGTCGAACGGGTAGCCCAGTCGCTGCCAGCGCTGATGAATATCGAGGAACGCTTCGATCTCCAGCATCGTGCGGATGCGGTTATCACGAGCGCTCTTGTGCCGGCTCTTGAACAGCCAGCTGTAAACCTCCTGACGCTCGAAACGGCTGGCGGCCACCGCGTCCTTGAACTTGGCCTCGGGGTTCTGCAGCAAATACCCGACCAGCCACAAGTCCAACGGATGAACCCTGGCGATGTAGCCTTGATCCGGCAGATCGAATTTTCCCGGACCGTAGGCGTAATACAGATCGTCCAGGCGCTTTTCGCTCAATGGTGGCTGGCGTTTGTCCGCCACGACATGGGCGCGTACGAAGGCGCTGAATGCGCTCTGACTGGCATTTGGCAGCAGATAACGGTGCACGGCAGCCATGCGACTGGCCGAGGGATGAACGCCATCGAGGAACGTGTCCAGACGATCCTGAGTGGTCTTGTTCTTGTAGCGCTTCCAGAATCGCAGCAGGAACGACGTCCCCTCACGGTCTGCAAATTCGGCCAGATACTCCTGACGCCTCGGGTCGCTGTCGTCCTTGAGCAGCACGGCACTGTTATTGGGGCCGGCATAGGTGGTGTAGCGCACCACATCGCGCATCAGACGAATGAACGGCAGGTTGATCGATTCGCGCAACGCATCGCGAAGCGTCGGGTTGCGGTCATTGTCTTCCCTGCGGAAGTTGTTGAAGTGATGCATCCCGCCGCCAGTAAAAAAGTATTCGCCAGGGCTTGCCGAGTATTTGCGATCCAGCGCTGCGGCGAGCATTTTCGACAGATCCCGATCCTTGTTCTGCATCAAGTAATCCACCGCCCAGCGAGACAGGCGGTCGAGATCTTCGACCGGTACCTTTTTCAGCTCCGCATTACTCATACCGGCGTATTTGTCGTGCAACTCGGAGATGATCTGGAGGTAGGTCGTCAGCACCCGCATTTTCGCGGTCGAGCCCAGTTCCAGCTTGCTGCCTTCGTTGATGTCGAACGGTTGATCGGTGCTGTCGGTCTGCACCCGCACCCGGGAGCCATCGGCGTCGCGTTCGAAAAGCGTAAAGCTGTAACGCACCGCCTGGGTGCTGGTGGGGGTCAGCAGGTGTTCGCCGAGCAGGCCCAGTTTGCCAGCGAATTCAGGGTTGGCCAGATCACGAAGGTATTGACCGACGCTGACCTGCAGATCGCTCTGCAGCGTGCTGGTGGCCGACAGATCGAGGCGGTCGAGATCGTAGAGTGAGCGGTCCAGCATGTTCGACAGACGGGTACGTGCGACGGTAATGCCCTTGTTGGTCTCGATGGGCTGCAAAGTGGGTTGCTGCACCCAATCGCGATAGGTGACGGTTGCACCGAGCGCGGCATCGGCCAGCGCCGGCTCGATGACTTTATTCTGTGCCAACAGGCGAATATGGCTGTCAGTCAGATCCGCCAGTTCCTTCCTGCCTTTGGCCAGATAGTGGGAGGGGCGCCGCTGCGCGATCACCAGCGACAGCACTTCGCGCAGAGCCAGACCCTGGGCCGCAAGGGTCTTGGAATCGTTGGCCGGGCTGGCCAGCAACTGATTGGTCCGGTCGAAATCAGCGCCGTACCAGACCCGCAAACCTTCGGCCATGCCATGCACTTCGCCATGTCCCGGCACGGCCGAGAGCGGCACGCTGTTGAGGTAGTCACGCACCACGCGCTGGCGGGCTTCTAGTGTCTGCGGGCCGGGTTGATAGGCGCGAACGCTGGCAGAAATCATCTGCCGAATCTTCTCGCCACCCGACACTGTCAGGCCATCGGGGGAATGGCGATATTTTTCCAGTTGGGTCGCCAACGTACTGCCCCCGGCCGATTGGCCCGGCAGCCCGATCACTTTCGCAACCTGAGAAACGGCAGCCTTGAGGAATCGCGGCCAGTCCACGGCCGGATTCGCCAGCGGCTGCGAGGCATCGAGCAAGTCCCGGTTTTCGATGTACAGCAGGCTGTTGACCAGTACGGGCGGGATGGCGGCAAACGTCGGGTAAAGCTGCTGCGGATAGGTGAATTGATAAAGCGCATCGCCGCGGCAGTCAGCGATGGTCAAACCGGATTGGCTTTTCTCCTGGTAGGGCACGAAGAAGCCGCGCTTGGCGTAGGAAAGCAGTTCAGGGGAAAAGTGAGCTTGTTCGACGATCCGGTAATCGCGCTTGAGCAACCGGGGCAGAAAGTCACCCAGCGCCGAGTAGCCCAGGCGTTTGTCGAACGGGCCATCGCCGGGAAACAGAATCGCCTCGCTGGCGCCGGACTCGACCGTATAGCTGAGGTCATGGGCAAACTGGCTGAATTCGCGGGCCTGCAGTTTCGAACTGCGGCTTTCCACCGAAATGGCAAATCCCAGGATCACCAACGCCATCAGCACCAAAACCGCCAGCGCACGCCACGCATGTCGCCAGTGGCTTGGGCTTGCCGGCATTGGAACGTCCCCCTGACTGTCAGCCGTGACCGCAGCCTTCTTTGCATCGGAATGCCACAAAGCGCCCATATCGTTGGCCCGGTTAAACCTGTTAATCGCACCTGACTACAAGCTTAGACGCTGGTTGGGGAACCCTCCATGTCAGGATAGTTGTCGCTTCTTCTATAGATGGAGGGCGTAGGACTGTCACATGAAACAACGCCGCTATT
>NZ_QXTJ01000030.1 GCF_003605735.1 Pseudomonas sp. LS-2 | reverse complement strand
GCCGACAGATCAGGCTCCGATGCCCTCCGGGCCGGAGCAGATTGCGCGTCGGTCAGGCTGTCTGTTTTTCATGATCGTTCCCACGCTCCAGCGTGGGAATGCCTTGCAGGACGCTCTGCGTCCTCGTTGACGCGGAGCGTCAATCGCAGCGTTACCACGCGGAGCGTGGGAACGATCATGAAGCCACGCCGCCCGGCCGGACTGCTACAAGCCGTGCTTTCGGCGTCGGAGCTTAGCGTTCGAAACCGCTCCAGATGGATTTTCGTTGTCAGAATGCCTGCATTGAGTGTTATGTTATAACTCTTTGCGGCGAGCACTCTGTGTTCGCGTGGCTTTCGCGTTTCGAGAATCGATCCCTTCATGAACATTTCGCTTTCCCACGTTGCTTCTTCTGAAACTTCCCAGGCGCTGCTGCCCCACGATAGGGTCGGCATGCAAGGTATCGACACTGGAGATGACGCGGTGGCATTTGCGTCCCGCGGGTTGGCGTCCTTGCCCAAGGCCTCGGTAGAGGATCGTCTGGCGTGAGCACATCGGCACTCGAGCAAAAAACCCATTATGCGAACGAGCCGACGATCATGCCCGGCACCTCGCTCTCCCTGGGCCGGCTGCAATCGATCGACGCGTTGCGTGGCTTGATCATCGTCTTCATGCTGCTGGACCATGTTCGCGAAACCTTCTTTCTGCACCGTCAGCTGGCGGACCCGATGGATGTCAGCAGCACCAGTCTGGATCTGTTTCTCAGCCGCACGCTCGCGCATTTCTGCGCGCCATTGTTCGTGTTTCTCACCGGGCTGTCGGCCTTTCTCTATGGCGAGCGCCGCACGGGAACGGGCGAGGTCGCGGGTTTTCTGTTCAAGCGGGGTCTGATCCTGATCGCTCTGGAACTCACGCTGGTGAACTTCGCCTGGACCTTTGAGTTTCCGCCGACAGTGATTTACCTGCAGGTGATCTGGGCGATTGGCCTGAGCATGATCGCGCTGGCCGGACTTGTCGCATTGCCACGCGGGGCGCTGGCCGCCCTTGGGCTAGGGATCATTGCCGGCCACAACCTGCTGGACGATGTACATTTTGCCGCGGGATCGCTGATGCACATTCCCTGGGCAGTCCTGCATGACCGCGGCTGGATAGAGATTTGCGACACCGTGCGCCTGCGAACATCCTACCCGGTGCTGCCATGGGTCGGCGTCATCGCGCTGGGGTATGCGGCCGGCCCGTGGTTCGCAAAAAGCGCCGATCCGCGAAAACGCGAGTTGAACCTGATCGCCTCAGGCTTCGGGCTGTTGGCGCTGTTTCTGACATTGCGCGCGCTCAACGGTTATGGCGAGAAACCCTGGGTCGCTGGCGAAACCACGCTCCAGAGCGTGATGAGCATCCTCAACATCACCAAATACCCACCGTCTCTGCTTTTCATTTGCCTGACGCTGGGTTTAGGCCTGTTGCTGCTGGCCTGGATGGAGCGACGCGGCAGCGCCCGCTGGCTGAAGGTTCTGGCGACATTCGGTGCAGCGCCGATGTTCTTTTATCTGCTGCACCTGTACGCGCTCAAACTCCTGTATCTGGCCGCCGTTGCCATCTGGGGAACCAATCAGGGGCGTTACTTCGGTTTCGACTCGGTCGCAGCGTTATGGGGCGGTGCGGCGTTCCTCAGCCTGCTGCTGTTCCCGGCAGTGCGGTGGTTTGCCGACCTCAAGGCCCGACGCCGCGACATCCTTTGGCTCAAATACTTCTGATGCGCCCGCAAGCGCAGGCGGTCTGAGCCGCCGTGCTGTCAAGCGCGCTCCTGCAAACTGCGCTCCATGCGCGCCAGCGCCTCTTCGAGCATGGGGCGTGGGCAACCGAAGTTCAGGCGCACGAACTGGCTGCAACCGTCGCCGAACTCAGGGCCAGCACTGAGCGCCACCTTGGCTTCGGTGAGGAAGAATGCGTGCGGGTTCACCAGCCCCAGACCAGAGCAATCGAGCCAGGCCAGGTAAGTGCTCTGCGGCAGATTCATCGTGATGCCGGGGAAGCGGGTCTTGATGGCATCGGCCAGATAATCGCGATTGTCCTGCAGATAGACCGTCACCCGGGTCAACCACGGCGCGCCCTGGCTGTACGCTGCCTGAGTCGCTTCCATCCCCAGTGCATTGACGCTGTCGACCAGTCCCAGGCGCCCGCTGTCGAAGCGCTGGCGCAACTGGGGGTTGGCGATCACGGCGAATGCGGTTTTCATCCCGGCGATGTTCCAGGCCTTGCTGGCAGACATCAGCGTGATACTGCGCGCGGCGATTTCCGGGCTCAGGGAGGCAATCGGCGTGTGGCGACGGCCGTCGAACAGGATATCGGCGTGGATTTCGTCGGAGATGATCAGCACGTCGTTGTCGACACATGCCTGACCGATGGCGCGCAACTCTTCACGTTCGAAGACCTTGCCCAGCGGATTGTGCGGGTTACTCAGGAGCAGGGCGCGGGTGGCGGGCAGGGCGCGTTTCAGCGCTTCAATGTCGGTGGGGTACTGACCATTGGCATCGGCGTGAAAGGGCAAATCGATTCGCGGCAGCTTCCAGTGGGCGGGCGCGTGTAGCAGCGGTGCGTAGTTTGGGGTCTGGACCAGCACGCCGCTGCCAGCGGGCAGCAATGCGTTCAACGCCATGTTCACTCCCGGCTCTACGCCGGGCAGGAACACCAGCTCCTCGGGCAGCACCTGCCAGTCGTACTGTGCGGCCAGATGCGCCACCAGCGTCTTGCGCAGGCTGTCCTGAGCCACCGAATAGCCCAGCAGTGGATGCTGCAGACGTTCGGTCAATGCCTGAATGATCGGCTCGGCCACCGGGAAATCCATGTCCGCCACCCACATCGGCAACACGTCCTCGGGGTAGTGGCTCCACTTCTTGCTGCCGGTGTTCAGGCGGTGGAAGGTGCTGTTCAGGTCCATGCTCATCTCTGTCGGATTACGCTGATGGGGCGATTGTGCCAGAGTCACGGGCTGAAGTTCACGTGTGCGTTCGAGGTGAGCGCTTGTGGTTGGAGTAACCTTTTCAGGTTACTTTCATGAATGTAACCTTTTCAGGTTACTTTTATAAATGTAACCTTTTAAGGTTACTTTTTGTCATTTGGCCTATAGTAGCCGCTCTCGAAGATTTCCTGCCGGAGCTTTTCATGACCGTCAAAGCTGTGCTGACCGGGGACCTCATGCATTCCCAGTCTGTCGCCGACACCAAGGCCTACCTCGATGGCCTGAAGGCTGTGCTGGCGGCGCTCAAAAAGACCTATGGGCTGAGCATCGATACCTACCGTGGAGACGGCTTTCAGGTCGTTCTCAAAAAATCCTCCCTGGCGTTCGAATGCGCGTTGGCCATTCGCGCGGGCCTGATTGCGGCCAGTCCCGCTGGGGAACGCTGGGACGCACGGATCGCCGTCGGGGTTGGCGCCGCCACGGCCGGACGCAATTACGGCGAGGCGTTCGTGCTGTCAGGGCAGGGGCTGGACGGGATGAAGAAACTGAGCCTGGCGCTCTTCAGCCACGACGCATCCCTGCTGCGCGGCGCGGAACTGGTCACCGAATTCGTGGCCGCCATCGTCGACAAGTGGACGGTGGTCGAGGCGCAGGCCTATCACGCCCATTTGCTGGGCGTCGGCGATCAGCAGAGCATTGCCGAGAATCTGGGGAAATCCCGCGTGGCCATCAACAAGGCGTTGCAGCGCGGCCAGGCACGCCTGCTGGACCGATACCTGACCTGCACGCGGCAATGGCTGCTGGAGGTGGCGGATGCGTGATGGGTCGGTGGTGTTGCTGGTGTTGATACTGGCGAACATGCTGCTGGACTTTGGCAGGACCCAGTGGCGCGAACGACGTCGTCAGCCGTTCACCCCCTTGCAGAATGGGCTCATGGCGGTGCTTCAGGGCGCTGGGGTAGCGGCGCTGTTGTACGCCTTCAACCGTTCGGGCGTGCCAGCGTTGGTGGCCGGGATGATCTTCGCACTCTCTTGGGCGGGGATCCGCTGGCTGATGGCGAAAGTGCAGTCACCCTTTGCCTTTGTCTTGCAGTTCTTCTTGCAGGTGCTGGTGCTGGCGGTGATCTGGCTGACGGCCCAGGGGTACTGGCCTTGGGCGCTGGATTCCATCAAAGCGCTGTTCAATGCCCGCAACCTGTTGTTTCTGCTGGGGTACGTTCTAGTGCTGCGGCCTACGGGTGCGCTGATCGGTGCAGTGTTGACGCCATGGTTGGCCAGTGTCAGCAGCAAGGGATCGCTGAAGAAGGCGGGGACACTGATCGGTTATCTGGAGCGCGCCCTGATTCTGACGTTCGTGCTGCTGGATCAGTGGGGCGCTATCGGTTTCCTGCTCACTGCCAAAAGCATTCTGCGTTTCAACGACATCAAGGGCGACGAACAACGTTCTCTGAGCGAGTACGTGTTGCTCGGCACGCTGGTCAGTTTCGCGGTGAGTATCGCAGTCGGTCTGACAGTGTTGAAACTGGCAGGAAAGTAACCTCAGCAGGTTACTTTCGCCCATGTAACCCCTTAAGGTTACTTTCCATCACCAGAACGTCGTGGGCTGGCTGTTCACCCGGCCAGCGATCACTGCGATGGCTTTTTCGACGTCCTGTGGCTGGGTATAGCGCCCCAGGCTCAGGCGCAGACTGCTGCCGGCCTGTGCCTGAGTCAGTCCGAGCGCCAGCAATACATGGGAAACGGCGCTGCTGGCGGAGTTGCACGCGGACGTCGAGGAGACGGCCAGCTCACTGGAGAGGCTCATGACGTTGAAACCGGGGCTGTCGACGCAGATGTTCAGCGTGTGCGGGATGCGTTGCAGAGGATCGCCGTTGAGTGTCACCCCCGGCAGTTGCAGCAGGCCGTCACGCAGCTGTGCTGACAACTCGCCGATACGCTGGACTTCTTCCGCCATTTCGGCGCTGGCCAGGGCATAAGCAGCACCCATCCCAACGATCTGGTGCGTAGCCAGTGTGCCGGAACGATAACCCTGTTCATGCCCGCCGCCGTGAATCTGCGCCTCCAGCAACGGACGGGCGCGTTCCCCTACATACAGCGCGCCGATGCCTTTCGGGCCATAGGTCTTGTGCGCCGAAAAGGACATCAGGTCCACGGCCAGAGACGTGAGATCGATGTCCAGTTTTCCCGCGCCCTGGGCGGCGTCGACGTGAAAAATGGCCCCATGCTCCCGGACCATCTGGCCGATGGCGGCGATATCGGTGACCGTGCCCAGCTCATTGTTGACCAGCATCAGCGACACCAGCAGCGTGTCGTCGCGCAATACCTGACGCACGGCGCCGGGCTGAATCAGGCCCTGGCTGTCGGGTTCGAGCCAGGTCACCGGATAACCGGCCTGCTCCAGTTGACGCACGGTGTCGACGACGGCCTTGTGTTCGATACGGCTGGTGATCAGGTGACGGCGCGGGCCCTTGGTACTCAGCGCGATACCCTTGATGGCGAGGTTGTTGGATTCGGTAGCGCCTGAGGTCCAGATCACCGATTCGGCGTCGCTGCCGATCAGTTCGGCGACCTGACGCCGGGCCAGTTCGACGGCCTGACGTGCCTGATTACCATAAGTGTGAGAGCTGGAAGCGGGGTTGCCAAAGGTGCCTTCGCGGCCCAGACACGTGACCATGGTCTGTATGACGCGATCATCGACCGGTGTTGTGGCTGCGTAATCGAAGTAACAAGGAAGTGTGCTCATCGGGGGAGAAATCCGCGCTGTCCGTAATGCTGGAAATACTACCGGCGTGAAGGTGAAAAAAAATTGATATGTGAACGTTGATTTGTCTCATGGTTAGATTATTTTCCGCACTTAAGCTCGCTCAGGAGAATATGATTTCGCGCTTAGCAAAATATGGCCTATCTTTATCGCCTCAAGGCATATCACCTGCATTCCAGAACCAGAGCGGCACCGTATGGACAAGTTCGACCAGGCAATCCTCGGCATTCTGCAAAACGACTGCACCCGGCCCATCGCCGAAATCGCCGACAGCATCGGCCTGGGCAGCACGGCCTGCTGGCGCCGGGTTCAGAAACTCGAAGAGCAGGGCATGATTCGCGGCCGTGTGGCCTTGCTCGATCCGGCGCAGTTGAACGTCTCGGTGACGGTATTCGCGGCGATTCGGACCAATCAGCACAACGCGCAGTGGCTGGGGCGGTTTCATGACCTGATCGCGACCTTGCCCGAAGTGGTCGAGTGCTATCGCATGGCGGGGGATACCGACTACATGCTGCGCATCGTGGTCCCGGACATCGCCGGGTACGACGCGGTGTACAAGAAACTGATCCAGCTCTCGGGGATCACCGACATCAGTTCGAGCTTTGCCATGGAGCAGATCAAATCCACCACGCAGTTGCCTTTGGGTTACGTGGGCTGATGATGCAGGTTGAGGCGCCTGCCATTGCGCACTAACCATATATCCAAACGGTATTTCCAGAGGCCTGCTTAAGCTGTTTAAGATCACGTCATAACTCGTTATGACAAGTGATGCCAATGACGGATTCAACCACGACTTTATCCCCTGTTTCCAGCGTGCCACTGCACAGTCAGCTGCGTGATCTGCTGCGCGGGCGAATTCTCGATGGCGAATACGCGCCGGACAGCCAGATGCCTTCGGAAAGCGAGCTGGGCGCGATGTTCAAGGTCAGTCGGATCACGGTGCGCCAGGCACTGGGCGATCTGCAGAAGGAAGGGCTGATCTTCAAGATCCACGGCAAAGGCACCTTCGTCTCCAAGCCCAAGGCGTTCCAGAACGTCAGCACCCTGCAAGGCCTGGCCGAATCCATGACCGGTCGCGGCTACGAGGTGATCAACCGTCTGCGCAGCTTTCGCTTCGTCCCCGCCGACAAACTGGTGGCCGAGCGCTTGAACGTCGCCGAAGGCGAGACGGTCACCCAGATCAGGCGGGTACGGCTGATCAATCGTGAACCGGTGTCCCTTGAAATGACCTGGCTGCCGAAGCATCTGGGCGAGCGACTGGAAAACGCCGACCTGGTCACCCGCGACATCTTTCTGATTCTGGAAAACGACTGCGGCCTGACATTGGGCCACGCTGACCTGGCCATCGACGCAGTGCTGGCGGACAGCGACCTGACCCAGGCGCTGGAGGTCGAAACCGGCTCGCCGATCATGCGCATCGAGCGCCTTACCCACACCGCCGACGGCCAGCCGGTGGACTTTGAACATCTTTATTACCGAGGCGATGCATTCCAGTACCGCCTGCGAATCGACCGTCACCGAGAGGCTCAGTCATGACGCGCCAAGTGCTTGAACAGGAATATGACATCGTGGTGATCGGCGGCGGCACGGCCGGCCCGATGGCGGCGATCAAGGCCAAGGAACGCAACCGCGATCTGCGCGTGCTGTTGATCGACAAAGCCAACGTCAAACGCAGCGGCGCGATCAGCATGGGCATGGACGGCCTCAATAATGCGGTCATTCCCGGGCATGCCACGCCGGAGCAGTACACCAAGGAAATCACTATCGCCAACGACGGCATCGTCAATCAGGCCGCGGTGTATGCCTACGCCACCCACAGTTTCGAAACCATCGAACAACTGGACCGCTGGGGCGTGAAGTTCGAGAAGGATGAAACCGGCGATTACGCGGTGAAGAAAGTCCACCACATGGGCGCCTATGTATTGCCGATGCCCGAAGGCCACGACATCAAGAAGGTGCTGTACCGCCAGCTTAAGCGGGCGAGGGTGACCATCACCAACCGCGTGGTCTGCACTCGGCTGCTGACCGACGCCGAGGGCGCGGTGAATGGCGTCATGGGCTTCGATTGCCGCACCGCCGACTTCCATGTGATCAAGGCCAAGGCGGTGATTCTCTGCTGCGGCGCTGCCGGACGCCTGGGCTTGCCGTCGTCGGGTTACCTGATGGGCACCTACGAAAACCCGACCAACGCTGGCGACGGCTACGCCATGGCGTATCACGCAGGGGCTGAGCTTGCGAATCTGGAGTGCTTCCAGATCAACCCGCTGATCAAGGACTACAACGGCCCGGCCTGCGCCTATGTGACCGGACCGCTGGGCGGCTACACGGCCAACAACAAGGGCGAACGCTTCATCGAGTGCGACTACTGGAGCGGGCAGATGATGTGGGAGTTCCACCAGGAACTGGAAAGCGGCAACGGCCCGGTGTTCCTCAAGCTCGATCACCTGGCCGAAGAGACGATCCAGAACATCGAGGAGATTCTGCACAGCAACGAGCGCCCCAGTCGCGGCCAGTTCCACGCCAATCGCGGCACCGACTATCGCAGCCAGATGGTGGAGATGCACATCTCGGAAATCGGCTTCTGCAGCGGGCATTCGGCGTCGGGGGTCTGGGTCAACGAGCGCGCCGAGACGTCGGTCAAGGGCTTGTACTCGGCGGGCGACATGGCGGCCGTGCCGCACAACTACATGCTCGGCGCGTTTACCTATGGCTGGTTCGCAGGCAATAACGCGGCGGACTATGTCGCCGAACGAGGGTTTACCGAGGTCGATCCCGGCCAACTGGAACGCGAGCAAGCGCGGGTCTATGCACCGCTGGACCGCGAACACGGCCTGCCGCCCGCGCAGGTCGAATACAAGCTGCGGCGGTTCGTCAACGATTACCTGCAACCGCCCAAAGTGACGAAAAAGATGCAGATCGGCCTGCAGCGTTTCAGCGACATCGAGCGCGATCTCGATCAACTCAAGGCCAGCAATGCCCATGAATTGATGCGCGCCATGGAAGTCAGCGTGATTCGCGACTGCGCGGAAATGGCCGCTCGCGCCTCGCTTTATCGCACCGAAAGCCGCTGGGGCCTGTATCACCATCGCGTCGATCATCCGCTGCGCAACGACCGCGACTGGTTCTGCCATACCCACCTGAAAAAGGGCGATGACGGCAGCATGGTCAGCCTCAAGAAACCGGTCGAGCCCTATATCGTGGCGCTGGACGCCGAGGAAATGCTCGCCTATGACCGCCTGCGCGTGGGGGCCGATGCCGCCTGAAAACCCTTGAAACCTTGCCCAGACAGAGAGCGCGNCTTCCGATCCAACGCCCCGGTCACCGTGGACGAGGACAAGTGCATCGCCGAGAAAGGCTGCACCGTGTGCGTCGACGTCTGCCCCATGGACCTGCTGGCGATCAATCCCGCAACCCAGAAAGCCTATATGGCGTTCGACGAATGCTGGTATTGCATGCCCTGCGAAAAGGACTGCCCGACCGGTGCGGTCAAGGTCGAGATTCCGTACCTGCTGCGCTGAAACTCGATTCGTTGCGCAATCTGTGACCACCCAAAAGCCATCCGTGAACAGCGGACGCCGATTCGCCTGAAACCCCTCGTTTCCCACCACGCCAGATCGTGGCGGAGACGACTTCCTGCAAATGATTCGAGGGGATACATCCATGTTATTGCGTGCCACTCTGGCCGGCTTCGTGCTGGCTTCATTGACCCTGTCGGTACAGGCGCAAACCATCCGCATCGCCATCGGTACCCAGGACACCACCATCAACTGCGCCGCTGGCGGCCTGCTCATTCGTGAGCTGGGCTTGCTGGACAAATACCTGCCTCACGACGGCAAGTACAAGGATGCGCAATACCAGATCGAGTGGAAGAACTTCACCAGTGGCGCGCCGCTGACCAATGAAATGGTCGCGGGCAAGCTAGATTTCGGCGCCATGGCCGACTTCCCCGGCGCCTTCAATGGCGTAGCCTTCGAGACTGCGGGCAAGCACAGTCTGTTCATCAGCGTGCTGTCGGGCAATATCAAGGGCAGCGGCAATGGCATCGTGGTGCCGACCGCCTCCAGCGCGCAATCGCTGGCCGACCTCAAGGGCAAGACCATTTCCGTACCGTTCGCTTCTACGGCCCACGGGATGTTGTTGCGTGCAGTCGCGGCGCAGGGCTGGGACCCGCTCAAAGACGTCAACATCATCGCCCAGGCCCCGGAAGTCGCAGGCTCCGCGTTGCAGGCTGACAAGATCGACGCCCATGCCGACTTCGTGCCCTTTGGCGAGCTGTTTCCGAACCGAGGGTTCGCTCGCAAGATCTACGATGGCTCGCAATCCAATAGCCCGACGTTCCACGGCGCACTGGTCGACGAAAGCTACGCGAAGAAATACCCGGAAGTGGTTGTCGCTTACTTGCGCGCAGGCATCGAAGCCAATCAACTGCTGGCCGCAGAGCCCGAGAAATACAGCGAGCTGATCGAAAAAGTCACCGGCATCGAGGCCGAGGTCAATTACCTGTTCCATGGCCCGCTGGGTCTGCAGACCCGTGATCAGACCTGGAAGCCGGAATATCGCCAGGCCGTGGGCACCGCCATCGACACCCTCAAACTGCTGAAAAAGGCCGATCGCGGCCTTGATCTGAACACCTTCATCGACGATCAGTACATCCGCGCCGCTTACAAGGCATCGGGCCTGGACTACTCCGCGCAACTGGCGAATTACGCCCAGACACCGCTCAAAGCCAACGACGCGCTGACCGGCAAGCCCATCACCGACTTTGCCCGTGTGGCAGAAATCTGGGTCAAGGGTGAGCCGAAAGTCCGTCATTACGCCTCACCAGAGTCAGCGTTCACGGCGCTGGAAGCGTTGAACAAGGAAGGCAAGGCCGTGCGCGCGGTCTACGCCCAGGCTGAGGACAGCGGCATCAAGCTGTTGGCGAATCAGGCCTGGTTTGCCAGCGATGCCAAAGGACGGTTGAGCGCGTTCCTGCTCAAGGGGCAGGCGCAGCAATTCGCCGAGACTCAGGGCGGCAAGGTGCTGGACTTCAACGACGCCAGCGCTCAAGCCGCTGTGGCCAGCCGCTAAACGCAAGACGGAGAGCACGATAATGCCCAATCCTGCACTGCGCTGGTTGCCAAGAGCGGCGTCCTTGCTGTTGTGTTTGCTGTTCTGGCAATTGGCGGCGAGCAATCACTGGAACCTCTGGCTGGTGACATTCAGCAATGTGCCGACGCCCTACGCGGTGATACAGGCCGCCGTAGGGCTGGTGGACTCCGGAAGATTGATGCAGCACTTGAGCGCCAGCCTGAGCCGCGTGTTTGCGGGTTATGCGGCGGCGTTGCTGGTCGGTGTGGGGCTGGGCGTGGTCATCGGTCGTTCGCGCTGGGCCGAGGACCTGCTGTTGCCACCGCTGGAAGTATTGCGACCGATACCGGCAGTGGCGTGGATTCCACTGGCGATCCTGATGTTCCCGTCGTCGGAACTGTCCATGGTGTTCATCACCTTCACCGGTGCGTTGTTTCCGATTCTGCTCAACACCGTGCATGGCGTGGAAGGCGTCGACCCAAGGCTGATCGCGTCGGCTAAAAGCCTGGGAGCAGGGCGCCACGCCATCTTGCTGGAAGTCATTTTGCCGGGGGCGGCGCCCAGCATCATCACTGGCCTTGCGATTGGCATGGGCACTTCGTGGTTTTGTCTGGTGACCGCGGAAATGATCTCCGGACAGTTCGGCATCGGTTATTACACCTGGGAGTCGTACACCATCCAGAACTACGCCGACATCGTTGTCGGCATGCTGCTGATCGGCCTGTTGGGCATGGGCAGCAGCCTGCTGATCAAGCGCCTCGGCCACCTGTTCACGCCTTGGCATCGACCACGAGGGAAAGCCTGATGAATGCCGCTACCCACCCGGCCGGCCGCGTCGACATACGCGGCCTGTCGATCATCCTCGGCGAGAAGCACACCGCGTTCGAGGCCGTACAAAAGATCGACTGCCAGATAGAACCGGGGCAGTTCGTCTGCATCCTGGGCCCGTCCGGCTGCGGCAAGTCGACCTTGCTCGGCGCACTGGCCGGGCACTTGCAACCGGCGCAGGGCAGCCTCGATGTCGACGGTGTGCCTGTTCATGGCCCGTCGCCGCAACGGGGCATGGTGTTTCAGCAACACACGTTGTTCCCCTGGCGCACGGTTAGGGAGAACGTCGCCTTCGGTTTGAAAATGAACGGCACCGGCAAGGCCGAACGACTGGCCGCCGCCGATGACATGCTCGCGCTGGTAGGGCTGGAGGCGTTTGCCGGTCACTGGCCGAATCAGCTGTCAGGTGGCATGCAGCAGCGGGTGGAGATTGCCCGCGTGCTGATAAATCGTCCCCGTTTGTTGCTGATGGACGAACCCTTTGGCGCGCTGGATGCGCTGACCCGCATGAAAATGCAGGCGCTGTTGCTGGACATCTGGACGAGGATTCGCACCACCGTGGTGTTCGTCACCCATGACATCGACGAAGCACTGTTTCTCGCCGACCGGATTCTGGTGATGAGTTCGCGGCCGGGTCGCTTCATCGAAGACCTGCACCTGGACTTCCCCCGCCCGCGAAGCACCGAACTGGTGACAAGCCCGGCGTTCTCCCGCCTGAAGCGCCATTGCCTTGAACTGCTGCATCACGAGGATGGCCGGCAACTGCCGCGCCTCAATCCCCTCGGGCTTCCCAACGACCACGACAGACTGCGACTGGCCCTATGACCGACCTCAATAGCTACTTTGAAACCATCGACCATCAAGACATCCGGGCGCTTGGGCCTCGACTGCAAAATGACGACGCCGGGGTGCGTCGCATCGCCCTGATCGAACTGGCCGACCTTGAAGAGCCCGAGGGGCTGGACTGGTTGATCGATCGTCTGGCCGCTGACCCGGCAGAGGACGTGCGCGCCCAGGCTGCGGTTTTGCTTGAGGCCTGGGAAGAGCCTGAAGTGGTGCAGGCGTTGTGCGAAGCGCTGACCGACCCTCAGGCCTCGGTGCGTGACGCTGCGGCGCAAAGCCTGAGCGTGCTGAAAACAAGCGAGGCGGGCAGGGTGATTTTGCCATGGACCGCTCATGCCCTGACCAGCGTACGCATCGCCGCATTCCGGGCCTTGCGTGAGTTGCGTCTGGAAGAGGCAGCGCCAGCCGCGCTGTTGGCGTTGACCGACGAAGACGCCAGCGTACGGCGCGAAGCCGTGGGCGTACTGGGTTGGTTGAAGCAAACCCAGGCCCTGGAGACCCTGGCGGCCCTGGCCAGTCATGACCCCGACACCGACGTGCGCCGCGCCGCGACCGGCGCCCTTGGCCTGGCGAACGGCGCTGAAGTCTTGCCCGCGTTGCGCACAGCACTGCGGGATGAGGCCTGGCAAGTGCGCGAAGAGGCGGCCACGACGTTGGGCAAGGTCGGGCATCAGGATGCAGGTGCCGCCTTGATCGAGGCGCTGGCGGACCAATACTGGCAAGTGCGTCTGCGCGCCACCCGCAGCCTCGGTCGCCTGCGGCATCAGCCCGCGCTCTGGTCGCTGGTCGAAACCTTGACCCACAGCATCAGCAACCTGCGCAAGGAAGCAGCCTTGGCGCTGGGTGAATTGGGCGACAGCCGCGCCCGACCTGCGTTGCTGCAACTGGAGCACGACGGTGATCCGGAAGTGCGCAAGGCCGTGCGCATCGCGTTGGGGCAACTGCCATGATGGCGGCGCCGCGTTCTATCGGAAACTCCCGGGACCGACAATTGCTGCGCCTGAGCTGGCAGGACGGCAGTGAGCAGCACATCGGTCATGTTCAGCTCAGGCAACTTTGCCCGTGCTCCCAGTGCCGCGCGTTTCGGCTGCGGGGCATGAAGCCCGTGGTCGCCGACTCGATTCGCTTGCTGGAGGTTCACGCTCAGGGTTACGGGCTGCAGCTGGTGTTCAGCGACGGGCATCAACGAGGGATCTATCCCTGGGCGTATCTGGCGCAGCTTGGGGCAGAGCGGACCGGCAACCGTCCAGATACCCCGAGACAGGTTCGCTGCCACAGTTGATCCACGTGATCCAGTTGATCCTGCCGAGAAGGTATCAGGCATAAAAAAAGCAGCCGTTCGATGGGCTGCTTTTTTGTTTTCAAGGAGATCAGACGCGAATCAGAACCGCGCCTTGTCGATCCACTCAAGCGACGTGCGCCAGATACAGATGCCCAAAAAGTAGGCCGACATCGCCAACCACACGCTCAGCACCCACGAACCGTTGTAGGGGTGGTTGATCACCAGCAGGAAACTGCACAGGAACCAGACACTGGTCACGGCAATGTTGATTGGCATGAAGCGGCGCACACGGAACGGGTGCAGGAACTTCATGCGCGTCACGGTCAACAGGGCCAGACAGATCACAGTGATGAAGGTCAGCCACGGCGCGGGCGACAGGATATAAACGCAAAGCGCCACCACGTTCCAGGCCGCGGGAAAGCCCTGGAAGTAGTTGTCCTTGCTTTTCATCTCGGTATTGCAGAAGCAGAACAGCGACGACACCAGAATGATCGAGGTGGTCAGCAGCAGCGTGTATTCAGGCAGCGGAATGTAGCGATAGATGAACAGGGCAGGGATGAACACGTAGGTGAGGTAATCGATCACCAGGTCCAGTACCGAACCGTCGAAATGCGGCAGCACCGACTGCACGTTGACCTTGCGCGCGAGCGAGCCGTCTACCCCGTCCACGATCAAAGCGATGCCCAGCCAGAGCAGGCAGGCCTTGGGTTGATTGTCGAACAGGGCAATGGTCGCCAGGAAGGCGAGGACGACGCCTGTGGCGGTAAAACCATGGGCGCCCCATGCTTTCAGCCAGGCGATACGTTGAACAGGGATCATGGACGGTCCTTCTGGAAATAAAGCTGGCCGGATCGACGGAACGGAGCAGTCACCGACAGACCTGACCAGAGGTGCAACTACTGACCGGTCATCGGTCAATAAGGTTCACCCTCAACTCCTACACGGTAGCAGGCGGCGCCAGCTTTCGTTACTGAATTGTCACATGGCCGGCCCGGTTTCCAGGGATCTTGCATGTCACTGGTCGGCTACCGGGCAAAAGAGGCAAATTGCTGGCCCCGGTCTTGTTTGTCAATGGGCAGAATCTTCGACCTATCAGTCAGTTAGGCAAGGATCTGCATGCAAAAACTCAGGATGGTTCTGGCGTTCTGTGCCTTGGTGGGCGCGTCTTTCAACACGTTTGCACGGGATCTGAACAAGAATGAACGGGATTTATGCACCTGGGGCGCCGGAGTTGCCGCCGCGGCGCAGCAGTACAAACTCTCCGGTCTGACGTTGTACGGCGCTCGGAACAAGATGCAGGGCCGGCACTTTCCACAGCAATGGATGCGGATGAGCGCTTTGGGCATTACCGAACAGACTTACGACAGTCCGTCGCGGCTGCGTCCCGAGGGCGTCAGGCAGGTCTATTACGAGGGCTGCACCCGGCACGAACTGGCCCGGCGCTGAAGCCGCAGTCTTGATTGGCGCAGATTGAGAGGTCGGAAGGTCCGAGGCAGATCGAGCGCGCCGTTACGGCGCGCTCGAGATCCACTCAATGCGGGGCGCGGGGAATGGTCTTGAGCAGGTCGGCAGGGCTGATATGCCCAACGACTGGCGCGCTGCCCGGTTGCGGCAAGTTGAGGATGTGGCCCTTCATCTTGCCGATGATGTGCATCTCGCACGGCTTGCAGTCGAATTTCAGGGTCAGCACTTCATCGCCGTGGATGAGTTGCATCGGTGCGACCTTGGTGCGCACGCCGGTCACGCCTTTGGCCTGTTTCGGGCACAGGTTGAAGGAGAATCGCAGGCAGTGCTTGGTGATCATCACCGGCACTTCACCCGGCTCTTCGTGAGCCTCGTAGGCGGCGTCGATCAGCTTGACGCCATGACGGTGGTAGAAGTCGCGGGCCTTCTGGTTGTAAACGTTGGCCAGGAACGACAGGTGCGCTTCCGGGTACACCGGCGGCGGGCTGGTTTCGGCCTTGCGACCGCCTCGCGGGTGGGCGGCGACACGTGCGGCGGTCAGGGCTTCGATGACTTCACGGCGCAGGGCCTTGAGCTGCGAATTGGGGATGAAGAACGCGTGAGGCGCATCGAGTTTGATGTCGGTCGCGTGGTATTGGGTGGTGCCCAGTTGACCCAGCAGATCGCGCAATTGATCGAGTGCCTGCTCCGGTTTGTTCGCAGCACCGAACGGGCCATCCAGCGTCACGCTGGCGCTGATGCCTTCTTCGCTGGTGACGGTCAGCTCCAGAACGTCTTCGCGCAGACGCGCCTGCCACGACACACCGATGCGACGCTCGGCCGAGGTCTTCTGCAAGGCCTGCTGCCAGTTGTGGTCCAGATTGCGGTTGAGCGGGTGGTTGGGACGCGCCTTGTAGAGGTCAGCCGGCATCTCGTTGGGCTCGACGCGGTAGCGATAACGCTTTTCGCCCTCTTCTTCGAATTCGCCTTTGGGTTCGGCGATGTTGGCGCGGAAACCCACGACTTCGCGCTTGATCTGCACATTGAGTCCGTCGCCGTTGGACAGCGGCTCGTGGGTGACGACCTGCAGGTCGCGCTTGCCGACTTTCTCGACGATGCCCACCGGCAGACCGGTGAAGGTCGGGGTGTCGAAGGCGCCGATGTCGATCTTGCGATCGGTCACGAAGTAATCGGTGCTACCACGGTGGAAGGTCTTTTCCGGGTCGGGCAGGAAGAAGTGCGCGGTGCGGCCGCTGGAGGCGCGGGCCAGGTCAGGGCGATCTTCAAGCACGTCGTCCAGACGCTGACGGTAATAGGCCGTGATGTTTTTCACGTAGCCCATGTCCTTGTAGCGGCCTTCGATCTTGAACGAGCGCACACCCGCCTCGACCAGGGCCCGGATGTTGGCGCTCTGGTTGTTGTCTTTCATCGACAACAGGTGTTTTTCGAAGGCGACGACGCGGCCCTGATCGTCTTTCAACGTATAAGGCAGGCGGCAGGCCTGAGAGCAGTCGCCACGGTTGGCACTGCGCCCCGTTTGCGCGTGAGAAATGTTGCACTGGCCCGAGAAAGCCACGCACAGCGCGCCGTGGATGAAGAACTCGATGGCGGCATCGGTTTCATCGGCGATGGCGCGGATCTCTTGCAGATTGAGTTCGCGGGCCAGGACCAGTTGGGAGAAGCCGGCCTGATCAAGGAACCTGGCCCGTTCGAGCGTGCGAATGTCGGTCTGGGTGCTGGCGTGCAGCTCGATTGGCGGGATGTCCAGTTCCATGACGCCCAGATCCTGAACGATCAGCGCATCGACGCCGGCATCGTACAACTCGTGGATCAGCGTGCGTGCCGGCTCCAGTTCGTTGTCGTGCAGGATGGTATTGATCGTGGTGAACACCCGCGCGTGATAGCGGTGGGCGAACTCCACCAGCTCGGCGATTTCACCGACTTCGTTGCTGGCGTTGTGGCGTGCGCCGAAACTCGGGCCGCCGATATAGATGGCGTCAGCGCCGTGCAGAATGGCCTCGCGGGCGATGGCGACATCGCGCGCGGGGCTGAGCAATTCGAGATGATGCTTGGGTAAGGACATGTTTTTTTAGTCGGATCGTCACGGTCAAGTCGCGCATTGTAGCGGCGAAACGCCCGACCGGCATCCATGTACTGCCAGGTGGCAATAAACAGGCCCGTGCGGTGGGGATCTCAAGAATCCCACCGCCGGCAAGCCGTGCTGCTACGGATCCGGGGCGGTTGGGCGCACGCCACTTCCCGGCAAGCCGGACCGCGCTGCAATAACGCGGTGCTGTTGGGTGATCGATCAGCCCTTGGCGGCCATGGCGGTGACTTCCACGCGCCAGCCGTCTACCGCCAACGCGGCAACGCCGACGGCAGCGCGAACCGGCCAGGGTTTGGCGAAGAAGCGCTTGTATACCTCGTTGAAGGCAGCGCGGTCGGCCATGTCGGTGAGGTAGATGGTCAGGTGCATGACTCGATCCATGGAGCTGCCAGCGCGCTCAAGGGCCACTTTCAATGCTTGCAGCGTGCACTCGCTTTGCAGTGTGATGTCACCCAGCTCCAGGCTGCCATCGGCACGGACCGGAACCTGGGTCGACACCATGATGCCGTTGAAGCTGGCGACGTCGGAGGAAAGGGAGTCCGCATCCGGATCAGGAAGAAAATCGAGGTCTTGATTGCTCATGGGATTCTCATGAAGGTTTAAGAAGCACCGCGCCCGAGGGCACCGCAACAGGACCGACATGATAAGGGAGAACCCGGCGCCTGGAACCCCACACAACCTGTCGTCGCTTCGCCGGGCGCACTCGGGATTCGGGGCTACTATGAACGGCGCTAAAAGATTCACCGTCGTTGAGCAGCCCGGTTGTCTTCGGTGGTTTAACAACTGACCCAAGGGAGGACCTGAATCATGATCATCAGAATCGAAAAATCGGTGTGTGGCACTGACTGGCTGGTCACACTGGACGATTACCCGGTGACGTTTCGCAACGAGGCGGAAGCCATCGCCTTCGTCGACCGGCTAAAGGCGAGAATCGAAGCGCCTCATGTGATTCCTCTTTACTGACCGCTCCTGTGCGACAGCGGCACGCGTGTGTCATCACCGACACTGCGGGCACGCCGCTGTCGTTTTTTGGTTAAAAGTGAGCGTAGAACTTGAAAGGGAACTTTCCAGCCGTTCGAAGTGGAAACTGTTTAGTTGCCGGTTACTTGTAATGATGTTGACGGACGGCAAACAGCATTACCGAACGAGCGTGAAGACGGCGGCCACTGGAAAAGCTCCAGGGCGCGCCGTTTAAAGGATCCGGGCGTCGCGAAATGGATGACTGCAGTGTCGTTTCCCAGCGCACGGGATGCTGTAAGGCGAACCACTCATGCCGGGAGCGTGGTGATGATGCGCAAGCTTAAGGTCTTTTGTCTGATTACGGCGGTTGCGAGCCTGAATGTTTACGCCCAGGACCCACCGGCCGATGAGAGTGTTCGCAATCCGCACGTCATCAATAAGGTCATCGACATGGGCGAATACCTGCGCAGCCTTGCGCAGTTCGAAGTCACCGCTGCGGTGACACGAGACACGGTGCTGAACTCCGGACAGAAAATTGAAATCGCCTCGAAGAACACCCTGCTGGTGGTGGGGCATGATCGGTTGTATGCGCTGGCGGATGGCGACAACAACACCCGCGAGTTTTTCTACAACGGCAAAAAGCTCACCCAGTATTCGCCTTACCTGAACTACTACACCACCGTGGATGCGCCGAAGACCATTCAGGATACGCTGCATCTGGTCGAGGAACACTACGGCATTCAGGTGCCCATGGAAGACCTGTTTCTGTTTGGCAGCGATCAGGCCCAGATCGACGCACTGCAAAGCGCGCTGTACGTCGGGCCGTCGACGGTCAACGGGCAGTTGTGCGATCACCTGGCGTTTCGTCAGCCCGGCGTGGACTGGCAACTCTGGATAACCCGGGCGCAAAAGCCCTTGCCGTGCAAACTGGTGATTACGGCCACCGATGAGCCGAGTTTCCCGCAGTACAGCGTGGTGTACCGCTGGAACCTCAAACCCGAGTTCAAACCGTCCGCCTTCACCTTTACGCCGAAAAAGGGTGACGTCGCCATCGCATTGAAAAAAACCAGCGAATAAGAGGGAGCGACCATGTTCGGGAAGACGCTGACTGGTGGGCTGGTATCGCTCTTGACCGTATCGCTGCTGACACTGGGAGTCACGCTGGAAACCGAGGCGGGGCCACGGGGCAGGGCGAATGCCCGAGCTTCGATTAATCGCCCTCACGCCGCCAATGTGCAACGGGCGCAACACATCCCTGTGCAACGTAACGTTCCGGCACAACACAACGCCATCCAACGCAATAACCAGTTCAACGGCCAGCGCCAGATGTCGGCCGGTAATCGCGTGGGCAACCGCAATACCCGCGTCAACAACAGCGTGCACAACGTGAACATCGACAACCACCGGGACGTGGACATCGATGTCGACGGGCGCGGGCGCTACGGCTATGACGATCACTACCATCCCATTGCCACGGCAGCAGCGGTGACCGCCACGGTGGCCGTGACATCGGCCGTGGTGGGGGCCATTTTCGCGCCGTCGCAGATACCTGCCGATTGCGTACAGGTCATGCGCTACAACACGGCGTACATGCAGTGCGGTTCGACCTGGTTTCAGCCGCAGTATCAAGGCAGCAACGTGACGTATGTGGTGGTCAATGCCCCCTGAGGGCGGACCGGTTGCGGGTCATTTCTTTGCCCTGTCTTGGGGCAAGCCTTCAGCTCCTCAGGGTTCAGGGTTGAGGGTCAGAGCCGGACGGCACCCGGCTGTCGAGTGGGCCGGACAGGGCGGGTGAGGTGTCGGCACTGTCCGGCGCGACCGCAACGGGTCTCGCGGGGGTGTCCACCCAGGTGTTGAACAGCTCGTAACCGATGGCCAGGATGACCGGCCCGATGAACAGCCCGATGATGCCGTTGGTGATCATCCCGCCCAATGCGCCGATCAGGATCACCGGCATCGGCACAGCGACGCCCCGGCCCAGCAGCAAGGGTTTGAGCACGTTGTCGGAGAGTCCAGCGAGCACGTTCCAGATGGCGAAGACGATGGTCGCCACGCCCGCGCCTTGCTGCATGAAGACATAAATGATGATGGGCACGGTGACCAGAAACGTCGGCAATTGCATGATCCCCAGCAGCAGCACCATGAGCGCCAGCAAGCCTGCCGCTGGCACCCCCATGATGATCAGCGAAACCCCGACCATCAGCATCTGAATGAATGCGATACCGACCACACCCTGGGCCACGGCGCGAATGGTCGAGGTGCACAGGATGGCCAGTGCGGGCCCGCGTTCCGGGCTGAAGATCCGTGCAGCGATGGCGTTGGCCCGGCGTGAGGCAGCTTCGCCCCAGGCCATGAAGAATCCGGCAATGATCAGCGCCAGGATGAACACGATGATGCCGCGTCCGACACCGGCCAGCTTGAGCAAGATCAAGGTGCTGAAGCTTTTCAGGTGCGGTGCGACTTCCTGAATCGCCCAGGTCATGTCCGTGGAGGCATGGGTCCAGATGGCGAATACTTTGCCGCCGATCAACGGCCATTCCTGAACGGAGGGGGCGGGTGGGGGGATTTCCGGCGTCCAGTCCTGAGCAAAATGAATGGCGCTCTGGACCGAGCTGGCGACCGACTCGCCGAGAAACACCATGGGCACGATCAGGATGCTCAGCCCCACCAGCACCAGCACGATCGCCGCCTTGCCGGATGAAAGATGCAGGCGTCGAGCGATCAGCCGGTTCAGGGGGTACAGCATCACTGCCAGGATGATTGNCAGAAGACCACCAGTGCTGCGATCAGACCGGCCCGGATGAGCACATCCAGATACTCCCCGGATCCTGCACCCAGTCGTTGATTAAGCATTGTCCATGTGCTCCTTAAGGGTGATGACTGCGCCGGAGGCCATAACGTTCCTGCACGGTAAAATCCGGGAGCCCGGTGCACGACTGAAAGGTTAAAGCGCGATCAATAGACGAACGGTGATCGCCAAACTCTAGTCGCAAACGAGCAGGTTAGTGGCAGCAGATGAAAGTTTTTAGTTCGCGTCGGTTTCAACAGAAAGTCACTGCCGTCGCCAATGTCCAGCCCGTTAGTTATAAGAAAAGAAGTAGCCAACCGTTGGGAAGTCCGGCAATGACTGCCTGCAACACCTGAAAGGACGCCACACTCGGTGACGGCGGCAAATCGATGTTCTCCATGAACGGCATGTTGGACAGTATTGCCGAAGACAGGGCCAGTGGGCAGGGCGAGGCACTGGACGCTCAGGCGGTGCTGCTGGCTCATTCCTGCGCCTATCGATATCCCTCCGTTTGCATGGAATCGCGCAATTTTTCCTTCGTTCGAAGTTTGAAAAGCGGCTTCACAATGAATACAAAGTGCCACCACGCAAGTGTTGAACGTTTGTTAGAAGGTTCTAAGACCGCCAAGGTATTTTCTGGCGAATGAAAGATCTGGGTCTATAGTTTCGATCTGTTATCGCGAAAGTTGACCGGTCCGTATTAATGACGGGTCCGAAAGCGCCGTTTGCCTCTGCAAATAAGGTGCGGTCAAGTCACGTCTTTAGTTTGTGCTCCAACGATGTCAACAGGGAAGGGTAAACGTGAGCGTACGCGAACAGATCATCCAGCTTGAAATGAATGTCGGTCAGAGTGTACTTGGCCAGGCGGGTGTCATTCGCCACTTGCTGATCGGTTTGCTGGCCGACGGACATGTACTTCTGGAAAGCCTTCCGGGCCTGGCCAAGACGCGACTGGTCAAGGCGCTCGCCAAACAGCTGGACGCGAAGATGAGCCGGATTCAGTTCACCCCGGACTTGTTGCCGTCGGACATCACCGGTGCCGAAATCCTGCAACAGGTGGAGGGGCGCAACCAGATCAGGTTTCAACCGGGGCCGCTGTTCGGCAACGTGATCCTGGCCGATGAAATCAACCGCGCTCCGGCCAAGGTGCAGGCGGCGCTGCTGGAAGCCATGGAAGAGCGGCAGATCACCGTGGCGGGCGAGAGCCACGCCATGACCCCGCTGTTCATGGTGATCGCGACGCAGAACCCGATCGAGCAGGAAGGCACTTACCCGCTGCCCGAGGCGCAGATGGACCGTTTTCTGATGAAGCTGCACCTGGATTATCCGAGCCCGACCGACGAGGCCGCGGTCCTGCAGTTGGTCCGTGGCGAAGAAGTCCTCGCCCATGGCACGGCCCCGGTTGCGCAACGCCTGGAGCAGCAGGCGATATTCACGGCGCGTCAGGAAGTCGGTTCGATACACGTGGCACCGACCATCGACCGTTACCTGATCGATCTGGTCAACGGCACCCGGCGTCCGGCCGAACTGGACCCCGAACTGGGCCGCTGGATCACGGTCGGTGCCAGCCCTCGCGGCGGGATTGCCCTGGACCGGGCGGCACGGGCCCACGCCTGGCTGAACCAGCAGGATTTCGTGTCCCCCGATGACGTTCGCGCCGTGCTGCACCCGGTGCTGCGTCACCGGATGATGTTGAGTTATGACGCGGTCGCCGACGGTGTGAATGCCGATCAAGTCCTCGACCGCCTGCTGGACAAGGTAGCGATTCCAGCGTGAAGGGGTCTTGATGATGCAACAGCCACTGCAGCCCGTTGCCGATGGGCATGTCTACGTCTCCCTCGAACATCTGATGATGTTCGAGCACCGTGCGCGCGGCCTGAGTTTCATCGCCCGGCAGCCGGTGTCCAGCGTGCTCTCCGGCACTCGCGCTTCCCGTTTGCGTGGTCGCGGATTGAGCTTCGATGAACTGCGCCACTACAGCCCCGGTGACGACCTTCGGCATCTGGACTGGCGCGCATCGCTGCGTCTGGGCAAGCCCTTCATTCGCACCTTCACCGAAGAGCGCGACCGACCGACGCTGCTGCTGGTGGATCAGCGCATGAGCATGTTTTTCGGCTCGCGCATGAACCTCAAATCGGTCACCGCAGCTGAAGTCGCTGCGTTGGCGGCATGGATCGCGTTTCAGGCCGGGGATCGCGTCGGCGGCGTGGTGTTCGACGACCAGAGCATCGAGACGATCCGGCCGCTGCGCAGTCGGGCGAGGGTCGAAGCGTTGTGCTCGATGATCGTGCGTGCCAATCAGGCGCTGAACGCGACGCGCCCGGACGTGGCCGAAGGGCTGATCTTCGACCGCGTTCTGCGCAACTGCCTGAACAGCGCCGGGCATGACCATCTGATCTGCATCATCAGCGACTTTGCCGGTGTCACCGAGCACACCTTGCCGCTGCTTCGGCAATTGCGCGCGCACAACGACGTCCTCGCGCTGCAGGTGGTCGACCCCATGGCAACCGCGTTGCCGGAGCGCGGCAAAGTCACCGTCACTCAGGGCGAACTGCAGATCGACCTCAATGTGGAACAGCGGCAAGTGACCCGTCCGCTGGGTGCGTTTCTGAACGGGCGGCTCGACGACGTCGCAACATTGATGAAGCGCAGCCAGATCCCGTTGATGCTGTTCGACACTGCTCAGGACACCGTGGCGCAGTTGCGTCAGGCGCTGGGCCGTGGGCAACCGTCGCGTTCTGTGGGAGCACGGCCATGACCGGCACCGCCGCCCCAGACATCAGCCAGCTGCAGGATCTGGCCGTCGCTGCGCCGCCCTTCAGTTATTTGCCTCAAACGTGGGGTTGGGCACTGCTTGCGGTCGTGCTGGTGGTGGCCGGTGCCGCGCTGTATTGGCGGCGGCGAACCCGCTGGCAGCATGACCGTTATCGACGCGAAGCGCTGGCCCGGCTGGCACTGATCGAGCAACACATCGACGACCCGCAGCAGCGAATCGACGCGGTGCGTGAGCTTCCCGAACTGGTCAAGCGCGTCGCACTGTCGATACCCGGTGGCCAGAGCACCGGCTCGCTGCGCGGCGAACAGTGGCAGGCTTTTTTGCAGCGCCATGTCTCGCGGCCACTGCCGCAGGATTTCGCCGCGCAACTGGCAGGACTGGCCTACCAACCGAGCGAACGCCTGGCCCGGTTGACGAGTTCGCAACTGCACGAACTGCTCAAGGTCTGCCGGCACTGGATCGAGGCTCACCATGTGGCAACTTGAGTACCCCTGGGTGTTTGTCCTCATCCCGGCGCCGTGGCTGGCGTACCGTTTTTTGCCCGGCTATCACGAAGCGCGCAGCGCGTTGCGCGTGCCGTTCTTCATGTCCATGAGCCGCGCCGTCGGCCAGAAACCGGGCAAGACCAGCACGGACGGGCGCTGGCAGCTACCCCTCAACGCGCTGGTCTGGGGCCTGATCCTCGTGGCCTGCGCCCGGCCCGTGCTGGTGGAAAAACCGCTGGAGCGAGAACAGCCGGTGCGCGACCTGATGCTGGCGATCGACATTTCCCAGTCGATGCAGACCCAGGATTACGCAGCCCCTGATGGACGTCTGATTGACCGTCTGGCCGCTGTCAAAACCGTGGTCCGAGACTTCATCGCCCGGCGCAAGGACGACCGCATCGGCCTGATCGTCTTCGGCACCGGGGCCTATGCCCAGGCACCGTTGACGCTGGACCACGACAGTCTGTTGTTGCTGCTGGACGAGACACGCATCGGCATGGCCGGGCCCAACACGGCGCTGGGCGATGCGATCGGCCTGACCATCAAACTGCTGGATCAGGCCCACGAGCAGGAAAAGGTGCTGATCCTGCTGACCGACGGCAACGACACCGGCAGCGCGATCACCCCGACCACGCGGCGAAGATGGCCAGCGACCGCGCCATCGTCATTCACACCATCGGTATCGGCGACCCGCAGGGCACGGGCGAGGCCAAGGTCGATGTGCAGACGTTGCAAGACATCGCGCAAACCACGGGCGGGCGTTCGTTCCTCGCCAGAGACCGTGATGCACTGCAGCAGGTCTATGCGACGCTGGACCAGCTCACGCCGCACAAGGTGAAGACCTTCAGCCATCAGCCCAAGCGCGATCTGTTCTGGGTGCCGTTGGGTATCGGCTTGTTGGTGCTGACAATCTGCCAACTGTTCGCCGCGTTCTGGGGGCCACTGACTGCGCGCAGCGCTCGGCGCGAATCTGACCCCGCCGAAGTGGAGGCCTGAATGCAGATCGATTTCAACGCCTTTCATTTTCTTCGGCCGCTGTGGCTGCTGCTGATCATCCCCGGTCTGCTGCTGCCGGTGCTGTGGATGCGCCGCCACGATCTGTCACGACGGCTGACCGGGGTCATCGCACCGCACCTGCTCAGGCACCTGGTGATCACACCCCGGGACGAACACCGGTTGCGTCCCGTGCATCTGTTTGCCGCCTTGCTGGTGGTGGGCGGTGTGGCCGCATCGGGGCCGACCTGGGAGCAAGACCGTCCTGACTTTCTGGAAAATCGCGCACCCTTGGTCATCGCGCTGGACCTCTCGCCCTCGATGGATGCAAACGATCTTCAGCCGTCGCGTCTGGAAGCTGCGAAACAGAAACTGCACGACCTCATCCAGCGGCGAGCCGGCGCACGCACCGCGTTGATCGCCTATGCCGGCACGGCGCATCTGGTGATGCCCGCCACCGACGATCCGGCGCTGCTGGACACCTACCTGCAAGCACTGAGTACCGACCTGATACCCGCTGCGGGCAAGGATGTGCTGGGCGTGATCGATGAGACAAAACGGCTGCTGGGGCCGGATACCCCCGGCACGTTGCTATTGGTCACCGATGGCGGCGACAGTCGTCAGTTCTCGGCGATCGGGCAGCATCTGGAGGGCAGCGACCTGCAGGTGCTGGTCATGGCTGCGGGGGTGAAGAGCGGGGGTGTCGTCACGGGCACAAATGGCGAGACGCGCACTGATGACACCGGGCGGCCAGTGGTGGCGCGCTTCGATACCAGCGAGTTGAAAGAACTGGCCAGTGCCGCCGATGCGCCGTTGGGCAGCCTGACCCTGAACAACGACGATCTGGACTGGATCGAGCTGCATGCCCAGCAGCACTTTCAGGCCTCCAGCGATGACGCCGATGTCCTGCACTGGAAAGACGCCGGGTATTGGTTGTGCTGGCCGTTGCTGTTGATCGCCTTGTTTGCCATTCGGCGTGGCTGGCGCATCCACTGGCTGGCCGGGCTGGTGCTGGCCGTGGGCATTGCCGGGCATGCGCCGTCAGCACAGGCCGGTGCGTTGGCCGATGCGTTTTTCACGCCCGATCAGCAAGGGCGCTGGGCCTTTGAACACCGGCATTACGCGCAAGCCGCCGAGCGCTTTGCCGATCCATACTGGAAAGGCGTCGCGGCGTATGAGGCTGCGGATTTCAAAGGTGCATTGGCGACGTTCGCCGAACTCGACACCGCGCCGGCTTATTTCTATCTGGGCAACAGTTACGTGCGCCTGTCGAAATTCCCCGAGGCGATTGCGGCCTACCAGCACGCTTTGAACCTGCAGCCGTCTTTCCCCGAGGCAGCGTCGAACCTTGCGCTGGCCAAAGCGTTGCAAAAAGACCGGGACGATCAGCAACAGGCTGGCACTCCTGATGAAAAGCCCGATCAGGTCAAATTCGACAATACGAGCAACAGCGGCAAACAGGTCGAGCGCAAGGTGAAGATGGCCAGTTCCGACCAACAATGGCTGGACAACCTGACAACGTCGCCTGCCAGGTTCCTCAAGCAGAAATTCCTGGTGCAAAGCGCCTCCAGCGAGGCGCCGAAATGAACCGCGCGCTGATCGGCCTGTTCTCTCTGTTATGCCTGTTCCCCGGGTTGGCGGTTGCCGCGCCGCAGGTCAGCGTGCGCACGGCACTGCTAAACGGTGACAAGGCCCTGGTTGGCGGCACCGTGACCCTGCAGATCGATGTGCTGGTGGACACCTGGTTCACCTCGCCGCCGCAATTGCCGAAGCTGTCATTGAACGGAGCCGTAGTCACGCCGCCCAGTGGCGAGGCGCTGCACCTGACGGAGAAAGCCGCGGGCACGACCCTGTTCGGACTGCGTTTCAACTATCAGATCACACCGCTCGAGGCTCAGGTCTATGACATTCCGGCGCTGAGTATTCGGGTCAATCCCGGCCAGAGCCAGCAGCCTGTCACGGTCAGCACCTCTGCGCAGCATTTCAGTGCAGCCCAACCGGCAGGCGCCACGGCCGGGCAGGCCTCGTTGATCGCGCGGCAGGTCGAACTCTCGCAAACCCTCGTCAAATCCCACGATCCGCTTCGTGTAGGCGACACTGTCACGCGCCAGATCCAGACCCGCGCCACGGGTGCGCAGACCATGCTGATTCCGGCACCGCCATTTGCCGAGGTACAGGGCCTGACCCGCTACGTGCAGCCGCCCAGCGTTCACCCCCTGGACGATGGCCGTGGTGGCGTGATCGGCGGCGCCCGGGAAGATGCCGTGGTTTACAAGGTGAGCGAAGAAGGGCGCTTCCGTTTACCGGCCGTGGACATGAAATGGTGGGGTGCCGCCGACGGTCAGGCGCAGACGGCCTCGGTGCCCGAAGTCGTGTTCGAGGCCAAAGGCACTGCCGGGTATCAGGCGCCTTTTTCCATGGCCGAGGACCTTCGTGCGCTTCGCCACAACGCGCAGGTGAACATTGCCCGACATTGGCTGGTGATCGTGGCCGTACTGATCATCGGCGCCGGGCTGGTCTATTTCGGCCGCACCTGGTCGCGCACGTTCTGGAACCGTTGGCAGCAGCGGCGTGAGCAGCGCAGGCACGCCTGGTTGAATTCGTCCGAATACGCCTGGCAACTCACTCGCCAGCAACTCGCCGCGCAACCGTTACGGCTCGACGGCTTGTACTTGTGGGTGCGACGCAGTTCCGGGCGAGTCGACCTGCAGAGTTTCCTCGGCAGCCGCGAGCGGCCGCTGCTCAAGCGGCTCCAGCAGTGCCTGCAAAACCAGTATGGCAATGCCAGGCCCGATGCCGTCGAAGCACCGGCCGCGCTGCTCGATGACCTGCAAACGGTCCATCGGCAACACGCTCCACGTTCGTTGCCCCAATACGCCTTGAAACCCCTGAATCCCACATCGACTCACGAGGTCTTCGATGAGAATGCGCGCCATGCAACCGTTGAGTAAGCCGAGCCAGCGGGTCTGGTGGCTCACGCTGTTGCTGATCTTGCCGCTGGCCCTTCAGGCAGCGGAACCCCTGCCATCGTGGAAGGACGGTCCGTCCCGACAGGCCATCGTGGGCTTCGTCACTTCGGTGATCCAGCAAGGCGGCAAGGATTTCATCGCGCCCGCCGAACGCATCGCGGTGTTCGACAACGACGGCACGCTGTGGAGCGAACAGCCCCTGTACTTCGAGGTGTTGTTCGCGCTGGATGAAGTCAGGCGCATGGCCCCGCAGCACCCGGAATGGCAGGAAAAGCAGCCCTTCAAGGCGGTGCTGGAAAACGACCGGAAAGCGTTGGCCGCGGCCGGGGAGAAGGGGCTGATGCAAATCGTCGGCGCCACCCACACGGGGCTCACGACAGAGCAATTCCACGCCAATGCACAGCGTTGGCTGGCCAAGTCCGTGCACCCGCGCAGCCACAAGCCCTACACCGAGATGGTGTTTCAGCCGATGCTCGAACTGCTGGGCTATCTGCGTGACAACGGCTTCAAGACCTACATCGTCTCCGGCGGTGAGGTGGCCTTCATGCGCGCCTTCGCCGAAGAGGTTTACGGCATTCCTCCCGAGCAGGTCATCGGCACCACTTTCGCCAGCCAGTTCCAGAACAAGGACGGCACGTTCTCCATCCTGCGCCAGGCCAGACTCGCCCATAACGACGACGGCCCCGGCAAGCCTGAAAGCATCGAATCGATCATTGGCCGCCGCCCGGTGTTTGCCTTCGGCAACTCCGACGGCGACCTGCAAATGCTGCAGTGGACCATGGCCGGCAAGGGCCTTCGCCTGGCAGGGCTGGTGCATCACACCGACGGCCAGCGTGAGTGGGCCTACGACCGAAAGAGCAACATTGGGCGTCTGGACAAGGCGCTCGACCAGGCAACGAGTAACAAATGGGTGGTGGTAGATATGGCTGAAGAATGGACTCGGGTTTATCCCGGTGATCCGGACCCAAGTCATCCCTGAAACCGCAGGCACACCGAAGAGGCAGGGTGTCTTCGGTGGGCGCAGTCGTGGCATCGAAGCTGATTTCGAATGGAGAAACGCCAATGAAACGCACGGGAAAACGGATATTGAAGTTCGCTATAGCGGCGACCGCGATAGTGGGGTTGTCGGTCGCCAGTGCGGCCGAGAAGCCCAATATCCTGGTGATATTCGGCGACGATATCGGGCAGACCAATATCAGCGCCTATTCCTTCGGTGTCGTGGGGTACAAGACCCCCAACATCGACCGGATCGCCAAAGAAGGGATGATGTTCACGGACTATTACGCGGAGAACAGTTGCACGGCGGGACGTTCCACGTTCATTACCGGGCAGACAGCCTTGCGCACCGGGCTGTCGAAGGTCGGGATGCCGGGGGTGCCTGTGGGTCTGCAGGCTCGAGATATCACCATTGCTCAGGCACTCAAGGCGCAAGGCTACGCCACGGGGCAATTCGGCAAGAACCATCTGGGGGACCGGGATGAGTATCTTCCGACCAATCATGGCTTTGACGAGTTTTTTGGCAACCTGTACCACTTGAACGCTGAGGAGGAACCTGAACGCCCTTACTGGCCCAAAGACCCCAACAACATCATCGTCAAAACCGCGACGCCTCGCGGTGTCATGAAATCCAGTGCCGACGGCAAGATTGAGGACACTGGCGCCCTGACCAAAAAACGCATGGAGACCATTGACGACGAAACCACTCAGGCAGCGATCAACTTCATCGACAAACAGGCCAAGGCCGACAAGCCGTTCTTCGTCTGGATGAACACCACCAGGATGCATGCGTTTACGCATGTGCGCGAGGGAATGCAAGGCCAGAGCGGGATGCCGGGGAACGAGTACGCAGACGGGATGCTGGAACATGATGGTGATGTGGGCAAGCTTCTCAAAGCACTGGATGACCTGAAGCTGACCGATAACACTATCGTCGTCTACACCACCGACAACGGGCCGAACCAGTGGTCCTGGCCGGATGCGGCAACGACACCGTTTCGTAACGAGAAAAACTCCAACTGGGAAGGTGCCTATCGGGTACCCGCAATGGTTCGCTGGCCGAATCATATAAAACCCGGCACGGTCTCCACGGAAATGTTCTCCGGTCTGGACTGGTTCCCGACATTGCTTGCGATTGCCGGAGACACGACGGTCAAGGATCGCCTGTTGAAAGGCGCGGACTTTGGGGGCAAGAACTTCAAGGTTCACCTGGATGGCTTCAATCAGCTTGACTACCTGACAGGCAAGTCAGACAAGAGCGCCCGCAATGAATTCTATTATTTCAATGACGATGGCGTTCTGGTCGCCATGCGGTATGACAATTGGAAAATAGTGTATTGCGAACAACGGGCTCCGGGTGGCTTTGCAGTGTGGAGTGAGCCGTTCACCTGTCTGCGTGTTCCGAAACTGTTCAACCTGCGAATGGACCCTTACGAGCGTGCGGACGTGGTCTCCGATCAGTATTTTGACTGGTTGGCCAAGAACGACTATCTGGTTTTCGAGGGTAGCGCGAAAGCGGCAGCCTTCCTGGAAACGTTCGTCGACTACCCACCTAGTCAGAAACCGGCCAGCTTCAGCATCGACCAGGTCCGTGCTGATGTGGACAGACGTATCGAAGAGAAAATGAACAAACAAGGAGGCAAATAACCCGTCACGCGTCAGCGGATGCCCTCGCAGGCATCCGTGCATGACCCGCAGCGGGGCAACTCGCTGCGGTCTTCACTCATTTGTTCAGGTCTTGCCGAATGCCGACAGCCATGCGCTCAACCCGTTATCGTGACGCCGCAATTGAACATGCCAAGGCCCCGACCATGAGGTTGCTGGTGCTGTGCGCGCTGATGTTCGCCTCTGGCGGCGCCGGGCTGATCTACCAGGTGTTGTGGGTCAAACAGCTTTCTCTGGTCGTCGGGGTGCAGGTCTATGCCGTGACGACGGCTATCAGCGCCTTCTTCGCGGGACTCGCGTTGGGAGGTTTGTGGTTCGGGCGTTTCGCCGATCGACTGGCGCGCCCTGTGCGGCTGTACGCTGCACTCGAATTGATCGTTGCGCTGCTGGGGGTCGCCGCGACGTTCGCCTTCCCTCAGGTCGCAGAGTGGTTTGCACGTTTGCAGACCCGCGCGGGCATTCTGGCCTGGCTGCTGCCGTTTGTGATGGTCGGGGTTCCGGCGTTCTTCATGGGCGGGACGCTACCGGTCATGGTTCGCGCATTGGGCCCGGAAAAAGGCCAGGTCGGGCTTTCCGGGGGGCGGCTGTACGCTGCCAACACCGCCGGTGCGATCGGCGGAACGCTGTTGTCCGCGTTCGTGTTGATACCGGCGCTCGGTGTGATGGGCAGTGCGCTGTTTGCCGCCGGGCTTAACCTGCTGGCGGCACTGGGCGCGCTCTTGCTCAAGTCAGACGCCCATGCGCCCATTGCAACCGAGCAGTCCAGAGCGGCACCGATCCAGGGTGCGCGTCTGGCGATCACCCTGTATGCAGTGGCCGGGGCCGTGGCGTTGGGTTACGAAGTGGTCTGGACCCAATCCATCGTGCAGTTCATGAGCACGCGCGCCTATGCGTTCGCGGTGGTGCTGGCGACGTATCTGGCCGGGCTGGTGCTGGGCAGCGTGCTGTATGCGCGAAGATCCGATCGGTTGATCGATCCGTGGGGGTTGTTCGGGCTGTTGATCGCGGCGGCGGGTCTGATCTCGCTGGCGCAGATCGCGGGGCTCGGGCAGTGGCTGATTCTGGCGCAGACCAAAGCGGAATTCGCCGCGCTGGCATTGACCGGCAGCGAACTGGCCGGGATGTGCGCGCGTTTCGCCGTGGCGGCCGTCAGTGTGGTCTTGCTGCCCACGACGCTGCTGGGCGCGGCGTTTCCTCTGGCGCTACGGCTCGCGGTAGACCGCGCGCATGTGGGCCGTGATGTCGGCGGCGTCGTCGCGGCCAACACCCTTGGCGGGATTCTGGGTGTCATGCTGACCGGCTTCGTGCTCATTCCTGCCCTGGGATTGATTCGCACCCTGGGCGCGCTGGCCGTCATCGCCTGTGGCGTCGGGTTGGTCGCGGTCTGGCGCGGCACCCACGTCGGCAAGAAAATGCGTGGAGCTGTCACGGCACTGACGCTGGTGACGCTGGCAATGGCGTCCTGGATTTCACCGGCGCATCTGGCCGATCTGATGCCGGGCGCGGCACAGGGCAAGACGGTCTTCTACGAGGAAGGGCGGGCCGGGACCGTCGCGGTGGTACAGCAAGGCAAGGCGGAACGCTCGTTCAACCGCCTGTACATTCAGGGCGTGTCCAACACCGGGGATGCCATGCCGTCCCTGCGCTACATGCGTCTTCAGGCGTTGATCCCGTTGCTGATTCACCGCGACACCCCACGTGCGGCGCTGGTCATCGGCTTCGGCACCGGCATCACGGCNGTCGCCGAGCTGTTGCCAGAGGTCCTAGCCGCGGCGCCGCTGTTCAGGGGCAACTATCAGGCTGTCAGCGATCCACGGTTGGACATCCGCCTGCGTGACGGCCGTCGCGAGCTGTTGAGCAACGATCAGCGTTACGACCTGATCACCCTCGAACCGCCGCCGCCTTCTGCCGCAGGGGTGGTCAATCTGTATTCCAGTGACTTCTATCGAGTCGCGGCCAGACGCCTGGACACCAATGGCCTGGTCGCCCAATGGCTGCCACTGCCGACCCAGAACGACGAAGACAGCCGTGCGCTGGTACGCANACCACCGAGTTCCACGAGATGCTGTTGGTGGGCTCCCTGCAACCGATGGAACTGGATGCCCAGCGCATTCAGGCGCGTTTCGATCAACCCACCGTCAGCGAGTCGCTCAAGGAAGTGGGTATCGATTCGGCGCAATCCCTGCTCGCGACCTGGATCACCGATGAGCGCGGCCTGGCGCGTTACGCCGCCGAGGCGATGCCGGTGACCGACGATCAGCCGCGCATCGAATACGCCGCCTGGGTGCGGCCCAAAGAGATCACGCGCACGCTTCCCGCGCTGCTGGCGTTGCACACCGACGCGCCCCTTGAGCGTGCGGGTGAAGGATTCCGAGGCGCAGTCAACGACAAGTGGCAACAGCTGCGGCTTTTTTATGAGGCGGGTCTGCACGCCTACAACGGTAACCGCAAAGCCTGGGCAAAGGATGTAGACCAGGTGATGCGCGAGGATGGCGACAACCCCTATTACCGCTGGTTCGTAGGTGCGCGTTAAACGTAAACCCAGGATGGAGTTTTGCTTATGTCTTCAAGAAAGCCTCGCTGCAAACCGCTGACCACGCCTTTGGGCCTGTTCGCGGTCGTGAGCACTCTGTTGTGCTGCGAATCAGCCAGCGCAGGGGGCATCATGGTGTACGAAGCCGGGCAGGAAGGTGCCGGGCTCGCCAACGCCGGGTCCGCCGTCCTCGCCACCGACCCGAGCGTGCTGATGACCAACCCTGCCGGCATGACCCGACTCAAAGGCACGCAGGTGAATGCCAACGCGCAGGTCATCCTCGGCGCCATGAAGTTTTCCCGCGACGACGGCAACACGTTCGACGGCGGCAATGGCGGTAACCCGCTGCCGTATTTGCCGGGCAGCAGCCTGTTCATCACCCATGAGGTGAATGACCGGGCCAGCATCGGTTTCGGCATGTATGGGAATTTCGGTCTGGCGGTGGATTACGACGACGATTGGGCCGGGCGTTATTTCACCCAGGAGTCGGCGCTGATCGGTATTTCGTTTCAGCCGACCTTCGCCTACAAGATCACGGACGCGCTGTCGGTGGGCATCGGGCCTCGGTTCGTCTACGGCTACTTCCGCACTGAAGTGGCGGTCAACAACAACCCGTTCGGTCTGCTGGACACCCCTGACGGTCAACTGCGCTACAAGGACACCGACTGGGGCACCGGGGTCAACGTCGGCCTGCTGTATCAGCTCAACGAGCGCACGCAGTTGGGCCTGGACTACACCAGCAAGGTGAAACTCGAATTCAGCGATTCGCCCGAACTCAAGCACATCACCAATCCGGTGCTCAATTTCGCCCTGAACCGCCTGGACGTGGACAGCCTGGATCTGGACATGAACATCCCGCAGACCGCGACGTTCAGCGCCTCCTACGAACTCTCCCCGCAGTGGAAACTGCTGGGTTCGCTCGGCTGGCAGGACTGGAGCGACTTCGGCAGCATCGGCGTGCAGGTCGACAGCAACGCGGGCGGCACTTCACGCTCCGTGGACCGCCAGTACAAGGACACCTACCACGTGTCCATCGGCGCGCAGAACCAGATCGACTCGCACTGGCGCTGGAACATGGGCCTGGGCTACGACTCGTCGGCGGTGGACAACTCGGACCGCACGGTCGACGTCCCCATGGGGGATGCCTGGCGGTTCGCGACCGGGGTCAACTACGCGCTGGACAAAGACACCGATCTGCACCTGAGCTACACCCTGATCTGGATGGGCGACATGTCCACCGAGCAGACCAAGAACTCCAACGGCCAGTCGGTTTCGGGTGAGTACCGCAATGCGGCCCTGCATGTCATCGGCGGCGGTATGGTCTGGCGCTTCTAGCGCCCGGCGGTACCGTCATCAGAACCTTCACGCCGTCACGACCGGAGGCATCCATGGCCACCACCGCAGAGTTGATCATCTGCGAATACTGCGACGCGGTGTATCGCAAGTCGGTGTTGTCGCGTCATCAAAAAACAGTCTGTGTTCGCTGCGCAGGGGTACTGGACCGGCATGTGGCGCTGTCGGTGCAGCAGCGCCTGGCGTTGAGCGTGACGGCGGCAGTGTTGTTGCTGTTCGCCAACCTGTACCCGGTGATGAGCATCAATCTGCAGGGCGTGAGCAATTCGGCGACACTGTTCGACTCGGTGATGATTCTGAGCGTGGGCCCCATCACGTTCATCGCGTTGGTGGCCGCCCTGGCGATCATCATCGCCCCTGTGTGTCAGGTGCTTCTGTTGCTCTGGGTCTTGAGCTTTGCGGTGGCGGGCAGACGCTGTCCGGGTTTTGCAGCCTGCATGCTCTGGCTCGAAGCCCTGCGCCCCTGGAGCATGCTGGAAGTTTGCCTGCTGGGGGCGATGGTCGCGGTGATCAAGTTGGCGGGGCTGCTGGATGTGATTCCCGGCATCGGGCTGTTGGCCCTGGTGCTGCTGAGCATACTGATCATCGCCATTGCCGGTCGCGACGTGCGCGTTCTCTGGGAGCGCCTATGAAAACGCCTCCGCTGGCCAAGGACCTCAAACTCTGTCTGTGTCATGGCTGCGGCAAGACCTGCGACATCAGCAAACCGACTCACTCCTGCGACCGCTGCGGCGCGCCGCTTCACCCACGCAAGACCGACGCCATCGCCCGTTGCTGGGCCTATTTGATCGCGGCACTGGTGTTCTACATCCCGGCCAATCTGCTGCCGGTGATGCACACGGTCATGGCCGGAAGTGGCGTGGACAGCACCATCGCCGGCGGTGTGCTGGAGTTCTGGGAGAGCGGCGCGTGGGACATCGCGCTGATCATTTTCATCGCCAGCATCGGCGTCCCGGCCATCAAGTTCATGGCCCTGGGGCTGCTGCTGATAACCGCGCAACGTAAAAGCAACTGGGCCCGGCGCCAGCGCTCGCAGCTCTACCGCTTCGTCGAATTGATCGGCTATTGGTCAATGCTCGACGTGCTGGTGGTCGCACTGGTGGCCTCACTGGTGCAGATGCAGGAGTTGGGCACCATCGAGCCTCGGGCGGGCATTCTGTTTTTCGGCATGGTGGTGGTCATGACCATGCTGGCCGCGATGAGCTACGACCCTCGTCTGATCTGGGAAGGCGAACCTGAAACCGACAAGGAGCATGCGTGATGCAAGAGGACAACCTGGAAACCGCGCCCGTCAAAAGCCGCCGCTGGAATGTCTCACTGGTCGGGATCGTGCCAGTGGTCGCCATTCTCGTCGGTGCATCACTGGTGGTGCGCAACTGGATGCAGGAGGGGCCGACGATCACCATCACCTTCAAGACCGGCGACGGCCTCACCGCGCACAAGACCCAGGTCAAATACCGCAACGTGCTGATCGGTGAAGTGACGGCGGTGGAGCTGGCCAAGGACAAGAAAAGCGTCGCCGCCAAGGTTCAGCTGTCCAAGGAAGCCGAGACGTTCGCCCGCGCCGACTCGACGTTCTGGGTTGTGAAGCCGCGCATCGGGGCAGGGGGCGTCACCGGTCTGGACACGCTGTTGTCCGGCAGCTTCATCGGTGCAGACGCCGGGCAATCGAGCGAGTTGAAAGAGAACTTCAAGGGCCTTGAGTCACCGCCGCCTGTGACCTACGGCGAGAGCGGGAAGCGTTTTACACTGTTCGCCAAGGATCTGGGGTCACTGGATATCGGCTCGCCGATCTACTACCGCAAGATCCCGGTCGGCCAGGTGATCTCCTATGCGCTGAACAAAGACGGCAAAGGGGTCAACATCGAGGTGTTCGTCGACGCGCCGAACGACGAGTTCGTGACCGCCAATACCCGTTTCTGGAACGCCAGCGGGATCGATGTCGATGTCGGGGCCAATGGGCTCAAGGTCAACACCGAGTCGCTGTCATCGATGCTGATCGGCGGGCTGGCGTTTGGCGCGCCGGAGACCTCCACGGGCGACACGGTCGCCACAAGCGATACACGCTTTGAGCTGTTCGCCGATTCCCAGGCTGCACTGGCTCCACCCAATGGCAAGTCGCAAACCATTGTCATGCGATTCGATCAAGCGATGCGCGGGCTTTCGGTGGGCGCCCCGGTCGAGTTCATGGGTGTGGACTTCGGCCGGGTCACCTCGGTCCAGCTGGACTTCGATCCGCAGAAGCGCTCGTTTCCGGTGATGGTGGAGGCCGTGATCTATCCGGAGCGCATGGGCCCGGCGCACGCCAAGATGATCAAGGCGATGGATCATGCGCCCGAGGATCAGCGGGCCGTCGGCGAACTGATCGGTGTCTTCGTCAAGCATGGCCTCAGGGCCCAGGCACGTAGCGGAAACCTGCTCACCGGCCAGCTTTATGTGTCGCTGGACTTCTATCCGAATGTGAAGGAAGTGGCGTTCGACCCCGGTCAGTATCCCATCATGATGCCCACCACCCCTGGCAGCCTGGAGAAGGTGCAGGAGCAATTCCAGGCATTGGTCGACAAGTTCAGCAAACTGCCCGTGGACAAGATCGCGAACAACCTGGATGCGAGCTTGAGCGCGTTGCACAAGAGCATCAATCAGTTCAACGACAAGACGCTGCCGAGCATCGACAACACGCTGAACAAGATGACCTCGACGGTGCAGATCGCCAATCAGGCGCTGGCCGAGGACTCGCCGCAACGCGAGCAGTTGAAGGAATCTCTGGATGAAATCCAGCGCGTCTCCCGCTCGCTGCGTGATCTCTCGGACTATCTGGGCAGGCATCCGGAGTCGCTGATTCGCGGCCGTCCGAAATCCAGAGAAGCCACGACACTGGACCCTTGAGCGTGCCCACTCCACGGAGCAGAACCCCATGACCCATCAATTGAAAACAGGGATGCTATCCATCGCGATGGTGCTGGCCGCTGCGCTGAGTGGCTGCAGCAGCGCGCCGATTCACTACCACACGCTGGTACCGATCAAGGGCACCGCGCCCGGTGCCGCGGACGCGCCGTTCGACGTCGTGATCGATCGCATCTCGATGCCACCGCAAGTGGACCGCTCACAAATGGTCATTCGCCAGGGCAACAGCGGTCTGGTGATTCTGGAAACCGAGTGGTGGGGCGCCAACCTCACCGACGAGATGCAGAACGCGTTGAGCAATCAATTACCGGCCACCAGCAACAGCATGTCAGGGCGCGGCAAACTGCACTTGATGCTCGACGTTCAGCGCTTCGACTCGGTGCCAGGCCAATACGCCTTGATCGAAGCCAAATGGCGACTGCGCTCGCGGGACGCCAACGTGCGGATGGAATGCTACACCCGGCTCAGCACGCCAGCGGGCAACTCCATCGATGAACTGGTGATCGCCCATCAGCAAAACCTGATGAAGCTGTCGTCGATGATCGAGGCGGCGGGGAGGAGCGGGCGGTGCAGCTGATCTTGCGGGTTTGCGCGTCATGATCGTTCCACGCCCCAGCGGCCTGATCATTCCCACGCTCCAGCGGCCTGATCGTTCCCACGCTCCAGAGGTATGATCGTCCCCACGCTCCAGCGTGGGAATGCCTTGCAGGACGCTCCGCGTCCACGTTGACGCGGAGCGTCAACCGCTGCGTTACAACGGGGAGCGTGGGAACGATCAGGAGATCAGGAGCCGAGTGGGGCAGAGGAACACCGCACGGCTCTTGATTCTGCCGAAGGCGTGGGAGGCCGGCTTGCCGACGATCTGCCGG
>NZ_QXTJ01000044.1 GCF_003605735.1 Pseudomonas sp. LS-2 | reverse complement strand
AGTAAAACCATCCACCGCGCCGCTCCAGACAAACCGCCTTCGACAGGCTTTACTGCCGGTTCCCGGCAGATCGCTGACAAGGTGGAGCGCCAGCCCGGCGAGCTCGCACGCCCATTGGGCCGAATCAAGCGCCTGGTGATTTTCAATCCTCGAATCCGACCTGCTCCGACATCTCGTCCACCTTCAGTTCCAGCCGATACGCCACGGCAATGAACAGCGCCTGACACAAGCACAGCGTTGCACTCAGAGAACGGAAAGCGAACGAGCTGCCTTCGTTGACCAGCAACACCGAGTTGGCACGTTTGGCCAGCGGCGAAAGGTTGCTGTCGGTGATGATCAGCGTCTTGGCCTGATGGTGCTGGGCGATGCGCAGGCAGTGTTGGGTTTCCTTGCCGTACGGGGTGAAGCTGATCGCGATCACCAGATCGTTGGCGCGCACGCTGCGCATCTGCTCACGGTAACTGCCGCCCAGCCCCGAGATCAGGTGGATGCGCTTGTTGGTGTGCTGCAGGTTGTAGACCAGATAGTCGGCGACGGCGAAGGAGCGACGCACGCCCACGACGTAGATGTTGTCGGCGTTGACCACCAGATCCACGGCTTTTTCGAAGGCTTCGTCATCCAGTTCCAGTGCCAGGCGTTCAAGCCCCGAGAGCGTGGCGTTCACACATTCGCGGGCCAGATCGCCACCGCTGGCTTTCTGCGACTTGTTGGCGATCATGCTGCGAATGCGCTGCTGGTAGTTCTGCACTGGCGTGGCTTTGTGGGTGTAGGCCTCGCGAAACAGCGCCTGCATTTCACTGAACCCGCTGAAGCCGAAGCGCTGGGAAAAACGCACGATCGCTGAAGGGTGAACCTCGCATTCCCGGGAAATGTCGCTGATGCGGTCGACCATGATCCGGTCGCTTTGCTGGCTCATGTAGCTGGCGATGCGCTTGAGCTGACGAGGCAGGCTTTCGTATTCAGTGGTGATCAGCTTAAGCAGTGCCTCGGCGGTTTCCGGCGCATTGAGCTGTGAAGAGGCAGCGTCGGCGCCGGTATCGGGCAAGGAGGGCTGATCGGTGCTGGACATACGGTTGAATTCCTCGAGCTTTTCTTATGGCGCGCAGTTTACAGCGCTTCACGTTTGTATCGCCTCTGTTTAGCACGAACAGCCAGCATTTGCGCAAAGTGGAAAAAATATTCCACATGAAAAAAATTTAGAAAAAATCATTGCTCCTTGCTCTGGAGCGTTCTAGTCTGCAACCACGAACAGGGCTTCTCGCAAGCCAGGGCTTAATAAAAATAAGAGGAGCCAGCATGGGCCAGACTCGTTTTGCCAGTGGGCGTCAGTTGGATGTGGTATGTCTCGGACGTCTGGGTGTCGATCTCTATGCGCAGCAGATCGGGGCGCGTCTGGAGGATGTCAGCAGTTTCGCCAAATACCTGGGCGGGTCCTCCGCCAATATCGCTTTCGGCACCGCACGGCTGGGCGTCAAGTCGGCCATGCTGACCCGCGTCGGCAATGACCACATGGGGCGGTTTCTGGTCGAATCGCTGGCCCGCGAAGGTTGCGACGTCAGCGGCATCAAGGTCGATGCCGAGCGCCTGACCGCCATGGTCCTGCTGGGCATCAAGGACCGTGAGACATTTCCGTTGGTGTTCTATCGCGAAAACTGCGCCGACATGGCCCTGCAGGCCGAAGACATCGACGAAGCGCAGATTGCCTCAAGCAAGGCTTTATTGATCACGGGTACCCATTTCTCCACCGATCAGGTGTTCAAGGCCAGCGGCCAGGCGCTGGATTATGCCGAGAAGCACAACGTCAAGCGCGTGCTCGACATCGACTACCGGCCAGTGCTCTGGGGCCTGACCGGCAAAGCCGACGGCGAGACCCGTTTCGTTGCCAACCAGAACGTCAGCCAGCATGTGCAGCGCATCCTGCCGCGTTTCGACCTGATCGTCGGCACCGAAGAAGAGTTCCTCATCGCAGGCGGCTCGACCGACTTGCTCAGCGCGCTGCGCAAGGTGCGCGAACTGACCGCCGCGACGCTGGTGGTCAAACTAGGCCCTCAAGGCTGCACGGTGATTCATGGCGCGATTCCCGCAAAACTCGAAGACGGCGCCATCTACCCAGGTGTCCGTGTGGAAGTGCTCAATGTGCTGGGCGCCGGCGACGCTTTCATGTCGGGCTTTCTCAAGGGCTGGCTGGACGACGCAAGTGACGAACGCTGCTGTCAGTTGGCGAACGCCTGCGGCGGTCTGGTGGTGTCGCGTCACGCGTGCGCGCCGGCGATGCCGACACTGGTCGAACTCGACTACCTGTTCAACAGCCCGGTGCCGATCACCCGTCCCGATCAGGATGCGGTTTTGCAGCGTCTGCATCAGGTCAGCGTGCCGCGCAGGGACTGGAAGCAACTGTTCATCTTCGCTTTCGATCATCGTGGGCAACTGGTGGAGCTGGCGCAGAAAGCCGGTCGCGACCTGGCGTGCATCGGGCAGTTGAAGCAACTGTTCATTCAGGCCGTGGAACGGGTCGAAGCGGATCTGAAGAAACGTGGCATCGAAGCCGACGTCGGTCTGCTCGCCGATCAGCGTTTCGGGCAGGACTCGCTCAATGCGGCCACCGGTCGCAACTGGTGGATTGCCCGGCCGGTGGAAGTGCAAGGCTCGCGGCCACTGGCCTTCGAGCATGGGCGCTCCATCGGCAGCAACCTGATGGCCTGGCCGAAAGAGCAGATCATCAAGTGCCTGGTGCAATACCACCCCGATGACGAACCGATGCTGCGTCTGGAGCAGGAAGCGCAGTTGATGGGGTTGTATCAGGCCTCCCAGGCCAGCGGCCATGAACTGCTGCTGGAGGTCATCCCGCCGAAGGAGCATCCGTCGAAGCACCCTGACGTGATCTACCGTTCGCTCAAGCGCCTCTACAACCTTGGCATCTACCCCGCGTGGTGGAAGATCGAAACCCAGCCGGCCGATGTCTGGGAGAAACTCGACGCGCTGATCCAGGAACGCGACCCGTATTGCCGCGGGGTGGTGCTGCTGGGCCTCAACGCCCCGGCCGAAACCCTCGCCGCCGGATTTCGTCAAGCCAGCAAAAGCACCACCTGTCGCGGCTTTGCGGTGGGCCGTACGATCTTTCACGAACCGAGCCGAGCGTGGCTGGAAGGGGAGATCGACGATGCCGGATTGATCAGTCGGGTGCAAAGCACGTTCGGTTTTCTGATCGAATCCTGGCGTGACGCCCGGGCGTAAACCTCAGGACCGTGAACACATTTCAAAGCGACAAAAACAATAAAGGTGCAGCCATGCCCGCTTCCGCAATCCGAATTGGCATCAACCCGATTTCCTGGAGCAACGACGACCTGCCGGCTCTGGGCGGCGAAACACCGCTGAGCACCGCGCTCAGTGAGGGCAAGGAGATCGGTTACGAAGGTTTCGAGCTCAACGGAAAATTCCCGAAAGACGCCAAGGGCGTCGCTGATGTCCTCAAACCCTACGACCTGGCGCTGGTTTCGGGCTGGTATTCGAGCCGTCTGGCCAGCCGCTCGGTGGCCGAAGAGATCGAGGCCATTGCCGGTCACGTCGAACTGTTGAAACACAACGGCGCGAAGGTGCTGGTGTATGGCGAGGTGGCTGACTCGATCCAGGGCCAGCGCATTCGTCTGGTCGAGCGCCCGCGTTTTCACAGCGACAGCGCCTGGCAGGAATACGCGGACAAGCTCACGGAGCTGGCGCGTTTCACGCTGTCCCAAGGCGTGCGTCTGGCCTACCACCATCACATGGGCGCCTATGTCGAATCCCCCGAGGACATCGATCAACTGATGGCCCGTACGGGAAGTGAGGTCGGTCTGCTGTTCGATTCGGGCCATTGCTACATGGGCGGCGGCGATCCGTTGCAAGTGCTGCGCAGTCATATTGGCCGTGTGTGCCACGTGCATTTCAAGGACGTGCGCAAGCCGGTGGTGCAACTGGCGCGCAACAACCTGTGGAGCTTTCCGGACTGCATCGTGAATGGCACGTTCACTGTGCCGGGCGATGGCGACATCGATTTCGCGGCATTGCTGGAGGTGTTGATCCAGGCCCGCTATGAGGGCTGGCTGGTGGTCGAGGCCGAGCAGGACCCGGCGGTTGCGCCAAGTTATGTCTACGCCAAAAAGGGCTATGAAACGCTGCGCAACCTGCTGGCAGCTGCCCAAGAGAACAGCACGGGTTTAGATCAGCCTGCACAAAGGAGCGTGTGAACATGAATCTCCTGGTCAAGAGCAAGGCCGAGGGCCGCGATGTCGTGGCGCTGGGCGAAGGGGTGCTGGAATACGTCGGTTTTTCAGCGCATCGACTGACCGTCGGCGAACGTTTGCCGGTCAACTCGGGTGACAAGGAACTGTGCCTGGTGCTGCTCAGCGGACGGGTCAGCGTCAGCGGCGAAGCGCCGGGGCAAGGCGCGTTCAACTGGGAAAACATCGGCGATCGGCAATCGGTCTTCGAAGACAAGTCGCCGTTCGCCGTGTATCTGCCGCCGAACAGCCAGGCCCAGGTCGTGGCGCTGAGCGCCGTGCAGATCGCGGTCTGCGCGGCATCTGGCGATACAGGCAAAGGCTTGCCCGCGCGCCTGATCAAACCTGAATCGATGAAACGCAGCGTGCGCGGCAAGGCGGCCAATACCCGTTACGTCTGCGACATCCTGCCGGACTCCGAACCTGCGCATTCGTTGCTGGTGGTGGAAGTGCGCACCCCGTCCGGGCATTCCTCCAGCTATCCGCCGCACAAGCACGACAAGGACGATCTGCCTCATGAAAGCTTTCTTGAGGAGACTTATTACCATCAGGTCAATCCGCCGCAGGGTTTCGTGTTTCAGCGGGTCTATACCGATGACCGCAGCATCGATCAGGCCATGGCGGTGGAGAACAACGATCTGGTGACCGTGCCCAAGGGCTACCACCCGGTCAGCGTGCCTTACGGCTACGAATCCTATTATTTGAACGTGATGGCCGGGCCGAAACGCGCCTGGCAATTCCACAATGATCCGCAGCACCAGTGGTTGATGGATCTGTAGACGCGCCAGCGCATACGCAGATCCAGTAGCAGCCCCGCTTGCGGCGGTGGCGGACCTGAAATCGAACCGCCGGCAAGCCGTGCTGCTACAGCGGCATAACTATTTCGCAAGGAGTCCAGTAATGAGCAACGCCCCGATTATCGGCCACCACATCAACGGCCAGGTCCAGGACGCCAGCGAGCGTTTCAGCGATGTGTTCAACCCGGCCACCGGCGAGGTTCAGGCCCGTGTGGCGCTGGCGGAACTCCGAACCGTCGATCAAGCCGTCGCCGCTGCCCAGGCTGCCTTCCCGGCATGGGCCGATCAATCGTCACTGCGCCGTGCGCGGGTGATGTTCAAGTTCAAGGAGCTGCTCGATCAGCATCACGACGAACTGGCGCAAATCATCTGCCGTGAACACGGCAAGGTGTTTTCCGACGCCAAGGGCGAGGTGGTGCGCGGCATCGAAATCGTCGAGTTCGCCTGTGGCGCGCCGAGCCTGCTCAAAAGCGACTACAGCGACAACATCGGCGGTGGCATCGACAACTGGAACCTGCGCCAGCCGCTGGGTGTGTGCGCCGGCGTCACGCCGTTCAACTTCCCGGTCATGGTGCCGCTGTGGATGATTCCCATGGCACTGGTCACCGGCAACTGCTTCATCCTCAAACCGTCCGAACGTGACCCTTCCGCCAGTCTGTTGATGGCCCGTTTGCTGAAACAGGCCGGCCTGCCGGATGGCGTGTTCAACGTGGTGCAGGGCGACAAGGTGGCTGTCGACGCGTTGCTGCAACACAAAGGCATCGAAGCGATTTCCTTCGTCGGTTCGACGCCGATTGCCGAGTACATCCATCAGCAGGGCACCGCTCATGGCAAGCGCGTCCAGGCATTGGGCGGGGCGAAGAACCACATGATCGTCATGCCTGACGCCGATCTGGATCAGGCCGCCGATGCCTTGATTGGCGCCGCGTATGGCTCGGCGGGCGAACGCTGCATGGCGATTTCGATTGCCGTGGTGGTGGGGGATGTCGGCCAGAAACTCATTGATAAACTGCTGCCGCGCATCGACTCGCTCAAGGTTGGCAACGGCATGAACACAGATTCCGACATGGGCCCGCTGGTGACCGCCGTGCACAAGGCCAAGGTCGAGGGCTATATCGATCAGGGCGTGAAAGAAGGCGCCAGGCTGATCGTCGACGGACGAAACTTTACGGTGCCCGGCGCGGAAAAGGGCTTTTTCGTCGGCGCCACGCTGTTCGATGAAGTCACCCCCGAGATGACTGTCTATAAGGAAGAGATTTTCGGCCCGGTGCTGGGCATCGTGCATGTGCCTGACTTCGCGTCGGCGGTTGAGCTGATCAACGCTCACGAGTTCGGCAACGGCGTGTCCTGTTTCACCAGCGATGGCGGCATTGCCCGGGCGTTCGCGCGCAACATCAAGGTGGGCATGGTCGGCATCAACGTGCCGATTCCGGTGCCGATGGCCTGGCATTCGTTCGGGGGCTGGAAGCGCTCGTTGTTCGGCGATCACCACGCATATGGCGAAGAGGGCCTGCGATTCTACAGTCGCTACAAAAGCGTCATGCAGCGCTGGCCTGACAGCATCGCCAAGGGCGCGGAATTCAACATGCCGACGGCGAAGTAAATTCCGACTTGATCGTTCCCGCGCTCGGCGTGGGAACAATCATGATCATGAAATCGAATTGACCCCAGACACCTCCAATAAAAACAAGGTGCAAGCATGACCACGACCCGATTGACCATGGCACAGGCCCTGGTGAAATTTCTCGATAACCAGTACGTCGAAGTCGATGGCGTGCAGAGCAAATTCGTCGCCGGGGTGTTCACCATTTTCGGCCACGGCAACGTGTTGGGCCTGGGCCAGGCGCTGGAACAGGACAGCGGCGAGCTGATCGTGCATCAGGGCCGCAACGAACAGGGCATGTGCCACGCGGCCATGGGGTTCGCCAAACAACACCTGCGGCGCAAGATCTACGCCTGCACCTCTTCGGTCGGGCCGGGCGCGGCGAACATGATCACCGCCGCCGCCACGGCATCGGCCAACCGCATTCCTCTGTTGCTGCTACCGGGAGATGTCTACGCCAGCCGCCAGCCCGACCCGGTGTTGCAGCAGATCGAACAATTTCACGACCTGAGCATCAGCACCAACGATGCGTTCAAGGCCGTGAGTAAATACTGGGACCGCATCAACCGTCCCGAGCAATTGATGAGCGCAGCCCTCAATGCCATGCGTGTGCTCACCGATCCTGCCGAAACCGGAGCCGTGACCCTCGCCTTGCCCCAGGACGTTCAAGCCGAGGCGTACGACTACCCGAATTCCTTCCTACAAAAGCGCGTGCATCGCATCGACCGTCGCCCGCCGACACAGGCCATGCTCAAGGACGCGGTGGCGCTGCTAAAGGGCAAACGCAAGCCGCTGCTGATCTGCGGCGGGGGTGTGCGTTATTCCGGCGCGGCGGCCGAGCTTCAAGCCTTTGCCGAGCGGTTCGATATTCCGTTTACCGAAACCCAGGCGGGCAAGAGCGCCATCGTCTCGGCGCATCCGTTGAACATGGGCGGTATCGGCGAGACCGGTTCGCTGGCGGCCAACACTCTGGCCCGCGAGGCGGATCTGATCATTGGCGTCGGCACGCGCTACAGCGACTTCACCACCGGTTCCAAATCGCTGTTCCAGAACCCGGACGTGCAGTTTCTCAACCTCAACGTCGGCGCGTTCGACGTGCAAAAGCTCGATGGCGTGCAGGTGCTGGCGGATGCGCAACTGGCGCTGCAATCCTTGAGTGAGGCTCTTGGCGACTTTAAAGCCGACTGGGGCGATGCCCCCCGGCAGGCGAGGGCAGCGCTGGACGCGGAAGTGGATCGTCTGTACGCCGTGGAATACCAGACTCAGGATTTCGAACCCGAAGTCAGCGGCCATCTGGATCCGCAGGTGCTGCGCGATTTCATCGAGATGACCGGTTCCTGTCTGACCCAGAGCCGAGTGCTCGGTATCCTTAATCGGCAGTTGCCCAGCGACGCGGTGATCGTCGCCGCAGCGGGCAGTCTCCCTGGTGATTTGCAGCGGGCGTGGCGCAGCACCAGTGTCGACAGTTACCACGTCGAGTACGGTTATTCCTGCATGGGTTACGAGGTCAATGCCGCGCTGGGGGCCAAGATGGCGGCGCCGGATCGCGAGGTCTATGCGCTGGTGGGCGACGGCTCATACATGATGCTGCACTCCGAGCTGGCGACCTCAATCCAGGAGCGGCGCAAGATCAACGTCGTGCTGCTGGACAACATGGCGTTCGGTTGCATCAATAACTTGCAGATGGGCAACGGCATGGGCAGCTTCGGCACCGAGTTCCGGTTCCGCAACCCCGAGACCGGGCAGCTCGATGGCGACTTCGTGCCCGTGGACTTCGCCATGAGCGCGGCGGCGTATGGCTGCAAGACGTACACGGTGAAAACGGTCGAGGAGCTGGAAGTGGCGTTGATCGATGCGCGCAAGCAGACCGTTTCGACACTGATCGACATCAAGGTCCTGCCCAAGACCATGATCCACGGCTACCTGTCGTGGTGGCGCGTGGGCGTGGCCGAAGTGTCCACGACAGGCACCACGGCCGAGGCCTTCGAACGACAAAAACCAATGCTGGCCAAGGCCCGTAAATACTGATGAACACAAAGCCGTAGGAGCGCGCTTGCCCGCGATTGCGCTGTGTCAGTCAGCGCATTTGACACAGGCAACCCCTTTCGTGGGCAAGCGCGCTCCTACGGCATGAGGAGACAGTGATATGAAAATCGGACTCATCGGCTACGGCAAGGGCGGGCGCTTCTTTCACGCGCCGCTGCTGGCCAGCATGAACGGCGCAACCTTTGCGGGGGTGGTGACCCGCTCCCCCGAACGGCGTCAGGAGCTGAGCAAGGATTACCCCAAGGTCCCGGCCTTCGACAGCCTGGCCGACATGGTCGCTGCCGGTGTCGACGCTGTGGTGATTTCCACCCCTCTGGCCTCTCGCCGCGCGCTGATTCTGGAGGCCATCGAACTTGGCGTTCCGGTGGTCAGCGACAAGCCGTTCGCCCCCGATGCCAGACAGGCCCAGGAACTGGTGGACGCCGCCGAGGCTCGCGGCATCCTGCTGGGGGTGTATCAGAATCGTCGCTGGGACTCGGATTTTCTCACCGTCCGCAAGTTGATCGATCAGGGCGTGCTGGGGGAAATCAGCCGCTTCGAATCCCGCGTCGAACGTTACTCGCCTTCCTCGGTGGGCAAGGAAAGCGGCGGGGGTATTCTGCGTGATCTGGGCAGCCACTTGGTGGATCAGGCGCTCCAGTTGTTCGGCCCGGTCAAGCGGGTGTACGCCGAACTCGAGTTCGCCACACCCGATAAAAAAATCGACCACGGTTTCTTCGTTTCACTGATCCACACCAGCGGCGTGACCTCGCATTTGTGGGGCAACTGCCTGCAAAACGCTCAAGGTCCACGATTTCGGGTCAATGGCTCGCAGGGCTGCTATACCGTTGATGGCCTCGACGGCCAGGAGGCTGCGGCGCTGGCGGGGCTTTCGCCCAAATCCGAAGGCGAGCGCTGGGGCGTCGAGGAGCATCGGCGCTGGGGCTGGTTCGAGCAGGGTGAACACCGCGAACGTGTGCCGTCCGAGCGGGGCGACTGGCCCGAGTTCTACCGCCAGTTGCAGGACGCTGTGATGAACCAGGCGCGCAACCCGGTGGACGCGCGGGATGCCGTGGCGTCGGCAAAGGTGCTAGATGCCGCCAGAGTCAGTGCGCTGGAAGGGCGGGTGGTGGAGTTGTAATCGCTGGTTACCCTCTGTAGCAGCACGGCTTGCCGGCGGCAGCGATTTCGCCGCCCACCGCCGGCAAGCTGTGCTGTTACCGCGTGAATTTTGGCAATGAAAAGTAAAATAGAAATAAATTCTAAAACTGGTTGAAGTAGAAATTATTTTCCAATAGAGTCATTTCCAGGTTGCCGACGATCGACGCTCACACCTGAAAACAGCTGCACCGATTTCAGGTCCGAGCGAGCGAAACAAAAACAAGAAAGCCAAAAAGACAGGTACCGTCGATGAACATTTTCAACAGAGCCTTCAAGGCTTGCCGATCCGCATCACGTTCTCTGCTTGCTTCGTTGCCCGCCGCCTCGCGCATCAAACCGGTCATTGCCATCGCCCTCGATCGAACCCTCGAAACCGTAGCCCGCGTGCTGTGCGTGCACAGCCACGGCGTGATGGTCTGCGGCGCATCGGCCGCCTCGGTCGCGCACTTCGCCAATCCGCACTTTTCCACAGACCCAAAACCACTCTGAACACCAGCCGTCGTTAGCCAATTCACTACAACAACAAGAATTTGGAGAAAGACCGTTCATGAATACCAAAGCCCGTTTTACCTCCCTGGCACTGGCCCTGATGCTCAGCAGCGGCGCCGTCATGGCCGCCGACCTGAAAATTGGCGTGGCCATGTCGCAGTTCGATGACACCTACCTGACCTACATGCGCGAAGACATGGGTAAAAAGGCCAAGGACATGGGGGGCGTCGACTTGCAATTCGTCGACGGCCGCAACGATGTGAACAAACAGCTCGACCAGGTCCAGGAGCTGATTGGCAAGAAAGTCGACGCATTGATCGTCAACCCGGTCGACACCGCCGCCACGGGGCGCATCACCGAAGCCGCCACCGCCGCCGGCATTCCCCTGGTCTATGTCAACCGCCGCCCTGACGATCCGAAACTGCCAGCAGGCGTTGCGTCGGTCACCTCCGACGACAAGGAAGCAGGCCGGATGCAGATGGAATACATCGCCAATAAACTGAACGGCAAAGGCACCGTGGTGATCCTGCTGGGCGAGCTGTCGAACAACTCGACCCGCGACCGCACCGAAGGCGTCAAAGAAGTCCTGAAAAAATACCCTGCCATCAAGATCGCCGAAGAACAGGAAGGCGCGTGGGGACGCCAGAAAGGGATGGACATCACCAACAACTGGCTGACCCAGGGGCGTGATTTCAGTGCGGTGCTTTCCAACAACGATGAAATGGCCATTGGCGCCTCCATGGCGCTGAAGCAAGCAGGCAAAAAGCAGGGCGACGTACTCGTGGCGGGAGTAGACGGTACGCCGGACGGTCTGGCCGCGGTCAAGAAAGGCCAGCTCACGGTCTCGGTGTTTCAGGACGCCAAGGGGCAGGGCGAAGGCTCCATCGACGCGGCGGTGAAGATGGCGAAGAAGGAAGCCTTGCCGCAACAGGCGATCGTGATTCCCTTCAAGCTGATCACGCCCGAAAACGTCAGCACCTTCAAATAACCGTTCACAAAACAACAACTGACAGAACGCAGAGGGCGGCGCTGCCGTACCTCTGCCACTCATGTCACTTGAGGAGCCTGTGACCATGTTCGCTTCCGCTACTGCTACGACCCCAGCCAAGACCGACGTAACCCCTGACCAGGCAGCCAGCACTGCCGATCATCCGTACCTGCTGGAAATCACCAACATCAGTAAGGGATTTCCTGGCGTGGTCGCGCTGGACAACGTCGAACTGCGTGTGCGTCCTGGCAGTGTGCTGGCGCTGATGGGGGAAAACGGGGCGGGCAAATCCACCCTGATGAAAATCATTGCAGGCATCTACCAGCCCGACACCGGCGAGATTCGTCTGCGCGGTAAACCGGTGGTGTTCGACACCCCGCTGGCGGCGCTGCAATCGGGCATCGCGATGATTCACCAGGAACTCAACCTGATGCCACACATGAGCATCGCCGAGAACATCTGGATCGCCCGCGAGCAGCTCAACGGCTTGCACATGGTCGATCACCGCGCCATGCACCGCTGCACCGCCGAATTGCTGGCGCGTCTGCGCATCAACCTCGACCCCGAGGAGCAAGTGGGTAATCTCAGCATCGCCGAGCGGCAGATGGTCGAGATCGCCAAGGCTGTGTCCTATGACTCCGACGTGCTGATCATGGACGAGCCGACTTCGGCCATTACCGAAAAGGAAGTGGACCATCTGTTTTCGATCATTGCCGACCTGCGGGCGCAGGGTAAAGGCATCATCTACATCACTCACAAAATGAACGAAGTGTTCGCCATTGCCGACGAAGTGGCGGTGTTTCGCGATGGTGCCTACATCGGCCTGCAACGCGCCGACAGTATGGACGGCGACAGCCTGATCTCGATGATGGTCGGACGGGAGCTGACCCAGTTGTTCCCCGAGCGCGACCAGCCGATTGGCAAGCTGCTGCTGTCCGTGCGCGACCTGTCACTGGAGGGCGTGTTCGACGGCGTCTCGTTCGACCTGCATGCCGGCGAAGTGCTGGGCATCGCCGGGCTCATGGGATCGGGACGCACCAACGTCGCTGAAACCATTTTTGGCGTTACGCCCTGCACCCGTGGCGAAATCCAGCTGGACGGCGCGCCGATCAAAGTTACCGACCCGCATTTCGCCATCGAGAAAGGCTTCGCGCTGCTGACGGAGGATCGCAAACTGAGCGGCCTGTTTCCGTGCCTCTCGGTGCTGGAAAACATGGAAATGGCGGTTCTGCCGCATTACGTCGGCAACGGTTTCGTCCACCAGAAAGCCCTGCGGGCGCTGTGCGAAGACATGTGCAAGAAACTGCGGGTCAAGACGCCATCGCTCGAGCAATGCATCGACACCCTGTCCGGTGGCAATCAGCAGAAAGCCTTGCTGGCGCGCTGGTTGATGACCAACCCTCGTGTGCTGATTCTCGACGAACCGACTCGCGGCATCGACGTCGGCGCCAAGGCCGAGATCTATCGGCTGATTTCGTTGCTCGCCAGTGAGGGCATGGCGGTGATCATGATTTCTTCGGAACTGCCGGAAGTGCTGGGCATGAGCGACCGGGTCATGGTCATGCATGAAGGCCAGATGATGGGCACCCTGGACCGCGCCGACGCGACTCAGGAGCGGGTCATGCACCTGGCTTCGGGAAATTCGATTCACTGAATCCAGGCTGCCAATGGCCCATTGCGGGTCGGAACAAGAATAAGAGGCACACATGAAGATGAACGCGATACTGGAAAACAAACCCGCCTTGGCACCGACCAAGCACAAACGTCGCTTGCCCACTGAACTGAGCATCTTTCTGGTGTTGATCGGTATCGGCCTGATCTTCGAAGTGTTCGGTTGGGTGGTGCGCGATCAGAGTTTCCTGATGAACTCCCAGCGTCTGGTGCTGATGATTCTTCAAGTGTCCATCATCGGCATGATCGCGATCGGCGTCACGCAGGTGATCATCACGACCGGTATCGACCTGTCATCGGGCTCGGTCCTGGCGCTCACCGCGATGATCGCGGCCAGTCTTGCCCAGTCTTCGGACTACACCCGGGCGGTATTTCCCTCCCTGACCGACCTGCCGGTGTGGATACCGGTTATCGCCGGCCTTGGGGTCGGGTTGCTGGCGGGTGCCATCAACGGCAGCATCATCGCAATCACCGGAATCCCCCCGTTCATCGCCACGCTGGGCATGATGGTTTCGGCTCGCGGCCTGGCGCGTTATTACACGGGCGGCCAGCCGGTGAGCATGCTTAACGATTCCTACACCGCTATCGGTCAAGGCGCGATGCCAGTCATCATTTTTCTGGTGGTGGCAGTGATCTTCCACATCGCCTTGCGTTACACCAAGTACGGCAAATACACCTACGCCATCGGCGGCAACATGCAGGCGGCGCGGACTTCCGGGATCAACGTCAAACGTCACTTGATCATCGTCTACAGCATCGCCGGTCTGCTGGCGGGGCTAGCCGGCGTGGTGGCCTCCGCACGGGCTGCCACGGGTCAGGCGGGCATGGGCGTGTCTTACGAGCTGGACGCGATTGCCGCCGCCGTCATCGGTGGCACCAGCCTGGCAGGCGGCGTCGGCCGCATCACCGGCACCGTGATTGGCGCGTTGATTCTCGGGGTCATGGCCAGCGGATTCACCTTCGTCGGTGTGGATGCCTATGTACAAGACATCATCAAAGGGTTGATCATCGTCGTCGCGGTGGTCATCGACCAATACCGCAACAAGCGCAAGCTCAAGCGCTGATCATCTGAATCATGTGAAAAAGGGCCTGGTTTCAGGCCCTTTTTGTTGGTTTGAGGATTTGAACCGAAGCGCGATTGACCGGTCAGAAAGCGTCCCGGACACGCGCGGCAGTTTTGTTCCAGGAGCGCGCTTGGCCGCGTTGGCGTAGTTACAGGCAACGCACATGTCGCGTGGACACAGCTTGAAACACCGGTCGGGCTCAATACCGACGGGGATTCGGGGGCTTGTTGAGCGAATCTTGTTCAATTATGTTGCCGAGTACGAAACCCGGCCTTAGACTGCCGCCCCTCGTAAATTGAGTGCCTGGTGGCGCTTGGAGACTGGGGCGCGTTTACAGTTGGGCCAAGGCGCTCCCTTGATTCGCCTTAATGCACGTTTTTTTATAGAGAAATCAATGACCAAGGAAAAGTTGCTGGCGATGCCGGCCGATGACTACATGAACGCGGAGCAGCACGCATTTTTCGTCAAGCTGCTGCAGGACATGAAGGTGGAAATCCACGAGCGCATCGAGCAGAGCCGTATCGCTATCGAAAGCCTGGACACCCCGGCTGATCCCGCTGACGCAGCTTCCGTCGAAGAAGAGCGCCACTGGCTGGTCAACGTGATCGATCGCGATCAGCGCATGCTTCCGCAGCTGGAGATGGCCCTGAGCCGTATCGCCGAAGACACTTTTGGCTGGTGCGATGACAGTGGTGAGCCCATCGGCCTGAAGCGTCTGCTGATCAGCCCGACCACCAAGTACTGCATCGAAGCGCAGGAACGTCACGAACAGATCGATCGCCACCAGCGTCAGGCCTGATCCTTCTGACAGACGTGTCGAGGCCCGACTGCCTTTCTCCAGGCAGTCGGGCTTTTTGTCGTCTGCAGTTTTTGCAACAGGCGATTGCCCGGGCAGGTGCTGCACCGGCGTATAGATATTATTCAACGATTGTTTAATCGTATATTTCCTCTTTATGTCATGGGCTCGTTTATAGGACGTGTGTGTGCGATGTGTGGGAAGTATTGTCTCGAAGTCATTAATGGTCTGATACTTGAGTGGGAAGTTTCTGAAGTCGTAGTTGGCCTGTTGACGCGATCATCGAGGCGAGCATTCTGTGAGGTATATGTCCGGATATGTAAAAACGTGTTCGGAACTAAAGCCAGAACTCACAGGCGGTATCGATATGACAAGTTTGCATACAAAGGATAAAGCGGGCGGAGCCGCCGGTGCGCTAAGCGTGACGGTGCGCATCGGTCTGTTCTTCGACGGGACGGGCAACAACCGCGTCAACAGCCAGATTGGCGCCGACTGCCAGGCCATGGCGGAGATTTACAACGGCGCCCATATCAAAGAATGCGGCGGTCGGCATTCCGATCCCGACAGCAGTTACAGCAACGACGTGACCAACATTGCGCGATTGGTCGAGATGTATCGTGAGCAACCCAAAGCCATCAATGACGGTGATGGGCTCAAGGTGTATCACGCGGTTTATATCAGCGGCGTGGGTACAACTTCCGGCGGTCGGGACATGGTGTTATCAGGTCAGGGGTTGGGGCGTGGGCACACCGGCGTGGTCGCCAAAGTATCCCGGGGCATCAAGAAAGTCCGCACGCTACTTGGCAAGTTTGAAGTTCACAACCCCGGTTGCGTCATTGCCGCTCTGGAGTTCGACCTGTTCGGTTTCAGCCGAGGCGCTGCATCGGCCCGTCATATGGCCAACGAGGTGCTCAAGCAGGCACGCGGTGAGCTGGATCCGGTGCTCGCCCGTCATTTGCCGCTGGCGCCTGGCTTCTCCTGGAGCAAAGGCAGCGTTCGTCTGAAGGTCATCGGGCTGTTCGATACGGTGGCAGCGGTCGGGGGAATCTCTGATTTGGGCAACGTGCGTGACGGGATCAACAGGCGGGTAAATCTGTTTCTGCCGCCGGGATGTGCGCAACAGGTCATTCATCTGGTGGCGGGAGACGAACACCGCCGCAATTTTTCGTTGAACAGTGTGGCCCCCGATTGGCCGAAGGAGATCGTGGTGCCGGGCTCACACTCGGACATCGGTGGTGGCTACCATGCCCAGACCATCGAAAAGGTGTCGCTGACCCGGCCCCGGCGCAGTCTGGTCACCACTCAGACCCCCTACGACACCACCGACGCCTGGCTGCAAACTCAGGCCGAGATGAGCTGCCTGCCCTTGCAACACTGGATCGACCCGGATGATCACGCCGCCACCGTGGGAATAGAATGCGTCGAGCAGAAGCGTCAACATCGTCACGGATTGAAAACCGTGATCGCCTCAGTGGTCCTGGAGCGGCGTGTTTTTGGTTATCTGTCACGGGTGTATCTACGGGTCATGCATGCACTGGCTTGCGATGAAGGTGTGCCGTTGCGACCGGTTCCCGAATCGGCAGATTTGAGTCTGCCGCCTGAACTGCGTGGCATTGCGAAAAAACTGGTGGCGTACGCCCGGGGCGAAGGTGCGGAACTGGACGAGGCAGAGATGCGTATTCTGTACCGGCGCTACATCCATTGTTCTGCGCACTGGAACAGCGCCTTGGGACGATGCGGCGCATGGGGGGACACTTTGTTTGTCCATGCGCCGGCGTACCAGGGGCGAATAAAAATCCCCCACGTCGGTCAGCCGGGGTATCCGCAATAGTGAAAGGCGGCCGTAAGCCGGCCGCTATTTCTGGAGGGTAACGTTCAGTGACTCATTTCTGCGGGTGCAACAGTTCGTTGAGTTCATCCACCACCGGTGCCCATTCGGCGTCCACCCGCAGTTCTTCTTTCAGAAAGCGTGCCTGCTGCGGTGTCCAGAAATCGGCATCGATCAGCTTCACGTCATCGGGTAACGGATGGGCACTGACGAATGCGTCAATACTGGCCTGGTCGGAGTCAAGGCCAAGTTGTTCGAACAATGTCGACAGGGTGGGTGAATTAAGTTCCATGTTGTTTTCCTCGCGGGCGAAGGCCCGAATTGGCGTGAATGTTGGTTGAGTCTGTGATGTATCTGAGTACGGACCGGCCGCAAGAGTTCTGCGCATTTGCCTTATCGATTCAGCCGGCGTCATTCGGCTGTTCAGCGGGATTGGACGCACCTCAAAGGGATGTTCGTGTACAAAATAGGCTACATAACGGACGAAAGGCATATATCGCGTATAGACTCTGACCCGGTAGAATCCATTCGCGTGCCAGCGTCCGGCCTGCGGGGCGCACCGGTTTCTTGTCTTTTCCTTGCTCGACCTGTCTGGTGGGGCGAGTTCATATCAGGTTGGGAGTTTGTACATTGGCAGTAAGTAATCTGGATACCCATGCGTTATTCGTGCTTGGCGATTTGCGCGCGAAGTTGGTGAAGCAATTCCAGGCACGTTTCGTTTATGTCATCGAACAGTCTCCTGAAGGCATCTACATGTCTGAAATCGACACCGAAACCGCGCTGGTGGTCGATGACAAGCCACGTCTGGAGCTCAAGGTCGGCGATCACTTTCGCGCTGCCGTATTGCCCAGTCGTGAAGGCGGCAAGTTTGAAATCAGGTTTCGTGAAATCAAGATGACCGTTTACGGACTGGGCGAATACGCGTTCGTCGATGTGCCGGAAGGCCACGGTATCGTTTTCAAGGAATCGAATACGGTGTTCATGGTGTTTGCTGCCCATGAGCAGATTCAGTTGGGGCTGAGCAAAATACTCAAGGCTGCGACGGCCAAGGCTGCCAAGTGGCGCAATGGCGAGCTGGTGTTCAAGCCGAGTGAGTGATTCAGGTGTGTGAATGACTGGAGCGGCAAAAGCTCAAGGCTAAGTTGAAGACCGGACCCGTTAGCAGCACGGCTTGCCGGCGCCAGTGATTCCAAGAATGCCACCGCCGGCAAGCCGTGCTGCTACAGATCGTCCGGCTTGCGCGATGCGTCGGGTTTTCGCATCACCCCTGTGCAGGCCGGCAAGCCGTGTTGCTACAGAGAGAGTGAGCGCGTAGCTTGGGTTGAGCGCGTAACTTGTGGGAGCCGGCTTGCTGGCGAATGGGGTGGGTCATTAAACCTTTTCGTCGCTGACCCACCGCTTTGCCCAGAACGCCGGTCCCACACGATCTGCGCCGCCGACCGCGTGATGAAGGGAATCAGGCCAGACACCCGTAATCATTTCCTCTCATGCCGGCCCTCTGAAACCTCAGGCGGTACATCGTCATCCCCGGCCATGCGCTTGCGAAACAGGCCTGTTCTCGCCAGCAGTAACGTCGTCACCGGCACGGTGATCGCCAGCAGAATCGGAATCAGCCAGGCATGCAGCACTGGCCCTTGCTTCATCGCCGAAAAGTAAATGATCGACGCCAGCGCCACGCACCACGCGCCAAGGGTCGAGGCCAGTGCTGGCGGATGCATGCGCTGGAAAAAGTCCTTCATGCGCAAAAGCCCCATCGCACCGATAAGCGCGAAAAGACTGCTCAAGACCAGTAAGACCGCCGTCAACAGTTCTACCCAGAACGGCAACACATACTGCGAGTTCATTCGATCACCTCGCCACGCAGCAGGAATTTCGCCAGGGCGAACGAGCCGACGAAGCCGAACAGCGCGATCAACAGTGCCGCTTCGAAATAGGTGTCACTGGCGTAGCGAATCCCCAGCACCAGCATCATCAGCATCGCCAGGATGTACAGATAATCCAGCGCCAGCACCCGATCCTGCGCTGAGGGCCCCTTGAACAGACGAATCAGGGTCAGGACCATGGCGACGGTGAACAGCGACAGGCTGAGCAGGATCGCGTTGGCAAGCAACGGGCTCATTGGAAGATCTCCATCAGAGGGCGTTCGTAGGTGCTTTTGAAGTGCTCGATGAAACGTGCCTCGTCGTCCAGATCGAACACATGGATCAGCAACACGCTGCGATCCAGGGCCAGTTCCGACCACACGGTGCCGGGGACCACGGTGCAGATCATCGACAGCGCCGCCAGGCCATGGGCGTCGTGCAGGTCCAGTGGCACTTTGAGGAACATCGAACGCGGAGGGCGCTGGCGAGCGCGCAACACGCCCCAGGCCACCTGAAGGTTCGACGTCACCACATCGCGGCCCACGACGAAAAACAGCTTGAGTGCCACGCCGGGTCTGCGAATACGCGCAGGCTGAGGACGCAAGGACGCGAACATGAGTGGCGCGAGAAACCCCAACAGCGCGCCGAGCAACAGGTTGCCCGCACTCAGCGACAGATTCAGAAGCAGCCACAGCACCCAGAGCGACAGCGACAGCAACGGTGCCGGAAACACACGCTTCATGGCTGCCCCTCCGTTGCAGCGGTGCTCGGCCCGGGGATCGGGCGGGCGGCCGTCACCGACAGCACGTATTGCTGGGGATCGTGCAGCGCCTGCGCGGTGTCCTGGGTATAGCGCAACAGCGCCTGGGCTTTGAACGTGAGCACGACACAGGCGCAGAGCAGCAGGGCGATGGGGATGCACTCGTTGCGACGCAATGCGGGTGAAGGCCGGTCCTGCGCAGTCCAGAAACGCTTGATGCCCACGCGCACGAAGGCGAACAGCGACGCCAGCCCCGAGACGATCAGGAGCGCCACCAACGTCCAGCTGTCTGCGCGGATGGCTTCGTCTTTGGCGACGTCCAGCCCCAACGGGTTGAGCAGGGCGCTGATCAGCGTCAGCTTGCCGAGAAAGCCCGACAGCGGCGGCATGCCGATGATCAGCAGCGCGCAGATGATGAAACTCAGACCGAGGAAGGCCATGGTCCAGGGAATCACCTGGCCGACCACCGCTTTCTGCTCGTCATCCAGATTGGTGCCCGGCACCGGGTGCAGCGACTCCAGAGCTTTTGGCAGTTGATCGGCGTCGTCTTCCAGCGGGATTTCGTTGGCCGAGCGCGAACGCTCGACCAGTTCGGCCAGCAGGAACAGCGCACTCAGCGCCAGGGTCGAGCTGACCAGATAGAACAATGCGCCCGCCGTCAGGCTCGGTTGGCCGAAGCCGATGGCCGACAACAGGATGCCCGCCGAGACCAGAATGCTCAGGCTCGCCATGCGCTCCAGACGCTGGGCTGTGACGATGGAGATCGCCGCCACCGCCAGGGTCGCCATCCCTCCCCATATGAGCCATTCACCGCCGAAGAACGCGGAGGCGCCCGCTTGCCCTGAGAACAGCAGGGTCCATAGGCGCAGCAAGGTGTAAGCGCCGACCTTGGTCATCAGCGCGAAGAGTGCCGCCACCGGAGCGCTGGCGGCGGAGTAGGCCGGGGCCAGCCAGAAGTTCAGGGGCCACATGCCGGCTTTGGCCAGAAACGCCACCGCGAGAATCGCCGCCCCTGCGTGCAACAGGCCCAGGTCGGCCTCGGACACCTGCGGAATCTTCACCGCCAGATCCGCCAGATTCAGCGTCCCGGTGACCCCATAAATCAGCGCGGCGCCGATCAGAAACAGGGACGAGGCCAGCAGGTTGATGGTGATGTAATGCAATCCCGCCGACACCCGCGCCCGTCCCGAACCGTGAAGCATCAGGCCGTACGACGCGGCGAGCAGCACCTCGAAGAACACGAACAGGTTGAACAGGTCGGCTGTGAGAAACGCGCCATACAGACCCATCAGTTGAATCTGGAACAACGCATGAAAACTTGCCCCCGCCCGGTCCCATCGCGCCAGAGCGAACAGCAGCGCGCAGAAGGCGACGATGCCTGTCAGCACCAGCATCAGGGCCGACAAGTGATCGATCACCAGCACGATGCCGAATGGCGACTCCCAGTTGCCGGGCAGGTACACGCCAATCGACCCGGTGGTGCCCGTCTTTTGCACCCACATCATCAGGGTGATAGCGATGCCAAGCCCCAGCGCGGTGGACAGCAGGTTGATTTGCGCCTTCAGCGGTCGGTGCCTTTCGCCCAGCCACAGCATCAGCGCGGCGGTCAGCACCGGCAACAGGATAGGCGCGACGATCAGTTGGTTCATCGCACTCATTCACTGCTCTCCCGACCGTCCACATGGTCGTTGCCGGTCAGGCCACGGGACGCCAGCAGCACTACCAGAAACAGCGCGGTCATGGCGAAGCTGATGACGATGGCGGTCAGCACCAGGGCCTGGGGCAGGGGATCGGTGTAGTTGAGCAAGTCGTGTGGGACACCGTCCTTGATGATCGGCTCCTTGCCGATGAACAGGCTGCCCATGCTGAAAATGAACAGGTTCACGCCGTAGGACAGCAGGCACAGTCCCATGACCACCTGAAACGTCCGGGGGCGCAGGATCAGCCACACGCCGGAGGCGGCGAGCACGCCAATGGCGATGGCAATGACTTCTTCCATCAGAGGGCTCCTTGTGAGGTCGGCGACGGGGCCGGATCGATGGGCAGAGGCAGCGAGGTCGGACGATGACTACGTACCGACTGGTGCGCCAGGGCCGTGAGAATCAGCAACGTCGAGCCGACCACCACGGCGTATACGCCGATGTCGAAAAACAGCGCGCTGGCGACATGCACATCACCCAGCAGCGGCAGATTCAGGTGCGCGGTGTGCGTGGTCATGAACGGGTAACCCAAGGCCATGGACCCCAGCCCCGTGGCGAGGGCGAAAAACAGACCGGTGCCCATCCAGCGCAGCGGGCGCAGGCTCATGTTGGCCTCGACCCACTGGGTGCCTGCGACCATGTACTGAAGGATGAACGCTACCGACATCACCAGTCCCGCGACGAAGCCACCGCCCGGCTGGTTGTGGCCGCGCATGAACAGGTACATCGAGACCACGAACGCCACCGGCAGCAGCAAGCGCACCAGTACGGCGGGAACCATCATGAAGCCCAGTGCGGTGTCGGTGGCATGACGCGGGTTGACCAGATCGGTGACCACATCCCGAGCCAGCAAACGCTGTTGCGCGGGCAGCGGAATACTCTCCTTCGGGGGACGGAAACGCCGCAACAACGCAAATACCGTCAGTGCGACCCCCGCCAGTACGGTGATTTCGCCGAAGGTGTCGAAGCCACGGAAGTCCACCAGCATGACGTTGACGGCGTTGGTGCCGCCTCCCTGCGCCAGGGCGCGACTCAGGTAAAACTCGGAGATTGCGTTGGGCGTAGGACGCGTCAACATTGCGTACGCCAGCAGCGCCATGCCGCCCCCGACACCGACCGCAAGAACGAAGTCGCGGATCCGGCGAACCCTTGCCCGGTTGCGAGAGCGCGGCGTCGGAGCGACGTTTTCGTTACGCCGGGGGAGCCAGCGCAGGCCCAGCAGAATCAATACAGTGGTGACCACTTCCACGGCCAGTTGTGTCAGGGCCAGGTCGGGTGCCGAGAACCAGACGAAGGTCACGCAGGTCATCAGCCCGCATACGCCGACCATGGTCACCGCCGCCAGCCGGTGATACTTGGCCTGCCATGCGGCGCCCACGGCGCAGGCGATGGCGATCACCCAGAGCATGACGAACACCCCGGAGCCCGGGATTTTCGGCCGGTCGCCCCAACTCAGGCCGCTGTCGTACATCGGCACGAAGCCTGCGATCAGGGCAACGAATACCATCAGGAACAACTGCGCCTGCAAGCGGCGAGTGGTCAGCAGGTTTTCCAGCGAGCGGGCGGTGAGCATCTTGATGACCAGTACGCGCTCGAACAACCGCTTGCCATTGAGGCGCCAGATCAGTGGCGGGCCCCTGAAGCGATCACGCTTGAAGCGCGGGCGCAGCAGCAGATAAAGCACGATGCCGGCTGCCATGGCGATCAGACTCATGATCATCGGCGCGTTCAGGCCGTGCCAGATGGCAAGGCTGTACTCAGGCAGCGTGCCGCCGACCACGGGCTGTGCGGCAGCGGCCAGCAGTGGGCCGACCGATTGTGCCGGGAAGATGCCAACGATCAGACACGCCAGCACCAGCAGCTCAACCGGCATCCGCATCCAGCGCGGCGGTTCGTGGGGCGTGTGCGGCAGGTCCGTGGCTTTCGGGCCGAAGAACACATCCACCGTGAAGCGCAGGGAGTAGGCGACGCTGAAGATCCCTGCCACGGTGGCGATGACCGGCAACGCGGTCTCGACCCAGGCAGTCGAGGTGATGAATACCGTCTCGGCGAAAAACATCTCCTTGGACAAGAAGCCATTGAGCAGCGGTACGCCTGCCATGGCCGCGCTGGCGACCATCGCCAGTGTCGCGGTGTACGGCATCAGCTTGATGAGGCCGCTGAGTTTGCGGATGTCGCGGGTGCCGCTCTCGTGATCGATGATCCCCGCCGCCATGAACAGGGAAGCCTTGAAGGTCGCATGGTTGAGAATGTGGAACACCGCCGCCACCGCTGCCAGCGGGCTATTGAGCCCCAGCAGCAGGGTGATCAGGCCCAGATGGCTGATGGTCGAGTAGGCCAGCAGGCCCTTGAGGTCGGTCTGAAAAATCGCCGAGTACGCGCCGATTACCAGGGTACAGGCGCCGGCGCCACTGACGATCCAGAACCATTGTTCGCTGCCGGACAGCGCAGGCCAGAGTCGCGCCAGCAAAAACACCCCGGCCTTGACCATGGTCGCCGAGTGCAGATACGCCGACACCGGCGTTGGCGCGGCCATCGCGTGGGGCAGCCAGAAATGGAAGGGAAATTGCGCGCTCTTGCTCAACGCGCCGATCAGGATCAGCGTCAGCAGCACCGGGTACAGCGCGTGGGCGCGAATGGCGTCGCCGGAGGCCAGCACTCTGTCCAGATCGTAACTGCCGACCACATGCCCGAGCAGCATGACGCCGACCAGAAGCGCCAGGCCTCCTGCGCCGGTGACCATCAACGCCATGTAGGCGCCGCGTCGGGCATCGGCGCGGTGGTGCCAGTAGCCAATCAACAGGAAGGAGAAAACGCTGGTCAGCTCCCAGAAAAACACGATCTGAATCAGGTTTCCGGACATCACCAGCCCGAGCATGGCGCCCATGAAGGCCAGAAAGAAGGAGAAGAATCGCGGCACCGGGTCTTCCGGCGACATGTAGTAGCGCGCGTAGAGCGACACCAGCGCGCCGATGCCCAGCACCAGCATCGAGAACAGCCAGGCAAAGCCGTCCAGACGCAGAACGAAATTGAGGCCCAGGTTGGGCAGCCAGAAAAACTCTTCGCGGATGACTCCGCCGTGGGCGATCTGCGGGTACCAGAGCGCAACCTGTACCGTCCCGATCAAGGCGACAAGGCCTGCGAGGATGGATTCAGCGTTGCGTGCATTGTGCGGCAAAAGGGCCGCCAGACAGCTGCCGATGAAAGGCAGAAGCAGTAGAACTATCAGGGACATAGGCTTCTAATCTGCGAATAAATGTCAAGGATCATACGCACGGGGTCGTGCATCACCAACCGCCAAGATGTCGCAGAATCCTACAAACCTTGTAGGCAGCAGCGTAGTTGACCTGTGTGAACAGCGAGTTTGCATCCGATTAATCCCTGCAACAGTCCGGCTTATCGGCGGTGGCGTACTCACGCCTGCTACCGCCGACAGCCGTGCTGCTACACATGTTTGCAGCCTGATTCCTGACCTCGGCAAGACGGTCGGACGAAGCGCGGATTGGCGCCCCTTGTCATTTAAGCGACAATGTCCGCCAGTTTCCGGAGTGCCCCATGTCTGATTCCATTCAAAGCCTTGCCGTTGACGCGGTCCTCGACGCCACCGGGCTCAATTGCCCGGAGCCTGTGATGATGCTGCACCAGAAGGTGCGCGATCTTCCAGCCGGTGGCTTGCTCAAAGTCATCGCAACCGACCCTTCGACCCAGCGCGACATTCCCAAGTTCTGTGTGTTTCTCGATCATGAACTGGTGGAGAAGCAGGCCGCCGACGGTGTGTACCTCTACTGGATTCGCAAGAAGCTGGGCTGAAGCCCGTCAATCCCGGTATGGCGTCGCGCCGCGCTGGCTCGTCCGTGCGTCAGCGCCTACACTGCCGCCACTCCAGGGAGCCCACCATGCGCATAGTTGCTGACGAAAACATTCCACTGCTCGACGCGTTCTTTTCCGGTTTTGGCGACATCCGTCGTTATCCGGGACGCACCCTCGACCGCGCTGCGGTGGCGGACGCCGATATTCTGTTGGTGCGCTCGGTCACCAGAGTGACCCGTGAATTGCTTGAAGGCACGCCGGTTCGTTTCGTCGGCACCTGCACCATCGGCACCGATCACCTTGACCTCGATTACCTCGACGCAGCGGGCATTCGATGGTCCAGCGCCCCGGGCTGCAATGCCCGTGGCGTCGTGGATTACGTGCTCGGCAGCCTCCTGACCCTGGCCGAAATCGAAGGGGCCGACCTGACCCGGCGCACTTACGGCGTGGTGGGAGCAGGGCAGGTGGGTGGTCGCTTGGTCAAGGTATTGCGCGGTCTGGGCTGGAACGTGCTGGTCTGTGATCCGCCACGCCAGGCGGCGGAAGGTGGCGATTACGTCAGCCTCGATGAAATCGTCGCCCGTTGCGACGTCATCAGCTTGCACACGCCGTTGAACACGTCCGCTGAACTGCCAACCTGGCATCTCTTCGATCGCGCGCGTTTGCAGCAACTCAGGCAAGGCGCCTGGCTGATCAACGCTGCGCGCGGTCCGATCATCGATAACAGCGCGCTGCGTGAAGTCCTGCTTGAGCGCGAGGACCTGCAAGCGGTGCTGGACGTCTGGGAAGAAGAGCCTCGAGTGGACGTGGAGCTTGCCGAGCTATGCGTCATCGGCACGCCGCACATTGCCGGGTACAGCCTCGACGGTCGCCAGCGCGGCACCGCGCAAATCTATCAGGCGCTGTGCGCGCACCTCGGTCAATCGCCGACGATCAGCCTCGACGATCTGCTACCCAGGCCATGGCTGGCGCAACTGACACTCGATGCCGAGACCGATCCGGCGTGGGCGCTGAACACCGTTTGCCGTGGCGTTTATGATCCGCGTCGCGATGACGCGGATTTTCGGCGCAGCCTGGTCGGTGACTCGACCCGGCAGCGCCAGGCCTTCGACGCCCTGCGCAAACACTATCCACCGCGCCGGGAAATAGAAGGCCTGCGGGTGGCCATCAACGGAGAGTCAGAGGTTCTGGGCCAGATGGTCGCCGCGCTCGGTGCCGCCTTGGTTTAGCGGAAAACATACTTCACGATGTAGGCAGAAAGATCGTTGAATACGCGGTGTGGCACCGGCTCCTTGCATCGCTCTGCCTTAGCCAGCGCGAGGTGCGCAGCCTTCAACGTTTCACCTCGCTCGTCCAGTGACACGATTGGCGCGTTGACCAGTCTGATGTAATTGTTGAAGGCACAAGGCTTGTTCGCTTCCGGGTTGCGTACGATGCGCATCGCGTGGAGTTCAGGCTGGATGGACGCTCCACTTTCATCGGTGATGGGTTGTGCAACCAATTCGCTGGGCTTCGTACAAAGGCTGCTGCACACCTCGCGACGGTCTCGCAACACACCGAATCCGCGTTCGTACAGGGTGATCCTCGAACCCACCGACGTTGCGCAGGCATTCTCGACTGCGGTCAGGATCGATTGGGCGTTTGCCATGCTGTCGTCAATGGTCGACATGTCCACGAAGCGCTCCATTTCCCTGCCTTCAACGCTTTTCAAGGCGCGTTCAATCGTCGAAACGTGGGCGAACTCACGCTTGCATCCGATGAGATGAACGTCGAACTGATAGCCCTTGCTGACGGCATGCGCGGGCAATGCGGCGAAGTCGATGCTGTCCAGCGCTGATTCAATGATGATGTTGTAATTATTACTGAATGCGTCTTTAAAAATTTTCTTGCTCAAGTCCCAGATAAATTGCTCTGTATGTTCATAAGCATGCAGTACGCCGTGCTCGATCATCTGTGCGTACTGTGGGTGGTGGGTGCGATACTCAAGAATGTAAGGCCTGATGAAGTCCTTGTAACCGCCGTGCAAAAGCGATTTCTCCAGCAGATAGGTTTTGCCTGATCCCTGGACGCCCGCGACAATGAGCATTTTGGGAGCAACAGTATCCTTGTTCGCTTCAGGGACGGAATCGAAGAGTTGCGGTGCAATTTCGCTGTAGGCCTTATTGAGGTCCGCTTCGGTATAGCTGTAAAGGCTGTTACGGGGCATGTGAAGTGTTCCTGATGGGTTGGAGGGTTTATCAATCAGGAACGGACGTAACTATGTTGGCGGGTTCTAGTCAATGGACTGGGTAGTAGGGCTTTTCTTCATATTCTGTGGGCAACTTTAGAAGAGGTTTTCAGCGCCCATAAAAAACCCGGCATCGAGGCCGGGTTTCAAGGAGGCTTGTTCATCAGTCTTGTTTTTCAGGTTTGACCCAGTACTTTTCGCATTCCTGACATGCGGCCTGAACCATCTCTTCAGTAATCAGGATTTCTTTCCCGTTCTTGTCAAAGATGGCGCCGCCCAGCTGTGCTTCGGGCTGCGGACGAACGACGGGTTCTTGATTGCTGCTGTTCTGCAAGCTCATGGCCTGTCTCCTCATCAGGTTGTGCGATTCACGTTATCCACGCTTGATGACCACGCCATGACATCCCGGGACGCCTGGAGCGTCCCTTCAGTGCAACAGATGAATGGCGTAATCGCCACCCTGCCGTTAGACCGATCCACCATAACCTTCCTCGGTTGCCGTCATAACGCATCGTCGGCCTTGCGTGGACACCCTTAACCAGACTGGCCCTGATCTCCTGAGTTCAGCGAAAGTCGACGAGCGTGCATTCGAGCGCCGGTGTAGGCTCTGCGCTCGAGTCGGCTATCAGGTGTAATTCATGGCATCAGTGTTTTCGGGGCGTCAGCGTCACGCCATCCGCCTGGCAATGCGCATGATCGCGCCCTATCGCACGCAGGCGCTCGGCGCGCTGGTGGCGCTGATCGTCACCGCGGGGATCACCCTGTCCATGGGGCAGGGCATCAAATTGATGGTCGATCAGGGGTTCATGACCCGTTCGCCGACCTTGCTCAACGAGACCATCGGCCTGTTCATGTTGCTGATTCTGGCGCTCGCGGTAGGCACCTTCACCCGCTTCTACCTGGTGTCGTGGATCGGCGAGCGGGTGGTGGCCGATCTGCGCAAGCAGGTGTTCGATCACCTGGTCAGCCTGCATCCCGGCTTTTACGAGAATAACCGCAGCTCGGAAATCCAGTCCCGTCTGACTGCCGATACCACCTTGCTGCAGTCGGTCATTGGCTCGTCGCTGTCGATGTTCCTGCGCAATGCGCTCATGGTGATCGGCGGGGTGATCCTGCTGTTCTTCACCAACCCCAAGCTGACGAGCATCGTGGTCGTTGCATTGCCGTTGGTGGTCGCGCCGATCCTGATTTTCGGGCGACGGGTTCGCAGCCTGTCCCGGGAAAGCCAGGACCGAGTGGCGGACGTTGGCAGCTATGTGTCCGAAGCGCTGGGGCAGATCAAGACAGTCCAGGCCTACAACCATCAGGAGCAGGATCGGCAGCGTTTTTCGCAAACGGCCGAAGGTGCTTTCGAAACCGCGCGCAAGCGGATCCTTCAGCGTTCATGGCTGATCACCCTGGTCATCGTGCTGGTGCTCGGGGCGGTGGCGGTGATGCTCTGGGTCGGTGGCATGGATGTGATCGCCGGGCGTATTTCGGGCGGTGAACTGGCGGCGTTCGTGTTCTACAGCCTGATCGTCGGCAGCGCCTTTGGCACCTTGAGTGAGGTCATCGGCGAGTTGCAGCGCGCGGCCGGGGCGGCCGAGCGCATCACCGAACTCCTGCAGGCGCGCAGCGAAATCACGCCTCCGGCCAGCGATCTGCTGACGCTGCCTGAGCGGATCAGCGGCCGGCTGGCGCTGGAAAACGTCAGTTTCGCCTATCCCTCACAGCCCGAACGCAATGCGGTAGAAGGTTTGAGTCTGACCATCGAAGCCGGGGAAACGCTGGCGCTGGTAGGGCCGTCGGGGGCCGGCAAGTCGACCCTGTTCGATTTGCTCCTGCGCTTCTATGACCCGCAGCAGGGGCAGATTCTGGTGGAAGGATTGCCCGCGCAACGTCTCGATCCGCAGGACCTGCGCCGCTGTTTCGCCTGGGTGTCGCAGACGCCGGCGCTGTTTTTCGGCAGCGTCGAGGACAACATCCGTTACGGCAATCCCGACGCGACGATGGAACAGGTCGAGGCCGCTGCGCGCATCGCTCACGCCCATGAATTCATTCAACTGCTTTCGCAGGGGTATCAGACGCATCTGGGCGATGGTGGCCTGGGACTGTCGGGCGGGCAGCGCCAGCGTCTGGCAATTGCTCGCGCCCTGTTGGCCGATGCACCGATTCTCTTGCTGGACGAGGCCACCAGCGCGCTGGATGCGCAGAGCGAGTATCTGATCCAGCAAGCGTTGCCGACGCTGATGAAAGACCGCACGACCCTGGTGATCGCCCACAGACTGGCCACCGTGCAGAACGCCGACCGGATTGCGGTCATGGATCAGGGGAAACTGGTGGCGGTGGGCACACATCAGCAACTGATTGCCAGTAATCCGCTGTATGCGCGGCTGGCGGCATTGCAATTCAATCAAGGTGTAGAAGCCAGTCAGGTCTGACTTCTGTAGCCCAAAGGCTTGGCGTCGAGGTTTGGAAGACAGTCAAGTCTGACTTCTGTAGCAGCACGGCTTGCCGGCGGTGGCGATCTCATAGGCACCACCGCGGGCAAGTCGTGCTGCTACGGATCATTCAAACAGAGAAGCGTCAGTCCTTGCGGTATTCGCAGAGGTAAGCGGTCTCGACGCTGACGTCCAGATCGAACTTGCTGTTGGCCGGCACGCGGAACTGATCGCCCGCGTTGAACGTTTCCCAGGTGTCGCTGCCTGGCAGCAGCACTTTCAGCGCGCCGGAGATGACATGCATGATTTCCCGATCAGCTGTGCCGAAGTTGTATTTTCCTGGGGCCATGACGCCGATGGTGGCTGTGCCTTCGGCTTGTTGAAAGGCGATGGACTTGACGGTGCCGTCGAAATACTCGTTGACCTTGAACATGGCTGATTTCCTTGGAAAGGGCTGAAAAAGGTCGAACAGTATGCCCAACGTACAAAAGGACGTCATCCGCTTTGAGAAAGGCGTCACCGGTCAGGCAGGAATCACTAACGGCAGCAGTCTTGCGGTATTGCGCGCATCGCTGAGTGCCCGGTGTTGTTGACCATTGAAGTGCATGCCCGCCAGTTGCAGCGCTGTGTTCAGCCCGCAGGGCTTGTGCAACTGCCGCGCCTGGGCGAAGCGCTGCTTGAGATTGATGTGCGCCAGTGCGCTAAGCTCACTGCTGAGCTCAAGCTGTTGCCACTGCAGTTCCAACTGTTGACGGTCGTAGTCTCCCCAACTGACCCAACCCACCAGTCGCGTTCGGTGATGGCTCAACCAGCGCTCGAATTGAGGCCAGATGGTGGGCAACGGCGATGCCGAGTCGATCTGCGCCTGTTGTATGTGGGTCAACTGCCGACAGAACGGCGTCAGGAGCGGCCGCCGCGCCGGGCGCACGAAACGTTCGAAGTGATCGATTTCCCGACCGTCCGCATTGACGACACAGGCGCCGATTTCGATGATCTCCATTTCTGCCACTGGCCATCCCCCTTCTTCGGTGGTGGCCTCCAGATCTATCACCAACCAGTGGGGCATATCGAACTCCAGTTTCCTAACCCGTGGCACCGCCATGGAGCGTAGTCACATTAAGTCGATTGCGTCCAACCTCGCAACCGGGGGAAAACTCGAGAATGGGACTGGCGGGATGATCGAGGGTGCCGTACAGCAAGGTTTTTAATCGGTGAAACCGTGGCTGTCTTCCGTCTTTAGATGGCTCACGAGTATCATCGCCCAGACTCGGGCATGTAGATCAAGCCTGTGAATCGAGCTGGCTTTCAGTTTGTTTGACCGTTGTCTAATCGTTCGCAAACGCATAGCTTACGTAATCCGATTCGCCAGAGGTATTTTGTCTTGATGTCTATGCCAGTGCGGATGGCTTTGAAAACGCTGCTGTCGTTTACGGCCATGCTGTGTGCGTGTCAGGCTGGCGCGGCGCAGGTCGTGAGAATCGGCGCGGCGCATTTTCCGCCGTACACGATTCGTCCCGAGCGCGGCGAAGACACCGGTTTGTTGCCGCAGATGGTCCAGGCGTTGAATGCCATGCAGAGCGACTACCGGTTCGAGATGGTGCCGACCTCGATTCCCCGTCGTTTCCGTGATTTCCAGCAGGCTCGCTTCGACATGGCGATCTTCGAAAATCCGGCTTGGGGATGGAAGGACATTCCCCATGAGGATGTCGACATGGGGCTGGAGGACGCAGAAATCTTCGTCGCCCATCGGACTTCAGACCGCACGCAGCACTACTTCGATGACCTTCATGGCAAGCGCCTTGCGCTATTCAGTGGTTATCACTACGCGTTTGCGCATTTCGACGCGGATCCCAAGTTCCTCACCGAGCATTACAACGCCACGCTGACGTATTCCCACGACAGCAACCTTCTGATGGTGCTGCGCGATCGGGCGGATATCGCATTGGTGACACGCTCGTACCTGAGCACGTTCCTGGCGAGCAATCCTGCAGACGCCGACCAATACCTGGTTTCCGACCGCGTGGACCAGGTCTATCGGCACTTTGCGCTGCTACGGCCGAACGCACCGATCACCGGCGAGCGCTTCAGCGAACTGCTCAGGCAGTTGCGTGAGAACGGGCAGATGTTCAGAATTTTCCAGCCTTTTCGCATCGCGGTGACGCCACCGGCGACCCATCACGCGGTGGTGCTCGATGAAAGCGACGGGCGGGATTGAAGGGAGGAGGGCGGCGAGGGTTCACCGCCCGATGGCACTAACGATCGCGTGCCTCCTTGGCGTCCATTTCAGCGTTGCGCTCATGGACGCGCTTGAGTTGTTCTTCGGTCAGGGGCAGTTTTTTCGCCGAATCCTTGAGCATCAGCAAACCACCGACGATCGAGCCAATTGCAATTACCAGAATCAACCAGGCATACCAGGGCATGAGGCTCTCTCCTTCTTGTGATACCGCTTTGAGCAACGACGTTGCTCAGTGGTTCAATTGTAGGAGATGCCCGGTCTGGATCGTTACCACGCCCGAGGATGTCTGGGTGGCTTAGATCCCTGTCAGCATCGAATCTGCCGGTGCCGCCGAGCGCGCGTGCCCGGTCATACCGAAGTAAATGAAGCCCACCACCATGAACGCCAGGAAGATCAGGCCGATCAGCGCATTGAACCAGGCCATCGCGATCAGGCAGACGACCGCCAACACCAACGCGATTCCCGGCACGATCGGGTACCCCGGTGCGCGGAAGGTACGCTCCAGCAGGGGTTCGGTCTTGCGCAGCTTGAACAGGCTCAACATGCTCATGATGTACATGACGATGGCGCCGAACACCGCCATGGTGATCATCGCCGCCGTCAGGGTCATGCCGCTGAGATTGATCAGACCATCGCTGTAGATGGCCGCGATGCCGATCAGTCCCCCGGCGATGATCGCCCGGTGCGGCGTCTGGAAACGTGACAGTTTTGCCAGTGAGGCAGGCAGGTAGCCTGCGCGAGCGAGGGCGAAGAACTGTCGCGAGTAGCCCAGAATGATGCCGTGGAAGCTGGCCACCAGACCGAACAGGCCGATCCACACCAGCATGTGCAGCCAACCGGAGCTTTCGCCGACCACCGCTTTCATCGCCTGGGGCAGCGGGTCGTTGATGTTGGAGAGGGCTTTCCAGTCGCCCACGCCCCCCGCGAAGAACATCACACCCATCGCCAGCAATACCAGCGTGATGATGCCGCTGATGTAGGCCTTGGGAATCGTGCGCTTGGGGTCCTTGGCTTCTTCTGCGGCCATGGCGGCGCCTTCGATGGCGAGGAAAAACCAGATCGCGAAGGGAATCGCGGCGAACATCCCGGCAATTGCTGGCGCGCCGAAGGTGTCGGAACCGGCCCAGCCATTGAGCGCAAAGTTACTGAAGCTGAACGCAGGCGCCACCACGCCCATGAACACCAGCAGTTCCAGCACCGCGAGCACGCACACCACCAGCTCGAAAGTGGCGGCCAGCTTCACGCCGAGGATGTTGAGGGTCATGAACACGATATACGCGCCGACCGCCGCGTGCTTGGGGTCCAGCGCCGGAAATTGCACGTTGAGGTAGGCACCGATTGCCAGCGCGATGGCGGGCGGGGCGAAGACGAACTCGATCAGCGTGGCAAGACCGGCGATCAGGCCGCCTTTTTCACCGAATGCGCGTCGGCTGTAGGCAAACGGGCCACCGGCATGGGGGATGGCCGTGGTCAGTTCGGTGAAACTGAAGATGAAACAGGTGTACATCGCCGCCACCATCAGCGACGTCAGCAGGAAGCCCAGCGTTCCAGCGACCCCCCAGCCGTAACTCCAGCCGAAGTACTCACCGGAAATCACCAGACCGACAGCGATCCCCCACAAATGCAGCGTGCCCAGCGTGGGCTTCAGTTGCGTATTCATGCGTCACTCCCTGGATTGATTGGATCATCGGGAAACAACGCGCTGCAGTGGTCGTGCCAGTGGTCTTCAGGTAGGTCGTAATGTTTCACAAAGGGTCGCGTACAGGATGCTTGTTCGGCGAAAAGGCTCTTATCGTGCGCAAACCAGGCGCATGTTGCCCATTGTAAGTGCGGGGAAGGAGTGCGTAGGGGCACGCGAGCCGGCGATGGCGCTCTGAAAATCGCGGCCGCCGCCAGGCCTGAGGGCTACAGGATCTGCGAGTGCCTGACGCAGTTTGCCGATCACCGGGTCCCGTCCGGCGGCTGGTTCGGCTACAATGCGCGCCGATTTCGACTTGCCAGAGAACCCGCTCATGTCCGCCTGCCAGACCCCTATCATCGTCGCCCTGGATTTCCCGACCCGCGAAGCCGCGTTGAAACTGGCCGATCAACTGGACCCCAAGCTGTGCCGGGTCAAGGTTGGCAAGGAGCTGTTCACCAGCAGTGCGTCGGGTATCGTCGAAACCTTGAACAGCAAAGGCTTCGAAGTCTTTCTGGACCTCAAATTCCACGACATTCCCAACACCACCGCGATGGCGGTCAAGGCGGCTGCCGAGATGGGCGTGTGGATGGTCAACGTCCACTGCTCCGGTGGCCTGCGCATGATGTCGGCCTGCCGTGACGTACTCGATCAGCGCAGCGGTGCCAAGCCGTTGCTCATCGGTGTGACCGTGCTGACCAGCATGGAGCGTGAGGACCTGGCAGCCATCGGTCTGGACATCGAGCCGCAGGAGCAAGTGCTGCGTCTGGCGGCGCTGGCGCAAAAGGCGGGCATGGATGGACTGGTCTGTTCGGCCCTGGAAGCCCAAGCCCTGAAAACCGCGCACCCGTCGATGCAGTTGGTGACGCCAGGCATTCGCCCGGCCGGCAGCGCTCAGGACGACCAGCGCCGTATCCTGACCCCTCGCCAGGCGCTGGACGCCGGTTCCGATTATCTGGTCATCGGCCGCCCGATCAGCCAGGCCGCCGATCCGGCGAAAGCGTTGGCGGCGGTGGTGGCCGAGCTGGCCTGAAACACGATCAGCCTTCTGTAGCCGCGCGGCCGAACGCCGTTCCGTTTGCCGGCGGTGGTGGATTTGAAATCGCCACCGCCGGCAAGCCGGGCTGCTACAGAATTCAGTGAGCCCCTCAGTACCCGATCCGCTTGAGGATCGAATCCATGCTCTCCTTCGAAGGCCGGCCATAGAACTTCAGCAGTTCCGAAGCCCGGTTGGTGAAGAACCCGTCGACGCCGTTGGCGCTGATGGCCTTGAAATCCACGGCGTCATCGACGGTGTACGGGTGAATGATCAACCCGCGCTCGTGGGCCATCTTGTTCATCCATGGCTGCACCAGATCCATGTAGCTCTGGTCGCCGCCGTTCTTCAAGGCAGAAGCGGGCCCGGTGCCGATGGCGCCATGGGCCTTGGCCCAATCCATCCAGGCGGCGAATTCCTCTTTGGATTTCACCTTTTGCGACGCATAGAAACTGGCCTTGTCCTTGGCGCCGGAGTCTTTGAAGGTCACGTCCGATGCGGCGGCGATCGACCCGTCGCCCAGCCACAGCAAGAGGATTTTCGGGGTGTCGGGCATGCTCTTCTGCAGCAGTTCCAGGCTAGGCTTTTCGAACGTCTGTAACACCACCCGGCCCGGCATATGGGCAACGTTCACGTGGCCCTTTTCCGCCGCGGGGCGCTGGCTCAACCAGCCGCGCTGCTGCAGTTTCTTTTTCAGGTCGTCTTCGATCCCGGGAAACTGCGCCGGCACCTTGGTCTCGATGTACAGGCCGGGCTTGTTCTTGCCGCCTTCGGCGATGTCGATCACCTCATCGAGCGTCAGGATCTTCAACCCTGCGTAACGGGCGCGAGCGCGCTCCGGATGGGCCTTGTTGAACCAGGAGCCAGCGTCCAGACGCTTGATTTCTTCCAGCGTGAAACTGCTCAGCGGATCCTTCGCCCGGCTCGGGTACACATCGGCGATGTTGGTGGTGCGCTCGAGGGTGTCGTCGTGCAACGCGATCAAGACACCGTCTTTGGTCCGTTGAATGTCCATCTCCAGATAGTCCGCGCCCAGTTCGCGAGCCAGGGTATAGGACGGTACGGTTTCTTCCGGCGCGTCGAAGGAGGCACCTCGGTGAGCGATGACGGCAGGCCACGGGACGCCGATTTTCGCGGCCAGCGCCTTGCCCGGTTCATCGGCCGCCATGGCCGGTCCTGCAGACAACATGGCACCGGCCAGAGCGGTGGTCGCTAACGTTCTGGAAATTCCTTTGAGCATGTGCTGACGTTCCTTTTGTGCATGATTCATTCATGAAGCGGTGTAGGCCACCGCAGCGCGTCTCGGCCTGTTTGCCGCTACTGTGTGTCCAGGCGCATCGCTCAGACCATAAACAGCAAGGTCCGGTGCGGGCAACCTGCGTGTCGTGTCTGGAAAAAAACCGTCGTTATACGGGCCGCTGCAATCCGTGGATGGCTGAAACCTGTGCGTTTGGGCACTATGACTGCCAGTTTCGTCGGCTTTCATGACGCTAAGTCGTCCAGTGCGTGAACGTTTCATTTGGCAGGTGGTTTTTTTTCGTATGGAAACAAACACATACGCGGCGCTGGTGGGATTCGTCGACATGCTGCTGGACGCCATCTGCGTGGTCGACGCAGAAGGCCGTTACGTTTTCGTCAGTGCGGCCTGCGAACGGATTTTCGGTTATCTGCCCCATGAGCTGATCGGCCGCAAGATGATCGAGCTGGTCCACCCGGATGATCGTGAGCGCACGCTGGCTGCTGCCAGCGACATCATGGCCGGTCAGCCCAACCACGGATTCGAGAACCGCTACGTGCGCAAAGACGGCACTGTGGTGCACATCATGTGGTCGGCGCGCTGGTCGGAAGTCGACAACCTGCGCATCGCCGTCGCACGGGACATCACCGAGCGCAAACGCTCGGAGTCGATCCGCAGCGCCTTGTTTCAGATTTCCGAAGCGGCCCACATCGCCAGTGATCTGCCGGCCCTGTTCAAGGACATCCATAGCGTCATCGGCGACCTGTTGCCGGCTCGCAATTTCTTCGTCGCTTTGCGTGACAAGTACAGCGGTCTGCTGAATTTTCCCTACCACGTCGACAGCCAGGACCCGACCCTGCAACAGCCAATGGCCGATGCGCTGGCGACCGAAGTAGTGGGCACAGGGCGGACCTTGCTCCTGACACCACTGGCTGAACCCCAAAGCGGCGGCCACCCGATTCCCGAGTACCTGAGAAAGCTGCAAGGTGACCCGCATCTGTCCTGGCTCGCCGCCCCCCTGGAAACGCAACACGGCATCATCGGTGCGCTGCTGGTCAAAAGTCATTCTGGCTGCCCGCGTTACAGCGAACGGGACAAGGAACTGCTGCAGTTCGTCTCCACTCAAGTCGCGGCCGCCATCGAGCGCAAACAACTGTACGACCGCCTCAAGAGCATGGCTCAGTACGACCAACTGACCCAGCTGCCCAATCGCATGCTGTTGCACGAGCGCCTGCAGCAATCGCTGGAACGTGCAAAGTCAAACAAGGGCCGCCTGGCGCTGCTGTATCTGGATCTGGACAAATTCAAACGGGTCAACGACACCCTTGGCCACGCGGCGGGTGATCTGCTGTTGCAGGAGGTCGCCCATCGGCTCAGGCAGTGCGTACGGGAGACCGATACCGTGGCGCGCATCGGTGGTGACGAATTCGTGATCCTGCTCGACCGCGTCAACCATGCCGAAGACTCAGGCAAGGTCGCGGAAAAAATCTGCAAGGCGCTTAACGTACCGATGATCCTCAAAGGCCACGACTGGCAGATCCTGCCCAGCATCGGCATCGCCAACTACCCGGAGAACGCCACCGACCTCGCACAGCTGTTCCGCCACGCCGACGAAGCGATGTACAGCGCGAAGAAGGGTGGGGGCAATGGTTTTCAGGGATGACAGTTTGTTTCCCGTTCACGAAGCAGCGATCACCTTGCGTGGCCGTCCGCCTTTGAGGCCGTTGGCTTTAGAGGCGTTGGCTTTCGCGGCACTGCTGCGCCGACCGTTACGGGCAGCAATGAGACTGGCGGCCATTGTCATGAGCGGCTCACTGGCCGAGATCAGTCCTGCGATGGCGATATGCAAATCCTGGTGAGGCAGGCAGAGCGCACTGCCAGCGTAACCCAGTTCGATTCGGTCCAGGTCTTCAGCGCTCAGGTCGCGCAACTCAGTGTAATTATCGATCGGTAGCAAGACGGCGGTTTGATCGGCGAAACCGATGGCCAACGCATTGAAGGTGCCTAGAAACTGCACAGTCGTTGCATGCAAGGCAGATCTCGAGCCCTTGCGTCCCTGGTCTATCGCTTGTGCCAGCGACTGCGCAGTGACGATTTCGTCGTCGTGCTCGCTGGCTTTTATCGTTTTCATAATTCGATCTCCAGTGGAGAAGCGTATCCCGCGAGGTGCAGTTGTGTTTTGTAGGTCTGAACGTCAAACAGGGCAGACAAAATCAGACTGGTACTCAATCGGTCATAGCGGGGAGCGACTACCTCACTGGATTCGAGATCCCACGACTGATTTTCGAGGCACAGTGTTTTTCTGCTCTTCCACCAACATTCACGGGCCCTGCGCAAGTTGGCGCGCTGTTTGATGACTTGGCGGAGCTCCTCCAGCACACGATAACAAGGCTCATTTTTTGCCGGGGTCACGTCCCAAAGGCGAATACCGTTGTGCCAGAAACTGAACAGAAATCGTGCATCCCATTCGCCAGTCCCCACATGAACGTGGGGTGGGCAATGCTCGTTCCGAGTGAGGACCGCGATCATATATCCCTTATGACTGCATACTTTCATTCAGTAACCCATCCGTTAGGTTTTAGAGTCTACGCGTCAATAGCCGACTTTGCGATTGCCTTGACGCGCTTGATCGCAGTTTCCGAAATCGGCTACAACGCTTGCGGAGTTGAACGTAAATTCGGCATGCCGGCCACGACTGTGCTGCTACAAAATTTGACCCCGAAAGATTCCATACCCTGTCGTTTGCTCATGCAATTTCATCTTCCGACCCTGCACAACCGCTCTAACTCGCGCTACTGTCTGTCCCATCGAATTTCCATGACGGGCTGATGATGACGAAGACGGTGCTGGTGTTGGTTGAAAGCGTGAACGAGTACTTGCCGATTCTCGAGGACAGCGGGTTTCGTCTGATTCTGGCGCCGACCCCTGCGATGCGGGCGGAGGCGGTGGCGACTCGTGGGGGTGAGATCGACGCAGTGTTGACCCGTGGACCACTGGGGCTCACGGCTGAGGAGATCGGGGCGTTGCCCGGGGTGGGGATCATTTGCGTGATCGGCGCCGGTTACGAGCAAGTGGACCTGCTGGCGGCAGAAGCGCGGGGGATTACCGTCACCAATGGCGCCGGAGTCAACGCGCCGAGCGTGGCCGACCATGCCATGGCGCTGTTGTTGGCGCTGGTGCGTGATATCCCGCAAGCCGACGCTTCGGTGCGCCGCGGCGAGTGGCGCAAAGTCACGCGGCCCTCGTTCGCCAACAAGCGCATAGGCATTTTGGGGCTGGGCTCGGTGGGTATGGCCATTGCCCGGCGTGCTTCGGGCTTCGACATGCAGGTCAATTATCACAGCCGTTCGCCACGTCAAGACGTGGACTTCCACTACTGTGCGACGCCTTTGGCCCTGGCGACTGAATCCGACTTTCTGATCGTGGCGACGCCCGGCGGTGGCGCGACTCGGCACCTGATCGACAAAGCGGCCATCGACGCATTGGGGCCGCAGGGCTTTGTGGTCAACATTGCCCGGGCCAGCGTGATCGATACCGAGGCGATGATCGATGCCTTGCAACACGGCCGCCTGGCCGGTGCCGCGCTGGATGTATTCGACGATGAGCCCCAGGTGCCGGATGCGCTCAAATCCCTGAATAACGTGGTGCTGACGCCGCATGTCGCGGGCCTGTCGCCGGAGGCATCGCGGGACACGGTGCAAATGGTCGCGAACAACCTGTTGGCGTTTTATGCGGGCAAACCGGTGCTGACGCCGGTGCACAGCTGAAGNCGGCGGTAACAATCTGCAGAGCGTCACCGCCGGCAAGCCGGACTGCTACGGGACTGTGTTTCAAACATTCGGATTTATCGCCCTCTAACAAGAAAAGGAATCCCTCATGTCTTCATCGTCTGCCCTGAAAGTCGCGCTGGTCACCGGCGCCGGAAGCGGTATCGGCCGTGCCGTCGCCTTGCAACTGCTCAAGGACGGTTACGCGGTGGTACTCGCCGGACGCCGTCTGGAGCCGTTGACCGAGTTGGCCGAGCAAGCGAAAGCGGCCGGTCAGCAGGCGCTAGCGGTGTCGACCGATGTGCGTGATGCGGCGAGTGTCGAGGCGCTGTTCGCGCAGATCGAGAGCACCTTCGGCCGTCTCGACGTGTCGTTCAACAACGCGGGCATTGGTGCACCGGCTGTGCCGATGGATGAGTTGAGCGTCGAGCAGTGGAAGAACGTGATCGATACCAACGTCACCGGGATGTTCCTTTGCGTTCGCGCGGCGTTCGGCCTGATGCGTCGTCAACTGCCACAGGGCGGGCGGATCATCAACAACGGATCGATTTCCGCACACACGCCGCGCCTGTTCAGCTCGCCGTACACCTCCAGCAAACACGCGGTGCTTGGCCTGACCAAAAGCACTGCACTGGACGGTCGTCAGTTCAATATCACCTGCGGCCAGATCGACATCGGCAATGCGCTGACCGAGATGACCGACCGCATGACCAAGGGTGTGTTGCAACCCAACGGCGAGCTGCAGGTCGAGCCGACGATGAACGTGCAGCACGTGGCGGATGCCGTCAGCTACATGGCCAGTCTGCCGCTGTCGGCGAACGTGCTGAACATGACCGTGATGGCGAGCAACATGCCGTTCGTGGGCCGCGGTTGATGTGGTCGACGGCCAGCTGCGTTGTTTCGTCCAAGACCTCATGGGATACGTCCAACCCGGCCAGCCGTCGAATGTTCAAACTGGGCTCATGTCAAACCACCTGCATTCGAGGACATGACCATGAGCGAATTCGTCATAGCACCGGTCGCCACGCCATCGCTGGCCGTGGCGGGCACTTCCAGCCGTTTTCCGATCCGCCGCGTTTTCTGCGTCGGACGCAACTACTCCGACCACGCCCGTGAAATGGGCCACGATCCGGACCGCGAGCCGCCATTCTTTTTCATGAAGCCCGCCGATGCAGTGGTGCCGGCTGAAGGCAACATCGCCTACCCGCCGCTGACCCAGGATCTGCATCACGAAATCGAGCTGGTCGTGGCCATCGGCAAGGACGGCGTGAACATCGACCCTGAGGACGCACTCAGCCATGTCTGGGGTTATGGCGTGGGGCTGGATCTGACCCGCCGCGACTTGCAGGCGCAGGCCAAGAAAATGGGCCGTCCGTGGGAGTGGGCCAAGGCGTTCGATGCGTCCGCGCCCGCCACGCCATTGCTGCCGGTGAGCAAGATCGGTCATCCAGACAGCGGCTCGATCTGGCTGGACGTGAATGGCGAAGCCCGTCAGCGCGGGGATCTGGCGGACCAGATCTGGGCGGTCAAGGATGTCATCGCGTACCTGTCGCAATCGGTTGGCGTCAAGGCCGGAGATCTGATCTACACCGGCACGCCAGCGGGTGTGGGCGCGCTGCAGCGTGGCGACGTGGTCACCGCAGGTGTCGAAGGTATCGCGGAGCTGACAGTCACCATCGGCTAATTCAGCCAGCCAGTGCTGCGTCCCAATAATCGCTTGGTTCCACTGCCGCCGCTGTCCTAACATGCGCCAGTCAGAATCAAGCGATTTCAGGTGTTTCAGCGATGGCCAACCCGTCCCGCATCCAGACCTATGGCATGCAGCAGCGCAGCGACCGCATGGATTTCTACATCCGTGACAAGTCCGCTCGACCGGCCCTGACTTCGCCTCATCGTCACGAATACTTCCAGATCCAGATCAACCTCGGCGGCGACACCGTGCAGCACATCGGCGGTGCGATCCGGCCGTTTCCGCGCAACACCCTGGCGTTCATCCTGCCCCATCGGTTGCACGTCAGTCCGCACCCTGAAGACGGCAATTTCGTGCTGATCAACTTCTCGCAGGAGTTTGTGCTGCAACACCTGCAATGCGATCCGATGGACCTTGAAGATGTCTCGCTGGCCGAGGCGCCGGAACTGGCGCCGTTTCGCTTTCAGGAGCACCTGGACTTCATTCTCGACGACGCGAACTTTGCCGACGTGACGGCGCTGCTGGCGTTGATGCGCAATGCCGATCAGACCCGACAGTTGGGGTCAGTCTCGATTCTGCGCGGTTATCTGCTGCAGTTGATCGGCAAGGTCTGCAACCTGTTCGAACCGCAGTTGCTCGCACTGTCTGCCAACAAGGCTGAGCGGCGAGGGCGGCGAGATGCGATGGGCCGGGTCATGGGGTACATCCGCGAACACATCGCCGATCCGGCCATGACCCTGACCGACGCCGCCGCTGCTGCGTTTCTGTCGCCCAACTACCTGACTCACCTGTTGCGAAAGGAAACCGGCAGTACGTTTTCTGAACTGGTTCTGGAGCGGCGCATGCGTCTTGCCCGCACGCACCTGATGAACAGCGACAAGCCGCTGGGTCATATCGCGCAGATCTGTGGCTTTGCCGACGAGGCGTATTTCTCGCGGCGTTTTCGCAAGGCCCACGGGCTGCCGCCAGGGCAGTTTCGGCGCGAGCAACGGGGAAACTGAGCCTGTCGGCGGTGGCGTGTTCAAGATCGCTACCGCCGGCAAGCCGTGCTGCTA
>NZ_QXTJ01000027.1 GCF_003605735.1 Pseudomonas sp. LS-2 | reverse complement strand
TAGACGTCGTTGGCCTGAACCGGAACGACGACCGAACCTGTGGACTCGCCAGCACGAATGGTGATGGTCGAACCGTCAGACAGCGTGACGGTAACCGGAGTCTGCGCCGGGTTGGTCAGCGTGGCGGTGTAGGTGATCGACGTGCCTTCGGCGGAGGTCGCCGCGCCTGCGGTCAAGCTGAGAGTGGTGGTGTCCGGGGTGTCGGTGATTTGCACAACGGCTGGCGTCGGGTTGGTCGCCAGGTTTTCGAAGTTGCCGCCCGTTGCGCCGGTGATGGTGGTGCTGACAGTGGCGTTGGTGTTGTAGACATCGTTGGCCTGAACCGGGACGACGACGGAACCAGTCGATTCACCGGCTTTGATAGTGATCGTCGAGCCATCGGACAGGGTTACGGTGACCGGCGTTTGCGCCGGGTTGGTCAGCGTGGCGGTGTAGGTGATCGACGTGCCTTCAGCGGAAGTCGCCGCGCCAGCCGTCAGGCTCAGCGTGGTGGTGTCCGAAGTGTCAGTGATCTGCACGACAGCTGGCGTCGGGTTGGTCGCCAGGTTTTCAAAGTTGCCGCCTGTTGCACCGGTGATGGTGGTGCTGACAGTGGCATTGGTGTTGTAGACGTCGTTGGCCTGAACCGGAACGACGACCGAACCTGTGGACTCGCCAGCACGAATGGTGATGGTCGAACCGTCGGACAAGGTCACGGTGACCGGCGTTTGCGCCGGGTTGGTCAGCGTGGCGGTGTAGGTGATCGACGTACCTTCAGCGGCAGTCGCCGTACCAGCGGTCAGGCTCAGCGTGGTGGTGTCCGGGGTGTCAGTGATGGTGGTCACTGCCGGCGCTGGGTTGGTCGTCAACACAAGGCCTGCACCGCCGGTGGTTCCGGTGATGGTCGTGGTGACATCGTGCGCGTCCACGTACGGGGTGTTGCTGTCGCCCATCTGAACGATGGTGGTGCCCGTGGTCTGGCCAGCCTGAATGACGATGGTCGAACCGTTGGACAGCGTGATGGTCAGGTCGCTGAGCGGCGCCTGAGTCACGGTTGCGGTGTACACCAGCGCGCCGCCTGCTTCGGTCAGCGTCGAGGTGGCGGTCAGGCTCAGGGTCGAGGCCCGCTGTGGAATAGCGGCGTCCTGTTCAGTGCCGGCTGTTGCGTTGTTGCCCAGACCTGCAGTGTTGAAACCGATGTTCGGGTCCACGACGCCTGCCGTTTCGGTCAGCATCACGACGCTGTGGCCGCCGCCCGCGTTACCGCCATCGGAGGTGCCGGTGGTCTGGCCCGCAGCGGTGGCTTCCAGGTCTTTGGTCGGGTCGGCACCGGCTGCGATCGCTTGTTGCAACTCGGCAACCGATGGGGCTGCCTGCGCGGTGGCTTCTGCCAGATTGGTGGTGGACGTCGGGGCGTCGGAGCTCCACTGACTGTCACGGCCCATGTCCAGTTGACGACCATCCGGCAACTCCAGGGTGATGGCGCCTTCAGGGCCGGTCAGCACCTGTTCACCGGCCATCAGCCGGTCACCCTCGATCAGCACACGACGAATCCCTTCCGGGGAGACTGCGACTACTTGGCCAACAATGCTTTTGACGATGGCAACAACACTGCTCATGGGGGTGACTCTCCGAGATTACCGTTCAGTGGGTATCCATCATGCCGGGCGGGCTTTGGGACGCCGCTTCATATTGGAGTACATAAAATTCATAAAAAAATTGACGTCAAACAACTAAGCATTTGTTTTAGTTATTGTTAATTATTTGGCGTCAATTTATTTTTGGCCTGTTATCCGGTTGGCAATTAACTTTCTGCCAAACTATTGACCTATTCCGCGACATCCTAAACAATCGCATCCGTAATGTCACATTGATATTTGATGAGATCGCGTATTTCTGTTGTGTGATCCCAATCGCCCGCCAGACACTCCGAAACGATCATTTCAATGACCATTTTTTTATGATGCGGCAATGCCTTATTGCTGCATTTGAACAAGCTCGTCCTCGGGGAAGTATCCAAATGCGTGTGCAATTTCTCACCGTCGTACCTTTCGTTCTTTCGGTCGGCTTCGTGCAGGCACAAACCTTGCCAGAAGCCATGCAGAAGGCCATGCAGGAACACCCCGAGGTTCAGGCCGGTATCAACGCCCGCATCGCTCAGGACTATGCAGTCCGTGCGGCGAAGGGCGGCTATTTGCCGCGGGTGGATGTGACGGCGGGTTACGGACGGGCCGGTTCGGACTCGCCGACGACGCGCGCGCAGAGTGGCAGTAATGACTGGCAGACTTTGAACCGCGGCGAGTCTGCCATACGTCTTCGCCAAATGCTCTTCGACGGTTTCGCAACGAGTAATGAAGTTGGGCGTCAACAAGCCACCGCCAATGCCCGGGCGTATTCGTTGTTGAACACTTCCGAACGCACTGCATTGACAGTTGCGCAGGTCTATATCGATGTTCTTACACAGCGCGAGATGGTGCGTCTTGCCGAAGAGAACCTGAAGAGTCACGAGCGTATCTACGACCAGATCAAGTTGCGCACCAGTCGCGGTGTCGGACGAATGGCGGATATGGATCAGGCCGACGCCCGTCTGGCGCAGGCACAGAACAACTTGATCACCGAGCAAACCAACCTGGCCGATGCCCAGACCAACTACCTGAGCGCAGTGGGCATCGTTCCTGATCAGCTGGAAAAGCCAGCGCCGTTCGCGCTGATGCCAGCCGATCTGCAGGAAGCACGTCGCCAGATGCTCGACAACAGCCCGGTGCTGCGTTCGGCCGAGGCTGATATCGCCGCTGCCGAGAAACAGTACAGTGCTGCCAAATCCACCTTCTCCCCGCGCTTCGACCTGGACCTGGGTCGTAACGCCGACAACAACGTCGGTGGTGACGAAGGCCACAACAACGGCTGGGAAGCGATGGTGCGCATGCAGTTCAACCTGTACGCCGGTGGCAGCAACAAGGCCGACCTGACTTCCAAGTCCTATCTGGCTTCGCAAGCGCTGGACATCCGCAACAACGCATTGCGCCAGTTGAATGAAGAGCTGGGCCTGGCCTGGAACGCCTTCAACAACGCCTCGGCTCAAGTACCCATCGCTCAGCAGTACGTTGATCGGGCGACCAGCGTCCGTACGTCGTATCAGCAGCAATTCAGCCTCGGAGAGCGTACCCTGCTCGACCTTCTCGACAGTGAGAACGAGTTGTTCACCGCGCAACAGCGCCTGGTGCAACTGCAGAGCCTGAAAACGTACACCCAATATCGCATTCAAGCCGACATCGGCACCTTGTTGAAAAGTCAGGGCGTCGTGGCCCCGCTGGCATCGGTTGTGCAGAACGACATCAAGCCGACAGTAAAACTGCCGGGAATGAACTGATTTTTGACGCGCTTGCGTCAGAAGCCAGCTTCTTTTAATTGCTAAAGCTAAAGAGAGTGTCAGCGTGGATTTGGAATTACCTTCTGCTCAACTAGGTCATGATCCGCGTAGCCAGCATGATGATCCGTTGCTCGATGGCCTGCTGACACTCTGTGCCTTGCACCACAAACCGGCGAGCCGGGCGATGTTGAGCACCGGCCTGCCGTTGCCTGACCAGCGTCTGAGCCCCGACCTGCTGCCTCGTGCCGCAGCGCGGGCCGGATTGCAGGGGCGTCTGCTGGTGCGCAAGCTCGAGCAGATTCCTGCCATCGCGCTGCCGGCGATGCTGTTATTGAAAGAAGGGCGTTGCGCAGTCCTGCTCGGTTGGGACGGCGATATCGCGCGACTGCTGATCAGCGAAAGCGATGGCGGTGAAGTGCGCGTCGAGCGTGACGCGCTGGTTCATGATTACAGCGGCAAAGTGTTCTTCGCTCAGCCGCAACACAAATTTGACGTGACCAAAGGCTCGCTCATCCCCCGAGCGCGCTCCTGGTTCAAGGACACCCTCAAGCTGTCGCGCTGGCTGTACGCCGATGCGATCGCTGCAAGCCTGGTGATCAACCTGATCGCGCTGGCTGCCCCTCTGTTTGTCATGAACGTCTACGACCGCGTGGTGCCGAATCAGGCGACCGCGACGTTGTGGGTGCTGGCTGCCGGCATCTGTGGCGCCTACCTGTTCGACCTGTTGCTCAAGGGCCTGCGCAGTCTGTGCCTGGACCTTGCCGGCAAAAAGACCGACCTGATCATTTCGGCCACGTTGTTCGAGCGCATCGTTGGCATGGCGATGAAGTTTCGTCCGGCGCGCGTCGGCAGCTACGCCCAGAACATCCATGAGTTTCAGGGCATGCGCGACTTTCTGACGTCGCTGACCCTGACCAGTCTGATCGATCTGCCGTTCACCCTGATCATTTTGCTGGTGATCGCATTGTTGGGCGGGCATCTGGTCTGGATTCCCATCGTTGCTTTCCCGCTCGCGCTGGGTATCGGCCACCTGCTGCAGAAGCCATTGACCGCAACGCTGGAACGCACCATGGCGCTGGGCGCCGAGCGTCAGTCGAGCCTGATCGAAACCCTCGCAGGGCTCGATGCGGTCAAGGTCAACAACGCTGAAAGCGAGCGCCAGTATCAGTGGGAACAGACCATCGGCACCCTCAGCCGGCTGGAACTGCGAGTCAAGATTCTGTCTGGCCTGGCCATGAACATCACCTTGCTTATCCAGCAGTTGGCGGGCGTGGCGATGATCTGCTTTGGCGTGTACATGATCATCGACGGCAATCTCAGTATGGGCGGCCTGGTCGCGTGCTACATGCTCAGTGGCCGGGCGTTGGGGCCATTGGCGCAGTTGTCGGGTCTTCTGACGCGCTATCAGCAGGCCAAGGTGACCATGGTTTCAGTCGACCAGATGATGGAATTGCCCCAAGAGCGCAACTTCGACGAGCGTCCTTTGAGCCGTCAGGTCCTTCAAGGTGCGATGGAGTTCCGCAATGTCGATTTCACTTACCCGAACCAGCAGACCCTGGCGCTGAAGCACATCAATCTGGTGGTTCGTCCGGGCGAGAAGATCGGCATCATCGGCCGCAGTGGCTCGGGCAAAAGCTCGCTTGCCAAGCTGTTGGTCGGTCTGTATCAGCCCGATGACGGCTCGTTGCTGGTCGATGGCGTGGACATTCGCCAGATCGATGTCAGCGAACTGCGCCACAACATTGGTTACGTCCCGCAAGACATCCAGCTGCTGGCCGGCACTCTTCGCGACAACCTGGTTTGTGGTGCACGTTACGTCGATGACGAAATGGTATTGCAAGCTGCCGAACTGGCCGGCGTGCACGAATTTGCCCGTCTGCACCCGCAAGGCTATGAACTGCAGGTCGGCGAGCGTGGACAGAACCTGTCCGGCGGTCAGCGTCAGAACGTAGCCCTGGCCAGGGCGCTGTTGCTCAACCCGCCGATTCTGTTGCTGGACGAACCGACCAGCGCCATGGACAACACCGGTGAGGAACGCCTCAAACAGCGTCTTCAAGCCGTTATCGAGAAAAAGACCGTGATTCTTGTGACACACCGAGCTTCGCTGCTCAGTCTGGTTGATCGCCTGCTGGTCATCGACCGTGGCCAGATTCTCGCCGACGGCCCCAAAGCCGCCGTGATGGAAGCGTTGAAGAAGGGGCAGATCAGTGTTGCTTAAGTCGGGTCCAAGTTCGGGCGGTGGCCTGTTCGGTTATTTCAAAGGTTCGGCTTCGCTAGATGGGCAGCCGCTGCCCGAAGTCGAGAAGGCGCTGGTCGACGATGCACCGCGTATCGTTCGCCTGACCATCTGGGCGGTCATCGCGTTCTTCACATTTCTGGTGCTGTGGGCGAATTTTGCGGTCATCGACGAAGTGACCAAGGGCGAAGGCAAGGCCATTCCGTCCACCAAGATCCAGAAAATCCAGAACCTGGAGGGCGGTATCGTTGCGCAGATCTACGCCCGTGACGGCGAGATCGTGGAAGCCGGTGCGCCGTTGATTCGTCTGGACGATACCCGTTTTGCCTCGAACGTCGGTGAAACCGAAGCGGATCGCGTGGCGATGGAGTTGCGCGTCGAGCGTCTGAGCGCCGAGGTGGATGATCGTCCACTGAATATCAGTCCTGAAGCCCGCAAATCGGCGCCTAAACAGGCCGCCAACGAAGAGTCTCTGTATCAGAGCCGTCGTCAGCAACTGGTAGACGAAGTTGGCGGTCTGCAGCAGCAACTGATTCAGCGTCAGCAAGAGCTGCGCGAGTTCGGTTCCAAGCAGGAGCAATACCGCAGCAGTCTGGGCCTGTTGCGCCAGGAGATCGGCATGTCCGAGCCGCTGGTGGCGCAGGGCGCGGTTTCCCCGGTGGACATTCTGCGGTTGAAGCGTTCTGAAGTTGAAACGCGCGGTCAGCTGGACGGCACCACACTGGCGATCCCTCGTGCTCAGGCGGCGATTGCCGAAGTGCAGCGCAAGATCGATGAGACCCGTGGCAAGTTTCGCAGCGACGCGCTGACCCAACTGAACGAGGCGCGTACTAATCTTTCCAAGGCCCAGTCCACGGCCAAAGGCCTGGAAGACCGGGTCAACCGGACCATGGTCACTTCGCCCGTGCGCGGTATCGTCAAGCAGATGCTGGTCAACACGGTGGGTGGCGTCATTCAGCCGGGCAGCGATATTGCGGAAATCGTGCCGCTGGATGACACGCTGCTGGTCGAAGCGCGCATTCGTCCACAGGACATTGCATTTCTGCATCCGGGTCAGGAAGCGATGATCAAGTTCACGGCCTATGACTACACCATCTACGGTGGCCTCAAGGGCAAGCTGGAACAGATCGGCGCCGACACCGTGCAGGACGAAGAGAAGAAGAACACGTTCTACGTGATCAAGTTGCGCACCGACCGCAGCCACCTTGGCACCGATGAGCATCCATTGTTGATCATCCCCGGCATGGTCGCCTCGGTAGACATCATCACCGGCAAGAAGAGCATTCTCAGCTACCTGCTCAAGCCCGTCCTGAAGGCTCGCGCCGAGGCGTTGCACGAGCGTTGATCAATACCCTGATAGCCCCGCGGCGTGTAGCAGCACGGCTTGCCGACGGTAGCGGTTTCAAGGACGCCACCGCCGGCAAGCCGTGCTGCTAAAGGTCCGGTGTAATCAGAGAAGATTGTTGACCTACCGCCCGCGCTTGCTATCGATTCTGACCAACCGCCCACCTTCAAAGCGCAGATATTGGTACATCCCGTTGTTCGGGCCATAGATCCATTCCTGGACCTGCACCTGATCGACCTGGCGGAAATGATTCACCGTTTCCTTGTAGCCGACGATGTCCTGGCTGATCGGCTGCCCGCACTTCTGCTGCACTTCGAACATCCGGTCGCCGACGCTGATCAACTGACTGCCACAACGCAGCGTGTCGGCCAGTGCCAGGCCGCTCAACGCTGCCAAACCGAGAATCGTTACGGTCCTCGTAAACACACTCTTCAAATGTCGTTACTCGCTATCCAGATGCAGGGGGCTGATGACGCGACCGTCTTTCTCCGGTTGACCCAGGCTTGCGTCAATGAAGTAGACCCGATCATCGGCCAATTGTCCCTTGTCCACCAGATAGTCCTTGATGCTGCCAGCCCGTGCCTGCCCCAATTGACGCAGCAGCAGTGCACTGGAACTCCAGGATTTAAGCACCGCATCACGCATCTTGTTCTGCCGTTCCTCTTTGCCCAGATCGACCCACTCAGCTGGCGGCTGGCCCTTCAGGCGCGTGCGGTAGATGCCTTCGAGCATCGGCGCCTTCTCGCTGTCGGGCACCTGGAGGTCCCCGGCTTGCGCGGGGACCTTGTCCCCGCGACGCTGAAGAATCTTGTAATAAGTGCTCTGGTATTCACGCTCCAGACGCTGCTGGGCAATCAGCGGACCGTCGCTGGCCTCGGCGCTGGTGCCTTCGATCTCCAGACGCAGGGCAGGGCGCTCTTTCAAGGCTGCTGCCAGTTTGTTCAACGAGGCCTGGGCCTCGCCGTTCAGCTCATCCGAGCCGGGCGCGAAGGACACCGTGCCCAGGTCCTCCGAGCCACCGCCACTGACCAGCCCTGCGATGAACTTGAACGGTGCGGCGGCCGCTTTCACCACCAGGTTACGCAAGGTCTGCCAGACGATTGGCATGACGCTGAATTGCGGGTTGTTCAGGTCGCCGGCCACGGGCAGTTCGATGGAAATCTTGCCGTCGACGTCCTTGAGCAGCGCAATCGCGAGTTTCAGCGGCAGGTTTACCGCGTCAGGGCTGTCGACTTTTTCACCCAGTTGCAGTTGCTCGACCACCACTTTGTTCTCGGCCTTGAGCTGACCTTTGGTGATCAGGTAATGCAGATCGAGATTCAACCGGCCCTTGCGAATACGGTAGCCGGCGAATTTGCCGGAGTAGGGTGTCAGCGTCGTCAGTTCCACACGTTTGAAGCTGGTGGCGATGTCCAGGCTGGCAAGAGGGTTGAATGGATTGAGTGCACCTTTGATGGTGACCGGTGCGTAGCGGTCGACTTTACCGTTGATATTCACAGGCGCCGGTTTGTCCTGGCGGTTGTCCAGAGTGCCGATCTTGCCGTTGAGTTGCTGAACCGCCGTGGCGAAGTTGGGGGTAAGGCTGAAGTCGGCGAAGTTGGCCGAGCCGTTGTTGATGTTCACCTCACCAATGCGAATGCCCATCGGTTTCTCGGCAGAGGCGTTCTTGGCCGCGGGGGCTGCCTTTGGCGCCGCCTTGGGACCGGATGAGCTGCCGTCCGCAGGTTGCGGTACCAGCAAGTCGTCGATGTTGGTGGTGCGGTCATCGGCAATGACGAAGCGCGCATAAGGCTGTTCGAGATTGACCTGATCAATGCTCAGGCTGTCTCCGAGCTGAAAGTTCACGCCCTCCAGGTTCAGTCGCTGCCACTTCACGAAGTCGCGGGATTTGAGCGTGTCCAGTGTGTGCAGTTGATCGACCTGCGCCTTGCCGGTGATGCCCAGTGCCAACGGCTCGGTGCTTTTGAGATCCACCGCCAGATCGGTGTTGAGCATGCCGCTGCGCACTTCCAGGCGAATGAACGGCGTGACGTAGGACTGTGCGACGCGCAAATCGATGTCGCGCGTGGTGACGTTGAGTTTGGCGCGGACCGGTGCGAGATTGACCTCGCCTTCAGCAGTGATCTTGCCCTGCTTGCCCAGCCCGGTGTCGAGCTTCAGGTTGAAGGGTGATTTGTTGAGGCTGTCGAAGTTGGTCAGGTCCAGATTGAGCGGGCCGACCTCGACCGCGACGGGCTCTTTAGGCACTTTGTCGGCAAGATGAATGCGGTAGTCGCGCAATTGGGTGTCACGCAACAACACCTGCCAGGGTTTGCCTGCAGCTGCGGGCTCTTTACTTGCAGTGGCCTCGGCTCCAGATGCTGTGGCCGGTTGCTGCTTTTCTGTTTCGGCTTTCTTTTGTTCGGTTGTGGAAGGCTGGCTGGCGAAGAGCTTTTGCCAGTCAAGCTCACCATCGGACTCCCGCGCCGCCCAAGTTTCCAGGCCTTCGCTGCGGATCTTTCCCACAGTGACCAGTTGATTGGCCAGATCGATCGACGTTTCGCTGACATCGAGCTTTTTCAGTCGCACCAGTGGCCGGCCATCCGGCGCATCGATGGCAAATGGCGCCACGCTGAGCGACGTGTTATCCAGCAGCAACTCAGTGCCTTTATCCAGGCTGAGCTTGTAATGGGTGTCGAGGCTGAAATTGCCATCCTTCAATACCAGCGGCAGCGCGTCGCGCACGTACGGCCACCAGACTTTCATCTTCCCGTCGGTGACTTTCAGGGTGCCCTCAGAGGTGATCGGCACCAGGCTGATACGCCCGACCCAGTCAATCTGCCCGCCAGCCGGGCCAATGGCGACCAGCGTCATGTCGGCGTTGTCTTCAGGCAGTGTGCTGAGGTTTTTCAGCTCGAAATTAAGCGCGTTGTAGAGGAATTCGATGGGTTCGCTTGGGCGCTGATCCTGAAAATGCACATAGCCGTCAGCGAGCTTGATCTCGCCAATACGCAGGGGGAACGGCTTGCTCGGTGGTTCGTCAGGTTTTGCCGGCTCGCTTGGCGGCAACTTGAAAAGGCCAGCGAGATTGAGGGTGCCGTCCTTGGAAAACAGCAATTCGGTCTTGGGTTTGTCCAGCTCCACGGACTCAAGATGCAGGGCCTTGGTCCACAGGCTGTCGATTTGCAGATTGGCGTACAGTCGTTCGAATCCGACTTCTTCCTTACCCGGTGCGCCGATATTCAGCCCCCACAATGTGACTTCCAGGCTGTAGGGGTTTAGCTCCAGACGGTCGAGTCTGGCCGGGACCGTGGCGTAGTTTGCCAACTGTTGGTTGATGACCCGCAACGCAATGCCCGGCAGGATGAAGAATCCCAGCAAGCTGTAAATTGCGAAGACGGCCAGCAAGACGCCAATGGCGCGTTTCAATCCTTTGGGCATGTAGGTCGCCAACTCTCTCGATGTGAGGTGCCTTGGAGTATGGCACGTCAATCTGGTTCCGAAGCTGCCGTCCACAATCCTTGTGGGAAATTACCCTGACGTCGTGTTTTCCATCAAAGCTGCAAGATCAATGTCTTGAGCGGTGGTTGCTGGTCCATTGACGGAAAATCGACGCCTGGCGTGAGCACCTGGCAATCGCGCACGGGGCGGCCGATCTTGTTCGCGCAACGCAAAACCTGATCCCGCCAATCATCCATGCTGACCTTTGCCAGATTATTGCAGCAGATCAGTACGCCATTCTCGGCGGTCGTCAGCAACGCCGGTTTTAGCAGGCTCTGGTAGTCACGTAGCAGGTCGACGGTGCCGAACGCGCTTTTTGCCCAGGCCGGTGGGTCGAGAAGAACCAGGTCGAACTGGCGTTGTTCCAGGCGCGCGTATGAAGGCAGTTTTTGTCCGCGACGGGAAGCAATCGGCAAACCTGCGAGCTGACGGATGGCGGGAAAGTAGTCGGACTGGATGAAACCCATGTCCGGCAAATGCGGGTTCAGCTTGCCGTTTTCGCGACCGACCGCGAGATTCCCCTCCGCGAAATCCAGGTTGCAGACCTCGCGGGCTCCCCCCGCTGCCGCGCTCAAGCCAACGCCGCAGGTGTAGGCGAACAGGTTGAGCACGCTTTTTCCTTTTGCGTGATCCTTCACCCAGCCGCGGGCGTTGCGCAGGTCGAGGAACAGCAGGGGATCCTGTCCGGCATGCCGCCCCCGAACGCGATAGTTCAGGCCCCATTCGTGGCCGACCAGATCTTCCAGTGCGGCGTCTTCCGCTTTGTAGACCGCATCGGTGCGATCGATTCGCGAGTTGCCGTGCGAGCGGTCGTTATAGACCAGCATCAACGCCAACCCGAGATGGGCGTTGATTGCCGCGTGCAATGCCAGCAGAGCGTCGCGGTCCAGGGTGTTGTGGAACGTCTGCACCAGAAGTTGCGGGCCATAGCGGTCGATGGTCAGACCGCTGGCGCCTTCCTGACTGCCGTGAAACAGGCGATAGCAGTCCGTGCCCTGAGCATGAAGCTCGACGAGCAGGGATTGACGGTTATCGAGGGCGACGCTGAGCGCCTGATTCAACGAAGACATGCGCGGCGCCTTGCTGCGGGAATAAGGCGCGCAAGTTTAGCAGTTTGGCTTGTGCGGATGTGACTGCCCCTGCTGCTCAACTGTAGGAACACGCTTGCCCGCGACGGCGGCGGGTCTGCGGTGAAGACGTCGCCTGACACACAGCCATCGCGGGCAAGCGCGCTCCTACAGAGGCGGTTTTTTTACCATTTCTGAACCTTCCCTGAACCCCCGAACGATAGTCTCGCCGTGCCCTGAACGACGATTTACTCTCTAGCAAGCCGGGCGTATTCTTCGCCCGTTTTCAACCAATGCGGAGACCCACAGTGGGTACTTGTTCGAGTGACAGACGTCAGCCGGTTTCGATGACCGGCCAATCCTCGGCAAGATAACGCGCAGTCTTTTCGCTGCCGTGATCTCGCCGACAGTGCGAGAAACGGCAGTGCGCTAACGTCCTTGGCCGTCCGGCTATGGGTGAAGCTTCCCTTCCCTTTCCTGATGTCACACCCGCGCGACCTTCGGGTCGCGGGCCAGCTTTCGCCTGCCATTCCCTGTGGAAACTGGCGTGCGGTCGGTCGTACCTGCCTGGGCCTTTTCAGCCGTAAGCCCTTCAGTCCAGGGGACATATCCATGAAGCTCACCACCATGAAGCTGGCTCTGCTCAAAGAGTTCTTCGCAGGATTCCTGCGCACCCGCCACTTCGCCCGGCACTTCCGTCGTCTGGCGATGCTCGACAGCGTGACCGACGCTACGGTCAGCCGCGAAGTACCGCCAACACTGGCTCAAACCCTCATACGCGGCGCCACTGAACTAGCGTCTGAGCTGTTGGCGCGACTCGGCAGCCATAGCGAAGGCCTCACCGACACCGAAGCCTTGGGGCTGCGTGAAGAACATGGGCTGAACGAAGTCGAATATGAGCAACCACTGCCGTGGTGGGTGCATCTGTGGCACTGCTATAACAATCCCTTCAACCTGCTGCTGACGTTGCTGGCGCTGATCTCGTGGCTGACAGAAGACATGAAGGCGGCCACCGTGATCTTCTCGATGGTCGTGCTCTCGACCCTGCTGCGGTTCTGGCAGGAAGCGCGTTCCAATCAGGCGGCCGATGCGCTGAAGACCATGGTCAGCAACACCGCGACCGTGATGCGCAGGCATGACGTGGCGCAGGCTGACGTGCCGTCCAGCGGCAATGGCAGACAGCGGATCGAACTGCCGATCAAGCAGTTGGTGCCGGGCGACCTGATCGTGCTGTCGGCTGGCGACATGATCCCCGCAGACTGCCGGGTGCTGACCGCCAAGGACCTGTTCGTCAGTCAGGCCGCGATGACCGGTGAATCCATGCCGGTGGAGAAGTTCGCTCGCCGGCAGGAAGTCGATACCGGCAACCCGCTGGACCTTGAGAACATCCTGTTCATGGGCACCAACGTGGTCTCTGGCTCCGCCGTCGGCGTGATTCTCGCCACCGGCAACAACACCTATTTCGGTGCCTTGGCCCAGCGCGTCGGGGCCACTGATCGTGCGCCGACTTCGTTTCAGACCGGGGTCAACAAGGTCAGCTGGCTACTCATCCGTTTCATGTTCGTCATGGCCCCGCTGGTGCTGTTCATCAACGGCTTCACCAAAGGGGACTGGATGGAAGCGCTGCTGTTCGCGCTGTCCATCGCGGTCGGGCTGACCCCGGAAATGCTGCCAATGATCGTGACGTCGACCTTGGCCAAGGGGGCGGTGTTTCTGTCGCGCAAGAAGGTCATCGTCAAACGCCTGGACGCCATTCAGAACTTCGGCGCCATGGACGTGCTGTGCACCGACAAGACGGGCACGTTGACTCAGGACAAAATCTTCCTCGCCAGGCATGTCGACGTCTGGGGCGATGAGTCCGACGACGTGCTGGAAATGGCTTACCTGAACAGCTACTACCAGACGGGTCTGAAAAACCTGTTGGACGTCGCGGTGCTGGAGCACGTGGAAATCCATCGTGAACTGCAGGTGGGTACAGCGTTCAGCAAAGTCGATGAGGTGCCGTTCGATTTCAATCGGCGTCGCATGTCAGTGGTGGTTAAGGAGCAGGGTCAACCGCACCTGCTGATCTGCAAGGGCGCCCTGGAGGAAGTGTTGAGCGTGTGCAAGCGTGTGCGCCACGGCGACGCCGAAGAAACACTGACCCCGGAACTGCTGCAGCGCATTGTGCAGGTCACCTCGGCGTTCAACGACGAGGGTTTGCGGGTGGTGGCGGTGGCTGCCCGCTTCATGGAGCAAGGGTGCGACGCTTACGGCCTGGCAGACGAAAGCGATCTGACGCTGATCGGCTATGTCGCATTTCTCGATCCCCCCAAGGAAAGCACTGCGCCCGCGCTCAAGGCGCTGGCCGATCACGGCGTGGCGGTGAAAGTGCTGACCGGTGACAACGAGCGGGTGACCGCCAAGATCTCTCGCGAAGTGGGGCTGGAGCGTCAAGGCCTGCTGCTCGGTGGCGACATCGAGCGCATGAGTGATGCTGAGCTTTCACTGGCGGTTGAGGCCACCAATGTCTTCGCCAAACTGACGCCTTCGCACAAGGAGCGCATCGTGCGGCTGCTCAAGGCCAACGGTCACGTGGTGGGTTTCATGGGCGACGGCATCAACGACGCGCCCGCCCTGCGCACGGCCGATATCGGGATTTCCGTAGACAGTGCGGTGGACATCGCCAAAGAGGCGGCGGACATCATCCTGCTGGAGAAAAGCCTGATGGTGCTGGAAGAGGGCGTGCTGGAAGGGCGTCGGACGTTCGCCAACATGCTCAAGTACATCAAGATGACCGCCAGTTCCAACTTCGGCAACGTGTTCTCGGTGCTGGTCGCCAGTGCGTTCATTCCGTTTCTGCCGATGCTGCCGATGCATCTGCTGGTGCAGAACCTGCTGTACGACATTTCCCAGATCGCCATTCCGTTCGATAACGTCGACGAGGAACTGCTTAACAAGCCACAGCGCTGGCAGCCCGCGGATGTCGGACGTTTCATGATGTTCTTCGGGCCGATCAGCTCGATCTTCGACATCACTACCTTTGCGGTGATGTGGTACGTGTTCGGCGCCAGCACACCAGAGCATCAAACCCTGTTTCAGTCGGGCTGGTTCGTGGTGGGGCTGCTGACCCAGACGCTGATCGTGCACATGATCCGCACCCCGAAGATCCCGTTCCTGCAAAGCCGCGCTGCAATGCCGTTGATGGTGATGACGGGCGTGATCATGGCGGTGGGGATTTTTCTGCCGATGGGGCCGCTGGCGCACTACTTCAAACTGCAGGCGCTGCCACCGCTGTACTTCGTCATCCTGCCGCTGATTCTGCTGGCGTATGTGGGGCTGACCCAGGCGGTGAAGGGCTTTTATGTGAGAAGGTTTGGTTGGCAGTGATTTTTTGGGCTGTTTTGATCGTGCCCACGCTCCGCGTGGGCATGCATCGAGTGACGCTCTGCGTCACACCGGCCGGAACGCGGAGCGCTCGGGGCGGCATTCCCACGCAGAGCGTGGGAACGATCATCGGCCTTTAGCGCGCCAGCGCCAGCGCGACGCCTTGGCCGCCGCCAATGCACAGGGTCGCCAGGCCTTTTTTGGCATCGCGCTTGATCATTTCATGCAACAGGGTCACCAGCACGCGGCAGCCCGACGCACCGATCGGGTGGCCGATGGCGATGGCGCCGCCGTTGACGTTGACCTTTTCCATGTCCCAACCCAGCTCTTTGCCCACCGACAGCGATTGTGCGGCGAAAGCTTCGTTGGCTTCGATGAGGTCCAGTTCGTCCAGCGTCCAGCCGGCTTTGTCCAGGCAGCGGCGGGTGGCGCTGACCGGACCGATGCCCATGATCGCCGGATCTACGCCAGCATTGGCATACGCCGCAATGCGTGCCAGTACAGGCAGCCCAAGTTCTTCTGCCTTCTTAGCGCTCATCAGAATCACTGCCGCCGCGCCGTCATTCAGCGAAGAAGCGTTTCCGGCTGTCACGGTGCCGTCTTTTTTGAAGGCTGGCTTCAACTTGCCCAGCGAGTCGGCGGTCGTTCCTGCACGAGGCTGTTCGTCGGTGGCAAAAGAGACCGGGTCGCCCTTGCGCTGAGGAATCAGGATCGGAGTGATTTCGTCGACAAAGCGCCCGGCCTCGATGGCCGCGGCGGCTTTCTGTTGTGAGGAGGCGGCGAAGGCATCTTGTGCTTCACGGCTGATCTCGTACTTTTCCGACAGGTTCTCGGCAGTGATGCCCATGTGGTAATCGTTGAAGGCATCCCACAGACCGTCGCTGATCATGGTGTCGACCATGGTCGCGTGGCCCATGCGCAGACCGGTACGCGCGCCCGGCATCACGTAGTTCGCCAGACTCATGCTTTCCTGACCGCCTGCGATGATCACATCGGCGTCACCACAACGAATGGCTTGAGTCCCGAGGTGCAGCGCTTTCAGACCCGATCCGCAGACCTTGTTCAGGGTCATCGCCGGAACGGCAAACGGCAGACCGGCCTTGATCGACGCCTGACGCGCAGGGTTTTGACCTGCGCCGGCAGTGAGTACCTGGCCCATGATCACTTCGTCGACAAGCGCAGGGTCCAGACCCGTTTGGGCCAGCAACTGACGGATGACCGCAGCGCCGAGGTCCACGGCAGTAATATTCGCCAGCGAACCCTGGAAACTGCCGACCGCGGTGCGAGTGGCGGCAACGATAACGACGTCTTGCATGGTACGAATCCTCACTGTTATTGGTTTTGGCGCCAGGAGCTTCACAAGCAATGAAAAGGGTGAAGGTCCGGGACAGCGGAATCAAGGGCGCACATGGTGGCATGAATGACGCTGCCATTGTAGGAGCGCGCTTGCCCGCGATAGCCATCGGTCAGACAGAGTGATGTAACTGACACACCGCGATCGCGGGCAAGCGCGCCCTCGACAAAGAATCCCGTGGCTTCAAACCACGTCCATCCGCCGTCTGGCTCGATGAACCGATGCATTGCGCACGGCCCAGCGCAGGATAGGGGCGGTGCGGTTCACACCAGCGCGGATCATCTTGCGCCTGAAGTCGCTTGGATGGATATCGAACATCGCGCTGGCCCACCCAGGCATCAACTCGATTCCAGCCTGCATCATCAGGTTGCCCATGGGTTTTGCGAGACGACTTGGCGCGGGCGCATTCTGCAAAATGCGCAGCACCTCGCGCGTGCGCTGATCGCAAACCAGTTGCGCGCGGATGTCTTCCAGATAGTGAGCGATGTGTAATGTCGAACGCGGCACGTCACGGGCGCCGAGACGCTCAGCGACGATGGCGGTTTCGGCGTAGTAGCGATCCTGATCTTCCAGCGACAGATGAGGGTTCAGATAACGCAGATGGGCCGCCATGAAACTGCTGACTTCGGCAACATGCACCCAGGTCAACAGATCCGGGTCGTCGGCGGCATAGAACCTGCCATCCGGGGCGGTCCCACTGATCTGAGCGTGAATGGCGCGGACCTTTTCGATCAGCCAGTTGGCGTCATGGGTCGAGCCGAAGGTCGTACCGGAGATGAATTGTCCGGTCCGTCGCAGCCGGCCGAGCATGTCCTGGCGGAAGTTGGAGTGATCCCACACGCCCGCCAGCACGCGCGGATGGAGCATCTGAAGCATCAACGCGCAGATGCCGCCGATCAACATGCTGGGGAAATCACCGTGTACCTGCCAGCACACCGCCTGGGGCCCGAACAGGCCGGGATCGCCTTTGGGGTTCTCCATATCCAGTTGACCCAAGGCAAGGCCGGTCATGCTCATGACCTGGGTTTCGATGCGTGTGCGGATGAATTCCATGAGGGCCTGGTTACCACTGTGGAGAATGAAATCGTGTAGGAGCGCGCTTGCCCGCGATTGCCATTGGTTCGAGGCATCGATGAACCTGACACACAGCAATCGCGGGCAAGCGCGCTCCTACACAAGATCTCGGTTTGTTATTTATTCAAGCGCTTCTCGATCAAGCCCTCCACGACCGTCGAGTCCGCGAGGGTGGAGATATCCCCCAAACTGTCCAGTTCATTGCAGGCGATCTTGCGCAGGATGCGCCGCATGATCTTCCCTGAACGGGTTTTCGGCAAGGCTGGCGCCCACTGGATCAACTCCGGCTTGGCGAAACTACCGATCTCCTTGCTCACCAAGGCCAGTAACTCCTTCTGCAACGCTTCGTCCGGCTCGATTCCGGCCATTGTGGTGACGAACGCATAAATCCCCATGCCTTTCACGTCGTGGGGATAACCGACGACCGCAGCCTCGGCCACGCTGTCATGCAAGACCAATGCGCTTTCGACCTCGGCGGTGCCGATGCGGTGTCCGGACACATTGATCACATCGTCCACGCGCCCGGTAATCCAGTAATGCCCGTCCTGATCACGGCGTGCGCCGTCACCGGTGAAGTAATAACCGGGGTAGGGTTTGAAATAGGTCTCGACCATGCGCTTCTGGTCGCCATACACGCCGCGTATCTGCCCCGGCCAGCTGGCCTTGATCGCCAGCAGGCCACTGGTAGCACCTTCCAGTTCCTTGCCTTTGTCATCCAGCAGCACCGGCTGAACGCCGAACATCGGTTGGGTGGCGCAGCCCGGTTTCAGGGGCGTGGTGCTGACGAGCGGCGTGAGCATGATGCCGCCGGTTTCGGTCTGCCACCACGTATCGACGATAGGGCAGCGTTCCTTTCCGACCTTGTGGAAATACCATTCCCACGCTTCCGGGTTAATCGGCTCGCCGACCGTGCCGAGTACGCGAAGACTCTCCCGGCTGGTGTTTTCCAACGGTTTCGGACCTTCGCGCATCAACGCCCGCAGCGCCGTGGGCGCGGTGTAGAAGATGTTCACATCGTGCTTGTCGATCACTTGCCAGAAGCGCGAAGTGTCTGGGTAGTTCGGCACACCTTCGAAAATCAGCGTGGTCGCGCCATTGGCCAAAGGTCCGTAGACGATGTAGCTGTGGCCGGTCACCCATCCCACGTCGGCGGTACACCAATAAATCTCGCCATCGCGATAATCGAATACGTACTTGTGGGTCATCGCGGCCTGCAACAGATAGCCCCCAGTGGTGTGCAGCACGCCTTTGGGTTTGCCGGTGCTGCCGGAGGTATAGAGAATGAACAGCGGGTCCTCGGCGTCCATCGGTTCAGGCGGGCAATCGTCGCTGATGCCATGCAGCGCTTCGTGATACCAGACGTCCCGGCCGTCGACCCACTCCACGTCGCCTTCGGTGCGCTGGACCACCAGCACAGTGCTGACATTCGGGCAGCTTTGCAGTGCCTTGTCGACGTTCTGCTTCAGCGGGATGAACTTGCCGCCGCGTACGCCTTCGTCCGCCGTGATGACGGTCTGGCAATCGGCATCGAGAATGCGGTCACGCAGTGAGTCGGGTGAAAACCCGCCGAAGACGACCGAATGCACTGCGCCGATCCGGGCGCAGGCCAGCATCGCATAGGCTGCTTCCGGGACCATCGGCATGTAAATGCACACGCGATCGCCTTTTTTCACGCCACGGCTTTTTAATACATTGGCCAGGCGAGCGACGTTGTGGTGGAGCTTTTTGTAGGTGATCTCGGCGGATTCGGAAGGATTATCCCCTTCCCAGATGATTGCAACCTGATCGCCACGTTTGGCCAGATGACGATCGATGCAGTTGTAACTGACGTTGAGCTTGCCGCCCTTGAACCAACTGGCGGCGCCCGTCTTGAGGTCGCACTGCTGAACCTGATCCCAGGGCGAGGACCAGTCTAGAAACTCTCCGGCCTGCTCGGCCCAGAACACATCGGGCTGTTCAACCGATTGCCGATAAAGGCGCTGGTAGTCTTCTGCGCTCAATTGAGCGGCCTTGCGCGTGGCATCGGCCTGCGGGAAATCGCTGAGATTGAACATGGCGTCTCCTGTTTTTCTTGTGGGCACACTCAGACATCAGAGTAGTTGGCATCCTCAGGGTTCAGGGTCGCGGCGGATCACCTTTGTAGGAGTGAGCTTGCTCGCCATAGAGGTCTAGCTGTTCTGAGTCGATGTCTGACCCACCGCTATCGCGAGCGAACTCACGCCTGCAATCGCGGCTTTAACCCATAAAAAAACCGCCGCCTCTTTCGAGGGGGCGGGTTTTGAAGGTGTTGCCTGAGGGGGGGATCAGCCGCGGTGACGACCGCGGAAGTAGTTGATCAGGCCTTGGGTCGACGCGTCTTCTGCCGGGGTTTCTTCAGAGCCAACAAGACGGCTGTAGACACCCTTGCCCAGTTCCTTGCCCAGTTCCACGCCCCACTGATCGAAGGCGTTGGTGCCCCAGATGACGCTTTGCACGAACACCTTGTGCTCGTACATGGCGACCAGAGCGCCCAGGCGGCGAGGGCTGATGCGCTCGCACACGATGGTGTTGCTCGGGCGATTGCCCGGAATGACCTTGTGCGGCGCGACACGCTGCACTTCTTCTTCCGGCATGCCTTTGGCGCGCAATTCGGCTTCGGCCTCTTCGCGAGTCTTGCCCAGCATCAGCGCCTGGCTTTGCGACAGACAGTTGGCGTACAGCCACTGGTGGTGGTCGGACACCGGGTTGAAGCTGACGATCGGCACGATGAAGTCGGCCGGGATCAACTGCGTGCCCTGGTGCAGCAACTGGTGATACGCGTGTTGACCGTTGCAGCCCACGCCACCCCAGATCACCGGGCCGGTTTCGGTTTTCACCGGGACGCCATCCTGACGCACGCTCTTGCCGTTGGATTCCATGTCCAGTTGCTGCAAATGCTTGGTGATGTTTCGCAGGTAGTGGTCATACGGCAGGATCGCATGGCTCTGCGCGCCCCAGAAGTTGCCGTACCAGACACCGAGCAAGCCCAGCAGCACCGGCATGTTCTGTTCGAACGAGGCATTCTGGAAGTGCTGGTCCATGGTGTAGGCGCCGGACAGCAGTTCCTTGAAGTTGGACATGCCGATTGCCAGCGCGATAGGCAAGCCGATGGCTGACCACAGCGAGTACCGACCACCGACCCAGTCCCACATCGGGAAGATGTTCTCTTCACGGATACCGAACGCCACAGCTGCGGCGTTGTTGCTCGATACCGCAATGAAGTGACGATACAGCTCGGCTTCCGAACCGCCCTGGGCAAGGTACCAGGCGCGGGCAGCGGTCGCGTTTTTCAGGGTTTCAAGGGTGCTGAACGTCTTGGACGAAACGATGAACAGCGTTGTCTCGGCGCGCAGCTTGGCGGTCAGTTCGTGCAGCTCGGTGCCGTCGATGTTCGCCAGATAGTGGCAGCGAACGCCTTTTTGCGCGTAAGACAGCAGCGCTTCGGACACCAGCTCAGGGCCGAGGAACGAGCCACCGATGCCGATGTTGACCACGTCGGTGATCGGTTTTTCGGTGTAGCCACGCCACAGACCGTCGTGAATACGGCCAACCAGGTCAGTGATCTGGTTCAGCACCTTGTGCACTTCCGGCATCACATTGGTGCCGTTGACCATCAGCTTGTCGCCCACCGGGCGACGCAGCGCGGTGTGCAGTGCCGGACGGTTCTCCGAAGAGTTGACCGGTTCTCCGTCATACTGCGCCTTGATCGCTTCTTTGAGGCCCACTTCATTGGCCAGATTGACCAGCAATTCGCGAGTTTCAGCGTTGATCAGGTTTTTCGAATAATCGAGGAATAGGCCGCTGCTGCTGAGGGTGAATTCGTTGAAACGCTGCGGGTCTTCGTTGAACGCCTCGCGCATGCTGAAATCCTGCATGGCTTTACGGTGTTCGGTGAGCGCCTGCCAGGCGGGCAGGGTGGTGACGTCATGAGGGGTGCGGTAGTACGCCATCGCTGCGGGTTTCCTTGTACTTGAACTGCCTTTGGACACTGAAAAGCCAAGGGCGGAATCGAATGCATGCGTTCTCCGAAGGCTACCCCCCGGGCGCGTCGATGTCTGCGCCTTGCTTTACCTTTGCTCGGTACTTTTTCTCACAAGGTAGTGTCGCCTTTCTGGGGCGACCTGTACCGGTATGGCATTGCTCATGTGGCTAAGTTCATTGCCCGATGCCATATGAAGCATGCGCGGTTCCCCGTGCAGATGCGTGGCTTCGGGCAAATGAGCATAGTTGCGAATGTCTTTGTACTCCTTGTTATTCCCTGACCAGATGAAGATTGTCGATCAAACGCGTCTTGCCCAGAAAGGCTGCGCCCAGCACCACCAGATCCTGATCCTCAGGGGCTGCGGGTCGCAAGCTCACGGCTTGGCGAATTTCGAGATAATCGGGACGCAAGCCAGCGGCTTCGAGTGCCTTCTTGCCGCCCTCCAGCAACTGCGGGTAGTTCTTCTCACCGTTGTGCAGTGCAGCGCCAATCTGCTTGATGACCCGATACAGCTCGGGGGCGGTAACACGTTCTGCTTCGGTCAGGTAACCGTTGCGGGACGACAGCGCCAGGCCATCGGCCGCACGTACGGTCGGCTCGCCGATGATCTGGATCGGCATGTTCAGATCTCGCACCAGCGCGCTGATCACGGCCAGTTGCTGGAAGTCTTTCTGACCAAAGATCGCGATGTCAGGCTGAACCATATTGAACAGTTTGCTGACAACAGTGGAAACGCCATCGAAATGACCAGGACGACTCCCGCCGCACAGGCCTTCTGAAACCACCGGCACGCGGACGATGGTTTGATCGGCCATGCCATGGGGATACATTTCTTCAACGGTAGGCGTAAACAGCAGGTGGCAGCCGGCTTGCAGCAGTTTTTCCTGATCGGCCGCCAGCGTGCGGGGATACGTGGCCAGGTCTTCGTTGGGGCCGAACTGCAGCGGGTTAACGAAAATGCTCGCAACCACGAAGTCAGCGCGTTGAGTGGCTTTGGTGACCAGCGCAGTGTGACCACTGTGCAGGTTGCCCATGGTGGGCACCAGCGCGATACGTTTGCCTTCACTGCGGGCGCGCGCAACGGCGGCGCGCAGTTCGCGCACGGTTTTTACAGTGTTCATGCCGAGAATCCATGTTCTGGAGCGGGGAAGCTGACGTCTTTGACCGCGCTGACATAGGCGGCAATGGCCGACTGAATGTCAGGTTGACCGATCATGAAGTTCTTCACGAACTTGGGTACACGTCCCGTGATCGACAGGCCGAGCATGTCGTGAAGGACCAGAACCTGACCGTCGGTGGCGCTACCGGCGCCGATGCCGATCACCGGAATCTTCACCGCGTGGGTGATTTCCTGAGCCAGCTCGCCGGGTACGCATTCCAGCAGAATCATCGCCGCGCCCGCCTGTTCCAGAGTAATCGCGTCGGCACGCATTTGCCGCGCCTGCGCCTCCTGGCGCCCCTGGACCTTATAGCCGCCCAGCACGTTGACGGCTTGAGGGGTCAGCCCCATGTGCGCACAGACCGGGATGCCACGCTCGGCGAGCAGGCGAATCGAATCGCCGAGCCAGGCAGCGCCTTCGACCTTGATCATGTTAGCGCCCGCCTGCATCAACATCGCGCTGTTGGCGAACGTCTGTTCAGCGGTGGCGTAGGACATGAACGGCAGGTCGGCGAGAATCATCGCGCCCTGATTGCCGCGTTTGACGCTGGCAACGTGATAGGCCATTTCGGCCGTGGTCACCGGCAGCGTACTGTCGTGGCCTTGCAGCACCATGCCCAGCGAATCGCCGATCAGCAGGACTTCGACGCCCGCCTGGCTGGCGACGTGGGCGAAGGTTGCGTCGTAGCAGGTGAGCATGGTGATCTTTTCACCTTTCTGCTTCAGGCCCAGCAGGGACGTAACGGTGATATCTGGCATGAAAAAATCCTCATTCAGGCGCTGTGAACACTACGGAGAGCAACGCGTGATTCATTCTGCAAACGCAGGCACATCGTCGTTTCGCGATGTTTGCAAAGACCTGTTTGGCGCCTATTGGCCGGTAGTCCGGCTTCGGGACGCTTATATTCGTGAGGAGGGGGCGGGAAGTCAATTCCGGGTGTTACCGGCTTGATCAGGATGTTACCGGAGGGAAACGGAGAGCATCGGGTAAACCGATGCCGTAGCCGTCCGGCAGGAAGTGGCGATGCTTAACCTTGCAGCTGCTCCAACCCTTGGAACGGGCATTCGGCAAGCAGAGCATCCAGTGATCGGCCGTCGGCGAAGGTGATTCCCGGCGCCAGCTCGGCCAGTGGATACAACACGAACGCCCGGGCCTGCATGTGATAGTGCGGCACTTTAAGACGCGGCTCATCGATCAGCCGGTCGCCGAACAGCAGGATGTCCAGATCCAGCGTGCGCGGGCCCCAGCGCTCCAGGCGCTCGCGGCCCTGGCCATTTTCGATGGATTGCAGAGCATCGAGCAGTGCCAACGGCTCCAGCGCTGTATCCAGCGCCGCGACCGCGTTGGTATAACGCGGCTGGCCGGGCAGCAGCGAGTCGCTCACATAAAAGGAAGACACGCCTGACAGGCTGGTCTGCGGCAATTGCGACAACGCTTTGATCGCTTCACGCAACTGCTCGGCGGGATCGGCCAGATTGCTACCCATCCCGATGAAGACACGTTCCATGTTCGAAGGCCCTGACCTCATTCCGAGGCGTCGGCGCCAGCGCGCTTGCGTTTGCCGCCGCCGCTGCGACGACGCTTGCGCGGGCCCTGGCCTGTTTCGGACTTGTTGCCCAGATCGCGAATCATGTCGCGGCGCCCGGCTTCATTGGCGTCCTGATACTCGGTCCACCAGTCGCCCAGGCCATCGGTTTCCTCGCCAGCACTTTCGCGCAAAAGCAGGAAGTCGTAACCGGCACGGAACCGTGGATTATCCAGCAGTAGGTCGGCACGCTTGCCGGAGCGACGTGGCAGACGCTCCTGCATGTCCCATATCTCGCGAATCGGCATGGTGAAGCGTTTTGGAATCGCGATGCGCTGGCACTGTTCGGCAATCAGCTCATGAGCCGCTTCCTGCATCGCGGGAATTGGCGGCATGCCACGTTCCTGCAGACGCAGCACGCGGGCAGGCAGGGCAGGCCACAGCAGCGCAGCGAACAGGAATGCCGGAGTTACGGGTTTGTTCTGTTTCACGCGCAGGTCGGTGTTGGCCAAAGCCTCGCTGATCAGCGTGTGGGTGTAGGTCGGGTTGTACTCCAGCGCCTTGGAGCTGGCCGGGAACAAGGGCTCGAACAGCTCCAGGTCCACCAGCATCTCGAAGGACGGTTCAGCGTATCCAGACAGGAACAGCTTCAGCACTTCCTCGAACAGACGCGCTGCCGGGATGTCACGCAGCATGGGCGCCAGCGGACGAATCGGCGTAGCGCTGTGTTTTTCGATGCCGAAATCCAGCTTGGCGGCGAAACGCACGGCGCGCAGCATACGCACCGGGTCTTCTTTATAGCGCTGCTGAGGATCGCCAATCAGGCGGATGAGACGGTTCCGAATGTCGTGTACGCCATTGGCGTAATCGAGCACGCGTTCGGTGACCGGATCGTAATAAAGGGCATTGATGGTGAAGTCGCGGCGCTGGGCATCTTCTTCAAGGGTGCCGTACACGTTGTCCCGCAGAATCCGGCCACTCTCGTTGCGCGAAGACTGGTTGCTGTCTTCGTCTTCTTCATCCTGAGGGTGGTTGGCGCGGAACGTCGCGACTTCGATGATTTCACGACCGAAATGGATATGAACCAGCTTGAAGCGGCGACCGATGATGCGAGCGTTACGGAATTCTGCGCGAACCTGTTCAGGAGTGGCGCTGGTGGCAACGTCGAAATCCTTCGGCGTGATGCCCAGCATCAGGTCGCGTACACAACCGCCGACCAGATAGGCCTGGTAACCGGCGTTCTGCAGGCGCTCGACGATGCTCACCGCATAGCGGCTGAATTGATTGCGCTGCAACGAGTGCTGACTGCCGTTGAGCACTTCAGGCGTGGTACGCGTGTGTTGCTGCGGTTTACGCAGGGGAGTACGGAATGACTGGAACAGCTTCTTCAGCATGGGATGCACTGTTTGAAGGAATATTCGGCCGATTCCCAGGAATGACCGCATGATGGGCGGGGATTCTAGCATTTAGTCGAGGGATGGTGTAGGAGGCTGCGCGAAGGCAGTCTTGAGGCAGGCGGTGCGGGGCTCAGAGGCTTGGTGCGGGGGAGTTTGAGTCGGGATTTTATCCCGGAAGCTACTGGGGGAGCCGAAGCTCCCCCAAAGTGCGTGCTCTTATTTTTATTGTCTGTTGGGCTTTTTGTTTTTGTTGAGCGCCCAATTCACGGCTTTCGCCTGTGAAACCTCCCAATCGGGAGTCAAGAGCAAACGGATTGCTTTGGTCGCTGTGCTGCAGTAATCAATCGATCCAACCAGTTCAGGCTCTACCTTAGGGTAGTTTTTGTTGTTCTCGGCCTGGTTGCGGGACAAGTCCCAAATGCAACGCCTCTCCAAAAGAATCAGTTAGCTGCGCCTCCGCCGTGTTGTTCTTGTTATGCGTGAGTCGATTCGTCTTGTTTTTATTGTGGTGTTTTGCGGGTGACTGATTTTTGTTGTTCTTGTACGAATACCTATAGCAGAACGCGTGCCAACTTTTGTGTAAAACGCTGCAGCCCTTTAAACACGGGGGTGTGGCAAAACGACGCTATTTTTTACGGGCATAAAAAAACCGGGGTTACGTTACCGTACGCCCCGGCTTCTGTTACGTGTTGCTGAGTGAGGTAACAGTTTTTTCACAACACCCCTAAGCCGCGTGCCAGAGCCTTGCGCGGGTCAAGCGTCTCACGTTTCGCTGGCGACGCCGGTCTTGCGGCGGGGGATACCCAGGCGCTGGCGGCGCTCCCACAGGCACTTGCGGCTCACGCCGAGTTTGCGTGCGAGTTCGGTCTCGGTCATGTGGTCCTGATGCTCAAGAACGAAGTGCTGGAAGTAATCCTCCAGGGACAGATCTTCGGTCGGCTCATGTGCGGTGGAACTGGCAGAGGATGCCGTTTGTGGCGCCAGGCCGATGAACTCCTCCACGTCCAGATCGCTCAGTTCGATGTCGATCCCCAGAAGATCAGCCGAGATTTCCGGGCTTTCGCACAGAATTACAGCCCGCTCGACCGCATTTTCCAGCTCCCGTACGTTGCCAGGCCAGGAGTAATGACGAATGGCCTGTTCGGCATCCGGGCCGAATTTCAGATCGTTACGTCCGGCCTTGGCGCTCTGGCGGGCCAGGAACGCGTTGGCTATCTCGTTCACGTCGGCGCCACGCTCGCGCAGGGCTGGCAATTTGAGGGCGATCACGTGCAGACGGTAATAGAGGTCTTCACGGAACTGTCCGACCTTGGCCAGGCTCTTGAGGTCGCGGTGGGTCGCCGCAATCAGGCGCACGTCCACCTTTTGCGATTGCACCGAGCCGACGCGACGGATCTCGCCTTCTTGAAGCACCCGTAACAAACGAGCTTGCGCTTCCAGGGGCAATTCACCGATTTCGTCGAGAAACAGCGTGCCACCGTCAGCCGCTTCCACCAGGCCCGCGCGACCTGCGCTAGCCCCTGTGAACGCACCTTTCTCGTGGCCGAACAGTTCGGACTCGATCAGTGTCTCGGGAATCGCTGCGCAGTTCACTGAAATCATCGGCGCCTTGGCACGACGGGACAGGTTGTGCAGGGCACGGGCCACCAGCTCCTTACCGGTGCCGGACTCGCCTTGAATCAACACGTTGGAGTCAGTCGGGGCGACCTTGCGGATCTTGCTGTACAAGTCCTGCATCGGCGGGCATGAGCCGATGATGCCGATCTCGCCGTTGCTGTTGTCAGGGCCAGGCTTGTCGGAGGTCGACGTTTTGCTGGTCGCGGCGCGCTCGGCTTGCAGGCTCTGCACGGTTTGTCGGTCACGCAGGATGCGCGAAACCGCCTGGAGCATTTCGTCATGATCGAAGGGCTTGGCGATGTAGTCCACCGCGCCCATCTTCATTGAGTCCACGGCCGAGCGCAGGCTGGCGTAACTGGTCATGATCAGTACAGGTTTACCCTGTCCGAGCTTGATCAGTTCAGTACCGGGAGCGCCGGGCAGGCGCAGGTCGCTGACGATCAGATCGAAAGAGGGGATGCTGAAACGTTCCTGAGCTTCCTGCACGGATCCGGCTTCACTGACCTGGTACTGATTGCGTTCCAGCAGGCGACGCAAGGCGGAGCGGATAATGGTTTCGTCTTCGACGATCAAAATGTGCGGCATTGATTCGATTCTCTCGACGGTCTCAGTTCACAGCGGACGTCGCTTCGACATGTCGCGGTAATGTCACCCGAATACGGGTTCCGCGTTGTTGCTCGGCGTCAGCCGGGCTGTCGATGGTGATTTGTCCATAATGCTCTTCAACGATGGAATAGACCAGTGCGAGCCCTAGCCCTGTCCCTTCTCCCGGATCCTTGGTGGTGAAGAACGGTTCGAACAAGCGGTCCATGATTGCTTTCGGAATTCCGGTGCCTTCGTCTTCGACGATCAAATCGACCGTATGTTCGGACGCTTCGCTTTTTACCCGGACCGCGCTACCTGCCGGGGAGGCGTCACGAGCGTTGGAGAGCAGGTTGATCAGCACCTGCGCCAGGCGTTGCGGATCGCCATCGACCCAGTGGTTCGGGTTGCACAGGTTATAGAACTGCACCTCGAAATTGCGGCGATTGAGCGCGAGCAGACCAATGGCATCCTGTGCGACCTCGGCCAGGCATACGGCTTCGTCGGCATGCTGGTGGCCGCCGGCGTGAGCGAAGCTCATCAGCGACTGGACAATGCGCGACACACGTTTGGTCTGTTCGATGATCTGGCTGCTGATTTCCGTCAGTTCGCCGTCTTCCTCGCGCTCTTCGCGCAGGTTCTGGGCCAGACAGGCGATGCCGGTGATCGGGTTGCCGATTTCGTGGGCGACACCGGCGGCCAGGCGGCCAATGCTGGCCAGACGTTCGGAATGGACCAGTTTGTCTTCCAGCATCTGGGTATCGGTGAGGTCCTCAACCAGGATCACCAGTCCGCTGTTACCGGGTGCAAGAGGTTCATCAATGGCCGCTTTGTGCAGATTCAGCCACCGGGTCTGCCCATCCAGCGCCAGACGCTGCTTGTGCAGGTGCTCGTCCGGGACGTTGATGAAGCCCAGCAGCAGCTGTCGCCACGGATCGGCGATGGTTTCAAGGCGTGACCCGACCACGCGCTGCGCGCCGATGCCGGTGAGTTCTTCCATCGCCTTGTTCCACATCAGGATTTCTTGATCCTTGGCCAGCGAGCAGACGCCCATTGGCAGTTCCTGCAGGGTCTGGCGGTGGTAGCGGCGCAAGGCATCGAGCTCGGCGGCAAGGCCGGTGAGGCGCGAATGGTAGTCCTCGAGACGGCTTTCGATGAAGTGAATGTCTTCAGTGACGTAGTTCTCACTGCCCGATTTGTACGGCAGGAAGGTTTCGACCATGTCCTGAGCCACACTTGGGCCCATCAGGCCGGAAAGGTTGGCTTCGATACGGTCGCGCAGACGACGCAGGGCGTAAGGGCGCCGTTCGTCGAAGGGCAGGTAAAGGTCGCGCAGCGCTTGTTCGACCTCTTTTTGCGCAGCCTTTGCACCGAGAGGCTTGGCCAGCTGAGTGGCAAATTCCTGCGGCGAGACGGCGTGCAGTTCACGACGCTGAGGGCGGCGAACGTTATCCACCGCACAGGCCTCGGCGGCGCTGGCTTCTTCGGGGCTTGGATTGCTGAACAGCGAAATCAGGGTGAATACCAGAACGTTTGCCGCCAGCGAGGCAATGGCTGCCATGTGCCAACTGGTGTCATCCAGCACGTAGATCATGTTCAGCAGGGGAATATAGAAACCCTGGAAGTTGCCGATCAGCGGAAACAGCATGCTGACCATCCACACCACTGTCCCGGCGATCAGGCCAGCCATGAAGCCTCGGCGATTTGCCGCGGGCCAGTAGAGGACGGACAGCACGCCCGGCAGAAACTGCAAGGTGGCAACGAAGGCGACGATGCCCAGATTTGCCAGGTCCTGCTTGGCACCCAGCAACAGGTAGAACCCGTAGCCGGCCATGATGATCGCGACGATCAGCCCGCGTCGGGTCCACTTCAGCCAGCGATAGATATTGCCCTCGGCCGGTGGCTGATAAAGCGGCAGCACCAGATGATTGAGCGCCATGCCGGACAGCGCCAGCGTGGTGACGATGATCAGGCCGCTCGCCGCTGACAATCCACCGACGTAGGCCAGCAGCGCCAACAGCTTGTTATTGGCAGCGATACCGATGCCGAGCGTGAAGTATTCCGGACTGGTGGTTGCGCCCAGTTTCAGGCCAGCCCACAGCACCAGCGGCACCGCCAGACTCATCAGCAACAGGAACAGAGGCAAACCCCAGCTCGCACTGACAAGTGAGCGGGGGTTGAGGTTCTCGGTGAACGTCATGTGATACATGTGCGGCATCACGATGGCCGAAGCGAAGAACACCAGCAGCAGCGTGCGCCACGGGCCTTCCTGCAACGGTGTGTGGAGGGCTGCCAATGCGCTCTGGTTCTGCAACAACCACTGTTCCAGGCTCGCAGGCCCGTCGAAAACACCGTACAGCGCGTAGATGCCGATACCGCCGATGGCCACCAGTTTGATCACCGACTCGAAAGCGATGGCAAACACCAGACCTTCGTGTTTCTCCCGGGTGGCGATGTGCCGCGAACCGAAGAAGATGGTGAACAGAATGATCAGAATGCAGAAAGCGAAGGCCACGTAGTTGCGCACGGGTTCGCGGGTGAGGATCGCCATGGAGTCCGCCACCGCCTGGATCTGCAGGGCCAGCAGCGGCAGTACGCCGATCAGCATGAAGACCGTCGTCAGCGCGCCGGCCCATGTACTGCGAAAGCGGAAGGCGAACAGATCGGCCAGCGACGATAGCTGATAGGTACGAGTGATCTTGAGGATGGGGTAGAGCAACACCGGCGCCAGCAGAAATGCTCCGGATACGCCCAGATAGCTGGAAAGGAAGCCATAGCCGTATTGATAGGCAAGGCCTACCGTCCCATAGAACGCCCACGCACTGGCATAGACCCCCAGCGAGAGGGTGTAGGTCAGCGGGTGGCGAATGATCCATCGCGGAATCAATCCACGCTCGCTGATCCAGGCCACGCTGAACAGAACCAGAAGGTAGGCGGCGCTGACCAGGATCATCTGGGTCAGGCTAAAGCTCATCGGCATCTCGTTGGCTCTGCAGGATAAAAGTCACCACGATCAGTATCAGCCATAGCATGTAAGGCCGGTACCAGGCGCCGGTCGCGTCGATCCACCAGTCCATGATGGCCGGGGAGAAGAGGTAGATGCCTACCACGAGAAGCAGGACCAATCGATAAATGTACATCTGGCCTCCCAGGTTGACTGACGCGACTGAAGGAGCGGCATGGTAACGGATGGCTAACAGGCTGCAAGCGACGTTTCGGCCAGCTTTGTGGTGAAGTGTGGAGCAACCGCTCTGAATCAGTCTATTCGAGCTTCTTCAATGCTGGCGACCTGAGGAATCAAATCAGCGTTCCAGTGGGCGATGCCCCAGTCAAGCACCTCCCTTGGCGTGGCGAAGGACAGATCATTCGGCGCCGGTTGCCCAAGCGCACGCAACGCCCGGAGCAGCAGCGGGGTGGCCTGATCGGCGGGGAGGGGCGGGGATCGGTAGGATTTGCCCAGCTTGTGGCCGTCCGGCTGGGTTATCAAGGGAACATGCAGGTAGCGCGGCTGTGGCAGTCCGAGCAGCTCTTGCAGGTACAACTGGCGCGGCGTGGAATCCAGCAGGTCGGCTCCGCGCACTACGTCGGTCACGCCTTGCCAACCATCATCGAGCACCACCGCCAGTTGATAGGCATACAAGCCGTCGCGACGGCGGATCACGAAATCACCGACGTCGCGACCCAGATGCTGACGAAACTCGCCCTGAACTCGGTCCTCGAACCGGTATTCCAGTTCCGGTACACGAATCCGGATGGCGGCGTTGTCAGCAGAATGCCCTGCGTTGCGACAGAAGCCAGGATAAATGCCCTGGAAACCTTCCAGTTGTTTACGCGAGCAGGTGCAGGCGTACGCCAGACCGTAGCTGAACCAGCGGTTGATGATGTCCTGATAGGCGTCGTGCCGGTCGCTTTGTTTGACCAGTTCGCCGTCCCACTCGAAGCCATAGGTTTCCAGGGTGTTGAGGATCGCCGTCTGCGCGCCCGGTTCTTCGCGAGGAGGGTCCAGGTCTTCCATGCGCATCAGCCATTTGCCGCCGACCGCGCGTGCATCCAGATAGGACGCCAACGCCGCGACCAGAGAGCCGAAGTGCAGATAACCACTGGGTGTCGGCGCAAAGCGCCCTATATAAGAAGGGGATTTCATGGGCGGCGATGGTACTGGAAATCGTTTTTGGGACAACTCCAAAACAACAAAGGACGCCGAAGCGTCCTTTGTTTCATGCAAAAACCAGGATCATTTACCGACCTGTTTTTCCTTGATCTCTGCCAGTGTCTTGCAGTCGATGCACAGATCGGCGGTCGGGCGAGCTTCCAGACGGCGCAAACCGATCTCGATGCCGCAGGACTCGCACCAGCCGTATTCTTCGTCTTCGATCAGTTGCAGCGTTTTGTCGATCTTCTTGATCAACTTGCGCTCACGGTCACGAGCACGCAGTTCAAGTGCGAATTCTTCTTCCTGACTTGCACGGTCAGCAGGGTCAGGAAAGTTCGCAGCTTCGTCCTTCATATGATCAACCGTGCGGTCGACTTCCTGCATCAAGTCCTGTTTCCACTTTTGCAGAATCTTGACGAAGTGCTCGCGCATGGGCTTGCCCATGTATTCCTCGCCCTTCGTCTCTACGTAGGGAGTGAAACCGCTGATCGTTGTTGAATTGCTCTTTTGCTTTTCTTCGGTGGGCATGAACGGACCGCCTCTCACTCTTCTAAGCCATTGCGCAGGGTAATGATCCATCGCCGACACCCGCCGGCCCTGCGGCTGCAAGCGGGCGAACTTACCAGATCGAATCGGAGCGCGCTACTCCCGGTTGTCGAGCATGGCTCTGCAACGCGCCCGTGAACTATGACCACAGCCAAAGCGCCCGGTTTTATATTATTTTGCAGTGCCATCAGTCTAGCCCCCTGACGCAACATCATTGCCCTTTATGGATCATCGGCAGCGCTGTTGCGGATAAACTCGTTCGCCCGGCAGGTGGTTGGGTAGAATCGGCGAACCGTCTGGACACCGTTATTAAAAGGAAGGCCAATGCCTCAGCCCTACAGTGCGCGGAGCCGCGCCATCGAACCCTTTCATGTCATGGCGCTGCTGGCGCGTGCCAATGAATTGCAGGCGGCGGGGCACGATGTCATCCATCTCGAGATCGGCGAGCCGGATTTCACCACCGCCGAGCCAATCATCAAGGCCGGACAGGCTGCGCTCGCAGCGGGCAAGACACGTTACACCGCCGCTCGCGGCTTGCCGGAACTGCGCGAAGCCATTTCCGGTTTCTATTCCCAGCGCTACGGAGTGGAGATCGATCCGGGGCGGATTCTGATCACCCCCGGCGGTTCGGGGGCATTGCTGCTGGCGGCCAGTCTTCTGGTGGATCCTGGCAAGCACTGGCTGCTTGCTGATCCGGGATATCCGTGCAATCGGCATTTCTTGCGGCTGGTAGAAGGTGCCGCACAACTGGTGCCCGTGGGACCGGAGGTGCGCTACCAACTGACGCCCGGTCTGGTCGAACGGCATTGGGACCAGGACAGTGTCGGTGCATTGGTAGCATCGCCTGCCAATCCTACGGGCACGCTGCTTCATCGCGACGAGCTGGCAGCCTTGTCCGCATCGCTCAAGGCGCGACAGGGTCATCTGGTGGTGGACGAGATCTATCACGGGCTGACCTACGGAACTGACGCCGCCAGCGTCCTTGAAGTGGATAACGATGCGTTCGTGCTGAATAGTTTTTCCAAGTATTTCGGTATGACCGGCTGGCGACTGGGTTGGCTGGTCGCCCCCGAAGCGGCCATTGGTGATCTGGAAAAACTCGCGCAGAACCTGTACATCAGCGCACCCAGCATGGCCCAGAGTGCAGCATTGGCGTGTTTCGAACCGCAAACGCTGGAAATTCTCGAGCAGCGTCGTGAGGAATTTGCCAGACGGCGGGATTTCCTGCTTCCCGCCCTGCGCGAGCTGGGATTCAAGATTGCTGTCGAGCCAGAAGGCGCCTTCTATCTTTATGCCGATATCAGTGCTTTTGGCGGTGATGCATTCGCATTCTGTCGGCATTTTCTGGAAACAGAGCACGTCGCATTCACTCCAGGGCTGGATTTCGGGCGCTTTCAGGCCGGTCATCATGTGCGATTCGCCTACACCCAGAGTCTGTCGCGCCTTCAGGAAGCGGTAGAGCGAATCGGGCGCGGATTGCGGAGTTGGCAAGGCTGATGCGCTTTTATCCCGAACTCGAAGAAGGTCGCCTGATCCAGCGCTACAAGCGTTTTCTGGCGGACATCGAAACGCCCAGTGGGGAACGCCTGACCATCCATTGCCCCAATACAGGTTCGATGTTCAATTGCATGATGCCCAACGGAAGGGTCTGGTTCAGTCGCTCCAACGACCCGAAGCGCAAGCTGCCGGGGACTTGGGAAATCAGCGAAACTCCGCAAGGGCGCTTTGCCTGCGTTAACACCGGACGCGCCAATAAGCTAGTCGAAGAGGCCCTGCTGGCGGGTGTGATCACCGAACTGCGCGGTTTTACGGCACTCAAGCGAGAAGTGGCCTACGGGCAAGAAAACAGTCGCGTCGATTTTCGCCTGGACTACCCCTCTGGATCCCTGTTTCTGGAAGTGAAGAGCGTAACGCTCGGTTTCGATGACAGCGCTGTGGCTGCATTCCCCGATGCTGTCACCCAGCGCGGGGCCAAACATTTACGCGAGTTGGCGGTGTTGGCCCGGCAAGGTGTGCGAGCCGTGTTGCTGTATTGCGTCAACTTGACTGGCATCGAGGCCGTTCGCCCGGCCGAGGAAATCGATGCCGCCTATGCCCAAGCCTTGAGAGAAGCTGTGGCAGCCGGTGTCGAAGTGCTGGCGTACGGTGTGCAATTGACACCTGAAGAGGTGCGTGTGGATCGCCGTCTCGACGTTCACCTGACTGAAATCCGGGCGCTCAGTCCTGTTTCGGTGGATTGATCCAGATGCCCTGAGCGTCTTCGCCACAGGTGATCGCGCTCAGGGATTTCCCCTCGCAAGGCCCCGCGATGCATTCGCCGCTTTCTATCAGAAAAAGCGCGCCGTGGGTCGCGCATTGAATCAGGCTGGCGCTGGTATCGAGAAACTGGTCCGGGTGCCATTCCAGCGGCACGCGGCGGTGCGGGCAGCGGTTCTGGTAGACGTAGACTTGCCCGGCGCGCCTGACTGCCAGCAATTGCAGCCCGCCAATCTCAAAGCCTCGGCTTTTTCCTTCAGCCACTTCATTCCCGTTACACAAGTATTCCAGCTGATTCTCCTTCGCGCTTGACGCGCAAATGCAAATAATTATCAAATTGCCCGGCTATGCCGAGCGGCTAGTCTGACAGCTCTGCAAAATGCGCGTAGATGTCGTCTGGCTGCAAATCTGTGTATCAGGCCAAAGCTCGCGTGTTCCTCTATCCAAAGGACTCCTTCGATATGCGCCCCATGACCAAACTGACCGCGATCCTGACCGGGCTTCTGTTCACGCATCTGGCATCGGCGCAGCCGCAGCGGTGGGTCAGTGCGGGCGGCGCGTTGACCGAGTGGGTTGTGGCGTTGGGGGGAGAATCGCATTTGGTGGGCATTGACACCACCAGCCAACACCCCGAGTCGATCAAATCGCTGCCGAGCATTGGCTATCAACGTCAATTGTCGTCTGAAGGCATTCTGAGCCTGCGCCCTGACATTCTGATTGGCACTGAGGAAATGGGACCGCCGCCCGTACTCGAGCAACTGCGAGCCGCCGGGGTAAAGGTCGAAGTGTTTTCGGCTGGTGCCGATGTCTCTGCGCTGCAGGACAATCTGAAGAAGCTGGGAGTGTTGTTGGGTCATGAGAGCCAGGCCAATCAGTTGAGCGCGCAATACGCAACACGACTGGAAAGCCAACATGACTGGTTGGCACAGGCACAACTTCATCAAACGGCGCCGGGCGTTCTGCTGTTGGTGAGCCATTCTGGCTCGCGGCCCATGGTCGCCGGAATCGGCACGGTCGGGGACTGGCTGATCAAGCAGGCTGGCGGTCGTAACCTGGCGACTCACAACGGCTACAAGATATTTTCCACGGAGGCCATGGCGGGATTGAATCCAGAAGTGCTGGTGTTCACCGACCGTGCGCAGGACGGTGCCTCCTCCCGCGATGCCCTGCTTAAGGAGAATCCGCTGCTGGCGAGCACGCAGGCCGCACGCAACAAGCGTCTGATCGAAGTCGACCCGACGTTGCTGGTGGGTGGTCTGGGGCCTCGCCTGCCGGATGCGCTGAAAACCCTGTCCAAGGCTTTCTACCCCGCGGATGGTTCGCTCAATGCCAAGGTCGCGCCTGCTCAATGAGGGGCGCGCTGCAACCCAGGACCTTGTTGATCGCGTTGAGCGTGGCGTGTCTGCTCGCCATCTGGCTGTCATTGGCATTGGGGCCGGTCAGCCTGCCACTCATGGATACCTTGCGCGCTGGAATGCGCCTGCTGGGTGTGCCTGTCCAGGGCGATAACCTGCAACAGGCCGAGCTGATTCTTGGACAGATTCGTGTCCCTCGGACGTTGCTTGGCCTGGCGGTCGGCGCCGTCCTGGCGCTCTCGGGGGTCGCGATGCAGGGGTTGTTTCGTAATCCGCTGGCAGATCCAGGTCTGGTAGGAGTCTCCAGTGGTGCAGCATTGGGAGCGGCGATCGCAATCGTCGCGGGCGCATCACTCGGCGGTATTCCTGAGTCGATCGAGCCTTATCTGCTGTCGATCTTCGCTTTTGCCGGCGGGCTCATCGTCACCGCCATCGTTTATCGGTTGGGGCGACGAGATGGGCAAACCAGCGTCGGCATCATGTTGCTTGCTGGCGTTGCGATGACTGCGCTCGCCGGTTCGATCATCGGTTTGTTCACCTACCTCGCTGACGACGCCACCTTGCGCACGCTCACGTTCTGGAATCTGGGCACGCTCAATGGCGCCAGTTACGCACGACTGTGGCCGTTGTTGCTGGTTTGCGTGTTCGTCATCGGCTGGCTGCCGCGTCGCGCCAAGGCATTGAATGCCCTGTTGCTCGGCGAATCGGAAGCCCGTCATCTGGGCATCGAGGTCGAGCGTCTGAAGCGCGAGCTGGTGTTATGCATCGCGCTGGGGGTCGGCGCAGCCGTTGCAGCCGCGGGACTGATCGGGTTCGTCGGGCTGATCGTGCCCCACCTGGTTCGACTGATGGCGGGTCCCGATCATCGCATCGTGCTGCCTGCCTCGGCATTGGCGGGCGCGAGCCTGTTGCTGTTCGCAGACGTTTTCGCCCGCCTGGTGCTGGCGCCTGCCGAACTGCCGATTGGCATCGTCACGGCATTTATCGGTGCGCCGTTTTTTCTATTCCTGCTGGTGCGAGGCCGTACCTGATGATGAGAGCAGAGAATGTCAGCGTTCATCGGGATGGCAAATGCGTACTGGCGGACATCGACGTTACGCTCAACCCGGGCGAAATGCTGGGCGTACTGGGGCCGAACGGTGCTGGCAAGAGCACGCTGCTGGGCGCATTGTGTGGGGAGCTGAAAACGTCGCAAGGGCAGCTCTGGTTGGACGATCAGCCACTGGCGCACTGGAGTGGCCAGCAGAGAGCGCAGCGCCTGGCGGTATTGCCACAGAGTTCGACTTTAAGCTTCGCGTTCAAGGTACAGGAAGTGGTGGCGATGGGGCGATTGCCCCATGACAGCGGTCAGCATCGCGATACCGAGATCATTCAAGCTTCACTCGAGGCCGCTGATGCGTTGCATTTGAGTGATCGCAGCTACCTTGCACTGTCGGGCGGTGAGCGGCAGCGGGTTCATCTGGCCAGAGTACTGGCTCAGTTATGGCCGGGCGAAGGTGGTCAAACGTTGTTATTGGACGAGCCCACGTCGATGCTTGATCCGTTGCATCAGCACACCACGCTGCAGGCGGTGCGCGAGTTTGCCAACCGGGGAGGGGCTGTGATGGTGATTCTGCATGACCTGAATCTGGCGGCACGCTATTGCGACCGTATTTTGCTGCTCGAGTCAGGCCGTTCTCACGCGATAGGCGCCCCGGACGCAGTGCTGGTTCCCGACGCGCTCAGGGCGGTGTTTGGTCTGGAGGTTTTGGTACAGCGTCATCCGGAGCGTGGTCATCCGCTGATCATCGCGCGCTGAAGAAGGAGTTTTTGTGCGTCGATACCTGCTGATTCTGGCGTTGTCCCTGGCGAGCGCTTGCCACTCGTCGATGACGTTGCCACCGCTACCATCCTGGCAAAGCTCCGAGGGGCGCGACCATGTGGATCTGGGCATGATTCGGGAACTCGAAAACGGGCAAACCCTGACGCCGCAGCAATTGGTCGCTCGACTGGCGGCGGCGCCGCGCGTGCTGGTCGGCGAACAGCATGACAATCCCGATCATCACGCGCTGGAATTGTGGTTGCTGCAGGCGCTCGGCGATCAGCGCTCACAAGGAAGTCTTTTGCTGGAGATGCTGACGCCAGACCAGCAGAAACAGGTGGATACCGTCCAGCGTGAGGTTCGCCAAGGCCGCTATCCGCCTGACCTTCCCACCGCACTGGGCTGGCAAAAGGGGTGGGATTGGGCCCTTTACGGACCAGTCATGCGTTTTGCGCTGGCTCAGCCATACCCGGTCCTGGCCGCCAATCTTGGTGGGCGGGAAGTCGGCGCCATCTATCACCGACGTCCGGTACTCAGCGGCGCGTTTTCCACCCGCAAGGAGGTGCAGGACCAATTGCTGGCCCAGGTTCGCGACTCTCATTGCGGCATGCTGCCCGAGGATGCATTACCCGCGATGCTTGCGATCCAGCAGCAGCGGGATCGTCGCATGGCGCACAGCGTGATAGATGCCCCGGCGCCTGCGCTGTTATTTGCGGGTAGCTACCACGTGCGTAAGGATATCGGGGTGCCTTTGCACATGGCGGACCTGGGATCCCACGAGCGTCCTGTCGTACTGCTGCTCGCTCAGGTAGGTAGCGAGGTTCAGCCTGGCAGTGCCGATTACGTCTGGTACACCGCAGCGTTGCCCGATCAGGATTATTGCGCCCGGATGCGTGCGCCTTCCCAATGAATGCACATCGTTTTTGCAGGCAAAATCCTTAAGACCTTTCTGATATTTATGTAGGCCACCTCTCGAGAGCCTGCATGGCCGTTCATGCATTCTCGCGCTGGATTATCGTCTCCCCTCACTTTCAAGGACATTTAGGGAGGCGTTATGAGCAGGATAAGCGAGAGCGATGAGGTGATCGCGCAGAAGGCCCTGAGGCTTCTGGAACTGACGTCGCTGAACGCCGATGACACTGCCGAAAGGATCGTTGCGCTGTGCCAGAAAGGGTTGACGCCGGTAGGTGATGTCGCTGCTATCTGTGTGTTGCCCAGATTCGCCGGCCTGGCTCGGCGCACGCTCGATGGTCTGTTTGCACGGGATATCAAGGTTGTTGCAGCGGTGAATTTTCCAAGTGGCGGTGCAGGTATTGCCACTGTGGAGTCAGAAACTGAAGCGGCCATACTGACGGGGGCAGATGAAATTGATCTGGTGTTCCCATTCCGCGCTCAGATGGCAGGCAACAGACATATCGGGCGAGCCATGGTCGCAGCATGCAAAGCGTTGTGCGGTGAGCGAGCAACGTTGACCGTCACCCTTGAGACCGGCGTCCTGCGCGATCCCCAAACGATCCACGATGTCTGCCGAACGGTTATCCGCGAGGGAGCGGCGTTTCTCAAGACCAGCACCGGCAAACAGATCATCAGCACGACGCCGCAGGCGGTACGGATTCTGATCGAGGCAATCGCCGAGCTGGGTCCCCACGTGGGCTTTAAAGCTGCCGGAAACGTGCGATCTTTGGAGGAGGCGCGAGCCTACATCGAAATGGCTCAAGCGCGATTTGGTCCTTTCTGGTTGGAAACGGGCAAGATGCGTCTGGGGGCGGCGAGTCTTCTGGATGATCTTTTGGTACAACTGGGGGTAAGCCCGTGAGTCCTGATTGCCGTTTTTCGGGCAAAAAAAAGACCCGGCAAAAAGCCGGGTCAAAAACCGTGATTAGCCTGATGAGGAGATAATCTGAGAGTCCGAACCAAGGAGCCTTTCAGGTTACCAACCAGTCTCGCGACTGGATGTGATAATCATAGTGATTCTCATTTGTAAGTCAACAGCCAATTTCAAACTATTTCTCAAGCGGGGTCTCAAGCGGGCGTTTGGTATCGCTGTCCAGTTGCCTCAGTTGCTGCGCGAGTGAGTCTTTTCGCTCTGGTGGCAACTCGGCCCAGTGCTTGTCGATCAGTGCGCCTTCGATCGCGTAGAGCAAGACCTTGGACGCTTTAATGCCTCGACTTTTGACGGCTCTGTAGGCATGGATGGAGCCGAGTCGGCGTAGATCGGCTGTTTTGTGAATGCCCGCTGCATGAAGCCATTGTGCGGATGTCTTGCCCAGATTCTTCATTTTTAGCAGTTCGTCTTCCATGGTGATGCCTCCGTGCAAACTATTGCTCCTTTATTTACCGCCTCCTTGGCTCGACCAAACTGCAGGGATGAGCCATAGAATGAGCATAGACCTATGTAGGGCAGCGCTCGCCAGTACGGTCCGAAAATTCGTATTCAAATGCCGGACGGTAGTGGAAGGGGAGGGAAGATTGCCGGCCCGGCATGTCTGTGCATGCAGGGCAATGATGTCGAGCGGTTAACCCGCTTCAGCGGGTGCGGTAGCGCAGGCGCGTTCCAAAATTCACGGACATCAGAATTTCGTCGGCGCTGAGCTCTGCTGGAAAGTAAGCCCCCGAGATCTGGGCGTGAGCGATGCTGGCGCCTTCCAGCGATGTCGTGCGGAAGTCGACGCCCCGTAGATCGGCCGAGCGAAAGTAGGCGTCTGTGAAGTCGACCTCTTCAGCGTTGAGTTCCCTCAGATCCAGGCCACGGAAATCTCCGCCCGCCAGATCGACAGGTCCATTTTTGGGCCGCTGTAGATTGAAAGCGTGCACGTCATCTTTTCGAAGCAGGGCGAAGAGCGGCGAGTCGAGTTGCTTGGGCTGGGTCATTTCGGGGGCACCTTGTTGTAATTCTGGCGCCATTATAATGCCACTACTGTCACGCCGTGAAGAGCGTTCTTCACGGCGCGATGACCGGTAATCAGGTGGGATTACAGACCTGGCAAGTACTGGCGAATATCCGTGACCAGCTTGTCCAGATCGCCACTGATGTTGGTCTCCACGTGGCGACTGCGCAGGCTTTCATCGGCTGTCAGCGGTTCGCGATTAGCCAGTTGTGCTTCAACGATTTCCATCGTGGCGTCGGAAGGATCCTTATTCTGAGCCTGGCGCTGCGCCAGCCAGCCCTGAATCACGGCTTTCGGTGCGGCGCAATCGAGAATAAGGAACGGTGCGCCGGTCGCTTCGGCCACTTGCGCGGTCGCAACACGTTGCGCTCTTTTAAGGTACGTGGCGTCTATCACGACAGGAAAGCCTGCATGCAATACCACTGCCGCCAACTCGTTCAGGCGGTTGTAGGTGTTGGCACTCACGTCTGCTGAGTACAGATCTTCGCTGTTACCAAACATGCGCTTGCGTTCCACATCCGAGCGCAACCGGATAGCGCCCAACGCTTCGACCAGACGCATGGCTACGTGGCTTTTGCCCACTGCCGACACGCCGTGGGTGATTGCCAGGAAGTTTGACGGGATGGCGCTGTAGCTCTCCGCAAGATTGGCGTAGTTGCGATACTGGCGCAGTGTCGTGGCTCGTTGCACATGATCTGCATCGGGCGACAGGCTGAACAGTGAAACCTTTGCGCGAACCAGTGCGCGATAGGCTTTATAGAAATTCAACAGTTCAAGCCCGGCGTAGTCGCCGGTGTGCTCCAGATACTGACTGATCAGGCGGCGCGACAGGCTCTTCAGGCCCCGGTCTTCAAGGTCCATGGCCAGGAAACCGATGTCGGCGTACACGTCGGTCATACGGAATGGTTCGTTGAATTCGATGCAGTCGAAAATCACCACCTTGCCGTCGATCAGGGTGATGTTTCCAAGGTGGATGTCGCCATGGCATTCACGAATGAACCCATCAGCCTTGCGCTGCGCCATCAGAGGCTTCAAGCGCTCGAAGCTGGCCTTTGCCCATGCTTCCAATGCTTCCAGCTGGATCAGGTCAGCCTTTTCGCTGAGAAACGGCAGAATCTGCTCAAAATTCTGAGTGACAGGGGCCATCACGCTTTCCGGCGAGCCCAGCGGGTTCTCGCTCAGGACTTTTGGCGCATGCAGATGGAATTCGGCGATCTGGTGCGCCATGTCATCGACATGCGCCGTCGTCAGTTCGCCTTTCGCTTGCAGCGTGCTGAGCAGGCCATCCTGCGGGAACTGGCGCATCTTCAGCACGTACTCGATCGCCTCGCCATCGCCCCCCAGTTGCGGAGCTTCGGCGCTGCCAGTGATCGGTAACACTTCCAGATACAAATCGTGGGTCAGGCGCTGATTCAGCTTCAATTCTTGGTGGCAGAAGTGTTCACGAGCCGAAAGCGTGGTGAAGTCCAGGAACCCGAAATTCATCGGTTTCTTGATTTTGTAAACGTAAGGGCCAGTGAGCAGCACCCAGGAAATATGCGTCTCAATGACCTGAAATTGCTCCACCGGGTGAGGGAACAGGGCAGGGTTTTGCAGCGCAGCTATCAGTGTCTGGCTCACGGACGGTCCTTGAAAATGATAAGTCGATATCGAAGAGACTAAAGATGGCCATTATGGCCGCTCGGCGTCTTGCTGCAAACCGCTGTTAGGGTGGTCTGCCGACAGCCTTGAAAGTGCGTATAATCCGCCGCCATGACTCGATCCCGCACTTCGAAAAAATCCCCCAAACCCGCCAATAGCCGCCTTCGCAGCCTGTTGGGCTGGGCCTTGAAACTCAGTCTTGTCGGCTTGGTGATTCTCGCCTGCTTCGCTGTTTACCTCGATTCCATCGTCCAGGAAAAATTCTCCGGCAAGCGCTGGACCATCCCGGCCAAGGTGTATGCGCGTCCTCTGGAGCTGTTCGTCGGCCAGAAGCTGTCCCGTGACGACTTCCTGATTGAACTCGATGCCTTGGGCTATCGCCGTGAAAGCGTGGCCAATGGCCCCGGCGCCGCGTCGGTGAATGGCAATAACGTCGACTTGAACACTCGCGGCTTTCAGTTTTACGAAGGCGCGGACCCTGCCCAGCAGATCCACGTAAGGTTTTCCGGCGATTACGTCGCTGACTTGACCGCTGCCAACGGTTCCAAACTCGCGGTTGCGCGGTTGGAGCCGCTGATGATTGGCGGTCTGTACCCGAAAAACCTTGAAGACCGCATTCTGATCAAGCTCGATCAGGCGCCTCCGTACCTTCTGGATACGCTGGTGACGGTCGAAGATCGCGATTTCTATCATCATTTCGGCGTTTCGCCGAAGTCGATCGCCCGTGCATTCTGGGTCAACGCTTCAGCAGGCCAGATGCGTCAGGGCGGTTCGACGCTCACTCAGCAATTGGTCAAGAACTTCTACCTGACAAACGAGCGCAGCATCACCCGTAAGCTGACCGAAGCCATGATGGCGATCTTGCTGGAAATCCATTACAGCAAGCAGGAAATTCTCGAGGCGTACCTCAATGAGGTGTTCGTCGGTCAGGATGGTCAGCGCGCTGTGCACGGATTCGGTCTTGCCAGTCAGTATTTCTTCAGTCAGCCGTTGTCGGAGCTGAAACTCCACCAGGTCGCGCTGCTGGTTGGCCTGGTCAAGGGCCCTTCGTATTACAACCCGCGCCGCAACCCGGACCGTGCGCTTGAGCGCCGTAATCTGGTGCTCGATCTGCTTGAGCAGCAGGGCGTCGCGACACCGGAAGCCGTGGCAGCGGCGAAAAAGATGCCGTTGGGTGTGACCAAAACCGGATCACTGGCCGACAGCTCGTTCCCGGATTTTCTGGATCTGGTCAAGCGCCAGTTGCGTCAGGACTATCGCGACGAAGACTTGACCGAAGAAGGGTTGCGGATTTTCACCAGCTTCGATCCGATCCTCCAGATGAAGTCTGAAGCGGCGGTGCGCGAAAGCTTCGCGAAGATCTCAGGTCGCAAAGGTGCTGACGAGATGGAAACGGCGATGGTCGTGACCAATCCGGAAACCGGCGAAGTTCAGGCCCTGATCGGCAGCCGTCAGGCGGGCTTTGCGGGGTTCAACCGTGCTCTGGACGCCGTCCGGCCAATTGGCTCTCTGGTCAAACCCGCGATTTACCTGACTGCGCTTGAGCGTCCGCAGCAATACACGCTAACCAGTTGGGTGCCCGACGAGCCGTTTCAGGTCAAAGGAGCCGATGGCCAGATCTGGAAGCCACAGAACTTCGACCATAAAGCTCACGGTAATATTTTCCTCTATCAGGGGTTGGCGCATTCCTACAACCTGTCAAGCGCCAAGCTCGGACTTGATCTGGGCGTGCCGAATGTCTTCAAAACCCTGACCAAACTGGGTGTGACCCGCGACTGGCCTGCGTTCCCGTCGATGCTCCTGGGCGCGGGCGCGCTGAGCCCGATTGAAGTCGCGACGATGTATCAGACCATCGCCAGTGGCGGTTTCAATACGCCGCTGCGCGGGATTCGCAGCGTGCTCACCGCTGAAGGCGAGCCGCTCAAGCGTTATCCATTCCAGATCCAGCAGCGGTTCGATCCGGGCTCCATCTATCTTTTGCAGAATGCCATGCAGCGCGTCATGCGCGAAGGGACCGGCAAGTCGGTGTACAACGTGTTGCCAAGTTCGCTGAATCTTGCAGGTAAGTCTGGTACTACCAACGACTCCCGCGACAGCTGGTTCGCAGGTTTCAGCCAGGATTTGCTGGCAGTTGTGTGGATGGGGCGCGACGATAACGGCAAGACGCCTTTTACCGGCGCGACCGGGGCGCTGCAGGTCTGGACCAGTTTCATGAAAAAAGCCGACCCGCTTCCGCTCGACATGGCCATGCCTGATAACGTGGTGCAGGCGTGGGTCAACGCCTCCACTGGGCAGGGGACCGATGCCAGCTGCCCCGGTGCGGTGCAGATGCCGTATATTCGCGGCAGTGAGCCTCAACCGGGTCCGACCTGTGGCGGGCCGACAGCCCCTGCCGAGTCGGTGATGGACTGGGTCAAAGGCTGGTTGAACTAAGCGAAGAGGATGTGAAGTGAACAAGTGGTGGATTCCGGCTTTAACGGCTCTGGCTTTACTCAACGGTTGCGCAAGTCAAACCCGTAGCAACATTCCTGTAGTGGACTCCGGTTCGCGCGTGTCCAACGGCGAGCGTGTCTCGGCAAACCGCAACAGCGCCAACCGTGCGCCGGTGCAGAGTCCGGCGCAGACGCAATCCATTCAAGAAGATTCGGGTGTTACAGTAATGGTTCCGGGCGGCGCCAATGCCAGCGCTGCGCCCATCTCGACGTTTGTGCCGCCGAGCAACACCGCGCCCATCAACACGTCGCCAGTCAATCAGGCGCCGGTCAACAATGCCTACACACCACCTGCCCCAACGGGTAACACGTACAACATGCCATCTTCAGCGCCTACCGGCATTCCCTCGGCGTCCAGTGGCGGCCTGTCAGCGGATGAGCAACTCGACGGCCCGGTACTCGCATTGCTGACTACAGCTCAGCAGCAGCAGAGCAGTGGCGACCTTAACGGTGCCTCATCAAGTCTTGAACGTGCTCAGCGCGTGGCGCCTCGCGAACCTCAGGTTCTGTACAAGCTGGCACAGGTGCGCCTTGCTCAGGGCGATGCTGCGCAAGCCGAGCAGTTGGCTCGCCGTGGTCTGACCTACGCCAGCGGTCGTGCCAGCCTTCAGTCCAGTTTGTGGGGCTTGATCGCTCAAGCGCGTAAGAAACAAGGGGATGCCGCAGGCGCGGCATTGGCTCGGCAGAAGGCCAATGGATAAACGCTTTCCGCAAATCGCCGATCAGTTGCTACTGATCGAGCGCGAACTTCGCGTCTTGGGTTGGTGGCAAGAAATACCCCCCAGCGATGAAGATCTGTCCAGTCGCGAGCCTTTTTGCGTGGATACGCTGGATTTCGATCAATGGTTGCAGTGGATCTTTCTCCCCCGGATGAAGACCATCCTTGAGCACGACCTGGCGCTGCCCAATGCGTCGGGTATTCTGGAGATGGCTCAAATGGTTTATGCCAGTCGTGCGCAGGAAACACGCAGGCTGCAGGAGCTTCTTGCGCAGTTCGACCGCCTGATCGTCGAGTCGGTCTGAGATCAGTTGCACGTATCCTCGAGTGATTTCTTCACCTCGGCGATACGTGCCTGGCGCTCTTCTTCGGTAAATCGTCTGAACTCACCATTTACCTCTTCTCGTACCCGCGGGTTGTTTTGCAGCTGGGCGAGATTGGTGCGTTGCTGGTCACAGTAGTCCTTGCGCCTCATCTCTTCGGCCGCCACCTGCTTTTTCACCTTGGCATCGGCTGCCTGCTGCTCCACCGTGGCGTCCGGCTCCTTTGGCGCGGAGGGTGGAGGAGCGGGCTTCTGCACATTGATCTCTTGAGCTGGCTGGCCCGCTGGCGGTTGCGCGTCGAAGTGCGTCACCCCTTGCGCATCAACCCATTTGTAAATCTGGGCTGCCTGACTGGCGGCAGAACCAACCGTCAGCGCCAAGGTGGCTGCAAGAATCATCCAGCGCATACTGCTTCCTTAACTTCGTTTGCTATGCGGATGAAACCTATCACATGCACCAGTAAACGACCTCATTCGGTGCTTTTTTCTCGCCTCGTGGATGAAGAAAGCGCATCGATGACTTGACTTGAGAGTGTCTAATCAGAACAATCCAAAGTTCGCTGTAGAGGGACTGCCAGAAGCAGACCGTCTCGGTAGATCATGAGGCGCACACCCGCGCCGACCTGTTACACCCGCAACGCGTTACCTCGCGCTGGGTGGGATGACCCCGAAACACTTAGGGGAGCTCCCAATACTTGCTCAGTCAGTGCTGACGTAGTCGGCGACCACCGTCGCTCATGCTCTGCTTTGCAGTAAACCTATTAAGACCCGTCTCCTCGTTTGTGTGGACGGTATTCTGGCGTTTTAGAGGTGAACAACGTGGAGCTTTTATCTGGCGCTGAAATGGTCGTCCGCTTTTTGCGTGACGAAGGCGTTGAGCATATCTATGGGTACCCGGGCGGTGCCCTCCTGCATATTTACGATGCGCTGTTCAAAGAACCGGCCGTGAGCCACATCCTCGTTCGTCACGAACAGGCTGCGACCCACATGGCTGATGGTTATGCGCGCGCTACCGGCAAGGCTGGCGTAGTACTGGTGACCTCAGGTCCTGGTGCGACCAATGCCATCACCGGTATCGCGACCGCCTACATGGACTCGATTCCGATGGTTGTTCTGTCGGGGCAGGTTCCAAGCAACATGGTCGGTACCGACGCATTCCAGGAAACCGACATGATCGGTATCTCCCGGCCTATCGTGAAGCACAGCTTCATGATCAAGCACCCCTCGGAGATCCCGGAAGTTCTGAAAAAGGCTTTTTACCTCGCACAGTCGGGCCGTCCCGGTCCTGTCGTGGTGGATATTCCGAAGGACATGACCAATCCGGCGGAGAAGTTCGAATACGTCTTCCCGAAGAAAGCCAAGTTGCGTTCATACAGCCCGGCTGTTCGTGGTCATTCGGGTCAGATTCGCAAGGCTGTCGAGATGCTGCTGGCGGCCAAGCGTCCGATCATCTACGCAGGTGGCGGCGTAGTGATGGGCAACGGTTCCGCCCCGCTGACCGAACTGGCGCAGTTGCTTAACGCTCCAGTGACCAACACATTGATGGGTCTTGGCGCCTATCCGGGGAACGATCGCCAGTTCGTCGGCATGCTGGGGATGCATGGCAGCTACACCGCCAACCTGGCCATGCACCATTCGGACGTCATTTTGGCGGTCGGCGCGCGCTTCGACGATCGCGTGATCAACGGCCCGTCGCGCTTCTGCCCGGGTGCCAAGATCATTCATATCGATATCGATCCGGCCTCGATCTCCAAGACCATCAAGGCTGACGTGCCAATCGTCGGTCCGGTCGAGAGCGTTCTGACCGAGATGGTTGCAACCCTCAAGGAAATCGGCGAAACCCCGAGCAAGGAGTCGGTTGCTACCTGGTGGAAGCAGATCGACGAATGGCGTGCCGGTGGCGACCTGTTCCCCTACAACCGCGGCGACGGCAGCGTTATCAAGCCTCAGGCTGTCATCGAGACGCTGTGCGAAGTGACCAAGGGCGATGCATACGTCAGCTCCGACGTTGGCCAGCACCAGATGTTCGCGGCGCAGTACTACCGTTTCAACAAGCCTAATCGCTGGATCAACTCCGGCGGCCTCGGCACCATGGGCTTCGGTCTTCCAGCCGCCATGGGGGTGGCGCTGAGCTTTCCGGATGCACAAGTTGCCTGCGTGACGGGTGAAGGCAGTATCCAGATGAACATTCAGGAGCTGTCGACGTGCCTGCAGTACAACCTGCCGGTGAAGATCATTCTTCTCAACAACGGCGTGCTCGGCATGGTCCGTCAGTGGCAGGACATGAGCTACAGCGGTCGTCACTCGCACTCCTACATGGAGTCGCTGCCTGACTTTGTGAAGCTGGTCGAAGCCTATGGTCACGTCGGCATGAAGATCACCGATCTGAAAGACTTGAAGCCGAAGATGGAAGAAGCGTTCGCCATGAAAGATCGCCTGGTGTTCCTCGACATCCAGGTCGATGTCGCCGAGCACGTCTACCCGATGCAGATCAGAGACGGCTCTATGCGCGACATGTGGCTGAGCAAGACGGAGCGTACCTAATATGCGGCATATCATTTCCCTACTGCTGGAAAACGAACCGGGTGCCTTGTCTCGCGTCGTCGGCCTGTTTTCGCAGCGCAACTACAACATCGAAAGCTTGACTGTGGCGCCAACAGAAGATCCGACGTTGTCGCGTCTGACGCTGACCACCGTTGGCCATGATGAGGTGATCGAGCAGATCACCAAAAACCTCAACAAGCTGGTTGAAGTGGTCAAGCTGGTCGATCTCTCGGAAAGCGCTCATATCGAGCGTGAACTGATGCTGATCAAGGTCAAGGCAACAGGTGCTCAACGCGCTGAAATCAAGCGCACCACGGACATCTTTCGCGGCCAGATCGTTGATGTTTCCAGCAGCGTTTACACCGTGCAGCTGGCAGGGACGAGCGACAAACTGGACAGTTTCATCCAGGCGATCGGCACTACCGCCATCCTGGAAACGGTACGCAGTGGCGTGACGGGCATTGCCCGCGGCGACAAAGTGCTGAGCATCTAACCTAATTTAGCGAATGGCCTGAAAGGCCGAGATAACAGGGGAATTTCATGAAAGTTTATTACGACAAAGACTGCGACCTTTCGATCATCCAGGGCAAAAAAGTTGCCATCATCGGTTACGGCTCCCAAGGCCACGCCCAGGCGTGCAACCTGAAAGATTCCGGCGTTGATGTCACCGTTGGCCTGCGCAAAGGTTCGGCTACTGTCGCCAAGGCTGAAGCCCATGGTCTGAAAGTGACTGACGTCGCTTCTGCCGTGGCTGCCGCTGACCTGGTCATGATCCTGACCCCGGACGAGTTCCAGGCCCAGCTGTACAAGAACGAAATCGAGCCGAACATCAAGAAAGGCGCCACCCTGGCCTTCTCTCACGGTTTTGCGATTCACTACAACCAGGTCGTTCCACGTGCCGATCTGGACGTGATCATGATCGCGCCAAAAGCGCCAGGTCACACCGTACGTACCGAATTCGTCAAAGGCGGCGGTATCCCTGACCTGATCGCTATCTACCAGGACGCCTCTGGCAACGCCAAAAACGTTGCGCTGTCCTACGCTTCGGGCGTTGGCGGCGGCCGTACCGGTATCATCGAAACCACCTTCAAAGACGAAACCGAAACCGACCTGTTCGGCGAACAAGCCGTACTGTGCGGTGGTACCGTTGAGCTGGTCAAAGCCGGTTTCGAAACTCTGGTCGAAGCTGGCTACGCGCCAGAAATGGCCTACTTCGAATGCCTGCACGAACTGAAGCTGATCGTTGACCTCATGTACGAAGGCGGTATCGCCAACATGAACTACTCGATCTCCAACAACGCCGAATACGGCGAGTACGTGACCGGTCCTGAAGTCATCAACGCCGAATCCCGTCAAGCCATGCGCAACGCTCTGAAGCGCATTCAGGACGGTGAGTACGCGAAGATGTTCATCGCCGAAGGCGCCAGCAACTACGCATCGATGACTGCCAAGCGCCGTAACAACAAGGCCCACGGTATCGAAATCATCGGTGAGCAACTGCGCTCGATGATGCCTTGGATCGCGAAGAACAAAATCGTCGACCAAACCAAGAACTAAGATTCTCCGGATCTGGTTCCGCTTAACGAAAAACGCGACCTCCGGGTCGCGTTTTTTCGTTATGAGGGTTCATCTGGTATAAAGCTGCATCGCTTGCCGGCGCCACGTCGCCGCGAGCACCTGTCGAAAATTCATAGCTGCAAGGTATTGTCCATGAGCGAACGTCCCGAAGAGCCGAACAAGGCCTCTGACGCCGAAAGCCTGCTACCGATCGATGAGCACATAGAAGAGGGGCATGACGCTGAAGGGCGCAAGGTCCGGCATCGCGGTATCTATCTGCTACCGAACCTTTTCACCACGGCAAACCTGTTTGCCGGTTTCTACGCCATCATCAGCGCCATGAGCGCGCAAAGCGCCATGAGTGCCGGAGATCAGGCAGGCGCAAGCAAGTACTTCGCATTTGCTGCGATCGCTATTTTCGTGGCCATGGTGCTCGACGGCCTTGATGGCCGCGTCGCTCGCATGACCAACACCCAGAGCGCATTCGGTGCTGAATACGACTCGCTGTCGGACATGGTCGCCTTTGGCGTGGCGCCAGCGCTGTTGGCGTTTGGCTGGGCGCTGGGGGATATGGGCAAGGTCGGATGGATGGTCGCCTTCATCTATGTGGCGGGCGCGGCATTGCGTCTGGCGCGTTTCAATACTCAGGTGGGCAAGGCCGACAAGCGATACTTCATTGGTCTGGCCAGTCCGGCAGCGGCGGGTGTTGTCGCCGGTACCGTCTGGGCGTTCAGTGACTATGGCATTCAAGGTTCCAAGCTATCGTTTCTGGTCGCGCTGCTTGTGGCGGCGGCCGGCATGCTCATGGTGAGTAACATCAAATACAACAGCTTCAAGGAGCTGGATCTCAAAGGGCGTGTGCCGTTCGTTGCGATTCTTGCCGTGGTGCTGGTCTTCGCCGTCGTGTTCAGCGATCCGCCGCGCATTCTTCTGCTGATCTTCCTCGGTTACGCTGCATCTGGNTTTCCCCGCATACTCCACAGCCTATAAGGTGCATCAATCCTCCTGGCTGTGGAGTTCTCATGCTTATCAAGATCCCTTCTGCGTCTGGCTGTAACGAGTCGGATGTCACGCCCGAGTCCATCTATCTTTCCCGCCGCTCTCTGCTCGGCGCTTCGGTTGCGGGGCTTGCCGTCAGTGCAATGCCTTCTTGGGTCCAGGCTGCCGAATCCTCGCAATACGCCGGGGTCGAGACTGGGAATGCTCCCGCCTGGCTCAAGGGCAAGTTGCAATCAACCCAATGGCAGGCGGTGACCGTCAAGGACGAGGCCATCACCCCGTTCAAGGATGCGACCCACTACAACAATTTCTATGAATTCGGCACCGACAAAGGCGATCCGGCCCAAAACGCCGGTTCTTTGCAAACCGAGCCTTGGAGTGTAGTGATCGACGGGGAGGTGGGTAAGCCAGGTCGCTATGCGCTCGAAGATTTCATGAAGCCTTATCAGCTTGAGGAACGCATCTACCGCCTGCGTTGCGTAGAGGCTTGGTCGATGGTCATCCCGTGGTTGGGGTTCCCGATTTCCGATCTGCTCAAGCAAGTCGAGCCCACTTCAAAAGCTAAATACATTCGCTTCGAGACTCTGCAGGACCCCAAGACCATGCCGGGGCAACGTTCTGGCTTTGCACTGATCGATTGGCCCTATGTGGAGGGGCTGCGCCTGGACGAAGCGATGAACCCTTTGGCAATCATGGCCGTGGGGATGTATGGGCGAGAGCTCCCCAACCAGAACGGCGCACCCTTGCGGTTAGTGGTGCCATGGAAATACGGCTTCAAGAGCGTGAAGTCGATCGTGCGGATCAGCCTGGTCAGCGAACAGCCAAAAACGACTTGGCAAAGTATCGCGGCTAACGAATATGGCTTCTATGCCAACGTGAACCCGACAGTCGACCACCCTCGGTGGACGCAGGCCCATGAGCGACGCCTGCCAAGCGGACTGTTCAGCCCCAATATCCGGCAAACGGAAATGTTCAACGGGTATGGGGAGCAGGTATCTGCTCTTTATACAGGCATGGATCTGCGGAAAAACTATTGATGCGTTATCTGTTCTGGCGTCTGTCTGTCTTCGTAGCGATATGCGTTGTTCCTGTCGTGTGGTTGCATCAAGCATGGATTCTCGATCTGGGGCCGGATCCCGGCAAGGTGTTGGTTGATCGCTTCGGCCTCGGTACGTTGGTGCTGCTGTTGATCACCCTGGCCATGACACCTTTGCAACGGGTCACGGGCTGGGGAGGGTGGATCGCGGTTCGTCGGCAGCTGGGGTTGTGGTGTTTCGCCTGTGTTGCGGTGCATATGCTTGCGTACGGATTCTTTATTCTGGGGTTTGACTGGGCTCAATTGGGCGTTGAACTGGTGAAGCGGCCCTACATCATCGTCGGGAGTCTGGGGTTTCTCTGCTTGCTAGCGCTGGCGGCGACGTCCAATCGTTATAGCCAGCGCCGTCTGGGCGCGCGATGGAAGAAGCTGCACCGGCTTATCTATGTGATTTTGGGGCTCGGATTGCTGCACATGTTGTGGATCGTCCGGGCGGACCTCAAAGAGTGGGCGGTCTATGCAGGTATTGGCGCATTCTTGCTGGCACTCAGAATCCCCGCAATTGCTCGACGAATCCCGCGTCGTATGGCCAGGAAAGCAGGTGCTGTAACGAAAGTTTAAATAAGTGCTTGACGCTCCTCTGAATCTCTCTATAATTCGCCCCACTTCCGGCGCAGACGAAACGGAAA
>NZ_QXTJ01000048.1 GCF_003605735.1 Pseudomonas sp. LS-2 | reverse complement strand
GCTTCTGCCCGAAGGGCGTGGGAGTTCGGCTTGCCGACGATCTGCCGGGCACCGGCAGCAAGGGGAGTGTCTTCAACTGATGAGGTGACTGACACTACGCTTCGCAGGCAAGCCAGCTCCCACGGCCTTCGGCCAGAATCAAAAGCAGATGCCACCCCGCTTCACGCTTCTGCGGCGATTTAAGGTAACCCGCGCTCCCGCTTCTGCGTGGACCGCGATTTGGGTGTCCTGATTTCCTGCTTCTGCCCGAAGGCCGTGGGAGTCCGGCGTGAACCTTGTTACAGCCGCAATTGCCCTATGGCCGTGTTCAACTCTCCGGCCAGGGTCGCCAGTTCATCGCTGGTGCTGGCCGAATCCACGGTCTGGCGCACGGTGCGTTCGGTGACGTCGCGAATGCTGACCACTGCGCGGTTCATTTCTTCGGCCACCTGACTTTGCTGCTGTGCGGCCACGGCGATCTGCGTGTTGCTGTCGCGCATCTGGGCGACCGCTTCAGTGATCGCGGCCAGTGCGTCACCGGCTTCGCGGGCGTGTTGCACGCAGTCGTCGGCCTTGTACGAGCTTTCCTGCATGAAATCCACGGCGTCACGGGTGCCGGCCTGCAAGGCGGCAATCATTGTGGTGATTTCGTCGGTGGAGGTCTGTACCCGTTTTGCCAGATTGCGCACTTCATCGGCCACCACCGCAAACCCTCGACCCATTTCCCCGGCGCGCGCCGCTTCGATGGCTGCGTTGAGCGCGAGCAGATTGGTCTGTTCGGCAATGCTGTGAATGACGTTGACCACGCTGTTGATCTTCTGGCTGTCCTCGGCCAGGCGCTGGATCATCGTGGCGGTCTGCTGCACGCCGTTGGAAAGCCCGGTGATCGAGGATTGCACGCGGTCGACCACTTCCTTGCCGGTCCCGGCCAGCGCGTCGGCGTTCTGCGATTGATCGCGGGTGGCGCTGGCGTGCTGCGCGATGTGATAGACCGTGGCGGTCATTTCGTTGATCGCGGTAGCGACCTGATCGGTCTCGCTCTGCTGGCCGAGCATGCCCTGGCGCACGTCGCTCATGCCTGACGCCAGGTGCACGGCGCCCTGATCCAGTCGCGCCGCCGACTGCGCCACGGTGCCGACGATGCGCTGATACCCGGCCTGCATGGCGTTGAACGCCTTGGCCATCTGCCCGACTTCGTCTTCCCCGGTCAGCGGCGCGCGCGTGGACAGGTCGCCGCTCTTTTCGACATGCAGCATCACATCCTTGAGGGTGTTGAGGTGGGTCAGCAGGAAGCGGATCAGCAACTGTGAAGCGCTGAGCATGACCAGCATCAGAACGCTCACGGCAAGTGCGTAATGGCTGAAGTGCTCGGCAAGGATCTGATTGAACGAAGGGGGTGCTGGCAGAGGCTCAAGGGTCGGCAAGGGTTGACCCTTCGGCCACGCCGCCAGCCATTGGGCCTGGGCCTGCGTGGCCAGCCTGGCATCCTCGGCCCGGCTGTGTTGCTCCAGATTCAGGGCGTAGAGCACCAGCAGTAACGTGGTAAGGAAGGCGACGGCGTTCACCGCCCAGAATTTGTATTTCAGCGAGATGTTGCTCAACCAGCGGCCCATGAGGAAGCTCTTCTGTTAATTGATTGCACGTGACAGGCAAGGTGCCACTAGTCTGGCCATGGTGCGGTGCAGAAGTGTTGATCTGTATCAATTGCTCGTCTTGCTACCGATTTGTGTGGCAAACCGGGGTTTTGAGTGGCATCCATAACTTTGTAGGAGCGATCGGAGGGTACGACGGTCGCGAAGCGGTGGGTCGGTTGATAGCCGCATGGCGGATACACCGCTATCGCGAGCAAGCTCACTCCTACATCGCAGGCCTGCGAGCCGCAGATCTCGGTCCACCGCACTCTGCCTAGATGGAGGGCAACGAGAAAAACGCTCGGGCGCAGGCGGTGGTGTGAGCTGCTACGTCGGCGACGGTTTCGCCGCGATGCAGGGCCACTTCGCGCAGCACTTCCGGCAGATAGGCCGGTTCGTTGCGGCCGTTTTTCGGTTTCGGCCGCAGGCTGCGCGGCAGCAGATAGGGCGCATCGCTTTCCAGCATCAGACGGCCGCGAGGAATTTCGCGGACCAGCGGGTGCAGATGGGTGCCCCGGCGTTCGTCGCAGATCCAGCCGGTGATCCCGATGTGCAGGTCCATGTCCAGATAGTTGAACAGCGCGCGCTTTTCGCCGGTGAAACAATGCACGACGGCCGCGGGCAGGTGATCGCGGTAGTCGCGCAGAATCGCCAGCAACCGCTCGTCGGCATCGCGCTCATGCAAAAACACCGGCTTCTTCAGCGCAACCGCCAGCGCCAGATGGGCTTCGAACACTTTTTCCTGCTGCGGGCGCGGCGAGAAATCCCGATTGAAATCCAGGCCGCATTCACCGACGGCGCACACTGCATTTTCTCTTAGCAGGGCATGCAACTGTTTCTCGGTGTCGGCTGTCCAATCGCTCGCCGAATGGGGGTGTACCCCGGCGGTACTGAACAGTCGCTGGCCGCTTTCGTCCAGTTGGCGGCACATCTGCAAGGCGTGCTCGCTGCCCTCGACACTGGTGCCGGTAAGGAGCAACTGAGCCACCCCGGCGGCGTAGGCGCGGTCGAGAACCTCCCGCTCTTTGGCGGCAAAGCTGGGATTGGTCAAGTTGACGCCGATGTCTATAAGTTGCATGGTGCTACCTCAGGCCGGAGGCCGAGAAGAATACCAGAGCGATTGAAGCGATAAAAAACAAGCAGGCTCAACTGCTTAGAATTATTAGATCTCCTGTGACGTTGCCCGCTGCAGATGCTGTCTGCAGCCCACGCGAGTGCCCGACACAGACTTCAAGCCCGTTTTTTCGGCATTTTCCCGGAGCGTCAATGATCCGAGCCTCTCTGATTTCCTTGCTGTGTCTTTTGCTGGTTCCGACCCACGCCCAGGCGCGCCCTGCCGGGCCGCCGGTGGTCATCAAGAAATCCCAGGTTCGCGACCTCGCCGCCATCCGCAGCAGCAAGGTCTTGCGCGTGCTGGTCAACCAGAGCCGCAACAGTTCCGGTGAAGTGCAAGGCCAGCCCATCGGCGTCGAATACCGTCGTCTGCAAGCGTTCGAGCAATACCTCAACGGCCACGCCCGCGACGGCCAGAAAGTCTCCCTCAAGTTGATTCCCAAAGCGAAGGACCAATTGCTCGCCGCGCTGCAACGTGGAGAGGGCGACCTGGTGGCGCCTGGCGAGTTGCTGGACGCCAGTGCGGCGCGGTATGTCGACGCGACCGAGCCGGTGGTCAGTCATGTACCACTGGTGGTGGTCGGGGTGCGTGGCGAGCGCAGTTTCAAACGGGCCGAGCAACTCTCGGGGCGCACGCTGATGCTGGCCAACGGCAGCGCGGCGGACGAGGCCATCATCCAGCTCAACCAGAAACTGGCACTGCGCAAGCTGCCGCCGGTGAAAATCGAATGGGTCGATCCCAGCCTTGCGGTGGAAGACGTGCTGGAGATGGTTCAGGCCGGGATCTATCACCTGACCGTCGTCGAGCAACCGATTGCCGAGCGTTGGGCGCGCGTGATGCCCAAATTGCGTGTCGACCGTTCGCTGGCGCTGAGCGATCCGGGCGACATGAACTGGTTCGTGCGCAAGGATGCCGTGATGCTGCATGCCACGGTCGACCGCTTCCTTGAAACCTACGAACCGCCGGCCAATCAGGACATGGCCTTCCAGAAGGCCTACAAGGATCTGTACCGCGTCCATTATCCGCTGGCCCGTGAAGACCGCCAGCGTCTGGAAAAGCTGCGCCCGACCCTGCAACGCCACGCCGATGCCCAGAAGATGGACTGGCTGGACCTTGCCGCGCTGGCGTTCAAGGAATCAAAGCTCAACCCGAGCGCCAAGGGCGGCAGCGGTGCTACCGGGCTGCTGCAGATCACCCCTTCAGCCGCGCAGCGGGTAGGCGTGGACAACATTCGTGATGTCGATGGCAACGTGCAGGCTGCAAGCAAATACCTGGCGCTGATCCGCCGCAAGTTTTTCGCCAGCCCCCGAATCAACGAGCGCGAGCGCATGGCTTTTACCCTCGCGGCGTACAACCTCGGCCCGGAGCGCGTACAGGCGATGCGCACCCAGGCCAGACGTCAGGGCCTGAACCCCAACCAGTGGTTCTTCCAGGTCGAGCGGGTGGCGATGGAGCAGGTGGGAATGGGCGTGGTCAGCTACGTTAATAGTGTGAACAAATACTATCTGGCGTACGACCAGGAACGCAGTTCGCTGGAGAGTCCTTCATCGCGAAAAGTGGCTGTCCGAGACTGATCTAATAATTCGATATTGATAACGCGTTTTTTGCGATATTCATATTTGTTATTCCGATTATCATGGCGCCACTTTCTTCTTACCAAATGGAATTAAACGCCATGAATGCTCAAATCAAATCGCTGTTCAGCACCCGCGCCGGTTACGGCATCACCATTTTGCGCATCCTGGTGGGCATCATTTTCATGGCTCACGGCAGCCAGAAACTGTTCGGGATGTTCGGCGGTTATGGTCTGGAAGGCACAGGTCAATACATGGCCAGTCTGGGGCTGAATCCGGGTTACCTGATGGCGCTGTTGTCGGGCAGCGCGGAATTCTTCGGCGGTTTGGCGCTGTTCCTCGGTCTGCTGGCGCGTCCTGCTGCGCTGGTGCTGATCGTGATGCTGGTGGTGGCGATCTTGTCGGTCCACATCCACAACGGTCTGTTCATGGCCAACAACGGTTACGAATTCGGTCTGGCGCTGTTGGGCGGGGCGATTGCGGTGCTCGTTGAAGGCGCCGGGCGGATTTCTCTGGATCGCCTGATCGCCGGCAAATAAGCCTCGACGCGCTTCAAGTAAAAATCCCGGTCTCGCTCAGGCCGGGATTTTTTTATGCGCTGAAGTTAGCGGCCTGTTGATTCAAAAAGGTCATGACTCGAACACCCCGACGATCTCGTCGATCACCGCCCGCACCCTGGCGGTATGGCGCAAGTCGGAATGAGTGATCAACCACATGGCGTATGGATTGGGATTGACCAGATGCGGCCAGACGCGAACCAGATTCCGGTTTTGCGCCAGAGCCAGCGGCAGTTCGCCCAACCCGAGGCCTGCAAGCAGCGCGCTGCGCACCAACAGACTCGAACTTGCCGCCGTGACCACCCGGCCATGGGTGATGGGCTCGCCTACCAGATGTAGGCCTTTGTTGTTGTCGAGGTAGGGCTGATACACCACCAGATCATGCCCCGCGAATGCCCCGCCCGGCATCGGTTCTCCCCTGCGTTCGAGGTACTCGGGGGATGCAAAAAGCCCCACCGGCCAATTTGCCAGGCTGCGAACGATCAGATCGGGGTTGTCGGGTTTCACGTTGCGGATGGCGATGTCCGTTTCACGCCGCACCAGGCTGAGAAACGTCGTTGACGAATGCAATTGCACCTGCACGTCAGGATGTTTTTGATGAAGCCGGGCGAGGGCGGGCACCACGAAATCCTGTGCGACGGAATCGGTGGCCGTGACCCGAACGATACCTTGCAAACGATTGTCCAGGCCCTGAATGCGTCGCTGCAACTCAAGCGCCGATTCTTCCATCGCGACCGCCGAAGTCATTGCCGCCTCCCCCGACGTGGTCAATACGAAACCTTCGGAGGTGCGCAGGAACAGCTTGGCGCCCAGTGCGTGCTCGAGCAGGGCCAGGCGCCGGCCGACGGTGGCTTGATCGATATTCAGGCTGCGGCCGGCGGCGCGCAGGCTGCCGGTTCGGCTCAGCGCCAACAGTATGCGGGTGTCATCCCAGTTCACAGGTGTTCCTCACGGCTCGGGGGCGCGATGGCGGTCGTCATGGGAGGGGAATTTAGCACCAAACCTCAAGCCGGGCGGACTGTAACAGCCGGCGCGCCACGCTATGGCGCCAGGCCCGGGTTTCAAACAGCTTGGGACGGGTAAATCTTGATAGTAAGATCGCGCCACAGTTTCGCTATTCTCAATTCGAGTACCCCCGATGTTTCCCACTGAATACGAGCTGGCCGGGCAAGGCTCCGTAGACGCAGACGCGTGGCTCGAACACTGTACGTTGACGTTACTGCGCCATGAAGAGTATCTGACCTGCCTGCGTATTCATGAACCCGGAACCGGCGTGGAGTGGGACGCCGCCAGAGCCCCGTTGACCTGTCCTGCGGCCTGTTTGCGACTCGAACGAGACTTGCGCATTCCTCTGGATCCGGCCTGGGCGATCCTGCCCGTGGCGTTCATTCGTTCCGCCGAAGGCCCGATGATCGTCTACCCCCGGGTGCCGAATCTGCGTGAAACCCTCATGCCGGGCACATTCACCTTGTCGAGATTTCTCGCAGTGGCGACCCAGGCCGCCCGGGCACTGGCGAGTGCCCATGCTTGCGGCGTGATTCACGGCAATCTCACCCCGGAACACATTGCCGTCAGCCCAGAGGGCGCAAGGCTGAACGGCTTCATGTCCATCGACGACACCGCGCCACCGGCTTCGGCGTTCGCGCCCTCCCACTGGCCGTACCTCGCCCCGGAGCAGTTGAATAGTGAGCGCGCCTCCAGAGAGGTGCGCAGCGATTTGTACTCGCTCGCCGTGGTGCTTTATGAGGTGCTGGCCGGGCGCTTGCCGCTGGAAGGCGAAACGCTGGTGCAATGGCTGCACGTCCATGCGGCGGTACAGCCGATGTCGCCCTCCGAGCTGGACCCGCAGGTTCCTGCCGTGGTCAGCAGCATTCTGTTGAAGTGTCTGGCCAAGGACCCCGGCGAGCGGTACCAAAAGGCCGAGGCGCTGGCGGCAGATCTGGCGCACTGCTGTGAGCAACTGGCCAGGCATGGCCGGATCGAACCGTTTGAAACCGGGCTGCTGGACAAGACATTCCAGTGGTCCAGGTCCGCCCGGCTGGTGGGGCGCGAAGCGGAGCAGCGGCAGCTGTCGGCCACCTATGCGCAGGTGGTCGAAACCGGATTATCTGCGGTGGCGGTGGTCTGCGGCTCACCGGGGGAGGGCAAGTCCACGCTGGTTCAGCACTGGCTGTCATCGGTGTCGCCGGATTACTGGGCGCGCGGAAGAAGCCGGTCCTTGCAACGTGAAATTCCTTACGCACCCTTTCGCCAGATCCTCGCGAGCCTTGCCAGATTTCTATCTGCCAGGAGCTTTGACGAGGTCGAGCGCTTCAAGGCTTCATTGAGTCGACAGCTGGGGAGCCGAGGTCGGCTGCTCACCGATCTGTGCCCTGCATTCGAAGCCATACTCGGCCCGACAAGCGAACAGCCGAGCGTCCCTGCTTATCACGCCATTCTGCGGGCCAATCAGACGTTGCTCGATACCCTCGCAGTGTTTGGCAGCTTCGGTACGCCGCTGGTGATCTTCTTCGACGATGTGCAATGGGCCGACGACTCCACACTCTCGCTGTTGCGGGCCTTTATCGATGCACCCCCCACCAACGTCTTCCTGATCCTTGCGCATCGCGCTTCGGCTGCCTCACGGCTAAGCGCTCCCGACGGTTTACTCCATGGAGTTCATGGCAAAAGCATCGTCGTCGAAAACATCGCACTGGGGCCGTTTCCCGTAGAGGCGGTGGCGCAACTGCTGGCCAGATACCTCAACATGCGTGCCCAGGACGTTGCCGAGATCGCCGTACTCGTTCATTCCAAAACCGCGGGTAACCCGTTTTTCATCGTGCAGATTCTGCGCGCACTGATCGACGACAAGCTCCTGCGTTTCGACGCACAGCATCGCAAGTGGACCTGGGCGCTGGAGGACGTAGCGCGTCATCGCTACGCCGATAACGTCGCCGACCTGATGGTCCATCGGCTCAATCGCCTGCCCGAGATCGCACGCGATTTGATGCGACTCGCCAGCGGCGTCGGGGTGAAAGTGGATGAGGGCCTTTTGCGCGAGCTGAGCGGGCTGGGCGATATCGAGTTCGTCAAAGTCATGAAGGCGCTGGTCGATGCCGGTTTGCTGATGTACGAAGGCCAGTCGTTGATCTTCCCCCACGACCGGATTCATGAAGCAGCGTATGGCCTGACCCCGCTGGAGGTACGGCCCGCGGTCCACGGCCGCATTGCGCAGCTGATGGTCCGGCGGGCGCACACCGTCCATGAAAAATCGGTGTTCGAGATCGCCAACCAGATCCAGCGCAGCATTGCAGACCTGTGTCCGGACGGCTCTCATGCGCCTTTCATTGGCGTATTGATCGATGCCGCCAGGCTTGCAAAAAGCGCAGGCGCGGTGAAACAGGCGTGCGATTACCTGGTCAGCGCCCAGGTGCTGCTGGAGGCGACCCCTCAGCCGGATCCACAGCGGCAGGCATTTTGCGCACGGTGGCTGGCGGCGGAGTGCAACCTTTTGCTCGCCGACCTCGACAGCGCCGAGGCCCTCATCGGCCAGTGTTTCGCAGATGCGATCACTGCGCTCGAACAGGCCAGCACCTACCGGCTGATGGCAACGCTCAAGACCCTGCGCTCCGACCATGAAGGGGCTATCGCGGCAGCACTGGCGGGGTTGCAATTGCTGCAGACGCCCCTGATCCGCAAGCCGGACGAGCAGGAACTGGACGACATTTATCAGCGCATCCGAGCGTTGATCGGGCAGCGGTCGATCCCTGAACTGGCTGCGCTGCCGCAGATGGACCAGCCCGACACCGAAGCGGCGATGGAACTGCTCAGCACGCTGATTTCATCATTCTTCACCCACGACGGCATGGGCTTTCTGCACCTGGCGAAGATGGTCGAATTGACGTTGCTGCACGGCACGTCCCCGGCCAGTTGCTATGGGCTTGCATGGTTCGGGGTGATGATCGCCTCGCGCTACGACGAGTATGTCGACGGACACGCCTTCGTTCAGTTGGCCCTGGATATCGGCGAGCAGCGTGGCTACGAAGCCAGTCGCACCTCGACGCTGCTGGCGATGGATCAAGTCAGCCCGTGGACCCTGCCGCTGGCGTTTGCCAGGGAGCAGGCGTCAAAGGCCTTCGAGATCGGTAGCCGGGGCGGCGATCTGGTCATGGCGTGCTACGCCGTCACGCATCTGGGCGCGGACATGTTCGTGATGGGGGAACCTTTGAGCTCAGTGCTCGAAGAGCTGGAACGCGGTCTGACTTTCATTCGCAAATTCGACTACTTCGATGTCGAGAGAATCGTCGAGGCACAGAAACAGTTTGCGACCGACATGCAGGTCGGTCGTGCGTCGCAGGTGCTCGCCACGCACGACCCCTCGCAGGCGCTATCGGCGCCGGCGCGGTTCTGGACATTGCTGTATTCGGGCATGTCGGCGTGCCTGTTGGGCGAAGCCGAGTTCGCCATCCGCCAGTTCGAGGCGGCGGCGCCTTCGCTCTGGTCGGTCGCGGCACATATCAACGTGTCGACCTTTTACCTGTTTTACAGCCTGGCGCTCGGCAGCCCGCAGGCGCCGGGTTCCGTTGAGTCGCGGCTGGCCTTGCTGTCGAAGCACCGCAGCCATTTCGCGCTCTGGGCCAAATCGAACCCGGCGACCTTCCGCCACAAATTACTGTTGATTGACGGCTTGATTGCCCGGCTCGAAGGGCAGGACATCGTCGCCATCCGCAATTTCGATCAGGCCGGAATCGCGGCGGCAGCAACGGGATTCATCCACGAGCAGGCCATCGCTCATGAGCAACTGGCCCAGACCTGCGTGCTGACGGGACTGGTCTCGGGGGCCAACCTCCATCTGCGGGTTTCGCGAGACTGTTACCGTCTCTGGGGCGCTGCCGCCAAAGCCGCGCAGATGGAGCGTGAGCACACCTTTCTTTCCATCGACACGGTCGTGGAGCGTTCGATGAGCACCATCCTCCAGGAAAAACTGGACATGGAGGCGGGGATGTGGGCGGCGAAAGCAGTCTCCGAGGAAGTGCACCTGGACCGGCTGGTCGAAACCCTGATGACGCAAGTGATTCTGTACGCCGGCGCGGATCGCGGCGTGCTGGTCACCGTCGACGGCGCCAGCCTGAAGATCGCCGTATCCGCCAGACTCGAAGGCGGGGCGGTCATCTCGTCGGCGCAAGGCTGCGATGCGGCGTTCGATGAAGTGCCGATGTCGGTGCTGTACGCAACGATTCGCGCGTCCCGGCCGCTGGTCATCGACGATGCCAGCCGCCAATGCCCGATGGCCCATCGGGCGGACTTCGCCAACCGGATGACCCGTTCGGTGCTCTGTTTGCCGCTGATACGGCAGGGGACCTTACTGGCGCTGCTGTATCTGGAAAACCGTCAGGTCCCCCGGCTGTTCGATCAGAAGAAACTGGCGATGTTGGAATTGCTGGCGTCGCAGGCGGCGGTGTCGCTTCATACCGCCCGCATCTACGCCCATGCGCTGGAAGAAAGCCGCCTGCGGGCCAAAACCGAAATCGAGCTCAGTACTTCTCAGGCCGAGCTGGCGCGAAGCTCCCATCTGGCGGTGCTCGGGGAACTGGCAGCGTCCATCGCCCACGAGATCAGTCAGCCGTTGCTGAGCATCCTGACCAACTCGGCGGCGAGTCTGCGCTGGTTGAGCCGAGAAACCCCGAATGTCGAGGAGGCCAGGGCCGGGCTGCAGGACATATCGGCTGACGGCGAACGGGCCACCAGCATTCTGCGTGCGGTGAGGTCGCTGGCATCGCAAGCGCCGATTCAGATCGCCGAGCTGTCGGTGAATGACATCGTGCGCGATGTGTTGCGCCTGCTGCTGCCCCGAATCTCCGGCCTTGGGGTGCGCGTCGAACTGGATCTGTCCGCCAGAGAGCGGGTTTTCGGGGATCAGATTCAGGTTCAGCAACTGCTGTTCAACCTCATCACCAATGCGCTGGACGCCATGGCCAGTCATCGCGAGCAGGGGCGGCTGCTGATGATCCGCACGGCCTGCGACGGCAAATGGCTGCACGCGAGTGTTGAAGACAACGGCCCTGGCATCGCCGCGGAGAACCTCGAGAAAATCTTCGACCCCTTTTTCACCACCAAGGGCAGTGGAATGGGCATGGGCCTGGCGATCTGCAGATCGATTCTGGATGCGCATGCGGGCCGCCTGACGGTAGAAAGCAGCGGGCAGACCGGTTGCAGAATGCGTTTCCGGCTGCCCGTCCGGGGGATCGAGTGAGCTCCGTCGAGGGAATTGGGAAAAGCTGCGCTCAACAGGTAAAATCCGCGCTCGGCACATACCCCCCCGCACGCCGTATGTGCAATCGCGCGATCCATGAAGGCCTTTTAGTGAACATTGACGTAGAAAAAAACGTTTTAAATCAAATGGTTGTCAGCCGGAAATTTTCCGTGGCGCCGATGATGGACTGGACAGATCGCCACTGCCGGTTCTTCCTGCGCCTGCTGTCGAAAAACGCCTTGCTCTACACCGAAATGGTCACCACGGGCGCGTTGCTGCATGGCGACAGTGAGCGCTTTCTGCGTCACGACGAGACCGAGCACCCGTTGGCCCTGCAACTGGGGGGGAGCAATCCGGCGGATCTGGCAGCGAGCGCGCGTCTGGCCCAGGCGGCGGGATACGACGAGGTCAACCTCAACGTCGGCTGCCCGAGTGATCGCGTGCAGAACAACCTGATCGGTGCCGTGCTGATGGGCCACCCGCAACTCGTCGCCGATTGCGTTAAAGCGATGCGCGATGCCGTTTCGATCCCGGTGACCGTCAAGCACCGTATCGGCATCAACGGCCGTGACAGCTACGAGCAGCTTTGCGAATTCGTCGGCACCGTGCGCGATGCGGGCTGCACCAGCTTCACCGTTCACGCCCGGATCGCCATTCTCGAGGGCCTGTCGCCCAAGGAAAATCGCGACATTCCGCCACTGCGCTATGAGGTCGCAGCGCGATTGAAGCAGGACTTTCCCGAGCTGGAGTTCATCCTCAACGGCGGCATCAAGACCCTGGAACAATGCCGGGAACACCTCGACACGTTCGACGGCGTCATGCTCGGCCGCGAGGCCTACCACAATCCTTACCTGCTGGCCGAAGTCGACCGCGAGCTGTTCGGCGCCAGCGCCCCGCAGATCACCCGCGCCGAAGCCCTGGCACAGCTGCGCCCATACGTCGAAGCCCACCTGCGCGACGGCGGCTCGATGCACCACATCACCCGCCACGTCCTGGGCCTGGGCACCGGCTTCCCCGGCGCTCGCAAGTTTCGTCAGTTGCTGTCGGTGGATATTCACAAGACCGACGATCCGCTGGGGTTGCTGGATAAGGCGGGGGAATTGTTGGAGGGGCGGTGAGGAGCAATTGCCCAGCCTCCTGCCATCAACGCCGCCCGGTGCGCGTACTCACGTCCACCCACACCGCCAGCACCAGAATGCTGCCCTTGACGATCATCTGCCAGTAGCTGTCGACGTCGAGCATGGACATGCCGTTGTCCAGGCTGGTGATGACCAGTGCGCCGAGCAGTGCACCATAAACAGTGCCCGAGCCGCCGCGCATCGAAGTGCCGCCGATGAAACAGGCGGCGATGGCGTCGAGTTCGCCCATGTTGCCCGCCGAGGGGGAACCTGCCGCCAGACGCGCTGTGTTGACCAGCCCGGCCAGGGCGCACATCACGCCCATGATGCCGAAGATCCACAGCTTCACCGCCTGCACGTTGATACCTGAAAGCCGCGTGGCTTCCATGTTGCTGCCCACCGAGTAGATGCGGCGGCCGAACACGGTCTGGCTGGTGATGTAGCTGAACACGCCAAGCAGCACCAGCAACAGCAGGACCGGGACCGGAATGCCGTCGTAGCTGTTGAGGGTGTAGACGAACCCGGCCAGCACCGCGCCGATGGCGACCACGCGCAATACGTCACGGACCAACGAGTGCGCAGCCAGGCCATGCAGCGCGCGATTGTGGCGCTGACGCCAGGTGAGGAACAGAGTCAGGGCGAACAGCAGCACGCCAAGCGTTACGCCTGCCAACGGTGGCAGATAACCCTGGCCGACGTACACCAGCTGCGGCGAAACCGGTGCGATGGTGGTGCCCCCGGTGATGCCCAGCAAGATCCCGCGAAACGCCAGCATCCCGCCAAGGCCGACGATAAAGGAGGGAATGCGCAAGTAAGCCGTCATGCAGCCATTGGCAAGGCCGATCAACAGCCCGCACAGCGCAACGACCGCCAGGTTCACCGGCAGCGGCACGTGATACACCACGTCGAGAATCGCCGCGACACCGCCGAGCAACCCAAGCAACGAGCCCACGGACAGGTCGATCTCGCCGCTGATGATCACCAGCACCATGCCGCAGGCGAGAATCCCGGTGATCGACATCTGCCGCAGCAGGTTGGACAGGTTGCGCGGGGTGAGGAAACCGCCCTCGGTCTGCCAGCTGAAGAACAGCCAGATCAGCGCAATGGCGATGACCAGCGCGAGCATTTTGTAGCGGGTGAAGAGTTGTTTGACCTGATTCATTCAAGCGGTCTTCCAGTCGTTATTGTCATGTCCGCCACTCTGGCTGAGCGCGGCGGCGAGTACCTGTTCCTGCGTCAGGTCCTGATTGACGAAGTCGCCGCGCAACTGGCCTTCTCCGATCACCAGCACGCGGTCGGAAACGCCCAGCACTTCGGCCAGCTCCGACGACACCATGATNAGATCTCGTATTTGGCGCCCACGTCGACCCCTCGCGTGGGCTCGTCGAGGATCAGCACGCGAGGCTGGGTCAGCAGCATTTTCGCCAGCACGGCTTTCTGCTGATTGCCGCCCGAGAGGCTGGTGATCGGCAGAAAAGGGCTCGCGGTCTTCAGATGCATGCGGGCGATTTCCTTGTCGATGCTGCCCAGTTCCTTCTCGGCATCGATGCGGGTCAGGTGCGCGAAGCTGTCGAGCACGGCCAGGGTGATGTTCTGGCCGACGCCCAGGTCAGGAATGATGCCTTGGCGCTTACGGTCCTCGGGGACCATGCACAAACCGGCGCGAATCGATTTGAGCGGCGTGCGGGTGTCGACCCGTTTGCCTTCCAGCCACACCTCGCCTTCGTAGCGACCGGGATAGGAGCCGAACAGCGCCGAGACCAGCTCCGTGCGCCCGGCACCGACCAGCCCGGCAATCCCGAGAATTTCGCCGCGCTTGAGGCTGAACGAGATGTCGTCGACGCGTTTGCGTTTGGGGTTATCGACATCGAAGCAGGTGAAGCGCCGCGCTTCGAAAATCACCTCGCCAATCTCGTGGGGTTCGGTGGGAAACAGGTTGCTCATCTCACGGCCGACCATCTGGGTGATGATCTTCGGGATGTCCATCTCGGCCATGGCCGTGGTCGCGATGTGTTTGCCGTCGCGGATCACTGAAATCGTGTCGCAGACCGCCGCCACTTCATCGAGTTTGTGGGAGATATAGACGCAGGCGACGCCCTTGGCCTTGAGGTCGCGGATGATGTCCAGCAAGACGTCGATTTCCGAGCGAGTCAGGGCCGAGGAGGGCTCGTCGAGGATCAGCAGTCGCGCCTGTTTGTTCAGCGCCTTGGCGATCTCCACCAGCTGCTGATACCCGCCGCCGTATTGCGACACCGGCAGCGAGACGTTCATGTCAGGTACTTTGAGTTCACGCATCAGGGCTTCTGCGCGATGGATCATGGCCGGGTAATTCATGCGCCCGCCGGGCAGGGTCAGTTCGTGCCCCATGAAGATGTTTTCCGCCACCGACAGGTCGGGGACGAGGGTCAGTTCCTGGTGGATGATGACGATGCCGGCGGCTTCGGTTTCGCTGATCGATTGCGCCTTGAGGGGCTGTCCATCCCAGAGAATTTCCCCCTCCCAGGTGCCGTGTGGGTAGACCGCCGACAGCACTTTCATCAGCGTCGATTTGCCGGCGCCGTTCTCGCCGCACAGCCCGACGCACTCGCCGGGCCGGACCTTGATGTCGATGCCGTTCAGGGCTTTGACACCGCCAAAGGTTTTGACGATGCCGTTCATTTGCAGCAGGTAATCGGACATTTGCAGGGGTACTCACGCAGCGGTCAGAGTGGGTAAATCGACCTGTAGCGGCCCGGCCGGGCCGATACAGGGCAAGACACGCGCGCTGCTGCTATTTCCCTGCAATCTGATCCTTGGTGTAGAACCCGTCTTTTTCCAGCAGGTCGATGTTGTCCTTGGTCAGCGGTGTCGGCGTCAGCAGGATGGTGTCGACCTTCTTCGTGCCGTTGTCGTATTGCGAACTGAAGTCCGGTTTCTCGTTACGTGCCAGTTGCACTGAAAGCTTGGCCGCTTCCGAGGCGATGAGCTTCAGCGGCTTGTAGACCGTCATGGTCTGCGTGCCGTCGATCACCCGTTTGACCGCGGCGAGGTCAGCGTCCTGACCGGAGATCGGCACCTTGCCGGCGAGTTTCTGCGCGGCCAGGGCCTGAATCGCGCCACCGGCAGTGGCGTCGTTGGAGGCGACAATGCCGTCAATCTTGTTGCTGTTCTTGGTCAGGGCATTTTCGACGATGCTCAGCGCTTCGGTCGGGTTCCATTCCTTGACCCACTGCTGGCCGACAATCTTGATGTCGCCCTTGTCGATGGCCGGTTGCAGCACTTTCATCTGGCCTTCGCGCAGGACCTTGGCGTTGTTGTCGGTGGGCGCGCCGCCGAGCAGGAAGTAGTTGCCCCTGGGCTGTGCCTTGAGCACACCCGCGGCCTGCATCTCGCCGACCTTCTCATTATCGAACGAGATGTAGGCATCGATATCGGCGTTGAGAATCAGCCGGTCGTAGGAGACCACCTTGATCCCGGCTTTCTTGGCTTCGGCCACGGCGTTGGTCAGCACGGTGGCGTTGAACGGCACGATGACGATCACGTCGACGCCACGGGAAATCAGGTTTTCGATCTGGGAGATCTGCTTCTGTTCGTTGGCATCGGCGGACTGGACGAAGACCTTCGCATCCATTTTTTCCGCCGCAGCGACGAAGTAGTCACGGTCGCGGGACCAGCGTTCCAGGCGCAGGTCATCGATGGAGAAACCGATTTTAGGATGGGCTGAATCGGCCATGACGGGGAGACTGAGCAGGGCCAGGGCACTGGCGAGCAAGGTGCGTTTCAGGTTTTTCATTGTGGTGCGTCCTTTTATTTTTGTTTGGGGGCACTTCCTGAGCGTGTACGTGTTGCCGGTAGAACTGTAGTGAGTCGCCGGGCGCCGCGAGCAACGAATTGTCGCGAGAATGTAACCGCCCTATTTCGCAGGGTCGCAGCGCCGGTTTTCGGGTCAGCGATAGATGAATCTGTTCACCACGCCTTCCAGCATTTCCTGCCGGCCACTGACCGCCTGCGGGTTCAGCTCATGGTCCATCGCGTGCTGCGCCAGGGAGTCCAGGGTGAAATCACCGGACAGCACGGCGCGTCCGAACGGCTGGTCCCAACCGGCATAGCGCTGATCCTTGAACTGCTGAAGCTGGTCGTTTTCGATCATCGCCGCCGCACGTTCGAGGGCCAGGGCAAGGACATCCATGGCCGCGACATGACCGTAAAACAGGTCGATTTCGTCAAGGCTCTGACGGCGGACCTTGGAATCGAAGTTGAAGCCGCCATTCTTGAAACCGCCCGCCTTGAGGATTTCATAGGTGGCCAAGGTCATCTCTTCGACGCTGTTGGGAAACTGGTCGGTGTCCCAGCCGTTCTGCGGATCGCCACGGTTGGCGTCGATGCTGCCGAAAATGCCGAGAGAGGCGGCGGTGGCGATCTCGTGGTGGAAACTGTGCCCGGCGAGGGTCGCGTGGTTGGCTTCAATGTTGACCTTGATTTCCTTTTCCAGACCGAACTGATGCAGGAAGCCGAACACCGTCGCGCTGTCGTAATCGTACTGGTGCTTGGTTGGCTCCTGAGGCTTGGGCTCGATCAGCAGATCGCCGGTGAAGCCGATCTTGTACTTGTGCTCGACTACCATGCGCATGAAACGCCCGAGCTGTTCGCGCTCGCGTTTGAGGTCGGTGTTGAGCAGCGTTTCGTAGCCTTCGCGACCGCCCCACAGCACGTAGTTTGCGCCGTTCAAGCGTTTGGTGGCGTTCATGGCGCTGAACACCTGAGTCGCCGCATAGGCGAAGACTTCCGGGTCCGGGTTGCTCGCGGCGCCTGCGGCAAAGCGCGGATTACTGAAGCAGTTGGCGGTGCCCCACAGTAACTGGATGCCGCTCTGTTCCTGATGCCGCTCAAGCTCGTCGACCATCTGCGCGAAGTTGCGGCTGTACTCCTTGAGGCTGGCACCTTCGGGCGCTACGTCGGTGTCGTGAAAGCTGTAGTAGTCGATGCCCAGCTTGGAAAAGAACTCGAAGGCGGCATCGGCCTTGAAGCGCGCCAGTTCCATGGCATCGCCCGGTTTAATCCACGGGCGCTTGAAGGTGCCGACGCCGAACATGTCGGCGCCCGGCCAGACGAACGTGTGCCAATAACAGGCCGCCATGCGCAAATGCTCGCGCATCGGCTTGCCGAGGATGATTTTGTTGGCATCGTAATGGCGAAAGGCGAGGGGGGAATCGCTGTTCGGACCCTCGTAGCGAATCCTGTCGATCTCGGGGAAGCAGGGCATCGGTGTTTTCCTTGTTGTTCTGGGGGAGCTGGATCTGCCCCGATACTAGCAACGGCCTATCCCCTGAAAATTATGAAAATCACCAACTCGGTGTTCGATTTTGAGTATTGAGATTCCTCTCGCGCAGGCCTAGTCTGTGCCGACCGGTTTTACCGGCTCGGGAGAAAAACAATGAAAACCGTCCCGCCCGTGCATCGCATCGCGCTCCTGTTCAACGGCGGCAAGATCTACGATCGCGGCATCATCACTGGCATCGGCAATTACTTGAGCAGCACGCGCGCCTCCTGGGACCTGTTCCTGGAGGAAGATTTTCTATGCCGGCTCAAAGGCATCGAGCGCTGGCAAGGCGACGGCATCATTGCCGACTTCGACGACCCGCTGATTGGCGAAGCCCTGGCCGAAAGCAAATTGCCGGTAGTGGCGGTAGGCGGCTCCTACGAAAATGAACGCGCCTACCCCAAACACATTCCCTATGTTGCGACCGATAACTTTGCCCTGATCAAACTGGCCTACGAACACCTGATCGAAGCCGGGCTGACCCGTTTCGCCTGCTTCAGCCTGCCTGAAGCGCAGAGCAATCGCTGGGCGCAGGAACGAGAGAAGGCCTTTCGCCGCTTGCTCCAGCGCGACGGTCTGCGCGGGGAAATCTATCGTGGCCTGAGTACCAGCGCGCCACTCTGGGACAGCGCCGTGGAGCAGCAGATCGCCTGGCTGCAAAGCCTGCCCAAACCCATCGGCATCATTGCCGTCAGCGACGCCCGCGCCCGGCAGTTGCTGCAAGCGTGCCTGACCGCGGGGATCGCGGTGCCGGAGCAAGTGGCGCTGATCGGCATCGACAACGACCCGCTGACCCGCACCCTGACCCGCGTGCCGTTGAGTTCAGTGATTCAGGGCACGCAAAGCATGGGCCGCACCGCCGCCGCCTTGTTGCATCAGATGCTCCACGGTATGCCCTCGAGCACCCAGCAGATCCTGGTCCCGCCCGAAGCGATCAACGTGCAGGCGTCGAGTCTGCATCAGCCGCTGGGAAATCCTTACGTGATGCAGGCGCTGCACTTCATTCGTCAGTACGCATGCCAGGGCATCAAGACCGCACAGGTCGCGGGCTATGTGGGCATTTCCCGTTCTTCGCTGGAGTCGCACTTTCGCAAGGCGCGCGGTTGCAGCGTGCATGACGAAATCCTGCGCTTCAAACTGGCCGCCGCTGCATCGAGGCTGGAAAACAGCGATTCGGCCATCGCCGACATCGCACAGAATTGCGGCTTCAAATCCGCGCAGTACCTGCACACCGTGTTTCGCCGCGAGTTCGGCTGCACACCCCGCGAGTACCAGCAAGAGGTCGCGGCACCGCTTCATTGATTCGCGCTCAGACTACGGGCCATGAGGCCCGTGGCCGTACATAACAACGACAACATCACAGGAGTCATCGATGCATCCGATTCGTTTAGGGCTGGTGGGTTACGGCAAGATCGCGCAGGACCAGCATGTGCCGGCGATCCGCGCCAACCCTCAGTTCACGCTGGTGTCTGTCGCCACGCTGGGCCAACCGTGCCCCGGCGTCGATAACTTCAGCTCGCTGGCCGATCTGCTCGCCCATGGCCCGCAGGTGGATGCGATTGCCTTCTGCACCCCACCGCAAGGACGCTTCGCTCTGGTTCAGCAAGCGCTGGACGCAGGCAAGCATGTGTTGGTGGAAAAGCCGCCGTGCTCGACGCTGGGCGAGGCCATGGCCTTGATCGACGAGGTGGGGAAGGCCGGTGTCAGCGGTCTGTTCGCCTGGCACTCGCGTTTCGCACCCGGTGTGGCCAACGCCAAAGCGTGGCTCCAGGGCAAGGCGCTCAAGCAGGTGCGTGTCGAGTGGAAAGAGCAGGTGCGCAAATGGCACCCGGGGCAAACCTGGATCTGGCAGGCGGGTGGGTTGGGCGTGTTCGATCCGGGCATCAACGCCTTGTCGATCGTCACCGAGCTGCTGGCGGGGGCGTTGTTCGTTCAGTCCGCCGAATTGAGCGTGCCGGGCAACTGTCAGTCGCCGATGGCCGCTTCGATCCAGATGCGTTCCGGCGAGCAGGTGCCGGTGTCCGCGGAGCTGGATTTCGATCACAGCGACAACGAGCTGTGGCGCATCGAGCTGCACAGTGATGAAGGAGTGATGCGTCTGGATTCGGGCGGCGCGCAGGTCAGCATCGATGGGGTGACGCAGGGGGTGTCAGAGGAGGGCGAATACCCGGCGATGTACAAACACTTTGCACGGTTGATCGCTGACGGACTGAGCGATCTGGACTTGCAGCCGTTGCGCATCGTGGCGGACAGTTTCTTCGTCGGCAGCAAGCAAACCGTTGCGGATTTTCATGAATAACTGATTGCGGCTGGGAGCGGGCTTGCTGGCGACGGCGCACGATCAGTCGACAACGATGTGCCTGAGGCACCGCCTTCGCCAGCAGGCCGGCTTGTCAGGCCGGCTCCCGCAGGGCTGGGGATTCAGAACTGCCCGACACCCGCCAGCGCAATGGAAAAAGAAACGATCAGCATCAGCAAAATGGTCATGTTTATAGACACGGCGACAGGTCCTTTGAAATCGATGGCGCCATCATCCCTGTCTGCCTTCGACAAATGAACGTCGGTCAACGCTATTTTGACTATCGATCATATTGATACCAAAGGCTTTCTCCCCGCCTGCCGGGTCTTCAGCCGCGAGCGCACCATCAAGCCCCGGTTAAATTTCTGCAGTTGGCTCACGTCATGTGTTTACAACCATCATCGATTACGTGAGCGCCGCCATGTCCACCCTGCACGATCTGACGTCCTTGTCTCTGCCGTCTGGCCGCCGACTCGGCGCCGATGAAACCGATAGCCGTCTGAGTCTGGTTCTGGAGGGGCAGCCGCTGATTCAGCTCGTCCTCGCGCGGGGTGACACTCTTCAACTGTCGTTGCAGGACGTGCAGGCGACACCCGATGGCCAAGCCTTGTGGGCGGCCTGTTACTGGCTGTTTGCACGTGACCCGGCGCGTCAGCGGCTGGTCTGGTCATTGGCCCGATCACCGGACGAAGCCTTGCGCAGCGGCCTGTTGATTCCGGGGTCCGTCACAGGCCAATACCTCTGTGAACGCACCTTGTTCTGGCAATTGCCACAGCCCTGGCTGGGTCAGTCATTCAGCGATACCTATCCGCAACAGATGGCGATCACCGACGGCAAGCGCCATCCGTTGCGCGCCACCAAACCGCGTGGCGAGGTGTACCGACGATTCGATGCACGGCTCGGGGCCTGGGTTTCACTGCGCACGGTGGAAGTCGAGGGCGATGTCGAGCGCTTCAATCGCTGGCAGAACAACCCCCGCGTGCTCGCATTCTGGCAAGAGGGTGGCAGCGTGCAGCAGCACCGCGAATACCTGAGCAAACTGGAGGCAGATCCGCACACGTTGACGTTGATCGGCTGCTTCGATGACGAACCGTTCGCCTATTTTGAAGCCTACTGGGCCAGGGAAGACCGTATCGCGCCGTTCTATGACGCCGACAATTACGACCGTGGCATTCACATGCTGGTGGGCGAAGAACATCACCGTGGTTCACACAAAGTGGCGAGCTGGCTGTCGGCGCTGGTGCATTACCTGTTTCTCGACGACCCTCGCACGCAGCGTGTGGTGGCCGAACCGCGCGCCGACAATCAGCGCATGATCGGGTACATGCACAACCAGTGTTTTCACTGCGAGAAGGAATTCGATTTTCCGCACAAGCGCGCGGCCTTGATGATGCTGGGGCGTGAACGCTTTTTCGATCGCTGCGCCTTGAGCTGAGGCAACGAGGTCTGCAGTTGGCGGCGGCTGCAAGGAGAGGGCGGATCACAGTGGCCGCAGGCTCGCCCCGATGTCGGGTGCGACGCCTGCTGATCGGGTTTGCTGCGTGAAGGGTTTCGTCGGTGCCGTGGGGTTCAGGCCGCGCTGTTTTTCTGCTGTCCGGAAATCTTGCGGCAATGCACCAATGCATCGCGAATCATGAAGTTGACCAGTGTCGGCGAGACGCCCAGTTCCTTGGCGATGTCTTTCTGCGGGACACCGTGCAGGCGGTACATCTCGAACGCGTAGCGCGTGCGCGGCGGCAGGTCGGACAGCGCGTCGGCGATGGACTCCAGCGTCGAAAAGTTGATGTGCGAGGTTTCCGGCGATGCCCCCTGGATGACGACGTTCAAGCCTTCTTCCTCCGGCCCCGAGTACTTCAACTCTAGCGACTGTTTGCGGTAATGGTCGATGGCCAGGTTGCGCACGATCTGGAACAGGTAGCTGAGCTGAGCCTTGAACGAGGAGGTGATCTCCGGCGCCGACTGCAATCGGAAGAAGGCATCCTGCACGACGTCCTCGGCTCTGGACCGGCATCCGGTGATGCGGGCGGCGATCTTTACCAGAATCTGACGATTTTCTATAAAAGCCTGAAGTAACGGTGAACCGCGCCTGATGGGAGATACTTGATCCGTCATGAAAATCACCTTGTCGCGAATGAGGTAGCAGGGGCATGACCCGGGGAGGGGCCTGTACACATCGTGCGACAAATTATGGTTAATGATAATGATTGTCAATTAAGATTTGAAATAGATGACCGTTGTTGGTGCTTCTCACTTGGCTTCGCGCCAATCTGGATCGTGGGCGCCGACGATTTCAGACGTATGTGCGACTAATTATTCCCTCGAGTCATCCGTTCTTCTGGATGACGGACCGGACAACTGTCCAGGTGTCCCCACCCGCATTCTTCAACGCCGCATGCCGGGCCGATGGTGCTCAGGCGGCATTCTGCACTCCTTAATCGTCAACCGACTCCACTCAGGACTTTCATGATGGACGCGTTCGAACTCCCCACCACTCTGGTCCACGCCCTGCAACGTCGCGCCGCCTCGACGCCGGATCGTCTGGCGTTGCGTTTCCTGGCCGAACACAAGGACCAGGGGGCGGTCCTCACCTATCGCGATCTGGACCTGCGCGCGCGAACCATCGCAGCGGCTCTGCAAAGGTTCGCGGCAGTGGGCGAGCGCGCCGTTCTGCTGTTTCACAGTGGCCCGGATTACGTCGCCGCCTTCTTCGGTTGTCTGTACGCCGGGGTGATCGCAGTGCCTGCGTATCCGCCAGAGTCCTCGCGTCATCATCATCAGCAGCGTCTGGTGTCGATCATCGACGACGCGGAGCCGCGTGTGGTGCTGACCCACACAGCACTGCGCGAACCGCTGCTGGAAATGGACGAGTTCAAGGGGCAGGAAGCCGCGCAGTTGCTGTGCGTCGACACACTGGACAGCGCGCGGGCCGAGCGCTGGCAGATGCCGGATATCAAGGCTGATGACATCGCGTTTCTGCAGTACACCTCCGGCTCGACGTCGTTGCCCAAGGGGGTGCAAGTCAGCCACGGCAACCTGGTCGCCAACGAACAACTGATTCGCCACGGTTTCGGCATCGACCTCAATCCGGATGACGTGATCGTCAGTTGGTTGCCGCTTTACCACGATATGGGCCTGATCGGCGGATTGTTGCAGCCGATCTTCAGTGGTGTGCCGTGCGTGCTGATGTCCCCGGCGTATTTTCTGGCGCGGCCCGTGCGCTGGCTGGAAGCGATCAGCGAGTTCAACGGCACCATCAGTGGGGGCCCGGACTTCGCCTACCGCTTGTGCGCCGAGCGGGTCAGCGGGTCGGCGCTGGCGCGGCTGGACCTGAGTCGCTGGCGCGTCGCGTATTCAGGCTCCGAGCCGATCCGGTTCGACACCCTGCAACAGTTCGCCGAAAAGTTCGCCCCTTGCGGCTTCAGCGACCAGAGCTATTTCGCCTCCTATGGCCTGGCAGAAGCGACCTTGTTCGTGGCCGGCGGCAAGCGCGGTCACGGCATTGGCGCGTTGTCTCTGGATGAGCAGGCGTTGCGGCAGAACCGCGCGCGGCCCGCCCAGACTTCAGAGAGCGGCAGCGTGGTCATGAGTTGCGGCACCGGCCAGCCGGGCCATGCCGTACGCGTGGTAGAGCCGAACAGTCTGGAGCCGCGGGCGGACAATCAGGTGGGCGAGGTCTGGGCCAGCGGGCCGAGCATCGCTCACGGCTATTGGCGTAATCCTGAAGCCAGCGCTGCAAGTTTCGTCGAGGCCGACGGGCAGATCTGGCTGCGCACCGGCGATCTGGGGTTTGTGCGCGACGGCGAGCTGTACATCACCGGTCGCCTGAAAGACATGCTGATCGTGCGCGGCCATAACCTCTATCCGCAGGACATCGAGCAGACCATCGAGCGAGAAGTGGAAGTGGTGCGCAAAGGGCGGGTTGCCGCCTTCGCGGTGACAGTCGATGGCGAGGAAGGCATCGGGATCGCCGCCGAGATCAGCCGCAGCGTGCAAAAAATCCTGACGCCCGAAGCCCTGATCAAGACCTTGCGCCAGACCGTCGCCGATGCCTGCCAGCAAGCCCCGAGTGTGGTGGTGCTGCTCAATCCCGGCGCGTTGCCGAAGACCTCCAGCGGCAAGCTGCAACGTTCCGCCTGCCGCCAGCGTCTGGCGGATGGCACGCTGGACAGCTACGCGCTGTTTCCTGATCGGTCGCCGACACAAAGGGGCGAGAACACAGATTCGGCCAACGCACTGGAAAGGCAGATTGGCCGGATCTGGGCCGAGCACTTGCAAGTCGAGCACGTCGGCAGTGATGACCACTTTTTCCTGCTGGGCGGCAACTCGATTGCGGCCACCCAGGTGGTCGCCAGCGTGCGTCATACCCTGGGTCTGGAATTGAATCTGCGACTGTTGTTCGAGGCGCCGACCCTGGCTGCCTTCACCGCACACATCGCCCGGCAACAACGCGATGGCGGCGTCGCTCAAGGGGCGATTCCCCGCTTGCCTCGCGACGAAGCCCTGCCGCAGTCGCTGGCGCAGAACCGTCTGTGGTTCCTCTGGCAACTGGAGCCGCAGAGCAGCGCCTACACCATCCCCGGTGCTCTGCGCCTGCGCGGCGAACTGGACGAAGACGCTTTGCGCGCCAGTTTTCAGCGGCTCGTTGAACGCCACGCTTCGCTGCGTACGCGCTTTTACGAACGCGATGGTCAGGCGCTGCAACGCATCGACGCGCCGGGTCCGTTTGCCGTTCAGCGGCGCGATCTCACCGATCTGCCGGACGAACAGCGCTACGCCCAGGCCCGACAGATTCGCGATGAAGACGCTCAGGCGCCGTTCGATCTCGAACGGGGTCCTTTGCTGCGTGTGACGCTGATCCGCCTCGATGAACAAGAGCACCATTTGCTGGTGACACTGCACCACATCGTCGCCGATGGCTGGTCGCTTAACATTCTGATCGACGAGTTCTCGCGTCTGTATGCCGCGCACGTTCAAGGGCAGTCTTTAGAACTGGCGGCGCTGCCGCTGGAGTACGCCGACTACGCAAGCTGGCAGCGTCAATGGCTGGCCCAAGGGCAGGCCGCGCAGCAACTGGCGTACTGGAAAGCGCAGCTGGGCGACGGGCAGCCGGTGTTGGCTCTGGCCACTGACCATCCGCGATCGGCACACAAGCGCCACAGTGCCTCGCGGTTGAGCCTGCGTCTGGACGCCAGCCTCAGCGACGCGGTGCGCAAGACGGCGCAGGCCTATCAGTCGACCACGTTCATGCTCCTGCTGTCCGCGTTTCAGGGCCTGCTGCATCGCTACAGCGGTCAGCGTGACATTCGCATCGGCGTCCCCGGCGCCAACCGCCCACGGGCTGAAACCCAAGGACTGATCGGGTTCTTCATCAACACCCTGGTGCTGCGTGCCGAGCTGGATTCGCGCACGCCCTTCGCCGATCTGCTTGCCCGTACACGTCTGGCCACCCTTGGCGCCCAGGCCCATCAGGACCTTCCGTTCGAGCAATTGCTCGAAGCCTTCCCCGAGGCGCGCGAGCACGGTCTGTTCCAGGTGATGTTCAACCACCAGCAACGTGACCTCGGCGCATTGCGTCGTCTGCCCGGTCTGCTGGCCGACGAGATGCCCTGGCACAGTCGCCAGGCCAAGTTCGACCTGCAGTTGCACAGCGAAGAAGACCGCAACGGACGACTGTCGCTGGCCTTCGACTACGCCGACGAGTTGTTCGACACCGCCACCATCGAGCGCTTGGCCGGGCACTTCATGCACCTGCTGCAACAGGTCACCGAACAGCCACAACAGGCCATCGGTGATGTCCAGCTGCTGAGCGAGGCCGAGCGCACCGCCTTGATGAACTGGGGCGTGGCGCCGCAAGCGTCGCCGACCTGCTGGCTGCCTGCGTTGCTCGATCAGCAGGCGATGCGCACGCCGGAGCGCGTTGCGCTGATGTGGGAGGGCGGCAGTCTGGATTTCGCCGCGCTGCACATTCAGGCCAACCGACTGGCGCATTACCTGCGCGACAAGGGCGTCGGGCCTGATGTCTGCGTGGCGATCGCCGCCGAGCGTTCGCCGCAACTGCTCATCGGCCTGCTGGCGATCATCAAGGCCGGTGGTGCCTATGTGCCGCTGGACCCGGAGTACCCGGCGGACCGTCTGGCCTTCATGCTCGAGGATTGCGGTGCTCAACTGCTGTTGACCCAGAGTCATCTGCTCGACGGGCTGCCGGTCGCTGACGGCGTCAGCGCCATCGCCATGGACCTGTTGAAACTCGACAACTGGTCCAGCCATTCTCCGGGCCTGCATTTGCACGCTGACAACCTCGCTTATGTGATTTACACCTCAGGCTCCACCGGGCAGCCCAAGGGTGTCGGTAACACCCATGGCGCGCTGGCCGAGCGCCTGCACTGGATGCAGAACACCTACCGCCTGGACGAGTCTGACGTGCTGATGCAGAAGGCGCCGATCAGCTTCGACGTGTCGGTCTGGGAGTGCTTCTGGCCACTGATCACGGGCTGCCGTCTGCTGCTCGCAGGCCCCGGCGAGCACCGCGATCCCCATCGCATTGCGCAGTTGGTCCAGGCCTTCGGCGTGACCACGCTGCACTTCGTGCCGCCGCTGCTGCATGTGTTCATCGGCGAGCCGCGCGTCAGCGTCTGCACCAGCCTGCGTCGCCTGTTCTGCGGGGGTGAAGCGCTTTCCGCGCAGTTGCGCGACCGAGTGTTGACCCGGTTGCCGTCGGTGCAGCTGCACAACCGCTATGGCCCGACCGAAACGGCGATCAACGTTACCCATTGGCAGTGCGCTGTCGACGATGGCGAGCGCTCGCCGATTGGCCGACCGCTGGGCAATGTGCAATGCCGTGTGCTGGACAGCGATTTCAATCCACTGCCCAGCGGTGTTCCGGGCGAGCTGTGCATCGGCGGTGTCGGTCTGGCGCGGGGTTATCTGGGGCGTCCGGGGCTGACCGCCGAGCGTTTCGTCGCCGACCCACTGGGCGAGCCGGGCGCGCGCCTGTATCGCACCGGCGACCTTGCGCGCTGGACCGGCGATGGGGTGCTGGAATATCTGGGCAGACTCGACCAGCAGGTCAAGCTGCGCGGCTTCCGTGTCGAGCCAGAAGAAATCGAAGCGTGTCTGCTGGCGCTGGAAGGCGTCGATCAGGCCGCCGTCCTGGTGCGCGAAACGGCGTCCGGCCCGCAGTTGATCGGCTATTTCAGCGCTGACTTCAGCGGCGATCCAGACGCCCGCGAATCCGAGCGCGATCAGGTCCTGCGACTGAAACAGGCGCTGGAACGCGCACTGCCGGAATACATGGTCCCGGCGCAACTCATGCGTCTGGACGTCATGCCCCTGAGCCCTAGTGGCAAGCTGGATCGCCGCGCCCTGCCTGAGCCGCAGTGGCAGGTGCGTGAGCACGTCGAGCCGCAGACGCCGCTGGAACAACAAATTGCCGCCATCTGGCGTGAAGTGCTGGGCGTGTCCGGCGTCGGCCTGCGTGACGATTTCTTTGCACTGGGCGGGCATTCGTTGCTGGCGACGCAGATCATCTCCCGCGTGCGTCAGGCCTGTGACGTCGAGCTGCCGTTGCGGGTGCTGTTTGAAGCGCCAGAGCTTGGCGCCTTTGCCGAGCGGGTCAGCCAGGCCCAGACCTCGGGGCTGCGTAACCCGCAATCGGCGATTGCGGCAGTGGATCGCACTCGGCCCGTGCCGCTCTCCTATTCGCAGCAGCGCATGTGGTTCCTCTGGCAGATGGAACCTGACAGCCCGGCCTACAACGTCGGCGGCATGGCGCGTTTGAGCGGGGTGCTGGATGTCGGACGATTCGAGTCTGCATTGCAGGCGCTGATCATGCGCCACGAAACCTTGCGCACCACGTTCCCGAGCATCGACGGTGTGGCCTGTCAGCAGGTCAATTCGCAGACCGGCCTCACCCTCGGCTGGCAGGATTTCTCCGCCCTCGATTCACAGCAGTGCCAGGAGCAATTGCAGGCGCTGGCGGACAGCGAGGCCCATTTGCCGTTCGATCTGGAACGCGGGCCACTGTTGCGCGGGCATCTGGTCAAGGCGGGCGAGCAGACGCATTACTTCGTTCTGACGCTGCATCACATCGTCACCGAGGGGTGGGCGATGGACATCTTCGCCCGGGAGCTGAGCGCGCTGTACGAAGCGTTCATCGACGAACGCGAGTCGCCCCTGCCGCCATTGCCGGTGCAGTACCTCGATTACAGCGTCTGGCAGCGGGAGTGGATGGAGTCCGGTGAACGTCAGCGCCAACTCGATTACTGGCTCGCTCAACTGGGCAACGAGCACCCGTTGCTGGAGCTGCCGAGCGACCGTCCTCGGCCTGCGGTACAGAGCCATCTCGGCGAGTTGTACCGTTTCGATCTGAGCGATGAACTCGCCGCACGAGTACGTCACTTCAATGCGCAGAACGGCCTGACCCTGTTCATGACCATGACCGCGGCGCTGGCGGTCCTGTTGTATCGCTACAGCGGCCAGAACGATCTGCGCATCGGCGCACCGGTGGCCAACCGTATCCGCCCGGAGAGCGAAGGGCTGATCGGTGCGTTCCTCAATACTCAGGTGCTGCGTTGTCAGCTCGACGGACAAATGACCGTGGGCGAGTTGTTCTCGCAGGTGCGCCAGACGGTCATCGAGGGGCAGTCCCATCAGGATCTGCCGTTCGATCATCTGGTCGAAGCCCTGCAGCCGACGCGCAGTGCAGCCTACAACCCGCTGTTCCAGGTGATGTGCAACGTGCAGCGCTGGGAATTCCAGCAGAGCCGCACGCTGGGCGGGATGACCGTCGAGTATCTGGTCAACGATGCGCGGGCGACCAAGTTCGACCTCAATCTGGAGGTCACCGATCTGGATCATCGTCTCGGTTGCTGCCTGACCTACAGCACCGACCTGTTCGATGAGGCGACCATCGCGCGCATGGCCGGGCACTGGCGCAATCTGCTGCATGCCTTGCTGGAAAACCCGCAACAACGCCTCAGCGAACTGACGCTGCTGGGGGCTGTGGAACACCAGAAGCTGCTCGCAAGCCTTGGCCCGGCTCAGGCTGCGAAGGTTTCCGATGACTGCATTCATGGGCTGTTCCAACAGCAGGTGGCGGTGCGTCCCGATGCCCCCGCGCTGACCTTCGCTGGCAAGACCCTGAGCTATGCCGAACTTAATCGCCGCGCCAATCGACTGGCCTGGCGACTGCGCGAGCAGGGTGTCGGCCCGCAGGTCCGCGTCGGCCTGGCGCTGGAGCGCTCGCTGGAGATGGTGGTCGGTCTGTTGGCGATCCTCAAGGCGGGCGGTGCCTATGTGCCGCTGGACCCTGAGTACCCGCTTGATCGGTTGCATTACATGATCGAGGACAGCGGCCTGAGCCTGTTGCTCAGTCATCCCGCCTTGCTGCAAGCCTTGGGCCCGCTGCCGTCGGGCGTTAGCAGGGGGTGCCTTGAAGATGACGGTGCGACACTGGCGACCTACCCGGTTGAAGACTTGCCACTGAGCACTCTGGCGCAGCATCAGGCGTACCTGATCTACACCTCGGGTTCGACCGGCAAGCCGAAAGGCGTGGTGGTGTCCCACGGTGAAATCGCCATGCATTGCCAGGCGGTCATCGAGCGTTTCGGCATGCGTCCCGACGACTGCGAACTGCATTTCTATTCCATCAATTTCGACGCCGCCAGCGAGCGCTTGCTGGTGCCGTTGCTCAGTGGTGCGCGTGTGGTTCTGCGCGCTCAGGGTCAGTGGGACGCGGGAGAAATCTGCCAGTTGATCGACGAGCAACAGGTCAGCGTTCTGGGTTTTACCCCCAGTTTTGGCAGTCAGTTGGCGCAATGGCTCGCGACCCACCACAAGACCCTGCCGGTGCGCATGTGCATCACCGGGGGCGAGGCGCTGACCGGCGAGCATCTGCAGCGGATTCGGGCCGCTTTTACCCCGCAGGTGTTTTTCAACGCCTATGGACCGACCGAAACGGTGGTCATGCCGCTGGCGAGCCTGGCGCCGCAGGCCCTGGAAGAGGGCGCTGGCAGCGTACCGATCGGGCAGGTGATCGGGGATCGCGTGGCGTACATTCTCGACGCCGACCTGGCCTTGCTGCCCCGGGGCGCGACGGGCGAACTGTACGTCGGCGGCGCCGGCCTGGCGCAGGGTTATCACCAGCGTTCAGGGCTGACCGCCGAGCGTTTCGTGGCCGATCCATTCTCGGCCGACGGCGGTCGCTTGTACCGCACCGGCGATCTGGTTCGGCAACGTGCCGATGGCCTGGTCGAATACCTGGGGCGTATCGACCATCAGGTGAAGATTCGCGGTTTTCGCATTGAGCTGGGCGAGATCGAAAATCGTCTTCTTGAGTATCCCGGTGTTCGCGAGGCCGTGGTGCTGGCGCTGGACATGGCAGGCGGCAAGCAACTGGCCGGTTATCTGGTCAGCGATGATGCCGCGCAGGGCGACGCGGAACAGGCGCAACTGCGTGAGTCGCTGAAGGCTCACCTGCGCAGCCAGTTACCGGACTACATGGTACCGACGCACCTGATGCTGCTGGAGGCAATGCCGTTGACCGCCAATGGCAAGCTCGACCGTCGCGCCTTGCCAATGCCGGATGTGACCCTCAATCGCCAGTCCTACGTGGCGCCGAGCAATCCGTTGGAGCAGGCGCTGGCGGTCATCTGGTGCGACGTGCTGGGCGTCGCGCAGGTCGGTCTGGATGACAACTTCTTCGAGCTGGGTGGTGATTCGATCCTGTCGATCCAGGTCGTCAGCCGTGCACGTCAGGCCGGGATTCACTTCAGCCCTCGCGATCTGTTCCAGCATCAGACGGTGCAAACCCTGGCGGCGGTCGCGACCCGGAGTGCGACCGTCGGCGTCGAGCAAGGGTCACTGACTGGCGCGTCGGCGTTGACGCCGATCCAGCACTGGTTCTTCGACACGGAAATCCCTCAGCGCCAGCACTGGAACCAGGCCGTGGTGTTGCAACCGGTCGATCGCCTCGACCCCCATGGGCTGGAGCTGGCGTTGAAGGCGGTGCTGAGTCATCACGATGCACTACGCCTGAGTTTCGCCCAATCGGGCAGCCAATGGATTGCGCATTTTCGCGAGGCCGTGGACGCGAGCATTTTGCGTCAGGTTCAGGTGACGTCCCTCGATCAGTGCGAGGACCTGTTCAGCGAAGCGCAACGCGGGTTTCATCTCACCGACGGCCCGTTGCTGTGCGCCGTGCTGGTGGACGGTCCGAATGCCGAGCAGCGTCTGCTGCTGGCGATTCATCACCTGGTGGTGGACGGCGTGTCGTGGCGCATTCTGCTGGATGATCTGCAGACTGCGTATCGTCACGTTCTGGACGGCCGGCCAGTGAAACTGCCTGCCAAGACCAGCGCCATGCGTGACTGGGCCGGGCGCTTGCAGGCCTATGCCGGCAGCGAATCGTTGCGCGAGGAACTGGCTGTCTGGCAGACGCAACTGGCCGGTCCATCCACCGAGCTTCCGGGCTTGAACGCCGAGGGTGCAAAACAGAATCGCCACGCGCGGCAAGTCAGCGTGCGTCTCGACAGCAGTACCACACGGCAGTTGTTGCAACAGGCGCCCGCGGCTTATCGCACGCAGGTCAACGACCTGCTCTTAACCGCGCTGGCCCGCACGCTCTGCCAGTGGAACGGGCAAGCCTCGGCGCTGATTCAGCTCGAAGGTCATGGCCGCGAAGCGCTGTTCGACGACATCGACCTGACCCGCAGCGTGGGGTGGTTCACCAGTGCCTATCCGGTGCGTTTAAGCCCACATGGCGCGGAACAGGGCGCCTCGATCAAGGCCATCAAGGAACAACTGCGCGCCGTGCCACACAAGGGGCTGGGCTTTGGCGTCCTGCGTTATCTGGCCGATGACGAAACGCGCCAGACGATGGCGGCACTGCCCCAGGCGCCGATCACGTTCAACTACCTGGGCCAGTTCGACCAGAGCTTCGCCGACCACGCGCTGTTCCGTCCGCTGGACGCATCGGCGGGGCTGGCCCACGATCCCGATGCCTCATTGCCCAGCGAGTTGAGCATCGACAGCCAGGTGTACGCGGGGGAGTTGGTGCTGCGCTTCACCTTCAGCGATCAACGACACGCTGCCCAGACCATCGAAACCCTGGCCCAGGCGTACGTGGACGAGCTCCGTGGTCTGATCGCCCATTGCCTGGCGGACAGCAGTGGCGGTCTTACGCCGTCCGATTTCCCGCTGGCGCGTCTGACACAGAGTCAGCTCGACACGCTGCCGGTGGCCGCAAGCCAGATTGAAGATGTTTATCCTCTGACGCCGATGCAGGAGGGCATGTTGTTGCATACGTTGCTGGAGCCGGGCACGGGTCTGTATTACATGCAGGACCGTTATCGCATCAACAGCGTGCTCGACCCACAGCGGTTCGCTCAGGCGTGGCAAGCGGTCGTCGCGCGGCATGAAGCGTTGCGGGCCTCGTTCTGCTGGAACATCGGCGAGGACATGCTGCAAGTGATTCACACGCCGGGCGCCACGCGCATCGATTACCTGGACTGGAGCGAAGTGCCTGCCCATGATCAGGAAGCGCGCTTGCAGGCGCTGCTCAAGGACGAACGAGAAGCCGGTTTCGACCTGCTGCGCGAGGCGCCGTTCCACCTGCGGCTGATCAAGGTCGGCGAGGCGCGCTACTGGTTCATGATGAGCAATCACCACATTCTCATCGACGCCTGGTGCCGTTCGCTGTTGATGAACGACTTCTTCGAAATCTACAGCGCCCTTGGCGAAGGTCGTGAAGCCCGATTGCCGGTTGCGCCACGCTACCGCGACTACATCGGCTGGCTGCAGCGCCAGAACATGGCCGAGGCGCGTCAGTGGTGGAAAGACAATCTGCGAGGCTTCGAACGCCCGACACCGATACCCAGCGACCGACCGTTTCTGCGCGAACACGCTGGCGACAGCGGCGGCATGGTGGTGGGAGATTGCTACACGCGTCTGGACCCTGTCGATGGCCTGCGCCTCAAGGAAATGGCGCAGCAGCATCAACTGACCGTCAACACCTTCGCCCAGGCGGCGTGGGCGCTGGTGCTGCGCCGTTTCAGTGGCGATCGTGACGTGCTGTTCGGCGTGACGGTGGCGGGGCGTCCGGTGCAGATGCCGCAGATGCAGCGCACCGTCGGCCTGTTTATCAACAGCGTGGCGTTGCGTGTGACGCTGCCGCAGGACGGCGAGCGTTGCAGCGTGCGCAGCTGGCTCAGCGGCCTGCTGGAACGCAACATGGAGCTGCGCGAATACGAATACCTGCCCCTGGTGGCGCTGCAGGAACAAAGCGAACTGCCCAAGGGCCAGCCGTTGTTCGACAGCCTGTTCGTGTTCGAAAATGCGCCGGTGGAAACCTCTGTTCTTGACCACGCGCAGACCCTGAACGCGACCTCGGACTCCGGTCGGACCCACACCAATTTCCCGTTGACCGTGGTCTGCTATCCGGGGGACGACCTGGGGCTGCACCTGTCTTACGATCAGCGCTATTTCGAGACGGCCAGCGTCGAGTACCTGCTCGCCGAATTCAAACGTCTGTTACTGGCCTTGATGCAAGGGTTCCACGGCGAAATGCAGGACTTGCCGCTGCTCGGCGAACAGGAAGCACAATGGCTGTTGCACGACTGCAACCAGAGCGAGCGGGCCGATCCGCTGGAGCAGAGCTATGCGGCGCTGTTCGAGGCGCACGTCGCTGAACATCCGCAGCGCGTTGCCGCGACCTGCCTCGATCAAAAGGACACCTATCAGTCGCTCAATCAGCGCAGTAACCGCCTGGGCCACGCCTTGATCGCTGCAGGCGTGACCCTGGATCAGCCGGTCGCCTTGCTTGCCGAGCGTAATCTGGACCTGCTGGGCATGATCATCGGCAGCTTCAAGGCCGGGGCGGGTTATCTGCCGCTGGACCCGGGCCTGCCTGCGCAGCGTCTGGGTCGCATCATCGAGCTGAGCCGCACGCCCTTGCTGGTGTGTTCTGCGGCGTGTCGCGCTCAGGCGCAGGCGTTGCTGGAGGAGTATTCCTGCGCCACGCGACCGAAGCTGCTGGTCTGGGAAGACGTGCAACAGGGTGAATGGCCGCAGAGCAATCCGGGCGTCTACAGCGCGGCGGACAACCTGGCCTACGTGATCTACACCTCGGGCTCCACCGGACTGCCAAAAGGCGTGATGGTCGAGCAGCGCGGGATGCTCAACAACCAGCTGAGCAAGGTGCCGTACCTGACGCTGAGCGCCGATGACGTGATCGCGCAGACCGCTTCGCAGAGCTTCGACATCTCGGTCTGGCAGTTCCTCGCCGCGCCGCTGTTCGGCGGGCGCGTGGACATCGTGCCGAACGCCATTGCCCACGATCCGCAAGGTTTGCTCGACCACGTTCAGGCGCGGGGCATCACGGTGCTGGAAAGCGTACCGTCGTTGATCCAGGGCATGCTGAGCCAGGAACGTATTGCGCTCGATGCTCTGCGCTGGATGCTGCCGACCGGCGAGGCAATGCCGCCGGAACTGGCGCATCAATGGCTGTCTCGCTACCCGCAGATCGGTCTGGTGAATGCCTATGGCCCGGCCGAATGTTCCGACGACGTGGCGTTCTACCGCGTCGATCAGGCCTCGACGCGCGGCACGTATCTGCCGATTGGTATGCCGACCGACAACAACCGCCTGTACCTGCTCGATGGCGCGCAAGAGCTGGTGCCGCCGGGTGCGGTGGGCGAGCTGTGCGTGGCGGGCACCGGTGTCGGTCGTGGCTATGTCAGCGATCCGTCGCGTACCGCGCAGGTATTCGTGCCGAACCCGTTCGGCGCGCCGGGGGAGCGTCTCTACCGCACCGGTGATCTGGCCCGGCGTCGCAGCGACGGTGTGCTGGAGTACGTGGGGCGGATCGACCACCAGGTCAAAATCCGTGGTTATCGCATCGAACTCGGTGAAATCGAGGCGCGTCTGCATGAGCAGCCTGAAGTGCGTGATGCTGCGGTCGTGGTCAAGGAAACAACCAACGGCAAACATCTGGTCGGGTATCTGGTGGCGGCGGATTCAGCGCTCGCCGAGGCTGAGCGGCTGGATCGGATCAAGCAGCGCCTGCGCGGTGAGTTGCCGGAGTACATGGTGCCGTTGCACTGGATCTGGCTGGAGCGCATGCCGCTCAATGCCAATGGCAAGCTGGATCGCCGGGCCTTGCCGGAAGTCGAAATCGGTCAGTTGCAGGGGCAGGATTATCTGGCGCCGCGCAACGAGCTGGAGCAGACGCTGGCGGACATCTGGGCTCAGGTGCTGAAGGTCGAGCGGGTAGGGGTGCTGGACAATTTCTTCGAGCTGGGTGGGCATTCGTTGCTGGCGACCCAGATCGCTTCGCGGGTGAAGAAGACGTTGCAGCGCAATGTGCCCCTGCGGGCGATGTTCGAGTGCAGCACGGTGGAGGAACTGGCCGGTTACATCAATGGATTGGCGGCCAGCGAGATCAGTGAAGAGAAGGTCGATCGGTTGAATGGCCTGATGGCCGAGCTTGAGGGGATGTAAGGGTTTCAGGTGTTGGAAAGGCGCTGCCGGACGGGGCTGGCGAAAGACCGCAGATCACTGCGGTCTTTCGCTGATGTCCTGAATTCCGTCGTCCTCTGCGTGTTCGCGGTGTTGCTTCGAAGATCAAGGCAAGGCATCGGCCGCCCCCTCAAATAAACCGCCCAAAGGTCTAAATCCTTCCCTCGCTGATGCGTTTCCAGAACAGGAAATCCTGCAATTGCGCGCTGAATCGGCTGCGCATTTTGGGAGCGCATTTTCGCCCATTCACCCGCGTGAGGTTCGAGAGATGTCAACGGTCACCCGTCTTGTCGATGATCGGTCCGAGCAGGCCAGCCCTGCGCCGGAAGAGAAGCTCTACCAGTTCAACGAGTCGCCTCTGCTTGCCCGGCAGAGTCGACAGGAGTCAAACGCTCGCAGTTATCCGCGACGTCTTCCACTGGCCCTCAAGCGTGCCGGCGGGATTCACGTCGAGGACGTTGAGGGGCGCCGTTTCATCGACTGCCTGGCCGGTGCCGGGACGCTTGCGCTGGGGCATAACCATCCGGTGGTGATCGAGGCGATCAAACAGGTGCTGGCCGATGAGCTGCCGCTCTTGACCCTTGACCTCACCACCCCGGTCAAGGATCAGTTCGTTCAGGACCTTTTCGGTCTGTTGCCTGCCGCGTTGTCCAGTGAAGCAAAAATCCAGTTTTGCGGACCCACCGGCACCGACGCCGTAGAGGCCGCGTTGAAGCTGGTGCGGACCGCCACCGGGCGCAGCACTGTGTTGTCGTTTCAAGGCGCTTATCACGGCATGAGCCAGGGCGCTTTGAGCCTGATGGGCAGCCTGGGGCCGAAGCGTCCACTGGGCGCGTTGCTGAGCAGCGGCGTGCAGTTTCTGCCTTACCCCTACGATTACCGTTGTCCGTTCGGGCTGGGAGGGGAGGCAGGGGTAAAGGCCAATCTGCATTATCTGGAAAGCCTGCTCAACGACCCGGAAGCCGGTGTGCAGTTGCCGGCGGCGATCATTCTTGAAGCGGTACAGGGTGAGGGCGGGGTGATTCCTGCCGACGTCGAATGGCTGCGCGGCGTGCGTCGGATTACCGAAAAGGCGGGCGTGCCGCTGATCGTCGATGAGATTCAGAGCGGCTTCGGTCGTACCGGCAAAATGTTCGCCTTCGAGCACGCCGCAATCATCCCGGATGTGGTGGTGATGTCCAAGGCCATCGGCGGCAGTCTGCCCATGGCGGTGGTGGTGTATCGCGACTGGCTCGACACCTGGCAGCCCGGCGCCCATGCCGGCACTTTCCGCGGTAACCAGATGGCGATGGCCACCGGTTCCGCGGTGATGCGGTATCTGAAGGAGCACAACGTCGCCGACCACGCAGCGGCCATGGGGCAGCGCTTGAGCGAGCACCTGCGCATCCTGCAACGGGATTTCCCGCAGATGGGCGATATCCGTGGTCGCGGTCTGATGCTGGGTGTCGAACTCGTGGATCCGCAGGGCGAGAAAGATGCGCTGGGGCACCCGCCGCCATTTGCCCGTCTGGCGCCGCTGGTACAGCGTGAGTGCCTCAAGCGCGGGCTGATTCTGGAAATGGGCGGGCGGCATGGCAGCGTGGTGCGTTTCCTGCCGCCGCTGGTGATTACGGCGGCGCAGATCGATGAAGTGGCGCAGATCTTCAGCAGGGCGTTCGCCGCTGCGGTCGCCAGCCTCTAATTTTTCGGGCGGCTGATCCGTTCCTTCTACACAACCCTCTACACCTTCGCTGCGCGTCCGGCGCGGCGAACCTTTCAGCGATGGAGACAAGCAATGACGTCAGTATTCGACCGCGAGGACATCCTCTTTCAGGTAGTGGTCAATCACGAGGAGCAGTATTCGATCTGGCCTGATTACAAGGCTGTGCCGCAGGGGTGGCGTACGGTGGGCAAGAGCGGCCTGAAAAAGGAATGCCTGGCGTATATCGAGGAAGTCTGGACGGACATGCGTCCCTTGAGCCTGCGCAAGAAAATGGAAGAGCAGGCCGCAACGGCGCACTGATTCCTTTCTGCTTCTGCCGAAGGCGTAGGAGCGTGGCTTGTCCCGCGATCTGGCGCGAAGCGGCAGTAAGATCAGCCAGCGTGGTGTGTCAGGTGCACCGCATAGGCAGGCTTGGCTGCCGCTGCGCGCCAGATCGCGAGCAAGCTTGCTCCTACGCCCTTCGGGCCGAATCAAGAGCCCGAATCACGCCGCCGTTCTGCTTCTACGCCCTCCGGGCCGGATCAAAAGCCCGAATCACGCCGCCGTTCTGCTTCTACGCCCTTCGGGCCGAATCAAAAGCGCGTATCACGCCGCACTTCTGCTTCTGCCGAAGGCGTAGGAGCGTGGCTTGTCCCGCGATCTGGNGGCCAGCGTGGTGTGCCCGCCTACCCGCCTCGGCGCTCTTCCCTGCTGCTGCGCGCCAGATCACGAGCAAGCTTGCTCCTACGCCCTTCGGGCCGAATCAAAAGCGCAAATTGCGCCGCAGTTCTGTTTCTACGCCCTTCGGGCCGAATCAAAAGCGCGAATCACGCCGCAATCCTGTTTCTGCCGAAGGCGTGGGAGCGTGGCTTGTCCCGCGATCTGGCGCGCAGCGGCAGTAAGATCAGCCAGCGTGGTGTGTCAGGCAAACCGCATGGGCAGGATTTACTGCCGCTGCGCGCCAGATCGCGAGCAAGCTTGCTCCTACGCCCTTCGGGCCGAATCAAAAGCCCGAATCACGCCGCCGTTCTGCTTCTACGCCCTTCGGGCCGAATCAAAAGCGCGAATCACGCCGCAATTCTGCTTCTGCCGAAGGCGTAGGAGCGTGGCTTGTCCCGCGATCTGGCGCGAAGCGGCAGTGAGATCGGCGAGCGCGGTGTGTCAGGCATACCGCATGGGCAGGATATACTGCCGCTGCGCGCCAGATCGCGAGCAAGCTTGCTCCTACGCCCTCCGGGCCGGATCAAAAGCCCGAATCACGCCGCCGTTCTGCTTCTACGCCCTCCGGGCCGAATCAAGAGCCCGAATCACGCCGCCGTTCTGCTTCTGCCGAAGGCGTGGGAGCGTGGCTTGTCCCGCGATCTGGCGCGCAGCGGCAGTAAGATCAGCCAGCTCGGTGTGTCAGGCACACCGCATGCGCAGACTTTACTGCCGCTGCGCGCCAGATCGCGAGCAAGCTTGCTCCTACGCCCTCCGGGCCGAATCAAAAGCGCAAATCACGCCGCCGTTCTGTTTCTACGCCCTTCGGGCCGAATCAAAAGCCCGAATCACGCCGCCGTTCTGTTTCTGCCGAAGGCGTAGGAGCGTGGCTTGTCCCGCGATCTGGCGCGAAGCGGCAGCAGCGGTTGACCGCCGTCGGAACAATGCGTCAGGACCCGGAAACCAGCGCCTCGGTGACCTGTTTGATATTCCCTTCAAGCTCCCCCAGCGGATCGTCGCTGTCCGTCTGCAACACCAGCAATCGACTGCCCGCCGCACGAATGGCCGCTTTCAGCGCATCGGCGGGGTCGCGGTGAGCGATCACTACTGCCACGTCATCGGTCTTGAGTCGCTTCTGCAGCGCTTCCAGTGCCTCGGCGGTCCATTGCGGATCAGGGCGGGCATCGACCGCCAGCAGGTCCAGGTTCAGCCCGCTGGTCAGATACCCAAAGCGCTCGCTCAGGCTCATCACACTCAGATTATCGGCCTTGGCCAGTTGCGCCTCGGCCTCGGCGCTGATCTTGAGCAGCCGTTGCTTGAAACCGGCAAGGTTACTGTCGATGGTCGCCTTGGCCGACGGGGCCAAGCGCGCCAGATCGGTGGCGAGTACATCGCCCATTCGTCCCAGGTTGTTGCTCGACTGCCACGGCTGGCTGTTCAGGCCGTCGTTTTGCCCAGGCTGCAAGGCGACGCCAGGCAGGGCGCCGTCCACCGGCCGCGCGGCGTCGATCTCGACGATGCGGATGTTGCTGCGGCGGGCATCGGGATACAGCGGGTCATCCGGCCAGATCGAACGCAAACCGATCACCGCATCGGCCGATGTCGCCAGTTGTTTCAGCTCCGACGCGCCACGTCCGCTGAAGTACGCGGCCTGACGCGATCCCGGCAGACTCGCCGGAGCAGCGCGTTCGAGCGTCACTCCCGAGCCCTTCAACAGGATTTCAGCCAGGCCAAAGGTGATGGGCAACGAGGCGATGACCCGCACCGGTTGCTCAGGTGTGTGTGAGGTCGGGTTCTGATGGGTCTCGCTGGCAAGCAAAGGCGCGCCGAACGCACCGCCCAGGGCGAGTGCCAGCGTCAGGGTCGATAAGCGGATGACTGACATTTATCCAATATTTCCTTTCAGGCTCGGCACGGTGCCGCGGGCAATCGCAGCGAGGGCGAAGGCAGCGCCGGCGACCAGAATGATCGCGGCGCCTGAGGGGACCGGCAGGTCGAAGACGATGGGCAGCAGGATGCCGCAGAGGGTGCTGACCGTCGCGATCAGCACGGAGATCCAGAAAAAGCCCTTGAGCGACTGGCTCAACAGGCGTGCCGCAGCGGCAGGCACCACCAAGAGTGCACCGACCAGAATGGCACCGATGACCTTGACCGCCGCAACGGTGATCAGCGTCACCAGAACCACGAACAGGTAGTCCAGGGTCTTGACCGCCACGCCGCGAACTGCCGCCAGTTGCGGGTTGAAACTGGCGAGCATGATGCGGTTGTACAGCGGCAGGGCGAGTGCCATGACCAACGAGCCGACGATCGCCAATACCAGCAGGTCGTTGCCGTTGACCGTCAGCACCGAGCCGAACAGCACGTTTTCCAGAATGTGAATGTTGATCTTCCCGGCCAGCATCAGCAGCAGGCTGGCGCCCAGTGCCAGCGACACCGAGAGGAACACCCCAATCAGGGTATCGGGTGCCAGACCCGTGCGATTGCGCAGGTAGTTGAGCAGCACGCCGAACAGCAGGCAGTAGCCGAACAGGCTGCCGTAGGGGCCAGTGTAGGGTTCGCCCAGCAGAATGCCGACCGCCACGCCGGTCAGTGCCGCGTGCCCGACGGCTTCGGAAAAGAAGGCAAAGCGCTTGACCACCACCAGCGTGCCCAGCCCTCCGAGCACCGGTCCGATCAACAGTCCGGCGATCAGGGCGTTGACCACGAATCCATAGGCGAGAACCGCCGGCAGATAGCCGGAAGATGCCCAGTCCTGCACCAGTAGACGAAAGGCTTCATACGTCATGGCCCGATACTCCCGTGGCTGCCGCGAGGGTGGGTGGAGAACAGCGTCAGCAGCCGTTCGGGGGTCAATGCCTGACCGGGCGGGGCGTCGAACAGCACGCGGCGGTTCAGGCCTGTCACGCGGTCGGCCAGACGCTGGACCGCCTCCAGATCGTGTTCGATCCAGAGCACCGTGACCCCGGACTGGCGCCAGTCGCCAAGCAGGCGTTCGAAGACTCGAATGCCTGCTTCATCAAGGGCCGACATCGGTTCGTCGAGCACCAGCAGTTGCGGGGAGGGGATCAGCCCCTGGGCCAGCAACACGCGCTGGCGCTCGCCCCCGGACAACGCACCCATGCGCCGTTTGCGTTTGTCCTGCATGCCGACCCGTTCCAGCGCATCGCCGATGGTTTGAGCGTAGCGCGCTGACAGGCCGAGAAACGCCGGCCGGCGTTGGCACATCGCGGCCATGAAATCGTCCACCGTCATCGGCAGGCCCCGGTCGAATTCCAGCGCCTGAGGCACATAGCCAATGACGCCCGATGGCTGCTGCCACTCCAGGCTCAGGCGGCCCTGATGCGGCATCTGCCCGAGCAAGGTCTTGATCAGCGAGCTCTTACCGCCGCCGTTAGGGCCGACCAGTGCATGAACGCTGCCGGGACTGACACGAAAACTCACGTTGTCGAGGATGACGGTTCGCCCCAGTGTCAGGCTGACGCTTTCGAAGTGGACGCCCGGACCGTTGCGGGTCACCTGGATACTTTCTGCGACCGTCATGCGCCGGACTCCTGAATCGCCCTGACCACGGTGTTCAGGTTGTTGGTCATTTCTTTTTCGTACTTGTCGGCGGTGTATTCGCCATAGGAAATGTGCGACAGCGGATAGAGCCTCACGCCGGCTTCGCGCTGGATGGTCTCGACGTACGTGGAGGGGAAGTCCATCTCCGAGAAGATCACCTTGACGTCCAGTTCGCGCAGCTGGTCGATGGTTTTCTTCAGTTGGCTGGGGCTGGGCTCGATGCCGTGGGCGGGTTCGACGACGGCGGTGACCTCAAGACCGAATTCCCGCAGCAGGTAGTCGTAGGCCGCATGCACCGTGGCGACACGCAGGTCAGGGTTTGGCGCCTGGGTCAGTCTGGCCAGCGCATCGGCGCGCATCTTGCGCAGGCGTTTGCCGTAGGCCCGTGCGTTGGCGGTGTAGGTGGCCGCGTTGGGCGGATCGAGTTTGCCCAGCTCGCGGGCGATGTTGTTGACCTGAGCAATGGAGGCGCTGATGGAAAGAAACGTGTGCGGGTTCACCACTTTGCCCGCGCCTCGGGCGGCGGTGCCGGTGGCGGCGAGCAAGGGCACGTTTTCATTCGCTTCGATGGTCGCGATGCCGGGCTTTTCGCTGGCCTGGATCATGCGGTCGGCGAAGTCGTCGTGGCCCACGCCGTTGAGCACGATCACGTCCAGCGTGCCGATGCGTTTGATGTCCTCGGCACGGGGTTCGTAGGCGTGAGGGTTAAAGCCGGCCGGTATCAACGGCACCACTTCGGCCTTGTCGCCGACGATGTTCGCCACGTAGCTGTAATACGGATGCAAAGTGATGCCGATGCGCAGGCGCTTTGCTTCCTCGGCGCTGGCGGTGGGTGACATCAGCGGCGTCAGCAAAAGGCCGAGCAGGCCAGCCAGCAGCAGGCGGCGCTGGCGAACGAAGGATGAAATGGACATGGGTAAGCAGTCTTCTCCTGGCGCGAATCAAGGGTTCAATGTTGATGCTGACGGGTGACCCCGGCGTCGAACTGCGCGACGATCTGCCGCCAGCCCCCCGCAATCAGGGCCTGATCGCCGAGGTCGTCAGGAATGGCCGGGGCGACGGCGCGGTTGAGCCAGATGTCCGGTTGTGGGTCCGCGGCGTTCACCCGCAGCAGAAACGAGCCCGCAGTGGTCGCCACCTTGCTCAGGCCCAGGTAGGCGCGTTGATCGAGCAGTTGCCAAACGTGACCACCGCGGCTGACGGAACTGGCGTCCTCGGCGAACGGCGCGAAGCCTTCTGCGCCCAAGGCGTTTGGGGTCGGCAGGGTCGGCTGTTCCTGTTGCAGCAGGCGGATTTCGTCCAGGGTCACCCGCAGATCCGCGTAGATCCCCTGTTCGCCGGGCGTCAGGTCGCGTCGGGCGTCCATCTGGAAGGTCTCGAGGCTGGCGACGTCCTGGCTCTCGCGATGCCAGAACACCACCGAGCCGGCGCAGGCCAGCACGATCAGGCAGAACAGCAGCACGTAAAGCGTTTCGTGGCCGGCCCCGGCGGGACGGATGACCTGGGTATGGGCGGATGCGTTCATTGTGGCTGGATATCCGCGTGATCGACTTCAACGACGTGGCCCGGGCCTGCGTCGAACAGCACATAAAACTCGCCGCCCGGCTTCTTGAAGGTCAGGGTCGAGTCGGTGCCCAGCTTGCCCGGCACCAGAATGCTTTCGTCGTAGCCGATGACGTCCAGCGTCACCCCCGGCGCGCCGCTGCCGTCGGAGAAACCGCCCGTGCAGCGGATTTGCTCGCCTTCGATTTCCTTGCACTCGCACAGCGGGTTGTGGGCCATCGCCAGGCTGCTGAAGCCGGCGCAGAACATCAGTAACAGGCCTGGGGCAACAAGGCCCGGCCAACGTTTGCCTGTCACAGCGGTCATGGTTTGCTTCCTTGTGTTTCGAGCCAGGCGGCCGTTGCCGGCGACGCCTTGCTCAGGGGAATCGAGGCTTGATGCATGGAGCCGTCCCAGCCCTCCATGGTGATCCACAGATCATTGTCGGCGGGGAGGCGTTTGGGGATCGAAACGGCGGCGCCCATGCGATACGGCGTGCCGAAAAAGATCGCACCGGCAGCGCGCAGGCTGCGCGGCTTGCCGATGCGCAGATAGGTTGCCTTGACCTGGTTGACGCAGGTGTCGCACAGGGCGGCGTTGAAGCTTTTCATGTAGCCGGCCGGGCCGTTGAGTTGCGGCGCCTGATTGCGCAGCTCGGCCAGACGCAGGCTCCATGGCCCGACCTGAACCTCACCGATCTGCCGCTCGCCCAGACCGCTCTCGCCACGGAACAGCGCAGCGTCTGCGAAGTACTTGGGCATGAAGCCCAATGGGATCAGCAACAGCAGGATGTTCAGGTGGAAGCGCCACTTGTGCCAGAGCTGGCGCAGCGGGGACGGGGCGGCTGCAGTGTGGGTCCGGCTCACAGGTTAGCCTCCGCGGTGTCTGGGATGGAGGCCGTCTTGATCGGCTCGGCCGTTGCCTTGTTGCTGCGTTTGAAGGCGGCGGCGGTCGCCTGAGCGGTGCGTTTGGTCCAGATCAGCAAGCCGCTTAGCACCATCATGCTCAGCAGCAGGCCGAAGAAGCACCAGATCAGCTTGATCCAGATGCCGCCGAAATCGCCGGTATGCAGCGGGCGCATCGATTCGGTGACGAACTCCAGGGCGCTGCGGTCGGTCAGCAGGTGGGTGGTGTCGAGTGTGCCGCTGTACGGGTTGATGTTGGCGGTCTGGTACATCAACGGATACCAGCCGCGGCCCATCACTGAAAGGTGGCTGTAGGCGTTGGCGGGCAGGGCGATGTAACTGACGTCGAACCCGGGGACCTTGCTGGTCATCACGCGGATCGCTTCATCGACGCCGATCATCGGCGGCGGTTCTCCGTTGGCGCCGGTGGGCACGTTTTCACGGGCGATGACCGGGACGACGGGTTCGCTTGAGATGCTGATCTGGTTGTCGAACAGGATGGCCTGAATCAGGAACCAGGTCCCGGTGACGGAAATCACGGCAATGAACCAGATCGACCAGATGCCGCTGAGTCGATGAAAGTCGCCCCAGAAAATCCGTGCGCCCTGACGGATGCGCAGGGTCGGTCTGAAAAAGCCTTTCCAGAACTTCTTATAGACGACCAGACCGGTGACCAGCGAGGCCAGCAGCGGCAGCCCCAGCAGTGAAACCAGATACCAGCCCCAACTGAAACCGTTGGTGAACGGGACCAGCCACCAGCCATGCAGTGCGCGGGTGAAGGCCTGGAAGTCGAATGACGGACTGACACCCTGAATCGCCCCGGTGTACGGATTGACGTAGACGGAGACCGAGCGGCCATCGGGGTAGCTGACATCGGCGGTCAGCGCAAAATGGGACTCGTCGGGGGTTCTGATGTTTTCCACCAGCGTCTGCGGTTCGGCCACCTGGATGGCCTTGAGGATGGCGTCGTAGCTCAGCGACGTGGCGTCATCCGAGGGTTTGCTGGCGCGCACGTCCGGGTTGGCGAGCCAGACGATTTCCTGACTGACCACGGCCAGGGTGCCGGTCACGCAGACGATCAATACGAAAAACCAGATCGGCAGCGCCAACCAGCTATGGACGAGAAACCAGAGTTTGGAGCGGGACTTCTTGGACATTCGGTACACGTCTTGATCCGAGGGGTTGAGCCGTGCGAGCAACGCAATACGGCCCCTCGTTTGCGAGGGGCCGTCCTTTGACCGGCACGACTGGCTTCAACTTATAAAGACGAATGAGCGCGGGAAAACCCGACACGGAATATGAAAGTAAATGTTTCGTTACGGCCAGTGGCCCGTAACTCAAGGGCTGGCGATACAGCAGAAAGGTTTTTTATGCGGGGCTGGCGGGGTTACCAGCCACGCCCCGAATTGACCCAGAAGTTGACCGAGAGCGACGTGGAGATCGATTCCACCTGATGGAACCAGCCTTCGGGCAGGAACAGCAGGTCCCCCGCTTCCAGGGTCACCCGCAGGAACGGCACGTCTCTGGCTGCCGGAAAGCGCCCGTAGTCGGGGGCGTCTGGATTGACTTCGCAGCCGTCCAGCCCGCCCTCCGGCGAGGTCGACCAGGTCCCCAGTGCTTCGCGATGATGGGGCGCGGCGAGAATGAACGATTTCTGTCCCCAGACCTGAGCGAACAGGTTGTCGGTGTCGTCTCTGTGCAGCGGCGTCAACGTGCCTTTCGGGCCGATCCAGATGCGCGGCGGGATGAACAGCGACGGGGCGAAGTAGGGCGGGTACTTGATCTGTTTCATCAGTTGCGCCGGCAGGATGTTGTTGCCCATGTAGGCCGGTGGTGCGCCGTCCGCGCCCTTCTGCGCCGGGCGGTCCAGCGAGGCAATGAAATCGGCCATCGATGTGGAGCGAAAGTCACGGTCGGCGGAGAAGGTCTTCTTCACATAGTCGCCGTGGCGGGTGATGCCCTGCAGTTCGGCGAAATGCACCAGCGACTCTTCGCGGCTGAGCTTGAACAACGGCCAGTCCTGCAGGGCATCACTGATCACCAGCGGAATACCATGGGGCAGGTAGCGGCTGCGAAATTCGCTGACTGACACTTCGCTGCGCGGCCGTCGTTCGATCACGCGCTGCACCGGCAGGCTGGCCGACACCCTCTCGCTGAAGCGCGCAGGCGTCGGATAACGCGTCTTCATGTCGACCTTTTCCGCCTTGGCGCCGCCATTGCGTGCGTGATCGATGATCTGCGGCAACATCGTCGCCAGACCCATGTTGCCGCCGATCTTCAGCCGCCCGCTGGCGAACAGTTCCTCGACGTTAGCCATGCCGCCCATGATCCCGAGGAAATCGCGCTCGGCCACTTCGATGGTGACGTCGGGGCTCGGGTGACGACCGGCCTGTGTGCGGCTGGCGGCCTTGACTTCGGACCAGAACGCCTGCCCCGGCGAGAACACGAATTGAAAGACGCCTTCGATGCCGACGCTGCCTGCATTGGCGAACAGTCTGGTGAGGATGGTCTGCAGGTCCACGGCGTTGCCTCGCGTTCGGTCTGGTGGCTGGTCTGAGTGCTTGGGTCTGAGTGCTTTGGTTCGAATGTTTTGGAGACGGTTTGAACAGGGAACGAGCGATGACCCAGGAAATTTATCGCGACGACGACCGTCGTCCGCCCGCGGTGGCACTAATTTGCCCGCGTGTTCATCCGTTCCATCTACACATCACTGATCGAGGTAAGCGCGGTGAACAAGCTGACATTGCTGTGTCTGCCGTATTCCGGCGCCAGCGCCATGGTTTACAGCCGGTGGCGACGCAGCCTTCCACCCTGGCTGCACGTGCATCCGGTGGAGCTGCCGGGCAGAGGGGCGCGTTACGACGAACCTCTGCAAACCGACATGCACCCACTGGCGCGGCAGCTCGCCAGAGAGCATTCGTCGTCGATCAGGGGGGCCTATGCCTTGTTCGGCCACAGCCTGGGCGCCTTGATGGCCTGCGAGATGGCCTATGCCTTTCGCGAGCTCGGTTACCCGGAACCGGTCGCGCTGTTCGCTTCCGGCACGGCGGCACCGACTCAACGCAGCGATTACGACCGCGAATTCGCCGAGCCCAAGACGGACGAGGAGTTGATCGAACAGCTGCGCACGTTTCAGGGCACTCGTGAGGAAGTGCTGGCCAATCGCGAACTGATGAGCCTGACCTTGCCGGTGTTGCGCGCGGACTTTTTGATGTGCGGCCGTTTTCGTCCACGGGAGCGCCCGCTGCTCAAATGCCCGGTGCATGTGCTGGGCGGCAAGGAAGACCGGGCGACCACCGAACAGTTGATCGGCTGGAGCAAAGAGACCAGCGGCAGCTTTTCGGTGGACATGATGACGGGCGGGCATTTTTTCATTCACGAACACGAAGCGCGGGTGCTGCGACTGATCAGGGACCACCTTGACGTTCACTACCGTCGGCACTTTCAGCCGGTCGCACTCAGCCGCTAGCGCCGTGCGGCGCGCTTGATTGTCTACAGGAGGCCCATCATGGGTGTTGCCACAGGATTTGCCGTGCGTCCGCTGTTTTCCGGGGAGGGGCGTCTGCCGTTGCTGGTCGAAGCGACGGACCCCGGCACCCGCCTGCTGGCGGTGTTCGATGAAATCAGTGAGTTGGTGGATGAGCATCTGCAGCGCGACGGCGGGATTCTCTTTCGAGGCTTTTCGCTGGAAGGCGCGGAGCAGTTTCGCGAGTTCGCCGCCAGCTTCGGTCATCCGCTGCTCAACTATGAGTTCGGCTCCACGCCGCGCAGCAGTGTGACGCAGGGCGTGTATACCTCAACCGAATACCCGGCGCATCAGAGCATTCCGCTGCACAACGAACAGGCGTATTCCCGCGACTGGCCGATGAAAATCTGGTTCTACAGCATGATCGCCGCGCAGTCGGGGGGCGAGACGCCGATCGCCGACAGTCGCGAGGTGTACAGGCGGATGCCGGTGCATATTCGCGAGCGTTTTGTCAGCAAGGGTTTGATGTACGTGCGCAATTTCGGCAACGGGCTGGATGTGGCCTGGGAACAAGTCTTCAATACCGATGACCGGGCGGTGGTCGAAGCGTACTGCCGGGCCCATGGCATCGTCTGCGAATGGAAGGACGATGGCGAGTTGCGCACGCGGCAGACCTGCCAGGCGGTGGCGCGTCATCCGCGTACCGGTGAGAGGGTCTGGTTCAATCAGGCGCATCTTTTTCACATTTCCAACTTGCAGCCGGAGGTGCGGGAGAGCCTGCTGGATATCGTCGATGAAGAGGACCTGCCGCGTAACGTGTATTACGGCGATGGATCGCCGATCGAGGATGAGATTCTGGAGGAGATTCGTGGGGTGCTGGATCAGTGCATGATCCGTTTTCCGTGGCAGGCGGGGGATGTGTTGATGCTCGATAACATGCTCGCCGCCCATGCCCGTGCGCCGTTCGAGGGTAAGCGCAAGGTGATCGTGGCGATGGCCGAGGGGTTTTCGGCGGATCAGTTGTAGCGGGGTCATAGGCTGGCTAACGCCGGGCCTGTTTCGCCTTCGGCGAGTTACTTTTTCAAGAGCCGGAGTGCCGGACCATTAAAAAGTAACCAAAAGGCCCTGCTCCCGGTTTGGCCTCGACTTCGTCGAGGTACCCTCACTCCGGCGACGCTCCGTGGGCCCGCGCCGAACGGACATCCATGTCCTTGCGGCGCTCTCGCGGCATCCATGCCGCTCGGCCCACTCCACGTCGCCTGCGTTCAGCCTGCACCCAAGTCGCGATGGGCGTCGTCTGTGCTGTCGCGCGCTTAGAAGCAAAAGCGTGTGGTGATGATCGTGCCCACGCTCTGCGTGGGCATGATCCTGTGACGCTCTGCGTCACCCACAGCGGACGCAAAGCATCCGGGGCGGCGTTACCACGCGGAGCGTGGGAACGATCAAAAGCAGAGGCTGAAGTAGGGCGCTGTGGCGCGAGCGCTAAGTTGCTTCTGCCCGGAGGGCGTGGGAGGCCGGCTTGCCGACGATCTGCTGCGTAGCGGCAGTAAGATCAGGCGCCCTGGCAAGATCAGGCACACCGCGTCCATCGGATTGACTGCCGGTTCCCGGCAGATCGTCGGCAAGCCGGCCTCCCACGCCCTGCGGGCAGAAGCGTGTCGCGATCATGCCCACGCCCTGCGGGCAGAAGCGTGTCGCGATCATGCCCACGCCCTGCGGGCAGAAGCGTGTCGCGATCATGCCCACGCCCTCCGGGCAGAAGCGTGTGGTGATCGTGCCCACGCTCCGCGTGGGCATGAATCCTGTGACGCTCCGCGTCACCCACATCCCGCTAATTTTTCCCCGCTGCATTCGTTTTATAGGGACGACGCGCCTTTGTGCTTCCTGCCTATTGATCCGGATGCTAAGAAATGAATGCTGATGACTCCTTGAAACTCGCTCGCAGGTTTATCGGGTTGCCCCTGGAAAAACGCCGGTTGTTTCTGGCGGCCTTGCAGAAAGAAGGGGTGGATTTCGCTCAGTTTCCGATCCCGGCAGAAGTGGACGTCGAGGACCGTGATGCGTTGTCCTATGCGCAGCGGCGCATGTGGTTTCTCTGGCAGCTGGATCCGCAAAGTGGCGCCTACAACTTGCCCAGTGCTGTGCGGCTCAAGGGGCCTTTGGTCGAGTCAGCGCTCGAACAGGCGTTCGCCAGTCTCGTCCAGCGGCACCAGACCTTGCGCACGGTCTTCAAACAACTGCCTGACGAAACCCTGCAACAGGCGCCGGTGACGGGAGCACGGCTGGTCGAGCGCGAAGATTTCAGCATCCTGCCCGAAGACGAACGCGAGCGACGTGTGCGCCATGAAGCGCAAGCACAGTCGCTGCTGCCGTTCGACCTGGCCAACGGTCCGCTGCTGCGAGTCAAGTTGATCAAGCTCGGCCCCGAGCATCACGTGCTGTTGCTCACCTTGCACCATATCGTCTCCGACGGCTGGTCGATGAGCATCCTCATCGACGAATTCATCCGCTGTTATGACGCCCACACCCGCGGCGCAAGCCTCGACCTGGAACCGTTGCCGATCCAGTACGCCGACTACGCACTCTGGCAGCGACGCTGGATGGAAGCGGGCGAGCAGGAGCGCCAGCTCGCCTACTGGCAAGCGCAACTGGGTGACGATCATCCGGTGCTGGAGTTGCCCACCGACTTCCCCCGCCCGGCAGTGGCCAGTCATCAAGGCAGTCGCTACGAATTCGATCTGCCATCCACGTTGGCGGACGATCTGCGGCAGCTGGCGCGCCAGCAGAATGTCTCGCTGTTCACGGTCCTCCTGGCTGCGTTCAACATTCTGCTTTATCGCTACACCGGTCAGACCGATCTGCGGGTCGGGGTGCCGATTGCCAACCGCAATCGCCGGGAGGTCGAAGGCCTGATCGGGCTGTTCGTCAACACGCAGGTACTGCGCGCGCGCTTCGACGAGCACACCTGCGTCAATCAGTTGCTGGCGGATCTCAAAGACGCAGTGAATGGCGCTCAGGCCCATCAGGATCTGCCCTTCGAGCGGCTGGTCGATGCGCTGAAACTCGAGCGCAGCCTGAGCCACACTCCGCTGTTTCAGGTGATGTACAACCACCAGCCGGACGTCGCCGACATTTCGGCGCTCGAACTCGAATCGGGACTGAGTCTGAGTCAGCTGGACTGGAGCACCCGCACCACGCAGTTCGACCTGACGCTGGACACCTACGAGAAGGGCGGCACGCTCATGGCCGCTCTGACATTTGCCACCGACCTGTTCGCCCCGGCGAGCATCGAGCGCATGGCCGGTCTCTGGCTCAAGGTGCTTGATGAAATGGTCGCCGACAGCACGCGCCGGGTCAGTGACTTGCCCGTGCTCGATGCCCGGCAGATCCAGACCCAAGTGGTGGACTGGAACCGCACCGACGCCCAATTCCCCGCGCAGCGCGGTGTGCACCAGCTGTTCGAAGATCAGGTGCGCCAGCAGCCTCACGCCGTGGCGCTGATGTTCGATGGACAGACACTGTCCTACCTGCAACTCAACCAGCGCGCCAACCGTCTGGCCCACAAACTGCGCGAACTGGCGCCGGCCGGGGCCGAGCTGCTGGTGGGCGTCGCCACCGAGCGTTCGGTGGAGATGGTCGTGGCCCTGCTGGCCGTGCTCAAGGCCAGGGGCGCGTATGTGCCGCTGGACCCGGAATACCCGGCCGAGCGTCTGCGCTACATGATCGAGGACAGCGGCGTGCGTCTGCTGCTGACCCAGAGCCACCTGCTGGATCAGCTGCCACTGGACGCGCAGGTCCAGGCCCTGTGTCTGGACCAGGACGGCGACTGGCTGGAAGGTTTCAGCGACGCCAACCCCGAGCTGCCCTGCCTGCCAGAGCAACTGGCCTACCTGATCTACACCTCGGGCTCGACCGGGCACCCGAAAGGCGCCGGCAATCGGCACATCGCGCTGACCAACCGGCTGTGGTGGATGCAGCGCGAATACGGCCTCGACGCGCGCGATACCGTGCTGCAGAAGACGCCGTTCAGCTTCGACGTTTCGGTCTGGGAGTTCTTCTGGCCGCTGATGGTCGGTGCGCGTCTGGCGGTCGCGCTGCCGGGTGAACACCGCGAACCGGCGCGGCTGATCGAGACCATCGTGCGGGATCGAATCACCACCGTGCACTTCGTGCCGTCAATGTTGCAGGCGTTTATTCATGAGCAGGGCGTCGAGGCCTGTAGCAGTCTGAAGCGCATTGTGTGCAGCGGCGAAGCCCTGCCAGTGGATGCCCAGCAGCAGGTCTTCGCCAGGTTGCCGGGCGCCGGGCTGTTCAACCTGTACGGCCCGACCGAAGCGGCCATCGACGTGACTCACTGGCGTTGCGTCGACGAGCGCCGGGCCAGCGTGCCCATTGGCGTGCCCATCGATAACCTGCGCACGCAGATCCTCGGTTCTGACCTGAGCCTGCTGCCGGTCGGCGCCGGTGGCGAGTTGTATCTGGGCGGCGTCGGCCTTGCCCGGGGTTATCACCGACGCCCCGGCCTGACTGCCGAGCGTTTCGTGCCGGACCCGTTCAATGCCGGCGAACGGCTGTACCGCACCGGCGACCTGGCGCGCTACCGGATCGACGGCGTGATCGAGTATCTGGGGCGCCTGGATCATCAGGTCAAACTGCGTGGCCTGCGCATCGAACTGGGCGAGATCGAAGCCAGTCTGTGCGAGCACGAGCTGGTGCGCGAGGCGGTGGTGCTGGCGCAGGACGGCAAGCAACTGGTGGCCTGTCTGGTGCTGAGCGTCGAGCAACCGCCCGCCGACTGGCGTGAACAGCTCAAGGCCTGTCTGTTGCAGGGGCTGCCGGAGTACATGGTCCCGCAGCACTGGCTGCCCTTGGCGAGCCTGCCGCTGATGCCCAACGGCAAGCTCGACCGCAAATCGCTGCCGCGCGCTGAAGCCAGTGTGCAGGCCGAATACATCGCCCCGCAAAGTGACGTCGAGCAGGCGCTGGCCGCCATCTGGCGCGACGTGCTGCGCGTCGAGCAGGTCGGTCTGGAGGACAACTTCTTCGAGCTGGGCGGTGATTCCATCGTCTCGATTCAGGTGGTGGGTCGCGCCCGTCAGGCGGGCATTTTGTTCAGCCCGCGCGATCTGTTTCAGCACCAGACCGTGCGCAGTTTGGCTCAGGTCTGCCAGGCCTCCGTTGCCGCCACCATCGATCAGGGTCTGGTGACGGGTGAAGCGCCGCTGACGCCGGTGCAGCGGTGGTTCTTCGAATTGCCGATCCCGCGTCGTGAACACTGGAACCAGTCGCTGTTGCTGACCCCGCGCCAGCCCCTGGACCCTGCGCACCTGCGGGGGGCGATTGCCCAACTGATTCAACACCACGACGCATTGCGCCTGGGCTTTACAGCGGGCAGCGATGGCTGGGTTCAGGAACAGGGTGCGATGCCCGATGAGGCACCGCTATGGCAGCGGGATGCGGCGACGGCGAGTGAACTCAACGAGTGCTGCGACCAGGCCCAGCGCAGCCTGAACCTGAGCCATGGCCCGCTGCTGCGTGCGCTGTTGGTGAACATGGCCGACGGCTCTCAGCGTCTGCTGCTGGCGATTCATCACCTGGTGGTGGACGGCGTGTCATGGCGCGTGCTGCTGGAGGACCTGCAAACCTTGCTCAGCCAGGCGCAGGCAGGGTCCGCGCCGACCTTGCCGGCCAAGACCAGCGCCTACAAAACCTGGGCCGAACGTTTGCAGGATCACGCCCGCAGTCCGGCGCTGGAAACCGAGCTCGATGCCTGGCAACGCGCGTTGGCCGATGCCCCGACGGATCTGCCGTGCGACCGCGCCGACGGCGGTCTGCGCAACGAGCACGGACAGAAAGTCGTCGCCAGTCTCGACGCGCACCTGACGCGGCAATTGCTGCAGGATGCGCCTGCGGCCTATCGCACCCAGGTCAACGATTTGTTGCTCACGGCGCTGGCGCGGGTCATCGCCCGCTGGAGCGGCGAGCGCTCGGTGCTGATCCAGCTCGAAGGCCACGGCCGTGAAGACCTGTTCGAAGACATCGACCTGACCCGAACGCTCGGCTGGTTCACCAGCCTGTTCCCGGTCAGCCTGACGCCGGCCGATGACCTGGCCGCGTCCATCAAGGCGGTCAAGGAGCAACTGCGCGCCGTACCGGGCAAGGGCCTGGGCTTCGGCCTGTTGCGCTATCTGGGCTCATCGCACGCACAGCAGACCCTGGCGGCGCTGCCGACGCCACGCATCACGTTCAACTACCTGGGTCAGTTCGACGGCCAGTTCGCTGACGGCGCGCTGTTCGTGCCGTCCAGCGAAAAGTCCGGTGTCGCCCAAGACCCACAGGCGCCGCTGGCCAACTGGTTGAGCATCGAAGGTCAGGTCTACGGCGGCGAGCTGTCGCTGCAATGGACGTTCAGCCGCGAGCTGCATGATCCGGCCACCATCGAGCGTCTGGCCCATGAGTATCGTCAGGAACTGATCGCCCTGATCGAGCATTGCGTCCAGGCGCAGGCGGGGGGCGCGACGCCGTCCGACTTCCCGCTCGCCAGCCTGACCCAGCAGCGTCTCGACGAACTGCCGACGCCGATGGCGCAGATCGAAGACATCTACCCGCTGTCGCCGATGCAGGAAGGGCTGCTGTTGCACACGCTGCTGGAGCCGAACTCGGGTATCTATTTCATGCAGGATCGCTACTGCATCGACAGCGACATCGACCTGCCGCGTTTTCGCGGCGCCTGGCAGGCGGTGATCCAGCGCCATGACGCGTTACGAGCCTCGTTCAATCTCGATCAGCACGGCGAAATGCTGCAGATCATTCATCGCCACGCACCGTTGCGACTGGACTACCTAGACTGGAGTGCGCGCCCCGCAGATCAGCACGAAGCCGATCTGCAGGCCCTGCTGGCCCAGGAGCGCGAGCAGGGTTTCGATCTGCTGGTGCAACCGCCGTTCAGCCTGCGCCTGATTCGTCGCGGGCCGCAGCAATACTGGTTCATTCTCAGCAACCACCACATCCTGATCGATGCCTGGTGCCGGTCGCTGCTGTTGCAGGATTTCTTCACCCTCTATCAGGGCAAGGCGTTGCCACGACCCGCAGCGCGTTATCGCGACTTCATCGCCTGGCTGCAAGGCCAGGGCGAGGCCGAGGCGATCAGCGCCTGGCGCGAAGAACTGCGCGGTGTCGAGCAGCCAACCTGGTTGCCGTACGATCGGCCGGTGCAGCGCCAGGGCGGTCAGTCGCAGATCGGCGACCGTTATCTGAACCTTGCGCGCAGCGAAGGTCGTGCCCTGCGCGAACTGGCCCAGCAATACCAGTTGACCGTCAATACCTTCACACAGGCGGCCTGGGCGCTGGTGATGCATCGCTACAGCGGCGATCAGGACGTGCTGTTCGGCGTGACGGTGGCCGGGCGCCCGGTCAGTCGCCCGGAGATGCAGGACACCGTCGGCCTGTTCATCAACAGCATTCCACTGCGGGTACGCATGCCGCACAACGGCAGTGTCAGGCAGTGGCTGCAGGCGTTGTTCGAACACAACCTGGCGTTGCGTGAACATGAGCATTTGCCGCTGGTGAAGATCCAGGCGTGCAGCGCGATCGACAGCAGCCAGCCACTGTTCGACAGCCTGTTCGTGTTCGAGAACGCGCCCCTTGAAAGCGCCGTGGTCAGCGGTGCGCAGGAACTGAGCGCGATTGCCGACAGCGCCCGCACGCACACCAACTACCCGCTGACGGTGGTGGTGTATCCCGGCGATGAGCTGGGCTTGCACCTGTCCTACGATCAGCGTTTCTTCGACGCAGCCACCATCGACCGGCTGTTGCAGGACATGAAGCGGGCGCTGGATGTGCTGGTCAGCCATTTCCATGGTGAGTTCGCCACACTGCCCCTGATGTCCGACGCCGAGCGCCAGCGACTGGTCGAGGCTTGCAACCAGACTGAACGCAGCTACCCGCTGGATCAGGGTTACGTGCGTCTGTTCGAGGCCAGCGTCAGGCAATACGGCGAGCGAGTGGCGGCTTCGTGCCTGGACCGGCAGTGGACGTACAACGAACTCAACCGTCAGGCCAATCGCGCCGGGCACGGGCTCATCGCGGCAGGGGTGCAGATCGATCAGCCGGTGGCGCTGCTGGCCGAACGGGATTTGCCGCTGTTGGGCATGATCGTCGGCAGCTTCAAGGCGGGCGCCGGTTACCTGCCGCTCGACCCGCACCTGCCGGATGAGCGGCTGCTGCGTCTGCTGCAATTGAGCCGCACGCGGGTGCTGTTCTGCAGCGCTGCCTGTGCCGAACGTGGGCAGCTGCTGCTGGACAGTCTGCCGTCGCACGACCGGCCGCAATTGCTGGTCTGGGAGGCGGTGCAGAACGGCACTGGCGCGCAGACCGATCCGCGGATCTACGTCGGTGCCCGGCATCTGGCCTATGCCATCTACACCTCGGGTTCCACCGGCACGCCGAAGGGCGTGCTGGTGGAGCAGGGCGGCATGCTCAACAACCAGCTTTCCAAACTGCCGTATCTGGCGTTGGGCGAAGACGACGTCATCGCCCAGACGGCCTCGCAGAGTTTCGACATTTCCGTGTGGCAGTTCCTCACCGCACCGCTGTGCGGTGCGCGGGTCGACATCGTGCCTCACGACATCACTCAGGAGCCGGCCGCGCTGCTGGCCCATGTGCGTCAGGCCGGGATCACCATTCTGGAAAGCGTGCCGTCGCTGATTCAGGGGCTGCTGGATGAACCGGTGGCGGCGCTGGAGCGCCTTCGCGTCATGCTGCCGACCGGCGAAGCCATGCCTCCGGAGCTGGCCCGTCGCTGGTTGCAGCGGTACCCGGCGATCACCCTGGTCAACGCCTATGGCCCCGCCGAATGCTCGGACGACGTGGCGCTGTACCGCGTAGAGATGAGCGCGACCCAAAGCGCCTGTCTGCCCATCGGCAGCCCGACCGACAACAACCGCTTGTACCTGCTCGATGGGCAGTTGCAGCCGGTGCCGCTGGGGGCGGTGGGTGAATTGTGGGTGGCGGGCGTCGGTGTGGGACGCGGTTACCTGAGCGACCCGGCGCGTACCGCCACGGCCTGGCTGCCTGATCCATTCGCGGCTCAGGCGGGCGGGCGACTGTACCGCACCGGCGATCTGGGTCGTCGTCGCAACGACGGTCTGCTGGAGTACGTCGGCCGCGTCGATCATCAAGTCAAGGTACGAGGTTTCCGTATCGAACTGGGTGAAATCAGCGCCCATCTTCTGGAACTCGACGCTGTGCGCGATGCGGTGGTGGATGTCTACGACAGCGGCACCGGCAAGGCGTTGGTCGGCTATGTGGTGCCCGCGGCCACCGATGTCTCGGGCCATGAGTTCCATCTGGCGTTGCGTGAAGCGCTGCGCCAGCGACTGCCGGACTACATGGTGCCGCTGCAATGGGTGACGCTCGATGCGCTGCCCCTGACGCCCAATGGCAAGCTGGACCGCAAGTCCTTGCCCAAACCCGATGCCGCACAGTTGCAGCAGCATTTCGTCGCCCCGCACACCGAGCTGGAACAGCGCATCGCCGGGATCTGGCAGGAAGTGCTGAAGCTGGATCGCGTCGGCCTGAGCGACAACTTCTTCGAGCTGGGTGGGCACTCGCTGCTGGCGACGCAGGTCATCTCCCGCGTGCGTCACGCCCTGAACATCGAGCTGCCGCTGCGCACGCTGTTCGAACACGTCACCTTGCAAGCATTCGTCGGTGCGCTGGGCCAGGGCCGGGTCGCCGATTTGCCGGATCACGCGCCGGGACAACCGCCGGTGCAAGCGGCGGAGACGATGCGGGCGCAGATGCCCGCGCTGGTGGCGGTGGATCGTCAGCAGCCCTTGGCGCTGTCCTATGCCCAGGAACGTCAGTGGTTCCTCTGGCAACTGGATCCGCACAGCGCCGCGTACAACATTCCGCTGGCGCTGCGTTTGCACGGGACGCTGGACGTTGCCGCGCTGCAGCGCAGTTTCAACCTGTTGATCGAGCGCCATGAGAGCCTGCGCACACGCTTTGCCGACGCCGCTTCGCAGACCGTGCAGATCATCGACGCCCCCTCGCCAGGGGTGCTGAGTGTGGTGCCGCTGGCCAGCGAAACGCTGATTGGCGCGGCGGTCGAAGCCGAGGCCCTGGCCCCGTTCGACTTGCAGCACGGGCCGTTGCTGCGCGCAGGCTTGCTGCAACTGGCGGCGGACGATCACGTATTGCTGCTGACCCAGCATCACGTCATCTCTGATGGCTGGTCGATGCAGGTGCTGGTCGAAGAGTTGATTGCGTCCTACGCCGCCCACAGTCAGGGGCAGCCCTTGCCGCTTGCGGCGCAGGCGATTCAATACGCCGATTACGCTCAATGGCAGCGCCAATGGATGGACGCCGGTGAGCGCCAGCGCCAGCTGGATTACTGGGTCGAGCAATTGGGCGGCGATCAGCCAGTGCTGGAATTGCCGTTGGACCGGCCGCGCCCCGCGTTGCAGGACACCCTTGGCGCACGTCTGGACATCCCGCTCAGTGCGGCATTGACTCGTGATCTGCGTGAGCTGGCAAGGCGAGAAGGTGCGACCCTGTTCATGGTGTTGCTGGCCTCGTTCCAGGCGCTGTTGCACCGCTACAGCGGGCAGCAGGATATCCGCGTCGGCGTGCCCAACGCCAACCGCAACCGCGTGGAGATCGAGCGACTCATCGGCCTGTTCGTCAACACTCAGGTGCTCAAGAGCGATGTCGATGGCCAAATGGCGTTCAGCGATCTGCTGCGTCAGGTGCGCCAGGCCGCGTTGCAGGCCCAGGCCCATCAGGACCTGCCGTTCGAACAGTTGGTGGAGGCGCTGCAACCCGAGCGCAGCCTGAGCCACAGCCCGCTGTTCCAGGTGATGTACAACCACCAGAGCGAGGGCAAGAAGAGCATCGACGTGCGCCTGCCGGGGTTGCGCGTCGAAGGGCTCGCCAGCGAACGGCAGACCGCGCAGTTCGACCTGACGCTGGAGACCTACGAAGCCAGCGACGCGCTCACCGCCGCGGTGGTCTACGCCTGCGCGCTGTTCGACGCGCGCACCATCGAGCGTCTGGTTGCTCATTGGCAGAACCTGCTGGCGGCCATCGTTGCCGATCCGCAGCAGCGGGTCGCCGAGTTGCCGATGCTTGCCGGGCATGAGACGCAGCAGGTGCTGCACGACTGGAACCGCAGCCACGTCGAATACCCGGCTGACGCGTGCATTCAGCAACTGATCGAGGAGCAGACCGCGCGCACGCCGGACGCGGTGGCGCTGGTGTTTGCAGACACCCAATTGACCTATGCCGAGCTCAACGCCCGAGCCAACCAGTGGGCCCATCGCTTGATTGAGCTGGGTGTTGGCCCGGACGTGCTGGTGGGCGTGTCGCTGGATCGTTCGCTGGAAATGGTGATCGCTCTGTTGGCGGTGCTGAAAGCCGGGGGCGCTTATGTGCCGCTGGACCCGGATTATCCGCAGGATCGTCTGCGCTACATGATCGAAGACAGCGGCTTGAAACTGCTGTTGACGCAAGGGCATTTGCAGTCCGTGTTGCCGATTCCGGATCAGGTGCAAGCGCTGGACCTCGATCAGCCATTGAGTGGCTACAGCAAGGCCAATCCGCAAACCGACCTGAGCCCGGAAAACCTCGCCTACGCGATCTACACCTCCGGCTCCACCGGCAAACCCAAGGGCGTGATGGTGCGCCACGGCGCACTGACCAACTTCATCGTCAGCATGGCGTCCGCACCGGGGATTACCGCAGACGACCGTCTGCTGTCGCTGACCACGTTCTCTTTCGATATCTTCGGCCTCGAGCTGTACACGCCGCTGATGGTAGGCGGCCGTGTGGTGATGGCCGACAAGGACACCCAGCGCGACCCGGAACGGATCCTCCAACAGGTGCAGGCTCAGGGCATCAGCGTGCTGCAA
>NZ_QXTJ01000017.1 GCF_003605735.1 Pseudomonas sp. LS-2 | reverse complement strand
GGCAGAAGCGATTACGCATTCATGCCACTGGCTCTGATCGTTCCCAAGGACCAACGGCCTGATCGTTCCCACGCTCCTGCGTGGGAATGCCTTGCAGGACGCTTTGCGTCCGCATTGACGCAGAGCGTCAATCGCGGCGTTACCACGCGGAGCGTGGGAACGATCAAATGCCGAGTGGTGGGAGGATCACCGCACCGCTCTTGATTCTGCCGAAGGCGTGGGAGGCCGGCCTGCCGACGATCTGCCGGGAACCGGCAGCAGACCCGGTAGATGGGGTCTGCCTGATCCTGCAGGGTGTTTGAGTTTACTGCTGCTGCGCAGCAGATCGTCGGCAAGCCGGACTCCCACGCCCTCCGGGCAGAAGCGATTACGCGTTCATGCCACTGGCTCTGATCGTTCCCAAGGACCAACGGCCTGATCGTTCCCACGCTCCAGCGTGGGAATGCCTTGCAGGACGCTCCGCGTCCACGTTGACGCAGAGCGTCAATCGCGGCGTGACCACGCGGAGCGTGGGAACAATCAAACGCCGAGAGGAGGGGCAGGATCACCGCACGGCTCTTGATTCTGCCGAAGGCGTGGGAGGCCGGCTTGCCGACGATCTGCCGGGAACCGGCAGCAGACCCGGTGGATGGGGTCTGCCTGATCCTGCAGGGTGTTTGAGTCTACTGCTGCTGCGCAGCAGATCGTCGGCAAGCCGGACTCCCACGCCCTACGGGCAGAAGCGATTACGCGGTCATGCCACTGGCTCCGATCGTTCCCAAGGTCCAACGGCCTGATCGTTCCCACGCTCCTGCGTGGGGATGCCTTGCAGGACGCTCCGCGTCCACGTTGACGCAGAGCGTCAATCGCGGCGTGACCACGCGGAGCGTGGGAACGATCACGTACGCGCTGGCGCTAAGCTTGCTTGAGATTCACGCGGTACCAGCTACAGGCGACCAACAGCCTCAAAACCCATCATGCCTGGGCAATCGCTGCGACAGCTCATCCAGCAGCTTCTGCTCGCGCTTGTCCTCAAGCGCCCGGGCTTCATCGATGTAGCGCTGCACCAACTTGCGCAGTCCTTCGACCCGCGCATAAGCCTTCTGCCATTCATCCCGCGCCTTGTTCACGTTGTTCTGATGCCAGACCAGACTCTGACGCTGCTGACTGACCGCAGTCTCCAACTGATTGAGAAAGCGCTGATAATTCATCAGCCACTGGCCAGACACCCCGTGAGCACCTTTGTCGATCCATTGCTGCTGATAGTCGGAACGGAATCTCTCCAGATCGCCCAGCTTGGCCTCGGCTAACCGCACCTGCCCCTGAAAATGCCCCAGACGCTGAACGGCCGTTTTCTCGGCCTTCTCGGCCATCTCCACCACCGGAGCGAGACGGCCAGCGCGACTCTGCGCCATGACCTATCAGCTCCCGCCCTGAGGGTTGAAGATCTTCGCCAGTTGAGCCTCGCTGCTCTGCATGCTTTCGTTGTCATGCAAACCCTGGCGCAGGTACTGCACCAGTTGCGGTTGCAGATTGATCGCAAGGTCGGTTTCGCGATCGCCGCCGGCCACATAAGCGCCGACGCTGATCAAGTCGCGGCTCTGTTGATAACGCGACCACAGCTGCTTGAAATACTGCGCCTGGACCATGTGCTGCGCATCGACCACGGACGGCATGACCCGGCTGATGGAGGCTTCGATGTCGATGGCCGGATAATGCCCCTCCTCGGCCAGACGCCGGGACAGCACGATGTGTCCGTCCAGCACCCCCCGCGCCGAGTCGGCAATCGGGTCTTGCTGATCGTCGCCTTCGGACAGCACGGTATAGAACGCGGTGATCGAGCCACCGCCCTTTTCGGCGTTACCGGCGCGCTCGACCAGCTTGGGCAGCTTGGCGAACACCGAAGGCGGATACCCCTTGGTCGCGGGCGGCTCGCCAATGGCCAGGGCGATTTCCCGCTGGGCCTGGGCGAAACGGGTCAGGGAGTCCATCAGCAACAGGACGTTCTTGCCCTTGTCACGAAAGTATTCGGCGATGCGGGTGCAATACATGGCCGCGCGCAGACGCATCAACGGTGCGCCGTCCGCTGGCGACGCCACGCCCACCGAGCGCTTGAGGCCTTCTTCGCCAAGAATGTGCTCGATGAACTCCTTCACCTCGCGGCCCCGTTCGCCGATCAGTCCGACGACGATGATGTCCGCCTCGGTGAACCGGGTCATCATGCCCAGCAGCACACTCTTGCCGACGCCGGTACCGGCGAACAGCCCGAGACGCTGCCCCCGACCTACCGTCAACAAACCGTTGATGCAGCGAATGCCCACGTCCAGCGGCGTGCTGATCGGGTCACGTTTGAGGGGGTTGATGGTCGGGCCGTCCAGCGGCACCCAGTCTTCGGCTTTCATACCGCCCTTGCCGTCCAGTGGACGACCGGCGCCATCGAGCACGCGACCGAGCATGGTCATACCCATCGGCAGACGCCCGGTGTCCGGCAGCGGCACGACGCGGGCACCCGGCGCGATACCGGCCACGCTGCCCACTGGCATCAGAAACACCTTGCCACCGGCGAAGCCCATGACTTCTGCTTCGACTTCAACCGGATGGTGACTGTCGTCGTTAATCACCACGCAGCGGCTGCCCATGGCCGCACGCAGCCCTTCGGCTTCGAGGGTCAGGCCGACCATGCGCAGCAGACGCCCCTCGACCACCGGCTGCACAGGCAGCTTGATGGCGTCGGCGTAAGTACTCAGGCGCTTGCCGAAGCTGGTGCGCTCAAGACGCATCGGAAGCGTCCGCCTGTTTCTGCATCACGTGTTCGGCACTCTTGATCGCAGCTTCAAGATCGACACTGACATCGGACACTGCGGGGTGCAGCGCCTGTTCGTGCAACTGATCGAACATCTTGGCAATGGCCACGCTCAGACGCGTCTCGACCGTGGCATCAATGCGACTGTGCTCGGTTTCGACCCGGCAACCGCCCGGTTGCAGGGTGTCGTCTTCGAGAATGCGCCAGCTTTCCTCGTGGCGTTCGCGCAGGGCTTTGACCTGAGCGAAGTCCTGAGAGTTGACCAGAATGCGCACGTTGTTGGCGCCCATCGGCAGCAGGCGCAACGCGTCCTGCAAGACCTTGCCGATCTGGCTGGAATCGGTTTTCAGTTCGCGCTGAATCACCTCGCGAGCCAGGTGCTCGACGAGTTGAACCAGGGATTTCTCGATCTGCGCGTCCTGGTCGGCAATCGGTTCGAGCAGGTGCGTCATCAAGGTTTCCAGGCCTTCCAGCTTGGCTGCCAGGGCGACTTCCGCCTCCTGACGCACCTTGAGCTGAGTGCTGTGGAAACCCTCTTTTTCACCAATGGCGAAACCCTCGTTGTAGGCGTCCTGACGGATGCTTTCCAACTCTTCCAGGGTCAGTGGCTGGACTTCTTCCAGCGGCACTTCTTCGCTTTCGGCCGGCTCCGGCTCTTCGGCGACCGGTTCCGGCTCGGGTTCTTCGACCTGAGGGTCGAAGCTGGGCAATGCCCAGACATCCAACCCGCGCAGATCCTTGGCGCGGATGAGCTCGCTGGGTGCTTCTTTATCGGAGCTGAACATCGACTGCACCTGTTGTTAAATCATTTCCTCGCCACCTTTGCCGCCGAGAACGATCTCCCCGGCCTCCGCCATACGACGCGCAATGGTGAGGATCTCTTTCTGTGCAGCTTCCACGTCGCTGACGCGAACCGGGCCTTTGGCCTCCAGGTCGTCGCGCAGCAGCTCGGCGGCACGCTTGGACATGTTCTTGAAAATCTTTTCCTTGATCGCGTCGTCCGAACCCTTCAATGCCAGGACCAGCACATCGGAGGAGACTTCGCGCAGCAAGGCCTGAATGCCACGGTCGTCGACGTCGGACAGATTGTTGAAGACGAACATCAGGTCTTCGATCTGCGTCGACAGGTCTTCGTCCACTTCGCGGATCGAATCCATGAGCTGACCTTCGATCGAACTGTCGAGGAAGTTCATGATATCCGCCGCACGCTTGATACCGCCCAGGGTGGTACGCGACGTGTTGGCGTTGCCCGAGAACTGCTTCTCGAGGATCTGGTTCAGTTCTTTCAGCGCCGCAGGCTGCACGGTGTTCAGCGAGGAGACGCGCAGAATGATGTCCAGACGCACCTTGTGGTCGAAATGGCTCAGCACTTCACCGGCCTGGTCGGCGTCGAGATAGGCGACGACGATGGCCTGGATCTGCGGGTGCTCGTAGCGAATGACGTCGGCCACGGCCCGCGGTTCCATCCACTTGAGGCTGTCCAGACCACTGGTGTTACCACCCAGCAGAATCCGATCGATAAGGCCGTTGGCCTTGTCTTCGCCCAATGCCTGAGTGAGCATCTTGCGAATGTAGCCGTCAGAGCCGATGCCCACGCCGGTCTGATCGCCGATGACGTCGACGAACTCGCTCATCACCTGCTCGACCTGCTCGCGGTGCACATTGCGCATCTGCGCCATGGCAACGCCGACACGCTGAACCTCTTTGGGGCCCATGTGACGCAACACCTGCGCAGCATCGGTCTCACCCAGGGTGAGCAGCAGGATCGCAGCCTTATCAACGCGGCTCATTTTGACCGCAGCAGCACGACTATCACTCATCTGTGTTGATCCACTCTTTTACGACCTGAGCCACACGAGCCGGGTCTTCAGCCACCAGGCTCTTGATTGCGTTGAGCTGCGCGTCATAACCCTCGCTCGGGCTTGGCAGCAGAATACTTTGCGGACCGCCCAGACTCACGCGGTCGTTCGCCAGTTCACCGTCCAGCCCGACCATGCCGCCCAGCTCGACGTCGCCGTCAGCCAGTTTGCTCTTCGGATTGGTGATGTTGTTCAGCACCGGACGCAGTACGCCGAATACCAGCACCAAGATGAAGATCACGCCCATCGCCTGTTTCACGATGTCCCAGAACCATGGCTGCGAGTAGAACGGGATGTCCGGAATCACTTCGCCACGGTCGGTCGAGAACGGCACGTTGATCACGCTGACGCTGTCGCCACGGCTCGCATCGAAGCCCACCGCGTCCTGCACCAGACGGGTGAAGCGCGCCAGTTGATCGGCGGTCCACGGCACCATGGTGGTTTCACCGTTCGCCGGGTTGACCTTGACCTGATCGTCCACCACCACCGCAACCGACAGGCGATTGATCTTGCCCTGCTGTTGCTTGGTGTGGCTGATGGAACGGTCCAGCTCGAAGTTCTTGGTCGACTGGTTACGCTTGTCCGACGGGTACGGCGCCAGCATTGGCTGACCGGTGGCCGGGTCCATGATCTGCTGACCGTTGGCGTCCAGCAGCGGTTGGCCTGGAGCAATCGGGCCCGTCGCACCGGCAGCACCGGCGGCGGCGTTCTGCGGTGCAGTGGCCGGGCCTGGTGGCTGGTTGCTCAGCGCGCCAGGGACGCCTTGCGGGCCGCTGCTGCTGGAACGTTGTTCGGTGACCGACTGCTCGCTGCGCAAGGCAGGCTGGTCAGGGTTGAAGCTTTCAGCAGTGGATTCCACTGCGCTGAAATCCACGTCGGCCGAGACTTCAGCCTTGTAGCGGTCATTGCCCAGCACGGGTTGCAGAATGTTCTGCACACGCTGAGTCAGCATGCCTTCCATGCGACGGGTGTAATCGAACTGCTTGCCGGCCATGGTCAGCTCGGAATTCTCCGACTGATCGGTCAGCAGGTTGCCTTTCTGGTCAACGACGGTGACTTGGGATTTGGTCAGTTCAGGCACGCTGGTCGCCACAAGATTGACGATTGCCATCACCTGGCCCGGCTCCAGACTGCGACCGGCGTACAGCTCCACCAGCACCGAAGCGGTGGGCTTGCGATCGTCACGGACGAACACCGAACTCTTCGGAATCGCCAGGTGCACGCGAGCGGCCTTGATGTTGTTCAGGCTGGAAATGGTGCGCGCCAGTTCGCCTTCCAGACCACGACGATAACGAGTGGCCTCCATGAACTGGCTGGTGCCCAGGCCCTGGTCCTTGTCGAGAATCTCGAAGCCGACGTTGCCATCGGTCTGCGCGATACCGGCACCGGCCAGTTTGATGCGCGCACGGGACAGGTCCTCGGACTTGACGAGCAAGGCACCGGAATTCGGTTCGATGGTGTAAGGAATGTCGGCCTGCGCCAAGGTATCCATCACCTGCTTGGTGTCCATGCCCGACAGGCTGCCATACAGCGGCTTGTAGTCCGGCTGCTGCGACCAAAGCACGACGGCAAAACCAATCGCCACGCTGGCAGCCAGACCGACCATGAGGCCGACCTGACGCAGCATGGTCATCTCGGACAGATTTTGCAGGAACGCCAAACCGAACATTGGCGGTTTGTTTCCTGTCGCACCCGTTTTGGCGGGTACGTTATCGGCGACGGCTTCAGCCATGACTTAAATCGTCCTCAAACCGGCATTTGCATGATGTCTTGGTACGCCTGAACCAGCTTGTTGCGTACCTGGGTCAGCGCTTGAAACGAAACGCTGGCTTTCTGCGAGGAAATCATCACGTCGGTGAGATCCACGCCGCTCTTGCCCATCTCGAAGGCCGAGGCCAGTTGATTGGACGCCTGCTGGGTGTCGTTGACCTTGTTCACGGCCATACCGAGCATGTCGGAAAAACGGGTGGCACCTGCCTGCTCCGGCGCTTCGATAGCTTTCGGCTTGGCCATGGCGTCCATCTGCATGGAGCGCATGTCCAACATCAACCGATTAAATTCAACACCTTGGCTCATGGACTTCTCTCTCAAAGGGGTCGCAAATTTTTGACACGGATTCAGCGGTTACCCATGTAGTAGCAACAACGATGCCAGACCAGTGACGGCACAGTGCCAGCTTTTCATGAAAGTACTCGGGGTGGTTACAGAACGGGTTTTTTCAGAGGGTGATGAAGATCCGTAGCAGCACGGCTTGCCGGCGGTAGCGCTCTAAATGAGGCCAACGCCGGCAAGCCGTACTGCTACAGATGCGGTGATTGGTCGCGGGCACGCGCCTCGCGCTCGTATCAGGACGCGAACAGATACCCTTCGACGTCCATCCCGGCGTCACGCATCTGGGCCAGTTTGTAGCGCAACGTACGCGGGCTGATACCCAGGCGTTCGGCGGCTTCCTTGCGACGGCCTCGCTCGGCGCGCAGGGTGTCGATGATCATCTGGAACTCGCGACGGCGCAGGTCTTCGCCCAATGCCCCGGCCAGTTCGCCACTGCCGCCCTCCGCTGACGAATCCGTGGCGCTGGAGGTTGTCGGCAATACAGGCGAAACCTGTAGGACCGGTGCAGCGGTCGATACCGAAGCGAAGGTGATCGGGCCAGCCAGGCAGAAATCCTCGGCCTGTATCACCCCGCCCTGCTGCAGAATCAGCGCGCGCTGCACGGCGTTGTCGAGCTCGCGCACATTGCCCGGCCAGCTGTAGCCGACCAGACACTTCTGCGCTTCGGCCGAGAGCCGCACCGGCGCGTGCTTCATTTTATTGACGTGTTTGGCCAGCAGACGCTCGGCCAACGGCAGAATGTCGGCGGGGCGCTGACGCAACGATTGCCAGGCCAGCGGGAACACCGACAGCCGGTAGAACAGGTCTTCACGGAAACGCCCCGCCGCCACTTCGCCCGCCAGATCGCGGTTGGTGGTGGCGAGCACGCGGATGTCCAGTTCAATAGGCTTGCGCGCACCGACCCGCTCCACCTCGCGTTCCTGCAGCACCCGCAGCAACTTGGCTTGCAGACCCATCGGCATTTCGGAGATTTCGTCGAGCAAGATGGTGCCGCCGTCGGCCTGTTCGAACTTGCCCGGCTGCGCTGCAATGGCACCGGTAAACGAACCCTTCTCGTGACCGAACAACGTGGCCTCGAGCATGTTGTCCGGGATCGCTGCGCAGTTGATGGCAATGAACGGTTTTCCGGCGCGGGGCGACTGCTGGTGAATGAAGCGCGCCAGCACTTCCTTGCCCGTCCCCGACTCACCCGAAATGAGCACAGTGGAATCGCTTTTTGCCACGCGACTGGCCAGATTCAGCAGTTGCACGCTGGCAGGCTCGACCGCAATAGGCCCTTCGCCATCGGCCGGCCCCAGACGCCCCAACGCATGACGCGCTACCAGGCACAACAGCGCCTTGGGCTCGAACGGCTTGACCAGATAATCGGCGGCGCCTTGACGCATCGCCTCGACGGCGCGATCAACCGCGCCATGGGCCGTCATCAACAGCACCGGCAACTGCGGATAGCGGCTGCGCAATTGACTGAGCAACTGGTGCCCGTCCATGCCCGGCATATTGACGTCACTGACCACCAGACTGAACGAGGCTTGCGCCGCCGCCATAAGCGCCTCTTCAGCAGATCCGACGGCATGGTAAGCGTGCCCCGCCAACTCCAGGGTTTCGCCCAGCGCTTCTCGCAGTGAAGGATCGTCTTCGACCAGCAATACCTTGATCGTCATGAGTAATCGTCCACTGCACTGGCCACTGCACCGACGCGCGGAATGAGCGGCAAGGAAACGATGGCACAGGTGCCGCGCCCCGGACGCGAACGGAATTGCACCTGCCCCTGATGAGCGCGAGCAACGGCGGTGACCACCGCCAACCCCAGACCGGTTCCCGTGGTTTTGGTGGTGAAGAACGGCTCGCCGATCCGTGCCAAGGCAGAGGCGTCGATGCCACTGCCATTGTCACTGATGCACAATCGCAAGGTGTTGCCACGGCTGTATGCATGAACCTTGATGCGCGAACGCCCTGCACTGGCCTGCACTGCGTTCTCGATCAGGTTGAGCAGCGCGCCCACCAGCGTGTCGCGGCTGCACAGCAATTCGCCATCGATGCCATCACACTGCCAACGCACCGCCGCACCGCGGACATGGGTCTGAGCTGCAGACTCCAGCGCCGCGACCAGCGCGTTCGGACTGAGCCGGTCGGTCAGCGGCAATTCGCCGCGGGCAAACACCAGCATATCGCGCACCTGATGCTCCAGTTCATGCAGGCGTTCCTTCAAACGCCCGGCAAAACGCTGCTGGGTTTCGACGTTCAACGCCTGCTCAGTCAAATGACTGGCGTAGATCATCGCGGCGGACAACGGCGTGCGGATCTGATGCGCCAGCGACGCCACCATACGACCCAGCGACGACAGACGCTCGTGGCGCGCCAGCTGGCTCTGCAGGTGACGGGTTTCAGTCAGGTCGTTGAGCAGCACCAGTTGCCCAGGCTCAGCGTCCAGTGAACGGGTGGCAATCGACAGGCGACGCCCGTCCTTCAATGAGATTTCATGGCCGTCATCCTCTCGCGGCGCAAAACAGCGGGCGATGACATGGCGCCAGAGCATGCCGATGAGCGGCTCGCCCAACAGGTCGAGCGCCGCCGGATTGGCTTCGCGAACCATGCCGTGCGCGTCGATGACGATCACGCCGCCGGGCAACAGGTCGAGCAGGTTCTGCAGGCGGTTGGCCAGACGTTCTTTCTCGGCCAGCTCCTGCATCCGCTGGGCACTGACCACCGCCAGTTCGCCCTTGAGTTCGGTGACGCGGGCTTCCAGCAGGCTGTAGGAATCGGTCAGTTGCGTCGACATCTGATTGAACAGGGCAAACGCCTGTTCCAGTCCTTGTCGGCTTTCCATCTCCGGGGACGGCTGCACTTGCGAACCGGGTAAAGCAGGTTCGGAAGACATCTGAGCGGCCTGGGGCATAGTTGATCTCTCGCGTGGCGAACCGTCAGTAAACGGTATGTGTTGCAAGAGACGTAGCAATCCCCGTGCCGAAAAAAAACCGCTGAAAAATCAGCGGTTTATTTTTGACGCGTCAAACCAGTGTCAGTCCTCGCCCTGATCGTCGCCCTCGCGGCGGCTCATCCCGTACTTGCGCATCTTCTCCACCAGCGTGGTGCGGCGAATACGCAGACGTTCGGCGGCACGGGCCACAATGCCGTTGGCATCGTCCAGCGCCTGCTGGATCAGCCCCTGCTCCAGACCACCGAGGTAGTCTTTGAGGTCCAGACCTTCAGGTGGCAGCATCGCACTGTTAGCGAAGTTCGGCGTATGACCATTGATTGCCACGCGCTCTTCCAGATCGCTGCGCAGGCTGTCGACCAGTTGCTCGTCTTCGTCGTCGACGTAGCGGAATTTCTTCGGCAGTTCCGCGACACCGATCACCCCATACGGATGCATGATCGCCATGCGCTCGACGAGGTTGGCGAGTTCACGAACGTTGCCCGGCCAGCCGTGACGGCACAGCGACATGATTGCCGCCGAATTGAAACGGATCGAGCCACGCTTCTCATGCTCCATGCGCGAAATCAGCTCGTTCATCAGCAGCGGAATGTCTTCCACGCGCTCACGCAACGGCGCCATTTCAATCGGGAACACGTTAAGGCGGTAATAAAGGTCTTCGCGGAAGCCACCGGTCTCGATCATGTCTTCGAGATTTTTGTGAGTGGCTGCGATGATGCGCACGTCGACGCTCTGAGTCTTGTTGCTGCCCACGCGCTCGAAGGTGCGCTCCTGCAGCACGCGCAGCAGCTTGACCTGCATCGGCAGTGGCATGTCACCGATTTCATCGAGGAACAGCGTGCCACCGTTGGCCAGCTCGAAACGCCCCGCCCGACTGGTGATCGCACCGGTGAACGCGCCTTTCTCGTGACCGAACAGTTCGCTTTCCAGCAGCTCGGCGGGGATGGCACCGCAGTTGACCGGGACGAACGGCGCGTCGCGACGTTTGGAATGGTAATGAAGATTGCGAGCGACCACTTCCTTGCCGGTGCCGGACTCCCCGAGAATCAGGACGCTGGCATCGGTGTCGGCCACTTGCTGCATCATCTGGCGCACGTGCTGGATGGCACGGCTGGTGCCGACGAGGCTGCGGAAGAGATTGGGTTCGCGCTGACGGCCACGTTCACGGGCCTGGTCGTACATCTCGCGATAGACCTGGGCGCGGTGCAGGGAGTCCAGCAGCTTGCTGTAGCTAGGGGGCATCTCGACGGTGGACAGCACCCGCCGACGCAGGTCTTCGGCCAGTTCGCCCGGAGAATTTTCACCCATCAGCAATACCGGAAGGAACTCATCCCATGCCGCAACGGTCTTAAGCAGCCCTTGAAGACTGCCCGGAACGTTCACGGAGCCGACGAGAACGCACAGGACTTCCCGAGTGGACGTCAGGGAGCCCACGACTTGCTGCCAGTCAGTGCTGGAGCAGGAGAGGTTTTCGTCGCCGAGAAAATTCAGAATCACCGCCATGTCGCGGCGGCGCTGGCTATCGTCATCGATCAGCAGAATCTTGATTTCACGCCACATGCAATAGCAACTTCCCTAGTCAACTCGATGCCCATTCAGGGGCAAGCTTGGCATTTGTACTGTCCGCAGGACGCTACATCAACCAGAAATTAGTGAACATCACTAGTTAAGTCAAAAAACCGTACACAGTCAATTTTATGGCGCACAAACTTTTTTGATCAACCAAGCGTCAACCAAACAGATGGTAAACCTTTGCGGCGCTTTTCGCTCGTTGGATCTGCGACATTTCATCGACAATTGCCTGACGCTCCCCCACGGCGATGTCTATCATCTGCCTATACACGCCCAACAACTCTTCCAGATTGCTGCGTAGATCAGGCTCATCATCGTTCGCCTCGCGCATGACTTCATCGACACAGGCACGGCATGCCAGATCGAGCTTGCCAATTGCCTCCCAGTCACGCTCGGCGAGCGCACCGACCAAGGCCTCGCGGGTTTCTTCGATTCGCTTGAGTGCAGCACTCATGGTGATCTCCTTTACAACGCCGGTGGCTGATCGCCAATCGCGTCCCAACCTTCCTTCACCGTCGTCAGCAGACCGCTGACCTCGTCGAGGATCTTCAGATCGGACTTGATATTGGCCTGGGCCAGACGCTGCATCATGTAGACATACAGATTGTCGACATGGGCCAGGGCCTGCGCCTGCTTCTCCATGTCCAGACCTTCACGCAGACCGCCGACGATCTCGATGGCCTTGCCGATCAGAACGCCTTTGGCCGGCGTGTCCTTGCGCTCGATGGCTCCCTTGGCCTGGGCGATACGGTCCAGGCCGGCTTCCATGAGCATCTGCACCAGACGGTGCGGCGTGGCCACGGCGGTCTGGGCTTGTGAATTGACCTTCTGATACTGCCGAAGGGCTGCCATACGGTTCATGCTCTTACCTCGCACAACTCGAAGTTTCTATATTCAGGGTATCGACACGGCTTTGAGAAACTTTAAGGCCAGATGCCAAAAACCCGGCACTCTGGCCGGGTCGTGGTTCATGCGTCGATCATCAGCCGCTCTGCTGGGCGTTCAGCGAGTCGAAGAAGGACGTGATGCTCGTCGCAGACGCCTTCAACTGCCCTACCAGCAAGTCCATCGCGTTGTACTTGGCGGTCAGCGTTGCGGTCATGGTGGTGACACGCAGGTCTAGCGCCGTTTGCTGATCGGTCAGATCGCTCTGCTGCTTGTTCAGGCTGCTCTTTCGTGTATCAAAGATGCCGCCGGTCTGGGTGTACGGGCTGATCGCCGCGTTCATGCGCGAGATCAGACCATTACTGCCATCGCCGGTACCGCTGAACAGCTGCTGCACGTCGCCCGCCAGGCCCTTGGTCATCGCGGCGTCGAATTTAGTGCCGTCCAGAGACAGCGTACCGTCGGTCTGACTGGTCGAGATTCCCAACTGAGACAGCACCGTCAGATTTCCCGACGCGCCGGTGGTCACCAACTCATTACGCATGGCCGACAGAATCGAGCGCGGCATGGAGTCGCCGGTCAAAGCGGCCGGTGTGACCGTGGCACCGGTAGTCTTATCTGGCGTGTCGCTGATGGTGGCCTTGGTGACCGAGCTGATCGCCCTGACAACCGTGTTGTAGGAATCGATAAACGCCTGAAGCGAGGTTTTCAGGCCGTCCGTGTTGGTGCTGACCGTCACGGTGGTCGTCGAGCCCTTGCTACCTGGTTGAAGGGTCAGCGCTACACCGCCCAGATTCTTGTCGATGGTGTTGCTGGCACTGATGAAATTGAAGCCGTCTACGGTCACGTCGGCGTTGACGGGTTTTTCGCCAATGTAGCCCGCAGAACTGGCCGATGTGGTGTCAAGCTTGGTACCGCTATTGATCGTGAAGCCTGCGATATCACTGGTGGTGCTGATATCGGAATTCAAACCCGTGACCGACGAGCCCAGCACCATACGTGTGCCGTTGGCGTCGGTAATGAGGTTGGCACTGATGTTGGTCGTGCTCGAGTCGGCGTTGATCTGCTTGACCACCGACGCAAGGGTCGCGCCCGCCGCAATGGTGTAGCTTTTGGAAATGCCATTTTGAGTGATGGTCAGGTTACTACCACTCGGAATGGCACTGGTAGAGTCGGCAAACGCTGCCGTTGCCACGCTGGAACTGGTGGCCAATGCATTGACGGTGACGGAGTGAGTACCCGGCACTGCGGTGTTATCGGACTTGACGGTGACTTTGGTCTCGTCGGAAGACTTGGCAGAATAACCTGCGAAATTCAGGCTGCTGGTGGTGCCGGTAGGTGGCTTCAACAGCGTCTGAAACGCGGACATCGCCGATTGCAGCGTGCCGATGCCGGAAAGTTTGGTGGTGACCAGTTTGGTCTGAGTAGTGATCTGCGTCTGCTTCGCCAGTTTGTCGGCGTTGACCAGCGCGGTCACGATGTCCCCGATTGCCAGGCCCGATCCAAGACCGGTTGACGGGGTAATTGGACTAGCCATTTGAGTCTCCTTCCAGGGTTAGTCGGTCTTTTGACAACATCTTGCATCGAAAGAACCGCGTTCACGTTTCATGCCAGTTAAACTTTTGCGTCGAACAACAGGCTGTTTGCGTTTTTCAGACTGTCGGCGATCTTCAGAGCCTCAGCAGACGGCAATTGCCGAACCACTTCACCCGTCTCAGTGGCAATCACCTTCACGACGACCTGCCCCGAACCCTCGTCAATCGAGAACTCGAGATTGCGTCGAACCGACTGAAAGAATTTTTCCATTTCCTGAACGGCAGCTTTCAAGTCCTTGGACTCTTTATCGGCATTGGAGTCTTTACTCGTCGCCGTTTCCGATTTCGCGGCAGGAGCCGGAGCAGAAACGACGTGAGGTGCCACGGCCTGCTTGTCAGACACCACTGGCGCTGGTTGCACAGACTGCACCGCTGGGTAAGACAAGTTCAACCTGGTGCTGATGTCCATGTCCACTCACCTCTCAAAGTAAAAAGGCGGAAGAGTACGCAAGCACACTCCCCCGCCAAAACTCACGATCCGATATTACTGAAGCAGTTTCAGTACAGCGGATGGCAGCTGGTTAGCCTGGGCCAGAACAGAGGTGGAAGCCTGTTGCAGAGTCTGTTGCTTGGTCAGGTTAGCGGTTTCAGCTGCGAAGTCGGTGTCTTGAATACGACCCAGTGCAGCGGTGGCGTTTTCGTTGACGTTTTGCAGGTTGGAGATCGTGCTGCTCAGACGGTTTTGCGCAGCACCGAGGTTTGCACGAGTGGCGTTGATCGATGCCAGAGCGGCGTCGATAGCGGTGATCGCGTTGTCGATGTTGGCAGAAGCAGTACCGGTGCTACCAGCAGTACCGGTGATGGCTACCGAGCCGCTTGCCACGGACAGGGAAGTGGCGTCGAACTTGGAGCTCAGAACCAGGTCGATGCGGTTGGCCGAGCCAGTGCTCGAACCTACTTGCAGAGTCATGGTGCCAGCCGAACCGTCCAGCAGGTTCTTGCCGTTCAGGTTGGTCGAAGCCGAGATACGAGTCAGTTCGTCCGACATCTGGCCGAATTCAGCGTTCAGAGCGGTACGGTCAGCAGTGCTGTTCGTGTCGTTTCGTGCTTGTACAGCCAGTTCACGCATACGCTGCAGAATGTTGGTCGATTCTTGCAGAGCGCCTTCAGCGGTCTGAGCCATCGAGATACCGTCGTTGGCGTTCTTGATTGCTACAGTCTGACCACGGATTTGCGAAGTTTCGCGAGTAGCGATCTGCAGGCCGGCGGCGTCGTCTTTGGCGCTGTTGATTTTCAGACCGGAAGACAGACGGGTCATCGAAGTCGACAGTGCGTCCGAAGCGCGGCTCAGGTTCTTCTGAACAGCCAGGGAAGCTACGTTGGTGTTTACGCCTAAAGCCATGATGAATTCCTCGTTGGTTGGGTACTGCGGCTTTCCGGCCCTGGCAAGCGCCGGGTGTGGCCTAGAGAACCTACGTAATGTTTATCGTCGTATCTGGAAGGAGCTTGAGGGCAATTTGAAAATTTTTTGCCACCAGAGCGCCACCCCTGCTTTTGACGGGGGTTACAAAGCGTTTCGGCGCGACTCCCATAAGCTTTAATCACAACGATAACCACCTGACTGCCAACGGATTCAAGACCGGGCACGCCCTGGAACGCGCCCGGTTACGGCGTGGCCTATAGAGGCATGGAAATCACTGAAGCAGCTTCAATACCGCCGCCGGCAGCTGATTGGCCTGGGCGAGGATGGCGGTCGAGGCTTGTTGGAGGGTTTGTTGTTTGGTCATCTCAGCTGTTTCGGCCGCGAAATCCACATCAAGGATGCGCCCGCGGGACACGGAAACGTTCTGGATGACGTTGCTGATGTTAGAGACCGTTGCCGCCAACCGGTTTTGTTTGGCACCCAGCTCTGCGGTGGCTTCGTCGATCAGTCCAATCGCATGGCTCAAGACGTTGATCACATTATCGATGTTGTCCCCCATCGCCTTGTTATTCAATGCCCGCTGGATCTTGATGTCTTCGGTAACGGCATTCTCAGCGGCAGCCAGCTCCTGACTTGCCTTGGCAACGGCCTCCCTCAGAGGCGCAAGCGTTGCCTCATCCGTTGCAGTGGATTGGGTGAATGCATCCTTTGCTGTTTGCAACTCGCCCTGCTTAGTGGTGACCGCATCTGTCAATGCAGTATCCGCCGTAAAGGTCGTCGACGTATTACGATGCCCGGTTCCATCAATGGCCAGCGGAGTATATTCGCCTGCATTCACGCCCTTGGAGCCAGTGGTTTGCCCAGCCACCGCTGGTTCCGCAGCGATTGCTGTCGTAGGCTTCAACAGCGACTCCGTCGACATGTCCCGATCAAGCGTCAGGCTGATTTCCTCACTCGGCCCAGTGTTAGCGCCCACATGGAACGTCAAGGTTCCGGCCGAGCCATCGAGAAGCCTCAAGCCACTGCCGAACTTAGTATCTTTGGATATGCGCGTGAGCTCCTGACTCATCTGTTGAAATTCTTGGTTCATCGCGTCTCGCGACTTGGCGTCGTAGTTGCCATTTTTGGCTTGAAGACCGAGGTCACGCATACGCATCAGAATATTGGTCATTTCTTTCATCGCGCCCTCGGCTGTTTGCGCAATGGAGATGCCGTCGTTGGCGTTCTGCGCTGCCACGGTCAACCCCCTGACCTGCATCGTCAGGCGGTTGGCCACCTGCAGACCTGCAGCATCGTCCTTTGCGCTATTGATTCTCAGACCAGAAGAAAGACGAGACATGGAAAGACTTAATGCATCCGAGGACCGATTGAGATTCCGTTGAACAGACAGTGAAGCGTTATTGGTATGAACGGTTAAAGCCATTTTGAATTCCCTCGTTGATAGAAACGGCTGGTTTTCTAAAGCGGGGAAGTCCCTTTCTCCCGGAAAACCTACATGGGCCTTATCGACGATGCATCAGAGGGCTTTAACAACTTTCCAGCCACACACTCAGTGCCATCACGACAAATGTCGGATGAATATTTCGCTAAGTCCTTAAATACACGGAGGTTAAAAAAAATCAAAAAAAACAGCCCATTCGGACTGTTGATTAACGGTGAGTTGTGACGCCATGTAGGACTTTTCCACGACTTTTACTTATCGGGAAACATTAACCCTTATGAAAAACGAAAGAAGTCCTCAATGATCCGCCGCTTCGACGGTTTCTGTATCAACCCGTCTTCGCCGGCGAACACCATGCAGCCCGCAGCGACGTCTGTGCTGATGACACTCACGCTTTGGGCGATGAGTGCTTCTTTGCCGATGTGGCAGCCGCCGATCACTGCGCTGTTGGGATAGAGAATCACGCCCTCGTCAAGTACCGGTGCGATACCGTGGTTTTTACCGACGGTAGAATTCTGGTAGACGACCAGGTAGTTGGAGTAAGTGGCCTTGGCGAATACGATGCCGGTCGAGTGTCCGATGAAAAAGATCTCCGGCATATGGATCTCATAAAACAGATCGATTCCGTTAAGGGCCTTATTCAGCAGAAACAGTTTGGTGGGCACTTCGGTCGTGCCGGTTTCGCGCCATACCGTATTGGACAGGTAATAGAGATAGGTGCAGTACTGCGAGGAGTGCAAGTAGTTGAATGCGTCCGGGGTCCAGGTTTTGACCGCATTGATGCAGACATGCAAACGGGACAGGGCTTGGTCTATATATTGCTCAATCAAAACGCGGGCCTGCTCTTCGCGTCCGTCAGGCAACAGGTTCGCCAATTGCCGGGTGGTAAACGCCACCAACCCGTCACGCCCCAGGGTCAGGATATTGAGCGGTTTCGTCATGTGGAAGTCCTGAAAATATCGAATCGCATGAGGGGGTGCGGTGGTCAGTCAGTACGCCTTGAGCAAGCCGACCAGGTCATATTCCAGCCAGTCCGCCACCCCGATCCAGTCCTGCCGCTCCTGACATTGCAGGATCGCGCCAAGGACATGGGCCCAGGCCGCGTGTCGCTCCTGGGAGTCGGCGAATATCGGCACAGCGGCGTCTACCAGATCGACCATCTTCAGCGCGGCCTCGATATCCCGTCCCAGGCGAAACAACTGTGCGCAGCGACGGGCCTCGTCGATGAGCGATGCAGGTGTTTTCATGAGGCCGTCCAGTCTGGGTCAAATTCGGCACCGACGATGGTCGCGCCGTCGCGGCTGGTGTTGAAGAACTGCACTTCAGGATGCTTGACGATGTAGCGCTCCAGTTCGATGAGGTAGCTGCGGAAATTGAGCTGTGTCTTGACCTTGTTCCCACGACCGTCGCGCACCCAGTGTCTGGCGATGTTCATTTCCGGCCCCAGATCGCCGTCCTGCCAGCCCGTGTGGGTCTTGCCACCGGGGAAAGCGAAATCGGCGCCGAACAGCGTGATGCGGCTTGCACCCATCTTCACTGCCAGATCAATGGCAGGATGAATCACGCTGCCGCCCACATGCAGCGTAGCCCTGGGGATCTGTTTACGGATATCGGCGTAGACCGGGCTGGAGGAATAGCCGACGTAGCGCGGCCCTTGCCAGGCCTTGAGCATCGCGGCTTCCTGACGTGGCAGGTAGACCAGTGCGATGTCGCGAGTGTCGGACGGCGGAAGGTGGCGGGTGCTGATGCGGTGATCGATGCTGACCACCAGATCGGGCTTGATCCCCTGATTGCGCAGCGGCACGTAGGCGGTGTCGACACAGATGAACAGCGGCCTGTCGGCGCGTTGCCAGGTACTCAGCAAGCGCGGCAGATGCTGTTGCAGGCTTGGGCCGGTGGCGATGACGAACACATCACGGCCTGGTTGGGTGCCGAACAGCGTGGCGACATCGGTGTCGGCTTCCAGCAGTGCCCTGCCCTGCTCCAGTCTCTGGAGGTTGTCCGGGTTGTCCGCCGAGAAATCCTGATTGGTGAAGGTCACGTGAACTTCGCTGACCAGCCGATCACGAATCCGCGCGTTGGCATCGTCGGCCAGCACCAGCTCCGCTGGGAGCGCGAAGAACGGCAACTGAATCTCGGCATGTTCGTCGGCGTAACCCAGCACGACGCGCGGATCGGTCAGCCAGTCCTGTTGATCCACCAGTCGCAATACCTGCATGAACAGCGCGCCATTGAGGATGTGCATCTGGAGCTCGAGCAGTGTTTGGGCTTGCAGCAGGACGCGTTGCAGATCGCCAAGGCCGGTGCCATAGAGATGAACCACGGGGCAGTTGGCGGGCAGGCTGGCGGCCTGGATTTGCGCTTCGGCAAGGTGATCGTGACGACTGGTGAGCTGGATGCCGGCCACGCTTACGGTCCACGCCCGGCCTTCGACAAGCACGACGGGAACGGATGAGGGGGTTTCGGCAGACAGCCGCAGCGCAATTTCGGGCCAACGCTGTTCAATGACAGCAAGGTTGCGCTGAAGTATCTCGCTCATGACGGCAGTCCTTTTCGGGCGAGGATAGCAGAACGCAAAAACGGTGACGTGAAGATCAGCGTCACCGTTGCGGATGGAACAGGATCAGGGACGATAAATGATCGCCGAACCCCAGGACAATCCTACGCCAAAACCGCTGAGGGCCACGCGCTTCCAGGTCGCGTTGAGCACATGCTTTTCCAGCAACAGCGGAATGCTCGACGAGACCGTGTTGCCGGTCTCCAGCATGTCCTTGACGAATTTCTCGGGCGCACTGCCCTCTTCGAAGCGGCGCGCCACGGCGTCGACGATGGCAGCGCTGCCCTGGTGGATGCAGAACGCGTCGATGTCCGAGGATTGCAGGCCGGAGTCATGCAGCAGTTCGTTCAGGTGCGCAGGCACCTTGACCAGCGCGAAGTTGAACACCTGACGGCCGTTCATGAAGAAGTTGCCGTTGGTGGTCTTGAGAAATTCCGCACCACCGCCGTCGGTGCCGAATTTCGACTTGCCCAGTTGCCAGGGTGCGTCTTCGCCCATCCAGGTCGCGGTGGCCGCATCGCCGAACAGCATGGTGGTGTTGCGGTCTTCGGGGTCGACGATCTTGGAGTACGGATCGGCGGTGATCAGCAGCCCGTTTTTCAGACCGGCGGCTTCCATGAACCCTTTCAGCGCATAGATGCCGTAAACGTAGCCCGAGCACCCCAGGGAGATGTCGAACGCCGCGACGTGGGTCGGCAGGCCGAGTTTGTGCTGAACGATGGCAGCGGTGTGTGGCAGGCCTTCTTCATCGCCGTTCTGGGTGACGACGATCACTGCGTCGATGGCGTCCCGCGACAGCTGCGGGTTGTTGGCGAACAACTGGTTGGCTGCTTCGACGCACAGGTCTGAAGTTTCCTGTGTGTCGTCCTTGCGTGGCAGAAAAGCAGAACCGATCTTGCCAAGGATGAAGTCTTCATCCTTCCCGAATTTGGCACCCTGCGCGTAATTGTCGACGCCGGCTGCAGGCACGTAACTCGCTATGCTCTTAATGCCAATCATCATGGCTTCCCAATCAAAAACTGCTGAACATCACCCGTCGCCATGAGGCGGGGCATTGAAAATCCGGGGCTTGAGGCCGAAAAAAATGGCAACGTCAGGACGTAATGGCGTTCAGAAGTTCTCCGAAATCAGCCTGATGCCTTCATTGCCTGCAAGCACGATACAGTGAAGATGCCCGTTATGACTCACAGGTCACCAAAAGTTTTACATGCTTTTAGCTGACCGATGGGCACTGCGCAAGGGTGCAATCGCTTTCAGACAGGCAATTGACATGAAGGCGTCATGGGTTTGTGAACCGTGAGCCAATTGCCAGCAGACGGCCCATCTGTAGCAGCCCGGCCTTTGACTCTGGCTGCAGGCCGTGGGTGGCGCCGGGTGGCGCTCCACCTTGTCGAAGCGCGCTCAGGGTTTTGATTCTGGCCGCAGGCCGTGGGAGCTGCCGGGTGGCGCTCCACCTTGTCGAAGCGCGCTCAGGGTTTTGATTCTGGCCGCAGGCCGTGGGAGCCCGACTTGTCGGCGATCTGCCGGGTACCGGCAGCAAGAACGGCGACTTCGGTCGATCCGCCCCACCACAATGATCGTTCCCACGCTCCAGCGTGGGAATGCCTCGCAGGACGCTCCGCGTCCGCACTCGCAGAAGCGCGTCCTGATTCACCCCACCACATCCCAGCTCAACGCCGTGCCGCGCTTGATGGCGCATCGCGCCTTGCGACCGAGAACGGCGTCGATGTGCTTCGGGGCCAGGCCGAGGCCGGGGCGGATGGCGCGGATGTTGTATTTGCTGAAGCGCTCGCCTTCGGCGATGTCTTGCACCACATACAGCGAGCGGCGGAAGACCAGGGATTTCTGCTCCGCCAGAGTCGCGCCGTAGTGCACCCGGCCCAGGCCCTGCCAAGCGCGTTCGGTTTCGCTCACAAGGCTGGCCATCTCGGCCGGCTCCAGGGAAAAGCTGGCGTCTACACCGCCCTCGGCGCGGTCGAGGGTGAAGTGTTTTTCGATCACGGTCGCGCCCATCGCCACGGCGGCAACCGATACCCCCACGCCCATGGTGTGGTCGGACAGCCCCACCTGACAGCCGAACAATTGCGCCAGGTGGGGAATCGTTCGGATGTGGCTGTTTTCGGGCGATGCCGGGTAGGTGCTGGTGCATTTGAGCAACACCAGATCCGTGCACCCTGCCTCGCGCGCCGCCCGCACGCTTTCGTCCAGTTCGGCGATGCTCGCCATGCCGGTGGAAATGATCATCGGTTTTCCGGTGGCCGCGACCTTGCGGATCAAAGGAATGTCGGTGTTTTCGAAACTGGCGATCTTGTAGGCCGGCACGTCGAGGCTTTCGAGAAAATCCACGGCGCTCTCATCGAACGGCGTGGAAAACGCCAGCATCCCGAGTTCCTTCGCCCGGGCGAAAATCGGCGCGTGCCATTCCCAGGGCGTGTGCGCCTGTTCATACAGCGCGTAAAGCGACGACCCGGCCCACAGGCTGTTGGGGTCCTTGATGAAGAACTCGCCCTCGTCGATGTCCAGCGTCATGGTGTCGGCGGTATAGGTTTGCAGCTTGAGCGCATGAGCGCCGGCCTTCGCGGCGGCCTCGACGATGCGCAATGCCTGATCCAGCGACTGATTGTGGTTGCCGCTCATTTCCGCGATGACGAACGGCGGGGCATCGGGGCCGATGGTTATTGAACCGATCTTGAAGCTATTCATCACTGAGCACTCGCTGAAAATGACGCTCGGCCGAGGTGTACCCGGCCTTCTGAAAAAGAGAAATGGACACCGCGTTATCCGCCAGCACCTGCGCGCGAATCACCCGCACCTGCGGCCAATGCCGTCGCAGGAAGCGCTCGCCCCCGCTCAGCAGCGACTGGCCCCAGCCAACCCCGGTCTGCCCTTCGAACAGATAGATCGACACGTCGACGCCCTCGCCTTCACGGTCGTAGCGCACCATGCCGACAGGACCGCTCACCGTTTCACCGATCAGGATGAGTCGCTGCGGATCCTCGAGGCTGCGCGCCAGCCAGGCTAGGTGATCGTCGCGATCAATCAGCTCGCGATTGAACGCCCACTGCCGGACGTGTGGTGCATTGCGCCCGTCGAACAGCAGACCGGCATCCCGTTCGCCAGCCTGCCGCAGCGACAGTCCCTGCCCGGTCAACGCCACCGCCAGACGCTGCGCCCCCCGGCCATCGACCAACGCCCGCGAGCGCTCGGCGAAACTCTGACGCAGTTCGCGGTTATCACGCAGCAGCGCAATGGCCTGAATCAAGGTGTGTGGGTCAAGAGCATCGTGCGGCCCCAGGTACAACTGCCCGCCCGCCTCCGCCAGCAAACGGGCATTCAGTGCCTGGTTGTGGGCCACCGAAATGCAGATCGTCGGCAAGCCCAACGCAGCGCGCTCCCAAGTCGTGCCGCCGCCGGCGCCGATGAACAGATCGGCCTGTTGCATCAACGCGAAGAAGTCACTGACCAGCGCGTGCAGTCGCCAGTTCGGATGCGCCTTCGCCAGTTGGCTCATGGCGTCCCATTCGGGATTGTCCAGCCCGGCAACGAAATCCACTTGCAGGTCCTCAAAGCCCTGCAGCGCCAGCATCGTCGCGTGCACCTGTCGCGCCGCATCGAAGCCGCCGAAATTCACCAGCACGCGCTTCACCCGGGGTGCGATGACGATGGGCTGGCATTGAAACTCATCGCGCATGAGGGCGAAGCGCGGGCCGAGGAACGTCTTGCAGTCGTCGTTGAGCCACGGCGCATAAGGGCGTTCGAGCACCTGAGCCGAATAATTCTGATCCAGCAGCACGTCCACCGCGTGGGGTCGATTGGCGAGGTCATCGATGGCCATCAGGCGATCGGCAAATGGTCGAGCCGCATTCTCCCAGCGGGCATCCAGACCGTAATGGTCAACGATCAGCCAGTCGAAGCGCGGTGCGTCTTTCAAGACGTCGGCAAGGGCGTCGATGTCGGCTTGCCACGGCAGAACCGTTTCAATGCCCGGATCACTTTGCGCCTGCGGATAGCGCTCGGGCAAACCGAGGGCGATATAGCCTTGTTCGGCCAGACGTCGCAGCGCATGGCCAGGCAGGCGTCGGCAAGCGAAGACCACGTCGACGCCATCCTTGCGCAGGACGTTGGCCAGTGTCAGGCAGCGTGCAATGTGGCCACTGCCGATGGCTGTCGAGGCATCGGCACGAATGAGCACTCTCACGGCTGTAATTCCCCGCCGGCCTTGAGCGCGGCGTAAAGGTATTCGGCACGCAGCCAGTCTTCCTCGTTGTCGATGTCCTGAACCAGATGCCGCGGCAGGACCACCGGCAGGCTGAGCTCGGAAAAGATCACGTCGCCACGCAGCCAGGCCTCGCTGCGCCCCCAATAGAACTGACCGGCGTCCTGATAGGCCGCTGGCAGATCCTGGGAACGCACAGTGCGGTACTCAGGGTGCATCGACCTCAGGCTGCCATCGTCGTTGATCAGCAGCGCCCGCTGCACCGGAAAACCGAAGCCGCAGACCGAAAACGCATAGGATTTGTCGGGCGCGGCCTGCAACGCCTGCAACCCCTGGCGCAGAAACCGCGCTTGCAAGAGGGGTGCGGTGGCGTAGATGCAGCAGGTGTAGTCATAGCGCCGATCCAGCGCACCGATGGCATGCTCGATCACGGCCGCTGTGCCGGTGTAGGCGTCGGCCAGCGCTGCCGGGCGCATGAATGGCACCTGCGCGCCATGGGACCGTGCGACCTGGGCAATTTCCTCGTCATCGGTGCTGACCACCACGCGCTCGAACAGACCGCTTGCCAGCGCCGTGCGGATCGAGCCGACGATCATCGGCTCGCCGTTGAACAGCTTCAGATTCTTGCGAGGGATGCGCTGACTGCCGCCACGGGCAGGGATGATCGCCACTGCGTTCATGGACGTTTTTCCAGCAGGAACCAGGTGATGTCGTCGGCGGGGAACTGCGGATCGCGGCGGTAGACGAATCCGTAGTCGAGCAATTTGAGGTCAGTGAAACGATCGAGCATCTCACCGGCAAAATCGCGCTTGAACAGCTTGCCGCCATTGCCGCGATAAGACACCTCCACCGGTGCCGGGTTGTAATACTCGGCGAGCAACACGTACCGCGAGCTGAGATGATAGAGCTGATCGTAAGCCTGGTTCAGCCACTCAGGCGCCAGGTGAATCAGCACCCCTTTGCTGAAGGTCAGGTCGTAGCTGCGCAGGCGTGGAAAATCGAACAGCGAACCGTGCCACACCTCGGCGATCCCCAGGGACTGCACCTGTGCGTGAGCCTTGGCGTTGATTTCGACGCCATTGAGCTCACAGCCTGGCAATAACCGACTCAGCGCCAGCAGATTGTTGCCGGCGTTAGTGCCCAGTTCGAGCAGACTCGTGAGCCCCTGAACCCGGCCCAGCGCTTTGGCGAACAAGGCGATGTTCGCCGAAATCAGCGCCTGGCCCTGGTTGCGCTCCACGTATCGATCGCCGAAATCGCCTTGCCAGAATTGCTCTTGCTCGGTCAGTTCTCGCATGTCCCTGCTTCCATCATTCAGCGGTCGTCAGCAACCGCTTCAGTTGCCCGATCACACAGTCTTGTTGCTCATCGGTCATGGCCGGATACAACGGCAAACTGATGGCCTGAGCGTAATAGGCGCAGGCCTCGGGAAAATCGTCTGCGGCAAACCCCAGGTCACGGTAGTACGGCTGCAAATGCACCGGGATGTAGTGCACGTTGACCCCGATACCCGCTGCGCGCAAGCCCTCGAACACCTGACGATGACTGACTGTCAGACGCTCGGTCTGCACGCGCACGACATACAGGTGCCAGGCCGACTCGGCATCGGCCTGACAGGTCGGCAAGGTCAACGGCAGATCACCGAGCAACGCCTGATAACGCGCCACCAGCTGCCGACGCCGGGCCAGAAAACCGTCGAGTTTGCTCAACTGCGACAGGCCCAGCGCAGCCTGCATGTCGGTGATGCGGTAATTGAAGCCCAGTTCGATCTGCTGGTAGTACCAGGGCCCGTGGCTGGGTTCGTCCATCTGCGCCGGATCGCGGGTCATGCCATGGCTGCGCAGGCGACGCAGGTGTTCGGCGCGTTCTGGCGAGTTGGTCAGCACCAGACCGCCCTCACCCGTGGTGACGATCTTCACCGGGTGGAAGCTGAACACGGTCATGTCGGCGAACTCACCGCAGCCCACCGGACGCCCGGCATAGCGCGCGCCGACCGCGTGGGACGCGTCTTCGATGACCACGAAGCCGTAACGGCGCGACAGCCCGGCAATCGCGCGCATGTCGCAGCTTTGCCCGGAAAACGCCACCGCCACCAACACCTTCGGCAGTTTGCCCTCACGCTCGGCCGTTTCCAGCTTGCGCCCGAGGACATTGACGTCGAGGTTCCAGGTCAGCGGATCGATGTCGACGAAGTCCACGTCGGCGCCGCAATAACGGCCGCAGTTGGCCGAAGCGAGAAAGGTATTGGGGCTGGTCCACAGCACGTCGCCTTCGCCCAGCCCAGCCGCCAGACAGGCAATGTGCAGCGCCGCTGTGGCATTGCACACGGCAACCCCAAAGCCGGCCTGGCAACGCTCGGCCATCGCCGCCTCGAAACGTTCGATGGTCGGGCCCTGGGTCAGCCAGTCGGACTTGAGCACTTCGACCACCGCGTCGATGTCGGCCTGATCCAGGCTTTGCCGACCATAGGGGATCATGGCTGGATGCCGGCGTGCAGTTCGCCGATCTGCGGGATCGTCAGGAAGTCCGGGTTGGTGTCCGAGCGGTACTCGAACTCATCGCTGACCGCCTTGCCCTGCTCGCCCGTCGCATCGACCGCGAAATCGGTGTCCACGTTGTTGAAGCGGATCGACGGCACGATGGTGTAGTGATCCTCGAACTCCAGGGTCATGCGCGCATCGTCCTGCGGCACCATCAGTTCATGCAGCTTCTCGCCGGGACGAATGCCCACCAGCTTGTGCGGCAGATCGGCGGCCATGGCCTGAGCCAGATCGACGATGCGCACCGACGGGATCTTCGGCACGAACACTTCGCCGCCATGCATGCGCTCGAAGCTCTGCATCACGAAATCGACGCCGTGGTCCAGCGTGATCCAGAAACGGGTCATGCGCGGATCGGTGATCGGCAGCTCTTTGGCGCCCCCCGCAATCAGCTTGTGGAAGAACGGCACGATGGAACCCCGCGAACCCGCCACGTTGCCATAGCGCACGACGGCGAAGCGCGTCTGCTCCTCGCCACCGATGTTGTTGGCGGCCACGAACAACTTGTCCGACAGCAGCTTGGTGGCGCCGTAGAGGTTGATCGGGCTAGCCGCCTTGTCGGTGGACAGCGCGATGACCTTCTTCACGCCGTTGGCAATCGCCGCCGAAATGATATTTTCCGCGCCATTGACGTTGGTGCGGATGAACTCGGTCGGGTTGTATTCGGCCGCCGGCACATGCTTGAGCGCAGCGGCATGCACCACGTAATCGATGCCACGCATGCCTTGCTGCAAACGCTCGGCATCGCGCACGTCGCCGAGAAAATAACGCATGCAGGGCGCATTGAATTCCTGCTGCATTTCGTACTGTTTGAGCTCATCGCGGGAAAACACCACCACGCGCCGGGGCTGATAGCGCTCCAGCAGCGTGCGGATGAATTGGCGACCGAACGAGCCGGTCGCGCCTGAGATGAACACCGATTTGCCGTTGAACATGGCGAAGCCCTCTACCCTTGCAACCTCAAGCGAGCAATTGCGCCCAGGTCGAACCGTCACTTTCGCCAAGGGTGAAGCCCTTGCCGGTGAGCGCCAGGTTTTTGTTATAGGCCAGATCATGGGCGAACGCGTCGGCCCACTTGTCTTGCAGGGCCGCCAGGGCAGTCGGCGCGACGGGCAACGTGCCCGGATGAACGACATGCACCTGCGGCGTCCACACGGTCATGTACCCGGCCTGACCCAGCTTGAGGCACAGATCGATATCGCTGAAGGCGTCGGCGAACTGTTCTTCGTCCAGACCGCCCGCCGCATCGAAGATTTCCGAGCGTACCATCAGACAGGCGTCGGATACCGCGCCGTAGTTCTGGTCCAGCAGCAGGCGTTGCAGATAGCCGCCCGCGTCTTTTGCCTCGCCCACGAACGCCGAGCCGACACCGCCATTGAGCCCCAGAATCAAGCCGGCCTGACTGACCCGATCATGACGATCCAGCAGCTTGGCACCCACCACGCCAACTTCCGGGCGCTGGGCGTGATTGAGCAACGAATCGATCCAGTTCGGGCTGACCACTTCACCTTCAGTGGACAACAGCACCAGGAATTCACCCTTGGCGCTCTGACGTGCCGTATTGACGAGGGCCGCGTGGCTCAAGCGCTGTGGCATGCGAATCACGCGCACCCGGGCCTTCTCCTGCTGCCCCAGCCATTCGACGAGCTCAGGCGACTGGCTGTGGTTGTCGGCGATCAGCACTTCGTAGTTCGAGTAACGAGTGCGCAACAGCACGCTGTTCAGGCAGCGTTGCAGTTCGGCCAGGTTGTCTTCGCTGCGCAGGATGATCGAGACCAGCGGACGCTGGCTGTGACGATAGTCGATGCGCCAGGCGCCACCGGTCACCGCGCTGACCTGCGCCTTGTAGCCACGTTGGGCCAGATGGCGAGTCAAGGCCAGGCGCTGATGCGGATTCTCTTCGGTCGGCAACGCGTCACAGATCAACAGGGGTTCGTCCAGATGGGCCAGCCAGGCCAGACCACCCTGTTCGATTACGCGCAGCAGCAGCTCGAATTCCGGCGCCTGGTCGAAGTCGGCCGAGTAACCACCAGCGTCCAGCAGCACATCGCGACGCATCAGCCAGTGACGTGACATCAGCGAAGGATGGCTCTGCAGCAGGTCCAGGTTGAAACCGGGACGCATGACGTGGGTCAGCGCGCCATTGGGCAGACGCTGGATTTCATCGGCGAACACTGCGCGGCAATCGGGCGCTGCCTGCAATTCCAGCGCAGCGCGCAACAAACCGCCCGGGGTGAACTCATCACCCACTTCGGCCAGCATCAACCAGTCGCAAGTCGACTTGGTCGCCGCTGGCGGTTCGCCGGTGGTGAAGACCACGACCTTGAAGGTCTTGCAGTGCCCCTCAACCAGGCTGTCCAGCGTGACTTGCAGCTTGGCCATGTCGCTTTCCAGGTCCAGCAGCAGAACGCCAAACTGCGGCCCGCCCCCCTGTTCGGCGATGCGCGCGGTGATGGCCTGCACGTCTTCGACGCCCGGCTTGCGCGCATCGAGCCATTGCAGCAGGCGACCCGACGGCATGCTATTGAACCGCACACGGTGGTCTTCGCGATTGACCGATTCAAGGCGTTCAAGCCAGTGAGCCATTTGCGCGACTTCTTCCTGATCGTCCTGTTCGGTCATCAGTTCCAGCAACGGCGCGACGATCTGCGGATTGAAAATGTTGAGCGTCATGGCCTCCCACAATCGGTTGGCGATGGTTTCCGGCGTGTCGTTCTCGTGGGTGCGCAACAGCAATTCCTGTTGCGTCCAGACGCCTTCGAGCTGCTCCATCTGCAGCTTGCCGGCAGGCATGGCATGGATCAGGAATTCGATGTCGCTCAGCACGTCGAAGAACGCCTGGTTGTAAAACGGCATTTCCACGAACTGACGCGTGCCGAACTCTTGCTCGGCCGGCGCGAACACATCGCTCCAGCGCGATACAAAGATGCTGGTCAGGGTCAGCGAGCGCGCTTCCAGCAAGCAGGTGGTCAGCGCCGACATCGCCGTCAGCGCCAGTTGCGAACGTTCCTGTGCGGTTTTATCGCTGATGCCGGTTTCAAGGGAACCGAGGAATCTGGAGAACTGCTGACGCTCGGTTTGCGACTGTGGGTCGGCGTCGGCGAGTTTGACCAGAATGTCGGTCTGATGCTCGGAGCGCAGGTAATTGACCTCACGCACGACATAGGGAATCGGCAGGATCCGCGCCTTGGCGCAGGACAACAGGAAGTAGGCATGGCCAAATTCCTGCAACTCGAAACCCGTGCCCTTTGGCAACGAGGCGTACCAGCGCTGCAACAGCTCGGTGCGGGTCACGGCGTAGAACGGCGGGATGTACTGGCCGAGGTAATCGAGCACGCGCTCGGAGGCGTCTTCGCTGGCGTAATCTTCACAGACCTTCTTGTCGCGACGGTAGTATTCGACCTTGTTGCCATACGCCAGATACATCAGGCAGTAGCCGTGGCACAGGCCGTAATCCGGGTTCGCGGACAGGAAGTCCACCGACTGGATCAACGCGTCATGCAGCAGGAAATCGTCGTCAGGAACGAACGTCATGAACGGAGTCGTTACCAGACCGACGCCGTAGGCAGCCTTTTCCTGCAATCCGGTGTAGGAAAATTGCGGCAGATGACGGTAGTCGACGTCCGGAAACAGCTCGGCGATGGCGCTGGCCGATTCGGTGGACGAGTCCAGCACCAGTACCCGCGCCGGCAAGGTGCTGTAGAACTGCAGGGTCCGACGCAGAAAGGCGGGCCGATTATGGGTCAGAACCACCAGGGTGAGCTGATCGTCGAGCGACATGTTATTTCCTGCGATTTGATGACTGTGCATTAACGTTGTCCCGCCATCCGGCGCATGGCCGGACCTAGAAATGTTTGAAGGAAAAAGCGCATTGGGCAAGGTGCTTCGACGGCGTTCATCAGCCTCCTCTTCGCAGTGGGGCCGGGGATTGCTCGCGCAGTTGCTGCAAGCGCTCGGTCGCTCCCCAGAACGCCATCGGTTCATGACTGGCGTAACCGTAGTGACCCAGATTCAGGGCAATCGTCGCGTTGCGTTCGCGCACCCGAGCTTCCACCAGCGCCCTGACGGAAACCGGCTTGCCGCTGCAGCAATTGACCACCCCGGAAAACTGCGGACGCTGCAGCACATCCACCAGATACCCGGCCGCGGTTTCGATGCTCAAGTAGTCGCGTAGCTGATCGCCGGCGGACATGTCGAAGGTTGCAGCGCCCGCATCCATTGCCCTCTCGAGGCTTGCGAGCAGACTGTTGGGGTTTTGCCCGGCGCCGTGCAGATAGAACAAGCGCGCCCATTGCAGAACGAACGGGTGTTGAACCTGCAACGCCTCGAGAAACAGGCGCAACGTATGTTTGGCCAACCCGTACGGGTTGGTGGGCTGCGCCAGCACCTCCTCGCTCAGCGGCCCGCTCTGCATGCCGTACTCAAAGCAGGTGCCAGTGACCATCACCTGCGACACACCCGACTGCACAACCCGTTTGATGAAGCCGTAGTCGGCCATCAGGTTGTGCTCGAAATGAAACAGATCGCGGTAGTTCGGCAGACCCGGCCAAGCCAGATGAACCAGCGCGTCGATACCGTCGTTGAGCGCCAGAGTGTCTAGGTCAGGGGCATGGATATCGGCGCTGACGAATGTGACTTCGTTGAACCAGGGCATCTTGCGGGCGGTGTCGGGATTGCGTGCAACTGCCCGCACCGAATAACCGCGCGCCAGCAATTGCGTCACCACATGACGCCCCACGAACCCGGTGGCTCCCGTGACCAGCACGTTGCCTGCACTCACAGGAACGTCAACTCGGGAACGGCGATCACGAAGCGGCCACCCCACTCATGCACCACGGCCTGCTGCTGGCTGACTTCCTGAAGCAGGTTCCACGGCAAGACCAGCACATAGTCGGGTTTCTCGGCGGCAATACGGCTCGGATCAACCACCGGAATGCGGCTCCCCGGCAGGTATTTATCTTGCTTGTGGGGACTGGCGTCGGCGACCCAGGCCAACAGGTCAGGCTTGATGCCCGCGTAGTTGAGCAAGGTGTTGCCCTTGGCGGCGGCGCCATAACCCACGACCCGCTTACCTTCGGCGCGGGCCTTGAGCAGAAATGCCAACAACGCGTGTTTGATGCGCTCGGCAGCAGGCGCGAGGGTCGCGTAGAACGGGCGAGTCAGGACGCCCGCCGCGCGCTCTTCTTCGAGCTTGCGGTCGACGCTCGGCTGCACCTCGTGATGGCCACCCTGACGCTGCACGAACACCCGCAGCGAGCCGCCATGGGTCGGCAGTTCGCTGACATCGAACACGTGCAGACCATTGCGCTGGCACAGGGTGTTCACCGCCGTCAGCGACAGGTACGAATAGTGTTCGTGGTACAGCGTGTCGAACTGGTGGCCAGCCATGAGCGCCAGCAGTTGCGGGAATTCGAAAGTGGCCACACCGTCAGTTTTGAGCAAGGTGGCAAAGCCGCTCAGGAAATCGTTGATGTCCGGCACATGGGCCAGCACGTTGTTGGCGGCCATGAGGTCAGCGGCCCAGCCCTCTTCACGCAATTGCGTGGCGCTGGCCTTGCCGAAGAACACTTCGCGAATCTCCAGGCCCCTGGCCCGGGCGACATCGGCGGTGCTGCGCGTGGGTTCGACACCCAGACACGGGATGCCTCGCGCCGCGACGTACTGCAACAGGTAACCGTCATTGGCGGCGATTTCCACCACCCGGCTGTCGTGGTTCAGGCCGAAGCGCTCGACCATCTCGCCGACATAACGCTCGGCATGGGCCAGCCAGGAGCTGGAATAGGAACTGAAATACGCGTAGTCCGCATCGAACAGACTGTCGGCCTGGGTGTAGTCGTTGGTCTGCACCAGCCAGCAGTGCTCGCACACCTCGACCTTGAGCGGCACCCACTGCTCGGCCTGGGTCAGTTGCTCGGCTCGTAGATAGGCGTTTGATGCCGGCGCGGTGCCCAGATCGATCAATGGCAATTTGAGCTCTGTGCCACAACCACGGCAGTTCATAAACGCACTCCAGCGAAAGACGAGTTCAGCAAGGGATGGCCAGCGTCTCTGGCCGACAGATTCTTGACAGGCAGTGGCCAGGCAATGTTCAACCGCGGGTCCTGCGCGGACAGCCCGGCTTCGTGCTGCGGCGCGTAGTCGGCGCTGTGCAGGTACAAAAGCTCGGCATCGTCGGTCAGGGTTTGAAAGCCATGGGCGAAACCGGCCGGAATCAACAGGCTGCGGCCATCCCCGGCTTGCAGATGCTCGGCATGCCAGTGCAGAAAGGTCGCTGAATCCGGGTTCAGGTCCACCGCCACATCCCACACCTCACCGCGCAGGCAAGTGATGAGCTTGGCTTCCGGCTGTGCCGCGGTCTGGTAATGCAGCCCTCGCACACTGCCGCGTTCGGCGGTGCAGGAGTGGTTGATCTGACGCACGTGGAACGCCTGACCGAAGGCGCTCAGACTGCCCTCGCAAAACAGACGGCTGAATTGCCCACGCTGGTCGGCGTGGCGACGGTGCTGGAGACTGAACAGGCCGGGCAATGGCAACGCGAGCATCTGCATATCGCTCATGCGGCCTCCATGTAGGCGGCCAGCTGCTGTCGGGTGAACGCACGCATGTCCTGCCCGGCTTTCCACGCCAGGTGCCAGGACAAGGTGTGTTCCAGGCATTGGGCCAACGACCAGCGCGGTCGCCAGGCCAGTTGCTGGCGCGCACGACTGCTGTCCAGGCGCAACAGCCCGGCCTCGTGCAGTTCGCTGGCCTCGACCTGCAAACCGGGTGCCGATGGCCAGTGTTGCGCCAGGTGCGCGACGACTTCGCCCACCGTGCACATGTCGTCTTCACCGGGTCCGAAATTCCACGCCCCGGCATTCTGCGGGCCATGGACATACAGACTTTCGGCCAGCAGCAGGTAGCCCATCAACGGTTCCAGCGCGTGCTGCCATGGCCGCACGGCCTGGGGATAACGCAAGGTCACCGGGGTGTTGGCCGACCACGCCTTGAGGACGTCGGGGATCAGCCGGTCGGCGGCAAAGTCGCCGCCGCCCAGCACGTTCCCGGCCCGCGCCGTTGCCAGCGCCAGGCCGTGCTCGCTGTAGCGCTCGGCAGGAAAGAACGAAGCAGCATAGGACTGCGCCAGCAACTCGCAGCACGCTTTGCTGCTGCTGTACGGATCATGCCCGCCGAGGGGTTCGTTTTCGCGATACGGCCACAGCCATTCCTGATTGGCGTACACCTTGTCGGTGGTCACCAACACGCAGGCGCGCACCTCGCCGGTCTGGCGGATCGCCTCCAACAGATTGAGCGTGCCCATCACGTTGCTGGAATAAGTCCCCAGCGGATCGCGATAGCCTTCACGCACCAGCGGTTGCGCCGCCAGATGCAGGACGATCTGCGGACGAACTTCGTCGAGCAACGCGGTCAAGGCCGCGAGATCTCGCAGATCGCCGCGACGATCATCGATGCCGTCTGCCACACGGGCGAGTTCGAACAGGCTCGGCTCGGTGCCGGGCTCAAGGGCAAAACCCGTGACCTTGGCGCCCAGGCTTTCAAGCCACAATGCAAGCCAACTGCCCTTGAAACCGGTGTGCCCGGTCAGCAGCACGCGCTTGCCCTGCCAGAAGTCAGCCTTCACGCCCACTGCTTCCACGGCGCGCCTCCACTCTGCCAGAGCTCTTCCAGGTAATTCTTGTCGCGCAGGGTGTCCATCGGGTGCCAGAAGCCTTCGTGCTGGAACGCCATCAACTGGTCACGCCGGGCCAGTTCGACCAGCGGCTCGTTTTCCCACGAGGTGCTGTCTGCGCTGATCATCGGCAGTACATCCGGGGAGAGCACGAAGAAACCGCCGTTGATCCAGCCGCCGTCGCCGCGCGGTTTCTCGGTGAAACCCAGTACACGGTCGCCGTCGCGATCCAGCGCGCCGTAACGGCCTGGCGGTTGCACAGCGGTGACGGTGGCGAGCTTGCCGTGGGTGCGGTGGAAATCCACCAGCGCGCCGATGTTCAGGTCCGAGACCCCGTCGCCATAGGTGAAGCAGAACGCTTCGTCATCGCGAACGTACTGACCGGCCCGGCGCAGGCGCCCGCCCGTCATGCTCTCGTCGCCGGTGTCGATGAGGGTCACGCGCCACGGTTCGCTGTAGTTCTGATGAACGTCCATGCGGTTGTTGCGCATGTCGAAGGTCACGTCGGAGGTGTGCAGGAAGTAGTTGGCGAAGAAGTCCTTGATCGCATAGCCCTTGTAGCCAAGGCAGATCACGAAATCATGAATCCCGTGAGCGGAGTACTGCTTCATGATGTGCCAGAGAATTGGCTTGCCGCCGATCTCGATCATCGGCTTGGGCTTGAGGTGCGATTCCTCACTGATGCGAGTACCCAGACCACCCGCCAGAATGACTGCCTTCATCGTTGCGCTGTTCCTGTCTGCAACTGCGGGACCGACGTGCGCGTGGGCGGCGCAGCGGGTCGGACGCAGGATCTGTTCATCTGTCCACGCCAATCACATGACGCGTGATTTATGGCGCTTTCAGGGGAACTTGCAGGAAACGCGCCAGCTCCGTTAGACGGCGCTGGCGATCGAATCAGGTGTCAATCGGCCAGCCAGCCGTTGACCCAGGTTTGCAGATTTTCACCGCGCAACATGTAGTCACGCAGAACGATGGACCGCAGCTCGTCGCCCATGCGGTAGCTGGCACCGGGGTCCGCCAAGTGCATGCGGATCGCCTCCAGCCATTCGCTGGTGCTGTTGGTCTTCACCCGGGTACAGGGCAGATAGCCCTGATAGGCTTTGGTGTCAGTGCAGATCACCGGGTAGCCGCAGATGCCATATTCCAGCAGCCGCAGGTTGCTCTTGCAGTCGTTGAAGATATGGAACTCCAACGGCGCAAGCGCGAGATCCAGATTCAGGCTGGCGAGCTTGGCCGGATACTCCGACAGGTTGATGGAGGGGTGAAACTCATGCACATAGGGAAGCAGCGCTTCCGGGCACATGCCGAAGAACACCCACTCCACTTCGTCGGCCAGCTCACGCACGACCTCGGCGATCACGTCCAGATCCCCGGCGTGGCTGGTGCCGCCGCCCCAGCCGACACGCGGTTTCTTTGACATGCGACGCTGACTGACACCCACCAGCTTGAGCCAGATGTCGGTCGCCAGCATATTGGGAGCCACGCGAATGTCGTGGTGCATCGACGACAAGGCATCGCCCAGCGCCTGGGTCGACACGACCACGCGATCACACAGCCCGATGCCCCGGCGGACCAGCGACTCCATCTGATCGGCCTCGGGCATGTTGCGCATATGGCCGTTCTTCTTGGGCACGCTGATGACGTAGTCATCGAGCTCATAAATCAGTCGGGCCCGCGAGTAGGTCCTGAGGTTCTCGACCTCGTTGATCATCCCTTCGCTGTAGCGCGCCTGCACGATGACCACGTCCGGCGACTGGCGCTCGAGTTCCACCACCGGCGGCAGCTCGTAACTGATCCGGCCGACGATCTGCCCTGCGGCTTCAAGCTCGGTGAAAGGCTGGCTCATGCGGTAGTGACCGATGGCAGAGGCGTTCAACGGCACGGCCAGCACGTTGGGCAACTGCCGGCTGGCGAACGGGTTCCAGCCGTTGCGCAGCCCCGGCTCCAGACCGAAGTTGAGGCCGCTGAGCGTCAAGTTAGGGTTGTAGGCCGGGTCTCTGGCGATGACCGGCAGCCAGCGCTGATAGAACAGCCGCTCTTCGGCCAGACGTTCGACCTGCGCAACCTCCTCCCGAACCACCTGATGATCCCCCAGCGCAACCCGCGCATACGGCGTCCAGACCACCAGGTAGCCGGCTTCACGGGCGCGCAGGCAAAGGTCGACCTCGCTGTATTCCTTGGTGGCGATCCGGGTGTCCATCGTGCCGATCTCATCGAACACCTGCTTGCGGATCATCAGGCATTCGGAGTTGACCGCGCTCAGGTCCTGGACCACTTGCAGACGCTGCATGTAGCCGGAGGTGTTCATTGGCTCTCCAGCGAACGGAACGCTTGCCGGGCCGCGCAGCCCCAGCACCAGCGGGCCACGCACGACCAAGCCCTGAGCGTTGAAGACCATGGCCCCCACGACGGCGACCTCGGAGCGCTGAGCGTGTAGCAACAGCTCCTGCAACCAGCTTGCGTCGGTGATTACCGAGAACGGGTTGAGCAAAACCAGATACTCGCCACGCGCCGCGCGGGCCGCGAAGTCCTGCTGCGCCGACAGCGTCGAATGCGCGCTGGCGTCGAGCACGCGAATCTTCTCGCCGCCCCACTGCGCGATGCCCGCCAGCCAGGCACGCATTTCCTCATTGCCACGGCCGGTGTCGACGATCAACAGTTCGTAGTGTCCGTAGAGCGTCTTTTCCAGCAGGGTTTCGGCGCAGCGTTGCAGCGCCGCCAGTTGATCCTTGACCACGACGATCACGGACACCAGCGGTTGCCCGGCATGCAGATAATCGATGCGGTTGCCGATCGTTGCCGCCTCGCTGCGCAACTCGAAAGGCACTGACAGGCGATTGAGATGAGCCCCCACGACCCGCGCATCCTGCTCGCGAACCGGCGCCGACGCCAGCCACTGCGGGAATGTGCAACGCGACTCCACGACGATTTCAGCGATGTGTCCGATGGCCTGAGCCCCTTCGCTCTNCAGGGTCGAAACCACCGAGAGCCAAAAAGTTGTCGCGCTCGAAAGCCAGCGCCCGACCGACATAGGGATAGCTGCGCAGCAGATCGAGGTTGAAGTCAGGCTTGAACACGGGCTCGGCCGACTCACCGGCATGCAGCGCGCCTTCGTCGCTGTAAAGACAGCGCAGGTGCCCGTCGGTCGCGATCCGCTCGGCGAGCATGAGCAGGGCCGACTTGACCAGCCGGTCCCCCGAACGCAGCAGATAGAACCACTGAACGGTGTCCAGCTGCGGCAGGGTCTGATTGATCTGGGATGGCCAGTCCGATTGCAGCGGCACGTACAGCACCCGCTCTTCGAGTCGAGTCTCTTCGCAGCCTTCCGACAGCACCAACACCAGCTCAGGCGGATAAAGCTGCGCCTGCAGGCTGTGCAGCGTGTCGCGAAGGCTCGCGCGACCCTCGTTGCGGTCCAGAATCACCGGCATGATGCGCGGCTGGTAAGGCCAGCTGGCCAGACGATCCGGCAACAGTTTTTCGTGCAGCGGCGAGAAGTTGCGGCAGGCGAGCCATTGCGCATAGAACTCACCGAAACTTTCGGTATCGCAGCCGACCTTCGACACCTGCGTGGTCTGGATATTGCCCAGCGCGCGACTCAGTGCAAGCTCGTCCCACGGTCGCGGCGACTCGCCGGCGCGGGTCAGATCGACGATCCGCACCCAGCCTTTGGCCGGTGCCGATTCGCCGCCGCGCGCCTTGAGCATGCTTACCAGCCACTGCATTTCCGTGCCCAGCGCCTCGCGCATCGGTTGCTGACGACTCAGGCGCTCCGGGTACAGCCTTTCAGCGGTAAGAATATGGTTGAGCACCGCCATGTTGCCGTGACGCAGCAAGCAGATATACAACGCCAGGTCCAGCTGCGCGGCGAAGCACTGGCCGGGGGTGGTCAGTGCCGGAAGGAACTGTTCAAGGTCCGAACGACGGAACATCGAGGCGCTGAAGCCACCGAGAAAATTCAGCGGAAACCCTTCGAAGATCTGCAGCATGTCCGATCCCTTGAACACGCAACTGGTGCGCGCCAACGCGCTGTTTTCCAGGCGCGTGGGCAGGACGATGCTATCGGCATCCCAGAGATTACGCTGAGCGACCACCAGGTTGACGTCTTCGTGTTCGATCAACACTTGCGCCTGATAACTCACGCACGATGAGAACAGGTGATCGTCGTCGCAGAGAAACTTGACGAATTCGCCGCTCGCGTGAGCCAGGCACTGCAGCATGTTGCCCACAAAGCCCAACCGTTGCGGGTTACGGACATAGCGCAACGGCGTGGTCGCCACCCCGTCGAACAGGTCGACGATGCGCTTGATTTCATCGCCGCCGGAATCGTCACACACGACCACTTCGAAATGGCTGTAGTTCTGGCTGAGCGCACTGTGCAGCGCACCTTGGAAGAAACGAGGGTTGTAGGCGGGGATGACGATGCTGACGAGCGGAACTGAATTCACGGGCGGACTCACGAGCGGCCTGCCGCCTTCGGCAGAAGGACCGGCTTAACCGCTGACAATAACGGTTGACGCTCAGCGCTGACGGCGCCCGGTGATCCGGGTGCGCCGTCACCGCATCAGGCGATTACAGCTTGCTGAACAGGTTCAGCGCGGACAACTGAGTAAACACCAGTTGCGACGCTTGGAGCATGGTTTTTTGCAGGGTCAGGCGGGCAATCGCGTCCACGGGGTCGGAGGCAGTGATAGTGCTCGACTCGGTGGTGCCATTGTCGATCAGGTTCTGGTTGGTCACCCCTTGATCCGTCGAGGTTCGCGCCCGTGCACCGCCATCGCTGACCGCATCGCTGATCTGATTCGCGGCGCTTTGCAGGTTGCCGATGGTCGAGGTCAGGGTCGCTTGCAGTTTCTGGGTGGCGACCGGATCACCGTCGACCTTGCCATTGAGCGCAGTGATCACGCTGGACAAGGTGTTCAGAATGTTCTGGCTTTGCTGGGTCGACGATTGGGCGGTGAACTGATCGCCCGCAGCCGGCGCTGGCGGAGTGCCGCTGAGGGTGAACGTGACACCGGCCGCCACGGCCTGGTTGGCGACTGGCGTGCCGCTCAGCGTGCCGGTGGAGACCGGGCTGCTGGTGGCCGCATCGTAAGGCGCCGCGTACAGCTCGTAATTGGTCGCGCTGGTGAAACGCAGGACCGCGCCGCCGGACGGGAACGACTCATTGAACTTGGTCTGATCGGTCACCGACGTGCCGGTGATCACCGTCGTCGAGGGATTGCCCGGCAGACGCGCCGTGCTGATCGTGCTTGGCGACACCGCCAGCTCGAAGGTGTGCGGCGTCGCGCTCATCGCGGTTTCCGCCGCAGCTGCGCTGCCGTACTGAGCGTCGGTCAGGTTGATGTTCAGGTTCAGTTCCAGGCCCCGGAAACCGATGGTCTGGTTCGCCGCGCTGGTGGCGCTGAACTTGCCGGCCGAGGTCGCATCGCCGGTGACATCCTTGCCGTCCTTGTCGAGGATCGTGTATTGCGTGCTGTTGCTGAACGAGATGCTGTAAGGCTGACCCGCCGTGAACTGGCTGCTGTAGGTGGCGCTGTTGCTGACGCTGCCGCCGGACAACGAGATCATGCCATCGTCGGTGGCCGGGGACTTCAGGGTGGCCGAGGTGCGTGTGGTATTGACCGCTTGCTCGAACGCGTCCCAGCCCGTGGTGTTGCTGGCCATGGAAATGTTGTTGCCGATGTTCAGCATGTTGCGCGTCTGATCGCCCTGATAGCTGTAGCTGCCATCGGGGTTGACCGCGTACGGCGGCGTGCTCGACTTGGAACCTGAGAACAGGTAGCTGCCGTCGGCGTCCTTGCTGTTCATCAGGCCCAGAATCTGCGTCTGCAGCTCCTTGAGTTCCGACGCGCTGGCCTGGCGGTCCTTGTCGGTGTAGGTCGCGCTGCCGGCGGACAGCACCAGCTCCTGCGCGCGTTGAATCGCCGAGGTGATGGCGGTCAATGCCGTTTCAGTCTGGACCACACTGGTGTTGACGGTGTCGATGTTCGATTTGTACTGATTGAGCATCGAGCCCATCTGCTGCAATTGCAGCACGCGCGCGGCACCGACCGGATCGTCCGCGGCGGTGTTGAGCTTGATCTGACTGGCGACCTCGTCACCGGTCTTGGTGACATTGGCGTAGGTGCGCGAGTAATTGGACGCGCTGGTCTCGTAAAACTGGGTAGTTGAAATACGCATGGATTACGACTCCTTAAAGACTGTTGATCAGCGTGCTGAAGATAGCTTGAGCCGCTTTGATGATCTGTGACGAAGCGGTGTAGTACTGCTGATACTTGACCAGGTTGGCCGCTTCTTCATCGAGCGAAACACCGGAGACACTGTCCCGCGAGCTTTTCGCCTGAGCCAGGACCGCCGTGGTGGCAGTGGCGTCGTCCTTGGCCTGAGCGGCCTTTGACCCGACGCTGGTGATCATCTTGCTGTTGGCATCGCTGAAGCTCATGCCAGTGCCATTTCCGGAAGCGGTGTCGACGGTCTGCCTGGTCTGCAGCCCCATCGCGATTTCGGAGTTGCGGTTGTCCGAAGAGCCGGCGCCAGTCAAGGCGATGCTGTAGGTATCGCCCGCGACAGGGGATCCGGAAATGGACAGGCCGATCTTGAACGACTGCGCCGTACCCGACGAGTCGGTGTAACCCACGTCCATGGAGATGTCGTTGTTCTGGCCCGGAACGATATTGCCGGTGATGGCAGTGCCGTTTTTGTCTTTTACCGCAACGCCATTGGCATCGACCAACGAGTACGACTGCGAGCCATTGGCGGCCGTGCCCATGACCAGACGCATCGGGGTCGCGCCCTCGATGGCATTGCGCAGGTCAGTCGTGGCCTTGGTGTCGTAGATGTTGGCCTGGGTCTGGAGCGTCGGCTGGCTGAACGTACCGCTGGTCGAACTGCTCGCGCCCTTGGTGCCGGTCAACGGCGCAGCCACGGCGAGGGTCTTCGAATCGGTGAGGACGGTCTTGATGCCACTGGCGCCATTGCCGGTCGGACTGACCTTGAAGCTGTCGCCGGCCGCGACCGCGCCGCCGCTGAGCTTGAGCGAGAAGCCATCGATGACCGGGGGTGGCGTGGTGGTCGTGCTGTAGGCGCCCATGTCCTTGCCATCCGGCAGACGCTTGACGCTGTAGCCGGTGGCGCTGGTGAAGGTCACCTGATAATCGTTGGTGGTCAGCGCGCCAGTATTGGCAATGGTCACGTCCAGATTGCCCGAGCCTGCGCTGTTGCCCTGTGTGGCAATGCTGCGCTGACTGACCAGGCTGGGGTCATTGATGCTGTTGAACAGGCTGGTGCCGAAGTCGCCATTGGCGTCCACACCCTGGTTCAGCTGCTGGTTGATCTGGTCGGACGCCACCAGCGCCAGACGGCCAAGCTCGTTGGCGGCCGGCTGCAGCACGTCACTGCGATAACGCAGCAGACCGCCGATGGTGCCACCGGTGACCACCGAGGACACGTCGACGCTGCTGCTCTGATAGTTCAGTTTCACCGAATAGACATTCGGGTCGCTGTCGCTCGGGCCCGCCGTCAGGGTGCCCGCCTTGCCACCGGTGACCAGCGGCTGGCCAGTCCCGATGTAGATGTCGTAGCTGCCGTTGTTCTCGACCACTTTGGCGCCGACCAGACCATTGAGCTGGCGCACGGCCTCGTCGCGGGCATCGAGCAGCGAGTTGGGTTGGCCACCCGTGGCCTTGGCCTGGGTGATCTGGGTGTTCAGATCGGCGATCGACGACGCCAGCGAATTGACCTGGCCGGTCAGCGATGAAAGCTGGCTGTTGATACCGGCATTCTGGTCCTTCATCTGCCCGGCGATGGTGTTGAACTGCGCGGACAGCGCCTTGGCACTGGTTATAAAATTGGCGCGCTCAGCCGAACCCGTGGCGTTGTTGGACAGCGCCTGAAGGTTGGTGAAGAACTTGCTCAGAACGGTGCTGATGCCGGTCGAGCTGTCGGACAGGATCGAGTCCAGCTTGCTCGCCTGACCCAGATAGGCCTGGGCGTCAGAGTCCAGCGATGTACTGGTTTGCACTTGGGTGTTCAGGAAACCGTTGTAGATCCGACGCACGTCGGACAGCGTGGTACCGGTGCCGATGAAACCGACGCCGATATTCTGCTGCGCACCGGAAGTCGTCATCACTTGCTGGCGCGAGTAACCGAGCGTGTCAACGTTGGCAGTGTTGTTGCCGATGGTGGTCATCGCTGCACTGCTGGCGTTCAGTCCCGAAAGCCCAATTGAAATCAGTGACATGGTTCAAACCTTATAAAGTCGTGGAAGAGCCCGATGCGGCTGCGTAGTTCTGGTAACTCTTCATCTGTTTCGCTATCTGAGAAATCTTGCTGGCATAGCCCGGGTCAGTGGCGTACCCGGCCTTTTGCAGCTCTTTCACAAACTGTTCCGGGTTATCGGCCGACTTGAGCGTGGCTTGATAGCGATTGTTGTTCTGCAGGAAGCTCACCAGGTCGTGGAAGCTGCTGGCATAGGAGTCGTAGGAACGGAAGTCCGCCGTCTCCTTGACCATCTTGCCGTCACGGAACTCACTGGTGATCGCACGGGCCTCAGGCCCTTGCCAGCCGCCCTGAGCCTTGATGCCGAACAGGTTGTGGCTGCTGCTGCCATCGGACTGGCGCATGATCGATTTGCCCCAGCCGGTTTCCAGCGCGGCCTGAGCCACCAGCACGGTCGGATCGACGCCGATACGCGCGGCAGCGTCCTTGGCCAGCGGCAGCATGGTGGCGACGAATTCGTCGGCGTTGGCGAACGCAGCCTTGCCCGGGGCCAGCGGAGTCTGCACCCGGCTGCGCACGTAGGCATCGGCCTTGGCGGTGTATTCGGGGCCAACGGTCCAGTCGCCATTGCCCTGGCTGCCGGCCTTTTTGGCGGCGGCCACGGCACTGGAAACGTCGATGCGGTTTTTCAGCGTGGTGGCGCTGGTCGCTGTATCCTGGGTCGCCGCGGTGTTCGGGACGATGCCTGCCATGATCCGGTCGGTCAGCTTGCTCGGCAGTGCCAGANGGTGGTCGCATCGGCGGCAACCGAACGGGTCGCCCACAAAGGCCGTTGTGCGACACGGGTCGCCAGACCGGTTTGCGCCGGGGTCGCGTCTGCCTTGTTCGGGGCATTGAGGTCGGTAGTGGCCGGAGCAACCTGGCCGCTCTTGGTCTTGGACAGCTGACGCATCAACACGTCCTGCAGACCGATACCGCCGCCCTCGCGGGACATGCTCACCGAAAGCTGCTGGTCGTACATGTCCTGATACTGCCGCGTCGCCGCAGTGTTCATCGGGTTGTCCTTGGCCAGCACTTCGTTGGCCGAACGCATGGCCTTGAGCATCTGGCTGACGAACAGCGACTCGAACTCCTGTGCCACCTTTTTCAGGTTCGCATCGCTGTCGCGATCGCCGCCGTTCTTCAGGTTGGCCAGACGATTGAGGTCGGTGTACGCCCCCGAATCGCCAACCGTGCTCGAAGGACCGCCAGTAGGAATACTCATCGCCTTTCCCTTAAATCACGATCAGGTCGGCTTGCAATGCGCCGGCCTGTTTCAATGCTTCGAGAATCGCCATCAGGTCGCCTGGAGCTGCGCCCACCTGGTTAACCGCACGCACGATTTCGTCCAGCGTGGTGCCCGGACCAAACTTGAACATCGGGTGCATTTCCTGCTGCGCGTTGATCTTCGAGCGAGGCACCACGGCGGTCTGGCCGTTGGAGAACGCACCCGGCTGGCTGACCACAGGGTCTTCAGTAATGGTCACAGTCAGGCTGCCGTGGGTGACCGCCGCAGGCGATACCTTGACGTTCTGGCCAATGACGATGGTGCCGGTACGCGAGTTGATGATGACTTTGGCCGAGGTCTGGCCCGGATCGATTTCCAGGTTTTCCAGCACCGACAGGTAGTCGACGCGCTGGTTCGGGTCCAGCGGCGCAGTCACCCGCACGGAACCACCGTCCAACGCCTGAGCGACGCCAGGGCCGAGCATGTCGTTGATCTTGTCGACGATGCGCTTGGCGGTGGTGAAGTCGTTGCGGTTCAGGTTCAGGGTCAGCGAATTGCCCTGGTTGAAACCACTCGGAACGGCACGTTCCACCGACGCACCGCCAGGGATGCGACCGGACGACGGAACGTTGACGGTGATCTTCGAGCCGTCACGGCCTTCGGCGTCGAAACCGCCCACGACCAGGTTGCCCTGAGCGACGGCGTAGACGTTGCCGTCGATACCCTTCATGGGGGTCATCAGCAGGCTGCCGCCGCGCAGGCTTTTCGAGTTACCGATGGACGACACGGTAATGTCGATCTGCTGCCCGGGCTTGGCGAAGGGCGGCAGGTCGGCGTACACGGCCACGGCCGCAACGTTTTTCAGCTGCACGGTGCCCGAGCCCGCCGGCACCTTGATGCCGAACTGCGAGAGCATGTTGTTGAAGGTCTGCAGGGTGAACGGGGTCTGGGTAGTCTGGTCACCCGTACCGTTGAGACCCACCACCAGACCGTAACCGATCAACTGGTTGGTCCGCACGCCGGAAATGCTGGCGATGTCCTTCAGGCGCTCGGCGTGAGCGCCAAGCGCAGTGGTGAACAACAGCGCTGCCGCTATCAGTTGCTTGAACGTGATCATGGCTATCCCGGTATCAGAAAGGGAACAACGGGCTTAGGAAGAATCGGTCGAACCAGCCTGGCTGGCTGGAGTCGGCAAACGCCCCTGTACCGGAATACGTGATGCGCGCATCGGCCACGCGAGTGGACGAGACGGTGTTGTCGGTGGCGATGTCATCGGCACGGATGAGGCCCGCAATACGCACCAGCTCGTCGCCGGTGTTGAGGGTCATCCACTTCTCGCCGCGCACCGACAGAATGCCGTTGGGCAGCACATCGGCCACGGTCACGGTGATCGAACCGGTCAGGCTGTTGCTCTGCGCGGCCTTGCCGTCGCCCTTGGTGGCGCGGTCGCCGCTGTAACCGGCGTCCAGGCTCAGGCTACCGCCACCCACCGGGTTGTTGGTTTTCACGCCGGCGCCGAACAGCGATGTCAGACCGATACTGGTGTCGCTGGTCTTGCTGATGCTGGAGTTCGCAGCTTTGCTGGCGGCCATGCGCTCGGACAGGGTGATGGTGATGATGTCACCGACCCGGTAGGCCTTGCGGTCGCCATACAGGTTCTGCTCGAAACCGGCCTGATAGATCGAGCCGTTGTTCGCCGCCGATGGCAGCGGCGTTCGCGGCAACACCGGCGCGTAATAAGGGTCATTGGGTTTGGCCGAAGGCGCAACGCAACCGGTCAGCAGCGCGATACCGCACAGCGGTGCTGCCAACAGGGAAAGCCGCAATACAGAAAGCCGTTTCATGACACTTAAAACCTCGCGGTGTAGCAGGCGTTTTTCAGGCGCCCCATCGGATTGATCAGGTGTTTCGTTGAAGGACATCAGGTGTTTCAGATTCCGTTTACCGATTCGCACTAAAGACGACTTACAAGTTCTGAGTCACGTACTGCAGCATCGAGTCGGCGGTCGAGATCACTTTGGAGTTCATCTCGTAAGCGCGCTGAGTGGTGATCATGTTCACCAGTTCTTCAACGGTGCTGACGTTGGAGTTTTCCAGGGTGTTCTGCTTGACCACGCCCAGACCGTTCAGGCCCGGAGTACCCACTTGCGGCGCACCGCTGGAAGCGGTTTCCAGGTACAGGTTGCCGCCCTGGGATTGCAGGCCGGCCGGGTTGATGAAGTCAGCGGTCTGGATGTTGCCGATAACCTGCGGCGTCGCGGTGTTGGCCGAGGTGGTGATCGACACGGTGCCGTCTTCGCCGACGGTGAACGTCTGCGAGTCCTGCGGAACGACGATTGCCGGTTCCAGCGCGTAGCCGTTGGAGGTCACGATCTGGCCGTTCTGGTCCAGGTGAAAGGTACCGTCACGGGTGTACGCCAGGGTGCCGTCGGGCTGACGGATCTGGAAGAAGCCACGACCGTTGACTGCCATGTCCAGCGGCTGATTGGTGGTCTGCAGGCTGCCGGCGGTGAAGTTTTTCTGAGTGCCGACGATGCGCACACCGGTACCCAGCTGCAAACCCGATGGCAGCTCGCTGTCCTGCGTGGACTGAGCACCCGGCTGACGCTTGATCTGGTAGAGCAGGTCCTGGAATTCGGCGCGATCACTCTTGAAACCGGTGGTCGAGACGTTTGCCAGGTTGTTCGAAATGGTCGTCAGGTTCATGTCCTGAGCGGCCAGGCCGGTTTTAGCTACATAAAGTGCCGGAAGCATTGTTCAATCTCCTCAAGCGCCTGATTATCGGCGCAAGCTGTCAGTCATTAGCCCATTTGCAAGACGCGAGCCATCGACTCGTCATCCTGCTCGGCGGTCTTCATCATCTTGATGTGCAGTTCGAATTGACGGGACAGCGCCAGCACCGAGGTCATCTCCTCGACGGCATTGACGTTGCTCGACTGCAGAAACCCGGATTCGACTTGCACGTCGGCATCGGCTTGCGCCGGCTTGCCGTCTTTGGTGTGCATCAGACCGTCGGGGCCTTTTTCCATGTTCGCCAGGTCCGGCTTGACCAGCTTGATGCGGTCGATTTCGGCCATGACTTGCGGGCTCTCACCCAGCGAGCGGACGCTGATGGTGCCGTCGGCGCCGATCTCGATCTGCTGCTGAGGCGGCACGGCAATCGGCCCGCTGTTGCCCATGACCGGCAAACCATTGCCATCACGCAGCACGCCGAGGGCGTCAATGTTCATGCTGGAGGTGCGGGTGTAGGCTTCGCCGCCGTCGGGAGTCTGGACCGCCATCCAGCCATTGCCTTTGACGGCAACGTCCAGTTCGCGACCGGTATCGATCATCGAACCCTGGCTGAAATCGGTACCCGGACGCTCGCTCATGGCGTAGGCGCGCGACGGCATGACCTCGCCAAACACCGGCATCGAGCGGGCCTGTTCAAGGTCGCGCTGAAATCCGTTGGTCGAGACGTTCGCCAGGTTGTTGGCATGGGCCTTTTGCGCAATGGCGTTTTCCGACGCACCGCTCATGGCCACGTAAAGCAACTTGTCCACAGTCTTCCTCCTCCGACAGACGCTTGCCGCCTGTAGCTGTACTGATCAGGTCATAGCAATAATCGAACCAGTTTTTCGGACGTGATACAAAGTGCTGATTTTGCAGTGGTTACTGGGCCAAATCAGCGCCGACGACACCTGCGAAGTCCGGCCGCGACGGCGGACCGCCACTTTCTTTGAAAATCGCCCCGCATGCCGCCAAAAAAATTTCGCGTGGGGAGCGATAATTGCAGCGATTGGTTCACCGGCCTTTTTAGCCCACAGGAAATTGTCATGCGTCTGCCGCTTGCCCTCGCCCTCCTCCTCGCCTGCTCGACCGTTGCGGTCGCCGCGCAGGCGCCTTATTACCTCTGGCAGGGAAAACACCGGACCGTGTGCGCGCAGACCAGCCCTGGCAAGGGCTGGACCAAAGTGAGTCGCGGGTTCGTGAAATCGGACTGTTCGATTTAGCGGATGCTTTTTTTTGGCCGCCCTTCTTCGGTCCGTAGCCGCACAGCTTGCCGGCGGTGGCGATATTCAATTACGCCACCGCCAGCAAACGGAACGCCGCCCGGCCGGACTGCTGCAGGATCAACAGCATCAGCCGTTCATTACGTGGCGCGAATGAGCGTCTGCATCAACTCCGCTTCGGTCGACAGGGTTTTGGAGTTGGCCTGATACGCCGTCTGCGCCTGGATCAGCTCCACCAGCTCTTCGGCCAATGACACGTTGGAACCTTCCAGCGAGCGCCCGACGATACTGCCAAGGCTTCCCACCGCAGCCCCGTCGTAATTGGCCCTCCCCGATTCATGTGTCTCTTTCCAGCGGGTGCCGCTGATCGGTTGCAGGCCCTGCTCGTTAGTGAAACTGGCGAGCATGACCTGACCAATCTTGCGGTTCAGCCCGTTACTGAAACCGGCACTGATAATGCCGTTACGATCGATGGAAAGGTCGCGCATTTCTCCCGCGGCGTGGCCATCGGTAATTGGCGACGTCAGCGCGGTCTGAGCCCGGTACTGACTGAGCTTGCTCAGGTCCAGCGCGATGCCCTCGGGGTTGGCCGACGCGCCGTTGCTGCCCCAGCGTTGACCCGCTCCCGCACCGTCCAGATCCTTGGCGGGCACCCAGTTGCCAAGCGTCAATTTCTGGTTGCTGGCCACCAGCCCCTGCCCTCCGACCAGAGACAGCAGATCACCGCGCGCGTCGAACAGCATGCTCGCGGTCACAGGGTCGGTACGCTCCGGATCCTGAGGGTTACGACCATCGATCAGCACGTGCATCTTCCAGCTGTTGCTGCCGTCCTTGACGAAGTGCTGAGTCATTTGATGGCTCTCGCCAAGGCTGTCGAACACGTTGGTGGTGAACATCTTGTTGAAGGTCGTGATGTCGCTGGGGTCGAACACCGGAACCGGGCGCGACTTCACAAGATCGGCAGGGTCGAGCAGCGGAGCGCCGGCATCATCGAGCGCCAGTTTGATGGGACCCGTATTGGCCGCGCCGCTGGGCGCCGAGCCGCCGTTGACCATGGTCGCCGGCTGCCAGTCGCGCAGCGCCAGTTCGGCGTCGGACACCTTGCTCACGGCGGCGGAATTACCGGTCAGCGACAACTGACCGCCGGGATGCGTATGCAGACCCACTTCCAGCGGCGCCAGGCTCGAAGGATCCAGCGGATTGACGCCGTCGATGAGAATGTACGAGGTCCAGTCATTGTCGGTAGTCTTGACGAAGTACTGTTTGAGTTCATGATCCTGAGGTGGCACTGCTGCTCTGGCATGAATAATGACGATGTCCTGGCCTTTGGCATCCTTGCCCCTGACCTCTTTCACTGCCGGCACGCCGGCATCCCGAATGGTGCGCGTCACCACGCGGGTATAGGTGCGGGGGTCGTCGGGGTTGAACCGTGGAAGCGCCGCCAGCGAAGCCGAAGCGGCGTCCAGATTCAGCGTCTGCTCCATTTTGCTGGTGGGTTTGGGCGCGACGTTGGCGGTGTCGATCTTCAGATCCGTGCGAACCCCGTTGACGATCTTGCCATCCTCGCTGACGCCATAACCCTGCAATCTCCCGCCTTGCGGGTCGACCACGAAATTTTCCGCATCAATCTGAAAGGCCCCGGAACGCGTGTAGCTCAGCGCGCCTCCATCGCTCATCACGAAAAAGCCCTTGCCCTGAATCCGCATGTCCAGCGGCCGCCCTTGACTGGACATTGCCCCGCCGGCTGCGAAATTCTGCGAGACATCGGCAACCCGAACACCATCGCCTACTGCCGAGCCACTGCCGCCCAGCGCCGAAGAGGAATACACCGCGGAGAACTCCGCGCGCGAAGACTTGAAACCCGAAGTACCGACGTTGGCGATGTTGTTGCCCGCCACTTCCATGCGTTTATGCGCCGCATGCAAACCGGCCACTGCGATGTTGAATGACATGAACACTCCCTGAGTCGTTATCAACGACACGTTCGTCAATGCATTGGTAGTCGCAGACAAAGGAATACGGTCGAGCGAGGCTCAAGGGCATTCATTTGTCAGCGAATCCGAGTCTCGCATCAACGAAAGTAGGAATTTTCTAGTAATCGAGTGGGATGGCTCTTGTTGTTTTCGCTCGCCCCGACCAGTCATCAAAAAACAGCACCCATAAAAAAGCCCCTCCGAAGAGGGGCCTTGAGAACCGCGATCAATCGACCCTTATCAGGTCATCTGAATCGTGGTCTGCATGATGGTGCTTTCAGTCGAAATGGTCTTCGCGTTCGCCTGATAGTTACTCTGCGCCTTGATCAGCTCCACCAGTTCGGTGGTCAGGTCAACGTTGGATTCTTCCAGCGCCGAACCGGTAATGTTCCCCAGCGTACCCGACTCCGGCGCACCGGTAACCGGGATGCCCGAAGCGTAGGTTTCACGCCACATGGTGCCGCCTGCCGGAGACAGCCCCTGCACGTTGGCGAAGGTAGTCAGCGCTACCTGGCCGATGGTGCGCGATTCGCCGTTGGTGTAAGTGGCGAACAGGTTACCGGTGGCATCCACGCTCATGGCACTGATCTGGCCGGTGTAGTTACCGTCCTGAGTCTTGGCGATCGCACCGCCTGCCGCGTTGGTCTGGGTGGTCGCCAGCATGTCCAGCTTCATCCCGCCGGTTGCCGCCGAAGCGCCGTTGGCAGCCCAGGTGGTGGACGAGCCGATGGTCTTGCTCTGACCTGGAACCCAGTTGGCAATGGTGAAAGTGCCGTCAGCGTTCACCGCCACGTTGGCCGTGGAGGTCGGCGCTGGCGAGGTCACCAGGTTACCCGACGAGTCGAACGTCAGATTGGTGGTGTCTGGCGTGGTCTTGGTCGGATCGTTGACGCTGCGGCCGTCGACCAGGGTGTACATGTCCCAGGTATTGAGTCCCGTCTTCCGGAAATACTGGTCGAGGGTGTGCTCGTTACCCTGGCTGTCGTAAATCTTGGTGCTGTAGGTCAGGTCGTAGGTTTCGACTTTTTCCGGATCGAACGCAGCGGCACTGTTGATCTCCTTGGACGAGTCCAGGTTGGAGCTGATGGTGATGCTGCTGGTCGCCTTCGGCGGCATGTTCGAAGTGTCGACCTTGAGGTTGGTCAGCACGCCGGTTTTCACGTTGCCGTTGGCATCAACGCCAAAACCCTGGAGGTTGTTGCCGTTGGTGTCGATGATGTTGCCGGCGGTGTCGGTGTGGAAGTTACCGGCACGGGTGTACAGCTTCTCGCCGCTGTTGCTGACCATGAAGAAGCCGTTGCCGTTGATCGCCAGGTCCAGGTCACGACCGGTGCCGGTGGTCAGGGCACCCTGGGTGAAGTTCTGGGTGACCGCTGCGGTGGTCACACCGCTGCCGACGTTGGTGCCGCCGGACGTGCCACGAATGGATTGCGCGTACTGGTCGGCGAATTCCGCACGGGACGACTTGAAGCCGACAGTCGCGACGTTGGCAATGTTGTTGCCAGTGACGTCGAGACTTTTATTTGCTGCGTAGAGCCCACTCAGACCGATGTTGAAAGACATGTATCACTCCTGCGCCGTCGAGTCGGCTCTAGATTCCGATTTGCTGAACTTTGGACAAGGCGATGTTTTCGCCGTTGGCCAGATTGAGAGTCATGGCAGCGCCTGCCGAGCCCATGGTGACGCTCGTCACCGTCGCGGGCAGATAGGTCGTAAGACCGGTGTTGGTACCGTCCAGACTGCCCGTCGCCTTGAAGGTGTAGTTACCTGTCGCGAGGGGCTGGCCCGCCTCGTCCGTGCCGTCCCAGGTAAAGCTGGCTTTGCCGGCCGACTGTTCACCCAGATCGAGGGTGCGAACGACCGTGCCGGTGCTGTCAGAAATCTCGACGCTGGTGATGGTGCTGGTGGAAGGCAGCACCACTTGGCCGGTCATGCCTTTGCTGGTGTCGACGTTGGTCGAACTGCTGTCGGCGATCACCGAGCGGCCAACCAGCGAAGATGCCTGCAGGGCCTGGGAAGACTGGTACATGCCGCCGATGGCGTCGACCGAGGTGCTCAGGTTCTGCATGGTTTCCAGGCTGCTGAACTGAGCCAACTGGGCCACGAACTCGCTGTTGTCCTGTGGATCGAGCGGGTTCTGGTTCTGCATCTGGGTCACCAGCAGTTGCAGGAACGAATCCTTGCCCAGCGTGCTGGCACCGGTGGCGCTGTCGCCGGTCTTGCCGGAGGTGGCACCCTGTAGCGACTTGAGGTAGTCGCTCGTGGTGTCGTTGCTGACGGTAGTCATTGCGTTCGCCCCTTATCACTGACCCAGGGTCAGGACCTTCTGCATCATTGTTTTAGCGGTATTCATGATTTCCGCGTTGGTCTGGAACGAACGGCTGGCCGAGATCATGTCCGCCATCTCGTTGACGACGTTGACGTTCGGGTAATAGACGTAACCGTTCTTGTCGGCGGCCGGGTGGTTTGGCTCGTAACGTGCTTCCAGGTTGGAAGCATCTTCGACGATGCCGGAAACCTGAACGCCGGTGCCGGCCTGCCCCTGATCTTCGAACAGCGACGCGCTGCCGCCGGATTCCTGCCCCTGAAACACCGTGGCGAATACCGGGTGGCGGGCGCGATAGGTCTTGTCCAGGCTGGAGGACACGGTTTCGGCGTTGGCGATGTTACTGGCGACGGTGTTCAGGCGAGTGTTCTGAGCACTCATGCCACTACCGGCAATATTGAAAACACTGGATAGAGACATGAATTACTCTCCGCGCAAGGCTGCTACCAGCCCTTTGAACTTACTGTTAAGCAACGTGAAACTGGCCTGAAAGCCAATGGCGTTCTCGGCGTAGTTGGCGTTTTCGACTTGAGCGTCGACGGTGTTCTGGTCCAGCGATGGCTGCGACGGCGTGCGATACAGCAGACTCGCGTCGCCATCGCTCATGCCTTCAGCTTCGATGTGATGGCTGTTGGTGACGTTCAGGGCAAATGTGCCTTTGGTGGCCTTATCGTTTTCAGCGGCCAGCACCTTGGAAAAATCCAGGTCGCGCGCCTTGTAGTTAGGCGTGTCGGCGTTGGTGATGTTGTTGGCCAGCACTTCGGCACGTTGAGCGCGGAAGTTCAGCGCTTTCTCGTGAATGCCCAGTGCCTTGTCGAAGCTGATGCTCATGTCGGGAAACCTTTACCGGTTGACCAGATGTTCGTGAGCAAGAGATAGCAAGTGGCGTGCCACTTTCAGAAACACCCGTATTCCGTGGCTTTCAAGCGGGTACGGCAGAGGTGATGCCAGAAAAGCGGCAAGTGATTTCCGCTGGCGGTGAGGAAAGCGGCAAGAGGGGTGTCGTTTTTTTGCCGCTGTGGCGGGGATTGCTGTTATGGCGTTGAGACCGGGAACCCATCCGATACCTGGGGTGGCACTGATTTTTTGGTTCGGCCTAACGGCCGAACTGTTTCGCCTCCGGCGAGTTACTTGAAAGCCGGAATGCCGTACCAACCCCAAGTAACTCGCCGAAGGCGAAACAGGCCTGGCGTTAGCCAGACCCCATCAGCGCCATCACCGAGACAGGCGATACACGCAGACACCAGCGCCACCAAAAATCTAAAACCCAAAAAAAGAAAAACCCCGCCAAAGCGGGGCTCTCAAAAAACAGGACGACCCGACTCACTTGGCCTGATAAATGATCCCGGGACTGCACTGCACCATCTGATAATGATCCGGCAACCCGTTCAACGCCTCCGAAGCACCGAGGAACAAATACCCTCCCGGCTTCAACGTCGAATGAATGCGCAGAAGAATGTCCTTCTTCACATCCGCCGAAAAATAGATCAGCACGTTGCGACAGAACACAATGTCAAACTTGCCCAGCGCCGCGTAACTGTCCAGCAGATTGAACGAACGAAACTCCACACGGCTCTTGATCGGCGCCTTCACCGTCCAGCGCCCTGGCGTCTTCTGATCGAAATAACGCTGCAGGCGTTCCGGCGACAGACCGCGACCAATCGCCAGACTGTCGTACTCACCGGTCTTGCAATTGTTCAGCATGCTGCCTGACAGATCCGTCGCCACGATCTGCGCCCCGGCCTTCAACTGGCCAGGATTACTGCGCTCGAACTCGTCGATCGACATCGACAGCGAATACGGTTCCTGACCCGACGAACAGGCCGCCGACCAGATACGCGGACGCAAGCCGGGGCTGGCCTTGATCTGCTCGGGCAAAACCTTGTTCTTCAGCACTTCGAAGGGATAGGTATCACGAAACCACAGCGTTTCGTTGGTGGTCATGGCATCCACCACCTGCTCGCGCAGACCGCTGCGTGGCTGGGTCTGAATGCGCTGGATCAACTCGCCCAACGACTTGATGCCCTGTTGTTCCATCAGCTTGTTCAGGCGGCTGGAGACCAGGTATTGCTTGTTTTCACCCAGCAAAATGCCACAGGCTTTTTCCAGGAAGACCCGGAACTGTTCAAAATCCAAATTACCTGTAGACATGCCGCCTCTCAAATCATGTGAACAGCAAGGAGGGATCACCCCTCCTCAACTGATATCTGCCGCCTTGATACGATCTACCACTCTAGCTGCTAGATCGTCGGGCCGAAACTTTGCCAGGAAATCATCGGCACCTACTTTCTTCACCATCGCCTGGTTGAAGACGCCGGACAGCGAAGTATGCAAGATGATGTGCAGCTTCTGCATGCGTGGATCACTGCGGATCTCGGCCGTCAGTGTGTAGCCGTCCATCTCCGGCATTTCAATGTCGGAAATCATCATCAGGAACTCTTCTTCGGGCTTCTTGCCCTCGTCCACCAGCTTGCGCAGAAACTCCAGCGCCTGACGACCGTCATTCAACGCCGTGACTTCGACACCCACGGTTTGCAGGCAGCGGGTCACTTGCTTGCGCGCCACCGATGAGTCATCGACGGTCAGCACCCGTAAGGACAATGCTTTGTGCGCCACTTCTTCGGTCACAACGCCTGCAGAAATATTTTCCGAAACCGGCGCCACTTCGGCGAGGATTTTCTCCACGTCGATGATTTCCACCAACTGGTTGTCGATCCGCGTCACTGCCGTCAGGTAATGATCGCGGCCGGTTCCCTTGGGTGGCGGATGAATGTCTTCCCAGTTCATGTTCACGATGCGCTCGACCGAGTGCACCAGGAAACCCTGAATCTTGGTGTTGTATTCGGTAATGATCACGAACGCATTGTCGATGTTGCCCAGCTTCGCCGACCCCGTTGCCATCGCCAGATCAAGGATGGGAATGGTCCCACCCCGAATACTTGCCACTCCGCGCACAATCGGACTGGATTTGGGCATGTGGGTAAGTTTTGGGCACTGAAGCACCTCTTTTACCTTGAACACGTTGATCCCATACAACTGCTTGCCGTCCAGACGGAACAACAACAGTTCAAGGCGGTTCTGCCCTACCAGTTGAGTGCGCTGGTTCACTGAATCCAAAACACCAGCCATGCCCCACTCCTTCCCAAAACGACCAATTGCGCACTGCCAAATCGGCAAGCGGCACGGGCCTTGCTATTTACCTGTCATGAACACACAAACGACAGTATCTCGACGCCTGACCTCCGCAACCCGCCACTTTCTCAGCGCGGTGGTTGCGGTGTGTCTGCTTGGCACCGCCGGGCTGAGCCGGGCGGAGAATGTAACCCTGCCTGAACAACTTATCGGCGTCACCCAGGGCTTTCTTGAATTCACCGTGGAAGACTATCTGGCTACTAGCCAAACCCAGGGCCGCTACGAAATAGAAGTCAAACAGCTCGACCCTCGGTTGCGCATGCCTCACTGCGACAAGGATTTGACAGCCTCTCTGGAAAGCCCCGCTCAGCCCATCGGCCGGGTCACCGTCAAGATTCGTTGCGAAAGCAGCTCCCCATGGACGGTGTTCGTGCCCGCCCAGGTACATCTGTTTCGCAACGTGGTGACCGTGGTGCGCCCGATGAAGCGCGACGCCATTGTCTCGGAAGGCGATATCGCCATGCGCGAGCGTGACGTAGGGCTGCTGGGGCAGGGTTTTCTCGATTCGCTGGATCAGGCGGTCGGACAAAAGGTTGTCCGACCAACGGTCATCGATCAAATACTGACGCCGGTGCACCTCCAGCAACCGGAAATGGTCCGCAAGGGCGATCAGGTGGTTATCAATGCCCGCAGTGGCTCGATGAGCGTGCGCATGCCGGGCGAGGCCTTGTCGGACGGTGGTTTCAACGAGCAAATCCGGGTCAAGAACCTCAATTCCAAACGCGTGATCAAGGCCAACATCGTCGCCCCCGGGCAGGTCGAGGTGCCTATGTAACCGGTATTGACCTCTGGCGCTGCGCTTGCGCTTTTTCTACACTCGGAACCCAAATGCCCTGTGCGAAGTCCATTCGAGACTGTTTTCGCACTGGCCCTAAAGTTATTCCGGGTTTGGCCGAAACCAAGGCAAGCGTCCAAGAACCCAGAGGTTTTCAATCATGGTCATCGACTTCAGTCGTTTGAATAGCTCCACTACCGTTGGAGGTACGTCACGTACCGCCAGCACCAAGGAATCTGGCAAAACCGAAGCCCCGGCGACGGTAAGCACTTCCGAAAATGTAAGCGGTAGCGGTGAGAAGGTACATTTGAGCAGCGAAGCTCAACAGTTGCAGAAGATCACTGATTCGTTGCGGGATCAGCCCGTCGTCAACAGCAGCCGTGTGGCTGAGTTGAAACAGGCTATCGCCGACGGCAGTTACAAGGTCGACAGCAACCGTGTTGCTAACAAACTGCTTAATTTCGAAGCCCAGCGCTAGCCCCCGGTCCGCGCAGGGGCTTCTGGACGCTTGAAACCCAGGGCATGCGATGCAAGACACTACTTTGCTTCAACTGATCACGGACGATATTGCGCCGACCCAGCATCTGCTGGAGATCCTGAAGGCCGAGTCATTGGCGCTTCACGGTCGCAATATGGTCGAAATGGAACACATCCTGGCGCAGAAACAGGCGTTGGTGATCGTGCTCGAACAGCACGGACGCAGACGCAGCCAGCTGATGACAAGTCTCGGCTTGCCCGCCAATCGCGCGGGCCTCGAAGAAGTGGCCAGACATTCATCGGTCGGTGAAGCGTTGTTGAAAGCGGGCGACGAGCTGAGTGCGCTGATGGCCGAATGTCAGGCCGCCAACGAGCAGAATGGCAGTTTGATTCAGCTCCAGCAGCTGACCACGGCACAGCAACTCAGGATTCTCAACGGTGGCGATACGCCGACGCTGTATGACAGCCGAGGATCGACTGCCGGCAAGATGAGACCACGTCCGCTCAGCCAGGCGTAAGTTCTTGTATCAAGGCGTGCAACATGATGGCAATATGCCTCGCGCCGCACGCTGTCGTTTTTTGCCTGGAGATGGATAAACCGTGAATGCCTCAAGCGCGGAAGATGTTCCGCAGCCCCCGAAGGTACTTACTACGCCTTTGGAAATTGCCGCCAACATGCGGTTGCTGATGGAAAGCCATGATCCTCTGATCATCACTTTTCATGAGCGCAGTCAGCGCTTCCAGAGCTATGTCATTGATGTCGATCGCGATACCCACGAGATCGCGCTGGACGAAATGATCCCCCGCGACGGCGAACGCTTCCTGGCCAATGGCGAAGCTTTCCGCGTCGAAGGCTTCCACGACGGCGTGCGCATCGCCTGGGAAGTCAAGGCGCCGATGACCATCATCGAGGACCCGCACTGCTATCGTGGTCCGCTGCCTGAAGAAGTCGTCTATCACCAGCGTCGCAACGCATTTCGCGCGGCGCTGAAGCTGGCATCTCTGGTGGACATCGAGATCGGTGGCGACAGACTCAAGTCGCCGCTGCGCGGCAAGCTGCTGGACATCTCTGCCACGGGTTGCAAACTGCGTTTCGAGGGCGACGTCTCCGAGCGTATGCAACTGGGCCAGGTCTACGAGCGCTTCATCGCCTCCCTGCCCTTCGGCAACATGACCACGTCGGTCGAACTGCGCTATCTGCATTTCGAAGAGAAGATCAACACCACCTTTGCCGGCGTGCGCTTCCACAACATCAGTGGACTGGTGCAGCGTCAGGTCGAGCGTTTCGTCTATCAACTGCAACGCGAAGCGCGCCGCTTCGATAAAGACGACGACTTCTGATCCGTCGTGCAGTGATCGATATCCAGTAACAAAACGGCTTGCCGGCGGAAGGGTCCTTGAGACCGCTACCGCCGGCAAGCCGTTTTGCTATAGACAGCCAATCTTCACAACGGTCGGTCCACGCCCACGTCCCGCGATGCATCCAGTGACGCATCCGGCCGGGCATCCTGTGGGTCGGTGCTGACATCGACGTCCACGATCGCCACCGGCCTCACGACACCCTCCCCTGACGGCACCACACGTTCCGGCTGGTCGGCATCCGCCGGGGCGTCGCCCTCGGTCGGCGCGTGCGCGTCCGGCTCCGTCGCAGTCTGCATCTGGTCCTGCACCACTTGCTCATCGACACGCGGGTCGAGGGCCACGACCAGAGGTGAGCTGGACATGCTGTCGGGCATGGCGATGTGATGCAGCGGGGCATCCTCGACCTGGTGCAGATTGGTGACGGCTTTCGGACGAATCCGCAGCACCAGGATCAGCGCCGTGAAGCACACGAACGCATAAAGCATGTTGCTGCCGAACTGCTTCATCAGCACACCAGAAACCAACGGCCCGATACTGGCGCCCACGCCGTAGGTCATCAGCAACATCGCTGTCAGCGAAACCCGCCGTTCGCCTTCGACGTGGTCGTTGGAAAACGCGACGGCCAGCGGATACAGCGAGAACTGCAGCAACGAAGCGACGAACCCCACGGCAAACAGCACTTCCAGTGGCACTTCGGGGAAGATCGCCAGCGGCAATGCCGCCAGCACCAGCAACCCCGCGACACCACGAATCAGCCAGGCCCGGTCATAGCGGTCGGACAGCTTGCCCAAGGGGCCCTGTACCAGCAAACCGGCGCCAATGCAGCAAGCCATGAACAGACCGACGTGTTCGGTCGACAGCCCCTGCTGGGCTGCATACAGCGGCGCCAGACCGTAGAAAGAGCCAATGATCAATCCGGCACTGAGGACCGTCGTCAGCGACTGCGGCACACGGCGCATGAAGAACAACGGCTCCAGCGGCGCAGGGCGCATCGGTGCGGGGTGAATGCTGCGAGTCATTGCCACTGGCACCAGGCACAGGGTGAAGCACATCGCAACCAGCATCAGCAGCTCAGGCCCCAACTGCGGATGGATCACCAGAATCAACTGACCCAGCACCAGCCCCATGTACGAAGCGATCATATAGCCGCTGAACACCAGCCCTCGCTGTTTGGGCGAGGCCTGCTCGTTGAGCCAGCTTTCGATGACCATGTACTGACACATCATCCCCAGGCCGACGATCATCCGCAGGAAGATCCACGCCGGCAGGTAGTCGATCAGTCCATGCCCCAGCACCGCCGCGCCGACGATCCCGGCGCACGTGGCATAGGCGCGAATGTGCCCCACTCGCCCGATCAGCCGGTGACCGATCTTGCCCCCCAGCGCCAGGCCCACGTAGTTGGCAGCCATCAGCGCACCGACCCACAGGCCATCGACCTGATCGGCTGCAAGACGCAATGCAAGGTAAGTACTCAGAAGGCCTGAGCCGATCAACATCATCAGCGAGGCAAAATACAGCGCTCGAAAAGACTTCCAGATTTGGCGCATCGGCTTTCCAAAAACGGAAATCCTCACTCACGGAGGATTTCCGAACCACGGTTCTTAAGCCTGGGTGGCCAGAACGCGGCGTTCCCAGGGAGTAATTTCATTGAAGAAACTGGTCAGTTCCAGCGTCTTCGATGCAATGTAGCCTTCGATGAATTCGGCACCAAACAGTTCCTTGGCCAACTGGCTGCGTTTCAGACGCTCCAGCGCGGCGTGCAAGGTACATGGCAGCGAAAGATTATCCGGAACGACAAACTCCCCCTGAATCGGCGCCGACGGTTCGAGCTGTTGCTCTATCCCGCGCAACCCGGCTGCAAGACTCGCTGCAATGGCCAGATAAGGGTTGGCGTCTGCACCTGGCAAGCGGTTTTCCACACGTCGTGCGACCGGCGCGCTGGCCGGAATTCGCAGGCCTGCCGCACGGTTGTCGTAAGACCAGCACGCGTTGTTCGGCGAGGCGAAAGGATGACACAAACGCTGGTAGGAATTGACGTTAGGTGCGAACAAGGCCGTGAAATCTGCCATCGCCGCCTGCTGCCCGCCAATGAAGTGATGGAACGCGGCAGTGGCTTCGCCCTGGGCGTCGCTGAAGATGTTGTCCCCCGTCACCGTGTCGACCACGCTCTGATGAATGTGCATCGAGCTGCCCGGCGTGTGGGCCAGCGGTTTTGCCATGCACACCACTGTCAGACCATGCTTGAGTCCGACTTCCTTGAGCATGTGCTTGAACAGGAAGGTCTGGTCCGCCAGCACCAGCGGATCGCCGTGCAGCAGGTTGATCTCGAACTGACTGACGCCCATCTCATGCATGAAGGTATCGCGGGGCAAGCCCAGCGCCGCCATGCATTTGTTCACTTCGCTGAAGAACGGACGCAGGCCGTTGTTGGAGCTGACACTGAACGCCGACTGGCCATCCTCGCGACGACCATCGAGACCCAGCGGCGGTTTGAATGGCTGATTGGGATCGTTGTTCGGGGCGAAGACGAAGAATTCGAGTTCGGTGGCGACCACCGGCGACCAGCCGTGGCTCGCATAACGGGCGATGACCGATTTGAGCTGGCCACGGGTGGACAGGTTAGAAGGCTCGCCATCCAGTTCATCGGCGTCGCAGATCGCCAGCGCTCGTGGCTCTTCACTCCAGGGCAGGCGGTGGATCTGTCGGGGATCGGCAATCAATGCCAGATCGCCGTCATCGCTGCCGTAAAACTTCGCGGGGGGGTAACCGCCCATGATGCATTGCAGCAGCACACCCCGTGCCAGCTGCAAACGACGGCCTTCGAGGAAGCCCTCGCCCGTCATGACCTTTCCCCGTGGCACGCCGTTCAGATCCGGGGTGACGCATTCAATTTCATCAATGCCCATCAATCGCTGCGCGAGTGAATTGTGGCCATCGCTACTCATGACTCAGTCCTTTAATTGTTGTGCAGGCCGCCGCGCGGCAAGGCGTACAAAATAAGCATCAGGCGTTCGGAATTTCAAGCAAAGTCGGCAAAAGCCTGCTCTTTGAATGCACGCGACGAATTGGCCGACTTCTTGCTATTTCCCCGTATTCGTCGAGCGAACGCCATTTTCATGACAAAGGCCCAGAGGGTCACGCCACATGGACATGCCAGACGCCTCGCAGCCATAGCCCATACAGAGCGCAGCCTTCATGAGCAAAACAACTCCCGTCACCCGGCCCCTGCTCGCGCCGCTCGAAGAGTTCATACCCTATCTCGAGCAGATCTGGGAAAGCCGGCAGTTGACCAATGGAGGCCCGTTTCACCAGCAGTTCGAACAGGAGCTTGCCGAGTACCTGGGCGTCGAGCATCTGTCGCTGTTCGCCAACGGAACCCTGGCGCTGGTGACCGCATTGCAAGCGTTGCGCATCACTGGCGAAGTGATTACCACGCCCTACTCGTTCGTCGCCACTGCCCACTCGCTGCTGTGGAATGGCCTCAAGCCGGTGTTCGTCGACATTGATCCATACACCTACAACCTGGACCCGGTGCGCATAGAAGAGGCCATCACGCCAGCGACCACGGCCATCATGCCGGTGCATTGCTACGGCAGGCCGTGCGATGTGGACGCGATTCAGCGACTCGCTGATCGCTACGGCCTGAAAGTCATCTATGACGCTGCCCATGCTTTCGGCGTGCGTGAACGAGGGCAGAGCATTCTGCGTCACGGCGATTTGTCAGTGATGAGTTTTCACGCCACCAAGGTGTTCAACACCTTCGAGGGCGGCGCCATCGTCTGCCCGGATGCCAAGACCAAACAACGCATCGATTACCTGAAGAACTTCGGTTTCGCCGATGAAGTGACCGTGGTAGCCCCCGGAATCAACGGCAAGATGAGCGAAATCAACGCCGCGTTCGGCGTTCTGCAGCTCAAACACATCGACGCCGCGCTGGCCCGTCGCAAACAACTGGACGCCATTTACCGCGAGGCCCTGAGCAATATCGAAGGGATTGCCATCGCCTGGCCGGAGCGTGAAGGCCACAACTATTCGTACTTCCCCATCCTGGTCAATCCTGAGTTCCCGCTGACCCGAGACGAGCTGTTCGAACGCTTTCGTGCCAGCGACATTCTGGTCCGTCGGTATTTCTACCCGTTGATTTCAGCGTTTCCGATGTACCGGGGACTGGATTCGGCGCGGCCGGAAAAACTGCCGATTGCCGACAGCGTCTCCAGCCGGATCCTCTGCCTGCCAATTTTCGACAGCCTGACCCATGAAGAAATCACCCACGTCCTGGACATCATCGTCCAGGCCGCGAACGGAGCCCATTAATGCGTAGCTGTCCGGTCTGTTCGTCCGAGTTCGCGAACTTCCTGCCCCTGACGTCCCATTACTTCGAGATGCTCAACGAGTTGAACGTCAGCTACTCACTCGAAGATTTCGAAACCCTCAACACCGGGCAATATGCTTGCCCCCGTTGTGGTTCATCCGACCGGGACCGACTGTACGCCCTGTTCGTGCGGACGTTTCTGGCGCGACCGGCGAACAGACCGCTGCGCATTCTGGACATCGCACCGGCGCCGATACTGTCCCGGTTTCTGAAGTCCATCGCCGACATCGAATACCGTTCCGCCGACCTGTTCTCGCCCCTGGCCGACGACATCGTCGACATCATGGACATGAACATCTACGCCGATAACGCCTTCGACTTCATCGTGTGTTCCCACGTGCTCGAGCACGTACCGGACGACCGCAAGGCCATCGCCGAGCTGTTCCGCGTGCTGGACAACAACGGCGTGGCGATTCTGATGGTGCCGATCCTGCTGACCGCCCAGGTCACCGACGAGGACCCGGACGAGACCGACGTCAATGTGCGCTGGGCGCGATTCGGCCAGGACGATCACATCCGCATGTACGCCAAGCACGACTATATGTCGCGCATTCGCGAAGGCGGTTTCGAACTGCTCGAACTCGATTCGCGCTCCTTTGGCGATGGCACATTCCGGCAACACGGCATCACCGATCAAAGCGTTCTTTACATCGGCACAAAGTAGTCTGTGGACAATAAGGGGTCGTCGACAATGGGCCGTTCAAACGAATTGAATGAAGGTTTTCGCGCACTCGGCGAGAACGTCAAGATCTATCCCGGCGCCAAACTCTACGGACGGGAATTCATCAGCATCGGATCGAACGTCATCATTGACGATTTCGTGTTCATCTATGCCACCGCGCCGCTGTACATCGGCAGCTATGTGCATATTTCGTCGTTCTGCTCGATCAGCGGCGGAGGCGCCGTCGTGCTGGAAGACTTTTCGGGCCTGGCGTCCGGGGTTCGCGTGGTGTGCGGCAGCGACGACTTCCTGGGAGAAAGCCTGACCAACCCGACGGTCCCGGCTGAATATCGCAATACCAAACGCTCCTTCGTGCATGTGGGACGTCACGCCATCGTTGGCGCCAACGCCGTCATTCTGCCGGGCGTCACCATCGGTGAAGGGTGTGCGGTGGGCGCAGGATCGGTGGTCAGTAAATCGCTGGAACCCTGGGGCATCTGCGCAGGCCAGCCCGCCAGAAGAATCAGGACACGTCCCCATGAGGTCATTCTGGAAAGCGAGCGAGCCCTGACCCGCGACGGGCTTTTCCAGCCCATGCCCGCCTCTTCACTCGACGACGCTTTGCAGACTTCGCGCTCGTGAATCAATCATCAGGCATCGAAATGAATTCTCGCCGTTTGGTCAGTATCGCCATCCCCGCTTACAAGCCCGACTTCTTCGAAGCAGCGCTGCACAGTGCGTTCAGTCAGACACACGACGACATCGAAATCGTGATCTGCGACGACTGCAAGGACGACGCGATGTATCGCATCGTCGAACGCCTGCGCCCCGACAGCCCGTGGCCCATCCGTTATTTTCGCAACGAGACGGCCCTCGGCGAGACAAAGAACGTCGCCCGCTGCATCCGTGAAGCCCGGGGCGAGTACATCAAGTTTCTCTACGACGACGACCTGCTCCATCCCGAATGTGTGAGTTCGCTGTTCGAGCTGCTGGACGGTCATCCGGACATCACACTCGCCAGCTCTCGCCGCCGGTGGGTGAACGAGCAGGGAGAAGCGCAACCGGACAACTGGGCGACCACCTTCCCGTTCGCCCATGACGTGATTTTTTCGGGCGTGGAACTGGTGTCGTTTCTGGGGCAGTTCCCGATCAACTTCGTCGGCGAGCCGAGCTGTGTGATGGTTCGTCGTTCTGACGTGGCAGCGTTCGGCGACGACCTCATGGCGCTCAACGGCACGTCCATCACCTGGGTGGGCGACCTGGCGATCTACGTCAAGCTGCTGCGCAAGGGCAATCTGGCGATGCGTGCTGCGCCGCTGTCATACTTCCGCGTTTCGAGCGTCCAGTACAGCGCCGACGGGCGTAACACACCCAACCTTGGCGATCAGGCGCAACGGGTGTTCTGCCAGCGGCTGACAGAACTGGGCTGGACACAAAGCCTGGATCAATACCGGCTGCTTAAAATGGCGACGCTGGAAAGTCGCGACACCTTCATGGAAGTCGATTTGCTGCCGTACTTCACCAACAGCCTGCCCCCGGAGAGATTCGGTCTTGGGGTGACCAACTGGCTGAGCCGACGCACGATCAACCCGCACCAGAAGCGATTGATCGAGGACCGGATCCAGCACACCAGCGCAGGTTCTTCGCTGTTGCTAGTAATCATCGACGACGCCCGTCACCCGCAAAAAATCGACGTGACGCTGCACAGCATCATGGCCCATCAGACGCTGTCTGCCGGGCTTAAGGTAGTGGTGCTTTCCAGTCGTCACCACCCGGCTACCTTAGCCGGTAGCGTTCACTTGCAATGGCACACCCACGCCCCGGAACTTGAGGTCCAGGCGCTTAATCATTGTCTGGAGCGACACGACTGCGACTGGTTCATGATCGCTGAAGCGGGCGTCAGCTTCAGCGAACACGGTATGTCGAGGGTTCGGCTCAAGCTTCCCGAACTGCCACGCAGCCCTGCCCTGTTCGCCGATGAACTGTATCGTCTGAGTGAAGGCGGTCACGACCTGGCGATGCGTCCCGACTTCAACCTGGATTACCTGCTCAGCTACCCGGCAGCGATGAGCAGGCACTGGGTCTTCCATCGTCAGACGATCATCGGTATCGGCGGTTTCAATCCCGAAGTCGCACAAGCGATGGAGCTGGATCTGATCCTGCGCCTTGTAGAAAGCGAAGGTGCCGCCGAGCTCTATCATCTGGCCGAGCCGCTACTGGTCTGCGATGCGGTCGAAGGCCAGCGCTGCGATGCGCAAGGCCGCGCCCTGGCTCGGCATTTACAGACCCGTGGCTACGCCGACAGTCAAATCTTCGAAACCGGCGCCGGTCAGTACCAGATTCGCTACAACCATGCCGAGCGGCCACTGGTTTCGATCCTGATCCCGACCAAGGATCAGTTGGGCATTCTCAGCCGATGCGTTGAAAGCGTCCTGGAAAAGACCGCCTACAGCGATTACGAAATCATCATCATCGACAACAACAGCGAAGAACCCGATGCGCTCGAGTGGCTGGCGGGCGTGGAAAGCATGCAAAGCGAAAAAGTGCGCGTGCTGCGTCATCCGTTTCCATTCAACTACTCGGAAATCAACAACACCGCTGCCCGCCATGCCCGGGGCGAATACCTGGTCCTGCTGAACAACGACACGGCAGTCCTGCATGAGGACTGGCTCGACAACCTGCTCAACCATGCCCTGAGGCCGGAAGTCGGCATCGTCGGCGCCAAGCTCTACTACCCGGACGGCGCAATTCAGCATGCCGGAGTGGTGATGGGGATCGACGCGCCCGCGCTGCACGTCTTTCTCGGCGCGCCGCAGAACAGTCCTGGCTACATGCAGCGTCTGCTCGTTGATCAGGACTACAGCGTGGTGACCGCCGCCTGCCTGATGATTCGCAAATCGCTGTACGAACAGGTCGGGGGGCTGGACGAGGTCAACTTCAAGGTCTCGTTCAACGATGTCGACCTGTGCCTGAAGGTTCGCGAGTCCGGCTATCTGGTGGTGTGGACGCCCCATGTGCAGCTGTTGCACGAATCCAGCGTCAGTCAGGTCCAGACCGACAAGACCGCCCACGAACGAAAAGTCGCGCGCTTCCGCAGCGAGCAACTGGCGATGTACCGCAAGTGGCTGCCCGTCATGGCGCACGACCCGGCCTATAACCCGAATCTTGCGCTGACAGGCAACGGCTTCGAGGTCGAATCCAATGTTGACCTCACGTGGCGGGTGTTGCCGTGGCGTCCTCAATCGCTGGTGCTGGTCCATCGGACACCTCGCTGGAATGACGGTGACACGCGCATCACTACCCCACTCAATGTCATGCGCGAGCAGACGCTGCTGGACGGCGCAATCTCGGCACGCTTGCCCAATATCGCCGAGATCGAACGGCTACGCCCCGAAGCCATCGTTTTTCAGCGCCCCTTTACCCAGGAGGATCTCAACGGCGTCGATCTGATCCAGCAATTGTCGCCGGCCACCCGCATTCTGGATCTGGATCGCCTGCCTCGGGACCACCGCAACGATCCTTTGTTTCTTCGCACGCTGGAGCGTGTCGACCGAGTGGTGGTTGGCACTGCCCGATTGGGCCAGGCGCTGGAGGGCATGCACAGCGATATTCGCGTGGTAGCCGACTACCTTCCTGCGCCGTGGCGACATGTGCAGGCAGAGCGGCGGCGCGGCAAAAAGATGCGCGTCGGCTGGCGCGGGGATCATGACGGGCTGGATCTTGAGTTGCTGGCGCAGATCATGCCGGTGCTGGCAGACGAGGTGGACTTCGTCGTCATGGGCGGGTGCCCGATGCCCCTACGGCCGTTCGTTCGCGATCAGAGGCTTCAGGTCGAAGCGTCCCGCCGTCCTGACGCCGTGGCGGCGATGAATCTGGATCTGGCGTTGCTGCCACTGCGCAACAATGCGCTGGAGGACTGCCAGAGCGTCTTGAGACTGCTGGAGTATGGCGCGTGTGGCTTCCCGGTGATCTGCAGCACACAGGCCTGTGATAACGAAACGCTCCCTGTCACCCGGCTAAACAATGTGGCGCAGACGTGGATCGATACGATCCGCGAGCAGATTGCCAATGTTCGCACCCTGGAGCAGCAGGGCGACGCCCTTCAGCGCGAAGTGCAGACCCGCTGGATGCTGGACGAAGGCAATCTGCAAATCTGGCGTGATGCCTGGCTTGGGTAAGAGCCGGGTTGGTGTCAGTCGTTTTCTCGGGGCATAGCCGCCAATCGGTACTGCCCCGGACTCTCGCCCGTCCATTTCTTGAATGCCCGGTGAAACGCACTAGGCTCCTGAAACCCCACCCACGCTGCAATGTCCACCACACTCATGTCGGTTTCCCGCAATTTCTGCTGAGCAATCCCCCGCCGCACGTCGTCCTTGATGCCCTGAAACGCACAACCCTCGCGCTCCAGCCTGCGTCGAAAGGTGGTCGGGCTCAGCTTCAGTTCGTCGGCCATTTCCAGCAATGTCGGCCAGTGCCCGTAATGACTGTTGCGCAGACGCTGATAAACCTGCGCCGCAAGGCCGCGCTGATTGCGGAAGCGAATGACCAGCCACTGCGGGGCCGTGCGCAGGAAGGATTTGAGTGATGGCAACGACTGCACCACCGGTAGACGCAGGTAATGGCTGGAAAACTCGATTTCGGTTTTCTGCGCGCCAAAGCTCAGGTTGAATCCCCACAACAGCGAGTCGTCACTGAGGCGCTGGCGGGATTGGCGAAACTGTGCGCGATCGATGGTGATGCGCCGCCCGCCCAACCAGCACAGCAGACTGATCATCAAGAGCAGAAAGGTCTCTTCGCCGAAGCGTCGTTTGGTCGGGTCGCCGGCGTGGGTCTCCACCGAAATGATCGCTCGTTGACCGCGCACGATCAGGCTTGCGCGAAAGTCTCGCAAAAACAGCCCGAAGTTGGCCAGACACTGACGCAAGGCTTTTTCCAGGTTCGGTTCCTGAATCAGCCCCCGACAGATCAGCGCAAAACTTCCCAGAGGCATGCCGTGAGAGTCCAGGCCGAAGAATTCGTCCTCGAGCTCCTTGATCTGAATCAACCACAACGCGGCGAACGCACTGGCGGGCACGCGCGCGGTCGGGTCGTCCAGCAGCGCCATGTCGATCCCGGCCGCTTGCAGCACCGATTGCAGACGCAACGGCTGGTCGCGCAATGCATGCACCATCAACTGGACGAAGTAGATCGACACCGAATCCTTTTCCCGCATACCCGCGTTTCCTTTTCTCTTTGCGTTGCCGAACGACCGCATGCTGAATATCTGTAGCCGTCCGGCTTGCCGGCGGTGGCCAACCTGATGACGGCGCCGCCGGCCAGCCGGACTGCTACAGGCATGTTATGTCCAGATGGCACTGAACGACGCTGATGGTAAAGAACGCCAGTCGATCTGGACAGTTTTGGCATAGGCCCGCTGCAAACGTCGATCTAGACTTGCCCGCAACCAGTACCTGACTGAAATGCCGTTTGTCAGGGGCCCTCACAATAAATTCAACAGGTTTCAGGAGTCGACATGAGCAATACCGAAGTTTTCGTCGTCAGCGCACTGCGTACCGCCATCGGTGGATTCGGCGGTTCTCTCAAGGACGTTTCTCCTATCGAACTGGGCACCCAGGTCAGCCGCGCTGCGATCGCAGGTTCCGGTCTGGCGGCCGAGCATATCGGCCATGTGGTGATGGGGCATGTCATACCCACCGAAGTGCGCGACGCTTACCTGTCTCGCGTCATCGCCCTGGAAGCCGGTCTGACCAAGGAAACCCCGGCCATGAACGTCAATCGCCTGTGCGGCTCGGGCCTGCAGGCCATCGTCTCCGCCGCGCAATCACTGATGCTCGGCGATGCCGGTGCCGTGCTGGCCGGTGGCGCAGAGTCCATGAGCCGTGGGGCTTACATCATGCCTCAGGCGCGCTGGGGCGCGCGCATGGGCAACGTGCAGGCTTATGACTACATGCTCGGTGCCTTGCACGACCCATTCGCCAATATCCACATGGGTATCACCGCCGAGAACATCGCCGAGAACTACGGCATCACCCGTGCGGATCAGGACGCGCTGGCACTGACCAGCCAGCAACGTGCAGCACGCGCCATCGCTGAAGGACGTTTCGAGGGCCAGATCGTGCCCATCGAAATCGCGACCCGAAAAGGCACCGTGACGTTCGCTCAGGATGAGCACGTGCGGGGCGACGTCACCGCCGAACAACTGGAAAAAATGAAGACCGCGTTCAAGAAGGACGGCACTGTCACCGCGGGCAACGCGTCCGGTCTGAACGACGGCGCCGCAGCGCTGGTCATGGCCAATGGCGACATGGTCCGCGAACATGGCCTCAAGCCTATGGCTCGACTGGTGGCTTACGCACATGCGGGTGTCGAGCCTTCGATGATGGGCCTGGGCCCGATTCCCGCCAGTCGCAAAGTCCTGGAGCGTGCGGGTCTGACCGTCGCCGATCTGGACGTCATCGAATCCAACGAGGCCTTTGCCGCACAAGCCTGCGCCGTGGCCCGCGAACTGGGCTTGGATCCCGAGAAGGTGAATCCGAACGGTTCGGGTATTTCCTTGGGCCACCCGGTCGGCGCGACCGGCGCAATCATCGCCACCAAAGCGATTCATGAACTGCACCGCATTGGCGGTCGTTATGCGCTGGTGACGATGTGCATCGGTGGCGGCCAAGGCATCGCCGTTATCTTCGAACGCGTGTAAAAGGGGCGCCTTCCATGACCATGCAACACATTGCCGTGATCGGCGCAGGCACCATGGGCAACGGCATCGCGCAGGTCTGCGCCATCGCCGGATTCGACGTGACCTTACTGGACATCAACGACGCTGCGCTGGAGCGGGGTCTGGCCACCGTGCGCAAGAACCTTGAGCGGCAGGTGAACAAGCAGACGCTGACGGTCGACCTTGCCGAAGAGGCGCTGGGCCGGATTCGCTGCATCACCGACTATGCATTGCTCAATGATCCGCAGGTCGTCGTCGAAGCGGCAACCGAAAACCTGGACCTGAAGCTGCGCCTGCTCAAACAGATCGCCGCGAACGTGGGTGCCGATTGCGTGATCGCCTCTAACACCTCGTCGCTGTCGATCACCCAACTGGCGGCCAGTGTCGACAGCCCTGAGCGCTTCATCGGCCTGCACTTCTTCAACCCGGTACCGATGATGGGATTGATCGAAGTCATTCGAGGCCTGCAAACCGCGGATGAGACCCACGTCGTCGCGATAAAGCTCGCCGAGCGGCTGAACAAGACCGCAATTACCGCCGGCAACCGCCCGGGCTTCGTGGTCAACCGGATTCTGGTGCCGATGATCAACGAAGCGATTCTGGTCCTGCAGGAAGGCCTGGCGACCGCGCAGGATATCGACGACGGCATGCGCCTTGGTTGCAATCAGCCGATCGGCCCGCTTGCTCTGGCCGATCTGATTGGCCTGGATACCCTGCTGGCCATCGTCGAGGCCTTCCATGAGGGCTTCAACGACAGCAAATACCGCCCTGCCCCGCTGCTCAAGGAAATGGTCGCGGCAGGGTATCTGGGTCGCAAGAGCGGTCGCGGGTTCTTCGGCTACAACTGAGTCGACTTGCGCCTGTAGGAGCGCGCTTGCCCGCGGTGACCCAGAGCGACAGATGTGTGCCGGATGTACCGGCCATTCTCGGGCAAGCGGGCTCCTACACTGTTCGTCGCGCCGAAAAAAAACCGCAACCCTCACAGGTTGCGGTTTTTTTTTTTTCATGCAGCGATCAATGGGAAAACAGCGAATTGCCCACCTTGCCGGCCATCTTCTCCGGTTTGATCAGGAAGCGTGCCAGCGCGGGCAGCAGCCACAAGGCGCCGAACATGTTCCACAACAACATGAATGTCAGCATCAGGCCCATGTCCGCCTGAAACTTGATCGCGGAGAAGATCCAGGTGCACACGCCAATCGCCAGGCACAGGCCGGTGAACAGCACCGCCTTGCCGGTGGACTTAAGCGTTTCGTAATAAGCCTCCTGCAACGGCAGCCCCGCGCGCAGGAAGCTTTCCAGGCGGCTGTAGATGTAGATCCCGTAATCGACGCCAATCCCCACGCCCAACGCCACCACCGGTAGGGTCGCCACTTTGACGCCGATCCCCATGAACGCCATCAGCGCGTTGCCCAGCACTGAAGTCAATACCAACGGCAGGACGATACACAAGGTGGCTGCCCACGAACGGAAGGTGATCATGCACATCACCGCCACGCAGACATACACCAGAATCAGAATGGTCAACTCCGCCTGCTTGATGACCTCGTTGGTGGCCGCCTCGATCCCTGCGTTGCCCGCTGCCAGCAGGAACTCCAGGCCTTCCTTGTTGTGGGTGGTGGCGAACTCCTGCACGGCATGCACCGCACGATCCAGGGTTTCAGCCTTGTGATCGTTGAGGAAAATCAGCAGCGGCGCCAGAGAGCAAGTGTTGTTGTACAGGCCGTCGGCACGGGAGATCGAGCTGTTGAGGACATCCTTGTTGCGCGACAGCGACTCCCATTTCAGGTTGCCCTCGTTCATGCCCTTGATCACCTGCTTGGACACCGTGACCAGCGATACCGCCGATTGCACGCCCGGCGTGTTCTCCATCTTCCACGACAATTCATTGATGGCGGACAGCGTCTGATAGGCTGAACAGCCTTCAGCCGGGGTCTTGACCATCACCACCAATACATCGGAACTGGTGGAGTAGTTGTTGATGATGAAGTTGTTGTCCTGGTTGTAACGCGAATCCGGACGCAGCTCCGGTGCACCCTGATCAAGATCGCCGATCTTCAGGTTATGGCCGTACCAGAGCCCCCCCATCAGCGCGAGCAGGGCGAGCACGACCGAAACCCGTGCGACCTTCGGTGCCGCGAAATTCGACAGCAGCCGCCAGAACGGGTGTTCACGTACAGAGTCCTGCTTGCTGCGCACCACCGCTTTTTTGCTGATTCCGACGTAGGAAATCGCGACCGGCAACAGTATCAGGTTGGTGAACACGATCACCGCCACGCCAATGGACGCGCCGATGGCCAGTTCGCGAATCACGCCGATGTCAATGATCAGCAAGGTGATGAAGCCTACAGCGTCCGCCAGAATCGCGATCATTCCCGGCAGAAACAACTGACGAAACGTCCGGCGCGCCGCAGTCAGAGCGTTTTCGGCGTCACTGGACTGCAGGGCGATGCCGTTGATCTTCTGTACGCCGTGAGAAATGCCGATGGCGAAGATCAGAAAGGGCACCAGCATGGAGTAGGGATCCAGACCGAATCCCACCACATGCATCAGCCCCAGTTGCCAGATCACCGCAATCAACGTCGTGCTCAACACCGCGACGGTGCTGCGCAGGCAACGGGTGAACCACATCAACAGCACCAGGGTGATCAGGAACGCGATGCCGAAAAACATCACTACCATGATCAGGCCATCGATCAGGTCACCGACCTTTTTGGCGAAACCGACAATGTGAATATCGACGTTAGGGTTCTGTGCTTCGTATTTGTCGCGAATCTTCTCTTCGAGCTGGTGGGAGAACTGCCGGTAGTCCAGCGGCAGCAATTTGCCCTGGTCAGTTGGGTCCGGATAGAACTCCTGCAGCGGCACATCGATGATGCTGGACTTGAAGTTGTTGGCGACCAGGCGTCCGACCTGACCTGACTTGAGTACGTTGTTGCGCAGCCTGTCGAGACTCTGCTGTGAGCCATCATAGCTCTGCGGGATCACTTCCCCGCCAGCGAAACCCTCCTCCGTCACCTCGGTCCAGCGCACGCTCGGGCTCCACAGCGACTTGAGCCCGGAACGATCGACGCCAGAGATGTAGAACACCTCATCGTTTATCTGGCGCAGGGTCTCCATGTACTCCCTGGAGAAGATGTCCCCCTGTTTGGCCTCCACCGAAATACGCACGGTGTTGCCCAGATTTGCCAGGTCGTTGCGATGCTCCATCATGTTCTGGATGAAGGGATGCCCTAGGGGAATCATCTTCTCGAAGCTGGTAGAGGGGCGTACCAGGGTGGCTTGCCAAAAGAGGACAATACTGACCAACAGGCAAATACCAATCACCGTCGGACGATTGTTGAAGATCAGTCGTTCGAGCAATGTCGGCTTGTCGTGGTGGTGTTGAAGATTTGTCATGCGAAAGCTTCCTCGCCTGGTAAGTTCTTATTGTTGAGCATCGTCAGCTATTACTGCTGAGCCACATCGGCGCCCGTTGGCGAGGTGATGTGAACGCCACCCTGTCCTACCAGAACCAAATTGCCTTCATCGTCCTCCGTTACGCCAGCCAGCGAGAGGCGGTCAGAACGATTGGAAACCGTAAAGTTCTCGCCGTCATCGCTGCTGCGCATGACGCTGCCGCCGTTCCCTACCAATACGATGGAGTTATCAGGTAACAAGGAGGCGCTGGCGATACTGAACTCCAGAGGACCGCGTTCACCTTGCAGAGCGATAGGCTCCCACGTGCTGCCAAAGTCTGTGGAGCGGAACAGATTGCCGCGCAAACCGTAAGCCAGGAGCGTGTTGGGTTGTGCCGTCCCCACGGCACCGAATAGCGACCCTTGGTAAGGACCATCGAGCTTTTCCCAAGTCTGACCGTCGTCAGCGGAGCGGAACATACTGCCCATTTCACCCACGATGAACAGCCCGGCGTCTTTCACGTAGGTGATCCCGTTAATGTGGTACTGGTCATCGTTATCCAGGCGATCGCCGATGTCTTCCCAATGCTGACCGCCATCGGTGGTTTCCAGCATCGCACCATAGGCGCCTACGGCAATGCCGGTGGAAAGATCCTTGAACCAGACATCCAGCAGCGGTGCTTCACGCTTGAGGTCCTCGAATTGCCTGGTCCAGGTCGCCCCACCGTCAGTGCTGGCCAGAATCTGTGCGTCATGCCCCACAGCCCAGCCATGCTGGTCATCAACGAAGTACACGGAAGTCAGCAACTGACGGGTAGGCACTTTGGCCTGGGTCCAGTGTTTGCCTTGATCATCGGAATACAGGATGTGGCCACGATCGCCTACGACGACCATGCGTTTGCCAGCACGTGTCACATCGAGCAGCAGACTACGGGAGGCTTTGGCAGATTCGAGCGCGAATCCTGCTGACTCGCCGGTGTTGGCGGGCGCATCGACTGGCGAGGTTTCCGCAGCCCGTACGGCGCCACAGACACTCATGGAGATCAACACGGACAGCACAACGCTCAGAGGCTTGCTCATGGGGCGCGTTCTTGAGTTGTCAGTGCTCTGAATGAGCGCGGAACGAGTGCGCCGAATGACTGGCTCACGCATGAAGCTTCCCCTTCCTTTATTTTTATTAGGTTCTCGGGCAGGCCAGTGCTACGACCGCGAGCGCTCTAGCCTGCGTGCGGCGTGGCCTTACCAAAGCGACCTCATCCTATCCAGCTTTGGAAACGTATGACAATCGACATGACGTTATCTTTTGTTAAGCAACGCGTCGGTGATTGAAGCGTTATCACCAGGATTGATTGGCAACTGTAGCGGCTGGGGTAGGCTGTCGGACGACATACAAGCAAAAGCCATCAATGATGGACTGAGCTCAGAAATGATGGTGTTGGCGGAAGGCGGTGAGTTTTGCGCGCGCAAAAACAAAACCCCATCTGCTTTCGCAGATGGGGTTTCGGAATTTAATCTTGACGATGACCTACTCTCACATGGGGAAACCCCACACTACCATCGGCGATGCATCGTTTCACTACTGAGTTCGGGATGGGATCAGGTGGTTCCAACGCTCTATGGTCGTCAAGAAATTCGGGTACTGACTCGTGACCTTGCGGCCTCGCTTCAGCAAATCGGGTATGTGATCAGGTCTGTCTGTCTCGCAAACTTTCGGTGAAGGTCATCTTCACAGTCACCGCAATCTGTGCTCGTCGAGTCGCAGATTGCTTGGGTGTTATA
>NZ_QXTJ01000041.1 GCF_003605735.1 Pseudomonas sp. LS-2 | reverse complement strand
ATGTGAGAGTAGGTCATCGTCAAGATTAAATTCCGAAACCCCATTTGCGAAAGCAGATGGGGTTTTGTTTTTGCGCGTAGAAAAGCTGACCTGCTACAGCGCGGCCCCCTCTGTTAGTCTTCACCCTCTCCAAAACGCCAAGGAAGCTGCTATGCCGGTGACATCCAATCTCAACCCCGGTTTCATGGTTGTTCATGGCAACCGCCTGGATGAACTGCGCAGCCTTGTGGTGTCGTGGATGCGTCGCTACCCGTTGACTCCGCTGGAGAACGAAGTCGCGCTGGTACAAAGCAACGGCATAGCCCAATGGCTGAAGCTCGCGTTGGCTGAAGATGCTCAAGAGGATGACCAGGGTGGATGTGGCATCGCCGCCGCAATCGATGTGCAGCTTCCCGGCAGCTTCATGTGGCAGCTTTATCGCGCTGTGTTGGGGAAGGATGAGATTCCGGAAACCTCTCTGCTAGACAAGGCACCTCTGACGTGGCGGCTGATGCGCCTGCTTCCCGCACTGATCAATCAACCCCACTTCGAACCCCTGCAACGTTTTCTGACGGCCGATACTGATCTGCGTAAGCGTTATCAATTGTCCGAGCGTTTGGCAGACCTCTTCGATCAGTATCAGGTCTATCGTGCCGACTGGTTGGAGGATTGGGCCGCAGGCAAGCACCAGTTAAAGAGCGTACGAGGGGAGATCAAACCCCTCAAACCCGAGAACTGCTGGCAAGCAGAGCTTTGGCGAGCGCTGCTGCACGATGTGGGAGCTCAAGGCATGGCGCAGAGCCGGGCAGGCGTGCACCAGCGTTATATCGAACGCGTCAACAGCCTGACCGAGGCTCCAGCAGGTTTGCCTGCGAGGGTGATCGTTTTCGGTATTTCATCGCTGCCCGCTCAGGCTCTGGAAGCCCTGGCGGGTCTTGCCCGTTTCAGCCAGGTTTTGCTGTGCGTTCATAACCCCTGTCGTCATCACTGGGCAGACATCGTCGCCGACAAGGATTTGCTGCGTCATGAGTACAAACGTCAGTCTCGCAAAGCGGGAATGCCGGTGACGCTCAACCCGGATGCGCTGCATCAGCATGCACACCCTTTGCTTGCCGCATGGGGCAAGCAAGGTCGCGACTACATCAACCTGCTCGACAGTCATGACGACCCCAACAGCTACCGTTCTATTTTCCGTGACGGCCGTATCGACCTGTTCAGCGAAAGCGATCCCCACACGATCCTCAATCAACTGCAGGACGATATCCTTGAGTTGCGGCCGTTGAACGAGACCCGCGAGCGTTGGCCTGCAGTCGACATCAAGGCAGACCGCTCGATCCGCTTCCATGTCGCCCACAGTGCCCAGCGTGAGGTCGAGGTGTTGCACGACCAATTGCTTGCGCGATTCAGCAGTGACCCTGACCTGCGTCCGCGGGACATCATCGTGATGGTTCCGGACATCGACAGCTATGCGCCACACATTCGCGCCGTTTTTGGTCAACTGGATCGCGATGATCGTCGCTTCATACCTTTTACTTTGGCAGATCAGGGACAACGTGGCCGCGATCCTCTGCTGATCGCTGTCGAACACCTGCTGAAAATCCCGGATAGCCGCTTCCCGGTCAGCGAGATTCTCGATCTGCTGGATGTCCCTGCCTTGCGCGTGCGCTTCGGTATCGACGAGCGCGACTTGCCGACTCTGCACCGCTGGATTGAAGGTGCAGGCGTGCGCTGGGGGCTCAATGCAGAGCAGCGTGAAGGCCTTGGACTGCCCGAGGCCCTGGAGCAGAACAGCTGGCATTTCGGCTTGCGACGCATGCTTCTGGGCTATGCAGTCGGAGCAGGGGTTGCTTATGACGGTATTGAACCCTACGACGAAATTGGCGGGCTCGATGCAGCACTGATCGGGCCGTTGGTTGCGCTGATCGATGCGTTGCAGGTCGCTCACCATGAGCTCTCGCAAGCCGCTACACCACCGGTTTGGGGAGCGCGTCTGCAATCGCTCATGCAACTGTTCTTTGCACCTGAAAGCGAACACGACGATTACCTGCTCGGCCAGTTGGAAACCTTGCGCGAGACCTGGCTTGAGACCTGCGAGACCGTCGGCCTGCTGGAAGAGCTTCCGCTGACCGTTGTGCGTGAGGCCTGGCTCGCGGGGTTGGATCAGGGGCGTCTGTCGCAGCGTTTCCTCGCGGGCTCGGTCAACTTTTGCACGCTGATGCCGATGCGGGCGATTCCCTTCAAGATCGTCTGTCTGCTGGGCATGAACGATGGCGACTATCCCCGCGCTCAGCCGCCGCTGGATTTCGATTTGATGGGCAGTGATTATCGCCCCGGCGACCGTTCGCGCCGTGAAGACGATCGTTATCTGTTGCTCGAGGCGCTGCTCTCTGCCCGCGATCAGCTGTACATCAGTTGGGTGGGGCGCAGTATTCGCGACAACTCCGAGCGACCGGCCTCCGTGCTCATCGGCCAGTTGCGTGACCATCTCGCCAGCGGCTGGCGCCTTGCCGGTGCCATAGAACCTGAAGACGAAAAGAAGCATGACCCCGGTCAGCAGTTACTGCACAAGCTGACCCTCGAACACCCGCTGCAACCGTTCAGCGCCAAGTATTTCCAAGAGAGTCTGGAGTACTTCAGCTTCGCGCGCGAGTGGCAGGTCTTGCACGAAACCGCCGATGAAGCTGGCGAGATCAAGGCGCTGGAAAAGCATGAACAGGAAGAGCCTCTGAGCCTGATGCAGCTGCAGGATTTTTTACGCAACCCGGTTAAACACTTCTTCAGCCAGCGATTGAAAATCTTCTTCGAAGTTGCCGAAGCGCCACTCGCCGATGAGGAGCCCTTTGTACTCGATGCCCTTGAACGCTATGGATTGAGCGACAGCCTGCTGCAAGCTGCGCTGACCGACCCTGAGCATACCGACGAGTCACTCAAAGCCCAGGCAACGAGGTTGCAGGCCAGCGGTCTGCTCCCGATGGCCGGATTCGGCATACTCTTGCAGGACGAACTCATCGAGCCGCTACCGGACCTGATCCAGCGCTACCAGGATCTTCTGTTCAAGTGGCCCGAGCGGCTCAACAGCGCACTACCGGTGAGCTACGAACATCAGGGCATCGCGCTCGATGGCTGGCTCGACGGGCTTTATCAGAATACGCAAAACCAGTTACTCGCCGTGACCGCGATACCTAACGCCATTGGTGGCAAGAAGAGCCGCAAGTGGCATCGTTTGACCAAACCCTGGGTTAATCACCTCGTTGCCTGCGCATGCGATCTTCCATTGACGACTGCCTTGGTCGCCAGCGACGAAACCCTGTTATTGCCGCCCCTGGATAAAGCCACCGCGACACGGACGCTCGATGACTTGCTGCTTGCCTGGCAACACGGCATGCAACGACCGCTGCCTGTGGCGGTGCAGACAGCATTCGCCTGGCTGGGTCAAAGCGACGAAGTCAAAGCACAGGCCGCGGCTCGCAAGGCGTATGACGGTGATGGTCAGAACAGCAAAGGGGAGCGGGAAAAGAGTACCGCGCTGGCTCGACAGTTCCCGGACTTCGACGCGCTGCTGGATACCGAAGAATTCGTCGGCTGGTGCGAGTCGCTCTACAAACCGATATTCGACGCGCCCTGGCAATCCCTGTCCAGCGAGGAGGCCGGAGCATGAGTGAGGTTCAACAACCGTTGGCGCTGCGCTTCCCGCTCAAGGGCAGCCAGCTGATTGAAGCGAGTGCGGGGACCGGCAAGACGTTCACCATTTCGGCACTTTATCTGCGTCTGGTTCTGGGACATGGAGGCGAGCTGTCCGGCTTCGGTCGAGAGCTGCTGCCTCCGCAGATTCTCGTGGTGACGTTCACCGACGCAGCCACCAAAGAACTTCGTGACCGTATTCGTACGCGATTGGCAGAGGCTGCGCGTTTCTTCCGGCAAGAGATCGAAGCGCCCGACGCGCTGATTGCCGATCTGCGCAACGAATTCGCTGCCGAGCAATGGGCCGGTTGCGCAAGCCGCCTGGACATCGCTGCGCAATGGATGGACGAGGCCGCCGTCTCGACCATTCACAGTTGGTGTCAGCGCATGCTGCGTGAGCACGCATTCGACAGCGGCAGCCTGTTCACCCAAAGCCTGGAAACCGACCACAGCGATTTGCTCGGTGAAGTCCTGCGCGATTACTGGCGCAAGTTCTGTTATCCCATGAACGGCGATGCGCTGGTTTGGGTACGCGCTAACCTGAAAAGCCCGGCAGATTTATTACCCCGCGTTCGCGCACTGTTTGGTCGTGAGCGCGAAGTCGTTACGCAATCCCCAGCGCAATTGATCGAACAGTCGATCCAAGAACGTCGCGAAGCGCTCAAAGCACTGAAGTCGCCGTGGGCCAACTGGGCTGCAGAGTTGCACGCGATCTGCATCGATGGCGTGAAGTGCAAGGTGGTCGATGGACGCAAGATGCAGGAGCGCTACTTCAAGCCTTGGTTCGACAAGCTGATCGCCTGGGCGAACGATGAGGAACAGGAGCAGCTCGATCTCGGAACGGGTTTCACTCGCCTGACGCCCGACGGCATCGCCGAAGCGTGGAAGAACAACCCGCCTTCGCATCCCGCGTTCGAAGCGATGGTCGAATTGAAGGTCGCACTCGATACGTTGCCCACGCCCGATGCTGCCGTTCTCGAACACGCTGCCCAGTGGGTAGGCGCACGCTTTGAAGAAGAGAAACGACGCCGCGCCGAAATGGGCTTCGACGACATGCTGTTGCGTCTGGATGCGGCCCTGCGCGGCTCTGGGGGCGAGCGTCTGGGGACCCTGATTCGTGAGCAATTCCCGGTCGCGCTGATTGACGAATTCCAGGACACGGACCCGGTGCAGTACCGGATCTTCGACAGCATTTATCGCCTCGAAGCCAACGACGAAAGCACGGGTCTGTTCCTGATCGGCGACCCTAAACAGGCAATCTATGCCTTCCGTGGCGCCGATATTTATACCTACTTGCGCGCACGCACGGCCACTACCGGGCGGTTGCACATGCTGGGCACCAACTTCCGTTCCAGCCACGCGATGGTCGAGGCTGTGAACCATGTCTTCATGCGCGCCGAGACGAGCAGTAGCGGACGCGGCGCGTTTCTGTTTCGCAGCGGTGCGGATGAAAACCCGGTGCCGTTTCTGAACGTTGGGTCGCAGGGCCGCAAGGAGGCGTTCCAGCTCGATGGAGAGGTCGTTGCGGCGCTCAATGCCTGGCAGCTGCAAAGCGAGCAGCCGGTCTCCGGCGCAGCGTATCGTCAGCAGTTGGCTGCCAGTTGCGCGAGTGAAATCGTGCGCTTGCTCAACGCAGGCCAAGAGGGACGTGCCGGGTTTGCCAAGGCTGGTGAGCGGCTCAAAGGCTTGTTGCCCGCCGACATCGCGATTCTGGTTCGCGATGGCAAAGAGGCCCAGGCGGTGCGCGGTGAACTGTCGGCTCGCGGCGTGCGCAGTGTCTACCTGTCGGACAAGGACTCGGTGTTTGCCGCGCAGGAGGCCCACGACTTGCTTGCCTGGCTCAAGGCGTGTGCCGAACCGGACGCCGAACGCACGCTGCGAGCGGCTCTAGCCTGTATCACGCTCGATCTGCCGCTGGCCGAGCTTGAACGGCTGAATCAGGACGAACTGGCGTGGGAAAACCGCGTCATGCAGTTCCGCGATTATCGGCGGATCTGGCGGACCCAGGGCGTACTGCCGATGCTGCGGCGCCTGCTGCACGACTTCAAATTGCCGCAGGCACTGGTTCAGCGCGGCGATGGCGAACGGGTGCTGACCAACCTGCTTCATCTGTCCGAGTTGATGCAGCAGGCCGCTGCGGAACTCGATGGCGAACAGGCGTTGATTCGTCACTTGGGCGAGCACCTGGCACTGTCGGGGCAGGCGGGCGAAGAGCAGATCCTGCGTCTGGAAAGCGACGAGCAACTGGTCAAGGTCGTGACCATTCACAAGTCCAAAGGGTTGGAATATCCGCTGGTTTTTCTGCCGTTCATCTGTTCGACCAAGCCCGTGGACGGCAGTCGGCTGCCGTTGCATTTTCACGATGCCCAAGGGCATGCACAGGTCAGTCTGAAACCCACCGCTGTGCTGATCGAACAGGCCGATGACGAACGTCTGGCCGAGGATCTGCGTCTGCTCTACGTCGCCCTCACGCGGGCTCGACACGCTTGCTGGTTGGGCATCGCAGACCTTAAACGCGGCAATACCAATGGCTCCATCCTGCACCGCTCGGCGCTGGGGTATTTGCTGGGCGGGGGCGACGCTCTGGCGCAATCGTCGCAACTTGGCGATTGGCTGCGCTCCCTCGCGAAGGATCAGCCGACGATAAATGTCGACACCGTACCTGAGCCAACCGCAGAGACCTTTGTCGCGCCGCGGAGCGAGGCGGCATTGAGCAAGCCGCGCATGCCTCGGCGCAGTGCCCGGGAAAACTGGTGGATCGCCTCCTACAGTGCCCTGCGTATCGGCGACACCATCACCGACAGTGGCGATCAATCCCCCGACAGCCCGCAGGCGCAAAAGCTGTTCGACGATGAACGCCTCGATCCTGAAGCGCCTCGCGAAGTGATGGCCAGCGGCGGTGACATTCACCGGTTTCCGCGTGGGCCCAATCCCGGCACCTTCCTGCACGGTCTGTTGGAGTGGGCCGGGGAGAAAGGCTTTTCTGTCGCAGCGCGAGAGCCGGCGACGCTGGAGAAGGTCGTTGCCCAACGTTGCAACCGTCGCGACTGGAAAGGCTGGATCAACACCCTTACCGATTGGTTGCAGCATCTGCTGAATATGCCGCTGCGTCTGGGGGGTGAGGCTGCGCCAGTGGCACTGCGCGAACTGGACCAACCCAATCAATATCGCGTGGAGATGGAGTTCTGGTTCGCCTGTTCGAAAGTCGACGTGGCGCAGATGGACGCGCTGGTTCGGCGCTACACGCACAACGGCGCACCCCGTGCAGCAGCGGAGACCGTTTCGCTCAATGGCATGTTCAAGGGCTTCATCGACCTTACATTCGAGCATCAGGGGCGGTATTACGTGGCCGATTACAAATCCAACTGGCTGGGTGTCGACGACGATGCCTACACCGGGCAGGCGATGGAAAACGCGATTCTGGAAAACCGTTACGACCTGCAATACGTTCTCTATCTGTTGGCATTGCACCGCCAGTTGAAGGCGCGTCTGGTGGACTACGACTATGACCGGCACATGGGCGGCGCGTTGTATCTGTTCGTCCGTGGCGCTCGTGCGGCGAGTCAGGGCGCCTGGTTTACCCGACCGCCTCGCGAGCTGATCGAGGGCCTTGACCTGCTGTTTCAGGGCCGCACGCTGATCGAGGAAGAAGCCGTGTCAGGAGACTTGATATGAGTCGCACGTTCGCTCACTTATTGCCTTCGGCTCTGGACGCTGAAACTCTCGCCGGACTCGACCCGCTGAGTAGGGTTAACGACTTGTTGCTGCTGCTCGAACGCTGGGTCGAGCGCGGCTGGCTGCGAGCACTGGACAAGGCGTTCGTGGCGTTCCTGGCCGACCTCGATCCTGAGGCTGACTCGTTGGTGCTGCTCGCTGCGGCGCTGACCAGCCATCAGTTGGGTCACGGGCATGTCTGTCTGGATCTGTACGAAACCCTCAAGGAGCCGGACTTCGCTCTGTCCCTGCCGCCCGAAGGCGATGTGTTGTCGACGCCGATGTTGCTGCCCTCGGCCCTGCTCAAGACGCTGGATGGCGCGACCTGGTGTCGTGCGCTGGCTGACAGCACCCTGGTGGCGAAGGCGGGCGACAACAGTGAAGCCTCGGCGCAGAAGCCATTGGTGTTGTCTGAGCGACGCTTGTACCTGCGACGCTACTGGACGTATGAGCGCCGCATCGATGCAGCGCTGCACCGCCGGCTGGCTCAGGCGGAACCGGCACCGAGCGATCTGGCGCAACGTTTGAATGCGCTGTTCGGACCCGCTGATCCTGGGGTGATCGACTGGCAGAAACTGGCCTGTGCGCTGGCAACGCGGGCGGCTTTCAGCATCATTACCGGCGGACCCGGAACCGGGAAGACCACCACCGTCGTGCGGCTGTTGGCGTTGCTGCAATCGCCTGCGGTCGAGCGCGGCAAACCTCTGCGCATTCGTCTGGCGGCACCGACGGGCAAAGCCGCTGCGCGTCTGACGGAGTCCATCAGTCATCAGGTGCAATCGCTGAAGGTCTCTGAAGACGCGCGCCAGAAAATTCCCAGTGAGGTGACCACAGTCCACCGTTTGCTGGGCAGTCGTCCGGGAACTCGGCATTTCCGTCATCACGCGGGTAATCCGCTGCCGCTGGATGTGCTGGTGGTCGATGAGGCCTCGATGATCGACCTGGAGATGATGGCCAATCTGCTGGATGCCTTGCCGCCGCACGCACGTATGGTGCTGCTCGGCGACAAGGATCAACTGGCTTCGGTGGAGGCTGGGGCGGTGCTGGGCGATTTGTGTCGCGATGCGGAGGCGGGGATGTACAGCCCGCAGACCCAGGCATGGCTGGAGTCGGTCAGCGGCGAAGACCTGAGCAAAAGCGGCCTGCAGCAAGGCGACAGCGTTCAACATACGCTGGCACAGCAGGTGGTGATGCTGCGCCATTCTCGGCGTTTCGGGGAAGGAAGCGGCATCGGCCAGTTGGCGAAACTGGTCAACCAGCAGCAGGATCAGGATGCCCGCGCCTTGCTGGCTGCGCGCACCTATCCGGATCTGTTTTCGCTGGCACTCAAGGGCGAACAGGACCGTGCGTTGTCGCGATTACTGCTCGATGGCCACGGCAACGGTCCGCAAGGCTATCGCCATTATCTGGGCGTGATGCACGCGCAGCGACCGCAGAATGTTGCCTCGATCGACGATCCGCGTTGCATCGAATGGGCAAGAAAAGTGCTCGATGCCTTCGATGAATTTCAGCTGCTCTGCGCGGTGCGAAAAGGGCCGTGGGGTGTTGAAGGGTTGAATCAGCGCATCACACAGACGCTGTTCAATGCGCAGCTGATCGAGAGTGATCAGCAGTGGTACGAAGGCCGTCCGGTATTGATGACGCGTAACGACTACGGTCTGGGCTTGATGAACGGCGACATTGGCATCGCGCTGCGTTTACCAGAGGGCACACCTGAGGAAAATCGGCAGGCCTTGCGCGTCGCGTTTCCACGCAACGATGGCAGTGGCGGCGTGCGCTTCGTGTTGCCAAGCCGGCTCAACGACGTTGAAACGGTGTATGCCATGACCGTTCACAAATCCCAGGGTTCGGAGTTCGCGCATACCGCATTGATCCTCCCCGAGGCGCTGAACCCGGTGCTGACCAAAGAACTGATCTACACCGGGATCACGCGGGCGAAGAACTGGTTCAGTCTGGTCGAGCCGCGCCAAGGGGTGTTCGAAGAAGCGCTACGGCGCAAGGTCAAGCGACTAAGCGGCTTGATGCTGGATTTGTGAACTTACTCCATAACCTGCAGCAGTCCGGCTCGCCGGCGGTAGCGTTCCTGTGATCGCCATCGTCGGCAAGCCGGACTGCTACGAGGTTGAGGAGATGCGCAGGCCGCGTGGGTCTTTTCTCAAGTAGAGCAAAACGAATTGCCCAACTCCACGCGTCCAAAACTGGCGCCATCATCCAGCGGGGTAATGGCGGCCAGTTGATCCATCCGCACCTCTTCGATTCCGTCAGCGAACTGCAGAAACTCTTCTTTGCTTGACGCCGTCCGGGTGGTCAGCGGGGTGCCCTCGAAGATCTGGCCGTTGACCAACTCGACCTTCAAGCGATAGCCATGCATGCAAGCGATCTCCAGGTAGTCATAGAGATCGCAGTTCAGCGGTTGATAACGGTCCATTTCAGGCTCCCGAGCGGTGTTGTGCTTCTATCGTGGTCGACTCACGATAGCCGCTCAAGCCTCCTTGCGCACGGGCTCCTGCTGGGTGATCGCGTTGTCCAGGCCCATGAATTTGCGCACGCGGTCGCCGCACTGGTCGGCCAGGACGGCCTGCGGCGAAGCATCCACCTGTACCACGCCGTTTTCCATGAAGATCACACGGTCGGAAATAGACAGGGCGAAGTCCATTTCGTGAGTGACGATCAGCATGGTCATGCCTTCTTTGGCGAGGTCGCCGATCACCCTCAATACGTCGCCCACCAGTTCCGGATCCAGCGCCGACGTTGGCTCGTCGAACAGCATGATCTCTGGGTCCATTGCCAGCGCACGGGCAATCGCCACGCGCTGCTGTTGACCGCCGGAGAGCTGATGCGGGTATTTGTGCGCGTGGGCCAGCAGGCCAACCTTGTCGAGCAGCGCGTAGGCGCGCTGCTCACTGACGGACTTGTCGCGGCCGTGATAGCGCGGCGCAAGGGTCACGTTGTCGAGGATGGTGCGATGGGGGAACAGGTTGAAGTTCTGGAACACCATGCCGATGCGTTGCACGCCTCGCCGGATCTGCGGCGCGTTGGGGCTGTCGCCAGCATGAATGAAGCCTTCGCCGAAGAGAATGATTTCCCCTTTGTCGATGGTTTCCAGGCTGTTCACGGTACGGATCAGCGAGGTCTTGCCCGAGCCTGAGGGGCCGATGATCGAGATCACCTGACCCGCATTCACATCCAGACTGATGCCCTTGAGCACCTCATGATGGCCGTAGCTCTTGTGAATGTTGACCAGCTGCAATGCCGGCGCCGAACCTGGCCCAGCGTCGGGTTGACGCGCTTTGACAGGTTGCGCCACCAGCGTCGAACGCAGGCGGGCCAAGGCACTGTCGTCCAGCGTCTGCGGCTTGCGGTTGTTCAGCTCCAGATGTTGTTCGAGCCAGTGAAACAGCCAGCCGAACACGGTGACGATCATCACGTAGTACACCGCGACCGCCGACAGGGTTTCCATCACCAGAAAGTTTTGCGCATACAGGCGCTGACCGACGGTGAGCAGTTCGGTCAGAGAGATCACCGACACCAGCGAGGTGAGTTTGACGACGGTGATGTATTCGTTGATCAGCGTCGGCAGCGAGATGCGGAACGCCTGTGGAATCACGATCAGACGCTGCATGCCGATCAGGCCGACGCCCAATGCGCGGCCCGCTTCCTTTTGCCCCTTGGCGACCGAAATCAGACCGCCCCGGTGGATCTCGGCCATGTATGCCGCTTCAGTGACAACAAGCGCCAGCAGGCCGGAATAGAAGGGGTTGGACAGCACTTCACGGGTGATCGGGAACATCTGCGGCAGGTTATAGGTGAACACCACCAGCACCAGCAACGGGACGCTGCGGAAGAACCAGATATAAATCGACGCGGGCACACTGATCCAGCGCGCGGTCGAGAGTTTGGCCGAGGCCAGCAGGAAACCCAGGAGCATGCCGATGAACCAGCCCAACGCGCTGAGCTCAATCACGGTGATGCAGGATTCCCAGAAGTCCGAGACCGAGAACAGCGAAAAAAAGTAGGACCATTCGAATTGCATAGACACCTCAAGCTGCCAGCCTGGACAGGGACTTCACAGCACTTACAGCGGATGAAGATCCTGTAGGAGTGAGCTTGCTCGCGATGCAATCAGTCAGTCGTCACAGTAGTGTCTGAACAGACGCATCGCGAGCAAGCTCACTCCTACAGGAGGTACAGCATCAATCGATCTGTAGCAGTCCGGCTTGCCGGCGGTGGCGATTTCAAAGACGCTACCGCCGGCGAGCCGTGCTGCTGCAGAATTTTCGAACGATCAGTTCGCTGGCTCTTCCAGGTTGTACTTTTTTAGCAACGCTGCGTACTCACCGGACTTCTTGGTCTCGTCGAAGGCCTTGAGCAGCGCCTGATACAGCTCGTCGTTACCCTTCTTCACGTAGATGCCCAGCGTCTGTTGGTAGATCGAGTGTTCGGTACTCACCACCACTCGGCCCTTGGTGCGCTCGGCGATCATGCCGGCAGCGCCGTCGATCTCGACCTGCGCCTGAACGTTGCCGGACAGCAGCGCCTGGGTCACTTCAGGAGCGGACGGGAATTCGCTGACCGAGATGGCACCCTTGTTGTTCGGGACGCAGTAATCGGTGGACAGCTTGTTGAACTGGGCGACCCAGGTGGTGCCCTTTTCCAGGCCGACTTTCAGACCGCAGAGATCCTCCGGCACCTTGGGTTTGAGGGCGCTGTCTTTCAGAACCATGATCGCCGCGCCGGTTTTGGCGTAAGCGATGGTCTGAGCCTGGGTCTGACGCTCAGGGGTGATGTACATGCCCGAGATGATGGCGTCGTAGTGACCGGCGTTGAGGCTCAGGATCAGGCTGGAGAACTTGGTGTCGACGAACTCCGCCTTGAGGTCCATGTGCTTGGCCAGCAGACGCGACAGGTCCGGGTCGGAACCGACGACGTTCTTCTTCTCGTCATAGGATTCGAACGGAGGATAGGTAATTTCCATGCCGACCTTGAACTGGCCGGGGGTCACGGTAGTGGCAGCCTGGGCGGCTGTACCGAAAGCAGTCGCGCCAAGCACGGCGGTGGCAAGAACGGTCAAGCGAACAGCAGTGTTCAAAGTGTTGCGCATCGTCGGTGACTCCACGTCAGGAAGGTAAGGCACGGTGTGTTTGGCAATCTTCTTGAGCATCAGGACGGGTCCTGTGCCTGATTCTTCAGGTGGCCGAAGCTCGATGGCTTGCGCGCCTTTTCATACAGTTTCAGCTCGCCGCTTTCGACCTTGCGGCGCAGGTACTGATAGGTCTGCAGGGCTTGGCCGAACATGTGCTCGCCAATGGTGATCTCTTCGTATTCCTGACTCCGGGTTTCAAACTGCGGGAGTGGTTTGATCTGAGTGTGGAAGTCGCAGGCGAAGAACAACGGGAACGAGTAACGCTCTTCGCTGACTGTGCGTACACGGTGAGCCGTAGCAACGAACGTACCAGCAGTCATGACCTCCAGCATGTCGCCGATATTGACCACGAATGCGCCTTCAACCGGCGGCGCGTCGATCCACTGGCCCAGATCGTTCATGACCTCAAGGCCGGGCTTGTCGGCCAGCAGCATGGTGAAGCACTCGTAGTCGGTGTGTGCACCAATACCGGGCGCGTCCTGTGCGGCGTCGTCGAACGGGTAGTGAATCAGCCGCAACTTGGACGGCGGGCGAGTGACCATTGCCTCGAAATAGCCCTCCTCCAGGCCCAAGGCCAGTGCGAAGCCGTCGAACAGCCGGCGACCCAAGGCGAATACAGCGGCGTAATAAGCTTCTACGGCTGGACGGAATCCCGGCAGGTCAGGCCATTCGTTGGCCCCGATCAAGGGCGTCTTGGCGATCACCAGCGGATCGTCGTCGCCGACTTCGAAACCGATGTCGAAAGCCTCCTTGTGATCCGGTTTGCCCTTGGCATAAACCTCTTCGCCTTCTGGCACGAAGCCTTTGTGGCTGCGCGAAGTGCCGATGTAGTGCTGCATCTTGTACTCGAGGGACTGAGCGAACAGATCCTTGGCAGCCTGGCGCAGGCCGTCGATCAACGACTGCTCGATGCCGTGGTTCTTGACGTACAGGAAGCCGACTTCCCGTGCAGCCTTACCCAGCTGATTGGCCACGGCCTGGCGCTGGGTGATGTCGGCGTCGAACAGGCCCGCGATGTCGACCACCGGAATGCTGTTGAAGTTGGCGACCTTCGGTGCTGCCGCTTGAGACTGATCAGACATGGCGAAACGCTCCTTATCGGCTTGTTGTATGGGTGAAGCGTTGAAAATGTTCGCGTTCTGTCTTGGCCATCCACACGTTCAGCGACCACAGATCGGCCACCGGTACGTTGGTGAACGGTAGGTGATGCAGGTAGCCGTCGGCGCCGAATTCCGGGGTCAGCGTCGTCAGCTGATAGCCGCGCGCTTGCTGCGACTTCCAGATGGCCTCCCAGTGTTGCTGATGAAAGGCCAGCTCCTTAGCGCGCTCGGGGCCGCCCGGGTGTGGGACTTGCGGGCCCTGGTCGTAACCGACGCGGGCCTGAATATGATGGACGCGCTCGACGAAGGCGCCGAGGTCGTCCTCGGGGTCATCGAGCAGACGTTCGCAGGTGACGATCCAGTGGCTGATGTCGCTGGTGAAGCGCAGGTCGGGGAGCTGACGAATCAGTTCCAGCGTTACCCACGGGTTGAACAGCGAGCGCGCGCGGTGGGTTTCGAAGGTGACCATCTGGCCGTGCTTGCGTGCCAGCTCCAGCGCCTGACCGAAGAAGTCGACCTGCTGCGGCAACTGCCAGCGGTCATTGCCGGCCAGCACATTGACGAAACGCGGGGTCAGTTCGGTAGACCAGGCGAGCTTCTTTTCCAGATCGGTGAGGTGTTCGGCGAGGGTTGCCGATTGTTCCGGGAGGACGTCGTAAGCGGTGAAGACAGTCGCGATGTAGGGCAGGCGATTGGCGCGCAGGAAAGCACCAAACTCGGCCCGCTCGACGGGCGTCAGCGGCAGGCGCGCTTCCATGCCGTCGAACCCGGCTTCCAGCAGCTCATCGAGTGCCTGAGCCTTGCTGGCGGTGTAGCCCCACATCGTGCGGAAGATTTCCAGTTTCATCGAACGTCCTCAAAGATTGCGTCTGGCGACAGACCTGCCCTGACATAGCTTCGCCACGGCGCGAGCCGAAACGGGTACAACGGCAGTCACATCTGAAAAAGGCAATCTTCGGGCCGTGTCTCTACTGGACGGGCTCCTTTATTGGAGCCGATCTTAGTTTCGGCCGATGAACGGAAAGAATAGGAAAGCTCAAATGCATAGTTCAGAGATTTCTAAACTATGTTGCGGAGGTGCTCACTAGACGTCAGGAGGCAGATTCGGTGTTGCGGCTGCGCGAACTGTAGGAGCGCGCTTGCCCGCGAATGCGGCGTGTCAGTCGCCGAATCCGTTTCAGGGCGACCGCCATCGCGGGCAAGCGCGCTCCTACAGTTGGCCGATGGGCATGGGCGGTGGTCAGTCCACAAAACTCATCACCTGGGTCTCGCCCAGCAAAAATGCCTGGTTGCCCTCGGTCGTCTCGCGAATGTAATCCCACAACAGAGTGATCCGCTTGAGCTTTCTCAGGTCCTCTCGGCAGTACATCCAGAACTGCCGCGTGATGTTCACCTCTTTCTCCAATACTGGCAGCAGACGCGGGTCCTGCGCTGCGAGGAAGCACGGCAAAATCGCCAGCGCGCGGCCCTGCAATGCTGCGACGTATTGGGCGATGACGCTGGTGCTGCGCAACGTTGCGTGAGCGCCGGGGAGCAGGTTGCTCAGATACAACAGCTCCGAGCTGAACGCCAGGTCGTCGACGTAGCTGATGAACGGATGTGTGGCGAGGTCCTCGACTTTGTTGATCGGCGCGTGGTTATCCAGATAGTCCTGTGTCGCGTAGAGCCGCAGGTTGTAGTCGCACAGTTTGCAGCAGACGTAAGGCCCGTGTTCCGGGCGTTCCAGGGCGATGACGATGTCGGCCTCGCGCTTGGACAGGCTGATGAAGTGCGGCAGCGGCAAAATATCAACCGAGATAGCAGGGTAGGTGTCGGTGAAGTGGCTCAATTGCGGGGTGATGAAAAAGCTGCCGAAGCCTTCGGTGCAGCCCATTCGCACATGCCCGGATAACGCCACGCCGGAGCCTGAAACCTGCTCGCAGGCAATGTGCAAGGTGCTTTCGATGGACTCGGCAGAGCCCAGTAAACGCTGGCCTTCGGCGGTCAGGACAAAGCCGTTGTTGCGCGACTTTTCGAACAGCAGGGTGCCGAGTGATGCTTCAAGCGCATTGATTCTTCGCGACACCGTTGTGTAGTCCACGCCCAGCCGTTTGGCGGCGGAACTGGCCTTGCGGGTACGTGCGACTTCAAGAAAAAACTTCAGGTCATCCCAGTTCAGAGCGCTCAGGGATGTGATGTTTTTTTGCATGTTGGACCTGCTTTTATGTGCGTTCTTATTAGAAGTTTGCACATCTATACTCCGAAGCACGGAGCAAACCAACTCGCAGTAAGGCACGGGTACCGAGCCGACACATGAACGGCTTCCACAGGGGCAGCGAACACATTCACGACCGAGGTCAACGCGACACACAACCGAATCACCTACACGCCATAACACCCTGCACAACAATAAATAAGCGGAGGAGTTTATGAAGAACGCTATAACGGCGGACGCCACGGCGGCGCAAACCCATGCTGCAAACGCCAGTGCCGCGAAAAAAACCAAAGCCTATCGGCTTGCCGGTGCTGCGAGCATGGCGGGCACGACCATCGAGTGGTACGACTTTTTCCTCTACGGCACGGCTGCCGCGCTGATCTTCAACAAAATCTTCTTTCCTGCACTGGACCCCATCATCGGTGTGCTGGCGGCGTTCGCCACCTATGCCGTGGGCTTTCTCGGGCGGCCGCTGGGCGGGATCGTGTTCGGTCATTTCGGCGACAGGATCGGCCGTAAATCGATGCTGCTCTTCACGCTCATGCTGATGGGGATTCCGACCATCATCATCGGCCTGATTCCCACTTATCAGCAGATTGGTTACTGGGCCGCTGTGATCCTCGTCGCGATGCGCTTTCTGCAAGGCATGGCCGTCGGCGGGGAGTGGGGCGGGGCAGTGTTGATGGCCGTCGAGCATGCGCCCGAAGGCAAGAAGGGCTTCTATGGCAGCTTGCCGCAAACCGGTGTCGGCGCGGGGCTGGTGCTGGCGTCGCTGGCCATGGCGATGGTCGCGAAGATGCCCGAAGAAGACATGCTCAGTTGGGGCTGGCGCATTCCGTTTCTGGCGAGCGTCGTGCTGCTCGGCGTAGGTTGGCTGATTCGCCTGAAAGTCCCGGAGTCACCTGACTTCGAGAAACTGAAGAAGAACAACATCGCGGTCAAGGTTCCGCTGTTCAAAGTCTTCCGCGATCACCCCAGAGAAACCCTGACGATCATCGGCGCGCGCACGGCCGAAAACGCCTGGTTCTACATGTCGGTGACCTTCGCTCTGGCGTACGCCGCCAATCAGTTGCAGATCCCTCGCGCTGACGTCCTGGGTGCGATTACCGCAGGCGCGGCGCTGTCGCTGGTGACCATGCCGCTGTGCGGGCATATCTCTGACCGGGTTGGGCAGAGGCGTCTGTATTTCGTGGGGCTGTTACTGCTGTGTGCCTTCGTCTACCCCTTCTTCGCCATGCTCGGCACGCGTGATCCGGTACTGGTCTGGTGGGCGATGGTGCTGGCGGTGGGCGTGGTGTTCCCGATTTTGTATGCGCCGGAATCGCTGCTGTTCGCCCGACAATTCCCGGCGGAAATTCGCTACAGCGGCATCTCCGTTTCTGTGCAACTGGCCGGTGTGCTGGGCGGCGGTTTCGCGCCGATGATTGCCACGCAGTTGCTGGCGATGGGGGGCGGAAACCCGCATTACGTGATCGTGTACCTGGTCGGCATGGCGCTGATCGCGCTGGTATGCACGGCGCTGATGAAGCGCGATCCGCCGCGCCAAAGAGTCGGCTGAGACAAATTTGCCGTGGATCGAACATCTGTAGCAGCACGGCTTGCCGGCGGTGGCGGCCTTGAGAACGTCACCGCCGGCAAGCCGGACTGCTACAGAAGAGCTTTATCGGCGCTTTCCAGATGGCGCTGCTTCGAATGGAGAATCCTGCAATGAACGTTTCACTTAATAAAAACAACACGACTGTGGCCCGCGTGAAAATGCTGATCGATGGCGAATGGGTCGAGTCGCAGACCGGTGAATGGCTGGATGTGATCAATCCCGCGACTCAGGAAGTGCTGGCCAAGGTGCCGCTCGTAACCACCGCCGAAGTCGATGCTGCCGTTGCCGCCGCACAGAACGCCTTCAAGACCTGGCGCCACACCCCCATCGGCGCTCGCATGCGCATCATGCTCAAGTTGCAGGCGCTGATTCGCGAGCACTCCAAACGCATCGCAGTGGTGCTCAGCGCTGAGCAGGGCAAGACCATCGCTGATGCAGAGGGCGATATTTTTCGCGGGCTGGAAGTGGTGGAGCACGCCTGCTCCATCGGCACGTTACAGATGGGCGAGTTCGCCGAGAACGTCGCAGGCGGCGTCGATACCTACACGCTGCGCCAACCCATCGGGGTATGCGCGGGCATCACGCCTTTCAACTTCCCGGCGATGATTCCGTTGTGGATGTTCCCGATGGCCATCGCCTGTGGAAATACGTTCGTGCTGAAGCCTTCCGAGCAGGACCCGATGTCAACCATGCTGCTGGTCGAACTGGCGGTCGAAGCGGGGGTGCCTGCCGGCGTATTGAACGTGGTACACGGCGGCAAAGAGGTGGTCGACGCGATCTGCACCCACAAGGACATCAAGGCGGTTTCCTTCGTTGGTTCGACGGCAGTGGGCACTCATGTCTACGACCTGGCCGGTAAACACGGCAAGCGCGTGCAGTCGATGATGGGCGCGAAAAACCACGCGGTGGTCTTGCCGGATGCGAACCGCGAACAGACCCTCAATGCACTGGTGGGCGCGGGGTTCGGCGCTGCGGGTCAGCGCTGCATGGCGACCTCGGTGGTGGTAATGGTCGGCGCGTCGAAGCAGTGGATTCCTGAACTCAAGGCGCTGGCGCAGAAGCTCAAGGTCAACGCAGGCAATGAACCTGGCACGGATGTCGGGCCAGTCATTTCCAAGCGTGCCAGACAGCGGATTCTCGACCTGATCGAAAGCGGCGTGAAAGAAGGCGCCAGGCTCGAACTGGACGGGCGCGGCATCACGGTCGCAGGTTATGAGAACGGCAACTTTGTCGGCCCGACGCTGTTCACCGGCGTGACCACGCAGATGCAGGTCTACACTCAGGAAATTTTTGGACCGGTGCTGGTGGTGCTGGAAGTCGACACGCTGGATCAGGCCATCGAACTGGTCAACGCCAACCCCTTCGGCAATGGCGTCGGTCTGTTCACCCAGAGCGGAGCGGCGGCGCGTAAATTCCAGAATGAAATCGACGTCGGCCAGGTCGGCATCAATATCCCGATTCCTGTACCGGTTCCATTCTTCAGCTTCACCGGTTCGCGCGGTTCCAAGCTTGGCGATCTGGGGCCATACGGCAAACAAGTGGTGCAGTTCTACACTCAGACCAAGACCGTCACCAGTCGCTGGTTCGATGACGACAGCGTGAATGATGGCGTGAACACGACGATCAATCTGCGTTGAGCGTTGCCGGACTCGACCTGAATAGAGAGAACACCATGAAAATCGCATTCATTGGCCTGGGCAACATGGGCGCGCCCATGGCGCGGAACCTGATCCGGGCCGGGCATCAGTTGCACCTGTTTGACCTCAATACGCAGGTACTGGCCGAACTCGCCGAGCTGGGCAGCCGCATCAGCGAATCACCCAAACACGCTGTAGAAGGCGCGGATCTGGTGATTACCATGTTGCCGGCCGCTGCACACGTTCGCGCGGTTTACCTGAACGAAGACGGGGTACTGGCGGGAATCGCCCCCGGTGTGCCGGCTGTGGATTGCAGCACCATCGACCCACAGACCATTCGCGATGTGGCGGCGGCTGCGGCCAGGCAAGGTGTGGTGGTCGGCGATGCGCCAGTGTCGGGTGGCACCGGCGGCGCGCAGGCCGGAACACTGACGTTCATGGTGGGGGCGAGTCTGGAGCATTTCACGGTGCTCAGACCGATCCTCGCGCAGATGGGCCGTAACATCGTGCATTGCGGTGACGTCGGCACGGGGCAGATCGCCAAGATCTGCAACAACATGCTGTTGGGGATATCCATGATCGGTGTCGCCGAAGCCATGGCGTTGGGTGATCGCTTGGGCATCGACACAGCGATTCTGGCGAACATCATCAACAGCTCTACCGGCCGGTGCTGGAGTTCGGAGATGTACAACCCCTGGCCTGGCATCGTCGACACCGCGCCAGCGTCACGCGGTTATACCGGTGGGTTTGGGGCCGAGCTGATGCTCAAGGATCTGGGGCTCGCCACCGAGGCCGCCAGAGTCGCGCACCAGCCGGTGGTTCTCGGTGCCGTGGCGCAGCAGCTGTATCAGGCGATGAGTCTGCGTGGCGATGGCGGCAAAGACTTCTCGGCGGTGGTCGAGGGGTATCGGAAGAAAGATCAGGCGTGACTTTCGAGCAGGGCATTGAGTTCGCCCTTGCGCTCCAGCAAAGCCATGTCATCGAAACCGCCGACATGGCGATCACCGATGAATATCTGTGGAACGGTGCGACGACCGCTGCGCTCCATCATGATGTTGCGCTGGTCCATGGAGGTCTGGACGTTGATTTCGTTGTAGCTCACGCCTTTGGCCTTGAGCAGGTTCTTCGCGGCCACGCAGTACGGACAGGTATTAGTGGTATAGATCGTGACTTCGGACATGACACTGAACTCCGTTGGTCGGCCCTCGAATGGCGGCCCGGGATACGCTTGCGATGGCCCCACGGTTGCGGGGCATCTATGACGGCTTTCATCTTAAGGGCCTTCGCCGGTTTTATCGTGTCCGAAATACTCATTGAAGCGATAGATCGTCTCAATTTCTCAGCTGACCTTCCCCCAGCAGAGTGTTAACCATGCTGGGAGAAGATCACGCAAGATGTCACCTCCAGCAAGCCGGTCTGCTACACAAGACGACGATTGCTGGGTGGGGAGTCAGGCAAACACGAAATACTTGCGCACGGTCTCGACCACTTCCCACGTGCCTTTCATGCCCGGCTCGACGATGAATTTGTCGCCGGCTTTCAAGTGAATCGGCTCCTGACCTTCAGGGGTGATGATGCAGTAGCCTTCCTGGAAGTCGCAGTACTCCCACTTCACGTATTCCACGAGCCATTTGCCCGGGGTGCAGATCCAGGTGCCCATGATCTTGTCGCCGTCGGCGCTGGTGTACGCGTTGAGGTTGACGGTGTGCGGATCGCCGCCGATGCGCTCCCATTTGCAGGCGTCAACGACGGGCAGTGGCGTGGTGTCGCGAAGAACGGTAATTGGTTTGCTCATGACAGCTCCAGAAGAGGTTGGCGAAAATTGCGCTCGCACACCTTAGGAGGCTCAGAAGCGGGTCAGTTGTCTGGGCTCGACATCAAGGTGCCTGGAAACGCAGTTTTCTCCCTCAGATGACGCAACAGGCGTTGGCGTATTCGGCAAGCGCCCGGAAGGCTGACTCAATCCGTTGCAGGTTTCAAAGCCGGCCGCAGGGCTCAGGATAACCTCAGGCTGTTGGCCCGCACCTGTTGATTGTCGGCTAAGCCGGGGTTATCGAATGGCCGAGGACGGGCTGATCATGTCGACCCGGCGGATATCGAAATCACGCACCAGATAATCCATGCGGTTTTCGAAGAAGCTCGCCATGTGCGGCAGACCCGAGTGGACATTCAGATGGGCCGTCGATTGCCAGATCTCGTAGAAGATGAACAGCGTCGGGTCCTGCTGATCGCGCAGCATGTGGTATTCGATGCAGCCGTCTTCGCTACGACTGGCCGCGACGTAGCCGCTGAACAGCGCTTCGAACTCAGCCGCTTTTTCCGGCTTGGTCTGGGCATGAAGAATGAAACCGTGCAGATCGCTCATGGATGCCTCCTGAAATGAAAGTGAGAAAATTTTAAGTCAATAATCTCTGTTCCATTCGTGCTTGTCAGGCAAATGTTTTTTGCTTCGGGGTCGCTTATTTCATCCTCGCGTGTTCGTTATCCTGCCGTCCATTCCAGCTTCCAACCCTTTCCATCTCCAACGCTCGCTCCACGCCCTGATGGGCTGACGACGCGGGCAACGACGAGGCTTTTTATGAAAAACGTACTGTTCCTTAACGGCGGCAAACAATTCGCTCACTCCGAAGGCCGTTACAACGCAACCCTCCACGACACCGCACTGGCCTTCATGGACCGCGTTGGCTTCGACGTGAAGCAGACCTTTATCGATGGTGGCTACGATGTCGCCGAAGAAGTGCAGAAGTTTCTCTGGGCTGATGTGATCGTCTGGCAGATGCCGGGTTGGTGGATGGGCGCGCCGTGGACCGTGAAGAAGTACATCGATGAAGTCTTCACCGAAGGGCATGGCAGCCTTTACGCCAATGACGGTCGTACGCGCTCCGACAGTTCGCAGAAGTACGGCAGCGGCGGTCTCTTGCAGGGCAAGCAGTACATGATTTCAGCGACCTGGAATGCGCCGCAGCAAGCTTTCGACGACCCGACCGACTTCTTCGAAGCCAAGGGCGTGGACGCGGTCTACTTCCCGTTCCACAAGGCCAACCAGTTCTTGGGCATGACCGGATTGCCGACCTTCCTGGCGGTGGATGTGATGAAAGTGCCGAACATCGACGCTGACGTGAAGCGCTATGAAGCGCATCTGGCATCTGTATTTGGCGTCTGATCCGGCGCCTGAAAACCCGTGCGGCCTGATCGGGCCGCGCGGGTCTTGTTGCATCAGGTCCAGAAACGATCATGGCAGCGGCCCGGAAAATGGTGCAGACCCGCGGCTATAACGGCTTGAGCTTTCGAGAACCGGCGAAGGAAGACGGCGTCAAGAGCGCGAGCATTCACTCCTACCGTTTGGCCGGGCTGTTGCCGTGAGAGGACATTCGTGAACGCTCGGTCTTTTGCTCCAAACAGCGCTAATATCCAGCCTGCCTTTGAGCGGAGGACAACAGTGAAAGCCCGATCCGATGAATTGCAGGTGTTCGTTTCAGTGATCGAAAGCGGTTCGATTTCGGCCGCTGCCGAGCAGATTGGCCAGACGCCGTCGGCGATCAGTCGCACCTTGTCACGGCTTGAAGCCAAGCTCGACACCACGTTGATCAACCGCACGACCCGGCGCATGGACCTGACCGAGGAAGGCAAGTTTTTCCTTGAGCATGCAAGGCAGATTCTCGCGCAGATGGAGGAGTTGGAAGAGCGCTTGTCGTTGCGTCAGCAGACGCCGTCCGGGCGCTTGCGGATCAACGCCGCCTCGCCGTTCATGCTGCACTCCATCGTGCCCTACGTCGCTGAGTTTCGGGCGATGTACCCGGACATTCAACTGGAGCTCAACAGCAATGATCTGATCATCGATCTGCTGGAACAGAGCACCGACGTGGCAATCCGCATCGGTGCCCTCGCCGATTCGACGCTGCATGCGCGCTCGCTGGGCACCAGTCCGCTGAACATCCTGGCCAGCCCCGAATACCTGAAAAAACACGGCAGACCGAAGAACGTGGAAGCGTTGAGCGGGCATTCGCTGTTGGGCTTCACTCAGACCGAAACCCTCAATCACTGGCCGTTGCGGCATGCCGACGGCGATCGCTTGTTCATTCATCCGACGGTATCGGCTTCCAGCGGCGAGACGCTGCGTCAACTGGCGCTCGCGGGGGAGGGGATCGTCTGCCTGTCGCACTTCATGACCCATGAGGACATCCGGTCAGGGCGACTGAACGTCATCCTGCCCGAGGCCAACAGCGGCTATCGCCAGCCGATTCACGCGGTGTACTACCGCAACTCGCAGTTGGCTTTGCGGATCCAGTGTTTTCTGGATTTCATTCAGCAGAAATTGGCGAATTACGCGGCTTGAGGCGGCGTTAATCCACTAGCCTTCCGGCTTGCTGTGGAGGGTGCTCTTGATTCTGGCCAGAGGCCGTGGGAGCTTGGCTTGCCAGCGATCTGGCGCGAAGCGGCAGCAAATCCGGCGGGCGGGATACACCTGACACGGCGAAGTGTCTGATTCTACTGCCGGTGCCCGGCAGATCGCTGGCAAGCCGAACTCCCACGGCCTGCGGCCAGAAGCAGTCTGATCTACCGAACCCCACTGAACTCCGCACGCAACATCTCTACGAACGCCTCCCTCGCCGGATGGTGTTCAGCGTTTTCGTGCCAGTAGAACAGGTTGTCGATGGAGGTCAGTTCCGCAAATTCGTAACCCACCCAGCCAGAGCCTTTGTGGTACTGCTCGAACACGCCTTTGGGCACCAGCGCAACGCCCGCCCCCGCACTGACACAACCCACGATGGTGCCGTAACTGGCGATGCTGATGATGGGCTGCGTCTGGCCGTTGTTCAGCAACCAGCGTTCCAGTGCGGCGCGATACGGACAGCCTTCGGGCCACATGAAGATCGATTTGCCCTGCAGATCTGCCGCGCTGCGAATCGGCCCCAGGGATTCGGCGGCGATAAGCACCAGATCCTCGCGATACATCGACGTGCGCTTGAGTCTGGGTCGTTTGACGTCAATGGCAACAATCGCGCCGTCGAGTTTGTGATTGAGCGTGGCATCCAGCAGTTGCGGGCCGGTGCCGGTCGTCAGCTCCAGAGACACGTCTGGATAGCGCGCGTGAAAACGCGCGAGTAATCGCGGTAATCGTGACGTGGCTGACGACTCGATGGCACCAATGCGCAAGGGGCCAGAAGGGGTTGCATCGGGATGCACCGCACGCTTGGCTTCTTCCGCCAGGCTGAGCATTCGCCCGGCGTAGGTCAGAAAGATTTCTCCCGCCGGGCTGATGCGCAAACCCCGGCCATGGCGAAAGAACAATTCGGTACCGAGCTCTGCCTCCAGCGCCTTGATGCGCGCTGTGATGTTCGACGGCACGCAGTGCAGAACCTCAGCCGCACGGGCGATGCTGCCCGTGTCGGCGACGGTCTTGAACATACGGATCTGGGCCAGTTCCATGCATCACCAAAAGTGAATGGTTGCGTCATTATTGTTCGGTTGTGGTGAGCATAGGTTGTTTCGATACTCGCAGCCAAGCGCGGGTAAAACGTCTGCGAGTGGGAGCATCGATATGAGCGTGGTGAACGAACCGGTTGCGTTGACGAGCGGTTCTGAACAGCCGGGTTTGCGCTGGCATGGATTGAAGGTGGCATTGGCGACTTTCTTCGTCATTGCCTGCTGGGGCTTTTCGCCGACCGGGATCCGCATCGGCCTCCAAGGCTACGAACCCGGCCATCTGGCCTTGCTGCGCTTCATCATTGCATCGGTATTCATGGCGATCATCGCCTCTTCACTGCGTATTTCGCTGCCGCGTTTGAGGGACCTTCCGCTGCTCGGCGTGCTGGGTTTTTTCGCGGTCAGCCTGCATCACATCGCGCTGAATTTCGGCCAGGCGGGCGTCACTGCCGGGGCATCGAGCGTGCTGATTCAATCGATGCCGCTGTTCACTGCACTGCTCGCACATTTCGTGTTCAAGGAGCGCGTCAGCGGCTGGCGCTGGACCTGCGTGGCGTGGGGACTGGTCGGCGTGGCAATTGTCATCACCGGGGATCGCGGTTTCGGGCATATCGATGTGCGCGGCTTGCTGGTCTTGCTCGCGGCATTTTCCTGGAGCGTCTATTTCTCACTGCAAAAGCGCTACAGCCACCGTTACGACGGTCTGACCATGGTCTGCTACACGATCTGGGCCGGGACCTTTTTCCTGCTCATTTACTTGCCCGGACTGATGGGCGAAATCGTCAATGCACCGCTGCGGGTCAACATTGCCGTGGGTGTGCTTGGCTTTTTTCCCAGTGCGCTGGCCTATCTGGCTTGGGCATACGTGCTCAAACACATGGAAGTCAGCCGCGCCTCCATGAGCCTGTACCTGACACCACCCATGGCCATCGCCATCGCCTCGGTGCTGCTCGGGGAAATGCCCTCGGTCATGGTGGTCGTGGGTTCGGTCGTTGTGTTGAGCAGCGTGCTGGCGCTGAATCTGCGGCGTGAGCGGGTGGTGCTGTGAGCTTGTGTAGTAATCTCGTTTGCCGGCGGTAGGGGTGTCAAGCGCGCCTCCGTCGGCAAGCCGCACTGCTACAAAAAGTGGTGGTGAATCGGCTATTCGTGACCTGCACGCAATAGTCATTTGGGCTCAGCTGCCTTTTTCGTATCGAATCACACGCCGATACTGACTCCATCATTTACATCACACAGGAGTCATCCCATGAACATTTTCATTACCGGCGCCGCAGGTTTTATCGGTGGCTCCATCGCAACCGGCCTGGTCAAAAAGGGCCATCAGGTCACTGGCCTGGTGCGCAGCGCCGAGCAGGCCGATGAAATGAAAACCCTGGGTATCGTTCCGGTGATTGGCACGCTCGACGACAGGGCAATGCTGATCGAACAGGCGCGCAAGGCCGATGGCGTGATCAACGCGGCTAGCAGCGATCACAGGGGCGCAGTGGAAGCGCTGATCGAGGGGCTGAAAGGTTCGAACAAACCTCTCCTGCATACCAGCGGTTCGAGCATCGTCGGTGATGCGTCCGGCGGTAAGGGCGGCGGCCAGATTTACTATGAAGACACGTTGCCTGCCGCGACCCCTGACAAAGCCGCGCGCGTCGCCATCGACGATCTGGTTATCGCCTCTGCAAAAGACGGCGTGCGCTCCGCCGTGATCTGCAACACCTTGATCTACGGCCTGAGCCTGGGCGTGGACCGCGACAGCGTGCAGTTGCCGCGGCTGCTAAAACAGGCCCGCAAGAGCGGCATCGTGCGCCACGTCGGCCCGGGGGAAAACGTCTGGTCCAACGTCTTCATCGAGGACGTTGTCGAGCTGTATGCGCTGGCGCTGGAGAAGAACCCGGCGGGTACGTTCTACTTCGTCGAAAGCGGGGAAGCATCTTTCGTCGACATGACCAATGCCATGGCCGAAGCGATGGGGCTTGGTAAGTCTCAGGACTGGCCGCTGAAAGACGCAGAAGCAGAATGGGGCTATGAGATGGCCAACTACGGCCTGGGCTCCAACAGCCGGGTCCGCGGCAAAAACGCTCGCGAGTTGTTGGGCTGGGTGCCTAAGCGCACGTCGGTGATCGAGTGGATCAAGCACGACATGCTCAAAGGTTGATACGCCGCTGACGTGCAATGAACGGCCACCTTCGGGTGGCCATTTGCGTTTGCGGGAAGTTTCATCATTAATGAGCGACTGGACCGTTAGTCTCGTCAGCCTTCAGACAGCTTTCATACAGCACCCGCGTACCAAGCTGTCGCATCCGCTCATTAAGGAAGCCCCATGCGAGTCGTGACCCTCAAGACCCTAGCCTTGTCGGTGATCTTCGCCGCGAGTTCACCGGTGTATGCCATCGCGCTGGAAGGCGGCGCCGTTGCAGCGCCTGATCAATACGGCGCGCAAGTCGCTGCGCAGATTCTGAAGAAAGGCGGGAATGCCGTTGATGCGGCAGTCGCCACGGCATTCACATTGGCCGTGACGTACCCCGAAGCCGGCAACATTGGCGGCGGAGGGTTCATGACCCTGTTCATCAAGGGCAAGCCCTACTTTCTCGACTACCGCGAAACCGCTCCCAAGGCCGCAAGCCGCGACATGTATCTGGATGAAAAGGGCAACGTCATTCCGGGCATGAGCCTGGTGGGCGCCCGTGCTTCCGGCGTGCCCGGCACCGTCATGGGCCTGTGGGAAGCGCATCAGAAATTCGGCAAATTGCCATGGGCCGAACTGCTGACCCCGGCGATCGGCTACGCCAGGAACGGCTTCAAAGTCGCCGACAAGCAATACATGTACGGCGAAGCGGCGATCAAGCAGCTCAACGGCAAAACCAACTTTGGCGACTACTTCGGCGGCATGAAAACCGGTGAGACCTTCCGTCAGCCGGAACTGGCCAAGACCCTGGAGCGTATCGGCGACAAGGGCGCCAACGAGTTCTATCAGGGGCAGACGGCTGACTTGCTGGTGGCGCAGATGCAGCACGACAACGGCCTGATCACCAGGCAGGACCTGGCCGATTACAAGGCCGTATGGCGCAAGCCGTTGCGCGTCAACTTCGACGGCAACACCCTCTACACCGCGCCGCTGCCCAGTTCGGGCGGCGTGGCGCTGGCGCAACTGATCGGCATCAAGCAGCAGTTGAGCAGCGACTTCAAAGGCGTGCCGCTGAACTCGGCGCGCTACATTCACCTGCTGGCGGAAATTGAGAAGCGCGTGTTCGCTGACCGCGCAAACTACCTCGGCGATCCGGACTTCTCCAAAGCGCCAGTCAGCCAGCTGACAGACCACGCTTATCTCGTCCAGCGGGCTCAAGAGGTCAACCCGAATGCGATTTCACCGACCGAACATATCAAGGCCGGTCTTGAGTCGCACCAGACCACGCACTTTTCCATCGTCGACTCCAGCGGCAACGCAGTCAGCAACACCTACACCCTGAACTGGGATTACGGCAGCGGCGTGGTGGTCGAGGGAGCGGGCTTCTTGATGAATGACGAGATGGACGACTTCAGCTCAAAGCCGGGCGTTGCCAATGCGTTCGGTGTGGTCGGTGGCGATGCGAATGCCATCGAGCCGGGCAAGCGCATGCTGTCGTCGATGAGTCCTGGCCTGGTGACGCGTGACGGCGTAGTGACGCTGGTGTTGGGGACGCCCGGCGGCTCGAGGATTTTCACCACGGTCTTTCAGGTGCTGAACAATCTCTATGATTTCCACATGCCGTTGAAGGATGCCGTCGCGGCGCAGCGGGTTCATCACCAGTTGTTGCCGAAGGACACGATCTTCACCGAGAAATTCGCGCCTCTGCCGATACCGGTGGCCGAAGAACTGGAGACCATGGGCTATACGCTCAAGGATCAAGGCTGGTCGATGGGCAACGTGCAGGCGATCAAGATCGACGGCACGAAAGTCGAAACCGCGTCCGACCCGCGTGGGCGGGGAGTGGGGATGGTGGTTAAGTAACCGTGTCTTGGAGTGATCGTTCCCACGCTCTGCGTGGGAACGATCATGGATCACATCTTAATGATGCTCACGCGTCGCACGGAATTTGATATCCGGCCAGCGCTCTTCCATCAGGGCCAGATTGACCCGGGTCGGCGCCAGATAGGTCAGGTGACCGCCGCCGTCCAGGGCCAGGTTTTCCACGGCCTTGTTCTCGAATTCCTCGAGCTTCTTCTTGTCGCTGCTGTCGATCCAGCGGGCTGACCACACGGTAATCGGCTCGTAGGCGCATTCGACCTTGTATTCTTCCTTCAGGCGGCTGGCGACCACATCGAACTGCAGCACACCGACGGCGCCCAGAATGATGTCGTTGCTGCGCGTCGGGAAGAACACCTGCGTGGCGCCCTCTTCTGCGAGCTGCTGCAGACCCTGACGCAACTGCTTGGATTTCAGCGGATCCTTCAGACGCACACGACGGAACAGTTCCGGAGCGAAGTGCGGGATACCGGTAAAGCCCAGCGCTTCGCCTTCGGTGAAAGTGTCGCCGATCTGGATCGTGCCGTGGTTGTGCAGACCGATGATGTCACCGGCGTAGGCTTCTTCCAGTTGCTCACGCTCGCTGGAGAAGAACGTCAGTGCGTCACCGATGCGTACATCTTTGCCGGTACGGACATGGCGCATTTTCATGCCCTTGTCGTACTTGCCCGAGCAGATGCGCATGAACGCGATACGGTCGCGGTGCTTGGGGTCCATGTTCGCCTGAATCTTGAACACGAAGCCTGAGAACTTCTCTTCGACAGGCTCGACGGTCCGCTCGTTGGCAACACGCGGCAGCGGCAGCGGGGCCCAGTCGACCACGGCGTCGAGTACGTGATCGACACCGAAGTTACCCAGTGCAGTCCCGAAGAACACCGGGGTCAGCTGACCGTCCAGGAACTCCTGCTGATCGAAGGTGTGACAGGCGCCTTGCACCAGTTCCAGCTGCTCGACGAAGCGGTCGTACTCGTCGCCCAGATGCGCGCGGGCCTCGTCGGAATCCAGCTTCTGGATGATCTTGGTTTCGGTGCGTTCATGGCCGTGACCAGCGGTGTAGACAATGATGTAGTCGTCGGCCAGGTGGTACACGCCCTTGAAATCGCGGTAGCAACCGATCGGCCAGGTGATCGGCGCAGCCTTGATCTTCAGGACCGCTTCGATTTCGTCGAGCAGTTCGATCGGGTCGCGGATGTCGCGGTCGAGCTTGTTGATGAAGCTGACGATTGGCGTGTCACGCAGACGGCAGACGTCCATCAGGGCGATGGTGCGAGGCTCGACACCTTTACCGCCGTCGAGGACCATCAGTGCCGAGTCCACTGCGGTCAGCGTGCGGTAGGTGTCTTCGGAGAAGTCTTCGTGGCCCGGGGTGTCGAGCAGGTTGATCATGTGTTCGCGATACGGGAACTGCATGACCGATGTGGTAATGGAAATACCCCGCTGTTTCTCCATCTCCATCCAGTCGGACGTGGCATGGCGATCGGATTTGCGGGATTTGACCGTACCGGCGACGGCAATCGCCTTGCCCATCAGCAGAAGCTTTTCAGTGATGGTGGTCTTACCGGCATCGGGGTGGGAAATAATGGCGAAAGTGCGGCGTTTCGCGACTTCGGCGGCCTGTCTGGTCATGGGAAATCGCCCGAGAGGTGATTCAAAAAAGGGCGGCGATTATAGCCCAAACCAAGTCAATAACCGAACCGTTCAGTCGATCAAGGGTGGCCAAATAGCATCCTACGTGGGAACCTTTGCGGTTGTGGAGACGTCCATTCCCTGGCAACGCAAACGGCCAAGGTTTGCAAAATCAGCAAGTTAGCTTGACGAAGCTGCGCTCATGGCTTGTGTTTTCGCCGAGGTTGCACCCTTTCCGGCGACCCACCCGCTGCTCTTCGCGAACGTTCGCAAACTGGCTGAAAAGCCAATCCCCTGCGAGGCGTTCGCCGACTGAAATAAGGAGTCCGCCCGTGGCTAATCGCTATGGCAAGGGGCTAATGGGAGGTGTGATTGTCATCGCACTTCTGGCCCTGCTGGTCCAATGGATCGGCATCAGTACCATCAGGCAGTATCAGGATGATCTGCTGTTTTATCTGCAAGCGCATGTGATGCTTGTCCTGGCATCGATGCTGGCGGCACTGGTGGTCGGAATCCCGACCGGCATTGTCTTGAGCCGACCGAATATGGTTGGCCGCGCCGAACGCTTCATGCAGATTTTCAACATCGGTAACACCGTTCCTCCTCTCGCAGTACTGGCCATTGCCCTGGGTGTCCTGGGTATCGGCAGTGGACCTGCGATCTTCGCGCTGTTCCTCGCCTCGCTGTTGCCCATCGTGCGCAACACCTACGAAGGCCTGAAAAACGTTCAGGGTTCTCTCAAAGAAGCCGCCACCGGCATTGGCATGACACCGCGTCAGGTGTTGTGGCGCGTCGAGCTGCCCAATGCCGTGCCGATCATCATCGGCGGTGTACGGGTCGCGCTGGCGATCAACGTCGGGACCGCGCCGCTGGCCTTCCTGATCGGCGCCAACAGCCTCGGCAGTCTGATCTTCCCCGGCATCGCCCTGAACAATCAGCCGCAACTGGTACTGGGCGCCGCGTGTACCGCATTGCTGGCCCTGTTCCTCGATGGCGCCGTGACCCTGGCAAGCCGTCTGTGGCTGGAACGTGGCCTCGCTCGTTGAGCCGCCGCGCTGAAGAAGGAATTGTTATGAAGAAGTTATGCACATTGATACTGGGCGCCGGCCTGCTGCTGTCCGGATTCGCTCAGGCAGCCGACGCTCCGGCAGAACGACCGTTATTACGCATCGGCGCACGGGTCTTCACCGAGCAGACCATCCTCGCCGAGTTGACCGCGCAATACCTGCGTGACAAGGGCTATCAGGTTCAGATCACGGGCGGCCTGGGCAGCAACCTGGCGCGCAGTGCCCAGGAAAGCGGCCAGCTCGACATGCTCTGGGAATACACCGGCGTTTCGCTGGTGGCTTACAACCATGTCGACGAAAAGCTCGACAGTGAACAGACCTATCAGCGGGTGAAAGAGCTTGACGCGAAAAAGGGCCTGGTCTGGCTCTCGCCGTCGAAGTTCAACAACACCTATGCGTTGGCGCTGCCGGACAAGGTCGCCAAGGCATATCCGCAGATCAACAACATTTCCCAACTGACAACCTTGCTAAAGGATGAGGCCAAGGAGGGTCATATCGTCGCGCTCGACACCGAGTTCGCCAACCGTTCCGACGGCTTGGTGGGCATGGTCAAGCACTACGACATGAACCTGAGCCGTGAAAACACTCGTCAGATGGACGCAGGTCTGGTTTACACCGCACTGCGCAACGGTCAGGTATTCGCCGGGCTCGTCTACACCACCGATGGCCGCTTGAACGCGTTCAAACTCAAGGTGCTGGACGACGACAAGCACTACTTCCCGGATTACACCGCGGCCCCTGTGATCCGCAAAGAGTACCTGGACAAGCACCCGCAGTTGGCCGAGCAACTCAAGCCGCTGGCTGCGCTGCTGGATAACCAGACGATGATCGATCTGAACGCGCGCATCGATGTAGATCACGAAAGTCCTTCTGTCGTGGCCGCCGATTTCCTGCGCACACATCCGATCAATCCTTCCGCCGAAAGCGTTCCGATCAAGCAGACGCCGGTGGAAAAACAAGAGGAGAAACTATGAGCTTCCTCAGCGCGTTCTCCCATCTGGACTGGAATCAGGTCATGCACCTGACCCTGCAACACATCACGCTGGTCGGCATCGCCGTGTCGCTGGCGATTCTGGTGGGCGTGCCGTTGGGCGTGCTCATGACCCGCTTCCCGACCCTCGCCGGCCCTTTGCAGGCCAGCGCCACGGTGCTGCTGACCGTTCCGTCGATTGCCTTGTTCGGCCTGCTGCTGCCGTTCTATTCCAAGTTCGGTCAGGGTCTGGGCCCGATGCCAGCGATCACTGCGGTGTTTTTGTACTCACTGCTGCCGATCATGCGTAACACCTACCTGGCATTGACCGGCGTCGAACCCGGTATTCGCGAAGCGGCCAAGGGCATTGGCATGACCTTCGGTCAGCGTCTGCGCATGGTCGAACTGCCGATCGCTGTACCGGTGATCCTCGCCGGTGTGCGCACCGCCGTGGTCATGAACATTGGCGTCATGACCATCGCCGCCACCATCGGCGCCGGTGGTCTGGGCGTACTCATCCTCGCTTCCATCAGCCGCAGCGACATGTCGATGCTTATCGTCGGCGCCGTTCTGGTCAGCATTCTGGCCATCTTTGCCGACCTGCTTCTGCAATGGCTGCAACGCTCGCTGACTCCAAAAGGATTGCTCAAATGACTGTCAAAACCATGATCGAACTTCAAAATCTCTCCAAAACCTTCCAGAGCAACGGCAAGGAAGTGAAGGCTGTCGATTCAGTGAGCCTGACCGTCAACGAAGGCGAAATCTGTGTCTTCCTCGGCCCATCGGGCTGCGGCAAGAGCACGACGCTGAAAATGATCAACCGCCTGATCATGCCGACCTCCGGCAAGGTATTGATCAACGGTGAAGACACCACGCAACTCGATGAGGTGACCCTGCGTCGCAACATCGGCTATGTGATCCAGCAGATTGGTCTGTTCCCCAACATGACCATCGAGGAAAACATCGTGGTCGTTCCCAAGCTCCTGGGCTGGGATAAACAAAAATGCCACGACCGCGCGCGCGAACTGATGAGCATGATCAAGCTGGAACCCAAGCAGTATCTGCATCGTTACCCGCGTGAATTGTCCGGTGGTCAGCAACAGCGTATCGGCGTGATCCGTGCGCTGGCGGCCGACGCGCCGTTGCTGCTGATGGATGAACCGTTCGGCGCGGTCGACCCGATTAACCGGGAGATGATCCAGAACGAGTTCTTCGAGATGCAGCGGGCGCTGAACAAGACCGTGATCATGGTCAGCCACGACATCGACGAAGCCATCAAGCTGGGCGACAAGATCGCCATCTTCCGCGCAGGCAAGCTGCTGCAGATCGACCATCCGGACACGCTGCTGGCGCATCCGGCGGACGACTTCGTCAGCAACTTCGTCGGTCAGGACAGCACCCTCAAACGCCTGTTGCTGGTGAAGGCCGAAGACGCTGCCGACAACGCACCCTCCGTCAGCCCGGAAACCCCGGTTGCGGACGCGCTGGACATCATGGACGAACAGGACCGCCGCTACGTCGTCGTCACCGATGGCGACAACAAAGCCATGGGCTATGTTCGCCGTCGCGACCTGCACCGCCAGACCGGCACCTGCGAGCAATACCTGCGCCCGTTCAACGCTACGGCGGCCTACGACGAACACCTGCGTATCCTGCTGTCGCGCATGTACGAGTTCAACCGCGCATGGCTGCCGGTGCTGGACGCCGAAAACGTGTTCCTGGGTGAAGTGACGCAAGAGTCGATTGCGGCCTACCTGAGCTCGGGGCAATCCCGAGGCAAGAAGACCAGCATCGTTTCGCCGGCGGATGCGGCGGAGCAAGCGGCGTCGATTTGAAGTAGCTGAGTCAGGCGCTTTGATAGCGCCTGAACTGACGCGATCGCGAATGGATTCGCCCCCACAGGTGGAACGCAGTCCATCTATGGGAGCGAATTTTCTCTGTGAACGGAGTAACGTGACCCGTCAATCAGCCGCTGAGTTCTCGGCTCCTCGTAGGTCTAGTAATAGCCTACATAACTAAATGTCGTACCTGACCCAATGAGGACGACGATGACTAAAGCTCGGCTCGGTGATAGGTTGCATCTGTTTATATGGTCAGGGTGCCTTGCATCGTTCAAGATCGTCTTGTGTTTCCAGTGTGGTATCAATGCCAAGCCGATATTTGCAATAGTCTATAACTTTCTGGCGCTCTTGAATGTCGAGTTTAGAGAGTTTCTTGTCGTCGCGTAGATTGGCGAATATGTTTTCAAATTTCATCTGAAATGTTGGGCTTTTTTTAACAAATACATAAGTGTACATTTGTGCCTCTCCCGTTTCTCTGTAGTAGCCAAGTGTCAACGACGCTGCCAAGAACGGGAGTAATAGGAGAAGTGATTTTTTCATGATTTCATTGGCTTCCGGAGGCGCGTTTTTGCACGAATTTTTTTCACAAGATTCATTCCTACGTTTCCAGGGCAAATTTTTGCCTCGCCTTCATCTTGATGGGGGAATTCGCGATGTCCACCAAAGTGCTCTATGTTATAAATGTCTTTTAGAGCAGTAATGAGGTTGATGGTCGCATTAACTTGGAGGCTTGGTAGCGGGTTCGTGGTGCTGAGTCCCAAATAATCCAGTATAGTCCGAGCCAGCGTTACAAAATCTTTGCCTTCCTCTGGTGTAGTCAGGTTGTTCAAAAGGACAATGCCGAGCACGTTTGAGTTATAGGCGAGAAGGTGTCCTCCTTTAGAACGAATATCCCTGCCTTCATAGATTATCCCTGAGCAATCAATGCCGAAGTGGTAACCGATATCGTCGAACTCCTTGTTCTGTTGGAACGATTGAATATCCTGCATCTGTTCACCTCCGGCATTGCACGAATAGCTCCTACCCGCGTGATGCAAAGCGATCATGCTGTAATCCCAATCCCAATCCCGCTCCAGTGGCTTTCCAGGCGGTTTCGCATGCCATCCCGAACGCTCCACAAACCCATGCCCCAATTCCCGCACTTTCTGAATGATCGCCTCCCGCGTCGCCGCTCGATCATTCACGGTGATCGCGATAGGCCTGGGTGTTTCGCCGTGCAGCACTTGCTCGACCCGGGTAGTGGTGACGACCTCGCGAGTTGTCATTCCCGCAAGCTCGATCAATTCGCGTGCGGGGGAGTAGAAGGGGATGTGAATGGAAACGCTGGAGTTAGGTGACGCTCCTTCTATGTATGCAATCCCGTTGCTATCGGTTGCGCCATTGCGTTGCTGACCGTCTACCGTCGCGATGTATTTCCGGTTTGCCAGCGGTTGGCCGGTTTCGCTATGGGTCACGAAGAAGCTGCGCGCCCAGGTTTTTCCCACGGGCTGTATCCCCTTCGCTAAAGGGTAGGGCACCACGTTCGAGGATCCGGTGTTCGCTTTCGGCGGCGTAGACGCTTCATCCCGATTCGAACCCGAGTTTGTTCTGGATGGGGCGATCAATCGATTGGTCCCCGGCGGACATCCGCACATCACCATCGCGTTGTGCAGCGCTGTGGGAATGCCATCCCACTTGAAACTCTTTTCACCCTCGACAATTCCCCGATCTGCCCGCATAGCCCGCACGGGCTGGTTTTGTCCCCTAGCCGCAATGCGCCCCGTCCATCTTCGAGGTGCGCCTGCGCAGGGTCAGGGTTTCGCCCACCGCAGGCGCGACATCCGGCGCCAGGCGGCAGCAAACCTTGCTCTCGTTCAAAGTAACGAAGACCAGTGTGTCGGGACCGGTCGGCTCGGTGACTTGCACCTCGGCGCGAATGGTCGGCATCCCTGCAGTAGGCTGGAAAAGCAGATCGCGTTGGTCGTGGTTTTGTCCCCATCCAATCCCTGCTCACGCCCGCCAATTTTGAAATAACCCACGGCTAAGCCCTCATTATTCGCCCAGTGAGCGCATCACCGTACGGAATGAAAATGCTGCCTGACGATAGGGGGTAGGCCATCCGTCATGTAGGCCGATTCCGGCGTGGCGGTCTCCGGTAACTGACAGATATCTCCATCACTAGAACTCGCCAATGGTACGTGGGGAAAGCCCGCATCGTTTGGTGTTAGGGGAGCAGCGACAGGCGTTGCTGACACCTATTTCAGCGTCTGATTCCGGTCCCCTGCAGCAGTCCGGCTTGCCGGCGGTGGCGTCTTTCAAATCACTGCCGTCGGCAAGCCGGACTGCTACAGGGGATCAATGGCAGGGATCAAGGGGAACATCGTCCTGTCACATCGGTCGGTTACTACAGGGAGATTGAACAGAGCTGATGCCCGTCTGGCAAAAACGGGCAGAAAAGCGACATTTTTTGTTGATCTTGAACCCCTCAGGTCCTACAGTTCGCGCCGAACGTCCATGCTGGAAACGATCCATCCGGCTCAAGTACTGACGACGAGACAGCAAGGCCAAGAGAACCAGCGTTCTCATGGCCTTTTTGCTTTCGGCGACATGCCTTGGGAAGTAGGCGAACCAAAGTGGGGATACGGAGGACGTTCATTTGCACCCATTGTTTTTTACCGTTTGCCAACAGGAGTCCCCCGCATGTCGATTCAGGTCGAAGACTATTTCGAGAAGAGCACCTTCGAAAAAATGAAGGCGTTTGCCGACAAGCAAGAAACCCCGTTCGTGCTCATCGACACCGCGATGATCAGCAAGGCGTACGACGACCTGCGCGCCGGTTTCGAATTCGCCAAGGTTTACTACGCAGTCAAGGCCAACCCGGCCGTTGAAATCATCGACCTGCTCAAAGAGAAAGGTTCGAGCTTCGACATCGCTTCGATCTACGAGCTGGACAAAGTGATGGACCGTGGCGTTGGCCCGGATCGCATCAGCTATGGCAACACCATCAAGAAATCCAAAGACATTCGCTACTTCTACGACAAGGGCGTGCGTCTGTACGCGACCGACTCCGAAGCCGACCTGCGTAACATCGCCAAAGCCGCCCCTGGCTCGAAAGTCTACGTGCGGATTCTCACCGAAGGCTCGACCACCGCTGACTGGCCGTTGTCGCGCAAATTCGGCTGCCAGACCGACATGGCGATGGATCTGCTGATCCTGGCCCGTGACCTGGGCCTGGTGCCTTACGGCATTTCCTTCCACGTGGGTTCGCAGCAGCGCGACATCAGTGTCTGGGACGCCGCAATCGCCAAGGTGAAGGTGATCTTCGAACGCCTCAAAGAAGAAGACGGCATCGGACTCAAGCTGATCAACATGGGTGGCGGCTTCCCGGCCAACTACATCACCCGCACCAACAGCCTGGAAACCTACGCCGAAGAAATCATCCGCTTCCTGAAAGAAGACTTCGGTGACGATCTGCCGGAAATCATTCTGGAGCCGGGCCGTTCGTTGATCGCCAACGCCGGTATCCTGGTCAGCGAAGTAGTGCTGGTTGCGCGTAAGTCGCGTACTGCCGTCGAGCGTTGGGTCTATACCGATGTGGGCAAGTTCTCCGGCCTGATCGAAACCATGGACGAAGCCATCAAGTTCCCGATCTGGACCGAGAAGAAAGGCGAGGTTGAAGAAGTCGTCATCGCAGGCCCAACCTGCGACAGCGCCGATATCATGTACGAGAACTACAAATACGGCCTACCGTTGAACCTGGCCATCGGCGATCGCCTGTACTGGCTGTCCACCGGCGCCTACACCACCAGCTACAGTGCTGTTGAATTCAACGGCTTCCCGCCGCTGAAATCGTTCTACGTGTAAGTCAGTGCTGATTTAAATAAAACCCGCGAGTGATCGCGGGTTTTTTTGTGCCATTGCTTCTCTAGTTATTTGCTCTCAGGTCCATGAATTCTTTGCACATGCCCAGTGCCTGATTCATCTCGACCTGAATGAACCGAATGTCCGTAAGCAGTCGGTGCAGCGTCGACGTGCTCTCTAATTGAGCGACGCGTTGATTCGCCTGATTCAAGAGCGTTGTGATGCGTGAGTATTGAACCAGGTAATTGGCGGCGGCCCCGGCTGCCGACAAATAATGGTTACGCACGTCCCGGTCATGCTGTCTGGCTGCGTTTAGCCGCACGGGCGGGGGCTTACCAGTAGTGACTGCGTTCAGATGAGTAGACATGAATGTCATCACCCTTGGGAGCGTCTCGTAAATACCGGTGCGCACGGCTGCATAACCCGGATTAGCAGTCGTGAAAACTGCCGCTATGACTTCAACCCATTGCTGATGGTATCGCAGCAGCTGCAAGCAATTGGACATCGGAGCCGTGGCGTACATGGGCTGGGGGCCTGGAGGGGACGCCAGCTTTTCGAGGACAACGACGGGAGAAGCTCGCTCTGCCCGTGAATTCGTTTGTAGCATGGTTATCAGATACGTGTAAAAGACGGCGGCCTCGGTGAGAACTTTATGGGTGTGTGCAAACACCCCATAACCGCTCTTCAAACTCCACGACTTCGCTTGAGTCTCGCCCACACGTATTGCGTCCCAAGGAGGCGGGGTCTGCCCGTAATTCCAGCTACCGAGGTCGATGGCGTTACAGAAATCCCGAACCGCTGCCTCCAGGCCCTCTATGTATGACATACAGGCCTGGAGGGCATCGAATTGGGCTTGATCAATGAATGTTCCGGTCACAGGTGTCTCCGACAGGCTCACTCCGAAAAGGGGATGCCCTGTTTCTTATTGGATGGGTTCAGGAGCCGTGGCCGTTTCGTGCCACGACGCCTGAACGAGCGGGGTTAATTAGAGAGCGGACTTCAGATGCACCGACAGCGCGACGGCATCGACCGTAAGCTGGCTGATGACCTCCATGTCCTGGGCATCGACTGCTCGGTAAAGATCGAGGAACGATTGCCCGGCGATGATGAATTTTTCGAACTCTTCGACATACCGTTGTCGTTGATCGTCAAAGTCATGAGCAGCGGCGATCAAGGCATGTTTGGTATTTATGTTGTGCAAGCTTTCTTGTTTGCCGCGCTCACCGGCCATCAGGGCATCGATCTGTTTGCGAATCTCGTTGCGGGCTTCAGACAAGCCAACGTAGTTGATCATCGACTCCAGTCGTTCGAGCGCTTCCTGAGCCAGCTTGATGGCTGCATCAACGACCGCTACTTCGGGAGACGCCATCCCCATGTTTGCCATCTGCTGAGCATTGAGCATTGTGTCCTTACCGATCTCGGCGATGCCCTTGGTTTCGAGGAGCGCCATCGCATCGGTCAGCGACTTGCGTTTTGCATCCAGGGTGGCTTTTCGTTCGCGGATTTCCTGAATCTCGATGGGCAGCCGCTGCTGCTCGACTTCCAGTTGCGCGATGTAGCCAGCCGTGACTCTTCGGTCCACAGTATCGGTCATGGGGGTGAGTGCGTGTTTAAGCTCAGCGTTCGTTTCCCTGATGATTCGAACGATATTGACGGCCTGGGTGCTGATGTCTTCCAGGATTTCCTGGATGTCGGAACTTGGCGCATTCCTCAGTTCCGCCTGATAGGCCCTGAGGGTACCGGTATTTATCGCGATCTTGTGGAACAGCGAGTTAACGCTTTCCGGTAGTTTGGAGACCGCCTTATGAATGGCCCTGTTCAAGCCGCTGACTCTCTTGTCTACAGCCGGGAGGTATTCGGTCTGTACGAAACAGCGTTTAACCTCGATAGCTGCAGTGTTTGCCAAACGGGTAACCTGTTTAAGCGTGTCGGCATCTATTTGAGGGTAATTAACGGTCGAAGGAAACTGGCTTACGTTACTCATTTCTGATCTCCATATTCTTCTCGAAATTCGGCGTCTGCTTGTGCAAACACCCGCAACAGTGCTTTAGCGTCTTCTTCGATGGTTCGCCAAGGTGCGACGACCAAGTTGAACTGGTTGCGGAACCTGCGCATGCTGAGTCCATCGTTGATGCCGTCGACTTCCTGGCTGGACTCTTCGATAAAGGTGCCTAGCTTGTTCCAGACAGTGATGAGGTTCTTGGTCGCGATATCGGCATCGATGGCGATCAAGTCAAGGTCCTGCATGTCCATACGGACACGCCCCAACGACGCCAGGACCTTGTTTTTGTGGTTCATCTGAGCAATTTCGGCTTGTTGCGCCTTCTTCAGCTTATTGCGCTCTTTGCGAACTTTTTCGGCCTGAACACTGGCGTAGATCACCATGACCAAACCGCTGGTGATCCCTGAGATGGCGTCTCCCACCAGTTTCTTGTATTCCTTGTTCTTTTCTTCGATCGCCAGCGCCCGGTTATCGATACTGACTTGCAGAGCCTTGATTTCCGCACCCAAGGTGTTGTTATCGATCGTTTTGAGCCTGAGCTGGATTTCGGGAATGATCTTGCTGGCGAGCTCGAGACCAAAGGCGTCAAGTCGAGTCTTGATTCTCTGGGCGAGCGCTTCTTGCTCCCGCACTTTTTTCAGGATTTCGTCCAGGTAATAACCAAGATCGGCACGGTCGGGTTGTTCGATGCCGGGAAACTTGTGTCCCAGCTCCATTTCAATTCGCTTCAGGTCTTCAAGTGTCGAGATATTGTGTTTTTCGACAAGGCGAAGGGCTTTGATATCGTCGAACACTTCTGACATGCTTTCGCCGTAGACCTGAATGACGCCGGAAAACACGACCAGCTTGTCACTGACACTCAGCAAGTCGGTCCGTAATGGATTCCAGAGGCTGGCGTGGTCGTGCACCAGCTTGAAGGTTTTTTGGAAGTCCGCAGGTTCCAGCCCTTTGCCTGCGCCATTTCGATAACCCAGATATGCGATGACATCTTTTAATTGAACGGGCAGTGCCAGGCCGGCCATTTCATACCGTTTGAGATCTTTAATCTGGTCCTTCGTCAGGATGAGACCGCTGTCGCGCGTGTCATCATTGTCTGCCGCGGCGGCGCTAAATAGCTGTGATGCCTGAGTCGCGGCGTCGTCCAGGTTTCGTGCAAGTTGTGACATGGTCATTAATCCTTTAATGATGTCGGGTGGTGTTTTGATCACTGTCTCAACAGTGTTCAACGCTGTTCGCGTGTTTGAAGAGTAAGTACTGGTTCTTGGTGGGTCAAAGAGGAAAGAAGGGCTAGACCTGTAGGATTTTTCCAAGCCGAAATATTAATGACGTGCGCAACTACCGTAATCAAAGGAGATGCCGAGCCTGTCGAAATATGAAGTTATCTAATCCTCCCGCAAGTTGTGCAGCGCAATTACGAGCGTCCTACACGATGGAAGCGTCGGCATTCAATTGTTTGCGGTATTCGTGCTTGTCCGCATCATCGCCCAGTTCGGCCGCACGTCGGTGGTAATCGCTCGCCAGTGCGCGAACGTCAGGATGGGTCGCCTCAAGTAACGTCTTGCGGCTGACCCGAAGGAAGTTCAGGTTGCCAGTACGCAGCGCTGTTTGCAGCCAGGCAACCGCCTCTTCGATGTGCCCCTGATCGGCGAGAACGGCAGCGTGACTGAACTGGCCGCGGAAATCACCGCCGTGCGCGGAGCGGCGATACCAGTCGTGAGCTGTTGCCAGGTCCCGTTCACAACACAGGCCTTCTTCCAGATAGCGTCCCAGCAGGTTCATCGACTTGGCGTGGCCCATCTGCGCCGCCTTTCGATAACAGGCCAGGGCCCGTGCCTGATCCTTGTTCACCCCACGACCGGTCGCCAGCAGGTTTGCGTAGTTGTAGAAGCCCCAGTCGAGATCGGCTTCGGCCGCCAGTCGATAATACTCAGCCGCTTTGCTGGCGTCGGGTTCACAGCCCCAGCCATGTTCGTGACAGCGCCCGGCCATGTTGTTCGCCATCGCGTGGCCATTGCGTCCCGCGATCTGGAACCAGACCAGCGCCAGCGCTGCGTCTTGCTCGATCCCGCTGCCGTCCAGAAGGATCTGACCCAGCAAAGCCTGCGCATCGACGATGGATTCCTGCGCCGCCAAGAGAATCGCTCGTGCCGCACTCGCCGGGTTTTCCTGCAGCATGGCGCGCAGTTGTTCGCCGTCGAGCACATCCTCGCGTCGCATGGTCCAGCTCATGTCAGACCTCGACCCATTGGCGCAACAGGTTGTGATAAGTGCCAGTGAGCTGGATCAGCGAGGGATGATCAGGCACATCACGACTGAGTTGCTGAATGGCAGTGTCCATTTCGAACAGCAACGTGCGATGGCCGTCGTCGCGCACCAGGCTCTGGGTCCAGAAGAAGGAAGCGTAACGCGCGCCACGTGTGACCGCATTGACCTTGTGCAGGCTGGTGGCGGGGTAGAGCAGCAGGTCACCGGCTGGCAGCTTGATCTGCCGCGTGCCGAAGGTGTCCTGAATGACCAGCTCGCCGCCATCGTAGTCGTCCGGGTCACTGAAAAACAGCGTCGACGACAGATCGGTGCGCACCCGTTCGACGCTGCCTCTGGCCTGACGCACCGAGTTGTCGATGTGAAAATCGAAACTGCCGCCGCCGGTGTAACAGTTAACCAGAGGGGGAAACACCTTGTGTGGCAGGGCTGCCGACATGAACAGAGGGTTCTGCCAGAGCCGTTCGAGCATGGCCGCACCGATTTCTTTCGCCAGCGGATGGCCTTCGGGCAGTTGCAGATTGTGCTTGGCTTTCGCCGACTGGTGCCCGGCGGTGATCTTGCCGTCCGCCCACTCGGTCTGTTCCAGAGCTTCACGGATGCGCAGCACTTCCTCACGGGTAAACAGGCCAGGGATGTGCAGGAGCATGGCGTCGCCACTCAGGATCGAAAAGGTAGCGAATGGTAGTGATTCTTATTGGCTGTGTAAAACCCTGCGAGCGCGCGTAGACGAACGAGGGTGAAAAATCCGTAAAGCGGAATTGTAAAGAATGTAAGTTTTATGCGAATACAAATGATTCCCAACTATATTCCGCGGCCTCTACATTCCTTGGGGAAGGAAAATGTCGCGCCAATCACAACCATCATCCGCACCTTCTCAGCGCTCGATAGCTGGCGTAGTGGGCGTCGCCATCGCCGCGATGTCTGCCGCGCATTTGGCTCAAGCCGCCGAGACCGCGCAGGACAAAACCCTGAGCCTCGGAGCTACCACCATTGATGGTGAGCAGGAAACCGGTTACAAGACCGAGGAGTCCGCTTCCAAAAAGTATACCGCTCCGTTGCGTGACACGCCCAAAAGCGTCACGGTGATTCCTCAGCAAGTGATTCGCGACACCGCAGCGACCAGTCTGGCCGATGCGTTACGCACGACCCCCGGCATCACATTTGGCGCAGGCGAGGGTGGCAACCCCAACGCGGACCGCCCGATCATTCGTGGTTTCAATGCCGAGAGTGACGTCTTCATCGACGGCATGCGCGATGTCGCTGCCCAGAGCCGCGAGATTTTCAACGTCGAATCCGTCGAAATCAGCAAGGGCCCGGGCTCTGCCTTCACAGGCGCGGGTTCTACCGGCGGTAGCCTGAACCTGATTACCAAAGGCGCTCATCTGGGCGATGCCTACAACGGGGGCTATACGTTCGGCTCCGACCAGACCCAGCGCTACACGCTGGACGTCAACAAGCAGATGACCGATACCTCTGCCGTTCGCCTGAACCTGATGAAGCATGACGCCAACGTCGCTGGCCGTAACGACGTCGATGTAAGTCGCTGGGGCTTCGCGCCGTCCTTCGCTTTCGGTCTGGGCACCGACACCCGGGTGAAGCTGGATTACTATCACCTTTCCACTGACGACATGCCGGACTACGGTATTCCACTGACCAGCACTCCCGGTCGCAGCAAAGACGTCGTCGATAAGCCGGCCCACGTCAACGAGAACAATTTTTACGGCCTCACCGACCGCGACTATCGCAAGAGCATCAATGACAGTGGCACGTTCCGCATCGAGCACGATCTGAACGAAAACCTGACCATTTCCAACAGCTTCCGTATGTCCCGCTCGACGCTGGACTACATCGTCACCAATCCGGACGACAGCCGCGGCAACGTTGCCAATGGCCTGGTTTCGCGTTCGGCCAAGAGCCGTAATTCCACATCCAGTGGCTTCGTCAACCAGACTGACCTTCAGGCGAAGTTCAATACCGGTTTCGTCGAACACAGTCTGGTGACCGGCGTCGAGTTTTCATATCAGGACACTCATAACCGTGGCTATAACGTGCTGTCGGCGACGGGCGGCACAATCGGTTCGACTTGCAACGCCGCATTGTTGAGGTCTGGTGACTGCACCAGCCTGTACGATCCGACCCCGAAAGATGCGTGGAACGGCACGATCACCGACAGCCTGGCGTATACGGACACCGACACCAAAACCAGCGCGGCGTATGTATTCGATACTCTGAAGTTCAATGACCAATGGTCGCTGAATCTCGGCCTGCGTTATGACGATTACGATGTCACGTCGAGCGGGTTCAGTACGGGCGGGCGTGGCTCCGTAGCCGGGTCTTTCAAACGTGAAAACACCAGCCAGCTGTGGAACTACCAGGTCGGTCTGACCTACAAGCCATTGCCCAATGGCAGCATCTATGCAGCTTGGTCGACATCCAGCAACCCGTCGGGTGAAACCAGTGGTAACGGTGGTCTGGAACTGGCAGCGAACAACTCTGATCTCGATCCGGAAAAGAACCGTAACTACGAGATCGGCACGAAGTGGGATTTCTTCGACGACAATTTGTCGCTGACCGCAGCCCTGTTCCGCACCGAAAAGACCAATGCCCGGATCACCGATCCTGACAACGCGACTTTTCAGGTGCTTGACGGTGAGCAGCGTGTCGATGGCCTTGAGTTGACCTACAGCGGCAACATCACCAGCAAGTGGAAGGTTTACGGCGGCTACACCTATATGGAGAGCGAGATCGTCAAGGCCACCAACGCGGCTGACGAAGGCAACCATATGCCAAGCACCCCGCGGAACAACTTCAACTTCTGGTCTACGTACGAGCTGATGCCCAAGCTGACTGTCGGCGGTGGCGCAACCTTCGTCGATTCGCGTTTCGGCAACGAAGCCAACTCGGTTGAGGTGCCATCCTACTGGCGCTACGACGCGATGGCGACTTATGCATTGACCAAAAACGTCGACTTGCAACTAAACGTGCAGAACCTGACCGACAAGCGTTACTACGATCAGGTCTTCACCACTCACTATGCGCACATGGCTGCAGGCCGGACCGCGCTGATGAGTGCCAGCTTCCACTTCTGATCAGGAAGAGAAGCGAGAAGCCCCACTTACCACCGGTGAGTGGGGCTTTTGTATGTGCGCGGCGTGCGTCTCTGTGTAGCACTCCGGCTTGCCGGCGGTGGCGATTTTAATCTTGTCACCGCCGACAAGCCGGACTGCTACAGGCGTCCAGCCGACACACCACTGTGTCGGATCGGTGACCGAATACAGAATCAGATACGGATGAGAATACATGCCGTTTGTGCGCATAATGCGCGTCGCAGCGGGTTATCGAGGTGATTGAGGGTGTTGAAGAAAGTCCTGTTTCAAGTGCACTGGTTCTTCGGAATCACGGCGGGTCTGGTCTTGGCCCTGATGGGCATTACCGGCGCGCTGTATTCGTTCGAGGACGAAATCGTCGATGCGCTCAACCCTGATACTCTGTTCGTGCAGCCGCTCGAGCGTCAGTTGTCATTGCCCGAAATGGTCAGCAAGGTCGAGGCTCAAGGCAAGGACAAAGTGTCGATGTTCCGCATCGAGCCTGACAGTAACAGGGTCGCGCAGGTCTGGTTCCAGCCGCCGCCCGGCCAGCGTCGTGGCGAGATGCACAACTTCAATCCCTTCACCGGCGCGTTCACCGAGGATGCGCTCGGGCAAGACTTTTTCGGCTTCATCCTGAACCTGCACCGTTTCCTGGCAGCCGGCGAATACGGCAAACAGGTCACCGCCGCCTGCACGCTGATTCTGGTGTTCTTCTGCCTGTCCGGACTGTATCTGCGCTGGCCGCGTCAGGCATTGAACTGGCGCGTGTGGCTGACGCTGGACTGGGCGAAGAAGGGCCGCAGTTTCAATTGGGATCTGCATTCGGTGTTCGGCACCTGGTGCCTGATCGTTTACCTGCTGCTGGCCATCACTGGATTGATGTGGTCCTACGACTGGGTGAGCAACGGCATGAACAAGCTCATCGGCGATCCACCCGTGGCCGGAGAGCAGCGCCGAGGCGGCGGTGGGCCACGGCCAGGACCGGGTCCGAAAGAGGCGGTTCCGGTCCAAACCGCTGCACCGGACTATGCCTTGATCTGGGATACCATTCAGAAAACCGCAGGCCCTGACCTCAAGGCCTACAATCTGCGCATGCCGCAGGCACCCGGCCAGATGGCGACCGTTTTCTACATCCTCAAGAACGCACCGCATCCGCGCGCGCTGAACCAGATAACCCTCGATCCCGCCAGCGGACAACTCAAGGCCGTTTCACGCTACGCGGATAAAGGCTACGGCGCGAAGTTGCTGGTCAGTAATTACTCGCTGCACACCGGCAGTTACTGGGGACTTCCTGGCCGTATCGTGATCACGGTTGCGGCGCTGCTCATGCCGCTGTTCTTCATCACAGGCTGGCTGCTGTATCTGGACCGCCGCCGCAAGAAGCGTGACATTCGCAGTGCCCGTGGTGAGGTGTCCACCGCCACCAGTGGCTCCGCCAGCCAAGGACCGGCGTGGTTGATCGGTTTCGCCAGCCAGAGCGGCTTCGCCGAACAACTGGCGTGGCAGACGGCCGGGCAATTGCAATCGGCCGGGTTGCCGGTGCGCGTTCAGCGCCTGGCAGACATGACCGAGCAGGACCTGAATCAGAGTCACAATGCGCTGTTCGTCGTCAGCACGTTCGGCGATGGCGAGGCCCCGGACAGCGCTCGTGGTTTCGAACGCACATTACTGGGCCGTCCGCTGTCTCTGGAAAATCTGAATTACGCGGTGCTGGGTCTTGGCGACCGCCAATACCAGCATTTCTGCGGTTTTGCTCAGCGTCTGCATGGCTGGCTCGCCGAACGTGGAGGCAGCACCTTGTTCGCTCCGGTTGAAGTGGACAGTGGCGACAGCGCCGCGCTGCAACACTGGCAGCAGCAATTGGGCGAACTGACCGGTTCGACGCCTGCCACTGCATGGAAAGCGCCGGATTATGAAAACTGGACGCTCAATCAGCGCGATTTGCTGAACGCGGGTAGCGTTGGATCGAAAGTGTTTCTGCTGGGGCTTACTGGCGCGTCCGACACGCGCTGGGAGGCAGGCGATCTGGTCGAAGTACTGCCGCGTAATGCGCCGTCTGCCGTCGAGCATTTCCTGGCAGGGTTGGGCATCGCTGCAGACTCGCAGGTCCATGTCGATGGCTTGAGCGAAACCTTGGGTCAGGCGTTGCGCAGTCGTCAGTTACCTGCCAATCGCAGTCATCTCGTCGGTCTTCACGCACAAGCGCTGATCGATGCGCTGGTGCCGCTGGCGATGCGTGAGTATTCGATTGCGTCAATTCCCGAAGACGGCTCGCTGCAATTGATCGTGCGTCAGGAGCTTCATCCGGACGGTAGCCTTGGATTGGGTTCAGGTTGGTTGACCGAGCACGCAGCGTTGGGGGCTTCCATCAGCCTGCGCGTTCGTCGCAACAGCAGTTTCCACCTGCCGAGCGAGCCTGCGCCGATGATTCTGATCGGCAACGGCACCGGATTGGCGGGGCTGCGCAGCTTGTTGAAAGCGCGCATCACCCAGGGCGAACATCGCAACTGGCTACTGTTTGGCGAGCGCAATGCCGAGCACGATTTCCATTGCGCCGATGAGTTGAACGGCTGGCTGGCGAGTGGCGATCTGGCAAGGATGGATCTGGCGTTCTCCCGCGACCAGGCCGAGAAAATCTATGTGCAGGATCGCCTGCGCGAAGCGGCCGATGAGTTGCATCGCTGGTTGGCAGAGGGCGCCGTTATCTACATCTGCGGCAGTCTCGAAGGCATGGCCACAGGCGTCGATGAGACATTGAGAGCCCTGATCGGCGAAGAGGGTGTACAGAGCTTGATCGAGCAAGGCCGTTATCGTCGGGATGTTTACTGATACGGCTCCCATAGGGTTACAGCGAATTCTGTAGCAGCACGGCCGGGCTGCTACAGGACTCGCCGAAGCTTTACTTGTTAAACGCGCAACAAAAAAGGCCGTTGCGCTCTAAACGCAACGGCCTTCTTTTATTCACGCGTCAGCAGCCGATCACGCCACGAACTGCTCCGCGTAATGACACGCCACCTGCCGGTTATCCACAGTCCGCAACTCCGGAACCTCAGTGCTGCAGCGCTCGGTCGCATACGGGCAACGCTTGTGGAAAGCGCAACCCGACGGCGGATTCAGCGGGTTAGGCAACTCACCCACAATCTTGATCTTCGGCTTCGACGGATCCGGGTGAATCGTCGGCGTGGCCGAAAGCAATGCCTGCGTGTAAGGGTGCAGAGGCCGGTTATAAATCTCCTCCTTTGGCCCCATTTCCGCAGGACGGCCCAGGTACATCACCAACACCGTATCGGCGACATGGCGAACCACTGCCAGGTTGTGGGAGATGAACACATAGCCCGTGTTGAACTCCTGCTGCAAATCCATGAACAGGTTCAGCACCTGCGCCTGAATCGATACGTCCAGCGCCGAGGTTGGCTCATCCGCCACCAGCACTTTGGGTTGCAGCATCATGGCGCGAGCCAGCGCAATGCGCTGACGCTGCCCCCCGGAGAACATGTGCGGGTAACGTTGATAATGCTCAGGACGCAGCCCCACCTGCTTCATCATCGCCTGCACTTTCTCGCGGCGTTCGGCCGCCGACAGGTTGGTGTTGATCAGCAGCGGCTCGCCCAGTTGATCACCGATCTTCTGACGCGGGTTGAGCGACGCGTACGGGCTCTGAAACACCATCTGCACGTCTTTGCGCAGTTGCTTGCGTTGCGCCTTGGTCGCGCCGGTCACTTCCTGACCTGCGATTTTCAAGGAGCCCGAGGACGGCTCTTCGATCAGTGTCAGGGCGCGGGCGAGAGTGGACTTGCCGCAGCCGGACTCACCGACGACCGCCAGGGTTTTGCCGGCTTCGAGTTCGAACGACACGCCGTTGAGCGCGCGCACGGTGGCGTGTGGCTTGAACAGTCCACGGGATACATCGTAGTGACGAGTTAGGTCACGGGCGGTCAGTACGATTTCGCTCATTACGCCACCTCCTGATTCAGCGGAAAGAAGCAGCGCGCAAGGCTGTGGGCTTTAGGGTCCAGAGTCGGACGTTGTTCACGGCATTTGTCCTGGACGTACGGGCAGCGCGGCGACAGCAGGCAACCGCTCGGACGGTCGTAACGACCGGGGACGATGCCCGGCAGCGTCGACAGGCGTTCGGCACCCATGCTGTGCTCGGGAATCGCCGCCAGCAGTGCTTCGCTGTAAGGATGCGCAGGCACATCGAACAGACCGGGTACCTGACCGACTTCCACGGCTTGACCAGCGTACATCACGCACACCCGCTGAGCGGTTTCGGCGACGACGGCCAGGTCGTGGGTAATCAGTACCAGCGCCATGTCCTGTTCTTTCTGCAGGGCCAGCAGCAGGTCCATGATCTGCGCCTGAATGGTCACGTCCAGAGCCGTGGTCGGTTCGTCGGCAATCAGCAGTTTCGGCTCACCGGCAATCGCCATGGCGATCGCAACACGCTGACTCATACCGCCGGACAGCTGATGCGGGTAGGCATCCAGACGCTGTGCGGCGCCCGGGATCTCGACCTTCTGCAGCAGCTCCAGCGCACGTTGGTGCGCGGCTCTGCCCGACAGACCCAAGTGCTGCTTGAGCACTTCCTTGATCTGGAAGCCCACGGTGTAGCTCGGGTTCAGCGCGGTCATCGGGTCCTGGAAGACCATCGACAGGTCCTTGCCGACGATCTGGCGACGCTGGCGAGCGCTCAGCTTGAGCATGTCCTTGCCGTCGAAGGTCAGGGAGTCGGCTGTGACGATGCCGGGATGATCGATCAGGCCCATCAGCGCCATCATGGTCACGGATTTACCCGAGCCCGATTCGCCGACGATCGCCAGCACTTCGCCTTTGTCCACGGCCAGGTCCAGGCCATCGACGACCGGGGTTGCGGTGGCATCGCCGAAGCGAACGTTGAGGTTCTTGATTTGTAAGAGTGGCATTCGGACGTCCTCAGGCGGCGTTCTTGAGTTTCGGGTCCAGCGCATCGCGCAGGCCGTCGCCCATCAGGTTGATTGCCAGCACGCTGAGCAAGATGGTCAGACCGGGCAGGCTCACGACCCACCAGGCACGTTCGATGTAATCGCGAGCCGAAGCGAGCATGGTGCCCCACTCAGGCGTTGGCGGTTGCACACCCAGACCGAGGAAGCCCAGCGCCGCAGCGTCGAGGATTGCCGAGGAGAAACTCAGAGTGGCCTGAACGATCAGCGGCGCCATGCAGTTGGGCAGCACGGTGATGAACATCAGGCGCGGCAAGGTGGCGCCGGCCAGGCGGGCAGCGGTCACGTAGTCGCGGTTCAGTTCGCCCATGACGGCGGCACGGGTCAGACGCACATAGGACGGCAGCGAAACGATGGCGATAGCGATCACAGTGTTGATCAGGCCAGGGCCGAGGATCGCGACGATGGCCACTGCCAGCAGCAGCGACGGCAGGGCCAGCATGATGTCCATTAGACGCATGATGGTCGGGCCGAGGATCTTGGGGAAGAACCCGGCCAGCAGACCCATGAGGATCCCCGGAATCAGCGACATCACCACCGACGACAGACCGATCAGCAGCGACAGGCGCGAGCCCTGAATCAGACGCGACAGCAGATCGCGGCCCAGTTCGTCGGTGCCCAGCAGGAACTGCCATTGACCGCCTTCGAGCCAGACCGGCGGGGTCAGCAGGAAATCGCGGTATTGCTCGCTCGGATCATGGGGCGCGACCCAAGGGGCAAAGATGGCGCAGAAAACGATCAGCAGCATGAACGCAAGCCCTGCGACGGCGCCTTTGTTCTTGGCGAAGTGCTGCCAGAACTCTTTGTATACGGACGGGTAGAGCAGGCTTTGATCGACTGCTACTACAGGAGTAGGTGTGCTCATAAAAGTGATCTCAGCGCTGGTGACGAATGCGTGGGTTGGCAAAGCCGTAGAGGATGTCCACCACGAAGTTGACCAGAATCACCAGGCAGGCGATTAACAGGATGCCGTTCTGCACGACAGGGTAGTCACGTGCGCCAATGGCCTCGATGAGCCATTTGCCGATACCCGGCCAGGAGAAGATCGTTTCGGTCAGTACGGCGCCGGCGAGCAGCGTGCCCACTTGCAGACCGAACACGGTCAGCACGGGGATCAGCGCGTTGCGCAGGCCGTGAACGAACACCACGCGAGCCGGCGACAGGCCTTTGGCCCGTGCGGTACGCACATAGTCTTCACGCAGCACTTCGAGCATCGAAGATCGGGTCATCCGGGCGATGACCGCCAGCGGAATGGTGCCCAGCACGATAGCCGGCAGGATCAAGTGACGCAGGGCGTCCATGAACGAGCCTTCTTCATCGCTGAGCAGGGTGTCGATCAGCATGAAGCCGGTTTTCGGGGGAATGTCATACAGCAGGTCGATACGACCCGATACCGGGGTCCAGCCCAGCGATACCGAGAAGAACATGATCAGGATCAGGCCCCACCAGAAGATCGGCATCGAGTATCCCGCAAGCGAAATACCCATGACGCCATGGTCGAACAGGGATCCTCGTCGGAGCGCAGCGATGACCCCGGCCAGAAGTCCGAGGATGCCAGCGAATATCAACGCCGCGATCGACAGTTCCAGAGTCGCCGGGAACAGCGAGGTGAATTCGGTCCACACGCTCGTGCGCGTCCGCAGCGATTCGCCGAGATCGCCATGGGCGAGCTTGCCGACGTAGTCGATGTATTGCGCATAAAGCGGCTTGTTCAGGCCAAGACGTTCCATGGCTTGGGCGTGCATTTCCGGATCGACCCGGCGTTCACCCATCATGACTTCGACCGGGTCGCCCGGAATCAGGCGAATCAATGCGAAGGTCAGCAAGGTGATGCCGAAGAAGGTGGGTATCAACAACCCCACTCGGCGAGCGATAAAACTAAACATCTTCTCGTGTACCTCATCTGCCGGTTAGGCGTGTACCAGCGGGTCTCGTTTTTGCGAGCCCGCCGGATTCTTCTTCTACTTCACTTGGGTGGTAGCGAAGTTATTAGTGGTGAGAGGGCTAATGTAATAACCCTCTACGTTGTTGCGCATTGCAGTGAACATCTTGGTGTGCGCCATGCTGATCCATGGTTGATCCTGATTGAAGATCGCCTGCGCCTGCTCATAAAGCGCGGCACGTTCGGCCGGGTCGGTTTTTTCCCGAGCCTGATCGATCAACGTCTGGAACTTCTGATTGCACCAGCGCGCGTAGTTTTCGCCGTTCTTGGCGGCTTCGCAGCTCAGGTTCGGGGTCAGGAAGTTATCAGGGTCGCCATTGTCGCCTGCCCAGCCTGCCGACACCATGTCGGGCTCGCCGCTTTTGGCACGTTTGAGCATTTCGCCCCATTCCATGACGCGTATATCTAACTTAATGCCGACTTTCGCCAAATCCGCTTGCATCATTTGTGCCCCCATCACCGGATTCGGGTTGGTTGCACCGCCGCCGTTGCGGGTATAGAGAGTAAATACGGTGCCATCCGGAACGCCGGCTTCCTTGAGCAAGGCCCGTGCCTTGTCCAGATCGTGGGCCGGATTTTTCAGGGTATTGTTGTAGCCAAGCAGGGTAGGCGGGTAGGGGTTGACCGCAACGCTGGCGTTGCCAGGGCCGAACAGGGCGCTGACATAGGCTTCCTTGTCGAAGGCGATATCGATCGCTTTACGCACCCGAACGTCGCTCATGTATTTGTGGGAGGTATTCATTGCGACGTAGGCGGTGGTCATCGCCTGAAGTTCATCGATTTTCAGCGACGGGTCTTTCTTGATGCCCGGAATGTCATCGGGTTTAGGGTACAGCGCAATCTGGCATTCGTTGGCCTTGAGCTTTTGCAGGCGCACGTTGCTGTCAGTGGCAATCGCCAGAATCAGTGCGTCAGCCGGTGGTTTGCCCCGGAAGTAATCCGGATTGGCCTTGAAGCGCACCTGAGCGTCCTTGGCATAACGCTGAAAGACGAACGGGCCGGTGCCGATCGGTTTGCTGTTCAGCTCATCGGTCTTGTTGGCCTTGAGCAGTTGATCGGCGTATTCGGCGGAATAGATCGACGCGAAGGCCATGGCGATGTCGGCCAGGAACGGTGCTTCGCGGCGGGTCAGCGTGAATTTGACCGTGCTGTCGTCAACCTTCACCACGTTCTTGAGCAGTTCTTTGAAGCCCATGCTCTCGAAGTACGGATAGCCGACGGCTGACTGCTTGTGCCACGGATGGTCGGGGTTCAACTGACGCTGGAAGCTCCACACCACGTCGTCGGCGTTCATGTCGCGTGTCGGTTTGAAGTAATCAGTGGTGTGGAACTTCACGCCTTTGCGCAGGTGAAACGTGTAATTGAGGCCGTCTTCACTGATCTCCCAGGATTCGGCCAGTGCCGGCTGAATGTCAGTGGTGCCGGGCTTGAAGTCCACCAGTCGGTTGAAAATGGTTTCCGCCGAAGCGTCTGCGGTGACGGCGGTGGTGTACAGCGCCGTGTCGAACCCTTCCGGGCTGGCTTCGGTGCAGACCACCAGAGGTTTGGCCGAAACGCCGACCGCTACGCTGAACAGTGCCAGTGCGACTGCGTTGCGCAATGTTGCGAGTTTGAATGTCGATTTCAAGAAAACGCCCTCCGCTAGTGATGAAGCCAATAGTGAGTGGGGTATCGGGGCCAATAAGTTCTGGCCCCGATACCTCCGGGGTGGTGATTAGAGAATGTTGAACGGAATGGTGGTCACCAGACGGAACTCGTTGATGTTGCCGTCCGCCTGGTTGGCACTCGCCCGGTGCGTGGTGTAGGTCCCGCGCATGGTCGACGCTTTCAACGGACCGGACTGCATGGTGTACGACGCGCCGACGCCATATTCATAGTGGGTTTCGCCGTCCATGCCGCGGACGTCATAGGCGGTGCCCTTGTAGTGGGTGCCGTCGATGTCGAAACCGCGAGCCTGGTAAACGTTGAACTTGAGGCCTGGCACGCCGTAGTCGGCCATGTTCAGCAGGTAGCTCAGCTGTACCGATTTTTCGTTCGGTCCGTTGAAGTCCGAGAGCAGGGAGTTGGCCAGGAAGATCGCGTTGCTGTCATGGATGTAGTCGAAGTAGGTGTCACCCTCGACTTCCTGATACGCAATGCTGAAGCTGTGCGCTTTGTGGGTAGCGGTCAACGACAAGCTGTAGGTGTCGTTGTCGATCGGGCCCATCTTCTTCTGACCGGAATCCTTGGTCTTGTAGTAGTTCAGGTTGGTGCTCAGCCCCAACACATCGGTGTCGCCCAGCTCGTGCAGGAACGAGAAGTAGTACTGGTGCCAGAAATCTTCGACGTTCGATGCATAGAAGCTGGTGGTCAGGCTTTTGAACGGCTTGTAGTCGACACCGGCGATGTCCACGCGGTCGGCTTCGATGTTGGCGTTCGCCGTGTATTCGGAGCGGAACTTGGTCAGGCTTTGTTCGGAGCGTGGAGATACGCGATCGAAGCTACCGGCGGTGAACGACAGGTTGTTGAATTCTTCGCTGAGGATGCTCACACCCTCGAAGCTCGATGGCAGCGCGCGGTTACCGATGTAAGCCAGTACCGGGGTGTTCATCGACTGACGGCCTGCCGTCAGCGTGGTGTTGGAGATGCGCGCCTTGACGTTCGCCAGGCCCATCTTGCTCCATTGGCCGACCGCGTCGCCGTTGTTCTTGGTCAGGGTGCGGTTGGCGCCGCCCATCAGGTCGTCCTTGTCGCGGTCCAGCGCCACGGCGTTGTAGACCGCCATTTGTGTGGCGAAACCAACGGTGCCCTGAGTGAATCCCGAGCTGTAATCGACGATGGTGCCTTGCACCCAGTTGATACGACGCGGATCACGGTCAACGACGACGCCGTTTTCGCTGCGGCTGAAGGTGCCGCCACGACGCAGCAGCTCATTGGCATACCAGTTCTTGGTCGATCCGGTCAGTTTCGAATCTTCCAGGAAGCCCTTCGCTTCACTCTGGAGGTTGCTTGACGCCAGTTCAGTCGGCACGAAATCCTGACTGGTTGGCTCTGCCTGGGCCGCTACGCTCGTGGCGAGCAAGGAGAAGGCGAATACAGCAGTGCTGGCATTTTTCACGTTTTGAAGCTCCCGATTACTGCTTTTATAGAGGCCGGCTTTTATGGGTTGGCCGGCTTTGGTGGTGCGGCCCTGTGGGCCTTCGTGCTGTATCCACGGATTGCGGATAAAGCAGTGCCAAAGGTGAAAAACACCTCTGGCACGTTGCGCGAATCATTCGGCGATGGTGACGCCCGAGAAGTTGTTGCGTCCGAAAGGACTCACCTGGAAACCCTCGACGTCAGCGCGCAATGGCTGGCTGACTGTCGAATGGGCTATCGGCGTGATGGGAACCTGTTCTTTGAGGTAGTGCTGAGCTTTCTGGTACAGATCGATGCGTTGATTCTTGTCAGCGGTGGCGACGGCGGCCTTGACCAGGGCGTCGTATTTTTCGTCGCACCACATCGAGTAGTTGTTGCCGCCGATGGAGGCACAGCTGTACAGCGTCCCCAGCCAGTTGTCCGGATCACCGTTGTCGCCGGTCCAGCCGATCAATGAGATGTCGTGTTCGCCGTTTTTGCTGCGCTTGAGGTATTCACCCCACTCGTAGCTGACGATCCGGGTCTTGATCCCGACCTTTGCCCAGTCGGCCTGAAGCATCTGCGCCATCAGCTTGGCGTTGGGGTTATAGGGGCGCTGTACCGGCATGGCCCAGAGGGTCAGCTCGGTGCCTTCCTTGACGCCTGCAGCACGGAGCAACTCGCGGGCTTTCTCAGGGTTGTAGGGGGCATCCTTGACCGTTTCGTCGTAGGACCACTGGGTGGGGGGCATCGCGTTCTGCGCCAGTTGTCCTGCGCCCTGGTACACAGCCTTGATGATTTCCGGTTTGTTCACGGCCATGTCCAGCGCCCGCCGAACCTGCAGGTTGTCCAGCGGCGCGTGACGCACGTTGTAGGAGATGTAGCCGAGGTTGAAGCCCGGTTTCTGGATGACCTTCAGTTGCTTGTCTGCCTTTAGCGCTTCCACATCCGCAGGTCGGGGATTAAGCGTGACCTGACACTCGTTTTTCTTGAGTTTCTGCACACGCACCGATGCGTCGGTATTGATCGCGAAAATCAGTTGGTCGATCTTGACCCGCTCCGGATCCCAGAACTGTTTGTTGGCGACATAACGAATGTTTGAGTCTTTTTGGTAACGCCGCAATACAAATGGTCCGGTACCAATGGGCGATTGGTTTATATCGCGAACATTGCCCGATGCCATCAGTTTGTCAGCATATTCGGCCGAAAGAATGGACGCGAAGTTCATCGCGATATTCTGGATGAATGCCGCGTCCACTTTGTTCAATGAAAAAACCACGGTCATTGGGCCGGTTTTCTCGACGGACTTTATATTTTTGTCCAGGCCCATGCTGGTGAAGTACGGGAACTCGGTTGGATAGGCGACACGAAACGGATGATCCTTGTGCAGCATGCGGTTGAATGTAAACAGAACATCGTCGGCATTGAAGTCGCGACTGGGGGTAAACGACTTGTTGCTGTGGAATTTCACGCCTTCACGCAGATGGAAGGTGTAGCTCAAGCCGTCGTCGGAGACATCCCAGCGCGTAGCCAGCGCCGGAACGACGCTGGTCTGGCCGCTTTCGAATTCGGCCAGGCGGTTGTAGACAGGCTCGGCGGCGTCGTTGTCCGTGCCTGATGTGTATTGACCGATATCAAAGCCGGCCGGGCTGCCTTCTGAGCAGAACACCAGGTTTTTGGCGGCAGCATTGGCCTGAGGATTCAGGGCGAGCAGTCCAGCAGTCAGCAATGATGGCATAACAATACTTTTAAGCATGACAGTCCTTTATCGTCTGGAACGCGAATACCTGCGCCCACTGAAAAGTCCATGGCAATCGTTTGCGCAAATGGCTTCAGCAGCGAGTGAAAACCCGACCGAACAGATAGACAACAATATCAAGAGCGGCCACCTGAGACGGTATGTCCCCAGGCGCGCACAGTAAATACTTTCAACTTCCTAAAAAGTTGTAGGAAAAATGGATATCGTAAGTAGGCAAATTCTTTATGTATTGATTGGTCGTCTAACGATATTCATTTTCATTTATAAAACACGCACATAACGACACGGTCGCGTTATCCGAAGATAACGCGACCGTGAAGTCATATAGAGGAATTACTTACCGCTGACGCTCACACCATAGAACGAGCTCAGACCGAATGGGCTGATCTTGAAGTCCTGAACTTCCTTGCGCATTGGCTGGTAAACAGTCGAGTGCGCGATAGGCGTCATCGGAACCGCGTCCTTGAGCAAGTGCTGAGCCTGTTTGTAGAGCTCGGTGCGCTTGGCCTGGTCGGTGGTTTCCTTGGCCTGATGAATCAGGGTGTCGAAAGGCTTGTCGCACCACTTGGCGAAGTTGTTGCCGTTGACCGCGTCGCAGCCAAACAGCGTGCCCAGCCAGTTGTCCGGGTCACCGTTGTCGCCGCTCCAGCCGATCAGCATCGCGCCGTTTTCGCCGGCCTTGGCACGTTTGATGTACTCGCCCCACTCGTAGGAAACGATCTTGGCGTTGATGCCGATCTTCTTCCAGTCGTTCTGAAGCATTTCAGCCATCAGCTTGGCGTTCGGGTTGTACGGACGCTGAACCGGCATAGCCCACAGGGTGATTTCGGTGCCTTCGGCCACACCTGCCTTTTTCAGCAGTTCCTTGGCTTTGGCAACGTCGAACGGTGCATCCTTGATGGTGGTGTCGTAAGACCACTGGGTCGGCGGCATGGCGTTGACCGCCAGTTGACCTGCACCCTGGTATACCGCATCGATGATGGCTTTCTTGTCGACAGCCATGTCCAGCGCCTGGCGTACTTCGAGCTTGGCCAGCGGGTTCGGCTTGGTTTCACCCTTGATGGTCGGCATCACGTTGTAGGCGATGTAACCCAGGTTAAAGCCCGCCTGATCAGGCATCTTCAGTGCAGGGTCGGCCTTCAGTGGCGCGAGATCCGCAGGGCGCGGGTAAGCAGTGATCTGGCATTCGCCTTTCTTCAACTTCTGGGCACGAACCGAAGCATCGGTGGTAATGGCGAAAATCAGGTTGTCGACTTTGACGTCTTCAGGCTTCCAGTAGTCCTTGTTTCCGGTGAAACGGATGTTGGAGTCTTTCTGGTAGCTCTTGAACACGAAAGGACCAGTGCCGATAGGCTTCTGGTTGATGTCTTCAGGCTTGCCTTCCTTGAGCAGTTGCGCGGCGTATTCAGCGGACTGAATGGACGCGAAGCTCATGGCCAGGTTCTGGATGAACGCAGCGTCGACGGTGCCCAGGGTCATTTTGACGGTGTGGTCGTCGATCTTCTCGATCTTGGTGATGTTGGTGTCCATCGCCATGTCGGTGAAGTACGGGAATTCGGTCGGGTACGCCTTACGGAACGGGTCGTCCTTGTTGATCATGCGGTTGAACGTGAACAGCACGTCATCGGCATTGAACGTACGCGTCGGCTTGAAGTACGGCGTGGTGTGGAACTTGACACCTTCACGCAGGTGGAAGGTGTAGGTCAGGCCATCCGGGGAGACGTCCCAGCTGGTGGCCAAACCTGGGATAACGGCGGTGCCGCCACGTTCGAACTGGCTCAGACGGTTGAAAACAGTCTCGGCCGAAGCGTCGAAGTCGGTGCCGGTGGTGTATTGACCTGGGTCGAAACCAGCGGGGCTGCCTTCGGAGCAGAACACCAGGTTCGATGCTGCTTGAGCGAAGGGAGCGCTGGCGATCAAACCTGCGCCGAGTAGAAACGGAATGACCGCTTTTTTGAGCATGGTGGCCTCAGTTGTTGTCATTTTTTAATTGAGGGTACGACCTTGTGGGTCGGTCCCGCGGATACTTATGCAGGCGCCATACCCAAAGCAAGATGCTGGCGCCAATCAAGTGTCAAAGAGTGGCACGTACGTACACGAATGTCGCAAAACTATAATTTTCGACGTGGTTGAACGTTTGCGTGTCGCATATCGACATCTTTGCGGCTCCATTCTGGTGCATGGCTGCGTTGCGAATGCACCCGCTTGAGCCACAAGTGTTACTTCGCTGCTGCAATGTCATGTGGGCTATCCGGCCAGGCTGACGCCATAAAAGGGGGTGAGGCCAAATGGGCTGAGTTTGAAGTCCTGCACCTCCTTGCGCATGGGCTGAAATACCTTGGAATTGGCGATCGGGGTGATCGGAACGTCGTTTTTGAGGATGTTCTGCGCCTGTTGATATAGCTTGATCCGTTCGTTGCGATCACTGGTCACCTTGGCTTGGGTCACCAGTTTGTCGTAACCGGTGTTGCACCATTTGGCGTAGTTGCTGCCCTTTACCGCTGCACAGCTGTAGAGCACGCCGAGCCAGTTGTCCGGGTCGCCGTTGTCGCCTGTCCAGCCATAGATCATCACATCGTGCTCGCCCGCTTTGGCGCGCTTGATGTACTCGCCCCATTCGTAACTGACGATGTTGGTTTTGATGCCGATCTTCGCCCAGTCGGACTGAATCATCTGTGCAGACATCCGCGCGTTCGGATTGGACGCGCGCTGCACGGTCATCGCCCACAGGTTGATCTGCGTCCCTTCCTTCACCCCCGCCTCTTTAAGCAGCTGTTTCGCTTTCTCAGGGTCGTGCGGCGCGTCCTTGATGTTCGGGTCATAGCTCCATTGCGCAGGGGGAAGTGCGTTCTGAGCCAGTTGCCCGGCACCCTGATACACGGCCTTGATGATCGCCGGTTTGTCGATGGCCATGTCCAGCGCCTGGCGCACCTTGAGCTGGTCCAGCGGCGGATGCGTCACGTTATAAGCCAGAAAGCCCAGATTGAAACCGGCTTGGCTCATCACTTTCAGATTCGGATCCTTCTGCGCCTCCTCGATGTCCTGTGGACGTGGATAGCCGCTGACCTGACATTCGCCAGCCTTGAGTTTCTGCAGGCGTGTGGCAGCGTCGGTGTTGATCGAGAAAATAAGATTGTCGAGCTTCACGTCTTCAGGCTTCCAGTATTGCGTGTTGCCGACGTAACGGATCTGCGCATCCTTCTGATAGCGCTTGAATACGAACGGACCGGTGCCGATGGGCTTCTGATTGATGTCCCCGGCCTTGCCTTCCTTGAGCAGTTGAGCGGCGTACTCGGCAGACTGAATGGACGCGAAGCTCATCGCCAGATTCTGGATGAAGGCGGCGTCGATGTTGTTCAGCTCAAAGCGCACCGTCTGCTCGTCGACTTTATCGACCTGCCTGATCGTGGTGTTCATGCCCATGTCGGTGAAGTAAGGGGACTCGGAAGGGTACGCCTTGCGAAACGGATCGTCGGCATTGAGCAGGCGATTGAAGGTGAACAACACGTCGTCGGCATTGAAGTCGCGCGTCGGTTTGAAATAGTCAGTGGTGTGGAATTTCACGCCGGAGCGCAGGTGAAAGGTGTAGGTGAGGCCGTCATCGGAGACCTCCCATTTCGTTGCCAGTCCTGGCTCCACTTCAGTACCGCCGCGTTTGAACTGGGTCAGACGGTTGAATACGGTTTCCGCCGAGGCGTCGAACTCGGTGCCGCTGGTGTATTGACTGGGGTCGAAGCCAGCGGGGCTGGCCTCTGAGCAATACACCAGGGTACTCGCCGCGTGTACCGACGGCGCGCAGAGCGCAATTGCCGCAGTAAGAAGCAGGGGTTTGAACGTCATCTCCATGTGAACCTCATACCAGTGCGGCATTCATGCCGGAAGTCGTCGACTGATGATAGACCGCCAAGAATGCCTCACTGTTGAGATCGCCTGCACCTGTTCCAGGGCTTTCGCTTGCGCAATCTTTAGAAAAGGCGCTTGAAGAGCGCTACGAAATGTTCGGCGAGGTATCCCAGCGTCAATTGACTTTCCCTTACGAATTGTTGAAACGACAGCCGGCCTATGTGCTGCAGCTTGAGGTGGGTATGGTCCATCGTGGACTTGGAAGCTGCTCGCCTGATCAGATGCGGGTTTGCTGCTGCCCAGTTTTTTACGTATTCATCCAGCGACGAATGCCCGTCTTCTGGGTGAATGAAAAACGATGTCGCGATAACGGCCGGATGCGGTGCGTGCGGACCGTCTTCCCATCGGCGGACCATGCTGGTCGCAACCTGGCTGGCGGCAATCGACGCCAGCCCCGCCGCGAGACCGTGCAGGGGGTGATCCGCATGATCCTTGGCTAACTGCGAATGCGTGGGGTCGATGGTGCTGTCGGTATGAGGGTCGGCGCCCAGCAGGGTTTGGATGCTTCCTACGCTATCGCCTATCAATGTGACGACGGCTCGAAACATCGCATTGAATGCGTTGCCGACCAGTCGCGCGGGGATGCTGGTGATCCAGCGATACAGCTCGACCCATCCACTGACCGGAGTCGCCGCCCATTCGTCTCGCAATTTCAGATAGGTCGAGAACGCCTCGTACATATCCCACCGACCGCTTTCCTTCAGCAGGATCAGCATCATTTTCTCGGAATCCGAGCGATAACCCGGAGTCGTCGGAGTGAACTGCCAGTCGAAGTTGGGCTTGAGAAGGCCTGCGATAGTGCCCGCAATGCTTGCGAATGCATCAGCGGCGCCGAACGTGCCGGTCACCAGCGGTAGTCGGTTGATGCAATTGGCGGGGGCAGTCCACGGCAAAACGTCATAGCCATGTTTGATCAGACACAGCTCTACAAAATTGGAATGTGCAAAGAAGTCCTCAAGAATGTGCAGTCCGGCGCCCAGTTTGCGCAGCCCCGCCTCAGTGCGCCCCAGCGACATGGCGGCAATGAGGTCCTCACGCATGGTCTCTTCGGAGCGATGAATATAGCGTTTCATGGAGGTCGCGTAATCCACCTCCAGTAGGGGGTCGCCGGTCAGTACCCAGGGTTCGAAGTCAGGGTCCCGGGTGATCGGGTCTACTGTTGGCACGGTAAGGACTTTGGGGTTATCAATGTGCTCGCTTGGCCTGTACACGCCGAGCTTTTCATTGGTCACACTGTAGTCCGATGAATTGTTCTGGCGTACGTCACTGAATTTTCGGGCAGCCAGGACATCGACTATTTGAGTCAGCGTCTGGCGGCTCAGTACGCTCGGGAAGTTCCTGGGGGTGTCTTTTGCGCGAACCAGCTTGGGATCGACCAATTGCGAATGATCACGCATCCAGTTGCCGAAGGTAATCGCCTGCATTTCGGTTTCAGAGAATCCGATCGATACCATGTGGCTCTCGATAGATTCGTGAGTGTGGTGGCCGCTGCCTCCCGGCCCGGCTTCGAACCGCGCGCTCGGACCCGCCGGGTCGGTCAGGCTTTGCGGCAGTGCGACCTCGATCCGCTGAAGCGAAATGCGTTCGATAGCACCTCGGTAAGAGGTTCGAATCGATGCGCTGTCGCCATTGGCGAGGGTATAGGTGCCTATGCGGACGTCGTCGCGTTTGGGTAAGGCCATCTGCGCCATGGCAACTGAATACAGCGGCCCGTCTTCAAGTACCAGATCGGGCGAAATCGGGCTTTGCGCATCCGTCAGTTGCGGTACCAGATCATTGCGCAGAATGGTCGACAGGTGGTGGCTAAACGCAAGGAGCAGACTGCCCATGAGCGTCCAGCGAAATTCGGGATTGCCAATCGCTCGTGAAAGGAAGTTTCGTTGAAGGCGTATGGTGCGGCTGGTCGCGTCGTAGAGGGCGGTTTCGGTGTCATCGGCCACCAACTCGATGGTTGGCGACTGGATTTCTGCGTTGAGCACTGCGCTGTGCAGCGCCTCATAGACTCTGGGGGGCAGGTCGTAGCCCAGGATTGGCGCCATGCCCAGTGCGAATCCACCGGGATCGCTTTTGCGTACAGCGGCGATAAGTTGTTTGAGCCCAAGCTGACTGTCGAACGCGACGGGATACGGGTCATCGCTCTCGGCTAGCGCGGCCGTCTTTGCTTTGGGCTCTATAGGCCGAGGGTCTGTTGGAGGTTTCATCCTTGATCCTTCAAGAGTGCTGGCAGCCATTGTTCCATCCAGTGGCAATGGCGGTCCGGCGTGCGAGTAATCGATACAACGTGAAGAAGGTGATGCGGGTGGCAGCGCATTTGACGGCCGCCATCCATTGACCGATGGTCTCTTCGATCACATCGTCATCGTGTTTCGGTGAGGCTGCGCTGGGTAAGACTCAGCAGCACCTGTCCCCAATTTGTTTGATTAACCACGGCCATGAGGGCGCTGTATGCCAATCCCTGAAAATGCGAGGGGAGTTCGTCCGTGCTATTGAACAGGTAGTCGAAGAACTGCTCGGCATTTAGTGCCAGCTCCCTGTGTATGTCTTGCAATTCGAGGATCGCGTGCTGATGAACCTGGTCCAGATCGGTTTTCAGCGTGGCGCGTTCAATTTGCCCAGGGTTGGCGGCGGCCCATTGATTGACGATGGTGTGGTGCCAGTCGGTCGCGGCCGGATGGCAGAAAAATTCTGACGCTACGGCGACGGGATCTGCCCCGGGTTTGCCCTGTTCGAAGTCGAGCATGGCCTGAGCGACCTGGCCAACGGCAGCGCTTGCCAGCCGTGCCGCGAGATCGTGCAAGGGATGTTCGGCGTGGTCCTTGGAAAGCTGGGAATGGGTTGGCTCTATTGAAGGATCGGTATTCGGATCGTTACCCAGTGCGGTCTGGGCATCTGCAACGCTGTTGCCGATCCAGGCCAACACGCCTTGCGCTGCAACGTTATATGCGTTGATCACGATGCTGGCGGGGGTGGACAGGACCCAGCGATAGAACCGCAGCGTGTCGATGCCGAGCGTCTGCGCCGCGCTCACCAACTGATCTCGCGCCGAGAGCAGTGCGTTGAATGCCCTGTAGTAACTCTGATCGGGATGTTCGCTGAGCAGGATCAGCATGACTTTATCGCGCTCCGAGCGATATTCAGGCTCTGTGAGCTCAAATGTCAGCTCCTCGGTGGAGTAGAGAATCTTGCCCAGCGGTGCCGCGAGGCTGGCGACGACGTCACTGCCGCCGAACGTGCCGGTCACCAGCGGCAGGTCCCAGTTGACATCCATTGGTGTGGTCCAGGGAAGTACCTTGTCATGGCCGGCGTTGATGAGACTCAGCTCGACGAAGTTCGAATGGGCGAACAGGTCCTCGAGTACATGCAGGGCGGCGCCAAAGTGACGCAAGCCTCTGAGCGAGCGTGGCGCAGTCATGGACATGCGCAGTTGTTGCGCCATGTAGTCGACGGAGCGTGAAAGGTAGCGCCTCATCGATGTATCGGGATCGGTTTCCAGCAGCGGATCTCCAGCCCGTACCCAGGGTTCGAAGTCCGGGTCGCGCGTCTGCGGATCCGGGAACGGCGGCGTGACCACCAGTGGATTATCGATATGCTCGGAAGGGCGATAGACCCCCAGCTTTCGGGTCGTCACTTGCATTGCAGCGGGATAGCCCGATCGAAGATCCTGAAACTTCTTCACTGCGAGTACGTCCACAAGGTCGGTCAATGCCTTGCGAGAGAGGAAGGCCGGAAACGCCTTGGGCATGTCGGGAGCGCGGACAAGTTTGGGGTCGACGATCTGCGAGTAATCACGCAGCCAGTTGCCGAAATAAACGGCGTCTATCTCAGCGTCGTGATACCCGAACTGGCGGAGGATCCGCTCGATGGTCTGGTGGCTATGGCCGTCTGAATTATCGCTACCGGCCTCGAAGCGACACGTTATCGGTAAAGTCATCGTTATTCATCCTTGAATGGTGGAGTTGTCCTGGGTGGTAACCCATTGCGCAGAAGGCGCTCATCGCGTCCTGAATATCCTCGCGTGGAGCGGGTTCGATTGTAGGGATTGCGGGGGGGTTGAAAATCGGATGAATCGCTGGAGCGTGTAGGAGGGGGACGCCGGTTCAATACGGAAGAGGTAGTCGCGTGGGGGTAAGAAAATACTGTGGAAGACAGCGGCAGCGGTTGGCTGCCGCTGTCCGGGATCAAGGCATGGTGACTTCGATCACGCCGTCCGCGGTGACGCTGACCTGGCTGGTACCCGCTTCGACTTCAGGTGTCGGTGCTGCGTCGGCCCGTGCGGCTTTCATCATCATGACCGGGGCACGCATGTAGGGCTGTGGATAACCCGAGGTGTTGAGGTTCAGATTGACCAGTTTGTAGCCGCTGCCACCGAGCGCGTCGGTAACCAGTTGCGCACGCGTCTTGAAGGCCGTGACCGCACTCTTGAGCAGTGTGTCTTCGCTGGCCTTGCGGGCTGGGTCTGAGATGGAAAAGTCCATGCCGCCCATTTTCATGTCACTGCCCAATAGCTCGCCGGTGAGCTTGGACAAGGCGGCGAAATCCGGACTCTCCATGCGCAGTTCGGCGCGCTCGCGCCAGCCGGTGATCTTCTGGCCCTTGTCGTCATAGATCGGATAGCTGTTGCGGCTGCCTTGGCGGATGGTGACTTCCTTGACCTTGCGCGCTTCGCCCAAGGCCTTGTTCAACGTGTCGGTGATACCTGCGGCGAGTTTGGCCGGGTCCGAGTTCTGCGATTCGGTGTAGACGGTCACGGTCATCAGGTCACGCTGGACTTCCTGATTGACCTCGGCACGCACCAAGATCTGGTTGTAATGGACCTCGTCAGCCTTGGCGGCCATCGCGGCCGTGCTGGCCATAACGGCTGCGCCGAGGGTGAAGAAAGTGGCAGTGGGGCGAAGGCTGAACATAAAAACTCCTTGTTTGGCGAACCGTCGACAGCGCTCCGCGATGGGGGCGCCGGACGGATGCCAATCAGACTGTAATCCCCGGGTCTTGTTCCGGAGAGCGGCAGGCGCACGAATCTCCTGTTGGGGGACCCGGCTTGCTGGCGAAGGCGCAGTATCCGTCACCCAGCTCGGCACAGTCACAACACTTTCGCCAGCAAGTCGGTTCCCCCACTCACAATTACCTGGTTGCCGCTGTGGCGCTTTGACGCACTTTGACGGAAAGCGCTGTCGCATTGGTTATACTCGCTCCGATCCGCCTGGAGCACTCATCAGGAGAGCTCATGCTCGCCCCCGTACAATTGCTGTCCGCTACCCGCCAGAATCTCTGGCGACTGACCTTCGTCCGCACTCTGGTGCTGGGCGCCCAAGCCGGCTCGGTCGGGATCGCCTACCTGTTCGATCTGCTGCACCTGCCTTGGCTGCAACTGGACATCACCCTTGGCTTTTCCGCCATCGTCTGCCTGCTGACGGCGATCCGCCTGCGCACTTCCTGGCCGGTCACCGAACTTGAATATGCCGTACAACTGGCGTTCGATCTGTTTATCCACAGCGCGCTGCTGTACTTCTCGGGCGGGTCGACCAATCCGTTCGTTTCCTATTATCTGGTGCCACTGACCATTGCCGCAGTGACCCTGCCGTGGCGCTATTCGCTGATCCTTTCGGGTATCGCGCTGGCGCTGTATACCTTGATGCTGGCCAACTTCTACCCGGTCGAAACATTCGTCGCCCGCGAGAAGTTGCAGATCTACGGCATGTGGCTGAGCTTCGCACTGGCGGCAGGCGTCATTACTTTCTTCGCCGCGCGGATGGCTGAAGAACTGCGCCGTCAGGAGCAGATGCGCGCGCTGCGCCGGGAAGAAGGCGCACGGGACCAGCAACTGCTCGCCGTGGCCACTGAAGCCGCTGGTGCCGCTCATGAACTGGGCACGCCTTTGGCGACCATGAGCGTGTTGCTCAAGGAGATGCAGCAGGACCACAAGGATCCTGCGCTTCAGGAAGACCTGTCGGTGCTGCAGGATCAGGTCAAGCTGTGCAAGGAGACCCTGCAGCAACTGGTGCGCGCTGCCGAAGCCAATCGCCGTCTGGCCGTGCAGGAGCAGACTGTCACGCGCTGGCTGGATCAGGCGCTCAATCGCTGGCACTTGATGCGGCCCGAAGCCAGCTATCGTTTTCAGCGTCTGGGGCAAGGCGATGTACCGATGGTCGCGCCGCCTCCCGATCTGACGCAGGCGCTGCTGAACTTGCTGAACAACGCCGCCGATGCCTGCCCTGAAGGGCTGGAGGTGAACCTGGACTGGAGCGCCGCTGAAATCAGCATCACCATCCGCGATCATGGTGCAGGTGTGCCGCTGGCAGTCGCCGAACAGATCGGCAAACCCTTTTTCACCACTAAGGGTAAGGGCTTCGGCCTGGGCCTGTTTTTGAGCAAGGCCAGCGTGACCCGCGCCGGCGGCTCGGTGAAACTCTATCCTCACGAGGAAGGCGGCACGCTCACTGAGCTGCGCTTGCCCCGGAACGCAACGGGAGATGAAGCATGACAGAAGAAATCCAGGTCGAAGGCGAAGAGCTGCCGCACCTGTTGCTGGTGGACGACGACGCCACTTTTACCCGCGTGATGGCGCGCGCCATGGCCCGTCGCGGCTTTCGCGTCAGCACTGCGAGCTCTGCCGAGGAAGGTCTGACGCTGGCTCAGCAGGACATTCCCGACTACGCCGCCGTCGATTTGAAGATGGAAGGCGACTCGGGGCTGGTGCTGTTGCCCAAGCTGCTGGAACTGGACCCGGAAATGCGTGTCCTGATACTGACCGGTTATTCGAGCATCGCCACTGCTGTCGAGGCCATCAAGCGCGGCGCCTGCAACTACCTGTGCAAACCGGCCGACGCCGACGATGTGCTGGCGGCGTTGCTGTCCGAGCATGCGGATCTGGACACTCTGGTGCCTGAAAACCCGATGTCGGTGGACCGTCTGCAGTGGGAACACATTCAGCGCGTTCTGACCGAGCATGAAGGCAATATTTCCGCGACAGCTCGTGCGCTGGGGATGCATCGACGCACGTTGCAACGCAAGTTGCAGAAGCGGCCGGTCCGCCGTTAAGCAAGGACGCTATATAAAGATTTCTTCATGGAAGACCGCGCGTGGCGTCTGGCACATTGGTGCCAACGTCACTAAATGCCTGCCGTCGAGCCATCACCCATGAATTTTGATATCGATGAATCCAGGGTCAATGACTCTGTGCCGGGAAGTTTCTTTTCCCGGGTCTGGAACCTGGTCACACCGTACTGGCGCAGTGAAGAGAAGGGCATGGCCTGGGTCTTGCTGATCGCCGTGATCGCCCTGTCGCTGTTCAGTGTGTTCATCTCCGTACTGGTCAACAGTTGGTACCGGGACTTTTACAACGCGCTGCAGAACAAGGACCTGGGCGCATTCACCCACTTGATCCTGTACTTCTGCGGTATCGCCGCGATCGCCATCCTTGGCGCGGTCTATCGACTCTATCTCACGCAGATGCTGACCATTCGCTGGCGTCGCTGGCTCACCGAAAAGCATTTCACCAGGTGGCTTGCTCACAAGAATTACTATCGGCTGGAGCAGGGCGGTTACACCGATAACCCTGACCAACGTTTGTCCGAAGACCTCAACAACTTCACCTCCGACACGTTGAGCCTGAGCCTTGGCTTATTGCGCACGGTGGTCAGTCTGGTGTCGTTCTCGGTCATTCTGTGGGGCGTGTCCGGCAGCATCGAGCTGTTCGGCATCACCATCCCCGGTTACATGTTCTGGGCCGCGCTGCTGTATGCCGCCGTCGGCAGCTGGCTGACGCACCTGATCGGCCGACGCCTGATTGGCCTTAGCAACCAGCAACAACGTTATGAAGCCGACATGCGTTTCTCGCTGGTGCGGGTGCGTGAGAATGCGGAAAGCATTGCGCTGTCGGATGGCGAGGCGAACGAAAATCAGCGTCTGAGCGCGCGCTTCGGCATGGTCTGGAGCAACTTCTGGACCATCATGAAGGTGCAGAAACGCCTGACGTTCTTCACCGCCGGTTATTCGCAGATTGCCATCGTCTTCGCTTTCGTCGTGGCCGCGCCGCGCTATTTTGCCGGCAAGATCGAATTGGGCGGGCTGATGCAGATCAACTCGGCGTTCGGCAATGTGCAGGAGAATTTCAGCTGGTTCATCGACGCGTATGCCAGTCTCGCGTCCTGGCGCGCCACCTGTGACCGTCTGCTCAGCTTCCGCCAGGCCATGGACGATAACGAAGCCCGCGTGCCCGCGATCAAGGTCAGCCACGAAAACAACGAACTGCATCTGCAAGGCCTGGACCTGTCGCTGGCCGGCGGCCGTCAGTTGCTGAACAACGCCAATATCGATATCGCCGCCGGTGAGAAGGTCATGCTCAGCGGGCGCTCCGGCAGCGGCAAGAGCACATTGCTGCGAGCCATGGGCGGTTTGTGGAACGAAGGTCACGGCGCCGTCCGGCTACCGGCCAAACGCGCGTTCTTCCTGCCACAGAAACCCTATCTGCCGATTGGCACGCTGCGTGAGGCACTCAGTTATCCACAGGCGCCTGAGGTTTATCCGGCAGAGCGCTTCGCGCAGGTTCTGGACACCTGCCGCTTGAACTATCTGGTGCCGCGCCTGGACGAAAGCAATCACTGGCAACGCATGTTGTCCCCCGGCGAGCAGCAGCGTGTGGCGTTCGCCCGGGCACTGCTTTACGCACCCGACTGGCTTTACCTTGACGAGGCGACCTCGGCCATGGACGAAGAAGACGAAGCCGCGCTGTATCAAGCTCTGCTCGACGAATTGCCGGGCGTGACCCTTCTGAGTATCGGTCATCGCAGCAGTCTGAAGCGTTTCCACCGCCGTCATCTGCGTATCGAAGGCGGTCAACTTCAGGACCTGCCGCACCCGCAACCGGTGGTCTAAGGGCGCATTTCTGAGGCAGCGGTGCCAAAGTGCCGCAAAAAGCAAAGGACTCGCCGGGTTTGTTATGTGATCGTACAACCCGGTGAGCTATGATTAGCACTTCACCGATTTAGAGATGCCTGTTGGATATGGAAAATCAGAGTGCTCCGCCTCGCGCACGCAGAAAGCACCGCAGCCTCGCGCAGGAGTTGGTAACCGAACTCTCCGAGCGGATCCGCAATGGCGAGCTCAAGCGCGGGGATAAACTGCCTACCGAATCCGCCATCATGGAAGAGCAGGGCGTGAGTCGCACCGTGGTCCGTGAAGCCATTTCGCGCCTGCAGGCGTCGGGTCTGGTTGAAACCCGTCACGGGATCGGGACGTTTGTCCTCGACACACCGAGCCCAAGCGGTTTTCGCATCGATCCTGCAACGATCGTCACGCTGCGTGACGTCCTGGCCATTCTCGAATTGCGCATCAGCCTTGAAGTCGAGTCCGCCGGTCTGGCTGCTCAGCGTCGTTCGGCAGAGCAGCTGGCCGATATGCGCGCTGCACTGGACGCACTCAGTGAGAGTGCTTCCCACGCCAGCGATGCCGTCGGCGCGGACTTCCAGTTCCACATGGCGATTGCGCTGTCCACCGGCAACCGTTACTTCACCGACATCATGAATCACCTGGGCACGAGCATCATTCCTCGCACCCGGCTGAATTCCGCCCGCCTGGCCCACGACGATCAGCAGCACTACATGAATCGTCTGAGCCGCGAGCATGAAGAAATCTACGACGCCATCGCCCGTCAGGACTCGGACGCAGCCCGTGCAGCGATGCGTCTGCACCTGACCAACAGCCGCGAGCGTCTGCGTCATGCCCATGAAGAAGCCGAGTCGCAGCGGGCTTGAGGTCGTATGACCTGATCATTCGCAAAGCCGTTCACCCGTAGCAGGCCGGCTTGCCGGCGGCACCGTCCTTGAGATCGCCACCGCCGGCAAGCCGAACTGCTACAGGGCCTGCAAATGCTAGCAAAGCACCACTCATCTCCTCAGCCTATAAATAATTCCACACCCCTATTGAGAGATCTCTTTCCTAGTTGTACGATGACTTACGACATCAGCGCAGGTCTGGTGATCCATTCATACAATTAGCTTCCCAGGGTGTTCGAATAATGAATCCACAAGAACTGAAGTCCATCCTTTCCCACGGTCTGCTGTCCTTCCCGGTTACCGATTTCAATGCCCAGGGCGATTTCCACCGCGCTGGCTACATCAAACGTCTGGAGTGGCTGGCCCCTTACGGCGCCTCCGCACTGTTCGCCGCAGGCGGTACAGGTGAGTTCTTCTCCCTGACCGGCGACGAATACTCCGAAATCATCAAGACTGCCGTCGACACCTGTGAAAAAACCGTGCCTATCCTGGCCGGCGTAGGTGGTCCTACCCGTCAAGCCATCGCCATGGCTCAAGAAGCCGAGCGTCTGGGTGCCAAAGGCCTGCTGCTGCTGCCTCACTACCTGACCGAAGCCAGCCAGGACGGCGTTGCCGCCCACGTTGAAGCGGTCTGCAAATCGGTCAAGATCGGCGTTGTCGTCTACAACCGTAACGTCTGCCGCCTGACGCCAGCCCTGCTGGAACAACTGGCCGAGCGCTGCCCGAACCTGATCGGCTACAAAGACGGCCTGGGCGACATCGAACTGATGGTTTCGATCCGCCGTCGCCTGGGTGACCGTTTCTCCTACCTGGGTGGTCTGCCGACCGCTGAAGTCTACGCAGCAGCCTACAAGGCGCTGGGTGTGCCGGTTTACTCCTCGGCCGTGTTCAACTTCGTACCGAAGCTGGCGATGGACTTCTACCACGCGATCGCCAAAGACGATCACGAAACCGTTGGCAAGCTGATCGACGATTTCTTCCTGCCTTACCTGGACATCCGTAACCGCAAATCCGGCTACGCCGTCAGCATCGTCAAGGCAGGCGCGAAAATCGCCGGTTACGACGCAGGCCCAGTCCGCGCTCCGCTGACCGACCTGACCAAAGAAGAGTTCGAAATGCTCGCAGCATTGATGGACAAGCAAGGCCAGCAGTAATCGCTGACTTGACGCAAAACCGCTGAGCGATCAGCGGTTTTTTGCCGTCCGAGCATCGTTTTCCAGGCACCTGAATTTCCCGTTTCAAGCAGTTCGCGCAGGCAAGGTCGCCTTCGCGTGAGTTTTGCCCTAGGCGTCATCGTGGCTACACCTTGGAAGCACGCTTCAATCGCATCTGGATTTAGGGGCAGAGGCGAGCAGCACACACACATAAAAGATCGTTTAACCCGCGCAAAAAAATAATTAGTGGGAGTTTCGAACATGCAAAAAACCAAGCCGACTCACGTCCGCTATTTGATCTTGCTCATGCTGTTTCTGGTGACCACGATCAACTACGCAGACCGTGCAACCATCGCAATTGCCGGCTCCAGCCTGCAAAAAAGCCTCGGCATCGACGCCGTCACCCTCGGTTATATCTTCTCCGCCTTTGGCTGGGCCTACGTGGCCGGTCAGATCCCTGGCGGCTGGCTGCTTGACCGCTTCGGTTCCAAGAAAGTCTACGCACTGAGCATCTTCACCTGGTCGCTGTTCACCGTGCTGCAAGGCTATGTCGGTGAATTCGGTCTCTCCACCGCTATCGTCGCGCTGTTCATGTTGCGCTTTCTGGTGGGCCTGGCCGAAGCGCCATCCTTCCCGGGCAATGCGCGTATCGTTGCCGCCTGGTTCCCGACCTCCGAACGCGGCACCGCCTCGGCGATCTTCAACTCGGCGCAATACTTCGCCACCGTTCTGTTCGCCCCGATCATGGGCTGGATCGTCTATACCTTCGGCTGGCAGCATGTCTTCGTGGTCATGGGCGGCGTCGGTATCGTGTTCTCGCTGATCTGGCTCAAAGTCATCCACAGCCCGCGCAATCACCCAGGCATCAACAAGGCTGAGTTCGACTACATCGCCGAAAACGGTGGCATGGTCGACATGGACAACGACAAGGCCAAAGGCAAAAGCGGCGGTCCGAAATGGGACTACGTGAAGCAGTTGCTGACCAATCGCATGATGCTGGGTATCTACCTGGCGCAGTACTGCATCAACGGCATCACCTACTTCTTCCTGACCTGGTTCCCGGTGTACCTGGTTCAAGAGCGCGGCATGACCATCCTGAAGGCCGGCTTCATCGCTTCGTTGCCAGCCATCTGCGGTTTCATCGGTGGCGTACTCGGCGGGATCATCTCCGATTACCTGCTGCGCAAAGGCCACTCGCTGACCTTCGCTCGCAAGGCGCCGATCATCGGCGGTCTGCTGCTGTCGACTTCTATCGTCACCTGTAACTACGTCGATATCGAATGGGTTGTAGTGGGCTTCATGGCACTGGCCTTCTTTGGCAAGGGCGTGGGCGCACTGGGCTGGGCGGTCATGTCCGACGCTTCGCCAAAACAAATCGCCGGTTTGAGCGGCGGTCTGTTTAACATGTTCGGTAACATCGCATCGATCACCACGCCGATCGTCATCGGCTACATCATCAGCTCCACCGGCTCGTTCAAGTGGGCGCTGGTGTTCGTCGGTGCCAACGCACTGGTGGCAGTGATCAGCTACGTATTCATCGTCGGCGAGATCAAACGTGTGGAATTGAAAGACACCCCGGCGCAGGGTGGTTTGCGGGCCAGTGAAGTCGGCGAAGTCTCTCAAGCCAAAAGCTGAGCTCAAGCGAAAAACTGAGGAAAACCGTGATGAACTTGATTCAACATGCCGACTCGCCACGTTACATCCGCTTGCATGAGCGCGATAACGTTGTCGTCGTGGTCAATGACCAGGGCGTACCGGCGGGGACAGAGTTCGACAATGGTCTGGTGACCATCGATAACGTGCCACAGAGCCACAAGGTCAACACTGTGGATATCCCCGAGGGTGGGGCGGTCATTCGCTACGGGCAGACCATCGGGTATGCCCTCAGGCCGATTCCCCGCGGCAGTTGGGTCAAGGAAGATCAGTTGCGCATGCCGAGTGCGCCGCCGCTGGACAGCCTGCCGCTGTCCACCGAGGTGCCGGGCAAGGGCGAGCCGCTGGAAGGCTTCACCTTCGAGGGTTACCGCAACGCTGACGGCACGGTCGGTACACGCAATATCCTGGGCATCACCACCACCGTGCAATGCGTCACCGGCGTGCTGGATTTTGCGGTCAAGCGTATCCGCGAGGAACTGCTGCCCAAGTACCCGAACGTCGATGACGTGGTCGCCATCACCCACACCTATGGCTGTGGCGTGGCGATCACGGCCAAGGATGCCTACATCCCGATCCGTACCGTGCGCAACCTGGCACGTAACCCGAACCTGGGTGGTGAAGCGTTGGTGATCGGTCTGGGCTGCGAGAAGTTGCAGGCCGATCAGGTGATGCATGAAAACGATCCGTCGGTCGATCTTAGCGAATCGTGGATGTACCGCCTGCAGGATTCCAAACACGGCTTCAACGAAATGATCGAGCAGATCATGGAGTTGGCCGAAGTGCGTCTGAAGAAGCTCGATCAGCGTCGTCGCGAAACCGTGCCGGCGTCCGAGCTGATTCTGGGCATGCAGTGCGGTGGTAGCGATGCGTTTTCCGGCATCACCGCCAACCCGGCGCTGGGCTATGCCTCGGACCTGCTGCTGCGCGCTGGCGCAACGGTGATGTTCTCCGAAGTCACCGAAGTGCGTGATGCGATCTACCTGCTGACCTCCCGCGCCGAAACCACGCAAGTGGCCGAAGAGCTGGTGCGTGAGATGGACTGGTATGACCGTTATCTGGCCAAGGGCGAAGCGGATCGCAGCGCCAACACTACGCCGGGCAACAAGAAGGGCGGGTTGTCGAACATTGTCGAGAAGTCCCTGGGATCGATCGTCAAATCCGGCAACAGCGCGATCAACGGCGTGCTTGGCCCGGGAGAGCGGGTCAACCGCAAAGGTCTGATCTTCTGTGCCACACCGGCCAGCGATTTCGTTTGCGGCACCTTGCAGTTGGCTGCCGGTATGAACCTGCACGTGTTCACCACCGGTCGCGGCACGCCGTATGGTCTGGCGATGTCGCCGGTTGTGAAGGTCTCGACCCGCACCGAGCTGGCGCAGCGCTGGCCGGATCTGATCGACATCGATGCCGGGCGCATTGCAACAGGTCGTGCCAGCATCGAAGACCTGGGTTGGGAGCTGTTCCATTTCTATCTCGATGTCGCCAGCGGCAAGAAGAAGACCTGGACCGAACACTACCGTTTGCACAACGACATCACCCTGTTCAACCCGGCGCCGATTACCTGATCGGCAGAATGCAGCACATCCTCTTGTAGGAGCGCGCTTGCCCGCGATGGCGGTCTGTCTACAGCTAATGCGTTGTCTGACACCACGCCATCGCGGGC
>NZ_QXTJ01000010.1 GCF_003605735.1 Pseudomonas sp. LS-2 | reverse complement strand
AAAACTCCATGGCAATGCGGCATGATGCTCCGGCTTCAATTCAATAACCGTGTTGCACTCAGCTTCTGCAACCGCCCTTATTTAAGAGCTATGGTGCCGCTGCACCTCTATGCATATGCAAGGTGCAGCTTGATCCGCTTGCCTGCAAACTGCTTAAAGCCCTCTTCGCGCGCCATGTTCCAGCAGCTCGCTTGCCGACTCATGTTTGACCAGGAACGATTCGGTCATTCGAGCCTAACTTTTCGGAAGTCTTGCCAACACTGGTTTACGACGGTGAGCCCCTTCACCCTGGGCGAAAACGCGATCATACCTCGACGGGACGTGAACAGGGGAAGAATCGGGAGTGATTCCATGACCCTTGCATCAGCTGCCCTGTATAGCGCGGCTCTTTCCGACGAGTCAATCGTAGCACGAGCGAGATCTAAGAATCCGTCGAGATGAGGGTCATTGTTATACCCAGCGTTGAAACCTCGGGGAGACTGATTTGCCCCATGTAGGATCTGTGATAGCCATAGATCGCACGACATCCCCCAGCTCATTTCACTGAATGCAATGCCAGACGGCGCCCCCTCACGCCACTGGTTGCAGTAAGCTACCCAATCCGGATGCAGCGTTACATTTAAGCGAATACCAACCTTGGCTAGATCGAGCGCGAGCCGCTGATAAATGGCCCCTGGATCGAGCTGCGCAGACCCCGCTTGCGCCGCAATGACATCCAAAACCAAGCCATCGTTTGCCCCTGCCTCGGCCAAGAGCTCCCTTGCCCGCTCGGGATTGTAGACATAGCGATTTGCTGCATGCGGGTCATGAGCAGGGGAGCCTGGAGATAGCGCACTATGCGCCGGAACAGTCGCCCCCGGAAATAACTCAGCGCATAATGACTCTCTATCAATAGCGTACGCAATTGCCTGCCGAACGCGCAAATCTGCGATAAGCGGATCGCGCAAGTTAAATACCAGATACCAGAGATATGGTGGGTTAAATGAGGGCACGGTGAACCCTAGCGCCGCCAGTTCCTCAAGGTCAGCGCCCTCTAAGCTATAGGCGACATCCACCTTCCCCTCAACCAATGCCCGGACGCGAGCCTTGCGGTCAGGAAAAGGTAGGAACCGGATCCCTTCTATCTGTGGCGGGCCGGCCCAGTAGTCATCGTTCCGCCGCAGCTCGACCGCAGACCCTCCATCCGTCTCAAAACGAGAATGAAACCGGAACGCACCGGTACCAGGAGCTTTGTCGGCACAACCATCAGGACCGAGTTTGCGAATGGCCGCCGGACTAATCAGCGACTGAGCACCGGGTGCGTCTTCTTGGGTCATGTAACGCAGAAATTCAGGAAACGGCTCGGAAAACTTGAACTCTACGGTCATCGAGTCTAAAGCGCGAACTTTTTCAATGAGGCCAACGCCCATGCGATTGAAGTCCGCAACAACCGGAGAGAAAAAGGGCGAGGTTGCGCAACACATTCTCTCGTAGTTGATAACTACAGCCTCCGCGTCGAGTGGACACCCATCATGAAAACGAACCCCTTCTCTGATTCGAAAAGTATAACGACGGGCGTCTGGTGACGTTATGCAATGGGTCGCTAGTCGCGGAACGAGGCTGGTGGGCGCGCCGTCCGAAGCGGGTAACTCTCCGAAGTCATCTTCAAACAGGCTTTCATGTGTTTGGTGAACCACGCGGCCTGTATTCCAACCCCCGAATGATCGGGGCGGATCGACCTCGTCCACAGCCCAGTCAAGCGCAACGCGCAAAATCTTGTCTTCATTCATATGGGTGCGTCCTAATTAGCATTGTCAAGTTGCAAATAGCCGACCGTGCTCACGAGCGTGGCGCATAGCTGCTATGTCTAGCCCCACAGCGGCGCCACCTTCCATCTCATCCGGGCGAGTTACAAGCGCGATCTCTGCCGCTGCGATAATTTGCGTGGAAAGAGCTACCATCATTCCTTGGGCCGCCGTGGCCGAAAGCACATCCAGGCGAACGGCTGCCGAAAGAATCATCGTAGCCACACCTCTCAGCTCAGCTAGCACAGCATTCTCACGGCTAACCCCCATTGCCGCCGCCAGGGCTCCTGATATGACCGCTAGATGACCCGGCGTAACCTTGCCCGCCACCGCGGTAGCGTATTCCGCCAACATCGGGTCTGCATGAAGTGACGGTGCTAACACCGCTAGGCGACTTCCACAGCGACGTGAGGCCACCTGTGCTGGAGCCGTAAATTTCAGTAGGTCAAGCCGCGCATCTACTGCTTTCAGCTCCTCTAAGTTCCGATCCACAAATGCCGTATGAGCCAACGCGGTCCCCGCACCGTCTGCGCGGGCGCTGCCATGAATCAAGGCCGAGACGATCATTTCACGGAGCGCGTCTGGCGTGGTCACGCGCCCATCCCGAAGCATTCGCTCAAGGCCGAACGCATGGGCGTGCCTGCCTATAGGCAGCGCGGAGTCGGCAAGCTGCATAAGGGACAACAATGGGCCAGCGCGCACGGCTAGGTCGCCTTCAAGCATCGTCAGAATTAGCGACGGGGTGATGGTGCTCGTGTGCACTTCCCACACCATTTGGAGGTCTTTCAGCCGCAAAAGGTCTTTCTTCAAAGCGTATCTTTAGCTCACGCAACCCGAGGGCCTGGACCGATCTCCCAACAAGATCAGGCGTATCGGTCACCGGTACAAGGATCTCATTACCGTGTAGCTCCGCGGGACTGTGACGGTTCCCGAGAGCGTGGCCAATCCGGAACACCGCCTCAGGGCCCAGCTCGTCGAGCGAGATTACCATCACCAGTTCGGGGCGGCGGGAGACGACCAATATACACATCCCATCATCATGCAAAACTGCGCCGTCAAACATCCAGCTCACACGGGGCAGCTCGATGCCTAGATCTTCGCCCCCCTCGCTGCAAGTGCGTAACCGGCGGCGACCCGCATCGGCCGATGCAATCCATACACGGTCCGTCTGACGACCGGAAAACTTTTGGTCGTTGACGTGGCCCAGAATACTATTCACTAAAAGCATTATCCCTCTTCATTTTCTTAGTAGTGGAGCGGGACGGCCGCGCATGTGGCGACGGGCGACATCCCAAGCCACCTGCGTCGCCATCCGAAGATTTGGCGCATCGTCAGCTAGAAAACGTCCCACCGCACCATAGCCTGAGGCTAACGCAGCTGCACCACCATACACACCCGGTAAGGACGCCAACCGTCGACTGATAAGAGTCGCCAATTCCTCATGGTCGCCCTGTTGGGACAACGCGAATATGGTCCCAACAAAACCACTCGACGCTAACGCCCCCTCTAAGGCCGGACTCGCCTCCCCAGGACGGAAACTCGAAGCGTCAACAAGCACAGGGCGTGCGCTAAAACTGACTTGAAGGCGCGTCGAGAAGCTTCGATAAAGGTGCTCCTCGCCTCTCGCCACCCGGCCAGCCGCGAAACTCTCCATGAAAATGGCCTCGGCTCCGTGGGCCAGTGCAATACATGTGTGCTGCCGGTGTTCCGCTTGCGCATGCGGGATTATCATATCCGGGATGTACTCGAAGAAGGCTCCTTCGCTCAGCTCGATCATCGTCGTCTGTACTGATAGCGCTTCACCTTGCAGACGTGTAGCGGACGGTGTTGAGAGACAAAGTTCAGCGCTAGCCTCAAGGTGTACGGCAATATGCAGGCGATCACCGCCAAACACTGATCCTGCCGCGTTTTGCACATATATTAGCGCACCAGATTCTGACTCCATGGGCAAAACGGCGGTAGTCGTCAACGGGTAGCGCTGTTGTCGTGCAGCAAGTCGCGTTCGACCATGTCGATCACGAGCAAAGCGCAACGACAGCACTCCGTTGCCCATCAAGGTTTCCGCCCAAACAGCGCGCTATGGACAATTTGTTCAAAAACGAGCTGCACACCCTCGCCATTTCGCAGATCGGTAAATACTGAAGCGCGATCGGGACGTGCTGCGGCTACGTCCGCTCTGAAACGCGTCATATCGACATCGACATGAGGTGCTAAATCGATCTTATTGACGACTAGCAGGTCTGCCCTTAACAGGCCTAACCCATTCTTCCGAGGAATGTCGTCTCCGCCGGCAACATCAATGACGAAAGCCCACCAGTCCACGAGCTCGCTAGAAAATGTAGCGGCTAGATTATCTCCCCCGCTTTCGATGAGAATCACGTCAGGCTGAAAGCGCTGCTCCAGCCAAGCTGCTGCCTCAAGATTTACCGAAGGGTCCTCGCGGATAGCAGTATGCGGGCAGGCCCCGCTTTCAACCCCAAGAACCCGCTCAGGATCGATGAGGCCGGAGCGCTGAACACGTTCTGCGTCCTCGTGAGTAACCAGATCATTAGTGATCACGGCGACAGAGATACCTCGCGCGGCGAACAAGGGGAGCAATCGCTCGACCAGGCGCGTCTTGCCACTGCCTACCGGCCCTCCGAAACCTAAACGCACTGCAGTCAAAGGTTTGCACTCCTTATTTCAACATATATGATTGGCCGAGAGAGACCTGCGATGTGGGAGGGCTGTCGATGGCCTGTCCATCGATGTAAACCCGAAAGTTCTCAGGGTCGACGTCGATTTTAGGTAACACATCATTCAGCACCATATCGCGTTTAGTGAGACGGCGCGTGTCGGCCACTGGACGCAAGGTAGCTTTCAAATCGAGTCGCTGGGCCACCCCGGCTGCGATGGCAGATGGAGAGACAAAACGCACGCCGAGTGACTGCGGAGCGCGACCAAAGTACCCCCACATCGGGCGATAACGCACTGGTTCGCAGGTCATAAGAGAAGCGTTAGCCTCGCCCAAGGGAGCCCAGACAGGGAAGCCAGATTTCAGTACTAGTTCCGGTTTGATGCCAAAGCTGTCCGGCTTCCAAAAAATAAGGTCTGCGAGCTTTCCAGGCTCAATCGAGCCCACTTCATCTGCGATGCCGAACATAAGAGCAGGATTGATAGTATATTTGGCGATATAGCGACGAATTCGGAAATTGTCCGCATCGCTGCCACTATCCTCGGGCAAAGCGCCCCGTAACTCACGCATGGTGTCAGCAAGCTGCCAACAGCGAGCGATGGTTTCACCGATGCGCCCCATCCCCTGGCTGTCGGAACCGATCGCGCTGATCGCTCCCATGTCGTGCAAAACGTCTTCGGCGCCAATGGTTTCTTTTCGAATACGACTTTCCGCAAACGCCACGTCCTCAGGCAAACGTGGATTGAGATGATGGCTCGTCATCGCCATGTCGAAATGTTCATCAAAGGTGTTGATGGTGAATGGATTCGTAGGGTTCGTAGATGAGGGCAGTACATTCGATATGCCGCACATGCGAATAATGTCTGGCGCGTGCCCACCCCCGGCGCCCTCGACGTGATAGGCGTGAATGCACCGTCCGGCCATGGCGCGCAGAGTGTGCTCTACAAATCCTGACTCGTTTAGAGTGTCTGCGTGCAAGTGGATCTGCCCACCGCCGATCTCCGCGGCCTTCAAGGCGGCATCGATGATGGCCGGAGTCGCCCCCCAATCCTCGTGGATTTTCAAACCCGCTGCGCCTGCAGCAAGCTGTTCGAGCAGAGGCTCGACGGCATGCGAGGCCGCCTTTGCAATGAAACCGAAGTTTATCGGAAAGGCCTCAGCTGCTTGAAGCATTAGCCCCAGGTTAGTTGTGCCTGTCGACGCAATGGGAACCGTAGTGGGTCCGAGCCCTCCTCCCATCAGCGTGGTGATCCCCGCCGAAAGAGCTTCATCCACCTGTCCCGGATCTATAAAATGCACGTGGCAGTCGATTCCGCCCGCCGTAACGATATGTCCTTCCGCGGCCCGGATATCCGTGTTCACGCCCACCGTGAGCCCTGGCGTTACGCCATCCATAAGATTGGGGTCGCCAGCCTTGCCGATTCCTACGATCCGGCCATTCTTAATGCCGATGTCGGCCTTGATAATGCCCGCAACGGCATCAATGATCAGAGCGTTGGTTATGATCAGGTCCAAAATGCCGTCGGCAGCGGTCAGCACACCGTCACAACCGGTGCCCCCTCGTACCGTCTTGCCCGCGCCAAAGACTAACTCATCGCCCCCTACACAGAAATCGCGCTCCACCTTCGCCCAGAGGCCAGTGTCGCCTAGCCGTACGCAGTCTCCTTCCGTAGGACCGTACAGTGATACATATCTAGAGCGTTCAATAGACTGAGCCATACCCTACTCCTGTAAAAAACTTTCCAAACGGATCATCGCGGCAGAGCGCACGGTTGGGTCATCCAAGGCCCCGTTCACCAGGCCTGCCAGACCATATACAACTCGGGCTCCCCCAATAGCCACCAAGTCAACCAGGCGGGTGTCTCCCGGCTCGAAGCGCACCGTGGTTGCAGCTGGGACGTCGAGCCGGAACCCGTAGGCGGCGGCACGATCGAAGCGCAGGGCTGGATTGACCTCGAAGAAGTGATAGTGCGATCCAAGCTGAATGGGCCGGTCCGCGGTGCTTTGGACACGCAAGGTCACCGTTGGCCGATCCGTATTGATTATCACCGGCTGCTCACCCAGGCGCCAGCGGGGCCTGTGAGGCGCGCCAGGGACAGTGGATTTGCCTGGGCCGATGGGGTCGTGTATGCAAACCAGCTTTTGACCGTCCGGGAAGAAACCCTCGACCATGACAGCATCGAGGCGCTCTGATACCCCTTCCATCACGTCGTCTTCAGTCAACAGCCCGGACGCGATCGAAACCATCTCGGTAACAGTACCTCCTCCGCGCGCACCTTCGCAGACGGTATCCGCAATAATCGCGCGTGCCTCGGGCTCGCTGAGTAAAAGGCCGCGCGCCTGGCGCGATCGCGCCAGTTCAGCAGCCTGGCGCAAAAGAAGTCGATCCACCTCACGGGGCAGTAAACGCATCATTCTCTTCCTGTCTTGGTCGGCCTGCTTGCGCCTTTAACACCGTAGTGGCCGTTTTGAAACCATAACCACATGGTCCGTCTCGAATGCCGGTCAAACGGCCAGGTGATTCGAGAGAGTTTGGGTCGAGGCAACATCATCAACGTTCCCTTGTTCTACAATCTCGCCGAGCTTGAGCACCATAAAGCGGTTAGCGACCGATAGCGCAAAGTCGAGGTTCTGCTCCACAAGCAAGACCGCAATGCCCAGCTCATCCCGTGCTCGGATAAGGACCTCGCCCATGCGGTCGACCATCGCAGGCTGCAACCCTTCACTGACTTCGTCAATAAGCATCAACTTTGGCTGGGCGATTAGGCCACGCGACATCAACAGCATCTTTTGCTCGCCCCCAGACAACGTTCCGGCCCGCTGTTTTAGGCGCTCGAGCATTCGGGGGAAAAGGGTTTCGAGAGAAGGCAGGCGCTCGTGGAAAAGCCGGTTCGAAGCTACGCCCAGCCGGAGATTCTCTTCGACCGTCAGATCGGGAAAGAGCGTGTGCTCTTGGGGGGTATGAGCCACACCGGAGCGTGCCATCATGTGCGGTCGGATGTTCGTAACATCATCCCCGTCCAGCGAGACAGTACCGCTGAACGGACTTACGAAGCCCATGATTGTTTTCAGCAGGGTGGACTTACCCATACCGTTCTTTCCTAGCAAAACGACTATCTCGCCCTTGGAAACGCCCAGTGAAATGTTTCGCAGTACAGCAGCTGTGCCGTAACCACTGGTAAGCCCCTGGACGCTCAGAAGCTCTTGGTTCATGCTACCGCCTCCTTTTGTAGGCCTGTATAGGCAGCTTTAACCAAGTCCGACGCCACTACCTCTTCAACAGTCCCTTCCATCAAGATCGCACCTTGATGCAAAACGACCACTCGATTGCAGATAGCACGCACGAAGTCGAGATCATGCTCTATAAGCATAATGCACAAGCCGAATTCCCGCGTCAGGCGCGTGAGCACCGCGCCGATGGCCATGCGTTCAGGCCGGGTCAAGCCTGCAGTGGGCTCGTCAAGTAGGAGTACTGAAGGCTCAGTTGCCAGCACCATCGCCAGTTCCAGTCCCCGCTTCATTCCGTGCGATAAGTTGCGCGTCTCCTCCGCTAGCATCTTATCGAGGCCCGTGGTCTTCAGAATGTCTAGCGCTGGATGGGGAAGCGAAACGGTTTCGCGCCTGTCGAACAACTTTGCACCATCGATTCGATAACGAGCCAACTGGAGGCATTCACCGACGGTTAGAGTGTCGAATAGATTTGTATTCTGGAAACTGCGTCCCACCCCAAGTCCAACGATATCTTGGGGCGAGCCCCGCGCTATTTCGACGTTGTTGACTCGAACAGCACCGCCGGTGCGCTCGTTGCCATCACTAATGCAACGCATCAATGTCGTCTTACCAGCCCCGTTGGGTCCAATAATTCCTAGCAGCTCAGTGCCGTGCGCATCCAAGTTCACATCACGCAGGACCTGTAAGCTCCCATAACGACGAGATACTTGACTGAGGCATAGGGGCGGCGCATCTCCGAAAGATGCATGCAGCATCCGGCCCGCGGGTGCCGGGCTAAGCCTGATCGCGTGAATTTTCTGGACACGCTTGGGCCTCAGCTTACGCCATAATGCGCCTATCAACGGCGCCAGCCCTCGGGGCAGGAGCACAATGACCAAAACAAAAGCGACGCCTGTCAAAAGCTTCCAGACAAAAGGCATAGCGCCGGATAGCCATGAGGAGATTGTATCGATCCCGATCGCCGCAAAGACCGGCCCCAGTAACGTGGCCCTTCCGCCGAGTGCGGTCCAAATAAGTAGCTCCGTGCCCAGCTGAAATCCTGCCATTTCGGGAGCAACAACATTGGAGAAAGCCGCATAGCCGAAGCCCGCTACAGACGCCACCATCCCGGCGAATACCATCAACATAGTCTTGATGCGAGAGACGGGGATGCCCAGATAGGCGCTACGCTCTTCGTTCTCACGTATGGCTATGAGGACCCTACCAAAATCGCTACGCACCAAAAGCCAGCCGGCCGTAGTCGTGAGCACCAAAAAGCCCCCTGCAATCCAGAACCAAACTTTCAAGTCCCAGTAATATGTAGGGAATCCTGAAAGCCCGCTCGATGATCCCGTAAAGCTGCCTCCTGAATATATTATCTGGGTCAGCACAATGGGCAATGCTAGCGTTATTATGGAAGAATACAGAGGCGACGAACCATGAAAGAAAGCCAGCCATCCAACAGCAGCAGCAACGATTGCAGCCGTGCCAAGCGCAACAGCGAGCGCGGCAAGTGCCCATCCAGGGCCGAAACCGTAATGGGTAAAGATCAGCCCGCAGGCATAAGCTCCAATGCCGAAAAAGGCCGACTGACCGAATGTTAGAACACCCGTATAACCCCAAAGTATGTCGACAGTCATCACCACTGCCGCCACAAACAATGTACGGATCAAAATATTTGTCAGATAGACATCGAGGAAGAGCGGCGCTACAGCGATGATGGCCAAGCCTGAAAGGCACCCAATCAGTGCAGCACGATGTGTGTAAGACATAGAAAGGCGATTATCAGGCACGGCTAAACCCCTTCGGCTTTAAACGCAGAATCAGTGCGGCAAGAACAACGATAGTCATGCCGCCGAGAATGGGACTGATGTAGGTGCTGACAAGGACCTGCGATCCACCAAGTAGCAGCGAAGCGACCAACAAGCTCGGAAACGAAACGCCCGAAATCATCACTAACATAAAGCTGTTCACCAACCAAGGCAGCCCCATGTTTGGATCCACCGAGAGCAATGGGGTGATTAACGCTCCGGCTGCGCACGCTAGTCCTGCACCCAAGCCGAAAGTTATGGATCGAACATTCGCACTATCTATACCTAAGCCCCTAGCCAGCGGTTCATTGGCAATGACCGCACGTGCATTCAATCCGAAGCGGGTGAAACTCAACAAAGCACTAAGCGCAACTGCCAACACTATGGCAACAGCTAGCATGGCCAGCCGATATCCAGAGTATTCATTTCCAAAAACATCTATCGTACCTAGAATCGGTGAGGGCGCGAACTGCACGCCCCGCCCGAAAGTCAATGCAAATACTTGCCCGATGACAATGCCTAGCCCCCATGTGGCCAATATCGCGTCCAAGGGCCGATGATAGAGCGGTCTGATAATGGTTCGTTCAATCACCAGCCCCGCCAAGAATCCCAAGACGGCCGCCGCCGGGACAGCAAGCCATGGGTTGAGGCCAGCAGCGCCGACAAGATAAGCTATGTATCCGCCAGTGGTCAAAAATGCTCCATGAGCAAAATTGATGAGTTTCATTACACCGAGGATGATCATGAGGCCCGTCGAAACCACGAACAAAATTGCGGCGGTCGTCAAAATGTCAAACGCTAAAGCCTCCACGTTGTGGTCTCCCGTTACTTGTTAGCGAATTGCGGACACTGTTCGCCCGGGTCAACTTTTGGGATCGATTTGACGAGCTGAACTGAACCATCAGCAGCGACGCGGCCCAAATACATATTGAGCGACGCATGACGTTGCTTATTCATGATGACGGAGCCGCGGGGCCCTTCCACTGTCACTTCCCCTAGCGCTTGTATAACAGCAGCAGAATCAGTCGAACCGGCCTTTTCGACAGCCGCCGCGTACGCATATATGGCTTCGTACTGCGGCACCGACAACTCGTTCGGCGTCTCGGTGCTGCTTCCAAACTTCTTCTCGATCGCCTCAAGGAAGGCTTTATTCGCTTCAGTCTCTAGGCTTGAGAGGTAAGATGCGACAATGTATATCCCCTCGGCGTTATCCCCCATGCTTTTGGCTGTGCCTTCATCGAGGGCGTAGTTACCATAGGGGATCGAGATACCTGCAGCGCGCAGCTGCCTGGTGAGCGTCACGTTTGGCGCGCCGCCGGCCGTTGACGTAATCAAGGCGTCCGGATTGGCCGAACGTAGTTGAGAAATGATTGCGGTCCAATCTGATCCATCCATCGGCAAGTACGCCTCGCCCACCACACTGCCTCCCTTACTCTCGACGTACTCTCGAGTGTACTGCAGCATGCCGCGACCAAAGGCATAATCGCTGCCGATCAGGAAAAACTTCTTGGCCTCGTTCTCGCCCATAAAATGGTCGACAACCGGGGCGACCTGCTGCTCTGGCACCCAGGCATTGATGTACATCCAAGGAGAGCATGAGCGCCCTTCGTAAAATGATGTATAGATGAGGGGGACCCTGCCGCGATTGACGATTGGTAAGCCAGCATTTCTGGCAGCCGTAGTTTCCATTGCTACGATGCCGTCAACTTTCCGTTGAAAAACGAGACTGTCATAGGCGCGCTGAGCGCCTTGGGCTCCTGATCCATCATCAGCAATTTCAAGCCGCAGCTGACGCCCCAAGATTCCCCCTTGAGTATTTATCTCCTCGACAGCTAACTCCGAGGCTTGGACGACCGAAGGTGCAACGACGCTATTAGCGCCGCTTAGACCTACTGGTATACCTATTTTTATAGGGTCGGCTGCATATGCTGAAGCTCCCACCGATAGACCGATACCAATTAAAAGTGCACGTATCTTCATTGCTCTGCCTCTAACTTTGTCAGGTTAATCTGGATATCTGCGCCTAAATTCTCGCCGTATACATCTGTTCGTCTATCTGTTAGCGGGTGATTGACACTGCTCCAGCTGCGTTCGCGCCTAGGGTCCATATCCACCTCCCCGATGAGGATCTTTTCTTCACTTTCAGAGCACGGCCCGGCTACAGGCCAGCCTGAACGATTGATGATTACACTATTCCCTAAGAATCGTTGCCCACGCTCGATGCCCACCCTGTCAGCGCATGCAATGACTATCGAATTACTGTGAGCCGCGGCCATATGAAGAATGTTTGCCATTATTGGGTGGCCTGCCGGTTGCTCTGGCATGGGCACCCAGTTGGTTGGCACACATACTATCTCTGCACCTTGGCAAGCCGACAGACGAAACATCTCGGGGAACCAACCGTCATAACAAATAACGACACTGATCCGGCCCACTAGAGTATCGAACACGGGTAGACCACGGTCGCCCGGCTCGAAATAGAGCTTTTCATCTGCCCATAAGTGAAGCTTGCGGTAAACCCCTAGCACTCCTGAAGGGTCGATGATAACTGCGCTGTTATAGAGACAATTTCCGTCGCGCTCTACTAGCCCGGCGACGATTGTCACTTCTAGCCGGCGAGCTGCTTCGACCCACGCATTAGTAGTAGGCCCTTCAGGCACACGCTCGGATAATGTAAGAGTTTCTTTCCGCGACTGAAATATATAGCCGGTGCTGCATAACTCTGGCAAAACTATCAAGCGAGCGCCGTAGCCGGCAGCCTGCTCAATCAGGTCGATGCTGCGTGTGACGTTGTGCTCGACCTCGCCAAACTTTGGTTCAAACTGGATGCAAGCAATTTTTAGCTTTTGTGGGCTCTGGTCGGGACCAGAGTGACTAAGGGTACTAAGCATCAGATCAGCTCCTCCGACCGGTCGCGCGCCGAAATAGCGCACTACAAAACCAGAACACAACCGCTACCGCTTCATAAGGAATAATTGAATTTCCGGGATGATCACTGAATATTTCGCCAACCGGTATATCAAACGAATCAAAACGATAGCTGCGCGTTCCTGACACAAGCAACGGGCGTGCCACCTTGGAAAGCGAATGAAACATTCTTGATTTTGGGGCCTTTACGACCGAAAGTACGCGAAACGATAGGCTGTTTCGATTGCGTCTTCCTAGGCGGCCGCGCCGATTTAGGTGAAGCGACGCACTGCAGTGGCACATTGATCGCCAAGGTTGCGTTCAAAAGATGCACGGCGTACGACCTCTACCGCATCTTGCGCGAGGAGCTGGGTTAACGGCAGCGCCGTCGCCAGTTTCCTTTCCTAGAGCATTCAAAGGTATTCACCCCACCGGGCAGAAAGTTGACGATGTTTACATGCATGTTCCCCTTTGCCGAAACCCATGTAATGGAGCACGGCCTGTGCGTGTTGGAAGGCAAGGCGGTGTGCCTGCTGAACAAGGATTGGGTCGAGTTGAAGGCCGGCGACTAGGCGACTATATGTGGCTGCGCGCCCTCTGTGCGCAAGCTTGCTATGCTGGTGGTCCAGGCCCGTTCCGCTATCTGCTGTACAAGGATGTGAACCGGCATATGAAACTGCCGAGCTACGGCCGCTGACAGGAACAAGCTTATTGATGATGGGCCAATCTCTAATAAAACTTCGCTGTTGCCGCTATAATGTTTGCTGCCTTCGGCGCCTTGAGCAGCGTCGCCGGACCGAGTACTTCATGATCAACAGTGAGCGCTCTCGCCGTTACATGGTTCGGTCAAGCCCGTGCCTCTATGAGAGGATGCCGGAACGCTCGTTAGCATCTTGCGAGCCGGGGCGACAGTGACTAGGGATCTAGCGTTGTTCTGTGACGAACTTTTGCCTGATGCGTGAGGGCTTCCGGGACAGCCCGCCGGAGAGTCGCCCAGCAGCGAGCGGCGAGCGGTCTCTGATAATTGCTTACGCCGGCGACGGGCCCTAGTCCAAACACCCCAGCTTCCTGGGCGGCCCTGCTGTTGCTTTTCTCGGTGTCGGCAACTGCTCCGCGGCCTGCCACTCAGGTATAATGGGAACGTCACGCACGACTCGCCCCAAAACAGTGTAGCCCGTCTCCAAACACCTTTGTTGCGACCTTACATATATAGCTCGTTCGATAAAGAAAGTCTGCCCGAGCAGCCGGGTCGTCACGATGTATTTCATACACGGGGTTTTCGGATATATGTGCTCGCCCGGATGCAGATGCCACCGGAAGCACAAGGGCGCTTGCCCACGCCTCCTGAACGCGGTTGTAGTTGTTGTTTCTTCCGAGCTCGAACATGCCCAACGAGGAGTATGCATCCTTATTTAGCATGATCGCGAGGTGGTAATGCGGCCTTCCCCGCTCCCCTATCTCGCGACACCATACATAGTGAACTCCGCTTTGATGCGCCGTTCCGCAAACCTTCTGCGCCATGGCACGGTTATGCCGTATTTTCGCTTAGAAAGATGCGATGAAGCGGCCTAGTACAGCGTTAGTAAAAGCATCATGGGGTAGCACGCCGTTCAACGGAAGAATGCAGGTCCACTCTAAAAGCAAATATGCAAGGCGGTTACAGGAGCTGAGTGCAACACGGTTATTGAATTGAAGCTGGAGCATCATGCCGCATAGCCATAGCTTCCTGCATCACCTCGTCCATAACCTCGATCGGACACTTGAAGTCGAAGCGCTTACGGGGGCGCATGTTCAGTTGCAGTGCGATGGCATCCAGTTCCTCCTGGCTATGCACCGACAAGTCCGTGCCCTTGGGCAGGTACTGGCGGATCAGGCCATTGATGTTTTCGTTACTGCCGCGCTGCCAAGGGCTGTGCGGGTCGCAGAAGTAAATCGCCACCCCGGTCTGCTGGGTGATTTCAGCATGCCGCGCCATTTCTCGGCCCTGGTCGTAGGTCATGCTCTTGCGCATCGCCAGCGGCATGCCATTGAGCGCTGCACTGAAGCCTTCCATCGCCGAGGTCGCCGTCGCGTCGTTCATCTTCACCAGCATCAGGTAGCCACTGGTGCGCTCCACCAGCGTACCTACAGACGAGGCGTTGGCCTTGCCCTTGATCAGGTCGCCTTCCCAATGCCCTGCCAGTGGGTGAGCTGCGTAAGGAGCTGATCATCTGTCTGCGCCAAGGCAAGACGACGCGCCGGCCGCGCTCTGGTGGCGTGGATCGGCGCGGCCAGATCCCCGAGATGGTCAGTATTCATGTGCGCCCGCCGGAGATTGAAGACAGGCTGATGCCGGGGCATTGGGAAGGCGACCTCATCAAGGGTAAGGCCAACGCCTCGTCCGTCGGTACGCTGGTGGAACGCACCAGTGGCTACCTGATGTTGGTGAAGATGAACGACGCGACGGCGACTTCGGCACTGGAAGGCTTCAGCGCCGCGCTCAATAGCATGCCGCTGGAGATGCGCAAGAGCATGACTTACGACCAGGGCCGAGAAATGGCGCGGCATGCTGAAATCACCCAAAGAACCGGCGTGGCGATCTACTTCTGCGACCCGCACAGCCCCTGGCAGCGCGGCAGCAACGAAAACATCAACGGCCTGATTCGCCAGTACTTGCCCAAGGGCACAGACCTGTCGGTACATAGCCAGGAGAAGCTGGACGCCATTGCGCTGCAACTGAACATGCGACCGCGCAAGCGCTTCGACTTCAAATGCCCCATCGAGGTGATGGGAGAGGTCATGCAAAACTCCATGGCAATGCGGCATGATGCTCCGGCTTCAATTCAATAACCGTGTTGCACTCAGCTCCTGCAACCGCCGTTCTTAACATTGTTCAATAACACCTACTACGGCTCCGTTCAAAGCACCCTGCTGATAGATGTGTTTTTTCTCAAATTCTATTGCACGTTCACGCATCGTGAATGGACCAAAAGCTTCATCCTTGATAATGACAGTCCAATCGCAATTCCAGGTTCGAGTCCAAGATGCAATACGAGACTTATCCGCAACCAGCCCCCTCAACACAGCAAATGCCATACGCAGTGGCCAGCGCCGCGGGACCACATGGGAGACCCGGTTTTTGGCATATTCCCTAACATCCAAGCCCTCGAGGCTCAATTCGTCCGCGAATCCAGCTACGACACCATTTTTAATCACGATCCGGCGTTTGTGAGACATACCCGTACCCCCACGAGCAAAGGCGCCAGAAATCGGCGCCCCTACATTCAGAATAACGACTAATGCTTAGTAAATGACGGTTTCGACCGTTGCCGCGGAAGTGGCGAAATCGTACTCAGGTTTGGTTTCCACACCATTCACCTCGGTGCCGTCCGGCCGAATTCGCTTTTCGAGATCTTCACAAGTCCTACCCTGGAACCCTTGGAAGTCTGCTGATACCTTTCCGCCCTTGATACTTACGACAACGCGCTTCACCACACCACCTCCTCTGCAATCACCTCAAGAGTTCCATCACCTTGGGAGACAATGGATACATTGTAGTTTTCGGCCTTCAGTTGTTTGGCGTAATGATGAGCCAGATAGCGATCAGCTATCTTTCCACTAACGTCTCTTGTCCAGACGCCTGAGGAGCCATAATCCTCGACGAACATGTTGTAGACACCATTCTCAAGATTAAAACCAAGCCGGTTCTCAGTATTACGGGCATCTATCAAAACTAACTCATACCGCTCTGAGGTCAGGCCAAAGCCGATTCGGTAGAGCTTCTCATTTTGGTACACGTTACCTAGGCCAGACAGTGCTTGTTTCAGTAGTTCCAGATCGGTGTATGCGACTGCAACTCTGGCTCGAACGATGTGGCTCATATGGGATTCCTATTCAGTCAACGGCAAGCTGTCGACCCGAGCGGGCAAGCTCAGCGACGTCCTGGGTATTTGCGCGATAAAAACCTTGCTCTCCGAGACGCCGAATCTCGTCGATATCAGCTTTTCTGGTCTTGCTTGCTGGGCTGATGTCGCCCAATGCAGTCACCAGGATTTCTTGGGATACCGCGACGTCCTGCGATAGAGCCAAATAGCGTGCATCAACAACCGCCTGCTCAATTTCGGCACCGGTATAGCCCTCACTGGCGACGAGAAGATCATCCATCTGCACAGTCGATCGTTCCACGCCAGCTTTACTTAGGTGGATTTCGAAGATTGCTTTTCTTTCGTCTTTGCTGGGAAGATCAATGAAGAAGCTGCGATCCCAGCGCCCGGCACGCATTAGTTCGGGCGGTAGGGCACCTACTCGGTTCGCTGAGGCGACTAGGAAAACTTTGTTTTTCCTTTCTTGCAGCCAGTAAAGAAAAGCCCCAAGCAGCCGGCGCGAAACCTCGTTATCCCCCTCCCCTTGTGCGAAAGCCTTGTCCAACTCGTCCATCAGCACTGTGACTGGGGCAATTTGGTCGATTGTCTGAAGAGCCCTTCTGAATTTAGCTTCGGTTTCGCCCTGATATTTCGAGTAAAACTGATTCATATCGAGTCGAACGAGTGTAGTCCCAAATACGAAGGCAGCTGCCTTAGCCATAAGGGTCTTGCCGCCACCTGGCACACCGGCGAGGAGAACACCCTTAAGTGGCAAATCCTGATCCCAACCTACTTTTCGAACGCTCAGGAATTTTTTCAGAGGTTCCAAGCCGCCGACCGTGGAGATATCAATCGGCTCAAGAACATCAAGCCCTACATCTCTGAGGATGTGCCCCTTCTCACGTCGCACCTCGGACAGATAATCAAGCCCCTTATGCTTTCGATAAGCAGAAAGGATGAACACATTTCGCATCTGCGTATGGCTGAGACCCATCGCGTGATTGGCGATGACAATTCGCTCTGCAGCTGTGAAAACTGCCGGCTCAGGCTCATCCCGGCCAATGGAACGCTCAACGTCGCGCTCAGCGCTCTTGAGCACCTCCACGATTTCGCTTTGGTCCATTGCTGGTAGCTCAATGTGGTATACGAATTCCTCGGCGAGCGAATCACGACCTGCGATCACATACGTGATTCCGTGCTGCTCCAGGGCAACCAAGGAAGCTTTGAGACTTGGGAGAGTCTCTGCATTCAAGCGTTGACGATCGAAGAAATAGGGATCGTAAATGACGGTACCCCGAACACCCTCTTTGCTTTCGCCTGCTACTTTCGCGATGAAGCCGGGATCTGGAACCTGCTTGAATGGCATCGCCATAAATCTTTTTTTCAAGTCGTTAGCGACTGATTCGATGACCTGCGCCGACCTGGCCAGCTCGAATGTCTCGATCGCGACGACCGGAAATGCCAGCTTAAGAGGAGTGGAAATACGATCAGTCTTTCCTTCGATGCTAGACATGCAAGCCCTTCAAAAATGCCAGTGGAATTGCATTCAGTGTTTCACGAGGGACTTCAGTTTCTAACGGAATTGGCACCTCCTGCAGGGGCCAATCACGGATACAGCGAAGGGAGACTCCCTGCTCGGGTTGGTTTGGGCAGTTGAAACTCTGGTCGCAGCTGGTGCTGAAGGAAGGGACTGGGAGCGTTGAAACACTGGGCTATCGTTGCTCAATCTAGGAACAGCTTTCTACCACCGCTTTCGGTCGAGCCATTACCTTTCGCGGCTGAATCACGAGTGAGACAATGTTCGTCCGAAGGTACCTGAAGTGGATTCAAGATTTCAGGAGGAGACACCGGTGAGACGTCAGCATTGCGATTTGCAGGCCGCGATGACCTCACCGCACTCTCTGAGTTGAGATACTTCCACCCAACAACGGCGATGCCCCCCATGACCGCTACCAGCTTCAGCAAGCTTGCGAAAGCGTCATTGGAAGCACGGTCTGGGTTAATGTCCCTTGCCATTGCAGAATCTGGCCACAAAATCAGGCTGGACATCACAACCGAGCCCAAGACTGTTGCATAGGTGTGAAAAGCATTTTTGCGCATGCGAAGCTGAACCTATTTTGATAAGTCGATCGTCGCGGCATATCACCAGCGAAGAAGTGCACTAGTCCAGGTGGAGCTTCCGTCCACCTCCTGAGGGAGGTGTTAAATCCAAAGCTTTTTCTGGGGCGACTGCACGTTGCTCCATTGGCGGAAGTTGACGCGCGTCACTGAGTTCTAGCGTTGGGATTTCCTGCGGTGCCTCAAGGTGCTGGGCAGGCGGAATATAAGATTCCCGACTGCCATTCCCCCAGTTGAAGATATAGAGAACCCCCCTCATGGCAATTGCCAAGCCTAGGACAGGGCCGCACCACTTCATTACGTCCTCTAAATTGGAAAACACCATTTCGAAAGGACTTTCGAAGGCAGCGGGATCGGAAGAGGCGAACGCCGAAGCGGAGAGCAGCGTGAGTGGTACGACAGCCATTTTGAATACCACTTGAGGACAAAGGAACCTTTGAACCATCGAATCACCTCCCGAAATTTGACCACCATTTTTTACTGATGATTTCCTGAGGGGACTCGAATCTGCACCGTGCAGTGGGACCAATGAAGGCATTGTCGCTATTGCCTGGGGAGGAAAGGCGATCTAAGGCATTTCCCCCCAGCGCCAGTCCATTAGCAGATCGATGCCGCCTTCGGTGCGTCTAGATCCCCTATGACCTCTTTGAGTCTTTGCTTCGAGGCGGCGATGAGGGCTTTCGCCTCGGCGATAAGAGAGGGGCTATGTTGGAACCAATAACCCATTACGGACGCTTTACCCAGAGGATTAGACGATGCTTCACGGCCACGGATGAGGGCTTCTACATCCCAGGTGAGGCTGTAGCTACCATAGGTATGCTTTTCTACATCAATCCAGAACGAAGCAGCTTCAATCCTGAACATCAGTTTCAAAATCTGAAGGACCAATGCGCCAAGGGGGTCACTTTCGCCCGCTGCTTCCAGCTTCTTCATTAACGGGCCAAATTTTCTCAGTTGTGTAATCCGCACCCGGTTGCCCCACCCGATTGAACTTGGGAATCGAGACACCAGCTTAGGCAGTTCAATCTTGTAAAACCCGGCCCCATCATGCCCGAACCAAGTCTGGATCTTTGAGGCGCAGTCAGCACAAACCGAGTTTGCGGCATAACGCTTCTCCTCGCTGGTTTCGGCCTTATTGCCCGTTCTGAAGGAGTGATAGCCCTTGTGGCCGCAGACGTGAAGCGCTGCGGCCTGGTAGTGGTGCTTGACCATGATTCGTCCTCTACTGGAGATACCCTCATCATCCAGAGAATCGAAAAAGAGCAAGCCCCACCCCAAAAAGATTCTTTTCGTGGGCTTCAGCGGGTGCCCTGGTCGTCGCTATCGATATGTGCTTTTTGTAGACCCAAATTAGTCAGTGCCCACTTAAACCATCCAGTTTGAGAGTCTCCTTCGCGCTGGGGCTGGGTGTTCTCGCGCAATGCTGCTCTGAGAATGGGATCCCCCCGCAAAAGACGTAGAACAGTTTGATTGGCGTGGGGCGTATCTTGCAAAAGCTTGTAATTACTAGTTTCTGCAATAAATCGCGCGACTGCCGCACTACGAGATCTGCCTGCCTCGCAGTTAACGACAATGTCCTTTCCTGATGAAGTCAGACCGACGATCAGGCGCTTCAACTCGTCCGCCTGTGCCATCGAAAAGTAATCCTGGAAGGCGATCTTGAATCGAGTGCCAAACATTTCTATTCGCGCCTCATCATATTCCCCATCAAGGAAAAACATGCGCGAAACGCTGGTCCACCGTGCGTCAATCACCAGCGCCTGGTCATCCTCTCCGTCAGAGATTGAAATCAAATGAGATGGCGAAATTGGAAAATGTGTCTCAACGTCTCTACGACTCATGAATCGAACATTTGGCATCAGTAGGCTCCCTAGGTTCATGAGTTCACTGTGCATCACAAACGCAAACCTAGGCCGACAATTCGCTCCGCCCTTTAGGTCCTAACTGCCATCGTGCGGTCAACATCTTTGAATCTCAATCCGCCCATCCAAGGTAGCGAATTGCGGCCTTTCGCAATCCCTTTCGAAGTAGCTTGCATAGGCTACAGGTCGCTCAGCACTGCGAGTTTTGCATGCATAAGCAGCCCTTACGTACCTAATGAAAGGCCAGACGAATGCGCAACTTTCTGATCCTTACTGTGGCTCTGTTACAGCTATTCATCAGCACCGCCTGGGCTGATGGTGGCTCTGTTATCAGGCCAATTGATGCAACCTTTGCTTGCCCTGCAGGGCAAACGGGGTCGATTGTCATGCGATGCACGTTCAACTTGAACACCAACGTCGAGTGTAAAATCAACCCGGACGGGACGCCGAAGGTTCCTAGCCAATGGACTGTTCGGTCTAACTCCTGCGTTGCCGCCGGGCCAACCTTTGTCGCCACGCAAAGTGAAACTCAAGCGCTCACATGCCCGGCGACCACGCCCGGTGGCTCAATTTATCAAGCGCGAACCTACGATCTCTACTCTGATGGCAGTAGGCAGAACTATTCCGGGTGGACTGTCTACAACAGCTGCTACGCCGTGTATCAGTCGACACAGACAGAAAATCAGCAACTCACCTGCCCAGCGGCTACGCCTGCAGGAACGAACTATCAATCCCGCACCTACGAGGTCTGGACTGACGGCAGCATCCGAAACTATTCGGCCTGGGTTCAGCACCCCAGTTGCTCGGCCATTTATCAGTCCACGCAGACAGAAACCCAAGCATTAGCGTGCCCCACCAACACCCCGAGCGGTACCAACTTTCAAACCCGCACCTACGACCTCTGGACCGACGGAAGCAAAAAGAACTACTCGTCGTGGACTCAGCACAACAGCTGCTACAACGTGACGCCGACTGCGATCAACGCATCGTTGACCACGGACGAAGACACCAAGGGCTCTGTCACGCTGACGTTGAGTGACGACGGTCCTGGCCCCTACACCTTCGAAATTGTCACAGCCTCCCCTTACGGAACAGCAACTCTCTCCGGCTCTACCCTCAGCTTCATGCCAAGTCAGGACTGGAACGGCACAACGACCTTGACCTACCGAGTGATGGACGGCGCCGGCGCTTGGTCCGCGCCTGCAACAGTCACCATCACGGTTCGACCTGTGAACGATCCACCGGTGGCGCAAGCGAAGACGCTCACGATCGATGAGGACACCGTCGGCACCGTCACTTTGACCGCAACCGATATCGACTCTCCGACGCCTACGGTCTTTCAAATCGTAACTCCACCAGCAAATGCCACGGCAACGATCGCCGGCTCCACTCTGACATTCACTCCTGATCTGAACTGGAATGGCACGACGACACTGACCTACAGAGCTCAGGACACTGCTGGGGCTTGGTCTGAGCCGGCTCTGATTACTGTCGTAGTCATTCCCGTGAATGACGCTCCAGTGCTGACAAGTACAGTCCTCACAATCAGAACTAAGGAATCCACCCCCAAGACGGTACGCGCGGCTGTCGCTCACTAAATCACGATCGGTGACGCTTACAAGCTACGCCGTTGTTTTAACGAGGCACCCTGCTCGCACTCAGCACTTCGGGCAGGGTGCCTTCGTTTTTGGCTTTCGAGGATTGCAATCTGGGATTGCATGGGATGCTTTTTTCATTGCTCAATATGGAATCAATCATGTCCGATAACAATCGCACCCCTGCAACTGATGTAGCGTTGAGACAACCTTCGATTGAGCGCGTTGAACGGTTTCAAGCGCTGCAGGCAGGCCAATACTGGAAAGCCAAAAATCAGATCCCGTCAAAGGCCATCAACGCAGACGAGGTCTTACTTCTTCAGTCGATCCGCTGGGTCGACAATTCTCCACACACCATCATCGTTCGAGCTCACCCCTCAAAGTTTGGGTCGAGTGTCCGGTTTGAATCCGTCAACGCTGAAGGCAAACCTCAGGTCCACCACGTTACCTGTGGTGAGCACGCTTTCCTCCTATCTGACTTCCTAGCAAATTTTGAATTTGAGCCTGACTCCAAGCAGATCCGGGCCGGCGAAATCAAGCGTCTACAAGGTGAGGTGATGAAGCTCCAAAATGAGCTCATCCAGGCACAAAGCGACCCAGCGATCCTGCAGAAGATTGTCGATGAGGCGATGAAAACCCAACCCGCACAGTCTGGTGGTGTAGGGGCTCCAGATACTCAAATCACGGAGACCAGCACCGGCGTTCACTTGTTAGCGGGCATAGCCAACGGGACACTTTCCGGAGCAATCGAAACAGGAATCACAAAAGAGACAATCGCAGCTCTCTCAATCGCAGCGAATCACGAGTTAAAGGTCGCCACAATCCAAGGCGATTGGATTCAGTCTAAAACCCGAGATATTGCGGCTACCGTCCAAGCGATGGCCCCATATTTTAGTGAAAACGCTGCTGCCGCACTCGCCGCCACGGAAGACGTTAGAAACCACGTCGAGGCCCTCCTAGAAGGGATTCAATCGTTGGATCTCTATGTTGGTGAAGGTGTTGAAGTACAAGCCATTCGCACCGGGATCTCTGCTGACAGCAGCATCCCTCTGAGCATCGTCCAGCGAAAGCTGAAGATTGATGAAGAGCTGGCTGTGTACACCGACCTAGACGAGTGGTTCGACTTCAATGACTTTGACCTTTTCAAGAAGGCGCTGGTCGAGCACGAAGGCCTGGTCAATCAGATATTCCCCACCAAGCGATGCATCCTGGTGTTGGCCACAACTCACCGCTACATCGATTACGGTAGCGATGGCGCCAACATTGCTGGTAGTCAAGAAAACCGGAAGGTGTTTCTAATGGCGCGAGATGGGGAAAATATTCACCGAATCATCTCTCCCGTGGAATCACACCTTGGTTCTGCGCGTCTTTTCCCGTCGAAGGATGATCAGGATCGAGTGTTCCGGGGAGTAGATGGCTCCCAGATCACTTTCAAGGATGTGGCCTATACCAAGCATCTCAAAGCGCACGCAGCTTTCGCTCTGCACTACAAACGATTTCTCCTTCTGATCTGTGGACTCGACCACCGGCTAAATCTGTTCGGTAAGTTCTACCAAGGTGCGCAGTCGCTCCAGTTCATGACCCAGGCCTTTCAAGACAAATGGCTTCGTTTCATCCATGACGATGACGGGGCAGGAATGCTTCCGAAGAAGAAACGACAGCCAGTTCGGTCATGGATCGCTGAGAAGAACTCCTACCTAAAATCTGGTTCGCGCGTTCTCTGCAACTGGACGTCATTGATGAATCCCGATACAGCTCCAGGTGCCTGTAAAATCGAGGACCGAACCTACACGGGATTCAGCTTCAGGTTCCAGCCAACCGAGGACGTAGGGATGCGCGTCGTAGCCCGTGGCGGCGAAGACCTGCACGTCTTCGTGGACGTTAAGGGCTGGGGCCGCATAAATATGCGGGAGTTCAGCACAAAGGTAACCCTCACCGCGCTGCAAGAGGGGCGCTGGAACCGGGTTCAGACCCCTTATCTCGTATTGGATGCTGTGTCGCCTGCAGAGCTGCAGTGGTATATCCATGACCGTGACAGTCGTGAGGGCCAGGTTGAGTACATCCGTTTTTTTAAGACTGCGTTACGTCATATTCAGGCCGAGCGTGCTCAGGAAGCTGGAACACGAGCACACCTACTCAGCGCATTGACGATCGGTAGACTTGCATCTGGCGACCAAGCTGAGGCAATCGTCGATAAGGCGGTCACTGCATGGCGGGCAGCTAACAGAGGCAAGGACCTTCCACAATTTGAAGACGGTTCTCCGCCCGCAGCATGGCGGTCTCTGCTTGACCAAATGTTCTTGCTGGCCGGGTCCGGCGAGCAATCCGTAGGGGTGATTAAAGCCCATTACGAACAACAGGAATATGAAACACTACGGATTACGGTAACCGGCGCTAGCAAGTTCCATGTTTATCTCGCTCCGACTCAACACGAGATGGATAACCGATTGGAGCCTCATGCCTGGGTTCACCGCGTGGTCGTAATGCAAGGCAAGACCAAGCTCATTGAGAAAGAGCGTCGATGGGTTGCACTGCGCACTCACGACGCGTCGGAGACCAGACTATTTGAAGCGGATGACGCAGTGGGCTGGATCAGAGAATCTGCATTCCAATCCCACGCTCACAAGCAGTCACTCCTGAATCAGTGCGATCAGTACGCGGCGACTCTTGATTCACTCACCGGGGTAGAATGCATTTCGCCAAATGACCATTGGGACCTCGTCGAGCAATGGCTTGGTGTACGAGAAGACATTTCACAATCTCGTGTTGGCCATCCTGTCCTTGCTATCCCATTGGGCGTTCTATGTCGCCGGGGCATGCAAATGGCTACGATCTGTGCAACCACTGACAACGCATTTGCCCACCTTCATCGCATTGCACCTAATGACTTTGCGCGATCGGAAATGAAAGCTCTGTTCATCGAGCTGTACCACGACAAGCATGCTGGCCTCCGCGGATATGAGAATGCAATTGCCGCAGCTGATGACTGGTCTCTAGCTTTCCGATACGGAGCCACAAAGGGTACAGAGCCTCCATTCAGCGGCCGTCTGGACTTCGATAACGCCCTTATTCCGAACGTTACGGTGAATCCACTTTTCACCTACCGCCTAAGGGACTGGATCGGCCGATTGAGCCAATCGGCAAAAGTTTGGGTTTCCGAGCGTGCAATTGCGGACGGGGGCGACCAAATCAACAATATTGACCAGTGCTTGAAGCTGGAGCTACCCATAGGTTTTGCCCCTGTGAATATGGCAGAGACCATTGCCCATAATGATGACCAGACCCCAATTCCCTACGGTCACTGGTTTGATATCGCCGCGGTTGATATCCCTATGACCCAATCTCGGGAAAGGCCGGTGCCGGCCTCGCGTTACTCACATACGAACAAGCAATTCATCAACATTGATGCAGCGTTGGAGTATGTGCAGGCGAAAGCAAAAGGAAGACCTGTTGTCCCTGCAGTTGAGGTTTCTGGGCCACTTGAACCTGCGCCAGGAATTCAGCGTTGGTTTGCAGTGACGTCCCTTTGATCAAGCATTGACGTACGGGAATCTGATAGTGAGAGAGCGAGCCAACTCTCTCATTGCCCCTCAAGCCTCCTCAAGGTGACGTGTCCTCGACCTAAGACTCGAATTGATATCTGGCCCCGCGTGAGGGGCCAATGAGCGCCAACCAACGTCCTCGACCATCCATGATGCGCTCAACATTATCCGTCGAGGTCCACCATGTCTGAGAAAGAACCCGATAACCAGGTGCTGAGCGCTCTGGTCTCCGATTTGATCAAAGAGCGCAAGTCTGCTCGGCGCTTCGGCTATGTGAAGTATGGCTTGTGGGCAGTCGCCTTTGCCGTCGCAGCCTCGACCATTGCCATGGAGCGAAGCGACATTGATGACGCCGGCGCGAAGGAGATCACCGCAGCGGTCAACGTTTACGGCGAAATCTCGGAAGGAAGTCCCGCGAGCGCTGAAGTGATCAAGAAAAGCATTGCCAAGGCCTTTGATGATTCCCGCACGAAAGCGGTAGCCCTGAGAATCAACTCGCCTGGCGGTAGCCCAGTGCAGGCGGGAGAGGTTTACGACGAGATCAAACGCCAGCGACAGCTCCACAAGGACATTAAGGTCTATGCCGTCATCAGTGATCTCGGAGCGTCGGGAGCGTATTACATCGCCAGCGCAGCCGATGAGATTTACGCCAATAGAGCCAGCCTTGTCGGATCCATCGGCGTGACAGCCGCGACCTTTGGATATGTTGATCTCATGCACACAGTTGGTGTTGAGCGGCGGGCGTATACCTCGGGTGAGCACAAAGCTTTCCTGGACCCCTTCCAGCCAAAGAATGCTGAGGAGTCGGCCTTCTGGGAAAACGTCCTCAAAACCACTCACGCGCAGTTCATCAAAGCCGTTGAAGACGGCCGCGGGGCCCGCCTGAAAATTGATGGTCACCCAGAGCTGTTTTCCGGTCTGATCTGGTCAGGTGAGCAGGCACTCCAACTTGGTCTGATCGACCACTTGGGTGATGTCGACTTCGTCGCTCGTGACGTGGTCGGTGCTAGTCGAGTCGTCGACTTCACCGCAAAGGAAAATCCGTTTGATCGCTTCGCAAAACGAATTGGAGCGTCTGTCGCGGACCAGATTTCCATGACAATGGGATTCAGCGGCCCGGTCATCCGATAAACAAATGACTCTAAAGACGCCGGCGCATTCGTCGGCGTTTTTGCATCTGCCTATCAGTAGGTTACGCACGTGTTGCGTGACGGGCCGACAACGCCTGGCATAACAAAACCTACAAAAAAACGTGGGTGATGCACGACGGGAAGTGAGCGATAAAAACCATGATTGACCAGTCAGTTTCGACGTACCTAAAAGCAGTAGCGTTTCTCAGTTGCTGGATAGTCGTTTTCATAATTGTTGCGTTCTGCACCCAGCCTCCATGGGAGGTTTTTATCATGCTTCTGGAGGGTCTCGCCCCCTTCATTGTTGCCGCTATCGTCTATGCGGGGGTCATCCTGTACGGACGCCTTACTGAGCCGGAGTGGAGAAAAAGGGCTCGAGGTGCAAGAAAGTCAAAAGATAGGATCAAAACCGCGCAGCGCAACTGAGGGAGCTTGGAGACTAGGGCTCTTGCATCCATACGACCGAGCGCCTGCAAACGTGTCCGGCCAGCACCCCGGCCGTTGATAAATGCTCCGCAATCGCTGATCAGTCCCATCGGGTGTTGTGCACCTATCCAGCCTGCCACAGTCGTGTCCTTTGGTTTCAAAGTGAACGATCAGCGCCAAGGTGCCGGGAAGGCACCTGACAATGTTAATCTGAATGCATGACCAAGATGCCAGCATCGCGTTGACGTCGGGGATGCATAATCACGCTCAGCAGGTTGCTCCTGTGCCGCCATAAAAAACTAGCGGCATTGCGACCGCGCGGTTACACGTGCTTCGCCTGCAAGAAGACATCAGCCAGCAGATACTTCGGTGCACTAATAAGCCCGCCTATGCGCGGGCCGAGCCCGTAGGAAAGGGAGCTTTTCGCGACCTAAGATCGAGCAGGAGCCTCAAATGCAGATCGTGAAAACTAGAGGGCACCTCATCTACAGCGCTAATCAGGGTGTACCAAGCCACGCCTGCCTAGGGAGCTGTCAAAAGGTATGGTGGACTGATGACCTACCTTCGGGCCCGGCGATCATGGCGAATCCCGCGTGTCCCCAGTGCGGCGGGTTGCTCACGATGGATATCCCACCTGGTCATTACAGCGTGATTTCCAGTGACGCAGGGACGATGAAAAAAAAACGGTGCAACGATCACTAATGCAGGCCTAAACCTCGGTAAATGATTAGCAAGGGATGGTTGGATAAATGAGTATCGAAAACCGGTACAGCACGGCACGCGATAGATTCTTCGCTGAGAACCCTGGTGCGCTGGCCCAAATAGAGTCGGTCAAACCAGCGGTAATCGAAGCATGCGGCATGACCGTTGCGGAATACCGTGAACAGCAGCGGCTGGTCGTTTTCGCAGAAGCAGCTCGAAGTCGTGGACTTGAGGTTGATGAGTNCAGAAGAATGGCGCATGGACCAACATCGAAAACTGGCCGCGGTGCTTGGTATTGACTGGGATGACTATAAGAAGCTGAACCGCATCGCTGGATAGGGATAACCGAGGACGATTTTGCCAGACCAGGAACAACCCTTTCCACGCCTAGCAAAAGCGGTGACAGAGGCCGAGGAACCCTTCAGCTAAAGCTAGAGGTTGATCCCTGCCCTAGATGCTGGGCGACAATAAAACATCGTCCCCTTTAGCCCGCCTTCGTGCGGGCTAAGCCAGTGAAACAAGCGCGACTTCGCGCACTGACTAAGGTATGAAGTAACCGTCCGGCCAACTCACCTTCCTGACCCCGACGCTAAAGGCGATGGTGTCCACCTAATTTAGGTGGACACCATTTCTAGCCTTTTAAGCGGGTCTTTCCATGCAGTCACAACGCCGTTCCTATTCAAAATCCTTCAAGGCCCAAGTTGTCCAAGAGTGCGCCCAGCCCGACGCATCAATTGCCAGCGTCGCGCAGAAGCACAGCCTTAACGCCAACCTCGTCCATAAATGGATAAGGGTAAACACGAACAAAACCATGGCGCTGCAACCTGCTTTCATTCCAGTGCCCTTGCCGCTAGCCGGAGGACATTCGCAGGCAGCTTCATCAAGTATCTGTATTGAAATCCAGCACCCGCGTGGCACTGTCAAAGTGAACTGGCCGACCGTAAGCGCTGTCGCCTGTGCCACCTTTCTGCGAGACCTGTTGGTATGATTCGGATCGATGCCATCTGGCTTGCCACCGAGCCTATGGACATGCGCGCCGGTACCGAGACCGCTCTGGCCAGGGTGATCGCGGTGTTCGGTGTGGCGAAGCCGCACTGCGCATACCTCTTCGCTAATCGCCGTGCCAACCGAATGAAAGTCTTGGTGCATGACGGTGTGGGCATTTGGCTGGCAGCGCGACGATTGAACCAAGGCAAGTTTCATTGGCCCGGCATCCGTCACGGATCGGAAGTCGAACTCGATAACGAGCAACTTCAAGCCTTGGTACTGGGTTTGCCGTGGCAGCGGGTCGGCGCAGGCAGCGCGATCACAGTGCTTTAGCCCCTGCCATTAGCCCATCGGTTTATCGCTGTTGACGACCTGCTCTGACACAATCAGCGGCATGACTTCCTCGCCCAATCTCGACCAGATGACACCGGAACAGCTGCGCGGCTTGGCCGAACAGGCTATGCAGTTGCTGTTCCAGGTCGACTCCATGAGCCAGAAAATCCAACGCCTCGAAACGGTCAATGAGCAACTGGCTCATGAAATCGCCATCCTCAAGCGACACAAGTTCGCCAAGCGCAGCGAGCAACTGAGCCCCGACCAAGGCAGTCTGCTCGATGATCTGCTCGATACCGATATCGCAGCTATCGAAGCCGAGTTGAAGGCAGCCAATCCGCCGGCCGCACCGGCCGAGCCACGTAATAAGCCCAAGCGTGCACCACTGCCGCCGCAGTTTCCGCGAACCGTGATCCGTCACGAACCAGAGAATACTCAGTGCGCGTGCGGCTGCCAGCTTCAGCGAATCGGCGAAGACGTCAGCGAGAAGCTCGATTACACTCCGGGCGTGTTCACCGTTGAGCAGCATGTGCGTGGAAAATGGACGTGCCGTCAGTGTGAAACACTGATCCAGGCGCCTGTTCCGGCCCAAGTGATCGACAAGGGCATCCCGACCGCAGGCCTGTTGGCCCACGTGATGGTGGCGAAGTTCGCCGACCATTTACCGCTGTACCGGCAGGAGAAGATTTTTGGCCGGGCCGGACTGGCAATTGCTCGCTCGACACTGGCGCAATGGGTCGGACAGACCGGTGTGCAACTCCAGCCTCTGGTCGATGCGCTGCGTAAGCAAGTGTTGGCCCAGGGCGTGATCCACGCCGATGAGACCCCGGTTCAGATGCTCGCACCAGGCGAAAAGAAAACTCACCGCGCTTACGTGTGGGCCTATAGCACCACGCCTTTCTCGGCCCTAAAGGCCGTAGTCTACGACTTCAGCCCCAGCCGTGCCGGCGAACATGCGCGTAATTTCTTGGGCACCTGGAACGGTAAGCTAGTCTGCGATGACTTCGCCGGCTACAAGGCCAGCTTCGAGCTGGGCATCACCGAAATCGGCTGCATGGCCCACGCACGCCGCAAATTCTTCGACCTGCATGCAGCCAATAAAAGCCAGTTGGCGGAGCAGGCGCTTCACTCGATTGGCGGGTTGTATGAAGTCGAGCGACACGCCAAGGAAATGAGCGACGAAGACCGCTGGCGATTACGTCAGGAAACAGCGGTGCCCATCGCTGAAAAACTGCATGAGTGGATGTTGGCCCAACGCGAACTTGTGCCCCAGGGTTCGGCCACGGCCAGGGCCCTGGATTACAGCCTTAAACGCTGGGTAGCGCTGACGCGCTACCTGGAAGATGGTGCTGTGCCCATCGACAATAACCAGATAGAGAATTTGATCCGGCCGTGGGCGCTTGGGCGCTCGAACTGGTTATTTGCCGGGTCGCTGCGCAGTGGAAAAAGGGCGGCGGCAATCATGAGCCTGATCCAGTCGGCGCGTATGAATGGGCACGATCCGTATGCCTATCTCAAGGATGTTCTGATGCGGCTTCCGACACAGCGGGCGAGCGAAATCACGCAATTACTCCCGCAGCATTGGATGCTTGCCTGATACAGGCTAAGTGGACTTCTCCAATAGTCAGCTCAAAGGCTGATTGGCATCAACAACTCGGAAGCGACTTTTCTCAGCATGTAGGTTTCGCGCAGAATTGATTGCCCCATCGAAGACTCGTGACGCTGCATCACGGCTTCATTGTGCGTTATGGCTTCATGCAGGTTGATCCAGACAGGCCGCATACCATTAGCGATTTCGTGGCTTTCCATTCTCACGGGCGCTAGCTGGGGCGCGACTTCGCATTGATAAAAATGCGAGGTCATGTGCATCAGATCGTACTGTGGCTTACAGTAGGGTCGGTACTCCTCGATGTAACCGTAGTGCTGGAGCACCTGTATTTGACGAGCACCAGTCTCTTCCTCCAGCTCACGCTTCAGGCCTGTGACAATGTCCTCGTCACCATCAAGACCGCCTCCAGGAAAGCTGAAGTCGTTATAGCGCTCGGTGAATAGCAGCAGGATCTGTTCATCCCGCATCACTATGCCGCGCGCTGCATGTCGACGGAATACTCTGCACTGTTTGGATTTCAGCTCGGGGTGAACAATTTCAGTTATGAGTTGCATGTGGTCTCGTTACGGCAAGATCAGTTAGTCATCGTCCAGGGTGGCCACGGTATTTCCGCAGTCATGGAAATACTGTGGCCAGTGGAACTGGCTCAGCGAAGCAGCAATACGGGTACAGTGGATGTACGCAGCATCGTCGTGGTCGTGCTGCCTATCAGAAACTGCCTGATGCGTGAGTGCCCGTACGCCCCCATGACCAAGAGGTCAATGCCGTGCTCTGCCTGATACGCATGCAGTACCGACTCTACTTCGCCTGGGCGGATCTCGGCATGCACCAGCGAGCCAAAAGAGGCAAGTGTGGCTCGTGCTTTCTCCAGCTCGTTCTGATTTTCTTCAGAGTCCGTACCAACCATGACGATATGAATTGGCAGGCCTTCGCACAGCGGGCTTGAAGTAAGCATCTGTACGGTCTTGTGGCCTGTAGCGCTGCCGTCAAATGCCACCATGACTGTTTCAGGTTTCCTGAAATGGCTGGCTGTAATCAGGATGGGGCGGTGGATAGTTCGGACTACCGCTTCAATCTGGCTGCCAAGACTCTGGGCACTGCGCGTGCTGTCCTCACCGACTCTTCCAATCACCAGTAACCGAATATCGTCTTGGAGATCGCTCAGGCTCTCGACGAGATGGCCATGGCGCTGCTTCATATCAGGTGACATGGCGCCAGAGTGGGCTGTTCGCTCGCGAGCTTTTTCAAGCATGTGCTGCCCATGCTCCAGGGCCAGTTTTGCACGCTGCGCATCCAGCGTGGCCAACTCTTCCAACAGATGTTCTCTGCTCCCGAGACCGATATTGCCGCTGAGGTCAGCGGATGCAGGATATTTCTCCTTATCCAGTACATGAAGCAAGGTCAGGGGAGCGCTGAGTCGTTGTGAGGCCCATGCTGCGTAATCGCAGACCGCCAATGAGGATTGTGAGTTATCAATGCAGGCCATTACGTGGGTCATTGTCGTTCTCCTTAGTGGCTCATGAGCTTGTCGATGGCACCGGGCTTGTCATGCACGCCGAAGCGATCAACGATTGTTGCGCTGGCTTCATTGAGACCGAGCACTTCAACCTCCGCGCCTTCACGGCGGAACTTGATCACGACCTTATCCAGGGCTGCGACGGCGGTGATATCCCAGAAATGCGCCTGTGTGAGATCGATGGTGACCTTGTTGAGCGCTTCCTTGAAGTCAAAAACTTCAGTGAACTTGTCCGCAGAGCTAAAGAACACCTGGCCCACGACGTGGTAAGTCCGATGCGATTCCGTCTCTTCCAGAGTGCTCTTGATATCCAGGTAGTGCCCGACCTTGTTTGCGAAGAACAGGGAGGCCAGCAGCACACCTACCAGTACGCCGTAGGCTAGGTTGTGAGTGGCCACTACGACCACGACGGTCGCCACCATGACGAGGTTGGTCGACAGCGGATGCTCTTTCAGATTGCGCAAGGAATCCCAGCTAAAGGTGCCGATGGACACCATAATCATCACAGCCACGAGTGCCGCCATAGGGATTTTGGAGAGCCATTCGCCAAGAAATACCACCATCAGCAGCAGGAAAACGCCGGCACACAATGTCGAGAGACGGGTGCGGCCACCAGATTTCACGTTGATGATCGACTGGCCGATCATGGCGCAACCTGCCATGCCGCCAAGCATGCCGGCAGCGATGTTGGCTACACCCTGGCCTTTACACTCGCGGTTTTTGTTGCTGGTGGTATCGGTCAGGTCGTCGACGATGGTCGCGGTCATCATTGATTCGAGTAGACCCACTACTGCCAACGCAGCCGAGTACGGGAAAATGATGCGCAGGGTTTCAAAATTCAGCGGAACTTCAGGCCAGAGGAAGATCGGGAGCGTATCAGGCAGTTGGCCCATGTCACCGACGGTGCGGATATCCAAACCGAGGTAAATGGCGATGGCAGTCAGCGTCAGAATGCACACCAACGGTGACGGAATCAGCTTGCCGATTTTCGGTACATACGGGAACAGGTAGATGATTCCCAGGCCCGCAGCGGTCATGGCATAGACATGCCAGGTGACATTGGTCAGCTCAGGCAATTGCGCCATAAAAATCAGAATCGCCAATGCGTTTACGAAGCCGGTGACTACCGAGCGTGAAACAAAGCGCATCAACGAGCCAAGCTTCAGGTAGCCGGCAAGGATTTGAAGTACGCCACATAGAAGGGTCGCGGCCAGCAAATACTGAAGTCCGTGCTCTTTAACCAACGTAACCATGAGGAGTGCCATGGCGCCGGTAGCCGCCGAGATCATTCCGGGGCGCCCACCGACAAAGGCGATGACAGCACAGATACAGAATGAGGCGTAGAGACCGACTTTGGGGTCTACACCGGCGATGATGGAAAAGGCAATTGCTTCAGGGATAAGCGCGAGTGCGACCACTAACCCCGCGAGCACGTCGCCACGGACATTGGAAAACCACGTTTGTCTAAGTTTTTGCAGCATAGAAAATATCCAAGGCAAAGCATCGCGCACGCCAAGGGAACGGCGAGCGAATCGATACAAATTCAAATTTTGAGGATTTTTTGCTGTGTGCTTAAGGTGTAAAACCAGGCGTACAGCAGTGCGCACCCGCGAGCGAGGCTAGCGGAAGCAGGATGTTGCGAGGGGGCGTAGCGCTAAGGCGGCGTAGGCTGCCAGTAGATCGTTTGGAGTACAGTCATGCTGATGTTCCTGTAGCTCAAGGGGTATGCGGAGCATAAGTATACAATGAAGCCATCGTCGATTGCGACCCGCTGGCAGGCTCTGCATGAGCTACGTCAGATACAGGCTTATTCAATGGGTATACCTGCGACCGGTTCTTGTCTGAGCTGATCTGTGTGCTGAGAGGTGAGTTGGCCAGACGGTTACGGTATGAACGCATGACCAACGCTACAACTGACACCTCTGCATCCGACAAACCAGATCAACTCACGCCCAAAGCCTTGCTTTACATCCTCAGCGCATTAGGCGTTGGGATTGCGCTGGGAATGATGCTTATGAGCACTCCTCTCAAGTCCCAGATCGAGGGCTGGAAAGAAATTGCTGGGAGCTGGCAGAAGCAAGCGGAGGGCTACAAATCCGCGTCGGAAAGCAACGACGCCTACGCAAAGCGCTGGGAGCGGGAGGCGAATCGCGCGCTGGATATGGCTTCACGCTGCGTTGACTTGACAGCTAAACCCAATATTTCGGAATGAGGTCGGGCGCACTCCATGCCCACCCTCGATACGTGGAGCTACGTCCGCAATCGATGCCGGCCTAGTTTCCACCAATTCGTGACGATGTCAGGGAACACAGGCAGTGCAGCAATGCGATCGCCGCACTGCACAGACACTGAGGTAGTGAAATGAGCGCAGAGCAGTTGAAAAAAGAAGGGATATTGACCGTCATCATCGGCATCGTGTTGATTGGCTGTGCATTGATTCTTTCGGAAGGATACGACCCTCGAGGCGGACTGCTTTGGAGTTTGTCGAACGAGATGTACCTTTTCAATCACGCCTTTGGATGTGAGGAAAAGCAGGCATGGCAGCAATACCAGTTCTGTAATGACGGATTTTCAGTCACGATCTTCACGAAGTATGTCGTCGCCGTCCTTAGCATTCTTCTTGTCTACGGGGTTGGGCAGTATCTGGAGTTTTTTCCCTCTTTGAGGTTTTGGACCAGAACCAGCAAACGTGACGACGGACCACGCTGAGCGGCACGCGGAGACGGGTTCCAGGTCTACCAGTCCGCGGAGCTTTGGCCATGAGGCTGTGGTTGAACACGTAAGGCAATGGCCAGCCCGGCGCCGATGCTGGCCAAGCTGTTATCGACATTTTTTACCTTTGACGAAGGCACCCTGCGGCAGTTTGAGCGTGATGATGAGGTTCGGACTGCCGCTGCGGAAGTCGACGTTCATCTGAGAACAAAGGCGTAAAAACGTGCAGTGTTGGATTTCCAATATCCTTGACGCGTGTCCCATCTACATCTCAGCCCTGTCGCGAGCATCCTATGATCCCAATGCCCCAAGCCATGTTTGACATCTACGGGCTCGCACTCCCGTGGGGCTTAGGGTTTGTCGGGCCGATGCCCCTTCAGGGGTGGTTTACTGCGGACGGAGCTTCTTGGGGCATCGTGACATACGACGACGAGGCAAACGTCTTTGGATGCGTTGCGATGAGGCAACGTGTGGATCTGGTCTGGACCAAGACGTTGGAGGAGTTTGGGTTCGCTAGCCTTGAGTTAGCGCACGAGAGGCTTTGCTTGCAGTTAGTCGAAGGCGCTGCTCGGGAACCAATACCCTCAGGTGTTGGTAAACGGCCCTACCTTTACAAACCTGGCAAAAAAAAATCCAGCAACCTATTCAAGCAGCTCAGTACCAAGAGACGAGAAATGGCTGCCTGGATGATTGGATACCTCTACTACGCGCTTCCTAAGCCAGACGCTAATTGGGTACCAGACTTTCAGGGCGAGAACCTGCACACTCGGTTGTGGGAGCTTCACTTGCTCGCGTGCTTTCGTGAGCAAGGCAGACATGTGTCGCAGGAACACAGCTCACCAGACTTTCATGTGTCTAACCGCATGGGCGAGTCAGCCTGGATTGAAGCCGTCACCACAAACCCTAGCCTTCGATATGATCACGCAACTACCTACGCTGAGCCCCCGCCCTCGCAAGCGACGGAGCAATGCCTTGGTGAAGCCGCTAAACGGTACGCTGGCACGATCAACAACAAGTTGATCAAGCGCTACCACGAATGTCCTCACGTCTCTGGTCAACCTTTCGCGCTAGCGATAGCAGACTTTCATGCTCAAGGTTCGATGACCTGGAGTCGCCCAGCACTCATCTCCTACCTATACGGATTTTACGCAACCGTTCATGAGAATGAAGGTATTAAGACTGCAGCGAGGGTCAACGTAAGCCATCTGCTGAGTGACAAAGCCATTCGAGCTGGACTATTCGTCAACGGTGAAAACAACGATCTGTCAGCCATCATTTTCAGCAACGGGTGCAGTATCCAGAAATTTGGGCGGGTCCTGGCATCGGCAGCCCGAACTGGAAATGGCTACCGAATGACCCGGTTTGGCAAAATACTGGACCGAACCCCTGGTGCACTCGAAGCGTTCGATTTTTGTCTCGACGTGACTAGCCAGGAATACCGAGATTTATGGCCGCAAGGCTACGAGCCTTGGTCAGCCGAGTTGGAAGTTTTCCATAACCCTCACGCTAATCATCCCTTCCCCAAAGGGGTGTTACCCGAAGCGACGCATTGGACTTTGGAATGTGATGAGTTGCAGTGTGAGGCCTTCTACGAGACTCAGATTCTCAGATCAAGAACGCTTGTGCAGCGTGCTTCTGACACGCCGGTAAGCCTGGAAAATTTGATTAGCTCCACTGAAGCACGAGAGCAAGCCAATGAAGGCTGGATTGGGTGATCAGGGGCTTGTGGCATTCTGGCGGCATGAAGAGCAAACAACAGCCTTCGCTTACTCCCTAACTTTTTTACGCCTCATCACCGACTGCTGCAGGTATGGTGAGATCTTTCCCATCTTTTCTCGTGCGCCAGGCTCCAGAAATGATTACGGACTCCTCAACAGTTGGAGCACGCCGGCTGTTTTCAAACCGTGTCATCTCAGCCTTGAGCCTGCTCGCATTGCTAGAATCCAAAGCCAAAAACTCCTGAAAGCGAGCAATCTGAAAGGCCATAGTCCGATACTTCCAGAGGAGGTATTTTTCCACGTGGCCAGCGCATTGGATGACTTTCAATAATTTTCCCTTAACGGTCATCTGCTGCGCGGCCGCCACGTCACGGATTACCTCCAACAGGCGTTGCTCAGTGGCACGACGGGTGCGGCCGATCTTGTAAATCTTGAATCCGTCGTCCGTCGTCAACTCCATCAGGTAAAGCGAAGCCGAAAGGATTTGCTCCTGTCTTGCTGCTTCCACCTCATAGTGCGCTGGGTGTATCTGCCCCACTGCTATGAGGTCCTGTTTTTCACGCAGCCGAGCCTGCAGTCTATGGCGAATCCATGGGTCAAACTTGCTCAGGGAGAGTAGTCCTGGTACCACCATGGCGGTATCGGTGAGCTCATAACGTGAGTACCCGTTCTGGATAAGTCCGTAGTCCTCAAGCTTTCTGAACATTCCTGCGACGTTACGAACATCGAACGACACGTGGTATTCCCTATCGGATTGCTTCAGCAGCTCGATGACAATTTTACCGGGTAGGGCAAGATGAAAATGGTCCCAACCGGGGATCAACGTTGTGGGTTTCTTCGACTCCCTGCAGGTAGCACCTTCATGCCGGAAGTGATGAATTCTCACTAGACCACGTACAGCTACAAGCGGGCGATTACAAAACGGGCAAACGAGCCCTCCTCGCCCACTTACCTGAGTGTCGATACTAAGGAATTGACCCGACTCGTCCTTCCCTACCGTCAGGAACGGTTCCGTAACCATAGGCGTCTCGCCAACGTTGTTTCTCGGCCAAGTATACCGATGAAGGCTTAGGGCTAAGCCACTCTGTTATCGATGTACCACTGCAGCACATATGGGGCTGCATCGCCCTTGCACATTTGAATTTCTCTGGATGATCGGCGGTATCAAAAACACTCGCCCAGCGACCACATCCGGTAGACAAATGAGCGCATTCAAAAAGAACTTTCCGTCGATCGACTACACCACCCAATACAGCCTTGGTCTTGATGAGTCCGATGATTGGCTGATCGTTGATTTGTTCTGCGGTGGTGGCGGCGGCTCAACAGGACTCGAAATGGGCCTTGGTCGCCGCGTCGACGTCGCAGTCAATCATGATGATGCGGCCATCTCGATGCACACCGCAAATCACCCACATGCGCAGCACTTCTTAACCGACGTGTGGGGCGTCGACCCAGTAGAAGCTTGCAGAGGCAAGCGTGTGGCGTGGGGTCACTTCAGCCCTGATTGCACTGACCACTCACAAGCAGCTGGTGGCCAGCCGCGAACCAAAGAACTACGGGACTTGGCCTGGGTAGTTCTGAAGTGGGCCGGAAAAGTTCGCCCACTGGTCGTGAGTGTGGAGAACGTAAAGCAGATCCTGGCTTGGACGAGCTTGGTGGCTAAGCGCTGCAAAGTAACGGGACGTGTTGTGAAATTGGACGGTACTGTTGCGCTGCCAGGTGAGGTTGTACCTCGAAATCAACAATACCTGATTCCTGATAGTGGGCGAATTACTGGAAACGCCCTTCACCGACGGAAACAGCGTCGCAAATACGCACGCCACGGCAACCCGGCCAGCCGTACCTGGAATCACTTCGTTGCGAGCCTGCGATCACTCGGCTACGAGGTTGAGTGGCGAGTATCACGTGCATGTGACGATGGAGCCCCCACAATCCGTGAACGCATGTTCCTCATCGCACGGTGCGATGGACAGCCGATTGTTTGGCCCGAAGCCTCGCATGCGAAAGACCCAAAAAAGGGCCAAAGTCATTTTCGCACGGCAGCTGGGTGCATCGAGTGGTCAGATCTTGGAAAAAGCATTTTCTATCGCAAGCGACCGTTAGTAAGGTCCACAAATCAGCGCATTGCAAAAGGCATCGAGCGATTTGTTTTCAACGGTCGACCTTTCATTCTGCCGGCAACTCACCAAGGAGCGGTCAGACTGAACGATATCGACGAGCCTATGCGAACGATAACCGGAGCAAACCGCGGCGAACTCATGTTAGGTACGCCGGTGATCACTCCTTTCATCACCGAGCACGCAAACGCCTCCAGCCAGCGCAACATGCCAGTTACAGAACCTCTTCGCACGATCTGCGCGCAGACCAAGGGCGGTCATTTTGCAGCCGTGGCGCCGATACTGGTGCAAGCCAATGGGGGGAAAAACACGACCCCAGCTCATCCAGTCACTGTCCCCTTCAGCATCATCACCGGCACCGGTAGCCAGCAGCAGTTTGTTGCCGCGAAACTTCATGGTGGGGAAAAGGAGGAAAACCGTTTCTCCGAAGCACAAGTCGACGCAGCTCTGAGGGTTGCCGACTTCATGCTGGAATACGGTGTGCGCAAGCTCGGCGACAGCCCTACCGATGCAGAAAAACTCGACCTCGTCACTGTGACAATTGACGGTGCCCGATGCCTTATCGTCGACGTATGCCTTCGTATGCTCACGCCTCGTGAACTTTACCGAGGACAAGGCTTCCCAGACAGCTACATCATTGACCGCGGACACGACGGGCGCAAACTGACCAAGACTCAGCAGTGCAAATTTGTAGGGAACAGCGTTTCGCCGCTTCAACTGGCCAGACTGGCAAAAGCTAACGATCCATGGAAAGCTCGCCAACTGCAATTAATCGCAGCCTAGCCTGGAGCGCCCATGCGCCTTGATCCGACGAAATCACTAGAAGAGCTAACCGAAGTTGCTACCCGCTTCAGAGAAGCGCTTGAGGAGGCCCTGAAGGGCCTCAGCTACACGCCTGCCCCCCTTACCAGATTTCCTGCAGGAAGCTGCGGCTTCACAAGCGAGATGCTTGGGCAAATGCTAAACGACCGCCTGAACAACCAGGTGCTGTATGTATGGGGCCAAGAGAAAGATGGTGAGCGAAGCCACGCATGGTTGCGGTATGGCGACGTCGTCCTGGATCTGACTGGAGATCAGTTCGCCGGCAGGCCGCGGATTTTCGTAGGGATAGCTGATTCATGGTTCTACATGTGGGCAGTTGATGAGCCTTCAGCCCCTGCAGAGTTTGAATGCGGTTTTGATAACGTAGTGGCTCGGATCTACGAGGAAGTCGAGGCTGCAGTTTTTGACTCGTCGGCTTGGAAAGGAGGCGCACCAAGCATCTGCGGTCCTGACCAGGAGATATCATGATTCAAGCCGGGCCCCATACCCTCAACCAGATCGAGCATCTGGCAACTGTTTTTCGCCGGGCGATGCAAGAGGCTCTGAACGCAACCACCCCGATACCTGACTGCCTGTCCTATTTTCCGGAAGGTGCGTGCGGCTGGGCATCTGAAATGCTAGGTGAGGTCCTTAACCAATACCTTGAAGGTCAAGTTCTTTTCGTAGCTTGCACCGATAAGCTCGCTACAGAAACTCACGCATGGCTGAGGTATGGGGAAATCGTTATCGATATTACCGGCGATCAGTACAAGGACCGGCCACCTGTGTTCGTTGGGTATCCCGACTCGTGGTTTGACCAATGGGACGAAGAAGAGGAGACGAAAAGTCCCGCCAGGTATACCTACGGGAGGGACCTCGGGGCTGACAAGGTTTTCAGAGCGGTTCGCCTTCGGACTGATGCCACATTTCGCCAGTCATTCACGGAATGAAGACTCCAAGGCAAATTCGCCCGCTGGCGAAGTAGGTCTATTAGCTCAACCTTCTGAGGTATCGGTGGCTTTTGCGCCGTTCGCTGATGTGAACGGCGACATGGCCTTGATGAAGGAAGCCATTCAAGCAGCGTAGTTGGACTCAGCGAGCCTCCGCAATTCCGGCCGAGGGCCATTGGTTACTTTCGGCATCGACTGCGAAGGGGCGTAGGTAGGGCTTCGAAACTAGCTAGACTGCACCGTACCGTCCACCTGGCGAGCAGCAGCACGAGCAAGGTCGGCGCGGGCAAACCACGCTTCATGGGCTCCGGTCGTCCAGCCATCGTTGTAACTGCCACTTTTGGGCTGAGCCTCGACTTCTTTTTTAGTCATTCTGAAATGAAACGCCGAAAAAGCAGCTTTCTCGTTCATCAGAACGGGGGCGTGCGGGTTGCGTGCAGCGCTCTCTGCCAGCTCATCTAACTTCAACCGCTCGGCCCTTTTAAAAACGTCTAGCAGTACCTGCCCCTGCTGTACGGAATGCGCCTTGGCGGCAACCAACCCCATGACCAGCCCATTGCCTTGAGCAAAACCTAGATTCGCCTGAAATGGCGCGAAAGATGTGTGGATCTGATGCAGAGTTTGAGCCGCCTGCTCGTACACTTCGGGAGGGAGTTCGAGGGTGCTGAGTTGTGCCAAGGGAGACATGGTCATGTCGTATGTCCTTCGTAGTGGTAGGAGCCAAAGCGGCAGTCCTCTACGACCTTGGCCCCGCGGATGCAGGGTGTGCGAACTGTTTAACAAAGGCGTGAAAGCAGGACATATAGCTATCGTACGAATTACAAATCAGCGCCATCCACGACGTTGCTTTTCTCCGATACTCCGTCACACCCTTCCAACCACTCATCCATTTCAGCTTGGTCGCATAGACAGAGATCGTCGCGTAGCTGACCACGAGGGCGATCTTTTGGACTGCCCTCGATTCTTCGCTGAGCCGACCTTGCCCTAGCAGCTTCTATAGCAGGCTTAAGGGCGGTGATCGCCTTACGCAATGCTGGAGTCATGGCGACATCCCTTTGAGCCTGCCCAACCGTCGTGGCTATTCGGCTTCGTCGTTCTTCTCTTCAGAGTCGGCACCATCCAGGCCGTTTTGAGCGGCTTTCGCCTCCGCCCTCAGCGCCTTCTCCTCAGCTGCCTTTTCTCGATTTGCGATATCTTCGAGCACACCGTTGAGCAACGCTTGGCTTTCGTCGCTCAACTGAGCGAATCCAGGATCTTTGGCGATGCTCTGAGCAGCTTCGTAAAGTGGGGTGGATTGGCTTTTCACAACCTTAGCCAGTCGGCCACCAGCCAAATCTGCCTTGGTAACTTTCTTTTTGCCCTTCTTCTGCGAGGTGGCCAAGCCTTCAGTCAGCACCCGAACGGCATCACCGCGATGCTTACGAAGAGTTTCAAACGCAAGGCCAACCGAAAGCTCACCCTTCTGCAGCATCTCGATAATGGAAATTGGTGCGCTTACGACCTCGAGCAGCTGCACAACGTATTCCGGGACGAAGTGCAGACGTTCACCAATGCGTTCAGCAGTCCACCCGTAGCTGAACAGGCGTTTTGCAACAAGTGCAGTTTCAAAAGTGCTCAGCCGACGCCCTTCGTTATTCGTCACCAAACCGGCAACGATGTCCTCTAGGCCGATCCCTTTGGTTGGAAGAGTAACGCAGGGAAACTGCTCAATTTTGGCGCCTTCGCTCAACGCCAGCTTTAAGGCTTCCACACGGCAGTGACCGTCGCTGATGTACGGGATTGACGATCCATTTTCTTCAACGATGAAGACTTCGATTGGCTTCGATGACTTGAAACCCTCAGATTTCATCGAATCAGCCAGATCGCGAATATGCTTGGCGAGGCCGTCGTCTTTGATCCTGACATTCAGGCCATCCATCACGCGCAGCTTTGAAAGCTCTGACACCGACGGCATCCACAGGTCGCGAGCGGTCGCGTTCAACCCTTTTTCAGATACATCTTTACCCTTGGCCATCGCAGGTTTGATGCTGCCAAACACGAAATCAATCTTGAGTTCGCTGGGCGGAATGTCGCTGGCGGTGAGCTCGAACGACTGCTGGACGGTGGTCTGGGACATGGCTGTACTCTCATTCCTATGATTTTGGGTGCCGGCGTCATCGCCTTCATGTAACCCATATTACGGGTGACTCAGAAAATGCAACTCCGGATCTACCCGTGTGTGGGGGGCTGATCGAGCGATTGCAGACCAAGATGCTGCTGATTGCTAAGCACCTACTGCAGATCGGCATGGGAACGCTTGGTAAGGTCCACCTCCAAGCCCGAATAATCCTACAGATTTAACGGGGACCGTTGACGAGAAAAACTGATTATGGGGTAAGAAGACTAGGCACTCCAAAGCGGAGCCCTACCAAAAAGAATCTTTTTCCCTTGAGTTGCTGCTGTGGGGTGGCAGCAGGGCGCGGCGTCCATCAAGCTAATGCGGGTCTTGGTAAACCTCGGATGTGTGGCCCATCGAAAAGCGGCATTCCACCAGTGACTAAAATGGCTACGCCCTCAGTCGTCAAGACACCGTTTTGCGCACTGCAGATGGGTTGTTCGCCTTTAGGAAACTGCTCATTACGGGCGACTCTTTTCTCCTTTTTTGTGAACGGACATGCGCCGCTGTGGCCGTGGGCAAATGCCGATGAGCATCAAAACAGTCGGCACACGGTTCCATGTTTATTGGCAGTGAGTGCGTGAAGGCCAGTGATGGTCGAGTCCACTGCAGGTTATGAAATGCTCTGAAATGGTATGCTGCCGCCCCTAATAATAGGCTTTCAGCCGCCTAGAGTTACCGAGGCAAGCCAATAAGGGAGAGGTCTTGCACTTTTAAAACCTGCGATAACGTAGGTATGAATCAGCGACGAAGCTGACAGAAATGAAACGAGTGAGGAGCAAAAAGGATGAACAAGAAAGTATCTCTGGCCTTGGCTATTACACTGGCGACGATCGCGTGCGGCGCCCATGCTGGTAATGGCGGATCCGGAGGCACGGGCAGTGGCAACCCAAAAAATGACTCGAGCTACCACGCCAAAGAACCAGTTGCTCGCTACATCTGGAAGGATGGAAAGCTGGTAGCAAATCCAGCTCGGAACGCTCCAGAAGGCAAGGTCGCAACCGACCGAGCGGAAGTCACCACGAAGCTGTAACAATCCCTATTTTCAGGAAGCAGCCCTCTTTGGGCTGCTTTTTTGTTTGTTAAAGCATTAACCTGAAATGCCGAATAAAGGGCCTGATCAGGCAATTGCAAAGCTGACCGTTGTAGATGGAGAACACATTGCAGAATAGACGCTACCCCGTGCTAGTGCAGGGAAAAACATACTCTGTGGCGGAGCAAATGACAGATGCTTTTTCAACCCTGTTCGGCGCAAATGCTGATGAGCAGGCCTACTTGGAAGCATCATGCTTGTGTTGGGGTCAGGTCGATGATTTATCCGTTCCCACAATCGTGATCAAACAAAGGAACGGCCGCTCTGGTCACTTCATCTTTAGAGCACCTGATACTGGCCCGAAGCATGCTCCGAGCTGCATTTTTCATGAGCCCTACCCGCGGCTATCAGGGCTTCGGGCTTACGACCCGGTAGCGATTAAAGATGGCATGGATGGAAACACGACGGTTCGACTGAAAAAGCGCCTTTTCAAAGCCGCTGAAACCACGCCGGGACCAGCAAAGCAATCCATCAAACTGCCAACCCTGAAAATGAAGGGCCTCCTCCATCTTCTATGGACTGAGGCAAAGCTTAATCGATGGTTCGACAGCCCGTCATGCGAGCGACGCTTGGGCCTGGTTAATGCCGAGATCCTCAAGGTGGCCGGTCGAATTATCACCCAGGATCATCTGCTCAGTGAGCATTTGCTCGTGCATGCCCCAATCGGTAGTCAGCAAGAGATATCGAACACTGACACCATTCGAAAGGCAATTCAGGAGGACAGCAAGCTCCTCCTCCTGGCGCCACTTAAAAAATATGCGCGCTCCCGACCTGATCGGCCATTTGCCAAACTGCCCATAATTGGAAATTTTGGCTTGAGCGCCGTTTTAGTTCCTGAGGCCGTCTGGGCTAAAACAACCAGTCGCTTCGCTACTGAACTGAAACTCTGGGAAGAAGGGGTAAACGTTATGGCCTTTGCTTTGGTAGCGCCAAGGCAGTCTGAGGAGGAAGCAATCTCACAGGCAAGAGACATTGTGCTTATGGCCGTGAGCGATGCTTGGACCCCACTGCAGAGTGAGGCTGTGATCGCACAGGAAAAAGCCTACAGAGCCACAGGAACCAGTTTCTTGACGCCGTTGCGGTTCGATGCCCCTGCCGAAACGAGCTTACCTGACTTCCTCCTTCTATCTGGGGAAAAATACCAGGCCGTTCGCCTAGGTGAGCAGCAATAAAAAAAACCCGGCCTTGACGCCGGGTTTTTTGTCTACGTATTTCTATAAGTGCAGGAATGGGTAGAGTCCCACACTAAAGCCAAGTACCCCTAGCACGCCGCCCGTAATACCTAATCGGATAGAGATCCGAACGTTAAGATCCGGATGCTTCCAAAACCATCGGTAGACTTGGAAAGCCGAAGCCCGCTTAATTTCGAGATTCACTTGACGCTTGAACCTGACACCGAGGACCTCGACCGCATCGTAATCAAGCCCGGCCTCGCACTTCTTGATGGAGATCCCACCAGGCGTGCCCATGACATAGCGCAAAATGCTTGCCCCTGTTTCCCGGTTGCGGATTAAGACCGCCTCGCGGCGGAAAAATTTGTTACGATCCTTTCGCTTTGAGTCCACGTTCAAATTATGAAGCCGAACAATTGAGTTCTGCAGACCACTATCCGCTGGCGGTAGCTGCACAACAGAGGTGATTTGCATGCTCATACCAAGCTTCCTGACAATCCCGCAGTGGCGGTGTGAAGAAGGATTTTTGAGGGCGTGAACGACATGGCAAACCAGATGATTTGCCCGTTTTCCGCTTTGAAAATCCATCCGCCAGCTTCTGACCGAAAGCTCTGAGCCGCATCAATACTGGTGAATCCAGCAAAGGATTGATTGCTATACATGGTGTTGCCTCCGAGATATCGGGGCACATCTCCCAACCGGGAGGTGTGCCCGGTTGGGTTAAGAACCGGCATACCGCCGGCAGGGTAGGAAAGGCCGCTAGGGAGCGCCCATCTTGCTAATGTGCTGAGCTACTCAGCTGATGCAGGTCATCGAACAATCGAAGCCCTGAAGGGACTGTAAATTACCTCTGTTCAAACCAGACAATCAAGCTAGAACTGGCCCTGGCAGTCTTATGCTCACTTAGGAGTAACGGAGACATCACAGGTCAGCACGCTTTTTGCCGGGTCGTACCTGCAGCTGTCCGGAGCAGCCTTCACGTCAAATGTCTGCAGCGTTTTTAGGTTCAATTGTTCAACAGGATGGAAGTACCCATTGAGCCCAGCGAGATAGCCGCTCGCAGCCAAGATGATCCCCCCGAGAGTCAGCCATTCAGCATTTTCTTTCTTGAGAGGGGTGATGATCATCAAACCCGGTAGAAGGATTCCGACCACAGTGAGCATCAAAATGAGGCCAAGCACCCAGCCCATGCTGAAGGCTACGCATACAGAGACTGCGCCGAGCGCAATCAACACCATATAGATCCAAAATTGAACGATGTTGCGCTGGGTAGGGGTTGGATCTGACGCAGCGGGTTTAACGAGGGGCTCGGACGACATGGATTTCCTTAGTTCATTGATGAGTGCACAACTGAAGACACCAGGTGCAGCTGGGTCGCTTAGCTGCACCGCGGATTCTGATCAAACCTACCAAATGGGCGAATCAGAGAATCGTAAAATCTTTACACACTTTGGATAAATGCAAACTCGAAACACGGCTTCACGGTGATCCCTGGTGCTCTTGCATTTTTGGGATCGATGCGAATGTGCGTGGGTACTCAAATATCAAGTGAGCTTTCCACCCATGCAGCTGCAGACCTTTGGACAAACGCCGACAACAGAAATCACGCCCTCAGCGACAGGTAACTATGAGCCTCTGGCGGGTGACCTGGTCGACGATCTCGACAAATTCTTCGCGCCAGTGCAGTTAGATCTGATTGACAGTCTGATCGGCGAATACAAAGGCATTTTGAACAACATGAAGTCCGTCGTCGAGTTTATGGATGGTCAGGGGTTCAAATCAGCGCTCCATTATTTCATCGAAGGTAACTCAAGCGACTCAACCCGCAGTGCGTCCGTGAGCTCAAGCCGTTTGTTCGGGCTGGATGGCGCAGTTGCCTACCTGAACACCACGTTCTGGACCAGAGCCTTGGCGCTAACCGACGTCTACGAAGCAATGCCACAGGCTCGAAAAGACGAATGGAACGAACAGATCCGCAACCGAACGACCCCCGACTTTGACGAGGCCACTGTGCGTTCGACAATGAACGCGCTACTGAGCGATCGCACAAAATTCTTCGCAGAACGAGTCGACGGAATTTTTAGAAACCTTTCTGGCGATCATGTGACCAATCGTCCAGAAGCATTCTACAAGCGTTTCATCATCGCAGGGCTGACAGATAAATATGGATCGATCGACTACAGTCGCGCCGGGGTGATTCACGACCTGAGAGCGGTGGTTGCGAGGTTTGTGGGCCGGCAAGAACCGACCTTTGGAACCTCTCACCCGCTGCTAGAGGCAATGAAAAGAAGGTTTGGTGATTGGCATTCCATCGACGGCGGATCGTTCCGTATGAGGCTTTACAAAAAAGGCACGATCCATTGTGAGGTGCACCCAGATATCGCCTGGAAGCTCAACAGCATTCTGGCCACCTTGTATCCCATGGCCATACCTCCGAAGTTCAGAACAAAGCCCAAAGCCAAGCCGAGAGAATTCACTGCGCTGCAGAGGCCTCTGCCCTTTTCAGTCATTCAACTTTTATCAGGGATGAAGCACCCCGGCCATGTAGGGCGCGATCTCATTACTGAAAATCCTTACGCCCTGAGATTTGAGTACAGCGACGGATGCAAGGTATCGAAACGTGAGGCAGAAGCAGTCCTGACCAAGATCGGGGGAGTACGACTGAACACCAATGCATTCTTTTGGTTCGAATTTGACTACAACCCTCGGGAGGCTTTGGATGAAATCATTACCAGTGGCGTCATCCCATGCGCGCGTTCGCACCAGTTCTACCCCACTCCAGAGTCACTTGCTGACGATGCAATAGCGTTGGCAGGTGAGGAAGCAGGCGATACCTTTTTGGAGCCCCAAGCGGGGCTTGGCGGGCTTGCGTGCAAGATGCCTCAAGACCGGACTCTCTGTATCGAACTGTCGTCGCTGCACTGCCGGGTGTTGAGGGCTAAGGGATTTACCACAATTGAGGCCGATTTCTTGCGTTGGGCTACTGAAACCGACCGGCGATTCAGTTGCGTAATTATGAATCCACCATTCGCGGATGGTAGAGCGCTCGCGCACCTCCAGGCGGCCTCGACGTTGGTTACGCCAAATGGGAGGCTTGTAGCCATACTGCCCGCTAGCATGAAGCATGTTGACGTGTTGCCTGGCTGGGACCTCAAATGGACCAAAACCTACGCTAATGAGTTTGACGGTACTGGGGTTTCAGTAGTCATGGTAAAGGCCACAAGGGTCACTCATTGATTACAGATTGATATGGGTGGAGAACCAGTTGCGAGGGCCTGTGGCACACCTCCCCATTCGAGGAGTGGCGCTGGATGCTTCGCGGGGCTACAGGCTGCCGAGGGCAGAGCCTTCAAAGTGAGGCAAGCAGGTTGAAAGCTTGTCATCGTTGATGGGCGTTGGAGCGTAGAATGCGTCTATGGCGCTTCTATGCTCGAATGCTTGAACTAGCACATATCTACCCCCCCCCCGAATGCCCATCAATACGGACTCAGAATTTGCTGGACCAAATGTCGGCGGTTCAGTTGCAGAACCTCGACAGTGCGCTTAGACACAGTGGCTAAACCAGCTTAGAACAGACAAGAAAAAACCCTCTATCAGCGATGATAGAGGGTTTATTTTGTAGATGGCTATTTAGCCATTGAAGCGCTCACCGTCTTTACGATCTTCTGCACGCTTTGGATTCGGCACCAGCTTTCCATCCTTCCAGATGAAATAAGCTACTGGCTCTTTGATGTAGTAACCAGAGTCATTCTTTGGGTTTCCGCTACCGTTACCTGCATGAGCACCGGAAGCAGCCAGCATTGCAACGACAGCCAGACCAATGATTTTTTTGTTGATACCCATGATGAAGCTCCTTTGAATTATCTATTCAGTGATTCTTAAGTTGCTCGGCTTGGTTGCCTTGCTTACGAAATCAATGTAACCCGACACTTGGGACATGCAAGGGCCAAAAACTCAGATTTTTTACAGAATTTACCTGTTCACTCCGATTCGAAAACAGTCGAATGCCTTTCAGCAGCTTATTGTGGTTTTTCTCGACCAAAAGAATCTTTTTTGCAACTTCGGCCTCAGAAATTAACGCCCAGACAAGGCAGCAAGTGAAGCTTGAAGCTCAGCTTCACAACGCTGTCCCAAGATATCCGCCAGCACCTCAGCGTCACTGGCTGCGTCCACACTGTCACGCACTAGCGCTGTCTCCAGAGAAAGCTTTAGCCAGGCGCTTGTAGACGGTGAGTTCATGACAGCCTCAGCAGATGGTGTTTGTGCAGGAGTACCAGGCTGATCTTCTGGAATATCGTTTCGCTGACGCTGAAGTGCTCGACTCAACAAAACGCACCGTTGCTTTTGCTCTTCACAGTCGCGCTGGGCTTGCACCCGCAAGTGATGAGGGGACAAGCCTAGGTGCCTTTGTAGCGTGACTGAAATTTCCGCACCGTGATCAGCACCAAACACCAACTGCAGATAGTTTTCTGGATTACTAGCAGCGAGCTGCTTGGCGAAAGCCAAGGCGATGAGTTCGGCCGGACCACCCTGCAACCTGATCGCGGGCATGCCGAACTCCGAAATAAACTCAACGACCTGGCTCATCTCCAGAACCCGTTGGGAAAGAATCAGGCGGAGCTCGCGATTTTCATTCTGCAGGTCCTGATAGGAGGAAGGGTTATCGGCCACATCAGCATCATCAGTTGGATCAGTTTTCATGGGGCTCGCCTCGCTAGGTTGGTTGTCCCAGTCTGAGCGAACACAACAATTCTAAGATCGCAATTAGGCCCGCATCGTGGCTTATGGGACACCGCCATAAAAATACATCGCACGGTGCACACAGTGTTGCCAGAATGAGGAACACACCCCAGGTACTCAGGGCATGAGGCATAGCCTGGCCCACGGGTGGAGAGGCGCGCGGGTGCGCTGTGCTGATCACGTCGAATGGTGCCTCCTGCAGGACTGTCACTTAAATCACGGATAGGAAAAATGTCAGCGAATCCTAAAAAAAGAATTTTGGTTCTGGTTGGAGCCGGAGCCTCAGTCGACTTCGGAATACCACACACCAGAGGCTTAACTGAAGCTCTCGAGAGAGAGATGGAAGACGACCACTATTGCGTGCAGGTGGGAGGTGTTGAGGCGTACCGGTGGGTCAAGGCAAAGCTCGAGGAATACTACAAAGCTGAGCCGGGAGAAGCTCATTTTGAGCGTGTTTACCACGCACTCCACGAGCTTGCAGCGATGAAACTCCATGACGGCGCGGTAGCGAAGTACAGACCCGTCCTGCACCCGTTCCTGAGGCCTGAGCACACGCTTACGAACGATGCATTAAGTGCTGCTGCAAGGACGATGTTGAGGGCAATCTACAAGATCGTCTCGATGTCATCCGCCACGCCAAAGCGCTCCCTGGCCCCCCTTACCGCCTTCATCGAGGGACTGCAACTGAATGCGGTTCCGCGTATTTACACGACAAACTACGACGACCTTTTTTCACAGGCCTTTCCAGGATTCTTCACTGGTTTCACCCACAAAAAAGACGGCTATAGCCTTTTCAGTCCGAGGGATTACTGGACAAAGTGGGAGAGTCCGGGCCTTTTCCATCTTCACGGATCGGTTCACTTCGGGTTTCCTTTAGGCCAGCCCAAGCGCGATCCTGATGTGGGAATTGGCGATCTTGCATGGTACGACAACAAGGAGGAGGCCATTAAGCATGCGCATGGTGGCGGCTCAGGACGATCACGTCTCGATGGAACTCAGGTCGAGACTAGCGCGATCATCACAGGTTTAGACAAGCTTGGGAGGCTTCAGCAATCTCCGTTCCTTTCCTACTACGGTGGGCTGACCCGTGAAGTCAATGAGGCAGATCTGATCGTGGTATTGGGCAGCGGCCTAGGAGATCTGCACTTGAATACGTGCATCCTGCAAGCACGACGAGGGAAATTGCCTACTCCTATTGTGTATGTCGGGTGGTGGAAGAAGGACGACCTTCGCGAAGCCATTACGTGGGAACCTAGTGATCAGGCAGTGGCTATGGTCCAGGACCTGCGAATCGATCTCTCGAGGGATGGCCAAATGCAATATGACGTTTATCCGGGGTGGAGTATCAACACAGACTCCAGAGCAGCCGTTTATGCAGGAGGCTTCTACAAATTCCTTGAAGATCCGACGACTTATTCAAAAGTACTGGAGAAGATTGGGGCCTAGCCGCTCGGCCCCACCAAAGGTTTAGTCTAAAATCGTCAACCTCCTACGACGCCCCTCCTCCCCTATAAATAAATCGTGCTGACGACGATAGACAGGCTCTCCCTTGAGCCTGTCACCGACTAAGCCAGCGACACGATAAAAACCCTGGTCTGTTTCTACGATGGATTGCGAGTTAGAAAATAGACCTCCAACTGAAATCTGGATTCCAACCAGGTTACCCACCGGCACTAGCCGGCTTCGGAGCTCTTGGGCATCACTCACGCATTGGTTGTAAGCAGCAACTGAGCCGGCCTCCATGATTCTGATCCTTTTGACAGCCCATTGTCCTACAGCAAGTGCAAGAGCCATCCAGGCACCACCGCCGACCAACCAGCGGAAAAATTGAGCCGTTGACTCAATGTAATTGGAAAACTGGGAGCTTTGCCCGCCTGGTGCCGATTCCATATGGCCAAGCAAAGGTGACAACACGTACGCCTCGATTACTTCTGCTGGGCCGAAGGCTATCAAGCCAAACCAATGCAAGAAGGCGAGAACCATAGCTGCCAGTACGGCTATGGCCGCGCGTCCGGCAAACCGCCCAATTTTTTTTTCAGTAGACACCATTTTTACGTCTCACGAATTTGAATAGCCGACGACAGTTATATCCAGTGAACGGCGCCGGCGGGCATGGGTCGAGTTCACAAACTGTCCGTGGTCTGGAACGATCCGCCGTTATCTGAGCCACTAGTGGTGAAGAAGCCACCGCTATCGCCACCCAAACTCCCAAAGCCACTGCCAGTTTCTGAGCTCGAACTTGGACGCGGAGTCTCCTCGCGATATCGGGAAACTTGGCTGGTCACCTGTGATTGGCTCAGTGAACCAGCCATATAACCGGTCAGCAGTGAGTCTAGATTCAGTCCGCTTGCATAGGTGTAGCCGCTGCCAGTGTAAGAACTTGAACGTAGGTCACGTTCCAACGATTTTGCACGCTCATAAGCTCGTTCAGCGGTGCGGCATTCATCACTGAGCGTCCTGATATGACGCTTTACTGCCTCGAACTCATCGCGCTGTGACGCGACCAGCCGAACCAGATCATCATCGGTTTTTGTCGCGGTCAAACTGGCCATTTGTTCAAGCCTTTCGAGGCTCATTGCCGACAGTTGATCGGTGAGCAATGAGGTGGCTCGCGCGAAATGGGGATCCTTTTTAGAGGCAAAATCCTGAAGCTCGAGATGCAACTCGTTGGCGAACGATTTTGAAGCTTCGAGCGCAATCCGAACCTGGGCCAGCCTGTCTTTCAAAACCGGCACGCCAGCTTTCGCAAGGGCAGCGTCATAGAGCTTGCCGAGCTCCGTATGTATCAGCTGCCTTGTGCATTCAAGCTCCTTAAATGAGCCCTCGTTTTCCTGCTGCATTGCCAGAAGTGTCAACTCAGCATCCCGGTTACGAGAGAACGAGCAGAGCCTCGCAATCCATCGGTCAATAGACCAGAGTAGGCGCATGCGCTGGTACGCAGCGCTGCCATAGCCGGCGCCAGTTAAATAGCGATACAACATGCTCGCGTCGAATGCTTTGAGTTTTTCGCTGCACTCAGTTTTGATCTCCAGATACGCAGATTTGGCTGCCTGGACAGCTTGCGAAGCCACTGCAAGCTTTGCCGCCCATCCCGCATATGACTCGTCTGCATTCAGAGTGGAACTGACCGTTGAAAGCATGGAGTCTAGCTGCTGCTGCAGATCAACCTCGCTATCGATATGCTGGGAAATTTTCCCCTCAGTGTCGGCAAGCTGCCGCCGCAGGTCTAGCTCCGCCTTAGCACGATTGCTTAGGTGCTCCTGCACCTCAAGAGGAAGCTTACCGCCGTCCTGAAGCTGTACCCCCGCCAGTTGTTGAAAGGATGCTGTCAGCTCGTATTGCAGACGCAGCTCAGCTTCATGGGCATTTGATAGCTCACGTTGCTTGCTTCTCATCTGCCCTTCGTACACGCGTGAGTTTTCACCCACTGCTGTAATCATGCGACTTGATTTCATCACCACTCCAGAATGAATTCTGGGTTAGCAGTGACTCGCCCCCCAGTAAAATTTAGGGTCAGAGAGTTGGCATCTTTGTGCCCTATAACGTGGTCGTCTACACGTCCATCCTCGAGCTTGTCTTTGTAGGCAGCCTGATAGGCGGCATGACTGACCCGAACGCCAAATACTTTCGCGAAAGCCTTCACGCCAGTTTCGGCACTTGTGACAGGTACCGCGACGGCATTGCCGGCCGCATCGGTGGCCTCAGTGAGCAGATACCACGTCTTGCCGCGGCTCGCGTCGTAGGTGCGCTCGACCATCGACTTCTGCCCCGCCCGACTTATCACGTCGAGGTTGACGGCGGTCGCGGCGTAAGCACGAAGATTGTTAATGCTTTCCAGCCCCTGTGCTGCACCTTGGTTGTCCAGATCATTCAAACGACCCTCAACAACCGTATAGAGCGCTTCGAATTGCCGAGCATCCCCTGCATTGAGCTTGAGTGCATTGACCGCATTTTTTGCGGCCAACAGCTGTGAGGTCATTTCAGAGGCGCCCGAGGCCTTCTGCACGACGGCCTGTGCCGCTGCAACTGCATTGAGCACTGGGCCGATGCCTTTGGTATCAGCTTCCTCAATGGTCCGATGTGCATGGGCCACGAAAGCCGCTACCGGACGGTACTGCTTGCTCAACGTAGGGAATGCTGCGGAGCTCTCTAGGGCCTTTAGCTTCATGTCTGCTGACATCAATTGCACCACGTCACTGACGGACTGATCAGCACTCTTGATCAGCATCGCGGCAGACTGCAGCTGAGAGACTGCCTCAGAAATCAAGTGCAAATCAGCACTTCGACTCTGATCGGTGACAGTCGCTGGAATGGGTGTATTCAGATGCTCGGCTGCATCGGCCAGGCGATCACTGGCTACCCCAAGAATGGTGCGGCCAGTTGAAAGATTCTCCTGAACAAGCTCGTCATTTAAGGTCGTGATTCGCTTCAGAAGCTGAGCCAACTGACTTTTGAGCGTCTGCTCTTGGCCACGTGCTTCATCGCTCTGCGATTGAGCAGCCGCGGTTCTCGCATGCGCAAAATACTGGGATACCTGGAAGGCACCTAATCCTGCGACAACGGTTGCAAAAGCAATTCCAGCAAATGGTTTAATCCATCGACTTCGGGAGATATAGACGCCGGAAAGTAGCTTAGACACAGGACCAATTTGTGGTGTCTCAAACGTAAGCCGTGATGCGAAATACTGACGCACACCCTGCTCGACAAACGAATCTTCAACCTCGAGGTTCTGGTCCTTGTAATAAGACCTGATTCGCTCTGCAACGGCGATACGCCTGGCTGGCAAATCGAGATGTTTTTGCACCTCGTGCTTGCTGTGACGAAGCTCGTCGATGAGCGCCATCGCGCCCATCTGTTCAGAGAGAGTGACGGTACCCATCGTCACAGGCTCTTTTGCAACAGCGCTGAGAAACGGCGCTTACTGTCTTCAGTAACCGCCTCGATATCAGAAGAGGTATTGCTGGACTCTTTGCGAATCTCTTCAATCGACTTCAGGATGCTCTCCTGAAAACCAACTACAGCATCCGCCAGTGCTTTAACTGACGAAGTCTGGAGGTTGGCGCCGTAGCCTGCTTTAAGCGCTGCATTCAGTTGGTCGCCACCAATCGCGGCCTGAGCCTCAAGGCTGGCGTTGATTCCATCCTTCATCGCATTGATGGTATTCGTCGCCTCTGCCAAACCACTGGCCGAAGTAAATGCCGCAGCCAGGCCGGTCAGCAGTGTCTCGTTAGTCGCAAAGAACGTTACAGCTCGCTGATACAGTCGCTCCTTGACGGTGTGGTATTGATTGATCCGTGCGTAAACCAGCTCAGCAGCGTTGTAGCCGGACTTAAGTTGATCCGCGATATCCGTAACGATCTGGAACCGCTTGTCCTCGTCCTGCAGCTCCCGCAGGGACACATCCCTTGCCAACTCAAGCCTGGCCCGCTCAGTTGGAGCGAGGTTTTGGTTTTCAAGGGCAGCAGACGCTTCAGAGAGTGCATTCCGGCGCAGAACCATCTGAGCATCAGCCAGCTTTAGCACCTCGCTCGCATCAACCTCTGCAGTCTTCATTGCCAAACGGTAATCCTGGTAGGCCTCCAAGATGACGGTTTCAATCCGGATCTGCTCGTTGGAAGATTTCGCTACGTCCAGGTAATTTTCGTTGATCGCGTCGAAGCGGTCAGGGATGGTGCCTCGGCGGAAATTCAACCAGGCAAGCTTCAATCGCTCCGATAGCTGGAGCTTTCCGTCAGACATCCACTCCAACATCTGCTGGGCATCTTCAAGAATTGAGTCAAAGCTGCTTGAGATATCTGCATAGCGGATGCTGATATCCATGCCATGGAGCTTTTCTCGCACTGCAGCGTTGAACACAGTCGATTGTTGAAGAGTGGCTGCAATGCTCGTGACACGATGCGCGTCATAAACCGCAACCTTTTCAAGAATTGCGAGCACGGGTGCATCTTGAGTAGGAAAGGTGATACCTACTTGTAACGGCTTGCAAACGAAAACGTCCCGACCTGCAATCAATACGATTTTCGACCGGAATTAACTGCGACTGACCGGCCCGGCAAACCAGTATTAGCTGCGAATGAACCTGCATTTATCCGCGCTGACCTGCATTCCATGGCTACCAACCAGCATTAATTGCAAATGACGGGGCTTATAGGTAGTGAATCGATTGCCTCGTTAGAGCGCATGTCTGCTTGGCATGCGGGAACATCTAGTCTCTTCCGCCCACGAGCCAGATCATTCCAGGCAAACACATGGGGCCTACAGCTTTGAGGCCCACTACGCTATGTGCGGGCTCGGTCTCGCCCAAAGGGTTCGGTCAACTGACCAAGGTAACCCTTGGGATAGTCCCTCTCACGCAAGCCGACATTGGCGTCGCCCTGCTTTCCTGTACTGTCGTAGAACGTCCCGAATAGCCGATCCCACACCATCAGAAATTCGCCGAAGTTCACCTGGGCATCTTCGAAGTCGCGCTTGTGGTGCCAACGATGAATTTCAGCCACCCCGATGACATGGCGCAGCCAACCCAGCCGGTAATCCAGGTTCGAGTGCTGAAAGCCCAAGTGAACGGTCAGAATGCCGAACCAGGTGGCAACCACTGCCGAAGGCGCGCCGGATGCAAACAGCAGCACCAATCCCGGGCCAGCCATGAGCATCGCATGTAGGGGATGCCGGCGCTCCCCATTCATCCAGTACAAGCGCTCGGCGCTGTGGTGAATCATGTGAAAACGCCACAGCCAGGGTACGTGNGCGACCAGCAGCAGCTGAACCCAAAGTGGACTCTCGACTGGGAAGAGACGAACTGTAGCCGGCACTGCATCGCCCAGCCTGGCCAGGATTTCGGCGGTGAACTGGATGACGGAAAGATTCACCAGCATATGCACCAGGTCGGTCAGGGTGTCCTGGTGATCCTCCAGCCAGCCCTCCCGGAAAGGCTGGATACGCTCCAGCCCCGCGACGGCCAATAGACCGACTGCGGCTACCAAGGGTGTGCTGGGCCAGTACGGCACCCCGGCGTACAAGGCCCAGACCATGAAGGCGGCGCTGCCACCAAACACGAGCGGATAGCTCAACCAGCGTAGGGCGAATCGAAGAGAAGTGGACATCGCTCAGCTCCTATGTAGAGAGCCTTCACGGTAGGTGCAGAGGACGACGTTCGACTTGAACGAAAGAGCTATGACTTCTGGAGATCGACCGCAGCCAGGGCGGAGGACGGATCGATGCCCAGCAGCGCCCTGAATGTCCGGGAGAAATGCGCCGAGTCGGAAAAACCCGCCGCATGCGCGGCTTCGGTCAGCCGTCCCCCTTTGGCCAGGTGTTGCAGGGCTTGGGCGAGGCGCAGCCATTTGACATAGCTGCGCAACGGCAGGCCGGTTTGCTCCACGAACCAATGGGAAAAACGCGTGGGTGACAAATGCACCAACGCGGCCATTGCCTCACGCCCCATTTGGCCTTCGCGCAGCGCTGCGGTGACCTTGGTCAAGCGCGGATCAGGGATTGGTGGATCGGCAAGCCGCAACAGCCGACGTACCTGCGCCTGCAACTGGACAGGCGAATGCCCCGACGCCCTCAGTGCCTCGACCATCGCAGCAATATCGGCCGCTACGATCTCCATCAGCCTCACGGCTCCGCTCACCCGCAAGGCACGCGCCTCATCGGACAGCACATCCAGGTAGATCGACAGGACCTGCCCAGCACTGAGCCGGTGCTTCAAGCCTGCCGGAATCAAGATGGCAGCCCCAGATTGCCCACCCAACGGCGTTTCAACCGTTATCGCGGCGTCGAGCCCCACTGCAATTTGATGTGCTTGATGATGGTGCCAATCCTGGTGGGCGGCATGGCCGAGAAAGACGCCGATACCGGGGCCGACCCAGGCATGGCCTGACCAGCGAGCCACTTCTGCGGCATCCGAGCTTCGCATTATCTGCCCCGGTCCAGTTCCGCGCTTGGACTCAGCACACTGCTCAGGAGCAACATGGCGGCACCGCCCACGATGCCGATGTCCGCCAAGTTGAATGCAGGCCAATGCCAGGATTGCCAGAAAAAATCCAGATAGTCGATCACATGGCCTCGGAAGCTGCGATCGATCAGATTCCCCACTGCCCCTCCCAGTATGAGGCTATAGCCCAGCGCTTCGAGCTTGGCCCTGGGCTTACGCAAGAGCAACGCGAGCCCAATCGAAACAACCAGTGCGAGGAGAATGAAGAAGTAGCGCTGCCAACCGCCCGCGTCAGCTAGGAAGCTGAACGCTGCGCCGGTATTCCAGCAATGGACCAGATTGAAGACTGGGGTTTGAGGAACCACGGCGCCGACCGAGAGCGAACCCTCAATTACATATTTGATCGCCTGGTCGGCCAGGGCAACGGCTAGCGATAGCGTCCACCAGAGCCCGGGAGTGATACGGTGCGCCATTCCAAGTGGCGATTTCATTGTTTCGCTCCCTGAAACAGTCGCTGCAATCCGGGTGAGACGGGCATCGGCGCGAATGCACTGATCCTCGCGCGTCCGGTATTGCCGAGCGGTACCCAGATCTTCGAGAACAACACGGCAGCGATGATCCGTGGTGCTTGGCCGAACATTTCCCGGTAGTCGCGCAACTGCCAGCCAGCCCTTAGCATCAACCAATGGCTCCGCGCATGCAGGACGGGCATGTGCTGGCTCAAGATGGGGAGCCCGCAGAATTCGGAAAAAATCGTACGCTAAGGTTTTCCGGGCAACCGTAGCGGCCTGAACTTCCCGTCCTCCAGCCTGCGGCTCTGCCGCCAGACGTAATCGCCGGTCAGGTTGATGTGTTCCCAGCCCAGCGGCGACAGGTATTGCAGCAACTCACCGTTCACCGGCTTGCCGACCTCGACCAACCCCTGAGTGGCGCGCTCCAGGTACACCGTGTTCCACAACACAATGGCGGCCGTCACCAGGTTCAGGCCGCTGGCCCGGTAGCGCTGCTGCTCGAAGCTCCGATCCCTGATCTCGCCGAGGCGGTTAAAGAACACCGCCCTGGCCAGGGAGTTGCGCGCTTCACCCTTGTTCAGTCCAGCATGCACGCGGCGGCGCAGTTCGACGCTTTGCAGCCAGTCGAGGATGAACAGGGTGCGTTCGATCCGGCCCAGCTCGCGCAGGGCCACGGCAAGGCCATTCTGGCGTGGATAGCTGCCGAGCTTTCGCAGCATCAGCGAGGCAGTGACGGTGCCCTGCTTGATCGAGCTGGCGAGGCGCAGGATGTCGTCCCAATGGGCGCGGACGTGCTTGATGTTCAGGGTGCCACCAACCATTGGGCGCAATGTCGGGTAGTCCTGGACGCTATTCGGCACATACAGCTTGGTTTCGCCGAGGTCGCGGATGCGCGGTGCGAAGCGGAAGCCCAGCAGGTGCATCAGGGCGAAGACGTGATCGGTGAAACCGGCCGTGTCGGTGTAGTGCTCCTCGATCCGCAAGTCGGACTCGTGGTACAGCAGGCCGTCGAGCACATAGGTGGAGTCACGCACGCCGACATTCACCACGCGGGTGCTGAACGGTGCGTACTGGTCGGAGATATGGGTGTAGAACAGTCGCCCCGGCTCGCTGCCGTACTTCGGGTTGACGTGCCCGGTGCTTTCGCCCCGGCCGCCCGCCCGGAAGCGCTGGCCATCGGAGGATGAGGTGGTGCCGTCGCCCCAGTGGGCGGCGAAGGCATGGCGGTACTGGTGGTTGACCAGCTCGGCCAGGGCCGCCGAATAGGTTTCGTCGCGGATGTGCCAGGCTTGCAGCCAGGACAGCTTGGCGTAGGTCAGGCCGGGGCTCGACTCGGCCATCTTGGTCAGCCCGAGGTTAATCGCATCGCCCAGGATTGCTGACAGCAGCAATGTCCTGTCTTTGGCCTCGGCACCGTCCTTCAGGTGGGTGAAGTGGCGGCTGAAACCCGTCCAGTCGTCCACATCCATCAGCAGTTCGGTGATCTTGATGCGCGGCAACAGCTGACTGGTCTGGTCGATCAGCGCCTGCGCGGTATTGGGCACCGCAGAATCCAGCGGGGTGATCTTCAGCCCGGACTCGGTGAGGATGGCATCGGGCAGCTCGTTGTCCTTGGCCAGCCGGGTTACGGTGGCCAACTGCTCGTCCAGCAGCTGTAAGCGCTCTTCCAGGTACTGGTCGCTGTTCGGGTTGATCGCCAGGGGCAGGGCCTGTTCCCGCTTGAGCGCGGCGAACTTCTCTGCCGGCAGCAGGTAGTCGTCGAAGTCGCGGAACTGCCGTGAACCCTTGACCCAGATGTCACCGGAGCGCAGGGCGTTCTTCAGCTCGGACAGCGCGCAGATTTCGTAGAAGCGTCGGTCGTGGCCTTCCGGGGTGATCACCAGCGGCTTCCAGCGCGGCTTGATGAAGGCGGTAGGGGCATCCGCCGGCACCTTGCGCAGGTTGTCGGCGTTCATCTCGCGCAGGGTCTGCACGGCCGCCAGCACGCCTTGCGCGGCCGGTGCAGCGCGCAGTTCCAGCACCTCCAGCAGGGCCGGCGTGTAACGGCGCAGGGTGGCGAAGTTCTCGCCGACCAGGTGTAGGTGGTCGAAGCCCTCCGGCCGGGCCAGCAGCTCGGCCTCGCTGACGCTCTCGGTGAATTCGTCCCAGGGAATCACCGCCTCGATGGCGGCGTACGGATCGCTGCCGTTTTCCTTTGCCTCCAGCAGAGCCTGGCCGATCTTCGAGTACAGGCGCACCTTGTCATTGATCGCCTTGCCCTGCTTCTGGAACTGCTGCTGATGCTTGTGCTTCGCGCCGCTGAACAGCTTGACCAGGATGCGGTCGTGCAGATCGACCAACTCATCAATCACAGTCGCGGTGCTCTCCAGCACTACGGCGGCCAGGGTCGCGTAGCGCCGCTGCGGCTCGAACTTGCCAAGGTCTTTGGGCGTCATCTGCCCCCCTTCGCGGGCCAGCTTGAGCAGGCGGTTCTGGTGGATGTGCCGGCCCAGCCCTTCGGGCAAGTCCACCAGCTGAAATGTCTTCAGCCGCTCGATGTGCTTAAGCATGTGCCGAGAGTTGGGTTTCAGCGGTGCCTGGCGCAGCCAGGTCAACCAGGTGATGCTGCTGCCGGCCTTGAGCTTCAGCAGTTCGTCCAGCTTGGCACGGTGCGAGTCCGTGAGTGGTTCGACCAGGGCGCGGTAGACCCGCCGATTAGCCCGCGCAATGGCCTCCGAGCAGGCCCGATCAATTACGCTCAGCGCCGGCAGGATGCGCCGCTTCTGCCGCAGGCTCTCCAGAGCCTGGCTGGCCAGCAGCAAGCCCTTGTCGGTCTGCTGGGCCAACTCGGTCAGCTCGCGCACGAGGTTGCGGAAGTCGGACAGGCCAAACGGGGCCAGTTGCAGGTAGGTGCGCAGTTCATGGGCGTGCTCGCGGCGGGTCACGTCGCGTTCGCCGTACTTCGCCCAACTCGCCGGGTCGGCCTGAACCTGCTTGGCCACCCACAGGATGACCGGCTCGGGCGGCTCGCTGTCGGTGCCCAACGCATAGCCGGGGTAGCGCAGCAGGCTGAGCTGCACCGCGAAGCCTAGGCGGTTGGCGTCGCCGCGCCGCTGGCGGATCAGCGACAGGTCGGAGTCGTTGAAGGTGTAGTAGCGGATCATGTCATCCTGGCTTTCTGGCAACGCAAGCAGGGTGTCCCGCTCCGTGGCCGAGAGGATCAAGCGACGCGGCATGTATCAGTCGTCCGTGCGGAGGTACTGGTAGAGGGTTTCCCGGCTGATGTTGAACTCGCGGGCAAGCTGCGCCTTGGGCTCGCCGGCCGTCGCTCGCTGCCGCAGGGTAGCAGCCTGCTCATCGGACAGGGCTTTCTTGCGGCCTCGGTACGCGCCACGCTGCTTGGCCAAGGCGATACCCTCACGCTGCCGCTCGCGGATCAGGGCGCGCTCGAACTCGGCGAAGGCACCCATCACCGACAGCATGAGGTTGGCCATCGGCGAGTCCTCGCCGGTGAAGACTAGGCCCTCTTTCAGGAATTCGATACGCACGCCGCGCTGGGTCAGCTTCTGCACAAGGCGGCGCAGGTCATCGAGGTTGCGCGCCAGGCGATCCATGCTGTGCACTACCACGGTGTCACCTTCGCGGACGAAGCTCAGCAGCGCTTCGAGCTGGGGGCGCTGAGTGTCCTTGCCCGAGGCCTTGTCGGTGAACACCTTGCTCACCTCGGTCTCCTCCAGCTGGCGTTCCGGGTTCTGGTCGAAGCTGCTGACCCGGACGTAGCCAATGCGATGTCCCTGCACGCCTACTGCTCCGCCGAGAAATGGCGCTCGGGCCAACGCCAACGGCGGATGCGCTCCCACAACACTTTGCCGCCAATCCCAACATCGTTCTTGTCGGGATCGAGATTGAGTAACAATGCCAGTCGAGCGATCGCGCTCTGCATCGGGTACATGTTCCCGTAGCCAGCGATCTTTCGCAGGATTTCATTCTCGCTCTTCTCTAACTCTTCGGGAGTATTGAAGGTGGTGGCATAGTCAGTGATCACTGCTGAAGCGGCATCCAAGGCGCTGTAGGTTTCTCGAAGCACTTCGAGCACTTCATGAGTGAGTGCCCCCAGCTCGACTTGGGTTCCATCCGGCAAGGTGGCGATCCCCTTCTCGAAAAAGATCACCCCGTCACGTAGATAAAGTGCCTGGAGGGCATCTACCCCAACGAACGACGGCGCGTCCTGGTCTACCGCAGGCCTGCCGAGAATGTGGCAATGCAAATGCAGGCTCGCGGCTCGAAGCAAACGCCGCGCCTCGGGAGTTGGTGGATTTATCCAAGGGTCTGCCTGCTCCCGCCGCCAGACAACCGTTCCCCACCACAGCCCGGCGACTACCAACCCTAATCCAACCCATAGAAAGGTCATCAGAACAACTCCGCGTTGAAGGTGAGCAAGGGGGCTAAGTGCACTTTCTGTTCCGTTGCGCCTCAAGCCCTGCTTTTGTCAGGCTGAAATCTATGACCTTTGCGGGCATGTGTCAAAGAATGCGAAAGAAGACTCTATTCTGACGGAGCTGCGCGGTTCTGCCTGACATCCAGTTAGGGTATACCTCAAATTGACACTGCGTATTCCAGAGAACGTGATGACGGAAGGTTGAACCTTCCGTCATAGCGCATCTGGTTTGGCCTCCCGTCAGCCAACCACGGGAAACACTGACTCGATCATTGGAGAATGGTCAGCTTGGCCTTGAGATCAATGGCTCTCGCGAAGTTGTGGTAATTCGGCGATGTTCGCTGCACCTGCGCGTGCAATGCTTTCAGCGCCGCCGAATCCGCCGACGACTCCATTTCGACCTCATACTCGACCTGGTCGTACCCTGGATTGATCCCAGGATCGATTCCAAGAAAACCTCTCAGATCGAGGCTTCCCTTCGTGCGGATAGTCAGCGATTGCAACTCGATGTTCATTGCCGCCGCATTTGCCGCGTAGGTTGCAGTCATGCATGCGTTCAACGCAGCCAGGATCAATTCTTGTGGATTAGCGGCCGTGTCGGTACCGAGCAATTCTGCCGGTTCGTCCGCGTCGATGACAAAGCCGCGCGCCAAGGCCGTGTCACCTAGTACGAGCGGCATGGTTCGCGCACGCGTCCGGGTGCCACCCTCCCAGGTTGTCACGACGCCGAACGTCGCGATGCCTGCGGCGGGCTTTGCTGCGACCTGATCTGCAAACTCACGCAATGCGCCGACGTTGATCCCGTTGCCGGGAGTTCCTTTAATGTTTGTGTTCATTTCTCGTTCCCCCATTATGTGTTACGCCCGGCCATCACGCCGCCGTCAACGTCCCAGATTGCGCCCGTCACCCATGCTGCCTTGTCCGACAACAGGAAGAGGATGACCTCGGCGACGTCTTGTGGCGTCCCAACCCTGCCGATTGGGTGGAAGCTGTTGAATCCCTGTAAGGCGCCATGAACCTCGGCCTTGGGTATGAATCCCTCGTAAATCGGCGTTTCGACAACCGCCGGAGAAACGGCATTGACCCTGATTTGTTTGGATGCCAGCTCCATCGCAAGGTGCTGGGTCAGCGAATGCAAACCTGCTTTTGCCATCGAATACGCGGACGACGGCGTAGCCGCAATCGCCTGCTTGCCCCACATCGAGCCGATGTTCACAATGGCGCCGGGACGCTCGCTGGCCACGAGATTGGCCACGACTTTTTGTGTGATGAAGAAGAACGCTTTATTCAACGTCAAATATTGTTCGTAATCACTTTCCGTGTGCTCAAGAAACGCCTTCGGGAAGAACACCCCAGCCGCGTTGACCAGAAGATTGATGTCCTTGTGGTGTTCATCGATGGTATGCAGGAGTCGCTTCACATCTTCGGCTCGCGAGAGATCGGCAGTCAGGGCGGTCACGGTGCCCAACGACGACAGCGCCTTGCGGGCCTCTTCGGCCTTGTCTTCACGGTGACCGACGATGACGACGCTTCCGCCTTGCTCAAGAACCATGCGGGCAGTTTGCAGTCCCATCCCGCTAGTGCCGCCGATGACCAACAACTTCTTGCCATTAAATTCAGTACTCATAATAATCTCCTTAACTACCAACTAAATGGTAGGGTTGTGTTGCAAAAAAAGTGCCGACCTCAGGTCAACACGGTGGAAAGAAAAGTGTTTCCAACTTCGGCCGGTCCGCGTGACGACCGCATGCCACGGCCCACCATCATCGAGCCTTCCAACGCGCACAAGAATGCCTCTGCGAGAGCCTCTGGGGTGGAATTCGAGGTGATCAGCGCGGCACGCTGACCATCGGCAACGACAAGAGTCAACCAGTCGAGATTGACTTTAAAGAATCGCTCGACCTCGCTCACAACGGCGTCCGGCAGCGAGTCCGACTCGGCACCCAACATGCCGCAGACACAAAGGCGCCGGTCCTTGGCGAAGGTGCGTTCGAAAAGTGCCGCATACGCAGTTAGCCTGTCAGGCGCTTTCGCATGCTGCCCTTCGATGCTCAGCAACTCCTCACGAAACCGGTGCGTGTAGCGCTGTGCGACCACGGCCACGAGTTCACCCTTCTTGGGAAAGTGGTGGTGGATACTTGGTTTTTTGATGCCTACCAACTGGGCCACGTCGTCGTATGAGAAGCCGTTGTAGCCGTGCTGCTGTACCAACCCTTCAGCGGCATCGACCACCCGCTCGGCGGTCGGCGAGATTTCGGAGAAATGCTTCATGCAAGCGCCTCATTTGATTCGGCGACTGGCAGGTGGCCTGTCTTGACCAGGATGGTGCAGCCTGTATTGCTGAAGGGACGGTGAGCACTCAAATGCGGACTGCGCATCCATGTGCCGGTAGGGTAGCTTCCGAACTCATCCTCAAAGACGCCTTCCAACACATAGATTTCTTCACCGCCGTAGTGACGATGCGAATTGAATCGTGTCCCCGGGGCCCAGCGCACCAAAGCCGTATGTTGTGTGTCGAACTCAGAAAGTGGCATCACCGACAGACCCGGCACGAGGCCTGGAAACCAGGGGCCGTTACGGGTGTCGACCACGGTGCGTTGGCTGTCGGCTAGATCAAGATGGCGCAGCTTGACGAACAACGTGCAACCCGTCGCGGAGCTCGGTGCATGCGAAGAACCTGGTGGATTCTTGATGTAAGTCCCAGGCCCGAAGGTCCCGGATTCGTCGCTGAATTCGCCGTCCAGGACCAGAATCTCCTCGCCCAAGTCGTGCTTATGATTTTCAAAAGCGGAGCCCGGCGCGTATCGCACGATCGAGGTGGCACGCGCCACTTCGTCGCCATCACGCTCCAGTAACTGGCGTTGAATCCCGGTCGCTGGCGAATCGACCCACTGTAAGCTTGAAGGCTCGACGACAACACGCTGCGAAAGATCTGAATTGAGTTTCATGGCTTTATTTCATCTACCGACTACTTGGTAGGTAAGTTATAAGATCCCGATTTGTTTGTCAAATAGCTTTCGCCATTTTCTTTCATCCATTGAAAAAACAATGAATTGGTTACAAGAACTCGCGAAGCTTAGCGTACGATTTTTTCCGAATTCTCTATCGTCCCCCTGAGGGTCGCCACCAACTCAAAAATACAGGGTTTCGCACTGTTTACCTCAGCTGCCGCGCGGTCAAGCATCACTACCGGACCTCTGGTCACAGATATGTACGTATGGGACGGCTTCTTCGACTACACCACCGATCGTGCGCCCCTATACACGCCCGACACCACCCGAGGCCATCCTCGGCTCCATTCGGTGTGTGTTGTGGGATACTTGCACGATGGCTGGATAATTAAGAACAGCTTCGGCACTTGATGGGGTGATAGGAACGCCTTCGCCACCATTGCGACCGGCACCTGTGGCCTTCTTACCGACGCTCCGCCGGCCGGCTTAGCACAGCGTCCCGCCTACACATTGGAGGTGTGAACACGTCAGCAGGTGCACGAGCAGTTGTGGGCCTTCATCCAGTCGCGACTGCTGGCCGGATTCCATTAAAATTTTGGGCCAGCGGGGTTGGCCTCAGCCTTGCTGGTGGGTGTGATCGTCAGCCGCAGGATCATCGGAGTGCCGCTGCTGGCTGAAGCGGGAGCCCAGCAACTGGTGTCGATTCTCGGACCTGCCATCCAGGAGATATTGCCGTCAGCCGAAGCGCCTGCCGCCTAGGAGTCCACCCGTAGAGCATACAACAGGATTGCGGGCAATTTAGTTCTACCTCCTTTGAAAAGCCCTTCTTAGAGGCTCATCGAGATGTTCTATGCGAGCCAGGATAGGCTTTGCAGAATACCGGTTGCAGACAATGCCTTACATCCACACATAGGGCCATCGGCACAGGCTCAAAAGCCGGGACATTTGGGTGCCAGGTCACAGTGGTGGCCCTAGCGGCTTAACCAGATACAGGTTCTCGATCAGCTCGGATCTGGCCGAAGCGACCTATAATGCGTCTTCAAATGATCGGAGCATCGTGGTCATGAAGCGCACACTTATTGGAATGGTCGAGGCTGGCGAGCCGCTGATATGGCAAACGCTTGAGGCCATTCAAAGGGCCTCTGAAGCTGAGGATTCTGAATTACCTTTGCATGAGGTTCGGTGTTTTTACCTATTGGCGGATTCGGTTTACCCAGCCGTCATTGACTCTCTGCTTGCCAAAGCTGGTCAACCACCGTCGTTCGCTCACCAGGATCCCGCCAGTAAATGACGCAAAAAACACCATTCCTTTATCCTGATCACCCTATGTATACCGAGGCCGTGGAGGCGTTGAAGCGTTACCACGAGGCGCAAGCTTCTGGGTGTCTCGCCGAAGAAATCGAACGGCTGCGTCAAATTGCGGAGTTACAGTTCCAAGCTGTGAACGAATATCAGCTCAGAGCCCTAGGCTACTATTCTCGAAAAAGCCATTGATGGGCTAGGTATGCGGGCGTTTTCTTGGGTGCCCTATTGAGCCGAATGCCGCACTGTTTGAGCAGTACGCCGACGCACTAACAATGCCCTGCGTCGAGCATTGGGCATCTACCCGATTTTGGTGGCGTTGCCGTACCGCATGCCGGGAACACTTGCGCGCCATGCGTGGACGGTTGCTCCAGCGACGTCGAGAAGCCACTTAGCAGTGGGTGTATTCTATCGATCGACTGCGCAAGAAGACTCGGCTTGCGGTAGCTAATGAATTCCTCTCCCCGACGCATTGTAATGACGCCCGGCAGAGGCCGGACGCCACCCATCTTACGCTGCCAGCACTAGTGTTAGTGATAAGCCTCGCCAGGTTTTACCTTGCCGCGGAACACGTGATAACTCCAGAAGGTATAAGCCAAGATAATCGGGATGATGAATAGCGCGCCGATCAGCGCGAACAACTGACTGGTCAATGGCGCAGCGGCCTGCCACAAGGTCAGGCTCGGCGGCACAATGTTCGGCCAGATACTGATCGCCAGGCCAAGGTAGCCGAGGAAGACCAACCCCACCACGGCGATAAAAGGCATGTGCGAGTGGCGCTTGCGAAGGGTCTTCAAAATCACCATTACCACCAACGCCGCTAGAGCAGCGATTAGCGCTGAACGCAACCAGTGGCTGGCATCGAACCAACGCTGGGCAATATCGTCGTTCAACGAAGCGGACCAGATACAAATCGTCACAATCACCACTGCCAAGGCGTAGGTAAGCGGCCGGCTGTAGCGACGCATACGCGTCTCAAGCATGCCGTCAGTTTTGATCAGCAGCCAGGTGCTGCCCAATAGCGCGTAAGTCAGCAGCAAGCCGACGCCGCAGAACATTGGGAACGGCGCCAACCAGTCCCAGCCGGAGCCGGCGAACTGACGGCCCACCATTGGGATACCACTGATGTAAGTGCCAATAGCCACGCCCTGGAAGAAAGTCGCCAGGACCGAACCACCAATGAAGGCCTTGTCCCACAGATGACGCTTGTGTGCCTCGGCCTTGAAGCGGAACTCGAAAGCTACGCCGCGGAAGATCAGTCCGGCTAGTACCAGCACCAAAGGCAGGTAAAGCGCTTCGAGGATTACTGAGTAGGCCAGCGGGAAGGCGCCGTACAACGCCGCCGCGCCGAGCACCGCCCAGGTCTCGTTGCCGTCCCACACCGGAGCCACTGTATTCATCATCACATCACGGTCGCTGGAGTCGCCGATCAGTGGGAAGAGAATCCCCAACCCCAGGTCGAAGCCGTCCATGATCACATACATCATCAGACCGAAGGCGATGATCACGCCCCAAATGACTGATAGGTCGATACCTTGAATTACCATTTTTGCCAGCTCCTTTTCAGTCGGCGACGGACAGCGGGCGACGCGCCGTAGCCAGCGATTCCGGTTGATCAGCGCTCGGCATTTGCTCGTGCGCGGTCGGCCCCTTGCGCACCAGGCTCATCATGTAGCAGATGCCGACGGTAAATACCGAGAAGTAGATAAGCACGAACAACCCCAGCGTCAGGCTCATCTGCGCAGCGCTGTGATTGGACGCCGCTTCGTTGGTCCGCAACATGCCGTAGACCACCCAGGGCTGGCGGCCCACCTCAGTGGTGAACCAGCCTGCCAGTAGTGCGATCAGCCCGGACGGCCCCATTAGCAAGGCGAACCCGAGGAACAGGCGGTTACGGTACAGTGCGCCGTTCCGACGCAGCACCAAGGCCAGCAGCGCGCAGGCGAGCATCAGCATCCCTAAACCGGCCATGACCCGGAAGCTCCAGAACACGACGGTCGAGTTGGGGCGGTCCTCTTTCGCGAAGCTTTTTAACGCCGGGATCTGCCTATCCAAGCTATGGGTCAGTATCAGGCTGCCCAGATAGGGGATCTCAATGGCGAAGCGAGTCTTCTCGGCCTCCATATCCGGCCAGCCTGCCAGGATCAGCGGCGACGGCTCACCGGGGATGTTCTCCCAGTGCCCTTCGATGGCAGCGATCTTCGCCGGCTGGTGCTCCAGAGTGTTCAAGCCATGAGCATCGCCCACCACTATCTGCACCGGTGTAGCGACAAGAATCATCCACATGCCCATCGACAACATCTTGCGAATCTGCGGCGTGTTGCGCCCGCGCAATAAGTGCCAGGCGGCGGAAGCCGAGACAAAAAACGCAGTGCTGAGGAACGCGGCCAACGCCATGTGGGCCAGACGGTATGGGAACGACGGGTTAAAGACGATTTTGAACCAGTCAAGCGGTACCACCCGGCCATCAATGATCTCGATACCCTGTGGGGTCTGCATCCAGCTGTTCGAGGAAAGGATCCAGAACATAGAAATCAGCGTACCAATGGCGACCATAACCGTGGCAAAGAAGTGCAGCTTGCGCCCTACCCGGTCCCAGCCGAACAGCATGACCCCGAGGAAACCCGCCTCAAGGAAGAATGCGGTGAGGACCTCATAGGTCAGCAACGGTCCGGTGACACTGCCAGCGAAATCAGAGAAGCGCGCCCAGTTGGTGCCGAACTCATAAGCCATGACCAGGCCCGAGACAACGCCCATGCCGAAGTTGACGGCGAAGATCTTTGACCAGAACTTATACAAGTCCTTATAGACCGCATTGTTGGTTTTGAGCCAGCAACCTTCGAGCACGGCCAGGAAACTGGCCAGACCAATAGTGATAGCCGGGAAAATGATGTGGAAAGAGACCGTGAAGGCGAACTGAATCCGCGCCAGGTCCAACGCAGTTAAAACTGACATAACAATATCCTTATAGACAGACGGGCTACCCAAAACTATGACCATCCTCAACCTGAACTTTAACTTTACTCATCAAAGGCGCAAGTAAGGTGGTCTGACGGAGTCCTCTAGGACGAGATCAAGGGTATCCGAGCAGCAATTGTAGGAACGCGAGAGCTCTGTGCTAAGCCCAACGAAATTTGGACTATCAGTTCACCGCCCATCAACTGGTAAATTATGGCCCAAACCGCTTGAATTAAAATAATTTTATTTACTCATCAGCACCACCTGGGGTACAAAGAAGATAGTCGCGACAATTAGCCGCACCAACTCCTATAGTTGGGTTGCCTCATCAAGTCGACCAGTCATCACAACAGATACAGCCTATTTTTTTGAGGACCTATCGTCAAATTGAAAATAACGACGAAATGATCAATTTTATCTATCCCCTTCCACTCAAGCGCACGATCACCCTTGATAGACGCGCCCTATGAGATAAATGAAAAAAGCAATCTAACCGACACCGCCCCCTCGCGGAGTAAAATCAATGAATCAATCGTCGCCGTAGGTGCGGCCTTGTTATAGACCGCCAGTGCTAAGACGCTCTAGACACTCACTCATTATCCGATCACACACCGACCGGCACCACTTCCAGCACTATCCACCTCTTTCTAGCTTCATCGAGACCAGCAATTAACTCGAAGACTCTTTCGGCCGTGACGAAAGCGGCTTGCCCCTTGACGCGATCGTACGCACGCTTGAGCGCGAACTCCTCAGTGCATTGGGTACACCATTCTTCCACGCCTCTAAACCTTGACGAGAAACGACGAACTTCGAATCGCGCCTCTGCCGTAACTCAGTGGATGGTAGACGGCGGTAGACCAGCTACCAAGAAGTGGGAATCGATCACCCCCTGAATGAGCGACTCGAACAAAAGCCCTAATTTACGAACCTCTTCCAAAGGCACGCCGCTCTCGTCCGCTTCCTTATAAGTTCGATAGGCCGTAAGCGCCTCGCGAAGCAGGACATCGCTTTCAAGATCAGCCGCCCCAATTGTCAGTTTCATGATTCATCCCAAATACCTTACCCAACGAACTCTAGGGCACTAATTACTCCAAGCCTGCTGAACAAACTTGATCAAAGCCTAATCAAGGGCGCTAAATAGGCAGGACAGAAAAGCACCTGCCAGTGAGGAGTGCCCTACAGCTTCGCTCGGACGTCCAGCCCCTCAAAACGGTGGTCAGAGGCCATAACAGCCTCTGACCCTTGTTATCAATGAAATAGATATAGCCTCGGCTAATCCAATACTCAACACAGGCCCTTAACTCCACAATCAACCAGCAGAATCGCTTGACCCACAACACCTCAACCCTCAACCCTCAACCCTCAACAGCTNTCTCATCGTCATGTCGATCTGTATATTCAAGCAACTCCTGCTCCTTGTTAGTTATCAGTTCGCAAAGCGTTGATAAATTTTCGCAAAACTTGCTTGAGTGGACGACCGGCTCTACTACCAGAGTCGCTTCATCAGCCATTTTGCGGACCGAGGATACAGGTGAAATCCCTTTTAGTTTGTTGAATTCAATTTGACGTTCGCGACGACTCTTGGTTTCGTCAATTGCTTCTTGCATCGCAGGGGTCACAGTATCGGCATACAAAATAGCCGTACCATTTTGATTCCTCGCAACTCGACCGATCATTTGAATCAGCGCATGTGCAGATCGTAAAAAGCCAGCGCGATCAGCATCTAAAATGGCCACCAAAGATGCTTCAGGAATATCCAAACCTTCACGTAATAGACTAACTCCAATTAACACGTCGAAATCGCCTGCGCGCAATCCATTAATGATCTCAACCCGAGCATCAGCCTTGGTATCCGAGTGCATGTACCGGACGCGTCCTCCCTGATCCGCCATAAAGGTACTCAGATCCTCGGCCTCAACTTTTGTTAACGCCGTGACCAATACCCTTTCATTGTTTTGCACACGCACAGATATTTCCCGAAGCAAATCGTCCATACGCCCCTCCAAAGGCCTTACTTCCACTTCTGGATCTAGCAACCCTGTAGGCCGAATTACTTGCTCAACAACTCTGCCCGCTGAAGCTTTGAGCTCATAGGGCCCTGGAGTTGCTGATACAAAAATGGCCTGAGGCTTAATGCCTTCAAATTCCTCAAAGCTCAATGGACGATTATTTTTTGACGAAGGAAGGCGGAAACCATAGTCTATTAATGTCTCTTTGCGACTTTGATCCCCACGATACATAGCTGAAATCTGAGGGACCATGACATGAGACTCATCAATAAATAGCAAGCCATCTTTAGGAAGGTAATCGAGCAGAGTTGTCGGATGCAGCGAAGAATCACGCTCATTCATATAACACGAGTAGTTCTCAATTCCGGAACAGTATCCAAGCTCACGCATCATTTCCACATCATTGGTAACTCTCTCATACAAGCGATTAGCTTCCACGAGACGGTTCTCTCGATTAAATTCCTCTACCCTCGACTCCATCTCGGCCAGTATTTCGACGGCAGCTGATTCAATTTTATTTCTCGGCGTTACAAACAAGGTCTTAGGCGATACCAGGTAGCTATCTACCTCTTCTAACAACTTACCAGTAATAGGGTCTAACCATTGAACCAACTCGATGTAATCATCCAACAGTACAACTCGAATGGCCCTATGCTCTGAATCCGCCGGGAAGATATCTATGATATCCCCGCGCACACGAAACGACCCACGCCTCAGAACCCGATCGACGCGATCATATTGCAGCAAAGCCAATTTTCGAATTAGTTCACCCTGCTCGATTTCTACTCCGCGTGCTAGCCGAACCTGTAGCGCACGGTAGCTGTCTGGATCTCCTAATCCATAAATTGAAGACACAGAAGCAACGACAATGACATCGCGGCGTTCAATCAATGACTTCGTAGTGGAAAGACGTAGGCGCTCCAGGTGCTCATTTATTGCCGAGTCCTTTTGAATGAAGCGATCGCTCCCAGGCATATAGACTTCGGGCTGAAAGTAATCGTAATAGGAAACAAAATACTCCACCGCATTTTCAGGAAAGAAGTTCTTCATCTCACTATAGAGCTGTGCGGTCAACGTCTTGTTGGGTGCCAAAATCAAGGTGGGCCGCTTAAGGCGATGAATCACATTGGCCATGGTGAAGGTCTTACCAGAACCAGTGATACCCTTCAACATCTGATGTGTTGCACCCTCTTCAATCCCTGAGATCAGGCGTGCTACGGCCTCTGGCTGATCCCCTGCCGGCGTATAGTTTGAGTGCAAAATGAATTTACCACTTGACATGACAATCCTCCAAATCGCGACTTGGTATTCAACTGGCGTATCAGCCAATTGAAATACTCGAACCTACCCTTAGTGGTACAGAACTTTCGGCAACTCGAAACTGATAGTGAAATATGCCTCCAGTTGGTAGCAACCACGTTTTGGGCTCTATGCACCGAGAGTGCTCACCTACAAACACCCTAAAGTGTTGACCGAGTCGAGCAAAAAATCCAATCAACTCGTGCCTTTGTCTCACTGATGCACCGCCAAGCCTTAGCGCAGATCGTGCTAAACAGCTAAGGTGGCACGTATATTTCGACCTGAACTGGTTCACAAAGCCTCTCATGGACGACCAGCTCAAGATAGCCGCGCGATACGCCTGGGCGGCCGTTAGTCTTTTGCTCGAAGTCGGCGATGGATCGACATTATGGCTCGGACAGGAATGGCTAACTCAGGACTACTAGCCACTTCTAAGAAAGCTCGAACCGAGGCAGACTCGAATGAATTTTTGCCAGCAACAAGGGCAATGGTGCAGTGTGATGGCGTTCCAGTGATCACAACCGCCCTGACATTGGCCACATGCAAAAAATTATTAGCTAAGGACTGTGGAAGAACTGCAAAAAATCTACCTGTCGAAATGTGCGAGACCAGTACACTCACTGAATCAGTTACAACAGATCGCATTTTACTTTGCTCAAGCCTACTTTCTACAGCAACTGAGAAAGTAGAAGCCAACAAACAGAGCTGCCTGCTTAACACATCTTCCCACGTTACGCTTGCAGGAAGTTCCAAGCCGAAACACCCAAAAAGAAACAACCGCTCCTTATGCAGGACTCGCGTATCGAAATCCTCCATGCAAGTGTTCTCAAGATGCATAAGTGCCACGTCTAGACCATTACTTTTAATCCCTTGCAGCAATGAACATGGGCTAGCAGTACTGATAGTTTGCTGCAACAGTGGGAATTTTTCAGCAAGTGCAGCACTTAAGATCGGGGATATAGAAGTCGTCCCCGGTACGATACCCAGCCGCAACTCACCTTCGAATCCACTTCGCAATGCGGCAAGTTCTCGATCTAAGGCTCTGCAGTCATCAGACATTTTTTGAGCCAATGCCAACACACGATACCCTTCCAATGTCAGGCCATCATAGCGCCTGCCATGGCGCACGATCTCGACACCCATGTCCTTTTCCAACTGTCTAATTCCGGAAGAAAGCGTAGGCTGAGAGACATTACAGATTCTGGCTGCGTTACCATAGTGCCCCTCGCGATAGAGAGCCAACAAGTATTCAAAATTTCTGACAATCATATGTGACCTCATCTACCAGCCTGGCACACTCCCTCGTCGCCAGTTATACTCTGGCAGAGTACGCTCTTTTTACATCCGAGCACTCAACATGACCATACACATTAGCTGCCGATATGCACTCCAACCTTTCAACCTTTCAACCTTTCAACCTTTCAACCTTTCAACCTTTCAACCTTTCAACCTGGACGTACGAAAACTTCAATCATCACTTAAATCCATCTAAGAGATCACCATGCGCATATTCACAATCGGCTTTACTAAGACCACCGCGCAGTCATTCTTTACAAGACTAGGGGAATCCGGTGCTAAGCGCCTAATCGACGTTCGCCTAAACAATACATCTCAACTGTCGGGCTTTGCTAAACGCGACGACCTCAACTACTTCACCAAAAAAATCTGTGAGATTGAATACCATCATCTCCTATTGCTGGCACCCACAGCAGACATGTTTAACGAGTACAAAAGTAAAGGTGGTGATTGGACGCACTACGCCGATAGCTTCCTAAAATTAATGTCATCGAGAAAGATAGAGAATATAGACAAGGAAATCATGGACGGCAGCTGCCTCCTTTGCAGCGAAAATAAACCTCACCACTGTCACCGTCGACTTGTTGCTGAATACCTGGCGAGCAAATGGCCAAATGTGGAGATCGTGCACCTTTAATATGCTAGCGATGTGAATCGAAAGCGCCGACATCTATCCCAGCTGCATACTCTACGGGTGAAATCTTGCTTATAGGGTACACATTCAGCTCATGTTTCCATCCCACAATATACGGTAAACGCGAGCTAGGTGCCGATCTCACATTCACTACCTAGAAGCTGCATACGTCCTGCAGGAACTGACAATCATCCCTGACTATCAATTCACCGTTGCAGTCTTACTTGGGTTCCAGCTCGGCGGGCCCACGCTTGGCCTGCGGTGTCGACCGCATGATCAGACGTGACCCTCGGTAACCGACACTGTGGTTCCAGACCCAACTCAGCGCGACACTCAAGCGATTGCGCACGCCAATCAGGAAATAGATGTGCGCCAGCTTCCAGATCCACCAAGCGAGTGCCCCACGCAGCTTCAGACGCCCCATGTCGATCACCGCCAGGCTACGACCGATGGTGGCCAGGTTGCCCTGGTGCTTGTACTTGAACGGCTCATCCACACTTTTGCCTTTCAGCCGCTTCTTGATCAGATTGGCAACGTACTGGCCTTGCTGCTTGGCCGCCGGCGCGATACCTGGCACGTACTTGCCATCCGACATCGCCGATGCCGCCGTGTCGCCAATCACGAAAATCTCGGGATGCCCCGGCACGCTCATGTCCGGCCTGACCAGCACTCGACCGGCACGATCCGCCTCGGCATTCAGCCAACGAGCGGCGGGTGACGCTTGCACCCCGGCCGCCCAGACAATGGTCTTAGCTGGAAGCGGCTTGCCCGCAACGATGACACCGTCAGCCGAGCAGTCGGTGACCGGAGCGCCCAACGCCACTTCAACGCCAAGCTTTTCCAGTGCGCGCCGGGTGTAGTCCGAGAGCTTCTCAGGGAACACCGGCAGCAGACGCGGCCCCGCCTCGATCAGCACCACCCGGGTAGCCCGCGGATCAATGGAACGGAAGTCATGGGCCAACGTGTCTTTCGCCAGCTCAGCGATCGTGCCCGCCAGTTCGACCCCCGTGGGACCGCCGCCGATGATCACGAAGGTCTGCAGTGCGGCACGCTCCGCCGGATTGTTGGAGCGTTCGGCCTCCTCGAACGCGGAGAGAATCCGTCCGCGAATCGTGGCAGCGTCCTCCAGAGTCTTCAGGCCGGGCGCATGGGGCTCCCATTCATCGTGACCAAAGTAGGCGTGCGTTGCCCCCGTCGCCAGGACCAGCGTGTCGTAACCGACGGTCGAACCGTTGTCGAGCAGGACTTGTCGCGAGCCGACATCCACACCCTGCACCTCCGCCATGAGCGTCTGCACATTCTGACGGTTGCGGAACAGGTAGCGAATCGGCCAGGCAATTTCAGAGGTCGACAGCGACGCGCCGGCCACCTGGTACAGCAGGGGCTGGAACAGGTGATAGTTGCGGCGATCGATGATCGTTACGTCCACGTCGGCGCCGGAGAATCCGTTGACAACGTCCAGCCCGCCGAAACCCGCGCCAACGACGACGACATGATGCCGTTTGTCAGAGGTCTTTTTCATCTTCAGGGTCTCCAGTGTTCAGCGATTCAACGCAGCCGCATGGTGGGCCATGTGTCCGCCCAGGTAGCTCGAAATAAAGTAGTAGCTATGGTCATGCCCGGGCCGCAGGTTGAGGGTCAACGGATGCCCTGCCTGTTCACAGGCGGCGCGCAGCAGTTCTGGGCGCAGCTGGTTCTCGAGAAACTCATCGCCCAGCCCTTGATCGACCAGCAACGGCAAGCGCTCTTGCGCAGAACGGATCAGTTCGACCGTGTCATAGCGCTTCCAGTCATCCTGGTTGTGCTCGCCCAGGTAAGCCGCCAGAGCCTTCTGCCCCCAGGGCACTTGTGTGGGGGCGACGATCGGCGAGAATGCCGAAACACTCGCATAACGACCTGGGTTGCGCAGCGCAATGACCAGGGCACCATGTCCACCCATGGAGTGCCCGCTGATGCTGCGCTTGGACGACGCTGGGAAGTTAGCCTCGATCAGCGCCGGCAGTTCGTCGACCACATAGGAATACATCTGGAAGTGATCGCTCCAGGGCAGCTCCGTGGCGTTCACATAGAAACCCGCCCCTTGGCCGAGGTCATAGGCCGCGTCGTCGGCGACGTTCTCCCCGCGTGGGCTGGTATCGGGGGCGACGACTATGATCCCATGCTCTGCGGCATACTGCTGCACGGCCGCCTTGGTGATGAAGTTTTGCTCCGTACAAGTCAGCCCAGACAGCCAGTAAAGTACCGGAAGCTTTTTATGTTCGGCCTGAGGGGGGAGATAGATGCCGAACTTCATCGTGCAACCGAGCACGGTCGACTCATGCTGATAGACGTCCTGCCAACCCTCGAAGCTGGCGTGATGTTCAATGCGTTCCATGGATATTCTCCTCATCTCTACGAGCCAGCGTTACCACTGGCATGAAGGATCACTGCTACAAACCCGGGCGCCACCACACCACGAAGGCCAGATGTCGTCTTCGATGTGCAAGTAATAAAATGTGCAAGCCAGTGAGACATCAAAACGAGAAATACAGCAAATGACACAGCCCACTGGCTTGCTGTGAATTCCGTGTGTCTTGCAACGCCTTCGGCCATGAAGGCGAGACAATTACCTTTCGGAGCTCGCGTCAGCTGACGTGGTCTCCGAGTGCCGTGGCCGCGTGGCATGAGTAGACATGCCAGGCACGGTCACGGCCAGAGCGGAAGGTGCGGTCGTCCTAACCGGAGCAGGCTCCGTTCACAACGACCTCACGACTCCTTGGTTTCAGACAAAGGTGTAGGCACACACTTTGTTACCAGCTGGGTCACGCAGGTAGGCCGCGTAGGCACCCGGCAGGTGGCCACGTGGACCTGGCTGGCCTTCATCGCTACCGCCAGCGGCGAGGCCGGCAGCGTGGAACGCATCCACTTCAGCGGTGGTGGCGGCAGCGAAACCGACGGTTACGCCATTGCTGGTAGGTGCAGCACCATTGCCTGGACGGGCGATGATGAACGCTGGCTTGTCACGGCCGTACAG
>NZ_QXTJ01000034.1 GCF_003605735.1 Pseudomonas sp. LS-2 | reverse complement strand
TACGACGGCAGCGATCTGGCGCGAAGCGGCAGTAAAACCCACAGGCGCAATCCACCTGACACACCGAGCCGTCGGGAATTACCGCTGGTTCCCAGCGGATCGTCGGCAAGCCGAACTCCCACGGGCTCCGCCCAGAATCAAAACCCTAGGCATCCCCGGTCACAACCTACCCAAAGGGCGTGGAGAACGGCCACACCACACCCCGGTTCCGCCCGAAGGCCGTGGGGAATTAATGCCCCCCGGCCCGACTCTGCCCGAAGGGCGTGGGGAATCAATGCCACCCCGCCCCGACCCTGCCCGAAGGGCGTGGGGAACTGCCATACTCCGGTCCGATTCTGCCCGCAGGGCGTAGGAGCTCTCGGAGGTTACGACGGCAGCGATCTGGCGCGAAGCGGCAGTAAAACCCACAGGCGCAATCCACCTGATACACCGAGCCGTCGGGCTTTGCCGCTGGTTCCCGGCGGATCATCGGCAAGCCGAACGCCCACGGGCACCGCCCAGAATCAAAAGCGCCTACATCGCTATTTTCAACGCTCATTCTGGGGCGTTACCCACGCAAATCCTGTAGCAGTCCGGCTTGCCGGCGGTGGCGACCTTTAAATCCTGCTCGCCGCCACACCAGGCTGCTGTCGGTCAAACCTCATCAGGCAACCGAAGCCGTGATCAATTGACTCGCCGCGCTCCTGGCGAACTTGATGGCGATGAACTTGGACGTCGGCGTGAAAGTACGGTCCCCGTAACTGTCCAGCGGAACGAGCGGGTTGGTTTCCGGGTAATACGCGGCCGCCTGCCCTTTGGGAATGTCATACGCCAGCAACGTAAAGCCCGAGACACGACGTTCGCGGCCATCGTTCCACAGCGAAATCATGTCGACCTTCTCCCCCGGTTCGAACCCCAGGCGGCGGATGTCTTCTTCGTTGGCGAACACCACTTCGCGCATGCCGTAAACCCCGCGATAGCGATCATCCAGACCGTACAGCGTGGTGTTGTACTGATCATGTGAGCGCAGGGTCTGCAGGATCAGGTCCGGCTTTTCGTCGAGGCTGCGAATGGCGGCGTTGACCAGGTGCTCGGGGAGCGCACTGGGAATGAAACGCGCCTTTTTTGTCGTGGTGTTCCACACCCGCCGAGCGACGCTGTTGCCCAGGTAAAAACCGCCCGGATTGAGCAGACGCTGATTGAAGTCCTTGAAGCCCGGAATCACGTCGGCGATCAGGTTGCGAATGCGGCTGTAGTCCTCGACCACCCAGTTCCAGTCGATGGGATGTTCGCCCAGCGTGGCAGCGGCGATCCCGGCAATGATCGCCGGTTCCGAACGCATCCATTTCGACTTGGGACGCAACTGGCCGTGGGAGATGTGCACCATGCTGAAGGTGTCTTCGACGGTGACGCCCTGAGGTCCGGTGGCCTGCATGTCGATGTCGGTGCGACCCAGCGCCGGAAGGATCAGCGCGTCCTTGCCAATCACCAGATGGCTGCGATTGAGCTTGGTGGACATTTGCACGGTGAGCTCGCAGTTGCGCAGCGCGGCATGGGTGCGCGGGCTGTCCGGGGTGGCCTGGGAAAAATTGCCGCCCAACGCGATGAACACATTCGAGCGACGCTCCTCCATGGCCTTGATCGCGGTCACGGTATTGTGACCTTCCTCCCGGGGGACCTTGAATGCGAAGCGGGTTTCCAGTGCGTCCAGCAGGGATTTGGGTGGGATCTCATTGATGCCCATGGTGCGGTCACCCTGCACGTTGCTGTGGCCGCGCACCGGCGACACCCCTGCCCCTTCCCGCCCCATATTGCCGCGCAGCAGCTGCAGGTTGACGATTTCCTGAATCATCGGCACCGAATGGGTGTGCTGGGTAAGGCCCATCGCCCAGCACATGATGACGCTTCTGGCCTTGGCGTACATGCGCGCAGCGTGCTCGATGTCTGCCAGCGTCATGCCCGATTGCTCGGCGATCAGCTCCCACGGCGTGGCTTCGACCGCACTCAGGTACGCGTCCAGCCCGGACGTTTGCTGCGCGATGAACTCGCGGTCGAACACGGCTTCGCCGCCAGTGGCCAGTGCGTCCATTTCCCATTTCAGGAGAAATTTCGCCATGCCCCGGATGGCCGCCATGTCGCCGCCGAGCGCGGGGCGGAAGTAAGCGGTGTTGGTGGGTTCGGAGCCATTGCTGAGCATTTCCAGCGGGTGCTGCGGATGCTGGAAGCGCTCGAGACCACGCTCCTTCAGCGGGTTGAAAACGATCACCTGAGCGCCGCGTTTGACCGCCTCGCGCAGCGGTTCGAGCATGCGCGGATGGTTGGTGCCGGGGTTCTGACCAATGACGAAAATCGCGTCGGCCTTCTCCAGATCATGGAACACCACCGTGCCTTTACCGACTCCGATGGATTCGAACATACCCACCGCACTGGCCTCGTGGCACATGTTCGAACAATCGGGGAAGTTGTTGGTGCCGTAGGCGCGCACGAATAACTGATAGAGAAACGCGGCTTCGTTACTGGCCCGGCCCGACGTATAGAACTCGGCCTGGTCCGGCGAGTCCAGCTGTTTGAGATGCCGGGCGATCAGGGCAAATGCCTCCTCCCAACTGGTCTCCACATAATGATCGGTGGCGGCGTCGTAACGCATCGGGTGGGTGAGACGACCCTGATATTCGAGCCAGTAATCGCTTTGTTCCAGCAGCGCAGAGACGCTGTATCGGGCGAAGAATGCCGGATCGACGAGACGCCCTGTCGCTTCCCAGTTCACCGCCTTGGCGCCGTTTTCGCAGAACTTGACCATGCCGTTTTCCGGCGACTCGCCCCAGGCGCAACCGGGGCAGTCGAAACCGCCATTCTGGTTGGTCTTAAGCATGGCGCGGATGTTCTTGAACGCGTTATCACTGCCCAGCCAGTTCCTGGTCACGGCAATCAGTGCCCCCCAACCGGCGGCGGCGCCTTTGTAGGGTTTATAACGGTGAACCTGGGTCATGGAAGTTCTCCATGGTCACGAAACGGCAGGCGCACGCGACCACTATCAGGGATAGACGAATAACGGTAATTAATCGTTCACGATAAGCCAGGGCATTCGAAGACAGTCACGAATCTGGCGTGCGAATCACACTAAGTGGATTAAAAAGGGCTGTCCAATCGCTATGAATGACCAGACGATAAGCGATATCTATCAAGGGCCGAAACCTATACATCAGGATGAGCCCGAACATAGGTAAGTTTAAATAAAATCCCTCGAACACGAGATCCATGGTCTGGAACATTATTGAAACAACGCCGGAAACTAAATGTTCTGTCCGTACGGTTTGTCACTCACAGTGATCGATATCAAGCCACAACTTTCGGCATTGACCGTCATGGTGCGCGCCACCGAACCGCGTTCGGCCACCGCTGAAAAGTGCCATGCCCAGTCGCGTTCGCCCTACCGAAATGACCGCCCTCTCCAGGGCGCCAGGTCCATCAGCCAGGCGGGATGGTGGCCAGCATGCCGATGGTCAGGGCCAATGCCAGAAAGCCCAACAGAAAAATCGTCATCTTGGCCATGTGGCCTCCTCTCGACGCCGCAGTACAGGCGAAAATTTCGCCCAACGCTTCCAATCCATCGCAGCCGGGCGGGTGGAAGTGATAAGAATTGTCTGCCGCGTGACTGTTTCAGTACAGATTCAGGTTGACGATAAAAATACGGATCAGATGCTCATTCAATGCGACGAGAGGCCTTGTCAGCACCACGCATCAGCATAATCGCCCGACAGCGGTCAGCGCCCACTAAGCGGTCCGCGTCCAACCTATCCATTTGTTCACCTCTGCAGCATATCTCTCACCCATCTGTACCGATTCCAACCGTTGAGGAGCGCCACGGGCAATTAGAGTGAATTTTCCTGACCGCAGCGACTCATTGAACTGTGAGCGACTGATAGGGAGGTTTGCGAGTGGCACAGTACAAGCATTTCAGAATCGATTATCTGCTGCATGGTAAATACAAAAGCTTCTACATCAGCGCCGAAGCCATGGATAACGCGTCCGCGTGGCACTGGGCGTCGGTGGATGCAGGGTTTGGGCAGATACCGAAATACCGGTCGGACAAAGTGCCAAGGGTGACCAAGCCCAAGGCGGAACAGCTTGGATTGACCGACGTAGAATGGGCCGAATCCTGAAGTCCCCGACCAGCGATCATCATCGCTGAACCCGCTCGCCGATACGTTTGAACGACGAATCGGCGGCGAATGCATTCCCTTCTCCCGTGATTTCCTCGTCCAGACCGGCGCATTGCCCAAGCCCTTCGACGCCCGCAGCGTGATCGATACGTCCTTCAACAGCGCCTTCCATTGAAGCCTTTTCTGACAACTGGCACCCGGAATCAAGGCCCCCCGCGTAACTGATCATTAAACGATCATTGTAAGTAAGCCCTTGCATTTAAGGGCTTACAGCCAGTTATCCACAGACATATTCACGTTTTCCGTGGACAACTTTTTGAACCTTTTGCCGTTGACTTTCGGGGACTTCCAAGCGTAGCCCATGTGGCGATTCCACCCCATGAGCAGCCTGCTGGTGGCAGCGACGGACCGGCCATCCTCATCGCAGGCTTGCAAGTTGGGGCGAACCGGTCTATTACCTTCTGGGGTCGAAAACCGACCTGTTGCTCCTCCACTGCATCGGACCGAAACGGGCCATGAGAATCACCAACCTGCCCATGGCATTGCGCCGCTCCAAAGTGCGTCACTCCGCACGTCCGCCGGACACCTCGTCTCTCGCCTGAGCGCCTCGGAACAATCGCGCCAGGTTCGTTCGCCGTCCACTTCCAATAAGCCTGCCATTTGTGATCCCCAGCCTGTGCCGGGGTCATGTTTGCGCGGCACGATTCTGCGCGCCCCCGTGGCGCAAGCGAGAGACCGATGAAATTTGCTTCCGTCGAAGACGCCCATGGCTTTCTGGCGCAAAACCCCGATATCGAGATGTTCGAACTGTTCATCCTCGACGCGAACGGCGTGCCTCGCGGCAAGCTGCTGCACCGCGAAGAACTGATCGCTGTTTACGAAACCGGGCGCCCACTGCCTAGCACCATTCTTGGGCTGACGCTGCAAGGCGAGGACGTAGAGAATTCGGGGCTGGTATGGGACGTCGGCGACATCGACTGCCGGGCCTATCCGCTGCAAGGCAGTCTGGTGCGACTGCCATGGCGCCAGATTCCAACCGCCGCCGTGCAAGTGAGCATGCACCCCTCCGAGGGCATGCCCGCGAGCATCGCCGATCCGCGCCATTTACTGATCAAAGTCATCGCGCAACTGCAGGCTCAGGGTTATCACCCGGTGATGGCCTGCGAGCTGGAGTTCTACCTGCTCGNGGTCGCCCTCGACATACGCAGGTCTACGGGTTGCGGGAACTGGAACAGATCGAGCCCTTCCTCGCCGACCTTTACGCGGCCTGCAAGCTGCACGGCATCCCGGCACGCACGGCCATCTCTGAGTACGCGCCGGGGCAAGTGGAAATTACCCTGGAGCATGGCAATGCGCTCGAAGCGATGGATCAGGCCGTTCGCTACAAGCGCCTGGTCAAAGCGGTCGCGCACAAGCACGGTATGCAGGCGACCTTCATGGCCAAGCCTTTCGATCATCTGGCGGGGACCGGCATGCACATGCATGTGAGCATCGCTGACGCCGAGGGTCGCAACCTGTTCGCTTCAGAAGACACAGCGGGCACGCCTTTACTGCGTCAGGCGGTCGGCGGGTTGCTGGCATCGCTGCTCGATTCACTGCTGCTGTTCTGCCCTAACGCCAATTCCTACCGACGGTTTCAGGCCAACAGCTACGCTCCACTGGCCCCCACATGGGGTGTCGACAACCGTACCGTCAGCCTGCGAATTCCGGGCGGACCTGCGAACAGCCGACATATCGAGCACCGTATCTGCGGCGCCGACGCCAACCCCTACCTGGCAGCCGCTGCGATCCTCGCCGGCATTCATCGCGGCATCAGCGAGCAGATAGACCCCGGCGCGCCGGTCGAAGGCAACGGCTATGCGCAAGCCACGCGACTGCTGCCCACCGACTGGCTGAGTTCGCTGACGGCGCTGGAAAACTCGGCATGGGCGCGGGATGCGCTGGGCGCAGAGTTTCTGGGCGTGTACCTGGCCGTCAAGCGCGCCGAGTTCCGGCAATTCATGGCCGAAGTGGGAGAACAGGACTGGCGCTGGTATCTGACTCAGGCGTAAGGATTGCACCCGCGCGCCAGATGACGGGATAGGCTGGCGCAGGGTCTCAGGCGCTCCCCTTGGCCTGCTGCTCGAGGTGAATTTGCAATTGCGGGTCGATGTTGAGGGCGGCGGCCAGTTCATCGAGGTAATTGCGCTCAGCATCCTGCTGATCATCCACCAGCATGACGCTTGCCAGGTACATTTCGGCGGCCATCGCCGGATCGCCCTGCGCGGCCTGCGCAACGTCTGTCGGGTTCAGCGGTTTGGCGACCTCATCGTTAAGCCACTGCTGCAAATCCGGATCGTCCGTGTGCCGGGCGATCTCCTTGCGAATCATCTGCTCCTCCTGCGGATCGATCGTGCCGTCGGCCTTGGCGGCAGCGATCAGTGCGCTCAGGATCGCATCGCTGTGGGCCTCGACCTCTGGCCCGGCGAGCAGGTCCACGGTACGGGGCGTTTCCTGCGGCGCCGATGCCTGCTGACGCTGCCAAGACTGATAGGCCTGGAAGGCCATCATTCCCAGCGATGCCAACATCGCATAGTTCGTACCGCCGGAGCGGGACTGCACGCCCCCGCCAGCGGATCCCGGCGCTGCGCCACCCCTCCCGAGCAGACCACCCAGAAGACCGCCCAGCCCGCCCAGACCGGCGCCGCCCGAACGGGAACCTGCGCCACCCAACAAACCACCGAGCAAACCACCCAGACCGCCTTGCCCCGCCCCACCCGCATTTTGCTGCGGCGCGGAACCCTGACTCGCGCGCAAGAGTTGTTCAAGCAGATCGCTGGTGTTCATGAACCCGTCCTCATCCGATAAGCGATATCCCCGAAAACAAACGATAGCCCTCGAATGTTGGAGTGCCATGACCGTCCAGCCGACTCTGCCTACACGACCAGGCGCCTCGCATCCCACCACCGGGCGGCAAGTCACATGCTAGGATCGCAATCTCTACACAGACATCGACCCGTGAAGGACTCAGGCATGCTGGAGCAGCACAGATTTTCCGCGTTTCTGTTTGATATGGACGGCACCCTGACCAACTCAGTGGCCGCAGCCGAGCGCGTCTGGAGCCAATGGGCCGAAGGCAAGGGGCTGAATGTCGCTGATTTTCTCCCCACCATTCACGGCGTCCGTTGCATCGATACCCTGCGCCGCCTGAACCTGCCAGGCGTCGATCCGGAACGTGAAGCAGACCTGCTCGCCCAGGCTGAAATAGATGACGTTGAAGGCGTGGTATCCATCGAAGGTGCCGCGCGATTTCTAGCTGCATTGCCCGCCGAGCGCTGGGCGGTGGTTACCTCTGCGCCACGTCTGCTGGCAGAACGGAGGATTCTCGCGGCCGGGTTGCCGTTGCCCCAGATCATGGTGTCGGCAGAAGACGTCGAACACGGCAAGCCGGCGCCGGACTGCTTTCTGCTCGCTGCCCGTAAGTTGGGGGTCAAACCCGATGAATGCCTGGTGTTCGAAGATGCGCCCGCAGGCATCGCGGCAGCGGAGGCCGCAGGGGCGAAGGTGATGGTAATCACGGCCGCCCACTCCCATGTCATCGAAACCGCTCACCCCACCCTCGCCACTTATGACAGCTATGGCGTGGTTATCGATGAACAAGGCTTTCTGCAGCTGCGGGTTAACTGAATGTCAGAGGGGTGCAGGCGTCGAGGATCGACGCCTGCCATTGAGTGGGAGGTCAGGCCGCGCTCAGCACCCGCGCCAACACCGCCTTGACCTTGCCGATGCCGTCATGCAACGCCTGCTCGATGTCGGCCATGCTGATCACCGCTCCCGATTTGCCCGCCGCCGGATTCACCACCAACGCCAGACAGGCATAGTCCAGCGCCAGCTCACGGGCCAGTGCAGCCTCCGGCATGCCGGTCATGCCGACGATGTCGCACCCGTCACGTTCCAGCCGCACGATCTCGGCCGCCGTCTCCAGTCTCGGCCCCTGAGTGCAGCCGTATACCCCGAAATCGCTGAACGGGTGCCCGTCTGCCGCCAACGCGGCTATCAGACGTTCGCGCAGCGGCTCGCTGTAGGGGTGGCTGAAATCGATGTGGGTGACCTGTTCCAGATCGTCCGCGAAAAACGTATGTTCGCGGCTGCTGGTGTAGTCCACCAGATCATGGGGCACGCAGAAATGTCCGGAGCCCATGTCAGGATGAATACCGCCTACGGCATTGATCGACAGAATCGCCTCGGCGCCTGCCTGCTTCAGCGCCCAGACGTTGGCCCGGTAATTGATCTTGTGCGGCGGTAACCGGTGCGGGTGACCATGGCGAGCCAGGAACATGACTTCGCGCCCGGCGAACTCACCCAATTGAACCTCCCCTGACGGTGCGCCATAGGGCGTATTCACCGACAGCGACTGACGAATCGTCAGACCTTCGAGCTGCGTCAACCCCGAACCACCGATGATGGCGTAGACAGTCATGGCAAATCCTCAATCGATCAACTGAGCGGCACGCAATTCACCCAGCGCTGCCAGCCAGCGAGGGTGTTGACGGTATTCAGTGGTCGCCAGACCTTGTCCTCGCATCCTGGCGATGTTGGCAGGCGCGGTGATCTTCATCCGCTGCGCGGCGCTCAGGGCCAGCTCGGCGGCAGCCCGGTCATTGCACACCAGGCCCATGTCACAGCCTGCGGTCAACGCGGCCTCGATGCGGCTGGCGGCATCGCCGACCACATGGGCGCCCTTCATGGACAGGTCGTCACTGAAGATCACGCCGTCGAAACCCACTTCGCCGCGCAGAATGTCGTGCAGCCAGCGTCGGGAGAAACCGGCCGGCTGCGAATCGACCTGGGGATAGATAACGTGTGCCGGCATGACGGCGGCCAACTGCTTGCTCAGCCGCGCGAATGGCACCAGGTCATTGGCCCGGATGGTCTCCAGGCTGCGCTCATCGTGGGGGATGGCCACGTGGGAGTCGGCTTCGGCCCAGCCGTGACCGGGGAAATGTTTGCCGGTGGCAGCCATGCCTGCGTCATTCATCCCACGGATGAACGCCCCCGCCAGCGCCGCAGCACGCTCGGGGTCACCCTCGAACGAACGGCTGCCCACCACCGCACTGCGCTGGTAATCCAGATCCAGCACCGGCGCGAAACTGAGGTCCAGCCCCACCGTCAGCACCTCGGTCGCCATCAGCCAGCCACACTGCTCGGCGAGGGACTCTGCATTGGGGTTATCGGCAATTGCGCGCATGGCCGGCAAGCGCACGAAGCCTTGACGCAACCGCTGCACTCGACCGCCTTCCTGATCGACTGCGAGCAGCAGGTCCGGACGAATCGCACGGATGGACGCACTCAACTCGCGGACCTGCCGCGGGCTTTCGATGTTTCGGGCGAAAATGATCAGGCCGCCCACCTCGGGCTGACGCAGAAACTGACGGTCTTCGGATGTCAGCCAGGTACCGGCGATATCCACCATCAGGGAGCCTTGCAGGCCAGAACTCATATGAAGATCCTTCAACAACCAATGCTCAGTGCGGCATGGTGAGGGATCGACGGGTGCGATGCAAATGCTCGGCACCCGTTGGCAGCCGGGTCAGACTTTTGCGGGGGTAGGCGCTGCGCTTTTGGTGCGGGGCTTGAGCTGAGCGTTGATCATCGCAGCGTCGGTCACGCCGGTTTCAGCGCGCATGCCGGCAGCAAGGAACGGCACCATCAGGCGCATGACTTGCTCGATAGAGGTATTGACGCCGAAATCGGTCTCGGCAATGGCACGCAGCGCCTTGATACCGGACATGCTGAACGCAGCGGCACCGAGCATGAAGTGCACGCGCCAGAACAACTCTATCGGGGGAATACGCGGAGCAGCTTCATTGACCAGCAGCATGTAACGGCGGAACACCTTGCCGTACATGTCTTCCAGATAACGCCGCAAATGGCCCTGGCTCTGACTGAAGGCCAGGCCTAGCAGGCGCATGAAAATGGACAGATCGTTGCCGCTGCGAGGCTGGACGACCAGCGCCTGTTCGACGAGGATTTCCAGCAACTCTTCGAGCGTAGGCTTATGTTCAGGTCTGGCCTGACGACGCTCCAGCTCTTTGTCGAGGCTGATGCAGAATGGCCCGAGAAAACGCGAGAAAACGGCTTGAATGAGCGCCTTCTTCGAACCGAAGTGATAGTTCACCGCGGCCAGGTTGACCGACGCCTTGCTGGTGATGAGCCGCAACGATGTTTCGGCAAAACCCTTTTCCGCGAAAAGCTGCTCCGCAGCATCGAGAATTCGTTCAACTGTTTCCGACTGAGCCATGGTTATGCGCCTGACAAACACTTGTTTGAAACATACGTTTCAGCCGAACGGCTGTCAACCCTGGCTGTTCGTATTCTGTCTGGTCGGTCACGCCATTTAATCATACAAACCCGCCCTGTCAGCAGCCCTTATACCAAGGCCGCAGGGGTTTTATGCAGGGCTATCGGACACGCTTTATAAAAAGGAGGATTGCCAAGCGTCGATCACTGTATATAATCCCAGTCACTGTATAAAAAGACAGAGCGATTCACATGATCAAACTGACGTCACGCCAAGCCGAGATTCTGGACTTCATCAAACGTTGTCTCGAAGACAACGGCTATCCGCCAACCCGTGCGGAAATCGCTCAGGAACTGGGATTCAAATCCCCCAACGCTGCCGAAGAACACCTCAAGGCACTGGCGCGCAAAGGCGCCATCGAGATGACGCCGGGCGCCTCTCGCGGCATCCGTATTCCGGGTTTCGAAGCCAAAACCGAAGAAAGCGGTCTGCCGATCATCGGCCGCGTCGCTGCCGGCGCACCGATTCTCGCGCAACAGCACATTGAAGAAAACCTCGCAATCAACCCCGCCTTCTTTCACCCAAGCGCCGACTACCTGCTGCGTGTCCACGGCATGAGCATGAAGGATGTCGGCATCCTCGACGGCGACCTGCTGGCGGTGCATACCACCCGCGAGGCCCGCAATGGCCAGATAGTGGTGGCACGTATCGGCGACGAAGTTACCGTCAAGCGCTTCAAGCGTGAAGGCAGCAAAGTCTGGCTGATCGCCGAAAACCCCGAATTCGCACCTATCGAAGTCAACCTGAAAGATCAGGATCTGGTCATCGAAGGGCTGAGCGTCGGCGTGATTCGCCGCTAAGGAGAACGTTCATGCAGTTCCCACAGACACCGCAACAACATGCACAACTGCCGCTGTTCGAAGCATTCATGGCCCCTGGCGTGCCAATGCTCGACGTTCCACTGCTTCAGGTGCCGGTTCTCGACAATGTGGTCGAGGCGCCCTGGAACAATGAACCAGAAGTCTTTAGTGAATTGTCATTGCGCGGCGCTGCCGGGAACTGCCTGAACCTGCTGGCACCGATTCTTCGCGATCTGAGCCAGGACACGAATGACCGCTGGCTGACCTTGATCGCTCCGCCGTCCAGCGTCACCCAGGCGTGGTTGCGCGACGCGGGGCTGAATCGGGAACGCATTATCCTGATTCATCCGAGAGGGACGCAGAGTGCGCTGGAATTGACTCGCGAAGCCTTGCGCCTGGGCCGTAGCCACACGGTGGTGAGCTGGATCAATCCGATATCCAGCAGCGCCCGTCAGCAGTTGATCAGCGCAGCACGGATTGGCAATGCTCAGAGTCTGAACATTCGACTGGGTTGATTCAGACGGTTGGAACAAGCCAGGGACAGGCCGGGCTTCTCACGTGCCGAGAAGCCATCAGGAAAGGTAATACGAGACTGATCCCGAACAGGATCAATGCAGAACGCGAGGCCCCTCTTCTTCTTTGGTCAATTCGCCTTCAGCCAGACGGCCGGCCATTTGCACGCCAACACTCAGCATGGCCTTGGCGACTTCAACGTGTTGGCCTTGCAGAAATGCCTTGGCATCCTCGGAGAAGTTCAAGGTCACCAGAGACCCCTCATCCTCAGCGCGGCGCAGCTCGATGCGGCCGTCAGGCAGTTCTACAATTTCCAGAAAAGAGGTTGGCATCAGGACAGTTCTCCACGAAAGGCGGGCATTGTAACAGCCTGATGACTCAGGCCCTAGCCCATCGATCATTCTGTCTCAGCACTCACTCAGCCCCTCACGAAAGCGAATAGCCAGTCCTTTGAGCTGCTGACGCCAGCTTTCCATTTCCTCACGGGTCAATTCAGGCTCGGCTTCTTCCTCGACTCCCACAGCAATGATCAAGGGCTGGGTCACGTCGCCCTTTGGCTTGTGCGGCGCCCGAGGTGGCTGGAACAGAGCGTTGTAGGACGCCAGCAGCTGAGCCAGCCAGGTTTTACGGTGTTGCGCCAACTCGACCAGTTCGGCCATTTCCGGGATGGCGATGGCTTCCAGCACTTTCGGCGTCAACAGGTCCTCGGCACGGGGCGTATTGGCGCCAGGCAGGCGATAGAACCCTGCGATCTCATGACAGAGCCCCAGCAGTGCGCCATACAGATGAAATACCGCTGACTCTCGCTCAGCCTGCTCAAGCCCTTGAGCATTCATGGCACGGCTTTCCTTCGCCCTGGCCATGGACTCGAGCGCGAGGCCTGCGAAAAAGATCTTCTGATTGGTGCGGGTATAGAGTTCGTGAGCCATGACGATGGCCTCCAGATCAACGAAGTTTTGAACGAGCAAGCCAGGGCAAAAAAATCCCTCGGAGCGCACGGCTGTCGAGGGATTCTTTTAACGCAAAGCGCTGGTGCTTGCCAGTTGGATCGGAATCAGGCGATCAACGCTTGTCCTCGACCTTCCAGGCTTTACCGTCGTAGAACGCACGCCAGCCAGTCGGCTTGCCGTCCACTTCGGTCTGCACATATTGCTCCTTGGACTTGCGGCTGTATCGAATCACTGCAGGACGGCCATCCGGGTCTTTCTTCGGTGCTTCACAGAGGAAGTGGTACTTCGGATCGATCTCGTCCTTGTGCGGCACGATTTCCAGCACCAGCGGGGCGCGGGTTTCGCGGTTCTTCGGAAACTGGCTCGCGGCGAGGAACAACCCCGAAGCGCCGTCACGCAGGATGTACGTGTCGTCAACCTTCTCGCACTTGAGTTCCGGCATTTTCACCGGGTCCATCTTCGGCGGCGCCGCTTCACCGCTCTTCAGCAGTTTGCGGGTGTTCTTGCAGTTGGTGCAGCCGAAGAACTTGCCGAAACGGCCGGTCTTGAGCTGCATCTCGCCACCGCACTTGTCGCATTCGACGCTCGGGCCCTCGTAGCCCTTGATGCGGTAGGTGCCTTCTTCGATCTCGTAACCCACGCAATCGGGGTTGTTACCGCAGATGTGCAGCTTGTGCTTCTCATCCAGCAGGTAGGCATCCATCGCCGTGCTGCAAACCGGGCAGCGGTGCTTGCCACGGAGCACGCGAGATTCGGATTCACCTTCATCGTCTTCGGCGATTTCGTCACCCGGCGTCAGGTTGACGGTTGCCTTGCAGCGCTCTTTCGGCGGCAGGCTGTAGCCCGAGCAACCGAGGAACACGCCGGTGGACGCGGTACGAATCTGCATCGGACGGCCGCAGACCTTACACGGGATGTCTGTCATCACCGGCTGGTTGGCGCGCATCCCGCTGTCAGCAGCTTCGGCCACTTCCAGTTTTTTCTTGAAGTCGCCATAGAACTCGTCGAGGACGTTCTTCCAGTCACGCTCGCCCTGTGCCACGTCGTCGAGGTTTTCTTCCATGCCGGCGGTGAAGCCGTAGTCCATCAGGTTGGAGAAGCTCTCGGACAATCGCTCGGTGACGATGTCGCCCATCTTTTCCGAGTAGAAACGACGGTTGTGCAGCGCCACATAACCACGGTCCTGAATGGTGGAGATAATCGCCGCATAAGTCGAAGGACGACCGATGCCACGCTTTTCCATTTCCTTGACCAGGCTCGCTTCCGAATAACGCGCAGGCGGTTTGGTGAAGTGCTGGCTTGGATCGAGCTTGATCAACTTCAGGATGTCGCCCTGAGCCATGTCCGGCAGTACATCGTCATCGCCGGGTTTGCTCATCTGTGGCAGCACACGGGTGTAACCGTCGAACTTGAGGATGCGGCCCTTGGCGCGCAGCTCGAAGTCACCGGCAGCGACGCTGACAGTGGTCGACAGGTATTGCGCAGGCGGCATCTGGCAGGCCACGAACTGGCGCCAGATCAGCTCATACAGACGCTCCGCGTCACGCTCCATGCCCGTCAGCTTGCTCGGGTGGGTGTTGACGTCAGACGGACGAATCGCTTCGTGAGCCTCTTGAGCGCCTTCCTTGCTGCTGTACACGTTCGGCGCATCCGGCAGGTACTTCTTGCCGAACTCGGTTTCGATGTAGGTGCGAGCCATGGCCACCGCGTCAGCCGACAGGTTGGTGGAGTCGGTACGCATATACGTGATGTAGCCCGCCTCATACAGACGCTGGGCCATCATCATGGTCTTCTTCACCCCGTAGCCCAGACGATTGCTCGCCGCCTGTTGCAGGGTGGAGGTGATGAACGGCGCCGACGGCTTGCTGCTGGTGGGTTTGTCTTCCCGCTTGGCGATGCTGTAGGCGGACGCCTTGAGCTTCTCCAGCGCGGCCATGGCCTGCGCTTCGTTCAGCGGCTTGAAGGCTTCGCCCTTCTCCCGCGCCACTTCGAAACGCACGTTTGCGCCTTTGGCAGTCCCAAGATCGGCGTGGACTTCCCAATACTCTTCCGGAATGAACGCACGAATTTCGCGTTCACGCTCGACGACCAGCTTCACGGCTACCGACTGCACGCGACCGGCAGACAGGCCACGGGCGATCTTCTGCCACAGCAAAGGCGAAACCATGTAACCCACGACGCGGTCGAGGAAACGGCGCGCCTGCTGGGCGTTCACGCGGTCGATGTCGAGCTCGCCCGGCCTGGAGAAGGCTTCCTGAATGGCCTTCTTGGTGATCTCGTTGAACACCACACGCTTGTAACGATCGTCATCCCCACCGATGGCTTCGCGCAGGTGCCAGGCAATGGCTTCCCCTTCGCGGTCCAAGTCCGTCGCGAGATAGATGGTGTCGGCATCCTTGGCCAGGCGGCGCAGTTCGTCGATCACCTTCTCCTTGCCGGGAAGGATTTCATACTTGGCTTTCCAGCCATGCTCGGGATCGACGCCCATGCGCGCCACAAGCTGGCGCTTGGCCTTTTCCTTGGGCGACAGAGCCGGGGCCTCGGACGCGGTCTTGCCGCGCTTGGCAGCAGGCTCTTTGGCGGCGCTCGCCGAACCGCTGGTGGGCAGGTCTCGGATATGGCCGATACTCGACTTCACCACGTACTGGCTGCCCAGATACTTGTTGATGGTCTTGGCCTTAGCCGGGGATTCCACAATGACCAGCGATTTGCCCATGGATCGGAAAATTCCTAATGCGAGAAAAAAGACGTTGGAGCCTTAGAGGCCCCGCTATATATAGTGGCTACAAGGTGAGGTCAAGCACAGGCTACTGCAAGGTCTCGCCTCACGACCTTGAAAAAAGGTCAGGTTCAGCCTGGACCAAAGCAAAGCGCGGCACTTGCTCCCCGTCAACCTCGACCGACTCCAGGAACATGCTCAAAGGGCGTACCCACAGCCCGTATTCGCCGTACAACGCCTGATAGAACACGACCTCTTCTTCGGTCTCCGAATGCTTCGCGACACCGAAAACACGGTATTCGGGGCCTTTGTAATGACGGTAGAGCCCTGGCTTCAACTGCATGCTGCGGACCTCACGGATTGACGCGAAAAAAAATTTTCAAAAATCGTTTCTGAAGAAAAACAAAAGCCGGGGCACCAGGCCCCGGCTCGCACACTGTCGACGATCAGACGCGTTCGAAGACGGTGGTAATGCCCTGACCAAGGCCAATGCACATGGTTGCAACACCCAGGGTGCCGCCCTTTTGCTTCATGACATTGAGCAATGTGCCGGAAATACGGGCTCCCGAGCAACCGAACGGATGACCCAGGGCGATGGCGCCGCCGTGCAGGTTAACCTTCTGATCCATCTTGTCGAGCACTTTCAAATCTTTCAGCACAGGCAGTGCTTGAGCAGCGAAGGCTTCGTTGAGTTCGAAGAAGTCGATGTCATTGATGCCCAAACCCGCGCGCTTGAGGGCTTTCTGCGTCGCTGGGACCGGGCCGTAACCCATGATCGCAGGATCGACACCGGCCACAGCCATGGAACGAATGACCGCCATCGGCTGAATACCCAGATCCATCGCACGCTGGCCCGACATGACGATCATGCAGGAAGCACCGTCCGTGATCTGCGAAGACGTACCCGCTGTCACGGTACCACCTTTGGGATTGAACGCAGGTTTCAAGGCCGCCAGGCTTTCCAGAGTGGTCTCCGGACGGATGGTCTCGTCGTAGTCGAACATCTTCAGGAAACCGTTCTCGTCATACCCTTGCATCGGGATGATTTCGTCCCTGAAGTTGCCTTCGACGGTCGCCTGATGCGCCAGACGGTGCGAACGCACGCCGAATGCATCCTGCGCTTCCCGGGTGATGCCATGCATCTTGCCGAGCATTTCCGCGGTCAGACCCATCATGCCCGACGCCTTTGCCGCGTACAGCGACATGTGCGGGTTAGGATCGACACCGTGCATCATGCCGACGTGACCCATGTGTTCGACACCACCGATGACAAAAACGTCACCGTTGTTGCTCATGATCGCCTGGGCAGCGGTGTGCAGCGCACTCATCGACGAACCGCAGAGGCGGCTCACGGTCTGGGCCGCGGAGGTGTGCGGGATCTGGGTCATCAGCGACGCCATGCGCGCGATGTTCCAGCCCTGCTCCAGCGTCTGGTTGACGCAGCCCCAGATCACGTCCTCGACTTCCGCCGGGTCGACCTTGCTGTTGCGTTCCAGCAGCTTGCTGATCAGGTGCGCCGACATGTCTTCGGCGCGAGTATTGCGGTGCATGCCACCCTTGGAGCGGCCCATCGGAGTACGACCGAAGTCGACAATCACGACGTCTCTCGGATTCAAGCTCATATTTTCACCTGTTCGTTGGGCACTAAGCCGAAGAAGCGCTGGCCGGTCCTGGCCATTTCACGCAGCTTCGCAGTGGGGTGGTACAAAGCGCCCAGATCAGCGTATTGGTCAGCCAGGGCAACGAATTCAGCCACACCGATCGAGTCGATGTAACGCAGCGCACCACCACGGAACGGAGGGAAACCGATGCCGTAGATCAGGCCCATGTCCGCCTCGGCCGCGGTGTCGACGATACCGTCTTCCAGGCAGCGTACAGTTTCCAGGCACAGCGGGATCATCATCCAGTTGATGATGTCTTCATCAGTGACTTCACGCTGCTCGTAGATAACCGGCTTGAGCACTTCCAGCACGGACGCGTCGACGACCTTCTTCGGCTTGCCCTTCTTGTCGGTCTCGTAGACGTAGAAGCCCTTGCCGTTCTTCTGGCCCAGCCGATTGGCTTCGTACAGTGCGTCGACGGCCGAACGACGGTCGTCCTTCATGCGGTCCGGGAAGCCCTCGGCCATCACGTCACGGCCATGGTGACCGGTGTCGATACCGACCACGTCCATCAGGTACGCCGGGCCCATCGGCCAGCCGAACTTTTCCATGACTTTGTCAATGCGCACGAAGTCCACACCGGCGCTGACCAGCTTGGCGAACCCGCCGAAGTACGGGAACAGGATGCGGTTGACCAGGAAGCCCGGGCAGTCGTTGACCACGATCGGGTTCTTGCCCATTTTCTTGGCGTAGGCGACGGTGGTTGCGACCGCGACTTCACTGGACTTCTCGCCACGGATGACTTCGACCAGCGGCATCATGTGCACCGGGTTGAAGAAGTGCATGCCGGCGAAGTTTTCCGGACGCTTGAGGGCCTTGGCCAGCAAGCTGATGGAGATGGTCGACGTGTTGGACGCCAGAATGGTGTCTTCGCTGACCTGCCCTTCCACTTCGGACAACACCGCCTGCTTGACCTTCGGGTTCTCGACGACGGCTTCGACCACCAGGTCGACATTGCCGAAGTCGCCGTAGGACAGCGTCGGACGAATCGCATTCAGCGCTTCGGCCATTTTCGCCGGGGTCAGACGGCCCTTTTCAACACGCTTGCCCAGCAGCTTGGATGCTTCGTTCAGGCCCAGTTCGATGGCTTCTTCGCGAATGTCTTTCATCAGGATCGGCGTGCCTTTGACCGCCGACTGATAGGCGATGCCGCCGCCCATGATACCGGCGCCCAACACCGCAGCCTGCTTCACGTCTCTGGCAACTTCGTCGTAGATCTTGGCTTTCTTTTTCAGTTCCTGATCGTTCAGGAACAGGCCGATCAAGCTCTCGGCGGCCGATGTCTTGGCCATTTTGACGAAACCGGCGGCCTCGACTTCCAGCGCCTTGTCACGACCGAAATTGGCAGCCTTCTGGATGGTCTTGATCGCTTCGACCGGAGCCGGGTAGTTCGGACCCGCCTGGCCTGCCACGAAACCCTTGGCGGTTTCGAAAGCCATCATCTGCTCGATGGCGTTGAGCTTGAGCTTGTCCAGCTTCGGTTGACGCTTGGCCTTGAAATCGAACTCGCCGGAAATGGCGCGCTTGATCAGGTCCAGCGCTGCTTCCTGAAGTTTCTCGGGCGCGACGACCGCATCCACCGCGCCCACTTTCAGGGCATCCTCAGCGCGATTGTCCTTGCCGGAGGCAATCCACTCGACCGCGTTATCGACGCCAACCAGACGTGGCAGACGCACGGTGCCGCCAAAGCCCGGATAGATACCCAGCTTGACTTCGGGCAGGCCGATCTTGGCAGTGGCGGACATCACGCGGAAGTCGGCAGCCAGACACATTTCCAGCCCGCCGCCCAGCGCGATGCCATTGATGGCGGCCAGGGTGGGGACATTCAGGTCTTCGAAGTCACTGAAGATTTTGTTCGCTTCAAGGTTGCCTGCGACCAGTTCGGCGTCTGGCAGCTTGAAGTTATCGACGAATTCGGTGATGTCGGCGCCGACGATGAAGACGTCCTTGCCACTGGTGACGATGACGCCCTTGATCGAGCCGTCAGCCTTGATGGCTTCTACAGCCTGGCGCAGGTCGTTGAGGGTGAGGCGGTTGAACTTGTTGACGGACTCACCCTTGAGGTCGAATTTCAATTCGACGATGCCACTTTCAAGAGCCTTAACCGTGATGGCTTTACCTTCGTAAATCATCAACTGATCTCCACGATATGGAAGCTGAACAATGCGCGTCAGACGCTGAAATCCGGCGAAAAACACGACGTTTCCGTCGATAAGAACACCAAACGCCAGGCACCCCGTCTACGCGATTCGGGCGTCTGTAAGAGCATTCCTACGGCAAACACTCAATTCATACGCCCGTTTGATTTGGGTGCGCCTACCTTCGGCCATATTCCAGCAATTGTCAATTCGCCCGACAGCGGACAAAACCGGCAAATTGCAGGTAAAAGACACATGTGATCAGCAGGCATTCAGCGAAATGATGACGTTGAACCGGCGGTTGCATCGATAAACGGGGGAAGCGATGACCGGCTCATGAATATCGAAAAATAATTGGATCCGCGGCAGACAAATGCACCAATTAGGTCTACATTCATTGCACTGCGCATCAAGACGGGTCGTTTTTCTTTTTTCGTCGCAAGAGTGTGAAGCGAAGTTGGACGTCTTTTGCGGTATTGCACCGCGAGGCAACACGAATTATCGGCCTGCCTGGCCAACCCCAGCCCGATGTTGTTATCGGGCTTTTTAATGCCTGCGATTTACCGCAGTGAGCTGCGTTCTCGTCACGCGAGCGCCCTGAGCACTGTCGCAATCCGCTGCAACACTTCTGTTTCACCCCGCTCCGCCCAATACAGCGCGATCAACTGCTTGCCTGCCTCGACCTTGTAGACATCAGCGGGCAACGCCTGGAGATGCGGGAGCAACCGTGCATCCTCACAAGGCTCACGCCACTGATTGACCCAGTTTCCGGGCGTCATCTGCCAGTACACCCAGGTGTCGGGCTCTCGGGCACTGCGTGGCCGATGGTACTGCGCACAAGGACTAGGCGGCTCTACCGGCAGCCAGTGCGGCCAGTCCTGCGGAATCAACTGCATCGCCAGCCCCATGCGGCGGGCCTCCATGCGCATCGCCATCCGGCCACTCTGGGAGCGCGAGGGACGCAACCACACCAACGGGCTCAAAACGACCGCAACGATTGACAGCACTATCCACACCGTCATATGTGTATGCCCCTGCTGCGGGGAGCAGCGGACAAAACACGAAGGCGTGCCATGAGGCGCGTGAAAAGAGCCATAATCAAAACCATCGCAGACCTCAGAAGGAACATCCCATGTCCTATGAACATATTCTGGTAGCCGTGGACCTCACTGAAGAGTGCGATCCCGTTATAAAAAAGGCCATGAATCTGGCCCTGGCCAGCAACGCCAAGCTATCGCTGGTGCACATCGTCGAACCGATGGCCATGGCCTTCGGCGGCGACGTGCCAATGGATCTGTCGCAACTGCAGCAACAACAGTTCGATCAGGCCAAGGAAAAACTCGAGAATCTCAAACGCAAGTACCCGGAGGTCAAAACCGGCGACAGCCACCTCACCTATGGCCAACCGCGCCAGGAAATCCACACGCTGGCCAAGGAGCACAAGGTTGACCTGATCGTTGTCGGCAGCCACGGCCGCCACGGTCTTTCGCTGCTACTGGGCTCCACTGCCAATGATGTGCTGCATGGTGCGCCTTGCGACGTGCTGGCAGTGCGCCTGGTCAAACGCGCCGAATAAGACCGCTGTCACCGTCACCGCTGCAGCAAAACAAAAGCCCGGCCCCTTTAAGGGGGCTCGGGCTTTTTTGTCAGGGAGCGCTGGCGAATTACTCGTCCAGCTCGGCCCAACGTTCGACCAGCACATCCAGCTCTCTATTCAACTGCTCCAGCGAAGCAAGCACCTTGGCGGTTTCTGCTGCTGGACGCTGATAGAAGCCAGGGTTGGCGATGTCAGCCTCGACCTTGGCGATCTGCTGCTCCTTCGCCTCGATCTCGCCCGGCAGCGCTTCAAGCTCGCGCTGAAGTTTATAGCTGAGTTTCTTTTTCGCGGCCGGAGCTTCTTGCACAGGAGCAGGTGCTGCGGCCGTTTCGACGATCGCAGAATTCAGGTCGGCCTTTCCGGACTTACTTTCGGTCACGCCCAGCAGACGCGGCGAACCGCCCTGACGCAGCCAGTCCTGGTAACCGCCGACGAACTCACGCACCTTGCCCTCGCCTTCGAAGACCAGGGTACTGGTCACTACGTTGTCGAGGAAGGCCCGGTCGTGGCTGACCATCAGCACGGTGCCCTTGAAGGTCAGCAGGACCTCTTCGAGCAGTTCGAGGGTCTCGACGTCGAGGTCGTTGGTCGGTTCGTCGAGGACCAGCAAGTTGGCCGGCTTACTGAACAACTTGGCGAGCAGCAGACGCGCGCGCTCGCCACCGGAAAGCGCCTTGACCGGGGTGCGGGCACGTTGCGGGCTGAACAGGAAGTCACCCAGATAGCTGAGCACATGGCGGCTCTGGCCGTCGATGTCGATGAAGTCGCGGCCTTCGGCGACGTTGTCGATGACGGTCTTTTCCAGATCGAGCTGGTGACGCAACTGGTCGAAATAAGCCACATCCAGACGCGTACCGACTTCCACCGTGCCGCTGGTGGGCTGCAGGTTGTCGAGCATCAGCTTGAGCAGCGTGGTCTTACCGGTACCGTTGGCGCCGAGCAGGCCGATGCGGTCTTCGCGCTGCAGGACCATCGAGAAATCCTTGATCAACGTCGGACCGCCCGGATGAGCGAAGCTGACGTTCTCCAGCACCATGACTTGTTTGCCGGACTTGTCGGCGGTGTCGAGCTGGATGTTGGCCTTGCCGGTACGCTCGCGACGCTCGCTGCGTTCTACGCGCAGGGCCTTGAGGGCACGTACACGGCCTTCGTTACGGGTACGGCGGGCCTTGATGCCCTGACGAATCCAGACTTCTTCCTGAGCCAGACGCTTGTCGAACAGCGCGTTGGCGGTTTCTTCGGCCGCCAGCATCGCTTCCTTGTGCACCAGAAAGCTGGCGTAGTCGCCGTTCCAGTCGATCAGGCCACCGCGGTCCAGCTCGAGAATGCGGGTCGCGAGGTTTTGCAGGAAGGAACGGTCGTGGGTAATGAACAGCACCGCGCCCTGGAATTCTTTCAGCGCTTCTTCGAGCCAGGCGATGGCGCCGATGTCCAGGTGGTTGGTCGGTTCGTCGAGCAGCAGCAGATCAGGCTCGGACACCAGGGCCTGGGCCAGCAGCACGCGACGACGCCAGCCGCCGGACAACTCGGCGAGGGTCTTGTCGGCCGGGAGTTGCAGGCGGCTCAGGGTGCTGTCGACCAGTTGCTGCAGGCGCCAGCCATCACGGGCTTCGAGGTCCGACTGCACATGCATCAGCTTGTCGAGGTCTTCGGCAGTGACGATGTTCTGGCTCAGGTGGTGGTACTCGGCCAGCAACGCGCCGACGCCATCGAGGCCTTCAGCGACCACGTCGAACACGGTGCGGCCATCGGCCACAGGCAATTCCTGGGGCAACTCGCCGATCTTCAGACCGGGGGCACGCCAGACGCTGCCGTCATCGGGCAGTTGAACGCCCTTGACCAGCTTCAACATGCTGGATTTACCGGTGCCATTGCGACCGATGATGCAGACCCGCTCTCCACGGGCGATCTGCCAGGACACCTTGTCCAACAACGGCATGGCGCCGAACGCAAGGGACACATCGGTGAATTTGAGCAGGGTCATGAGCTTCTCCAAAAACCGGGCGCGCATTCTACCTGAGATACCTGATTGATGTGGGTATTCGATGACAGGGGGTCGGCGGGATTGGGAGTTGGTGAATATCCGAGATTTGCGGTGGCGCTGATATTTTGTTCTGCCTAACGGCAGAAGCGTTCCGCCTTCGGCGGGTTACTTGAAAGGACACCAAGTAACCAAGTGTCCTGGCTCCTGGTTGGGCCCGACTTCGTCGGGTACCTTCACTTCGGCGACGCTCCGTGGGCCCGCCGCCATCCGCCATCCATGGCGGGGGCGGCTCTCGCGGCATCCATGCCGCTCAGCCCACTGCGCGACGCCTGCGTTCAGCCTGCACCCAAGTCGCGATGTGTGTCGTCTGGACTGTCGCGCGCTTAGAAGCCAGGGCAAGGGCAAGGGCAAGGGCAAGGGCAAGGGTGGAGCAACCCCACTAATACTGGACTAGCACACCGCCGCCTCACCAAAAAAGCCTAATCCAGATGCAACCGTTTGTTTCCATCTGTGACTGCATTCAACCCAGTGCTTCAACCCTCGCTGGCAAAAGGCTAAGCTAGCGGCACTTTTCACCGCTCATCTGCACGGAAGTCTCATGCGCAGTCGTTTGTTCAGCCTTTTGTCCTGCCTGCTTCTGTCGGCCACCGCCGCCCAGTCCGTCCAAGCGGTCGATATCACTACCCAACGCCAATACTACGATCAAGCCAAACGCGCGCTGGCCAAGGGCGATGCCGGCCCGTATCGCATGTACGGCGCGGCGTTGGCCGACTATCCGCTGGAACCGTATCTGGCCTACGACGAACTGACTGCCCGCCTCAATACGGCGAGCAATGAGGAAGTCGAAAAATTCTTTGCCGAGCATGGCGACCTGCCGCAAGCCAATTACATGAAATTGCGCTGGCTGCGCCTGCTGGCCTCCCGTGGAGACTGGCAACCGTTCGTCAAGTATTACGACCCCAAACTCAACTTCGTCGAACTCGACTGCCTGTACGGCGCCTACCAACTGAGCCACAACCAGCGGGCGGAAGGCTATGCCAACGCCGAAAAGATCTGGATGACGGGCAAAACCCTGCCGACCGCCTGCGACACCTTTTTCACCCAATGGGCGGTGGAAGGCCAGTTGACCGAGCAGAAACGCTGGCAGCGCGCCAAACTTGCGGCCCAGGCGCGCAACTATGCGCTGGCCAATCAACTGGTCAACAGCATGACCACGCTCGCCCCCCAGGGCCGGTTGCTGATCGCCGTGGCGCAGAAGCCCGAGATGGTCAACAACCAGGGCCAGTTCATGCCCGCCGATGAGGCCATGTCCGACGTGGTTGGCCTGGGTCTGCGACGGCTGGCCAAGCAGGACCCTCAGCGGGCCATGGAACTGCTCGACAGCTATTCCCCGGTGCTGCATTTCTCCCATGAAGAACAGGTGCAGATCGCCAAGGAAATCGGCCTGACCCTGGCGCGCAGCTACGATGGCCGCGCCCTTGAGGTGATGACCAAATACGATCCGGACCTGCGCGACAACACCGTCACCGAATGGCGGTTGCGCCTGCTGCTGCGTCTGGGCCGCTGGAATGACGCGTATGAGCTGACCCGTCGCCTGCCCCAGGATCTGGCCACCACCAACCGCTGGAAATACTGGCAAGCCCGTGCTCTGGAGCTGTCGCAGCCCAACAATCCGCAGTTGCCGACGCTGTACAAAGCCGTCTCGAAGGAGCGTGATTTCTACGGATTCCTTGCGGCTGACCGCACGCAGACGCCGTATATGCTCAACAACAAGCCACTGATGCTCAGCCAGGCGACGATCAACAAGGTTCGCAATACGCCGGGCGTGCGCCGTGCGCTGGAGTTCTACGACCGTGGCGAAGTCGTGAACGGGCGCCGCGAGTGGTATCACGTAACCCGTCGCTTCACCCGAGACGAAATGGTCGCCCAGGCCAAGCTGGCCTACGACATGCGCTGGTATTTCCCGGCCATTCGCACCATCAGCCAGGCGCAGTATTGGGATGACCTGGACATCCGCTTCCCCATGGCCCACCGCGATACGCTGGTCCGCGAGGCGCAGATCCGTGGCTTGCACTCCAGTTGGGTGTTCGCCATCACCCGTCAGGAGAGCGCCTTCATGGACGATGCTCGCTCAGGCGTCGGCGCCAGCGGACTGATGCAATTGATGCCGGCCACGGCGAAGGAAACCGCGCGCAAGTTCAGTATTCCGCTGGCCTCCCCCGCCCAGGTGCTGGACCCGGACAAGAACATCCAGCTCGGCGCGGCGTACCTGAGCCAGGTCCATGCGCAGTTCAACGGCAACCGGGTGCTGGCGTCGGCCGCTTACAACGCCGGGCCGGGCCGTGTACGTCAATGGCTCAGAGGCGCCAACCACCTGTCGTTCGACGTCTGGGTCGAAAGCATTCCGTTCGACGAAACGCGCCAGTACGTGCAGAACGTGTTGTCGTACGCGGTCATTTACGGACAGAAGCTCAACGCCCCACAGCCGTTGGTGGACTGGCATGAGCGGTTCTTCGACGACATGTAACCAGCAGGCATGAAAAAGGGGCGGACCACAGCAGTGTGATTCGCCCCTTTTTCATGGTGAGAGGAAATTTACTCCAGCACTTCGATTTTCATCCCCACTTCCAGCGTCCCCGGTCCATCGTTGACCATATTCTGGCCGAACCAGACGTCGCCTTCTTTCTCACGGTAGGTCTTGAGGGTGTTCAGCGGCTCGCGATCTTCACTGCGCTCACCCGTGGCCGGGTCGATGGTGGTCAGAATGCAACGCGAACAGCCTTTGAGCAGACGGAACTCGACGTCGCCGATACGGATTCGCTTCCAGCCATCTTCAGCAAACGCCTCTGCCCCTTCAACAACCAGATTCGGGCGGAAGCGCAGCATCTCCTGAGGGCGACCGATTTTCGCCGACAGATCGTCCAGCGAGGCCTGACCGATCAACAGCAGCGGAAAGCCATCGGCGAAAGCCACTCTGTCGTCGATGGCGCCATAACCGGACGGCAACCACCGGGCGCGCTCCTTGGGGACGTGGACCATGCGCGTCGGCTTGCCGATGAATTCACTGACCCAGCGGGCCGCTTCGTCGCCGGCATCCGGTACGCGCAAGGAGTCGTGCCAGACCGTGACACCGCGCAGGTTCGCCTCCAGATCCTCAGGCACCGGCACATCCAGCGCCTGGAGGCCGGGCGCCGCGAGCGTCACGCCGCCGCTGGCGTTCCACAGCACGGAAAGCTGCGTCATCCGTGGCAAGGCACGCTGGGTGAAGAAACGGCCATTGGTCTCATCGACCAGCATCCAGCGTCGATCCCCGCTCAGCCCAAGCTCGTCGAAGCTGGCCTGTTGCAGAGGTTCGGCCTTGCAGGATTTGAGGGGGTAGCGATACAACGCACTGAGCTGCAACATGAACGCGTCCTTGGAGTGATAGAGCGCAAAGCCATCACTCTATACGAGGGAACGCGCAAAGAATCGGTACAGATACAAAAAAGCCCCTCCATACAGCAAGGGGCTGGAAACCTGGCAGGGTCAGTTGTCGAGCATCAGACGCTCGCGGACCACATCCACCAGCTTGTCCGGCTGGAATTTGGAGAGGAAGTTGTCGCAACCGACTTTCTTGACCATCGATTCGTTGAAACTCCCGGACAATGACGTGTGCAGCACCACATAAAGACCGCGCAGCCGCGGGTCGTTGCGAATTTCGGTGGTCAGGCGATAGCCGTCCATTTCCGGCATTTCGGCATCGGTGAAGACCATCAGCAGCTTGTCGGTCATCACGTCGCCGCTGTCCGCCCAGCCCTTGAGCATGTTCAGCGCTTTGAGGCCATCGCTGGCGACATGCATCTTCACGCCCAACTGTGAAAGCGTGTCGCGCAACTGCGAAAGCGCCACATTGGAGTCGTCGACGAGGAGCACTTCACGCCCGCGTGCACGCTCCAGGACCGGATCATCCAGTTTGTCGCGGGACACCTTGGCGCTGTAGGGCACGATTTCGGCGAGCACTTTCTCGACGTCGATGATTTCGACCAACTGGTCGTCGACCTTGCTGATCGCCGTCAGGTAGTGCTGACGCCCTGCACTGCTCGGCGGCGGCAGAATCGCTTCCCAGTTCATGTTGACGATGCGGTCGACTCCACCCACCAGAAACGCCTGAACCGAGCGATTGTATTCGGTGACGATGATGGTGCTCGATGGCCCCGGCACCAACGGGCGCATGCCAATGGCCTGGGACAGGTCGATCACCGGCAGGGTCTGGCCGCGCAAGTTCACCACGCCACAGACGAACGGATGACGCTGCGGCATCAGGGTCAGCTTGGGCAGTTGCAGCACTTCCTGAACCTTGAATACGTTGATCGCGAACAATTGTCGACCGGCCAGGCGAAACATGAGAATTTCCAGGCGGTTCTCACCCACCAGCTGTGTACGTTGGTCTACCGTGTCGAGAATGCCAGCCATCTGTTGCTCCTGGAGCAGGGTTTCAAGTAAGTCCGCCTACCCGTTATCGGCAGCGCCGTTGCAGACCTTAATGTCGATTAAAATGCCTCGCGGCATAATTGATATCACATTAACATCATGATTTACTGCCGGGTATCCCGAAACACTGAGATAGCGGGCGGACAGTGACGCCATGCCTGCTCATGTGAAGTGACTTAGCCTGCCCCCTAGGGGTAATCCCTAACGACAATCAGGGCAAACCTGATGTTCGCGGTTTCTAATTGCCATTAATGTGACGCCATTCTCATTGAATGAATGGAGTCAGTTACGTGGTCGCGCTCGTGGAATCCCCCGATCCCCCCGTCAAACCAGTGAAGATGGACGGCTATCTGCACACTGTGACGGTCATTACGCACGACCATGTCTCGTCGGCAGCAACCGAATCACAACAATCAGAAACGCCCTACAGACTTTTCATTGCCCTCGACATTAACTTCGGGCCACTCGCCCCCTGCGACCTTGGATTGAAATCCATGAAGAGTGGAGATTTCACATGCTGAACGGCAATGAATGGCATCAGCTGCACGGTGATTTTCTCAGTGACACCGAACATCTCGTGACCCGCGCGGAAGAATGTCTGAGTCATCTGGAACTGATCAGCGATGACAAGGACGCCATCGAATGTCTGCTCGCAACCTTGCAACGGATCGCCGGCATGGCGGATGCCGCCTCTGTGAAACCGGTCGCCGGACTCGCCCGGCAATTGCGCTACCTGCTCTATTTCGCGAGCGCGGCCGGCCGCTTGCAGCCCACTGCGTTGGTGGTCTTGCGTCAGTGTCTGTCGCTTCTCTCATGGCAAGTAGAGCTGATCGATCCGGTCACCGGCCTGCTGCCACTCGATGACACCGAGCAACACGCGTTGCTGGAGCAATTCGGTTGCTGCTGCGGAATAGGCAAGGTAGAGAGCAGCCACCCCGTCGCAGTGCAATGGCCGGTCAAGCTTGCCCATCCGGAACCCGCCCAGACCGAACGCGCCGATCGTTCCAGTACCCTCTGACGCCCGCGCCTGCGTCCCGCCGATTCCGATCGGCGCCAGGGACGTGCCTGAAAACGACAGATCCGGCCTCCTGAGACGCGAGCGTCATCAAACACGACATGCCCTCCACTGCCTGTTGCATCGCAACTTTGCAAACGGCAGGCTCAAGTTCCAGCGCTGGGAAACTTGAATGTGGCAAGACGCGGAAACTTCGTCGCTAATTAGCACGATGGTTCCATCTATAAATCCTGACTGTTCAGACAAATATATCGCCGTGGTTATTTACACTTGGCGCTTAATAACGCTGGCAATTAAGGTAAGATCGGCGCCGCGAATGAAACTGGACAGTCTGCGGACACGTTATTCTTGCTGAAAGTCGACCCCCTGGTTTTTGTACACACGCAAAAGGTGAGCAGATGCGTGCCGCTCTGTCGAGCGCCTTAAGTGGCCTGAGACTTCCCGCTCAGGTATCCGCAACACTAATCCGATGGCTTCATCCGCTATGCATGGCAGCAACAAGACCTCCACCTCAAGGCCTACGAGTTCGAAAAGAACAATTCGATGGCTCACGACACTCTGTCTGGCAGCGACTGCAATCAATGCCGTCGCGTCAGTCTTCGGCGCAGACCTGCCCCTTACACTTGGCCTGCTCAACGGGGTGGCATTCCTGGCGATCTGGTATTGCATCAGCCGTCCCGATCGCACCATCCAGTTTCAGCCCCAGGAACTGGCCGATCACATGCTGCAGGTGCAGGAAACCGAGCGCCATCGGCTGAGTCGCGAACTGCATGACGATATCGGCCAGATGCTGACAGCGGCCAAGCTGCAGAGCGACTGGTTGCAGCGTCGAGCGCCGGAAGACCTGCACCCCCACTGCATCATGCTCAACAGCATTCTCGACGAGACGCTGGCCAAGGTCCGGGACGTCTCTGCCATCCTCAACCCCCGGCAGCTGGCGAGTCTGGGCCTGGAAGCCAGTCTGCGCGCGCACCTGTTGCGCACCCTGGCCGACACGCCGATTCTCTGGAGTCTGGAGTGCCAGCAGCGCCTGGCCGGCGTCCCCGAAGAAATGGCCGTCGCGGCCTTTCGCATCACGCAGGAGGCGGTCACCAACATGCTGCGTCACGCCCAGGCGAAGAATCTGCGGGTGCGCATTCAACGCCGTCCCGAAGGGCTGTCGCTGAGCGTGTCGGACGACGGACTGGGGTTTTCACCCGCCAGCGATCCGGCCCGCCAAGGTCAACGGGGCATGGCCGGAATGATGGAGCGAGCAAACTTGCTTGGCGGACATCTGACCGTGGAAAGCGAGCCCGGCCGTGGTACACATATTCAAGCCCTGTTCCCTTGGGCACCCCGTGCCCGTGAACGCGCCGAGATTAACAACCACTCATGATCTGCAATCTTCTTCTGGTCGATGACCACGCCCTGATCCGCGCAGGGGTTCGCGCGCTGGTGTCCGACATCCCCGGCTATCAAGTCATCGGTGAAGCCGCCGACGGCGAGCAACTGCTGGAGATGACCCTGGACCTCAAGCCCGACATCATCCTGCTCGACATTTCAATGAAGCACAGCAACGGCCTGGATGCGCTCGAACGGCTGCACAAGGCCCTGCCCCAAAGCAAAGTGCTGATCCTGTCGATGCACACCGAGCCACAGCTGATCATGCGGGCCCTGGAAGGCGGCGCCCATGGTTATCTGCTCAAGGACGCCACCGGAACCGAGATCGAACAGGCGCTCGAGGCGCTGCGTAACGGTGAACGCTACCTCAGTCCCGCCATCGCCCACACGGTGATCAATCAGGCGCTGGTCAGTGCGCAATCGAACAAGGTCGATCCGGCAGAAAACCACAATCTCACCGCACGACAACTGGAGATCCTGCGGCTGATTGTGCGAGGCAAATCGACCCGGGAAATCGCCAACGGCCTGAACCTGAGCGTCAAGACGGTCGAGACCCACCGCGCGCAGATCATGAAGCGTCTGCAGATCTATGACGTGGCGGGCCTGGTGCTGTTCTGCGTCAGAGAGCAGATCATCAGCCTCGACGATTGACGTTCGCCGCAACGCGCAAACGTTTGTAAGCGCCGTGAGTGACCCGGGTTCCTGTGCGCGTCACCCGATCCGTTTCGATTGTCCCAGTAGCGGCGAATGCGCTGGCAGATGGATGCGCAAGGCGTTCGGCCGGGCTTCGAATCGCAACGCGTCGCCATTCAGCGGCTCGCCGTCGAGGTTGATGTCCAGGCCCTGAGCCGACTTGAGCTCCACCCACGGCAGCCGCGCGCGAACGAACAGGTTATCGATCCCCAGGCCGCCTTCGAGCAGGCTTTTGAGGGTACCGACGACTTCCTGAGGCGCCGGCAGGATGCTGATATCCAGCAAGCCATCGTCCGCCAGCGCGTTGGGGCATAACGGATGACCACCCCCGGCCTGGCGACCATTACCGATGCCAAGCGCCAGCAAGTCGCCTTGCCAGTGGAAATCGGGGCCGCTCAACTCGCCGTACGCGGCTTTCAGTTCGCTGAACCGCGACAACCCCGTGAACAGGTAGGCGGCGCCGCCCAGCACTTTCTTCAAGTCTTCGGAGGTGTTGGCGGTGACCTGACTGCCGAACCCGCCCGTGGCCATGTTGAGGAACAACTGTCCGTCGACCGAGCCCATGTCCACCGTTCGGGCGGGGACGTCCAATAGATCCAGGGCCCGCTCGATCTCCAGCGGCACACCGGCGGACCGGGCGAAATCGTTGGCCGTGCCAAGCGGCAGAATGGTCAGGCTGGCGTCACTCTCTGCCAGCGCCAGCGCTTCGGCGATGTCCCGCAGCGTACCGTCACCCCCTCCGGCGATGATCTGTGTATGCCCGGCGGCCAGCGCCTCGCTCACCAGACGTTGCGCGTCTCCGGCCTCCCAGGTCAATCGCACGTCCAGCGACCATCCGTGCTTGCGCTTGCGCTGCACGGCATTGCGAACATCCTCGTTGAGCGCCTGTTTACCATGGAGAATCAATAATGCCCTGCGCGCCGTCATGTTCCTTCCCTCTGCTGATGCGATTCGTCAGATGTTGACCTCAGGCGGTTCAGAAAAAGCCGTGAGATGACATTTATTTTTGAAAGCGCAAAAACCCTCAAAAGGCCTGACACCGTTGGATCCCATCTCGCCTGAAATCTTGATCAGTGACCCTGCGAAGGCGTTTCGCCCCTGCCTCTTGCGCTCCTCGGCATGACACCTGCTGTTTCATCAGCTTTACTCATCAAAGCACTCGTTTGAGGGATTTACTGATCTGCATTTGGGCGTAGCCCTACATCGTTCGGGAATAAATGGGACTTTTTCTCGGCGGCGGGATTGAAATACAGGGCCAGAGGGTGCTTAATCGACAAATAATTGGCTTATTCTGAATTACCCTGTAAAAAAGTCATTATATTGACTTTAATCACTGGAGTGCTGGGTAGTTAAGTCAGTCATGGATTCATGGATCGAAGAGGTGAGGACGTTTTATGCGACTGCAACCGGTCGACAGCCTGCTGCTCACGCGCACCAGTCTGATCGAGTATTTCCTGTTCGCCGTCAGGCTGGTCCATGGAGTGACTTCAGTCCTGCCTGGCATCCTGATCCTTGCCTACTGGAATGCCGAGACCCCCACCGCGCCTGATAGCTATCTCATGGTGCAGGTGCTGTTCGGTATCGTCTGCGTGCTGATGTTCCAGGCGCTGGGCGTGTATTCGGAAACCATCTTCACAAACCGTACCCGCTTCAAGACGATTCTGTTCGTCTGGTCGTCGGCCTTCTGTGTGCTGCTGTTCATGCACAAGGCCATGGACCTGTTCGCCTTCATCTCCCAGGAACAACTGATGGTCTGGTTCGTCGCCAGCCTGACGCTGTTCTGCGCCGAGCGTCTGTTGCTGCTGATGATCTACAAACGCCTTATGGCGCGCGGCTTCTTTTTGCAGAATGCGGTGATCCTCGGCGCCACCGAAAATGGCCAGCGCCTGGCCGAATACATGCTGCAGAATCAGGACATCCGCTCCGGGGTGCTCGGCTTCATCGACGACCGTATCGGGCGCATGCCCAAAACCATGGCTAATCTCCCGTTGCTGGGCAACACCAAGGATCTGGAAGTCCTGATCCGCGAGGAGAAAGTCACTCAGGTATTGGTGGCCCTGCCGTGGTCGGCAGAGAACCGCATGGATTACATCATCCGTGAGTTGCGGCGGTTGCCGGTGAATGTCTTGCTGGTGCCGGACATGGTCGCCTTTCGCCATGCGCACAACCGCATTACCGAAGTGGCCAGCCTGCCAATGTTCAATGCCTCCGACGTACCGCTGCGCGGCTGGTCGCCGCTGTTCAAGCGTGTCGAGGACATGGTGCTGTCGAGCCTGGCGATCGTGCTGCTGTCGCCGGTCATGCTGTCGATAGCCCTGGCGATCAAGCTGGATTCCCGCGGCCCTGTGCTGTTCTGGCAAAAACGCTACGGTTACAACAACCGGCTGATCACGGTGTGCAAGTTCCGTTCGATGCACACCCACCAGGCGGACGCCACCGCCGAGAAACAAACCGTGAAGGGGGACCCCAGGGTCACCCGTGTCGGGCGCTTCATCCGCAAGACCAGCCTGGATGAGCTGCCGCAATTGTTCAACGTGTTCGCGGGCAACATGTCAATGGTGGGGCCGCGCCCACATGCCACGGCCACGAAGGCCGCCGGCATTCTGTTCGAACAAGCTGTCAAGGAGTACACCTCGCGTCATCGAGTCAAGCCGGGCATCACCGGACTGGCGCAGATAAACGGTTTTCGTGGTGAGACAGATACCGTAGAGAAGATCGAAAAGCGCGTTGAATTCGATCTTGAATACATCGAAAACTGGTCCGTCTGGTTCGATTTATACATCCTTCTGCGCACTGTTCCGGCAGTGCTCTTCTCTCGCGAGGCTTACTGATGGGCACCCTTATTCCCTGCATTATCGCCGGCGGTGCCGGCACCCGATTGTGGCCAGTCTCACGTGAGGCCATGCCCAAACCTTTCATGCGCTTGCCCGACGGCGAGAGCCTGCTGCAAAAGACCTTCAATCGCGCCAGCAGTCTGGATGGCGTGGAAAGCCTGCTGACGGTGACCAACCGTGAAGTGTATTTCCGCACCGTCGATGATTATCGGCTGCTGAACAAAAACCGGATTCACCTGGATTTCCTGCTCGAACCGTTCGGCCGCAACACCGCGCCCGCCATCGCTGCCGCCGCGCTGCATGTGCAGGCGCTGCATGGCGATGAAGCACAACTGCTGATTCTTCCCGCCGACCAGTTGATCCATGACGTCGAAGCGTTCGCCCGCGCCGTCAAAGACGCACAAAAGCTTGCCGATGAAGGCTGGCTGGTGACATTCGGTCTGATCCCGACCCGTGCCGAAACCGGGTTCGGCTATATCGAAAAAGGCCAGGCGTTGACCGACAGCGCGTTTCAGGTCGCACGCTTCGTCGAGAAACCCGATGCCGCCACTGCCACTGAATACCTCAACGGCGGTCTGCACCTGTGGAGCGCCGGGATGTTCTGCATGCGTGTCGATGTGGTGCTGCGGGAACTCGAAACCCATGCGCCGGACGTCCTCGCCGCCGTGCGTCACTGCCTGACCCAATGCAACAGCAAGGAAGGCAAGAACGAACTGCAGATGGAGCTGGACCCCACGACCTTCGCCCTGGCGCCGGACATTTCCATTGATTACGCGCTGATGGAGCGCTCGCAGAAAGTCGCCGTCGTGCCGTGCGAACTGGGCTGGAGCGACATCGGCTCCTGGTCGGCGATTCGCGAACTGGCCCCCGCCGACGAGAACGGCAACCAGTGCAACGGCCAGGTCGTGCTGCATGAAGTGACCAACTGCTACATCGACTCCAAGAAACGCCTGGTGGGCGGGGTCGGGCTGGACAACCTGATCATCATCGACACCCCGGACGCCTTGCTGATCGCCGATGCCGAACGCACTCAAGAGGTCAAAGTGATCGCTCAGGAGCTCAAGCGTCAGGGCCACCCGGCGTACCTGCTGCACAACACCGTGACGCGCCCCTGGGGCACTTACACGGTGCTGGAAGAAGGCAAGCGCTTCAAGATCAAACGCATCATGGTCAAACCTCAGGCCTCGTTGTCACTGCAGATGCACCATCACCGCAGCGAGCACTGGATCGTGGTCAGCGGCATGGCGCGGGTCACCAACGGCGACCGGGAGTTCATGCTCGACACCAACGAATCGACCTTCATCAAACCCGGTCATACCCACCGTCTGGTCAATCCGGGGGTGATCGACCTGGTGATGATCGAAGTGCAGAGCGGCGAATACCTGGGCGAAGACGACATCGTGCGATTCACCGATGTCTATGGTCGTGTACCGGATGCACCGAAGGTCTGATCACCACCAAAACCGGCAGCAGCCGCGCCCGTCGCGGCTGATTGCTCTTAACTGAACAGCGAGGCCCCCCTCTTACGCCGCGACATCGAAGACATTGGACTTGGCAGTACAGCCGACATGATTGTTTTACCCGCAAGGGAGCCGTATTCATGCATGACAGGAGTTCTGGACCAATGAAAAACACGCTGCTGCTCGCCGGCGTCCTGCTGCTGTGCGCGTGTAATACGCCTGCGCGGATCGGCTTGCCGGAGTCGCCGCAAATCCAGGCGGCCCAGGCAGCCGGGCGCGCACTGGCGGGCAAGCCGCTGCCACCCGAGCGCATCCATGCGGGCGACACCTTGCGCATCGTGCGCAACACCGGCGAAGCGCCGTCGATCTCGGCGTTCACGGCCAACTCGATCTACGAATTGACCCTGTTTCCGGTGCTCAACGACGGCACGTTTTCCTACCCCTACATCGGCTCGGTGAAGGCCGCCGGCCTCACCGTTCCACAATTGACCCAAGTGCTCGAAGACAAACTTGCGCCGGTCTACCGCGAGACCGCACTGACCATCAATATCAGCCAGGCGCCGAGCAATACGGTGTTCGTGGGCGGCGCCGTGCGCAATCCGGCCAATCTGTCGGTGTCGGTCGTCACCAATCTGGAACAGGCGCTGGTCGGCGCAGGGGGCATCAACCCGGATGCGGACGCGCGTCTGGTGGCGCTGCTGCGTCAGGGTGACGACGGGCTCTACAAGACTTACTTTTTCGATTACAGCAAGCTCCTCTACGCGGGCAGTGGCGGGCCCACTGCGCCTGTTCTGCTGCAACGCGGCGACGTCGTGTTCGTTCCCAAATCCTCGGTCGGTAACAGGATCGACGGCGTGAATCTGTACTTCAACCAATTGATCCCCTTCTCCAAATCGTTGGGCTTCGGTGTGAATTACAACTTGCGCGACAACAACTAATCGGAAGGGACTACCGACATGATCAGCATCCGCTCATTGCGCGACCTGTTGCGCCTGTTCTTCATTTTTCGGCGCGAAGTCCAGATCACGGTAGTGGCGACGTTCGCAATCATCCTGCTGGGCGCATTCCTGCTGCCCAACCGTTATGAGTCCACCGCCTTGCTGTTGGTCAAGCCCGGTCGCGACACCAGCACTGTCCCGATCGAGTATTCCGACCGCCCTTCGATCATCATGCCCAATGCCCTGCGCGATCCGCTGCTGGACGAAGAGCGCATGCTCACCGGCCGCCCCATTACCCGTCTGGTGGCGCAGCAATACATGGAAGCGCTGTCCAGTGCGCCACAGCCCACCGGTTTAGTCGCCTCGGTCAAAGGCGCGGTGCGCGCCACGGTTCAGGGCATGGTCAGCGTCGTACGCGGAGCACTGGAGCTGGTCGGCCTGGTGGAGAAACGCACGGCCGAGGAACGGCTGGCGGAGGATCTTGAGAAGAACTTCAAGGTCAGCCATGAACCCGGTTCTTCGGTCATGGAACTGACGTTCACCTGGAGCAACCCGGAAGTGGCGCAGACCGTGCTCCAAAGCTGGGTCGAGCAATACGAGAACGAACGCACCCGCACTTTGGGACGGGTCAGCCTGTACGCGTTCTACGAGCAGGAGGTCAAGGACACCCAGGGCAACATTCTGAGTCACAAGCAGCAGATTCAGGGACTGCTCGATCAACGGGCACGGTGAGCATCAGCCAGCGCCTGGCCGACACCGCTCAGGGCCTCAATGACCTGCGCACCGAACGCAACAACACGGCCCGCTCGATCGCCTCGACCAAGGCCGGCATGGACAAGATTCAGGAACAGATCAACAAGCAGACGCGCCTGATCAGTTCAGGCAAGGAACTGGCCCTGAATCCGAGTCGCCAGGACCTGCAAAACCGTATCAACAGCAAGGAAGTCGAACGCCAGGAACTGCTGCGCTCGTTCAAGGAGAGTGCGCCACCGGTCAAGGCGCTGGATAACGAAATCATCAACCTCAAAGCGCTCTGGAGCAGTCAGGCCGCGACGGTGCAGCGCACGGAAAACATTGCGCCCAACCCGCTTTTCACCCGTTTGCAGAACATCCTCAACGACCAGCAGGCCAGCTATTCCCGACTGCTGATTCAGTTGCAGCAACTCGACGCCCAATTGGCGCAACTGGAAAAGGATCGTCAGCAGGCGCTGTCCCTTGAACCGCAGATTTCCCGTCTGCAAAACGAACTGGACGCCGAGGAGAAGAACTTCATCCTCTACACCGACAGCCTGGAAAAGGCGCGCATCGACCGCGAACTGGACAAGAGCCGGATCAGCAACATCGCGGTGATCGAACAAGCGACGCTGAATCCGAGCCGGGTCTTTCCCAAAAGCCTGCTGATGTTGCTGCTGGCAATCCCCTTGAGCCTCGGCGTCGGCCTGCTGGCGCTGTATCTGTTTTATTTGCTGGACCAGCGCATTCACGATGGCGACAAGCTCGAAGCGCAGTTCGGCGTGCCGCTGTGGACCAGCCTGCAGGACCTCGACGCGGCACAGCCCCATCGCAACAGCGCGTTCACTGCCAGCCTCTATCGCCTGTACAGCGTGCTGCCGCTCAAACAGGTGGCCGAGAAAGGACTGAGCATCGGCCTGACCTCGGCGCGCTCAGGGGAAGGCGTGAGCTTCGTGGTCGAACACCTGCGCAAGCTGCTGGAAGAGCACGGTCACCGGGTTCGTATCGGCGACGGACGACCTGCCGAACCCGGCGAAATCCAGTTGATCGATGCCGCGAATTTCTACTCAAACCAACAAGCCTTCGTGCACTTGCGTGACGCCGATCTGATCGCGCTGGTGGTGCGGGCGGAAACCTCCACGGTGCCGATGCTGCAGAACGCGCTGGCGACCCTGACCACGGCGTTCAAGCACGTGGATGGCATCATCCTCAACCGTCGTCGCTTCGAAATTCCCGAGCAGGTACTGACCTGGCTGGGCCGCTTGCGGAGTCATCGCTGACATGCAGATTGCCCTCCTCGCCCCGCTGCCGCCGGAACAGAACGGCATCGCCGACTACGCTGGCCACCTCAAGCAGGCGCTGGAGGACTTGGGTGTGCGGGTCAGAACACCGCTGCTGGGGACCGGCAATGACCCGCAAGCCGCCCGCCAGCGCGTGGCCGAAGCGGACTGGTCGGGGATCAATCTGGTGCATGCCGAAATCGGCGGCGGCCGTCTGGCCGAATTTCATGCCTTGCGCGCCTTGCGCCAGCGCTTTCCACACCTGCCGCTGACCGCCACCGTTCATGATCCGGAGCGACTGGTCTGGCGTCGGGCCAGCTTGCCGTGGCCGTTGTCCCTTGCCAACGCATTGCGCTCGCCGTTGCCGGAAATCGCCACAGTGCTGGCCGATCCTCTATGCCTGCATGAGGAGCGGCAACTGGCGCGGCAGTTGACGCGGCTGGTCACCCTGACCAAGGCCGGCAATCGCAGCCTTGAGCAACGCATGGGGTTGCAGCCATGGCAGATGGCAGTGATCCCCCACGGCAATCTGCCCATCGCGCCCTTGCCGCTACCGCCTCTGCGGCCACTGAAGTTGCTGTACTTCGGTTTCATCTACCGGGGCAAAGGCATTGAGGACCTGCTTGAGGCGCTGGCCCGGCTGTTCGTCGACAAGCCTGCACTGCGCCCGCGCGTGCGTCTGACCCTGGCCGGTGGCAGCGAGCCGGAAATGGCCTTCGGCCCCTCGGGCAGTTACCTGGAACAGTTGCGTCAGCGCATCCGTGAACTAGGGCTCACAGACCTGGTCGGCTGGCACCTGGACCTGCCGGCCGGCGACATTCCCCACGTCGTTCAGAGCCACCATGTGATGGTGTTGCCCTACCGCGAGTCGAGCAAACTGAAGATCCTCGGCAAGCTGCGCGGCACCAGCGGCGCGTTGTCGTGGGCCACGGCCTGCGGACGCGGGGTGATCACATCGGATGCCCGCTCGTTCGCCGAGGAGGTGTCCCACGGCAATGGCGAAATCTACCCACAAGGCAACGTCGCGGCCCTCAAGGACGCGCTCATGCGGCTATGCGAACAACCGCAACTGGCCCAGAGCTGGGCAGACCGAGCGGCTATTCTTGGCCGCGAGCGGGTCTGGAGTCTGACCGCCGAACGCTTCGAACAACTATTCCAACAAGCATGCGAGGTGCGCTGAATGAAGGGCAATGCGTTGCGAGTCATGACCGCTGTAAGCGCCTGTGTACTGATGACGTTGAGCAGCACGGCCATCCAGGCCGAGACGCTGCTGCGGGGGCAGCGGACGGTCACCTGGAAAGACTTTCTCGGGGTCAACGTGCAGTTCCATTATTTCACCCCCGACATCTATCAGAAGCAGATGACCCGGCTCGACCAACTGGGTCTGAACTGGATTCGCTGGACCCTGCACTGGCCGATCCTGGAGCCGGCGCAGGGGCAATACAATCTCGGCGATCTCGACGCGGCGATGAACGTCGCCAGCGCCCACCACTACAACACCGTCGCCTATCTGGTGGGTTCGGCGACCTTCGACAGCAGCGCGCCCCAAGGGGCCAGCAACGCCGATCAGTACCCGCCCATGGACGACGCGATCTTCGCCGAGCGCATGACCGCCCTCGCCCAGCATTACCCGCAGGTCAGTCACTGGCAGGTGTGGAACGAACCGAACATCATCTGGCTGCCCCAGGCTGACCCCGTCGCCTATTACCACCTGCTGACCACCACCGCCAATGCCATCCGCGGGGCATTGCCGGGCAAGCCGATCGTCACCGCCGGCGTGGCGTATTACGGGCAGATGCGTGGCTCGACGGGTTACATGCTGCAATCGATGGTGGATCAAGGGCTTGCCGGCCAGAACATCGTTGCTGCCTATCACCCCTATTCCGAATACCCGGAAGGCGATTCGGTCGGCGACCGAGATTTCCTGGTGCGCGGCACTGCCCTCAACAAAAGCCTGCACGACGCCGGGGTCAAGGAAGTCTGGGCCACCGAATGGGGCTGGTCGAGCTACAAAGGGCCAGTGGAAATGCAGCAAATCATCGGCGTTCAAGGCCAGGCCGATTACACCCTGCGACGGCTGGCGATGATGAGCACGATGGACTATCAGCGCATCTTCCTGTTCAACCTCAGCGACCTGGATCAACGGGCCAGCGCCCGGGATCGCGGCTATGGCCTGGTGGACCTCAAGGGCGAGCCGAAGCCGGTGTACACGGCGCTGAAAAACTTCTTCGACGTCACCGGCCCGACGCTGCTCCCGGCCGATCCACCGCCAGCGCTGAGCGTACCGGAAGACCTTTACGCCATCGCCTGGAACCGCCCGGACGGTTCGCACCTGCTGATGGCCTGGAGCGCCAGCGGTGCGCACCTGAATTTTCCCGGCATCAAGACGGCCAACCTGTACAACCCGTTGACCGGCCAGCGTACGCCGCTGGCTGACGCCAAAGGGGTCGACGTGCCGTTGATGCCCTCCCTGCAAATCCTCGCCTGGGACCGTTAGCCATGCGCATTCTCTGGACGCTGCCCTATTTACCGTGGCCCACCACCAGCGGTGGCAAGACACGGGAATATCACCTGTTGCGCAACCTCGCGGCCCGAGGCCATCGCATCACGCTGCTGGTGCAGTCGAAAACCGAACTGGACGACGCCACCCGCATCGCGCTGGAACCCTGGCTGGAGCGGCTGATCGTGATTCCCAGACGGCCATTGCGCAGTGTCCGCACGCTGCTGGCGATGGTCTTCGCCCGCCCGCCCATGCTGGCCAGCGCCAACGGGTTTTCGCCGCCCTTGCAGCACGCATTCGAAGCGCTGCTGCAGGAACAATGGGACGTGATCCAGATCGAGCACAGCTACAGCTTCCAGCCCTTCGAAGCACCGCTGCGGCACACGGGAAAACCCTTCGTCATGACCGAGCACAACATCGAGTCGGGTCTAGGCGCGGCCAGCTATCACCACTTCCCTGACTGGGCCAAGCCCTTCACCCGCTTCGATCAATGGCGTTACCGCCATTGGGAGAAGCGGGTGTTCGCGCAAACCCGAGAGCTGATCGCCGTCACCGAAGACGACGCCAAGGGCCTCACCCGCCTGACCTCCCGCGCCACCCGTCTGGTGGTCAATGGCGTTGACTGCGATTACTACGCCAAGGTCAATCCGGATCGCTACAGTCGCCGCCTGCTGTTCATCGGCAACTACGAATACGGACCGAATCTGGACGCGGTGGAGTGGGCGCTGGATCACATCATGCCCAAAGTCTGGAAGCTGGACCCGATGGTGCGCCTGACCATCGGCGGCTACGCCATGCCCGCCGAGTGGCGCGAGCGCTGGGGCGATCATCGCATCGACTGGCTCGGCTATGTTCCGGACCTGCGCACCGTGCAGAAAGAGGCGGCAATCTTCTTCGCCCCGCTGCGTGAAGGCGGCGGTTCCAAGCTCAAGGTACTCGAAGCCATGGCCGCCGGGCTGACGGTGGTGACCACGGCGCAGGGCTGTTCGGGGCTCAAGGTGGCCAACGGCACGCACTACCTGGGCTGCGAGGACGCCCACGGCCTGGCGCTGCTGCTGGTGGAAGCCATCGAGCAACCCACTCGGCTGGCGCGAGTCGGCGAGGCCGGTCGCGCCTACGTGCGCGAGTATCATGACTGGTCGGTGTCGGCAGCCCAGCTGGAAGGTATCTATTCCCGGATTCATCGGCAGGAGGACGCCCAGGCATGCGTGTAGGACTGGATTACCGCCCGGCGACGGGCTTTCCGAACAGCGGCATCGGTCGGCAGAACAGTGCCCTTGAAGATGCTTTTCGGGCCCATCCGGATGTGCAATTGCAGCTGTTCAGCGTGGCACCGTTCGATCACCCGATCCGCAGGATCGCCCATTGCCCGCGCTGGGCGACACCGCTCGACGGTATTCATCGCCTGCCCGAGCGCCTGCGTTTCGAAGCGCTTTTTTTGCCCCAGGCGCTGCGCGACGCCGAGGTCGAGGTGTACCTGGGCAACTTCAACATGGGCCTGCCCATCGGCCGCAAGCCTGAAGGCGTGCGCTACATCCTGCAGTTGCATGACCTGTTCCAGTTGACCCTGAATAACGCCCATGGCTCGAAGGTCAAGGCGACGATCTACGGCCAGACGGATCGGCTGTCCATCGGTCACTCGGTGCGTGTGGCCGACCGCATCTGGACCCCGTCGCAGTTCACCGCCGATGAAACCGTGCGCCTGTTCCCCCAGGCACGCGACAAGGTGCGCGTGTTGCCCAATCTGGTCGAGGGTTTCAGCGCCGAGCCGGTGGATCTCGACACCCCGCTGCCCGAGCGCTACTGGCTGTGCGTCGGCACCCGCGAGCCGCGAAAGAACATGCCCTGGTTCGTCGAAGCCTGGCAGGTCGCCCGCCGACAATTCCCGAAAACCCCGGACCTGTTGCTGGTGGGTGGCCCTGACGGTCTGAGCAGCAAGCAACGGGAACTGCCGGGGCTGCACATCGTCAGCGGTATCAGCGACGGTCAGTTGCATCAGGTCTACCGCCAGGCCGAGCGCCTGTGGCACCCCTCCTACGGCGAAGGTTTCGGCCTGCCGGTGGTGGAAGCGCTGGGTGTCGGCACCCCGGTTGCGGTGGCCAGCGGGTCGTCGCTGGACGAAGTCACCCCTGCTGACAGCCCGCGCTTCTCGCCCACCGACCAGAGCGCGTTGATTCGGTTGATGGGCGTGCTGTCCACGGCAGACGCTGAAGACCCCGAGCCTTTGAAGGCATGGGCCAAAAACTATGGCGTCGAGGCCTATCGCCGGCGCTTCGATGAATTGCTGGAGGAACTGCGCTGATGCCCCTGGCAATGCCCGTTGGCGTGCTGATCGCCCTGCTGTTCGGCGTACTGGTGTGGGTGCTGCCGGCGTTGAAAGTGACGGCGGCGCTGATCGGCATCGCGGCGGTGGTGACGATCATTCGACGCCCTTTGCGCGGCCTGTTGCTGTTCGGTGTGCTGGCGACCTTTGTGCCTTACGCCACGGTGCAGATCGGCGTCCGCACCACGGTGTCCGAGGCGCTGCTGATGCTGGTCTGGGCCAGTCTGCTGGCCCATCGGCTGTTCGCCCTGTACAACCCGCCACTGAATCTCTTGCGCACCGAACGCTGGCTGATCGCGCTGATGCTGTTCAGTGCCCTGCCTTTCGTGGTCGGCCAACTGACGGTCAACGCCGAGGGCAACGGGCCGATCAACTGGGTGCGCTGGCTGTTCAACCTGTCGCCACTGTTCCTGGTACCGCGCCTGCTGAACGATGAGAAATCCCGCGAGCAGATGACCATCGCGCTGTTGCTGGGGACGCTGCTGCTGTTGTTGCTGTCGATTCCGGTGTACCTGAAGAACGGCAATTCGACGGCAATCATTTCAATCATCGGCGGGCTGGGCTACAGCAACCTGGACAGCCTCAACGAAGGCTTGAGCGGTTTTTCGACGCGCATGGGCACGCCGTGGACTCACCCCAATATCGCCGGGGGGGCGATGGCGATGCTGCTGCCGCTGGCGTTCTGTATCGCCGTGGCGCGCCAGGGCGCGGTCCGCACCCTGGGCGTGGCCGTGGCGGTGTTGGCAGCGGCCGGCCTGTTGTTCACCGGTTCCCGTGGCGCGTTGATCAGCCTGCTGGCGGTGATGTGCTGGATGGCGCGCAAGCGGGTGCCTTATGTCGGCCGCATGCTGATGGCGGGGGTGTTTCTCGGTGCGCTGCTGATGATGTTCTACCCTCCGCTGCAAGAGCGTCTGCTGGGGCTGTTCTCTAGCCATGACGCCAGCACGGCGGTGCGCTTCGACGAGTATTCGCACTTCCCCGATGCCATGAAGATGTTCCCGCTGGGCATCGGCTTCAAGGTCGATCCGCCCGTGCCCGGCACCGGCCTTTGGGGGATTTCCAACCTGTGGCTGAACTACATCTACAAACTGGGCGTACCGGGAATGGTGCTGTTCATCGGGGTCACCGTCAGTTGGTGGAAGGAAGCGCGACTGGCGGGCAACGCCGTGACGCTGACTCCTGACACCGCCCTGTGGCTCGGCACCCGCGGCGGGGTCATGGCAGCGCTATTGAGCGGTTTTTTCGACCACTATTTCAGCTTCACCACGGTGCTCATCGCGCTGTTCTGGCTGCTGCTGGGGCTGAACCTGCACGAAGCCCGGCGCCTGCAGAAAAAGGCGCAATGCGCGCTATCCGATTCGGGGGAACGATCATGAAGCATCGCATGATGCACTCGCACGACCTGCGCCAGGCGCTGCCGGAATACGCGCGCAAGATGGGTGTCGGCACCGAGGAACTGGAAAGCACCTACGACTGGATGCTGGCCAACGACGTGTGTTTCGAGACACCGATGAAAGACAAGACGCTGTGCTTCATCAGCTACCTGAACATCGAGCCGCGCATCGAGCCGCCACTGGCCCGGCGCTTTTACCGGCTGCTGGCCAACGAAACCCCCGGTGCGTTGATTCCGCTGTACGGGATCAACTGGCCGACCCTGCGCGACCGCATGTTGCGCACCTGGGAGCAGGCCTACAACATTCTCATCTGCAAGATCCCCAGCCACACGCTGCGCCTGTTCTGGCTGCGCGTGGGCGGGGCGAAGATCGGCAAGGGCTCGTCAGTCTGGCGCAACACCGAAGTCCTCGGCGTCGACGGCTTGCGCATCGGTGATGACAGCACCGTGGGCTGGCATTGCCAACTGGATGCCCGGGGCGGCCTGATCATCGGCGACCACGTGACCATTGCTTCTCACGTGTTGATCATAGCCGGCGGCCACGACCTCAAGGCGCCGGAATTCTGGGCGGTCGGGGGCCCGATATACATCCGCGACTACGCCTGGATCGCCAGTCGCGCATTGCTCTCGTTCGGTGCCGACATCGGCGAAGGCGCGGTGGTGGGGGGTGGTTCCGTGGTGTCCAAACCGATCCCGCCCTATGCCATCGTCAGCGGCCCCAACGCCGAGATCAAAGGCGAGCGCGCCCGTGGCCTCAATTACAAAGTGGGCGGCAAAGGCCTGTTCACTTTGTTCCACTGAGACACGGCCATGTTCGGCGCGACCCTGTGGTTGACCCTCGCGACCCTCACCGGCCTGGCAGCGGGGTTTGCCCGCGAATGGTTGCTGGTGTCGGCGTGGGGTGCAGGGGGTCGCAGCGATGCGTTTCTGGTTTCACTGTTTTTGCCCGAAGCCCTGCGCATGGCGCTGGCCGCCGGCCTGCTCAGCGCGGCCGCCCTGCCCCTCTATCAGCAACGCTCTGCACAGGACCAACACAACTGGATGGGCGCGATGGTGCCGCGAATGTTGCTCTGCGGGCTGGTGTTGAGCGCGGTGCTGAGCGTCGGTTCGTCGCTGTGGGTGAGGCTGATCGGGCCTGGCCTGGATGAGTCCGGTTTTGCCCTGGCGACCGATTCGCTGCGCTGGCTGGCGTGGTCCGCGCCGGGTTTGCTGTTGCATGCCCTGCTCTGCGTGCCACTGCAGGCGCGGTCGCGTTTCGTGCTGGCGGGATTGGGCTCCTTGCTGTTCAACCTGCCGCCGGTGGTGTATCTGGCGCTGATGCGGCAACAGGCGACCCCCACTGGATTGGCGGCTTGCTGTCTGTTGGGGAGCCTGTCGATGCCTGGCGTTTTGTTGCCGGTGCTGCTGCCGACGTGGGTGAGAGCGGGCTGGCGACCGTGGCATCTGTCTCGGGCGCCCGGCGCGGGTCGGGAATTGCTCAAGCGGATCGGGCCGCTGCTGAGCAGCAATCTGGCGAGTCAGGGCTTGGCATTGCTGGAACGCATGATCGCGTCATTGCTGGGGGAAGGCGCGGTGACGTGGGTCAATCTGGCGCGCAAATTGATCAGCCTGCCGCTGATTGCCCTGATGAGTCTCAATCAAGTGTTGCTGGGGTTGATGAGCAACGCCCAGGACCAGGAGCGTGCGGCGTGGCTGCACAAGGGCCTGAGCAGCGCGACCTTGCTGACCGTTCCTGCCGTGGCCGGGCTGATCGGAGCGGCCGGGGCGCTGGTCAGCCTTTTGCTGCCCGATCAGGCCGCCGACAGTCCGCTGCCCGGCCTGCTGGCCTGGTTCGCCGTGCCGCTGATGTTCGGCGCCTGGAACGCGTTGCTGGCGCGCTACGCCTATGCCGCGGGCGACACGCGTCTGCCCCTCAACTGCGAACTGGCGGGCAGTCTGCTCAATGCCGTGCTGCTTGCGGTGTTGCCGTTCTTCTTCGGCTTGATCGGCATCGCCATGGCCGCGGTCTGCGGGGCGGTCCTGACAGGTTTGCTGCTGATGCGTCGCCAGCAACTGATGGACCGAGTGCCCTGGCGTCAGCAGTGGGCGTTCGGCGCCATCGTCATGCTGCTGGCGGCGACCGTGCTGCATCCGCTGAGCAATGTCTGGCTGCAGTTGGGCCTCAGCGGTGCCTATGGCGCAGCGTTGCTGGCGGGGTTGGGGCTGTGGTTGAAGCCGTGGCGACCGGTCGCTGGCTGAAACCCGTGCGCAGCCGTTGACTGCAACGCTCACCGCTACTGCCATACCCCGGCGTTGCGCTCGTCGACCGTGGCGCAGAGCTGCTTGACCGTCTGCCGCAACCAGCGGTGCGCCGGATCCTTGTCGAAGCGCGGGTGCCAGGCCTGCATCACCTGAACCGACTCGAACTCCAGCGGGATCACGAAGGGGCGCATGCGCAGCCCCAGCTCGCGCATGCCCCAGAGCACGGTTTCCGGCATCGACACGATCAGATTGGAACTGGCGGTGGAGAAAATCGCCGAATGGAAGTTGGGGGTGGTCAGTGCAACCCGGCGAGCCAGGCCGAGCGACTCCAGTGCGGTATCGATGGGGCCATGGGGACGGCCGCGCCGCGACACGCTGACATGATCGTAACGAACGAACGTCTCGGGTGTGATCGGCGCATCGAAGATTGGATGATCTTCACGCGCCAGCGCAACGAAGCGGGTACGGAACAGCAGCTGGACCTTCATCTCCGGGCCGAAATTGCGCCGTGAGGTCACGTGCAGATCGATCCGCCCCTCGCGCAGGGCATCGTCATCGCCCTCGCCTTCCGGGCCGAACCGCAAGGTGCTGCGGGGTGCGTGAATGCGTAACGCGTCGACCAGTCTTCCACCAAAGGCGCCAAAGAACACGTCATTGGAACGCACTTTGAAACAGTGCTCCAGGGTGCTCATGTCCACCTCATCCCGCGCCTGAAACACCTCGTTGGCCTGCTCCACCAGACTGCGCACCTGTGCCTGCAACGCCAGGGCCCGAGGCGTCGGCACCAGACCGCGTCCGGCCCGTACCAGCACCGGGTCGCCCAATGCTTCACGCACCCGCGTCAACGTTCGGCTCATTGCCGCCGGACTCAAATGCATGCGCCTGGCCGCGCCGACCACACTGCCTTCTTCGAGCAAGGCATCGAGGGCGATCAACAGATTCATGTCGGGCATGGGCATGGGGCGGCATCCGGTGGCAGAGGATGCCGATGATGCGGGAAACGGCCGACATTGAGAACACCTGCCGCCTGCGCACCCGCCCCACTCAGGCCAACTCGGAAATCTCGATCAGGTTGAGGTCGGGATCACGCACATACACCGAGCGGATCGGTCCCGTGGCACCGGTGCGCATGATCGGGCCTTCGATGATCGGCCATCGTGCGTCGTTGAGACGGGCGATGACCTGTTCCAGTGGAATCGCGGCGATGAAGCACAGGTCCAGCGCGCCGGGCACCGGCACGTGGGCCTTGGGTTCGAATTCCTTGCCGCGCACATGCAGGTTGATTTTCTGATTGCCGAACCGGAACGCCATGCGTCCGGCGCCGAAGGTTTCCAGCTGCATGCCCAGCACCCGGGTGTAGAAATCCACCGTGGCGTCGGCGTCGACAGCGGTCAGGACCAGATGGTCGAGGTGATCGATCATGGGCTTGCCTCTCTCATGGTCTAGTTCAAGGTCTACTTCAAGGTCTCGTTCAGATCAGTCCGCGAGCGCGCCATTGGGCCCGTTGCCCGGCGTCGATGCCCAACTCTTCCAGCACTTCGTCGGTGTGCTGGCCCAGTGTCGGTGCCGGGCGACTGACCCCACCCGGCGTGCTGCCCAGTTTCGGCACGATGCCTGGCAGGGTGACCGGCGTGCCGTCATCGAGCTGGCTCTCGAGCAGCATCTCCCGCGCCTTGTAATGAGGGTCGCTGGCGATGTCGGCGGCGTCGTAGATCTTGCCCGCCGGAATCCGTGCGGCGGTGAGTTGGCTCAACACCTCGTCCAGGTCATGACTGGCCGCCCAGGCGGAGATCGCCGCGTCGATCAGCTCGACCTGCTTGACCCGTCCGTCGTTGTGCGCCAGCGCGGGATCGGCCGCCAGATCGGGCCGTTCGATCAACGCCATCAGACGCTGATAGATGCTGTCGCCATTGCCCGCGATCAGGGCGTAACGGCCGTCGCGACAGCGGTAGGCGTTGGACGGCGCGATCCCCGGCAGGCTGCTGCCGGCAGGTTGGCGCACCGCGCCGAAGACCGAATATTCAGGGATCAGGCTTTCCATCATGTTGAACACCGATTCATACAGCGCGACGTCGATCTGCTGCCCTTCGCCGCCGTTCTGGTCGCGATGACGCAGCGCCAGCAACACGCCGATGACGCCGTGCAGCGCCGACAGTGAATCGCCGATGGAAACCCCGACCCGCACCGGCGTACGCTCGGGCTCGCCGGACAGGTGACGCAGGCCGCCCATGGCCTCGCCCACCACACCAAAGCCCGGACGGTCCCGGTATGGCCCGGTCTGGCCGTAACCCGACACCCGCAGCATCACCAGTTTCGGATTGAGCGCGTGCAACGCCTCCCAACCCAGGCCCCAGCCTTCGAGGGTGCCGGGACGAAAGTTTTCCACCAGCACGTCGGCTTCGGCAATCAGTCTGCGCACCACGTCCTGCCCTTCCGGCTCACGCAGATCGAGGGTCACCGAACGTTTGTTGCGCGAGGAAACCGCCCACCACACCGACGTGCCCTCGTGCAACAGACGCCATTTGCGCAGCGGATCGCCGGTGCCTGGCGGTTCGATCTTGATGACGTCGGCGCCGAACTCGCCGAGGATTTTCGCCGCGAACGGGCCGGCGATCAGTTGACCGAGTTCGATGACCCGGACGCCCTGTAAAGGCTTTTGCATGACGTGCCCTTTGTTGTTCTTGATGAATTCGTCTTGAAGAAGTCGCTCTTCAAGAAGTCGCTCTTGAAAACGCCGGTCCAGAAGCAGGCGCTCCGGACACGTTCGGGCAATTGTCTGCTCAGAAGCCCGCAATGAAAATGCCTGATTTCGCCACGGGTCTTTCTATTCTGGAAACGCTCGGCTTACCACCCGCCACCCAGGGATTTGTACAGCCCGACCAATGCCAGGGTCTGCGCGGTCGAACTGTCGACCAGCTGCTCCTGACTGCTCAGCAACGAGCGCTGCACGGTCAGCACGTTGACGAAGTCCACCGCACCGGCCTTGTACTGCTCTTTTGCAGTGCTCAGGGCAATCTGGTTCTGCGCTACGGCGTCCTGCAATTTGCGCGCCTCTAGCTGGCTGGCGTTGTACAGGGTCATGCTGTCGTCGATTTCCTGCCAGGCGCGCAATACGGTTTCCTGGTAGTTCAAGGCGGCTTCCTGCTCCTGCGCCTCACGCAGATGCAACATGCCGCGCAGACGACCGCCTTCGAAGATCGGCACGCTCAACTGCGGACCGATGCCGAACTGGCGAGAGCCCCAACTGCCGAGATCCGCCAGTTGCAGGGACTGGAAGCCGACATTGCCCGACAGCACGATGCGCGGATAGAAATCGCCCTCCGCCACCCCGACGCTGGCCGCAGCCACGTGCATGCGCGCCTCGGCCTGGCGAATGTCCGGCCGCCGTTGCGCCAGCTCCGGCGGCATACCCACGGGAATCGCGGCGGGCAGCGGCGCTCGGCGGGTGTCTTTGAGCAGCTCGGCCTGCAGGCTGCGAGGCGTCTGCGCCAGCAGCAGGCTCAAGGCGTTGATCAGTTGCGCCTGACGCTGCTCCAGCGACGGAATGCGTGCCTCTACCGTCGCCACTTGGGCCGACGCTTGCGCCACATCCAGATGGGTTGCGACGCCGCTGGCCAGCCGCACATTCGACAGCTCCAGGCTGTTGCGCGACACGGCGAGGTTATCGCGGGTCACGGCCAGGGTCTCCTGCACGCCACGCAGTTGCAGATAGTCATGCGCGGTCTGCGCCTGTATCGCAAGCAACACGCCGCGCCGGTCATTGTCCGAGACGGCGACGTTGGCATCCGCCGCTTCCACCTCGCGCTTGACCCGGCCGCAGAGGTCGACTTCCCAGGAAGCGTCCACACCGCCGTCCCACAGGTTGAAGGCGGACTTGCCATCGTTGCCGGACGGGTCGTTCAGGCCGTCGCTGCTATTGCGGGCGCGCTGATAACCCATGCCTGCGGACACGCCGGGCAACTGATCCCCCGCCACGACCTGGCGTGCGGCACGGCTTTGTTCGAGTCGATTAGCGGCGATCTTCACGTCCAGGTTGGTGGCCGTCGCCCGGTCAACCAGCGACGCGAGCAGCGGATCGTTGAACACTTCCCACCAACGTGCGTTGATCGGTGTGGCCTGCGGACGGCTCGGTGCCTGCTCGCCTTGAGTCGGCAACCACTCCACCTGCGTCGTGGATGACGGCGAGTGGAAATCATGACCGACCTGACACGCCGACAAGGCCAGCGCCAGACCGGCAAGCCCGAACAGTCGCTGAGTGGCGCAAGAAATGGACACGTGAGGGTTCATCGAGCGCTGACCTGTTCCACGCCACCGGACCGGGTATCGATGCTCGCATCCACCGACATCCCTACCCGCAGCCGATCCAACAAGGGCTGGTGCGAATCGAGAACGATCTTGACCGGCAGACGCTGCACGACTTTGGTGAAGTTGCCGGTGGCGTTGTCGGGCTTGATCGCCGCGAAGGTCACACCGGTCGCCGGGGCAATGCTTTGCACGCGACCTGTGAGGGTTTCCCCCGCAAAGGTGTCGACCCGCACCTGAACGGTCTGGCCGGGCGTCACATGGGTGAGCTGGGTTTCCTGAAAATTGCCGACCACGTAAACCTGATTCAGCGGCACCACCGACAGCAATCGGGCACCGGGCGTCACGTAGTTGCCGATGCGCACCGCGCGCTCGCCGACCATGCCGTCCACCGGCGCGATAATCCGCGTGTAGGACAACTGCAAGCGCGCCTGGTCATGAGCGGACTCGGCGCGCTTCACTCCGGCTTCGGCGGCGTGTTGTTGCGCGGTGAGAATATCCACCTGCTTGCGATCGGCGGCCAGCGACGCGGTTGCGCTGTTCTGGCGGGCGCGGGCCGTGTCGATACGATTACGCGCCTGTTGCGCGTTTTGCACCGTGCCTGCGCCCATGCCGGCCAGATGGTCATAACGGGCCTGCTCTTGTTGGGCGAAGGTCACCTCGGCCTTGCTCGCGGCCAATGCCGCTTCGGCCTGCGAGATCACCGACGCCTGCCGTTGCAGCACAGCATTGGCCTGTTCGAGCTGCGCGTTGGCAGTCAGCACTTCGGCTTCGGAGGTGGCAAGCGCGGTCTGGTAATCGCGGTCGTCGATCACCGCCAGCAACTGGCCGGCCTTGACCTGCTGGTTGTCCTCCACCAGCACCTGGCTGATGAAGCCCGCCACCTTCGGCGCGACGTTGGAATAGTCCGCAGCGATGTACGCGTCGTTGGTGCTCTGCACCGCGCCCGTCCCGGTAAAACCGTAGATAGCGACAGCCGCCACCGCGATCACGGCGCCACACACGGCCAGGGTTTGTTTCGAAGTCATGCTCATCTGGATGTTCTCAAGTGTTCTCGAATATGGGCCTTGTGCAGGCAGGCCGGGGCAACGTCAGGCTGCGGCGCGGGGTGGATACACACGGCTCGGCATCAGCGCAATCGGCAGGATCAGCGCGGCGGCCACCCAGCCCATGCAGTAATAAAGATCAATGCTGGTCAGGGTCACGACCTGCTCGTGTATGCGATGGGCCAATGACGCCAGCGCATCCTGCCCTGCCAGTTCAGGCGTATTGCCCAGTCGGTCCACCAGCACATTGGAATGAANACCACCGAGGCCAGGCCCCGTACGGTGTTGAACCACGCCGAAGCGAAAGGGCCGTCGGGCGGCGCGATCCCGCCGGTGGCCTGCATCAGCAACGGCATCACCGCCATCGGCTGGCCGATGACTTGCAGCAGTTGCAGGGTGTAGAAGTTGTCGCGGGTCCATTGCGAACTCATCTGCGTGGCGGCGAAGCAATACAGCGCCAGCAACCCCAGCCCGGTGGCGAGCACCCAGCGGCAATCGACCCGGCGGATATTGCACAGCGCCGCCACCAGCGGCAGTGCGAGCAACTGCGGCAGGGCCACCAGCAACATCATCGGCGCGGTCTGCAACGGCCGGTAGCCATGCACCTGCGCCAGATACGCCGAAGGAATAGACCCGACGGCCGTCAGCACCACCAGCACCCCGCCCAACGTCAGCAAGGCATGGGACAGGTTGAGACTGGAGAGCATCTGCAGCTTGAAAAACGGCACCGGAGTAAACCATTCGTTGACCATGAAAAGCGCCAGCAACAGCACGCCGCCCAGCAACAGCGCGCTGATCAGGCTGGACTCGAACCAGTCCAGGCGATTGCCCTGGAGCAGGCCCGTCACCAGCATGCAGATCGCTGGCGCGCCCAACAGCACGCCGCGCCAGTTGAAGTCCTTGAAACGCTCCAGACGCAGCGGATCCTGGGGGATGCCGTGGGCAATCGCGATCATCGCCACCACACACGGCGTGATGACCTGCCAGAACGTCCACTGCCAGTTGAAATACTCGGTCCATAACGCTGCCAGCGGCGCCCCCAGACTGGGCGCGAACGTGGCGGTCAACGCGTAGCCCGCCAGGCCATAGAGCTTGATGTCCGGTGGCAGAAAACGCAGCGCCACGGTCATCAGCATCGGCGGCAGGCAACCCGCTGCCAACCCTTGCAACGCTCGCAGCAGCAGGAAGCTGTGGTAGTCGGGCGCCAGCGGACACAGCAACGCCAGCACCACGAACGCCGCAATGGCGCTGAGCGTGAAGCGGCGCAGCGACAACGTGACAGCGAACCAAGGCGCGAACGCCGTGGCGGTCAATGAAGTGGCTGAATACAGCGATGTGACCCAGGTCGCTTCGTCGCTGCCGATGAACATCGCCCCCCGAATGTCCCCCAAGGCAATCCGCGTCACCCCGTCATTGATTCCCGCCACCAGCACCGCCAGCAACACGCCCACCAGACCGAGGATGGTTTGCAGCCCGAAGGCCGTCGTTGCAACGGTTTTTGGGGCTGGCACAGACACGGCCGCTGTCATGGCACGACCTGTTGGCCAGCGGGTTGCGCAGGGCGCGGTGCAATGGGAGGCATGGGCAACGAACTCCAGGAACAAGGGCTATTTCCAACAGTTTAAAGAGCGTTGTAGATGAGAAAAATTGACATTTGAGCAGTGTATGAGTGCGCCAGACGCACGATTCGCCTCACGATTGATGCTCCAAGGCGCAGGGCCGGGTCGCCCGCCAAACTGGAAGGCGTTTAAAAATACATTTAGCGACGTTAAACATCGGGAAGATGTTTATTGCGTGAGATCAACATCACTCTGCTACTGGGCATCAGGCGCGACGTGCCAATAAGCATTCACCAGTTGTTTTTAACGTCCTACGTCATGAAAACAATGTGACGCCGTTCATCCAACACGATAAACAGCACGATTAAAACCCGGCACTTTATTGAACACCTTGTTCATTGACCGTCAAACTTCATATTCCTATGGTCCGCCCTGAAAGTACGTCGATACTGTCAGGGAGACGGGGATGTTTGCAGGGAGTGTTCTGCCCTCTTGGTTTGAAATTGAAGACCGACTTATTACGGAAGTTGAGAGCAGCGGCTTTGGGAACTTCCGCAGCAGTCTCAATGAAACCGTCATGTCCGTCGGCCTGGTGCTGCGCCGCGTCGAAAACATCAGAACCGCTTTTTATCGCGCCGACCATGAAGCCGCTGAACTGCTGAGGCAACGCTTCGCCGACATCGACATCGCCGACGTCCTGAACGAGTTGCTCAGCGCCGTCAGCCAGATGGCGATGATCGTCGCCGGCAGCGTCTTGACAGGGGGAGCCATCGGGGCGGGCGTCGGCGCGCTGGCCGGAGGCGCGGGCGCGGTGCCCGGCGCTTTCACCGGCATCGCCATCGGGCTGCAGGCCGGCACCTGGATGTTGGGCGTACTCGGGCTGGCTTCCGTCGCCGAATTCTTCGTCGACGGCCTGGCGCCCCTCATCGAGCACTACCTGCGAGGCATCGAGACCGCCTGGGAAGGCACACGCGGTGACGAAGGCCTGAGCCCCTTCAGCCAGGACGACTTTCTGGTGGTCGAGCGCGCCAGCCACCACTTCGCCCGCGGTCACGTCGAAGTCGTGGTGCTGCTGCTCAGCGCCATTGTCGACTACCTGACCCGAGGCCGCGGTCATGCCGGCCAGCTCGCAAAAGAAATGCGCGCCAGCGGCAAGGGCCAACACCTGGGCCAGTGGATGCTCAAGCACGAAGACGCCCTGAAAAAACGTCCCGACCTGCAACCCCGCGCCCCCGGCAAAGGGCCCCTTACACGACAGGAACCGCCGCCCGGGCCACAACGGCAGCACGAACAGAACGATCAGCAGCACCAGAAAAATCCACTGGGCATGCCCGAATACAAGGTGCCATGCTTCAACGCAAGCAACATGCACTACAGCAAGGTTCCGGAGTTTGACCGGCAGCTGGGTGGGCAGGAACGCGGGTTGAATGATCTGACGGTGGATGAGTATTTGCGCGGGCGGGAGGCGTTCAAGGCGGGGGATAAGGTGAGGGATCCGAAGGTGGCGAAGCTCGCACGCCGGAACCTTCATGACAGATTTGTCGACGACCTGATGAAAGAAATTACAAGCCAAGGTATTTCTTTCGACAGAGCGGGCATCGAAGCCGAGAAGTTAGCCAAAGATAAAATGAGCGCGCTTGCCGCTCTTCATAACCCTGATCTGTTTGCAGGAGGAAAAGATGTGATATCAGACTTCGGTGATCGTAGCGTGAACGCAAGCATCGGGGCCCAATGGCGTAGCCGAATAGGAAGCCTGGACGCAGCTGCTAAGACGGTTAACCGCGCCGATCAAAGTATTGTAAAAATGAATGCAACGCTGGAGCGTTGCATATAGGAGGTGACATGGAAGAATATTTTGCATATTTTTTAAAAAAAATGGGCTCATCAGTTCACAGGAGAGAGGTCCCCCAGTCTTCGTGTGAAAGATACAAAGACAAGCTTCCCCCACTTCTCATCTCTCACTGGAATAATTATGGGTGGAGTGGTTACGGTGAGGGTCTATTCTGGACGGTGAACCCGGCCGAATACGAACCCGTCATCAACGCTTGGTTAGAGGACTCGAGCATCAATCAATCACCCCCGTTTCATGTAATTGCACGAGGTGCCTTTGGGGATCTATACCTGTGGCAAGAGGGCACCGGAAGTCGCCTAACTCTATGCGCGGCATATGCCCGTTACTTATTAAAAAACATTGAACCGCGGCATGAAGAGTTCGACACCAGCGTACAGTCTTTCTTCGCATCAAAGCGGCCAGAAAACAATGACTTCGACGGCCTTTTCAGCCCAGCTCTTCACAAGCTAGGCCCCTTGCAACCCGACGAGATGTATGGCTTCGTCCCCGCCCTTGCTCTTGGTGGGCCCGGGACTCTGAACACCCTTCAGAAAGTCAAAACTATCGAGCACCTGACTTTCCTCTCTCAACTCAGCCCACTCACCGATTGGGGTTTCCCAGAGATAGAAGACCTGTAAATACGACCACTGGAAAAACGCAGGCATGGACGAACGATTTCAATATTTTCTTGCAAATATGCGACCTCGGTCCTTCAGACGCGAAGTACCACTGTCCGGTATCGAAAAGTACCAAGAACATTTGCCCGATCTATTACTTAAGCATTGGAAAGACCTCGGCTGGAGCGGTTATGGAGACGGCATTTTCTGGACTGTAAATCCTGACGAATATCATGAAGTGATCCAGGCATGGCTGGAAGAATCTGGTATTGAAAACGCTGACACTTACCACGTTATAGCCAGGGGAGGATTTGAAAATCTTTATCTATGGCAAAGCCATACCGGGAATCGGCTCAATGTTAACGCACTCTATGCACGCTACTTGTTAAGAGAACAATCGATAACATCGAGAGGAGCGGAGGACCGAAAAGTGCATGCCTTTTTTGCGACCGTCGACCGCAAAAATAATGACGTCGACGACCTCTTCGAACAAGCACGGAAAAAACTCGGCCCTCTCCAGCCCGATGAAATGTACGGCTTCGTTCCCGCCATCGCCCTGGGTGGGCCTGGCACTTTGAACACCCTTCAAAAAGTCAAAAGCATCGAACACCTGACTCTGCTCTCTCAACTCTCCCCGCTTACCGACTGGGGCTTTCCGAACATTAACGACCTGTAGATTCAAACAGAGGAAAAACATAAGCATGGACGAGTATTACGAATGTTTTCTTCAGCACATGGGACCTGAAACAGATAGATGTGAATCCTCTATATTCACTGTCGAAAAGTATCGAGGTAAATTACCCGACCTGTTGATCACTCACTGGTCCACATACGGCTGGAGCGGTTACGGCCAAGGAATTTTTTGGTGCGTTAACCCAGCCGAGTACGAGGCCGTTATCCGTACCTGGATGTCGGATTCAGGCATTCCAAATGCAGACACCTATCATGCAATTGCTAGAGGCGCCTTTGGCGATTTTTACCTATGGCAACAAACGACTGGGCGCTGGTTCACGCTTAGCGCACTTTGTGCCCGCTACATGCAATCAAACCGGGAAATTACGCCTGATCGTTTTAATGAAGAAATCGAAGGTTTTTTTGTTTCCATGGATCGGGAGGCAAATGACTTTGACGACCTTTTTGAAGAGGCCCTGAAAAAACTTGGCCCTCTCCAACCCGACGAGATGTACGGCTTCGTTCCCGCCATTGCTCTCGGCGGGCCTGGAACTCTGAACACCCTTCAAAAAGTCAAAACCATCGAACACCTGACGTTCCTCTCTCAACTCAGCCCACTCACCGATTGGGGTTTCCCGGACTTAAACGACTTCGACGGTTGATGCACAGAAACCAATACCATGAACAAATAGATTGATTACTTTTAAAACAATGCCCCCCTGTTTAGCGCATTTAACTGGGTTGGATCATGCCGCAAAAAGACACGGACATAGCTGTTAAAAAAACGGAAAAATTCAATACTAAATTAGAACACTGTGCGAAATAGAGAAAAAAATGGACGAGCATTTTTTATACTTTCTAACGAAAATGGGATCTTCATTTGAGAGACGGGAAGTGCCGCCTTCGTCTATCGAAAAATACACCACCGTACTACCAAAAAAACTTCTAGAGTATTGGTCGAAACATGGGTGGGCCGGCTATGGAAAGGGAATTTTCTGGACAGTCAATCCGGCTGAATATAATGCAGCCATACATCCTTGGTTAGAAGCCTCAGCCTTTTCTGACGCTTACGACTATCACGTCATCGCCAGAGGTGCCTTCGGCAACTTTTATCTTTGGAAACAACATACAGGAAACATGCTAGACATCAACATCCGATACGCGCGTTATCTGATGAGCTCTCAACGCTTCTCGAGTAAAGACCTGGATAAGGAGATAAAAACATTTTTTTCATCCATGAACCCCGAAAACAATAACTTCGACGATCTATTCGACCCGGTATTTCAGAAACTCGGCCCTCTGCAATCTGACGAAATGTACGGCTTCGTTCCCGCCATCGCCCTCGGCGGGCCTGGGACTCTGAACACCCTTCAGAAAGTCAAAACCATCGAACACCTGACTTTCCTCTCTCAACTCAGCCCACTCACCGATTGGGGGTTCCCGGACCTGAGCACCCTTTGAATCGAAGCCATCACGCCAAACAGTCAATCCGCTCCCCCCCAGGCCCTTCAATGAGCAGCCCGCGTTTGTCCGTCGCTGCGGTCAGGCGTGCTCACTGTCCCAGAACCGCTTGTACATCCCCAATCGCCGCTTCAACGGCCGCGACAGTCGCGCTTCTTCCTTGCCCAGTTTGAACGCCAGCAGTTTGAGGCCGTTGCGCAGGAACGACGCCGGCCACAAATACCACCGGCGTAAGCCGAGGAAATCCAGTTCCGATCTGACGTAGCGAAAGCCTTCGCCGCGCACGCCGCCGAAGCGGGCGTGTATCCAGGATTCGCGGGCCTGGAAGACGCCGATGTCGAAGTAGCGGCGGAACTCTTCGCGCAGGGTGTAGTTGTGGGAGTGTCGGCACACCGCCGAGCCCTGGTAGGCGACTTTCCAGTGGGACAGGAGCATCTTTGCCGCGACGTACATGTCTTCGGACAGGATCACGTGGGGAGGAAATCCGCCGACGGCGCGCAGGGCATCGCGGCGGTAGGCGGCGAAGGAGTTGGACATGAACGGGACCTTGATGCCCAGCTCCGGCACGTCGGCCAGGCTCTTGATGCGGGACACCGGCGGGTAGTTGAACCAGCGGGCGTGTTGCGAGAGGACGGTGGCGTCCAGGTGCGGCAGCTGGCGGCCGCAGACGGCGCCGACCAAGGGGTCTTCAAAGGGCTGGAGGATGTTTTCCACCGCACGGGGGTCTTCGAGGTAGGCGTCCTGGGTCAGGTAGACGAAGACGTCGTAGCAGGGGTGGGTCTCGGCCATCATTTGCCGGGTGCCGCCGTGATTGAAGTCCTTGCCGTCGATGAGCACCACGTCGTTGCATCGCGAGCGCGCCAGCTCGAAGGTGCCATCGGTGGAGCTGGAATCGACGATCAGGGTGTCGAACTCAGCGGTCTGGGCCCACAGCGAGTCGAGCAATCGCTCAAGCTCCCTGCGCCCGTTGTAAGTCGGGATCACACAGGCCACGCGCAAAGACTGCATAACAATACTCCGGGGCTAATACTGGATGCCCATTTGTCATGACGCTCTTTGAGGGTAGCGCAGGATCCCGACGCTGGATCCAACCGCTTGTCAGCCCATTACCTCGCTCAAGGGGATGAAGTTGAGCAGGTCACCTTCGGCCACTGTGGTGCCTTCGATGACCTCGATCAGGCCGTCGGCCCAAGCGGCGCTGCGCAGCACGCCCGAGCTCTGGTTACGGTAGGCGACCAGCCTGCCCTGCTCCAGCCGGCCGCGCAGGTACTCGCGACGATTGCCAGGTTTGTCCCAGACAAAACCCGCCGGCACTTTGAACTGCAGCGGTTTGACCTGTTGCACGCCCAGGCGGCGCAGCAGATACGGCCGAGCCAGCAGCGCGAAGGTCACTAGGGTCGACGCCGGATTGCCCGGCAGCCCGATCACCGGCACGCCGCGGAAATGACCGAAGGTCAGTGGCTTGCCCGGCTTGATCGCCAGCTTCCAGAGCGCGATTTCGCCCTCCTCGCGCAGCGCATGGCCGAGGAAATCCGCTTCCCCCACCGACACGCCACCGGTGGAGAGGATCAGATCGACGTCCCCCAGCGCACCCAGCGCGGTGCGGGTTTTCTCCAGGTTGTCCGGGAGAATGCCGGCGTCGACGACGTCGCAGCCCAGGCGGGCAAGCCAGGCGCAGAGCAACACACGATTGCTGTTGTAGATCTGCCCCGGGCCCAGCGGCAGACCTGGCTCGATCAACTCATCCCCGGTGGACAGGACCGCGACCCGAGGCCGTCGCACGACCGCAAGCCGGGCCATGCCCATGGTCGCGGCCAGGCCCATTTCGATGGGTGTCATGACGGTGCCGGCGTCCAGCACCTTGTCGCCGACCGTGGTTTCCTGACCTTTGGGGCGGATGTTCTGCAACGCGCTCAACGGTTCGAGAAACCTCACGCGCGCATCGGCCAGCACGTCGGTGTTTTCCTGCATTTCCACGCAGTCGGCACCTTCCGGCACCGGGGCGCCGGTGAAGATCCGCGCACAGGTGCCCGGCTGCAGCGGCTCCGGCGCCTGGCCGGCGAAGATCCGCTGGCTGACCGGCAACGGCTCGCCGGTCCAGTCGGCAATGCGCAGGGCGTAACCGTCCATGGCGCTGTTGGGCCATGGCGGCAGGTCGAGCGTCGAGATCAGGTCTTCGGCGAGCACGCGGCCCTGCGCATCGGCCAGTGCCACGCTTTCACGCTCGCGGATCGGTGCCGACTCGGCCAGGCTCATCAAGCGTTCCATGGCCTCCTCCACCGGCATCAGGCCACGCACTTCAGGCTTGCTCATCGGTTCTCACCCACGGGTTGCGCACGGCTCGGCCTTTTTCAGGTGCGGCACGAAGTTGCAGGGTCGGAAGCTGTTGTTCAACTGGTCGGCAAGGATGCCATCCCAGCCGGTACGCACCGCGTTGGTCGAACCCGGCAGGCAGCAGACCAGCGTGCCGTTGGCCAGCCCCGCCAGGGCGCGAGACTGAATGGTGGAGCTGCCGATGTCCGGCACGGAGATCTGGCGGAACAGCTCGCCAAAACCGTCGACCTGTTTGTCCAGCAGGCAAGCCACCGCTTCCGGGGTGCTGTCGCGACCGGTGAAGCCGGTGCCCCCGGTGATCAGCACCACCTGCACTTGATCGTCGGCGATCCAGGTGGCGACCTGGGCGCGAATCTTGTACAGATCGTCCTTGAGCAGCACGCGTTCGATCAGCCCGTGACCGGCTTCGGTCAGGCGGTCGACGAACATCTGCCCGGAGGTGTCATTGTCGAAGGTGCGGGTGTCGCTGACGGTCAGAACGGCAATATTCAACGGCACAAAAGGTGTGTCAGCCTTGGCTTTCATTGGCTAGGTCCGGTTGTAGGGGAAACAGTGCGGTGTTATATCACAGCACTTGTTTTTTCTCCGCTGACCGAGTTCTCCATGACTGATTTTGACGCCCTGCCGCCCTGCTCCATCCTGCTTCTGGCCGGGGGGCAGGGGCAGCGCATGGGCGGACGCGACAAGGGCCTGATCGAGTGGCGCGGCGAGCCGCTGATTCAGCATCTGCAGCGCCTGACCCGCCCCCTGACCGATGACCTGATCATTTCCTGCAACCGCAATCGCGAACGGTACGCGCGCTTCGCCGACCGGCTGGTGCAGGACGATGACAGTGACTTCCCCGGCCCGTATGCGGGGATTCGTGCTGCGCTGGCGGTGGCCCGGCATGGTTTTTTGCTGGTGATGCCCTGTGACTCACCGCTGCTGGATAGGGACCTGCTGCAAGGCTTGCGACGCACCGCCGCTGCGCATCCCGGCACCCCGGTGATGGTCCGTCAGGGCGAGCAGTGGGAACCGCTGCTGTGCTGCATTCCCACGGTTCACGCCCCGGTATTCGAAGACCATTGGCAGCGGGGCCAGCGCAGTCCCCGACGAACCATGGCCGAACTCGGCGCCGTGGCCTTGCAGTGCGACGCGGATGATCCCCGACTGGCCAACTTCAACACCCCGGATTTGTTGATCGACATCAAACCCTGGAGCGCTGGATGATGTTTCATGGAACTTTGCTGACCGCAGCCGCGTCAGAAACTTCACTACATAAAGAATGACCCTCGGAGACACAGTAATGAAACAACGGACTATTCCTGCAGCCCTCCTGCTCGCACTTGGCCTTGCCACCCTCGCCGGTTGCTCTTCGCCCACTGTGATCACCCTGAACGACGGCCGTGAAATCCAGGCCACGGACGCGCCCAAGTACGACGAAGAATCCGGTTTCTATGAGTTCCAGCAACTGGACGGCAAAGAAACCCGCATCAACAAGGATCAGGTTCGTACCGTCAAAGAACTCTGATACCAGGTTGAATAAAAAAGACCCGCCTGAACCGGCGGGTCTTTTTTTGTCTGCCGTTCAACCGGCTGTCACCTTAGTGCACACCCGCTCGGCATGTACCCTCAGGCGCCCTTCACGCCCTCCGCCAATGCCCTGGAACCAGCGCTGCGGCGTCATTTCATTGAACTAACGCGGCGCCCTCACGATCCCTTTTATCGCGCAGTCTGCGCACGTGAGCCTGCCCGGCGCGGTGTCGCCGAGGTCTGTCTTGGGTCGATGAACGAAAAGGAGCCGCCGTGACCGACACTACCTATTCCCCCTACCGACGCCTTCCCGGTCCGCTGCACGCGATCCTGCTGGCGGGCACGGTGCCGCTGTTTCTCGGCGGACTGCTGAGCGATATCGCTTACTACAAGACCTACCTGATTCAGTGGAGCAATTTCGCTTCCTGGCTGATCGCCGGCGGTATGGTGTTCTGTGGCCTGGCCTTGCTGTTCGCCCTGGTGAATCTGCTCCGTGCGCAACCGAAGTCGGGGCGTCCGACGCTGTACTTCCTGTTGTTGCTGGTCACGTGGGGCCTGGGCTGGGTCAACGCGTTCGAGCATGCCAAGGATGCCTGGGCGGTGATGCCATCCGGCCTGGTGCTGTCGGTCATCGTAACGCTGCTCAGCATCGTGTCGGCCTGGACAGGACTTACTAACCTACGTTCCGGCACAGTCGCGGGAGGTCCGCAATGAAACATTCCTACCCACTGACTGCATTGACCCTGGCCCTGCTGCTGAGCGCCTGCGGGGGTGAAAAGGACAGCGCGCAAACCCATGGCGCGGACCCGAAAATGCCGGAGGCGCAACGCGGCCTGTTGCCCAGCATGAAGATCGCCGAGCCTACGCCGTGGGGCGACCAGAAGCCGACCGTGCCCGAGGGCTACAGCGTCTCCGCAATCGCCACCGACCTGCGCATTCCCCGCCAGACGCTGGTGTTGCCCAACGGCGATATTCTGGTGGCCGAAGGTCGTGGCGGCGCCGATGCGCCGAAGCTCAAGCCCAAGGACGTCATCGCCAGCTACATCAAGGCGCAGGGCAACACTCAGGTCAAAGGCGGCAATCGCCTGACCTTGCTGCGCGACGCCGATGGCGACGGAAAGTACGAACTCAAAACCGTGTTCGCCGATAACCTCAATGCGCCCTACGGCCTGGCGTATGCCAATGGCAAGCTCTACGTTGCCAATCAGGACGCGCTGGTGCGCTTCGATTACACCGACGGCCAGACCAAGGCGAGCGGCGCGCCGACAACGGTCACCGAGTTGCCTTCGAAGATCAATCACCACTGGACCAAGTCGCTGGCGATCACGCCGGACGGCAACACGCTGTACGTCGGCATCGGGTCCAACAGCAACGTCACCGAGCGCGGCATGGAGGTCGAACTGGACCGGGCGACAATCTGGCAGATCGATGCCCGGACCGGTGCGCACAAACCGTATGCCACCGGCGTGCGCAATCCCACAGCGCTGAAGATTCAGCCCGGCACCGGTCAACTGTGGGCCGTGGCCAACGAGCGTGATGAACTGGGCCCTGATCTGGTGCCCGATTACCTGACGTCAATACGCGAAGGCGGTTTCTATGGCTGGCCTTACAGCTATTGGGGCCAGAACGTCGATACGCGCGCTCAGCCGCAGGACCCGCAAAAGGTCGCGTTGGCGATCAAGCCCGATTATGCCTTGGGCTCCCATGTGGCGGCACTGGGCGTCGACTTCTCCAGCACAGCAATGGGCGACACGTTCGCCGATGGCGCTTTCGTCGGCGAGCACGGCAGCTGGAACCGCGACAACCCTGTCGGCTACAAAGTGGTCTTCGTGCCCTTTAGCGATGGCCGCCCAGCCGGGGAACCGGTCGACTTTGCGACGGGTTTTCGCGGGGATGACGGCAAGACCCGCGGTCGCCCTGTCGGCGTCACGGTCGACCCTCGGGGTGCGTTGATCATTGCCGATGACCTGGCGAATACGGTCTGGCGCGTCACCCGTAATCGATAAGGCGATCAAGCGACGGGGCGTTTCGGCCCCGTCGTTACTGACCGCTCACCCCTCGTGTTCTTCCCCGCGATCACGGCTTGGCGCCGTTCATCGACCATTCGTGATTTTTTCAAATCCTTTACCGCCGCCACCGGTCACACCCCTTAGAACGACTGGCGCCCACGCCAGCGCTCACCCCCACGAATCCATTTTTGAGAGGCACTGCCCATGAAGAACAAGATCAGTTGTGCACTGGCAATGGCTGGACTGACGTGCGCGTTGTCGATGCCGTTGATGGCCGCGACCAGTGAAACCGGCTCAAGCACTGGTTCCAATGACAGCAGCATGAACAACTCCGCCTCCGGTTCCGAATCTTCCCGGCCCAGCGGCACCAACGGCGCCAACACCAAAGGGACGGCCCTGCCCGGCTCTGGTGGCGAAGCGGGCAGCGGCGGCAATTCCAGCCCCGGCAACAAATCACCCTCCGGCGCCGGCTCCAGCTCCGACAGCGGCACTTCAGGATCGACCCGTTCCGGTAGCGGTTCGTAAGGGTTTGCCACTGCCAGTCAGCTGAAAAGCCTGCCGGCGATGGAGATCCTCAGATCGCTGTCGCCGGCAATTGCGCCGCGTGCGCCGACACGCCAAGCGCTTTCATCGCATTGACCTATGATTACCCTACTTCCTGGGAGCACACCGCTGACGCACGCTCTGAGCACACTGCTCGAGGTGGCGAGTGCACCCACTGGCTGACTCATAGGAGATGGACGAATGCAGGGCGGATTGCTACCTCAGAAGACACACGCTTTACGCCTCGCGCTTGCCTCCATTCCACTGCTCATCCCGCTTTCATCTTCAGCGACGGAAGGTGCGCTCGGTCGGCCGATTTCAGGCAGCGCAGTGAGTCCGAACATCGGGATCGTGCCACCGGAGCCAGGCTGGATCGTCAACTTCAACCAGATTCACTTCGACGGATCGCTCAGCGGCGACAAGGCCGCGCCCATCGCGGGCAATGTCGGACTGGGCATCGACGGCAGCCTCGATTTTACGATGGCGACGTTGATGAAGGTCTGGGAAACCAAGACCGGGCGCTGGAATTTTGCGTCCAGCTTCACCCTGCCCTACGTGGCCACTGACGTGAAAAGCCGGTTCAATACCAGCCGCTTCACGGGGGAGCTGAAGCAGAGTGACGATGGCCTGTTCGATCTTTACTTCACCCCGTTGATTGCCGGTTACCACTTTTCCCAGACCGCGCACGTCGCCTTGAGTCTCAACATCTGGGCGCCCACCGGCGACTATGACCCTGACCGGCTGGCCAACACCGGCCTGAACGTCTGGACCTTCGTACCTCAAATGGCTTACACGCACATATTCCCCAAGCAGGGGCTGCAACTGGATGCGGTGACCGCCGTGCAGTTCTACACCCGCAACGACGACACCGATTACAAGAACGCGCCCCTGTTCACCCTCGACCTGATGGGTCGCAAACTGTGGCGCAACGGGGTGGGTGCGGGCTTTGTGGTGGGCACGGTTCAGCAACTGGGCGACGACAAGGGAGACACCGCCGACAGCCTCAACGGTTTCCGTGGCCGCGACTGGGGCGCGGGCCCCATCGTGACCTACGACACCAAAGTCGGCACCTCCTCCCTGTCGCTGGGCTTGCGCTGGGTGCCCACCATCAGCAGTGAAAAGCGGCTCGACAGCAACGACACCGTGATGGGTTCGCTGACGCTGGTGTTTTAGTGGGGTGTTGATCTCCCACACGATGATCGTTCCCACGCTCCCCGCCGTAACGCTGCGATTGACGCTTCGCGTCATGAGGACGCGGAGCGTCCTGCAAGGCATTCCCACGCTGGAGCGTGGGGACGATCAAACCTCGCGTTTGCGGGCTTGGACGAGTCCTGTAGCAGTCCGGCTTGCCGGCGGTGACGCCCCCAAAATCGCTCGGATCAGCCAGCGTAGGCCGGGTAATCGGTAAAGCCTGCTTCGGTACCGCCGTAAAGCGTGGCCGGGTTCACCGGATTGAGTGGCCAGCCGTTGACGATGCGCGCCGGCAGGTCCGGGTTGGCGATGAAGGGACGACCGAACGCGATGAGGTCCGCCAGACCCGCTTCGACGAGCCGGGCGCCCCGCTCTGCCGTGTAACGGCCTGCGTAGATGATCCGGCCGCTGAAGGTCTCGCGCACGTCGCGGCGAAATGACTCCGGCAGATCGGGCGCGTTGTCCCAGTCGGCTTCGGCGATGGATACGTAGGCCGCGCCCGCTTTTTCCAGCACTTTGATCGCTTCGATGTAAGTGCGATGCGGATCGCTTTCGACCATGCCGATGTACACCCGGTCCTGGTCAGTGGTGGTGAACAGGGGCGTGAAACGCACACCCAGACGATCTGCACCAATCGCACTGGAAACCGCTTCGACGATTTCGCTCAGAAACCGCAGACGGTTTTCCAGCGATCCGCCGTATTCATCATCCCGCTGGTTGGCGTGCTCGGAGATGAACTGGTTGACCAGATAGCCGTTCGCTGCATGAATCTCGACCCCGTCGAACCCGGCAGCGATGGCGTTGCTCGCAGCGGTTGCGTAGAGCCGGACCAACTCCTTGATCTCCGCGACGGTCACTGCACGGGGCACCGACGGCATCACCAGTTCGCCCATGCCGGCACCGGTTTCGATGAAGGCTTTGGAGCTGGTGGTCTGAATCGCCGAAGGTGCGATGGGCGCATTCCCGTCGGGCTGCAGTGCGTGGTGAGACACACGACCGACATGCCAGAGCTGCGCAAAGATCACCCCGCCATCGGCGTGCACCGCGTCGGTCACTTTGCGCCAGCCTTCAATCTGCGCAGGGGTATAGATGCCGGGGGTCCAGGCATAACCCTGGCCGCGGGGTTCGATCTGCGTGCCTTCGGTGACCATGAAACCTGCCGACGCGCGCTGGCGGTAATACTCGGCCATCAGGTCTGAAGCGACATTGCCGGGCTGTGCGCTTCTCTGCCGGGTCAACGGCGGGAATACGATGCGGTTTTTCAACGTGTGTCCACCCAGATGTACGGGCGAGAACAGTGCTTCATGTTTCATAGGGTCAACTCCATAGTTTCAATTAAAAGAACATGTTTAATGATGTGCGTTTATGGGCAGACGCGTGCTGACCACCCGACCATTCGGGCACGGTGTTATGGCGTCTTCGATTAATACGGCTTCAGCGGATACAACTTCGATCCCTACGGTTTCGCGGGACAAACAAGATCAGGTGATTACATTCAAACTCTATAAGGGCCAGCCGTTATCGCGGTGCTGTTTCCCGCCCCTGACGCAGGACCAGAGCGGTCATTATTCTGGCGTCCTCGAAAGGCGCGGCGCTCTGCCTGATCTTGGCCATCACGCTTGCACCCAACCACAACGAATACAACCAGAACGCCACGCGCTTGGGCGGCTCGCTCACGTTCAGGGAACGCTGTTCAAGACCCAGGGCGATTGAGGCCGCCAGGGCTCCGATGATCCTTGATGTACCGCGCTCGAGCGCCAGGCGCATGGGCTCGGACAAGTCGGCCACCTCTGCGCCGAGCTTGACGGCCAGGCAATTCCCCGCATCGGTCTCGCCGGTCTGGTTATCGATCCAGCGCTGCCAGTACAACTCCAGTTTTTGCTGTTCAGTCAGGTTGACGCGGGCGAATATCCGGCCCATGTCTTCCATGTAAACGTCGAAATAACCGTCCAGCATGGCCACCCCGAATGCGTCCTTTGAGTTGAAGTAATGGTAGAAAGAACCTTTCGGAACTTTCGCGACTTTCAGCACTTCATTTAGGCCAACGGCCGAGTACCCTTTCTTGCCAATGATCGACTTCGCGACATCGAGAATATGCTGCCTGACACTTTTAACTTCGCTCACGGCCATTATCGTTGCCCTCTAAGTAGACCAGTCGTCTCACTCAATGAAGCGAATACTATGAGCGGGCAAAAACTTGCACAATGTCGAATCCGCAAGGATTTCGGACATTGCTCATGTCCGTCCCTTCGCCCAGAACCGCATTGACCGGTTTGTCGGTCACGGACATTGCCAAGCGCGTGACGCGCCATGACAATCCCCCCTCGCCCGTTCACCCGGAGAATCCTGATGCACAGCGTCGCGCTGGTCGTTCACCCCAACTTTCAGTCCCTGAGCCTCTCTCTGGGCTCGGTATTCGAATGCGCGAATCTCTTGCGGGGTGAACAGGCCTACGAATTTCATCTGGTGTCCCAGTCAGGCGGGGCGGTGATGTGCTCTCAGGGCTTTTCCGTTAACAGCAGCCCATGGCGGGCCGAAGGTTACGACACCGTCATTGTCAGTGGTTATCTGGAACTGGACACGCCGCAAGCCTCGCTACTGGAGCTGGTGCGCACCGCTGCGGCGAACTCCCGGCGTGTGGTGTCGCTGTGCGTCGGCGCCTTCGTGCTCGCCGAAGCGGGATTGCTGGAGGGCAAGCGCGCCACCATGCACTGGTTGCACGCCCCGGCCTTCAGGCAGCGTTATCCTCAGGTTCAGCTGGAAGAAGACCGCCTGTTCGTAGTGGACGGGCAGATCTGGACTGGCGCCGGCATGAGCGCTGGCCTGGACCTGGCGCTGGCCATGGTCGAAAACGATCTGGGCAGCGACCTCGCCCGCAGGATCGCTCGCAAGCTGATCATCTACCAGCGCCGTGGCAGCGAGCAGTCGCAGTTGTCCGCACTGCTGGAACTGGACCCCAAATCGGATCGTATCCAGCTGGCAATGGCCTATGCGCGGGAGAACCTGACCGACGACCTGTCGGTCGAGGCCCTCGCCGAAGTGGCGCGACTCAGCCCTCGTCAGTTCAGCCGGGTGTTTCGTGAAGAGACCGGAAAAACCCCGGCCAAGGCCATCGAAAGCCTGCGCCTGGAAGCGGCACGGGTGATGATGGAAACCAGCCGACATCCAGTGGAAGTGGTGGCCAAGGCGACTGGGTTCGGCGACCGGGAGCGCATGCGCCAGGCGTTTCTGCGCGCCTTCGGCAAGCCGCCCCAAGCCATGCAGAAAGCGTTATTCGCAGCGCCCGCGCAAGTGGAAGGCTGACAGAGCGTTACAGGCTCAGCGCATAGAACCGGGTATCGACCACCATCACCGGGAAACTGGCGGGCAGTTGAGTCTGTTCGATCAGGTCGAAACCGTGCTTTTCATAGAAGCGGTGGGCAGCCAGAAACTTCGCCGTCGTGCCCAGATAGATCGTCTTCACGCCGCGCTCCCGTGCGGCTGCAATGAGGCATTCGAGCAAGCGCGTGGCCACACCGAACTCGCGCCCCCGCCATGGGGCTGCTACGAACATCTTGCGCAGCGCCACATCGCCATTGCCGATGTCTTTCAGGCCAATGGTCCCGACCACTTCCCCCTGCTGTCGCGCGACCCAGAAATCGCCGGTGCCGGTCTGGTAGAACGAGGGGATCGCCATCAGGTCGGGCTGATCCTCGGCCGAGATCGCGATGCCGAATTCCTCACGCTGAATCGGCACGATCAGGTCGAGGATGCCTTGTTCATCGCCGGGGGCAAAACGCTCGATGCGGATGTCGGACATGGCGGAAAACGCTCCTGTGCAGGTTCAAAGGGCGTCATAGTGCATCGCGAATTTCTACCGGTAAAGACGCAACCACGATCACCCTCGACTCATCGCCGGATTTTGAAATCCCGAGGGTCGATCCCCCATTTGCGCAGCCGCGAAGCCAGCGTGGTCGGCTTGATTCCCAGCAACTGCGCGGCACCGCCCTCGCCAGAGATCTTGCCGGCCGTGCGCTTGAGCGTCGCCACGGCATTGGCCTTGAATCGCAGCATGAGCGTCTCGTCCGGCACCGGTTCGTCGCCATCGCCCGGGGTGGTCGGTACGGGGATCTGCAGGCGTGCCCCGGCCGACATCAAATCGTCGAAGTGCAGACGCCCGTCCTGGGACACGATCATCTGTCGCTCGATGACGTTCTCCAGTTCGCGAATGTTGCCCGGCCACGGATAGCGCTTGAGCAGTTCGACTTGCGCCAGCGGCAGGCGCACGCCGGTCTTGTTGAACGCCACTGATGCCCGTCGCAGAAAGTGGCTCGCCAGCAATGGAATGTCATCGATGCGCTCGCGAAGCGGCACCGAACGCACCGGGAAAACGTTGAGGCGAAAATACAGGTCCTCGCGAAATCCGCCTTCGCCGATCATGGCGCGCAGATCACGGTTGGTCGCCGCGATGACCCGCACGTCCACCACCCGTGTGACGTTGTCGCCCACCCGCTCGAACTGCTGATCCTGAAGCACTCGGAGCAGCTTGCTCTGCAATTCCAGCGGAATCTCACCGACCTCGTCGAGGAACAGTGTGCCGCCATCAGCCAGCTCGAAACGGCCCATCCGAGTGGCGACCGCACCGGTAAAAGCGCCTTTGACGTGGCCGAAGAATTCGCTCTCGAACAGGTCACGTGGAATGGCCGCGCAGTTGACCCGAATCAGCGGACGATCGCGGCGGCGACTGCTGGCGTGAATCGCGCGGGCGATCAACTCTTTGCCGGTGCCGGACTCACCGCTGATCAAGACGTTGGCATCGGTCGGCGCCACCAGCTCGATCTGCCGGATCAAGTGCAGCACCGCCGGGCTTTCGCCGACGATTTCATGGTGGTTGCGCTCGGCCTTGATCTCTTCCTGCAGGTACTGGTTCTCCACCTCCAGCCGCTGCTTGAGTTGCTCGACTTCATTCAGGGCTTCACGCAGGCGCTGCTCGGCCAACTGGCGTTCGCGAATGTCGCGGAACAGCACCACCGCACCCACCAGACGGCCCATCTCGAAAATCGGCGTGCTGGTGTATTCCACCGCGATGGCTTCGCCGTTCTTGTGCCAGAACACTTCGTTGTCCACTCGGTGCACTTGCCCGTCGCTGAACGAGGCATGAATGGGGCACTGCAGAACCGGAAACTGCGTACCGTCGCTGTGGCTGTGATGGAACAGCTGATGGGCATCGTGACCGACCATGTCGGCAGCGCTCCAGCCCAGGATGCGTTCGGCCGCCGGGTTGATGAACGTGGTCTGGCCCTTGGCGTCGAGGCCGTAGATCCCCTCGCCGACGGCGCCGAGGATCATCCGGTTCTGTCGCTCGATGCGCTCGAAGACCTGTGAAATACGCTCCCACCCGACATGCCCCAGGCGATGCTGGCGTCGCGCTTCGGATCGGTTGCGCCGGGTTTCCAGCAGGTCCCTTTGCTGGATCGTGAACAGGATGCGCCTGCCGTCAGCCAACGCACTGGCGCTGACTTCCACCGCGTGCTGACGCCGGCTGAGGTCCACCAGCACCAGGTCGTCCGACCAGGCCTGGCCCTGCGTCAGCACCTCGTCGCTGAAGCTGACCCAGAGTGACAGGCCTTCACCGAGAAAATGGCTGAAGCGCGTGGGCACTGCTTCGTCTTGATGACAGCCCAGCAACGCGAGCGCTGCCGCGTTCGCCTGTACCAATGCGTCGGCCTGGGGATCGACGAGCAGCATGCCCTGAGACGCGCAGTCGATGGCCTCATCAATGAATCGCAGCCCGGTCATTGCGGTTACCCCTCTGGTTGAACGCCACGCGAATGCCCTCGGAAAATACGAATATTCGTAATTAAATTCACCACATTTCGTCATTGACGAAATTTCGTGAGTTCACATGTCAACCGGTCAAGCTGGAAAGTCTTTCGTTTTCAACGCGTTAGCCGATCCCGCAAAACTGGCACATCTCTCGCTATAGCCCCTTCAAGGAACGCTGCCTTCCGACCGCGTCCGGCCAATCACTTATCGCAGAGNCATGGCCGCCAAGGCACGTCTGAACCTGAGCTGGGACAGCCTCGCCGATGCGGCGGAAAAGGCGCCAGTGTGGGTCGCTTCCGTCTGCTATGGCATGAACAGCGCCCCGGCAGACGTCGCAGCGCGGATCTGCAAGGCGCTGGAGCTGGGGGACGATGTGGCGGCGGCGCTGACCGTGTTCCCGACCAAGGCATGGGATCAGGCCATCCCGCAGGATCCGCTGATCTATCGCCTGTACGAACTGGTTGGCGTGTACGGCCCGACCCTCAAAGACGTGATCCAGGAAAAATTCGGCGACGGCATCATGAGCGCCATCGACTTTTCGATGCACGTCGACAAGGTCGAAGACCCCAAGGGCGATCGCGTGCTGGTCACCCTGAACGGCAAGTTCCTGCCCTACCGCTCCTGGTAAGCGCGTCTTTTCATCACGCCCATCGAAGTCGCTCACGCTCGCCACGAGGTCATCCCGATGTCATATCTGCTTCCGTTCGAATTCGTCACCAAGATGGTCGACGCCGGCGAATCCAAGATTCACATGTCCACTCGCGATACGCTGATTCGCGCCTACATGGCCGGGGCCATCCTGGCGCTGGCGGCCGTGTTCGCGGTGACCATCGCCGTACAGACCGGCTCGGCGCTGCTCGGTGCAGTGCTGTTCCCGGTGGGGTTCTCGATGCTCTATCTGATGGGCTTCGACCTGCTCACCGGTGTGTTCGTGTTGACACCGCTGGCCCTGCTGGACAAACGCCCCGGCGTCACGATCAACCGGGTGTTGAACAACTGGGGGCTGGTGTTCATCGGCAACTTCGCCGGCGCCCTGACGGTGGCATTCATGATGGCGTTCGTCTTCACCTACGGCTTCAACGCGCCGCCTGGCGCGGTGGGGGACAAGATCGCCAGCATCGGCGAGGCCCGCACACTGGGCTATGCGCACTACGGCGTGGGTGGCTGGTTCACGATTTTCCTGCGCGGCATGCTGTGCAACTGGATGGTGTCGATGGGCGTGGTCGGCGCCATGATCTCAACCTCGGTGAGCGGCAAGGTCATCGCGATGTGGATGCCGATCATGCTGTTCTTCTTCATGGGCTTCGAGCATTCGGTGGTGAACATGTTCCTGTTCCCCTCGGCGATGATCATGGGCGGCGGGTTTTCGGTCATGGATTACCTGGTCTGGAACGAAATCCCGACCGTGCTGGGCAATCTGGTGGGTGGTCTGGCCTTCACCGGGCTTACGCTGTACAGCACCCATATCCGCACGGCCGCCAGGCGCAACGTCGTCGAGCACCCGCAACGGCGAGCCACCGCGGCGAGCGCTGCAGTGACTGGCGCTACGGTCACCGGCTCTCCGGTTTCCAGCGCTCGTGCAGCGGCTGAACGTTGAGGCTGCCCTCTTCCTCCAGCCAGGTGCGGAACAGCAGGACTGTGTCGTCCGCCAGCTTCTCGGTGGGCACGTAGGTGCAATAGCTGCGCGACAGCAGACGAGGCTGGGCGAACGGGATGACCAATCGCCCGGCCGCAAGGTCGCTGGACACCAGCGCAGTGGGCCCCATGGCGACGCCCAGTCCGTCGATGGCCGCTTGCAAGGTCAGGTAGAAATGATCGAACACCACATTGGCCACCGGCTTGAGCGCGGGAAGACTGGCGCTGGCCAGCCAGTCGGGCCACAGCCGGGGCAGGCTGGAGGTGTGCAATAACGTGTGCCGCCGCAGGTCTTCAGGCACCAGGAGCGGCATTCGCTGCAACAACGCCGGGCTGCAGACAGGCACTCTTTCCTCGGTCAGAAAGGCGCGGGTCGCATAGCCGTAAAGCGTATCCGGGCCGCCACGAATCACGATGTCGCAAGGTTCCTTCAACCGTTCCACCGGTTTGTTCGAGGTCTGAATCTGCACCTCGATGCCGGGATAGCGGTCGCGAAAGGTTTCGAGTCTCGGCACCAGCCAGCGCAACGTGAATGTCGCCGGCGCGCTGACGGACAACGTGCGCGGAACCGAGCCTGGCGAGCCGAACTGTGCCGTGGCTTGCGAAAGCTGCTCGAACAACGGGCCGATTTCAGCCAGGTAGGCCTTCGCCGCTGCCGTCAGCACCACTCGCCGATTGTGCCGCTCGAACAAGGGCGCGCCCAACCAGTCCTCCAGCAGACGAACGCTCTGACTGATCGCCCCCTGAGTGACATGCAGTTCCGCCGCTGCCTCTTTGAAACTGCACAGTCGGCCTGCAGCCTCGAAGGCTCGCAATGCGTTGAGAGGGGGCAGCACTCGTTTCATTCGCAATAGTTCTTTTGATGTGAAGCGGCAATTTATCTGGTTTGTCAGCGCGCACCAAGATAGATAATTTGCCGATCATACAAGCGTCGATCAGACAACGCTTGCCTCTGCCCCAGCGTTCAGCGGTATCTATAGCGCTGGACCTTTCCCCCACTGCCCCCGACCGGAAAACCGCCATGCTCAGTGCCACCGGAGGTCTCGTCCTCCTTGCTGCCGTCCTTCATGCAGCCTGGAATGCGATGTTGCATGGCAACCGCGACCGCTTCTTGTCCATGACCTGGATGAGCATCGTGATCGCCGTGGTGTCAACGGTGGCAGTGCGGGTGCTGCCAGCCCCGGATTCGGGGGCATGGCCGTACATCGTGGCGTCGGGGCTGGTGCATATCGTCTACAACATGAGTTTGATACGCGCCTACCAACGCAGTGACCTGTCGGTGGCCTACGCCATCGCCCGGGGTTCGTCGCCATTGCTTGTGACCCTCGGCGCGGCGCTGTTTGCGCAGGAAGGCATCAGTGCGCTGCACGGTCTTGGGATCGCCTTGATATCGGGGGGGATTCTGACCCTCGCCCTCCTTGACCGGCACGTGTCCCGAGCGGACATCCTGACCGCGCTCTCCACCGGCGCAATCATCGCGCTCTACACCGTGATCGACGGTATCGGGGTACGCCAATCCAACGGCCAGGCCATGGCGTACACCGCGTGGATGTTCATGTTCTATTGGTCGATGCCGGTGCTGTTCGTCGCCAGTCGCGGGCTTGCGGCGCTGGTCGGTCCGACCCGCACTCACCCCGCTGCCGTGGCCTCTTCGCTGGGTGGGGGGCTGGTGTCCATCGGTGCCTATGGCATCGTGATCTGGGCCATGCAATCGGGCGCCATGGGCGGGGTGTCCGCCCTGCGCGAAACCAGTGTGGTGTTCGCCGCGTTGATCGGGCGGATCTTCCTCGGCGAAGCGATGAGTGCGAGGCGCTGGATCGTCTGCGTCGTGGTTGCCGTCGGTGCGGTGTTGCTGGGACTTTAGGCTGAGGGTTGAACCGGCTGAGCCTGGAGGGTCATGACCATCTCATGCCAGGCCATGCCACCGTGGTCCGAAGGAGACGGCTGAACGTAGCGATAGCCCATGCGCTCATAGAGCGGCACATGGCGCTCCTTGCACATCAGGTGGAGGGTTGTTTTGTGCAGGTCGGTCATGCGCTGAACGAACTCGCGCATCAGCAGCGTCGCGTAACCCTTGCCCTGAAATGCCGGATCGACCACCACCGACATGATCACCACATTCGGCGCCTCGGCCGAGTGGCCCACCAGTTCCTTGAACGCCTCGTCCGACATCACCACCTCATGGGCGCAGCCGCTGTTGATGAAACCGACGACTTGCCCGGCGTCTTCGAGAATCAGAAAGCCTTGCGGGTACTGGGCGATGCGCGTCTGGATCTTCTCCAGCGTCGCCGCTTCGTCCCCTTCGTAGGCAGTGGATTCGATCTGATAGCAGCGCGGCGCGTCAGACGGCACGGCGTTGCGAAACGTGAGGGTGGGCATAGGGAGTTCCTGTTGGCGGAGACATGTGCAGGCGTTGCTCGGCGCATTGTCCATATTGGTTCGGCGAGCGCCAGTTCCCGGTCGATGTTTTTTTGCCGCAAGGCGAAGATGGGTGATTGCAATATCAGTCATGTCCGAGACATTGATCCCGGCGGCGCCGAGACGCGCGCATCACCGAAAGCCGAAAAGTGCGGCGATGTGGACGCGGAGCGTCCCGGGCGGCATTCCCACGCTGGAGCGCGGGAACGATCATGACGACGTTTGATTCTGGCCGAAGGCCGTAGCAGCCCGGCTTGCCGGCGGCAGCGATTCTGTAGGCGCCACTGCCGGCGAGCCGGACGGTTCAAGGCCCGGCTGGAAATATCCGGTCACACGGTGAATTATTTGCCCTTTCCCCGTATCTGATTCGAAGTAGCCCATGCCAGCAAATCGCTAGCGTCGACTGAGCGCGACGGTCGTCCGTCTCTTCCTGTGCGGCGCCAGGGTTTGCGGCAAGGAAGATCAGTAACAGGGAATCGGTCATGAAATCACGTAAGAAAAGCGTCAGTCCCATCGGATTGAACGACATCACCATCGTCGACGACGCCAAGATGCGCAAGGCGATCACCGCCGCTGCGCTGGGCAACGCGATGGAATGGTTTGACTTTGGCGTCTATGGCTTTGTGGCCTATGTGCTGGGCAAGGTGTTCTTCCCCGGTGCCGACCCCAGCGTACAGATGATCGCCGCATTGGCGACCTTCTCGGTGCCCTTCCTGATACGCCCGCTGGGCGGGCTGTTCTTCGGCGCCCTGGGCGACAAGTACGGACGACAGAAAGTCCTCGCCGCGACCATCGTGATCATGTCCCTGAGCACCACCGCCATCGGCCTGATCCCTTCCTATGATTCGATTGGCATCTGGGCGCCGATCCTGCTGTTGCTCGCGAAAATGGCCCAGGGATTTTCGGTCGGTGGCGAGTACACCGGCGCCTCGATCTTCGTCGCTGAATATGCCCCGGACCGCAAGCGCGGCTTCCTCGGCAGTTGGCTGGACTTCGGCTCCATCGCCGGTTTCGTCCTCGGCGCGGGCATCGTGGTGCTGATTTCCACAGTCATCGGCGAAGAGCAGTTCCAGGCCTGGGGCTGGCGCCTGCCGTTCTTCCTCGCCCTGCCGCTGGGCATGCTGGGTCTTTACCTGCGTAACGCCCTCGAAGAAACCCCGGCGTTCCAGCAGCATGTCGAAAAGCTCGAACAGGGCGACCGCGAAGGCCTGTCAGGCGGCCCGAAAGTGTCGTTCAAGGAAGTGGCGACCAAGCACTGGCGCAGCCTGATCACCTGCATCGGCATCGTGGTGGCGACCAACGTCACCTATTACATGCTGCTGACCTACATGCCCAGCTACCTCTCGCACAACCTGCATTACAGCGAAAACCATGGCGTGCTGATCATCATCGCGATCATGGTCGGCATGCTGTTCGTCCAGCCACTGATCGGCTTCATCAGTGACAAGATCGGCCGCCGGCCTTTCATCATCGTGGGCAGCGTCGCGCTGTTTCTGCTGGCGATTCCAGCGTTCATGCTGATCATCAGCGGCAAGATCGGTTTGATCTTCGCCGGCCTGCTGATTCTGGCGGTGGTGCTGAACTTCTTCATCGGCGTCATGGCGTCCACCCTGCCAGCGATGTTCCCCACCCACATCCGGTACAGCGCGCTGGCCAGCGCCTTCAACGTCTCGGTGCTGATCGCCGGCCTGACCCCGACCCTGGCCGCCTGGCTGGTGGAGACCACTGAAAACCTGTACATGCCGGCCTACTACCTGATGGTCATCGCAGTGATCGGCCTGATGACTGGCCTGACCATGAAAGAAACCGCCAACAAACCCCTGCGCGGCGCAGCGCCTGCGGCGTCCAACATCGAGGAAGCGCGGGAGTTGCTGGAGGATTACCACGACAACATCGAACAGAAGATCGAAGACATCGACGCGCAAATCGCCGAACTCGAAGCCAAACGCAAGGACCTGGCGCAACAGCATCCGCGGATCGACTGAGGGGTTGATCATAGGCCGCCCCGCCATGGGGTGGCCTTGCGGCGATTGTCTGCAAGCTGTTACTGCCCAAGGCAGAACAGATCGCCTTCGACATCCGTTTCGCCGTGTTTGCGGCCTTGTGCAGCGCTATCGTAGACCACCAGCAAAGACGGCTCAGTGGCCTCACCCGATTGGAACAGACACATCCCTTCGGCGTGGTCATCGCCTTGTCCGAACGGAATATCCAGTACGCTTTCCAGTTGATCGGCGAAGATCACGCTTTCGCCATCCGCCGTGAAGCCGCCCCGCCACCGGAACACGGTGACAGGACCATCAAGATCCATTGTCGGCCCGGCCAGGATCAGCAGATCGTCACCCTGCATGCACAGATCGCGTATTCCCAGACCGTTGAGAGCCAGAAAGTGCTTTCGATATCGCCGCCCATTCGGGCCGATTTTCTTCAGCACGAGGGTGTCGGTCGAGCCGGCGCTCAGTTCGGGTTCGATTTCCAGTAGCACCGCCCATCCGCGCAAAACAGGCCCACGCAGTCCCAGTAAAAGTCGAGATCCGATAACCACCAGCCCCTCAATGTCAAAGCCGTTGTCCTTACCGGGGATGCGAAGAAAGTCGCGCAGCTGATCGTCGGCCGCGATCTCGGTCGTCAGATCATTACCGGTTTCGTCTCCACGCAAGAGGGCTGCAGTCCGGGCGTCAGCGTCCACCTTTCGAGCGAGGACATCGCCGTCAGGCTGTCGTACCAGCGGGATTCGCGCCAGGGTAAAGCGGTTGCCGTCCGCCGTGACCGTCGACAGCCGCTTGATGTTCTTCTCGGCCGTTCTATCGACTTCGGGCTTCTTGCGTTTGAGGCTGTGGGACCCGGTCAGCCAGAGGTAGCCGGATTCAGGCGCGAAGGCCACGCCCTCGATATCGATCTCGGCTTCGGGATCTTTCAGCGGCAGATTCAGCAAATCCAGCAGTGAAAACGAACGGTGTTCATTGCAAAGGATCGCCTGCCCCACTGCCGCCGTTTGAATGTTCAGACGCTCGAGACTCGTGGTTTCGTCGTTGGCCAGCCAGAGTGAGTTGCCAATCTGCACCGCCACCGACAGACCGTCGCGCAACGACGCATTCGCCGGGTCGAAACTCAGCATCGCCACCTTGCATCGTTTGCTCATGTGACCTCCTGTCTTTCATCGATCAGCAACGGACCAAAGCACGCGTGGCTAGCCGCACTGGAGCAGTGAAAGTCTGTTGGTTCGAGGCTAGTCGCTGGTGGATCTAAATCAAGACCGCCAACGACTATCTTCGTGTCGAGGGTGAACGTTGATCCTTTACTCAACGTTTACGGAGTCTGGACGTTCGTTTACACCGATCCGGTGTTTCATACACCCATGGCGAACCCAAACACATCGCCAGAGGAGACACCATGTTTTCGAAGATGACCCAAGCCTTGATCCTGTCCGGTTGCCTGCTCGCTGCGGGCGCCGCCAGCGCCAGCGAGCGCAACGTGGTAGTGCCAGTCATCGCGGGGGCCGCCGTCGGGGCAGTTCTGGCCACCGTGATCAGCAACTCGAACCACGATCACTATCGCCCGCAATACCAGCAATACCGGCCACAACCCCGTTATCAGCCGGTGTACCAGCCAGTGGCCTATGTGCCGGTGGCGCCTCGGGTCGAGTACCGTCGCTTCGCCCCGCCACCGCCCCATCGCTATTACAACGGCGGCCATGATCGCGGGTATGACCATCGCTACGACCATGGCCGTGGGGATGGCCGCTGGTAAGTCCCGCCCGGCAAAAGGCCGCTGCCATCACTGGCAGCGGCCTTTTCGTTCGTATCGCGCACCGCTGTCCTGACTCGAGCATCGAGTGAGCATCGGCCGATTGCATCAGGCAATGTGCTGACATCGGTCTAACCTGACTAGGCACGCGATACGAACGGCCTGCCAGGTGAATCAAATGCACCGATTATGGAAGCGTTATCTGGAGCTGCTGGACAACGATGTCAGCCCGAAGATATTCGACAATTTCAAGAACATGGTGCTGTGCGCATTGCTGCTGGCCGCAGGTACCGACGCCCTGCGCAGCGGCCATCATGTGTTCATGAGCCCGATGGCGGCCGGCACGACCGGTTGGGGCTTGATCGTGCTCTCCGGCATTCTCATGGTGTTGAACATCAGCGATGGCATTCGTCGGCTGTCCCGCCTGCGCTACCACACCGTCCTGCAAATCCTGATCGTGGTCGTCTACGTGGTCGTTTCCGAACGCGTGGTCGAAATGGTCTGGACCTACCGGGCGGATTGAGGCGCCGAGAGGGTCAGCACGAAGCGCCGTTCAGTGCCGATCTGTTGCGCCTCCCATCGCGGTTCGGGGACGAACCCGCAGCGATCCAGCACTTTCTGTGACCCGATATTGTCCGGATAGACATACGCAACCAACGCGGTCAGTGCCCAACGCGACCGAGCCTGCTGGATCAGATGTTTGAGCGCCAGCGTCGCCACGCCCTTGCCGCACGCCTCCTGGCCCACTCGATAGCCGACTTCCGCCAGGCCCTGTGCCGAGTCGATGGCTTTCAGGTTGGCCCGGCCAACGATCCGCCCGGTCGGGTCCTGAATCACGAACGGGTGCCAGATGCCGCTGGCAAAGTCGGACAGATAACGCTCGATGTGCTCGGCGACTCCCGCAGACGTGTAGAACGCGGGGTCGCGCGCATCGATTTGCGACTCGAACCATTCGCGGTTGTGGGCTTCGAACGCCAGCAATGCGTCGGTATCGCCACTGCTCAGTTCACGAACGCTGAAAGACTGCATGGATCACATCCCTTGTGGTGTTCATCAAACGCTGCCGAGGGCGTCGGCACGCAAAACAGCGTCGCCAGTCTGCCCGAAAATCACGACGCACACAGTCGTCCTGTCGTGAACGTCGGGTTCGGGCAGTGGCAGTGCTTGGCCCGGTCTCAGGCAGGCTGGTCGACGACCTCGATCCGGGTCAGCCCCACCCGCTCGGCCTGCTTGGCAATTTCCTCCGGTGTGGCTTCTGCGTTCGGCATGATCAGGCTGTTTTCGCTGTCGCCGAAGTGCAGTTGCAGCAAGTGCATGGCCGCTTCGTGCAGCGGCAGATGCGGCTGTTTGAGTTCGAAAGCATGGGTGCGGGGCTCGCCGTTGAACAGGTAGTGCAGGGTGTAGGTGCGCATGGGTGAATCCTCGTGCTGAGAGTAAGGAACCTGACATCCTGACTAGCTGGTCAGTTTTTAGTTCAGACCCGTTCATGCCACGCCCGACCCCGCGTCGGATGGCTTTATGGCTTTCCGTGCACCGTGCGTGCGAACGGATCAACGCTGCATGAGTTGCATCTGTTGACGATAGTCATCCGTCACCTGCCGCGCCTGATTGGCTCCGGCGACCACGCGCGGGGTGATCAGCACGATCGCATTTGCGCTTGATTAAAAACGGTGGCGCCGTTAAACAGGGCACATAAAACCGATGCTCCTGTCGTCATGCGACGAGCACTGCGGCATCTCGACATGAACGTCGCCGAGCCGCGGAAAGACCTGCAAGCAATGGAGGCGCCAGAAAACCGTTTATGCCAGGACAAACACCAGACACCGCTCCCCGAACCCGCCGAGCCCCCAAAGGCGAAAAACGCCGAGAAGAACTGTTGGACGCCGCACTCGGGCTGTACTCGATAGAAGGCTACGCCGGCGCATCCATTGCCCGGATCGCCGACCTCGTCGGCATTTCCGTGGCCGGCGTGCTGCACCACTTCCCTAACAAGGTCGCACTGTTGATGGCCGTGCTCACACGCCGGGACGAGGTCAACCAGAAAGTGGCCGATCAGATGCAGATCGAACCGACCCTTGATGGCTTCATCGAAGGGTTGCAGCAGATCAATCGTTCGAACGCCACCGCGCCCGGCGTGATTCGCGCGTTCAGCATTCTCAATGCCGAGAGTCTGGTGGACAGCCACCCGGCCTGGGAGTGGTTCCAGTCGCGCTATCAGATGATCCATGAACGCATGCGCGCCCGCCTCGACTACCTCGTGGCATCCGGAGAAGTACGCGGCGATGTGGATCTGGACGGGATCATCCAGCAAGTGCTGGCAATGATGGACGGCTTGCAGCTGCAATGGCTGCGCTTTCCGGAAAAGGTCGACCTGGTGAAGAACTTTGAAAGCTACATGGCCCAGGTCAAGCGGGACATTCAAGCGTAAAAAAGGGGTGATCCAGTCACTGGATCACCCCGATGTTTCACTGGCGGCGAGGTCGGCGCCAGGCGTTCAAGCCCGCCCCCTGCCCCGCGCCATTACCGATCAATAGTCGGTGTTGCCGTCGTAATCGGCATTGCCGTTACTGTCGTCGACATTTTCATCCTGATCGAAGACACCGCCGGTCTTGACCGCAGGCAGCACCGCCTTGACCGAGTTCAGCGCAGAACGCGGCAGCGGGTTGCTGGTGGTGGTCGACAGTTCCTGACGGAACGAGTTGACCAGCTTGGCGGTCAGGCGGATATCATCCGACGCCGCGCCCAGGCTGATGTTGAAGGTATCGGCATCGACCACCCACTGCTTGCTCGTCTCGTCGTAGTAGGCCAGCGAACGATCATTGAGTTCGATGGTGACGTGACGGGTTTCGCCCGGCTTGAGGAAGACCTTCTTGTAACCCTTGAGCTCTTTGACGGCGCGTTCGACTTTCGGATTCTGCTGACCGACATACAGCTCGGCCACTTCGGAACCGGCGCGCTGGCCGCTGTTGGTCAGGTCGAAGGAGACCTTGATCGGCGTATTGCCCACCGCAACGCCCGGCGTGACCGAAATGTTGTTGTAGGTGAACCGGGTGTACGACAGGCCGTGACCGAAGGCGAACAGCGGCTTGGTGCCGGTCTTGTCGTAACCGCGATAGCCCAGCATCGTCAGGTCGTTCTTGTAGCTGATTTCCTTCAACGTGCGGGTGTTGTCGAAGTTCGGGAAATCGGCATACAGCGGGTTGTCTTCGATGTTGCGTTCGATACTGATCGGCAGCTTGCCCGACGGGTTGACCTTGCCGAAGAGAATCTCGGCCAGTGCCTGACCGCCGTTCTGGCCCGGATAGAACGCGTGCAATGCAGCCGGGACCTGATCGATCCAGTCGCTCATCTTCAGGGCCGTACCGCCGTGCAGGGTGACGATGGTGTTGGGGTTGGCCTTGGCGATGTTCTGGATCAGCTCGTTCTGATACTCGGGCAGGTCGAAGCTGTGATCGAAGCCTTCGCCTTCGTATTCGCTGCTGTTGCCCACGGCCACGACGACGGCGTCGTACTTGGACAGGTCCTGCGGCGCCGTCAACGAAGCCCAGGCCATTTGCACGCCGACCAGCCCGCCCATGGTGGACAGGTAACCGTCGCGACGCGAGTACTCGAGCTTGACGTCATAGGCCTTGCCGGCTTCCAGCTTGATCTTGCCCGAGACCGGAATGGTCGGCGGGATGCTCTTGTTGGTGATGTTCTCGCCATCGCCGTTGTCGATGATCTTCTCACCGTTGACCCACAGACGGACCGCACCGTCGGCGCGCACCTTGAACACCTGCTCGCCACTGGTGACCGGCGTCATCTGGCCGCTCCAGCGAATCGAGGTGTTGGCGGTGTCGCCATTGCTCGGCAGATCGTCGGTGGACCAGTCCATGTCGACGTGGGTGTCGATGCGGGTGGCCGACGGATCACCGGCCCAGTTGGCGTTGGTGAAGAACTCGGTCTTCAGACCGGCGACGGCGTTGCCCTTGCTGTCGGTCGTGGTCCAGGTAGAGGCAGTCGGATCCAGCGACAGGCCGTCGAGGAACTCGACCTTGGCGCCAGGCGCCATCTGCTGCAGGCCGCTCAGTTCGCTGATGTAGTGAGTGGCGTCGACGTGAGCGCTGCCGAAACCGGTCGGCGGCGCGTACTTGGCCAGATCCCCGACCACGGCGATGCGCTTGACCTTGGCCTTGTCCAGCGGCAGGACGTCGTTCTGGTTTTTCAGCAGCACGATGCCTTCACGGGCGATGTTCAGCGCAACCTTGTTGCTGGTGGGGCTGTTCGTGTTGTGGGTGGTCAGCGGCGCGGACTTGTCGACCTGGTGCCGGTAGATGTTCTTGAGGGTACGGCGAACCTTGTCATCGATGGTCGCCATGTCCAGCTCGCCGCTGTCCAGGTACGGCTTGAGCACCGAGCTGTTCATCTGGCCGCCCATCATGTCCAGATCGGAACCGGCCTGAGCGGCTGGCAGACCGTGAACGATGGCGTTGTAGTCGCTTTGCACCAGGCCCTTGAAGCCCCATTCCTTCTTCAGGATGTCGGCGATCAGGTGCGGGCTTTCGCAGGCGTACTCACCGTTCACCTTCTGGAACGAGCACATCATCATGGCGACGGTGCTGTTCTTGGTCGCCGACTCGAACGGCGGCAGGGTCATCTCGCGCAAGACACGCTCGGGCATGACCTGGTTGAGGATGAAGCGGTTGGTTTCCTGGTCGTTGCCCGCATAGTGCTTGGCTTCGGCCCAGACGCGACGCTGCTGGATACCGTTGATCACCGCTGGACCCAGGCTGGCACCCAGGAAAGGATCTTCGCCGGAGAGGTATTCGAAGGCCCGACCGCTCCATGGCATGCGATAGAGGTTCATGCCGGGACCGGTCACGAACTGATAGCCACCGGAGGCGGTGTCGTAACCCAGCGCACGGCCGAAGTCGAGGGCGCGACGCGGGTTGAAGGTCGCCGCCAGGTTAGGACCGGATGGGTAGACCACGCCCGGGTCGTTGCCTTCGCTGGTGTAGCGAATCCCGGCGCCACCGTCTGCGCCGTGAATCTGAGGCACGCCGTATTGCGGCAACGGTTTGACGTCCCAACCGCCGATCCCGCCGATATAGGCCAGCTTCTCTTCCTGGGTCATCTTCGCCAGGGTTTTCTCGGCAGCCTTGTCGGCACGGACTTCCTTGGCTGCCAGTTGCTCTTGAGTGGTGGTCTGTGCCGCGTTGGCATGACCGATGGCCAGACTCAACAGAGCCAGTGCCGAATGAGCACCTAAAGTTCTACGGGTTCGCATAAGAAAAACTCTCCAGATATCGCCTGTGCGCAATTGCCGCAGTTGACAGGCCACAACCCCTTATTCAGGGCAATACGCCGCCTATACCGAAGTCTCGTAGAGAAACAGCGGACAAAGAAAAGTGACGCACCTGCAAGCAACGAACTTGGGCGACAGGTTAGGTAAAACCAAAGTTACTGGCACAGCGCCAGTTAAAGACGCGGTAGACCCCCGCGCCATTTAAATTAAGGCAATGGTTTTTAGTTGAAGTCAAACAAAAATATGCAAGACGAAAAAGATCGACATTTTTTGATACACTCGCTGAACTCTCGCTAAACCCACTGGTCTGTAGGTTTAGCAAAAATGACCTGAAGCTGCCTGAAACCTAATGGATACGGGAGGGTTTCCAAGTGAAACCCTGTGTCTAGAGCGTTAAACACGCGGCATGCAATCATTTCAACACTGTTACTTACATCGGAGAATCATCATATGAAACTGCCACTACTTGGCGCCGCTGCTGCCATGACATTCGCAATTGCCACCACGACCATGGCAGCAGAATCGACCACTCAGGATTCGGTATCCGGCGCACCTGATTCGACCGTAATGACACAAACCCAGAACGTGAAAGTCGAAAAGAAACAGCACAAACAAGTTCAGTCCGACGAAAACAAGCGTGGCCGTCCGACTCAGAAGTCTTCCAGCACCACCCACTAACAGTATTACTATTCCTTTATTACCCACGAACGAGGGGACGCCCGAAAGTCCCCTTCTGTTCGTCGTTACTTGAAGCCCATTCGTGTCCGATACTTTGAATCCTGTCCACCTCGACCAACTGACCGAGCACGCGTCTGAAGACTTGTGCGCGTGGCTGTTGGACCATGCCGGACTCAAGACCGGTGATCTGGACCGGGCACGCCGACTGGCACAAGAATCCCCGGGCAGTTCATTGACTGAACTGCTGACACGCCTGGGTCTGGTGTCCGAAATGGACCTGGCCCGGGCGTGGGCATCGTCCCTTGAGGCACCTTTACTGATATCCGACGCCGTACCGCAGCCGGGGGATGCCCTGCCCGCGCTGAGTGAGCGCTTCATGCGTCATCATCGCCTGCTGCCCATCGGCAGCCACGCGGACGGTGTGCATGTGCTGGCCGCCAACCCTGGCAACGTCTATGGGCTGCAAGCCGTGCGCTATGCCTGTCAGACAGCGGTGTATGTGTCGGTCGGACTGTCCAGCGAAGTCGACGGGCTGATCGAGCGTTTCTACGGTCAGGGTCGCTCGGCCATGGGTTCGCTGATCGAAACGATGGACGAGCACAACGGCGCTGAGGAAGACATCGAGCATCTCAAGGATATGGCATCCGAAGCGCCGGTCATTCGCCTGGTCAACCTGATCTTGCAACGCGCGGTCGAGCAACGTGCCTCGGACATTCATATAGAACCCTTCGAAAGCCAGCTCAAAGTGCGCTATCGAATCGACGGCGTTCTGCACGAAGCCGAAGCGCCGCCTTCGAGTTCTTCGGCGGCGATCATTTCGCGCCTGAAGATCATGGCCCGCCTGGACATCGCCGAGCGCCGTCTGCCGCAGGACGGACGGATCATGCTGCGCATACAAGGCAAGGAACTGGACCTGCGGGTGTCCACAGTGCCGACCAGTTTCGGCGAGTCGGTGGTCATGCGTTTGCTCGACCGCCAGACCGTGAGTTTCGATTTCCCAAGCCTGGGCATGGACGGCGAGCGCCTGCAGAACTTTCTCGACGTGCTGGAAAACCCCCACGGCATTCTGCTGGTCACCGGCCCCACCGGGTCCGGCAAGACCACCACCCTGTACACCGCGCTGTCGCGGCTCAATACCGCCGAGCGCAAGATCATCACCGTCGAAGACCCGGTGGAATATCAGCTCGAAGGCATCAACCAGATTCAGGTCAAACCCTCCATTGGCCTGGACTTCGCCGGGGCGCTGCGCTCCATCGTGCGCCAGGACCCGGACGTGATCATGATTGGTGAGATGCGCGATCTGGAAACCTGCCGCATCGCGATCCAGTCTTCGCTGACCGGCCACCTGGTGCTGTCCACCCTGCACACCAACAGCGCCGCGGCGAGTATCACCCGTCTGCTGGACATGGGCGTCGAAAGCTACCTGATCGCCTCGACCGTCAAAGGCATTCTGGCGCAGCGACTGGTGCGTCGCCTGGACCCCGTGACGCGCATTGCCTTTGAAGCGCCGCCAGAACTGGTGGCCGAACACGGTCTGGAACGCTTCACCGAGCAGCGCCCGATCATGCTTTACCGGCCGGCCAGCGAACTGCCCGGCGGTGGCTACCACGGGCGCAGCGCGATCACCGAATTGCTGGTGATGAACGAAGAACTGCGCAGCCTGCTGATGCGCCAGGCCGATGCCGCCACGCTGGAGCAGGCCGCCCGGCGTGGCGGTCTGCGCACGTTGTACGAAGAAGGTCTGCGTCAGGCCGTCGCCGGTGTGACCTCTCTGGAAGAGGTGCTGCGCGTCACGCGCGGCGATTGACGATGGCCCATTTCAAATACCGGGCGCTGGACGCTGACGGTGTCGCGCAGAACGGCACACTGGAAGCGAGCGATCAGAACGCTGCGGCGGCGACCCTGCAAAAGCGGGGACTGTTGCTGCTCAGTCTGGAAGCGGGCGCTAACAGCGGGCTGGGTGCCGTGATGCGTCGCAGCGTACTGAACGGCGCGGCCCTGGTCAGTTTCACTCAGCAACTGGCGACCCTGCTCGGCGCCGGCCAACCGCTGGAACGCGCGCTGGGCACGCTGCTCAGACAGAACCACGACCCCAAGCGCCTGGCGCTGTTCGAAAGGGTGCGCGAGCAGGTCAAGGCCGGCAAGCCGTTGAGTCAGGCGCTGGAAGAAGAGCACGGTCAGTTTTCCAGCCTCTATATCAGCATGGTCCGCGCCGGTGAGGCCGGGGGCTCGCTGGAGAACACACTGCGTCAACTCGGCGACTACCTGGAACGCAGCCAGAAGCTGCGCGGCGAAGTGGTCAACGCGCTGATCTACCCGATCTTTCTGGTGGTGGGCGTCCTCGGTTCGCTGGCTCTGCTGCTGGCTTATGTGGTGCCGCAGTTCGTACCGATCTTCCGCGATCTTGGGGTTCCGATTCCATGGATCACTCAGGCCATTCTCGGGCTGGGCGAATTCTTGAGCGCCTATGGCCTGCTACTGCTGGGGGCCATCGTGGCGTCGATCTGGAGCATCGCGGTGCTGCGTCGCGATCCGCAACGGCGCCAGCGACACGACCGCCGCGTGCTCTCACTGAAAGTCATCGGCCCGTTGCTGCAACGCATCGAGGCCGCGCGACTGGCCCGCACGCTGGGCACCTTGCTCAGCAACGGCGTGGCCCTGCTGCAAGCCATGAACATCGTTCGCCAGGTCTGTGGCAACCACGCCCTGCGCGCTCAGGTCGAGCAAGCGACCGACTGGGTCAAGGGTGGCGGCACCCTCGCGCAGGCATTCGGCGAACAACCGCTGCTGCCGGAACTGGCGCTGCAGATGATCGAGGTCGGCGAACAGGCCGGCAATCTCGACAGCATGCTGCTCAAGGTCGCCGACGTTTTCGATGTCGAGGCCAAGCGCGGCATCGACCGCATGCTCGCGGCGCTGGTACCCAGCCTGACCGTGGTCATGGCCGTCATGGTGGCGGTGATCATGCTGGCCATCATGCTCCCGCTGATGAGCCTGACCAGTAACATCTGAGGAAACACACATGACTCGATTCAAACCAGCCCAAGGCCGTCGCCAGGGCGGCTTCACCCTGTTGGAAATGCTCGCGGTAATCGTGCTGCTCGGCATCGTCGCCACCATCGTCGTGCGTCAGGTCGGCGGCAACGTCGACAAAGGCAAGTACGGCGCGGGCAAGGCACAACTCGCCAGCCTGAGCATGAAGATCGAAAGCTACGGCCTGGATGTCGGCTCGCCCCCGGCCAATCTGCAGCAACTGGTGACCAAACCCGCCAACGCCACCGGCTGGGCCGGTCCGTACGCCAAGCAATCGGACCTCAAGGATCCGTTCGGCCACGCCTTCGGTTATCGCTTCCCCGGCGAGCACGGCAGCTTCGACCTGATCTTCTTCGGACAGGACGGCCAGCCCGGTGGCGACGGCTACAAGGCCGACCTCGGTAACTGGGAATAACATGCGCGCCCTGCCCCGCGCCCGCGGCTTCACCCTGTTCGAACTGCTGGTGGTGATCGTTCTGATCGGCATCAGTGTCGGGCTGGTGGGCTTTGGCGTGGGCAAAGGTCTGCACTCCGCCAGCGAACGCCGCGCCCTGAGCGAAGTGGTGCAAGCGCTGCGGGCGGCGCGGGTCCAGGCCATTGTCACCGGGCAGCCGGCGCAGACCCGGTTCGACCTCAAGGACGGGCGTTTTCAGGGGCCACAGCAAAAGGTCCGGCACCTGCCCAGTGACATGCACGTCCAGCTGCAGACCGCCGACGGGCTTGGATCGGCGTTCGAGTTCTATCCCGATGGCGGATCGAGCGGCGGGCATCTGCTGCTGACCCGTGACGACAAGCATTGGCGGGTCGATATCAACTGGCTCACGGGCAACGTTCAGTTGCGCACGCTCAATTGAGTGGCGAGCGCGGTTTCACCTTGCTGGAAATGCTTGCCGCCCTCGCGGTGCTGGCGGTGTGCAGCAGCGTGTTGGTGGTCGCGTTTGGCCAGAGCGCCCGCGCCCTGCAACAGGCGCAGCGCAGCGACCTGTTGAGCCTGACGGCGCGCTCGCTGATGGACGAAGCCAACGCCGGCCGCTTGCAGGCGGGCGTCACCGAAGGGCGCTGGTCCGGGGTTAAGTGGCGGTTGAACGTCAGTGCCTTGCCGGGCGGCAACGCTCCGCTCGATGCCTGGCGGCTGGACCTGGAAGTCAGCGACGGTGCCCGGCACGCGCACTACAGCACGCTGCAAGTGCGCAGCGCAGGTTCGGGGGCCAGCCAATGATTCGTCGGGCGCAGGGGTTCACCTTGCTGGAAGTGCTGGTGGTACTGAGCCTGCTCGGGGTTCTTCTGACCCTGATCGCAGGCGCGATCACCGGCGCCAATCGGGCCATGAGCAAGGCCGAACGCTACAGCACGCGACTGGACGAAGTGCGTTCGACGCAGAACTTTCTGCGCAATGCCATCGGCCAGACCCTGCCCCTGGCCGCAGGGGCGCCGGGCGTCACGCAGTCGCCGGTGTTCGTGGGCGAGCCCCACAGCATGAGTTTTTACGCGCCGCTGGTGGCCAACCTCGGCGGCGGGCTTTACCGCTACAGCCTGGCATTGGCGCCGGGACAGCGCCTGCAGATCAGCCTGGAACGCCTGCGCGATCAGGGCTTGCTGCCGGCGGATGAACCTCAGGTGCTGCTGCATCAGGTGCAAGGCGTGCAATTCAGCTACCGCGGAATCTCGCCCAAGGGTGGCGCCACGGACTGGCTGGATCACTGGCCATGGCCCGGTCGCCTGCCGGTGAGCGTGCGCATCGATGCGCAACTGGCCGGCCCTGTGCCATGGCCGTTGCAGAGCATCGATCTGCGCCTGGACCTGTCGTCCGAGGCGCGAACGTTATGAGGGGCCAACGCGGCGTGGCGCTGCTGTTGGTGCTCTGGGTGCTGGCGCTGCTGGGCACCTTGCTCGCTGGCCTGTTGGGCTGGGTGCACCTGCAAAATCGTCAGGCGCTCTGGCAGCGCCAGCACACCCAGGCGGTACTGGCAGCCGAAGCGGGCGTGGGCATGGCCGTGCTGGCGCAACTGGACCGCGATCCGAAGCGCCACTGGAAGGCCGACGGTCAACCTCATGCGCTGCCCTTCGACGAGGCGACGCTGGCGGTCAGCCTGACCAGCGAGGCGGGAAAACTGGATGTAAACGCCGCACCCGTCGAGTCGCTTGCGCGGCTGGTAATGGCATGCGGTGGATCGCCCGCGCAATCGGCGCAACTGTCGCAGGCGCTGAACCAGCGCCGTGGTGGCGACCGGGCGCCGTTGCGCACGATCGAGGAGCTTCGCGAACTGCCGGCCATGGACCAGCGGCTGTACACGTGCGTCAGTGCGCACATGACCTTGTGGAGCGGACTGCCCGCGCCGGATGCCGGTCTGGCCTCGCCGTGGTTGCGTCGTGTCCTGAATCTGCCTCAGGGCGGCGTTACCGCCAACGACGCGGGCCCCGTCATCACCGTACAAAGCCGGGCGACATTGCCCGGCGGCTTTGGCACGACGCTGAGCGTCACGCTGTTACTGAACCCATCGAAGGAGGGTGTCAGGCCTTATCGGGTCCTGCGCTGGCAAGAATGAAGCATTTACTTTCAAAGCGGCTCGCCCCGTTCCAGGCCCGCCTGCACAGCCAGTGGCGTGACAGCCGGGCACAGCAGCTTTGGTGCGCCTGGCTGAACGAGTTGCAGGCCCTGCTGCCCGCGACTTTGCGTGCGCGGCTGCTGGCGCAGGTCCATGAACGCTTGATCGACTGGCCGCTGTCCGGGTCGGTCGATGAGCGCGCCGACGAGCGCCTGATTCTGCTGTTGCCCGCGAACATGATGCTGGTCCAGACGCTGCTGCTGCCGGGCGCGGCATTGCGCGATCTGCACAACGTCATCGGCTTCGAACTGGACAAATACACCCCCTACCCTCGCGACCGGATGCACTACGTCGCACGGGTCACCGGCAAGCAAGGCGCGCAGGCTCAGGTGCTGCTTGTGGCGGTGCTGCGCGAGCGGCTGCAACCGGCGCTCGATGCGTGCAAGGCACATGGCCTGGCGCTGCACGCCGTCGACGGCCGCGATGCACAGGGCCAGCGACTGGGCGTGGATTTATTGCCTGCCGAGCAGAAGCCGCCACGCCGAGGACGTGCACGGCTGCCGCGCTATCTGGCACTGGCCTGTTGCGCGCTGCTGGTGAGCTGCATGGTGCTCTGGCTGGATGCTCGCGCCACCATGGTCGAGGCGATGCAGCACAGCGTCGATGCGCAGCGCGGCGAGGTGCAGCAGGTCCAGAACCTGCGTCGCGAACTGATCAACACGCAGGGCGCGGCGCGCTATCTGGCTCAGCAAAAGGCGGCGCAGCCGACGCTGTCCAGCGTGCTGGTGGACCTCACCGGTTGTCTGGGGCCCGACACCTGGGTCGAGCAACTGGAAATCGCCGACGGCGGTGGCGTATCCCTCTCCGGACAAAGCGCCAGGGCCAGCGCCCTGATTACCCGCATGAAGGACTGCAAGACGCTGAGCGACGCGCAGTTCCAGGGCATCATCCAGCCCGACGCACAGACCGGCAAAGAACGTTTTTCCCTGCGTGCGCAACTGCGCAAGGAGGCCGCCGATGCGCCGTGAACTGAGCCCGCGGGAACGCCGTGGCGCGGCACTGATCGTACTGGCGCTGGTGCTCTGGGCCGCATGGTGGTTGCTGGTGCAAAGCTGGTTTCTCGACCCGCTGAACGCGCTCAACGAGCAGGCCGACGCCTTGCGCACCCAGCAACAGCGCTACGCCGCCATCCTGCAACAGCGCGACAGTCTGGAGCAGCAACTGCAGGCCGCGCGACGCGATCCCTCCAGCCGCACCAGCCTGTTGCCCGGCGAAGACCCCAGCGCGGTCGCCGCCGATCTGATGCAACGCAGCCTCGATCTGGTCAAGGCCCATGCCGAGCAGGGCCCGGGCTGCCAGGTCACGCAGCGCATGCCGATCACCCCGGAGCGCGACAGCGCCGAGCCCTATCGTCAGGTGAAAGTCAGCCTGACCCTGGAATGCGCCATGGAGCCGCTGGCCAATCTGCTGCACGACTTCGAATACGGGCAGCCGTTTCTGTTCGTCGACAACCTGAGCCTGCGCCGCGCGACCTCAGCCCCCGCCAGTGGCGGTGCCGGACGTCTGCAAGTGCATCTGTTGCTGCGCGGCTATCTGCAACAGGCGCCCACTCATCCTGCTCAAAACAAACCGGCTCAAACACCGCCTGCCCCCAGCGAGGAGCCTGACGCATGAGGTTCGACACCCTGACCCTCGCACTGCTGGCCTGCACCGCCCTGTTGAGCGCGACGGCCGTAAGCCTCGCCATGGGCGCCGGTCAGACGGTGCGGTGGCTGCCCGCCGGTGAAGTCCGTGAATCGGCCCCCGCCGCCAAGCCCAGGACAGTCTCGCCGCTGCCGGCTCAGGCCCTGGCGCTGACCTGGCGACAGTCGATGTTCAGCCCCGACCGCAAACCCGATCGGGTGACTGGCACACGTCAGGCCTCCTCCCTCGACGGCATCAGCCTCAGCGGCGTGATCATCGACGGTCAGGCTCAGTGGGTGCTGCTGCGCATGGCTGACAAGCGCAACCTGAAACTGGCCGTCGGCAGCACCCTCGACAACGGCTGGACGCTGACCGGTGCCACCCCCCAGCAAGCCACTTTCAGTCATCAGGGCCAGACCCGCGAACTGCGCCTGCCCCTGCTGCGCCTTCCGCCGCCTTCGAAGGCGCCCCTCATTACCCTTCCAGACGTACCCACACCATGAACAATCGCTACCTTGAGTTTCCCCGTTTGCGCAGTCCTCTGTTGTGCCTGGCGACCGCCGTCGCGCTGGCCGGATGCGCCACGTCCCCGGAGCATTTCGACAACGACCCGGCGCTGATGCAGAAAGCACTCGATGGCACCGGCTCGCAACGCCCGCCCCTGACCGAACCCGCCCCGCTGCCCAGCCAGGCGAACGCCAGCGCGAAAGCCGTGCCGCGTCAGCAGATCATTCGGGGCAGCCAGACGTTCGTGCACAGCCCGGGCGCGGCGACCCGCGGGGCCGGCGCGAACACGCCCGCCGAGGCCAGCGGCGACATCGTCTTCAACTTCACCAATCAGCCGATCGAAGCCGTGATCAACAGCGTGATGGGCGATCTGCTGCACGAAAACTACAGCATCGCTCAAGGCGTCAAAGGCGACGTCAGCTTCTCCACCTCCAAGCCAGTGAACAAGCAACAGGCGCTGTCGATTCTGGAAACCCTGCTGTCCTGGACCGACAACGCGATGATCCGCCAGGGCGACCGTTATGTGATCCTCCCCGCCAATCAGGCAGTGGCCGGCAAACTGGTGCCCGAAATGCCGGTGGCGCGGCCTTCCAGCGGGTTGTCGGCGCGGCTCTTTCCGCTGCATTACATCTCGGCGACCGAGATGCAGAAACTGCTCAAACCCTTCGCCCGGGAAAACGCCTTCCTGCTGGTCGATCCGGGCCGCAATGTGCTTAGCCTCGCCGGAACGCCGGATGAACTGGCCAACTATCAGGACACCATCGACACCTTCGATGTCGACTGGCTCAAAGGCATGTCGATTGCGGTCTACGGCCTGCAGCGCGCCACCGTCGGCGAACTGATGCCGGAACTGAAGAAAATGTTCGGCCCCGACAGCGGCATGCCGATGGCGGGCATGGTGCGTTTTCTGCCCATTGACCGAACCAATTCGGTGGTGGCGATTTCCGCACAACCGCGTTACCTGAGCGAAGTCGGTGACTGGATTCATACCATCGATGAAGGCGGCGGCAACGAGCCGCAAATGTACGTATACGACGTACGCAACATGAAGGCTTCTGACCTGGCCAGGTACCTGCGCCAGATCTACGGCAACGGGCAGATCAAGGACGACAGCGCGGCCAAGGTCGCCCCCGGCCTGCGCACCCGCTCGCTGTCCTCGCTCAATGGCAGCGGCAGCGGCAACAGTGCTGGCGGCATGGGCCTGAGCGGCACCGGCCAAGGCATGGGTTCAAGCTCGGGCATGGGTCTGAATGGCAGCAGCGGCAACATGCAAGGCGCTGAACTGCAGAGCGAAGACACCGACAGCGAAGAGGCCGATGATGACGCAGGTGGCGTCGAAGGCACCGACGGTGAAACCGCTGGCACGGAATCCGGCGCCAGCAAGCGGCTGGACGACAGCACCCGCATCACCGCGCAGAAAAGCAGCAACCAATTGCTGATCCGCACCCGCCCTGCGCAGTGGACAGAGATCGAATCCGCGATCAAACGGCTGGACAACGCGCCGATGCAGGTGCAGATCGAAACCCGGATTCTAGAGGTCAATCTCAGCGGCGAACTGGACCTTGGCGTGCAATGGTATCTGGGCAAGCTGGCCGGTAACTCTGGCAGCACCACTGTTGCCAATGCCTCCGGCAGCCAGGGTGCACTCGGCGGCGGCGGTGCCGGTCTGGGCGCAGCCGACGCGCTGTTCTATTCCTTTGTCAGCAACAACCTGCAAGTGGCGCTGCATGCACTGGAAACCAACGGCCGCACGCAAGTGCTGTCGGCGCCGTCGCTGGTGGTGATGAACAACCAGCAGGCGCAGATTCAGGTCGGCGACAACATCCCGATCAGTCAGACCACCGTCAACACCAACGTCTCCAATACCACGCTGAGCAGTGTCGAATACGTCCAGACCGGGGTCATCCTCGATGTCGTACCGCGCATCAATCCGGGTGGTCTGGTGTACATGGACATTCAGCAGCAGGTCAGTGACGCCGACAACAGCGCCGCCCCGGACAACAACGGCAACCCGCGCATCTCCACGCGCTCGGTGTCTACGCAAGTCGCGGTGCAGAGCGGCCAGACCGTGCTGCTCGGCGGCCTGATCAAACAGGACAACAGCGACACCGTCTCCTCAGTGCCCTATCTGGGCCGCGTGCCGGGGCTGCGCTGGCTGTTCGGCAATACCAGCAAGAGCAAGAAGCGCACGGAGCTGATCGTGCTGATCACCCCGCGTGTGGTCACCAGCAACAGCCAGGCACGGCAGGTGACGGATGATTACCGCCAGCAGCTGCAACTGATCAAACCGATGCAATAAGCGTCGTGCGCCTCAGCCACACAGATGAGCTTCAGCCGTGGCAGCTGTTCGAGTGCAGCGCGATTGATCCGCACTTTGTTGGTGATGGCTACGTCGGCATCCGCCAACGCTTCGATCACTTGCTCAGGCGCGGTTCACCCGCGTTCGGCGTTGACGACCTGCTTGCTCAGGGTCTGCACATGTTCGGGGATGGGGTGCAGGTCCAGTCGGCGACCGGCCTTGAGGATCTGACTCGGGGTCTGATGGCCGATCAAACCGGGTAAACGCGCGGAGGCGGCGAGCACCCGGTCCAGATCGATACCGGTCTGGTAGCCCATCAGATCGAGCATGTGCACCAGGTCCTCCATGCACACATTGCCGCTGGCACCCGGCGCGTACGGGCAACCACCCAAACCACCCAGCGATGCGTCGAAACGGTCGATACCGGCCTCCAGCGCGCCGAGGGTATTGGCCAGCGCCATGCCACGGGTGTTGTGAAAATGCAGGGTCAGTTGCAGGTGCGGGAAGCGTTCGCGCACCTGCCGCGACAGCGCCTGAACCTGTGAGGGATAGGCCATGCCGGTGGTGTCGCACAGGGTCACGCCGCGCACGCCGCGTTCGGCAAAACGATCCACCCAGCCGAGGACTTCGTCGGCCGCAACCTCGCCCTGCATCGGGCAACCGAACACCGTCGACAGCGACACGTTGACCGCCACCGGCCCCTGCCCGATCACGTCGATCACATCGGTCAGTTGCGCGAACGACTGCTCGCGGGTCATGCGCAGGTTCGAGCGGTTGTGCGGTTCGCTGACCGACATCACCAGGTTCGCCTCATCGATCCCGCAGCCCAGCGCCCGTTCGGCACCGCGCACGTTAGGCACCAGCACCGTGTATTCGACACCCGGCTGACGCCGGATGCCGGCCATCACCGCTTCGGCATCGCGCAAGGCAGGGATGGCCTTGGGCGAGGTAAAGGACGTGACCTCGATCCTGGCGTAGCCACACAGGCTCAACTCATCGATCAGCGCGATCTTGTCTTGGGTGTCGATGAAGGTTTTTTCGTTCTGGAAGCCGTCACGGGTCGCGACTTCCTGCATGAACAGACGTTTCATTGCGGCTGTCTCTCCAATTTCTTGTTATCGACTGGCGTCATGGCCTGGCGCTATGGCCTGGCGTTATGGCCTGGCGTTATGGCTGGATGATCGGCGCAAAACGAGGTGGTGAGAATTTCAAAGATTTCCAATATTCTTTCCGCAAAGGAAACCCTCGGGGCAATGATGATCAATCTGCTTCAGCTGGACCTGCTCTCCCTGCGTCTGTTGGTACTGGCCGCGGAAAGCGAAAATCTGACCAAGGCGGCGGACGGCGCGCACATGACAGTGTCGGCGGCGAGCAAGCGTCTGGCCGAGCTCGAACGCATCACTGACTGCACGCTGTTCGTCAGGCTGCCAAGGGGGCTGCAGCTGACACCGGCCGGTCGAGGGTTGGCCGAACATGCCCGACACATCCTGGAAAGCGCACAGCGCATGGCTCACGATGCGAGCGATTTCTCCAACGGAGTGCGCGGCCATGTGCGACTGTTTGCCAACACCTCGGCGGTCATCCAGTTCCTGCCGGGGGACCTGAACACTTTCCTGGCCGCCAACCCTCACGTGCGTATCGGCATGGAAGAGGCCCTCAGCGACATGACCATTCAGGCGGTCGCCGACGGTCGCGCCGACATCGGTATCTTCGCCGACAACGTGCCCGCGCCCGACCTCGAGATTCGGCCATACCGCCACGACCGGCTGGTGGTGCTGGTGCCGCAGAATCATCCGCTGGCCGGCAAACCCCGCGTCAGTTTCGTCGATACCCTGGACTACGATTACGTCGCCTTGAACCAAGGCAGTTCGCTGTTGAACCGCATCAGCAGCGCTGCGGCCAATGCCGGAAAGCTGCTCAAGGTGCGTATTCAGGTCAGCAGCTTCGACGGCATCTGCCGGATGATCGACGCCGGTCTGGGCATCGGCATCCTGCCCCTCGGTTCCGTTCAGCCGGGCTTGCTGGAGCGCAGCCTTGCAGCGATTCCACTGGAAGACCCCTGGGCGGCGCGCACGCTGTTCGTCGGTGTCGCGCAAGGCGCCCGGTTGTCTCCGGAAGCGGCCAACCTGTTCAACTACCTGGCGAGTGTGGAACCCCAAACCCCTTGAGAGGGCTGACTGCCGGTTCCCGGCAGGTCGTCGGCGTACACACTGCTTCTGCCCAAGGGGCGTGCCTGACCAGTGCCTCACGCCGCTTCGGCCCGGAGGGCGTGGGAGCCCGACTTGTCGGCGATCTGGCGCGCAGCGGCAGCAAACCCTCCACACACGGTGTGCCTGTTGCACCTGGCTGGCAGGGCTAGACCTGTTCCAGTCTCGCCGGAAAGCGCGCAATGAAACAGGTGCCCTGCTCCGGGGAAGAAGAAACTGAAAGCGTGCCCCTGTGTCCGTCGAGAATCTGCGATGCGATGTACAGGCCGAGCCCCAGGCCTTCCCCGCGCTGACCGCCCTCGGAACGTTTGAAGGGCTGGAACAGCAACGGAATCATTTCGTCAGGAATACAAGCGCCCTGGTTGGAGACCGAAAGAATGAATTCACTGCCCTCGGTGTAGGCCGCGACTTCAATCGGGCAATCCCGCGCGCCGTGTTTGACGGCGTTGCCCAGCAGATTGGAAAGCAACTGGCCGATTCGCGACGCATCGCAGTAGATGCCAGAGGGAATGACGATCTGCCGATTGATCCGCACATCCGGCTCGGACGCGTTGATCTCGGCCAGCACCGAATCGAACACGCTCTGCAGATCGTCCACCACCGTGCGTCGAACCGGAATCCCACCGCCGAGCCTGCCACGGGCAAAGTCCAGAACATCCTCGATCAAGGCCCCCATGCGTTGCGACCTTTTACGAATGGCGCCGGCCAGTCCGCGCTCGCGGCCGTCGCTCAGTTTCGACTCCAGCAGGTCGGCACTCATGCGGATGGCACTGAGCGGGGTTCGCAGGTCGTGCCCGAGCACGGCGATGAACTGTTCACGCAAGCGGCCCGCTTCGGTCGCATCGGCCAGGGCGGTTTCCGATTTTTCCAGATCGCCGCTCAAGTCCAGGTGCATGGCGATCAACTGGGCGAACAGGCCCAGCGTGTGCAACACGGCGTTTTCATCGAAATGGGCGGGCACCGTGTCAATGGCGCACAGGGTGCCGAAAAACTCGCCGTTGGCTTTGACGATGGGGATCGAAGCGTAGCTTTCCAGCTGGTAGGTTCTGGGCGTGTGGTGGCGGGAATACACCGGGTGTTCGCTGGCGTGGGTGAAGATCACCGGCTGTCTGTTTTCGCGGATTTCGTGACAGATCGTCGACTCGAGCACCAGCTCGCCACCGGGCTTGAGGCCGAAATCGAGGGCATCATCCACCGCCAGGGCCACCCAATGTTGATCCGTGACGCGAGCCACGGCCGCGAAACGCATGCCCGTCACGTGCCTGACCATGTTGAGGATGATCGGGACCGCGTCGATTCTGGCGACCGCTGCGATGTCTCTGGAAAAGGGGGAAGGTTCAGGCATCGGGGTCGCCACGGTCAGGTAGAGGTTTGATTGTGCGCGGGAGGTCCGCCGCCGCTCGCCGATCTTACCTCAAGGTGCCGCGGATCAGTGTTCCCTGCCCGGCCAATCGCCAGCGTTTTTCCCGCATCACGGCGCTGGAGCGACGACCGGCGCATGTCGCGCCATCAGCTCGATCACCCAATCGATGAACACCCGCAACTTGAGGCTGATATGCCGGTTGGGTGCAAACGCGATGTACATCGGCATCGACGCCAGACACCAGTCCTCGAACAACGGCACCAGATCGCCCCGCTCCACCGACTGCCGAGCCATGTAATGCGGTAGCCAGAGCACGCCCAGGCCCGCCAGCCCGGCGGCCAGATAGGCATTGCCGTCATCCACCGACAGCACGTAGCGGCCTTGCACTTCCAAGGTCTCGCCGTCACGAACCATGACCATGGGAAACAGCTTGCCGGTGCGAGCCCAGCGATAACCGACAATGCGCTGATGACTGCCTTCAAGCTCCCGTGGATGGGCGGGCGCTCCCGCTCGTTTCAGATACTCCGGGGCGGCATAGACCCCCAGTCGAAGGTCGCCGATGTGTCGCGCCATCAGCGACTGATCCGTCAGCTCGCCGCCACGCACCACGCAATCGACGTTTTCGTCGATCATGTCGACCATCCGATCGCTCACGCCCAGATCGATCTGGATGTCGGGATAACGGCTGTGAAAATCGGGCAAGGCCGGGATCAGCAGGGTCCGCGCAAACGGGCTGGGCACGTCCACGCGCAGGCGCCCTCGTGGCGAAGTCGAAGCGCTGGACAGACTGGTTTCCGCATCGTCGATATCGGCCAGGACCCGAACCGCACGCTCGTAGAACGCCGCACCATCGGCGGTGACATTGACCTTGCGGGTGGTGCGATTGAGCAGCTTGACCCGCAGCCGGGCTTCCAGTTGCTGAATCAGCTGGCTGACGCTGGTCTTGCTCATGTGCAGCGTTTCGGCCGCCTTGGTGAAACTGCCGGTTTCCACCACGCGCACGAACGCCTGCATCGCATCGAAACGGTCCATCGGCACTCCACAGTTCGGAAGATTGTCCGGGATTTGCAAACAGTCCTGAACAAGGTTGCCGGTTTATCGCCTGCACACAAGCCCCTTACAGTCACTTCATCGTTAATGACGGGGATTCGACGCCCCGATGATGGAGGTTCACATGACTGTTCGTGACGTTGTTTTCCCCGCCGGGCGCCAGGCACTTTATGAGCGCAACCGTTACTCCCCTGCCGTCAGATCCGATGGTTTGCTGTTCGTCTCGGGCCAGGTCGGCAGCCGCGAGGACGGCTCGCCCGAGCCTGAGTTACAGGCCCAGGTGCGCCTGGCTTTCACAAACCTCAACGCGATCCTGAAGGCAGCCGGCTGCACCTTCGATGACGTGATCGACGTCACGGTCTTCATCGTCGATCCGCAGTCCAGGTTCGAAAAGATCTGGGAGGTCGTCCCCGAGTTCTGGGGTCAAGCGCCGCACCCGACCATTACCGCCGTTGGCGTGACCTGGCTGTACGGTTTCGATTTCGAGATCAAGGTGATTGCGAAGTTGCCCAAGGCTTCTGCGGCCTGAAACTGATTGCACTGAATGACTCTGTAGCAGCACGGCTTGCCGGCGGCAGCGATCTTGAGTTCGTCACCGCCGGCAAGCCGTGCTGCTACAAAGGAACGGGATCAGCCCCGAAGGCAGGAGGTACGTCCTCTCGTCGCGAATGGTAAACCAGACTCGGCGCCTGGCCCGGCACATCCGCGAGCGTATCGATGCGCTGCATACCGATTTTTTCCAGCACGCGGATCGAGGCATAGTGCTGCGGCCGAACCACCGCGAACACCTCCGGCACACGCAGCTCGTCGAACCCGTAATCCAGCGCTGCCTGACCGAGTTCGGTGGCGTAGCCCTGCCCCCAGGCCTGTACGCCGAAGCGATACCCCAGATTCAGCCGCTCGACGTCGAGATACATACGGGCGTCGATCCCGCCGAAACCAATGACTTTCCCCGGCGCCTCTCGGGTGCTGATCGCCCACTGCCCATACCCCTTGAGCGCCCAGTGCGCCAGCCAGCCGTCGAGTACCGAGCGCGCCTGCTTCACGCTCTTCAGCGGGCCAAACGGGTTGAACTGGTGGGTCGCCGGATCCCCATAAATGCTGAACAGACTGCTCAGATCGTCGAGGGTTGGCGCTCGTAATATCAAGCGCGCCGTGGTTCGCTGCTGCACCGTGCATTGCTCCTTGATGATCGACAGGCGCACGCCTGCTCAACGGTCAGACCGCCAATAACCGCTCCCGCAACTTGGTGATTTCATCGCGCATCTGCGCAGCTGCCTCGAACTCCAGATCCCGCGCCAGTTGGTACATCTTCTCTTCCAGTTGGCGAATGCGTTTGGTGATTTCGCTCGGCGAGCGCAGTTCGGCTTCGTACTTGGCATTTTCCTCGGCGGCCTTGGCCATGCCTTTGCGTTTCTTGCTGCGCGAGCCGGGGACGGTGGCACCTTCCATGATGTCGGTGATGTCTTTGACCACGCCCTTGGGGGTAATGCCGTTTTCCAGGTTGAACGCGATCTGTTTGTCGCGGCGGCGTTCGGTCTCGCCGATCGCCCGCTCCATGGAGCCGGTGATGTTGTCGGCGTAGAGAATCGCCCGGCCGTTGAGGTTACGGGCGGCACGGCCGATGGTCTGGATCAGCGAGCGCTCGGAGCGCAGGAAGCCTTCCTTGTCAGCATCGAGAATCGCCACCAGCGACACTTCAGGCATGTCCAGACCTTCGCGCAGCAGGTTGATCCCCACCAGCACGTCGAAGGTCCCCAGGCGCAGGTCGCGAATGATCTCGACCCGTTCCACGGTGTCGATGTCCGAGTGCAGATAGCGCACGCGCACGCCGTGATCGGCCAGATAATCAGTGAGGTCTTCGGACATGCGCTTGGTCAGCGTCGTGACCAGTACACGTTCTTCCAGCGCGACCCGTTTATGGATTTCGGAAAGCAGGTCGTCGACCTGAGTCAGCGCCGGACGAATCTCGATCTGCGGGTCGACCAGACCGGTCGGCCGCACCACTTGCTCGACCACCCGCCCCGCATGCTCGCCTTCGTACGGGCCTGGGGTCGCCGAAACGAAGATCGTCTGCGGGCTGACGCTCTCCCATTCGTCAAAACGCATCGGCCGGTTGTCCAGGGCCGACGGCAGGCGGAACCCGTATTCGACCAGGGTCTCTTTGCGGGAGCGGTCGCCTTTGTACATGGCGCCGACCTGAGGAACGCTGACGTGGGACTCATCGATCACCAGCAGCGCGTCCGGCGGCAGGTAGTCGTACAGGGTCGGTGGCGGCGCCCCGGCAGGACGGCCCGACAGGTAGCGCGAGTAGTTCTCGATGCCGTTGCAGTAACCCAGTTCGAGGATCATCTCCAGATCGAAACGAGTGCGCTGTTCCAGACGCTGGGCTTCCACCAGCTTATTGGCGCCGCGCAGGTATTCCAGCCGCTCCTGCAACTCGACCTTGATCCCTTCCATGGCGTCGAGCAGCGTTTCGCGCGGCGTCACGTAGTGACTCTTGGGGTAGAAGGTGAACCGCGGCAGCTTGCGGATGACTTCGCCGGTCAACGGGTCGAAGGCCGACAGGCTCTCCACTTCGTCGTCGAACAGTTCGATGCGGATCGCTTCCAGATCCGATTCGGCCGGGAAGATGTCGATCACATCGCCTCGCACACGGAAGGTCGCACGGGCGAAGTCCATGTCGTTGCGGGTGTATTGAAGGTCGGCCAGACGCCGCAGCAAGGCGCGCTGATCGAGTTTGTCGCCGCGGTCCACGTGAAGGACCATGCGCAGGTAGGTTTCCGGGCTCCCCAGACCGTAGATGCACGACACCGTGGTGACGATAATCGCGTCCTTGCGCTCCAGCAGCGCTTTGGTCGCCGACAGCCGCATCTGCTCGATGTGGTCGTTGATCGACGCATCCTTCTCGATGAAGGTGTCCGACGACGGCACGTAGGCCTCGGGCTGGTAATAGTCGTAGTAGGAAACGAAGTACTCGACGGCATTGTTGGGGAAGAACGCCTTGAACTCGCCGTAAAGTTGCGCGGCCAGGGTCTTGTTAGGCGCCAGCACCAGGGTAGGACGCTGCACCTGTTGAATCACGTTGGCGATGCTGAACGTCTTGCCCGAGCCGGTCACGCCCAGCAGGGTCTGGTGCGAGAGGCCAGCGTCGATGCCCTCGACCAGTTGACGAATCGCCGTCGGCTGATCACCGGCCGGCTCAAAACGGGTAACGAGTTGAAACTCGGACATAACTGACCTCTGTGTTCGCTTGCGTCTGAAGGAAGCGGGCAGCGCAAAGCGTAATGAGCGCCGACGACTGATCTCGCCAGGAGAAAAGACGTACCGGAAAAGAGTGATGGGACTACAAATGGAGTCCACAAAGCCAGCTTTCAAGCCATCCTCAGGACATTAGTCCCCGTGACATGACTAATGGTCGAAAAAAATCGGAAAAACCTTGAAAAAACCGCCTGCGACCTGTCGCCCCGGTCCGCGATGCTCTCTATACTGACTCCCCGTTTGCGCACCGCTCTAGTGCATTCGGCCGGAGCGATGCCACCCATTCACTCCCCATTCAGAGCTGCCGCAAAAATGAGCCTGTTCTCCGCTGTCGAAATGGCACCACGCGATCCTATCCTGGGCCTCAACGAAGCATTCAACGCCGATACCCGTACCACCAAGGTCAACCTGGGTGTAGGCGTCTACAGCAACGAAGAAGGGAAAATCCCGCTGCTGCGTGCCGTTGCCGAAGCAGAGGAAATTCGCGTCGCTCAACACGTTCCGCGCGGCTACCTGCCGATCGACGGCATCGCCGCCTACGACAAAGCCGTGCAAACCCTGCTGTTCGGTGCCGAGTCGCCACTGCTGGCTTCGGGCCGTGTGATGACCGTGCAGGCCGTCGGCGGTACAGGCGCCCTGAAAATCGGTGCCGACTTCCTCAAGCAACTGTCGCCCAACGCCGTTGTGGCCATCAGCGACCCAAGCTGGGAAAACCACCGCGCACTGTTCGAAACCGCCGGTTTCCCGGTGCAGAACTACCGCTACTACGACGCCGCGACCCACGATGTGAACCGCGCCGGCATGCTGGAAGATCTGCACAACCTGCCGTCCGGCTCCATCGTCGTGCTGCACGCGTGCTGCCACAACCCGACCGGCGTCGACCTGACCCTGGAAGACTGGAAAAAAGTCCTTGAAGTCCTGAAAGCCAAAGGTCACGTGCCGTTCCTGGACATGGCCTATCAGGGCTTCGGCGACGGCATCGACGAAGACGCTGCGGCTGTGCGTCTGTTCGCCGATTCGGGCCTGACCTTCTTCGCGTCCAGTTCGTTCTCCAAGTCGTTCTCGCTGTATGGGGAACGTGTCGGCGCGTTGTCGATCGTGACCGATTCGAAGGAAGAAACCGCTCGCGTCCTGTCCCAGGTCAAGCGTGTGATCCGCACCAATTACTCCAACCCGCCGACCCATGGCGCGACCATCGTCGCTGCCGTGCTGAACAGCCCTGAGCTGCGTCAGAAGTGGGAAGAGGAACTGGCCGAAATGCGCCTGCGCATCCGCGGCATGCGCGAAGAAATGACCAACCGTCTGGCGCACAACGCAGCCGGTCAGGACTTCAGTTTCGTCGCCCGTCAGCGCGGCATGTTCTCCTACTCGGGCCTGACCACCGCGCAAGTACACCGCCTGCGCAACGAGTTCGGCATCTACGCGCTGGACACCGGTCGCATCTGCGTTGCCGCGCTCAACAAGCGCAACATCGAAGCGGTGACCCAGGCGATTCTGGCGGTTATCTGATTTGATGACGGCTTGACACAGCTGTAGCCGGAAACAAAGAAGGGGAAGCAGATTGACGTCTGCTTCCCCTTTTTCGTGGACGCCTGGAGTCTGCTTCTGGCCAAAGGCCGTGGGCAGAGTCGCGGCCGGACACTCGATTCAAGGGGATGCAAAAAACCGTCCTGCTACAGGAGATCGAGTGTCAGAGAAGGGAGAGTCAGTTGCCAGCCACCTGTGCCACTTCGCCCGAGGTCACCAGCGCCTTGAGCGACATGTCGAACTGTTTCAGCGCATTGACCTGCAATTCACGCTGCTGATCGATCTGCGCGGCGATCTCGGGGGCTGCCTTGTCATGGACCCAGACCGAGCTCAGCTCTTTAGCACCCAGGCCTTCAGCCTTGCCGATGTATTGCAGGTTCGAGTCGTAGAACTTGGCGACGAACCGCGCTTCTACCTGGCTGTTGCGCTGAGTCACCAACTGGCTGTAAGTGTCGAGCATCACCACCACATCCGGGCGCGCTTTCATCAGGGCATCAAGGTTGTCGTAAACGGTAACCGAGGCGAATTCCTTCTTCAGCGAACCGTGCAGCCAGTCGATGGCCAGTTTCGGATCGGAACTGCTGACGAAGGCCTGACGAATCCGGGCATCCAGCGCGCCATTCTTCACCCCTTTCAGGGCGACGGCGTGATAACGCTCAAGGTATTGGAGCGTGTTGACGGTGTTTTCGCTGTAAAGCACACCCACCGACTGGGACTTGCTCAGGCCAACGCTGCTGTCAGCGACCGGCATGAAATGGCACGCCTGTTCNGTGCCGGTCGGTACGGCGACCAGTGTCAGCAGGGTTGAAATTCTCATCGCGGTCGTCCTTCTTCAAGCCAGTTCGGTATGGCTCTATCCTGCTCCTTTGCCCAAAAAAAAGAACTCTCAAACCTTAATGTTAACTATCGATTTCACGAATGGTAGGCAGACGGAGAAAGTCCCTTACGTTTTCCTGAATAAACCAAGTTTTGCATATGCCTATCCAGACTAACTCAGTACCCAAAGTTGCCGATCACCTGGCGGACTTTATGCAGCGCCTCCTTGAGCGCAACCTGTTGGAGTGAGCCCAGCGCCAACCGAATGGCGTGAGGCGCGGGGCTGGAGATTGCAAAAGGCTCGGCGGTCGATACCGCGATGTTTTGCGCCAGCAGTGCCACGGCCACTTGATCTGCACGCACTTCCTCGGGCAACGGCAGCCACAGGAAATACGAAGCCGGATGGCTGACGATCTTAAGACCGGCCAGCGCTTTTCGGGCAAGACGCTGACGTGCCATCGCGTCCTGACGCTTTTCGTCCTCTAGGCGGGCGACAGTCCCGTCTTCGATCCAGCCGCACATCAGCGCCGTCATGACACCGGGGGTATTCCAGGTGGTGGCCCTGATCACCCGCTCGAGGGCGGGCACCCATTGCAACGGCGCCACCACATAGCCCACTCGCAGCCCGGTCGCGACATTCTTGGAAAATCCCGACACGTAGACAGTCAGCTCCGGGGCCAGGGCCCTGAGCGGCACAGGCGGCTCATGGGCGAGAAAGGCGTAGGCGGCGTCCTCGATCAACAGCAATCCCTGCTTGCGTGCGATGTCCACCAGACGCTCGCGCCAGGCCAGATCCATGACCCAGCCCATGGGATTATGCAGCGTCGGCATCGCATAAACGGCCTTGACCCGACGCTTGCGGCAGAGCTTCTCAAGCCCGTCGAGATCCGGCCCGGTCTCGGTCAACGGGATGGCCACCAACTCCAGACGATGAGCGTCGGCAATCACTTTGAATCCCGAATACGTCAGCGCATCGACCGCGACCACATCTCCCGGTTTGAGCAAGCCCATCACCGTGGCCGTCAAGCCATGTTGCGCCCCGCTTACGATCAACAACTCCTCGGCCTCGACCGCCAGTCCGCGGTCAGCCAGATGGCGGGCGATACAGGCGCGTTCATGGCTGCGTCCAGCGTGGGGCTGATAGCGCAGCAGGGCTTCCAGATCACCCGACAATGCCAGCTGACGCAAGCCGGTGCGCAACGATTCAGCCTGACCGGGCAGCGATGGATAGTTGAAGTTGAGGTCCAGCATGCCCGCTGCGGTCGCCTGCTGATCGACCCCATGGCTCAAAGGCAGTGCGATCTCGCGCACGAAGGTGCCGCGCCCCGTTTCTCCGCTGATCAGGCCCATCGCCTCCAGTTCGGCATAGACCCTTGATGCCGTCACCAGCGCCAGTCCCTGCTGCTCGGCCAACTGGCGATGGGTCGGCAGGCGGGTGCCCGGCGGTAATGCACCGGACGCGATGTCACCGGCAAGTGTGTCGACGATGGATTTGTAGCGAGCGCGGGGCATCGAAAATGTATCCATGACAATTTTTTGATTGTCCTGATTCTGCGCCTTAGCATGACGGCAACACAACAGACTGGCGCTGCCGAACGCGAAATCCATCGTGTCGCCTGCGTCGGTCAGTATCGAGCCTGACGCACATGGAACACGCATCGAACCTGCAAAACCGCAGCAATGACAACGCCTCGACCGGCTGGATCAACGGGCTTATTGGCGTGGTGATCTTCAGTGGCTCTCTGCCCGCCACGCGAATTGCCGTGCTGGAGTTCGCCCCGGTGTTCCTGACCATGGCCCGCGCGTCCATCGCCGGCGTCATTGCGTTGTGCATGCTGTTGCTGCTTAAAGAAAGACGCCCCGCGAACGGCCAGATAATGCCGCTGTTGATTGTCGCGATGGGCGTGGTGGTGGGCTTTCCCCTGCTCACCGCACTGGCATTGCAGTACGTGACGTCGGCCCACTCCATTGTCTTCGTCGGCCTGTTGCCGCTGGCGACGGCTGCGTTTGCCGTGCTGCGGGGCGGCGAGCGTCCCCGGCCAGTGTTCTGGGTGTTTTCGACACTGGGCAGCGCGCTGGTGGTGGGGTTCGCGTTTTCCAAAGGCGTGACCGCATCGCCAACCGGCGACCTGCTGATGCTGCTGGCAATACTGGTGTGCGGCCTGGGTTATGCGGAGGGCGCGAAACTGTCGCGCTCCCTCGGCGGCTGGCAGGTGATCTGCTGGGCCCTGGTACTGGCGCTGCCGGTCATGCTGGTTCTGACCTGGCTCACTGCGCCGGCTTCGCTTGCGCCAATCACCCTTCCCGCGTGGATCAGCCTTGGCTACGTGTCGCTGTTCAGCATGCTGATCGGTTTTGTCTTCTGGTACCGCGGGCTCGCACAGGGGGGTATCGCTGCGGTGGGTCAACTGCAATTGCTGCAGCCGTTTTTCGGGCTGGCGCTGGCAGCGACCCTGCTGCATGAGCAGGTCAGCCTTGGCATGCTGGGAGTGACCGTCGCGGTCATCCTGTGTGTCGCGGGCGCGCGCAGGTTTTCCCGCTGATCGCGCCCTTCGTCAATGCTCACACCTCAGCGCTGCTGGAGACCGAAGCCGGGGTCCGTTTGGCGTAGACCAGAAGCCCGCTCACGCAGATCAGCGCCATGCCGAACATCGAGGTCATCACTGGATAGTTGCCGAAAAAAAGCACGCCATACACCGTCGCGAACACGATCTGCAGATACCCCAGCGGCGCCAGCACCGATGAAGAAGCAAAGCGGTAGGCCTTGGAAATCAGGAAGTGCGCCGACAGCCCCATGCCCCCGAGTACGAGCAACAGCAGACACTGCGAAAGGCTTGGGGACGCCCAATGGAAAGGCACCACGAGGCTGAGAAGCGTCGTGCTGAAAATGCCCACATAGAAGCTGCAGACCGACGGGCTATCAGACTCCCCCGCCAGTTGCGTGAGCAGTTGATAGACCGCGAAGAAGAACGCAGTCGCCAGCGGAAACAGCATCCACAGCGAGAAGCCGTCACCGGTTGGATTGATCACCACCAGCACACCGACGAACCCCACGATCACGGACAGCCACTGCAAACGGTCGGCCTTGATGCCGAACAGCAATGGCGACAGGATCGTGACGAACGCCGGGGCGAGAAACACCAGCGCCGTGGACTCGGCCAACGGCACATGCGTCAGGCCGAACAGAAACGTCAGACTGTCCGCAAGCAGCACCATCGCCCTGAGCAGGTGCAGCCATGGCCGTTTGCTGCGAAACGCCCCTTGCTCTCTTTTTCGGAGAATGGCGCCGGTGACGATCAAGGTATGAACCAGATACCGCGCCCAGGCGACGAAAATCACCGGAAGCGCAAGAATCAGACTCTTGGAAATGGCGTCGTGACTGGCGAAGGCCAGCGCCACGCTGGCCATCAACCACATGCCAATGACGTGGGTATGAGAACGGGTAGCAGGATTCATCGGGGTGACCGGTGACTGGGTGAATGGTGGGTGCCGTCCTGCGAAGTACAACACATAGCGTCATCATCTCCAATCGGCCGGTACGGTTTCTCGTCCCTCGCCCTTGCGCCGTGCTCCTTTACTGCGCGCGACTCACCCGCCAGACCCGGTTGCCCACATCATCGGCCACCAGCAACGCGCCCTGCTTGTCGAGGATCACGCCCACTGGCCGCCCTTGGGCTTCGCCGTCGGCGTTCAGGAATCCGGTGAGGAAATCCATGGGCATCCCCGACGGCTGCCCGTCCTTGAAGCCGATGAACACCACTTTGTAACCGGCCTGCGGATTACGGTTCCACGAACCGTGCTCGCCGACGAACACGCCGTCAGCGAAGCTTTCCGGCATGCCACGCGGGTCTGAGAAGGTCAGGCCCAGGGGTGCAACGTGGGTGCCCAGCGCGTAGTCCGGCGCAATGGCTTTGGCCACCCTGTCCGGTCGCGGCGGCTGCACGCGGCTGTCAACGTGGTTACCGTAGTAGCTCCACGGCCAGCCATAGAACGCACCGTCCTTGACCGAGGTCAGGTAATCGGGCACCAGGTCGCTGCCGATTTCATCGCGCTCGTTGACCACCGTCCACAGCTCGCTGCTACCCGGTTTCCAGACCAACCCGTTGGGATTGCGCAGACCACTGGCGAACAATCGCTTGTGTCCCGATTTGACGTCGACTTCCCAGATCGCTGCGCGCCCTTCTTCGGCTTGCAGGCCGTTCTCACCGACGTTGCTGTTGGAGCCCACGGTTACGTAGAGCCTGGAACCGTCGCCACTGGCGACGATGTTCTTGGTCCAGTGATGGTTGAGGCCCGCGGGCAGATCGGTGACTCTGGTCGGTGTGGCGCTGATTTCGGTCTGACCCTCGCTGTACGGCACTTTGACGATTGCATCGGCATTGGCGATGAACAGCTCGTTGCCGATCAGCGCCATGCCGAATGGCGACATCAGCCCACTGATGAACACCGTGTGCACTTCGGCCTTACCGTCGCCATCCGCGTCGCGAAGGAGCGTAATCCGGTTGGCGCTGGGCGCTTCGGCACCCACGCGACTCATGACGATGCCCGACGCGGTGCGTTTGATCCAGGCCATCACCCCCGTGCCCCCGTCCGTGGAGCCTTCCGGTTTGGGCGGCGTGTTGCTTTCGGCAACCAGCACATCGCCGTTCGGCAAGCTGTACAGCCAACGCGGATGCTGAAGCCCCTCGGCCAGCGCCTGCACCTTGAAGCCCTCGGGAGCCTTGGGCGTGTTGCCGCCACTCCAGCCCACGGCCTTGGACACTTTCAGGGTCGGGATCAGCGAGTGGGTGGGTTCGGGTAATTGCGGCGTGGGACCGACACCGGCCTGAAACGGCAATCTGGAGGATTCACCACAGGCGCTGAGTAAAGCGGCAGCGGTCATTAGCAGTGCAAATCGGCGCAACACAATCATTGTTCAACCTCGCGACGGCCATCCATGGGCCGGTTCTTGGGAATGCAGAATTGCCAGAAGTATCGCCATCCGGATCGGCAGCAAACAGCACGTGGGGCACAAATCAGATTTGTCATCGAGGCACGAATCGAGCGGTTTCGGTTGGAACGAGCGCGCCGCTTGATCGGTCTGCTGTTACTGGAAACCTTTCGTGACGACCTTTATGACGACGTTTGGCCGACGAAATTTCATCAAGGGCGCACTGGTGCTCAGCGCAGGTTCGATGGCGCTGAGGGCCGGTCTGGCCGGGGCGGACACCATGCAACCACCAAAAACACTGTTACTCGAGCGCAACGACTGGGTGCCGAACAATCCGAAGCTGCCGGTGCTGCATTACGCCGGGGTCATGACCACAGGCGATGTGGCCACGCAAATGGAAGACCTGTTCACGCGCAACGGCTGGGAACCGGCCTGGCGCGACGGGGTGTTCGACTATCACCATTACCACTCCACCGCCCACGAAGTACTCGGCTTCGCGGCGGGTTCGGCGCGGCTGATGCTGGGTGGTCCGAATGGCAAGGAGGTGACGGTCAACAAGGGCGACGTGGTGCTGTTGCCCACGGGAACCGGGCATTGCAGACTCTGGGCCAGTGATGATTTTCTGGTGGTGGGCGGCTACCCGCCGGGGCAGCCATGGGACATCTGCCGGGAAGCGCCGACCGAAGCGATGATCAAGCGAATGGCGACCCTGCCGTTTCCAGAAACCGATCCGGTCACCGGCCGCAATCCGCCGCTGAGCAAGTACTGGCGCGCGGGTTGAACTTTGATTCCGCCGAAATCATGCAACCCCGGCTCGCGCTTTTGATTCCGCCGAAATCATGAACCCCGGCTCGCGCTTTTGAGTCCGCCGAAATCATGCAACCCCGGCTCACGCTTTTGATTCTGGCCGAAGGCCGTGGGAGCCCGGCTTGCCGGCGATC
>NZ_QXTJ01000004.1 GCF_003605735.1 Pseudomonas sp. LS-2 | reverse complement strand
TAGCAGAGGGTTCGCTCGAACAGATTGGTATTCAGGAATTTGGAGTCGCCGGACAGCAAGTCTGAGTGAGTTTGGTTCAAAGATGTGCTGAGCTCGCAGAAAGCTACGCCAGTCGTGCATAGCCTTCTGCGCGTCAATTTACTAAGCCCTTACGGCTATATCTGGATCCGGTCGATTGTGGCGTGCCGCATTCGCGGACGGCTGTGGTGAACCAAGCCGCATCACTTCGTGTGCGTCTTGGCCCTGGCGGGCTTCCATCCTCACGCCTATGGCCCTCTGGGCCGGCGCGCTCCGCTTGCTTGAGGCGCCAAACGAGGATCCCAGTATTCTTCAATGATCCAGGAGTAGCATTTGACCGATGATCTTTTACCCTTACTACGCGGGCGATATCCTGAGTTTCTTGAGAATGCTCAGTTGATCGAAATTGCGTGCCTACCGGGTTGGCTCGGCCTGCTGGATAAACTTTGTACAGCCCTAGAATTGCATATGCAGGCACACCCTGAGATCACGCCACTGAAGGTCGTGCGTATTAAAGAAAAGTGGGGCGGCCTACGCTTTAGCTACAACGGGGGCGACGATTTTTGTCGACAGACAGTGGATGCTGCTCAGGTCGCGTCACTGACTATCTGCGAAATCTGCGGTGCCCCAGGAGTGCTTGGTGGAATCCGATATTTCACTGTCCGTTGTCCTTCGCATGTCGACCTGGCGACGGACGATGCTCGATAGGAGCAGGGCGGTGATGGCTGAGCTCAGGTGGGCGTCACTGGCACCGACTGCGCCACCACTGTTCGCAGGTTTCGATGCATTCAGCTTTGCTGAGTTGAAGGTATTGATTAATGCTTGGCCCGTAAAAGCTGTGACGGCTCTCACCAAACTTAAAACGCGGGAGGTGAAAGTGGCAAGGCTTCTGATCCTGAAAGGGGAGATGCTGTGCATAGCGCATGGCGTCTTCGAAGGATACGACCGGCAAGGGCCGTTTGTTGCCAATGAAGACATTGACGTCAATGCGTTAATGGACGCTGAGATTGGATCGTCCGCTGAACCATTGGATGTTGAAGCAACAATGCGAAACATTGCTGCACGGCTGCTGAGCCGAGGAGTGATTAGTGAGCTTCCATGCCGTAACGTCTACTTGGGTTCATTCGGCGAGGTTGAAATCAAGGAGGAGGATCTGCAGAGCTACGGTGAAGAGTATTAGGTGGGTCGATCAGCAGAAACCTTAAAATCCGTCTCCTCATGCTGGATGCTCGCGTTTGGGTTCTGCTTCGGCAACAAGATCGCACCGATCTTCTACAACACCATGGAGGATGCCGGTGCGCTGCCAATCGAGTTTGACGTCTCGGGCCTCAACATGGGGGATGTCATTGACGTGTATCCGCTGCCGGGTAAAGTCTGCCTTCACGGCTGCGACGAGGTGATCGCAACGTTCAACCTGAAAACTCCGGTATTGCTTGATGAAGTACGTGCTGGGGGTCGCATTCCGTTGATCATCGGCCGAGGCCTAACCGAAAAGGCGCGCGCGGAACTTGGTCTTGGCCCATCCACGCTATTTCATAAACCAGAGCAGCCTGTTGACACTGGAAAAGGATTCTCGCTAGCGCAGAAGATGGTGGGGCAAGCTTGTGGCGTAGCAGGCATACGCCCATGCACGTACTGCGAACCCAAGATGAAGACTGTCGGATCGCAAGACACCACTGGGGCGATGACTCGTGACGAGGTGAAGGATCCCGCCTGCCTAGGCGTCTCCGCAGATCTTATTATGCAGTCGTTCTGTCATACAGCAGCTTACCCCTAACCTGTGGATGTCATTACCCAAACCCATTCAGGGCCTGGTGAACGACCTTGTGCGAGCGCTAAACGCTGCAAGCACGAAAGAAGACATCGAGAGAGAGGGTGAGATGCAGATCGCTTTCATCATGGGGTAGGAGGCAGCTCATCGCTTACGTCCGTCGGACATCGAAGCTCTCTACATAATCTTTGATGATGCCGTACAGGAAAGGCTTGGTCAGTTGCAGAGTTGAGAGGAGGGCGGTGATCTCGGTCGCCGAGTGCCCCTCTGAACGACGCTCTTCGTATCAGCATACCGTCGGCCCTTTCCGCTGCGCTGCCCTCAATGCATTGAGCTCGGCTGTCAGTGCATCGTTCATCGCTACCAGCGTTCGAGCATCACCTTTCAACCTTCGGATGTCTGCCCAGGCTTCATGGAGCTCGTCGACGAGCATGAGGCATTGGTGTTGGTAGCTTTCGAGCTCAGTAGGAACACCTAGGTCGAATGCTGAATCTTCAGGGGTGTGATTGGTATGGGTCATGAGGGAATGCCGTTAGGAGTACATTTGTTCTCTTTCTAGGTTAGGCTTAGATGCTGGATGGATCAACAGTATAATTTCTTGCTGTGGGCCTAGCCCCTGCGCCCCATCATTGCGTGAACATTCCAGCGATTATCCTGGCGTCTAGCAGGGCGTGGTGAGGCAGCACCGCCCCATCACTTGTAGGCGAAAGTGTCGAGGCATCGGTCGGATAATTTCGGACGTTCCTGGGCCACCGTCCATTGTTGTAAGCGAGCTCGCAAAACAGCTCCCAGTCGTAGATAGGTGCGTCTGTGACGACCTCGAGCTCTTTGTCGTAGGTTGCCAAGAACTGGAGGAGCACCTTCCTGGCCTCAATCATCGGCATGGCGTAATCACCGCCCCAGAGCTGAGGCAGTACGATCTCCTTCACGAAATCACCGCAGTCGTCTTCTCGCCAACCATCGAGCAATTCGACGTAGAATTCGCGACCGTTCTCAGCAACCAGGGCCAGCGATATCAGCTTCGCTGCAGATGAGAGCTGGGTAAATTCGCAATCAAGAAAGAGCCTCATGCTGTTGAAACTCCGTAATGACTAGGGCCCGTCTAAATATGGCGCAAGAAGGTCAGTTGTGGGAGATGGCCCTCGAACATTTTGGCTCGGACGAACTGCTCCGGGTGGTTGTAGACATGTGGAGTCATTTCGCCCTTCCGCCCAGGCCAGTGGTGGAGCACCTGACCACCAAGCAGGTGAGCCAGGATGTTCTGAATATACTGAAAATTGCTCAGCAACGGGTTGGGGCCTTCGTGCCGGGTCGAGCTCCAGTTGCGGGCTCAGTGACCTTGTACGCTCGTCACGCCAGCAACCTCGCTGACGGGCTCATTACGCTAATGCCAAAGACGCAACTTTCGCGAGCATGGAGAGGCTCCTGTCTCGAAATCGACTTGGGCATTTAGGTGGTCATGATCCATAGGGCGCCATGGCGTAGCCAGCCTACTAGAATCCATTGAGCTAATTCCCGCTCCACTGAGATCCTTTATGAACGCTGATTTAACTGAAGAAGAAATGCGTCGTGCTGCGTAATTGCACGGACTTGACCACCCATTTGCATTGGACTTGACCAGTCATTCGCATTCGCATTGACCAGCAAGTCCAGAGGGGTTGCGGTGCGATAGATGAAAGTTTAGGGGGCTGCTTAGATCATCAGCAACCGCTCAGTCCTCCAGCTTCTGTCCTTATCGGTGGGGCTGCGAGTGCGTCGGTTGTTTGATTGGCAGGAAAGAGCTTTTCGACAATGACGCAGTCAATCCACAGACCTTCCAGACAGGCGTGTTTTTCGTAGAAGCCAACCTGGCGAAAACCACTCGCTTCGCACAAGGCAAGGCTGGCGTGGTTTGACGCGAAAATCCGCGAGAGGACTTTCCAGAACCCAAGGGTCTCCGCTTCCTTGAGCAAAGCCTCAAGCAGCTGCTTCCCAAGTCCCCGACCCCGAGCATCCCTGCTCATGTAAATCGAAAAGTCAGCAATGCCGTCGTAGCAGGCCCTAGCCCGGTAGCTACTGAGGCTTGCCCATCCAACAACCTCGTTGCTCTCATCAAGCACTACAAGCACGGGGTAGCGGCCAGCGTGTTGGAGTCGTTCGATCATGTCATTCGGAATGCGAGGTGTCGTCTCAAACGTGGAGCTTCGTTCCTCGATCCCCTGATTGTAAATGGCAGCTATCAGCGGTGTGTCGTTAGGTTCTGCTCGGCGAATTTGCATGAGTGATTCCATTCTGTTGGTAGTGACAATATTCTAGCGAAAAAAAATTTCAGTCCCGTTGCATAGCATCCGAACAAGGCTCATTCGCCAGACCACATCGGATTTCGGTCGCTCTTGTGATTTGTCTCAGCAGGCTCACAGCACCTTGTCTGGCTTCAACTGACAGGTTTTCGATCATCGCTCGCTCTTCTGCTACCAGATCGCTTCTGATTTTTTCATAAAGTTCTTTCCCCGCTTGAGTTGCCTGGATTTTCACAGCGCGACGGTCTTCATCATCTTCAACGCGTGACACATATCCCTTGCGTTCGAGAGCATCGATTACCCGGCTCGCCGTGCTCTTGTCCAAGAACATCTCCTCAGCCAGCACTTGAAGCCGAAGCGCGCCCTGCTTTACGAGGGTTTCGACCGCATAGCACTGGGTAACCGAAACGTCGTAGCAGCAGATTCGGTCTCGATCTCGGAACTGGTAGACACGCACGAGCTGGTTTACCGCTTCGTACAAATCCTCGGCATCCTGGGTCAACTGCTCATTTTTTCGTTTCGACATAACCGTCACAAATTTGTTGTTAGCTGCAACAGTAAGGGTGGCGAAGCTGAGTCGTCAATACATCTCGCCTTGGTTGACGGCAAGAATTCTCTCGCGCTAACTTGTTGTCACTACCAACCAAAAATCGAGCGTGGCGAGTGAGCCTCCCTGAGTCGTTACACCCTGCCACCCATCGCACCCGGCTCGTTTGGGCCATGGGTTTCACTCAAATTCTTGCATGGGGTTCTACCTATTATTTGCCTGCTGTTCTCGCTGCCCCCATAGCGAGGGATGCGGGCTGGTCAATCACCAGTGTTGTTGGCGGACTGTCCTGGGGAATGTTGGTTGCGGGAGCAACATCACCCGCAGTGGGGCGGCACATTGACTGCCATGGTGGCCGGGCGGCAATGGCGTGTAGCTCTCTGCTTCTATCCGTGGGCATTGCCACCATGGGCATTGCTGAAAACATGCCGACGTACTACTTCGCGTGGACTTTGATCGGCGTGGCAATGGCCGCAGGGCTTTACGACGCTGCCTTTTCAACGCTAGGTCGGCTTCTCGGTGAGGGGGCTCGAACATCAATTACCGGATTGACCTTGCTGGGTGGTTTTGCCAGTACGTTGGGCTGGCCAGCCATTGCGGCAATGGAGGAATGGCTCGGCTGGAGGGGAACGTGCCTATCCATTGCTGCCGCGCATTTGCTCATCGGACTGCCTATCCACGCTCTCATGATTCCTGGCAGCGCTAAACAACCCTTACGAGCGGTTGTGACTGGAAGCACTACTTCCACTATCCACAACTCAAGTCAGTCCCGAGTTCTGTTCCTGCTAATCGGCACGATGCTGACTCTCCTCGCGCTGGTTGTATCGGGAATCTCTGTACATCTTCTGGATGCCCTCAAGCAGTTGGGGATCGTGACCGCCGTTGCCTTGGCGATAGGCATGGTCATCGGCCCCGCCCAGGTCGCAGCACGGATCGCTGAGTTCGCAATGGGCAGGAACCTCCATCCCACATGGTCGGCACGCATCGGCGTTGTGCTTTGTCTGTTCGGGCTTGGCTTGCTGACTTCCGGGAAGCCATGGCTCGCGTTCGTCGCCATTGCACTCTATGGAGCCGGGAACGGCATTCTCACGATTACCCGTGGCACGCTGCCCCTGGCCTTGTTTGGTGCACTGGGGTACGGATCGCGAATGGGATTGCTTGCCCGACCGGTACTGATTGCTCAGGCGTGTGGCCCCATTCTGGCGGCATTGGTGCTAGACGCGTTTGGCCCAGTGCTGCTGTTGATCATGTTTTGTTGCTTACTCGCGGTTTGCGTCGCGATCAGCATTCGTCTGCCACTGAAGAGTCATTCGAGTTGATGAATGTGGAGCAGGCTTACGCTTGCTTCCTGGCGCGTAACATTGACTTAATCCGCACTTGGTGTGATTAGCTCCAGGTGATCTCTCTGAGCTAGCCAGGCTGCCCTTGTTGTCCTTGTCGTGCCCATCCCCTACAGTGCAGTGGTATGAAACGTTACCTGCGGTTGTGCCTCATTTTTCTGATCAGCCTCACGCTTCCTTTAACCGGGATGGCGGGTGTTCAGGCATCGACAGAACCTTGCCCTATGAAGACCACGGGCATGGCGATGATGAGCGACATGGGGATGGACTGTTGCAACGACATGAAAAGCTCTGCTGACCACAGCAAACCCTGTAAACCAGGTCAAGAGTGCAAGAACGGCGGCATACTCGAAGTGTTGGCCTTCAAGCCACCTGTTTCCCCCCTCAATCCCGTTATGGCTATTTTTCTTAGCGACTCCGCGCCCGTGGGCACTTCATCCGGTGTGTGGCGACCGCCACGCGGTTAATTCCTTTTTTTGACATTGAGGCCCATTTTGCCCTAGCGAAATGGACAGATCGTGCGCGTTTACATGTCGCGTGCGGTACATGATCACAGGAATAAAACTGATGAATGCCAAGTGCTATCGCATTGGCTGGCCCGCCGTGGTCGGTCTGATGGCAAGCGTAATGGCAGCGCACGGCTTTGCTAGCACCCTGACGCTTGATGAAGCGTTACGACTGGCAGATACGCACGCGCCCTCGCTCGCCGCACAAGATGCCAATGTCCGGGCTGCAAACAGCGCGGCCATACCCGCCGGCGAATTACCCGATCCGACGCTGATAGCAGGTTTGCAAAACTACCCAATCGGAGGCCCGGATCGCTGGAGCGTCAACGATGATTTCATGACTATGCAGATGGTCGGAATCAGACAGGAGATGCCCAACAGCGAAAAGCGCCTAGCGCGTATTGAGGTGGCCAATGCGGCCATTGAGCGCGCCGCAGCAGAGCGCCAGGTTGAACGTCTCAACGTTCGCCTGTCGACGGCGCTTGCCTGGATAAGCAGCTATTCGGTCGAACGCAAGAACGTGCTGCTTCAGGACTTCTACCGGGAAAACGGACTGTTCGCCGAAACTGTTAAGGCGCAGATAGCCGGTGGTCGAGCACAACCCGCCGAAGCAGTCTCGCCCAAGCAGGAGGCAGCATTGCTCGCAGAGCGACAAGATGATCTGAATGTTCAGCGGACTCGGGCGCGGGCGGCCCTCAAACGGTGGATAGGCCCGGCAGGCAATGACGAACCGGTAGGCAGCCTGCCGGAGTGGCCCACCGACACGTCTGGCTACTCGCACAAGCTGCAACACCATCCTGAACTAGCAGCCTTTGTTCCAATGACCCGAGAGGCACAGGCAAAGGTGCAAGAAGCCGTCTCGGAGAAACGTCCTGACTGGAGCTGGGAGCTGGATTATCAGCACCGGAATCGTGAATTCGGTGACATGGTCAGCGTGCAGTTTTCATGGGATCTGCCGCTGTTCACCGACACCCGGCAGAATCCGAAGATCGCTGCTAGGCAGGCCGAACTCAGCAAAGTTGAGGCACAACGCGACGCTCTGGCCCGAGAGCACGCCGAGCAACTGGAAAGCGAATTGGCTGACTACACGCGACTGAATCGCGCCGTGCAGCGAGGTAGGGAAAGCCTAGTGCCGCTCGCCCAGCAGAAAGTTGAACTCAGTCTGGCCAGTTATCGAGCAGGCAAAACCGATTTAAACGCTGTCGTCACGGCCCGTCGTGAAGTCATTGAAGCGCGGCTCAAGCAGGTGGACGTGGAGGAGCAGCGGGCGCTGACGAGTGCCCGTCTGTATTTCGCGTATGGAGAGGCACGTCCATGAGCCGACAGTGGACTTCGATTTGTATTGCGGCGGTTTTCATGGGCTTAGGCGCGGCGGGCGGATACTGGTTCGCAGAACGGCCTCACGTCGATGCTTCTCCGTCAACCGTTGTACCTGACAGCCGTGGTTCGCAGGAGCGTCAGGCGCTGTATTGGTACGATCCCATGTACCCGCAGCAAAAGTTCGACAAGCCGGGGAAGTCGCCCTTTATGGATATGCAGCTGGTTCCTCAGTATGCCAGCGGCGCCGGTGATCCAGCGGCCCTCAATATCGATCCTGGGGTAACGCAAAATCTTGGTTTTCGACTTGCCACCGTCAATCGGGGTGCGCTGGACGTGACGCTCGACGTCTCTGCCGTCGTGGGCTTCAACGAGCGTGACGTCGCGGTGGTTCAAGCGCGTACCAATGGGTTCGTCGAGCGCATATATGGGCTCGCGCCGAGTGATGTCCTATCTGCCAACGCACCATTGGCCGATGTTCTTGTACCGGACTGGGCAGCCGCTCAAACAGAGTTTCTGGCGCTGAAGGCCCAAGGTGATGCAACCCTTCTCGCAGCAGCGCGACAGCGGTTGCGGCTGACGGGCATGCCACCGCGCCTCATCGCTCAGGTGGAGCGCAGTGGCAAGGTTCAGCCTTATGTGACGATCACCAGTCCCCTCGGTGGAGTCCTTCAGGAACTGAACCTGCGCAACGGAATGACCTTCACAACCGGTGAAACGCTGGCCCGTGTCAATGGCCTGAGCAGCGTCTGGCTGGCGGTCGCCGTTCCAGAGTCCCAGGCCGGATCGCTCCGGACAGGGCAAACAGTCGAGGCTCAGTTCCCGGCGTTTCCCGGTAAGACCTTTGCGGGCAAGGTCAGTACGATTCTGCCTGAGACAAACCCTGACAGCCGCACGCTTCGCGTAAGGGTCGAGCTCCCCAATCCTAACGGACAACTCAGGCCAGGTCTGACGGCACAGGTACGCCTGCGCAGTACGGGCGAGCGCAGCGTACTGTGGGTGCCCAGCGAGGCCGTCATTCGCACCGGACGGCGAGCGCTAGTCATGCGTGCCGAGGGTTCGGGTCACTACCGTCCGGTCGAGGTACAGCTGGGACAGGAGACCGATGGCAAAACTGCAATTGCCAAAGGGTTGGAAGAGGGACAGAAGGTCGTCGCGTCCGGCCAGTTTCTGCTGGACTCGGAGGCCAGCTTGAAGGGCATCGTCGCAGCGGATCAGGATGACTCGACCCTTATGGCGTCGCCTCGTTTACATGAGGCCGATGGACAGATCGTCGATATAAGCGACACCACAGTCACGCTCGCTCATGGGCCCTTCAACACCCTCGGAATGCCAGGCATGACGATGACGTTTCCGGTCGTTAACCCACTTCTGGTGAGAGGCCTGAAGGCGGGTGACAAGGTTCGGATAGCCGTTAGCCAGACCGATGATGGGTTAGTGGTCGAGCGACTGAACAAGATGGGGAACCAGCCATGATTGCTTCCCTTATCAGGTGGTCGGTTGTAAACCGTCTACTGGTGCTTCTGGCGACAATGTTCGTCACCGCGTGGGGCCTCTGGTCATTGCAGACTACGCCCATCGACGCGCTGCCCGATCTGTCCGATGTCCAAGTGATCATCCGCACCCCTTACGCGGGTCAGGCGCCGCAAATAGTCGAAAACCAGGTGACCTACCCTTTAGCGACCACCATGCTTTCCGTACCCGGCGCAAAGACAGTGCGCGGCTACTCCTTTTTCGGTGATAGCTTCGTGTATGTATTGTTCGAGGATGGCACGGATCAGTACTGGGCTCGGTCGCGGGTTTTGGAATATTTAAGTCAGGTACAAAGCCGCTTGCCCGCGAACGCAAAGCCGGCTTTGGGGCCCGATGCGACAGGGGTCGGCTGGATTTACCAATATGCATTGGTGGATCGCACTGGCGCGCACGACCTTGCGCAGTTAAGGGCGTTGCAGGACTGGTTTCTCAAGTTCGAACTGAAGACCATTCCCAATATTGCAGAAGTGGCCACTATTGGTGGCATGGTCAAGCAGTATCAGGTGGTGCTGGATCCCCTGAAGCTCGTGAACCTGCGGGTCACTCAGGCTGAGGTTGCTGCCGCTATCGGCAAAGCCAACCAGGAGACCGGGGGGGCAGTGCTGGAAATGGCGGAAACGGAGTTCATCGTGAGAGCTTCCGGCTATCTGAAGACGCTTAATGACTTCCGCGCGATCCCTTTGAAACTGGGAGCTGGCGGTGTGCCGATCACTCTGGGTGATGTCGCCACGATCCAACTGGGGCCCGAGATGCGCCGTGGCATTACCGAGCTCGACGGTGAGGGTGAGACCGTAGGCGGCGTAATAGTGCTGCGTAGCGGCAAGAACGCTCGCGAGACCATCGCAGCGGTCAAGGCGAAGCTGGAGGAACTCAAGCACAGCCTACCGTCCGGCGTCGAAGTCGTTACTACCTATGACAGAAGCAAGCTGATCGACCGAGCGGTCGACAACCTCAGTCACAAGTTGATCGAGGAGTTTATCGTCGTTGCCCTGGTGTGCGGAATATTCCTGTGGCACCTGCGCTCGGCTCTGGTGGCGATCATTTCGCTGCCTGTCGGGGTGCTGATCGCTTTTATTGTCATGCGTCATCAAGGCATCAACGCCAACATCATGTCGTTGGGCGGCATCGCCATCGCCATTGGTGCGATGGTCGATGCCGCCGTTGTCATGATCGAAAACGCCCACAAGAAAGTTGAAACGTGGCATCTCGGCCACCCCGGTGAGGTTCTGCAGGGAGAGCGCCGCTGGCAGGTCATGATCGACGCGGCAACGGAAGTCGGGCCGGCCCTATTTTTCTGCCTGTTAATCATCACCCTGTCGTTCATTCCAGTTTTCACGCTGGAAGCTCAGGAAGGTCGCCTGTTTGGGCCACTGGCCTTCACCAAAACCTATGCCATGGCGGCAGCGGCAGGCTTGTCCGTCACGCTGGTGCCTGTCCTGATGGGCTACTGGATTCGCGGTCGGCTTCCTGAAGAGCAACAAAACCCACTGAACCGCTTCCTCGTGCGTGTTTATCAGCCTGCGTTGGATGCTGTCCTACGTCGGCCTAAAACGACCTTGATGATTGCAGCGCTCGTTTTCGTTAGCGCTCTCTGGCCGCTTTCTCAACTGGGCGGAGAGTTTCTTCCACCGCTGGACGAAGGCGACCTGCTCTACATGCCATCTGCTCTTCCAGGCTTGTCAGTTCAGAAGGCGGCTCTGTTACTGCAACAGACCGACCGACTGATCAAAACCATCCCCGAGGTCGAGCATGTGTTTGGCAAAGCCGGTCGCGCCGAAACTGCTACGGATCCCGCGCCGCTGGAGATGTTCGAAACCACCATCCAGTTCAAGCCACATGATCAATGGCGTCCGGGCATGACACAGGAGAAGCTGGTGGAGGAGCTGGATCGGGCGGTGAGAGTTCCGGGGTTGACCAACATTTGGATACCGCCCATCCGCAACCGGATCGATATGCTCGCCACCGGGATCAAGAGCCCAATCGGAATCAAGGTAGCGGGTTCCAGCTTGGCCGAAATCGATACGGCCACTCAGGCCGTAGAACGGGTGGCCAAGACGGTGCCAGGCGTCAGCTCCGCCCTTGCGGAGCGGCTGACTGGCGGGCGTTACATTGACGTGAATATCGACCGTAACGCCGCTGCGCGTTACGGACTGAATATCGCCGATGTGCAGTCCATCGTGGCTGGCGCCATCGGCGGTGAGAACGTCGGAGAAACCATTGAAGGGCTTGCACGCTTCCCAATCAACGTGCGTTACCCGCGCGAATGGCGAGACTCCGTCAGCGCCTTGGAACAACTACCAATTTACACCCCGCTAGGCACCCAGATTACGCTGGGGACAGTGGCGAAGATCAAAATTACCGATGGCCCTCCAATGCTTAAAAGCGAAAACGCCCGGCCCTCAGGCTGGGTGTACATCGATGTGCGCGGCAGAGACCTGGCTTCCGTGGTGGGCGATCTGCGTCAGGCCATAAGCCAGCAGGTCAAGTTGCAGCCCGGAATTAGCCTGAGCTACTCAGGACAATTTGAGTTTCTCGAACGGGCGAACGCACGTTTAAAGCTGGTGGTACCGGCCACGTTGCTGATCATTTTCGTGCTGCTGTATCTGACCTTTTCCCGTGTCGACGAGGCGTTGCTGATTATGGCCACGCTACCATTCGCGCTCACCGGCGGGGCTTGGTTCCTATACATCCTCGGCTTCAACCTTTCGGTTGCGACAGGCGTCGGTTTCATCGCGCTGGCAGGGGTTTCCGCCGAGTTCGGCGTCATTATGTTGCTCTATCTGAAGAACGCCTGGACAGAACGCCAAGATGCAGGTGACTACTCGGAGCAGGGGCTGGTCGGAGCGATACGCCAAGGTGCCGTGCAACGCGTCCGACCCAAGACAATGACAGTGGCAGTCATCCTTGCGGGGTTGCTGCCCATTTTGATGGGGAGCGGTACCGGTGGCGAAGTCATGAGCCGTATTGCTGCCCCGATGGTAGGCGGTATGGTCACCGCGCCGTTGCTTTCGCTGTTCGTGCTGCCTACTGCCTATCGCCTTATGCGCCGAAAGTACACATCTGACCGCTGCAAAAACCTACATGGAGAATCCCTGTGAAAAGATCTAAATCTGCACTCGCGGCTACCATGCTCGCGCTGTCCTTTTCTGTCTGGGCCGACGATATGGCGGGCATGAAAATGGACGGAATGAGTGCCCCACCTGCAAGCTCCGCTCAAGTTGCAAACGCCGAGGGAGCGGTTAAAGCCATTGACCGTGAGAAGCACTCCGTGACCATCGCCCACGGCGCCGTTCCTGAAGTGCAGTGGCCCCCCATGACGATGGCATTTTCAGCTACGGACGATCAGATGAACGGGCTTCAAGTGGGAGACAAGGTGGCCTTCTCCTTCGCGCAACCTGGGGGCAAAGCCACCATCGTTTCAATAAAAAAATGAAGTAGACCTTGTGTTCGATTGCTGCCACTCACGTTATGGCAGCAATCCTAAGATTTTTGGATGAACAACACCAACCGGCCAGACGCCAGCACGTCATCATTGCGCCTTATAACTGGCCACGACTTCGTCACCGCCTTTACGAGTCATACCAATAATCTGGTAGGCCTCACGTACACCACCTCGCTCCATTCCCGGCGAACCAGTAGGCATACCGGGAGCTGCAACGCCTCGCAAATCGTCACGTTGTTCCAGCACGATGATTTGTTCGACAGGCACGTGGCCTTCAATGAATTTGCCTGCGATGATCCCTGTATGGCACGACGATAACCTTTCGGGGATTCCGTGAGCCTGTTTGAAAGCATGCATGTCGCTTTCAAGATGATCCTTGACCTGATACCCGTTTTTTTCCAAATAGCTGATCCATTTCGTGCAGCAGCCGCAATTCGGGTCTCGAAAAACGTCGATGACCGTAACTGGCGCCGCAGCGACAGATAGGGAAAGGCCAAACAGTGCCGCGCCCGCGCATTGGCGTGTTTGCGTCATAATGGAAAGCACAATGAAGCTCCTCTATGTCCATGCGAGACATTTTTGCCGAACGCCGCAAAGCATGCGCTGGTAAGCTGTAACCATGTGTTTCTCAGGTGTCCTGTCAGGTCGACGTCGCTATTCCGTGACGCGAATCCGCCGGCTGCGAAAAGCGGTTGCAAGGTGGGTTCACGTTAACGCGGTTAGGAAAAATTCTAGTCATGACGCGACATTCGGCGCCAGCGTAGACGCGGTTGAATAAGTTGACCACTGAGGTTGCAGATGAAGATAGGACAACTGGCGAAAATGGTAAATTGTCCAGTGGTTACCATTCGCTATTATGAAAGCATAGGGCTGCTACCAGTCCCTGAACGCTCCAGCAGCGGCTCCAGGATCTATTCACAGTCCGATGCCGAGCGCTTAGCGGTGATCCGAAATTGTCGGGCATTTGACATGTCGCTAGACGATATCCGGATTATCTTGACGCATAAAGATAGACCTTCGGAGGACTGCCGTGAAATCACTAAACTCGTAGTTAGCCAGATTAGGGCAATTGACGATAAGATTGAAGCGCTTTCTAAGCTCAAAATGAATCTTGCCGAACTGGGTTTAAGCTGTCCAAGCGGTAATGAAGGTACGGATTGTAAGATAATCAGCCAGCTTGGAACTACAGGAGCCAGCCAGAACAGGGATAAACATACCCCCGTTCTGGCTACGGACGATTAACGGTCAATGGGCGTCAAGATGCTTGTCTGTTTTGTGAAAGCCTCATACGCTCCCGATAAGGCTGTAAATAAAGAAACAGTGCAGCTACCAAGTATACGCTCCAGGCGACGAGCGAACTGGTTGTAGGGGTATCTTGATACCCTAGTACGCCGGCCAGAACCGCACCCACAGGGCCATCCGCAGGCAAGGTTTCGCTCCAGTCGAATACAATTGTCTGGCCGAAGTTCCATAACCCTGCTTCATGCAAGGCCTTGATGGCATTGGATAAAATTCCTGCCGAGACGAAAATAATAAGAACTGACGTAGCCTGGAAAAATCGGCTGAGGTTGAGACGCAGGCTGCCCCTGTACAGGCAAATCCCGATCACGAAGGAAGCTGCAATCCCAAGCAATGCACCCGCTGGCGCACTGAAGCTATCGCTCTGCTGAATGAGAGCCAAAAGAAAAAATAAGGTTTCGAGACCTTCCCGAGCAACGGCAAGAAATACCATCAAAATTAATGCAAAGGCATGGTTGCGCTTGTTGTCCAAGGCGTTATCTACTGCGGATCGCAGATGCCCCCCAATTGACTTGGATACCTTTTTCATCCAAAGCACCATTGAGCTTAGTATGCAAACCGCCACTATGCCGACCACAGCTTCGAACAACTCTACTTGCTTTTGCGGAAACTCTGCTGTGGCATACTCCAAGGCACCACCAATCATCAAAACCATCGCCAGTGCAAGAAAAATCCCTACCCAAATTGCTGGCAGCCATTGTTGTCGCCCCGTATGTTTCAGGTAGCTTGCTATAATGCCCACAACGAGAGCCGCCTCTATGCCTTCGCGCAGTACTATTAAAAATGTTACTAGCATATATTGTCCACGTCTTATTTCTCCAAGCCGTCTTTGGCCAGTTTATATTCTATCGTTTTGTAACACGCAGCAGTCTTAGCCCGTTTAGTACAACTAGCAAGGTTCCACCCATGTCGGCAAATACCGCCATCCATAGCGTCGCAACGCCAAAGAGAGCGAGAAGCATAAAGATAACTTTCAGGGCGAGCGCGATGAAGATGTTCTGCTTCAGGACAGACGCCGTGCGCTGGCTCAGCTTGATGAACTCCACGATTTTCAGCGGGTTGTCATCCATTATGGCGACATCGGCGGTTTCAATGGCCGTAGCAGTACCAGCCGCACCCATGGCAAAACCAATGTCTGCCTTTGCTAACGCGGGAGCGTCGTTTATGCCGTCGCCTACCATGCCGGTCAAACCATGGCTGCGTTGTAGCTCCGTAATGGCAGCCAATTTGTCCTGAGGAAGCAATCCCCCGCGTGCATCTTTGATGCCGACAGAGCGAGCCACCGTTTTGGCTGTAGCCTCGTTATCCCCTGTGAGCATCACAGTCCGTATGTGCATCAGGCCGAGGGCTTCGACCGCAAGATTGCTTTCGGGACGGACAGCGTCAGCGACGCAAAAGATGCATGTTGCTTCCCCCTGCCTGGCCATAATGACTACGGTCATCCCAGCCGACTCGTATTCGCGTATCTTTGTTTCTAATGGGGCGCTTGAGATTGCGAGCCTTTCCATCAGCCGCGTATTCCCCAAAAACCAAGGCGTTCCGTCAATCGAACCTTGAACGCCCATACCCTCCAAGGACTGGAAGTCACTTACGGCTAAAACCTGGGAATCTGGTTGCTGCGTTTTCCACGTGGCAACCAAGGCACGTGCAATCGGGTGAGTACTCAGGTCGTCCAAACTAGCCGCTAGATGAAGAGCTTTTTCGCGAGAGATCGACGCCAGGGGTTCGATCACTTCTAACTTCAGCTCACCCTTCGTCAAGGTGCCGGTTTTGTCTAGCGCCACGACCTTGAGGTTTCGGCCTGTTTCAAGAAACACTCCACCTTTTATCAAAATACCGAGCTTCGCCGAAGCGGCCAGACCGCTTACGACTGTCACGGGTGTAGAAACCACCAGGGCACAGGGGCACGCTATCACGAGCATGACCAGCGCTTCGTATAACCATTCGCTCCAGCTTCCTCCGCTAAGTAGGGGGCCCAGCAGGGCTACAGCACAAGCCAGTACGACGACCGCCGGGGTGTAGTAGCGAGCAAACTGGTCAACAAACCGTTGAGTAGGGGCTCTTGATGACTGAGCCTCTTGGATGGATCGGGCGATTCGCGCGAGTGTGCTTTCGCTTGCAATTGATGTTACTTGCGCTTCGACATAGCCGCTGGTGAGTATGCTTCCGGCATAAAGTGCATCGCCGGTGTGCTTATCGACAGGAAGGCTTTCTCCGGTGATCGGGGCTTGGTCAAGCGAACCAGTACCTGAACTCACAATCGCATCCAGCGGGACACGTTCTCCAGTCTTGACTCGCATTTTTGCCCCGAGCGGGACTTGTCCAATCGGAAGCTTCACCCAGGTGTCTTGCTCATTTATTTCGGCCTTGTCAGGAACCAGCGTCGTGAGCGATCTGATCGCATCGCGAGCCCTCTCCAATGACAGCGCCTCGATTGCCTCAGCTAGTCCAAATAGGAATATCACCATTGCAGCTTCGGGCCACTTGCCGATCAAAACGGCGCCGAGTATTGCAATCGACATGAGGAAATAGATATTTAGCGTTAGGTTCTTTATGGCGATCCAACCTTTTAGCAAGGTCGGTAGTCCTCCAGACCAAATCGATATCAAAGCAAGTAAAACGACGACGCCTGACGCATCCTCTCCTGTGAGCCAGGCAACCACCTCCGCAGCCACTGCCGTTACGCCGCTCAGCGCCAGGAGTAGTTTAAGCTTCTTACTCAGAACGGGTACGTCCGAATCAGCAGCCGATTCTCCCCCGAGAAGTGAAGGGCCCATTTTCAGTGCATCAAGCGCTTCGTATATCGGCTCCTGGCTGGTAAGGGTGTGATGAACCGTCAACACCCGGCCCAGCAAGTCGAAATCAAGCTTTACGATGCCTTGCATGGGTTCTAGACGGTTTCTGATAAGCTTTTCTTCGGTTGGACAGTCCATCTGTGCTACTCGGTACCGTACCGTCGAGCTGGCGCCGAGGTCGCTGCGTCCTGCTTCTGAAGGTTCACCAGCGTTGGAAATGGCGCCAGTAGGTGAAGCACAGCATGTCGCGGAACTCTGAGTTTGAGCGGCACTGGGCTGAACATGGTCTTTGTCCCCACATCCATCTGCGCTTGTAGCACAGCAAGCATTTTGCTTCGCCACCATATCGGAGGCCTGATGGTGGGTGACGGCGCAGCTGGCTTCGGAGTTTGAGTCGCACGTAGGCCCTGCGGCAACATCGTCAGCAATGTCGGGCTTGGAATCGTTGCAACTTGCACCGCAGCAGGCCGATTTGACTTCATTCATTGCGGATGAACTCGATAAGAAAAGCTTAGTGAACACCCTATAGCCGCTATAGGGTCAAGGGGCAATGCGGTGCGATGGCCGGGGTTAAAAAATCAGATCTGGTGGGCGTTTCGCAAAGCGATTCAGACGCGCCCCCTCAATGATGTCGGCCTGGCGATCAGATGAAAAGGCACGCCAAGATTCTACTGATGGGTTCACCGCCGCGTAGAACGCACGGCCGACCTAGCAGGCAAGCTGAATGCTGACACTGGCCGGCCTTACAGATCTGTAATTATTTTCTCGAAACCTGCCCGGGTCGCATCGGTCGGACGCAATGCACCAGCAAGAAAAGTACGTCAACTGAATCGACCGCTAACTTCGGAGAATTCGTTATGAACGCTACCTATGAAAGCTGCATTTCTGAGTGCCTACGCTGCGCTTCGGCCTGTGAAAGCTGCGCCTCATCGTGCTTGGACGAGCAAGACGTTAAGATGATGGCAGACTGCATAAAACTCGACAGAGATTGCGCAGATATCTGTAGGCTTGCCGCGACATTAATGTCGCGCGGAAGCCCCTTTGCGCACGACGTCTGCACGCTTTGCGCAAAAGTCTGTAGGGCATGTGGCGATGAGTGCGCTACGCATGACGCAGAGCATTGCCAGGATTGCTCAAGAGCTTGTTTGGAGTGTGCGCGGGCATGTGAATCAATGAGTGCGTAAGCCTACTCTGGCCACCAGATTGGCCAATGGGAATGGATATCTGTTGAAAAATCTGGCTGGCCGTAGGCGAGACTTCGGATTTTTTGGCGATTGGTTTTAACGGCCTGAATCAATCTGCCATCCCTCGCTCCCAAGCGCTGACTCGGTCTTTAGCTTTTTCAAAGTATTTTTCGGGAGCAGCCTCTGTTGCGGGTCTGAGCGCTAGCAAGCCAGACGATAAAGAAAGAGACAATATCGATCATATATGCTTTTCTAAATATTCGGAATTACGTATATTCGGCTTTTCGAATATGAGTGAGACCGCCATGTCCGTCCCCATCAAGGTGCTTTTTGTCTGTGTAGCGAACTCTGCCCGCTCTCAGTTAGCAGAGGCGTTACTACGGCATACCGACCCACGCTTCGCAGCGTTCAGCGCCGGCTCACAGCCATCCAGTGTTGATCCCCGGACGGTCGCAGCCTTGGAGAATATCGAGGTGGATGCGTCTGGACTGCGCAGTAAATCCATCGATGAGTTCAGCGACGAAAAATTCGATTACGTCATCACGCTCTGTGACAAGTCTGCACGGGAGTGTCAGGCAATGCCGGGGGCTGGCGAAGTTATCGCCTGGGATTTCCCAGACCCCGTCACCAGCGCTGATCCTGCTGCGTTTCGCCATACGCTTCATGACATCCATGAACGCATCAAGCTCTTCGTATTGGTCAAGACCAAACATCTGGAGGATCTATGACAGAGCCTATGACCCCCACCTCGTTGTTCAAGTGTCTGGCCGATGACACTCGAACCAAGATCACGCTCCTCATCGTCAGTGAGGGCGAGTTGTGCGTTTGTGAACTCACCGCTGCACTCGACCAGAGCCAACCCAAGATCTCTCGTCACTTGGCGCTGCTTCGCTCAGCAGGCTTGTTGATGGATCGTCGCCAAGGCCAATGGGTTTACTACCGCTTGCATCCCGAGCTGCCCGAGTGGGTTACAGCAATCCTGAAAGATGTTGTGGACGCGAACCAGCAATGGTTGGAAGCCGAAGCCAAACGTCTGTGCGACATGAACGGCCGCCCTATCAACCAGGCCGTCTGTAACTGATCTGCGCCCGAATAGAGTTTCTGAAATGCTACTTGCCGTACTGATTTTCATCGCAACCATCGTGCTGGTCATCTGGCAACCCAAGGGGCTTGGTGTAGGCTGGAGCGCAACCTTCGGCGCAGTGCTCGCCCTAGTGACCGGGGTAGTCAGTCTCGGTGACATCCCTGAGGTCTGGCATATCGTCTGGAATGCAACCGCGACGTTCATTGCCGTCATCATCATCAGCCTGCTGCTTGATGAGGCAGGTTTTTTTGAATGGGCCGCGCTGCATGTTGCTCGTTGGGGCGCCGGTAGCACGCGTAAGCTCTTCGCCTTCATCATTCTGCTGGGCGCTGCCGTCTCGGCCCTGTTCGCCAATGATGGGGCAGCCCTGATCCTTACCCCAATTGTGATTGCGATGCTGTTCGCGTTGCGGTTTTCACCCGCTGCTACCTTGGCCTTCGTTATGGCTGCCGGCTTTATCGCTGACACGGCAAGCCTGCCATTGGTGGTGTCCAACCTCGTCAACATTGTCTCTGCTGACTACTTCGGCATCGGGTTCAGCGAATACGCGTCCGTCATGGTGCCTGTGAACATCGTCAGCGTGGCGGCCACATTGGCCATGCTCATGTGGTTTTTCCGCAGAGACATGCCAAAGACCTACGATCTCAATCAACTACAGAGGCCGAGCGAGGTAATCCGCGACCGCGCTACTTTTTTAGCCGGTTGGTGGGTGTTGGCTCTGCTGTTGATCGGCTTCTTTGTGATCGAGCCTTTGGGTGTGCCCATCAGCGCTATTGCGGCGGTGTGTGCGCTCATTCTCTACGTGTTTGCAGCTCGTGGACACGCCATCGACACAGGCAAAGTGCTCAAAGAGGCGCCATGGCAGGTGGTGATTTTTTCTTTAGGTATGTACCTGGTTGTCTATGGCCTGAAGAACGCCGCCCTGACTGACCATATCGCGCGGATCCTGAATGTATTCGCGGGGTACGGTGTCTGGGGCGCTTCATTGGGCACTGGGCTGCTAACAGCATTGCTGTCTTCGATCATGAACAACATGCCGACCGTTCTGGTAGGCGCCTTGTCCATTCATGCCGCCGAGGTCGATGGCGGCGTACAGCAAGCGATGGTGTACGCCAACATCATCGGCTGCGACCTGGGCCCGAAGATCACTCCAATCGGAAGCCTGGCCACCCTGTTGTGGCTGCACGTGCTGGCACGGAAGAACATAACGATCAGTTGGGGTTACTACTTCAAGACCGGCATCGTGCTGACCCTACCGATCCTTATTGCCACCTTATCCGCCTTGGCATTGCGCCTCAGTTTCTGAATCAAGGAATCGTCTGATGAAAGTCTTATTCATGTGTACCCACAACAGCTGCCGCAGCATTCTGTCCGAGGCACTCTTCAACCACCTGGCGCCTGAAGGAGTAGAGGCTATCAGCTCTGGAAGTTTTCCCAGCGGCCGGGTGAATCAACGGGCATTACAGACGCTGGAGGCGGCAGGTATTTCGACGGCGGGCTTGAGCAGCAAAGCTTCGGAGGCTTTTGAAGACTCGCCTCCAGACATTGTGATCACCGTCTGTGACCGGGCTGCGGGTGAAGCGTGCCCTATCTTCTTAGGGCCAGCCTTGAAGGCGCACTGGGGCCTGGCCGACCCGTCCGAGGCCACCGGATCGGAAGCCGAGATGACAGGCGCGTTTGAATCCACGCTCGCCAAGATTCGCGAGCGTGTCAGTGCATTTCTTGCCCTGCCGCTGAAGACCATGAGTACTGACCAGCTCAAAGCCGAACTGAACCGCATCGGTTCGCTTTGAGGATCAACCGAGGTAGCGCCCCGCTGGGCGCCGCCGTGGGAGTTTATATGCAAGACACATTGCCGAACGTACACGCCGAGCTGATCGATATCCCGTCGTTGGAGCAACTGACCCCGGCGTCCCTGTCGATCCACAAACCTCGAATCCTCCTCCTGTACGGCTCGACACGAGAGCGCTCTTTCAGCCGATTGGTCACACAGGAGGCCGCACGTCTTCTGGAGCAGTTTGGCGCCGAAACCAGGATCTTCGATCCCTCAGGTCTGCCGCTACCGGATGATGCTCCCGACACCGACCCTAAAGTGGCCGAGCTGCGTGAGCTAATGCAGTGGTCAGAGGGACAAGTGTGGTGTTCCCCTGAGCGGCACGGCTCGATGAGCGCCGTGTTCAAGGCGCAAATCGACTGGGTGCCGCTAGCAATGGGAGCTGTACGACCTACGCAAGGGAAAACCCTTGCGGTAATGCAGGTCTGCGGAGGCTCGCAGTCTTTCAACGTGGTCAATCAGCTGCGCGTACTGGGTCGATGGATGCGGATGTTCACCATCCCAAACCAATCTTCGGTGGCCAAGGCGTTCACCGAGTTCGACGAGGCAGGTCGTATGAAACCGTCCTCGTATTACGACCGACTGGTGGACGTGATGGAGGAGTTGATGAAGTTCACGCTGCTCTTGCGGGATCGCCAGGATTATTTGGTTGATCGGTACTCCGAGCGTAAAGAGTCCGCCGAGGAGCTTTCCAAACGCGTCAACCAGCGCTCCATCTAACGTCAGTACGAGGAAGCGATATGAGCCAGATCACGATCTACCACAACCCCGAATGCGGCACCTCTCGCAACACCTTGGAGTTGATCCGTAACAGCGGGGAAGAACCGACGGTTATCGAGTACCTGAAGAACCCGCCTGATCGCGCCACACTTGTCAGACTCATTGAGGATATGGGTATCGGGGTGCGGGCTCTTTTGCGTATCAAAGGCACTCCGTACGAAGATCTGGGATTGGGCGATGCATCACTGACGAACGAACAGCTCATCGATGCCATGATGGCTCACCCTATCCTGATCAATCGCCCCATCGTTGTGACGCCTTTGGGGACGCGTTTGTGTCGTCCGTCAGAAGCTGTGCTCGATTTGTTACCGCAAGAGCAGCGTGGGAGTTTCGTCAAAGAGGACGGCCAAGTAGTCATTGATGAGAATGGCCGCAGGGTTTGAGCCTATCTGAAGCACATGGCTTGGAGCGGTAAATCCCACTCCGTTTGGCCACCCTTCTTGCATTCGATCTGACCAACGACTGCATCTGACTTGACCCCCGCACCTATCACTAAGACGGACGAGAGTGACCAACAGCAGAGTCCTGGTCATCTCGTTCCGCCCTTCCTCGGTTTTGAAGCCTCAGTTTCAGCAAAGAACTGTTTATGACCTTTCCGTAAAATCGTGCTTGCATAGGGGTAGGGGGTATACCTATGATGCAAATATGCAAAGGTGAGGGGGCTATTCCATGGGCCATATTGCTTCAAACAAAGACGATCTTCTTAAGCGCGTGAAACGCATCGCAGGGCAAATCCAAGCAGTTGAACGTGCGCTGGAATCAGATCTCGATTGCGCGAAAACACTGCATCTCGTGGCTGCCACACGCGGAGCTATTAACGGATTGATGGACGAAATTATTGAGGATCACGCTAGAGAGCATGTCGCTAGCCCGTCGCTCAGCGATGAAGAGCGCAACAAGGGTGTCGAAGAGCTGCTTGAAGCCATTCGCCGCTATTCGAAATGAAGAATCCAGGTACATATTCATGAGCGGCAGCCATAGCATCGAGATTAACCACGTACATGACCACGTGTTTCTTGGGTCAGCACACGAAGAAAATGCCAAACGGACGCTCTGGGTTGTGGCGCTAACGGTGGTGATGATGGTCGGCGAAATCGTCGCCGGCTATATCACTGGCTCGATGGCTTTACTTGCCGACGGCTTTCACATGGCAACCCATGCAGGCGCTTTGGGCATCGCCGCAGCTGCCTACAGTTACGCGAAACGCCACGCCTCCAGCAGTCGTTATAGCTTCGGTACGGGCAAGGTTGGAGACCTGGGTGGATTTGCATCGGCGCTCATCCTTGGCATGGTGTCCTTGGTAATCGCCGTAGAGTCGGTCATGCGCCTTTTGCAGCCGACGGAGGTTCAATTCGGAACCGCTACGCTCATTGCGATAGTGGGTTTGATCGTAAACATTGTGAGCGCGCTTCTGCTTGGCCACGGTCACAGTCATGGGCACGATGATCATCATGGGCATGGGCATGGGCATGGGCATGGCGATAACAACTTGAAATCAGCTTATGTCCATGTGATAGCGGACGCTCTGACCTCCGTCCTGGCAATTGCTGCACTGCTCGCTGGCCGGTATCTCGGATGGGTGTGGCTGGATCCGGTAATGGGCATTGTGGGTGCCATGGTTATTGCGCGTTGGGCATGGAGTTTGATGGGCGTCACCTCTGCTGTACTGCTGGATCAAACTGATGAGCACGTTGCAGAGGAAATTCGAGAGCTGGTTGAGAAGCCGGGTGATGCGACCATTACAGATCTGCATGTCTGGCGGGTCGGGCCAGAAGCCCATGCGGCTATTGTCAGCGTCCTCGGCGAATCCACTGTGAACGCTGAAAACATTCGTGAACGACTCAAGCCTGTCCACGAAGTCAGCCACCTTACGGTCGAGTTTCGATTGGTTTAATTCCCCGACTCTCTAATCCCAACTTCATAGGAACTCCCAATGTCACTAGGGAAACGTGAGCTTGCGCGTATCGAGCGTCGATTAATTACCACCCTCACCGAAGCGTGCGAAACAGCAAAAGGGGAAATCAAAGGATTTACGTGGCTCACCCATACCGCCGACCTGAACGCGTTGAGTGAAACCCTCAAGGTAGTCTGGGTGTTCGAAACACTGGCTGACAAGAAGCTCGCCCAGGCTAACGCGAAGCCGCGCATTGTTGAGTTGACCTCCATCGCGTTGAACGAGGCCGACATCGATCTGAACCTTTCAGGGCGCAATGTCTGCTTCGACTCTGAGGAGGAGTGCCAGCGCACACATGGTGGCAACTGGAAAAATCGTCTTGCTCAATCAGGCGCGACCTAAGGGGACTGACAATGGCTAAGGAAATCGAAAATCCCTGTATCTCGACTTGCCAGCTGAGTGGTGATCTCTGTGTGAGTTGCGGGCGCAGCAAGGAAGACATCAGAAAGTGGAAACGCATGAAGCGGCCTGAAAAAATGGCAGCTGTGCAAAGAGCGAACGTGCGATTGAAAGGGCTGAAAAAAGCGCAAGGTTAGTCACTTCCACAGGATGACCCTCGCCCGAGCTGTGCTCAAGCATCTACAAGGCCACCTCCCTGCCGAAGTCTGATAGTCACAACGCACAGCGAGTGAACCTACTGCGATGCAACCTCAAGCTTGGGGAAAAGAATGGGTTCCAACGGAGGGGTTGCCTGGCACAGCCCAAGCCTCCAGTAACCGACGTCGTGCCACTTTCCAAGCTTGAAGCCCACCTCTGGATACGTCCCAATATGTACGAATCCTAGCGACTCGTGCAGACCCACACTCCCTTCATTGGGCTGCGCGATTCCAGCGTAAGCGGCCCGAAACCGCTGTTTCTCAAGAATTGGAAGCAGAGCCTCGTAGAGTTTGCGGCCCAACACCCTGACGGCGAGCTGATTCAGCTATGTACACCGTCACGTCAACAGCCCATCGGTAGGCTGCACGTGCACGATGCTGGCTTGCGTATGCATATCCCTTGATCTCACCACATTCTTCAGCCACAAGGTAGGGATATGTTTGACGTGTCGTCGCTATCCGCTGAGCAATTTCATCAACACTCGGCGGGATCTCTTTAAATGAGATCGCCGTGTTCGAAACTATGGGGGCATAAATGCGCTGGATGACTTCTGCATCTGCTGTCACCGCCGTGCGGATCTTTAAAGCCATATCGGTCGTCCATGATGGAAAGTGTTAACAGTACATTTTTCGGAGCTAATATTCGATTCTTCCGCGCTTTCTTGTAGTGGGGTTGGAGCATGCAATGATTTGGATGCCCCAAAAAACGCCGTGTCGGTTTTTTTCAACCTGGAGGCCACCCAATCATTCAATGGTTGACCACCAGGTCGATAACTTCTTTGGTCGAAGGGAAGCTCAAGCAGCCATTGATTCGCATGCTTGTGCGCAAGCTAAACACGCTTTGGAGCAATTCTGGCAATGTTCTGCTTCATGAGTGCCGCACTCCTGACCGCATGCCCTACAAATCTTTGCGCAAAGCATACAAATCTCATTCGCGAAGGGGCTTCCCCGTGCCATCAGGGTCGCTGCGAGCCTACAGATATCTGCACAATCCCTATCGAGCTTTATGCAGTTCGCCATCATCTTAACGTCCTGCTCTTCCAGACAGGCTGACGCGCAAGTTTCACAGGCAAATGCGCAGCGTAGGCATTCTGAAATGCAATCTTCATAGCTACTGTTCATAACCAATTCTCCGAGGTCGACGGTCGATTCAGTTGATGTACTTTTCTTGGAGGTACACTCAGTCCGACCCAAGCCGATTGGCCAGGTTTCGAGAAAAAAATTACAGTTTTGTAAGGTAGGCGAACCTTCGCTATTCAGCTTGCCTCATCAAACGGGTCACTCTCTGCCATAAATCTGGAGATTCAGCTCTCCATGCAGGCGCAGGCAATGCGTGGAGCAGGTGGACGGCTGGAGTAGATCGTCGGCGATCTAAGCCACCTTTGGCGCTCCCGTAATGTTGATCAGTCCCGGCCAACGCCGCTGTCAAAGTTGTAATCGCAGGCTAAGCCTGCTGACAGGTGCACGCCCCCATCCTCCTCACTGAGCCGATGCTCAACCTCTCTGGACTACCTGAGAGCTAATTCTGTTGAGGAGATGCGCCATGAAAGCAACCAATGTTCTGATTCTTACATTCAGTTTGGCTATATCGTCGCTGGCGTTTGCTGAGGGCGGTGGCGACCGCGCAGCTGAGCGCATGGAGCGAGCCCGCGAGATGGCGATGTCCACGGTCACCACGAGTTCGGGAACACAGCCGAAGGGGGACGTTGCGCAGGAAAAACCTGTGGTTGAAAAGCCAAACCAGCACTGCTGAGTCGCCCAGCTTACGGAAATGTAATTACCTCGTTTGCTGGCCTGTGGCATCTTTCGATGTATGAAATCGCGCAGGCGATCAAGAGATTGAACCATTGGAATGTGCGCAGTAGTGCGCGCCTCCCTCCGACTGACGGGACACGAATCGGTATGCACTCCAACACCTCTCGGCGCACCTTCGTAAAAGGCCTCACCGCAGGCGGAATTCTCGCTGGGTTAGGGCTTTGGCGTAGTCCTGTTTGGGCTGCACCTGGCCTTGGGGAAGTGAATGTCCTGTCAGGAACGGAGTTCGACCTGTTCATTGGAGAAACGCCGGTAAACATTACTGGCAGTCGCCGTACAGCGCTGACGATCAATGGTGGGCTTCCTGGGCCCCTCCTGCGCTGGCGTGAGGGTGACACGGTAACCTTGCGAGTCAAGAACCGCCTGAAGGATATGACCTCTATTCACTGGCACGGGATTATTCTGCCCGCCAACATGGATGGTGTACCCGGCCTTAGCTTTCACGGGATTGAGCCCGACGGAACTTACATCTATCAGTTCAAGGTCAAGCAGAACGGAACATACTGGTATCACAGTCATTCCGGCTTTCAAGAACAGGTCGGTGTGTATGGCCCGTTAGTAATTGAAGCCAAAGACCCCGAGCCGTTTTTGTATGACCGTGACTACGTGGTGATGCTCACCGATTGGACGGATGAAGATCCGGCCTCGTTGATGAAAACGCTGAAGAAACAGGCTGACTACTACAACACACACAAGCGCACGGTTAGCGACTTCATCAATGACGTCGCTGACAAAGGTTGGTCAGCCACCGTTGCTGATCGCAAGATGTGGGCCGAAATGAAGATGAACCCCACTGACATCGCAGACGTCAGTGGCGCGACCTACACCTATTTGATGAACGGCCACGCTCCGGATTCGAACTGGACGGGCACCTTCAAACCTGGCGAAAAACTCAGGTTGAGATTCATCAACGGATCGGCCATGAGCTACTTCGACGTCCGTATTCCTGGACTGAAGATGACTGTTGTGGCTGCTGATGGCCAGTATGTAAAACCTGTCAGCGTGGATGAGTTCCGAATAGCCACAGCTGAGACGTTCGATGTAATAGTCGAACCTACCCAAGAAGCCTACACATTGTTCGCACAGTCGATGGATCGGTCGGGATATGCCCGAGGTACTTTGGCTGTTCGGTCAGGCTTGGTCGCACCTGTACCCGACCTCGACCCTCGTCCTCTCGTCACCATGGCCGACATGGGGATGGCGGGTATGGATCATGGCTCGATGGAAGGTATGGGCGATATGGCTGGAATGGATCACAGCAAAATGGCCAGCATGGGTGACAGTTCGATGGATGGCATGTCGGGAATGGACGGCGGCTCTATGACATCGATGAACCATGGCTCTGCGCAGGATATGTCCGGCATGGAAGGCATGGACGGAATGGATCACAGCAAGATGTCTATGGAAGGCATGGGTGGGATGGGTGGGATGGGGATGCAGTCGCACCCCAAGACAGAAGCCAATAACCCTCTCGTAGACATGCAGGCGATGTCGACCTCACCGAAGCTTGATGACCCTGGTATGGGCCTTCGTGATAACGGTCGCAAGGTGCTGACATATTCTGATCTCAGAAGCACGTTTGAAGATCCTGATGGCCGTGAGCCAAACCGAACTATCGAACTGCACTTGACCGGACATATGGAGAAATTCTCTTGGTCATTTAACGGGGTGAAGTTTTCTGACGCCGAGCCGGTGAAGCTGAAGTATGGCGAGCGAGTTCGGATCGTGCTTGTTAATGACACCATGATGACGCACCCCATCCATTTGCATGGGATGTGGAGCGACCTTGAAGACGAGAATGGCCAGTTCCTTGTTCGTAAACACACCATCGACATGCCGCCAGGATCGAAGCGCAGCTACAGAGTCACCGCCGATGCGCTAGGTCGCTGGGCCTATCACTGCCATCTTCTGTACCACATGGAAATGGGCATGTTCCGAGAAGTGCGGGTAGAGGAATAAGGGGTCGACTATGAGCAACTATTTTGGTGGCACTCGTATTTACTCAGCTATAGCTACGGTCGCTCTCAGCCTTGGCTTTGTTCTGCCGGCAGCCGCTGACACCACTCAGACTGCAGACGGGCAAATGCAGAACATGGATCATAGCCAGATGAAGGGCATGGATCACACCCAGATGGAGGGCATGGATCACTCCCAAATGCAGGGCATGGATCATAGCCAGATGCAGGGCATGGATCATAGCCAGATGCAGGGCATGGATCATAGTCAGATGCAGGGGATGCAGCCCTCCAAGCAGCAGGCTCGTAGTGAAAGCCGAACCCCCATACCGCCTATTACAGATGCGGAGAGAGCCGCAGTTTACAACGCGCCTGGTGGTCATGAGGTTCATGACACTGCTCTTAACTCGTATTTCATTTTCGAAAAATTGGAATGGCAGGACGCTGATGAAGGAAGCGCGTTGAACTGGGAAGCTCAAGGTTGGATAGGTGGAGACGTTGACCGTCTATGGTTGCGTTCTGAGGGCGAGCGCACCAATGGGAAAACAGAGGAGGCCGAAGTACAAGCACTGTGGGGTCACTCGATCAGCCCTTGGTGGGATCTAGTCGGCGGGGTTCGCCAAGACTTCAAGCCAGGTGATCCTCAAACATGGGCGGCTTTCGGCATACAGGGCTTGGCGCTCTATAACTTCGAAGCTCAGGCTACTGCCTACCTGGGTGAAGGTGGCCAGACTGCGGCACGGCTGGAAGGTGACTACGACATTCTTCTGACCAATAAGCTCATCTTGCAACCGACGGCAGAATTCAATTTCTACGGAAAAAACGATCCCCAGCGTGGCGTTGGTTCTGGGTTGTCGGAGAGTGAGATTGGACTGCGGCTACGGTATGAGATCCGTCCACAGTTCGCTCCATACGTGGGAGTTACATGGAACCGTAGTTATGGAAAGACCGCTGACTATGCCAAGGAGGAAGGCGAAGACAGTAACGAAACTCGTCTGGTGCTTGGCGTTCGGGTCTGGTTCTAGATCAAGTTAACAGCACCAAAATAATTACTTAACCTCATTACAACAGCTATTCGCTGTGAGGAGCCTTGCATGTCGTTTTTGAAATCCTGTGTTGTGGCCGTCGCTCTTTCATCCGGTATTTTGCTGAGCTCGGTCGCTCAAGCCCATCCGAAACTGTTGTCTTCGACTCCTTCAGAAGGCGACTCCGGTGCGGCCCCCTCGAAAATTGAACTGCACTTTTCCGAAAACCTGGTCACCCAATTTTCCGGAGCCAAGCTGATCATGACTGATATGCCAGGTATGCCGAATTCACCGATGGGGGTTAAGGCCGGCGTGGCAGGTGGCAGTGATCCAAAAACCATGGTCATCACCCCTTCATCCCCCCTGACAACTGGCACCTACAAAGTGGAATGGCGAGCAGTCTCGTCTGACACTCATCCGATTACCGGCGCCGTGACTTTCAAAGTGAAATAAGCATGAGCGACCCGTTGAATGTGGCGCTGCGCCTCGCGCTTTACCTGGACTTGATGGTTCTGTTCGGACTAGCGGTATTCGGGCTGTACAGCTTTCGCGGAAAAGAGCGCGTATCGGGAAGAGTGTTGCATTTTGGGTCGCTTCTGATCGGTGCTGCGGTAACAGGCATACTTCTATCTGTGGCCACCTTTCTGGTCATGACGAAAAATATGAGCGGCGCATCCGATTGGGCGGAGCTGTTACCCCACCTTGAAATGATGCTCTTTGAAACCGAGGTCGGTTACAGCTGGATGGCACGTATGGTCTCGCTTGCGGTGGTGATAATCGCTGCAAGCCAGAGCAACCGATTGCCATCGGTCAGTCTTTGGATAGCTACCATAGCGGGTTGTATTGCATTGGCTACGCTCCCCTGGACAGGTCACGGGGCGATGGATGAGGGAACTCGGCGCTTCTGGCATTTCACAGCGGACATTCTTCACCTAATGGCTGCTGGTGGGTGGATCGGCGCCCTTGCCGCGTTTGCTCTGATGTTGAGCACCAGGAGGACTAATCCCGAACAACTCGTGCGAGTTTTGACGCGAGCGCTCAAAGGATTTGAAACGGCGGGCGCATTCATTGTGGGCACGATCATACTCACTGGTATCGCCAATTATCTATTCATTGTCGGGCCAACCATTAGCGAGATCCTTGCCAGCACCTACGGCCTCCTCCTGTTAGTGAAAATCTTACTGTTCGCCGCCATGCTCGGGCTCGCCAGCCTCAATCGTTTCTACCTGAGCCCCTCACTGGAACGCTCTGTGAGCGGGGGTAATTATTCTGTCGCAGTCACTGCTTTGAAAAAGAGCGTGCTGCTCGAATCGACTTGTGCGGTAGTGATTGTTTGCTTGGTGGCTTGGCTAGGAACGCTAAGCCCTTCAATCGAAATGGCTCAAGGCTAATCCCACGCAGAGCTGAGCAGCGCTCGTTGCTCAGATGTCCGTGACGATCATTTTCTGTTTGGGTAGTCAGCTACCACCTCTTGGGCACCGCCCTTGGTCAGGCCCAAGACTTGGTAAGGTTGATGTGTCTGCCCATAGTCCATACCAGGCGAACCTGCTGGCATGCCTGGCACTGCAATCCCAACAAGGTCGGGACGATCATTCAACTTCTTAATCTCGTTCGCCGGAACATGGCCCTCCACGAATTTTCCCCCAATAACCCCCGTGTGACAGGAAGCTAGTCCCTGCGGCACACCCAGCCCTTTCTTGATGGCGCTCATATCGCTTTCCACATGGTCAACGACTTTAAATCCATTCGATTCCAAGTGTTTAACCCACTCCTTGCAGCAGCCGCAATTCGCGTCACGGTGGACATCGATGCTGAGAAGCTCCGTAGCCTGTGCAGCGCCCATGAACACCAGCCCCGTAGCAAAAAATAAACTGCGCTTCATCATTCGTATGCACCTCTTAACGTTTCGTTGCGCGGTTGCCATGTATACGTTTGCCGTCCGCGACGGCCTCGCATCCGCGCCGTTCCAAGGTAGGTTAAGCGGAACAACCGATCATTGCCGATTACATTTTCGTAAGCTTGCCGTCTAGCTGCCCACGTACTACCAAGTCGTGGCGCGCCGGCGCTTTCTGGTGGTTTTCAGAACGATTACATTTGCGTCAGCTTGTGCATCGGTGCTTGTTTCGTAGCACACTTGAACGACGCACAGCTGCAGTTCCACCATGAAAATCCTCGTAGCACAAGACGAACCCAAGACCGGAATGTACCTTCAGCAAGGACTCTTAGAAGCGGGTTTTAATGTCGACCGGGTGGTGACAGGGACAGAGGCATTGCATCAGGCTTTGAACGAGACCTATGACCTCCTGATTCTGGACGTGATGATGCCTGGTATCGACGGCTGGGAGGTCATCCGAAGTGTTCGCGCAGCTGGAAGCTTGGTACCCGTATTGTTCCTTACAGCCAGGGACGGAGTGGACGACCGAGTAAGAGGGTTAGAGCTTGGTGCAGATGATTATCTAGTTAAGCCATTCGCGTTTTCCGAGCTGCTCGCTCGCGTCAGAAGCCTGCTACGTCGAGGGGCTGGTGCACCCAATCTGACGTCTATCAAAATCGGAGATCTTGAAGTCGACCTGCTCAAACGTCGGGCCTCGCGCTCAGGGCAACGCATTGATCTGACAGCCAAGGAGTTTGCTTTGCTGGAACTGCTAATGCGCCGCAGAGGAGAGGTACTCTCGAAGTCATTGATCGCATCCCAGGTCTGGGATATGAATTTCGACAGCGATACCAACGTAATTGAGGTGGCCATCCGCAGACTTAGAGCCAAGATTGATGATGATTTCGATACAAAGCTGATTCAGACTTCGCGAGGCATGGGATACATGCTTGATGCCCCGGACGCAGAATGAAGCGCCCGTCTCTAACGCTTCGTCTGAGCCTGATGTTTGTGTGCGCTGTAGTCGCAGTGCTCGTCGTAGCAGGCTTTACCTTCGATGGATTCAGCCGGCATCACTTCAAGGCACTTGACCGGCAAGCAATGACAGAGAAGCTCGAATCCATCCGTCAAATCATGGACGGTGAAGCTGGCTCGGCTGACCGCTCAGATGTCTTGCTCCAGTTGCAAGCGCTATTGGGGGCACATCAGGAGCTCTCAGCGTCGATTGTAATGCAAGGTGGAAAGACGATTTTCGCGACCTCTAACGCAGCTGAGCACCCTGCTATTCCTCCTAACACTCCTGAAGACGACATGTGGGAATGGACAGACGGAGGCCACCTGTACCGAGGAATGAAAGCTCAGGTTCATTTGGTGAATGAAGCAGAGCCACTGACGGCGTGGCTGAGTATGGATATCACAAGCCATATGCACTTTGTCGAGACCTTACGCTGGTGGCTGGTGATCGGTTTGGCGATCAGTGCATTGGTCAGCGCAGGTTTGGGTTGGTTGGTGGCACGCAGCGGTTTAAAACCGGTCGCACAGGTGACGCAGGTCGCGGCCTCGATGTCAGCTGGATCGCTGAAAGAGCGTATTCCGATGGATTTTGTGCCTCGTGAGCTTGAACTGCTTGTAAGCTCATTTAATGCAATGCTAGCTCGGCTGGAAGAGTCATTTTCACGGTTGTCTAACTTTTCAGCGGACATTGCCCACGAACTACGTACGCCCATAAGCAATTTGCGAACACATACAGAAGTCATCCTCACAAAAAAACGTGCACCGGAAATATACGAAGAAAACCTCTATTCGAACCTGGAAGATCTGAACCGACTTTCCAGCATCATCGATGGCATGCTGTTTCTTGCAAAGTCTGACAACGGCCTGGTTCTTCCCGCGAAAGAAAAAGTAGAAATGCGGTCGGTGGTCGAGAAGGTCTTGGAGTATTACCAACTGCTGGCCGATGACACAGGGGTAAAGCTTCAAGTCAACGGACGCGGCGAGGTGCGAGGAGACAGAACTATGCTGGACAGGATGGTTTCAAATTTGTTGTCAAACGCGATCCGGTACACACCTTCTGGCGCCACCATTTGCGTAGACATCGAGCCATCCGGCCCCATGGTCAATCTGTCAGTGCTAAATCCCGGTGAAGAAATTGCCGCCGAACATCTGCCTCGGCTGTTTGATCGCTTTTATAGAGTTGACCCTGCGCGAAGGGAGAGCTCTACAAACAATGCAGGGCTGGGTTTGGCAATTGTAAAGTCGTTAGCAGATGCTCATGACGGTACCGTTGGGTGTGCTTCAGCTTCAGGGCGAACGACTTTTACGATAAGCCTGCCTGCTTGGCCTATTGCGCATGGGTGAAAGGCTGGGGCGCGCCGAATCAGAGCTACCAAGTCGAGGCTTGACTTTTAATGCTGTCCAATTGTAAGTCCCATTTGCACCGACTACACTCCGCCTCTATGAAACGCTATTTGCGGCTTTGCATGCTTCTTCTGATCAGCTTGACGCTTCCCATGTCCGGAATGGCGGGCGTTCAGGCACCCACAGAACCTTGCCCAATGAAGACCATGGGCATGGCGATGATGGACGACATGAAGATGGACTGCTGCAACGACATGAAAAGCCCTTCTGAGCACGGGAAGCCTTGTAAGCCGGGCCAGGAATGCAAAACAGGCGGTATGTTGGAAGTTTCGGTATTTAAGCCCCCTGTCACACTGTTTGATCCTGTAGTCCTATCCTTCTCTAGCGATTCATTGCCTGTACATACCCCGTCCGGAGTATGGCGACCTCCTCGCGTTTAATTCCTGTCCGACATTGAGCCTCATTCTGCACTAGCGGGATGGACTAGCTGCGCGCATGTCTTTTGACGCGTGCAGCGGATGATTACAGGAATCGTAAACATGAACTCCAAGTGCAATTGCACAGGCTGGTCTCTCGTGGTCGGTCTGGCGGCAAGCGTGCTGGCGTTGCCGAGTTTCGCTGCCGCATTGACGCTCGATGAAGCGTTGCGGCTGGCAGAAAACAATGCGCCGTCGCTGACCGCACAAGACGCCAAAATTCAGGCTGCCAGCAGTGCAGCCATCCCTGCTGGTGAATTACCTGATCCCAAGCTCTTGGTGGGCGTGCAGAACTACCCCATCGGCGGCCCGGATCGTTGGAGTATTGACCAGGACTTCATGACCATGCAGATGGTCGGGGTCAGGCAGGAGATGCCCAATAGCGACAAGCGCAAAGCGCGTATCGAAGTTGCCGATGCAGCTATTGATCGTGCCTCTGCGGAGCGTCGAGTCGAACGTTTGAAGGTGCGCCAGTCCACGGCGTTGGCCTGGATCAGCAGCTACTCGGTCGAGCGCAAAGATGTGTTGTTCCAGGACTTCTACAAAGAAAACCGCCTGCTGAGCGATACCGTCCGGGCCCAAATTGCCGGTGGCCGCGCTCAACCCGCCGATGCGGTGACACCCAAGCAGGAAGCAGCTCAACTGGCGGAGCAGCAGGACGATCTAATTCTCCAGAGAGCGCAGGCTCGTGCGGCCCTCAAACGCTGGATTGGCTCCGCCGCCAACGACAAGCCTGTGGGCAGCTTGCCTGAATGGCCAGTTGATACCTCAAGTTACTCTCATAAGCTGCAACACCACCCCGAGTTGGCAGCGTTTGCGCCGATGACCCGCGAAGCGCAAGCCAAAGTTCGTGAAGCTGAAGCGGAAAAGCAGTCGGACTGGAGTTGGGAGCTTGATTATCAGCATCGTGACCGTCAGTTCGGCGACATGGTCAGCGTTCAACTTTCCTGGGATTTACCGCTATTTCCCGGCTCTCGCCAAAACCCTCGGATTGCGGCCAAGCAGGCTGAGCTCAACCAATTGGAGGCCGAGCGCGAAGCGCTGTCACGTGAGCATACCCAGCAGCTGGAAAATGAGCTGGCTGACTATGAGCGTCTGGATCGTGCCGTGCGCAGAAATCAGGACAGCCTGGTGCCGCTGGCCAAGGAAAAGGTCGAACTCAGCATGGCCAGTTACCGTGCAGGCAAGGGCGATTTAAACGCGGTGGTTGCCGCCCGACGCGAACTCATCGAGGCCCGCCTCAAACAGATCGACGTAGAAGAGCAGCGAGCGCTGACCAGTGCGCGTCTGTACTTCGCTTATGGGGAGTCCAGCCAATGATCCTAAAAAAATGGAACGGGGCATTGTTGGTAGGCGTCTCGCTGGCATTCGGTATTGCCGGTGGTTACTGGTTCGCACATCAACGCGTGAGCGGAGTACCTGGTGCTAGCCCGGAGCAGAGTCCCAACTCATCAGAGGAACGCAAGGCTCTGTATTGGTACGACCCCATGTACCCGCAGCAAAAGTTCGATAAGCCGGGTAAATCCCCTTTTATGGACATGCAACTGGTTCCTCAGTACGCCGGTGGCGCAGGAGATCGTGCGACCGTCAGTATCGATCCGAGTCTGACTCAAAATCTCGGTCTGCGTTTTGCGACAGTCACCCGTGGAATCTTTAACTCCAGTCTCGACGTCACAGGAGTATTGGCGTTCAACGAACGAGATGTTGCGGTGATACAGGCACGCACCCCTGGCTTTGTGGAGCGGGTCTATGCCCATGCTCCCGGAGATGTGCTCAAGACCAACGCGGCCCTGGCAGATATCCTAGTGCCGGAGTGGGCGGCTGCCCAGACAGAGTTCCTTGCCATTAAGCACAACGGTGATGTTGATCTATTGGCTGCGGCCCGACAGCGACTGCGGCTCACAGGGATGCCAGCTGCGCTGATCACCCAGGTAGAGCGCAGTGGCAAAGTCCAGCCGAACCTGAAGCTAACCACCCCCATCAGCGGCGTTCTGCAAGAGCTAAATGTGCGAGCGGGTATGACCGTGACGACTGGCGAGACCCTGGCTCGCGTCAATGGTTTGGACACGGTCTGGCTAGCTGTAGCCGTTCCAGAATCGGATTCCGGAGCTATCACCGTGGGGCAGGCGGTCGAAGCGCGTCTGCCAGCCTTCCCAGGAACAACACTTAGCGGCAACGTCAGCGCGATTTTGCCCGAGACCAATCCGGACAGCCGCACACTTCGGGTACGTGTCGAGTTACCCAATCCGGACGGGCGTCTCAGGCCGGGTTTGACGGCGCAAGTACGCCTGAATCGTTCGACCGAGCAAAGTGTATTGTGGGTGCCGAGTGAGGCGGTGATTCGCACTGGCCGACGAGCGCTGGTGATGCTCGCCGAAGACGCTGGCCGCTACCGTCCCGTGGAGGTGCTCCTTGGGCAGGAAAGCGATGGCAAAACGGCGATAGTGAAAGGTCTCGAAGCAGGTCAGAAGGTGGTTACATCTGGCCAGTTCCTGCTCGACTCGGAGGCCAGTCTTAAAGGCATTGTTGCTCGCACGGAGGAAGAGTCGGCACCCAGTGAAACAGCCTCCAGTTTTCATGAGGCTGATGGTCAGATCGTTGCGATCAACGACAAAGAAGTCACGCTCGCCCACGGCCCTTTCAAGACGCTGGGTATGCCTGGCATGACGATGACTTTCCCTCTCGCTAGTCCGGCGCTGATGCAGGGCCTCAAGGCTGGTGACAAGGTACGGGTCGCGGTGAGCCAGACCGATGATGGCTTGCGTGTTGAACGCCTGGATAAATCGGGGAGCCAGCCATGATTGCTGCCCTGATTCGTTGGTCAGTGGCCAACCGATTCCTAGTGCTACTCGCGACACTGTTTGTCACCGCTTGGGGCATCTGGTCGGTGCAAAGCACGCCCATTGATGCGTTGCCAGACCTCTCCGATGTACAGGTGATTATCCGCACCCCTTATGCAGGGCAAGCGCCGCAGATCGTCGAGAACCAGGTCACCTATCCGTTGGCCACCACCATGCTCTCGGTGCCGGGGGCCAAAACCGTGCGAGGTTATTCCTTCTTTGGTGATAGTTTCGTCTACGTGCTGTTCGAAGACGGCACTGACTTGTATTGGGCTCGCTCGCGGGTGCTGGAATACCTGAGTCAGATACAAAGCCGCTTGCCGGCCAGCGCCAAGCCGGCGTTGGGGCCGGATGCGACGGGGGTGGGTTGGATCTATCAGTACGCACTGGTGGATCGCAGTGGCGGGCACGATTTGGCACAACTTCGCGCTCTTCAGGACTGGTTCCTCAAGTTTGAACTCAAGACCCTACCGAACGTTGCGGAAGTGGCCACCGTGGGAGGCATGGTTAAGCAATACCAGGTGCAGCTTGATCCGCTCAAACTGGCCAGCCTCGGCATCACTCAGTCTGAGGTGACCGATGCTATCGGCAAGGCCAATCAGGAAACCGGTGGTGCGGTGCTGGAGATGGCAGAGACCGAGTTCATCGTGCGTGCTTCCGGCTACTTAAAGACACTCAATGACTTTCGGGCGATCCCACTGAAGCTTGGCTCGGGCGGTGTGCCGGTGACCCTTGGCGATGTCGCCACGATCCAGCTGGGGCCGGAAATGCGGCGTGGCATCACCGAACTCGACGGTGAGGGCGAGACCGTCGGCGGCGTGGTGATTTTGCGCAGCGGCAAGAATGCTCGCGAGACCATTGCTGCGGTCAAGACCAAACTCGACGAGCTGAAAAAGAGTTTGCCGTCTGGGGTGGAAATCGTCACCACCTACGACCGCAGTAAGCTGATCGACCGCGCTGTGGAAAATCTCAGCCACAAGCTCATCGAAGAATTCATCGTTGTCGCGTTGGTTTGTGGGATTTTCCTCTGGCACTTACGCTCGTCGCTGGTGGCGATCATCTCCCTGCCGGTGGGAGTTTTGATTGCCTTCATCGTCATGCGCTACCAAGGCATCAACGCCAACATCATGTCCTTGGGTGGGATTGCCATTGCCATCGGCGCCATGGTGGATGCTGCCGTGGTAATGATCGAGAACGCGCACAAGAAGGTTGAGGCGTGGCATGTGGCGAATCCAGGGGAAGAACTGAATGGGGAGCGTCATTGGCACGTGATGACCGAAGCGGCGGCTGAGGTCGGCCCGGCGCTGTTCTTCTGTTTGTTGATTATCACCCTGTCGTTCATTCCGGTGTTCACCCTAGAAGCTCAGGAAGGGCGTTTGTTCGGCCCACTGGCTTTCACCAAGACCTACGCCATGGCCGCAGCGGCGGGATTGTCAGTGACCTTGGTGCCCGTGCTGATGGGTTACTGGATTCGAGGACGAATCCCCAGTGAGCAACAGAACCCGTTGAACCGGTGGTTGATTCGGATCTATCAGCCAGCCCTGGACGCAGTCTTGCGTCGACCAAAGATCACAATGCTGGTGGCACTGTTGGTGTTTGCCAGTGCGCTATGGCCAATGTCGCGCTCGGGCGGCGAGTTTCTCCCCCCGTTGGACGAGGGCGATCTGCTCTATATGCCTTCAGCCCTGCCGGGATTGTCGGCGCAGAAAGCGGCGCAATTGCTGCAACAGACCGACCGCCTGATCAAGACTGTTCCAGAGGTTGAACACGTCTTTGGTAAAGCAGGCCGTGCCGAAACCGCTACCGATCCGGCACCGCTGGAGATGTTCGAAACCACCATTCAATTCAAGCCGCACGAGCAATGGCGCCCAGGTATGACCCAGGAAAAATTGGTGGAAGAACTGGATCGCGTGGTGCGAGTCCCTGGACTTACGAATATCTGGATACCACCGATTCGCAACCGTATCGACATGCTGGCTACCGGGATCAAGAGCCCCATCGGCGTGAAAGTTGCCGGCACTAACCTGACGGAGATCGATGCCGCGACTCAGGCAGTCGAGCGAGTGGCCAAGGACATACCCGGCATCAGTTCGGCACTAGCCGAGCGACTGACCGGTGGCCGCTACATTGACGTGGATATCGACCGAAAGGCTGCCGCTCGCTACGGATTGAATATCGCTGATGTGCAGTCCGTTGTGGCCGGCGCTATCGGTGGTGAAAACGTCGGCGAGACCATTGAAGGTCTCGCACGTTTCCCGATTAACGTACGTTACCCACGGGAGTGGCGCGACTCGCTTGGCGCCCTGGAGCAATTGCCGATTTACACCCCTCTGGGGAGCCAGATCACCCTTGGCACTGTGGCGAAGGTCAAGGTCAGCGACGGCCCACCGATGCTCAAAAGCGAGAACGCACNTGGTCGCCGATCTACGCCGGGTCGTCAATGAGCAGGTCAAGTTGCAGCCCGGTATGAGTCTGAGTTACTCAGGGCAGTTCGAATTTCTGGAACGGGCCAACGCACGACTCAAGTTGGTGGTGCCTGCCACCCTGTTGATCATCTTCGTGCTGCTCTACCTGACTTTCGCCCGCTTCGATGAGGCCTTACTGATCATGGCCACTCTGCCGTTCGCACTAACGGGCGGAGCATGGTTCCTCTACCTGCTGGGATTTAACCTGTCGGTCGCCACCGGAGTTGGCTTTATCGCCTTGGCCGGGGTTTCTGCCGAGTTCGGTGTGATTATGCTGCTCTACCTGAAAAACGCCTGGGCCGAGCGTGAAGACCTCGGCGACAGCACTGAGCGCGGGCTGGTGGCGGCGATTCGTGAAGGCGCTGTGCAGCGCGTTCGACCCAAGGCCATGACCGTGGCCGTGATCATTGCCGGTCTGTTACCCATCCTGCTGGGCAGCGGCACCGGAAGCGAAGTCATGAGCCGCATTGCCGCACCCATGGTCGGCGGCATGGTCACGGCACCCTTGCTGTCCCTGTTTGTCATTCCGGCAGCGTATCGCCTGATGCGTCGCCGTCACCTCCAAGATGAACCCAACCTCCCTCAAGGAAAAGTCGTATGAAACTGACCCTGATTGCAGCTGCTAGCACCGTACTTACGCTGTCTTTTTCTGCCCTGGCAGAGGACATGCCGGGCATGAAAATGGAGGGTGTGGAAATGAAGCAAGAAACAAAGCAGGCTCCAGTAGCCACCGCCGACGGAACGATCAAGGTTATCGATCCTACGAAGCATACCGTGACCATTGCCCATGGCGCTGTTCCATCAGTGCGATGGCCACCGATGACTATGGCTTTTTCCGCGACAGAGGATCAGTTGACAGGGCTGGCAGCCGGAGATCGCGTCTCGTTTTCCTTTCGCCTAGAGGGTGGCAAAGCCACAATTATTTCTATAAGGAAATGAGCCTGCGGTGATCAAAAACCGGCACGGTTCATCGTGTCGGTTTGTCTCTTCAGAATCCCTCTTTGCTATGCGGACGCTCGATATACCTTTGAGACTTTCGCGTTATTCGGTCTCGATGGCAGCTTTCTTCCCCACGCGTCTTGATTCGCCTAGGAGCAGCAACCGGAGCGCGTCCCGGCAGCGGGTTCGAACAAGGACTCTACAATCGTGCAATCTGGGGTGTTTGAACCCAAGCAAGTTGATTCACACGTGCCAGCCATGGAAAGCAGTTCTCCCCGGATCTGCTGCAGCTTAGCGACCTTAGACTCTACTTCTGCCAAGTGTTTCTTGACCACGGACAGTGCTTCAGCACACGGACGATCAGCATCTGCTGCGAGCGCGATGAGTTCTCGTATATCGTCGAGGGGAAAGCCTAACTCACGATTCTGACGGATGAACACGAGTCTTGAACGGTGCTTCTCTGTGTAGATTCGGTGCCTGCCGGTCGACCGCAGGGCCGGAGATAAAAGGCCTATTTTCTCGTAGTAGCGAATCGTCTCAATGTGGCAACCCGTTGATTTAGACAACGCCCCAATTCCTGACATGCGAATTCCCCAAGCATTTTCTTGAACCTGTAGTAGCTACAGATATTAACCTGCTCAATCGAAAATTGATTTCACGCGTAGCAAGGGCATTTCGTGCACAGAGAACAGCTAGAGAAGAACCAGATTCCCGTTTACTTCGTCGCGGTGATCGTCGCGGCAATAGGAGGTCTGCTCGCACCTGATGCCTCTCAAGCGTTAGGTGCGTTGGTCACACCAGCCATCGCTGTGCTGATGTACGCCATGTTTCTACAGATTCCATTCCTCCGTGATGGGCTTGCAAACAAGCGTTTCATGACGGCGCTACTGACAGCCAACTTCGTCGCCATCCCCCTGTTGGTTTGGGCGTTGACGGCGGGCCTAATGGATCAGCCGGCGATTTTGGTGGGCGCACTGCTGGTCTTGCTGACGCCTTGCATCGACTATGTGGTGGTATTTACCCATATCGGCAAAGGCGACTCCAAACTGACTTTGGCGGCAACGCCATTGCTACTCTTGCTACAGCTTGTGCTGCTGCCCCTGTATCTGGCGTTCATGCTGGGCAATGACTCGGCAGTGGTGATATCTGTCGGCCCATTTGTAGAAGCTTTCCTAGTACTGATCGCTTTGCCCTTGGTCTTGGCGGTAACAACAGCTGCCGGTGCAAAAAGGTCACGCGTCGTTGAGGGTTGGAACAACGCTTGGGCTTGGATGCCTGTACCGGCTATGGCGGCTGTGTTGGTCGTGGTGATCGGTTCCCAGATTCAGCGGTGGTTAGAGACATGGACAGGCTGCTGCCCGTCATTCCTGTCTATTTGGGCTTCATGCTCTTGGCACCATTGGTTGGTGCGCTGATTGCGCGTGCATTCAAATTGCCGGCTATCACTGCAAGATCAGTGGCGTTCAGTAGCTCGACTCGGAACTCGTTGGTGGTTCTCCCCTTGGCACTTGCCTTACCCGAAGAAATCAGAGGGCTAGCTGCGGCAGCTGTCATCACTCAAACACTGGTTGAATTGGTCAGCGAGCTAATTTACATCCGGGCAATTCCTGCATTGATCTGGCGCACGTAAAGCCATATACCGCAGCCCCACTGCGGGGGGAAGTCTCAAAATACCGAGATGATGATCTGCAGAGTCAGAATAAAGTGGTACACCACTGCTGGCATAAAAATATCAAGCTACAGTGTTTGGGTGCCCTCAATCTCGTGACCGTACTGAGCGAACGCTTACACGGCAGTCGTTTGCAAAGGCATATCCCTATCAACTGAAGGAGCAAGCTCTATGGCCATCAAACCTGGGCCCAAGCCAATTGCCGAATCAACCGGCAAGACAGACCAGCGTCGCCGTGTAACCCCCGAGAACAAGCCTAAGCATCCCGACCTGGACGTGCATAAGCACAAGAAGGGTGATTGATAGATAAGACCCCGCCGAACATGGCGGGGTTTTTACTTTAGGGGTATGCCGCCGTCGCCGGGGATCGTATTTAGCATCTACAACATGATGCTGAAAAGACTTGTAACAAAATGGTCGAGGAGGATTTATTGGTGAGACTGCGCCGAGTGGCTAGCTGGACAGCTCTGCTTTTGACCCTGTCGGCTGCCGTAGCGGTCTGTGCCTGGATAGGTATACAGCCGACGCAGATGAATGGTGTCGAAGACCGTTCTGACGGCTTATTCCAGACGTTGTCCCATAGGCTCCATCAGAAGATTGATGGCCTGCTCGATATGCATGACTCCCAAGGTGAGAGCTGACGGAGCAGTCGAGGCGCTGCCTACTTTGGCCGCCTGATTTATCCCTGCATCCATTCCTCAATAGCCCACGCATGGGGACATCGACTCAACCCGTGTCCTTACCTCAATCTGAAAAACTTCAAATCCTTCGCTTGACCCTGTAGTTACTACAGGCTGTTGAATGGCGCTATGTCCTTATGGGTAGACGCGTCATGAGTCAAGAAAACCAGTCCAAAGCCAAATTTCACTTTGTCCCGAAGTCAGACGATTGCTGCTCTGCTGACCCCCGGGAGGTGTTCGTCAAACAGATTCAATCTCGGGCTCACCAAGCTGAGCACGGTCATGATCACGCCGAGAGCTTAGGCAGCGAGGAATCGCATGCATGCGGTTCGCATGATTCTCAGGCGTCCGATCCCAAGTCGGCTCAGCATGATCATGACCACGGTGCAGACGATCACGATCACGATCACGGACATGACCATGGCTCTGCGGCTCACGCCAATGTGGATGCGTGCTGCTCAAGCAAAGCCAGCACTGTCGGCGAAGCGACTTCACGCGCAGCTATGCCAGGCCCTGAAGGGACGGCCCAAGTTCGGTATCGCATCGACAAGATGGACTGCCCTACTGAGGAGCGGCTGATCCGGAACCGCCTGGAGCCGATGCCTGGAGTTGCTCGACTCGATTTCAACCTGTTGGATCGTGAGCTTACGGTGCATCACCGTTTGGATGATCCGGAAGCAATTGTTGCCGCCTTGAATGCTCTCGATATGGGGCCGACCCTCATCGAGGCTGGCGCACCTCCAAAGGCAGTCCCACCAGCGCTTACCAAACGTCTGAAAGGGTTGCTGGCAGTCAGTGGCCTAGCTGCCGTTGCCGCTGAAGTAATCGCCTGGACGACCGGGCAGGAAGGGTCTTGGCCGGTCGTGGTCTTGGCTGTGCTGTCCATTCTAACTGCTGGTCTACCTACCCTGAAAAAGGGGTGGATCGCCGTGAAGAACTTCACGCTGAACATCTATTTCTTGATGTCGCTGGCTGTCTTGGGCGCTGCGGTAATTGGCAAGTGGCCGGAAGCTGCGATGGTGGTCTTCCTCTTCGCGGTTGCCGAAGCCATTGAAGCTTTATCTCTTGAGCGCGCCCGCAACGCGATTAAGTCGCTGACTGCCCTTGCGCCTGAAACTGCTGAGGTAATGAGTGACAGCGGCTGGAAGGAACAACCAGTCGAAGGTGTGGCGCGGGGCAGTCAAATCCGTATTCGTACTGGGTCGAGAGTGCCTCTGGATGCGACGGTAACCTCTGGCCGAGCGGCCCTGGATCAAGCGCCAATCACCGGTGAAAGCTTGCCGGTAGATAAGGTCGTGGGTGATCAGCTCTATGCGGGCAGTATCGTTACCGACGGCGTGGTTGAGGCCAGCGTGACTGCCGTTGCTGGAGAAAGTACGCTGGCTCGCATCGCAGCAGCCATTCAGAACGCTCAGTCACAGCGGGCGCCTACGCAGAGGTTCGTCGATCAATTTGCGCGCTACTACACTCCTGTTGTTGTCTTAGTGGCCCTGCTTGTTGCGACCCTTGGCCCAATATTGTTCGGTGGAACGTGGAGTGAATGGCTCTACCAGGCGCTGGTCTTGCTCGTTATTGCCTGCCCTTGTGCGCTTGTTGTTTCAACCCCCGTGACAGTGGTAAGCGGCCTCGCATCTGCCGCGAAGCAGGGGATCCTGATCAAGGGCGGTGCCTACCTTGAAAGTGGCAGGTTGTTGAAGGTGGTAGCCCTCGATAAAACCGGCACGTTGACTCAAGGCAAACCAGTTCTAACTGACTCCGAGTCGCTGGGTGAACTGCCGATTGAAACCGCACTCCTGATTGCCGCGAGCCTGGATGAACAGAGTACGCATCCAGTGGCGAAGGCTTTGGTCGCAGGGTGGAACTCGCAGCAACCAGCAATACAAGCCATGTCCGTCAGTGACTTCAGTGTCCTCAATGGGCGGGGTGTCAAAGGTAAGGTTAACGATGAAGTGTGGCACTTGGGCAACCATCGCTTAGTGGAAGAGCTAGGCATGTGTTCAGCAGAATTGGAAGCCAAGCTTTCAAAGCTTGAGGGCGCAGGCAAGACAGTGATCGTGTTGTGCAGCAGCGCCGGCCCAGTAGCAATCTTCGCGGTTGCGGACGCTGTCCGGCCTGAGAGCCTTCAAGCGATTGCGGCGTTGAAGGCATTGAGTGTGACGCCGGTCATGTTGACAGGTGACAACCCTGCCACTGCCAAAACGATTGCTGGTCAGCTAGGCATTGCGGATGCACGCGGAAATTTAATGCCCGAGGACAAGCAAACTGCCGTGGCTGAGTTGAAGACCATGTACGGCAATGTGGGGATGGTGGGTGATGGAGTGAACGATGCTCCCGCCCTTGCACAGTCCGACATTGGTTTCGCGATGGGGGCTGCCGGGACTGCAACAGCGCTGGAGACAGCTGACGTAGCGATCATGGATGACGATCCGCGCAAAATCGCAGACTTCATCAGCTTGAGCCGTCGTTCTGCCTCCATCTTGAAGCAGAACATTACCTTGGCGCTGGGCATAAAGATTGTGTTTTTGGCATTGGCATTCTCGGGGTTTGCGACTCTGTGGATGGCCGTTTTTGCCGACATGGGGGCGAGCTTGCTCGTCGTCTTCAACGGCTTAAGGCTACTGCGCCGTTGAAACGACAGCCGCTATTTAGTCATTCAAATTCAGAAGGAAGAGACCATGCAATGCCCCGTTTGCAAAGACATCTCACTGATTATGACCGAGCGCCAGAACGTTGAGATCGACTACTGCCCTCAGTGCAGGGGCGTTTGGCTTGACCGTGGCGAGCTCGACAAAATCATCGAAAGGAGCCAGCAGCAGGAGTCACGGTTTCTACCTGCTGGATTTACTCAGGCTTCTCATCAGGAACCGCCACCTCCAGCAGATGTAGTCTGCTCACAGCCTTCCAGCGGTCACCAAGGTGATAAGCATGGCAGTAAGCACGGGAGCAAACACGGCGGGCACTCCGAAGTGCAGTCGAATCATTCTGGCGGATGGCGGGACGGCTATCAGACCGGGCACCAAGGACAACCCTATCGCAAGAAATCATTTTTACAGGATCTCTTCGATTAAGACCCTTGCGGGAAAGCACCTTAGCAGCATTCGCCGGCGGGGCTTTATGGCTGCCGGCGTATTCGATTAATCCATTCCGGTTATAATCTCACGATGGCGTCGCACCCCTGAAGGCTATCGAGCTGGGAAGTCTGCCAAAATAGTCTGATCTCCAGTGTTGGTGACTCCAATAATTTGGTGCGCGCTCCTACGCGTACCCGACTCCATCCCTGGTGAACCTTGTGGCATGCCCGGTGCCGCAACACCTTTCAAGTCTGGCCTCGTACTGAGCTCAGCGATTTGCTCGACGGGGACATGTCCCTCTACAAATTTCCCGTTAACAACGCCGGTGTGGCATGACCCCAGTTGTGCTGGAACGCCTAGCTTTTCTTTCACTGCACTCATGTTGTTTTCCAAGTGATCCACTACCTCATATCCATTGTCCTTCAGGTAGCTGATCCACTTGGTACAACAGCCGCAGTTTGGATCTCTGTAGACGTCTATGGACGTCGTGGCGGCTTGCGCGAGCGTATACAGACTGATGCCTGCGATTGCTGCCAAGGTATTTACGGCGCGTCGTGTCGGCGTGGACATGATTTGAATCTCACCTAGGATGGAGTAGCTGATAAGCGTGGTTGTAGCCTCAGCGCAATCTGCTGCTTGACGCAAACTGAATGTGTAACCGAATGCGTGGGGCTTCAAATGAGAAACCCGATGCAGTAGCACTGGGTATTGGTAGGTCGAAACCTCAACTGATCCAGAGACGTTCAGCTTCAGGTGGCTTTCGGAAAGATCAGACTGAAGGTGGTGATTCGTCCCAGCTCACTTCTGGCCGTAACCCGACCTTCATGTAGGCTCATAATGGAACGAACGATAGCCAGGCCAAGACCGGCACCTCCTTGTTGGCGAGAGCGGCTGGGGTGAACTCTGTAGAACCGGTCAAACAATCGTGGCAAATGTTCTGCTTCAATGCCTTCGCCGACGTTGCTGACCGCCAGTATCACTTCGTCGGCCAATGTGGAGAGACCAAGTGTCACGATGCTTCCGGGCGATCCATGCCTGATTGCGTTGGAGAGTAAGTTCGAGATCGCGCGCTGAATCATCAGCTTGTCCCCGAGAACTTTGCCTTCGCCGGACACCTCCACCGACATCTTCTTCTCCTCAGCAGCAATTGCGAATAGCTCCGAGACCTTATAGGCCTCATCCTGAAGATCGACGCTGCTGAATGTCAGGGGCGCTGAAGGCTGGCTCACGCTTGCCAGAAAAAGCATTTGAGACACCATTCGTGACAAGCGCTCAAGTTCTTCAGTACAGGACTCCAGCACCTGCTTGTATTCATGCGGGGGCCTTTCTCTCGAGAGCGTAACCTGCGCTGTTCCCATCAAGTTGTTCATGGGCGAACGCAGCTCGTGTGCCAAATCATCCGAGAACTGCGCCAGTTGCTGCACGTCTCCGTCCAGCCTATGGAGCATGAAGTTTACGGCGTGGGCTAGATCACTCAGTTCCTCGGGGAGCCCTTGGACTTTCATTCGATGCGATAGGTCTCTAGCGGAAATACTCTCTGCTACGCGGCGGAATGCTCGCAAAGGCTTCAAGCCACGATGTACTACCCACCAAGCGCATCCACCTACTAGCAGCAAAATTAAAGGGAGAGCGATAAGGGTGGATTTCACATACGCCTTCAGCAATGTGTAATCGCTTCTCCTGTCGAGCGTGAGAATCACCAGTATCTGCTGATCATTCTTGAGCCGGATGAGCTTGTAAGCCATGAGCGTCTCGAAGCCTTCCGCCGAGTTAATCTCTTTGAATTCCAAAGCGCTCGTGTTGATCTTCGGCACAGGCTGTTCTACCTCGTCTCCTTCTCCTTCTCCTTCTCCAAGTCTTAGTAGGCGTTTTCGAGGAATACTTGAGTCCATGATGGTGAGCGTCAGATTGTCGTGACCGATAATTTGATCTCGCAGGTTATGGGGGTGAAGGACGATGTCGGCAATCGAGGATGAGCCCTCCGCGAGACTATGCTCAACCTGCGACAACTTCTCTTCCAGTCCATCCTTTGCTTGGATGTCGAGCTGTCGCCAAATGGAAGCTAAAGCGAATGTCGCCATTACCAGTACCAGCACCGCACACATCGCGGTAACGGTAATGCCGAGCTTCACGGATAGCCGCGCAGACCTCATTCGCGGACTTCCAACACGTACCCGACACCACGCAGAGTATGAATCAGCTTCTGGTCGAAGGGATCATCAATCTTGGCCCTCAAGCGTCTGATGGACACCTCGACCACGTTCGTGTCGCAGTCAAAATTCATGTCCCAAACGAGGGAGATGATTTGGGTTCGCGACATAACCTCACCGCTGTGGCGCATCAACAGGTGTAGCAGAGCAAATTCTTTCGTCGTGAGGTCGATGCGTTGGTTACCCCGAAATGCTCGGTGCCGACCTTGGTCAAGCTCCAGGTCACCGACTCTGAGTACGTCTGGCAAGCCGGCCTGCTCAGTCCGGCGCATCAGCGCCCGAACCCTGGCCAAAAGCTCAGGAAACTCGAATGGCTTTACCAGGTAGTCGTCAGCTCCCATCTCAAGTCCACGAACTTTTTCATCAAGACGCCCGCGAGCAGTAACCATCATAACGCGGGTATTATTTATTTCTCGCAACTTGGAAAGTACTTCCCAGCCCTCCATTTCAGGTAAATTTACATCTAGGATTACGATGTCGTAGCCTTGGTGTTTAGCCAGGTATAGGCCATCAAGGCCCGTATTGGCTATATCAACAACGTAACCACTTTCCGTAAGGCCTTGATGCATATATTCGGCAGTTTTAAGCTCGTCCTCGACGACAAGGATTCGCATGGCAGGAGTTCCTTTTTTGATGGATGGCAGTTGCCTGAATTCTTGATCGGGATAACCATTTTTTCACAATTTTTCCGAACGAATTTTTCACAACCCCTTGGATATGAAGCCAATTTTCGTCCCTGTAGTAGCTACAGGGTCAAGCGCATACTGCCGAAATACCTCGATTAACCCTGAGAGGCGACAATCTGTCGCATCACTGTCACAATCGATTTGTGGCGTACAAATTTCTGCTATGAGTGCAAGAGTCTAGGTATTGCAATTCATTTCAGACATGAGCTTTGATTAGTATCGAAACTAATTGTAATTCAAGAAGATTCCTATTTTTCCAGATTACGTAATTGTAATGTTCCAGCAATCCCTCTGATAACTGCGTTTGCATAAAGTCCTCCCATCAAACTCCGACTCGTCGGCGGAGCTGTACCTGTCCATTTTATATTCGGTGAGTTATGCAATCGGAGAACTTTCATCGTGCTGGGATTTAGAAGTTTTTCCAGAGCAGCTATCCGCGTCGGAGCATTCTGCCTATTGCTGATGCCGCTTGGCGCGCCGCTGGCCGTGGCTGGTCAGAGCATGAGCCTTTCTAAGGCGATTGATTCGGCATTCGCCATGAATCCTGATCTTGCCGCTGCACGACAGGAAATTGGAATTGCGGAAGGTGACCGAATCCAGGCGGGTCTTATTCCCAATCCAGTCGTATCGTGGGAAACAGAGGACACGCGTCGCAACACCAGTACCACGACGGTGATGTTGAGCCAGGCGTTAGAGCTGGGCGGCAAACGAGGCGCTCGTGTCGAAGCTGCAATTCGTGGCCAAGACGCTGCCCGCATCGAGCTTGAGCGCAGGGGAAACGAACTCCGTGCTGAAGTGACTCAAGCCTTCTACGCGGCGGTACGTGCACAAACAGGCCTGGATCTCGCTAAAGAATCCCTGTCCCTGGCTGAAAGAGGGCTTGAGGTTGCGCAAGGACGTGTCCGTGCTGGGAAGTCATCCCCCGTTGAAGAGACCCGCGCCAAGGTGCAGTTGTCTGAGACTGAACTGCTTGTTCGCCGTGCCGAGACATTGAAGGCCAGTTCATATCGTGATTTGGCTCGTGCGACAGGCTCCCTGAATGGCTCATTCGACGCTCTCGAATACTCCGACCTTTCTCCTGGAAAGTCCCCCTCGGTTTCTCAAGTAATGGGTGCCATAAACGACTCTGCAGACCTGCGCCTGGCGCAGGCTCAAATTGAGCAACGGGATGCCACTCTGGAGTCTGAGCGGGCCCAGCGCGTTCCTGATCTCACCGTCAGTGTGGGCAGTCAGTACAGCCGAGAAGATCGTCAGCGTGTCAACGTTGTTGGATTTTCCATGCCACTTCCACTCTTCAACAGAAACCAAGGCAACGTACTGTCGGCCTCTCGCCGAGCTGATCAAGCACGTGACTTGCGCAATGCCGCCGAGCTGAGGTTGCGTACCCAGACCCAGACAGCTCTTGATCAGTGGGCGACCGCATCCCGAGACATCGAGGCGTTCAATGAGGTCATTTTGCCGTCGGCGAAGAGCGCTGTTGATGCTGCCACAAGGGGCTTTGAAATGGGGAAGTTCGGGTTTCTCGAAGTTCTAGATGCCCAGCGCACGCTTATCTCGGCTCGTAGCCAATTTCTCGAATCGTTGGCCATCGCGACTGAAGCACGTGTAACCGTCGAGCGCACTTACGGTGACCTCAGCCGCTTCTCCCTCCGCCCCTAATCTCTTTTTCGCATTTATTAAACGCATCACGTGCGGGAAATCACGTGATTGCCAGGAGCACTCATGAACAGAAAACGGAGCATAACCACCGTTCTGGCGGTGGTAGCCATTGTTGGACTGGGGAGCCTGACTGTAACGAACACCGGACTTCCATTTGCCGCAGAGTCACCGCCACAGAAAAAGCAGGAGGGTGAATCAGGGCATAAACATGCCGAGGAAAAAGACCATGACCGCGAAGAGTCCGGCAAAAAAGAAGCCTCGGGTCAGGGCCAAGAAGAGGCCCATGACGAGGAAGGGCAGCTTGAACTGACGACAGCACAAATTGACGCCGCCGGAATTTCGGTCGCAGCGGCCGCGCCTCGACCGATGAGTACCTCAGTCACTTTCCCCGGCGAGATCAGATTTGATGAAGACCGCACAACTCATGTTGTCCCACGTGTAAACGGGATCGTTGATGAAGTGAAAGTTGAGTTGGGCGATTCCGTGAAAAAAGGCCAGGTACTGGCTGTGATCGCGAGTCAGCAGATCACGGATCTGCGTAGTGAACTCGATGCGGCCCAACGCAGAACTGAGCTCGCACGTCTGACCATGCAGCGGGAAAAGAAACTCTGGCAAGACAAAATCTCTGCTGAGCAGGACTACCTTCTGGCCAGGCAAGCGTACCAAGAGGCTGATATCAGCCTTGCGAATGCACGCCAGAAGCTGAATGCCATTGGGGCCAACATCAAAGTCGCCGCCGGCAATCGCTATGAACTCATTGCTCCTTTCGACTCCGTGGTTATCGAGAAACACCTCGGTATTGGAGAGGTCGTGAATGAGTCCACAGCCGCGTTCACTTTGTCCGATCTGACCCGTGTGTGGGCAACCTTTGGCGCAAGCCCTAAAGATTTGAAGCAGGTAGCAGTAGGTCGGGCAGTGAAAGTCAGCGCGCCAGATCTGGGCGCTCAAGTCGATGGCCGTGTCAGTTATGTCGGCAGCCTGCTGGGAGAGCAGACCCGCGCTGCATCTGTTCGGGTGGTATTGCCTAATCCTAGCGGTGCCTGGCGCCCTGGCCTGTTCGTTTCCATCGAAGTGACCGCCGAGAAGGGGGCGGCCAAGGTGACCCTGCCTGAGTCATCCATTCAAACGGTTGAAGACAAACCGTCGGTATTTGTTCGGAACGCGGAAGGCTTCCAGGTGCAACCGATCACGGTCGGTCGACGCGAAGGTGGTCACGTGGAGATCCTCCAGGGGATCAACGTCGGCACGCAGGTGGCCACAGAAGGCAGTTTCATCCTCAAGTCCGAGCTAGGCAAGAGCTCTGCCGAGCACGCCCATTGATCCGCGTCGTAAGAGTAAACCTCAATGTTTGAACGGTTGATTCAATTCGCAATTGAACAGCGCATCGTTGTGATGCTCGCTGTTTTGTTAATGGCGGGGCTTGGTATAGCCAGCTATCAAAAATTACCCATCGACGCCGTGCCTGACATCACCAACGTTCAGGTTCAGATCAACACATCAGCACCGGGCTTTTCGCCCTTGGAGACCGAGCAGAGGGTTACGTTCTCTATCGAAACAAGCATGGCCGGGCTGCCAGGCTTGAAGCAAACCCGGTCGCTTTCACGTTCTGGCTTGTCTCATGTCACCGTGATTTTTGCAGACGGCACAGACCTCTTTTTCGCTCGTCAGTTAGTAGGTGAACGCCTGCAGACCGCCAAGGAGCAGTTACCGGAAGGTGTCGAGGCCTTGATGGGCCCGATCTCCACTGGACTGGGCGAGATCTTTCTATGGACTGTTGAGGCTGAAGATGGCGCGCGCAAAGAGGACGGTACTCCCTACACGCCCACTGACCTTCGAGTCATACAGGACTGGATCATCAAGCCGCAGCTACGTAACGTCCCCGGAGTGGCTGAAATCAATACGATTGGCGGTTTTGCCAAGCAGTATTTGATTGCGCCGGATCCCAAGAAGCTTGCGGCATACAAGTTGACCATGAACGACCTCGTCGCCGCGCTGGAGCGTAACAATGCCAACGTTGGGGCTGGCTATATCGAGCGTGGAGGTGAACAACTGCTCATTCGAGCTCCTGGGCAATTGGGTACCATTAAAGACATCGCGAATATCGTGATCGCGAATGTTCAGGGCACCCCAATCCGTGTAAGCAGCGTTGCGGATGTGGACATCGGGCAGGAGTTACGCTCAGGTGCTGCGACCGAGAATGGTCGTGAAGTTGTCTTGGGGACAGTCTTCATGCTCATTGGCGAGAACAGCCGAACTGTTTCGCAAGCTGTGGCTGCAAAGCTGGCCGACATCAACCGTTCCCTGCCTGAGGGTGTTCACGCCGTCACGGTGTATGACCGTACCAACCTGGTTGAGAAAGCCATTGCAACGGTCAAAAAGAATCTGGTCGAAGGTGCCATTCTGGTCATCGCGATCCTGTTCCTTTTCCTCGGCAACATCCGTGCTGCCCTGATCACTGCGATGGTGATCCCGCTCGCTATGTTGTTCACCTTTACCGGGATGTTCACCAACAAGGTCAGTGCGAACCTGATGAGTCTAGGTGCGCTCGACTTCGGCATCATCGTCGATGGCGCAGTAGTAATCGTCGAGAACTCGATACGCAGACTCGCTCATGCGCAGCACAAACATGGAAGGATGTTGACGCGAACAGAACGATTCCATGAAGTGTTTGCTGCCGCAAAAGAGGCCCGTCGGCCACTGATTTTTGGTCAGTTGATCATCATGGTCGTATACCTGCCGATCTTCGCCCTCACCGGTGTAGAAGGCAAAATGTTCCACCCTATGGCCTTCACCGTCGTCATTGCACTTTTGGGTGCCATGATTCTCTCTGTAACCTTCGTACCTGCTGCTATCGCGATGTTTGTGACCGGTAAGGTCAAGGAAGAAGAAGGCATCGTGATGCGCACAGCACGGGTTGGCTATGCGCCAGTTCTCTCGTGGGTGCTAAAGAATCGACTGGCCGCATTTTTCACTGCGTTTGTGTTGATCATCCTGTCTGGCGTTATGGCCAGTCGCATGGGCAGCGAGTTTGTTCCAAGCTTGAGCGAGGGCGATTTTGCTCTTCAGGCATTACGAGTTCCTGGTACCAGTCTTACTCAGTCCGTCGATATGCAGAAGCGTCTCGAGAAGATCATCGTTGAGAAAGTGCCTGAGGTGGAGCGGATGTTTGCGCGCACGGGGACGGCTGAGATTGCTGCTGACCCGATGCCTCCGAACATCTCAGACAGTTACGTGATGCTGAAACCACAGAACCAATGGCCAGATCCAGGCAAGTCTCGAGAAGCACTCATCGCTGAGCTTCAAGCGGCAGCGGCGACCGTTCCAGGAAGTAACTACGAGCTGTCCCAGCCTATTCAGCTGCGGTTTAATGAGCTGGTCTCGGGTGTGCGAAGCGACGTCGCGGTGAAGGTGTTTGGCGATGACATGACTGTGCTGAATCAGACCGCCACGAAAATTGCCGCTACCTTGCAGAAGGTGCCAGGCGCATCTGAAGTGAAGGTTGAACAAACCTCAGGCTTGCCGGTGCTAACCATCAACATTGATCGAGATAAGGCTGCTCGTTACGGCCTTAACATTGGTGATGTCCAAGACTCGATTGCTACAGCTGTGGGGGGGCGTCAGGCCGGCACGTTGTATGAAGGAGACCGTCGTTTCGATATGGTGGTGCGACTGTCAGACAAACTGCGAACTGATGTGGCCGGGCTGTCGACTCTTTTAATCCCGATCCCGGCCACAGTTGGCAGCAGTGATCAACAGATCAACTTCATTCCGCTATCGCAAGTCGCGAGTCTCGACTTAGTGTTGGGCCCGAACCAGATCAGTCGTGAAAACGGCAAGCGAGTGGTGATCGTCAGTGCCAACGTCCGTGGTCGTGACTTGGGCTCGTTCGTTCAAGAGGCTGGCACGAGCATCAACAGCGGAGTCAAAATCCCTGCTGGCTACTGGACTGATTGGGGCGGTCAATTTGAGCAATTGCAGTCTGCAGCCAAGCGGCTCCAGATTGTCGTGCCCGTAGCGCTGCTTATGGTCATGGNGGCATGCTGGTGTTCACCGGTATCCCATTTGCGCTTACCGGTGGGGTACTGGCGCTATGGCTGCGGGATATTCCGCTCTCTATTTCTGCAGGCGTCGGCTTTATCGCGCTGTCTGGGGTGGCAGTGCTGAACGGCTTGGTGATGATTGCCTTCATTCGCGGCCTGCGGGAGGAAGGTAGGTCGCTTCAGGATGCGGTTAACGAAGGTGCTCTTACCCGGTTGCGTCCTGTCTTGATGACTGCGCTCGTCGCGTCCTTGGGCTTCATCCCGATGGCGTTGGCAACGGGTACGGGGGCTGAGGTACAACGCCCGCTGGCAACGGTTGTCATCGGAGGGATCCTCTCTTCCACCGCACTGACGCTGTTGGTACTGCCAGCGTTGTATCAGTGGGCTCATCGAAAAGAGGAAGAGTAACCGCTAGCTGGCTTGCGGCAGGCGACTGCCGCAAGTCGTACTACTGATGGTGTTCGTGATCAGGGTTGTCGTGTTCGTCACTGTGGAAACCTTCGTGCTCCAGCTGGATGGTGCAGTGGCCTATATCAAAGGCTTTACTCACGGACTCCGTCACCTCTGTCAGGATCTGTTGACCGTTGGACGCACTTGCGGAAATCACAACGTGAACACTCAATACATTCTTCCCGCTGGTAACTGACCAAACGTGCAGGTCGTGTATCGCGACTACTCCTGGCACGTCCAAGATGGTCTGTTCGACCTTCTGCACCTCAATACCGCTCGGTACTCCTTCCAGTAGCACATTCATGCTTTCGCGCAGCAACACCCAGGTTCTCGGAAGAACCCAAAGGCCAATGCCAGCAGCTACTAATGAGTCTACCCAACCCCAGCCTGTGAGCCAGATCACTACTGCGGCCAAGATGACTCCGACCGACCCCAACATATCGCTCCAGACCTCGAGATAGGCGCCTTTCACGTTGAGGCTTTCGCCGCTCGCTGCGCCCAGCATCCGCATGGATATGAGGTTCACTGTCAAGCCGAGGATGGCGATGACCAGCATGCCGATAGACTGGATGGCCGCAGGTTCGACGAGTCGTTGGTAGGCCTCGTAGAGGATGTAGATGGCGACCAAAAAGAGAAGGATCGCGTTGAAAGCGGAGGCGAGTATTTCAAATCGGGCGTAGCCAAACGTCCGATTTCTATCTGCCGGGCGTTTGGCTATCTGGAACGCCAGCAGCGAAATGGCAAGCGCTGCTGAGTCAGTGAACATGTGCGCCGCGTCCGACAACAGCGCCAAGCTACCGGTTACCCATGCGCCTATCACTTCAGCAATCATGAAACCGGTAGTGAGAAGAAGGGCAAGCAGCAGTTTTTTCTCGTGACCTGCTCGCACCTGCCCGTGGCTGTGACCTGAGCTCATCGACATATCCTTAATCTGGAGGGGGTGAATAGAGGAAGAGTAGAACGTTGAAGATCAGACTGGGGTTGCAGCGTGACCGTTCTTGGCATGGGACGAAATTTTAAGCAAAAAAAAGCGCCCTGCGGGGGCGCTTAAAGGTTCACCTTAACCAAAGGAGCTCGGGAGCTTCTAAAGGTGAATTGGGAGCGATACAGGAAACTGGAAATCAGCCGTCGGTTTTTTTCGTTTGATTGGCAGGCGCGTTGTCGTCGGACTTTACGTACTCAGTAGCTTTGGCATCGTTTTGATTTTGGAAGCGCACTTCCTGAGCGATTTTCATTTTTTGAGCTGCCTGGCTGGCCAGCTCGCTGCCATCCTGGGCAAACAATGCAGGGGAAGAAAGAGCAGCGACCGTCAGAACCATCGATTTAAGCAGATTCATAGTAGATACCGTCTGATGAAGTGGCAGTACCTGATCACCAAGCGTTGGCTCATCAGGAGTTGGTATCAATATTACTTGCGCGACCCTAACGGGAAGGTGAGCGAATAATTACAATGCTGTAATGAGGCTTTTTTCAGTAAGTGGCCAAGATTGCGAAATGGTAATTTTTGCGCAACGTTCAGTTAATGCTGACTTGGTACCTTGAGTCATCACTCAACGGAGACCAGCTATGCGCACTATCAAATCGCTTGTTTTCGCTCTAACTGTCGCTGCCCCCTTAGCTTCTTACGCCTTTGCAAATGATGACTTGGCGGTGAAAAATGCCATCAAGGATCACCAGGCTGCCGTCGTCAACTACGCCGAGAAGAACAGCAAACCTGTGCCAAATGTTGTGGAGTACAAGTACGGGATGAAACTGGATATTGCCAAGGTTGTAAGAACTTCTCCAGAGCTAAGAGAGTGCAAAGTTATTCCTCAGTTGATGACCTACGAAGACTCCAGAGGCGACTTGAATACCGTGCAATACCAGGTAATGAGCCGCTGCCGAGGCAAAAATTGATTCCGCGCCTTACCTGGGCGTTTAGGCGCAGTCACAGAACCTCCACACTTAGCGGCCCTGACGGCCGCTTTTTTATCCCATTGATCAGACCTACGTAAGAAGGTGCCCCTTAGGGCACCTTCACATTCGATTGCAAACTCTCTCCCAGCTATCAGCGGCTAGGCAAGTGATAAGTTAGAGCACGCTCAGCGGGTACTCCACGATCAGCCGGACTTCATCGAGATCAGACTCGAAAGCAGTGGCCCGTGTAGTCGCTTGGCGCAGTCGTAGTGACAGATCCTTCAACCTGCCTGTCTGAACGACGTATTTCGCTTCGATGTCGCGTTCCCAGCGCTTCTGATCCTTTAGCGGATTACCGTCCACATCTCGTCGCATGTAGACGCTGTTGGCGTTGGAATAGTCGCCGTCCGTGCCCTTGCCGTAGCGGGTCATGAATGTCAGGCCAGGAACGCCAAAGTTAGTCATGTCCAGGTTGTAGGTCACCATCCAGGAGCGTTCTTTCGGAGAGTTGAAGTCGCTGTATTGGATCGAGTTCGCGACGTAGATCGAGTCAGACTGTCTCAGGTAGTCGAAGTCGTCATCACCTTGGTTACGCTGGTGAGAGAGGGCCAGAGTATGCGAGCCGTACTGCAGGGCGACCTTCGCACTCCAGATGTCGTTGTCGAACTTCCCGAGGAGCTTTTTACCTTCGTCGGTGGAGTTGTAGTAGTTCAGGCTTGTGGTCAGCGCCATCTGGTCAGACAGTGGAAGCACGTAGGATGCCGAGGCATATTTCTGATCCCATGCATCCTTTAGCCTGCTGCCATACAAGCCGACAGTCAGCCGGTCAGTGGCCTCGTAGTCACCACCGAAGTAGCCGATCCAAGGCGAGTTCACCGGGCCACCGTAGAAGGTCACGAAATTATCGCGCATCGAGGTGGACTGGGGCTGACTCATTGAATGCAGTCGGCCACCTTGAACCGTCAGGCCGCTAAAGCTTTTGTTAATAGCCGTCACACCCCGGAAGCTTTCGGGAAGCAGACGTGAGTCACCAAACGACACCACAGGAGTCGATGGAAACACATCTCCGACGTTCACTACAGTGTCGAATGCGCGAGCTTTCACCGAGCCGCCAACCTTCGTGTACTCGTCTTTTGCATTGCCATCTTTGTCGACAGGCAAGACGTTGAACGAGCTCTGCCCACCGTTACGTCCTCCCCCGGTGTCGAGTTTGAAGCCCGACAGCACGAACGCATCGACACCTACGCCGAAGGTGCCCTGAGTGAAACCTGATTCGAATTTTCCGATAAAACCTTGCCCAGTGGCTTCGGAATAACCTTTGCCAGAGGGTGCAGACTGTCCTTTGCGGCTATCACGGTTCATATAAAAGGTGCGGCTAAGGAGATTGAGGGTGCTTCCCTCGATGAATCCTTCTTTGGCTTCTTCGGCAAAACCGACAACTGGCGTGACACTCGCGATAGTGGAAAACACCGCGAGCGAAATTTTTTTCAAGTGGGTCATGTGAGCTCCGTTCGAATCGGCAGTTTCTTATAGACGTCGACCTGGCTATTTTTTGTAGATTTGAGAGCTGCCAGTAGGCGCAATACTGACGAGTTGGCGATAACGGCGGGATGACTCGAAAATTACAAATCTGAAATCTCAAAGGGGGCGCAGCAGAGAAATCGAACTGTGTCAGTTGGGCTTGAGACTGGGTTAGGCGCTAAAGCCTGTAGACACCCCTTATTTCAGGACGAATAACTAGGCTTGAATCTTTTATATAAGGTGAGTTTCTATGTCTGGCTTTGAGGTGTTTTCAGTGAATCGTTAAGCTTTCACCCTCAAGTATATTTCGCATGTAATTGGTTGAATGTGAGTGGCAAGGGACATTTTTCATTACTCCACGTTAGCTGTGAACCTTAGGTCGGAATAAGTTCAGAATTCTGTCCTGTCAAAGCTGGAGCAGCAGCGCGAATTCCTGGAGGACGCCCTCGAAACCATGGCAATCTAATCCGAGATCAGCAGCTTTAAGACGAAGTGGCCCCTTGTTGCCAATGACTGATGATATCAGCCTATAAAACGCAGACAGGGTGAAGCAAGGGGCGACGTGCGCAGCGTAGACCGAATCATTTTCGGCAGCCTATGACGGGCGAGCGTTTCAGAAATCTTGGATCTTGTTTGATGTGTAGGCTGGAGTTCCGAGCGGTGTGCGGCGCTCCGCTCAAGGTGGGCAAGCGGAGCGCGCAGACGCGAGGATGTCTGCCCGCAGGGCCAAGACGCCGTCAGGCGGCTTGGTTTACGACAGCCGTGCTCGCAGAGCCGCGCCCTCAGCATCCCTCGATGTAAGCCTCCAACCACTATCACTTTGTCCGTACATGAGTTGGTACCCACCACAATTCTCCACGTGATTTGCGATCTCGTACTCTCGCCAATCAGTCATCGCTTGGCTGTCGATCTCCGTAGACTGTCGCTCGATGAACCAGGCCACGGCATTGATGAACTGCCCATGCGAAAACACCACGATGTCCTTCGACGGATGGGCCGCAAGTCGCCTCAGAAGCGCCTGTGCCCGCGATACAAACTCAAAGAATGACTCAGCTCCATCACCGTCAACAAGCGAGGGATTGGCCTGGTTCCAATACTCCTTCACCCAATCCCGCCGCTGAGCCACCGTGGTATTCACGCATCTCGCAGGCTCTAGGTAGGTAAACTCCTGAACCGGCCAAGTCTCCATAGGCACAGATGGGAAGGCGCTCACCGTGAGCTGAGCGGTGGACAGAGCACGAGAAAATGGCGAAGTGACAATCAAGTCTGGAGCATTGGCGAATGAATGGGCGACTCGGCGAGCCTGGTCAACGCCCTGCGCAGTGAGAGGAATGCTCGCGTGATCCTGAGTAGCGGCACCGGCGTTTGCTGCACTTTCACCATGGCGGATTAGCCTGACCGATTTCATCATTTGCCATAATCTCAGAGAGGCGATTTGGGGTCATCAACAACGAAGACACGATCAGCTTCGTTTCGCGGGAGCATCAAGCTTCTCTGGCTCAACGGAGGCGTGCTTGGGGACGTGGTACTTACCGCGATTCTGTTGAGCCGTAACCCGGATCCGTGGCGGCCTCAGACCCCGACACCGAAGGGGTAGCCTTAGCATTCGCACGATGTCGTCGGTCTTGGCCTCGTTGCCGCGCAGCCCGGTGTTTAGCATGCATAGCTTGTGTCGCTGTCGCAACGCCAGCTGGTTGACCACTCAAGTCCAAGCGCGGCGCACCCTCCAACATGCAGGCCCAGTACCGCTTTCCTCTGCACCAAGTCGAGATACCTAGTTTCAGCTGCTCACTGGTCAATCCGAGTAGCTCCAGGTGCTGCTCGGTATCCTTGAGAATGCCTTGTTTGAGCGGAACCTTGGGGGCAGGATTTATAGGAAAGGCCGATGGAAAATGCTCCTGCAATGACCGGATTGCTTCTACGGCTGGATCTTGGCTGTGAGGCTTCGCCTGCGGGAAAGACTTACGCTTGGGGTGTTTCGCGCGTTCGACCTTTTGGGGCTCGTTTTCAGCCCGTAGACGGTCACGTAGCTCAGCTAGGTGTTTAAAACCCATCGTTCTATTCACTGTTTCTAGGTTGATTGCGTGGCGCAAGGATATTGCATGCACGCCTGGGTCGCAGCAGAAACAGGACACCCTGCTAATCGGCGGGCTCCAAGTGGCCCATGACCGGATTGACTGAGGGATTCGCTTGGCAGGCCCATCTCGGTCAGACGTCTGAGCCCATGAAACTCAACTGCTGGAAACGATTCGCGCCGGAAGTGGCCAAATCAGTAAGCCCCTAAGATCGAGCGTCGATGACCACGAATGAATGTTGGGTTTATAGACGGAGAGCATGGGCACTCGCATTTTGCCTGTGGATAGCAGGCGCAGTGCTGATTGGTTATGCCCACATAAGTCTTCCAAGCCACGGGTGGGGAGTCTGGATGAGCTATCTGATGTACGTCCTGGAATTTTGGTACCTGCTAGGGCTTGGCGAAATGCACAGGTGGTTTTACAGCTGGTTTACCCGAGATTTCGAGTAGGACAGTGCATGGGGCCTGCTGGCTCTATGCCGAGCTTTTAAATGCTCTCTAGCAGGCCTACCAGGGAGCTGCACATGCATGTCGTTGACTTCACCCCCCATGACGTTGGCAGTGCCGCCAACCTCTTACTTACTGGAGTACGAGTTCAACATAACTGGACTCTCCACCGCCGCTGGCACCAGATAACCAAGCCCAAACAAACGATAGAGTTATGCGGCCAGTCTCATCAACATCGACCTTGCCACGAGATCGCCCAGAAAGGATCTCTCCATCGATTGTGATGCAATGGAAAAGCAACTCGAAAGTGTTCGGGCCTGTCACATGACCCACCTGATGTCCTGTACGGATCTTCCCGCCCTTGTAGGTGCTCGTGATCGCAGAGCCATCAACCTGATACTCAAACACGGTACCAGCTCCTGATAGGCCTTGGGCATTTCCAGCGACCTGAAATCTACGGTTCTGCAGCAGCTCGGGGACTTGAGAAGGGAGGGCTGTCATTAAAGATGTATCCATCAATTGAGATAAGGGGAGTTCCGTTCCTCGCTCCCCGTACCTCTTCGTAGGGCCGGCAGATGCGCATTACGCGGGTATTTTGTAAACAAATGCCCGCATGCAAGGGGGTGGAAGCGCGGTCAGCTACGTGGGCATTCTGGTCAACAACTGCCGTTCGCTATGGATGTAGCCTAAATGTCGGCAGGAAAGGAGGTTAACTGTTGGGGGCATGCGTACCGGTGCCATGTTCATCGCACAGCGTGCTGATCCAGCGGCCCTTCGTTTGTCTGCCTAGAGCCCCGCACTGTTCGCAGGTTTTCAGGGAATGCTGTACCGCTACATCCACTGCTCCTTCGCAATACCGGTCGCCACCATCGTAGAAAAAATGCAGCTCCCCGAATTTGGATTTGATCTGGGCAACGGTGACGGGGGTGACCTCGGGGTGCCGCTTAAGGTACGCCTGCAGCGTATCGCAAAGAGACAGCAGGATTCCCCTCCACCCAGGATTACAGTAGATGTCGTCAACGGCGGGATCAGAAAAGAGCAGCGGATATCGTTGCCTGAACTCTTCGACGGTGATCTCGGGTAAGGCAGTGGTGGGCTGATTCATAATGACCAATCGTGAGCAGGAATTTGCGTACCTGGGTGAGAGCGAGGCACGACGCGGGATTATTCATTGTGCATCAGAGGCGAATGATCAGCCCAGCGCTCAGAGTCGTCATGGGAGCATCCAGACCTGGCAACCTTGGTATCCTTCAAAGGCAAGCGGAGCGCGCAGGCCGAAGGCCGCAGGTGTAATGGATGGAAGCCCAGAGGGCCAAGACGCATGGCGGCTTGGTTCACGACAGCCGCCCCGGGCCGGGGACACCAAGAACAACATTTTCCCATCAGAGCGCTTTCAGCATCGTCTCCAACGTTTGAAGCTCCCATGTGCTGAGCAGCGCCACAGGGTCAGTCCCAAAACGATCACCAGGATCAAACGCCCAGCGCTGCCCATATGGACTGACTGCTTCTTCGCAGTAATCCAGCGTATCGCAATCGTTGTACAGCGTGATCCGCCAACCCTCGACATCCACAATGAAGTGGCATGCATAAACCTCATCCCATGCTTGGCTACCTACCTTGCTCATTGTGAGCCGGCCAAATGAAACCTCGCGTAGGATCTGGCAGACCTCCCGCGCCGTGAGTATTGAGAACCAGGTAGGTGATGAGTCGTTTACAGTCATTGGTGGATCTCACACAGGTGGGCAGCACTATCCTCATCTACGATGCCACGATCTGGAGTGAGCCGCGATGAATGACGATGATTTGATGGATCGGGAAGGCGTCGCGTATCAAGCAGGCGATTGTGTAGAGCTTGCCCTCCAAGCTCCGTTATCGCCCTATGATGAATAGAGTCGACAGCAGCCTAAGGAGTGGCTGCAAGTCTGCAAAACTTTTCAAGCGCCAGGGCCGAAAATTAATCGCCTAGCGTCGACCTTGGCACGTGGCCGGAGATTCATAATCATCAGATAATAGGCTGCTAAAGCTTGGCTGTCCGGTGTGGGCTTAGGCTGGAATGGTTGAAATTCGGAGATCCAACACAACATGTCGACAGCCGTCAGCGTTTTATAAAAATTGATGGAATACCCATAGTCCGCATCTGAGTAGGCGCCATGCAGAATCCCGTGACGATTCGTTTTATCTGGTAGGGGGTAGCTACTGCTTTCCTCCCAGAAATAGTTTTTTAGGAAATTCAGGAAGGCAGTCAGCATGGACTCAACCTCCTGGAAATCACCTGTCTTCACCGTGTTGGTTCGCTCGATGGCGCATCCGACTAACGCGACGAATTTTTGCTTCGTTTTTTTCTTGGCGCTGATGCCGTGCTGCAGGCTGAGCTTTACAACCACGCCCTCTATCACAGGCATGAGCCCTGCTACCGCGACGTGGTTGAGGCCTAGCAGATGCGCTTCTATCGCTTCGCTGATCGTCTCTGCATATAGGTTTACCACCTTGGTATGGGCGTAGCGAGAAACGACCATGGCCGCTAGGTGGCCTGGAGTGTAAATCTGAGATAGCACTACGGTCAGCTTCTCATCCATGTCTGCTGGCGCTTGGCGCAGGATCTCAATAAGCTCTCCGAGCATGCCCATGTTGCTGAATGGGGGAATCATCAATCCGTGACGCCCCAGCTCTTCTGCATAACTGTCTAACGATCCCATCGGCGGCTCCTTACTATTGATCTTCCAGCATTGGCCAGTCCTACGCAGGAGGGCTGATCGCCTGCGAATGGTCTTGGCACCACGAGCTCAGGCAGTGGCATGGTTACTGGAGCCGTATGCATCGTCGGTGCAGCGAAATGAGTCTGCTGGATTTAAGCGTCCGAGTGAAATGCAACCTTTAGCATTATTCGGGCGCTGATGGAATCGTACCGGCTCCTCGGACTAAAAAGGGTAATAAGCTCTCCTTGTACATGATCTTAAAGGAACCATTGATCCGATGTCGGAAAGCATCAATCACATCGAGCGGCAAGACCGCGCCATCGAAACGCCTGAGTCTGATGCACTGGAGCGGGGCCCTTTCATATCCAGCTTGGTCAAGACGCTCGTTCACACTGACTACACCACCACTGGTGAGGTAGATTCAAGACGGGCCACTGGATTCGTGGTAGGGCTTACAGGTGAATGGGGATTGGGTAAGTCAAGTGTTTTGAATCTACTCGAGCATGAGCTTAAGCAGATGAAACACGTGGCCGTAGCGACGCTGAACCCATGGTTATTCAAGGGCCGAGATGAGGTGGTCGAGGCGTATTTCAATGCTTTGCGCGAGGCGCTTGGCTACACCGCCGGTGAAAGGGCACGAAAGCTGCTGGGTCAGTTGGCGCGGTACAAAGCCTCCATTGAGCTAGTGGGCGCTACAACCGTTGGTGTTATTGATGCGGTGGTTGGTGTCGGCACGGCATCGACAATGACTAAATGGCTGCTAAAACTTGTTCGGTTTCTGAACAAGCCAAAGGAGTTGTTGGCGAGCGAAGAGCGTAAAAACCTCGAGGCGAAGCTAGCAGAGGCCAACATCGCTGTTGTGGTACTGATAGACGAATTAGATCGCGTCGAAGATGAGGAAGTCCGTGCGGTTGCTCAGCTCGTTAAAGCAGTAGGGGACATCAAGGGGATTTCCTACCTCGTAGCCTACGATCCCGCCCGTGTGACTCAGGCTCTGGGAAAAGGTACCACCTCGGAAGAGAGGCAAAAAACGGGCGAAAGCTACCTTGAAAAAATCATCCAGTTTCCCATTCCGTTGCGCCCTCTTTTTGTAGACGACGCCCGGGATCTGCTGCTTCATGCCATGCGGAGCAATGGGGTGGAAATGCCCACTGGCACGCTGGCTTACCAAACAGAGATTTTTAATCAGCTGCTTAGGGTCATCCGTACACCTCGGGAGATCAAACGGCTGGTCGGGGCATTTGCCGTGCTGGAGGAAATCGTACGAGGTGAGATCTGTCCGTTCGACGTGCTGGCATATAGTTGGTTGGTTGCCAAGGCACCAAGTCTTCGTGGGCTTATTGCTGACAATGTAGGCCAGCTTGTAGATGATCCAAGCGTCGAAGAGATGCTCGCCCGTCAGCGCCAGCGTCACCTAGCTGTCGCAAACGGAAAAGACACCACGTTGGTCGATGTTCTTGGGGCTTCTGCGTCAAGTCATCTTGAAATCTTGCAGCTGCTATTTACCCGGTTCAACACTGGTCGCCAGCGCTCAGTGGAGTTGTTCGATGGCCACCGGCTTGCCAAGCGTCGAAATCTAATTCGGCTACTTTACCTCGGTAATCCTCCAGGACATTTCTCGAGAGCCGATATCGAAAGGCTCTGGGCGCTCACCACTGTGGATGAGTTGGACGCAGAACTTAGACCACTGAAAGCAACCGGGCAGCTTGGGCCTTTGTTGGATCGAGTCGGAGACTTCTCAGCAAGCTTTCCCGAGTCGAGTGATGGCATCTTCTGGGTGGCTCTTGGTCGAGTTCTCGTCAGGGAAAATGATTGGATTGTGGGAGAAGAGGTAGAACGAAATCTGGTGGATGATGCCGGTGCCATCCTTTGGCGGAATGCACGAGACGGTGCTGACGGATCTAGGCGTTTCAGGCACATCGTAAACACATTGATCGAAGGGGGAGACCTCTTGCTCGCCCCTTGGTTGCTGAGAAAGCATCTCTTCGCTCACGGGCTTACTTCCCATGGTAGTCAACGTAGAGGTGATTACATTTTTGAAGAATCCGAGACTCTAGCGCTACGCGATCTGGAGCTGCCTCGTTACCGCGATGCTGTTGCGGATGGTACGGTGTTGAGAAAGCTCCCGGACACAGAATTGATCTTCTGCCTGGTGAACGGCAGACACTGGGATTCGGAGCTCAGGGAAAATTTTACGTCGCAGATGGATCGCATGGAGGCAATCACATCGTTCGCAGCGCTGATGATGCCGCCTGGCATTATTTGCGAACATAACACTCTGGATTTGATGGTTGAGGCAGACGCTGTCTTGAAAAAGTCCAACGCACTTCTGCGAGAAAATGGTGCGCCAGAGTCCGGATGGCTGGCGTCCGCTGTTCGCCGACTTCGCGCAGCGCTTGCTGGTCGTGATATCCATTCAGCGGGAGCGCTTAGAGACGATTTCGACGATGAAGAAATGCCCACCTCCAAGGACAACGTCAGTGATGCTTGAGACGATGTGAGACGCCTCCGGGCCGCTGATGGTGTGTCGTATTCCCCGGCGCGGACGTTTCAGTAGAAAGTGGCATCCCCACTTTTCGGGACGCCCCGACTACGTGCGCCGCACATCTACTGGGGGATGTGTCGGGAGATGATTAAGGTAAGCCGGCCTTTATCGCTTGGAAATTCCGGCGAGCACCTACGATGCCACGATCTGGAGTGTGCCGCGATGAATGAAGATGATTTGACGGATCGGGAAGCGCTGAGAAGGAAAGCGCTGTGGACGCTCGCTCACCTAATCCCAGGAGATCCAAGTGCCGCTCCCGTGATCGATGCACTTGACGACGTTGATACCCGAGAACGGCTCGACAATTTGTCGGTGCTATGTCTCGGGGACGTCCGCGCCAACGTTCAGTCCGAACCCCACCGTCTTGGCCGGCGCATCATTCGTGACTCAAGCATCCCACAGCCGTGGCGTGAACGCTTCCTGCGTGCGAGCGTAGGATCTACTCGTGTTGCGGAAGGAGCCTACTCAGCTGATTGGGAAAAGTTTCTGCAGGAATGGGAGGCTGAAATGCGATACCTGGAAAAGCATCGTTTAAGCCGGGCATCGGGTACTGATTAAATCAGGATTCCCAAATAGCTGGGGACAAGGGCACTGTGACCGAGGGAGTGAAAGCTATCCACTGACAGTAACTTGCGAGCTGACGAGGTAGGCAAGCGGAGCGCGCAGCCGAAGGCGAAAGACGCGAGGACAAAAGCCCGCAGGGCCAAGACCATCGGGCTTGGTTAACGATGGCCGTCCCCGTGAGGGGCGCGCAAACTATCTACGGGGCTATCGTTTAACGAATTGTTTGTACAGCTCACGCCCAGCAATGATCTGGTCTCGAATTTCTTCAGGATCGATCCTCATGCCCCCTTCTGGCGTGACGTGCAGTGTCTTAAGTGAGTTCGCAGCTGCGATGAATTTCCGCTCTTCTTCCTGCACCCAAGCTGGGCGCTTATCTCTGAAAAACCATCCCATCATCCACCTCCACAAAACCCTAGTGCCGAGTATGGATGATAGAGAATGACAAGCCTAGCTCCTCACATCCCAGGATCATCTTTAAGGCAAGCTCCTCCAAGAGCGCGCTCCGGTCAGAGGTTTGCGTTCAATTAGGCCGTATTCCGTCAACTTGGGTTGAGACAATGCGATCCCTGGTCATGATGATCGGTATTTGCTGGCTTGCTGATGGTTTAGGCTGTGGCAACGTAGCTCAAGTGACTTCCCGCACTTACTATTGAAAGCCAGGTAGGTGAGCGGTGCGGGTAATGGATTCAATACGGAGATAAGCTTTTGACGGACACGCTTAGCGAGGCGGTACCCGGTGCTGCACATTCTGGATACAGGAGGTTTCTGCGCATAGAAGCGGCGACGCTCATCGCAGCTAGCCTCGGCGCCTTCACCATGAGTGGCTACGCGCATTTGGAGAAGTATTACCAGACGCTTAACATCTCGATTGATCGGCTGAATTTTGGAGCGCAAAAGTACGCAATCTACGGTGGAGCGAGCATCGTTTCGTGGATAGCGGCCTTTCTTTTCGGCATCGCAGCAGCGCTGCTGATCGCTGTCATGCTGGCCCTACTCGAACGACCAGGTAACCAATCCCCGAAACCCCAAGCTCTGCCTTCATGGATGGCTAGGTTCGTGACTCGTGCCAGTGAGCTCAGCACGCCGTTGAAGATCACTGCAGCGGCTTTAGCTATCGCTGCCTTTTCGCTGATTTCGTGGTATCTGACTATGCAAATACCCTCCCAAACCGGTCGCAAGGCAGCGCTGACTACAGCCTCGAAATGCGCGGAACGGACGCTGATATACAAAAATCTGGATCGGATCCAGGCATGCCAAATTGCCGAATCTGATGACATGCTCTTCTTGCTCAAACGTAGTCACGTCGACAAGTCGAGTGTCTCGTTCCATACCTTAGAAGTCCCCAAAGAAGGATTGCTAAAGAGTGAAACTCAGGAAGAGGAATTGCGCTTCGATTCATGAGTGAAGGCGGTGGGCGCATTTTAGATGCTGCGAAGGGATGGATTTAACATTAAAGTCAGGGTCTTGATCTATGGTCATGCCGCCGGCGTCACCGGCGGCATGGTTCACGGCAGCCGCGTTGGAAGAACGTCGCCCCTCCCACAAGGATCAGCTTTCTTATGGGTGGCTACGGTCAGAGGGATTCTCATCGCCCGAGATGTAATAGCGCAACGTGTCCGTCGAAACATGGGCTGTCATGAACTGGATCACCTCAAAATACGAATGGTTCACCTCGAGAGACACAAGAATCCTCCGGGCTTCTGAGGCTGATTTGGCCTCGCTGTTCCACCTCGAAAGGATCCTGCGGAGCTCGGCAGTGGTCATGTGGCTTTCAGGGTTGCGCTTCGATCTGAACAAGTAGTCTCCTGGCTGCAGACTTTCCTTGAGGATATGTCCCCTAAGCCAGTAACCGATACCCACCGCTGTTGGAGAGTACCTCCAGCCGACATCCCGCTCTTTATGGATCGGAATCGAAAACAGATGGTCGACTTCAGCTGGTTTGCCGACCTTCAATCCGACGATTTCCAACATCCTGAGTCCTGTGAACAAAATAAGGCTCAACAGGCAGATATCACGGAGATCTCCTTCTTGTTTCACTAACTCCCACAGGCTTTTCCCTTCTCGGCTCAATTGCCCTTTTGCGGAAACCAAAGCGGAGCGAAGTGATCGTCCCGGTGGCATGGGCTGTTCTGGAGCCGATGGCTGATATTCGTGGGCGCCGAACTCATTGGGCTGCTCAGCTAACCGAGGCGTTGGCGCAAATGGAACAGCCTTCGAGAAGACCTTGAGCTGATTCAAGGGCAAGGACTTAACAGCCTTGTCGACATCATCAGAGGAAATGCCGGATGCAGACTCACCGTTGAGGTAGGCGAAGACAGCCGTATTGATGCCGTCAGCGACCTCAGCCAAGGTTGGAACGGATTTATGAGACGTGCCTTTTTCTGCCTCTTGCGAGAGGTCGTGATAGTCGCGATAGCCAAGCCCCTGTGACAAAACGTCTTGCAATGTCATAAGTCGAACAGGGGGCGAGGCAGGCCAGTTTTGCTGAAGCACTCGTGCGATCAGCTTGAAGCCGCGATTCTGGATCAGGTCGGATTGAGCGATAGGGACGCGCATAGCGATCTCCAGTCAGAGTGTCGGCTGCCGTCTGACCATCGTCGAAAGCTTGCGATAAAAGGAGTGTAGCTACTTGGCGTTTGCGTGCCGACCGCTCGATCCAAGAACATCGAATGGGGAAAACTTAGCACAAAGTCGTACTCTGTCTAGAGCAAATCTTTGCTGATCCGACAAGGATCGCGCTTGGTTCTGGAGGTTGGCTACATTGGTGATCGCAGAAGGGGCATGGAAGAGTGTGTCGACATGAGTTCGCTAAAGGGCTTCGGCCCCCTAGTGCTTCACTTGAGTAGGGCTTGATCGCGGGACTGCCTCATGCGCTCAATCTCAATCTCTGACCTGCGGTCTGTGAAAAATCCTAGCCAGAGTGCATTGAGCAAGCTCATGTGCCGATCCTCGTGAGGCGTTGAACCATGATCCTCAGCTTAGCCCACTCACACTGGTGAGAGGCAATCGGCGCCGTCCTAAAGTCGATCATAGGTATACTTCCCGACCAACCCGGGAGCCACCATGATTGCGTTACCTATCGATGCTGCCCTGCCAGCTCTCCTTCAAGCCCTCCAAGACCGTGATGAAGTCGTTCTCCAGGCCCCTCCGGGTGCCGGGAAGACCACTCGCGTTCCGCTCGCACTGCTGAAAGAGGAATGGCTGAACGGCCAGACGATAGTGATGCTCGAGCCGCGTCGGCTTGCAGCTCGAGCAGCCGCTGAGCGAATGGCTGCAGAACTAGGCGAGAAGGTGGGAGAGACTGTCGGTTACCGCATTAGACTGGAAAGCAAAGTGGGGCCAGATACCCTCATCGAGGTGGTCACTGAGGGCATTCTTGCTCGCCGTTTGCAGGCTGATCCCTCCCTTGAAGGCGTAGGTCTGGTCATCTTTGACGAATTCCACCTTCGTAACTTGGACGCCGACTTGGCCTTGGCACTTACGCTCAATGGCCGAGATCTGTTTCGGGATGACACGCCGCTGAAGGTGCTCCTGATGTCGGCAACGCTCGAAGGTGAGCGGCTTTCTAGAATGCTCGATGACGCGCCAATCGTGACCTCTGAGGGACGAATGTTTCCTGTCACGACGGTTTGGGGATCGCCACTCCAGCCTTCCGATTACCTTGATCAGGCTGTCGTTTCGAAATGCCTGGATGCCTTGGACGAGCAGGGCGGTAGCCTGCTGGTCTTCCTCCCTGGCCAGGCAGAGATAAGGCGTGTCCATCAAAGCCTCCAGGATCGCTTGGGAGATCGGAGCGACATTCTGCTGTGCCCATTGCACGGAGAGCTCGATTTGAGTGCCCAGCGCGCGGCAATCGATGCAGCGCCGGCTGGCAAGCGGAAGATCGTGCTGGCCACCAACATCGCCGAGACCAGTGTGACCATTGAGGGGGTTCGTGTGGTGATCGACTCAGGTCTTGAGCGCGTCCCGCGATTCGACCCCCGCAGTGGCATGACCCGTCTGGATACCCAGCGAATCTCGAAGGCGAGTGCTACTCAACGTGCTGGCCGTGCAGGTCGACTTGAGCCTGGCATCTGTTATCGGTTGTGGTCGGAGACGCAAAACGATCAACTACCTGCTTACTCCGCTCCCGAAATCCAACAGGCAGACCTTGCCGGCCTTGCATTGCAACTGAGCAGATGGGGTGTCACGCCCAGCGAGTTGAGCTGGTTGGATGCTCCGCCAAGCGCTGCCTACTCGCAGGCCTGTGACCTGTTGGTACGTCTGGGGGCGCTGGGTGAGGATCGGAAACTCACCAGGCATGGCGGTGACATGGCAGAGCTGCCAGCGCATCCTCGTATTGCCCATTTGCTTCTACGTGGACACTCACTCGGGCTAGGTAAACTCGCCTGCGATATGGCCGCGTTGCTCGGAGAGAAGGACATTCAGCGGGGAGCAGGAGCCGATATCCACAGCCGTCTCGAGATTCTCAGCGGAGAGCAACGCGCCCAGCGTAACGAGAAGGGCAGTGTTCAGCGCGCTCGCCGTCTGGCGGCTCAGTACCGATCATTCCTGCGCCAACCTGTTTTGAACCCGCTCGCAGATCCGAAGCACCCAGGATGGGTCGGGGCGCTGCTAGCTTTCGCCTACCCTGACCGAATCGCTCAGCAACGTCGTGATGGTGGCTCCGAGTATCGTCTCGCCAATGGCCGGGCTGCCTTGTTCGTTGAGAGCGATGCGCTGATGAAGCACCAGTGGCTGGTAATCGCAGACCTAGGAAGTCGCCAAGGACAGCGTGAAGAGCGGATCTATCTCGCGGCAGATCTCGATCCAGGGCTCTTTGAATCCGTACTGCAGGAGCAGGTTGCTCAGGTAGAAGAGCTGGATTGGGATGAGCACGAAGGTGTGCTCAAAGCTGAACGACAGCGTAAGCTGGGTGAGCTCGTCCTGTCGTCTGCGCCCCTGGCGCACCTGGATGATGATCTGCGTGCCAAGGCCCTCATCAACTATATCCGGCGTAAGGGTCTAGAACTGCTGCCTTGGACACCCGAGCTACGACAGTGGCAGGCCCGCATTGAGCTTCTCAGGTGCCTGGAGCTTGAGGAAAAAGGCGAGTCTCATTGGCCAGTTCTCAGCGATCAGGCTCTTCTGGCGTCCATGGCCGAATGGCTTACGCCGTATATCGGGAAGGTTACGAGGTTGAGTCATCTCGGGCAGATTGATTTGACGACAATCCTGCGTACTCTGCTGCCATGGCCATTGCCACAGCAACTCGAGACGCTGGCACCCCAAACGATCCCGGTGCCATCAGGGTCGAACATTCGCATCGACTACGGCGAGCGGCCACCAATCTTGGCTGTCCGGCTGCAGGAGCTGTTCGGGCTTTCGGACACGCCTCGAGTCGCCGGCGGAAGGCAGGTGCTCAAGCTTCATCTGCTGTCGCCTGCCCGGCGCCCCGTGCAGGTTACCCAAGACTTGGCGAATTTCTGGAAGACGACCTACTCGGAAGTCAAAAAGGATCTAAAGGGCAGATACCCGAAGCATTTTTGGCCTGATGATCCGTTGGTCGCGGAGGCTACATCCAGGGCAAAGCCTAGGAAAACCTGATGTTCAACGTTGCCGCAGGGCCGTGGGGTCTCGGCGGGGCGCTGGGGCTCATTTGCGGTACCGTGACAGCTCACGGTCACGCAGCTCTTGGAGCTCACCTCGCTTTTGTGCGTAATCGTCAGGCGATATCTTGCCTTCCTTCATCCTTTTGAACAGGGCATCGTCCTTCTCTTGATAGAGCTTAAGAGTCTGACTTTCGTGAACGCCCTCAACGGTTTTGTTAACGCCTTCTTCGTATTTGAAAACCTTTTGCAAATATGTTCTAAGTGAGCGGAGCGATTTGTGTCCAGTCCATTCTTGAACTTTCTTCAAGAAGACTTCGTCGTTTATCAGTGCTTCTTCAAACTCATCTTTGCTGTTGAATTTATGACGTTCAATCAAAAGCGTGAATAGGTTTCCGATGAATGCATGCCGGAACATGTGTGCGCAGGCCTGTTCCGATATGTGAGCAGCATCTCTCAGGTCTGATATGTTTTTTGTGTGCGTTTCAATTGCTAGTGGGGTTCCAGTTGTTTCGGATATGAACAAATAATCATTTTTTTGTTCGGGGTGTTTTTTCTGGATTTTTTGCCTTTCGCTTATGTACTCCTTGATCTCAAGAAAGGCAATTGCGCTAACTGGGACTTCTCGTATATAAGTTTCGCCGCGCTTAACGGTAATCATATTAAGCATGGGGTATTTCATGAGTTGTGCGTCGCGTATAGCTTTCAATGTTACTGAGGCGGCTTCTGCTCGGCGCGCGCCAGTGTGCTTTAGCAAGGTAATAAGAGCTTTGTCTCTGGCCTTTATAAAGTCTGATTTGTTTGACTTTTCAGCTGCGTCTTCAAGTCTTCTGATGTTGTGCTCTGGAATTGGATCGCGAGTGTGCTCTCTGAAAGGCAGTGGAAAAGAGTGGTGGGTTTCCGCTGATGTGACTTTGTGCTGGCCATTAAAGTTTGATATCACTTGTTCTATGGATGTTCTGATGGTTCCTTTAGGTGATACAAATTTAGGGTCGCCATGGAAGTCACCAACCCACTTCAGGAACTTTAAACACTCTCTACCGATGACTCTAGTGCTTTGATCTATTCGCTTGGGTTTGTCGGCTCTCGTCTTGCTAAGCTCTTCAATAATAGAGATTATAAAGTTCTCAAAGAAATGGTCGTCGATGTGGAAGGGGTCGACTTGCTTTATCCAGCACTGTCTTAAAAGTTGGCTTATATGGCTCGCGTACTGACCTAAGGTGCCTCCCTTACTGTCCTGGATTCGGCCATCTGCAGAAATCTGCTTGTATTTTGTAGAAAGGTGGAGCAAGTAAAGGTTGGCGATCAGGCAGGGAGTACCATTGGGCCACGAAATGTAGGGGAATCTGTGATACGAGTTCGTGTTGGTTTTTCCTAGCGAGACGCTATCGAATAGCTCTACATTGTGTAAAAATTTAACTAATGAGCTATTCGTTTTCATCGCCTGCTCTCTTCGGCTTGATTAATGATATCGATGCGGAGGTTAGGGCCGGAATTTGGTAGTTGTCAGAGTTTAAGCTGGTAATGGCAGTAATCCGGTTGATTAGTTTCTTTCCCCTGTTTGTTCTAGTGGTCTCGTCGGGTGCGTCAAGCACGCTGTCGATTTGAAATCTGACTTCGGATAGAGTCTGTAAAAGTACAAGGTTTGAACGTTTCATGGTCTCAAGAGTGGACGTGAGTTCTGTTATTTTTTTGGAGAGAGCTTCTCTTGTTCTAGAGTTTTTAGGGGATGGCTTGTTCTTTTCAACTCCTATTGCCCTGACTGCACTTTTGCGTAGGTGGTCTATTGCCGTGAATCCCCCAGAGATACGCTCCTCACACCTCGTTTTGAAAGTATTCAGGCTCATAGATAAGATATCTAGTAACTCTCCGTCAATCATGACGTTTGCGCTGAACTTTGCCAGTGAGCTTTGGCTTGCGAGTGCATCTATAATGGTTGTGTCGCAGGCGTACTTGCCAGGATTGGAGATTACGGCGCGCAGTAGCTTTCTTGTACATTCAAGTGATGATGTTTGCTTGTCTTTTAGCTCATTCCAGCTCATTTTTCTTTCTCAGGACGGCAAGAATTTCGACTTCGTATCCCTCATCATTTTGAAGGAATTCAGGTGTCAATTCTAGCTCACCGGTCTCCATGAGGAAGTCGAGGTAACCGGAAAGCTTCTCGGCATCCATCACGGACACCATCCGGGTGCCAAACTTGCCTTCAATGAGATCAATGATGTCCGTGTAATGGGTGGCTCCACCAGACGCTATCCGTTCGCCTAAGGCTTGGGCCATAGTGTTACGCAGCTCCTTTCCTGGGAGCTCCTCGGTGATGTAGTTCCAGATGTGGGCAGGGTCGCCATGGCCGAACATCCACTGGAGAACAGCGACACTGGATCCATAGCCGCTGTTGAGGAACACAAGAGCGAAGAATCTGCGAAGCTGGTGCTGGCGGAGATAGTAGCGACGCCCCTGAGAATCGAGGCCCACTTGGAAATAGTCACAGAACAAATCAATGTTCTTGTAGTACAGGTAGATGTCGCAAGGTGTCAGGTGTGACATCCCGAACACGCCGGGGGACGAAAATAGCGGAAGAGTCTCAGTGATGTACCCGCAGTTCAAAAGCTCTTGCTGAAAGCTTATGACCGTCGAAATCATTTCCGCTGCCAATGGATCAATCGGCCTAGCGTTCGTCGATCTCAGCCCTTTGCGCCCCTTGGATGATTTGGCGAGCGGAGCAATCAGCCATTTCTGATCCTTGCTCAGGCAAACCTTGGGATCCAAGCCTCGGAGTTCGGAACCGCGTTTTGCCATCGTGGCTCCGACCACAATTTGGATTGCCCCAAAATACACTGCGATGAGCTCGAGCAATCCGGCATTGTCTCTCATGCGACTGAAATAAATGGCCTTGCCCTGTTTGCGTTCTTCCGTTGACGTTGTGCCTAAAGAACGAGCTGAAATCCCGAGCTGACTTACCCCTAACTCAGCAATGGCAGGCTCTAAGAGTGAGATCAGCTTTTCATGAGGGATGCTAGTGATGTTGATTTGCCGCTTGAGCGCGTGTTTCGCAACGTTGACGTAGCTCTGCAAGAGATCCGCGCCGTGCTCCAAGTGAAGCTCAATTGCATCCCGCACGGCCTTGAAAATAATATCGGTGGGAACGTTCTTGAAGCGTCCGATTTGCGAGCCAGTGACCTTATAGATGGCTAGCTTCCGAAGGTCTTCAGCGCTTGGAAGCATCAACCCACTCTGAGTCAGCTTTTGCAGTGCGACGAAGCATGTCCTGTACAGTGTCAGATCCCTTTTGGTCATCCGGTCACGGTTGGTCGAAGTGACAGGGACACCTTCAAGCTCACGGGTAAATCTGTCTTCGTACTTGATGAACCCCAAAATTCGGTGCATTGGCTTGAGCCGCCATCTGCCAGCCAGAGTATTGGAGTACAACTGTTGGCTGATTTTCACCGAGTTAACGTTGTACCCACCTGTTGGTATCGAGTGATAAAGCTTCTTGACGAAAAGTGCGGCCCTAACCTGTGGAATGAGTGCCAAGGGGATATCCAGCTCATCAGTTTCAAGCTGCTCAGGGGTGATGACACTCAGGTAGGGATGGGCTTGGAGTGCTTGGCTTATCTCTCCGGCATCGCTCTGCTCCAGGAGCGACAAACAGAATTCCTTAAGCTTCCTGTTCCAGTCATAGGTGCTATTGGACACAACGCTACTGGTTCCAACCCGCGCTAAGATGCCCCGCATTTCATCGTAGGTTAGGCTGCCCAAGCCGTACTCGCACAGCTCCAACGCTTCACCATTTTGAAGGATGTGGTCAATCAATGTCAGAGTGCGCCTGAAATCAGCTGCTTGGGCGTCCATGCTATTTGAATGCCGTTGGCTACCCGAATTTTGGGTACTCACGATCAGCCATGCGCGAAATGCCTTCAAAAGATCGGCGTTCTTCTCGTCAGTAAGCAATGAGCCGTCGTACAGGCGGACTCCCCAATCAAGTGTCTGGTCTTTTTTATATCTGAAATTGTAGAACCACACTCTTGAGTCGAAGCTAGACACCAGCCAAGGCGCGGACATGAATCGGGTAATGTCGCGCCGGTTGAACAGGCTGGCGAATTGGGCGAGGTGCTCAGGATGTTGCATAGATCATCTTCTCAAAGGTGGACGCGTCGTGATTTTCGTACGCGAACTTCAAATGCTGTTGGAGCAGAGGCTTGGAGCTCTTGAGGATGAACTGCTCGACCTTGTCGCAGACCTGTGCCCAGTAGGTGGCTAGGCCTCGAACCTTCTCTGGCTCTGGGCTCTGTTTCACGGCAGCCCTCACAGAAATCAGAGCGGTCATGCTGGCGGGTGATACGGAGACACCAACTTCAACCACTTCACCATCGGCCACCTTGTTTTCCGCCAATGTCCGAAGATTTTCAGGGATTTCCTTGAGCGCGTACCGGCTTAGGAAATTATGGAGTTCTTCAAAGGTGTCAAACTTTGCGGCGCGCAGCAGGAGAGGGCTATCTTTCATCGCTTCACAGATGATTCCCTTCTGAAAAATTCGGATGTATCGAGTGGCGAAAAAATCGTAAATGGCTACCGGTAGGTAGGACTCCATTAGATCTTTGTTGTAGAACGCATGCCCAAGCTTTCTGGCCAGTCGCGTAAGGCTTTGGTTCTTTATGTAGTCCGCTACGGCTGACTGTGCCCGTACTCGAGTGATTGATAATTTTTTGAGGAAGTCTACCAGTTCGTCACCCTGCTTTTCAGAAAAAGGGCCGATCTGTTCGATCAGCATATTTCTAACTGGGAGACGTCCCTCAATTTTGTCTTTAGTAAGCAAATTTGAACTAGCTGGTTTTGGATAGCTAAAGCTGGTTCCTGAGGTTAAAAACAACTTTTGCCAATTCGGATCGTTGTTTTTTTTCAGGTAATCTCGCAACGGCTGAGTGATCTGCTCAGCCATGCGTACCAGTGCAGCAGCTCTGGGGCATAGAAGAATTTTTTGCTCTGAATGCTTGCTGCCCCGCCTGTCCTTGAATCCGACCAGCATGTAGCCTCTATCCGTCTTGTAGAAAGACACTCGTTTGGGGCCATCCCAGATCACCAGGTCTTCGAGAAAACCAGCCGTAATTTCGGGGTGATAAATTGTTAGCAGGCATTGAATAGGAAATAGTGAGTAGGATGTAGGCAGACCTAGGAGCTTCCCCAGTACGGGAAGCCGCTCTCCATATCTCCTGCGGGCGTCGACCGTAACACTCATCCCTTCAGCTTCAAAGGTATGGCAGATATCGTTAAACCCCGTCTTCTCAAAATCGTCGTAATGACGAGATTTTCGATTAACCACTTCCAAGATGGTGCCGGAACGTGCCTGCAGGATCCTATTGCGCTGAGCCCTGCGCAATTTCAATGCTTCAGAGAGCCCATATTTTTCGACAGTCCGAAGATTTCGCTGAACTTCACCATAAAGCAGATCGATGGCTTGGATGTCTGTCACATGAACTGGTACTTCGGTCAGAAGCTTGTCTTTGACTTCAATGCCGTTCTTATTCTGTTTGACATTGCGGTCAGCTCCTGCCTTGCTTAACCCTGGTGGGATAACGAATGCGTCTTCGTCAACATTCCAGATATTGGTTTTAATCAAGGTTCGTACGATAATGAGTCGCATCGTACGGAACGTTTTTCCGTTGAGATTTGCATCTCCGTTGCGTTCATATTCGAGATGCTGATAGTGCCAGAAATATGCTTCGGCAAACTCCTCCATTAATTCGCTGGATTGAAACGTCTCAGCTGGAAAGCGGAAAGCATTGTCGGTGATGAATGCTGCAAGCTTGTTGATCAAGTTTGACTGGCATTTGGCACGTTTTAATGCATCGCGCCTCATCGCCTCATAGAAGGCTTTTGTGAATTTGGGGCCATGGGTTTTATACATGCCTACGAGGCTCAACCACACTGGCTTTCCTTTCTTGGCTTGAATACGCCAGCCGCCCCAGAAATGAACGATTTCAGGGTTGAGTCTTTCCTTGTTCTGCTCCCAAGCATAGGTGTAGCGGTTTGCTGTTTTGGCAGACCAATCGACTGGCTGCAGGTTTGGGATTGCGCTTGCAAGGCTCGCCGCCATAGCGGTCAGCACCCTTGACAGTTTCTGGATATACGCCGTCGATTTGAGGGCGGCCAAGTCGCCGGCATTCAGGCTCCCTAAAAAGATTCTAACCAGCTCTTCGAGCTTCGCTGCTGACACTGTCGCCAACGTCAGGCGCTCATCAAGGCAATGGCATAGGCAGTCGAAGAGGCGGAGCGCCATGCTCTTATGCTCGTCCGCCCCTAGCGTAGGCGCCATCAGCATTCGACATGCAATGTCATCGTCGATGGCCTGAAGTGGGTAGTTCTGGACGTAGGCGCTACTTTTGATGATTGTCAAGGTTTTAGACTTCAACGTATGCATTCTAAGTTCCCGAAGAATAGGACAGCTATCCTTTCTTGACAAGATGTCAAATCAGCAAACTCAGCGAACGCAGTCTTGACGCTGATCTGGCGCTGGCGCTGAGCCTCAACGGCCGCGCGCTGTTTCGCGACGAGCAGCCACTGAAAATCCTACTGATGTCGGCGACGCTTGAAGGTGAGCGCCTTTCCAGTCTGCTCGACGACGCCCCCGTGGTCACCAGCGAAGGTCGCATGTTTCCAGTAACGATGCACTGGGGACGGCCCTTTCAACCCGGCGAGTTCATCGAGCCGCGTGTGGTGCAAACCGTGCTCGACGCACTGGGCAATGAAGAGGGTAGCGTGCTGGTCTTCCTGCCGGGGCAGGCGGAGATTCGTCGGGTCAATCAGCAACTGGCTGAAGCCTTGGGTGAGCACGGCAATGTGATGCTGTGCCCCCTGCATGGCGAACTGGATCTGAGCGCTCAACGTGCAGCCATCGAACCTGCACCCAAGGGCAAGCGCAAGGTGGTGCTGGCGACAAACATCGCCGAAACCAGCCTGACCATCGATGGGGTTCGTGTAGTGGTCGACGCAGGATTGGCGCGGGTGCCGCGATTCGATCCGGGCAGCGGGATGACCCGGCTCGATACTCAGCGTATCTCGCGGGCCAGCGCCACCCAGCGTGCTGGCCGGGCGGGGCGCCTGGAGCCGGGTGTGTGTTATCGCCTGTGGTCCGAGGCGCAGCACGACCAGCTCGCTGCCTATGGCGCAGCGGAAATGCTTCAGGCAGATCTCGCCGGGCTGGCATTGCAGCTGGCGCGGTGGGGTGTCGAGCCGGGGCAACTGGTCTGGCTGGACGTGCCGCCGGCAGTGGCTTACGCGCAGGCGCAGGATCTGCTTGGTCGGTTGGGCGCATTGAGCCGCCAGCCGGGCGAAGACTGGAAACTCACCCCGCACGGCCAGTCGATGGCTGAACTGCCGGCCCATCCCCGGATCGGGCATCTGCTGTTGCGAGGTGAGGCGTTGGGCCTCGGCCCGTTGGCCTGTGACGTCGCGGCATTGCTGGGCGAGCGCGATATCCTGCGCGGGGTGGGGGCCGATCTGCACAGTCGTTTGACGCTATTGGCCGGAACCGAGCGTGCGGCACGGGGTGGTCAAGGTGGCGTTCAGCGAGCCAGACAGCTTTCCCGTCAGTATCGCGGCTACCTCAGAGGCACTGCGAAAAACCCGGTGGCAAACCCTGATCATCCGCGCTGGCTCGGCGCGTTGCTGGCGCTCGCTTACCCTGATCGGGTCGCCCGGCAACGTCGGCCCGGTGGCGCCGAGTACAGGCTGGCGAACGGCCGTGCAGCGCTGTTTGCCGAACCCGATGCGCTGATGAAAGAACCATGGCTGGTGATCGCCGACCTGGGCAGTCGTCAGGGGCAGAAAGAAGAGCGTATCTATCTGGCGGCGGAATTCGATCCCTCGCTGTTCGATTCGGTACTGGTCGAGCAGGTGACGACGTTCGATCAGTTGGACTGGGACGAGCGCGAAGGTGTGTTCCGCGCCGAACGCCAACGCAGGGCCGGTGAGTTGATCATCAGCCGCGAACCACTTAGCGGGCTGGATGATTCCGCGCGTGGTCAGGCCCTGTTGGCGCTGGTGCGGCGCAAGGGACTGGAGCTGATGCCATGGACCCCGGAGTTGCGGCAATGGCAAGCGAGGGTGGGGTTGCTGCGTCAGTTGGATCTGGAAAAACAGGACAGCAGCGAATGGCCGGATGTCAGCAATGATGCGCTGATCGAGCGACTTGAACACTGGCTGCTGCCGTATCTGGGCAAGGTCACGCGCCTGAGCCATTTCGGCAATCTGGACCTCTCGTCAATCCTGCACACTCTGCTCCCCTGGCCGCTACCGCAGCGGCTGGAAGAGCTGGCGCCTCATCATTTGAGTGTGCCATCGGGCTCGTCGGTGCGGCTGGATTACAGCGAGTATCCGCCCATTCTTGCGGTTCGCCTGCAAGAGCTGTTCGGCCTGTCCGACACCCCGCGCATTGCGGGTGGCCGACAAATCGTCAAGCTGCACCTGCTGTCCCCGGCACGGCGCCCGGTGCAGGTGACTCAGGATCTGGCCAACTTCTGGCGCAGTACCTATGCCGAGGTGAAGAAAGACTTGAAGGGACGTTACCCGAAGCACTACTGGCCCGACGATCCGCTGATCGCCGAGCCCACTGCGCGGGTGAAGCCGAGGAAGTGAGCGAGCGCTGTGCATCTGCTTTGATCCCGGGCGCATGCGGTGGGAGATGCTACGGCTCAAACAACCCTCCGATCGTTCTGGTTCTGCCAGATCGATCGTGTTTGCCCGATCTGCTGCCGCTTCGCGCCAGATCGCCGACAAGTCGGGCTCCTACGGCCTTCGGCCAGAATCAAAAGCTCGAATCACACCGCAATCTTGCTCTTGCTCTTGCTCTTGCTCTTGCTCTTGCCCTTGCCCTTGCTTCTGCCGGAGGCGTGGGAGCGTGGCTTGTCCCGCGATCTGGCGCGAAGCGGCAGTAAGACCTGCGCACGCGGTCTGGCTGATACCGCTTTCGACTTATATTCGCCCCGCCCCCGGGCAGACGCGGGATCGTATCAAGGCGCGCCAGGCAACAAAAACCGCCCGATAACAGGCAAATGATCGGAGATCAGCAAGGTGTCCGCCTGACGAACCTGCGCGTCAATGCGCTTCAGTTTCGGGCTGTAGAACAGGTAATCCTGCGTGCGATCCGGTCCGCTGATTCGTGGGTCGTTGGGGAAGCGGGTGTACCACTTGCGCCGCTCCTCGCCATTGGCGTCGTCGTTGCTGGGGATCATCGGGTACTTGTCCCATAGCGCGTGCAGTTCGCTGTCGGGTGCGTATCGTTGGCGCTGTTCGGCGGCCAGTCGCGGGTACTGCCCTTGTGGCAACAGATCGAAATCCCCGCCGCTGATCCACAGTGTTCCGGCCTGTTCGAAGGTGTCGAGCAGCCCGGCGGTCGCGGCGATCTGGCGCTGCGCGGTATCGTCACCCGGCCTGGCGTCGCCCAGATGGGTATTCACCACGGCCAGGTGGCCGCCATCACGCAATGGCAGATAACTCACCAGCAATGCCCGTTTAGGTGCGAACTGCCGACCGATCAGGTTGCCACCGGGGGAGGGCAATTGCAGGCGCTCGGCCTTGTCCAGTTGATAGCGGCTCAGCGTCGCCAGCTTCATGCCGACGCTGCCGAAGATATGCCGGTCGGGGACGAAATCCGATTTCCAGTAAAAGGCCTCGGTGCTGCACGGATAGAGGTCGGTCACCCGTTCCTGCAACAGCGCCAGTTGGTTGGTGTAATCGGTGTTCTTGGCGCCGTCGTTCACTTCTTGCAACAGCACGATGTCCGGGCGCTCGTCGCGGATGACCCGTGCAACTTCATCGAGGTTGTAGGCGATGTCATCGGGGGTAGGGCGCTCGTCCGGGCCGCTGCCGTCGGCCATGTCATACCAGAACACGTAGCGTTTTCCGGCCAGGTACTGAATGTTCCAGGTCATGACCTTCAGCGTCTGGCCGGGCGCCAATGTGGGCGCGGCGGCGTCTTTGGCGTTGCAGCTTACCGGCATGGGCTCGTGTCGGGCCGGATGCCAGGTCTGGCTGTAGATCAAGCCGCCGATCAGCGTGATGACTAACGCAACAGCGATGACGTAACGCAGCAGGCGGGCCATCGAGATTCCTCAGGCCGGCTGCGCGGGCTCGTCGATGAGCATGAACAGCCGGAACATCACCACGCTGATGAACAGTTGCAGGAAGCTGGAAACGCTGTCGACGATCAGCGACAGCATCGGGCTTTGCTGGTCGGGCAGGACGTAGAAGCTCAGGCCTTCGAGCACCGACAACGGAATGTAGACGAAGAGCACGCAGACCAGAATCCGGACGACATGGCCCCGCGTCATCTTGAAGCTCTCGCGCATGGCTTCCAGCGGACCCAGGCCGCGCAATACCAGCAGGTATTCGGAGAACACCAGTTTGATCATGACCCACACGCCGGGAACGATGAACAGCGAGAGGCCCGCCATGATCAACAGCGTGCTCAACGCAGTCAGCACCGCAAAGGTCGGCCACATGCGCAGTGTCGCGGCGAGCAGGTTGCGCTTGGCGGGCGTTTCGCCCCGGGTCTTGGCGTCCAGAAACAGAATCAGCGCGCCGGTGTACAAGGGGTAGAACAATAGTCCGATCAGCAGTTGCCAGCTCGCCGAGCCATCAGATGCCGAGCTGCCCAGCAGTTGTTTGGTCAAGGCCTCGAGGATCACCAGCGGCAGGCACAGCGTGAAGATGCTGGCGAAATTGCGCCGGAAAAAGTAAAGCGAGTCTTGAATGATAGTCAGCGGATTCATGAAAAGATCACAGGCCAAAGCAGGTCGACACTTTAGCGTAGAGCCGTCGAGCGGGCCAATGCGATAGGGAGGCGCGACATTCTTAACTTTTTCTACATCCTATTGAAACGCCCTCGAAACGCCCCATTACTGTTTGTGTCTGACACTCAGGTCAGTCACAGAATTCCTACGGCAATCTAACGAGGTCGCCATGAACAGCGAAGAGCAAACCCTGATCGACGGCTTGTTTGGCAAACTCAAGCAGGCAGAAACCGATTCGGCCCCCCGGGATGCCCAGGCCGAGGCGCTGATCAAGGAGCACCTGACCCGGCAACCCACCGCGCCTTACTACATGGCGCAGGCAATTCTGGTTCAGGAAGTTGCGCTCAAACAGATGGAAACGCAGAACCGTCAGCGCGACGAACAGATTCAGCAGCTGCAAGCCGAGCTTCAGCGAGTCAAAGCTCAGCCAGCGCCTGCGCAAGGGGGTGGCGGATTTTTGTCGAGCATCTTCGGCGGCGGCTCCCGTGAGCCTCAGGCGCAACAACCGGCGTCGTCGTTTTCCCGCCCATCCAGCCCACAACCTTCGGCTGGCGGCTGGCGTGACAACGGTCCTGCCAGTCCTCCACCGTATAACGCGCCACCCCAAGGCAACTATGCCCAGCCGCAGCAACAAGCCCCTGCGGCGCCGATTGGCAGCGGTTTCCTGGGCGGTGCGCTGAAAACCGCAGCGGGCGTGGCCGGCGGTGTAATGCTGGCGGAAGGCATCAGCAGCCTGTTCCACCACAACAGTCAGCCGCAGGAAATTGTCGAGATCATCAAGGAAGAGCCTGCACAGCCTGCCGCCGATAGCGATTTCGGCAGCAGCAGCGGCAGCGGTTGGGGTGACGATCAGCAGCGCGTCACCAGCAACGACAGCTGGGGCAATGACGCAGGCGGTTTCGCTGACACCGATTACGGCAGCGACGACAGCGGCATGTTCGGCGGCGATGACGACGATTCATACGTCTGATTGCTGACCCGTGCGGGAGCCGGCTTGCTGGTGAATGCGGTAGTTTGGTCGCATCTGTGACACCGCTTTCGCCAGCACGCCGGCGCCCACAGCTCGGGGTTCCCCATTCGAAACTTAACGACGCCCCGGTACGGCTCAACCGGATCGACCGCTCACAAATCCAACCCTTCTCTCCAATCCCCTCCCCAAACTGGCATACTGAGCGCCGGTCCGGCTTTCGGGCCTTTGTCGCTTTTCAGCGCATCGAGGAGTTCGGGTGAGAAGAATCGCGGTGTTCGCCGACGTACAGAATCTGTATTACACCGTGCGTCAGGCTCATGGTTGTCATTTCAACTATGCCGCTCTGTGGGCGGACATCAGTCAGCGCGGGCAGATCGTCGAAGCCTATGCCTATGCCATCGATCGCGGCGACAGCAAACAGCAGCAATTCCAGCAGATCCTTCGCAATCTCGGTTTCACCGTCAAACTCAAACCCTATATCCAGCGAAGCGACGGCTCGGCCAAAGGCGACTGGGACGTGGGCATCACCATAGACATCATGGACGTCGCGCCGAATGTCGATGAAGTCGTGCTGGCGTCCGGTGATGGGGATTTCGACCTGCTGCTCGAACGTATCATCAGCAAGCATGGGGTCCAGGCCGTGGCCTACGGTGTCCCTGGGCTGACCGCCAACTCGCTGATCCGCGCCGCCAGTCGCTATGTGCCTATTGAAGGCGGGTTGTTGCTCAAGAGTTGAACGCTGAGATTTACTGTAGGAGCGCGCTTGCCCGCGAAAGACGGGACAGACGTTATAAGTGTGTCAGCCACGGCAACGTTATCGCGGGCAAGCGCGCTCCTACATGGGTACTGCGTCATTTGAAAAAGGTTTTCCCATGCAGGAACGCATCGCCGTCATCGACTTCGAAACCACCGGTATCTCGCCGAACAGCAGTTGCCGGGCGACTGAAATTGCCGTGGTCATCATGGAGCAGGGCGTGATCGTCGAGCGCTATCAGAGCTTGATGAACGCGGGCGTGCGCATTCCGTCATTCATCGAATCGCTGACCGGCATCAGCAACCGCATGCTGCGCACGGCACCGCCGGCCGAGCGGGTCATGAACGAAGTGGCCGAGTTCGTCGGCCTGACGCCGCTGGTCGCCCATAATGCGTCATTCGACCAGAAGTTCTGGGATTACGAGCTATCGCGCATCAAACGCACGCGCGAGCAAAGCTTCGCCTGTTCGATGCTGTTGGCGCGACGCCTGATGCCCAGCGCGCCCAACCACAAGCTCGGCACGTTGACCTCCTGGGCTGGTCTGCCCCATACCGGCAAGGCTCACCGAGCGATGGCCGACGCCGAGATGGCCGCCAACCTGACCGTCCACCTGAGCCATGAACTGCGCAGCACTCACGGCATCAGCGGGGTTTCTCATCAGTTGTTCTGCACGCTGCAAAAGGTCCCGGCAAAGAAAATCGCTGAAGCGATCAGCAAGCACCGCGCAATCTGATTCCCTGGTTCCCTGATTCCCTGATTCCCTGATTCACGTTGTTGATAAAAGTGTACGGGTCGAATAAACATCCGTTGTTACTGACATCTCAGGGGCGGACGTTTCTAGAATCACACCCAATAATAAATTGCCTGTATTCGAGTCTTTCATGCCCGCCGCCCGCCGTTTTCCCCTGTTGCTCATCGGGGCCTTTTTCGCGCTTTACGTGATCTGGGGCTCTACTTATCTCGCCATTCGCATCGGTATCGAAACCTGGCCGCCATTGATGATGGCCGGTGTTCGCTTCACCATCGCCGGCGCGATCCTGTTCGCCTTCATGCGTTTTCGCGGCGCACCCATGCCGACCTGGCAACAATGGAAGGCGGCAGGGATGATCGGTTTTCTGCTGCTGGCCTGTGGCAATGGCGCCGTGACGCTGGCTGAACACGCGGGCGTGGCCTCCGGTGTCGCTGCGCTGGCGGTGGCCGTGGTGCCACTGTTCACCTTGCTGTTCGGCCTGATCTGGGGCCATCGCAATACCCGCCTGGAGTGGGCCGGAATCGTCCTGGGCCTGATTGGCATTGCCTTGCTCAATCTGGGGTCGAACCTGCAGGCGAGCCCCATGGGGGCCGCATTAGTGATCTTTGCGGCCGCCACCTGGTCGTTCGGGTCTGTCTGGAGCCGATACCTGCCGTTGCCGGCCGGACCCATGGCCAGCGCCTGCGAAATGCTGGTGGCGGGTGCACTGATGCTGATCGCAAGCTACGTCAGCGGCGAGCGCATGACTCAATCTCCCGGTCTCTCCGGCTGGCTGGTCATGGCCTATCTGGTGGTGTTCGGCTCCATCGTTGCGTTCAGCTCTTATATGTACCTGCTGAAAAACGTTCGCCCGGCGGCCGCCACCAGTTATGCCTACGTCAACCCCGCCGTTGCGGTGTTGCTGGGCGTGTTGTTCGCTGATGAGCATATCGGGCCAGCGGAAGCGGCGGCCATGACCGTGATCATCAGTGCCGTGGTGCTGATCGGCTTGCCGCAGTGGCGCAAGCAGAAACCGGTGCAAAACGGGTAAACTGCGCGCCATTGTCTATTCACAGACCCTGTGCGCTGACCCTTTTCCAACGGTATTCACATGACATTCGCCTCTCTTGGCCTGATCGAACCCCTGCTGCGCGCGCTCGAAGCGCTCGGCTACCAGACACCAACCCCCGTTCAGGCCAAGGCAATCCCGCCCGTGCTCGAAGGTCGCGACCTGATGGCCGCGGCTCAGACCGGCACCGGCAAAACCGCAGGCTTTGCCTTGCCGCTGCTGCAGCGCCTGACCATGGAGGGGCCGAAGGTCGCCGCCAACTCGGTGCGCGCGCTGGTGCTGGTCCCGACCCGCGAACTGGCCGAGCAGGTTCACGAAGCCATTCGTCAATACGCCGAACATCTGCCGCTTGCAACCTACGCGGTCTATGGCGGCGTCAGCATCAACCCGCAGATGATGAAGCTGCGCCGTGGCGTGGACGTACTGGTTGCAACACCGGGCCGTCTGCTCGATCTGCATCGCCAGAACGCCGTGAAGTTCTCTCAGGTCCAGACCCTGATCCTCGACGAAGCCGACCGCATGCTCGATCTGGGCTTCTCCGAAGAACTGCGCGATATCTACGCCGCACTCCCGAAACGCCGTCAGACCCTGTTGTTCTCCGCGACCTTTTCCGACTCAATCCGCGCACTGGCCGGACAAATGCTCGACAACCCGCTGAGCATCGAAGTCAGCCCGCGCAATGTCGCTGCATCGTCGGTCAAACAATGGGTTGTGACGGTCGACAAGAAGCGCAAGAGCGAACTGTTTATCCACCTGCTGAAAAAACAGCGCTGGAGCCAGGTGCTGGTCTTCGCCAAGACCCGCGTCGGCGTCGATCAACTGGTCGATCGCCTGCAAGGCCTGAGCATCAACGCCGACGGCATCCATGGCGACAAACCCCAAGCCACTCGCCAGCGCGCACTGGATCGCTTCAAGGCTGGCGAAGTGCAGATTCTCGTTGCCACCGATGTTGCCGCTCGCGGGCTGGACATCGACGACCTGCCCACCGTGGTCAACCTCGACCTGCCAATCGTTGCCGAGGACTACGTCCACCGCATCGGTCGCACGGGCCGTGCGGGCCAGACGGGTGAGGCGATCTCGCTGGTCTGTGCCGACGAAGTCGAGCTGCTCAGCTCCATTGAAGTGCTGACCCGTCAGACCTTGCAACGCCGGGAAGAGCCCGACTTCATCCCCGAACACCGCGTCCCGGCCACCGATGCCAGCGGTCAGATTCTGAAGAAGCCGAAAAAACCGAAGAAGCCGAAAACCGGCGGTGGCGGTAAGCGCAACCTCGGCAAATGGGTCGATAGCGGCGAGACCGTCGCCGAAGCCCCAGCGGCCAAGCCTGTGCGCAAGGTCCCGGCTTTCAATACCGGTCCGCGCAAGCGTAAGCCGTGATGTAAAAAAAAAGGGGCTGCTCATTGAGCGGCCCCTTCGTTTATTCCTCGAACAACATCCATTCAAGGGTTTGTTGCAAGGGTGGGGTTTGCCAACCCTGCACCAGCGCTTTGAGTCGGGAGTTGTCCCCACACAGACTGTGTACTTCGTTCTTCCGTACAAACGCAGGGTTCACTTCGACGTGTATCTCATGCCCGGTGATGGTGCGACACAACTCGATCACTTCCCCCAGCGAGTGCGTTTTTCCCGAACTGATGTTCACCACCTGGCCGACAGGACAAGCCTGGAGCAGGCCGCGATAGGCTGCGACCAGTGCGCGCACATCACTGAAGTCGCGCCACACGTCCAGATTCCCAAGTTCTATCGTCTGCGCCCTTCGTCGAAAATGACTGACGATCTTTGGCAGCAGAAAGTTTTCCGCCTGACCTACGCCGGTATAGTTGAACGGGCGAGTGATGATGATCGGATAGCGATCAAACCAGAGCCGGGCCATCCATTCCATGGACAGCTTGCTGACCGCGTAATCGTTGGCCGGCGCAGGCGGCGTGTCCTCATTCAACCGTCCCGAAGAACCGTTGCCATAGACATTTGCACTGCTGGCCAAAAGCACGCAATCGGGCTGTCGGCCGCATCGATCGATGGCTTCGAGCAGGTGGCGTGTACCGATCAGGTTCACCTGATAGAACGCATCCGCCGCGCCATGGCCGACGAATGCCAGCGCCGCCAGGTGAACGACGAGGTCGGGCCGAATGTTGGCCAGGAATGCCGTCAGGCTCACCGGGTCGAGCAAGTCGACCTGGTGATAATCGGCTTCAGTCGACGGCTGAGAACCCATGCCGATCACTTCGCATCCCTGGTTTTTCAGTTCCGCCGCCATGTAACGACCGGTAAAGCCCTGAATGCCCGTAATCAGCACGCGCTTGCCAGCGATATTCATCAGAAGGAAAAACCCTGTTCATTGCGGCGTTGGTCCGCTTCAACCATCATCCGGCACAACTCCTCAAGGTTTGTCTTGGCCTCCCAGCCCAGAACCATCCTGGCCTTTTCCGGATTACCGATCAGTAATTCCACTTCGCTGGGGCGATAGAACCTCGGATTGACCGAAACCAGAGCCTTGCCGGTTCTGGCGTCGTAACCCTGCTCATCCTCCGCGCTGCCTTTCCACTCGATGGCAATGTCCACAGCCTTGAACGCCATGGTGACGAAGTCACGCACAGTTTCGGTGCGGTTCGTGGCCAGCACGAAGGTGTCCGGCGTATCGGCCTTGAGCATGCGCCACATGCCTTCCACATATTCCTTGGCAAACCCCCAGTCGCGTTTTGCATCCAGATTCCCCAGCTCGAGCTTGTCCAGCAAGCCCATCTGGATCTTCACCACCGAATCGGTGATCTTCCGGGTCACGAATTCCCGGCCACGCAACGGCGACTCGTGATTGAACAGGATGCCGCTGGTCGCAAAAATTCCGTACGACTCGCGGTAATTGATGGTCATCCAGTGCGCGTACAGCTTGGCGATCCCGTAGGGACTGCGAGGATAGAAGGGTGTGCTTTCGTCCTGCGGAATCGCCTGGACCTTGCCGAACATCTCCGAGGTGGAGGCCTGATAGAAACGAATGGTCGGGTCGACGATCCTTATCGCTTCCAGCAGGTTGACCGCTCCGATACCGGTGATCTGGGCGGTAGTGATCGGCTGGTCGAACGAAACGCCGACAAAGCTTTGCGCGGCGAGGTTGTAGATTTCCGTGGCCTCAGTGCTCTGCAAAAGCCGGATGCTTGCAGAGAGGTCGGTCAGGTCGTACTCGACCAGATGCAGATTGGGGTGATTACGAATGCCAAGCTCGTCAATGCGCCAGAAATTCACCGAGCTGGTGCGTCGATAGGTCCCGTAAACGCTGTAGCCCTTGCTGAGGAGAAGCTCGCTCAGATAGGCGCCATCCTGTCCTGTGATGCCGGTGACAATCGCTTTCATGGTAGCCGCCTCTGGAGTCTTTCAAGTGTCGTTTGCAGCACGGGCAGTTGAAATAACTACATCAGAAAGTCATTACCGCGACCGAAGCCTACCCAACTGTAGCGTGCTTTTTGATGAATGCCGTAAAACAGAACTCGGCGGTGGCGATGCTTTTGCAAGCAAGATTTGCTCCCGTTCCCTGTATCAATTACGCAACATTGGCTACAGTGGCTGCGTTTGCATTTTGTGGATTTCTCGATACTGCCCTGATTCGGTGGTTGGAGCCCCATGATTGCAGGTGCTTGAACAAGATAATTATTTTCTTGACCGGCTGAATTGTATGTAAAATCAGCCTTCATTTTGTCGCGTAATAAGCTTGCCTCTATTTGGATTGTGGGATGGCAAATGTCGTCGTAGCTGCCGGTGCTGTCCGGGCCGCTGCTCCCATGGATAGGGCGAAGCCTTGTGATGCTTTGTCAGACCCTCAAGGTAGAAAACTCTCGTGAAGATTTTAGTAACAGGCGGTGCTGGCTTCATCGGTTCTGCTGTCGTGCGTCACATCATTTCCAACACCACCGATTCCGTGGTCAACGTCGACAAACTTACCTATGCCGGTAACCTCGAGTCGCTGCAGACGGTCGATCAAAGTGATCGCTACGCGTTCGAACACGTCGATATCTGCAATCGTGAAGACCTTGATCGCGTGTTCCGCGAGCACCAGCCTGATGCTGTGATGCACCTGGCTGCCGAGTCTCATGTCGACCGTTCGATCAGTGGCCCGTCGGAGTTCATCCAGACCAACATCATCGGCACTTACGTCTTGCTCGAAGCCGCCCGTGGCTACTGGACGACGCTCGATGAGGCGCGCAAATCGGCTTTCCGCTTCCACCACATTTCGACCGATGAAGTGTATGGCGACCTGGAAGGGCCGGAAGATCTCTTCACCGAAACGACCCCCTACCAGCCAAGCTCCCCGTACTCGGCGAGCAAGGCAAGCTCCGACCACCTGGTCCGTGCCTGGGCGCGTACCTATGGCTTGCCGACTCTGGTGACCAACTGCTCGAACAACTACGGCCCTTTCCACTTCCCCGAGAAGCTGATCCCGCTGGTCATCCTCAACGCGCTGGAAGGCAAGCCATTGCCGATCTATGGCAAGGGCGACCAGATCCGCGACTGGCTGTTCGTTGAAGACCACGCACGTGCGCTGTACAAGGTCGTGACTGAAGGTGAAGTGGGCCAGACCTACAACATCGGTGGCCACAACGAGAAGCAGAACATCGAAGTCGTGCGCACTGTTTGTGCACTGCTCGACGAACTGCGTCCTGATTCGGCGTTCCGTCCGCACGTCGATCTGCTGACCTACGTCCAGGATCGTCCTGGCCACGACCTTCGCTACGCGATCGACGCCAGCAAGATCCAGCGCGAACTGGGCTGGGTGCCGGAAGAGACCTTCGAATCGGGCATTCGCAAAACCGTGCAGTGGTACCTGGACAATCCGGAGTGGGTTGCTCACGTCAAGAGCGGCAGCTACCAGCAGTGGATCGACAAAAACTACGCCGCGCGTGCTGACAAGGCATGAAGATTCTCCTGCTCGGTAAAAACGGTCAGGTCGGCTGGGAGCTGCAGCGCGCCTTGTGTGTGCTCGGTGAACTGACCGCCCTCGATCGTCATCCGGTGTCGACAGCTTATGGCACGTTGGCAGGGGATTTGTCCGACCTCGTCGGATTGCGCGAAACCATCAGGGCCGTTGCTCCGGATGTCATCGTCAACGCAGCAGCCTATACCGCTGTAGACAAGGCCGAGACCGAGCGTGAACTCGCGCGTACGGTCAACGCCTTGGCGAGCCAGGTGATGGCGGAGGAAGCGAAGCGTCTCGATGCTTTGCTGGTGCATTACTCCACCGACTACGTTTTCGATGGCGCGGGCACCGCTCCCTGGAAAGAGACCGATGCGGTCGCGCCGGTGAATTACTACGGCGCGACCAAGCTCGAAGGCGAAGAGCTCATTGTCGGCTCTGGCTGCAAGCACCTGATCTTCCGCACCAGCTGGGTGTACGCAGCGCGGGGGAACAACTTCGCGAAAACCATGCTGCGACTGGCCAGAGAGCGCACGACGCTCAACGTCATCGCTGACCAGATCGGTGTGCCGACAGGGGCTGAATTGCTGGCCGATGTGGCAGCTGTCGCTCTGCAGAAGACCTTGGTGAATCCGGCCCTTTGCGGCATTTATCATCTGGCGCCAGCCGGTGAAACGTCGTGGCACGCTTACGCGAAATACGTTATTGAATTCGCGCGGGAAAAAGGTGAATTGCTGGCGGTAGAAACAATCGAACCGATAGCGACAACCCAATACCCCACACCCGCAAGCCGCCCGTTGAACTCGCGCCTTGCGACAGAAAAACTGCGCAATGCCTTTTCCCTGCACCTGCCGGATTGGCAAAGTGGTGTAACCCGAATGCTTATGGAAGCTCTGAATAAATGAACACGACCAATCGTAAAGGAATCATTCTGGCCGGCGGTTCGGGGACGCGTCTGCACCCGCTCACTCTGGGTGTCTCCAAGCAAATGCTGCCGATCTACGACAAGCCAATGATTTTCTATCCGTTGTCGGTACTGATGCTGGCCGGCATGCGCGAGATCCTGATCATCTCCACTCCGGATGACCTGCCGTCTTTCCGTAAACTGCTGGGCGACGGCAGCCAGTACGGTATCCAGCTGACCTATGCCGAGCAGCCAAGTCCAGACGGTCTGGCTCAGGCGTTCATCATCGGCGAAGAGTTCATTGGCAACGATCCTTGCTGCCTGATCCTGGGCGACAACATCTTTTATGGCCAGCACTTCTCCGACAACCTGCGCGCTGCTGCAGATCAGAAAGACGGCGCTACCGTATTCGGTTACCACGTCAATGATCCTGAGCGTTTTGGCGTGGTCGAATTCGACAAGAGCGGCCGAGCGCTGAGCATCGAAGAAAAACCGGCCGCACCGAAGTCCAGCTATGCCGTGACTGGTCTGTATTTCTACGACAACGAAGTCGTCGAGATCGCCAAGAACATCAAGCCATCCGAGCGTGGCGAGCTGGAAATCACCGACGTTAACCGCGTGTATCTCGAGAAGAAGGCGCTGACTGTCCAGATGCTGGGCCGCGGCTTTGCCTGGCTCGATACCGGTACCCACGAGTCGTTGCTCGAGGCGAGTCATTTTGTGCACACCATCGAGCAGCGTCAGGGCTGGAAAGTGGCATGCCTTGAAGAGATCGGTTACACCAATGGCTGGATCACTGCAGAGCAGGTCGCTTCCCAGGCTGAAAAGCTGAAGAAGACCGGCTACGGTCAGTACCTGCAAAAACTGCTGGAACACGGCGACATCTAAGTCGCCTCCCATACCCTGAGCAAGGCTGCTGGCAGCATGTCCGCTGATTTTCCCAAAGTCGCTGTGCTGCTGGCCGCCTACAACGGCATGTCCTGGATAGAAGAGCAACTGGCTTCTATCCTCGCCCAGACCGACGTCAGGGTAAGCGTTTACATCAGNCCAGTCACTCCAGCGTGCACCTGTTGCCGCCATCGGGCCCCTTCAAGGGCGCTGCCCGCAACTTCTTCCGCCTTGTCCGCGACGTCGACCTCTCGGCGTACGACTATGTGTCGTTCGCAGATCAGGACGACGTCTGGTATCCGGACAAGCTGCAACGCGCCGTCGCCAGGCTGCGCTCAGACGGCGTGGATGGCTACTCGAGCAATGTCATCGCATTTTGGCCTGACGGCAGAAGAATGCTCGTCGACAAAGCCCAGCCGCAGGTGAAATGGGATTATCTGTTCGAGGCCGCAGGGCCAGGCTGCACCTATGTGCTCACACGTGAGCTGGCGTCTGCGTTCAAACGCATCGTAACGACGCGGTGGGATGACGTTCAGAACGTCGCGCTGCACGACTGGTTCTGTTATGCCTTTGCGCGCAGTCATGGGTACAAGTGGTTCATCGACCCTGTTGCCGGGATGGATTATCGGCAGCATGCGAGCAATCAGTTCGGGGTGAATGCGGGCGCGGCCTCAGCGGTAACACGCGTGAAGCAATTGGCGGATGGCTGGTGGATATCTCAGGTACGCCTGATCTGCGCACTGACCGATGGCAACGGCGCTGCGGTCAGCGAAAGGCCAGAGCTTGCTGGAAGAATGGCCTTTGTTCGACTGGCGATGCTGATGCGCGACTGCCGTAGGCGTCAGCGAGATCAGTTGGCGTTTGTCGCGATCTGTCTCGTGATGGCGGTGTACAACCCTACTGGGTAAAGCGTGGTCTCAGGTCGGGGAGTCTCAAAACCGCGGGAGATCGAATTTGAGCTCCATCACGTTAAGACATAGTTCCAGCGGGCCGCTCAGTTTCTCAGCCGTGAGGTCTTTCGTCGAGGACACGATGTCGCCTGCGAAAATGCGGCCATCGTCTAGCTGTACCGTCGCTTCACCGCCCGCGACGCCGCCTTTGAGATCCTGATATTGCCCAGCACCCAGATTGACGCTGTAAGTGCCCGGAGCGCTGCTTGGCTTCAGGTACAAATCGCCTTGGTTGATGCCTGAGTGATAGCTCAAACAAGCAGGTGACATATCCAACACAAGGTGTTTAATCCTTACAGCCGACATGATCGCTCTCCATACCTAATACCTTGGAAGCGGCAATGAGACACTATATAGAGCTAAATTGCCACCAATAATGTCCAGCAGAGTGATTCTAGAGCGCTCAGTCACTCGAAAAGAGGCGGGTAGGAGAGGGCCTGAACGGCGTTTTCGATCTCCGTTATGGCCAACTCAACATGCTCAGGATCGTATTCAACACCCTCTCGCATGGCGTCGATGGCTGCTGCGCAAACGCTATCCATGTCCAGCGACAGCCCTCTTACCGTAGCGAGCAAGGATTTGAGCGCGATGTCCAATGCAATTTCGCGGTCTTCGGCCATGACAGTTTTCCTCGTTCAGAAACAGTCAGCCTAGAACACTCTGAGGCGGTGCATGGGCGCGGCGCTTGAAACATCGCCCATGAGCAAACTCACTCACTGGGCCTTGGCATGATTTCCATTTTCAGCTTGAAGGTCCGCTCGCTGGTCTGCTCTTCGGGGACGGAGTCTGTTTCTGAGGAGATGATCTCGCCTGTGTAGATGCGGCCATCCTCCATCTGGGCAATGGCGCCCACAGCGCTGTAAGCGCTGCCGAACTGAGAGTATTGGCCTTCGCGCAATATAACGCTGAAGAAGTGAACTTCTTCATCCGGCTCAAGATAGACATCGCCTGAATTAATCCCCGAGTAATAGCTCAGCGGCTCCGGGAATGTGTCTAAAACGAGATGTCGTACCCTGTAGTGTGACATTCTGGAATCCTCTCCAATGCTGATGCTCACCGGCCATGAGACACCAATGTGGGTGAGGATGCCAGAAAATTCCTACGCAATGTGTCGTCGCTAACATGACCGAAGTGGACATCAAAGGCGAAATCATGGAGGCGCCGACCAGCAATGAGCAGACCTGAACTGCCTGAAGCTGGCCTGTGCAAAGGCCTCACAAGCCGTAATGACTACTGTCTCTGGCGACCGGCGACGGCGTACATGCGGGTCACTGCGCGGTATGGCCCAGATACCATTCAATCGTACGCTGCAGACCCTTCTCCAGGTCGTACTGCGCCGACCACCCCATTTCCTGCGCGGCCAGGCTGCAGTCCAGATAGTTGACCGGCACATCGAAAGGCCGCCCCGGTTTGTAGATTCGCTCGATAGGTTTGTCGAGGATCTTTTCCACCAGGTTGATGAGTGTATTAAGGGACGTCCCTACGCCCGCACCTACGTTGAAGGTCTGCTCTTTGCCGGTGTAGGCGAGTGCCTTCGAGAATGCATTTGCGAGGTCGTGGACGTAGATGTAATCGCGGGTAACGGTGCCGTCTCCCCAGATTTCGATCGGTTTTCCTGCGGCTGCCCGGCTGACGAATGCCGCGATCGCGCCTTGTGCGGTCTCGATTCGTTGGCGTTCGCCGTAGGGATTCGCCACCCGCAATGTGACGGGCTCGATCCCGTGAAGCTGGCTGTAGAGATAGAGGTACTTTTCAATCGCCAGCTTGCTGATGCCGTAGGAGACCTCGGGTGTGGTCGGATGAGATTCGGGAACCGGCAGGGATTGTGGGCGGCCGTAAACAGTCCCGCCGGAGGAGATGAAGACGATCTTCTTCATCTTCATCTCGACCATGATGTCCAGCATGTTCAACGTGGCAATGACGTTGGTCTGAATGTCGTAGATCGGATCGTCATTGGAGGACTTTGGCAGTGTCGTGGATACCAGGTGCAGCACGCCGTCCATGCCTTCCATCGCGCAATGCAAGTCGTGCTTGCTCTGGAAATCACCGGTGATCCACTCAACCTTTTCGGTCTCTTCGAACTCGCGATACGGTGCTACGCGTGGCCGTTCGAAGATGCGCAGGCTGTGGCCTTCCCTGATGAGTTGATCAGCGATGGTCGAACCGATGAAACCACCACCCCCGAAAATAACGTATTTCATATCTATTCCATGTTGTCGTATGGCCGCTGTATCAGCCGAGTATACGCACTGTCCAGGGCGCTGGCGTAGGTTTCAAGAGAGCTTCCGGCCATTCTTGCGGCTCGTCGGGACGTTGATCGAGTGTCGATATGCGTCTGTCTTCGCTCATCGAGCAATTGAGCCAATCGGCGACTGTCGCCGGGCGGAAACAGCGAAACATCATCTGCGTCGTCCAGGTACTCGGTGATGCCCACGACATCGCTGGCGATCACAGGCGTGGCGCTCGCGACGGCGTTGAGCAGTACCAGAGGAGCGTTCTCACGCCAGGTTGACGGGATGACGAGCACATCGAGTTCACTGAGTACGTTGCCAATGTCCGCGGATGGAAAAGTCCCGCAGAACCGAACCCGGTGATCGTCCCCCACCATTGTTTTCAAGGTCTGCACGTAAGCTGGATAGTGCTCGACGCTGCCATAGATTCGTACATCCATCTGGCGGTGCTGCACTGATTTCAAGGCTGAAAGCAGAACGTGACAGCCCTTGTGCTCGACCAGCGTACCTATGAACCCGACAGTGAATGGGCGAGCCGTAGCCGAGGTGGCGATGACGTCATGATTGACCGCGGGCTGCTCGATCGCGTAGCGCAGAGGCTGAATCTTTTTCGGTGCGATGCCGCCAGCCAGAAGCGTGGCGTGAAGGGAGCTCGTTGGAGGCAGCAGCAGGTCGATGTTTTCCAGATGGCTGAAAATCCGTGGCTTTCTGTCCTTCAAGTCCGTCGCCAGTCGCTGGAGCTTCGTCGCCTTGGGCAGGCGAAGGGATTGGAGTAACCCTGCAAGGGTCGAAAACACGATACCCGGAAGTACCTTCGCGGCGCGGACCAGAGCATGACGCTCGGTATTGACGAGGATATGCCGCAGGCAGTTTCCGGCGAGGGTTTGCGGACCGGCGCATTCAGGTTCGCCCCAAGGCTTGAGCAGTTGGCATGTGCGGCATGTCAGCCAGTAATCGGTGGGGGTGAAGACCGTCGGAATAGATCGCGCAAAACACTCCCGCAGGCAGGAGAGCGTCAGATTCTTAAAATGGAAGAAATGAACCAGATCTGGAGCGTAACGCTCGAGGATCGCCGCGAAAGCGGGCGAAGTGTCAGGATTGTCGTATTCCTTGACGACTGTTTGGGCATCGAACTGCCCCCGCACGTAAGGGGTGCTAATGCGATAGACAGTGAATCCCTGGAAGTCAGTGACGCTGCTGGAAGCTTCCGGCGAGTCAGTGAGGGCTCCGGTGACGATCTGCACTTCGTAGCCAGCAGCCTGTAGGGCTTTGGCGGTAGAGAGGACCAGAACCTCAGTACCTGCGCTGTAATCCGGAAAGAACTGATGGACGCAAAGCAGAATTCGCGCAGCGGAGGCGCTGTTACCGGGTCTGTTCATGGTGCATTGATCATCTTGCGTTCCTTGCCCGGGAGGTCAGCCCCCTGTCTTCAAATTACCCGTGGCTGGGCTGACCTGGACCTGACGCCCCCTTTGCCGGGCGTCAGGCAATGACCTTTACAACGTTCACTCACCGTACATTGCGAAGGTTTCTCGGGCCATCACTTCAGGCGTTCGTTCGTAGTTCGTGGTCTTCGACATTCCGTAGAGGACATGAGGTTCGGTCACCAAGGCCGCAAGCTGTCTATGCAGATCCGTAGCGCTTCCACGCTCGAAAGACAGTCCGTTCAAACCCGGCTCCAGAAACTCGGTCATCCCCAGAACATCCGACACCAGCACTGGAGTGTGGGTCGCCAACGCGTTGAGCAAGACAAGCGGGCTATTCTCATACCATTTGGATGGAATGACCAGAAGGTCCAGATCGCGGAGGATGTTGACCATGTCTCCCTTGTCGAACGTGCCCAGGAACTCGATATCCCCGCCTTCAGCCTTGCTTCTGAGCTCTTGCATATACGCAGGATCTTGATCGGCCGGGCCGTAGATCTTCAGTTTGGCGCGCTGGGCTGGCAACTGTTGAAAGGCATCGACCAACAGATCGGTGCCCTTGTGCGGCGCGATCTGCCCGATGAAGCCAATGGTGGGTACGTGATCTGCAGGGCGTTCAGGTTTTGGCGAGCGATCAATATCGATACCAAACCACAGCGCGTGCATCGGCACTTTCACATCGTTGGACAGGTACGCCTTCTTGAGGAAGGCCGTGGGGGCTACAGCCCCCTTGTAACCCTGATTGTAAAGCGAGATCAGGGTGTCAGGTCGGCGTGCGATGTCTTCGATGGTACCGTCGATGCTACCGTTTTTCAGGCCCGGCAACTTGCGCAGTGCGGTGGCCGAACTTGCGATCACCTTGGCGGCCAATGGCGATTTCGCATAGCCCATCCAGCCACCCACGTTTGCCCTGGCCGCTTCCTTGATGTAGCACGCTACGCAGTTGGCTCGAGACTTCGACGGACCCGCGCAGAGCGCGCCGTCTGCCGCCTCAAGCTTGTTGTTCAGGCAGAAACCGAAGAAGTCCGTGAACGTGGCGTAGGTGGCGATCCCCAGCGCTGAAGTGACTTCCAGCAATACGGATGTATGGTTGATCAGGTGAGTGACGTGAACGATGTCCGGCTGCAAGTCGGTCAATACCTGGGTCAGCACTGTGCGCATGTCAGGCTGGTAATAGGTTTCCTTGATTCGACCGTGAGGAATCTTGTTCTTGTCCAGGCTGATGACCTTGATGCCCTCATACTCGTAGTGCGAGATGAGTTCTGCGGCCGCGGGTTCGCCTTGAAAAATCGCGGTGACTACGGTGACGTCGTGTCCCCACGAAGCATAGTTTTTCGCCAGCTCAATAGTGTAGGTCTCTGTTCCGTAGAAATGATCTGGAAAAAAACAATGTACAAAAAAGACGATTTTCATTTTTTCTTATCAACCATGATGCCGTTGTAAATGCCCCGATAGCCTTTGATCATTGCCTGAATGGAATAATGATCCTGAGCGCGTTTTCTATGGCGTTCTGCAATTTTCTGACGACGCGGAGTGTCGTTCAGGAGAGATACGATGATGTCAGCCAGCGCATCGGAGTTGCCTGCAGGTGCAAGCAGGGACGGATCATCGACAATTTCACCAATCGCTCCGATATCGAAACCTACGACAGGGACCCGCATGTTCATCGCGAACGGGCTGACCTGGCCGAAGCTTTCTTTCCATACCGGCGCCACGAAGATATTCATCCTCTCGTAGATGCTCGGCAGGCTGGCATAGGACACATAGCCGGTGAATTCGAAGTTTTCCGCGACACCAGCGTCCTCGGTAGCCTTCATGAACTGTTCCATCAGGCTGCCGCCGCCAACGATCAGGACCTTGACGGATGGCTTCTTCTTCACCGCGAGAATGAACGGCATGATCGATTCGGAATTGAGCTTGTCGCTTTCCAGTCGATATACCATGCCGATGCAGTCTTCACTGGCCTTGCGCTTGCTCTTGGATTCGAAGAGCGAGAAGTCGGAGCCTGGGTAGACCGTTACGTGGGCCTTGTCTTGCGGATTACCGAAAACATGCCTGACGTAGTCGCTGACGTAGACGTAGCGTGTGATGGCGTCCGAGTAGAACGGCGCTACCGGGGTGTTGATGTTTTCGATCACCGGAATCCCGAGGATCTCTGCCGCTCTCACCGATTTCGCGTACCAGGGCTCGTCGCAATCACCCCAGTAATGCATGTGGATGAAGTCCGGACGGATCTCCTTGAACGCTTCAATGAAGGGGGCTTCATCGTTCGGGAAGCGGATTTCGTCGATAGGGATGCCGATATACGCCGCAGGCGTCGGCGCATAACTGGTGACGACGCGTTGATCGTACTGATTCCCCAGGTATTCGAAGATATCCACCACCAATCGGGACGAGCCGCCGGTCATGAAGTTGGCAATGATATGCACAACCACCGGACGGTTCTTCTCAGGTTTGCTCGGAAGCTTCACGATGTATCCAGACTCTGGCTCGGTCGCCAGAGCAGGGGTCGGAATGTTCGGAGTCTTGCGCAGGCGGTTCACCATCGGCGATACCATGCTGCGCAGAGGCTTGCGCAGGAACTCTGGCGTCAGCAGGCCGGTCGTGAAGTAGGCAACCTTTGCCAGACCACGCAGTGTCAGCGGCTTGGCCGCGACAGCATCCCGCCACCGCAACAGGCGCGTCTGACGCAACTGGGCGTAGCGTACCTGCTCCTGTTCGAGTGCCTGAAGCAACGATTGCTTCTCTTGGGACAGGTCAGCGATGGACTTGTTAAGGTTGGCTTCGAGCTCGACATGATCGTCACGGCTGATGCTTCTGGCCAGCCATTGGTCATGGGCATGCTGCAAGGCAGCGAGCTGTTGGTTGACCGCCTCGGCGGAGATGTCCTGCTCGTCGATGACCAGATTCAGGCGGGACAGCTCGAATCCCAGCTCGCTCAATTGCAGCTCTTTTTCGCGATGGCTGGCGTTGATCCTGTTGATTTCGTGGCCCAACTCGTTGAGCTGGACATCCTTGTCGTTAATCAACCGATTAAGACGATCAATCTCCTCACCGGAGCGGCTCAGCAGCTCGTCCTTGGCGAAAATAACGGAGTCCAGGCGTTTCTGCTCGGAGCCCAGTTCGCTCAGTTGCAGCTCTTTTTCACGATGACTGGCGTTGATCCGGTTGATTTCGTTGCCCAGTTGATTGAGAAGCGCATCTTTTTCGGCAATCAGCTGATTGATCCGATTGAGGTCTTCACTGGTGCGGTTTTGTATTTCGTCTTTGCTGACGATAACGGAACCCAGTTCGCTCAACTGCAACTCTTTTTCGCGATGACTGGCGTTAATCCGGTTGATTTCATTGCCCAGTTGGTTGAGAAGGGCATCCTTCTCGGCAATCAGGTGATTGATCCGATTGAGTTCCTCACCCGTGCGGCTTAGCAGTTCGTCCTTGCTGGCGATCACGGTGGTGAGACGGTGCACGTCTTGACTGATTTCGTTCAGCAGGCTGTCTTTTGACTCGATCAGGAAGTTCAGACGGTTCAGCTCGAGCTCCGTCCATACATGGGCCGAAGAGGCTTTCTCGTGATTCTGAGCATCGAGGGTGGACTGGCTGAGCATCTTGTTGATGGCAGCGGTCAGGTCTTCGATTTCCTGCCCTTTCTCGTTCAGGCGGTGATCTTTTTCCATGATCACCATATTGAGCCGCTGAAGCTCGATACCTGTTTCGCCAAGCAGACGATCCTTGGTCTCGATCAGCAGGTTGAGGCGTTGAATCTCGATGCCGGTCTGGTTAAGTACCAGATCCTTCTCGATGGTGTTGGCATACAGCGAGTTAGCTTCTCGTTGCGATGCTTCAGTGATGGTCTTGATCGCAACGTCTTTGCTGACCATCAGTTCGTTCAGTCTTGTGATTTCCTGATGTATCGCTTCCGTCTGGCGCAGTTGCGAAACGCGGTCACGATAGAGCTGGTGCCACCATTGAGGTGTCTTGTTGATCGAGTTGTCACTGTACTTGAGGGCGTATGCGCACGAGGCGGCACATTCGACGATGGCGCCGAGCTCATGCAGACCGAAATCAGTAGGGTTTTCGAGCGACCCGTAAGCGGTTTTCCAGTCCAGCTTCAAAGCCTGCTCGGCGGCGGTCACGCCTTGGCGCCAGTACGCTTTGGCTTGCTCGAGATGCTGCTGGCCAGACTCGATCAGGCCCAGATTCAGATAGGCATTGACCTGCTTGGTGATCAGCGTCGGGCTGTAGCGAGTGCAGTCGAATGCAACACAGCGTTGATAGTAGGCAATGGCTTTTTCGCTACGGCCCCACTTCTGCCAGATCTGCGCCAGCAGATAGCAAAGAGAAACCTGCCAGCGGAGCTGCTGCGGCGAGGTCTGCTCAGCGTCCAGATAGGACTGGCACTGGGCGTCGAATGACTCGATGTCTTCAAAGCTGGCTGCTTCATCCCCATACAACTGGTAGCCGAGGACGCACAAGCCCGCGCCTTGGTCGGGTGTGTTGTCCGGCGAATCCAGTGCGACCTGGTAGCTGATCGACTGCAGCAGATCAGGATTGTCGATGCGGTGGCCGATAGTGACCAGACCTTTCACCAGCCATGGATTCTGGTAGTCGTCGAAACGGGTGACGTGCCAGTCCTGATTATCTGGATACAGATCGTAAGTCGTTTCCGTATAGGGCACGGAAGCGCCGTCCAGTGGCGTTTTCATCCCGACCAGCAGGCACCATTCGCATTCAGGATCGTCATTCACCAGGGTGTCGACGCTGGTGCGGAACAGCTGTCGGGTCCCGACAGCCCACTGCTTGTTCCTTTTGAACTGATCCGCAGTCTGGGCGTATGCAGCCTCGACCAGAAAATGCTCCTTGGTCTCTTCCAGAATCTTGGCCCAGGTGTAGACATGGAAGTGGAAGGGGTTGGGGTCTTCGCCTGTTTCATCGGACCAGTCGTTGGGCACCGACAATACGATACGGCCCGTCGGCGTCAGGACGCGGTGGAACTCTGCGAGCAATCCTTTGGGATCCTTGACGTGTTCGAGGGTCTCGAATGACGTGATCAGATCGATGGAATTGTCAGGGATATCGACGATTGCCTCGGGCAACCAGCCTTCCTTGAAAGTCAGACCGGGATTGCTCTGTGCGAAGTTGAGCTGAGCATACTTGGCGGCGTATTCGCTTCCGTCGATGCCGAGCACGCTGCTGGCGTCCGAGCATTTGAGCAGGATGTGCGATCCGTAGCCGAGCCCGCACGCCGCATCGAGGATTCGGTCGCCAGGACGAATGAAGCGACTGGCCAGCATATACCGGATGATGTGAGCGTCGGAGCGACTGCCTGGCTCGCGCGTCATATCCATGTGCAGATCGCGCTCTTCCACCAATGCGGAAAGCGGATATTCCAGTGCCGCCTCTGCCGGCAGTTTCTCGAGAGGGATCGCGACTTTGCCTTGTTCCAGCTGAAGCGCCTGGTAGTCGTTCACGCGGTAGTAGGCCGGGTGTTTGCGAGCGCCGACCTGGAAGAATTCCGCTTCGCATTTCTTGCGGAATGCCGAGGCCTGAGAACACTCTTCCGGCGACAGGTACAGGAATACGTTGGCATCCGAAACACGGAGAATCTGGCGCGCGAACTCGGCCGTTATCGCTTGTCCATCTGGCGTACCGGTTACCAGTACGGTAGTGAACGCGTCATCGGCAAAGGGCAGGGTCTCACCATCCCAATGCTTGAAACAGCCTGAGATTTTCTGTTCGTGCTCGTGCACGCGCGAGCTGTCCAGATCCACGTTGGTGACCTGGACGCCGCGGCTCAAGAAGGTCTGAAGCAGTGACAGATCGGCCGGGCCAACGTGCAAGAGCGGACCGTTGCCACAACTGCTCAGGAGCAGACCGGCGAGCTTGTTGACTTCGTCTCTCTGCAAGGTCGACTCGTCTGCCGCAATAGGGGTAGTTTCAGTGAGGACAGTGGCCATCATATTAACCTTTCAAGGACATAGCTTTCATACGAAGATCCAAAACCCCACCGAAGTGGTACTCACGTGGTTTCGTAGCGATTGAGAAAAAAGCAGCTTCGTCGCGCCAGTGGAGAATGCGTTGTTCGGCGTAATAGGGTTTGCCTTCCTGGGAGATTGCCGCCTGGATTTCGTACAGATTGGCGCCCAGGCTGCACAGGAACTCGAAGTCGACCGTGATTTTCTCGCCAGCCTTGAAGGTTCTCTTCCAGAAATATTCGCCTGAGGTCAGGCCGGAATCGATGGCCATGTCCTGGTTCAGGGTTCCCCACGAATAGATCTTCACGCCCTCTTTGTTGCGCAGTCGTACGCTGATATTCAGGTTCTTGAGGTCGCTGTGGCACAGGCATTCGACTCGTAGAATGGCTGTGTCAGTCGGGTAGAAAACCTGTTTTTCTGCCCCGTCGGCATCAAGGACTTTTACAGAGAGGACTTCCGCATCGAAGTTGCCGAACGAAAACTTGTCCGGCGCTTTGGCAGCGACGTTCTTGTCTGGCAGTGCGGGCGCCTTCTGAGCCTTGTTGGAGACGACTTCAGTGAGGTGCGCCAGATAGGCGCTCTCCTGCTCATGAAGGTCGCGTCGGTAGTCCAGGATCACTTCTGCGGAAGGGCCGATGCTCTGGATTTTTCCCTTCGAAAGGAAAATCGCGCGTTGGGTCAGGGTGCGCACAGATTCTTCGTCATGGGAGACGAAGAGCAGTGTCGTGCCGCTGCTGGTCAGCATTTCAATGCGTTCGTAGCAGCGTTTTTGAAACAGCGCGTCACCCACCGCGAGCGCTTCGTCCACGATCAGGATGTCCGGCTTGAGGTTGGCCTGAACGGAAAACGCCAGTCGGACGAACATGCCGCTCGAATAGGTCTTGACCGGCTGATCAATGAAGTCGCCGATGTCGGCAAACGTGAGGATATCGTCCATCAGCTCGTCGGCTTGATGACGGCTCAACCCGTGGATGGCGCAGTTGAGATAGACGTTCTCTCTCCCACTGAAATCCGGGTTGAAGCCCGATCCCAGCTCCAGCAGAGCCGCTACCCGGCCATTTACGTTGACCGAGCCGGATGTCGGGGACAGTGTCCCGCAGATGATCTGGAGAAGGGTTGACTTGCCGGAACCGTTTTTCCCGATAATGCCAACCGACTCGCCGCGCGCGACCTCGAAATTAATGTCGTTCAGCGCCCAGAATTCTTTCTGTGGCTGCTTGGATGGCAAAAATATCTGAAGGAGACGGTCCTGCGCTTTTTCATACATGTTGAAGCGCTTGGATAGGCCGCGGACACTTATTGCCGCATCTTTAGAGGACATCTGCGAAACCTGCGCGAGTTTTTTGGAAAAAGGCATAGCCAATGATGCAGACGGCTACGCCGATCCCGAAGCTGATTGCCATGCTGTGCCAGTCAGGCGTATGCCCGAACAGCAGGGTAGCTCTGCCGTTCTCGATGATGGCGGTCAACGGGTTGATATAGAGCCACCCCTGATATTCCTCGGGAAGTGCCGAGATGGGGTAGAACACGGGTGACAGGAACAGCAGCGCCGTTACAGCCATGCCCGTGATTTGTCCGATATCTCTGATGTAAGTCCCGAGAGCGGCGAGAAGCCAGGAAATGCCGGTCATCATCAGAACGAGAGGCAGTATGACCAACGGGAAATACAGCGCGGTCATTGGAATCGAGTGGTTGAAAAACAGCTGTGTCGCCAGCAGCACTGACAAGCTCACCCCAAAGTGGAACAACGCGTTCAATGTCGACGTAATCGTCAGCACTTCGATGGGGAATACGACTTTCTTCACGTAGTTGACGTTGCTCAGGATCAACTTGGGCGCGGTATTGATGCATTCAGCGCAAAAGCCGTGAATGATCAAGCCGGCGAAAAGGATCAGCGCGAAGTCTACTTTCGACTCTGAAGGGTCGACAGCTCCGGCAGCCCACCGAGCCTTGAACACGGAAGAAAAGACAAAGGTGTAGATCGTCAGCAGCAGCAGCGGATTGATGAATGACCATGCAACGCCCATCACAGATCCACGATACCGCGACGAAATCTCGCGCTTCGTAAGCTGGAGGATCAGTTGTCGGTTCTGTAGCCCGCTGCGCACCATGTGCCATGGGGAAAGAGGTTGAGCACCGTGCATTTCCATCAATAGGTCTCCGCCCGGCTCAATGGAAGGGCCTGCTGGTCTTTGCTGGAAAGCAATGGTTCGCTGGTGAGCGGCCATTCGATTCCCACCGCTGGATCATTCCACAACAGGTACCTTTCATGCTCTGGCGACCAGTAGTCGGTCGTTTTGTAGGCAACGACGGCATGGCTCGAGGTCACCAGAAATCCGTGTGCGAAACCTTCCGGAATCCAGATCTGATTTTGCTCGTTGCTGCTCAGATGCGCGCCAACCCATTGTCCGAAGGTGGGCGACGATTTGCGCAGATCGACCGCAACATCGAATATTTCCCCTTCAAGCACCCGGATGAGTTTGCCTTGCGGATTAGCGATTTGGTAATGCAGGCCGCGCAGGACCCCTTTGACCGAACGTGACTGGTTGTCCTGGACGAAAACCGGGGCGTGACCGACGAGCTCAGAGAATTTGCGTTCGTTGAAGCTTTCGAAAAAATAACCGCGGTCATCGCTGAATACCGTGGGCTGGAACACGACAACGTCCGGTATCTGAAGGGGTGATGCTTTCATGACAGCTTTTTTCTCCATCCGGGAAAATTTGAATCCATTGAAAATACTTGCGCCGTCGCCAGGATGGGCGTGCAGCGAAAAAAAACACCGAATGTAATACTGTTAGCTGGGTGTTGACAGCTTTTTCCTGCGATTGGTCGACCTATTTCAAAGCTTGTTCAGCAGCGCTGCCGCAATCAGGCTCAAATTGCCGGCAAGGGTCTGTCGATAGACGCCTGTTGCTGCCAGCAACCTGAGTCTTCTGAACAGGGGGCTTCTTCGAGCCAGATCAAACTGTTCGAGCCGCCGGCGATTCTCCCGGCCAAGGTCGCCCTTGTGGTGCATCAGAATGTTCAGATTCATCTCNACGACGCTTTGCCCCTGTATTGGAACCGATGAGGTTACCTGCGTGCTGTCGATAGAACAGTGTTGGCAGCGGGTCGAAAATGATCTTCCCGTCATAACCGCTGACGATCAGATAGGTCAGCCAGTCGTGGGCCACTATCTGGGCATCCGGGCGGGTGCGAGACAGCAGCTCGCGCGCGCGCTGATTGATCAGCATCGTGTTTGCACCGGCCAGGCTCTGAACCAAAGCATTGCGAAAGCTGGGGGGCTTGCTGAACAAGGGCGACAGGCCCAGGTCATTGCCGGTCGCGTCGACGAATTGAGTGCGCGAACAATACAGCGAGGCAGTGTCTTGGGTCTGTTGTCCGATCGCGGCAATGCTTCTGGCGAGCTTGTCCGGCATCCAGATGTCATCCTGATCGCTGAACGCGAAGTAGTCCGCTTTGATCTCGGGATGCTGGATAAGGGAGATGAAGTTCTTGGCAAAACCCTGTCGTGGACCCTGCAAAATGACCAGCCGGGAACCAAGCCGCTGTTGATACTCATGCAGGACATCTAGGGTGGAGTCCGTCGACCCATCGTCAGACGCGTAGACAACCCAGTTCGGGTACGTCTGGAGGATGAACGAATCCAGCTGTTCTCGCAGATATTCCGCGCCATTGAAGGTGCACAGAAGAATTGCAATCAGACTTTTGTGGTTGACTTCCCCAGAGGTGAAGCCAGATGGCAATTCGGCGGTGACGGTTGGCATGGCAGGTCGTTTTTTGGACTCTCGGAGTTTTGTCTGTCCGAAATCGATCTGCGGGATCTTGCTCGGTTCATGGGGGCGGATGATAAGCCAAGAGCCGGGCTGTTGTCATCGCGGCTATACCTGACGGCCGCCCGCTGAGCAGACGGTGGACCGGCCTGTAGAGGGGGCTGACGCTGATTGTTGCCCCCTTTTGGGGCGCTTGAGAGGATGCAGTGTCAGGCGCGGGTTTTGTTACCGGATGAGTGGCTAGTAAGCCTGCGTCGCCCAAGGGCGGTGTCCGGGGCCCGGGGCCGGTTCTCTTGGAAACGGTTCCGCCGAACGTGCCATATGACTGCGCTGGCCCGATGGGGATCGTCGCGACTCCCGCGTTGGGCGCTGAGCTTTCAATGATCCTGGACACGATGTGTGAGTGCTTTTCAGATAGTCAGGATTGGAGGCTCATGATCTCACCACGCCATTGTCTTTTCCCCCGCAACCCCTCACCATCACTTTCCCGTTATCCGTTTGCCTCATGGACTAGACGAATTGGCAGTACGTTCAGCTCATAAGCGCCCTGGTTTTTGGCTGCTTCTGGCGCTTGCACTGACGTGCACGGCGTGTGCGAGCTATCTGAATGCCGATTGGGACTTTTCCCTGATCAGCCGTCGCGCCGAGGCCTTGTATGGGCCGCTCGGGGCAGGGAAGCAGCGGATCGATGCCTGGCAGAACCTGTTGGCGACCGAGAAGCAGGTCAGCGAGATGGACAAGCTGACGGTGGTGAACCAGTTCTTCAATAAACAGATGCGTTATGAAGAGGACATCGACCTGTGGCACGAGGTCGATTACTGGGCCACGCCCATCGAGTCGCTGATCAAGGGCGCCGGAGACTGTGAAGACTACGCCATCGCCAAGTATTTCAGTCTGCGTCGGCTGGGCGTGCCCAGCGAGAAGCTGCTGATCACCTACGTCAAGGCCTTGCGCCTGAATCGCGCGCACATGGTGTTGACCTATTACTCGAGCCCGAACGCCATGCCGCTGGTGCTCGACAGCCTGATCAACGAAATCAAACCCGCCAGCGAACGGCAGGATCTGTTGCCGGTGTATTCCTTCAACGCCGAAGGACTGTGGTTGCCCGGTGCGCAGGGCAACAAGAAAGTGGGCGATACCAAGCGTCTGTCCCGTTGGCAGGACTTGCTGAAGAAAATGACCGCCGAAGGCTTCCCGGCCGAGCCTGAGAATTAGGAGTACTGATGTCTCTGTTCAAGCAATTGTTGATCGCAATCTGTCTGTTTATGGTTGTCGCGTTCGCGGGCAGTTTTGTCGTCAGCCTGGAGAGTTCGCGGGCGCAGTACGTCAATCAGCTGCGTTCGCACGCCCAGGATGCGGCAACTTCGCTGGCCCTGTCGTTGACGGCCAATATCGACGATCCGGCGATGGTCGAGTTGATGGTGACGTCGATTTTCGACAGCGGTTATTACGCGAGCATCCGGGTGGTGGATCTGGCGACGGACGCGGTGATCGTCGAACGCAGTGCAACGCCGGACAATCAGGGCGTGCCCCAGTGGTTCATCAATGCCATCGGGCTTGATCCAGCCGGCGGCGAGGCGATTGTCAGCCGGGGCTGGCAGCAGACGGCGCGGGTCGAGGTGGTCAGCCATCCGATGTTTGCGCTGGCCAAGTTGTGGCAAAGCGCGCTGGGCAGCCTTGGCTGGCTTCTGGCGTGTGGCCTGGTGAGTGCAGTGCTTGGCGCGTTGCTGCTGCGTCGTCAGTTGAAGCCTCTGGATTACATGGTTGCGCAGTCTCAGGCGATTGGTCGTCGCGAGTTTCTGACGTTGCCTGAGTTGCCGCGCACGCCTGAGTTGCGTCGCGTCGTCCAGGCAATGAACCAGATGGTCGAGAAGCTCAAGGCCCTGTTTCAGGAAAGCACCGAGCGCAGCGAGCGCCTGCGCGTCGAGTCCTATCAGGACAGCCTGACGGGGCTGTCCAATCGCCGATATTTCGACATGCAGCTCAAGACCCATGTCAGCAATCAGGAAGAAGAACGCCCCGGTTATCTGCTGCTGTTGCGCGTTCAGGACCTGGCCGGCCTCAACCTGCGTCTGGGCGGCAAGCGCACTGACGCGTTGTTGATCGCCGTCGCTCAGTTGTTGCTCAAACATTGCGAGAAATACCCGGAAACCCGCAACCTCATCAGTCGCTCACGCGGTGGCGAGTTCGCCGTGCTGGCACCGGGGATGGAACGTGACGAGGCGCTGGAACTGGCTCGCGATCTGGAACTGACCTTGCAGGCGCTCGGTGCTACGGGCGCGTCCGATGTTTCTCCGGTCGCTCATATGGGCCTGGCACCTTACAGTCCGGGCGACGCACCGCTGACCTTGCTTTCTCTGGCGGATCAGGCGTTGTCTCAAGCGCAAAACCAAGGTGAACAAACCTGGAGCTGTGTCGAGCACGGCGTGGTGAAGGGCAGTGGGGACGATCAGCATACCTGGCATCGTTTGCTGGATCAGGCGCTGACTCAGGGCGGTTTCGAGTTGTTCTTCCAGCCCGTGGTCGAAACCGGTCATACCGACCGAGTGATGCACTACAAAGTGTTGTCGCGTCTGGTGAACGAGCAGGGGCAGACCGTTCCCGCGGGGCGTTTCCTGCCCTGGATCGAGCGCTTTGGCTGGTCGAGCCGACTGGATCTGTGGATGCTCGGGCAGGTGCTGGCGCATCTGGAGACCCACGACCAGGCGCTGGCGCTGAACCTGTCAGCGGCCACGTTGAATGACACCGCTGCGTTGAATCAGGTATTCGATGCGTTGCGTCAGCATCCAAAACTGAGCGGGCGTCTGACGTTCGAGATCGGTGAAGAGCAATTGCCTGAACAGGAAGTGCTGGAAAAGCTGACCCGTCGTTTGCAAGAGGCCGGTTTCACCTTGGCGTTGCAGCGTTTTGGTGGGCGTTTCAGCATGATCGGCAACCTGGCGCACCTGGGCCTGGCGTATCTGAAGATCGACGGCAGTTATATCCGCGCCATCGACGAGGAAAGCCATAAGCGTCTGTTCATCGAAGCGGTGCAACGCGCAGCGCACAGCATTGACCTGCCGCTGATCGCCGAGCGTGTCGAGACAGAGGGCGAGCGTCAGGTGATCGCGCAGATGGGAATAGAAGGGGTGCAGGGTCAGTTGATTGGTGATCCGGCGCCTTGGAAGTGATCCGGTCGCCTGGATTATGATTCTGGCCGGAGGCCGTGGGAGCTTGGCTTGCCAGCGATCTGCCGGGAACCGGCAGCAAATCCTGCGTGCCCGTTGTGCCTGACCCAGCGAGTTGTCGGGGTTGCTGCCGCTGCGCAGCAGATCGCTGGCAAGCCAAGCTCCTACGCCCTTCGGGCAGAAGCGAAATTGCGTAGCTTTTAAATCAACCGTGTTTCATCGTCATTGATCAGATCGCTCAGGCCGCCCAGTGTTTCCCGGGCCTGGTTGCGGTCCATCAACTTCGCCTGCGCGGCGGCAGGTAGATCCGTGATATTGAGGATGCCTTTGCTGGTCAGCACCTGAATCAAGTCGTCGAGTACCCGGATCATCTCCATGTCACTCAACTTGAGCTGGTTCAGGCTCTTTTCCACCATCTCATCGGCATACCAGGCCTGGATCTCATGATCATCGGCTGGCAGTTGCCCGGTCGCTTCGGCGAACTCCGCCGCCTCCACCCGAACAAGCACTCCATCTGCATCGCGCTGAACGTAAAACATGGCTCATTCCTCAATGAATGCAAAGGCTGGCAACCGTCGGTGACGGCTGCCAGCACAGTACATCAGCTCTTGCGACTCAGCTATCAGTGATGATCGACCTTGATGGTCGGATCGGCACCGTTAACCAGCGAGTTGATCATGGAGTTGTTCCATTGCACGCCTTCCACCTTGATGTGTACATCAGCGGTGTTGGCGACGGCAGTGGCGTTGGCTCCAGCGGTGGTCGTGAACTTCCCGGCGCTGCTGACTTCGATGGTGGTGTCCTTGCCATCGTTGGTGATGTGCAGATACTTGGTCAGATCATTCACGTTGTTACCATTTTCGCCTTGCAGCAGGTCGCTCAGATCGAGCTTGTCGCCCTCGCTCGCATGGAAATCCTTGATCACGTCAAACCCGCCGCTGTTGGTATCGCCTGCCTTCCAGGCGAAGGTATCGGCGCCAGCGCCACCGGTGAGGATGTCGTTGCCTTTACCACCAATCAGAACGTCATTGCCATTACCGCCGTTGAGGATGTCGGTGCCGCCCTGACCGAACAGGATGTCATCGCCATTGCCGCCCAGCAGGCTGTCGTTGCCATCGACCAGGCCGGTGGTGTTGGACGCTGTAGCCAGGTGGCTGACCTCGTCAACGTGGCTGCTGAGGAACTGATGCAGTGCCTTGTCATCGATGGTCGACACATCTTTGTTCAGCGTGTCGGCCGCAAAGGCCTTCAGCGCGGCAGTGCCCTGCAGCGTGTTGTAGCTGATCAGGTCGCCGAACAGGATGTCATTGCCGTCGCCACCGACCAGGCTGTCGTTGCCCGGGCCAATCAACGTTTCGGTGCTCAGGATTGCCGTCGCCAGCTTGCTCGGATCGATATTGGCCTGAGAGTGCGCGTTGGAGTCGTACTGATTCAGGCTGTCGGTGCTCACGCCGCCGTTGATACCGATGGCTTCGACCGCCGTACCGCCGCCCGCGGCCAACAACGCGTTGTAAGCGCTGATCGACTCTTTGGTCACCGTTGTTGTGGTGTCTTGCCCATTACCCGCAAGGTTACCGTTCTTGTCGAGGTAGTAGGTCGGGTAACCGTCGGTGATGAAATACGCCAGGTTCAATGCATTGGTATTGCCGGTTGCGTCCGAGCCATTGAAGAACGTTGCGGTTTTGTTGAACACCGCTTCGTAGTTCGTCCCGCCACCCACGCTCATCGACTTCAGTACGGTTTCCAGACTCGATAGCGCCGAGGAGGAGGACAGGTCAACAGTGACCGCCTTCTGCACGTTCGAGTCGAAGTCCACCAGATTGACCAGAACCTTTCCTGCGTGCGCGGTCGTGGCGGCCGCCTGCAGAGTTGCAAAGGCGTAGCGCAGCTGAGCTACCTCTTTGTCGAGGCTACCGGCCATGCTGCCCGAGGTGTCGACCATGAACGCAATGTTGTAGTTCTGACCCGAGACGAACTTGATCGCACTCATGTCTGCCACTGCGATGTCGTTGGTCGCGGTGCCGGTGAAGGTGCTGGCCCCGGCAGTGCTGTCAGTGGACTTGTAGGTACCGGCGTCGACGATAACGTCGATGCCCTTGGTCGCAGAGGCCGTCGGGACAGCTGCTGGCACGCCAGAGATAATCGCTTCGGTCGCCGTGGCCGTAACGTTCAAGGTGAACTTGCCGTTGTAGTACTCAGGCGTCTTGATGACAAGGCTGGTCAGATCCAGTGCGCCGACGTCTACCGGAGTAGTGGTACTGACGATGGTCACGCTGTGGCCCGCCGCGTCAGTCAGCACGGAGCCCGCAGGGGCGCCGGTGACAGTCACGGTGTGAGTCTCGGAACCGTCCGTGCTGTCGCCGAAGCTTGCTGTCACGCCGCTCAGTTTGATCGGGTTGTTCTCGGTGCCGTGGTTCAGTTCATAAGCGGTGTAGTAACCCTCGCCTGCGACCTGAGGATTCTGCACGAACGTCACACCGTTCAGACCCGAAGCTTTCAGGTCGTCGACCGATGCGTAGAGCGGGACATGTGCACTGTCCAGCGCGACGGAGGTAACGACCTTGGTGCTGTTGTTCGTGTCGCTCAGGCCAATGCTGTAGCTACCCGGACCGGCCTGGTTGTAGTGGTAGATATCCAGCGTGTAGTACCCGGATTTCGAAGCCGTGAAGCCCGCACCCGAAATCACTGCACCCGCACCCCACGTGGCGCTGGCGGCTTGCTCACCACCAACGGTGATCAGCAGGCTGTCATCGGCAGAACCGGTGAAGTTGTAGGTGTGACCCTCTTCCAGATAGATCAGGCCGGACAGCTTGGTACCTGTGCCTTGCGCCACAGAGCTTTCCGTTGCCGAGTCGGCTGTGGTGTGCGTGGTCGGGGCTGTCGCGGTGGTGAAACCGGTCAGAATGGTTTTGCTGTCGGCGCCGTTTCCGCCCGTGCCCATGTTGGTCAGCGTACCGACCCATACGTCCTTGACCAGCCCGGTCGAATGCACCTGAGCGCCGGTCAGGTCTACAACTGGCGTGTCGGCAACCGGTTTCACCGTGATGCTGCCCGTCGCCGTACCTGTGCTGCTCAGGCCCTGGCTGTCGACGGCCTTGTAGGTGAAGCTGGTGCTGCCGCTCCAGTCCGCAGTCGGCTTGAAGTACAGGGTGGCAGTGTTGTCGGTGGCCTTGATGAGACTGTCTGCAGTCACTTCGTTCTGGCCAGCCGCATCGCTGTAGAACTTGCCATTCGCCGCCGTGCTCGCCAGCTTGAAGGAGGCGATGGTTCCGTCGACATCACTGCCGTGCAGCACGGCGGTGATCAGCGGGTTCGGATCTTCATTGCCCACGATATTGGTCGAGCCGTCGCTACCGGTTGCAGCGGAGACGGTCGGCGCATCGTTGGTGCCGGTCACAGTCAGAGTCAGGTGACCCGGGTTGCTCACGGCACCTGCCTTATCGGTCGCTGTGAAGGCGACGTCGAAGGTGATCGACTGGCCCGCACCCAGCTTCTGATAAATCTCGCTGCTGGTGTCGATTGTCCACTTGCCGGTGTTTGCATCGAGCACGAAGCCGGTAGGTGCTTTGCCGGTGACCGCACCGCTGACCGAAGATGTGGTGCCGGTCAGTGCGTAAGTGAGCGTGTCGCCAGTATCAATGTCGCTGGCAACCAGTTGACCCGCATTGTTCGATGCCGCCGCATCTTCGGCAACGCTCTGAACGCTGTTGGTCGCAACTGGTGCATCGTTGGTGCCGGTCACGGTCAGGGTCAGATGCCCCGGGTTGCTGACGGCACCCGCCTTATCGGTCGCGGTGAAGGCGACATCGAAGCTGATCGACTGGCCGACACCCAGCTTCTGATAGACGCTGCTGCTGGTGTCGATTGTCCACTTGCCGGTGTTCGCGTCGAGCACGAAGCCGGTTGGAACATTGCCCGTTGTCGCACCGCTGGCGCTGGTTGTCGTACCGGTTACGGCGTAGGTCAGCTTGTCGCCGGTGTCGATGTCGGTTGCAACCAATTGACCCGCGTTGTTCGGAGCTGTCGCGTCTTCGGCAACACTCTGAACGCTGTTGGTTGCCACTGGCGCATCGTTGGTGCCGGTGAGGGTGATGGTCAGCGTACTGTCGCCAGTAGCGCCGTGTTCGTCGGTCGCGGTGTACGGGATAGTGATGGTTTTGACTTCACCGGCAGCCAGGCTGTCGTACGCAGCGTTGCTGCTGTCGAAGGTCCAGCTGCCGTCGGCCTTGAGGCTGAAACCGTCGACCGCAGCGGTGCCGGTTTTCAGGCCATATGTCAGGTGCGAGCCGTCATCCACATCAGTGGCAACCAGTTGCCCGGTGACCAGCAGCGGCTTGTTGATCAGGTCGCTGAGTTGCTGAGCCGTCGCGCCTTCGGCGGTCAGTGTCCACTTGCCGTTGTTCTCGACCGCGTTGCCGTTGGCGACCAGAGAGTCGGGAGTCACTCCGGTCAGGTTACCGACGGTGAGGGTCGAATCGTTCTGCGAGTCTGTGAGGTTGGCGACACCGACGACGATCTGGTAGGTGCCAGGCGTCGCGAAAGTGTACGAGTAAGTGTGGGTACCCGAAGTGCCGTAGTCGCCCACCGTTGCCACGTTGGAGAGAACCGCAACCTGCTGGCCGTTGACCTGTACGAATGCGAAGTCGTTGAACGGCGAGTAGTCCTTGGCGGTGAAGTTCCAGTCGAAGGACACCGTCTGGTTGGCCGAGGTGGTGGTGAAGGTGGCGACCAGTGCCGAGCCATCGGTGGCTGCGCTGTTATTGATGCCGGTAGTGATGTGTTGCGCTTCGACGGCCGAGGCGGTGGCCGCCTGGGCAATCGGTGCATCGTTGGTGCCGGTAACAGTCAGGGTCAGGTTCGAGGTGCTGGTAGCACCGGCCTTGTCGGTGACGGTGAACGGCACGGTGTAGGTAACACTGTCGTTCACACCGAGATGCTGATAGGCCTGATTGCTGGCATCCAGCGTCCACTTGCCGGAAGCGTCGACGCTGAAGCCTGCCGGTTTGTCGGTATTTTTGACGGTATAAGTCAAGGCGTCGTTGCTGTCGACGTCCGTCGCTTGCAGCTGCCCGCTGACGATGGTGTCTTCAGCGACAGTCTTGGTGGTGGCGGTTGCCACTGGCGCATCGTTGGTGCCGGTCACGGTCAGCGTCAGATGACCAGGAGCGCTGGCGCCTGCCTTGTCAGTCGCGGTGAACGCGACGTCGAAGGTGATCGACTGGCCAACCCCCAGCTTCTGATAAACGCTGCTGCTGGTGTCGATGCTCCACTTGCCGGTGTTCGCATCCAGCACGAAGCCGCTCGGAGCTTTTCCTGTGATGGCGCCACTGGTTGCAGAGGTGGTGCCAGTCACGGCATAGGTCAGTGCGTCACCTGCATCGACGTCGGTGGCGGTCAGTTGACCCGCGTTGTTCGGTGCTACCGCGTCTTCTGCGACGCTCTGAGCGACGTTGCTCGCAACCGGCGCATCGTTGACTGCCACGACGTTCACAGTAACGGTCGTGGTGTCGAAGCCGCCGTGGCCATCGGTCACGGTGTAGCTGAACTTCACCTCACCGTTGACATCTTTGGCCGGGGTGAAAATCACGTTGCCGGTGGCGTCCATGATTACGGAACCGACGACCTTGGTGCCCGACGCGTCATAGACAGCGGACGCGACTTTCGGATCGTGGCCTTGCAGCGAACTGATGCTCAGTTTATCGCCGTCGACATCGGTGTCGTTGGTCAGCAGGGTAGTGGCCTTGATGACCAGCGGCTGATCTTCGAGCGTGGTCAGGGTGTCGTGACCCAGAACGGCTGCGCCGCTGGTGCCCAATACGCTGAACGGGCCCACAACGTTGCCGTTCACGGAGGCGACTTCGACCTTCAGTTGCGCCTGTCCACCCTGATCCCAATAAACGATCTGGATATCGTGGGCGCCGCCGGTTGTCAGAGTGAAGTCCGTGGTGCGTGCGGTTGGCGACTGGTTGGCGTTGTACGAAGCCACCTGCTTGCCATCGATCAAGACGATGTAACCGTCGTCCGCCGTGATTTTCAGCTTGTAGCTGCCCGCGTCCATGCTGACCTTGCCGGCCAGCTCGATGATGGCATCGGTCGAGGTGGTTTGCGCAGTACCCGCCGTGTACACCAGCGAGGTCTTGTCGCCGCCCAGGAAAGTATCCAGGTTGCCGGTCTGGCCCAGGTTGTTGCCGAACGAACCACCGTAGTTGATTTTCGTTGCATCAAAGGTGGCATCGGCCTTGTGCGAGGCGACGAAGTCCAGCGCCTGCTGGATGGTGCCCAGGTTTGGTCCGTTCTTGTTGGCGCCGCTGTCGTTGTAGGCGTAGTAGTTGCCTTGCAGGCTTGCCACTGGCGCGGCCGCGAAGTGGTCAGGCAGTGCGACCGGTGCGTCGTTCACACCCTTGAGGGTCAGCGTGCTTTGCGCGGGGTCGGAGCTCACGCCGTTGACGTTGTTGCTGTCATTGCCCGTGTCCGTAACGGTCACAGTGACGTTGCGGGTGCCGTCCTGCAGCGCCTGGTTGTCGTTGCTGTAGGTGATCGCTTTGATCACCGACTCATAGTCGGCGCGGTCGGCATTACCCGACAGCGTGACAACCAGGTTGGTGCCGCTCTGGACAGCCGTGTAGTCAAGGGTCACGCCGTTGACGGTCACAGTGCCGGTGACGCCAGGGCTGCCGGCGGTGCCGGTGCCTACTGTGCCACTGACGTTGATCGAACCGCCCAGCTTGTCGTGGCCTGCGTCGTAGTTGCTCAGAGTGACGGTCGCGCTCTGCAGCTGTTTGCCGGCAACGCTGTTGTCTACGTCGGTGATGCTCAGGCTGCCTACCAACTGAGTGGAGCCAGTCTGGTCTTCGGTATACAGGCTGTTGCCAGCGGTCACGGTCGGGGCATCGTTGACCGTGGTGATGTGGATCGTCGAAACCGTGTCGGAAACAGCAGTGCCGTCGCTGACGCTGATGGTGATGGTGCGGTTTTCGGTGTTCGGGTTGTGCGTCGAGTTGTCGAAGGTGATCGATTTGATCGCCGTCTCGTACTGAGCAGCGGTGCCCGGACCGAAGGTGATGACCTTGCCTGTGACGTTGCCGTCGACATCGGAGATATCGGTTGTGGTGTATTGCAGATCGGCAGCATTGACCACGTTCAGGATGTCGCCATCGTGGAAGTTGGTCAGGGTGACTGTCGCGCTTGCCAGCGTGCCGTTGTCTGGATCGGTGATGGTAATGTCAGCTGCGATCTGGCCCGGGCCCTTGCCTGGTGCAGTCACATCGCCGCCCACCAGGGTTTCGTTACAGGTATTGCCGTAATCGTTGTAGCCACGGTAATGACCCAAGATCGGAGCGTCATTGACGGCGACCACGGTGATTTCACCGTGGGCCAGGACCGAGTCCTTGGTGCCGACATTGTTGCCTTTGGCGCCAGTGTCGGTGACGGTGATTTCCACACCGCGAGTGCCCGCAGTCGGGTTGTCGCCCGGCGCGCTGAACTTGATCGACTCGATCAGTGCCTTGTACTGCTGGATGGTGGCGATACCGTTGATGGTAAAGCCGGTGACCACGCCATTGACCGTTGTCGGTGTCACAGTGACGCCAGTCGGTGCACTGCCGGTGAAGGTCAGCAGCTCGCCGGTTTGCATGCCGGTGACGTTGACGACCGCCTTGCCCAGCGTGCTGTTGTCGACATCGTCCAGGTTCAGGTTGCTGACAACCGAAGTCGCGCTGTCGCCTTCAGTGAAGGTCACGCTATCGGTATGCACGGTCGGAACATCGTTGACCGTTGTGATGCGGATGGTCGATGTCGTCGACGCGATGTTATCCACAGCACCACCGTCGTCGATGGAGATGTTGATGATGCGGTTGTCTTTGACCGGGTTGTGCGAAGAGCTGTCGAAGGTGATCGACGAAATCGCAGTCTGGTACTGGGCAGCGGTGCCCGGACCAAAGGTGATGGTCTGGCTGGTGACGTGACCCAGCGCATCTTTGGTCTCGGTGACGTTGTAAGTCAGCCCGGCATCCTTGACCACATTGAGGATGTCACCCTCCTTGAAGTTGGTCAGGGTGACAGTCGCGCTCTTGAGCGTGGTGCTGTCGATGTCCTTGAGGGTGAAGTCGCGAGCGATCTGGCCCGGCCCTTTGCCTGCTTCATGGACGTTGCCGCCCACCAGGGTTTCGTTCCAGGTGTTGCCGAACTCTTTGCCAGTACCGGTGTGACCGATTTGCGCAGCGTCGTTGACCGGCGTGACGTTGACGGTCAAGGTCTGGCTGGTCGATGCCGCGCTGCCATTGCTCGACTCGGTGGACGTCGAGGTCACGGTCAGGGCGATCGTGCCGTTGGCGTCTTTGGCCGGGGTAATGGTCAGCGTGCTGAGGTCCCAGCCAGTGACGGAAACCTTGCTGTTGTCGGCGCCGGCAGTGAAAGTGTGACCGGCAGTGCCATCAGTCAGCACAGCGCCCTTAGGGATGCCGCTGATGACCGTGCTCAGGTTTTCCGAGCCATCGGTGTCGGTCAGTGCTGGGGAGATGTCCAGGTGGATCGCGGTGTCTTCGTCGCCGGTTGCAGTCTTGACGGTAAGGTCTGGCGCGTCAGCGACCGCAATCACATGCACGGTGAAGTCCAGCGGAGTGCTGACGGCTGCAGCGGCGCCGTCTTTGGCGGTCGCGATCAGGGTCAGCGCGACATCGCCGCTGAAGTTGTGCGGTGCGGTGAACTTCAGCGTGCTGGCGTTCCAGTTGGTGATGTCCACCGAAGCATTATTCGCATCAGCGGTGAAGGTGTGCCCTGGGGTGCCGTCGGTGATGACCGAGCCTTTCGGCAGACCGTTGACGGTCAGCGTCAGGGTTTCCGAACCGTCAATGTCGGTGCTGGCGGCATGAACCGCCGACAGCAGGATTGGCTGGTCTTCCAGACCCGTGTTGGCGTTCTGGGTCACCGAAATGTTGTCCAGAATGCCGCCGGTGGAGTTGCTGTCCGCGGCCTTGAATTCAAGGTGAGCGGTGCCGTCCGCGGTGACCGGAACCTGGAAGGTGTAGGTTTTCAGGCCCAACTGGTTCGAGTTCAGCGTGCCGATCAGGGTGGTGCCCCAGAACACATTGATGACGGAGTTATCCAGAGCGCCCGCACGCGGCGAGTAGTCGACCGACACGGTGTAGGTCTGACCGGCCTTGGCCGAGAACTCGGTCCACAGGTTGCTGGCGTCGCCGGTGTTGCGTTCCAGTTCGATGACCTGGTTGCCAGCTTTCGGATCGGTCACGCCATACACGCTGGCTTTGCCGATTTCGACGGTGCCGCCCGCGTTGTCGGTGTGCCATTGGCCGTTGCTGAACTGGCTGACTGGAATGGGTTTCCAGTCGCCGATGGCGGTGGTGTTGCCCTGGAAGTCGATGGTTCTGACGAAGCCATCGGTGTCCATGGTCAGGGACGGCGTGTCGGTGACCGGAGCCACGGTGACGCTGCCGCTCACGACAGGCGAAGCAAGAACGTTCTGACCGTTGGAAGCCAGGCCGTTGTCCACTGCCTTGTAGGTGAAGTTGTTGGTGCCGCTCCAGTCCGCATCCGGCACGAAGTAGATGGTCGCGCTGTTGCCGGACGCCGCGATATTGCTGGTGGCGTCGAGCAGGACGGTGTGGTCCGCGTCGGCGTAGAACTTGCCGTGCGCGCCCAGATCAACCAGGTTGAAGTGGTCGATGTGGCCGTCGATATCACCACCGTTCAGGGTGATGGAAATAGCAGGAGTGGTCTTGCCAGCGTCTTCGTCGCCGCTGCCTTGAGCGCCCGCGACGACTGTCGGAGCGTCGTTGACCGGGATGACCTTGATCACCGCCTGTGCAGGTGCTGAGTCAACCACCCCGTCGTTGACGGTGACGGTGACCACACGGTTCACGGCCGAAGGATCGTCACTGGTGTTGATGAAGCGCAGCGATTTCAGTACGTCGTTGTACTCGGCTTGAGTGGCGTCGCCGGTCAGGGTGAACACCAGCTTGCCGTCAACTGTCGCCGAGGTGACGTTGATCTTCGCGTCAGTGCTGGCGAAGTACAGGTTGTCGCCCGGTTGCGGGTTGGTGAAAGTGACCGTCGCACCTTTCAGATTCGGGCTGTCCGGGTCATTGATCGTCATGTATGGCATGACTTTCAACGCGCTGCCGTTCTCGGTGAAGCTGGTGGTGCTGGCGGTGCCACCGGCCGGGCCGTTGAGGTCCAGAACCGGCGCGTCGTTGACGGCGGTTACCGAGATGGTGCTGGTCGCTACATTCGACAGATTGTATTGCGCCGAGCCGTCATTCACTTGAACCGTGATGACGCGGTCAATTGTGCTTGGATTATCGCTGGTGTTCTTGTACATGACCGATTCGATCATCGCCTTGTACTGATCCAGTGTCGCTTCGCCGGTCAGGGTGACGGTGATCTTGCCATCGGTGGTGCGGGTGTCGCTGACAACGGCGTGGATACCGAACTTGTCGGTAGCCGTCAGTACGTCAAAGGCCTGAGCGTTGGTCAGGGTGATGGTCGCACCTTTGAGCGTGCCGTTGTCCGGGTCGATGATGCTGAGGTTGGCGCTGGAAATGCTGACGCCTGTGCCGTTCTCGGTGAAGTCAACACTATAGCCAGTGCCGGTCGCTGCCGGGCTGCTGTCCAGGTCCAGAACCGGTGCATCGTTGACCGCAACGACGGTGATCTTGCCGTCCACCAGAACCGAAGTCTCGGTGCCGACGTTGTCGCCTTTGAGGCCCGTGTCGGTGACGCTGATCTGCACGCCACGGTCGCCTGGCGTCGGGTTGTCTCCGGATGCCACGACCTGGATCGACTGGATCAGGGCCTGATAGTTGGCGACGCTGGCGTTGCCGGTCAGGGTGATGGTCATCGTGCCATTGGCGTCCGGGCCAGAAACGCTGTAGTCGATGCCCAGATCGGTCTTGCCGCCGCCAAGGTCATGGCCGGAGCCGATCAGGTCGTTAGGCGACATGTGGGTCAGAGTGATGACCGCGCCGCTCAGCTGAGAATTGTCCACGTCCTTGATGACCAGGCCATTGGCGATAGACACCGGGTCGTGGTTTTCCACGTAGGTGTTGTTGCCGACGACCACTTCTGGCTTGTCGTTGACAGCCGTCACGTTGATGGTGGTGGTCGTGGTGTTCGACTGGCTGTTGAGGATCTCGCCATCGTTCACGGTGATGGTGATCTTGCGCGGCGTGGTGTCCGGGTTTTCGCTGGTGCTGCTGTAAGTGATCGACTGGATCATCTTCTGGTACGAAGCCAGGTCAGCAGAGCCGCTCAACACGACGGTGATCTTGCCGTTCAGAACACGGGTGTCGATCACGGTAGCGTGGATGCCGAACTGGTCCGCCGCCGCCAGAGCGTCACCGGCCTTGGCGTTGGTCAGGGTGATGACCGCGCCTTTCATGTTGGTGTTGTCGACATCGCCGATCTTGACGTTGTTGCTGGCGATGCTGACGCCCGGCGCATTTTCGGTGTACGCGGTGGTGAAGCCGGTGCCCGAAGCGTTCGAGTCCAGATCCACGGTCGGCGCGTCGTTCACCGGGATAACGGTGACATTGGCGGTGGCAACGTTGGAGCTGTTCTCGCCATCGTTGACCTGAACGGTGATCGCGCGGTTGCCGCCGACCGGGTCATCGCCTTCGCTGACGAACGCCACGGATTTCAATACGGCCGCGTATTCAGCCTGGGTAGCAGCACCTTTGAGGGTGTAGACCAGTTGGCCGTTGACGGTTTCCGAGGTGATGGTGATCTTGCTGTTGGTCGTGTCGAACACCAGCTTGTCGCCGACCTGCGCATCCTTGATGGTCACGGTGGCGCTTTGCAGGTTCGGGCTGTCCGGGTCGCTCAAGGTCAGCAGCGGCATCAGTTTGACCGGCGCTGCGTTTTCAACATACGGCAGGGTGACCGTGTTGTTGCCCGGGAAGAACGGACCGTTGAGGTCGACAACTGGTGCGTCGTTCACGGCCGTCACGCTGACGGTGGTGGTCGCGACGTTGGACAGGTTGTGCTCGGACTGGCCGTCATTGACCTGCACGGTGACGGTGCGGTCAGCACTGCCTGGGTTGTCGGTGGTGTTCTTGAAGGTGATCGACTGGATCGCTTTTTCGTAAGAAGCAACGCTCGCATCACCGCTCAGGGTGATGGTGATCTTGCCATTCACGATACCGCTGTTGGTTACCTTGATGCCGAACTGGCTGGCGATCCCCAGAACGTCGCCAGTCTGGGCGTTGCTCAGGGTGATGGTCGCGCCTTTGAGCGTGGTGTTGTCCGGGTCGGCGATAGCCACGGTGCCCATGATGTTGAGCGCCTTGCCGTTCTCGACGTAGGTCACGGCGTTACCGGTCTGCAAGGCGCCATCGGCCGAGTTCAGATCCAGAACCGGTGCATCGTTGACCGCAGTCACGTGAACGGTACTGGTGACTGGAACGGAGTCATTCTGGCCGTCGTTCACAGTCACGGTGATATTGCGATCGACAACGCGTGGGTCGTCACTGCCATTGTGGAAGGTGATCGACTTGATCACGGCTTCGTATTCGGCAGACGTTGCAGCACCGGTCAGGGTCAGCACAATCTGGCCGTTGACGGTGGTCGTGATGGCGGTGATGTTCGCGTTCGGACTGCCAATGACCAGCGTGTCGGAGTCCTGAGCGTTGGTCAGGGTGACTTTGGCGCCTTGCAGGTTCGGGCTGTCGACGTCGCTGACTTTTATGTCGGCTGCGATCGGTACGCCGGCGTTGTTGCCTTCGGTGAAGGTGACTTCGCTGTTGACGCCGTCCGCATTGCCATTCAGATCAACAACCGGCAAAGCATCGTTGTCGATGATGGTGGTGGTGACGCTGCCGTTGGTACTGCTGACCACGACATTCTCGAAGTTGCCGCCAGTGATGGCGCCAATCGAAACAGTGACGTTTTCAACGCCTTCCGGAAGGGTGTCGTTGATGGTCGCCAGGTCGAAGGTCACGCTGCTGGCGTTGGCCGGAATCTTCACGCTCACGACTTGGGTGTAGTCGCTGCCGTCGGCGGCGGTGCCGCTGTAGGTCAGGTTGATGGTGACTTCGGTCTGCGCCGGGTTGCTCAGGCTGATGGTGTAGGTCGCAGCCTGACCTTCGGTCACTTCAGTGCTGCCGGTGATGCTGGCAACCGTGGTGTCGACGGTGTCAGTGATCTGCACCACGGCTGGCGTCGTGTCGGTCGCCAGGTT
>NZ_QXTJ01000024.1:57440-126842 GCF_003605735.1 Pseudomonas sp. LS-2 | reverse complement strand
GTGCGACTGCTGCGCAGCCGATCGCCGACAAGTCGGGCTCCCACGGCCTTCGGCCAGAATCAAAAGCCACCATCCCCGCCCGCTGCCAGACGATCAAGCGGCTGATTTAAAACCAGCGGTCGTTGCGCTTGCGTCCGCGGGTCAACGCCGGGAGGATCAGACCCAACAGCAGCCCGGCCCCGGCAATGCTGCCGCCGTACACCATGTAGCGCATCAACACCTGATTGTTCTCATCCCCCAGCTTGGCCTGGGTCGAACGCAGTTCCGACTGCGCATCGGTCAACTGCGCATTGAGGTCCTTGGCGCGAGACTCCAGTTCATCTACCAGTTTCTTGCGCGAGTCGAGGGTTTCCTGCATGCCCTGGACTTTGGTCTTCCAGTCATCGTCGATGGTTTTCAGTTGCGCGCTGAGGTCAGCGACCTGCTGGGTCAGTTGCGGCAGGCGTTCAGCCTGGCCAGGGACTTCTTGCAGGTCAGCGGACGGAATCCACACGCTGTCGCCGGAATTGCCGCGCACCTGGCTGTAATCGCCCTGAGTGTTGAGCAGTTCAACCTTCTGCCCAGACTTGAGCGTGCCGACGATGCGGTAGCCATCGGTAGGGCCGCTGCGCACGTAGGTGCTGAGGGTGTCGTTGACCCAGCGCTCCTTGCCCTCGGCATGGACCTGGCTGACGAAGCCTGCGGTCAACAGGGTTCCCATCAGGCCGGCACTGAGCAAACGGCGGCGAGCGCCCGGCAACAGGGAGGATTGAAAAGTGGAAACGGTACGAGATAGGGACATGGGTGATCTTCGACAAAAATAAAAAGAAAGGCCGGATGGTCGGGCCGCATGCAATGGACTAAAAGCCTGGTCGGCAGCGACGAGCGACGCGCTGCAACTGCTGGAAAAGGCACCTGAACACGCAAGAAAACGCCACTGCAAGCCGGGGCCGCACCACCCGGCGCGCTGCGCGCACAGTGGTCAACAGACAGTGCAAACGGTGTCAGGTTCACTACAGGGAGGTTACGTTCGTCCGGTCTTTATTGGCATGGCTCGCCTGCGGTGGCGTTCTCGGAGCCCTCACCGTCGGCAACCCGGACTGCTACAGAGCAATAATGCGTCGCGGCTTGATTGTGAACGCTTTCGATTCTGTAGCAGCACGGCTTGCCGGCGGTGGCGTTTTCGCGGCCGCCCCACCGGCAAGCCGGACTGCTACAGGGCACAGTTGTGTCCTGGAAGATGGCGGAAGGCAGCCGGAGTCGAACCTGCCCGGGAACGGCTGCCGTCCCCAACCGGGTTTGAAGCCCGGCCGCGCCACCGGGCGCGATTGCCTTCCATGATTGATCAGACCGCGTTGTCAGCCTTGTGTGGCTGAGCCAGGGCGTTGTCGGGGCGGATCTGGCGTTTGTCGCCGATGCGCCGGGTCAAGCCGATACGGTCGAAAAACTCGAGAATCTGGATACTGCGCTTGCGGCCGATCCCCAACGTGTCACGAAACGCGGCCGCCCCAATCACCGGCTCAGCCGCCGACAGTTGCAACAGCATAGCCACCATTTCGCCAATTGTGGACTCCAGATAGAACAGATCGCGCACCACTTGATGCACCTGGCCGATTCGCGCCAGCTTGCGCAGCAACAGTCGCACCTCGGATTCACCCTGCCCGCACGCCGTCGCCAGATCCCGTACCCACGGCGGATCAAAGATCGCCTGCTCCATCAACGGCCGAATCTGCTCCCAGAGCGCTGTGTCCTGATCATTGAGCTTGACCTGATGATCGGGCAGATGCAGCCATGGCCCGCTGCTTGCTACGGCACCGTTGGCCAGCAGCTCGTCGATCAGCGCGATGAACGCCGGACGCTCCAGCCCCATCGCCGAGAAGCGTCGCAGGCGGTCGCGGTCCGGTCCCAACTGATCGGGTTCCTGCTCGTGAAAACGCGCCAACTGCTGCAACAAGGTCTGTTGCCGGTCCAGCCAGCGCGATTCGCTGAACAGCAACTGGCCCTGGCGGGTGGCGACGATGCGGATGTCGGGGGGCAAACGCCAGGTCGCCCGCATCCGATTGAACTGCCGTTCAAGCCGTTGCGGGTCGATCCCCGTTTCGCTGCGGGCGATCAGCGCCAGCAACGCCTGCTCCAGTGATTCGGCTTCGCGGAGAATCTGCAATTGCGCCAACCGCTCCGGACTGCGGCGCTGGCGAGACGGCGCGAACGGATCGAGCACCCGACCACCGCCCAGCGTGCGCTGTGCACTCTGATCACGCAGCACCAGCGGATCGCCGTGTACCGCGTGCACCGGGGCGTTGAGCAGCAACTGGGCGAACATACGCTTGCCCGGCGCCAGGCGGGTGTCCTCGAGCAACGCCACGCGGGCCGTGACGTCCTGCGTGCCGAGGTGCACGTGAACCGGGCTGAAATGCTCGAACGCCCTGGTTTCGCCAGGCAGCAAACGCAGGTCGATGTCGATGCGTTGCGTGGGCGCGAACAGCCATTGGGCCAGCAACCAGTCGCCGCGATGAATCTGCTCAAGGGCGAGTTTTTCCGCGCTCAGGTTCAGCGCCACACGCTGGCCGACCCAGGCTTGAGCGGCGGTCTGATTCTGCGCGTGCAGGCCGCGCACCCGCACCGGTTTTCCGGACTGGCCCAACAGCAGGGTGTCGCCGACCGTCACCTGCCCGGCCAGCGCAGTACCGGTCACGACGATCCCCGCCCCGGAAACACTGAAGGCCCGGTCGATGTCCAGCCGAAACCCGCCACGGTCGCTGCGCTCCAACACCTGGCCCTGTGCCAATAACAACGCCTGGCGCAGCTCATCGATCCCTTCGCCGGTCTGGCTGGACACTTCAAATAGCGCTGAGTTGGCGTAAGGGCCAGGCTCCAGCAGGCGGCGAACCTGGGTCCGGACCTGCTCTATCCGCGCCGACTCGACCCGGTCGCATTTGCTGATGACAACCAACACGTCCGGGATGCCGAGCAGCTCGACAATCGCCAGATGCTCGCGGGTTTGCGGCATCACGCCATCGTCGGCGGCGACCACCAGCAACACCAGATCGATGCCTTGAGCGCCGGCCAGCATGTTGTGGATGAAGCGCTCATGCCCTGGCACGTCGATGAATCCGGTGAGCGGCGCGTCAACGGCCAATGGCGCGTAGAGATAACCCAGGTCGATGGTAATGCCCCGCTCCCGCTCTTCCCGGCGACGATCTCCGGCCTGGCCGGTCAACGCCTCCAGCAGCGCGGTCTTGCCGTGGTCGATGTGCCCCGCCGTGCCGACAATCACCCCGCCGCGCCCTCCCGTTGCAGTTGGTTCAACTGGCCGACCCAACCGGGTTCGTCATCCAGTTGGCGCAGGTCCAGCCACAGCGCGTCATCGTCGATGCGCCCCAGCACCGGAATCGGCAAGTGGCGCAAACCCGCCTCCAGCGCATGCAACCGACGGCCACGCAGTTTTTTAGAGACGATCGGTCGTAAACACAGCGCAGCACTGGGAAGCCGCGCTACCGGCTGGCTGCCACTGCCGATCATGCCCAGACTCGGTTGTACCGACACGCCCCAGGTTTCACCGAGGATTTTCGCCAGCAGCGGTCGCAAGCGCTCGGCCTGGGCGAGGATTTCGCCCTGTGGTCGGGTCAGCAAACGCAAGCTGGGCAGGCGCTCGGCAAGACGGTCCGGGTCGCGATACAGTCTCAATACGGCTTCCAGTGCCGCGAGGGTCAGTTTGTCCACCCGCAATGCACGTTTGAGCGGGTTCTTCTTGATCTTCGCGATCAACGCCTTACTGCCGACGATCAGCCCGGCTTGCGGGCCGCCCAGCAATTTGTCGCCGCTGAAGGTGACGATGTCAGCGCCTTCGGCCAGGGTCTGACGCACGGTCGGCTCGGCAGGCAAACCCCAACGGGTCAGGTCCAGCAGGCTGCCGCTGCCGAGGTCTTCAAGCAGCGGCAGATCGTGCTGATGAGCGATCTGCGCCAGGGTCTGGGTCGGCACACTGGCGGTGAATCCCTGAATGCTGTAGTTGCTGGTGTGCACGCGCATGAGCAAGCCGGTGCGCGGGTTGATCGCGGCCTCGTAATCCTTGGCGTGAGTGCGGTTGGTGGTGCCGATCTCATGCAGCTTGACCCCGGCTCGGGCCATGATGTCGGGGATGCGAAAAGCGCCGCCGATCTCGATCAGCTCGCCCCTGGAAATAATCCCTTCCTTGCGTGCGCCCAGACTGTTCAACGCCAACAGCACGGCTGCGGCGTTGTTGTTGACCACGGTAACGGCTTCGGCGCCGGTGAGTTCACGGATCAGGCCTTCGATGAGGTCGTCGCGGTCGCCGCGTCTGCCGCTGTTCAGGTCGAATTCCAGATTCAGCGGATAGCGCGCAGCGGTCTGCATCGCCTCGATGGCCTCTTCGGGCAACAGCGCCCGGCCAAGGTTGGTGTGCAGCACGGTCCCGGTCAGGTTGAAGACGCGACGCACCTTGCTCTGATGCTGGATCGCCAGACGCTCAGCCGCCCTGCCCGCCAGCACTTCGCTGCTCGATTCCACGGCGCTGATCTGCCCCTGGTGGGCGGCTTCGCGCACATCGTCCAGCAACTGACGCAGAGTGGCGAGCACGGCATCGCGGCCATAGCGGTCGATCAGAGGGTGGCAGGCGGGATGACGCAACAGGCTGTCGACAGAGGGTAAACGCGCAGGGATCGAGGCGAGGTTTGCGGGCATTCATTCACTCCGATGTGGATGTAGATTTGCTTCTGGCCGAAGGCCGTGAAACGGGTATACGATCAGCCGCTATGGAGTGTAGACCGCGATTTCATTCCCCCCCAGGCGCCAGCATCAGGTTCGGCGCCAGGCGTTGAATGCCTTCAATATCCAGGCGCATGTCCAGCATCAGGCTTGCCAAATCCGCGGACAGGGCCTCGGCTTCTGCATCGCACTCCAGATAGATCTGCTTGAGGTAGGTGTTGCACCCCGGGCAGACTTCGGCGCGCAGCGGCGCCTTGTCCACCGCGACGCGATCATCATCAAGGCTCACGTATTTCAAGCCCTTGCTCTGCTCGCAATACACGCACTTGACCCGCACCACATGCCATTCGCAGGCACATAACGAACAGACCAGATAGCGCAGGCCGTTGTACTTGCCGCGATGGCGGATCACCCCGGCCATGGCCGGCGATCCACAGGCCGGGCACTGGCTCAGGCTGTCGCCGGGTTTGAGATCGTGAACCGGCATCTTGAGCAGCCATTGACTCCAGGCCGCCTGCAACGCCGCGCCCATAAACGGCACCACCGCTGCCGGCAAACCGGCGTACTGACCGCTGAGCAGCGAGATAGCCCAGGCCTTGCGCTGCCCTTCGCCCGCGTCGCGCAGTTGACGCAAGGCCAGTTGAACCTCAACCTGCCCAGCCGGTTGATAGCGCTCCAGTAATGCCACCAGATACCCCTGCCAATGCATCTCGCGCACCAGACTGTCGGCGGCCAGCGGCGGCAGACCATGTTGCCGGCACTGTTCCAGACGCTCGCGGTCCAGTGCCCAGTCGCTGGGCGGGTGATCCAGCAGGTCCTGCTGCACCCGGCACAGCCCGGCGATCAGTCGCAGATAATCGGCCAACGGGTGGCCGTTGGCGAGCTGTTCGAGCCGCTCGGCGCGCAAGGCGAACAGACTGGATGGCGGAAGGTAGAGAAACGGCGGCGAACTGGCCGCCGCTTCGATTTGCCCAGGTTCGAGAATCTGACTCAATGGCTCATCCTTTCTTCGTGATGCGGGGCGGCGGCGCGTCCTTGTCGACGATCTGGCGATACCACAGCGCATGATGCTTCTTCGCCCAGCGGCGGCTGACCCAGCCATGCAACATCGCCCCCACCGAGCCCTTGATCCAGATTCCGGCATAGATGTGCACGATGATGCTGACGATCAGCACGAACCCCGCCAGCGCATGAACCAACGCACCGAGGCGAATCACGGTGATGCCGAAATATTCGCTGAAGTAAGCGCGCCAGATGACCAGCCCGCTCAGCAACAGCCCCAGCATGCACAGCAGCAAGGTCCAGAACAACAGCTTCTGACCAGGGTTGTACTTGCCGATCGGTGGCACACCCTCCTCGGAATTGACCATCACCCGGTCGATGCGCTTGAGCCATAGCCGATCGTTGGGAATGAACAGGTTGGCGCGCCAGAAGCGGATCACCAGACCGACGAAAAACACGAACATCGCCACGCCCATGAACGGATGCAGGATTCGGGTCCACGGCCCGCCGCCGAACAGGTTGGTCAACCAGAACATCGCCGGGTGGAACAGCGCCAGGCCCGACAGCCCGGCCATGAAGAACAGAATCGCCACCAGCCAGTGGTTGGTCCGTTCGTTGGCGTTGTAACGCAGGATGGTCTTGCCGGGTTCACGGTTTTCGCTCATGGCCGTTGCTCCCCTTCAGGTCCCGTGCTTTTCGGGTCGTAGACGTGTACCGCCGGATCCACCTCGTGCACGGCAGGATCGGGCGCCGGGTCATGCTCGTCTTCTTCACGCTGCGGACCGATGCGCACGTAGTGGAAGAATCCGGCGAGCACCGCGACCCCCATCGCCAGCAGCCCCAAGGGTTTGCTGACGCCTTTCCACAGCCCTACCAGGGGGCTGATTTCCGGGTTTTGCGGCAGACCGGCGTACAGTTTCGGATCGTCGGCGTGGTGCAGCACGTACATCACGTGGGTACCACCGACGCCGGCCGGGTCATACAGCCCGGCGTTTTCGAAGCCACGAGATTTGAGATCGACCACCCGCTCGGCCGCGTGCACCTTCATGTCTTCCTTGGTGCCGAAGACGATGGCGCCAGTGGGGCAGGTTTTCACACAGGCCGGTTCCAGCCCCACGGCCACGCGATCCGAGCAAAGAGTACATTTGTACGCCTTGTGGTCTTTCTGCGAGATACGGGGGATGTCGAACGGGCAACCGGTGATGCAATAGCCGCAGCCGATGCAGTGGTCCTGGTTGAAATCGACGATGCCGTTGGCGTGCTTGATGATCGCACCCGGGCTCGGGCACGCTTTCAGACACCCCGGATCGGCGCAATGCATGCAGCCGTCTTTGCGGATCAGCCATTCCAGGTTGTTGTCGGCGGTTTCGTGCTCGGTGAAGCGCATCAGCGTCCAGGTTTCGGCGCTCAGGTCCTGGGGGTTGTCGTAGGTGCCGTGGTTGTGGCCCACCTCGTCGCGCAACTCGTTCCATTCCGAGCACGCCACCTGACAGGCCTTGCAACCGATGCACTTGGTGGTGTCGATCAGCTTGGCCACTTCTTCCAATTGTCTGACCGACGAGGGCACCGTGGTGGTAGCGGAACGCGCAATTACGTCTTGTATGGCCATCAGATTTTCTCCACGTTCACCAGGAACGACTTGGATTCCGGTGTCTGGGAATTGCCGTCGCCAAGGAACGGCACCAGGGTGTTGGCCAGGTAGCCGTTGCGCGTCGTCCCGGTGAACCCCCAGTGGATCGGGATGCCGATCTGATGCACGACCTGATTGTTCACCTGCAACGGACGGATCCGTTTGGTCACCACCGCGACCGCCTCGATGAAGCCACGCTTGCTGCTGACCCTGACGCGATCACCGGCCACGATGCCCTTCTCTTTGGCCAGCGCTTCGCCGATCTCGACGAACTGCTCGGGTTGCGCAATGGCGTTGAGGCGGCAGTGCTTGCTCCAGTAGTGGAAGTGCTCGGTGAGGCGGTAACTGGTCCCGGCGTAGGGGAAGTCCTTGGCCACGCCCAGCGAATCCCATACCGAATCGAAGATGCGCCCGGCCGGGTTGCTGGTCGCCTGCTTGTTGGTCGGGTGCAACGGGTTGATGCCGATGGGCGTCTCGAACGGCTCGTAGTGCTCCGGGAATGGCCCTTCGTTCATCTTGTCCACGGCGAAGAAGCGCGCCACGCCCTCGGGGTTCATGATGAACGGGTTCATCCCCGCTTCCGGCGCGGAGGTGACGACGAAGTCCGGAACGTCGGTGCCGGTCCAGGCTTTGCCGTTCCACCAGATCAGGCGTTTCTTCGGATCCCAGGGCTGGCCTTGCGGGTCGGCGGAGGCACGGTTGTAGAGAATCCGCCGATTGCTCGGCCACGCCCAGGCCCAGCCCTGATGCTGGTGCATGTTGTAAGGATCACTGTTGTCGCGACGGGCCATCTGGTTGCCCGCTTCGGTCCAGCTGCCGCAGAAGATCCAGCACCCGGACGCGGTGCTGCCGTCATCCTTGAGCTGAGAGAAGCCGGTCAGTTGCGCGCCGCCCTTGATCGCCGCGCCCAACGGATCGGTGAAGTCCATGGTCGCTGCACCGTTGATCTCCTTGGCGATCTCTTCCGGCGAAGGTTCTTCCGGCACCTTGTACGGCCAGCTCAGTTTCAGCAGCGGATCCGGGAACGCCCCGCCCTGCTCCTGATAACGCTTGCGCAGGCGCAGGAACAGCTCGCTCATGATGCGAATGTCGGTGATCGCCTCCCCAGGACCGTCGGCACCCTTGAAGTGCCATTGCAGCCAGCGACTGCTGTTGACCAGCGAGCCGTCCTCCTCGGCGAAGCAGGTGGTGGGCAAGCGAATGACTTCGGTCTGGATGTTTTCCGTCACCACGTCGTTGTACGGCCCGACCTTTTGCCAGAACTCCGAGGTTTCGGTGGCCAGCGGGTCCATCACCACCAGCCATTTGAGCTTGGCGAGCGCCTTCATCACGCGGTTCTTGTCCGGCAAGGCGGCAATCGGGTTGAAGCCCTGGCAGACGTAACCGTTGACCTTGCCCTGGCCCATCATGTCGAACATCTTGAGGATGTCGTAGTTGGGGATGTCCAGCTTCGGCAGCCAGTCGTAGGCCCATTTGTTCTCGGCCGTGGCATTGGCGCCGTACCAGGACTTCATCAGGCTGACGTGGAATTTGCTGTAGTTCTGCCAGTAGGAAAGCTGACCGGGACGCAGGGGTTTCTGCGTGCGTTTGGTGATGTAGGCGTCGTAATCCTGCTCACTGTCGGAAGCCAGGGTCAGGTAACCCGGCAGCGCGTTGGACAACAGCCCAAGGTCAGTCAGCCCCTGAATGTTGGAGTGACCGCGCAAGGCGTTGACCCCGCCCCCCGGCATGCCGACGTTACCCAGCAGCAGTTGCACCATCGCCGCGCTGCGAATGATTTGCGCGCCAATGGAGTGCTGCGTCCAGCCCAGCGCATAGAGAATCGTCATGGTCTTGCCCGGTGCCGAGCAGGTGGCGATTTCTTCCCACACTTTCATCATCTGCGCTTGCGGCATGCCGCAGGTCAGACTGGCAATTTCCGGGGTATAGCGGCTGTAATGCTGCTTCATCAACTGATAGACGCAGCGCGGGTCCTGCAACGTCGGATCAACCTTGACGAAGCCGTCCTCACCCAGCTCGTNCTGAAAATGCCGTCTTCGAAACCATAGCCGGCTTTGACGATGAAGGACACGTCGGTGTAGTTGCGCACGTAGTCGTGCTGGATCTTGTCGTTGCTGATCAGGTAATTGATCAGGCCGCCCATGAAAGCGATGTCGCTGCCGGTGCGAATCGGCGCGTAATAGTCGGCCACAGAGGCAGTCCGCGTGAAACGTGGGTCGACCACGATCAAACGCGCCTGATTGTGCGCCTTGGCTTCGGTCACCCATTTGAAACCGCATGGGTGTGCTTCTGCTGCGTTGCCGCCCATCACCAGGATCAGATTCGCGTTGGCGATATCGGTCCAGGTGTTGGTCATGGCTCCACGGCCGTACGTCGGGGCAAGACTTGCCACCGTCGGGCCATGTCAGACACGTGCCTGGTTATCGAACCCCAGCATGCCGGTTGCGCGAATGACCTTGTGGGTCATGTAGCCCGCTTCGTTGGAAGCCGCCGAGGCTGCGAGAAAGCCCGTGGTCAGCCAACGGTTGACGGTCTGGCCCTTGTCGTTCTTCTCGATGAAGTTGGCGTCGCGGTCGGCTTTCATCAGGTCCGCCACGCGATCCAGCGCTTCGTCCCAGGAGATTCGGGTCCATTCGTTGCTGCCGGGTTTGCGCATCTGCGGGTATTTCAGCCGGCCGGGGCTGTGGATGAAGTCCAGAAGGCCTGCGCCTTTGGGGCACAGGGTGCCGCGGTTGACCGGGTGGTCGGCGTCGCCTTCGATGTGGATGATGTTCTGCGCCACGTTCTTGGCCGCATCGCCCTGGCTGTACATGATCAAGCCGCAGCCCACCGAGCAGTAGGGGCAGGTGTTGCGGGTTTCATGGGTGTGGGCGAGCTTGAAGTGGCGTATCTGCTCGGCGAAAGCGGGCGTGGGCGCCATGCCCAACGCCGCCAGGCTCGAGCCTCCAAGGCCGATTGCGGCGACCTTGAAGAACTGCCGACGGTTGAGGTCCATCGTGCACTCCTGATCAGGGGAATGTTTGCGGTACGTTGCCGCAAGGATTTTTCGATCACGGTGCCGGCGCGGTTGCGCTGACCTCTGAAACTCTAGTCCAGATTGGCGGGGGTGCCATGAAAATGTCGCTTGGGACGGGCTAGCGCCAGACCTGTCTGGCCTGTAGGGCCTGCGTACTGACACGCTTCTGCGCGGAGGGCGTGGGAGGTCAGCTTGCTGAGGTGCGGTCTGTCTCATCCTGCAAGGTGTCTGATTTTACTGCCGCTTCGAAGCAGATCGTCGGCAAGCCAACTCCCACGCCCTCCGGGCAGATGCAAATACGCGCCCAAGATTGAAGTCGATCAGCATCAGCCCCCTACCCGCCGCTGCTGCCAGGCCGCTGCCAGCCCACTCAGGCAGATGATCGCGATTCCCGCCTGTGCCGTCAGCGAAGGCGCGTGGTTGAACACGATAAAACCCCAGAGACCGGCAAACACGATCTGGCAATACCCGAAAGGCGCCAGCAACGCCGGCGCGGCGAAGCGAAACGCCTGGGTCAGCATCAAATGCGCAACCATTCCGCAGGTCCCCAGCGCCAGCATGAACGGAATGTGCTGCCACTGCGGCGACTGCCAGAAGAACGGCACAATCGCGCTCATCAACAGGCTGTTGAATAACCCCGCAAAAAAGTTGCTCGTGGTCGGGCTGTCATGGGCCGCCACCAGTCGCGTCAACAGTTGATAACAGGCAAAGCACAACGCCGAACCCAGCGGCAGCAACACCGCTGGCGTGAACAACTCCCCGCCCGGATGGACAATCACCATCACTCCGCCGAACCCCACCAGCACGGCAATCCACTGGCCGCGGCTAACCTTCTCCTTGAGCAGCGGCACCGACAACGCCGTCACCAGCAACGGCGCGAGGAAGTTGACCGCCGTGGCCTCGGCGATCGGAATGAACATCAACCCGCTGGTGAACAACAGGCTGGTCCCCAACAGGCAGATGGCCCGCAACGCCTGCAATCCGGGGCGTTTGGTGCGCAGCACTCGCAAACCCGCCGACGGCATGAAGATGCACGCCATCAAACCGGTGTGCACGACATAGCGCACCCAGACCACCATCATGATCGGGTAGATGCCGGAAAGGTATTTGGACAAGGTGTCGTGGCTGGAAAACAGGAAGGTCGCGAGGAGGATCAGTGCGATCCCCTTGAGTGGCTGGTTGACGCCGGAGAGCGGCGTGCTGGTGGTACTCATCAGCTTTCCTTTGGTATTGCGTGGAGGCTCCGTTGCTTCTGCGAGCACTGGTCGACAGGGAAAGAATATAGAAGAGGTCGTCAGATCACCAAACAAACATGAAACATTCCGTTGTTTTTGTGAATCTTCGGTCAGACCTTTCCCAAGCGCCCAGCAAGCGGGCCACGACCCAGCGATGCCGTGTGCTTGCCAACGCGACCATCTGTTCTTATAGCCGTACGGCTTGCCGGCGGTGGCGTCCCGGAAATCGCTACCGCCGGCAAACGGAACGCCGCCCGGCCGATGGCTACAGGAATTCGATGCCAGTCACTCCTCCAGTGACTCCACCCCCAGCTCGTTCCACACGTGCTCTGCCAGATGAAACGTTGCATTGGCCGCCGGAATGCCGCAATAGATCGCGCTCTGCATCAGCACTTCCTTGATCTCGTCGCGGGTCACGCCGTTGTTCTTCGCGGCACGCAAGTGCAGCGTGAGTTCACCCTCGCGGTTCATGCCGATCAGCATGGCGATGGTGATCAGGCTACGAGTGTGGCGCGGCAGTCCTGGGCGGGTCCAGATGTCACCCCAGGCGTGGCGCGTGATCATTTCCTGAAACTCGCCGTTGAATGGCGTGAGCTTTTCCAGGCTGCGGTCGACATGGGCATCGCCCAGCACTTCGCGGCGCACTTTCATGCCCGCGTCGTAACGTTGTTTCTCGTCCATTTTTCGGTCCAGTCAAGTTATTCGAAGCGCTATCGGAGATTGAATGCCTGATGGTCGGCAACTGCGCGCTTGACCCAGCGCTTCGATTGCCCCAGGTAATGCGCGGGGTTGAGCAGGTTATCCAGCGCCTGCGCCGACAACTGCTCAGCGACCTGAGGTTCGGCGCCCAGCACCTCGCGCAGATGCTTGCCCTGCTCCACCGCGCGGCGGCAGCATTGCTCGATCAGGTGATGCGCGGCATCGCGTCCCATGCGTTGGGCCAGTGCGATGCTCACGGCTTCGGCGAGCACCAGCCCGTGGGTGAGGTCCAGGTTCTGCAACATCCGCTCGGCGTCGACTTCAAGTCCCGGAATCACCGCCAGTGCCTGTTGCAGCGAGCCGGACACCACGCAGCACAGTTCCGGCAGTGTTTCCCACTCGGCGTGCCACAGCCCCAGGCTGCGTTCGTGCTCCTGGGGCATCGCGGTGAGCATCGTCGCCACCAGCCCCGGCGCTCGGGTCGCCGCGGCGATCATCACCGCGGCCCCCACCGGATTGCGCTTGTGAGGCATGGTCGAGGAACCGCCCTTGCCCGCTGCCGCAGGCTCGAACACCTCGCCCGCTTCCGTCTGCATCATCAGGCTGATGTCGCGGCCGATCTTGCCCAGACTCCCGGCGACCAGCCCGAGAAAACCGGCGAGTTCCGCCAGCCGGTCGCGCTGGGTGTGCCAGGGCTGGTCAGGCAAGCCGAGTTTCAGCTCCCCGGCCAGCGCTTCGGCGACCGGAAACGCCATCTCGCCCAACGCCGCCAGACTGCCGGAAGCGCCGCCGAACTGCAGGCACAACAGACGCGGCTTGAGCTCCTTGAGGCGTTGACGATGGCGAGTGATCGACCCCAGCCAACCGGCGATTTTCGCGCCCAGGGTGATGGGCGTCGCCTGTTGCAGCCAGGTGCGGCCTGACATCGGCACCCCCGCATGTCGCTGGGCCTGCTGCGCCAGCGTGTCGGCGAGGTTCGCCAGATCTTGCTCCAGCAGACCGACCGCGCTGCGCAGTTGCAACACCAGGCCCGTGTCCATTACATCCTGACTGGTGGCGCCCATGTGCACATAGCGCTCGGCGGTTTCGCTGCGCGTGGCGATCTGCTTGCCCAGTGCCTTGACCAGCGGAATCGCCGAGTTGCCGGCATTGCCGATGGCGATCGACAGTTCGTCGAAGTCATACAGCGAGGCATCGCAGGCAGCGACGATGTCGTTCACCACCTCTGCCGGAATGGCGCCAATCGACGCTTCGGCGCGGGCGAGCGCCGCTTCGAAGTCCAGCATGCCCTGAACCCGTCCCTGATCCGAAAAGATCAGGCGCATCGGTTCCTGGGTGAAATATCGGTCGAATAATTGATTGCCGGGTCTGTTCAACGTACTGCTCCTGACGGCTCGTCCATACAGTGGTCCTGTGGGGGTCAGAAATCGAAGAACACGGTTTCATCGACGCCCTGCACGCGGATGTCAAAACGATAGGCCAATTGGCCGTCAACGGTGCAGCGTTTGGCGATCAGGGTCTGCCGCCGTTGCGGTTGCTCGATCAGGTTCAGTACCGGGTCAACTGCGTTGCTCGGCGCCTCGTCGTCGAAGTACAGACGGGTGTGCAGGTGGATATTGATGCCCCGGGCAAACAGCGAAACGTTGATGTGGGGCGCCATCGGCACGCCTGCAGCGTTAAGTACGACACCGGGTTTTACGGTCTTGACCAGCCATTCGCCCTCGTCGGTGGTGGCGGTGCGACCGAAGCTGTTGAATGCCTTGCTCAGGTCGTACTCGCGGTCGTAATGGCCCTGGGCATCGGCTTGCCAGAGTTCCAGAAACGAGTCGCGAATCAGGTGGCCGTTGCCGTCGTAAACGTGGCCCAGCAGCAGAATATGCTCGCCAGGCGCGTCAGGGCGGGCCATTTCATTCCAGATTTCCTGTTCGCGAGCCGGGTTACCCGCAGCCTCCAGCGCCAGGCCAATGTGAACGTACGGGCCGGCCGTCTGTGAAGGGGTTTCCGGCAGGATGTGAACGGGCATGGGCGTCGCTCCTCAGACGTTTTCGAAGTGAGTCTTGCGCTGGCCGCGCAGGACGATATCAAAGCGGTAAGCCAGGCAATCCATGGGATTGGCCATGCTCATGTCCAGCCGGGCGATCAGGCTCTGGACGGCTTCGGGGCTGGCGATGGACTTGACGATGGGGCACATCGCAATCAGCGGGTCGCCTTCGAAATACAGCTGGGTGATCAGCTTGGTGGCAATCGAGGGGCCACTGATGGAGAAATGAATGTGCGCCGGGCGCCAGTCATTGGGGCCGTTGCGCCATGGGTACGGACCGGGCTTGACGGTGCGGAAGCTGTAATTGCCGTCGCGGTCGGTGAGGCAGCGACCGACGCCGCCGAAGTTCGGGTCCAGGGGCGCCAGATAGGCGTCCTTCTTGTGCCGGTAACGGCCACCGGCGTTGGCCTGCCACATCTCGACCAGTGTGTGCGGGATGGGCTTGCCGTACTGATCGACCACCCGTCCGGCAACGATGATGCGCTCGCCGATGGGCAGGCCGCCGTTGTTGAAGTTCAACAGCAGATCGGCATCGTGACGGCCGAATTGAAGGTGAGTGAAATCAGGGCCCGAGGTCTCGGAAACGGACTGCGGGATGCTGACCAGCGCCTGACGCGGCGAGCGCAGGATCGAGGTCTTGTAATCAGGGGTCAGGGCTTTGGGGTGCCAGTTGCGGTCGCGAATGGCGAAGCGGCTGTCGTGGGCGTCAGACATGCCAGTGTCCTCTTGTCGTTATGGGAGGTGCTTTTCATTGCCTGCCCGGTAACGCTTCAGGCAGAACACAGCAGGCGATGGCGCAGTGTCCCGCGCAATCAACCTCGGCAAAACTGAAAAGATCGTCCGTATGCATAACCATCTGGTTATGGATAACTGCCCTCGCGGTAGGCCAGCCCGACCTCGCGCAGGGTGTCGACACACCACTGCGCCGCGATGGACAACGGCAATGCCGGGTTGCTGCACAGCCCCACCGACCCGCCCGGTTCGCGAATCCCTAGCTCCAGTTCAACCAGTTCGCCCCGCGTCAGGTCCTGACGCACCGCATCGAATGGCGCGATCCACACCGCGTCACTGCATTGCACGTAACGTCGGCTCAGGGTCAACGACAGGGTTTCCAGGCGCTGGCGTGGCGGGTTGATACCGTGCTGCACGAACAGGCTGTCGGCGAATTTGCGGATGGTCGTGCCCGCCAGCGGCAGCACCAGCGGAAAATCTTCCAGCGTTGCCCGCGTGTCGTCCGCGCCGAGCAGCGGATGGCCGTCGCGCACCACCAGGGTCATCGATTCGCTGTACAGGTGTTCGAAACTCAGGCCGAGAATCTGCGGGCTGTCGGTCATGCGCCCGACCACCAGGTCCAGCTCACCTAATCGCAACTGCGACAACAAGTAGGCGCTGGGGCCGGTGGCGACGCTGACCACCAATGCCGGGTGCCGGGCATGCAGGCGGCAGATCACTTCCGGCACCAACAGGCTTTCCACGGTCGACAACACGCCCAGACGCACGGCCACCGGTTCATGCTCGCCCGAACGCAGGCTGTTCACCCCCTCGCGCAGGGCCTGAACGCTCGGGCCCGCGTAACGCATGAACGCGACACCGGCCTCGGTCAGGGCCGCGCCACTCTTGCTGCGCACGAACAGGCTGGCGGACAGCAGGGTTTCCAGTTCCTTGAGGGTTTTCGACAGTGCTGGCTGGCTGATCGCGAGTTTGTCCGAGGCCTTGGCCAGACTGCCCTGTCGCGCAACTTCAAGGAAGCAGACCAGATGGCGGAATTTGATGCGGGTGTCGATGTTCACAGCGAAAGCGGCCTTTTTATGGGTTGCAGCAACAGGTTTCGTGGTAATGCGCGGCTTTGTGCCGACGCGCTACCGCGCCAATGGCACGGTAAAGCGAAACACGCTGCCGACACCCTGCTCGCTGCTGGCAGTCAGCTCGCCACCGTGGGCCTTGACGATCCCTTGCGAGATGTACAGCCCCAACCCCGTGCCACTGGGGTTGCCTTCGCGGATGCGCCAGTAACGCTCGAACACATGGGGCAACTGATCCGGGGCGATCCCTGAGCCCGAGTCGACGACACTGATCGCAACGAAATCCCCTTGCACCGCAGCCGTGACACTGATCCGGCCTTCCTTGGGCGTGAATTTGATCGCGTTGCCCACCAGGTTCGACAGCACCTGAAACATACGCTCGGGATCGGCCATGATTTTCAATTGAGGCTCGCCGGCGAATGTCAGATCGATGAACTTGTTCAGCGCCAAAGGCGTGAGCAGCGACCAGGCGTCTTCGAAGAACTGGCTGATTTCCAGCGGCTGCGGCGAGATCAGGTAACGCCCGGCTTCGATTTTCGAGGTGTCGAGCAGGTCCTCCAGCAGGTTGGTCATGCGTGCCGTGGCTCGCTGCAAAGTGTCGATGGCGGAATTGAGGCGCTTGGACGAGGGGCTCACATCGGCCGCGATCACTCGCTGCATCATTCCGCACTGCATGACGATCACCGTCAACGGGCTGCGCAGGTCATGGGACACCACCGCCACCAGCTCATCGCGAGCGCGCACGGCGTCTTTCTCCCGCACCACTTGACGGGACAGGTCCGACTCCAGCGCCGAGCGACGCAGATCGGCGACCGCATAGATTTCGCCGATGCTCCACAGCCGCGCCGTGCCATCGACCTGTTGCTTCCACGCCTCGAACGATTCGCGCGGCTGCAAGCGGTCGGCGACAACGCGTTTGAAAGTGTCCGGGTTGCCGCTCCACTGAACGCTGTTTTTGACTTCCTGGCGAAACCACAACACAGCGTTGGCCACCGGCTTGGGCAGGCTGAAGCCGACAAGACCGCTGGCGATGCGCGGATAATCCCGGGCCGGCGCAAATGCTTCGCCCAGGCTCGAGGTCTGCATCACCGCCTCCGGCTGCTCCTGCACCCATTGCTGCAGCGCCCTCACCTGCTCCGGTGTCGGGCACTGACCGATCAGGTGAATCTGGTCTTCGATGATGACCGCTGCGCCACTGGCATCGGCCAGGGCCAGCAAATCCTGCGGATGCTCGATCAACCCTTGATAGACATCGCCCTCGGCCTCAGCCATAGCACAGGCAAGGGACTTGAGCAGGCTGTATTTGGACTCACGCTGGCGCTGCGCCTGCAATTCTTCCAGCGCGCTGATCTGCATCGACAACACCTGGCCGATGGTCTGGCAGGCCGCGCGCAAGGTGTGCGGCACTTGCAGCGGCTGGCGATTGCCACATGTGATCAGGCCCCAGAGCCGATCATGCTTGAGCAGGGAAATACTCATGGAGGCGCGCACGCCCATGTTCTGAATGTACTGGCAATGAATCGGCGAGACGCTGCGCAGCACCGCGTAGGTCATGTCCAGCGGCTGGCCATTGTCGGGGCGAAGCGCAGGCACCAGAGGAACCGGCGTATAGGCGGCGTCCGGGATGATCCGCAACCAGTTCAGGCGATACAGCTCTCGGGCCTGTTCGGGAATGTCACTGGCCGGAAAGAACAGCCCCTGATAAGCATCGAGGGCTTGGGTTGCGGATTCGGCGATGACCTGGCCGTGGCCCTGCTCCTGAAAACGGTAGATCAACACCCTGTCAAAGCCGGTCAGCGCCCGGATTTCATTGACGCTGATGGCGTAGAGATCAGACAGAGTTTTCGCCGCCTGCATGCGGCGCAGCGTACGGTTCAAGCGTTGATCGAGGGTCTGACCGGGCGGCAAGGGGCTGGTCTGGACGGCTTCGAGTTCAAGAAACAGCAAACCGTCGTGACGATGGACCAGGCAGTCGAAGGCATGATCGCCCATGCGCAGCGCGAGTGGATTGATGTCTTCCAGCGCCTCGACGGCCAGCGCCTGACGCACCAGACCCGCCTGCACCTCACCCAGCCAGTGAGCCAGCGGCTGGCCGGCTGCGATGTCGCTGGCCACGCTAAGAACCGACGCCGCATTGGCGCTGGCTTGCTGGACGGTCCAGGCCGATTCGTCGACGGTCAGCAACACGCCGTGTGGCTGAATCGCACCGGGAATGCGGATCGGCTCAATGGCGCAATTCTGCAGCAGCGCGTCCAGGTGGTGTTCGGTAACGGAGGTCATAGCAGCACTCCTGTGCGTTCCAGCCACCTTTCGAAACAGGTGAACGTGGCGCAGGCGGCGTCCACGGTCTCTTGGTTGTAGTCGGGATGGTCAGCGTCTGCCAATGATTTGAGAAAGGACTTCCACAACCGGCCCGTTTCCCGACCGTAGACATCCAGAAACTCGCCGCCGTTATCAGCACCGATGCCCAGCCTGTGCGCAATGATCCGGCGCAGCACCTGGCCGCCCAGCGTCGCGCCTTCCATGACGTACATGATGCCCAGCAGTTGAGCATGGGACGACAGGGCCGGCAGATCGGTGCACAACGGCAAACGCTGGATGTCGGCATCGCTGAGGCCCAGCGCGTGCAGGTCCTTGAGCAGAGCCGGGATCTTCTGCCGTTCGGGGTCTGCGCCTTCAGTACCCGAAAAACCTGCGATCAACCGCTGTAACGGCACATGAAAGCCGTAATACGCCTGGATGATCCGTTGGTAGGTTGTTCGATCGAGGTCGGGATGCGTGAGGGGCAGCCGGGCTTCCAGCGCCTTGTGCTGCACGGCGGTCGACATGCGCAGCATTTGCAGCACAGGCAGCGGCAGCACCGTTGCATCAGAGGGGTGTTGCCGGGAAGTCGCTTCGACCAAGGGCGGTGGCGTCCAGTCAGTGGAGGGAAGTCTTGAAGTGCAACGCCACCGACAGGTACACGGCGATGGCTACCGCGCACACTAATGTACGCGGCAGCCAGGTGCAAACCTGTCGATCAGAAGATGTAATCGGTGGTCAGGAAGCTCGACTCGCGGTTGTGGATGATGTCGCTGATCAGCGCCTTGTTGCTCTCCTGGAACCTGGTCGCTACCAGCGTGCGGATCGAGAACACGCGCAGGGCATCGTGTACCGACAGCGTGCCCTCTGCCGAATTCTTGCGGCCGTTGAACGGGAAGCTGTCCGGGCCACGCTGGCACTGGGCATTGATGTTGATGCGACCCACCTGATTGGCGAACGCGTCGACCAGGCGACCGACCTGCTTGGAGTCGTTGCCGAAGATGCTCAACTGCTGACCGAAGTCCGAATCCAGCACGTACTCGATGACGGTGTCCAGGTCGCGGTAGGCCACGACCGGCACCACCGGGCCGAACTGCTCTTCGTGGTAGACGCGCATGTCCGGGGTCACCGGGTAGAGCACGGCCGGGTAGAAGAACTGTTGATGGGTGGTACCGCCGCCCTCGTTGACCACTTTGGCGCCTTTGCTCACGGCATCGTCGACCAGCCCCTGCAGGTACTCGGTCTTGCCAGGTTCGGGCAGCGGCGTCAGGGAAACGCCCGGCTCCCATGGCATGCCCGGCTTGAGCTGGGCCAGTTTTTCCTCGAACTTCTCAAGGAAACTGCCGACCACGTTTTCGTGTACGAACAGGATCTTCAGCGCCGTGCAACGCTGGCCGTTGAACGACAGCGAACCGGTGATGGCCTCGCTGACTGCGTTGTCCAGGTTGACGTCGGGCAGCACGATGCCGGGGTTCTTGGCATCCAGACCCAACGCGGCGCGCAGGCGATGTGGCTTGGGGTGCAGTTTCTTCAGGGCGCTGGCGGCCTTGTTGGTGCCGATGAAGGCGAATACGTCGATCTTGCCGCTGGCCATCAGCGCGCTGACCGTCTCGCGACCACTGCCGTAGATCACATTGATGACGCCGGCCGGAAAGCTGTCGCGGAAGGCTTCCAGCAGCGGACGGATCAGCAGCACGCCGAACTTGGCCGGTTTGAAGACCACGGTGTTGCCCATGATCAGCGCCGGAATCAGCGTGGTGAAGGTCTCGTTCAACGGATAGTTGTAAGGCCCCATGCACAGCGTTACGCCCAGCGGCACGCGGCGAATCTGGCCCAGAGTGTCCTGCTCCAGTTCGAAACGGCTGGAACGGCGATCCAGTTCCTTGAGGGCGTTGATGGTGTCAACGATGTAATCGCAGGTGCGGTCGAACTCTTTCTGCGAGTCCTTGAGGTTCTTGCCGATTTCCCACATCAGCAGCGTGACCACGGCATCGCGCTGTTCGCGCATGCGTTTGAGGAAGGTCTCGACGTGGTGAATGCGGTCGACGACGCGCAGGGTCGGCCAGGCGCCCTGCCCCCGATCATAAGCCTTGACCGCAGCATCCAGCGCGGACATCGCGGTATCGGCGTCCATCAATGGCGTACTCCCGAGCACCACCGATTCAAGACCCGCGTCGGTCTTCAGCGAAACCGGACTGAGCACCGGCGCCAGCGGGCCCTGCCACTGACGCAGTTCGCCGTTGACCAGATACTCACGCTGTTCGATGGCAGGACCCGCACGAAACTGCTCAGGGATCTCATCGGCGCTCGGGTACAGGTTTTCCAGGCGGTTTTGCAGGGTCATTTCTCTTTACCTCTTCCAGTCGGCAATCGTGCGAAACACACTACGCCACAGCCGGGAGCGAATGAAAAGCGTTGTGACAAATGTCACGAAGAGGTGACAGCGCTGGGCCTAGGCCACAGCCGTCTGATTGCGTCCTTGGGCCTTGGCCCGGAACAGCGCCTTGTCGGCGTCGTTGAGCAGCATGTGCACGTCCTGGTCGCCGGCATTCATGGTGGCGACACCGAGGCTGGCAGTGATGCCTTCGAGGTGCCTGCACGGCAGTTGCGCGATGGCCTGGCGCAGGGATTCGGCGGTCGCTCGGGCACCGTCCAGTGAGGTATCGGTCAGCAACAGCGCGAACTCTTCACCGCCCAGCCGACCGCAGATATCCCCCTCGCGGATCGACTCGCAGATCACCGCGCCGATTTGTCGCAGCACCTGATCGCCGGCCTGATGGCCGTAAGAGTCGTTGATGTGCTTGAAGTAATCGATGTCCAGCATGAGCGCTGACAGCGGCAACTGATTCTGCTTGCAATGCTCGTAGGTCCGCTCGGCCTGTTGGAAGAACGCCCGACGGTTCTTCAATCCCGTGAGTTCATCCGTATGGGCGGCGTGGGTGGCGACACTGTGGGCGTATTCCATCTCCCGGGTCAGGCGGAAGGCTTTTTCCATGGCCTCGGATAGCTTGCGCGTCGCGCTGACCACGAAGGAGGCGAACACCAAAGAGGCGGAGGCCATGCCGATCTGCGTGGGCGAAGGCTGAAACAGCAGCCACAGCGAACACGGCATCAGCACCAGGCCGATGGACACGATGGTCATGGACCGATAGGCGGAATAACAGGACACCCCACAGACCGACATGCCGACGGTGAACAGCAGGACCAGGGTTTGCGTGAGCAGGTCGTGGGTCTGCATCAGCGCCAGCGCCCCGCCGCCCCAGATGGCGGCCGAGAGGATCAGGGTCAGCCAGTATTTGAGTTCCCAGCGCTGCGGAGTGCGGGTATCGGGCCTGCTTCGAAAATAGGCGATCAGCAAGGTCACGCGTAACAACGTCGAAGCGCCGAGCAGCACCAGCCAATAAAGGATGATCTGTTGCTCTATCCGCTCCCGGCACAGCCAGCTCAGCATCAGGGCAGCCAGAAAGCTTCCCAGCACCGAGAAAAAGGTCTGACGAAAAAGCAGCTGCAGCCGATCGGTTCGCACTTGCGTGCGGATCAGGGCATCACGCTCGTCCTGAAACTCAAGGAGGTACATCGGTTCCCGCCTGTCCTGACCACGGTGACATGCCCGCGATTGTGGCACCCGGCCATGACACGGCACAACTCGCCGATACGCAAAATGGGCACAATTCACGTTCGTATTCATACCGAAGGTCGGATTTCCCTGAAAAGGTCGTGCTAGAGGGCTTCAAGTATCTGACTCTCGCCGGTCGATCACAGGATTAATTGCTGGATTGAGGGCGATTGGACTTAACGGTCGAAACCTTCCTCGACGATTTAGACCTGCCGGTCGGTAATTATCGAGGCCGTGTAATGATCCCTCTGATCATTCCCACGCCGCAGCGTGGGAATGCCTTGCAGGAAGCTCCGCGGCCCCGATGACGCGGAGCGTCAATCACTGCGTCGCCTCGCGGAGCGTCAGAACGATCAAATCATCAATCCGGCTGCAAAAAACGTCGGTAGAAAGCCTCCACCGCCAGATTCTTGTCCTTGGCCTCGAACATGATGTCGAAACGCGGGAGAAACTGCAGGGCATAGGCGTTGGTCCAGTCGTTCCACATCCTGTCGCTGTGCAGGTACAGATCGCGCTTGTTCACGACCTTGAGCAATTCGTCCATTTCCAGCTTCTGCTGCGGGTCGAACCCCTGAGCCTGCAGCGTTTCCGGAGGCTGCGAGTAGTGCATTACCGGCCGCACCCCGCGCCAGCTGTCGATGATCTGCGCGACACGGGGATCATCCGGGTCGATGTAGCGGTTTTCGTTGATCCAGCAATGGTGAATGTCCAACACCACGGGTGCCAGGTCCGCCAGTTGCAGGCAATCGTCGACCCCATAGGTCTTCTCTTCGTTTTCGAAGGTGATGCAGTGACGCGACACTTGCGACAATCGCGGCCAGATGGCACGGACGCCTTCGACGCCAAGTCGTCCGGCGATGTGGACATTGCACTTGAAGTCCTGAAACTGCCTGCCGTAGCCCATCATGCGGATCATGTCGGCGTGGTATTCGAACTCGGCGAGGCTGTTTTCGACCACATCGGGGCGGTCGGAGGCCAATACGCAGAACTGACCGGGGTGAAACGACAGGCGGATATCGGCCTTGCGCGCCACCTCGCCGATCCGCTGAAAGCCTGCTTCCAGCCGCGACATGACAGCAGGGTCGCGATAGAACTCGACGACTTTGGGATGGCTGTAGAACGGCAACAGATCGCTGCTCAAGCGCAGCATGCGCAGCGTCGGCGGCAACTGCGCCACGTAGCCCAACAGGTGGACCTGGGCAGCCAGATTATGGTCGACGATCTGCAGCAGCTTTTCCCGTGCGACCTCAACAGCCACGCTGTCCATCCAGCGCAACGTGGTAGTCCGGGGGTTGTAACCGCCCTCCAGCGTCTTGAGTTCCTTGAGCGACAACTCGCGCTCGTGGTGGCGGTACATGCAGGCGAAGCCGATACGGGGGCGATTCACAAAAGGTCCCTGAGTGCGATTGAATGGTCTGAAATGAAGACTGCGCGCGGCAGGCAGGAGTTCGCAATCATTTGAGCGGGTGGCCGTGTTGTTTGCCCTTGCTGCCGGTGCCCGGCAGATCGTCGGCAAGGTGGAGCGCCCCCGGCCGGACTGCGACAAACGCGGGGGTTGCTTGAGATGCCGCCGAAGGGTAGCACCGCCCTCGCCGCTTGCACCCGCCCACGGCAGGCGAGCACACTGGCTGACGAATCGAAAACCGTGCGCCCTGTGCGCCACAGGAAGGATTGAACCATGACCACACAAACCCAAACCGCCCTGCTCGCCGGCGGCTGCTTCTGGGGCATGCAGGACTTGCTGCGCCGTTATCCAGGCGTCTTGTCCACACGCGTCGGCTACTCCGGCGGCGACGTCGAAAACGCCACCTACCGCAATCACGGCACCCATGCTGAAGCCATCGAAATCGTGTTCGATCCGCAGGTCATCAGCTACCGGCAGATCCTCGAATTCTTCTTCCAGATCCACGATCCGTCCACCGCCAATCGCCAGGGCAACGACATCGGCCTGAGCTACCGCTCGGCGATTTTCTACCTCGATGAAGAACAGAAACGCATTGCCGAAGACACGGTCAAGGACGTCGATGCCTCAGACCTGTGGCCAGGCAAAGTGGTCACCGAAATCAGCCCGGCCGGTGCGTTTTGGGAGGCAGAGCCCGAGCATCAGGATTATCTGGAGCGCATTCCCAACGGCTACACCTGCCATTTCATCCGTAAAGACTGGGTGTTGCCGAAACGGGCGTAAAGCTCAGTGACACACCAGCCCGTCACTGAGCTTCATGCTGTCCACCAGAAACGCGTTGCTGTGCAGGTCCCAGGCTTTGGTTTGACCGCCTCGGGACTGCCAGTCGCGCAGGCCGGCTTGCAGCAGGCGCAGGCTTTTGGGGTCCGGCGCTGACAGATAGACGCTCGCGTCGCTGCTCGCTGCCAGGGTTTGCGGCAGCATGCGATAGAAACGCCAATCAGGGGTTTGCAACAGGCTGGCAAGCACCGTGCGCTCATCGGCGAGCAAGCGGCAGTCTCCCGCGAGGAAGGCCGACGCGGCGCGGATGCTCGAGGCGTAAACCTGTGTTCGTGCGCCTCGGGCCAGCAAATCGCGGGTCCAGGGGCTGCCATTGGCGATGCAGACGCTCTGGTCCTTGAGCGACGACGGCATCGTGTTGCGCAGGCTGAGCAACGCGCCGTTTTCGTAACCCTGGGGCACCTCGCTCAGCGCTGCCCGCTGTCGCTCCAGCCCCGGAATATCCAGACTCCCCGTGATCACCGCATCGACTTCGTCCTTGCTCAAGAAACCCGAGAGGTCATGAGCAGGCAGGGCCTTGAGTTGCACCTTGATGCCCAGATAACGGCCTAACGCGCTGGCCAGTTCGCTGTCCATTTCATCGGGTTCCGCGATCAGCGCCTCGGTGCTGTCGGTGGGCCGGGGATAACTGCGTACGCCGATGCGCAGAACCTGCTGCTGCCGGGCCTTGACGAGCACCGGCCCCGGCATCTGGTCTGCGGCATCGAGCATGGGCAGGAGCCAGATCGCGCACACCGCCCCAACGCCGATCAGCGCGGCCAGACCATAGCGAATCCAGCCCCCGGAAAATGCAGCGCCGGTTCTACCCGGCATGTTTGAGCCCCCGGCGCCAGCGGGTGAAACGACGCTCCAGCAGCGCCAACAGAACGTTCAACAGCAGACCGACGACCGCCAGCAGCAGAATCCCCGCGTACATGCTCGGGATCTGAAACACCTCCTGAGAATTGAGCGTCAGAAATCCCAACCCGGAGTGAGCGCCGATCATTTCGGCCGCCACCAATGCGGTGATGCAATAAGCCCCTGCCAGACGCACCCCGGTGAAGATCGACGGCGACGCCGAGGGCAGCACGATCTTGAGGAACAGAAAGCGCCGGTTCGCGCCCATCGACAGGGCCGAGTTGATCAGCAGGCTGTCGACCTGTTTGACGCCGCTGATGGTGCTCAACAGGATCGGCCAGAACGACGCCCAGAAGATGATCGCCACCTTGGAGAGTTCACCGATCCCCAGAAACAGAATGAACACCGGGAACAGCGCCAGCGCCGAGGTCTGGCGGAAGAACTGCAGCAGTGGATCGAGCACACGCTCAAGCCGGGCGAACCAGCCCATCAGCAGCCCCAGGCTGACACCGGTGACGATGGCCAGCGCAAGACCCGCCAGTGAACGAATCAGGCTGGCTTGGAGGTGCTTGATCAGCGCGCCGCTGGACGCCATGTCGACGATGGCCGCAAGCACTTGCGAAGGCGGACTCAGGTAACCGGGATTAACCACACCCAGTCGCGGCAGCGCTTCCCATAACGCGAGAAAAAGCAGAATGCCCAGCGAGCTGTCCAGTGTCTTGCGTAACGTTTTCTTCCAGCCCATGTTTACACCCCCACCCGGTAGCCACTGCGCCCGACGATCTGTTGCCAGCTTTCGTGGCGTGAGGCGTCTTCGGCATCTTGCAGGTGGGCGACAGCGGCGCCCATGCCTTCGCGCAGTGACGCCCAGGCCCGCTGGCGAAGGTGGACGAAGGCGTGGCTGTTGCGCAGTTGAGGCAGGCGTGGCCGAGGCAGGTCGATATCGATGATGTCCTTGATCCGGCCAGGGCGCGGGGTCATGACCGCGACGCGGTCGGACAGGAAGATTGCCTCGTCGAGGCTGTGGGTGATGAACACGATGGTTGTCTTGTGCAGGTCCCAGATCCGCAGCAATTCGTCCTGCAATGTCTCGCGGGTTTGCGCGTCGAGGGCCGCGAAGGGCTCGTCCATCAGCAGCAGGTCGGGTTTGTAGACCAGAGAGCGGGCAATGGCCACGCGCTGACGCATGCCCCCCGACAGTTCGTGGGGATAGCGCGAGGCAAAACCGGTGAGGCCCACCAGATCCAGATAATCGCGTGCCCTCTCGCGCCGTTCGGTCTTGCCGACACCACGGATTTCCAGGCCCACGGCGATGTTGTCGAGCACCGTGCGCCACGGCAGCAAGGCGTAGCCCTGGAACACCACGCCCTGATGGCGGTTGATGCCTTGCAGGGGGCGGCCATCGATGTCCAGGGTGCCGCCGGTCTTTTTCGCCAGCCCCGCGAGGATGTTCAGATAGGTGGACTTGCCGCAGCCCGAAGGGCCGAGAATCGACAGGAACTCGCCGTCACGCACTTGCAGGTCGAAGTCCTTCAACACTTCGACTCGTTCGTCGTTGCCCGACTCGTCCTGAGCCTGGTATTCCATGTGTAAGCCTGATGTGGAGATTTTGTGCACTGATGCCTCTCAAGCCATTCGATAAAACGCCTACAGCTTTGCTGTCTCGGTGCTGTCCCGGTGCCGCCTCGCTGCTGGCCGCAGGCCCTGGGCAAGCGCCGCTGCCACGGACTTCGGCCAGAACCGCGCATGTCGATGCCGATCAGGCGCGAGCCTTGGCCCGCGCGTTGAATTCATTGGTGTACACATCCTTGACCGCGACCGCGCCGGGCTTGATCTTCTTCTCGTTCTGCAGAATGTCGATGTAGTACTGAATCGGCGGTTCGGTGACGATCAGGTCATCGACGTAGGCGTAGCGCTCGACCAGCTCCAGCGGGGTGCCGATGCGTTGCGAGACGATCTTGCGCGCCTCGTCAGGGTTGGCGTTGACCCAGTTGGCGGCTCTGGCGATGGCCGCGACGAAATCCTGCGTCGCTTCCGGGTTCTCGCGGATGAACGTGCCGTACCCACTGTAAGGGGCCATTCCGCCCAGCCCTTTGTCCAGGTCGTAATCGCTCCAGAGTTTGCGCAATTGAGGGTTGTGCTCGGCGCCGCCGGAGGCTGGCGGATGAATGATCGCGATGTCGATGTTGCCGGTGGCAAGCGTCTGCTCGCTCTGGTTATCCGGGACCACCACCCAGTTGATCTTGTCGACGTCCACCTGATGTTCGCGCAGGAATTTTTTGGTGACGAACTCGGCGCAGGCACCAAAGCTGTTGAAACCCACGGTTTTGCCTTCCATGTCCTTGGGCGCGAGGATGCCGGAGTCGGCGCGCACGAAGTATTTCATGTGCGGCGCTTCCTGCAGGGTCTTGCCACCGGCCGCGACTACCTTGAGGTCCAGGCCACTGGCAATGGCTGAAATCACCAGTGGCACCATCCGTGTGCCGAAGTCGATTTCGCCCGTGCCCACCAGCGGAATGATTTGCGGCGCAGCGATCTTGCCGATGTAGTTGGGCCGTGTGCGGGTGCCCTCGAAATAGCCGAGGGAGTCGGCCAGATAGACCAGGTCGAACGCCGGATTGTCCGGGTATTTGAAACTGACGACCTGATCGGAGCGCTTTTTCAGCACCGCAGGCGCGACATTGGCAGTCTTCTCCGGCTTGTCGCACCCCGGCAGCAACAACCCCGCCGCAGCGGCGGTGCCCAGCAACGCCACCTGTTTGATAAAAGTTCGTCGGCTGTTGGGTTCTTGCATACCAGGTTTCCTTGTAAAGGCCACGCAATTACGCAGCCTGATCATGGGGCAGTTAGGGGTCTTGAGACATAAAGAGTGTCGAGGCTTGATCAAACAGTTGATCACGAAAACCGCAAACTAATAACGTCTGACGAACTGCTCGCAACAGTAATAAGGCACACAAGTTACCGTCAACACGCAGTGCGAACAGCGCTATATCATTTTGAGCTAGCGCTATTCCTGACGGTCCACGCAGCCCGCGCTGCTGTTGATCCAGCAACAGCGCTCAAGCAGAACGCACGATCTCTGCGCAGCCGCTGCGTATGACTTTCCTGGGTAATGCGTGAGAACAGAACACCCACTCCCCCCCCGGAGAAACGGTTTAAGCATTTCAACTAACGCCCCTGTTTTACAACCCGCGAAAGTCCGGATTATTGAGTGGTGTCGCGTACTGTCGACACGCGTTGTATTTGCCACGCTGCGTTTATTTCTTTCATCACGTGAACCGTCCCCACAGCCCCAATCAAAGACACGCTGACAACCTGGCCTCTACCTGTTCGTACCTGCGCGCGACCGGGAAGGTGCCCCAAGAGGAATGGAACAGCCATCAGGGTGCCTGATCCTGCCAAACCGGGCCCCTTGCGGTTGCGTGCCGGGATCCGTGCGTATACTCGGTCGGCAACGAAACGGGGCGCTTTGGATCAGGAGGCTCGATGTCAGACGAACAATGTGCTGAACCCTCGCAGGACGCTGGCGCAGCGGCTGAACAGCCTTGGGCAGAGGGTTACGACATGTCGCCGATGCGCCGAGACGAGGCACTGACCTATTGCGTGTTCGCAGACCCCCACTGCGGCATTGCCAGTGCACCGCTGCCGTCCACTGAGAGGGGTCAGCATCTGGCCACGCTGGCCGTATGGGCACCCCGGATCACGCCGACCTCTCAAGCCGTATTCACCCGATACCCTGCGCCCTTCTGTCCGCAAGCCGATTCTGCCGGCAGTCCGCATCTGAAAATCATGGGCGAACTCACGGTTTCCATTGCCCATGAAATCTGTCAGCCCTTGCTCTCCATCGCGTCCAACGCTGCAGCGTGTATGCGCTGGCTGCAACGGGAAACGCCCGATCTGGAAGAGGCCATCAGCGGCCTTCAGGACATCCGCGCCGAATGCGAGCGTGCAGCGGATATCGTTTCAGCGCTGCGCGCACTGGCAAAGCAGACGCCCTGCAAACCTCAGCCGGTCAACATCAACGACGTGATTGGAGAAGTGATCCGGCTCACGCAGGCCAGTCTGTCGAAGCACGCCGTGACGCTCGAAACCCACCTGGACGCCGATCAGACGGTCATCGCCGATCCGGTGCAGATCCAGCAATTGGTGTTCAACCTGTTCACCAACGCCATTGAAGCCATGAGCGGGTCTGGCTCGTCGGAATGCGTCTTGCGGGTGTCCACCCGTTCGTTGAGCGATGGGGTGCAGGTGTCGGTGGAGGACAACGGTCCCGGTATTCCCATCGAGCAGCGCAAGCAGATCTTCGGCGCGTTCTACACCACCAAGTCCAGCGGCCTGGGGATGGGCCTGACCATCTGCCGGTCGGTGATCGAAGCGCACCAGGGTAATCTCTACGCCGAAACCTCGGAGATGGGCGGCGCGATGATCCGCTTCCAGTTACCGGCCGGATGCAAGAATCACTGATTGGTCTGAAGCCTGTCCCATCGCTTCGCCAGCAAGCCGGCTCCCACGGCCTTCCGCCAGAAGCGATCTCCGGTCGCCCCGTGGGTTGAGTGCGCTCGCGTCATCTGTACCGGTATGTGCTTGATTTGGCCTAAACTGCCGCCTTGAAGAGGTTGTGCCCTTCCTGATCATCAGGGGCGGGCCGCGAAGAAGGCGACAGAGGCATGCAAGACCCTTGTGCACATAAAACGGTGGTGATGGTGCTGTTCAACGACGTGCTGATGCTCGACGTGACCGGCCCCATGGATGTCTTTTCGATTTCCAATCGCCTGCTGCCCAGGGAGCGCCAGTATCAGTTGCTGACCATTTCCGACCGGCCGGCACTGGTGCGCAGCTCTTGCGGATTGAAAGTGCAGGCGGACATGCGCCTGGAGGACTACCCCGCCCAGGTCGACCTGCTGCTGGTCCCCGGAGGCCCCGGCGCGTATGGCGTCACTCATCCCAACCTCAACGACTGGCTGCCCAGTGCCGCCAAACGTGCCAAGCGCTTCGGCGCGATCTGTACCGGGGTTTTTCTGCTGGCTGAAGCCGGGCTGATCGATGGCTACCGTTGCACCACCCACTGGAACTACGTCGACCGGTTGGCGCAGCGTCACCCGCAGACCCGGGTGGAAACCGAACAGATTTACGTGATCGACCGCAACCTGATCACATCCGGCGGTATCACGGCAGGCATCGACATGGCCCTGGCAGTGGTGGCCGAGGACCACGGCAAGGAACTCGCGCTGGAAGTGGCCAAAGTGTTGCTGGTGGTCATGAAGCGCCAGGGCGGGCAGACGCCGTACAGCCCGCTGCTCGCCGCCGTGCCACGGGACGGAACGGCCATTGCCCGGGTCCAGGCCTACGTGGTCGATCACATCGAAGAGCCCTTCACCATCGGACGCATGGCTGAAATCGCGGCAATGAGCTCACGTAACTTCGCTCGCGCGTTCCAGCGCGAAGTCAACCTGACACCGATGCAGTACGTGCAGAACGCCCGTATCNCCTCCCGTTGCGGGTTTGGCAGTGCCCGGCATATGCGCAAGCTGTTCAGCGAGCGCATCGGACTGTCGCCGAATCAGTATCGGCAGCAGTTCGGCGGCGAGTGACGCAGCGGCCCGCAGCAGATCAAGGCCGCTGCGCCTTCTGCGCGTGGGCGGCTGCCGCGTCAGCGCGAAGAGAACGATCGGCGTGGAACTTGATAGCGCCTCGATTGTCGCGCCCATTCATACGAATATTTCGTCTCTGATTACCCTACTTTACGACTAATACACCCCCTACTCCGACGATCGGTACACATTCAAAAACGCGATTCTCTCCTCTCGTGAATCAAGGGGTTATCGCGCCCATCGTTTTGAAAAAACAGAGCTTGTCAAAAAAACCTCCATTGAAAGCCACCGGATCCAATCTAGATTTCTAACTCAAACGGATTACCGCAAACGAATGACGAATCTTCTGCTTTCTGGCGAGACCGCAACGGTTGGACCAGTTGAATTTCTCGGAATGACGGTGCGGTGCGTGTCTGCAGAAGCTAAGAAAAGGGACTGGCCAGATGGACAACATCGTCGTCGCCGACAAAGCAACCTCTCAACTCACTGCTAAAACCTGGGGTGACTTCGCCCTCAATCAGCCTGCCGTCGTGCAGATGCCCGTCGCCCCCGACCGGGTGGCGTCGGTCAGCCGCAGCGGCCAGGACCTGGTGATCAACCTCAAAGGTGGAGAGCAGATCAAGGTCGCCAATTTCTTCAACACCGGACCCGATGGCGTGACCAGCGACATGGTGTTCCAGGGTGAAGATGGGACGCTTTGGCAGGCGCAGTACGACGCCGGATCGTTTAACGGTTTCACCTTCGATGAAGTGTCGTCCATCGACGAACTGATCGCCGGCGCGGGTGTGGTCGGTAGCGCGACCCCGGCCTGGGCGATTGCCGGCCTGGGCCTGCTCGGTGCAGGCGGCGCTGCTGCAGCGTCAGGATCGGGCGGTGGCGGCGGTGGTGGTGGCGGCGGCGGTTCAGCCGATACGACGGCACCCGACACCCCGACCGGATTGACGCTGTCCGCCGACGGCCTGGGATTGAGCGGCCTCGGTGAAGCGGGCAGCGTGGTGACGGTGCGCGACGCGGCGGGCAATGTGCTGGGCTCTGCGACGGTGGGCAGCGACGGGCGCTTTCAAGTGGTCCTCAACAGCCCGCAAACCAATGGCGAAACCCTCGGCGTGACACTGACCGATGCGGCAGGCAATGTCTCGGCACCGGGGTCGCTGATCGCAGCCGACACCACGGCGCCCGGCACGCCGGGCAATCTTGCGCTGTCCGCCGACGGCCAGTCCCTGATCGGGACCGGTGAGGCTGGCAGCACCGTGACCATCCGCGATGCCGCGGGCAATGTGCTGGGCACTGCGGTGGTCGGCAGCGACGGGACCTTCCAGGCCACTCTGTCGGTTCCTCAGACCAACGGCCAAACCCTGGGCGTCACGCTGACCGATGCGGCAGGCAATGTCTCGGCACCGGGTTCGCTGACCGCAGCCGACACCACGGCACCCGGCACGCCCGGCAACCTGGCCGTCAACGCAGACGGCACCGCGCTGACCGGCAACGGCGAAGCAGGCGCCACCATCGAGGTGCGCGCCGCCGACGGTACATTACTGGGCAGCGTTGTCGTGGCCGCAGATGGCACTTTCAACCTGACGCTCAATCCGCCGCAGATCGATGGCCAGGCACTGTCGGTCACCGCCACCGACGCGGCGGGCAACACATCGGCGCCGGCTCAGGCGCAGGCACCCGATATCGATGTGGGCCAACCCGGCGGCGATGTCACGCCGCCTTCGGCACCGACGTCCGTGGCAATCAGTGGCAGTGGCTCGCTGATCACCGGTCGCGGCGAAGCAGGCAGTACGGTCAACGTGATCGATGCCAACGGCACGCTGCTCGGCAGCGCAGTGGTCGGTGCTGACGGGCTGTTCAGCGTGGCGATCAACCCGCCGCAAAACGCCGGCCAGTCCTTGCAGATCACGCTTACCGACCCGGCCGGCAACACGTCGGACAACGTTCAGGTTCAGGCACCTGACACCACGCCGCCTGCGCAACCCAGCGGTCTCGCGGTTTCAGCGGACGGCCTGACCCTGACCGGCGTCGCCGAACCCGGTTCGCGCATTCTGGTGCGCGACGCAGCCGGGAACGTGATCGGATCAGCGCGTGCCGGTCTGGACGGCACGTTCAGCGTCACCCTGGCGAGCGCCCAGCTCAATGGTGAACACCTTGACGTCAGTTCCACCGACGCAGGCAACAACAGCGCGTCGACCGCGCTCACCGCGCCCGACACCACCGCACCGACGCCGGTCAGCGATGTAGTCATCAGCGCCAATGGCACGCAGTTGTCCGGTAAAGGCGAAATCGGCGCGACGGTGACCGTCGTCAACGCCAGCGGCGCCGTAATCGGCACTGCAGTTGTCGGCGCCAACGGGACTTTCCTGATTACCCTGACCACCGCCCCGACCTCCGGCGAACAACTGGCGGTCACGCAAACCGACGCTGCGGGCAACCCCTCTCCCGCGCTGGGTGTGACTGCGCCTGACGCAGCGGGCCCTGCGACCCCAGGCAATGTGGTGGTGGATGGAAGCGGTACTCAGTTGACCGGCACCGGGACGGCCGGATCGCTGATCGAAGTGCGAGACGCCAACGGCACCCTGCTCGGCAGCGCAGTGGTCGGCAACGACGGTACGTTTACCGTGGTCCTCAACCCGCCTCAGGCCAACGGCGAAGTGATCGACGTGATAGCGGTGGACGGCAACGGCGAGAGCTCGGTGAGCGTGCCGGTGGTCGCTCCCGACATCACCGGCCCTACCGCCGTGACGGATCTTGCGGTGGCCAACAATGGCCTGTCGGTGACCGGGCGTGGAGAGCCCGGCGCGACGGTCACCGTGACCGACGCCCAGGGCAATGTGCTCGGCAGCGCGGTGGTCTCGGACACCGGCGCGTTTTCGGTGACGCTTAACGCAGCGCAAATCAATGGTCAGTCGTTGCAGGTCCTGCAGACCGACGCTGCCGGCAACCCTTCGCCAGCGGCGCCGGTGGTGGCGTTCGATCTGGATGGCCCTCTGCAACCGGGTAACCTTGCGGTCAGCAGCGACGGCACCGTGCTCACCGGACAGGGTGAGGCCGGATCCAGAGTCACCGTCACCGATGCCAATGGCAACGTACTGGGCAGCGCCAGCGTGACCGCGGACGGCACGTTCAGCGTGACGTTGAGCAGTCCGCAGAACAACGGCCAGACGCTGCTGATCAATGCCAGCGATAACGCCGGCAATGCAGCCCCCGCCGTTTCCTTCACCACTCCCGATACCCTGGCGCCGGCGCCGCTGACCAATCTGGGCCTGGATGCTGCTGGCGTGGTGCTGACCGGTTCTGGCGAGCCTAACGCGACGGTCACTGTGCGCGACACCCTCGGCGCGGTCATTGGCACCGGCACGGTCGGCCTCGATGGCACCTTCTCCCTGAACCTGACGACTCCACAGACCGACGGCCAACAGGTACAGGTCACTCAGGCCGATGGCGCAGGCAATCAGTCGACCCCGGTGCCTGTTACCGCGCCGGACCTGAGCACCCCGGACCCGGTGACCAACGTCCTGGTATCGGCCAATGGCGCAGTCGTCACGGGCAATGGTCAGGTCGGCGCGACAGTCACCGTGACCGACCCCAACGGCACGCCGTTGGGCACCGCCGTGGTCGGCGACAACGGGCGCTTTGAAGTCACCCTTTCCCCGCCGCAAATAAACGGCCAGCTCTTGAGCGTGACCCAAGCGGACGGGGCCACCTCGCCCTCCGCAGCCACGCAGACCCCGGCACCGGACATTCAGGCACCCGACGCGCCGAGCGCCCTGGTATTGGACCCTGCGGGCAGCGTTCTGACCGGGCAAGCGGAACCTGGCGCAACGATCACCGTCCGCGATCAGAACAACGCCGTGATCGGCACCGCGATCGCCGACCCTGCCACCGGCCTCTTCCAGATCACGCTGACATCCCCGCAGAACGATGGGCAGACCCTCCAGGTCACCCAGACCGACCTGAGCGGTAATCTGTCGGCGCCCGCGCCGGTCCTCGCGCTGGACACCTCGGCGCCTGCCGCCCCGACCGGCGTTGGCGTCAGCGCCGATGGGTTCTATGTGTCAGGCAACGGCATCGCCGGCGACACCATCGAAGTGCGTGACGTCAACGGCGCGTTGCTTGGCACCGCCGTGGTCGCGCCGAACGGCAGCTTCACCGTCTCCCTGAGCACCCCGCAACAGAACGGCGAAGCGCTGAGCGTTACACAGACCGACGCCAGTCTCCTGCCCTCCTTGCCGATTCCGGTCAATGCACCGGACATCACGGCTCCGCCCGTGCCGAGCAACCTGCTGGTCGACCGCGATGGCGTCATGACCGGCACCACTGAACCCGGCGCTACCGTCCATGTGCTCGATGCCAACGGCACCGAGTTGGGCACGGCCATCGCTGGTCCCAACGGAAGCTTTACTTTTACGCTCCCGACAGGCCTCAATAACGGGGAACCGTTACAGGTCTTCGCGTCGGACGGCACCCATGATTCCGTGTCCGCCACCACCAACGCACCCGACACCACCAACCCGGTGCAAGTCGGCGACCTGGCGATCAGTCCTGACGGCACCACGGCTTCCGGCACTGGCGAACCTGGAACCACGATCACTATCAATGCGCCCGGCGGAGGCGTGATCGGAACTGGCGTGGTGGGCAACGATGGCGTGTTTGTCATCGGCCTCAACCCTCCGGCGGCCAGCGGCAGCAACAACACCGTGACCAGCATCGACAGCAGTGGCAACAGCTCCACACCCGTGCCGCTGCCAGAGCCTGACGGTACCCAAGTGGCAACCCCCACCGACCTTGCGGTCAGTAGCGACGGCTTCACGCTGACCGGCGCAGCTACGCCCGGCAGCACCGTGAGCGTGGCGGGCGCCGACGGTGTCAGCCTTGGCTCGGGGACGGTCAACAGCTTCGGTCGTTTCACCATCTTCATGCGCTTCGCGCAGTTGAACGCGCAGACCTTGCACGTCACCGCCACCGATGCCGACGGGCACAATTCGGTGCCGGGCACCGTGGTCGTCGCCGACGCCACCGCGCCGGACGCGCCGACCGATCTGGTCATCAGCGCCAACGGCAGCAACGTGTCGGGCAAGGGTGAAATCGGCGCAACCGTGACCANGTCGCCAGTAACGGCAACTTCAACGTCGTGCTGACGCCACCACAACTCAATCTGCAGGCACTGACCGCGACCCAAACCGACGCGATTGGCAACGTCTCGCAACCGGCCGGCATTGTTGCACCGGACCTGCAAGCGCCCGCTGCGGCCACGGGACTATCGATCAACGGCATCGGCACGGTCGTCAGTGGACAGGGTGAGCCGGGGGCGACGGTGACCGTTCGCGACGCCGCAGGTAACGTCGTCGGGACGGGGACGGTCGACCTGAGCGGTCAGTTCCAGGTCACCCTGCCCAACGCGCAAACCAGTGGCGCCGCGCTGCAAGTCACGCTCACCGACGCGGCGGGCAACACGTCGCCGCAAAGCAGCCTGAACACGGTGGATAGCACGCCACCGGCCGCCGTGCAGGATCTGCACGTCAGCGCCAATGGCGACACCCTCACCGGGATCGGCGAAGTCGGCGCGACCGTGCGTGTGACGGACACCAGCGGCACGTTGCTGGGCACCGGGGTCGTGGCGGCCAATGGCACGTTCACGGTAACCCTCGCGCCTGCGCCGAACAACGGTCAGACCCTGGACGTCAGCCAGACCGATGCTGCTGGAAACACGTCGCCATCGCAGACGGCACTGGCGCCGGACATCAGCCCACCCGCTGCCTTGACACAAGTGGTCGTCAATGCAGACGGCCTGACAGTGACCGGTCACGGCGAACCGGGGGCCACCGTTTCGGTGCGCAGTGTCGATGGCACGTTACTAGGCACCGGCCTGGTGAGCGCCAATGGCACGTTCAATCTCTCCCTCAATACTGCGCAGATCAACGCGCAGGTGCTGACCGTCACTCAAGAGGACCCACCGGGTAACGTCTCCACCGCCGTAACCGTGGTGGCCTCGGATCTGACCGCCCCTGACAGCCCGACGGCACTGACGCTCAGCAGCACCGGCCTGCAACTGTCGGGTAATGCTGAAGCGGGCAGTACCGTGACCGTGCGCGATGCTTCGGGCGGCGTCCTCGGCACCGCCACCGCCGCGACCAACGGCACATTCCAGGTCACCCTCACTACCGCGCAGGTCAACGGTCAGCCACTGACGGTCACCGCCAGCGACGCGGCGGGCAATGTCTCGGCCCCGGCGCCGTACACGGCGGGCGACACCACTGCGCCGCTGGCGGTCAGTAATCTGGCCGTTACCGCAGACGGCGCCTCGCTGGCCGGCCATGGTGAAGCGGGCGCCACGGTCGTGGTTCGCGATGCCAATGGCCTCCAGTTGGGAACCGCCACCGTCGGCGCCAACGGCAACTTCAGCCTGACCCTTACACCTGGGGCCGCAGCGGGCACCGTGCTCAGCGTGGTGCAGACCGACGGCGCCGGTAATGCCTCGCCGCTGGCATCCGTCACCGCACCGGGCAATCTGGCCGAGCCAGCACCGCTCAACCTTGCGTTGAGCGCGGACGGTCTGATCCTCACCGGTACGGCCACGGTGGGTAGCACGGTCAGTATTCGCAGCCCGTCCGGCACGCTGCTGGGCACGGCACTGGTCGGCAGCGACGGCACGTTCAGCGCCATACTGGGCACGGCGCAGCTCAATGGCGAACAGCTTTCGGCAACCGCGACGTCAAGCGATGGCATCAATTCACTGCCGACCGCCTACACCGCTGCCGACGTCACGGCCCCCGCCGCGCTCAGTAATCTGCTGCTGTCCGTGGATGGCACGTCGATCACGGGCAATGGCGAGGCAGGTTCAACCGTCACAGTCACGGGCGCGGGCGGGATTATTCTCGGCAACGCTCTGGTCTCGGCCAACGGCACGTTCACGCTGGCATTGAACGCACCCCAGATAGCGGGTCAGACCCTGACCCTGAGTCAGACGGACGCAGCGGGCAACGAGTCGACGACGCTTAACTTGCTGGCCAGGGATCTGATCGCGCCGGATGCACCGCTGGTAACCTCGGTCAGCAGCGACGGCAGCGTAGTCACCGGCACGGGTGAAGCAGGTGCGACGGTCAATGTGTACAACGCCGCCGGTGTGCTGCTGGGCACTGGCAGCGTACTGCTCGATGGCAGCTTCCAGATTACGCTGTCCACGCCGCAGACCAACGGCGAAGCGCTTGCGGTGAGCCTGACTGACGCCGCAGGAAATACCTCGACGGCCACCACCCTGCCCTCCGTCGACATCACTGCGCCCGCGCCGCTCACCCAACTGGGCATTTCCAGTGACGGCGCGACCTTGACCGGTCGAGGTGAAGCGGGCGCGACGGTCACGGTCAGCGACAGCGACGGCAACCCCTTGGGCAGCGTGCTCGTTGGCACCACCGGGACCTTCACCCTGGTATTGAATCCCGCGCTGACCAACGCCGAGGTGCTGACGCTGGTGCAGACTGACCTTGCGGGCAACGTATCGCCTGCCGTCAATCTCACCACGCCGGACTTCACGGCACCGGATCCACTGGCCAACGTCGATATCAATGACGCGGGCGCCGTGGTGACCGGCACCGGCGAGCCAGGGGCGACGGTTACCGTCAAAGACCCTGCCGGCGTGGTATTGGGCAGCTCGGTGGTACTGGCCGACGGTTCGTTCAGCGTCACGTTGAGCACACCGCAGATCAACAACGAAATCCTGAGCGTTCAACAGGCCGATCCGCCCGGCAACCTCAGTGTCGCCGTGCCGGTCACTGCGCCTGACTTGACCCCTCCGCCGGTCGCCACCAATTTGCTGTTCAACGGCGCCGGCGATGTCTTGAGTGGCAGTGGCGAGGTTGGCGCGCTAGTGCGCGTCACTCTCGCCAATGGCGACCAGATCGGCACCGGGGCCGTGGGCGCCGATGGCAACTTCCTGATAAACCTGACTGCGGCCCAGGCCAACGGCCAGCAGGTGTTCGTGGTGCTGACCGACCTGGCCGGCAATCCATCGGCTGCCGCTGTGACCCTCGGGCCGGATATCACGCCACCGGCTGCGGTGGCCAATCCCGTCATCGACGACGCGGGCAGTGTCGTCAGCGGCACCGGTGAGGCAGGCGCTACGGTTGTCGTCACCGATGCGGACGGTAACGTGCTCGGCACGGGTGTCGTCGGTGCGGGGGGCAACTTTTCCTTCGCCCTTGATCAACCCATGCTCAATGGCGAAGTGCTGACGTTCATTCAGCGCGATGCCAGCGGCAATCCGTCCACGCCTGCGTCCATTCCAGCGCCGGACGTCACCGCGCCCGCGTTGCCGGTCGTGACCAGCCTCGCCGGCGACGGTGTGACCATGACTGGCACCGGGGAAGCCGGAGCAACGGTACGCGTGTTCAGTGCCGCCGGTGCCGAACTGGGCTCGACCACCGTAAACGGCGACGGCACCTTCAACCTCACCCTGTCCACACCGCAATTGAACGGCGAAGTGCTCAACCTGACCCAGACCGACGTGGCCACTAACGTTTCCGGGACCACGACCTATCAGGCGGCCGACCTGATCGACCCGGCACAGGTGGACAACCTTGCCGTCAGTCTCAACGGCCTGATACTGACCGGTACCGGCGAGGCCAACGCCACGGTGACGGTGTCCTACCAAGGCGCCTCGCTGGGCACTGCGACCGTCGCTGCCGACGGCAGCTTCAGCGTCACGCTGTCGACGGCACAGTTGAATGGCGAGCTGCTGTCGGTGGTGCAAGTCGATGCCGGGACCAACGAGTCGACTCCGGTCACGGTCAACGCGCCAGACATCACTGCACCGGTGGATCCCGCCGTCACCAGCCTCACCGACGGCATTGCACTGACCGGGACCGCCGAAGCAGGCAGCACGGTCACCGTGACCTCAGCGACCGGCGTGCAACTGGGTACGACCACGGCACTGGACGACGGGACATTCGCCCTCAACCTGAACCCGGCGCAGACCAACGGCCAGACCCTCTCGATCGTCGCCACCGACGTTGCCGGCAACGCTTCGACGACCGTTCTGTATGACGTGCTGGATACCACCGACCCGGACGCCGTCACCAACCTCAGCATCAGCGCCGATTACACCCAGCTTGCCGGTCGCGGCGAAGTGGGCGCCACCGTGACGGTCAGCGTCGGCACCACACAAGTGGGCACGGCCATCGTGGGCGCCAATGGCACCTTCCTGGTCACGCTCACCGGGGTCACCGCCAATCAGGAGCTGACGGTGGTGCAGTCCGATGCGGCCCTCAACACATCGGCACCCGAGACCCTCACGGTTCCGGCGAGCCCGCCACCGGACGCGCCGAGCAATCTGGTGCTGGCGGCAGATGGCGTGACGCTGACCGGTAACGCGGCGGTTGGCACCACCATCACAGTGTACGGTCCGGATGGCGCCATATTGGGCAGCGGCCAGACTGGCGCAGGCGGTGTCTTCAACCTGACACTGACCACGCCGCAAACCAACGGCCAGACCCTGGATGTCACCGCGACGGCGGGCGACGTTTCTTCGGTGCCGACCGAGGTCCTCGCGGGCGACACCACCGCGCCGGTTCCGCTGACCGAACTTGCCATCAACGCCAGTGGCACGCTGGTCACCGGGCGTGGCGAAGTCGGTGCGACGGTCACTCTTTCGGCGGCCGATGGTACGCCGTTGGGCAGCGCGGTAGTGGGCGCCAACGGCACGTTCAGTGCGCAGCTGAACACCGCCCAGGTCAATGGTCAGACACTCAATGCAGTACAAACGGACACTGCTGGCAATGCTGCCGCGCCACAGCCTGTTCTGGCGCCGGACATCACCGCCCCCGACGCACCGACTGCGCTGGGGCTGGACCCGACGGGGGTCGTTCTCTCCGGGCGCGGTGAGGTCGGCGCCACCGTCAACGTGCGTAACGCCAGCGGGCAACTGCTGGGGACCGGAGCGGTGGGCAACGACGGGGTGTTCACAGTGACCCTGTCCGCGCCTCAGCTCAACGGCCAGACACTGAACGTCAGCCTGACCGACGCTGCACGCAACGTCTCGGCGAGCAGCCCATTCACCGCAGGCGACACCACCGCCCCTGGCGGTCTGAGCAATCTGGCCCTCAACGCCGGTGGCCTGCAACTGAGCGGTACCGGCGAACCCGGTGCAACGGTCAGCGTGACCAACGCGGCCGGCCAGGTCCTGGGCACTGCGGTGGTCGGAACCGGGGGCAGCTTCACCGTGCAATTGTCCGCAGCCCAGCTCAACGGTCAGGTGCTCAACGTTCAGCAGTCCGATGCGGCGGGCAATCCGTCGCCCATCTCGATCGTGACCGCCACCGACATTCAGGCGCCGACAGCCCCGACCGCAGCATTGGCAGCGAACGGGCTGACCGTAAGCGGCAGTGGCGAAGCTGGCGCGACGGTCAATGTCTACAGCGCTGGCGGCACATTGCTGGGCACCGGCACGGTCGGCAGTGGCGGCACCTTCAACTTCAACCTGACCTCTGCCGCACAGCTCGACGGCCAGCAATTGACCGTGCGTCTGGTCGATGGCGCGGGCAACGTCTCCGCGGCCGGTACGCTCACCGCGCCCGACACCACGCCCCCCATTGCGCCGGCGGCCGCCACGGTCAACGGCAGCGGCACGGTTTTGACGGGCACCGGTGTCGCAGGCTCGACCGTGACCGTGCGCAGTGCAACAGGCGTGGTGCTGGGCACGGCCACCGTCGCGGCCAACGGCAGTTTCTCGGTGGCGCTGTCCGCCGCGCAGATCGATAACCAGGTCCTGAGCGTGACTCAGGCGGACCCGGCCGGGAATGTCTCGACCGCGATCACTGCCACCGCGCCCGACCTCACTGCGCCAGTAGCGCCGAATACGCTGCTGGTCAGCGCTGACGGCCTAAGCGTCAGCGGCATTGGCGAAGCCGGCTCCACCGTGACCATCAAATCCGCCAGCGGAGCGGTTCTGGGCACCACCGTGGTCGGTGGCACCGGGGTTTTCAGCGTCGGCCTCAACGCGGCGCAGATCAACGGCGAAACGTTGTCGGTCAGCCTCACCGACATCCATGGCAACGTCTCGGTGGCCACCCCGGTCATTGCGCCGGACATCGACGCCAACGCGCCGGTGGTGGCGAGCGACAACCTGGCCACGGCCACGGTGGTCATCGCCCCGGTGAAGGTCACGCAGAACTTCGCCGACTCGTTCACCACGCTGCTGTCGGGCTTCTCGAAGACCTTTGCCTTCACCGTCGCCAGTGGCACCAGCGTCGATCCGACGCTCACGCTCACCACCGGGAGTCTGCTGTCCCTGCTCGACGGCGTGTCCTACACGCTGCAAGTCAAGAGCGCCAGCGGTGCCTGGGTCACCCTGGACGTCAATGGTAGCGGCGGTCTGCTTGACCTGGTGGCGATTGCCGGTCAGGGCGTGCGGGTCAACATCGGCGACCTGCTGAGCGGTGACTATCGCCTCACCGTCGCCAGTTCCGGCGTCGGTCTGCTGACCACCGTCACCACCAACCTGCAGCTGGATATCACCAGCCTGACGCAGTTCACCGGGACCGCCGGCGCTGCGGTAACCGGCAACTTGATCAACGATGTCGGCACCGACGGCCAAGTCGATCAGACCGGGCCCGATCACGGCGCCCTGCTGCAGATCCAGAAAAACGGCAGCTATGTGGCGGCCGGCAGCGGCACCACCGTGCAGGGCCTGTACGGCACACTGACCATCGACGCGAGCGGCAACTACAGCTACAAGCCCAACGGCAGCGTGAGCAGCGTCGGCAAGGTGGATGTCTTCAGTTATCAGCTGGTGCACGGCAACGGCATGAGCGACACCGCAACGTTGTACGTGCGCATCGACAGTCCGCAGGCCACGGAGATCTGGAGCAACAGCAATCTGGCCAGTCCTGCGTTGCTGGTGGACGCCACCAACGACATCGCCCACACGGGCATCACACTGGTCAACCAGGAGGTCACCACCAACTCAACGCTCGGCAGCTTCGGCCTGGTGCTCGGTAACGGCAGCGGGACCTACACCACCAGTGTGGCGGCCGGTACGGTCAGCGACCTGACCGTGGTCGTCAACTCCGCCAACCTTCTGAGCCTGCTGGGCGGGATGACCGTCAGCCTGTACAAGCTCAACACCACCACCGGTCAATACGTATTGGTGAAAAGCTACGGGGGCGGCTCGTTGCTGAACCTGGGGGGCGGCAATTACGGCATCAACTTCGACGACCAGACCTCCGGCAGCTATCAGGTGAAAGTCGCTGTGGGCGGGCTCGGGCTGCTGGGTACGGTCAACACCAGCCTGATCAACGCGGCGACCTACACCAACCAGTTCGTGGTCGGCAGTTACACCCCGGTGGTCGGCAATCTGCTGACCGACACCGCAGGCGCGGGCGCCGACGTGCTGGGCTCGGCCTACACGGTGCTCAGCGTGCAACAGGCCGGCACCTTCGTGACGCCGGGCTACAACGGCACCACCGTCGCCGGCACCTACGGCTCGCTGCTGGTGCATGCCGATGGCAGCTACACCTACACCCTCAATCCGGGCCAGACCAACGCGGTCATCGGTCATCAGGAGCAGTTCACCTATCAATTGACCCATCCCAATGGCACCACCGACACCGCGACCCTGACGGTCAGTCTGGATCAGGCCGGTGCGGTCGCCACCACGTCCTTCGCCGCGCTTTCCAGCGTCGAGGATCACAGCGCCGCGTCATTAACGAGCGTGGCCGCTGGCACCACCGAGCTGATCCAGGGCACCGCCGGCAACGACACGCTGGACGGGTCCCATGGCGGTGCGGTGTCGCTGCAAGGCGGCGCAGGCAACGACACGTTGATCATCAGCGATCAGCATTTCGCCGCGGTGGATGGTGGCACCGGCACCGACACGCTGCTCTGGGCCGGGGGCGATGCGGCGATCAATCTGGGCGACCTGCAAAGCCGGATTCACAACATCGAGGTGCTGGACCTGAACCACACCAGCGCGGTTTCGTTGACCGTCAGCCTGGCGGATCTGGTCGCCATTACCTCACCTGACAACAGCACGCTGCTGATCAAGGGCGACAGCAAAGACAGCGTCCACATGACCGATGCCTGGGCCGCAGATGGCACCCACCAGGCGGGCGGAATCGACTATACCCAATACACACCGCAGGAGGATCCGAGTCACCATTTGTGGGTACAGAACGGCATTCAGGTTGTTTGACAGACAGGGAAGTCTGACTTCGGTCAGTAAGGAAACCATGTGAAGTGTGTACGCCGTCACCCATGGCCGATGGTCCTGTTGACCATCGGCTTGCACCAAGCGATCAACCTGCCCGTGTCGGCAGACGAATACATTGACCCGGGGCTGCGCAGCATCAGCCCTACAAAACTGCAGCACCCGCCGGGCGACTCGAAGCGCAAGCCCCGCAGCGACCGCACTCCCGTTGCCCCCGTGCCGGGCAAGGAGGATGCGCAAACCCTGGGGCTGGAACAGGCCGTCCGGCTCGCGGTGGACTGGCACCCGAGCATCAGCGAAGCCATCGGCACCCTGTACCAACAGGCCGAAGGCATCAACGTTGCCGAGGCCGGTTACTACCCGCAAATCGCGGGGGGCATCAAGGGGGGCTACAACAGCGGTAACGGCAGCGATGCGAGCAGCCAGTCGGTGAGCATTTCCCTGAAGCAGATGCTGTACGACTTCGGCAAGGTGTCGAATTCGGTCGAAGCCGCCAGAGCCAAGGCGGCGCGCAGTCAGGCAAGTATCTTGCTGGCCATCGATCAGGTCAGTCGCGACACGGCCTTTGCCTATATCGAAGTGCAGCGGTATCAGCGCCTGATCGAGATCGCCCGGCAGCAGATTCAAGGCATTGGCGGCATTGTCGATCTGGCCAGACAACGCAGCGACATGGGCGCAAGCACGCGCTCCGATGTGGTTCAGGCCCAGTCCCGCGCCGAGGGTGGCATGGCGACCCTTCAGGAGTACAAAGCGCAATATGCACGCTGGCAAGCGACGCTGGGCAACCTGCTCGGCCGGCAGACTTCGCCGCAAGTGAGCGAAGGCTTTCCCGATGCATTGAATCAGTCCTGCAACGCTCCGGTAATCACCGATGCACTGCCCGCCGTGTTGCAAGCCGCCGCGCAACGCACCCAGGCTCAGGCCGAACTGGCGCAAGCCAAGGCCGAGGCTTACCCGACCCTGTCGCTGGAGCCCTCGTTCAATCAGTACCTGGACGACAATTACGACAGTCAGAACCCGGCCATCGACCGCACTCAAGTGGGGATTTTCCTCAACCTCGAGGTGCCGATCTATCAGGGTGGCGCCATCAGTGCCCGCAGTCGCGCCGCGAGTTATGCGCTGACCGCCGCCGACTCCGCTGAAGACGCCGCTCGCCTGCAAGCCCGGCAAGGCTTGAGCGAATCCCAGGCCCAGACGTCGGGCCTGACGCGCCGCCTCAACTCACTGGAGTTCCGCGAAACCACCATCACCGAAGCCCGTGAACTGTATGGGCGGCAATACCTGGAACTGGGCACGCGTCCGTTGCTGGACCTGCTCAATGCCGAGCAGGAAATTCACCAGTCGCGCTTCGATCTGGCGAACACCCAGGCCGACCTGCACCGACTGCAAATCGATTGCCTCTACAACAGCGGTGCATTGCGCCGTGCGTTCGGCATCGATCACAGCACCATCCAGCATGTGGAGATCCTGCCATGACCGATCCCATCGTCATCGCTCATGAACCTGCCAGCGCCGATGCGGCCCGGCAGGACTACTCCCCTTGGCTTGAGGCAGTGTTGAAAGTGGCGCGACACTACCGGCTGGATGTATCGCCGGAAAGCGTGCGTCTGGCCTCGGTGCACAGCCAGGGCCGGGTCGAAGAAGTGGTCCGGCACATGGCGCGTCAAGCGGGTCTGAGCGTCAAATTCGCCGATTACGACCACAAAAGTCTGAGCCGCTGGCGCACCCCGCTGCTGGTGCAGATGCAGGACGGTCAGGTCGGGGTGATCGAAAGCGTCGGCGAACAGGGCGAGCTGGGCATCGCCTACAGTGGCGATCAGGGCCTGCAAAGCCGCATCGAACCGGCGACCCTGGCCGCCCAGGCCGTGCGCACCGTGATTCTGCGGCCGATCCAGCCGCTCAGCGATGTGCGCACCAACGACTACATCAAGCCCTATGACGAACACTGGTTCCGGCGCATCGTCCTCAGCGATCTGCGTCCCTACAGCCAAGTGATGATCGCCTCGCTGGTGGCAAACCTGCTGGGCATGGCGGGCGTGCTGTTCTCGATGCAGGTCTACGACCGGGTGATTCCCGCCGAATCGCTGCCCACCCTGTATGTGCTGTTCGGCGGCGTGATGCTGGCGCTGCTGTTCGATTTCGTGATGCGCATCATGCGCCTGCGCATCACTGACATTCTCGGCAAACGCGCCGACCTGCGGGTGTCCGATCTGGTGTTCGGTCATGCCCTGCGCCTGCGCAATTCGGTGCGCCCCAAATCCACGGGCTCGTTCATCTCGCAGTTGCGGGAACTGGAGCAGATCCGCGACCTGATCACCTCCAGCACCGCAACGGCGCTGGCCGACATGCCGTTCTTCTTTCTGTTTCTGGTGGTCTTCTATCTCATCGGCGGGCCATTGGTGCTAATTCCCCTGCTGGCCCTGGTCGCCATGGTCCTGCCCGGCATCCTCGCCCAGCGGCGCCTGGCCCGCCTTGCCAACGAGTCCATGCGCGAAGCGGCGCTGCGCAACGCCATGCTCGTGGAAAGCATTCAGGGCCTGGACGATATCAAAGCGTTGCAGGCCGAACAGCGCTTTCAGCAGCAGTGGAACCACTACAACGCCGCTTCGGCCGACAGCAGTCTGCGTCTGCGAACCTTGACCAACAGCCTGGTGACCTGGACCCAGAACGTTCAGGGCGGTGTGTTCGCGATCGTTATCGTGTTCGGTGCGCCCATGGTGATCGCCGGCGACCTGACCACCGGCAGCCTGGTCGCAGCGTCAATCCTGTCTTCGCGGATGATGGGGCCGATGGCGCAACTGACCCACGTGCTGACCCGCTGGCAGCAGGCCAAGGTCGCGTTGCAGGGGCTGAACCGGATCATGCAGATGCCGGTGGACCATCCCGAAGGCAGTCAGCGTGTGCATCTGCCAGCGATTCGCGGGGATTACCGCCTGCATCAGGCGGGGTTTCGCTACAGCGAAGAATCGTCGCCTGCGTTGAGCAACATCGACCTGAAAATACGACCGGGCGAACGCATCGCCATTCTCGGTCGCAACGGTGCCGGTAAATCCACGCTGTTGCAGGCGCTGGCCGGGGCCATGGACCTGAGCACCGGTGAGACCACACTGGACGGCATCGCCCTCGCCCACATCGATCCTGCCGATCTGCGCCGGGACGTCGGCCTGATGTCACAGCAGGCGCGACTGTTTCACGGCACCCTGCGCGACAACATCACCTTGGGCGCGGGCCAGGCCAGCGATCAGGAAATCATTGCCGCGCTGGCGGTTACGGGCGCGCTGGATTTCGTGCGGCAGATGCCCAAGGGCATGGATCATCTGATTCTCGAAGGCGGCCTCGGCCTGTCGGGCGGTCAGCGTCAGAGCCTGTTGCTCTCGCGCCTGTTGATCCGCCAGCCACAGGTGCTGTTGCTGGATGAGCCGACCGCTTCGCTGGACGACATCACCGAGCGCCTGCTCCTGGAAAAACTCGCCAGTTGGTGCCAGGGACGCACGCTGGTCGTCGCCACTCACCGGGTCAGTGTGCTGCAACTGGTCGAGCGCATCATCGTGCTGGACAACGGCAGGATCGTGATCGATGACCACCGGGAAGCCGCCCTGGCGCGGCTGCGTCAGCCCCATGCGCAAGGAGCCCGGTCATGAAAGCGTTGACGGTCGATCACACACCGCGCCTGCCCGATCAGATCACCTATCTGGACGGACGCGACGAGCGCAGCATCACCGGCGGCATTCGGGTCATCTGGGCCTGCGCGCTGATGATCGCCTGCTTTCTGGCCTGGGCTGCGTGGTTCGAGGTGGTGGAAGTGTCCACCGGCACGGGCAAGGTCGTGCCCAGTTCACGGGAACAGGTGATCCAGTCCATGGAGGGCGGCATCATCAAGGAAATGAACGTGACCGAAGGCTCGCTCGTCGAACGCGGCCAGGTGCTGGCGCAACTCGATGCAGTGAAGACCGAATCCAACGTCGGCGAGAGTGAAGCCAAATACCGGGCGGCGCTGGCGAGCGTCAACCGGCTGCAAGCCGAGGTCAGCGAAAAGCCATTGGCCTTCGACCCATCACTGAGCAAATACCCCGAGCTGGTGCGCGCCGAAACCGAGCTGTACACCACCCGTCGCAAGGGCCTGCAGGAAACCCTCGAGGGCATTCAAAGCTCGTTGAAACTGGTGCGCAGCGAGCTGGAAATCACCGAAAACCTGGCAAAGATCGGCGCTTCGAGCCGCGTTGAAGTGCTGCGCCTGAATCGCCAGCGTTCGGAGCTGGAACTCAAGGCCACCGAAGCCCGTTCCGATTACATGGTCCGGGCGCGGGAGGATCTGGCCAAGGCCAACGCCGAAGCGCAGATGCTGGTGGCGGTGATTCGCGGTCGCAACGACTCGCTGTCGCGTCTGACCCTACACTCCCCTGTGCGCGGCATCGTCAAGGACATCGAGGTCACCACCATCGGCGGTGTGGTGCCGCCCAACGGGAAACTGATGCAGATCGTGCCGCTGGACGAACAACTGCTGATCGAAGCGCGCATTTCACCCCGCGACATCGCGTTCATCCACCCGGATCAGGAAGCCAAGGTCAAGATCACCGCCTATGACTACTCCATCTACGGCAGTCTCGACGGCAAGGTGGTGACCATTTCGCCGGACACCATTCAGGATGAAGTCAAACCGGAGATCTTCTACTACCGCGTGTACATTCGCACCGACTCGGACGTGCTGCGCAACAAGGCCGGCAAGACCTTCGCCATCGTGCCCGGCATGATCGCCACCGTGGACATCCGCACCGGGCAGAAGACTGTGCTCGACTACCTGATCAAACCCCTGAACCGCGCCCGCGAAGCCTTGCGCGAGCGTTGATGGGGAATGTTCATAGCATGCGCTCAGAGCGCTGATCAGCGGCTGGCGAGATGGGACTCTGCCGGCGTTACCGGCCTGGACTGGGCCAGGTAGCGACCCCATTCGCGGCTGATCTCGGCATAGGGCAGAAAAATGCTGACCCGTGGCTGACTGGCGAGGTCCGGACGCTTGAGCGCGGCCAGATCGCTGGACGTCAGGAACGCCACGGTGATCCCCACCACTTTGCCGTCGTCGGCGAACACCGGCCCGCCGGACATGCCCTTGGCCACCGGACCGTCGTGGGTGCCGTACAGCACGTTGCCTTCTTTGCTGTCCAGACGGACCATCGCCGGCAAGGTGTGACCGCTGCCCTTGACTGACATATAGAGCGAGTTGTAACCCACTGCTGTCACGGCTTCGCCGGGCTGATAGGCACGCCACAGCGGTGCGCCGTTAGCCTTGTGCTTGAAGAATTGGACGTCCGCCCGGCCCTGATAGACAGCGCCGGAAAGGTAGGGAATGTGCTTGACGGTAACCGCGTAATCTTCGTTCCACTGCACCGCGGTCCCCATCAACATGAAGGGAAGCGGACCGCCGGAATGGACGACGAACGCTTGGTCGTAAACTGGATCCTGGGTAAAAGCGACTGGCATTCCATTGCACCCGCTGAGCAGCACTGAGGCCGCAACAAGTGACTTTAGGGGACGCATTCTGCACACAGAGAGGAAGTTGAAGACGGCGCAAATATGTCATTGAGCCATTACTTCATCAATAGGCTGAAACTACCACTTNTGTCCGATCACCACGCACTGGGATTTTTGGTGACAGGCAACCCACCGAGAGCCTGCCCCTCCAATATTTATCGACTTATCACCGATTAAAGACGCATATGCCAGCTAATGCATTAACATTCGACGACGATATCGATCGTTGCGGCGAGTCGTTCACGTACGGCCGGCGTGCTGGGGGAATGACCTCGCTCACGATTGCTTTTTTCACATACACCGCGTCTGGCGGGTTGGCTACTGCTGCGCAGCAGATCGCGAGCAAGCTTGCTCCTACGGCCTTCGGTCAGAATCAAAAGCCACAGCAGCCCCGCACGATTGCTACATCAGGGCAAACTCGCTAGCGGGTCGACTTCCTGCACCCAGACAAACCCTTCCTCTACGACCGGGGCTTCAAGCATGCCGAATACGCTCCTCACAGCGTCCTCAGGCACCCTTTTGTCCGCGCTGCGGCTGGCATTGCGCGACAACGCCACATCAAGGGCAGCCTTGACGAAAATCGCGATGACCGGCGCGCCATGGGCGCGGGTAATCTCAAGCAACCTTTCCCGATGGCGCCGCGCAGGCAACGCTGCATCGAACACAACTGCACGCGGGCCCAGCCTGCCAAGGTTCTCCGACACCCAGCGAGACTTGCCTGCGCCCTGCACGCCCATCACCAGATAGACATGAACGCCATCCTCGGGCCGTGCCAGTTCGGCGCTTAGACGCTCATAGGCCTGCGCCCATGCCTGGCCGCTGCGCTCAGGGGTGAACTCGCGGCCGAATTCCGTCTCCAGGTAGTCATCAGGATTGATGACCACTGGGGCGCCAGCAGCATCACCATCAAGATCGAAAGGTGTGAAAGCGAGCGATGAATCAAAACGACTTTCCGTCATGGAACAAGGTTCCTTCTTCTGTTGCTGCACTGCGTCGACGAGAATTGGCAGGACTATCTGTGCAGAATTGACGGTTAACTGCCTTTGCACTGTTGCCGCTTCAACACTTGAAAGACGTTCACCTCAGTAAACCCAGCGGCCTGATCAACCCCGCCAGCCTCTCCGGAACCCACGGAGAATCCGCCGAAAAGCTCGCGCTGTAAGACGCAGATCGCGAGAGGACGGATGTGCGGATTGGACATGGGCTGAATTCCATAGATTCAGGTGCGCGCGTACTCACGTGCAAACATCAAGCCTTGCCCAATCTTCCTGCCGCAGTTCCCAGATTTCCTTGTTCATTCGACCACTGACGAACTCACCTTCAGTCACCTCGACCAAACGCATACCTTCTCGCTCCGATACTCGCCTTGAGGCCGCGTTTCCGACAGCCTTGGGAACTTGCATGACAGGCCGGTCCAGGGTGTCGAACCAATAACGGTTAATGACCTTGCAGGCCTCCTGCATATAGCCACGCCCTTGCCACGCAGGCGAGAGCCAGAAGCCGCGATGATTACCCGGCTGGTCGTACAGGCAGATACTGCCGATGCGTTGATCGGGATTGTCCGCGAGCCGAATCATCCAGTGCCATTCCTTGCCCAGGCGGACCGCAGGCAATACGTGCTCGTGAACATACTGCTCCGCGCCATCATCCGGGTATGGCCAAGGCACCCGGCTATCGAGGTAGCGCACCACATCCCAGTGGGGAAAAAGTTGCTGAATGGCAGGGATATCGGCCTCTACCAGAGGCGTAAGAAGAAGACGTTTTGTGTGAAAGGACGGAATCCTGTCCATGGTGCAGCCTCCATGAAGTAAGAACAAACGCCTTACGATCATCTATCTGGCGTCTGCAGATGGCAAGCGCCTGGGCATCACACGCCCTGCATAAGCTAATAACCATAAGGTATTTAAATAATATTTTTTAGAACTCTATGATCGATGGCTTCGCGCCAGCGCCTGTTCACCTTTGATCGAAGAGTCCAAGATGCCCAACGCCTATAAAAATCCGGTAAAGCCCCGTCGCCACTCATTGCTTGCAGGCCTGGCAATCGCCCTCGCCTGCACCCTCGCCATCCCTGCGCAGGCCCGTGAAACAGTGCGCATTGGCTATCAGAAATCCTCGACACTCATCACTTTGCTGAAAGCACAGGGCACCCTGGAACAGGCCTTGGGCAAAGACAACATCGACATCAGTTGGCATGAATTTCCAAGCGGGCTGCCGCTGCTGGAAGCGCTGAATATCGGCAACGTCGACATCAGTGCTGACGTGGCCGACACCGTGCCGATCTTCGCTCAGGCGGCGCAGGCCAAACTCACTTACTTCGCCGAAGAGTCTCCCTCTCCCAGCGCGCAGGCCATCGTGGTCGCCAAGGAATCACCGATTCAACAGCTGAGCGATCTGAAAGGCAAGAAGATCGCCGTGACCAAAGCGGCAGGCACTCACTACCTGCTGATCGCCGCGCTGAACAAGGCCGGTCTGACCTTCGCAGACATCCAGCCCGCTTACCTCACACCTGCCGACGGCCGTGCCGCGTTCGAGAACGGCAAGGTCGATGCGTGGGTGACCTGGGAACCCTTCCTCACCAGCGTTCAGCGCCAACTGCCGACGCGCACTCTCACCGATGGCGCGGGTCTGGCCAGCTACAAACGCTATTACCTGACCAGCACAGCCTACGCCAGCGCCCACCCGCAAGTGCTGAAACTGGTCTATCAGCAATTGCAGCAAGCGGGCAGCTGGATCAAGAAAAACCCGCGGGATGCTGCCGCAGTACTCGGCCCACTGTGGGGCAATCTCGATGTGGAAACCGTCGAGTCGGCCAACGCCCATCGCAGCTATCAGGTCGAAGCAGTCAAGGCGGATCAGTTAGGCGAACAGCAGAAAATCGCCGATGCCTTCTTCGCCGCGGGCCTGCTGCCCAAAGCGGTCGATGCCAAGGATGTCGGGATCTGGAAGCCCTGAATGTCGGTATCCATCCCCCCAAAAATTATCCCGCCACTACGTTGAGCATCGTTCATGAAAGGCCTTAAACCTCTATCGCTGTCAGCTTTACTCGGATCCGCCGTGCTGTTGAACGCGCTGTTTGCGTCGTCCGCGATAGCCGGACTGCTGGAAAAGGGCCGTACCCAGGGCCTGACCGCCGGGATTGCCAACGAACAGCCTTACGCCTACATCGACACCCAAGGCAAAACGGTCGGCGCCAACGTCGAGATCCTTCAGGCGATTCTGAAAAACCTGGGCATCAACAAAATCGAAACGCCCATCACCGAATTCGGCTCGCTGGTGCCGGGACTGGCGGCCGGGCGTTTCGATCTGATCGGGGCCGGGCTGTTCATCAATCCGGCGCGTTGCAAGGTGATCGGTTATTCCAACCCGGTCACCCGCTCCGGCGGCGCGTTCATCGTCAAGGCCGGCAACCCGCTGAAGCTGCACAGCCTCAAAGACGTCGCGGCCAACGGCAAGGCGCGCCTGGCGACTCAGCCGGGCAGCAACCAGGTGCAGGAAGCCAAGGACAGCGGTATCGCCACCGGCAACGTCGTGCTTTTCGACAAGGACACCGAAGCGCTGGCCGCCCTTGAGGCTGATCGTGTCGACGTGGTGTATTTCCCGGACGCAGAGATCATCAGCCTGGTGAAGAAGGCCAATGGCCCGACCATCGAACGCGCCCTGCCGTTCGACCAGATCCCGGACGCCGAAGGCAAACCGACCTGGAACTACCACGCCTATGGCCTGCCGAAAAACGACCCTGAATTCACTCAGGCCTTCAACCAGGAGCTGGCCAAACTGCGGGCTTCCGGCGAGCTATTGAAGATCCTGCAGAAGTACGGCTACACCGAGAACGAATTGCCACCGGCGGATATCACTGCCGAGCAGCGCTGCAACCGCTAAACCCGGTCAGCTCGCAGCGCTATCACGAGCGCTGCGAGCCTACAGTCTTGCCCCATCAAGGCCTCAGCCCATACGAGTACGGCCATGTTCATCGATCCCTCTGTCGTGGAAACGGCACGTTTTATCGCACGCCAACTGGCCCACGGCGCACTGGTCACCTTACAGATCACGTTTTTTGCTCAACTGATCGTGGTGGTGATGTCTTTCATCATCGCCCTCATGCGTCTATCGCCCTGGCGCCTGCTGCGCTGGATGGCCACGGTCTACGTTGAAATCCTGCGCGGGATTTCGGCGCTGGTCCTGCTGTTTTACCTGTTCTTCATCCTGCCGTTGTTCGGCATCAGTCTGTCGCCAATGACCACCGGAGTACTGGGCCTTGGCCTGACGTTTTCCGCGTACGGTTCGGAAATTGTCCGCTCGGCGCTGAATAATGTCAGTCGCGGTCAGCGCGATGCATTACGTGCGCTGGACTTCGGTTCGATCACTGCCTTTCGCCGCATCGTATTGCCTCAGGCGCTGCCCTTCATGCTGCCGCCCATGGGTAATCAGTTGGTCGAGCTGCTGAAGACTACCTCGTTGGTGTCGTTGATCACCTTGAGCGACCTGACCTTTTCCGGTGGCCAGCTCATTACCACCCTCGGCCAGCAGACGCTGATCTGGAGCATCGTGCTGGTGTGCTATTTCGCCATGGCCTGGCCACTGAGCTGGCTGGTCAGATGCTACGAAAAACGCGTCACGGCCTGGCGTCAGGGGGTGGCCTCATGAATTTCGATTACGCCTTCGCCTGGTCAATCGTTCCCGAGTTGTTTCAAGGGCTGTTGGTCACGGTGCAAGTGGTGGTGCTGGGCTTTCTGCTGGCGGTAGTAACAGGCCTGCTGCTGGCGGTGGCGCAACGCTCATCGCTCACCCCGATCCGGCGCCTGAGCAGCGGCTATCTGAGTTTCTTCCGCAACACGCCGCTGATGGTCCAGCTGTACGTGCTGTTTTTTGCCTTTCCGTTGGCGGGAATTACCCTGCCGGCGATCTCCACCGGGGTCATCGGCCTTGGGCTTTATTACGGCGCCTACATCGCCGAAGCCTTTCGCGGTGCGATAGAAGACGTGCCCGCCGGCCAATGGGAGGCCGCCAGGGCACTGGACTTTGACACCAGCACCACGTGGCAACGCATCGTGCTGCCCCAGGCGTTGAAACCGATGCTGCCGGTGCTCGGCAACTACCTGATCGGCATGTTCAAGGAGACGCCCCTGTTGGCGGTGATTACCATCCCCGAGCTGTTTCAGGCGGCCAAGCAGATTGCTGGCATGACCTACCGCTACAACGAGCCCTACACAGTGATGGCGCTGATGTTCCTGGCGATCAGCGTGCCCACTTCCCTGCTGTTCAAGTATTTCGAAAGGCGCAGTCATGTCTGATCTCACACACGGCCTCTCCCTCGCATCACCACAGATTGTGCTCAATAACGTGGTGAAGCAGTTTGGCGCCAACCGGGTCATCGATCATCTGGATCTGAGCATCCCCCGGGGCCAGAAAGTCGCCCTGATCGGTCCCAGCGGGTCGGGCAAATCCACTGTTCTGCGTCTGATCAAGGGCCTGGAAAACTATCAGCAAGGCCACATCGAAGTGGCAGGGTCACCGGTACCCGCGCGCTCCGCTGGCTGGCGCTTGCCGTGGTCGGGCAAAGCGCCTGTGGTGCACCGGGTGGGCATGGTGTTCCAGCAGTTCAATCTGTTCCCGCACCTCACCGTGCAGGAAAACATCACCGAAGCACCTATGCGGGTTCTGAAGCTGAGCCGTGAAGAGGCCATCGAGCGCGCCAGACAATATCTCGCGCTGGTCGGCATGGGTCACAAGGCAGACGCCTACCCTGCCCAACTGTCCGGTGGACAACAGCAACGCGTGGCGATCGCCCGCGCCCTTGCCATGCGCCCGCAAGTGATGTTGTTCGACGAGGTGACGTCGGCGTTGGACCCCGAGCTGGTCGGCGAAGTGCTCGCCGTCATTCGTGCCATCGCCCATGAACAGCAAATGACCATGCTGCTGGTCACCCACGAAATGAAGTTCGCACAAGACATTGCCGACCGTGTGCTGTTCATGGAGGCAGGCAAGGTGGTGGCCGACGGCACGCCGGAACAGATCCTGATCAATCCGGCCAATGAACGCACCCGGCGCTTTTTGAACCTTGTGGAGCATCGCTGACGGAACAGCGCGCAGGCTGCTACCTGTGCGCGCTCCAGGGTCACGGTCATGTTTGCCAGAATCAAGTCGACTTTGTGAAAGGCGCCAGCGAACCTGACGATCCAGCATCCAGATTGCATCGACCCGTCGCCGGTCTACCCGCACCGGCTCGCTCCGATACTCGATCCAGCCTCAGGCTCTGCGCATTACGCCAGATGCCACTCCACATCGGTAATGCCGTGCTTTTCTGCCTGGGGTTTGCTGAGTTTGGACACCGGGTCGGTGCGGTATTTCGGCAATTGGCCGATCCCGGCATCCACGGTCGCCCAATGCCAGGCTTCTGCGTTGTCCATGCGTGCCGTGCGAACGTAGAAGGTCTTGTAGCTGCCGTTGAGCAGGTAGTCGATCCGGTAGTGTTTTTCCTGGGCCATGTTTTTCTCCTTGGCGGGATAGTGGGTCATAAGCCAGTGATTGTCTGACAAAGAAAAAATTCCCTTTTTAAAACAGAAGATTAGCGATGGCCTTCGGATGGATGATGCGCAGGTTCAGGTTCATTTCAAATGCGTGGAGTTTTGCGGTGGCTCGCGCACTGTTCAGTTGGCGGACACAGGGTGCTGGCGAATCCCGCGTGGCAATCCGGCTGGCGCAAGTCGTTCCGGCGCTGCGCGTGGTAACGCAGTGATTGACGCTGCGCGCCAATGTGGACACAGAGCGTCCTGGGAGGCATTCCCACGCTGGAGCGTGGGAACGATCGGTTGTGTCAGGTTGACTGACACTCCGCCAACCTCTGTAGCAGCACGGCTTGCCGGCGGTGAAGTTTGCGCACTGGACAGCGTGGCGGCGTCAGCCTGCCGCGACGACGGTTATTTCCACCAGCAGATCCGGGGCTGCCAGGCGCGATTCGACGGTGGCGCGTGCCGGGGCGTGGCCTTCTGGGGCCCAAGCGTCCCAGACTTCGTTCATTCCGGCAAAGTTGGCCTCAATGTCCGAAAGCCAGACTTGCGCGCTGAGGATGCGGGTCTTGTCCAGACCAGCTTTGGCGAGGAAGTTATCGATCTTTTCCAGCACCTGTGCCGTCTGCCCCTTGATGTCCAGCGTGCGGTCGGTGGCGGTCTGGCCGCCCAGGAAGGTGAAGCCGTTGCACTGCACGACGCGGCTCATGCGCTGATTGGTTTCGATACGGGTGATTTCCAGCATGTGAACTCCTAGTGGTGTGGGACGCTGATAACCGGTTGAACCGGGTTGATGGGTGAAGCGGATGCGACGCTGTCGAACCGGCCGACATCGAACGCATCCAGTGAAATATCCGAGTGTTCTCCGAGTATCTGCTGGGCCAGACGCTGACCGGTGCCGGGCCCCATCTGGAAACCGCTGCCGCAGAAACCGAACGAGTAACTGAGGTTGCTGGCCTTGCGACTGGCACCAATCACCGGCAGGTCGTCAGCGGTGAACGCCTCGACCCCGGCCCAGACGCGATTGACCCCCAAGTGCTTCAAGTGCGGGAAGAGATCGGTGACGGTCCGTGCGCTGGTGCCCAGTCGGGTCATGTCGACTTCGCCGTGGCGGGCGGCGAAATCCAGCGAGCCAATCAACTTGCCGCCGATCACCACCGTGCCATTGGCGAATTGCTTGAACGACAGCGAGCGACCCGTCGCCCCCAGCACGGGGGCACAGAACGGCGCGACGCGATGGGTCACCATCAGCATCAGCCCTTCAGGGTGCGCCGCCACCGGTTCGCCAACCTGCGCGGCCAACTCCCGGGCCCAGGCACCGGCAGTGATGACCAGATGCTCGGCCGAATACACACCGCCGGGCGTGCTCACCGTCCACTGCTGGCCGCGCTGCTCGATGCGGTGCGCCGGCGTTTTTTCGTGCACCTTCACGCCGAGCCTTTCAGCGGCGAGCCGAAACGCGGTCACCACCTTGTACGGCACCGCGTAGCCGTCGTCCTTGACCCAGATGCCGCCCACCACATGCCGGGCGACGGTGGGAATGATGTCGAACACCTGCGCCTGATCGATCAGCACTTCATGATCGAAGCCAAGCGCCTTGAGGGACTGCACGCGTAAGCGGCACTCTTCCAGTTCGGCCGGGGTTTCGGCGAGCTTCAACTGACCGCTGGCGACAAAACCGCCGTCGTCCCCCAACGTCTCTCGCAGGCCGTGCCATAGCTTGCGCGAGGCCAGCGCCAGCGGAATTTCTTCGGCATGACGGCCCAGGGTTCGCACCCCACCGGCATTGACGCCGGAGGCGTGGCGGCCGCAATACTCGGCCTCCAGCACGGTGACGCTGACCCCGCGTTGAGCGAGATGAAAGGCCGTGCTCAGGCCATGAATGCCGCCGCCGATCACCAGCACATCGCTCTGACGCTGACTCGACTCAGTCACCGGCCAGCTCTCCCAGGGTGATGGGTTTGATCGGCGGACGAATCCGGTAATAGCCTACTTCCGACGCCGATACCCCACGCGCCTTGGCGATCACTTCGGTCACCGTCAGGCCGCACATGCGGCCCTGACACGGCCCCATGCCGCAACGACCGAACGATTTGGCCTGGTTCGGCCCGGTGCAGCCCAAGGCGACAAAGCCGCGCAACTCGCCCGCCGTCACCTCCTCGCAGCGACACACCATCACGTCGTCGGCAGGAATGCGGTTGGCCTCCTTGGGTTGATACAGCGCGTCGAGAAACGGCCGGATACGCAGGTTGGACGCCAGCCGGGCGCGCAAGGCTTCGGCGCGAAAGGCGCGCTGAGCATCGCTGAGTTTTTCCAGGCGTACGGCAATGCCCAAGGCCGCAAGCTGGCCCTGAACAGCCGCCGCCTGCGCGCCGCCGATGCCTGCGCCATCACCGGCCACGAACACCCCGGCCACGTCCAGTTCGCCCCACGAATCGACCACCGGACTGAAGCACAGTTGATCCACATCCCAATGATGACGCGCGCGCAGCGACTGACTGAATTGGATGTTCGGCACCACACCCTGATGCAGCAGCACGCAGCGCGTGGCAATGCGTTCGGCCTTGCCGGCGACGGTAAAAGTCAGCGCCCTCGCCGCCTCGTCGCCCTCCACTGCCAACTGCTCGGCGCCGGTGAAGTGGGCAATCCGAGCACTGCGCAGGCTGCGCATCAACTCCAGGCCCTTGCGCAGATAGGGCCAGGCCCTCAGCGCAGCGAAAAGATGACGTCGTGCGCGCCAGTAATCATCGGGCCGGGTGGTGTCCACCAGCGCCTTGATCGGCACGCCGGCGCGCAGGTATTGCCAGCCCAACAGGTACAACAACGGTCCGCAGCCGGCCAGCACCACCGGTTCGCTCGGTGCGAGGCCCGAGCTTTTCAGCAAAATCTGCGCAGCGCCGGCGCTCATCACCCCCGGCAGAGTCCAGCCTGGAATCGGGAACGGCCGCTCCATCGCGCCAGTGGCGAGCAGCACCGCCTTGGCTTGCAACGTGTGCAAACGGCCCTCGCGCAGGTAACTGACCTCGTGCTCGCGGGTCACCTGCCAGACCGCCGCGCCTTTCTCGTAGCGCACGCTGGACGAAGCCAGCGCCTGCGCCAGTTCGTTTCCGTGGGCGTAATCGGGGCCGAGCATGTCACGACGGGACAACGGGGCAAGGGTGATGCCTCGGTAAATCTGCCCGCCCGGACTGCCCTGCTCGTCCAGCACCACCACGTGCAGGCCCAGTTCCGCCAGCGCGACGGCACCCGAGATGCCCGCAGCCCCCGCGCCTACCACCACCACATCGACGCTTGAATGACTCATGACAGCACCTCAACGGATTGCACGGTGGCCGGTTGAAACATCAGGTCGCGAGCGCCTTCCTGGGAACGGATCCGCATCCCTTCCCGGACTTCGATCAGGCAGCTCTGGCGATTGGGTACGCCGTCGATCTCCACCAGGCATTCGAAGCACACGCCCATCATGCAATACGGCGCGCGCGGCGCCTCGCTCACGGGCGTGGCACGAAAGCGCTGGATGCCCGACATCAGCAAGGCGGCGGCGACACTGCTGCCAGCGGGTACTTGCAGAGGTTGTTCGTTGAAAGTCAGGCTGACGGTCCGCGTCGACCTCGCTTCGCTCATGACCGGTTGAAACAGCGGATCAGTGCGCATGGGAAAACACCTTGTCAGTCAGAAAACGGTCGCCGGCGAACACGCTCAGCTCGTCAGGCATCGCACCGCCCATGATCCACGGCGCGATGCGCAATGCGTGGGCGGCGGCCAGTGTCACGCCGCTGTGGCAGGTCACCACGAAGGCGCCGGGGTGAGTTGGCGATTGCTGATAGATCGGAAAGCCGTCGGGGCTCATCACCCGTAAGGCGCCCCACGCCCGGATCAGGCGCACGTCGCGCAGCAAAGGAAAGGTCGACACCCCGCGCCGGGCAATCGCCGCAAGCACCTGGGTGGACGTGCCGTCGTCGAACCCCACTTCTTCCATGGAGTCGCCCAGTTGCACGGTGCCTTCGTCGGTCTGACGCACGTTGATGGTCGGGTAATCGAGAAACGGCTTGACCCGCTCGCTGATCAACACCTGGCCGCGATTCGGTGCCACCGGCGCATGCAATCCCACCTGCTGCGCCAGGCCGGGGTTGCCCAGCCCTGCAGCCAGCACCACGCGCGGCGCGACGAACTGGCGCTGGCCGACCCGCACGCGAAACTCGCCGGGGGCACAATCGATGCGGTCCACCTGAACCCCACTGTGAAACCGTGCGCCCCTGCCCTGGGCCGAGGTGTGCAATGCGCGCAGTAGCTTCAGCGGATTGACGTGGCCGTCCTGCGGCGTATAGCTCGCACCCACCACAGCAGGGCCGATCAATGGCAGGCGGGCCTTCAGCTCAGCGGCATCGAGCATCTGGAACGGGTAGTCGCCCAGCGCATCCTGAAGCGTCTGCAGACGGGACTGGCGTTCGCGCAGTTCTTCATCGCTGAAGCACATATGAAAGCCGCCCGGCTGCTTGAGCTGCACATCGACGCCGCTGTCGGCCATCAATGCTTCGGCGAACCCAGACCAACGCACGGCCGAGGAACGGGTCCAGCGCGAGTAGTCCGGCAGGTCGTGGCCTTTACCCTGCACCCAGACCAGGCCGAAATTACCCCGTGAGGCGCGAAAGGCGTTGTCTCCCTGGTCGAGCACCCGCGTGTCGGCGCCACTGCGCGCCAGGCCATAGGCCACAGCAGTGCCCACCAGCCCGCCGCCGATCACGATCACGTCCGATTGCGTGACGCTGTGAGTGTCCTGGCTCATTTGCCTTCTCCAATCAAAACCCGGTCAAGCCCGACCAGTCGGTCGAGGACCAGCATCAACAGCAAGGTGCCGATGATCAGCACCGTCGAGACGGCGGTGATCAAGGGGTCGATGGTCTGGGAAATCTGGTTGTACATGGCCACCGGCAACGTTGTGGTGCCGGGCGTGGCGACGAACACGGTCATGGTCAACTCGTCGAAACTCTGGATGAACGCCAGCATCCATCCCCCCACTACACCGGTGCGGATGCGCGGCAGCACCACGCGGTAGAACGCAGTCCAGCGACTGGCACCGAGGGACAGCGCGGCGTGTTCGATGTCGCGCTCAAGGCCGATGGTCGACGCCAGCGTCAGACGCAACGCATAAGGGAGCACGACAATCACGTGGGTCAGCGTCAGCGCCCAGAACGCGCCGCCGATGTGAGCCACCGAAAAGAACCGCAGAAATGCGATGCCCAGCACCACCGACGGGATCATCAGCGGCGACAGCAGAAAGCCCGTCACTGCCCCGCGCCCCGGAAACTCGTAGCGACTGATCGCCAGTGCGGCGGGAATCGCCAGCAGCGCCGCCAGGGTGGCCGATGCCAGTCCCAGTTTTACCGACAGGACGAAGGCATCGATCATTTCCTGGTTGTCCAGCAACGCCCTGAACCAGCGCAGCGACAGGCCGTCGGTGGGCAACGACAGATAGCCTTTGCTGGTGAAGGCCATCGCCATCACCACCACCAGCGGCGCGATGATGAACGTGACGAAGCACGCGTGAAAAAGCAGCGAGAAAAACCCGTTCTTGTGCATGGTCGTCTACTCGAAGACTTGCTTGAAGCGGCGCTCGGCCAGCTTGCTGCAACCCAGAATGATGATCAGGTTCGCCACCAGCAGAAGCATCGCGATGGCGGCGCCCAACGGCCAGTTGAGGGTGCCGAGGAATTCGTCGTACGCGGCCGTGGCGACCACTTTCAGACGGCGCCCGCCGATGATCGCCGGGGTGGCGAAGGCCGATGCCGCGAGGGCGAAGACGATGATCGAACCCGACAGCACGCCCGGCATGATCTGCGGCAGGATGATCCGGCGGAACACCGTCAACCGCGACGCGCCCAGCGACAGTCCCGCCCATTCGACCTGCAGATCCAGACGCTGCAAGGTGGCCCAGACCGCGATGACCATGAACGGCACCAGCACGTGGGTCAGCGCGATGATCACCCCCACTTGCGTGAACAGCATTTTGACCGGCTGGTCGGTAATGCCCAGCGCCTGCAAGGCGTCGTTGATCAAGCCATTGTTGCCCAGCAGGATCGCCCAGCCCAGGGTGCGCACCACCACGGAAATCAACAACGGCCCGAGCACCACCAACAGGAACAGCGAGCGCCAGCGCGGTGCCATGCGCGCGATGATGATGGTTTCCGGGATGCCGAGAACGACGCAGAGCACCGTGACCGCCAGCGCCATGCCCCCGGTGCGCAGGAAGATTTCGTGGAAGTAACTGTCCTTGAACACCTCAAGGTAGTTGCCCAGGCTGTAGGCCGCAATCACCCCTTCGCTGTCACTGAACAGGTTCAGTGACAGTACGGCGGTCAGCAGCAACGGCGCGAGCAACAGGGCGACGAACACCAGTAACGCCGGGCCGCTGAGAATCCACGGCGCGGCGCCTACCCGCTCAGCGTCATACGTGGCCATGGGCGACCTCCCGGTCCAGCAGACGCAAATCGTCGTCAGACCAGTCCAGGCCGACATCACTGCCCTCTTCCGGCGGCGGCGTGCCCAGATTGGGCTGCGTCATGTGCACCAGACCCAGACGGCTTTCCACCGCGATCAACCAAAGGTTGCCGAGAAATACCCGCAGGCGTACGCGTCCGCTCAACCGGCCACTGCTCGCGTCGGTGAGACGAATCTTCTCCGGCCGAATGTAGACATTGACGTCGTTGCCCAACGAACGATCTTCATGGGGCACGTGCAACAGCGTGTCGCGCACCTGCACATGACAGCAGCGCTCATTGCGCAGCTGCACGGCGCCAGCGAAGGCATTGGTCTTGCCCAGGAACGCCGAGGCGAAGGGCGAATGCGGCCGCTCGTAGGCCTCGAACGGCGTATCGATCTGTACGATCCGGCCCTTGTGCATCACGGCGATCCTATCGCTCATGGTCATCGCCTCGACCTGATCGTGGGTGACCAGAATCGTGGTGATGCCCAGCTCCCGCTGAATCGCTCGCAGCTCGATGTGCATTTCTTCGCGCAGTTTGGCGTCGAGGTTGGACATCGGCTCGTCGAGCAGCAACAGATTCGGGCGGATCGCCAGCGCCCGTGCAATCGCGACCCGCTGACGCTGGCCCCCGGACAACGCCTTGGGATAGCGCTCGCCCAGACCGGCCAGCCGGACCAGATCCAGCGCTTCGTCGATCCGCTTGCTGCGTTCGGACCTGGGGACGCCGCGCATCTCCAGGCCGAAGCTGATGTTCTGTGCCACCGTCATGTGCGGGAACAGCGCGTAACTCTGAAACACGATACCCAAGCCCCGCTGCTCGGGGCGAACATGGGTGATGTCGCGCCCGTCCAGCACGATCCGCCCCTCGGTGGGCTGAACGAAACCGGCGATCGATTGCAGGGTGGTGGTCTTGCCGCAACCGGATGGCCCCAGCAGCGCGATGAATTCGCCGTGCCGGACCTCAAGGTTCAAACCGTCAATGGCCCTGAAACTGCCGTAGGTCTTGACGATGCCTTCAAGTGTGAGAAATGCCATTGGCGTGCCACGCAGGCGGACCTGCGTCTCCAGGAAGGGGTACGGAAGGATCGGAATGTCGCGCCATGGCGGCGCGACCGGCGATCAACGCTCGACGGTGCGGTTCCAGCGCGTCGTCCACTCACTGCGCTGCTGGTTGATGGTGTCCCAATCGACCTTGATCAGCGCATTGACCTTCTCCGGGCCGTAAGGCATGCGGGCGGCGACTTCCGGCGGCAGCTTGACCGTCTGGTTGACCGGCGCGAAGCCGTTTTCCCGGGCCTGGATTTCCTGAACTTCAGGCGAGAGCACGTACTGAATGAACGCCTGCGCCAACTCGGACTGAGCGTTCGGGGTCACGCTGCAGGCCGCGATCTGCAACGCGATGCCGCCTTCCTTGGGGTAGATGAACTTCAACGGGAAGCCGGTGCTCTGCAGGGCCACGGCCCGCCCGCTGCCATACACCGCCATCACCACGTCGCCGTTCTGCATCATGCCGTCCATCTCTCCCGGTGCCGACACCCACGCCAGCACGTTGGGGCCGATTTCATCCTTGAGGGATTTGAAACCGGGGTCGATGTTCTTCTCGCCGCCGCCACGCAAGCGCGCCATCTCCACCAGCGTGTGCAGACCATAGGTATTGGTCACCGGCGGCATGCCGAGCAATTGCTTGTACCGAGGGTCGGTGAGGTTTTCCCAGGAGTCCGGTGCCGCCCAACCGCGTTTCTTGAAGGCTTCTTCGTTGTAGCCGATACCGGTGGCGACCACGCCGATCCCGGTCGCCTCGGGGCTCAGCCGTGCCAGCGGATACAGGTCCTTGTACACCGGCGCGTCACTGAGTTTTTCGCACAGGCCCAGTTGCAGCGCCTGATACATCGGACCGTCGTCCATCATGGCGACGTTGATCTGCTGGCGTCCTTTCTGCGCCTGCAACTTGGCCAGGGTCTCGGTGGAGTTGCCGGCGACGTACACCACTTTGACGTTGTGCTGTTTCTCGAACGCGGGAATGACTTTGGTCTTGTACATCTGCTCGGTGGAGCCGCCGACACCGGCGACGTACAGCGTGGGCTCGGCGAATGCCGGGGCGCTGGCGATACCGGAGAGCGTCAGGGTGACGGCCACGGCGATGCGGTTCAAAGGACGGAACGACGGTGTTGCGAGGGATGAGTAAAGGCTATTCACAGACTATCTCCGAAGTGCATGGGGCAGATCGAACAATGCGTCAGTCGCTGCGGCGTGAACCGAAGCCATGCATGCACGGCGCATGCTCCCGGCGAATCCATCGCGCGGTGGCGCATCTTCATGTGCGCTATGGGTTGCAGGCCGAGTATTGCGACAGCCCTTCCATATGGTCAAATACGGATATCCGGGTTAGTTATTCATATTTGATATGGAGCAACGCATGAATCTCAAGCAGATCGAAGCCTTTCGAAGTGTCATGCGGCTGGGGTCGATGACCGCTGCCGCCGAGGCGCTGTACACCTCACAGCCCAACGTCAGCCGACTGATCTCGCAACTGGAACTGAGCACCGGATTGACCCTGTTCAAACGCGCCGGGGTGCGCCTGATTCCGACCCAGGAAGGTCAGGCGTTCTTTCAGGAAGTCGAACGTGCGTACGTGGGCATGGACAGCCTCAAGCTGTCGGCGAAGAACATTCGCAATCTGGGCACCGGGCGCTTGCGGGTCGCCGCCGTGCCTTCTACCGGCTTGAGCCTGATTCCCCAGGTGCTGAAGGCCTTCACCGAGTCGCGCCCGGAACTAACGGTCTCTTTGCACGTGAACTCGTCGCCGACGGTGGAGCAATGGGTCAAGTCGCAGTTCTGTGACATCGGCATCGTCGTGCACCCCGGCGACGTCAGCAGTCAGCAGAGCGAGTTGCTGGCGAAGGTGCCAGCAGTCTGCGTGCTGCCGGCGACTCATCCGCTGGCGACCCGGGATCACATCACCTTCACCGATCTGGAGGGGGAAACCTTCATCTCCCTCTGCCATGGCGACGGCACGCGGTCGCTGGTCGATGGCCTGTTCGAGCAGGCGGGAGTGGAGCGCACCCTGGCGGTGGAGGCGCAGTACAGCGCGATCAACTGCGAGATGGTCGCGCTGGGCATGGGCATTACCCTGGCGCACCCGCAGGTGGCGCAGGATTATCGGCACCGGGAGATCGTGATCCGCCCATTCAAACCGGACATCCTGTTTCCCACCTACGTGATCTGGCCGCCCGCCCACGCCCGGACACGACTGGCGGAGGAATTCGTCGAGACACTGAAGGCGTTTTACCGGGAGAACTTTCAGAGCGATGGCTCGGAGGGTTGATCCTGGTCGCCAGAGAACGCTCCGGGTAGCGTGCAACCCCCGCAGCCCCCTGCGAGGACTGGGAACCCACGCGTGAAAAAAGCGGATCAACCAGTTCATCGGCCGATGGATGAGTTGCCATGACAGAGACTTTCTTTTCGTTATCAGGGACAGGCTCTACAGGCGGAGAATTTCGACAGACGATCCTCTTGCGCTCGCACACTTTCATGTAAAGGGTGACGCTTAAGGGAATAGCGTGCTCACGATATTCCGATAACGGTTAGTTCATGAAGTCGCTTCTTTTCGCAGGTTAGCTTGTAACTTCCGCGGCTTTTTTCAATGGAAAGGAAAGATGTAATTCATCCACGCCGACATGCGCAGCAGAATCTTGCGCATCGCCGCAATATGATGGAAATGCTTGCTGTAAAGCGCCGCCTGTCCATAGGCCCCGCCGGGCATTTTCTGGCTGTACAGGGCGAAATCCGGGTCGGTGATTTCAATGATCACCGGCACCCGGCCAGCCGGGGGCGAACCGGTAAAGCCGATCAGCGTGCCGGACGGCTGCACCTGGCCCTCGGCGATGACCGCGATCACGCTTTTGACCCGGCCCTGGAACACTTTGCCGGGAATGCCATCGAACGCGACTTCCGCTTCATCGCCGACCGACAGCCGCAGAATGCTGTTCTGGCGCATCCAGGCCGCGAAATAGTGGCCTTCGTCGGGAATGAAGATCATCGAGGGCCGCAGCGGCAGTTTCGTCGCCATCATGCCGGGGCGCAGCGCGACATGGGTCACGAAGCCCCTGCCCGGCGCCCGTACCACGGTGTTGTCCAGGTCGAACTGAGCGTTGGCCAGTTGTGCCTGCAGATCGTCAGTCCGGGCGATGGCCGCTTCCAGTTCACGCTGGGTGCCGAAGTTGCGTTTGATCAGCTCGCTGATCCGAAACAGATCGCCTTTGGCCGCGACCAACTGTGCCTTGATCGATTTGCGGCGGTTATCGAACGGCGTGGGGTCAATGCGAAACAGGATGTCGCCCTTTTCCAGAAGCTGGTTGGACTGCACCGGCACCTCGATCACCAGGCCACTGACCACCGGCACCACGGGCACCGAAACGAAATACGAGCGTGCGACTTCCGAGTAAGGGTGGTTGTAGTTCATGGTGAAGATCAGCGCGCCAATCAGAACCACGCCGCCCAGCACGGCCGTGGGCACCGTCCATTTGTTCAGCGGGATACGAAACAGCTTGAACAGCGCCACGCAGAACGCTGCGTAGGTCAGGATCAGCAGCAGGTCCATCGCTCAGATCCCTCCGCCGCTGTCGAAGGATTCCTTGCTCGATGCAGGCGTGGGTGGCCGTGGCGCTTTATCCGCTTCCAGCGCCTCGATCCGGCGTTGCAACTCCAACACCTGGGTTTCCAGGTGAACCACATGGCTGTGCGGCGACTTGCCGTCGCCGAAGCCCCACCCACGGTCTTCACGGTATGACATGGCCCAGATCCACAAGAACGGCCAGAGCGCGTGCAGGGTAAACAGGCTGACCCATCCGGTGGCATGAATGGCGTCCTGATGGGGATGATTGCGATGTACCGCTATTTCATAGGGAATATCGTGAAGTACGATGATTCCATAGAAAAGAACAAGTCCGACAAAGATCAGCAGTCCCAGCGCGACATAATCCAGCATGAGTCCTCCCTGTTCGCCAGACGCAAACTCATTCCCGCGAACCTTTCATGTCGTTGTGTTCAGGTGTCAACTAAACAGCTGGACCCGATGTCAACTCAATGAGTGAGATTAGGTATAGCGCAGGCTGACGCGGGCGCCGGACTTCCAGCTTGTTTCCTTTCACATCTGTTCTGTCGGGTGAAGTTTCACCCCACCAAACGGATGACGACGGTTACAACTTACTCAGTTCCATGGCGGGTTATCGAAATACCGAGCGGCTGCACTGACGAACAACCCGATCTTGCGCGACTGCGCGGAGCGAATCGGGTGGATGGCGAAGAACGACACCGGCTCCGGTTCATGAGCCTCCAGTACCGTGACCCGTTGGCCGCTGGCGACATGGGGAGCGGCTTCCCACCAGGATTTCTGCGTCAGGCCGAGCCCGGCAAGCGCCCACGTTACCGAACCACGCTCAAAAAATCGCTCTCATCCTTTGCATCAACCGCGTTTGCCGGACTGATGCTCGCCCTCTCGGGCCCTCTAGCCCACGCTGAAACCCTGGACAGGAGCATGGTCCCCATCGGTACGATTCAGGAGCTCGCCGCATTCCAGGGTCCCGGCCCTTCCGGCATCGTCGTTACACCTGAAGGCCGGACATTCGTAGACTTTCCGCGACACGCCATTGATCATCCGGGCATGACGCTGGACAGTCAAGGGCGACTCTGGCTCATCGATGACGGCAAGGAAGCTGGCCACAAAGGCATCGCGCCCGGCGCGGCGAAGGTGGTCGGCATCGACCTGCACAGGTGCGATCCCGCTCCCCAAGGCCACGTCCGCCGCGCGCCAGTGGGAGAACCTTGCGATCTTCGACTTCGAACTGTCCGAACATGACATGGCGAGCATCGCCCGTCTGGCCAGCCCCAACGGCCGTACCCATGATCAGGATCCAGTGGTGTACGAGGAGTTCTGACCGGCCCCCTCATGTCGAACACGCAGCCGTTCGAAGGCACCTTCGGTCGGAACGGTTAAGCCATTGGCGCCGGGCAGCGTCAAACCCAGGAATCTTCCTGGGGATATGAAGGGCGATTGCGACTGTATAAGATGCGCTCGCGTTGCCTTCATCCCAGACAACCCACGCTGCGAGTGGTCTACCGTGTTCGACGAATCGGGCTCCAAACCTTCCATTGATCTGAGTCTGTTGGGTGGCCGTTACTCCCCTGCTGCCCTGATCGAGCGGGAGCGAAAAGTCTTAGGCCAGATCGCCGCAGGCATACCGCTGGCCGAGGTATTGAGTGGTCTGCTGACGGCCGTCGAGGCACAAAGCAAAAACATGATGGCCTCGGTGCTGTTCCTCAGCGATGACGGTCAGTACATGCTGCACGGCGCGGCCCCCAGCCTTCCTGCGGCGTACAACGAGGCGATTCATGGCATCGCCATCGGCGAGGGAATCGGCTCGTGCGGCACCGCCGCGGCCCGGGGCACGCCAGTGTATGTCGATGACATCGCCACCAGTCCCTTGTGGGAAGGGTTCGCCGAGCTTGCGGTGTCCCATGGCCTGCGCTCTTGCTGGTCGATGCCGATCAAGGCCGCCGACGGGATAGTACTGGGCACCTTCGCGGTTTATTACGGCGTACCTCGCGCGCCGATGGCCAGCGATGTCGAAGCCATATCGGTGCTTGCCCAGACGGCGGCCCTGGCCATCGAGCGGCATCGATCCGATCAGCGCTTGCGTCGCAGTCAGGACGCGTTGCGAGACCTCAACACCGAGCTCGAACGCAAGGTCAACGAACGCGCCACCGAACGCAGCCGCACCTGGCTGCTGAGCAACGACCTGTTATCGGTGATCAGTGCCCAGGGCATGATCGAAGCGTCCAATCCCGCCTGGACCATCAACCTTGGGTGGTCGCCTGAAGAAATGCACACGACACTCCTGTCATTCGTTCATCCGGATGACTTGGCGGCCAGCGACCCGGTGTTTGCCCAGGCCGCCCACGGGC
>NZ_QXTJ01000024.1:0-57426 GCF_003605735.1 Pseudomonas sp. LS-2 | reverse complement strand
GACGGCAAGATCTATTGCAGCGGCCGCGACGTCACCCAGGAAAAACAACAAGCGGCCAATCTGGCGATCCGCACCCGGGAAAGAGACCGGGCATGGGGGCTGTCTCAGGAACTGCTGGTCATCGCCTCCCCCAATGGCATGCTCGATGAAGTCAACGCCCGCTGGACAGAACAGCTGGGGTGGTCTGAACGCGAACTGGTCGGCACCACGTTCTCCGATTACACCCACCCGGAAGACCTTCTTTCTGCGCTGGCGGCGTTCGCCGGCATCCTCGAAACGCCGCTTACGGCGCCTTACGAGTACCGCTTGCGGCACAAGGACGGTTCGTACAAGTGGTTCAGCTGGACCGGCACGTTCGAGGACGGCCGGGTGTATGCCGCCGGCCGCCATGTCACCACCGAACGCGAACAGGCCGAAGCCTTGCGCCAGTCGCAGAAGATGGAAGCGGTGGGACAACTCACCGGCGGCGTCGCCCACGATTTCAATAATTTGCTGACGGTGATCCGTTCCTCCACCGACCTGCTGCTGCGCCCCGGTCTCAGCGATGAACGCCGGATTCGCTATGTCACGGCGATCTCCGACACCGTGGATCGTGCCGCAAAGCTGACCGGGCAGTTACTCGCATTCGCTCGCCGCCAGGCGCTTCAGCCGGAAGTCTTCAGTGCCTGTGACAATGTCCGGTCCATCGGTGCGGTGATGGAAACGCTCACCGGCTCACGCATCGAGACCGAACACGATCTCTCCGACGCGCCTTGCTTCATCAACGCCGACCCGAGCCAGTTCGACACCGCACTGGTGAACATGGTGGCGAACGCCCGGGACGCGATGATGGGCCAGGGCAGACTGCTCATCCAGGTACGCCCGGTGGAATCGATGCCGGGGATCCGGCTGCATCCGCCGTTGAACGGGCCGTTCGTGGCCGTGTCCATCTCCGACACCGGGACGGGCATCCCCGCCAACGAGATGGAACAGATTTTCGAACCGTTCTACACCACGAAAAATGTGGGTGAAGGTACAGGGTTGGGTCTGAGCCAGGTGTTCGGCTTTGCCAAACAGTCTGGCGGCGAGATCGCCGTCGCCAGCGAACTCGGAAAAGGCAGCACATTCACCCTTTACCTGCCTAGGGTTCCGGCCAGCGAACAGCAGGTTTCTACGCCTGCCCCTGCGCAAACAAAACTTGAGGAAGGTCACGGCACGTGTGTTCTGTTGGTTGAGGATAACGCCGACGTCGGCGCTTTCGCCGCGCAGGCATTGACTGAACTGGGTTACCGCCCGGTGCTGGCATCTAACCCCGGCGACGCCTTGGCCATTTTGAAAGCCGACGCCGGGCGATTCGACGTGGTGTTTTCGGATGTGGTGATGCCCGGCATGAGCGGAATCGACCTCGCTCATCTGCTGCGTGAACAGTACCCCACCGTGCCCGTCGTGCTCACCTCTGGTTACAGCCATGTCCTGGCGCAAAGTGGCTCGGACGGGTTCGAACTCCTGCACAAACCGTATTCCATCGATCAACTGTCCAGCGTACTGCTCAAGGTTGCTGCAAACCGCCGTCAGCGCCTGTAGCGCTGCCACCCCGGGCGAGCATCTCGTCGAGCCTGCTCGCGATGACGCGCTGGACCGGCTTCGATTGCCGGGGTCAGGCGGGTGCCGGAATGAGGAATGCCGACTGCGGATGCCTTCATGAAGCGTTCTGGCCTTCTGCATCTGCGTTGAAAGGGTGAGCGATCAGCGTCGGCGATAGCGCGTCGACAACTCATCGAGGTAAGCGCTGAGCAGCACCTGGCGTTCGCACCACAGCGTCTCCGCTTCCTCGACCCCGACTTCGGTAAAACGCAAGGCATCGCCGGGTTTGAGTTGTCCCAGTCGCGCCAGATCCGCACGGATGACGGTGGCGATCTTCGGGTAACCGCCGGTGGTCTGGCGGTCGTGCATGGCAATGATCGGGTGGCCGCTGCCCGGGATCTGCACACTTCCGGTACTGATGGCGTCGGACACGATGTTGAAGCCTTTGAGGTGGCCGATGACCGGGCCGGTCAGCCGATAGCCCATGCGATCGCTTTGCCCGGAGACCTGGAACGATTCGCTGAGAAAACGCGCGATTTGTTCGTCACTGAAATGCCCTTGTTGCGGCCCCAGGACCACCCGCAGCGGCTGATATTCGCGCTGAGGCAGAAAACGCTGGGCAGGGCTGCGAGCCGCCACGGGCAGATACTGCGAAGGGGCAGCCAGCGGCAGCTCGTCGCCCTTGGCAAGGGCGCGACCGGCGAACCCACCCAGCTCACCGCGCATCAGCGTCGAGACACTGCCCAGTACCGGTTCGGCGTCAAACCCGCCCGCGACCGCGAGGCACCCACGCGCGCCACTGAGCGCACGTCCGATCTCCAGCACCGCGCCGGAGCGCAGCACATGGCATTGAGACGGCGCGACCGGCTCATCGTCGATGAACACCTGCATGTCGCCGGTGACCGCGAACACGCACCCACCCTGCCCCATGCGCAACTGGGCGCCGACCAACGTGAACTCCAGCGCGCCAGTGCCGGCCGGATTACCCACCAGCGCGTTGGCGATGGCAAAGCTCATTTCATCGAGCGCGCCTGAGGGGGGCACGCCGCGGTCCTCGTAGCCGGTGCGGCCGCGGTCCTGCAAGGTGGTGAGCAGGCCCGGATTCAACACGTGAAAACTGCTCATGCGCGCCAGGTCCATTGCGGGAGGTAGTCGGGTTGTGCCGCGAGCGCGTCGAACTCGTCACTGTCGATGGGCACGAAGCGGATTTCGTCACCGGCCCTGAACAGGAACGGCTCCTCGCGCGACGCTACGAAACTGCGGGCCGGCGTGCGGCCGATCAGGTTCCAGCCACTGGGGGCTTCGACCGATGCGACAGCGGTTTGCATGCCGCCGATGCTGACCGTACCGGCTGGGGTTTTCAGGCGTGGCGACTCACGACGCGAGGTGTGCAGACGCTCGTCCAGCCCGCCCAGGTAAGCGAACCCCGGCATGAACCCGATCATGTAGACGCGATAGCTGACTGCGCTGTGCAGACCAATGACGTCCTGAGGATCGAGTTGGTGATGGTCCGCCAACCATTGCAGATCAATGCCGTGATCGCCGCCGTAGGCCACCGGCAATTGCCAGATGCGCACCGGATCGGCGGCCGCATCAGGCTCGGCCAGCAGGCGTTCGAGGTGTTCGCGCAGGCGTGACTGGCGGATGCGCGTGCAATCGTAGGCCACGGTCAATGCACGGTAAGTGGGAATCAGGCCGGTCACGCCGTCGATGCGGGCGTCAGCGACGCGTTTGGCCAGTGCCGTGACCCGCTGATTGACCGCTGCATCGATCACTTCGCCGAAATCGATGTACACCGCATGATCGGCGATGGGCGCAATCCGGCAAGACATCGCTTGCTCCTCGTTATTCACTGCTGAACTCTCCACTACACAATGCAATGCTTTTGGAATACCCAAGGCATTCTGTCAATATCCTTGCCCGAATGAGGGTCTGACCGTCAACCCGCCGCCTCTGCATGATGCCGGGGTTTCACGGCAAATTGTGGTCGTCATCAACGCGCACGCAGACAACCTGGAGGTCGAGAGTGAGCAAGCAGCAATCAGACAACGCACTGTCCACACTGCTGGACGAAAAGATTCGCAGCTTCATGGCATCGTTCGTCGACAGTTCGCGACGGTTGTTCGTCGATGAAAACGGCACGCTGGTGCATTCGCTGGAATTTGGCGTATACCGCGAGCGGGTCGTGAGTGAGTTCCTCAAGCTGTTCTCGCCGGAGCGCATGGGGGTGGACACCGGATTCGTCGTCAATTCGGCTGGCAGCATCAGTTCGCAATGCGACATCGTGATCTACGACAAGACCGTCACCCCGCTGATCCGCGATGACCAGCATCAGCGTTTCTTTCCCATCGAATCGGTCTGTGCGGTGGGGGAAATCAAGTCTCAGTTGAGCCTGGGGCAATTGAAAAAGGCGCTGCGCAAGCTGGCGAAACTCAAATCGCTGCGCGACTCGCTCCACAGGCCTTCGTACCTGTACACCATGAAAGCCGGCGGCCTTTACGGCAGCAAGTTCGAGCCCGAGCGCGACGAACTGGACCAGATCTTCACGTTCCTGATCTGTGAGTCATTCACGTTCGACGTGAAAAAAAACCTGCAGGAAGTCGTCGACTGCTACAACGAAGAACTGCCTCGCCACCCCTTCTGCCACCGCCATAACGTGATCCTGAGCCTGAAGGATGGCTTGCTCGCCTACCTTCACCCGACTGGCGCGCTCTTTCATTTCCCGTCTCAGTTAATGACGTTGGTAAACGAGCACGGCGAACATTCGCGCCAGGTCCAGCGATTGAAACACCGGCTCGTGCTACCCACCGAAGCCGCGTCGATCGAACATGTGCGGCACTTTTGCACATTGTTCCATCAGGGGTTGAACTCGGTTTCCGTTTTCTACCCGGACATGGGCCACTACATCCAGAGCAAGGAAGATGTGATGTTCGTGGACCTCGAACAAACGTACTGATTTCAGCCGCCAGGGTTCGCACCTGGCGGCTGGCGATGCCCTGCGCCAGCCCTCGGTCCTGAACCGGTCAAGCGTCGATCAGAGATGGTCGACGTCGATCACCGCCTGGGCGAACGCCTGCGGCGCCTCTTGCGGCAGGTTGTGGCCGATGCCGCCGCTGATCAGGCGGTATTCGTATTTCCCGGTGAAGCGCTTGGCATAGGCCTCGGCGGGCGGATGCGGAGCACCGTTGGCGTCGCCTTCCAGGGTGATGGTGGGCACGCCGATGGAGGGGAATGTCGACAGTTTCTTCTCGATGGAGGCATAGCGCACCTCGCCCTTGATCAGGTTCAGGCGCCAGCGGTAATTGGAGATCGATACAGCCACATGATCGGGGTTTTGCAGGGACTGCGCGCTGCGATCAAAGGTGGCGTCATCGAGATTCCACTTCGGCGAGGCGAGTTTCCAGATTAGTCGGGCGAAATCGTGGGTGTTCTTTTCATAGCCCTGACGGCCTCGTTCAGTGGCGAAATAGAACTGATACCACCACTGCAGCTCGGCCTCTGGCGACAACGGCGCCTTGCCCGCCTCCTGACTGCCGATCAGGTAACCGCTGACCGACACCAGCGCTTTCACCCGCTCAGGCCACAGCGCCGCGACGATGTCCGCAGTGCGCGCGCCCCAGTCATAGCCCGCCAGTACGGCCTTGTCGATTTTCAGCGCGTCCATGAAGTCGATAAGGTCCTTGGCGAGCGCGGCAGGCTCGCCGTTGCGCACCGTATTGGCCGAGAGAAAGTGCGTGTCGCCGTAGCCCCGCGCCGAAGGCACCAGCACGCGGTAACCCTTTTGTGCCAGTGCGGGCGCCACGTCGGTGTAGCTGTGAATGTCGTACGGCCAGCCATGCAGCAGAATGACCACAGGGCCGTCGGCCGGGCCGAGTTCGGCATAGGAGACATCGAGCAGGCCAGCTTTCACATGCTTCATGGCGCTGAACGAGGTCGTGGTGCCGGCCGTGATCGCATCGATCGTGGCCGGCGCGACGTCCGCCGCGTTGGCGCTGGACTGCGCCAGGCCGAGGGTGCCTAACTGGATCATGGCCACGACCAGCAACGACGTGGCGTGTGGGATCAACTGAGTCATCTTCATGGTGATTCTCCGATGCGGGCCACCTGCGAGCGGCCGGGTGAACACAAGCGTGAGGTGGTATCGACCCGGCTTACTGGCGCGTCGAGGTCTGTGCACAGAATGCTCGGCGTGTGTATCGGGACTGTTTCCAGAACGCCGATATTTGAGTGGCTCTGTAACGGACACCCGGCCGGATACACTGGCTTACAAAGCGGGGTTCGGCGGCGGGTGCAGAGTGCTCTGGATCGCGGATGAAACAGAGATTCTGAAACCGGTTTCAGAATCAGTCATAATAGCCGCACCGAGCCACTTCCCGGATGAGCCGTCCTGCCCATATGACGCCAACCGAAAGGCCGACCCCATTGCCAGAACGATAAGAAACGCACCCCTTCCAACCGATTACCGATGAGGACCCCATGGACGATAAACACTCCATCCCCGACGGCGCGCGCCGAGATTTTCTGCGCAAAGGCCTGACCCTGATACCGGCAGTGACCCTGGCCAGCACCGGTCTTGGCGTCACCGCCCAGCAATTGATGGCAGCGCCCGAATCGGCCCCCCGGCCGGAACCCAAAGCGCCTGCCACCCCGCAACCCGGCGACTACCACCCGACGTTCTTCACTGCCGAAGAATGGCTCTTCGTACAGGCTGCAGTTTCGCGGATCATCCCTGCCGACGAACACGGCCCCGGCGCACTCGAAGCGGGCGCGGCCGAATACATCGACCGTCAGATGAATACCCCCTACGCCACCGGCGCGCAGTGGTACATGCAGGGCCCGTTCGTGACGGACGCTCCCGCGGAGATGGCTTATCAGCTGCAACTCAACCCTCAGCAGATCTACCGTCTGGGTATCGCTGCAACCGATGCCTGGTGTCAGGCGCAGACGAAAAAAAATTTCGCCGCGCAAGACAGCGCTACCCGAGACCAGATCCTCGGCAAGATCGAAGCAGGCGAGCTGCATTTCGAGGACGTGCCGCCCAAGGCGTTCTTCAGTCTGTTGGTGCAGAACACCCGTGAAGGGTTCTTCTGCGACCCGATCCACGGCGGCAACAAGGAGCTCGTCGGCTGGAGGCAGATCGGTTTCCCCGGCGCCCGCGCCGATTTCATGGACTGGGTAGAGCGCAACGAGCCCTATCCATTCGCCCCCGTATCCATTCGTGGCGAGAGGACTTGAGTCGTGGCCAATGAAATGAAGAAAGTAGACGCCGTCATCGTAGGTTTCGGCTGGGCAGGCGCGATCATGGCCAAGGAACTGACCGAGGCCGGTCTGCAGGTCGTCGCGCTGGAGCGTGGCCCGATGCAGGACACCTACCCGGACGGCAACTACCCGCAGGTCATCGATGAACTGACCTACAGCGTGCGCAAGAAGCTGTTCGTCGACGTGTCCAAAGAGACCGTCACCATTCGTCACAACGCGAACGACGTGGCGTTGCCCAATCGCCAGTTGGGGGCATTTCTGCCGGGCAAAGGCGTGGGCGGCGCCGGTTTGCATTGGTCAGGCGTGCATTTTCGTGTCGACCCGATTGAACTGCGCATGCGCAGCCACTACGAAGAACGCTATGGCAAGAAGTTCATTCCCGAGGGCATGACCATTCAGGATTTCGGCGTCAGCTATGAAGAGCTGGAGCCGTACTTCGATTACGCCGAAAAAGTCTTTGGCACCTCGGGCCAGGCATGGACCGTCAACGGTCAGATCGTTGGTGAAGGCAAGGGTGGCAACCCGTATGCGCCTGATCGCTCCAACCCCTTCCCCCTGCCCTCGCAGAAAAACGTGGTGTCCGCGCAGATCTTTCAGAAGGCCACCACCGAACTGGGCTACAAGCCGTACAACCTGCCGTCGGCCAATACCTCGGGGCCTTACACCAACCCCTATGGCGCGCAGATGGGGCCTTGCAACTTCTGCGGTTTCTGCAGCGGCTATGTCTGCTACATGTATTCCAAAGCCTCGCCGAACGTGAACATCCTGCCGGCGCTGCGTCAGGTGCCGAACTTCGAGTTGCGCACTAACGCTCACGTGCTTCGCGTCAACCTCGACGACACAAAGCACAAGGCCACGGGCGTCACCTACATCGATGCGCAAGGTCGGGAAGTCGAACAGCCTGCGGACCTGGTGATCCTCGCCGCGTTCCAGTTCAACAATGTTCGCCTGATGCTGCTGTCCGGCATCGGCAAACCGTACGATCCAATCAAGAACGAAGGCGTCGTGGGCCGCAACTTCGCCTACCAGAACATGGGGACGGTCAAAGCGTTCTTCGACAAGGACACCTACACCAACAACTTCATCGGCGCGGGCGGCAACGGTGTCGCCATCGACGATTTCAACGCTGACAACTTCGACCACGGACCTCTCGGTTTCGTGGGCGGCTCGCCGATGTGGGTCAACCAGGCGGGCAGTCGTCCGATTGCCGGTGTCGCCAACCCTCCCGGCACCCCGGCCTGGGGCAGTGCCTGGAAGAAAGCGACCATCGATTACTACACCCACCAGTTGTCGATGGATGCCCACGGTGCCCATCAGTCCTATCGCGCCAACTACCTGGACCTCGACCCGACATACCGCGACGCCTACGGTCAGCCACTGCTGCGCATGACGTTCGACTGGCAGGAAAACGACATCAAGATGAATCAGTTCATGGTCGAGAAACTCACCAGGGTGGCTCAGGCGATGAACCCGAAAACCATCGCGGTGCTGGGCAAGAAGGTCAAAGAGCATTTCAACACCGCCAACTATCAGACCACCCACCTCAACGGCGGCGCGATCATGGGCACCGATCCGAAGACCAGTGCACTGAACCGCTACCTGCAATGCTGGGACGTGCACAACGTGTTCGTCCCGGGCGCATCGGCTTTCCCGCAAGGTCTGGGTTACAACCCCACCGGTCTTGTGGCGGCACTGACGTATTGGTCTGCCCGGGCGATCCGCGAGCAGTATCTGAAAAACCCCGGCCCACTGGTTCAGGCATAAGGAGCGATGAGCATGAAGACAATGTTGATCGCCACCCTGCTGTTCAGCGCAAGCCTGCCCGTTCTGGCGAACGAAGCCGATGACGCGCTGATCAAGAAAGGCCAATACCTGGCGCGCGCCGGTGATTGCGTGGCCTGCCACACCGCCAAGGGCGGCAAGCCCTTTGCCGGCGGACTGCCGATGGAAACGCCCATCGGCACGGTGTATTCCACCAACATCACACCCGATGCCAGCGGAATCGGCCAGTACAGCTTCGAGGACTTCGACCAGGCCGTGCGCCACGGTATCGGCAAGAGCGGGAGCACGCTTTATCCGGCGATGCCCTTCCCGTCCTACGCCCGTGTCAGCGACGACGACATGCAGGCGCTCTATGCGTATTTCATGAAGGGCGTCGAGCCGGTCGCCGAGCCGAACAAGGCCACCGACATTCCCTGGCCGCTGAGCATGCGCTGGCCGCTGTCGATCTGGCGCGGGCTGTTCGCCCCGAAGGTCAAGGCGTGGGAACCCACGGCCAATGCCGACCCTGTCGTGAACCGGGGTGCATATCTGGTCGAAGGGCTGGGGCACTGCGGTGCGTGTCACACACCGCGTGCGCTGACGATGCAGGAGAAGGCACTCAATCCCGCTGAAGGCAGCCAGTTCCTGGCAGGCAGCGCGCCGCTCGAAGGCTGGATCGCCAAGAGCCTGCGGGGCGACCACAAGGATGGCCTGGGCAGCTGGAGCGAAGCGGATCTGGTGCAGTTTCTCAAGACTGGTCGCAGTGATCGAAGCTCGGTGTTCGGCGGCATGAGCGATGTGGTCGAGCACAGCATGCAGTACATGAGCGATGCCGACCTGACCGCCATCGCCCGTTATCTGAAAACGCTGCCCGCCAGCGATCCGAACGACAAACCTCATGTCTACGACAAGCAGGTTGCCGACGCGCTGTGGAAGGGCGACGACAGCAAGCCTGGTGCGGCGGTGTACATCGATAACTGCGCGGCGTGCCACCGTACCGACGGGCATGGTTACACCCGCGTCTTCCCTGCCCTGGCCGGTAATCCGGTGGTGCAGACTGACGATCCGACCTCGCTGATCCACATCGTCCTCGCCGGCGGCACCGTCCCTGCGACACAGACCGCGCCATCGAACTTCACCATGCCGGGCTTCGCCTGGCGCCTGGACGATCAGCAAGTCGCGGCCGTGGTGAACTTCATCCGCACCAGTTGGGGAAACCAGGGCAGTGAGGTCACCGCCAAGGATGTGTCGAACCTGCGGACCAACGACATGAAAACCACCTCGGGGGATGATCTTGGGCAAGTGACGAAGCACTGAGCGCGGCCGGACTTCTACAGGGTTTGCGTCGTGGCGCGATGATCGTTCCCACGCTCGGCGTGGTAACGCTTCCATTGACGCTCCGCGTCAGAGGGGACGCGGAGCGTCCTGCAAGGCATTCCCACGCTGGAGCGTGGGAACGATCCTTGTAGGAGCGCGCTTGCCCGCGATTGCGGTGGCTCAGTCGACGGCAATGTGACTGCGCCACCGCATTCGCCAGCAAGCCGGCTCCCACATAATGGACTGCCCCCAAAAAGTTGAACGGGCCCCTGCACCCCGGGCTCTTTATGCGCCCGACTCATCAAACACCGCTATGTTCGCCAGCGCACAGACGAACCCACCTTCGCATGGACACACTGACGCTGGAAAGCTACGTCCTATAAGGCGCTGCTCGGTGCTGACGCGTGACGTCGACGCACCTCTCAAAACGTGCGCAATCACCGCGCAGCGTTTCAGGCTCAGGACCTTATGAACAGCATATGGACACGCATACGGAGAGCGTTCGCTCGCTCGTCCGGTTTTCATCGCCCCCGTTCGTTTTCGCAGCCTCGGTTCGAGTACGAGCCGATCCTGCGCTCTGAGTTGTTCAGTGCTGATCAGATGGCCGCCCACGGCATCGCACTGGCCGGACAGCATCGACTGAGCGCCTTGTCCGCTCAGGATTCGATGCTGCGCAGGCTTGACGACAACGAGGCGTTGCTCAAGCTCAGTTGCGCCGCACTGACCGAGGCGCAGTTGTCCAGCCGGCGTGTGACCCCCGCCGCCGAGTGGCTGCTGGACAATTACTTTCTGATTGAAGACCACATTCGCACCGCCAGAACCCACCTGCCTAAAGGCTATAGCCGCGAGCTGCCACGCCTGATCAACGGTCCCTGCGCAGGCCTCCCGCGGGTCTACGACATTGCCCTGGAGACCATCTCCCATGGCGACGGTCGCGTCGACGAACAGAGTCTGAGCGGCTTCATCCTTGCCTATCAGACCGTGATGCCGCTGGCGCTCGGCGAGCTATGGGCGATACCGATCATGTTGCGCCTGGCATTGATCGAGAACCTGCGCAGGGTTGCGTCACGGGTGATGGCCAATGCCGACGATCGCAACCTGGCCAATGACTGGGCCGAGCGCCTGATCGAAACCTGCGAGCGCGATATCAAAAGCGTGGTGCTGACGGTGGCCGACATGGCCCGCTCGACCCCGCCGATGACCGCCGCATTCGTGGCCGAGTTCACCCGCCGGTTACAGGGCCAGAGCGCCGCCCTCGCCTTGCCCCTGAACTGGATCGAGCAAATGCTCGGCGAGACAGGTTCGAGCATCGAGCGTCAGGTTCAGATCGATGCCCAGCAACAGGCCGCCGATCAGGTTTCCATCGGCAACAGCATCGGCAGTCTGCGCCTGTTGTCGGCCACCGACTGGCGCGAGTTCGTCGAGTCGATGAGCCACGTCGAACACATCTTGAGTGAAGACCCTGCTGCGATCTACCGGACGATGGATTTCGGCACCCGCGACAGCTACCGGCATGTCATCGAACGTCTGGCGCGGCGCAGTCCGCAGCATTCGGAAATCCAGGTGGCGCGCGTTGCAGTGAACCTTGCGGCGGCCCGAACCGCGGCGGTCTCCTGTGATGTGCTCGCCCGGCACGTCGGGTATTACCTGATCGGCGCCGGGCTGCCCATGCTGGAGCAAAGGCTCAATGCGCGAGTGCCGGTCCATGAGCGCTGGAAACGGCTGCTGCAACGCTCGCCATTGATGTTTTATCTGGCGCCGGTGTCGCTGCTGACCCTCCTGTTCGCCTTGCCGCTCATGGCTTCCGCGCACCGGGACCGCATGCCGGATCTGGCCTTGCTGGTGCTGGCGGTGCCCTGCCTGATCATGACCAGTCGCCTGGCCATCAGCCTCATCAACTGGCTGGTGACCTTCAGTCTGGTGCCCTCGGTCCTGCCGAAGATGAATTACGACCAGGGAATCCCCGACGACGCACGTACGCTGGTGGTCATTCCCACGCTGATCGCTCACCTGGCGGATGTGGAGGAGTTGGTGGAAGGCCTCGAAGTGCGCTTTCTCGCCAACCGCGACGACAACCTGTATTTCGCGCTGCTCAGTGACCTTCTGGATGCCCCCGAAGAATGCATGCCGCAAGACGCTGAGCTGATCGCCCGAGCCACACAGGCGATCACCCTGCTCAACGGCAAATACCCCGACGGATCGGGCGACCGCTTTTTTCTGCTGCATCGACCGCGTCACTGGAATGCGGGCGAGCGGGTGTGGATGGGCCATGAGCGCAAGCGCGGCAAGCTGCTTGAACTCAACGCGCTGCTGCGTACCGGCAGGCGCGAACGTTTCAACGCCATCGTCGGCGACATCACTGCGCTGCAAAACGTGCGCTATGTGCTGACGCTGGATACCGATACCCTGCTGCCCCGCGACACCGCTCGTCATTGCGTGGCCGCGATGATGCATCCGTTGAACCGGCCGGTTTTCGATGCCATGGGCTCGCAGATCATTGCAGGCTACGCCGTGTTGCAACCGCGGGTCAGCATCAGCCTGACCAGCGTGACGCGTTCCACCTACGCGCGGCTGTTCGGCAGCGATGCCGGTGTCGACCCCTACACCCGAGCAGTGTCGGACGTCTATCAGGACCTGTTTCAGCAAGGTTCCTTCATCGGCAAAGGCATCTACGACGTGGATGCATTCACCTGCGCGCTGGACGGTTGTCTGCCTGACAATCAGATCCTCAGCCACGACCTGATTGAGGGTTGCTATGCACGTTCCGGCCTGTTGAGCGATGTGCAGCTGTACGAGCAATACCCCTCACGCTACGGCGCGGACGTCAAACGCCGGCATCGCTGGATTCGTGGCGACTGGCAATTGCTGCCATGGGTATCGCCGTGGACGCGCAACGCCGGCGGCGAGTGGACGCGCAACCGTCTGAGCGTCATGGCGCGCTGGAAGATTCTCGACAATCTCAGACGCAGCCTGGAACCGCTTGCCATATCGTTGATGTTCGGCTGGGCGTGGTTCGCCAGCAGCGAGCCATTGGGCTGGACGTTGACGGTGATCGGCCTGCTGGTGATTCAACCCTTACTGCGCGGCGTGACTGAACTGATGCAGCCCCCGGCCGCGGTGCCGTATCGCCAACACCTTCTGGCATTGCTGGGGGATCTGGGACAGGACCTTGCGCGTGCCTGCCTGACACTGATGTGGCTGCCCTACGAAATGTTCTACAGCACCGATGCCATCCTGCGTTCGCTGTGGCGACTGGGATTCAGCCGACGATTGCTGCTGCAGTGGCAGCCCTCGCGAGAGGTCGAGCGTGTCACCGAAAACCGCCTGTGGGGCTTCTATCGCTCGATGTGGATTGCACCGGCGCTGGCGCTGGTGTCACTCGTCTTGCTGGCCGGGGAACCGCTGACGCTCGGAATCGCCAGCCCGCTGCTGCTGGCGTGGCTGGCGGGCCCGTGGGTGGCCTGGCGCCTTAGCGCCCCACCGGCAGAGTCAGTATTCAAACCCTCGGCGCAGGAGCTGCAATTCCTGCGTGTGCTGGCCCGCAAAACCTGGGCGTTCTTCGACCAGTATGTCGGGCCACAGGACAATTGGCTGCCGCCCGACAATGTTCAGGAAGAACCCAGGCCTGCCATCGCCCATCGCACCTCCCCGACGAACATGGGCATGTCGCTGCTGGCCCATCTGGCCGCACACGACTTCGGCTACCTGAGCACCGAACGCCTGCTGACGCGGCTGGCCGCATCGCTTGAAAGCATGAACGGACTGGAACGGCATCGGCAGCACTTCTATAACTGGTACGACACGCAAACTCGCGAGCCTCTGCGCCCGCATTACGTATCGACCGTCGACAGCGGCAATCTGGCAGGGCTGTTACTGACGCTGCGCGCCGGGGTCGCACAGCTCGCTGACGCCCCGCTGTTCGGGCTGACCATCACCGATGGCCTGCGCGACACCCTGGACACGCTGATCGCAGCGCAAGGCGCGGGCGGTCCAGACGAGTATTCGCTGGAACAACTGCGAAAAGGCCTCGCAAGCGCGTCGACGTCGCCGGACGCCAACACCCTGGCAGACCTGCTGCACACTGCTCGCGCCATGGTCTCAGGCGCGCACCTGGGTCAGGATGAAGAAAGTGCCTATTGGCGCGAGGCGTTCACTCGGCAGTGCATCGACTGGGCGGAAGAACTGCAGCGCTATCAACTGCCCACGCCACGGGCAGGCACGCTCTCGCGACCTTGTACCCTGCGTCAGTTCGCCAGCCTGAACGTTGCCGAGTGGGAGGCTGCGCAGCGTCCCGACGTCGAGCGGGTTCGCAGACTCGCCGTTGAGCGTCTCAAGACCCTGGAACGCATCGCAGCACTGGCCAGTTCGATGGCGCAGATGGACTTCTCGTTGCTCTACGACAGCCAGCGCGACCTGTTCGTCATCGGCTACAACGCCGAGGAACGGCGGCTGGACACTGGCTATTACGACTTGCTGGCCTCCGAAGTGCGGCTGACCAACTTCGTGGTCATTGCGCAGGGCCAGATCCCCCAGCGCGCCTGGTTCACGCTGGGGCGTTTGCTGGGCGAAAACGCTGGGGTTCCGACCCTGCTGTCGTGGTCCGGTTCGATGTTCGAATACCTGATGCCCATGCTGGTAATGCCCAATTATGACGGCAGTCTGCTGGACCAGACCTGCCGTGCCGCCGTGGCGGTGCAGATCGAACACGGCAATGCGCTGGGCATCCCCTGGGGCGTGTCCGAGTCAGGCTATTACACCCTCGATGCCCACTTGAATTATCAATACCGTGCCTTCGGCGTTCAGGGCCTGGGGCTCAAGCGGGGGTTGAGCGATGACGTGGTGATCGCGCCCTACGCCAGCGCGCTGGCGTTGATGATCGACGCCGACGCAGCCTGCAAGAATCTGCAACGACTTGCCTTGCAGGGTGCGTCAGGGCGGTTTGGTCTGTTCGAAGCGGTGGATTACACCGAAGCGCGCTTGCCACGCGGCCAGCCGTTCGCGGTGGTCCAGTCGTTCATGGCCCACCATCAGGGGATGAGTCTGCTGGCCTTGACCAGCCTGTTGCTGGATCAGCCCATGCAGCGGCGCTTCGAGGCAGACCCCTCGTTGCAATCGGCGATGCTGTTGCTACAGGAACGCGTGCCCAAGGCCGCTGCGCCCTATCTGCAGACCGCTCAATCACCGGTGCGCGGCGATACCGGGCAAGATCCCGGCTTGCGGGTCTTTGCCGATCCGGGCCGCAAACGTCCAGCCGTGCAGTTGCTGTCCAACGGTCGCTACCACGTGATGCTGACCAGCGGAGGCGGCGGCTACAGCCGTCGCCACGACATGGCGGTCACCCGCTGGCAGGAAGACACGACGCAGGACAACTGGGGCATGTTCTGCTACTTGCGCGATGTCGAGACCGCGGCGGTGTGGTCGGCGGCTCATCAGCCCACGCTGCATCAACCTGAAAGCCACGAAGCCATCTTCAGCGACTCCCGTGCCGAGTTCAGGGCGCGCAATCTGGATTTCGATACCCACCTGGAAATTGTCGTGTCGCCCGAAGACGACATCGAGTTACGGCGCCTGCACGTGACCAACCGGGCATCGTCGGCCAAAACACTGGAGATCACCACCTACGCTGAAGTCGTGCTGACCTCCCCGAGCAATGACGCCATGCACCCGGCTTTCAGCAAGCTGTTCGTGCAGACCGAACTGTTGCCGGCGCTGCAGGCCATCGTGTGCAGCCGCAGGCCACGCGCCCGCGATGAGCCGACGCCCTGGATGTGTCACCTGTTGGCGGCACACGGCGTCGACATCGACTCGATTTCCTATGAAACCGATCGCGCGCGCTTCATCGGACGAGGTCGCAACCTGGTCTCTCCCCTCGCGCTCGATTCTCACTACGAGCATCTGTCGAACACCGCTGGCCCGGTACTCGATCCGGTGGTCGCCATCCGCTGCCTGATCACGCTGCAACCCGGCCAGCAAGCCACCATCGACCTGGTGACCGGGGTTGCCGACAGTCGAGACGACTGCCTGTCACTGATCAACAAATACCGTGATCGTCACCTCGCCGACCGGGTGTTCGACCTGTCGTGGACGCACAGCCAGGTGCTGCTGCGCCAGCTCAACGCGTCATTGCCCGATGCCCGGTTGTTCGAGCAGATGGCGTCCTCGTTGCTCTATGCGAACACGTCAATGCGCGCCGATGCCTCCATCCTGGTCGCCAACCGGCGTAACCAGTCAGGGCTGTGGGGCCAAGCCATCTCCGGTGACCTGCCCATCGTGCTGCTGCAGATCCACAGCCTGGAAAACATCGGCCTGGTTCAGCAGATGGTGCAGGCGCACGCCTACTGGCGACAAAAGGGTCTGGTGGTCGATCTGCTGATCTGGAATGAGGATCAGGCCGGCTACCGTCAACAACTGCAGGACGCAATCATCGGGCTGATCACCTCCGGCAGCGAGGCGACCTTGCTGGACCGCCCTGGCGGCATCTTCGTGCGGCCGGCGCAGCAGATATCGGCTGAAGACCGTGTGCTGGTCCTGTCAGTCGCCCGGCTGGTCTTGAGCGAAGGTTTTGGCACCCTCGCCGAGCAGATTCATCGGCGCAGGGTGTCGCCTGTGCATGCACCGTTCGTTGCAAGCCGCTCTCACCAGGCCGTATCCGGGACGGTTCGTCCCCATCACTCACCCTTGCTGCTGAGCAATGACTATGGCGGGTTCAGCGCCGATGGCAGCGAATACGTGATCACAGGCATCGCCGCTCATCCCACGCCAGCGCCCTGGGTCAACGTGCTGGCGAACGCTCATCTGGGCACAGTGGTGTCCGAAGCTGGCAGCGCCTACACCTGGGCCGAAAATGCCCACGAGTATCGCCTGACGCCCTGGCACAACGACCCGGTCACCGATCGCAGCGGCGAAGCCATCTACCTGCGCGATGAAGAGACCGGTCATTTCTGGTCTGCCGCACCCCAGCCGTGTCCAGGCTCAGGTCCGTATCGGACACGTCACGGTTTCGGTTACAGCGTGTTCGAACATGAAGAGGACGGCATTCACAGTGAGCTCTGGATCTATGTCGCGCTGGATGCGCCCATCAAGTTCTCCCGGCTGCTGCTGACCAACCGTTCCGGGCGCGCCCGTTCTCTCTCCGTCACCGGTTACGTGGAATGGGTCCTGGGCGATCTGCGCAGCAAGTCAGCGATGCATGTGGTGACCCAGTCCGACCCGGTCAGCGGTGCCCTCTTCGCCCGCAATGCTTACTCGGTGGAGTTCTGCGAGCGGGTCGCGTTCTTCGACACTGACACGATTGATCACGGCGTCAGCGGTGATCGCACCGAGTTCATGGGCCGCAGCGGGACACTGGCATCGCCCGCCGCCATGCGTCACGCCGGGCTGTCCGGCCGCGTCGGCGCAGGCCTGGATCCTTGCGCGGCATTGCAAGTGTCTCTGGACCTCGCCGATGGCCAGAGCCAGGAAGTCATCCTGCGTCTTGGCGCAGAAACCTCTACGCAGGCCGCGACTCAACTGGTACAGCGTTTCAGAGGCAGTCAGACAGCGGCCGCGCAGTTGCAAAGGGTCCGGGAGCACTGGCGCTCATTACTGGGTGTCATCCGTATCGAAACCGCTGCACCGGCGGTCGATGTCATGGTCAACGGCTGGTTGATGTATCAGGTCATTGCCTGTCGCTTTCAGGCGCGCAGTGGCTATTACCAGTCGGGCGGCGCCATTGGTTTTCGCGATCAACTGCAAGACAGCATGGCAATGATTCACGCCGATCCCTCGGCGGTGCGAGCACACCTGTTGCTGTGTGCCAGCCATCAGTATGCAGAGGGCGACGTTCAGCATTGGTGGCACCCACCGATGAACCGTGGGGTACGGACCGCCTGTTCGGATGATTTTCTGTGGCTGGTCGCCGCTACCAGTCGGTATGTCGAGATGACCGCTGACGTCGATGTACTCAACCAGACCGCAGGTTATCTGGACGGACGCGCGTTGGGAGCCGGCGAAGAATCCTATTACGACCTGCCGGGGACCTCGCACCTGGAGGAGTCGCTGTACCGTCACTGCGTGCGTGCAATCGAACACAGCCTGCCAAGGGGCGCTCACGGATTGCCGCTGATGGGCAGCGGAGACTGGAACGACGGCATGAACCGCGTCGGCCAACTGGGCAAGGGAGAAAGTGTCTGGCTGGGGTTCTTCGGTTATCAGGTACTGGAACAGTTTGCCGAGACCGCGCGCCTTTACGGCGATCACGCCTTTTCCAGACGCTGCAGCGACAACGCACAGATACTGCGGCGTCATCTGGACCAGAACGCCTGGGACGGCGCCTGGTATCGCCGCGCCTGGTTCGATGACGGCCAGCTGCTCGGTTCCGCGAGCAACGAGGAGTGTCGCATCGACTCGATTGCCCAGAGCTGGTCGGTATTGTCGGGCGCCGGCTCGCCCGCTCGCCAGCATCAGGCGATGGAGTCGGTGGATGAGCACCTGATCAAGCGCGACATCCGCGCAGTGTTGCTGCTCGACCCACCGTTCGACACCAGCGGCCTGGACCCCGGATACATCAAGGGGTATGTCCCCGGCGTACGAGAAAATGGCGGGCAATACACGCACGCCGCCGTCTGGGCGGGCATGGCATTTGCCCGCTTGGGCGACGTGACCAGGGCCTGGGAGGTGCTGAACCTGATCAACCCCGCGGATCCGGCCAACAATGCGCGAATCGACACTTACAAAGTGGAGCCTTACGTCATGGCCGCCGACGTCTACGGCACAGCGCCCCATGCCGGCCGCGGTGGCTGGACGTGGTACACCGGTTCAGCCGGCTGGATGTACCGAATGATCGTCGAGTCGCTGCTGGGGGTACGACGCGTGGGCAACACCCTGAAAATCGAACCGCTGATTCCCGTCGACTGGCCCGGGTTCACGCTGCATTACCGTTTCGGCAAAGCCCTGTACCACATCGACGTGCGTCAGGGCAGCTCGGTCATGACATCAATGACGCTGGATGGTCAACCGGTTACCGGCAACGCACTGACGCTGCGCGAAGAAGATGGCGAGCGCTGGGTTCGTGTCGATTGCCGGGCGCGCTCTTCCCGACCCGAGGCGCTGGCATTCGAGCCTACTGTCGACCCATAGTGATTGATCCCCTGTAAGTAGGAGCAGAGGAGTACCCTGAGCCGGTACGCCTCTCCTTTACCTCGGTGCTTCGCCATGATTGCTCCACCCCTGCCCGGCCACAATCACCTGCTTGCGGCGCTCCCGGCAGACGACCTCAAACGCCTCGCACCTCATCTGGAGCAGGTAAGCCTGGCGTTGGGGGATGTGCTCTACGAACCCGGCGACACCTTGCGCCATGTTTACTTCCCGACCGACGCCATCGTCTCGCTGCTGCACGTGACGGAAAACGGCTCATCGGCAGAAATCGCCGTGGTCGGTAACGAGGGTCTGATCGGCATTGCCCTGTTCATGGGTGGCGAAAGCACTTCCAGTCGAGCGGTGGTGCAAAGCGCCGGTTTCGCGTTCCGCCTGCCTGGAGAAAAACTGAAAAAGGAGTTCAACCGCCACGGGGATCTGCTGCTGTTGATGCTGCGTTACACCCAGGCGCTGATCACCCAGATGTCACAGACGGCGCTCTGTAACCGTCACCATTCGATCGATCAGCAACTGTGCCGCTGGCTGCTGTTATCGCTGGATCGCCTGCATGGCAATCACCTGAACATGACCCAGGAACTGATCGCCAACATGCTCGGCGTGCGCCGCGAAGGCGTGACCGAAGCGGCGGGCAAACTTCAGCGCCAGGGTGTCATCGAGTACAGCCGTGGCCAGATCACTGTGCTGGATCGCCCCCGTTTGGAGAGGCTGAGCTGTGAGTGCTATCTGGTGGTCAAGACCGAGACGGACCGGCTGCTGCACTACACACGGCGTCAGGACGAGTAACGCCGCTCCAATCAGACCGACCGCGTCACCCCGCCGTCGACCCGCAGGTTCTGGCCGGTGATGTAGGCCGCGCCTTCGGACGCGAGAAAGGCGATGGTGGCGGCCACTTCTTCGCGGGTGCCGTAGCGCTTGAGCGGCACGCTGTCGCGGCGTTCATCGGTGCCCGGCAGGCTGTCGATCCAGCCCGGCAAGACGTTGTTCATGCGAATGTTGTCGCCGGCATAGGTCTGGGTGAAGATCTTGGTGAATGACGCAAGGCCTGCGCGGAACACCGCCGAGGTCGGAAACAGATCGCTGGGCTCGAAAGTCCAGGCCGACGAGATATTGATGATGGCCCCGCCGCCCTGCTTCTGCATGAGGGGCGTCACCAGGCGTGTCGCCCGAACGACGTTGAGCAGGTAGACCTCCATGCCACGGTGCCAGTCTTCGTCGGTAATCTCGAGGATCGGCGCACGAGGGCCGTGACCGGCACTGTTCACCAGCACATCGACCCGACCCCACTGATCAGAGGCGGCCTGAACCAGGCGCGCGATGTCATCGGTGGACTGGTTGGAGCCCGTGATGCCGATGCCTCCCAACGTCTGTGCCAAGGCTTCGCCTTTTCCCGATGAGGAAAGAATCCCCACCTTGAAACCATCGGCGGCCAGACGACGCGCCGCGGCAGCGCCCATGCCGCTGCCTCCGGCCATTACCAGGGCGACTTTATCTTCGTTCATGGGATGTTCGGTCTTGGGACGTTCGGTCATGTGCAAAATCCTCTTGGGAGCGGAAAGCCAACGGGTTGAATCTAGGCCACTGACCGGCCTTGCACCAATCATCATTTTTTGCGTGAGACTGTAGAAAAACTACATACTCGGCCCTTCGTGACGTACAAAACCCGAGGCAATCCATCGATGGCACATCCAAACCCGGCACGCTTGGGGCACGCGCTGATCGGTCAGCTCGTCGCGTTCGAAGCCACCGCCAGACTCGGCAGCTTCCGGGCGGCGGCGGACGAACTGCACATCACGACCGGTGCAGTGGCTCAGCAAATCCGGGTGATGGAACACAAACTCGACATGGAACTGTTCAAGCGCCTGCCCCGAGGCACCCGTCTGCTGCCCGAGGCTGAAGGATTTCTGTCCAAGGTTCAGCTCGCGCTGGGTCTGGTCAATGAGGCGACCCGGGAACTCACTGCCCTGCGCTCCTCCCCCGGTTCACGTACGCTGACGCTGAGCACGACGGGCGCTTTCGCCAGTCGCTGGCTGATGCCGAAACTGGCGCGGTTGAGCGAAGCAGAGCCCGGATTGTCGGTCATGATCGACGCCTCCAACGCCATGCGCCCCTTGCATGGCATTGACTCGGTCAGCATGGCGATTCGCTGGAGCAAGCCTCCCTTTCCCGGCTGTCATGCGCGGCCATTGCGGTCGGGCAATGTGATTCCCGTCTGCTCGCCAGCGTTGAAGAATGCCCATCAGTGGAAGACCGTGGGCGATCTGGCGCGAGGAGCGCCATTGATCTCAGACTCTCATGACAACTGGAGTCGATGGTTCGCCGCCTGCAATGTACAGACGCGCTCGACCTATCAAGCGGTCTCCCAGACCAGCCTTGCGATCGAAGCGGCAGAACGTGGGCTTGGCGTTGCGCTGGTGCCTGAAATCCTCGTCGCTGACGCCCTGGCCGCAGGTGGACTGGTGAGGGCGCTCGACCCTCGATTTTTCCTGACGACAGAAGCCGGTTTTTACCTGCTGACCGCCAGTGAGCCCAGTGCGGATTCCGAACTGGGAAAGGTGGTGAACTGGCTGCTTCAGGACCAGGGCCTGGGGTTCTGAATGCTCAGTTGAAGTTCACCGACTTCATCGCTTTGGTGTTCACGTTCAACTCAAAGATATCCGGCCGCGAATAGTGCCCGCACACGTCGAAATCAAGGTTTGACCGGGTCAGGGTCGACAGATCGATATCGGCGTAGAGTTCGGTTTCGCAATCGTGGACGGGGCCGGCGAGGACCTCACCCGTGGGGCTGACGATCATGCTGCCGCCCCGCATGACGTACTCGTCCGGTTTGAAATCCAGCCCGAACGCCTGCCGATAGCTTTGCGGGTACTCTTCGAGCTTGATCGACTGGCACGCCGAGAGCACGAAGGTCCGGCCTTCCAGCGCGATATGCACCATGGAACTGCCCCAGCTTTTGCGGTCGTCTGCGGTCGGTGCACAGTAGAGCTGCACCCCTTGCGCGTACATCGCCTGGCGCAACGCAGGCATGTAGTTCTCCCAGCAGATGACGTTGCCGATCACACCGATGTCCGTCGCGATGGCGTCGATCGTCGAACCATCGCCGAAACCCCAGATGATTCGCTCTTGGCCGGTCGGCATCAGCTTGCGATGGAAGTTGGCTATACCCTGGCCCGGCACGAAAGTGACCGCGGTGCAGTACAGGGTGCGGCCAGAGCGTTCGATTATCCCCATGACCACGATGACGTTGAGTTCATCGACACACTCGGCGAGCGCCGCGAGTTCAGGGCCGTCGAGCGTCACGGCGCCCTCGACGTACTCGCGGTAGAGGTCCCTGCCCGTCTCGCTGCGATTGCCGACCACACTGCCGAAGCTCTGACCTTTTGGGTAACCGCCAATGAACGCTTCGGGAAACACGGCCAGCTTCGCGCCCTGCCCGGCTACGCGATGCAGGATCTGACAGGCTTTGTCGACGCTCGCCACCGGGGCGAATGGAATCGAAGAGGCTTGAATTACGGCTACACGCGTCATGGTTGTCTCCTAGTACTGAGAAATGTTGTTGTCTTTGGTCTCGGGAAGCATCACCAGCAAAACCACCAGGCAAAGCGCCGACACTGCCATGAGGTACAGGGCGGGAATGTTCGGGTCGCCGGTGGCTTTGATCAGCGCCGCTGCAATGAAGGGGCCCGGGCCTGCCAGCGTCGCCAGCGCCAAGTTGTGCCCCAGCGCCGCGCCGGTGGAGCGGATCGACGCGGGGAAGACTTCCACCAGCAGCACGACGTCCATTACCGCCGTGATGGCGACCAGGATTCCGAAGACCAGCAGCGCCGTCACGATCAGCGCCGTGTCGCCGCTGTTGAGCATCCAGAAGATCGGATACGCCATGACCGTGAGACCGGCGGCGGCAAACAGCAGCAGCTTGCGACGACCGATGGCATCACTCAGGCGCCCGATCAGCGGGTTGACGATGCAGTAGACCACCAGCGCGATGCTGCACAGCCATAGCGCCTTGCTCTTGGGCAGTCCGACCGCAGTCACCAGATGGTTATTGGCGTAGGTGATGAAGTAATAGAGCGACACCCCGAACAACGCCGAGAATGCGTAGGTGGTGATGAACGCGTTGCGTTTGGCGGCAGGCGTGGGCGCAGCCAGCTTCATCAACGCGCGCTGCTTCACCAGTTCTTCGTAGACCGGCGTGTCGCCCAGCTTGCGTCTGATGAACACCGCCACGCCCGTCATGACGATGGAAATCACGAACGGAATCCTCCATCCCCAGGCTGTCAGTTGCGCGTCCGTAAGGCCCGAAGACAGCAAAGCGGCGGTGAAGGTGCCGAACAGAAAAGCCAGTCCCGCAGTGCCAGTGATGACACTCGCGGCGGTCGCGCGCCGGTCGTTCGGCGCACTCTCCACGATGTAGATACCGGCGCTCGACCACTCACCGCCGACCATCATCCCCTGAATGAAGCGCAGCGCGATCAGCAGAATCGGCGCTGCGATGCCAATCGCGCTATAGGGAGGAAGCAGACCGATGATCGTGGTGCAGATCCCCATCCCGAACACCGTTACGATCAAAACGGCGCGACGGCCCAGCCGGTCACCCAGCGGCCCCAGTATCAGGGCGCCCAGAGGCCGTGAGACAAAACCCACCGCGAATACCGCCAGCGACGACAACAGTGATACGCCTGCGGCGGTCGAAGGAAAGAACAGCGCACCAATCACGCCCGCGAAGTAGCCATAGATCGCAAAATCGAACCACTCCATGAAATTGCCGATCCCCACGGCAATGGCGCGCTTGCGAATGTCCAGGTCCCCTGACCTCGATGGGGCACGCCCCTTGCTTATCGAATTGTGTGCCACGCTCATAACACTGCCCCTTTGATTGGTTTCGAGTTTTTCTTTTGGGGGACATCCTAGAAATCGCTCGGCGCTCATGGCAAACGATTAGGAAATATGAACCGGATTAACGTACGTAATATCTCTCGCACCGACCTGAACCTGCTGCTGACCTTCCACTGCCTGATGACCGAGCGCAGCGCGACACGTGCCTCGGCTGTGCTTCACGTCACCCAGGGCGCGGTCAGTTCGGCGCTCAAGCGTCTGCGCGAGCAGTTCGGCGATGAGTTGTTCGTCAGAACCAGCGCGGGCATGCAGCCGACGCGCAAGGCGCTGGAGATCGCGCCGATGATTGCCGAAGCGCTGTCCACGGTGTCAGCACTTCTGGGCACGGACACTGCCTTTTCCCCTCAGGACTCGCATTACGTGTTCAATCTGGCGATGTCGGACGACCTTGAGGCTTACCTTGCGCCGAGGCTTGTAGAGGCCGTTTCCCGGCAGAGACTGGGGGTGCGGTTCGCCTTCCACCAGACCAACAGTTCGCTATGGAAAAACGCCCTTCACGACCCGGCGATGGATCTGGTGATCTGCAGCGAGCCGAAGGATTTCAGCACCAACTATTCGTCACAGGTACTCTTCTCATCCTCCTACTCCTGCCTGTTCCGGCCCGGTGCCTGCGATCAGGCGTCACTAAGCCTGGAGGAATACTTTGCCGGCGAACACGTGCGCATCTGCTTCGATGGACGACGTGGCTTCATCGACGACCTTTTCGAGAAAGCCGGCCACACCCGCAAGGTGACAGCGTCGTTCACGCACTTTGCCGGTGCGCTGACGACCTTGCTGAGCAGTGATGTGATCGCAACGATTCCAACGTTCGCCGCCGGTGCGTTCGCACAGCAGATGCCCCTGACCACCTGCCCGGTTCCACTGCCGGTCCCGTCCTTCAGATCGTTCATGGTCTGGGACATCGCCAAACAGGAAAAGCCTCAACATGAATGGATCCGTGGTTTCCTGTCTCGAGTGATCCAGGACAGCCCTTGCGCGGCCTGATGACAGATTGAAACTTTCCGCAAACTGGCGAATCGCATAGCACATCAACCCGGTTCTGGCGGACGTCAGTCGCTATGATTCAGCATGCTTCAGCGGACAGTCTGTCCTTCCTTTTCGGCAGTCGCCTTGGCGACCTGATCCGCCAGCTCGACTGGCACGCGGCGGGTTTGTCGAGCATCGTGGAGATGCTCCGGGTGCACCCCGCACGGTCCGCACACGAGGTTCTGGACTGCATCGAGCGACAGCGGGTTGATGACTCACGGGCTGATCCGACGTGATGCGGCGCGGCACGGTGCAGCGTCCTCCAGAACAGGGGCCTTCGGCGCGCACAGCATTTTTTGCTGATACCACAGCGCTGATCCTGTTTTTCACCACGACCGGCATCATCAATGAGCGGTTCATCGCCGGGATGGCGTGGGATCAGGTGCTTCACGCCCGCCTGCTGGGCGCGGCGCTGATGGTTCCGGTCGCCAGGCCTTACGGTCTGTGGCGCGACTGGTTGATGACACGAGCCACTGAGCGCCGGGTTTCCAGGCTGCTGTGGGACAGCATCGCCCTCGTCAGTTTCCAGGTCCCGATCTATGCGGCCATCATCGCGTTCAGTGGTGCATCGGGCGCTGGCCTGGTGCGCGGCACTCTCGGCGCCGCCCTGATGATGCTGTGTCTGGGGCGCCCCTACGGTGCGTTTCTCAATGGGGTGAGAAAGCTGTTCGGCTTGCCGGCGGGTGGGAATAAACCGATGTCGTTGAATGGCTGAGTGATTGCCGGGGTTTGGCCGACGTCACTCACTGGACAGTAGATGTCGGGTGACCATCGAGACGGCCTGCTCCGGTGAAGTCAGGGCCGTATCAATGCAAAGACGAGCCTCGGCCCACGCTTCATATTCATGTCCCAGCACAGATTGCCACGTGGGGGGCGTCAGGCCCGGGATATCACCCTGCCGCGTTTCCACCCGGCGTCGATGCTCATCGACATCCGAGCAGATCACTTCGACATTGATCAGGCGAGCGCCTGCTTCCGAGGCGACTTCGCTCCAGGCCCGTCGGCTTTCGATGACTGGATTGACACAATCGACGATGACTGTAGCGCCCAGACGAAGATTACTCAGCGCAAGCCCGTTAGCGACCAGATACCCACTGCGCCCAACTTCTTGCGCAAGCGCACCGGAGCTTCGAATCGCTTGCTCGATGGTATCGATCCGCAGATACAAGGCGCCTGTTTCAATGACGAGCGCCTTGGCGACGGTGGTTTTTCCCGTGCCCGGCAGGCCGCTGAATACGATAAGCATGTCTGTCCCTCTGGTGAAATACCGCATTCGCTGATTTTGCTGACGCTTCGCGCCAGATCGCCGGCAAGCCAGGCTCCCACGCCCACCGGGCAGAAGCGGTTCAGTGCACCTGCCGACATCGCAAGCAAAGCTGCTACAGCGGGATCTCATCGCCGCCGGCAAGCCATATGGGTTCATGGCATTTTCGCATTCAGGCTTTTGATTCTGGCCAGAGGCCGTGGGAGCCCGACTTGTCGGCGATCTGGCGCGAAGCGGCAGCAAGGTCAGGCAAACACAAACTGGGCTCACGAGGCGTATCAAAGATGAATGCCGGGCAGTCCAGGGCGTCAGGCTTTCTGATCGGCAACAGCGATCATCGCCTCGCCTACCTCGGTATCGCCGTTGGCGAGCAACGCTTCACCTGCGCCGCGAATGTCTCTGGTCTCCTTGTTCTGCGCCAGCTTGAACTTGCCGGTAATGCCGGTGATTTCGATCTCGATCCCCACAATCGCCTGCAGCATGGCGGCGATGTAATCCTTGGGGCCATCGGTCATCTTCCAGGGCAGTGGCTGGGAAGACTCGTGCTTGCGGGTGAGCCTGGCGACGAGACCGCGCACGTATCGCTCGTCGTCACGGATTCTGATTCGGCCATGGGCGTGAACGACTCGGTAATTCCACGTTGGAACCTGTTTGTGGGTCTCGTGTTTGCTCGGGTACCAGTTGGGGGAAATGTAAGCATCGGCTGCGCGAAACACCACCAGCACTTCATCGCCATCCCCAAGCTCCTGCCAGAGCGGGTTCGCCCGTGCGACGTGCGCATGCAGCACGCCGTATTTACCTTCGGCAGGCGCAAGGTCGAACGGCAAGTGGTTGGCGTCCATCCCGCTGGCGCCGTGGGTAAAGAGGATGCCCAGCGGGTTGTGGTCGATCAGCCCATGGAGGGCTGCGATATCGGGCTCATTGAAGTGGGCGGGTACGTACATGAACTGTCCTGGGTTATCAGACTTGGCGACATGGCCGGCTTGGCTGTTATGGTGTGCCAGATTGTGTGGCCTGGAGGGTCTTTGGTATAGATACAGATCGATCATTTCTGATGAGCCGGCTGTTTCGGCACACCACCCGAACCGACGCTCCCATCAGGGCGTCTTATCGATTGTACTGATGATGACTATCGAAACGGTCGCCTGTGGGCTGGCCTGAGCGAGTTCTTATAATCGCTCCCCATTTCCCCTCCGCTCCACTTCGTCTGAGCGCAGACGACATCTCGCTATGGAACCCAGCACGATGCCACGCTCCAACCATCCCCCTCTCGACGTACCCGAACATAACCAACAAAGTGTCAAACAGCAGTGGCTGGCCATTCTCTCGGTCGCTGTGGGTGCCTTCGCCCTGGTCACCAGTGAGTTTCTCCCGGTAGGCGTACTCAACGACGTCGCCAGCGACCTGGGCATCAGCGCGGGCCATGCCGGCTTGATGGTCACTCTGCCCGGCATCATGGCCGCCCTCGCCGCCCCCTTGCTGTCCGTGGGTATCGGCGCCCTGGACCGGCGCTACCTGCTGATCGGCCTGACGCTGATCATGATCATCGCCAACTCGGTCGTGGCCTACGCCAGTGATTTCAATCTGCTGCTGTTCGGCCGTGTGCTGCTGGGCGTCAGCATCGGCGGTTTCTGGGCGACGGCCATCGCCCTCAGTGGTCGTCTGGCCCCCAAGGGAGTGGGCGTTGCGCAGGCCACCTCGATCATCATGGTCGGTGTGACGCTGGCCACCGTGCTGGGCGTGCCCGTAGGCACCTGGCTGAGCGGTTTGATGGGCTGGCGCATGACGTTTATGGTCACCGCGCTAGTGGGCGTGCCGGTGCTGTTTGCGCAGATTTTCCTGCTGCCCAGGCTCAATCCGGACAAGGCGATTCGCATCAGTGACTTGCCGGCCCTGTTTTTCAATCCACAAGCGCGGGTCGGATTGATCGCTGTGTTGTTGATCGGCCTGGCGCACTTCGCGGCGTACACCTACGTCGCGCCCTTCTTCAAACAAAGCTCGGGCTTCGATGGGCCGACGATTGGCTCACTGCTGCTGCTCTACGGCGTGGCCGGCGTAGCGGGTAATATCTTCGCCGGTTTCGCCGCCAACCGCAGCGTGCGGTACACCCTGTTGCTGGTCGCGCTGATGATCGGCGCCAGCACCGCGTTGTTCCCCTACTTCGCCACTGGCATGACGGGCGCGGCGATGCTGATCGCGCTGTGGGGATTCGCCTTCGGCGCCTTTCCGGCCTGCTCCAGTATCTGGATGTTTGTCGTAGCGCCCAAGGATGTCGAACGCGGCATGCCCCTGTTCGTTGCCTTGTTCCAGGTGATCATTGCGCTGGGTTCGTTCTTCGGCGGGCAGGTCGTCGACCAACTGGGCACCTCGGTGCTGATGAGTCTGGCCACCGCCCTGGTGGGCTGTGGGTTTGCGACGGTGCTTGTTCTGGGGCGTAACGTCAGCAACAGGCTGGCCGCGCAACCTTGCTGATCGGGCGATGCAGGGGACGGCCATGGGGCGCGAGCGCTGCATGAGCGCGTGAAGGCACACCCGGAGCGACCAGCCGCTTTCCTTCCTGGCACTGCGCTTGCTTGAAACGCTGACGCAATGTCCAGGAGGAAAGGAAATGAGGGAGTGGCTCACCACCGGCAGCATCGACGACATTCAGCGTCGAGCCATCGCTGACGGCGTCATCCAGCACGGCCAGAACATGTCACGAAGCCACGGCGGTCACGCCGAGCCTATCGCCTGCGCGGTGATGGACGATGACGTATTGATCGGCGGCGTCACGGGTCGAACCGAATTCGACCGCTTATACGTGAATTATCTTTGGGTGGACGCTCCGTGGCGCGGGCAGCGACTTGGAACCGCGCTGTTGCACAGGCTTGAAGCACTGGCGCTGGAACGGGGCTGCGTGGAAGCGCTCATCGAGACCCTCGATGACGATGTGGCTCAGTGGTATGAGCGATTGGGCTACCAGCCAATCGCTCATCTTCCGAAGTACTGTGGCCCGTGGAGTCGTCATACCCTTTTGAAACCGTTGCGGCCTGATCAAGAGCTCGCCTCATCAAAGCCCGCTTGATGGATTGATCAGGCAAAAACCGCCCCGGCAAAGTGCGGAGACTGGCCGAAATACTCGATCAGCAGTTCGGTGAAGACCCGTATCTTCTGCGCCGGATGTTGGCCTTGCGGGCGGACCACATAGGCGCCCGCCGGAGGGGGTGGGTAACGGGTCATGATCGGCACAAGGGCGCCGGAAAGCAGACTGTCGTAGGTCAGGCAATCGGGCAGATACGCGACCCCCAACCCCGCGACGGCGGCAGCGACCAGCGCGATACCGTTGTCGGCCTTGAAGCGCCCGTGCGGGCGAACCGAAATCACCGTGTCGCCGTCCATGAATTGCCAGGCTTCGGTTCCCTTCATGAGGGCCTGATGGGCGATCAGTTCTTCCGGCGCTTCAGGCGCCCCATGCCTCTGGATATAACCCGGACTGGCAACAAGCTTCCCGTTGATCGGGCCGATGCACCGTGCGATCAGGTTCGAATCCTGAAGATAGCCAACCCGTATCGCACAGCCGTAGCCCTCGCCGATGAGATCGACGAAGCGATCCCTGTAACCCGTCTGAATGTGAAGCTCCGGATGACGCACCGCCATTTGCGCAACGATGGGCGCGAAATGGGTCGGGCCAAACGAAAGCGGCGCGGCGACCCGCAAGCGGCCTCGCAGCACCCCGGCGGGTAGAATCGCCTCCTTGGCTTCGTCCAGCTCGGCGCACACCCTGGCCGCATAATCCCGGAACGTGACGCCAGCCTCTGTCAGCGCCGCCCCGCGCGTGGAACGTGCAAGCAACTGCACGCCAAGCTCCGTTTCCAGCCGCGCAAGCCTGCGGCTGACGATTGACTTGGACACGCCAAGCCGGACCGCCGCAGGCGATACGCCCCCGGCATCGGCCACCACCACGAATGTCTGAAGCGCTTCGATATCCAAATCAGTGTTCCTCTTTTTGCAACACAGCCGCACACCAGATGCGACTACCGGGATCAGCAACGGGACAGCACAGTAGGGTACTCGACAGCGTGGCCGCTGGCGCGCTGCTCGAGAACCTACCCTACTCATAATGACCAAGGATGCTTCAATGACTTTTCGTAACGGCCTTGCTTCGCTTCTACGTCCAGAAGATTCGGTACTGGTTCTGATTGACCACCAGCCCTACCAGCTCACCAACCTCAACAGCCATGAACCCCAGATGGTGGTCAACAACGCCACGGCACTGGCGAAAGCGGCCAAAGCCTTCAACGTACCCACCATCCTCACCAGCGTCATCGCCGAACGTGGCGGTTTCATCTTCCCGCAAATCACCGACGTGTTTGCGGACCAGGACGTCATCGACCGAACGTTCATCAACACTTGGGAAGATCAAGTGGTGGTCGATGCGGTGAAAGCCACGGGCCGCAAGCAACTGATCATTGCCGGGCTATGGACCGAAGTCTGCGTCGCCATGCCCGTCATCCAGGCCCTCGGCGAAGGCTGGGACGTCACGGTGATCACCGACGCGTCGGGGGCTGTGTCGGTCGAGGCCCACCAGGTTGCCATCCAGCGGATGATTGCGGCTGGCGCAAACATGATGACGTGGTTGGCGCTGGCAGCGGAATGGCAGCGCGACTGGGCGCGCGCCGGCACGGCTGCCGCGCTGACGGAGGTGCTCCAGCAACATGCCGCCGGTAGTGGTATCGCGTATCTATGGGAACAGCAATTGCTGAATACGCCGGTGCCGGCCGCTGCAGGGAAATAAAAGCAGGTAAGAAGAAACGCGGGAGCGTGGCCTGGCGGTGCTCTATCGGTCACCGAGGGCGAGGAAAAAAACAGCTCCCGCGAATCCGTCCACATGGACGGAGGTGATCAACAGTCGCGGGAGCCGGAAATGAGCGAACGTTTACAGCGTCGGGAATGACTCCCGACATGAAGATGTAGTGCGCCTGATCAGCCCCGTCGCTCGACTGCATCACGCGATGCAGCCATGAACTCGACAGCGCGCTCGATGACCTGAGGGTCTGACAGAATCCGCCGGTGGCCCAGACCACGGGTTTCAATCAGCGTCGAACGGGTCCAGGTGACATGCAGCGCCCGGGATTGCTCGACGGCCACGACACGATCATCGCCATCATGAATGATCAGCCCCGGATGCCGGAGCCTCTCGGACAGGGCCGCAAGGTCGACATCGGTCAGCGTCACGCCCATGAACCGCTGGGCCCAGGCGCAGAATTCCAATGTCTGCACCTCGTTCAACCCGTGGGCCCGCGCCACCTCCAGCACAACCGTGGTCAACGATGTTGGCCCGCAGACATGAACGCTGCGCTGCACCGACAACCCGTGGGTCATCGCCCAGAGCGCCGCGAGAGATCCGGCCGAATGCGCAATGACCCCATGGACATCGCCCAGATGCTCGGCCAGCTTCAGTGCCGCCCTCCCCGCATGCATCACGCTGGAGCAGGCGCCACTGGAATGACCATGAGCCGGCGCATCGAACAAGGCAACAGAGAACCCTGCGGCGACCAGCGGCTTGACGAAGCCCATCAGGTGCGAACCCCGGCTGCACCAGCCGTGCATCAGTAAAATGACCGGCCCGCTGCCATACATCCAGAAGGCGATCCGCTCCTGGCCGACGTCCAGCGATGCCTGCCACCCCTTGCCCAGAAAATTGACCTCGCTCAGCGACGCAGAGACCCGATCGGGCGCGGCAAACGCCAGGCAGACCGCCTCGAGATCGGGACTGGGCACTTTCAGTTCGGCAAGTGGATTCACGGTGTCGCTCCTTTGAACGATGACAGCGCCGGGTCGTGGATCAATGAGGCTTCGGAAAATCGACGACCGTGTCGTTGATGCGGTTGAAGGCGTTGGTGAAGGTAATCACCGAAATCGCCAGGCCGATGTGAACGATCTGCTCGCCGCTGTAGCCAGCCGTCTGCAAAGCCTGCACCTGGTCTTGCGGTAATGTGCCTGGCGTGAGCGCGATAGCACGTACGAAACGCACCAGCGCATCGCGTTTGGCGTCGCCCGTGGACGCGCCCTGACGAATCGCGTTCATGGTTTCAGCCGACAGACCTACCATCTTCCCGACCATGCTGTGGGCCGCGACGCAATAGTCACATCCGGCCAGTTCGCTGATCACCAGCTTGACGGTTTCCTGGTCGGGTTTGCTCAGCGGGCCTGCGGCAAGAACCTTGTCAGCCGCCAGCATGGCCTTCAGCGCTTCCGGCGCCAGAGTGCCGAGGGCGGCGTAGGCGTTGGGCACATTGCCCAGCGCCTGTTTGATACCCGCGTAGACTTCGGCAGTAGCGCCGCTTGCCTGATCTGCCGGTACCGCTGCGAAACGTGCCATGGTGGAATCTCCTGGGTGTATGAGTCGTTGGGTAGAAACGATAATGAAGTTGCGCGGCGCACACACTTGTACGTGGGGTAAATAAACCTGACCCTTGGTATAAGTGTGTTTTATACGTCCCGGTGCATGCGCACTTTCGCACGACGCGTCAATCAAACGTTTTGCAGTCGAGTGGCCGCAGGCACTGTTCTTTCTTCAAGCAGTTGGCGTGCGGAGTCGGCAATCATGACCACAGCGCCGGCCAGCATCAGAACATCCTTGAGCACCAGTCTTCCGCCGCCTGACAAATAAGGAAATCCGAACTCGGCGTCGCCCAGGTTCTGCACCCACGCCTCAGGCGTGGTGATGAGAAAGGACAGGGTCACCAGCGGTGTAAGAAACGCCAACACCGAACCGACCATGCCCAGTCGGCGAGAAAACATATAAGACAGCACCAGCAGGCCGATCAGAATTTCCACGGTGCCCAGCCCGTTGGAAAAGCGGTACGTGTGATTCTCGGCCTGCCACTCACGCTTCACCGGATCCAGTTGTCCCTCATGGGTCAGGTGCTCCTTGTATTGCTCCGGATGTGCGTAAAACAGTGACATCACCGGGTTGTTGGCAACGAATGGCGTAATGCTGTCCGCTTCATAGGGAACGAACTTCAATGCGCCGATCCAGATGAAAATGATGGCGACACCCAGGCGAATCAAATGAATGCCAAGTTTGTCCAGGTGACTGGCACGGATCAGCAATCCTTGTGCAGTAGTGTGTGTGTTGTTCATGAGTCATGTGTCCGTCAGTTAATTCAGATTGAAGGATATAGGGACGACACCCGGCTGTTTTGCTGGATCGGCTCAACCCTTTGCTCAATGGTCTCAATGGGACGCGTCCTGTAAACAAACTATCCGCCTGCGACCTCAGCGAACAATCATCTCTGCAAACAGGAGGAATAGACGAAGGTATGAGTGAAGTTGCCATGACAACTACCGCGTCAATGCGTGCAGTCGCGCCTGGCTGTCCACACGCGTTGACCCCGACGTTGGTTACGGCTTCACGATTCGCTCGATGAAATCGATGACGACTTGAGCGTTATAAGGCTTGGCGAGAACCCCCTCGGCACCAGCGGCCAATGCGCGCTGGCGTACGGATTCCTTGGGGTAGGCAGTGATGAACAGGATGGGGATGGAACGCCCGGCCTCTACCAGGTTTCGTTGCAGTTCCAGGCCATCCATGCCGGGCATCTGTACATCTGAAATCAGACAATCCATATCATCGATCTCAGGCGATGCCAGAAGGTCTTGCGCGCGGGAGAACAGACAGGGCTTGTAACCCAAGGAGCGCACAAGGCTGCCAAGCGCCATTCGGCACGACTTGTCATCGTCGACAATTGCAATACGAGGAGCTTTATTCACGGTTCATGTCCTGAACTCACGCAGACACCGATCAACATGCACCGTGCGTCCGTCGCTGGCTTCCACTGGAAAAGGGTTTACCTCCGAAAAATAACGATGTGTCTGCGCCGCCGTCTGGAAAAGCCTCGCCAACGTCTCTCGGATGGCTGCCTCATCCAAACGGTGGGCTGAGTGAGTCGGGGTCGTTCACGCGACCACTGTGCGCAGGCACGTAACCCTGTAATTGCCAGCGCCGCGGGCTGATGCCTTTGAGTCGGGTGAACACGCGCGTGAAATAGGACTGGTCCGAGAACCCGCACTCCTGGGCCACGCGACAGATTGAGAAGTGCCGTGCTCGCAGCAAGGTCTCGGCCCGGCGCATCTGCTCCCGCCGAAACCAGACATGGGGCGCCAGCCCCGTCGCGTTCTTGAACGCTCTGGAGAAGTGGCTTCGTGAAACCGCACACTCGTCGGCGATCCGCTGTATCGAGCAACCATGGGCCATGAACGCGATCATCAGCGTCTTGGCTTTCTTCACCCGCCAGGGCGCCAGGTTTTCGTGGATGGGCCTTTGGCCTCGGGCGTCGACGGTGGACCGCAGATCATCGGCATACCCGGTTTCGACCTCGGACAGGTGCGAAAAGCCTGGCGCGGGCGTTGATCCATGAGAACCCGCAAAGGTTTTACGGTCCAGCGCCGCGTAAGCCACGAACGGTTTCAAACATTCACCTGCATTCATCCTTGTAACATTGAGCACGGAGGCGCCAGGCCGACGTTTCGGCCTGGCGCCCGCCCATGAACGCGTTATTTGACAGGCGTGTCAGCCTACCGGAATCGGATTTTCCACCACCGACTGGTTGAAGCCGTGGATCAGCGCATGCTCTTGCGAGCCGGGGTTGTCTCGCAGAGGCCGAATCGCGTCCACGACCACCTCAGGCACATCGGTCGCCAGGCCGACCATGGTTTGTTCGATGAACGCGTCCAGTGGCATGGCGCGCGGATCGTCGCCCTTGTGAATCAGGTCCGTATTGACCCATGGCGGCGCGATTTCCTGCACGCTGACCGAGGTCCCCAACAACGTGAAGCGTTGAGAAAGCGAATAGGAATGCAAGGCGGCCTTGGTCGCCGAGTAAACGGCATTGCACGCCAGCGGCACGAACGCCAGCACCGAGGTGTTGTTGATGATCACAGAGCGAGGCTGGGATTTCAGGTGCTCGATCAGTGCAGACGTCAGCCTGATCGGGCCCATGAAGTTAGTCGTGATCGTGCCGATCATCGTCGCATCGTCGATGTGCCCGGCAGCGTCGTCGAAGGGCATGATGCCGGCGTTGTTCACCAGAACATTGAGCGATGGATAACGGCTGATCAACGTGGTGGCAACTTCCTGAATGCTGGCCGGATCATTGATATCGAGTTCGATCCCTTCCATTCCAGGGTTCGCGGTAATGACTTCATCCAACAGCGCTTTACGTCGGCCGGCAATAATCACCTTATTGCCAAGTTTGTGAAACGCTTCGGCCAGGCCACGCCCGATACCTGAGGCCCCGCCGGTAATAAGAATGGTGTTATCGGTCAGTTGCATGAAGAGTATTCCTGTCGCAGAGAATGGGAGGAAACATGGCAGGAGTTTGTGGAATGACACGTCAACCACGACCGTCAATCGCGCACGCTGGACCCCTCGTCCAAACTAAATGGACAGAGGAATTGTTAAGTGTGGCAACCCGCAAACTTGATGCAGCGAACTGTGGATCACCCCTGCCGGACGGTCAATTCATACCTAAGGTTAGGTGGTGACTCAGTGGTGAATGAATCGCCCGTTCAACCCGATCAGTTCGACAGCAAACATGGCGCACGTTGAAAACGCCTGGCGNGCTCTATGTCATTTCAATTCTAGGCACCACGATGCAGGATGCCTGATGGGAGCTTCAGCGAAAGTCGCAAACGGCCCGACGTTAGAATCCGCACAAAAATACTGTTAAGCGTGCCACTTCACCCGTTGTAATGACCGTTGTGGGGAGCCACCCGGCCCGCTTCTTTGAACCGGACCACCCGGCCCTTCCAAAAAACAATCGCTACTCTCCTCGGACGTCCTGAAATTGAGATTGAACGTCACACCCACTTTGAAAAAAGTGAACGCCTGCAATGCCGAAAGACGACAGAGGGCGGCCGAATGACCGAACCGATCACGCGTGCTGAGGCCGAGGTTTTCGAGCGCTTTCACGACGCCGTATTCGTGCGGGACATGGAAGGAAAAATCCACTTCTGGAACGCCGCCTCAGCCGCGCTTTATGGATGGCCATCTCACTCGGCGCTCGGGGCAAACGCGCGCACATTGCTCGGATGCAAACATGAGCGTGACGGTCACGACAAGGCAGATGCCAGGCTGTTGGCGGACGGGTACTGGGAAGGCGAACTCTCCCGGCTCACCGGCTCCGGTTGCCGCCGTCTGGTCAACGTCCGGTGGTCATTACGCAGGGACGCCGCCGGCAATCCGATTGGCATCCTGGAAACGGGCTACGACATCTCGTCAGCCAAACAGATCGAACAGCATCTGAAGGCCAGCGAGTACCGCTATCGCAACCTTTTCCAGGCGATGGCCGCATCATTCTGGGAGCTGGACTTCACGGCCATCGGCCCCAAGATCCGGGCACTGCTCGACTCTGGCGTTCGCGACCTTGAAGCGTATTTCCTGACGCACCCGCATGTCGTGCGCGATTTCATGCAACACACCCAGGTCGTCGATCTCAACGACCACAGCGTGCGTCTGTTCGGCCGGGGTGACCGGACTGAAATGCTCGGAACGATAGACCGCTACTGGCCCGACGAGAGTATTCAGGTCTACGCCCGTTGCGTTGTCAAATCCCTAGGAGGACTGCCCAACAACATCGAGGTCACGCGTCTCAGAACACTGGATGGCAATGAATTCGAGTGCCTGTTCACGGCATGCTTCTCCAAGGAGAACATCGCGCGAGGGGTGATCCTGATTGGCATCATCGACCTGTCGGAACTGGCGGAGGCGCGTCATGCGCTGGAGATCATGCAGACCGAACTCGCCCATGTGGCGCGTATCTCGATTCTGGGCGAGCTGAGCGCGTCGATCACCCACGAGATCAACCAACCACTGACCTCGATCTCGACCTACGCACAGGCAGGACTGCGCTGGCTGCAACGGCCGCAGCCGGACTTGCGCGAAGTTGAGAACGCGCTGCTGCAGATCATCGACGAAGCACAACGCACCGATGACGTGATCTCGCGCATCCGCGGCATGGCGCTGCGCCGACCTGCGCAAGAGTCCGACGTGAGCATCAACGATGTGATTCAGGACTCATTGCAGTTCACCGACCATGAACTGCGCAAACACTCGGTCCGTCTGACCACCGAGCTCGCTGCTTCGCTTGCTCCGGTTCGAGCCGACCGTGTGCTGTTGCAACAAGTGATCGTCAACCTGGTCATGAACGCCGCGCAAGCGATGGCGATGTCGGACTCGGCCATCCGCGAGTTGACCGTCAGAAGTGTACGACTGCCCGCCGGGGACATCTGCCTCGAGGTGCTGGACAGCGGACCGGGTATTGCGCAGGGTCTGGAAGGCAAGCTGTTCGAGAGCTTTTTCACCACCAAAGCCACGGGCATGGGCATGGGGCTGCCGATCTGTCGTTCGATCGTGGAGGGTGCCGGTGGCCAGATTCAACTCACCAACAGAGGGGATGGCAAGCAAGGGGCGAAAGTCACGCTCACCCTGCCCGCCTTGATGCTTGCGACCTGAGTGGCGATGCCACTCAGGTGATGCACAGAACTTATGCCGTCAGCCCTTGATGAACGCCAGGAGGTCTTCGTTGATGACCTCTGGGTGAATCGTGCACATGCCGTGCGGATACCCTTTGTAGACTTTCAAGGTGCCGTGCTTGAGCAGTTTGATCGACAACTCGGCGGAGTCGGCAATGGGCACGATCTGATCGTCATCGCCGTGCAGCACCAGGACCGGCACCGTGATTTTTCGCAGGTCCTCGGTGAAGTCCGTTTCCGAGAAGGCCTTGATGCAATCGTAGTGCGCCTTGGCGCCCCCCATCATGCCCTGGCGCCACCAGTTTTCCTTGACCCCTTCAGACACCTTCGCGCCTTCACGGTTATAGCCGTAGAACGGGACAGGCACTTCTTTGTAGAACTGTGCCCGGTTCGCCGCGAGCGCCGAGCGAAACCCGTCGAATACTTCCATCGGCAGGCCACCCGGATTCTTCGCCGACTTGACCATGATCGGAGGCACCGCGCCAATCAGCACCGCCTTCGCCACACGCCCGGCACCGTGCTGCGCGACATAGCGTGCGACCTCGCCCCCACCGGTGGAGTGCCCGATGTGCACCGCATCCTTCAATTGCAGATGAGCGACCAGCGCGGCGACGTCAGCGGCATAGGTGTCCATGTCATTGCCGACAGACGTTTGGGTCGAGCGGCCGTGGCCTCGGCGGTCGTGTGCGATGACGCGGTAGCCCTTGGACAGGAAGAACAGCATTTGTGCATCCCAGTCGTCGGCGCTGAGCGGCCAGCCATGGTGAAACACGATTGGCTGACCGGTGCCCCAATCCTTGTAGAAGATTTCGGTGCCGTCGGGGGTGGTGAAACGGGTCATGTCATTGGCTCCTTGTTTGTTCGACACCGCTGTCGCGGCCTGCGCGGTGCTTGCGCCCATCACCATGGCTGAAAGCGAACCTGCGGCGAGCGCGGTCGCGCCAACCTTGAGTACCTGTCTGCGCGAACTCGATGGCGTGTTGTGGGTATCAGACACTGGGATTTCCTCTCTCGATGCTGCACGAAGGTCAAACGCGGGAAGGGATTACGACCGTAGAGGGGTCAGTTGTTGCGAGGTGGATTCAGACCGTCTCAATGCGCAGGTTCGAGTGACTGCAACGTCATCATCAACTGCCGCAAAGCCCTATGATCTTGCGCAGTGGGAAGGCACGCCATAGTCGATTCGCATAACCGGACTACACCTTGGTATGGTCGCCCGGCAACTTCACCCTTTCCCTGGCATCGTTTTCAGCGTGGGTGCAGGGGCATGGCGGTGATGACTGGAATCACGCCTTTATTTGTCGTTTTTTTTTCGCGCTGCAAACGGCACGATGTGAGGTATCGCCAATCTGGAAGCCGTCGCCATGAGCGCCTCAGCTCGACATCGCAAACCCGGCCCGCACTCGCAGCAGGAGGATCGAGCCATGAGCCTTGCGACTTCACCCGCCGACGATCACGCCTCCCCTGCCCTGATTCTGGTGATCGACGACGACAATGTCCTGCGCCAGGCCCTGAGCAGCCTCCTTCGTTCGGCCGGTCACACAGTGGAAGCGTTCGCCAATCCGCTGGAAATGCTTTCCCATCCGGCGGCCCGAACGGCGGCTTGTGTGATTCTGGATATCAGGCTGCAAGGCTTCAACGGCCTCGATGTGTACGCGCAGATGGCGCGCTCCGGGATGGACGTGCCCGTGGTGTTCATTACCGGGTATGGCGATATCCCGATGTCGGTGCGCGCGATGAAAGCAGGGGCCGTCGATTTTCTCGCCAAACCATTCAGGCACCAGGATTTGCTGGATTCTGTCGGACAGGCGGTTTCACGGCACCGCAAAGGAATGGAGAAGCGTGGCCATCTGGCGGACCTCGATGCGCGGCTCAACAGCCTGACCCCAAGAGAACGACAGGTCATGATCGGCGTCGTCGACGGGTTGCTGAACAAACAGATCGCCGGCAACCTTGCGATCAGTGAAGTCACGGTGAAAATGCATCGCGCCGCGGCGATGAGGAAAATGTGCGTCAAGAGAGTCGCCGATCTCATCAAGGCGGGGCAGACGCTCAAGCTGTCTCAAGCCCCTGCCCGTTTCTGAATCCGACGTTTGGGCATCAGCGAATCTGAGCCCTGCACGCAATCCCCCGTAGCCGCGTCTGATCAGCTTTCGCGAAACGCCTTCACGTATTTGTACACCGTCGCCCGTCCCATGTTCAGGACGTTGGCGATGTAGTCGTAGACGCTGCGGCCTTCAAACGCACCCTCGTGATACAGCGCTTCGATCAGGTTGCGTTTGTCGTCGCGGCTCAGGCTGTTGAGGCCCAGATGGCGCTCCTGCAACCAGGCGTGGAGAAAGGTGTTGATGCGTTCCTGCCAGTCATCGCGAAACAGTGCCTCGGGCTGGGCGACCATGCGGCTGGCCTGGAAGAACAGGTTGAGGGCATCGCGGGCCTGTTCGAGCACCGAGTAATTGAGATTGATGCAGAGCGCGACTTCGGGCTTGCCCTGATCATCCAGCAGCACGCTGGTGATCGAGCGCACCCGCTGACCGTCCCAGTTGAGCTTTTCGTAGGGGCCGATGCTGAGCTGGGTGGTCAGGTCGCCGGCGATCTCCTCCAGCGCTGAATCATCACCGATCTTGCGCTTGGAGATGTTGTTGGCGATGTGGACCACGGTCTGGGTGGCGAGGTCGTGGAGGATGACCTCGGCATGGGGAAACAACAGCGTCGCCATGCTGTCGGCAACGGTCTTGTAGTTGTTCAGGCGCAGTGCCTGAGCGCCGGGCGTTGAGGTCATGGCGAATCTCGATCATCGGGGGGCTTGCCATCTTAAACGAACAACGCCATCCGCAAGACAAACAAAAAAGGCCAGCTGTGCGCTGGCCTTTTCGGTGTTTCGTTTGGCTCCACGACCTGGACTCGAACCAGGGACCCAGTGATTAACAGTCACTTGCTCTACCAACTGAGCTATCGCGGAATGCGAGCTATCTTACTGATTGAAAAAGAGAAGTCAAGGATCCGGATGAAAAATCTTTGCTTGTCACCTTCGTGCAGATCGGAATTGAACCCGATCACCGAGGGAAAACCCATTGGATGAGTCTTGAATTTGCAGGCGCTTGAGGTGCTTGTGAAAAAAATGTGAAATTTTATCGGCGTCACATCTGGTTATCATTATCATGTTGATACAGAATCGCATTCACATTTTTAACGCTCTTTGGGAAATCCGCTCTTGAATCCTCGTCTTTCTGCCCCTCTTCTGCTCGCTGCTGCCGTCAGCGCCTCGACAATGGCCCGCGCCGCCGATGAAATGACTCTGCCCGCAACGCAAGTGCAGGACAGTGCTGTCGCACAGGAAGACGCGCCAAGCGTGGGTTACGTAGGTAAGCCTTCCTCCAGCACCACGAAAATGGGGCTGACCAACAAGGAAACGCCACAAGCGATCACCACCATCACCCGTGATCAAATCGACGATTACAAGATGAACAGCGTCAAGGATGCGCTGCGCTCCGCGCCATCGGTGACTGTCGAACAGAGCGAGACCGACCGTACCGAATTCACCTCCCGTGGCTTTGAGATCAACAGCTTCGAGTTCGACGGCATGAACATGCCGTTTACCCAGACGATCCTCAACGGTGATCTGGACATGGCCGAATACGAGCAGATCGACGTGCTGCACGGCGCCAACGGTCTGATGAGCGGCACCGGCAACCCTTCCGCCACGGTCAACTTCGTACGCAAGCGCCCGACTCGCGATTTCCAGGCGCAGATCGGCACCAGCGTCGGCTCATGGGATAACCGCCGCATCGACGTCGATGTCTCGGGTCCGCTGACCGACACCGGCAACGTGCGCGGCCGCTTCATCTACGCCCATGACAAGGGCAACTCGTGGATGGACCGCTACAGCCATGAGAAGAACGTCGCCGCCGGCCTGCTCGCGTTCGATCTGTCCGACGCCGACACGCTGACCGTGGGTTTCTCGCAGCACAACAGCGACTCCAACGGCAGCACCTGGGGCAACCTGCCTCTGGTGGACAGCAACAACAACCCGATTCATTACTCCAGCCGCAGCTCCAACGTTGGCCAGCCATGGTCTTACTGGAACATCCACACTCAACGGGTCTTTGCAGAACTCAAACATGACTTCGGCAACGGCTGGAACGCCACGATCACCGGCACCGGGATCACCGAATACCAGAACAGCAGCATGCTGTACGTCGCCAGCGTCACCGACGACGATGCACTGGCCTTCGGCGCTCAGACATCGGGCCGCTCGCACCAGTTGATCGGCGAGGCGAAAGTCTCCGGCCCGTTCAGTCTGTTCGGCCGCGATCATGAGCTGACGTTTGGCGCCAGCTACGGTCGCACTCACCAGAAAGCGAACGAATACGACGCCGCTGAAGCGGGCTACTACAACACCTCGTTCGCCGGCATTCTTGCGGGCGCCGAACCTGCGCCGCAGTTCATTTACACCAGCGACATCAACAACCAGAACATCATTGACCGGCAGAAGAGCCTGTTCGCCGGCGCGCGCTTCAGCCTGGCAGACGACCTGCACTGGATCGCCGGCGCGCGCATGCTCAGCACCGATGGCACCGGCGAAAGCTACGGCGTCGATCACGCGCAGCGCGAGCATGGCAAGGTCACGCCATACACGGGCCTTGTGTATGACGTGAACAAGCAATGGAGCCTGTACACCAGCTGGACGCAGATTTATAACCCGCAGTTCGGCACCGTCGGCGTTGACGGCAAGGTGCTCGACCCTCTCGAAGGCAAGAGCCTGGAAGCGGGTGTCAAAGGCAGCGTAATGGATGACCGCCTCAACCTGACGGCAGCGGTGTTCAAGACCGAGCAGAGCAATGTGGCATCAGCGGACTACATTCAGGTCGGCTCCCAGTTCCGCTACTTCACCGGGGACTACAAGAGCCACGGTATCGAGCTGGAAGCCTCGGGCGAGGTATTGCCGAACCTGGACATCCTGGCGGGCTACACCTATGTGCGCATCGACAACGACGATGGCGACAAATCCCGCCGCTACGTGCCGACCCACAGCTTCCACGGCATGGCGACCTATCGCCTGCCGAGCCTGCCCCAAGCCCGCATCGGCACCCGCGTCAGCTGGCAGAGCGGCATTCAGAACGACAACATCAGCGTCATTCGCCAGAATGCCTACGCGGTGGTCGACCTGATGACCAGCTACGACATCGACAGCAACTGGAGCACCGCACTGAACTTCAACAACGTCACCGACCGCAAGTACCTGACCTCGTTGTACAGCGCCACCGCAAGCAACTACGCAGCGCCACGCAACGTGACCGCCTCGCTGACCTGGAAATACTGACCGGTTTCACTGCCTGACGTGACCTTGATCAAGGGGTCACGTCAGGTGCCCCCCTGACCGAAAGAAATCCGCACTTCGACCCACAACCCTTTCGGGTGGTAATCCACAGTGATTGGCGGTTGCAGTGCTCGAGCGTTTTGCTCGAAGATCTTGCGCTCCTGCTCGAACACGCTGTCGCCGATGATCACTCGCTCGCAGGTCTTCTGCTTGAGCGCCTGATAAAGATCGGGGTAAGGCATGTTCCATTGGTTCTTCACCGCCACTTCGGTGACGACGGGAATCATCGCCACCAGTCGCGGGCTGGTCATTTTCTCCAGCCCCAGTTCGCGCAGCGTGGCGTTGTGGCTGCAATGGTGGCCGACCTTGTACAGGCTCACCCGCGCCAGAATATCGTCCGCCGTCACCGCCGGGCCTGGCGTCGGGTCGGGGGTTGTCGGGTAGGTCTGGGCCGACCACGACAGCCAGTTGCCGACCTGCGCGTCTCCGGGAAACAGCAGGACCTGCCCGTCCGGCAGTTCGAACGCCAGCACCAGGCTGGTGTTGTTGGTATCGGAGTCCATCTTCAGGGCCAGAGTCTCGGCCGATGAATACCACTCGTCATCGATTTTCCGCGAGGCGGCCTTCGGGTCGTAATACAGCTTCTGGGTGAGGGTGTACTGCTTCGGATTCAGCGCGGCAACGTTGTTGAGCGGCCGTCGATGGGGGGCTGCGAACGGCAGGTCTTCAGCGCAGATCGGCGTGTCGTTCAGTTGAGCGAGTCGCAGGTCCAGCGCGTTCGCGTCTTCCTGACGGGACAAGTACACCTCTTTCGCCGCCCCTTTGCGCGGCGCATCCCTGCGCAGGCTGGCGGTATCCCGTGGCGGCCCCATCACGTAGGTCTTGAGCCCGGCGATTCGAGTGGGCCTGACCACCTGCCCCGGTTGCAGATACCGGGTGCGCGCCGGTGTCGCAAGCTCTTTGAGCATCTTCAGGGTGCTGGCACCGGTGGGTCGATTGCCGTTGTCCAAACCCAGGAACGCGCTGAGTCCAAGGACGCTCCTGATGCGACCGTCATCCTTTCCCAGTGCCTGCATCACCGGGTGGCTGGCCAGCGCAGCCACCGTGTCTCGGCTCTTGTCGAAATGCCGCCGCAGCTCGATGGCGGTGGCATCGTTGGGGTCCTCCGTCCAGGCTAGCCAGAACTCGCGAACCGTGAACGTTTTGAAGCGCTCAGCTTCGTACTGAAACCCCGACAAGTGATCGTGATGCTCATGGGTCACCACCAGCAGATCCAGCGTGCCACCGGTGGTTTGCCGAATATCGCTGACGATGTCTCGCATCCGCTCGCGGGCATTGCTGACGCCCTGCAACACCCCGCAGTCGATGAGAATGTACTTGACCTCCTCGCCCTGCTCTTCATGCCTGAGCAGGAAACAATCGCCCAGAATGCCTCGATACATGCGCACGGAAACCGTGCCCGACGGGATGCTTGCGGCCATGGTTTTAGATGCCTCGGTGCATGAGGGCGAAGGGATTGTCCCTGCCGTCCGGATGGCGGTACGTCAGAGTCAGGCTGTCGCTGCCAGCGGCGAGGAACCGGCGGTGAGCCATCAGGCGCAGGTTGTCGTCGATGCGTTTGCGAATGACATAACGCAGCTTGCCATCGCGCAGGTCGATGATCAGCGTCGCGCCGCCGCGAAACAGGAAGTCATAGCCCGGTGGCGACTCTGCATCCGACATGTCCAGTTGGTCCTGCTCGTGCTGAACGTCCGGGCTCAGAAAGGCCCGACGTCGCTGGGTGATCTCGATCACCAGTTGCCGCAGGTCCTGTCCGTCGGGCCCTGCGCGGCGACAACTCCTGACCGAATGCACCTCGACCGCCGGCCGGGCGGGATCCTTTCCGGCAAACAGAGTACCGGCGAAGTAATCCTTGCCACGCTGCGGGTCGAACACCACGCCCAGGGCATCGACCCAGTGGGCGTCGCGGCTGCAGACCTTCATCAGCCAGTTCCAGACAATCTTGCGATTGCGTTCGGCCTGGGTGAAACCCTTGTCCCGCTGATACTGCGGGGTGATGTCCAGCGCGTGAGGGCCGTCGACCACGCTCAGCAGGTCTCTGGCGCTGAGTTCGCCACGCGGCGTTTCCCAGAGCAGGCTGTCCGGGGCCAGTGACAAGCATTTATCGGGCAGTATGCCGCGACGGCGGAACGCCTGGATCATCGCCAGTCGGTACTGCATCGGATCGTCCGCGATGAGGTCGGTGTCGGCCGTGACGATCGCTCGCAAAAACTCGCCGAAGCGCACGTCGATCGGCGGCAGGTAATCCAGCGCCCGAATGCACATGCGCAGCACATGGTCCGCCGATTTGGTCGCCTCGCGGGTCAACCGCTGCACCAGCTCCTGCGGCAGACGACTGCCGCTGCGGCCCACTCCGTCGGCCAGACGCAGCAGGTCCGCCGAGCGCTGCTCGTAGATGCCGATGAACGCATCGAACACCGCGGCCACCAGGATCGCGCCACGGGCATGGGGCTCCCCGGTTCTGGACAGCAACGTCGGGTCGGGCAGTTGCTGGCTGTCCTTGTCGTCGATGGCCTCGCGCAACGCCGCATAGCCCCCGGTGGCTTCGCCGAACTGCCGGGCCAGGCCGCTCATCCACGAACGTTGACTGAGATTGCCGCCGTTGGCCGCGACATGCTGAGTCACCGCTTCGGGCAACATGAAGTGCATGAGCAGTGCGACGATGTCGGCGAAGGCCTCATGAAACGCCAGGCTGTCCGCACTGGTGGATTCGCTGTAGCGACGGTGCAGGCCATCGAGGATGGCGTGGGTGGTTTCATGGGCGATGATGTCGTGGGACAAGGCGGTGAACACCCAGCTACCGGGGAGATTGACCCCCGGGTCGGTCATCGACGCCTTGAAATAGCCGAACAACAGCGCTTTCTTTTCTTTGCTGTAATAGGCGTTGGCCTCGCGCAGACCATGGGGGTAGATCCGCAGTTTGCGAACCTTGCGATAAGTGTCTGCCTTTACGTCCCATTGCGGGCACCAGTAGACCTTGCGCCCCAGCGCCCGCTCGAACAGTTTCACCGTCTTCATCGCCACGGCGAACACCATCTGCTGATGGAAACGCGGATCGCCCTCGGACGGTTTGAGGCCGTCCTGAGCCAGCAAGTGCGGGTCGTTGAGGTCCACCGGATCGTAGAACTGACCGCTGCCCGGATCGAAGTCGATCACTTCGAAATACTCGTTGACCGGGCCCGGTCGCATCTTCGCTTCCCAGCGTTCTTCCCAGGGAATCTGAATGGTGGCGTGGCTGATCCGAGCGGTGTCGAGTTGTGTCGCCGCCTGCGGATCGAAGGCATAAACGCGCAATTTGCGCATTGCGGGCGGCGGGTAATGAGTCATCGAACGTGCCCTCCACTGGCCTGTTGGTGTCAGGCGGTCAACAGTTCCGGCGCGTACGTCTTGAGCCGGGCATGGACCAGCGCAGCGCCGTGGCGTGTGAGCACGCTCATTTCCTCCGAAGACAATTTGCGCAGGTTGGTGTCGATGGCAGACGCGAAGGCGGCATCGCCTTCCTGCGCCTGCCCTTCCCGGCTGTCAATGGAGAACCACATCGGTTTGGGCCCCTTGCCCGCCAGATGGCGGTACTGCAAGCGATCGAATTCCAGACCGCGGATCTGCTCCATCATGATATCCAGCGCGGCCTTGAGCACGATGGCACCCGATTCGGTCGGTTGACTGGAATTGGCGAACGGTTTGCCGCCGTCGCTGACGATGATGTAGTCCAGCGCGTTGCGGTCGCGCAACAAGGGATTGACCCCCATGTTGTCGTAGATACCGCCGTCGGTCAGCGTCACGTACTCGACACCGGCCGGGCTGTAATCGTCAGCGTCCAGCCGCAGAGGTGGAAAGACCGGAGGAAAGGCCGAGGATGCAGCGACGGCCTTGCACAGTGGAAAATTCGGTCCCGGCTCGACACCCAGTTCGTGCTCGCCGATTTCCGCCAGCCCACCGCCGCCGGTGACGAAGAAAAACAGGTTGCCAGTCGCCAGATTCGTTGCGTTCAGGTAGAGACGCGGGCCGTTGCTCAACGCCGACAGGGTCTTTTTGTGGAACAGATCGTCGTCATAACTGGAGGCCAGTTTGTCCAGCCGCGACGCAAAGGGATCGAGGCTGCCGGCGATGAACGACGACACCGCAATCGAGCGCGTGCGCAGGTAGGTGTCGAGCAGGTCGAGCTTGCCCGGATCGTTCCAGTGGGTGGCGACGGTGGCGCCGGCGATGCTGCCGCCACTGACGCAACTCAGCAGGTCGAGTCTGTCCAGCAGGCCGAGGGTCTGCAGTTGCCGCATGACGCCCAGATGGAAAGCTGCGGCCCTGAATCCGCCGCCCGACATCGCCAGGCCGATGCGTTTGGGTTTGCCGTCTATGACCAGCGACATGATCAACTCCCTTGAATAAAGGTGCTGTAGTCCTGCGCCCGACGACGACAAAATTCCACCGGTCCTGTGTTCGCATCACGGCGCCTTCGAGTATTGCCTGACTGCAACGCCTCGAACCGCCGAAAAGGCGAGAAGAATATAGCTGACAACCCAGACACTCGCTTGATGCCTGCCCGTTTAAAAGTTGAAGAAGTTCAGCGCGTCGATAACCACCGTGCTGCCCAGGCCCGTGAGCGACACCAGCACGGCCCGCAGCAAAGGGTCTTCGGAGTACGGCGAAAAGGCGCCGGTCTTCAGGGCTTTCATCCGGTCACGCAGCACGATGAAGGTTTCTCGCTCTGCTGCTGCCTGAACTTGTAGGAGCTCGGCCTCTTCGACGGGCATCTTTTCTTGAACGTTCTTCATCCGCACTGCCTCGCCCTGCCGGGTGTCGATGCCTTCCAGCAACAGGCGGTCAATCCTGTCCAGCGCCGTCCTGCGCGCGGCTTCGGCACTGCGTCGCAACAGGAAGGCGGAAGCCAGCAGCATCGCTGCGTTGATGAGCAGGATGATGGTGCTGGCCACCGGCGCCGGCCAGTTGTCGAACAGCGTGCTGCGCGAGGCGATCAGCACCAGCATCACCAGCGTCGGCGCATAGATCAGCCGGTTGACCGCGCTGGTGCGCTTGGCGATGAGGGACAGGTCGAGATAGTCGTCCAGACAGCAGTGGGTGGCGGGAATGGGCAATTTCGCCCACTGTTTGCGCACCGCTCTGGGCCAGATCAGATAATCCTGACTCAGTTGGCGTATGAAACGACGCAGCAAGAGGTTGGCGTCGATCACCAAGAACACCAGAAGCTGAAAACACACGGTAGGGAGTATCCAGCTCCACAGCCAGATACCCTCCGCGTTACCGCGCACCGGCAAATCTTCGATCGGCACTAGCACATAGATCACGCTGGTCACCACCAGAAAGATCCAGGTCATCAGGAGCACCCTGATCAGGCGTGCGACGAAACTGCCCGCGAAGCGGTGCTCGATCCAGAAGAGGACCATCCACTTCGGCTCACGGCCGTCAGCCAGTTCTGTGTAGCGGTCCAGATACCGCGCCCGGGTCAACTTCACGCTCAGGTGTGATTTCTCGTCGAAATTTTCCCCGCGAGAGAATGGCAACAATATTCCGTACAAAGCATTTCCCAGTGCGCGCCAAACGGATCTGCGCTTGCCCGGTAGGCTGCGGCTCCGGCCCAGCCATAGCTCGCGCTGTTTTGAAAGCCAGACGCAGGTATAGGGCTGCAGACCGTAGACGGCCTCTATGTCACGCCGATTGCCATTGAGCTTGCGCCAGGCCCAGGCGAGCGCGGCCAGCGAGATGAGCGCTGCCAGCAGACGTAAAGCGACCGTCGGCCAGGAACTGATGCCCTCGAAGAGAAACATCGGCTCACCCAGACCGTTGTCCGTCAACTGGACGCGGTCCTGATACCCCTTGAGCAATAACAGAATGAACACAATTGTCGGGACGACGACGTACCAACTGACCCCTCTGCCCTCACTGTCCCTCGCTTCCTGATCGGGGTTCTTTTTACCCTCGGCTGGTTTGGTGAGTAGCTGGCGTCTGTTCAGGTGCGAACCGATCATGCCCAGCACCACCAGCGCCCCGGCCAACCACAGGAGTTCGACTCGCCAGTACAGGGTCGCGACCCACGCACTGAGCGCCGCTGCGCCGTGTAGCAGCAAAGGGAACCGCCTGACCCAGTTGCGACGCCTTTCTTCCGGGGACCGGTCGCTGTGAAACCACCCCAGCACCAGGCTCAACAGGATGAGCACGATGCACAACGCCCCCGCCCAAAAGAACGACTGCGCCTGCCCCAGCCATTCCGGCATTTTCGGCGACGCTTGCAGATACGCCGGGGGCGAAGGGTCCTGCAAGCAGCGCAAGGCCGTGATGTCTTGCGCACGCAGTTGATCACCCTTGTTTGCCACACTGCCGACGGAGCACTCCTTGGATTGGCGGTCGGTCAACTTGCTGGCCAGCGGTATGAAGCCGCTCTTGCCGATCTCATAGATCGACGGCGCCAGCAGGGACGATCTGGCGTAGTCGAACATCTGCCGCTTGGTCGCCAGCGGTTGCGGTGCCAGCGCGGCCAGCACCGCGATATACACCGAACTCTGCAGGCTCTCGCGAAACGGCGGCACGTCCTGTTGCAGGGCGCGGGTCAACGTCAACCCATAAGGGGCCGCAAGCACCAGATTGCGGGTGATTGCCGCCTGACCCTGTTGCAGCATGCGCGCATCCAGATCGGTGGAAAAATACACCTTGGTTGGCATGCGGCTTTTCAGGGCCTGCAATGTCAGCAGCTTGTCATAGGTGTCCTGACCGAAGATGCCGATCGCACCGATGCCGTCTTCACCGGCATTGCGCTGAGCTTCGTCAACGCTGGCAATATGGTCGGCCAGGCGGCGAAGGTAATCGAGCTGACCGTTGCCATCGGCGGTTTCCGGTGGTGCCTTCTGGGCCGACTGTTTGTCGTCGGTGCCCGGCGGCTTGGCGGGCGCCGCGCTCTTGTCCGGCAAGCGCCCGTCCACGCCTCTCAGGTAGCCGAAATTAAGCATCCACTGCCCGGCCTCGCGGCGTTCAGCGGGGTTCATCAACGGTTTATCACCCTTTTCGTCGCGGCTGAGGGGATAGGGCCTGGCCCGCTCGGCCACCTGGCTCATGAAGCTCTCGATCAATGCCCGGCTGTAGAAACTGTCCCACTCGGCGACGATGGCCACCCGGTTGGAGCGCTTCCAGCGACTGGTGGGACAGCCGGTCTCCGGTCTCACGCCGGGCGCTCTCGCACAGCGAATCCCCAATGCCGGGTCGACGTGACGCAGCATCAGCTCGTCCAGCAACAGCGCGGCCATGGTGCCGTCGTCGCTGACCGTGCGCAGCAGTTGCAGGGTTTTCGGATGCTTGCGTTTGACGTCGTCGGTCAACGTGGGATTGCTGCGGGTCAGCATCGTCCATTCTGCGGTGGCCAGCGGTGAATAGATTTCCACCTGCTGTGGCACACCTTGCTCGGTGGGTCGCAGTTCGTTTTCTTCGCGGTACATCTTGCGCAAAACGTCTGAGCTTGCCGGGCCTATGACTTTCAGCACACGGGGATCAGGCGCCTGTGCGCGTGGCCATTGCGAGTACTGCAGGTGCTCTTCCAGGTACAGACTCAGCAAATAGCGCAGCTCGTCCAGCCTCGCCAGAGGATTGTTTCCCAACTCTTCTTCCTTGAGCCAGAAAAGGTAGGTTTGCGGATTTTCCGTTGTGACACCTTCACTGTTGACGGGAGGGTCGAAAGGGTCCGCGCTGAAACTTTCAAAAGGCAGCAATGGGCCCGATGGACTCAATGCTGGTTTCCAGCAACTGATGTGACTTTCATCGTCAGGCACCATATGACTGCTCTTGAGACCGGCGAGTACCGCGTAACGGATTCTGCGACGTAGTTCGACTTCGTCCGCATAGTTAGAGCCTGGAACCAGTGCGACCATGATCTCTGGAAACTTGCCTTCGTTTTCCAGTTTCGGATGATGGATCGCACTGTCGCCCAGGTACACTGGTTTGCCAGGGCACTGGTCCGAACTCAACGCCTTGTTATCGTTTTTATTAAGTTCCCGATAACGCTCCAGTGCGTCAAAAGGGTCCTGCCATAGCCTTGCATCAACTTGCGTCTGCACCACGGATGGAAAAGATGCCGGTCGCGCATTGACGAACGGTTCGTGCTGCAAGGCCCAGGTCGAAAACAACAAACTCAATATCACCGCCCCGCTGGGTATCCAGAATGAGGGGCCACTGCCAGCTTCCTTATTGCTGTCCATCGGTAACTCCCGGCACACCTCGCCTTTGCGGCGTAGTGCAGCGGCCCATCCAGGGGCTGAAAGACAACCAGCTTGCACAGCATCGATGTGGCGTTGCGCATCGGCGGCATTTGAATGATCGAATGTCGAGTACAGAATCTCGGCAACCACCCAAAGTGCCAGCATCAATATCCGGGGGGCAAAAGAGCGGAGCTGAGTTGCGAAAGTGAGTCTAGGCCACTTCTGGATAATTGCAGACGAGCAGACTAACGGGTGGTAATACCGAACTCACCCAGTACACCGCTTAATATGGACTACTTCAATGTGCCAAGGGAGTTGCTCCAGGAACCGGCGCAGGGGTCGGTGGAGCAACGGCCGTTGATTTGGCAGGCTGAGTCGCTGTGGCGACGCTCGCCTTTTCCGGAATCTTGAAGCCCAGATACGTCACGTTGCTAACGCCCATGAGGATCAGCAGCGATCCGGGAAATTCGGGCATCGACATGGTCTGAATCACCGAGACCACGAACACCACACCCAACACCAGCGTCCAGATCACAACTTGCAACCGATGGAAACTCAGGCCTGAGCCGTCGTTGCAGATGTCGTTCCAGAAGCCGACGCTGGGCGGTGATACCTGCGCCTCACACAGCTGAATTTTCGCATTGAGTTCGTCCAGACGACGCTTTTCATCTGGGGTCGGTGCGTTTGTGTCATTCAGTGCCGCGCGTTCGACACGTAAAGCTTCTAGCTCGGTGCGACTGGCGTTCGCCTTGTTCTCGCCGATCACGAACGCGGCCAACCCGGTGCCGCCGGTGATACCCAGCAGCATGAGCATCTGCAGCGGAATGTCCTCCATGGTGCCATTGATGAACAGCACGGCGACAAAAGCCAACACCACCAGCAATCCCCAGAACGCCATCTGACTTCTGCCCAGACTGTACAGCGTGTTCGCACCGCCATCGCGAAGAGCATTGGTTTTGACCAGCTGGACATAGGCGGCGACCAGCAGCCCCAGACAAATCAAGGCAGTCAGTGTCACGCGCAATGGGGAGCCAACGTAGAAAATGAATTTCGTGCGACCACCGTCTTTCGATCGGCCAAGTTCCATGAAGCTCGCAGACTCACGCGACACTTGCTTCGCGCACGCCTGGCTCAAGGGCAGCGGAACCACCGCAACGGGCCACGGACCGTTTTTGCCAGCCGAGACGCTGAGCAGAAAAGGCATGTCAACACTGGACTTGCGGGTGAATATCGCATCCCACCCTTTGCGGTTATCCGGGTCGAAGGTATCGCGCTCGATATCGAAGAACACCACTAACCGGCCTTGATCGTCGCTGGAGACCTGCCCCACGGCACCGGGCACCTGAGTGCCATCGAAATACAGGTTCAACGACCTGAATGCACTGCCGGCGTTCAACGCCTCTTTGATGCTGCTTGCATAATGTCCCGTGGTTTCGATGAATATCCGTTCGCCCATGCGCACCCGGTAAGGATGCAGCGGACAGTCCTCCCCCTTGGGTACCAGCCTTACATGATCCTGCGGCGGCGTTGCCGGGCTCTCCTCCACCGCGCTGGCCTCGGGCACCTGGGCTACAGGGACACCGCTGCCCGGCGTGGCGGCATCCGCCCAGGCTTGCTGAACGATGAACAGCGTGCAGAGCGCCCCGATCAATAGATAACGAGCGGCCTTCGACATTGCGCGCACCTCCTGTGAACCCATAACGATAAATGCTCAAGGGACTTATCACTTTGGGCGCACTCAAAGGGCCGCCACACGTTCAGTGCGACCCCTATCAAAGGCAGATAACGCAGACCGCTGACCCAGCGTCGATCTACTGAATGGACAACGTTCCCAATGCTGTATCTACCGTAGCCAACTACCGTCGGCCCGTTATATCTAATGGGCATATCCTTTCAACACGTTCTAGTGCCCCGCGACTACCGCACCGCCCTGTCGCGCACCTTGGGGAAAACCGCCGTCACGCGCTTTCGTCGCAATCGCCAGGCTCAGCAGCAGCAACACCAGCACCACCCACGGGAACGACTGGACGCCCCATTGATCCAGCAACACGCCACCCAGGATGCCAGCCCCTGCAATGGCACTGTTCCAGACCACGACGTTCATCGACAGCGCAACGTCTGCCCCGCTGCCAGCGGCATCCGCCAGTGCGGTCTGCAACAGGGTCGCAGCGCCGCCGAAGGTCAGGCCCCAGATGAACACGCCGACGCAGATCGCCACTGGCGAGGTCGAGGACAGACCGAACAGCACCGACACGGCGGCAAACGTTGCCAGGCTCAGGAGCACGGTGCTGCGCAGGTGCGCGTCAACCACCCGGCCAGTCACGGCGATGCCCAGCAACGCCGCCAGCCCGAATACCAGCAGGACGAGGTCTACGTGTTCCGTCAGGCCCGAGGCGCTCACGAACGGCGCGATGTAGGTGTAAAGAATGTTGTGCGCGAGCATCCAGGTGAACACCACGCCCAGCACCGAACGCACACCAGGCAGGGTCAGCACCTTGCCCAGCGCCAGACGCTGCGACGAAGACTGACCGGGGTAATCAGGTACCTTGATCAGCACCCAGACAATCAGGATCAGGGTCAGCGTGGACATCAGCGCGAAGGCCATTCTCCAGCCGACCAGAGCGCCCAGCCACGTACCGAGGGGCACCCCGAGGGACAGCGCGACGGGCGTACCGACCATCGCAATCGCCATGGCCTTGCCTTGCAAGGACACCGATACCATCCGCCGCGCATAACCCGCCAGCAGGCTCCACGCCAGACCTGCGCAAACGCCGGCGAAGAATCGCGCCACCATGATCAAGGCATAACTGGATGACAGTGCCGTGATCGAGTTGAACAGCAGAAAACCGATGATGGTGGTCAGCAGAACGGTGCGCCGTTTCCAGCCTTGGGTGGCAATCGCCAGCGGAATGGCAGCCAGCAACGACCCGAGGGCATAGACAGTGACCATCTGTCCGGCCAGCGACGCGGAAACACCCAGTCCGCTGCCGATCTGCGGCAACAGCCCGGCCGGCAATGTCTCGGTCACGATGCAGATAAACCCGGTCATTGCCAGCGCCAGCAGCGCCCCTATCGGCAGACGCTCATTGTGCTGTTGGGTGTGTGTCACAGGCTTGCTCCTCACTTAGATAACGATTGATACAAATATAGGGTGACCGCAAAAGCTTGGTCAACGACTTTTGTATCGAGTAGTATCGATATCGTTATTCCAGAGGAGTCCTGTATGGCGCAGATGGGCCGCCCCCGCACCTTTGATCGCGACCAGGCAATCGAACAGGCCATGCACCTGTTTTGGGAGCACGGTTATGAATCCACATCGTTGAGCCAGTTGAAGGCCGGCATTGCCGGAGGCATCTCGGCGCCCAGTTTCTACGCTGCGTTCGGTTCCAAGGAAGCGCTGTTTCAAGAGGCCGTCCAGCGCTATCTGGACACATTCGCCCAAGTCACCGAATGCCTCTGGGACATCAAGCTGCCGCCGCGCAAGGCGATTGAAACGGCCTTGCGGCGTTCGGCAAAGATGCAGTGCGAATGCACGCACCCCAAAGGCTGCATGGTGGCATTGGGCGTGATGAGTGCGCCAACAGCCAATGGCGCCCAGATCACCGCGAAACTCACTGCCTCGCGTAGCCGAACCCGCGCCGGGTTCATTGCCTGTGTCGAGCGGGGACTGGCGAACGGGGAGTTGGTCGACGGCACCGACGCTCGCGCACTCGCAGCGGTGTTCGACAGTTTTCTAGTGGGCGTTTCCACGCTCGCCAGAGACGGCGTGCGGCATGCGGTCTTCGAGGCGGCGATCACGCAGATCATGATGCTGTGGGATGCATCATCGACCCCTGCCGACTCGGCGTCAGGGGCGCAGTAAAGCCGAGCGGGCCTTTTCAGCCTGCAGCGGTCATCTTGGAGCCGTCAGGTTGCAGCGTTTCAGGATGCAGCGTGAGTGAGCGACCTGTGCCACAGCACGTTGCTCACGCCGGAACGCTCGGCGGCCTCGACGATCGAGGGATAACTGCCCTGCCACGCACCGACCATGTTGCCCAGTTCGGCGCCTGAGTGAAGCAGCGCGTAGTACACGGCATCGTGCCCGCAAAGGTGGTCTTCCTGGCACTCCAGCACCCGCTGGTTCCCCTGAAAGCTGTAGCAAATCGTAAAGCCCATGAAGCACCTCCACAGACATCATCTGATCGCGAGGCCCGATGATAGCCCCGCGTCGAGGCGGCGACTGTGGCAGGGCTTTCATATTTAGTGGCTTTGCAAGCCAGGGTCTCGATCCTGGAGACACTCGAACTACGCCAGCATCTCGGTGATCCAGCGCACCTGCTGCGCGAGGTCCTGAACCTTGTCTTCGGGCACTGGCCTGGAAGCCAGACGCAAGCTGTTCAATGTCCGCTGCTTGTGCCCAAGTCGTCGCTGCCACTTGGCCAGAAACGCCGCGCTGCGGGCTTGCAGCAACAAGGGGCCGAAGTACAGTTCCTGTGGGGTATAGCTCACGGTCCCGGCAAACTCGGCGACGATGATTTCATAGTCGAAACGGTTTTCTCGCAGCAATTCCTCGCACCGCATCTGGTAGCCGTTGTTCATCAGCCACAGGCGCAGCGGCTGCTCGCCACCGTTGGGTTGCAGGATCAGGCGCTGCTCACCGTTCAGGCGCGCCTTGCCGGCGTCAAGAATGTTGCGGATGGTCTCGCCGCCCATGCCGCAGAGGCTGATCGCGGTGATCCGGTCCCCGGCCTCGATTGCCGCCAACCCGTCCGCCAGACGCACGCTGATCCGCGATTGCAGATCGTTTTCACTGACGGTCCGCTCCGCCGCCCGGTACGGCGTCATGGCCACCTCGCCCGCCACCGCCATCTCGATGGCGCCACGGCGGACCAGCGCCACCGGCAGATAGCCATGGTCCGAGCCGATATCGGCCAGCCGCGCGCCCGCAGGCACATGGGCTGCCACGCGCTCAAGGCGCATGGACAATGTCTGTTCGTTCAACTCACGCCCCTTCTCATCACCCGCATCCGGCATCTGCATCCGGATCGGGCCGCGATTCTGTCGAGCAATGGCGGACATTTCAAATGCATTCGACCGCAGCCCAATGTTTACTGCCGCTTCGCGGCAGATCGTCGGCAAGCCGGCCTCCCACGGCCTTCGGCCAGAATCAAAAGCTCGAATTACACCGCGATCCCGCTTCTGCCAAGAGGGCGTGAGAGCCCGACTTGTCAGGATCTACAGGGTTTGTTCCCTACCCTGTTGATCTCCCACACGATGATCGTTCCCACGCTCCGCGTGGTAGCGCTGCGATTGACGCTCCGCGTCAGAGGGGACGCGGAGCGTCCTGCACTGCATTCCCACGCTGGAGCGTGGGAATGGTCATGGACGCTCCAATGGCCGCCTGCCGATAGGCGACATGGGAACCGTATTACGAGACCAAAATAGGCGAGGGAAAAGCCAGAGCAGAGGCATTGACGTTAGATCTGTCGATTCAATCCCAAGCACTCCCCCGCGTATGCTCATCGGCAATATCAAGCAAACATGCTCTACGGGCATGACGGTCACTGCCTTCTAATCTTTGGCTGAACAGTTATGGTCAGAGGCAAAGGAATGCTGAAATCAAAGCCCTATTCTCGCCAGCTACGCACCGGTCGATATTCAGGCCAACACCAAATTTATCTACTCACCACCATCGTTCATGGACGTCGCCCGCTGTTTGCAGATTGGCGCTTGGGGAGGCTGGTGGTAGACCAATTCAGACTCGCCGAGGAAGAAGGTGCCGCTCATTCGATGGCTTGGGTGGTGATGCCTGATCATTTTCATTGGCTCATCGAATTGCGCGACAGCACGTTGTCGGCATTGATGCGACGCGCGAAGTCTCGAAGTGCTCACCGCATCAACCATGTTTTGGGCAGGCAGTGCCAGGTCTGGCAAAAGGGATTTCATGATCGCGCGCTTCGGTCAGAGGAAGACATCAAAGAGATAGCGCGTTACATCGTCGCCAACCCACTGCGAGCGGGAATCGTGAAACGAGTCGGCGACTACCCATTGTGGGACGCTATCTGGCTACCCTGATGTTTGCCGCATCGTTTTTGATTCTGCCCGAAGGGCGTGGGAGCCGACTTGTCGGCGAT
>NZ_QXTJ01000015.1:347180-519487 GCF_003605735.1 Pseudomonas sp. LS-2 | reverse complement strand
CCCGCGATGGCGGTCTGTCTACAGCTAATGCGTTGTCTGACACCACGCCATCGCGGGCAAGCGCGCTCCTGCACATTCTCGATTTGCCCTTCTTTCAATGCCGCCCATGCTCCTTATGGTGCGCATGCTCCCCGCAAAATCTTGCCAGTGTCAGCACGCTTTTCGTGATCGGCATCGGGATGTTCACCTTCGCTGCCAACTCCAGTACCGCATCGCCAATCGCCGCCAGTTCAAGCGGCAAACCCTTGTCGAAATCCTGCAGCATCGAGGTGCGCACCGGGCCCATGCTCGCACCGAATTGCATGAAGGTTGTCGGTTCCATGCTCAACTTGGCGTCATACGCGGCGGCGACTTGCAGCGCTTCATTGAAGGTCGCCAGCGCCAGTTCACGCATGTCCGGCAGGCCATAAATCTGCTCCAGCGTTGCGCCGGTCACCACAGAGACAGGGTTGGACGTCAGGTTGGCGATGATTTTTGTCCACAGTTGATCGCGAATGCGGTCGGTGCCCTGGGCTTCGATGCCAGCGCTCTCAATCAACGCGCGCAGACTTTCAAGGCGTGGCGTCAGCTCGTTGTTCAACTCACCGAAGATGATGCGATACGGGTTGTGAGTTTTCACCACGGCCGGGGCGGAACTCTGGGCGGTGATGAAGACGACACAACCGATGACCTTGTGCAAATCCAGGGTGTCGGTGATGCGGCCATCGGGATCGACTGTCTCCACCCGGTTGCCGTCGAAACGGCCACCTTCACCATGGAAATACCACCAGGGCACGCCGTTGATGACCGGCACGACGACGGTGTTCGGGCCGATCAACGGCCCGATGTTGGGTAGCAGTCCGCTTAACGATGGCGCCTTTGTGCAGAGGAACAGCACGTCCTGCTCGCCAAGTTTTTCGGCACTGTCGCTGGCGGTGACCTGCACATGATGGCGCCCGTGCAGATCCTGAAGGTGAATGCCATTGCGCTGCAGGGCCGCGAGTGTGCGGCCGCGGGCGAACACATTGACCGCTCGCCCGGTCAACGCGATACGCGCCGCTAGGGTGCAACCGATGGCACCAGCGCCTGCGATGCAGATGCGCAGGGGGGAAGAACTCATGATGACTCCCGATGAGCGAGACTGTATTCGATGCTCAATATCGCCTGAATTCCATCGGGAGCGCACGCCTTCCCTTGAATGAATTTGCGGTGAAGGGTTTGAGTTGCACACTGATGGAATTACTCGTAGCAGTCCGGCCGGGCGGTGTTCCGTTTGCCGGCGGTGGCGATTCTGAATGCGCTACCGCCGGCAAGCCGGACCGCTATAGGGGCGGAGCAAGCAAAACTCTCCCGCTGGTCACCTCATATCCACCTCCCTGAACTTCACAGTGTCCGCGCCTATCCTTATTTCATGCTTCTCAGAAGCCGTTTGCCTCTGCGGTTTTGCCTGCAAGACAAGGAGATGTTCATGCGTGCACTGACTTATCACGGCGCTCACGACGTACGCGTCGAAACCGTTGCCGACCCGATCATTCAGGAACCCGACGACGTGTTGCTCAAGGTCACGGCAACGGCCATCTGTGGCTCGGATCTGCACCTTTATCGCGGCAAGATTCCCGCCACCGAACACGGCGATATTTTCGGGCATGAATTCATGGGGATCGTCGAGGAAGTCGGGCCCCAGGTCACCGCCGTCAGGCCGGGCGATCGCGTGGTGATTCCGTTCGTGATCGCGTGCGGCAGTTGTTTTTTCTGCCAGATGGAGGCCTTTGCAGCGTGCGAAACCACTAACACCGGCCGTGGCGCGATTCTCAACAAAAAGTCCATTGCCCCGGGAGCTGCGCTGTTCGGCTACAGCCATCTGTACGGGGGCGTGCCGGGTGGGCAGGCGGAGTACGTGCGGGTGCCGAAAGGCAATGTCGGGCCATTCAAGGTCCCGGGAACCCTGGCTGACGAGAAGGTACTGTTTCTCTCCGATATCCTGCCCACTGCATGGCAGGCGGTGGTCAATGCCGGGATTGGCAAAGGCTCGAGCGTTGCGATCTATGGCGCAGGGCCCGTAGGGCTGCTCAGCGCGGCCTGCGCGAAAATGCTCGGCGCCGAGAAGATCTTCATGGTCGATCACCACGCCTATCGCCTGGCGTACGCGCAATTCACGTATGGGGTGATCCCGATCAATTTCGATGAAGACGACGATCCCGCTGACACCATCATTCGTCAGACCCCGGGCATGCGCGGTGTCGACGGTGTGATCGATGCCGTGGGTTTCGAAGCCAAGGGCAGCACCACGGAAACCATCCTCGCCACACTCAAACTCGAAGGCAGCAGCGGCAAGGCTCTGCGCCAATGCATCGCGGCAGTTCGGCGCGGCGGGACCGTCAGCGTGCCCGGAGTGTACGCAGGCTTCATCCACGGCTTCATGTTCGGTGATGCCTTCGATAAAGGCCTGACGTTCAAGATGGGCCAGACCCACGTCCACCGTTATTTGCCGCAATTGTTGAAGCTGATCGAGGAGGGTGCTTTGGCCCCCGAGGCCATTATCACCCACCGACTGTCGCTGGAAGAGGCTGCCGATGGGTACGCGATCTTCGACAAGCGAGAGGAAGACTGTCGCAAGATCATCCTCACGCCAGGGTTCGACAGTCGGGTAGATGCGTCGGCCAATGATGCTGAACTGTTGTAAGACGCTACCCGTTTATGTGCGCGACCGCGGTGAGTCAACTGACCCACCGCGCCTCCATTTGTGGGATGCACTCACGAATATGCCGCTGAATGATGCGGGTAATCCACAAGACGAGAGCCAATGACCATTTCGCTGATCCAGTCGGTCAGCAATGTGGTGTAGGCGTGCTGGCTGTTGTCGCTGCTCAAGCCGTGATCGGCACCATCGAGGAGGCGATACGTCAGCGAGTGCGCCAGATCGAACGCCGTTCGGTAACTCATCAACGTCGCGTGAGGCACGTAATCATCCTGTTCCGATTCCACCAGCAAGACATCGCCCTTGAAATCCTTGCACGCCGCCAGCGCGCGGTTATCGGCAGCGGTCACGGCCGAGCGGCGGTAGTGCGCGAGTTTGTCGCGGTCCAGCGCCTGCTTGGGCATGTCCCAGTCGGCGTCCCAGTACAGGGCGGGCACCCTCAGCGCCAGCCAGCGTACCGGGCGCATGCCGCTGAGAATGGTCGCCAGATAACCGCCATAGCTGCTGCCGATCACCGCGATGGCATTGTTATCCACAGCCGGATGGCTGGCGAGGCGGTCGTACGCGGCCAGCAAGTCTTCCATGCTGTGTTCGCGGGAAACCGAAGCGCGCATTTCATGGGTGCGCTCGTGGCCGCGCAAATCGAAGGTCAGACACACGCAACCCAAGCCGGTGATGTTCTTGGCCCGGGCCAGGTCCCGTTGCTGGCTGCCGCCCCATCCATGAACGAAAAGGATGCCCGGCATCTTTGCGCCAGGCGTCAGGATAGTGCCGGAAATGTGGTCGTCGCTGACACTGATATCGATGGTTTCACTGCGTACGGTCATAAGGCTGGACCTGTGTGAATTTGCTGATACGGCCGACCTCTGGATCGTCGCCTTCGTAGAGAACATGAGCATCGGCGGGCAACGTGGTCTGCCCGTAGATTTCGTGACTGGAGGCGCGAATGCGCTGCAAGGCAGGGTCGGCAGCGAACGCCATCAGGGCTTCCACTTCGGCCGGACTGGCTCCGCCGATACGCCAGGACTGTTCCAGCACGCCGGAACACACTTCGCCTCGCGAATTGGTCCCGTGGGCGATGTCGTAATTGCGTCGTGAGGCGAGGAAGTCGGGAAAGCAATCCAGGGCCGCCTTTTCGTAGCTCATCGCCTGATTGACCGAACGCCGCACATCCTCTTCGAGATCGAGTCTGAGCAGCTCATCATAGTCACCCCGAACCAGCCACAGCTGTGAGCCGCCATAGACGGTTTCGCCATTGTTGTCTTGGGTCAGGCTTTGGGTGCCGTGATAGCTGACCACGATGCCTGCGACCTGAACCTGGCCAACGCTGTAGGTAATGACGTCATGCAGGTCTTCTTCCAGCACCAGTCCCCACTGCTCAACCTCAGTCATGTCCTGTTCAGCGATGGCCTTGTCCAGATCGGCCTCTGTGGTCACCACGACCTGGCCCCGCCCCGCGGTTGCCAACACCGGCTTCAGGCGCACCGGGCCATCCTTGAGCAACTGACGGCCCGCGCGTCGTGCGTCGGCTTCGTTGAATACGCTGAAGCCGGTCAGCACTGCGTCGCCTGCGGCTTCACAAAAACGCTCGGACCAGCCGCTGGGTTTGGCCGTGGCGTCTTTGAGCAAAGGGTGAGAGATGGCTTTGGTTGCCATGAACGGGTGATCGATCAGGCCGCCGAAGAAGTCATCGGCGGTACGAATATTCAGCGCCTCGCCTTTCTCTTTGCCGATCAACGTGTCGGAAGGGATGTAATAAACCGCATGGTCCTTATGCAGCACTGGGTCATATTCGCCAGCAAACGTCGCGCCCAACAGCTTCGCGATGCGACTGCCCAGTGCTTGTTGGACAGCTACTTCATGGGTAGCCAGTTTTTTGTGTGTAGCCAGCAGAACAACTTCAGACTTTGCAGTGCTGCGTGATCCGCTCATAGGCGAACTCCCTGTTGGAATTGTGCAAGTCGTGGAGATCCCTGTAGGAGCGCGCTGGCCCGGGATCTGGACGCTATCGCGGGCAGGGGTGCTCTTACAAAAGCCAACCTACAGATCACTAAGCGGCCTTACGAATCGCGCTGATCAATTCCTGCTTGGTCATGGTTGAGCGGCCGGCGATGTTCAACCCCCGTGCGCGCTGCATGAGATCTACTTTGGTCTGTGAGTCAAGTGACTGACCGCTCGTGTTGCGTGGCGAGCCGTGCTTTGCCGAAACAGCACGTTTGGCGGAATCCTTGCGGTCATGGCTTTTGGCGCTGGCTGGCTTCTTCGTTCCAGAGCCGCCTTTCTTTTCACCGCCGCCTGACTGCTTGTTCACCGTGGCCCACGCCCGGGCTTCAGCCTCACCTCTGGAAACGCCTTTGGACTCGTAGCTGTCCTCGATATGAGCGGCTTTGCGTTTCTGCTCGGTGGTGTATTTGTCTTTGTTTTGAGTGGGCATTTTTCATTCTCCCGAATCATTTTCTTACCGCCAGCCGGCATGCAGGCTTTGCGGCCTTCATGGGTTAAGAAGGCCGTAGAGGCGTGTAGTTCCTGAGGCCTGATCAATGGTTGGCCATCTGGCCCGAATCTTCTCCTGCGTCATCTGCATCACATCTTGGAAAAGGTTTGGTGTGATCCATGTCGTGATCTTCGCCCATTGCCTTGTATTTCTTGCGCAGCTCGCGCAACTCCTTCTGATCCAGGTTATCCAGGCTCAGTACCGCATTCTGTGCATCCTTGGTCACGCGAAGCAGTTCATCGATTTTGATATGCAACTCATCTGTATCGCGGTTTTGGGTGTTCTGGATCAGGAACACCATGAGGAAGGTGATGATGGTGGTCGAGGTATTGATGATCAGTTGCCAGGTGTCGTTGTAGTGAAACAGCGGGCCGGTCGCAGCCCAGGCGCAGATCAGCAGCACAGCAACCAGAAAGGTCCGGGGGCTACCGGTCCATTTCGACAGAGCCTGTGCGAACTTCGAGAATTTCATTACCGGTGTCCTTAGCTATCAGGGGATATAGATAAGGGACCACTGGTCATCTTTGAAATTTCTTTTTACAAAGTAAATTCAGTCAAGCGGTGCTTCACTGCCAACCGAAGATTTCGTTGGCGTTATCAGTGCTGGCCCGGGCCAGTCGCTCGGGGGAGATATCCATGAGCTTCGCCAGTGCATCGCAGATCTGCGGCAGGTGTTCAGGGCTGTTGCGCACGCCCGGATACATGGCCGGCGCCATGTCAGGCGAATCGGTTTCCAGCACCACGCTGTCGAGCGGCAGTTCAGCGATGACCCGGTGCATGCGCAACGCCTGAGGCCAGGTCGCCGCGCCGCCCAGCCCGAGCTTGAAGCCCAGTTTGATGTATTCCCTGGCTTCTTCACGGCTTCCGGCGAACGCATGAACGATGCCGCTGCGCTTGAGCTTGAAGCGCTTCAGGGTGGCAATGGTGTCGGCGTGGCTGCGCCGGACATGGAGCAGGGCAGGGAGGTCGAATTCGGCGGCCATCTGCAACTGGCTGTCGAAGATCTCCAGCTGGCGCTCGCGGTCCAGGGACTCGACGTAGTAATCCAGCCCGATTTCTCCGACCGCGCAGAGCTTTGGGTGACCAGCCAGTGTCGACAGTCTGTCGCGTAACGCGTGCAGATGTTCGGGGCGGTGCTCGTCGAGGTAGATCGGATGCAGCCCCAAAGCGGCGTAAACCTGGGGCTCCGTCCGCGCAAGATTCCACACCCGCTGCAGATTGCGATAATAGACCCCCAACACCACCATGCGCTCGACACCCAGTTGCTTGCAGTGACTGAGCACGGTCTGGCGATCGGCATCGAAGTCGTCGAAATCCAGATGTGTGTGGGTGTCGATCAGCGTCACGATCAGACCTCGTGAATGCGCTGTTTGAACGTACGAACGATGGCATGCACGCCGGGCTCGTATTGATCCTGCTCGATGGCGGACAGCGCTAGCGCCAGGGCTTTTTCGGCGATCAGATGATGTTGCTGGGCCATGGCATTGACCGGCAGCGGCAGGAAGTCCAGCAACTGCGTGTCGCCGAAGGTGCCCAGATGAAGCTGATCCGGGTTCAGGCGCCGCTCTTGCAACAGATCGAACACACCCTGCAACAAAACATACGACGTGGTCACCAGCGCATCCGGGAAGTAACCCAGTCGATCAAGCATCTGTCCGGCAATCTGCAAGCCGCAGTCACGGCTGAAAGCCTCGCCATGCTCGACGATCACCGAACCCTTGAAATGGCCCAGTGCATCCTCGAAGCCGCTGGCACGAGCCTTACTGACACTCAGCTCAGGGCGGGCGCCGATCAGTGCGATGTGTTTAGGGCGGATTTCCAGCAGGCTACGGGTCAGTTGCTGGCTGGCGTCATGGTCATCGCTGACCACGGAGCAGAAGTGTTCCGGGTCCATCTCGCGGTCGATGGCGATGACAGGGATGCCCTGCTGTTGCAATTTGCGATAGCTGTCGTCGCTGGCGGGCAGGCAGCTGGCGACGAACAAGGCATCGCAGCGGCGGGCGCGGAACAGCTGCAACAGTTGAAGTTCGCTGATGGGATCGTCGTCAGAACTGGCAATCAGCAACTGATAACCTCGCGCTCGAGCGCCTTGCTCCAGTTGCTTGGCAATGCGGGCATAACTGGGGTTTTCCAGGTCCGGCAGAATGAAGCCCAACGTGCGGGTGTGCCGGCTGCGCAGACCGGCGGCTTGCGGGTTTGGCCGGAAGCCGTGGGCCTCGACCACCGCGCGCACGCGCTCGACCGTCGCGTTGCTGATGCGCTGCTGTTCGGCCTTGCCGTTGATCACATAACTGGCAGTGGTGACGGACACACCGGCCAGACGCGCAATATCACTGAGTTTCAAGCCAACGTTCCTTTTATTTTCGGCAGAGAGTCCTGAGGGCGCCGTGGATTCTCACTGATTCCCGGCCATCATTACAGCAGACCATCGCGATGAATGAAGGTCCTCGATTTTTTAGGAATCTTCCTACGCCAATCGACCGGATGCGCTTCAATCCGCAGAGATTATCGAGTAACGTGCCGGCCCATCTAGATTAAACGATTCAGCAAGCCTGTTTATTGCTGTAATCGAGCAAAAACGTAGGTCCGATGCCAAACGTTTCTTGCAGTGATCGACCGTCTTGAGCGGTCTTACAACAAAAATCAGGCGCGATTTTGCGCTGCACAGGAGAAAGGCATGCTCGAACTGACCGTTGAGCAAATTTCCATGGACCAATCGGCTATGGATAAACCCGCCGCGCTGCAACTGCTCGCTGATTTGCTGGTGGCCGATGGTCTGGTGGCCCCGGGTTATCTGGAAGGTTTGCAAGCCCGCGAACAGCAGGGCTCGACTTTTCTGGGGCAGGGCATCGCGATTCCCCATGGCACCCCGCAAACCCGTGATCAGGTCTTCGCGACCGGCGTGCGTCTGATGCAATTCCCGCAGGGCGTGGATTGGGGCGACGGGCAGAGGGTTTATCTGGCCATCGGCATCGCCGCCAAGTCCGACGAACACCTGCGCCTGCTGCAATTGCTGACCCGCGCCCTTGGCGAAACCGATCTGGGCGAAGCGTTGCGTCAGGCTCAAACCCCCGAAGCGCTGCTCAAACTGTTGCAAGGTGCGCCGCAAGAGCTGGCGCTGGATGCGCAGATGATCAGCCTGGGCGCTTCGGTGGATGATTTCGAAGAGTTGGTGTGGCGTGGCGCTCGGCTGTTGCGCCGTGCCGAGTGCGTGAACAACGGTTTCGCTGCGGTGCTGCAACAGGTCGAACCGTTGCCGCTGGGCGATGGCCTTTGGTGGCTGCACAGCGAACAGATGGTCAACAAGCCAGGGTTGGCTTTCGTGACCCCGGACAAACCCATGCGTCATCTGGGGCAGCCGCTGACCGGACTTTTCTGTCTGGCGAGCCTGGGCGAATCCCATCAGGCATTGCTCGAGCGTCTTTGCGCGTTGCTGATCGAAGGTCGCGGCCACGAGTTGGGTCAGGCCACCAGCAGCCGGGCCGTGTTGCAGGCGCTGGGCGGTGACGTGCCGCCCGACTGGCCCAGCGCGCGCGTGGCGCTGGCCAATGCTCACGGACTGCATGCACGCCCGGCGAAGATCCTTGCGCAACTGGCGAAGGGTTTCGAAGGCGATGTCCGGGTTCGCATCGTCGACGCCACTGAAAACCCGGTGTCCGCCAAAAGCCTGAGCAAATTGTTGAGCCTGGGCGTTCGTCGCGGGCAGACGCTGGAGTTCATCGCAGAACCCGCCATTGCCGATGACGCGTTGCCTGCGCTGCTCGCCGCAGTGCTGGAGGGCCTGGGCGAAGATATCGAACCGCTGCCCGTGGAAGTTGCACCGACGCCGATGGCTGCCGTGGTCGAGAAAACCCTGGAGGCCCCTGCGCACGGCTCGCATATCCAGGCCGTGCCAGCTGCGCCCGGCATCGCCATTGGCCCCGCCCACGTGCATGTGTTGCCGGTGTTCGAATACCCGCTGCGTGGCGAATCCCACAGCGCCGAGCACGAGCGCCTGCATTCGGCACTGGCCCAGGTGCGCGTGGACATTGAAGGCCTGATCAAGCGCAGTACGGCCAAGGCCATTCGCGAAATTTTCATCACTCACCAGGAAATGCTCGACGATCCTGAACTGGTCGACGACGTCGCGTTGCGTTTGAAGCAAGGCGAAAGTGCTGCCGCCGCCTGGATGAACGTGATCGAAGCCGCCGCGCAGCAGCAGGAACAACTCAAGGATGCGCTGCTCGCCGAGCGCGCCGCCGACCTGCGTGATGTGGGACGACGCGTGCTGGCGCAGATGTGTGGCGTCGACGATCTGGTGGAGCCCGAAGAACCCTACATTCTGGTGATGGACGAGGTCGGGCCCTCCGATGTGGCGCGACTGGACCCGGTGCGTGTTGCCGGCATTCTGACCGCCCGTGGCGGTGCGACCGCTCACAGTGCAATCGTGGCACGGGCCTTAGGGATTCCAGCGTTGGTCGGCGCTGGCGATTCAGTCTTGCTGATCAAGTCCGGCACGATGCTGCTGATCGACGGACAGCGCGGGCGTCTCGACATCGCGCCGGACCATCAGACGCTACAGCGGGCGTTGCTCGATCGCGACACTCGCGAGCAGCGTCTTAAGGCCGCTGCGGCCTTGCGAATGGAGCCGGCCATCACCAAGGACGGCCATCCGGTCGAAGTCTTCGCCAACATCGGCGACAGCGCCGGTACGCCGGCGGCAGTGGAACAGGGCGCCGAAGGCATCGGTCTGTTGCGCACTGAGTTGCTGTTCATGGCCCACAGTTCGGCGCCGGACGAGGCAACGCAGGAAGCCGAGTACCGCCGCGTGCTCGACGACCTCAAAGGCAGGCCTCTGGTGGTGCGGACACTGGATGTCGGTGGCGACAAACCCTTGCCGTACTGGCCCATCGACAAGGAAGAGAATCCCTTCCTGGGCGTGCGCGGCATCCGTTTGACCCTGCAACATCCCGATGTCATGGAAAGCCAGTTGCGCGCGCTGTTGCGCGCTGCCGACAACCGCCCGCTGCGAATCATGTTTCCCATGGTAGGCACCGTCGAAGAATGGCGTCTGGCGCGGGACATGACCGAGCGTCTGCGACAGGAAATTCCGGTGGCCGATCTGCAACTGGGGATCATGATCGAGGTGCCATCGGCCGCGTTGCTGGCCCCCGTGCTTGCCAGGGAAGTGGACTTCTTCAGCATCGGCACCAACGACCTGACCCAATACACCCTGGCCATCGACCGTGGTCATCCGACGTTGTCGGCGCAGGCCGATGGCTTGCACCCGGCGGTGTTGCAACTGATCGACATTACCGTGCGCGCGGCTCATGCCCACGGCAAATGGGTGGGCGTGTGCGGCGAACTGGCAGCGGACCCGCTGGCAGTCCCTGTGCTGGTTGGTCTGGGCGTGGACGAGTTGAGTGTCGCGGCGCGCAGTGTTGGTGAGGTTAAGGCCTGCGTTCGCGATTTGAATGTGATCGGCGCCCGACAGCTGGCGCAAGCCGTGCTGGCGGTCGGAAGCGCCGCTGAAGTGCGTGCCCTCGTGGAGGGGCTGTGATGGCGAAAATTCTGACATTGACCATGAACCCGGCGCTGGACCTGACCGTCCAGTTAGGCCCCTTGCACGTTGGCCAGGTCAACCGCAGCGAAGCGATGCTCTGCCACGCAGCGGGTAAAGGTATCAACGTTGCGCAGGTGCTGGCCGATCTGGGGCATGAGCTGACGGTGGCGGGTTTTCTCGGCGTCGACAATCAACAGCCTTTCGAAACGCTGTTCGCCAGACGCGGTTTCGTCGATGAGTTCGTTCGTGTGCCCGGCGAGACGCGCAGCAATATCAAGCTGGCCGAAAGCAATGGCCGGATCACCGACCTGAACGGTCCGGGTCCTGAGGTCAGTACTGAGGCGCAACAGGCGCTCGCGACGCGGGTTGAGCAGATTGCCGGCGATTTCGATGCCGTCGTGGTGGCGGGAAGTCTGCCCCGTGGCATCGATGCCCAGTGGTTGAAAACGTTGTTGCTGCGCCTCAATGCGATGGGATTGAAAGTGGCGCTGGATACCAGTGGCGCCGCCTTGCGCGCAGGCCTCGAAGCCTCGCCGTGGATGATCAAGCCCAACACCGAAGAGCTGGCCGACGCGCTGGACGCACCAATTATTTCCATCGCCGCTCAGGCCGAGGCTGCCGCTGCATTACGTCAGCGCGGTATCGAGCATGTGGTGATTTCCCAAGGGTCGGAAGGCGTGCATTGGTTCAGCGCTAACGTCGCCTTGCAGGCATTGCCGCCAAAGGTCACGGTTGCCAGTACCGTCGGCGCAGGCGATTCGCTTCTGGCGGGCATGGTTCATGGCCTGCTGGTGGGGAACACACCCGAGCAGACCCTGCGCACAGCCACGGCCATCGCGGCGATGGCCGTGACCCAGATCGGTTTCGGCATCAATGACACGGTGCAACTCAAGCGGCTGGAAGGTGGCGTCAGCGTGCGCACCTTGAGCGAAAAATAAGAGAGGAAGTGTGATGAAGTTAGCCATTGTTACGGCCTGTCCGAACGGCAAAATCAGCAGTGTCCTCAGCGCTCGCCTGCTCGATGCTGCCGCGCAGCGCCAAGGCTGGAGCACCTGTGTCGAAGTGCATGACCCGCGTCATCCGGAAAAAGAGCTATCAGGGGCTGATATCGAAGCTGCGGACTGGGTGTTGGTGGTCAATACCGGTCCGTTGGATCTGAAGCGGTTTTCCGGCAAGCGCCTGTATCAATCGACGCCATCCAGGGCGTTGCAGGATGTCGATGGTTTCCTGCGTTCGGCGAGCGAACTGGCTTCGCTCTACGTCGCCAGCGACGTCGCAGAACCTGCGGCGGCTGCCGGTGCCGTGCCTCGGCTGGTGGCAGTGACCGCGTGTCCGACCGGCGTCGCCCACACCTTCATGGCAGCCGAAGCGATACAGCAGGCCGCGAAGAAACTCGGCTACGACCTGCACGTTGAAACCCAGGGTTCGGTGGGCGCGCGCAACCCGCTCAGCGCACAAGCGATTGCCGATGCGGACGTCGTGCTGCTGGCGGCAGACATCGAAGTGGCGACCGAGCGCTTTGCCGGTAAACGCATCTATCGCTGCGGCACCGGCATCGCCCTGAAACAATCGGAAGCGACCCTGAAAAAAGCCTTGGCCGAGGCGGAAGTTGAATCTACCGCTTCGGCCTCGAAGCCTGCGTCCAAGAAAGAAAAGACCGGCGTCTACAAGCACTTGCTGACCGGGGTGTCATTCATGCTGCCGATGGTGGTGGCGGGCGGTCTGCTCATCGCGCTGTCGTTCGTATTCGGCATCACGGCATTCAAGGAGCAAGGCACGCTGGCCGCTGCACTGATGCAGATCGGCGGCGACGCGGCGTTCAAACTGATGGTGCCGCTGTTGGCCGGGTACATCGCCTATTCCATCGCGGATCGACCTGGGCTAGCGCCGGGCATGATCGGAGGTTTACTCGCCAGCACGCTGGGGGCAGGCTTCATTGGCGGCATCATCGCCGGTTTTCTTGCGGGCTACAGCGCGGCGGCAATCAACCGTTACGCAAGGCTGCCGGCCAGCGTCGAAGCGCTCAAGCCGATTCTGATCATCCCGCTGTTGGCGAGTCTGTTCACCGGCCTTGTGATGATCTACGTGGTCGGCAAACCGGTCGCGGGCATGCTTGAAGGCCTGACCCACTTCCTCGACAGCATGGGTACCACCAACGCAATTCTGCTGGGAGTGCTGCTCGGCGCGATGATGTGCGTCGACCTCGGCGGGCCGATCAACAAGGCCTCGTATGCGTTTTCGGTGGGCCTGTTGGCGTCGCAGAGTTATGCGCCGATGGCCGCTGCGATGGCGGCCGGTATGGTCCCGCCCATCGGCATGGGCATCGCCAGTGTCATTGCCCGCAACAAGTTCGCCCAGAGCGAGCGCGAAGCGGGCAAGGCGGCGTTCGTGCTGGGGCTGTGTTTCATTTCCGAAGGCGCGATTCCGTTCGCCGCCAAAGACCCGCTACGCGTGATTCCGGCCAGCGTGGTAGGGGGCGCTATCACGGGCGCGTTGTCGATGTTCTTCGGCTGCAAGCTCATGGCGCCACACGGCGGGCTGTTCGTGCTGTTGATCCCGAATGCGATCAACCATGCCTTGCTGTACCTGCTGGCAATCGTCGTCGGCAGCGTAGTGACGGGCGTGCTGTACGCGGTATTGAAACGACCGGAAGTGGCGGAGCTGGATGCGGTGCCTGCGGGCGCTTGATCCGGGGAATCACCCGACGCCATCGCGGGCAAGCGCGCTCCTACAGTAGGAGCGGTCCCATCTGTAGGAGCGAGCTTGCCCGCGATGGCGATGGAACCGCCTCCACAATACTCTTGTGCTGTCACACTCCCCCAACATTGCGTTGTTAGTTTCCTTGCTCTGGTATTTGCCTGAGGAGGATAAAAATGACCCCGTTCGACCTGACACGCCGTCGCATCATTCAAGCCGCTGGCGCCGGACTGCTTCTCCCGGGCCTGGCGCCTGCGGTCATCGCTTCGGTCAAGGACCGCCCGAAAATGACCGATGGCGTGCAGTCCGGCGACTTGCAGGGGGATCGCGCGATGGTCTGGAGCCGCAGCGATCGCCCGTCGCGGATGGTGGTCGAGTGGGACACTCGCAGTATGTTCAGCAACCCGCGCCGTACCGTCTCGTTGCTTGCCGATCAGCGCACCGATTTCACCGCCCGCGTTGAACTCACCGGACTGCCCACCGATCAGGCGATTTTCTATCGGGTATTTTTCGAAGATGCCCAGACCGGCGTCGCCAGCGAACCTTGGTTCGGTCATCTGCGCAGCGTGCCGCAAACCCGTCGCGACATCCGCTTCGTCTGGAGTGGCGATACGGTGGGTCAGGGTTTCGGCATCAATCCCGACATCGGCGGCATGCGCATCTACGAAGCCATGCGCCTGCGCCTGCCGGACTTTTTCATCCACAGTGGCGACACCATTTACGCCGACGGCCCGGTGCCCGCCGAGGTGGTCACGGAGAGCGGGCGCATCTGGCACAACATCACCACCGAAGAGAAGAGCAAGGTCGCCGAAACCCTGGATGAATACCGCGGTGCCTATCGCTACAACCTGATGGACGAAAACCTGCGTCGTTTCAATGCCGAGGTTCCGCAGATCTGGCAGTGGGACGATCACGAAGTGAGCAATAACTGGTCGCCGAGCAAACAGCTGGATGACCGCTACAAGGTCAAGGACATCCAGCTGCTGGCCTCTCGGGGGCGTCAGGCATTTCTCGAATACGCGCCCATGCGTCTGCAAAGTGCCGACAACGGCGGGCGGGTGTATCGCAAGCTCAATTATGGGCCGATGCTCGACGTGTTCGTGCTCGACATGCGCAGCTATCGCGATGGCAACGACGCCAACCTGGCCGAGACGCCGGGGCCGACTACGGCGTTTCTCGGTCGTGAACAACTGGACTGGCTCAAGCGCGAGCTGAAGGCATCCAGGGCTCAATGGAAAGTCATTGCGGCCGACATGCCGATTGGTCTCGGTGTGCCGGATGGTGAGGTCAGCCCCGGTGTGATGCGTTGGGAAGCCATCGCCAACACCGACAATGGCGCGCCGAAAGGCCGAGAGCTGGAAGTCGCCGAACTGCTCGGCTTTCTGCGCCAGCAGAAGATTCGCGATACGGTCTGGCTGACGGCTGATGTGCACTATTGCGCCGCCCATCACTATCACCCCGAACAGGCGGTGTTCCAGGATTTCGACCCGTTCTGGGAGTTCGTCGCCGGGCCGTTGAACGCGGGCAGTTATGGGCCCAACACGCTGGACAAGACTTTTGGCCCTGAACTTGTGTTTCAGAAAGCCCCGCCGGCGCAGAACACTTCGCCCTTTGCCGGGTTTCAGTTTTTTGGCGAGGTGAATATCGACGGGCAAAGCGGCGAGATGACCGTGACCCTGCGGGATCTGGATGGGGTGTCGGTGTTTGAGAAAAAACTGCAACCGGCGTCTCTCACCTGATCTGTGTAGGAGTGAGCTTGCTCGCGATTGCAATCTGTCTGCACCCCAAGGGGTGATGAGCACATTGCATCGCGAGCAAGCTCACTCCCACAGGATTTATTCCACAAGTTGTACGACCACTGTGCAATTGCCGGTAACACTTAGCCGCCTGCTGGCCTATCATTAGCTACCTAACGACGGCTCAGGGTTTGCGTGCATGCTGGCAATTTTTTGGGAAACCCTGAACATCACCGCACCGGTATTCGCCATGTTGTTTCTGGGCGTGCTGCTCAAACGTGTTGGCTGGATCAACGACAGCTTCATTCACACCGCGTCCTCGCTGGTGTTCAACTGCACGATGCCAGCCTTGCTATTCCTCGGCATCATCCACGCTGACCTGCATGCGGCCTTGCAACCTGGCGTGCTGATCTACTTCATCGTCGCCACGCTGCTGGGTTTTGCGCTGGTCTGGGGCTGGGCGATCTATCGCGTGCCTTTCGTGGAACGCGGGATCTACGTGCAAGGTGCGTTTCGCGGCAATAACGGCGTCATCGGCCTCGCGCTGGCCGCCAGCATGTACGGCGACTATGGGATTTCCCTCGGCGCAATCCTCGCTGCGCTGGTGATCCTTTTCTACAACACGCTCTCCACCGTGGTGCTGGCGGTCTACAGCCCGGTGATCAAATCCGATCCGTGGAGCATCTGCAAAAGCGTCCTGGCCAACCCGTTGATCATCAGCATCGTCGCGGCTACGCCTTTCGCCTATTTCGGCATCGGCCTGCCCAAATGGCTCGACACTTCCGGCAGCTACCTGGCGCAGATGACGCTGCCGCTGGCGTTGATGTGTATCGGCGGCACGCTGTCGCTGAAATCATTGCGCGAAAGCGGCACCTTGGCGGTCAGCGCGAGCATGATGAAGATGGTCTGGCTGCCGCTGATCTGCACCATTGGCGCCTGGCTGCTGGGCTTCCGGCATGCTGAATTGGGGATTCTGTTCCTGTACTTCGGCGCCCCGACAGCGTCCGCCAGTTTCGTCATGGCTCGGGCGGCTGAGGGGAACCACGAACTGGCTGCGTCGATTATCGTGATGACCACGCTGGCGGCGGCAGTGACCACCAATATCGGAGTGTTCATTCTGCAGTGGGGCGGGTGGATTTAGATCCTGAGGGCGCATCAGCCGTAGGAGCGCGCTTGCCCGCGATGGGGTGGGTCAGCACCTCATTTGTTGGCTGACATCATGCAATCGCGGGCAAGCGCGCTCCTACTGATCACAAAATCCTGGCAGATATTGAATCAATGCTGCCGACGCCACGTCCTGACTGTCCCGATCAGAACGCACACCCCCAGCACCGGCAGCGCATAGTGAATCATCAGCCGTTCCAGCCGGTCGGCCAGCGGCATGCCGGTGGTGAACGAGACGATGTGCAGCCCGTACACCGCATACAGCCCCAGCAAGAGCAGGCCTTCCAGCCGGGTGATTCGATACCCGGAGTAGAACAGCGGCAGACACAGGACGGCCACGCCCAGCATCACCGGCAGGTCGAAATCCAGCGCGTTCGGTGAGATCGACAGCGGGCCGGACGCGATCAGCGATGTGATCCCGAGCACGCCCAGCAGGTTGAACAGGTTGCTGCCGATGATATTGCCCACCGCAATGTCCCGCTCACCACGCAAAGCTGCGACCAGTGAAGTCATCAGCGCCGGGAGCGATGTGGCGACAGCGATCACGGTCAGGCCAATGACGCGCTCCGACAGCCCCAGATCCTGAGCGACGACGACGGCTGCACCGACCAGCAAGTGACTTCCCAGAATCAACAGCACCAGGCCGCAGGACACCATTGCCAGCCGGCCTAGAATGGGCCAGGTCTTGCGCCGCATGGGGGCATCCGGGGTCGCGGAGTGCCGAACGCCATGAGCGAACTGGCGTATCACTACGGCCAGATAACAGGCCATGCCGATGAGCAGAATCACCCCGTCCATGACGCTCAGCACCCCGTTCCACGCCAGTGCGGCGACCAGGGCCGTGGCGCCGATCATCAGCGGCAGATCGACCCGAACCAACTGCCGCGCGACGCGCAGAGGAATGATCAGCGCCGACAGTCCCAGCGTGACGAGGATGTTGAAAATATTGCTGCCAATCACACTGCCCACGGCGATGTCCGTGCTGTCGTTGAGGGCGGCTTGCAGCCCGACGGCCATTTGCGGCGCGCTGCTGCCCAGCGCGATCACGGTCAGGCCGAGAAACAGCGGGCGGGTTTTCAGCAGCGCAGCCAGCACCACGGCGGCACGCACCGAAAGTTCGGCACCGATGATCATCAGCAGCAGTCCGCCGATCAGTTCAATCAGCGTCGGCAGGGGCAAGGTCGAGAGCGAGAGAATTCAGGGCACCTTTGAATGGGTCAGGGTCAGTCGTCGAGGGCTTGTACCCGCACTTGGGCGGTTCCGCTGCGCAGCATACCCAATTGTTCGGCGGCTGCGCGGGATACGTCGATGATCCGGCCACGAGTGTGCGGGCCGCGATCGTTGATGCGCACGACGACCCTGCGATCATTATCGAGGTTGGTGACCTGCACGCGGGTGCCGAACGGCAGTTGGCGATGGGCGGCGGTCAGGGAATTCTGGTTGAAACGTTCACCGCTGGCGGTGCGTTTGCCTTGATGGCGAGAGCCGTAATACGACGCGCCGCCGGTGGCGTTGTAGCCGTGTGGATCGATGATGCCTTCACTGGCGCAACCAGCCAGTAGAGAGAGCAGGGCGCAAGCGCCGAGGAGCCGCCACATGGGTCACAGTCCTTTGATTCGATTGGAAGTCACCAGTAGGAGCGCGCTTGCCCGCGATGAGTTCGTGTCAGCCAGCCGATTCATCGCTGACAGAACCCTATCGCGGGCAAGCGCTCCTACAGGTGTGGCGTCGCTGTCAACCTTCCAGCTTGCGCTTCAGCAGCTCGTTGACCTGGCCTGGGTTGGCTTTGCCTTTGGACGCCTTCATCGCCTGGCCGACGAAGAAGCCGAACATCTTGCCGCGTTTGGCTTCATCGGCGGCGCGGTACTGTTCGACCTGCTCGGCATTGGCTGCCAGCATGTCATCCAGAATCGACTCGATGGCGCCAGCGTCGGTCACTTGCTTCAGGCCGCGCTTCTCGATGATCTCATCGGCACTGCCTTCACCATTGGCCATGGCTTCGAAGACCATCTTGGCGATCTTGCCGGAGATGGTGTTGTCGGTGATGCGCTGCAGCATGCCGCCCAGTTGCTCGGCACTGACCGGCGATTCATCGATCTCCACGCCTTGCTTGTTCAGCAGCGAGCCCAGTTCGACCATGACCCAGTTGGCGGCAAGCTTCGCGTCGCCGGCAATGCTCACCACCTTCTCGAAGTAATCCGCCTGTTCGCGGCTGGAAGCCAGCACGCTGGCGTCATACAGCGACAGGCCGAATTGCGACTGGAATCGCTCGCGTTTCTGCGGCGGAAGCTCCGGCAGACTGGCGCGAGTGGTTTCCAGGAACGAGTCCTCGATGATCACCGGCAGCAGGTCAGGATCGGGGAAGTAACGGTAGTCGTTGGCTTCTTCCTTGCTGCGCATGGCACGGGTTTCGTTGGTGTTCGGGTCGTACAGGCGAGTCTGCTGGATGACCTTGCCACCGTCTTCGATCAGGTCGATCTGGCGCTGGATCTCGCTGTTGATCGCCTTCTCGATGAAGCGGAACGAGTTGACGTTCTTGATCTCGCAGCGGGTGCCGAATTCGACCTGGCCTTTCGGGCGAATCGAAACGTTGCAGTCGCAACGCAGCGAGCCTTCGGCCATGTTGCCGTCGCAGATACCCAGATAGCGAACCAAAGCGTGCATGGCCTTGACGTAGGCGACCGCTTCTTTGGCCGAACGCATGTCCGGCTCGGAGACGATTTCCAGCAGAGGCGTGCCGGCGCGGTTCAGGTCGATGCCGGTCATGCCGCTGTAGTCTTCATGCAGGCTCTTGCCGGCGTCTTCTTCAAGGTGGGCGCGGGTCACGCCGATGCGCTTGATGGTGCCGTCTTCCAGGGTGATGTCCAGGTGGCCCTTGCCGACGATAGGCAATTCCATCTGGCTGATCTGATAGCCCTTCGGCAGGTCCGGGTAGAAGTAGTTCTTGCGGGCGAACACGTTGTGCTGGCCGATCTCGGCGTCGATCGCCAGGCCGAACTTGACCGCCATCTGCACGGCTTCCTTGTTCAGCACTGGCAACGTGCCCGGCATGCCCAGGTCGACGAGGCTGGCCTGGGTGTTGGGCTCGGAACCGAACGTGGTGGCGCTACCGGAGAAAATCTTCGATTGGGTGGTGAGCTGGGTGTGAATCTCCAGCCCGATGACGACTTCCCATTGCATGTGTTTTCTCCTTAGAAGCCGGCCGGCGAGCGGGTGTGCCAATCAGTGACTTGCTGGTACTGATGAGCGACGTTGAGCAATCGGCCTTCCTGGAAGTACGGCGCCAGCAATTGCACGCCAACCGGCAGACCGTCGGCGAAACCGGCAGGCATCGACAGACCCGGCAGGCCCGCGAGGTTCGCGGTGATGGTGTAGAAGTCTTCCAGGTACTCGGCGATCGGGTCGGCGTTCTTGGCGCCGATCTTCCAGGCCGGGTTCGGCGTGGTCGGACCCAGGATCACGTCGACTTCAGCGAATGCGTTCATGAAATCGTTCTTGATCAGGCGACGAATCTTCTGCGCTTGCAGGTAATACGCATCGTAGTAACCAGCAGACAGGGCGTAGGCACCGACCATGATCCGGCGCTGCACTTCAGGCCCGAAGCCTTCGCCACGGGAGCGCTTGTACAAGTCGGTCAGGTCTTTCGGGTCTTCGCAGCGATAGCCGAAGCGCACACCGTCGAAACGCGACAGGTTGGAGGAGGCCTCGGCCGGAGCGATCACGTAATAAGCAGGGATCGCGTGTTGCAGGTTCGGCAGGCTGACTTCCTTGACCACGGCGCCGAGCTTCTTCAGCTCTTCGACGCTGGCCATCACCAGGTCGGCGATGCGCGGGTCGAGCCCTGCGCTGAAGTATTCCTTGGGCACGCCGATGCGCAGGCCTTGCAGCGAGCCATTGAGGCCGGCGCTGTAATCCGGCACGGGCTCGTCGATGCTGGTGGAGTCGTTGATGTCGAAACCGGCCATGCCTTGCAGCAGCAGGGCGCAGTCTTCGGCGGTGCGCGCCATGGGGCCTGCCTGGTCCAGGCTCGACGCGTAGGCGATCATGCCCCAGCGCGACACGCGCCCGTAGGTCGGTTTCAGCCCGGTGAGGTTAGTCAGCGCAGCCGGTTGGCGGATCGAACCACCCGTGTCGGTGCCGGTTGCGGCAGGCAACAGACGAGCGGCAACCGCGGCAGCCGAACCACCGGACGAACCGCCGGGTACGTGCGCAAGATTCCACGGGTTCTTCACCGCGCCATAGTGGCTGGACTCGTTGGCCGAACCCATGGCGAACTCGTCCATGTTGGTCTTGCCCAGGGTCACGGTGCCCGCTGCGGCCAGCTTGGCCACTACGGTGGCATCGTACGGCGCCTTGAAGTTGTCGAGCATCTTCGAGGCGCAGCTGGTGCGGATGCCCTTGGTGCAGAACAGATCCTTGTGCGCCAGCGGGGCGCCCAGCAGGGCACCGGTTTCGCCTGCGGCACGGCGGGCGTCAGCGGCCTGGGCCTGGGTGATGGCCAGGTCTTCGGTGACGGAGATGAAGCTGTTGACCTGCGGGTCCAGCTGGGCGATGCGCGCCAGCAGCGTGCGGGTCAGCTCTTCGGAGGAAAACTTTTTGTCGGCGAGTCCGCGAGCGATCTCTGCCAGAGTCATTTGATGCATTGCAGGCTCATTCCCTTAGTCGATGACTTTCGGAACCAGATACAGGCCGTCTTCGACCGCTGGTGCGATGGCTTGATAGGAATCGCGATGATTGGCTTCGCTGACCACGTCTTCACGCAGGCGTTGCGACGCTTCAAGCGGGTGCGCAAGGGGTTCGATACCGGTGGTGTCGACCGCCTGCATCTGGTCGACCAGCCCTAGAATGCTGTTCAGTGCTTCGGTAGTACGCGGGATATCGGCGTCATTGAGTCCCAGTCGGGCCAGATGAGCGATTTTTTCCACGTCGGAGCGATCAAGCGCCATGGGGTTCTCCAGTGGAAGGCGTGCGGAATGGACCGTACGTCAGATTGCGGAACACTACGCCCTTTCAACGGTCATAAGGCCGCGAACGTCGAGGGTAGTGCTCGGAAAACCGCCAATTTAGCATATTGGCTCCTTGCCCAAAATCCCTGTCGTTGTTAGAGTTTGCCGCACTTTTTTACCCACGCGTTCCCTAGGGTCCCTTTCCCATGTTCAAGAAACTGCGTGGCATGTTTTCCAGCGATCTTTCCATCGACCTGGGCACTGCCAACACCCTTATTTACGTGCGTGAGNGCAGAGCGTCGTTGCTGTCGGGATGGAAGCCAAGCGTATGCTGGGCCGTACCCCGGGCAACATCGCTGCCATTCGTCCGATGAAAGACGGCGTCATCGCCGATTTCAGCGTGTGCGAAAAAATGCTCCAGTACTTCATCAACAAGGTTCACGAAAACAGCTTCCTGCAACCTAGCCCTCGTGTGTTGATCTGCGTTCCATGCAAATCCACCCAGGTCGAGCGTCGCGCCATCCGTGAATCGGCCCTGGGTGCCGGTGCGCGTGAAGTTTTCCTCATCGAAGAGCCCATGGCAGCCGCCATCGGTGCCGGCCTGCCGGTCGAAGAAGCCCGTGGTTCGATGGTCGTCGATATCGGTGGTGGTACCACTGAAATCGCCCTGATCTCCCTGAATGGTGTGGTTTACGCCGAATCCGTACGCGTGGGTGGCGACCGTTTCGACGAAGCGATCATCACTTACGTGCGTCGCAACTACGGCAGCCTGATCGGTGAATCCACCGCAGAGCGCATCAAGCAGGAAATCGGTACTGCCTACCCGGGCGGTGAAGTACGTGAAGTCGACGTACGCGGCCGTAACCTGGCCGAAGGTGTTCCACGCGCCTTCACGTTGAACTCCAACGAAGTGCTGGAAGCGTTGCAGGAATCGCTGGCAACCATCGTTCAGGCGGTCAAGAGCGCTCTGGAACAATCTCCGCCAGAACTGGCATCGGACATCGCCGAGCGCGGTCTGGTCCTGACCGGTGGCGGCGCGTTGCTGCGTGACCTGGACAAACTGCTGGCACAGGAAACCGGTCTGCCGGTGATCGTTGCCGAAGACCCGCTGACCTGCGTCGCTCGTGGCGGTGGTCGTGCGCTGGAAATGATGGACAAGCACACCATGGACCTGCTCTCCAGCGAATAAGTCGCCGGATTGCCCCATGATGTCGACCGGGTGGCGCTTATGGCGCTGCCCGTTTGTGTCTGACCTGTTGACGTCCTGCTGTTGTATTGAGAGCTTGATGCTGCAAGTCTGTCACTCCGTATTTCCGTCAATCCGCACCAGGCCGGTTTCATGTCGCATGAATAAGAACAGCCAAACACAAGCATCCCTGGAAGGAGCGGCCCATTAAACCGCTTTTCTCAAAGGGCCCATCGCTGGGCGTTCGTTTGTTGGTGCTGGTCGTCCTGTCTGTGGCCGTCATGGTCGTGGACGCGCGTTTCACCCTGCTCAAACCCGTTCGCAGTCAGATGTCACTGGTGCTGATGCAGTCCTACTGGATCGCCGACCTGCCCGAGCGTCTGTATCAGGGCGTTGCCAGTCAGTTTGGCAGCCGCACCGAACTCGCCGCCGAGAACGAAAAACTCAAGACCGAAAACCTTCTGCTCCAAGGCCGCCTGCAAAAGCTCGCCGCCCTGACCGAACAGAACGTGCGTCTGCGCGAGTTGCTCAACTCCTCCGCGCTGGTCAACGAGAAGGTCGAGGTCGCCGAGCTGATTGGCATGGACCCCAACCCCTTCACGCACCGCATCATCATCAACAAGGGTGAGCGCGACGGCGTGGTGCTGGGACAGCCGGTGCTCGATGCACGCGGTCTGATGGGGCAGGTGGTCGAGTTGATGCCGTACACCTCTCGCGTGCTGCTCTTGACCGACACCACTCACAGCATTCCGGTACAGGTGAACCGCAACGGTCTGCGCGCCATCGCCAGCGGCACCGGCAACCCGGAGCGACTTGAGCTGCGCCATGTCGCCGACACCGCCGACATCAAGGAAGGCGATCTGCTGGTGAGTTCCGGTCTGGGACAGCGCTTCCCGGCCGGGTACCCTGTGGCGACGGTCAAGGAAGTCATCCACGACTCCGGTCAGCCATTCGCCATCGTTCGCGCCGTGCCGACTGCCGCACTGAATCGCAGCCGATATCTACTCCTGGTGTTCTCCGACGGGCGCTCCCCCGAGGAGCGCGCTGCCGACGCGGCGCAGCAACAGGAGTCGCTGGACCGTCAGGCCGCAGATCCTTCCGCGGTGCCGTCGGCTACAGTGCCTGGCGCCGCGCCTGCTGCTACACCGAACAAGCCCGTGGTGCCTGCGACCGTGCCCAAGCCTGCGACCGGTCACAGCGCGCCGGCAGCGCCTGCTGCGACCACGACTGCTCCCGCCGCGGCACCTGCTGCCACACCCGCCAGACCCGCCGCGAGCAAACCGCCCGCCAAGCCACCGGCCAAGCCCGCAGCGCCGAAACCGGCCACGCCGGCTGCCGCCCCTGCGACAACTGGCCAGAGGGAAGAATAATGGCTCGTCACGCCCCCGCAAGAAACGGCTGGGTGGTCTGGTTGACCTTTGCTGTCGGCCTGCTGCTCAGCGTCTCGCCCCTGCCTCAATTCATGGAAATCTTTCGTCCGCTCTGGCTCGCGCTGCTCCTGGCGTTCTGGGCGTTGGCCCTGCCACACAAGATCGGCATGGTCACCGCGTGGATGCTCGGTCTGGCCGAGGATGTGCTGTACGGCACGCTGCTGGGGCAGAACGCATTGATTCTGACGCTGATCACCTTTCTGGTGCTGTCGCTGCAACAGCGCCTGCGAATGTTCCCGATGTGGCAGCAATGTCTGGTCATTCTGGTGATCTTCGGTCTGGCGCAGTTGGTACAACTGTGGCTGAGCGCGCTGACCGGTAACCGCCAGCCGACGCTCGCACTGGTCTTACCGGCTCTGGTCAGTGCCTTGCTCTGGCCGTGGGTCAGTTACGGCCTGCGCGGACTGCGCCTGCGTTTGAAGATCAACTAAGCCGAAGGGCTTCGAACGGTTGGCGCTTTCAATGGCGCCACCGCCGGCAAGCCGGACTGCTACAGGACCAGGCCCCACGGCCTTGAGGTTCGCCTAAGCTTGTGATCAATGACACGGAGACGTCCCATGCCACAACTTCTTCTCGCCTCCGGCTCCCCGCGCCGTCGTGAACTGCTCGCACAGATTGGTGTGCCGTTCACCACGCTCAGTGCGGAGATCGACGAAACCCCGCTCAAAGATGAAACCCCTGCTGCGTATGTAGAGCGTCTGGCCCGTGGCAAGGCCGATGCCGGCCTGCTGCAGCTCGCCAATGACCCCGCTTACCCGACTGCGTGCGTGCTGGGTGCCGATACCGCTGTGGTCCTCGACGGCCGCATTCTGGGCAAACCCGTGGATGAGGCCGACGCGCTGGCGATGCTCGCCGCCTTGTCGAATCGTGAACACGAGGTCCTGACCGCCATCGCCGTGGTCGACGAACAGCACTGCGAAACCCGCATGGTAAGCAGCCGGGTGCGTTTCCGTCCGATCACAACCCAAGAAGCCCGCGCCTACTGGGCCAGTGGCGAGCCGTGCGACAAAGCGGGCAGTTACGGCATTCAGGGTCTTGGCGCCGTGTTCGTGGAAAACCTGACCGGCAGTTACTCTGCGGTCGTGGGTTTGCCGCTGTGCGAAACCGCAGAAATTCTTCAGCGTTTCGGCATACCCTGTTGGCAATGCCTGGAAGGTGAAAAGCCATGAGTGAAGAAATTCTGATCAACATCACGCCGATGGAGTCGCGCGTGGCCGTCGTTGAGAACGGGGTTCTGCAAGAGGTTCACGTCGAGCGGACCCAGCGTCGCGGGATCGTCGGCAATATCTACAAAGGCAAGGTGGTGCGCGTGCTTCCCGGCATGCAGGCCGCGTTCATCGACATCGGTCTGGACCGTGCCGCGTTCATTCATGCCTCGGAAATATCGATGCGTGAAGGCCCGGCGGTCGAAACCATCAGTTCTCTGGTGCATGAGGGCCAGAGTCTGGTGGTGCAAGTCACCAAGGACCCGATCGGCAGCAAAGGCGCACGCCTGACGACCCAGCTTTCCATCCCCTCGCGCTACCTGGTGTACATGCCGCGTACGGCGCATGTCGGGATTTCCCTGAAAATCGAAGACGAAGCCGAGCGCGAGCGCCTCAAGCAGGTGGTCAGCGATTGCGTGGCGAAAGAAGGCATCAAGGAGAAGGGCGGTTTCATCCTGCGCACGGCCGCTGAAGGCGCCGGCGCCGATGAGATCATGATGGATATCCGCTACCTGCGTCGGTTGTGGGATCAGATCGGCGAGCAGATCAAGACCATCAGCCCGGCCAGCGTGATTTACGAAGACCTGGGGCTGGCGCTGCGCACCCTGCGCGATCTGGTCAATCCGAAAATCGAGAAAATCCGCATCGACTCGCGGGAAACCTTTCAGAAAACCACGCAGTTCGTCTCCGAGCTGATGCCGGAAATCGCTGACCGTCTTGAGCACTATCCGGGTGAGCGGCCGATCTTCGATCTGTACGGCGTCGAAGATGAAATCCAGAGAGCCCTTGAGCGCAAGGTGCCTCTCAAGTCCGGGGGCTATCTGGTGATCGATCCGGCTGAAGCGATGACCACCATCGACGTCAACACCGGCGCGTTCGTTGGCCATCGCAACCTCGAAGAAACGATCTTCAAGACCAATCTGGAAGCCGCGACGGCCATCGCTCGGCAACTGCGCCTGCGCAACATCGGCGGGATCATCATCATCGATTTCATCGACATGGAAGACGGCGAGCACCAGCGCCAGGTCTTGCGCACGCTTGAAAAGCAGCTTGAACGCGATCACGCCAAGACCAACATCATCGGCATCACCGAGCTGGGGCTGGTGCAGATGACCCGCAAGCGAACCCGCGAGAGCCTTGAACAAGTCCTGTGCGAACCGTGCAGCAGCTGTCAGGGACGAGGCAAGCTGAAAACCGCTGAAACCATTTGCTACGAAATCTTTCGCGAGATCCTGCGCGAAGCCCGTGCCTATCAGGCGCTTGGGTATAGGGTGTTGGCGAACCAGAAAGTGGTCGATCGTCTGCTCGACGAAGAGTCCGGGAACGTGGCCGAGCTTGAGGTGTTCATCGGCAGGACCATTCGTTTTCAGGTCGAAACCATGTACTCGCAGGAACAATATGACGTTGTACTGCTCTGAGTGTGCTCAACGGCGCAGACACAGAGCACCGCGTGGCTGTTGAGCACGGCAAATCAAGCCCGACATCGGGCCGACGGCAAGGATGCCCTTCAAAGAGATCTATGCGTGGCGAATGAGCAATTCCCGGACGTACCAGCATCAGCACCCCATTTCACTTCGGGACGAATGAGCCGGTCGCCATTTGCGGTCTCTCTGCACGGAGGCGTTGCGCCATGGAGCGTCTGACACGCTTTCTCTCGACCCTGACACGATGGGGACTGAGCCTGTGCGCGCTGATTGTCGTGCTGGTCGCGCTTTACGTCAGCGTGGGGCGCCAGTTGGTGCCCATGATTGCCGAATACCGTGCCGACGTTGAGGCCAAGGCTCAGGCAGCGGTCGGTATGCCCGTCAGCGTCGGGCGGCTGGAAGGCAGCTGGAGCGGGTTTTCGCCGATTTTCGTTGCGCGGGACGTGATGGTCGGGCAGGGCGCCAACACCGTTCGCCTGGATCACGTGCGCGCAGTGCCCGACCTCTGGGCGAGCATTACGACCCGTGAGGTGCGAATCTCCCGTCTTGAGGTCGATGGCCTGCAACTGGGTCTGAAGGAAGACAAGGACGGTCACTGGGCATTGCAGGGCTTGCCGGTTCAGGACGACAAACCGTTCGACCCCGAGCAGACCCTCAAGCAGATGCAGATGATCTCCCAACTGTCGTTGTTCGACAGCCAGATCACGCTGCAACCCTACGACCAGGCGCCGCTGACGCTGACCTACGTCAGCATGACCTTGAAAACCGGCAGCCTGCACCAGCGCCTCGATGCGCGTGTCACCCTGCCGGACGGTCAACCGGTTTCGGTCAATGTGCGCTCCAGAGTGCAAGCTAGCGCCTGGCGTGACGGTGAGGCCGAGGCGTATCTGAGCCTGCCGCAAAGCGACTGGTCCAAGTGGCTGCCCCAAAGCCTGACCCGCGACTGGAAGATCGACGCGTTCAAGGCCGGTGGCGAATTCTGGATGACCTGGGGCAAGAGGAATCTGCAAACCGCCGTTGCTCGATTCAACGCCCCGCAGTTTCATGGGGCTTATGCCGATCACAAGGTTTCGAAGATCGACAACCTGGCACTCAATGCGTGGTTTCAGCGCGATGACAAGGGGTTCACCCTCTCGCTGGACTCACTGGGGATGGACATCGCCAGCAAGCGCTGGGAAAGCCGGATTCAACTGAAGCAGACAGCGGCGACTTCCGACAGCGAAGAGCTCTGGCATGTACAGGCGGACCGGATGGACCTGACGCCGATCACCCCGCTGCTCGATTCCCTTGCGCCCCTGCCTGACAAGCTCATGGTGGTCCTTAATCACCTGAACTTCACAGGGGGTGTGCGCAATCTGTTGCTCGATTACCGTCCTCAGGCGCAAGGCCCGAAACGCGTGAGTTTCGCTGCCAATCTGGACAAACTCGGCTTTGACGCCTATCACGGCGCACCGGCTGCCGGAAACGTCAGCGGTGCGGTCAGCGGTGATTTGGGACAGGGCGAACTACGCCTCAACACCGACGATTTCATGCTGCATCTGGACCCGATCTTCAAGAATGAGTGGCGCTACAACCACGCCGAGGCGCGCCTGACTTATGCCCTCGACGATCAGGGTTTCACGCTCATCGCCCCCTACATCAAGGTACAGGGCGACGAAGGCAAGATTGCCAGCGACTTCCTGATTCGCCTGCATTTCAACCACGATCAGGAAGACTACCTGGACCTGCGCGTGGGCATGGTCGATGGCGATGGCAAGTACACGTCCAAATACCTGCCTGCCATGCTCAATCCCGGCGTCGATCAATGGCTGCGCACAGCGGTATTGAGCGGTGACGTGAAGCAAGGCTTCTTCCAGTATCAGGGTTCGATCAACCACGACGCGCCGGACGTGGCGCGGGTGATCACGCTGTTCTTCAAGGTGCAGAACGCCAATCTGGCGTTCCAGCCGGGCTGGCCGCAACTGACTGGCGTGGATGGCGATGTGTTCGTCGAGAACAGCGGCGTTCGCGTTCGGGCCAGCAAGGGCCAATTGCTCGGGACCCAGGTGCGTAACGTTGCCGTGGATGTGCCCCATACGCCGCCCGGCCAGCCCAGCCATCTGTTTGTGGATGGCGACTTCAACGGCAGCCTGCAGGACGGCATGAAGATTCTGCAGGAGGCGCCCATTGGCACCGGTCAGACGTTCGCCGGCTGGCAAGCCGAGGGGCCGCTGCAAGGTCACATCAATCTCGACGTCCCGTTGGTGAAGGGGCAAGAGCCCAAGGTCGTCGTGGATTTCAACACCGATAGCGCACGCCTGCGTCTGTCGGATCCGGTGCTGGACCTGACCCAGCTCAAGGGCAACTTCCGTTTCGATTACGCAAAGGGCTTGAGTGGCAAGAACATCCGGGCCACGGCGTTCGACAAACCGATCAGCGCCGAGATATTCGCCGAAGGCAAGCCGGGCGCGCCGGTGACCCGTATCACGGCCAGCAGCCAGATTGCGACCAAGCGCCTGACCGATTGGCTGAACGTCACTCAGCCGCTGCCCGTTTCGGGCGATCTGCCGTATCAACTGGAGATCTCGCTTACCAATGGCGACAACCAGTTGCGCATCGACTCGAATCTCAAAGGCGTGAACGTCGACCTGCCTGCGCCGTTTGGCAAGACTGCCGACGAGACACGGGACACGGATTTTCGTATGAATCTGCAAGGCCCCGAGCGGCGGATCACCGTCGGATACGGCAATCTGGCGAACTTCGCGTTCGCGTCACCGCCGGCAAACTTCGCCGATGGTCGAGGCGAGCTCTACCTGGGGCAGGGCGGCGCGATTGTGCCGGACGCCAAGGGCTTGCGCGTCCGTGGGTCGTTGCCCGAGCTGGACATCGCGCCATGGCAGGCCATGGTTGAGCGCTACGTCGGCAAGGATCCGGGCGGGAGTGCGAAACAACTGGTCAACAGCGTGGATCTGCAGATCGGCAAGCTGACCGCCATGGGGACGACCCTCGAACAGGCCGACGTGCAGCTCAAGCGCAACGACGCCAGTTGGGGACTGGCGCTGGACAGTTCGAAAATCAAGGGCACCGCGATGCTGCCCGATAACAAGGCCACGCCTGCCGACATCAGCCTGCTGTTCGTGAAGTTGCCTGCACCGGACCCGAATGCCACGGTGGTGGAGAACGCCCCCGATCCTTTGGCTGATGTCGATCCGCGCAACATTCCGGCGATGAACATCAAGATCACACAGCTGTTTCAGGGTGATCAACTGGTCGGTGCCTGGTCGCTGAAAGTACGCCCAACGCCAACCGGGATTCAGATGCAAGACATGAGCATGGGCCTCAAGGGCATGTTGCTGCAGGGCAGCGGTGGCTGGGAAGGTACGCCAGGGGCGACCAGCAGTTGGATCAAGGGGCAGGTGACTGGCAAGAATCTGGCTGACGTGCTGCAGGCTTGGGGCTTTGCGCCTACCGTGACGAGTCAGGAGTTCGAGCTGAACGTCGATGGACGCTGGCCGGGTTCGCCCGCGTGGGTTGGCCTCAAGCGCTATTCCGGGAGCCTCGATGCGACCCTCAAGCGCGGCCAGTTCGTCGAAGTGGAGGGCGGCGCCCAGGCGCTGCGCGTGTTTGGCCTGCTCAACTTCAATTCCATTGGCCGTCGCTTGCGCCTGGACTTCTCCGATTTGCTCGGCAAAGGCTTGAGTTATGACCGGGTCAAGGGATTACTGGTGGCCAGTGACGGGGTTTACGTGACCCGCGATCCGATTACCTTGATCGGGCCGTCGAGCAACCTTGAACTCAATGGCACGCTGGACATGGTGCGTGACCGCGTCGATGCCAAGCTGCTGGTGACGCTGCCGGTGACCAACAACCTGCCGATTGCCGCGTTGATCGTAGGCGCACCGGCAATTGGCGGGGCGCTGTTTCTGGTCGACAAGCTGCTGGGGGACCGAGTGTCGCGTTTCGCCAGCGTGCAGTACAAGGTCGAAGGACCGTGGAAAGAGCCTAAAATCACCTTCGACAAGCCATTCGAAAAACCGCAGTGAGCGGGCTGGCACTCCGGCGGCCTACGGCCAGAATCAAACGCTGGAATCGCGCTGCAATCCCGTTTCTGTCGGAGGCGTGGGAGCTGGCTAGCCTGCGATCTACTGCGAAGCAGTAGCGAAACCTTACAACTCGATGTGGTTGATGCGCCGCGTGTACAGGTTTCACTGCCGCTGCGCGCCAGATCGCAGGCAAGCCAGCTCCCACGCCTTCGGCAGAAGCAGATCGCGAAAGGCCTTCAAATCGCGTTCCGGGCAAGCTCAATCTCTGCGCTTGGAGTAGAGTACGAAGCCTATCGATCAAGGAGCATGTATGTCCTTCGCAGTGATTCAGATGGTCAGCCAGAGCGACGTCGAGGGCAACCTGGCCCGGGCGCGCAGCCTGCTTGAACAGGCTGCGGCGTCCGGCGCAAAGCTTGCGGTGCTCCCGGAGAACTTCGCAGCCATGGGCCGTCGCGACATCGCTGCCATCGGTCGAGCAGAGGCATTGGGCGAAGGTCCGATCCTGCCATGGTTGAAACTTGCCGCTCGTGACCTCAAGTTATGGATTGTCGCCGGGACAGTGCCGCTGCCGCCTGAAAGTCAACCGCAGGGCAAGGTCACGGCGTGCTCGCTGCTGGTTGATGATCAAGGTCAGCAAGTGGCACGGTACGACAAGCTGCACCTGTTCGATGTGGACGTAGCGGATGCCCGGGGTCGTTACCGCGAATCCGATGACTATGCTCACGGCAGCAATGTCGTGGTGGCCGATACACCGGTGGGAAAGCTGGGACTGACGGTCTGTTACGACCTGCGCTTTCCCGAGTTATACACAGCCCTGCGTGAAGCAGGCGCCGAATTGATTACCGCGCCGTCGGCCTTTACCGCCGTGACCGGCGCGGCGCACTGGGAGATCCTGCTGCGCGCGAGAGCCATCGAAACCCAGTGCTATGTGCTGGCGGCCGCGCAAGGCGGGGTTCATCCGGGGCCGAGGGAAACCTTTGGGCACGCGGCGATCGTAGATCCATGGGGCCGCGTGCTGGCCGAGCAGGCACAGGGTGAAGCCGTGCTGCTGGCCGAAAGAGACAGTGAAGAACAAGCGTCCATACGGGCGCGAATGCCGGTATCCAATCACCGGCGATTTTTTTCGCAGGACGCCTTGCGGCCTGCTAACACCCCGGAGTGAATATGAGCGACTTGTCCTCTGTCAGTGAACACCTACTGGCGCCAGGCGGCCTGAGCATCGATAGCCTGCAATCGGTGCTGGGGGAGCTTGCCGGTCCCGGGATCGACGCCGCCGACCTGTATTTCCAGGGCCAGATTTCCGAGTCTTGGGCGCTGGAAGACGGCATCGTCAAGGAAGGCAGTTTCAACCTCGATCAGGGGGTCGGCGTGCGTGCGCAATCGGGTGAGAAAACCGGTTTCGCCTACAGCAACGCTATTACCCCGGAAGCCCTGACTCAGGCCGCGCGTGCTGCACGCTCGATTTCCCGTGCGGGCCAGAACGGTCGGGTTCAGGCGTTCACCACGCAAGACGTCGCCCAGCTGTACGCACCGGATAACCCGCTGGAGGTCATGACCCGCGCCGAAAAGGTCGAGTTGCTCAAGCGTGTCGACGCTGCGACCCGAGCGCTGGATCCGCGCATTCAGCAGGTCACCGTGAGCATGGCCGGTGTCTGGGAGCGCATTCTGGTGGCTTCGACCGATGGCGGGCTGGCGGCCGATGTACGCCCTCTGGTGCGCTTCAACGTCAGCGTCATCGTCGAGCAGAACGGTCGTCGCGAGCGTGGCGGCCATGGTGGCGGCGGGCGTACCGATTACCGTTATTTCCTCGCCGAAGACCGCGCCATGGGCTATGCCCGGGAAGCGCTGCGTCAGGCGCTGGTCAACCTGGAGGCGATTCCGGCTCCGGCTGGCACCCTACCGGTAGTGCTTGGTTCCGGCTGGTCCGGCGTGCTGCTGCACGAAGCGGTCGGCCATGGTCTGGAGGGCGACTTCAATCGTAAAGGCAGCTCAGCCTACAGTGGTCGCATGGGTGAAATGGTTGCTTCCAAACTCTGCACCATCGTTGATGACGGCACATTGGTTGACCGTCGTGGCTCGCTGAGCGTCGATGATGAGGGCGTCCCAACCGAGTGCACCACGTTGATCGAAAATGGCGTGCTCAAGGGCTACATGCAGGACAAGCTCAACGCGCGCCTGATGGGGGTTGCCCGCACCGGTAACGGTCGTCGCGAATCCTATGCGCACCTGCCGATGCCGCGCATGACCAACACCTACATGCTGGGCGGCGAGAGCGATCCGGAAGAAATCATCAAATCGGTGAAGAAGGGCATCTACTGCGCCAATCTCGGCGGCGGTCAGGTGGATATCACCAGCGGCAAATTCGTGTTCTCCACGAGCGAAGCCTACCTGATCGAAGACGGCAAGATCACGGCCCCCGTCAAGGGCGCGACGTTGATCGGCAATGGTCCGGAGTGCATGAGTCGGGTGTCGATGGTGGGCAACGACCTGTCGCTGGACAGCGGCGTTGGGACGTGCGGCAAGGATGGGCAATCGGTGCCGGTGGGTGTGGGGCAGCCGACCTTGAAGATCGATGCGATCACCGTAGGTGGTACAGGGTCGTAAGAAGGAACGATGCCTTGTAGGAGCGCGCTTGCCCGCGATAGCGTCAGGCCAGACGCCTTGATGTCGGCTGATACACCGCCATCGCGGGCAAGCGCGCTCCTACAGGGGCGCGGCAGGTTTAACGCAATCCGCGCTTGGTTTCGTCCAGCTCGCGGATGTATTTGAAGATTTTGCGGGTCGCGGTCGGGGCCTTGTTCTGCTTGGCCTCGTGTTGAGCCTGGCGGATCAACGAACGCAGTTGCTGACGGTCGGCTTCCGGGTACTCATTGACGAACTGTTCGAGCACGTCGTCGGTACCGGTCACCAGGCGATCGCGCCAGCGTTCCAGATTGTGAAAGCGCTCGTTGTATTGGCGCGTGGAGGCATCGAGCTGATCGAGCAGGACCAGGATTTCATCCAGGTTCTGATCGCGCATCAGCCTGCCAATGAATGAGATGTGGCGTTTGCGCGCGATGTGCGCGGTGTGCTTGGGAGCATCGGCCAGCGCCCGACGCAATTCGTCGGTCAGAGGCAGCTTGGCCAGCACATCGGGCTTGAATGTCGTCAAGCGTTCGCCCAGATCCACCAGAGCGTGAAGCTCTTTTTTGATCTGGGTTTTGCTTTTCTCTCCGTCGAAGGAGTCGTCGTAAGAATCAACCATGGGGGCCGTCCGCAAATAAACGCCGCCATGATAACCAGTCAGGGGCCAGTTGTCCGGCCCAGTCGGTATTCGGTCACTGCCGAAATCAGAATTTGATGGAGAAAGTCATGAGTGCATCAGAAAGCGTCGGCCCACAGGCCTTGCCGGCACTGCAACAACAGGTCGAACAGATCGTCGCCGAAGCCAAGCGTCAGGGCGCGACGGCCTGCGAAGTCGCCGTATCGCTGGAGCAGGGGCTGTCGACATCGGTTCGCCAACGCGAAGTCGAAACCGTAGAGTTCAACCGTGACCAGGGCTTCGGCATCACTTTGTACGTCGGCCACCGCAAGGGTTCGGCCAGCACCTCGGCCAGTGGCCCTGACGCGATTCGCGAGACGGTCGCCGCAGCGCTCGCCATCGCCAAACACACCTCCGAAGACGAAAGTTCGGGCCTGGCCGATGCGGCGTTGATGGCCAAGGATCAGCCGGATTTCGACCTGTTCCACCCTTGGGATATCACGCCCGAGCAAGCCATCGAGAAGGCGCTGATCTGTGAAGCTGCCGCGTTCGACGCCAACAGCCTGATCAAGAACGCCGATGGCACCACGCTGAATGTGCATCAGGGCTGCCGCGTCTACGGCAACAGCCACGGCTTCATCGGCGGTTATGCGTCGACTCGCCACAGCTTGAGCTGCGTGATGATCGCCGAGAAAGACGGCCAGATGCAGCGCGATTACTGGTACGACGTGAATCGTCAGGGCGATTTGCTGATGGATGCCAGACTCATTGGCAAGAAAGCCGCCGAGCGCGCGGCGAGTCGTTTGGGTGCGCGTCCTGTGCCCACTTGTGAAGTGCCGGTGTTGTTTTCGGCGGAGCTGGCTGGCGGTCTGTTCGGCAGTTTCCTGGGGGCGATTTCCGGGGGCAACCTGTACCGCAAGTCGTCCTTCCTTGAAGGTGCAATCGGTCAGCGTCTGTTCCCGGAATGGATGACCATCGACGAGCGTCCTCACCTGATGCGCGCCATGGGCAGTTCGGCGTTCGACGGTGACGGCCTGGCGACCTACGCCAAGCCGTTCGTCGAAAACGGCGATCTGGTCTCGTACATCCTCAGCACCTACTCGGGCCGCAAGCTGGGCCTGCCTAGCACCGCGAACGCGGGCGGCGTTCACAACCTGTTCGTCTCCCATGGCACTGAGGATCAGCAAGCGCTGATCCGTCGCATGGGGCGCGGGCTACTGGTTACCGAACTGATGGGCAGCGGCCTGAACATGGTCACCGGCGACTATTCGCGCGGTGCAGCGGGCTTCTGGGTTGAGAACGGCGAGATCCAGTTCCCCGTTCAGGAAGTGACGATCGCTGGCAACATGAAGGACATGTTCAAGCAAATCGTCGCCGTTGGCAGCGATCTGGAGATGCGCAGCAACATCCGCACCGGCTCCGTGCTGATCGAGAAGATGATGGTGGCCGGGAGCTGATGCTTCCCTGAGTCCGGTGTCACCCAAGGCCTGCCATGTGCAGGCCTTTTTATTGGGCTTCGAAACGCACTCGGTCCCTGTAGCAGTCCGGCTTGCCGGCGGTAACGATTCCAACGACGCCACCGCCGGCAAGCCGGACTGCTACCGAGGATAGAGTTGCCGATCCGAATGATGGGCGCTAGCAACTTTCGCGACCCTTTCCTCGACCCAAAACCCAAATGTCGGGGTTGTTTTGATTCTTAAACTCATTTAATAATGAATATCATTCGCTAAGTGAGCCTCGGTCATGGGTACTGTTCTGCACGAGCCGCCGTATCTGGAAAACTGGCGTGCGCTGAGTCTGCGGATTCGCTGTGCCCTGGATCCCGACGAGCCACGTGTCATTGAACATTACCTGGCGGAAGGCCGCTATCTGGCGCGCTTCACCGCCACGCCCCAAACCCTGATCGCCGAAAGCACATTCCGGCTGCTGGTCGACACAGCCCGGGACACCGCGCTGCCCTGGCATTGGCGCTGTCTTTGTCTCGATCAGGCCTGGCGCCCATTGCGGGACATGCAGGCCCTCGCTCATTCCTCCTTTCAACGCCAGCGCTGGCAGGCTTGCTCGCACCAGCTGGCGACCTGCGTATTGCAGCCTTCGATTTCTCTCGCTGAACTGATGCAAGGATCTACCGATGAGTAATACCCGTATTGAACGCGACAGCATGGGCGAGTTGCAGGTCCCGGCCGAGGCCCTGTACGGCGCGCAGACCCAGCGTGCGGTGAACAACTTCCCGATCAGCCAGTTGCGCATGCCCAGCCAGTTCGTGCGCGCGCTGCTGCTGGCAAAAGCCGCGGCCGCACAGGCCAATCTTGAGCTGAAACAGATTTCAGAAGGCCAGAGCAGAGCCATCGTCACGGCCTGCAAGGAACTGCTGGCGGGCGATTACATGACCCATTTCCCGGTGGACGTGTTCCAGACCGGTTCCGGCACCAGCACCAACATGAACGCCAACGAAGTGATCGCGACCCTGGCCAGCCGCGTGCTGGGTGAGCCGGTGAACGCCAACGACCACGTCAACTGCGGCCAGAGCAGCAACGACATGATCCCGACCACCATTCACGTCAGCGCCGCCCTGGCGATTCACGAGCAGTTGCTGCCAGCGCTGGCGCACCTGATTCAGGTCGTAGAGCAGAAAGCCGAGCAGGTTCACCCTTACGTCAAAACCGGCCGTACGCACCTGATGGACGCCATGCCCGTGCGCATGAGCCAGGTGCTCAACGGCTGGGCTCAGCAGCTCAAGGCCAATGTCGAGCACATCGAAAACCTGTTGCCGAGCCTTCAAGCGTTGGCGCAGGGCGGCACGGCAGTCGGCACGGGCATCAACGCACACCCTGAATTCGCCTCGCGGTTCGCCACGCAACTGAGCCGTCTGAGCAACGTTGGTTTCGTACCGGGCAAGGACTTGTTCGCGCTGATCGGCTCGCAGGACACCGCCGTCGCCGTGTCCGGCCAGCTCAAGGCGACCGCCGTGTCGCTGATGAAAATCGCCAATGACCTGCGCTGGATGAACTCCGGCCCGCTGGCAGGGCTGGGGGAAATCGAGCTGGAAGGCCTGCAGCCGGGCTCGTCGATCATGCCGGGCAAGGTCAATCCGGTGATTCCGGAAGCCACCGCCATGGTCGCTGCACAGGTGATTGGCAACGACGCTGCGATCACCGTTGCCGGTCAGTCGGGCAACTTCGAACTGAACGTGATGCTGCCGATCATTGCCCACAACCTGTTGCAGAGCATCGAGTTGCTGGCCAACTCCAGCCGTTTGCTGGCGGACAAGGCCATCGCGACCTTCAAGGTCAACGAAGCGAAGTTGAAGGAGGCGTTGTCGCGCAACCCGATTCTGGTCACCGCGCTGAACCCGATCATCGGCTATCAGAAGGCCGCCGAGATCGCCAAGACCGCCTACAAGGAAGGCCGGCCGATCATCGACGTCGCGCTGGAGCACACCGACCTTGATCGGACCCAGCTGGAAACCCTGCTCAATCCGGAAAAACTCACTGCCGGCGGCATCTGACCGCCCGCGTTTCTGTTCACCTCAGCGCCTGTGGAGGGCACGCCATGGAGCATTGGAAAAGCACCATTCTGAAAGGCAATAGCTGTTTCAACCGTGGCGACCTGATCGACGCCCGCGAACTCTATCTGCAAGCCCTGGCCCTCGCGCAGGTGCTGCTGGAGCGCTGGAACGACCCCGACGAGGCGGTGGCGGCGTTCGTGATTTCCCATCACAACCTGGCCGATCTGCACCTGAGCCTGCATCAGCCGGAGGAGAGCGCCGAGTATCTCTGCGCGGCGCATCAACGCCTGCTGCAAGTGATCCAGAACCCGCGTCTGACGCCTGCATTGCGTCAGGCCGCGTTCCGTCACAGCAACAAGACCTACAGCGAACTGTTGGGCTTCATCAACGAACACGGTGAATACCCACGTACCCATCGCCTGCTCAACAGCAGCGGCGAACACTCACGCTCGGCGCTTCAGCGCAACGCCGCTACCGCCGGCACACTGTCCTTTGGAGTCCATTGATATGCCGTATACCTTGCCTGCCTTGCCATACGCTTACGATGCCCTTGAACCGCACATCGATGCGCAGACCATGGAGATCCACTACACCAAACACCACCAGACCTACATCAACAACCTCAACGCCGCCGTCGATGGCACCGAATACGCTGAATGGCCAATCGAAAAACTGGTCGCCAGCGTCGGGCAACTGCCGGAAAAACTGCGTCCAGCGGTGATCAATCAGGGTGGCGGTCACGCCAACCACTCGCTGTTCTGGGACGTCATGAGCCCCAAAGGCGGTGGCTTGCCAAGCGGCGAGCTGGCCAAGGCGATTGATGAGCAACTGGGCGGTATCGAAGCCTTCAAGGAAGCGTTCACCAAGGCTGCGCTGACCCGCTTCGGCAGCGGTTGGGCCTGGCTGAGCGTGACCCCGGAAAAGAAACTGGTCGTGGAAAGCAGCGGCAACCAGGACAGCCCGTTGATGAACGGCAACACGCCGATCCTCGGTCTGGACGTCTGGGAGCACGCTTACTACCTGCGCTACCAGAACCGTCGCCCGGAATACATCGCCGCGTTCTACAACGTCGTGAACTGGGATGAAGTTGCCAAGCGCTATGCCGCTGCGCTGGCTTAAATCCCCTCACGAGAAGTAGACGATCTATGCCTTCGGATTTCCTCACCATCAGCAGCGGACGCCTGTTTCGACTGGCCATCGGTTCGATTCTATTACTGGCCGGAACCGGGCTGCTCATCGCTCAGGGGCTTTCGTGGTTGAGCCTCGAACCGCGCATGTTGAGGGCTCTGGAAGGCGGAGCATTGTGCGCCTTGGGCACGGCCCTCGGCGCAGTTCCAGTGCTGGTGATTCGCGGCATGCCCGTGGCGGTGTCCGACGGGTTACTGGGTTTCGGCGCGGGCATCATGCTCGCGGCGACGGCCTTTTCGCTGATCGTGCCGGGTCTGAGCGCTGCTCAAGGTCTGGGCTTTTCGCAGTGGGGCGCGGGTGCGCTGATCAGTTTCGGCATTCTGGCTGGCGCTGTCGGCTTGTTCGTCGTCGACACGCTGGTTTCCCGGGGGCCGCAGCTGTCGGATGTCAGCGAAAAACCGGCGATCCCTTCGAATATCTGGCTGTTCGTCATCGCGATCATCGCCCACAACATTCCGGAAGGCATGGCCGTGGGTGTCTCGGCCGGCGGCGGTCTGGCGCACGCTGACAGCCTGGCCATGGGCATCGCGTTGCAGGATGTGCCAGAAGGGCTGGTGATCGCACTGGTGCTCGCCGCTGCGGGCATGTCTCGTTTGAACGCTTTTCTGATCGGAGCGGCGTCTGGCCTGGTCGAACCGGTGTTTGCCGTGCTCTGTGCCTGGCTGGTGGAGATTGCCGCGTTGTTGTTGCCGCTCGGACTGGCACTGGCCGCCGGTGCAATGCTACTGGTCGTGACCCACGAGATCATCCCGGAATCTCGCCGCAACGGGCACGACAAGATCGCCAGCTTCGGGCTGCTGGTCGGGTTCTGTCTGATGATGGTGATGGATACGGCGTTGGCGTAACGCGAAACAGACCGACAACCTGTAGGAGCGCGCTTGCCCGCGATGGCGGTGTGCCTGTCCCAACTGCTCCGACAGACACACCGCTATCGCGGGCAAGCGCGCTCCTACATTGATTTGCGTGCGTTACGTATCCAGAAAAACCCTTATAATCCTGCGCCTATTCATTCTGATGCGAGATCCGCCGTGAGCTTACCGCCGTGCCCGAAATGCAATTCCGAATACACCTATGAAGACGGCGCTCAGCGCGTCTGCCCGGAATGTGCCCACGAGTGGTCCGCCGACGGCGCCGCTGACGCAGGCGATGACGTGAAAATCATCAAGGATGCAGTCGGCAATACTCTGCAGGACGGCGACACCGTGACCGTGATCAAAGACCTCAAGGTCAAAGGCTCGTCGCTGGTGGTCAAGGTCGGCACCAAGGTCAAGAACATCCGTCTGGTTGACGGCGATCACGACATCGACTGCAAGATCGACGGCATCGGTGCGATGAAGCTGAAGTCCGAGTTTGTGAAGAAGGGCTGATGCGCGAGCACCGCGCAGTCACACGACCTGTGTAGCAGTCCGGCTTGCCGGCGGTGGCGTCCTTGAATTTGCTACCGCCGGCAAGCCGGACTGCTTCCGTAATGCCCAAAGGTGATGCCGTTTCAACACGGCAAATTGATCCCGAACGTGTTCTCTCCGTGCTCGCTGCGCGCGAACACACTCCCGCCGTGCATCAATGCAATGGCCTTGACGATTGCCAGCCCCAACCCGTGATTGGCGCCGCTGTTGCTGCGTGACGCGTCCACCCGATAAAAGCGCTCGAACAGCTTGGGCAGGTGCTCGTCCGATATCTGCGTGCCAGGGTTGCTCACCGCGATGCTGACGTGGTCGCCCTCAACCTTGATGTCCACATGAATGATCTTCCCGCCAGAGGTGTGTTGCACCGCGTTGTGCAGCAGATTGATCAGCGCACGCCGAAGGTGGGCCTTCTCGAACGGGACGTGAGCGTCGCCCCGCACCTGAACCTGTACGTGTGCGTCTTCCAGAATGAAATCCAGATAGTCCAGCGTCGTTGCCACCTCTTCGGCCAGGGAGGATTGGGTCAGTTCGGTGGCTTTGCTGCCCTGATCGGCGCTCGCCAGAAACAGCATGTCATTGATGATTGAGCGCAACCGTTCCAGCTCTTCCAGATTCGACTGCAAGACCTCGAAGTAATGCTCCGCTGAACGACCCCGCGTCAACGCCACCTGAGTCTGGCCGATGAGGTTGGTCAGGGGTGAGCGCAACTCATGGGCAACGTCGGCATTGAACGACTCGAGCCGGGAATAGGCCTGTTCAACCCGCTCCAGCGTCGAATTGAACGAGGTCACGAACTGATCGAGTTCGGGCGGCAGAGGCGACAACTGGAGGCGTCCGGACAAACGCGGTGGTGCCAGTTTGCGGGCCTCCAGCGACAGCGCATGCAGCGGTTTAAGACCGATGCGCGCCACCCAGTAGCCCAGCGCCGACGCCAGCGCGATGCCGACGGCCGCCAGACTGATCAACGCAATCAGCAGCGAGTGCTGAGTCTCCCAGAATGTTTCGGTATCGATGGCAGTCAGAAAACGCAGCGGCGGACGTTGGTCCTTGGCCGGGAACTGGCTGACCAGCACCTTGAACGGATAATCATGATCGCTCAGGTTCAGGTCGCGCATGCCCAGCGGACCGTTGGCGAACGTGCGAATCTGGGCGTCAGGATTGCCGAACTCGTAGGTTGGATTGTCGCTGACCACCCAGAACCGCAGGCGTTTGTCTTCTTCGCTGAGCAACCTGAGCTTGGCATTGATCTTGGCCCAATGCTCCGGGTTGCCGTAACGCTGCACGGCAGACTCAAGCACGCTGTAACGCGCATCCACTTCGGCTTCCGGCAACAGGCCCAGACTCTTGTCCACCTGCAGGTACAACGCCCAGCCAATTAGCAGAAACACCAGCAACGCCACCAGCGCGAACATGCCGCTCAGGCGAATGGCGATGGAGTTACTCGACACGACGGCTCTCCAGCACATAGCCCATCCCACGGATGGTGTGCAGCAGCTTCTGTTCGAATGGACCGTCGAGTTTGGCGCGCAGGCGTTTGATCGCGACTTCGACGACGTTGGCATCACTGTCGAAATTGATGTCCCAGACCATTTCGGCAATCGAAGTCTTGGACAGGATTTCCCCCTGCCGTCGGGCGAGCACGCTGAGCAGCGAAAACTCCTTGGCGGTCAGGTCCAGACGTGCCCCCGAGCGGGTCGCCTTGCGGCTGATCAGGTCGATCCACAAATCGGCGATGCTGATCTGAACCGGTTCATGGCCGCCACTGCGTCGGGTCAATGCTTGCAAACGAGCCACCAGTTCCAGAAACGAAAATGGCTTGCCCAGATAATCATCGGCGCCTTCACGCAGGCCACGAATCCGATCGTCGACGTTCTCCCGAGCGGTGAGCATGATCACCGGCGTCTGCTTACGTGCGCGCAAGGCCCGCAACACGCCATAACCGTCCAGGCCCGGCAGCATGACGTCAAGGATGATCACGCCGTACTCGCTCTCCAGCGACATGTGCAGACCTTCGATACCATCCCGGGCAACGTCCGTGGTGTAGCCCTGTTCGGTCAAACCGCGATGCAGATAGTCAGCGGTTTTCTCTTCGTCTTCGATAATCAGGACACGCATCGGTCCACTCTCACTTTTCCGTGCTTACTTTTCAGTAGCGAGTATTGCCGCAGGTTTCTTGGCCGTTGAAGGCGGGGTCGGTGTGGCCGTTGGATGCCGGCGATGGAAAACCCGTTCCAGTTGCAGGTAAATCACCGGCGTGGTGAACAGCGTCAGCGCCTGGCTCACCAGCAAGCCTCCGACCACCGCGATACCCAATGGCTGGCGCAGCTCGGCACCGACACCATAGCCGAGCATGAGCGGCAGGGCACCGAGCAAGGCCGCCAGCGTGGTCATGATGATCGGCCGAAAGCGCGTCAGACAGGCTTCATAAATCGCCTCCTGCGGCGTAAGGCCGCGCTGGCGTTGCCCCTCCAGCGCGAAATCCACCAGCAGAATGCCGTTCTTCTTGACGATACCGATCAGCAGCACGATACCGATCAGCCCCATGATCGAGAAATCCTGACCCATGAGCCACAACAGCAGCAATGCGCCGATACCGGCGGAGGGCAGGGTGGAGATGATCGTCAACGGATGCACGAAGCTTTCGTAAAGCACCCCCAGAATGATGTACACCGCCACCAGCGCCGCCAGGATCAGCCACGGCTGATTGGCCAGCGAGCTTTGGAATGCCTGGGCCGCGCCCTGGAAATTACCGATGATCGAGGCGGGCATGCCGATCTCGTTCTTGGCCTGATCCAGCAGCAGCACCGCATCGCCAAGAGCGACACCGGCCGACAGGTTGAACGACAGGTTGGCGGCGGGGAACATGCCGTCATGGCTGATCGACAACGGTCCCATCTTCGGCGCCCCGACCTTCGCCAACGCTGATAACGGAACCATCTCGTTGGTCAGCGGGGAACGCAGATAGAAGTAGTTCAGGCTTTCGGCCTTGCCCCGTTGTTGAGGTTCGAGCTCCAGGATGACCTTGTACTGGTTGATGTCGGTCTGGTACTCGTTAATTTGCCGTTGGCCGAAGGCGTCGTAAAGCGCCTGATCGACGTCTGCGGTGCTCAGGCCGAATCGCGCAGCGGCACTTCGGTCGATGTCCAGATGGGTCACGCTGCCGCCCAATTGCAAGTCGTTGGACAGGTCGCGGAACGCCGAAATCGATTTCAGTTTTTCCGTGAGCTTCTGCGTCCACTCGTTGAGCAAGGCGCCGTTGTTGCTCTTGAGCACGTATTGATATTGCGCGCGGCTCGGGCCTGAACTCAGGTTGATGTCTTGCCCCGCGCGCAGGTACAGCACGATGCCTGGAATCTTCGCCAGTTTGGGTCGGATGCGGTCGATGAACTGGCTCGCGGAAACATCTCGGTCGCCGCGGTCCTTGAGCGCAATCCAGACCCGGCCATTGGCGATGGTCTGGTTGCTGCCGCTGACCCCCACCGAGTGGGAAAAGGCTTTGACGGCGGGATCGGCTGCGATGATTTTCGCCAGTTGTTTGTGTTTCTCGACCATGTCCGGATAAGAGATGTCCGCGGCCGCTTCACTGGTGCCCAGCACCATTCCGGTGTCTTGAACCGGAAAGAAGCCTTTGGGGATCAACACATAACCGGCCACCGCGAGCACCAGCGTCAGGCCGAAAATCCCCATCATCATGCGCTGATGGGCGAGGGCATACCGCACCCCCCGGGCATAATGCGCCAACAGTTTTTCACCGAAGCCTGGGTTGGCTTGCGCGTCGTGTTTGGGCGCGCGCATGAACAGCGCGGCCAGCGTCGGTGCCAGGGTCAGCGACACCAGCACCGAAATCAGAATGGTGGAGGTCGCGGTCAGCGCGAACTCCTTGAACAGCCGGCCCACCACGCCGCCCATGAACAGCAGCGGGATGAACGCCGCGATCAGAGAAAAGCTGATGGACACCACGGTAAAGCCGATCTCGCCCGCGCCCTTGATCGCGGCATCGCGCATGCTTTCGCCGGCTTCCAGATGCCGGTGAATGTTCTCCACTACCACGATGGCGTCGTCGACGACGAAACCGACAGCCACGACGATGGCCACCAGCGTCAGGTTGTTCAGGCTGAATCCGAGCACATACATCAGGGCAAAACTGGCGACCAGCGACACCCCCAGAACGGCGGTGACGATCAGGGTCGCGGACAGTTGGCGCAAAAACAGCGCCATGACCGCGATTACCAGCGCAATGGCGATGAGCAAGGTCATTTCGACTTCATGCAACGAGGCACGAATGGTCTTGGTCCGGTCGCTGAGCACCGAGACGTCCACCGATGCCGGCAGCATTTCCTGCAAGCGCGGCAGTTCGCCCAGCACGCGGTCCACGGTTTCGACGATGTTGGCGCCGGGCTGGCGGAAGACCACGATGTTCACGCCCTGCTGGTCTCCGGACCAGGCTCTGACGTAGGCGTTCTCCGAGCCGTTGATGACCCGTGCGACATCCCGCAGGTGAACCGGCGCGCCGTCTCTGTAGGAGACGATCAGGTTTTCGTAGTCCTTGGCCTGAAACAGTTGGTCGTTGGAGGCCAGGGTAGAAATGCTGTCCTTGCCGTACAACGCACCTTTCGCCAGGTTCAGACTGGTCTGCTGCAAGGTGCCGCGCAGATCGGCCAGTGTCAGACCAATGGAGGCCAGTTTCTCCGGCGCTGCCTGGACGCGAATCGCGGGACGTTGTTGCCCGGTGATGGCGACCTGGCCTACGCCATTGATCTGACTAAGCTGGCGCGCCAGAAGCGATTCGGTGATATCGCTCAGCTCGGTGCCCGGCATCAGATTGGAACTGACGCTGAGGATCAGCACAGGGCTATCGGCCGGATTGACCTTGCGCCAGGTCGGCGCGGTCGGCAGGTCGGCTGGCAAACGTCCCGAGGCCGTATTGATGGCTGCCTGCACCTCCTGCGCGGCGGTGTCGATGCTTTTGTTCAACACGAATTGCAGCGTGAGGTTGGTCGAGCCGAGTGCGCTGCTCGACGTCATCTGAGTCATGCCGGGAATGGCGCTGAACTGGACTTCAAGCGGCGTTGCAACCGATGAAGCCATGGTTTGCGGACTGGCACCGGGCAATTGCGCGGTGACTTGAATGGTCGGAAATTCAGCTTCCGGCAACGGTGCGACCGGCAAACGAGGAAACGCGATACACCCCAGGAGAATCAGCGCGAACGTCAGCAGAACCGTGGCGATCGGGTGATTGACGCACCACGCGGAAATCGATCCATGGCCTTTCATTTCGAGCCACCGCTGGCGGCGTCAGCAGAGGCGGCCAGCGTGTCGACAGCCTCGGCCTTGACTACTTCAATGTGCGCGCCGTTCTTGAGACGCGACTGACCATCACTGACCAGCACGTCGTTGGCGTTCACACCGTTTATCAGTGTCAGGTCGCTGTCCTGGTACAGCACCTTGACGGGGACCACCTCGACTTTGTCACCCTTGACCCGATACACGAAGTGCTGATCGATCCCCCGTTGCACCACTTGCGGCGGGACCTTCAAGGCGTCGCGGTCGATGGCGGTCTGAATGCGCACCGTCACCAGTTGGCCGGGCCAGAGTTTTTCGCTGGCATTGTCAAAGGTGGCCTTTGCGCGAATGGTCCCGGTGGTGGCGGCGACCTGATTGTCGATGAGCGTCAGCTCGCCTTCGCCCAGCAGCGTGCCATTGGCGCCTTCGCCCAGATAGGCGTTGACCTTGGCGGGGGAGGGCGCTTTGAGCAGGTCGTGCAAGGTTGGGAGCATCTGTTGCGGCAGGGAAAACTCCACCGACACCGGGTCGATCTGCGTCACGGAAAACAGGCCCGTCGCGTCGCTGACCCGCAGAAAGTTGCCTTCGTCGACATTGCGAATGCCCACCCGGCCGGTCACGGGGGAGCGGATTTGCGTATAGGAAAGCTGCACTTGCGAGGCGTTGATCGATGCCTGATTACCGAGGACCGTGGCCTTGAGCTGGTTGACCAACGCCTGCTGCTGATCGTACTGCTGTCTGGAAATGCTGTTGTCCACCGTCAGCAGCTTGTATCGCTTGAGATCCACCTGGGCGACATCCAGTTGCGCCTGGCTCTGGCTCAACTGCGCTTTGGCCTGCTCCAGCGCTGCACGAATCGAGCGGTCATCGATTGTCGCCAGCAGGTCCCCGGTCTTGACCTGTTGACCTTCCTTGACCAATAGCCTGGTCAGGATGCCGTCCACCTGCGGGCGAACCACCACACTTTGCAGCGAGAGCACCGAACCGATGCCGGTGACATAGCGCGGTACATCCTTCTTAACGACGTTGATCACCTGAACCGGCACTGCAACCGGCGCACTGACTTTCGTGGTCTTGGGGCGCGTCACGAACCAGGTACCTATCGCAATCAGTGCAACCAGAGCGGTAATGGCTACCACAGATTTTTTCTTCTTGTGCATACAGGGATAACGCCAGCGAAAGTGTGGTGGGCGGATAATCGAGAGCTTCCTTTATAACCCCTCGACCCGGTCAGCAAAATGACTGCTACCTGTCAATATTGTCAGCTGGAGAAGGGCGGAGGATGAAGTGGCGTAAAGAATATGCGCACCGAGGCGATAACAGGGAAGAGGCGAGGATTTCGATGAGCAAGCATCCCTGTTCTAGGGATATTTCCTACATGGATCTTCCGGATTTCTTGTCGGCTGTCCCAGGCTCGACTTAACTTCAACGGGTCAGTCATCACTCCGGAGTATGGCGATGAAAAGCAAGAAGACTGTTTCGATGTTTTTTTCGATCGCGTTTATCGGGGCCTGTGTCGTGGGCGCGCCATCGGCCTCGGCGAAGGAGAATGCACTGATGTTCCACGGACAGCTCGTCAACGCTGGCTGCGACGCCAGGGTGGTCACAGGTACCGGACAACAGGAGGGGCTCAAGGCGCTGAAGGTGAGTGACAGACTCAGTGTCGGGCTCATGAATCACGACGACGCATGCGAGGGCGCGACCGTGCCGGTTTCGACCGCCTATGCCGAACACACCTCGATCACGGCCGATCTTCACGGCGGCATCGTCACCCTGACCTATCAGTAATCCACCGCTTGCGACTGCAAGCGCAAAAAAGGCCGCTGGGCTGCTTCGGCACAGGCGGCTTTTTCATGCCTGCGATTCGTCCACCGGCATCAATCCTTAAAAATCGAATGCAAAGGTTGGATCACTCTTTTATTTGAACGATATCCCGCCAGGCCACGTGTTATCAGGCGGCTGACTTAATTCTGTCATTTCCTACAGAAAGTTCTCGCAAGCCACACTGTCGTTTCTGCGCTCTCAAGGTAGATAGCCTGACAGCCGCTCGCCGGCGGCGCACTTATAGTTCTCGTCGTCCTCTTGGGCACACACGAACTGACACAAGGAACGTCGTTAACATGAAGAAGATTTCTCTTTCTCTGGCCATCCTGGCCGCGCTGGGTCTTAGCGTAGCGAGCACTGCCAACGCTGCAAACAACGGCAAGCTGATTTTTACCGGAACGCTCACGGATATGACCTGCGACGTGACAGCGGGCAGCGGCACCAGCCCTGGCAACGGCACAGACATCAACGTGGACCTGGGCAACGTTTCGTTCTCCGACATCGGCGACTTTGCAACTGCCAAACTCGAAACCGCTTCGCCGATCCAGCTGCTGGTGGAGTGCAGCGGCGGCACCGGGCAGTACAGTCAGGTGGACATGCGTTTCGTCGCCCGCCAGGGCAGCGGCCTGGACAATCTTGATCAACGACTGCTGCGCACCACGGGTGCTGCGGACGGTGTTGGCATCGGCTTGATCAATACCGCTGACCAATTGATGGAACTCAATGGTGACGAGAAAATCTCCGCTGAACTCGTTGAAGATGCAGGCGTTCTGCGAGCTGAACTCAACTTCGGCGCCGTTTATGTATTGAACGGGGCGGCCACCAATCCTGGTCAGGCCGATGGCTTCCTGCCATTCGTAATGGAATACCTGTAATGCAGCGGGCGGGGCGAGCATCGCTCGCTTCGCCTTCTTCTGAACCCAAGGCGGTTTCCTCTCATGGTTTCAAACCTTATTCGTAGCTCAGGCCTGTGGTTGTGGTCGGGGCTGGCGATGACGCTGGCTGCCCAGGCGCAGGCGGGCATCGTGCTGAACACAACACGCGTCATTTACTCGGGCGCCGACAAGGAAGTCTCTCTTCAGGTGCACAACACCGGGACCGGCGACATCCTTGCGCAGTCCTGGCTTGAAGCAGACCGGGAATCGGTAACGTCGACGCCTCCACCTTTCGCGATTACCCCGTCTCTGGCGCGAATGTCCGGCGACGGCAGACAGCTCATCAGGCTCATCTATTCGGGCGAAGGCCTTGCCCAGGATCGCGAGTCGGTGCTCTGGCTCAACGTTCAGGAAATACCGCAAACCGGTGATGAAAACCAACTGCAGATCGCCATCCGACAACGCATCAAATTGTTCTACCGGCCCCAGGGTTTGATCGCAGATCCCTCCAAGGCAGCGCAGTCTTTGAAGTGGCAACTGCGCGGTCGCCAGCTTGAGGTCATCAACCCGGGGCCTTACCACGTATCGATGCTCAAAATTGAGGGCCGGCAGAAAGGGCAGGTGATGCTCCTCGACGAGAACCGCATGCTCGCACCTGCGCAGCGGTTGCTATTGCCCCTCAAACAGGCGTCCGGACCCGGCCCGTTGGAGCTGGCGTTCACCAGCATCAATGACTTCGGCGCTCAAGAGTCTTATCGCGCCAGTGTGCTTGGGGACAGAGCGACCCAGGCGAGCAAGACCGAGTCTCGTCCCGACTAGCGATTTTCCACGCTGGCCGGGATTTTTTCCGTTGACCCCTTTTTCCAGTCGGAGGCAACCCCGGCTGGGGCGTCGTGCGCCTGCGGGAAAGGAATTGGCAGCGCATCGACACTCAGAGTACGAGTGAAATTAGCGAATGGAACGGCGAGAAAAGAACAACGAGGGACACATCCCCGGATCTGTTTCGCTTTGCGCCTGTGAGCGCAAGGCAGACGGTCGAAAGACGCACAAGCGTCACCCATTGTCCGCCTGTATCGCAGCGACCACTGCATGGATGATCGGCTCCAGCGCCATGGCCATGACCGATGAAGGCGGAGTGAAATTCAACACGGCATTCATTCAAGGGACGGATCAACCAGCGGACCTGAACACCTTTCTGCAAGGGAACAGCGTGCTACCAGGCACCTACCGTGTCGACGTTTATGTCAACCGCAAGCTGAGCGGACGACGCGACATCAGCTTTGCTGCCAATCCGGCCTCCGGCGCCATCGAAGCCTGCCTGACCGTGGAGATGCTGAGTCAGTTCGGTGTGGATACCCGTGATATGAAGAGCACAGATGCGGGGGCGAATGGCTGTTTCGATTTGCCAAGGAACGTCGAATTCGCCCACGTTGACTATCAGCCCGCAAGTCTGCGGCTGAACGTCAGTATCCCTCAGGCAATGATGACGCGCAGCGCGCGAGGTTACGTGCCTCCAGAACTGTGGGATGAGGGCGAGACGGTCGGCTTCGTCAATTACAACTTCAGCGGTTCGCGCCGCACGCGCGACGGTCAGTCCCGAGACCAGTATTACCTTGGTTTGCGCAACGGGTTGAACGTCGGAGCATGGCGATTGCGCAACGAGTCTTCCGTCACCTACGGCGACGATCAGCCCTACCGTTTTCGAAGCAACCGCACCTTTGTCCAGCGCGACATCAGTTCGTTGAAGAGCCAGTTGACGCTGGGTGAAACCTTCACCGAGTCGCAGGTGTTCGACAGCGTACGCTTTCGCGGGGCCATGCTTGAGTCCGATGACGGGATGCTGCCGGACAATGAACGCGTCTATGCGCCGGTCATTCGCGGCATCGCCGAAACCAACGCCACGGTGGAGGTGAGGCAGAACGGCTTCATGCTCTACAGCGGGAATGTTTCTCCCGGGCCATTCGAGATTTCCGACATCTATCCCAGCGGTTCCAACGGCGATCTGGAGGTGACGGTGGTCGAGGCCGATGGCCGCAAGCGTGTTTTCATCCAGGCTTACGCGTCGTTGCCGATCATGGTGCCGAAGGGCGCGTTGCGTTACAGCCTGGCCGTGGGTCAGTACGACAGCAACGCTCAGGGTGGCGAGTCGCCGAGTTTCGGCAGCGGGACGTTGGTCTATGGTCTGACGGAACGCGTGACGGCTGCCGGTGGGGCCCAGATCGCTGAGGACTATCAGGCGGGGAATATCGGCGCCGGGGTCAATACCGGGCTAGGCGCTGTCTCTCTTGATCTCACGCAATCGATCAGTCAGCAGCGACTGCAGACGTACAGCGGGCAAAGCCTGCGTCTGCGCTACGCCAATACTCTCGACCTGACCAACACGACCGTGGCGGTGGCCGGATACCGTTACTCCACCGACCAGTACCGCACGTTCGATGAGCATGTCGAAGAGTTGCAGAGCTTCAACCCGACACGTTATGGGCGGGCCAAGGATCGCGTTGAATTCAACCTCACTCAATCCCTGCCCGAGCAGGCCGCGTCGCTGAGCTTTACCGGATCCGAGCAGCGTTATTGGGACATGGCCGGCAAGACGCGACAGTTTTATCTGTCCTGGAACGCCGGGTGGCGGAGTCTGAGTTACAGCCTTGCCGTAGAGCGCAACCAGACCTTTGAGCGTGACGGGCACAGTCAGTCCGACAACCGCATCGCACTGACTTTGAGCCTGCCGCTGGGCGACAGCTCCGGGTCGTCGCGAGCGTTTTTCAATGCGGTACATGACGGTAGCGGCGACTACGACCTGCAGGCTGGCCTCAATGGCCAGGTGCTCGATGATCGCAATACGTTCTATTCGGTTCAGACCGGCCACGATAACCGGTCCGGTTCTGCCGGGTTCGGCAAACTCACGACCACCAAGCCGTACGGACGGTTCGACGCAGGATACGGTCAAGGACGTGACTATCGCACAGTCAGTCTGGGGGCTGCGGGCTCCGTCGTGGCTCATGCGGGCGGGGTGAACTTCGGTCAGCCCCTGGGTGAAACTTTTGCGCTGGTTCAGGTCAAGGACGTCGATGGCGCACAACTGACCAACTTCAGCAACGTTGAAACCGGACGCAATGGTTACGCGATCCTGCCTTACGCTCAGCCTTATCGTGCGAATTGGGTCAGTCTCGATACGCGTCAGTTGGGCGCCGATGTGGAACTGGAGAATGCCGTTTCACAGGTCGTCCCTCGTCGGGGTGCCGTGCCTTTGGTCAGCTTCAAGGCGGCAGTCGGACGTCGTGTGCAGTTCGAGTTGGTCCGCCCGGATGGCAGCCGACTGCCGCTTGGTGCAGTGATCGAAGACGAACATGGAAAGCTGCTGGCCGCAGTCGATCCCACCAGTCGCGCGCTGGTATTGAGCGAGCAGGACACGGGCGAGCTCATCGCCAGATGGTCCGATCAGCAATGCCGTGCACGATTCGATCTTCCTCCCCGAAACCCACAACGGACCTATGACCGGGTCAAGGTGCTTTGCCAATGATCTGGAAGACAGTGGTGTGCGCGCTCGTGGCGTTTTTCAGCAGCGATGCAGTCGCGGTGGTGTCGTTGGCTGGAACGAGGCTGATTTTCGATGGCCGCTTCCCAGAGGCCGCGATCGAGGTGGGCAACCCCGGCAGCGATCAAGTGCTGATCCAGGCGTGGCTGGCTGATGCCAACGCGCCCCCAGGCGGTAAATCGACGCTGCCGTTTGTCGTCACGCCGCATCTGGCACAGCTGCCCGCCAAGGGCAGACAAATGATGAGGGTGCTGTACGAGGGGGTTGGCATGCCGATCGACCGCGAATCTTTGTTGCACCTGTACGTGCTGGAGGTGCCGCGCCGCAGCGAGGCCAACCAGCGACTGAGCATCGCGGTGCGTCAGCGCATTAACGTGTTTTATCGCCCCAAGGGGCTGACTGGCGATCCGGCGCAGGCGGCGCAGATGCTCGCCTGGCATTGGCGCGCTGCCGGTCGCGGAACACTGAGCGTGCGTAACCCGACGCCTTTTCACGTTGTGCTTCAACGTCTGGCCCTCAACGGCATCGAGGTCACTGAGGACCTGATGATCAAACCTTTTTCCGAGCGCACGTTGCCCGTGACCGGGAGTGTCAGTGACCAGGCAGCGTCTGGCAGCCTGAATTTCAAGGCGCTGACCGACTACGGAGGACAGCGCGAGTTCTGCGCCAACGTTCTGACCGATACACCGTTCAACGCCCGGTTGCGCAGACCGGGTGCCCAATCATCCATAGGGAAATGCTGACTGTGTTGACTTCCTGTTATACCCGCTGGTGTCCGACCTTTCTTCTGACTTTTCTGCTCCCAGCCACCGGGATGGCGATGACCTGCAAGACGCAAGGAGCCGGTGAGACCGTGATCCGAGCCGATCTGAGCAGCAGCGTTGCCATTCCCGCGACATTGCCCGATGGCAGCGCGGTCTGGCGTTCAGAGCGGCTGAACATTCCCGTCGAGTGTTCCCGGAATCAACCGGGCGGTGCAGAGGAAGTGTTCCTGTATCTGAACCCCGAAAACCTTCAGATAGGTCAGGGCATTCGTGCCGGGCTGACACTCAATGGCGTTGATTATGTGCAGGCTCAGGGACGAATTCCCACGCAGCAACTGCTACCTGCGTGCAGTAATGCCGGTGAAAACCTCAAGGCGTGTCCGAGCGTCAGTTTCAGTCTGCCGTTTTCGGTGTTCATTCAGAAGTTCGGTCCGACCCCGCCATCCGGCGTCGCGAGCGATCTGACCGACTACCGGATGTTCCAGATCGACGGCGCCAGCGGGATGACCCCGGTGCCTGACAGTAACCTGAACTACGTGATCAACAATCTTGGCGGGTTACGTTTCGTCGCCTGTGATGCCGAGTTGCGCGTCATGCCGGAAACCGTTGAGTTCGGCGATGTCGCCATCAGAAATGTGCGGGTGGGGGAGGTGGCGACCTTCCAGCGTTTTGCGCTCGCGACCAGTCGCACCTGCGATTCGCCCTTCAGCCTGAACGCGCGCTTCACTCCGGTTTCCGGCACGTTGTCCGGCGATGTCCTGATCCCCGTGAACAACGACAGTATTGGTATTCGCATCACCAATGCGATCACCGATCAGCCTGTCCCCTACCATGAACCCTTTCACATTACCGACCTGCCAGAGGGCAACTATTCGGCGACTGCCGATTTCAACGCCGAGCTGATATGGCAAAACAGTGTGCCCAGACCCGGGCCCTTTTCGGCAGAGCTGATGGTGGACTTGTTCTACAAATAAGCCGCTGCTCGGTTGTCACAGGCAGTCGTTCGGCGATTCAGGTATGCTGCGCGCCCTGCGGGCACTGCCTGATCACCCATCGACCGTTTCACGATTACGGAGCTTTCATGACCACCCCTGAACACACCTCAGCTCCTGACACTGCCATTGAACCGGTCGATGCCAACGTCGCGTCGAACGACGTCAAACCGGCCATCCCGGCTTTTCGCTTTCCCTTCAAACCAGCCGAGCTGGCGCAGGCAAAGAAAGATCAGCCGTACTACAAGGGATCGGGCAAGTCCAATCACGACAAGCGCCCAGGCGCTGCGCCTTCCGGTACTCGTCGCTCCATGGGCAAGCGCTGAACACGGCTGTCAGCCTTCCTTGCGAAAACTGTCGCGGTATTGCGTTGGCGTCACGCCAAGGCGCTGACTGAAGATCAGCCGCATCCGCGCTGCGCTGCCGAATCCACAGTGATAGGCCACGGCCTTGATCGCCATTTCGCTGCCTTCCAGCAAATGGCGCGCTGCGTCGATCCGCGCACGTTGTACGAACTCGGCGGGCGTGACCTTTGCGTCGCGAGCGAACACTCGGGCGAAGCTGCGCGGGCTCATGGAAACCACTTCTGCCAGCCGCTCCACTGAAAACGGTTCGCTGATGTGTTCCATGACATAGCGCTGGATCTTGGCGACGGGCGAGTCATCGTCCACCGAAGCAGTAAGGTAGGGGCTGAACTGCGACTGACCGCCCTGACGCTGCGCTACCACCAACAACCGTTTGGCGACAGCCAGGGCAATGGCCGGGCCATGATCTTCGGCGACCAATGCCAAGGCCATGTCGATGCCTGCGGTCACACCCGCCGACGTCAGCAGTTTCCCGTCGCGAACGTAGATTCGGTCGGGTTCCACCTGCGCCAGTGGAAACCGATCAGCCAGTTGCTGCGCATGGCTCCAGTGGGTGGCAGCGCTCTTGCCATCCAGCAGGCCCGCGTGGCCAAGGATGAACGCGCCGGTGCAGATCGATCCATAGCGCCCCGCCAACGGCGCGGCCTCATGAAGCCAGGCCGTGATGTGCGGCATTTCCTTATCCGTCGGCAGCAGTGGACCTCCCGGCACCAGTAGAATATCGAACTGCTTCGGTGCATCGGCCAGATCATGGCGAGCGCCCAACGGCATACCGTTGGACGCCATGATCGGGTAGGGAGCGGTGCCGATGGTGGTGATCTGGTAGGCATCTTCCTGGGCCACGAACCCATTGGCTTCGGCAAATACGTCCAGCGGGCCTGCGACGTCCAGTGACTGAACGTGGGGGAACAGCACGATCGCGACGCTTTTCATCGAACGGCCTCAGTCGCTCTGCAACGGGATGAACATATAGCTCATTGACTCCCCTGACTCCAGCCTGACGCCTGTCTGTTGCAACCGTCGTGTCGCCGTTTCGCCAGTCACGCGGAAGCCCCAGCCATCGTTCGATACTTCTGGCAACGTTCCAGCGCCCGATTGAGCGACTGCCGAAGCGAAGGCGTTCATGTCCGGTAGATAGGCCACGAAGCCGTTGCCTTTGAGCGCCGTGGTATTGATACCCAGCGCCATGCAGATCGCCTGCTTTTGGGCGATGTCGTCACGATCCGCCTGCCGAGACTGCTCGATCAGCGCCATCAACTGTTGATCCACCAACTGACCGCCAACGATCAGGTCCGGTCCCTGGGCCCAGGATTCGCTCGGGCAGTCCTTGGCTTGCGGCCGCAGCGGGATATGCGGATTGATCTCCATGGGATAGATCCGGCACACCAGCGGGCGCCGCTCGTAGATGCGGCAGAGATTGTCCGCGTCAAGATTTCGGCATCGGCCCGCGTTGTAAGCAGCAAAGGTGATGGCCACCAGGGCCTGTGCCGAGCCGCTGTTGACGGGGTGCGAGCGGCGTGTCGCGTGGCTGATCTGCTCGGGAGGAACGCCGTAGCCATCGGCCAGGAACGCTTCGGTCAGCACGATGACCGAACCGCCGTCAGCCGCCCAATGCGCGGCCTCCACGAGTGTCAAAGGAACGTGATGGTCGGTGCAGCACTTGCCGCAGCCGACGCAGGAAAACTGAGTGTTCATCGGAAGAAAACGCCGCCAGCTCATAAAGAAGAAACCCCGCAGCCTCGCGCTGGTTATCTGTCAGCGCGGGAGAGGATTCTGTAGATGGCGGGAAATGCAGCAAGTTATGCGCCAGCGTCATTGGCTGAACTCGCAATCTTCGGCAGTCCAGCTTGCCGGCGGAGGGCATCCGCCGACCAGCCGGGGCATTGAGGGAGATTTCTGAATAGTCAGCGGGTTATTTCTTCGGCAGCGTCGTCACGTTATCCCACTCGGTGATCAGGGCTTTCTTGTTCTTGCGGTCATACAGGCACAGTTCTGTGCCGGTCTTGTTTTTCATGAAGGCCTGTTTGTACTGGCCTTTGATAAGCAGCGCGCTGTAGCCCACGCTGTCATCGAACATCGCCGAAGCGCCGGCGGGTTTGGCATTCTTCAGCGAGCTGGCTGCGACACAACTGTCCACCAGCGTCTTGTCGAACGCTTTCCAGGCGTCATCACTGGATGCGCTCGCCTGGCCCGCGAGTGCGCTCAGGCCCAGCAACAGCAGGGTGGTCGTTTTCATGGGTATCTCCGTCGTTGTCTCGTTGGAATATAGGACAGCGACTTGGACTGGCTCAGCGCGGGTCGAGTTCGCAGCGGTGAACATAATCCATGCCCGCGCGCTCATAGAGCTGCCTTGCGGCCCGGTTGCTTTCCATGACCTTGAGATCGACATGGCCTTCGCGGCGTTCGGCGAAGGCTTCGAATGCACGGTCTAGCAGGGCGATGCCCAGGCCGCGACGCTGTGCGCGAGGGTGAACGACGAGGTTGCGGATAAACGCGCTGGTCCAGCCCTGAGCCACGGCGACCACACCCAAGGGATCTTCGACGACGAAACACAGTTCGCGATCAAATTCCGGATCACGCTCGAAGGCCTCCAGCCACGTCGTGAAATCCGCTACCCGGCCACCGCCATCACGCGTGCCGAGCATGAACAGCTGATGCACGTCAAAAGCGTTCTCCACACAGAATGGGACTTCGCGCATTGAAAGCGGCCAGACCACTGGACGGCGCGGCAGGTTGAGGTCGCGACGCATCAGCCAATAATGGCGGGCGGAGGCGTCGTCGATTCCGGGCCTCAGATTCCCTGGGCTTCGACCGTACGTGCGGCTTCGATCAAGCATCGTGTGAGCTCGGGCGAGGAGAATTTGGTCAGCACGGCGTTGGCGCCAGCGGCCTTGGCTTTCTCTGCGTTCATCGCACTGTCCAGTGAAGTGTGCAACAACACGTAAAGCTCCTGGAAATTAGGGGTTTCACGCAGGGTGCGTGTGAAAGCGTAGCCATCCATTTCGGACATTTCGATGTCCGACACGACAACGTTGATCTGCTGCGCAGTGCCTTGCAAGTCCAGCAAATGATCGATGGCTTCCCGGGCACTGCGTGCGGTATGGCATTCGATCCCCAGATTGCGCAGGGTAATGACCGACTGTTGGAGCGCAACCTGGCTGTCGTCGACCACCAGAATGCGCGCCTTGGTCAGCACTTCGATTTCTTCCGGGCTAAGCTCGGTGGGCTCGGCGAGAATCCGCGCCGGCGCGATGCCGTGGATGACCTTTTCAATGTCCAGCACTTGAACCAGCGTGCCATCGACCTGTGTCACGCCGGTGATGAACGACTTGTTGCCGGAACCGAAGGGCGGCGGGCGAATGTCGGTGGTCAGGCAGTGGACGATCTTGCTCACCGCCTGCACATGCAGACCCTGCTTGGACCGGCTGACATCGGTGACGATCAGACAACCGCCGTCCGGGTCGAGCAGTGGACGCTCGCCGATGGCGCGACTGAGATCGATCACCGACAGCGAATTGCCGCGTAATGTCGCGACGCCTTTGACGTGTGGGTGCGACTCGGGCAAGCGGGTCAGGGGAGGGCAGGGAATGATCTCACTGACCTTGAGCAGGTTGATCGCCATCAGCTTTCCGCTGCGTAACGTGAACAGCAGAAGCGAGAGTGAATCTGCGCGGACGTTTTTGGACATATGAACCTTCTGTGATGCGGTGTCTGTTGCCTCTGAAAGAGCGAACAGCTTTCGATGACGGTTTATCGACCCCGCGCAGGCAGGCTTTAGCGCTTTCTCAGCGCGGTCCACTCTATGGGCGGAGTGGACAGTGTTGTCAAAATGACGTCTGACCAGTCTTTATGACTGCACATGCGATTGGGTCAAAATGACAAACACTCATTATCTCGTTGATTTAAAAGGTTTTAATAGCTGGCACGCTTCCTGATATACACAGAACATCACTTACTCATCGAGTCTCAGGAGTCAATCATGTTGAATGCGTCGGATCGTGCCATCGTCAAATCCACCGTTCCCTTGCTGGAAAGTGGCGGTGAAGCGCTGACCACCCACTTTTACAAGAAACTGCTCAGCCGATACCCTCAGGTGCGCCCGCTGTTCAATCAGGCGCATCAGGCCAGTGGCGATCAGCCCCGGGCGCTGGCCAACGGCGTTTTGATGTACGCCCGCCATATCGATCAGCTTGAGCAGTTGGGGGATCTGGTCGCCAAGATCATCAACAAACACGTCGCGCTGCAGATCCTGCCGGAGCACTATCCCCTGGTCGGCGAATGCCTGCTGGAAGCCATCCGCGAAGTGCTCGGCGAGGAGATCGCCACTGACGAAGTCATCTCTGCCTGGGGCAATGCCTATGGGCAACTGGCCGACATCCTGATTGGCGCCGAAAAATCCATCTACGACGAAAAGGCCCAGGCGTCAGGGGGCTGGCGTGGGGCGCGGGAATTCAAGATCGTGGCCAAGATCCCGGAAAGCGCCGAGATCACCTCGTTCTACTTCGCACCGGCTGACGGCCAGCCGATCCTTGATTTTACCCCCGGCCAGTACATTGGCATGCAGCTGTTCCTGGACGGCGAGGAAGTCCGCCGTAATTACTCGCTGTCAGCCCGAGCGGGCAATAACCAGTACCGCATCAGCGTCAAGCGCGAACCCGGTGGTCGCGCCTCAAACTACCTGCATGACCACGTGCAAGTGGGTGACAGCATCAACCTGTTCACGCCATCCGGCGAGTTCACCCTGACCCACAGCGAGAAACCACTGGTGCTGATCAGTGGCGGGGTCGGCATAACCCCGACGCTGGCAATGCTGGAGGCGGCCCTGGAGACTCAACGCCCGATCCATTTCATCCACTGCGCCCGCAACGGCTCGGTGCACGCTTTTCGCGACTGGGTCGAAGACCTCGCAGCCAGGCATCCACAGCTCAAGCGTTTCTACCTGTACAGCGAAGACGACGGCGCCAGCCCGGCGGGGCATGGCATTGGCCTGCTCGACCAGGCGCGTCTGGAACAATGGCTGCCGGAAAATCGTGATGTGGATGCGTACTTTCTCGGGCCTAAAGGCTTCATGGCATCGGTCAGGCGTCAACTGAGGGCAGCGGGCGTTCCGGATGGCCAGGCTCGTTACGAATTCTTCGGCCCGGCTTCCGCGCTGGAGTGAGTCTGGTGTGCGACAAATAGACGCATGCTCCTATATATAGAAGGGGTGCGACGTTCGGTCCCTGCGGCAGAGTGTCGCACTCTTCTATATATAAGGAAGAGGTCGGGTTCGGTGTCGGTCGATTGTTGCGTGTTGTGCTTAATGTTCGGGTAATGCCGACCTGTTCACCTTCTGCGCCAGCGTACGGCTGCGACGATGGTAGAATTGCCGGCTTTCCGGGGGAGCCGGGCCACGCGACAACGCAGATCTTTCGATCTGGATGGACACTAAATTCAAAGGGCATGTTGATGACTGACGAGATGTTTTACCTGCGACGCGAAAAGCAGTTCCTGGTCCTGCTGGGCATCATCTGCCTGGCGCTGATCGGCGGGGCTCTGTACATGCAGGTCGTACTGGGCGAGGCGCCGTGCCCGCTGTGCATTCTGCAGCGCTACGCCTTGCTGTTCATCGCCATCTTCGCGTTCATCGGCGCCGCCATGCCGGGGCGCATGAGCCTGACCATTTGCGAAGTGCTGGTAACGCTCAGTGCCATCGGCGGGATTGTTGCAGCGGGGCGTCATGTCTACATTCAAACCCATCCGACCGAAAGCTGCGGCATCGATGTTCTGCAGCCCATCGTCGACGGCTTGCCGCTGGCTTCGCTGTTCCCCCTGGGTTTCCAGGTCGGGGGCTTCTGCGAGACGCCATATCCGCCAGTTTTCGGACTGTCGCTTGCACAGTGGGCATTAATCGCTTTTGTTCTGACAGTAGTTCTGGTACCGGCGGGCATCATCCGCAATCGCCTGAAAGCGCGCTAATTACAAAGTGTTGCGGAAAAAACTGCTCCAGATTCCTTAAGAAATCTGGGGGTATCGATCCGTTTCAGGGTGCGACATATGACCGCATTCTTACATAATCGGAAATTAACTGTTGCGCAGAAACTCATAGTCAATAAAACTTTACGTATCTACAATCGCCCCCACTTAACGTCCCCCCTCTCTGATGGAGGGCGTCAATCGAGGTCGGAAAGCGTATTTACGCCTTTGTAGACGCCTTTTGGATGGCCTCCTGCGTCAAATTCAGAATGTCTGCGCCAAGGGAACTGGACCGCATCGGCGGTTTGCCACCATTCGAATAAGAAACCAAAAAGAGAAACCCGGATTTGTTACGAGGCCACAAGCTTCCTGACAGGCCCCTGTTCAATCCAAGAAATTGCCAGCACCTGGCAGGGTGAAGTGTTGGCGGTCGAAACCCAACTGCGATGCGAAAGCTGCTTTTAGAGGTCGTGAGATGAGTAAAAAAAGGTACCCCAGGTTTTTTGGCTTCTTGGCCCTTTTCAGCATGCTCCTGCTCAGCGGGTGCGATTACACCCTGCTGGATTCCAAGGGCCATGTCGGCGTGCAAGAGCGTGATCTGATCATCACTGCTACATTGCTCATGCTGCTGGTGGTGGTGCCGGTCATTTTCATGACCATCATCTTCGCCTGGAAGTATCGCGCCTCGAACAAGAGCGCAACCTATACGCCTGACTGGGCACATTCGACCAAGATTGAACTGGTTGTCTGGCTGGTTCCGCTGGCCATCATCATCGTGCTGGGCTACATCACCTACAAGTCGACCCACGCGCTGGACCCTTACCGTCCTCTTGATTCCGACGTGAAGCCGGTGACCATCGAAGTGGTCGCGCTGGACTGGAAATGGCTGTTCATCTATCCGGAACAGGGCATTGCCACCGTCAACAAGATCGTCTTCCCGGCGAACACCCCGATCAATTTCCGCATCACCTCTGATTCGGTCATGAACTCGTTCTTCATCCCTGCACTGGGTGGCCAGATCTACGCAATGGCCGGCATGCAGACCAAGTTGCACTTGATCGCCAATGAAAACGGCGAGTTCGATGGCATCTCCGCCAACTACAGTGGCGCAGGTTTCACCGGCATGAAATTCAAGGCGACTGCAACCTCACAGGCTGACTTCGACGCCTGGGTTGCCGAGGTCAAGAATTCACCTAAACAGCTGGCAACGGCTGAATACACCGCTCTGGCCAAACCTAGCGAACGTAACCCCGTTGAACTCTACTCCACGGTCACTCCGAACCTGTTCCAGACCATCATCGACAAGTATGAAGGTATGAAGCCGGGCAAGATTGAGCACGAGAAGAAAGAAGTGGCCGGTATGGAAGGGATGGACATGGGTAAGCATTCAGCTGCGCAGGCAGAGGAGTAAACGATGTTTGGTAAATTAAGTCTGGATGCGATTCCGTTCCACGAACCGATAGTCATGATCACGATTGCCATGATCGCTATCGGCGGTGCGGCGGTCTTCGGTCTGATCACGTATTTCAAGAAGTGGACCTACCTGTGGACCGAGTGGCTGACCTCGGTTGACCACAAGAAAATCGGTGTGATGTACATCATCATCGCCATGGTCATGCTGCTGCGCGGTTTTGCCGACGCCATCATGATGCGTTCCCAGCTGGCTCTGGCCACCGAGGGTTCGCCTGGCTATCTGCCGCCTGAACACTATGACCAGATCTTCACCGCTCACGGTGTGATCATGATCATCTTCATGGCGATGCCGTTCTTCACCGGTCTGATGAACATCGTTCTGCCTCTGCAGATCGGTGCTCGCGACGTTGCCTTCCCGTTCCTGAACTCCCTGAGTCTGTACCTGCTGATCTCTGGCGTGGTTCTGGTGAACGTGTCGCTGGGCGTCGGCGAATTCGCTCGTACCGGTTGGGTTGCCTATCCGCCGCTGTCCGAACTGGGCTATAGCCCGGGCGTGGGTGTCGACTACTACATCTGGGCTCTACAGCTATCGGGTCTGGGTACGACACTGACGGGCGTCAACTTCCTGGTTACCGTCCTGAAGATGCGTACTCCTGGCATGAAACTGATGGACATGCCGATCTTCACCTGGACCTGCACCTGGGCCAACGTCCTGATCGTGGCTTCGTTCCCGATCCTGACCGGCACCCTGGCGTTCCTGACGCTCGACCGCTACCTGGACTTCCACATTTTCACGAACGAGTTGGGTGGTAACCCGATGATGTACGTGAACCTGTTCTGGGCGTGGGGTCACCCTGAGGTATACATCCTGATTCTGCCGGCGTTCGGTGTCTTCTCCGAAGTCATCTCGACCTTCACCGGCAAGCGCCTGTTCGGCCACCACTCGATGATCTACGCTTCCGGCGCGATCTCGGTACTGGGCTTCATGGTATGGCTGCACCACTTCTTCACCATGGGTTCGGGTGCAAGCGTCAACGCCTTCTTCGGTCTGGCGACGATGCTGATTTCCATCCCGACGGGTGTGAAGCTGTTCAACTGGCTGTTCACGATCTATCAGGGCCGTCTGCGTTTCACCGCGCCAGTGTGCTGGACCCTGGGCTTCATGGTGACCTTCTCCATCGGTGGTATGACCGGCGTTCTGCTGGCTATCCCGGGTGCTGACTTCGTTCTGCACAACAGCCTGTTCGTGATCGCGCACTTCCATAACGTGATCATCGGTGGTGCCGTATTCGGTTACATCGCAGGTTTCGCGTTCTGGTTCCCTAAAGCGTTCGGTTTCAAGCTGAACGAGAAGTGGGGCAAGGCAGCGTTCTGGTTCTGGATCTCGGGCTTCTACGTGGCCTTCATGCCGCTGTACGCTCTGGGCTTCATGGGCATGACCCGTCGTCTGAACACCACTGACAACCCGGACTGGACTCCGTATCTGCACGTTGCCTTCTGGGGCGCGGCGCTGATCATGGTCGGTATCGCCTGCCAGTTGATCCAGATCTACGTGAGTATCCGTGACCGTGAGCAGAACCGCGATCTGACCGGTGACCCATGGAATGGCCACACCCTGGAATGGTCGACTTCGTCGCCACCTCCGTTCTACAACTTCGCCGAACTGCCGAAGGCAAACGAGATCGACGCGTTCTATGCGGCCAAGCGTGATGGCGAGGCGTACACGGTTCCGGCCAAGTACTCCGACATCCACATGCCGAACAACACCGCTACCGGTCTGGTAATGGGTGCGCTGCTGACCGTCTTCGGTTTCGCGATGATCTGGCACATCTTCTGGCTGGCCGGTGTGAGCCTGGTAGGCACCATCGTTTACTTCGTCATCCACGCTGCACGTGACGATCAGGGCTACATGGTTCCTGCTTCGGAAGTTGCGCGTATCGAAGGCGAGCAACACAAGATCCTGGCCTCGGTGCGTAACGCCCAGGCGAACACTCCTGTCAACAAGCTGGAGCAGGCATAAACAATGTCGAACTTAGTATTTGAAGGTGCGAAGGGTCACGACCACGGTCATGACCATGAGCATGACCACGGTCACCACGACGCTGGCGAGATGAAGATCTACGGTTTCTGGATCTATCTGATGACCGACTGCATTCTGTTTGCGTCGATCTTCGCCATTTACGCCGTACTGGTTAACAACGTAGCGGGTGGCCCGGCTGGCCACGACATCTTCGAACTGCCATACGTGCTGGGCGAAACCGCCTGCCTGTTGCTCAGTTCGATCACCTACGGCTTCGCCATGCTGGCGATGCACAAAGGCAACAAGTCTGGCGTTCTGGGTTGGTTGTTCGTGACCTTCCTGTTCGGCCTGGGCTTCATCGGCATGGAGATCAACGAGTTCCACCTGCTGATCTCTGAAGGTTACGGTCCTAACCGCAGTGGCTTCCTGTCGGCGTTCTTCACGCTGGTCGGCACTCACGGCCTGCACGTGACCAGTGGTCTGATCTGGATGGCGATCATGATGTATCAGGTCTCCAAGCACGGTCTGACCAATACCAACCAGACTCGCCTAAGCATGCTCAGCCTGTTCTGGCACTTCCTGGACGTTGTCTGGATCTGCGTGTTCACCGTTGTCTATCTGATGGGGACCATTTAAATGGCGAATTCACATCATTCCCACGACGCTGCCAGCCACGAACCTGCCAGCCACGGCAGCTTCAAGTCGTACATGGTCGGTTTCGTGCTGTCGATCATCCTGACCGCGATTCCATTCGGTCTGGTGATGTTTCCGACCATTTCGAAGGTCGCCACTCTGTGGGTCGTGCTGATCTTCGCTGTCGTTCAGGTTCTGGTTCACCTGGTGTACTTCCTGCACCTGGACCGTTCCGCAGCACAGCGCAACAACGTGATCGCCTTTGCCTTCGCTACGTTGGTTATCTTGCTGTTGGTAGGTCTGAGTGTCTGGATCATGTTCAGCATTCACACCTTCATGATGGCGAAGTGAGGAAAACCTGATGTCACTGAAGCACTTTATCCAAATCACCAAACCGGGGATCATTTTCGGTAACGTGCTTTCGGTGGCTGGTGGCTTTTTTCTCGCATCCAAGGGGCATGTCGATTTCGGCCTGTTCCTGATCGCGATGATCGGTACCTCGCTGGTCGTGGCTTCCGGTTGTGTGTTCAACAACTGCATTGACCGCGATATCGATCTGAAGATGGAACGCACCAAGAATCGTGTTCTGGTACAAGGCCTGGTTTCGCTGAAACTGGCCCTGGCCTACGCCACGGTGCTGGGTGTGGTCGGTGTTGGCCTGCTGTATTACAAGGCCAACCCGCTGGCAGCCCTGTTCGCAGTGATCGGTTTCGTGATTTACGTCGGCTTCTACAGCCTGTATCTCAAGCGCAAATCGGTCCATGGCACATTGGTTGGCAGTCTGTCGGGCGCGATGCCTCCAGTGATCGGTTACGTCGNCTGTGGCAGATGCCGCACTCGTATGCCATCGCGATCTTCCGCTTTAACGACTATCTGGCTGCCTCGATTCCGGTTCTGCCGGTCAAGCGGGGCATCCGTGTCGCCAAGCGGCATATCCTGATCTACATCCTGGCTTTCGTGCTGGCGACGCTGATGCTGACCTTCGGTGGCTACGCCGGGCTCAACTATCTGGCCGTTGCCGCTGCCATGGGCATGTACTGGTTGTATATGGCCTGGACAGGTTACAAAGCCAAAGATGACACCGTTTGGGCACGCAAGCTGTTCGTGTTCTCCATCTTCACCATCACAGCCTTGAGCGTGGCGATGTCGTTGGACTTCCAGGTAACCAAAGAGCTGCTGGTGACGTACGCTGCCCCTTGATAACCTGAACTGAAACACCAGAAGCCCCGTTACTCGCAGGAGTAACGGGGCTTTTTGTTGGCCGTTTGTTACAGCTTGACGTAGGTTTTTTTCGACGCGCTTGTAGGACGATGCTCTAATCAGCCCATGACAAGGTCATAGCTTTGCCGCATCATGTGTCAGTTTTGTACAGGGATCGTGGCGAAACGGCTCCGATCCAGTCGTAGAGAAACTACAAACAGAATTATGACTGACCACACCATCCCAGAAATCCGGCCCCAAAATGAGTCGATGCCCCTCGTATCGATCATTGCGCCCTGCTACAACGCAGAAAAGTATCTGGACGTTGCCATGGCGAGTATCTTCGCCCAGGACTACCAAAACTTCGAAGTCATCGTCGTCGACGATGGATCGAGCGATAACAGCGTGGCAATGCTTCAGGCTCTGCAAGGCAAGTACGACTTTCAGTTCTACTCCCAGGCCAACCAGGGTGTCAGTGCTGCCCTGAATCATGGTTTGAAATATGCCCGGGGCGAGTTCGTCTGTACGCCGGACCTTGACGACATCATGCTGCCGTCTTCGGTACGGTTACGGGCCGATTACCTCGCCCAGCATCCTGAAGTAGGCTGTGTTGGTGCGTTGATCATCTACATGGATTCGGACGGAAACGACACCAAGACACAGAAGCTGGCGAGTATCCAGAAGCTCAATTTCGATGAGATTCTGGGTGATGCCATCGTTGTCGGCGCGCCCGTCTCGCTCTACCGGATGGATGCGCTCAAGGCAGTGAATTTCTACGACCCCGAGATCAAGGTCCAGGATTTTCAGATGACCCTGCGAATCGCCAGCGCAGGCTATGAGGTCCACGTGCTCCCGGTGAGCGTTACTCGGTATCGCCGCCATCCCAATAATCTTTCGCGGCGTTATAAGGTTTTGCTCGATGCCGACATGCGTACCATCGCGCCTTATCGCTCGCATCCGGCGTACGGGCGGGGTCTGACGGCAATCATCAACAAGGCGTTGAAGTACGCCGTGGTCAACGACAAGAAGTACGCCTGGAGCCTGCTGCGTTCGATCCCGTTGCGCCAGTTCAACAAGACCACCCTGCGTCGTTTCAAACGCCTTCTGCTGCATCGTCAGAGCACGTGATCAGCCTCTGTCGTGCCTGCTTCTGTTCACGGACACCTGCATGAAATTCCTCGAAATGCTCAAATCCCGGAAAACCAGAAAGCGCCTGCGCAGCCTGGACAAGCTTGAACGGGCGCCAGAGAAGATTCGCCTGCGTTATCCCCGCTACACGGTGGGAACCGGTACCTACGGTATTCCTGAGGTGTTCGAGTTTGGCGACGACACCATCCTGCGCATCGGCTCCTACAGCTCGATTGCAGCGGGCGTGAAAGTGCTGCTGGGTGGTGAGCACCGCACCGACTGGCTGACCACCTACCCATTCCCGGCCATGATGAAAGGTCTGGAAGACATCAAGGACTACGCGCCAAGCAAGGGCGACGTAGTCATCGGCAGCGACTGCTGGATCTGCGCCGATGCCACCATCCTGTCCGGCGTGACCATCGGCCATGGCGCCATCGTTGCGGCCGGGGCAGTTGTCACCCGCGACGTGCCACCGTTTGCCGTAGTGGGTGGCAACCCCTGCAAGTTCATTCGCTGGCGTTTTGATGAAGACGTTCGCGAGCAGTTGCTTCAGGCCGCTTGGTGGGACTGGCCGATGGAAGAGGTGAAATCGGTGGCGCGGATGCTGTCTGGCTCGGACCTGGACGGCTTCCTCGCGTACATCAGGTCGAGGAAGGCGACTTAATCCGACGCCGCATCCTTTGCCGGGCCCAGCACGATTGCCAGATGGCGCAGGTCTTCGAGTTCCACACTGAAACTCTTGCCTGAAGGGCTTAGCGCCAATGTGCCCAAGGCAAATACGGTAAAGAAACGCACCTCGTCTGCATGGCTCAGCAATTCGCTGATGTAGCGGCTGGAGCGATAGGCCTGCATTTGCGCGGGAGAGACGTACAACGTCACCAGCTTGCCCTGCGCTCGGTCGAAGAACTTGAACTTGAACCCGGTGCCGTAGCGTTCCACCAGGCCGCCACCGTAGAGCACGCGTCGCTCGTCGTTTACTTGCGCGAACTTGATGTGGCGAAAGTAGGAGCGCAGTGACACTTCGCCCTGACCTGGAATCCGCAGCGTCAGCAAGGCGAACTCTTCCTTGCTGAGATTCGCCTGGGCCTGGCGAAAACTGTCCACCAGGCGCTCCAGGTTGTTGGTGCGGGTCTCGGTCGGCTGTTTGCTCTTTGGTGCGTCGTTGGACGCTCGTGGCGTCGCCGGACTGTCCTCGACTGGCTTGTCAGCCTTGGCCGACGAAGGCTCGGGCTTCACCCGCTCCTTGAGTGACGGGTCAAACACGTCGATGTAATCGTCCAGCTTGCGCTTGGCCTTGCGCAGCGCCGTTTCCTCCTCGGTCTCCTTGACCTTGGGCTCGTCCTCGACGCCATCCGCTTCATCTACCCATTCGCAATCGGCATGATGCTCGTAATTGGGATTTGCCCGGAAATGGGCGGCCACGAACGTCGGGTGCTCCTGCGGTTTCACGTCATAGCGCACACCCGTGATCTTCACTCCCTGGGCGCGACACGCTTCGGTGGAGCACAGAAAACTGAACCGCGTTCGCGGCAGCTCCTGAGAAAAATACTCCCGCCGTGCCGCCACAATCGACAGCTCTTGCTGTAGCTCGACACAGAAGGCGCGGGTGATGCTCTTGCTGGTTTTCATGAAGGCGGCGAGGTCCTTTGCCGAGGGTCATGTCGAGCATGATGCTGAATAGCCAGATGCCTGCACAACCCTCACTTGCGTCAGAAGCCTATTGGGCAGGAACCGCCAGCCATTCGCCCACCACTTTCTGATACACCCCGGTGGCCTTGCTCAGGTGAAGCCATTGATCGATGTAGCTTTTCCACGTCATGTCATCGCGAGGCAGCAGGTAGGCCTTCTCGCCGTACTGCATGTAACGCGACGGGTTGACCGTGCACAGCCCCGGCATGCGCTTCTGCTGATACATCGCCTCAGAGGCGTCGGTGATCATCACGTCGGCTTTGTTGTCCAGCAACTGCTGGAAGATGGTCTTGTTGTCATGGAACTCGAGGCTGGCCTTTGGCAGGTACGCGTGTGCGAACGCCTCGTTGGTACCGCCCTGGGGCTCGATCAGGCGCACCCCCGGCTGGTTGATCTGCTCGACAGTCTGGTATTTCGACACGTCGGCGCAACGCACCAATGGCACCTTGCCGTCGATGTCCAGTGTGTCGCTGAAAAACGCTTTCTTCTGACGCTCTAGCGTCACCGAAATACCGCCCACCGCAATGTCACATTTGCCGGCGGTGAAATCGCTCATCAAGGTTTTCCACGTGGTTGGCACCCAGTGGATCTTCGCGCTGAGGCTCTGCGCAAGTGACTGCGCCAACTCGATATCGATGCCTTCATACTGCCCATCCGGCCTGAGGAAGGTATAGGGCTTGTAATCGCCCGTGGTGCAGACAGCCAGCTCGCCCTTCTGCAGCACTGCATCCAAGTGCGAAGTCGGCTCGGCGGCCTGTGCGTGAGCCCAGCCGGTGAGCCCGAACAAGAGGCTTGCGGTGATGCGTTTGTTCATCGCGTCGATTCCATGTGGGAAGATTATTGACTTTATTTTACTTTGCGTGACGGAGCACTGATCGTTTTGCTCGCAGGTGGGGATAAGTCGAGCCAGTCCGAAGATATTCGGCGAGCTCAAAAACTGGGAAAGAGGCTAGAGCATGAGTCAGAAACTTATACCTTTCGATGTGGCTTCGTTTATGGACACCGATGAGGCCGTTGGTGAGTACCTCACCCAAGTACTGGCTGACGGCGATAGCGACGAATTTGTCAGGGCAATAGGTTACGTTGCCAAAGCGCGTGGTATGTCGTCTATCGCGCAAGCCTCGGGACTTGGACGAGCAAGTCTGTACAAAGCGTTGTCTCCAGGCGCCAAACCACGCTTCGACACTGTGGTGAAGGTTATGCATGCGCTCGGTATGGAGCTTCGTGCGACATCGGTCGGGGGAGGGGCGTAGCTTAATGTCGAGTTGGTTTACTTTCATTTTGTGAGGACTGCGCGGCGCGAGTCTTCGCCCGATAATGCCGAAACAACGCCACCCCAGCCGCAATCACCACAACCCCAATGAAAATCGGCAGTCGATAAGGCTTCAGGTTGCCCAGCAGATTTTCCAGCGCCTCGCCGGCCCAGTACCCGGCCATGACGAACAGCGTGGCCCACACTGCCGCGCCCAGCAGGTTGATCAGGGAGAAACGAATCGGTGACAGTCGACTCGCACCGATCACCAATGGACCGATCAGCCGCATACCGTAGAGAAATCTCACAGAGAAAATTGACGCTGTGGGGTAGCGCTTGATCAGCCCGGAAACCCGGTCGATGGTTGCCTGTTGTCGATGCAGACGCGGCAGCAGGCGCGGGCCGAAGATGCGCCCGGTCCAGAACAGAATCTGATCACCCAGCATTCCGCCCATCGTGGCGATGACGATTACATGCACCAGTTGCAACGAGGTCTGATGCGCGGCCAGTCCACCCAGGATCAGGATGGTTTCGCCTTCCAGCAAGCAGCCGATGAACACTGCCCAATAGCCGTAGTTGGCAAGCAGTGCATTGATGTCGACGTGTTCGAACATGAGAACCAGCGGCCTCGAAAATGGGTTAGCCGCTGGAACATCCCGCGGAAGGCATGCCGTTCGACCCAGTCTTTAACCGAACAGTTCTATCGCAAGTTGCAGTGAGGCAGAATCGCTCATTCGCTGTATTCGGCCTCCAGTGCGGCGAGATCTTTCTCGATCACCTTCATCAGCATTTCCCACTCGCCCTGAGTGCGTTTCAGTGCCTCACCTTCGCGGGAGTAGAGAAAATCGATGATATTGGCAGTCTCTTTTGCCTTGGTGGTCGGACGGAAGGCGTCCATGCTCAACACGCGCGCGAGCATGTCCAGCTCGGTGGCGTGGTTGACCCACTGCCAGTTGTCCTTGATCACCACTTTGTCGATGAGAATGCACTGCTTCTTGAAGCTTCGCAGGCTGGCACCAAAAGGGCTGGCTGCTAATAGCGACGTGATGCGCGAGCCCTCGCTGTTGGCCTTGTCCACCGCGTTGGGGCCAAAGAACCACTCGTTGAAACTCAGCTCGATCTCGCGAAAGGCCACATTCGCATCCCAGATGATGCCCAGCGCCTTGTTGTGAATGATCTCGTTCTTCCACGCTCGGTACGCCTTGAATGCCAGGCCCACCAGACCTATCGCTGCCAGCGCCTGTACCAGCGCGGAACACGAATTGATGACATCGTACGCCCGCGCCGAACCCGAAAAGCCAGCGCCAGTGTAGGACTCGTAGAACACCGCGCCGGTCATCGCCGCAAGGGCAAACAGGGCGCAATAGAAACCGAACGCATAGGGATCTTTCATTGTTGTTTTTATCCGATCAGCGAGGTTAAACGTATGGTCCATTCGCTCTGGATCAGTCAATTTTCAGGCTAGTTGAGAACTGGGGTTTTGCAGGGCAGAGGGCGAAAAAGCCACCCGGTCTTTCGGTCTGTTATCCGGTCAGCTTGAGCCAGGGATGGTTTTATCGCTTGAGCGCCGAGGAAACATCCAATCGTCCGAGAAGCATGCTCTCAAATGATCATAAACCAGCCTCACTCGCGCCGGCACCGGACCTGACTGGGTGCGGTACAGAACAAGATCAGTGGGTATCGGCGCGATCTTTTCAAGCACCTCGACCAACACGCCTTCGCCTAGATAGGCGTCAGCCAGATAATGCGGCATCTGTGCGAAGGCCAAACCCGAGAGCACGAACTCAAGCTCAGCTTCCGGATCGTCACAACTGAACGCGGGGGAGGGCGGCAAGAAGCTTTGGCCACCGGCCAGGATCCACGGCCATGGCCGGCCGTTGTTCCGGTCGATCAGCGCAGACAGCGGCCGCCTCTTGAGGTCCTCCACGCTGGACGGCATACCGACCGAGGCAATCAAGGCCGGCGCCGCGACAATCCTTAGAGGCACCTGAGCGACTGCGCGCGCGATGTAACGCCTGTCACGCACAGCGCCAACCCGAATCCCGATATCGATCCGTGACGCCACGGCATCGGTCAATTGATCGTCCAGGCTCAATTCGATACGCAGGTCAGGATTTTCCCGCATCAGAGGTCGTAGAAATTCAGCCAGGTAAAGTTTGCCAATCGCGTGGGGCGCCGTAATCCCGACACGGCCTGAGACGCCCGCACTTTGCGACCTGGCGTTTGAGATGAATAACCGATCAAACTGATTCAAAGTCTCCCGCGCCTGTTGCGCGATCTCTGCGCCGAACGCCGTGACCGTTGCCTGTCGCGTGCTGCGATGAAACAGCGGCTCGGCAAACAGGCGCTCCAGTTCCTGAACCGCTCGCGTCACTTTTTGCGGCGACGTTCCCAGTCGATGTGCTGCTTCGCGAAAGCTGGGCGATTCCACTGCCACCAGAAAGACCCGAAGCATTTCCATGCGGTTGAGCATTGAGCGAGTTTCCTGACGTCGGAGCCGTTGAATATCTGTGTTCCAGGTTATGGAATTCTCAAAGCCAGACTCTTCCATTTTCTGAGCGAAATATCCACTGCAAACTCGCTCACAACAAACCTCCACACCCTTGCAGGAGATTCAACATGAGCAATGGCATTCAAGACAAAGTCGTCGTCATCACCGGAGCGAGCAGTGGTCTAGGCGAGGCAACCGCTCGCCACTTGGCAAAACTCGGCGCCAAAGTCGTCCTCGGCGCACGCCGTCAGGATCGGATGGACGTCATCGTCCAGGACATTAAGGCCGCTGGCGGCGAAGCATCGGCATATACCGTTGACGTGACCCGCAGGGAAGACCTGACAGCGTTGATCGAAAGCGCCGTCAAAGACTTCGGAAAAGTGGATGTCATGATCAACAATGCGGGCCTTATGGCAATCTCGCCGATCACCGAGCTGCGCATCGACGAATGGGACCGCATGATCGACATCAACATCAAAGGCGTTCTCTACGGCATTGCTGCCGCGCTGCCAAAATTCGAAGCTCAAGGCTTCGGGCACATCATCAACATATCCTCTGTAGCCGGCATAAAGGTCTTCAGCCCGGGCGGCTCTGTTTACAGCGGCACCAAATACGCGGTCCGCGCCATTTCCGACGGCCTGCGACACGAAGTTGGCGGCAAGATCCGTACGACCACCATCGAGCCCGGTGCAGTGGATTCCGAACTGAAACTGGGTAGCGGACATCAGCCAAGTGCCGATGCGGTGAACGAGTTCTACAAACAGGCCATCCCCGCCGACTCCGTCGCCCGCGCGATTGCTTACGCCATCGAACAGCCTGCGGATGTGGACATCAACGAGATCGTACTCCGACCGACTTCACAGGATTTCTAAATGTAGTGGGCCGTGGTGCGGCGGGCTGATTCTTGTTGTATCCGCCCATGGTCAACCTGCAACCAGCGTTGGATACGGCCCGCCCTGTAGCAGCACGGCTTGCCGGCGGTGGCGTCATTGTGATCGCTCCCGTCGGCAAGCCGTGCTGCTACAAGGCGGGATGGCGCAGCCGCAAAGATCACTCCGTATCGATTCTGGCCGCTGGCCGCAAGCCCACGCGTGTTCGCGATCTGCTCCGTACCACGAGTGACCCTCTCAGCCAGCGTGTTTCCCAACGTGAAACAGAAGTTAGAACCAAACTCCGCGCCCCAATCCTGCTTTTCTTGAACGTTGTTTCGACTGGAGTTGAAGTCTTAAATTGTTTCCTCTTGTAGGAAACTTCTGAATTTCCCCTTCCGGCTTGTTCATCAAAAAAGCCCACGCTAGCTTTCGTTTCCCGAAAGCAACTCTCGAGATTTGGATTGCCTGACGTAGCGCTGCATTCACACCGCTACGCGCGTTTCTGATGTCCTTGAACGTCGGGATATTTAAAACCAGTTTTCATAAGGAAATGACCTTTGCCCGATCAGGATGAATTCCGGGTCACGCTCAGCGTTGCCCAAATGGCAGCTATTCTGGAGAGCGAATCCCTCACACCCTATGAGATTTTCTCCAATCGAGTCATTGGCAGCCTGCGCTTAGTGGGAGGCATCATCGAACTCGGTGGTGCTGGGGTGTTATGTGCGATCCCGGAACCCACAATGATTTCCAAAGTGGGATGCATTGCCATGGGCATACACGCGTCCGACCAATTGGCGGCCGGTGCGCATCAACTGGTGACCGCTAAAGAAACCGATTCGTATGCGTTCAAAGCCGGCATGACGGCTGCCGAAGTTATGGGTGCATCGCGCGCCACCGGTCAAGTAGTCGGGCTCGCCGCCGAGTTTGCGGTCCCGCTTTCCACGGCCTCGCTCTATAACGCGTTTAGGGTTTCTTCGGTGAGGGCGGGGAGGATGACGATTGCTGTGAGTGAGAGATTTCCACATGCCCCGAAGAAGGGACCTGGTGGGCATGTCAGAAGAGATCATCTTGATAAGGAGCTTCTAGGGCTGCAAAGGCGTTTGAAGAAAGTGAGAACCGCAGACGCAATGTCTACTTTTACTAATATTGATGTTGCGGAATGGGCAGTACGTCAAGTGTTGAAGGTGAATAAGCACAAGATTGAGATTTACTCAAAAACCAGATTGATTCATAAAAAACAAAAATTATCGTTTCGGTTGGATTTGGGGACGAACATCGGTTGGGGTGTTACTAGGGCTGCGCCGGATACTCCTGTATACATGCAAAAAGTGGTCGTCGTGATAAAGCTCGCTGAGTATAACCGTATGCCTGCATATATCGTCACAGCTTACCCGGTTCTATGAGGTGCCGATGCGCAGCTACATGGAGCTAATTTATTTTTTGCGCGACTTGGGGGATGGCATTCAGGATCACCTGCCGGAAGAGCTGCGCACCGGCCAGCTGCCCCTGAATGTAATTGTAGATCAGTGGGTTGATAAAAAGACTTACTTCGCGATCCGATCTCTTGAGAAGGATATACTGTCGTACATAGAAAAATACAAAGTAGGCGACTTTTCGGTAGATCAAATTCTTTTTGATTTTGATCTTTTGTTCATACCGGAGAGGTTCGGCTGTGAAGAACCCGAATTGCTTGGCGAGGTATTGCTTATGCTCAAGGCCCGGGTTGTGGATAGAAAGAGGTCGGTGCTCAAAGACCTCGCTGCATGGCTCAGATCGAAGCTCGGTGTCTAGTTGAAAAGTGTGTTTATCTGATTCCAGTAAGTTGAATAAAATTATTTCCGACTATTGAAGTCTGAGCAACAGGTGAGCGGAGTGGCGGCATGAATGTTGAAAAGGGATGGCAGCAAATGATAGGGCGGGCCAAGTCAATTAGAAGTTTAAGGATGGTATCTACCTTTAATGACATTGAGACTGCGGAGTGGGCTTTGAAAGAGGTCGTTCGCGTTCATGATCTCCGTATAAAGTTGCATTCGCTTGCATCTGGCTACTTAAGGAAGCATGTGGTCTCTTTCAAGCTGACGCTGGATAGAGTCATCGGCTGGGGAGTTATTGATGAGGATCCAGACGTGTCTGTGGAAATGCGAAGTGTGGAGGTCGTCATTGAATTTAGAGAGTTTAACCACATGCCTTACTATGTTTTGACCGCTTTTCCGATACTCTAAATGGTAGAGGATTTGAGGTTTGGGTTGGAGAGAGGGCTTTGGCGGTTTGGTGTTATAGGTAATGAAAAGTATGGCGTACAGTCACATTATGGGCTTCATGTATGAGGCTGGAAGAGCTGTCGGTGAATTTTCGGACGAAGAACCGCATGCGCTTCCAGTTACCTTGGCGGAAATAGTGCATGGCTACGTGCAGGAATATTACTGGCTCGATATTTTTTTGCTAAGGCGACAGCTAAAGCGCTATTTGAAAAGATTCTCGGTCGGAGATTTCGTTGATTACTACGATCCGCCATTCAACCAAGAGCTTATGTTTGTTGAGCATCGCTTTGATTGCGGGCTGTTCGAATTTTTGACCGCGCTCGGCACCCACCTCGATAAGGAAATCGGCCGAAAGCGCAATGGCCTCTCAGACGTAATCGTAAGTTCGATCTTTGGCCTGTTTGTAAGGAAAACGTGAATCGTAAAGCGAGAATGCCGTCGGGGCGGTGGCGAGGTTAGGAGAGGAAAAAGCGGCCGCCCCAACGCCAACTCCGCGCCCTTATGCTCGACAGCCAAGCCTGGTTTTGCCTCCAGGACACCGCCCGCCTCATGGGCCGGCCGCTCGATGAGCGAGCTACTTTGAAACTCGATCCCGACCAACGTCGCACCGCTTGGCTCAGTGCAAATGGCCAATGGAGCAAGCAACTGCTTATCAGCGAATCGGGCCTGTTCGCGATGCTGGTCCATCACTACGTTCCCGAGAATCGGGCACTAAGACGCTGGCTTACGCATGAAGTGCTGCCAATGCTGCGGAATACGGCAGAGTTGCATGCGCCAACTTTCAGCTCGATGAAGTGGGGAGGGGCCACGTTGGGTCTGCTGGAATGGCAGTGTGATTACTGGGTGAGATTCAGGGACGTGCCTGAGGTGATGAGCGAGTCTCGGTCTTGCGCGGGCGACCTGCGAAGTGGATTCTAGAGCAAGCTGGCTGCTTCCTGGCGGGAGAGAGGAGCGCGGTCCTGATTTACGTTATGGGGATTGAAGTGACTGGGCCAGAGTGCGGCAAATTGATCGATACGAAATCCCACCCACAAAAAAACCGACTCAAATCTGGCCGGTTTCTCTGTGCTTCAAGCTACGTAACCGCTTGAAGGTGCTGCTGTTTGGTGCCCCGAGGGAGACTCGAACTCCCACTCCTTTCGAAAACGGATTTTGAATCCGCCGCGTCTACCAATTCCGCCATCAGGGCTCAATGGCGGCGAAGTATAGAGACGCTCCTACCGTTGGTCAATCATGTTTCATGGTCAATTTTCAGGTTTTCGGCTAAACTTCCCGGCCCTGCTAGACGAACCCCATCATGCGTGTCGCCGACTTTACCTTCGAACTCCCTGATGCCTTGATCGCTCGCCACCCTTTGGCGGAGCGTCGCGGCAGCCGTTTGCTGACCCTCGACGGGCCGAGCGGTGCGCTGGCTCATCGCCAATTCACTGATTTGCTGGAGCATTTGGGCCCCGGCGATCTGATGGTTTTCAACAATACCCGGGTGATTCCCGCGCGTTTGTTCGGGCAGAAAGCCTCGGGCGGCAAGCTGGAAATTCTGGTGGAGCGAGTGCTCGATCAGCACCGAGTGCTTGCCCATGTGCGCTCCAGCAAGTCGCCGAAAGCGGGTTCGACGATCCTCATCGATGGTGGTGGCGAGGCCGAGATGGTCGCGCGTCACGATGCGTTGTTCGAGCTGCGTTTTGCCGAGCCGGTCCTGCCGCTGCTCGAGCGCGTCGGCCATATGCCGTTGCCTCCTTATATAGATCGTCCGGATGAAGACGCCGACCGCGAGCGTTATCAGACTGTGTACGCGCAGCGTGCCGGTGCCGTGGCGGCGCCGACGGCGGGGCTGCATTTCGATCAGACGATGATGGACGCGATTGCCGAGAAGGGCGTCGAGACTGCCTTCGTGACGCTGCACGTGGGGGCGGGGACGTTCCAGCCGGTGCGCGTTGAACGAATCGAAGATCACCATATGCACAACGAGTGGCTTGAAGTCACTCAGGACGTGGTCGATGCCGTAGCAGCCTGTCGCGCCCGCGGCGGTCGTGTGGTTGCGGTGGGAACGACCAGCGTGCGTTCGCTGGAAAGTGCTGCGCGCGATGGCGTGCTCAAAGCGTTCAGCGGCGACACTGATATCTTCATCTATCCGGGGCGGCCGTTTCATGTGGTCGATGCCCTGGTCACCAACTTTCATTTGCCTGAATCCACGCTGTTGATGCTGGTTTCGGCCTTCGCCGGTTATCCGGAAACCATGGCGGCCTATGCGGCTGCGGTGGAGCACGGTTACCGCTTCTTCAGTTACGGGGATGCGATGTTCATCACGCGCAATCCCGCGCCGACTGCCCCTGAGGCTTCAAGCCCGGCGGACTCGGCTCCAGAGGATCAAGCATGAGTCGCACCTGTCGTATGTCGTTCGAGCTGTTGGCCATCGATGGCAAGGCTCGCCGTGGTCGTCTGACCTTTCCCCGTGGCGTAGTCGAAACCCCGGCGTTCATGCCGGTGGGCACCTACGGCACGGTCAAGGGCATGCTGCCTCGTGATATCGAGGCCACGGGTGCGCAGATCATCCTCGGCAACACCTTCCACCTGTGGCTGCGTCCTGGCACTGAAGTGATCAAAGCTCACGGCGACCTGCACGACTTCATGCAGTGGAAGGGACCGATCCTCACCGACTCCGGCGGTTTCCAGGTGTTCAGCCTCGGCGCCATGCGCAAGATCAAGGAGGAGGGCGTGACCTTCGCTTCTCCTGTCGACGGCGCCAAGGTGTTCATGGGGCCGGAAGAATCGATGCAGGTTCAGCGCGATCTGGGCTCTGACATCGTGATGATCTTCGACGAGTGCACGCCATACCCGGCGGATGAAGACGTCGCGCGTACCTCCATGGAGCTGTCGCTGCGCTGGGCCAAGCGTTCGAAGATCGCTCATGGCGAGAGCACCGCGGCGCTGTTCGGGATCGTTCAGGGCGGCATGCATGAAAACCTGCGCATGCGTTCGCTGGAAGGCTTGAGCGAGCTGGACTTCGACGGCCTGGCCATCGGCGGTCTGTCGGTGGGCGAGCCCAAGCACGAAATGATCAAGGTTCTGGACTATCTGCCAGGCCATATGCCGGCTGACAAACCTCGTTACCTTATGGGTGTAGGCAAGCCCGAGGACCTGGTTGAAGGTGTGCGGCGCGGAGTCGACATGTTCGACTGCGTCATGCCGACACGCAATGCTCGCAACGGTCATCTGTTCATCGACACCGGTGTCCTGAAGATCCGTAATGCGTTCCATCGTCACGATGATTCGCCGCTGGATCCGACCTGCGATTGCTACACCTGCAAGAACTTCTCCCGCGCTTATCTGCATCACTTGGACAAGTGCGGCGAAATGCTGGGGAGCATGCTCAATACGATCCACAATTTGCGGCATTACCAGCTGCTTATGGCTGGTTTGCGCGAGGCTATTCAACAGGGTACATTGGCCGCCTTTGTCGATACCTTCTATGCCAAACGCGGGCTTGCAACGCCGCCGCTGGATTGAATGACAGCCGGTCTTACCGCTTCTTATTATTAAAATTATGCAACTGGAGTGTTAAATGAGCTTTTTCATCTCTAACGCCATGGCTGATGCAGCGGCACCTGCCGCTGCCGGCCCAATGGGCGGCGGCTTCGAGTGGATCTTCCTGGTCGGCTTCCTGGTCATCTTCTATCTGATGATCTGGCGTCCACAGGCCAAGCGCGCCAAAGAGCAGAAGAACCTGCTGGGCAACTTGCAAAAAGGTGATGAAGTCGTCACCACTGGCGGTATCGCGGGCAAGATCAATAAAGTGACTGACGATTTCGTCGTGCTCGAAGTTTCCGACACTGTAGAACTGAAGTTCCAGAAGGGCGCAATCGCTGCCACCCTGCCTAAGGGCACTTTGAAAGCCCTCTGATTCAGTCCTTTACCAATCGACGGGGCGCGCAAGGCGCCCCGCGTTCTAAGCAGGCGGCGTGATGTTGAACAAATACCCTCTGTGGAAATACATCCTGATCCTGGCAGTGCTGGCGATCGGCTTTATTTATTCCGCACCCAATCTCTACCCTGATGACCCGGCTATTCAGGTCAGCGGCGCAAGCACCGCGCTGCAGGTCAATCAGGCTGATCTGGATCGCGTAAGCAAGGCGCTTACCGAGGCTGGCATCGCGGTCAAGGGCGCGTCTCTGGCCGAGAATGGCAAGGGCGGTTTGTTGCGTCTGACCAAACAGGAAGACCAGCTGCCAGCCAAGGATGTCGCGCGCAAGGCGCTGGGTGACGACTACGTCGTTGCACTGAACCTGGCACAGACCACGCCCAAGTGGCTGCGCAGCATTGGCGCAAGCCCGATGAAGCTGGGTCTGGACCTTTCCGGTGGCGTGCACTTCCTCCTTGAAGTCGACATGGACAAGGCCCTCAGCGCCCGTCTGAACGTCTACGAAGGCGAAGTGAAGAGTCTGCTGCGCAAGGAAAAACTGCGTTATCGCAGCCTGCCGCAAGACGGCAATGCCATTCAGCTGGGCTTCAGCGATACCGATTCTCGCGAACAGGCCCGTGCCCTGATCCGCAAGGATTACACCGATTTCGATATCACCATGAGCGATCGTGGCGAGATGCCGACCCTGCGTCTGGCCATGACTCAGGCCAAGATTGCCGAGATCCGCGAATACTCGATCAAACAGAACTTGACCACCGTACGTAACCGGGTCAACGAACTGGGCGTGGCCGAGCCACTGGTTCAGCGTCAGGGTGCCAACCGCATCGTGGTCGAGCTGCCAGGCGTGCAGGACACTGCTGAAGCCAAGCGTATTCTCGGCAAGACCGCCAACCTCGAGTTCCGTCTGGGCGCAGGTCCCGATGACTCCAAGGCCACCACCGAAATGTTCGAGTTCCGCGAAGGCGGTCGTCCGGCTGCGGCGGTTGAGCGCGGGCTGATCATCACCGGTGACCAGGTCACCGATGCCAAGGCGGGCTTCGACGAGCACGGCCGTCCACAAGTGAACATCAAACTCGATGGTCACGGTGGCGATCTGATGAGCCGTGCGACCCGCGCCAACGTCGGTCGCAGCATGGCGGTGATCTTCATCGAGCAAAAACCGACGACCACCTACACCAAACAGGTTGTGGATGGCGTCGAGAAAGACGTTCCGGTTCAGACCTTCAAGGAAGAGAAGAAGATCATCAGCCTGGCGACCATTCAGTCGCCGTTGGGTGCTCAATTCCGTATCACCGGTCTGAACGGTCAGGGCGAATCGTCGGAGCTTGCGCTGCTGCTGCGTGCCGGTGGTCTGGCGGCGCCGATGTACTTCGCTGAAGAACGTACCATTGGCCCGAGCCTGGGTGCCGACAACATCACCAAGGGTGTTCACGCATCCCTGTGGGGCATGCTGTTCGTGTCGCTGTTCATCCTCGCCATCTACCGCTTCTTCGGTCTGATCGCGACGGTCGCACTGGCCTTCAACATGGTCATGCTGCTGGCACTGATGTCGCTGCTGGGTGCAACGCTGACCCTGCCGGGTATCGCCGGTATCGTGCTGACGATGGGTATGGCGGTGGACGCCAACGTGCTGATCTTCTCGCGTATTCGTGAAGAGATCGCCAATGGCATGACCGTGCAACGTGCGATCAACGAAGGTTTCGACCGCGCCTATACCGCGATCCTCGACGCCAACCTGACGACGCTGCTGGTCGGCGGCATTCTCTTCGCCATGGGCACAGGCCCGGTGAAGGGTTTTGCGGTGACCATGTCGCTCGGGATCTTTACCTCGATGTTCACAGCCATCATGGTGACCCGCGCAATGGTCAACCTGATCTTCGGTGGTCGTGACTTCAAGAAGTTGTGGATTTAAGGGGCTGCCATGAAACGTACCATCAACTTCATGGGCGTTCGCAACGTTGCGTTCGCCGTCACCATGCTCCTCACCGTTCTGGCGTTGTTCAGCTGGTTCCATAAAGGGCTCAACTTCGGTCTGGACTTTACCGGCGGTACGCTGATCGAGCTGACTTACGAGCGCCCTGCCGATCTGGGCAAGGTTCGTGAGGAGCTGGTCGCTTCGGGTTATCACGAGGCCATCGTGCAGAGCTTCGGTGCTACCACCGACCTGCTCGTGCGTATGCCGGGTGAAGATCCACAGCTGGGTGCTCAGGTTGCCGAAGCGCTGCGCAAGACTGGCGCTGACAACCCTGTGACCGTCAAGCGCGTCGAATTCGTCGGCCCGCAGGTCGGTGAAGAGCTGCGCGACCAAGGCGGTATCGGCATGTTGCTCGCCTTGGGCGGCGTGCTGGTCTACCTGGCTTTCCGCTTCCAGTGGAAATTCGCGGTCGGCGCGATCGTCTCCCTGATCCACGACGTGGTCGTGACCATGGGTATCCTGTCGTTCTTCCAGGTGACGTTCGACCTGACGGTACTGGCAGCGGTGCTGGCGATCATCGGTTACTCGCTCAACGACACCATCGTGGTATTCGACCGGGTTCGTGAGAACTTCCGTCTGCTGCGCAAAGCATCGCTGATCGAGAACATCAACATTTCCACCACGCAGACGCTGCTGCGCACCATGGCGACTTCGATCTCCACGTTGCTGGCTATCGTCGCGCTGTGGATCTTCGGTGGCGACAGCCTGCACGGTTTCTCCGTTGCGCTGTTCATCGGTGTACTGGCCGGTACTTACTCCTCGATCTACATCGCCAACGTGGTGCTGATCTGGCTGAATCTGCGTTCCGAAGACCTGCTGCCACCTGTGACCACCGACAAGGTTGATGATCGTCCATAACGATTTCTCCTGACCGGTCATCCAGTCAAAAAGGCGCGAGTGTGAACTCGCGCCTTTTTTTGTGCTCCAAGGCTGGGAGTAGCGCGAGCAATTGCGCTGAATATGGTCAGGAGGTTCATGTGAACAAGTCGTTGCTAGTTGGTGCTGTATTGGGTGCTGTCGGTGTTACCGCCGGTGGTGCTTTGGCCACCTATAGCCTCGTAAAATCAAACGGCCCTGAGTACGCGGACGTACTGGCCGTCGAGCCTGTAAAAGAACAGATCAAAACCCCTCGTGAAGTGTGCAAAGACGTCGCGGTCACTCATCGCGCACCGGTCAAAGACCAGCACCAGATCGTGGGTAGTGTCATTGGTGCCGTAGCGGGTGGCCTGCTCGGTAACCAGGTGGGTGGCGGTAACGGCAAGAAGATCGCGACCGTGGCCGGTGCTGTCNACACGACCACTGAAACCCGCTGCAATACGGTCAATGACATCAGCGACAAAGTCGTTGGCTACAACGTGAAATACAAGTTGAACGACAAAGTCGGTCAGGTGCGCATGGATCGCGATCCAGGCAGCCAGATTCCGGTCAACAAGGATGGTCAGTTGGAGTTGAGCCAGGCTCAGTAAGCCCAGGTTTCAGTCCTCATCCAAGACACCCCTCTAGCAGGGGTGTTTTTTTGTCTGCGGTTCATGGATCTGACATGTGCCGGCTGCACTGACAAGAGTGGATATCTGGAAAGTATGGAGATGGTATTAACTATATATTTTTAATCGACAAACCCGCCGCGTAAGCTTTTCGGCGTGGCCTCCCGTGCGAGGGAGGCTGCGCAAACAAAACCAATAAAAATCAGCTTCGCCACGCGGGAATAAAAATGCATAAAAGCCCAGTTTCTCTTGGTCTCACGTCTGCTGCCCTCGGACTGAGCCTGACCTTCCCTGGCTTCGCCGAAGCCGACTTTTTCGAGGACAGCAAGGCTGATCTCGAACTTCGCAACTTCTACTTCAACAGCGACTACCGCCAAGACGGCGCCAGCCAGTCCAAGCGCGATGAATGGGCCCAGGGTCTGATCCTCAACTACGAGTCGGGGTTTACCGAAGGCACGGTCGGGTTCGGTGTCGACGCGATTGGCCTGTTTGGCCTGAAGCTGGATTCCAGCCCTGACCGCCGCAATACCGGGCTGTTGCCGGTCGGAGATGACAAGGCTCCGGATGATTACGGCCGTGCCGGTGTGACTGCCAAGGCGCGAATCTCCAAGAGTGTACTGCGAGTCGGTACGTTGCTGCCGAAATTGCCGACCGTGTTGCCCAACGATGGCCGTCTGTTGCCGCAGACCTTTCGTGGTGCGCAGGTGACGTCCAGAGACATAACCGACATGACCCTCAATGTCGGGCGGTTGACCAGCAACACTGAGCGCAACGACAGCGGCCATGAAGACATCGAAGCCGAAGGCAAAGGCATCAAGGGCGGCCGCCCGAGCGATAAGTTCGACTTCGCCAGTGCCAGCTACAACTGGACCAAGGGGCTGACTACGTCCTACAACTACGGCGGTCTGGAGAACAACTACAAGCAGCACATCGTGACTCTGGTTCACAACTTTCCGTTAGGCGAGTCGCAGTCGCTCAAGAGTGACCTGCGCTATGCGCGCTCGCTCAAGGACGGCAACACCAACGTCGACAACACGGCTGTTGGTGCGAAGTTCACCTACAGCGTCGCCGGACACGGCTTTGGCGCCGCCTATCAGCGCATGAATGGCGAGACCGGCTTTCCGCACCTCGCTGGCACCGACTCTTTCCTCGTTAACTACGTGATGATTTCTCCGGACTTCGCCAACCCGGAAGAGCGCTCATGGCAGGCCCGTTATGACTACGACTTTGCCGCTGTTGGCCTGCCCGGCCTGACGTTCATGACCCGCTACCTACAGGGCGATAATTTCGCGCGCGGCAATAAGGAGGGAACCGAATGGGAACGCAACACCGACATCGGTTACGTGTTCCAGAGCGGGGCATTGAAGAACCTCGAACTGAAGTGGCGCAACGGCACTTACCGCAGCAACGGCGGCAATAACATCGACCAGAACCGCGTCATCGTCAGCTNCTTCTGCATCATCCCGACAACGCTCACCCTCGGCACTCGCCGCAATGGAGCCTGAAAAATGCCAACAAGAAAGAACCTCATCCATCTGGCCGTCGTCTTTGCCCTGTTCAACAGCCACGGCGCGTATGCAGCGAATACCGCTGAACTGCCGTGCGCAACCACTGAACAGTGCGCTGCTCAGGCCGCAAAGATCGGCGCCACGGTCGACAAGTCCAAGGCCAAAGGCAACAAGGGCGAAAGCCAGTTTTCCTGGCTCAACCGCATCAACAAGGCCTCCATTGTCATGCTCACCGAGGAGGGCATCGTCAAGCCGGAGATGGGGCAGAAGATCGCCACCGGGGTGCGTTACGCCATCGATCAGGCGGACCAACCCAATGGCAAGCGCCCGAGCGACGTGCTTCAGCTTGAGCAGATCATGACCGACAAGATCGGCCCCGAAGCCTCGCTGATTCACTCGGGCCGCAGCCGTCAGGACATGCTCGCGACCTATCGTCTGGCCAAGCTGCGCGCCGACGTGCTGGCCTATAGCGAGGCCATGAACGCCACGCGTAAACGCCTGCTGGCTCTGGCCGACAAGAACATCGATACCCTGATTCCGGCTTACACCAATGGTGTTCAGGCGATGCCCATCAGCTATGCGCACTATCTGCTGGCGTTCGAGGCTTCGTTCGACCGTGACGGCCAGCGCATCCGTGAGTTGTATCAGCGTCTGAACCAGAGCCCGATGGGCACCGCTGTACTGGCGAATTCGGCTTATCCGTTGAATCGCGAGCGCATGGCCCAGTTGCTGGGCTTCGACGGTGTGCGGGAAAACTCACTGGATTCCAGCCAGGTCTCCACATACGACATTCCGATCGAGGCGGCGAACATTGCCTCCTCATCGGCCATTCGTGTCGGTGCGATGATTGGTGATATCCACACGCAATACCACCAGATTCGCCCATGGTTGCTGCTGGATGAAGAGAAGACCTATACCAGCAGCGCCATGCCGCAAAAGCGCAATCCCGGTCTGTTGATGCGCGCCCGTGAAAGCGCCTCTGATGTTGTCGGACTCGCTCAGGCTGTGACGTTGCGTGCGCACAACGTGACTACCGGGATGACTGACTACAAGTTCGCCTTCGACTCGCTGGGGGTGTTCGACTCAACCAAGGACATGTTTGGCGCCATGGATGCTGTGCTCGACGCGCTACAGGTCAATCCACAGCGCGCACGCGAAGAACTCGAGAATGAATGGACGACCTCGATGGAACTGGCGGACACGCTGGAGCGCACACAGAAGGTCCCGTTCCGTATCGGTCACAGCTTCGCTTCATTGATCGTCGAACAAGCGCGCAGTGAAGGCCTGACGCCGAAAACCTTCCCGTACGCCGATGCGCAAAAGCTCTTCACTCAAGCGGCGGACAAATACCAGTGGAAACAGAACACGCTGCCTCTGGATGAAGCGACATTCCGCGCTGCGCTGTCCCCGGAAAACATGGTCAAGACCCGCAAAGGCACAGGCGGTCCGCAGCCGGAGGAAGTCAAACGCATGCTGGTCGAAGCGCACAAGACGCTGGATGAGGATCAGGCGTGGCTGCAAGAGCGCCGGGAGAAGCTGACCCAGGCCGAAGGCAATCTTGATCGGGCATTCGAGAAGTTGCTGTCTTCAAAGGGCCAATAAGGATCGCCCTCTCTCTGTCCGGCTCGCTGGCGGTCATGACCTCAAAGGTCACACCGTCGGCCAGCCGGAGTCCTATACCCGCTTGCTTCGCGACGCGTCAAAAACCCCCTTCATTACCGGTCGATCCAGCGCATTCTGCCAGCTCGCAATCGCCAGGCATGCCACGCAATTGCCCAGAACGTTGGTTAACACCCGGCACTTCATCAGACGTTCGACTCCCAATAACAGACCGACGCTCTCCATTGGTACGAGGTGAAAAAGGTTCAGCGTTGCGATCAGCGTGAAAAAAGCCGAGCCCGCCATACTGGTGGAACCGAGCGATGTCACCCATGAAATCAGCAGCAACGTCAGCAGCTCGTTACTCGTCAGTTCAATCCCCGACATCTGCGCCAGAAACAGCACTGCCGTGATCAGGTAGATATTCGAGCCGCTGAGGTTGAACGTGTAGCCGGTAGTCAACACCAGACGGGTCAACTGCCGATCGCACCCCAATGCCTGCATCTTTTCGATCAGCCCAGGCAGCGCGGCAACGGAGGACCCGGTGAAAGTGACCAGCAGCAGTTCGTCCTTCAAATGAACGATCAGCCGCCAGAGAGGCGCGCCCGATACTTGGGCCACCGGCACCAATATGAGGACAACGAACGCGGCAGACGCCAGATACATCACTGCGACGAACTTGAGCAATGGCACCGTCGACGCTGGACCGAATCGCCCGATAGTGAAGGCAATTGCACCAAAGGCGGCGAGGGGCGCAAAGCGCAGTGCCATTTTCAGAATCTTGAACAGCAACCCCACTGACTTTTCCAGCAAAGCGCGCAGGGCCACGGCGTGTCGATGATTTTTTGCGCGACCGATAAAGGCACCTGCGACCAACCCGGCGAGCATGATCTGCAGTATCGGATTTTGCATCAGCGCACCGGTAAGTACCACGCGGACTGTCGACCATGAAAACTCACCGGTCGGCGTGCCTGTGCTCGTCACGTTGACGGGAGTGGCTGACGTGCTCGGTCCGATGCCGGCCCCGGGATGCAGCACCTCGGTGATCAAACAGCTCAGTGCTAGCGACAGCAGCGCCATGGTCTGGAAATAGATCAGCACCCTGCGTCCAAGGCCACCCTGTCTTACCTGCAAGCCGGCGACGCCTGAGGCGATCAGAAGAAACATCATGAACGGCATCAGCCAGCCGATGACACGAATGAATCCGTCGCTCAACGGCTTCATGTCGACGGCATGTTGGGGATCGAGCACGCCCAGCAACCCGCCACAGGCAATGGCCAGGAGGAGTTGCAGCGAGGAACTGCGCAGAAGCCGTATGGGCATCGGTGATCCGGATTTTCAGCGTATTTATTGTTATGAGCGTGCCTTGTCAGCGGCGCAAGGATTGGGCACGCTTGCCGGTCAATGTCGCCGCGACCGGGCGCCAATCATAAAACCTTGCTGCGGGATAGACCATCATGGAGCTTCGCCTTCTGCGCTATTTCGTCATGGTGGCCGAGGAGCGACATTTCACCCGCGCTGCCGCCCGCTTGAACATGCAGCAACCACCGCTGAGCCAGCAGATTCGTGCTCTGGAAGAGGAATTGGGATTCGACCTGTTCAAGCGTCATCCCAAGGGCGTGGATCTGACAGCGGGCGGGCTGGTCTTCCTGCAAGAAGCGCAGGACATTTTGGCGCGAGTCAAAGAGGGTTCGCTCAAGGCGTCTCGCGCTGCTCATGGCATTGAGGGGCAGTTGGGTATCGGGTTCACCAGTTCGGCTGCGGCTCACCCACTGATCCCGCGGATTATCCGTGCTTACCGCGAGCGTTATCCGGGCGTTGCCGTCTCATTGAAGGAAGGCAGCGCACAGAAGCTCACTGAGCTGACTGTCGATGGCGGCGTTGATGTCGGGATTTTGCGTGCACCCGTCAGTCGGCATCAAAGTATCGAATTTCATCGTCTGCTCAACGAGGAGATGCTGCTGACGTTGCCAGTCGGTCATCACTTGCTGGCGGGGCATGATGGTTCTGCTGGGGCTCCGTCGATTTCACTCGGTGATCTGCAGGCCGAACAATTCATTCTGGTTCGCAGGCCGGGCGCGCCCGGCATGTACGCCAATCTGATCAAGGCATGTCAGAACGCAGGCTTCGATCCGAAGATCGCTTTCGAAGTGGAACGCATGTTGACCAACGTCAGTCTCGTCGCTGCCGGTGCGGGGATTTCCATCGTGCCGGCATCCATGAAGGATGTGCACAAGGAGAGTGTCGTGTATTGCCGGATTGCCAACGCCAGGCCGCGCTTGCACGCGCCAATCACGCTGGTGTGCCGCAGCTTCAATCAACTGCCCCCACTGCAGAATTTCATAAGCCTGTCGCGGGAGTTGAGCGGCCGTAGAATTCTGGGTGGTTGAAGGTGCTTACATCGCGGGTGCCCATGACACTAACGCCCGGCATACGCAGGATCTGTAGCAGCACGGCTTGCCGGCGGTGGCGCTCGTGAGATCGATACCGCCGGCAAGCCGTGCTGCTACGGGCCTGATCCTGATGTGTCCAAGGCTAACTTCGCGGGCATAAAAAAAACCGGCACATGGCCGGTTTTTTTGCAGCTGGCGGAGCGTTAGCGCTTCAGCGAAGCTGGAACGAACGGAGCGATCGAAGTCAGAACCGCTTTGAAGCACTTGGTGTTGCCTGCGACGATGTGACCCTTCTCGAGGAAGTCATGCCCGCCGTTGAAGTCGCTGACCAGACCGCCTGCTTCCTGAATCAGCAGAGCGCCGGCGGCCATGTCCCATTCCGACAGACCCGACTCCCAGAACGCATCGAAACGACCGGCTGCAACGTAAGCCAGGTCCAGGCTCGCTGCGCCAGCGCGGCGGATACCGGCGGTCTGGCCAACCAGCGAACGGAACATGTTCAGGTAGTTTTCCAGGTTATCCAGCTGGTTTTCACGGAACGGGAAGCCGGTGCCGAGCAGGGCGCCTTCGAGGCTCTTGCGAGGGCTGACGCGCAGGCGACGACCATTCAGCTGAGCGCCGCGACCACGGCTGGCGGTGAATTCTTCCTGACGAACCGGATCCAGAACGACAGCGTGCTCCAGTCGGCCACGGTATTTGCAGGCGATGCTGACAGCGAAATGAGGAACGCCACGAACGAAGTTGGTGGTGCCATCCAGTGGGTCGATGACCCAAAGGTAATCGGCGCCTTCGCCGGTGCCTTCACGCAGACCGGTTTCTTCGCCGAGGATACCGTGAGTGGGGTAAGCCTTCAGCAGCGCATCAATGATGGTTTTTTCTGCGGCGCGATCGATTTCGGTTACGTAGTCTTTCGCGTCTTTTTCGTCGACCTTGATGGTATCCAGGCGCTCGATGGAGCGGAAAATCAATTCGCTGGCGCTGCGGGCGGCGCGCAGCGCGATATTCAGCATGGGCTGCATGGATGTATCACCTAGGTCGTTAAAGAGAGCCGGGCATTCTATGGGTTCTTGCTGACGATTTCCAGCGCGAGTGCAGCCTTTGCCATGCGTCCGGTCGCCTCATGACAAACGGATCCGTGCTGGTTAGGAGCCGCTTATCGGTGTATGTAGGTCCTGTCATGCAAGGGTTCATAGCCTTGAGCCCGGTGCTTCTGTAAGATTCGTCCCCCTTTTCACCTGCTAGTGAGATCACACCATTGCTGCAAAATATTCGTGTTGTCCTGGTCGGCACCAGTCACCCGGGAAATATCGGTGGCGCTGCTCGTGCCATGAAGAACATGGGGCTTTCGCGTCTGGTGCTGGTCGATCCGGCAAGCTTCCCGCATCACGAGGCTGACGCGCGCGCTTCGGGCGCAGGCGACATTCTGGAAGGCGCTCAAGTGGTCCCAACCCTGGAAGACGCGTTAGTGGGTTGCAATCTGGTGCTGGGCACCAGCGCCCGCGACCGCCGCATTCCCTGGCCGCTGCTGGACCCGCGTGAGGCGGGAATCAAAACGGTGGAACACGCCGCTCTCGGCGAAGAAATCGCATTGGTATTTGGCCGCGAGTACGCAGGTCTGACCAACGAAGAGTTGCAGCGCTGTCACTACCACGTGCACATCCCATCCGACCCTGAGTTCAGCTCGTTGAATCTGGCGGCGGCGGTGCAGGTCCTGAGTTACGAAACCCGTATGTCCTGGCTGGCTGCTGGCGGCCAGGCGACCAAGGTAGAGAAGTTCGAGGTCAATTCGGTGCGCAGTACCGAGCTCGCGACAATGGATGAGATGGAGAAATTCTATGAGCATCTGGAAGCGACTCTGGTCAACATCGGCTTCCTCGATCCGGAAAAGCCTCGTCACTTGATGGCCAGGTTGCGCCGGCTCTACGGACGCTCTGCGGTAAACCGATCTGAAATGAGCATTTTGCGTGGCATCCTCACCGAGACCCAGAAAGCGGCCAACGGCGAGCCCTACAAGCGGAAGGATCAGTGATGTTCGAGCGTCTGCGAGAAGATATTCAAAGTGTGTTTCATCGCGACCCGGCGGCCCGCAACGCATTCGAAGTGCTGACCTGCTATCCCGGCATGCACGCGATCTGGCTGCATCGTCTGTCTGGCTCGTTGTGGCGCAAGGACCTGAAATGGCCGGCGCGCATGGTCTCCAATTTCGGCCGCTGGTGGACGGGTATCGAGATCCATCCCGGCGCCAAAGTCGGCAGACGCTTCTTCATCGATCACGGCATGGGCATCGTCATTGGCGAGACCGCCGAAATTGGCGATGACGTGACGCTTTATCAGGGTGTCACGCTGGGCGGCACCAGTTGGAACAAAGGTAAGCGCCATCCAACGCTGGAATCCGGCGTGGTGGTGGGGGCGGGCGCCAAGGTGCTTGGGCCGTTTACCGTCGGCGCCGGGGCCAAGGTCGGCTCCAATGCCGTGGTGACCAAGCCGGTTCCGGCAGGGGCGACCGTGGTGGGCATTCCGGGCCGCATCATCGTCAAGTCCGATGAAACCGACGCCGAAGCCAAGCGCAAGGCGATGGCCGAGAAGATAGGCTTCGATGCGTATGGTGTCAGCGAGGACATGCCGGATCCGGTGGCCAAGGCGATCGGCCAGCTGCTCGACCATTTACAGGCGGTCGATGTGCGCATGGAGGACATGGGCAAGGCCTTGAAAAGCCTGGGTTGCGAGTACCGGGAGAAAGAGCTCCCGGAGCTGCACCAGGAAGTATTCGATTGCATCAAGGAGCGCAACGAGACCAAGGTCGGTCAAGGTATTTGACGCAAATGGCTCTAAAGGGGTCGTCCGGGCATGCCATTCGACTTGTGACTTTGCTATTATGCGGCCCGCTCTTTGCGGGTAATCCCGACTGTTTCACTAGGTCTTATAGTTGACTTAAATACTCGGGAATAGCATACTCGCCTTCATTCCGAACCTCCGCGGTACACGTCATGCGACTGACTACAAAGGGCCGATACGCCGTAACTGCCATGCTGGATCTGGCATTGCACGCGCAGCATGGGCCAGTGTCTCTGGCCGATATCTCCGAGCGGCAGGGGATTTCCCTTTCCTATCTCGAGCAACTGTTCGCCAAGCTGCGTCGCAGCAATCTGGTGTCCAGCGTGCGTGGGCCGGGCGGCGGCTATCAGCTGTCCCGTAACATGCAGGGTATTCAGGTGGCGCAGGTCATCGATGCGGTCAACGAATCCGTCGACGCGACGCGCTGCCAGGGGCTCGGTGATTGCCATGCTGGCGATACTTGTCTGACCCACCACTTGTGGTGCGATCTCAGCCAGCAGATTCACGAATTTCTAAGCGGTATCAGCCTGGCCGACCTCGTCACTCGCCGTGAAGTGCAGGAAGTCGCCCAACGTCAGGATCTGCGTCGTTGCAGCAACAAGACGCAGCAACTGGACAAGATTGAAACATCCGCCGTTGAGTGAACGCAGATGAACGCGCGGCGCGCCTGCCCGATAGGAGATATTCAATGAGATTGCCGATTTACCTCGATTATTCCGCGACGACCCCGGTCGATCCGCGTGTTGCGCAGAAAATGAGCGATTGCCTGCTGGTTGATGGCAATTTCGGTAACCCGGCTTCGCGCTCCCACGTTTTTGGCTGGAAAGCTGAAGAGTCAGTCGAGAACGCTCGCCGTCAGGTCGCTGACCTGGTCAACGCCGATCCTCGTGAAATCGTCTGGACCTCCGGTGCCACCGAGTCCGACAACCTGGCGATCAAAGGCGCGGCGCATTTCTATGCCAGCAAAGGCAAGCACCTGATCACCAGCAAGATCGAGCACAAAGCTGTCCTCGACACCATGCGCCAACTGGAGCGTGAAGGTTTCGAGGTCACCTATCTGGAGCCGACCGAAGACGGTCTGATCACTCCGGCCATGATCGAAGCGGTTCTGCGTGATGACACCATTCTGGTCTCGATCATGCACGTCAACAACGAAATCGGCACGGTCAACGACATCGCTGCAATTGGCGAGCTGACCCGTTCGCGCGGTGTGCTGTTCCATGTCGACGCTGCTCAGTCTACCGGCAAGGTCGAGATCGACTTGTCGAAGCTGAAGGTCGACATGATGTCCTTCTCCGCGCACAAGACTTACGGTCCGAAAGGTATCGGCGCGCTGTACGTCAGCCGCAAGCCTCGCGTTCGCATCGAAGCCACCATGCACGGTGGCGGTCATGAGCGTGGCATGCGTTCCGGCACCCTGGCCACTCACCAGATCGTCGGCATGGGCGAAGCGTTCCGTATCGCCAAAGAAGACATGGCCGCTGAAAACGTGCGTATCAAAGCGCTGAGCGACCGCTTCTATCAGCAGGTCGAACATCTGGAGGAGCTGTACGTCAATGGCAGTCTGACTGCTCGCGTACCGCACAACCTGAACCTGAGCTTCAACTATGTCGAAGGCGAGTCGCTGATCATGGCGCTCAAGGACCTGGCGGTCTCCTCCGGTTCCGCGTGCACCTCGGCTTCGCTTGAGCCTTCATACGTGCTGCGCGCCCTGGGTCGCAACGACGAGCTGGCGCACAGTTCTATCCGTTTCACCTTCGGTCGCTTCACTACTGAAGAAGAGATCGATTGGGCCGCGCAGAAAGTTTGCGAGGCTGTCACCAAGCTGCGCGCTTTGTCGCCGCTGTGGGACATGTTCAAAGACGGCGTCGACATCTCCAAGATCGAGTGGGCGGCGCACTAATTTAAAGTCGCCACCAACGCGGCGCTTTAAAAACCTGCTTTGGTAGTTTTTAGAGTGTCGCCAGAGCGACGAACCTGATGAGGAATACGCACCATGGCTTACAGCGAAAAGGTCATCGACCACTACGAGAACCCGCGCAACGTCGGCAAGATGAACGCGGAAGATCCTGATGTCGGCACCGGCATGGTCGGCGCTCCAGCGTGCGGCGACGTCATGCGCCTGCAGATCAAGGTCAACGAGCAAGGCATCATCGAAGACGCCAAGTTCAAGACCTACGGCTGCGGTTCGGCTATCGCCTCCAGCTCCCTGGCCACCGAGTGGATGAAGGGCAAGACTCTGGATGAAGCAGAGACCATCAAGAACACTCAGCTGGCAGAAGAACTGGCATTGCCGCCCGTGAAGATTCACTGCTCGGTACTCGCTGAGGACGCCATCAAGGCTGCCGTTCGCGATTACAAGCTGAAGAAAGGCCTGCTCTGAGCAGTCTTCATCCCGCTTGCAAGAAGTAAGGAGTCCTGATGGCTATCAGCATGACCGAAGCTGCCGCTAACCACGTGCGTCGTTCCCTCGAGGGGCGCGGCAAGGGTGATGGCATTCGTCTGGGTGTTCGCACCACAGGTTGTTCCGGCCTGGCGTACGTTCTCGAGTTCGTCGACGAGCCGGAAAGCGAAGACTCGGTTTTCGAATACCATGGCGTCAAGGTGATCATCGATCCCAAGAGCCTGGTTTACCTGGACGGCACCGAGCTCGATTTCGTCAAGGAAGGGTTGAACGAAGGCTTCAAGTTCAACAACCCCAACTCGCGCGGTGAATGTGGCTGCGGCGAAAGCTTCAACGTCTGAGGCTTATCGTGGGTACTCCTTGTCATTTCGCTTTATTCGATCTGCAGCCGGGTTTCCGTCTGGATCTCGACTTGCTGGCGACGCGGTATCGCGAGCTCGCCCGTAGCGTGCACCCCGACCGCTTCGCTGATGCTTCCGAGCGTGAGCAGCGTGTTGCGCTGGAGCGCTCGGCGAGCCTGAACGACGCCTACCAGACGCTGAAAAACGCGCCCAAGCGGGCGCGTTATCTGTTGGCGCTCAAGGGCGAAGTTCCGCTTGAAGTCACCGTGCATGACCCCGATTTTCTGATGCAGCAGATGCAATGGCGCGAAGAACTCGAGGACCTGCAGGACGAAGCAGATCTGGATGGCGTCGCCGCATTCAAGCGTCGGCTCAAGGTTGCGCAGGAAGAACTGAACGAAAGCTTCGCGGCCTGTTGGGACGATGCTGCACAGCGTGAGCAGGCCGAAAGGTTGATGCGCCGCATGCAGTTCCTCGACAAGCTCTCTTACGAAGTGCGCCAGCTGGAAGAGCGCCTCGACGATTAACCCCGCGCCGCCCTTGGGCGGCGCGCCAGTGATATCAGAAAAGCAATGGCTCTACTGCAGATCGCCGAACCCGGCCAAAGTCCAAAACCTCATCAGCGCCGTCTGGCCGTCGGGATTGACCTCGGCACCACCAACTCGCTGGTCGCTGCGTTGCGCAGTGGCATCAGTGAGCCCCTTCCTGATCAGGACGGGCAGGTCATTCTGCCGTCCGCGGTGCGTTATCACGCAGACCGCGTGGAAGTAGGCCAGTCCGCCAAGGATGCAGCCGCCACCGACCCGCTGAACACCATCATTTCGGTCAAGCGTTTGATGGGGCGCGGCATCTCCGATGTGAAGCATCTGGGTGAGCAACTGCCTTACCGCTTCATCGGCGGTGAGTCACATATGCCTTTCATCGAGACCGTTCAAGGTCCGAAAAGCCCGGTTGAAGTGTCGGCGGACATCCTCAAGGTGTTGCGCCAGCGTGCTGAAGCGACCCTGGGTGGCGATCTGGTCGGTGCAGTGATCACCGTTCCGGCGTATTTCGACGACGCTCAGCGCCAGGCCACCAAGGATGCCGCCAAGCTGGCGGGTCTGACCGTGCTGCGTTTGCTCAACGAGCCAACGGCAGCCGCCGTGGCTTATGGTCTTGATCAGAACGCTGAGGGCGTAGTCGCCATCTACGATCTGGGAGGCGGTACGTTCGATATCTCGATTCTCCGTCTGACTGGCGGTGTCTTCGAAGTCATGGCCACCGGCGGCGACAGCGCACTGGGTGGCGACGATTTCGACCATGCCATTGCCAGCTGGATCATCACTGAGGCCGGTTTGTCGGAAGACCTCGATCCTTCTGCACAGCGCAGTCTGATGCAGACCGCCTGTGCCGCCAAAGAAGCGCTCACCGACACCGATTCGGTCGAGGTGGTGCATGGCGCCTGGACGGGCGTGCTGACTCGCGCTGAGTTCAATGCCCTGATCGAACCCATGATCGCGCGCAGCCTCAAGGCTTGCCGCCGCGCCGTGCGTGATTGCGGCATCGAGCTGGATGAGGTCGAAGCCGTGGTCATGGTTGGCGGTTCGACCCGCGTGCCGCGCGTGCGTGAAGCCGTTGCAGATCTGTTCGGTCGTCAGCCTCTGACCGAGATCGATCCGGATCAGGTTGTCGCCATTGGCGCAGCAATTCAGGCCGATACCCTGGCGGGCAACAAGCGTGACGGCGGCGAGCTGTTGTTGCTGGACGTGATCCCGCTGTCGCTCGGTCTTGAGACCATGGGTGGGCTGATGGAGAAGGTGATCCCACGCAACACCACGATTCCGGTGGCCCGCGCTCAAGAGTTCACCACTTATAAAGACGGCCAGTCGGCCATGATGATTCACGTGCTGCAAGGCGAGCGTGAGCTGATCAGCGACTGCCGCTCCCTGGCACGTTTCGATCTGCGCGGGATTCCCGCGATGGTCGCCGGCGCCGCCAAGATTCGTGTCACCTTCCAGGTCGATGCCGACGGTCTGCTGAGCGTTTCCGCTCGTGAATTGGCGTCCGGCGTGGAATCAAGCATCCAGGTCAAGCCGTCCTACGGCCTGACCGACGGCGAAATCGCGCGCATGCTCAAGGATTCGTTCCAGTATGCCGGCGACGACAAGGTCGCTCGCGTGTTGCGTGAGCAGCAAGTCGACGCCCAGCGTCTGATCGAAGCCGTCGAAGGTGCGCTGCAGGCCGACGGCGAGCGTTTGCTCGACGCCGAAGAGCGCATGGTCATCGAGATGCAGGTCGACGAACTCCGTGAATTGATGAAGGGCACCGACGGTGCGGCCATCGAGCAGCAGACCAAGCGTCTGTCGCAGGTGACCGATGCGTTCGCGGCCCGCCGCCTGGACTCGACGGTAAAAGCCGCGTTGTCAGGGCGCAACCTGAATGAGATTGAGGAATAACTGATGCCGCAGGTCATTTTTCTGCCACACGCCGAGCATTGCCCGGACGGTATGGTTGTCGAGGCCGAAACCGGCAAGTCCATTCTCGAAGTGGCACATGACAATCACATCGAAATCGAGAGCGCCTGCGGCGGTGTCTGCGCCTGCACCACCTGTCACTGCATCATTCGCGAGGGTTTCAACTCGCTGGAAGAGGCCGACGAGCTGGAAGAGGACTATCTTGATCGAGCCTGGGGCCTGGAGGCGCAATCGCGTCTGTCGTGCCAGGCGAAGGTCGGGACCGAAGACCTGACTGTCGAGATCCCGAAATATTCGCTCAACCATGCAGCCGAAGCGCCGCACTGACCGAGGGATTGTCATGAGCTACGGTTGGAATGATGTACAGCGCATCGCTGAGGAATTGTACGAGGCCCATCCGGATACTGATCCGTATTCGGTCGGCTTCGTCAAACTGCAACAGATGATCCAGCAACTGCCCGATTTCGACGACACCTCCGGCAGGGTCGGGGAGAAGGTGCTGGAAGCGGTTCAGACCCTTTGGGCCGCTGAAATAGACTGATCATCTTTGCACGTTAGGCAATACACCAGAACCCGCGTATAATTCGCGGGTTTAATTTTTCGCAACAATCACTGTTTCTGGAGTTACACCATGGCTGTTCAACGTACTTTCTCGATCATCAAGCCTGACGCCGTTGCTAAAAACGTAATCGGCGAAATCACCACCCGCTTCGAAAAAGCCGGTCTGCGTGTTGTGGCTTCGAAACTGAAGCAACTGTCCAAGGCCGAAGCAGAAGGTTTCTACGCTGAGCACAGCGCCCGTGGTTTCTTCGGCGATCTGGTTGCTTTCATGACTTCCGGTCCGGTTGTCGTTCAGGTTCTGGAAGGTGAAAACGCCATCCTGAAAAACCGCGAACTGATGGGCGCTACCAACCCTAAAGAAGCTGCTGCCGGCACCATCCGTGCTGACTTCGCCGAGTCCATCGACGCCAACGCTGTTCACGGCTCTGACTCCGAAGCTGCCGCTGCTCGCGAAATCGCTTACTTCTTCGCTGCTACCGAGGTGACCACTCGCTAAGCTGCTGCTGCGAGTGAGGGTGAATCCATGACTGATACAACTGGCAAAATCAACCTGTTGGGTCTGACCCAGCCGGAAATGGAAAAATTCTTCGAGTCCATCGGGGAGAAACGCTTCCGCGCCGGTCAGGTCATGAAGTGGATTCACCATTTTGGCGTCGATAATTTCGAGGCCATGACGAACGTCGGCAAGGCGCTGCGCGAAAAGCTCGAGCGCCGTGCCGAAATTCGTGGTCCTGAAGTCGTCAGCGAGGACATCTCCACCGACGGTACCCGCAAATGGGTCGTTCGAGTGGCGTCCGGCAGCTGCGTCGAGACCGTCTACATTCCGCAGGGCAAGCGCGGCACATTGTGCGTTTCGTCCCAGGCGGGCTGCGCGCTGGATTGCAGTTTCTGCTCAACTGGCAAGCAAGGCTTCAACAGCAACCTCACCGCCGCCGAAGTCATCGGTCAGGTGTGGATTGCCAACAAATCCTTCGGCAGTGTCCCGGCCACCATCGACCGTGCCATCACCAACGTGGTGATGATGGGGATGGGCGAGCCATTGCTGAACTTCGACAATGTCATTTCTGCGATGCATCTGATGATGGATGACTTCGGGTATGGCATTTCCAAGCGCCGGGTGACCCTGTCCACCTCCGGCGTGGTCCCGATGATCGATGAGCTGGCCAAGCACATCGACGTCTCGCTGGCCCTTTCGCTGCACGCGCCAAACGACGCGCTGCGCAACCAGCTGGTACCGATCAACAAGAAGTACCCCTTGAAGATGCTGCTCGAGTCCTGCCGCAATTACATGTCGGCGCTGGGCGAGAAGCGTGTTCTGACCATCGAGTACACGCTGCTCAAGGACATCAACGACCGTCCAGAGCACGCCGTCGAGATGATCGAGTTGCTCAAGTATACGCCTTGCAAGATCAACCTGATCCCGTTCAACCCGTTTCCGCATTCGGGTTACGAGCGTCCGAGCAACAACGCGATCCGTCGCTTCCAGGATCTGCTGCATCAAGCGGGGTACAACGTCACCGTGCGTACGACGCGTGGTGAGGACATCGATGCTGCCTGCGGCCAGTTGGTCGGGCAGGTAATGGACCGCACTCGCCGCAGCGAACGCTACATCGCTGTGCGCGAGCTCAGTGCCGAGGCCGAAGGCGCTCAGGTCACTGCGGCTCGCAGCTGATTGCGAATTTGACTGAGAGGATCTCTATGTCCCTGCGCGCTGCGCTGCTGCTGTGTTTTGCCACATTGCTGGTTGGTTGTGTTTCCACTGGCAACGTCGATCCGCTGAGTACCGGCAAGGGACGTGAAGAGGCTCGCCACGCCTATGTGCAGTTGGGCCTCGGTTATCTGCAGCAGGGCCAGATGGAGCGCGCCAAGGCGCCTTTGAAGAAAGCGCTTGAGCTGGACAGCTCCGACGCCGATGCCAACGCTGCATTGGGGTTGGTATTTCAGGCTGAGCTGGAGCCGGATCTGGCCAGTCAGTACTACACCAAAGCGTTGTCCTCCCGTCCCAAGGATGCACGCATCCTCAATAATTACGGTGGTTTTCTTTACGAGCAGAAGCGCTACAAGGAGGCTTACGAGCGATTTCAGCAGGCCGCCGATGATGACCTTTATGCTGAGCGGGCCAGGGTTTTCGAGAACCTGGGCATGACCTCATTGAAGCTGGGCAACCGCGATGCTGCGCGCGAAGAATTCACCAAGGCCTTGAGGCTTGATCGCCAACAACCGCGTGCTTTGCTGGAAATGGCTGAGTTGTCTTACGAAGACAGGCATTATGTGCCGGCGCGAGACTATTACGACCGTTTCAGCCAGCTTAGCGACCAGAATGCACGTAGTCTGTTGCTGGGTACGCGGTTGGCGAAGATTTATGACGATCGCAACAAGGCAGCCAGCTATGGCCTGCAACTAAAAAGACTCTATCCCGGTACGCCGGAATATCAGCAATACCTGTCGGAGCAATGATGAAAGCGGCGCATCCCGAAGTTGTAGCAGCCACTCGTACCAACCCTGGTGAAACGTTGCGCCAGGCACGCGAGAGCAAAAACTGGTCGCTGCCAGATGTGGCTTTGAGGCTGAACCTCACCGCGACCTCCCTCGGCTATGTGGAGTCGGGCGACTTTGACAAGCTTCCCGGCCATACCTTTGCCCGGGGCTACATTCGTGCCTACGCGAAACTGATGGGCCTGGACCAGGCAGAACTGGTCAGCCAGTTCGACCAGTACACCGGCACCGACGGCAAGGGCAGTAACGTGCATGCGTTGGGCCGTATCGAAGAGCCCGTGCGTCTGTCCCACAATATCCTGCGCATCGTCAGCCTGTTGCTGCTGGTCGCGCTGATTGGCGGTGGATTCGTCTGGTGGCAGGATCAGGCAACTCTGCGTGGCAAAGAGCCGGCCAGTCTGGGCATGGAACACGTTGAAGTGGAAAGCGCCGACGGCACCACGCAGATTCATCCGCTCGACGAGCCCGAAGATCAGGCTGTCGCCGAAGCGCAGAACAACACCGCGCCTCTGCCGCTCAATAACACGGAGCCCGACGCGCCAGCACCTGTGACGCCCGCTACGTCGACTGCAACGGCACCTGTCGCGGGTACGCCAGTGCCCGCGCCTGCTCATGGCACGCCAGCAACACCGGCAGCGCCAGCTCACTCCACACCGATGACTCCGGCCACTGCAGCAACTCCTGCGCCAGCGCCAGCTCCGGCACCTGCGCCGGCTGAAGCAGCGCCTGCTCCGGCAGGCTTCGGTCAGGTACAGATCCAGTTCACCGCCGATTGCTGGTTCCAGATCACTGACGGTAATGGCAAGGTGCTGACCAGCGGCCTCAAGCGTTCAGGCGACAGCGTGAATGTCAGTGGCAAACCGCCTCTGGCAGTGCGTCTGGGCGTAGCGCGTGCGGCACAGGTCAGCTACAACGGTCAGGCGGTGGACGTTACACCTTATACATCGGGCCAGACGGCTCGCATGAAGCTGGGGCAATAAGTCATGCACGGCGAATCTCCGATCAAACGTCGCGAATCTCGTAAAATCTGGGTCGGCTCCGTGCCGGTCGGCGGTGATGCGCCGATCGCGGTACAGAGCATGACCAACAGCGACACCAACGATGTCGCCGCCACCGTCGCCCAGATCAACCGCCTGGAAGCGGCTGGCGTGGACATCGTTCGCGTTTCCGTTCCGGACATGGACGCCGCCGAGGCGTTCGGGCGCATCAAGCAACTGGTCAAGGTTCCCCTGGTCGCTGACATCCATTTCGATTACAAGATCGCCCTTCGTGTGGCTGAGCTTGGCGTCGATTGCCTGCGCATCAATCCGGGCAACATCGGTCGCGAAGACCGCGTGCGCGCGGTGGTCGATGCGGCACGTGATCGCGGTATTCCAATCCGCATCGGCGTCAACGCCGGTTCCCTGGAAAAAGACCTGCAGAAGAAATACGGAGAGCCGACGCCAGCCGCATTGGTTGAGTCGGCCTTACGTCATGTCGAGCACCTCGACCGCCTGGATTTCCAGGACTTCAAAGTCAGCGTCAAGGCGTCCGACGTGTTCATGGCCGTCGAAGCGTATCGTCTGCTGGCCAAGCAAATCATCCAGCCATTGCACCTTGGCATCACCGAAGCAGGTGGTTTGCGTTCAGGCACAGTGAAATCGGCCGTCGGCCTAGGTATGCTGCTGGCCGAAGGAATCGGCGATACCATCCGTATCTCGCTGGCCGCCGATCCGGTCGAAGAAGTGAAAGTCGGTTACGACATCCTCAAGTCGCTGCACCTGCGTTCCCGTGGTATCAACTTCATCGCCTGCCCGAGCTGCTCGCGGCAGAACTTCGATGTGGTCAAGACCATGAACGAGCTGGAAGGGCGCCTTGAGGACTTGCTGGTTCCGCTCGATGTCGCGGTGATCGGTTGTGTGGTGAACGGTCCCGGCGAAGCCAAAGAGGCACATATCGGCCTCACCGGTGGCACGCCGAACCTGATCTACATCGACGGCAAACCGTCGCAGAAGCTGACCAATGACAATCTGGTGGACGAGCTGGAACGCTTGATTCGCGAGAAAGCGGCCGAGAAGGCCCAGGCCGACGCAGCGCTGATCGTTCGCGGCTAACCCAGTTTCCAAGGAATTTTTGTGAGTAAGTCTCTGCAAGCCATTCGTGGCATGAACGACATCCTGCCGGACCAGACGCCGCTGTGGCGCTATTTCGAAGGCACCGTATCGCGTTTGCTGGATAATTACGGTTATCGCCAGATTCGCATGCCGATCGTTGAGTTCACCGAGCTGTTCAAGCGCTCCATCGGCGAAGTCACCGACATCGTCGAGAAAGAAATGTACACCTTCGCCGACCGCAACGGCGACTCGCTGACCCTGCGCCCTGAAGGCACGGCCGCCTGCGTGCGCGCGGTGCTGGAACACGGCATCACCGGTGGCGGTCAGGTACAGAAACTGTGGTACATCGGTCCGATGTTCCGCCACGAGCGTCCGCAGAAAGGTCGTTATCGCCAGTTCCACCAGATCGGCTGTGAGGTTTTCAACCTTGACGGCCCGGATATCGACGCCGAACTGATCGTATTGACCTGGCGCCTGTGGGGCCTGCTGGGCATTCGTAATGCCGTCAAGCTCGAACTCAACAGCCTGGGCACCAGCGAGGCCCGTGGGCGCTATCGTGAGGCCCTGGTCGAGTATCTGTCGGCCCGTCTGGAGCAACTGGACGAAGACAGCCAGCGTCGTTTGAAAACCAACCCGCTGCGGGTGCTGGACACCAAGCATCCTGAAACCCAGGCCGTGCTGGTCGATGCGCCGAAGCTGGCGGACTATCTGGACGAAGAGTCCCGTGTTCACTTCGAGGGCCTCAAGGCGCGTCTCGATGCGGCCGGCATTCCTTACGTGATCAATCCGAAACTGGTTCGCGGCCTGGACTACTACAGCAAGACCGTTTTCGAATGGGTCACCGATCAGCTGGGGGCCCAAGGCACTGTCTGCGCGGGCGGCCGTTACGACGGTCTGGTGGAGCAGATGGGTGGCAAGCCGACCACGGGTGTGGGTTTTGCCATGGGCATCGAGCGCCTGGTTCTGCTGCTGGAAACCCTGGAACAGGTGCCGGAAGAGATTTCGCGCACGATCGACGTCTACGTCTGTGCATTCGGCGAGGCTGCAGAGCTGGCTGCGCTGGCGTTGTCAGAGCGTCTGCGTGATCAGGCGCCGAATCTGCGTCTGCAGGTCAATGCGGGTGCTGGCAGCTTCAAGAGCCAGTTCAAGAAGGCCGACAAGAGCGGCGCGCTGTATGCGCTGATCCTGGGAGACGAAGAACTGGCTCGCAAGGAAGTGGGCGTCAAGCCTCTGCGCGGTCAGGGCGAACAACAAAATATTGCCTGGGATGCTCTGTCTGAGCACCTGGCCACCTGCGTCGTGCAGGGTTGAAGCTGATAAACAGCCGAATTAGATAGGAGTATTGGGGTGTCGAGTACCGATGATGAACAGCTGGCAGCGGTAAAAGACTGGTGGCAGCGTAACGGCAAGCCCTTGGTCACCGGCGGTCTGCTCGCAGTGATCGTTGTGTTGGGCTGGCAAGCCTGGCACCGCTATCAGAACAACCAGGCCCAGGGTGCCTCGGCCCTGTACCAGCAGTTGCTGGAAACGGCGCTGACTCCAAGCGGCCAGGCCGATGCCGGTCGTGTGGCTGAAATCGCCGGCAAACTGAAAAGCGATTTTGGCGGCACTCCTTACGCCCAGTACGGCAGCCTGTTCGTGGCCAAGGTCGCGGTCGATACCGGTAAGCTGGACGACGCTGCAAGCGAGCTGAAAGCGGTCAACGACAAGCCGGCCAACCCGACGCTGGGCGAAATTGCCCGTCAACGTCTGGCTCGCGTGCTGGCAGCCCAGAACAAGGCAGAAGACGCGCTGAAACTGCTCGACGGCGATGCCGACAAGGCTTTCGCGGCCAGCCGTGAAGAGCTGCGCGGTGACCTGCTGGTTCAGCTGGGTCGTACCGACGATGCTTACGCTGCTTACAAAAAGGCCAAGGCTGCGCTTTCCGAGGAAGCGGCAGTGGGTGGCTTGCAAATGAAGCTCGACGATCTGGCGAAAGGGGATGCGTGACGTGATTCGTTGGAAACATGCAGCATTGCTGGCTCTGGCCATTCTGGCCGCGGGTTGCAGCAGCAACAGCAAAAAGGAATTGCCTCCGGCCGAGCTGACCGACTTCAAAGAAGAAGTGGTCCTGCAAAAGCTGTGGAGCCGCTCGGTCGGTGATGGTCAGGGCGACATCTATAACATGCTGGTTCCGGCTATCGACGGCGAGAACATCTACGCTGCCGATGCCAACGGTCTGGTCATGGCGATCAACCGCAGCAACGGTGACGTGGTCTGGAAAAAGGAGCTTGAGCAGCCTGTTTCCGGTGCCGTCGGCGTAGGCTTCGGCATGGTCATGCTGGGCACCCTCCGTGGCGAGGTCATCGTTCTTGACGAGGCCACTGGCGAACAGAAGTGGAAGGCCAAGGCCACCAGTGAAGTGCTGTCGTCTCCGGCAACCAACGGCGATGTCGTGGTTGCCCAGACTCAGGATGACAAGGTCATCGGTTACGATGCCGCCACGGGTGATCAGCGCTGGATCTACGACAGCAGTCCTGCGGTTCTGACCCTGCGCGGTACTGGCGCACCAATCGTCACCAATCAACTGGCCGTTGCAGGCCTGTCGACTGGCAAGGTCGTGGCACTGGACATCAGCAACGGCGTGCCTGTCTGGGAGCAACGCGTTGCGATTCCGCAAGGCCGTTCCGAGCTGGATCGTGTCGTCGACATCGACGGCGGCCTGCTGTTATCGGGCACCACCCTGTACGTCGCGACTTACCAGGGGCGCGTAGCAGGTCTTGAACTGCAGAGCGGGCGTGTCCTGTGGCAGCGTGATGCGTCGAGCTACTCGGGCGTTGCCCAGGGCTTCGGCAGCGTTTACGTTTCGCTGGCAAACGGCACCGTGGAAGGCGTCGATGAGCGTTCGTCCACCGCGCTGTGGAGCAACGATTCGCTGGCCCGTCGTCAACTGGGTTCGCCGGAAGTGTTCTCCAGCTACGTAGCCGTCGGTGACATGGAAGGCTATCTGCATCTGCTGAGTCAGGTCGACGGTCATTTCGTTGGCCGTGAAAAGATCGACAGTGACGGCCTGCGTGCCCGTCCACTGGTGTCGGGCAACACCATTTACGTCTTCGGCAACAGCGGCAAGCTGGAAGCCCTGACGATCAAGTAGTGGCTGTCTATGCTTGAGGAGGCCAGTGAATCGGCTTTCCTCGGGCGGCCCCGCTCTGACGGGGCTTGCGGCACTTAGGGTGCCGCTCCGAACTCCGGCCGCTGCCTTGCAGCGGCTTTTGTATTTTCTGAAATAACGAAGTGGAGAGCCGCATGGTTCCCGTAATCGCCCTGGTGGGTCGACCGAACGTCGGCAAGTCCACCTTGTTCAACCGCCTGACCAGGACTCGCGACGCCATCGTCGGCGACTTGTCCGGTCTGACCCGTGATCGCCAATACGGTGAGGCCAAGTGGCAAGGGCGTACCTACATCCTGATCGACACCGGCGGTATCTCCGGTGATGAACACGGCATGGACGAAAAGATGGCAGAGCAGTCGCTGCTGGCCATCGAAGAAGCCGATGTCGTGCTGTTCCTGGTAGACGCCAAAGCCGGCTTCACCGCCGCCGACCAGATGATTGGCGAGCACCTGCGCAAGCGCAACAAGACCTCGTACGTGGTCGCCAACAAGGTCGATAACATCGACCCTGACATGGCACGCGCCGAGTTCGCTCCGCTGGGCATGGGCGACGCGATTCCAGTCGCCGGTGCGCATGGTCGCGGCATCACGCAGATGCTGGAAATCGCTCTGCGCGAATTCCCCAAAGACGCTGATGAAGTGGAAGAGGGCGAGGAAGAAGACGTCGCCGAAGGTGAGGAAGCCAAGCGCATTCCAGGCCCGAGCGAGAAGGACGGCATCAAAATCGCCATCATCGGACGACCCAACGTCGGCAAGTCGACGCTGGTCAACCGCATGCTTGGCGAAGACCGCGTCATCGTCTACGACCAGCCAGGCACCACGCGCGACAGTATCTACATCCCGTTCGAGCGCAACGACGAGAAGTACACGCTGATCGACACCGCCGGTGTGCGCAAGCGCGGCAAGATCCACGAGGAAGTCGAAAAGTTCTCGGTAGTCAAAACCCTGCAAGCGATCAAAGACGCCAACGTGGTGATCTTCGTCATGGACGCCCGCGAAGGCGTGGTCGATCACGACCTCAACCTGCTGGGCTTTGCTCTGGAAGCCGGTCGTGCGCTGGTTATCGCGCTGAACAAGTGGGACGGCATGGTGCCGAGCGAGCGCGACTACGTGAAGACCGAGCTTGAGCGTCGGTTGTTCTTCGTCGACTTCGCGGACATTCACTTCATTTCCGCGCTGCACGGCACGGGCGTCGGCAACCTCTACCAGTCGGTTCAGAACTCGTTCAAGTCCGCGGTCACCCGCTGGCCCACCAGCCGTCTGACCCAGATCCTCGAAGACGCGGTCACTGAACACCAGCCGCCGATGGTCAACAGTCGTCGGATCAAGCTGCGCTACGCTCACCTGGGTGGCGCCAACCCGCCGATCATCGTGATCCACGGCAACCAGGTCGAGCGCGTACCGAAGTCGTACGTGCGTTACCTCGAAAACACCTATCGTCGCGTGCTCAAGCTGGTCGGTACGCCGATTCGCATCGAGTTCAAAGGCGGAGATAACCCGTACGAAGGCAACAAGAACACGCTGACAGATCGCCAGGTCAACAAGAAGCGTCGCTTGATGTCGCACCACAAGAAAGCCGAGAAGAAGCGCAAGGACAAGCGCTGATTCTGTAACGGTCTTTCTTCGAAAAAGGCGCCAATGGCGCCTTTTTTTGTGCCGGACATCTGGGCTATCCTGCGAGACCCCGTGCCGTTCTGGAGCCGGGTGTGAAGCAGGAAAACCCTATGATCACCAGCAAATTGCCGAACGTTGGCACCACCATCTTCACCGTGATGTCCCAGCTTGCAGCCGAAACCGGTGCAATCAATCTTTCTCAGGGTTTTCCCGATTTCGACGGCCCCGACGCGCTGCGCGAGGCCCTCTGCCGCCACACCATGGACGGCCACAATCAATACGCGCCAATGACCGGCTTGCCGGCGCTGCGTGAGCAGGTTGCCGCCAAGATCGCCCGTTCTTACGGGCGTCAGGTCGACATGAACGCCGAGGTCACCATCACCCCCGGTGCCACCCATGCCATCTTCTGCGCGATCCAGACCGTGGTGCGGGCGGGTGACGAAGTCATCGTCTTCGATCCAAGTTACGACAGCTACGAGCCTTCGGTTGAACTGGCCGGCGGCCGCTGTGTGCATGTGCAGCTCAAGGATGGCGACTTCTCCATCGACTGGGAGAAGTTCAGCGCTGCGCTGAGTCCGCGGACCCGCATGGTGATCATCAACACGCCGCACAACCCCAGTGGTGCGCTGATCACTCGCAGCGAGCTGGATCAATTGGCAGCATTGATCCGTGATCGCGACATCTATCTGGTCAGCGATGAAGTGTACGAGCACCTGGTGTTCGATGGCGTCAAGCATGCCAGCGTCCTGGCCCACGAAGAGTTGTATGAGCGCGCCTTTGTGGTCAGCTCGTTCGGCAAGACCTACCACGTCACCGGCTGGAAAACCGGCTATCTGGTCGCGCCCCCCGCGCTGACTGCCGAGATGCGCAAGATCCACCAATTCGTAGGTTTCTGTGGCGTGACGCCGCTGCAATGGGCGCTGGCCGATTTCATGGCCGCGTGTCCCGAGCATGTCGAGGAGTTGCCCGCGTTCTACCAGGCCAAGCGTGATTTCTTCTGCGATCGCCTGGAGTCATCGCGTTTCACCTTCACGCGCGCGTCGGGCACCTACTTCCAGTTGGTCGATTATTCGCAGATTCGCCCCGACCTCAACGACGTCGACATGTCCCTGTGGATGACCCGCGAACATGGCGTGGCGAGCATTCCGATTTCAGTGTTTTACCAGAGCCCGCCTGAAGGCCAGCGCATCATTCGCCTGTGCTTTCCAAAGCGAGAGGAGACGTTGCGTCAGGCAGCGGAAAAACTATGCGCGATCTGAGCAACTTGTCGAATCTGAACATCGCGCTGGTGCAGACCACGCTGGTCTGGCACGACTGCAAGGCCAACCATGCGCACTTCGAGGAATTGCTGGAGCAAGCGCAAGGCGCCGATCTGGTGATTCTGCCGGAGATGTTCACCACCGGTTTCTCGATGGATTCCGAAACCCTCGCCGAGCCGGAAAACGGCGTCACGTCCAAGTGGCTGCTGGCGCAGGCCAAACGCATCAACGCGGTCGTGACCGGCAGTGTGATCATTCGAGCGGCGGACGGCAGTCACCGAAATCGCCTGCTGTGGGCCCGTCCCGACGGCGATTTGTTGCATTACGACAAACGTCACCTGTTCCGCATGGCGGGCGAGCACGAGCATTACAGCCCGGGCGAACGTCAGGTCCAGTTTGAACTCAAGGGTTGGCGAATTCGCCCGCTGATTTGTTATGACCTGCGGTTCCCAGTGTGGAGTCGCGGCGCGCATGACACCGATCTGCTGTTGTACACGGCGAATTGGCCTGGGGCCCGTCGTCAGCACTGGAACCGCTTGTTGCCGGCGCGGGCCATCGAAAATCTGTGCTATGTCGCAGCCGTCAACCGCATTGGCACGGACGGCAAGGGTTTTGCCTACACCGGAGACAGTCAGGTGCTGGACTTCCAGGGCGAGAGCCTGCTGAACATTGGCGAAGCCGATGGTGTATTTCATGTCAGCCTGTCTGCCGAAAGCCTGTCGGCGTACCGGCAGAAATTCCCGGCATATCTCGACGCTGATACATTCGAGATACACTAAGTTCATAGAGTTTGCAGGGGGCGGGGTCGATAGCGTTGTACCAATACAGGAGATCGGTATGACCACCATCAACGCGTCCTCACTTACTTCTTACTCGAGCAGCTTCACTGTTGCGGTCAAGAAAGACACCACGACCGCCACGTCTGACAGCGACGACACCTCGACCACCGCAGCCGCTGCAACCACCTCTGCATCCGGTACGACCGCTGCTGGCGGCGCAGGTGGCGCCGGCGGAGCGGGTGGCACTTCTGATTCCTCCAGCGAAAGCGAGCAGGCCATCGAGAAGCTGGAGCAGCAGATCAAGGAAACCGAAAAGCGCCTGCAGGAACAAGAGCAGCAACTGGCTGCCGCTCAGGCCGGCAAAGGCTCGGATGAAGAGAAATCCCAACGGGTCATGGCGATCCAGGGGCAGATTTCCACCACCACTGCCAGCCTCGCGACGCAGGAAGCCGCGCTGGTACAACTGCAAAAATCCGGCAGCATCAACACCACCGCCTGACAATCCCGTCGAATCCGCTCCATGGCTCAGCCCGTGGAGCGGTTTTGCGTGCGTGAAGGGATGAACTTCAGTTCTTTGTAAGCTGGCCGATACAAAGGCACTAAACAAGGAGTTCATCATGACCACGATCAATACGACTTCGTTGAGTACCTACTCCAGCGCGTTTTCCGTTGGCTTCAAGAACGACGAATCCACCAAGAGCGACGCCACAACGGCCAGCGTGAACCTGCGCGGCAACGTCTACGAAGAGCCGAAGGCGGCGGGGGCGAGCAAGTCCGAAGGCGGGGGCACGCCGCGCGAGCAAGCAATCAAGCAGTTGCAAGAGCAGATCAAACAGACCCAGAAGATGCTTGAGCAACAGCAGCAGCAATTGGCTGCCGCTCAAAGCAGCAAGGCACCTGAGCAAGAGAAGGCGGCTCAGGTGATGGCGATCCAGCAGCAGATCTCCGGAACCATGGCGCAATTGGGCGCCCAGCAGGCTTCGTTGATGGAGTTGATGAAGGGCAGCGTCAATACCACTGCCTGACCCATCCCGCTCCAATGAAAAGGCCCTGAAGCGTCTGCTTCAGGGCCTTTTGATATCCAGTCAAACACGCTCTCTGTAGCAGCTTGCCGGCGGTGGCGCATTTGAGATCGCTGCCTCCGGCAATTCGGACCGTTAGAGGTTTAACCTATCGATCAAGCAGCTTCGGCGGCGGCATCTGCCTGCAACAGCGCACGGTTCAGCGCGCTGAACAGGGCCTTGAAGCTGGCGGTGGTGATGTTTTCATCGATGCCCACGCCATGTACCGCCCGCCCGCCATCCACACGCAGTTCGATGTAGGCAGCGGCCTTGGCCGTGGTGCCTGCGCCAATGGCATGCTCGTTGTAGTCCATGATTTCAGCCTTGACCGGCAGGCCGGCAACCAGAGCTTCCAGCGCACCATTGCCTTTGCCGCGCCAGTGCAGATTGCTCTCACCGTCGCCCTTGGCGGCAACTTCGACTTCCACGGCGCTGTGGCCGTTTTCTTCCTGCAAACGATGGCTGACCAGTGCATAAGGCTTGTTGGCTTGCAGGTATTCACGCTTGAACAGCGAGTAGATCTGCTCGGCGGTCATCTCCAGGCCCAGACGGTCGGTTTCACCCTGAACCACCTGGCTGAACTCGATCTGCATGCGACGTGGCAGCGAAATGCCGTATTCCTGTTCGAGCAGGTAGGTAATACCGCCCTTGCCGGACTGGCTGTTCACGCGAATGACAGCCTCATAGCTGCGGCCGATGTCTGCCGGGTCGATGGGCAGGTAAGGCACTTCCCACAGCGTGCCTTCCTTCTGCTGGCTAAAGCCCTTGCGGATGGCGTCCTGGTGCGAGCCAGAGAAGGCGGTGTGAACCAGATCGCCGACATACGGATGACGTGGGTGGACCGGAATCTGGTTGCACTCCTCGACGACCTTGCGCACGCCGTCGATGTCGGAGAAGTCCAGTTGCGGGTTCAGGCCCTGGGTGTACATGTTCAGAGCGACGGTGACCAGGTCAACGTTACCGGTGCGCTCGCCGTTGCCGAACAGGCAGCCTTCGACGCGATCTGCACCGGCCATCAGGCCCAGTTCGGTTGCGGCAACGCCAGTGCCACGGTCGTTGTGCGTGTGCAGGCTGATGATCACGCTGTCACGGCGGCTGATGTTGCGGCAGAACCACTCGATCTGGTCGGCGTAGATGTTCGGCGTCGCCACCTCAACGGTAGCCGGCAGGTTGAGAATGACTTTGTTCTGCGGTGTGGCGTTCCAGACTTCGATCACCGCGTCGCAGACTTCTTTGGCGAAATCCAGTTCGGTGGCGCTGAAGGTTTCAGGCGAGTATTCGAACTGCCATTGGGTTTCTGGCTGTTGCGCTGCGTATTTGACGAACAGCTTGGCAGCGTTGACCGCGATGGCCTTGATGCCGTCCTTGTCCTGATTGAAGACGATGCGACGGAAAGAAGGGGAGGTCGCGTTGTACAGGTGGACGATGGCTTTCTTGGCGCCACGCAGGGATTCAAAGGTGCGGGCGATGAGGTCTTCACGGCCTTGGGTCAGCACCTGAATCGTGGTGTCGTCCGGAATGTGGCCATCTTCGATCAGCGTTCGCACGAAATCGAAGTCGGTCTGCGATGCCGCCGGGAACGAGGCTTCGATTTCCTTCACGCCGACCTGCACCAGGGTTTTCCAGAAGCGCAGCTTCTTGACCGCATCCATCGGCTCGATCAGCGACTGGTTACCGTCACGCAGGTCGGAACTGCACCAGATCGGCACTTCGGTAATGGTCTTGGAAGGCCAGGTACGGTCAGGCAGGTCGATGACAGGAAACGCGCGGTACTTCTGCGAGGGATCTTTGAGCATGGTCATGTGAATAATCCTTTTTGTATTCAGGGCCGAAAGAAGGCGGCCAGCCGTTTAATACGAAGTGTAGCGTCGAGGCACCGCGTTTGAGCCTGGCAGTCGTGCACTGACGAGACTGAGGCAGCGGTGTTGACGCAGCAGGATGAGGTTCTGAGAGGCTTTCATGTGTCCAACCGTAACCAATGAGGTGAAAGGTGGCAAGTAGTTGGAAAAAATTGGGAGAAGATTTCAAAAGCACTTAAATAGAGATATTTATCGGCTGTTGATCTCATTTTTGCGAGATTTTATTGTTGGGCTGTTTGCATCTACGCAACTCGGGCAAGCGCGCTCCTACAGGATTCTGCCTTGCGCTCTCAGCCGCTACGGCTGAAACGCATTGATAAAGATCGCAGGATCGACCCGCGCATCGTTCAGGCTGACGTTCCAGTGCATATGCGGGCCGGTGGCGCGGCCTGTCGAACCAACACGCCCGACCACTCCGCCCCGTGGCACGGTATCGCCGACTTTTACGTCGATCTTCGACATGTGGCAGAACATGCTGATAAAGCCTTGCCCGTGGTCGACGAACACCGTGTTGCCATTGAAGAAGTAGTTGCCGATCAGAATGACCTTGCCCGCCGCAGGCGATTTGATCGGCGTTCCCGCCGGAACCGCGAAGTCCAGGCCCGCGTGAGGATTGCGTTCTTCGCCATTGAAGAAACGGCGCACACCGAACTTGCTGGACAGCGGGCCATTCACCGGTTTATCCAGCAGCAGATTGCTCGGCGTACCCGGCGTGAAGCTGCGATAGGCGCGAACCTGCACGTCCAGTTCCTGTTCGATGCGTTTCAGGTCGTCCGGGTTCGGATTGACCTGACGCTGGTTTTTCAGCGTGATGTGCTGCTCAGGGTACTTCTTGCTCCCTACGGTAAACGGCAGATTGCGACCGCCGCTGTTCACCTGTTGCGAGGTGCCGGGTTTGATCGTCAGCGGAATACCCACGATCGCCAGCCAGCGCGCGTCCTGATCCTTGACCACCAACACCGGCTTGCCTTGCCATGTCGCTTTCGGCGCCTGGTTGGCAGGACCGAGATCCACGACGGCCACGCCGCCCGGCACCGGCTTGTTCAGCAGCCGCGAAATGTAGCTGTCGGCATGGGCGGGCAGCATCACGCACAGGGCCAGTGCAGCGCCGGCCAGAGAACGGAAAATAAAAGGCAGCATTGATCAGTCCAGAAGAGAAAGGGTGACGGGCGTCAGGTGATTGTCTTCGACGCGTACTTGCAACTCGCCCTCGGCAAGTCGAGCCGTCAGACGCTGACCTGTGTGGGTCTGTTCCGCCGCGCGAATCGCCTTGCCGCGCTCATCCAGCAGAATGCTGTAGCCGCGACCAAGGGTTGCCAGCGGGCTCACCACGTTCAGGGTCTGGACCTGACTTTGCAGCTGTAAACGGCGGGTCTTGAGGTTCTCCTTGATCGCACGGGGCAAGCGTTCGGCCAGCACATCCAGGCGCTGACGCAGGAAAGCCAGTGTACGACCGGGGTGTTGGGCAGCCAGACGGCTCTCCAGATGATTCATGCGCACCTGGCGTTTGTGCATCTGTTGCTCGAAGGCCCGCCGCAAGCGCATGTCCAGATCGTCGAGGCGTTGCGCGCGCTGGCGTAGACGCTCGCCGGGATGACGCAAACGCCGGGAAATACCGTCCAGCCGCAACTGTTCGCGCATCAGCCGGTCCTGCATGCGGCTGATCAACCGCCGTTGCAGGCTTTCTACGCGCCGGTGCAGGTCGCTTGAGTCAGGTGCCAGCAGCTCTGCGGCAGCGGAAGGCGTCGGGGCGCGGACGTCGGCGACGAAGTCACTGATGGAAACATCGGTTTCGTGCCCCACCGCGCTGACGATAGGTGTCACGCAGGCATCGATGGCGCGCGCCACGGCTTCTTCATTGAAACACCAGAGATCTTCCAGCGAGCCGCCCCCACGGGCGAGAATCAATGCGTCGAAGCCACGGGAGTCGGCGAGCTTCAGCGCTCGCACGATCTGGTTGATCGCTTCACGACCCTGCACGGCGGTCGGAATCAGTGTCAGTTCGACTTGCGGCGCGCGGCGTCGGAACACGCTGATGATGTCGCGAATTACCGCCCCGGTAGGCGAACTGATGATCCCGATGCGTTGCGGGTGCAAGGGCAGGGCAACCTTGCGCTCGGCACTGAACAGGCCTTCGGCGCTGAGTTTTTCCTTCAAGGCATCGAAGGCCAATCGCAGCGCACCATCACCAGCGGGTTCGACGGTATCGAGGATCAGCTGATAGTCGCCACGGCCTTCGAACAACGAAACCTTGCCGCGCACCTTGACTGCCAGACCGTCTTTCAGCGCTTGGCGAACCCGAGCCGCGTTGCTGCGAAACAGCGCGCAGCGCACTTGGGCGCCGGTGTCCTTCAGCGTGAAATAAACGTGGCCCGAGGCAGGGCGGGACAGGTTGGAAATTTCCCCCTCGACCCAGATGCTGGAGAAAACGTCCTCCAGCAGCACGCGCGCGCGGCCGTTGAGCTGGCTGACAGTAAGGACTTCCCGGTCGAGGCCGAGTCTTGCGAAGGGGTCTTTGATCATGGCAGGCATGATAAAGGCATTGGGGCACGCTGTCGTGTCCGCGAGTTCGAGTATGCTGTGCCGCTTTTGCCCATCCATGGAGGAAAAATGCTCGCTACCTTTGCCGACCTTTCAGCGGCCTTCAACCAGTTGGGGCTGACACCGCTCGATTGGCTCTTTATAGAAGGCGGCATGATTGCGGCCTATCTGGTGTTCGCCATCGCCGGTTTTGGCACAGCGCTGGTTGCGGGGCCGGTTCTGATTCACTTCATGCCGCTGTCACGGATCATCCCGCTGCTGGTCATGCTGGATTTCCTCGCAGCATTCAGTCACCTACTGCCGTCGCGGCAATCGGTGGTCCGCTCGGAGCTGCTGAGGATGGTGCCGTGCATGGCGGTCGGCTGTACGCTGGGCGTGTTGTTTCTGCTCAATCTCAAGTCCGATGTGCTGCTGCTGTTGATGGGCCTGTTTCTGATCGGCTATTCGATCTACAGCCTGGCGGTAAAAGTGCGCCCGACCCAACTGTCGGCAGGCTGGTCGATTCCAATGGGCACCGTGGGCGGCCTGTTCGGTGCACTGTTCGGCAGTGGCGGCTTTTTATATGCGATCTACCTCAACGGTCGCTTGGCCGACAAGACCCAGGCCCGCGCCACGCAAAACGCCCTCATCAGTTGCAGCACCATCGTGCGTCTTAGCTTGTTCGTGATCACTGGGGTTTATGCACAGATCTCCCTGTTACTGCTAGCAGTCTGTCTGCTGCCTGCGATGATTGTCGGCTCGTGGATCGGTCGCCTTCTGGTTATGCGCCTGTCACGGGAGATGTTCGTGCGCCTGGTGACCTGGATGGTACTGATAAGCGGGATCACGCTCATCGCTCGCTACCTCGCCGGCTGAAAGCCATACTTGACGTGGTTGACGGTGGTATTAAGCTGCCGCCCCCGATCCAGCGTCAGTCAGGCCCCTCATGAACACCCAAAGCATCATCGTCCCGCAAATCTCCAGCTTTCCTGCGCATGAAGCGAAGGCACGGACGATCCTGCGCTGGCTGGTGAAACTGAATGTGGTCGAGGAGTCGCTGACCACCTGCGGGCGCAGTTTCAATCGAATGGCCTACGCAATTGCGCCCGGTGCGCGTCGCTTCGTCGAAAACCCTGAAGCCCTGCCTTACGGTCAGCCGGTCAATGGCCTGGAGATCGTGCTCAAACGCTGCATCTATACGCCGCAGCAGGGTTTCAAAGAGGAGGCCGGTTGCCCTGAGTGTCGACGTGAAATCGGTGAGGCACTGTTCGACAGTCTTGAAGAATGGATGCCCGGCCATACCGACAACTTCATGTGCCCCGAATGCCGTCACGAGGACGACATCAACGGCTTTCTGTTTCTCGATCCGTGCGGGTTTTCCAATCTGGGGTTTATCTTCAACGACTGGCTGGATGCCGGGTTCAAGCCTGGCTTCGTGGAAGAGTTCGCCGGACGTCTGGATCGGCCGGTGTCCTTCGTCAAAGTCCGCTTATAAAGACGAATCCGCGCGATAGAGTTTCTACATCGCGATGATTATCAAATAGCCTGATCTTTACATTGAGCAAGGGCAGGTGTCTGGGTATAATGGCGCGCTTCCATTTTCCCGCTCGGGAGCCCAGCGATGCTGCGTATCAGCCAAGAAGCCCTTACATTCGACGACATTCTCCTTGTGCCCGGTTATTCCGAGGTGCTTCCCAACGAAGTCAGTCTGAAAACCCGATTGACCCGTGGCATCGAACTGAACATCCCCCTCATTTCCGCCGCTATGGACACCGTTACCGAAGCCCGTCTGGCAATCGCCATGGCTCAGGAAGGCGGCATCGGCATCATCCACAAGAACATGACCATCGAGCAGCAAGCTGCCGAAGTGCGCAAGGTCAAGAAGTTCGAAGCGGGTGTGGTCAAGGATCCGATCACCATCGAGGCTGACGCCACCGTTCGCGATCTGTTCGAACTGACCCGTCAACACAACATTTCCGGCGTGCCGGTCCTGCATGATGGCGAGCTCGTCGGCATCGTGACCTCCCGCGACGTGCGTTTCGAAAACCGTCTGGAAGCCACCGTTCGTGAAGTGATGACGCCTAAAGAGCGTCTGGTCACTGTTCGCGAAGGCGCCGACAAGTACGAAGTCCGCGACCTGCTGCACAAACACCGTCTCGAAAAAGTCCTGATTGTCGACGAGAAGTTCGCGCTCAAGGGCATGATGACCGTCAAGGACATCGAAAAATCCAAAGCCTACCCACTCGCCAGCAAGGACGATCAAGGTCGTCTGCGTGTTGGCGCTGCGGTCGGTACCGGTAAAGACACCGGCGAGCGAGTCAGCGCCCTGGTCGCTGCCGGCGTTGACGTCATCGTCGTCGACACCGCGCACGGTCATTCCAAAGGCGTGATCGACCGCGTTCGCTGGGTCAAGCAGAACTTCCCTGACGTACAGGTCATCGGCGGCAACATCGCGACCGGAGCGGCTGCTCGCGCGCTGGTCGAGGCGGGCGCTGACGGCGTCAAGGTCGGTATCGGCCCTGGCTCCATCTGCACCACCCGTATCGTTGCAGGCGTCGGCGTTCCGCAGATCAGCGCAATCGCCAACGTTGCCGCAGCGCTGGAAGGCACCGACGTTCCCCTGATCGCCGACGGTGGCATCCGTTTCTCCGGTGACCTGTCCAAGGCCATCGTTGCCGGTGCCTACAGTGTGATGATGGGCTCGATGTTCGCCGGTACCGAAGAGGCGCCGGGTGAAATCGAGCTCTTCCAGGGCCGTTCCTACAAAGCGTACCGTGGCATGGGTTCGCTGGGTGCGATGTCCCAGGCGCAAGGCTCCTCTGATCGGTACTTCCAGGATTCGTCCGAGGGCGCCGAGAAACTGGTACCGGAAGGTATCGAAGGTCGCGTGGCTTACAAGGGTTCGCTGGCGGCCATCATCCATCAACTGATGGGTGGTCTGCGCTCCTCCATGGGCTATACCGGCAGTGCCGATATTCAGGAAATGCGCACCAAGCCTGAATTCGTCCGCATCACCGGCGCCGGCATGGCCGAGTCTCACGTCCACGACGTGCAGATCACCAAGGAAGCGCCGAACTATCGCGTAGGTTGATCCGAAATGCGCCTGATAAACCGGGCGCGTTTCAAGAATTGTGTAGCGGGGCTGTTCATCACAGCCCCGTCTTGTTTCTGATTTTCGACGAGAATGACTCATGGCCCTCGACATTCACGCCCACCGTATCCTGATCCTCGACTTCGGCTCCCAGTACACCCAGTTGATCGCCCGTCGCGTGCGTGAGATCGGTGTGTATTGCGAACTGCACCCGTACGACATGGACGACGAAGCGATCCGCGAATTTGCTCCTAAAGGCGTCATCCTCGCCGGTGGCCCAGAGTCGGTACACGTCGCCGACAGTCCACGTTGCCCGCAAGCCGTTTTTGATCTTGGCGTTCCAGTCTTCGGTATCTGCTACGGCATGCAGACCATGGCCGAACAACTCGGTGGTCGCGTCGAAGGTTCCGAGCTGCGTGAATTCGGTTACGCCCGTGTCGACGTTGTCGGCAAGAGCCGTGTGCTGGATGGCATCGAAGATCACGTCGACGCTGACGGCGTTTTCGGTCTGGACGTGTGGATGAGCCACGGTGACAAGGTCACCGAAATCCCTGCAGGCTTCCACGTCCTGGCCAGCACTCCGAGCTGCCCGATCGCCGGCATGGCTGACGACACCCGTGGCTACTACGGTGTGCAGTTCCACCCGGAAGTGACCCACACCAAGCAGGGCGGTCGCATTCTCTCGCGCTTCATCCTCGACATCTGCGGCTGTGAAGCGCTGTGGACACCTTCGAAGATCGCTGAAGACGCCATCGCTCAGGTTCGCGCTCAGGTCGGCACCGACAACGTACTGCTGGGTCTGTCTGGCGGTGTTGACTCCTCGGTGGTTGCGGCACTGCTGCACAAGGCCATCGGCGATCAACTGACCTGCGTCTTCGTTGACAACGGTCTGCTGCGCCTGCACGAGGGTGAGCAAGTGATGGCCATGTTCGCCGAGAACATGGGTGTCAAGGTGATCCGCGCCAACGCCGAAGATCAGTTCCTCAACAACCTGGCTGGCGAAAGCGATCCAGAGAAGAAGCGCAAGATCATCGGTCGTACCTTCATCGACGTGTTCGATGCCGAGTCGAACAAGCTGCACAACATCAAGTACCTGGCGCAGGGCACTATTTACCCTGACGTGATCGAGTCCGCTGGCGCCAAAAGCGGCAAGGCACACGTGATCAAGTCGCACCACAACGTGGGCGGCCTGCCGGAAGAAATGAACCTGAAACTGGTCGAGCCACTGCGCGAACTGTTTAAAGATGAAGTCCGTCGTCTGGGCCTGGAACTGGGCTTGCCGTACGACATGGTCTACCGCCACCCGTTCCCGGGTCCGGGCCTGGGCGTTCGCATCCTCGGCGAAGTGAAGAAGGAATACGCCGACCTGCTGCGTCGCGCCGACCATATCTTCATCGAAGAGCTGCGCAAAGCCGACTGGTACCACAAAGTCAGCCAGGCCTTCGTTGTGTTCCAGCCGGTGAAATCGGTTGGGGTGGTCGGCGACGGCCGCCGTTACGCCTGGGTCGTTGCACTGCGTGCAGTTGAAACCATCGACTTCATGACTGCACGTTGGGCGCACCTGCCTTACGAGCTGCTGGAAACCGTCAGCGGCCGCATCATCAACGAAATCGAAGGCATCTCCCGCGTCACTTATGACGTGTCGAGCAAGCCGCCAGCGACGATTGAGTGGGAATGATTCCCGAGCTGAAGGCGTTGTAACGCGCTTGCAGTGACTGCGCGGAAAAGCCGGATGAACCCCTTGGGTTCAACCGGCTTTTTCGTTTCAGGCCGCTTGTTTCAAGCCGATCATATGGAGCGCCGTGATCAGCCCTTCGAGGGAGTTGAAGCGCCGCCCGCTGATCTGTGTCCATTTTGGGCGCTCTATGAACAGGCGACCACCATCAGACTTTATCGGCGTGCGGACGATTGACCCATTTGCACTGCGATGAAGCAGTTCTGCCTTGCCCGCGGTGCGCTGGATGATGAATGTCCCGACTCGGGACAGGCGAGATTCGACAGAAGTCGTGGGACCCGTTCCAGGAGGCTTGAGGCCGGCAACTTCCGTCTGGAGTCGTAAATCACTGGTGACTCGGCCTGCTGGTCGCCCCAGCGCGGTTATGGCGTCTTGTCCGGGATCCGGCGCGAATCCATGGGTTTGGCCGAGAGCAACGTCTTCCACTCGCAGACCGATCGCGCCTTCGAGCTCGGCCAAACCCGCGACACCCTTGAAGGTGTTCGCATGAGCATTGCCCACCAGCGCTATCCATTTTCCATTGTCCAAGGCCGCCTGATCCGCCCGGATAACGGTGTGAGCAAAATAGTTCATCATCTTGATTCGTAGCGAGCCGGACGGGTTCGACAAACCTGCGAGCCGGTAGCTGCTCATGCAGTCTATGGCGCGGATGCGAATGCGGTTTTCATTGGCAGCCTTCACAAGATTCAGAAACGTGTATTCGCCTGTACTGTCGGTGCGGTGGCCTCCATCCAGATACTCAAGATATGCTTTCAGTTTCTCCGGCATTTTTCCCGACTTGGCGAACAGGTCCAGGTCCGCCTGGTGCAGATCGGTTAACAGGTGTTCCAGATACAGCGTGCGGACTTTCTGTTTTGCCAACTGGCGCATGTTATCGATAAGGAATCGCTTGCTGCCAACGCTGTTGTGGCTTTCGCCGATGACGACGCCGGCGGTATCTTCATAAAGTTGTTTGAGCGCCTCCTTGGCGGTAGCCTCACTCGCTATGTGCGGTATGGTCGGGCGATCTGGAACCCGCGTATTCGCAAAAAAGGCTTCTGTGTCGCTCACCAGGTTGTTACGCATCACGAAGAAGGCTTCAAGGGCGCTGTTATCTGTCGCGGGGTTCAGGTAGCCCTCGAAAGGTTTGTCGTTGGGGTTTTCGATATCCGGACGAAGCACTTCCCTCAGGTTCTCCGGCATGTCGTAAGTTGTCGGCAGAGACGTACTTGAAGACGATGCAGGGCCTCTCCAGGGAAGCTTGCCCAGAAACTTACCGCCACCGCGCAGGCCAGGACGGTCGATCAACTCCCATTGCCCCGCATCAGTCATGCGCACGGGCGCATTGCGATAAAACGAGAAAGGGTTCTGCGGATCAATGATGACCCATGTGTTGAGTTCTTTGACATGGCGAACCTGATAGGCGAAGCCCTCGATCGAAATGTAGGTCTCGCCGATTTCATTCATGTAGATCCCGCGCATCGGGCCTTCTGTCGCAGGTGAGGCGAAGCCTTCCAGCAGTTCGTTGGTCTCGAATGTCGCCAGTATTTCATCCTGCCCTTCGGGATAGGTCGGGCCGGGCGGCAGAGGTTCAGGGGCCTTGACTGGCAGCGAGGACTCATCGGTCGGCTCCGCCAACCCTTCCGTTTCAACCTCAACGACCGGTTCGCCGGCCTCTGCGGATACTCCCCCAACCAAAAACAGGCTGTTGAGCAGCACGTCAATGCTGCCGAGGATGGCTCCCGTCACACCGCGCTTGCGTTCGGCAGTGGTGTGCCCGGTGACCGCCTGATCGATGTTCAGACCCACGTCGGCGATGCCGGCACCGACGACCGCCAGTGCCACAGGCCAGTCAATTGCGGCCATCGCGCCGAACACCTGATTGAAGGCGCGCAGATAGCCCATCCACATCTGTTTTCGCAGCTCGCCATTGGAGTGCAGTGCGAAGTCCGAATCCGCTTGCATCCGGGCTTTGGTAGCATCGCGAAGGTGGGTGAATGGATCATTGGTCAACGTGCGGTCGGCGCGGTTGATGACGGTTTGATCATGGTCACCCCAGTTGAAGAACATGAGGTCCAGCGCGTGGTGCAGACCTACCCCGTGGCCGCCCTCGGCATGGGTGGACATCGGGAAGTGCGACATGAACTGCGTGCGGTTGTCGATTTTATCGGTGTGGGTCATCAGCCACCACTGCAGCGCCTCCGGCGTTTCAAACACGTGGATGGCATCTGTCTCACCTGGCACATACAGGAATTGGCGGCCGCCGGGCTCGACGATACGCAGGATATCGCTGGCCTCGTAACCTGCAATATCAAGGGTCGCGACGCGCACGCCCTCAGCCAGAGGTGGTTGCGACTGCAGCATCGACACGCTGACGGGTTGGGAAAGGTCCAGGCCCAGCGCGGTGCTAAGCGCTGTGAACTCAGGTGTGCTCAGCATGCCGGCTTCGAGAGCGTCCAGTGCCTTGGCGATGAAGTTTGCCTTGGCCAGCGTTCTGAATTCATCCGCGCAGTCTCTCCAGAATGTGGCCATCTTGTCGTTGAACCGCGCTTTGACATTCAGCGTCCAGAACACGCTCAGTACGTCGGCGGGCAACAAACGCACTTCGTTGCTTTCGTCGAAGGTCTCTGCATCCGGCCCCGCGGTGTAAAAGCCGCCCATCATCTGCAGATTGTCGGCGTTGTCCTGGTCGTTGGCGCTGAAGCGGTGCATGACCAGTTGTGGCAACGTCAGCGATTCGACCGGTTTGCTCAGATGCTGCCAGCCGGTGAACGTCAGGGCGCTGCTGACGGAGCGGTCAAATCGATGCCAGTAAACGGTGTCAGGTTCGAGGTGGCTCAAACCAAACTTATGCAGGATGTCGTTGGCTACGTCGCGGGCCATTTGGCGCATGTCCGGGCAGGTGTCGACCAATTGTCGAGCCATCGCATTGAGCTGCTGGTGATCGGCAGAGGGCTGAGGAACAGAGGAAGTAAAGGAAGTCATATCCGTCGTCCTTGATGAATGAGCCGCCAGCTTCGGCGTTTGCCTCGTTCAATTGGTACTAAATATGTACCGCGCCTGACTTTTCCTAGTTTTCTATAAATGCAGGAGTATCGTATTCGCCGCTCGCATGTGCTCTTGGTTCCGCGTTCCCATTCGCTTTCATTGTTCAGGTGTTTTTGCTGATGTCCTTCACCCGTCGACAAATTCTCGGAGGTCTGGCCGGTCTTGCCGTGGTCGGGCTGGGCGCGGGCGGCGCTTCGCGTTACTGGCTCGGCAAGCGCGGTCCGGGAGAAGGGCATGACTACGAGCTGATCGCAGCGCCTTTAGATGTCGAACTCGTGCCCGGTTACCAGACACCGGCCTGGGCGTTTGGCGCGTCGGCACCTGGGACTGAATTGCGGGTTCGGCAGGGTGAGTGGTTGCGGGTACGTTTCATCAACCGGTTGCCGGTCGAAACCACGATTCACTGGCATGGCATTCGCCTTCCGCTGGAAATGGACGGCGTGCCGTATGTGTCCCAGCTACCGGTAAAACCGGGTGAGTATTTTGACTACAAATTTCGCGTGCCGGATGCTGGCAGCTATTGGTATCACCCGCACGTCAGCAGCAGCGAAGAGCTGGGGCGCGGCCTGGTCGGGCCGTTGATCGTCGAGGAGTGCGAAGCTACCGGTTTCCTGCATGAGCGGGTCGTCAGTCTGAAGAGCTGGCATGTGGACGAAGAGGGCGCTTTCACCGATTTCAGCATCACTCGCGAAGCGGCCCGGGAAGGTACTGCCGGGCGTTTATCGACCATCAACGGTGTGCCTCAGGCCGTTGTCGAATTGCCAGCGGGGCAAATTACGCGCGTGCGTATTCTCAACCTCGACAACACCGTGACCTATCGGCTGAACCTGCCGGGGGCGCAGGCGATGATCTACGCCCTTGACGGCAATCCGGTCAAACCGCGCGCGCTGGGCAAGGATTACTGGCTAGGGCCGGGGATGCGCATCTGTTTGGCGATCAAGGCGCCACCGGCAGGGGAGGCGTTGGCGCTGCGTAACGGGCCCGTGCGTCTGGGAACCTTTCGCTCGGTTGCCAACAATGATGCCCCCGGTGACTGGCCGCCAGAACTGCCGGCCAATCCGGTTGCCGAGCCTGATCTGGCCAACGCCGAAAAACTCAACTTCAACTTCGAATGGGTAGGCTCGATGTCGGTCAACGCCGAGGGCAAGCCGCCCAGCCTGTGGCAGATCAACGGCCAGGCCTGGGACATCACCGACAAGACCTGTGCCGACCGCCCCATTGCAAAGCTGATGAGGGGCAAGAGTTACATTTTCGAACTGAAGAACATGACCCAGTACCAGCATCCCATTCACCTGCACGGGATGAGTTTCAAGGTGATCGCCTCCAGTCGCAAGGAGGTGATCCCTTATTTCACCGACACCTATCTTTTAGGGCGAAACGAGCGCGCACGCATAGCGCTGGTAGCGGATAATCCCGGCGTGTGGATGTTCCACTGCCATGTGATCGATCACATGGAGACGGGTCTTATGGCAGCTATCGAGGTTTCGTAATGCGGCAGCCGCAAATCATTGATCGCAGCCGCGATCAGCATTTCATGCGCGAAGCACTGGTTCTGGCCTCCGAGGGCGCAATGCTGGGAGAGGTCCCGGTGGGTGCGGTTGTGGTTCAGGATGGCGTGATCATCGGGCGGGGTTACAACTGCCCGATCAGTGGCAGCGACCCGAGCGCCCACGCGGAGATGGTCGCGATTCGCAATGCCGCTCAGGCGGTGAGCAACTATCGCCTGCCGGGCGCCACGCTGTACGTCACGCTGGAGCCTTGCAGCATGTGTGCAGGTTTGATCGTGCATTCACGCATCACGCGTGTGGTCTACGGCGCCACCGAGCCCAAGGCGGGCGTGGTTCAAAGCCAGGGTCAGTTCTTTACCCAGCCGTTTCTCAATCACCGCGTGCTGTTCGAGGGCGGCGTATTGGGCGAGGAGTGCGGGACGATGCTGAGCGAGTTTTTCAGGATGAGAAGGGCGAGGTCTTAGCTCTGGGATTTGAGTACGCCGCTATTTTAATGGCGCTCATCCTATCCCCGGTTCTGCCTAACGGCAGAAGCGTTTCGACTTCGTCGAGTTACTTGGAAAAGCCCCAAGTAACCAAGGGCTTTTACTCCTGGCTGGGGTCTGACTTCGTCAGACTTCCTTCACTCCGGTCTCGCTCCGTGGGCCCGGCGTGAATGGGCCATCCATGGCCCACACGCCTCTCGCCGCATCCATGCGGCTCGACCCACTCCGCGAGACCTGCGTTCAGCCTGCACCCAAGTCGCGTTTGGCGGTGTCTGTGCCATTGCGCATCAAGATCAAAAACAAATCAAAAGCACGACACCTTCCTGCAGCAGTCCGGCTTGCCAGCGGTGGGGTCCTTGAGATCGCCGCCGCCGGCAAGCCGGACTGCTGCGTAAAGGTGTGGGGTTCTTGAACGCAAATCTTGCAGACGCCACAAATTGCGACTTTTCCCGGCCGGAGCACAGGTTTCGTGGAGTGGGTCGAGCGGCATGGATGCCGCGAGAGCCGCATCGGGCCATGGATGGCCCGTTTGCGGCGGGCCCACGGAACGGAACCTGTGCGCAGGGAACCCGACGAAGTCGGGCCGGGAAGGGAGCGCAGGCACTTGGTTACTTGGTGCTTTCAAGTAACTCGACGAAGTCGAAACAGGTCTGGCGTTAGCCAGAACAAAAAGCATCCCCGCAGCTAACGGATCAGCCCCCGACCTCAGCATCGACAAAAGACTAAAGCGGCGCCTTTTCTTCCGGCGGTTTGGTCTTGTCGACGCCAGGCACATGCAGATTACCTTCGGCCACCTGGCTGCCTTCCAGCTGTGGCTGGGTCACCCAGGTCAGGATGTCGTAATAACGACGGATGTTGGCGACGAAGCTGACGGGTTCACCGCCTCGGGCATAACCGTAGCGGGTCTTGCTGTACCACTTCTTCTGGGACAGACGTGGCAACATCTTTTTCACGTCCAGCCACTTGTTGGGGTTCAGCCCTTCGCTTTCCGCCATCTTGCGCGCATCGTCGAGATGGCCGGTGCCGATGTTGTAGGAGGCCAATGCCAACCAGGTGCGATCGGGCTCCTGAATCGTGTCCTCGAGCTGGTCCTTCACGTAGGCGAAATATTTCGCGCCGCCCTGGATACTCTGTTTGGCATCCAGCCGGTTGGACACGCCCATGGCCTGCGCGGTGCTCTGGGTCAGCATCATCAGCCCGCGAACGCCGGTCTTGGACGTCACGGCCGGTTGCCACAAGGACTCCTGATAACCGATGGCCGCCAACAGACGCCAGTCCACTTGCTCAGCCTTGGCCGCGGACTGGAAGTGCTTTTCGTACTTGGGCAGGCGTTCCTGCAAGTGCTGTGCGAAGGTGTAGGCGCCGACATAGCCCAGAACGTCGACGTGCCCGTAATAGCGATCCTTGAGCCGCTGGAGCATGCCGTTCTTCTGCATCTTGTCGAGGAAGCTGTTGATCTCGTTCAGCAGGCTGTTGTCATCGCCCAGGCCTACGGCCCAGCGCTGATCGCGGCCGTCACCCAGATCGAAACCGACGCGTACGTTGGGGAAGTACACCTGGTTCATCGCCAGTTCGTTGGAGTCGACCAGCGTCAGGTCGATCTGGCCCTCATCAACCATGCGCAGCAGGTCGACGACTTCGACCTGATCGGACTCTTCGTAGTTGATACCGGGGTACTTGAGCTTGAGCGCCGCCAGTTGCTCGGCATGACTGCTGCCCTTGAGTACCAGGATTCGCTTGCCGACCAGGTCGCCCGGATCGGTGGGGCGCGACTGGCCGTTGCGATAAATGACCTGGGGCGTGACTTCAAGGTAGGAATGCGAGAAACGCACCTGTTTGGCGCGGTTTTCTGTGCTGACCAGTCCGGCGGCGGCCAGGACCGGGCCACCCGGTTTGTTCATCTGGTCGAACAGGTCGTCAAGGTTGTCGGCTGTTTCGATCTTCAGCTCTACCCCCAGATCGTCGGCGAAACGCTTGACAAGTTCGTACTCGAAACCGGTTTCACCGTTGCGATCCTGAAAGTAGGTCGCCGGACTGTTGCGAGTGACAACGCGCAGAACGCCATCCTCCTTGACTCGTTCCAGTGTGTTGGGTTTCTCAACACAGGCACCGAGCAGCAGGAAGATTCCGGTTGCGATGAGCCACTTGGCACAGCGTGGGCGGAAATCGGATGGGGAAAACATCGGTGCAGTATACGCAAAGCGCACTGACCGCCATATCTCGACAGCGATGATCGCGTCTGATAGAGCGGTCAGATTTTTTACCGGTTTGGACATTCAATGCGTGAACACCGACATTCGGGCGCGTCGAGGCCGTGGTTTCGGGTGCCGAAAGTGGCGGTTTAGGCTAGAATGCACGGCCTCAAAGCACACCCCCTTCCCCGAGGCTGTCCCGACGATGTTGATCTTGCGTGGTGCTCCCGCCCTTTCCGCCTTCCGCCACAAGAAATTACTTGAGCAGCTGAACGATAAAGTTCCGGCTGTCAGTGGCCTGTACGCTGAATTCGCTCACTTCGCTGAGGTTACCGGCGTTCTGACCGAGGATGAGCAGCAAGTCCTTGCCCGTCTGTTGAAGTACGGCCCTAGCGTGCCGGTTCAAGAGCCTCGTGGCCGTCTGTTTCTGGTGCTGCCGCGTTTCGGCACCATCTCGCCGTGGTCGAGCAAGGCTACCGATATTGCCCGCAACTGCAGCCTGACCAAGGTCCAGCGTCTTGAGCGCGGTATTGCCTTCTATGTAGAAGGGCAGTTCAGCGAAGCTGAAGCACAGCTGATCGCCGACATCCTGCACGACCGCATGACCCAGCTTGTGCTGGGCGCGCTCGAGCAGGCAGCCGGTCTGTTCAGCCACGCCGAACCGAAGCCGCTGACTGCAGTCGACGTACTGGGTGGCGGTCGTGCCGCGCTGGAAAAAGCCAACGTCGAACTGGGCCTGGCCCTGGCCGAAGACGAAATCGATTATCTGGTCAACGCGTTCGTTGGCTTGAAGCGCAACCCGCACGACATCGAACTGATGATGTTCGCTCAGGCGAACTCCGAGCACTGCCGTCACAAGATCTTCAACGCGAGTTGGGACATCGATGGTCAGAGCCAGGAAAAAAGCCTGTTCGGCATGATCAAGAACACCTACCAGATGCACAACGAAGGCGTGCTGTCGGCGTACAAGGACAACGCTTCGGTCATCGTCGGTAGCGTGGCAGGCCGTTTCTTCCCGAACCCTGAAACCCGCCAGTACGGTGCGGTGCAGGAGCCGGTGCACATTCTGATGAAGGTGGAAACCCACAACCACCCGACTGCCATCGCTCCTTTTCCGGGCGCATCGACCGGTTCCGGCGGCGAGATTCGTGACGAAGGCGCAACCGGCCGTGGCGCCAAGCCAAAGGCTGGCCTGACTGGCTTCACCGTTTCCAACCTGAACATTCCAGGTTTCGAGCAGCCTTGGGAGAAGCCGTACGGCAAGCCCGAGCGTATCGTTACCCCGCTGGACATCATGATCGAAGGCCCGCTGGGCGGCGCCGCGTTCAACAACGAATTCGGTCGTCCGGCCCTGACCGGCTACTTCCGTACCTTCGAACAAAGCATCAACACCCCGCACGGCGAAGAAGTGCGGGGTTACCACAAGCCGATCATGCTGGCCGGTGGTATGGGCAACATCCGCGAAGAGCACGTACAGAAGGGCGAAATCACCATCGGCGCGAAGCTGATCGTGCTCGGTGGTCCGGCAATGCTGATCGGTCTGGGTGGTGGCGCGGCTTCGTCCATGGCGACCGGCACCAGCTCGGCGGATCTGGATTTCGCGTCCGTTCAGCGTGAAAACCCTGAGATGGAGCGCCGTTGCCAGGAAGTGATCGACCGTTGCTGGCAGCTGGGCGACGCCAACCCGATCGCCTTCATTCACGACGTCGGCGCGGGCGGTCTGTCCAACGCGTTCCCTGAACTGGTCAACGACGGCGGCCGTGGCGGTCGCTTCGAACTGCGTAACGTGCCGAACGACGAGCCAGGCATGGCGCCCCTGGAGATCTGGAGCAACGAGTCCCAGGAACGTTACGTTCTAGCCGTCAGCGCCCCTGATTTCGAGCGTTTCAAAGCCATCTGCGAACGTGAGCGTTGCCCGTTTGCCGTAGTCGGCGAAGCCACCGAAGAGCCACAACTGACGGTCACCGACAGCCACTTCGGCAACAGCCCGGTGGACATGCCACTGGAAGTGTTACTGGGCAAGGCGCCGCGCATGCACCGCTCGGCCACTCGCGAAACCGAGCTGGGCGACGATTTCGATCCGAGCACCCTGGACCTCGAAGACAGCGTACAGCGCGTGTTGCATCACCCGGCCGTGGCGAGCAAGAGCTTCCTGATCACCATTGGTGACCGCAGCATCACCGGTCTGGTCAACCGCGATCAAATGGTCGGCCCGTGGCAAGTGCCCGTGGCTGACGTCGCTGTCACCGCCACCAGCTTCGACGTTTACACCGGTGAAGCCATGGCGATGGGCGAGCGTACGCCGCTGGCATTGCTGGACGCTCCTGCGTCCGGTCGCATGGCAATCGGCGAGACCCTGACCAACATCGCGGCTTCGCGCATCGGCAAGATCTCCGACATCAAACTGTCGGCGAACTGGATGTCCGCAGCCGGTCACCCGGGTGAAGACGCGCGTCTGTATGACACCGTCAAAGCCGTCGGCATGGAGCTGTGCCCTGAGCTGGGGATCACGATTCCAGTGGGCAAGGACTCGATGTCCATGAAGACTCGCTGGAGCGATGAAGGCGCGGAAAAAACCGTCACTTCGCCGCTGTCGCTGATCGTCACCGGCTTCGCGCCAGTCACTGATATCCGCGGCACCCTGACCCCGCAACTGCGCATGGACAAGGGCGTCACAGACCTCATCCTGATCGACCTGGGCCGCGGCCAGAACCGCATGGGTGCGTCGATCCTCGCGCAGACCCACGGCAAGCTTGGCAAGGCTGCACCGGACGTCGATGACGCTGAAGACCTGAAGGCGTTCTTCGCCGTGATTCAGGGCCTCAACGCCGATGGTCATCTGCTGGCTTACCACGACCGTTCCGACGGTGGTCTGATGACCACCGCTCTGGAGATGGCCTTCGCCGGTCACTGCGGTCTGAACCTGCAACTCGATACGCTGACCGGCAAGCGTGAAAAAGCCGCGGCCATCCTGTTCAACGAAGAACTGGGCGCCTTGATCCAGGTGCGTCATGACGCCACCCCGTTGGTGCTCGCACAGTTCAGCGCAGCAGGCCTGGGCGAGAACTGCGTTGCCGTGATCGGCCAGCCGGTCAACAACAGCGAAGTGACCATCAGCCTGAACGGCGAAGAACTGTTCAAAGGCGATCGTCGTCTGCTGCAACGCCAGTGGAGCGAGACCAGCTACCAGATCCAGCGTCTGCGTGACAATGCCGATTGTGCCGATCAGGAGTTCGACGCACTGCTGGAAGAAGACAACCCGGGCCTGAGCGTCAAGCTGGGCTATGACGTCAACGACGACATCGCCGCGCCTTACATCAAGAAAGGCGTTCGCCCGCAAGTGGCGGTCCTGCGTGAGCAGGGTGTGAACGGTCAGGTGGAAATGGCGGCAGCGTTCGACCGCGCCGGTTTCGCCTCGGTAGACGTGCACATGTCTGACATCCTCGCGGGCCGTGTCGACTTGAACGAGTTCAAGGGGCTGGTCGCATGCGGTGGCTTCTCTTATGGCGACGTTCTCGGCGCCGGTGAAGGCTGGGCCAAGTCGGCACTGTTCAACACACGTGCACGTGACGCTTTCCAGGGCTTTTTCGAGCGCAGCGACAGCTTCGCCCTAGGCGTGTGCAACGGTTGCCAGATGATGTCTAACCTCCACGAGCTGATTCCGGGCAGCGAGTTCTGGCCTCACTTCGTGCGCAACCGCTCCGAGCAGTTCGAAGCGCGCGTCGCGATGGTCGAGATCCAGAAATCAGCGTCGATCTTCCTGCAAGGCATGGCCGGTTCGCGTATGCCGATCGCCATCGCTCACGGCGAAGGTCATGCGGAATTCAAGACCCCGGAGGCACTGTTGGAAAGCGATCTGTCCGGCACCGTGGCCATGCGCTTCGTCGACAACCACGGCAAGGTCACCGAAACCTACCCGGCCAACCCGAACGGCTCGCCGCGCGGTATCACTGGCCTGACGACTCGCGACGGACGCGTCACCATCATGATGCCGCACCCTGAGCGCGTGTTCCGTGCAGTGAACAACTCGTGGCGTCCGGATGAGTGGGCTGAAGACGGCGCCTGGATGCGCATGTTCCGCAACGCACGCGTCTGGGTTAACTGATCGACGATGTACAAGCTCGCCTTCTTCGTTCCGCCGAGCCATGTGGAGCAGGTCAAAAGCGCGTTGTTCGCCGCCGGTGCGGGGCGAATCGGCGCCTATGACAGCTGCTCATGGCAGGTGCTGGGTCGGGGCCAGTTTCGCCCGCTGGACGGCAGCCAGCCGTTCATTGGGCAGGCCGGCGAGATCGAGCAAGTGGAAGAATGGAAGGTCGAGCTTGTGGTCGCTGATGAGCTGATTCAACAGGCGGTGGCTGCGCTCAAGCACAGCCACCCCTATGAAACTCCGGCTTATGAGGTGTGGAAGCTGGAAAGTTTTTGAGTCACGTTTTGCATCCGACTCTGCCCTGGGGCCTGTCAGCCTGCCTTCACCATCCTCCGCAACGCCTCGCTCAACCCTTGAGCGTTTTCCCCCACCAACACATGCCAAACCCCATTGCCCAGACTTCTGACGCCCTGACTCCCCAGCGTTTCCAGCTGCGTCGCGGCCGGTGATTGCCCCTCCTTCAACTGCACCCGCAGACGCGTCAGTGCCACGCATTCGACATCCGCAATGCCGCTCCCGCCCAATGCCTTGAACCATTGCGCGGCCTGGCTGACATCCACTGGTTTTTGCGTCTCTGAAACCGCATGGGTATCAGTCGTGGAGGATTTGGTCGCAAGGGGCAAGGCTTCGCGCAACTCATCAGCAATGCTGTCTGCCAAAGGTCCGACCACAATCTGCAGGCTGCCGCCGTTGCCGGGCCGCACGACCGCCATCGCGCCCAGTGCCTTCAGTTCAGCGTCCTGCGCCAGATGGCGATCGACCATCTGAAGGCGCAGACGCGTGGTGCATGCGCCGATGCTCAGCAGGTTTTCCGCACCGCCCAACGCCTTGATATACGCGCCCGCACGATCACTTTGCGCAACATGAGCCGCCGTAGCGGTGACTTGTTCACGCCCCGGAGTCTTGAGGTTGAAACGCTTGATGCACTGGTCGAACACCACGTAGTAGACCACCGCATAGGCCAGCCCGAGCGGGAACACCAGCCAGCCGTTGGTGGACTTGCCCCAACCCAGCGCCATGTCGATGGCGCCGCCGGAGAAGGTAAAGCCAAGGTGGATGTTCAGCAGGTTGGCAAGCGCCATTGACAGCCCGGTCAGCAGGGCATGCACCACGTACAGCATCGGTGCGAGGAACATGAAGGCGAACTCGATGGGTTCGGTCACGCCAGTCAGCGCGGAGGTCAGTGCCATGGACAGCAGAATCCCGCCAATCAGCTTGCGTTGATCCGGCAGCGCGTTGCGGTACATCGCCAGACACGCAGCGGGCAGGCCGAAGATCATCATCGGAAACATCCCGGTCATGAACTGCCCCGCATGGGGATCGCCTGCGAAGTAGCGCGCCAGATCGCCGGTCACGGCGCGGCCGGTTTCAGGATCGGTGAAGGTGCCAAAGACGAACCATACCAGGTTGTTGAGGATGTGGTGCAGGCCCGTGATGATCAGGATGCGGTTCATCACGCCGAAGAAGAACGCACCGATACTCCCGCTCTCCAGCATTAACTGGCCCAGGCTGTTGATGCCGTTCTGCACCGGCGGCCAGATCAGGCCGAACAGCAAGCCAAGGGCCACGGCCGAAAGACCGGTAACGATCGGTACGAAACGTCGGCCACCGAAGAACGCCAGGTACTCCGGCAGGGCGATGTCCTTGAAGCGGTTGTACATCGCGCCGCCCAACAGCCCGGCGATGATCCCGGCGAGCATGCCCATGTCGATGTGCGGGTCGAGCACCTTGAGCGTCGAGGTCATGACCAGATAACCGATGGCGCCCGCCAGACCCGCCGTACCGTTATTGTCGCGAGCAAAACCTACGGCGATGCCGATGGCGAAGATCAGCGCCAGGTTGCTGAAGATCGCGTTGCCCGCCGAGTGGATGATCGCGATATCCAGCAGATCGCTGTCGCCCAGGCGCAGCAGCAGGCCGGCAATCGGCAAGATAGCGATGGGCAGCATCAGTGCCCGCCCCAGTCGCTGTAACCCTTCGATGAAGTGTTGGTACACGGCGTCTCTCCTTGTGTTCGTTCTTGTTATTCAGGCTCGTTCAGGCATTGGCGCGACGGGTCAGGACCTGGGTCTGAAAGGTGCTGCACGCCGCCCGGACATCGGCTGCGCCGCTCAGGCTGATCAGATGCTGCGCCAGCGCCTGACACTGTCGTGTGTCCAACTCGCGCACCTGCGCCTTGATTTCTGCAACTTGCGGCGGGCTCACCGACAACTCGCGTACGCCCAGCCCGATCAAAGCTGCTGTTGCCAGCGGATCGGACGCCAGCGCGCCGCACACGCCAACCCAGCGACCTTTGCTCGCTGCCGCCGTGCACGTCATGGCAATCAGGCGCAGCAGTGCGGGGTGCAGCGCATCGACACGCGCGGCGAGCCCGGCATGGTCGCGGTCCATCGCCAGCGTGTACTGCGACAGATCGTTGGTGCCAATGGAAAGAAAGTCAGCGTGTTCGGCCAATTGCTCGGCCATCAATGCGGCAGAAGGCACTTCGATCATCACGCCCAGTTCGGGGCGCTGGCTGATGCCTGCCTCACGCGCCAGTTCGTCAATGCGCTCGCGCACGGCCAGCAGTTCTCCGACCTCGGTGATCATCGGCAACAGGATGCGGCAACGCGCCAGTGGCTTGATCTGCAACAGCGCTCGTAACTGTTGGTCCAGCAATTCAGGGCGTGCCTGGCCCAGACGGATGCCACGCAGGCCCAGAACCGGATTGGCTTCGGCAGGCAGAGGCAAGTAGTCGAGCTGTTTATCGCCGCCGATATCAATGGTGCGGATGATGACCGGTTTATCGGGCATCGCATCGACCACCGACTGATAGGCCGTCAGTTGCTCGTCCTCGGTGGGTGCAGTGCTGCGATCGACGAACAGAAACTCGGTGCGCAGCAGACCTACCCCGTCTGCACCATTGAGTTGCGCGTTTTCGGCATCAGCGCGAGAGGCGACGTTGGCCGCGATATCGATGCTCACGCCATCCTGGGTCAAGGCGGGCAGATGGGCGTGTTGTTGCTGTACATGCCTTTGCTCTAACTTCTGCGCTCGCAGGCTGTGGATTTCTTTCAGCCGTGGGGCATCGGGCCAGAGCTCAAGGCGCGCGTTGTCGGCGTCCAGCACCACTTCCTGATTCGTCGATTCATGGACGATGTCCAGCAGCGCAGAACCCAGCGCCACCAGACAAGGCAGGCCCTTGCCCCGAGCGAGGATAGCGACGTGGGACGTGGCACCGCCTTCAGCCATGCAGATGCCGCCGATCCCGCATTGCGCGAGCATCAACAGATCGGAGGGTGTCAGTTCCCGGGCCACGACAATTGCCCCGGCGGGGACTTCGATATTGCGTGCCTCGCCGAGCAAGTTCAGCAGCACGCGCTGACGCAGGTCACGCAGATCGTTGGCGCGTTCGGCGAGCAGGGCGTTGCCGAGCTTTTCCAGTTTCGCGCATTGCGCCAGCACCGCCTGACTCCAGGCATGGGCCGCGCCCTGTCCCTGATCGATGGCGTCAAACGCGGCGTCCAGCAGGGCAGGGTCCTCGAGCATTGCCAGGTGAGTCGCGAAAATCGCGCCTTGCTCGTTGTGATCGTGGTCCAGCGACATACTGACGTCGGAGCGAACCTCCACCAGTGCTTCACTCAGGATCTGGCGTTGTTCTTCCGGCCGATGTCCGCCCGTATCGTCGTCCAGCTCAATGGCGTCCAGCCAGAACAGCGGGCCGCTGACCAGGCCCGGGGATGCGGTAACACCCCGCAAAATGCCGTTGGCATGATCTTTTTTCGCGTTCGGTCCGGGAGTGTCAACGGCCATCGCGCTATGAGGTTTTTCGTCGGGCGCAGGCGTCGAAAGGGCGTTGAGCAGTGCCTGCAACGCAACTTCACTGTCGTGACCCAGGCACACCACTTCCACTTCGTCCTGTTGAGTGATGCCCAGCCCCATCAACCCGGTGACGCTGTCGGTTGACGCGTGGGCACCTGCGAAATGCAGTTCTGCGTGGCTGGCGAACTGGCGCGCTGTCTGGCGTATCAGTGCAGCGGGTCGCGCATGCAGGCCGCCGTGGTGCGCCACGCGAATGCTGCCCCGCGCCTGTTTGGTGTGTACTTCAGAGCGCGCGCTCGGTTCGACGACCTGCGCCAGTGCGGTCACTTCCAGCAAGGGTTCGCCGACGTTCACCGAGCCTGATGCGCGAAGCTGTGCGAGGGAGAATTGATCGCCATTGAGCAGGATCAGCGCGCTCACCAGGCTGCGGCTGTTACAGGCCACTTTGTCCAGATCGAAGCGCAGCAGCGGTTGCCCCTCAGTGACGCGCTGGTTGTCTTTGACCAACGCTTCAAACCCTTCGCCGTTGAGCTCCACCGTATCGATGCCCACATGCAGCAGCCATTCACTGCCGTTGTCGGCGCGCAGGTTGATCGCATGGCGGGTGCGGGCGACGTTGATCACCACGCCCGCAAAGGGCGCGTGCAGCACGTCATCCAGCGGATCGATCGCCAATCCGTCGCCCATGGCGCCGCTGGAGAACACCGGGTCAGGAATGTTGGCGATTGTCAGTACGGCTCCGCTGAACGGGGCGCTGAACGTCATCTGTTTATTGTTATGCATGACATCGTCCTTGCAGGCGTCGGCCGAAGCGGCGCGGTATCAACGGGTTCTGGTGACTTTGCTCAAGTGCCGCGGCTGGTCCGGGTCAAGGCCGCGCGCGACAGCCAGCGCAGCGGCCATCACGTAGAAACTCTGGATGGCGAGAATCGGATCGAGGGCCGGGTGGTCGGCGCAACTGAGCGTCAGGTCGCGTTCGGCAATGTCGTCGGGGGCCGCAAGCAGGACCTTGGCGCCGCGCTGGCGCATGTCGCTGGCCAGCTGTAGAAGGCCCGCCTGTTCAGCACCGCGGGTTGCGAATATCAGCAGCGGATAGTGATCGTCGACCAGCGCCATCGGGCCGTGACGCACTTCGGCGCTACTGAACGCTTCGGCCTGAATCGCCGACGTTTCCTTGAATTTGAGTGCCGCCTCTTGAGCGATAGCGAATCCCGTGCCGCGTCCGATGACCATCAGGCGCTGACAGTCGCGAAGGGTCTCGGTGGCCGCTGACCAATCCTGACGTGCGGCTTCTTGCAAACGTTGGGGCAATGTCCGACCCGCCTGCAGAAGTGAGTCATCCTGCTGCCAGTGGGCGACCAGACGAGCGCTGGCGCTCAGGGTGGCAATGAAACTCTTGGTCGCTGCGACACTGAGCTCAGGGCCTGCGCTCAGCGGCAACACGTATTCACAGGCCTGTTCGAGTGGCGAACCCTCGACGTTGACCATGGCGATGCTCAGGGCGCCGCGCTCGCGCAACTTACGCAGACTGTCGACCAGATCCGGGCTTTCTCCTGACTGTGAAAACGCGATGGCGGGCTGGCCTCTCACCTGCATTGGCGAGTCGTGCAGAGTCACCACTGACATCGGCAACGAAGCGACGGGCACGCCGGTCAGCTGCATCGTCAGGTAGGCGAAATAGCTGGCCGCGTGGTCGGAACTGCCTCGCGCAACAGAGAGCACCACCTTAGGTTCAGACTGACGCAGGCGCTCGGCCACTTCGATCAGGCGAGGCTCCAGCACGTCCAGCTGACGCTGGATAACCTCTGCAGAGGCGAGCGCCTCATCGAGCATTTTTGAGTTCAATGGTTTCTCCTTCAACCATAACGGCGGTCAGTGTCAGATCACGATTCAGGTACACGGCATCGGCCCAGCTACCGGCTTGCAGGCGGCCGCGCTCTTCGATGCCGAGGTAGTCCGCAGGAAATTGCGACAGGCGCTGTGAGGCTTCGGCCAGCGGAAGGCCGATCTTCACCAGATTGCGCAGCGCCTGATCCATGGTCAGCGTGCTGCCCGCCAGCGTGCCGTCGGCAAGGCGCACGCCGCCCAGGCATTTGGTTACCGTGTGGCTGCCCAACTTGTATTCGCCGTCCGGCATGCCGGTGGCGGCAGTGGAGTCGGTTACGCAATACAGGCAGGGAATCGAACGCAGTGCGACGCGGATCGCCCCCGGATGCACATGCAGCAAGTCAGGGATCAATTCGGCGTAGCGGGCGTGGGCCAGCGCTGCGCCGACGATGCCTGGCTCGCGGTGATGCAACGGGCTCATGGCGTTGTAAAGATGGGTGAAACTGGTCGCGCCGGCCTCCAGCGCCTTGACGCCTTCTTCGTAGCTGCCCAGCGTGTGGCCGATTTGCAGCCGCACGCCCCTGGCAGCCAACGCCTGGATCAGCTCGACATGCCCGGCGATTTCCGGGGCGATGGTGATCACCTTGATCGGCGCGAGTTGCAGATAGTCTTCGACTTCGCCCAGCAAGGCCGCGTGGGCGTGATTGGGTTGCGCGCCGAGTTTTCCGGGATTGATGTAGGGGCCTTCCAGATGCACCCCTAGCACACGGGCAGTGCCTGACGCACGGCTCCGACAATAGCCGCCCAATTGTTCGAGTATCTGGCTGATTTCGCCGGCCGGGGCGGTCATGGTCGTGGCCAGCATTGACGTGGTGCCGAAGCGCAGGTGCGTGCGGGCGATGGTTGCGAAGCCTTGCGCGCCTTCCATGATGTCGCTGCCGCCCCCGCCGTGAACGTGCAGGTCGATGAAACCCGGCAGCACATAGGGCAGCTCATTGTCCCGTGGGTTGCAGGGCGTGCCGGAAATGCTCGTCACCCGACCGTCGCGATGCTGCAACTGGCCGCGAATCCAGCCGTCGGGGGTGAGGATGTTGTAATCGGACATGCAGGCTCCGTGTATGGCTGGCGCGTTTTAGCGGCGCAGCTCTGCGACGAAATCGTAGTAATCGTCGCGGCAGTAGGTGTCGGTCAGCTCGATGGGGGTGTTGTCGGCCAGGTAGCCGATCCGCGTCATCAGCAGCATCGCGGTACCGGCTTCGATGCCGACCAACGCCGCCATTTCTGCCGACGCATTGATCGCCCGGATGTGCTGTAGCGCACGGACCACCGGGCGGCCGATGGCGTCAAGGTGGGCGTATAGCGAATCGCCGATGGCTTGCGGGTCCGGCAACAGCGACGCCGGGAGCGCGCTGAGTTCGACGGCCATGACGGTGCCGTCTGCCTTGCGCAGGCGTTTGAGGCGCGCGACTTTTTCGGTGGGCGAAAGGCTCAGACGGATCAGTTCTTCGTGGGTCGGCAGGGCGATGTCGCGCTCCAGCCACTGCGAACTCGGCGTAAAGCCCTTGATGCGCAGCATCTCGCTGAAGCTGGAAAGCCGAGACAGGGGTTGTTCAAGGCGTGGGGTGATGAACGTGCCCGAGCCCTGGCTGCGCCGGATCAGGCCCTGTTCGAGCAGAATTTCGAGTGCCTTGCGAGCAGTGACGCGTGAGATGTTCAGGGCTTCACTGAGATTGCGTTCCGAGGGCAGTGCCTGCTCGGCCTTCCAGTGACCTGCGTGAATCGCCGCTTCCAGATTCCGCGCCAGCTGCAGATAGAGCGGTGTCGGCTGGCTGTCGTCGGGGCGCAGGTTGAGGATCGAATGCATGAACGTGTTCCGAAGTGATTTGAAATTATGCTCGGACTGTTTGCCGAAAATAATACCACTTGCATACCACGTCAACGGAATTGGTATTAGGGAGCGACGTTATTTGGTCACGGGATGGTGACTTTGCAGGATTTTGAGGCGGCGTAGCCTCGTAACAGACCGGTTTGTCGGCGGTGGCGATTTCGATGACGCCACCGTCGGCAAGCCGGACTGCTACAGGAAAGAGAGGTGGGTGGTATCAGAGGGGTTACGGCCGAATTTCGATCATCGTGCCGTCTTTGACCAGGTCCCAGACTTCGCGGATATCGCTGTTCTTCATGGCGATGCAGCCGTTGGTCCAGTCGAGCGTCTGGAAATACCACTCCGGGTAATCCTCGTCGACGGGGGTGCCGTGGATCATGATCATGCCGCCGGGGTTCACCCCTTCGCGGCGGGCGCGGGCGGAGTCGGAGATGTTGGGGTAGGAGATGTGCAGCGACAGGTTGAACGCGTCGCTGGTCTTGCGATAGTCCAGCCAGTAGAAGCCTTCCGGCGTGCGCTGGTCGCCTTCCTGCAGTTTTGGTCCCCTGGGGGATTTGCCCAGCGAGATGCGGTAGGTCTTCAAGGCTTCGCCCTTGCTGATCAACTGCAACTGATGCGCTGACTTGAGCACCAGGATCTTGTCGATGGTGCGGTCGGAGATGTCTTGGGTGTCGATGACCTTGCCGCCAATGAACTTCTGTTCACTGCCTTTGGGCACGATGGTCTGTGTGAACGCGGCCTGCGACAGCGGGACGAACGACAGACATAGAACGGCAAGCAACCAGCGCATTTACACGATATCCCTGAAGCCCGCGCAGTCACTGCGCGTCGTCATCTGATCAAGTGGTTTTAAGGGGCGGTGAGATAGACAGGCAATCGGTATGAACCGGGAATTCTTGATGCCGCCGGTCGATAAAGAAGCATTCTAGGGTACGTCGGACGGTGTGGAAAGCCAGCTCCGACCAGGGAATGTCGGCTTCGTCGAACAGCTTCACTTCAAGACTTTCGACCCCAGCGGCGAAATCTTCGCTGGCCATGTTGGCACGATAGAAAATATGGACCTGACTGATGTGCGGCACGTCGATCATCGAATACAGATGCAGGTCTTCGAGCACGGCGCAGGCTTCTTCAACCGTCTCCCGGCGCGCGGCCTGTTCGACGCTCTCGCCGTTCTCCATGAAACCTGCCGGCAGCGTCCAGTAGCCCAGGCGCGGTTCGATGGCACGGCGGCACAGCAGCACCTTGCCTTCCCAGACCGGCAACACACCCGCAACGATATTCGGGTTCTGATAGTGAATGGTGTGACAGTGATCGCACACGTAACGCAGGCGACTGTCGCCCTCGGGAATGCGCTGGATGACCTGTTCGCCGCACTGGCTGCAGAATTTCATGATCGAATCGGGTTCCTGTAGTCAGCGGCTATCTTGGCGTGCTGTGCAGGTGATCGGCAAGTGGCGTCTTTGTTTGTAATGTCTGCTCGTCCTGCAAGGGGTTGGGCGCCTTCCATCTTTGGTGCATCATGCCGGGTAGGCAACAGGACGAGAATTCCCATGCTGGACGAGCTACTTCGCCGTATAAGCAGCCACACGCCGGGCACTCTGGAGACGGATGCGCGTTTTCCCGAGGCGGCGGTGCTACTGCCCATCACTCGCAGTGACGAACCCGAACTGGTACTCACGCTACGTGCCAGCAGTCTGTCCACCCATGGTGGCGAAGTGGCGTTTCCCGGCGGGCGACGTGACCCTGAAGACCCCGACCTGGTGTTCACCGCCTTGCGCGAGGCCGAGGAAGAAATCGGTCTGCCCCCTGGCCTCGTCGAAGTCATCGGCCCGCTGAGCCCGTTGATCTCCAAACACGGCATCAAGGTCACGCCTTATGTGGGTGTGATTCCCGATTTCGTCGAGTACCGACCCAACGATGGCGAGATCGCCGCCGTCTTCACCGTTCCTCTGGCTTTTTTTCGACAGGACGCCCGCGAGCATACCCACCGGATCGACTATCAAGGCCGTAGCTGGTACGTGCCCAGTTACCGTTATGGTGAGTACAAGATCTGGGGGCTGACGGCGATCATGATCGTCGAGCTGATGAACGTGCTCTACGACAGCAACATCAGCCTGAATCACCCGCCCAAGCGCTCGATCATCCAGACCCTGAAGTCCTGATCCAACCCTTTCGTCCAACCGTGAGCCCTGCGCTCGACCCACGGCTTTAATGCCATGAGGAAAAAATAATATGAAATACCGTCTGGGGGATTCTCGTGTCGAAGCCCATCCTGAAAGCTGGATCGCACCCACTGCTACCCTGATTGGCAAGGTCAGGCTGCAGGCCAATGCCAGCGTCTGGTTCGGCGCGGTGCTGCGTGGCGATAACGAGCTGATCGACATCGGCGAGAACAGCAATGTGCAGGATGGCACTGTGATGCATACCGACATGGGCTCGCCGCTGACCATCGGCAAGAACGTGACCATTGGTCATAACGTCATGCTGCATGGCTGCACCGTAGACGACAACACGCTGATCGGCATCAATTCGGTGATCCTCAATGGCGCGAAAATCGGCAAATACTGCATCATCGGCGCCAATTCGCTGATCGGTGAGGGCAAGGTGATCCCCGATGGCTCACTGGTGATGGGCTCGCCGGGCAAGATCGTTCGTGAGCTGACCGACGCCCAGAAGAAAATGCTCGAAGCCAGCGCCGCGCATTACGTTCACAATGCACAGCGTTATGCTCGCGATCTCGCCCCGCAGGAAGACTGATGTCCACCGAACTACCGATGCACGTACAACCGCCCCACGAAAAGCCCGTTCGCTCACCCTGCGTGAGCATCTGTGCGCTGGACGACGCCGACATGTGCGTCGGTTGCCAGCGCACTGTGGCGGAAATCACCGGCTGGAGCCGCATGAGTAACGACCAGCGCCGAGCGGTGCTGGTGTTGTGCGATGAGCGGGCGAGGGCCAGCGGGCTGATGTTTTCGGTTCCACGGCCCGTCTGATGCTTTTTCTGCTCGCCTACATCAGCAGCGTCGTGCTGATCAATTATGCGTTTTCCACCGCCCCGGACCTGGACATCATCTGGTCTGCCTGGGGCGGGCTGGTCTTTGTCCTGCGCGACATGGTGCAGACCCGCTTCGGCCACGGCGCCATCGTGGCCATGCTCGCCGCGCTGGTGCTCTCCTACCTGACCAGCGACCCCGCCATCGCTGTGGCCAGCGCGACCGCCTTTGCAGTGTCCGAATGTATCGACTGGCTGGTGTTCTCCATCACCAAACGGCCGTTGCATGACCGGCTCTGGCTGAGTTCTGCGTTGAGCATCCCGGTGGACACCTTCCTGTTCTTCGGCATGATCGGCGCATTGACGCCCGCCGTGGTGGGCACCGCACTGGTATCCAAGTTCGCCGGTGTTACCGCCGTCTGGCTGATCATGGCGTGGCGCATACGCAAGAACGCTTGTCCGGGCTGAGGTCCTATTGGCGTGGTCTTCGTGGTAAATTGCGCGCCTTTCTCCCCTGCGGTTGCTCGCACATGGCGGGCTACCCTCGATATCTGCTCCACGAGGACCTGAGATGACTCAAATCGGAACTCCACTGTCGCCGACCGCGACCCGCGTATTGCTCTGCGGTTGCGGTGAGCTTGGCAAGGAAGTGGTGATCGAACTGCAACGTCTGGGCGTTGAAGTGATTGCCGTCGACCGTTACGCCAACGCTCCGGCCATGCAGGTCGCGCACCGCAGCCATGTCATCAACATGCTCGATGGCGCCGCGCTGCGTGCCGTGATCGAGGCCGAGAAGCCGCATTACATCGTCCCGGAAATCGAAGCCATCGCCACCGCGACGCTGGTGGAGCTCGAGTCCGAGGGGTTCACCGTCATCCCGACCGCCCGCGCCGCGCAACTGACCATGAACCGTGAAGGCATTCGTCGTCTGGCCGCTGAAGAGCTGGACCTGCCGACCTCGCCGTATCACTTCGCCGACACCTTCGAAGACTACAAGAAAGCCGTGGAAGACCTGGGCTTCCCCTGTGTCGTCAAGCCGGTCATGAGCTCCTCGGGCAAAGGTCAGAGCCTGCTGAAAACCGACGCCGACATCCAGAAAGCCTGGGATTACGCGCAGGAAGGCGGTCGTGCCGGCAAGGGCCGCGTGATCATCGAAGGCTTCATCGACTTCGATTACGAAATTACCCTGCTGACCGTACGTCACGTCGGCGGCACCACGTTCTGCGCACCTGTCGGCCACCGTCAGGAGAAGGGCGACTATCAGGAGTCCTGGCAGCCTCAGGCGATGAGCCCGGTGGCGTTGGCAGAATCCGAGCGCGTTGCCAAGGCCGTGACCGAAGCGCTGGGCGGGCGTGGCCTGTTCGGCGTCGAGCTGTTCATCAAGGGCGATCAGGTGTGGTTCAGCGAAGTATCGCCGCGTCCCCACGACACGGGTTTGGTGACCCTGATTTCTCAGGACCTGTCGCAGTTCGCGCTGCACGCTCGCGCCATCCTTGGCTTGCCGATTCCGTTGATCCGTCAGTTCGGCCCCTCGGCGTCGGCGGTGATTCTGGTGGAAGGCAAGTCGACCCAGACCGCATTCGCCAATCTGGAACAGGCTCTTGGCGAGCCGGACACCGCGCTGCGCCTGTTCGGCAAGCCAGAAGTCAACGGCCAGCGTCGCATGGGTGTGGCGCTTGCGCGTGACGAGTCGATTGAAGCCGCTCGCAGCAAGGCGATGCGTTCTTCGATGGCGGTTAAAGTCCAGCTGTAACCTGTCCTGCAATAAAAAAACGGCGCCTCAGGGGCGCCGTTTTTTGTTGCGGGGGGCAATAGGAGCGTGCTTGCCCGCGATTGCGGTGGGTCAGCACCCCATTTGTACCTGACACACCGCAATTGCGGGCAAGCATGCTCCTACACGTCAGGCATTACCTGATCGTATCCAGATCCGCATGCCGCGTTTCTTTCAGGCACAGCACCGCGATCAGGCTGATCAGCGCTGCCACCGACACATAACCGCCCACCCAACTCAGGCCACCCATCTCTACCAGTTTCTGTGCGAAGAACGGCGCAACCGACGCACCGACGATACCGCCGATGTTGTAGGCCGCTGACGCGCCGGTGTAACGCACGCGTGTAGGAAACAGTTCGGGCAGCAGGGCGCCCATGGGTGCGAATGTCACGCCCATCAGGAACAACTCGATGGACAGAAACAGGGCGACCGCCCACGTCGTGCCATGGGTCAGCAACGGTTCCATCAGGAAGCCCGACAGAATCGCCAGCACGCCACCGATGATCAGCACTGGCTTGCGGCCGAAACGGTCGCTCGCCCAGGCGGAAAGTGGGGTCGCCAAGGCCATGAACAGCACGGCGAAACACAGCATCGCAAGGAACGATTCGCGGGTGTAGCCCAGCGATTTGACTCCGTAGCTCAGCGAGAACACGGTCGAGATGTAGAACAGCGCATAGCACACCACCATCGACGCCGCGCCCAGCAGCATGGGTGCCCAGTACTGAGAAAACAGCTCGGCGATCGGCATTTTCAGGCGTTCGTGGCGGGCGATGGCCTTGGCGAAGATCGGTGTTTCTTCCAGCTTCAGACGTACATAAAGGCCGATCACGACCAATACAGCGCTGAGCAGGAACGGAATCCGCCAGCCCCAAGAGCGGAACTGCTCGTCAGTCAGGGTCATTGCCAGCGTCAGAAACAGGCCGTTAGCTGCGAGGAAACCAATCGAAGGGCCAAGCTGCGGGAACATGCCGAACCAGGCGCGTTTGCCCTTGGGAGCATTTTCGGTCGCCAGCAGCGCCGCGCCACCCCATTCGCCACCCAGCCCCAGGCCCTGACCGAAGCGCAGCACGCAGAGCAAGATGGGCGCCCATGAGCCAATGGCGTCATACCCCGGCAGCACGCCGATCAGCGTGGTGCAGATGCCCATCAGCAGCAGGGAAGCCACGAGTGTCGATTTGCGGCCGATACGATCACCAAAGTGACCGAACAATGCCGAACCTATCGGCCGGGCCAGAAAAGCGATACCGAATGTCAGAAACGCCGACAGCATCTGTGCGGTGCTGGAGGTCTGCGGAAAGAACACCGGCCCGATCACCAGCGCGGCGGCCGTGGCGTAGACGTAGAAGTCATAGAACTCGATGGCGGTGCCGATGAAGCTGGCGGTGGCGACACGGGCAGCGGAGTTGGCGGGACGTGCCTGGCGCTCGTCGCTCGGTTGATAGGCGGAAGTAGTGGTCATGCGGGTATCCCTGGCAGTCATCTTGCCTGTCAGCAGGGCGCGAAACATCGTACGCGTGCTGGGGCAATCGTTAATTATTTTGGGTACAGCGCTGATCAGACTAGCCCGGATGCGGGAGCAAGCGTTTGGCAGGGCTCGGGATGGGAGCGGCGCCAGGATGTCGCGTGAAGACGTCAGGCTGAGTGACTGGCCGGATCGCGCTGAGTGCGGGTAGCACGCGGATCGGCGGGGCTGGGTAAGCGGTTCGATTATAGGAAGGGCGCCAGCGTGGAAACAAGTGTTTCAAACACGCTGAATGCGCATTAAATGACGTCTTTGGTTCTTGTGTTCTGCCACATCAGGACTCGAGTGACGCGATTGTCCTCGGTTTCCAGCGTTTCCAGGCGATAGGGCCCGATCTTCAGGCATACCGAACTGTCGGGGATGGTCTCCAGCGCTTCGGTGATCAGGCCGTTCAGCGTCTTGGGGCCATCGGCTGGCAGATGCCAGCCCAGGCTTTTGTTCAGGTCGCGAATGGAGGCCGCACCTTCGATCACCAGGCGCCCGTCTGGCTGTGGGTGGATGTGCGGATTATCCAGAGACTGCTCACTTTCGAACTCGCCGACGATCTCTTCGAGAATGTCTTCGAGGCTGACGATACCCAGCACTTCGCCGTATTCGTCCACCACCACGCCCATGCGACGTTGCTGCTTGTGGAAGTTGAGCAACTGCATCTGCAGCGGCGTGCTTTCCGGCACGAAGTAGGGTTCGTAGCACGCGGCTTTCAACGTTTCCTTGGTCAGTTCTCCCCGTGGCAGCAGGTGGCTGATCATGCGGGTGTTGAGTACGCCTTCGACCTGATTGATATCGTTGTGATAGACCGGCAGGCGCGTATGGCGCGAGATGATCAGCTTGTCGGTGATTTCCTCGATGGTGTCGTCAAGGTTGATACCGTCCACTTCGCTGCGCGGCACCAGAATGTCGTTGACGCTCATGCTGTCCAGCGCATGAATCCCGGAAATGATGTGCGCGCGGCCGAAGTGGCTTTCGTTGTCCTGATAGACCGTAGCGCCCATGTCGTCGTCATCGTCGGTGGTGTCGGGACGGCGCCTGGACAGGAACGGCCGCAACAGCAGCTTGGCGACGTTCTTGTAAATCCAGGTCAGTGGGCGCAGCAGGCGGATGGGAATCCGCAGCACATTGTTGCCCAGCAGCAGAATTGCTTCGGGGCGGCGAGCGGCAAGCTTGCGCGGAATGAACTCGGTGATGATCACCAGTCCACTCGCTACCGCGATCCAGGCGATCAAAGGACCGTGGAAATACCAATGGGCTATCGCGAGCAGCGTCGCGAGGATCGTGATCAGCGTCTTGAGCAGGGTGTTGCCGAGGATCAGGCTGTTGAGGTTGAACGCCAGCGTCGGTTTTGGCGGCTCGGTCGAGCGCGGGTTGACGCGTGCGGCACGCAAGTTGTGGTGGGCCGCTTCGACCGCCGTAAACAGCGCTGACCACGGCGTGAGCAGGGCCAGGAGCGCGAGCATCGTGCCGGTGGGCAAGTTATCCATGATCAGCGCCCGTCAGATGTGCAGGATATATTCGCGAACGAGTTTGCTGCCGAAGTAGGCCAGCATCAGCAGCAGGAATCCACCCAGTGTCCAGCGGATGGCCTTGTGGCCACGCCAACCCAGACGCGTGCGCCCCCACAGCAATACGCTGAAGACGATCCAGGCAAGGATCGACAGCAAGGTCTTGTGCACCAGATGCTGGGCGAACAGATTCTCAACGAACAGCCACCCGGAAATCAGCGACATCGACAGCAGCGTCCAGCCGGCCCAGAGGAAGCCGAACAGCAGGCTTTCCATGGTTTGCAGCGGCGGGAAGTTGCGGATCAGGCCGGAGGGGTGCTTGTTTTTCAACTGATGATTCTGCAGCAACAGCAGTAAGGCCTGGAACACGGCGATGGTGAACATGCCGTAGGCCAGGATCGACAGCAGAATGTGCCCGATCAGACCGGGTTCGGCCTCAATCGGCTGCAGCGTGCCCACGGGTGCGAACTGCGCCATCAGGGTGGTCAGCAGGCCCAGCGGGAACAGCAGGATGAGCAGGATCTCCACCGGAATGCGAATGCAGGCCAGCATCGTCACGATAATGACGGCGACGGCGATCAGGCTGGCGGCGCTGAAGAAGTCCAGGCCCAGACCGATGGGGCGCACCAGTTGGCCGAAAAGCGCACTGGCCTGGCAGGCGACAGCAAGGGTGCCGATCAGGCACAGCAGCCATTTATCGGCTTTTTTGCCCTGACGCAGGCGGATGCCTTGATAGAGAGTCGCAGCGGCGTAGAGGACGGCGGCGGCGAGGCTGAATAGCAAACTCGGTGACAAGGGGAACATAGATCCTGAAGGGCGTGCCCGAAAGCCGCTGAGTTTGGCATAGAACCGACAGTGCACGAAAGACCACAGAAGCAGACGTCATGGTGTCCGTGCGCAAGACTCTTCGCTATAATCCGCGACCTGCTCAAGCCACAGGCTCGCCGAGCGCTGCTCCCTCTTTATATACGCATCGTTTTCAACCGGTGCCCGGGGGCAGAGCCGTCATGGGCCGGGCCGCATCAACCGGGGTTCAGACGAACCTAAAGGATCGCGCATGTTTGAAAATCTGACAGATCGTCTCTCGCAGACGCTGCGCCAGGTCACCGGCAAAGCCAAGCTGACCGAGGACAACATCAAGGACACGCTGCGTGAAGTGCGTATGGCTCTGCTCGAAGCCGACGTCGCCTTGCCGGTCGTCAAAGACTTCGTCAATCGCATCAAGGAACGCGCTGTCGGCACCGAGGTGTCGCGCAGCCTGACCCCGGGCCAGGCGTTCGTGAAGATCGTCCAGGCCGAGCTGGAAGAGATGATGGGGGCGGCCAACGAAGAGCTGACCCTCAACGTTGCGCCACCGGCGGTCATCCTGATGGCGGGTCTGCAAGGTGCGGGTAAGACCACCACCGCAGGCAAGCTGGCGAAATTCCTCAAGGAACGCAAAAAGAAAACCGTGATGGTGGTGTCTGCCGACGTCTACCGTCCTGCGGCGATCAAGCAGCTCGAAACGCTGGCCAATGACATCGGCGTGACGTTCTTCCCGTCCGATATCAGCCAGAAGCCGGTAGCCATCGCCGAAGCGGCTATCAAGGAAGCAAAACTCAAGTTCATCGACGTCGTTATCCTCGACACCGCCGGCCGTCTGCACATCGACGCCGAGATGATGGGCGAGATTCAGGCGCTGCACGCGGCGGTCAAGCCGGCTGAAACCCTGTTCGTGGTCGATGCCATGACCGGTCAGGACGCGGCCAACACCGCCAAGGCGTTCGGCGATGCGTTGCCACTGACTGGCGTGATCCTGACCAAGGTCGACGGTGACGCCCGTGGTGGTGCTGCGCTGTCGGTCCGCGCCATTACCGGCAAGCCGATCAAGTTCATCGGTATGGGTGAGAAGAGCGAGGCGCTGGAGCCGTTCCATCCGGACCGTATCGCGTCGCGCATCCTTGGCATGGGCGACGTTCTCAGTCTGATCGAACAGGCCGAGCAGACCCTCGACAAGGAAAAGGCCGACAAGCTGGCCAAAAAGCTGAAGAAGGGCAAGGGCTTCGACCTCGAAGACTTCCGCGATCAGCTGCAACAGATGAAAAGCATGGGCGGCCTTGGCGGGCTCATGGACAAACTGCCGACCATGGGCGGCGTGAACCTGTCGCAGATGGGTAATGCCCAGACGGCGGCCGAGAAGCAATTCAAGCAGATGGAAGCCATCATCAACTCGATGACCCCGGCCGAACGTCGCGACCCTGACTTGATCAGCGGTTCGCGCAAGCGCCGTATCGCCATGGGTTCCGGTACCCAGGTGCAGGACATCGGGCGTCTGATCAAGCAGCACAAACAGATGCAGAAGATGATGAAGAAATTCTCCACCAAGGGCGGCATGGCAAAAATGATGCGCGGCATGGGTGGAATGTTGCCAGGCGGCGGCATGCCAAGAATGTGATTTGCACCGCGCGGGAGGATCTCCCGCGCGTCCTTCTTTGGGACATACGTCCCACTGGCCTGCTCGCGCAGGCGCCTAACTTGCCGTTGTTGACGACGGCTCCATGGCAAATCTTGATGGCCTGACGGCGTGCGCCGGAAAAAGTCATTTGCAAACGTCCGGATATTCCTTAGAATATGCGGCCTTTCGGGCACCCGTGCCCGCGATGCATCTTAGATTTGCAGCTCCGACTACAGGAAATTGTTCAATGCTAACAATCCGTCTTGCCCTTGGCGGCTCCAAAAAGCGCCCGTTCTACCACCTGACTGTGACCGACAGCCGTAACCCACGCGACGGTTCGCACAAGGAACAAATCGGTTTCTTCAACCCGGTTGCCCGTGGTCAGGAAATCCGTCTGTCCGTGAACCAAGAGCGTCTGGCCCACTGGCTGAGCGTTGGTGCACAACCTTCTGAGCGTGTTGCTTCGCTGCTGAAGGAATCTGCTAAGGCTGCGGCCTGAGCAATATGAACGCGACGCCAGTTGTTGCCGATGATTTGATCGTTATTGGCAAAATCTATTCTGTTCATGGCGTTCGCGGCGAAGTGAAGGTGTATTCCTTTACTGATCCGACTGAAAACCTGTTGCAGTACAAAACCTGGACGCTCAAGCGCGAAGGCAGCGTGAAGCAGGTTGAGCTGGTCAGCGGACGCGGGAGCGATAAGTTCCTGGTCGCGAAGCTCAAGGGTCTTGATGATCGTGAAGAAGCTCGTCTTCTGGCCGGTTATGAGATCTGCGTGCCGCGCAACGTGTTCCCTGAACTGACCGACGGCGAGTACTACTGGTACCAGCTTGTGGGTTTGAAGGTCGTCGACCACCTTGGGCAATTGCTCGGGAAGATCGATCATCTTCTGGAAACCGGCTCGAACGATGTAATGGTGGTCAAGCCCTGCGCAGGCAGTCTGGATGATCGCGAACGCCTGTTGCCCTATACGGAGCAATGCGTGTTGGCCGTCGATCTGGTTGCAGGCGAGATGAAGGTGGATTGGGACGCGGATTTCTAAGCGATGGCTAGCCTGCGCATAGAAGTCATCAGTCTGTTTCCCGAGATGTTTTCCGCCATCAGCGAATACGGCATTACCGGCCGTGCGGTAAAACAAGGGCTGTTGCAGCTTACTTGTTGGAATCCGCGGGACTACACCACGGATCGACATCACACCGTGGACGATCGCCCGTTTGGCGGTGGCCCTGGCATGGTGATGAAGATCAAGCCCCTGGAAGACGCTCTGGTTCAGGCCAGGCAAGCTGCCGGGGATGCGGCGAAGGTAATTTACCTGTCGCCACAAGGCCGCAAGCTGGATCAGTCTGCGGTGCGCGAGTTGGCGCAGGAAGAAGCACTTATCCTGATTGCCGGTCGTTATGAAGGCATCGACGAGCGTTTTATTGATGCTCATGTCGATGAAGAGTGGTCGATTGGAGACTATGTGTTGTCGGGCGGTGAGTTGCCCGCCATGGTCCTGATAGATGCGGTTACGCGACTGCTGCCTGGAGCTTTAGGGCATGTGGATTCCGCGGAGGAAGATTCCTTCACGGATGGTCTGCTGGATTGCCCGCACTACACCCGACCGGAGGTGTATGCGGATCAGCGTGTTCCCGACGTATTGCTAAGTGGCAATCACGCACACATCCGGCGTTGGCGTTTACAGCAGTCCCTTGGGCGGACCTATGAACGACGCGCCGATCTTCTGGAAAGCCGCTCGCTTTCTGGAGAAGAGAAGAAGCTGCTGGCGGAATACCTCCGCGAGCGGGACGATAGTTAACGTATCGATGGTAAATCCGATTGATTTACCTTAGGAGCACAGCATGACTAACAAAATCATCCTTGCACTCGAAGCAGAGCAGATGACCAAAGAGATCCCTCCCTTTGCCCCGGGCGACACCATTGTCGTTCAGGTGAAAGTGAAGGAAGGCGACCGTTCGCGTCTGCAAGCGTTCGAAGGCGTTGTTATCGCCAAGCGTAACCGTGGTGTGAACAGTGCTTTCACTGTTCGTAAAATCTCCAACGGTGTTGGCGTTGAGCGTACTTTCCAGACCTACAGCCCGCAAATCGACAGCATGGCTGTGAAACGTCGCGGTGACGTTCGCAAGGCCAAGCTGTACTACCTGCGTGACCTGTCCGGTAAAGCAGCTCGCATCAAGGAAAAACTGGTTTAATTCCAGGCTTCCGATGCAGAAAAAAGCAGCCTACGGGCTGCTTTTTTGTTGTCTGCGATTTATGCAGCGGCCGATGTTCATAGCCTGTAGCCGTCCGGCTTGCCGGCGCAGGCGTGCGCGAAATCGCCACCGTCGGCAAGCCGGACTGCTACAGGGGACAAGGCCCGAGCTGTAAGATGTGCATCGTATTCAATCCGCGAAGGAACACAGGTTCACATGCCCGCTCTTGACCACCCCATGATTGACCGCTTCCTCGACGCTTTGTGGCTGGAGAAAGGCCTCTCGGACAACACCCGCGATGCTTACCGCAGCGACCTGGCGCTGTTCAACGGCTGGCTGCAGGAGAGGGGGATTGACCTGATGAGTGTCGGGCGCGGGGCTATCTTCGATCACTTGGCCTGGCGGGTGGACAACGGCTACAAGGCGAGGTCCAGCGCACGATTCCTGTCCGGCGTGCGGGGCTTCTATCGTTATCTGTTGCGCGAGAAGCTGATCGCGGTCGACCCCACTTTGCAGGTTGACATGCCGCAACTGGGCAAACCGCTGCCCAAATCACTGTCCGAGGCAGACGTCGAGGCATTGCTCGCAGCGCCCGACTTGAGCGAAGCCATCGGTCAGCGTGATCGCGCCATGCTGGAAGTGCTGTATGCCTGCGGCCTGCGCGTGACCGAACTGGTCAGCTTGACGCTGGAGCAAGTCAATTTACGCCAGGGCGTGTTGCGGATCATGGGCAAGGGCAGCAAGGAGCGGCTGGTGCCCATGGGAGAAGAGGCCATTGTCTGGGTGGAGCGCTACTTGCGCGACGCTCGTCAGGAAATCCTCGCTGGCCGGCCCAGTGACGTGCTTTTCCCCAGTCTGCGCGGCGAGCAGATGACCCGACAGACCTTCTGGCACCGGATCAAGCTTCAGGCCAAAGTTGCGGGTATCGGCAAATCCCTGTCGCCGCACACCTTGCGCCATGCCTTCGCCACGCACTTGCTCAACCATGGCGCCGACCTTCGTGTGGTGCAGATGTTGCTGGGCCACAGCGACCTGTCCACCACGCAGATCTATACCCATGTCGCGCGTGCCCGGTTGCAGGATCTGCACGCCAGACATCACCCACGCGGGTAAGTCATCACCGGGAATTTACGACGAGTCTTACATCAGTCGGCGTCGGACTCGCGGGCCTTATGTGATAGGCTTTGCCGGTTTCGCAGATCGGCGTTTCGAAAAATCCCCGGTACGTTCGCGTCCGCTGTTTTCAATCCCGCCCATCTGCCCACCGCTCGAGGAGTTTTCATGCGCGTGACTCGTATTATCGGTGCTGCCGTTGTAGCGCTGGCCAGCACTTTCAGCCTGTTCGCCCACGCCGACGAAGCGTCCGACAAGGCCATCCGCAAGACCCTGGAATCGCTGAATCTGGAGATTCCGGTCGAGAGCATTTCCAGCAGCCCCCTCAACGGCCTGTACGAAGTCAATCTGAAAGGCGGTCGTGTGCTCTACGCCAGCGCCGACGGCCAGTTCGTGATGCAGGGCAATCTGTATCAGATTCAAGGCGGCAAACCGGTCAACCTCACCGAGAAGGTCGAGCGCCAGGCCATCTCCAAAACCATCAATGGCATTCCCGCCGCAGAAATGGTCGTGTACCCGGCCATTGGCGAGACCAAGTCCCACATCACCGTCTTCACCGACACCACCTGCCCGTACTGCCACAAACTGCATGGCGAAGTACCGGAGCTGAACAAGCGTGGCATCGAGGTGCGTTACGTGGCCTTCCCGCGTCAGGGCCTGGGCTCGCCGGGTGACGAACAACTGCAGGCTGTGTGGTGTTCCAAGGATCGCCGCGGTGCCATGGATCGCATGGTCGACGGCAAGAACATCGAAGCGCCGAAATGCGACAACCCGGTCACCCGACAATTCGAGATCGGCCAGTCGATCGGTGTGAACGGCACACCGGCCATCGTGTTGGCCGACGGTCAGCTGATTCCGGGCTATCAGCCGGCACCGCAAGTCGCCAAACTGGCACTCAGCGCCAAGTAATCAACAGCGAGCCGCAATTCACTGCGGTTGTTTTCACGGCCGGCCTCGCGTCGGCCGTTTTATGGGGAGTTCATAGTGAAACCGGTCAAAGTAGGCATCTGTGGGCTGGGTACTGTCGGTGGCGGTACCTTCAATGTGCTAAAGCGTAACGCCGAAGAAATTGCCCGCCGCGCCGGGCGTGGAATCGAAGTCGCGCAAATTGCCGTGCGTACGCCAAACCCCAATTGCCAGATTACCGGTACCCCGACCACTACCGACGTTTTCGACGTGGCGAGCAACCCTGAGATCGAGATCGTCATCGAATTGATCGGTGGCTACACCATTGCCCGTGAACTGGTGCTCAAGGCCATCGAGAACGGCAAGCACGTAGTGACTGCCAACAAGGCGTTGATCGCCGTTCATGGCAACGAAATTTTCGCCAAGGCTCGCGAGAAGGGCGTCATCGTGGCGTTCGAGGCTGCGGTTGCAGGCGGTATCCCGGTGATCAAGGCGATCCGCGAGGGCCTCTCCGCCAACCGCATCAACTGGGTGGCCGGCATCATCAACGGCACCGGCAACTTCATTCTGACCGAGATGCGCGAGAAGGGCCGTACTTTCCCGGACGTTCTGGCCGAAGCCCAGGCGCTGGGTTACGCAGAAGCGGATCCGACCTTCGACGTCGAAGGCATCGACGCTGCGCACAAGCTGACCATTCTGGCGTCGATCGCCTTCGGTATTCCGCTGCAGTTCGACAAGGCCTACACCGAGGGCATCACCAAACTGACCACCGCCGACGTCAATTACGCCGAAGCGCTGGGCTACCGCATCAAACACCTGGGCGTTGCTCGCAGCACTCCGGCCGGTATCGAGTTGCGCGTGCATCCGACCCTGATCCCTGCCGACCGCCTGATCGCCAACGTCAACGGTGTGATGAACGCTGTGATGGTCAATGGTGACGCTGCCGGTTCGACCCTGTTCTACGGCGCCGGTGCTGGCATGGAACCAACCGCTTCGTCCGTCGTGGCCGATCTGGTCGACGTGGTTCGTGCGTTGACCACCGACCCGGAAAATCGCGTCCCGCACCTGGCGTTCCAGCCGGACTCGTTGTCGGCCCATCCGATCCTGCCGATCGAGGCGTGCGAAAGCGCTTACTACCTGCGGATTCAGGCCAAGGATCACCCAGGCGTGCTGGCACAGGTGGCAAGCATCCTGTCCGAGCGTGGAATCAACATCGAATCGATCATGCAGAAGGAAGTCGAGGAACAGGACGGTCTGGTACCGATGATCCTGTTGACCCATCGCGTGGTCGAGCAGCGCATGAATGACGCCATCCAGGCGCTTGAAGCGTTGCAGGACGTGGCTGGGCCGGTCGTTCGCATCCGCGTCGAACACCTCAACTAAATTGAAGCAGCGGCAAGCTTTGAGCGACAAGCCGCACGCACAATCAAACAGCGGCGCGCTTCACACTGCCGGCGGCTGGTAAGAGCAGGTTTGCTTTTATCCATCGCTTGCAGCTCGAAGCTCGCAGCTCAAACCGAAGGTTTGAAGACATGCGCTATATCAGTACCCGTGGCCAGGCACCGGCCCTGAATTTCGAAGACGTGCTGCTCGCCGGACTCGCCAGCGATGGCGGCCTTTACGTGCCTGAAAACCTGCCTCGTTTCACTCAGGAAGAGATCGCTTCCTGGGCAGGTTTGCCCTACCACGAACTCGCATTCCGCGTGATGCGTCCGTTCGTTACCGGCAGCATTCCGGACGCCGATTTCAAGAAGATCCTGGAAGAAACCTACGGTGTGTTCGCCCACAGCGCAGTGGCTCCGCTGCGTCAGCTGAACGGCAATGAATGGGTGATGGAACTGTTCCATGGCCCGACGCTGGCGTTCAAGGACTTCGCCCTGCAACTGCTCGGTCGTCTGCTGGATTACGTGCTGGAAAAACGCGGCGAGCGCGTGGTGATCATCGGCGCGACATCCGGCGATACCGGCTCTGCGGCGATTGAAGGCTGCCGTCGTTGCGATAACGTCGACATCTTCATCCTGCACCCGAACAATCGCGTGTCGGACGTTCAACGCCGCCAGATGACCACGATCTTCGGTGACAACATCCACAACATCGCCATCGAAGGCAACTTCGACGACTGCCAGGAAATGGTCAAGAACAGTTTCGCTGACCAGAGCTTCCTCAAGGGCACTCGCCTGGTGGCTGTGAACTCGATCAACTGGGCGCGGATCATGGCCCAGATCGTTTACTACTTCCATGCGGCACTGCAACTGGGTGGTCCTGCGCGTTCGGTGGCGTTCTCGGTGCCGACCGGCAACTTCGGCGATATCTTCGCCGGTTACCTGGCCCGCAACATGGGCCTGCCGATCAGCCAGCTGGTTGTCGCCACCAACCGCAACGACATCCTGCACCGTTTCATGAGCGGCAATCAGTACGTCAAGGAAACCCTGCACGCCACGCTGTCGCCATCGATGGACATCATGGTGTCGTCGAACTTCGAGCGACTGTTGTTCGACATGCACGGGCGCAATGGCGCGGCCATCGCAGCCCTGATGGACAGCTTCAAGCAAGGCGGTGGTTTCAGCGTCGAGGATGACCGCTGGACAGAAACCCGCAAGCTGTTCGACTCGCTGGCCGTCAGCGATGAACAGACCTGCGAGACCATCGCGCAAGTGTTCGCCAGCACCGGCGAGTTGCTCGACCCGCACACCGCCATCGGCGTGAAGGCAGCGCGTGATTGCCGTCGCAGTCTGGATACTCCGATGGTGATCCTGGGCACTGCACATCCGGTTAAATTCCCGGAGGCCGTACAGAAAGCCGGTGTAGGAAAAGCGCTCGAGCTGCCTGCACATTTGTCTGATTTGTTCGAGCGCGACGAGCGTTGCACCGTCCTGCCCAACGACCTCAAAGCCATGCAGGCCTTTGTCAGCCAGCATGGCAACCGGGGCAAACCGCTGTAACGGTCTCTCCGTGTAACAACTTCAGGCCCGCCCACCAGCGGGCCTTCTTGTTTTTGCGTGCCACACTTGCGGGGTATTTTCGAATTCACGGATAACCCAGTGGCTGTAAAACCCATGAAGATGCGTGCCCCTGTGGCGCTCCTCCAAACCAGAATTTTTCGCTACGCGCTTGGCACGTTGTTGCTGCTGGCATGTATCTGGAGCCGAATGGGCGGTGCGGCAGAAAGCCTGCCGTTTGCCCTTGGCGCCCCGTTTCTGAGCCAGCAGGCGCTGGAGCTCGCTGCGACCGACCGTCAGTGGCTCGATGCCCACAAGGAGTTGCGAGTCGGGATCGCGATTGCCGACTACGAACCCATCGACATCACCAGTGACCGCAATCGCTATCAAGGGCTGAGTGCCGATTACCTGAGTCTGGTCAGTGCAAAGCTCGGCATTCCGGTGCGGATCCTTGGATTCGCCAAGCGCGAGCAAGGTGTCCGAGCGTTGCTCAACGGTGACATCGATTTATTGACCAGCGCCAATGGTTACGAGCGCGGCGTCAGCGGGCTGGCTTTCACGCGCGACTATCTGCCGGACCGGTCAGTGGTCGTGGGGCGTGGCGACGATTCCAGCCTGTCGAGCACGCTGAAGGGCAAGCGCGTGGCCTTGCTCGATGGTTATGCGGATGCAGATGTGCTGCATCGCGCCTATCCGGACAGTCAGATCGTTCTGGCGCCCACGCTGTTCAGCGCGATGGAGGCGCTTGCGCAAGGCGACGTCGATGCGTTCATCGGTAATGAAGTCATCGTGCGTTCCTATAACGCGCTGCGCCCTTTTTTGCGGTTGCAGATCAAATTCGACAGCCTGTTGCCTCCCACCGGTTTTTCGTTTGCGTTGCGCAAGGACGACACACGGTTGATGACCCTGTTCAATCGGTCACTGGCCGAACTGGACGAGTCAACCAATCGCGAGATTCTCGGCCGCTGGACGGTAGGCCTGGGCGCCGATGTCGCAGGCCAGCGCATTCGTCTCACCGCGGCCGAGCAGTCATGGATACGCCGGCACTCCCATGTCACCGTCGCGTCCACGCAGCACCCGCCCTATATCTTCAAGGACGGCAATGATCGATGGATCGGTCTGAACATCGACATCCTCAATCGCATTTCGCGGATGACCGGCCTCAAGTTCGTCCATCAGGCGATGCCTTCTACCCAGGCCGCACTGGAGACATTGAGTGCAGGGGCGGCGGACATGAACACTACGCTCGCCGAAACCCCCGAGCGCAGGGCGCTGCTTGATTTCACCTACGCCTTTGGCGGAAACAGTTGGGTGTTCGTCGTGCGTTCGGATCGTCCATCGCAGATCAGTCTGGCAAAGCTTTCCGGGAAAACACTGGCACTGCCAGCACGGCACGCGCTACAGGAGTTCATTCAGCGGACGTATCCGGGCATCCAGTTGCGTCTGGTCCCCACCTATGACGACGCCCGTCATCTCGTGGAAATCGGCCAGGCCGATGCGACCATCCAGAGCGAGGCGGGCGCCTGGCTGTATCCGCCCGGAAAGCTGAAGGTGGGGCGCAGCGTAGAGGGCAAATGGTCCCCTGATCGATTTTCCGTGGTGAAGGACGAGCCTGAGTTGCTGAGCATTCTGAACAAGGCGCTCAACGAGTTCCCTGTCGCCGAGATGCGCGCAATTCGCATGAAGTGGCTCGGTGCGGTGATTTCCCAACCCTCGCTGTGGCAGCGCATTCCCGGCTGGGTTTACTGGGCAATTGCCGTAGCGTTGTTGCTGGGCCTGGTGTCACTGACGTGGAGCAGCCGCCTCAAGTTTCAGATACGGCAGAGGCAACGGGCAGAAGAGCAGCTCAGCGATCAGTTGGCATTCCAGCGCGCCTTGCTCGACGGCATTCCCAATCCGATTTACGTCAGGGACCTGACCGGGCGGCTGGTCTCCTGCAATCGCAGTTATGAAGAAAGCTTTGGTATCAGTTACGAACAAATGAATGGACGACGTCTGATCGACGTCGATCTGATTCCTCGGCCTAGCGCCGAGCAGATGCACGCCGATTACATGACCTTGTTGCAAACCCAGGAACCCGTGTTCGCGGACCGCAGCATGGTACTGGCCGGGCAGCACATCGATGCCTGGCAGTGGACCGTGCCGTTTTACCGGGCCGATGGACAGCTTCAAGGGTTGTTGGGTGGCTGGGTCGACATTACCGAGCGCAAGCGGCTGGAGCGTGAGTTGACCATTGCCCAGCAGCGGGCCGAACAGGCGAACCGGGCCAAGAGCGCTTTCCTGGCCAATATGAGCCACGATATCCGCACCCCGATGGGCGCGATCGTCGGGTTGCTCGAGCTGGAACGCGAACGCGCACGTCAGCGCGGCGAAGCGGCGTCCGAAGGGCTGGAAGTCGCTCTTCGTGCAGCACGGGAATTGGTTGAGTTGATTGGTGAAGGGCTGGACCTGGCCAAGATTGAATCCGGCAAGCTGGAGCTGTCCACCGTTATCACAACGATACGGCCGTTCGTTGAGGGCGTCTGTCAGTTGTTCCAGGCGCGAGCATTGGAGAGTGGGTTGTCGTTGACGCTGGATATCGCGCCCGAGGTCGAGCAGGCGTACTGGCTCGATCCTCTGCGCCTGCGGCAGATCCTGCATAATCTGGTGGGTAACGCGCTCAAGTTTACCGCCCAGGGCTCGGTTTCGATCAGGATCGCCGGGCGTCATGCCGGATCCGCCCGAACGGGACTGCGCATTGAAGTCGCCGACACCGGCGCAGGCATGAGCCCCGAGCAACAGTCGCGTATCTTTCAGCCATTCAGCCAGGGGGATGAACAGGCAACTGGTCAATTTGGCAGCAGTGGACTTGGGCTGAGTATCTGCAAACAACTGGTCGATCTGATGGGAGGCGAGATCACGGTTATCACCGCCGAGGGGCAGGGGACCCGGATAGAGATCGAGTTGCCGCTCATAGCCGCCGAGCCTATGGATAAGCCCCGGCACCAGCAGGACAGCTTGCCTGCAGCGCAGACGCGTCAGCGGATTCTGGTGGTGGATGACCTTTCGGCCAATCGGCTGGTGCTGGTGGGCCAACTGGAATTGCTGGGGCATGAAGTAGTGGCGGTCGAAAGCGGCGAACAGGCTCTTCAGGCCTGGCAACATGGCGGGTTCGACGCGCTGATCACCGACTGCAACATGCCGGGTATGGACGGCTATGAACTGACCCGAACCCTGCGCGCCATCGAGAAGCAGGAACAGCGTTCGCCCAGCCCGGTCATCGGCTGCACCGCCAACGCGATGGAAGACGAGCGCGATCGCTGTGCGCAGGCGGGGATGGATGCGCTGCTGGTCAAGCCGGTTTCGCTATCGCAGTTGGCCGACACGCTTGAGGAGTGCATTGCCCATCCAGCGTCGATACAAGCGCCGTTCGATATCCATGTTCTGCATCACATGACTCAAGCCAATGAGGCGCAGATCCAGCGCATGCTCGCAGAGTTGTGGAAGAACCTCAGGCAAGAGCAAAGCGCGCTCGCACCGGCCATCGCCGAACGAAACTGGAAGTCCATCGGCGCCAGTCTCCATCGTCTCAAAGGGGTGGCTTGTCTGATCGATGCGGTTGCGCTGGCAAAGGCATGTGCGCAACTGAGCACGGATGTGCAGGAAGAGGCCGTCTCCAGCATCGACGAATCCTGGCGATTGCTGGGTATCGCCATCGACGCGTTGGTCGAGGCGATCGAGTCCCACCTGAGCGAATTGCCTGCACTTTAGGACGCGTCCTATGGGGTGCAGTTTGCCGGATCTTTAGAGTGCAGATTCCGTAGCCCGAGTGGGCTTCGCCTGCAGAGGGTCCAGCGTGTGCGTTCGCTCAAGGTTTTGATACTCGAAGACAACCCGTTCCAGATGATGGCGTTGCATCAAATGCTCAACGCCAATCAGGTATTCGATGTCCTCACAACCGACAGCGTCGAGTCGGCGATGAATTCGCTCGACCGGCGCGGTCCGGTCGATATCGCCATCTGTGACCTGCAGATGGACGGTCGCGATGGCTTGTCGCTGATCGGCCACCTGGCAATGACCGGTCTTGCCCGATCGGTGATCATTCTGAGCAGTGCCGAACAATCGGTGCTGGATAGCGCTGCTCAGCTCGCGCGGCAGCAGGGAGTCGACGTACTGGGTGTCATGCGCAAGCCCGCTTCGGTCGCCTTGATTGGCAAGCTGTTGACCAAATGGCTGCGTGTCCGATCGGGTTTGCCGGAAGACGACGAGCCGTCGGAAACGGTCGACACAGCCGTGTTGGCGCCCCTTAAGGCCGGTCAGGATTACTCCGCACAATGGGTTGCGCACTTTCAGCCCTAGGTCGGCCTGGACGGTGAACTGGCGGGCGTCGAGCTGCTGGCCCGCTGGGAGCATCCAGAACACGGTTTGTTGATGCCGGGCCGGTTTCTATCTCTGGTGGAACAGGCCGGTCAGATGACCGAGCTGACCTGGCACATGCTGGAAATGGCGCTCAGCCTGTCGTATCAACGGTTGCTTTCGCGGGGGCGCGCGCTGCCGGTGGCGGTCAATATCGCACCGATGATGCTTGATCAGCCCGATTTCGTGCCGCGCCTGTTGTTGCTGCTCGAGCGTTTCCCGGTCCGCCCGCAGATGCTCACGCTGGAGGTGATCGAACAGCCGGCTCGGCAGATGGCGGTCGTGCAGTTCGAGAACCTGTTGCGACTGCGCATGGCGGGTTGCCGCCTGTCCGTCGATGATTTCGGGACAGGGGCTTCGAACATTCAGCGGCTGCTGGAATTGCCATTCAATGAGCTGAAGATCCCTGCCGAGTTCGTGCGTGGCCTGGCCGATGACAGACGCAAGACCGCAGTGGTGGGCGGTGCTTTGTTCATGGCGCAGAAAATGGCACTGGATGTCGTGGTCGAAGGCGTTGAGACCCTCGATGATTATGAGGCGTTGCTGATGCTGGGGAACCCGGTCATTCAAGGCTATTTCATCGCTCGGCCAATGGCGGAGGCCGACTTGCTGAAATGGCTTCACGCACTTGAGCATTACCCTGAGCGGGTATTGCCCCTCGAGGCGATCAGGTCAGACCGTGCTCCTGCAGGTATATGAAGAGTGCAGCGTCATTCGCCAGCCCCAGCTTGCGCATGGCGCTGACCTTTTGTGCGCTCACTGTCTGTTTGCTGCGGTTGAGTTGTGCAGCGATGGCGCCCACCGACACGCCGGTGGCGAAAAGCCGCAGCACTTCCAGTTCGCGAGGTGACAGCTGCTTGAGTGCAACCAGCGTGTCGGATCCATAATCCGCCGCTTCCATGAGGCTGTGTCGCACCGAGTCGGCAATGAATGGTTTGCCGCGACTGACACTGTCGATGGCGCTGGGCAGTTCGTTCGCCATGCTGGCCTTGCTCAAAAGGCCCTGAACGTTCAGCGCGAGCATCGACCGGAACAGTCCGGCGTTATTGAGCATGGTGACCACGATGATCGGCAGGGTCGGATGTTCACGACGGATGCGTTCGAGCAGGCGTAATCCGTCGTTCTGATCCTCTACCGGCATCATGAAGTCAGTGATCAACAGGTCGCACGGTTGCTCCCTGAGTTTGCCGAGCAACTCATCCGGCGCGCTGGCCTCGGCGATCACTGTGGCGCGCTGATTCTGCTCGATCACTACCTTGAGGCCGATGAGGAAAATCGGATGATCATCGGCCAGGATGACGCGCATCGGTTTATGGTCGGCTGGCATTGTCGCCGCTCCTTCGAATGAGTTTCGGACGCGTCCTAAATACCGTGAGTCAGCTCTGGCCCAGACTCACGGCCAGTCGTCTTGAAGCGGGAGTCAGCGATGCACACTTGCAAGCAACACAGGGATTGTCGGGTCAGAGACAGCACTTCTAAAGCGCTGCGCACGAGTTATGTGGCGCGTATCACGCCTTGCCGCTATTCGGTCCGCCGGGCAATCGACCGCTATCGCGACATCCAGAGCAACGAGGACGGCGACTTGGCATCGGCCATTGTAATAGCCCTCGGGTAGCGATACGGCTCTGTTCCGGTGACTCAGAATAGTGAAGTCTATCTGTCACATTCAGCAGGCATGCTCCAATGATCAGGTTGCGGTACCCCCGGCTCGCGTAAACGATTGAAGCGAAAAAGAACTTTCCGCTTCTGCCGGTGGTCATTTATAAGCACCTTTGCATTCAAACTGTTGAGTGGTGATCCAGATGGAAAATATCAGCTTTCTGCTAAGCGAAGCACTGGCACCTTATCAGGCGAGCCTTGGGGCCGCCGGTGTTAATGGCGAGCGTCTGGTGACGCTGAGAAATGCAGCCGGTGCGATCGTGATAGAACGTATCTATTCTGCTGCCCAATTGTGCGACAAACGTCAGTTGACCGACGTGGTTGATGGTCTTCATCGCGACTTGATGGTTGCCGAGGGCCGTATTGAGCCATGCGTCATCGCCGCAATGCGTAATGCGTCACAACCCAATGCCGTCGGTCGGGCTTTTGGCTGACCTCAGGGGAACCTTATCGTTTGAGTAGGCTCCTATTCATTACGGCAGGTGCAGGCATTGTGCTCCGGTGTTTTTGTCGCCTGCCGTACGGGTCCAAGAAGGACCACGGTTGACCCCGAGCAGTCTCCCCGCTGCTCGGGGTTTCTTTTTGCCTGCAATTTGCCGCTCGGTTCGAATCCTCCGAAGATGCCACTGGGTTCGAATCCTTCGAACAGCTTCTAGCAGTCCGGCTTGCCGGCGGTGCCGGACTCCAGGAGCGCTACCGAGGGCAAGCCGTGCTGCTACAGATTGAGTGCGCGCGGCGGCGTTTCAGTTTTCCGGTTCATCGAAAAACGTCTGCGCATCGCGCAGGTATTCCTCTTTCTTGACCATCCAGTCTGCATAGAAGCCAATCAGTTTGGTGACGCGCAGCACGCGCATCTCTCGGTTGATGATTTCCATGGCTTTACGACCCCTGTCGTTTCTCGAGCAGCCGATGTGGGCGAACTGGTATTTGGGTGCACCCTTGACCGGGAAGAATTCAAGTTCCGTCAGCGGGATGCCTTGCTGCTGCGCGTGATAGCGCGCTTCTGGCCAGTAACTGATGATCGCCTGGAAGCGATCCATTCGTTCCATCTGCAACATGCTGCCCACGGCGGCGTTGCCGTAATGCAGGATCAGGCCATCCTGCTCAGCGGTTGCATGAAGGATCTTGTCGATCACTGGCCCATAGCTGCGTTCGGCGACGATACCGATCTTGACCGTATTGCTGGCGAGCAGCGCCGCCAGATCCAGATGCCCGTCTTCAGTCAGAAAGGGCGCGAACAGCCCATGATTGCTGCGCTCGATGGTGATGCCGTTTCCAGGTGTGGCATACGTGGGAATGGAAAACAAAATGATCTTTTCCCGCTCCGGCGTCCACAACAGCGTCGGGTCACAGGCGAACGCTTCCGGATCCTGCAACATCTGCGTACCGCGAGCGCGGTTGACGTGCATGACCTGGTGATTGTATTCGGGCATCCGCGCGATCAGCTCCGGCATCAACCTGTCGATGGCGCCTTGGCCGGTCTGCGGCCCGGAGAAGATCGTCAACGGCGGAAAATCACGCAGCACCCAGGTCAATGTCTCCTTGGCGTGCGCAGTACCGGGCGTGGCGCTCAGTACCGATGTGACGAACAGCGCGAGGAGCCTTGCCTGGGTTGAGTGCGGATAACGATTGACCATCCGTCGATGTAAATCCCGAAAAAGCTGTCTGAGGCCGAACTCGGCACGATCACGACCACCGAGGCCTGGTTTCGCAGTGGGCCGCTCTGTGTACTTCATGCTAGAGGGTCTCGCATCAAGGTATCGGCGTTGTGGATCATTTGTTTAACACCCGTCACCTTCGGATGAGTAAAGCACTGCCGCGGGGGGCCGGCACATTCAATTTGTGCGCCCTGACCGATCAATCATCAGCTTCGGTCGTTCAACGGTCCGGGTTCGGTTAGACTTGGCGCCTTTCCTGTCTTTAGAAGCCCGTTCATGGCACAGCCGTCCACGACCTACAAATTCGAACTGAACCTCACTGACCTCGACCGTGGGGTTTACGAAAACGTCAAACAGACCATCGCCCGCCATCCTTCGGAAACCGAAGAGCGCATGACGGTGCGTCTGCTGGCCTATGCGTTCTGGTACAGCGAGCATCTGTCGTTTGGCCGGGGGCTGTCCGATGTGGACGAGCCCGCCCTGTGGGAAAAGAGCCTGGATGATCGGGTTTTGCACTGGATCGAAGTCGGCCAGCCGGACGCTGACCGTCTGACCTGGTGCTCGCGTCGCACCGAGCGCACCAGCCTGCTGGCTTACGGCAGTCTGCGTGTGTGGGAAGGCAAGGTCGTGCCAGCGGTGAAGACGCTGAAAAACGTCAACATTGCTGCCGTGCCTCAAGAGGTGCTTGAAACCCTGGCCAAAGACATGCCGCGGGTGATCAAGTGGGACGTGATGATCAGCGAGGGCACGATCTTCGTTACCGACGACCGTGGTCAGCATGAAGTGCAATTGCAGTGGCTGGCCGGTGAGCGCGGCTGATCGCCGAAGGCTCTGAACGCAACGCTTCAATCAGCTCCAACAGAAGAACATCAGCGGAACCCGAATGCGCATCGAACCACGCCAGTTGCCCGACACCCTGCCTTTTCTTGGCGATCTGCCGCCTTTGCTGACCCGCCTGTACGCTGCGCGCGGTGTGGTGTCGCAGGATGAGCTGGACAAGGGGCTGGCGCGGCTGATTCCGTATCAGCAACTCAAGGGCATCGAAGCGGCGGTGGACTTGCTGGTGACCGCCTTGCAGCAACGCCAGCGCATTCTCATCGTCGGCGATTTCGATGCCGATGGCGCGACCGCCAGTACGGTTGGCGTGCTCGGTTTGCGCCTGTTGGGCGCCGCTCACGTCGATTATCTGGTGCCGAACCGCTTCGAGTACGGTTATGGCCTGACGCCGGAAATCGTCCAGGTCGCCCTTGAGCGCCAGCCCGAGCTGTTGATGACCGTGGATAACGGCATTTCCAGTGTCGAGGGCGTCGCCGCTGCCAAGGCCGCGGGTCTGCAGGTGCTGGTCACCGACCACCACTTGCCGGGTAACGAGTTGCCTGCTGCCGACGCCATCGTCAACCCCAACCAGCCTGGCTGCACGTTCCCGAGCAAGGCGCTGGCTGGGGTCGGCGTGATGTTCTACGTGTTGATGGCCTTGCGCGCCCGTTTGCGTGAGATTGGCTGGTTCGAGGCCAATGGCCGGGCTCAGCCGAACCTCGGCGAGTTGCTCGACCTGGTGGCGCTTGGCAGTGTTGCCGACGTGGTGCCGCTGGATGCCAACAACCGTATCCTCGTGCACCAGGGCCTGATGCGTATCCGGGCCGGTCGTGCGCGTCCTGGCCTGCGCGCCATTCTGGAAGTCGCCCGCCGGGAGCCTTCGCGGATTACCTCTACCGATCTGGGGTTCATTCTGGGGCCGCGGCTGAACGCGGCGGGTCGTCTGGATGACATGAGTCTGGGCATCGAATGCCTGCTCTGTGATGACGAAACGCTGGCGCGGGAAATGGCCGTGCAGCTCGATGAACTCAATCAGGATCGCAAGTCCATCGAGCAGGGCATGCAGCGCGAAGCCCTGGCCCAACTCAAGGACCTGCCGGTCGAGTCGATGCCGTTCGGTCTGTGCCTGTTCGAAGCCGAATGGCATCAAGGCGTGATCGGCATCCTGGCCTCGCGCCTGAAGGAGCGTTACCACCGGCCGACCATCGCGTTCGCCAGTGCCGGAGAGGGTGTGCTGAAAGGCTCGGCCCGCTCGGTGCCGGGCTTTCACATTCGTGACGCGCTGGATGCGGTGGCGGCCAGACACCCGGAGTTGATCAGCAAGTTCGGCGGCCATGCCATGGCGGCCGGATTGTCGCTGCCGCAAGCGAACTTCCCGGCGTTCGCCGAGGCATTCGATGTCGAAGTGCGGCGCCAGTTGAAGGAAGAGGACTTGACCGGTCGCCTGCTGTCGGATGGCTCCCTGGCGGTCGAAGAGTTTCATCTGGAGCTGGCGCGCGCGCTGCGCAATGCCGGGCCTTGGGGGCAGCACTTCCCGGAGCCGCTGTTTCATGGGGTGTTTCAGTTGGTAGAGCAGCGCATCGTCGGCGAACGGCATCTGAAGATGGTCCTCAAGACCGAGTGCGGCACGGTGAAGCTCGATGGCATTGCCTTCAGCATCGACCGAGACGTCTGGCCCAATCCGGGCATTCGTTGGGTCGAACTGGCATACAAGCTGGACCTGAACGAGTTCCGTGGCAACGAGACCGTGCAACTGATGGTGGCGCACATTTCGCCGCGCTGACCAGGGCAGTGCCGCGCAGCAGGAACCTCAGCTTCTCTCGGGTTGTCGACTAGTCTCAAGGTTCAGAATGAAAGGACCTTAAAGTCGACTTGAGAGGTGACCATGAGCCTGCTGCTTGAACCTTACACCCTTCGCCAACTGACCTTTCGCAACCGCATCGCGGTATCGCCGATGTGCCAATACTCCTGCGTCGACGGCCTGGCCAATGACTGGCATCTGGTCCATCTGGGCAGTCGTGCGGTCGGGGGCGCCGGGCTGATTTTCACCGAAGCGGCTGCGGTGACTCGGGACGGTCGCATCACCCCGGAGGACCTCGGCATCTGGAACGACGACCAGATTGAACCGCTGCAACGCATTACCCGGTTCATCACCGCGCAGGGCGCAATTGCCGGGATTCAACTGGCCCATGCCGGTCGCAAGGCCAGCACCTGGCGCCCATGGCTTGGCAAGCACGGCAGCATCAAGCCGGAAGATGGCGGATGGATTCCGTGGGGCCCCTCGAAGATCGCCTTTGACCCGCAGCACACCCCACCTGTGCCGCTGGAAGAAGACCAGATCCAGACCGTCATTCAGGCGTTCGTCGATGCCGCCAAGCGTGCATTGACCGCAGGTTTCAAAGTGGTCGAAATCCATGCCGCCCACGGTTATCTGCTGCATCAGTTTCTGTCGCCGTTGAGCAACCAGCGCCGTGATCAGTACGGCGGCTCGTTCGAAAACCGCATTCGTCTGACACTGGAAATCACCAAGGCCGTACGCGACGTGTGGCCCGAAGAGCTGCCGCTGTTCGTGCGTGTGTCGGCAACCGACTGGGTGGAGGATGGCTGGAACCCTGACGAAACTGTCGAGCTCGCCAAACGCCTGAAAGCGTTGGGTGTGGATCTGATCGACGTGTCGTCAGGCGGGACTGCAGCCAATGCGGAAATCCCGGTTGGACCGGGGTATCAGACGCGTTTCGCTGAGCGGGTGAAAATGGAATCGGGTATCGCCACTGGTACCGTGGGCATGATCACCGAGCCAGCGCAGGCCGAACACATCCTGCGCACCAAGCAGGCCGATCTGATCCTGCTGGCCCGTGAGTTGCTCCGCGATCCATATTGGCCGCTGCACGCCGACGATGACCTGGGGGGGCGCAAAGCCGTCTGGCCCGCACAGTATCAGCGAGCGACGCACCGTGATCAGCCGATTCATGAGTCGGATTTGCGGGATTGACTGCCGAACTCTGAACCCTGTAGCAGTCCGGCTTGCCGGCGGTAGCGTCATAGAAATCGCTACCGCCAGTAAGCCGTGCTGCTACAGGTTTCGCTCAAAAGTCAGTTGCATTGCCAACAACCGTTCACTCCTCCAGCAACCCCTTGACCCGCTCAGTGAGCGTCGGAATCGAAAACGGTTTGGTCAGCACGTGCATGCCCGGATCAAGGCGGCCGCTGCCCAGCGCGGCGTTCTCCGCATAACCCGTCACGAACAGCACCTTGAGTCCGGGTCGCAACGAGCGTGCGGCATCGGCGAGTTGTCGGCCGTTCATACCGCCAGGCAGCCCAACGTCAGACAGCAACAGGTCTATGGTCTGTCGCGTCTGCAGGATTTGCAGGGCCACGGCACCGGTCTCGGCTTCCAGCACCCGATAGCCCTGATCGGTCAGCACTTCCGCCATCAAAGCTCGCACCGACGGCTCATCATCGACTACCAGCACTGTCTCGCCACCGGCCACATGGTCGAGCGGTTCGGACCTGACCGGTTCGCTGGCGGGGGACATGACCGTTTCGGTATAGGCGGGCAAATAGATGCACACCTCTGACCCTCGTCCTGGCGTGGAATGTATGTGCACGCTGCCGCCGGATTGGCGTGCAAAACCGTAGATCATCGACAAGCCGAGTCCGGTGCCCATGCCGATAGGTTTGGTGGTGAAGAACGGATCGAAGGCGCGCTTGACCACCTCGCTGCTCATTCCCGTGCCGTTGTCGCTGACGCACAACGCGACATAGGCGCCTGCGGGCAGCTCGAACTCTTGGGCGTCATCGACTTCCAGAAGCTTGTTGCTGCTCTCGATCAACAATTGCCCGCCATCGGGCATCGCATCCCGCGCGTTCAGACACAGATTGAGCAGCGAGTTTTCCAGTTGATGCGGGTCCACCAGCGTCGGCCACAACCCCCGCGTCCCGATGACGTCCATGGCGATGGAGGGACCGACCGTTCGACGGATCAATTCGGCCATGCCGTCGACAAGTTGGTCGACATCGGTGGGTTTCGGATCGAGTGTCTGCCGACGGGAAAATGCCAACAGCCGATGGGTCAACGCCGCGGCCCGGCGCAAACCTTCGAGTGAGGCGTTGATGAAGCGACCCAGGTCCTCGGTGCGACCTTTGGCCACCCGGTTTTTCAGCAGCTCGATGTTGCCACTGACGCCCATCAGCAAATTGTTGAAGTCATGGGCCAGACCGCCAGTGAGCTGCCCGACCGCTTCCATCTTCTGCGCCTGACGCAGCGCTTCCTCGGCGGTGCGAAGCGCCTCTGAGCGCTCCTTTTCAGCGGTCATGTGTTTGCCAAGGGCGAAAATCACCCCGTTGTCGGCGGCGGCCGTCCAGCCTATCCACCGATAACTGCCATCCTTGTGCCGATAGCGGTTTTCAAACAGCGGCAATGCGTCATGCAGGGTATGGTCGAGAGCGGCTTCGGTGGCCGCGACGTCCTCGGGATGAGCGAGGTCGAGCACATGCCTGCCGATCAGATCGGCAGGCTGATAACCGAGAATGGTGGTAAACGCGGGGTTGATCTGCAAAAAGATACCTTTGAAGTCCACCATCGTCAGCAAATCCGGCGAGATGTCCCAGAGGCAGTTCAGCTCGGCGGTCTTGGCTGCCAGTTCCTCTGCCTGCTGCTTTTCACTGGTGATGTCTCGGGCGCTGCAGTACATCTTCCCGCCTTCCGGAACGGCGACCCAGGACAGCCAGCGATAGCTGCCATCCTTGCGTCGGTATCGATTCTCCAGATTCAGCACAGGATGATTTTTCGCCAGCGCACTCAGGGCATGCTGACTGCGGGCGGTGTCATCAGGGTGTAGAAGGTCTGCGAACGAAAAGCCCGACAATTCTTCCTCCGACCAGCCCAGTGCAAGCCGCCAGGCCGGGTTGCTGGTCTCGAAGTGCAGGTCAGCGGTCATCACCGAGAGCAGATCGGGGCTCACCTGCCACGTCAGACCCCGTTCGTGGGAGCGCTCGATCACCTGACGTTCCAGGTCGGCGATCAGATCCAGGCGGCGCTGTTCACTGGCTCTAAGCGCACGCTGGTCGAGTACGCGCCTCGTGGTTTCGTTGGTCACGCAGAACATGCCGACCACGTCGTTGTGTTCATCGATCATTGGCGAGAACGTGAACGACCACCAGGTGCGTTCGATTTCGCCGTAGCGCGCCATCGTCAGCGGCAAGTCCTCACATTCATAAGGGATGCCGCTCAAGGCATTTTCGACATAGGGTTGCACTTGGTCCCAGACATCCGACCACAGCTCTTGCATGCGCGCGCCCATTGCCTTGTCGACACGCGGACCGAGGATCGGGGCGTAGGCGTCGTTGTGGAAAAACAGCAGATCCGGCCCCCAGAGCAGGTACATCGACTCGGGAGAATTGAGGATCAGGTTCAAATGAATTTTCAGCGCTGCCGGCCACTGGTCCGTCGGACCGAGCGCCGTCGAGCCCCAGTCGATCCCGGCGATGGTTCGGCCTGCCTCACTGTCACCTGCGGGGAAGCGCGGATATCTGGTCAACGGGTCAAGCTCCAGTCAGGAGAAATCAATGAGCGGAGCCGGAAGGAAATCCTCACCTTTCATATCCACTTGAAGGGTGGTCGAATCGTCTTTTGGGTGTGTATCACTCGTATGAGTGACAAAAAAGCCCCCGCGATCTCGAAGCAGCGTCAAATGGGTTGACCATGAAAATTCGCAGGGGTTGCGTGGTGATGTCAAATTCTAATCAGTTTTTGCGGCATGGCGGAGCAGGTCGCTGACCCACACGTTGATGCTTTTGTGGGCGAGTTCGGCGTTACAGGCAATATGATCGTTCCCACGCGGGGTAACGCCGTCCCGGACGCTCCGCGTCCACCGTGTGACGCAGAGCGTCACTGGATGCATGCCCACGCAGAGCGTGGGAACGATCAAACCGCAAAGCAGTTCCCCTGCGGGAGCGGATTTATCCGCGGTGGTGTCGGGCGCGGCTAACGCATCTCAATGCTTGAACATCACATGGCGCACAGTGGTGTAATCCTCCAGCCCGTACATGGACATGTCCTTGCCATAGCCGGACAGTTTCTGACCGCCATGGGGCATTTCGCTGACCAGCATGAAGTGTGTGTTCACCCAGGTGCAGCCGTATTGCAGGCGCGCCGAGAGGCGGTGCGCACGGCCGACGTCCTGAGTCCAGACCGATGAGGCCAGGCCATAATCCGAGTCGTTGGCCCAGCCCAGCACCTGTGCTTCATCTTCGAACTGAGTCACCGACACCACTGGGCCGAACACTTCTCGGCGGACGATCTCGTCATCCTGTTGCGCGTCGGCAATCACCGTTGGCTGAAAGAAGAAACCGTTGCCCTCGATGGCCTTGCCGCCTGTGATCAGGCGAGTGTGGGATTGAGCGATGGCGCGCTCGACGAAGCCTGCTACGCGGTCGCGATGCTGCGCGGTGATCAGTGGCCCGAGCTCGGTTTCAGGATCGTCCTGCTGACCGACCTTGATGCTGCTGACCGCTTCGCCGAGCTTCTGCACGAACTGTTCGTAGATGCCTTTTTGCGCGTAGATGCGGCACGCGGCGGTGCAATCCTGCCCTGCGTTATAGAAGCCGAAAGTGCGAATGCCTTCGACCGCTGCGTCGATGTCGGCGTCGTCGAAAATGATCACCGGGGCTTTGCCGCCCAGTTCCATGTGCATGCGTTTGACGCTGTCGGCAGTGCTGGAAATGATGTGAGAACCGGTGGCGATAGAGCCGGTCAGCGAGACCATGCGCACCTTGGGATGAGTCACCAGCGGGTTGCCGACGGTCTGGCCGCGACCGAACACCAGGTTCAGAACGCCGGCGGGGAAGATGTCGCTTGCCAGTTCCATCAGACGCAAGGCGGTCAGCGGCGTTTGCTCAGACGGCTTGAGCACCACGGTGTTGCCTGCGGCCAGCGCCGGGGCGATTTTCCAGGCGACCATCATCAGTGGGTAGTTCCAGGGCGCAATCGAGGCGATCACGCCTACCGGATCGCGACGAATCATTGAGGTGTGGCCCGGCAGATATTCACCGGCGGCCGAACCGCTCATGCAGCGGCTGGCGCCTGCGAAGAAGCGGAACACGTCGGCAATCGCCGGAAGCTCGTCGTTCAAGGCCGCGTGATAGGGCTTGCCGCAGTTGTCCGATTCAAGTTTCGCCAGTTCCTCGGCGTTTTCATCGATGGCGTCGGCCAGTTTCAACAGCAGCAGCGAACGGTCTTTCGGCGCGGTCTGCGACCAGCTTTCAAAGGCAGCATCGGCGGCGCGCACGGCGGTATCGACCTGCGCCTCGGTGGCCTCGGCGATTTCTACCAGCACCCGGCCCAGCGCAGGGTTGAACACAGGCTGCGCGGGACCTTCACCGGCGACCAGTTGGCCGTTGATCAGCAGTTTGGTTTGCATCGTTTTTGACCTCTTTGTTTGCCAGGCCTGAAGGAGCGCGCTTGCCCGCGATGGCGTTGTGTCAGTCCACACTTCTGGTGCAGACAAATCGCCATCGCGGGCGAGCGCGCTCCTACAGTGTTCAGTATTCACTTCCCGCCACTGCCAGCCACGCTTTCACCGCCGCGTGTCAGGTAATAGGCGCCGAGAATCGGCAGCATGGTCACGATCATCACCAGCATCGCGACGACGTTGGTCACCGGCACATCCCGTGGGCGGCTCAGTTGGTTGAGCAGCCAGATCGGCAGGGTCCGTTCGTGGCCAGCGGTAAATGTCGTGACAATGATTTCGTCGAACGACAGCGCAAATGCCAGCATGCCGCCGGCCAGCAACGCCGAGCCGAGGTTGGGCATGATGATGTAACGGAAGGTCTGCCAGCCGTCGGCACCGAGGTCCATCGAGGCTTCGATCAGACTGTGGGACGTGCGGCGCAGGCGGGCGATGACGTTGTTGTAGACGATCACCACGCAGAAGGTCGCGTGGCCGACGATGATGGTGAACATGCCCGGCTCGATGCCCAGCGTCTTGAAAGCCGACAGCAGGGCAAGGCCAGTGATGATGCCGGGTAGGGCGATCGGCAGGATCAGCATCAACGAGATGCCGTCCTTGCCAAAGAATTCGCGTCGATACAGCGCTGCCGACGCCAGCGTACCGAGCACTAGCGCAATCAACGTCGCGACGCAGGCAATTTGCAGCGAGAGCTTGATCGACTCCAGCACATCCGGCCGCGAGAAGGCCACGCTGAGCCACTTCAATGTGAAGCCTTGCGGCGGAAAGCTGAACGCGGCGTCTTCGGTGTTGAAGGCGTACATGAAGATGATCAGGATCGGGAAGTGCAGAAACACCAGGCCGCCCCATGCAGCGATCTTCAGTCCCCAGGAGGCTTGATCGCCTTGTTTGAAAGCAGGCTTAGAGCGCATCGAAGGCCCCCAGTCGTTTGACGATGGACAGGTAAATGGCGATCAGCACGATGGGCACCAGCGTGAATGCAGCCGCCATGGGCATGTTGCCGATGGCGCCTTGCTGGGCGTAGACCATGCTGCCGATGAAGTAGCCGGGAGGGCCGATCAACTGCGGCACGATGAAATCGCCAAGGGTCAGTGAAAAGGTGAAGATCGAACCGGCGGCGATGCCCGGCACCGAGAGCGGCAGGATCACCTGCATGAAGGTTTGCCGAGGTTTGGCGCCGAGGTCGGCGGAGGCTTGCAGCAGCGATGGCGGCAGGCGTTCCAGCGAGGCTTGAATCGGCAGGATCATGAACGGCAGCCAGATGTAGACGAACACCAGAAAACGCCCCAGATGCGAGGTAGACAAGGTGCTGCCGCCAACCCCGGGAATCCCCAGAATCAACTGCAGCACCGGATCCAGCCCCAGATGCTGAACGAACCACTGCGCCACGCCGCCCTTTGCCAGCAGCAGCGTCCAGGCGTAGGCCTTGACGATGTAGCTTGCCCACATCGGCATCATCACCGCGATATAAAAGAACGCCTTGGTTTTACCCGTGGTGTAGCGCGCCATGTAGTAGGCGGTGGGAAAGGCCACGATGGCGCTGGCGATGGAGACGGCGATGGCCATGCACAGCGTGCGCTGAATCACATCGAAATTGGCCGGGCTGAACAGCGCGGCGAAGTTGGTCAGGGTCAGGTCCGGCGTGACCGTCATGCTGAAGTCGTCGAAGGTGTAGAACCCTTGCCACAGCAACGTCAGCAGCGAGCCGAGATAGATCGCGCCGAACCACAGAAGGGGTGGAATCAGCAGCAGCGAGAGGTAGAGATTCGGCCGTCGATACAGCACATTGGAGAAGCGCCGCAACGGCGATTGTCCTGATACCGGCGCCGAGTGGGCGAGTGTCTGGCTCATCTCAATGGGCCTCGGCAACGGCGTCGGCGAGTGGAATCATTGCCTCGCGCGCCCACCGTGCGGTAATGCGCTGGCCGGTCTGGTGCTGGGCGCTGGTGTCCAGCCATTGTGTGTTGGCCTGGCTGACGCTGAGCGTCTGGCCGTTGTCCAGTCTCAGCTCGTAGCGGGTGGCGCTGCCCTGATATTGAATGTCGTGCAGCAAGCCGCTGACTTCGATTTCGTGGCTTCGCGCAGGACCCTCGGCGAAGCGAATGTGTTCAGGACGAATCGAAAATGCGCTCGGGTTGCCGCTCAACTGTTGCGCCAGTTCGCCGCGCAGCACGTTGGAGGTGCCAACGAACTCGGCAACGAACGTGGTCGCCGGTTTCATGTACAGGTTGCGCGGGGTGTCGACCTGTTCGATACGACCCTTGTTGAACACCGCGACGCGGTCAGACATCGACAGCGCTTCGGTCTGATCGTGGGTGACGAAAATAAAGGTGATGCCCAACTGGCGCTGGAGTTTCTTCAACTCGCTTTGCATCTGTTCGCGCAGTTTCAGGTCGAGTGCGCCGAGCGGCTCGTCCAGCAGCAGCACACGTGGGCGATTGACCAGGGCGCGGGCGAGGGCCACACGCTGGCGCTGGCCGCCAGACAGTTGCACCGGTTTGCGGGCGCCGTAGCCGTTCAGCGC
>NZ_QXTJ01000015.1:207593-347140 GCF_003605735.1 Pseudomonas sp. LS-2 | reverse complement strand
GAACACGGTGTTCACATCGCGCGGATACGGCGGCAGGCCAGCGGCTTCTTCGCCATGAATGCGGATCGAACCAGCGCTGGGTTGCTCGAAGCCCGCGATCAGGCGCAGGCAAGTGGTCTTGCCCGAACCCGAAGGGCCGAGCATGGAAAAGAACTCGCCGTCCTTGATGTCGATGGAAACCCGGTCGACGGCCTTCACTTCGCCGAACTGGCGGGAAACGTGGGTGAACTGGACTGCAAGGGTCATGGTGAAAACCTCATTTGAAAGCGAACGCCGTCGCAGCGGGCTCGCCGGGTGACGCTGAATGCACAACTCAGATGTAGGAAGTCCCGGTAGGAGCGCGCTTGCCCGCGATGGCGATCCGTCTGTGACTTTGGCTGTGCTTGACACACCGCCATCGCGGGCAAGCGCGCTCCTACGGGTTATGCGGAACCCCGGAAGGCCTTAACGCCCACCCATGATCGCGATGTAGTCCTGGGTCCAGCGGCTGTACGGCACGTACTTGCCGCCCTCGGCCTGTGGGGTTTTCCAGAAAGCGATCTTGTCGAACAGGTCGAAACCGTTGGTGGCGCAACCCTCGGCACCCAGCAGATCACTGGATTTGCAGGCTTGGGGCACAACGGGCAGCGAACCGAACCAGGCGGCTACGTCGCCCTGGACTTTCGGTTGCAGCGACCAGTCCATCCACTTGTAGGCGCAGTTGGGGTGCTTGGCGTCGGCGTGCAGCATGGTGGTGTCGGCCCACCCGGTCGCGCCTTCCTGCGGGATGGTCGACGCTACGGGCTGTTTGTCGGCGACCAGGCCGTTGACCATGTAACCCCACGAACTGGACGCGGCGACACCTTCGTTTTTCACGTCGCTCATCTGCACGGTCGCGTCATGCCAGTAGCGGTGCACGAGAGGATGCTGAGCGCGCAACAGATCGAGCACGGCCTGGTACTGGGTTTCGGTGAGCTGGTAAGGATCTTCGATCTTCAGTTCAGGCTTGGCGGTCTTCAGATAAAGCGCTGCGTCGGCGATGTAGATCGGGCCATCATAGGCCTGCACGCGGCCCTTGTTCGGCTTGCCGTCCGGCAGGTCCTGCGGCTCGAACACCACGCTCCAGCTCACGGGCGGCGTCTTGAACACGTTGGTGTTGTACATCAACACGTTCGGACCCCACTGATAGGGCGTGCCGTAAGTCTGCTTGTTCACCGTGTACCAAGGGCCGTCCTTGAGGCGAGGGTCGAGGGTTTTCCAGTTGGGGATCAGATCGGTGTTGATCGGCTGCACACGCTTACCTGCCACCAGACGCAGCGATGCGTCGCCGGACGCCGTCACCAGGTCATAACCACCCTTGGTCATCAGACTGACCATCTCGTCGGAGGTGGCTGCTGTCTTGACGTTGACCTTGCAGCCGGTCTCCTTTTCGAAGCCGGTGACCCAGTCATACGCCTTGTCGCTTTCGCCCCGTTCGATGTAGCCCGGCCATGCCACGATATCCAGCTGGCCTTCGCCATCGCCCACAGCCTTCAGCGTTTCGGCCGCCTGCAAGGTGCCGCTGGCAAACAACGCGGTGATCACGGCGCTCAGGAGCGCGGTCTTTTGTACTGACATGGTGGGGTTCCCTCTTTTTCAAATTATGATCGGGGCAGTTTCGAACGGTGATCTGGTAAAGCGTGCTTCTTTCGCCTCAGAGCCTAGTGCCACACCCAGTTATCGACAAATTCTAAATGCTCAACGCAGCATTCGATTAATCGATGGCCCGCGCCCTGGGTGCGGTTGTTCCCGTGCAACCGGATCCACTCGCTCGGTTTGCTAGAATCAGGTGAGCGTATATCGTTTTTCTCGATGGTCTGCGAGGACCCATGATCGGCGCCGCAACATCTGGAAGCACACCTGAAAAGTGGTCGGGAGGACTTCGTCTTAACCTGCGGGTCGGATCGTTTATCCCGTTCTCAGGAGTTTTCCCAATGAATACCCGTGGCTTGCTCGATCAATTACTTAAATCCGGTCAGGACCTGCTGCAGAGCAAGACTGGCGGAGCAGGGCAATCAGGCTCTCAAGGTAATGCGGCACAAAGCNCTCGGTGGTTTCCTTTCAGGGGCCGGCGGCGGCGCACTGGCAGCGGGCGCCATGGGGTTACTGCTGGGCAATAAAAGTGCGCGAAAGATTGGCGGCAAGGCGCTGACTTACGGCGGGCTGGCAGCACTGGGCGTGCTGGCGTACAAGGCCTACGGTAACTGGCAGGCATACAAGGGGGAGGCGCCACAGACTGAGCCGCAGACCGTCGACCGCGTTCCCCCGGCGCAGGTCGAGCTGCACAGCGAAGCGATTCTGCGAGCCTTGGTGGCAGCAGCGAAAGCGGACGGACATGTCGATGTCAGCGAACGCCAACTGATAGAAGGCGAGTTCACCCGTCTGACAGGCGATCAGGACTTGCAGCAATGGCTGCATATCGAGCTGAACAAACCGCTGGACCCCGCCGAGGTTGCTCGATCCGCACGCACCCCGGAAATTGCCGCCGAAATGTACCTGGCCAGTGTAATGATGGTCGACGAAGAGCACTTCATGGAGCGCGCCTATCTGGATGAGCTGGCAAAACAACTGAAGATCGAACCGGGCCTGAAGCAGGAGCTGGAGAATCAGGTACGGCAGGTGCAGTGATCAGCCTGGGTCAGATGCTGCAATTTCTGACCATAGGTCGTACTGGTGGGGGGGGCTAGCTGGCGAACGCGGTGGACCCGATACCGCGATGACGACTCACCCACCGCTTTCGCCTGTGAGGCTTTTCCCATACCGAGTCGAATTCTTTGAATTCCTCGCCCATCAAGCAATCTTCCCAGATGCCGATAACGTGTCAGATATTTCTGATATATCTGCGCGTTATCGCGTTATCTATGTCGGAAACAGCCAGATTAATTGGTAAGGCACTAGGCTATACTCCGCTCGCTTCGGGCCGTCTGTCGGTCCGCTTCTTGAACCCGGTATTGCCGGTGTTGAACTCTTGAGGGCTGACTGTGAAGAACTGGACATTGCGTCAACGTATTTTGGCGAGCTTCGCTGTAATCATCGCCATCATGCTGCTGATGGTGGTTGTCGCTTTCAATCGGTTGCTGGTCATCGAGAAAAGCAGTGACGAAGTACGGCTCGATGCACTACCCGGCGTGTACTACAGCAGCACCGTGCGAGCTGCGTGGGTCGAAACCTACCTGCGGACCCAGCAATTGCTCGCCGAAGGTGAAGGGCGAAGCCTGACCAACGCCGAAGAAGACCAGTACAAAGAGTTCGAGGACCGGCTCCAGGCGCAGATCGCCAGCTACGAGAAAAGCATTTACGAGGAGTCCGATCGCCAGGATTTCACTCAGTTCCTGCAATTGCGCGAGCGTTATCAACTGGTCCTCAACGGTGTATTGGCGGCTTATCAAGGCGACAATTTTCCGCTGGCCAAGCGTATCTTCGCCGAGCAGGTCACGCCGGTGTGGTTCGAGGGCCGTAAAACCCTCAACGCCTTGAGCACCAAGAACAAAGTCATCGCCGACCGCGCCTCCGACGCCATTCATACGGCCGTCTCCAGCGCCAAGATCACCCTTGGCATCTCGCTGATTGTCGCCATTCTTGCCGCCGCTGCCTGCGGCCTGCTGTTGATGCGCACGATCCTGGCGCCGATGAACCGTATCGTGAGAATCCTTGAAACCATGCGTACCGGTGACTTGAGCAGCCGCCTGACGCTGGATCGCAATGACGAATTCGGCACGGTGCAGACCGGCTTCAACGACATGGTCACCGAGCTTGCCGCGCTGGTGTCTCAGGCTCAGCGATCCTCGGTTCAAGTCACGACTTCGGTGACCGAGATCGCCGCGACGTCCAAACAGCAACAGGCCACAGCCACCGAAACCGCCGCGACCACCACGGAAATCGGTGCCACCTCGCGGGAAATCGCCGCGACCTCACGCGACCTGGTGCGCACCATGAGCGAAGTCACCTCTGCCGCCGATCAGGCGTCGGTGCTTGCCGGTTCCGGCCAGCAGGGGTTGGCGCGCATGGAAGACACCATGCATTCGGTGATGGGTGCTGCCGATCTGGTCAACTCCAAGCTGGCGATCCTCAACGAGAAGGCCGGTAACATCAATCAGGTGGTGGTGACCATCGTCAAGGTCGCCGACCAGACCAATCTGCTGTCCCTGAACGCTGCCATCGAGGCAGAAAAAGCCGGTGAATACGGCCGTGGTTTTGCCGTGGTTGCCACCGAAGTGCGGCGCCTGGCCGATCAGACCGCCGTCGCCACCTACGACATCGAGCAGATGGTTCGCGAGATCCAGTCGGCGGTGTCGGCGGGTGTGATGGGCATGGACAAGTTCTCCGAAGAAGTGCGTCGCGGCATGTTCGAGGTGACCCAGGTGGGCGAGCAGCTTTCGCAGATCATTCATCAGGTTCAGGCGCTGGCGCCACGGGTGCTGATGGTCAACGAAGGCATGCAGGCCCAGGCTACCGGTGCCGAGCAGATCAACCAGGCGCTGGTGCAACTGGGCGACGCCAGCAGTCAGACCGTGGAATCCCTGCGTCAGGCCAGTTTCGCCATCGATGAGCTGAGTCAGGTGGCAGTGGGACTGCGCGGTGGCGTTTCGCGCTTCAAGGTCTGAGTCAGGGCCATGATCGAGCATTCAGCCAAACGCAGCGCCACGTTGGTGCCGAAGAACAAACTGTTTTTGCTGTTCCGGATTGGAACGGAGCGCTATGCGCTGGAGGCAACGGAAGTCGCTGAAGTGCTGCCCCGGTTGCTGCTCAAACCTATCGCCCATGCACCGCATTGGGTGGCGGGCGTTTTCGCCCATCGCGGGGTTGTCGTGCCGGTCATCGACCTCAGCGCCTTGACCTTCGGCCAGGTTGCCCAGGCCCGCACCAGCACGCGACTGGTGCTGGTGCATTACAGAGCCAGTGCCGCCCGAGCGCCGCAATGGCTCGGGCTGATTCTCGAACAGGCCACCGACACCCTGCGTTGCGCACCGAGCGAGTTCAAGGAATACGGACTCAATAACCGCGCCGCGCCGTACCTGGGGCCGGTGCGCGAAGACGAACTGGGCCTGCTGCAGTGGATCCGGGTCCAGGACCTGCTCAACGATTCGGTGCGCGAACTGCTGTTCCCGGAAAAGCCATTGAGCCTCGAGACATTTGAGGCGACGTCATGAGCGACGACGCGCGTTTTTTTGCATTCCTGAAAAACCGCATCGGTCTTGATGTGGCGTCGGTGGGCGCGGCCATCATCGAGCGTGCTGTCCGTCAGCGCTGCACCCTGTCCAAGTCCGCCGATCACGATGCCTATTGGCAATTGCTGCTGGGATCGCCTGACGAGCAGCAAGCGCTGATCGAGGCCGTGATCGTGCCCGAGACCTGGTTCTTCCGCTACCCGGAGTCCTTCGTCACCCTTGGCAAACTGGCAACGGCGCGTCTGGCGCAGCTCAATGGCGTACGCCCGCTGCGCATTCTCAGCCTCCCGTGCTCCACCGGCGAAGAGCCCTATTCGATCGCCATGGCCTTGTTCGACGCGGGCTTGCAGCCGCAGCAGTTCAAGGTCGAAGCCGTAGACATCAGTCCGCTGTCGCTCCAGCGTGCGCGCAACGGTGTATATGGCAAGAACTCGTTTCGCGGGGCCGATCTCGGGTTTCGCGAGCGGCACTTCAGCCAGGTCACCGAGGGCTATCGCGTCGAGGACCGGGTGCGCGAACGGGTCGGTTTCCAGGCCGGCAACCTGCTCGATCCGACCTTGCCCGTGGCCCAGTCCGCTTACGATTTCGTGTTCTGTCGCAATCTACTGATTTACTTCGATGTCGAGACCCAGAAACGCGGTTTCGAAGCACTCAAGCGCATGACCCGCGATGACGGCGTGCTGTTTATCGGGCCCGCTGAAGGCAGCCTGCTGGGGCGCATGGGCATGGCCTCCATCGGGATCGCTCAGTCATTCGCCTTCAGGCACCGCGCCGAACAGCCGCTCGAGCCTCTGTCTGTCGTGATGACAGCGCCGACACCCAGACCATTACCCGCCGAGCCGCTGCCGGGCGCCCGGCCGATGCCTTCACCCGGTCTTCGCCCCAGAAGCAGCGTTCGCCCGTTCGCCCCGTTGCCGCCGGCAACCCGCGCTGCGCTACCGCCGTCGCCTGCGGCGGGAGAAGCCGCGACACTGCTGGAAAGCATCAAGCGCCTGGCCAACGAGGGCAACAGCGTCGAGGCGAAAGCTGCGTGTGAGAAATACCTCAAGCACCATGAGCCGGTGGCCTCAGTGTTCTACTGGCAAGGTTTGCTGGCCGAGGTCGGGGGCGATGTCGCGGCGGCCCAAGGTTTCTACCGCAAGGCGTTGTACCTGCAGCCGCAACATCCCGAAGCGCTGGCGCAACTGGCCGCTTTGCTGGCGGCTCAAGGTGACAGCGCCGGTGCCCGCCGTTTGCAGGAACGCCCTGCTCGGGTGAACAAAGAAGGACGTAATCGATGACCGGCGTACACAGTGATTGGGTGAGCAGCGATGCCCAAGCCATCGACGATTGCTGGAACCGCATCGGCATCCATGGCGACCGGTCGTGCCCGTTGCTGGTCGAGCACATCCACTGTCGCAACTGCTCGGTTTACTCGGCCGCGGCCACGCGCTTGCTGGACCGCTACGCACTGGCTCAGGAGCAGCGAGTCTCGGTGCAGAGTGAGGAGCTGGCAAACGACGTCAAGACCCGCTCGATCGTGGTGTTCCGGCTCGGCGAGGAGTGGCTTGGCTTGCCCACCCGTTGTCTGGTCGAGGTGTCGCCGCTTCAAGCCATTCACTCCCTGCCTCATCAGCGATCCCGTGCGCTGCTCGGGGTGGCCAACGTGCGTGGTGCGCTGGTGGCTTGCCTGTCGTTCGTCGAACTGCTGGGGCTGGACGCCAGTGTTGCGCCGGCCAGCGCCGCGCGCGTCATCGCGCGCATGTTGATTGTCTCCGCCGAAGGTGGGCCGGTGGTAGTGCCGGTGGATGAAGTGGACGGCATCCATGCCATCGAAGCGCGCTTGCTGGACGCAGCGTCCATACCCGCGCAGAACACCAACGCCCGGTTCACTCGAGGCGTGGTGCAATGGAAAAATCGCAGCCTGCGTTTGCTCGATGAAGAACAACTGTTGTCCGCGGTCAACCGGAGCCTGACATGACGCCCGATCAGATGCGCGACGCCTCGTTGTTCGAACTCTTCACGCTGGAGGCCGAAGCGCAGACCCAAGTGCTGAGCGCGGGTTTATTGGCGCTCGAACGCAATCCGACGCAAGCCGACCAACTGGAAGCCTGCATGCGCGCCGCCCATTCGCTCAAGGGCGCAGCGCGCATCGTCGGAGTCGACGCGGGCGTCAGCGTGTCCCATGTCATGGAAGACTGTCTGGTCGAGGCCCAAGAGGGCCGTCTGCACCTCAAACCCGAGCACATCGACGCGCTGCTGATGGGCACCGACATGCTCATGCGCATTGCCACGCCGGGCGCGAGCAGCGTGGGGCAGGGGGATGTCGACGGCTACGTCGCGTTGATGAATGACCTGATCAAGCCCGGCGCCCGACCTGCCGCAGCGGCGCCGAATCTGGCACCGTCCATGGATGACCTGTTGCTGGCCAACGCGCAGTCATTGGTGGAGTCGGTGCAGTCCGCGCTCGGCCCCGCAGCGGGCAGCACATCCCTGGCCGAACAGCCATTTCCGGCTGACCTGTTATTGCCCGTGCCACCGACAACGCCGCCAGCGTCCGCCGAAAATGAAGATGCGCCAGCGCCCAAGCCCGAGCCCCGACAGGAACGTCGTGTGGCCGAAGGCGGTGAACGGGTGTTGCGGGTCACCGCCGAGCGTCTGAACAACCTGTTGGACCTGTCGAGTAAATCGCTGGTCGAGACCCAGCGCCTGAAGCCTTATCTGACCGCCATGCAGCGGGTCAAGCGTTCCCAGAGCGGCGCCAGCCGGGCGCTGGACAATCTTGAAGCGTTGCTCGACAGCAACGTCGATCCTGATGCGCAAAAAGCTCTAGAGGAAGCCCGCCGCCTGTTGAGCGAGGCTCAGCAGCTGGTGATTCAGCAGACCTCGGATCTGGACGAGTTCGGTTGGCAGGCCAGCCAGCGGGCGCAGTTGCTGTATGACACGGCCCTGGCCTGTCGCATGCGCCCGTTCGCCGATGTGCTGTCAGGGCAGGCGCGCATGGTGCGCGATCTCGGGCGTTCGCTGGGCAAGCAAGTGCGGCTCGAAATCGAAGGCGAGAAGACCCAGGTCGATCGCGACGTTCTGGAAAAACTCGAAGCACCGCTCACGCATTTGCTGCGCAACGCCGTCGATCACGGCATTGAATCCCCCGAGCAGCGAATCGCTGCGGGCAAGCCGGCAGAAGGCATGATTCAGCTCAAAGCGACACACCAGGCAGGTTTGCTGGTGGTGGGGCTGGTCGACGACGGCGCCGGTGTCGATCTCGAGCGTCTGCGTCGCAGCATCATCGCGCGCAAATTGTCCCCGGAAGAAACAGCGGCGCAGTTGAGCGAGGAAGAGCTGTTGAGCTTCTTGTTCCTGCCCGGCTTCAGCATGCGCGACACAGTCACCGAAGTGTCCGGTCGAGGCGTGGGGCTGGATGCGGTGCAGCATATGGTTCGACAACTGCGCGGCGGCGTCGAGCTTATGCAGCAAGCAGGTCTTGGCAGTCGTTTCCACATCGAGGTGCCGCTGACCCTGTCGGTGGTGCGCAGCCTGGTGGTGGAAGTGGGCGGCGAGGCCTATGCCTTCCCGCTGGCGCACATCGAACGGATGCGCGACGTGCAGGCCGACGAGATCGTGCAACTGGAAGGGCGTCAGCACTTCTGGCATGAAGAGCGGCACGTCGGGTTGGTAGCGGCCAGTCAGTTGCTCAATCGTCCGGCCAGCCAGAGCGGCGAGGATGTGCTCAAGGTCGTGGTCATTCGCGAGAAAGACGCTGTTTACGGCGTCGCGGTGGAGCGTTTCATCGGCGAGCGGACGCTGGTGGTGCTGCCGCTGGACCCGCGTCTGGGCAAGGTTCAGGATATCTCCGCCGGTGCGCTGCTCGACGACGGCTCGGCGGTGTTGATCATCGATGTCGAAGACATGCTGCGATCGGTGGAGAAGCTGCTCAATACGGGGCGTCTGGAACGTATCGATCGGCGCAATCGTCAGATGGACAGCCAGGCCCGCAAACGGGTTCTGGTGGTCGACGACTCATTGACCGTACGCGAACTGGAACGCAAGTTGCTGCTCTCCCGTGGCTACGAAGTGGCGGTGGCGGTGGACGGCATGGACGGCTGGAACGCGCTGCGTGCCGAGGACTTCGATTTGCTGATCACCGACATCGACATGCCGCGCATGGACGGTATCGAACTGGTGACTCTGTTGCGTCGCGACAGTCGTCTGCAGTCTCTGCCGGTGATGGTGGTGTCGTACAAGGATCGCGAAGAAGACCGTCGCCGGGGGCTGGATGCGGGCGCCGACTATTATCTGGCCAAGGCCAGTTTCCATGACGATGCGTTGCTCGACGCGGTCGTTGAGTTGATAGGAGATGCGCAAGGATGAAGATCGCCATCGTCAACGACATGCCCATGGCAGTCGAAGCATTGCGTCGTGCACTGGCTTTCGAGCCCGCGCATCAGGTGATGTGGGTGGCGAGCGACGGCCTGGAGGCGGTGCAACGCTGCGCCGAACTCACGCCGGACCTGATCCTGATGGATTTGATCATGCCGGTGATGGACGGGGTGGAGGCCACTCGACGTATCATGGCCGCCACGCCGTGCGCCATCGTGATTGTGACGGTGGATCGCGAGCAGAACGTGCATCGGGTGTTCGAGGCCATGGGCCACGGTGCGCTGGACGTCGTGGACACGCCGGCCATTGGCGCCGGCGACCCCAAGGATGCTGCCGCACCTTTGTTACGCAAGATACTTAATATAGGCTGGCTCATTGGTCAGCGTGACAGTCGCGTGCGCCCTGCGCCGCCGCCGTTGCGCGAAGCCGCCCAGCGTCAGGGACTGGTCGCCATCGGTTCGTCCGCAGGTGGCCCGGCAGCGCTGGAAGTGCTGCTCAAGGGGTTGCCGAAGCATTTCTCGGCAGCCATCGTGCTGGTTCAGCACGTGGATCAAGTGTTTGCCGCCGGGATGGCGCAGTGGTTGAGCAGTTCTTCGGGCCTGGACGTTCGACTGGCCCGTGACGGCGAGCCGCCGCAAAGCGGGGCCGTACTGCTGGCGGGGACCAATCATCATATTCGTCTGATGAAGAACGGCACCCTGGCGTATACCGCCGAGCCAGTGAACGAAATTTACAGGCCTTCTATCGATGTGTTCTTCGAGAGCGTGGCCAGCTATTGGAGCGGTGATGCAGTGGGCGTTCTGTTGACGGGGATGGGGCGCGATGGCGCACAGGGACTCAAGCTGATGCGCCAGCGGGGTTTCCTCACCATTGCCCAGAACCAGCAAAGCTGCGCGGTGTACGGTATGCCCAAAGCGGCCGCCGCTATCGACGCCGCCGTGGAAATTCGCTCGCTGGACACGATTGCACCTCGACTCATAGAGGTTTTCACCCAATGAATTTCCAGGTGATTTCACAGCCCGCCTGTGACCAGGAGAACCTGAATGCATGATTTGCAGCTGGACGATTTGAACGCCACGGATGAAAACGCTGCCATGGTGTTGCTGGTCGACGATCAGGCGATGATTGGCGAGGCAGTCCGGCGCGGGCTGGCGAATGAGGAAAACATTGATTTTCACTTTTGCGCCGACCCTCATCAGGCCATCGCCCAGGCGATCCAGATCAAGCCGACGGTGATTCTGCAGGACCTGGTGATGCCCGGTCTGGACGGTCTGACGCTGGTGCGCGAATACCGCAACAACCCGATCACTCGCGACATCCCGATCATTGTCCTCTCCACCAAGGAGGACCCGATGATCAAGAGCGCGGCCTTCGCGGCGGGTGCCAACGATTACCTGGTCAAACTGCCGGACAACATCGAACTGGTCGCGCGCATTCGCTACCACTCGCGTTCCTATATGACCTTGTTGCAGCGAGATGAAGCCTATCGCGCATTGCGTGTCAGTCAGCAGCAGTTGCTGGACACCAACTTGGTGTTGCAGCGCCTGATGAACTCCGACGGCCTGACCGGGCTGTCCAATCGCCGGCACTTCGACGAGTACCTGGAACTGGAATGGCGCCGCGCTATTCGTGAGCAGACCCAGCTGTCGCTGATGATGATCGACGTCGACTACTTCAAGGCCTACAACGACAACTTCGGCCATCTGGAGGGCGATGAAGCCCTGCGCCAAGTCGCCAAGGCCATTCGCGCCAGCAGCAGTCGTCCTTCGGATCTGCCGGCGCGATACGGCGGCGAAGAGTTCGCACTGGTGCTGCCCAATACGTCGCCGGGTGGCGCACGGCTGCTGGCGGAGAAACTGCGCCAGACCGTTGCCAGCATGAACATCCCGCACATCGCCCCAAGCGAAGGCGCCAGCCTGACGGTAAGCATCGGCCTGGCGACCATCGTCCCTCCGGTCGGCAGCCACAGCCGTCAGTTGATTCAGAGTGCGGATCAGGGCCTGTATGCGGCCAAACACAATGGCCGCAATCAGGTGGCGGTGGGGTAGGGCCGGACTAGCGTCCGGCCCCGGTGTTGCGGTTTTATGGTTGCTGTACGGCTTGGTCCGTGGCGCTGTAGCTGAAGGGGTTGCCATTGAACTTCGCCGGATCGAGCTTGATGACGGGTAACCACAACCCTCCCGTTCTGGCAGCATATTTCTGTTGATAAACCTTGGCTTCAGGCAGACCGGTTGCATTCAAATAGTAGAAAGCTTGCAGTGGCAACCGTGCAGGAACTCCAGTGGGCCAGATTTTGATCAGCAGCTCGTTCCAGGTGCTGTACATCACTGGCATCGGGTACTCGCGGGCTTTGAGACTTACCGCAAACTGCGCCGCATCCTGTGCACTCAGCGAGCACTGATGAGACGGATGTGTCAGTTTGCGGGTGTACGTGTTCCACCCTGCCAGGGTACCCGCGTTTACCCTGGCGCAGGTGCTGATGTCGACGAGGCTGGGCGCAGCCTTCCACGTTTCGACGTTACGTTGGTTTTCCCTGAGAAGAGCCCCTATGTCAGGCGTTGCGCCAAGCAGCTTCGCCAATTCCGGATCGGCGGCGAGCGGGCCGGTTTGGTCCTGGCTGTTCGTCAATCTTTCCACCAACGCATCATCGGCTTTGAGCCGGGCTGCCAATCCGGGATTAGCCGTTAGCGCATTGATCAACGCCTCGTTGGCTCTTGGCTGAAGTCCGCATCCATTCCCGGGCCTTCCCACCAGATCGGTCCAGGCATCATGAGGGTATGAACACAGATACTCGAAGTGTTTGCCTTGAGCAATTGCCTCCTCCTGAGTAAACAAGGCGAAACCGCTGTTTCGTGCAGGTAGCGAGACTTTTGAGTCTTTTCTCAAGTGCGAGAAGGAAATCGAACCTTTGCCGATCTGCGTGGGGCTTGGATCCCATGGGTCGTACGCTGCGTTTACCGTTCCTCGAGTGGTGACCCCATTGCAGTAATAGGACGGCTGGTTATTGGCGCATGATGCTGCGGTGTCGTTGTAACGGCGATTCAGGTCGTCGGCGATTTCTTCGCCTTTGGGCCGGGTATCGACGATTTCCAACGACAGCGCCGGTGATACGGCCAGATGCCCATCGCCTGTCCCGACGCTGGCGGTGACAGCGACCGTTTTGTCTTTTTCCAGCCGGACCTTGTCGTAAGGAATGGTGAATTCCAGCGGACGCGGGGTCTCGCCGATCGCAGGATGCGGTGTGTCATAAGCGGGGTCGCCCACCCAGCGGATGCCCACCGTATGCCCTGCCGCTATTCCGGGATAGGTGTAAGTCACTTTGAGGCCGTTGCCCATCAGGTTACGCAAATCGACGACTCCGTTCGCTGCGCCAGCGACGACAGGGGAGGTGCCTAACGTTCTCAAGATAACGTTGACCGGTGCCGGGTCAGAGGACTCACCCGCTTGTCCATCAAGCGTGACTTCGTAGCGCAGGTTCACGGGTGTGCCGAGGCTGGCTGCGACAGTCGCTTGTGGAATCGTGAACTCGAGCGGGTTGCCGTCCGGAGAGATTCGCAGCGGCGTATCGTATGAGGTCGTCCCTCGCCAAAGAACTTTGACGACCTGACCCTGGGCCATGGTGGGGTAATGCACACTGACCTTCAAATCTTCGGTGAGTGCGCCGATATCCACTTGATTATCCCCGATAGTGGGCAACGTAGGTTGGGGGTATTTCCCTGGCGCTGCGCCGCTGACCACCTTGAACGTCAGTGGCTGTGAGATCACCAGTGACTCGTTGGCTACGCCAACACTGGCGGTCACTACCGGCGACAGGTTGAGGTCCTTGACGACCGTGGCGTTGGGTATCTTGAATGTCACGGTCTTTTCCCCGCCTTTGACCGTGTGCACAGGGGCGCGGTACTGCTGAACGGCGCTGGTCCAATACAGGCCCATGGTGTGGCCGTCGGCGATTTCCGGATAGGTGACTTCAATGGTGGCGTCCGCTGCGCCTAATGTTTGCAGGTCCAGCTCATTATTGACAGCCTCGGCCAAAACAGGCGGCGGAGGCTTGGGTATGGCAAAGACGCTGCCCGCGCCGGAGAGCGCATTCGAGGGCGTGGCGCACTGGCAGGTGCAATTGCAGGTTTTCGTATCGGCTTGAACATTGGTTAACGCGCACAGAACTGCGAGTGCCGCGAGAATGAGCATTGGCAAGCGTGTCATGTGACCTCCATGTCGTTGGTCGTGATGTGTGGGTAATGACTCCTTGATTCAGTATGGGAACGCAGTTGTAATGCCCTATATTGATTCGCGATTGGGTCAATCGCGATTCGCTATGCGTGAAGTCGCCCGAGGGGCGGCGCTTGCCCCGATGGCTGGCCGTGAACTGATCAGGCCAGCGCTGCCCAACGGACTGCCACAGACGCTATGGCTGGGGTATACTCGCCGGCTTTGAAAATTTCGCCTGCGAGTGCTGCCCACCATGGAAATCAACCCGATCCTAAACAGCATCAAGGACCTGTCCGAGCGCTCCGAAGCCATTCGGGGGTATCTTTGACTACGATCACAAACATGATCGTCTGACCGAAGTAAACCGCGAGCTCGAAGATCCGGCTGTCTGGAACAACCCTTCGTACGCCCAGGAACTGGGCCGTGAACGCTCCCTGCTGGCGCAGATCGTCGACACCCTCGATGAAATGAGTTCCGGCCTGGCTGACGCCAGAGACTTGCTGGACATGGCCGTCGAAGAAGATGACGAAGGCGCGGTTGCCGATGTCGTCACGGAAGTCGACCGCCTGCGCGAGTCGCTGGAAAAACTCGAATTCCGCCGCATGTTCAGCGGTGAGATGGACCAAAACAACGCCTACCTCGATATCCAGGCCGGTTCCGGCGGTACCGAGGCGCAGGACTGGGCCAACATCCTGCTGCGCATGTACCTGCGCTGGGCCGACAAACGCGGCTTCGATGCGACCATCATGGAGCTGTCGGCCGGTGAAGTCGCCGGTATCAAGGGCGCTACCGTGCACATCAAGGGCGAATACGCCTTCGGCTGGCTGCGTACCGAAATCGGCGTGCACCGCCTGGTGCGCAAAAGCCCGTTCGACTCCGGCAACCGTCGCCACACCTCGTTCTCCGCGGTATTCGTGTCGCCGGAAATCGATGACAACATCGAAATCGACATCAATCCGGCAGACCTGCGCATCGACACCTATCGTTCATCCGGTGCCGGTGGTCAGCACGTAAACACCACTGACTCGGCAGTACGTATCACCCACGTACCGACCAACACCGTGGTCAGCTGCCAGAACGAACGTTCCCAGCACGCCAACAAAGACACCGCGATGAAAATGTTGCGGGCGCGTTTGTACGAGCAGGAAGTTCAGAAACGCAACGCGGCCTCGCAAGCGCTGGAGGACACCAAATCGGATATCGGCTGGGGTCACCAGATCCGCTCGTACGTGCTCGATGCCTCGCGCATCAAGGACCTGCGCACCAGCGTAGAACGCAGCGACTGCGACAAAGTGCTCGACGGCGACCTCGACGAATACCTGATCGCGAGCCTGAAACAAGGGCTGTAATCGCAACACCACTGTTGCCGGCCGGCGCGTCACCGTGGCGCAGCCGGCCTGCGATCCCCGTCGCCTGATTCAGGCTGGGCGGGGGTAACGAACCTGTGATGGAAAATCTAAAGACATGAGCGACCAACAACTCGACCCGCAAGCCCAGCAACAGGAAGAAAACGCCCTGATCGCCTTGCGCAAGGAAAAGCTTGCTGCCGAGCGCGCCAAGGGTAATGCCTTCCCGAACGACTTCCGCCGCGAGAACTACTGCAACGACCTGCAGAAGCAGTATGCGGACAAGACCAAGGAAGAACTGGCCGAGGCGGCGATTCCGGTCAAGGTTGCCGGTCGCATCATGCTCAACCGTGGTTCGTTCATGGTGATCCAGGACATGACCGGTCGCATCCAGGTCTACGTCAACCGCAAGACCCTGTCTGAAGATACCCTGGCCGCGGTCAAGACTTGGGACATGGGCGACATCATTGCCGCCGAAGGTACTCTGGCGCGTTCCGGCAAGGGCGACCTGTACGTCGAGATGACCTCCGTGCGCCTGCTGACCAAGTCACTGCGTCCGCTGCCGGACAAGCACCACGGCCTGACCGACACCGAGCAGCGTTATCGTCAGCGTTACGTAGACCTGATCGTCAACGAAGATGTGCGTCAGACTTTCCGCGTGCGCTCCCAGGTCATCGCGCACATTCGCAGCTTCCTGATGAAGCGTGACTTCCTGGAAGTCGAGACCCCGATGCTGCAGACCATTCCTGGCGGCGCGGCGGCCAAGCCTTTCGAAACCCACCACAACGCCCTGGACATGGAAATGTTCCTGCGTATCGCGCCTGAGCTCTACCTCAAGCGTCTGGTGGTTGGCGGTTTCGAGAAGGTGTTCGAGATCAACCGCAACTTCCGTAACGAAGGCGTTTCGACGCGTCACAACCCTGAATTCACCATGTTGGAGTTCTACCAGGCTTACGCCGACTACGAAGACAACATGGACCTGACCGAAGAGCTGTTCCGCGAACTGGCTCAGCTGGTTCTGGGCAGCACCGACGTGCCGTACGGCGACAAGGTGTTCCACTTCGGTGAGCCGTTCGCGCGTCTGTCGGTGTTCGACTCGATCCTCAAGTACAACCCTGAGTTGACCGCCGAGGACCTGAACGACATCGACAAGGCTCGCGCCATCGCCAAGAAAGCCGGCGCCAAGGTGCTGGGCTTCGAAGGTCTGGGCAAGCTGCAGGTGATGATTTTCGAAGAACTGGTCGAGCACAAGCTGGAGCAGCCGCACTTCATTACTCAGTACCCGTTCGAAGTGTCGCCGCTGGCCCGTCGCAACGACGACAACCCGAACGTCACCGACCGCTTCGAGCTGTTCATCGGTGGCCGTGAAATCGCCAACGCCTATTCCGAGTTGAACGACGCGGAAGACCAGGCCGAGCGCTTCATGGCTCAGGTGGCCGACAAGGACGCCGGCGACGACGAAGCCATGCACTACGACGCTGACTTCGTCCGTGCGCTGGAATACGGCATGCCGCCGACAGCGGGCGAGGGTATCGGTATCGACCGTCTGGTGATGCTGCTGACCAATTCGCCGTCGATCCGCGACGTCATCCTGTTCCCGCACATGCGGCCGCAAGCGTAAATGATGCAAAACAAGCCGCCTGAGCAGGGCGGCTTTTTTTTGTCCGTTGCCACCGACGACACCTGTAGGAGTGAGCTTGCTCGCGATAGCGGTCTTCCAGAGAACGCTGCATGGCCAGACACTCCGCTATCGCGAGCAAGCTCACTCCTACAGGGACGCGCGGTCTATTGTAGGAGCGAGCTTGTCCGCGACAGCGTCCGCGCAGGCACCGAGATTCCCTGAGCTACGCCCAATTCAATGACTCAAGAAAAGGAAAACCTGTCGTGAACCGCATGATCCCTCAAAAGGGAGCCGCTGGCCTTGCCACGGCAGTCGCACAGAGCGTTCAGTATCAAGGCCGCAAGGCGAGCCGACAGGGAAGCGAACAGCGCCGCCAGCAGATCCTCGACGCTGCCATGCGCATCCTCATCCGCGATGGCGTGCGTGCTGTGCGTCACCGTGCCGTGGCTGCCGAAGCGCAAGTGCCGCTATCCGCCACCACCTATTACTTCAAGGACATCGATGACTTGCTCACCGATGCCTTCGCCCAATACGTCGAACGCAGTGCGGCTTATATGGCCAAGTTGTGGACCAACACCGAAGCGCTGCTAAGGGAAATGGTTGCGCGCAACGATGGCAGCGCCGAAGCCCGTGCGCGTCTGGCCGATGAGATCGCACGCATGACCATGGAATACGTGCGCCATCAGCTGCAGACCCGTCGCGATCAGTTGATCGCCGAGCACGCGTTCCGCCTCGAAGCACTGATCAACCCACGCTTGGCGCCTTTGGTCAGTGCACATCAAGAGATACTGCTGCAGGGAAGTGCCCAGTTTCTCGAGGTGATGGGCTCTGCCCAGCCGCAACTGGATGCGCAAGTGTTGACGGGGATTATCGGCCGGATGGAATATCAGGGGCTGCTGGAGGGGCCGCGCCCCGAAGCAGACGAGGAAATGCTCGCTATTCTTACTCGCCAGATGCATCTGGTGCTGGGTACTGCCAGGCCGATGGCTGTGTGCACCGCATAATTTCAGGGCTCGATGTTCAAGGGCTCACGTTCAGGAGAAGCGATGAAAGTCTGGAGCGTCTTGCTCGCCTTGTCGTTCGCGCTGTTAAGCGGATGCCTGGTGACTTTCAAGGATCCGATTCCTACCAGCGATACCGCGCCGCCCAAGCTGCTCGGTACCTGGACCAGCAAGAACGCCTGGGGCGAACCGCTGGAGCTCGAGATCAGTCGCGCCGGCGCCAATCAGTACAAGGCGGTGAGCTACCGCAAGGGTGATCGCAAGAGTCGCGACGAATACACCTTCACCGTTTCCCGTCACGGCAGCCGCTGGTACCTGTCAGCGGCACTGCCGGAAAAGTACGGCGCCAACTACGTGATCGCCGGTTTCGACCTGGTGGACAACGACAATGCCGCCGACGAACTGGAGGTCTACGACCTGGACCTTGAACGCATCCAGCAACTGGTCGAGCAAAAGGTCTTCGACGGTCAGCCGATTGAAACCGAGAAGGGTGACGGCGTGCTGATCACCACCTCCATGGACAAGGTGTTCGCGTATCTGGACGACACCGCCAATTCCGACGTCTTTCTCAAGGCGGCTCAATATCAGCGCATGACCAAGTAGCGCTACCGGTTAATCAAAGGGGTACTGGGTGGACGATTACCAGCAGACCATTCGCGCGCTGTCCGACCGAATCGTGTTCGCGCAAACGCCGATCCGCGTACTCGACGCCGTGAAGTGGGACGACAGCATCCGCAAGAGTTTCCTTGCCGCCAAGGGCAAGCAGATGCCTGAAGTCGACAGGGCCTATTACGAGAGTCGCCCGCTGGGCTTTGACTCCGGGGCGTTGAAGCTGGAGTTCCAGAACATCGAGCGCGACATCACCCGGCAGTTGGGGCAATTCAACCCCGTTGGACAGATCATGCGCCGCATGTGCAAGGAATACCGCATGGTAATCCGCATGCTCGAGGCGCGGGGCACGCCGGACTTCGGGCTGATATCCCAGGAACTGTATGGCGCGGCATCCGATGCGTTTCATGCGGGGGATCCGACACTGGCCGATCTGGGTCTGATGTTGTCCGACTACCTGAACAACATCGCCGGGCGCGGAGACCTCAAGGATGAGCCCAAGACGCTGAACGCCAAAGATGCCGTCGCCATGCTGCAGAGCCGGCTCAATCGCACCTTTGGTGAGGCGGAAGAAACGATCCGCGTATTCGAGTCCGACGGAATCGTCGCCGACGCTGCGGCGGGCGCCGATTACATCAAGATTCGCAGTGACGCGATGTTCAACGAGCGGGATGTGCGCGCGCTCGAAGTGCATGAAGGTCTGGTGCACGTCGGGACCACGTTGAACGGTCAGAATCAGCCGATCTGCACGTTCCTCGCCAAAGGGCCGCCCTCGTCCACGGTGACCCAGGAAGGTCTGGCGATTCTCATGGAGGTCATCGGCTTCGCGTCCTATCCAAGCCGTCTGCGCAAACTCACCAATCGCACTCGCGCCATTCACATGGCCGAGGAGGGCGCCGATTTTCTGCAGGTGTTCGAGTTCTATCGCGAGCAGGGCTTTGGCATGCCGGAAAGTTACGGCAACGCGAGTCGCGTTTTCCGTGGCTCGGTGCCCAATGGGCTGCCGTTCACCAAGGATCTGTCCTATCTCAAGGGCTTCATCATGGTTTACAACTACATTCAGTTGGCCGTGAGAAAGGGCAAGCTGGAGCAGGTGCCTTTGCTGTTCTGCGGCAAGACCACACTCGAAGACATGCGCACCTTGCGGCAGTTGGTGGACGAGGGGCTGGTGGTGCCACCCAAATACCTGCCTGACCAGTTCCGGGACATGAACGCGTTGTCGGCGTGGATGTGCTTCTCCAACTTCCTCAATCATTTGAGCCTGGACCGGATCGAGGCGGATTACTCGAATATCCTCTGATCGCGCCAACTTCCCCAATCTGTAGGAGTGAGCTTGCTTGCGATGCGTTCTTCCCGATCAATGATGGTGTTTGCCGTACCGCCATCGCGAGCTCACGCCTGCAAGTGTCGTAACGTTCTGGAAAACTCGAATGAAAAGGGACATCGCTTGAAGCCTCTTCTCACATTGTTTCTGCTACTGATGCTCTCTGGATGCAGCGAATTGCTGTTCTACCCTGAGCGCGACGTGCCGCTGACCCCGGAAAAAGCCCATCTGGCCTACCGTGACATCACCCTCGTCGCCGCCGACGGCACCCGGCTCAATGCCTGGTTTCTGCCGGCAAAGGAGGGCGTGCCAGTCAAGGGAACGGTGCTGCACCTGCATGGCAACGGCGGCAACATGGCCTGGCATCTTGGCGGCAGTTGGTGGCTTCCTGAGAAGGGCTATCAGGTGTTGCTGCTGGACTATCGGGGTTACGGCCACTCTGAGGGCGACCCCAACCTCCCGGCGATTTACCAAGACATCGACGCAGCATTCGATTGGCTGAGCAAGTCGCCCGACGTGCAAGGCAAGCCCGTGGTGGTCTTGGGCCAGAGCATTGGCGGCGCCCTGGGCGTGCACTACCTGGCCGAGCACCCGCAACAGCGTTCGCGGGTCAAGGCCCTGGTGCTCGACGGCGTCCCGGCCAGTTACCGGGAAGTGGCGCGCTATACCCTCGGCACGTCCTGGTTGACATGGCCTTTCAAACGACCGTTGTCGTGGGTGATCCCCGACCGCGACAGCGCTATCAACGGCATCGCGCAACTCAAGGGCACGCCGATGCTGCTGTTCCAGAGCCTGGACGATACGCAGGTCCCGCTGTACAACGGCATCAGCCTGTATCAGGCCGCACCGCCGCCTCGGGTGTTGCAACTGACCCGCGGGCCTCACGTCCAGACCTTCGGCGACCCGACCTGGCGGGAGGTCATGGTCCGCTATCTGGACGACCCCCTGCATTTCAATGGCCTGCGGCGTTTGGCCGAGGTGCCCAATTATCCTGATCCTGATGCGAGCAAGAAACCTTCCTCTGCGCCATCGGAACACCCACCGGCAGAGAGTCCGCAATGAGTGACGAACGTAACGTGATCCCGCAGATTCTGACCGGGATCGGTTGTATTTTTCTGACGGTAGGGACCTTGTGGTACTACGGGTATCTGCATTTTGCCAAGCCGGAAGACGCGTTGCAGTTGAGTCAGTTCACGATGCTCAAGACGGTCCCGGGGGAGGATTACAAGGTCGCGCTGGAACCGGCACCGCAGGTGGCGCAGTGTGTCGAGGGGGTGATGGTGTTGTTCGATACCGAGCAGAAGGGGCTGACCGGGGTGTTGGTCAATGATCGCAAGCAGGCGGTGAGGTGCATGGGCCAAGAGACGCCTCAACAGGTGCAGTGAGGTTCTGGCTGCTTTTTTTGGGGGAGCTGAAGTTGTGGGTTTATCCGATATTGGTGGTGGTGCTGATGTTTTGGCTCTGGCTAACGCCAGATCTGTTTCGCCTTCGGCGAGTTACTTGAAAAGACACCAAGTAACCAAGTGTCCCTGCTCCTGGTTGGGTTCCTCCTTCGTCGGAATTCCCTCCCTCCGGCGACGCTCCGTGGGCCCGCGCCGAACGGACATCCATGTCCTTACGGCGCTCTCGCGGCATCCATGCCGCTCGGCCCACTGCGCGCCGCCTGCGTTCGGCCTGCACCCAAGTCGCGATTTTCTGGTGTCTGGACGATTGCGCGCTTAGAAGCAAAGGCAAAAGCAAAGGCAAAAGCAAAAGCAAAGGCAAAAGCAAAGGCAAAAGCAAAGGCAAAAGCAAAAGCAGGAGCGGGATCGGGCTGGGGTTTTCGATGCTCCCTGTAGCAGTCCGGCTTGCCGGCGGTGGCGATCTTGAAGACGTCACCGCCGGCAAGCCGGACTGCTACAGGTCCGATGCTCACAGCTCGTCGCGGGTGCGGGTGCGGGTGCGGGTGACCTTGATCTTCATGCGCAATAGTCCAGACACCACAAATCGCGACTTGGGTGCAGGCTGAACGCAGGCGGCGTGGAGTGGGCCGAGCGGCATGGATGCCGCGAGAGCCGCCCCCCGCCATGGATGGCGGATGGCGGCGGGCCCACGGAGCGTCGCCGGAGAGAGGGAATTCCGACGAAGGAGGAACCCAACCAGGAGCAAAGGCCCTTGGTTACTTGGGGCTTTTCCAAGTAACTCGCCGAAGGCGAAACAGATCTGGCGTTAGCCAGAACCAAAAACATCAGCGCCACCACAAATAACGGATCCTTACCCAATCCCTATCCATTCCCCCAAAAACCCCACCCACAAAAAAGCCCCATCTGATTAAACAGACAGGGCTTTTGTTTCAACGCGGCGGGCATGTCGCCTCACCGCTGATAGCCGATCACTGCATCGAAGAGCGCGGTGCGACCGGTTGGTTATCGTTGGAAATGGTCACTTCCACACGACGGTTCATGGCGCGGCCCGAAGCGCTGGCGTTGTCAGCGACCGGGTATTCCTTGCCATAACCCTGAGACACGACGCGGTCCATGCTGACGCCCATCTTCACCAGTGCCATGCGCACCGAGTTCGCACGACGTTCGGACAGCGACTGGTTATAGCTCGCCGAACCGGTGCTGTCGGTGTAACCCTCGACGATCACCTTGCGATCAGGGTTTTCCTGAAGGAACTGGGCCAGCTTGTTGACGTTGACCAGACCGCTGGATTTAAGCTCCGCCTTGTTCAGGTCGAACAGCACATCACCGAAAGTGACGAGGGTGCCGCGCTCGGTCTGCTTGGCGTTCAGGCTGTTCTGCAGCGCTTTGATCTGCGCATCGCGAGCATCCAGACGTGCCTGGGCACGTTGGGCAGAAGCGTTTTTCAGGTCGTTTTCAGCGGTCTTCAGATTGATGGTCTGCTTGGCCAGTTCAACACGCTGGTTGGTCAGGTAGGCCAGTTGATCGACTTTCTTCTCGTCGTCATGGTTGCGGAACGCGGCGTCTGCCTTGTCCAGCCATTCGCTGGCGTCCTTGGTTTCCAGAGCGGCAAGCTCAGTGGCTTTCGGATTGCTTTGCAGCGCGGAATAGTTGGTGCGGGCCTGTTCCAGGTTCACGTTAGGTTGCGAAGAGCAAGCGGCCAGACCAACGCTCAGGGCCAGCAGGGCAGGGATAAGTACTTGTTTACGCATAATAGTTTCGTCCTTTAAATCCAATGGCAATGCAGGAAATGCGGAGGGTTACTGGCCAGTCGGCTGGACTTGGCGCATGCCTTCTTCACGCAGTTCGTTGACGCCCTGACGTGCGTCCTGCACCGCTTTCTGTGCCTTGGCGGCCTGCGCTTTACGCTCGGCTACACGCGCATCCCATTCAGCCTGTTCGGCGTATTTACGGGCTTCGTCGTATTTCTTTTCCTGCATGGCAAGTTCGGCTTGCTTGAATTTGTCTTGGGCCGATTTCATTTCGACGGCAGCGTATTCGGTGCCGCCTGCAGTGACTGCTGCATTCACGGCAGATTGCGTGACCGCGTACTGCTCGCTTGGAGGATTGCCTGCGCAACCGGCGAGCAGGACGCTGGTGCCCAAGGCCAGCGCGGCCAGTTTAAGCCCGCGCAGGCCTTTGAACGTGGTTTTGGCAGTGCTGGTGTTCATGGTGGTCAACTCCATTTCGAAACTCCTGAAAACTAGATTGTTTCCACTTCAGTTTTCGGCCTGGCGGGTAGATGACGGGGTCAATCTCCGCTGCCATTTGTCGGCTTTTTCTGTAATGGCTAACTGCTCGGACATACGCGGTTTTTGAATAGTTCAGCGTTTTTTGTCCACCTGACTGGATGGTTTGTTACGCGTTGTAAATTTGACGCTGTGAAATTGGCGCGAAAAGAGACTCGCCGCCCCACATCCACGGGGCGGCGCCAAGCTCATTCAGATGCTGGCGCGACGTCGTTATCAGTGCTGCTGGCTGTCCTGCTGATCGGACAAATCCTGCAGAAAACGGCGAGACAGGGCGAGAAATCTGGGTGTCGGGCCGACGTCCTCGTAGAGGGGATCCCCTTCCTCATCCGTGGCGACGACATGTTGCCCCTGGATGTAAGGAAAACTGGCTTCCAGTTCTTCGAGCGCCGCGCCGATCAGTTCCCCTAGCAATTCTTCCGGCGAGCGTTTGGGGTACATTTCGGCAAGCGCAGCCAACCGGGCCGCGGCCTCGACATCCAGATGAACCGCATAGCCGGTCTTGGTCAGACGACCCTTGGCGGTCTGTTCCCATTGTTGCGCGAGTTCACGGATTTTCATAAAGACCTCTTCGTACACCCGCGTGATGGCGGGCTCAGGCGGATTTTTCGAACCCTCTTGGAGTTCGTTGATGAGACTAGCTTGCTCCCGGCAGATGTGAGGCAAAGGGTTGCGTAAGCGCATGAATTTGTCGCTCTATACACAGAGATAGAGGCAAAACTTACAAGGGCGTTCAGTTTCGGGTGATCGGACTGACTCAAGGCAGAACAAAAATAAGGCTGAAGGAGAGGGCTGGATGGCTGATATCGATGCACGATTGCGCGAGGACGTTCACCTGCTGGGTGAGCTGTTGGGCAACACCATTCGCGATCAGCACGGGGCTGATTTTCTCGAGAAGATCGAGCGTATCCGCAAGAGCGCCAAGGCCGGACGACACGGCACCACGCAAAGCACCGAACAGCTGAGTTCCAATCTGGAGGGCTTGGGCGAGGACGAATTGTTGCCCGTAGCGCGGGCCTTCAACCAGTTTCTCAACCTTGCCAACATCGCCGAGCAGTACCAACTGATCCATCGCCGTGATGACAGCAAGCCGCAACCGTTCGAGTCCCGTGTATTGCCTGAGTTGCTGGAGCGCCTCAAGCAGTCCGGGCAATCTCCAGAAGCTCTGGCCCGGCAACTGGGCAAACTGGAAATCGAACTGGTCCTGACGGCGCACCCCACCGAGGTTGCCCGCCGCACCCTGATCCAGAAGTACGACGCGATTGCCGCGCAACTGGCGGCCCTCGATCATCGCGACCTCAATCGTCTGGAGCGCGAACAGATAACAGAGCGTCTGCAGCGATTGATCGCCGAAGCGTGGCACACCGAAGAGATCCGCCGCATTCGACCCACGCCAGTGGACGAGGCGAAATGGGGTTTTGCGGTCATCGAAAACTCCCTCTGGCAGGCCATCCCCAACTATCTGCGCAAGGCCGACAAAGCCCTCCATGCTGCGACCGGTCTGCATTTGCCATTGGAAGCTGCGCCGATTCGCTTCGCTTCGTGGATGGGCGGCGACCGCGACGGCAACCCCAACGTGACCGCTGCCGTCACTCGCGAAGTGTTGTTGCTGGCGCGCTGGATGGCAGCGGACCTTTACCTGCGAGATGTCGATCAACTGGCCGCCGAGCTTTCCATGCAACAGGCCAGCCCTGCCTTGATGGCTGTCGCCGGAGACAGCGCCGAGCCCTATCGCAGCGTGCTGAAAAAACTCCGCGAACGCCTGCGAGCCACGCGCAACTGGGCCCACGCGTCGTTGAGCGTGACTCAGCCAGCGCCCGAGGGCGTGCTGCATAACAACCGCGATCTGCTGGAGCCGTTGCAGTTGTGTTTCCAGTCGCTGCATGAGTGCGGCATGGGTGTGATTGCCGATGGCCCGCTGCTCGATTGCCTGCGCCGCGCTGTTACCTTTGGCCTGTTTCTGGTCAAACTCGATGTGCGTCAGGATTCCACACGGCACAGTTCGGCCATGACCGAGATCACCGATTACCTGGGTCTGGGAAACTACAACGAATGGGATGAAGAGACGCGCATCGACTTCCTGCTGCGCGAATTGAGCAACAAGCGACCTCTGCTGCCAACGCATTTCAAACCCGCCGCTGATACGGCCGAGGTTCTGGCGACCTGCCGGGAAGTGGCCGCAGCGCCAGCTGCTTCGCTGGGTTCTTATGTGATTTCCATGGCGGGTGCTGCCTCCGACGTATTGGCTGTGCAACTGCTGCTCAAGGAAGCCGGATTGCAACGTCCGATGCGCGTGGTGCCGCTGTTCGAGACCCTGGCGGATCTGGACAACGCCGGGCCGGTGATCGACCACCTGCTCAGCTTGCCGGGATACCGCCTGCGGCTGCATGGCCCCCAGGAGGTGATGATCGGCTATTCCGATTCGGCCAAGGATGCAGGCACCACGGCGGCTGCCTGGGCGCAGTATCGGGCACAGGAAAAACTGGTGGACATCTGCCGCGCGCAGCAAGTCGAACTGCTGCTGTTTCACGGTCGTGGCGGTACGGTCGGACGCGGCGGCGGTCCCGCTCACGCCGCGATTCTGTCGCAACCACCAGGGTCGGTGGCCGGCCGTTTCCGCACCACTGAGCAAGGCGAGATGATCCGCTTCAAGTTCGGCCTTCCCGATATTGCCGAACAAAACCTCAACCTTTATCTGGCGGCGGTGCTGGAGGCGACTCTCCAGCCGCCGCCGATGCCTGAACCCGCCTGGCGCACGATGATGGATGAACTGGCGGCAGACGGCGTCACCGCCTACCGTGCCGTGGTGCGGGAAAACCCGGAGTTCGTGGAGTACTTCCGCCAGGCCACGCCCGAACAGGAGCTCGGCCGTTTGCCGCTGGGCAGTCGCCCGGCCAAACGGCGAGAGGGTGGCGTCGAAAGCCTGCGGGCGATTCCGTGGATCTTTGCCTGGACCCAGACGCGTCTGATGTTGCCGGCCTGGCTGGGCTGGGAAGACGCATTGAGCAAGGCGCTGACGCGAGGGCAGGGTGAACTGCTGGGGCAAATGCGCGAGCAATGGCCGTTTTTCCGCACACGCATCGACATGCTGGAGATGGTCCTGGCCAAGGCCGACAGCGATATCGCGCAGCTCTATGACGAACGTCTGGTCGAGCCGGGGTTGCAGCATTTGGGGGCGCATTTGCGCGACCTATTGTCGCAGGCGTGCGATGTGGTGCTCGGGCTGACCGGCCAGTCCCAACTGCTGGCCCACAGTCCGGAAACCCTGGAGTTCATCAGCTTGCGCAATACCTACCTCGATCCTCTTCATCTATTGCAGGCCGAACTGCTGGCGCGGTCGCGCAGTCAGGAGGTCAGTCTGGACAGTCCTTTGGTACAGGCGCTGCTGGTGTCTGTCGCAGGCATTGCCGCCGGCTTGCGCAATACCGGCTAAGGTGAAAAATCCCGCGAAGATGAGGGTGCAAGCCTTCATCTCGCGGTGCGTGGGGGATTGGCAACGACGCATCCCTCTAAAGTGGTGCGGGGTTCTACCAAAGTATTGATCGTTGGCAAGCTACTGGTTTTTCGCGGGTTGCTGCGACTTTTGGCGTCTTGTGCGGCATGAATCGGCTGTGTATCTTGATCAGCCTTTGGCCGTTGGGTCAGTTAAATTTTTAGCGATTGGCCCCATTTAGGCGAATCCGACGAAATCTCTATAAAAAATTGAGGAGCACAACAATGCGCGTGATTCTGCTGGGAGCTCCCGGGGCCGGTAAAGGTACTCAGGCAACGTTCATCACCAAGAAATTCGGCATTCCACAAATCTCCACCGGTGACATGCTGCGCGCAGCGGTCAAGGCGGGCACCGAGCTGGGTCTGAAAGCCAAGAGCGTCATGGACAGTGGCGGTCTGGTTTCCGATGACCTGATCATTGGCCTGATCAAGGATCGCCTGTCGCAGCCGGACTGCGCCAACGGTTGTCTGTTCGACGGCTTCCCGCGCACCATTCCTCAGGCTGAAGCGCTGAAGAATGCCGGTCTGGCGATCGATCATGTAGTCGAGATCAAGGTCGACGACGAAGAAATCGTCAAGCGTATTTCCGGCCGTCGTGTGCACGAAGGCTCGGGTCGCGTTTATCACACCGTTTTCAACCCGCCAAAGGTTGAAGGCAAAGACAACGAAACCGGTGAAGACCTCGTCCAGCGCAAGGACGATGTTGAAGAAACCGTTCGTCATCGCCTGTCGGTCTATCATGCGCAGACCGAGCCGCTGGTCAAGTTCTACCAGGAACTGCAAGCCAAAGACGGCACGCCAAAGTTCAGCAGCATTGCAGGCGTCGGCTCCGTTGAAGACATCACCGCCAAGGTGAACGCAGCACTGGACTGATCCTTCGATCAGCGCAGTGAACAACGGCCCGCTTGCGGGCCGTTGTTGTTTATAATGCCGCACGTTTGCGTACGACTCCTTACACCTCACTCTTTTGCATAACCGTGGAACCCCCGATGACGACCTTGCTGGCCCTGGACACCGCCACTGAAGCCTGCTCAGTCGCTTTGCTGCATGACGGCAAGGTGCTGACTCACTACGAGGTGATCCCGCGCCTGCACGCGCAGAAACTCCTGCCCATGATCAAGGACCTGCTGGCCGAGGCGGGCATTGGACTGTCAGCGCTGGACGCTATTGCCTTCGGTCGTGGGCCGGGTGCATTCACCGGCGTGCGTATTGCCATCGGGGTAGTGCAGGGGTTGGCGTTCGGTCTGGACCGCCCGGTGCTGCCGGTGTCCAATCTTGCAGTGTTGGCGCAGCGTGCGTATCGCGAGCACGGTGTCAATCAGGTTGCCGCAGCCATCGATGCGCGGATGGACGAGGTGTACTGGGGTTGCTATCGCCAGACCGCTGGTGAAATGAGGCTGGTGGGCGATGAAGCGGTTATGCCGCCGGAGCAGGCCGCATTGCCGGGCGACGCTTCGGGCGAGTGGTTCGGTGCGGGCACCGGTTGGGGCTATGCCGAGCGCATTGCGGTCATGTTGTCCGGTCAGGACGCCAGCATGCTGCCCCACGCTCAAGACTTGTTGACCCTGGGCACCTTCGCCTGGCATCGCGGCGAGGCCATCGTTGCCGATGATGCGCAGCCGGTTTATCTGCGCGATAAGGTGGCTACTCCCAAGGCACGTTAGTGGGCGCTGTCGATCCAGTTACTGAAGTACCGCTGCACTTCCCACACGCCCAATCTGCGACGCAAGTCACACCCATTACTACCGTTCGGCGACAAATCTGCATTTTCTGCCCGCTGGCTTTAAACGTTTTGCAATAACTGTGGTCTAGTTATCGTTCGCGTATTTGCTTAAGTGCGCAGCGTGAGACTAAATTGCCACTACAAGACGCCGAGTAAGCATCGATGCGGATTAATGGTCCTTCACAACGTTCGTACCCGATAAAGCGCAAGCCTCGTAAAGGCTCTGCGACGATTGATCATGCTTCCGAAGAGGTGATCGATGACGTTGAAGCAGTCCCTCAATCAGCTCGGCGGCAGACCGGCAGCACGGCGAACGTGCCTGCGCGTCAGCAAGACATCATTTTCCCTCGCGCCGTAAGTACTCGTGTGGCTCACGCGTTGAGCAGCTATCTGACGACATCCACGTTCGTCGACTGGGATCTTGAAGTCTCGGGGCTCGATCTTCACGTTTGAACGTCGCCAACCCGCCTTACTACATCGGTTGCCCGTCCTGGAGTGAAAACGCCTGGCGTCAGTCGCTGTACCCGCCCGACGCACGCAGCACTGATTTTCTCGAGCTCTACGCTCAAGTCTTCAATGCCGTCGAAGGCAACACCACCTTTTATGCCAGCCCCAAGGACACCACGGTGCAGCGTTGGGCGCAGGTCCTTCCCGAGCACTTTCGGTTTACCGCCAAGTTTCCCGGCGACATCACACACGCCGGGGATCTGCGCGAGCACCTGATCGCCGCCGAAAACTTCCTGCAACTGCTCGCTCCGCTCGGCGCGCGCGTTCAACCGCTGTGGCTGCAACTCCCGGCGACATTCACACCCAGTCGGCTGGGCGAGCTGGCGACGTTTATCGATGCGCTGGAAGGAAGAGCAGTAGCGGTCGAAGTGCGCAACATCGCGTTCTTCAACAAAGGCGAGGAAGAGCGAATGCTCAATCGTCTGTTGCTGGACCGTGGTGCAGAACGCATCTGCCTGGACTCAAGACCGTTGTTCAGCTGCATTTCTCGCGATCCGGCAGTCCTTCATGCGCAATCGAAGAAGCCGAAAGTGCCGCCCCGTCCAGCCGCACTCACCCAGTTTCCGCAGGTGCGCTTCATCGGGCGTCCAGAGCTGGACGCCAACGACAGCTTCGTCGAACAGTGGGCGCAGAAAGTCGCTGGCTGGATCGACGAGGGGCGCACACCCTATGTCTTTCTGCACACGCCGGACAACATCCAGGCGCCGGACCTTGCACGACGTTTCCATACGCAGTTGATGAAACTGCTGCCGGGGCTGCCTGAACTGCCCGAGCTCGATCGCGGGCCAGAAGTGGAGCAACTCGGGCTCTTGTGAGGTCGATAGGTGGACGCCTTCCAGTGAGCGGAAACCTTCATGCGCGGTTCTACCTTTATCCTTCTTCTGCTGCTGATCTGCGCCGGGATTGCCGTTTCGGTTTGGCGTGGCTGGATCGAGGTACCGGGTCGCTGGAATCCGTGGGCGCCGCTGGACGTGCGCGAAGCGCCCAACCTGCTGACCGCCTACAAACTCTCGCGTCTGCAGAATGATCCGTCACTCTGTGATCAGGCCCTGCAAACCTCGACCCTGCGTTACGCCCACCAGGCGGACAGCGGTCCGGACGCAAAATGCCCGTTGACCAACACGCTGCGTATTCAAGGCGGGGCGGTTGCGTTGAGCAGCAGCTTCCTGTCCAGTTGCCCGCTCGCCGTGGCCTACGCGCTGTTCGATATCCACGCGCTTCAGCCAGCGGCGCAGGAGGTGTTCGGGCAGAAGGTCACACAGATCGATCATCTGGGCAGCTTTGCCTGTCGCAACGTCTATAACCGCAGCGAGGGACGCCTCAGTCAGCACGCTTCGGCCAATGCGCTGGACATCGCAGGCTTTCGTCTTGCAGACGGGCGTCGGATTTCAGTGCTCAAGGACTGGAAGGATGACGGCGATGACGGGAGGTTTCTGAAGCTCGTCAGGGATGGGGCCTGCAGGCAATTCAATACGGTGCTCGGGCCGGACTACAACGCGGCCCACCGAAATCATTTCCATGTGGACATGGGGCGCTGGCGGGTGTGTCGATAGTTAACGGCCCCAAACCTGTAGGAGCGCGCTTGCCCGCGATGGCGTCTCGTCAGTCACCGCATGAGGAGGCAGATCCACAGCCATCGGGGGCAAGCGCGCTCCTACAATAGACAGTCAGTGCTGATTAAGCCGCGATACGCAGATTCTGCAAGACGATTGGCCTGGCCCAGCCATTGTCGAACGCCAGATGGCGCTGTTGTTCGGTCATCTCTTCGGCGCTGTAAGGCGTGGCAGGCTTGTCGGCCAGGTCCCATTCGAACTCGGCGATCGGCAGGAACAGAGGGCGAGGCTGAGGCCCTGGCCCCGGATCGACGCTGTCGTCATAAGGGTTGAGCACGGTTGGACGCACCCAACTGCTGTCGATTTCCAGGTTGCGCTGCTGCTCAATCATCTCGGCGGCGCTGAACGGCTCGGCGGGTTTGGCCAGATCCCATTCGAATTCGGCAATCGGCAGGAACAGTGGCTCAGGCGGAGCGATTTCCTTGTCCTGAACCGGGCATTCGCGCTGCTCGACGATCTTGCCCAGCGTCTGGGCGCCAGCGACAGGCTCGCCGGTCATGCTGTCCGTCGCTACCGCTGCGCTGTATTCAGGTATGGTGCCAGCGTTGTCATCGACCTGCTGAGCCATCGCACGGGCAAACGCGTCCTGCCAGAGCTGCGTGACGCCGCTCAGGGTTTCGGTATTGCGTACGCTGTAGTCACCTGCGTACGTCAAATAGCCTATCGAGGATGTTTGCTGAATGTCTGACATAAGCGCTCAGTACATGCCGTGGGTCTGGCAAAATGCCGGATACTTTCGTTATCGGCAGATGTTGCCAATCATTAAGAAATTTTGAGCGTGTGGAAACGATGAGCGAGCAACAGGCGGGTAGCCGCATCCGGGTCGAAACCTTGACTGCCGACGGCCAGCAAAAAGCCGCGCAATGGGCCGAGCGTCTGGGCCTGCCGCTGGAGGATGCCGAGGCGGATTTCGCCCTGCAAGTGAGCGATGATGGCTTGCAGCTACAACAGTTGGGGGATGACGTCCCGGGCCCTGTGCGAGTGGATTTCGTCGAAGGCAAAGCGGCACACAGAAGGTTGTTCGGCGGTGGCAGTGGGCAGATGATCGCCAAGGCCGTCGGCATAGCGCCCGGTGTTCGTCCCCGTGTTCTCGACGCTACGGCGGGGCTGGGCAAAGACGCCTTCGTGCTGGCGAGCCTGGGTTGCGAAATGAGCCTGATCGAGCGCCAGCCGATCATCGCGGCGCTGCTTGAGGACGGCCTGGCGCGTGGTGCTCAGGATCTGGATGTCGGTCCAATCATCGGTCAGATGCGGCTGCTGACCGGCAACTCCATCGAACTGATTCGCCAGTGGGAAGGCGAACCGCCGCAGGTCATTTACCTTGATCCGATGTTCCCCCATCGCGAGAAAACCGCGCTGGTGAAGAAGGAAATGCGCCTGTTCCGGCCCTTGGTGGGCGACGACATGGACGCCCCGGCGTTGCTTGAAGCTGCGTTGGCGCTGGCGACCCACCGCGTGGTGGTCAAACGCCCACGCAAGGCGCCGTGCATCGAAGGGGCAAAGCCCAGCTACGCGCTGGACGGCAAATCCAGTCGGTATGACATTTATCCGAAGAAGGCGCTGAAGGCGTAAGGCCGGCCGTATGTTGGCCAGTGGGAGCCAGCAAGCCGGCTGCCACAATGATCATTGGCCGCCGTCAGCTTTGTAAGCCTTCAAAAACAACCCCACCACCTCTTGAACGTGTCGCTCACCCGACTCGGCATCCGGCAGCTCTCCATTGCCGATCAGCAGGCGGAAATTGCACACGCCCTTGATCAGGCTCAAAAAGTGCCCCGCAGCACTGACCGGCGAATCGAAATGCAGCCCTTCGGTGTCGTTCACTGCGGTCAGAAACCGCTCCATTTCATGAAGGATGCGTTGGGGCCCCGCCTCGAAGAACACCTGTGACAGATGGGTGTCCTGAGTTCCCAGCGCAATCATCAGCCGATGCAAATCCAGCGACTCAGGGCTGTTGATCAGCGTTTGAAACCCTCTCGCAATACCCAGCAATACTTTTTCAACCGACGCATTGGGCACCCTGTCCACGAACAGTTCAGGAACTTGCTCTTCGCAGCGCGCCACGACGGCCGAGGAAAACAGCGTCTCTTTGTCATTGAAGTGGCTGTAAACCGTGAGCTTGGAAACCCCGGCCTCAGCGGCGACCGCGTCCATGCTGGTGCTGGCGTAGCCATTGCGCACAAAGAGGTTTTTTGCCGCATCCAAAATGGCCTGACGCTTGGCCAGATCCTTGGGGCGGCCCGGGCCGGTAGGCGAGGGCGCTTCGTTTAAATGATCTTCAGGCATATTCGTTTCATTAGTGGACTGTTCAGTTCGGTAATTTTTAATATACTCGCCAGTACAATTATTCCAAGCTCTCTTGCCAAGGTGCCTCACCATGTTTCGCGATGCCCTGTTCCTCGTCGTGCCTATCAGCCTGGTTTCGATACTGGCGGGTTGCGGTCAGGAAGTGTCCGTTCCGAGCACCGTGCGTCCGGCCATGGTAGTGCAACCGGTGCCGTCGTCCCAATCCATGGACAGTTACCCCGGTGAAGTTCGCGCGCGATTCGAGCCTGACCTGGCATTTCGTATTCCGGGCAAGGTCAGCAAGCGCCTGGTCGAGGAGGGGGAGCGGGTCAAGGCCAACCAGGCGTTGGCCGAACTCGATGCCCAGGATGTACGCCTTCAACTGGACGCCACTCGTGCACAGGTCGCTGCCGCCGAGGCGAACCTGCAGATGGTTCGCTCCGAACGTGATCGCTACAAGACGCTGATGGAACGGCAGATGGTCAGCAAATCCCAATACGACAACGCCGAAAATCTCTATCGCGCCGGTGAGGCTCGTCTCAGGCAGCTCAAGGCAGAGTTCACGGTCGCCGACAATCAGACCAGCTATGCCGTGCTTCGTGCGTCGCAGGACGGCGTAGTCGCCAAGCGCTTGGTGGAAGTGGGGCAAGTGGTCGCTGCCGGACAAACCGTTTTCACCCTCGCCGCCGATGGTGAGCGTGAAGTGTCGATCAGCCTCCCGGAGCAGAATTACGGGCGCTTCAAGATTGGCGACCCGGTGTCGGTCGAGCTGTGGACGCAACGCGAGCAGCGCTTTGCGGGTCGCATCCGTGAACTGTCCCCCGCCGCCGATCCTCGCTCACGTACCTTTGCTGCACGCATTGCCTTCGCAGGCGGCAAGGTGCCCGCCGAACTCGGCCAGAGCGCCCGAGTGTTCATTGCCTCTGAGCACAGCGTACCGCTGTCGGTGCCGCTTTCCGCCGTAACGGCCGAGAACGGCGCCACTTACGTCTGGCGTCTGCAAAGCGACAACACGCTCAAGCGCACGCCGGTCCAGATCGGCGCATACGGTCAGGAGTCGGTGCCGGTGCTCAGCGGTCTGCAAGCCAGCGACTGGGTGGTGGCCGCAGGTGTTCATGTGCTGCGTGAGGGCGAGCAGGTTCGTCCGGTCGATCGCAGCAATCGGGCGGTGAAACTGGCGGTTAAGGAGTAGGACCGATGCGTTTCAACCTTTCCGAATGGGCCCTGCGCAATCGGCAGATGGTCCTGTACTTGATGATTCTGCTGGCCGTCATTGGCGCGCTGTCCTACACCAAGTTGGGGCAAAGCGAAGACCCGCCCTTTACCTTCAAAGCCATGGTCATCCGCACGCTATGGCCGGGCGCCAGCGCTGAAGAGGTGGCGCGGCAGGTCACCGATCGCATCGAAAAGAAGCTGATGGAGACCGGTGATTACGAGCGCATCGTCTCGTTCTCACGACCCGGTGAATCTCAGGTGACGTTCATCGCACGCGATTCCCTGGTGTCCGCCAGGCTGCCGGAACTCTGGTATCAGATCCGCAAGAAGATCGGCGACATTCGTCAGACGCTTCCCGTTGGTGTGCAGGGTCCATTCTTCAACGATGAGTTCGGCACCACCTTTGGCAATATCTACGCGCTGACCGGCGAAGGGTTCGACTATGCCGTGCTCAAGGACTACGCCGACCGCATCCAGATTCAGCTCCAGCGAGTGAAGGACGTCGGCAAGGTCGAGCTGTTGGGCCTGCAGGACGAGAAGATCTGGATCGAGCTGTCCAACGTCAAGCTCGCCACGCTCGGACTGCCTCTGCAAGCTGTGCAGCAGGCGCTGGAAGCACAGAACGCCGTGGTGGCCGCGAGCTTCTTCGAGACGCCCAGCGAACGCGTTCAGCTTCGCGTCACGGGACGTTTTCAAACGGTCGACCAGATTCGTGCTTTCCCCATTCGCGTCGGCGACCGCACTTTCCGGATCAGCGATCTGGCGGACGTACGTCGAGGTTTCAACGACCCTCCCGCGCCGCGCATGCGTTTCATGGGCGAAGACGCAATCGGCCTTGCGGTGGCGATGAAGGACGGCGGCGATATCCTCGTGCTGGGCAAGGCGCTGGAAGGGGAGTTCGCCCGCTTACAGAACAACCTGCCGGCGGGGATGCAACTGCGCAAGGTCTCCGATCAGCCAGCGGCGGTGAAAACCAGCGTCGGCGAGTTCGTCCAGGTGCTCGCTGAAGCGCTGGGCATCGTGCTGCTGGTGAGCTTTTTCTCGCTGGGTGTGCGCACCGGGATGGTGGTGGCGCTGGCGATTCCGTTGGTGCTGGCCATGACATTCGCTTGCATGTATTACCTGGGCATCGGCCTGCACAAGATTTCCCTCGGTGCCCTGGTGTTGGCGCTGGGGCTGTTGGTGGACGACGCGATCATCGCCGTGGAGATGATGGCAATCAAAATGGAACAGGGTTACGACCGGCTCAAGGCCGCGAGTTTCGCCTGGACCAGCACCGCGCTCCCGATGCTCACCGGCACCCTCATCACGGCGGCAGGCTTTCTGCCCATTGCGACCGCGCAGTCGAGTACGGGTGAGTACACGCGCTCGATTTTCCAGGTGGTGACCATCGCCTTGCTGGCCTCGTGGGTGGCGGCGGTGGTGTTCGTGCCGTATCTGGGCGAGCGCCTGTTGCCGGATCTGGCGAAAATCCACGCCGCTCGGCACGGCTCAGGCCCTGATGCGCCAGACCCTTACGGCACACCGTTCTACAAGCGCGTACGGGGATTGGTTGGCTGGTGCGTGCGGCGGCGCAAGACGGTCATCGTCCTGACCATCGCCCTGTTCGTGTTGTCGATTGCCATGTTCCGTTTTGTGCCCCAGCAGTTTTTTCCTGCGTCGGGACGACTGGAGCTGATGGTCGATCTGAAGCTTGCCGAGGGCGCCTCACTGAGCAATACCACCGAGCAGGTCAAGCGCCTGGAAGCCATGATCAAAGACCACGCCGGCGTCGAAAACTATGTGGCTTACGTGGGCACTGGGTCCCCACGCTTTTACCTGCCGCTGGACCAGCAACTGCCCGCAGCCAGTTTCGCGCAGTTTGTGGTGTTGGCAAAAACCATCGAGGATCGGGAGGCATTGCGTATCTGGCTGATTCAAACGCTCGACGAGCAATTTCCGTCGTTGCGACCGCGTGTCACGCGTCTGGAAAACGGTCCTCCGGTAGGTTATCCGGTGCAGTTCAGGATCACCGGCGAGCACATCGACGCAGTGCGTGCGCTGGCCCGCAAGGTTGCAGCCAAGGTCAGGGAAAACCCCCATGTGGTCAACGTGCACCTGGATTGGGAGGAGCCGAGCAAAGTGGTCTACCTCAACGTCGATCAGGACCGCGCCAGGGCGTTGGGTGTGACGACTGCCGATTTGTCGCGCTTCCTGCAAAGCCAACTGACCGGCTCCAGCGTCAGCCAGTATCGAGAGGATGATGAACTGATCGAGATCCTCCTGCGCGGCACTGAGCAGGAACGGCATGAACTGGGCGGGCTCGCCAGCCTTTCGATTCCCACGGACAATGGCAGCAGCGTTGCACTGTCCCAGATCGCGACACTGGAATACGGTTTCGAGGAAGGCATCATCTGGCACCGGAATCGTTTGCCCAATGTGACCATTCGCGCCGATATCTATGGCAAGGAACAACCGGCCACGCTGGTCAATCAGATTCTCCCGACGCTGGACGGTGTGCGCGCCGAGTTGCCGGACGGCTACCTGCTGGAAGTCGGCGGGACCGTGGAAGACTCGACCCGAGGACAGAACTCGGTGAACGCAGGCGTGCCGCTGTTCATTGTCGTTGTGTTGACCTTGCTGATGATCCAGCTGCGCAGCTTTTCGCGCACCTTCATGGTGTTTCTCACCGCGCCCTTGGGGCTGATCGGCGTGACCCTGTTCCTGCTGATTTTTCGTCAGCCTTTCGGCTTCGTCGCCATGCTCGGCACCATCGCGCTATCGGGCATGATCATGCGCAATTCGGTGATTCTCGTGGACCAGATCGAACAGGATATCGCTGCGGGACTGGATCGCTGGCAGGCGATCATCGAGGCGACCGTGCGACGCTTCCGCCCGATCGTGCTGACGGCACTCGCGGCGGTGCTGGCGATGATCCCACTGTCGCGCAGCGTGTTCTTCGGGCCGATGGCGGTGGCGATCATGGGCGGCCTCATCGTCGCCACGGCACTGACGTTGCTGTTTTTGCCGGCGCTGTATGCGGCGTGGTTCAAGGTGAAGAAAGAGGAGGCGCTGTAGGCTTCGAGCCATGTCTCAAAATTGGATAATGTTGAGACATGTCTCGTCCGCTGGTGTATTGGTGTCTCAGTAATCACCAAAACTGAGACAGGCATGATCAAACCACCACCACGGCCCCTGCCGCCATGCGACGTGTTCCGCCAGTCTGCAGATAACCGTTTCTGGCAAGACCCCGCGCGCTATCTGGCGCTGCATACGCCGCTGGATCAGCACGGGCGCTATCTCCCTTACGACCAACTGCGCCACCGCTGGCCACCTGAACTCGATCCGCGCATCTGCTGGAGTCTGGTCAAGTCGGCGCGTTCGGCTCAGCAGTCGACGATTCTGATTTCAGAGGGCCCGACGTTCCGCTGCACCTATCTGCTGACGCCTCTGGCGCAGCGAGCGATTACGTGCGTTGACCGTCACACGACCATGGCCGCCCTGGAGCACATCAGCAGCCACATCGGCGAGAACGCCCATTTTCACTATCTGCTCAATGACCTGATCGAAGACGAAGCCATCAGCAGCAGCCAGTTGGAGGGCGCTGCGACGACGACCAAAGTTGCCAAGGACATGCTCAAACGCAATCGCCAACCGCGCACACCTGACGAGCGTATGATCATAGGCAATTTCAGACTGATGCAGTTCGCGTGGGAGAAGCGCACGGTGCCACTGAGTGTCGAACTCATTGCTGAACTGTACGCCGTAGGTGTCGGCGGGATTGACGACAGCAAGTACTCCCCCGGCATTTTCCGGCTGAACGATGACGTAGTGGTGCAGGACGGTGACGGCAACACGGTTCATGTACCGCCTCCGGCCGTGGGCCTGAAGGACCGGTTGCAGCGGTTGGCTGACTGGATCAACACGCCGCATCATGACCTGGAGCACGCTGACTATCTTCACCCGCTGATCAAGGCCATCGGTCTGCATTTCGCGGTGGGGTACGAGCACCCGTTTCGAGATGGCAACGGCCGAGTCGCACGTGCGCTTTTCTACTGGCATTTGTTCCGTCATGGCTTCTCTGCCTTTCGCTACATCGCGATAAGCGTTCTGTTGCGTAACGCGCCAATCAAATATGGAAGGTCGTATCTGCACAGTGAGATGGACGAAATGGATCTGACCTACTTCATCGACTATCAGTGTTCAATTGTCATGAGGGCGGTCAGCGATTTCCTGACCACCTACAAACAGACGGTGTCCGACGCTTTGAGTTTTGATCGTTGGCTGGAACAGTCAACGATGTTCGAAAAGCTTACCGATAAACAGAAAGCCATATTCCAGGTCGCGCTCAACGGCATTGACAAGGAGTTCACTGCGGTCAACGTCAAGGAGAACCTTGAGTGCTCTTACAACACGGCGTCAGCTGCGTTGAATGGTCTGGCGGCGCAGGGTGCCCTTGAAAAAAACAAGGTAGGCCGAGAGTGGGTGTTCACACTGCGCGACCGGCTGACACTTCGTCAGATGTTCCATGAGCAATAGGCGGGGTTGGTTGCCAGTGTTGCTTGGCCTCGTGGCCTGGCTGCACATCTGACTTCCAGGCCATGGCCCTGATAAAAAGCCCCGACGCCTAACAGCGCCGGGGCTTTTTCGTTTCAGGTGAACGGCGATGGATTACAGCGCCCCAAACACCTTCTTCGCCAGGCTTGTCGCCGCGGCGGCCGGGTTGGCGCGGATGCTTTCTTCCTGTTTGGCGATCATTTCGAACAGGCCATCGAGGGCTTTTTCGGTGACGTAACCTTCGACGTTCGCGTCCTTCGCGTCGACCACGCCAAGGGCTGCCGCTTGCCCTGCGAAAGCGTTGTATTTCTGTGCAAGGCCAACCTTGTCGGTGGCCTGTTTGACGATGGGCAGGAACCTGGCGCGGATCTGCTCGCGGCTGGATTTGTTCAGGTACTCGGTGGCAGAGTCCTTGCCGCCAGTCAGAATGCCCTTGGCGTCAGACACGCTCATCTTCTTCACCGCGTCGACCAGCAGCGCCTGGGCCTGTGGCACCGCAGCTTCGGCTGCCTGGTTCATGCTGGTTTCCAGTTGGTCCACCTGCGCACCCATGCCGAACTGCTTCATCTTGCTCGCGACCTTGCCGAGTTTGCCTGGCAGTTCGATGCGTACGTCCTTGTTGTTGCTGAAGCCTCCAGGCACGCCCAACTGCTTGACCGCGATCTGGGCGCCCTGTGTCAGGGCATCCTTCATACCGCCCGTGGCGTCCGATTGCGACAGGTCGTTCAGCGACAACGCGAAGGCACTGGCCGACAGCAGCAGGCCAGCACACAGGCCGGTGAACGAGAGAGAGCGAAGCAGCATGGATAACGTCCTTATGCGGAAATAGAAAAATCAGGGGCTAGCGCGCCGGGTTCAAACGAATCTTGACTGGCGGTTTTTCTTCCAGCGTCAGGTCCACGGTGTAGCGTTCGGTGCTGATCATCAGGAGTTCGCCATCGACTTCGATTCGCGCACTGACCGAATAGGTATGGCCCGGCTTGACCTGCTTCTGATCGTAGGTCAGGTGAAAGGGCAGCGGAACCTGGCCCTTGATCGGGCCTTTCTGACTGGCGAGGGTTTGGGCAGGCGCGTCGGCCAACGATACGTTCTGCAGGGTGACTTGCAAGGTGGCGGTTGGCGGCAGGGCCATGCGTTGCAAGTAGAACACCTCGCCATCGACGGTGCCGGGCGTGTTGTCCGGGGCGTGGGCGCAGGCGGCGAGGACCGTGGTCATGAGGGTCAGCAGTATGTGTTTCATCGTGTGTCTCCTTGTCGGACCGTGTTCAGGTCCGGGATGCATGAGGCGTCAGCTGCAGGAGTGAGCTTGCCCGGGATCGCGGTGCGTCAGTGCCCGCTGTAATGTCAGCCAGGTCCCATCGCAAGCTAGCTGACTCCTGCAACTATGGGAGTCAGGCATTCGGGCCCGTCTCTACGACCTCTTCATTGCGATGCAGTGCCACCTGGCGAATCGATAAACGTATTTCGGCAGGTAAAACCCGCTTGGCCGCGCCTTCAGCCAGTTCGCCTAACAGCTCGTGATACCCCAGCTTGCCGTTGTCGTCCTTGCGCAGCACACCCTGATCCAGCAGCGTTTGAATGAAGTGGCGGAACAGGCTCTTGTCGAAAAATTCCGGTGCATTCAAGCCATGCAGGATCGACAGGCGCTGAGCCATGATCGTGCACAGGTCTTCCAGCTCTTCCGCGGTGAGGGTGTGTTGGCCGCTGTTGAGCAGCAGCGAAATCGACATGTAGAAGCGCTGCAAGGTCTGGGCAATGGCCCGCGACAGCAGCGTCAACAGCACGAACTGGCGCGAGCTGGGTGCCGGACGCAGAAAGACGTCGTTCTCGAAGCGCAGCAGGCCGTGTTCGACGAGCGCCGCCAGCCATTGGTCGATCACCGCATCGAGTTCGTCCAGTGACCAGCGAATGAACAGCTCCGATTGCAGATACGGGTACAGCGCCCTGGCATAACGCAGGATCTGGTCGCGGCTCATGCGCGAGGAACTCTGGAAGAAACTCGCCAACAACGACGGCAGCGCGAAAATATGCAGCACGTTGTTGCGGTAATAGGTCATCAGAACGGCATTCTGCTCGTCCAGATACAAAATCTTGCCCAGCGCATCTTTCTGCTCGGACAACAAGTCCATGCCTTTCACGTGCTCGATCAACGCACGGCCATCGCCTTCCGGCAACGTGGTGTGCGGCGAGTAGGGCACGCTGCGCAGCAGGGTCAGATAAAGGTCCAGCACCCGCGCCAGGGCCTGATCGTCAAGCGCATGCTTGGGTGTGGACAGCAGTGCCAGCGCCACCAGGTTCACCGGGTTGATCGCCGCCGCTTCGTTCAGGTTTCGGGCAACCCGTTCGCCTAGCCGGTGGGTGGTCTCGTTGAGCCACGCCGGTTTGAATACCGGGCCCAGCGCCTGTGCGCGCCAGTCCGGTTGCTCATGGTCGAGGAAGTCCGCGAGTTTGATCGGCTCACCGAAGTTGACCGAGACCTGGCCGAAGCGTTGCTTGAGCGCCCCGATGACCTTGAAGATGTCGAAGATCGATTCCTTCTTCTTCGCTGCGCCGCGCAACTCGCCCAGATAGGTACGACCCTCCAGCACGCGCTCGTACCCGATATACACCGGCACGAAAACGATGGGCGTGCGTGAATTGCGCAGGAAACTGCGCAGGGTGATGGCGAGCATGCCGGTCTTGGGTTGCAGCATGCGACCGGTGCGCGAGCGTCCGCCTTCGACGAAGTACTCCACAGGGAAACCCTTGGTGAACAACGTGTGCAGGTACTCGTTGAACACTGCTGTGTAGAGCGGGTTGCCCTTGAAAGTGCGGCGCATGAAGAACGCACCGCCCCGGCGCAGCAGGCTGCCGATCACCGGCATGTTGAGATTGATGCCGGCGGCGATATGCGGCGGTGTCAGGCCGTTGCGGAACAGCAGATAGGACAGCAGCAGATAATCGATGTGACTGCGATGGCAGGGCACATAGATGATTTCGTTGCCCTGTGCGACGTTCTGCACCCCTTCGAGGTGGCTGACTTTGATCCCGTCGTAGATCTTGTTCCAGAACCAGCTCAGCACCACTTCCAGAAATCGGATCGCGGTGTAGGTGTAATCCGAGGCAATCTCGTTGCCATAGTGCAGGGCCTTTTCTCGGGCCTTGGCTTCGGGGATTTTCTCTCGGGCCGCTTCGTCGAGAATGGCCTGCTTCACCAGCGGATCGGCGAGAAGTCCCTTCACCAGATTGCGCCGGTGTGACAGGTCCGGGCCGATGGTGGCGGCCTTCAGATTGCGGAAATGCACCCGCAGCAGACGCTGAGCCATGCGTACGGTACGCTCGTAACCCTTGTTCTCGTCGACCAGCTCACGCAAGTGAATCGGCGCGGAAAACTGCACGCGGGTTTTGCGACCGAGAATCAGGATGGTGACGAATCGGCGCAGCCGCCCGGTGACGGCCCAACTGTCGGCGAACAGCAGTTTCCACGGGCTGTCTTCCTTGTCCGGCGATTGCCCCCAGAACACGCTCACCGGGATGATCTGCGCATCTTCGGCGGCGTTCTGAGTGACAGCGCCGACCAGACGTTCAAGGGTGGGCGGTGCGCCCCGTTTGTCCTGGCGGCCTAGCCAGTCGGGTTCCGGAGTCAGGTAGAAGAAGGCGGCAGGCTCTGCCAGATCACCGACGACCACCGGCAGTACGGGGCGTGGAAGGCCGGCCTTGCGGCATTCGGTGTCCAGGACCGCGAGATCGCTAAGGGAGGGATTCTGCAGCGCATAGAACACCGGGCGGCTGCGATCCAGATTGAGGGTGAACGACGATTGATTGATTGTCTCCGAGCGCACCCACAGGTACAGCAGGCGACGCACGGTGCCGAATACGAGACGGCGAAACGGGGAACGGGTCATACGAATTCTGCGCTAGGGGGACAACGCCCACGAAGCGGCCAGTTTGCCGGATATGGCGGGGATGGGCAAAGCGAGAGGGGAGCGGAGTACCGATCCGTTGCAGCCGGGCTTGCCCGCGGGGGCGATCTTGAGTGCGCCCCCGCCGGCAAGCCGTGCTGCTACGAGGTTTGGGTGTCGGGTATTACGACGTACGCCAGGTAATCTCTTCCTCACCGTCGGCACTGATGCGAATCCAGCGATCAGCGTCTTCGTCGCTTTCTTCCTCGACCCAGGTGCCCGGCGCACAGCGGACTTCGACGTTCATGGCGGCGAAGGCGGCGCGGGCGCAGGCGATGTCGTCTTCCCACGGGGTCTGGTCGCTGTCCAGACACAGGCTGTTCCACTTGCCCACGGCCTTGGGAATCCAGGTGACCGGAATGTTCCCGGCGGTGCACTTCCATGTCTGGCCTTTCTGTACCCATTCGCTGCAGGGACCGATGTCGGCNTAGATCTCGATATCGGGTTGGCGCATGGATGCCTCTTGAGTGTTCTGGAAAATCCATTCGCGGATTCAGTCGTTGTAAGTCTGAGCGGTCACTGCACAACGAAATAATCGTAGCGCATCGACACCGTGGTCTCGAACGGCTCTGCCTGTTCGATGACCTTTGTCCTGCGTTCGGCACTGGCGCGCCAGCCGTGGGGTGTCATAGCCAGCAGATTGGCGCGGGCCTGGCCGTCGACCAGCGTCAGCTTGAAGCGCAGTGTTTCGCTGTGTTGCAAGGTCATGCCTTCCGGGACCAGTGCCAGATGCTTGTCGTCAGCGTAATCACGAACTTCGTCGTACAGGCACTGACGCAATTCCATCAGGTGCTCGTTGGTCGGGCCGACGCGCATCAGGCCTCCGCCGGGGGAAAGCAAGCGCCTGGCCTCGGCCCAGTCCAGCGGGCTGAACACGCTGGCGATGAACTGGATGCTGGCGTCCGGCAGCGGCACGCGGGCCATGCTGGCGATCAACCAGGTCAATTGCGGATTGCGTTTGCAGGCACGCTTGACCGCTTCGCGGGAGATATCCAGCGCGTAACCGTCAGCGTGGGGCAGGGCCTGGGCGATCTGCGCGGTGTAATAACCCTCGCCACAACCGATATCCAGCCAGTGCGCAGGAGTACGTTCGGCGGCGAGTTCGGCCAGACGCTTTGCCACCGGGGCGTAATGCCCGGCATTGAGAAAGTCCCGGCGTGCCTCGACCATCGCCTGATTGTCGCCAGGGTCGCGGCTGTTCTTGTGCTGCACCGGCAGCAGGTTCAGGTAACCCTGACGGGCGCGGTCGAAGCGGTGGCCCACCGGGCACACCACACCGTTGTCCGCTGCGTCGAGCGGGGCTGAGCAGATCGGGCAGGTCAGCATCAGGCGAGCAACTTGACCAGCGTCTGGTAGTAGATCTCGGTCAACACGTCGAGATCGCTGGCCAGAATTCGCTCATTGACTTGGTGAATCGTGGCATTGACCGGGCCAAGCTCGACCACTTGTGTGCCCAGGGTTGCGATGAAACGACCATCCGAAGTACCGCCGCTGGTGGAAGCCTTGGTTTCGCGGCCGGTGACGTGCCTGATGCTGGCTGATACCGCGTCGAGCAGCGCGCCCGGTTCAGTCAGGAATGGCAGGCCCGACAGCGCCCATTCCACATGCCAGTCCAGCCCGTGCTTGTCGAGGATGTCGGCGACGCGCTTCTGCAGGCCTTCAACAGTGGATTCGGTGGAGAAGCGGAAGTTGAACACCGCTGTCAGATCACCCGGAATGACGTTGGTGGCGCCGGTGCCGGAATTCAGGTTGGAGATCTGGAAGCTGGTCGGCGGAAAGAATGCATTGCCTTCGTCCCAGTGTTCGGCGGCCAGCTCGGCCAGCGCTGGGGAGGCCAGGTGAATCGGGTTCTTCGCCAGATGCGGGTAAGCCACATGGCCCTGGACACCTTTGACTGTCAGGGTGGCGCCCAGAGACCCACGGCGCCCGTTCTTCACCACGTCACCGACCAGGGTTGTGCTCGAAGGCTCGCCGACGATGCACCAGTCCAGACGCTCCTTGCGCGCCGCCAGACGCTCGACCACCGCTTTTGTGCCGTGATGGGCCGGGCCTTCTTCATCGCTGGTGATCAGATACGCGATCTTGCCCTTGTGATTCGGGTACTCGGCGACGAAGCGCTCGGTGGCGATGATCATCGAGGCCAGGCTGCCTTTCATGTCGGCCGCGCCACGGCCACAGAGCATGCCGTTTTCATCGATCAGCGCGTCGAACGGGTCGTTCTGCCAGGCTTTCACGGGCCCTGTCGGCACCACATCGGTGTGACCGGCGAAGCACAACACCGGACCGTCCTGAGTACCGTGGGTCGCCCAGAAGTTATCCACATCCTCGATGCGCATCGGCTCCAGCATGAAACCGGCCTCGCCCAGGCGTTTCATCATCACGGCCTGGCAGTCAGCGTCAAGCGGCGTGACCGATGGGCGACGAATCAGGTCGCAGGCGAGTTGCAGGGTGGGCGAGAGGTCGGCTGGGGCTGTCATGGAAGGTCCGTAAGAGAAGCAGCGAGGCTAAAAAAGGGGGATATTCTAATGCAAAACGGCGACCCGAAGGCCGCCGTTTAGTACAGCGCACAATTGTTTCAGGCCGTGGCGGGCTCGGTCGACGCCTTGGGTTTGGGCAGCGACGACAGAAACGCCATGATCAGCGCGGCCAGATAGGGCAGCGACTGCACCAGCAACATGGTCACCCAGAAGCGCATGTCGTTGCTCGGCAAGCCTTGGACCAGGCAAATCCCCAACGCCGCGCCCCACAGCAACAGCATGATGAACAGCTCTTCACGCGCCTCGGAAATCGCTACCAGCAGGCCATGGCTGTCGGCGTTTTTCGGGGTGCGGAAGAACGGGATGCTGGTGGTGAAGAAACCGTACAGCACAGCCTTGGCGATGGTGTGCGACAGCGCCAGCCCCGCGAGCGCGGCGTAGAACGCATCCTTGAGGTTCACGCCCACGGCGCGACGGTACAGAAAGATGATCTTGCCAACCTTGAAGAAGAACAGCGCCAGCGGCGGGATCGCGAAAATCAGCAGCGGCGGATCGACCCGGTTGGGCACGATGATCATTGCCGACGACCACAGCAACGCACCCACGGTGAAGAAGATATTCATGCCATCGGCCACCCACGGCAACCAGCCCGCCAGAAAGTGATAACGCTGACCACGGGTCAGTTCAGTGTCCTTGCCGCGCAACAGGCTGGCCGCATGACGCTTGATGATCTGAATCGCGCCATAGGCCCAGCGGAAACGCTGCTTCTTGAAGTCGATGAAGGTGTCCGGCATCAGGCCCTTGCCGTAGCTGTTGTGGGCGTACGCCGCCGAATAACCCTTTTCGAACACGCGCAGGCCCAGTTCGGCATCTTCACAGATGCACCAGTCGGCCCAGCCCAGCTCCTCCAGTACCGAGCGGCGGGTCATGGTCATGGTGCCGTGTTGAATGATCGCGTCGCGGTCGTTGCGAGTGACCATGCCGATGTAAAAAAAGCCTTTGTACTCGGAATAGCACAGCTTCTTGAACGCGCTTTCGTGTTGGTCGCGGTAATCCTGCGGAGATTGCACCACCGCGATTTTCGGATCGGCGAAGTGCGGCACCATGTGCTTGAGCCAGTTGCGGTCGACGCAGTAGTCCGAGTCGATCACGGCGATGACCTCGGCGTCGGCTGCGGTGTGGGGAATCAGGTAGTTCAGCGCACCGCCCTTGAAGCCCGCCAGCGGCGCGACGTGGAAGAACTTGAAGCGCTCGCCGAGCAGCTCGCAGTGGGCCTTGACCGGTTCCCAGACCGCAGGGTCCTTGGTGTTGTTGTCGATCAGCAACACTTCGAAGTCCGGGTAATCCAGTGCGGCCAGCGCGTTGAGGGTCTGTTTGACCATCTCGGGCGGTTCGTTGTAGCAGGGCACATGCACCGATACTTTTGGCCTGTAGGCGGTGTCTGCTTCCACCGGCAGGAATTCGCGACGGCGCTTGTGCGTCCATACTGCTTCGGCCAGCTCATGGGCTTCGGTCAGCAGTACGATGAAAACCCCGAATGCGCCAAGTGCCAGCAAGCATCCTACGAGCAGGCTGAACCAGGTGCTGTATTGCTGACTGTAGTCGTAGCCGATCCACACCAGTACCGACCCGCAAAGAAAAGCAATGAATGTCAGAAAGGTACGACCGCGCTGGCGCAGGGCTGAGCCGTCGATCAGCAGCAGGGCCAGCGCCAGCATCGCCAATACTGCGGAACCGATGGCCAGCACGCGCCATTGAGGGATCGCGACGACCGGGCCTTCAAAGTTGAATTTCTGCTGCCGGGCCGCGTTGAATACGCCCCAGTAAGCACCCACTGAGCCTTCGTCGCTGGCCTTCCACGGTTGGTCGAAGGCTTCGATCACGAAGTAGTTGAAGCCTTGGCGGTTCAGCTTGTTGACCAGGGTGCGCAGGTAAATGGCCTGATCGGCCGGGGTCGCATCGGCACCGCCGCGCATATGGCCATTGCTCGGCCAGCCGACTTCCGACAGCAGCAGGGGCTTTTTCGGAAACATGCGCTTGAGCTCGCGCGCACGGTCGAAAACGAACTGCCCGGCCTTTTCCATCGGGATGTGCTCCCAATACGGCAGGATATGGGCGGCGATCAGGTCGACGTGCTTGCCCAACTCCGGATACTTTTCCCAGATGTGCCATTGTTCGGAGGTAGTGACGGGGACTTTCACCGCTGCGCGGACTCGGTCGAGGATGGCGATCAGGTCCTTGGGTTTGATTTCTTCGCGAAACAGCGCTTCGTTACCCACCACCACGCGGACTACGCTGCGCGTGGTGTTCGCCAGTTCGATGGCGGTGTTGATTTCACGTTCGTTACGCTCAAGGTCCGGGCTGATCCAGATGCCGAGGGTGACGCGCAGGCCAAATTCCTCGGCCAGTTTCGGGATGTCCTTGAGGCTGCCGTCCACCGAATAGATGCGGATGTTGTCAGTCTCTTTGCTCATCAGCTCCAGGTCCTGACGCATTTCATCGTCGGACGGATATTGATCCTTCTGCGGGTTCTGGCCGAGACGGAAAGGGGAGTAGGAAAAACCGGAGATTTGTTCGGGCCAGTTGGGGGCGGTGACCGGGCGGTTGATCAGCGCCCAGAAACCGGTGAACAGCGCGGCGATCGCCACGACGACAACCAGGTTAAGTCCAAATTTACGCGATGGCATAGGTACTTCAGGTTCCAAGAGGGGAACGGGGGAGAGGCCGACAGACGTCGGCCAGCACGACCTTTGGCAACCGACAAAGATTGAAGTTCTATTGCTGGAAAAATGTAGTCCGCTTCGCCTGTTAAAGTCGGTTGCTGTCCATTTTCTATAAGACCAAACGTCCCCTGTGGGCCGGCTTGCTGGCGAAAGCGGTCGACCAGCTACAAAAAATTCGCCTGACACACCGCCTTCGCCAGCGAGCCGGCTCCCACAAGAGGCGATCGTCATCCTGATTTTCTGACCAAAAACCTGCAACCAACAGCTGTCCCAAACTCAAGCACGGCCTATAATGCGCGCCGGTTTTTGGGGTATTGGTCATGAGCACAGAAGATCCGCGGTTTGCTGGGGTTGCCCGGCTGTACGGCGTCGAAGGCCTGGAGCGGTTGCGCGCCGCTCATGTGGCGGTGGTTGGCATCGGCGGCGTGGGTTCGTGGGCGGCCGAAGCCATGGCTCGCTGCGGCGTGGGCGAGATCTCGCTGTTCGACCTGGACGACGTCTGCGTCAGCAACAGCAACCGCCAGCTGCATGCCCTGACCAGTACCGTCGGTCGTCCCAAGGTCGAGGTCATGGCCGACCGTCTGCGGGAAATCAACCCGGATTGTGTCGTGCATGCCGTGGCCGATTTCGTCACTCGCGAAACCATGGCCGAGTACATCACCCCGAACATCGACTGCGTGCTCGACTGCATCGACAGCGTCAACGCCAAAGCAGCGCTGATTGCCTGGTGCAAGCGTCGCAAGATCCAGATCATCACCACTGGCGGCGCGGGCGGGCAAATCGACCCAACCCTGATTCAGGTCTGCGACCTCAACCGCACGTTCAACGACCCGCTGGCCTCGAAAGTGCGCTCGACCCTGCGCCGGGATTACGGCTTTTCGCGGACGGTCACACGTCACTACAGCGTGCCCTGCGTGTTTTCCACCGAACAGCTGCGCTACCCGAAACCGGATGGCAGCATCTGTCTGCAGAAGAGCTTTGTCGGCGATGGCGTGAAGCTTGACTGCGCTGGCGGGTTTGGCGCGGTGATGATGGTCACTGCGACCTTCGGCATGGTTGCGGCCACCAAGGCGGTGGAGAAGATCGTTGCTGGCGTTCGACGCCCGTCGGACAGGGTCAAGGCAAAAGAATCCGTTCAACCCTGATTCGGCTTTGCTGACTCTGTAGCAGTCCGGCTTGCCAGCGAGGCATATTCAGGATCCCTATCGCTGGCACGCCGGACTGCTACAGGGATTTCAGCTGTCTGCCAAACCACGCATCTTCTGCAGCACGGCATTAAGACCATTACTGCGCGACGGCGACAGCTGGCGGCTCAAGCCCAATTGCTTGAACCAGTCCGTCAGGTCGACCTGTTGCAGCTCCTGCGCCGACAGGCCGTTGACGCGCGTCAGCAGTAGCGCGACCAACCCGCGAATCAATCGCGCATCGCTGGCTGCTCGAAACTGCCAATGCCCGTCGATGACATCGCCCAGCAACCAGACCTTGCTTTCGCAACCATCCACCAAGTGATCATCGATTTTTTCTTCGTCGGTCATGGCCGGCAAACGTTCGCCCCACTGCATCAGCAGGCGTGCGCGCTGTTCCCAACTGAGCGAGGCGTTGAAGGTTTCCAGGGCGGTGCGAGCATCACCGGGCATGTTCACTGCAGCAACTCCAATGCCTGATCCAGCGCGTTGAAAAAACGCTTCAGATCGTCGGAGTCGTTATACAGCCCCAGTGACACGCGAATGGCACCGGACAAGCCCAGTCCGCTGATCAGCGGAATCGCGCAATGATGGCCCGCGCGCACGGCAATGCCTTGCTCGGTCAGCAAGTGCGCCAGATCTGCGTTGTGCACACCTTCGACCACGAAACTGGCCAGCGCCGCCTGCGGATTGCCCACCAGTTGCACGCCTTCGCGTAGCGTCAGTCCGGCACGCAGCTGCTCGTGCAACCGCGCTTCATGTTCGGCGGCGGCGACCTGGTTGACGCCGTTCAGGTAATCCAGCGTCGCGCCCAGCCCGATGACCCCGGAAACAGGCGGCGTTCCGGCCTCGAAACCCAGCGGGGCAGGGCGAAACGTTGCATCGTGATAACCGGCCTGAAGCACCATTTCGCCGCCGAACTGCCAATGGCGCAATTGTCCCAGTGCCTGATGCCGACCGAACAACACGCCAACACCGTCCGGGCCGTACAGCTTATGGCTGGAGAACACATAGAAATCGCAGCCCAACGCCTGCACATCGTGGCGGCCATGGACCACGCCCTGTGCGCCGTCAACGACCGTAAGCGCGCCTTGGGCTTTGGCCAGCGCAACCAGTTGCCTGACCGGTTGCCAGGTACCCAGCACGTTGGACAACTGACTGACCGCCAGTAGTCGTGTTCGCGAAGTGATCAGGTTGGCGGCTGCGTCGGTATCGATCACGCCTTGTGCAGTCAGCGGCAGTACGACCAGTTTCAGCTCGCAGCGTCGGGCCAGTTGTTGCCAAGGCAGCAGATTGGCGTGGTGTTCCAGCGCACTGATGACGATCTCGTCGCCCGCCTGAAACAGATGCTCCAGGCCATACGCCAGCAGATTGAATGCGGATGTGGCGCCGTGAGTGAACAGCACTTGCCCGGATGGGCCTGCGTGCAACCACTCGGCAGCCTTGTGGCGAGTGTCCTCGAACGCCTGCGTGGCCATGGCGCCGGGCAAGTGCTGGGCGCGATGTACGTTGGCTGCACCATTGGCGTAGTAATGCGCCAGTGCGTCGATCAGGGCTTGAGGTTTTTGCGCGGTGGCGGCGCTGTCCAGATAGGTCTGGCCTTGCCGTTCAAGGGCGTCGAGGGCAGGGAAGTCAGCGCGCCAGGGAGAATTGAGGGACATGACATTCAGGCTCTTTGAAGAGGGTTCGGGCCTTTTGGAGGGCCCGAATCCTTACGCGGCATCGATCAATTGTGAGCGTGCAGCGCTTCGTTCAGCTCGATGGCCGACTTGTGGGATTTGCATTCCACGGCGCCGGTTTGCGAGTTGCGACGGAACAGCAGGTCAGGCTGACCAGCCAGATCACGGGCCTTGAGGACCTTGACCAGCTCGTTCTTCTCATCGAGCAGCGCCACTTTGGTGCCTGCTGTGATGTACAGACCCGCTTCGACGGTGTTGCGGTCGCCCAACGGAATACCGATACCGGCGTTCGCGCCAATCAGGCAGCCTTCGCCGACCTTGATCACGATGTTTCCGCCACCGGACAGGGTGCCCATGGTCGAGCAGCCGCCGCCCAGGTCGGAGCCCTTGCCGACGAATACACCCGCCGATACGCGGCCTTCGATCATGCCCGGGCCTTCGGTGCCACCGTTGAAGTTGACGAAGCCTTCGTGCATGACCGTGGTGCCTTCGCCGATGTACGCGCCCAGACGCACGCGAGCGGTGTCGGCGATACGCACGCCGGCCGGCACAACGTAGTCGGTCATTTTCGGGAATTTGTCTACCGAGAACACTTCCAGCAGCTCACCTTTGAGGCGGGCTTCCAGCTGGCGCTCGGCCAGTTCACCGAGGTCGATCGCGCCCTGGCTGGTCCAGGCCACGTTCGGCAGGAGCGGGAACACACCGGCCAGGCTCAGGCCGTGTGGCTTGACCAGGCGATGAGACAGCAGGTGCAGCTTGAGGTACGCCTCAGGCGTGGAAGTCAGGGCGGCGTCTTCGGCCAGTACGGTGGCGACCAGCGGCTTGTGGCTCTCGGCCAGACGGGTCAGCAGCGCAGCTTGTGTGGCGTCGACCGGTTTCAGCGCTTCGGCCAGCTTCGACGCCAGATCGGTGTTGAAAGCGATGGCCTGGTTGCCACCGGTATAGCCCAGGATTGGCGCGACGGCTGCGACGATTTCAGCCGACGGGTTGAGCAGGGGCAGGGCGTAGAAAACTTCCAGCCAGGTGCCTTGACGGTTTTGAGTGCCAACGCCGAAGGCCAGGCTGAAGAGAGAAGTGGACATGCTGTTACCTCTTTAAACTTTAAATGGCTATCTCAATCAGGCGATAGCTGCTGCGTACAGTTCGGGTTTGAAGCCAATCAGGGTCTTGTCGCCGAGATCCAGCACGGGGCGCTTGATCATCGATGGCTGGGCGAGCATCAATTCGATCGCTTTATCCTGGTCGAGATCGGCTTTCTGCGATTCGTCCAGTTTGCGAAAGGTCGTGCCGGCGCGATTCAATACGGTCTGCCAGCCGTGCTCGTTGCACCACTGGGTCAAGTGTTCGCGGTCGATGCCCTGGGTTTTATAGTCATGGAAATCGTAGCTCACCGGTTTCTCGTCGAGCCAGGTGCGAGCCTTCTTCATCGTGTCACAGGCTTTGATCCCGTAAAGGTGCAACTTTTTATCTGCCATGAGCTTGCCTCCTTTTGGAGATGCGTAGAAAAACGGTGACGGATTATGCCACGTACAAACTGCTTGGGCGCGGGCCGAGGGTGTTTTGTAAAATGTCCAACGTATCAATTGCAGTGGCTAAGACGTATGTATGACGACCGGTCGCTAGCTTAAACCGCTAATATGGCACTTCGACGCTGCATGCGGGTCTGCTCCCAAGTGTCAGTCACACGTCGTTTGTTCGGGGAATTACGCAATGCAGACAGCCTATACCGTCCTTATCTTGTTGACGCTGGTAGGTGTCTCCCGATTGCTGGCCCGAGTCATCCCGTTGCCTTTGCCCTTGGTGCAGATTGCCGCAGGGGCGTTGCTGGCCGTGCCGACGCTGGGACTGCATGTCGCGCTGGACCCCGAACTGTTCCTTTTCCTGTTTCTTCCTCCGCTCTTGTTCTCCGACGGTTGGCGCATGCCCAAGCGTGATTTCTGGCGCTATCGCGGGCCAATTCTGACCATGGCTGTCGGGCTGGTGATTTTCACGGTGATCGGCGCCGGTTATTTCATTCACTGGTTATTGCCTTCTATTCCGTTGCCCGTCGCGTTCGCCCTGGCGGCTGTTCTTTCTCCGACGGACGCCGTTGCTGTATCTGCCATCGCTCAGGACCGTCTGCCAGCGCCAATCATGCGACTGCTGCAGGGCGAAGCGTTGATGAATGACGCTTCGGGCCTGGTCACGTTCAAATTCGCTCTGGCTGCGGCGATAACGGGGGTGTTCTCGCTTACCGATGCGAGCCTGACGTTCATCCTGGTTGCCTGTGGCGGTCTGGCCGTGGGCGTGATTCTGAGCTGGCTGGTAGGGCGCTTTCGCAGCTGGATGATTACCCGTGGCTGGGACGATCCTGCCACTCATGTGGTGTTCATGTTGCTGCTGCCCTTCGCCGCTTATGTGCTTGCCGAAAGGCTTGAGGTGTCCGGCATCCTGTCAGCGGTGGCGGCGGGGATGATGCAGAGCTGGGTGGATCTTCTGCCGCGCCAGACCAGTACCCGGTTGCTCAATCGCAGTGTCTGGACGCTGCTGGAATTTGCCTTCAATGGCTTGATCTTCCTGCTGCTGGGCCTCCAGTTGCCAGACATCATCAGTGCCGTCACTCATCACGAGGTGACGCTCTGGCCGACGTTGCTCTGGCGGTGCCTCGACGTGTTGGCAATTTTTGTGGTGCTGGCCGTGCTGCGCTACGTCTGGGTCCGCAGCGTCGGGGGCTTGATGATGCAAGTCCGGCGCTGGCGAGGTCATGGCGACGATACGCTGGCATTGTCGTCGCGTTCTTCGCTGCTACTGACCATTGGCGGCGTGCGCGGTGCGGTGACGCTGGCCGGTACCTTGTCGGTGCCGATGCTGATTTCCGCTGGCGTCGACTTTCCCGAGCGTGACCTGCTGATTTTCATTGCCGCCGGAGTGATTCTGCTGTCACTCGTATCGGCCAGTGTCTGTCTGCCTCTGTTGTTGCGGGGGCTGGTCAGCGAGCCGGATCTGCGGCTCAAGCGCGAAGTGCGAGACGCCTGGAAGCGCACCGCCGAGGCCGCGATCCAGACGCTGGAAAATCAGGAAATCCCGGGCGCTGCCGGCTCGACCGATGCGGCCCAGGCCGTGCTGGCGACGGAGGTGAAGTCGCACATCATGTCCGAGTACCGCCACCGTCTGGAGATATTCAACGATACCGCCGAAGCGCAGGCGCTTGCGTTCCAGATGGACCAGCTTGAAAAGCGCATGCGCATCAATGCCCTGCGCGCACAGCGGCTGGAGCTGTACCGACTGCACCGTCATGGCGAAATTGGCGATGACGTGCTGAGAATCGTGCTGGCAGAACTTGACCTCAACGAGGCCAATCTGGCCCCGTCGAAGTGAAGGGTTCAATTGCCAGAGCTTTCAGTCGGATTGGTGTGAGCCCTGGGATAAATCTGGCGAATCGTCTCTTTATTGCCTTGGCTCAGTTGGGAGTTCCAGCCGACCCCCCAATCGCCAACGTTAATGGCCCGCGTGAGTTCGGGCGTTCTCCATAAATAGTACTCATGAACGCCTTGTCCCTGGCGCTGAGGGTCTTGCCGGTGTTGTCTATCCTGAAGTCGCCGACCGTGAGTTTCTGGGGCACGTTGTAATGCATCACGGACTCGGGGTCGTACTCGGTATACGAGAAATCCGCAGCCTCATAACGGTCCAGAATGTTCTTGCGCACGAAGGCCTCGCTATGTCCGCTGGCCGCGTATTCCTTCAATACCTTTTGTTCGTTCCACGGAATGTTGGCATTCGGGTGCTGGTGTTCGTGTTCGGCCCCCAATGCATGACCGAATTCGTGCAGAACAATGCGTTCGAAGTCCGGGGCCAGAAAGGGGCGGATGTCGAACATTGCAAATGACCGCCCTTGCTGCTTGATCAGCTTCTGGGTATCGATCAGGCGGGTCAGGTCGAACCCCATCGTGGGCAGGTCCTGACGGTGGTACGCCAGCAGGATGTCGGTGCCGACCGCGCTCCAGTGGAGGTTCTGGTTGAGCGTGATCCTGATCTCGGCATCGCCCGTAGTCACCAGTTCGAACTTCAGGTTGGCATGGGGGAGCCAGCCTGAGGCAGCGTCGAAGAAGATCTGCTGCAGATGGGCAGGTGTTGGGCTTAGAAAACGGATCCTCAATGTTCTGCCACGCGCCCAGTATTAGGTGAACGAGGCTACGATGCGTGCAGTGCGGTCGGGGGGCTCCTGATGGTCTGTCAGGTAGCTGGGGGTTATTGCCGCGTTGGCCGGGTTTTCCTTGACTGCCACGTTAAACGCGGCTTGCAGATCAGGGTGGTGACTGGCATTGCAGAGGTGAAGCGCGGTTTTCAATGTCGGTATCCTTTCGTGAAAAGGTCGTGCCTGGGTAACAGGCGATCCTTGAGTTCACGAAAGGTTATGCGAGCTGTCCGTCAGGCAGGTGGTGCATAAATATTTTCCTGACGGATTTTCCGGTCGCTTCAGCGGTTTTCCACGAACCCTCGAATTCGCTTTGCCGCTTCTATGCACTCGGCCAGCGGTGCGACCAGTGCCATGCGCACACGGCCTGCTCCAGGGTTGAACCCCTCGACGTCCCGGGACAGGTACGAACCCGGAACTACAGTCACGTGCTCGGCAACGAACAGGTCGCGGCAGAATTTCGCATCGTCGCAGCCGACATTCGGCCACAGGTAGAAACCGCCGTCGGGGCTCTGTACGTCCATCACCGGCGAAAGGATGTTCAGGACTGCTTCGAATTTCTCGCGGTACAGGTCGCGGTTGGCGCGGACATGCGCCTCGTCATTCCACGCAGCGATACTGGCCAGCTGTGTCTGAACCGGCATCGCGCAACCGTGGTAGGTGCGGTACAGCAGGAACGCTTTGAGGATCTCCGCGTCGCCAGCAACGAAGCCGGAACGCAAGCCTGGCAGGTTCGAGCGCTTGGACAGGCTGTGGAAGACCACACAGCGTTTGAAGTCCTGGCGACCCAGTTCGGCGCAGGCGCTGAGCAGGCCTGGTGGTGGCGTGTCTTCGTCGAAGTACAGCTCGCTGTAACACTCGTCGGCGGCGATCACAAAGTCATGTTCGTCAGCCAGCGCGATGAGCTTCTTGAGTGTTTTGACCGGAATCAGTGCGCCGGTCGGATTGCCGGGTGAGCACAGGAACAGGATCTGACAACGCTTCCAGATATCAGCCGGGACCGCATCGAAGTCCGGATTGAAGCCATGTTCCGCCAGGCAGGGCAGATAATGAGGCTTGGCACCGGCCAGGAACGCCGCACCTTCGTAGATCTGGTAGAACGGGTTCGGGCTGATGACCAGGCCGTCATCGCTGCGATTGACCACGGTCTGGGTGAAGGCGAACAGTGCTTCGCGGGTGCCGTTGACCGGCAGCACGTTTTTGTTCGGATCCAGCCAGCCTTGGGGGACACTGAAACGGCGTTCGCACCAGTGGGCGATGGCTTCGCGTAGCGCAGGTATGCCTGCCGTAGTCGGATAGACCGCCATCTGATCGAGGTTGTCCGCCAGCGCTTTGGCCACGAAGTCAGGCGACTTGTGCTTCGGCTCGCCGATGGACAGGGCAATCGGCCGTTTGTCCGGGTTTGGTGTGACATCGCCGAGCAGGGCGCGAAGTTTTTCGAACGGGTAAGGCTGCAGCTGTTGCAAAGCGTTGTTCATGGGCAATCGGTCTCAGAGAGCGGGGCGCCTTCGGATAGGGATGGCGCCGTTTATCGAGTCTTCAGTCGGGGATCTGGAACGTTTAAATGCTGATGCGCAGCTCGCTGCCGGGTTCTACGTTGACGCTGAGCTGCTGCACGATCGCGTCCTGCAGACGGCTGCACAGTTGCGGGTCGGAAAGCGGCTGGTTGTTCTCGTCGGTCAGGAAGAACACGTCTTCCACGCGCTCGCCGAGGGTCGCAATCTTGGCGTTCTGCAACGAAAGGTCGAACTCCAGAAAGATCTTGCCGACGCGTGCCAGCAGGCCGGGGCGGTCCGGAGCGCTCAGTTCGAGCACGGTCACTGGACGTTGCGCATCGTTGGAAATCGTCACCACCGGCGCAAAGGCAAAGTGCTTGAGCTGGCGCGGTACGCGACGCTTGATGATGGTCGGGTAGTCATCAGGGTTGCGCAACGCTTCGGTCAGGCCATCGCGAATGGCTTTGATCCGTTCGGGATTCTCACCGATCGAACCGCCGTCGCTGTCGAGCACGATATAGGTGTCGAGGGTGAACTGGCTGGTGGAGGTGATGACTCGAGCGTCATGAATGTTCAGGTTCAACTGGTCCATCGCGGCAACGGTCACGGCGAAGAAATCATGCTGATCGGGCGCATAAATGAAGATCTGAGTGCCGCCTTCGAATTCGCGCTGCGTCGTTTCCTTGATCAATACCAACGGGCCGCCATCAGCCGGTTGCTGCAGGATCGCATCGCTGTGCCAAGCCACATCGCCAGCGGTATGGCGCAAGAAATAGTCGTCTCCCAGCTGCGACCACAGCTGCTCTACGTCGTCCGGGTCCGTGCCGCTGCGCACCAGAATATCCAGCGCGGCGCTTTGCGTGCGGCGAATCTGCTCTTCGCGATCGACCGGGTTCTCCAGACCGCGTTTGAGCGCGCGCTTGGTCTCGGTGTAGAGCTGACGCAACAGGCTCGCACGCCATGAATTCCAGAGCGTCGGGTTGGTGGCGTTGATATCGGCGATGGTCAGCACGTAGAGGTAATCCAGGTGCACTTCATCGCCAACGAACTGGGCGAAATCATGGATCACCTGTGGATCGGAAAGATCCTTGCGCTGAGCGGTGGTGGACATCACCAGGTGGTTCTGTACCAGCCAGACGATCAGTTGGGTATCCCAATGGGGCAGGTGATGGCGAATACCGAACGCTTCGGCGTCGACGGCACCCAGCTCCGAGTGATCGCCGCCACGACCCTTGCCGATGTCGTGGTACAGGCCGGCCAGATAAATCAGTTCGGGCTTGGGCAGCTTTGCCATGAGCTTGCTGGCGAGCGGGAATTTCTCCGACACCTGAGTGTACTGAAGCTTACGCAGATGTTTGATCAGGTTCAGCGTGTGGGCATCGACGGTATAGATGTGGAACAAGTCATGCTGCATCTGACCGACAATATGCCCGAACTCAGGGAGGTACAGGCCGAGAATGCCGTATCGGTTCATTCGCCGTAGATTGCGATGGATGCCGATCTCGCATTTGAACAGCTCGATGAACAGACTGGTGTTGCGGATATCGTTGCGGAAATCGTCGTTGATCAGGTGCCGATGCTCACGCAGCAGACGAATGGTGTCAGCGCGCACACCCTTGATTTCCGGTCGTTGCGCCATCAGCACGAAGATCTCCAGCATCGCGAAGGGCGTGCGCTTGAAGACATTCGGGTTGGTCGCTTCGATGTAACCGTCATGCAGCTGGAAGCGCGAGTTTATCGCTTCAGTGACGCTGCCTTGATCGTCGGCGAGAATCTCTTCCTCGAAGTGTTGAATGATCAGATCGCTCAGTTGGGCGATGCTCATGACCACGCGATAGTACTTCTGCATGAAGCGTTCTATGGCCAGTTTGGCGTCGCTGTCCTGATAACCCAGCAGGCGGGCGATGCTGGTCTGGTAGTCGAACAGCAAACGGTCTTCGGAGCGGCCGGCGAGCATGTGAAGGGCATAACGTACCTTCCACAAAAACTCCTGAGAGGAGGCCAGCAGCGCGTTTTCGCTTTCCAGCAAGAAACCTTGATCGGCCAGAGCGTGCAAGTTCAGGGTGCCGTATTGGCGGCGTGCGACCCAGAGAATCGTCTGGATATCACGCAGTCCGCCCGGTGAGCCTTTGACGTTAGGCTCAAGATTGTATTCATGGTCGAAATACTTGTGGTGACGGGTGTGCTGCTCGGCGCGTTTGGCGAGGAAGAACTCCTTGCTCGGCCACATTTCACGGGTGCTGGTCACGTCGAGCATGCGTTGACGCAGGTGCTCGGGGCCCGCAATCGTGCGGCTTTCCATCAGGTTGGTGATGACCGTCAGGTCCGCGCGCGCTTCGGTGGCGCATTCATCTACCGAGCGCACGCTCTGACCGACTTCCAGGCCGATGTCCCACAGCAGGGTCAGAAAGCGTTCGATGGAATCGCGGAAAACTTCATGGTCGGCGCTGTCCAGCAAGATCAGCAGGTCGATGTCCGAATAGGGGTGAAGCTCGCCGCGACCGTACCCGCCCACCGCCAGCAGTGCGATGTCAGCGTCTTCGCTCCAGTCGAACTGCTCCCAGGCCTGTTGCAGGATGTTGTCGACGAACCAGGCGCGGTCCTCGATCAGGCGACGAATTTCGCGACCCGACTTGAAACGCTCGTCAAGCACCTCTCGGGCCTGACGGATGGCTTTCTTGAAGGCGGCGATGGGGCTCGCCTTCAAGGCCAGTTCGGCCTGGAACTGGCCGCGATCAAACAAATCTGGGTCCACCTGCGGCATCGAACTGCTTTCCTTCTATCTATATCGGCCGGGTAAATGGCTGCGTCGCGATCAGGCCGAGGTGCGGGCGATGGTATCGTCGCTGCGCAGGGTGAAGATCTCGTAGCCTGAGGCGGTCACCAGGATGGTGTGCTCCCACTGTGCCGACAGCTTGCGATCCTTGGTGATGGCTGTCCAGCCGTCGCCGAGCAGGCGGGTGTCGGCCTTGCCCTGATTGATCATCGGTTCAATGGTGAAGGTCATGCCTTCCGTGAGCATCATGCCGGTGCCGGCCTTGCCATAGTGAAGGACCTGGGGTTCTTCGTGAAACACCTTGCCGATGCCGTGGCCGCAGTATTCGCGAACGACGGAAAAGCCGTTTTTCTCGGCGTGCTTCTGGATCACTTCACCGATATCACCCAGATGCGCGCCCGGCTTGACGATTTCGATGCCTTTATACATGCACTCCTGAGTGATCTTCGACAGCCGTTCTGCCCACTCTGGCACTTTGCCTACGTGGAACATCTTGCTGGTGTCGCCGTGGTAACCGTCCTTGATCACGGTGACGTCGATGTTCAGCACGTCGCCTTCCTTCAGGGGCTTCTCGTTCGGGATGCCGTGGCAGACGACATGATTGATCGACGTGCAGATCGATTTCGGGAAACCCTTGTAATTCAACGGAGCCGGAATGGCTTTCTGCTCGTTGACGATGTAGTCATGGCAGATACGGTCCAGCTCATCGGTGGTGACGCCAGGCTTGACGTACGCCCCGATCATCTCCAGTACCTCGGCGGCCAGGCGGCCGGCGATACGCATCTTCTCGATGTCTTCAGGGGTTTTGATGGTAACGGTCATACAAGGCTCTCTCGGCGCGGTCGGGCCGCAGCTAAACACGGAAAAAACGCGATTCTACCAGACCACCGCCGGGCCGGTTATCATCGCGTCCTCATACAGAAGCTGGCAGGCTACGCGGCCAGGTCGCGCCTAGGTCGTAAAAGCCTCGAAAAAACAGGATCTTATTCCGGGTTCCGTTATTCCGACTTTTGTGATATAAAATGCGCCGCTTTACGGGGTATGCCCCGCAAGCACTAACCCACACACGTGTCGACACGATGACCTGGGTGCCCTCGGCTCAAGCCGTTGGTTGGTCATTGGGATACGTGGAGGCCTAACCCGACTTATCAAGGAACTATCATGTCCCAAGTCAACATGCGCGATATGCTGAAGGCCGGTGTGCACTTCGGTCACCAAACCCGTTACTGGAATCCGAAAATGGGCAAGTACATTTTCGGCGCGCGTAACAAGATCCACATCATCAACCTTGAAAAAACCCTGCCTATGTTCAACGAAGCTCTGACTTTCGTTGAGCGCCTGGCTCAGGGCAAAAACAAGATTCTGTTCGTCGGCACCAAGCGTTCCGCTGGCAAGATCGTTGCTGAAGAAGCAGCACGTTGCGGTTCGCCGTACGTCGATCACCGCTGGTTGGGCGGCATGCTGACCAACTTCAAAACCATCCGTGCTNTACTTTCTCCAAGCTGACCAAGAAAGAGGCGCTGATGCGTTCTCGCGATCTGGAAAAGCTGGATCGTAGCCTGGGTGGTATCAAGGACATGGGCGGTCTGCCAGACGCGCTGTTCGTTATCGACGTTGATCACGAGCGCATCGCGATCACCGAAGCCAACAAGCTGGGTATCCCGGTCATCGGCGTTGTCGATACCAACAGCAGCCCGGAAGGCGTTGACTACATTATCCCAGGTAACGATGACGCCATTCGCGCCATCCAGCTGTACATGGGTTCGATGGCTGACGCTGTTATCCGTGGTCGCAACAATGTTGCTGGCGGCACCGACGTTTACGTTGAAGAAGCTCCAGCGGCATCGGTTGAAGGCTGAGTAGCAAACGCCTAGCGTTTACTCAGTACGCAAAAAGGGGGCTTGGCCCCCTTTTTGCCACCTCGAAAACCATCTGGCGTTGCCATCGATCTTATTGTCATGTGCAGCGGTCACCATGGATTTTCAAGAATTTGAACGCCCGCCCGGCGGGTGGAATGGTTGAAGACCTATCCAAGAGGATTTTGAAAATGGCAGAGATTACTGCAGCGTTGGTCAAAGAACTGCGCGAGCGTACCGGCGAAGGCATGATGGACTGCAAAAAGGCCTTGACCAAGGCTGGCGGCGACATCGAAAAAGCAATCGACGATATGCGTGCTTCGGGCGCAATCAAGGCAGCCAAGAAAGCAGGCAACATTGCTGCTGAAGGCGCCATCGCAATCAAGGACAACGGCAAGCGCGCTGTCCTGATCGAAGTCAACTCCCAGACCGACTTCCTGGCTCTGCAGGACGACTTCAAGAACTTCGTCGCTTCCAGCGTCGAAAAAGCTTTCGATCAGCAGGACGTCACTGTTGAGCAGTTGATCGAAGCTCAGGAAACCGAGCGTACCGCGCTGGTTGCCAAAGTAGGCGAAAACGTCAACATCCGTCGTCTGGCGCGTGTTGAAGGCGACGTGCTGGGTTCTTACCTGCACGGCAACAAGATTGGCGTTGTTGTGGCTCTGAAAGGCGGCGACGCTGAACTGGCCAAAGACATCGCCATGCACGTTGCTGCCAGCAACCCCGAGTTCCTGCTGCCTTCCGACGTTTCGGCCGAAGCGATCGAGCGCGAGAAGAATGTCTTCCTGCAACTGAACGAAGACAAGATCAAAGGCAAGCCTGCCGAAATCGCCGAGAAGATGGTTCAAGGCCGCATCACCAAGTTCCTGGCTGAAGCCAGCCTGGTAGAGCAAGCGTTCGTCAAGAACCCGGAAATCAAGGTCGGTGAACTGGCCAAGAAAGCCGGCGCTGAAATCGTTTCGTTCACCTACTTCAAAGTAGGCGAAGGCATCGAGAAGCCAGTCGACAACTTCGCTGAAGAAGTCGCTGCTCAAGTGGCTGCAAGCAAGCAATAAGACGGTTCTCCGACTGTCGCCCCAAAGAGGCTGCCCGCTCACGCGCGCAGCCTCTTTGTCAAAGCGGCAGGAGGAATTTGTTTTTTCCGGATGTGGCTCGCAAGGCTGCAATTCCCGGAGCGAGTAGCCTAGAGTTAGCGCAGGCTGAAAGCAGCTCGTAGCTCACAAGATTTTTTTTAAACGCCGCAGGAGAGATTCGCAATGGCTCAGCAGGGCAGTGGATATCAAGCTCGCTATAAACGCATTCTACTCAAGCTTAGCGGCGAGGCCCTGATGGGGTCGGAAGAGTTCGGCATTGACCCGAAAGTGCTGGATCGCATGGCGCTTGAAGTAGGTCAGCTGGTTGGAATCGGTGTCCAGGTCGGTCTGGTCATCGGCGGTGGCAACCTGTTCCGCGGCGCTGCCTTGAGTGCGGCCGGCATGGATCGGGTCACGGGTGATCACATGGGCATGCTGGCCACTGTGATGAATGCCCTGGCAATGCGTGACGCGCTCGAGCGTGCCAATATCTCGGCCATCGTGATGTCGGCAATCTCCATGGTGGGTGTGACCGACCACTATGATCGTCGCAAGGCCATGCGTCACTTGAATGCCAAAGAAGTCGTGATTTTTGCGGCGGGTACTGGCAATCCGTTCTTCACCACTGATTCGGCTGCCTGCTTGCGTGCGATTGAAATCGACGCCGACGTCGTACTGAAGGCAACCAAGGTCGATGGTGTGTACACTGCCGATCCATTCAAGGACCCGCATGCCGAGAAGTTCGATCATCTGACTTACGATGAAGTGCTGGATCGCAAGCTGGGCGTAATGGATCTGACGGCCATCTGCCTGTGCCGTGATCACAAGATGCCGCTGCGTGTCTTTAATATGAACAAGCCCGGTGCACTGCTGAATATCGTGCATGGCGGGGCTGAAGGAACTTTGATCGAGGAAGGTGCACAATGATCAATGAAATCAAGAAAGACGCTCAAGAGCGCATGCAGAAATCCATCGAATCCCTGAACCATGCGTTCGGTCAGATTCGTACCGGTAAGGCCCACCCCAGCATTCTGGGCAGCGTGATGGTGCCGTACTACGGCGCGGACACTTCCATTACCCAGGTAGCCAACATCACGGTTAAAGACTCGCGCACCCTGCAGGTCGTCGCGTTCGAGCGCAACATGCTTGGCGCGGTCGACAAGGCCATCCAGAGTGCGGGTCTGAATCTCAACCCGACCAATCTCGGCGAAATGCTGCTGATCTCCATGCCGGCGCTGACCGAAGAAACTCGCAAGGGCTTCACCAAGCAGGCGCGTAGCGCAGCTGAGGACGCTCGCGTTGCGGTGCGCAATATTCGCCGCGATGCACTGGGTGACCTCAAGAAGCTGGTCAAGGACAAAGAAATCAGCGAAGCCGAAGAGCGTCGTGGCACTGCTGACATCGATAAGCTGACCAAGGAATTCGAGGCCCAGATCACCAAGGCCACGGACGAAAAAGAAAAAGACCTGATGGCCGTATAAGGGGTCAGGAAGCTTTCATGGAAAAGACAAAGCTGGCTGTGCCGTCGTCGGTACCGCGTCATGTCGCGATCATCATGGATGGGAACAATCGCTGGGCAAAAAAGCGTCTGTTGCCGGGTGTGGCGGGTCACAAGGCTGGCGTGGATGCTGTTCGGGCGGTCATTGAGGTATGCGCCGAGGCCAAGGTCGAGGTGCTGACGCTGTTCGCCTTCTCCAGTGAGAACTGGCAGCGTCCCGCCGAAGAGGTCGGGGCGTTGATGGAGTTGTTCTTTACCGCCCTGCGCCGCGAGACCAAGCGGCTGAACGAGAATGGCATCAGCCTGCGGATTATCGGTGATCGGTCCCGGTTTCATCCCGAGCTGCAGGCTGCGATTCGCGAGGCGGAAGCACAGACTGCCGGTAACAGCCGCTTTGTTCTGCAAATCGCCGCCAACTACGGTGGTCAGTGGGATATCGCTCAGGCTGCGCAGCGGCTCGCCCGTGAAGTTCAGGCCGGGCATCTGCGTCCTGACGACATCACTCCGGAGTTGCTGCAGACCTGTCTGGCAACAGGCGATCTGCCTTTGCCTGATTTGTGTATCCGGACCGGTGGCGAGCATCGCATCAGCAATTTCCTGCTGTGGCAGCTGGCTTATGCCGAGCTGTACTTCTCCGACCTGTTCTGGCCGGACTTCAAACACGATGCCATGCGCAATGCGCTGGCCGATTTCGCTTCGCGCCAACGCCGCTTCGGGAAAACCAGCGAGCAGGTAGAAGCTGGAGCCCGTGCTTAATGCTCAAACAACGAATCATCACAGCGCTGATCCTGGCGCCGCTTGCTCTCTGCGGCTTCTTCCTGCTCGAGGGTGGCAGCTTCGCGCTGTTCATTGGGGCGGTGGTTGCGCTGGGAGCGTGGGAGTGGGCGCGTCTGGCGGGGCTTGAGGCCCAGTCTGTTCGCGTGTTCTACGCGGTCGTTGTCGCCGTACTGCTGTTTCTGCTTTATCTGTTGCCGGGTCTTGCACCGTGGGTTCTGGTGGCGGCCCTGATCTGGTGGCTGACGGCGACCTGGCTGGTTTTGACGTATCCGGAGTCCAGTGAACACTGGTCCAGCGTCATTTATAAGCTGGCGATCGGCCTTCTGATCCTGCTCCCGGCCTGGCAAGGGCTGGTGCTGATCAAGCTGTCTCCATCGGGTAACTGGCTGATTCTGGCCGTGATGATCCTGGTGTGGGGTGCAGATATCGGCGCTTATTTTTCCGGCAAGGCGTTCGGCAAACGCAAGCTGGCCCCTAAAGTCAGTCCGGGCAAGAGCTGGGAAGGGTTGTATGGCGGTCTGGCGACCTGTCTGCTGATAACTGCGGCAGTGGGTGCGTATCGCGGCTGGTCCTTCGGTGAAATTCTTTTTGCGCTGATCTGCGCCGCGATCGTGGTACTGATTTCCGTGGTGGGCGACCTCACCGAGAGCATGTTCAAGCGCAAATCCGGGGTAAAGGACAGCAGCAACCTGCTGCCCGGTCATGGTGGCGTGCTTGATCGCATCGACAGTCTGACGGCTGCGATTCCGGTTTTCGCTTTGCTGCTGTGGGCTGCAAAAGACTGGGGCGTGATGTGAGTAAGCCTCAACAGATTACCGTTCTGGGCGCTACCGGTTCGGTTGGCCTGAGCACGCTGGACGTTATCGGGCGTCATCCTTCGCGCTATCAGGTCTTTGCCTTGACCGGCTTTACTCGCCTGGCCGAGTTGTTGGCGCTGTGTGTGCGTCACACCCCGCAGTACGCCGTTGTGCCTACAACGGTCGCAGCGCGTCAGTTGCAGGATGACCTGCGCGCTGCCGGTCTCGACACCCGCGTTCTGGTGGGGGAGGGCGGTCTTTGCGAAGTCAGCGCGCACCCACAGGTCGATACCGTGCTCGCTGCCATCGTCGGTGCTGCCGGTCTGCGACCGACCCTGGCTGCGGTGGAGGCGGGCAAGAAGGTCCTGCTGGCCAACAAGGAAGCCCTGGTCATGTCGGGTGCCCTGTTCATGCAGGCCGTTCGTCGCAGCGGGACGGTGCTGCTTCCGCTGGACAGCGAGCACAACGCGATCTTTCAGTGCTTGCCTGGTCACTACGCCAACGGTCTGACTCAAGTCGGCGTACGGCGGATATTGCTGACGGCTTCGGGTGGGCCGTTTCGCGAGACGCCGATGGCGGACCTGGAGCATGTGTCCCCCGAACAGGCCTGCGCTCATCCCAACTGGTCCATGGGGCGCAAGATTTCCGTGGACTCGGCCAGCATGATGAACAAGGGCCTTGAACTGATCGAGGCCTGCTGGCTGTTCGACGCGCCGCCGTCCCGTATCGAGGTGGTGGTCCATCCGCAGAGTGTGATTCACTCGATGGTCGATTATGTCGATGGTTCGGTGCTGGCACAGTTGGGCAATCCGGATATGCGGACGCCTATCGCTCATGCGCTGGCCTGGCCAGAGCGGATCGATTCGGGCGTTGCGCCGCTGGACCTGTTCAGTATTGCGCGCCTGGATTTCCAGGCTCCAGACGAATTGCGCTTCCCTTGCCTGCGTCTGGCGCGGCAAGCTGCGGAAACCGGCGACAGTGCGCCGGCTGTGCTCAACGCGGCCAACGAGGTTGCGGTCGCGGCGTTTCTGGATCGGCGTATTCGTTATCCGGAGATCGCGAGTATGATCGACGAGGTGTTGAACCGGCAGCCCGTGGTCGCGGTAGGCGAGCTGGAAACGGTCTTTGAGGTTGATACCAGGGCGCGCGCGCTGGCTGAGCAATGGCTCAGCCGAAATGGGCGTTAAGCGGAAAATGCCAGGAAGCAGAGATACATCGATGTGGGCGAAGCGGCGTTCTTCACCTGCCCACAACGCAGAATCGGTACCCGGAGAACAGCGATGAGTGCGCTTTATATGATTGTCGGCACCCTGATTGCCCTGGGTGTGCTGGTGACCTTTCACGAGTTCGGTCACTTCTGGGTGGCCAGGCGTTGTGGCGTCAAGGTTTTGCGGTTCTCGGTCGGCTTCGGTATGCCGTTGTTGCGCTGGACGGATCGCAAGGGCACAGAGTATGTGGTCGCCGCCATTCCGCTGGGTGGCTACGTGAAAATGCTCGACGAGCGCGAGGGTGACGTGCCCGCGGAGTTGGCGCATGAGTCCTTCAACCGCAAGTCGGTTTATCAGCGCATCGCTATCGTTATTGCAGGGCCCGTCGCCAACTTTTTGCTGGCCATTGTATTTTTCTGGATACTTGCCATGTTGGGCAGCCAGCAAGTGCGCCCCGTCATTGGCGGCGTCGAGGCGGGCAGTATTGCCGAAAAGGCGGGCCTGACTTCCGGCCAGGAAATCGTATCGGTCGATGGTGAATCCACTACCGGCTGGGCTGCCGTCAATCTTCAGCTCGTGCGTCGACTGGGTGAAAGCGGCACCATTGCATTAAAGGTGCGCGAGCAAGGCTCGGACGTCGAAACGCCGCGCTCGCTGGCGCTAGATAACTGGCTCAAGGGCGCGGATGAGCCTGATCCGATCCGTTCGCTGGGCATTCGCCCCTGGCGCCCCGCGTTACCGCCTGTTCTTGCTGAGCTCGATCCGAAGGGGCCAGCACAGGCTGCGGGCCTGAAAGCGGGCGATCGGCTGTTGGCCCTTGATGGGCAGCCGCTCAATGACTGGCAGCAGGTGGTGGATTCGGTTCGTGTCCGTCCTGATGCAAAGATTTCCCTGAGTGTCGAGCGTGACGGTGCGACGATCGATGTGCCCGTTACCTTGATTGCCAAGGGTGAAGGGAAGGCTGCCACCGGGTATCTGGGTGCAGGCGTAAAAGGTGTCGACTGGCCACCTGAAATGCTTCGCGAAGTCAGTTATGGCCCGCTGGCCGCCGTGGGAGAGGGGGCACGACGCACATGGACCATGAGCGTGCTGACCTTCGATTCGCTGAAGAAAATGTTGTTCGGCGAGCTCTCGGTAAAAAACTTGAGCGGACCGATAACCATTGCTAAAGTGGCGGGCGCTTCGGCCCAGTCAGGTGTAGGTGACTTCTTGAATTTCCTTGCTTATCTGAGCATAAGCCTGGGGGTTCTCAATTTGCTGCCCATTCCAGTGTTGGACGGGGGGCACTTGCTGTTTTATCTGATCGAGTGGGCGCGTGGTCGTCCGCTGTCGGAAAAGGTACAGGGCTGGGGGGTTCAGATCGGGATAAGTCTGGTGGTCGGAGTCATGTTGCTCGCACTGGTCAACGATCTGGGACGACTGTAAAAGCTACGCTGAATTGTGAATCTGCCGCATTTTGCGGCAGTTTGTTTATTGCCAGTTGGAATAAGAAAGGACTTCATGAAACGTCTGCTGCTAACTGCGGTTCTTGCCGTACTGATGATCGCCGAAGTTCACGCCGAGTCCTTCACTATCTCCGATATCCGTGTCAACGGCCTGCAGCGGGTGTCCGCCGGCAGCGTCTTTGGTGCGCTGCCGTTGAACGTGGGTGAACAGGCCGATGACGCGCGTCTTGTCGACGCCACTCGCGCGCTGTTCAAAACCGGATTCTTCCAGGATATCCAGCTGGGCCGTGACGGTAATGTTCTGGTCATCTCTGTGGTCGAGCGCCCGTCTGTTTCGAGCATCGAGATCGAAGGTAACAAGGCGATCACCACTGAAGACCTGATGAAAGGTCTCAAGCAGTCGGGGCTGGCAGAAGGCGAGATTTTCCAGCGTGCAACCCTGGAAGGCGTTCGTAACGAGCTGCAGCGTCAGTACGTCGCTCAAGGCCGCTATTCGGCGGAAGTCGCCACTGAAGTCGTTCCACAGCCGCGTAACCGCGTGGGCCTGAAGATCAACATCAATGAAGGCGCGGTTGCCGCGATCCAGCACATCAACGTGGTGGGTAACTCGGTGTTCCCCGAGCAGGATCTGGTAGACCTCTTCGAACTGAAGACCACCAACTGGCTCTCCTTCTTCAAGAACGACGACAAGTACGCCCGCGAGAAACTCTCCGGCGACCTGGAACGTCTGCGTTCGTATTACCTTGATCGCGGCTATATCAACATGGATATCGCCTCGACCCAGGTGTCCATCACGCCTGACAAGAAAAGCGTGTACATCACCGTCAACATCCATGAAGGCGAGAAGTACAGCGTCAAGTCGGTCAAGCTGACTGGTGACCTCAAGGTCCCTGAAGATCAGATCAAGTCGCTGCTGCTGGTCAAGCCTGGTCAGATTTTCTCGCGCAAGGTCATGACCACCACGTCCGAGCTGATCACCCGTCGTCTGGGTAACGAGGGCTATACCTTCGCTAACGTCAACGGCGTGCCCACCCCGAACGATGAAGATCACACCGTAGACATCCTGTTCGCTGTCGATCCGGGCAAACGTGCCTACGTCAACCGCATCAACTTCCGTGGCAACACCAAGACCGCGGACGAAGTGCTGCGTCGCGAGATGCGTCAGATGGAGGGCGGTTGGGCTTCCACTTATCTGATCGACCAGTCCAAGACCCGTCTGGACCGTCTGGGCTTCTTCAAGGAAGTGAACGTCGAAACACCTGCGGTGCCGGGCACCGACGATCAGGTCGACGTCAACTATGCCGTGGAAGAGCAGGCATCCGGCTCGATCACCGCCAGCGTCGGTTTCGCACAGAGCGCCGGTCTGATCCTCGGCGGTTCCATCAGCCAGAACAACTTCCTGGGTACTGGTAACAAGGTCAGCATCGGTCTGACCAAGAGTGAATACCAGACCCGCTACAACTTCAGCTATGTCGATCCGTACTTCACGCCAGACGGTGTGAGCCTCGGCTACAGCGCTTTCTACCGCAAGACCAACTACGACGACCTCGACGTTGACGTGGCAAGCTACTCGGTGGACAGTCTGGGCGCCGGTATCAACATGGGCTACCCGATCAGCGAGACCTCGCGCCTGAACTTCGGTCTGTCTGTGCAGCAAGACGAATTGAGCACAGGGACCTATACCGTCGATGAAATTTTCGACTTCATCGACAAGGAAGGCGACAGCTTCACCAACTTCAAGGCGTCCGTTGGCTGGTCCGAGTCGACCCTGAACAAAGGTACGCTGCCAACCCGTGGTCACTCCCAGAGCCTGACGCTGGAAACCACGATTCCTGGCAGTGATCTGTCGTTCTACAAACTCGACTACCGCGGCCAGTTGTTCCACCCGATTACCAGTAACACCACGCTGCGTCTGCACTCCGAGCTGGGCTACGGTGACGGTTACGGTTCGACCTCCGGTCTGCCGTTCTACGAGAACTACTACGCCGGTGGTTTCAACTCGGTGCGTGGCTTCAAGGACAGCACGCTGGGCCCTCGCAGTACGCCTAGCCGTGGTGAGGGTAACCCGGGTGGCCGCCCGGGAACCCTGGCTGACCCGGATCAGGATCCGCTGCCGTTCGGTGGTAACGTGTTGATCACCGGTGGTGCCGAGATTCTGTTCCCGCTGCCGTTCATCAAGGATCAGCGCTCGCTGCGTACCTCCTTGTTCTGGGACGTCGGTAACGTTTTCAACACCAACTGCGACAATGCCAAGACCTCCCTCAGTGGTGAGAAGATCCAGTGCAACGGCCCTGAGCTCTCGGGTCTGGCAAGTTCCGTCGGTGTCGGCGTGACCTGGATCACTGCATTGGGCCCGCTGAGCTTCGCGTTGGCGATGCCGGTGAAGAAACCAGACAACGATACCGAAACCCAGGTCTTCCAATTCTCTCTCGGTCAGACCTTCTAAGGGTCTGATCACTGATAACGACAACGGATTTGTAGGAGTTACATTGTGCGCAAGTTGACCCAATTGGCATTGCTGGCCACGGTTCTGATCGCAGGCCCGGCATTTGCTGACATGAAAATCGCCGTTCTGAACTACCAGATGGCATTGCTCGAATCGGACGCTGCCAAGAAGTACGCAGTCGACGCCGAGAAGAAGTTCGGTCCCCAACTGACCAAGCTCAAGGCTCTGGAAAGCAGCGCCAAAGGGATTCAGGATCGCCTGGTAGCCGGTGGCGACAAGATGGCTCAGCCTGAGCGCGAGAAGCTGGAACTGGACTTCAAACAGAAAGCCCGTGACTTCCAGTTCCAGTCCAAGGAGCTGAACGAAGCCAAGGCCGTTGCTGACCGCGAGATGCTCAAGCAACTGAAGCCGAAGCTGGACTCGGCCGTTGAGGAAGTGATCAAGAAAGGCGGTTACGATCTGGTCTTCGAGCGCGGTGCCGTGATTGACGTCAAGCCACAGTATGACGTTACTCGCCAGGTCATCGAGCGCATGAACCAGCTGAAGTAACTTCATGACTGCGACTATCACACTCGGTCACCTGGCCGAGTTCCTGGGTGCCACGCTTCGTGGCCCGCAGGACAAGGAAATCACCGGACTCGCTACCTTGCAGGAAGCGGGTCCAGGTCAGGTCAGCTTTCTGGCCAATCCCCAGTATCGAAAGTTTCTCGCGAACACCCATGCCGCTGCCGTGCTGCTCAAGCCAGCAGACGCGGACGGTTACGCGGGAGATGCCCTGCTGGTCGCAGACCCCTACCTGGCCTACGCCCGCATTTCCCATCTGTTTGACCCCAAACCCAAGTCCGCTGCAGGCGTTCATCCGACTGCCGTTGTGGCCGAGGACGCTTTCGTCGACCCTGCCGCCAGCGTTGGCGCGTATGCGGTAATCGAGAGCGGGGCGCGGATCGCCGCAGGCGTGACCATCGGGGCTCATTGCTTCATTGGCGCACGCAGCGTGATCGGCGAGGGCGGCTGGCTTGCTCCTCGCGTAACGCTTTATCACGACGTCCGGATCGGGCAGCGTGTTGTGATTCAGTCCGGGGCAGTGCTCGGCGGTGAAGGCTTCGGCTTCGCCAACGAGAAGGGTGTCTGGCAGAAAATCGCTCAGATCGGTGGCGTGACGATTGGCGACGATGTGGAAATTGGTGTGAACACCGCCATCGACCGCGGTGCCATGGACGACACCCGTATTGGTAACGGCGTAAAACTCGATAACCAGATCCAGATCGCGCACAACGTGCAGGTGGGAGATCACACCGCCATGGCAGCCTGCGTAGGCATCTCCGGCAGCGCCAGGATTGGCAAGCATTGCATGCTTGCAGGCGGGGTCGGCCTGGTAGGGCACATCGAAATCTGTGATGGCGTGTTCATCACCGGCATGACCATGGTGACCCGTTCGATTACCGAGCCTGGTTCCTATTCTTCAGGGACTGCAATGCAGCCCGCGGCCGAATGGCGCAAGAGTGCGGCGCGTATACGCCAGCTCGATGACATGGCTCGGCGGCTGCAGCAGCTAGAAAAGATTGTCGAGGCAGTGACCTCAGGCGGTAAAGCGTCATCTGATGGCTGATACTTTTTTCTTATCAAGTGTGCAAAGCCGATAAACTGCCTCCTTGATTTGCTAGAGGAGTGCTGCGCATTCGTCGCGCACTCCCAATCTTTACTACAGGCTTCCTCTCGAAATGATGGACATCAACGAAATTCGCGAATATCTGCCCCACCGCTACCCGTTCCTGCTCGTGGACCGTGTGGTGGAGTTGGATGTTGAGAATAAGAGCATTCGTGCCTACAAGAATGTCAGCATCAATGAGCCCTTTTTCAACGGCCATTTTCCTGCGCATCCAATCATGCCAGGCGTGCTGATCATCGAAGCCATGGCGCAAGCCGCCGGCATCCTTGGCTTCAAAATGCTTGACGTGAAGCCTGCTGACGGCACTCTGTATTACTTCGTGGGCTCCGACAAGCTGCGCTTCCGTCAGCCAGTGCTGCCGGGCGACCAACTGATCCTTGAGGCGAAATTCATCAGCTGCAAGCGTCAGATCTGGAAGTTCGAATGCCAGGCCTCGGTAGACGGCAAGCCGGTCTGCTCCGCAGAAATCATCTGTGCGGAACGTAAACTATGAGTTTGATTGACTCTCGCGCAATCATCGATCCGACAGCCATCCTGGCTGACAATGTGGAGGTCGGCCCGTGGTCGATCGTCGGGCCCGGTGTGGAAATCGGCGAGGGTACGGTCATTGGTCCGCACGTGATTTTGCGCGGCCCGACCAAGATCGGCAGAAACAATCACATCTACCAGTTTTCATCGGTGGGTGAGGACACGCCTGACCTGAAATACAAAGGTGAGGCCACGCGTCTGGTCATCGGTGATAACAACGTGATCCGTGAAGGCGTCACGATTCACCGTGGCACCATTCAGGACCGTGCCGAGACCACGATTGGTGACAACAACCTCATCATGGCCTACGCCCACATCGGGCACGACAGCGTCATTGGCAATCACTGCATTCTGGTGAACAACACTGCTCTGGCCGGCCATGTTCATGTGGCTGACTGGGCGATTCTGTCGGGTTTCACCCTCGTTCATCAGTACTGCCACATTGGCGCCCACAGCTTTTCAGGCATGGGTACTGCGATCGGCAAGGACGTCCCGGCGTTCGTTACCGTTTTTGGCAACCCGGCTGAAGCCCGGAGCATGAATTTCGAGGGCATGCGTCGTCGCGGTTTTTCGGATGATGCGATCCACGCGCTGCGTCGTGCCTACAAGACGGTCTACCGTCAGGGACTCACGGTCGAGCAGGCGGTGGTCGAGCTGGCCGAACCTGCTGCACAGTTCCCGGAAGTCGCTCTGTTCCTTGATTCCATCCAGAACTCGACCCGCGGCATCACCCGCTAACCATGAGTGCCTTGCGTATAGCGCTGGTCGCCGGAGAAGCTTCCGGCGACATCCTGGGCTCCGGCCTGATGCGCGCCATCAGGGCCCGCCATCCTGACGCGCAGTTCATCGGCGTCGGCGGTCCGCTCATGGAAGCCGAGGGTATGTGCTCCTATTTCCCTATGGAGCGCTTGTCGGTCATGGGCCTGGTGGAAGTACTTGGGCGTCTCAAGGAACTGCTGGCGCGACGCAAGTTGTTGATCCAGACCTTGATCGATGAGAAGCCCGATGTGTTCATCGGCATCGATGCCCCTGATTTCACCCTCAATATCGAACTCAAACTGCGCCAGGCCGGGATCAAGACCGTTCACTACGTCAGCCCCTCCGTCTGGGCGTGGCGCCAGAAGCGTGTACTGAAGATTCGCGAAGGCTGCGATCTGATGCTCACACTGCTGCCGTTCGAGGCGCGGTTCTACGAAGAGAAGGGTGTGCCGGTGCGTTTCGTCGGGCATCCATTGGCTGACACCATTCCTCTTGAAGCTGACCGCATGGCGGCCCGTGCCGAGCTGGGTTTGGGCGAAGAGCCGGTCGTGGCGCTGATGCCTGGCAGTCGCGGCGGTGAAGTCGGACGCCTTGGCGCGCTGTTCTTCGATGCTGCGCAACGGCTGCTGGCCCAGCGCCCGAACATCCGTTTCGTGTTGCCGTGCGCCAGCCCGCAACGTCGCGTGCAGATCGAACAGTTATTGCAGGGGCGCGAGCTGCCACTGACGCTGCTCGACGGCCGCTCTCATGTCGCACTGGCGGCCTGCGATGCAGTCTTGATCGCGTCGGGCACGGCCACGCTGGAAGCCTTGCTCTACAAACGACCGATGGTGGTTGCCTATCGTCTGGCGCCGCTGACCTACTGGATACTCAAGCGGATGGTGAAGAGTCCGTACGTGTCGTTGCCGAACCTGTTGGCCCAGCGTTTGCTGGTCCCTGAGCTTCTGCAGGATGCGGCGACCGCCGAGGCCCTGGCCGATACTCTGCTGCCACTGCTGGACAATGGCGCGGAACAAACTGCCGGCTTCGATGAAATTCACCGAACCTTGCGTCGCGATGCATCCAATCAGGCGGCCGAAGCGGTTCTGAGCCTGATCGGTGCGTCGCCTTCACGATGAGTACGCAATCAATGCAAATGGGTCTGGACTTCAATCTGGTCGAGGATCTGGTCGCCGGTGTCGACGAAGTGGGTCGCGGTCCGCTGTGTGGTGCCGTGGTGACCGCAGCTGTGATCCTCGACCCGAAACGCCCCATTCTGGGTCTTAACGATTCGAAAAAGCTTACTGAAGCCAAGCGCGAGAAGCTGTTCGACGAAATTTGCGAAAAGGCCCTGTGCTGGCATATCGCGCGGGCGGAAGTAGAAGAGATCGACGAACTGAACATCTTGCACGCCACCATGCTGGCCATGAAACGTGCGGTGGAAGGTTTGCTCATTACGCCCAAACTCGCGTTGATCGACGGCAACCGCTGTCCTCAGTTGTCGGTGCCCAGCGCCCCGGTAATTCAGGGGGATGCGCAGGTGCCGGCCATTGCGGCCGCGTCGATTCTGGCGAAAGTCAGCCGAGATCGCGAGATGGCGGCGATGGAACTGATCTATCCCGGCTATGGCATCGGCGGTCATAAAGGCTATCCGACGCCTGTGCATCTGGAGGCGCTCGCCCGGTTGGGGCCAACGCCGATTCACCGTCGATCCTTCGCGCCTGTGCGTGCAGCGTACCAGGCGCGTGAAATGATGATTTCCACGTCCTTCACGTCGCTGCCGCTCAACTGATCTCGGGCTGATGTTTTCATGAGAGGCCGGTACAATCCGGCCTTCGTTTTCTGTGCGCTATAGGATCACCCATGCCGGCTTCTTTCGTTCATCTACGCCTGCACACCGAATACTCGCTGGTTGACGGCCTGGTCCGGGTCAAGCCGCTGGTCAAGGCGCTGGCGGGCATTAACATGCCCGCAGTGGCGGTGACCGATCAGCACAACCTGTGTTCGCTGGTGAAATTCTATAAAGCGTCCATGGGCGCCGGCATCAAGCCGATCTGTGGGGCGGACATCTGGCTGGCAGGACGCGATCGCGATGCGCCACTCAGCCGCATGAGCCTGCTGGTGATGAACCCTAAAGGCTATCTGAACCTCACCGAGCTGATCTCCCGCGGCTTCATGGAGGGCCAGCGCAATGGCCAGGTCGTCATCGAGCGTGAGTGGGTTGCTGAGGCCAGCGAAGGGCTTATTGCCTTGTCGGCGGCCAAAGAAGGCGAGATCGGTATGGCCCTGCTGGGCGGCAATCCAGCCGAGGCCGATGAGCTGCTCAAAGAATGGATGGGCGTATTTCCGGACCGTTTTTACGTCGAGGTCCAGCGCACCAGCCGCATCAACGACGAAGAGCACCTGCACGCAGCCGTTGCGTTGGCCGATCGCCACGGCGCGCCGCTCGTCGCGACCAACGACGTGCGCTTCATCAAGCAGGAAGATTTCGAAGCTCACGAAACCCGCGTGTGCATCGGCGAAGGCCGAGCGCTGGACGACCCGCGTCGCTCCCATAACTACAGCGATCAGCAGTACCTGAAAAGCGCCGAAGAAATGGCCGAGCTCTTCAGTGACCTGCCCGATGCCTTGGCCAACACCGTCGAGATCGCCAGACGCTGCAACATCGAAGTCAAACTGGGCACTCACTTTCTGCCCAACTTCCCGATCCCCGATGGACTTACCATCGACGAATACTTCCGCAAGGTTTCGTTCGAGGGGCTTGAAGAACGTCTGGCCGTTTTGTGGCCGAAGGAAACCACGCCTGACTACGAAGAAAAGCGGCAGGTCTACATCGATCGCCTGAATTTCGAGCTGGATATCATCATCCAGATGGGGTTCCCAGGTTACTTCCTGATCGTTATGGACTTCATCCAGTGGGCCAAGAACAACGGCGTACCGGTTGGCCCTGGCCGTGGCTCGGGTGCGGGATCCCTGGTGGCCTACGTGCAGAAGATCACCGACCTCGATCCGCTGCAGTATGACTTGCTGTTCGAACGCTTCCTCAACCCGGAGCGGGTCTCGATGCCCGACTTCGACGTCGACTTCTGCATGGACGGCCGCGACCGCGTGATCGAGTACGTTGCCGACAAGTACGGCCGTAACGCGGTGAGTCAGATCATTACCTTCGGTTCCATGGCTGCGAAGGCGGTGGTTCGGGACGTGGCGCGGGCGCAGGGTAAATCTTTCGGCCTGGCGGATCGTCTGTCCAAGATGATTCCGTTCGAAGTCGGCATGACCCTGGAAAAGGCCTACGAGCAGGAAGAAATCCTGCGCGACTTCCTCAAGACCGATGAAGAGGGCGCGGAAATCTGGGAGATGGCGCGCAAGCTCGAAGGCGTCGTGCGTAACGTCGGCAAGCATGCCGGTGGTGTGGTGATCGCGCCGACCAAACTGACCGATTTCGCCGCTATCTATTGCGATGAGGAAGGCAGCGGTCTGGTGACCCAGTTCGATAAGGACGACGTGGAAGCAGCGGGCCTGGTGAAGTTCGACTTCCTGGGATTGCGGACGCTGACGATCATCGACTGGGCGATGAAGACCATCAATCGTGACCGCGCCAAGGTCGGCGAAGAGCCGCTGGATATCGCATTCATCCCGCTGGATGACGCACCGACCTACGATCTGCTGCAAAAAGCCGAAACCACGGCGGTCTTCCAGCTTGAATCCCGCGGCATGAAAGAGCTGATCAAGAAGCTCAAGCCCGACTGCCTCGAAGACTTGATTGCACTGGTAGCCCTGTTCCGTCCGGGGCCACTGCAATCGGGCATGGTGGATGACTTCATCAACCGTAAGCACGGTCGTGCCGAGCTGTCGTACCCGCACGTCGATTACCAGTACGAAGGCCTCAAACCTGTTCTCGCACCGACGTACGGGATCATCCTGTACCAGGAACAGGTGATGCAGATCGCCCAGGTGATGGCAGGTTATACCCTTGGCGGTGCGGACATGCTCCGCCGCGCCATGGGTAAGAAAAAACCCGAGGAGATGGCCAAGCAGCGCGGCGGTTTCATCGAAGGCTGCAAGACCAACAATATCGACCCTGATCTGGCGGGTAACATTTTTGACCTGGTGGAGAAATTCGCCGGTTACGGCTTCAACAAATCTCACTCCGCAGCCTATGGTCTGGTTTCGTACCAGACCGCCTGGCTCAAGAAGCACTACCCTGCGCCGTTCATGGCAGCGGTACTGTCGGCGGATATGCACAACACCGACAAGGTCGTGACCTTGATCGAGGAAGTGCGGACCATGAAGCTGCGCCTCGATGCGCCCGACGTGAACAACTCCGAATTCAAGTTCACGGTGAACGACGAGGGCCGTATCGTTTACGGCCTCGGCGCGATCAAGGGCGTCGGCGAAGGCCCGGTGGAGGCGATCACCGAAGCGCGTCAGGCGGGGCCATTCAAGGATCTGTTCGATTTCTGCGCACGTATCGACCTTAAACGGGTCAACAAGCGCACATTGGGCGGGCTGATCAACAGCGGAGCGCTGGATCGTCTGGGGCCGTTCTTTTTCGAGGAACCCAAACAGTATCAAGCCAACATCGACCGCAACCGCGGCGTGCTGCTGGCTGCTCTGGAAGAGGCGATTCAGGCCGCCGAACAGACTGCGCGCAGCCACGACAGTGGCCACGCCGACCTGTTTGGCGGCTTGTTCGTCGAGGCGGACGCCGATGTTTATGCGAACCATCGTACTGCCAAGGAGGTCACTCTCAAGGAGCGGCTGCGCGGCGAGAAGGAAACGCTTGGTCTGTACCTGACCGGTCACCCTATCGACGAATACGAAGGTGAGATTCGACGCTTTGCCCGGCAGCGGATCGTCGATCTCAAACCCGCGCGTGACACTCAGACCGTTGCCGGCCTGATCATCGCGTTGCGGGTCATGAAGAACAAAAAGGGCGACAAGATGGGTTTCATCACCCTTGATGACCGCTCCGGACGTATCGAAGCGTCGCTGTTCGCCGATTCGTTCCACGCAGCCCAGTCGCTGCTGCAGACGGACGCGATGGTGGTGGTGGAAGGTGAGGTCAGTTCCGATGACTTTTCAGGTGGCCTGCGTTTGCGAGCCAAGCGCGTCATGAGCCTGGAAGAAGCTCGTACAGGCCTTGCCGAGAGTTTGCGTCTGACCGTGCGTAGCGAGGCGCTCAAGGGCGATCGTCTACGCTGGCTGGGCGACCTGTGCAGGAAGCACCGGGGAGCGTGTCCGATCACGCTCGATTACACCGGGCAGGAAGCCCGCGCGTTGCTGCAGTTCGGCGAAGCGTGGCGAATCGATCCCGCTGACAGCCTGATTCAGGCGTTGCGTGACCAGTTCGGACGAGAGAACGTCTTTCTGCAGTATCGTTGAAAGCTGCTTTCAAGAACTTTTAAACTCGACCCTGAGCCGCCAGATCCTTTAAGGTATGGCGCTTATGGATCAACCGGCCGGCCTCTTGGCCGTCGACCCAAGACGGATGCCTATGAACCCGAATTTTCTGGATTTCGAACAGCCGATTGCTGACCTGCAAGCCAAGATTGAAGAGCTGCGTCTGGTAGGCAATGACAACTCGCTGAACATCGGCGACGAAATCTCTCGACTGCAAGAGAAGAGCAATACGCTCACCGAAAGCATTTTCGGCAACCTGACCAGTTGGCAGATCGCGCGCATGGCGCGTCATCCGCGTCGTCCGTATACGCTGGATTACATCGAACACATCTTCACCGAGTTCGATGAGCTGCACGGGGACCGCCATTTTTCCGATGACGCTGCCATCGTTGGCGGTGTTGCCCGTCTGGACAATCAGCCCGTGATGGTGATCGGTCACCAGAAAGGCCGCGAAGTGCGCGAGAAGGTGCGTCGCAACTTCGGCATGCCGCGTCCTGAAGGCTACCGCAAGGCGTGCCGCCTGATGGAGTTGGCCGAGCGCTTCAAGATGCCGATCCTGACTTTCATCGACACCCCCGGCGCCTATCCGGGCATCGACGCCGAAGAGCGCAACCAGAGCGAAGCGATTGCCTGGAACCTGCGTGTCATGGCGCGCCTGAAAACTCCGATTATTGCCACCGTGATCGGTGAAGGCGGCTCGGGCGGTGCGTTGGCGATCGGTGTCTGCGATCAACTGAACATGCTGCAATACTCCACCTATGCAGTCATTTCGCCGGAAGGCTGCGCATCGATTCTGTGGAAGACTGCCGAGAAGGCGCCGGACGCTGCTGAAGCGATGGGCATCACTGCCGACCGCCTGAAGGGTCTGGGCATCGTCGACAAGGTCATCAGCGAGCCACTGGGTGGCGCGCACCGTGACCCGGCCGCAGCCGCAGCGTCGATCCGCGAAGAACTGAGCAGCCAGTTGGCAATGCTCAAGAAGTTCAACAACGACGAACTGCTGGCTCGCCGTTACGAGCGCCTGATGAGCTACGGCGTTTGATCGGAGTCTGTATCTGATCGAAGCTTTCTTCGAGGTCCGGCCAGCGGTTGAGCAGGTTCCAGAGCATGACCAAGCCGGACATCAAGAAAGAGTTATCCAGTCGACTGTTGTCGCGCCTGTCCCCCTGGCGTGACGCAGCCGGTTGGCGCATTGCCTTCTCCGGTGGCCTGGATTCCACCGTCCTGTTGCACCTGCTGGCCGATCTGTCGCGGCATCAGCGCATTCCTCCCTTGAGCGCAATCCACATTCATCACGGTTTGCAGGCCGTCGCGGCCTCGTGGCCAGGGCATTGCCGTCAGATGTGCCAGATTCTGGGGGTGCCGTTGCAGGTGATCGACGTTCAGGTATTGCCGGGCGCGAGCCTTGAGCGGGCTGCCCGAGATGCGCGTTACGCCGCGTTCAATGACGTGTTGCAGATGGGAGAGGTATTGCTGACGGCCCAGCATCGTGACGATCAGGCTGAAACCCTGATGTTCCGTTTGTTGCGTGGCGCGGGCGTGAAAGGACTGGCGGCGATGCCGTCGCAGCGAAAACTCGGCAAAGGCGATCTGTTCAGACCGTTACTGGACGAGCCGCGTGCGCTTCTTGAAGCCTATGCCAGGCAACAAGGGTTGAGCTGGATCGAGGATCCAAGCAACAAGGACAGCCGGTTTTCCCGCAATTATCTTCGCAACCATGTCCTGCCGCTGCTGACTGCGCGCTGGCCGCACGCCATGGCGAGCATGACCCGTAGCGCTGCCCATCTGGCCGAAGCCCAGGTTTTGCTCGATGAGCTGGCATTGCACGACCTCGCGCAAGCCGACAGCCCCTGTCCATGGCCGTGGCTCGATCTGCCGTCCCTGGAGCTGGCGCCCCTTGAGGGGTTGTCCGCCGCTCGTCAGCGCAATGCCTTGCGCCACTGGCTGGGAGCGCTGACCCGTTTGCCCGACAGCGATCACTGGGCTGGCTGGGATTCGTTGCGCGATGCGGGCCCCGATGGGCGGCCGATCTGGCGCCTGGCTGATGGCCAACTGCACCGCGCTGAAGGCCGTATCTGGTGGCTTTCGGGCATCTGGCTCAAGGATGTTGTCGGCTCCCAACACTGGTCCCTGGCTTCCCAGCCCCTGCAGTTGCCGGGCAATGGCATGCTGCACATTCTCGGGGAAATTCCGCGCGGCGGTCTGCATGTTCACTACCGGCAGGGGGGCGAAGTGCTCGATGTGCCCGACCGCGGCCGGCGAGACCTCAAGCGTCTGCTCAACGAAAAAGGCGTGCCGGTCTTTCTGCGCGGCCGATTGCCGCTGTTGTATCGGGGCGAGCGGCTGTTGGCGGTTGCCAATCTTCCCGGACTCGACGCCGACCCCCGTGGCGACTGGCGATTGCACTGGCAGCCACCGACGAATGACCACAGTTTGAGATGAGAGCCCGTTTCCGGTAGACTACGCTCCCTTCTTGATACAGCTTATGTCGATCCTTTCGGAACGACGCAAGTTGCCGATTACCAGCCAGTCTTTACTGGGCGATTCTCAAAATGTGGCGAGCAATGGACAGGTCCGATTCCGACCAGTCACTTCCAGCGCGGCAATTTCAGAACTGCATCGAAAGATTTGCAGGTCATCGGGGGCTTCGGCCTTCCTTCGCTTTCCCCGGCGGCTCTGACCGCTTTAACGCAGACTTCTAGGGTTTTTCATGACGCGCTACATCTTCGTCACGGGCGGTGTTGTTTCTTCATTGGGGAAAGGCATTGCCTCGGCTTCATTGGCGGCCATCCTGGAGGCGAGGGGACTTAAGGTCACCATGCTCAAGCTGGACCCCTACATCAACGTCGATCCGGGCACCATGAGCCCGTTCCAGCACGGTGAAGTGTTCGTCACCCACGACGGCGCCGAGACCGACCTGGACCTGGGTCACTACGAGCGTTTCATTCGCACCACCATGACCCAGAACAACAACTTCACCACCGGCCGTGTGTACGAACACGTCCTGCGCAAAGAGCGCCGTGGTGATTATCTGGGCGCGACCATTCAGGTGATCCCGCACATCACCGACGAAATCAAGCGTCGCATCATCAAAGGTGCCGGCGACGCCGACGTGGCCCTGGTCGAGATCGGCGGCACCGTCGGTGACATCGAGTCGCAGCCGTTCCTCGAGGCCATCCGTCAGCTTCGCGTCGAAATCGGCGCCAAGCGCGCCATGCTGATGCACCTGACACTGGTGCCGTACATCGCCACCGCCGGCGAAACCAAGACCAAACCGACGCAGCACTCGGTCAAGGAATTGCGTTCCATCGGCCTGCAGCCTGACGTACTGATCTGCCGCTCCGACCACCACGTCGACATGTCGTCGCGTCGCAAGATCGCGCTGTTCACCAACGTTGAAGAGCGTGCGGTGATTTCGCTGGAAGACGCCGACACCATCTACAAGATTCCCGGCATGCTGCACGCACAGGGTCTGGACGATTTCGTCGTCGAGCGCTTCGGCCTGCAATGCAACAGTGCTGACCTGTCCGAATGGGACAAGGTGGTCGATGCCAAGCTCAATCCTGAGCATGAAGTCACCATCGCCATGGTCGGCAAGTACATGGAACTGCTGGATGCGTACAAGTCGCTGATCGAAGCGATGAGTCATGCCGGCATTACCAATCGCACCAAGGTCAACCTGCGTTACATCGATTCCGAAGACATCGAGAATCAGGGCACCGGCCTGCTGGAAGGCGTGGACGCCATTCTGGTTCCGGGCGGTTTTGGCCTGCGCGGCGTGGAAGGCAAGATCACTGCCGTTCAGTTCGCCCGCGAAAACAAGGTTCCGTACCTGGGTATCTGCCTGGGCATGCAAGTGGCCGTCATCGAGTTTGCCCGTAACGTGCTGGGCTGGACAGACGCCAACTCCACCGAGTTCGATCGCACCAGTCCGCACCCTGTGGTCGGTCTGATCACTGAGTGGGAAGATGCCACCGGCGCCGTTGAAACCCGCACCGAAGCTTCCGATCTGGGCGGCACCATGCGTCTGGGCGCGCAGGAGTGCCAACTGGAGCCAGGCTCTCTGGTACATGACTGCTACGCCAAGGACGTCATCGTCGAGCGTCATCGTCATCGCTATGAAGTGAACAACAACCTGCTGCCGCAGTTGATCGAAGCCGGCTTGAAGGTTTCCGGCCGTTCCGGCGACGGCGCGCTGGTCGAAGTGGTCGAGTCCAAGGATCATCCGTGGTTCGTGGCTTGCCAGTTCCACCCTGAGTTCACTTCCACGCCTCGCGATGGTCACCCGCTGTTCAGTGGCTTCGTCAAGGCAGCGCTGGCTCAACATCAGAAGAACGCCTGATAGGGAATTCATTACATGGCACAGAAAATCATCCGCGTAGGTTCCATCGACATTGCCAACGACAAGCCAATGGTCTTGTTCGGCGGCATGAATGTCCTGGAGTCGCGGGACATGGCCATGCAGGTCTGCGAAGAGTATGTGCGGGTTACCGAGAAACTCGGTATCCCTTATGTGTTCAAGGCCAGCTTCGACAAAGCCAATCGTTCTTCCGTGACCTCGTACCGTGGTCCGGGCCTGGAAGCGGGCATGCGCATTTTCGAAGAGATCAAGAGCACCTTCGGTGTGCCGGTGATCACTGACGTGCATGAGCCTCATCAGGCTGCGACCGTCGCTGAAGTCTGCGACATCATTCAGTTGCCGGCTTTCCTGTCGCGCCAGACCGATCTGGTCGTCGCCATGGCCAAAACCGGTGCGGTCATCAACATCAAGAAAGCCCAGTTCCTCGCGCCTCAGGAGATGAAGCACATCCTGAACAAGTGCGAAGAAGCGGGTAACGACCAGTTGATCCTCTGCGAGCGTGGTTCGAGCTTCGGCTACAACAACCTCGTGGTGGACATGCTTGGTTTCGGCATCATGAAAGCGTTCGAATACCCTGTGTTCTTCGACGTCACTCATGCATTGCAGATGCCGGGTGGTCGTTCGGATTCTGCCGGTGGCCGTCGCGCTCAGGTAACTGACCTCGCCAAGGCCGGTATCAGCCAGGGTCTGGCGGGTCTTTTCCTCGAGGCGCATCCGGATCCGGACAACGCCAAATGCGATGGTCCTTGCGCATTGCGCCTTAACAAGCTGGAGCCGTTCCTGACCCAGCTCAAGGCGCTCGATGACCTGGTCAAGAGCTTCCCGACAATCGAAACGGCTTAAAACCCGCTTCTCCGGCACTGACGCCTCCGGTACAGTGCCGTGCGCTTTCTTTCCCGACCAATGGGTCGGGGATTTTTGTCGTCTCGGGCCTGCCCGCTGTCTAGTGCCTCGGGACGTCAGTCGTTTTTTCCCAGCTGCGTCGTTTTCGTCAATCTTGGAGTGTTAACAACAATGGCAAAAATCGTCGACATCAAAGGTCGTGAAGTTCTCGACTCCCGTGGCAATCCCACCGTGGAAGCAGATGTGCTCCTCGACAACGGCATCATCGGCAGTGCGTGCGCGCCGTCCGGTGCTTCCACCGGCTCGCGTGAAGCACTTGAGCTGCGTGATGGCGACAAGAGCCGTTACATGGGCAAGGGCGTTCTGAAGGCAGTGGCCAACATCAACGGCCCCATCCGCGACCTGCTGCTGGGCAAGGACCCGGTTGACCAGAAAGCGCTGGATCACGCGATGATCGAGCTCGACGGCACCGAAAACAAAGCCAGCCTGGGCGCCAACGCGATCCTCGCTGTTTCTCTGGCTGCTGCCAAGGCTGCTGCTCAGGATCAGGACCTGCCGCTCTACGCACACATCGCCAACCTGAACGGCACGCCGGGCGTTTACTCGATGCCGGTTCCGATGATGAACATCATCAACGGTGGCGAGCACGCCGATAACAACATCGACATCCAGGAATTCATGGTTCAACCGGTCGGCGCCAAGACCTTCTCCGAAGGCCTGCGCTGGGGCACCGAGATTTTCCACCACCTCACGGCCGGCCTGAAGGCCCGTGGCCTGACCACCGCTGTCGGTGACGAAGGCGGTTTCGCACCGAACCTGAACTCCAACGCCGATGCTCTCGACGCAATCGCCGAGGCTGTTGCGAACGCCGGCTACAAGCTGGGCACCGACGTGACCCTGGCTCTGGACTGCGCCGCGAGCGAGTTTTACAAGAACGGCAAGTACGTGTTGAGCGAAGAAGGCGAGTACGACTCAGCCGGTTTTGCCGACTACCTGGCCGATCTGGTGAGCAAACACCCGATCATTTCCATTGAAGACGGTCTGGACGAGTCCGACTGGGATGGCTGGAAAGTCCTGACCGACAAGATCGGTGACAAGATCCAGCTGGTGGGCGACGACCTGTTCGTGACCAACACCAAGATCCTGAAAGAAGGCATCGAGAAGAAAATCGGTAACTCGATCCTGATCAAATTCAACCAGATCGGCACGCTGACCGAAACGCTCGAAGCTATTCAGATGGCCAAGGCTGCCGGATACACCGCCGTGATCTCCCACCGTTCCGGTGAAACCGAAGACTCGACCATTGCCGACCTGGCCGTAGGCACGTCCGCTGGTCAGATCAAGACCGGTTCGTTGAGCCGTTCCGATCGTATCTCCAAGTACAACCAGTTGCTGCGTATCGAAGAGCAACTGGGCGCCAAAGCTGTATACCGTGGTCGCGGCGAGTTTCGCGGCTGACTGCAAGATGGTAAAAAGGCAGCAGGCGCAGTAGGGAAATTCGCTTAAAGCGATTTATCCTGACGTCCTGATCCATGAGCCCGGTGACCACCGGGCTCATGGTCATTTGAAATGGTCGGTTTTGCTGTCTTTCTCCACCGGGTAACAGATATTCACAATGCGCAGTCCTAACTGGTTGTTCCTCGTTCTGCTCTTGCTGCTCGCTGGCTTGCAATACCGCTTATGGGTGGGTAACGGCAGTCTCGCGCAGGTCGCCAGTCTGACCCAGCAAATCGCCGATCAACATGCCGAAAACGAAACGCTGCTGGAGCGCAACCGGGTCCTGGATGCGGAAGTGCTGGAGCTGAAGAAAGGCCTGGAGACCGTGGAAGAGCGTGCCCGTCACGAGTTAGGCATGGTCAAGGACGGCGAGACCCTTTATCAGTTGGCACAGTGACGTTGGCGTAATGACACAATTGCTTCCTGCCTTCTGGGCAGTGATTCCCGCAGCGGGCGTTGGTGCTCGCATGGCGGCAGACCGTCCCAAGCAGTACCTGCAACTGGGCGGCCTCACGATTCTTGAACACAGCCTGCTTTGCTTTCTCGATCATCCTCGACTCAAGGGTCTGGTGATCAGTCTGGCTGTGGATGACCCTTATTGGCCCACGTTGCCTTGCGCTCTGGATTCGCGAATCCAGCAGGTCGCGGGTGGCAGGGAGCGTGCGGACTCGGTGCTCAATGCCCTGCTGCATCTGCACGCCAATGGTGCCGATGACAATGACTGGGTGCTGGTACACGACGCCGCACGACCGAATCTGGCGCGTTCGGATCTGGACAACCTGCTCAACGAACTCAAAGACGATCCGGTCGGTGGCTTGCTGGCCGTCCCTGCCAAAGACACCCTCAAGCGGGCAGATGCGCATGGTCGCGTGACCGAAACCGTTGATCGCAGCCTGATCTGGCAAGCCTATACGCCACAGATGTTTCGTCTGGGGGCGTTGCATCGGGCCTTGGCGGACAGTCTTGTGTCGAACGTTTCGATCACTGACGAAGCGTCGGCCATTGAGTGGGCGGGGCAGTCGCCTCGTCTGATCGAAGGTCGGGCTGACAACATCAAGGTCACACGGCCCGAAGACCTCGAATGGCTGCGTCAGCGTCGTGGTGAATTCAAGCGGTAGGGATATTTCCATCCTGTAGCAGTCCGGCTTGCCGGCGGTAGCGATCGTGAATTCATCACCGCCGGCAAGCCGGACTGCAGGGTAGATGAACGCTGCTACCGATACTCATCCCTCAACGCCAACCCCGACTTCAGATAATCCACCAGCTTTCTGACCTTCGGCGACAGATGTCTTTGCTGTGGATATAACGCCCACACCGCAGTATTGGGCGGCTGGTGCGCGTCGAGCAGTGAAATCAGCGCGCCGCTCTTCAAATGTTCAAGCACGTAATAGTCCGGCAACTGACACAATCCCACGCCCAGCAGTGCGGCGTCCAACACGGCCTGGCCGCTGTTGCAGCGCCAGTTTCCATGGATTCGCTGGGAAAATTCCTTGCCGTTCTGTTGCAGCAGCCAACTGTCGGAGCTACCGATCAGACAGTTGTGCCGGTTCAATTCCGACACGCTGTGCGGGCGGCCATAACGTTCTAGATAGGACGGCGAAGCACACAGATACATCCGGCGAGGCGCCAGACGCGTTGCAACCAGTCGGGAGTCCTGCAAGCGACCCAGCCGGATCGCCAGATCCATCCCTTCATGCACCAGATCCAGGGTGTTGTTCGTCAATTCAATGTCGACCCGCAGTTGCGGGTATTCGTCCATGAATCGCGTCACCAGCGGCGCAATGAAGCGTTCGCCATAGGCGACCGCGCAGGTCATGCGCAGCAGGCCCTTGGGCTCGCTTGTCAGGTCGACCACGGCACGCAATGCCTCTTCACGACTGTCCTGCAAGCGCTGGCAATGATGGAGAAAGGTCTGGCCCGCCTCTGTGAGCGCGACTTTTCTCGTGCTTCGGTACAGCAGGCGTGTTTGCAAGCGTTCTTCAAGACGGGCAATTTGCCGGCTGATGTGTGAGGACGACACGCCCAGTCGTTCCGCTGCCGCCGTGAACTGCCCACACTCGGCTACAGCGACGAATTCATCGAGGCCTTCCCAGCGATTGGTGTACATCGATTGTCCCTGTGCAGCATTAATGTTTTGCTTTTGCGCAGATTATTAATCAAACAGCACTGCTTTACACTCGTCGCTCGTTTTTACTTCGCTGGAGATCATGATGATCAAGTCACGTGCTGCCGTCGCTTTTGCGCCCAACCAACCGCTGCAAATCGTCGAAGTGGACGTCGAGGCGCCGAAGGCAGGTGAGGTGTTGATCCGTACCGTTGCCTCCGGTGTCTGCCACACGGATGCCTACACCTTGTCCGGCGCTGATTCGGAAGGCGTATTCCCGTGCATTCTGGGTCACGAAGGTGGCGGTATCGTTGAAGCGGTCGGCGAAGGTGTGACCTCGCTGGCGGTCGGTGACCATGTCATCCCGCTTTACACGGCCGAATGTCGCGAGTGCAAATTCTGCAAATCCGGCAAGACGAACCTCTGCCAGAAGGTTCGCGCCACGCAGGGCAAGGGCCTGATGCCTGATGGCACCACACGTTTCAGCTACAACGGTGAGCCGGTCTACCACTACATGGGCTGCTCGACCTTCTCGGAATATACCGTGGTTCCGGAAATCTCCCTGGCCAAAATCCCTAAAGAGGCGCCGCTGGAAAAGGTCTGTCTGCTGGGTTGCGGCGTGACCACCGGCATCGGCGCCGTGCTGAACACCGCCAAAGTAGAAGAGGGCGCCACCGTGGCCATCTTCGGCCTGGGCGGCATCGGTCTGGCGGCGATCATCGGCGCGAAAATGGCCAAGGCCTCGCGCATCATCGCCATCGACATCAATCCGGCGAAGTTCGACGTCGCACGTGAATTGGGTGCCACCGACTTCATCAACCCTAAAGAACACACCAAGCCAATCCAGGACGTCATCGTCGAATTGACCGATGGGGGTGTCGACTACAGCTTCGAGTGCATCGGCAATGTTCAGTTGATGCGTGCCGCGCTGGAGTGCTGCCACAAGGGTTGGGGTGAATCGATCATCATCGGCGTCGCGCCGTCCGGTCAGGAAATCGCGACTCGTCCGTTCCAACTGGTCACCGGTCGCGTCTGGCGCGGTTCCGCATTCGGTGGCGTCAAGGGCCGTACCGAGCTGCCAAGCTACGTCGAAAAATCCCAGACCGGCGAAATCCCGCTGGACACCTTCATCACCCACACCATGGGTCTGGACAAAATCAACGAAGCGTTTGATCTGATGCATGAAGGCAAGAGCATTCGTTCGGTCATCCATTTCTAAGAAGCCGCACTGAGCTTCAGGCTTCAAGTTGCAGGAAGGCACGCCACTGTCCCTTTTTGCAACGTGTGGCTCATCGCTCATCGCTGGGAGGAACGACCCTATGAGTCTGGAAAATCTCTCGTGCCAGAAAAGCTTCGGCGGCTGGCATAAACGCTATAAACATCACTCCGATGTGCTCGGCTGCGACATGGTGTTTGCCGTTTACCTGCCGCCTCAGGCAGAGCAGGGCGGCAAGCTGCCGGTGGTCTACTGGCTGTCGGGGCTGACCTGCACCGATGAGAACTTCATGCAGAAGGCCGGCGCGCAGCGCATCGCCGCTGAGCTTGGGCTGATCATTGTCGCCCCGGACACCAGCCCGCGTGGCGCCGACGTGCCGGGTGATCCGGACAACGCCTACGATTTCGGTCTGGGCGCAGGCTTTTATCTCAATGCCACGCAGCAGCCCTGGGCTCGGCACTACCGCATGTACGATTACGTGGTCAGCGAGCTTCCTGCCCTGATCGAAGCGCATTTTCCGGCTTCGGAGAAACGCAGTATCAGCGGTCATTCGATGGGCGGTCACGGGGCGCTGGTCTGCGCGCTGCGCAACCCTGGTCGTTACAAATCGGTGTCGGCGTTCTCGCCCATCACCAACCCGATGGATTGCCCATGGGGGCAGAAGGCCTTTTCGCGTTATCTGGGGGAAGACCGTTCGCGTTGGCGCGAATGGGACGCCAGTGTGCTGATCGCCGAGGCCACCGAGCGTCTGCCGTTGTTGGTGGATCAGGGGGACCGCGACGACTTTCTTGCCAACCAGCTCAAGCCACAGGCGTTGGTGCAGGCGACGAAGGCCGCAGGTCATCCGCTGGAGTTGCGCATGCAGCCTGGTTATGACCACAGCTATTTCTTCATCGCCAGTTTCATCGAGGATCACCTGCGCTATCACGCAGTGGCATTGGCAGGCTGACGAAAAGGGCATTCAATCGCAGCAAGCTCGCCCGCAATTGAGTGCCACCAGGCCCTAATGTCCGACAAAGTAGGTAGAATCACGCCCTGACTTTTTCAGGGCGTTTTTTTATGCGTATTGGCCACGGCTACGATGTGCACCGTTTCGCTGAAGGCGATTTCATTACCTTGGGTGGGGTGCGGATCGCGCACACGTTCGGTTTGCTCGCGCACTCCGATGGCGATGTCCTGTTGCACGCATTGAGCGACGCCTTGCTGGGCGCGGCGGCGCTGGGCGACATCGGTAAGCACTTTCCCGATACCGATCCGCAGTTCAAGGGCGCAGACAGCCGTGTATTGCTGCGTCACGTGCTCAAACAGGTACAGGCCAAGGGCTGGAAAGTCGGCAATGTCGACGCCACCATCGTCGCCCAGGCGCCAAAGATGGCGCCGCACATCGACACCATGCGCGCGCTGATTGCAGAAGATCTGCAGGTTGAACTCGATCAGGTCAACGTCAAGGCCACCACCACCGAAAAGCTCGGGTTTACTGGCCGTGAAGAAGGCATCGCGGTTCACGCCGTTGCGCTGTTGATCGCAGCATGACTGAACTCGAACTGTTGGGCCCTCGGGCCTATGGTGATGCGTTGGGCACTGCAGTTCTCAAGGCGAGCGCCGAAGATTTTCAGGTGGATGAGGTACTCGACATTCCTCTGTCCGGCGATGGCGAACACCTGTGGCTATGGGTGGAAAAACGTGGTCTGAACACAGAAGAAGCAGCCAGGCGACTGGCCAAGGCTGCTGGCGTACCTCTGCGAACTGTGGCCTACGCGGGTCTGAAAGATCGCCAGGCCCTCACGCGGCAGTGGTTCAGTATCCAGTTGCCGGGCAAGGCCGATCCGGACATGGCGGCGGCGGAGAACGACACCCTCAAAATCCTCGATAGCAAACGGCACAAGCGCAAACTGCAACGCGGCGCCCATGCGGCCAACGGGTTCACCCTGCGCCTGACCCGGTTACAGGCTGACAAGGCTGCGCTGGATGCTCGTCTCGAAGCGATCAAGCTCGACGGTATCCCCAATTATTTCGGTGCGCAACGTTTCGGCTACGAGGGCGGGAACGTCGGCGAAGCCAGGCATTATGCCGAGCGCCAGGCCCTTCCTGAACAGCGCAACGTGCGTTCTCGGCTGCTCTCCACCGCTCGCAGTTATCTGTTCAATCAGGTGCTGGCTGAGCGTGTCGGCGACGGTTCCTGGAACAAGGCTCAGGTGGGCGACTTGCTCGCATTCACCGACAGCCGCAGTTTTTTTCCAGCCGGCGAGGCCGAATGCAGCGATCCGCGTCTGGCAATTCTGGACCTGCACCCGACAGGCCCTCAATGGGGCGAGGGGCCTTCCCCGGCTTGCGGCGCAACTGCCGAGCTTGAAAACAGCGTCGCGCTGCGTGAATCGTCGCTCTGTAACTGGCTGATCAAGGCCGGGATGGAACACGAACGTCGCATCCTGCGACTGCCCATCGGGCGGTTGACGTGGCATTATCCCGAGCCTGACATTCTGCAACTGGAATTCGTCCTGCCGGCCGGATGCTTCGCCACCGCTTTGGTGCGTGAACTCGTCGATCTGGCGCCCGCAGGACAGACGGACAGCTCATGCGTATTCTGATTTCAAATGATGATGGGGTCTCGGCACCCGGGCTTGCTGCGCTCTACAGGGCGATGGCGGGCTATGCCGAGTGCGCGGTCATCGCTCCCGATCAAGACAGAAGCGGCGCCAGTAGCTCACTGACTCTTGATCGACCGCTGCATCCCCATTGGCTGGACAACGGCTTCATCAGCCTCAATGGCACCCCGACCGATTGCGTGCATCTGGGCATTCATGGCTTGCTGGAGCACGAACCGGACATGGTGGTATCAGGCATCAATCTGGGCGCCAACCTGGGCGACGATGTGCTGTATTCCGGCACCGTCGCTGCGGCGCTTGAGGGACGCTTCCTGCAACGCCCGTCGTTTGCTTTTTCATTTTTGTCGCGGCAGGTCGATAACCTGGCAACCGCCGCGCATTACGCTCGGCTTCTGGTCGAGGCTCACGAGCAGCTCGATCTTCCACCTCGTACCGTATTGAACGTGAATATCCCAAACCTGCCGCTGGAACACATACGCGGTATTCAACTGACTCGCCTGGGGCATCGGACCCGCGCTGCGGCGCCGGTGCGCGTGGTCGATCCCCGCGGCAGGGCCGGCTACTGGATTGCCGCTGCCGGAGACGCCGAAGATGGTGGCCCTGGTACGGACTTCCATGCCGTGATGCAGGGCTACGTGTCAATTACACCGTTGCAACTGGATCGGACCTATCAGGATGGTTTCAACAGCCTGAACGCATGGCTGGAGGGAATGGCCTGATGTCGCGTGAGCAAGATGATCTGTTACGTCGTGGCGTGGGTTTTACCTCGCAGCGTACCCGTGAGCGGCTGATTCAACGGCTGTACGAGGAGGGCATCAGCAACACCCAGGTGCTGGACGTCATTCGCAAGACGCCTCGGCATCTGTTCGTCGATGAGGCGCTGGCCCATCGCGCCTACGAAGACACGGCACTGCCAATCGGCAATAACCAGACCATTTCCCAGCCTTACATGGTCGCTCGCATGAGCGAATTGCTCCTGGCAGCGGGGCCGTTGGACAAAGTGTTGGAAATCGGTACCGGGTCCGGGTATCAAACGGCGGTGCTGGCGCAACTCGTGGAGCGAGTGTTCTCCGTGGAGCGGATCAAGGTACTGCAGGATCGGGCCAAGGAGCGTCTGGTCGAACTCAACCTGCGCAACATGGTGTTTCGCTGGGGCGATGGCTGGGAAGGCTGGCCTGCGCTTGCGCCGTACAACGGGATCATCGTCACAGCAGTCGCCACCGACGTGCCTCAAGCGTTGCTTGATCAACTGGCGCCGGGAGGTCGGCTGGTGATCCCGGTGGGGGCAGGTGAAGTCCAGCAGTTGATGCTGATCATTCGAGAAGAAAACGGTTTCTCGCGGCATGTGCTCGGCGCGGTACGCTTCGTACCTTTGCTCAACGGGCCGCTGGCGTAAGCGTTGTTTTGCAGCTGCAATGAATTCCGCGAGGTGCCGCCTGTCTACAGGCTGGCGATTTGCGATGAGGGGTTACCCGCACGCTACACGCCGAGATGAACATTTTTCGACACCGTTTTTCCATGGCTGCCTGTCATCATCACGACACATAAGGCAGCTTTAATTCAGTCACCAGTAAAGGGAGTGGCGGGTGAGTCTCACAGTCATTCGGCAGCGTAGGTCTTCAACAAGTTTTCAGCGTCTGGTGATTGGCATTGCCCTGAGTGTCCTTCTGGTCGGCTGCTCCAGCACGCCGTCGGGCGGAGTTCGCGTCGTTGATCGAAATGGTGGCAAGCCTTCAGCGCCTGTCCGCCAGCCGGTGACTACCGGTCAGTATGTGGTCAAGCGCGGCGATACCCTGTTTTCCATTGCATTCCGCTACGGTTGGGACTGGAAAGCGCTGGCCGCGCGCAACAATATCCCGGACCCCTATACCATTCACGTCGGTCAGGCGATTCGCTTCGACGGGCGCTCGAGCTCGACTTCTACGGCGGTAGCGGCAGCGCCGGTGGTGGTTCCGCAAACCACCACCGGCAGCTCGAGTTCGCCATCGGGTTCAATCAAGACCACGGTCATTACACGTCCAGTAGGAGCAACTTCGGGCACTACGGCGCCTGCTGCAACGACACCGGTAACCACTCCTGTTAATACGCCCGTAGTTGCCGGAGCGCGTTCGGCGAGTGGTTGGGCGTGGCCAACTAACGGCGTTTTGATCGGCAAATTTTCTTCAAACGGTAGTTTGAATAAAGGAATTGATATCGCCGGAGATTTGGGACAGCCTGTTTTGGCCGCGTCTGATGGTTCAGTGGTTTACGCCGGAAGTGGATTAAGGGGCTACGGCGAGTTGGTAATCATCAAACACAGCGATACCTATGTCAGTGCTTACGGTCACAACCGTAGGTTGTTGGTTCGGGAGGGGCAACAAGTCAAGGCAGGGCAGACAATTGCCGAGATGGGATCCACGGGGACTGACCGGGTCAAGCTGCATTTCGAGATTCGCCGTCAGGGTAAACCGGTAGATCCGCTGGAATTTTTGCCACGTCGTTGATTTGTTTCCAGCCTGTTCCTGACATAGAGGGGACAGGCTCAAGTGATGCCATGGAAAAAGGTGCCACTGGAGCTTGAGGTCGAACTCACCAAAGGACTATAACAATGGCTCTCAACAAAGAAGTGCCGGAGTTTGACATAGACGACGAAGTTCTCCTGATGGAGCGCGGGATCGTCCTGGATTCTGCAACGGATGAGAAGCCAGCTACACCTTCTGTTCGTGCGAAGACGAAAAACTCCGCAGCACTCAAGCAGCACAAGTACATCGACTACACGCGGGCACTGGATGCCACGCAGCTGTATCTCAACGAGATCGGCTTTTCTCCCCTGTTGTCCCCGGAAGAAGAGGTCCATTTCGCGCGGTTGTCGCAAAGTGGTGATCCGGCCGGACGCAAACGCATGATTGAAAGCAATCTGCGCCTGGTGGTCAAAATCGCCAGACGCTACGTCAATCGTGGCCTGTCATTGCTGGACCTGATCGAGGAGGGCAATCTTGGCCTGATTCGAGCGGTCGAAAAATTCGATCCGGAGCGCGGTTTCCGCTTCTCCACGTACGCGACCTGGTGGATTCGTCAGACCATCGAGCGCGCGATCATGAATCAGACACGGACCATCCGTTTGCCGATTCATGTGGTCAAGGAGCTCAACGTCTATCTGCGCGCCGCGCGAGAGTTGACGCAGAAGCTTGATCACGAACCTTCACCCGAAGAGATCGCCAACCTGCTCGAGAAGCCCGTGGGCGAGGTCAAGCGCATGCTGGGCCTTAACGAACGAGTGTCTTCGGTCGATGTGTCCCTGGGGCCAGACTCCGACAAGACCTTGCTCGATACCCTGACCGATGATCGTCCTACCGATCCTTGCGAACTGCTTCAGGATGATGACCTGTCCCAGAGCATCGACCAGTGGCTGTCCGAACTGACCGACAAGCAACGGGAGGTGGTGGTGCGCCGCTTCGGCTTGCGCGGGCATGAGAGCAGCACGTTGGAGGATGTCGGCCTGGAAATCGGTTTGACTCGCGAGCGGGTGCGGCAGATCCAGGTTGAGGGGCTCAAACGTCTGCGTGAGATACTTGAGAAGAATGGCCTGTCGAGTGAGTCACTGTTTCAGTGAGTCCTGGCCATACTAATGGCTAACGAGTGTCACCTGAAAAGCCCCGATTGTTCGGGGTTTTTTTATTGTTTCGGAACAAGGTACATACGAGAATATTCAATTAATCAACCCTCTATATGTCACTTTTAATATGGATGAATGCGTAAGTGACACTTACTTTGGTTGTAAGCGTTTTCTTACGTAAGGTGTGAGACATCGCATTATTTCTCGAGGGTAAACGGTAGCGGTCAATCATCAATCATAGTTATCCGCTTGATTTGGCATGCCTTTATTTTCACAGCCGCGATGGGTTGGTATTTTTTTGAAAAGTCTCGGGTGTTGCTCTGTCTCGGTAAATCACTAATATCAGAACTGTGCCAACGGACTGGCACAGGCGGTCAAGGAAGACTGCTTCAGGGACATCGCAGGATGCGATTCATCAGGATGATGAAAATGGATTAAAGGGATTATGGAAAAAATGTGGGCGGGTCATACCGCCCCTTTTTTTTGCCTGCGAAAAAGACCCGCGGATATTTCCCGGCTTCTGAAACGCAAAAAGACCCCGAAGGGTCTTTTTCGCAGTTCGCGCGGGAGCTTAGCGTTCCAGGTCAGCGATCTTGCCAGTTTTGCCGTCCCACTCCTCAGCATCCGGCAGCGCGTCTTTGCGCTCGGTGATGTTGGGCCAGACGTCAGCCAGCTCGGCGTTCAGCTCGATGAAGTTTTCCATGCCTGCCGGGATTTCATCTTCCGAGAAAATCGCATTGGCGGGGCATTCAGGCTCGCACAGAGCGCAGTCGATGCACTCATCCGGGTGAATCACCAGGAAGTTCGGGCCTTCGTAAAAGCAGTCCACCGGACACACTTCTACGCAGTCGGTGTACTTGCACTTGATGCAGTTGTCGGTGACGACGAAGGTCATTTCTAATTCTCTCCTCAGGCGGCGGCAGCAGAGCCCTTCACGGTAGGGTTGCTCGGTTGGGAACGTTCCCGGGCCATTCAGAACGCAGTCAGCCCGGCTCCAGACCAGTGAGGCCCGCGAGCGGAGCTTTGGTTCGCTGCGTTCGAACGCGGCTCGGATCTCTTACTGCCCGGCTAGAGGCTGTACCGTTCCCAAACCGCGCGGGATTCTAACAGCTTGTTACGGATACCGTTAGATCCGGTTTTGCAGTCCATATAACCATTCGATAGCTTGGCGTGGCGTCATATCGTCGATTTTCAGCTTCGCTAACTCCTCCAGTACCGGGTGCGGCAGGCTGGCGAACATATCGCTCTGCATCGGTACGGGCGGCTTGCCAGGTTTCGGTTTGGGCTGTTCATGGGGCAGGCTGGTGGTTTCCAGGCGCTGCAAATGCTCCTTGGCGCGACTGATAACCTTGCCTGGAACCCCCGCCAGTTGGGCGACCGCCAGGCCATAGCTCTGGCTCGCCGGTCCCGGGAGCACCCGATGCAGGAACACGATGCGTTCATTGTGTTCGGTAGCGTTGAGATGCACGTTCGCCACCAACGGCTCGCTTTCCGGCAGTACGGTCAATTCGAAATAGTGTGTCGCGAACAAGGTATAGGCACGCAATTGGGCGAGGCATTCTGCCGCAGCCCATGCCAGCGACAGACCGTCGAAGGTACTGGTGCCGCGTCCGACTTCGTCCATCAACACCAGACTCTTGTCCGTGGCATTGTGCAGGATGTTCGCGGTTTCGCTCATTTCCACCATGAACGTCGAACGCCCGCCGGCCAAGTCATCGCTGGAGCCGATACGCGTGAAAATGCGGTCGACCAATGAAAGTTTGCAACTGGCCGCCGGAACGAAACTGCCGATATGGGCCAGCAGTACGATCAATGCTGTCTGGCGCATGTAGGTGGATTTACCACCCATGTTCGGACCTGTGATCACCAGCATGCGGGTGTCGTCGTTCAGGTTCAGGTCGTTGGCCACGAATGGTGACGACAGCACTTGCTCGACCACTGGGTGGCGACCTTGCTCGATGCGCATGCATGGCTCATCGGTGAAGCGCGGGCGATTCAGATCCAGATTGAGCGCGCGTTCGGCGAGGTTGCTCAGCACGTCCAGTTCGGCCAGGGCGGCAGCAGTGTCCTGCAGCGGTGCCAGATGCCCGATCAGATCTTCGAGCAGCGCTTCATAGAGCATTTTTTCCCGAGCCAGCGCGCGGCTCTTGGCTGACAGTGCCTTGTCTTCGAACTCTTTCAGCTCCGGGGTGATGAAGCGCTCGGCGCCCTTGAGCGTCTGACGTCGAATGTAATCGGCAGGGGCTTGTTCGGCCTGCTTGCTCGGCAGCTCGATAAAGTAGCCATGCACGCGGTTGTAACCGACTTTCAGATTGGCGAGGCCGGTGCGCGCTTTCTCACGAGCTTCCAGGTCGATCAGAAACTGACCCGCGTTTTCGCTAAGGGACAGCAGCTCATCAAGCTCGCCGTCATAGCCGGTTTTCAGTACACCGCCGTCGCGGATGACGGCTGGTGGGTTATCGATGATTGCCCTTTGCAACAGGTCGGCCAGTTCCGGGTAAGTGCCGGCGGCTTTTGCCAATTGTTGAATGTGCGGCGCTTCCAGTTCGGCCAGCGCCAGTTGCAGCTCCGGCAAGGCACCCAGGGCGTCACGCAGACGCGCCAAGTCTCGCGGCCGCGCGTTGCGCAGGCCGATTCGCGCCAGAATGCGTTCGATGTCGCCAATTTCTTTCAATTGGGGCTGCAGGTTTTCGAAACGGTAGCGCTCAAGGAAGCAGCTGATCGATTCCTGCCGTGCCTCCAGGACTTTCAGGTCTCGCAACGGGCGATTCAACCAGCGTGTCAGTAGCCGCGTGGCCATGGCAGTCTGGCAACGGTCCATGACCGACTGCAGCGTGTTGTCACGTCCGCCCGACAGGTTGGTGTCCAGCTCCAGATTGCGGCGGCTGGCACCGTCGAGGATAACCGTATCGTCCATCCGTTCATGGCGCAGGCTGCGCAGGTGTGGCAGGGCAGTGCGTTGTGTTTCCTTGGCGTAGCCCAGCAGGCAACCGGCAGCGCCGATTGCCAGGGTCAGCATCTCGCAGCCGAAGCCTTTCAGATCCTGGGTCGAAAACTGCTGACACAGACTTTTATGTGCCGAATCTCGCTCGAAATCCCAAGGCGCACGACGACGTGAACCACGACGCCTCTCGGCGGGCAGACCCTGCGGCCAGTCATCGGGAATCAGCAATTCAACCGGGTTGATACGTTCCAGTTCCGCCAGCAAGTTCTCCCAACCCTTGATCTCCTGAACGGTGAAGTTGCCGCTGGTGATGTCCAGCACTGCCAAACCGAACAGACGCTCGTCGCCCAGTACGGCTGCGATCAGGTTGTCGCGTCGTTCATCGAGCAGCGCCTCGTCGCTCACCGTACCCGGCGTGATAATGCGCACGACCTGACGCTCGACCGGGCCTTTGCTGGTCGCCGGATCACCGATCTGTTCGCAGATGACCACGGACTCGCCCAGCTTTACCAGTTTGGCCAGATAGCCTTCGGCCGCGTGATAGGGGATGCCGCACATGGGAATGCTCTGCCCGGCAGACTGCCCGCGGGCGGTCAGCGTGATATCCAGAAGCTTGGCCGCCTTCTTGGCGTCTTCGTAGAAAATCTCGTAGAAGTCGCCCATGCGATAGAACATCAACTGGTCTGGATGCTGGTTTTTCAGCTTCCAGTACTGCTGCATCATGGGGGTGTGCGAAGAGAGGTCGGAAATTGCTTTATTCATCAGTTATTTAGGCAAATTCGTTGGGAGATTGAGGCAAATGAGTAGCGCCGCGTGGAACACCACCTACGTGGGCCGACGTCAGATCCGATTGCTTTTGCGATGGGCGCAAGGTTACCACGCACGTTCGCAGGCCGCAGGTTCCGGTTATTCGTGACGACTCGTTTCCAGACCTTCATTACCCGCTCCGGGCTGGCTAGGCTGTGGCGGTCGCTGTCCGATTCCGGGCAGCCAGTGTGAAAAAAAGGATTTTGTATGCGACGCAAACGTGGAAGGGATTCAACCAACGGGCGCTTCATCACCCTTGAAGAGGCGCGTCAGCGTCCTCGTGAAACCATCGTTGAAACAGTCAAAAAACCGTGTCCCGACAAGAAACAGGGATCAGCCACGCAACAGGAGAACGCATAGGCACTCACGCAGGCGTGGCAGCATTCGGGCGCGTACTGTCTTGCGCATGAATGAGGCTCGTGTAGCGTGTCTTCATTGCTTGAACGATAGGGAGAATCCTGGTGGATGACATCACTCAACTGGCTGCGCAATTGGGGCAGCTTCTGCTCGAGGCGGGTGCGCAGGTCAGCACCGCTGAATCCTGTACGGGCGGAGGCATTGCCGAAGCCATTACCCGGATTCCTGGCAGCTCGGCGTGGTTCGAAGCCGGCTATGTCACGTATTCAAACCGCCAGAAGACTCGGCAACTGGGCGTTCCGCAAGAGTTGTTCGGCCGGGTCGGTGCGGTCAGTCGGGAAGTCGTCGAGGCCATGGCTCTCGGTGCACAGGCCGGCAGTGCTTCTCGATTCTCGGTTGCCGTCAGCGGCGTGGCCGGTCCCGAGGGTGGTTCTGCAGAAAAGCCGGTAGGTACTGTCTGGATCTGCTGGGGTGTGGCAGAACGGCTGATCGCGGAGCGTTTTCAATTTGCCGGTGATCGTGATGCCGTGCGCCGACAAACGGTGAAGGCCGCCCTAGAGGGGCTCATCCGGCTCACTCGTGGAGAAATACCAAATCGGGGGTAGGCGCGCGCGAAACCCTGTGGAATAATACTGGCTACTTATACAGTTATATCGGCCGTCAGGCCTAACCGATTACGAGAGGACTTCAATGGACGACAACAAGAAGAAAGCCTTGGCTGCGGCCTTGGGTCAGATCGAGCGTCAGTTCGGCAAAGGCGCCGTGATGCGCATGGGCGACCACGACCGCCAGGCTATTCCTGCTATCTCCACCGGTTCGCTGGGCCTTGATATCGCACTGGGTATCGGCGGCCTTCCAAAAGGCCGGATCGTTGAAATCTACGGTCCGGAGTCTTCCGGTAAAACCACCATGACCCTGTCGGTCATCGCTGAAGCTCAAAAGATGGGCGCTACCTGTGCGTTCGTCGATGCCGAGCACGCCCTCGACCCTGAGTACGCCGGCAAGCTGGGCGTCAACGTCGACGACCTGTTGGTCTCGCAGCCGGACACCGGTGAACAGGCGCTGGAAATCACCGACATGCTGGTGCGCTCCAATGCCATCGACGTCATCGTCGTCGACTCCGTTGCCGCTCTGGTGCCAAAGGCTGAAATCGAAGGCGAAATGGGCGACATGCACGTTGGCCTGCAAGCCCGTCTGATGTCCCAAGCGCTTCGTAAGATCACCGGTAACATCAAGAACGCCAACTGCCTCGTTATCTTCATCAACCAGATCCGTATGAAGATCGGCGTCATGTTCGGTAGCCCGGAAACCACCACCGGTGGTAACGCACTGAAGTTCTACGCATCGGTTCGTCTGGACATCCGTCGTACTGGCGCAGTGAAAGACGGCGACGAAGTGGTCGGTAGCGAAACCCGCGTCAAGGTCGTGAAGAACAAGGTAGCCCCACCATTCCGTCAGGCTGAATTCCAGATTCTGTACGGCAAGGGCATCTACCGCAACGGCGAAATCATTGACCTGGGCGTCTTGCACGGTCTGCTGGAGAAATCCGGTGCCTGGTACAGCTATCAGGGCAGCAAGATCGGTCAGGGTAAAGCCAACTCGGCCAAGTTCCTGCAAGACAACCCGGAAATCGGTGCGACTCTGGAGAAGCAGATCCGCGAGAAATTGCTGACCGCCGCTCCTGATGTCAAAGCTCAGTCGTCCCGCGTTGCCGAAGACGATATGGCTGAAGTCGAAGCCGACGCCGATCTCTGATTTCAGTCATGTCGGTAGTGCTTGATACGCCCGTCGCCGTACGGCGTACCGCAATGGACCTGCTCGCACGTCGCGAGCACGGTCGAGTCGAGCTGACGCGCAAGTTGCGTCAGCGCGGCGCCTCCCCAGAAATGATCGAAGCGGCCCTCGACCGTCTCACGGAAGAGGGATTGCTTTCAGAATCGCGTTACCTCGAAAGCTTTGTCTCCTACCGTGCTCGTTCGGGCTACGGCCCTTTACGTATTCGCGAAGAACTCGGCCAGCGAGGTCTGCAACGTTCCGATATCGAGCAGGCGTTGCGCGAGTGCGGGATCGATTGGCGAGAGAAACTCGAGGAGTCCTGGCAGCGCAAGTTCGCAGGGCAATTGCCTAAAGACGCGCGTGAACGAGGGCAGCAGATGCGCTTCCTGAGTTATCGCGGGTACCCGCCTGAGTTGATCAGCCGTCTATTGAGTGGGAAGGGTTACGACGATTACTGATTGATAGCGCGAGATTCTCCGTAGCAACCGTCGGCAAGCCGGCTGCTACGGAAGTTTCTTCCGCCTGTTTGATCATGTCGCTTGCAGCGGCTCTCGGCCTCTGGCTTGCTGAGGCTGAATGGGTTTGGCCCAGTTTTCACTCAGGTTGATGTAGTCCACCAGTTCTCGCAGCCGCCCGTGATTCCGACCATTGAACGTGAAAGCCAGCCGCGTGAGATGGCTGAACTGTTCTTCATCGTGTTCTTCCTGATAACCGTGCTGATGAAACTCGTCGCTCAGACGGAGATCGGCGAACGCCTCTTGCATGTGAGCCAGGGCTTTCTCGCTGAGAGCGTGATGCATGCGAATCACGAAGGTGTTCTTCAGCCAGCGGCTTGAATGGAAGTTGCTGTAGAACTGGTTGATTTCGGCGACGGCCTCGTCGGCGCTGTACACCAGTTTCAACAGGTTCATGTCAGTGGGCAGAATATAGCGGTTAGCTTCCAGTTCGTTTTTGATGAACGTCAGCGCGCCTTCCCAGAACGTGCCGCCTGGTGCGTCGAGCAGTACGATCGGAACGAGTGGGCTCTTGCCCGTCTGAATCAGCGTCAACACCTCCAACGCTTCATCGAGCGTGCCGAAACCACCGGGGCACAGCACGAGAGCGTCTGCTTCCTTGACGAAAAACAGCTTGCGGGTAAAAAAGAAGTGGAACGGCAGCAGATTGCCGGTGCCATCGACCGTGGCGTTGGCATGTTGCTCGAAGGGCAGGGTGATGTTGAAGCCCAAGCTGTAATCCAGTCCTGCGCCTTCATGGGCTGCGGCCATTATGCCGCCACCAGCTCCGGTAATGACCATCAGGTCGGAGGCGGCGAGTTTCATGCCCAGTTCTCGGGCCAGCGCATACATCGGATGTTCGACAGGGGTGCGGGCAGACCCGAAAACCGTCACTTTGCGGCGCCCGCGAAACTGCTCCAGAACACGAAAGGCGTTATCCAGTTCGCGCAGGGCTTGCAGGGTGATTTTAGCGTTCCAGCGGTTGCGATCATCCTGCGCCATACGGAGCACGGTGAGCATCATGTCGCGGTACAGCGGAAGGTTGGGGCTGTTGGGGGCAACCAGATTAAGTTGTTCTTCGACCTTGCTGGCGAGGTCGATGCCGCCACTCTGGAAGTGACGAGATAACAGGTCATTGGGTACGTAAGGCATTCAAACTTTCTCCTTATGCAGAATCATCGATCCTGTGTCGCGACAGGATCACGACGCCTCATGCGTCGCTGCTGCTAGCCCACCTCTGGCGATGGTCAGTTATGAATGGCGACAGATAACGCCACACTGATTCTGCCTATGTCCTTGGGTTGAAAAGAAAAAATAATCGAGAAACGACGACAGTGAAAGGCAACCCCCTTTTTTGCTTTGATAGCGTGACGACTGCATGACTGTCCAAAAAACAATGACCTGATGATGTCCCTGAACATCAAGGCTGGCAACGACTCTTTGCGGGCGGGGGCAACGATTTCCCGCTGGTCGGCCAGCGCAATCAGACGTGCCAGCTCTGATTTACTGAATGAAAGGGCAAGATAAACGCCACTGCAACCAAGATAGCGCCGTCGTGAGAGTCGCGTGTCGACCGCGTCGGACGGAAGTCATTATGGTTTGCCCCCCCACAGGAAAGCGGCTGTGGACGGGCCAGGGAGGGAAAAATGGAGATCATCAGGCTGGAAATCGATCAGGATCTGTTCCGCTCACTGACCGAAGCGGCGCGCAACAGCGATTCGACGCTTGAGCAGGAATGCATGAGGCGCCTGAAGCAGAACGCAAGCCGCTCTTATTATCTTCAGGCGCTGGTGGCGGAGTTGCGCGCCGAAGATCAACAACGGCGCGCGACGCACTAGGGGGGCTGATTACTTCTTCTTGACGGGCGGTTTGGCGGCGCAATCCGCTGCGGTGATTTGCTGCGTGGTGATCGGGCGATCGGTTTTGTATTCTCTGAACTCGTAACGCAGGATGGCGCCCTTGGCCATCAGTTGGCGGTAGCCTGGGTTACGGCAAACGCTTGTGCCCAGTTGACGACCCACCAGCTCAGGGTTTTCGCGCATTTGCGCGGCCTGGCCCGCTTGCACACTCAAATGGTCGATAAGGATTTTTCCGTCGACCGTGTAGCCTTGATCGAGGATGTCCTCGCTGATTGCATTAGGCTTTCCGACGTTGCTTTTCGCCGCGACTTGTTCCAGCTCTTTGTTCAGTTCGTAATCCTGTTTGGACGCCGCGTTGGCGTACAGCGGAGCGATGAGCAAAAGCGTGAGGGCGGGGGCGATGAGGCGCAGCATTGGATTCTCCTGGGGCAGTGAACGTTGTTGGACCGGCGACATGCGCTGGCGTTCACTGGTGACATGGGGCTTTCAAGCCGGCAAGTATAGGTGAGTCCCCTCGGCGGACACCAGAGAACCGGGTGCCTCTGATAGACTGCAACGACTTTTTTCCGCCGGATATCCATCGTGCCGCTGCCTTTCTGCCGCCCATCGCCGTTACTTGGATGGTTCGCCCCATGAGTCATGCCGTTTCGCGCCTGCGCGCCGACCGCCTGGCCCGCACCACCAGGCCTTTCATCGCACGGGGATCCCGGGCGCCACGTTGCCCGGGATGTCGGGTAATCGACAGTTACTGCCTGTGCGCCTGGAAACCCACCGTTCAGGCGAAGTCCGCAGTGTGCCTGTTGATGTACGACACCGAGCCGCTGAAACCCACAAATACCGGTTGGCTGATTGCCGATGTCATCAAGGACACCGAGGCGTTCACTTGGTCACGGACAGAGGTGGACGAAAGGCTCCCGGCGTTGCTGGACGATCCGCAATGGCAGCCTTACATCGTCTTTCCGGGCGAGTTCGTTGCTGCTGAAAGGGTGGTGACAGAGGTCAGACTGGAGGAAGGCAAGCGCCCGCTCTTTATCTTGCTGGATGCCACCTGGCCCGAAGCGCGGAAGATGTTCCGCAAGAGTCCGTATCTGGATCATTTGCCGGTGCTGAGTCTGGAGCCGGAGCAGATGTCTCGTTATCGCCTGCGCCGTTCGAAGCGCGATGACCATTTTTGCACCGCGGAAGTCGCAGCGTTGTGTCTGGAACTGGCAGACGATCACCAGGCCCGTGGTGTGCTGGATGCCTATCTGGACGTGTTCAGCGCCCATTATCTGGGTGCAAAATTTCAGCTGCCGATCGATCCTGACGATGCCCCGCACAGCTATCTCAAAGCCTTTATCTGAGCGAGTTTTGAACGCCGTAGCCATCCGCTTGGCGACGGCCGCGCACTCTAGATCGCCATCGCCGGCAAGCCGGACTGCTACAGACAGATCAATGTGCCGTTTCTGCCCTGCGCGGCCACAACTGCGCCAGCAGCATTCCTGCCAGCATCAGCGCGCAACCGACGTAGCCACGCGGCTGCAATGCCTCTCCCAGTAACCAGGCTCCGGCGATTGCCGCGAACACCGCTTCCAGGGAAAGAATGATCGCGGCATGGGAGGCGATGGCATGCTTCTGGGCAACCACCTGGAGGGTGTAACCGATACCCACGGCAACTACCCCGCCGTAAAGCAGGGCGGGGCCCGCAGCAATGATGGCGTCCATCGCGATGGGTTCGAATGCCAGCGCCAGAATGAGGCTGACCACCGCGCAGGTGACGAATTGCAGGAACGCCAGGCGAATCGGGTCATGGCGGCTGGCGAACAGTCCCACCAGAACCACATGCCCACCCCACACGAACGCGCCAATCAACTGCAGCCAATCGCCAGACGCCACGTGGAAGTTATCGCCCACACTCAGCAGGAACATGCCGATGACCGCGAGCATGCAGCCAAGCCATGTGCCCATCCCGGTCTTGTGGCCGAGGAACAGCCCCAGAAGCGGAACTACAATCACGTAAAGCCCGGTGATGAAGCCCGAGTTGGTGACGCTGGTAAACAACAGGCCTACTTGCTGCAGGTTGATTCCGAGTGCCAGCGCGAGCCCCATCACCACGCCACCTTGCAGCAGGCCGCGGGTCAGCAACGGCTCTGGAGCCGGGCCGGTTGCAGGGCGGCGCAGTACCAGAGGCAACAGGCAGATCGAGCCGAGGGCAAAGCGCAGCCCCGAATACAGGTAGGGGCCGATGTGGTCCATGCCGGCTGTCTGCGCAACGAATCCGGATCCCCAGATCATGGCAGTCAGGAGCATGAGCAGGTCCGCTCGCAGGGCGTGGTTTTGCATGATGGCACTCAGAAGAATCAGGGGCGCAGACTGTGCCGTAAAGCATCACGCTTGACCACCCCGGCTTCGCTGGGCATTCTTGGCGCCGCACGATTGCTTGAACGCCGTTTTCTGCCTGCTTTGGCGTTGATTGCGCCCGGTTGGGGCCACTTGTAAAGGCTGGCATTTTCGAATGCCATCGTGGGGGCTGAATCCGTCGGCGCTCACCTATAAACAGGATCATGAAATGACCTACGAAATCCTGATCGCCGATGACCACCCTTTGTTTCGCAGTGCCTTGCATCAAGCCTTGAGCCTGGGCCTTGGGCCGGATGCCCGGCTGGTAGAAGCAGAGAGCATTGCCGATCTGGAAGCTCGCCTGACCGAGAAGTCCGATTGGGATCTGGTGCTGCTGGACCTCAACATGCCCGGTGCCTATGGATTTTCCGGGTTGGTGCTGTTGCGCGGTCAGTACCCGCAAGTGCCGGTGGTGATGGTCTCGGCGCAAGAAGAAGCGGCGGTCGTGGTCAAGTCCAGAGAGTTCGGCGCCAGTGGTTTCATTCCCAAATCCAGCTCGCTGGAAATCATCCAGCAGGCCGTCCGTACCGTGCTCGACGGCGATGTCTGGTGGCCACCCCAAGTCAATGAAAGTGTCAGCGTCTCCCCCGAGGCAAAGGCCGCCAGCGAGGGGCTTGCCAGCCTGACCCCGCAACAGTTCCGCGTGTTGACCATGGTGTGTGAAGGCTTGCTCAACAAGCAGATCGCTTACGAGCTCAGCGTCTCGGAAGCCACCATCAAGGCCCATGTCACGGCAATCTTCCGCAAGCTGAACGTGCGTACTCGCACTCAGGCCGCGTTGCTGCTGCAACAGCTGGAGTCGATTTCACCGAACTGATATGGCTGCATCCCTCTGTTCCAAGGTTTTCAGTGGTCGGTCTTCACACTTTTTTGACTGCCGCTGAACTAGCCTCCACCGTCTTCATTTATCAGTAGTCTCTTTTATGACGTCGCCCTTCAAAGGCCAAACCGGCCTTAAACGTATTCTCAATGCTTCCGGCTATTCGATTGACGGTTTGACTGCCGCCTTCAAAGGTGAAGCCGCTTTTCGTCAGCTGGTGTTGCTCAACGTCATCCTGATTCCAGTGTCGTTCCTGTTTCATGTCAGTCGCGTTGAGCGTGCGATTCTCATCGCAGTCTGTCTGCTGGCGCTGATCGTCGAGTTACTGAACTCGGCCATCGAAGCGGCCATCGACCGGATTTCCCTTGATCGGCATCCGTTGTCGAAGAACGCCAAGGATATGGGCAGTGCGGCACAGTTCGTCGCGCTGAGCATGATTGCAGTGGTCTGGGCGCTGATTCTGCTGGGCTGAAACTTTCTGCCCGCATGAAATCTTCCTGGTGGTAGTACGTCTTGCTCGCGGCGACACTCTCTCAACCGCCACCGCCGGCAAGCCGTGCTGCTCCAGGAAAACAACGATGGAATCGTCCAGAAGTAAACGAGTCAGGCGATGCTGGGCAGCACGATCTCGTCGCTGCGCTGAACGCCTGCCGTGAACGACCGGCACAGGTCGAGAAACTCACGGATGGCCGAAGTCTGATATTTCTGTTTGTGCCAGATGAAATAGAACTGGCGCACCAGATCCAGCTCCGGCGTTTCTACCGCCACCAGACTGCCTCTGCGAAATGCGTCGCGCAGTGCAAGCCTTGAGATGCAACCGATTCCAAGCCCGGATTCCACGGCGCGCTTGATCGCCTCGGTGTGCTCCAGCTCCAGTCGAATATTGAGACTGTTCAAGTGATGACGCATGGCCTGATCAAAGGTCAATCGCGTGCCTGAGCCCTGTTCCCGCAAGATCCACGCCTCTAGGGTCAGCTCTGCCAGAGAGGCATGACCTCGCTTGGCCAGCGGGTGTTGAGGGGCGCAGAACACCACAAGTTCGTCTTCGACCCAGGTTTGAACCTCGATATCGGGATGGCTGCAATCGCCTTCGATCAGACCCAGATCGATTTCGTAATGCGCGACTTGCTGCACGATGTTGGCGGTGTTCTGCACATGCAGCTTCACCTGGCTTTCCGGATGGCGCTGCATGAAGCTGCCGATCAGTAATGTCGCCAGGTAATTGCCGATCGTCAGGGTCGCGCCGACCGCCAGCGAGCCGAATCCTGACTTGCCATTGAGAAGATCCTCGATCTCCTTGGCCTGGTCGAGGAGCGCGACCGCCTGAGGTAACAACTGTCGCCCGGTGGCATTGAGGCTCAGGCGTTTACCGGCGCGGTCGAACAATTGGCAGCTCGATTGCCGTTCGAGTTCGGTGATGGAGGTGCTCGCCGCAGATTGCGATAAAGACAGCTGCACGGCAGCGCGGGAAACGCTTTCCTGCTGGGCTACGGCGACGAAGACTTGCAGCTGACGGAGAGTGAATCGCATATCTATATAACCGATAACCCATATCTTGATAATTCAGTTAACAGATATTGTGTCTGCCACTAGAATATCGCGCAATGGCGCTTTCACTGGCGCACGCAAATTTTCAGGAGTTCCCACGTACCATGAGCAACATGAATCACGAGCGTGTCCTCAGCGTTCATCACTGGAACGACACCCTCTTCAGTTTCAAGTGCACCCGTGATCCAGGCCTGCGCTTCGAGAACGGTCAGTTCGTCATGATCGGTCTGCAGCAGCCAAACGGGCGCCCGCTCATGCGTGCCTACTCCATCGCCAGCCCCAACTGGGAAGAGCATCTGGAGTTCTTCAGCATCAAGGTGCCAGACGGCCCGCTGACCTCGCAGTTGCAGCACCTCAAGGAAGGCGACGAGATCATCATCAGCAAGAAGCCTACGGGCACGCTGGTTCTCGACGACCTGAAACCTGGCAAGCACTTGTATCTGCTGAGCACCGGTACGGGCCTTGCGCCGTTCATGAGCGTGATTCAGGACCCTGAAACCTACGAGCGTTTCGAGAAGGTCATCCTGTGCCACGGCGTGCGTTACGTGAACGAAGTCGCCTACCGCGAGTTCATCACCGAGCACCTGCCACAGAACGAGTTCTTCGGCGAAGCGCTGCGCGACAAGCTGATCTACTACCCGACCGTTACCCGCGAACCATTCGAAAATGAAGGCCGCCTGACCGACCTGATGCGCAGCGGCAAGCTGTTCAGCGATATCGGCCTGCCTCCGATCAACCCGCAGGACGACCGCGCCATGCTGTGCGGCAGCCCAAGCATGCTCGATGAGACCAGCGAAGTGTTGAACAGCTTCGGTCTGACGGTTTCGCCACGTATGCGCGAGCCTGGCGACTACCTGATCGAGCGCGCCTTCGTCGAGAAGTAACTGCATCGACCTGTCCCGAGACAGATCAGACCCAGTCGTGGATGAGCCGCCGTCACAGATCCTGTGAGGCTGGACTTGTCCGCGACCAAGTCCGTACAGGCACCAGTCATCTGGCGTCTGAAAAAAACCGCCTGGAGGTCACGGACCAGGCGGTTTTTTTGTGGGCGGTGGTATGTTCCATGCTTAACGGTGAATACAAGATCTGTAGCAGTCCGGCTTGCTGGCGGCGCATTTTCGACGCCACCGCCGGCAAGCCCAACAGCTACAAGGTCTGATCAAACGGAGGCCGGAACGACCTCAAGCACACGAATCAGCCCCGCTTGCGGATAGTGCCAGCGCACATCCAGATCCCAGAACTGCGCGCCGTAACGGCGCTCTGGAGAAGGCACTTGATAGGCCGGGCGTGGATCCTGGGCCAGGCATTGTTCAATCAGCGCCACCAGAGGCTCGGCAAGGCGCAAACCATGCTCTCGTGCCTGCAACAGGGCGGTGTCGTCCCATTGCACAGGTATCAGCTCGGGTGCGGCGGCGGCCATGCGATTGCTCGCATCGGCGATCACATCGGCGTAGGGCACGTAGGGTTTGACGTCCAGGATCGGCGTGCCGTCCAGCAGGTCGATGCCGGACAGCCAGAGTCGGCCGGCTTCGACTCTTTCCAGCTTGACCACGGACTGACCGATACCGTTGGGGCGGTGGGTGGCGCGAGTCGCGAACACCCCTATCGATTGATTACCGCCCAGGCGAGGCGGCCGCACTTTCAGGCGGGGCTTGTCTTCTAGAGCCTGATGAAACAGGAACAGCAGCCAGACATGACTGACCTGTTCCAGCCCTTGCACGGCGTCGCCTTGATCAAAGGGCGACACCAGCTCCAGTACGCCTCGTGCCGCAGGCGCCAGTTGCGGCTGGCGCGGGATCGCGAACTTCTCCTTGAAGCAGGAGCGCATGAAGCCGATGGGGGAGACGCTGTAGCTTTGATTCATCGAGTGGTCGACAACGCTCAGCCGCGAACGCGCAGAGTCAGGCCACGCAGGAAGTTACGCAGCAGCTGGTCGCCACACGGGCGGTAGTTGTTGTGACCGGCCTTGCGGAACAGGGCGCTCAATTCAGGCTTTGAGACCGGAAACTCGGCAGCCTTGAGAATCGCGTGCATGTCTTCTTCCTTGAGTTCGAAGGCCACACGCAGTTTCTTGAGCACGATGTTGTTGGTCATCGGCAGCTCGACCGGCAGATGTGGACGGCTTTCATCCTTGCCACGCTTGAAGAACACCAGACCGTCGAGGAAGTACGCCATGACCTCGTCGCTGCACGGCTCGAAGCCTTCCTCTTCATCTTTCTTCATGAAGGCCATCACTTGCGCCTTGGTGACTTCCATACCGCCCAGCTTGATGATGTCCACCACTTTGGCGTCGCTGATATCGAGCATGTAGCGGAGGCTACGCAGTACGTCGTTGTTCATCATGATGCGTGTTTCCTGATCAATCGGGTATGAGCGCGCGCAACGTCCGGCGCAACGCTGAAAAAAAGGGCGTCAGAATTTTTCTTTGTCGGTCATGTAGCGCCATTGGCCTTCCGGGACCTTGCCGATGGACACGCCGCCGACCCGGATCCTGCGGATCGACACGACCTTCAGGCCGACCGCTTCGCACAGCTGGGAGATGACGCCGGGCTGCGGGTTCTTCATGGCGAAGCGCAGACGGGTTTCGTTCTGCCAGCTGGCTTTGACCTTGGGCAGTTCCTTGCCCTTGTACATCAGGCCATGGTTCAGACGGTTGAGGCCGTGAGCGACCATCTCGCCGTCGATCTCGACCACGTATTCCTGTTCGATCTTGCTGCGGTCGTCGGTCAGCTTGCGCAAGATTTTCCAGTCCTGGCTGAACACCATCAGGCCGCTGGCGTTGGCCTGGAGGGTCGAGATCGCTTCCAGACGCAGAAAGTGGCCCTTGAGCGGGCGCTTGCCAAAACTGTGTTCGGCCGACAGGGATTCAGGGGTAATCAAGGGCAGGGCCTGTTCAGGGCTCATGCCGGCGGGGACGTTGAACAGGATGGTCACCGCCTCTGGGGTGACGGCCTTGGCGTCCGGGCTCAACGCGACGGTCTGGTTCTCGACCTTGAACTGAGGCTCGTCGACGACAACGCCGTCCACCGTGACCCAGCCGCCTTCAATGAACAGCTCGGCTTCGCGGCGCGAGCAGCCGACCAGCTCGATAAGGCGTTTGGAAAGGCGAGTGGGGTCAGTCATGAGAAAAGCCGTTACAGAAAGGAAAGACGCCCATTGTACCCGCGCAGGCCGTGTTAATCGCGGCAACATTCAAAATGCTTATCGAGTCAGCGCCCATTCGGGGGATATTTTTCAATTGCCATGGGGTTGTTTGCTCCCGCAGCCTCGAACGCCCCCCGCTCCATCAGCGCGTGGGTTTCAAGCGCATCCGCAACATCGGGTAAGGTCTGCCCAGCCCATCCACCTCGGATCGGCCGACGATTTCAAACCCCTGCTTTTCATAGAACCCCAGTGCTTGAGGGTTTTGCTCGTTCACATCCAGTTCGGTCACCCGATAGTTTTCAATCGCGTAGTGCAGAAGCTTCTTTCCAAGCCCCATCCCGCGATAATCCGGTGCGATGAACAGCATCTCCAGTTTGCCTGGGGTAGTCCCGCCAAAACCGGTGATGTTCAGGTGCGAGTCGCGGGTAGAGAACAGATTCACGGCATCCAGATACTGCGTTTCCAGCAGGTTTCGGAGCAGCGTGATGTAGTTCTCCGGGAGAAAGTCGTGGGTGGCGCGCACCGACGCCTCCCACACCCTGGCCAGTTCCGGGTAATCGTGCTGCCGTGGCAGGTAAATGACCGAGTGGTGGGTCATGTGGCCTCTTCTCCTGTCTGTTTATTGTCCCGATCTGGAGACGATAGCCAGAAAAAATAAACCCCGCCGTTTGAAGGGCGGGGTGGATTCGAAGCACGATCAGCCAGTCGCTTAGATTGGCTCAGCCCACAGATCGTATTCGTCGGCATCGACGACACGGCACATGACCTTGTCGCCCGGCTTCAGGTCACGGTCGCTCTCGACGAACACGTTGCCGTCGATTTCCGGCGCGTCGAAGAACGAGCGGCCGACGAAACCTTGCTCGTCCACTTCGTCGATCAGCACTTCGATCTCCTTGCCGATTTTCATCTGCAGGCGAGCGGCGCTGATGGCCTGCTGGTGCGCCATGAAACGGTCCCAGCGGTCCTGCTTGATATCGTCCGGCACGATAGGGGCGTCAAGCAAGTTCGCCGGGGCGCCTTCGACCGGCGAATACTGGAAGCAGCCGACGCGGTCCAGCTGAGCTTCTGTCAGCCAGTCCAGCAGGTACTGGAAGTCTTCTTCGGTCTCGCCCGGGAAGCCGACGATGAACGTCGAACGGATGATCAGGTCAGGGCACTGCTCGCGCCATTTCTTGATGCGCGCCAGGGTCTTGTCTTCGAAGGCTGGACGCTTCATCAGCTTGAGGATTTTAGGGCTTGCGTGCTGGAACGGGATGTCCAGGTACGGCAGGATCTTGCCCTCGGCCATCAACGGGATGATCTCGTCGACGTGTGGATACGGGTAGACGTAGTGCATGCGTACCCAGACGCCCAGCGAGCTGAGGGCCACGCACAGTTCGGTCATGCGGGTCTTGACCGGCTGACCGTTCCAGAAACCGGTGCGGTACTTGACGTCGACGCCGTAGGCGCTGGTGTCCTGTGAGATCACCAACAGCTCTTTTACGCCGGCTTTGACCAGTCGCTGGGCTTCGTCGAGCACATCGCCGACCGGACGGCTGACCAGCTTGCCCCGCATGGACGGGATGATGCAGAAGCTGCAACTGTGGTTGCAGCCTTCGGAAATCTTCAGGTACGCGTAATGACGCGGGGTCAGCTTGATACCTTGTGGCGGCACCAGATCGATCAGCGGGTTGTGATCGAGTTTCGGCGGCGCGGCGTCGTGGACGGCATTGACCACCTGTTCATACTGCTGCGGGCCGGTGACCGCCAGCACGCTTGGGTGCACACTGCGAATGACGCTTTCGTCAACGCCCATGCAGCCAGTCACGATCACCTTGCCGTTTTCGGCGATGGCTTCACCGATGGTGTCCAGGGATTCGGCCTTGGCGCTGTCGATGAAACCGCAGGTGTTGACCACCACGACGTCGGCGTCTTCGTAGGTCGGCACGACCTGATAGCCTTCCATGCGCAGCTGGGTAAGGATGCGTTCGGAATCGACCAGAGCCTTCGGGCAGCCGAGGCTGACAAAGCCGACCTTGGGGGCGGCAGACGTGGTGACGGTGGACATTGACTAACCTCGGCGTAGGTATGCCTGGGCGACTGGCCGAGGCATTGACTGGGCGCTTGGTGCGCCTCTGATCAAAAAGTGCGCAATTCTAGCGATGAGCGCGGCGATTGACCAGTGTTATACCGAGAATTACGACGAGTGCTGCGCTATGCTTCGCGCCTTGAACCCGGCGGGCCTTGTCGGCCGGGTGCATCGGAATTTACAGGTGCGGCGCGGGTCAACCTGACAGCACCGCACCGTTGTGCTCGAGTCATGGTTTCAGGAGTGGTAAATGGGTCACGCAACTAGTCAGGCCGAAGCCGGACATCATTCGGCGAAACCATTGAGTCTGCTGGTAGGGGCGGTGGGAGTGGCGTACGGCGATATCGGCACCAGTCCGCTGTACACGATCAAGGAAGTGTTCGTGGGTGGGTACGGTGTGCAGGCCGGTCACGATGCTGTGCTGGGCATTCTGTCGCTGATCTTCTGGGCGCTGGTCTGGGTCGTGTCATTCAAGTACATGGCCTTGGTGCTGCGCGCAGACAACGATGGCGAAGGCGGCATCATGGCCCTGACGGCGCTGGCGCGTCGGGCTTCCTCGAAGTTTCCGAAGTTACAGGCGACCATGATCGTCTTCGGTCTGTTCGGGGCAGCGCTGTTCTATGGCGACAGCATGATCACCCCGGCCATCTCGGTGCTCTCGGCAGTCGAGGGGATGGAGTTGGCGTTCGATGGACTGGACCACTGGGTCGTGCCGATTGCCTTGATCGTCCTGGTGGCGCTGTTTCTGATCCAGCGCCACGGGACCGCACGCATCGGCGTGATGTTCGGCCCGGTCATGGTGCTCTGGTTCGTGACGCTTGCGGCGCTGGGCATTCACGGAATCGTTCGTCAGCCTGAGGTCTTGCATGCGGTCAATCCGGTCTGGGCGGTGCGTTTCTTCATCGATCATCCGGGGATTGGCGTGGCGGTGCTCGGCGCGGTGGTCCTGGCACTGACGGGCGCCGAAGCGTTGTACGCCGACATGGGCCACTTCGGCCGCAAGCCCATTTCTCGTGCGTGGTTCGGTCTGGTTCTGCCCGCGCTCGTGCTCAATTATTTCGGTCAGGGCGCGCTGGTCATCGAGAATCCGGAGGCCGTACGCAACCCGTTCTATCTGCTGGCGCCGAGCTGGGCGCTGTTGCCACTGATCGGTCTGTCGACGCTGGCGACCATTATTGCCTCGCAGGCGGTGATTTCCGGTGCGTTCTCCATGACGCTGCAAGCGATCCAGCTGGGCTACATCCCGCGCATGTACATTCAGCACACCTCCAGCGATGCTCAGGGTCAGATCTATATCGGTGCCGTGAACTGGACGTTGATGGTCGGGGTCATCCTGTTGGTTCTGGGCTTCGAGTCATCTGGCGCGCTGGCTTCCGCGTACGGGGTCGCGGTGACTGGCACGATGCTGTGCACCACGATTCTGGTCGCCTCGGTCATGCTACTGGCCTGGAAATGGCCGCCAATGGTCGCTGTTCCGATCCTGCTGGGCTGTCTGTTCGTGGACGGGATGTTCTTCGCTGCCAACGTGCCCAAGGTGGTGCAGGGCGGGGCGTTCCCTTTCCTGGCCGGTATCGCGTTGTTCATCCTGATGACCACCTGGAAACGCGGCAAACAATTACTGGTGGAGCGCATCGATGAGGGCGGATTGCCGCTGCCGATCTTCATCAGCAGCATTCGGGTGCAACCGCCGCACCGCGTGCAAGGCACCGCGGTGTTTCTGACGGCGCGTCCTGACGCCGTTCCTCATGCGCTGTTGCATAACCTGCTGCACAACCAGGTGCTGCACGAGCAAGTCGTGCTTCTGACGGTGGTTTACGAGGATACCCCTCGGGTTCCCGCTTCCCAGCGTTTCGAGGTCGAGGCCTATGGTGAAGGGTTCTTCCGGGTCATTCTGCACTTTGGTTTCATCGATGAGCCGGATGTGCCGGCCGCGCTGAAGCTGTGTCACCTGGCCGAGCTGGACTTCAGCCCGATGCGCACCACCTACTTCCTCAGTCGAGAGACCGTGGTGTCGTCCAAGCTGGTGGGCATGGCGCGCTGGCGGGAGGGCCTGTTCGCCTTCATGTTGAAGAATGCCAATGGCAACCTGCGCTTCTTCAAGCTGCCGTTCAATCGGGTGATCGAGCTAGGGACGCAGGTGGAGATGTAAACAGCATCGGCAAGCAGGCCTCTGCCCGGAGGGCGTGGGAGTCCGGCTTGCCGACGATGTGCCGCGAAGCGGTAGTAAAATCTGGTCACGGGGTGCGTCAGGACGTTTGAGGGCGCAGGGGTTCACGACGACTTCGTCGCCGATCGTCAGCAAGCTGGCCCCCCACGCCTTCGGCAGAAACAGTTCGTATAAAAACGAAAATCCCCGCAGTCGTGAGAGTGCAGGGATTTTTTAAGCTCCGGATTTACTCGGCGCTGGCAGCTTCGGGCGGTTCCTTGCCTTTCCACTTGTCGATGACGGCAATCAAGCGTTTGGCCAGGGCGGGGTAGTCCTCGTCAAAGTGATGCCCGCCCGGCAGTTGTTGTTTCTGGCCGGGAGCAGTCGCTTCGGTGCAGCCACTCTCGTCCTTCTCTTCTACCCCATAGACGCAGAACACCTTGTCGCCTGGCAGCTTGGCCATTTCCGGGCCGGTGGCTGCTTCTTTGCCGGATGCGCCGAGCCAGCCTTCGACGGCGATCTCGAAACTGCCGCTGCGAGCAAAGGCCAGCAGAATGATGCCGTCGACCCGCGCTTTGTCATCTTCCGGCAGGCGATTGTAGATCGCGGGCAATACGTCGGCGCCGAACGAGTAGCCGGCGAGGACGAAGTGTTTCGCGCCCCATTTCTGCCGGTAGTGGGCCATCAGTTCGCTCAGATCGGTGGCGGTCTGCTCCGGGGACTTGTGTTCCCAATAGTAGCGCAGGGTGTCGATGCCGACGACCGGATAGCCGCCCGACTTCGCCATGTCGCCTGCCACGTCCTTGTCCAGGTCGCGCCAGCCGCCATCGCCGGAGAGGAACAGGGTGACTGTGTCCGATGGCTGGCTCGAAGGCACTTCTACGACAGGAATGTTCAGACCGCCGCTGGAATCGTCGGCAATCAGCAGATGACGCACTTCGGTGTTCAGAATCTGCGGGTACTTGATGTCATAGTCACTGATTTTGGTTTCGGCGTTAGGCGTATCGCGAACGAACACCGCAGTGTCGTCGTCCGGGCCGTCGTTCCAGGCCACAGTCCATTTGCCATGGGCGGCAGCTTTCGGTGCCGGGACCTTGCAATCAGGCTGATTCAGGACGAAGTTCACCGAGATGGCCTGGGCCTTGTCGTTGGTCTGAGCGGCCAGCCAGCTCCAGGCCACCGAGCCGCCGGCACTGATGCCTGCCACGACGTCCGGCGCACCGTCGAGCTTTTGCAGCGCGGCGTTGAAGGCCTTTTCCTGTAACTGACAGTCATCTTTCGGCAGAACGACCTGAATGACCTGAGCCGATGCGTCGTAGCTCAGGGCGAGCACCTGCTTGTCCGTCATCGCGTCTTCGGTGGTAACGGCCAGGGCCACCCGTGTCTTGACCTTGGTCGACGGAGTGGCACGAATCAACGCAGAGCCGTCGTCCAGCGTCATGCGTTCAAGCGTCGGTTGTGCGGCGGGGCGGTTCCACAGCCAGAAACCCAATGCCACCACCAGAATTACCAGGGCTGCAAGCAAAAAGCGCCAGTAGCGTTGAATCATCAGCGTTTCACCAATCCAGTCAGGCCGCCCGCGATAAGGGCGGCGGTATCTGCCAGTGCCACCAGCGGATCGAGTCCCGCAGGCACGGCCATATAACGAGGTTCCCAGTCAGGCTGGAATTTGTCTTTGAAGCGGCGAAGGCCCTGGAAGTTGTAGAGCTGCTCACCGCGGCTGAAGACCATCGAACCCAGACGTTGAGTCAATGGCGCGCCGCGGCGGGGTTGCAGGCCCGACAACGGCACCATGCCCAGGCTGAAGCGTGCGTAGCCTTCCTTTTTGTAATGCAGAATGAGGCCGACCATCATGAACTCCATGGTCAGCTTCGGCGCGTCCGGGTGCGAACGCATCAGATCAAGGCTTGCCAGGTCGTGGCGCGAGGTTTCAAGCAAGTTGGAAAACGCCACGGGCTTGCCTTCGAAATGAACGATGGCGATGCGGAAATGCTTGAGGTAGTCCAGGCTGAAACGACCCAGAGAGAAGCCTTTTTCGCGCACGTTCTTGCCGGTCAGCCAGGCATCGGAAATCACTTTCAGCTCATCCATCGGCGCCTGACCGACTTCATAGATCTCCAGCGAAAGACCGTCGCGACCACCCCGGTTCCAGGTGTAACGCAGGTCCTTCATCTCCTTGCCTTTAGCCTCGATGTCGAACTTGAGCAAGTCGACACGTGCCTCTTCGCCCAGTTTGATCGCCGTCAGGCCGATGTCCATGTAGAACGGCAGATTCTCGGCACGCACCTGATAGAACACGGGGCGCGCGTGGTGGACGTCACACAGGTCGCGGAATTGCCAGATCAGCTCGGCACGTTGCTGGGTCGGGCCGATCGGGTCGTACAGCGCCACAAGGCTACGGCCACGATGGGCATACATCAGGAACGCGTTGCCATCGGGGTGCATGAGCACGGCTTTATCGCCCGTCAATACCAGACCGCCGTCCGGCTGATTGGACGCCTTGATGATCTCTGCAGCCTTGGCCAGCTGTGCTTCGTCCGGCAGGTCGATCTGGGGGCGGGCGGTGCGCAGCAGCCAGGTCAGTGAAACGATGACCAGTAGCACCGCGCTGCCCAATGCCGAGCGCAGACCCCGCGGAGCGTCGGCGTCCAGCGTGAACTGCCACCACAGTTGGTGGCTGTACGGGACGTCCTGGTAAGCGAACAGTAGCAGCCAGAACGAGGCGCCCAGCACGCAGATGCTGGCGACCAGGTAAAGAGGGGAGAAGGGCAGTTCCAGCAGACGGCTTGGGCGGTAGAACGAGCGGCGGAAGATCGCCAGCAGGCACGCCGTCAATAGCAGCAGGCTGGCCTCTTCCCAATCGAAGCCCTTGAGGATCGACAGGATCGAGCCGACGAACAGCAGAATCGTGGTCAGCATCCAGGCAGCCGACAGACGCCGGCGCAGGCCTTGCGCCAGCAACAGACACAGCACGCCAATCAGGCTCGCGCCGAAGTGTGATGCGTCGATCAGGCGGTGCGGGATGAGGAACCCCAGGCTTTCAAGACGGGTATCGATCTCAGGCGTCGCGCCGGAGAACAGCAGTACCACGCCCGAGAGGAACACCAGCAATGCCAGAATCGGCGCGCCCAGTCCTGACGCCACGCGCATGGCCTGGCGAGCGAACAACAGACGCCTGGCCTCGCTGAACAGCAGCACAAGACAGGCAATCAGCAGCGGAAGAACCACATAGATCAGTCGATAGAGCAGCAGCGCCGCGGCTAGCGGAGCGGCACCCAGCTCATCGGCGAATGCTGTCAGCAGAATGGCTTCGAAGACCCCGACACCTCCTGGGACGTGGCTCAGTACACCGGCGGCCAGCGCCAGCAGATACACCAGCAGGAATGCACCGAATGGCGGGGCAGATGGCAGTAATAAATAGAGCACTGCCGCAGCTGCAGCGACATCCAGCGCGGTGATCACCAGTTGCATCAGGGTCAGACGCAGGCCGGGGAGTCGCAGTGTGCGGCGACCGGCACGCACCAGCAGATTGTGCGGGATGGTCTGTTCAGGCAGTCGGCGACGGTAGATCGCAACGCCGATGATCAGACTGATCGCCAACACCGCGACGGCAATGGTTGCCAGTACGGGAACTGAAAGGTGCAGCGCCAGTGAGGCGGCTGGAAGATCGCTCAATGTCGCCAGCGCGGCCAGCGGGGGAAGGGCGCAGCCAAGGGAAAGGCTGGCAAACAGAGTCATGTGTGCGACTTCGCCCGCGCCAAGGCCCAGTCGGGAATACAGGCGATAGCGTACAGACCCGCCGGACAGCATCGACAAGCCGACGGCGTTACCGATGGCAAATGCGCAGAATCCACCCATGACCAGGCTTTTTGCGGGCAGCTCGACGTTGGCGTAACGACTGGCGGACCATTCGTAGCCGAGCAGAATAGTGAAGCCAATGACGGTCGCCAGTACTGCGCCGCCCAGAGAAGGCAGCGGAACGCTGAGCAGAGAGTCCTGCAGGGCGTAGATGTCCAGCTCGGTGAGCATGTGCCGACAGGCAATCAGCGCCAGTGCGAACAGAATGATGGTGATGGCCAGCCCGATAGGTTGACGGTATTTGCTCACCAGTTCGCGTACGCGCAGTCGGGCAGGGGGAGCCGGAGTGTGCTCCGGAGCTGCTTCGTTTGTGTCGGATGGGTTGGCGCGCATCAATCACTCCTTGGATCGTGCGCGACAGGATGGGGGTATACAGCCAAGTTACCAATCCCTACGCAAAAAATAATTCAGGATGTTAGCGCTTCAACGTCTAACGGGCGAATACGGCAGATACGTTTCGGTGACCATTCAGTCTAGGTTCAGTTACTGGCAAGCGTATCGGCAGGACGGACAAAAACTGTCGCGAGCGGCAACATACAGTAACAACCCTCCGGGATCAGAATGAAACCTTCCCGACAACGAAATGTGACCAGCGTTTGTCCATGCTGTTCGCGCACTTTTCGTCGGGGCAAAAAAAAGGCCACTCTTTCGAGTAGCCTTTTTTGATGTTGGTTGCGGGAGCCGGATTTGAACCGACGACCTTCGGGTTATGAGCCCGACGAGCTACCAGACTGCTCCATCCCGCGTCTGTGTGGCGGCATTCTACAGTCGAACGACGAGGTGTCAACCTTTAATGCTCGAGATCGACAAATTAACCGCATTCGTTGTATTGGTACGCCTAAGTAGCAGTCCGACAAGGCTTTTATCGCGACAGGCACCTATCGGCAGGTGGCCATCATCGGCGAGCAGTGTTTCAGTTGTATTAAAGGCGAAGAACGGCAGGAAAACAGGCGCGCACAAAAAAGGCCACTCTATCGAGTAGCCTTTTTTGATGTTTGGTTGCGGGAGCCGGATTTGAACCGACGACCTTCGGGTTATGAGCCCGACGAGCTACCAGACTGCTCCATCCCGCGTCTGTGTGGCGGCATTCTACAGAGGAACGCAGGACTGTCAAGCATTCGCCGGAAAAAAGTGCTTTTTCTTCAAAAGGTTAGCGGCTGATAAGGGCTTCAAAGCAGCGCGAGGGCTTGCCGCACGGGCCTGACAGGGCGGTCAGGTTATTTGCTTGTGCATTCTGCAAGACCATTTGCCGTAGTGAGTGTCAGACCCTTACGTGAGTGAGATACTGCGCGACCCGATTCCTACGACCGTCCGTTATGCCGCAGCGCAAAATCATCCATATCGACTGTGACTGCTTCTACGCCGCCATCGAGATGCGCGACGACCCGCGCCTGGCAGGCAAGCCACTGGCCGTGGGTGGTTCGGCGGATCGTCGCGGGGTCATCGCTACTTGCAACTACGAAGCTCGCGCCTATGGAGTTCGTTCGGCAATGTCATCGCGACACGCATTGTCTCTGTGCCCGGACCTGACCATCGTCAAGCCGCGGATGGATGCCTATAAAGAAGCCTCAAAGGAGATTCACACGATCTTTCGCGATTACACCGATCTGATCGAGCCGTTGTCGCTCGATGAGGCCTATCTCGATGTTTCCGAATGCGGCCATTTCTCCGGAAGTGCCACGCGCATCGCGCAGGACATCCGCAGGCGTGTGTCCAGTCAGTTGCACATTACGGTGTCGGCGGGCGTGGCGCCCAACAAGTTTCTGGCCAAGATCGCCAGCGACTGGAGAAAGCCAAATGGCCTTTTCGTGATCACACCGGACCAAGTGGAGGACTTCGTCGCCGAGCTTCCCGTTTCCAAGCTGCATGGCGTGGGTAAGGTGACGGCTGACAAGCTTGGGCGGCAGGGCATCATCAGTTGTGCAGATCTGCGTGGCTGGAGCAAATTATCACTGGTACGTGAGTTCGGCTCATTCGGGGAGCGGCTTTGGCACCTGGCCCATGGAATCGACGATCGCCCGGTGCAGAATGACAGTCGTCGTCAGTCGGTCAGCGTGGAGAACACCTATGACGCCGATCTGCCTGATCTGGCGAGTTGCCTGGAAAAGTTGCCGGCGCTTCTTGAGACCCTCAATGGTCGCATCGCGCGCATCGATACGCTCTACCGGCCGGGAAAGCCATTCGTGAAGGTGAAGTTCCACGATTTTACCCAGACGACGCTCGAGCAGGCGGGTGCCGGCCGGGATCTGGGGAGTTACGAGCAATTGCTCACCCAGGCATTCGCACGCGGTGGTAAACCGGTGCGATTGCTCGGGATAGGCGTGCGCTTGCATGATCTGCGCGCCACCCACGAACAGCTTCAGCTGTTCAACTGATCGAATCGCTATTCGCTGCCGACAGGAACGGCAACCAGACGGCCAGCATCCTTGGCCAGCGAGCGCAGAAATTCATGCTGCAGTTGGGGGTCGTTTCGGGTCATTTCGATCAGGGATTGTTCAAGATCGCTGGCCTCTTCTTCCAGGCCCAGTTCCGACAGACGTTTGACCCGGTGTACCCACTGGCTGACTTCATCGTCTTCAAGATCGTCGTAGATCAGGTCGTGAGCCTCCAGCAGCTTGCCGCGTAACGACTTGCTCAGTGGCAGGATGGCGGTCGCCTGCACATTGCTCTGTTCATCCTCTACTTTCAGGCCCAACTGGGTGATGTGGCTCAGGTCCTGCTCAGCGAACGGGCTGTCCAGCAAGTTGATGCGTAGCACGCCACTGCGGTCAGTGGTCAGCTCACTGGTGTCCTTGCCTGTCTTGATTTCAACCGGACTTTCGCTCCACGGCAGACTGGAGTGCTCGACGCGGTGATCGCGCTGCGTCTCGTCGATACCGGCCAGATTCTGTTGAGCACGTCCGTGGGACGGGGCGTTCATGAACGGGTTGATGCCCGCAATCCCGTAAGCGAGCCAGTCCTTCGTGACACTGTCGGGCAGGCTGCCAAAGGTCAGTACGTTGACGACATTGGCACCGACACCCGCGACGATGGCGACGGCTCCAAGGGGAATCTCGTAGATTTCGCGCCATGGCTGATAGGGTGTATAGCGATCGTAATGACGAGTGACATCATATTCGGTGATATCGAAAGTTTTCAGCTCGTGGATACGGACCCGACGTTGCGGCAATTCAAGGGTCCTGGGTTCGCCGACGTCGATTTGAAAACTGTGATCGAGCAGTTTGCGATCGATTCGCTCTTCATGCTCGCTGCGTTGAGACAGATGATTGGCGCAACCACTGACGAACAGACTGCCGCACAACACGGCGCCTGCGAGGCTTGAGGAACTTCGCTTGAACATGAGATCTCTTGGTGCAGGTAAGGCCTGACTCAGGCAATACAGGTCTGAAAAGGCGCACCCGCCAGAAGCGGGTGCGCCATCGACTCAGCGCTTGATCCGATCTTTGATGAAGGACAGTACGTCGGCAACCGGCAAGGCCTGAGCTTCAGACTCGGTGCGGCTCTTGTACTCCAGATTGCCTTCTGCCAGGCCGCGGTCACTGACCACGATGCGATGCGGAATGCCGATCAGCTCCATGTCCGCGAACTTGATGCCCGGGCTGGTTTTCTTGTCGCGATCGTCCAGCAATACTTCGAAACCGGCAGCGGTCAGCTCTGCGTACAGTTTGTCAGTGGCTTCGCGAACCGCGTCGGTTTCGTAGCGCAGCGGTACGAGGGCGATCTGAAACGGCGCCAGTGCGTCACTCCAGATAATGCCGTTGTCATCGTTGTTCTGCTCGATGGCAGCAGCGACCACGCGGGACACGCCGATGCCGTAGCAGCCCATGGCCAAGGTCACAGGCTTGCCATTCTCACCCAGCACCTGGCATTTCATCGCATCGCTGTACTTGGTGCCCAGCTGGAAGATGTGGCCGACTTCGATACCGCGCTTGATGATGACGTTGCCTTGGCCATCCGGGCTTGGGTCGCCTTCGACGACATTACGCAGGTCGGCGACCTCCGGCACTGGCAGGTCACGCTCCCAGTTCACGCCAAAGTAGTGCTTGTCGTCGATGTTGGCGCCGATGCCAAAGTCGCTCATCAGTTCGACCGAGCGGTCGATGATGCAAGGCAGTGGCAGATTCAGCGGGCCGAGAGAACCGGCGCCCGCGCCAATGGCTGCGCGCAGCTCGGCTTCGCTCGCCATGACCAGGGGGCTGGCAACCAGCGGATGGTTGGATGCCTTGATTTCGTTGAGTTCGTGGTCGCCACGAATGATCAGCGCAATCAACTTGCCTTCTTCAGCGGCATGAACCACCAGCGTCTTGACCGTTTTCTCGATCGCCAGGCCGAATTGCTCGACCAGTGCCGCGATGGTCTTGGCGTTTGGTGTGTCGACCAGGCGCAGCTCTTCGGTCGCGGCGCCACGGGATTTCTCCCGTGGAATCGCTTCGGCCTTTTCAATGTTGGCGGCGTAATCGGACGTATCGCTGAACACGATATCGTCTTCGCCGGACTCGGCCAGTACGTGGAACTCATGGGAGCCCGCGCCACCGATGGAACCGTTGTCAGCCACCACCGGGCGGAAGTTCAGGCCCAGGCGAGTGAAGACATTGCAGTACGCCTGATGCATGCGGTCGTAGGTTTCCTGCAGGGAATCCTGGGTCGCATGGAAGGAGTAGGCGTCTTTCATGATGAATTCGCGGCCACGCATCAAGCCGAAGCGTGGGCGAATCTCGTCACGGAATTTGGTCTGGATCTGATACATGTTGATGGGCAGCTGTTTGTAGCTGCTCAACTCGTTGCGCGCCAGATCGGTAATGACTTCTTCGTGGGTGGGGCCTGCGCAGAAATCACGATCATGACGGTCTTTCAGGCGCAGCAGCTCAGGGCCGTACTGCTCCCAGCGCCCGGACTCCTGCCACAGTTCCGCAGGCTGGATACCGGGCATCAATACTTCCAGTGCACCTGCTGCGTTCATTTCTTCGCGAACGACGGCTTCGACCTTGCGCAGAACCCGCAGGCCCATCGGCAGCCAGGTATAGAGACCGGAAGCAAGCTTGCGAATCATGCCGGCACGAAGCATCAGCTGATGGCTGATCACGACCGCATCGTTTGGCGTTTCTTTTTGTGTGGCGAGCAAATATTGACTGGTACGCATGGTCGGCCGTTGTCGGTTGCTGTGACTGGGAAATGACCTGGCATTGTACGGTGGTGATACGGTCGAGTACAGGGCGGGCGGGCTTTAGGCACGTCCGGTTTACGATTGCGCCGATAACGAAAAAGCCCGGCACTGGGCCGGGCTCTTCTTGTTCAGTAATGAATTACAGCGTAATCACAGAACCGAGATCGGGTAGTCAACGATCAGACGGAATTCGTTGACATCGCCTTCGCCCTCGTCCGTGTTGGCACGGTGGAACGCTTGACGGATGCGGAACGACAGGTCTTTCGCCGGGCCAGTCTGAACAACGTATTTAGCTTCAACGTTGGTCTCGTGGTGGCTACCATCAGCACCGTACAGACCGGTGTAGGTGCTGTTCGATGGAGTGTGGGTGCCGTCGATGTCGGTACCGCTGATGTAACGCGCCATGAAACTCAGACCAGGTACGCCGTACGGAGCCATGTTCAGGTCGTAGCGAGCCTGCCAGGATTTCTCGCCAGGACCGTTGAAGTCAGAGTACTGGATGGAGTTGGCCAGGAAGATCGAGTCGCCACCGCGGTTGTTGTCGCCGATACCGATGTAGTCGAACGGTGTATCACCGTTAACTTTCTGGAAGGCCAGGGTCACGGTATGTGCAGCCAGGAACGAGTACGCTGCAGACAGGGAGAAGGCGTTGTTGCTGATGTCGCCTGCTTTCTTGCTGCCAGTGTCCTGGGTGTTGTAGTAGTTGACGTCAAACGCCAGAGCCTGGTCGTCGGTCAATGGCAGTGCGTAGTTCACGTTGCCATAGTACTGGTTCCAGACGTCTTCCAGTTTCGAGTAATAGAAACCAACGCCGAGGTTGTCGGTGATCGAGTACTTACCGCCGCCGTAGGTAGCGGACTTGGAAGTCACACCAGCGTAGGTTGCCCAGATGTCGCCGTTACGGTTGGTTTCGTCCTGGCTGGTGCCGGAAGTGAAGCGACCTGCTTCAACGTCCAGACCCTTGATCTCGCTGCTCTGCAAAGTCACGCCGGTAGCAGTTTGTGGCAACAGGCGGGAACCGCCGACTGCGAAAACCGGGTTTTGCGGCTGCATGTCGCCGATTTTCAGTTCGGTTTTCGATACGCGGAACTTAACAGCGCCACCGGCTTTGCCAAAGCTGTCTTCGTTTTTGCCTTGGCTGTCGGTAACCAGGTTGCCCGAACCTGAGTATTTGTCGGAGCCGTCCAGCTTGAAGCCGGCGTAACCGAACGCATCTACGCCCACGCCGATCAGGCCTTGAGTGTAACCGGAGCTATAGTTAGCCCAGAAACCTTGAGTCCAGTCTTTGTCGTCTACAGCACCGTTTTTCTTGTCACGGTTGTAGTAGTAGTTGCGGGCTTTGACGTCCAGCTTGCTACCTTCCACAAAACCAGTTGCTTCGGACTGGTCGCTCACGAATGCCGCAGCCGATGCCAATTGGGTGCTGGCCGCAGTAACTGCCAGTGCGATTGCGCTCCACTTCATCACTCTCATCGTGACTTTGCTCCTTTGGTTTTAAGAAGAGTACTGCCGTCCACCTGTTTTTTTATCTGGGCGGCTCTTTCTTTTTGGTGTCGGCGAAACTTATAGCACGCTGACATTATTGGCGATAGTTACTAACCTATCCTTTCAATTTCTTTACGGCGATGTCGCAAAACAGCCCTGTCCATGTCGCTACTGAACAGCTCCACATCAATAGACGCCTAACTACCGCAGTACTTTTCGACGAACTGGATTTTATCCGCAAGGATCTGGATCCAGCCATTCCGAACGCCCCCAGGAGCTTGCTCGCCATTTTTTACGTTTCGACCGCTGCCCAGGTCTATGCCCGTGCTTCTCGATCCTGTGTGTGACAAAGCAACAACCGTGCACAAAGTTCCCACGGCTGGTAAAAAAATCTGCGCTGGTAGGTAAATACCTGTCTGTTCAACCCTAACCCTATGTTTATAAAGGGTAAAAAAAATAAAATAAATTGCTTGTGAGGACCTGACTGGATGAGGTTACCGCTTGAAAGTGTCACTGACGTTACCTGTTACAGACAGGAAGTGGGTAAATCACGGATAGGTAGGGTTCCTGGGTATCTGCAATGTGAGTCGTTTTGGTGCGCAGACGTTGTTTTTTGCATGAAATTGGGACGTGCGTTCCTGTGAGGTTCGGGCGCCTGACTCAGGAGTCAACGCGTTGTGTCGCGAACATCATGCAAACCCTTGAGACAGAAGAGCTGCAGCGATTATATCGGTATGTTTCCGCCGCCGGCAGTCGCTCAGTTCGATGCGTCATGTCAGTGCGCCCCCCGGTCCGTCGAGCCCTGCTGGTGCGCCGCGGGTCACCAGCACTGTTCGCCTATCAACAGCGGTTGAGCAAACTGCCCCCCCGAGGGCGGTAATCCACGTGATTCTCGCTGCTGGCCCGAGTATCCTTCTCGCAGAATGCTTAAAGTGCTGAGACGGCCACATCCGTCGATGCACATCATCTACAACCGGTCAGGAGTTATCAGTGTTCGTTTTGGATCAGCGCTTGTTGCAGGACACGGTCCCCGTGGGCGACTTTCCATTGTCCCGCCTGTTGTTGTCGAATGACTCACAGTATCCGTGGTTCATCCTGGTCCCACGCAGGGCGGATATAAGCGAAGTATTCCAGTTGTCCGAGGCTGACCAGGCGCAACTGTGGAGCGAAACGAACTCCCTGTCGCAGACGCTGCAGCGGTTGTTCAATGCTGACAAGATGAATGTGGCAGCGTTGGGGAACGTCGTCAGTCAGTTGCACATGCATGTGATCGTTCGTCACAAGACCGACGTGGCATGGCCAGCTCCAGTCTGGGGCAAGCATCCCGCGGTGCCTTATTCAACGGATCAATCGGCGGCGATCATTGCTCGTCTGAAAGACGTGCTTTTAGACGATTTCACTTTCGTGGAGGGGCAGGTATGAGCCTGGACGAACGGGTCATGGAGCTGGAAAGTCGTCTGGCATTTCAGGACGACACTATTCAAGCGCTCAATGACGTGTTGGTAGCTCAGCAGCGAAGCCTGGACCGAATGCAGTTGCAAATGGCTGCGCTGGTCAAGCGTCAGGAGGAAATGGGCGGGCAGTTTGAAACACTTGAGGAGGAAGCTCCTCCGCCGCATTACTGATGCCTGTTGGTTAAAAAAACCGCGCCCTGGAGCGCGGTTTTTTATAGTGCCTAGCGCCGAGGGAGGGCGGCGATCACGTCTTCCGCTTGAAGTCCCTTGTCGCGATTCATGACGGAGAATTCAACACGCTGGCCTTCGACCAGTACGCGGTGACCCTCGCCGCGAATTGCACGGAAATGCACGAAGATGTCGTCCCCCGAGTCGCGTGAAATAAAGCCGAAGCCCTTCGAGGTATTGAACCACTTCACGGTGCCGGTATCGCGTTGGCCCAATTCATGCGGCAGCGAGGCGGCCGATGGGGTGTGTCTATAAAAGCTGACCCCCAGATGAACGGCGACTGCGATGACCACCGCGAGGAGGCTGACCAGAACCGCGGGTTGACCTGCAATAGTTTCAAGTGGGACGAGCAGGGTGAGAACTTGCAGAACGACGGCCAGAACCAGCAATGCGCTGACCAGGTTTTGCAGCTGATGACGCGGACCCTTGTTCCAGTATGGGATTACGGGGGCAAGCACCAGATTGATCAGGCCGAAGAATGCCAGATACAGCGCATCAGGTTGAGACAGGTAAGAAGACAATGCTTCACTACGCAGGCTAGGTATGAATGAAAGCAGCAGGGCAGCTGCGCCCGTTAGCAAGTGGACTATTTTCAACATTTTGATGGCTCACGTTTAAGATGGATCGCAAAGGAAATAGCTGGAAACGTTCGGTACGCTTCTGAAAAAGGAAAGCGAGACCCACGACCGTCGAACCAGCCTATGCGCTACAGCCTGTTGGCACGTCAGTAGCGACACATCCGTATTTAACAGCAAAGCCGAGAGCTACTCAAATCAAGCGCTTAGCGCCGACGATCGAAGCTGATGCTGGCGATTTGGCTCGCATTCAGAGGGGAAGGGCAAAGGCTTGTTCCAGAGCCATCAGTCGCGTTGGATACGGCTGATTGTGATCGGTGGTTGCCTTCCAGTTTTGAGCATTCATGCCTGGTCTGCATCCAGCATGCGCGATCCAGAGCCGTTGATAGCGGACAAATACCGACAGGTGGCTGCGCGGCGGCTCCCGCCTTGCTAGAGTGGCTGGCAGTTGCATTGGAAAAATCGTCATTTAAAGAGGATGAAGCATGGCAATCGATATCGGCATCAGCGAAGAAGATCGCAAGTCCATCGTGGACGGTCTCTCCCGCCTGCTGGCAGATACCTACGTGTTGTATCTGAAAACCCATAACTTTCACTGGAACGTCACAGGGCCGATGTTTCGAACCCTGCACCTGATGTTCGAAGAGCAGTACAACGAACTGGCGCTGGCCGTCGACTCCATCGCCGAGCGTATTCGTGCTTTGGGTTTCCCTGCTCCGGGCACCTATTCTACCTACGCTCGACTCTCGTCTATCAAGGAGGAGGAAGGCGTTCCAGCAGCTGAAGACATGATCCGTTCGCTCGTTCAGGGGCAGGAAGCCGTCGCACGCACTGCTCGCAGCATTTTCCCTCTGCTGGATAAAGTCAGTGACGAACCGACTGCAGACCTGCTGACCCAGCGCATGCAGGTCCACGAAAAAACGGCCTGGATGCTGCGGGCGATGCTTGAAGGCAAATAATTGCCGGTGTGAGCGGTACACAGTGCCGCTCACACGTTAAAAAAATCCCTTGTGCTCTATTTGAATCATCAGTCATTGGAAAGCTAAATAACGCATACTTTTGCGCGAGAATTCCAAATGACTTTAAGTGCTGAAGCGTTTAAGCCAATTTATATTGTCATGCTAATTGAGCGATTCTAGTTCTCTCTGGTTTCGGTGTTAAACATGGGAAAAATATATATTTACCACCTTTAATGATCTTGTTTGTTTTCAAGCATTGTTTCTCAAAAATCGCCTTGTAATAGTGGCGATGTCCTACGCCCCCTGAGTATTGCTTCTACTGGCTAAGCCTCGATGAATAGGGCTTGATAGGCGTGCTGTGTATTTAATTTCAAATGTTTCCAACGATGAGTTGAGGAACTGCATCCAAGGGGTATTCATGGGTCAAAATACTGCACGAGACGTCAGGGATGTGCATCGATGTCTTAAAATTCAGAATCATCCTTTTATCGAGAATTTCAATATGGACCTGGCGCAGCCGCATTCGCGCTCGGTGAGGCTCAATGGTCTGGCGACATGCCTGCGGCTGGAGGAGGTGTACTGGAACATACTGTCGGAAATCGCAAGTTGCAATGGCTGTTCTATCAATGCGGTGTTGTCCTACGTTGATCGGGAAGTGCACCTGCGCTATGGCGGGGTAAAGAACTTCAGCGGTTTGATTCGCGTGGTGTGTGTGGCTCATCTGTTGAAAACCGAGGGCTTCCAGCTGTCCTCCGCCTGATTCCGGCAATACCCCCATTTCAGCGGGCTCGCTTCGTGCGGGCCCGCGTTCGGCCAAGGTCGTTCGGGAGCGGCAATCGCCCGCTCCGGATGACTTCTTTATCGGTATTGGCCCGCGCGGCTGCACAGCCTTGATTAACCCTATATAATCCCCCGCCTTACTATGGAAGGCAGGGACTGACCATCGGGTTGGACTGCATGCCAAGGCTCCTGCACCATTGCGCACTGGCGACGGGCGAGAGCTCCACCGAATTCCGAATTACGAGAAGTGAACACACGATCATGATGCGCAGCCATTATTGCGGCCAACTGAACGAAAGCCTGGAAGGTCAGGAAATTACCCTTTGCGGATGGGTCCACCGCCGTCGCGACCACGGGGGAGTGATTTTCCTCGATATCCGCGATCGTGAAGGTCTGGCTCAGGTGGTGTTCGATCCTGATCGCGCTGATACATTCGCCATCGCTGACCGCGTTCGCAGCGAATACGTCGTCAAGCTGACCGGCAAGGTTCGCGCCCGTCCGGCCGGCGCTGTCAACCCGAACATGGCGTCCGGCGCCATCGAAGTTCTGGGTTACGAGCTTGAGGTTCTCAATGAGTCGGAAACGCCTCCGTTCCCGCTGAACGAGTATTCCGACGTCGGCGAAGAAACCCGTTTGCGCTATCGCTTCATCGACCTGCGTCGCCCGGAAATGGCCGAAAAGCTGCGCCTGCGCTCACGCATCACGTCCAGCATCCGTGGCTTCCTCGATGGCAACGGCTTCCTGGACGTCGAAACGCCAATCCTGACGCGCGCCACTCCTGAGGGGGCTCGCGACTACCTGGTGCCAAGCCGCACTCACGCGGGCAGCTTCTTCGCCCTGCCGCAATCGCCACAGCTGTTCAAGCAACTGCTGATGGTCGCCGGCTTTGACCGGTACTACCAGATCGCCAAATGCTTCCGTGACGAAGACCTGCGTGCCGACCGTCAGCCTGAGTTCACTCAGATCGACATCGAAACCAGCTTCCTCAACGAATCCGACATCATGGGTCTCACCGAGAGCATGATTCGCAAGCTGTTCAAGGAAGTGCTGGACCTGGAATTCAGCGACTTCCCGCACATGACCTTCGAAGAGGCCATGCGCCGTTACGGTTCCGACAAGCCTGACTTGCGTAACCCGCTGGAACTGGTTGACGTTGCCGACCAGTTGAAAGATGTTGAATTCAAAGTGTTCAGCGGTCCTGCCAACGACCCGAAATGCCGCGTGACCGCATTGCGCGTTCCCGGTGGCGCAACCATGCCGCGCAGCAAGATCGACGACTACACCAAGTTCGTTGGCATCTACGGCGCCAAGGGCCTGGCTTACATCAAGGTCAACGAGCGCGCCAAGGGTGTCGAAGGCTTGCAGTCGCCTATCGTCAAGAACATCCCGGAAGCCAACCTGAACGTGATCCTGGATCGCGTCGGTGCGGTTGACGGCGACATCGTGTTCTTCGGTGCCGACAAGTTCAAGATCGTCAGCGAGGCGCTGGGTGCGCTGCGTATCAAGCTCGGTCATGACCTCAACCTGCTCACCTGCGAGTGGGCACCGATGTGGGTCGTTGACTTCCCGATGTTCGAAGAGAACGAAGATGGCAGCTTCACTGCGCTGCACCACCCGTTCACCGCGCCGAAGTGCACACCGGAAGAGCTCGAGGCCAACCCGGCCACCGCGCTGTCCCGTGCCTACGACATGGTACTCAACGGCACTGAGCTCGGCGGCGGCTCGATCCGTATCCATCGCAAGGAAATGCAGCAAGCGGTATTCCGTCTGCTGGGTATTTCCGAAGACGAGCAGCAAGAGAAGTTCGGCTTCCTGCTCGACGCACTGAAATACGGTGCTCCACCCCACGGTGGTCTGGCGTTCGGTCTGGATCGTCTGGTCATGCTGATGACTGGCGCCCAATCGATTCGTGAAGTCATTGCCTTCCCGAAAACCCAGAGCGCTGCTGACGTCATGACTCAGGCGCCGGGCCTGGTCGATGCAAAACAACTGCGTGAATTGCACATCCGCCTGCGCGAAACGCCAAAGGCCGAGTAATGAAAGGGCAGGGCGGATCATGCGGTTCGTCCTGATTCCCCCGCCCTGATCGGGCACGAATTCGAGTGAAGCGTCCCTGTTCGCCATATTGAGCGGGGCGTGAGTGTTTCAAGGTTTGGAGCGTGTTATGGCTGGTCATTCCAAGTGGGCGAACATCAAGCACCGCAAAGAGCGTCAGGATGCCAAGAAAGGCAAGATATTCACCAAGTGGATTCGTGAGCTGACCGTTGCTGCCCGTCAGGGCGGTGGTGACCCAGCTTCGAACCCGCGTCTGCGTCTGGCTCAGGACAAGGCGCTGGGCGCCAACATGAGTCGCGACATCATTGACCGGGCGATTGCACGCGGTGCTGGCGCTGCCGACGCCGACGACATGGTCGAGCTGGGTTATGAAGGCTACGGTCCTGGCGGCGTGGCGGTCATGGTCGAAACCATGACCGACAACCGCAATCGGACAGCTGCGGCAGTGCGTCATGCCTTCAGCAAGTGTGGCGGCAATCTTGGTACTGACGGGTCTGTTTCCTACCTGTTCGAGCGCAAGGGGCAGATTTCCTTTGCTCCAGGTGTCGATGAAGACGCACTGATGGAAGCGGCGATGGAGGCAGATGCCGATGACGTCGTCACTCACGAGGATGGCTCGATCGACGTTTTCACGTCTTTTGCCGGCTTCTACGCCGTGCGGAACGCGCTGGAGGCCGCAGGCTTTGTCGCGGCCGATGCCGAAATCGTGATGCAGCCGACGACCAGTGCGGTGCTGGATCTGGAAACGGCAGAAAAGGTACTCAAGCTGATCGACATGCTCGAGGATCTGGATGACGTGCAAAACGTTTATTCCAATGCGGAAATCCCGGATGAGGTGATGGAGCAGCTTGGCTGATCCTCAACCTGTTCTGGACTTGAGGCCGGAGGCACGGAGCGTTGACTCGATCAGCGCTATCGGCCTCCGGCTTCTGCCTTTATGCTGCGTTCAATCGTGCGCTTTACCTCTCAAGCTGCAGGCGTTATGACTCTTATTCTTGGTATCGATCCCGGTTCGCGAATTACCGGCTTTGGCGTGGTGCGTGATACCGGGCGTGGCTGCGAATACGTGGCTTCGGGCTGTATTCGTACGGGCAGTGGCTTGTTACACGAGCGTTTGCAGATTGTTTATCGCGGTGTGCGTGAGGTCATTCAGACCTATGGTCCGGTCACCATGGGCATCGAAAAGGTATTCATGGCCCGCAACGCCGATTCGGCGCTCAAGTTGGGGCAGGCGCGCGGGGCTGCGATCGTGGCCGCGGCAGAAGAAAGCCTGGAAATCGCTGAGTACACGGCGACTCAGGTCAAGCAGGCCGTTGCAGGGACAGGCGGGGCGAACAAGGATCAGGTGATGATGATGGTCATGCATCTGTTGAAACTGACCAAAAAGCCTCAGATAGACGCGTCGGACGCCCTGGCGATTGCCTTGTGCCATGCGCACACCCGCTCGAGTCTTATCCCGCATGGCCTGAACACCGCTCGCAGTCGTGGTGGTCGGCTGCGTCTCTGATAGCATCATTCGCTTATAAATTTTCACTTGCAGCTCACGTGAGTCCTGCAAACATGGCGACCAGGGCTCGGCCCGGTCCATCGCAGTGACGGGCTACTGGAAAGGATCTGATTCGTGATTGGACGTTTACGCGGAGCGTTGGTAGAGAAACAACCGCCGCACCTGGTGCTTGATGTCAACGGTGTGGGTTACGAAATCGAAGTGCCCATGACCACGCTTTATCGTCTGCCACATGTGGGCGATACGGTGACGCTGCACACCCACCTGGTGGTGCGGGAAGACGCCCATCTGCTGTTCGGTTTTTACGAGAAGCGTGATCGCGAGATGTTTCGCGAATTGATTCGACTCAATGGCGTGGGTCCCAAACTGGCGCTGGCCTTGATGTCGACCCTTGAGGTAGACGAGCTGGTGCGCTGCGTTCAGGCGCAGGATACGTCCGCGCTGACCCGTGTTCCGGGCGTGGGCAAAAAGACTGCCGAACGCCTGCTGGTCGAACTCAAGGATCGTTTCAAGGCCTGGGACGCATTGCCGGGCACGTTTACGCTGGTGTCCGAAGGTCCTGGCGCGCCGTTGCAGATCGCGACCGCCGAGTCCGATGCCATCAGCGCACTGGTTTCCCTGGGCTATAAGCCTCAGGAAGCCAGCAAGGCAATTACGGCCATCAAAGACAAGAACCTGAGCAGTGAAGATCTGATTCGCCGCGCACTGAAGGGGATGATGTAAGTGATCGAAGCAGACCGCCTGATTGCCGCCACCGGCCGTGATCGAGACGAGCAACTGGACCGTGCCATCCGGCCATTGAGTCTCGCCGATTACATCGGTCAGCCAACCGTCCGCGAGCAGATGGAGTTGTTCATCCAGGCTGCACGGGGGCGTAGCGAGGCACTGGATCACACCCTGATTTTCGGGCCGCCGGGGCTGGGCAAAACCACCCTGGCCAACATCATCGCGCAAGAAATGTCGGTGTCGATCAAGAGCACTTCGGGCCCGGTGCTCGAGCGACCGGGTGATCTGGCCGCAATTCTTACCAACCTTGAACCCCATGACGTGCTGTTCATCGACGAAATCCACCGTCTGTCGCCCATTGTCGAAGAGGTTTTGTACCCCGCGATGGAAGACTTTCAACTGGACATCATGATCGGCGAAGGCCCGGCTGCGCGCTCGATCAAGCTGGACCTGCCGCCCTTTACCCTCGTCGGGGCGACCACTCGCGCAGGTATGCTCACCAATCCGCTGCGTGACCGCTTCGGAATCGTCCAGCGTCTTGAGTTCTACAACACCGCCGACCTGGCGACGATCGTATCTCGATCCGCAGGCATTCTCGGGTTGCATATCGAGGATGAAGGCGCGTTTGAAATCGCCCGTCGGGCGCGTGGCACGCCGCGGATCGCGAACCGTCTGTTGCGTCGAGTGCGGGACTTCGCGGAGGTCCGGGCGCAAGGCCAGATCACCAAGGCCATCGCAGATCTGGCGCTGAATCTGCTGGATGTGGATGAGCGCGGTTTCGACCATCAGGACCGTCGTTTGCTGCTGACAATGATCGAGAAGTTCGATGGCGGCCCGGTGGGGGTCGACAACCTTGCGGCGGCAATCAGCGAAGAGCGCCATACGATCGAGGATGTGCTGGAACCCTATTTGATCCAGCAAGGCTATATGATGCGCACGCCGCGAGGACGCATGGTCACGCGGCACGCGTATCTGCACTTCGGCCTGAATATACCTTCACGAATGGGGGAGCGTCCGGTTTCGGACGAGCCGCTTGACAGTGGCGACGAATAAAAGCGGCATCGACCGATTTATTCGGGCGTTTGGTGGTCAGACGGCAGTCACGGCAATATGACCGCTTGCCGTGCAATGAAAAACGATGAAAAACAGTTGCCTGGCCGGATTGGCAACCCGAGGAGTAAGCACTAGAGTATGCGCGCGCAAAACGGGGCTCAGTCGTTCGCACATCGCTGTCGCGTTTATTACGAGGACACCGATGCTGGCGGCATCGTGTATTACGTCAATTACCTGAAATTCATGGAACGGGCTCGGACCGAGCGGTTGCGGGAATTGGGCTTCGCTCAATCCGCCATGGCCGGTGACGAGAACCTGTTGTTTGTCGTGCATTCCAGCGAGGCGCGGTACCACAAGCCAGCGAGGCTTGATGATGAGCTGCTGGTCAGCGCCGAAGTGATCGAATTGAACCGCGTTAGCCTGCGCTTTCAGCAAGAAGTCAGGCGGGCGGTGGATAATGTGCTGCTCTGTGAAGGGCAGTTTTTGGTGGCGTGTGTGCGCGCCGATAGTTTGAAACCCCGGGCCATTCCCGAAGCTCTGCGCGCGGCCTTTGCCGGCCAGAGCGGCGCGGGTACACATTCAGAGCAGGAGATACAGCGTGGAAGCTAACGTCGTCGACCATTCCTCCATGTGGAGTTTGGTCAGCAATGCCAGCGTGGTCGTTCAGTTGGTGATGCTGATCCTGGTGGCCGCATCGGTCACTTCGTGGATCATGATTTTTCAGCGCAGCTCCATGCTGCGCGCCGGGCGCCGTGCGCTGGACAGCTTCGAAGAGCGCTTCTGGTCAGGTATCGATCTGTCCAAGCTGTATCGTCAGGCTGGCAGCAATCCTGATCCGGATTCAGGCGTGGAGCAGATCTTCCGCGCAGGCTTCAAGGAATTCTCCCGTCTGCGTCAGCAGCCTGGCGTCGATCCTGATGCCGTCATGGAAGGTGTTGCCCGTGCCATGCGTGTCGCCATTTCCCGTGAAGAAGAAAAGCTCGAGCAAAGCCTGCCTTTCCTCGCGACCGTGGGTTCCACCAGCCCCTATGTCGGTCTGTTCGGTACCGTCTGGGGGATCATGAACTCCTTCCGTGGTCTGGCCACCGCTCAGCAGGCCACTCTGGCCACCGTCGCACCCGGCATTGCCGAAGCGCTGATCGCGACCGCCATCGGCCTGTTCGCAGCAATCCCTGCAGTAATCGCCTACAACCGTTTCGCTGCTCGTGGCGAGAACCTGATTGGCCGTTACTACACATTCGCCGACGAATTCCAGGCCATCCTGCACCGTAAAGTGCACACCAGCGAAGACTAAGCAGGTATTTCCCAATGGCTTTAATCGCTCGCGGCCGACGCAGCAAACGCAAGCCGGTCGCCGAAATGAACGTGGTGCCTTACATCGACGTGATGCTGGTACTGCTGGTCATCTTCATGGTGACCGCTCCGATGATTAACCAGGGCGTGAAAGTCGATCTGCCCAAGGTCTCCAGCGAGGCCTTGCCGCAGGACAACAACAATCAGGTCCTGACCATTTCGATCAAGGCTGACAAGACCTATTACTGGAACCTTGGCAGCGAAGTCGATACCGACAAGCAGATGGACAAGGCCATGACCTTGCCGCAACTGACCAGCGCCGTGACCAAGATCATTGCGGCAGGTCGTGAAGCCGGCAAGCAGACTCAGGTGTTCATCCGTGGCGACAAGACCGTCGATTACGGTGCCGTGATGGGCACGATGGGCGGGTTGCAGAAGGCCGGAGTCGGGAACGTTGGTCTGATTACCGAGGCGCCCTGATGCAGCCGATTCGAGAGCCGTCAGCCTCGGAAAGCTACTTCTGGCCCTCGGTCTGGGCTGTGGCGCTGCACGTCCTGATTTTCGGCCTGTTGTTCGTTAGCTTCGCAATGACGCCGGAGTTGCCGGAAGCCAAGCCGATCGTTCAGGCCACGCTTTATCAGTTGAAGTCTAAAAGTCAGGCGACTACCCAGACCAACCAGAAGCTCGCTGGCGAGGCGAAGAAATCCGCTGCGCGACAGACAGAAGTCGAGCAGATGGAGCAGAAAAAAGTTGAACAAGAGGCGATAAAGGCGGCGGAACAAAAGAAAGCCGATGCCGCTCAAAAAGCCGAAGAGCAAAAGGCTGAGGAAGCGAAGAAAGCGGATGAGGCCAAAAAGGCTGATGACGCGAAGAAAGCCGAGGCCAAGAAGGCGGACGACGCCAAGAAAGCCGCAGAAGAGAAACAATTGGCTGATATAGCCAAGAAGAAAGCCGAAGACGACGCGAAGAAGAAAGCCGAGGAAGACGCTAAACGCGCGGCCGCCGAAGAAGCCAAGAAACAGGCTGCCGAGGACGCGAAGAAGCAGGCTGCTGAAGACGCGAAGAAAAAGGCCGCCGAAGACGCGAAGAAAAAAGCGTCTGAGGATGCCAAGAAAAAGGCTGCTGACGACGCGAAGAAAAAGGCACAGGACGCTGCCCGTAAATCGGCGGAAGAGAAGAAGGCGCAGGCACTGGCCGATCTGCTTTCCGACAAACCCGAACGCCAACAGGCGTTGGCCGATGAGAAGGGTGACGAGGTTGCCGGCAGCTTCGATGACTTGATTCGCTCGCGAGCGGCGGAAGGTTGGGCACGTCCACCTTCAGCACGCAAGGGCATGACAGTCGTTTTGCAGATCGGCATGTTGCCGGACGGTACGGTTTCTTCGGTGACCGTAGCCAAATCCAGCGGCGATGGTCCTTTCGACAGTTCGGCAGTAGCAGCGGTCAAGAATATTGGTCGTTTGACAGAGATGCAGGGTATGAAACCTTCGGATTTCGCACCTTACCGTTCATTCAAGATGACATTCACACCTGAGGACCTAGCCTTGTGATTAACCTTCTTCGAGGATTGCTTGTCGTTCTTTGTTGCGCAGCGGGTTTCGCCGCTGCTGACGAAAAGAACATTCTGGTCACAAGCGGCAGTGACCGTGCCACGCCTATCGCAATCGTGCCGTTTGGCTTGCAGGGCGGCAGCGTATTGCCGGAAGACATGGCTTCGATCATCAGCAACGACATGCTGAACTCGGGCTATTACTCGCCGATTCCAAAGGAAAACATGATCAGCCAGCCTAGCCAGGCCAGCGAAGTCATCTTCCGCGACTGGAAAGCGCTGGGTGCGCAATACGTCATGGTCGGCAGCATCGCCCCCGCGGGCGGACGCCTGCAGGTTCAGTACGCACTGTTCAACGTAGCGACCGAACAGCAGGTTCTGACCGGCAATGTGTCGGGCACCACCGACCAGCTCCGGGACATGGCGCACTACATCGCTGACCAGTCTTTCGAGAAACTGACCGGCATCAAAGGTGCGTTCTCTACGCGCATGCTGTACGTCACTGCCGAACGTTTCGCCGCCAACAACACTCGTTACACGCTGCAGCGTTCGGATTACGACGGCGCCCGTGCAGTGACGTTGCTGCAATCGCGTGAGCCGATTCTCTCGCCTCGCTTCGCACCGGACGGCAAGCGCATCGCTTACGTTTCGTTCGAACAGAAACGTCCGCGCATTTTCGTTCAGCATATCGACACCGGTCGTCGTGAGCAGATCACCAACTTCGAAGGCCTGAACGGTGCGCCTGCATGGTCTCCGGATGGCAGCAAGCTGGCGATGGTTCTGTCGAAAGACGGCAACCCTGAAATTTATGTGATGAACCTGGCTTCGCGTCAGCTCTCGCGAGTCACGAATGATTCTTCCATCGATACCGAGCCCTTCTTCGGTAAAGACGGTTCGACCATTTACTTCACTTCCGATCGTGGTGGTAAACCACAGATCTATAAAACGAGCATTAATGGTGGCGGCGCCGAGCGAGTCACTTTCATTGGTAATTACAACGCCAACCCTAAGTTGTCGGCTGATGAAAAGACTCTGGTCATGATCCATCGTCAAGATGGTTTCACTAACTTCAAGGTGGCAGCTCAGGATTTGCAGCGCGGTAGCGTAAAAATCCTTACAGACAGCAACCTTGATGAGTCGCCTACTGTTGCGCCCAACGGCACCATGGTAATCTACGCCACCCGCCAGCAGGGCCGGGGAGTCTTGATGCTCGTGTCCATTAATGGACGCGTAAGGCTCCCGCTTCCTACCGCTCAAGGCGAAGTCAGAGAACCTTCCTGGTCCCCTTACCTGAACTGACGCGGCGCTTTACGTTTTACTTAACACACTGGGGTTCATTAGGAGTTTCACGATGGAAATGCTGAAGTTTGGTAAATTTGCTGCGCTGGCTCTGGCCATGGCTGTAGCTGTAGGTTGCTCGTCCAAAGGCGGCGACAATGCCGGTGAAGGCGCTGCTGTAGATCCAAACGCTGGTTACGGCGCAAACACGGGTGCCGTTGATGGCTCCCTGAGCGAAGAAGCTGCTCTGCGCGCAATCACCACTTTCTACTTCGAATACGACAGTTCTGACCTGAAACCAGAAGCCATGCGCGCTCTGGACGTTCACGCCAAGGACCTGAAAGCCAACGGCGCTCGCGTAGTTCTGGAAGGTAACACCGACGAACGCGGTACTCGCGAATACAACCTGGCACTGGG
>NZ_QXTJ01000015.1:199392-207567 GCF_003605735.1 Pseudomonas sp. LS-2 | reverse complement strand
GAGCGTCCAGTTGCTACCGGCAACGACGAGCAATCCTGGGCTCAAAACCGTCGCGTCGAACTGCGTAAGTAATTTGACATGCGAACGTGCCGCCGTGCTTTAACCGTTTTGGCTCTCACCCTTCCTCTTGCAGCGATGGGTGCGGTTCCTGTGGTCGATGACAACTCTGGCTCTGCTGGCAGCAGTTATCCGCCATCGGGTTATGGTACGGCGGGCGCCTACGCCGGAGGTGGGGTTACGGCCCCGCCTTCGGCGCAAGGTCAGCTGTTCATGCAGTTGCAACAAATGCAGGACGAAATTTCGCGCTTGCGCGGAATCGTCGAAGTCCAGCAGAACGACATCCAGCAGATGAAGCAAGAAGCTCTGGATCGTTACAAGGACCTTGACTCCCGCATTGGAGCTGGCGGCGCACCTGCTGCACCAGCTGCCAACAATTCTGCTTCCGACGGCGGCGTCAATGCCGGCGGAACACCTGCTGCCCCTGCTGCTGGCGCTGCTGCCGGTCAGGCACCGCAGACCAGCAGTGAGCCAGGCGATCCGGCGAAAGAGAAGCTCTACTACGACGCGGCTTTCGACCTGATCAAGGCCAAGGATTTCGACAAGGCCAGTCAGGCGTTCTCGGCTTTCCTGCGCAAGTACCCAAGCAGTCAATATGCGGGCAACGCCCAGTATTGGCTGGGGGAAGTGAACCTTGCCAAGGGTGATCTTCAAGGTGCAGGTCAGGCCTTTGCCAAAGTGAGCCAGTTGTACCCCAAGCATGCCAAGGTGCCTGACTCGCTGTACAAGCTGGCAGATGTCGAGCGTCGTCTTGGGCACACTGACAAGGTCAAAGGTATCCTGCAGCAAGTCGTTGCCCAGTACCCCGGCACTTCGGCGGCTCAACTGGCTCAACGGGACCTTCAGCGTCTCTGATTTGCCAGCCAGTTTGACCCTCGATTCAAGAAAGCCGCGCGTTGCGCGGCTTTTTTCGTTACACTTTCGCACCCGAAATTCCGGTATTGATTACGCTTCGGTAGATTCTGCGAGCGCAGGGTGTACGGAAGTGCCTGACGGAGGCGGATGGCCTGTTTAGCCGTTACGCCCGTGGCCCCTATGCAAGACACATTACGCATCACCGAAGTTTTTTACTCTTTGCAGGGTGAAACGCGCACGGCAGGCTTGCCTACCGTATTTGTGCGTCTCACCGGCTGCCCCTTGCGCTGCGGTTATTGCGACAGCGAATACGCGTTCAGTGGCGGTACCCTCCAGACCCTCGACTCCCTCATGGAGCAGGTGGCCAGTTATCGGCCGCGCTACGTGTGCGTCACTGGCGGTGAGCCCTTGGCCCAGCCAAATGCCATCGCGCTGCTCAAACGTCTGTGCGACGCAGGATACGAGGTGTCCCTGGAAACCAGCGGCGCGCTGGATATCTCGAAGGTCGATTCCCGCGTCAGCCGTGTTCTGGACCTCAAAACACCGGGTTCGAAAGAAGTCTCGCGTAACCGATACGAAAATATCGACTTGCTGACCGCCAATGATCAGGTCAAGTTCGTGATCTGCTCCCGTGAAGACTACGACTGGTCGGTTTCAAAGCTTATCCAGTACGGGCTCGATCGTCGCGCTGGTGAGGTACTGTTCTCCCCAGAACATCGCAACATGAACGCCCGCGCTCTGGCGGACTGGATCGTGGCCGACAACCTGCCAGTACGTCTGCAAATGCAGTTGCACAAATATCTCTGGAACGACGAGCCGGGGCGCTGATATGAGTGAAACAACCATGACTGAAAAAAGAGCGGTAATCCTGCTGTCTGGCGGCCTTGATTCGGCGACTGTCGTAGCCATGGCCAAGGCTGACGGTTTTGCCTGCTACACCATGAGCTTCGACTACGGTCAGCGTCATCGTGCCGAACTGCAGGCTGCCGAGCGGGTGGCAAAGGACCTGGGCGTCATCGAGCACAAAGTGATCGGTCTCAACCTGAACGGTATCGGCGGATCGGCACTGACCGACAGCAGCATTGCCGTCCCTGAAGCGCCGGGCGAAGGCATACCGGTCACGTATGTCCCGGCTCGCAACACGGTGTTCCTGTCGTTGGCACTGGGTTGGGCAGAGGTCCTGGGTGCTCGCGACATCTTCATCGGTGTAAACGCAGTTGATTACTCGGGTTATCCGGATTGCCGTCCCGAATTCGTCGAATCGTTCGAGCGCATGGCTAACCTTGCGACCAAGGCTGGCGTAGAAGGGCAGGGCTTCACGATCCAGGCGCCGTTGCAGATGTTGAGCAAGGCCGACATCGTCAAAGCGGGTACGCGTCTGGGCGTTGACTACGGACTGACGGTTTCCTGCTACCAGGCCGACGATCAGGGCCGCGCGTGCGGTAAATGCGATAGCTGCCGGCTGCGCGCAGAAGGCTTTCTGGCAGCCGGTGTAACTGACCCAACGCGTTATTTTTAATTTTATTTTCAATAAGGTGTTGAATTACTGAGATAAACCGGTAATATACGCGCCACCACGAAGCGGGTCGTTAGCTCAGTTGGTAGAGCAGTTGGCTTTTAACCAATTGGTCGTAGGTTCGAATCCCACACGACCCACCATCTTCAAAACCCGAGAGGTCCACGTAAGTGTGAATTCTCGGGTTTTTTTTGCCTTGAATTTCATCATTGGCCTCTCCCCGAGCACGGGTTCGCTCTAACGAGCAGGACTGCGTGTCCATTGCGTTTGCTGAAGACGTCGAGCTGTCCATGCCTCTCGCTTGGGAGGCAGCCGTTAAGTGAACGCTCAACAGGTTACGTGATACATTCGCCGCCGCTTTGCGCGACCTCCCGCCCTGGTCTTCACCTGAAGGGTAACCATGGGGGAAAACGCGTGGCGAATCTTCATTGATGCATGCACAAAGAGGCATGTACGAAGCTGGAAACTTCATGACCGTGAGGGTTTCCGCTTTTCCTTGTTGCCTGTTGTTCAGGTGTAAACTCGACGTTCGCGCTTACGCGCATTCAGGTCCTGCGAACATGACACAGATTTCCGAACGCCTTCTGGTACAAGCGCATTTAGACGCCAAGCAGCCCAAGGCCCTGACCCCGGAAGAAGAAGCCGAGTACCGTCGTCTGATCGCTGACGAGCTGAAGGCTCAGGACGCGGTGCTGGTTGCTCATTATTATTGCGACCCGATCATTCAGGCGCTGGCGGAAGAGACCGGCGGCTGCGTATCCGACTCTCTCGAAATGGCGCGTTTCGGCAAAAACCATCCGGCAAGCACCGTGCTGGTCGCCGGGGTCCGCTTTATGGGCGAAACCGCGAAAATTCTGACCCCGGAAAAGCGCATTCTGATGCCAACCCTGGAAGCGACCTGCTCGCTGGATCTGGGCTGCGGCGTCGACGAGTTCACGACCTTCTGTGATGAGCATCCCGAGCGAACCGTGGTGGTTTATGCCAACACGTCTGCGGCGGTCAAAGCCCGTGCCGACTGGGTCGTGACTTCAAGCTGCGCGCTGGAAATCGTCGAGAGTCTGATGGACAACGGCGAGAAGATCATCTGGGCGCCGGACAAGCATCTGGGACGTTACATTCAGCGCGAAACCGGCGCGGACATGCTGCTGTGGGACGGCGCGTGCATCGTCCATGAAGAGTTCAAGTCGCGGCAACTGGAAGACATGAAGGCGTTATACCCGGACGCTGCGATTCTGGTGCACCCGGAGTCACCTGAGTCGGTGATAGACCTGGCCGATGCCGTGGGTTCCACCAGTCAGCTGATCAAGGCAGCACAGACCCTGCCGAACAAGACCTACATCGTGGCAACCGATCGAGGCATTTTCTACAAGATGCAGCAGTTGTGCCCTGACAAGATTTTCATCGAGGCGCCCACGGCTGGTAATGGCGCGGCATGCCGCAGTTGCGCGCATTGTCCGTGGATGGCGATGAACACGCTGGCGCGCACCCTGCAGTGTCTGCGTGAAGGTACTAATGAAGTCTTCGTCGACCCGGCGATCATCCCGAATGCCGTGCGGCCATTGCAGCGAATGCTGGATTTCACTCAGGCGGCGCGCATGAAGCTCTCCGGTAATGCCTGATCATCCGTTGTAGGAGCGCGCTGGCCCGCGATTACGCTGATTCAGCGATGGGCGCGATTCAGAAGCACCTTAATCGCGATCGCGGGCGAGCGCGTCCCTTCAGGTTCAATTCATCATCTCTTTCACCGCGCGTTCCTGAGCGATGATTTCCTGCTGACGCGCATCGATGCGCGAAGCCAGCTGGAAGTTGTTGTTGGCGCGGCGTTTGGCGAACTCAAGCTGCTGGATCGCTTGCTTGAAGTCACCCATGAGCGCGAAGTACTCGGCGCGAGCCTGATGCGAACCGATGGTGTTGCCGGATAGTCCGCGGGTGTCCGCTACCTGGTTCCAGATGTCTGGATCGTCCGGGCGGCTTTTCAGCAGCGTTTCCAATCCTTTCAGCGCTTCGGGGGCCTTGGACTGCTTGAGTAATATGTCGACCTTGGCCTGATTCAGCGGGTAGTCGTCCGGATAGAGGTCCAGCATCCTGTTCACCCGCTGCTGCGCATCGGGGAAACGGTTGTTGGTGATGTCCAGATTGATTGCCGCCAAGTTGTAAGTGATGTTGTCCGGCGCCTTGTCGAGCAGGGGCTTGAGCGTTTCCCGAGCTTCATTGAGCTGACCGGCCTTGGTTTGCGCAAGGGCCAGACCGTAGCGAGCTGCGTCGTTTTTAGGGTTCTCAGCCATCTGTGCACGAAAGCGTTTCGCTGCCATGCCGGGCGTTTCTTCGTAGATCAGAACCACCCGCGAGCGCATCAACTGGTACGTCAGGCTGTCTTCCTTGCCGCCGGGTTTGGCTTGCTCCGCTCGGTTGCGGGTGTCGGCGATACGCGACTCGGTCACTGGGTGACTCATCAGGAATTCCGGCGGCTTGGCATCGTAGCGATACTGGCGTGCCAGGCGTTCGAACATGGTCGGCATGTTTCGCGGGTCGTAACCGGCTTTTTCCAGATTGAGAATGCCGATCCGGTCGGCCTCTGCCTCGTTCTGCCGGGAAAACCGTGCCTGTTCCTGAATCGCTGCAGCCTGTGAGCCGGCGATGGCAGCGATACCGGCGTCTCCCGCACCAGCGGCTGCCATGACGATACCGGCCAACATGGCGGCCATCATGGGGACCTGCATGCGCTGTTGAGCCTGAACGCCGCGGGCAAAATGGCGTTGCGACAAGTGAGCCAGTTCGTGGGCCAGTACCGCAGCGTATTCGCCCTCGGTTTCGGCGTGCAGGAACAGGCCGCCATTGACCCCGATGATCCCGCCCGGGGCGGCNCTCCAGTCGCCGGTCCTGTACCTGGCTGGTTTCGGCCAGGCGATAGATCGAAGTCTCGACGAAGTCCTTGAGTTGCGGGTCAGACAGTTGAGCCACTTGAGCGCGCAATAATCCCAGCCAGGCGCGGCCCAGGTCGTGTTCCTGTTGCGGTGAAACGATGGACGAACTGGCGTCTCCAAGCGACGGCAGATCGTCCGCAAAAGTCGGGGCTGCCAAGAGGCATGCGAGCGTCAGCAGTGTGGGGCGCAAAAAATTCATGCACGAAACTCTGAGGCAGAAAGTCGTTACTGTAGCTGGCTCAATGGCTTGCTGACCAGAGTGGGGTATTCTGGCGGGTCTGTAAGCGTGTTCTTATTCATCCTCGTTGCAGTTTTGTGTGTAATGGGATGTGTCTATCCGGAGAGAAACGATGTCTGACGCTGTAGGCCGCCCTGCGACATTCGATGCCGAACTGGATGCCAGTGGCCTTAATTGTCCGCTGCCCTTGCTCAAGGCCAAGATGGAACTCAACCGCCTCTCTCGTGGCGCTGTGCTCAAAGTGACGGCCACTGATGCCGGTTCCCAGCGTGATTTCCGCACGTTCTGCAAACTCGCGGGCCATGCGCTGTTGCATGAAGAAGTCGTCGATGGCATTTATCGATACTGGTTACGCAAGGCCTGATTTTCCACCCTTCGCCTTTTCTCCTCCTGGCCCAAAGGTTTATTGATGTTCAAAGTGCTTCGCGACTGGATGCAGCGCTACTTCTCGGATGAAGAGGCAGTGGTGCTGGCCGTCTTGCTGGTTTTGGCGTTCACGGTTGTCCTGACTCTGGGCGGCATGCTGGCGCCGGTGTTGGCGGGGCTGGTGCTGGCGTTCCTGATGCAGGGCATGGTTGTCCAGCTCGAGCGCCTGCGTGTCCCGGAAGGGGGTGCGGTAGGTTTGGTCTTCGCGCTGTTCATGGGGGCACTTGCAGTGTTTCTGCTGGTGATCGTGCCGCTGCTGTGGCACCAGTTGATCACCCTGTTCAACGAGCTGCCCGGAATGCTCGCCAAATGGCAGTCCCTGTTGCTGCTGCTTCCGGAACGTTATCCGCATCTGGTGTCCGACGAGCAGGTGCTGCAGGCCATCGATACTGCCCGTGGTGAGGTCGGGAAGTTCGGTCAGTGGGCGCTTACCTTTTCGTTGTCGAGCCTGCCGCTGTTGGTCAACATGATGATCTATCTGGTGCTTGTGCCGATTCTGGTGTTTTTCTTCCTCAAGGACCGTCGGATGATTGGTCGCTGGGTGAGAGGTTACCTGCCTCGTGAGCGTACGCTGATCACCCGCGTCGCTGAGGAAATGAACCGGCAGATCGCCAATTACATTCGCGGAAAAGTCATCGAAATCTTTATCTGTGGCGCTGTAACCTACATCGCGTTTGTCTCGATGGGGCTCAACTACTCGGCGCTGTTGGCGATGCTGGTGGGGATTTCCGTGGTCGTCCCTTATGTGGGGGCGGTGGTGGTGACGGTGCCGGTCGCATTGATTGCGTTGTTTCAGTGGGGCTGGAGCGATCAGTTCATTTACCTGATGGCGGTCTACGGAATTATTCAGACCCTGGACGGCAATGTATTGGTACCGCTGCTGTTTTCGCAGACCGTCAGCCTGCACCCGGTCGCGATCATCTGCGCCGTACTGTTGTTCGGAGGGTTATGGGGATTCTGGGGGGTTTTCTTCGCCATTCCGCTGGCGACCCTGTTCAAGGCCGTGCTCGATGCCTGGCCTCGGAATGAGCCGACGGTGGCGCCGTTGTTGTAGAAGGCTTGTCGATAGGGGATCGAACAAACGCAAAACCCTGTAGCAGTCCGGCTTGCCGGCGGTAGCGATCTTGAGCAAGTCACCGCCGGCAAGCCGGACTGCTACAGGGTAAGTGTAAGTTGACATGTTCCCATGTTGCGCGTGTGGACCTGTCAACGCAGGGGAGGGTCAAGCGTTATTGAGCGCTTGGGCCTGTTCCAATACCGCAGCCACATGCCCCGGCACCTTCACGCCGCGCCATTCCTTGCGCAGCACACCATTCTTGTCGATCAGGAAGGTGCTGCGATCAACGCCCAAGTATTCCTTGCCGTACAGCTTCTTCAACTTGATCACGTCGAACAGTTGGCACAGCGACTCGTCCTTGTCCGAGATCAGCTCGAACGGGAATTCCTGCTTGGCCTTGAAGTTCTCGTGGGATTTCAGGCTATCGCGCGAAACGCCGAAGACCACGGTGTTGGCCGCCTGGAACTCAGCGTACTGATCACGGAAGCCCTGGCCTTCGGTGGTGCAGCCAGGGGTGCTGTCCTTGGGGTAGAAATAAATGACCACTTGCTGACCCTTCAGCGCCGACAGGCTGACTGCCTGGTCGCTGGTGGCCTGAACCTGAAAGTCGGCAACGGGTGTGTCCAGTTCAACAGCCATTGAGGTTTCCTTACATAGGGGCTTGCGGGCGCCATGGTTCGATCAGCGCATCGAGATTGAGGGCGTCGGCGAAGTCCAGGAACTGGTCGCGCAACCAGCTGATCTGGGTGCCGGCGGGCAGCGTCACGGTAAAGGTCGCGTTGAGCATGGTGCCGCCGGTCTGCGGTGCCTGATAGGTGTCGCAGATCAGGTTTTCCAATTCGACGTGATGGTCGATGAAGAACTGGCACAGCTCGTTGATGATGTCCGGACGATACGCCGAGCTCACGTAGGCCACGTAAGGCAGGGCTTCCGGGCGACTTTCCAGCGTGGCGCTGCGCACGACATTGACGGTGAACGCGTGCTTCTTCGACAGGTTCGGCAGGCCGGTTTCCAGGCGCGCCAGGGCATCCCAGCTGCCGGATACCTGAAGAATCAAGGCACTGCATTCGCCGTGGCGAGTGAGGCGCGAGCTGACCACCGA
>NZ_QXTJ01000015.1:0-199332 GCF_003605735.1 Pseudomonas sp. LS-2 | reverse complement strand
AACCTCAGCCCGGACCACGGCCACACGACGCTTGTGTGAGCCAGTCACACCAAGCGATGACGAGGCTGGAGCGGGGTTTTGCGACGATGAATACGAACAGTCGAACGAGCTGCGCAGATGACCAGTACCGATCAAAGACCGAAGGGTAGCGAAAACCGTCGCTCAGGGGAATGCTCGCCTTGTGCAAGGATCATGGCGCCAGTACCATTACCGCTCTCTTTTTCCGGCAGGAGCGGTTTGCATGATTGCGGGCAGTATGGTGGCACTGGTCACACCTATGGATGCGCAGGGTCGTCTCGACTGGGACAGCCTGAGCAAACTGGTGGACTTTCACCTGCAAGAGGGCACCAACGCCATTGTTGCCGTCGGCACTACAGGTGAGTCCGCGACGCTTGACGTCAACGAGCACATCGAAGTCATCCGCCGCGTGGTCCAGCAGGTCGCTGGTCGCATTCCGGTAATCGCTGGCACGGGGGCCAACTCCACCCGCGAGGCGGTCGAGCTGACTACCAACGCCAAGAACGCCGGTGCCGATGCCTGCCTGCTGGTGACCCCGTATTACAACAAGCCGACCCAGGAAGGCCTGTACCAGCACTTCAAGCATATCGCCGAAGCCGTCGACATCCCGCAGATCCTCTACAACGTGCCGGGTCGCACCTCTTGCGACATGAAGGCCGAGACGGTCATTCGCCTGTCGACCATCAAGAACATCATCGCCATCAAGGAAGCCACCGGTGACCTGCAGCGCGCCAAGGACATTCTGGCCGGCGTCAGCAGCGATTTCCTCGTTTACTCCGGCGATGACGCCACCGCAGTCGAGCTGATCCTGCTCGGCGGCAAAGGCAACATTTCGGTCACCGCCAACGTCGCGCCGCGTGACATGGCCGAACTCTGCAAGGCTGCCATGGCCGGGGACGCCGTCACTGCCCGCGCCCTCCATGAAAAACTGATGCCGCTGAACAAGACCCTGTTCATCGAGTCGAACCCTATTCCCGTGAAATGGGCCCTGCATGAGATGGGTTTGATGCCGGACGGTATCCGTCTGCCGCTCACCTGGCTCAGCGAGTCCTGCCACGAGCCGCTGCGTCAGGCCCTGCGCCAGTCCGGTGTATTGGTTTAATGAGGAAGCACTACGCAATGAAGCGACTGGCCGGACTTTCCGCACTAGCCTTGATTATCTCCAGCACCAGCGGTTGCAGCTGGTTGTTTGGTCAGGACGGTTACTTCCGTGATCGCAGCAGCGATTACCTGGAAGCGACCCAGAAACCACCGATGCAATTGCCTGAAGGCGTCCAGGAAGCCAAGCGCCTGGACCCGCTGTTGCCGATTCCGCGTAACGTCGCCGATGACACCCAGAAAGGTGAGTTCAACGTACCGCGTCCGCAGCCGCTGTCCACCGTTCAGGACTCGGGCGATTACACACTGCAGAAGAGCGGTGATAACCGCTGGATTCTGGCGCAACGTGCCCCGGCAGAAGTCTGGCCAGTGGCTCATCAGTATTTCGAAGACAACGGTTTCCGCATCGCCGAAGACCGTCCTGCGACCGGTGAATTCAACACCACCTGGCAGCGCATGGACGAGCTGTCCGCAGCCGTTGCCAAGCGCATGGGTGGTACGGGCGACAGCGCCAGCACCGAAACCCGCGTTCGCGTTCGCATCGAACCGGGCGTGCAGCGCAACACCAGTGAAGTCTACATCGTCAGTGTCCAGCGTCCGGCCGGCAGTAGCGACGAGCCTGCTTTCCCGTCGCGCAGCACCAACGTTGGCCTGGACTCCGTTCTGACCGACGACATGCTGGCAAGCCTGACCCGTACTGCCGAGAAGGGCGGGTCGGTGTCCCTGCTGGCCGCACGTGATTTCGATACCCCAAGTCGTGTAGCGCTGAGCGAAGACGGTAGTGGCAACCCGGTTCTGAACCTGGGTGCCGACCTTGATCGCGCCTGGTCCAGTGTGGGCCGAGCGTTGAATCAGGGTGACTGGCGCGTTGAAGACATCAACCGCAGCCTGGGCCTTTACTACATCAACCTTGCAGAAAAAGCCGACAAGCCGGAAAACAAGCCTGGCTTCTTCGCCCGCATGTTTGGCAGTGAAGAGACCAAGGAAGAGAAAGAAGCCCGTGCCGAGCGCTATCAGGTACGCCTGAGCAAGGTCGGTGACAACGTTCAGGTAACCGTCGAGAAGAACATCAACACGGTGGCACCGACCGAAGTCGCCCGCCGCGTATTGAGCGTCATTCAAGACAACCTCGGTTAAGTGCGTTTCGCGAATCTGGGCAGCGGCAGCCGTGGTAACGGCACGCTGGTGGCGAGCAACGACACGTACGTAATGGTCGATTGCGGTTTCTCCCTGCGGGAAACCGAACGTCGACTGGACAGGCTGGGCGTCAGCGGTCATCAGCTGAGCGCCATTCTGGTGACCCACGAACATGCCGATCACGTGCATGGCGTGGGTTTGCTGTCTCGGCGCTACGATCTGCCGGTCTACCTCAGCGATGGCACGTTGCGCGGCATGCGCAAACCGGTTGAAGCAGGGATCAGGCTGACAGGCGGAAAGGGCTTGAAGATCGGCGACTTGAACATCGATGTGGTCGCAGTGGCTCACGATGCTCTGGAACCGACGCAGTTTGTCTTCGATGACGGGCGCAAGCGCTTTGGGTTGCTGACCGATCTGGGGTCGTACTGTCCGTCTGTGCTCGACAGCTATCGCGGGCTGGACGCGCTTATGATCGAGTCCAACCACTGCCGCGACATGCTTGCCCGAGGACAGTACCCGTACTTCCTGAAACAGCGGGTGGGCGGGCAATACGGGCACTTGAACAATCACCAGGCCGCCAGCCTGGTGAGCGAGCTGGGATGGCAAGGCCTGCAGCACCTGGTGCTGGCCCACCTGAGCAGCAAGAACAACCTGCCGCATCTGGCCCGGCAATGTTTCGTCGACACCCTCGGGTGCGATCCGGACTGGCTACAATTGGCCGATCAAGATTCAGGGCTCGACTGGCGCGAAATCGCCTAGCGTCCCAAATGGGCGATAGCCCGGCGGTTTTTAACGGGCGACTCGCCCAGACATTTTTACTGGGCGCCTCGCCCAACTGTTTAGCAAGCGGAGCCCATCATGGAAAAACGTGAAGAACTCTACCGCGGCAAAGCCAAGTCGGTTTACAAGACCGACGACGCTGACCGCTTGATCCTGCTGTTTCGCAACGACACCTCGGCGTTCGACGGCAAGCGCATCGAACAGCTCGACCGCAAAGGCATGGTGAACAACAAGTTCAACGCCTTCATCATGCAGAAGCTCGAAGCGGCCGGCATTCCGACCCAGTTCGACAAGCTGCTGGCCGACAACGAAGTCCTGGTCAAGAAGCTCGACATGATCCCGGTCGAATGCGTCGTGCGTAACTACGCTGCCGGCAGCCTGGTCAAGCGCCTCGGCGTCGAAGAGGGCATGAAGCTCAACCCGTACACCTTCGAGCTGTTCCTCAAGGACGACGCCAAGGGCGACCCGTTCATCAACGAATCCCACGTGGTGGCGTTCGGCTGGGGCACCGCCGAGCAACTGGCGCGCATGAAGGAACTGTCGCTCAAGGTCAACGACGTCCTGAGCAAACTGTTCGACGACGCAGGCCTGCTGCTGGTCGACTTCAAACTCGAATTCGGCGTATTCAGCGATGGCTCCATCGTCCTGGGCGATGAATTCAGCCCGGACGGCTGCCGCCTGTGGGACAAGGACACCAAGAAGAAAATGGACAAGGACCGCTTCCGTCAGGGCCTCGGTGACGTCATCGAAGCCTACGAAGAAGTGGCCCAGCGTCTGGGCGTACCGCTCTAAAGCGGAAATCGCCGCAAGCATCTGAAAAAACGCGGAAATTTTGAAAAAAGGGTTCGCGTTTTTTCATCAAGCTGTTATGATGCGCGCCGTTGGAGAGATGCCGGAGTGGCCGAACGGGACGGATTCGAAATCCGTTGTACTGGCGACAGTACCTAGGGTTCAAATCCCTATCTCTCCGCCATATACAAGGCCCCGAGCGTTTATAGCGCTCGGGGCTTTTTGCATTTGGGGGAATTTTGGGGGAATGGGGGAACGTGCCATTCCCCCAACCAACGGTTATGATTCCCCCATGGCCTACTACGAGAAACGTGGCGAGAGCTGGCGCGCCCAAATCCGCCGCAAAGGATATCCCACCCTTTCTGCATCCTTCGACACCAAGGCAGAAGCCCAACGATGGGCTGCTGAGATCGAGGGGGATATGTCGCGCGCCCGCTTTGTGGACATTCGGGAAGCTGAGTCCACCACCCTTGCCGAGGCCTTGAAGCGTTACCAATCAGAGGTGTCAGCCGGCAAGAAGGGTGAGAAACAGGAAAAGGTACGCATCAAGAAATGGACGGACTCCGAGTACGCTAACAAGTCGCTCGCCTCGCTGAGGTCCAGCGACATGGCTGCCTACCGCGACGCCGAGCTGAAGGGTGGTAAGTCGACGGCCACAGTGCGACTTGACCTGGCTGTCATCAGCCACCTGTACACCGTCGCCTCCAAAGATTGGGGAATCGAAGGACTCACGAACCCATGCCGCGCGATCCGCATGCCGAAGGGTAGCAAGCAGCGCGAGCGCCGGCCGACGTCAGAAGAGCTCAAGACCATTTATAAACTGGCCGCGGACATGAACCCGGAATTGCCGGTGATCATCGAGCTGGCGGTTGAGACCGCAATGCGTCGATCCGAGCTGGTGATGCTGCGGAAAGACCAGGTGCGGGGGAAGGTTGCGTACCTTGAGGACACCAAGAACGGTGAACGCCGGTCGGTCCCGCTTTCGTCTCGAGCCTTGGCGCTTTTGGAAGGGTTGCCGACGCCCATCGCCGGCGGCAGGTACTTTCATCTGAAGGCTGACACCATCAGCAACTACTTCCCGCTGGTTTGCGAGAAGGCCGGCATCACCGATCTGCGATTGCACGATCTCCGGCACGAGGCCACAAGCCGCCTGTTCGAGCGCGGCTTTACGCTGATGGAGGTCGCCAGCATCACCGGGCACAAGACACTGGCGATGCTCAAGAGATACACCCACCTGAGCCCGCATGATTTGGCCGAAAAACTGGGTTAGAGTCCACCCCTCAAAGGAAGCTAGCAATGACCTGATTTCGACGCTAGTCTAGCTACCGCAAGTTGAGCCGGAGTACAGGGAGTCGATCATCACACTACCTAGCCAGCAAAAAATGACATGGCTCGTCTACACGGTCCTGCTGGGCCTTGTTCCAATTGTCATCAGGATCCTTGTAGCTTCGTTCGTGAGCGGCGAAAATGTGCCTTTTTTTAGCGCCGCGGACTTCATTTCGTTAGGCATGGTCATGCAAATCTCGCTGCTTACAGAGATCCGGTACCACGACTCGGCTGATGCTTGGTGGAAGAAAATATTCATTGGCTTTTCCATCTTCGCCATCATGATGTATGCGGTCATGGTCGCGTTTACACTGTTGAGCGAAGTTGTCGACAGAATAAATAAGGAATCAGTTTTTATTGTTTGCATGAGTATGCCAGTCGTATCGTTTGCGCTGTGTTGGGCTCTGTATGATCGAGTTGCATATTTATCCGTAGCGACGGAGGAAGTCGCAAATGATTAATCTAACTATAATTTTGCTTGGAATTGTCTTTTTTGTAGTCGGCGGCGTGGTCGTTTTTTGGTCTGCAGTCAATACACGCAATAAATTCTATAACGATTTTATGAAAAGGAAGTCAGGTCGTGAGAAGTTTCGTTTACCTTGATGAATACAAGATGTACTCATTATCTTCGCAATTGATGGAGGGCGTCACTGATTTTGTGGTGCAAGAGTCCAAGCGAAGTGAGTCAGAAGCTGAGGAGCAGAAAGGCCCCATAACCAGCGGACAAAAGCTTGCCGAAATTATAGAGACTACATCCGCAAGTATCGAAAAGCGCTTTCTCCATGACTACGCGTTTTCAATATTTGAAAACAAGCTGTTAGAGCTCGATAAAGTGCTTCAGTTATCCGATACGTCAACTTACTCCGAGATTTCATCTGGGGCCGTTGATCGCCGCATTGTCCGTGTCAAAGCGAGAGCAGATTTTTTAGACGCTGTAGACGTAATGGAGAGTCTTACCACGCTCGCCGATATGCAAGACGCTATTTCCATTGTTGCTAATAATGAGCGGCGCGAGGAAATCTTGTTAGAGATGGCAACGCTCGCTGGTGGATCTAAGAAACACGCAGTCTCCGAACTCAAAGCAGAGTTTGATCGCTTATCCAAGCCCGGCATCCCAAAAGACGTGTCTGCCAATGCTCGCCTTCAACATAAAAATCTCGCCATGGTCCTCCAGAGTGGGTTCAAGAATCGGCTTGATATTGCCATGACTCTCGATGATTGCCAGGTGAGGGCTGACTTGAAAAGAAAATGCCTCAAGGACGAGGAGGACTTCATAACTAAAACATACTCTCGATTTTCGAGTGTAGAACTGGTGTTGCTTGGGATCGTTACACAGTGCACGGACTCTGAAGAGCAGATACATAAGTCAGATGAGTCAGATGAGTCAGATAGCTCAATGGCCAAGATTTTACAGAACTCATCTAAAGCGCTTCATGAACTCGAAGGTCATTTCACCCGTGGCGAGGGCAAGCTAATCATCCTTGATCCGATCGCCGTTTACTTGGAGCTATAACCGATTAGGCTACCCCCCTCAGCGACGGAGGGGGTTGACGCTTCCGGCCTGGCTTCGGCTTTTGTCTTTCACCGTCCCGAAAATCCCGCAGAAAAAATCGCACATCTTCCTTCAGCCAGCAGTGCCGGCTGCCCATCTTGAAGCTTTTGGGTAGCCAGTCCACGCCTCGGCGAATTCCTTCCCGAATCGACGCTTCAGTGCGTCCAAGCATCTTGGCCAGCCCTTCGACGTTAATTACTTCGGTTTCTTCTGTCATGGCCTGCTCTCCTGACGCGTCATATCTTTTGTGTGCAGCGAAACTGTCGCGTCAGCGCTGCGCTCCGCGTTTCGTTTTCGAAGGCACGACTTGCACCGTTGCCAACTGCCCATGCCGAACATCGGCGCCTTGTCATGAGTGGTCGCCTCGGCGCCGCAGACGGCTTTCCAGCCTCGGTACCGGCCGTGCTTGCCGATAGTGTCTGCCGCGATCTGTATGAAGTAGTGGGCGCGCGATCCGCCAAAGAATGGCTTCGCCCAGCCTTCTATCTGCTCCAGCTTTCCGTCAGTGATCTGGACGCCGCGCGCGGCCAGCTCTTCGAATTTGCCGGCGCGGGCCATGTCGATGACTTCCTGCATGTCGATCATGGTCTCTTGACCTCAATGTTCCGCTCAACCACTCGGCTGCTGCCGTTCTGTTCATGCACAGTCAACGAAGCGCTCTTGCGGGCCATGCTGCCGTCTGGCTGCTTGTAGTAGGCCGGCATCCCATAGAACGGACCCCCGGGCGCGAACGGGTCAGGAAAAGCACCAGGCTTATCGATCAGGAACTCCATGAACTGCTTCTGAAACACATTGAAAAGCGGGCCGTTCTTCCAATCCGGCTGATTTCTCCCCGATTTTGTGCTGGCGCTGTCCTCCAGTCCGGCTACCCATGCAATGCCCGACAGCGTAGAGCGCGCCTCGCAGGCATACTCGGCTGCTTCGGCGCGGTGGACGGGGTTAACGGCCAGTACGTCAAGAATGGTTTCCATGCCATAAACGGATGTCAGGTAGTCATCCACCCGGAGCATCCAGTCAGCGATGGCAAGGAAGTTCTTTCGACGTACTGCTCGGCGCTTCTCATGTTCATCCTCCAGATCTGCTACTTTCGTAGCCGTGAAGGGAAGCCCTGCCTCTGCGTCCATGACTGCGCGCTTGAAGTGCTCACGATCATGATCGGCCTCAGCGCACAGGTGACGCGCAGCGCGGCGGGCGATGATCAACGAAATCAACGGGTCGTTATTGCCACGGTTGCTCAGTTCGAAAAGGCGACGAGAGTGTTCAGGCTTCATTCTCATGGCTGGCCTCCTGTGAATGGTCGACGGTTACCTCGATCTTCCAGCTATGCCTATAGCCTGTGCTGGTGTCCTCAGCGCTGTGATAGCCGCGGCAGCGAACGTTGCTGCTCTCGAGGCTGAAGCCGTTTTGCTTAGCCAGCAGATCGCACAGCGTGGCCGTGATCTCGCTCTCGTGCACAGTGGCGCTGTACGTGGTTGTATTGGTGCGAGTGGCGTTGGATTTCATGGCAGATCAACTCTTGCCACTAATCGCGGGTTTCGACTCAATGAAGACACTGCTTTCGACTTGACCGCCGACGTGACGGATGTACTCGACCTCCACGCGGGCGCTGTCGACGATCACCTTGGCCACATTGCTGACCGCGTCGGCTTTCTTGACGGCCTTGTCCAGATCGTCACCTTCGGCATCGGCCAGATTTTCAAGCGCTACAAACAGGTGATCACGCAGATCTGAGAGCTTATTTTTCATTGCGGCGTTTCCTCTTGATGGTCTTTTTGATTTCGTTCTGCAGGTGCAGGATGTCCAGCACCTCGTCGGGCAGTCCGCGATAGTTGAAATTTGTGCGCAGATGGATTTCAGCCAGGGTGCTAAGCGTCAGGTTCTCCAACGCCACGTTTCGAGGATTTCCATCTTTCGCCCATACCTGCATTCCTTCAGGTACCGGCCCGTTGGCTTCTTCCCATGTATGGATATGGAGCGGCTTCCAGACATCTGGCTGGGCAACCTTGACCATCGTGTAGCGGCCTTTTTTGTGCGTGGCGCCTACTGGCCGAGGCTGCATACCTGGCTTCGCACCGCGCCGCTCGCACAAGGCGAGAAAGCTTCGACGCGATGATGCGCTTCGGCTTTCGTGACTTTTCGCGATGCCCATACCCATTGCGCGCTGGCAGATAGCCGTTTCAGTTCGCCCAGGAAGTAGGGCGGCCATGAAATCCCGGTCCTTATTGGCGTAGAACTGCCGCACCAGAGCATCTTCTGCTAGCGTCCAGCGCTTTGTGCCTTTGCGAGACCTGCTACTCACGAGCGGCGCCCTCGCCCGATTCGGCGACCGTTCGCAGCTTCAGCGCAATACCACAGGAGCTTGCCAGCGCGGTGAGTTGGCCAACGGTCGTTTCTGGATTTTGCAGAGCCTGGCCAAAGCGGATAAGGCGCTCGCCAAGACTTGTGAACTCAGATTTCTGATACAGGTGCGTGCCTTGAGCGGTGATGGTCATAGCTGCAACCTCTCATCCTGTGGGAGCGGGGCAGCCTGCAAGGCACCATTTTCTGGTGTCGCGCTGGCCGGAGACGCCCGGTTTTTCTGGGGCTTGGGGGTGGCGTTCTGTGGGAGCGAGCTGTCTGGTAAACAGCTGATTCCACCAGAAGGAGTGATCCAGCAAGTCACCTGGCGCCGCGCGTCGTGCTGGACATCGATCAGCACCTGAGGTTGCTCGGCGTGGGCGAGGCAGGCCAAGGTCAGCAAAGCTATCAGGATCAGTCCGTGCTTCATTGATCCACCCCGAGCGCTGCGTTGTAACCGGCCAAAAACTGCACGTAAGAGCTCTGCGCGTACTTGTCGATGAAACCTTTCTCGTTGAACTCCAGATCCTCGGGAGCGAAACCCGCTGGATTCAGCCTGGCAAACGCCCGACGTGGATCGACGTCAGTAGCTGCCTGTTTGACGCGGTCATCAATATGCGACGGTCCGCTGGAGGCCAGTTCGCGCTGGATACGCTGGAATATCTCCTCGCGGTGGATTTGCACGTGGGCTGGCGCTTGGATGCCGATGCGTGCCTGCTGGCCCTGAATACCAAGAATGGTCACAGCGACTTCGCTATCGATTCGAAGGATTTCGCCTACGCGGCGGGTAAGGATGAGCATTGCTTGAATCTCCTTGAAAGTGGGGCGGCGAGTCCCGCCCCATCGCTTAATCGCCCTTGGGCGCTTTCCCGGCCAGCAGCACGATCAGCAGCAGCGCGACCAAAATCAGGTCACCTACCATCGAAAGCAGGCGGCTGGCCGAATCCACGAACACCACACCACCAGCCAGCCCAAAGGCTGCCCAGCGGCGGGCGCGGTCGCTGAAACGGCGGAACATTTACAGGTAGTCTTTCAGCGAAAGGCCCATGAGCTTCGCGGCCTTTTCGAGCACCGCCATTTCCTTGTCGTCGATGTCGCCCGACGCTTCGGCGATGGTCAGCATGACGTTGATCACGATGGCCGCTTCTTCGGGCGAGTGAGCCAGGTCTTTCAGCTCCTTCTCCGCGTTCATGCGCAGGATGCGGTGGCCGCCGTCGTGAAAGTCCTTCTCGGCGCGATCCATGGTGTTGGAGAGCTCCGGGCCGAAACCTTTAAGCTGCGGCGTGTTGGCGATCAGCTTCTCGGCCTTCTTCAACTCGTCTTCGCTAACGTCACCGTCGGCAGCAGCCACGTAGAAGGCGCCGTAGACGATCGCCTGCATAAGGTCGCGGTTCTGAACGACCGACATCGCCGCACGGGCCTCACGCCCTTTCTTGCCAAACAGTCTTCCAAGCATGGGTATTTCCTCTTTTTCAGGCCGAACGAATCCCGGCCGCGTTGTTGGCTTTCGCAGAAATCAGGTTTGGTTAATGGGTCAGATCAGCCTGAGCACCGGACTGCGTCCTCTCGCGGAAGGCGCACGCCGCTGCGAAAGCGGTCATGCGATGAAGACGCCGTCGTGCGATTCGTCTCGTTGATCGTCTGGGGTCGGGTTGCTGACGCCGGCGAATGAAATCAAGCCCATGGCGAAAGCGCGAGCTACCAGTTGCGTACGCTTAACGACGCCAAGCTTTGTCGTCAAAGAGAGCAGGCGCTTGCTTACGCTGTCCGGAGCCAGGCCCAAATCTCTTGCGATTTCCTTCGTGCTGCAACCAGCAGCGACTGCGAGTAAGCACTCCAACTCGCGAGGAGCGGCACCGCGCCCGAGGATGCCGATGAAGCCGTGGGCGGTAATGGTTGCGGTAGTCATGATGGAAGCTCCGTGCTGATTTCGATTGGCCAAGTAAACACCCTGTTTATCGGTCGGTCAACACGTTTTGTTTATTTTCTGTTTACTGGAGCGAAAAAAAACCGCCCTCAGGCGGCTTGGTTTCATTTCAGCGCGGTGCTACCCAAAGACAGACCTTGGGATTTTACCGTCGACCACTGTGCCAATGATCTCCCAGTCATCATCAAGCGTCCTGATGGGATATGCGGGATTTAGTGGTTTGAGAAAGAAAACTCCGGCGTCGTGCTCCAAGCGCTTGAAGGTAGCCTCATGACTGTTGATAAGCCTCGCCACGATGAGCTGACCAGGCTTTGGCTCGACATCAGGGGCAACAAGAATGAGGAAGCCCTCGGGAAAGCTGGGCCCTGTTGCGGTCATCATCGAACTGCCTACCACTGGCAACCAGAATCCCGACGGTCCAGCGAACACCTCTGATCTATGTCTTGTATTTGATTGAAGCGAACCGAAGTCCATAGACTCCACACCTCTGGCTGCCTGAGCCCAGCTGATCTCAGGGAAATCAAACATTAGAGTATCTGGCGGGTTGATAGCGTCGGATCGTTGATTGGAGTACTGGGCCCATTCCGAGAAAGCGCGGTCAGCGCTTTCCTGTTCGCGTCTGGCAAGACTCGCGTGATCCTGCTTCGCCCACTCGGCATACCGTCTATCAGCGTCAGCCCTCTCACTCTCAGAAAGATGGCTGTAGTGGGCGTCAATTCCGGAAACCAACGCCTCTCCGGTGCCGCTTTCCAGCCATTCCGGCCTAACGCCAAAATATTTCGACACTGAAAGCAAGCCCTTCCCTGGCACGCCGCGGACAAACCAATTATTGAGCGTCTGATTGCTGATTCCAAAATCAGCAGCGAATTGTGACGGTGTCCGCCCTGTAGAGCGAAGCAGTTCTTTGAGGCGCTGACCTGAATGTGATGTGTTCATAAACACCTAGTTTACGGGACTTGCCTTGTTTATTAAATAAACGTATTGTTGATTCATCGCTCAAATTTTACCCGGAATGTTTATGAGTCAAACACCGTTGGATCGAGCAATCGCAGAAGCAGGGTCCGGCGCCGCACTTGCGAAAATCGTCGGCGTAACGCCCATGGCCGTTTCTTATTGGAAGGTCCGCGGGGTTCCAGCTCACCAGGTTTTAAGCATTGAATCTGCTACCGGCGTACCTCGTCACGATCTTCGTCCTGACATCTATCCAGAATCCGGCTCGACCTTGAACGCAAGTCTACGCTCAAGTCCTGCCGCTGATCAGTCCGCTGAAAATGCTGGCGTTTTGTCCAGTGCCGGAGGTGCGCAGTGAACAACGTCATTCCGTTTGAGTTCGACGGGAAGACTGTCAGGTTCAATACCGAAGGCTGGCTTCATGCAACCAAGCTGGCCGATCGCTTCGGCAAGCGCATCGATCACTGGCTGGATAACGCTGAAACCCTGGAATACATCCAGGCGCTCGATGAGCATCTGACCGGTGTCGAATCCACAATCTCAAATACCCGTAATTCCGGGTATTTGGTTGCACGCCGGGGTAATGGGGGTGGCACGTGGCTGCATCCGAAACTCGCGATCAATTTCGCTCGTTGGCTCAGCGCTAGGTTTTCCGTCTGGTGTGACGTGCGTATCGAAGAGATTCTTCTCAGCGCGCCCTCTGCGCTGGAAGACTTCAACCGCACCTGCAAAAAGTTGAATGACAGGAGATCGCTTGCCAGCGCATGTGGTCGCGGGCTGTGGGAGTGGCAGCGCGACGAGCCGCTCCTAAGCCTGGAAGTCGAGCGCAGGCTCAATGTGTTGCAAATGACACTCGGCCTGAATTCGCCCAATCAGCCTCGCTCGAAGGCTGCGTTATGAAAAATCTCACGCCCTCAGAAAGCCCGGTCAGTAAGGCTTTGGGACCAACTGCAAGTAGTTCGAATGCATCGAGATCGGATGTCGGCCATTCTTTTCGAGTACTGCCAACACCAACCCATAGCACCGGAGTGTCTATCTTGCGCCGAAAAGAAATACAGCCGCATGTGACCTTGGCTAATCATCGCAGCAGCGCTCTGACGGCTCGAAAGATTCCGCATGCTGAAACTTTTGTAGGGGCAGGCTGGCAGTCGTTCAAGCGGCTGAAACCAGTTTCAAAGCAAACCTGCAAATATGGATCAGTACCCACCCACTATTAGGGGTAAGCAAGACTCTATTGGCCAATGCATAGACCTTTCAGAAATGGAAGGCCCTGGTCGGCCCCTGATCAGCGACTTCCAACTATGGGCGTTTACCGATTTGATGAGCCCTCGATATGACTAAACGCCATTGCCTGTATTTGTTGTCTGGCTGACTTTTCCCCAGGCAACAAAAAGGCCAGCTGTGGCGGCTGGCCTTCGTAGTACCCATCGCTTGTTCGCGCAAGCAACTTAACAACTTCTTCGTTCTGTAGGAGGACGATTTCATGCACCCGAAAAATAGCATCACCCCTGAAGTAGTGCAACAGCTACTGACTGTAGAAACCGATTTCGGCAACACGCCAATCGACAATCGCGGAGCCATGATCTTCAACGTTGCAGCCGGAACCAACATCGAAGATGCGCTCCAGACCGCCAAGACTCTTTCATCGGGGCTGGGGCAGATCTGCGACCACCTGCATGACTCACTGAACATGGGAGAAATGGCCTACTGCGACGGTGTGAAAACGCTGGCGCTCATCGCAGAAGCGGTCAGCGCACTCGTCTGGTCGGTTCAGCGTGGCTTGAAGCCAAAGGCCGAAGGGGAGGCGCACCAGTGAATACGCCAATTCCAACTGTGCCACAGCTCGCCGCTGAGGCTGCGTTCCAGCTTCAGGCTTGTCTGGATCAGCTCAATTGGCTGACTGCTTTAGCCTGCGCCATTCAACTTGATCACTCTCACGGTCGGGGCAAGTACGCCGAGCACCTGGCGCAGGTAGCTGCGTATCTGAGCGACACCGGCTTCGCCGGCGTGCACAGCGCGATCGAGGAGTTCAATAGCTTGAGTGAATCTGCGCCACGAAACGCCGAGGTTCTGAATCGTGGCGCGGTGGGTGAGGGGGAGACTCTTGCTCAGCGCATCATCTGGTCCCGCGAGCGGGCCTCGTTAAGTCAAGACGCGTTGGCCCGCCTTATCGACGTCAAACAGGGCACGCTCAGCTACCTGGAGTCCGGGAAGACAAAGCGATCTGCCTGCATCCCTGATATCGCTCGCGCCTGCAAAGTCGATATCGAGTGGCTCGCTTTCGGCTTGGAGGGTGCTCAATGAATTTCCTCCCCCCTACTGTTCTCGTCATCGAGGGCGAGGTTCTGGCAGACATCACTGTCACCGCTCAGCAAATGGCTCAGCTGAACACAGCCCGTGAAACCTTCCGCGAGCTGCGCTCCATCCTGCTTGCGCAGATCGTCCCGTCGCTCGACGGCGGCTGGAAGAACCCGCTCGCTACCGAGATCGAAAGCCGGCTCGAATCGATCACCTTCGCAACCGGCAATTTCTTCTGGAAAGGTCGTCACGCTGGGGCAGCTCACGATGCGATCAATGTCGGAGGTGGGCAATGACAATCGTCATCATCAAAGACGGCGATGCTGTTACCACCAGCTTGGCTATAGCCGATGGCTGCGAAGTCGACCACGCCAGTGTTATCAAACTGGTTCGGACCTATCAGAGTGATCTGGGAGAGTTCGGGGAAGTCGGATTTGAAATCCGACCTAACCCTCAAGGTTCGCCAACCGAGTATGCATTGCTCAACGAACAGCAATCGACGCTCCTGCTGACCTATATGCGCAATACCGACATCGTCCGCGCCTTCAAGAAAAGGCTGGTGCGCGAATTCTGGCGGATGGTTCAGCAGCGCATCCGGCCAACGCCAGCACTCCCCAGCGACTACATCACCGCTCTTGAACATCTGTTGGCGTCGAAGCGGTCGGAGCAACTGGCGATTGATCAACGTGATCACGCCGTAGCCACCAAGGCCGAGATCGGTTCACGGCGCGAAGCGACTGCCATGGCTGCCGCATCGGCTGCTGTGCGGCAGGTCAGGAAACTCGAGGCCGCTCTCGGTCGCGGAGCGCTGGAGGCGACTGTCACCGCCGTTGAAAAAGCCGCCAGGCGCAAGTTCGGCAAGCAGGGTTTCCGCCCGCTGAAGAACTGGTGCGAAGCGCATGGCGTCTCGGCGCCGAAGGTCCACGACACGCGTTATGGCTGGGTTCGCTCTTGGCCCGCTGCCGCCTGGGCCGCTGTTTATCAAATTGAACTGGCCGACCTGTTCGGCACCGGTGGAGATTCCCATGAGTAAGATTTTCAACGAGCAGGCACACATGGAGCTGATCGCCGAGGCCGCAGTGCTGTATCAGTTGGCTGAGACGAAGCGCAATTCGTTCCGGCGTGAGCTGAACGACATGTACACCGTTTTCTTTCAGGCCCATGGTCGCCCGTATGGCGATGAACGACGTCGTATCGACCCTGATGACGACGCCTACCTGCCGGTGCTGGATTTCACTAATGCCGCCTATGACCGCTGGAAGACCCAGCGCGATTTGACCACGAAACTAAAACGCAAACTGCGCACGCTCGTTGAGCGCCTGGGGCGTGTGCAATGACCAACGTTATCGATTTTCCAGTGAAAGAACTGACGTCGATCGTCGACGAATCCTACTTTGAGAAGTTCGAGGACGCGGCCCTCCTGCTGGCGGTTTTTGAAACCCTAGCTGACGCCGTGGAAGTGATCGAAGAGGGCGTAAAAATCCGTAAAGGGGATGACACCCACATCGGCATTGTCGAGGCCTGCATGGGGCTGGCTGTGTTGTTCCGGCGCCGAACTGGTTACGACGTACAGCAAATCTCTTCTGATCATTTGGAAGAGCAGCGCCGATGCTTGCTGGCGGGCGAGGAATTGCAATCGTTGGCCATCCCTATCAGGCCCCCAGCTCTGCGCCCGCTGCCGGTGTCGGCATTCAATCACATGCCAGACCTTCTACTGGCGCAGGCGGGTTTCAACTATCTCAGCAGGGCGCACGAGCACATCCAGAGCAACGCGCCTCAGTTGGTGGAGCTTGACCTGGCGCGCTCTCACTCGCTCGACGCCATGAACGCCTTCAGCTTGATGATCACCCGTCTCGCCGGTGTCGCCCAGCAGGAAACAGAAGGTGATCACACCAAGATCAACGCTCCTGGCTCGGAGACACTGCAATGACAGCCACGAACCTGAATCACCCTGCAGGACTGCGTCCTGTTGCCCCTGCGATCGCTGGACCATGGCCGAGCTATGCCCAGTTTAAGGATCTTCCTGAACGCCAACGCTGGGTGCTCTATGGCTCTGCGAAGGCGTACCGCGATGCTCTCCAGCTGCAAGGTCTGGCTATGGCTGAGAGCTACGACGCTTTCATCAAGCGCGTCTGCGCGGAGCTCGACATCTGATGGCCCGAGCAAGAAACATCAAGCCTGGGTTCTTCAGCAATGAGTTGCTGGTCGACCTGCCCGCGTTTGATCGTCTCGCCTTCATTGGCTTGTGGTGCCTGGCAGACAGGGAAGGCCGTCTTGAGGACCGCGTTAAGCGGATCAAGATCGAGTTGTTCCCCTGCGATGACTACGACGTCAATGCAGGGCTGTCACGGCTTGCTGCTGCTGGGTTTATCACCCGGTATCAGGTAGCAGGGCATTCAGTGATCGAGATCGTCAATTTCCAAAAACACCAGAGCCCGCACGGATCTGAAAAAGACAGTCTTTTACCAGATGCAGACGGTTATCTAACGGTTCATGAACGGAAAAAGAACGTTGTCGTAACCGGTTCTAACAGGAAGGTTCTCGTTAGCGAACGAGAGTTTAACGTTAACGAACCGTTAGAGCCTGTGAACCCACCGTTCGATAACGCCCTGATTCCTGATTGTGGAATCCTGAATCCTGATTCACTGAATCAAGAATCAAAAGCTCTTGGCGTTTCTGACGAAACACCGGCAGACAGGGATAGCGATCAACCTGGCAATCAGGAAAGCGGCGATCAATCCGCCAAACCAGCGAAAGCCTATTCGGACGAGTTCGAGGCGTTCTGGCGTGAATACCCACGTCGGCATCGTGCCTCACCGAAACCTGAGGCTTGGAAGAAGTGGCAGGCCCGCCTCAAGTCTGGGGTTTCGCCCCATGACCTGATCACCGCAGCTACCAACTACCGACTCGAGCAGGAATCGTTCGGCAAGCTGGGCACCGAGTTCGTGAAGCAGCCTTCCACGTTCTTGGGTGCCGGTGAGCACTGGACCCCCTATGTCGGCACTCAACCCGCGCTTAAATCTCAAGGCCCGCAGGCAAGCGCCGTGCTGTCCGTCCCAAAGCATTCGCAGGAGATGTACCCCAATGACCGTTTCTAAATTCAGCCCTGGGCCGCGCGTTGCCGAAAGCCGGATGCGCTCCTGTGGGGTTCCTGGCCACAACCAGTTCATGCAAGGCTTGGTCGAGCAGTTCGACGGAACCTGGAAGCTCAGCACCTGCTCGGCGTGCCGCTGGCAGGCATTGCACAACACGCCGAAGGATCAAGAAGCCCACCTGAGCGCGGTGGCGGATGACATGGCCGAGGACCTGAACGCCGCTTTGCTGGCTACCGGGATAACGCCGCGCTTCCGCACATGCAGCTTCGACAGCTACGTCACCGGCGAGGATGCGGCCAAGCAGCGCGTCCTCAACATCTGCCGCAAATACGCCGAGGGTTTCGAAAAGCATTCCAAGGATGGCCGCGCGCTGATGCTCATGGGGGAGATCGGTTGCGGCAAAACGCATTTGGCGTGCGCAATCCTGCAGCACGTTGTCCGGCATGAGGGGCGAACCGGTCTGATTGTCACAGCTGAATCGATCACCCAGGCGGTGACCGATAGCTTCCGCAGCAATGCGGGTCCGTCCAAATCCGAACTGATCGCCGACTTGGCTAGCGTAGATCTGCTGGTCATCGACGAGGTGGGATTTCACACCCCGAAGCCCGGCAAGGATTTCACGCCCAGCCTGTTGCATGAAGTGATTGACGCCAGATATCAGCGCGTCCGTGCAACGGTGGTGGTGAGCAACCAAACGCCGGACAAGCTGCAGGACTTCATCGGCCCCCGTGCCGCTGACCGCTTGCGCGAAAATGGCGGCTTGCTGGCGCCGTTCACCTGGTCCTCGGCACGTTCCGGAGGTGCGGCATGATGGATTATCCAGACATCGCCGGGTCAACCTACGGCGACGTGCCTCATTCGGCGCTGTACAGCCACGACGCGGAATACGCGCTGATTGGCAGCATGATCCACCAGCCCGATCTGATCGACGACGCGGGCGCACGGCTCGAAACGGGCGACTTCCATCATCCGGCCTGCGCTGAGTTGTTTGAGATCATGCTGGCGCTGCGCTCAAAGTCACGCGCCATCGACGTTGTTACGCTTTCCGATGCGCGCTCGCATCTGGCTGACGGGCAGAGCACGTTGGCGGTGGCGGCACACATTGCCCAGAACACGCCCAGTGCCGCGAACTTCACTGCCTACAGCAAGATCGTCAAGCAACGGTCGGTCGCTCGCCGGGTGATCGCCGCCGCGCAGGTAATGAGCGAGCGTTTGCAGGATGGCGCCGCATTAGACGAGGTGTTGAGCCAGGGCCAGCAAGCCTGGATGGCGCTGGAGGCTGAGGGGCTGGATGCTCGGCGCCGATATCGGTTTATCGGTGAGATCCTGCCCGAAGCTGTCGAAGGCATCGACCGGCGTTTCAACCGGGAGGTGAGCCTCGGTTTCGATACGGGCCTTGCCTCGCTGGATGCCTTCATCCCTGGCATATGCCCTGGGCATATGGTCGTGATTGCGGGTACGCCAGGTAGCGGGAAAACCACGCTGGGCCTGAACATCGCCGAGCGTGTGGCGCTGATCAAACAAGTCCCGGCGCTGGTGTTCTCGATGGAAATGACCGACGTCGAGCTGACGAACCGGTCCTTGGCATCCGTGGGCAGCGTCCAGCTCAAGCACATCGCAGAAGGTCATTCAATGGCCGACTCGGACTGGCCGGGTCTGACGTCAGCAGTGAGCAAGCTCAACGACGCGCCACTGATCTTCTGTGACGACTCGACGTTGACCCTGCGAGACATTCGCCAAATCTGCCGCACCGTCAAACGCGAGCATGGGCTTGGAATGGTCGCCATCGACTACATCGGTCTCATCAACGGCGAGAACAAGTCATCCAGCCGGTATGAACAAGTGACTGACATCTCGAAAGGGCTGAAGCGATTGGCCAAGGAACTCGGTGTGCCGCTGGTAGTGCTGGCGCAGTTGAACCGGGGCCCGGCCAGCCGCGCGAATAAGCGCCCTGCCAAAAGTGATCTGCGTGACTCCGGCCAGATCGAGGCCGACAGCGATGTCGTGATTCTGGTGCATCGTGATACCGAGTCGGAAGCGGGGCAGGCGGGTGTCACCGAACTGATCGTGGACAAGAACCGTCACGGCCCAACGGGCTCATGCCGGGTGCAGCACCAAGGCGCGTTCCATCGATTTGTTGAACTGATCGGCTACCAGCCGACAGACGAGGACGTCGAGATGAGCCGCCCGTCTTCCGGGCGCAAGTACGGCAAGGGGAGACCTGACTATGAGTAACCTGCTCAAGACCCTGACCGTGGTGATGACCGACGCTGAGATTCGCCGCCACGCCCAGCTCGAGCACGTGCGCGCGCTGCGCGATGCTCGCCATCCGCAGTTGCACTTCCGCTACTCGACGGTCGATCGCCGTCGCGGCTCATGGCACGTCGTGATCGGTGGCAAGTGGGGCAAGGCGGGCAGCTATCCGGGTATCAACGCCAAGCTAATGCAGGCCACGTTGCCGGAGATCCTGGCGCGCCGGGCTGCTGATCCGGATGCGACGTCGACCACCACCAGCTGGCGCACCGTGGGTGACGTACTGAGCTGGTACACCGACCGCATGAGCCGTGACCGGGGTCTGTCGGCTAAACGTAAGGCCAGTGCTCAGTCGGCGCTGCGCTGTCACCTGGTGCCACGCCTTCAGGATCTGGAGTTGGCCAGCCTCGACCGGCCGACGCTCGATCGGCTGCTGATGTGGCCGATGCAGGAGGAATACGAACTGTCGTTCGTGCGTTCGGTGTGGGGTGTGCTGGCGGTCGCGTTCCGCCAAGCCACGCGCCTCAAGTTGCTAGGGACCAATCCGATGGCCGACCTCAAGTTCACCGACTTCGTCCGGACGCGGATCAGGCCCAAAGCTGCCCGCTTGCGTGGTGATGACCTGCCTGCGCTCCTACAGACGTTTGCCGAGCAATTCGACGCCGTGCCGGTGCAGGCCATGCTGCCGCTGATGATGCTCTGCCACGGCACGCGGCTCGGTGAGACCCGGTTAGCGCGCTGGAAGAACATCAACCTCAAAACCCGACAGTGGTTCATCCCGGCCGCGGAGACCAAAACCAAAGCCGAGCACACCCTGCCGCTGACCGAACAGGCATGTGCGCTCCTACAGCGATATCGGACGATCCAGACCGGGGCAGGCTACACCGGCCCGTTCCTGTTTCCCGGCAGCAACGGTTCGGCACTGAGCCCCAGCAAGGCGTGCACGGTGTTCACCAGCGTGAGCAAGGGCGAGTGGTCGAGCCATGATCTGCGCAAGGTGGCACGCACGGCGTGGGCTGATCTGGGCGTTGATTACATGGTGGGAGAGATGCTGCTCAACCATGCCATGAAGGATCTGGACGCCACGTACATCCACACCACCGCCGAGGGCATGAAGCGCAAGGCGTTGGAGGACTGGCATCAGCACCTCGATCAGCACGGTTTCGCCCTGATCCACACCGGGACATATGCGAGACAGGAAACCACGGCTATGACAGCGCAGGCCAATGAATCCGTGGCTTACAGCGCGAATCAACATCCATCCCAAGGGAGGATCCAAATTGAATCCGAGGAGGACAGGCCATGAAATTTTTCAGTTGGTTGAGAGGCGGATCGGCCGTGGCAGACGTCACTCCGTCCGCGCCGGCAGAGATGCTGCAAGGCGGGTCCGCCGTTGTGCTAGAAAAAGGGCAAATACTTGCCCCACAGGCGAAGTGCCCGGAAGCGCAGCGCATTGCCGACTCGCTCCGTGAATTCCCTGACGACTGGGCTTGGCGCCACAAGGGTTATGAGCTCGAGCACGTCCCGACGGGGTTTTGCATATGGGTAGCGAACAACGACTACGGCCTGGCCGAACTTACCAGCCACGGCGGAAAGCATGAGTTCAACAAGGCAGAGCAGCTGACTATTTGGCCCGCCGTAGAGGCTTGGCTATCGCGCGGCAAGGTGGGTTTCACGGGCCGACTGCCGAAAGTGAAGATCACCGGAAAGAGCGGCACCTACTGGTGCGTTGCAGACGGCCACCCATGGGCTGGCGTTGGGGATTCCCCAGCGCACGCCTACCGGTCATGGGCGCATGCCGTATCGGTCGAGCAGCGCAAAGCAAACCCAAAACAGAAACTGCATGTGTGGAGTGCACCGCAATGAGCAACGTAACTGCGGCATTGCCGCGCAAAAGCTTGACCCAGGTGGAGTGCAAGTTTCTCAAGATGGGCAACCGGATGCTGCTGGAACAAACCAATGGGCGAATCGCCTCGGCGGCTCTGATGGACATCGTTGCGGACTGGCATGGTACACCCGGCCAGATCGGGTTCGAGGCCTACGCGAAAGCTTGGGTGCTTGAGGGCAACGCCAGAAACAAACATGCCGACAAGATGCTGCGCGATCTGCTTGGCCTGAACAACGAACCAGATCCGAGGAAAGCGGCATGAAAAAACGTACCTACACCGACAAGCCGCTGGGCGACACCGAATATCTGTTGGAGCAGTGGGGCAGCTGGCGTATGTCAGGGATGGGAGTTCCGCGTTATGTTTCGCAGCTTGCGTCAGTGGTTGCCCAGGCAAACCCATGCGATGACGGGGTGAGCTACGTAATCACCGATGATGTGGCGATGGTGGTAGACGCTACTGTTGCCCGCCTGATCAAGCGTAACCAGCAGATGGGCGACTTCGTCTGGCTGTACTTCGGAGCGAAGTGGACGGCGGTCAGGATCGGTGAGCAAAACCGGATGGCAGAGCGCAAAGCTCGGGAGATCATCAAGCAAGGCGTCGCATGGGTTGATTCGGCGCTGGAACATTTTCGCGAAGCTGCGTAAATAGTTCTATGCGGGCGGATAAACACCTGTTTTCATGGCACGGTGTTCAACGCATTCAGCGCGACACCCATACACGATGAAGAAACCCGGCCATATCTGAGCCGGGTTTTTTATGCCTCGAATTTGCGCATGCGGCAGATACACCGAGGGTTCACGTTGTGAATCAAGGCGAAAGCCCCGGCTCCTTGCTCTACGGGCGCAGATAGGCGCATGGGTTGCGACTACGCGGCCGGCGCCGATAGAAGTCCTGCTTCGGCAGGCCATCCGGGTTGATCTCCGGATGATAGACAGATCCTGTATTACTGATGAAGGGATCCCCCCAGCGGTTCTTGGCCATGCGCCGGAGCCTAGGACGAACTTGATACTACGCTTAAAGTCTAGAATGACTATGCCGAATCTATATTGGATTGCGATCTAGACATGGGCGAGAGAATGCGTGACGAGTTTGAGGCTACTCAGCCTAGAAATTTGCTGGACCGTTCGAAGGATGGCTATGCGGATCCATCGACCAACCGCGAATGGGTTATATGGCAGCGTGCCTGGTGCGCAGCACTGAACTCAAAGAGCCCGAGGGTTGATGGAACGCCACCATCGGGGACGCTGACTGCTGAAGAAGCTGAATTTGTGAAGTGGCTGTACAAGGATTCCCAGGATTAGGCGCCCTCTACGTCATATAAACAGCTCTAGCCGCCCTTAAGGCCACGTATCTATCAAGCCTCGCCAAGTGCGGGGCTTTTTTGTTTCTGCATGGTGGAGAAGCGGCCTATCTCACCGGCAAGCTCTGGGGTCATATTCAGTTCTAGCAACGCGTGGGAAGACACGCATTCATTGATCACCGAACCAGCAGTGGAGCGTGATGTCGACGATAATGACGGTTAGATGATATCGTTATGTCATCACTGAGTGGTGGCATGATGGTAGTTGAGAAGAGCGGCCTCGATGTTCCAGAGCCTTGGCGGTCGCAAGGCTTTGTACGGGTTTGGATGGTCAGTGGTGACCCAATGCTTACCTGCTTCAGTCGCGAGCAGGCCGATCGCCTTGCGGAGCTGCTTTCAGAGGCCGCCAATGCTTCCAGTAATGCCGGTATCAGGCCTAGCCCATCCGTGAATACGCTCTCTCCTAGCAACTACGCAAGGGAATCTGCTTCACAAGCTAAGCCTGGGACCACTCGACATCAGTAACTCCCATCCTTTCAGCTTTGGGTTTGCTCAGCTTAGTGATTGGGTCGTTGCGATACTTAGGCAGCTGCCCAAAACCAGCGTCAACAGTCGCCCAGTGCCACGCCTCTGCGTTATCCATGCACGCCGCGCGGACGTAAAAGGTTTTGTAGGCTCCGTCGAGCAGATAGTCGATTCGGTAGTGGTGTTCCTGCGCCATGATCCCGTCTCCTTGGCATTGGTCACCATAACTGATTGGCGGGACGGCAGAAAATTCCCAGCGAGCTGTTCACCTATTAGACGTCTGTCTCGGTCACAGATGCTTTTCGTGAGGTGTGTCAACGCTCCAAGCGGTTAAAGCGATCTCAGCTTCGGCTCGCAGCTCTTCATACTGTGTCCGCTCAATGAGGCCGCAGTCGAAGATGGATTCTATATAGCCGTCAGCCATCGCTTTGTTTCGTTCGGCTAGTCCTGGCACCAAGCTGCGACGTATCACTTCGATCATCGAGCGTGCGCGAGCTACTGCGCTGTGGTTGGTCATATGCATTGCCTTGCTTCCTTTCGTTGGTGATCCTGGCTAATCCGCGTCGGTCTTTGAGGGAGTGTTTAGCAGGAAAGTCTATACGAGCCTCGGCACAAGCCGGCTTTTACATTTTGGAGTAGCGATGGACCCCACCGACCTTGGCCCAGGCACAGCTACCTGGCTGGGCGGCACTGGGACTGTATTGCTCGCCGGTTTCCTATGGCTGCGCAAGTTCCTGTCGCGAGACGCGGCTGATCGCGCCATGGACAACGCCGATATCGGTACTGTCCGCCGTCTGAATGAGTTGCTCGACTCTGAACGCACCGCCCGCAAAGAAGCAGAAGCTCGGGCTGATCAGTTCGCAAAAGAGCGCAACGAACTCGCCGCCGCAGTTGGCCGCATGGAGGGGAAGATCGAAGCCCTAACCAGCCAGGTCGCGCAACTTACTGAAAAGGTGACCAGCCAAAGCGAAGAAATCGCGCGGCTTCGGTCGCAGCTCGGAGGCGTCAGCTGATGGATAGATGCGCAATGGAATTTATTGCTCGCCGATGGTGGAGGCGGGTGGAGGTTTGGGTGATCGCGATGCTGCTGATCATTGGCGGCGGATTCTTCGGATTCCAGATCAGCCAATGGTCGCTTGCCAGCTCCTACCTGCAGCAGGTCGCTTCGGTTCGATCTGCTTACGATGAAGCTCTGAAACAGCGAGACCTTGGGCTAAACAGACTCGCCGAGAACACAGGCAAGGCAGCGGAGAAGGTCGAGGCCGCTGCGAGTACAGCTACCCAAGCAGCGAGTACGGCAACACATGCCGCCGACACTGCGAGTAAAGCTGCCGACAAAGCCGATGCAGCATTGGAGCGCGCCACTCAATAGCAGGAGTCTGCATGATTCGTGTCCAGTCATCTGGCCTCGCGAGCAATCTCGCTGAGCTGACAGATATTGAGCGCAATCAGATCCCATTCGCGACAGTCCTCGCCCTGACCGAGACCGCCGAGCTGGTAAAGGCCCGGCTCGAAGGGGAGATGCGGACGGTCTTCGACAGGCCCACTCCTTACACACTTGATAGCCTCAGGCTGATACCTGCCACCGAGCAGAAGCTTGAAGCAAGGGTGTGGATCAAGGACGAGGCCGACGGCGCGGCACCCGCTACACGTTGGCTTACGCCGGAGGTGTACGGCGGGGAGCGTAGCCACAAACGTAGCGAAGGCCTGTTGCGAGCGCGGGGCATCCTGCCTGATGGCAAGTTCATCGTGCCTGGAAAGGGCATGAAGCTGGACAGCTACGGCAACATCAGTCGCGGCCAACTCCAGAAGGTCTTATCAGGCCTCGGCGCGCAAGGCGACCGATTGCAGAACAGCACCGACAGTAAGCGCAGCATTGGCAACCGCACCCGTTACTTCGTCATGAGACGAGGCCGGGAGGCCATTGGTATCGCAGAGCGCACGGGTACCAAGCGAGCGAACGTACAGATCCTGATCGCCTTCACCAGTAAGCCCGGTTACGCGAAGACGCTCGATTTCTTCGGCATCGGGGAGCGGGAAGCAGAGACTCAGTTACCCATCCAGTTCGCGAAGGCGTTGGACCGGGCGCTGGCCACTAGGCGTCGCTAGGACTTTGGCGTTCTTTCTGAATACGCCTGAGGTGATTGATTTGCCCCCGGATACGGTTAGGCAGGTCATAGGCGATCTCGGTTAGCAATCCTGAAGCGCCGCCTTGATGGCGGGCGTGCCGCTGCTCGCTATAGAACACGCCTGCCAATTCAGCCAGCCGAGACGCCTTCTCAGAGATGTATGAGTCGCGACCTGACATCTGTGCGGCCAGGAAGCGGATGCGACTGAGCACCGTAGGGTTTGGCTCTGGCCGGTCGTGCTTGGAGAGAATCGCCTCAATTTCATCTAGAGACACAAGTACGTGCTGGAGGTCATCCATGTCTGTTCCTTTCCATGTACCGCCGTCGAAGGCGGAGTTAATTCAGGTGATACACGTTGCCGCAAGTCGGGGTGATGGATCAAGTGCCAACCCGGAGCGGATCATCGATCTTTATTTCTCGCCTACAGGCGAGCTCTTGGCTTGCAACGATCCGCTCAACGGACCGCCTGACTCGTTCATCCCAGCCCATTCGGTTTGACCCAAATCGAATCACTGGCGGGGAGTTGACGTGCTACAAGGGTCCTTTCTCCCCACCCCCTGGGGTGAGGGTAATTCGAGCCCCGATTTTCCATTATTTATGACTTTTTTTGAGGGCGGGGCGGTTCCGGTTCCGGTTCGGGTGAAAAATGGCGAGTCAGATCGAAGTCGCAGCCCATCTGGACCTCACCGACCGTCAGGTTCGAAACTTGGTTGCAGACGGCGTATTACCCGCTTCCAAGGGGCGCGGCGGCATGGATATCGACTCGTGCCGAGTCGCCTACATCGCGTATCTGCGCGGCCTTGGTAGCAGACAGGTGAAACCGGAAGTCCCCCCTGTTGAAACGGACGGGATCGACCCACTGATCGAATACAAGCTCATGGAAGAGCGCCGCGGCCTGACAGCTGCTCAGCGGATCGGCCAAGAGAACAAGAACGCCGTTTCTGCCCGGCAACTGGTGCCCGTCGATTTCAGTACGTTCGCCCTGTCCCGCGTCGTTGAACAGATCGGCTCTGTGCTCGACACGGTCACGCACAAGGTGAAACGAAAGCACCCCGACATCGAAGTACGCCACGTCGAAGCCATGCAGCGGGAAATCGCGCTGGCCCGCAATATCGCCTCAGAACTGGGCGACCAACTGCCCGAGATTCTTGATGAGTACCTCGCAACCCTGGATGAATGATCTGCGTAAAGCGATCAAGGCCGGGTTGCAGGCGCTTTTTAAGGAACCACCGCTGACATGCGTCGATTGGGCTGACACCCATTTCTATCTCTCGTCAGAGTCTTCTTATCAGGAAGGCAAATGGGAGACCGCGCCGTTCCAGGTGGCTCTGCTCAACAGCATGGGCAACGACCTCATCATGTTTTTCAACCTGATGAAGTCCGCGCGTGTTGGTTACACCAAGATGCTCATGGCGAACATGGGCTACAAGGTTCAGCACAAGCGTCGGAGTGTGGCGGTGTTTTCACCTACCGATCCCGACGCTGAAGACCTGATGAAGCAGCATATCGAGACGATGGTGCGTGACGTGCCAACGCTTCTGGATATCGCGCCCTGGTACGGTAAAAAGCATCGCGACAGCTCGCTCAGTTCCAAGCGCTTTCTGAACAAGAAGATGCTGTGGTGCAGAGGCGGCAAGGCGAGCCGGAACTATCGCGGTATCTCTGCCGATGAGGTGGTGTACGACGAGCTATCCAACTTCGAGCAGAACGTCGAAGGCGAGGGCGCCCCGACCTTTCTCGGCGACAAGCGTCTTGAAGGCGCCACGTTCAAGAAGTCGATTCGCGGCTCTACACCCAAGATCAAAGGCACATGCCAGATCGAAAAGGCTGCGAACGAGTCGCCTTACCTGCTGCGATTTAACATCCCGTGCCCGCACTGTTTGAAAGAGCAGCACCTGAAGTGGGGCGGGAAAGATTGTGATTTCGGCATCAAGTGGGAGCGCGACGAGCACGGCGAAATTTCCAAAGCCTGGTATCTGTGCGAGCACGCCCAGTGCGTCGTCTGGTATCACGAGATGGTCGAGGCCGCCCATCAGGGGCGGTGGATCTGCGAGAAGACCGGCATTTGGACTCGCGACGGTATCGATTGGTACGGAGCAGATGACGAGCTTCGCGCCACGCCGCGCAATGTCAGTTTTCACATCTGGACGGCCTACAGCACCTTTACCACCTGGTTGGAAATGGTCCTTGAGTTCGACAAGGTCAAGGACAACCGGGAAAACCTAATTGCCTTCGTCAACACCACATTGGGTGAAACGTGGGAAGACGATCAGGGCGAGAAGGTTGACTGGGAGCTGCTGTACGGCCGCCGAGAGGTCTACCCGCAAGTGCCGGTTCGCGGCCTCACACTGATGGGTTCAATCGATACTCAGGACGACCGTTACGAGGGCAGGGTCTGGGCCTTCGGCCAGGGCGAAGAAGCGTGGCTGGTTGATAAATGGGTGCTGATGGGAGATCCCGCCAGCGAAGAGCTTCGTAAGAAGGTCCGACTCAAAATTCGCCAGCAGTACGTGCGCGGCGATGGCGCGAAGATGGGTGTGGAGCGCTGGTGTTGGGACTCCGGCGGCCACTATACCGACGAGGTTTACGCAGAAAGTCGCCTGCTTGGAGATACCTGGGTAATTCCAGTCAAGGGGGCGAACGTCCCCGGAAAGCCCATTGCCAACTGGCCGAAGTCGCGTAACGCCAAGAAGGTCTACCTGACCGAGGTTGGTACCGAGAACGCCAAAGAGCTGATTTACAGCCGCTTGAAAATTCAGCCGGACACATCGGGCGTTCCGGTTCCGGGCTGCGTGCACCTGCCGGCGAACGATGAGATTTGCGGCGAGGACGAGCTGAAGCAGCTCACAGCAGAAACCAAAGAACTGAAAATTGAGAAGGGCAAGCGGGTTTATCGCTGGACGGCCAAAGGTCGCCGCAACGAGGCGCTCGACTGCTTCGTGTATGCCTTGGCGGCGCTGCGAATCAGCCAGCACCGGTTTGGTCTGGATCTGGAAATGCTGGCGGGCGTTAAACGTCGATTGCCACAACGAGGAACCCGAAGCCGGGCCAGAGGATGAATATGAGCACATCTGTTCCGACCACTGCCGCGCAGGTTCGCCTTTCCGCCGTTCAGGAGGCCATTGCCAAAATCCTGAAAGGCGGTCAAAGCGTCCGGTATGGCGAGCGGCAAGTCACCCGGGCTGATCTGGGAACCTTGCGCAAGCTCGAAAACGACTACGCGGCCGACGTGGCTGCCGAAGCCAACCGCAATCGCGGCCGCAACCGAATCAGCTATATGAGGATCTGACATGGCTTGGTGGACACGTACCACTCCTGAAGAGCGGATGGTGCGTGAAGCCACGCGCGCCGTCACCGGCTTGGTGCAGAGCCAGCCCCGAGCCCAGGGCGGCGGTGGAGGAAGCGAAACACGCTGGCGCGGCGCCTCACGAATGCTGCGCAGCATGTCGAGTTGGATTCCTTTTCTCGGCAGCCCGAACCGTGACCTCAGTTCGCCGGAGCGGAAAACGCTCGTTGCCCGATCCCGGGACGCGATGCGTAACCACCTCATCGCCCGCGCGGCAATTGTTCGGTCTCGCACTAACGTTGTCGGCACAGGGTTGATCTGCCGGCCCCAAGTCGACCATGTGGCGCTTGGCATGACTGAAGAGCAGGCCGACGAGTTCAACGCGCTGGTGCAGCGAGAGTGGGAGTTGTACGCCGGTGATCCCCGCGAGTGTGACGCTGAAGCAACGTTGAATCACTACCAGCTTCAGGCACTGGCGCTGGTGTCGGCAATGGCTGGCGGTGACTGCTTTGTCGCTACGCCTTGGGCAGAACGTCAAGGCACGATTTACAACACGCGCCTGCAACTGATCGAGACGGATCGGGTATCGAACCCCAACGGCCGCCCTGATACCGACAGGCTTGTCGAGGGGATCGAGTTTGACGACCTCGGCGCGCCAGTCGCGGCCTACATCTGCAACGGTTACCCCGACGACAAGATGTTGAAGTCACCGCTTCGCTGGGATCGTGTGGAGTTCTTTGGCGCAGAAACTGGCCGTCGAAGGTTGTTGCAGGTCTGGTGCGATAAGGAGCGGCCGGGGCTCAAGCGCGGGGCGCCGTACCTAGCGCCGATCCTCGAACCGCTGCAGAAGCTCGAGCGTTATGCGAGCGCCGAACTGATGGCTGCCGTTATTTCGGCGATGTTCACGGTGTTCATCAAGAAGAACGACAACTTCAACGATGGCGGGCAGGGGCAGGCGGTATTCGGCGATGAAGACGCAGGCGTAGGCGGGGACCTAGGTCCAGCGCCGCTGGAGCTTGGCGAGGGCGCGATTGTCGACCTTGCACCAGGTGAAGAGCCGATGATCGCAAACCCGGCCCGCCCGAATGCCCAGTTTGACCCGTTCTTTTCCGCAATCGTGAAAGAGATTGGCGCCGCGCTGGAACTGCCGCTTGAAGAGCTGATGCTGCACTACAGCAGCAGTTACAGCGCCGCCCGCGCCGCGATGCTTCAGGCTTGGCGGTTCTACACCATGCGCCGCTGGTGGCTAGTGTGCGACTTCTGTCAGCCGAGCTACGAATTGATGTTCGATGAGGCCGTGGCCGCTGGGCGCATTCGTGCACCGGGCTATCACGACCCAGCGCTACGACGCGCTTACACCCAAGCCATTTGGATTGGTCCGGCGCGGGGCGCAATTGATGAACTCAAAGAGGCAAAAGCCGCTCGCGAGCGCATCGATGTCGGCATCAGCAACGAAACCATGGAAACCGCAGCGATGTCCGGAGAGACCTGGCAGCAGGTCAATCGTCAGCGTGCGCGTGAGCTGCAGCAGCGCCGCGACAACGGAACCACGCCTGTAGCCGCAGCGGCTTCTCCATCGGCGCCGGCGGCACTACCCGAAATACCTGAAGACGAGGAATGAACATGGCAAGAGCCTTTGAGCTGGCCAGCGCTCAGCCTTGGCTGATGCTCCCGGACGCCCTGGACAATCTTCTGTCGATTGCTGATCGGCAGAACGATCTGGAGGCGTTGGAAACTCGCCTGGGCAGACAGCTCGACCACACCCACACCGTCACACAGCGGGGAAACGTTGCGGTGATTCCGGTGACCGGGCCAATTTTCCGATACGCCTCTTTCTTCACGCGGATCAGCGGTGCGACCAGTACCGGAACGATCGCCACCGACCTGCAGGCGGCACTGGACAACCCAGCTATCCGCTCGATTGTGCTCAACATCGATAGCCCGGGCGGTGAAGCGAACGGTATCAACGAACTCGCCGATATGATCTTCGCGGCCCGCGACAGGAAAAAAATCGTCGCTTACGTGGGTGGCAGCGGTGCAAGTGCCGCCTACTGGATCGCGAGCGCGGCAAGTGAGGTTGTCGTCGACGATACGGCGCTGCTGGGCTCAATCGGCGTAGTGCTCAATGTCACCGTCTCAAAAGAGCAGGATGGCAGGAAGAGCTATGAGATTGTGAGCGGCACGGCGCCAAACAAGCGCCCGAACGTGGAGACCGACGAAGGGCGAGCGGAAATTGCCAAGACCGTAGACGCCCTGGCCGATGTCTTCGTGAGCAAGGTCGCGCGCAACCTGAATGTGTCCTCAGACAAGGTCCCCGAAATGGGCGGCCATGGGGGACTGAAGGTTGGAGCCGAAGCTGTCGCATCAGGCCTGGCGCATCGCGTCGGGTCACTTGAATCTGTTATTGCCGAGTTGGCCGGCCCTGCCAGCAACCCACCGAGGAAATCCCTTGTGACCACAGTAAAAACCACGGCGGAGCTGCACGCAGCTATTGAGACCGGAACCGATCCGAAGACCATCACCATCGCGGCAGCCGAAACCGTCGACAAGGACGCGATCCGTGCTGAAGCGGCCACTGCCGCCACCGCGAGCGAAAAAGCCCGCATTCTCGGCATCCAGGCGCTAGGTGTGAAGGGTTTCGAAACCGAAGTTCAAGCCGCCATCGACAGCGGCGTGTCAGTTGACGCGGCTGGCATGTCGCTGTTCAAGGCTGCGCAGGATCGTGGCGTGACCCTCGACAGCATTCAGCGCGACTCCAAGTCCGCTGCAGCTGCTTCTGCTGCGAATGGCAAGGACAAAAAAGAATTTTCCACCAAGTCCATTTGGGCTAGCCGCAAAGGGCCAAAAGCATGAAATACGACATCGTGACCCAGGGCGCGCGCACTGCCGCGTTTCTGCTCAATGAAGCGAGCGGCGAGCGTTCGCGCGAACAGATCCTGCTGCTCAAAGGCGCTACCGCTTTTCCTGCCGGGCAGATCCTGTCGAAGAATGCCGCCGGCAAATACGTGGCCTTCGTAGCGCCCGCTGATGGCGCAACGGTCGAAGTGGCGATTCTCTACGAAGGCCGCGATGCCGATAACACTGCTGACCGCTACGCGGCGGGGGTGGTGCGCGACTGCGAGGTGATTGAAAGCCTCCTCGTCGGCCTGACCGATCCTGCCCGAGTTGCACTGGCTGCCGCTGGCATCATCCTGCGCTGATTCAACCCACCCGATTAATACAGACCGCCGCTGGCGGTTTTTTCGTTTCTGGAGAACGGAATGGCCGATTTGAGTATTTTCGCGGGCGACGAGTTTGGTCGCATCGCCATGACCACCGCCATCAACCAGCCGGTTGAAGGCCAAGCGGTTCCTACCCGCCTGGATACGCTGTTCGAAGAAGAGGGCGTGACGACCACGGCCGTCTTCATCGAGCGCGAGAACGACAACCTCACTCTGGTGCCCGCTGCTGAGCGTGGCGCACCGAGTGACCCAACCACTGGTCCAGGCCGGGACATGATCCCGTTCCAGACCATCCACCTGCCAACTCGCGCCGTCATTCGCGCCGATGAAGTGCAGGGCATCCGTGCCTTCGGCAGCGAGAGCGAGCTGGAGACCGTGCAAGCCATGGTTGAAAAGCGCCTGCTCAAAATGCGCAAACGGTTGGACGCCACCATCCGTTATCAGCGTGTGGGCGCTATCACCGGCAAGGTATATGACGCCGATGGCACCCGTGTGCTGCTGGACCTGTACGCACGCTTCGGCATCGAGCAGCAGACCGTCGCCTTCACCATGAACGCTAGTGAAACCAAGTTGCTGGCCAAGGTCACAGAAGCCAAGCGCAAAGCCGAAGATGCAATCGGCGGGACCGGCATCATTGCTGGCTGGCTGGGTATCGCTGGTCGCAACTGGTTCGACTCGTTCACCAACCACGATTCGGTTCAAAAGGCGTTCGACCGCTGGAACGACGGCCAATTTCTGCGTGACGACCACCGTCGCGACGGCTTCAGCTTCGGCGGCGTCAACTGGGAAGAGTTCTACGGCAACCTGGGCGGCGTTCAGTTCATGGATGCGGACACCGCGTACCTGGTCCCGGTCGGCGTCGATGGTCTTTTCATCACCAACTATGCGCCGGCTGACTACATGGAGACGGTCAACACCACCGGTGTGCCGTTCTATGCCAGCCAAGAGCCACTGCGCCACAACAAGGGTATCGACATGGAGGCACAGAGCAACCCGCTGAGCCTCTGCACCCTGCCGCGCGCGATCATCAAGCTGACCAAGTAATGGGGAGCTCGGAGTTCGACGACATCTTCGACGATGCGGACGATGAGCTTTTCGAGGTGTTTGGCACCAAGGGCGGTGCGCTTTACGAAGCCAAGGATGGCGGCCCATCTGAAACGATTGGCGCGGTCATCCTCGAGAATGTCGGCTCGCCCAACGGTGAGACCTTCGTCGTGGTAGCGCTGGCGGTCGATCTTCGGGTGAGCGAGGTGCCGAACCCGCAGCGGGGCGATCTGGTAAACGTCAATTGCCGGCGTTACGCCTTGTCCGAGTTCCTGGGTACCGATGGAAAAATCAACCGCTACTCACTGCAACCGGTGGACTGATGCCTTCCAATAATCTGCTGAGCGCGGGCCGAAAGGCCTTGATTGAGCGACTTTCGACGATCTCCATCAACAACGGGTACCGAACTCCTGCAGGGGCCAATGTGCGCTCCGGTTGGTTCAACGAGGTGCTCAAGGAGAACGCCGTGGGTTTTCCATTGATCGTTGTTCAGAAAGCCAAGGGAATGGCGCCTGTAGCTGGTCCGCATGCGCTCAAGATCATGCAGGGCTTCAACGTGGTCGGGGCCGTCAAATCAGGGTTGGACGACTACGAAGACGCCGTTGAGGAACTGGAGCATGACCTGTTGCTCTGCCTGATGCCAACCCTTGGCGTTTTGCCGGACTGGCTGCCCCGGGGCGTAACCGGCATCACCATCGGTGCTCCCGAATCGTTCCCGCCTGCCGAGGGAGTCAGTGCCGCCACGGTACTGATCCCCGTTCACCTTCACACCATCATTCAGGTGCAACCAAATGCCCAAAGATGAAACCACGGTGGCTCCGGCCGCTGCGATCGAGACTGCCGAGCGCGCTACGCCTCGGTTTGAGGTCGAGTTGATCAAGCCTCATACCCATGCCCGCGAAGATCTTCTGCCGGGTGCAAAAATCAAAGTCACCGCTGAGCAGCGCACCTGGTTGAAGAGCCTTGGTGTCATCGCCGGCGACACTCCGGAGAAGTAAAACATGGCTCGTGAAATCGAAACTTTCGTCGTCGGCGGTCTGGTGAAGATGCGCCCGTACGGTGTCGGTGGTGCGTTCCTGCCCATTGGCCTGGTATCTACCCTGCAACAGGCCATCGAGAAAACCGACATCACTCTGGCTGACACCACCAGCCCGCAGGGCGGCGAGTACGACGCGATCAGCCGCATTACCAGCATGGGCCTGACCATGAACTGGCGTGAGCTGTACACCGCCAACTTGGCAGCGATGTACTGGGGCGATGTGTCCAAGGTTCCGGCCACCACCGTGACCGACGAGACTCACACCGCGACCAAGGGCGGCACGATCCTGCTGGATAAAATGCCTCTTACTATCACGTCGGTGACCGGTGCGACCGGCAGCACCGTTTATGTCGACGGCGACGACTACCAGATGACCGGGGCCGGGCTCGAGATCCTGGAAGCGGGCGCGATTGCCGACGCTGCTGAACTCAAAATCACATACAGCTCTGCGGCGGTGGATGTTGTCGAGGCGCTGACCAACAGCGGCAAGATTTACGAGATCCTGTTTGAGGGCGCCAACGGTGCGGGTACCAAGCAGCGCATGAACCTGCAGTACTTCCGCTGCCAGTTGAGCCCGGCTGCAAGCACTGACTGGATCAGCACCGATGACTTCATGGGTTCAGAGGTCACCGCCAAGGTGCTTTCCGATCCGGCCAAGGTCGGCGCCGGCAAGTCGAAGTACATGAAGATCATGAAAGAAGTGGCCGCCTGAGCTTCATAGATCCATGACCAGCCCGCTTCGGCGGGTTGCTCTCTTTGAGGTATGCAATGGTTCAGCAAACGAATTCCAAAGAGCTCCTGATTGGCGAACTTCCGGTGGTATGTCGAGAGCTCACCGTTATGCAGGTCCGCAAGTGGCTTGAAGAGGCGGGCAGTCTGAGCACGATGGACATAGTGTCATCCGCCTTGTTCGCAGACTGTTCGATCGATGACATCGTGCGGATGACCGACCTGACTCCCGACAAGATCGATGCGCTGCGCCCGTCGCAGGTTGAAGCAGTCATCGCCGTGTGTAAGGAGCTCAACCCTCATTTTTTCGCACTTCTGGAGAGACTGACCGGAGCTCTCCAAAACAAAGCCTGAAGAACCTTGATCAGGCTTTGCATGCCTTGGTTCGGCTTGGCCACGCCAATGCCCTCTATTACCCCTGGTCCTATTACAGAGCTGCCATCGCGGCCGCTAAGTGAGCCCCCGTGCAAAGCATTGAACTGAAGGTCACAGCTGACATTGATTCCGCAACCAAGAACGTTGGTGGTTTCCGGAAAGAATATGCAGAGATGGTCCGTGCGGTCGAAAAGCCGCTGCGCCAGGTGACCTCGTTCCGCGAGCTTGAGGGCGTGCTCGAAAAAACCGGCAGGAGTATCACGTCTGCCCGTGAGGCAGTCCGCTCGTTCGGTGACCAACTCGCGGCGACGGCTGTGCCAAGTCGGCAGCTTCAGGCTGAATACCGGGACTCGATCAACCAACTGAAGATCCTTGAGCGGCAGGAGCAGAGCCAAACCGCGCAGCTTGCGCGTATGCGCAAGGAGTTGCAGTCAGCGGGCATCGACACTCGCAACCTGTCGGCTGAGCAACGGCGCCTTCAGGGTGATCTGTCACAGAAGCTTGGCGTTGGACAGCGCGACAAAAGCATCCAAGACGCCCAGGCCAATCTGGGGATCGCAAAGTTTTCAAACACCAGCGCCGAGATTGCGCGGCTTCAGGCCGACTTTCAGTTGCTGCGATCCACCGGGAAGCTGTCGTCGACCGAGATCGCTATCGCACAGAACACTCTGCGCCAGAGCATTGCTGCCGCATCTGCGCAGACCTCGCAGCTCACCGGCGCAACGAAACAGTGGAGCGCGAGCCTTGATGATGTAAAAACGCAAATTCTGGCGGGTGCAGCCGCATTCGGCGGTTTCGCACTGGCTGCCACGCGCTCATTCTCGACGTTCGCAAGCTTTCAACAGCAGATCGCGGGCATCAACACCATCACTGATCTGACCCAGGACCAGCTTCATGATCTGTCTGACGGTATCCGCGCGCTCAGTCGCGACACCGGCAAATCAGCGAGTGAGAGTGCAGCGGCCGTCTACGACCTGCTCGGCAGTGGCGTAGCCACGGCAGATGCACTGGATGTGCTGGCGCTTTCCACCAAAGCAGCAGTGGCCGGTATGAGCGAGACCAAAACGGCCGCCGGCGTTGGCGTCTCTATCGTCAATGCCTACGGTGAAAGCATCTCCAACCTTGGGCTTCGGTATGACCAGCTGTTTGTGGCCATTCAGGACGGCGTCGTAAGTTTCGACCAGTTGGCGGCTGGCTTGGGCCAAGTATTGCCCACCGCTGCCGCTGCCAACGTGAGCTTCGCCGAAGTCGCCGCCGCGATTGCCCGAATGACCGTCCAAGGCATCCAGGCACCGATCGCGATTACTGCGCTGCGCAGCGCCATCAATCAACTGGCTTCTCCAGCCGTCGAAGCACGCAAAGCCATGGCGGGTCTAGGCATCGAATGGAAAGGCTTGTCGGCAACCCTCCAGCAAGTCGCTGATAAGAAGCTTGGCTTCGATGCTCTGGCGCAGATCATTCCCGACACTGAAGGCCGCACGGCAATTCTTGCATTGACCAAGGACTACACGTCGTTTGTTGACGAGGTGAAGAAGGTAGAAGGCGCAGCCGGCGCGACGGAGCGTGCCTACAGCATCATGAAAGCAACCCCGCAGGCGCAGGTTGAAAAGTTTAAGGCTGCACTGGAAGACCTGAGCAACTCCTTTGGCCAAGCGGTTGCTGCCGGCTTGCCGCTGATCGGGCTGCTGCGAGACCTGCTAAACGCATTCAACGAAGTCGATGAGCGAATCAAGCTCGGTATTCTTTCTTTTGTGGCTTTCGGTGTTGGAGCGAAAGCAGTGGGCGCTGCGATCACTGCCGCGCGTCTGGCATTTAAGGTGCTATCTGGTAGCGCAGCTGGAGCCTCCGCTCAGCTTGGGATTGCTGGGGCAGCCATGGATGGCGTCAGCGGAAAAGCCACCCGGTTGAGCGGGATTTTGAAAAGCCCACTGGGAGGCTTGGTCCGTGGTGGTGCGTATGGCGTCCTGATTTCTCAACTGGCTGAGCTGTACGGTCTGTATCAGCAGATGGAGGAACTCGAACAATCTCAAAAGGATCAGAAAAAGGCGACGGCTGATCTGATCACCAAGAACCAGGAGTATCAGGAAACCTTGATCGCCACGCCTCAGGCATTGGCGAACATGACCCAGGAAGAGCGGAAGAGCTACGCCGAAAGGCTTAAGGCAGCTCAGACCTACTACCGTGCACTGTCGGAACAGACGGCACGCGCCGACTCCGAGAAAAATGGCCCTACCGCACCTGTCAGCCCTGAAGCTCTCGAAGCATTTCGAAGGTCGAGAGAGTACGGCAAGGCAATCGATCAGATAAACGACGCTGAACAAGACCGGGTTGCCGAGGCCGACCGAAACAGCAAAGCACTTACTGGCATCCAGGACAAGCTGACGACGGACACGAAGGCGGCATTGGCCAAGCAGGTGCAGGCGCAGCGTGCGGCAGTCGCAGATATCAAGAAAGCTCAGAAAGAGCACTTAGATACTCAAAAGAAATACGCGGACGCGCTGGCCTCCCTCAACTCCGGGAGCGACTCAACTGACGTTAGCTATGGCTCCGCCCAAGCCCTTAAAGTTGCGGCCAAGAAAGCGCTGGACGATGGCGATATCGAAGGAGCGAAAAAGCAAGCTGATCAAGCCCTGAAGGTCATTCAGAAGCTGGCTGATAGTGGCGCGAACACCTACGGCTTCGCAGGGTTCATCAAGCAATTGCAGGCTATTGAAGACGAGGCCGATAAGATCACTTTGTCGAAGGCAGAAGATAGCCTTAAATCCGCCACGGATAAAACAGCGCAGTTGAAAGCGGATTTGGACGCACTCAGTGTTGTCAAGATAAAGCCAGAGCTTTCCGAGGAGGCCGTAGCTCAAGTCAAAAAGCAAATGCGGGAATTGCAGCTTTCATTGGGTCAGCCGGTGGATCCATTGGTTGCCACGACCGCCTTGCCGCAGGGGACCAACCTTGCGGACAGCTTGGTTAAAAAGGTGACAGCGGGAACCCAGGTTCCCAATGCAGATGATATTGCAAATCCACCGGTCCTACCGACCCAGGGTCGAAAGCTTAAATATGTCCCCGGCACGGATAGTTATTCAAGCGAGACGATTGGTGTTGATGTAGCGCCCAAACTACCCGCAGATGCAGCGTCAACTCTGCAAAAGCAACTGGACGGGCAGGGCGACATTCCTGTCGACGTTGAACCAGAAGTTCCAGAAATCGATTCAGTGGATGTCCCGGTCGAGACCGCCGTTGATGACGCCGCGCTGACCGAAACTCAAAGCCATATCGCAGCGGTGGCTGATCAATTTAGACGAACTCTCACGATTCCGGTGACCGTCACCGGCGGCGGTGACGCGGGATTGACGGTTGCCAGCAATGATCTGGCCGGATACGCCGATGGTGACATGGTGCGCGGACCTGGCACCGGCACCAGCGACTCCATCCTCGCAAGGCTTTCCAATGGGGAGTTTGTGATGCGGGCGGCGGCAGTGCGTCATTACGGTCCGCAGTTACTTCGTCAAATTAACGACCGGCGACTGCCTAAGTTTGCCGAGGGTGGTGCTGTGGGGTCTCGGTTCGTGCCAGATGTTTCGGCACCCCCGCCGGCGCTGCTTGAACAAGCAGCCCCCGCCAGTCAGGAGCCTTTCGCCAATGTTGCGCTGACGGTTGGTGGGGAAACCTACAACGTCCAAGCGCCACAGCTGGAGTTCCAGAGGATCGTACGCAACCAACGTCTGAAGTTCGGCACTTCCTAGTATCCCGCTTCGGCGGGTTTTTTATTTCTGGAGTAACGATGAGCCTTCCACTGATCACGCTGAGCGGCGTTCCGATTGTTCTCCACGCCGGCGCTCCCGATCAGGCAGATACGCCCTTGCTCGGCGAAACCGTGCTTCGCCTTTCAGGGGGCGAGGCGGTCAAGATGACTCACTGGGGTAAAGCGTCGGGCACGATCAGCGCACAAGGTTGGATGCCGCCTGGGCTTGATGGGTTGGATTACAGCCAGCCTCTCGAACTCCGGTTGACGTCTCAGGAGTGCATTGTCGGCGAAGGGCGAGTTTTCGCCCTGACCAGCACGCCTCGGCCGGACGTCAATCCTTGGGCCTTCGCCTTGGTTGGGGCTCAATGGGAGCCGACAACATGCATCTTCTCAGGTGCGCAGGCTGAGGCTGCAATCGTTATTGGTGCCACGCGCTATATGGTGCAGTGGATGCCTGCTTATCGAGTGTTCGCCAGCAAACCGCCCAAAACGCAGAGTTCGGGACAGTCAAGCTTCGGCTGGACCATCACCTGGGAAGAAATCTGATGCTCAATGGTGGTCCGATAAATGCGGCTGCGATTAATGCTTTCCTGAAAACCGTACCCTCTGTTCCAGAAGCACAGCCAATCGTTACGGGTGAAGCTTTTCGGTGGCGAGTGCAGGTGATGGTCGCTGGCGCCGATGTGAGCGCTCGGCTGACGGGGCAGGTGGAGATTGATCGGGAGCGCGGTGCCGCCGGACTGGCATCGTTTACCCTTCACATGCTGCCTGGCTCGGTATTGCCGATGGATTGGGTAGGCCGTGAGGTAACCGTCGACTACATCAGCACCGCCAAGGGCATCACGACACAGAAGCGGCGATACACCGGCAGGATCGTAACCACCGAGTGGAATCCGATTACCCGGTTACTCGTTTGCCAGTGCGGGGACCAGCTGCAGCAGCGGGTCGAAAGTATGACGGTCGAGGACGTCGACACGCTGATCCCGGCGTTCTGGTCTCCCAATGTCTTCGACGCCGCCGAAGGAAGGAGCCGGTGGGACTACGCACAGGAGCGGCTGGGTACTATTCAGTCGAGCCTCGATTCGTCGGCAGACGGTAGTCTGCGGCTGACCACCTGGTACGCGGGTGCCGAGGAGTACGTTTTCCGTGCTGGCACGACAATCTACAACTCGATCAAGCTCAGTTACGCCGATCTCACCAGCCTGACGAATAAGGTCGAGATCGAAACCAGTTACAGATTCTCGCGGCTCCACCAGCTCAACCAAGGATTTCACTGGACCCATCCGGACACATTTGGCCTCGGCGGCACCCAAGGGTTTTGCTTGTGGCGCCAAGACAGCACCGACCTGCCGGACGTTGCAATGATGAAGGATTCAGCGTCTGGCGGCGGTTTCAGCATTATTCGGACTCCCGGCTACACCCGGGTACCCGCCAGCGGCGCCGATATCTGCGGCACCGGCCAGCCGTGGGTCAACTCGTATCCGGATCTGCTGCTCGGCTTCTCGTTTGTCGGTGCTCGCCGGTGGACTCAGGCTGTGACAGAGAAGTACACGCTTACGGTGGTGTCAGAGGTGAGCGTTGCCCAGGCGGGTGAGGTTACCTCTCGCGACTCTCTGTCGGTCGAGTACTCGAATGCAATCGTTGATGACTGGGAAGGCACATCCTTTGGCATTGACGCGCCTCGGCCAACTACCACCGAAGGCGCTGTTGGCATCAGGGAGGGCGGCGGGGGCGGCACGGAGATTGGAACCGTTACCGATGGCGGGCTATCTGGCCATGCCGACGTTCGTGATGAAGATGCTCGGCAGTCAGCCCTGCGGTGCGTCCTCAATCAGGCAAAGACCGCTGTTGTGTTGGCCCATAGCGGCACCACGATCAGTTGGGACGTGCCTACCAGCATGGTGCTGGATATCGATTTGGGCAACACGCTGCGGATATCTGATCAGGGCATCAATGCTCGCGCCAGGTGTAGCCGGGTACTCGACACTCTTGATCTGGCGTCCGGATCGGCAATTACCACGCTCGCGATCACCGTCATGCGAGGGGGTGGCACCGTGGACGACCCGCTGGATCCGCCGGCGCCGTCAGTTGAGCCGCAACCCGATGATGCCGAGGACCCAGTCTCGACCTCGTTGCCTACCCAGCTCGGCGGAAAACCGAGTTCGCCAGCCTACGACGAATCGATGGAAGGATTTGCGGGCAACTATGACAACGCAGATCCGACCCTTGAGCAATTTCCTCGCCGGCTACAGATCACGGCTACCGAAATCGACGCATTGTTGCGTGATGAAAAAATAGTCGAGTTGACGGCGACGTACCGCGTCAGCATTCCCAACGACCTTCTGGAGCTTTGACCATGTCACTTGAAAGTGATCGCAGAGCCATCGGTACCAGCAACGAGCAAGCGCGGCAGAACATAGGCAAGCAGTTAACCAACGACCTCAACCGATTGGTGCGGCCGCAATCTCAGAGAAAGCAACTGCCAGAGCTTGCCAAACGTGGACCTCTCCCAGCTCAGACGGGCACCAGCACTTACACAGCGCCGGCCGCCGTAGGTGGCGGAGGGGGTATCGCTTCACCGCTGAGCGAAACCGACTACTCCAAGCGGGAATACTGGGAAAACTCGATCATCAGTAGCGATGGTTTGTTCTCGATCCCTGCCATCAAGAAGCTGGTCCTGACTGACGCCGACGGCGTGCAGGCAATCATCAACCTCGCCAAGCCTGTACAGCCTCAGCCTTCATAGGAAAAAACATGCTCGCATACTTGAATAACTGGGTGACACAGCTGACTGCCGCGATAACTGCCGAGGACGAACTTCTGCCGCTGGGTAGTGCGGCGGATCGGTTGCAGTTCGAAAATCAGTATTACCTGACTCTTACAGAGTCGCTCGATCCACTTGCTGGCGCGCCTTACGAGATCATTATGATCCAGGCTGGCGGCGCCCAATTCTCAGCGATTCGTGGAGCCGAAGATACAACCGCCAGGGCATGGCCATCCGGGACGTTTGTGTACATGTCGCTCACAGCAGGAGTTCTGGGCATCATCGTTCAATCAATCGAGCAATTTGATACTCGTTTGAGAGCGCTCGAGGCAAACGCAGGGGGCGGCGGCGACACAGGGGGTGGTGATCCAGGCGACGGCGGTCCTTTATAAGCCGCAACGATTGAAGGAGTCGACATGCAACGAATGCTGGTATGGCCTTGGCATGGGCTGATAAAGGACGGCGCGGTTCAACTGAAAGATGGGAGCATTCGAGCATACAACCAGCCTCTGAACTTCCCCACGGCTCAGTACGGCTCCGGCGACACGCACAAGATCGTAGTGCCGAACATTGAGCCGCTAAGCGACGCCGAGATCAGCCAGGCACCGGCGGGCGGTGAGTATTGGGCTGGACAGGCGCTTATCTCCGCTGGCTCGCTTTACAACAAGATCATCAACGGCTGGATCTATCAGGCGCTCGACGGGAGCCGATGGCAGATCAGCGTGTTGAATCGCACGCTCACCGACACTGACGCAACCCTACAACTCCGGGCGAGTTTGTTTGGAGAGTTCGGAAGGGCGGGCGAGACGCATACCACCACCCTGAACGTAGCCGTCGGGCGTCTCGCGGACCGGACGCTACGGACGAGAATATTCGCGGATCTTGGGCCAGCCACCGCCTGTGTGATCAGGCTGCACTCAGTGAGTGAGAGTGGGCGGACCGCCATCTTTGCCTGGATGGCCTACAACGATCTAGGGCAGAGCGAAGAGTTCACGAAGGTCTTGGATTTCAGGCCGCGCGCTTACATGTATTACAAGGTCTCTATCGAGGGTAGTCATTCCCAGCTGAGGCTGACTGGAGAAATCCTGTACACGCTGGACGATATTCTTTCCGTCAGCACCGAGGCCAACGCCAGCACTCTTCGATGCTCGTTCGCGCCAGGCATAGCTACGGAAGAAGTGGGGCGAGAACCGTACTTTGACTCCAACGGCGCGCCTGCGGGCGAGAAGGTCACCTATAACTACTCCGAGCAGGTCCCCATTGTCACGATGGAGGGCGGACAGTGGCGCTCACCGTCATCGTGGGTGATCCGCAAGCGATGGATGGTTATGGTGTCGTTCACTGGCGAAACCCCAAGACCGTGTTACCTGACCGCAACGGATACCAGCATGGTGGGTTCGGCCAGCTTCACTCGCATCACCGACACCCAGTACATCACGCAGGAATATCCGGACGGGTCCTACAACGTTCTACAGGAGGGCGCATCGCACGTCGAAGGCGGGGGCAGCTCAGGCGGGAATTTCACTATCGCCTGGGAGGGCGGGGAATCTTCGTGGAGCGCACAGATTTCCTATGGAGCCGTCTACCACACCATTGGCAGCCTGCAAACTACAGTTATTTATTGTGACGACCAGTCCTCATCTGGCTCATCATCGGGGGCGTTCATGATGGACCCAGTGGGCGGCGGCGAACTAATGGGTAGCGGTGATGGTCGCGTGCCACAAGCATCCGCTGGGATAGGCTGGCTGGCAAAGCTGTATTCTTTCAGCCTCTACAGCAACAACCTGATCGGTGTTTCGGTGAGAAATAGTTCGGGTGATGAGCAATTCATAGGCTGCCTGACGGCGGACGGCTTTACTGCCCAGCCCGCGCCATACCCCTCCAACGATGTCCGTCACTTTGGAAGCTACAACCCGTTCACCAATGAAAGCGTGATCGGTTCTCCCGCACCCATCAACTGGGTTTGATCTAACTCTCGAAACAGGAGAAGCCAGCTATGCAGCCGGCCCGGCAAGACCTGCCCGTTACTCCGGGAACAACCTACAGAGATACCGTGCGGATCATGCAGCCTGAGTTCGTGTATCGGTCAATTACCAACATCGACGGCGCTCCGGTCCGCATCACTGCACCAGGCCATGGGCTGGTGTCAGACTGGCCGATCTGGGTCCGCGGCGTTCAGGGAATGCCCGAATTGAACCGCGAGCCAGCCAGGCAAACGCCGCACAAGGCCAAGTTCGTAGACGAAGACGTCGTTGAGGTGAATTCGCTATCCGCCACAGGGCTGCGGCCACAAGGAGGGCAACTCATCTATCGGCGCCCGGTCAGCCTGAGCGAAGCATCAGTAGAGATGGTAGTGAGCCGCGCAAACGTGCCTCTGTTCACGCTGGCGCTGGGCTCTGGGCTTTCGATCACCTCGGCAGGCACGATCGAACGCGTGCTGACTGCCGAGCAAACGGCCTTGCTGGTCGGCGAAGACCTGACCTACACCCTCGATGTCACCTACGCAGGACCGACTGTCACCCGCTATTTCGTCGGCGCGATCGGTGCTGATTGCCGGTGTGCAAGTGATGAGCACCAGGTGCTGAGCATTGGAGAGCAGGGGCCGCCTGGCATCGGCGCGGCAGAGATCAGCTCAGACCCTAACAACCGACTCACTTTCGGGACCGATCTCAAGCTCTACGTCTCGGACGATTTAATCCCCGACCCACTCAACTATTACATTCTCGCCAAAGGATAAGCCCTATGTCTCTCGAAACCCGAATCATCGGCCTGGCTCAAGCCATTGGTACCGACATCAAGACGCTGACCGCTAAACAAGGTGATCTGACCTCTCTTTCCACCACGGCCAAAGGCAACCTCGTCGCCGCCATCAACGAGCTGTATGGCCTGCTGGGTTCATCGGGCGCGGTCATTGACGATACCGCCGGCGACGGTGCGACCGCTGTAACCTGGTCGGCCAACAAGATTTTTGATTCCATCGAGGCCGCGAAGGTCGCGGTACAGAACTCGATTCTGGGTGGCGCCAGTGCGGCCTATGACACCCTGAAAGAATTGCAGGATCTGATTGTGGCTGACGACGGGTTGCTGACTGCTCTCACCACTGCGGTGGCGAATCGTGTGCGCTTCGACGACGTGCAGACGCTGAACACCGCACAGAAGCTTCAGGCTTGCACCAACATCGGCATAGGCAACCCGGAATCGGACTTCGCGGCTTCCTACGCTACCGCCAAGGCCTAAGCCATGAGCCTGGAGACGCGCATCCTCGCGCTGGCTCAGTCCATCGGGGCCGATATCAAGGCGTTGATAAGCGGGAAGGTCGATAAGACAACCGGGTACACGCGGGCAAATATCCTCGGCGCGGTGTCGCAGGCCGGCGGGGTGCCGACTGGCGCGATCATCAGTAACGTGCTGGATACCACGACCAACATTCGTGTCATTAAGTGGGCGGATGGCACCTCATGGGCGATCGGCAACATAGCGGCCACGGCCATCGGTGCAAACCAGACAGGTAACGTAACGGCCAACATGCCGGCAGGTACGTTTGCGGGCACGGCCATTGTTCTGCCGATGTGTTCCCCCGGCACCAGCCAGGACTGGTACGGGGTCACGTATGCGTTCTTCATAAACACCGGCCAGATATCAATCTTCTGCCGCAATGGTGCCACTGCACAGACTTTCCAAACCAGTTATATCGCCATTGGGCGATGGTACTAATCGAGGTCGCTCTATGCCTTACGCCGCGATGGACAAAATCAGTGAGACGCCGTTCGACGATGCGGTCGAAATCACTCAGGAGCAATACGACGAAGTCATGGCACTGCTCGCCAGCGGCCAATTCGTGCATGTGGTGGTAGACCCTGCTTTCGACTACGAGATTCTGCCGCCGCCACCTCCACCAATGAAGACCACGGAAGAGCTGATCGCTGATGCCACTGCTCAGCTCAACGCTCTAAACCGATTGGCGAATGCGCAGGTCACCGCTTTGCAGGGGCGCGTGGACGCACTTGCGGACGCCGTCGAACTGGAGATGGCTACACCGGAAGAGGTGGCTGAACAGACTGTTCGGGCAGCGCAGCTGAAGACGTGGAAGCAGTATCGGGTGCTGCTCGGCCGGGTAAGTGCGGCTGCGGGTTGGCCAGAAGAACCAAGCTGGCCGAGCATGCCAGAGCCTTATACCAATGAGACTTCCGCGGTAGCAGCACCAGCCGTATAAGCCTGACGAGTAGAAACCTGTAACGGAGCCTGCGATAGCGGGTTTTTTTGTGCCTGGAGAAAAGTGAATGCGTACATCCCAGAAAGGCATCGGCCTGATCAAATCAGCTGAGGGGCTGCGTCTCGTTGCATATCCCGATCCGGCTACGGGCGCTGATCCATGGACGATCGGCTATGGCTCGACCCGGGGCGTCGTAAAGGCATGACGATCACAGAGGAGCAGGCCGAGCGGATGCTCATGAATGACGTTGCCCGCTTCGAGCCGGAGCTTGATCGACTGGTGAAGGTTTCGCTGAGCCAGAATCAGTGGGACGCACTGATGAGCTTCGTCTACAACCTCGGCTCGGCCAACCTTGCATCGTCGACGTTGCTGAAGCTGCTCAATGCTGGCGACTATGATCGGGCTGCTGCTCAGTTCGGTCGATGGAACAGAGCTGGCGGTAAAGAAATGCCGGGGCTGACGGCGCGCCGGTTCGCCGAGCAGACACTGTTCCTGAGCAAAGCATGATCGCCGCGCTGAAGCTGGTGCCCATGTGGGCGTGGGGAGTGGTGGTGCTGGTCATCGCCCTGTGCGTCGGATCATTTGCAGCGGCGTGGTTCTGGCAGGCCAATGCTTACGGGAAGGTGATCGCTACCAACGAATCGAGTTACCAATCCGACCGGACGCTGATTGCCAATGCTGCTTCAGCCCAGGCCCGCGACGCCCTGGCCAAACAGCAGGAAGCCGAAAAGAAGCTTGCCGCCCTCGACAAAACCGCCACCGAACAGAAGGACAAGGCCAATGCTGAAAACGAAACTCTGCGCCGCGCTATTGCTGATGGCACTCGCCGGTTGCGCATCGCAGGCACCTGCTCAGCTGGTTCCGGTAGCAGCAACGTGCCCAAAGCCACCGGCGCCGCCGGCGTGGGTAATGCAGGTTCCGTCGAGCTCTCTGCAGCAACTGGACGATCTGTTTTCGATATCCGCGCCGGAATAATTGCTGACCAAGCAGCCCTGAGAGCTGCACAGGCGTACATAAGGGACGTGTGCCAATGAGGAAGCGCCTCGCGAAAACAGCGCTATCCGAAGGTCATGAAAGCGCTGTAAGCCTTGGTCATTGCCCAGATAAAAAGCCCGTAGGAGGTAAGGCCAAGCAGGATTGAAAGTGCATTGAACCAGAAACCCGCACGCTCTTTCCATTCTGGCTCGTCTGCATAGAGCCACTGACTCAAATAAGTCGATCCGGATGCAACCACAATGCAGAATACACCTAGCACAAAGATCGCCAGAGCGTTAGTAAAAGCCGGTATGTGAGCTTGCCTCTCCTCGGTTAGCTTACCGATAAAGGCAAGCAGGGCTACCGAGGCACCCCCATTCATTAGCAAAGCGGTTTTTAGCGCATTCTGACCTGATTGAATGACGGAGCGGAACATTTCCAGATCGGAGGCGTGGTTGCTCTTCTCCCGCTCAACCATGATTTGGAGCTGTGCTTTCAGATGTTCGATTTGGTCTTGGCTCAAGTCGGCAGGGCTGGTTCGCACGCAGTTATCGAGATATTGAATCAGGTTGTCGCACTGGATTGATTCGTTTTTGTTGCTTTTTATCTCCTTCACAGTCTCCAAGAGCTGTGAAGCAAATTCCTTTGCATTCATGTCCTTTACCACCTGGCCGGTCATTACTATTATTCCTTCCGTAAGTCTAAGGGAAGAATTAGGTGATCGCCCTGATTCCTGACATTCCCCGCCTCCTTATTCACTTCAACCCAAGTGAAATTCCTCAGTTAGCCTGCAGCCTTCCTTCGTAATTTGGCGGAGTGCCGGGCCGCCGCTGTCGTAGTGGCCAGTGGGGAAGTGCCAGACCCATCTTCTGGTGCCGCTCACTTTCATGCCGAAAGCGCTGACTTGGGACACCCAAGCCCCCAAGTCAGCTCGTCAAAGGATCTTAAACGCTGGACCGCTTCGCGAAGACGAGGTCGAGGCAAACTAACCTACAATGTGTCAGTGGGTTAGGTACCAACCTCTTGGCTGGCACCTGCGCGCTCCACTCTTGGGATTCCCTAAATACGATCAGATTTTCGAAAGAGCAACTCGCCAGTCCCCATTTTCGGTTCTTGACAAAGTGCTTAGATCTCCAGATTATCAATCAATGACCCTTACAAATCTCGTTAGCATGGTGCGCCCCTTGATGACTGCCTTTGGCGGGCCATAGGGCGATGTGCGCTTAGAACAGAAGCATTGACCAGAAGCCCCGCCAGAAATGGATGGGGCTTTTTCATTCCCCTTCCAAATCATTGATGACAAGGAGAGTGAACATGCTGTTGATTCGCCCAGCCACACGTACTGACGCCGAGGCCGCGTTTGATATACGCCTCCAGGCGATCCGGCATCAATGCATTACCGTCTATACCGCTGAGCAAGTAATGGCGTGGACTGATGTGGCGCTCACAGACCGATATCGGGCTTGGGTGGAAAAGGAGTACCACGTTGCCTGGTTGGGCGAGACGCCGGTCGCAACAGGTCTGATTGATTTCCAGTCTGGTGAGATAGGCGCTATTTTCGTTTTGGCTACATTCATGGGACAGGGGATTGGCAGGGCAATGCTCCTATACCTTGAGCGACTGGCCTTTAAAGCCGGAATCGTCGACATCCATTTAGATGCTACCCCTAACGCAACCGCGTTCTACCGTCGGTGCGGCTATCACGGAGATAATCAAGGTATCTATACCTCGCCCTCCGGTCTTGAGCTAGCTTGTACGCCGATGCGAAAACAGTTGGCGAGTGAAGAGCTACTGGCCGAAACGCGGGCGACAAGCAGGCTCCCAAACTCAGTCTGAGTAAGTCAGTCCGGCATCCATTGATGCGGCAATAGATGCTCAATTTCACTGGCTTACTGCGTCGGCAGCCGCGTCAGCACATCTTAAAGATAAGCATACGGATCATGCTCGCTGATGCGCGCCAACTGGATCATACTCATGATCACGACCGCGCGCTTGCCGCTGCGCGGCGATCCGGCAGACATCAATTTGAGCGCCCAGGTGCCCAAGGTTGGATCTAGTTCAGCACCACATAATCTTCACGCACGTGCTTGGAGCCGAGTCGCTGGGGTTCGACTGAAATCTGGCACGCTGGCTGAGCCGGGACTAGGCATGATTTGGCTATTTCAATGTTGAGCCTGTAGTAATTATCCTCCGACGGCACTATCGTGGCCACTCTTCTGCCATCGGAGGCAAGGCTGTGGGCGTTTTTGACAAAGTATTGAATTATGCCGTCGGTTGGGCGCTGGACAGGTTAACTGACGGTGTCCAGTCTGGCTCGGCAGGCGGAACAGTTGCTATCGTTTCTGATTCAAATTTCAAGGAAGCCGCCGCCGAGATTAGGCAGGCCGTAGCAGGCGTAACCGCTGCCGTCATAGGGAAGATCGAAAGCGATCAGCTTGAGCTGCTTTGTTCTCGCATACGTAATATGGGAGACCTCATCAAACTCGCCGACCAGTCAGAGGTCCGGCGATATATTTTTACGTTGCGAGAAGTGGTGGACTACGCCGAGAACAGGGTTTCAGAGGGTAAGAAGGAATGGCAAGGCCCGTTTCTTATGGGCAAGGTCGCGATTTTCGGCGCTCTCCAGTTTTGCTCAGCAGAGTCCTCAGAGGATCGAAACGCGCTGGAAAGCCTCTGTAGGAAGGCGAAGTATGGGCTTCTTGATATAGCCGTGACTGAGATGGTTCAGACAGGGAAGAAAATCCCTTGGGATCAAATTGAGCGGTTCCTATCTGCAAAAAGTGATGCTGATTTGACGCTGATTGGCCCCGATAACTCTACTTGCGCTTCTTCCGGTGATATATCGTCAGCTACCTACGTAGGTCTGGATGATATGTATGTTTCTGAAATAACCGTGAAAGTATCAGCGAGGGTGAGGCGCGGTGATGTAGTTGCGATTCTCGAGGGAGGTAAGGCGACGGAAGATGTCGTTGCCGAACATGATGGAGTTGTACACTCCATATTGGTTATGCAGGGAGACCTCGTGACCACTGGAATGATCATTGCCCATATCAAAAGGTGCTGAGCTCCCACGCTTCTGTTTCCAGCCGCGTTAGCTGCCGCGCTATCTTGATCCGCCGCTCGGGGCCCGAGTGGGATTACACCGGCAATCCTGGCGCTCCGACCTTCACCCCGTCAGCTCCGGCTCGAACGACTGAAGCGCCGGACGTGCCTGGGGTGATGATGCCCGTGGGAGAGGCCAAGTCTGACGCGATCTGGGCGGAAGTGGTGAGGGATCCGGCATATGTCAGCCGATTCGGTCGCAACTCAGGCTACACGGTCGACCCTTCTTGCCTGGCCGATCGCGCCTGCCATCCCTGAAATCGCCGCAGATCCCGCCGCGCTGGCGCCCGACACTATCTGATCGCAGCACGCGACCGGACCCGCCATCGAGCGGGTATTTTTTTGCCTGGAGAAAGTGATGGACGTGACTGAAAAAGATCGCGATGTACTGGCGCGCACGTTGTGGGGCGAGGCGCGCGGCGAGGGGCTGTCCGGTATGGTTGCCGTGGCATGGTCGATCCGCAACAGGGTCGAGGACGGCAAGGATAGGTCGTGGTGGGGCGAGGGCTACACCGGTGTGTGCCAGAAGCCGTACCAGTTCAGCTGCTGGAACAAGGGCGACCCCAATCAGCCTTTCCTGAGTGGCGCCCGGCAAATCCCTTTCCGCGAGTTGGCGCAGTGCCGCCTGGCCGCTGACATGGTGATCGATGGGAAAGTGCCAGACCCAACTAGCGGGGCGACCCACTACTACGCCGCTTCAATGCTGACGGCACCAATATGGACGGTTGGCGCGAAAAAAACGCTCACCCTCGGCAATCACATTTTCTTCAAAAACGTGCCCTGAAAACCACTAGCTGCGAGAAGTATGGTCAATTGGGACAATGGAATCTTCAGCATCTTGCGCGACCCGGTTCACGGTATCTGCCCATGTGGCCAACAGCTTGGTTCTCATGTCCGCATAGCCGGTTTCGTTGACCATATGAGCGTCAACCAATGCTTGGGCAAAGCCACAAAGGAATTGGTATCGTTCGGCAGCATGTCGTGCATCGCCGGTGCTTTGGATGTCCGCAAGAACGGCTACCCAAGTTGCATACACATTGTCCGGTAGGCCTATGGGCAGCCCGGCAAGGGCGAGGTTCGATTTTGGCATCTGCGGTCCTTAAGCATCGGATCAGAAAGCGTTAACCCTACGCGCCTACGGCATCGCTTGCTATCAATTCATCCGGACGAAATCACATTTCGTCAGAGAACCATGGCTCAGTTGGAACTACGCCATAGCTGCCATTTCTAGAATGTCATGACGAGTTTAGGAGGGATATATGCCGTCATCAGACCTTCAAGAATGGAATTTCCACTGGCGTCTCGTCGCTGGCATAGTTTCCTGCCGCAAGTGTCTAGCCCATCAGTCGGAGGAATTGCGAAACGCTCTACTTGTGCATACCGATACGTGCCCCTATCGGTTGAGTAAGCGTACTCCATGGGACGAACTGGGTCGCGCACTTCATAACATCGGTGTGTCAGATCACTGATCCCTGCCGCTGACACCGAGGACCACTGCATAACTAGTTCCAGTGCCCAGCTGCAGCCATTTCTGATGTACAACGCCACCTCATCACCTGAATCCGACTAATCTTCAAGCTTCACCCAGGGAGGTTATCCGTCATGTATGACGAAAGAGAGAAGGCGCTAAAGTTGGCATTAAGGACAGTCCTCAGCGAGGCTAAAGAGCGAGGGCTGGATGTCGACCTGCTCTGCGAGGGGGCAATGCGATCAATTCTCGACGGTCCGGCGCGGGAGCCGGTGTTGATTGCTGACGCAGTATTGGCAATTGAAGTGGCAGCGGATGCGCTGGATTGGGCCGCACTGACATCTGCCTAAAATTGGCCTGGAGTCGCGCGTAAGTTTAGAACGGCGGCGGCTCACTGCGGGTATCTGCGAGTTTCATTACCATCTCTTGCAGGTGGCGATTCTGCTCGTACAACTGCTGATTGTTCTGGCTGAGGCTGGACATCTCACCGATCCGCATCACCAATGACGTTTGTCCTTTCGCTGCAACTTCCCTTCTTAGGCGGTCACGCTCGTCAGTTACGACGGTCAGCATTTCCACCAGTCGCTCAACGTTCTGGCGATGCCGGATCACCTCTTCCCTCAGAGCTTCGTTTTCGATTTCAATCAGCTCGACCTCTTCGGCATCATAATTTTGCCCCATGGCGCTATCTTCAATACTGTTTGGATATACAGTAATCTAGATTCGCGAGCAAACGCTACCCGCCGCTGACGAGCTGCGTGCAGACGGTTCTCTATTTCCGATGTGTATAATTGGCCTCCCCAGATGTGGCATTTCTGCCTTGGGGGAATTTTGGGGGAATTGATCCCCCGAATAGTGTGGAACCATGTTGTGTCATGCTTAGCTGAAAGCCGCACCATACAAGGGTTTTTGGATTTATGGGCAATATTTGTTGGGAGTGAAAACGGATTCGAAATCCGTTGTACTGGCGACAGTACCTAGGGTTCAAATCCCTATCTCTCCGCCATTATTGCTACACGCGAAACCCCTGATGACTTCACCGTTATCAGGGGTTTTTCGTTTCCGCGGTTAATTGCCAGGCAACATCCCGCCTTGCTCGACGAGTAAGAGCGAGTCATCGGGCTAAAGAAGGAATTCAAAACCCGACGCGCCCGTCAGGGCGCACCGGTTCTCAAGCCTTATGCGTCCCAGGGACGATCGCCATTCTCGTCCTTGATGCGGGTCGGCAGACCCATCACATCAAGTGCTTTCAGGAACGCCTGGGCAGGCAGTTCTTCGACGTTGACCATGCGTTGCACATCCCACTCGCCGCGGGCGACCAGCAGGGCGGCTGCGACCGGTGGTACGCCAGCGGTGTAGGAGATGCCCTGGCTGTCGGTTTCGGCGAACGCTTCTTCGTGGTCGGCGACGTTGTAGATAAAGACTTCGCGCGGCTTGCCATCCTTGGTGCCTTTGACCAGATCACCGATGCAGGTCTTGCCGACATAACCCGGCGCCAGCGAGGCTGGGTCCGGCAGCACGGCCTTGACCACTTTCAGCGGCACGATCTCAACGCCTTCGGCGGTCTTGACCGGTTGCTCGGAGAGCAGGCCGAGGTTCTTCAGCACGGTGAATACATTGATGTAGTGCGCGCCGAAGCTCATCCAGAAGCGCACGTTGGGCACGTCGAGGTTCTTCGACAGCGAGTGCACTTCATCGTGGCCGGTCAGGTAGAGGTCCTGGGAGCCTACGACGGGCAGGTCGTCGGTGCGTTTGACTTCGAACATGGTGTTGCTGGTCCACTGGCTGTTCTGCCAGCTCCATACCTGTCCGGTGAATTCGCGGAAATTGATTTCCGGATCAAAATTGGTGGCGAAATACTTGCCATGTGAGCCGGCATTGACGTCGAGAATGTCGATCGAATCAATGCGGTCGAAATACTGTTGTTGCGCCAGCGCTGCGTAAGCGTTGACCACACCCGGGTCGAAGCCGATGCCGAGAATGGCTGTGACGTTCTTCTGCTGGCATTCTTCGAGGTGTTTCCACTCGTAGTTGCCATACCAGGGCGGCGTTTCGCAGACCTTGCCCGGCTCTTCGTGGATAGCGGTATCGAGGTAAGCAACGCCGGTGTCGATGCAGGCGCGCAGCACGGACATGTTGAGGAATGACGAACCGACGTTGATGACGATCTGCGATTCGGTTTCCAGAATCAGCGCCTTGGTCGCTTCTATATCCAGTGCGTTCAGCGCGAAAGCCTTGATTTCAGCAGGCTGTTTGAGGCTGCCCTTGGCTTTGACGCTGTCGATGATGGCCTGGCACTTGGAGATGTTGCGCGACGCGATAGCAATACGACCGAGTTCGTCGTTGTGCTGCGCGCACTTGTGGGCCACCACCTTGGCGACACCTCCTGCACCAATGATAAGAACGTTCTTCTTCAATTTCTTTCTCTCTCCTTTCTGCCAGCTTACGAGAGGCTGGACAGGTAATCGTCGAAACCAAACTCACGAACCACCTCGACTGTACCGTCGAGTTGTTTCACTGCGATGGACGGCATTTTCAGGCCGTTGAACCAGTTTTTCTTGACCATGGTGTAGCCAGCCGCGTCCACGAACGACAGCCGATCGCCGATGGCCAGCGGACGATCGAATGGGTATTCCCCGAAAATATCCCCTGCCAGGCAGGATTTACCGCACACCATGTAAGTATGCTCGCCTTCGCTTGGGGCCAGCTTGGCGTCCAGGCGGTAGATCAGCAGGTCGAGCATGTGCGCTTCGATGGAGCTGTCGACCACGGCCAGATTCTTGCCGTTGTACAACGTGTCGAGGACGGTCACTTCCAGCGAGGCGCTTTGAGTGATGGCTGCTTCGCCAGGCTCCAGATACACCTGCACGCCGTATTTCTGCGAGAACGCCTTCAGGCGCGCGCAGAATGCGTCCAGTGGATAGCCTTCGCCGGTGAAGTGAATGCCGCCACCCAGGCTTACCCACTCGACCTTGTGCAGCAGGTGCCCGAAACGCTCTTCGATGGTCGATAGCATCTTGTCGAACAGGCTGAAGTCGCCGTTCTCGCAGTTGTTGTGGAACATGAAGCCGGTGACCTGTTCGATCACTTTTTCGATTTTTTCCGGGTCCCACTCGCCCAGACGGCTAAACGGGCGCGCCGGGTCGGCCAGCAGGTAATCGGAGCTGCTCACCTGAGGGTTGACGCGCAGGCCGCGCACCTTGTCCGCGCAGGCAGGGGCATGACGCTCCAACTGGCTGATGGAGTTGAAGATGATCTTGTCGCAGTTCTCGAGCATCTCTTCGATCTCGTCATCTGCCCAGGCGACGCTGTACGCGTGCGTTTCGCCTGCGAATTTCTGGCGGCCCAGTTTCAGCTCATAAAGAGAAGAAGAGGTGGTCCCGTCCATGTACTGCTGCATCAGGTCGAACACCGACCAGGTTGCGAAGCATTTGAGCGCCAGCAGGGCCTTCGCACCGGAGTGCTCGCGCATGTACGCGATCTTTTCCATGTTGCGAAGCAGCTTTTCTTTGTCGATAAGGTAGTACGGCGTTTTGATCATTTCGTGGCCTCCAGCAATGCCAGGCGAAAAAGGACGGGGATTGTGCCTTCACTCGAAAGGGATCGAAAGAGCGAAACCGACTTTTTGCTGCCAAATGCGACGTTCGCGACTGAATTTGCCGCTTCCTGAAACATTTTGTGTGCAGTTCGGCGATAACGCTCAGTGCGATTCCTGACAACTCTTTCACTGTGCAGCCCCTTCGTGCTCAGCCATCATTTAGCAATCAACACAGTGACAAAATGTCGCAATCGCTTGGAGACGAGTAAGNCGTCGTGAAAACCGACCTCCGGGGCATCCTTTCGATCACGAATTGATAGAGCAAACAGAGAAAAGGCGATCACTGAAAATGACCAAGACCTCGCGACCTTTATATATTTCCTACGCTGGCCCTTCGCTGCTGGAGATGCCGCTGCTCAACAAGGGCAGCGCCTTCACGCCGCAGGAGCGTGTGGATTTCAACCTGATCGGCCTCTTGCCGCAGAACGTTGAAACCATCGAAGAACAGGTAACTCGCGTCTACGACCAGTACAACCAGTGCGCGAGCGATCTCGACAAGCACATTTATCTGCGTTCGATTCAGGACAACAACGAAACCCTGTTCTTCCGTCTGCTGGACTCGCACCTGGAAGAGATGCTGCCGATTATCTACACCCCGACTGTCGGCCAGGCGTGCCAGGAGTTCTCCAAGATCTATCGCACCCACCGCGGCCTGTTCATTTCTTACCCGGATCGTGATCGCATCGACGACATCCTGCGTAGCGCCACGAAAGATCGCATCAAGATTATCGTGGTCACTGACAGCGAACGCATCCTGGGGCTGGGTGATCAAGGCATCGGCGGCATGGGCATCCCGATCGGCAAACTGTCGCTGTATACCGCATGTGGCGGCATCAGCCCGGCCTACACCCTGCCGATCGTGCTGGACGTGGGCACCAACAACAAAGAACTGCTGGACGACCCGATGTACATGGGCTGGCGTCACGAGCGCGTCACCGGCAAGGAATACGAAGATTTCGTCGCGATGTTCATCGAAGCCGTGCAGCGTCGCTGGCCGGACGTGCTGCTGCAGTTCGAGGACTTCGCCCAGACCAACGCCATGCCGTTGCTGGAGAAGTATCGCGACGAGCTGTGCTGCTTCAACGATGACATTCAGGGCACTGCGTCGGTTGCCGTCGGTACGCTGCTGGCGGCCTGCAAGGCCAAGAATGAAACCTTGGGCCAACAGCGTGTGGTGTTCCTGGGGGCCGGTTCGGCCGGTTGCGGGATCGCCGAGCACATTATTGCTGCCATGGTGATCGAGGGGCTGAGCGAAGCCGAAGCGCGTAAGCGCGTGATGATGGTCGACCGCTTCGGCCTGCTGACCGACAGCATGGACAACCTGCTGGACTTCCAGAAGAACCTTGCACAGAAGGCTGGCGACGTGGAAGGCTGGTCGAGCGGCGAGGGCTACCCTGAGCTGCTGGATGTGGTCACTAATGGCAAACCTACCGTGTTGATCGGTGTGTCGGGCCAGCGCGGTCTGTTCACCGAGCAGATCATCCGCGAAATGCACAAGCACTGCGCCAAGCCACTGGTGATGCCGCTGTCCAACCCGACCTCGAAAGTCGAGGTCACGCCGCAGGAAGTCCTGACCTGGACCAACGGCGATGCGCTGGTGGCAACCGGTAGCCCGTTTGCTCCTGTGACCGTGGGCGACCGCACGTTCCACATCGCGCAGTGCAACAACTCCTACATTTTCCCGGGCATTGGCCTGGGGGTGATCGCGGCGAAAGCTACGCGTATCACTGACAAGATGCTGATGGCCGCGTCCAACGCGCTGGCCGAGTGCTCACCGATGGTGACTGGCAAGGGCGACGCGGTTCTGCCGCCGCTGAAAGAAATCCAGGACGTGAGCAAGAAGATCGCGTTGGCTGTGGCCCTAGAGGCGCAGGCTGAAGGCGTGGCACTGGAAACCACCGAGGAGATGCTGGTGGAAGCCATCGAGCGTCATTTCTGGATGCCGAACTACCGCAGCTATCGTCGTAGCGCGGTATAAGCCGGACCGGAAAGTCCGTGCCACCTCTGTAGCAGCACGGCTTGCCGGCGGTAGCGTTCTCAAGACCGACCGCCGGCAAGCCGGACTGCTACAGATGATCATCGCGCTACGAGAGACCGCCCCATGGAAACATGCGGCGGTCTTTTGTTTTGTGGCAAATAACTTCAGGATGAAACCCCGACAAAAACAAAAAAGATCGACGAGGGACGCATGCAAACGGACAGTGTGCTCTATGACTACGTGATCGTTGGCGCAGGCCCGGCTGGCTGCCTGCTGGCCAATCGACTGTCACTCAACCCTTCTCATCGTGTCCTGTTGCTCGAAGCGGGCGGGCAGGATAACTACGCCTGGATTCATGTGCCGGTGGGCTATCTCTACTGCATCGGCAATCCGCGCACTGACTGGTGTTTCAAGACCGAGGCCGAGCCGGGCCTGAACGGACGAGCCTTGAATTACCCGCGAGGCAAAGTGCTGGGCGGCTGCTCCTCGATCAACGGCATGATCTACATGCGTGGCCAGTCTCGCGATTACGACGGGTGGGCGGCGCAGGGGAATGTGGGCTGGAGCTGGCAGGACGTGCTGCCGATCTTCAAGCGATCTGAAAGCCACTACGCGGGCGATTCTGAATTGCATGGCGCGCAGGGTGAATGGCGGGTCGAGCAGCAGCGGTTGTCATGGACGTTGCTGGATGCGTTTCGCGAAGCTGCTGCGCAAACGGGCATTGCCTCCATTTCCGACTTCAACGGCGGCGATAACGAGGGTTGCAGCTATTTTCAGGTGAATCAGCGGCGGGGCGTGCGGTGGAACGCGTCAAAGGCATTTCTGCGGCCCATCGCGCAGCGTCCCAATCTCACCGTGCTGACCCATGCCGAAGTGTCCCGGATCGAGTTTGAAAACGGCCGTGCCAGCGGGGTGCTCGCCCAGGTGGGGCAGCAGGAGCGACGGCTGCGGGCCCGGCGTGAAATCATTCTGTGTTGCGGCTCTATCGGCTCGCCCATGGTGCTGCAGCGTTCCGGGATCGGCCCCCGTCCCTTGCTGGAGAAGCTGGGCATTGAAGTGCGGCGCGAGTTACCCGGTGTGGGCGCGAACCTTCAGGATCATTTGCAGCTGCGGCTGATCTACAAAGTCAGCAATGGCCATACCCTGAACCAGATGGCCGGCAGCCTGTGGGGCAAAATGAACATGGGGCTGCGCTATGCCCTCAATCGCAGCGGGCCGCTGGCCATGGCGCCGAGTCAGTTGGGCGCGTTTGCCCGCTCAGGGCCGGAGCAGGCGACCCCCAACCTTGAATATCACGTGCAGCCATTGTCGCTGGAGCGGTTTGGCGAACCCTTGCACCATTTTCCGGCGTTTACCGCGTCGGTGTGTGATTTACGCCCGCAAAGCCGTGGGAGCGTGGAAATCCGCTCGCCACTGGCCGACGCCGCGCCGCTTATAAAGCCCAATTACCTGAGCGATGAAGCCGACCTCAGGGTCGCCGCCGACGCGATCCGACTGACCCGCCGCATCGCCGCCGCCCCCGCGCTCGCGAGCTTCGATCCGGTCGAGTATCTGCCTGGCGCCAGCCTGCAAACCGAGGAGGAACTGCGACAAGCCGCCAGCAGCATTGGCACCACGATTTTCCATCCGGTCGGCACCTGCAAAATGGGGCAGGGGCGGGACGCGGTGGTCGATGAACGACTGCGGGTGCATGGCGTCGTTGGACTGCGGGTGGTGGACGCCTCGATCATGCCGACCATTATCTCCGGCAACACCTGCTCGCCGACGGTGATGATCGCCGAGAAGGCGGCGCAGATGATTATCGAGGATGCGTTCGCGAGTGAGTCGTCAGCGTGGGCCGAGGCTGTCCCTGTTTCCGAACCCACCCCGTGACACGAATTACACAGCGTTTAAACGTTCGACCATATCCGGGAATTTTTCGACCAGCCTGATCAGCAACGCAGCCTGCGCGTTGGGTCTGGATTTTTCTTGTTCCCAATTACGCAGGGTGCTTGCACTGGTGCGGATACGCTTGGCGAAAACGTTCTGAGACATATGCAAACGTTCTCGCAGGGCAACGATTTCCTGGGCTGAAACATCAGGAACTGGTTTTTGCGCAAATCTATCGCTGCGCAGAGTAATTTTTCCTTCTCGATGGGCCGACATTTCTTCGACCCCTTGCATCATTTCGGCGAACAGATCGCGCTTTTTACTCATCACATGCCTCGTTTCTTGAGCTCTGCCTGGATGGCTCCCCGGAGCTGTCGTTCCTGATCAGCGGTCAGGTTTTCAAGCTCATCCTTGGCGTAAACGGAAAACATCCAGAATTGCCTGTCGTTGATCAGCAGGTAGTAGATGATCCGCAGGCCCCCGTTTGCCCTTGCCCTTGCCCCTGCGCTGATCTGGCCAGCGCAGCTTCCTGAACCCGCCAGCATCCATGGAAATATACGCAAATTGATTATAGTAATGCCCCGTGCCTGGCTACCTTAGCGCCGAGAGAAACCTCACTCACGAGGTCTTTCGCCACGAGCTGTTGCTGCGACTTTTCCTACGGAAAAAGAAGTCAGTACCAGACCTTTTGTTCTCATCCTTTTCACAAAAAATTGATGGCCAGCTGCCTAAAGTTTGCGACGTCGGAGGAGTTTTCATCTTTCTTTGATCGACGTTGTCCTTTTCAGCCAAGCAGACCCTCATGCCGAACCTCAAAGCAGTTCGCCCGGAGCTCGTGACCGCGCTCGCCAGTATTTTCTTATTGCTCGGGTTTAACCTGACGCTCTGGCAGCACCTGTTCGCCATTACCGATTTCAACGGTAAGGGGCTTTTATTGCGTGGCGCTTTTACAGTGATGGTTTTTTGTGCGTTCAATATTTGTCTGACGCTGTTTGCCTTCAGGCATGTATTGAAGCCGATGCTGATCGCACTTTTCATGATCAGCGCAGGCGTCGCTTACTTCATGAGTCAATACGGCGTCATGATCGACGCCGGCATGTTTCGCAACTTCGCGGAAACCAACGCCACGGAAGTGCGCGACCTGTTGTCATTGAAACTGGTCGCGTACGTGTTGTTTCTCGGAGTACTGCCTTCGGTGATCCTGTGGAAAGTCCCGGTCAATTACCGTCGCTGGCCTCGGGAAGTACTGAGCAAGGTGGTGGTCAGTGCCGTCTGCGCCTGTGCGATCGCCGGGGTGGCGTTGCTGAACTATCAAGGTCTTTCCTCGCTGTTTCGTAACCATCATGAACTGCGCCTGATGGTCGTTCCGAGCAATTACATCGGTGCATCGGTCGGGTACCTGAGCGAACAGGTGAAGTCCGCGCAACAGCCGTTCGTGAGCATCGGTCAGGATGCAAAGCTGGCCAGCGACTGGCAGCAGCACAAGCGCAAGTCCCTGACGGTGCTGGTGGTGGGCGAAAGTGCGCGGGCTGAGAACTTCGGCATTCTGGGTTACAGCCGCGACACCACCCCTCAATTGAGTAAGGAACGTGGCCTGCTGACCTTCACCGATGTGCATTCCTGCGGGACCGAAACAGCGGTGTCGGTGCCGTGCATGTTCTCCAATATGGGTCGCAAGGACTACAGCGCCAGTGCCGCGAAGAACGAGGAAGGCATGCTCGACGTGCTCAAACGTGCGGGGCTCGATGTGATCTGGCGTGACAACCAGTCGGGTTGCAAAGGCACCTGTGACCGCGTGACGCTCCAGGATGTCAGCAACCTCAAGGATCCGGCACTGTGCGCCAACAATGAGTGCCGTGACGAAATCCTGCTGCAGGGGCTGCAGAACTTTATCGATCACCTGGACAAAGACACGGTGTTGGTGCTTCACCAAATGGGCAGCCACGGTCCGGAATACTTCAAGCGTTATCCGAAAGCATTCGAAAAGTTCACGCCGGTGTGTGAAAGCAATGCACTGAATAACTGTTCTCGCGAAAGTATCGTCAACGGGTATGACAACACGTTGTTATATACCGACCATGTACTGGCGTCGCTGATCGATATCTTGCGCGGCAGTCAGGACAAGGTGGACACCGCCATGTTGTATCTGTCCGACCATGGTGAGTCGTTGGGTGAATACAACTTGTTCCTGCATGGCACGCCTTACATGCTTGCGCCGGATCAACAGAAACATGTCCCGATGATCGCCTGGTTCTCTGATAACTATCAGCAGTCATTTGGTGTGGACACTCATTGTTTGCAGAAAGAGCGCAATGAGCCCCTGAGCCAGGACAACCTGTTCCACTCCATGCTGGGCTTGTTGCAGGTTCGTACCCGCGTCTACAACCCGGCGCTGGACATGTTCGCCGGCTGCCGGGGGATCTATACGGACGGGGTACTGGCCAATGAGTGAACAGGCGACCGACAAGCGTCAGGCTCAGCACTACGTTGAGCACCATGAGAAAGGGCTTGCTCGGCGCTTGAGCCTGTGGCGTGACGCTCAATTGGCGAGAGAGGCGTTGCGCGATGCAGGCCAGCCCGGCCTTGTTCTGGATCTTCCAGCGGGTTCAGGGCGTTTCTGGCCTGTGCTGGCCGAACACAGCAATCGGGTCATCCTCGCCGCTGATCCGTCCACCGAAATGCTGGAAATCGCCGAGGCGCAATCTTCGTCCGAAGTGCGCAAACGGATTCGTACCTTTCAGAGCTCGGCATTCTCAATCGGCCTGTCGGCCAACGCCGTGGACTGCATATTCTGCATGCGACTGTTTCATCACATAGCGGACAGCCGCAGGCGCGTGGAAATTCTCCAGGAGTTTCATCGAGTGACCCGCGACACCGTCATCGTGGCGTTGTGGGTCGATGGAAACATCAAGGCGTGGCGACGCAAGCGGCAGGAGGGCAAACGGCTGAACCAGCATGGCCTTGCCGCTGTGCGCAATCGCTTTGTGGTCTGCCGTGAAGAAATCGAATCGGAGTTTCTCGACGCCGGTTTCAGGATTGTCAGCCATCATGACTTTCTGCCGGGTTACGCCATGTGGCGCGTTTATGTACTTCGCAAGATGAGCGCCTGATCCGATGGACGGTCGCAATCAAGTGCCTGGCCGATAAACACGAAGATGAAGTTGTTCAAGACTTGCAGGACGGATGCCCGGTAAACGCCTATAGCGATATATACTGCGCGCCATTCTTCAAGGGAGAGCCGTGTGGCCATCGATATTCACTGGATTCGCGACGACGACAGCCTCGCCCAACATTGCGCCCAGTGGCAGACTCTGCCATTCGTCGCACTCGACACCGAATTCATGCGGGTCGACACCTTCTACCCCATCGCCGCGCTCTTGCAGATCGGTGACGGTTCGCGCGCTTATCTGATTGACCCCCTCCTGATCAACGACTGGAAACCCTTGTCCGCGCTGCTGGAAAACACCGGCGTCATCAAGGTGGTTCACGCCTGCAGCGAAGATCTGGAAGTCCTGTTGCGTCTGACCGGCAGTCTGCCGGCGCCTCTGTTCGACACCCAACTGGCCGCCGCTTATCTGAACCTCGGGTTCTCGATGGGTTATTCGCGTCTGGTCCAGGAAGTGCTGAACATCGAACTGCCCAAGGGCGAAACGCGTTCGGACTGGCTGCAGCGTCCGCTGTCCGACACGCAGATCAGCTATGCCGCCGAAGACGCCGTGCATCTGGCGGAGGTCTTCAGCCTGCTGCGTCCGCGCCTGTCCGACGAGAAATATGCCTGGGTGCTCGAAGACGGCGCCGAGCTGGTTGCCAACCTGCGCCGCGAGACCGACCCATACGAGGTCTATCGCGAAGCCAAGCTGGCGTGGAAACTCTCCCGTGCGCAGTTGAACGTGTTGCGCGAATTGTGCGCCTGGCGCGAGCAACAGGCGCGGCTGCGTAATCAACCGCGCAATCGGGTCTTGCGCGAGCATTCACTCTGGCCGCTGGCAAAGACTCAGCCTGACAACCTCGCTGCACTGGCGAAGATCGAAGACATGCACCCCAAGACCGTGCGACAGGACGGAGAGTTTCTCCTGGACCTGATCAAGAAAGCCGGCAGCGTATCCCCGGACATGTGGCCACCGGCTCTGCCCGAGCCACTGCCCATCGAAGCGTCGAACGTATTGAAGAGTCTGCGTGCCATTGGTCAGCAGCAAGCCGAGCGCCTGAACATGGCGCCGGAGCTGATGCTGCGCAAGAAGACGCTCGAAGCCCTGCTCAAGACCGGTTTCCCAGACGGTCCCTATAAACTGCCCGATTCGCTGCGTGGCTGGCGCCGCGAATTGATGGGCCAGATGCTGCTCGACAGCCTGGCCAATGCCGGAGAACAGCCTTGAAACGTATCTGCTCCATCTACCGCAGCCCGCGCAAGAACGAAATGTACCTCTACGTGCTCAAGAGCGATGCGCTCGAGCGCGTCCCGGTCGAATTGCTCACGGCATTCGGCAAACCGCAGCACGCCTTCGACCTGGTCCTGACGCCTGAGCGCACTCTGGCCCGCGAGGACATCCACGCAGTGCTGGCCAACCTGGAAAAACAGGGCTACCACCTGCAGATGCCGCCTGCCGAAGACGAGTACATCGAGCACTTGCCTGAAGAGCTGCTGCGCCGCAACGACCCGGTCTGATCGACGCACCACCCCGCCATTCATCGCGGGGGTATACCGGACCGCTGTCTGCGTCCGGGCTTGCCCATTGCGCTGCAAGGGCCAGCCCGGACGATTTGCGGTCGCACGTCCTGTTTTTTCGAGTTTTTAATCCATGCGCGTTCTGATTGCCGAACACGATTACGTTGTTTGCACCGAGCTGCTTCGCAAGGCCGCTCCGCACATCGAAGTATTGAGCAGCGGCGACTCGGCCGAACTGTCGAAAATGGCCGCCGATACGCCGATATGGCTGGGGCAGCCGGATCTGCTGGCTAACCTGTTGCGTCAGGGACACAAACCGCAATGGCTTCAATCGACCTGGGCTGGCATCACGCCGTTGCTGGCGCCGGGTCTGAATCGCGATTATCGATTGACTCGCGCGGTGGGTATCTTTGGCCAGGTCATGGCCGAGTTCGTGCTGACCTACATGTTGGTGCATGAGCGTGAAGTGCTGGCGCGGCTGGTGAGTCAGGTCGAGCGCAAATGGGACGATCGGCCGGGCCATAGCCTGGCCGGGCGCAAGGCACTGATCGTCGGGACCGGCGACATCGGTGTCAGCGTTGCGCAGTTTCTGGCGCCGTTCGGTGTCGAGGTCCACGGCATCGCGTCGACGGCGCGGACGCAGGCGCCGTTCGTCGAGGTCGGTTCGCTGGAAGACCTGCCACGCATGGTCGGGGACGCCGATTTTGTCGTCAATCTGCTGCCCAACACTCCGCAGACGCACGATATCTACGATGCGAAGCTGTTCGCCCAATTCAAGCCATCGGCGTTGTTCATCAACGTCGGGCGTGGCGTGGCCGTAGTCGATGCCGATCTGGTCGCTGCTCTCAAGGAAGGCCATCTGGCGGGGGCGGTCATCGACGTCTGCCGTCAGGAGCCATTGCCGCAGCGTCATCCTTTCTGGACCGCCTGGGGCCTGCTGTTGACCGGACATTCCTCGGCGCCTACTTCGCCAGCGGCGATGACCGGATTGTTCGTCGAGAACCTTGATGCCTATGCGGCAGGAGAGGCGTTGCGCGGAGAAGTCGATTTCGCGAAGGGGTATTGAGCGTTAGCGGTTCGCCCTTGTAGGAGCGCGCTTGTCCGCGATTCCCGAGTGTCAGTCACCCCATTCAGGGAAGACACATTGCAATCACGGGCAAGCGCTGCTCCGACGGACGGAGTGGGCTCACGCCGCTTTACAAACTGAAATCGCCTTCAGCCACCAACTCTGCCAACGGTCGGCGCGGGCTTGGGGTTTCGCGGGCTTGCAGGTATTCGGCCAGGGTCGATTTGTCGCCCAGCTTGCCAATCGCCACCGCCGCGTGCAGCGCGTAGCCTTCCGGAATCTTCAGCTCCTTGCGGGTCAGTTCCTGATCGAAACCGGCCATGCCGTGGGTGTGCCACCCGCTGAGACTGGCTTGCAGCGCCAGATGTCCCCACGCCGAACCGGTGTCGAAGGTGTGCCACAGCGCCGGGGTCTCTTGCGTCGCGCCGGGCGCAGTGAATGTGGTCTTGGAAATGATGATCACCAGTGCCGAGGCGTGTTGCGCCCAGCCACGGTTGAATTCGTTCAGCAGACCCAGAAAACGCTCCCAGTTGGGCGTATCGCGACGGGCGTAGAGAAAGCGCCATGGCTGCGAGTTGTAGGCCGATGGCGCCCAGCGTGCGGCCTCGAAGAAGCTCAACAGGGTTGCCTGCGGGATGCTTTCGCCGGTAAAGGCACGAGGCGACCAGCGATCAGTGAATTGCGGGTGAATGGCGTACTCGGCAACGCGTGAATTGGCGCTCATGGGCATTCTGATCCTGAAAAGTAAGTAAAGCCGAGGTCGCCGATTCGGGCGACGTACGGGATCAATCAGATGGGCCGTGGACGGCAGACATCATCGAAACAGACGGGTGGTGCGTAGGGTGCGAGCGATGCTCTGGTGTGGGGCTCGCGCGGGCATAAAGCTACTGCCAGGTCCGTTCCGTGACAAGTCCATCCGTACCGACAGTCGCCAATGCTTGGCCGCAGTGCGATGTCCCACTAGACTGGCGGCCTTTTCAATTGCCGATACCGATTCCCGCAAACATGACCGTCAAAGTCGAACCCTTCTGGATGCGCAAAACCCTTAATCAGCTCGATTCGGTCGAGTGGGAGTCGTTGTGCGACGGGTGCGGCCTATGCTGCTTGCAGAAACTCGAGGATGAAGACGACGGCAGCGTCTATTACACGCGCATCGCCTGTCAGTTGCTGGATCTGAAGACCTGCCAGTGCACCGATTATCCGAATCGTCGGGCCAAGGTGCCCGATTGCATTCAGCTCACGCCGGATCAGGCGGATGAATTCAAATGGCTGCCGCCGACCTGCGGCTATCGTCTGGTCAGCGAGGGGAAGAATTTGCCACGCTGGCACCACCTGGTCTGTGGTGACCGGGAGCAGGTCCACAAGCAGCGCATTTCGCAGTCGGGCCGGATGCTCAGTGAAAAGAACGTGGCCGAGGATGACTGGGAAGACTATCTGATCTTCCGCGCTGGCTGACGTACTCCCGGTTTTGTGCCAATGAATGGCGGGATGCGTTAAACGCCTTGGGGGCCTTTCACCGCATCGATGCTTTTCACGACAGCTTCTTCAGCCGCCACTTCCGCCTTGGTCTTGAGCTTGCTCAGTTCCGCACCGGCCTCTTCGATACGGGCGCGGGCGCGATCCATGTCGCTGCGGCTCTTTTCCAGCAGTGATTTGGCCGAACAATGGCCAGTGATGCCTCGGGCCAGTACCGCGCCGCCAATGGCCAGTTGCACCAAACCAAAGATGCCGCCACGGCGCAGGCCTTTGCCCATCATCAGTACGCCGCCGGCCAGTGAGCCGATTCGCTCCCACCCTTGTACGTTCTGCTCTGGATAATCGTGCAGTTGGCGTTCAACGCGTTTAAGGATCGGGGTATCGCTCATGATGCGTTCTCCATGAAGAGGTAGGGTCCCTAAAGCTGACTGTCATACGCGCAAACTGTTCAATGCATTTGTCGAGGCCAGTCGATCAGGTGCGATCGGTTTCGCGACCGAACTGCGGTCCGGAGCGGGTGTTGTTGCCTTTGGCCATGCGGTCGTAAAGCACCACATTGACGGTCGCGGCCAGGTTCATGCAGCCGGTGGTGGGGATATACACCACGTCTTCGCACCAGTCGCGAATCTCTTTGTCCAGAGAGCCGTCCTCAGGGCCGAAGATGTAGATGGCGCGGTCGGGGTGGGTGTATTCCGGCAGGGCGCGCGCGCCATCGACCAGTTCGACCGCCACCGGCACGCAACCCAGCGGAATGATCTTTTTCAGATCGTCGATGCCGATCAGCGGAATGTCTTGATGGATCTTCTTGGTATCGGTCACGAAATCCCGCGCCCGTTCGTAGCGCTTTCCGGTATAGAACACCGACGCCACGCCGTAACAGCCTGCCGCGCGCATCACCGAGCCGACGTTTTCCGGGGACTTGGGGTTATACAAGCCGATGCAGGCATAGCGTTTGTTGGCCACGGGGGAGGGTGCTCTTGGAAGAAAGCGCGGGATTATACGGGAGGTTGCGTACTGTTGGGGTTGCCGGTGTTGCAGCGCGGCGTGCCGGCGGTGGCGATCTCATGGACGCTACCGCCGGCAAGCCATGCTGCTACGGGCGCCGTGTCAGTCGTCTTTTTTCATCAACCCGGCAAGTGCCGCAAACGGATTGTGCGTAGCCTTGGCCGCTTTGGGCGTACTCAGCGAGCTGTCGGAGAAGTACTGCTGGTCGGTGTAACGCGAGTGTTCGTTGTCGTGGCAGTACAGGCAGAGCAGTTCCCAGTTGGATCCGTCCTGCGGGTTATTGTCGTGGTTGTGATCGCGGTGATGCACGGTCAGCTCGCTCAGGCGCTTGCCGGAAAACTCGCGGGCGCAACGGCCACAGACATGCGGGTACATGCGCAGTGCCTTGTCGCGATAACCCATTTCGCGGTCACGCTGGGCATCGGCGAGGATGCGGTCCAGCTTGGAAGTGTTGGTCGGGGTTCCCGAGCTCATGGTGTCACCTGTTTCGTGTGCTGTTGGCAATGGAGCAAGTCTAGCGCTTNGTATGCCGTGTGCCTTTGTTGCCGTGAGCGTAGACCTTGACCTCTTCGGCCTTGAAACCGGCCTTGCGCAGCTTGTCGCTGAAGGCCGAGTCGGCGCTGGCAGACCACACGGCCAGCACACCTTTGGGACGCAAGGCCTGCGCGCAGGCTGCAAGACCACCTGCCGAATATAGCCAGCTGTTGGCTTTTTGCGTCAGGCCTTCCGGGCCGTTGTCGACGTCGAGCATGATGGCGTCGAACCCCTGCGGCTCGCTTTTGAGCACCTGCGCGACGTCCTGAACGACGACCCTGGCGCGGGGATCCCGCAGAGGATTGCCCGATTTCTCGCCCAACGGCCCGCGATTCCACTCGACCACGCCGGGCACCAGTTCGGCGACTACCACTTCGCCGTTTTTGCCCAGGTGCTTGAGCGCCGACGCGAGGGTGAAGCCCATGCCCAGGCCGCCGATCAGCACGCGCGGGTTCTCACGCGATGCGACCTTTTTGCAAGGAATCTCCGCCAACGCGTCTTCGGAGCCGTGCATGCGTGTGTTCATCAACTGGCCGCCGTCGCCGCTTTGAATCTTGATCACGAAGTCTTCGCCATACTCGAACAGGCAAAGGGCGCCGCCGTGAGGGATGGGAGTGGTGTCGAGCAGGACGAAACGTTTCATGGAGGACTCGGTGAGGGCGTGGCTCTGTGAGATCAATTTGTCAGCGCACGAAGCGCCGGGCAGGAGTAGCCTGAGCGTCACAGTAGAAGATTGGCATAGGAGGCCAACGATGAAGCGGTCCATTCTAGCGGCGATTGCCTTGTTGTTGTCGGGTGCGTCGCAGGGTTTTGCCGAGAATCTGCAACCCATTCTCAATACACCGGAGCCGATTGCCGCAACCTCTGGCTCGCCCGGCACTGCCACGCCGACTCCTTATCCACAAGTCACGCCGCCCAGCATTCCCCGCGCGGGCGGGCAGGGTAATCCACCGTTGCTGCCGAAGATTCCCCAGCCCGGGCCGCCAAAACAGGATGAGCCGCTGCCGGGATTGCCGCCACCCGCCAAGCCTGATCCCTGAGTCGGGCCGTCATTCCTGCTGGGCCAGCACCTGTCCATCCATCATGCGCAGGCGCCTGGACATGGCGATTGCAATCGCGCGAATGATCCTGGCGGCTACTTTCGGGGCGTCGTTGATCATTTTGTCCAGGGAGTCCTTGCCCAGATTCAACAGGTAGCAGGGCGAAGCGGCGATGCAACTGGCCGAGCGGCGTTCGCCGTCCAGCACTGCCATCTCACCGAATGCCCGACCACTGCGCAGTGTCGCGGTTTCGACCTGTTTGCCCTCGCCGTTGAGTTTCTGCACCGACACCGTGCCCGAATGGATAATGCACATGAAGGTGCCCGCGTCGCCTTCGTTGAAGATCGCCTGGCCTTTTTCGATGCTGCTGATGCTGAAGTAACCGGCTGCAGCCGAGAAGTCCGCAGGTGTCAGTGCGAGGAACAGACCGCAGTCCATCAGCATTTCGCGAATTTCATTATTCAGAGATGAAGGTGTTGGCATGTGATGTTCTTGTTCGGTGACTTGAAGAATAGAAACGCAAATGTCTGACTCGTATAACAGCCCCCGGACCTACAGCGTCCGGGAGCCGTCTGATATGACAAATGGCGAGGAGGGAGTTCCTCAGGCCAGTTGCAATACCTTGAAGATAAAACCGTATTCGAGCGCTACGTCACGCAATCCCTGGTAACGGCCGCTCATGCCGCCGTGCCCCGCACCCAGCTCGGTCTTGAGCAGCAGCAGGTTGTCGTCGGTCCTGGTGTCGCGCAATTTTGCCACCCACTTGGCCGCTTCCCAATACTGCACACGACTGTCGTTATAACCGGCGATCACCAGCATTGCCGGATAAGCCTGCGCGCTGACGTTCTCGTAAGGCGCGTAGGCCTTGATGCGAGCATATACGTCGGGCTGCTGCGGATTGCCCCATTCGTCGTATTCGGTGACGGTCAGCGGCAGGTCCGGGTCAAGCATGGTGTTGAGCACGTCGACGAAGGGCACCTCGGCAATCGCTGCCTTGAACAGCTCGGGACGCTGGTTGACCACGGCTCCGATCAACAATCCGCCTGCGCTGCCACCGCTGATCACCAGTTTGTCGGCGGTGGTGAGGTTTTCACTCATCAGATGTTCGGCGCAGGCAATGAAATCGCTGAAGGTGTTCTGCTTGTGCTCTTGCTTGCCATTGCGATACCAAGCCTCGCCCAGTTCGCCGCCGCCCCGCACATGGGCGATGGCGAAAGCGATGCCGCGATCCAGCAGACTGAGGCGGGCGTGAGAGAACCATGGGTCCAGACTCTCGCCATAGGCGCCATATCCGTAGAGGTAAAGCGGGACCGACTGGCCTGCCAGCTCACGCTTGACCACCAGGCTGATCGGCACCTGAGTGCCATCGGCGGCGGTCGCCCAAAGGCGCTGGCTGACGTAGGCATCGGCGTTGAACTCGCCGAGTACCGGGGTTTCCTTGAGGACGGTCTGATCCCCGGTCGCTAGTGTCAGTTGACGCACCTGGGGCGGGCGATTCAGCGACTGATAGCGCAAGCGAATCTTGTCGCTGTCGAATTCAAGGGTGTCTTGCACATACAGGTTGTAGGCCGCATCCGGCAGTTGCACGCGATAAGCCGGCAGACCTTGCGGGTGAACTTCGACGATCGGCAAGCCGCCTTCGCGCAGGCTCAGGGTCAGGCCTTTGGCATTCAGGCTGAAACCATCGAGCATCACCGTGTCGCTGTGAGGGATCAGCGTCTGCCAGTCCTTACGCTCCGGCACTCCGCTGGTTTTTTCAGGCGCGTGATACAGCGCGAAGTTAATCCCTGCCTGGTTGCTGCGAATCAGCCAGCTCCACACGCCGTCGATCAGGCCGTGATCCACCGAATACTCATGACCTTCGCTGCGCGGTGCCATGCAGACGAACGCCTGTTCCGGTTTGCTGGCGTCCAGCACCCAGGATTCGCCCGTGGTCTTGCTGTCCAGCGCCAGTACCAGTTGGCGCTCGGAACTGGTGCGATAGCAATGCAGGAAGAAGCGCCCGTCCGGCTCGTTGAATACCAGGTCGGCGGAGTCGTTGCCCAGCGTGTGGCGATACAGCTTGTGTGGCCGGTGAGTGTCGTCCAGCTCGCCAAAAAACAGCGTCTGGCTGTCATTGGCCCAGGTCATGCTGCCGTCGCAATCTTCGAAGGGCAGGCTGGTGACGTCCCCGGTGCTCAGCTCTTTGACGTACAGCTGATAGACCTCTTCGCCGCTGGTATCCAGGCTGTAGGCCAGACGTCGATGGTCCGGGCTGATACTGAAGGCGCCGAGGGAGAAAAAGCCGCCATTGGCCAGCGCATTGGGGTCGAGCAGCAGTTCCTCGGCACTCTCGTCGACGGTCTGCGAATCGTCGGCCGGACGCGGGCAGCGGTAGTGGCGGGCGTATTCGTCGCCCTCGGTGGTGCGGGTGTAATACAGGTACGGGCCCCACGGCGAGGGCAGGGAAAGGTCGGTTTCGAGAATCCGGCCTTTGATTTCCTGAAACAACGTTTCGCGCAGCGCCTGCTGATCGGCCAGTTGCCGCTCCTGGTAGTCATTTTCGGCCTTGAGGTAATCGAGCACCTCATCGGTATCGCGATTCTGCAGCCAGGCATACGGATCGGCGCCATCGGCCTTGCGGGCAACGGGGGCGCTGGGGGTGCTGTTGGAGGAAGGCATGCTGGGCTCTCTCAATGAACTGATTCGGGCAGGCATCGCCGGAGTGGGCGCGCTGGGGACCGATAACTGAAGCCGGGGAAGCTAGGCTGGCGAAAAGTCGTTATCATAAGCGCCTCTTTACCTGCCTTACCACGGACGTCATGACCGACAACGACTATCTGATTGCCTGGGGCCTATACGCATTCGCTGCGTTGGGTTGTCTGTTGGTGTGGTTCAAGCTGACCGGCTGGATGTGGCGCTACCTGCGCGAACCCCTTTGGGTCATCGGCGCGGTCCTGCTGTTCTGCCCCACCATCATCGACCCGGTCAAGGACAAGTATGCACCGGCCCTTGCCATCAGCGTGCTGGATCTGGCCTTCAAGGTTGGCAGCAATGTCTGGCGAGCGGTGCTGGATCTGGCCACCTATGGCGCTGTCGGCCTGGGCCTGTACGTCATCTTCGCGCTCATTCGCTTGCCTTTCCTGCGCAAGAAAAAGGCCCGTCAGGCGCACGCCGAAGCCGCCGCCGCACAGGCTGCCGCCGAGCAGAAACAGGCAGAACAGGACGACGAGCCGTTTGCGGCGCAAGGGCCCGCCCGTTATGCCAGCCAGCCCGCCGCGCCTGCCAATGGCGGCAGCGGCACCAGCGGTCGTTATCGGGTCGAGCCGAAGCTGTAATGACGCCTACGCTGGTTATTCGCCGCTAAGCATACCGAGACCCGAGCATGTGTGAACTTCTGGGCATGAGTGCCAATGTACCGACCGATATCGTGTTCAGCTTCACCGGGCTGATGCAGCGAGGCGGTCGTACCGGCCCACATCGTGACGGCTGGGGCATCGGCTTCTATGAAGGACGCGGCCTGCGTCTGTTTCAGGACCCTGCCGCCAGCAGCGAGTCAGAAGTCGCGCAACTGGTGCAGCGTTATCCGATCAAGAGTGAGGTCGTCATCGGCCACATTCGCCAGGCCAACGTCGGCAAGGTCTGCCTGTCCAATACGCATCCTTTCGTGCGCGAGCTGTGGGGCCGTAACTGGTGTTTTGCCCATAACGGCCAGCTCGCGGATTTTCACCCGCGTGCCACGTTCTATCGCCCGGTGGGGGATACCGACAGCGAAGCGGCGTTCTGCGACCTGCTGAACCGCATACGCGAGGGTTTTCCTGAGCCCGTCGAGGTCGAACAGTTGGTGCCTACACTGGTCGAAGCCTGTAGTGAATATCGAACCAAAGGCGTATTCAACGGCTTGCTCAGTGATGGCGACTGGCTGTTCTGTTTCTGTTCCACCAAGCTCGTACACATCACCCGCCGTGCGCCGTTCGGCCCGGCCCGCTTGAAGGACGTCGATGTGATCGTCGACTTTCAGGCAGAGACCACGCCCAACGACGTGGTGACGGTGATTGCCACCGAGCCGTTGACCGAAAATGAAACATGGAATCGCTACGAGCCCGGCCACTGGAGCTTGTGGCGTCGCGGCGAATGCGTGGCCGAAGGCCGTACCTGAGAGAGAGGGACCTATGCTGCGAAGCTATCTGCGACTGGTGTTGTTCACGGCGGGCCTGTTGATCGGCGTGCAGATTCCCGGCTTTATCAGCGATTACAGCAAACGTGTCGAAGCGCACCTGATCGAGGCGCAGAAGAGCCTTGGCGGGTACAACGACACCGCTCAACGTTTCTTCAAGGGCGATGTTCAGGCGCTGATCCAGCATTACCGCAGCAGTGACGACCCGGTGTTCCGCACCGACGCTGACAACATCAACACCCTGCTGACCCGCACCCAGACCCTCGACCGCGAGTGGCTGGCGCTGCAAGGGCCCTGGTACATGCGCGCCTGGCATGTGCTGACCGCGGCCGATCCGGACATCCGCACGGAGACATGGAACGGCTATTCCTGGCAGGTGTTGCTGTCGCCGGACGTCATCGGTTGGGGCCTGGTTTGCGCGCTGTTATTTTCTCTGGTCATCGAAAGCTTCGTGCTGTTCATCGACTGGGTGTTCGTCGGACGGCATCACGTGCGGCAGGTCAATCGCGACTGGCGTTGATGAGCAGGATGCCCCACTTTCATTTGCACAGGAGATATCCCCTTGGGCCGCCTGTTATTGAATTGTGATATCGGCGAAAGTTTCGGCGCCTGGACCATGGGTCTGGATGCCGAGGTCATGCCGTACATCGACTGCGCCAACATCGCCTGTGGCTTTCATGCCGGCGATCCCAGTGTCATGCGCAAGACCGTTGCGCTGGCACTCACCCACAACGTCACCATCGGTGCGCACCCGGCGTACCCGGATCTGGTGGGGTTCGGTCGCAGGTCGATGGCCTGCTCGTCGCAGGAAATTCAGGATCTTCTGCACTACCAGATCGGCGCGCTGGATGGGGTCTGTCGTGCCCAGGGCGGTCGCGTCAGCTACGTCAAACCCCACGGTGCGATGTACAACGACATGATGGCCAACCCGACTCAGTTGCGCGCGGTGATCGAAGGCATCGCGCGCTACAACCCCGAACTGCCGCTGATGCTGCTGGCCATGCGCGACAACACCGCGGCTCAGGCGATGGCCGACGAGTTCGGTGTCACCCTGTGGTTCGAAGCGTTCGCCGATCGCGCCTATGACAGCGCGGGACGCCTGGTCTCACGCAGCCTGCCGGGCGCCGTCCATCACGATCCGGAAATCATCATCGCTCAGGCGCTGACCCTTGCCCGTGGCGAAGCACTGATCGCCAGCGACGGCAGCGAATTGCTGCTCAACGCAGACACCCTGTGCGTTCACGGCGACAACGCCAGTTCCATTGCGGCCGTGCAGCGGATCCGTCTGGCCCTGAGCGACATGTCGGGGGGCTGAGCGAGATCGTCGCAATGGCCGATTGCCCGGTTGCGAGACCGTCTTGCGACTATCACTTGGCCAGATACCGCATCCCTTCCTCAAGCCCGCGCAGGGTGAGCGGGTACATCTGATCTTCGATCAGATCCCGAACGATGTTGGTTGAAGTGGTGTAGCCCCAGGCGTCTTTGGGGTAGGGGTTGATCCAGATGATTTTCTTGAACTTGGCCATGAAACGGTGCATCCAGACGTAGCCCGCTTCTTCGTTCCAGTGTTCGACGCTGCCGCCCGGCTGGGTAATTTCATAGGGCGCCATGGCGGCGTCGCCAATGAAGATCACTTTGTAATCGGCGCCGTATTTGTGCAGCAGGTCCTGGGTCGACGTGCGTTCGGAGGTGCGTCGCAGGTTGTTCTTCCACACCGATTCATAGATGAAGTTGTGGAAGTAGAAGTACTCCATGTGCTTGAACTCGGTCTTGCAGGCCGAGAACAGTTCTTCGCAGATCTTCACGTGGGCGTCCATCGAGCCGCCGATGTCGAACAGCAACAACAGCTTGATGGTGTTGCGCCGTTCCGGGCGCATCTGAATGTTCAGCAGACCGGCGTCCCGGGCGGTGTGGTCGATGGTGCCGTCGATGTCCAGTTCGTCCGCCGCGCCTTGCCGGGCGAACTTGCGCAGACGCCGCAACGCCACCTTGATGTTGCGCGTGCCGAGTTCGACCTGATCGTCGAGGTTCTTGTACTCACGCTGATCCCAGACTTTGGCCGCCTTGCCCTGACGCTTGCCGGCATCGCCGACGCGAATCCCCTCCGGGTTATACCCGCCTGAACCGAACGGACTGGTGCCGCCGGTGCCGATCCACTTGTTGCCGCCGGCGTGACGTTCTTTCTGCTCTTCCAGACGCTTCTTGAATGCTTCGATCAGCTTGTCGAGACCGCCAAGGGATTGAATCTGCGCGCGCTCTTCGTCGGTCAGTGAACGCTCGAATTCCTTGCGCAGCCAGTCTTCGGGAATCAACGCCTGAAGGTGGTCGTCGAGTTTTTCCAGCCCGTTGAAATACGCGCCAAAGGCCCGGTCGAACTTGTCGTAATGGCGCTCGTCCTTGACCAGGATTGCCCGCGACAAGTAATAGAACTCGTCCATGTCGGCGAAGGTCACCCGGTGTTTCAGGGCGTTGATCAGGTCCAGCAGCTCGCGTACCGAGACCGGCACCTTGGCGGCGCGCATTTCGTTGAACAGATTGAGCAGCATGATGGTTGTCCCGCACTTGTCGTTCAGGGCTTAGCGATTGCCACGACGGGTCATGAACGCCAGACGCTCCAGCAACTGAACATCCTGTTCGTTCTTGACCAGCGCGCCGGCCAGGGGCGGAATGGCTTTGGTCGGATCGCGCTCGCGCAGCACCGCTTCACCGATGTTGTCGGCCATCAGCAGTTTCAGCCAGTCCACCAGTTCGGAGGTCGAAGGCTTCTTCTTCAGGCCCGGCACCTTGCGCACGTCGAAGAACACGTCCAGTGCTTCGCTGACCAGGTCTTTCTTGATGTCCGGGTAATGCACGTCGACGATCTGCTGCAGGGTGTTGCGGTCGGGGAAGGCGATGTAGTGGAAGAAGCAGCGGCGCAGGAAGGCGTCCGGCAGCTCTTTTTCGTTGTTCGAGGTAATGATGATGATCGGGCGCTTCTTCGCCTTGATCGTCTCGTCGATCTCGTAAACGTAGAACTCCATCTTGTCGAGTTCTTGTAACAGGTCGTTGGGGAATTCGATGTCGGCCTTGTCGATTTCGTCGATCAGCAGAATTACCCGCTCTTCGGCCTCGAACGCTTCCCAGAGCTTGCCTTTCTTCAGGTAGTTACGCACGTCGTGGACTTTGTCGACGCCCAGTTGCGAGTCACGCAGCCGGCTGACCGCGTCGTACTCGTACAGACCCTGATGAGCCTTGGTGGTCGACTTGATGTGCCAGGTGATGAGCCTGGCGCCAAAGGATTCGGCCAGTTGCTCGGCGAGCATGGTCTTGCCGGTGCCGGGCTCGCCCTTGACCAGCAGCGGGCGCTCCAGGGTGATGGCAGCGTTGACTGCGAGCTTCAGGTCGTCAGTGGCGACGTAGGCGCGGGTGCCTTCGAACTTCATCGGTAAATCCTCGAACATGGCGTGTGGACACAATGCCGCACGACTCAAACCAGCAATAAGAATGCACCGACTATAACGCGCCCCCCGCTCGACTGTGAACGCAGACGCTTTATTCAGTAGCTGAATGGCGGGTCGCGGTGTGACTGAGAAAATTGTAACGCTCGTTGCGGTATCGCCAATTTGGCTATAGATTGCGCTGCATGTCTACCCAGCATCGATTCAGAGACAAAACAGGATTCAACTGCGGGAAAAAGATCATCTGCCGCCTCACGTGCAGCTCACGGGAGGTGGTCTGGATGTCTTGATTTGCCTGCAGTTGGTTGAACCCATGCGCGGCCACGCACCGGCCGCTGTGCTCAAGGAAGCGCTTGAATGGGTACGGGCCCACCAGACAGAACTGATGGAGGAATGGAAAAAATGGCATCCATGAAGCGACCACGCCTCAAAGCAGTCGAGGCGCTCGCCGGGCGCAAGCTGGCGCTGACATTTATCAACGATCAACAGTTCGGCCTCGACATGAGTGCGGACATTCAAAACTTCCCCGGTCTGTCCCCCTTGCAGAGTGACGATGCCTTCCTGCAGGCCCAAATCGGTGATGATGGCTGGACGGTGGAGTGGGTGGATCTGGATATCCAGATTGGCGCCGACACGCTGTATCTCGATGCTCAGGCCCAGGCCGCTACAGACGAGAACACGCGGATTTTCATCGGATGGCGAGCAAGAACGGGGTTGCCACTGGCGCTGGCGGCTGAAGCGCTGGGGGTCAGTACGCGTAGCATTACCCGTTACAGCAACGGGCGCGAGGCAACGCCCCGGACCCTGGCACTCGCCTGTATTGGTTGGGATGCCTTGCAGGGGCAGGGGCAAAACGGGACGTTACTCGCCGAGGATCGGGTGGTTTATGGCGTTGATGAAAATCCGGATAAACCACAGCACTGAGCTGTAGCTGTCCGGCGAGGCGGCGTTCCGTTTGCCAGCGGCAGCAATCTTCAGTGCGCCACCGCCGGCAAGCCGGGCTGCTGCAGAGGTCAAGCAACTGCGTTACATCACTTCGCCTCACTCTTCCCGCTGTCATAACGCGTATTGAACGCCTGTACGAACGCATTGCGCAGGATCTGCAGGAAGGCCTGAAACGCGCTGACGTCCTGCTTGTGGACGCTGCCGCTCAGTTCAACTCGGGTCGCGAACTGGTTTTTACGCTGGTTCTTGAGCACGGTTTCGCTGGCGCCGACCATGGCTTCCCAGATCGAGCGGAAGAAGCCTTTGTTCTGGTTCTCGACGTCCTGTTGCCAGTTGAAGATGTCGACATCGCGCAACAGCGGTTTGATGTAGCCGCTGAGCTGGCCTTTGTTGGCATGCGCCTCGATGACGATATCGCCGTCGCCCGCATTGAAGTCGAACTTGCCGTAGGCTGAGGCGAAATCATTCATCTGCTTGAGTTGCAGGTCGGTGACGCGCAGTTTGAAGTCGAAATCTTCAAAGTTGCTGAAAGGGTCGAACGTGGCATTGGTTTCCAGTGGGGCGTGGCCCAACAGTCGAGCCTTGCCTTCGAAGCGGGCGTCGCGCTTGCCCGCCGAGTCCACGACGTTGGTGATGTTGTAGACGCTGGCGTTGACGTCGTCCGCTTCAATTTTCACTTTAGGGGTAGAGTTGAAGTTGCTGAAGGTGATCTTGCCGTCGTTGACCCGCACTTCGTTGAGCGTGATCGGCAGCAACTTGTTCAACTGCGCGCGCCAGTCGGTGCCCGCACCGGTCTGAGACTGTTGTTTGTCAGCGCCGCCGTCTACGAAGTTGAGCTCGGGGCTGATAAACGCAACCTCTGCCACCACCGCGTGGTCGTACCAGAGTGAGTGCCAACTGACCGAAATATCGATCACCGGCACCTTGAGCAGCGGGACCGGAACCTTGCCGTCGACCTTGACGATGTTCAAGCCGTTGATCTTGTACGCCCCTCGCCACAGCGCCAGATCGACATCGGTCACTTGGCCGCGATAGTCGCCCATGTCGGCGAGTTTATCGTTGAGGTAATTGCGCACCACATAAGGCAGTGCGATGTGCAAGGCGATCAGCAAGACGACGAGGCCCACGACTGTCCACAGAGGCCAGCTATAGCGACGTTTCATGGCAACGCTCTCCAGTTCATTAGCTGTGTTGACTGTCGGCGTTGCCATCGGTTCGCTGCGACTGGACGCAATATGTGCCCAAGGCATACGCTTTGGGCTTTTCCAAACCTGCACAAGGACCCGGTCATGAGCCGAATTTACGCAGACAACGCCCATTCCATCGGCAATACGCCGCTGGTGCAGATCAACCGCATCGCGCCGCGCGGGGTCACGATTCTGGCCAAGATCGAAGGGCGTAATCCGGGGTATTCGGTGAAGTGTCGTATTGGCGCGAACATGATCTGGGACGCTGAAAGCCGAGGCAAACTCAAGCCAGGCATGACCATCGTCGAGCCGACCTCCGGTAATACCGGCATCGGGCTGGCATTCGTGGCAGCTGCGCGCGGGTACAAGCTGATGCTGACGATGCCAGCCTCCATGAGTATCGAGCGACGCAAGGTGCTCAAGGCGCTGGGCGCCGAGTTGGTACTGACGGAACCTGCCCAAGGCATGAAAGGCTCCATCGCCAAGGCCGAAGAACTGGTCGCCAGTGATCCCGAAAAATTCTTCATGCCCGCCCAATTCGAGAACCCGGCCAACCCTGCGATTCACGAGAAGACAACCGGTCCGGAAATCTGGAATGACACAGACGGCGCCATCGACGTACTGGTGGCGGGCGTGGGGACTGGCGGCACCATTACTGGCGTGTCGCGCTATATAAAGAACACCATGGGCAAGCCGATCATCTCGGTAGCGGTCGAGCCGATGATCTCGCCGATCATTACCCAGGCCATGGCCGGTCAGGAGATAACGCCCAGCCCGCACAAGATCCAGGGCATTGGCGCGGGTTTCATCCCGAAAAACCTCGACCTGTCGATCATCGACAAGGTCGAGCTGGTGAGCGATGAAGAGGCCAAGGCCATGGCCCTGCGCCTGATGCAGGAGGAGGGGATCTTGTGCGGCATCTCCTGTGGCGCTGCGATGCAGGCGGCGGTGCGGCTGGCGGAAAAACCGGAAATGCAGGGCAAGACCATCGTCGTGGTGCTGCCGGATTCGGGCGAACGTTACTTGTCGAGCATGCTGTTCAGCGATCTGTTTACTGAACAGGAGCTGACCCAATAGTCGTCTCGATGAACTCTCCGGCTTTTTACCGGGCCGTCTAAGGCTTATGATGGCCGCCATCCAGGCCCGCTGGACAGTTGATACACGTCATTCGGCGGGTTTTTTATAGTGAGTAGAATGCGTCGCCTCGATCTGCTTTTGATTCTGGGCACAGCCCGTGGGAGCAAGCTTGCTCGCGATCTGGCGCGAAGCGGCAGAAAAATCAGGCGACTCGGCGTTTCAGGCATACCGCGTCATCCGGATTTCACGACTGCTGCGCAGCCGATCGCCTGCAAGCACGGCCGCCCTCCGGGCAGAAGCGGCCCGGTGAGAACAACAGTTAGCTATTTGCCTGTTCCAAGGAGAGTTTCATGACCCTTTCTTTCGCTGCCAAGGCGGCGATCCTGCTGCTGTTCGTGGGCAGTACGCTGTACGTGCATCTGCGCGGCAAGGCGCGTTTGCCAGTGTTGCGCCAGTTCGTGAATCACTCCGCGCTGTTCGCTCCGTACAACGCCTTGATGTACCTGTTCTCCAGCGTGCCGTCCAAACCCTATCTGGACCGTAGCAAATTTCCCGAACTCGATGTGCTCAAGGACAACTGGGAAACCATCCGCGACGAGGCAATGCACCTGTTCGACGAGGGCTATATCCGCGCCGCTGCCAAGGACAACGACGCCGGTTTCGGTTCGTTCTTCAAGAAGGGCTGGAAGCGTTTCTACCTGAAGTGGTACGACAAACCGCTGCCTTCGGCCGAAGCGTTGTGCCCGAGGACGGTTGAACTGGTCAGCCGCATCCCCAACGTCAAAGGCGCGATGTTTGCGCTGCTGCCCGGTGGCAGTCACCTCAATCCCCACCGCGATCCGTTCGCCGGTTCCCTGCGTTATCACCTGGGGCTTTCGACGCCGAACTCCGATGATTGCCGGATCTTCGTCGATGGCAAGGTCTACGCCTGGCGCGATGGTGAGGACGTGATGTTCGACGAGACCTATGTGCACTGGGTCAAGAACGAAACCGACGTCACGCGTGTGATTCTGTTCTGCGACATCGAGCGCCCGCTGAGTAACCGCTTCATGACCTCGATCAACCGCAGCGTCAGTGCGTTTCTGGGGCGCGCCACCGCACCGCAGAACACCGATGACGAGCGGGTCGGCGGGATCAATCAGGCCTACGCCTTCAGCAAGCGCTTCAGCAACGCCTTCAGCGGCAAGGTGAAGCAGTTCAAACGTGCCAATCCCAAGGCCTACCGCATTCTGCGGCCGGTGCTGGCAGTGATCGTTTTGACGTTGCTGGGTTACTGGCTGTTCGGCTGATAACTAAACGTTGCATCGCGCACCGCGCGCTGGTTATATTCAGCGCCGGTGCTTCGAAACATGTCGTAACACCCACCCCTCATTCCGAAGAAGATCAGCGCCATGCCTGCTTCCCACTCGCAACTCGTGTTCGATACCGCAGCGTCCGCTGTGGCTGAGCCGTGCGGGTGCCAGCAAGCGTTCTACATCACGCGCTATCCACCTCCTGCTCCTGTGACCGGCCCGGTCGTGTGCGTCGTCGCACCGCCAGGCGTCGTTGTGCCCGGCTGATCGATTGCGCTGAAGCTGTCGACCCAGTCCTGCAAACGCCAACAAAACCTCAGTGAATCCGGTTCTACGCCGGGTCCGATTTTGTCTGAATCACAGGTGACACCATGTTTGCCAATAAAGCCCTGGCCTCGCTGGCCACGACTACCTTGTTCGTCCTGCTCTGGAGTAGCGGGGCCATCGTTTCCAAGTGGGGCCTGACCCATGCTTCGCCGTTTGCGTTTCTGCTGTTCCGTTTCTTGCTGGCGTTGATAGCGCTGGCCATTCTGATCCCGACCCTGGGTTACAAACTCCCCGCAACCGGGCAGTCGATGCGCTACGCGTTGGCGACTGGCGCGGTGTTGCTGGGGGCCTATCAAATCTGCTACCTGCTGGCGCTGGACATGAAAGTCGCACCGGGCGTAATGGCGACCATCATGGGGGTGCAGCCGATCCTGACGGCCGTGCTGGTCGAACGCTCTCGTTCCGGTTCGCGGATGTTCGGTCTGTGCCTTGGGCTGGCGGGGCTGGTGCTGGTGGTGTACCAGGGCATTGGCGACGGCGGTTCGCTGGCAGGCATGGCCTTTGGGGTGCTGGGCATGTTGAGCATGACCGGCGGATCGATCATGCAGAAGCGCATTACTGACAATCCACTCGGCACACTGCCGGTTCAGTATTTTGCAGGGGCGGTGGTCTGTGCGGTGTTCGTGCCGTTCCAGCCGTTTCATTTCGAGCACAGTTTCGGATTTTACGTGCCGGTGCTGTACATGGGACTGGTGGTCTCGGTGTTGGCGACCTTTCTGCTGTACCGCCTGATCGCCCAGGGCAATCTGGTCAACGTCACGAGCCTGTTCTATCTGGTGCCAGCCGTGACTGCGATCATGGATTATCTGATTTTCGGCAACCGCCTGGCGCTCCTCAGCATGCTGGGAATGGTGCTGATCGTGGTGGGGTTGGTGTTTGTGTTCCGCAAGGTGAAGTAGCGGCACCTGCCTTGCGCGAGCGCGCTGCTACGCTTGGCGGATCTGCCCTCTCGAGCATCCGCCATGTCCACCCCTTGGCCCGCCGCTGATATCGCCCGCCTGATCCTCGCCGGCTTCGACGATTATCGGGATCATTTCCGGCGCATCGCCGATGGCGCTCAGGCACGCTTCGAGCAGGCGTTGTGGCAGCAGGCCCAAACCGCATCGGCGGCGCGGATCAGCCTGTACGAGGAAAAGGTCAGCGAGGTCACGGGCGGGCTGAACACGGCATTTGCCAGCGACGTTCTACTGGACGCGCCTCGCTGGCCGTTGGTGAAGAGCGCCTACATCGAGCTCATTGACCTGCGTCTGGACGATGAACTGGCCGAGACCTGGTACAACTCGATCTTTTGCAGTCTGTTCAGCCATGACCTGATCAGCGATGGCTGCATGTTCATTCACACCACGCGACCGACGCTGCGGGACCATGAACGGGCTGCGCAGACACGGGTTTATCAGCCTCATGGCGAGTTGTCGGCGATGCTCGCGCAGGTGTTCAGCGATTACCGGTTCGCTGTCGCGTATGCCGATCTGCCCGGTGATCTGATTCGCCTCGAAACGCGGTTGCGCGAGTGCCTGCCAGACTGGGTGTGCAAGGACCCGACGCTCACGCTGGAACTGTTTTCGTCGGTGTTGTATCGCAACAAGGGCGCATATCTGGTGGGCCGCATCCACACCCTCGACGAGCAATGGCCGCTGGTGATTGCCTTGCTGCATCGCGAGGGGCGGGGCGTGCAGATCGACACGCTGATCACCGACGAGGCCGAGGTCTCGATCATCTTCTCGTTCACTCGCTCGTATTTCATGGTCGATGTGCCGGTCCCTGCCGAGTTCGTCGGCTTTCTCAAGGGCATTTTGCCGGGCAAGCACATTGCCGAGCTGTACACCTCGATCGGTTTCTACAAGCATGGCAAATCGGAGTTTTACCGCGCACTGATCAAACATCTGGCCGATACCGACGATCGCTTCATCATGGCGCCGGGTGTGCGCGGCATGGTTATGAGCGTATTCACGCTGCCGGGTTTCAACACGGTGTTCAAGGTCATCAAGGACCGGTTTTCACCGTCCAAGAACGTCGACCGAGCCACCGTGATCGAGAAATATCGGCTGGTGAAAAACGTTGACCGGGTTGGGCGCATGGCCGACACCCAGGAGTTCGCCGATTTTCGTTTTCCGGTGGCCAAATTCGAACCGCAGTGCCTTGAAGAGCTGTTGGACGTCGCGCCCTCGACCGTCGTGCTGGAAGGCGACACCGTATTGATTCGTCACTGCTGGACAGAACGGCGCATGACCCCGCTGAACCTCTACCTGGAGAACGCCAGCGAAGGGCAGGTACGTGAAGCACTCGAGGATTACGGGCTGGCGATCAAGCAACTGGCGGCGGCGAATATCTTTCCCGGCGACATGCTGCTGAAGAACTTCGGCGTCACGCGCCATGGCCGCGTGGTGTTCTACGACTACGACGAGATCTGCTTTCTGACCGAGGCCAATTTCCGGCGCATCCCCGAGCCGCGTACGCCAGAGGACGAGATGGCCTCCGAGCCCTGGTATTCGATTGGGCCGCTAGACGTTTTTCCGGAGGAATTTCCGCCGTTTCTGTTTGCGGACATGGGCCAGCGGCGACTGTTCAACAGCTTGCATGGCGAGCTGTACGACGCCGACTACTGGAAGGGATTGCAGGAGGCGATTCGCGCGGGGAAGGTGATCGATGTGTTTCCGTATCGCAGGAAACCCGCATAACCCTTGTAGGAGCGCGCTTGCCTGCGAACGCGTCCGTTCAGGCCCCGCATTGTTGACTGCGATAACGCAATCGCGGGCAAGCGCGCTCCTACGATGGATCGGCGTGCGTGTGAACGCGTTTCTGATCTCAGCTCAAACTCACATGCCGGCTCAACAACGCCCTTAATGCCGCAGGCTTCACCGGTTTGGCCAGATACTCCAGCCCCGCCGCATGCACCTGCGCGATCAGCTCGGGTCTACCATCGGCGCTGATCAACACGCCGGGCACCGGCTCTCCCAACTGCGTGCGCAGCCAGGCCATCAGTTCGGTGCCGGTTTCACCATGGTCCAGGTGGTAATCCACCAGCGCCAGGTGCGGGCGGATGCCGTCGTCGAGCAGGGTCTGGCATTCCTCGCGATTGCGCGCCGTCCAGACCTGACACCCCCAGCGACTCAACAGGCTGTTCATGCCAATCAGGATGCTGTCTTCGTTGTCGATGCACAGCACCTGCGTACCGTTGAGCGAGGCACGTTTGGGTTCGACGATGGCTGTATGCGTCAACGTCTGGGTGCGGGCCAACGGCACGGTGACGCTGAACACGCTGCCTTTGCCCGGCCATGAGCGCACTTGCAGCGTATGCCCCAGTACGCGGCACAAGCCATCGGCAATCGCCAGGCCCAGGCCCAGCCCTTTCTCGGCGCGGGTCTGATGACTGTCCAGGCGTTTGAATTCTTCGAAGATCACCTGGCGTTTGTCTTCGGGAATACCCGGCCCACGATCCCACACCTCCAGACTCCCATGCCCCTCCTTGCGCCGCACACCCAACAGAATCGGGCCCTTGGCGTAACGGAACGCGTTGGTCAGGAAATTCTGTAACACCCGACGCAGCAACTTTGCATCGCTGGCGATGCGCAACTGGCTGCCACGCACACGAAAGCTCAACCCCTGTTCCTGCGCCAGCGCCTTGAACTCGGCTCCCAGCGTGTCGAACAGATTATTGAGCGGGAAAGGGGCGATGGTCGGGGTGAACTTGCCGTTCTCCAGGCGAGAAATATCCAGCAGGTCGCTGATCAGGTCTTCGGCCGAACGCAGCGAGCTGTCCAGGTGCTGGATCAGTTTCTGTGCCTCGTCAGGAATATTTTCATTTGCATGCAGCAGCGCTGCGGAAAACAGGCGCGCGGCGTTCATCGGCTGCATAAGGTCATGACTGACCGCCGCCAGGAAACGGGTTTTCGACTGGTTTGCGGCTTCTGCGTGGGCCTTCGCCTCGGTCAACGCGGTGTTCAACTGTGACAGCTCGCGGGTACGCTCGGCGACTCGCAGTTCTAAGCTTTCGTTGGCGCCTTTGAGCGCGTGTTCGGCTTCGCGGAACGCTGTGATGTCGGTGAAGCTCATGACGAACCCGCCACCCGGCATCGGATTACCGATCAGCTCGATCACACGGCCATTGGGGAACAGGCGTTCGGACGTATGCGCACGGCCTTGGCGCATCCAGTGCAGGCGCCGGGCGACGTGCACCTCCGCTTCGCCAGGACCGAGCAGACCGCGCTCGGCGTTGTAGCGAATGATGTCGGCAATCGGGCGACCGACACTGATCAGACCTTCAGGGTAATTGAACAGCTCCAGATAACGGTCGTTCCAGGCCACCAGCCGCAGCGACTGGTCCACGACGCTGATGCCCTGCGTGATGTTTTCAATCGCGCCTTGCAGCAATGCGCGATTGAATTGCAGGACTTCGGACGCTTCGTCGGCGATGCGCACCACGTCTTCGAGTTGCATGTCGCGACCCTCGATGGCCGCCTTGACCACGGCCCGGGTCGAAGAGGTACCCAGCACACCGGCGAGCAGGCGCTCGGTGTGGGCGATCCAGTCACCTGTGGCGTTCTGGTTGGGGTTGAAGCCCTTGCCCTGACGGTAGGCGAAACGGATGAAGCTCTGCTGCGCGCGTTCTTCGCCGACGAAGCGTGCCGAGAGCTTGAGCAAGTCTTCGATCTGCACCGCCAGCAGCGAGCGGTTGTTGGGCCGTTCCTGCAACTCTTGGCCGATGAAACGACCGGCCTGCCAGTGTTCCGATACCCGCGTGCGCGACAGCACCGACACCCAGGCGAACAGAATGAAGTTACCGGCCATCGACAGCACCACCCCTTGGGTCAGCGGGCTGATCGGCAGGTTCAGCGGATTACCGTGCAACCACGCCAGCAGCGGGAAACTGCTCAGCGCCCAGCCCATGCTGTGGGCCGTCAGTGGCAATACCAGGGTGTAGAACCAGATGAACACGCCCGCCGCCAGACCCGCGAACACGCCGCGACGGTTGGCCTGTTTCCAGTACAGCGCGCCGATCATGGCGGGCGTCAGTTGGGTGATGGCGGCAAAGGCAATCTGGCCGATGGTCGCAAGGCTCGCAGTCGAACCGAGCAGTCGATAGCTCACGTATGCCAGCAGCAGGATGACCACGATGCTGACCCGGCGCACCGAAAGCATCCAGTAGCGAAACACCTCGAAAGGACGCTCGGCGGTTTTGCGCCGCAGCAGCCACGGCAGCAGCATGTCGTTGGAAACCATGGTCGACAGCGCGACGCTGGCGACGATCACCATCCCGGTCGCCGCCGAAGCGCCACCGATGAATGCCAGTACGGCAAGCGCAGGGTGGGCATGGGCCAGTGGCACGCTGATCACGAACGAGTCAGGCAGTACCGAACCTGGAAGCAGCATTTGCCCGGCCAACGCAATCGGCACCACGAACAACCCGGCGAGCAGCAGATACGTCGGAAACACCCACTTGGCCAGACGCAGGTCCTGCGGCTCGATGTTCTCCACCACTGTCACGTGGAACTGTCGCGGCAGGCAGACGATTGCCATCATCGCCACGCCGGTCTGCACCACCATCGAGGGCCAGTTGACGGTCTCCTTCCAGTATTCCTCCAGACGCGGCGCGAGCATGGCTTGATTGAACAAGTCATCAACCCCGTCGTACAGGCCGAACGTCACGAACACGCCGACGGCCATGAACGCGAACAACTTGACCAGCGATTCGAAGGCGATGGCCAGCACCATCCCGCGATGGTGCTCGGTGGCGTCGAGATTGCGCGTACCGAAGACGATGGTGAACAGCGCCAGCACCAGCGAAACGATCAGCGCGGTGTCTTGGGCACGGGTGCCTGCGGCGTCGGCACCGGCCCCGATGAGTATGTTCACCCCCAGCACGATGCCCTTGAGTTGCAGGGCAATGTAAGGCAGTACGCCGATCAGACAGATCAGTGCGACCACGACGGCCAGTGTTTGCGATTTGCCGTAGCGGGCGGCGATGAAGTCGGCGATGGAGGTGATGTTCTCCTGCTTGCTGATCAGCACCATTTTCTGCAGGACCCAGGGGGCCAGCACCATCATCACGATGGGCCCCAGGTAGATCGGCAGGAACGACCACAGTTGCTCGGCAGCCTGACCCACGGCGCCGAAAAAGGTCCAACTGGTGCAGTAAACCGCCAACGACAGGCTGTACACCCAGGCGCGCAAACGCGGCGGCAGGGCGTCGCTGCGACGATCGCCGTAAAAGGCGATGGCGAACATGATGGCCATATAGGCCAGGGCGACGGCAGCGATCAGTCCGCTGGACAGCGACATGGGGACTCCAGATTCAAGCAGTTCACGATTTCGACTGCGATCCCTCGCAGGTCAGACAGTCTCGCACGGCCGGTGACGTTCGTCTGTTTCGACCAAGGTCTGAGCGGCGCGGTGTTGAGGTATTGAAGGATTGAGGGATTAGGAGATTGAGCATAAGCGGCCGGCTGAGTTTACCGTCACGCCGCAGGCCTCTGTAGGAGTGAGCTTGCTCGCGATAGCGTCGGTTCGGTGAGTCAATGTTTAATTGATACACCGCTGTCGCGAGCAAGCTCACTCCTACAGAACTGTATCTCGCTGAGAACTGAATATCTGCTAAATCGATGACATATAGAGAAACTACCCGCTTAATAGATATCAGCCGCGGCCGTAATATGGGTGCCACCTCACACGGGGACAGGAGCGATCCATGAGCCAGGCCATCTTTATTACGCGCAAACCGTTCAGTCAGTTGAGCCACCCCCGGGAGGTCATCCGCCAATTCACCCCCAACTGGTTCGCCGCGACCATGGGCACCGGCATTTTGTCTGCGGTTCTTACACAACTGCCGTTCCGGATGCCGGGCCTGCTCGTTGTGGCCGAAGCGCTGTGGATGCTGAACATCGTCCTGTTCCTGGTTTTCAGCTTTCTCTATACCGCACGTTGGGTGATGTTCTTCGACGAGGCGCGCCGAGTGTTCGGGCATTCCACGGTGTCGATGTTCTTCGGCACCATTCCCATGGGCATGGCGACGATCATCAACGGCTTGCTGACGTTTGGTGTGTCACGCTGGGGCGCCGAAGCGGTGCATTTGGCGCATCTGTTGTGGTGGCTGGACGTCGCGATGTCAGTCGCGTGCGGCGTGCTGATTCCGTTCATGATGTTCACCCGTCAGGCGCACAGCATCGATCAGATGACGGCGGTCTGGCTGTTGCCGGTGGTGGCGGCTGAAGTGGCGGCCGCCAGTGGAGGCCTGCTGGCGCCGCATCTGGCCGACAGTCACAGCCAGTTCAGCGTGCTCATCACCAGCTACGCGCTCTGGGGTTTTTCGGTTCCGGTGGCGTTCAGCATTCTGACGATCCTTTTGCTGCGCATGGCATTGCACAAGCTGCCTCACGAAAACATGGCCGCCTCCAGCTGGCTGGCGCTGGGCCCGATCAGCACCGGTGCATTCGGCTTGATGGTGCTCGGCGCTGATTCGCCGACGATCTTCGCCGCCAACGGCTTGAGCGGGGTCGGGGACATCGCTTCGGGGCTGGGGTTGATCGGTGGAATCATTCTGTGGGGTGTCGGCGTCTGGTGGCTGCTGATGGCGCTGCTGATCACCGTGCGCTACCTGCGCAATGGCATCCCCTTCAATCTTGGCTGGTGGGGGTTCACCTTTCCGTTGGGGGTGTTTGCGCTGACGACGCTCAAGCTTGGGGCGGTGCTGAACCTTGCCTTCTTTTCCCTGTTCGGCACTGTGCTGGTGGCGTCCCTGACGCTGCTGTGGCTGGTGATCATGCGCCGCACCTTGATTGGCGCCTATAAAGGAGAGCTGTTCGTTTCGCCGTGTATTGCAGGATTGAAAGGCTGAGATTCATATCGAGTTTCCTTGTAGCAGCACGGCTTGCCGGCGGTAGCGATTGGAAGGACGCCACCGCCGGCAGGCGTGCTGCTACAAAAATTGCGTTTGCTTCACAGGCAGGTCATCAGCAAGAAGAACATTGAATGAAATGATCGACAGACCTTCATCCAGCGTCTTCAATGTGGCTCGAACCGGAATCCAGACTTCCCATTCAAAAGCCGATCCCGGCGCCACTCAGGACCATGGACGATGAGTCAGTCGCAATTCACGCTGTTGGGCAAACGGCGTTTCCTGCCGTTTTTCGTCACGCAGTCCCTTGGGGCCTTCAACGACAACATTTTCAAGCAATCGCTGATCCTGGCCATTCTCTACAAGCTCACCATCGACGGTGACCGGTCGATCTACGTCAACCTGTGCGCGTTGCTGTTCATTCTGCCGTTCTTTCTTTTTTCGGCATTGGCCGGGCAGTTCGGCGAGAAGTACCCCAAGGACAAACTGATCCGCATGATCAAGGTGCTGGAAATCGCCATTATGGTGGTTGGCGCCGTGGGGTTTCTGTTCGATCACCTTTCACTGATGCTGGCCGCGCTGTTCGCCATGGGCACGCATTCGGCGCTGTTCGGGCCGGTGAAGTATTCGATCCTGCCGCAGCACCTGCATGAAAACGAACTGGTGGGCGGCAACGGGCTGGTGGAAATGGGGACCTTTCTGGCGATCCTGGCCGGAACCATCGGCGCCGGGATCATGATGTCCGCCACGCATTACGCGCCCATTGTGTCCACTGCGATGGTGCTGGTGGCGTGTCTGGGTTATCTCGCCAGCCGGGGCATTCCCCCGGCTGCCGCCGCGAGCCCGGAAATGCGCCTGAACTGGAACATCTTCAGCGAATCCTGGGCCACCCTGAAACTGGGCCTGGGGCAGACCAAAGCGGTCTCGCGCTCGATCGTCGGCAACTCGTGGTTCTGGTTCGTCGGTGCGATCTACCTGACGCAGATTCCCGCATACGCCAAGGAATTTCTCTACGGCGATGAAACCGTCGTTACCCTGATCCTCACGGTGTTCTCCATCGGCATCGCCGCCGGCTCCATGCTTTGCGAGCGGCTGTCGGGGCGCAAAGTGGAAATCGGTCTGGTGCCGTTCGGTTCGATGGGCCTGACGGTATTTGGCCTGTTGTTGTGGTGGCACTCCGGTGGATTCCCGCAGAACGTTCAGGCCAATGACTGGCTCGCGGTGCTGGGCCATGGCCAGGCGTGGTGGGTGCTTTTCGACATTCTCGGCATCGGTATTTTCGGCGGCTTCTATATTGTGCCGCTGTACGCGCTGATCCAGTCGCGCACGCCGGAGAAGGAGCGCTCCCGGGTCATCGCCTCGAACAACATCCTCAACGCATTGTTCATGGTGGTCTCGGCAATCGTCTCGATCATCTTTCTGAGCGTTGTGAAGATCTCGATTCCGCAGTTCTTCCTCGTCGTCTCGTTGATGAACATTGCGGTCAATACCTACATCTTCAAGATCGTTCCGGAATTCACCATGCGTTTCATGATCTGGCTGCTCAGCCATTCCATGTACCGCGTGGAGCATCGCAACCTCGAGCAGATTCCTGAGGAAGGGGCGGCCCTGCTGGTCTGCAACCATGTGTCGTTCGTCGACGCACTGCTGATCGCAGGCTCCGTGCGCAGGCCGATCCGTTTCGTCATGTACTACAAGATCTTCAACCTGCCGGTGCTCAATTTCATTTTCCGCACTGCGGGCGCGATTCCGATTGCCGGGCGCAACGAAGATTTGCAGACCTACGATCAGGCTTTCAAGCGCATCGCCGAGTACCTGAAGGAAGGCGAACTGGTGTGCATCTTCCCGGAAGGCAAATTGACCACCACGGGCGAAATCGACGCGTTCAAAGGTGGCATGACCCGCGTGTTGGAAGAAACCGACGTACCGGTGGTTCCGCTGGCGCTGCAAGGATTGTGGGGCAGCTTCTTTAGCCGCGATCCGGATAAGGGCGTGTTTCGCAGGTTATGGTCGCGCGTGACCCTGGTGGCGGGGCCTGCGTTGGCGGGGAAGGAATCGGAACCGGCGTTGGTGCGTGAGAGGGTGGCCGAGTTGCGTGGTGGGGTGCGTTAGGCGGTGAGCTCGCCGACATACGCTGTCCTGTAGCAGTCCGGCCGGACTGCTACAGGAACTTATAGTGAGCCAAGGATCGCTTAACCCACCACCGGCTTGTCTTCGGTCACCACCACATCCGGCTCCATCTTCCTGAAGTACGTCGAAAGCAGCGCGCCCGAGATGTTGTGCCAGACGCTGAACAGCGCGCTCGGCACCGCCGCCAGTGGCGAGAAGTGGGCGCTGGCCAGGGCGGCGCCGAGGCCGGAGTTCTGCATGCCGACTTCCAGCGACAGCGACTTGCGCTGGGCCAATGGCAGTTTGAACAGCTTGCCGGTGAAGTAACCCAGCAGGAAACCGAAGCTGTTGTGCAGAATCACCACGGCCATGATCAGCAGGCCCGATTCGGCGATCTTCGCTTGGCTGGCCGCGACCACGGCGCAGACGATCATCACGATACTCACCACCGAAATCAGCGGCAGTACGTCAACCGCGAACTGCACATTGGCGCCGAGCAGGCGTTGCGCAACGACACCTAAGACGATCGGCAACATCACCAGTTGCAGGATCGACCAGAACATTTCCATGAAGGACACCGGCAGCCAGGCCGAGGCCAACAGCCAGATCAACGCCGGGGTCAGCAGCGGGGCGAGCAGGGTGGTGACGGCAGCGATGGCCACCGACAGCGCCAGGTCGCCCTTCGCCAGCCAGGTCATGACGTTGGACGAGGTGCCGCTCGGGCAGCAACCGACCAGAATCACACCGACGGCGATTTCCGGTGGCAGATGAAAAGCCTGGCACAACAGCCAGGCCACGCCCGGCATGATCACGAAATGCGCGACCACGCCCAGAGCCACGCGCCACGGATGGCGCACGACTTCGGAAAAGTCTTCAAGCTTGAGGGTCAGACCCATGCCGAACATGACCAGCCCCAGCAGCGGGACGATCAGGGTTTTCAAACTGATGAACCAGCTCGGGAACAGGAACGCCAGCACGGCGAACAGCAGCACCCAATACGCGAAGGTGTTGCCGACAAAACGACTCAATGCAGCCAGGGCACGCATGGCTTGCTCCTTATTATTTGTTGGAACCAGGAACAATACTGTGGGAGCCAGCAAGCCGGCTCCCACAGGTTCCGAGAGGGAGTCAGATACCCTGCGGAATCTCTTCGCCACCCAGTGCTTCGAACAGTTCCGGCAGGAATTCGCCGAAGGTCAGCATCATCAGGGTGAAGCTGGCGTCTTGCTGGCCCAGCGCATCGTCGCCACCGTCCTGTTCCGCCTGGTCCTGCAGCAGGTCTTCAAACTTCAGGCGCTTGACGCCCAATTTGTCGTCCAGCACGAAGGACAGTTTGTCCTGCCAGGCCAGCGACAGTTGAGTGACGACTTTACCGGTGCTCAGGTGCAACTGGATCTCATCGCTGGTCAGGTCCTGACGCTTGCACTTCACGATGCCGCCGTCTTCGTGGGTGTCGCGCAGTTCGCATTCGTCCAGAACAAAGAAGTTATCGGCAGTCTGGCCGGTCTTGACCCATTCGGTCATGACGGCGGTCGGTGCGGTTTTCACGGTGACCGGACGTACCGGCAGCGAGCCGACCACTTCACGCAGGGTCGACAGCAGGTCTTCGGCGCGCTTGGGGCTCGAAGCGTTGACCAGAATGACGCCTTGCTTGGGGGCGATGGCCGCGAAGGTCATCGAACGGCGGATAAAGGCGCGCGGCAGGAAGGCCTGGATGATTTCATCCTTGAGCTGATCGCGTTCCTTTTTATAGACCTTGCGCATCTGCTCGGTCTCAATCTCTTCGACTTTCTCTTTCAATGCATCGTTGACCACGCTGCCCGGCAGGATGCGCTCTTCCTTGCGCGCCGAAATCAGCATGAAGTCGCCGCTGACATGCACCAGCGGCGCGTCTTCACCCTTGCCGAACGGGGCGATGAAACCGTAAGTGGTCAACTCCTGACTGGCACAAGCGCGTGCAGGCTTGGTCGCCAATGCGGTTTCCAGCGCCTCGGCATCAAATGGCAGGTCCTGGGTCAGGCGATAGACAAGCAGGTTTTTGAACCACATGGGGTACGTCTCTCCTTTATACAAAGGGGGGCATTATTCGCTGCCGCGACCCTGCGGCCAACCCTGACGTAAGCCTTTGGTGGGAATATAAAAAATATTTGAAAAAGTGCTTGCCAGAGGTAGGGTCGCTCCGTAGAATGCGCGCCACACCGAAGCGAAGGGTGATTAGCTCAGCTGGGAGAGCGTCTGCCTTACAAGCAGAATGTCGGCGGTTCGATCCCGTCATCACCCACCATTCGTTTCATGTGTTACGCGCAGCGGTAGTTCAGTCGGTTAGAATACCGGCCTGTCACGCCGGGGGTCGCGGGTTCGAGTCCCGTCCGCTGCGCCATATTGAGTTACGAGGCCCTTGAACTCCTCGTAACGACAAAAAGAGCGACCTTAGGGTCGCTTTTTTTGTGTCTGCGATTTGGTCAAGTGTCTGAATGATGGCTGCAAAGGCCAGCGAAGCCGGCCTCTACAGTGTCCGATCAGGCTGATCAGCCCACGGTGATCGGCGGCAGCTCGGTCAGATTTACGGTCTGTTCCTTGCGCGGAGCAAGAATCTCCGCCTCGCCGTCCACCACCAGTTCGTCGTTTTGGTTGAACACGCGGGTGGCGATGCGCACGCGGAATTTCGGCAGCTTTTCCAGAATCTCCAGGCGCACGGTCAAGGTATCGCCGATTTTCACCGGCTTCTGGAAGCTCATTTGCTGACCCAGATAGATAGTGCCCGGGCCAGGCAGCTCGCAGGCTACGGCGGCGCTGATCAGCGCGCCACTGAACATGCCGTGCGCAATACGATCCTTGAACATGCTTTTGGCTGCAAATTCGGCATCCAGGTGGACCGGGTTGCGGTCGCCGGACATTTCGGCGAACAGCTGAATGTGACGTTCTTCCACTGTCTTGCTGTAGCTGGCGGTCTGGCCGACTTCAAGGGCTTCGTATGGCGTGTTGGTGACTTGGGTCATGTTGCGGTCCTGTGACATGAAAATGAAAAGATGAATAAAGAGCGGAAATCCTGACCGTTACTCGCTGCGACGGGGTCTGGGTTCGGCCAGAGCCTGGTCGAGCCAGGCGAGTAAATCACGGGTGACCTCCTCGCGGTTGGTTTCATTGAGGATTTCATGCCGCGCCTCGGGGTAGATCTTCAGGCTGACAGCGTGATGATCGGTACCGGTCAGAGCGTCGGCCAGATCCTTGAGACGTTTGCCTTCACTCACCGGATCACATTCGCCGCCCATGATGAGGATTGGCAGGTCCTTGTCGATCCGCGCCAGGCTGGACGTCCTGCTGATTTCCTGCAATCCGCCGAGCATGTCCAGCCAGAACTGATTGGTGCAACGAAAACCGCAGAGCGGATCGTTGACGTACGCGTCGACTTCTTCGGGATCGCGGCTGAGCCAGTCGAAGGGCGTGCGCACGGGTTTGAATCTATTGTTGAACGAGCCGAACGAGAGGAACTCGATCAGTGCGCTGCGGCCTGTGGCTCCCTGGCGCCAGCGTTCCATTCGGGCCACGACAGCGGCTGCGCGATAGAGCGTAGCCGGTTGAAAGTTAGAACCGCTGAGCACCGCGCCTTGAACGCTTGCGCTGTGGTTGAGGAGGTAGGCCTGGGCGACATAGCTGCCCATGCTGTGGCCTAGCAGGAACACCGGAATGCCCGGATGACGCTTTCCAATTGCCGTGCGAAGCGTTTCCAGGTCACTCACGACCTTGTTCCAGCCGTCCTTGTCGGCGTAGTGGCCCAGCACGCCATCGGCTGCGGTTTGGCCGTGGCCCCGCTGATCATGGGCATACAACGCCAGGCCCGCCTGGGTCAGTGCCGCGCCCAGCCGGTCGTAGCGGCCGCTGTGTTCAGCCATGCCATGGGACAGCATCACCACGGCTCTGGGGCTGGTCGCCGGTGTCCAGGCATTGACGTACACAGAGGTGTGATCACGGGTGTCCAGCCAAAAAGCATCGTGTTTCATGGCGTTTCCCTGGCCTTGTAAAGAATTGTCTTGAAATAGCGCTCTGAGGGTCGCCTGATTGCAGTGTATAGCGCTAGTCAGATGGCGGCCCCACCACCCGCAAGATTCACGTCGTTGATGACGATTTGCCTTCCTGGTGGCAGCTGCTAACGTCCGGCAAGCACCTGCTTTCAGCGCAGGGCCAGTACTCTCAGGTAAGAGGATAAAAAGAACATGCAACCTGATTTCTGGAACGACAAACGCCCGGCAGGCGTCCTCTCTGAGGTGGATCTGCACGCTTACAAGTCAGTGGTGGAGGTGTTCGAGCGCAGTTGCAAGAAGTACGCGGACCGTCCGGCCTACAGCAACATGGGCGTGACCCTGAGTTACGCCGAGCTTGAACGGCAATCGGCGGCGTTCGCCGGCTACCTGCAACAGCAGACCGAGCTCAAGCCCGGCGACCGCATCGCCGTACAGATGCCCAACCTGATCCAGTACCCTATTGCCGTCTTCGGTGCCATGCGCGCCGGGCTGATCGTGGTCAATACCAACCCTCTTTATACCGCCCGTGAAATGCGTCACCAGTTCAAGGACTCCGGCGCCCGGGCGCTGGTCTATCTGAACGTGTTCGGCAAGAACGTCCAGGAAGTGCTCCCTGACACCGACATCCAGTACCTCATCGAAGTGAAGATGGGTGACATGCAGTCGGCGGCCAAGGGCTGGTTGATCAACACCGTCGTAGAGAAGGTCAAGAAGATGGTCCCCGAGTACGACCTGCCCCAGGCCGTCTCCTTCAAAAGTGTGCTCAAACTGGGCCGTGGCGATCATCTGCAGCGGGTGCAACTGGATCTGGAAGACATCGCCGTTCTGCAATACACCGGCGGCACCACTGGCTCGCCGAAGGGGGCGATGCTGACTCACGGCAATCTGGTGGCGAACATGCAGCAGGTGTACGCCTGCATGTTGCAGCATGGCCCCGACGGGCTGCCGATCTTCAAGCAGGGCAGCGAGATCATGGTCGCGCCACTGCCGATGTATCACATCTATGCCTTCACCTGTAATTGCATGTGCATGATGGTCAGCGGCAATCACAACCTGTTGATCACCAATCCGCGTGACATCGGCGGCTTCATCAAGGAGCTCAAGAAGTGGAAGTTCTCGGCGATGCTTGGTCTGAACACGCTGTTCGTGGCGTTGATGGACCATCCTGACTTCAAGACCCTGGATTTCTCCAGCCTGCGCCTGACCAACTCCGGTGGCACGGCATTGGTCAAGTCCACCGCCGAGCGCTGGCTGCAGCTCACAGGTTGTCCGATCGTGGAGGGTTACGGCCTTACCGAAACCTCGCCGGTCGCCACGGCCAACCCCTATGGGAACCAGTCGAAACTGGGCACGGTCGGCATGCCGGTGCCAGGTACCACGGCCAAAGTGATCGATGACGAGGGCGTCGAATTGCCCGTTGGCGAGCGCGGCGAGCTGTGTCTGAAAGGACCGCAGATCATGCTCGGATACTGGCATCGCCCGGACGCGACCGCCGAGGTACTGGACAGCGAGGGCTGGCTTAAGACGGGTGACATCGCGGTGATCGATCCGGACGGTTTCATTCGCATCGTCGACCGTAAGAAAGATCTGATTATCGTCTCGGGCTTCAACGTGTATCCCAACGAAATCGAGGACGTGGTTTCGCGTCACCCGAAAGTCGCCAACTGCGCGGTGATCGGTGTGCCGGACGAGCGTTCGGGGGAGGCGGTGAAGCTGTTCGTGGTGCCGAGGGATTCAAGCCTGACCTGCGAAGAGCTCAAGGCTTATTGCAAAGAGAACTTTACCGGTTACAAGATTCCCAAACAGATCGTGCTGCGTGAGTCGTTGCCAATGACCCCCGTGGGCAAGATCCTCAGACGAGAGCTTCGCGACATCGCATAAAGCGGCTATAAAACAGAAACGGCGTGTTGAAGAACACGCCGTTTTTCTTTGTGCTTTTTCGACATTTAGGTTCATTGCTCTAAATGTGACTGTTAAATATTCAAGAGTCATTGTTATGACTGTAGGGGCCTACTTTGCCTCTGGTCGGCCTCAGACAAAGCTGCTACGCTCGGCCCGCTTTTTGTCCAGTCGATACGCAGAAAGCGGTTGCTACAAACATTCCAAACACAAGAAATCATCGCATCAAGCGGTGTGTAGAAACGCTGTCGCTGAGGAGTCGGCTTCCATGATAGAAAACTTCTGGAAGGATAAATATCCGTCTGGTATCGCTGCCGATATCGACCCGGACCAGTACCCAAACGTCCAGGCGGTATTGAAACAGTCCTGCGAGCGTTTCGCCAATAAACCTGCTTTCAGCAATCTGGGCAAGACACTCACCTATGGTGAGATGTATGAGCTGTCCGGCGCGTTCGCCGCCTACCTTCAGCAGCATACCGACCTGCAACCGGGCGACCGCATCGCCGTACAGCTGCCCAACGTGCTGCAATATCCGGTCGCCGTGTTTGGTGCCATTCGCGCCGGTTTGATCGTGGTCAACACCAACCCGCTGTACACCGCGCGGGAAATGGAACACCAATTCAACGATTCCGGTGCCAAGGCGCTGGTGTGCCTGGCGAACATGGCGCACCTGGCCGAAAAGGTCGTGCCCAAGACCGGCGTCAAGCACGTCATTGTCACCGAGGTCGCCGACCTGCTGCCGCCGCTCAAGCGTCTGCTGGTCAACAGCGTCATCAAGTATGTGAAGAAAATGGTCCCGCCGTTCCACCTGCCCAAGGCCGTCAAGTTCAACGACGTGCTTGCCAAGGGGCATGGTCAGGCGGTCAATGAGGTTTCGCCAAAAGGCAGCGACGTCGCGGTCCTGCAATACACCGGCGGCACCACGGGGGTTGCCAAGGGCGCAATGCTGACCCATCGCAACCTGATCGCCAACATGCTGCAATGCAAGGCGCTGATGGGTTCCAACCTCAACGAAGGTTGCGAGATCCTGATCACGCCATTGCCGCTCTACCACATCTACGCATTCACCTTTCACTGCATGTCGATGATGCTGATCGGCAACCACAACATCCTGATCAGCAACCCGCGCGACCTGTCGGCGATGGTCAAGGAACTGTCGAAGTGGAAGTTCAGCGGCTTCGTCGGCCTGAATACGCTGTTCGTTGCGCTGTGCAACAACGCCGACTTCCGCAACCTGGATTTTTCCGCGCTGAAAGTGACCCTGTCCGGCGGCATGGCATTGCAGCAGGCGGCCGCCGAGCGCTGGAAGGACGTCACCGGCTGTTCGATCTGTGAAGGCTACGGTATGACCGAAACCAGCCCCGTGGCCACGGTCAACCCGATCCAGAGTATCCAGATGGGCACCATCGGCATTCCCGTGCCATCGACGCTGTGCAAGACGATCAACGATGCTGGCGAAGAACTGCCGTTCGGCGAAGCCGGCGAGCTGTGTGTCAAAGGCCCGCAGGTCATGAAAGGGTACTGGCAGCGTCAGGAAGCCACCGATGAAATGCTCGATGCCGAAGGCTGGTTGAAGACCGGCGACATCGCGGTGATTCAGCCGGACGGCTACATGCGCATCGTCGACCGCAAGAAGGACATGATTCTGGTGTCCGGCTTCAACGTGTACCCGAACGAGCTGGAAGACGTGCTGGCGACCTTGCCCGGCGTGCTGCAGTGCGCGGCCATCGGCGTGCCGGACGACAAGTCGGGCGAGGCGATCAAGATTTTCGTGGTCGTCAAACCTGGCGTGACCCTGACCAAAGAGCTGGTCATGGAGCACATGCGTGCCAACGTTACCGCTTACAAAGTGCCGCGCAGCGTGGAATTCCGCGATGCGCTGCCCACCACCAACGTTGGCAAGATCCTGCGCCGCGAATTGCGTGACGAAGAGCTCAAGAAGCTGGCGCTGAAGAAACCGGCGTAATACAGCCGCAAGACCGACGAACCCCGCCCGAGTGCGGGGTTTGTTGTTCCACGAGCCAAGGCCCCTCTGTGGCAGTCCGGCTTGCCGGCGGTGGCCATGTTGCGGACGCTACCGCCGGCAAGCCGTGCTGCTACAGGGGAGGGGCGTACATCCGCAGATATGCATGACCCCCACCAAATCTGCGACAATCCGCGCCCTGAATTCAGATAGAAAAGACTTCGCGCCCTGATGACCGACGAATCGACCTCCATCGACCAACTGTATAAGAACCTCGACCACGCGATGATCAGTGATCGTCATCGCCTGCGTCGCCAGTTGCACGAACTGCGCAAGAAGCCCGACGAGGCGAAGCTGGCTCAGTGGGTCGAGCGTGTCCAGGCGTCGTGCGCGCAGGTCGTAAGCCGCAAGCAAAGCGTGCCGACCATCCGCTATGACGAAAACCTGCCCATCGCCGCCAAGCGCGACGAGATCAAGGACGCGCTGCTCAAGCATCAGGTGCTGATCATCGCGGGCGAAACCGGCTCGGGTAAAACCACCCAGTTGCCCAAAATCTGCCTGGAGATCGGGCGTGGTCAGCACGGCCTGATCGGCCACACTCAGCCCCGTCGAATTGCCGCGCGCAGCGTCGGCAGTCGCGTCGCTGAAGAAATCGGCACGCCGCTGGGCGGGCTGGTCGGCTATCAAGTGCGCTTCGAGGATCAGAGCGACAGCAACACCCTGATCAAGCTGATGACCGACGGTATCCTGCTGGCCGAAACCCAGCACGACCGTTTTCTCGAACGCTATGACACCATCATCGTCGACGAAGCCCACGAACGCAGCCTGAACATCGACTTCCTGCTCGGTTACCTGAAAACCCTGCTGCCCCGTCGCCCGGACCTGAAAGTCATCATTACCTCGGCGACCATCGACCTGGAACGCTTCTCCGAGCACTTCGACAAGGCGCCGATCATCGAGGTCTCGGGCCGTACCTTCCCGGTGGACACCTGGTATCGCCCCCTGACCTCTGAGCAAGATGAAGAAGGCAACAGTGTCGAGGATGACCTGACCGTCGACCAGGCGATTCTCGCCACCCTCGATGAACTGGCCGCTTTAGAACGCAACGAACGCAAATCGCCGGGCGATGTGCTGGTGTTCTTACCGGGCGAGCGCGAGATTCGCGACGCCGCCGAAATGCTGCGCAAGGCCCAGCTCAAACACACCGAAATCCTGCCCCTGTACGCACGCCTGTCGCCTGCCGAACAGCAGCGGATTTTCCAGTCGCATCCGGGCCGTCGCGTGGTGCTGGCGACCAACGTCGCCGAGACCTCGCTGACCGTGCCGGGCATTCGCTACGTGATCGACACCGGCACTGCGCGCATCAGCCGCTACAGCTATCGGGCCAAGGTCCAGCGCCTGCCCATCGAAGCGATTTCCCAGGCCAGCGCCAATCAGCGAAAAGGCCGATGTGGCCGGGTCGAACCGGGCCTCTGTGTGCGTCTCTACAGCGAAGAGGATTTCCTCTCGCGCCCTGAATTCACCGATCCGGAAATCCTGCGCACCAACCTTGCCGCCGTCATTTTGCAGATGCTGCATCTGCGCCTGGGTCAGATCACTGATTTCCCGTTCATCGAGCCGCCGGATGGCAAGGCCATCAGCGACGGCTTCAACCTGTTGCAAGAGCTGTCGGCGGTCAATCGCGAGAACCAGCTGACTCCCTTGGGTCGCCAACTCGCGCGCCTGCCCGTGGATCCGCGCATGGGCCGCATGCTGCTCGAGGCTGCCAAACAGGGCAGCTTGCAGGAAGTGCTGATCGTCGCCAGCGCCATGTCGATTCAGGACCCGCGCGAGCGTCCGCCGGAGCGCCAACAGGCCGCCGATCAGGCCCACGCACAATGGAAGGATCAGGACTCCGATTTCGCCGGCCTGGTCAATCTGTGGCGCGGTTTCGAGGAGCAACGCCAGGCGCTGACGGCCAGCCCGCTGCGCAACTGGTGCCGTCGCAACTTCCTCAACTACCTGCGTCTGCGCGAGTGGCGTGATTCCCATCGCCAGTTGAGCCTGATCTGCCGTGACCTGCAATTGACGGTCAATAAAGAGCCTGCCGACTTCCCGAAATTTCACAAGGCGGTGCTGTCCGGCCTGCTCAGCCAGATCGGCCAGAAGACCGAAGAAGGCGATTACCTCGGTGCGCGTCAGCGACGTTTCTGGGTGCATCCGTCTTCTGGCCTGGGCAGAAAACGCCCGCAGTGGATCATGGCTGCCGAACTGGTCGAGACCACCAAGCTGTATGCGCGCATGGTCGCCAAGATCGAGCCCGACTGGATCGAGCCGCTGGCTGGGCATCTGGTCAAGAAAAACCACTTCGAGCCGCATTGGGAGAAGAAGCGCGGCCAGGTCGTCGCCTTCGAGCAGATCACGCTGTTCGGCCTGATCGTGGTCGGGCGTCGTCCTGTGCATTTCGGGCCGATCGATCCTGTTGTCTCTCGCGAATTCTTCATCCGGGAAGGCCTGGTGCGCGGCGAAATTCAGTCCCGAGCCAAGTGCCTGAGCGCCAACACCAGGTTGCTTGAACAGCTCGACGAACTGGAAGCCAAGGCCCGTCGTCGCGACATTCTGGCTGACGAGGAGACGCTGTTCCGTTTCTACGACGAGCGCTTGCCCGCCGACATTCACCAGACCGCGACCTTCGATGCCTGGTATCGGATGGAGAGCCAGAAGAATCCGCAACTGCTGATCATGCGCGAGGAAGACGTGCTCGCCCGTGAAGCCAGCGAGGTGACGGCCAATCAGTACCCGGACACGCTGCGTCTGGGTGATCTGACGCTGCCGCTGACCTATCACTTCGAGCCCAATCACCCGCGCGACGGCGTGACGTTGCGCGTGCCCGCGCCGCTGTTGCTGTCGTTGCCCGCGGAGCGTCTGGAATGGCTGGTTCCGGGGCTTCTGGAAACCAAATGCGTGGCCCTGGTGCGCAGTCTCCCCAAGGCACTGCGCAAGAACTTCGTGCCGGTGCCGGACTTCGTCAAGGCAGCCTTGCAGCGCATGGTGTTTGCCGAAGGTTCACTGCCTGAGGCTCTGGGTCGCGAATTGCTGCGCATGACCGGGGCGCGGGTATCCGAGGAAGCCTGGGCGGAAGCCGCACAGCAGGTGGAAAACCACCTGAAGATGAACCTTGAAGTAGTCGATGCCAACGGCAAGTTTCTGGGTGAAGGTCGCGATCTGGATGAACTGACCGCGCGGTTCGCCGAAGCCGGGCAGGCTGCGCTGGCCGTGCCTCAATCGGCGAAGAGCCAGCAACCGGTGGAAGCCAGGGGCTTTGCTGCGGTGGCGGAAAAGACTCAACAGAAGATTGCCGGGCTGTCGATGACGGTGTATCCGGCGTTGGTGGAAGAGGGCGGTACGGTCAAGGAAGGGCGCTTCTCGACCCAGACCGAAGCCGAGTATCAGCATCGCCGCGCCTTGCAGCGTCTGTTGCTGCAACAACTGGCCGAGCCTGCGAAGTTCTTGCGCAACAAACTGCCAGGTCAGACCGAGCTGGCGTTGCTGTATCGCGACATGGGCCGGGTCGATGCGCTGATCGAAGACATTCTGCTGGCGAGCCTGGACACCTGCATTCTCGACGGCGAAGCCACGCTGCCTCGCGATGGCGCGGGCTTGATGTCGCTGGCTGAGCGCAAGCGCGGCAGCCTGACAGAGCATGCCGAGCGCCTGGCGAAGCTGACGCTGGAAATTCTCAAGCTCTGGCATGGCCTGCAAAAGCGCTTCAAAGGCAAGATCGATCTGGCTCAGGCCGTGGCGCTGAACGACATCAAGGCGCAGTTGGGCAAACTGGTGTATCCGGGCTTCGTGCGGGAAACGCCCGCGCAGTGGCTCAAGGAGTTACCGCGTTATCTGAAAGCCATCGAACTGCGTCTTGAAAAGCTTGGCAGTCAGGTGCAGAAAGACCGGGTCTGGAGCATCGAACTGAGCAATCTGTGGGCGCAATACCAGACCCGCGCCGACAAACATGCCCAGGAAGGCAAGCGCGACGACGAGTTGATGACGTATCGCTGGTGGCTGGAGGAGTACCGCGTGTCGCTGTTTGCCCAGCAGTTGGGGACCAAGGTGCCAATCTCCGACAAGCGTCTGAGCAAGCAGTGGAGTCAGGTGGAGGGTTGAGAAGTCTTAATTGCCTTCAGCATCGGCCCGCTAACCCTCAGGCGACTGCATTCCAGCAGCCCGATAGCGCCAAATCCCGGCCGATATGGCAAACTTCGCGGCTAAAACATCAAAAGTTTTACCAAGGTCCATTCCCGCCTACGGGAAACTTTATCGTTGCATTGGTACTGTCGTTCCAGAAAACAGCCAGCACCGTGCTTACGCAGGTCCCTTGACCTGCTGCCGTCAATAAGAGAGGAACGACCGTGTACGACGTCGTGATCAGTGGCACAGGGCTCTACACCCCCGCCAACAGCATTTCCAACGATGAACTGGTGCATTCTTTCAACACCTACGTCGCGCAATTCAACGCCGAGAACGCCGCCGCCATCGAGGCAGGCCAGGTTCAGGCGCTGACTGAATCCAGCGCAGCGTTCATCGAGAAAGCCAGCGGCATCAAGAGCCGCTTCGTCATGGACAAGGACGGCATCCTCGACCCACAACGCATGAAGCCGCGCCTTCCCGAGCGCTCCAATGACGAATGGTCGATCCTCTGCCAGATGGGCGTTGCCGCCGCTGAACAGGCCTTGCAGCGCGCCGGCAAGACCGCCGCCGACATCGACGGCGTGATCGTCGCCTGTTCCAACCTGCAACGCGCCTATCCGGCGATCTCCATCGAAATCCAGTCGGCGCTGGGCGTTCAGGGTTTCGGTTTCGACATGAACGTCGCCTGCTCCTCGGCCACCTTTGGCATCCAGACCGCCTACAACAGCATCAAGCTGGGCCAGGCCCGCGCGCTGTTGGTGATCAGCCCGGAAATCTGCACCGCGCACCTGAACTTCCGTGACCGCGACAGCCATTTCATCTTCGGTGACGCGGCCACGGCGGTCGTGGTCGAACGTGCCGATCTGGCGACCTCCGAGCATCAGTTCGACGTTGTCAGTACCAAACTGCTGACCACTTTCTCCAACAACATCCGCAACAACTTCGGCTTCCTCAACCGCACCGCCGAAGAGGGCGAGGGCACGCCGGACAAGTTGTTCGTGCAGGAAGGCCGCAAGGTGTTCCGTGACGTCTGCCCGATGGTGGCGGAGCTGGTGGGCACGCACCTGCAGGAGAACAGCCTCAACGTCGGTGACGTGAAGCGCTTCTGGTTGCATCAGGCCAACCTGAGCATGAACCACCTGATCGTCAAGAAACTGCTGGGTCGTGATGCCAGCGTCGAGGAAGCCCCGGTCATTCTCGACAGCTACGCGAACACCAGCTCGGCGGGCTCGGTCATTGCCTTCCACAAATACCAGGACGATTTGCCGAGCGGCGCGCTGGGCGTATTGAGTTCGTTCGGGGCGGGGTATTCGATTGGCAGCGTGATTTTGCGCAGGAAGTAATCGCTATCCACTACGTCCCCTGTAGCAGTCCGGCTCGCCGGCGGCAGCGATCTTGAATACGCCACCGCCGGCAAGCCGTGCTTCTACAGGGGATTTGCGTTTCAGCCTGGGAAACAAAAACAGCCCGGTGTTGGCCTGTCGGAACGGATGATGGGGATCCGACAGGGCAACAGCGGGCTGGAAGGATGATGCGGCTCCAGGCGACGGGAGCATGCCGCCTGAAGCTTGAAGCGTTTGAATCGTGTAACAGCGGTGCTTAGAACTTCGCCAGAACGTCCAGCTGCAGCGTGTTGGCATCTGCGTCGCGTTGGGTGGTGGTCGCGAAGTCGGCCTTGGTCAGGAAGTAAGTCGCACCGATCGAGAAGTTCTTGTCGATGTCGTAAGAGACGCCCAGTTTGTGACCACGCGAACCGGTCGTGCCGTTGGCGAAGTCGGAGTCGGTGAAGGCGCCAACCACTGCGTTGCGTTGTACGTCGCGGTAGTTGTAGTCCAGCGCAAAGCCAAACACTTTGGTCTTCACGCCGGTCAGCCAACCCGTGTCCTGCTCGCTGTCGGTCGCATTGTTGTTCACGTACTGGCCGTAGAACGACAGCGGAACGGCCAGACCGTTGACGTCCATCTGAGCGAAGCCTTCAAGCAGGCGGAAGCGGTCGGTGTTGTTGCCATTGACCGACAGTGCTGCCGAATCCTTGTCGTTCTGGTACTGATAAACGCTACCGCCGACGGTGAATTTCAGTGCGTCGATCGGCTGGAAGTGCGTACCCAACTGGCCGGCGTTCAGGCGCAGGTCGTTCTTGAACTGAGTGCCGTCGCCGTCGATGTTGTCTTTGAGGGTGTAGTTGCCGATGCTGCCGAAGATGTCGAAGTTCTTGCTGATCGGGTAGCTATAGGTAGCGGCCAGACCTTCCGGGTTGATGTCGCTGTCCCAGATGATGTCGCCCATGCTGACCCAGGGCTGAGCCATCTTGCCGCCGATCACGTGCAGGTTAGGCAAGGCAGTGGGGTGGTAGTCGATGTAACCCATGTCCAGCCACAGGTCTTTCTTGACGAAGTAGCCGTCCAGATCCTGGTTGGTCGAACGGGCGTCGTTGCTGCCGCCGGTGGCGATACGGATACCGGTGCTGACCTGCGGGTTGATATCGGTGTAGGCACCCAGACGGGCACGGATACGCTGACGATCCTTGTCCTGGCTGTTGTTCTGACCATCGATCTTGATGGTTTCCTGACGAACGCGCACGTCGCCTTTGAATTGGGTCTTGGCGGCCCACGCCACTTTCTGCTCGAATGCCGAAAGATCGGCCGACTTGGTCTGCGCTGCTGCGATCTGGTCGGCAGTCGCTTTCTGGGCTTGTTGTTGAGCCTGCTGATCCTTGGCGAGCTCCGATTGCAGTTCGGCGTACTGGGCTGGCGAGATCGAGCCATTGGCCTTGAGCATGTCGAGCAGTTTCGCGTCGACTGCGGCGCTGGCCGGAACGCTCATGGCCAGCAACAGACCGCCACACATGGCTGCCGCAGTTTTGGTGGAAGCAAGACGCATATCAATCTCCGTAGATGAGAAGGGATGACAAAGCCATCCAGGGAACAACCGACCGATGCGGGCGGAAAAAAAGTCCAGGTTTTAAGAACCGGGGGCTCTAAAAACAGGCGCCAGTATTACGATCGTTTATGACAGAGGGATGGCTATGTGATGGCATCTCGATGACATGTGAAAATTTCGTTGAACCCGCGGGCTAGAGCGCTGCCATGGCAAATTTCATGTGCAAACGTCTTCAATAGGTGATACTGCGCAAACGTTAGCGGGGGGCCGTTGGAGGGTTCGATGTCGTTACACCGTTTGGATAAGCTGTCGGACCTTGCATCCGAAGAGTGGGACGCCTTGATCCCCGGCGACTCGCCGTTTCTGCGTCATGCCTTTCTCAGTTCGCTGGAAGACAGCGGCAGCCTCGGGCCGCGCTCTGGCTGGCGTGCCGAGCACCTGCTCCACTATGAAGGTGAGAAGCTGATCGCGGCATTGCCGGCGTATCGCAAGTGGCACTCCTACGGCGAGTACGTGTTCGACCACGGCTGGGCCGATGCCTGTCGCCGCGCCGGTCTCGCTTACTATCCGAAGTTGCTGGTGGCCGTGCCGTTCAGTCCGGTGAGCGGGCCTCGTCTGCTGGCGAAGACACCCGCAGATGGCCGCGAATTGATCGCCTGCCTGCCGGGCTACGCCGAGGCAGAAGAGCTGTCCAGCGTACACGTCAACTTCACCGACCCTGTCTCGGACATGATGCTCGCCGAGCAACCGGGCTGGTTGCAGCGCATCGGCTGTCAGTACCACTGGCAGAACCGGGGCTACCGCGATTTTCAGGATTTCCTCGACGCCCTGAGTTCACGCAAGCGCAAGCAGATGCGCAAAGAGCGCGAGCAGGTGGCGGGGCAGGGCTTCGACTTCGAGTGGCTTGAGGGGCACGAACTGAGCGAGGCACATTGGGATTTCGTCTATGCCTGCTATTCCAACACCTACGAGATACGCGGGCAGGCGCCATACCTGACGCGGGAGTTCTTCAGTCTGGTGGCCGAGCGCCTGCCCGAAGCCATTCGCGTGGTGCTGGCGCGACAAGGCTCAAGGCCGGTGGCGATGGCGTTCAGTCTGGTGGGAGGCGACAGCTTCTACGGGCGCTACTGGGGCTGCCTGGCGGAGTTCGACCGACTGCATTTCGAGACCTGTTTCTACCAGGGGATGGATTACGCCATCGCACAGGGCTTCAAGCGTTTCGACGCCGGCGCTCAGGGCGAGCACAAACTGATTCGCGGGTTCGAGCCGGTGATTACCCATTCCTGGCATTACCTGGCTCACCCAGGATTGCGCGAGGCGGTGGCGGACTTCCTGAGTCAGGAAAGGGCGGGGATTCTGGCGTATGCCGAAGAGGCGAGGGCAGCGCTGCCGTATCGGCAGGGTGAGTAAGCGATTGAATGAGTGAGTCACGCCGCCGTGAGTCAGTTTGACTCAGACTCACTGTATTAGCTGGTTTCTCGCGAAAGTTGAGTCAGCCACATCATGGTTGACTGACCGACCACATTCGCCAGCAAGCCGGCTCCACAGGTACGGTGTGCATCCAGCGTTGCGCGTTTGTTGGGGTACCGCTCTGTAGCAGTCCGGCTTGCCGGCGGTGGCGATTCCGGTTTCATCACCGCCAGCAAGTCAGCCATTACAACGACTGCGGCGCCAAAGGGAACTCGTCCACCCCGACAAAACCACCGGTCTGATGCGCCCACAAGCGTGCGTACAGCCCTTGATGTGCCAGCAGTTCGGCATGGGTGCCGCTTTCGGCGATCTGGCCGTCCTCCAGCACCACCAGTCGGTCCATCCGCGCAATTGTCGAAAGGCGGTGGGCGATGGCGATCACCGTCTTGCCCTGCATCAGGGTTTCCAGGCTTTCCTGAATCGCCGCCTCCACCTCCGAGTCCAGCGCAGACGTCGCCTCATCCATGATCAGGATCGGCGCATCCTTGAGCAGCACGCGGGTAATCGCAATCCGCTGACGCTGCCCACCGGACAGCTTCACGCCGCGCTCACCGACATGGGCATCGAGCCCGGTGCGGCCTTCGGAGTCCGACAGCTGCGGAATGAAACTGTCGGCGCGAGCCTTGCGCATGGCTTCCCACAGCTCGGCATCGGTGGCGTTGGGTTTGCCGTAAAGCAGGTTGTCGCGGATCGAGCGGTGCAGCAGCGACGTGTCCTGCGTGATCATGCCGATGTTCGAGCGCAGGCTTTCCTGAGATACGTGGGAAATGTCCTGATCGTCAATGGTGATCCGTCCGCCCTGCACGTCGTACAGACGCAGTAGCAGGTTCACCAGCGTCGATTTACCCGCACCGGACGGCCCGATCAGTCCAATCTTCTCGCCGGGCTTGATGTCCAGATTCAGGCCATCGATCACGCCCTTGCCTTTGCCGTACTGAAACTGCAGGTTCTCGAACTTCACCTCGCCACGGCTCACCGCCAGCTTCGGCGCGGCCTCGCGGTCAGTGACGCCCACGGGCTGGGAAATACTCTGCAGACCGTCCTGAACCATGCCGATGTTTTCGAAGATGCCGTTGACGACCCACATAATCCAGCCGGACATGTTGACGATACGAATCACCAGACCGGTCGCCAGCGCGATTGCGCCCACCGAGATCAGCGACTGAGTCCACAGCCACAAGGCAAGGCCCGTGGTCCAGACGATCAGAATGCCGTTCAGGGTCGTGATCACGGTGTCCATTTCGGTGATCACACGGCCGGCCAGTTGGGTCTTCTCGGTCTGCTCGCTGATCGCTTCCCGGGCGTATAGCTGCTCCGAGTTGGTATGAGCGAACAGCTTCAGGGTCGTGATGTTGGTGTAGCCGTCGACGATGCGCCCCATCAGCTTGGAGCGGGCGTCGGACGACACGACCGAACGCGCCTTGACCCGTGGCACGAAGTACCACAGGGCGAGAATGAAGCCAAGAATCCAGCTCAGCAGCGGAATCATCAGGCGCCAGTCCGCTTCGGCGAACAGCACCAGCGCACCGATCGAATAGATCAGCACGTGCCACATGGCGTCCACGGTCTGCACGGCGGAATCGCGCAAGGCATTGCCGGTCTGCACGATGCGCTGGGCGATGCGCCCTGCAAAGTCGTTCTGAAAGAAGTTCACGCTCTGCTTGAGCACGTAGCTGTGATTCTGCCAGTTGATCATGCTGGTCATGCCGGGGCTGATGGTCTGATGCACCAGCAGGTCATGCAGGGCGACGAAGATCGGTCGCAGAACGAGCGCGACGACGACCATCCATGTCAGCTCCAGCGCATGGTCGCTGAAAAAGTTCGGATTCGGTGCCCCCTGGGCCAGGTCGATGATGCGGCTCAGGTAGCTGAACAGCGACACCTCGATCAATGCGCCGATCAGCCCCACCACCAACAGTGCGAGGAAACTGGGCCAGACCTGGCGCAGGTAATAGACGTAAAACGCCATGACCTGGTTCGGTGGCGCGGCGGTCGGGGCATCGCGGAAGATATCGATCAGTTTTTCGAAACGACGATAGAGCATTGGCTATGACGCCCACGCTTGAGCGGGCTCTCCTTTCTGGGGACCAGGGAATTGTCCCTTGTTGTGACCGCGTGAAGCCGCGTTTGCTCGCGGGGATCCATGCTGTTTCTTCCGGAAAAGAAAAAAGCCGGGCGAGCGCCCGGCTTTTGCGCACCTGCAGAGCTTAGTTCACAACTTTGACGGACTTGATCAGTATCGGGTCGACAGGCACGTTCTGCATGCCGCCTTTGTTGGTCGTTTGGGAATTGACGATGGTGTCAACGACGTCCATGCCTTTTACCACCTTGCCGAACACCGCGTAACCGAAGTCGCGCACGCCGTGGTCGAGCATTTCGTTGTCCTTGACGTTAATGAAGAACTGGCTGGTGGCCGAGTTCACGTCGGAGGTACGCGCCATGGCGATGGTCCCGCGCACGTTATGCAGGCCGTTTTCCGCTTCGTTCTTGATCGGGTCGTGGGTCGGCTTTTGCATCATCTGCGCCGTGAACCCACCGCCTTGAACCATGAAACCGGGGATCACGCGGTGGAAGATGGTGTTGGTATAGAAGTTTTCATTCGCGTAGGTCAGAAAGTTTTTCGTGCTGATTGGCGCCTTGTCCTGGTTCAGTTCGATTTCAATCTGGCCCAGGCTGGTGTCCAGCACGACATGAGGGGCTGGCGCCGCCATCAGATTGGAAGCGAACAGCACGGCGGCAGCGGTGAAGGCAATTTTTTTCAGCATGAGGCAGATGTCCTGAAAAGTGGTTTTTCGACTGCTAAAAACAGGACACAAGGGAAGCACGTTTGAGCGGATTTGGACAGGGCCCCGGAAGGGCCCCGTATGTTGCTTGTGGCTATGGAGTATGAACGGTGCTTAAACAAGTGCACCTATAAGGTAATCAATGTATGAACCTGTCTCGTCCAACAGGTCTGTCAGAAGGCCCGCGCTTGCGGAGCTGGCCATGCCCGCTGCGATCAGACCGAACACTACATAGGGGAGCATTTTTCTTGATGTTTTCATGAAGGGTCACTCCTGTGACATCGCATCCACATCTTTTACAAATTCCAAAAGAATCCGATTGAATTCCTCTGGTTGATCCAGCGGTGTCGCATGTCGGGAATCCTCTATGACCACCAACCTCGCCTCATGAATAAGCCTAACGTATGCCTCCTTCAGCGCCACCGGCGTGTAATCATATTTCGCAGTAACGACCAGCGTCGGGCAAGCGATTCGCGATAACTTTTCCTGCACCCCCCAACCCACGATTGCGCTGAAGCTTGCCAGGTAAGCGTGTTTTTCGTTCCGCGCCCAGCGCCTGGCGATCTTGTGCCGCAATTCGGCCTGTTCGGGGTCGGGAAACAGGTTCTTGCCCAGCCCCTTGCCGATGGTTTCCATACTGAACACCCTCGCCAGTAGCCAGCGTTTGGCGAACTGCCGAAAGTCACCGAAGCTTTTGATCTTCACTTCGGGCGCGCTGTTGACGATGGTCAGGCTCTTGAGCAACTGCGGCTGATCGACCGCGAGTTGAAAGCCGATCATGCCGCCCATGGAAAGGCCCACCAGATGCACCGGGCCGCTTTGCAGATGTTCGAGCAGCGCCTCGATGTCGGCGCTGAAACCCGGAATGCTGTAGCGCTCCCGCGGTTTGTCCGAACGGCCGTGGCCCCGCACATCGACCACGATCACCCGATACTGCGCAGCCAGTGCCGGGATCTGGTACTCCCAGTCCTGACAGCTAGAACCCAGGCCATGAACCAGCAGTACCGGCGCGCCACGCCCATATTCCTCGTAGTGCAGGGAACAGCCGTCGTGATCGAAGTAGGGCATGGTTTACGTCCTTGTCGAGGGGCAATACACGAACCGTAGCAGTCTGGCTTGCCGGCGACTTCATCGTGAAGGCCACCGCCGGGAAGCCGCACTGCTACAGAACTGCGTTTGTCTCTATGCCTGCTGCGGGGCGGCGAAGGCCGCATCCAGCGGGGCGGTGTCGAAGGTCTGGATCAGCTCGATGAGAATCTGCGTGGCCGGCCCCAGCGGTTTGTCTTTGCTTGAATAAAGGTAGAACGTCGGGGAGCGGCTGCCACCCTTGTCCAGCGGCAGCACCTTGAGCACGCCTTCCTTCATCTCCCGCTCGATCATGTGTCGAGGCAGCCAGGCAAACCCCAGGCCGCTGCTGACGAAGGTCGCGGCGGTCGCCAGGCTGCCCACGGTCCAGCGCTGTTCGGAGCCCAGCCAGCCTACATCGCGAGGCTGGTTGCGGCCGGAGTCGCGAATCACTACTTGCAGCTGGCTTTCCAGATCCTGAAACGTCAATTCGCGCTGCATCTGATGAAGAGAGTGTTCAGGGTGGGCGACGGCAACGAATTCGACGGCGCTCATTTCGGTGCCCAGATAGCCCGGAATGTTGAAGCCACTGATGGCCAGGTCCGCGACGCCTTCGAGCAAGACTTCCTCCACGCCGGACAGCACTTCCTCGCGCAACCGCACCCGACAGCCACGGCTCTGCGGCATGAACGCCGTCAGTGCGCGCACCAGGCGCGCGTTCGGATAGGCAGCGTCCACCACCAGACGCACCTCCGCCTCCCAGCCCTGTTCCATGTGATGGGCCAGGTCTTCCAGTTGACTGGCGTTCTTCACCAGTTGCCGTGAACGCCGCAGCAGCACTTCACCGGCCTCGGTCAGTACGGCTTTTCGGCCATCGATGCGCAGCAGCGGGACGCCGAGCTGATCCTGCATCCGGGCCACGGTGTAGCTCACTGAGGACTGCGAGCGGTGCAGGGCTTCGGCCGCCTGGGCAAAGCCTCCATGGTCGACCACGGCCTGCAAGGTGCGCCATTGATCAAGGGTCACGCGGGGCGCTTTCATCTTTCGCTCCTGTTGTCCTAAGCTGGCCGTCCAATAATGAGGACTGCCACATGAAAAAATTCTGTTGTGTGCTGCTGACGATGTTGCCCTTGAGCGCCTTTGCCTACCCCATCGATGTCGAAAAACACATCGACGGAGTGCAGATTGACTACAACAGCCACGACACGACTTACGACATCGGCAACATCACGGTGAACAACTACGGCGACGTGCCAGCCAAGTGCACCGTGGTGTTCAACAATGGCCCGGAAGCGCCACGCACACGTCGGGTGCAGATCGCGCCGAAAAGCAGCGAGAACGTCACGGCCAAATTCAATCGCGAGATCATCAAGCTGCGCATCAAGCTCAGCTGTGAACCGCAGTAGATCGGGATGTCAGGTCGGGAGAGGTTAATGCGCTCCCGCAGACAAAACAAATTATTAGATATTTAGAAGCAGTTTTTTGTGCTTTTTAATCGATATGGCCATGCCTAAGCTTCACTCCATCGAATTCAACACACCCATTCGCTGGAGGCCTCACCCCATGTCTCGCGTCCTGATCATCGAAAGCAGCGCCCGTCAGCAAGATTCCGTTTCCCGTCAACTGACCCAACAGTTCATCAGTCAGTGGCGTGCCACGCACCCTGGCGATGAGATCACCGTTCGCGATCTGGCGGTCAAGCAGGTGCCGCATCTGGACATCGACCTGCTGGGCGGCTGGATGAAGCCTCAGGATCAGCGCAACGCCGTCGAACAGGCCGCGCTGGAGCGCTCCAATGAACTGACTGACGAACTGGTCGCCGCCGACGTCGTGGTCCTGGCCGCGCCGATGTACAACTTCGCAATTCCCAGCACCCTCAAATCCTGGTTCGACCACGTACTGCGTGCCGGTGTAACGTTCAAATATGGCGACACTGGCCCACAAGGCTTGCTCACCGGAAAGCGCGCTTATGTACTGACCGCTCGCGGTGGCATCTACGCAGGCAGCACGCTGGATCATCAGGAACCGTATCTGCGTCAGGTGCTGGGCTTTGTCGGCATCCACGACGTTACGTTCATTCATGCCGAGGGCCTGAATATGGGTGGCGACTTCTCAGAGAAGGGCTTGAATCAGGCGGTCGCCAAATTGGCCCAGGTGGCGTGATACCCAAGCCGCGCTTAATCGTCGGTTAATGCCGGCGCGTGATCATCCTCTCGTTCATCGACGCTCCTTTGGCACTTGAATGCTCCTGAGTGCATCGCCCGATAGATCCGCCATCTTGCGCCGGGTCATCGGGCTTTTTATTGTCCGCAGCAAAGTCCCCCGGCAGCTCAGACCCGCGTGAAGCCGCAACCGCCGCCCAGCCGGATTGCCGGCGGGGGCGGCGCCTGAAGATGTTTTTTTCGGGGTTCGGCCGCCATTTGTTGCAGTCATCGCTTCTGTTCTGTGATGTTCGACCCCATGGAAAACCGTCAAGACCATTGAACTAGACGTGCTGCGCGATAACATCATCGGAGTTGATGTTCGATATCTCCACGGGTGGTTTTTCATGTTGGGGCTGACCGAATAGATTGGCTCCAACGAAACGAACTACCCAACTTACTTACAGTTCTGCGGAGATCCAAATCATGAAAAAATCAATCGCGTTCGGCTTTGCACTTTCGATTCTGGCTGCAGGTTCTGCGTTCGCCAGCCCTGAAAAGACTTATCAGCGCGCCATTGTGGATGCATCCAGTGCCACCGTTCTGGATAGCAAAGTGGCCAGCAAAGATGCGGTAAAACCTTTTGATACCAAGGCCTCTGGCACTGTGATCGTCGCTGAAAACCGCAAAGAGTTCGGTTCCAGCTACCAGCGCTACTGAGTCGAGTGCCCCGTTCAGTCTTCTCTGAATACGCACAACTAAAAAGCCCGGCAGATGCCGGGCTTTTTGTGCAGGGTCTGAAAGTATAAAGGGGGCGATGCATGAAGTTTATGAGCGCAATAGTCCTTTCCCTATTATCAGTGCGGTCGATATACAGAATAAGTTTCAATGTTTTTTAATTCTTCGTCGGGGGGCATAGATTGGTCCCAACACAAAGGTTCACCCAACTTACCGGAGAAACAGATCATGAAAAAATCCATCGCGTTTGGCTTCGCACTGTCGGTTCTGGCCGCCACTTCCGCTTTCGCCAGCCCACAGGCCTCTACCGCCGCCCAGACCATCGTCCTGGAACCGACCTACGTTCACGCCAACGCCGTCGAGACAAAAGTCGCTGACAAAGACACCATCAAGCCTTTCGCCAGCCAATCTTCCGGCGCTGTCCTCGTCGCTGACAACCGTAAAGAGTTCGGCTCGCAGTATCAGCGCTACTGAGTACGGCACGTTCGTACTGAAAATCAAAAGCCCGGCGGATGCCGGGCTTTTTGTTCATGTGGGTTTAACTCTTACGCGTGATCCTCTCACCGATTACACGGCCAGCACGTCTCGAAACACATCGGGTCGAAGCGCAGCAATATGCAGCAAAGAGCGGGCTGCTCCGGAAGGCATACGTCGACCCTGCTCCCATTCCTGAAGTGTTCGCACGGACACTCCCAGCAACTCGGCAAATCGTGGTTGTGAAAGTCCTGTCTTGCTGCGCGCCTCAGCCGCTTCGGTCATTGTCAGCGAGTGAATCTTGCCGTGATTGCCGGCTTTGACATCCCGGATGGACTCAAGCAATTCTTCGCCAAGGTTGCGCTTGGCATCCCGTTCCATCAGTTCTTTTTCAGTCAGGGGCATGGTCGAACTCCTTTGCAATCTTGCGCAGAATATGCGCAGGAAGAGGGAGCTCTGCAATGCTTCCTTTGGGGTTGAAGAATCAGACTTTCCCATTTAACGAGTCCTTAACCCCATCCGCATATCCGACCCGCTCGGCTGCTGGTACAGGCTCAAACCGAACTCCGGCAGCACCGCCAGCAAGTAATCGAAAATGTCCCCCTGAATCCGCTCGTAATCGGCCCAGCTGGTGGTGCGGGTGAAGCAGTAGATTTCCAGTGGAACACCTTGGGCCGTGGCTTCCATCTGGCGGACCATGCAGGTCATGTCGGGGTGAATGTCCGGATGGCTTTTCAGATAGGCCAGGGCGTAGGCGCGGAAGGTGCCGATGTTGGTGATGCGGCGGCGGTTGGCGGACAATTCGGCGACATTGCCTTGCGCTTCGTTCCAGGCTTTGAGTTCGGCCTTCTTGCGGCCCATGTAGTCGGTCAACAGGCGCACCTGCGTCAGTTTCAGTTCTTCGTCATCGGCGACGAACCGCACGCCACTGGCGTCGATGAACAGGCTGCGCTTGATCCGGCGACCGCCGGCGGCCTGCATGCCCCGCCATTATCACCGGTACCGCATCAATACTATCCAGCTCCCCTCAAGCCCCTCGGCTCCCAGAACCCGTTCAAAAAATAATCAAAAACCCCCAGTGCGGGATCTTCCACTAGGAAGCTCTGTACCTCTATAATAGGCAATATCCACATACTAACTACTACATACTACTAAATCCAAAAAGCCTCCAACCCCAGAAGCCATGCGTACTCCGCCAAGCTGCAGACCCCAAGCAGATCATTCCAAGCAGGCAGACGACGATCAGAAGACACAGACCTCACCAGGTTTGTCAGCAAAGGGCATGGAGAAGAGGGCAGGAGAGCTAGCACCATGACAGTCAGCTTGAAGATCAGGACGCTGTACCAGAACGACAATACGGGGCGTGAGATCGAGCTTCCCGCGTTGCTCACGCCCCAAGGCATTCTGATTTCCCATCTGAGGTTCCTGGCCTCGACGCGCTACCTCAAGAAGAGTGCCTCATGGCGTGAGCGGAACGTATTCGCGATGAAGCTGCTGCTGTCGTACATCGGTGCGAACGAAGCCTACTTCACCAAGACGACAGAGCTCCTGGAGTCGTTTGCGACAGCACTGCAGTACGGAACGATCAACATCGAGACCCAACAGGATCCTGGTGGGCTGTACTGGTTGCCGCGTAAAGCCGAGGATGCCCGTACGCTCTTGCAGCACATCACCGCGTATACCGACTGGCTCATTGGTGAGTCGGGACACGAGCAGTCCTTAGTGAACCCGTTCAGGAAGGCGACCTCTGTGGAGGAGCGGATGAACTGGTGCGCCTATTACCAGCGTCAATCCAATGTGTTCCTGAACTATCTCAACAAGCCAAAGGACGCAGCGGCTGAGAATCAATGGGTTCGGCGCACGCAGACTTCGAACGTGCCTATGTTCAACAGGAGGCCAACGAAGCGCTTTCCCGAGAGTGAGATTAACAACCTGCTTGAAAGCGGGTGGGTGCGGCGCATGGCAGATCCGGAAGCTACGGCAAATGACCGTATCGATTGGAAGGGAAGGGCGATCACAGTCTTGATGCATTATGCAGGGCTGCGTAAGAGCGAGATCTTTCATTTGTTTTTGTCTGATGTGATCGTCGACAGGGAGCGTAAGGAAGCCTACGTACGTATCTGGCATCCTGAGAATGGGCGTGTTCAAGAAGAGGGCTATACCAATCGCCGTGATTATCTGAACCGACGTTATCGCAGAAAGCCTCGCACGGAGTACTCAAAGACAGACTCACTGCATGCCGGCTGGAAGTCCCCGCTGTTGACTGATGGTTCTGATGGCTTTCTTGAAGTCTATTTCTACCCATTAGATATGGCCAAGGTATTCCTTCACTATTACGCAAGCTACCTCAAGTACCAGCGAGTTGACCCTCTGCCGACTGAAGACCATCCGTACGCGTTTACGAACACAGACGGTAGGCCGGAGACGATGAAAAACTTCAACCGACAACACCGTGATGCAGTGCACCGTATTGGCTTGGAGCATTCCAAGAAACTCGGAACCACTGAGCATGGTCATCGTCACGCATACGGCTACAGGCTCTGTGAGTCAGATCTTTCTGAGGAGTTTATTCAGAAGGCCTTGCACCATCGCAATATCGAGTCGCAGCGGGTCTACAAAGAGCCTACGTACGAAGACACTAGGGTCGAAAGGATGAAAGGTGAGAAACGCCTCGCAGAGAAGCGTCGGGAAGCACGCGAACTCCAGGGTGAACAGGAGCGTCAGTAATCATCGAAAGCTGCCCGCTCCCTTCACGCGGGCAGCCCCCTTGCAAGTCAGCCTTCACAGAATGATCGTCCCACCAGTGTGGTGCCCACGATAGCCGCCCATCTTGCAGGTCGCCAGCCTCGTCCACCACGTCGCCCTACTCGGTGATTTACGCCCAGAAAGCCACTGGAAAGCCACTGCGCCCAAGGCGCTAGTGAGAGTCCTACTCCTCCTGAACCACCTCCCAAAAGACTGGCCGGCCAGAAATAGCCCGAAATCCCCTAAAAGTGACCTAAAATGTAACAAAATGTTTCTAGGTACGCTCAATTCTGAATTGAGCCAAACGCATAGGCCGGCCAGAAAAAACTCCCAATTCAAAATTGGCGACCCTTACGCGAAATTCCGGGCCCCTAGCCCGCATGAACTCGCTAAATTTCGCGAGGCGGGGTTCAATTCAAAATTAATCTCAATATAAGACTTAATGCTCAATTTTGAATTAGGCATAAATTGCTTTTTTCACAATTAAGTGAGTCTTTTCAGTTGTTATTATTTGAGGTAGTTTTACTGGCCTCAGATCTTACGTTGGAGAGCGCCCATGGCCAAGTCAGGCGGCAAGCAAAGCTATGCCCAGAAGAAAGCAAATGAAGAATTTGGGCTAGGTGAACAATCTCAAGTTCAGCAAGGCAAAGTTGATCAAGGCCAAGTTGATCAAGGCCAGGTTGAGCAGGCTGGAAATAAAAATTTTGCACAGGGGGACGATAATAATCCTTCGCCACCGCTTACAAAGAAAAGGCCAACTCGAACTTTCAATTACGGTGCGCGCCGTCCAATGCTTGTTGCTCAAGTATTTAAGACTTACGAAGAAGCCAAGGCATTCGTGTTGGAGAACGGTGTCTCAAAAATTAAGGATTACCAAGCGCTTCAGGAACTGCATGGCGATCTACCAAAAAATCCTATCAAAGTGTACGCAGGTAAGTGGGCTGGCTGGAAAGAGTTCTTTGGTATTCCAGAATTCTATACGTTAAATGAGCTGCAGGAGGTTGTTCGGGGCTTGGGTTTAACCACTGTCCGCTCTTACCAAAAAGCATGTAAGGAAGATCCGAGAATTCCAAATACACCTACTCGGGTCTATAAAGACTTCCCGGGTATCCCAGTCCTTCTTGGAAGAGAGGAACCGTCATATAAAACCATCGAAGAAGCCGCTGCAGCGTGCTCGCGATTGGAGATCCATAACGCTGACAGTTACAGACGTAAACGTCATCTCGACCCGAGACTCCCCAAAAGCCCGGCCAAAACATATGGCTGGGCGTTTAAAAACTGGGGTCAATTTTTGGGTAGGGATGAGGCTGATGTTCGGGATCCAGCAGCTGACGGTTATTACGCTACTGTTGACGAGTTCATGGAGGCGGTAAAGCTTCTGGATGTTACGTCTAAGGACGACTATGCTCGTAAATTTCGCACTGACCCTAAATTACCTCCCCGGCCCGAAAATACGTACCTCTCTCATTGGAGGGGTTGGGCTCCCATCACACAATCAAAGACTAGCTACTACTGTACGACCTGGCAGCAAGCACGTGAGCTAGCGTTGCCACACAGGTTCTTCGGAGCAGATAACTATCGCAAAAACTGGAAGGTTGACACGCGTTTACCTGCCCAGCCCGATAAGCGCTTCCCTGATTTTCCGGGATGGCCAACATTCTTGCTGCCCAAAGACTGCGGTAATATGGATGATCTTAAACTTGCGATTAAGATCCTTAAACTNCTTCCGGAGAACCCGGAAGAAATGTGTGGCAAAGAGTGGAAAGGGTGGCCGAACGCGATGGGGCTGCCGGAGCCTTATTCGTTTGAAGACCTTAAAGCGATCGCTACTCGATACAAGTGCAAGACTCGCTCTGATTATCGAGCACTCTGTGCCAAGTTGAAAGACCCCAGGATGCCCTACAATCCTGAACTGATCTACGAAGAGTGGGTCAATATCTTCGAATTCTTAGAGCAGGATTTACCTTTCAGGCTTGAACAGATCTCGGATAAAAGCAAGGGTTGGTGCGCTGATATCGCTCACTTTATCAATAATAGCCCTGTGAAAGGTTCGTTGGAGCATTCGCTTTGCAAGTTTTTGAGAAATTATGTAGAGCCGAACGATCTTGGCACGAATGTGCGTGAGTTTTTGACAAAAAAGGTGGTCGACACCAAGAAGTACCTCGAATTCTTGCAGGCTGAGTCTGACCCCATCATTGGTCGCCGGATCTGGCTCGAGGTCAATAAATACATGAAAGATGCATTGAAGCGTCACTTCACTGAGGAGGATGAAAACGGCTTCGTCTATATCGTGCCCGGTGCATCCAATCCGTTGGCCGCTGTTGAATTTATGGGGCAAAGGGAACGGCCCTCAGAATCCGTCAAACCAGTTCTCGCCTACCAGTATGTTGAAGAGGTTCGTAACTGGATCATCCCGCTAGAAGCGAAGACGTTCGCGGATCTGAAGAATATCCAGAACTACGACGCTGACTACTATCCTGTGGACAAGGAGCTGATCGACTTCGATGATCCCNCTTCTGGATCGCCCTTTACTGCATGGTCTCGGTACCCGCCCGGGGCCGGCAGGTCATGTATAACGACTCGGGGGAGTCAGATGATTACTTCGTCAGATTCGTCGATGGCAAGCCCGACTGGGTGAAAAACATGGGGCCCTTGGCTAAGCATGGGCGTCAGGAAGGCTTTGTGCGACGCGAGACGGACTCAGAGGGTAACCCAGGGTGGGGCATGCACTTCACCAGCAACAAGACCTCCTACGACGGCGATGGTTACGATGTCCCATGGATCCCTGAGCCGATGATTTATTGGTTGACGGTGCTGCGGGACTGGCAGCAAAAATACAATCCCATCACCCGACTAACCCCTTGGGTGGATTGCAGCAAACGTACAGGTCTCTCCAAGAAGAAGCTTGCGCGGAAGGGCTCCAATACATTCCTGTTCAGGGCATTCGGTGAGGATCAACCCCCGACCTTCGCTCCGCCTCTGACCACGCGCTTAGCGGCGGCGCTGTACAACATCCAGCCCAAGAACCTGACGCTGGCAAGCTTTGAAGAAGGTGCTCGTCCTAGTGCGCTGACTGCCTATGAATCTCGCTTCACTCCGCACTCCATGCGGGTGAGCCTGATCACCGCTTATGTCGCTGAGTTTGGGATGCCCATCCACATCATCATGAAGATCGCTGGCCATGCATCCATCGTAATGAGTGTCTACTACACCAAAATTGGTGGTGCAAAGATGCGTCACGCTATGGCGGAGGGTGAGAAGCGAGCCTTGTTGAACAAGGCTGTGCACGCTCAGCTGATGATTGAGCAGAACCGCATAGATGAATTGAGGCACCAACTGGTTGCAAATAGTGAGGAAGCTCTCGCTGCGCTAATGTCGGGCATGACGGGAACTCAGTTGGTGCGCGACTATGGGATCTGTCCGTATGCCGGTTCAAGGTGTGAGGATGGCGGGCCGGCGCTCAATACGCTTGCTTATGGGGCGACCCCGGCTGGGTATTTAGGGATGCAAAATTGTCCGCGCTGCCGGCATTTCATTACTGGGCCTGTATTCCTAGGCGGTCTGTCTGCGCTGTGGACGGAGATCAGCCTGAACGTGACTTTGGTTTACGAGAAATATAGCGATCTGGAAAAGCAGACGGCTGAGAACAAGCAAATGATCCAGGCCCTTGATCGGGAGCAGGCGATGTGCATCAGAGCGGGCATTGAGTTTGATGAGACGAGGCGGTTGGGGCTGGAGCTTGCTAATAGCCGATTGCACTCTGACATGGAGTCACTGGCAACGAAAATGGATTTGCACCTGTGTGACATGCAGGCAATCACTCGCAACATCAATGAGTCCCGTGTCATCTTGAACAACCAGGCTGAGGCGTCTACGGAAGGTGAAAATATGCCGCTGCAGCTGATTGCTACCGACCGCAGCGATATCGAGATTGAGTACGAAGAGACCTCGTTCTACCAGCACCTGAACGAGGTGTGTGTGAATGCCACGATCTACCAATCATCCTCGGCCATCCTCGCGACTCCGCGCCGCTCGCAGATAATTGATCGGATGGCGCAGTTGAATGACCTACGGCCCAACATGTTCAACCTGAGTGAGAAGGAGCAGCTGATACTGGGTAACCAGGTAACCGATTTCTTCCTGACTCGGCTCAACAGCTGGAATAAGGTCAACAAGCTGGTGAGCGGCGAGCTCTTGATTGATGACCTGGAGGGGCCGGATCGTATCTCCAAGCCTGACTTTGCGAGGTTGCTGGAGACGAGCCCGTTCCTGGATGCCCCAGCCTTGCCCTTCATGGATGAGACCGAGTCGATCGAGTTGGAGGCTTTTGCCTAGTCGTTTGTGATCAAAAAGATCGTGAGAGCGATGCATCATTGATCGCTCCTTCGGTAAAGTATCTTAATGAGGCCGTCTCCCCTGAGACGGCTTTGCCGTGAGTAGGTTGGCCAGAGAACGAGAGAAATGACACCTGAGGAAATGCTCGCCTTGCTGTGCGAGAAGAAGCCGAGGCAGCGAGCTTCGCTTGAAGCGATCTTTGAGGTTTGCCAGGAAATCGTGACGGACAAAAGTACCGATTTCTCCTACGCCAATGTTGCAAGGCTCGGGGAGTCGAGAAAGGTGCCGAAGGCACAGAGCATCGCCAACAGCACTGGTGATAACTACAAAGCGCTCATCAAATGCTTCGCCAATTCTTCAGTCAGTCGCAAAAGGCCCAAGCGACCACGTCGCGGGGATGCATGGGCCGACGAGATTCAGGATCCGCAGTTGCGGTTGTTGGTTCAGCAGACCCTCGTCGAGCTAGCTGAGGCTCAGGCTGCTCTTAAAGAAATTCATCCCCCTGGAAAGGTGATCCGGATTGACGACCGCGCGGGCAGTGCACCAGACTTCAAGCTCAATTCCTTAGAGCGGCGTGCGCTTGAGTACTTACGCTCAAAAGACTTCTTGAATGATTTCAAGCTACAGCAGGGCGACTTGGGGGATGTGATCGACCAGAGGGGTAGGGCCGTTTTCAAGCCTGGCACTCTGGATGCGCTTGAGAAGGTGCTGAAGCTTCTCTGAAGCCACTTATGCGATCACCTCCATCAGCGCAATCACTCGATTGAGAGTGATTGCCTACAGCTGCAATTATTCACAAGGTAGCCCACAATTCCTTCGCCGCCCTGCCAGCCCGCCCATCCTCCCACTCAAGCTTTACCAGGTGCTTTGACTTTGTACCCATATGAACGGCTGCGATTAGCTCAACCGACTGGTGCACGTCGAGCAGTTGAAGCGGAAATTTGCTTTCAATGTCGCTCTCAAGGATGACCTCATTGCCTTCAGGGAAGTCAATCGTTACGTGGTGTGCAGGGGCTTTTCCTTTGTTGAAGACCTTTAGCCGGTATTTGCTATTGCCCAGCTTCAGGAAGGTCGCCCCTAGGTCGGCCTGCTTGTCCAGCTCTACACCAGCGGTCTCTTTGTTCAGGAGCAGCTCATTCAGCTGCGCTTGGCTCTTGATGACCTCTTGCTGACGGTTGTTGAACTGAACGGTTTTGAATGTGGCGTACACGGAAAAAAGCAGAGCCAGGGTGGCGATGATGTCTCCGGATTCGAAGGTGACATTGATCATTTGAGCTTGAATCCTTTGCTGCCCTTGAACGCTTTCTGAAGACGCTTACGCAGATCGTCGGCTACTGCCTTCGAGATCTCTTTCTTGATCTCTCCAAGATGCGCCTGGATGTTCTCCTCGTTCTCGCGGTGCAAGTCTTCCCTTGTGATCACGCGCTCACAACCAGTGCACGTCACGCTGTAACTTTCGGGCGATTCGCTTTCGAACTTCGTGCCGGCGCAGGTAGGGCAGTGGAGGGGGATCGTGCGGGAGTGCTTGTCCAGATTCATGCCATAGCCTCTGTGAAGTCGTTTCGCTTAGATTAGCCCATCATGGAAGAGCTTTCTGTGACTGAGGATTGTTCGGGATACAGGCTTGCTGCCTGGTGGCCGCTTGTCCATCCTGGCAAACCTCTCCATCATCATGGGCTCTCGATCAAGGGGCTCATCACATGGAAATGACTTCGCTGAGGCTGCTCCACCGCAGCATGATTTCGATTGGCAGCGACATGCAGCAATTTTTGGTGAGAACTGGAGCGGCGAGTTTCGACTGCCTTTTCTCCACGCGGGACACGCCCTTTGTACTTACGCTTACTGCCCGAGGGAAAGCGCGAGGGTTTTTCCGGTTCGATGTCCTGGCAGGCTATCGGATTCGTGATTTCTTGGGCGATATGTACGGTGACCTGTTGGAGGTTCTCAAGGAAGACGGTACTAGCGGGCAACGTCTGATCCCCAAGGAGTTCCTGGCTCAACTCAACGATGCCATACCCACCAAGGCCACGGAGAAAGCGCATCCAGCCCCTCCGGACATCGTGCGCTTGCGACCGGACATCATCGAGGACAGGGAAAAGCCTTTCTTCAACTGCTGGTCATACTGGACGCACGACCAGAAACCTAGTGCTGAGAATCAGCACAAAACCCTGCTTCTCCTGGGCCCTGATGCCTTGCGCCACAGCCAGGAGCGCAGCGCGTCCTCTCGTTGGAGCTCTACCGATACGGGCGGATCTTGGACTAAAGATCTTTCGAAATAGCCAGTCAAGCTGCCGGGCGTTGGGCTGGTACCTATTGGTGATGGAAAGAACTTCCAATAGGTACCGAGCGCTCTCGCTTGAGGCGATAGCCTATGAGCACTTCTTTCAATCAGGTATACTCGAGTGTCCTACGCCCCCACCGAAGCTGTTCAACACTGCGAAACCCTTCTGCGCCAGATGATGGAAAGCTTCCGGGCCGACAATATCTGGCCCAACGTACAGAGCATCATAGGAAGCATGCTGAAGCGCCGTATCGAACTGGTTGAGGTCTATGAGGAGGTTCATGCTTCCCTTTCCCAGAAGCCCCGAGCGCTCTACATGTTCTGGGACGTCTTCGTCCATGCAGCTGACGGCTGGAACCCTGAGAAGAACCGAGCAGCGCGGCAGGCTCGGGAGGATTTGATCGGCGTTAACACACAAATCAGCGAGCTCGCTGATCAGCTAGCCGCACTGCTCGATCGCCGAGATGACCTTCACAACTACTCGGGGTTTAGCTCCAATACCCAATCCCAGATCCTGGATATCGTGCACGAGGCCTCGGAGCACAATGGCCACTACGAAAGCTACGCGAAGGAGGATGTTGAGAGTCTGCAGTATCGATACGATTCCAAGTATTGGCCCAGCTTAAGTGAGGTTATTCAGGCTATCGGTACCGATGCCGAAATGGCAGAAGTGACTGCCAACGACCCGGCTACTGAAGCTGCGACTGCCAGCCGTAAATCGGGTCGTTCAGATTTTGTGAGAGCGTTTCTGGCTCGTATTGATGACAACCGGGTGCGCGAGTGTGGCTTCATATCTAACAGCTTCGCGCTCTCTGACGGCAGCTTGGCATCGCTCGTGAACTGTGGGCTTGGCTTAGCTGTGGACGAGCTGGTGGATTCTGATTTCATCAAGCGCTTCCGGCAGCGTGAGCGTCAGGTTAAAAAGGCTGAATCGACATCAGCATGATTTGTTCAGGGTTCGACGAAGTCTGCTGCCTATAGGTGCTGGATATTCCAGCCCTGCTCGCGAAGCTGAACGCAGTTGGCCTCGAACACTTCTCCCTCGCCGAGCGTTCGCCTGCTGATGGCCAAGCACAGCAGATGCGTCGGGCGAGTCATCGCAACATACATGGCAAGCAAGCGTTGGACGATTCTCTTACGCGACCTGGTACCTCCGTGGCTTTTTTGCCCAGCGAGCCAAGGTAAGAGGGTATCGATGAAGTGTTCGTAGTTGTAAGTTTCGAGTACAAGCGTTGCGGTATGGGTTTGCCCCTTGCAGGAGTGAATAGAGCCGAGCTTGATATCCAGCACCATCAAGCGCATGCGGACACTCACGCCTGGCGTAGATGAGGGTCACCTGCGCAATGGTCGTTGTGATCTGTTCATTCGCAACCCAGAAGAGAGCATCGCCATTGAGGCCAAACAGGCCGTGCAGCGGATAGGCGTCAGGGCGGATGGGGAAACCCATATGAACAAGGCCCTGAAGGCGGCATGGGATGACACGGGGGATCTTGGCCATTGGGAGGCTAATCGCCGATTCGCAGTCACGTTCGTAGTGCCTACCATCCCGTTGAGCGAGGTACGGATTGGAACGGGCAAGCGAGTTTTGATTTGTCCCGATAAGGTCAAGGCCTCGCTGAGTCGCTGGCTTACAGATGATCCGTATTTCCCAGGTTGGTCATTGAAACCCACCCAGTTCGCATACATTTTCCCGAAGCTGGGAAGCCCAGACTACGTTGATGACCAACGTTACTTCCCCGGCATCGTTGTGATCTTTGATGAGCGACTCAGGGCAAATCAAATCCGCAGGCCAACTGAGGCCTCTGCTGTGACGGTCGCGCTGGCTTGATGCAGGCGCGAAGGTTCGCTCCAGAGCTGGTTGCCTGCCTTCGTGCATTATTTTATTACGATGACGATCTACATAATTGGCAATGCGTCAACTTTGAATGTTATAGTGGATGTATAAATTGCTATCTCTACTAAGTTGTCGTGGCATTGCCGGCTCGTCATGGGATTGAGTTGGAAAGGCGGATTGTCGCTTGGAACTTTTCCAGCTGGTAAGTTTGTCGCCTCAATGCCAGAGGCGCCAGTCAAGTGTCGCCGTCGATGAGCGATCGACATATCTCAATGATGCTGTCCCGGTTGACCGTTGGATCATCCACACTCCACGCCAGCCCTAGTCCGATATGTCGTTCTAGGCCCTCAACCTCGCGCAGCTCAAAGTTTTGACCGGGAATGGATTTAACCCACTCTGGAACAAACCCCACCCCAATCCCAGCCGTTATCATCGCCAGCATTGCTTGAGTGTCATTACAGCTATAAATCACTTGCTGGTTCAGGTCGTATTTCTCGAACTCTTCGGGGAAATTGTCATCCGTCTGAGATTTATATGCTCTAGAGAACGCGATTATTTTCTGCTTTCGCAAATCCTCAGGTGTGACGAAACTCTTGCTGCTCAAAGGGTTTTCGCGCGCGATCGCTAGAAGATATTTTTCGCGATGAATGGACTGCCATCGAAGAGAGCCGATATTTTCAACGGGACGAATGAAACCGAGATTGATGTTGCCGCGCTCAATTTCCCTCACGATACCTACTGTGTTCCCGTTATGAATATGGATCCGAGCCTCAGGGAAGCGTTGATTGATTCTCGCGACGAAGTTGGGGAGCACACCGAACGTCGCAGGGTAAATGGTACCGATAGTGATCTGATGGAGGTCTTGACCCGCGACCGCCTGGGTAGCAAGGCACGTGCGGTCGATGTCCCGAAGGATGTTGATACACCGTGAATTGAAGATCATCCCGGCGTCTGTGAGCTGCACACGGCGGGTTGACCGTATCAGTAGCGGAACGCCGAGCTGCCTCTCAAGCGCTTGAATCTGGGCCGTTACTGCAGGTTGGGCTATCTGCAGTCGGGCAGCGGCACGGCCAAAATGCAGTTCTTCTGCAACGACTACGAATGTCTTGATCTGACGTAGATCCATCGGATGCTCCCGTTTAGCTGCCTTGATTTATAGGGGTGAGCCATGGATGTCAAATAGATTGATCAGATTAATGGATGAGTGGGCGCTATCTCTGCCCGCGTTAGCTCAAAAGCTTTGCGTAGGGGGCGACTGACTGATTGATAAGCCAAGGCTATTAATGCTCGCTGATTTTTATTGGAAATCAAGTTGAACGCGGCTGTAGCTTAGGCACAGATCGTAACCTTCAGCTGGTGAGGAACAAGAACATGCTGACCAAAAACATCACGGCAGTCTCGAATGGCAGTGACGTCTGCGCGGACATCGTAGGCTTTGACTTCAACGACTACGATGCTCAGGATGTGGCCGAAGTACGAAAAATCTGGCTCCAGTACGGTGTTGTGCGTTTCCGCGATATCGACATTACCGACGAGCAGCACATCAAGTTCTCTCACCACTTCGGGGAAGCTGTTATTCACCCGAAACAGCTGCAAGAGGGCGCTCATCCAACGCAAAAAGAAATTTTGGTTATTGCTAACACTACCAAAGACGGTAAGCCATCGGGTGCTCTGGGTAACAGCGAAGCGACCTGGCACACCGATACTTGGTTCTACGAGCGTCCACCAGCTGGAGCACTGCTGCGCTCCATTGCACTTCCGCCCACTGGCGGCGACACCTATTGGGTATCGATGTATCAGGCTTACGAGACCCTGCCGTCCTATCTACTGGACGCAGTCAAAGGCCGGCAGATCTTCTTCCAGAGCGTTTATGACGCGGCGGGAGGTCTGCGACTGAACAAGCAGGTGCCTAAGTCCGATGACATCCGTGAGTGGCCAGGGATCGTGCATCCGCTCGTTCGGGTACATGGTGACAGTGGTCGACAAGCTCTGTATCTGGGTGCAAAGGGTGTACGTGAGCAGGATTCCTGGATCGTAGGGCTGCCTATGGATGAAAGCAACGATCTCGTAGCTCAACTGTGGGAGCACACGCTGAAAGGAGAGATATTCGTTCAGCAGTGGCGTCTTGGCGATATGGTTATGTGGGATAACCGCTGCACCATGCACCGTCGCGACTCTTTTAGCCCTGAGCATATCCGTGTTATGCATCGCACTACCACTGCAGGCGAGCGCCCGGTGTAACTGATAAAGCAACCCTCAAGGAAGCGCCTTGAAGGTGAGTGAATTGGCTAGCCAGAATTTGGCTAGCCAATCATCGATGCCAAAAATTAAGTCGGCAATATCGCTTCATACCGTTAAGCAAGACAAAATCCCCATCTCGAATATTCCATTCAGTGACAGATCGCCTAAACCATGCGGCTGCTGTTGCTCGCTAGAGACGTCTGCGCTCCTGGTAGATGTCATTTCCTCTCGCTCTACATCTTATTCCAAATCTTAATTGCCCTGTACCGGTGTTCGGCTTGTGCTAATTCAGTGTATAGTACGAATTCATACATCATGGGTTAGGTAAAACCCTTAGATGTCTCTCCACGAGAATGGCTGTGAGTCGCCAGATGTCGGCTGAGAGTAACAGTCCTACTCACCACAACGGCGCACGGTGCGTCGAAAAAGTGCGCAGTGATACGGTTGTCTACGTTAGCTGATCTCATGGTATAGCTTTAAAACATTATGTCATGCGCCCTAGTAATAGCTTGGCACAAGTTGAAGCCCCAGAGTCCAATGAATAAAAGACTTGTCCGTTTGCTGGCATTGTTTTTGCTCCAGTGTTTTGTGCGGATAAATTATAAATATGGAGGTGAAGTCCACGACGGATGGATGGGTGATTGCGCTCGTGCGTTAAACGAATCATATAAATAAAGCCGATTCACAATAAGTAATATTTATAGGTATGGAGAGGCAGTAGTGACAAAAGTAAAAAGAATACTAGCTGCTTTGGCATGCGGCACATTGGCGCAACAAGGCTACGCGGTGGGTTTCCTCGAGGACAGTAAGGCATCCATCAGTTCTCGCACCTTGTACTACGATGGGGATCAACGGAGCACGGGTGGGGCGGATCAGCGGCAGACCTTGACCGGTTTAAGGCTCGACTTTCAGTCGGGCTACACCGAAGGGGTAGTGGGCATGGGACTTGATCTCCGAGCGCTAGCAGGATTTACCTTAAGTGGTGGTACCTCTCCTCATAATGCATCTACGGTGAATACTGTTTCTCCGGTCACGACTGACGGCTCACCTGTCGACAACTGGTCTAGGATCGAAGGAAATGCTCGCTTCAAATACTCGAAGACCGAGTTGAAAGCTGGCAACGCGCTGACTTTCAATCTACCAGTGCTGATCTCAAATGACGGACGCCTGTTGCCTGCGAGCTTTCAGGGTGCTGCTTTGACATCAAATGAGTTTGAGAATCTGACCTTGAACGGCGGATTTCTAAATCGTGCTATTGGACGAGCATCCAGCAACTGGGCGGGGATTGCTGGCGGGGGTACCAAGGGCAGTGATGGATTTGCTTTTGCCGGTGGTGACTGGAACGTCAGAAAAAATCTAAAGCTTCAATACTACTATGCAAACTTAGAAGACTACTATAGTCAGAACTTCCTCGGGCTTATTCATTCGTTCGATGTGGGAGTTGGTCAATCGCTCACAACTGATTTGCGTTACTTTAAGAGTGACTCTGATGGTAGAAATGGTACGGACACTCGCTATGCCTTGCGTAACGGCTATAACAAAAACGGAAAAATAGATAATACCACCTGGTCTTTGGCTTTCACCTATAAAGCGGGCGGTCATGCGCTGACTTTAGGGCATCAACAAGTCAGCGATAAGTCCGGCTTTGCAACCGTCAATAGTAGCAACGTGGTTGATGGTCGAGGGCGACCAGAAGGTGAAGGGGGTGTCCAGTCCCTTTATCTTTATACCGACGTTATGATGAATAGCTTCACGCGTGCGGGCGAAAATTCTACTTTTGGCCTTTACAGCTACGATTTTGCTGCCCTAGGTGTTCCAGGCCTAAAGGCGGGGTGGACGTATGTGAGTGGTAAGGATATACGGGGCACGGGTAATACGACGACCGGAAGGTACAATGAATGGGAAAGTGATTACCGTCTAGATTATGTTTTGCAGTCTGGAACATTCAAAGGGCTTGGTTTCACTCTTCGGAAAGGTGTCTTCAGAACCGGCTTGCCCGCCTCGACCTTAAAAGATCAGGATCAAGTTAGGTTCTTCGTTAATTACACTTATGCACTTTGGTAAATCGGGTTAACCAACTTTAGTTGGTGCGAAGTCATCGGCTGTGAGTCCTGCGGTCGGTGACTTCGTAAGCGATGGCGCAAATTTGAGGAATATCGGATGCGGGTTTTTATTTTGTTTTCTAGGCGTATAAGAAAAAATTATAGGGTGGCGCAATTTTTTGATTATCCATGATGGCCAAGGTGCCACAAACTGTCCCTAACAGCATACGCCAAGGGCAGTCACTCTCTGCTGGTTTGCCCCCAATCATGATGCAAGGAGCTTCGTCAGCACTGCAGGACGCAAAGGGAAGGCAATCGCTGATGGTGTGCTCGGTAGGATCTGGTCTCGTTTTGTGAGGCTAGATCGTCAAATGGTTAGGGTATTAACTGAACGCGACGGATACAAATAAAAACCGTCTGCGATAGGGAGTACACATGCCTATAAAATTAAGGCAGATAGAAGCATTCAGAACGGTCATGCGCGAGGGAAGCATGGTGCGAGCTAGTGCGGCTATGGCCGTTACTCAGCCCGCGATCAGTTACATGATTTCTGGGCTTGAAGCCGCTGTTGGATTTCCTCTTTTTAATAGACAAGGAGGAAAACTCAGTGCGACACCGGAGGCAATCCAGTTACTCGCTGAGGTAGATCGTCTCTATCAAGGGCTTGAATCCGTAGAGGCAGTAGCTCACAAGATCGCGAATTATGGCAACGCCGAGTTACGCATTCTAATCACGCAGGCACTGTCTGCCGGACGGATTGTGAATGGCATCGGAAAATTTGCAGCGTTGCATCCGGGTATCAAAATCGATTTGGATGTTGAGCATAGAGAGCTCATTACCCATCGAGTCAATTCGGGGCAAGCGGATTTGGGCATATTGTCAATCTCGCCAGGTCTGGAAGATCAAAGCTCTACGTTATTTAGTAGTCCAATCATCTGTGTTGCATCGCCTGACGCTCAAATTTCGCAGAGCGCGGTCGTTACTGCAAGTCAGTTAGATGGGGTGCCTATAGTTGCTCTTAAGGCATCGGGGCTTATCCGGCCAATGGTCGATAAATGGTTTCATGAGGCCGGAGTGACGCCTAATTACACTATTGAGGTTGGCGGAGCTGGTACGGCAATCGAGTTGGTTCGTGGTGGCCTTGGAGTTACGTTCGTGAATAGTTTTAGCTTGATGGAACGGGCTGATAGCCAACTGCAGTCATTCGGTCTGGATAATTCACTTGAACTCAAGATAGGCGTAATCAACTCGTCGTCGTTACACCCAAATAGAGCGGCGCATGCATTAATGCAGTATCTGACACAGATATACACGGAAAGTGTGTCGGATGAACACTCCTGAGGCAGATTGCCAGAAGTTTAATAAAAAGCGAGGATTGATTGTGAAAGTTTCTCTTATCCAGGTGAATTCAGTACAGGACAAGGCGTTCAATTTGGCCGAAGCTGATCGTCTCGCACGAGAGGCAATCGATCGAGACGGCTCACGTCTTGTTGTATTTCCTGAACACTTTGACTGGGCGGGTGGTACACCTGAACAAAAGATCGCAGCTGGCGAGCCGCATAGCGGGGGGCCGGCTTATGAAATGTGTAAAAAACTGGCACAGGACTGCAATGTCTACGTTCACACCGGTAGCTTCTACGAAAGCACGCCTGACGGTAGCCGCGTCTATAACACCTCGGTCGTTTTTGATCCCAAAGGCAACGAGCTGGGTCGCTACCGTAAAATCCACCTGTTCGACATCGTCACTCCTGACGGTATGCGCTATGGCGAATCCAGTGCAGTAGCGCCAGGTACAGAGGTAGCGGTGGTCGATATTGAAGGCCTTAAGTATGGCTTTGCGATCTGCTACGACATTCGCTTCCCGGAGCTTTTCCAAAAGCTGGTTGCGTTGGGTGCTGATGTAATTGTACTGCCGGCGGCATTTACCCTTCAAACTGGTAAAGATCATTGGGATGTACTCTGCCGCGCTCGGGCAATTGAAACGCAGTGCTATTTCCTTGCTCCAGGTCAAACTGGGCCATTCGAACAGTCCGGTGAGACTCGCTATTCCTACGGTCACTCGCTGGTTTGTGATCCATGGGGCCACATTATCGCCAAGGCGTCGGATGGTGTCGGCTATGTAACTGCCAATATCGAACCCGAGCGCATCGCAGCAGTGCGCAAACAAATTCCGCTTGCTTCGCACAAGGTACTTCAGAAATGAAAAAGTTTCTGATAGGCGATATGCCGGCTCCCATCACTCCCGAACTGGAAAAGATCCTCCTGGAGGTCGAAACCGCTACGGTGGGTCACCTCCGTCACTGGGGATTCATGGATGGCGAAATTCAAGCGCTGGGTAATAGTAAGCGCGTCGTTGGTACAGCAGTAACTTTAGCGCTGCCTGCTCAAGACTCCACCTTATTGCATTACACCCTGGGCTTGCTTAAGCCTGGCCACATTGTGGTGATTGATCGCTTGGGTGATCGTAAGCATGCCTGTTGGGGTGGTGGTGTCACGCAAGCGGCTGTGACTGCTGGTGCGAGTGCTGCAGTGATTGACGGCATGTGCACCGACCCGCATGAAATTCAAGAACATGATTTTCCGATCTGGAGTCGCGGCGTGTCTCCGATTACAACGCGAATTTATGGACTGGGCGGCAAACTAAATATGCCGGTGTCTTGTGGTGGCGTTGCTGTATGTCCAGGCGACATTGTGATCTGCGATGAGAACGGAGTCCTCGTTCTGAGTCCAGCGGAACTAGATGAAGTTGTTCAAACGGCCCTGGCTAAACAGGATCGCGGCGTTGAGAACTGTCGACGAATTAGAGAAGGGGAAAAACTCGGCGACTTGTCGGGTGCGACAGCGATTGTAGAAGCAGATATGTAGTTGGAATTGACCCACCCTTCAAGCCTTGCTATGCGGGATGTAAAATAAAAACGAATCATTGCCCCGCACGGTGGCGTTACGTGCGGTACCCTACTCGATAGAAGAAAATCATGACTAAAACAATATCTACCAGGAAGACCTGGTTTGCCGTGGCTACTTCTGGAAGTGGAAACTTACTGGAAGTTTACGATTTCGCAGTGTATGCATTTTTTGCTACGACCATCGCTAAGTTGTTTTTCCCAAACGTTGATGAAGCGACATCCTTGTTGCAGACGTTCGCTGCTTACGGGGCGGGTTTCATAGCCCGACCGCTAGGTAGCTACGTGATTGGTCGCATCGGTGACAAAAGGGGGCGCAAGCCCGCAATGCTGCTGACGATTATTTGCATGGCCATCGGCAGTATTGGTATTGGTCTGATTCCAACATACGAGACTATTGGCGTTGGTGCTCCAATTCTGCTAGTCATGTTGAGATGTCTCCAAGGATTCGCCGCAGGTGGCGAATGGGGCACCTCTGCATCTTATATCGTGGAATGGTCTCCTGCAGGTCGTAAGGGATTCTTTGGAAGTTTCCAGAGCGTGAGCTCCTCTGGGGGCGCTTTGCTGGCCTCGCTAGTAGCCTCGGCGCTCTTGCTCATTCCTGCTGAAGATCTACTGGACTGGGGCTGGCGAGTTCCGTTCGTCGCAGGTGGCCTTGCGATCTTTGCGTTCAGCTTATTCTTGAGGGCTCATGCAGAAGAAACTCCTGAACACGTCAACAGTAAAGCGGAGGTTGTGTATCCAACAGATTCCAAGCCATACGTACTTGGCTTGCAAGCGTTTGGTTTCACTATTTTCTGGACAACGCTGTCCTACTTGGTTTCGGCCTATATGGTAACTTATACCCAAAATCATGCCGGTCTCACCAGGACTGAGGCGTTGATTTCCAGTAATATCGCGCTGCTGCTTCAGATCACGCTGATTCCAGTTGCCGGTGCTCTGTCCGACCGATTTGGGCGTAAGCCGCTGCTTCTCCTTGCATGTCTTGGCACAGCTACCCTTGCTTACCCAATCCTGAACCTGATGTCTGGCGGTGCAAGCTTCCATCAGGTCGTTATGCTGCAGTGCTGCTTAAGCGCACTATTTGCAATGTATTCGGGCCCTGGGCCAGCGACTATCTGCGAAATTTTCCCAACGCGGTTACGTAACACTTGGATGACGGTGGGGTACACATTGGCAGTATGTTGCTTCGGCGGGTTCGCGCCGCTGATTTCGACATGGTTGATCTCTGTTACCAAAATCGCGGCGTCTCCAGCGTTCTTGCTCATCCCTGCTGCTGTTGTGTCGGCGCTGGTCATCCTGAAGCTGCCTTCCACTCGTATCAGCGGTTTTAAGTCCGCCGCTAAGGCGGAAGCATCCTACTGAGAATTTTAGCTCAGTCGCCTCGAAATTATGAGTGATGCTCCAGAGTTCGAGACAGTTGAAGTCTTACGACTGAGCGTGATAGGGATGTTCGCTCAGACTTTCGCCGCCTGGCTCAATAGGCACCAGGCGGCGGTTTTTTTATCCCGCTAGCTTTATCGACTAGCTTCGGATTAGCAGATGCGCAGGAACCATGTTGAGGATTTCTTTTTTTGCATGGTCAATGAATGGTTTTAATATCAGGGTTGATGAGTTTCTCTGTGATATCACGATGGAGTAATCATTTCTGATCACTGGCTCAAAGTTTAGAAATTTTACGCCTGTGCCTGTATATCCACAGGCTGTTAGGGGGTCGATTATCGATATCCCTACGTCTGCTTCAACGAGCTGCAAGACTGCTGCAGAGGTTTGGGTTTCGCAGTTTACGTGTCGCCTAACTCCATGAGAAAGCATCAATGAGTCTATACGCATTCTAGATTCCATAAGGGGCATCATGGAAATGAAGCGTTCACCTTCAAAGTGCTCCGGTCTTAAAGTCCTTTTTGTGGCAAGGGCGTGCGTTTTTGGTACTACCGCGACCATTTTAGCGGATACCAGAGTCTCGCTGTTTCCCGATTTTGTGGAGCGTGCCGGAAACATCGCNGGAGACGCATAGAGAGGTGTGCTTCGGGGTGGGCCAAAGTGAAACTATTAATGGCGCGTGGCAGGAAAGAGAGCGCCATGTTTGGCGATGCTGCTATTTCAAGTCGCCCCATTTTCAAAGATTTTATATTGGTAGCCGCATTAGCGATGCGCTCAATGCTCAACAACGACTGCTCGACGTCTTTGACGAGTAGAGCCGCTTCAGGGGTCGGTACCAGGCGCCCCTTAGTTCTTGTAAACAGTGTCAGTGCTATTCGTTCCTCAAGATCGGCAATTAACCTCGTGACTACCGGTTGGGTCACTTCAAGCATTTCTGCAGCACCGGTGACGGATTTACGCACCATGATCGCCCGAAACGCTTCTAGGTGACGAAGGGTGATTCTGTTCTCCATGGTACTCCACCTGCCGATAGCATAAAGACATGATCTTTTTAGCTTACTGGAGCTCCTTCTACTAATCAAAAGCTTTCGCGCTGCTAGCAAAGGGCTTGGGGGAGTATTTCAATCTATTCCTAAGAGACATTGCTCATAGTGTCTGGGTAGGGCCTCCCGAGGCTCGCCTCACCGACGACTGTCTGAGTAGCTTACAGCCTAGCAGAGTCAGTGCGGCCTCAATGTGAGATGGAGACCTACCAGCTATTGACACGACTGCGTCTCATCCGTATTCACGCTCGCTCTTAGTGTACGCACGAAATGTTACTGAAGGTAGCGGGCGTAACTACGATGTTTCATTTTGGAGCGTTCCGTAGCCGGGCACGCCCTACAGTAGCGCTCTCGAAAAGAAATATTCTTATTTTCTATAGGATAAAGACATTGATCGATGTTTTTGAAGCTATGGAAAAGAATAATCGGAAAAATAAAAACTAGAAAATTCAATGTGTTATGTCGAATTGGCCTGGCCATTGCTAAAAAGCATAAAGGTTAGGGGCGCTCACCATGTCCCTCCGCCCAGCCAAGCTGAACAAACTGACTGGTTGAAATCAGCACCCTTATTTCCGGAGTCGTGAAAAATGAAAGCATTAGGATTGACCCTCCGATCGAGCGCCTTAGCTGCGTTAGTAACGTTGTCAGGGATCAGCCCTTTGGCACTGGCTCAAGATAGCGCTCGCGCTACGATCTCAGTTAGTCCAGGCATTGCTGATATCACCAGTCTCGACCCGCACCGTGCTTCGCTCGTAGGTGATAAAGGCATCGTTGCCGAGATGTTCAATGCGTTGGTGCGGTTCCCTCCAGGCAGTTCAGATCCAGCCGCGCTGGAAGCGGATCTCGCTGAGCGCTGGGAATCCTCTGATGACAAGAAGGTTTGGACTTTCTTCCTCCGCAAAGGGGTAATGTTCCATGGTGGTTATGGCGAGCTGAAGGCTGCCGACGTGGTTTACTCCCTGCAAAGGGCAGCAGACCCGAAGCGCTCCAGCTTTTCAGCCAACTTTACTGCTCTGGAGAAAGTTGAGGCCTTGGACGACTACACGGTCAAGGTAACCCTCAAATATCCGGATACTGCATTCCTTGGCCGGGTATCGAACTACCACGGCGGTCAGATCGTCAGTAAGGCCGCAGCGGAGAAGCTGGGTGAGCGTTATGGCCAAGCGCCAATCGGAACTGGCCCATTCGCTTTCTCGGAGCACATCACCCAGCAGTATGTGAAATTGGTGGCCAACGACCAGTATTTTCGCGGGAAGCCAAAGCTTGGCGCGATTGTTTACAGGATGATCCCTTCTGATAGCGCTCGCGAGTTGGCTTTTGCCTCCGATGAGCTTGATCTGATGCTCGGCAAGCGCGAGCAGCGCTGGGTCGAGCGCAGCAGGGCTCGTGGTGTGACCGTGGACGTTTTTGAGCCTGCCGAATTCCGAACTCTCTTTCTTAACCGGAATATCAAGCCGTTAGACGACGTCAAGGTTCGGCAAGCTATCGCTGCGTCGGTCAACATCAATGAGATCATTCGCTACGCGGGTAAAGATGTAGCCGATGGCGGATGCTCCATCATACCTAATGGCTACCAGGGGCTTGATTGCAGTGCCGGGCCATACGCTTACGATCCTGCGCACGCGAAAGCCTTGTTGGCCAGCGCGGGTTATCCCAATGGGTTAAAACTCAAATCGGTTGTTTCCAACGCGGCCCCGCAATTGCCGATCATGGAGATTATCCAAGCCCAGCTCGCCAAGGCAGGTATCACCTTGGAAATGGAAGTCGTGGATCACGCGACTTACCAGGCCAAAAGCCGTCAAGACCAGAGCGCGATCGTGTTTTACGGTGCTGCTCGATATCCGGGCGCCGACTACTGGCTGACAGAGTTTTACGATTCGGCTTCTGCCATCGGCGCACCCGCTGCAATGTCGAATTTCGGACATTGCTCAGTAGCTGATGATGCCATCCGGAAAGCCAGGGTCGAGGCTGATCCGCAGACTCAACTCGATTTGTGGAAAAAGGCGCAGGTTCAGATTCACGACGACGTATGCGCCATCCCTTTGTTTGGTCTGAAACAGGTCTGGGCTAAAGCTGCCAGCGTGGATTATGGGTATGTCCTCCATGGTGCTCTGAATTTGCAACCGCCAGTCACCGAGCTCACTACGGTCAAACGGGATGATCAGTAAATGACTGCCCAATTTGATGTGATCATCATTGGCGGGGGCATGGTGGGGGCCGCGATTGGCTACGGTCTCGCAGGTGGTAAGCGCCGTATTCTGATGCTGGATGGAGCTGACACCGATTACCGCGCCGCCAAGGCTAATTTTGGTCTGGTGTGGGCTCATGGCAAAGGGATGCGCGACCCTAACTATCAGCGCCTCTCCCTGAACGCAGCTAAGGCCTGGCCAAGTTTCGCTTCGCAGCTTGAGGAAGAAAGCGGCATCTCGCTGGACTACGAGCAGAAGGGGGGCTTGAACTTCTGCCTCAGTGACGATGAGTTCGATGCTCGGGCGAAGGCGATGGATGACTGGAACAGGCAAACACCAGAACTCGCTCCTTCAGCCCACATGCTAGATCGAGCTGAACTGCTGCGTCGATTTCCAACAATGAAGATTGGCAAGGCCGTTGTCGGTGCGAGTTTCGGCGAGTTCGATGGCCATGCGAATCCGCTTCGGTTGCTTGCCGCAATGCAAAAGGCCTTCATGGCTCGTGGCGGGCAGCTCCAGAACAATCGCCCGGTCACGGATATACGACGCCTATCTGGCGGGGGCTTTGAGGTTCAGTCAGGCGAGTACCGCGCGCAGTGTGAGCGAATCGTCATTGCGGCTGGATTAGGGTGCGCAGCGCTGGGGCCAATGGTGGGTCTGAACGTGCCTATCCGCCCGCAGCGGGGCCAGCTCCTGGTTACTGAGCGCCTTGCGCCGCTACTTCCAATTCCCGGGAGCGGATTGCGGCAAACAGCGGAAGGCACGGTGATGATTGGCGTGACGCAGGAGGAGGTAGGTTTTGACCTCGCAACCACTACCGAAGGCGCTGCGCGGATTACTCGTAAGGCGTTGAAAATTCTTCCGGATCTTGCACAGGCCAAATTAGTTCGCCAGTGGTCGTGTCTCCGGATCATGACGCCCGATGGAAATCCTGTGTATGCGAGGTCGTTGACCCACCCCGGTGCAGAGATCGCCACATGCCACTCGGGTGTGACTTTGGCGTCCTTTCACGCCAATGAGTACGCGAAAGCATTCGACGCAAAATCGATCCCCGCTGATTTAGAGATTTTCCATTATGGACGTTTCGATCTTCAAAAAACTTCCTGAACTGCACGCCATCACGATCACGATTTATGTGGATGGCGTACCAGTGATGGCTGAGCAAGGTGAAACGGTAGCGGCGGTGTTGCTGAGGCAAAGCACTGCAGTTAACCGAACCTCCCCAGTGAAAGGAAGCCCGCGCGCGCCCTATTGCATGATGGGTGTCTGCTTCGACTGTCTTGCAGTAGTGGATGGGAATGCCTCAACCCAAACTTGTTTAGTGACAGTCAAAGATGGAATGCGCGTTGAGCGGCAGTATGGCCGCCGGAGTGTAGTGTCGTGAGCCGAACGTTTGATGTGGTTATCGTCGGTGCTGGGCCTGCCGGCATGAGTGCTGCCGTTGTTCTTAGCGAGCAAGGCCTCCAGGTGCTCGTGGTGGATGAGCAGCCCGCACCAGGTGGGCAAATTTGGCGTGCTGTAGAAACCATCGCGCACACAGCCACCGGCGACATCTTGGGTGCCGAGTACAAATCCGGTGCAGAGCTGGTACAGCGGTTCCGTGCATGCGGTGCAAAGTACGAACCCAACACTCAGATGTGGAAAATTGAGCCTGGCTGGACAGTGTTCATCAAGAGTAATGGTGTAGCTGAGGCCGTTGGTGCCCGTCAGGTGTTACTCGCTACCGGTGCCCAGGAGCGCCCAGCGCCATTTCCAGGATGGACGTTGCCAGGTGTCCTCACGGTAGGTGCCGCTCAGATCCTTCTGAAAACGTCTCGCCAGATCCCTGCAGAGCCTGTTTGGGTCGTTGGTAGTGGGCCGTTACCCCTGCTGTACATGGCACAACTTATTCGAGCGGGAGGCAAGGTTGCTGGCTGGCTTGATACTACGCCGCCAGGCGGTTGGCGACGCGCGCTTCCATGGGCGAGCTCTATGGTTGCTGAGTTCAAGGAAGTCAGTAAGGGCCTTGCATGGCTGCATGAAATCCGTCGCTCGGGAGCCCGTCGAATCAAAGGCGTGAAAGAGCTGCGGGCCCTGGGTGATGGCCGGCTTGAGCAGCTTCAATTCAGGCTCAAAAGCGGGGAGCTCTGCACAGTGCCGGCGAGCGTCCTACTGTCCCACGAAGGGGTGATTCCTTCTATCCACATTACCCAATCGCTGGGCTGCAAACACAGCTGGAGTGCACAGCAAAGGTGCCTCGTCCCAGATCTTGATGAGTGGGGCGAGACCGATCAACCGGGCATTTTCGTTGCGGGTGATGGCGCAGGAATCGGCGGTGCCAAGGCTGCGTGTGTCAGGGGAGAGTTGGCAGCAATCGGCATGGCTAAACGTGCCGGTCGTATGGCTGCAGATGAGGTGGCGAAGAACACAGATGCGTTGAGTCGTCGACTCCAAACTTTGCTACGTCTGCGGCCAATGCTGGATTCGATGTATCCCCCACGCGAAAGCATCTACACCCCTTCCGATGAAACCGTGGTCTGTCGTTGTGAGGAGCTGACGGCAGGAGACATTCGTAAAGCCTGTGCAATAGCCCAGCCAGGCGTCAATCAGCTTAAGGCGTTTACGCGTGCAGGTATGGGCCCCTGCCAAGGTCGGCAGTGCGGCTACACCATCGCGAGCATCGTTGCAGCCGAGCAACAAAAAGCAGTTGAGGATGTTGGTTTCTACCGGATCCGCCCCCCCCTTAAACCAATAACACTTGGGGAACTGGCCTCACTTGATGTGGAGGAGAAATAGCCATGATTCATAACTTGAAAAACCTGATGAGGCCGCCGCGTAAGGGCATGCCACTTACGGTGGCAGCTATGCGACTGAGCACAATCGACATGGTGTCAACGTCTGAACTGATCATCTTTGGAGAGCAGTCATGATTCAGTTTGCGATTAAGCGACTGATGCTCGCGATTCCGACCTTGCTGGCAATGTTGACCGCTGTCTTTGTACTCGTTCGTCTGGTACCCGGTGACCCGGCTGCTGTCATTCTCGGTGACCAGGCGAGTGCAGAGTCTTTGGCAGCCATGCGTGAGCAACTGGGCCTAAATCAACCAATCGCGATGCAATATATCCACTTCCTCGGCGACATGCTCTCAGGGAATTTCGGGGCCTCAATGACCAGCGGCAGAACTGTGCTGCAGGAGGTATCCCTGGTTCTACCGTGGACGCTGCAATTGACGTTTGCATCCGTGTTGATCGGCCTCGTGTTCGGTCTGCCCCTTGGTGTCTGGGCGGCGCTTCGTCGCAACGCCTGGCCAGACTACGTGGGCCGCATTCTGTCGCTGACTGGGTTGTCGTTCCCCGCGTTCGTGTCTGCCATGTTGATGCTCCTGGTTTTCGCCATCCATTTCCGGTGGTTCCCCGTGATCGGAAGCTTGGTCGACGGAGGTTTCCTCTCCCAACTCCATGCTCTCACACTGCCCGCATTGAACCTGGGTCTGATCATGACGGCCTATGTGATGCGCGTTACGCGCTCCTCGATGATCAGCGTGCTTGGTGAGGACTACATCCGCACGGCCAAAGCCAAAGGTGTTCGTCCTATGCGATTGGTGTTGAGGCATGGGCTGCGTAATGCACTGATTCCGATTGTCACCGTAGTAGGCCTGTATTTTGGGACGCTCATCGGCAACTCCGTCCTAACCGAAATCGTGTTTAACCGCCCTGGTCTGGGGAAATTGATTTTGGGTGCGCTCAACACCCGAGATTACACCCTGCTCCAAGGGCTGATGGTCGTCTTCGCACTGTGTGTGATCGTCGTAAACATCATCACCGACATCGTTTATGGGTTGGTTGATCCTCGGGTGAAAATCAAATGACTACTCTCACTGCACCACTCGTAGCCAAGCCCACGACACTTTGGCAAGCCTTGTTTCAGAATCGTCTTTCCTGGATTGGGATTGGCCTTCTGGTGATGATCGTCTCGGTCGCATTGTTCGCACCACTCATTGCGCCATATGACCCACTGCAGCAAAACATCGCTTATCGGTTGGAACCGCCGTCTGCTGAGTTTTGGCTGGGCACAGACACCTACGGTCGGGATGTGTTGTCTCGCCTGATTTACGGAACTCGTGTGTCGCTGCTCGTTGGTTTTGTCGCCGTGATGATTGCGATGGTTGTTGGCTCTGCGCTCGGTGTGATCGCCGGGTATGTCGGGGGCATAACTGACCGTCTGATCACTGGCTTTGTTGATGTGCTGCTGTCGTTTCCGACACTGCTGCTTGGGCTCATGGTTGCCNCCGAGATCGCACCTTTTGTTCGTATCGCCCGGGCTCCGACCATAGCACTCAAACAACGCGATTTCGTCGAGGCTGGCCGTTCGTTGGGGTATGGCCCTGGTCGACTGATGACTGTGCATATCTTGCCCAACATGATCTCGGAAGTTCTCGTACTCGGTGCTCTGTGGATGGCGACGGCCATTCGCACAGAAGCTTCGCTGAGCTTCATCGGCTTGGGTGTCCCACCGCCCGCCCCGACCTGGGGGAGCATGATCAGGGAAGGTTTTGAGAACATCTTGGACGCGTGGTGGCTCACGGTATTCCCAAGCCTCGCAATTCTGCTGACCGTGCTTGCGTTGAGCCTGCTGGGTGACGCATTGCGTGATGCAAACGATCCTAAGACTCGTTCGGAGCGCTCATGAATACTCTTAGTGCAGTTCAGGCAAACCGTGATAAGCCCGGAGCAAGCATGAGTGAGGCCTCATCTATGAACGGATCGCTTCCGTTGAACCAAGAAACTGTTCTGGAAGTTACAGGACTGAACGTCGCATTCCGGCGAGGCGGTGGCTGGTCTCCAGTCGTCAAAGACCTCAGCTTTCGTGTCGCGCGAGGCGAGACGCTGGCGATCGTGGGCGAATCAGGCTCGGGTAAAAGTGTTTCTGCGATGTCTATCCTGGGACTGCTGCCAGCTAATACGTCACAGGTGACTGGAAGCATCCGGTTGCAGGGCCAGGAATTGCTATGCCTGCCTGAGCCGGAGATGGCCGATATCCGTGGAAATCGGATTGCGATGATCTTCCAGGAACCAATGACTTCGCTGAATCCGGTCATGACCATCGGTGAACAGATTGCTGAGCCATTGCGGTTACACCGAGGGCTCGATGCGACCCAGGCAAAGGAAGAAGCGCTGAAGCTGATGGAGCGGGTTCGCATCCCCGCTGCCCAAGAGCGGTATGACGACTACCCGCATCAGTTCTCGGGAGGAATGCGTCAGCGCGTCATGATCGCGATGACGTTGGCCTGCAATCCCGCAGTGTTGATCGCCGACGAGCCGACCACAGCCCTTGATGTGACCATCCAGGCGCAAATCCTGGAGTTGATCAAGGAATTGCAGGCGCAAGAGCACATGGCGGTTGTGTTCATCACTCATGATATGGGCGTGGTTGCCCAGATAGCAGATCGTACATTGGTCATGTATCGCGGCGATCTGGTAGAAACGGCTTCCACATCGGAGATTTTTTCGGCGCCTCAGAAGCCGTATACAAAAGCGCTTTTGTCTGCAGTGCCCGAACTCGGATCAATGGCAGCTGAACCGTCGCCTAAGCCGTTTCCGATCTATGACATGGCCGCTGGAAGCAATGTCCCTGCGCCCGAGATGAAAGACAGTGTGCGTCATACCAAACCCTACCTCCTGGAGGTGTCTGGCCTGACAACTCGGTTTGATGTGCGGTCTGGTTTTTTCAAGCGCGTCACTGGCCGAGTGCATGCGGTCGAAAACGTGAGTTTCAATCTTAGCCAAGGTGAAACGCTTGCAATTGTTGGGGAGTCCGGGTGCGGCAAATCGACGACTGGACGACTCATCACGGGGCTCCTTGATCCAACCCATGGGTCAGTCAAGTTGGAGGGTGTCGAGCTCGGGTCTATCACGCCAATGGAGCGTGCCAGGAAGATCCAGATGGTCTTCCAGGATCCTTATTCGAGCCTGAATCCACGACAGACTGTAGCTCAATCGATCATTGAGCCGCTCAGAGTGCATGGGCTTTACGATGCCAAGCGATGTGAAGAGGTCGCCATTGAGTTGCTCGTAAAAGTGGGGCTGCCCGCCGATGCTGCTTGGCGCTTGCCGCACGAGTTTTCTGGCGGGCAGCGTCAACGTGTGTGCATTGCTCGGGCTCTGGCGTTGAGACCAGGCACGATTGTCGCTGACGAGGCGGTTTCGGCCTTAGATGTATCGGTAAAAGTCCAAATTGTGAATCTGTTGCTCGAATTGCAACAAGAGCTGGGCTTGGGCTTCATATTCATTAGCCATGATATGGCGGTAGTTGAGCGTGTGAGCCACCGAGTGGCGGTGATGTACATGGGGGAAATAGTCGAGATTGGGCCTCGTGCCGCAATCTTTAACGATCCTAAACATCCCTATACACGCCGTTTGATTGACGCAGTACCTATTCCTGACCCTGCACGAAAGCAGGTGCAGCGAGTGTCTGCCGGTACTTTGAGAACTCCGTATAAAGCGCATGATTTCATTCCTCCGGCACGGGTGTATCACCAAGCCGGGGAGGGTCACTTTTACATGGAGCCCGAAGGCGAATGGTGCTGAGTCTGAGCTAGCGGTTCAGGTATTACCATCATCAAGTAACGAAATGCAGTGCTGTTTCTCGGTGTTTATTTTGAGACCCGGGACGGCACTGCTTCACCTGGGATTTGAAAATGCAGTCATACAAAGTAGGAATTATCGGAGCTGGTGGCATTGGCCTTGCTTACGCGGCATGGACTGCAAATCGTGGTAACGGCGTCACGATTTGGAATGGGCGCTCCTCGGATCAGCCTTCGTTGGGACGCCTCAAGTTGCATGCAACGGGGGTGTTAGAGGGAAGTGTGGACGTTGATAGAGTCAATAACGCTGAGGACACGGTTTCAGCGGCTGACGTGGTAATTATCTGCTTGCCTGTGAATGCGCACCGACAGGCAATTGATGCTGCGCTCCCAAGCTTGAGAAGCGGCCAGACGGTTATCGTAAGTTCAATGGGCTCGTTGTCGGCGCTTTATCTTCGGGAGCGCGCGAGGAACCTGGGGGTAGATCTTGTCGTCGCCAGTTTTGGCACAACTGCACTTACCGCGCGAAGGGTTTCGGAAGACAAGGTCAATATCATGGTGCGTCGCCCATCGCTGGGCGTCTCCTGCTTGCCAGCTTCAAAAGTTGAAGATGCGCAGCGTGTATGCAGTGATTTATTCGGTAGTGATTTCGTGGTGGATGAAAACCCACTGATGTCGACATTGAATAATACCAATGCCGTTTTCCACGCTCCGCTTGCTATCCTTAATTGGACGCGTATCGAACGAAAAGAAAGCTGGCCTCAATATCATTATATGACATCTTATGTGTGCAAACTCATTGCGCAGCTTGACGCTGAACGATTGAATTTGGCCTCTGCTTTTGGATGGCAGCTTAAGACTTTGGGGCAGAAACTGAAACAGTCATTCGGTATCCAGTCCGAAGGTTTGAAAGAAATTGCGGAGGAACTACACCAGAAGAGGGGTGGGCCGCCCGGGCCTATTGAAGTAGACACCCGATACATTTCTGAAGATGTGCCATACGGTTTGGAGTTCACTTTGGCGTTGGGGCGCATAGCCAATGTACCGATGCCGGTCACCCAGAGCATTGTTGCAATGTCGGCCCTACTGCTGCCAGATGGCTTGTCTAACGAAAACGACCTGGTTGAAGGACTGAAGCTTGAGTCCGAGTCCATGGAAGGGCTACTGGCTCGTGTAGCTGCAGCGTAAGCTGATACCTGACGTAGTGCGTGGCTATAGTCTGAGCGGGGAGTGGCTGATGTCCATGGCAGTTATTTATCACATGGAATCACCACTGAGATTTCCCCCGCTCGGCGGTGGATCCATCAGATTAGCTTATAGGGTGCGTGTATATTTTTATTTTATTCCGTCGGTGGATAATGCCAAAATTAAGACCTGTGATGCGGCGCGGTCACATAATGCTCACATCATTGTCGCCTCTTGCTCTCGTTCACACCCTTAGATACAGGGGCAAGATGATTTAATCCTTTGTACTTTTCCTTGAGCCCCACGCGGCTCAGGGATTTTTTGTTTTCGAGAGAAAAGTTAATGTGCGTTACACTACCGTAGTGAGTGCATAACATGTCACGCTCCCAATTGCTTTTGATACTCTGTGCTCAAACCCTCATGCTAGCGGCATTCCAAGGGTTGAAGCTAGCAGCGCCTCTGTACGCGCTTTCCATAGGTGTAAGTGACGGAGCGGTAGGGGCGCTTGTGGCACTATTCGCCGCAAGCCAGATATTTCTCGCCATTCCAATTGGACGCTTTGCCGACAAAAAGGGGCTGCACGCCCCAATGGCTTATGCTGCAGTGGGATCCGGTGGAATGCTTTTCTTGGGGGCATTGCATCCGGAAATAGTGATAATTTCAATGATTGCCGTTGCGCTGGGGGCTGCAAACTGCGTCACTTTGATTGTCATGCAGCGTCACGTCGGGCGGGCTGATCTAAGCGATGAAGCTCGTCGAAATTACTTTGGCTGGCTCGCGATATCGCCCGCTTTATCAAGTTCTTTGGGCCCATTGGCTGCCGGGCTCATCATAGATTTACTGACACCAGCCAAAGGCGATTATGTGGCCTTTCAGTATTGTTTTGCATTTTTGGCACTTTTATCCTGCTCGTCGTGGTTGTTCACCCGTAAGGTAATCGCGATGCGCAGTGCAAGTGTCCCAGTTGCGATTAAGGCGCCTGCTTGGGATCTTTTGAAATCTGCAAATTTCAGGGGTATTCTATTTATTAACTGGCTCCAATCTACGGTTTGGGATGTGCACTCGTTTATCGTGCCTGTTATAGGCTTTAAGGCCGGCTACAGTGCTTCAATCATAGGCGTAATATTAGGTGGTTTTGCTTTTGCTGCAGCAGCGATCAGGTTGGTCTTGCCAATTTTGAGTAAGCGCTTTTCAGAAAAACAAATCATTGCTTGCTCATGTGTAGTGGCAGTCATAGTGTTTTCGATTTACCCATTTGCGCACAACCCGTTGATGATGTTCACGTGCTCTACTGTGCTGGGCGCAGCATTAGGATGTGTCCAACCTATGATATTGACGATGTTAGTTCAAGTAACTCCACTGCATCGTCAGGGCGAGGCATTTGGTATCAGGCTTACGGCACTGAATGCATCAAATTTTCTTGTGCCAATAGTCGCCGGTTCGTTTAGCGGGTTGGTCGGCTTGAGCAGTATTTTCTGGATGGTCTCGGCTCTGATGATCCTGGGAATTCCCAAGATTCGCAATATTCAGATTCGTTGAGTTCTGATGTGAGTCGCGACAGCGTTGTATCCCGACTGACCTAGAGCTCGATGGTTGGCAAATTAGTTCGATAACGCTCGCCTTCGGTTTTCCACTGCGGGATAGGCAGACAGCTGTTATGGCACATGCCTTGTCTGTTTTGAAGGGGATGGAGGAGTAATCGTTGATCGCTTAGTCATCGTCAAATGCGATTTGCTCCAGGTGGCTCCATCGACAGTTTCGAGGAGCCACCTTCAATCAGCGTGGATCAGCACTCGATCAGATTGACTGCTAACCCGCCCCGCGATGTCTCCTTGTACTTATCGTGCATGTCAGCACCAGTGTCTCGCATTGTCCGAATCACATGATCGAGGGAGATAAAATGCTCACCGTCTCCGCGAAGCGCCATCTGCGCCGCGTTGATCGCTTTGACTACCGCGATGGCATTGCGCTCGATGCACGGTACCTGGACAAGGCCTCCCACCGGATCACATGTCAGCCCCAGATTGTGCTCAAGGCCAATCTCTGCAGCATTTTCAACCTGCTCAGGGGTTGCCCCCAATATCTCGGAAAGGCCTGCTGCGGCCATTGCACAGGCCGAGCCGACTTCGCCTTGGCAGCCGACCTCTGCACCCGAAATAGACGCGTTTTTCTTGCACAAGATCCCGACAGCGGCGCAGCTCAAGAAGTAGCGAATGACGTCGTCGTCGCACGCCTCAGGGTTGAATTTCATGTAGTAATGCAGCACCGCCGGGACAATTCCTGCTGCCCCGTTTGTAGGCGCCGTCACCATCCTCCCGCCAGCGGCATTCTCTTCATTCACCGCCATTGCAAACAGGTTTACCCACTCCATCGCGCTCATGGTAGAAACGATGACGTTGGGCTTCTCAAGGGCCAACAAGCTTTGATGGAGCCGGCGAGCCCGTCGGCGGACTTGCAGCCCTCCAGGCAAAACGCCTTGTTCCTCCAACCCCTTTTCAACGCACTCCTCCATAGCGGCCCAGATCTTAAGAATCTCAGCTTTGATCTGAGCTTCAGTACGCCAGGCTTTCTCATTTTCCATCATCAGTTGCGAGACGCTCAGCCCATGCTCCTTACAAAGCCTGAGCAGTTGTGCACCGCTGGAGAAGTCATACGGCAACACGGTTTGATCGGAGTCGAGCACGCCGCTCGCCGCTTGGTTGGCGTCGACTACGAACCCGCCACCTACGGAGTAATAGGTCTGCTCAAAAAGCTTCCCGTTCGGGCCATAAGCGCACAGGCTCATGCCGTTGGGGTGGTAGGGAAGGCTTTCATCGAGCATAAGCATGTCTCGCTCCCATATGAACTCGACGGGATGCTCATCCCCCAAGCTGAGTATCGAGGTGCTACGAAGAGCATCTATGCGCACGCCGATTTGGGAGGGGTCAACCTGATCAGGCCATTCGCCCATCAGACCCATCACGGTCGCACGATCACTCGCATGGCCAATGCCGGTTGCCGAGAGCGAGCCATAAAGGCGCACCTCAACCCGTTCAGTCCTGTCCAAGATCTGCGAAGCACGCAATTCGTCGATGAACAACGCACCTGCGCGCATCGGGCCAACCGTGTGAGAGCTGGAAGGGCCGATACCAATTTTGAACATGTCGAACACGCTGATCGCCATTGCAAATCACCTCCAAGAATTTCATCGAGGGGATATCAGTTTTCCCCTTTGCTTGGTCGTTATCTTTGGCTGTCAGGGCGATGGGGACAAACGATCCTTCCTACCCAATGTATTAGCAGGTCTCCTCAATGAGCCGAATCGTGAACGCTCAAATGCATGCCTCACTTCAGGTGTTTGCTTGCGCGGCGCGACATTTGTCGTTCACGAGGTGTGCGGATGAACTGCATGTGACGCCTGGGGCAATCAGCCAGCAGATTCGGCACTTGGAAGAGCGTCTTGGCTTTGCGCTGTTTCACAGAGTCGGGAGAGGCTTGGAGTTGACGGCTGAAGGTCAGCGTCTGGCATCTGTTGCCAATGAGGTACACAGTCGGATCAGTGAAGAGCTGAGGATCCTGCATTCGGGGCGGATTGGTGGCGTGTTGAAGCTCAGGTGCATCCCCTCATTCCTCAGCAAATGGCTAATGCCTCGCTTGCCAGAGCTGCAAGCTGACTACCCAGACATGGAGCTGCGAGTCGTGGCCGAGGATAGCAGTGGATCTCTGCGCGACGATGATTTTGATTTGGCTATCGACCTGAACGACGGCAGTTACCCTGGACTGCTCACAACGCCATTGCTGGAGGAGGAGTTGTTTCCAGTTTGCTCCCCCGCGCTGTTGAAAGGAAAACCGCCCTTGGATTCGCCCTCTCAACTGGTGCACTACCCGTTGTTGCACGACATAACGGCATGGCGGGGAAGCTATGAATATGCAGAGTGGGAATTTTATTTGGCAGCGATAGGAGTGTCTGGAATTGACGTCCGACGAGGCCACACCTTCAACCGAAACCATCTGACAATCGAAGCTGCAAGGATGGGGATGGGCGTGGCGATCGCACGGAAAGCGCTGATCACCGATGAGCTGGAGCAGGGGTCGTTGATCGTACCGTTCGGGCATCCCATTGCAGCGCGGAAAAAATATGTGCTGGCTTACCGAGAGGGCGCCTTGAATACACCTTCTCGGAGAGCAGTGCATGATTGGTTAGTAGCCCAGGCAAGCAATGCATGAAGCGGTGGAAGGTGCTCGGATGCGGCCCCTTTCCCGATGAACCACAGCGATGGCGGACGCATCGAATGGTAATCCAGTTCCAGCCTTGATCATGTGATCTTACCTACACCGAGGCAATTAGCGGGCTGTCCCTCGCTACCCTGAGGATCGCTCCATGGTTAGCTTTCCTGATCTTCAGCGTCGACCATCCGGAAGCGGCAGGACAGCTACAAGCGCTGAATGAGGCGAATGCTCTAGAAGCCGGTGAGCTTTGTTCGCGCTTCGAGACACTATGGTTTCGCAGATTCTGGGCGCAGAGGCAAAACAGCGTGGTTTTTCGCCCGAAGCGTTGGTGCAGGAGCGCATCGGCAAATCGAGCCAATGGCAGGCGAACCGGACACAGTTCCAGGCCTTGAAAAGTACAACGAGATGCGCGACTTCGGTGCCTCGCCTGAGTCTTCAGGTTTATCCAGAGCCACGAAGCGAAGCAGACACTCCGAACCCCAGGCCCTGCAGTTTTGCGTGTAAAACACGACGCCACCAGGCTCCACTACGATTTCCGTTTTGAGCTCAACGGCACGCTCAAGAGCTGGGCCGTACCTAAAGCCCCATGCTTCGATCCGAAAGTGAAGCGGCTATGCTCCATCAGCTATTGCGCGCATGATAGCTGTCTAACCAATAGGGCTAGCATCCATTTGGTTTCTCACCGTGAGGTCTCCGTCGAGATTAGCCATGATGATCTCGTGGTCGCCAAGACTCAGGAGGGGGTTGTGGATTATTTGAAGCACACATTGGCTGAGGCCGAGAGGGTGTTTGGAGAGAAAAGCAAGGCAGCCGCTTGGGTGTCGCAGCCACGAGCTGTGTTCGGCAATAAATCTGCTTTGGAGCTCGCGTGCGATGAGGCGGGGTATCAGAGGGTGAAGGAACAGCTGGCCCGTTTGGAGCAGGGCTTCGTCTGCTAAGCCAGCTTCGCTTCCTACCAAGAGACGTTTCTTCTCACGTAAAGATTTTCGGGGCAGGCTCGGACAAACGTGCATGAATGAGACGTTTCTTTTAGATATGCGACATTCTGTTCACCCCCCCCCTCTTGAAAATTTTTAAACGAGACGGAGTTTTTATTTTTGAGGGCAAAAGAAAAGCGGTGATGTCTCGGCAACCCCGTTCCGGCAGGATCCTGCTGTGTTTTTCCATCTGACAGTTCCGAATTTCGCTTACTCGGTCTACAGGGTAAGACAGTGCTCTGCTGGCACCGAATCGGGTGGGGGGCTAGGAGGGATCGCCTTTCTTTGCAGCCGTAAGGCTGCTGCTTATGCTTTGTTTACAAACCAATCGGTCTATTTTTAAAAAAATCAATATATAGTAGTTTTTATGATGTTTGTCGGTAATTTTGCCTATATGTGGTGTTTTGGTGGTGGCTGAATCTGCGGGTAAAGGTTAGGCCTGACGGGCTGTTTAAACGCTGGGTAGGAATTTCGTAGCGTCACTTGCTCTGTTTGGGAAGGGGCTGTTCCTTGCAGTGTACAATTTATGACCTGGGCCTCCTCTCGCCCATTTCGGTGGAGGCGATCGGTATGAAGATTGTCCACCCGTCATCAGTGGTGTTTGAGATCGAGATATGAGTAAGACCCTTAGCGAGGAAGAGATGAGAGCGGCGCTGTTCGGTGACACCGCTGGGCCTGTCGGCGGGCCAATTCAACATCAACCCCAACCCAGGGCAGTACCGGCGACAAAGACACATGGGGTTAAGCGCCTGTCCTCTAGGTTACGCGTCACTATGCGTGTTACTAAGGAGTTCGAAGGGGAGGAAGAAGTCTTCGTCCATGATGCGAACACGCTGAGTACGCTGATCGCGGAGGCCGAGGCCAAAACAGCGGCGAAAAAGAAGAAGTATCGCTATTTCGATGTGATTTCAGTGACACCGGTTCAGGTGTGAGCGCTTCGTCCCGCAGCATCTTGAATAGAGCCGTGCCCTAATCAGTTTAGTTTCGGTATGTGAGAGGTATGGATGCGTTCTAAGCGTGAGCAACGGCCCGAAACAGTGATCTGCGGGAATCTCAAATGTGCGAGGACGCTGAGTTTCTGCGGTTACCGGCAGGGGTATGTCGACGACGAAGTTGAACCAGATCGAGTCCATTGGCGGGCATACCCACTCCTCGATGGCGACTCTGTGTTATGTCCATGCGGGCACTACACGGCTTACTACAACCCTGCAACGCGCACCCCACCTCCAAGGTGAGGCGCCTGCAACATGTGAGGCTAGCCCTGTGCCGATCGTAGCAGCTATTTTTGACGCCTTTGGAACCACGGTTCAGATCAAGTGCAAGCGTCATCCATTTCGGCAACTGCTGCGCATTGGCGCGAAGCAAGGCCGTAAGCCGCGCGCCGCTGATCTCCACTGTCTGATGACCTCCAGCCTCGGGATAGAGCGTGCTGCAGAGCTCTTCGGCATCAGTCTGAACGCAAATGAGCTTCGATCCCTGGAGCATGACCTTGTGGAGGAGCTGGAATCGATCACGGTGTACCCCGATGCAATTGAGGCGTTCCGGAGGTTAAAGGCCGCAGGCGTAGCGACGGCCATCTGCTCGAACCTTGCCTCCCCATATGGGCCAGTGCTGAGACGCTTACTGGGTGACGTCGACGGATTTGCGTTGAGCTATGAGCTCGGGATGATGAAGCCGCATGAGGGTATCTATCTCGATGTATGCAATCAGTTGGCTGTACGCCCGCAATGGGATCACAGCCCATCAGCTGAGCGTGTGGTGATGATCGGTGATTCTCGGCCATGCGATAGAGATGGCCCTCGGGCTGTTGGCATTTCCGGCTATTACCTGGATCGTAGTGGGGGCGGGGAAATTGCCGATCTAGTGCAATTCGTGGAGCTCGTAGTGGGGGAAAGCTGTCTCGATGACGGCACGACCCGAAAATGACCGGCAAGTGATCCTTTCCAATGCCGCGATGGTTGCAATGGCCCTCGCGCGATGCTCTGAGTGAGCGTAGTTACACCTGCTGTTCGAGTCTGATGTGTGATGACCCGCACAATCACAGCCGGCTCGAACAGTCCAGAGCGGATGGTTCCCTAGGATTACTGGAGGTCGTCTGCGTGAGATGCAGGCGCTGAGCAGGTGCACCTTTCGTTAATCAGCGTCGTGCCTAGCGAAAGTGGGCAAATCGCCATTATGATCAGGCTCTTACCCAGGGAGAGGTGCGTAATGTTTGGTTTTTCACCCAAGAGTGAGGGCTATTTGTTTTCCAGCACTAGCCTAGTTGATGGCCTGGCTCACCGTCGATCGACCACACTCGCAGAGGTTGAGAGCTTGGATGCCAACCGTCTGCTCAACACTGCGCCAGATGATCTGGTTGCGTATCTGGTCGAGAAAGCCTCGGTGGAACCAATCGTTCTTCGCAAGCAGGATTGGTATGCGGATTCTAAGGAAGTCCAAATCGATGTTCGGTATGACCGTAATCGGTATATCCGAGATTCCAGCCGCCCAGTTCTGATTGCAGGTGAGAGAATAGAAGTTCACGTCCCTTTCGATGGGCCTGCTGATTTCTTCTACGCGCAGTCGAATCAAATGACCACAAATCCGCCCCGCGCGAAGGTGGTCGGAAGCGAGCTGATTCTTGAATTTCAATATGCAGCGGATTCGCCTCGTGAGATCCGTCCAGAGGTCGACCGCCTGCTGTCGAGTATCGAAACGTATCTGAGCTGGCAGCAGCCCTTGATCGACGCCCACAACTCGTCGATGCCCAGCATGGCTCGTCAGGCGGTGGACACGCGAAGAGAGCGACTCCTGGCTCAGTCCCAGCGCACGGCTGCTTTGGGCATTCCGATTCGCCAACGCTCGGATGCGCCCAAGACTTACGCCGTGCCAACTGCACGACGTAAAGCCGCACCGACCTTGCCAGCTGCTACTTCCAAACCCTACCAGCCAGAGCCGACTTGGGCGATTGATCAGTACGAGCATGCTCTGAAAATTGTGCAGGACATGTCTCTGGTCATGGAGCGCAGTCCGGCTGCGTTCAAAACCATGGACGAGGAGGCGCTGCGCCAGGCCTTCCTGATGCAGCTAAACGCCCAGTTTGAGGGTAAGGCAACCGGCGAAACCTTCAACATGAGTGGGAAGACCGACATCCTCCTGCGTGAGGGTGAGCGCAACGTCTTCATTGCCGAATGCAAATTCTGGAAAGGCCCGAAGGCATTTGGTGAGGCAATTGACCAACTGCTCCGATACACGACGTGGCGAGACAGCAAGACGGCCATTCTAGTCTTCAACAGAGGCGTGGAAACAAGCCGCGTCTTGGCCGGTGTAGATGCGACTGCCCAGGCTCATGAGAATTTCAAAAAGCGCGTGAGCTACCCTCATGAGAGCGGTTTCCGTTACGTGTTCCACCAGGTAGGCGATGCGAACCGGGAGTTGATCATCACCGTCCTGGTCTTCCATGTTCCGTCATGAGCCGGTAAGGCGACATGGGGGTTGAGGTGTCAGTAATTCTCAGCCCCTGGCTTGCTGTGATCGCCTCCGTGGTGAGCGCCTAATCTGAGCTTCCTTTGCAGTGCCTTGGTAGGTCAGCCGGGCGCGAGTTACTAGCGAACCGGGGGAAGCGCTCGTTGCCAAAGAAAACTCACGGTGGATCGGCTGATTCGCAACTGCCTTGCAGTCTCCGCCTGAGTTAGCCCTGACTTCTTGCATTCCTGAACCTTTCGCAGCTTGTCGAGATCCGCAGGGCGCGCGGCTGGCCGTTTTAATATCTCATCACCCTTCAGATGGGCAGCGATATCAGCGCGGCTCACTCGATCCTTGAGTGCCCTCAATTCCTCTGTGGCCTGTGCGAGCAAAAGGTCATGGGGCTCGTCGTCTCTTGTCGCTAGTACTAAGGCCAACAACGCCAAAGGGCTCAGCTCCAAGACGGCAGCGAGCTCAATGAATTTGTCCAACGAAGGGGTGCTCTGAGCGCTTTCGAGCTTGGTGAGATAGGTGCGCGACGTGGCCTGCGCCATTTCTTCTTGAGTCAGTCCCAAGCTGCCTCGGACGGCTCTTATGACTGCTGCGAGCGCTGGTCTTATCGGCGTCAATGCGAATGCCCTCGAAAACCGAGGATGTAGCCACGTTGCGTTGTACAGTTACACATCATATAGTGTATAAAACTGGTCGAAAGGCTTTCTGAGCCTGGCAGGGCTATGAGGTGACTGATGCTGAGGTGCGTCTGCATACGGTCGAACCATCGCCGGCAGAAGTGTACGAGCCCATCAGCTCTGGCAATGTTGGCGCACTGCTGATGATCAATTAATCGCTAAATCGTATCGCAACCCACCGTCTCCGGCGGGTTGCAGGTCAATGGAGGCCTGGCTGTGAGAGTGCGGATTTACTCCGACCTGCACCGCGAATTTGAGGCTTGGGAGCCCCCGGAGTGTTCAGGGGTCGACCTGGTGATTCTGGGCGGTGATATCGATAAAAAGGGCAGGGGGGTCAGATGGGCCAATCAAGCTTTCAGTTGCCCTGTCGCGTACGTCGCTGGGAACCACGAATTTTATGATGGTCACATTGATCGTACTCTGTTGAAGATGAAAGACGGCGCCGCCGGCCATGTTCATATTCTTGAAAACGAGACCTTGGTGCTGGGCAATCTGAGAGTCCTCGGCACGACAGGCTGGACTGATTTCTCATCTACTGGAGATCAGATCGCAGCAAGCAACATGGCGCGCGAGTGGATGGGCGATTTCAAATACATTCGTACCGACTCAAATTACCGGCGTTTGAGGCCCGATGACGTCATCGCCAGAAATCATGCCGCCAAGGCTTGGCTGAGACAGGAGCTGGCTAAAAAATTTGAAGGCAAAACATTGGTGGTGAGTCATCACTCTCCTTCTCCGCTCGTCATCGGAAACGAGCATGAGGGGCATCTGACTGCTTCGTACACAAACGACTGGCAAGACCTCATTCCTCTCGCGGACGTGTGGGTGTTTGGGCATACGCACAAGGCTGCGGAAGTTGAGTTGGCAGGGTGCAGAGTCATATCGAACCCCAAAGGCTATCCAAATGAAAACACGGGCTTTGATCCCGATTTTGAGATCCAAATCTGATGCCTAGTCTCTTGAGCAAGCGATCTGCGTTCGCTGTCGATGCCATTCCGGTTGCACAGCGCGCGCCATCCGAGGTGATCAGAGCGCAGAGCATCGATTGGAATGTCCCTGTCGACGCGTTCTTGGTCGATGCTGCTCGGGCCGGGAGGAGATATGCCGCTTTGGTCTACGGCGATCGATCAGGGATGAACCAGGATGGTATGACCATCGCCACACCGCCACTTGAATACGTCGAGGCCAAGTCGGGTTTCAAATTGATGCGGAGCGTCAGTGGCGAGGACTACTACGTGATCACTAGCGAGCTGAACATCTAGCCGCGCAACGCCGGGTATCATTAAGGCCGGATCGAACGATTCTGCCTTCGGTGCAATGTTCCAGATCTCTTATCCGTCATGTCTGATTGATGGCGGCGATGTATGGCGCTGCCGATGAGGTTTACGCGCAAGCCTCAGTGGTTAATAAGTACACTTAAGGATAATGCATGTCTGAACTTAAAAAGATTACAGTTACAGTTAAGAACTACGACCTTCAAGCGAGTGGTGATCTAGATGCCCTCTATCGAAATGTTCGGTACGAGGATGAGGAGGGCAGAACGTCTTACTTTAAGGAAGTGGTGATGCTCAACTATCTTAAGAAGCACGGGGCGATCGTTACTGACGCTCGCTGCACCTGGTACTATAAGCATCTTTCCAAAAAGTCGATTGTTCTCGTAGCTTTTGAGAAGAATAACGGCAAGGTTGAGTATGATTTAGAGCATATGCGGGTGGTCGCTAGGTCTAGTGTTATCAAAGGCATTATCTTTGCGGCGGCGGCCATCCCTGCGGGGCTTGTCATCGCTACAGCCACCTACGGCGTCGGCTTAGTATTCATCCCGGTTGGATTTTTTTATGCGTATAGATGCGCTTTCAAAATTCCAGGCTTGCTCCGCCGAAAGACACTTGTGCGTGAGCTGGCTGGGTATGGAGTTGTCGTCCGATAACGGGCTTTATTACTTTCGTGGGTGGTCAGCTGCTTTTGAAGCACAGCTGAAGATCTTTTCGATCATCAGCGCCTGCGATCATTAGGGTGCATCGCCACCGGGTGTTCCTCAAATCCCTGACTGACACCGGCTTCTCAATGCTGTCCTGAAAGCAGGCCAGCCCTGAGAGAGATTGCACTGACTTCAGAGGTTTCTTCCTAGCGACCTGATAGAGTGGACTCATTGCTCAGTCGCTTTGGGCACCTTAAGAAGGCGAGAAGGAGCTGAATGTGTCAGTTTTGAAGAATTCAGCCATGCACATGGTCGCAATCGTCGGAGTCTTTTGCACCTTGTATCCAGGGATCGAGCCGGTCACTGCAACATCGGTAGTTAGCGATGGGGCATGGCTGCAACTCTGTAGTGACAAAGCCTAGCGAGCTCGAATGCCACCAAGGGTTGGTACCCAAATGACCTGAACAACTCAAAAACGCGTGGTTCCAGGATCGATTCGAAGAAGTTTGTCAGGTCGAGCTTGATCAGCCAATCCGCCCCGCAGTGAAGCTCGGCGGCTTCCAGCACCCCGTGGCGATTGTCATACGCGTTGCTGGCCTCATGAGGCTCGATCTTGGACAGAATGTGGGTGTTTATCCATCGTTGCACCTTCAGTAGATCTTCGCACGGGGCGCATATCCATCTGTAACGATCTACTTGGTGGCCAACATTCTGTTTCCTGAGCTTGAAGACGTTGTACGCCTCGGTCTCGTAGGTGCGGCTGATCGTACGATGTAAGAAGGGGTACGGGACGCCTGTCAGTTGGGCGAGGTGATTCAGGGTGAGGATAGGTGGGCACCCGTGCTTTACCTGCTTTGCCGTCTTCACAGCGTTTTTCAGTATGCGCTGGGGCACACCTGCCTGCTGCCCGGTTTTTAAATAGGGCTGAGAGCTCCAGCGACTCATCTACCTTTAGATTCCGCCCTGGCGGACGTGAGCCTTCTGATCGCAAGACGTCGCAAGCGAGTAAAAGAAGGCTCACATCTCCAGTAGGCGTGGGATCGTCCGACGGTAAGCATAATTTGCTCCCATTACGCCTGCACAACGTGCAGGATTCTAGATTCCGCTACTGCGGAGCTCTCAGCTGGCTCGGATAGTACGAAGTAAAGGGATCAGGAGCTACAAAAAATTTCCGTCCTTCCCGGCGCAAAAGTCGGATGCGTTTCTGGCCCGCGAGCGTTAACGCTCCGGATCTGGTTATCCAACCTCGGGTCACTGCGCGTTCAATCGCGCTAAGGATCGTATCGAGGGAAAGCGGAAGGACTTGCCGAAGCTCTGCAATTCTCCGCCTGCTTTGGGAGTGAGCAAGCAAGATTATGGTCGCGTTTTTGTTCTGCTCGCTCGCCCGTTTGAAGGTGGGTGATCGTGATATCTCGGGCACGTCAAGCCGATCCAGAGCATTACTTATCACCCTGACCCTGTTGACCTGAGTTGACTGCCAGAGGTTGTCAGTAACGCGCTTGGGGAAGAGAGGCGCCCATTTTTTTTTGCCCCTGGTTTTTTCAGAGACAAAAATCGCCGGCATATTGTTCGGCGCCCCGTGCTCAAATGTCAGCAATGCCGCAGTGTCTTTCCAGCCCAGGGGGGCGCTGCTATGTGCGCCATACGTTTCACACAGCTCGACCATTTCGTCCAGGTCATCGTCAAAGCTGTTAAAGAGCGTTGGGCACTCGGTCACGACCCGCACGTTAGGGGCGAATTTGTGACTACGCACATGTTTGATGCCTTGGTCGGTGCCGCTGTAGGCCATCACCCAAAAGGTGACAAACTTTCCTGAGTACCAGCTTCTGATCGACGCCACATTCCACATCGCATCGAGCATCCTTGTAGCTCGATCACCGCTCCCGATAAAGTCGGTCAAAATGACGAAGTTCCGAACCTCTGATTCCCTAACCTTTTCTGCTGTAGGCTGAAGCAGAAAGCGCGCTGGGTTCGAGCGACACAGCGTGTTGGCCATGAATGCCACCAAGCCTTCGCTACCCACATCTTGAGTCGAGTAGGTCAGTGATTGGACGGCTTGCTTCGCTGCACCATAAGCCCGTAGGTGCTTCTTTTTTGATCTGAGGTTGCGGGATTTCTTCTGCTTGTAGAAAGGCGGGGGAAGCTTGGCTTTTGTCTTCTGCAGCTCACGCTCAATGAACAGAGCCGAAGACCTCCTCATTGGCAGCTCGCTTTTTATGAGCTTGGTCAGGCTATCCTTGAATTCGTTAAGGGGGCAGTAGTTGATTGAGTCCAGCAAAACCTCAGCCAGCTCGCGATCGCTAGGCCGCTTATCGAACTGGTTAAGCCACAGCTGAGTTTTTTCCTGTTCCCGAAGAGGGGGCTGCATCATCCTGATCCCTTAAATTGCTGGGTGCCTTGGTCAAGGAGGGCTTTGGCGCTCCCTAGCATACGCCAGCGGCATCGGACTGGTGTGAGTTGGCCGTTCTGGGGGCAGAAACAGCTCTGTGGTGGCACATTGCAATTTTTGGCAGAGGGCTTAATCTCGGAATCTCTGTGTGCCACGGACTGCCCTTGTGATTGAGAATCTCCTCATACGCGGCGTATCAAGCTATTCGACTAATGCCCCGACCCTGATCGGCCCTCTAAAGCGTGTGAGCATGCTTTACGGGCAAAATGGCACCGGTAAGAGCACGATTGGCAACTACCTGCAGGCGGCAGGTAAGGCGTGCTACCAGGGGTGTAGCATGGTGCCTGCTGACCCCGAGCGCGAAATATTGGTCTACAACCAAACCTTCATGGAAATGAATTTCCACGAAGACGTTGCGCAGCCAGGGGTGTTTACGCTCAACGCCGGCAACATTGAGGCCGAGAATGCTCTGAATGCCGCGCAGGCCGCCATCAAGTTGCTGTCAACTCAGCAACAGGAGGAGATGGCCAAGGGCAAGGCGAGTAAGGCGGCCCGAGACGCTGAGAAACAGGCATTGAAAGACGGCTTGTGGAAGCTCAAAACACCATTCGATGGTTCACCCTTGAGCTACTGCTTTCAAGGTGTGAATACCAAAGACCGACTATTGGAGAGGATCCAGGCCACCTCTGAAACGCCGGATACCGTTACCACTGCCGAGTTGATGGCAGAGGCCACTGAGCTTCAGGCTGCAACGGACGCGCAGTTGCCCTCTATTTCGCTTGTGGGGTTCCCAAGCTCCGAGCTTGAGTCCAACCCTATTTTCAGGGAGATCATCACGGGCACAGACAACTCTTACTTGGCAGGTCTCATCCACGCACTCGGCCATTCCGACTGGATTCAGCATGCGCTGACCTTTCCCCCTATCGATGGCGATCTATGCCCTCTCTGTCAGCAGCCGTTACCGGAAGGTTTTCATGGCGAGATTGCCAAGATCTTCGATAAGACGTACGAGCAACGCATACGTGACCTGACGAACCTGCAACGCCGTTACGTCGGAGCTGTCGAGCAAACCCTGCAGCGCCTGGGTAATTCGAGTTACCAGCAGCCTTCGTTTCAACTGGCTATCTCCAACTTATCTGCAGCCCTTCAGCGCAACGTTCAGGCTATCGAGAAGAAGATAGCCAGCCCGTCGATCGTGGTTGAGCTTGAGTCCAGTGCAGGGTTAGTTGAAGCCCTAAATGAGTGCATTGCGGTCGAGCAGGAAAAAATCGACGCCTTCAACCTTAAGGTTAAGAACAAACAGGTTTATCTGGCCCAGATCAGAGAGCGGTTCTGGGGCGTGCTCAGGACTTCAGCTGGTGCACTGTTGGATCATTATGCTCAGGAGGATCAGGAGCTGGCCCAGGCTCAGCAAAAAGCCAGGGACACCATTGAGGCGCTGCGGCTCAAGGCTAGGGCTGAGCGCGAAATTATTGCCCAGTCCAGGGCAGCCATTACGAATGTCGACCAGTCGGTAGACAGCATCAACCACTGGTTGCGCATCCTCGGTCTCAAAGGCTTTGAGCTGACCAAGGAGGAAGGAGATGTTCCTCAATACAGGCTACAGCGGCCCGAGCAACGCGCGGGTGTGTTCAAAACGCTGAGTGAGGGCGAGAAAACGCTCATCTCGTTTTTGTACTTCTTGGAAGTCTGCAATGGAGAGTTGGACGCGACTGCGGGGAGGTTGATCAGCGATCGCATCATTGTGATCGATGACCCCATTTCAAGCTTGTCCCATAATTACGTGTATGACATTGCCTCCTTGATCAAGCGTCATGTGATAAGCCCTAGCACTCGTTTCAAGCAGGTGATCATCCTGACTCATAACCTGTTTTTCTTTCACGAGATGATCAAGCTCATGAACGAAGACGGAGGGCGTGGCCGGGGGAGCGGTGGTCAGCAGGAAGGCCAGTTGGCCCTATTCCGAATCACCAAGTCCGATTACAGCGCAGTGGTCGCGATGCAGCCCAAGGAGATCCAGAACGACTACCAGTCTTTCTGGCAGGCCATCAAGGACGCCTTGAGTGGACGAACCTCGGCCACCGTCATCCCGAACATGATGCGAAATATCCTGGAGTACTACTTCACGTTCGTGCACCGCCAGGACAAGCTCGCCAAGGCGCTCGAAGACCTGAGCGACGAAGATCCCCAGTTCCGCTCGTTGTACCGCTACATCAACCGTGAGTCCCATGCTGATGCAGTGAACATCACCGATTTTGGTGAGATCGACCCGATGGTGTACGTCGAGCGCTTCCGCCAGGTGTTTGTCAGAACGGAATTTCAGGAGCATTACGACAAGATGATGGGGTAGCGCTCGCTTATCGCTTGAGTCAGGCAGGGGACGACTTGCGTGGCCGCTTGCAGCGGGCTCCTCAGATCGACGACTACTCCAGACACTCTTTTCTGAGAATGCGCGAGAAGTGAATCGTTTTACCCTTTCGCTGGGCTTTCCAGGCTCTGGCAGCGCTGATAGCATTGCGCCTGCAGCTACCACCCAAGGACTCTCCTTCCTGCCTGTCATTCATCTGCTCGCTTTGCACGTGGTGTAAAGGCTGTCAGCGGCCCGCTGAGATCAGATGGAGAATACGCCATGAACAATCATGGAAAAGTTGTCCTGGTTCGCCAGTACAACCGATTCCGGTTCGGGCAGTGGGAGACCGTGTGCATGCACATGCGATCCCTTCCGCGCCGTTAATTTGAACGTACCTCGGTGGTAGCTGCACCCTCTCTATCAAGCACCTTTCTGATGCCAGCATGGTTATCAATACCCAGCAATTTTCAGCGCTTTCTGCGCGCTAGACTTACTCGTCTAGATGTGGCTGTGATGTCAGAGGCATGGCACAATCTCCTACCAGTATCTGGAGATCACCATGCCGGTTTACGACACTTATTCGAAGCGAAAGAAGCGCTTGGCGGGCCTCGTCCCGGATGTTTACACCTACGACAGCATCCCGCTCGGACTCAGAAATCAGATCGTTTTCATCGTTGAGGATATAGTCTCCGGCGTGTTCGGTGATCGTCAGAGCGAAAGTGTCTACGACTACCTGTCAAGGATTCTGTCTAGAGAATGGGGCACCAAGTATCTTGTCGCGCATGGTGAACACATTGATCGCGACGAAGAAGTAAAGGAAGCCATTCGGAGCGTTACCGACGCAGACTATGTGCTCGACATCATAGAGCTTCTGCTCAAGACGGCTCAAAATCATGCGAAAGACGAAAGAAATCAGGTAACCACAAAGGCCAAAGGAGCCTTGACTCACTATATAGGAGAGCTGAATCACCGGTTCAAGGAGCATGGGGTAGGTTATGAGTATTCGGACGAGCAAATCATTCGTATTGACTCACAGCTTCTCCACTCTGAGGTGGTAAAACCTGCGCTCCAATTGCTTAGCGAACCAGGCTTTGAGGGTGCACACGACGAGTATCTTGCTGCTCATGAGCATTTCAGGCATCGACGCTACAAAGAGGCTTTGAACGAAGCATTGAAAGCATTTGAGAGCACCATAAAGGTTATCGCTGGTGTCCGAGGATGGACTATTAACAAGGGAGATACCGCCAACAAGCTTGTAAAAGCATGCATGGATAATGGTCTTTTTCCTTCTTATTACCAGAGCCATTTCTCTGGTTTGACAAACTTATTGGTTGGAGGAGTGCCGAGCATTCGCAATGCTGAGGCTGGCCACGGTCAAGGGGCGGTAGTCAAAGAAATTGAGTCTCACATTGTGGCTTACACCCTTCACATGACAGCTGCGGCCATCGTACTATTTGTGCAGTCTTACCAGGCTTTGCCTCAGGTTCAAACCTTGCCTAACCAATAACCCAAAAGTAATCCATATGTCTAGGCTCGCAGAGTTTCGCGCCCTTGAACAACAGCTCGCTGCTCAACTGGCTGAACTGGAAAGCTTGAAAAATGACGATGGTCTGAAGCGCGAGATCGAATTTGAGAAAAAACTTCGCGACTTATTGGGCGAGTACGGCTACAGCCTGAGTAACATCGTGGCCATCCTCAAGCCGCGTCTCGCCGCGCAGCTCCTGCCGCAGTTTCTGAAAAAGGCGATCGCAAGCCACGTCAGGCCAAGCAGTATAAAAACCCGCATACTGGTGAAGTCATCGAAACTAAAGGTGGAAATCACAAGCAGCTCAAAGAGTGGAAGGCCGAGCACGGTGCCGAAGAGGTAGAATCCTGGTTGGCTAAGTAAGGCTGTTTGAATACAAGTCAGGGCCCTGCGGGGCCCTTTTTTATGGAATAGAGATATGCGGGATTTTTTGAAGGACATGTCGGAGAGGAAGTTCTGTGCTTGGGCCTTTGTGGCATTGCTGTGCCTGTGTGCAATCAAGGTGAAATTTCCAGCCACGGATTACATGCTTTCCGGGTGGCCTAGGGTCGTACTATTCTTTCAGTCAAAAGCTTTTGAAGACATCGTGGGAGACCTTCTGACAGGGTTGATCGCAGCGTACTTTTTCTACGTGGTGATCAACGTGATCCCACGAATCCGGAAGGAAAAGCAGGCAATGGAAGTCTTGAACCGCTTGGCGGGTTCGGTCGTTGACTCCTACGCCAAGGCCCACTGGTTTGGCCACACTATGGCGATCACCCATGTGAACCTCGACTACCTTAGGCTCGAAAGTCTCGACAGGATGATCGAAGAGGTAAAGCAGGATAAGCCGAGCTTCGGCAAGCTCAAATGCGCTTTATTCACTGCACATTCAAGGTATTCAGACTTTTCCTCTACCCTGGGCCTTGCTGCTTCCCTGGGCTCCGAGCGCGCTCTTCAGTGGCTAGTCCTGACTGACAAGGTTCGCCTGCTGGTAGATAACTACGGTGCCCACCCGGAAAGCGAGGACTATGATTCGAGCCATGTATTCGGCAGCGCACGACGTGAAATCGATGATACCGCTGCGGATTTTCTCCAGTACGAGTCAGCGCTGATCGGCTTCATGGAGAGCCTCCAGTTCTGCGTTCAGGAATACCTGGAGCAGACTAGGAACTGGATGAGTCCACTCCAGGCAAACGATCCCTCGACCGTACCGAGCGACCTCGATAGCAATGGCACTCCAACCGCTGGCTGACCTGCCTACCGCACCCGCCGCGCGTTGATGGTCGGGTGTGGCACTGAGTAAGCCGCCTCTCCAGAAGCGAGCAGAGCGGTTGTCCCCCCGAATGTTGGTTCAGGTTTCGACCTTTCTGCCAGGGCAACAGTGCTGAGCGCTAACAAGCTTCAGAATTTTGCAGTGATTAACGCCCAGACGGATTAGCTGCAGAGGGAGGAGTACGCCAAGGTGCATATCTATAGCCGGCAGCTGATATTTGAACGGTTCCCAGGGCATATTGCACCGCCGATTTGATGCTTGATCTCGACGCTTGAACACCGCTCGGAGTAATTGTCGGTTGAACTTTGGGTGGGGCAATTTTGGTGGCTGGGTGTGGCCGTCTGGGGGCGGCGGCCTTACAACCTAGATGGCAGAAAATCAAAAAGTTTCGTCAGGGTTTGCGCACGGCCACTTGAAATGCTCTGGGTACATGATTTTGTTCAACAAATTATCCACTGCGATGTAGAAAACACCCTCGTATGATGCTCGCCCACCGCTCATCAATCCAAAGCTGTGGTCAGTTAGTATCCTCTGAAAGCACTGAACTACACCTATTAAGTCGTCGATGCTCACAGGATAGTCTTCGTCCAGTTTGGCCCTGTTCAGAAAATATTGCTTATCGGAATGCGCTAAGAATTTGTCGCGGCGTACAGTGATCCGATTTATAGTCGCTTGTTGTTCAGCGATAAGCCCTTTGTGCTTTTTTGATAGCTCTGCAGGAATATTCCCGTTTTTCCAATTTATCGCCAGGCGATTGCTGTCACTAAAATCAATAAATTTAATAATATTTCTGTCGGATCGCTTGCCGTCAAGTAATTTTGCCATGAGCAAAAGGGTGTCGACTTCTAGTGACTGTATTATGTAGGCAAAGATGCCGGCCTTATCGAGAAATACCTCATTATTCTCTTCGTATTTTTTATATAGTGAATGATAAAGAGCCAGTTTGGGGGTCAAGTCATCGAAGACAATTTGTTGATATCCTTTCAATAAGCTTTCGTACGTCTCTTGCACGTCCATGGGTTAGCCTTAATTTTGCAATTTCCATGCTTCGGAGTAGGGGCAGTCTACCTCCCAATGTGGTGTAGGTCTGGCCTAGCCTTGCTATGGATTGAAATGGTGGATGGGTCGAGCCGTATTATGACGATCGCTGTAATCCCGCGAGCTTCGCCAGGTACCAAGTCGGTACAGGGTGGCGGTGCAACCTTGCCGAAAGTGCAATTAATACTTCCCAGGGAGTGCCGTGCCAAGCAAAATCTTCGGGGAGCGCGGCCTTTTCAGGCACCTTCAGAGATGCCTCCAGCTCCTCAGCTGGTGATGGCTGGAAGCCGGAAAGGCCTCGTGATATCCCAACACCATTCACGTAGGCATCGGAGCAAACCAGTGTCTCCAGCGCTCTTTGAGGGTACCAGCGCTCCTTGGTCACGCCTTTTAATCTCGGGATAATCTCATCAGACAGCTGGGTGAGGCAGTCCTGATCACCCAGCACGGCTGCCATGGTTCCTAGCATTGGCACGAGCGTCGTGGTTTTGAAGAATCGAGCCTTGTCAGGTTCCTTTCTGTAGTGCAACGCCAATGCGTCTTCCAGGTCATCAGTGTCTACAGGCATGACTCTGTTCTGCCTTAGAGCTGTGTCGAAGCGATCTATACATTCCTGAAGCATAAAGCGTGTGCTGGTGTTGTCACCAGTTGCCATGATCGCCCCCATAGCAAGCGAGAGATCGATGGCCTGTCCGTCATAGACCGGCAGGAGACAGCCGTTGTGTTCGTTGACGAGGTACACCAAACACCCATGCGCGGCCACCACGCTTTTCCGATCGGACTTCAGAGCTAAGAGCAGAAGAATCGTGGTGCCCAACCGGCCCAGCTCTTCGCAGATCAAGTCCATATAGAGCACGTGATCAGGGCGGTACCGGAGCATGTTCCGGCGGTTTAGAAGTGACGGCATCACGCGTTCGTAGTAGCGCAGCAGGGCATCGGCGTGGAGCTGAGCAAGTGTTTCGAATCTCTTGGTGAACTGAGCCTCATTCTGCAGCCCCCGCTTGACCGATTCGCCCCAAAGGCGCAGTAAGAGGTATTCACCTGCCAGAACCCCTGGCTTTTGGTTACCTTCACTTTCGCCCCATACCAGCAGCACTGCCCATCCCACCGCCGCTGCAGCCGAGCGTTTATAGAAACGGCTCCGACGAGAAGTGTCAGAAATGTCCTGGTCATCTTCCCTGGCGCTCAAGCAATCATCGACGAACCGCACGAACCTGGAGAATGAGGCGTACGTGTCTTCCAGGCCTGCCAGTGCTGCTCGGAGGTCAGATTTACCTTTTTCGAGCAGCAGTGCATCGTCAAAGAGATACTTCTCAATGAACGGGCTCAGCTGATCCATACCCCAAAAATCCAGCGAACACAGGGGGGCCATCTCGGTTACCTGGGTCGACAGGGAGGCATAATCCGACTGTGCATCCTGTTTCAGAACACCGTTTGAGACAAGGACGATCCGCTTCTTGAAACCGCGCAACGCTTCGGGCAATCGGTTCCGGAGGTACTCGGTCGATGCCTGGAGGATGGACGGAAGGATTGCTTGCTGACTACCGTAGAAGTCACCTCGGTTTACGTTCCCGAATTTGATGACAAACATGAAGACTTCCATGTCACCCTCTTCATTTTCCTTGGTGGACATCACGTCAACCCCGCCTTGGTTCACACCAACTTGGGCGCGGCTCAGCACCGAGTGGCCCATCGCCTGAAGCAGATCCGGGAGGAGGGCGTCTAACTCGTCGCGTTCGCGAAGCCCTGAAAGGTAATGGGATAAAACCAGTTGGATACTCATTGGCCGGCCTCCTTCCACAGGTTCATCACCATATGTCCGTAAAGGAGAGGGTCGGCGATCCAGGTCTGGGGCAGTTCCACACTCATCTCTTGAGTGAACATGGGGATAATGGTTTCCACTGTTTGCTGATCGTTCTGGTGCTCCAGCGCGACTTGGTTGGAGTATTTGAAATGCTCCGAGAGCATGAACATGTCGGCCAGGAAGGATTCGCCTTGCGCTTGCTCGGTGACCGCTCGGTTTTCGCTTCGGCGAAGGTAGCGGAAGCTCCGGCGCATTTCCGATGACATCTGGAGCTCGACTAACTGTGGTAAGGCTTCCAACGCGTTGAGTTCAGTGGCAAGCCTCTCTGCTATTTGCTGGGCAACCTGCGAGTCAGCAAACGGTGATGACTTTGATTCCAGAAGGCGTTTACAGGTTGCCGGGTGTTCCGTAGCTAGGAAATTGGTCACCTTGGCTATGGTGCTCGCAATCAGCTGGCTCGGAGGTAAGTCTTCGCTCATGCTCAGCGCCCATCCGAGCGAAACAGCTACCGGTACATCCAGCGCACACAACCTACGGGCTACCGTGGTGGCGCATTCTTCGGTGGTTTCGGATAGCGCAAATTTCAGTAACTCAGGCTGTTGCAGGTAATGGACGCTAACCTCGTGAGCCAGTGCCTTGCCGAGCTTGAAATGACCCTTTGTCCCGATCCACTCACAGGCAGCCAATAAGAACAAATCCTTGGCCACGATTCGCTGAAGGACGCCCTTTGCTTCTTCGCGGAGAGACTCCGCGTCCACGCCCGAATTTTCCGCCTCCCGCCAGAGGGTGTAGAAATCCTCCAAGATGGCCGGGCCGTCTTGCTTGGCGTCGCCCTTGTACAGGCGGAGATAGAAATCGTTGAACCGCATCATGTCCATCAAAATTGGCTCCGGGGGGGGGGGCGTCGCTGGGTGGCTGTTGGCTGGCGGCTGGGTGGCTACGTAGGTGAGCAAGGGGGCTGCCAGGGAGGGCAGGTAATAGAGGGCTATTAAGATAGTAGTAGGATGTGGAGTATGTCTACTATTTTAGGGTCAAGGCTTTGCAGGGGGTTGTAGGCCTGATAGTAGTTTTAGTGGGGTGCTTGGATCGAGTTCTTGAACGACTCGGACATCAGGCGCCAGGTCGGGATCGAGACGATGGTCTTGTCGAAATTCTGCACTTTGACGGTGTGCAGCGTGATGTCCACCACATCGCCGTCGGCCCCGACTTGCGGCATTTCGATCCAGTCGCCGACCCGCAGCATGTCGTTGCTGGTCAGTTGCACGCTGGCGACGAACGACAGCAGGGTGTCCTTGTAGACCAACAGGATCACCGCTGACATCGCGCCCAGCCCTGACAGCAGCAAGAGCGGCGAACGGTCGATCAGGGTGGCGACGATGATGATGCTGGCGAAGACGTACAGAATCATCTTCGCCAGCTGCACGTAGCCCTTGATCGAGCGGGTACGGGCATGTTCGGTGCGGGCGTAGATGTCGAGCATGGCGTTGAGCAGGGCGCCCAGGGTCAGCATCATGAACAGGATGGTGAATGCCAGAGCGATATTGCCTAGCACGTGGCTGGCGGTGGCGCTGAGGTCCGGCACCAGATTGAGCCCGAACTGGATCACCAGTGAAGGCGTCACCTGCGCCAGGCGGTGGAAAACCTTGTTGTGCAGAAAGTCGTTGAGCCAGAACAGCGCGGGCTGACGTCCCAAGGCTTTCATCGCCGAGAGGATGACGAAACGCACCAGGCGCCCCATCGCCAGGGCTGCAAGCAGCAGCGTCAGCAGCCCCAGCGAGGTGCGCAGCATTGGCTGATGTTCGAGCAGGTCCCAGAGTTGCTGGACGCGTTGCCAGAAGGGGTTGATGTCCATGGGCGCTGGATCTCCTTGGGAAAAGGGCGCGATTAGAGCACTGTTGCCGCGAAGAAAGCATTACAGCGCAGATCCCGTAACAAAATAGGCCCTTCGAGGTAAAGAAACTCGGCGAAAGCGGCTTAAACCGGTACCCTATGCGACTGTTTTTTTGTATTCCGCCGAGGTAACACCCGTGTTCTCCCAATTCGCCCTGCACGAACGCCTGCTCAAAGCCGTGGCCGAACTCAATTTCGTCGAGCCTACGCCTGTGCAAACAGCGGCCATTCCGCTGGCGCTGGAAGGACGCGATCTGCGGGTGACGGCGCAGACCGGCAGTGGCAAGACGGCCGCATTCGTCTTGCCCATGCTCAATCGCCTCATGGGACCGGCCAAGGTTCGCGTCGACATTCGTGCGCTGATCCTGCTGCCGACCCGTGAACTGGCGCAGCAGACCCTCAAGGAAGTCGAGCGGTTTTCTCAGTTCACGTTCATCAAGGCCGGCCTGATCACCGGCGGTGAAGACTTCAAGGTCCAGGCCGCGATGCTGCGCAAGGTGCCGGACATTCTGATCGGTACGCCCGGTCGTCTGCTGGAGCAACTGAACGCCGGCAATCTGGACCTCAAGCAGGTCGAACTGCTGGTGCTGGACGAAGCCGACCGCATGCTGGACATGGGCTTCGCTGAAGACGTCGAGCGTCTGGCGGGCGAGTGCGCCAACCGTCAGCAGACCATGCTGTTCTCCGCGACCACAGGTGGTTCAGGTCTGCGCGAGATGATCGCCAAAGTGCTGAAGGACCCTCAGCATCTTCAGGTCAACAGCGTCAGCGAACTCGCTTCTGGCACCAAACAGCAGATCATCACCGCTGACCACAACGTGCATAAAGAGCAGGTGCTGCACTGGTTGCTGGCCAACGAGACTTATCAGAAAGCCATTATCTTCACCAACACCCGTGCCATGGCTGATCGTATTTACGGCCGCCTGGTGGCGCTGGAGTACAAGACCTTCGTGCTGCATGGCGAAAAGGATCAGAAGGATCGCAAGCTGGCGATCGACCGCCTCAAGCAGGGTGGGGTGAAGATCTTGGTGGCCACCGACGTCGCAGCCCGTGGTCTGGACGTCGAAGGCCTGGACATGGTCATCAACTTCGACATGCCGCGTACCGGCGATGATTACGTTCACCGCATTGGCCGCACCGGCCGTGCCGGCGCTGAGGGTCTGGCGATCTCGCTGATCACCCATGGCGACTGGAACCTGATGTCGAGCATCGAGCGCTACCTGAAACAGAAGTTCGAGCGCCGTACCATCAAGGAAGTCAAAGGCAGCTACACCGGGCCGAAGAAGGTCAAGGCGTCCGGCAAGGCGGTGGGCGTGAAGAAGAAAAAGACCGACGCCAAGGGCGACAAGAAGAAAACCGCCGCCAAGGGGCCGACCAAGCGCAAGACAGTGAACCGTCCGAAGGCCGAGTCGTTGGTGAGCCAGGACGGTATGGCTCCGCTGAAAAAGCGCGTGACGCGTCCGCCGGTTTCCGAATAAACAACCCGTTCTTGTAGGTGCGCTTGCCCGCGATTGCATCATGTCTGTGGCGGTAAATCAGCCTGACATAGTGCTGTCGCGGGCAAGCGCGCTCCTACACATCCATCGCCTCACCCCTGCGCCTTCTTCGCCGCCTCATCCATTTCTTTCAATCGCTGATCGATCAACTGGCATTTGTCCGGCACATCCTTGCTGGCGGTCTCCAGTTGCATGTCCTTTATTTCCTGATTCAACTCCTTGGCCTTGGCGGGGTTCTGCTGTGTCAGGCGTTGCACCTCCTGCGCCAGTTGTTCGCGTTTGGCCTCGGCTTCTTCCGGCGTACAGGCCCAGACCGGCGCAGCCGCTACCAGGGTGAGCGCGACCGTAAAACTCATCAGGGTTTTCATGATTTGCCTCTGTAACCATTGCGGGCTTACTGAAATGGAGGGCGCGGCGAGGGCAAAAGTTCAGCCTTCGACCGCTGAGCTCGAGGGCTGAACGGCTATCAATGCCTCATGTCACAACCTTTGAGCACTCATCCCGATGACCGGACGTCACGGGTCTTTCATCTCTGCTGGAGGTTGGAATATGTCTGATGCATCTGACGAGAAAAGCTACGACTGGGATTTGATCGAGCGTCTGCTGCATGAAGTACAAAACAGCGCCGACAAACCGTTCGTTCCTCGCAAATACGCTGAAGAGTTCGCGGCAGCCAAGGCTGCTGAAGGCCAGAGTACCGGCAATCTGGATACGTTGAAGATGGAAGCGGCTGACCTTGAGGCGTTGTTGTTCAAGCGCGGTTTCATTGAATCGCGGCCGGAGGAAGAGGGTGGCAACGGCGAAAACTTTATCCTGACGCCGCGTGGATCAAGCTTGCTGGCGATGATCGACAGCAGCATTCCCGGCAACGACCATCCGCGTCAGGTGCTGGATGAACAGGCCGACGCGCTGGATCCGGTGACGTTCGATGAGGTCTCATCCAAAGCGCAGGTGGCCTAGGGCAGTCTGGCGAACGCTGAAAATTAATGTGGGAGATTCTATGTTTGGGGGGCAACCCCCAAACGTTTCATAGGGTCGTACTCTCCCCCGTTTCTTCATCAGCAAGCCGGCGCCCACAGGTTTATGCGCAGCTTCGCGGAATTCCATCCAGATTCAGCCCTGATTCTTTGCCCCCTTCAAACAGCTCAGATTGGTGAAGTCTTTGCGTACATCCGCAATCTTTTCCAGCAGCTTCCCACGTTGTTCGGGCGAGCTTTGGGCCATCAAATCGGTGATCAGAGAAATCGCTGCCTGTTCGGTGTGGTCATAGGCTTCGCGGTATTCGGGGGTCCAGAAGGTTTCACGATCTTGTAGCAAGCGAGCGATCTTATTATCGAAATCCGGTGCCTGGCGTTGTTTGACCGCCGTCACCAGCAACGACTGCCAGTGGGCGCGGTTGTCGATCCACAGTCGGTTCTGTTCGCCCAGGGACGTCGACCATTGCAACACGCGGTCTTTTTGCACAGGGCTCAGTTTGCCTATCCAGGCACTCAGACGTTTCTCCATACGCTGGGCGCGATCACGAATCTGCCGATCCAGTGGCTGATCGACGAAGTCCGCTTCGTGCTTGTCCCGATCCTTGGCAAACGCCGCTTGCATTTCGGCCACCTGCTGATCATTGAGCTGACGCAGCAACTGGACGGCCGATGGGGTGATTTCCTGCGAGATAGTGGCAATCGCCTGCCGTGCTTCGGCGGTGCGCGCCTTGAGTTGCGTTTCGTTGACCTGATTGGTTTCGACCATGCCTTGCAAACGATCGAGCCACGTCAGGTAACCGGGAATCTGTGTGGTGCAGTGCCAGCTCAGGTGCTCCTTGAGACGCTCGTCGAGCCAGTCTTTTTGCGTGGCGTTCATGTCCAGGTAATCGTTGAGCGACCAGGGGATGATCAGATCAAGATGCCGGTACGTGAGGCCTATCTGACTGCAGCCTGTCAGCAGAATCAGGCCCAGCCACAGCGAAATAAAGCCCCTCAACACGATACGCATGACAGCTCCTTGCCGGTTCGTCTCCCAGTATAGAGCCGGTAAGGGGGCACCAGTTCAGCCCATCAGAAAAACGAACGCACGACCTTGAGCGTCACGGCACTTTCACACTGGCTGTTGTGGCCGCTGTAAGCGCTGCAGTCGGCGCCATTGAGACTCGAACCGCTGTACATCAGATTCATGTCCATACCCAGCCACGGCTTGGATACGTTGAGCGACCAATCGCTGTACGCGCTGACCATGCCGCCACCGTCAATGACCGCCGGGGAGTCCAGTTGGTGATTGCCGTATTGCACGCGCAGGTCCAGGCCCAGCGACGCCAGCGCACCGAGGTCCAGAAACAGCGTGCTGTCCTGGCGTCCCGCGTCGGTGCTCACGGCGGTGCCGATGCGACTGTCGAAGATGCGAAAACCGGCGTACAGCTCGTGGCTGTCGATCTGGTCAGTGTTGGGGTAGCTGTAACGAATGACCCCGAGCTCATAGCCCAGGGTCTTGTCGAACGGTTTCTTGAAGCCCATGTAGGAATCGACTTCGAGGGTCGTGTCCGGTGAAAGCCCGGCGCTCGGCGACCACTGACCGAAATAGAAACCGCTTTCGTGGGTCAGGTCCAGCCCGCCATGGAAGGCAGTATCGCCAGTACTTGGCGTTACCAGCCCCTGTGCCATGGTGCGGCTGGGCGTCGTGCCCAGCTTGAGGCTGAAGTCACCCACGTCCCGCTCCAGCACCTGGGCACTGGCGGGCTGGTAGACAAGCGCCGCGCAGGTCAGCACTGCGCCGGTCCAGCGTGTAAAACAGCGAGCATAAGGCATGCTTCACTCCTTTGAGATTCTGAGGAGTGGGATCGAAGGTGTCGTATCGAAATGCCAAGGGCCCGATAGGAACCGCGAGCTAGAGCCTCGCAAGGATACCGTTGAATCCGCGGTTCAATCTACCGCTGGTCGATTGGCTAAGCGAAAAGTGAACTTTGCGATCACTTATTGTTGGAAACCAGGCGGTTAACCACGACCAGGGCTTGGGGAAACGAGGGATAACCACTCTTGGCGACATCCAGTTCGTCGTATTTCAGGCGGTATGCGCGAGCCTTTTCCTGATCACGCATGCCCGCCTGTTGAGCGAGCAGGGCAATGGCCAGCGGATATTTGCGGTTGGCGGAGTCCTGCAACATGTCATTGACCTGAGCCTCATCGGCATTGAGCCGAAGCAGCAGCACGGCCTGATAAAACTCGGCCTCGCCAGTGTTGTCTTGCCGAGCGGCGCGTTTGAGCAGCGCGCTGGCCAGCTCATAGTTTTCCTGGCGGCGTTCGTTGATCAGCAGCTTGGCTTGCAGCATGTCGTTCTGATAGAGCAGATAGTCGGCCCGGCAAGGACTGCCGACCGTTGAGGTATCACAACCGCGTGTCGCACAACCGCCCAGGCCGAGGCAGAGCAGGGCACCGAAAAACATCCATTTCTTCATATCGGGTTTCCGCAGAGACGTCTGGTAATCAGGGCATCGTCCGGTCTGTCTGTTCGTTGCGGCCAGTGCTGGACGAGCGAGCTGTGTCGAGACAGTAAAGCAGAGGTTTGTCGAAGCGGGGGAGCGATGGACCTGGCGCTTTGTGATCAAAGCGCCTGGATGTCGACCGCAGAGGCGGGGAAAGATTTACTTTTTACCGAGGGAGATTTGTTTGGATGGGCCGAAGGTCTGGCCGCTGACGCCTTTGGCGATCTGCTGGATTTCGCCGCCGGATTTCAGGAAAGCCGCGATTTGTGCGTTGATCGAATCGCTGGTCTCAACGGCAGGAGCTGGCTTGGCTTTCGAGTTGGATGCTTTTACGCGCATGGCTGCTATTAACCTATATAAAATTAATACGGCCGGCCATCATATCGGAATCGTCAGGAAATTGCTTGGTAAATATTGGCGCGAGACCATAGACCGATTAATCGTGATCACGCAAATTATTTCGCCTGAGGTCGCGTAAATGCCTGTTTTAACTGCCAAGTTTTGAGTCGAAAGGTCGGGCGAATTAGCGCAGATTCCCTCGGATTGCCCCTCGATGATCTGACGAGTGGCCCGGTAAGCGGGGGGGCTCTGCTCAGCCTGGCGAGCAACGCCTTGATTTTCAAGGCCTGCGGATGACGCTGTCAGCGCGGTTGCGGGTAACCGGCAACACAGGGGCAAACTCGGGTAGAATGCCGCCCACGCAATGAGGGTATTTGGACATGGCTTTAGTCGGGCGCTACAACAGTTTGCAAGTGGTGAAACATACCAACTTCGGTTTGTATCTTGACGGTGCGCAGGACGGCGAAATATTGCTGCCCAACCGTTATATTCCCAAAGATATTCCCAGCGAAGATGAAGACTGGCTCAACGTCTTTATTTATCTGGACAGTGACGACAAATTGATCGCCACCACTGAAAAACCCAAAGTTCAAGTGGGTGAGTTTGCAAGTCTGAAAGTCGTTGAAGTCAACAGCATCGGCATTTTCCTGGACTGGGGCCTGCCCAAGGATCTGCTGCTGCCGTACTCCGAAGAAAAGCGTCCGCTCAAAGCCGGTGATTACTGCGTGGNACGTCTGGACCGCTATCTGGACAAGGTGCCGGCCAACTATTCGGTCGGGCAGGAAGTGGACTTGCTGGTGGCCGAAGAAACCGCCATGGGCTTCAAGGCCATCATCAACAACAAGCACTGGGGCCTGATTCACAAGAATGAGGTGTTCAAGTTCCTGCGCTCGGGCAAACAGGAAAAGGGCTTCATCAAGGAAGTGCGCAGCGACGGCAACATCAGTCTCAGTCTGCAGCCGGTCGGCGAACAACTGGCCAGCAGCCTCAATGCCCAGATCCTCAGCAAGTTGCGTGAAAACAACGGGGTATTGCCGGTCAGTGACAAGAGCGATCCGACCGTGATCAGCAACCTGTTCGGTGTCAGCAAGGGCAACTTCAAGAAGGCCATTGGTGCGTTGTACAAGCAGGGCCAGATCGTGATTCACGCGGACCGTATCGAGCTGGTCTGACCGGCCCGGACCTGCGCCCTCGTCGAGCAAAAGGTGCAACGCTTTTTGCAGCTATCGTCGACGAGCGCAGGTCACAGCACATGAGCGCCCCAATCGGTGCGTTCTCATGGCTGACTCGGGGGCTCCTCACATGAAACGATTTCTCAGCGCTTATCTGTCAACGCTTCTGGCATTTCTGGTGCTCGATGGCCTGTGGCTGGGCGTCCTGATGGGGCCGACCTATCGCGACTGGCTAGGCTCGCTGATGCTGGCGCAGCCCGTGATCTTCCCGGCGGCGCTGTTCTACCTGATTTATATCATCGGTATCGTGCTGATCGGTGTGTTGCCAGGGGTCAGGCTGGGGAGCGTGGGGCATGCGGCGGGATACAGCGCGCTGTTGGGCGTCATGGCTTATGGCACGTACGACCTGACCAACTGGGCCACGTTGCAGGGCTGGCCGTCTCAGTTGGCGCTGGTGGACTGGGCCTGGGGGACGTTCGCCTCGGGTGTGGCGGGGGCGGTTGGGTATCTGACGAGCCGCCGATTCGGGGCTTGAGGATACGATGCGGCTGGCGCCCTGCTGTAGCAGTCCGGCTTGCCGGCGGTGACGTATTTGGGTTCGCTACCGCCGGCAAGCCGGACTGCTACAAAATTCAACTTCGTGGTGAAGGATCTGTTGGTTACTTCTGCACAAACGCCGCAAAACTCAGGTTTGCACCATTGGGGCGCATGTCCTTGAGGTAGGAGTCCTTGTCCGCCGACAGCTCGAGGCTGACGGTGGATTTGCGCTTTCCTTCGTTGCGGATCACCACGGCTTCTTTCTGCTCACGCAGGAATTTGGTGGTCACCTTCAGGTGCAGCAGCTCATCAGTGGCTGGCGTGTGCAGCAGCAGGTGCAGCCATTCGTATTGACCGACCGCAAGGCGGCTCACCGGCAGGTCGAACCACCAGATGTTGCGCTTGGGGTCCAGTACGGCGAAGTGGGTGTTGTTGGTGCCGAGGACGGCCCCGCCCAGTTGCTCGTTGCGCCGGGCAATGGCTTGCTGCTTGTCGATTTTCATAATGTTCCTGTGGATCAGAATCTGGTGAACCGGTTTTTGCACGATAGGCACGCTCGGGTTCGGCCGCGCATTCTCCGGGGTTGTCGGGCAAACATAAAGGCAAAAGTGGCCTCTGCGATGAAAAGCGCCGTTACACCTGAACAAAAACCGCTGGGCAAATAATTGAAACTCTCGGGAGCAGGATCCAGTCAACCCTTACGTCGAGGTTATGACACCTGATTCTTACCGAGGAGAAACACGATGAGCAGCACTGGCGATAAAGTCAAAGGCATGGCCAACGAAGCAGTCGGTAACGTCAAACAAGGCGTGGGCAAGGCGACTGACAATGACAAAATGCGTGCAGAAGGCAAGGCGCAAGAGCTCAAGGGTGAAGCGCAACAGGCGGTAGGCGATACCAAGGACGCTGTGAAAAAAGGCGTCGACAAGGCCTGACGGCCGGCGCGCTTCGGGTGTAAAAACCTCAAGCGGATCAAGAGACATCCTGTAGCGGCCATCCTCTGATGGCCGTTATTGTGTCCGGTCGAAGATGTTCTGAAACGTTTCGTCCATGACAGAAGTGCTTAACTCAATGTAAAAAGCCCGCCCGGACTGGCGGGCATACGGAATTTCAAAGCGTTTGCCTGCTCGTATAGGTAAATGTGCTTCAGATAAGTCTACGTCGCGAAAGGAGACGCCATGATATTCCCGGATTTGCGCCAGCTACGTTTGAAAACGGTGTTGGTCAGAACGGTCAAAGAGTTTCTCGACGACGAGATGTCGACGTACGCCTCGGCGTTGGCTTATCAGACGCTGTTCTCGCTGTTCCCGTTTTTGCTGTTCCTGATCGCCCTGATCGGTTTCCTTCATCTTCCCGACTTCTTCAGTTGGCTGCGTTTGCAGTCCGAACTGGTCTTGCCGCCACAGGCACTGGATCAGGTCAACCCGGTGATCGACCAACTGCAGCAGTCCAAGGGGGGGCTGTTGTCGGTCGGTATCGTCATCGCGTTGTGGAGTGCCTCGGCCGGTGTGCGGTTGATGATGAGTGCCATGAATGCCGCTTACGACGTGGTCGAAGAGCGGCCAGTATGGAAACGCCTTCCGTTGTCGGTGCTGTACACCGTAGGCTTTGCCGGGATGCTGCTCGTGGCCGCCGCGCTCATGGTCACAGGACCTCAGGTCATGGGCTGGCTGGCGGCGCAGATCGGCATGGAAGACTTCATCGTGACGCTTTGGACAATCCTGCGCTGGCCGGTGATCATCCTGCTGCTCATGGTTTCGGTGGCGATGATGTATTACGTCATGCCCGATGTGGAGCAGGAATTCCGTTTCATCACGCCGGGCTCGGTGCTGGCTGTGGTGGTCTGGATCCTCGCCTCGCTCGGCTTTGCCTGGTACGTGAAGACCTACGCCAATTACGACGCCATGTATGGCAGCATCGGCGCGATCATTGTGCTGCTCCTGTATTTCTACATCTCTGCGTCGGTGCTGCTGCTGGGCGCGGAAATGAATGCGGTGATCGAGCATATGTCGCAGGAGGGCAAGGACAAGGGAGAGAAAATGGTAGGGGACGGTGGTGTAGAGGCTGAGCCCGGTACGCCGGTGCCAGCGGGCGAGAAACGGCACGTCTCAGGTCTGGGGCGCGACCATAGCCGCGATTTCATCGACCATCACAGCGATCGTGGCGATCACAGTCACGATCATGACTATGACCCGACGCTGCACCCCCTCAAGACTGACAAAACCTGATCGCTACTGTGGCAGGATGCGCATCTGTCCGGCGCATCCGCCCACTCAAAAGGCTCTTCCATGATTCGTGAAATTCTGAAAATGGGTGACGAGCGCCTGCTGCGTATCGCACCGCCCGTGCCCGAATCGATGTTCGGCTCCCGCGAGCTGAAGACCCTGATCGACGACATGTTCGAAACCATGAGAAGCGTTGGTGGCGTAGGGCTCGCCGCGCCGCAGATCGGCGTCGATCTGCAACTGGTGATCTTCGGTTTCGAGCGCAGCGAGCGCTATCCGGATGCCGAGGCCGTGCCTCAGACCATTCTGTTGAACCCTCTGATCACGCCCCTTGAACAGACCCTCGAGGAAGGCTGGGAAGGCTGTCTTTCGGTACCCGGCTTGCGTGGCGTGGTGGAGCGTTATGAGCACATTCGCTACGAAGGCTTCGACCCTGATGGCAAGCCGATCCAGCGCGTGGCCCGGGGGTTTCACGCGCGGGTGGTGCAGCATGAATGCGATCACCTGATCGGTCGTCTGTACCCGTCACGCATCACCGACTTCAGCCGGTTCGGGTTTACCGAAGTGCTGTTTCCTGACATGGACCCGAATGCGGANTGGTCGCGATCTGGTGGCTAAAGATAGCCTGACACACCGCTACCGCCGGCAAGCCGTGCTGCTACAAAAGCAACGCCGCCCTATCCCTATTTTTCCGGTTTGATAAACCGCAACGTCATGCGGTCTGACTCGCCGATCGCCAGGTATTTTTCCTTTTCCTGCTCGCCCTTCACCAATGCGGGCGGGAGCGTCCAGACGCCATCGGGATAGTCCTTGGTGTCTTTCGAGTTGGCGTTCACTTCGCTTTCGCCCGCCAGAGTAAAGCCTGCGGCCTGCGCCAGCTTCACCACATAATCGGTGGGCAGGTAGCCGTTCTGCTCGTTGTCCTTGGCGGTCGTGCCAGGTTTGGCTCGGTGATCGACAACACCCAGCGTCCCGCCCGGCTTCAGCACGTTATAAAACGCCTTGAAGGTCGCGGCTTCATTTCCCGCATCGACCCAGTTATGCGCGTTGCGAAAGGTCAGTACGGTGTCGGCAGATCCTGCCTTGCCGAAGACCGGCGCCTTGGGCTGATATTCCACGACCGCGACCTTGCCGTAGTGGGCCGCGTCCGCCGCGTATTTCTGCTTGAGGTTGTCGGCTGATTTCTTCGCGTAGTCGCTGACTGAAGGGTCGACGATCGCTGCCACGTAATGCCCTTTGTCCTTGAGCAGCGGCGCCAGCAACTCGCTGTACCAGCCGTTGCCGGGGGTGATCTCGATGACAGTCTGGTCGGTGCGCAAGCCGAAGAACTGCAACGTCTGCTCGGGATGGCGATACTGATCGCGCGCGGCGTTTTGCGGCACACGCCAGTCGCCCTTGAGCACCGTGGCGAACTGTTCGTGGCTGACGTTGGAAGCAGGGGCGGGTGGTGCGGCGCTCGCCAGGGTCGATCCGAAAACAGCAGCAAGGGAAAAAGCCAGAAGCGTCGATTTCATGTGCATCCCGTTCAACAACAGAAAGTGATGGGACGAGGCTAGCACGGGAGTTTCAGCGGGAGATGGCACGTTTGGTTTGATCGACCGCTCAAACCGATCTAAGCCCCGGAACGGATTCGTCTGCACTACCGCCATCGGTAGCGAGCTCACTCCTACACGGGACTCGCCGTACTACCGCCATCGCGAGCAAGCTCACTCCTACACGCGACTCGCCGTACCGCCGCCATCGCGAGCAAGCTTACTCCTACAGGCCAGAGCTGTGCCTTTTAGGAGTGGGCTTGCTCGCGATAGCGTTGGTGAAGTCAGCATCGATCTGAATACAAAAACGCAATCAGCGACTTCGTTTGTCGATAACGCGCCAGTCGATCAACCAGCTCTCGCGGCAGAACCTCGGTTTCAACAAACCCCAGTCGCTGATAAAACCCCGCCAGACCGGGTTCGCAAAACAGCCAGACTCGGCGATCACCCCCTGCGATAGCCGCCTCGACCAAACTGCTGGCGAAACCTTGCCCGCGTTGCTCGGGGGCGACGAACAGTCCGGTCAGCCACTGCCCATCGTGTACGGCTCGCAAGCTCAATGCCGCGACGATTTCACTGTCTCTGGCGACCCATATCTGCGCATCGCCCTTTGCGCGCATGGATGAGCGATGAGCCCGGTAGAACTTCTCCAGCAGGGGGCGTTGAAGCTCGGGCAACTGAGTGAACCGCATGAGTGGCAGAGGCTCGGCAGGGATTCGGGCCTTCGTTCTACCCTCATAACCAATCGGTCTACAAGATTTTCTGGTGTCGCGTCACAACAGGACATCACCCGGACGCAGGACCCAGCGATGCCCCATTACCTCGACGACGCTCAACGCCAGGACGTGCTTCGTCTGCGCGCAAGTTTTACCGGTCGAACGCAGTGGCCGACCTGGCTATTGCTGATCGGGGTTTACGTCGTCTGGCCGACGATGTTGCTGCTCAGTCCGCGATTGGGGGTGTGGCCGACCACGGTGCTGATGATTCCGCTGATCGTGCTGTGGATGTCGCTGCAACATGAACTGCTGCACGGCCATCCGACCCGCCATCTGTGGCTGAACAAATGCCTGGGTTATGCGCCGTTCGCAATCTGGTATCCCTACACGTTGTATCGCGACACCCACATGCAGCATCACCGCGACGAAGACCTGACCCATCCGGGCCTTGATCCGGAGAGCCGTTACCTGAGTCAGTCGCACTGGCGGCAGAGTGGCCGGGTCATGCGCCTGCTTCGCTGGCTCGACAAGACGCCCCCGGGACGACTGGTGTTCGGCGTGCCACTGGCGCTGGGCAGTCTGCTCGTCGATGAGTCCAGACGCCTGCTGCGGGGCCAGTTACAGGCCTGGTTGATGTGGGCGACTCACGGGTTCTTTCTGGTGCTGATGTTCGCCTTCATCGAGCGCTACAGCGCACTGTCGTCCCTGCATTACGTGCTGATGATCTCAGTGCCCGCGCTGGCGATCTCAATGGTGCGTTCCTACTACGAGCATCGTCCCAGTGAGCAGCCGCAACGACGGACAGTGATCAACGAGGCGTCGTGGCCTTGGCGGTGGCTGTTTCTCAATCTGAATCTGCATCTTGTGCATCACGATCTCCCGGGCCTGGCCTGGTATCACATTCCTGTCGTGTATCGCGCCCGCCGCGAGCAATGGCTGGCACGCAACGGTGGTTTTCTGGTCTCTGGGTATGCTGAACTGTTTCGCCGTCACAGCGTCAACCCCATCGACAGTCCCCAACATCCCTACGTCTAGCGCCGGTGCTCGAACATGCTTCAGGGTTTCGCCGAATTACAGATGTACGTCGCGCCTGAAAGGGTGCGTGAAGCCCAGGAACAATGGCTGATCCGCGTGCTGGAGCGGCTTTCGGCGACGCGTCTGGACCCCCGGACCCTGGACCTCAAACAGCTGTGGCTATCGCCGCGTTTGCTGTTGGCGCAAACCTGCGGCTATCCCCTGATGACGGCGCTGCACGGGCAGGTGCAAGTGGTCGGGCGGCCGCTCTATCAACTGCCGAATGCGTCTGGAGGCAACCATTGCAGCCTGATCGTTGCCCGTGCCGACGATCCTCGGCAACGGCTCGAAGATTTCCGCGGCAGCCACGGTCTGCTCAACGCTCAGGACTCCAACTCGGGCATGAATCTGTTCCGCCACACGCTGGCGCCGTTGCACGAGGATGGGCGTTTTTTCGCACAGGTGTCGTTGACGGGCGGACATCGCAACAGCCTCGTGGCGATCAAGGCGGGGGAGGGAGACCTGGCGGCCATCGACAGCGTCACGTTCGACTATCTGGCGAGGGATCACAGCGAAGAGATTGCGGGGGTGAAGGTGATTGCGCGCACCGCGTCGGGGCCTTGCCTGCCTTACATCACGAGGATTGGTGCAGATGCACAAGCGATTCGTGAAGTGATGAATCAGGCGTTGAAAGATTTGCCCGACGTCGCGGCGGTATTGGCGATCGCTGAAGTATGGCCTGCCAACGAAGCAGATTACCAAGTACTGCTGGAATACGAACGTGCCGCGATGCAAATGGGGATAACAGATCTGTAGCCGTCCGGCTTGCCGGCCGTAGCGATTTGGAAGCCCCCACCGCCGGCAAGCCGGACTGCTACAGGCTGCGTGGGGCCAATCGTGATGAGTGGTCTGACGAGGACTTGTAGCAGCACGGCTTGCCGGCGGTAGCGATTTGGAAGCCGCCACCGCCGGCAAGCCGGACTGCTACAGACTGCGTGGGGGCCAATCGTGATGAGTGGTCTGACGAGGACTTGTAGCAGCACGGCTTGCCGGCGGTAGCGATTTTGCAGATGCGACCGTTTCAGCAGCCGTGCCTATTACAAGATTGGTTATTTCCATTTGAACTATAAAAATCGCTTTTAAGTATTATTAACGCATAAAAGCCCTTGCTAGGATGGCTCCACCGGAACACCGGACAGAACAATCAATCCATGCCAGGGAAGCCTTATGTCCGGCGCCAATCTGTCCCAACGCCAATACCTCGGCGGCCTTTTTGACCAGCATTATTCATGGCTGTGTGAGCGCCTTTGCCGCCATCTGGATTCCCGCGCCTGCGCCGAAGACATAGCTTCCGAGGCTTTCCTGCAACTGTTGGCATCGCCCAATGTGGTCCCTATCCGGGAGCCGCGAGCGTTGCTGACCACCATCGCCAAACGCCTCGTTTATCAGCGCTGGCGCCGTCGTGATCTGGAGCGAGACTACCTCGACGGACTTATCCATGAAGAGCCTGCCGCCGTGTCATCCACTGAAAAGCTGGCTGAGACCCTGCAACTGCTCGACCGCATGGACCGTCGCCTCAATCGGTTGCCGGCCAAGGTCAGGACGACCTTCGTGCTGTCTCGCGGCAGCGGTCTGACTTATCCCGAAATCGCCGTCAGATTGGGTATTTCCTCTCGCTCGGTCAGCGACTACATCGAGAAAGCTGAAACCTGTTGCCTGCGCGCTTGTCTGGAATGAAGCGTGTGCTGTGCTAAACCCAACTGAGTGTTTTCCATCCCTGAGCCTCGAGAGACAACAATGACATCGATCAAACACCTGCTGGGCGGCTCGCTGCTGGCATTGGCTGTGCTGACCGGCCCGGCGCAGAGCGCTGAGAAAACCGCCCCGATCCACTTCGGGGACATCACTTGGGAAAGCGGCAGCCTGATCACCGAAATTCTGCGCACCATCGTCGAGAAGGGTTACGGCTACCCCACCGACAAACTGCCGGGCAGCACCGTGAGCCTTGAAGCGGCGCTGGCGAAAAACGACATTCAGGTGATCGGCGAAGAGTGGGCGGGGCGCAGCCCTGCGTGGGTCAAGGCCGAAGCGGAAGGCAAGGTGTATGGCCTTGGCGATATCGTCAAAGGCGCAACGGAAGGCTGGTGGGTGCCGGAGTTCGTGATCAAGGGCGACCCGCAGAAGGGCATCAAGCCCTTGGCGCCGGACCTCAAGTCGGTCGCCGATCTGCCCAGATACAAAGACGTGTTCAAGGATCCGGAATCGCCTGACAAGGGCCGCTTCCTCAACAGCCCGAGCGGCTGGACCTCGGAGATCGTCAACACGCAAAAGCTCAAGGCCTACAAGCTCAACGACAGTTACGTGAACTTCCGTACCGGCTCCGGCGCCGCCCTGGACGCAGAAGTGGCGTCGTCCATTCGCCGGGGCAAACCGGTCTTGTTCTACTACTGGTCGCCGACGCCGCTGCTGGGCCGATTCAAGCTGATCAAGCTTGAAGAGCCACCCTTCAACGAGGCCGCCTGGAAAACCCTGGCCGATGCCAGCAACCCGAATCCGGTCGGTTCCAGTTCCCTGGCGGCGCACCTGGCGATCGGCGTTTCCGAGCCGTTCCACAAGCAATACCCGGAACTGGTGAGCTTCTTCCAGAAAGTCGATCTGCCCATCGATCAGTTGAACAAGACCCTGGGTGAGATGAGCGAGAAGCGCCTGGAGCCGGATGCCGTGGCCAAGAGCTTCCTCAAAGACCACCCGGAAATCTGGACCCAGTGGGTACCAGCCGATGTGGCGAAGAAGGTGACGGCGGGGCTTTGATTGCAGTGCACTGACTGTAGCAGCACGGCTTGCCGGCGGTTCCGATCATAAGAGCGCTACCGCCGGCAAGCCGGACTGCTACAGGATGATTGGCGCAGGACTGGCAGGCATCCTCAGCCTGCGCCATGCTCATGGTTGGTATCCGATCCGCCCGCGAGCCCGCCATCATGAACACGCCCCTTTCTTCCCTGAACACCGAACACCTGATCCTTCGTGAACTCTCCCACGACGACACCCCGGCCCTGGCGCGGATTCTGGGTGACGCAGAAGTCATGCGCCATTCGGTGCGTGGCGTGCTGTCGGAGCAGGCGACCGGAGAGTTCATCGACTGGTGCCGACACTCCTACCGCCAGCACGGTTTCGGGCCATGGGCGGTCGTCGACAAATCCTCATCAACCTTGGCCGGATTCTGCGGTCTGAATGCCGAGCGCGTGGATGACGCCGACGAAATCGAGATCGGTTACCGGCTGGCACAGCGCTTCTGGGGCAAGGGACTGGGCACCGAAGCGGCTCGAAGTGCGCTGTCCCATGGCTTCGACACACTGAAGATCGATTCGCTGATCGCCATCGTCGAGCCCGCCAACATCGCTTCGGTCAAGGTGATCCAGAAACTGGGATTCAGCGGTTTCATCCACAGTCAGTATCACCGTCACGGCGTCAGGATCTATCGGATGAATGCGCAGCAATGGTCGTCGCGGCCTGCCGCGCAGGACTGATACCCGTTGTCGCAGACCGGACTGACTGGCAAACCGTGACTCAGGTGCTAGCTTCACCGAGCAGTCAATGAGTTGATCACACAGAAAAAGTCGCCGGGGAGAGGACATGGGATATAGCAGATCGACTGCGTTGACGATATTGAATGTGGCCACAGGCCTGTTGTTCGGCCTGCTGCTGGAAGTGCCCGGTTTTGCCATGGCCGCCGAAGCCGCGCCGTTGCCACCCAGCGCGCTGGCGTTCGTGCAGGACCGGCATCTGGGCGAAAGCCTTGGCTGGCTGGGCTATCAGGTCGCATCGCGCACTGTCACCTTCACCACCATCGTGGAGGCGGTTGGGCGCACCAAGGCTCAGGAAATTGTTAAGGACGAGCTGCAGTACCTGCAACCGCACTATCAGCAGGAATGGGATCGCAACCTTGCAGCCGCCTATGCGGCGTCGTTTACCCCCGATGAACTGACCGCGCTCAACGTCGGCGATCCGCCCCCCGACGTCGCCAACAAATTCCGCGCCAGGCAACGCGATGTCGGCATGGACATGAAGGGCCGTTCCAGCGAGCTGCTCAAGGTCTATGTTTCCACGGCGCTGGACAACGCGCTGAAAAAAGCCAAGCCTTAGCGCTTCAAGCCCCTCTGGTTCGGGGCTGTATTTTTTGATCGAAAGGTAAAGGAGAAACCATGGACCCATTCATGCAGGCGGCCATAGAAGAAGCGCAAAAAGGACTGGCCGAGGGCGGTATTCCGATCGGGTCGGTCATCGTTCATGACGGCAAGATCATCGGTCGTGGCCACAATCGCCGGGTTCAGGAAGGCAGCGCGATCAAGCACGGCGAAATGGACGCGTTTGAAAATGCCGGACGCCAGCCCGCAAAGGTCTACCGCGAAGCCACTCTTTACACCACGCTCTCACCTTGCGCGATGTGCAGTGGCGCAATCCTTTTGTACGGTATCCGCAAGATCATCGTCGGCGAGAACGAGACGTTCATGGGCGAGGAAGAGCTGCTGCGTTCGCGCGGTGTGCAGGTGGATGTGGTGCACAACGCGACCTGCGTCGCGCTGATGAAGCAGTTCATCGCCGACAAGCCTGAGTTGTGGAATGAGGATATCGGGGAATAATCGACGGCACGGTCGAGCGACCGCAACGCGCTCTGTGGCAGCACGGCTTGCCGGCGGTAACGATCTCAAGGACGCCACCGCCGGCGAGCCGGACTGCTACAGGGGCATGGCTTCAATGCTTCAATGCTTCAATCCAGCCGCAGCGTCGAGCTGAACTGACTGATCGCATCCACCACATGCCGGGACCCTTGCTGGATTTCCAGGATCACTTCCCCGGCCTCGTTGGCCAGCTCGACGCCCGTGCCGGTCCGGCTCAGACTCGATTGCATGCTCGACACCGCGCTTTTCGCCAGTTCGTTGTTCTGCCGTACCACATCGACGATCTCGACCGTGGCCTTGCTGGTTCGCGCTGCAAGGCCACGCACCTCATCGGCAACCACCGCAAAACCACGGCCGTGTTCGCCGGCGCGCGCGGCTTCGATGGCCGCGTTGAGGGCCAGCAAGTTGGTCTGGTCGGCAATGCCGCGAATGGTCTGCACGATGGTGGCGATGATCTCCGATTGCTTGTTCACCGCGTCGATACTGCGCGCCGCTTCGTTGAGGTCGTGGGAGATCTGCTCGATCACCGAGACCGTCTGTTGCACCACGCTGGAACCCTTCTGCGCGCAAGCGTCCGTGCGCACTGATGTGTCGTGTGCGGGGGTCGCGGCACTGCGTTGTACGGTCACTTGCTCGGTAATGTCGCTGGCGAATTTCACCACTTTGTACAGTCGGCCCTTGGCATCGAACAGCGGGTTGTAAGTCGCTTCCAGATAGACCTTCTCCCCTAGCTTGTTCACCCGCTCGAAGCGATGAGAGTGATATTCGCCGCGATTGAGCGAGGCCCAGAATGCCTTGTACGCAGGCGAGTCGACTTCCTCCCGGGTGCAAAACAGGCTGTGGTGCTGGCCGACCACCTCGTTGAGCGAGTAATGCATGGTCTTGAGAAAGTTGTCGTTGGCGGTGATGACGCGACCATCCGGCGAAAACTCGATTGTCGCCATGGAGCGTCCGATGGCGTCGATCATGCTCTGGTTCTCGTGATCCTTGTAGGCACGGGCAGTGATGTCGGCGGCGACCTTGATCACGCTCTGTACCTTGCCGTCGTTGTCGAACACCGGCATGTAGCTCGCTTCCAGCCAGATCTCGCGTCCTGACTTGTCCAGACGCATGAACGTACCGCACAGCGGCTCGCCGCGTGCCAGGTCGCGCCACAATTTGCCGTAGGCATCGCTGTCGCAGAATGCCCTTTCGCAGAAGATGCGATGGTGTTTGCCCACCAGTTCGCCAGGTTGATAGCCCATCGCGTGGCAGAACTTTTCGTTGGCGTCGAGGATGATGCCCTGGGGGGTGAATTCGATCATCGCCATGGAGCGGCCGATCGCCGCCAGCTTGGCCTTCGACTGGCACAGGGCTGCGGTAGATACCTGCAATTGGGCTTCGACCGCCTTGCGCTGGGAGTTGAACATCTGCCACTTACCTCAATATTTACGCGGTCGAAGTGACCGTCTTCCATGATGGGCTGTAAAGGGTGTCGACCTCACAGGTGCTAGCTTGAGTCATGGCGGTATGACATTCGCTGCATGGAGTGCCCGGGCAAGTGGCTGCAAGGGTTGAAGCAGAGCGCTTCGGACGGGATGAATAAGCAGTTGACCGATCGTCTGATATCGATCGAAGCGAGCAATTGTCCCGTAGTTGACGGTTTGGTCAGCAATTCCATATGGGTGCCTGACGTCCTGGTCGAATGACATCGCTACAGCCCGCGCACCTTCCCGTTATCGAGCCAGGCGCGGCGGTTTTCCAGAGCATAGCCAAGCGGAAGATGGATGCAATCCCCAATAGTGGCAATTTCACATTCTTCTGCGTTTCAGTTCGCAAATCACTGAAAAACAATCGGCGCCGGCTGTGACGAAGACAGCACGGTGGCTCGCAACGTCAGCGCTGGATATGTGCGGCGCCGAATAATTGAACCTGCTGCAGACGACCTTCATGTTCGATCAGACGCACCGGAGCGGTGCCACCGGGCATGACGATCTCGACCAGACCTGCGCCCACCCAGCCGCATAGCCAGGCAGCGCAGGCCACGGCACTGGCGCTGGTGCCCGAGGACGCCGTTGGTCCTTCGCCGCGCTCGAACACCCGCGCCATGATTTGGTTCGGGCCGATTTTCGCGGCCCATTGCAAATTGACGCCGGCGGGGCAGGGTTCGCCCGTGCCGAACTCGCCCGCCGCGAAGGCGATTTGGGTCAGCGCATCATTGAGCGGCGATTCGTGCAATTGTTCGAAGCTCGGTAACGCCTCGACGTCGGGCACCAGTGTGACGCAGTGGGGATTACCGACCCTGACGAACACGCTGGTCTGCCAGTGCGGGTGAAGGCTTGCCAGACGTTCAACCCGGTTGACCTGCGCATGATCGAGCATCGCATCGCCGACACCGGTACCTCTGGCACCGACGGCCTTCGCGCCGAATGCCGGTGTGCCGATGTCCAGCCAGAACCCCGGTAAACCCTCGATAACGGCCGCAACCGCATCGGTCGGTACAGGGCTGGCCGAGTCCTGATTGTCGTGATGAACCCGCAGGGTGAAGCCTTCAACGCTCAACACCCGACCCGTGTCAGTCAGTGACTGGGCAAAGATGGTCAGACCGTTGCCACTGCGTTCGGCGAGGGTGCCGTCGGTGTTGACGATCAGCACGTCGAAGGGCGCCGCGTCCTGAAACGGCCCAACCAGCAAACCGTCCGAGCGATGGGTTTTGCTGCCTGCGGGACGTTGGCCGTCTGGCCAGTCGCAGATCGCAGCAACGGCGCCGGCCGTCCAGGATTGTCGCGCCAGCGCTGCCTCGGCCGCTGAGTCGGGCAGACTCACACCCAGATTGCGCAGCGCTTGAGGGGAAATCACGGCGTAGATATTGCCGCGTGCATCGTAGAAAGGGGCCATGGCAAGTGTCCGGATCGGCATCGGGAAGTGCGCATTAGATCATGCTACGGGTAGGTCTTTGACGATCATCCGTGGCGGGCTCAAACCACCAGCGTCACCCACGCCGACACCAGCAACAACACCGCCATCACTTGATTGAAACGCTTCATGCTCCGGGGCGAGCGGCAGAACTTCGCGGCACTGACCCCCAGATACGCCCAGGCGCCCATGCACGGCACCGCCACCATGAAAAAGATCAGCGACAGCCATGCCACACGCAACATGCGCTCGGCATCGGTGCCCGCGAACACACTGACCACCGCCAGTGCCATCAGCCAGGTTTTCGGGTTGACCACTTGCAGACTGGCAGCACTCCACAGGCCAAGGCGCGGGCCTTTGCTGGCTTGGTCAGCATCGACGGCTTCGGCGGGCGCGCTGAAAATCTGCCAGGCCAGCCACGTCAGCCAGGCAATGCCAATCCACGACATCACGGTTTGTACCTGAGCGTGACGTGCCAGCACCTCGCCAAGACCGGTGCCGACGATCAGCACCAGCAATGCCGCACCGGCGCAGCCTCCCAGCATGATGGGAAGTGTGCGCACCAGACCATGGCGCGAGCTGTTGGTCATCACCAGAATGTTGGTCGGGCCAGGTGTGATGGAAGCGACGAAAGCGAACAGCAGAAACGGCAGGAAACTTTGCATGGGACCACTCGGCAGCAATTGATCATGCAGCGATGATCGCGGGGCGCGGGTTGTCAGTCTGGAAGATTTGAGCAGCGGCGGCGATAGTCGGCGGGCGTCATGCGATAGGCGCGCTGGAACCAGCGCCCCAGATGGCTCTGGTCGGCGAATCCGAGGGTTGCAGCGACATTGACCGGCAGCTCGCCACGGGCCAGCAGGCGGCGAGCGCGGGTCAGTCGCAATTGAATCAGATACGCATGGGGTGCCAGACCGAACGCGGCCTTGAACGCTCGGCTCAAGCGAAAGCGATCGACCCCGGCGGCGGCCGCCAGATCATCAAGGCCGATATCCTGGTGCAGGTGACTGTGCAGATAGTCCCGCGCCCGTTGCGCGGCCAGAGGCAGCCGCGGATCGGGGCTGATCAGGGTGCGCCAGCGAAGATGGCTGGTCAGGTTCGACAGCAGAGTGTCCAGCGCGGTCTGGCGCACGATGCGCAGTTCTGCGCTGTGCATGGCTTCGAATGCGTTGGCGGTGGCCATGGCCAGGCGGCTGTCATCGGCCAGGGTTTCAGCGAAACTCAGTTGCGCGTTGTCCGGTGCCTGTTCGAATTGCGCGCGCAGTTCGCGCTGCAGCCAGTGGGGGTCCAGATACAGCGTGCGATAGGTAAAGCCGTCTGCCTCCGGTGCGTGACCATCATGAATGTCGCCGGGCTCCAGCAGGAACACCTTGCCGGGCGTGCTCTTGTACTGCTGCCGACGGCAGTTGAATTGCTGCACGCCTTGCTCGGTGATGCCGACCAGATAGCTGTCGTGCCAGTGCGGATCGTACGCATGCCCCTCGAAATGCGCGCGCATCGTCTCGATGCCGGACGTTGCGTCCTGCTTGAGATCGATCCAGTTGCGATCGGGCATGGGATTTCCTTTTTGATCAGCCATTGCATTTGCGGTAGCAGCCGCCTGTAGCTGCACGGCTCGCCGGTGGTGGCGTTCGCCAGTTCGCTACCGCCGGCCAGCCGTGCTGCTACACAAAGAGGTCGTCGTGCATCGGTATCATGCGTCGGTAAACTTAGCGCGCAGCTTAACGCCGAGTCTGGAAGATTTGTGCAACAGGCGACCGGCGACTTCGGGCTGGTCTCAAGGGTTGGCCCCAAGGGCGTTGATCACAGACGGACTATCCTTGTTACAAAGAGAACCGTCCTACACGTTGCTCATCCTCCCTCCCGAGGCGAACCTACCCGACTCTGCACCATCAAACACCGGAATCGTCACTCGTTCGGCACCCTCCCCACGTGAGGTAAATAATGAACCGTTTCCTGCGACACCTTGCACTTGTCTCCCTGGGCGGACTGTTGACTCTCGGCGGGGCTCAGGCGAGCGACAGCGTTACCCCGTCTCCCCAATGGCTGGCCTCGGCGAGCTACCTCAACCGTACCAATAGCAACCCCGACAACGGCGCGATCCGCCGCGCCAATCCCAATAGCCGTCAAGGCACTCAATCCATCTCGCCACCGGTGCGCGGCCCCAGTCTTGGGCCCACTCAACCACGTCCACCGACCCTGGAAAACGGCGGCATCGGCAACGGCCAACCCACCCGACAGACATCGCCACGGCCTTCCGGTGGCGCGGAGCGGCGCAGCAACTGAATCGGCAACACGACAGCCAGAGTCATTTCTCAGTCAAAAGGAATCGCCCATGTTGCGTAGAACCACCTTTCGCAAGACCTTGATCGCCGGTGTTTGTGCATCCGTATTGCTTGGCCTGTCCATTCAGGCATCCGCTGCCACCTACCAGAGCGAGGAGGGCACCTTGACGGTGGATGAAGTGGTGACGGGCTTGCAGCACCCTTGGGCGGTGGCGTTCTTGCCGGATGACAAGGGCATGCTGGTGACCGAGCGCACGGGCAGCCTGAGGCGGGTAGCGTCCGATGGAAAACTGTCGGCTCCGATTTCCGGTGTGCCCACGGTCTGGGTTCAGGGCCAAGGCGGTTTGCTGGACGTCGAGCTGTCACCGGACTTCGCCAAGGACCGCATGGTCTACCTGACCTACGCCGAGGCGGGCAGCGACGGCAAGACCGGAGGCACGGCGGCAGGGCGCGGTCGGCTTTCGGATGACATGACGAAACTGGAAAACTTCACGCGCATCTTCCAGCAGCAGCCGAAACTGTCCGTGGGCAACCACTTCGGTTCGCGCATCGTGTTCGACCGAGATGGCTATCTGTTCATCGCTTTGGGCGAGAACAACAATCGCCCGACGTCGCAGGATCTGGACAAACTCCAGGGCAAGATCGTGCGCCTGTACCCGGACGGCACGGTACCCAAGGACAACCCCTTCGTCGGTCAGAAAAACGTGCGCCCCGAGATCTGGACCTACGGCCATCGCAACCAGCAAGGTGCGGCGCTCAACCCCTGGACTGGCACGCTGTGGACCAACGAGCATGGGCCCATGGGCGGCGATGAAATCAACATCATCGAGCGCGGCGCCAACTACGGCTGGCCGATTTCCACCTTCGGTATCGATTACACCGGACAGCCGATTTCCGAGTCCAAGGGCAAGATCGTGGAGGGGGTGAAGAACCCGTTCCATGTCTGGGAGAAATCCCCGGCCATCAGCGGCATGGCGTTCTACGATGCCGACAGATTCAAGCAATGGGATCACAACATCTTCATTGGCGCGCTGGCGGCGCAGGTGCTGATTCGTCTTGAGCTTAAGGACGACAAGGTGGTGCATGAAGAACGTTTGCTGGGTGAACTGAAGTCGCGCATCCGCGATGTGCGTCAGGGGCCGGACGGTTACCTGTATGTGTTGACCGATGAGGACGACGGCAAACTGCTGAAGGTGGGACTGGCGCAGTAGCCGGGGTTCCTTGGCTCGCCGCCCGCAACTACCCGGTCCACCTCAATCCCGGAACGCCGCAACCATCCGGTCCACCCCAATCCCTGTAGGAGCAATCCGAGTTTACGAGGGTCGCGATTGCGGTGTATCAGACACGTTTTCGCTGCCTGACCCACCGCAATCCCCGATCACCGCAACAANATCCCTGTAGGAGCAATCCGAGTTTACGAGGGTCGCGATTGCGGTATATCAGACACGTTTTCGCTGCCTGACCCACCGCAATCCCCGATCACCGCAACCATCCGGTCCACCTCAATCCCTGTAGGAGCAATCCGAGTTTACGAGGGTCGCGATTGCGGTATATCAGACACGTTTTCGCTGCCTGACCCACCGCAATCCCCCGATCCCCCAAACGTCACCGCTCCCGCAACGCCTCGGTCCGCGCTTTCAGGACCGGTTTCAACAGGTAATCCATCACGCTCTTCTCGCCGGTGATGATGTCCACCGTCGCGACCATCCCTGGAATGATCAGCAGCGGTTTGGCGTCGCTACCCAGGTGGTTTTTGTCGGTGCGAACCTGGATCAGATAGAAGGTATTGCCCTTGTCGTCGGTGGTGGTGTCAGCGCCGATCAGTTCCAGTTTCGCTGGCAACCCGCCGTAAATGGTGTAGTCGTACGCACTGAATTTCACCATCGCTTTCTGGCCCGGATGAAGGAAGGCGACGTCCTGTGGCCGCACCTTGGCTTCGATCAGCAGGTTGTCTTCCAGCGGCACGACTTCCACCATGTCGCTGCCGGGCTGCACCACGCCGCCGATGGTGTTGACCTTCAGCGTCTTGACGATGCCTTTGACCGGCGAGGTCACGGTGGTGCGGGTCACGCGGTCGTCGATGGCGATGCTGGTGGCGCTGGCTTTTGCCAGGTCCGCGCGCTTGTCGTTGAGGTCTTTGGCTGCATCCGAACGGAAGCTGTCGAGGGACTCCTGAATCTTGCTCTTGATCTCGTTGATTGCCGCTTCCGCCCGTGGAATCGCCAGCGACGTCGCGTCCATCTGCCCGCGCGCTTCAGACGCCTTGCCCTTGAGCCGAATGATCTCCACCGGCGACACCGCACCACTGTTGACCAGCGGCGCGGACATGCTCAGCTCCTGCTGGATATAACCCAACTGGCTGCGGTACTGATCCTGCTTGGAGCGAAACTCGGCCACTTCCTGGGTCTTCTGCCGCAGCTGCTCCTGCAGGGTCCGCTGCTCGCTCGCCAGACGACGCTGGCGAGAGTCATACAGCGACTGCTCGTCGGCGGCCACTTGTGGCGCCTTGCTCAATACCTCGGCAGACGGCTTGAACGGACGCCCTTCGGATTCGGCCGAGAGCCGGTCGACCTGGGCCATCAGTGTGTACTTGTCGACCTCGCTCTCGCCCTTGTTTGACAGAAACCGCGTGTCATCCAGACGCAACAGGGTGTCGCCCTTGTTCACGATCTGCCCTTCGCGAACGAATATCTCGGTGACGATCCCGCCTTCCAGGTTCTGAATCACCTGAACCTTGCTCGATGGAATCGCCTTGCCTTCGCCCATGGTGACTTCCTGCAACACGGCGAATCTGGCCCAGACCAGCGCCGTGACAATCAATGCCGCAGCAATCCAGACCGTGATGCGTGAACCCCTGGAAGAATCCTCGGCAACCACACCGGCGACTTCCGGCATGAACTCGGTATCGACCTGACGACCAGGGTGAAAATAGCGCTGAGCGGATGACATAGGGAACGCTCCTTAAACCGTGGTCGGGCCGACACGGCCCTTGCGCAATGCTTCGATGACCAGCTGTTTGGGGCCGTCGGCAACGACCCTGCCGTTGTCAAGCACCACCAGGCGATCAACGAGGCTGAGCATCGACATGCGGTGAGTGACCAGCAACAGCGTCTTGCCCTGCATCAGGTCGAACAGCTTCTGGCGCAGTACGTCTTCGCTGGCGTTGTCCATGTGACTGGTGGGTTCGTCCAGCAACATGATTGGAGGGTCGAGCAGCAAGGCGCGGGCCAGCAGAACGGCCTGACGTTGTCCGCCCGACAGCAACTGGCCGCGCTCGCCCACTGGCCGGTCGAAGCCCAGCGGATGATTGCGCGCAAGGTCGGTCACGCCGGTCAGTTCAGCCACCTCCAGCATTCGTGCATCGGTGACATAACGGGCGCCGAGGGTCAGGTTGTCGCGCAGGCTGCCCGCCAGCAGGGGCAGGTCATGGGCCACATATCCGACTTGCTGACGCAGGTCGGCGACGTCCACCTGACGCAGGTCCAGCCCGTCCAGCAGCAACTGTCCTTCGTCTGGCGTGTAGAAGCCCATCATCATTCGGGCCAGGGTACTTTTGCCCGAGCCGCTGCGCCCTATGATGCCGATGCGCTCGCCCGGTCTGACGGTGATGCTGACCTCATGCAACGCAGCCAGCGTACCGGGGCCGCCATAGGCGAAACTGGCCTTGACCACTTCCACCGCGCCCTTGAGCTGGGTGTGTTGCAGCGGGTGCTTCCCAGGCGTGCGCTCCTGCGGCAGGGCCATCAACGCGTCGGTGCTTTTCATGGTGACCTGCGCCTGTTGATAGCGCGTGATCAACCCGGCGATCTGCCCCAGCGGCGCCAGTACACGACTGCCGAGCATGTAACTGGCGACCAGTGCACCGACGCTGAGATTGCCCGCGATGATGATGTAGACCCCGGCGACGATGGTGGCCATGCCCGAGAACTGCTGAATGAACAGCGTGCCGTTGCTCGCCAGCGCCGACAGATCTCGCGCATGGCTGTCCAGGCGGGTGAGGGCGCCATGGGTATGTTCCCATTTGTGCTGGCGTTCGCTTTCAGCACCACAAGCCTTCAGGGTCTCCAGGCCGCCGAGGGTTTCGACCAGCAATGCCTGCCGCTCGGCCCCCAGCGCAAGGCTGCGTTCGACGGTGTCGCGCAGGCGCATCTGGATGATCCAGGCGAAGATGATGGTGATCGGAAACGCCACCAGTGGAATCACCACCAGCCAGCCACCCAGCAGACCGATCACTGCCAGCATCAACACCGCGAAGGGCAGGTCAATGATGCTGGTCAGCGTCACCGCAGTGAGAAATTCGCGCAGCCCCTGAAAGTCATGAATGCTCTGGGCGAAACCACCGATGCTCGCCGGGCGGGCTTTCATGGCCATGCCGGTAATGCGCTCGAACAGCGTCGCGGAGAGGATCACATCCGTTTTCTTGCCAGCCTGATCCAGCAGGTGCGCCCGCACCAGGCGCAGGGTCAGCTCGAATGCCGTGCCGATCAGCAGACCGATGGCCAGCACCCATAGCGTCGACGTCGCCTGATTGGGCACGACGCGGTCGTAGGTCTGCATGACGAACAGCGGCACCATCAAGCCCAGCAAGTTGATCAACAGGCTGGCGAGAATCGCGTCGCTGTACAGCCAGCGCGACAGTTTGAGGGTGTCGCGGAACCAGGCATTGACCCGCGGCACCAGCGGTGCGCGCAGGTTTTCCAGCTCATGGCGGGGGCGGGCGAACAGGGCCTGGCCGGTGTAGAGCGTGGCCAGCTCCTCATGGGTCACGCGTTGTTCGCCGCCGTCTGCTTCGCTCGGCAGAATCAGCGCCCGACCGTCTTCATCCCATCGTCGAAGGACCGCGCAACGATTGCCCTTGAGCAGCAGTAATACGGGCAGGTTCAGTCCGTCGATGGCGTCCAGGCTGCGGCGCAGAATGCGCGCCTGCAGTCCGGCGCGAGCGGCGGCACGGGGCAGAAGATCGACACTCAAGGACTGTTGCGCCAACGGCAGACCGGCACTGAGGCTGGTACGGCTGGCGCTGCAATCGTGCAGCCTGCAGAGGATGAGCAGGCCATCCAGTAGCGGGTCGTCGAAGGTCGAACGTGGGTCGAACGATGGAGCTGATTCAAACAGAGGCGGCATGCTGGTCACAGACTTCTCCCGCGCTCGCGCGCTACTTCAGTTCAGGCAGCCGTGCTTCGCTTTTGACGTCTGTCAGGGCGACCGCTTCGGTTGGCAGTACAACGCGCTCTTTGCGCAACAGCTCGCCTTCAGTGGCCAGCACCCGGTACATCGAGAACTCTTCGGTGTAGCGCAGTTCGGTGTAGCGGCGGGCTGCGTTATACAGCTCGTTTTCGCTGTCCAGCAGGTCGAGCAGCGTGCGTTGCCCCAAGCCGAACTGGTCCTGATACGCGGCGCGTACCTTGGTCGTGGTCTCAGCGTATTCACGGGCGATCGGGGTCTGGACGCGGGCGTTGTTCATGGCGTTCCAGGCCAGCGACAGGTTCTCGTTGAGCATGCGCAGGGCGTTGTTGCGGATGTCCATCGCCTGGCCGGTCTTGTAGGAGTCGGATTTGAGCCGAGCCTTGTCGCGGTTACCGTTGAACAGGTTGTAGTTCATCACCACGGCCGCACGCCATTCGTTGTCGTGGCCTTCTTCGCCTTGCAGGTTGTCATTGGCGCCTACCGCCAGTTCGCCATCGAAACGCGGATAGAACGGCGACTTCGCCACTTCGTATTGCTTCTCGGCGGCATTGACGTCGGCCTGGGCCGATTTCAGATAGGGGTTGTTGACCAGCATGCTCTGCCGGGCATCGTTCAGGTTCTGCGGCACTTGCCCCTTGATCGAGGCCGGCGCTTCAAGCTCGTCGGGCATCTTGCCCACGGCGCTGAAGAAGTTGGCTTCGGCGTCGGCCAGATCCACTTGCGCGGTGTAGAAGTTGTTCTCCGCCAGCGCGCGACGGGCCTTGGACTGATCGCTGTCGGCGTTGCTGCCGATGCCGCGATTTGCGCGCATGCCGATCTGGTCATTGATGCGCAGGTGGGCCTGCAGATTGTTCTTCGCCAGGTCCAGCATCTCGCGACGTTTGAGCACTTCCAGGTACACCTCGATGGCCCGCAGCGCGAGGCTTTCCGAGGTGCCGCGCAGGTAGTACGCACGGGAGTTGACGACTTCTTGGGTGCGACCCACTTCGTTCTTGGTGTTGAACCCGTCGAACAGCATTTGGCGCAGGCGCAGCTCGGATTGGGTGTAGTTCAGCGTCTCTTCGTTGTGATTGCCGAACGCCCGGGTGGTGGGGCTGTCGGTGTGTTCGCGGCCGTAGGCGGCAACCAGATCCACGGTCGGAAGATAGCCTCCCTTGGCGAATTTCACGTCTTCGTCTGCGGACAATCGGTTGTTCACGTTGGCGTGAATTTCCGGGTGATTGTCGATGGTGTTCTGAATCGCTTGATTCAGTGACATGGCTTGCGCTTGAGCGCAGGCGACCGCCAACACAACTGCACTGTAGAGCGGGGTCAAATCGCGCATGGAAACGTCTCCCTGGATTGTTGTCGTACTGCTAACGCCAAAAAACCGGCGAATGTTGCTGTTAAAACCGTATCAGGTTTGTAACATCACAGCTAAGAACAACTTTGGGAAAAGCTCAGACGTTTTTTTCATAAGGCTTATTCCAAAAAAAACTTATGCCATTTTCGGGTTTCAGGCGATTGTTCTTTTCAGGAAACGCTTGTATTCAACGTTTTACAGGCGTCTTACGGTTGCGGTTGGGCTTTCAACGGAAATTTGACGGCGTTCGATCAAGCGGTTTTTCGAGCAAAAAACCTGAAAAAATTCAGCGACATAAAATTGTCGCTCGATGCTGGCTCTAAGCCATTTCTGTGCGCCGATCGAACAGTTTCTGTTGAATTCGTAACATTTCTGATCCGGTATTTGCAGCAAGGGAGTGGATATGGCCAGGTTGATCGGTACTGTGCAGCAGGTGGTGGGCGATGTTTTCGCGGTGGCGAGCAACGGCACCAAGCGTCTGGTGATCGAAGGCGACAAGGTGTACGCCGGTGAGCTGCTGCAGACCGGGCCCACGGGCGCGGTGGCAGTGCACCTGGCCAAGGGCGGCGAATTGACCCTGGGTCGCGACAGCAGCATGCCGTTGACTCCGCAAATCCTTGCCAACCATGCGACCCACGTCGACACGCCGGACACCGCGCCCAGCCAGGCCCAGCTGTCGGATGTGCAACAGGTCCAGCAGGCAATAGCCGCCGGCGCCGACCCCTCCCAGATCACCGATCCTCCCGCAGCGGGCAATGCGAATCCTGGAGGCGCGCCGAGTGCGTTGGGAGGCGGTCACTCGTTTGTGTTGCTCACGGAGACGGCCGGTGTGGTAAATCCGGTCATCGGTTTTCCGACGGCCGGCCTGACGAGCACTTTTATCGTGCCGGAGGGCGAGGTCGTCGGTGACGATGACGGGGGCAATGCAAGCCTTCCGCCGGAGGTGATTCCGCCTGTAGTGGTTCCGCCCGTAGTGATTCCTCCTGTAGTGATTCCGCCGGTAGTGACACCACCGGACCAGCCGCCGCCCGATCAACCGCCGCCCGTCGAACCGCCACCGCCTGTAAACCCGGTGAACAATGGCGTTACACTCGGCGCAAGCGAAGTCTCGCTGAGCGAAGCCAGCCTGGCCGACGGTAGCGCACCGAACCCCGGTGCACTGACCCAGAACGGGGTGATCAAGGTCACAGCGCCCGATGGCCTGCAGACGCTGACCATCGGCGGCATCGACGTTGTGACAAACGGGGTGGGGATCACATCGCCTCAATCCATCACCTTGCCGTCCGGCAACACCCTCACCATCATCGGCTACAACCCGACCACCGGAGAGGTGACGTACACCTACACGCTCACCGGTCCCGAAACCCACAACCAGGGCGACGGCACCCTCAATAACGAGCAGATCCCGGTCCACGCCGTAGACAGCGACGGCGACGTGACGGACGGCAACATCAACGTGCATGTCACCGATGACGTGCCCCAAGCCATCGCCGATGTCGGCGTGGTGGTAGAGGGCGGGGACGTGACCGTCAACGTACTGGGGAACGATCAGGCGGGCGCCGATGGCCCGGCCGCGGGCGGACTCATCGTCGGTGTGCGGGCGGGTGGCGACACCTCGACACCTGTGGTCGGTGGGCTGAATACGGTGATCAACGGCCT
>NZ_QXTJ01000046.1 GCF_003605735.1 Pseudomonas sp. LS-2 | reverse complement strand
CAAAACTCCATGGCAATGCGGCATGATGCTCCGGCTTCAATTCAATAACCGTGTTGCACTCAGCTTCTGCAACCGCCACGCGTTTCGATCAGATGCGGCGTCTGTTTGTTCTTTGCGAAGAGGCAGGAATACTTGCCAGCGAATTAAGCCACTTTCCGCTCGTATGCGAACGGATCCCTGCCTTTCTTAAGACCTCGAGAAAAACCGAGTTTCTGACGTTAATGCATGAGCTTTACGCGTCCAGAGAGACCGTGGGGTTTACGTTGCTGGATTCAGGCTCTCTAACCCGTCTGGCTGCGCTTTTCCCCACTCACCACACCTCTCAAACACCATACATCCCCCCACGTATTTGGCGCTATCAAGTTACTAGGCTGCGAGAGTGCCTTGATGACTTCCTATCCCATCGAGAACAGGTTGAAGCTTGTTATCGGTTCTGTTTCGCGGCTTACGAACATAACCAGAGGGTTTCGGAGAGAACAGCGTGCGTAAACGCTCCGCCTTTTTGCGGCCATAAGATGCAATTATCAGGCGCTAAAACAGGGCTTCGTTTTCTCGGCGCGTTTGCAAATACCGCGAAACGCTTCGGTATCTTCGAGCTACTTGAACGTTGGGTAGGTCGAAGTGGCGACTTGCAAGTAAAAGCGCTGACTAAATATCTGAAACTGGTCAACGGCGCGGGATTAGCTTACATCCTTAACTTCAGTCTCATGCGGGTCGAGGAAGCATGGAATCTTCGAGCCGGGTGTCTTGACGTCGAGCACGACAAGAGCTTCGGCGACATTTTTTTGTTACGTGGACAGACGACAAAAACGCTCTCTGATAACAACGCCCTTTGGGTCACATCCCCATCTGTGGCGGTCGCCGTGAAGGCGATGGAAGTTATTTCTCTGTTTCGCTCATTACACGCACCTCACGAAGCCGCGAGAGTTTCCGCCGAGCGTTACTTGACCGATTTTTCTCACGAGCCTTGGAGCCCATTGCGCAATAAAGGTGATCACTCACTGAGACCGAGCATTCTGTCATATGCCGACTTTTTGGGGCAGCATGGGAAGCTCTTTGACTTAGAACGTTTGCGTATCACGCCTGAGGATTTGAAATTGGCCCGGCTAGCTACTCCTTCATTGCCGGAGGAATATCAAGTGGGTGCTGTATGGCCGTTGGCTTGGCATCAGTTGCGTAGAACTGGGGCAGTGAACATGCAAGCTTCCGGGCTCGTAAGTGATGCTTCGCTTCAGTACCAGCTCAAGCACGTCACACGAGCGATGAGCCTTTACTACGGACAAAATCACTCGCGGATGCGTCTAGAGGAAAAGGCTCACACTCTGTACGTTCGCACAATGTACGAGACGCTCGGAAGAGAGTTGCAGCAGCTTACGAGTGAGCGTTTTGTCAGTCCCCATGGAGACAAACGAAAGGCTGAGATCGTTCGGCTGATTTCGCCAGAGGATGCGAAGAAGATGATTGGTTTGGCAAAGAAAGGCGCGGTCGCCTGTCGCCCGATAATTCTTGGCGTTTGTTCGAGTCGCAAGCCTTGTCCGTACGGCGGAATTGACAATATTGCCCATTGCGGGGGTGGTGATTCAGTGGATGCAAAACCTTGCCCTGATGTGCTGTATGACTCAGAACGACTGGGCGCGGTAGATGATCTTGAACATGTACTCAAAGAGCGACTTGCTACTGCTCAGGATGGGAGTCCGCTAATGGAATCGTTGAAGGCTCAACAGCGAAGCGTAGAGAGCTTCCGTCGTGTCGTAGGGAGCGAAAATGGACGTTGAACTCCCTGCTCGCCGCAGCGCGGCTGATCAATATCGTGATGCTTTTGAGCGCCTGAAATTCGATAGGCCACAGCTTCTACCAAAGGGGACACCGGTTACTCAGAACAACGTGGCCAAAGAGGCCGGGAGCGATCCGTCGGCGCTTAAGAAATCTCGTTTCCCAAGTCTCATCGCAGAGATAAAAACCTACGTGGAACAACATGCGGAGGAGCGACCTCCTTCGTTGAACAAGGTAAATCTTCTCGCCCGCCAGAAAAGCCGCGCCCTGCGTGATCGGATTGAGCAAGTTGCCCGGCAGCGCGACCAACTCGCAAGCTTATTGAGCGAAGCGGATGCGAAAATCATTGAGCTGTATGACCGTATCGCTGAGCTTGAGCGGCAGTTGCCTGCGTCCAATGTAATTTCGTTGGATCCGCACGGCCCCAGAAAGCTTTGAGAGGACAACTCGCATGCAGCTAGTCGCCTGGGTGTACACGCCCCGCGACTAGCCACTAGGCTTAAAGTGGTTAGCCGTGTCGAGAGCTATATTAAAAAGAGCTTTCGCGACTTCAAGGACGCCTGGCTCACGCACCACAAGGCTAGGTACGAGACTCAATGGACGTGTCGTGAGCCTGGTACTTGACCAACCGTTTGCATTCGACTTGACCGGCAGAGAACGACCCATCGTGGACACTCATTCTGATGCGAAGAGTCGATTAACCTTTGTGCGAACCAGAACGATCCAGGGGGGAGTTAAAGGCGACGTAGAAATGATCTGACAATCGATTTCGTAGCATCGCTTGTGTCTGAGTCATGAAACGTGTTCAGAGAATGCCAAATGCACTCGATGATCTCGTTTTGAGGCGTAGCGTTTTCGGCATCTGGGACAGAAGCTTCAAAAACATGGTGGCGTGTGTTGCCTGCATCGAACTCAAAAATGTACAGGAGCTGATCAACATTTAGCCCAGTTTCTTCTTGGAGTTCTCGAGCAGCAGCTCCAGCGATAGCTTCGCCAGTTTCTACTTTGCCACCAGGCAAAGCCCATTTTGACTTCGGTTTGCGAACGAGCAAGATATGCCTATCTCTCTCGCATATGACTGTAGCCCTGACTTTCATTTTTTGACCCGGAAGGCATGCCATTAAATTGTAATAAAAATGTCATCTTCAAGGCGCGTTTATCGACGAACGCAAAATTTAGAGCCAGCCTAACTCAAAAAAGTGCCAGATTGTCTTAGGCTTGAGTGATTTTGATGGGGTCTTAGCGAATGACCGCTTCATAAGGGCTGCAATCGAAAACCCATTGCAGACATTTACCGGCTCAACAATCAGCCGAATGGCGATCACTGTCACTCATGTAGAAAGCCCAGCTCCAGGCTGGGCTTCGGTGGGCTGGTCTCCTCACATCTGCGGAGGCCAGTTATGTGATTCGCCTTGGCATTCCTTGCACCAGGCGTAGAGCGCGTCATACATGATCAGACCGTGAGCCAGCATTTCATGGTCGTCGGCAAAGCGCCGCGATAACCCTAGCGAAATCGCGTACAGCCCAGCCGATTGCAGTGTCAGATCCAGGCGAGAGGTATCAGCACCACGTACGATTTTTGCAAGCTGCTGCAAGGCAGGGTCATTGAGCTGGTACTTCTTCAGGAACGCATCGAAGCTGCATAACTCGCCCTCATGAGTCAGTTCTACGCCGGGAATGTCGTAGGGCGCAGCGTCTTTTTCCGCTGCGATCCGCAGCACATCGCCGCTGGGGACGTATAGAAACTCGGGCTGTGGATCTATGAAACGGGTGATTAACCAAGGACAGGCAATCCGGTCAATCTTGGGTCGTTCACGGGTAACCCACCTCATGAGACACCTCCTGCCTACCTCGGTAGGCAGCGTGATCGGGCGAGCCCAATGCCCGCCAGAATTGTTAATCAACGGGACTCTCTAGCGCAGCAAATGCACTGCCAAGCCCATGAGTGCACAGGCCATCAACACCTGGATGACACCCCGTTTGAAGCGAAACAAGGCAATCGCGGCGGCAATCGCGATCAACGCGGAAGGCCAGTCGAGGCTGCTGCTGAAGCCCTTTGGCCACAGCACGTGATAGCCGAAGAAACACGCCAGATTGAGGATCACGCCAACCACTGCGGCGGTAATGGCGGTGAGGGGCGCAGTGAACTTGAGTTCGTTGTGGGTCGACTCCACCAGTGGGCCACCCGCGAGGATGAATAGAAACGAAGGCAGGAAGGTGAACCATGTCACCAGGGATGCCGCGACAGCGCCTGCCATAAACACCTGATCAGCCCCGAATACTTGCGAGACATAGGCCCCGACAAAACCGACGAAGGCCACCACCATGATCAGTGGCCCTGGTGTGGTTTCACCCAGCGCCAGGCCGTCGATCATCTGTGTTGGAGTTAGCCAGCCATAGTGACCGACCGCACCCTGGTAGACATACGGGAGCACAGCGTAGGCTCCACCAAAGGTCAGCAACGCCGCCTTGGTAAAGAACCAGCCCATCTGGGTCAAGGTGCCTTCCCATCCAAAAACCACGGTCAAAATGCCCATCGGCAATGCCCATAGCCCGACGCCGATCAGTGCCAGCATGGCCAGTTTTAGCCAACTGAACCGGGCATGTTCCGGGGACGGGGTGTCATCATCAATCAAGGCTGGGCCGAAGGATTTTTTCGCAGCGCCATGGCCACCGGCTCTGAACTTCTCGGGTGCCAGACGTCCGCCGAAATAGCCGATCAATGCCGCACCCAGCACAATCAACGGGAACGGAACGTTGAACGCGAAGATGGCGGTGAATGACGCCGCCGCTATCGCCCACAGCCAATTATTTTTCAACGCCCGAGAGCCAATCCGATGGGCCGCCTGCACCACAATGGCCGTCACGGCGGGCTTGATCCCGTAGAAGAGCCCGGCCACTACGGGTACTTCACCAAAGGCGATGTACATCCACGACAGGGCGATCAGGATGAACAATGAGGGCAGCACAAACAGTGCCCCCGCAATCACGCCACCCCAGGTTCGATGCATCAGCCAGCCGATGTAGGTTGCCAACTGCTGGGCCTCCGGCCCAGGCAGCAACATGCAGTAGTTGAGGGCGTGCAGAAAGCGGCGCTCGGAGATCCAGCGCCGCCGCTCTACCAACTCCTGGTGCATGATCGAAATTTGCCCCGCTGGCCCACCGAAGCTAATAAAACCGAGTTTTAGCCAAAACCAGAACGCCTCACGCAGACTGATCGCCTCCGGCCTTGACAGCTCTTCTTCAACCATTGGTGCCAAAACCTTATTCATTGGGTTGTTCCTCTTTTACAAACCCGGCGAGCAGGCCGTCGAAGATGGCGCTCGCAGCGGCCAGCAGGTGGTCGTCGTGGAGAATGGTTTCCCGTAGCCCTGCGAGCACACGCTCGATGCCGGCAGCCTCCAAAGGCTGAATACCGCCGATATCGAGGTAGTGCACCAAGGCCGCGATGCGGTTCAGGCCGGGTTCTTGAAGCTCAAAACTGGCTTGCAGAGTTTCGAAGGTCACGCGATTGCCGACATGACTGAAGGTCGCACCATCGAAGTCGAAGCCCAGCGCGTCTGCTGGACAGTCATGTGGAGTATCCAGCCAGAGGATCTGGGCTTGAGGATCAATGAAGCGCCGAATCAACCAGGCACAAGCCAGACGGTCAACCCATGGACGCTTACGTGTCGCCCAGACACGACCTTGATAGTCGCCACGGTTGAGTGCCGTTATGGGCTCGTCGCGGCTATGGGGTTCGTCCGCAGATAACGCTCTGCTGACTGCCGTCTCAAGCTCCTGCAAGGCTGAATCAATCTGCTCCTTGGGCTTGCCTGGGAAGTAATCGATGCTGGAAAGCTGATCGTAGGTTTTGCGCAGCTTGCGAATCTGTTTGGTGGTGGCCAATGCGTTTTCAGGATTAAGTTGCCCACGGCATTCTTCGATCTCTGCGCGTAGCTTGCTGTAGTCATCGCTACGGTCGAACAACTCGACAAAACGCTCACCCTGCGGATCGACCACCGGCAGGATGTAAGCAGTGCCATTGATGGAGAGGATGTCGCGTTCGACAGACGCCAAGACTTCACGACAGACATTGGTGTCAGGCAACAAGTAGGCACCATCGCGTAAAACCGCTGCACCTGAGGCCTTCAAAGCCCGCCAGGCCCGCATGCGTTCAGTAGCATTGGCAGTGGGTAAACCGAGAATCAGAGCTAACCAATTTTTCATGTAGAGTAAGATATTTATTATGTAGTAATAGCTACATTACTCTTGATCTGGGCGTTTGGAAAGCTCCCATTCACAGCTAGGGTATTGGCGAGACCAACGGAAAAAGGGGGCGAACACAGAGTCAGTATTTGCTGTGCGAGGTGACCTTGTGAGTGAGGCTCTCAAGCTTCAGACGTTCGGGATGAGCGTCTGGTTTTGGCCGATGTTTGCCCCTTACGGAGGGTCGCTATGGGCTGTAGCTGCCTGTCATGAATGATTCCATTAGGCCAGAAGCGGTTCTGTCCTCAGTCAACAGCAGATTTCGGTATGGACAAATTAGACTCTGAAAGCCCTTCATAGGTGGGTATCCATGGACATGGTGCATTCAGCGTGAAACCAGAATTGGCGCAAGTTTCACGCATGTCCATGGGTTGACATCTTTCCTTTACATCGATGAGGCCTTCTGTCTATGCGACGGAATGACGGATGGTCAGTTGCATCAGGTAGCGGTTCAGATTCGAAGCCGTGTTCGTGCTTGGTGCGGTTTGGGAACAGGCGCAGGCATTGGCCCTACCCCTACGCTGGCCAAGCTCGCCTCGTATGCGGCTAAGCGAGTGACAAAAACTGGCCTTGTAAATCTAATGGACCCTGAAGATCGGCTCTTGATGCTGCGAATTGCACCGGTTTGCGAGGTGTGGGGAATCGGTCCCGCTGTATCTGAAAAGCTTCGACTGATGGGGGTTAAATCCGCTGCCGATTTCGCATCACTTCCCCGGCATGTGATAGAGAGGGAGTTTCCAGTGACGGTCTTGCGGACCCAGCTTGAGCTTAATGGCGTGTGTGCTGTCCCACTGACGGGAAATGACGGTACGCGTGAAATGATCAACGTCTCACGGAGCTTTTCTGTCCGTATCGAAACCGCGGAAGGACTTGTGACTGCAGCTGTGGCCTTCGCGGAAAAGGCATCCATCAAGCTTCGCAAGCAAGGCTCTGTAGCCTCTGCAATGCGCGTTTACGCTCGCTCGAGCCCCTTCGAAGATAGGCATGCACCATTTGCCAGAACCGTCACAGTACCCTTCTCGCAACCTCTCGCAGATTCAAGAGCGTATGCCCGAGCAGCTGCGCAAGCAGCACGAGCAATCTACAAACCTGGCGTCCGATTTTCAAAGGTTGGCGTCTTGCTGATGGGCATACAGTCTGCAACGGAAATGTACCAGCAGGATATGTTCGGGTATGACGCTGGCGCTGAGCAAAGGGTTATGGGAGCCATGGATGAGATCAATGCGAAGTTCGGACGGGGGACCGTTGTACTGGGTCGCACCGTATCGGCAAGCAAAGGCAGCGGTGAGAATGTGAGCCCAGTTTTTTCCTGTCGCTTGTCAGATCTCAAGCTCGTTTACTGACAGGGACCATCGCAGCAGGTATCAGCACGCTGCTAGTCCCTGTCCATTTTTTTGCTAAGCCTCAACCTGCTTCGGCCTACTAAATGCCAGAGTCAGATGATTTCGGGTTCGAGATGTGACGGTGGCCCTCCACTCGTTTTCGAGTCGACGCTTCGCAGCAACCTGCGCCGGCATCAGGGGAAGATGGCCCCGCTCGAGACAATCGAGCGCTGACGCTTGCCCGGCCTCATCAAGATGCTTGGCCGGTGCTTCCAAAAACTTCGAGAACGAGACATCCGTAATTCTGCTTACGCGTGCTTCGCAGTAGATGTCGGCCCAAAGATCCAACTCCGCACGAGCTATGGTGATGGAGGATGGGGTTTCGGTGATGTTGGACATGAATGATCCTTAAGCTGATAGACAACCTGATGCTACCTCAGATCTCTAAAGTGCAATCCCTACACGGGAGGGTTGGCGTTTACGCGTCGCTGAATCTCTAGCAACTGCTTTCGAGCCTTCATGTTCATCACCAAGGATTCTCGAAGAATCGCGAATTTTGGCTCGTATTGGTGAAACAGTTGCTGAAGCCAATAGTCAGCTTTGCGAATCACGGCATTTGGATTGTAGGTGTGACTGTCCCGCCCCTTCTTGATCACTTCCTGCCGCTGTCGTTTACCTCCACCAGGCTTGTCCGAAAAGATGATTCGGGTCCACACAATCGACACAGACCCTTCCCGATTGGTTTTCACCTGAACACTTCGATAAAGAAGCTTGCCTTCATCCCGTGCATCTTGAATGAACTGATCCTTCAGCCTGATCGCTTCAGCCTTGAGCTGCTCATGAATCGCATCACATTCCAGGATCATCGGAAGGTAACGCGCGCTGAGCTCGCCACGCAACGCTACACCGTTGATAGGTTCAATCATTTCGCTACCCTTATAAGAGAAATGTAGCTCCCCACATTTCCCTTACTAGCCTGCCTGTCAACAGCAGGTTTTCAGGCTGATCGGTGAAATCTGTGGTCGACAACATGTTACAGCTTGCATTTCCCTTATAAGGGAAATCCAAATCAAATTTTAGCATCTTGCTCCCCTATCTTTATCACATTTCCTTTATAAGGGAAATGTAGGTTGGTTTTGATTCAGCACGGGGGGGAGCATTTGTATCTACTAATGCGGTCAAAATTCCCATTTTCGACGAGACGTCCATGGGCTCGAATTGGGGGGTTGCATATTGAAAATGGGTGGCAGGATTTGAGTGAGTGGCGTTTGTAGACCGTTTGTAGCTCATCAAGCAGCAAGTGGAATCGACGCCTGAGTAACCGCGGCTCTGATTCCTCATTCAATTGTCGGCCGATTGTCGATCGTTTGAGTGATGAGTCGAAGCAACGCAAATCACCACAATGGCGCTGAGGAGCCCCAATGGCCACTAAACAGAAGATCGACCAACCATTCGTTGTCGGGCTGGATATCGGATACAGCAATGTAAAACGCGTCTCAGGCTACGCCGACGAAGAACACCCGAGCGTAGTGGTGCGGCCGGCCCAGGCCGCACCCGTTAGCAGCTTGAATGGCAACGCGACGCTGAAAGAAGGTGAGCACTACGTTCACGTCAACAATGAGCCGTGGGTGGGCTTCGTAAATCCCGGTCGGGCAGGAGTCAAGCGCGAACTGCATGCAGACTACCCAACCACTGACGTATACAAAGCATTGTTCAATGCTTCCATCAGCGATGCGTGCCAAGGGGGGCAGAGTGAGATCGATCACCTCATCACTGGTCTGCCGGTTTCACAAGCGCGAAAACCAGAGCTAGTAGAGCGTTTGGTCACTCAGTTGACCGGCAGCCACCTTGTCGCTCCCAAGCGAGAGATTGTGGTGCGCAAGGTCACCGTGCTGCCTCAACCAGTCGGGATCTTGAACCACATATACGCTTTTCATCCCGACGCCGAGATTTTGGATGAATCAGTGGTGCTCGTGCTTGATCCAGGATTTTTTTCCGTTGATTGGGTTGTGTTCCGACGTGGGGACATCGTTCGTGACTCATCTGACTCATCGATGGACGCTATGAGTGCCCTCCTCGATGCGGTTAACAATGAGATTGCCAAGGAGTTTGGAGGTAACGGACCTGGTCGCGACAAGATCGAGATAGCTTTGCAAAGCGGCAAGCAGCATGTCTATCTGTATGGGGAAGCTGTGGCACTTGCTCCGTTCATCAACAGAGCTTCTGCTGCAGTAGCGCCCAAGGCCCTCCTAACCATGAAACAGCAGATGCGATTCCTGGAAGGTGAAGCCATCGATTTCGTGCTAGCTGGCGGCGGCGGCGGCGATTACTACGTGGACGCAGCCAAAGAGGTCTTCCCACGCTCAAAGATTCTCTCTGCTGATGAGCCTGTTTCCTCAGTAGCATTTGGCTACTGGCTGCACCACACCTAAGGGAGATGCTGGTGATGAGCGATGTGGACGATGACGAATCGACCCTTAAAATGCTGGTAAAACTGACAGCAGAAACAAAGCTTCTGTATCAGGATCTCCAATCAACAGCAAAGATGCGGCGAGCTAGACGTCTCCTCTACCTCGCTCAGATGGGGCTGATGGCGGAACGGAGCATGGAAGCTGGGCATGCCCCGCTCCAAGCTCAGATAGCAAATGGAGATACAGGTGGGAAAATGCTGTCGAAATCTAGTCATGCAAGGATGAGTGACCAACCGACTGAGTCGGCCCCAGCGAAACCGGAGCCAGTGACGCTAGGTGATGATGCCAAAGCAGATCTGGATATCCCACGAGCATCACAGGACATGGGTCGACAGCCGGAAAAAGCTACTGAGCCTCAAGCGAAGCCACCGGGCCTTTCTGAGACTGAAACTCAAGAAATTGGAGGTTCGGATGAACACGCCAATACTGGCGACGCTAAGGGAGGTCGAAAATCGCTAGGGGTTTCCCCGATCCATGAACCGCCTGGAAGGAGGCGGCGTAATGCACCAGGTTGGATCGCGAATTTGAGCTAATGAAAAGCCCGCAATGTGCGGGCTTTTTACTTCAGATTAGAAATATTAAACAGGTTATAAAGCGCTGAGCGACACCTTACATACCAATTTTCCAATGACAATTGTGTCATTATTTTTAGGCTCACGCGTATCGGCTGTTAAATTAACCGTAGTTCCCATGATATTCGGGTTAGTCGAGGTAAGGGCAAACCCTGTGGCGACAGGAGAAACCTGGCGTATTAGTACGGAGTTCCTGAGCGCAATAAGGAAAACCCCTTCGTCAAATGAATTTTTCGTTATGTCGACCAGGACAATATCGTTCCGCCCCACCACTCCAGCCATGGCGTCAGTATTGACGGAAACCGCACGAGTTCGATCAGGCGTCAAACCGTACTCCCCCAGCAAACGAAGCGGGATAGGGAGCGTTTTCATGACCGGATCTACCCCGCCTTCAGCAGGAGCGCTAGGCAGAAAATTCAGGGTAAACGCCAGATTTTCGGGGGTATGTACCAGTAAAGACACAGAATCGCCTGTCTGCGGTCCATCTGAACCAGTGCTCAAATACTCAACAGTGGTTTCGAGAGCTCGAGCCAATTCGATGAGGCGCTCTCGAGGGCAAGAAGTGCCTTTATAGAGCATATTTTTGACGGTCGATTCTGCCTCATTCACTAAATAGGACAGCTTCAAAGCGGAGAGGTCCTGTCTCTTCATCAAATCCTGAACACGACTTACAAAAGCCTCGTGTGTGATCGCTTCGGGTGAATACTGCATTTGCGGAGGGTCTCCGTCAATTGCGACCTAAACGCCTATTTGCTCTGCAGTAGAGCACGAGTTCTTAAAATTTAGGTCGGCATACAAAGAAAAAAAAGCGTTTATAGCGGTGTCAATTTACACCTATTCATAGGTTCAGATCAAAACTAATCTCAAATGGCCTCTACTGGATCAGATTTAACCAGAGAAAGGGTCATTTTAAGTAATGTCACATTGACGCCATTTTCTCGACAACCGGGTCAGAAATGGGTTCCCGCACCGATTTGAAGGGAATTTAGCCCAAAGTTCCCTTCATACGACGTCAATCCACGACCGTTCGTCGCTTGGATCCACATCATTTACACCAAAACGGGGTCAGATCGTGGTGAACCATCTTGAAACATCCTGAACCATGGGTAGAATGCGCCGCATAAACAGCGTCACATTTACACAGCGGATGGGGTCACATTGCGATGGAATGGTTCAACAGGCATAAGCTGATTGGCGCTGCCCTCTTGGGAGTTCTGAGCCAGCAGGCGTCGGCTTTTAGCCTCAAAGGAACGGTGTGGGACCAAGAATCAACCAGACAATGCAAGATTGATCCGAAGCTTTTGTACGCAGTGGCACTTGTTGAGTCGAAGAAATACGGTCAGGGCTTAGTCGCTCCCAACCCCCTGGCTCTGAACATCTCCCAAAAGGGATATCACCCAGGGTCCAAGGCGGAAGCGGAAGGCCTTCTGGCTGATGCTCTGACGCGAACCCAGTCTGTTGCAGTAGGAGCGATGCAGGTCAGCATCAGGTGGAATGGGCATCGTGTAGCTGATCCAAAAGAGCTACTCGACCTCCGTACAAATGTCCGGATTGGTACACAAATCTTTTGTGAATTTATAAAGGACGGCCAGGGCGACCTACCTCTGGTCCTTGGCCGATACCATACCCCCAACAAAGAACTGGAATCTGTTGCCCGTGACTATGGCCGCGATGTGATCGCTGTGTGGCGCCGGCTCATCGTTCTTGAGCAGGAAGGTGCACGATGATGGACGCATTCGCTTTGGACCTAACCTTGCGGCTTGCAAGAGAATGGGCAACTGCCAACGACCCAGCTTTCGGTAGGTACTTTGACCTCTCGCCAGTTGATCGTCTCTGGATCGTAAATGCTACTGATGCAGATCTCGCCGAGGTTTCGGCAATCCCTACCTCAATTCTGTTTGTAAATGTTGGAGAGTTGAGCGATAGCTACACCGAAAATTTCCGCACCCCCTCCCCTTCTGTCGCGGCCATCAGTCAGATTCTGGGCGCCGTAGCTGACGATCTCAAAACCAGAGGCCGAGTGGCCCGCATCAACTGGGGAATCAACAGCGAAGAGAAAGCTGATTGGCTCACGAAGAGCAACATGCGAGATCGAATGATGTTGGCCGACCAAGGTCGTGTAACGTTCTCTGCTCGAGCCCCATTCTCGAAAATTCAGGTGGGTATCCCTGACAGCCACGTGAGAATCGCGAATGTAATGCGGATTCTTTCAGGGGGCCGCCGGAGTGAATAACCAACGTCTTGCAGCAACGCTACTCAAAGCGGGCCTAAATTCCGTTTTTGTTCAGATCCAAACCGGGCTTACACCTGACCAGGTATTGATCAGTCGCGATCGCAAGGTCAGCTCCATCCGACGGGGCACCTTACCGGTTCCAAGAATTGAAGACATTCTTGCGAGCCCCTCAAAGAGTGCTTTCGCGGCCGGCTTACTTCTTATCTATACAGCTGACGCTACAGATTGGCAGCGTCAAGTTGACCCGTTGGCTTTGCTGTCGGCGTACGAATCTTACCTGCAGGAGCACATCGCACTAGCCGCAAAAGATGCACCCTCCCCTCTTTCGCTTGACGAGGCATGGGTGCTCTGCAGAGAGCTGCGTTGCGATGGTGAAACTTCGCTTCAAAACAGACTTATTTCCAGCATTATCAAAGGGCATTGAGATGGACGAATCACTGGCTAAAACACTTGTGCACGTAGGCTTTCGATCGGCAATCATCCGTATTCACACCGGTATGACTCGGAAGCAGGTCACCAGCTTGCGCAAGCGGGAAGGCATCGTCGGTCCATCAGAATCTGGCCCACTGCCCAATGCGGAAAGTCTGCTCGCAAAGAAAGAAGCAACGCTTGAAGCAAGCCTCTTTATGCTGGCCTACCTGATAACGGCGAAAGCGCCTCGCTCGGAAATTGACGTAGATGCGGTGATGGCAGCGCACTCTCAATACTACGATTGCCACGCTGCACTGCGGAATGGCCAACTGGATCTCGAGAATGTCCTCGAGATTGACGATGCATGGGTTATCGCTCGGGACTACCGGTCCAAAGAGGTAACCATGCGATCTTGCTCCACATGCCATATCGAATTCGTGGTGAGCATTAATCGTCCAAAACATTGCTGCCCGCTATGCGAAGGTGTCCAGGTCCGCGATCGCTTCCACTGCGACTTTGCAGACCGATCGCTGACTCACAAGACGCCTGCTGAGCTCATTGAAATGTCTTCGAAGGTAAGCCAGTGGATCAATTGGGGATATTCTGTTGAGGAGATCAAGGCGGAGTATGAGTTGACTGACAAAGAGTTTGCAGCTTGCAAGAAGCTGCAGAGCTTTGGTCCTGCCAAACTGCAGGATATTCTGAACCGCTACGCTAGCGGCGACCGACTAGTCAAAGCCCTTCTGAGTGGCACAAGAACGCAGACAGCCCCACTCAGAGCTCGTTAAATCATGCATGCGCCTACAGATGAGCAGGCGGCATTCAGAAAAGCCGCTGTGGAGCTTTTGGGGCTCCTAGGGGCGTCATCAAATCAACTGCCGGCGCTGGATGTGGAAAAACTACAGCGCTCAAAGGTGCAGCATTGGACTGCAGAGAAGCCGGGGCAACCCGGCTTCTTGTATTGGCGTTCAGCAAAACCTTGATTGAGTCACTGCAGACCACATTCGGTGATGTAGCAGCGGTAAGAACGTTCAACAGCCTTGCATTCGAATGGGCCAGGACTCTCATAATTGGACGATCAGTAGGTCAGGTTTACCCCTCTCACGTCATTGAAGCCTTTGATTTATCTAGAAAAAAGCTACCCATCGAAGTGATGAGCTTCGCCAAGGTCACCATTGCAATCCTGATGAATTATTGCCACAGCAGTAATCGGGAGTTCGGCAAACAGCACATTCCAGGTTGGGTAAGAGACCCTGTTGTAGGTGAACTGGGGGCCAAATATGCTGTAGTCCTTTTTAACGCCTTAAGACCTGGTAGTAAGACGAAATTGCACGTCCCCCATGAGGTCTACGTCAAAGCATGGCAGTTGGATGGCTGTCCTGGCCTTTCCACCTTCGACCAGGTCTACATGGACGAAGCTAATGACGCTACTGATGTCATGCTTTCGTGCTTGGCATTTGCCAGGCGCGCTTGCTACGTTGGAGACGCAGGACAACAGATCTCCTCCTTCCGCGGCTCAAAGGATGCAATGCTCAAAGTTCCGGGCAAACAGTATCCACTGACTCTATCGTTTAGGTTTGGCCCCCAAATCGCGAGCTTAGCCAATCAGATCCTCTCGAAGAAAACCACACCGCCCTCTATTTGCTTAAGAGGGATGGCAGGCAAACCAAGTCGTGTCGGCCCCATCTCAGCGAAGGAGCAGCACACTAGGCTTTTCCGAACTAATGTCGGCGTAATCAGAGACGCAATGGCATTGAGCGACATGGGAGAGTCCTACGCCATCACGGGCGATATGGCTGACCTGCGTGACAAGATTCTGTCCACGTACGCGCTATTAAGAAATGCAAAAAATGAAGCACGGCACCCGGCTTATGCATTTTTCAAAAACCATGAGGACCTGGCTGAATGGTCACATGCTCACCCAACCACTGAAGCGGCTCTGCTCTATAGCCTGGCACGGGATTACTCAAGGCGTGAAAGTGATCTCAATCGACTACTCACAGGCCGAGCAAGGGACACAAATCCCAAAATCCAGCTGATGACTTGCGTACGAGCTAAAGGGAGAGAATTCAACAACGTAGTTATTCGCGATGACTTTCAGTATTCCGGACCATCACGAGGGGCCTCCCCTCCTCCGATCGGCGACGAAGAATTGAACACACTGTATGTTGGGGTTACGCGAGCCAGGCTCGCAGTAGAAATGCAACCAACGATATAAAGTCTCGCAACGATTTGCTGTTGGAAAGGTCGCCACATGGCGACCTTTTTTTATTCCCACCATGGGAATTCCTTTAGGTGACGATCGACAAACAATTGTCGTCCGAATGTCGATCTATGCCCGCCCCTTGGAGGGGAGGAACTGTTGACGACAATCGTCTACTTCGATCGATCACCGATTGCGCAGCGATTGTCGATCGATTGTCTATCATCCCAGAAAGCAGAAACTGATTATGGGGTAAGGGCAGTAACACACTGCATGCGCCCTCCCCTTCACCGACGACCTTCAGTGGTCAACATCGCTAACGGTGGTGTTTTCTTCTAACCGTACGTTGCGCGGTAGGACCGGCCTAATGACTGAGCTAGGTCATTACTAAGCAGTCACTTCTTGCTTAGAGAAATTGGATAGAGACCGAAGACCTGCATCAGGATCTCCGCTTCAACTAAAACCGGACAGTTTCGACCTGTGTAGAGCCGTGATCGTACGGGCCAAGAGTCGCCATTTCCCATAATGGGAATCAGCTCCCACATAAGGACGTCAATCAGGCGGTATCCATTTCTCAAAACTGGGAGTGCTCTTGTTGACTCAACTGAAGCAATTAATGTGAATCCAGCCTGACGTGGCAAGAATACTTGTGTGAGGTTCAATTCAAGACGTGAGATAGCGATGGCCTTTGATTCCCATAGTGGGAATTACAGCTTTAAGGATAGAGGATAGCTTCTATCTCTGTATGCCGTGGCCAGACGGCCGCCATCAGAGATGTCCCACGAAAGGGGCGTTACTCGATCTAGGACTTCGCACCTGGCGGATAATCACCAGAGGCGGCAAAGCTAAACTATGCCATTGACTTCCTTTTCGGCGTCTATTCCTACCCAGAGAGCTTAGACATAGAACGGACCAACCGAGGACAGATGCATAGCAAAATAGAGCCCGCCGGTACTCTAAGCAAATGCTTCAGCGAAAAGAGTCGCATGTATTCCCATAGTGGGAATACTGCCGGGACAACAAGCGGTCAGGGATTCAAAACGAATGCTGTCAATACCAATGCCGCCAGGTGAAGCCCAGCTAGCACGGAGAGCACGGTGTTGCGGGGAGGAGCGCTTAAGCACTAGCTAACTCTCATAATCAAAATGGTTGTCGACCATGATGCCGCCGAGTTTCACATGCTTCTAGCAATCCCGCGGACTAAGGAGAGGCAAGCAGCGGTTTTCCATAACGAATGCCGTATGGGTCGTAGCATCGAAAGATGTTAGAGCCTACAACCCAGATCCTGAAAGATAATCGCAATGCCACGACTTGGAACAAAACGGCGATGCTCACAAGTCGGTGCATTGAAGAACGCGTGAGTAATTCGAGATTTGAGAGAGATCGTACTTTCGATAGTGGTAATTCAAAAGGCATGTATGGAAACAAATCGGTTTTTGCCTTCCACCGAGATGATCAACTGGGCACCAACAAAGGGGGGGCATAGAAACCTACGGCTTAAGCCACCCAGACATTCAATTCGGTAAAATTCCCATAGTGGGAATCTCGATGAAAAATCATCCTATTCATCGGGTCTCAGGAAGCGAGTACGCGTTCTTCGGACCAAGCAGCAGCTGAGAAGCCGATACTAGGAAGGGCAGGGAACGATCAGCAAGCTGACAGCTGGCAAGGAGAAGGATTTCCCATAGTGGGAATCACATAGGTGCATGAGCGAAGGGATAGTCCTAGTTTCTCGCTCCCCTCAACGGCTATCTGCGAGCCTACAAAGGAGACATGAAAAACGGCGGGGTAAGCCACCCAACCATTAAATCCGATGAAAATTCCCATAGTGGGAAGGTTGACCAAGGTCAACCAAATCAAAGCGACTGAAGAGAGGAGTGGGATCCTTCGGACCAATCAGCAGCGGAGCTAGCCAATGCTAGGCAGGGCAGAGCAGAGCAGAGCAGAGCAGAGCAGAGCAGGATCAGCAAGCTGACAGCTGGCTAGGAGAAGGAATTCCCATAGTGGGAATCACATAGGTTCATGTGCGAATAGATGTTCTTAGTTTCTCGCCCCCCTCAATGGCAATCTGCGAGCCTACAAAGGAGACTTAAAAAACGGCGGGTTAAGCCGCCACCATTCAATCCAATGAAAATTCCCATACTGGGAATTTTGACGAAGGGTCACCCAATTCAACGGGACTGATGAGAGGAGTACGATCCTTCGGACCAACCAGAAACGGAGGCAGCAGATGCTAGGCAGGGCAGGGCAGGGCAGGGCAGGGCAGGGCAGGGCAGGATCAACGAGCTTACAGCTGGCTGCAAGAAAGAATTCCCATAGTGGGAATCGAGAAATAGGAACACCGAACCCAGAATCGAGGCCGGCACAGAGGCGATCAGCTGCCAATCATGAAACGGGGCGTATCACAAGTCGACAACCAGGCTTCAGATAATGGTGGAAATATCCAAGGACAAGCGCAAAAAACCGGGCTAATGTTGCATAATGAGCATCACGGTGTATGACATTAAGAGGCATGCATCGAAAATATCTAGGAGCAGAAATGGCCGCCACTAAAGCCAAGCCCGGCGAAATTGATACTGTAATCATCGCAATTTGTAACCATAAAGGAGGGGTTACAAAGACAACTACAGCCATTAACCTGGCTGATAATCTTGCGAAGCAGGGTGAAGACACGTCCGTCGTGTTGGTGGACATGGATCCTCAGGCGAACGCGTCGATTCACATTGGTGTAGTGCACCCAATGAAAGTCAGCAAAAACCTCGCTGAATTAATGCTTCAGCCGAACCCTAATATTGCAACGTACATATTCGACGAGACTAGCGTTGAGGGCGTGAGCCTGATCTATGGATCGATGAGCCTGGAAAACGTACCGGACGTTATTCGCCATGAGGCAGCTCGGCCAAATGAAGTACTTAAGGAGCGACTAAAACCACTAATCGGTCATGCGGACTACATAATCTTGGACTGCCCGCCGAACCTTGGGCTTTTAACAATGAACGCCTTAGCTGCGGCAACACATTACATAATCCCGGTTGAATCGGGAGCCAGCTATGCGCTTTATGGACTCGCGGACTTACAGCAAAGAATCACTAAAATCAAGCAGATCAACCCCGAGTTGGATTTCTTGGGCGCTCTACTTGCAAAGCATGACAAACGAATGACCCTATGCCAAGAAACTGAATCGGATGCAGAGCAGTTATTCGGTAAGGTACTGCCCGTATACATTTCTCCGTCCACAAAAGTGAACCAATCTGTAGCTGTTAAGCTGACAGTGGGTGATTTAGATAAACGAAACCCAGTAGCTAAGCAGTACGCAGAACTAGCGGCATACGTGGCAAAGCAGACAAAAGGAAAGGGCCGTAAACCATGAGTAAAAAACCTGCTGTATCAAAAGACCCAGCAAATGAAAGTCCTCAAACCCAGGTGCCTAGAAAACGCACAGGGATCGGGGCAAGACTAGCTGGTTCAATGACCGCGGGATTCATTGCTCACCAAGAAATCGTGGGCACGATGGACAGAGAGAATGATACAAATCTCTGGACCGCTCGCCCAATAGACTTGAGTTCAATCGACCCAAACCCTTACCAACCCCGGCTACGTTTTGTGGGCATAGAGGCTCTGGCTCAGCTCATAGACGAGCAAGGACTACAACAGCCGATTACTGTACGACCTCATGGAGATCGCTACCAGATCGTCTCGGGGGAGCGGCGGTTTAGGGCGCACAAGCTATTGAAGAAGGCTTTAATTCTCGCCCACACCAGGACGATATCGGACCAAGAAATGTCAGCCTTAGCAATGGCTGAGAACCTTGGGCGGGAAGATTTAACCGATTACGAACTTTCGCGTTCGCTCATCAGACACAAGCGAGAGTTTGGCAGTGGATCTCAGACGCATGAAGAATTTGGCCTTAGTAAAACTCTCTATTACAGGCTCATGAGCTTCGAACAGCTTCCTGCACCAGTTGATGATCATCTTGCTACGGCGCCTGACATGATTTCAGGTTTAACAGCAGAAACGCTGGCTAGGATTTTCAAGAAACGATCAGAGGAGGGGATGTCTCTTGAATTGGTCCACAAAGCATTAATCACAATAGTGCAGAAAGCTTCAGCAACGGGCGGCCCAATTAAGAATCTTGGTGCACAACTAGAGGCTAAACTCGGAGGAGAACCCTCGGCCAAGATCACACCACAGAAAATTGAGATGAATGGTGGTCAGATCGGCCAGGTTAAAACCACGAAATCGCATTTCGAGTTGAAACTGAACAGAAGCACTTTCACACAAGAGCATCTCCAACAGATTGAAGACTTTGTGAAAAACCTTACTGCCGCCCGATAGGTCCCGATGTGAGCACTGAGAAATCAGAGAACCATAAAACTGCCGACTTGTTTAGCGGGGAAGACATGAATCTTGCCCCAAAAACTACACCTAAAACGACCAAAGGCAGTGGTATGCAGGCTGCCAGGGACAGGGCTGCGGCCGTCACGGCAGCCCAACAAGAGGTTGCGGAGCGTAGATTGAAGGCGTGGGCAGATGAGGTCCGAGAAGCGCCGAATGAAGCACTCAGAGGAGCATTGTTTACCGCAAGGAACCGCAATACAGCTCGCCAGCAGTTTAGGGCTGAAGAATTGGCAGTTTATGGAAACGCCCGTCTGATCTATACCGGGGAGGAGCTTCGCCAAGATGATCTAGACGTCTGGTTTCAGGTCCTGCATTTTGCGAGAGAAGCAGATCTTGGCCACCCAATCGCATTCAGCCCACTAGCCATGAAAAAAGAGCTGGATATGCCTTACGGCCGGAAGCACACCGATAGGCTCAAGACAATCCTAACCAGGCTGAAAGCTAACAGCTTGACGATACACTCAGAACGTCTCGGCAGGGGAGTGGCGCTGTCACTAATTCGGAAATTTGAGTACGACGATGCGCTGGAGGAAGACAAGCCAGGAAAGGACGTATCCTGGGTCGTTGAGTTGGAACCTGAAATCGTCAAGCTTTTCGGGAGCGGGCTTTACACCACCAGGATTGAGTGGGAACAGCGCCTGCAGTTGAAAGGTAACCTAGCAAAGTGGATGCAAGGCTTCTATGCATCACACTCAGAACCGTACGACATCAAAGTAGAAACACTGATCAAAAGCTCTGGATGCAAAGTTTCAACGCTTGGGAAAGCACGGCAGATGATCCGCGAGGCTTTAGCAGAGCTCATAAAATCCGGCTTCTTGATTGAAGGTTACATCGACAATAAAGACAAAGTCGTAGTGAAACGGCGTAAGACAAGCAAACAAGACCCCGCATAGCGGGGTTTTTTTTGATCAGAAAAAAGGGGAGGGTAGTAATCCAGGCCACAGATTATCCGCAGAACAATGGCGATGGAGTCAGAGCTCGAGAAGCACGCAAGGTCACGCAGTACCCATTCAGCGGCAGCAGTTGGCAGGAACATGGCATTCAGTCCATCAGCTGCCCAGTACAGCCCAGTGACGAAACGACACCTGACTACGGGGTAACTGAAGGACAGTTCCAGTATCTGATTTGCCCCCCAAGCGCACTCATGAGACAGAAAAACAGCTGAAAAAAGAAATTTCGGATGCAAATCGCTTGAGCTGATTTTGGCGTAAGGGGGGACGAGAAGAGCTAACTATGGGGTAAGTCAGTGGGAGGGGGGAGGGCTCACAAGGCGAACAGCTCCAAAGTAGGGCTGATTATGGAGTAAAAAAAGGCAGAAGGAACCATCGTGAACCGCACGCCGGGACCTGCACTATGAGGTAAGGGGAATGAAAAACCTGAAAAAAAGAGGTTCTGAGAGCACCAAAATTGCATTTGCAAGGGCAAAATCAGCGTTTATAGACGCTTTGGAGTGACCGCGAAGGGTGCAAATGAGCCTCCATCAGAGCAGAGCGGAGATTACCATACAGCCTTTTTTACCCCAAAATCAGGTCTTGGCAAAGAAATACGGCATTAGAAAACACGAATTAGAGAACCAGATAAAATCCTTGTAAATCAATGAGTTATAAAGAGTTACCCCATAATCAGTAGGCTTACCTCTAAGTCAGCTGCCTTTACTCCATAATCAGGGCAGATAAAAACAAGCAAAACCCTTATAAATCAAGGGCTTGCGAGCTGTTGTTAACATGATGGCGTATCTTAAAGGAGCCTTACCTCATGATCAGGTATGGTTACCTCATAGTGAGGTAAATTTACCTCATGATCAGGTATAAAAACCTCTTGATGAGGTAACGACAAATCTAGTCAAACCGTTATAAATCAAGGGGTTCAAGGATATTTCTAAGCCCCTTAACCGTCTTTAACCGCTTTTTAACCGCTTTTAACCATTCAAGCTATTTTTTGAATCGAAAGGTACAAAAGCGGGGTTCATTGCATACCGTTGATAAGGCGACCAGTCGTCCCCCGGAGCAGCAGCAGGGAGGTCTGAATGTCAGTCTGTGACTGGAGGGAAAGAACCTTCAGGCCTAGCGCGGATAAATGAAAGACCTTATCAGGTGAGACCGGAAGACTGAGGCTACCAGAGCCGTCCGAAACACGAAGATAAATGATCCCTTTCTCTGGTTGGTTTTCTAGCCGGATCGATTTGTTCTTATTCGAGCCGTGATTTCGAACGTCGAAAACAGGCAAGATCCCTAACAGCGCACACATGAGATTAGGCATCTCACGGTCAGTGACCTGCAACGAGATCTTGTTTGCCCAATCAAAGGTCTCACGGCCGGGTACACGAGCTGCCACATCTAGACCCAGGACAGGTTGACGTGAGGCGTTATAGGCAATCTCAAACTTAGCGGAAGCTGAAGCCCCATAGACGTGGAACCCTTGAGGTAGATCAGTCGACTTAGCCATCACGAAGCTACCGAGGAACTAGGAATCGATAGCCCCGCAGCCCCGATCGTAGCCTCAAGCTTTTGAATCAACTGGGTTGCTAGGGATAAGCGGTCTGACAAAGATTCTTTTTCGATATTACATAGGTGGGTGAGATTCTCAGCATCACTCAGCGATTTTCTCAGACTCTGCATCTGCGCCGCATTCTCAGTGCGCAAAGATTCAAGGACTTTGACTTTGCCCAGGCTTTGAGACTCAGTGTCACGAGCACGTTGCTCTCTTTGAAGGGCCAGATCCACCTTCATCTCAAGCTCCGCTGAAATCTGAGATAGCGAATCACAACGTTCCTGTAATCGAATGCATTCATCGCCGGCGCATTTGAGCTGGTCCGATTTTGCGTCGACAGCCAGTTGTAGGTCGTCAACCTTCGCCTGCAGCAGGGTGAGTGAGAGAGCCTGTTCAGCTTTCACATCATTCGACTTGTCCAGGGCGTCGCTTAACGACTGAATTTGCTCAAGAAACCCAGACCTTTCTTTATGCATCGAGCTGAGCTGATCCTCGAACGACTGGAGGAATTGAACAGCATCCTCCTGGCTTAAAACGAGACGATCGTTTTCGCGTGCAAGCTCAGCAAGCCGTTCTGCAAATTCACCATGAGCGGCAGTTGCCGAAGCGTTTGCTACATCCCGAAGAAGTGAATTCAACGCGGCTGAATGCTTTTTGACTGCTTTTTCGATGAGCTCAGCTACGGCCGGGGGAATTGGGGGCGAACTAGCCTCAAGGTCGCTGCCACCATTAAAGCTCTCATAGACACTCATTAAACGATCAGGCCTGCCTGATCCAAGGATGGCACGTAGCGACCAGCCATTCACAGCCTTGCCATCTCGTTTGAGTGAATCTCCAGCAGCAAGAATCTCCGCATCATCAAGACTGGGCTTTCTCATCGGGGCATCTCTGAAATTAACGTTTAGGGAAGGGTACCAGATTGGACATTTCCAAACAAACAAACAAACAAACAAACAATTGTCAGGATGGTCATGCGTGCGGAGGTGACCAGGTCATGCAGTCAGATTGGGCATGGAGACAGCAGGGCACTGTGCAAACGCTGGCCACCACGGATTGACGAAAACCAGTGCGTGATTTGTTTCTCAACCCACCCGAGGGATAGAAACGAATGACGAAGCCTGACCCTGAGGTCCCAGCACGATTACTGCGAACTTGAGGGATCTCGGCCAGGCTTTGGATTCCAGTAGTAGATCACTGCGCGGCCGGTTACGTGGGCTGGGTGAATAAAAGAGAAAATCCGGTAAGTCGAGAGCACTGTTACGGAGAAAGCACTTTTACCCTGATCGACAACTTGCTGCAGAGGTCAGCACCCTTGGCCCCAAGCACGAAGGCCAGCGCCAAATGGAGTCGGTAATGCAGGATGGCCATCGGTACGGTTGGCTTCTGCGATTGAAAACCAAGGAGCAATGCATGAGTACGGAAGAAGCGCCTTACCAGGATTGAAACCGATCGAGTTCATCGCAGGCGAAATACATCGGGAGCTGCAAGAGGTGGTCTCGTGTTGTCGGGCGACCACAGAAGGCCTGATGTATGAAACCGCGTGTTATCAACAGCGTGGCACCCTGCTAAAGGGTAACGGTCGATGTACGAGCGGTAATGGATGTAACGTAGACGAAAATAGCAGTCACAAAGGTTCCACCGGGTCGTTGCGTGTGGACAATCGCTCGACAATCGAAGAACTGCTGGTACCACCAAAAACGTAACAATTATTTATACCACCCCTGCACATGGCACAGGATAGAGCAGATCACCCTCTGTAACATCCACGGTGTCCCCCCAACCCTCAAACGCCCTACTGCGCTGCTGATGGCCCATTTAGACCATAAGCACTGGTCTGACCTACCCCTGGTACTGATCGGCCCGCGCAGCGCGCGATGGAAGGTGGAAGGGAGGTGAAAGGAAGGAAAGAATGGAAGGTAAAGCAGGAAGCCCCAACTCGGTTGGGCAGGTTGCAGGAGGTGGTGGGGGTGGTATGAGTAAAAGCCGTACAGGGGTGGTATAATTTTGCATTTAGGAGGCGTTCATGTACGACGAAATCCAGCGTGCCTACGANTGGTCGCCGGCAAGGTCTGGGACTTACCGCTGCTCCAGGAGCAACGAACACCCGAAGTCATAGAGGTTGCCGGCCTTACCGGCAGTGATGCGATTGACGCCGCGATAGGGGCGATCAGTTCGTTTGAACGCGATGTTGGCCAGGCCGCAGGTACGGTTATGCGCCTACCAGGTTATTTCCAGTTGAAGGACTCCGTTCTGCAGTATGCGATCGACATCAACGATGCTAAGCAACAACTTGCCGCAGCGATTGACGCAGAGCGCATCGCGCAAAACCTTACCGCTGAGATGCGGCCGCGGATAATGCGCCGAGCGTTAGGTTCAGCAACATTCAGCACCAAACAGTTGCAAAGGTCAGTTCACGCATTCGACGGAGCTCCAAGACGGATATCATTCACTTGGGCAGGCCATACAACCGGTACCGAACGCATAATGGTGGCGAAGGTCCGTGAGCAGCTTATGGCAGAAGCAGAGACACGTGCAGCAAACGAAGAGATCCTGATCCAGGACACTCCTGAATTTTTCGATCTGACTGCCATAATGAAGCTGTCCGACAGTGAAGTTTTGATTAAGCACAAGAACATCGCTCCCCATCCTAGGTGCACCATCTGGTTTGGCCCCACTGGAGAACGATGGAGCGCTCAACCAAAAGCTAACCTTCCCGTGTTCGTTCTGGCGGGTGAACCCCCCATGAAGCTCTCTGAGCTAAAAAAATTCGACAAGACTGCGAGGGGTGGTCGCCGGCGCGACGTGAAAAATCGGGAGGAGGTTTGGCCGCAACGAGACATGTATCTGCCTTCGGGGATCGGCAATCTAGGAGATTCCCACCAGGTAGAGCAGGAAGATGAACATCAAGTACCGTCAACGTATCGACTCGGGGGCGTCGTTTACGAGCGCTCGTGAGCTTGCAAAATTCTGGAGTAGGGTAGGATTGAAGCAAGTCGAAAGGAGCAACTAAATGAAAAGTGTCATCGCCGCTGAAGCAAAACGTGCAGAATCTCTGATCGAGGGTTACCTGAGCTTACCACCTGACTCCATCGATCTCGAGTTGTTCAACCCAAGCGTTCTCAACCGTGCGCCCAAAGAATTCGCCCAAGCAGTTGCAGCCATTCAAGCTGTAGCTGCAAAGAGTCGCCCATCGCAAGCAGACGCTGCATATGCAGTGAACGTGGTCGACCTCATGGCAGAGTATGCACAGCGCCCAAGATTGTCGCCAGCCACACAGAAGCTGTGGGCCGCAGAGCAGGCAATACGAGAGTCAGGTGTGGGCCTGACTCTTCGGCACCTCGTGGCGATCGTGCTGGCGATAGGCGGTATTGTTGTCGGTGGAAGCGCAGAAATGAGCATTGGGGCACAGGCTTATGCTTACGCCGCTTTAGCGTTCCTCGTAGTATCAGGTGCACTGTCCTTGTCACATTCCCGAAATGCTGAAATCAACGTGCCGTTTTTCAGCCTTTCAGCCCTAATCGGATTCTGTGTGATCACCGAGAAAACCGGAGCTAACGTAGCTTTCTTGGCACTGTTGGCCACCGCAGTGTTTTTCATGGTGGGGACGATGCTTAGTTTCAACCGTACCAGTGGAAAGGGGCCAGAAACCTATGAGCCACAGCTGCCACCTCTTGCTGAATACAACCCTTACGTGATCACCGAGGGAAATGATATGTCGGAGCCACTCAAAAACCTTCAATAAAAAACCCGGCAGATGCCGGGTTTTTTATGCGCGAAGCTTACCTTCGCAAAGCTTGTTGAGGATCGATACTGTCCGTTTGCTGGTGATTCAGGATGTCGGGCGTGTTATTGCCTACCGATCCATCTACAACTGGTGGTTGGTACGTTGATTGAGAACCGCGAGCAACGTTGATCTTCATGTTGTCGCCGATTGAATCACGCTGATTTAGCGTACGAATATCAGCGAGCTGGCCACCAGATCCGTCATCATGCACGCCGGCCTGAATCAGTTGCTGGTACATCCCATCACGAAGGTCATTGTCCATTCCTTGGGAAGCTGCGTACTGGTCCCAGCGCTCTTTCGAGTTGTCAGTGAGACCACCGACCCGAGCTGTCGCAAATACGTCAGCCTGGGCCTCATTGAGCCCCAAATGACGACCTTCGGCCTGGTAGTCCTCACGTGATCCCCTAAAGCCCAGTGTGCTAGCAACGCTGTTGGAAATAGCAGAGAGGGCGCCAAACGAGGACTCACCGCGGTCATTAACCTCTCTGGCAAGCCCACGAATGCGGTTTTCAGCGTTTTCAGCGGCAGGCCTGATTGCCGACTGAGCGTAAGCTTGGCCGTCGTTCTCCACCAGTGGACGAAGGCGCTGGAATTCCCCGCCAGGGTTTGCTCCATGCACAGCAGCGTCTTTGCGACCATCAAATCCACGATTGAACGAGCCGGTATTTACTGAGTGTCCAGCATGTTGAGTATCAGCCTGCAGATTCTGAGTCACTGGTCCTTTGAGGTTGGAGAAACGATCGTAGTTAACCTGTGGGCCATTGATTGCCTCAAAATCACCATGCTTGGCCAACGTCATCAGCGCAGCAGCTGCATCAGCACGACGAGGATCGAGCATTGTGTTGCTGAGCTGGCGCTGATGCTCCTGGAACTCTGAACCGTATTTGTTCATCGCATCAGAAACGACAGCGTCATCACGATTTTCGTTGACGAATTTTCCAGCCCAGGAATCAAGCTTGAAATTCTCGCTGTAGCCAGCGGACCGGACAAACGATTCTGCTTGCTGGAAAGCTTTTTGATCACTGACGGTCTGCTGAGCAGACTTAGATAGGCTTTCTTGATCGGATTGTGAAACGCCGGAACGCTCAGATTTGTCAAAATTTTCGGCCAGGTTATAGCCACTGGTCCTATTCAGCGAGTTTGCAATACGCTCACCGAGGACAGATTTGACAGCGTTGGAAGCGGACTCTGAACTGCTTGAGTTATCAGATCTGGTCGTCTGGCTTGTGTTCGAGGCGTCCGCTCCACCAGATACACCAACACCAGCGCTAGCTGGCCCGCCACCCGCCTTAACGCCGGCAGTAGCCGAAGCGCCACCGCGGAGCGCCACACTTGCGATGCCAGCATCAATCTGGCTGGATGAGAAACCCTGCTGCCTCAGCTGATCGTAGCCGGCCTGAAAACCGGCATCATTTGTCATACCAAACGAGCTCTGCAGTCCTCGGCCAACAGCAGCCTGCTCAGAAATGCTATGTGAACTATCAAGCTGCCGGCCGTAGGCGCTAGTAAGTTGTTTCGAGAAGCTTTCCGACGACGCCTCAGCGCGAGTACGGGTGCTGGAAAGCCCCTCACTCATGATCGAGCCAACAGAAATGTCACCCCGTTGATTTTCCGAGCCGTTTACACGAAGCCCTTTGTCGTAGTCGCTGGTAGCGAATGGAGTCGTCTGAAGAGCTGGAGCCGGAGAGATGATGTCAGGAGAGGCGATCTTCTCGTTAATTTGATCAGAACCGTTCATGCGTCCCGCAATACTCGAGGCTGCAATAGCGGTACCAGACACTAGGAACAAGCAGATCGCAGGTACGGACGATGCCATCAACCCGGCTACGCCCACTGCTTGCTCGAGGGCTGGAGCCATCTGCTTCAACATTTCAAACGAAACGGCAGATCCACCCGAATCGAATGAAGAGGTCCCAAGAAGGCCCTGCATGACAGACGAAGTCGAGGAAATCGTGTAGAGGTTGACAATGGACAGCGCTGGCATCCAGAGCATCATCCAAGCAAGAAGCATGATGTACTTGCCGATCAAGCTTATGCCGAACCCGCCCATCGTAATCAAAAAGGCCATCAGTGGCGTTATCGCGTAAATGAGCCCTTCAAAAAACGTCATGAATGGACGCACGTACTTAGTAAACATGGTGCCTTCAGCCGCCCACTGGGTGCTTTGTTGCGCCATTGCCTGGCTCATCATCACGGCGTAACTTCCCTGCAGATCCTCAACAGCTTTCTGGCCAGGCGCTTGCTGAAAAATTGGATAGAGGATCGACGCCATCGTAAACGAACGAGCATCCATAGAGGACAAGTTAAGGGCGTAGAGCGAATCACTGATGCGAGACGTCACATCGTCGCCACTGACGACCTTGCCAGGCCGCTGGAATGCAGCCGTTGCTACCTGATCCATAACATCGGAGGTGGCGGACGTCGTTGCAGATACCAGCGCAGTGTGGGCGTCTGAGCAATTGAGCGTTCGCCCGCCGACGGTACCATCATAGATCTGGGTGTAGTAAACACTACTGTTAAATCGCGCTGCCTGCATCGGATCGTTGCTACGCGCAATCGTTGCGTAGACGTTCATGTCCTCGCCCATGCCTGCGAGCGTACATTCGCGGAAATAATTCGACCAAGACGTGAGCAGGTTCTGATTGGCTGTGCCGCCGTTGGTGAAGGCTGGAATCGACATAAGGTTGCCGGTAACCGATCGAACCTTCATCAATGTTTCAATAGGGTCAGCAAACCCATAGCTAGTCATTGAAGGTGTGGAGAACGCCTGCTCAAAAAGATGGGTCATGTTATACCCAACGTTAGAAACAACAGATCCAACCACCAATGGTCCTAAAGGTACATTGTCAACTACCGTAACAGAGCCATCATAGACATCCTCGATGATGGCGCGGCCTGATGGACCGTACATCGCGAGATAAAGGATCAAACAAATCCCAACCTGGTGAAACGGAATCGATTGGTTTTTGAACACCGCCTGAAACCCAAGAAACAAGGTACCAATCAGAAATCCTATCTTCGCAAGAGATTCAATATCGCCGGTACCAGTAATCATCGCGACTGCGTTAAGGATCTCTTCCAGATAGGAGGAAGAACCAACGGAGTAAATTGTAAACTCCATTATTGAGCCCTCACCGGGTGATTGCCCATGGTAGTGATAAAGTTAGGTGGAGGAATGACCTGCATACGAACTGTCCAGTCCTTGTACATATCATTATCGTTACCATACTTGGCCTGCAGGGCGAGATGTTCGGCTGTGAGACGATCCCGAGCATCAACGATAAATTCTCGGCTCTTCTCACCCAACTGATCGACCATCTTGCCGCGCTGAAGTACTGCCTCAGCGGTGTTGATGTAAGATGAAGTAAGTGAGTATGCACCTTCAAGAGCGAGCATTTTCGCATGAGCAGATACAAAACCTTTAGCCATTGACTCGCTACGCTGTGCAATACGTTGAATCATCGCTGAGAATCCAGCTTTTTGAAGTGCACTTATCACTGAGACCTCGTCTGCAGTGAAAGAGCCAGTATTGCTGGCCCATTTATAGACGATCCCAGGCGAATTGGAATTGCCATTAAAGGCCTTAACTATTTTTTCGCCAAGGCCATCGAATGCTATATTCTGGCTTTTAAGTTCCATGCATGCAGCTTCGTCGGATGAACAGTCGTAAATCGACACTGTTTCATCTTTTTTGCCTTCGACGATGTCTTGAAGAGTGATACCGGTAGGTCCAAAGTACTGAGTTTCAGGAACCTTACCTTTACCATCCTCAGCATCAGTGAGAGCCTTAATCAACACTGTGCCAGTAAAGGACATAATGATTTCATCAGTCTGCCTAGATCCATAAGTAAAAAAGCTCTGTGCCCCGTACTGCTCCATGGCGCACCACAGCACGTTACCGATATCTTCGCAGGACTTGGCCAACCCAGAATCGCTTTGCTGCTCTTTGGGTGATTTAGAGGTAAGGCTGCCTGGCATGATCGATGAGAAAGCATCCCCGATACCCTGAGAGACGTTGATGTTCGCGGCTCGCATCGTATCCTTGGATACGAAAGAGCTGAACGCATCGGTGACCAGCCCTTGCGCTAATTGGCAAGAATTGGACATCAGGCTGTTAATGTCTTGCATAACCTCCTGGAGGTTTTGAATGACGTTGTGAACTGTCGGGCCCATTGCATTCAAAGCGAGTTTAAACGCATAACCGGAAGCTACACCGACAGCATTAGACGCAACAGAGCGTAAAGCCTGAACGAACTGCTGGGCGTTAATGAAAGAGAACGACCCAGCGAACATATCAATACCACCGCATCCAGCTTGAAAAGACGGTGGCTTGAAGTTGATTATAGGCGTCGTAGAAATTTTGTTGCGGACACGCAAAGACCCACCAGTAATCACACCACGGGTTGCTGTCTCATAAGCTCCTGCATCAGTTGTGTTAGACATCGAGTCAAACATCGAGTCAAGTTGCGACTGAATGTCAGCGTGCGCACCTAATGGTGCCAGGCTGAGAAGCCCAGCCAGCAAGAGAGTATTACTGTTCAGTCTCATTATGAGGCTCCCCATCGATAGCTTTGCGTGCCAATTTCTTTTTCATGGATTCAACAAACTTCTGCGGATCATTCAAGAGATCCTCATCAATACCGTCATTATCATCGAGAGACAACAACCCGTTATCAAAAAACGGCTGTGTGCTATCAAATGTTTTTTTATCGATAAGACCCGATTCTTTGGAAACGATTAAAATACGATTGAACAAGACATCTAAAGTAATGGCACCATAGCCTACGATTTCCGTCTTATTAGGTGGGATTGCCAGCGCAAGGGCTGGAGTCTGAAAAATCTCAAGTTTTTTGGATTGGCCATCATCAACCCGATAATCAGGAAACGCACCGTTATCAAGCGGCCTTCCATCAACCGACACGGGAATAATATTGATCCCGGTTGATGTGGTCAGAGACTGAAGGACATTTGCTTGCTCAGCGCACAGCACGCAGTTTGACTTAAAGAAGAAAAATAGACCTACCTTGCCACCAAGGCTTTTCAGAACTTTATCTTTATTTGAGGCTACTTCTCTATTCAATGCGTTTGCAGCATACGTAGCAACTGGACGACGACTGTCCTCGTCGAGGAACGGGTCTTTCATAATTACCCGCGAGGACATCTCAGAAAACTTAGATGCCTTGTCCATCATCACTCGCTGCAGGTAATAGTAGGCTTGGACATTCTCATCAGTCGGATTATCAATCGCTCTATCACGATAGATCGGTAGGTTTTTCTTGATCCATGCAACGCTAAAAACCGCTGGACCTTTCGGTGCTGCAGGCTCTTGTTTCTCGACTTCCTTTTCAGGAGCGGGCGGAGGAGGGGGAGGAGGGGGAAGCTCAATTTTATGAGGCTCATCTGGCTGCTCCTCGGCAGGGTCCTTGTACCAGAACCAGCCCTCAGATTTTCCTCTATAAAACTTTCCACTGCCGGCATCGGGCAGAGAAGATTCTTCCTGGGTTTCGCCAAGCGCTTGCTGAGCCAGCAAAAGGACAACAGCAGATGCGATTACAATTTTCAACCGCATATCAAGCCCCCCGGCCTAGGTAAGAGGCGACAGCATCAGTGCCATATACCCAGAAACGGCCACGCTTTTTCCGAGAAGGGCTGATTGCCTTGACCCATGCCAAATGCTGGTAGCGGGAATTGCCGATTTTCTTTCGGAAATAGGTTTCCGTGTAATCGAGTTCGCATGATACCTGGGCACTAGACATGAATTCACCGTACTGGTCATTCAGCCGGCGAAAGGTTTGTTCAGTTAAGGTTGCATTTTTGGCCACAACCGCAGCTGTGGACTGCTGTCCATGGTCAGACGTGAGTTGAAGCATCGCTACACCGAATTATTGATCTGATAGGGCCATGCTATTGACATCTCGTGGCTGGTAGCGGCGAATCGGGCCCCGGTGTGGGCTCAGAACGATGTCTGATTTAACGTCTACGTGACAAAGAAATTGCGGCCCATAGTCGAAGGAGGTGAATGCCTTCTCGATTGTGGCCAGCGTCATGGATCATCCCATGATCATCGGCTATATTAACGTCTACGTTACTAATTCAGACAGTTAGACATGGCCAGCAAAAAGATTATCGACCTAAAGGTGATACGAGAGGAGCATCGTCTCGATGGCGGAACCGATTTCCTTACGCGCCTGTTGATGTCAGACGGAAAGATTTTATGGGTCGCACTTCGCATCGGGGAACAGAATATTGCGGTGGTCCCCAAAAATGTTAACCATGACACTGCTAGGTTTAAGTCAACCTGCATAAGGTCCGCAGCACCGAATGTCAAAATGGTGCAAATTCCAAAGAAAAGAACCTTTCGAGCATCAATCAAGCTTCTGCTGGCGGATCTACGGTATGCATTCTCAGAAGATGATAGATTAATCTACCAAAGTTTTTATCTCTTGAATGAAGACGATAGACTTCGGCGAGAGAGAGAACAAAATCTGAGACGCACATGGCGCATTCATGAACTCATTACGCCAATAACCAACGACAAAAACGATCTGTCATTTTTAGTGAGACTGTCTTGTAACAAGACTAGTCACTATAGCGCAGGATATGATCAGTTCGTCCTAGAGGCAAAACTTCTTGGCGGCCAAATTTGCATATGTACTGTTGACGCGCATGGCGCTGGGGACTATGACTACGACAAGAAGACTATTCTAGGAATTAAAAATGCACTACTCTTCGGTAGACAATACGACTTACAAAGCGCTCTCGTCGATCTGAATAGGGGCTTGAGAAACGCCTTTGATGCGGAACTGATATTTAAGAAAAAACGAGAAAATTTACTCGGTGAGTATAAATATCAGCAGGGTGAGCGGGCAAACTCTGTTCGCCAAATTGGCAAAGATATCACGAGCTCAATATCTGTCGAATACTGCTACGAAAGCTTTAGATCTCTTGCATACATCATTCGTCATGACGAAAGCCGTACAGTGATGACTGTCAACAAGCACATGGCGTCCGACCGTACCGCAAAACTCATTGGAGTGCCGAACAACTATGCAGAGCTGATTTTCACAACGCCAATTGAAACTGCTAGAAGACTTTTGGGTTATGGAAAATCGTACAAGACTAAGGATGAAGCACGGAGACAGATCAGCGAATTAGCAGAAAAGGATTTCCGAAACCTTTTACTGAATAGCACCAACGCGAACTTTTCGATATGCGAGACAGCGATTCTAGATGGTGAGGAACTATGCATTTTCTATGCAGCCCTTCCAGGAGAGACTGGAAAGCTTCCCCCAGCATTTCCGAGGCCGATCTATAGAATCAGAAAATTAACACCAACAAAAAATACCGCGGGAATGGTGACTGGTATCACCTCAATATCACTACCAACGGGCAAGGACTGCACCTCAATACTACGATCCGACGAGCTCACCAGCTATCAGAACCTATTGAAGCTTACCGAGAACAATTTTTGCAATTATGATTCGGCAATAAGATACCTACAGAGCACTGATTATTTAAGCGACCCTGGTTACCCGTTTCTGAATGACGCTATGGATGCGTGGGAGCTTATTACTGAGTCAGCTATTAAAAGGACAATTGACGGCCTTGTATGCAATGTCCCAGGCACCTTGCTCCAGAAAATGTCCGATATGAAGTTCAGTAGAAATCTCGAAAAGGTAAGAAAGGGAGTCGAAGAGAGCATCTGGGGACAAGCCGACATTACTACTATGATGGAAAACTACAAAAGAGAGAATTTCCTGCCAGCAGAGCTGGTTATGTGCATTGACGAATATTGGAAGTCTCATCAACCTCCGGCAACTCAATTGCTGGAAGTGCACAGGTCAAAAAAAAGAGGTCGCCCAGCAAAGACGTGGAACAGTGACGAAGAGAAGGTATCTGCTCGGAAGGCAGCTAAAGCAGCTTGGGCTCGAGAAGCTCGAAGCTCAGGAAGGATTAAAGAGGACAAAGACAAGGTTGCGGCCAGACAGAAAGCATGGCGTGAGCGGCACAAACCCTCTGGAGCGGACAGCGAATAACTTTACTTTTCTTAGAAAGAAACGCCTGGTCAAGCCGGCGCGCAACATTGGTGCGCTCAACCCAATTACCCAACGTTTTCCACCGTTGAAAACCCCGACTCCAGTTTTCCAAAACCTGACAGGAAAATCAGCCTACAAGGACTACTAGCTCAATGCAATATCCGAAAATGTGAGTTTTGGGATATTGCACACAGTTCTATTCAGAAGGGGGTTGTAGCCGGTTTATAGTGGTTTTTCGTGTTGCATTATCCGAGAATCAGGTTCAGTCTATAAACCCTACCACACCCCATGGGCAAAAGGAATCTGACGATGGCCAAGAAGCCCTTTCCGCTCTTCGAACCTCACAGTCGGTTCGTGAAACTCGATTTCAACAATCTCAACGACGAACTCCCCATTGTCCTTGATTACCTCAGGTCGTTTCCCGAGCCACTCAAGGCCATTGAGAGCTACCAGGCAGTACGTCGATTCCTTAAGATGTACTCCAAGAACCCCACGACTTTCACGACCTACAGAACGCACATCGAGCGCTTGCTTCTGTGGTCTTTTCTCGTGGCCAAGAAATGCCTTGCAGATCTGACGCCGCTCGATGCACAGGAGTTTTTGGACTTTAGCGGCCAGCCGCCAGACTCTTGGATTGGCCCTGTCGTCAAATCACGATTCATTCGGCAAGGAGGTCGGAAAGCCAAGGCTTCCGACACATATGTCCTGAATGATGTCTGGAGGCCCTTCAATCACACCACTGATAAGCGCACTGCCAAGCTGGCAGAAGAGAAAAATCAAAGCGTCCCTGAAGCCCCATATGCGATGGCGTCAGATTCAGTCGTAATGGTCTTCGCGGTGTGCGGGAGCTTTTTTAAATTCGCAGCTGGGGATCGATTCACTGACAGGGTCAACCCGTTCCAGGCAATTGGGCAGAAATCTGAGTTCAAGAACATTACCCAAACGTCAGTTCGTTCTCGCTCCCTGACCGAAGAACAGTGGAATTTTGTACTCCAGACCGCCGAGGAAATGGCCGAGGCTGACCCTGTTGTTCACGAACGCACCCTCTTCATTCTCGCAACCATGTTCTCGATGTATCTCCGAGTCTCGGACATCGTAGGCCGGCGTAACTGGAAGCCGAAGATGAATTCTTTCTTCCGAGACAGCGATGGATTTTGGTGGTTCTCCGTAGTTGGCAAGGGCAATAAAGAGGCTGAGGTGAGCGTGAAACAGGAGTACATCGATGTGTACCTGCGCCGCTACCGAACCTTCTTGAACCTTCCAGGCCTCCCTTCCCGCGATGAATCAACTCCTCTTCTAGCTACCCTTCAAGGCCGTGCCGGATTATCCGACAGGCACATTCGGCTCCTGCTGCAGGAGGTGTTCGACAAGGCGGTAGAGCGGATGAAAGCGGCTAACATCGAAGAGGACAAAATCGATGAGCTTCGCTCTGCCTCGCTCCATACCCTGAGGCATACGTCAGCTACATTCGATTCGAAGGTCCGGAGTGATAAAGACCTACAGGCAGACCTACGTCACCAAAGCATGTCTACCACCCAAGATACCTACTTCAACAGTCTTAAAGCAGATAGGGCCAAATCCAACCAAGGCCTGAGCATCAAGAAGAAACGGTGACTATACCTCACTGAAGGTTCGTCGCACCTCGGTCCTCACCCTATCAGAGCACTAATGCGGGTCACGCGTAAAAGCATTGGTGCACTAAAACCCGTGACGTTGGTAAACAGTGAGGGCCACAAGCGCGTCATTCTGTTCAGTAGGACGTACTACGATTTGCCATCCAGCTGAATTATTCAGATAACGAGTACCCGCTTGAGACGATCCATATTTTCTCTCTTTGTGCCCGTTCGCTCTATCAGGAAGTAAAGACTCCCGATCGGCTTCCTTCACGATGCGACTCAGCCTGGCAAATACGTTTTCCCTTTTACACTCGCCTTTGGTTTCGGCTAAGTATTCCACGGCAGAATGGAATGTCATAAGGATACGTCCAAATACGGGGTTGTCGATCGCTGGTTGCGGCGGAGGCAACCCGTCCCATTTAAGACAAATGCCGGCATGCTCGTTTTGGAGCCAATCCTCCCCTTTTTCAACAGAGATATCCTCGAGGCCAAACAATTGAGTCCGCAAAGCGTAGGCGTATTGGTAAAGCTCCTCCTTCGAACTCGATACCAAAAGTAGCCGCTTTACTGCCCCTCTTGAGACCACAAGCTTAAGGTTACGTGAAGTACGATTTGACCCTGCTAACTCAAGATGTACAAGGCAGCACCAAACGCCATAAAGCTCGATAAAATCAAGTGTATTGGGGCCGAAATCACGTTCGACGTGAATTTCGATCGCGCGAAAAAATCGGTCGTCTCCGTTGAATTGCACCTGGTAAATTTTAGGATTGATCGTCCGCGAGGTGCTGATCTTTACTACTTTGAAGGTCATGAAGTGATCTCTGTGGCCGACCTGTAGAAAACCACAAAGGTCAGTAATAGCAAGCTGTTTCTGCCGTCCCCAGATTTATTTGGGCCAAAAAAAAGGCCAGCGTTAGCTGGCCTTTCTCATCACACAATCTGCAGAACTGATGCGGGACAACAGCTCTGCTGCCACAAAGGCGAATCGGCCTTCAAAGCGGATACCCCCTTCTTTGAAGCGCCGAGCTCTCTCGATCATTGCTTTTCGGGTTACTGGAACCCTGAATCGCCTGACCATGAGTAACCGATAATCAACCGAGCTCCCCGCGAATCCATGGGGCGGGGAAAATGGGCAGTCCTCACAAATTCCAGGATCAGTTCCCAGCACCTGTGTAGTAAGCGAACCGTGATAAATCACGCCACAGCCCTCTTGCCTTTCGGAAAGCCCATCCGACCGAGCTGAATCAAGACATCATTCCAGTCGACCGATTTTTCACCCTCAGCAATTGGCAACGGAGGCAGCAGGATTTGGGCTTGAATGCCTTTTTCCCAGAGACGCTTTTTGAGTTCCAAAGCGGCCTGCTCTCCCCGGCCGGATTTGTCTTTGTCAGCCCAAATCCGAACCAGCTTGGTTTGCGGCCCTGGCTCAAATGATTCAAGCAAAGTCGCATTCACCGTCGGAACCACAGTAATCACCAAGTCCATGCCGGTTTCAATCGCCCACGCCGTTTCGAGACCTTCACAAACGTCCTCAACCCACCCTACAGGTTGCTGAACGAAGATCCCTCCACCTGTTACAACCACATCTGATGGATAGGCGCACATTTTCTTGCAGCTCTCGACCGGAGCCTTCATACCTTTTTCGGTAAGAAAATACCTATGAAGCGTGATCGGGCGGCCCTGCTTACTTACCTTGGCAACAATGGCTGGGTAATCACCTTCGAACTGACCATCTTCGTTGTAGCTCGCCAAACTAGGATGAAACCGCACCGCACGCTCAGCACCTTGCTTGTCCCAGCAAAGGATCTTTCGACTCGCAAGGTACAACCTACCTGGCTCAGCTATTGGATGAGTCAGAGCAAACGTTTCAGACCAAATCTGATTGAGTCGACCACGCAAATAGACGTTTTCGGCTCGCTCTTTTTCCTCGAAGGCTCTTTTTCTTTCAGCCAGCTTAGCTTGGCTTTCTTTATTGATTCGCTCTTGGGCATTTTCATCGTCGGTCGTCCTGATGTTGCACTCGGCACCGACCATAGCAACCGCATCCGCGAAGTTGATACCTTTGAGCCACATCAACAGTGCAAAGCCATCCGCGAAAATCCCACAAGTATTGCAAACTGCCCCGCCTGAATCCCGGAAGGGTACCTTCTTGTTCAAGAAACGGAATCCATCGCCGCTGCGCGTCGATTTTCCATGAACTGGGCACGCGACATGTTTGCCAGGTTTATCAAAAGCTTTGGTTGAGATTTCGGGGCACAGATTGCGGAGAACCTGATCCCATCCATTCAACAACGCAGCTTTTCGAACCACATCAGCCTTTAAATTTCTCATCATGTACCTCCAGAAAGACCCAACTCAGGACTTCCGAAAGCCACCGACACGGGAGCTTTGGGAAGCCCCGAAGCCGGGGGGGTAAAGGAGGTACTCACCCCTTGGGGGATAAGTCCCCCAAGGGTTAGAAATGCGTTATGCGACTCGCCGTAGACGTGGTTGCATGAGTTTGAAATATGTCTCCCGTGCTTCAGCGATAGCTTCTGTCACGAGTGATTTGCTGTACGAACACAATCCAACAATGGACGTGCTCCGAGTAAACCCGCCGAATTGGCAATTAGCCAAGGTCGAGATGTCTTCACCGTTTTCGTCGACCATAACGACCTTGACCGCAATCCCAAGCGCCTCGATCTTCCCTTCACGAATGTCTTGAATGCTCTTGTCAAGATCATCAAACGTCTCAGCATCTTCAAGCACGTCATAATCCTCGTCTGAGTACTTCCATACCTCAACGCGGAAAAGACGGGTAGTAAAGCTCCTGAGCAAGGATCTTTCTGAGGGGTATGCCTCCAGGATCTCATAACCCAAGCGAGCTAACTCAATGCCGGTATCAACAATGTCTACTTCCAACTTTTTTAAAAGGGAGTGAAAGGCGACACGTTGGGCTGCTCCGCCGAACACGTCAGCATCAGTCAGTTCAACACCTGCTGAATCGTAGTTGAGCGTAGTCGAACGCTCGTGCACGTAGCGACAAGCTGAACTTCTGGTTATCTCTAGCCGTGAATCAAGCTTGAGTGAATCCCAAATGCTTCTTGCGTACTGTGGAGTGAGACGTTTAGCCAATGCGGCAACATCAAGATGCCCAACGAAGCTAGCACCGTCACCCTGGCAATAGCCTAGCGAAAAGCTGATGTTGTCACTGGGGTAACCCTTCGCTTCGAGGCAATGGGCCAATGCAATACGGATAGAATTGTTCATAGACATTATGGTTGCTCCAGGTATGGGAGCGCCCACCCCCCAAAGGGGCTGGAGGCCCCGAAAGGGTAAGGTTTAACTAACAGAGACGAGACAGGAAATTGCTCCACAGCACATGGCCGTGAGAAACAACGATTCCGTCATGGACCAAAACACGCCGGCGACCTACGAAGCCGCGGTCAATAGCATATGCAGTCTTATCACACGCATCGGGGTAACGCGTCAGCAGTCGGGAGGTAGCAGGCAACTGGCGCAGAGCTAATGCCCTTCTGATCACCCTATGTCTTCCCCCGCAACGAACAACAGCTTCAGCTTCAACCCCTCGGGTGAGGGCCTCCGCTTCCCCAGTTGTAAGGTTCATCGTTTCTCGTAATAGCTGAATAAGGAGTGGGAAGGTTTTCACTTTCGACCTCCTTTCACCTTACTAGGAATGCCACAGAGGCCACCCATGATTTCTACGAATCGAGCATCACTCAAAGCATCAAAATGATGTCCAACACGATTGGGAACTGGAACGACATGCTTCAGTGGCTTCTTATGTTGTGTGCTCACGCGACACCCCCGCCAAAGCAAACGAAACGACATTCATTGATACCTCCAATTAAGCAGAGGGTACCTCACCTGGCAGGAGAGGCCCCACCAGGATAGACAAATGCTGGACTTAACCAGCTCACACATAGGATGCACCACAAGGCGCCATGCAGAATTCACTTTCGACAATAAAGGTACCGGAAATGGACTCTGCACTTGGACCAACGCTCACGCAGAAAGCGTTTGCCCAGATCGTTCTCACATGATGTTAAAAACGAAGTCGACGATGATAATGATCAGATCAAACATGAGAAACCTCAGATTCAAATGCACGATCCACCCAACAAGGGGAAGGACCCGGCGGGGTTAGAACGCCCTAATGGACGTATGGTGCTGTAAAAGGCCGCACAGCTCACGGCATCTTCAGCCGCACAAGCGACGGAAAGAATCTTGCTTTGGAAAACGATGCTTTCCAAAAAAACCTTCGGGAAATGATTTTTTGAGGTTTAGGGCGGTGGGGTGCTGAATCAGCTTTTGGAAATATAGCATTGGGCGCTACGCCAGAAAAGCGGGGGTTCTATCCCCCGCTCCACTCTTTTAGGCTGTTCTACGAACATCAACCATTTCGGCCTTCATCGCTCGAAGCAGCTGAAGATTGTAATGCCTGAGTTCATACGCCGGCATAGTACTGCAAGCCGAGGAGATTTCGTGGACCAACTCGATGTGCTCTCGCAGATCGGAAGCTGTTGCAATCCCCCGCTCTCCGAGGCCAGCATCAATTTCAATTTGTGAGATCGAAGCAACCGTCGCAAGGTAGTGAGGTCGATCCCTACGATCCAATAGCAAGGAGTCTGGAAACCCCTCTTCGACACCTTCAGGAAACAAAAGACGCTTACGTTGCTCTATCAGACCTCGATAGTGAGAATAGCGCAATTGAGCGTCATTGGTTAAACGGTGGATTGGTTCATTAAACATGTTTGGAGCCTCCAGCAGTTAAGCGCCGGGCCCCACCCTGCCGGGAGGAGCCCGACGAGGGTTAGCTGCATCTGCAGCAGAATAAACGCTCTATAGCAAAGGAGTTACCAGGTAGCCTCGACGGCCTCAAGCATCAACTGTAATCGTTGGAGCGGAAGGGTTAGTAGCCAATTCCTGGTTTCGGAAGTATACAAAACCAAAAGATTTACTAAACGACAGTGCTCTTCAAGTTCGTCGATCGAGGAAACCTTGCGGAGTCGCATACGACATTGAGAGCTGGCCAGCGTAGCCCGTTCGAAATCTGAGAGAACTTGATAAGCTTCACAGATGATCCCAGAAGCGTTCATACGAGCTAAACGAGTTGGTAATGCTGTCGCAACTGAGGATAACCCTGCTGCGATGAGATCTTCATAAATCGACATGGAACCTCCAGTTTGAAGGTTCAGATCCCATGGGGGGGGTTGAACCCCCGGTGGGCGTTGGCATGAGCCTGAATGCTGCCTAGCGTGGCAGCTAACATTCAACCTGAAGCTGCAGCGCTTCCAAGTAGAACTTACCGTCGACAGAAGACGCTAAGCATCCTTTGTAGACAAAACACGAAAAATGATGCCCCTCAACGAGGGGCACCTGAGTCGATCATCGGTTTTTTTGAGCTTGTTGCTGGACAGCCTTAACCGCACCAGCAAGCGGTGCAAAATAGATTGCTGGTGCGGCCTTCGCTGCTACAGCAAATTCATTTGCAAAACCACGAACAAAGTTTTGAAAGCGTTTCCGGACCATGATTAGCTCCTCGCATCACCATGGAACCAGCATACGCTCACTTTCAATTTCGGACAACGTACTCAAGCCCTTTTGTGAGCAACCGCTCGCGAGCCATTACGAGAACGAAGTTTTTGCCACTGGCTGACAACACCTTGGACGGCACCGCGAACCGGAGCAAAGTATATCGCAGGGGCCTCATGAGCAGCTTTGGTAAACTCATCAATTGTTCCTGCTATCCAGCTAGCATTACTCTCCATCTTTCATCTCCTTCACTGCATTCAATGCCGTGAAAAGCAAGTGACAAATAAAAAGAGCACAGTCAACGACCAAGATGCATTTTTCCAGACCAGACAAAACGTCAACCGTAAACGAGTCAACATGCAGATCTTTCAGTTGATGCACCAGGTAACCTAGGCCAACAGCCGGGGTTGCTACGATGACAAAAATGCCACTCCCGATAATTGAATGTGCCGCAAAATGTGCCAAAGGCGCATACCACGGCTTATGGGGAGAAGTTTTTTTCTCCATGGGTACCTCCAGAGTTGAGCAGGAGGCCCACCCTGACGGGGTGAACCATCCTGCAGTTGCTATAGTAACTTTTATTGAATCACCAACTACGAACGCCCACCTCGCCCTTTAGAAGAGCATGGACGCAAATAGTTTATTTTACTCACGCGTGTACTCGATCATAAGAATCGAGGCCAGGGGCAAGAGAAATTCGCCATTCTTCAGTTCGGGGGTCCGAACAATCAGAATTGATTCACCCATAGCATGGGCCCGGTAGCAAAAAATAGAACGACCGTTTACCAGCGTAATGCGAAAGGTTCCAACAATACGTTTAGTAGAGTCGAACTCATCACGCGGCTTCGTTCCAGTTTTGAAACTGTGGATCTCATTATCTGTCATGTTACTCAGATGCACAGAATTAAGAAGATTTTGAAGCTCAACCGCAGGATTTTGTTCAGACATAAAGCCTCCTAAATAGGTTCTATGCCCGCCAAGGGTCATAGAGACCCAAGGGGTTAAAGGATGCTGGCAGAAAGGCCAGCTGCTTTCGACTAGGTCAACATAGACCAAGTAGAAATTGCTATGGAAATGCCATATTTCCGCAGCAATTTCGAATCTGCACTCCAAGGCATGTGCCTTGGAGTGAGATTGAACTGGCGCGATGGCCAGACCGCAGTGGCACAGTATTACCTGGACAACTGCAATTTAGCAGGAAAGCTTAGGGGTCGAGTCTTGAGGCATAATTCATGAGATCCATGGTTGTGCTCTTCAACGATACCCATAATGCAACAGCAGGTGCCCAGTACCCGACGATCGACTGCTTGACGCCACGCTTGAAGCCGCGGATGAAGTGTTTCATCACGATTCCCTCTATACTTCCTGATTAATAGGCGAGCCAGGTCGCCTCTATATTATGAGGCTTTGGATCAAATCTGTTTGCATGCCTTCCAGGTGGAAAAAATCAACCACCACACGACGAACACACAATCGCCTATCATAATTAACATCTCGATAGTCTCTAGATAAGGGACGAGATGTTTACCTGCATCCAAAGTCCCAACCCAATGGGTAACGAGCGACAGGAACAGGCTAGCCAAGGCAAGCATAAGGAAGAATGCGATACCCATCAGAACATGAGCGAGATACTCACCCAACATTTCTAGTTTTTTCATTTTCTAACTCCGGTTTGAGACGGAGTTAGCAACCCAAACGGGATGCCAGACCCCGTCGGTTGGTTAAATGCTGATTGAACAGCTTTTCGAGATAGATCAACATTGATCTAACTGAAACCGCTTGAGCAATTATGCTCTTGCTGAAGCGGTCTCTACATCACTCCAGAAATCTGGAGTGATGCGTATTTAGGCTGCGAGACGATATGTACCTGGTGCAACGCGCTCAAAAAATCGAGCATCCTGACATACCTGACGAATCTTTGCCTCCCAGTGATGATTTGCCCGCGTATGAGCATAAGGCGCAATCATCTCGTTAATTTCACCAAGGTGCATTACCTTGCCGCCTTGCAAAATCCGTCGGACTGCTGCTCGCCAAGTAGTTCCTACCATCGCTGCAGCACGCTTGTCGACTTTAGATAAAAACAACAAGGAGCTTTGATCTTTTTTGAAGATTAAAAGTTTTTCGTGACTGATCCTGACTATATTGCCATACGACCGCTGGTCCGAAGAACAGTTGTGCTGGGTCTTAATAATTTCATCAATTAGTTTTCCAGGTGCGACCCTCTCAACTAATGAGGATAGGTTGTAGTACTCACCTTTGCGCCTGAGGTTGCCCATCAGAATTGCATAGGTACCACCACGCTCCATTGCGTCATGTATGTTCATAACGGCCAGCTCTAAGGCTTCCACAAAATCGTTCATGGCCATCCGGCTCATGTCCCACTTGTTTGGCTCGCCCCACATGTTCCCGCTGTACGTGATCATGTCAAGGTAGGCTGGATGCCAGAAACAGCTATGAGCTTCTTCACCAAGATGCTGTCCGACGTCGTCAAGCAGAAGGTTGAAGCCTTGATGTAGATCCATACCTTTGAACCGCAATCCAAGTTCATTGGCTACGTCAACCGACGTACCACCGCCAATACTGGGATCAAACGCCAAACCATTTTTCCTGCGATGGTATGTCTCGAAGTAACCTCGAATTACGTGACCACTGCAGTTACCACGGTATTTATTTGAACCCCAAGGGCCGCGGTCTGGAAAGCTAATGACGCTCGATTGAAATTTCATGCTGTGCACTCCGTGATAGGGGGGAGCACGACCCCACATAGGGGATAGAGCTCCCCGATGGGTAAAAGAATCTTTTGACGCAAAATGAGAACCCGGATGGAAAAGGCATCCAGTGGGTAGTAAGTTGGAGAATCTAGTGCTGAACGACCTTCAGCTTGGCTACTTTCGCCCGATAAGTCGGGGTTTAGTGTCAATCGCTTTCGCAAGGAGAACTTGGGAAAGAGATCGATTGGAGATAGGCAGGATGGGAATTAAATTTGCTGTCCTACAGCTCGTCGATGTATCGCGCTGATAATATACGCTAAACGGAGGTTCGATGATAGAGCACCGCTCACCATGACTGGCGAGCGGTTATATCAGGCCGCCAAATAGCGTTTAGGCGAGAATACCCTTGCGTGACCGCGTTCATAGTATTCGAGAAGATCCTCGAACCGTTCGTCGCGTTCCGTCGCTACACGAAAAGAATGAGGACCATGGGTAGGCGTATCGCGAACGATCTCAATTACTTTTGAATCATCAAGCTCCCAAAGGAAGATTGTGCAGCTAGCGGTTTTTGCTGTTCCGCTCCGGGTTATTTTCCGACTGCCCATTATTCGAGCCGCCCAAAGAATTGGATTCACGCATGTCACCTCATTTTTTGAAGGACACGCACCCCTAACGGGATGAATGCCCGTCAGGGTTAGCTATGGGTCGAAGACCATTGATGCACCAGAAAGGCATCCGGTACGCCTGGTTAGCAAAATTCAAGTGCTACTTGAATCTGCTTTTGGGGAACAGAGGGTTGAGGCTCTAGCTCTTCGACAGGTTCTTCATGAGCGAGGAGCTCGTCCCAGTCGGTAAGCCCGAGTTCATCCCAATCGGTTTCATCATCACCTCCATTAACAGCTATCGCTCCATCAACGACCAGTCTGGCTTCAACTAGCCGATCCTGCTGATGAGTAATTGCCATTCCGATGCTACGTCCTACAGCTTCGAAAACTGGCCCAATGACGCCCTGGCCCAGGATCTCGTGCGCTTTTGTATCCGCCACACCATCAACAATTGACGCTGGCACCCCCTTCAACCTTGCGTGCTCTACTGGCGTAAAGAGCCGTGAGAGCTTCGGATCTGTTGGATGCTGCAAGTGAGGATCTGTCGAACGCACGCGCTGGTAACCGCGGGTCATAGTCCCGACGGAGGTAGCGTTGTAACTAATCAACTGCCGTCGAAAATTCTTTCCCTGCTCCTTGTCCCGCTTCTCTTTGATTGCCAGGTATTCGTACTCATTCCAACGGTCTGAATCGAGAGGAATATCCTCGAGGATGTCGGCAACCTTAAGGTTCGTTTTCCCTGTTGGAGCAGGAAATGAGAACTCTACATCTAGACGTTTGCTTATGGCGACGAACACCATCCGCTCACGTGCTTCCAAAACACCAAAATCAGTGCCAAGGAGAACCTTTTCATGCATGTCGTATCCCCGAGACTTCAGGAGGCTACGAATCACAGCCATACCAGCCGACTGCGCGTAATCCGCGACATTTTCGATTAATATGACCGCAGGATTTGAGGCCTTTGCAAAATCAAGAAAATCATTGAAGAGCGTTCCAGCAGTATCGTGCTCCTCAGCATGTTTCAACTTGTTTTTCGCCTTGCCTGCGCGGGAACTTCCTGTACATGGAATTCCGGCCCAAAGTAGATCCAGCTGAGGCATAGCGTTAGACAGGTCTAAGTCACGAATGTCAGAGTTCACCACCAATGACTCACTGGTCCAAAGCTCTGGATTGTTCCTCAACGAGGCGTCGAGATAGTCACCGTTAACTTCGACACCAACCTGAATGAATGCAGCTACTCCAGCAGCAAGCAATCCTGAGTGGATTGCCTTATCCATTACACCTGCCCCATGGAACAAAGTTCCACAAGCCAACTTTTCTTTATTCGCTATCTTTTGTTTGAGTCGCTCTACCCTCTCACGAATTTTCATCTCAACGTGCAGAGCTGTAATAGCAAGTCTACCGTTGCGAATAGCTACACGAACCTTTTCGCAACCATCGTAAAATGATTTCAGTAGATCTGTTCGAATCTCCAACAGAGGGGTAATCAAACCGTTACGTTCACGCTTGGATACAGTCACAACGCCTTCGCCAACAGCCGAAGGTTCAGCTGGGACCAATTCGATGCGCTTCTGCGATTCGTCGGCACGGACAACATATTTAGCGCCGATATTTACTCCGGCATGTAAAAGCTTCTGTCCTTCCATCCACACGCGGGCCACACCGCTACGGGTTTCGCCAATAGTAACGTTAAGAATTGTCGTCATGGTGCTTCTCCGGTTTAAAGGAGCACCACCCCTTTGGGGGTGATTGCCCCCTAGGGTAAGAAAAGCCGGCCTTAGCCAGCAGTTTTGGCCAATCACTCAAAGGAGCAATTGGTAATGTTTATTGCCAGCGATTGCTGGCAGCGAACGTGATTGCAGTTGTATCACTGGGGGTTTTAATCGTCGGGCCGTAGGGCTCCATGGTATTCCGGGCTTGTTGGACAACAGTTCAAAAGCTCAACCAACGCGTCTACATCATCTTCGCAAAGCGAAGTGATTTCGTCGTTGTTGGTAGCGAGATCTTGGAACTCGTCAGAACGTCGCGCCGGCTCACACATACCGTTGCTCTGCCAGAATCGGAGTGCCGCAATAAGCGTGTGGCGCACCTCTTCATCAGGAACGATAAGTAAGTTTTTGGTTGAATTACTCGGAGTGCTTGCTTCATCGGAGATTACTGGTGAGACGAATGTAGTCGACATGGGTTGCTCCAGAAATTTGCAAAGCCATGCCCCAGGTGGGCGGAGGCCCCACAGGGTTGAGAGTGCTGGCAAGCCAGCTTCAGTTTGGTAATCCGCACGGACACCAAAAGAATCTTTTCACCAAGGTTGATCTTGGTCAAAGGACTCTTGGAGGGGGGCACAGAAATCCTGTGAAAAATGTCACGAAATGGGGTACGACAGGATGTGGCCCAGGAGTGCTGAATTCAGCTGTGGATTTGTTACACCACAGATTCGATTGTGCCTGGCGCTGGGATGTGGCGCAAGCAGGTCGATGCCCCCGAATGGGGGCATCGTTGCTTGGACCATGTGTGCCTTACACACAATATTCCAAAGGATTGGGGTCAGTGCGTCCTCAAGGCAGCATCTAATGCTACTTCTAAAGGAACTCCAGCAAGCGCCCTAACCTCTTCGAATCGTTGCGTAGGAGTCCAACCTTCAGGACCATACACCGCGCCGACGTAAATGTTGAAACCTGACGGCATGTAATCCCCGTACCGATCAGGATCTGCTCGCATCTTACTGACCTGTTCCATCCAATCGGAATACCGATGTCGATTAAACGAAGCAACGAATTCAGGCGTAATCTTGAGTGGGTCGCCCTTGATGAATCCGACAGAGCTATTCACAGATTTTTCAAACTCCTGCTTCGTCAGTGTTGAGTGTTGAGGGTATCGCTCCCTGGCAACCTGAACCTCGATACGGAAATCTTTGCCCCCAAATGTACATTCGTAGGTATGAGAACCTTGGTAGGAAAGCAGCCACCGAAAGGATGACTTAGGGGCAAGGAAGGAATTGGTGTTCATTCATTTCTCCAGTTTTTAGAAGGCCCTCCCCCCTCTAGGGAGAAAGGCCTCCAAGATTATGTATTGAGCATCAGCTGCAAAATGTTTTGCACTGATGCTCAAGATTGTAGTGCCCTATTCATTTTTATGAACAATGTCACATCTGATTAGAGCAGCATTCAGATCAATCCTTGTAGCCTTCGATACTCAGCAATAGCATTCTGAGCCGTTGGCTCATCAGGCGGAAGAGCGTACCAGGTCAGATGACCACGGCGATCGCGAATTGCGACATCCGCGAGCAGTACTTTTGAACTATAAGGGCTCTGAAACACTGACACTTGACCTTCGTGAATAATTGCTTCTTGGGAGTTGCAACCACTCATTACTGATATCTCCGCTGGTCGATCCTAACCCATCCCTCACCAGCCTCATAAACTGCCGGTACAACTACAGGAAATGGTGCTATGGTCGGATCATCATCCTCGATTACTCCGTACCGATCCGGCTGACTCTTTAGGCGGTTTACGCGTTCTGCGTGGCAAGTCATTCGCCACTCGTTGAACGCCGCTACCATCTCATCAGATGGCACGGCATTGCTCTCAAGTGTGATGGTTCCAACCCGGCCTATGATGTCACGTGCGAACTCAACATCATTCAGCCCTGAAAACATAAACCGCTTTCCGAGGTAGGAGTCATCACCAACGATAGCCACCTGAATGCTACCGTTTACCCAGACATGATGCTCCCAGCATCCATTGAATTTCAGCCTTGCCTGGAATCGATATTCTTTCTTGGGTACTAATAGATTTTGAGGCATTTCACTCTCCAAAACAGGAAACTGGGCCCCATCCCATTGGGGATGGAGCCCCGCCGGGTTGTAATTGTCGAACTAGATTTTCTTCATGGCCTAGTACATACGACCTACAAGACTCTGCCAGCCTCCTCATCGGCCGCCAACTCGTCATCGTACGAGGGAATGCTAGTGACGTCAGATACCGCCAAAATCTGGCCGGTATGTTTGTCGACAAGCTTGATTTGTTGTGTACGCGTATTGGCGATCAACGTCCCCTTATCCGCATCCTTGAACCACAGGTAATCGCTGTCGGCATCGCGCGCTTCGAATAGATGCTCGCTCGGCGAAACTTGGAATCGACCGCATGCGCTTTCGAAGACCCTCCGGATTTCTGTGTCCTCATCACTGCAAAGCGTAAAGAGGTCTTGATAATCGCCAAAGTTTTCGTAGGCGAGATCGATGTAGACCGGATGATTCACCTGGTACACTAAACCTTCATTAAATCCCACAACTTGAGCAGAAACTTCTCTGGCTTCAGGCAGCCGAATCCGTCCGTTTTCTGTTAGCTCCACTGAATGCAAGCGCGGTTTTCCGCTGCTCCATACCACATAAAAAACAGCTTTACGGCTGTCATTTGGATGGCAAATGAGAATACCCATTTCCGGGTAGTCGATCAGACGAGCTACTAGAGCCTCACAAAGCTGAACATTGGAATGCTGGCTTGGTAAAGGTTCAAGATGCTGCTGGCACTTACCCGCGTAGGTCTTAAGTTCGATAGCCATTTTCTTTCCTGCCTTCATAAAATGCCCGGCCAAGCCCTGTCGGGTGATAGACCCGGCGAGGTAATTGCGTTTCCCAGAACGTTTTATCTTCGGCCGAGAGCTATTTGCCCTCACGTACTGGTTCACTATTTCGATCTGCCTAGCCTCATCGAACGACTCAAGGGCTTGATTAAAATCAACCAAGACTTTTTTTCTTACGTGAGTTAGGTCATCAGCAATCACAGCATCCACTGGGAGTAGTGCGGTAATCGTGATCTGATCGCCGCTATCATCCCTAGAATCAGCAAAGGACATTGGTACTCGTTCGCCTGAAAATCCAAGTGACGAGAGCAAATGTAGCACTCCAGCTGTCGTAGCTTGCGCTGGAACACCATATTTTATGCAAGCTGGGTAGGTATGATGGTAGCCAGTTACCTTAGCCTCACTAAGCCTGGAACGATCGACCAATAACGTCTGGCCAAACTTTGAGTGCACAGCAGAGCCCAGTTTCGGATCCTGCAACCCCATCGACGTATCAACGTCAAAGGTTATCTCAACCATGGCTTTCGAGTAATCGAAGTCATCCGAATCGTTCACAATTCCATACGACACTAGGGACTCTAGGAGATCATTGAGAACATGGCCCAACGGCTGACCGCTGCCATGAAATACAGCTGCCGCCGTAGCTATGGATATGATTTCTGAAATTCCTGCTTGCGTGACTGATGTCGAGTAGTTCCCGAACGGATTCCCCAACTCATCAAGCGTCGTTACCGTTACCGGAACACTACAAGCCCGCTCTCCAGGTTGGTCCACCAAACTTGAAATCCAAGCGGAGACAACTGCAGGAATCTCAACACCTCTTTCAGCAAGGCTGCGAATAAAATTTTGTACAGCATAAGAATTGGGCATAGCGCTCTCCTTGGTTGGGATGGGGCCATACCCAATGTGGGATGGAGCCCCACAGGGTTTAATGCTGGAAACCAGCTATCTCAGCGCCAAGACATCTCGACGCAGTGAATCTTTTTTGGACAGCTACCGAGCTGTCCAAAACAGACTCAGCTAGGACCACCAGATGGTGGCCCTAGCTGCATTACTCTCAATCCTGCGCTGGCATAGCCGCACGTTGGTGCACCTTTGCAACCCAGGTATTGCGGTCGACCATTTTCGTGACGACCTTGTACGTTTGATCCTCTTGAAGCTCACGTACCTCGACTTCAACAGGTTGCTTGCCGATGCATTTCAGTGAAATGCGATCGCCTCGTTTGAGCTTGTGCAAGTTGGCCAGTCGTTCCAGGTCAATCCCCCACACGTACTCATGCTGTCCCAAGCGAATCAGGTAAGACATGGATTCCTTATTGTCGAATTTGTAGTGATACCTTCCGACTTGTCGAATCACACCTGACTTCGCGTTGCTCCAGTCAATACCTTCTTCGTCTTCCGAGATAGTAATGTGGCTAACAGATTCCAGTGGAACTGCGCCAACATTTCGGTCTTCGTTTTCGAAAGCATGGCCATCGTCCGTTTGAAGGTGGTCGTAATCATCCATCGTGCCATAGGGGACCTCCTCAAACAGGTGATGGCTTGCAGATGTCAGTTCCAGAGCCACCGCGCCCAATTGCATACGTGGCTGGGTTGGCATCTGATACCCTGCAAACGGCTTATTTAGCTCGCAAGGAAAAGAACGAAGCGATTCATTCAACTCCCGATGCGCGGAGAGGCGAAGCAAAAACTCTTGCCGACGGTTGAAAGTCAGCCTTTGCTGCTGGCCAGCTAAATTAACGTACTCCTCCTTCGTGCGATTGTGGGCTGATTCCTGGTATGGATACAGTTCAAAGCACATAGGTTGAATGACGTGGGCTTGTTGATAACGCATGGGTCTTCTCCGTATTGGAGGAACCCGTCTTCCCAAAGGGAAGAATGGCTCCCCGATGGGTTATTGATGCTTAAAGGTTAGGCAACGCTTTCGAGCTGATCGATCACTTTCTCCCTGCGGCATAGGTAGGTAAGGCTTTCTCGAAGCTCTACTCCACGTACGCCGGCGAAATACGCACATACCAGAAAGGAAAATGGCCCTGAGCTTTCGCTCATGATCCAGCTCCAACGATCGCGTCGGGTTGCGACTGCTGCACGCTTGTCCAACAGAACATGACACGCTTCAAAAAGAAGCTTTTCACGAAGCAAGTCGACGTCTGAGTCCGTCCAGACAAACTCTTCCAACTGATCGTCAGGCATCGCGAGCAGATTAAGGTAGAGCTGTTCAATATCACTGCTGGTGAGTTTCTCGGCCTTGACGCGCCGGTGCCTAGGCAACCGACTTGCTACAGCCAATTTATTGAAGTCAAACGACTCATCACCTAGAGCTAGGGCAAATTGCATGGTGAAACCTCCGGGTTGAAGGAGGCACACCTCCCCTAAGGGGACATGTGCCCCCAAGGGTTGGCCGCGGTTATGCGGCTTGGATAAGAACCTGTTGAACCAGGTTGCTTAGCGCGTGACGGAGTTGGCTGATATCAGCCAATAACTCCCATTTGTTACGTCCGAAAATCGATTGAAGCTTTGATTCGTGGGCTGACCCGAAAGCAATGGCGAATACCTCAATCCCTGACCTACGGCAGCGATCAACCATTTCCTTCGTTGCCCCTTCATCATCAGGGTCACCATCGGTAATGATGATCATCACCTTTTGGTCACCTTTCGCATGAAGCAAATCCCCAGCTGCGGGCCAAATGGCATTTGCAAGGGGTGTCGTTCCAGTAGGGCCCGAACCAAAGCGGCCTTCAAGGAACGCATTTGCCAAGCTTTGATTGTGGCGTTTGAGCACCGCAACCGAATTTTGACCGCCCTGACTCTTTGGAAAAACCATTGCGCCGGTGGAAACACCGTTCACGCCTTCCAATGCAGTCATTATTGCGTAAGCACTCTCCTCTGCGATTTGAAGCGCAGATTTACGAGCTTTGATAACCGCTTCACGCTCTTGTACGGATAGGGAATCAAGGTTTTCGTTCAAGCCGACTACCTTCGTTCCCATAGAAGACGACCCGTCCACCAAAAGCTCGATCGCAGCATGCGTGCGCTGCACCGGTTCTTGTCGCCGGAATATCCGGTTTTCCCCAACCCGAACCCGTGCTAGTCGCCCGCCTTCGATCTTACTTCCTGTACTACGAACGCTGACTCGAGCGTTCTGTGAACCCTGCACAAGGCTGTTCAAAACCTGCCTAAGCCCCATAGAAGCGGCCTGGCCATTTTCGAATATCTTGCGCCCGAGCATTGAGGAACCAACCGGTTCCTTAATTACGAGTGAAGGGGTAGTCGCGTAAGGATCCGCTACTTGAGCGAGCATGTCCGACGCCAACTTACCGATATCGGCAATGGCATCCTTAAGGTCTTCATCCGAAGCAGAAAGTATCTTTTTCTTCAGATTTGGTCCTGGCTGCTTACCGGTATTCTCATCAGCATCGTCTGCACCGTTCTGAGCTGAACCAGCCGGATGCTGCTGATTTTCTCCATCACAATCATCACCGCTCTGCCCGCCTCCTTGTTGATCGCCATCACCTTTATCTTGTTGCTGATCATTGGCCTGGTTCTGTTGCTGAGGTTGTTGAGCCTGTGACTGAGTTTGAGGGTCTTGTTGATCTTCTTCGTCTAGCACATCGAGCATTCGATGCATCATGTTGTAAATCGACCAGGTGTCAGGTAGATCAGCCACCTGACTTAACAAGCCCAAAATTTTGGTGCTGCGGCCCAGTCCGAACACCTTCTTAAGCTCGCCTTCAAGAAGCGCCGCGTCTTCCTTGAGGGGTTGATTAAGAAGCCGTGCCCGACCAATGCCGAGACAAGCGTTATGCAGCAGAGCAGCCTCACTCGTGCCACCAATAGAGAATTTTCCTGCCAGCATCTCTTTCGCCGTAACCGTCAAAGGGTTAATGGTCGAGAAATGGTCAGCCATCATGCGCTTCTCAATGCGGAGATCCTCAAGGACATTGAGGAAACCGACTGAAAAGGCAGACTCGGACGCAGCCTTGTCATAGGCGTCGTCTTGAGTGTATTTGATGTGTGCAGATTCATGCGCAGTCCATCCAAGGGCGACTTGAGTCGTCAATGGTGACTCATCACTGAGCATGGGCAGGTAGAGAATCTTGTCTTTGGTTGCGGGTTGGTTCCCGCCCCAAATTATCTTTACCCCTAAGTCATCCGTGTAGTATCGAGCGACAATTGGGAATGCAGTGGTGAGTGAACTTTGCATAGAGTGCCTCCAAAGAATTGAAGGCGCCCTCCCCCCTTAAGGGGCAGGACGCCCCTTAAGGGTTGTGATTACATGCAGAAGTCTAAACTGCAGTCATCGACGTGTAATTCAGTCCCCATTGACTGCTGTACCAAAGCGATCGGTGCAGAAGAGGCAATTTCCTCCTCCAATACGTAGACTTTGTCAGCATTGAGAATTGCGTCATCCTGAACATTCTGAGCCATTGCAGCTAGCTCATTTACGTTGAGAGACATCAGGTCAGCACCGGCCATGAGGCTTGCGAACGTACCGGAGCTAGTGTCAGCCATATGCGCCGAATCCAGTGCGCCGGCGAGAACATCAAAAGATGTTTCTTCATCGAGGTACTCGAATCCAGCGAACGCGTCGACTTCAGGCTGATCAGGTAGCGAGAGCGTGGAGTCTACGAAGTCGGCCGAAGCATCGGCTCCAGCCTTCATAAACAACCCAGCCAACTTCAGGATCTTTGTCTCGTCCGATAACGTCATCATCAGAGATTGGAGATCTTGAAACTCACTCCCTTTATACGGACCCGCCTTAGGCAGCTTGCTGATCACATTTGTCATGTAGTCAGCGACCTGCAGAACACCAGGGTTCAAGAAGGCAAGCGACGTCAGTTTTTTGTGCATTTTCAGCATTGCGGACACCGCTTTGCGAGTCACGGAATCCTTGCCAACGAAGCTGTTGTCCAACAGGTCTTCGGCAGCATCGGCGATTTCACGAAACAGCTGTCCGGACAGCCCAGAAACCTCTTGCGCAAGCCCCTTTGAGAGATCTGCACTTGAAGAATCCGGAGCGACGCGGCACAGGGTGAAACGGAAACCGAATTTGTGTGCAACCACATCCTTTGGGGTTTTGGCATTAGTAACGGCCGCTTTCCAAAGAGGGTTGGTCCATTTCATGGCCCAGTCAGCAAAGCTCGAGTCGTATCCATTGATGAATGAATCTTTCTCTGCTTCGAATTCCCGCTTAATAGCTTCCAGCTCTGCTGCCACTTCGGGTGCGACATCGTCCGGGATGCCATAGCCGCCAAGAAAACGCACACCATTCGCCTCAAGCAACCGAATTGCCCGGCGCTTGAGATTTTCAAAAGCTTTAAGCTTGTCAGAGTCGATGATTTTCTTACTCCCTAGGGAAGCAAGTTCGGCTGGAGGTAAATTAATACCTCCCCCCAAATCTTCGACACGAAGCTTCTTTCGACCAGACCAAATACTTACATTCAGGTCGACAAGCAAAAGTTTGTTGAGAGTATCGATTTCTTTGATCGGGGTAGAATTTTGCATGAGACGCCTCCAGGTATTGAGGGCGGTCTCACCCCATCGGGGAGAAATCGCCCCGTTGGGTTTAGTAAAATTTGCTGTTTTATGGTGAACAGCTATCACTTCACAGATCGCTCGCATAAGCGATCAGAGAACCTGCTTTGCTATAGGCGCACTATAGCAAAGGAGGCTCGAATGAGGGAGCCCGAAGCTCCCCTATCGGTAAATCACCACTCAAACTGAGCAAGCTCATCAATCTTCTCACCATCTGAGTCGAAAGCTAAGTAAACGATACCATGCTCTGGTTTCAAGCAGTAATTCAAGATCGATACCAGCTCTGAAGAAGCGCCATTTTTGATTATCCCGTCAGCGGTTAGCTGTCCAATGACAATGACAAAGCCGTAACGTGTTGCAAGCACAGCCGGTCTGGTTGGACCGTCGCTACGCGTTTCAGAAAAAGCATCGGCCATTTCACTGAGTATTTGTGAATCATTCTCGGTGATGTGACTCGTGCTGAGCTCAACGGATTTGCAAAGAGGTAGTTGCATGATAACTCCCGAAGCAAGTTGCGGAGCCCACCCAGACGGGGAAGCCCCACATGGGTTAGAAGCAGAAGCCCAGTTCAGCGGCACACGAGTTGTCGTATCCTTGAGCAAGACTTGATAGGTCGATGGGTCGTGGCAGCACTTCAAATTCTACGAACATAGAAACGAAGTACTGATAGAGGTCAGGCTTATCGGACAATGTTTTATCCAAGAAAGCCTCAACGTCCTTCGTTGAGGAAACCGACAGTGCATTTCCCGCAGAATCAGACAGCGTCAGAGCGCTGCCGCCAGGGTCCCTTTTAGCAAGCTGGGTGGCTATAGCAATCAGAACTACCACTTTTTCAGGTTGCTTACTAAGGTCCAGCTCGCCAGATCCAAAGGTTGAAAAAAGATCCTTTTGTAGATCTTCACTAGGCACCGTGAGATCAAGACGAGCAACCTCAGGACCTAGGTCCTGAAGCACTCGCTTGACCGGCTCACGGTCCTGCTCATCGCTTGTGACAGCAAAAAACAGACTCATGAGGGTTTTCCTTATGCCAAGACCGGATCGGCACCCCAAGCGGTGCCAAACTTATCCTTGGCAATGGTGTGGAGGACCAGACGCATTGCCTTGTCAGCACGGTTACTCAAAGACTCCCGAAGGGCCTGAGCAAGTGGCGAAGGAAATGGAAAGGTTCCCGCTTGCTTAGCTGCAGCAGAGCTGTAAACCATCCCAAGACGTGCCCAACGAAGCAGTGTGCGCGTTGAGAACGTAATGGTGATGCCCTGAGCCCCCGAACTCAAATCCATGTCAGGGTTGCCAACAAACTGCTTACGCACCTGGTTGGCAATTTCAACCATGGTTTCGATAATTGCCGGGTCAACCTTTGGCATGGAGGACTGAAGGATCTTCATCTCGGAGGCTTTATCGAGGTAGGAAACCTCAAGCAACCGAATGCGATCCCACGAAGCGAGATTCTGGGACAGTGTTCCACTATACAGTCCAGTTTCGTCGCCCTGGCCACGTGTGTTACCAGTGATGACAAAGCGGAAATTCGGATGTGCGTGAATGATCTCGCCTCCATTATCCGCCAGCATCAAATAGCCCCCTTCCAATACCGCATTCAAACCCGCCATTACGGAGGGATCGAGCACGTCAGCCTCGTTTAGAAGGAAAATAGTCCCCTCCTTCATCGCCAGAGCTAGTGGACCATACCGAAAGTATGTCCGCTGGTCCCCAGTAGCAGGATCACACTCGAGCCCCATCTGACCAACCAGCTCAGGAAGCTCCATACGTGAATGANACCACCGAGGTTTTGCCGGCGCCAGTTGGACCAACCAATCCCAAGGCATCACCACCAGGACTCACGAGGAAGTTCATTACTGGCATCCGCAATTCAGGCCGGAAGAAATAATGAGGATTAACGACCGGTACAAGCTCCATCAGGTCATGGCCTGCAGGAAATGCAGGGGCCAGGGTGGTGCCCTGTTGACCTTCAATACCGAACGAGCTCATTGGAAGAATATTCTGAAGTTTCATGGTGCATCTCCGAAAGGAGGGACACCACACCCCTGCTGGGGTATGAGTATCCCAGAGGGTTTGAGTTTTGCTGTTAGAGCGAACAGCTGCGCTATCGTTCACTGCCACATGGCAAGGGAACAGATTCTGAAGATTCTGGTAACCGCCGGCGATCGACGGTTACCGCAATTTTCAGGAAGAAACAGGGAGCGTGGCCCCCCGTTTCATATGCAAAATGCCTGACCCGTCTCCTCAAAGTCAACAGCTTGTAGGAGGAGTTCAAGCGGAGCAGTCGTGATCGGTGTTTGAGCGTTGATGGTCAGTTTGACACGCTCGCCCCCCGCTCCACGGAATGCATTCAACTGATCATCGCTGTAGCCAGGATTGAGCGACTTGTACGCCTCTTTCCAGCGGACATTGCCTTTTTGGCTATAGCGACACACCCTAACACCATGTGCCTCTGCAAGTAAGTAGTCACCCATAAGGCCAACGAATCCCTCTTGCAGTTTTTCACGTTCAGCCTTAAGCACTTTGATTCTAGCTTCTAGATCTTGAAGCTCAGTGTCAATTAGCCCGGCGTACGCAGCATGAACCCCCCACTCCGCTAGCACTGCTCCGGTTGGAGCAAAGTAGTCTCGCGCTGGATCCTTTTCAGGCTCATTATTCCCAGCAACACTTGCCCAAAAGGCTAATGAAGCTTGAAGAATCAATGCGATAGCTTTCTCCGAACGTCGAATCTCAAAAACTATCGGCTGATTACGCGTGTGATAGAACACTAGATAGCCAAGATCAGCACCTGAGACAGCTAATTGGTGCTGAACCTGCCACCAGTAGAGCTTGTAGTGTGATGACCCGACTCCCATCTGGGCCACCTCATTGAAGTTCGAGTCAGCAAGAACCTTCACCTCAACAGGGCGCATGGTGTCGAGCTCCACTCCGTCAAAACTTGCCCGCAGCAGAGGGTTGATCTCAGATTCGCCGCAGTACGGCATCAGCACGGTATCGTACCGATCCTGAAACCATGCTAGAGCGTGGGGCTCAAGCATAATCGCCAACCTGACTTGGGGAATCATCGAAAGATCCAGCGGTTCGACCTTACCTGTAAGTTCAGCCCATAACCGCCAGCGGGTTTTATGTGGGTGGTGTCCAAGGATCACCGCCGCAGATGTAGCTGTGACCCCCATGGACCGCCAGGCATGCCACTCGGGCGTACGCTGGACTAAATCAATAATCTTCATGCTCTCCTCCGATAATTGGAGGGACCCAACCCCAGTGGGGATAAGTCCCCACTAGGGTTAAGTTCAGCATCAGGCGGAAGCCTTCTGCGATTGTTGCGACAAAGCCTCACCACGTTTGAACAGCGCAAGCGCTTCCGCTTGAAGTTCATCACGGAGATTTTCTTTAGCCCATTGTGTAGCCGCATTCCAGCTCCCATTACGAATCGTGCGATCGTAAATTGTCTGAATCCGCTTACGCATGATTGCTACAGGATCGCCACGATCAGTGTGTACCGCCTGACTGGCGTTCCCTTGTCCAGCGGATGCTGGCTGAGGCCTGCCTCCCTCCGATGAAGCTTGAGAGGTGGGTATAACCAGTGGGTCACTCATTTCATGACGACCTGTCAGGCCGTCATTACGATGTTCCACTGTGCCGGCCTGTTGATGCTCCAGGACATTGCCTGTCAGATCCACAATGTTCGAAGCTACCGTATGGCCAAGCATGTCGCTTGCAGCAGTCGCCATAGTAATTGGCCCACTGCCGAAACCTTCATCCGCTTCCTCGTTGAGATAGCTGATGACGTTTTCCAACACGGGACTTGTTTTTGGCCAGTATTTTGAGGCGCTTTTAATACCCGTCTTGATGGCCATAGACTCAAAATGCGTAGCCCAAGGGCCGCGCTTATTGGGATCGCTGTGTTGAAACGCACGCGAAAGTTGCCTCGCAGCGTAGACATCCTCTGCGCTCAGAGGGTCTACAACCAATCGGCCGGATGGAAGATATGCCTTAACATAAACACCGCGAAAGATTCCACGATCTGCCTTCGCGAGAAACGGGTCAAAGACATGATCCGGCTCTGCAGTTGGGCCGTTGTAAATGAACCGATCGCCAGCGTATACCGCTTCGGCAACAACAAGATCAACAGCTCGTGAATCCGTTGCGATTTTCATGAGGCCCCGGTAGGAAATGTCTGCTATGACCTTCCCTTGACGAGGCACCAGGTAGGCCAACCCTAGAGAAGGATTCAAACTCAGTCCGGACGAGGCAATTTGTTGCATCGCCAAAATGAAGCTGACCTCATTACCCGCCGCGGTATCGTACAAGGTTTGGTTCGACATCATCGCGTGATACGCATACAGGCCTTCCTGCGCAAAATTCATTCTGCTGTTGGTAGCAGCGATAATTTTCATGAAGGAAGGTTGAGCACGCGAAATGAGCGACTTGGCATTATCGGGCGTGAATTGAGAATTAGAAATTTGCGTTCTACGTGACATATGAACCTCCGGGTTAATAAACGGAGGCAAACCCCAAACGGGTTTGCACCCCGAATGGGTATTGGTTGATAGGATTTGCAGTAAATTGAATGCCCAGCGCAAAGCAGATCGCATGATCCGATTTTGATGGGCCGCAGACGGAGTCACAGATGTGACAGTACCCGTCCAGGTTTGTGTGTGCTAGGTATCGCAGCCTAGCTTCTGCATCCAACAGACTTCAGGGTCTGTCAGGAATTGGCGAAAGCTTGCAGAAGATTCTTTTCCATGTGACTGATAACAGGATGAATGGAAAAAAAGCCTCAAGGGGGAGCGGGCTCCCCCCAGCTAAGAAATAGAGCTACATCGTTATTCCGATTTCCGCGGTAGCAGGAATAATGTTGTTGAACACGGCCCATCGCTTGAGATAGCGAACGTCGAGTACATCGGGAGAAACCGTATCAGCGATACCGTCCGGCACTTTGACCGTACCATCGCTCACGAGGAGCTCCCGCAGCTCCATCAAATAGATTGCTTGTAACTGATGCATGGGGGGTTCCTCGCCAGGTGGTCCACCAAAAAACTCTGTAGAAGTTTTTTGGTGGACCACCTCACGGTGGCCCTGCAGCACTGCTTCCCTTTCGAGGAGCAGTCCATTAATCAGCTCTGAAAGCTGAGTGTTTTACCAAGACGCTGGTATGCCGGCTCGTCGTAAATCGAGTAATCGATTCCAACAGGAAGCCGGTTGATCCGAGAAGCTCCTCGCAATGCGAGAAAATCACTCTTTTCAAGACCAAGCGTTGCTTGAGCTGCTTTTGCAGGGGCGGCCTTGTTGGGCGACACCTGAGAGACATTGCCGCTCTCACTTCCAATCGTGGGTTCCTGGCGAGGAATATCCTTACGTTGACGAGTGAAAAACAGCCATGCGAGAACCACTACGAGAATGCAAACGACTACTGGAAAGGTATTCATTGTGCAGCCTCCTCAATCGCGTGCATGTGCTGAGCGATGTGAGTTGCAGCAGTGCTAGCAGGAACAGCAGTGACGCCGGTAACTGTACAAACAGTCCAAACGGCAAAGCAGAGGAGATAAAACTTAGAGAGAGTTGTCATGGAGGCCTCCAAAAAAACAGAGGGGCCACCATCCCTTGAGGGGACAGGAGCCCCTCGAGGGTAAGGTCACAACCGCGAATCGTGACCGGAAGTGCTGGTTAGGTGCCAGCTTCACACAAACCCGAAAGGCTAAGCCTTCGGGAACATCACTCAAGCTCAAGCTTGGGCGAAGATTAGGCTTGAGCATAACTGCACGGTCATTGCCTGTAAAGCACCCTAGATCACTTCTGACCCACCTACAGGGTCAGATTCGGGAAAATAGGATCGTGGAGCGGCTTAAGGTTGGATTTCCCCAACCCTAAGGAGCCATCAGCATGGCAAATGGAAACGATTTCAAACCTCAAGGTAAGTATTCCAGCGCTACTCTGACGTCGGAATACGTACTGAATACTGAACATGCGCAGCGCGTTCACCGCCGTTGCTTCGAAGGCGCAGCTCGAGCGCTCTTCACTATTGACGTGATTGCTCGAGCCCTCTCCCACGGCAACAAATCGTTCAACTACTCTGAAGTCATGGCCGCGGTCGAGACGACTATCACCAGCCTCGAAACCGAAATCATCAAAGAGCGTGACCGTTTTAAGGCAATTCTCGAAGCCAACGGAAGCGCCGGCGTTACTGCACGCTATGACAATGCTGCTCACGTAAGCTTTACCGTGTCCACCCCGCTGATCATGCGCCTGGCCCAGATCATTCAAGCATTCGACCAAATGCTGATCGCTGCACAAACTTGCTGGCTGATGTGCTACCTGCCCTCCGACAAAAACGAGCTGGTGGCCAACGAGCGTATGCGCCAGGTGATGCGTGTAATTCGGAAGTTGCAACTGATGGCAACGGAAGCACGTAACAAGGCGAAAGCCGACAAAAATGCTGCTGAGATCGCAGTAGATTTAGGTGATGCCAACGAAGAAAACGACATCGACAAAGAAACAGCATCAGCAATTGAGCAAGAAGAAGCAGCGGCAAAAAACGCTGCTTAGTGCAGATCTAAAAAAAAGGGGCCTGAGGCCCCTTTTTTTTATTGGTTAAACGTACTTCGTAAATCGTCCTCAGCCGTTTTCCGGGTTTCTGAAAAGGTCTCACCTAGGCCGTTGAGCCGGTCCTCATTTCGATCAAGCGTATCTGTCCGTCCATCGCCGATGTTCAGGGCCGATCCGGAGCCGGTAAGATTATCAAGATTGATTTTGTCTTCGGTCGGGTAGAAATTCGTTACCTGCAGCAATCCAATCCACTCCGAAATATCAATCTTGCTCCAGTCTAGCTTCGACAGGTCGTCGACAGACAAGCCTTCACAAGACGGATTTTTCACATCCCCCCAGTCCATCCCGAGCTGAGGGCGAGCTTGCTCTTGGATAATCCGACCTAGAGGTGAGTTGAAGCAACAGTAGGATTCGCGTTTTTCAATACAGCCGAGCGCAGATTTGCTTGCGCAATAGCTGCCTACGTAGTGGCAGACTTTCGTCTCCTTTTTGGCACCCAGCTCAAATTCTGATTGCTCACATTCCCAGATAATATTCACCAAAATATTGGCGATCTGATAGACCATGTACGCAATCATCACTACGGAGAGAACCGCAGCGAAACTGCTGGCCAAGGTCGCATTAGCAGAGGTGGTAACGGTGCCAGTGGCAGGGTTTGCTGTCGCAAACGCCTCAGTACTTGGACCATTTGCTGCAATTCCACTTGCGAAAATTGTATTCGCTGCAGTCGCACCAAAGGTCTGTGCAGTCCAGTTGGCCACGTAGTTCATCATCTGCTGCTTGAAGCCTTCGATGATCCCCAGCTGAGCGACATCAGTCACTGCAGCGTTCGTAGCAGTGGCAGCACTCCAAGCAGCATCCCAGCCCTTGCCAGTGGCTAATTGGGATGCCAATGTCCAGGCACTTGAGAGCGTAGGGGCATTGTCAATAATACCAACCTTCTCAGTGAGCTGAATTGTATTGTAGGTAAGGGAGACGTAATCCATGAGGGACACCCCCTCAGGTGCCTCGCAGCAATCCACCCAGCCACCAACCGCCTTCTTGCATTCCATCATTTCCCCTTTCCACACCTTGCAGACATGATCTTCCGTGGTGCTTTCTGGGTTTTCACCGCAATCAAGGTCATGCTCAGCAAATTGCGCGATCTGAAGGGCGGCAGCTGCGTAGCCAAATTCAGTAGATTTCTCATCCGTTGGGTTGAAGCATTCAGTTCCAAGGCACCGAACAGGACCATCGCATTGGTACGTTGTATTCGACCCTGTGGATGGGACTTCGACGTCATACCCACAATCCCAAACCTCTTCAGTGACATAGCATTGGCCAGAGTTCCCCTCTGCACCATCAACGCACTTTTGAGAGATAAAACCACAGGTTTTATCAGCCTCAAACTTGGTACATGTGTCGAGGTTTAACCCACCGGTAACGCATCCAGTTACCTTTGCTGATTGGAACAGCTTATCCACCCCCTGAATCGGCGAAGGCATCATAGCCTGATACATGGAATCGCCAGGGCATACCGAAATACCGTTTAATGGCAGACAGCCAGAAGTGACCCCTTTAGTGACTTGTACAGTTCCTCCTTCGGAGCACTGCCCAGTTTGAACCTTATTCGCCGAATCGATACAAAATTTTGGGCCATAAGACTCTTGGGAAATTCGGACAGCCTTTAGACGAATCTCATGAGCGTAGAAATATCCGGCAGTGCCATGTCCAGTGTCTTGAATATCCACCACCATCTTGAGACCGTTCTCACACGATGGAAGCTGAACTACGCTAACTGAATCGACACCTAGCGTGTTTGGAGCATACCGATGGCCAGTCCAAATATTCGTGGAAGACAAAGCAATTTTTTGAGGTAGTAGTTTTCCATCAGACCCTGTGGCCCTGCAGAGATAATCAAAATTAGCCTGGTCGATTGATGCGTCGGATCGCAATGTACTCGTGGTATTTTGATACGTACCGTTTACAAAATCGACCACTACACGATTAGTTTCTCCATTACCTGGAGCATCCTCCACAGCAATCTTCGCTGCAAAAGGGATCTCCATCACCTTCATGTTGTGCGTAACGGCACAGGTCTTATCGGTATTCTCAGGACATTGCTCCTGCCCCTGCGCATCGGTGTAGCACTCCATATCGCCCTTATAGAAATTACACTGTGCACTCACCGATACTTCCTGACAGAGCGGTGAAATTCCGGGCAATGGAGATCCATTAGCAAATGAGCCTTCGCAAACGGTAACACCATCAATTTCGGCGCAGCCGTCATCAGAAAGTGCTGGCATTTTCGAGCAGACGAATGATCCCTGACAGTATCCATCGTTTACAGCAGTTGCAGCGTCGAGCGCATCTTGCGAGTACCACTTATCTTCGCTAACAGCTTGAAGAGGATCATAGAGCACCCGGAGTTTCGCATATGCCTCACCCTTCCCTGTGACCGAAGCCCGAATTTTGAATTCTTTGACACCTTTCTCTTGGAGAAGGGATGTCATATCCACGTTAGGTGCTGTCGACCATGAGGTACCAAGTTCACAGGCCCCACCCGTTTCGGGCGGAAAGTTCTCGTTCGGACCAGACCAAATTTTGGTGTTTGCCACCCAAACCTGCATGTAGTCGTCCCACTTGGCGTATGTAAGACTTGCGGACTGAATTGCAGCAGGATTGATGACCTCAAACTTCATTTCATTTTCGAAAATGGTGCAGTTTCCGGACCAGTAGTTATCCCCCACCTGACCAAGCCAGATATCAATGCAGCCTGGGCCGCATGATTGGAAGTTTGTTGGACCGTCGACGTACTTAACGACACCTGCGGTGTAATCGTGTTTGAGTGTGTAGTTACCCGACTTATCTGCTACCCGCTCACACGTCTTCATATCTGATACATGTTTTGAAGTCGTTGTCTTCGTAGTTTCGGTCGTTTGCTTGCAGTCTGAGAATTCCTTATCGAAAAGATCCTGATTGTCAATCACCTTATCAGTATTTGTCCACAGCGGATCGTTCGTCAAATCTGGGCGGACGGTCCCAGAAGTATCTTTCAAAAGGCGATAGGCATCCCCGCTCATCGAGTTTTCACTCGATAACGTCGTATTAGCTTTAGCACCAGCGCTAAGCGTACCGTCGTCGTCGCCATAAAGACTTTTCAGATCACCAGTCGCAGAGGTATCAGTAACCCCAGGGAACAGCTCTGACAGGTTGATCGATTGCTTGTTATCGCCACTGCCATATGTGATTGCAGATGATGATGCGGTAGGAGGAGACCAAGCATTCATGGCGTCCTTAGCCGCCGTATTACCATCAGTTGCTGAGGTCGTGATGCTATCAGCCCACGCGGGAAAGCAAATTGCGTAGCCGTAAAAGAAAAGCGTAACTGCGGCGGTTACCCTGCAAATCGAGCCCATTTCAAATTCTCACAATGTGTTGCAGCAGTCATTCCACCGGAACAACATGTAAAGGGCGTCTTCTCCAACCTGAGGTATTACCCGCCCTTCTCCGCCCTGCCAAGTCAGCGGATGAGAACCGATGTAATGCGCCTCCCTGGTTTCAGACCTTGGGAAAAACATCGCCATTTTGTATTGTGATTTAGGAATAGTGGGGAAGATCGAGCCCCTGCAGATGGTATCGTCTCCGATCGTCAGATGGGCTAGACCACGCCTATGCTGTGTAGCAAGCGTTCTGGTGGCCAATAGAGATGTGGTCCGACCAAAGTCATTAGGTAAGGCGGTCCCTGCCATGGGATATATTTCGCCCCAGGTCCCTGCGCACCACCATAGAGAAGTTAGCGGTTCTTGACCTGCAACGCCAAGAGCTGCGTCAGCGGTACAAGCAGCTTGCGCTAATGGATTAGCAACAGCAGCCGCTTCAGGGTTAACAAAAAAGGCCAATTCATCATTGGTCCATGTTGGATCGATCTCAGACAGTTGAATGATATCAAAGTCTGCGTACCCATCGGGAGAGCAACGTTTGGGCATATACATTTCCAAAATCGAAAGCAGTGGAAATGCGTAATAATGGACATTGTAAAAAGATGTTCGCTCTTTGGTAATACTATTACCCGCTACTGCATCAGATTGAGTACCCCATAGGCGCTTATCACCAATTGGAAGCGTGATTCCGCCTAAAGCAAGTGAACATCCCGGCTTGCGAACGACTTCGATCAGGCGAGCTGGCTCCCACAGAGAATTGACAATACCTGGCTTCCAAAGTCCGAGGTTATCCTGACACATACAGATGCTTTTGGTAGTCGCCCCTCGAGGCGCATCGCCTGGAGTAATGCTCACACCAGCTACACGAATGGGAAACAGGCATGCCCAACATACGTCTGTGAAAAGCTTTGCACTGAAAAGCTGAGCATCTGGACATGAAAGCGAGTCAGTGACTGATTCATCGGACATCGAAGCTTGCGAGAAAAGGGTTAGTACTAAAAAACACAACCCACCGAAAAATTTAAACAACATGAATTGACTACCCTGCAAATTGAATCTGAGATGAAACGTCAGCCTTATAGAACTCTGGTTTTGACAGCGCGAAGCCTTGCAATGAAGCACCAGACAAAGGCCTTAACCAACCTTCCAAAATTGCCATATCTTCTACTTTCTCAAGTATCAAGCCAACGTGGTTCAACAAGCAGTAATCTCTAACTTCAATAAGCCATGGTAATTTATTTATGCTGGGGACCGCAGGAAGGTCAATTTTGCAAAAATCCCATTTGTGCTGAGTAAGACGTCGAAAATCGGAGTTGTCGCTACCGTAATCGTCGATTGCCACACGTAGACCGTTTAATCGGGCCTCAGCAATGATGCGATCCAACTCGACTGGCGTGCCAGAGAACTTTTCGGACACCTCGATAATCACGTCCAATCCGAAAGGCACTGTCTTGGCCAGTGAATGAATTAGATCCTTCACGAGCTTATAGTTTGAAAGGGTTTCCGGGCTTAGATTAACAAACAGCGGCCCCTTGTTCGAAAAGTCGAACAAATTTTCATTAATAAGCCTAACCACCTCTTTATCCAATTGCGCCCAGTCACCTGGCCTGCAGTCAACCATAAATTGCGCTGGAGATTGAAAGCGACCAGACACGACTCGACGAGCAAGAATCTCATAGCCAAGCACAGTGCCATCGGAAAAATGGATTGACTGAAGCGCTAATACGGTCAAGGCAACGACTCTCCTGAAATTTCTTCGATATAGAATTTCTTGTTATCCGCAGTCACAACAGACGGCGTATAGTCAATCGAAAAACGGGTACGAACATCATCTTTTAGGATATAAACTGCATGTCCAACTTTATCTTGAACATCCGTAAACCCTGCCCAACCAGCAGACCTATCAACCTCGCTGAGAATGACCACAACATTTTGCGCGCGGCCATACTTTTCGACTTGAGACCTGGCGAATTGAATCTGCTTTGGAATACTCGGATCGATGATTACTAAGCGTTGAGTGAATGGCCGAATGTCCAGTGGATTGATACGATCCCCTGCCTTATGGATGACGGTACCATCAGCGCCAGCCATTTCTTGAGGCACGATAATGGTAGGGTCCAAGGAACGCGTACGATTGGATGGTGCGGGCGGCAAGTCCGTAAAGGTTTGATTTGTCCAGAAACGGCCAAGGGCTTTGTCTTTCAGTTTAGCGAAATCCACCTTAGCCAGTCTTTCTTGCATTACCTCGATCAGGTCACGCTCTGCAATTTTTAATACAGGTCCGATCGAAGGGAGTTTGACCGATTTAAACTTTTCGAATTGACCTTCAGCAGCCGATATTGACGTTGTACCTGGAACGACGAATATTGTTTTTTTCCCCTCCACCTTTCGGACCTGAGGAACCACGTCAATCGCTGACTCCTCAAACGGAACAGGATTGATAAGAACTGGCGTATCAGATTTGGTCAGTAGACTCAGCCGCTGAATTTTGGCAAGGGAATCTTGAAGTGACAAACCATCAGGAATTCCACGAAAAACAAGTTCTACTGTTCGGTCCTGATTGTACTCAAGCAAAAGATTTTTGATATCGGCCTCGCCGAGGCTCCAGGAAACAAAAACCTGGTACTTCCTCGGAACACTGGCCTCCGGCTCTTGCCCCGTACCTTCTGGAGTTACAGGTGTATTTTTGGCAAACCCTAGATCTTCAGTCTTCAAAACAAAATCGACTTGTTGATCTGTTGACGTTTTGATTTTATTCAAATCATCTTTGAATAACTCAATCGCTCCCTGCTCCTGTTCTACAAACTCGGGAGAAGCAAGCGCAGCCTGCCCAAATAGCATGAGAGCAAACAAAGTGATTATGCATTTATGGGCTACCATATTGGATAAGCCCGCCCAATAACATCTGATGTAGCTGCGTAACCCCAGTACCTGGAGTCAAAACTGTCCTTCGAAGTACCCATGAACCAGAGCTTTCCATCTGGTACGACTTCTTCTCTAACGAACCGGCTATTTGGCTTATTCAAGCGCTCAGCCAGCATAAGCCCCCGCCCCTGCTCAAGACCATTCACGAGGACGTTCATCTCACTAACTTTTATTTGATCACCTGGAACACCGCGGACGTATTTAATTATTTTCGTTCCATTACGAAAAAATGGTTCCATTTGCGTGGATTTAAAAGCGTAAATTTTGTCGCGTTCAACCTCTGTATCAAAACGGTCCACAACAAACACTCGCCAGTCTAGACAAGTGTTTTTCTGTGGATCAATCCCTATTTCGTACCTTGTTGTTGCGTAAAGCGCAGCAGCCACCATTACGACAGTCAACGGTAGCGCTCGCAACAGGAAGCGAAGGTGTTTATTGGCCATTAGAGGCCTCTTCACTAGACGTTTTAGATAGCAGTGGTATTTCAAGCTCAGGTGGGTATGAGACAAGCGCACGAGAGTCAAGCACTACAAATCCGGCAGCAGTCAGCTTATTGGCGGACTCTCGTAGGGCCGTATAGTTCTCGTCGGCTTCGTTAGGGTCCTGAGCAAGGCCCGCCACATTAGCCACGTCGTAATTCAAAACTGCAAGATTTGAATTAACCGTGTCCGGCTTCATCCAGCCATAGGTGATGACGGTAGCCAGGGCACAGCAAATTGAGACCATACAGTTGATAAGAATATTTTTCATGCTGAAACCCCGCGATCACGCAGCACTGCATTAATGCCGTCAGCAGTTGTCATCCCCTGATTGACATACATGTTGATATCATGGACATCTTTCGGCGTTGTTGAATATAGAAGTTTAGAGAAATCATCTACGGTTAGACGACCCACCCCCGAACCGCCTTCTGTCATAAAAAAGATTTCTGAGTACTGCCCTCGAATGGTATGCACTGACTTAAGGATGCTGAAGCCACCGTCACTCAACGGTAGCCGACCTTCTTTTTTAATGAGGTTAATCGCATCATCTTTCTGCCCCAGCAAAAACGTATTCGCTGAGTTTTCGGCAATTGCTCGGCCTGTCGGGCTAGCATAAAGATCGTTTACCGACTGAGTTACCGTGATTGCGGAGCCGTTATATTTCCGGAATCTGCGGTAACCATGTTCGATGAACTTGGCGACATCGCCCTCGGTCAGCAATGACCATGCTTCATCGATCACAACGATTTTCTGGCGATCACGATCGCCAAGAAACATTGCTTGTTGGATTTGATAAATAAGTTGCAGAAGCACGACCTGCTGCAGATGCTTTCGCCCTTTTAGCTCTTCGAGCTCGAGCACCGTAAATGGATTTTTGAAATCAACGTTGTTCTTACCGTTGAAATACTTGCCATACATGCCACTGGTTGTGAAAGGATAGAGCTGTTTTCCGACGTCCTGAATTCGACTATCTGGGTCTGCAAGAAGCGACTTTTCCACATCGTCAATCTGCATGGCGCGACCCTTCTGCTTCCATACATCAGAGGTGTGTTTTCGCAGGCCTGCGACCTGGAGATCGAGTAGCGCCACCGTTGGTGCAGCCATTGCGCACAACAAACCGATAAGGACGTCTTCTTCTTCTGAAAAGTCCTGTACCAGTTCAAACGGATTCAAACAGATGGTAACGTCCTTCTTGAATTCAATGAAGTCGCCATCAAACGCTTTAGCCAGCTTCTCGTAAGACCGGCCGACGTCGATTACCCAAACTTGGGCACCTGAAGATTGGTACGCAGTGATTAAGTAGTTAACTAGGAAAGATTTACCACTTCCCGATTGAGCGGCCACTGTGGCGTTATAGTTTGTTTCAGAATCAAACAAACAGTATGACATCAGCTGTCCATTGCGAGAGACAAACTGCATCATTGGTGAACCGGTGCCTTTCCAGTCTGCGTAAATCGGTAGCAGTGGCAATGCTTGAGTAATCGCCATCGATTTGTAGCGGTACGTTTCACCGATTGCGTTTGCATCAGCGCCAAATGGGAGAGCATTCAGGAACAACGGAAACACGAAATACTTGTCTTCCAGAAATGAAAACTGTCGAATCCCCAAATAGTTTCTTGCCTCGGCCGATGCTCTTACTAACCGATCCCGATCGTTAGCAAATACAACAACAGTCATGTTGCATTTTACTAGTGCTTCCCCCTCTTCGATTTCTTTAAATAAATCGTCCATTCCCTGCTTTTTGGCACCGAGCTTCGGTACGAATTTAAGCAATGGTCCATAGGCCTGGTTATTCGCCCACTGACGCTTTGTGTTCATTTTATCTTTAGCGGCTTGTTGCTCTGGGAAATATACCGTGAAACTTATCAAGCAATTTTCACGGATCCCATTATTCCCGGTCAGCAGATCACCTAAGTACCAAGCCGCTGAACCCTGCACGACACGACGCGGAAACTTTTTAACGCTGAGTGTTTTTACAAGGGTGTCACCAATTTTTAAATGGTCGCTGAACACCTCAACTGTTCGATCATAATCTAGGATCTGAGCCTTCAGCGGCTTGTCGTCATCCGCTTCCTGAGCCATTCGATCCCGCCACGACGCATTTGGGCCTTGATTCAGGATCGATGCCATTACTTCGAGATACAGGTTTTGCGTCAACGCGACGGGGCAAAAGCCAATTGTCTTGAATGTTGAATCAAACTGAGACCGAAGCTCAGAGATAATCTGTATCTCTTTTTCGCTTGGTAGGGGTTCAGCAATCGGAAACTTAACGGTGATCAGACTCAAGATCTCGCGAACTTTAATGCCAGAGAAATCGTCGATAGGCTCCAGCGTGCCGTTAAACAAGTAGGTCGCCCTGCTTTTTACCGCCTGGTGTGCGATATTGTCAGGAGAATGCATTCGCATTCTAAGCATAGTGTTTACTTGATCATTAATATTCTGGGACGAGATCAAGTTGAAATTGATCATAGTACCAGCCGGCCACGCTTGTTTCAGCACACTTTTAAGCTGATCACCTTCTTTGCCATCACTTCCCGGCAGGGGGCGGCACAGAAATGCGAAACCGGCAGTGTTATCATCCATGACAAAGTATTTTTTCTCTTCGTCATACGAAATTACACTGAGAACATCGGCTAATGGAAAGTTTGCCTTTGGAAAAGTTGTCATTGCACACCCCCTACCAACCAGCTCTCAAGTGAATTCTTGGCGTAACCTTGACGCACAAGCCCGTCATCACGAATCAAGAACGGCACGCCCTTAAGCCCAAACATTTGTGCTGTAATAATTCGCTTTCCGATTGCTGAAGTATCGCAATCCGCACCCTGGCTATCGATTACTTTTGCTTTTTGGATCCCGACCGCCATTTCATATGCTTGGGTTTTGTCTTTTGCACAATGCATAGCACGGACGATTTCAGAACTTTCAGCACCCAACGCCGATAGCTCTACGATTTTGAACGTATAGCCGTTCACCTTCTTCATATCCGCAAGAAGTGAGGCACATGACGGGCATTGCGGGTCCGTAAATACAATGATCTGCTTGTCACCCTTTCCAAAGGTAAATGGGCTTAAATCATCGACTTTAAATTTGATTTTCTTGATATCGATGTACTTGAACGCGTGCTTAGCGTCCTCAAGAGATGAAATCTCTTTTTGGCTCCACGTGTCGTATAGAGACCCACGAAATACAAAACGGCCGTTGTCGCTGACAAATGCTAGTTTTTCATTTTTGACTGCTGCGACCATTCCGTTGATCGGAAGGGGCTCGAGATTATCGAGTGTTTGTGGCGCAGCGACACAGGTAACGCTAGCGGTCGCAGCCAGGAAAGCTGCGCAAAAGATTCTTCGAAGCATGAGGACACCTCTTTTACGATGCCATCAGGCTATCCAATCGCAGGGGTCTTCAGCTTTGAATCTGACCCTTTGAAAGGGTCAAAAGAAAAGGCGCCCTAGGGGCGCCCTTTCTTTACCAAACAACCGGTTCTGAGTCCTCACCTGAGTCGTCAGTCGCATAAAGCACGATGTGAGGCGGATCTGGATAGGTTCGTTTCGATATCGTAATCATTGATCCTCCTAGCCCCTGAAGCTTGTCGTTGACATACCAGTTATGCCTTGCCAGCCGACCGTCGGGATCAACACATTTCGCTGTCGCGGTCCAGGCGGATCCTCCTTCCTTCACCTGCAACTCGCACACTGGCTTCTGGTTCTTCTTGACATCAATCGCGACTGTCCCTTCAGCCTCCTTGCTCATCTGAGTTTGTACCTCCATCGCAACCTGGTACTGACCCTCATTCGGCAGAGTCGCTCGTGCATAACGTGAGCCCCCTGTATCTATCTCACTTCCATTCAAGGTGTACTTCATCGAAAGCACTCGGTCTTTCGGATGCCCCCCACTGATCTCAGGACGAACCATAATCCCGAGTGGAGCCCGTGAAGCGTTGTTGTCGCCAGTCCACTTCAACGTAATCGTCCAAGGCGGCGGCTCCTTAAACTCCATGTCTTTTTCTACTAGGGTGTAGTTGCCGCGAGCATCGTATATATGCACCTTGAAGGGAAACACCCCCGGCTTGTCGATCGAAAGGACTCGAAGAGCTTCATTGTCTGCCTTGACAACTGAGTAGCCAGGCATTGTTGGCAGCTCCCAATCGTAGTAGACGCCTTCCACAGCTTTGAACTCACCAATGTTTCGTACCCTTAGCGTCAGGTCCGCTGGCGCGTATTCTGCAGACATGGTGGGGGTTATAGCCCATGACGGCCAGTCATAAACCCAAAACGTAATTCGTTTCTGAGTGATGCCTTCCCCGCCTTTATCCCGGTACCCATTGATCCACGCTCGGTACCCCATGTAGGTGCGATCATCCGTTACATCAGAGTCTTGCGGTGTGTACTTCGCCTCTTGGCCAGGTACGATTGCTGAGCTGTTTGGCATGATGAATTCTCCGTCCATGGTCNCTTTCCCTACTTCAGGTCGAGTAGGGCCAACGATTTGTACCCTAGGTGGCCTCACCTTCCTGAAGGCGACACCAGAGCGGAGGGTTTTCCACGCGCGCAGGTCGTCTTTTGGAGAGTCTTTATAGCGCATGCGCATATAAACGTAGACTCGCGCTTCGGCACTACGTGTTAGCACCACCGAATCGGTGCCTGGCGTCCATGTTGCGCCTCGATCGTAGCTCCACTCGACATCAATGTTTGGTAGGTCGATTGGCTTGGCATCCGTTTGAAGAACCTTGAATGTCGCGTCTGCATCGAGGAACGTGTTTCCTGGTCCCTTTAAAACCCCCTTAGGAATGTTATAGGCCTGGATTTCAATCTCATCCGTCATCGACTTAGCGCCAGAGTTCTTGTTGGTAAGCTCTGCCCTGATTTTGTACTTGCCCTTTGCAAGGGTCATCGCAATCCTTTGTGGTGTACGGCTTGAATTTGGGAGCTCTGTCCATGGGCCTCCGGATGTAGAAAGCTCCCAGCGGACGTTTCCAAGATCCCTTGTCCATGCACGGTTGGTAACATCTGCGAATAGAGTCAACCGCAGGGGGGCCTCCCCTGTTAGCCGAAGAGCCCGGATCGAACCATCAAGTGCGGCGCCATTCAAGATGGCCACAGAAAGAGGTTGTGGAGAGGTCCTCGTAACGCTGTATTCGGGCACCGGAGAAATCACTCTTGCCTCAGCAAACACCCGAAGATTTTTACCTGCGAGCGATGCAATGTCGACAGCGAAAGCTGCCTTACCAGCCCCATCAGCTCTGACCCAAGGTGCGACCTCTTCCACGGTATTCCACGTAGGCTTTTGTACCAGTCTGATCTCCCATCCACCCATCGTGGATGCCGAGTACGCCTTACTCGTATCGTAGGCGTCACCCATTCCGACGTTCACTTCAAACGCCTCGGTTGAAAGAACCTTTCCGTTCTCGTTATCGATGATTGGAACAACGCTTTCGTCAGGAACGGAAAGGACATCAATGGTCGAATGTGTCAAAACGTCGGGCAACAGTGCGTAGCTTGCATCCATGTACAAGCCCCGTTTTTGCCATAGCCCAGAAAACGCTGCGGTGTAAATCCGGCGGCTAACAGACATAGTGTCGCCATATGCCGCTGCTACGACTTCCGTTTGATCTTTCCCAAGGTTCACGTTGTTCTTGAGTTGCAACCTAGCGCTGACAGACGATACGACTGCATCGCCAATGTAGGCGCCAGCGATCGGCGAGACCAATAGGTTGTCGTTCACTTTAGTCGATGACGTGTAAGAAACAGTTGGCAGAGATGGCTCGACTACGGAGAAGCTGAAAGCATCAGTGCCGAGGTCCAACTTTTTGCCTGAAGGCGTATACGCCGAAACTCTCCAACGAATGGCATTATCACCAAGCATCTGAGCGTTCCCCAATAGGTAGGGTTTCTCCCAGTTCGCGCGTGTGACCAAGCCTGGTGGAATCTCTTCCCACTCTACAAGGCACAACGGCCTCGATGTGTAGGATGACGCTGCAGTAATCGCGCGTCGTTCAACAATCGTGAGATCACACGCCACCCCGGATTTCTGCGTGAACTCGACATCTAAATCCTCGACCTTCAGGTAGGCTTTATCGAACGGGTATTTCGGACCTATTCTCACTGCTCCTACAGGTGATACGAACGTGACGTTTTTGACGTAAGTCCCCAGCAGGTATTTCTGACCATCAGCCCCTACGATGTACGAGGAAGCCTCAATCGGGTACGTACCGGCTTCGGATGCTGTACCGATAATGGCAAGTGTAGAGTCGCTGGATAGATCTTTGTATTCCGGGAACGGCTTACTGAACTCCAGCAAGCAAACAGGATTGTCATAAGGATTCGCTATTTGTGCTGATTGGGCTCTCACCGTGTTGATGCAAACGCTATTTCCGGCCTCGAATTGGGCTCGGATTGTCTGTAGCCCCAATGGAGCACTGTCTGCTGATGTTTTAACGCCGCCAATTAGCTTCCATACCTCAAATGGCAAGGCGTATGCAGATCCTGTGAGGTCAGCCCGCACCAGCAAAATGCGACCATTACCTGCTTCGCCTGCTTTGATGGCTGAGACCGCCGCACCGATTGAGGTATTCGTTACACGATCAATCGACATACGAACCGCCTGACCAGGCTCCAGCGCTTTCCGACCGACGTTCAACCCCACGTCAGAATTTTTCTCGACGAAAGCAATAACGTCGGTCCCGAGGGCGGCAACGGCTTGCTGCTCAGTCACCATGAGGCCTGGGCGCCCGTCAGTGTGGTTGAAATCTTTCGTAACTGCTGGCGTTGAAACTTTGTCTGTGAGCAGTTCGGTGACAGGCAGTTGGCCGATCGCCGAGTCAATATTCTTAGGCAATAGCTTCACAGTGACATTGACCGAAAGCCCGTCTTGGTCAATGACCTTGATCTGAACAGAGGTCGCAGTGCGCCCGTCTGTTTTGTAGTTCATTTCATCATTGCCGTTGAACCAGACATAGCCGTGTTCAGGCTGAGCGACAACCTCAAAGGTATGAGATCCCCAAAGATTTGGATCAATCGCGGTTAAGCGCTGCTTTCCACCAACACCCTCGTAAAAATAGACAGTAGAAGGCGTTAGGCCGGTGGGGGCTTCGTTGTTGCGCAAAACCGCAACCTGCGCTACAGACTCAATGTACTCGCCCCCAGCATCAACCACACGAAACTCAAATGTATCGTTACCCACGTAACCCTTTTCTGGTGTGTAGGAATACCCACCGGCACCAACCAACACGGACCCGTGTGAAGGTTGGGAAACAACCTCATACGTAAAGGTGTCCCAAGCATTTGGGTCACTTACAACCGGAGTTTTCGCAGGCGATTTCTGGTTTTCGCTAGTAGTGATCGAAAGCGAAGCAGTTTCGGGGCTTAGATTATTTTTAAGGACGTGGATGGATACTGATCCGTCAACTTTGAGCCCACCTAGGTCGGTTGCCTCAACAACAACCATGTCGTCTCCCACGAAATCTTTATTCGGAGTGAATACCAGGAGGTTGTTTACGACAAAGACTGATCCACCTGACGGTTGCGTGACAACTTTCAGAGCGTGCTTACCAATATCGTAGAGGTTCTTATCCTTGATAACCGGATAGTAGGGTGCCGCGGCAGTATTTTCCAGCGCGTTGATTTCCCCGGATAGCTCACTAGGCGCTACGTTGTTTGCAAGTACCGTAACAGTTACGGTGCCAGTTACTGTCAGGCCGCCGGCGTCCGTTGCGCTGATATTAAAGCTGTCAGTACCAATCCACCCATCACCAGGCAAATAGGTGATTTTTCCATTTGCAATAGTCGCAGTTCCGCCTATTGGCGTGGTCAACATCTGGTAGGTAAAACTGTCGGACGGGTTAGGATCCGTGACGATTGGTACACCGGTCACCGCAGTGGCCTCGGTTGTGTCCATCACCAAGCTGACAGATGTCGGTGCATAATTTTTCGCTGATACGGTGACGTTTGCCGTACCTACCACCTCAGCACCCGCAATATCTCGTGCAATGAACTTAAACGCCGTTTTGCCTTGAAACCCATAAGGAGCGTTATAGACAAGCTGATTGTTAACCACTTCAGCAACGCCAGTCATTGATTGAACCGGGACACTGAAGGTATGTCTTCCTGCGTCATACAGGTTTTTGTCAGTAACGGTTGGCGTTACGGGTGTGGACGCACCGCCTTCAAAAGTGAAAAGCTCTGCTGTAGCTGCGGTAGGTGCATAGTTTGTTTTTTCTGCAACGATTTGACCGTCTTTTACTGCAGACTCCAGTCCCCCCTCGTCTCGAACCTTGTATTTGAAGGATGCCGATCCAAAGTAGCCATCTACTGGCACAAATTTTACATTCATACCGGTGACGGTCAGAGTACCTACAGTTGTAGGAGGCTGCTGGACAATCACGATCGTATGGGTATCCGGCACGTCCGGGTCATACGCGATTACCTGGTCATCCTGGACGGTAAAGGTGATGGCTTGAGGGGCTGAAGTAGCACCAGAAGGGTCCGTTGCAGTCACCTTTGCAGTAGCAGTCCCTTTAAATCCGGCAACTGGCGTGAAGGTGAGTACATTCTTATCCAGCTGAAGTGAGCCCGACGATGCTGGTACCGTCTCAACTACTGAAAATGAAAGTGGAGAATCATGATTCGTATCAGTCGCTGTCAGCTCGACAGAGACAGGCGTTTCAATGGATGTAACAGCGGTTTGAGCATCAACAACCGGTGCAATATTGACCGGTAAAACTTTTACCGTGATGAAACCAGGCTCAGATCCCAACCCAAAGGAATCTGTTGCTGAGTATTGGATCACCCTGCTCCCGACGAAAGCCGGATCAAGGCTCACATTTAACGTGCTCCCGGAAAATGAAAACACACCAAACGATGCGTCTTGAGCAGTAGAGCTCGCCAACGTAAAGGTATCGTTTATGTCCGGGTCTGAGACAGCAATTGTTACTGCTGTGCTCGCACCCTGGTTCAGGGTAATTGTTCTGGATTCAACGACCGGCTTGTCAGGTACAGCATTTACGGTGATTGTTACCAGTGCATCGTTTGATGCCGCTCCCCCGTTGTCAATCACACTCACTCGGCAGGACGTTGTGCCGTTCCAATCTTTTGAAGGTGTGAATACCACGCTATCACCATCGATACCACAACCTCCGATGGTCGAGCTCGGCTGCCCATTGATCACATAACGATACGGCCCAGCCCCGTCAGGATCAGTAAAAAGAACTTTAGCCCTACCAGGAACATCCTCATCTGTGACGATAACAACCGGACTGACAACTGGCGGGTTGTTAACTGGCTGAATCAGCACAGGGATTTTGACAATTTCACTTTTTGCGCCAGCTGCATCAACCGCGGAAATCTGCAAAACGTCCGAGCCTGACCAATTATGCGACGCAGTTATGCTGAGTACGTGGCCGTCCTCGCTGACGGAAGCGAATACATTCTGGCCCTGCGCTTCGACCACCAAATGATAGAAGTCAACGCTGTCGATATCCTTCACTACTGGCTTGAAGGTGAAAGGTTCGTCTTCCACCCCAATCGCAGGATGGGCAATAATTTTTGGCGCATCGTTCATCAAACTAGTGACGATACGTACGCTAGCGACGTTTGAGTAATTGCCGTTTTGATCCTTACCACGGTAGGTGAAACCAGTGATTCCACTCCAACCAGGGAAGGGAGTAAAAGTTGCGATGGAGCCGTTCAGAGTGATCCTGCCGATATCGGAGGCTGGTAGATCATTGATCTCAAATGATTCGGCAACGACGCCGGCACCTGATAGAACCAGTGGGATCTCGAGCTTTTGATCCTCATCGTTTAGAACCTCCATGTCATTGGCTACAGGCTGAGCACGTTTAGGCTGCACTATTGCTTCTACCAAAGCGCCCCCTACAGCAACGACCAGTGGACCAGTGAAACCCGCGGGCAATGCTGCTGCTCCAGAGCAGGTAAAAGAATCTTTGGTTCGGACTCCTTCACATTTTCCTATTTGCACACCCTTAGAATTGCCGACGTTGATGGGTAGACTGTAGGAGCCAGTAGTGGAGCATTCACTACGCTGGACCGAGTAAGAGACCGATACGGAATCGCCTTCGTACGAAGCGATTGGGGTGATTGAAAGCGACTCTGCGCTCTCAACGCACTGTCCAGCGGCATAACCTTGCATCGACCACATCAAGGCCACTGCTGACAGAACGAGAACTCCCTTTAATTTCATCCCGATCACATTCAAACTCCGATCCCGTTAAAGAAGCCCAAAAGCCGGCAAGTAGCCGGCTTTGGTTGTAGCTGTGAAACTAGATTTGGTTGGCCAGTGGAACCGCGGTCGTGGCCAGGGAATGTGCTGCCGGCAGGGTGGCAGTCATGATCGATTCGATGATGGTCGGGGTGTTGTACAGGCCGACACCGCCACCCACGCCGGTCGCGAAGCTCATGATCGACTGACGAACAATCCCGGATACGATGCCCACGAGAACCATCGAGCCAGCTACAACGCGGCCGAGGGTCCCTTGCATCCAGTCAGTCAGCGTGACCCAGATCGAGTCGAAGCTGTCACCGCCTGTACCGGCCATGGCTTGAGAAGCGGCGAGTGTTACGATCAACGCAACGCCGAATTTCATTACGTCTTTAGTACGTCGTTTTTGGTCTGTGCTCATGCTGATCTGCATGGGTGTTTCTCCTGCATATTGCTGGTTGGGGGGGTGTTAGGTGCCAGGGTTAGCTGCTTTGCGCGACTCAAGTGGTCGAATAGTTGCGCTTGGCTTCGGTGCGGGAGTGCCGATCTCCCAGCGACGTGGTTCGGTCTCGGTGTACATGTAACCGGGGACGTTCAGGTCACCTTTATCGGATTCCCAAGGTGCAACCCAGATACGCATTACGGTTGCCTGCGAACGAATAGGAATCGGATCACGCGCGGGTTTGGGAACGACATATCGCTCACCTGCGGCGATGTGTGGAGTGACCTTTGGCATTACTTCCTCCATGGTCTTGCCCTCCTTAATTGCCTCTGCTTTAGCGTCCTGCCGCTCCTCTACCACCTGGCGGAAGTTTTCATTTTCGGTCAGTTGATAAACATCACGAGCAGACATGCAGGTGACGCCGTCAGGCATCCCTTTACACGAATAATCGGACTGACCGATTTGCAAGAATGAGCAACCGCTCAGTGCAGAAACGAAACCTGCACAGACCACGAGGCGAGCGAAGCTAAACCGTGATTTGATTTTCATGGTTTGAGTATCCGTATTTGAATTTGAGGTCAGGGGCTAATCCGCCCCTGAGTAGGGTCTGCGAAGTTAGCGTTTAGTCTGCAGCTTCAACTGCACGCCCTTCTTCACTACGAAATCGACTTCACGAGCAGCGTCAACCTCAATTACTGGATAGAGGTTCTCAGCCATCTCCAGATAGAAATCGGCAATGCGCTCCAGTGCTTTGCCGGTGCCACCGATAGTGGCCCCCTGCAACGCCTGTGAGTTGAAGGCCTGCTCGTAAACAGGGCTAACTACCCTATTTGAGCTGCTCCCGCTTCCGCTGCCAGTGCCGGTCACGTTGATACTTGGGACCTGACGGACGCTAAAGGCCTCACTGACGCCTTGCAGGAATCCAGCCATGAGCGATCGAGCGAGGATAGCGCCTTGCTTCGAAATTAAACGACCTCTCACGCCAGCCTTGCCATCCTCACCGGCCGCATAAGCGTCCAAGCCCGTCTCGATAACACCACCATCATCACGAACGCACGAGATCGTCTCAGCGCGCATGTAAGCCCGCTCCGAGGACATGTCACCGAATGCGCTGGCAATCAGGAAGCATTCACGTACGTCGGCTCGAAAACGGTTAGGCAGAACTGCTTCTTTTTTCACGCGAAGTAGTACTGGAAAAGGATCTTTTCTAGCAGTGCTACCTGTCGGTGCATCAATACCGGTGATGATCGCCCCTGAAAGGATTGAGCCCGCCGGAAGGTACACGTCCTCTTCTTTGGATTTGTCCTTGTTGGCCTCAGGCGCAGCTGCACCGATGGATGTGATTTTGAGGCGATCCTCTTTCTTCGCGTTCTGACCAGGCTTTACCGGATCGACAGCCGGCGCAGGCGCATTGGCAAAGAAGGCTCCAATATTCTTGTTCGGGTCGACGCCTGCCTGCTGGTAGCGTTGTTGTGCAGCCTGATCCCGTACACGCTGGGCTTCCTTTTGCTGACTTTCAGCTTCCTTTTCAGGTGGTGGTGCCTTGGCCTGATTCTCTTTGATTTCATCTCGCAACTGCTGATTTTCAGCTTTCAGCTGCTCAGCAGTTTGCTTGGTGCTGTCCAATTGACCCGCAACGTCATTAACCTGGGCTTTGAGGTCCTTCAGCCCTTCTTTTAGGTCTTGTTGCTGGGTCTGGCTGTCCATCAACGTTTTCAGATTACGAGTAATATCAGTCAGAGACTTTTGCTGCTGCCGCTGTGTGGCGTTGATAGCATCAAGCCCGACAGCTCGAGGATCACTGTCAGTAAGAACGTTACCGATCGTTTGCTTACCGCCCGATTTGCGCTTCTCGTTGCCACCAATCGTGCTCAGGGCTGTGACGAGAGCTAAAACGCCTCCTATCACTACTGCGATTACAACCATTCGCTTCCTGGTCGGGCTCATGCGAGCCCAGTATGACTTCAGCATGGCTCTTCCTTAGTTCAACAAACTTGGGCGTGTAGATTCATCGGATGGCGCTTCACTTACGCGCGTGACGACATAGATCTCCGTTTTGTCCCCAGGCTCAAGCATGTTACGCGGCCAAGCTGCGGAGGCCGCCAGTAGCGGATGGGTGCAGGAAGTTTCGTCGAACATTACTGGCACTTTAAGCGTGTTACGCGCGACACCAACAAGCACTTTGAAATTGTGCCCCATCATCAGTTGTGATTTGGAAAAGTCGAACTGGATGCCCTCTTGATAGCAAGCGGGGAGCGTATCAGTACTGGACAATTTTCCCATCGAGTAACCCTTGGGGATGCCGCCGAGTGCCAATGCGCGCATGATTCCCTTGATTGACTCCATGTATGGTTGGCCCTCTTCCCATTTTTTGGCCTGCCCCGAATACCGATATCCACCAGCACCAGGAGTTGCGGAGCCTTTGCCGCTAAAGCCTGGCGCTTGACCGAGAATCAAATTTGCTTGAATCGGGGGTACTTTCTTTGGAGCGAGCGTCAAGCTGATGGCAATTGACTCGTCGTCCTTGGGCGTGATGTACATAGTGATCGGACTAGGATCATTCGCCGTAACGTAGACAACATTGTCTTTTACGGTGATGTCCTCCTTTGCAGCTGTCGTTTGGACGATTGGATTTTCAAACGGCGTTACGATCCGATTTAGATGGCCCAAGGCAGCTGGAATGATGGTGTTTACGCCTGGCTGCACGACCACTTCCTCAAGGGAGGAAACCATTTCAACCGGCTCAGCCTGAGATCCACCAGTTTGAGCTACCGATGCTGGAACTGACTGCAGATCGGCCGAACGTCCCCCACCAGTCACTTGAATCTGATCGTTCGCACCCTTTTGAGATGCGATTGTTTGCTTGATTGCCGCGGCCGAGGATGGCTTAGCATTGGCGCTTGGTGCAGGAGAAGTGCTTGGCTGTTTTGCCTGTGCTTCCTGCAATGCAGTCCTTGCCGCGCTTTCGTCAGCCTGTTCCATACCATATTCTGCAGGATCGACCTGCTTAGGTACTGACTGCACAACTTGCTCCTGGCCGACGGCAGTAGGGAGCTGTGGTTGCTGTGGTATTTTAAGCTCGCGGGCGCCTGCAAGCTGAGCAGCGGCTAGAGCGGCGATGACGACGGCGAGTTTCAGTTGTTTAATTTTCATTGCTATTCCGCTCCATACGCTTACGGGCTTCAGCTGTCTTTTCTTCGCGACGAATAACATCGTCGGTACGAGGTGAACCTTCATAAACGTCAATGAAGTGAAGAACTGGTTGATAGTTCTTGACGAGAATTTCAAGCTCGATCGTTTTGTTTTCTCGAACAGGTTGCCCTGCCGGACCCTGCATCATGGATCGTCCAACGACGTAGAACTTGTTAGGATTATTCTTATCTGCCTGAACATCTTTTGGCTCAAACGAAAGCGCAACCCGATCCTGCCTAATTTGCTGGACTTGAGTTTCGATTTTGTTAATTACATCCTGATAGATCTCAGGAGCAAGAAGAGGCTCCAGAGTTGAACGGATCATCGAAGCAGTCTTCGGATTGACGTTTCCGATTCGGTCTGCGATATACAGCGCCCACCCTTTGACGTATTCAGCTGACGCACGATTTTCATCAACCCATGCGCGCTCAGCTAGGCCAGGTGGCTGCATATCAACAACCGTGCTTTTGTTTAGCCAGCCTATGACAGAGACGAGATTTGTCACCAGCAAGGCGACGATAATCGCCCTGTGAAACTTACTTTCATCTATAAGCTTGCGATAAGTCTTCTTGAGATTTTCGGTATTCATGTTCGCCTCAGTGAAACTCTCGAATAAACGAGTTAGGTACAGTCCTGGCTTTAGCGCCGGTTAGCCCTGTAAACCAATAAATCATGTGAACCATGAAACCATCAGGGTGATCATCACGATATTTTCTGTACCACCGGGTCAACAAAAAACCGCCGATGGTGCAAACAGCGGCATAACCCGTAAACATCCCGAAAACCAGTCCAATACCAATCGGCGCCACTTCATCAGCTTGCCAAAAAAGCAGGTGGGGTGGGTCGTCAACATACTGGGGAATATTAATCGGTTGCATTTATTGGGATGCTCCACTGCTTTTTACAAGATTACCCATGGCCTTAAGAATATCTTCAGGCGTCTTGGCGCCATTCAAAACAACTTGCTTATTCGTCGGGTTATACCTAACGACCGTAGTCGGTGTTTCCTTAACCCCTAGATCAATTGCCTCCTTAAAATCGGCTTTGATCTTGTTATAGAACCGCTCTTCATCCATACACTTGGTCAATTCTGTACCATCAAGCCCAATATTGTTGGCCACCACATTCAATGGCTGATTGGTACCGGTCCCATTACCTTGGGTTGAACTGAAGATAGCGCCGGCCATGCGGAAAAATGCATCATTCCCACCCTGTGCCGCAGCGCATTCAGCCGCGTAGGCCTCTTTTCTGGAGGCTTCGCCATGGATAGGCACGTGTTTGAAGACAACCGAGATGTTCCCACGAGACCCATCTGCTAGCGCCTTAGGAACGGGGAAGAATTGGCTGCAGAAAGGGCACTCGAAGTCAGAGTATTCGATCAAGGTGAACTGTGATTTTGGATCACCGTAACGACGATCAATCTCCGCTGGGTAACTGCGCGGCGCTGGCGACGGCTTGGAAGAAGATTCTTTTCCATCAATAACAGTCTGCAACCGATGCTCATCTAGCACGTCATCTAGCGCGTCTCTCTGAAGCGCCCAGGGCTTTACTTTCGCAAGCGCTCTGTTTGCTTGATCAGAGACTGCGATGGCAGTTTCCACTTTCTTGCCCATTAGATACAGGGCACCACCGCCGACGACAGTGACGGTCGCTAGGCAAATCGATAAAACAGCTATTGGATTGAGTTTCATAGTTACCTCACCTGATGACCAGATGGTGAGGCTAGAGGGGCCATAATTGGGGGTAATCTGACCCAGTCACAGGGTCAAAACGCAGGTCCCGAATGGACCTGCGCAGCTACGAGATAGGACCTAGAGCCGTTTTGGAAGATTGCCTATCAGCAAGCTGCAGGCTATGGGCATCAGGACAATGATCACCACTGGTATCACCATGGGAGGAATGGGGATCGGTGCAATGAAACTCACCAGCAGCGAAGCGAAAATGAATGAAATGATCTTGGAGCTGTAGGTGTTCAAAAAAGGTGAGGAATGCTGGAAGGTGTACCTCTTTATGTTCCAGGTCATATAGCCGCCAAGCACTGAAGGCGCTAGGATCACGAGCATATACGGCAACCAGATCACCAGTAACAGAAATCGATAGTAAACGTGATAAAGAACCTTCGTAAGTGCTTCTCCGCGATTCTCTATAAAATTGAACCAGAGCCGCCCCAAGCCTTCCCAGCCTTTTGACTTAGCCCGTTCCTCATCGGTTGGAACAAATAATTTGCCAACCCACTGATTGAATCCACTGTCAAGATGGATAGCCGTATAGAGATCATCCGTTCGTTTAATTAGTAGATCATGTTCATTTTTCCCCATCAGAACTTCGCCCCAATCCTGCTCCTTCAGAATCGCATCATCGATAAAATTATTAGGAACGATAATTACGATCAGCAGTATCTCGATGCATACAAACACCAGGATTGCCCAGAAGCTTTTGGGCATTTTCTCTTCGATATCAGCCATATTAAATGGCCTTTATGTCGCGCCATATTTGGCCTATTGACGAGTCTTCCGGCAGCAGCAAACATTCAATCTCGTTTCTGGCCACCACATTAGCATCACTTTTGACTGCACCGTCAAGTAATGATTTTATATCCTGCACCGCCGCGGTAACAGTCGGTTCAGATAGAAGCAGCTCAGTGAGCCCGGCGAGAAAGGGCTCTAGAAACGCTTCCAATCGATCCCTATCTTGCATCCCCAAAGAGCGCTGGTATGACCCAAGTGACGCCTTTAACAAAGACACACATTCAGGAGACGCCGACTCACGACTGACCATCTTTATTGCTGCTGGAATAATTTGAACCGCAGTTGGCCAATCTGCATCCAAGATATTCAAGATGAGGCGAGCCTTGTCGTCTTTTTCCAATAGCCGGGTGACACTTTCATTACGGGTTCGCACAGTTATGCCGCCTCTTTTACAAGCAGCCGTGCTTTAGCGACTGCCTTATCAAAATCCTTAGGTTTGGTTAGAACAGGAATTCTACCTTTTTCAATCTGTCCGCCAGCTAAAATCGCCACAAACTCCAGATTAGGAAGCTGACCAAAGAGTTGAGCCGGGAACAACTCACCCTCCTCGTCCATTAAGCGCTCACCCACGTTTAAGGAGTGCATGTGCGGATCGTCTTTTGTAGAGTTACCCTGCGTTCGCATAACATACTTGTAGTATGTCTTTGGTATTTTATCCGCGATATAGGTTTGGGTATCCTGATCAGTGATCCTAAGTGCAATGGTATGGTTAGTGTTACCAAGGACTTGCCGAGCTTTCGCAGGCGACCCCATTCGAGCCTCAAAGTCAGCGATAGTTTGAGTAGCAACATATAGACGCATACCCGCACCACGGCCTTTGTTTAACAGCTGAACCAATTGATCGTTTACCGTTTCAGCCGCTTCATNCTTCCGATGTACCAAAGTTGTACCTCTGACCCGCCACGGCTGCCAGATCAGCAAGGAAAATCGAACCGATCGCCGAGCCCACCATTGAGTCAGACAACGAGTCCAGGCCCATATATAGAACCTCACCTCCTTGAATAACCTTACTGGAGTCGGTGATCTCCCGCTCATCTTCTGGATCGTCCATATTCGGCGACAGTATTGAGCCCATGTGACCCGACGTAAGCATGTTCAAAATCGGCAAAAGCGAAGCAATCATTTTGCCAAAATGCGCCTTGNCTGAACTCGGTTGCATTGGGACGATCTCGTCTCGATAAAGCTTGAGAAGATTCTTGGCCTTCATCTCGTCCGTTACTGCCTTGGCCAGCGCTGCCCTGGCCAAAGCCTCATAATGCGGATGAACCTTAGACCCATAGGCATTAATTGAGCGGATTACAAGTGGCGCCAATCCGTTTTCAAGCGAGCGACGTAGCTCAACCAACGTCGGTAACACACCACAAAGCAGTAGCGCTTGAGTAACGTTGTTCAACGCCATCTGAGCGAACGCTTGGAACGGATCTCCCCCCTCGGATTTCATAAGTGCTGCAATCCGCGATGCCACCTCTGTTGCCCGACCGAAGTTTTTCGTGGGGGATATGCGGACGCTGACTTCTGGGAATGCAGGGTGAAAGTATTTAAATCGCTCTGGCCGGCCGGCCAATTCGCAAGCGCGCTTTGCATTCTCGGCCATTTCTTTATCCCCTTTCGGGTCTAAAATAATTACAGCTTCATTTCTGAGAACTGCCTGGCTTATAAGCAAATCGAATAAACGTGTCTTACCTGAGCCTGTGGTGCCGACAATTAGAGTATGAAGAGATGATAAGTCCTCCATGTAGCCAATCGGTCGATCCGGCTGCAGCGAGATGCCGTGAATCCATGGTGACCCCATAAATCCATCAGGAATTTTCGGCATTAATTTGGTGATGTCGCGCTTGAGCAACTCGAAGACTTGCTGGCCTTCCCTTTGAGTCCACTTGAAACCAGTACCGAGGAAAAGCTTCCCTCGATTTTCGAGCATCTGGTCTATGAGGTCGTCTTGCCCCATCAATACGGCATCGTGTGCGCGTAAACCCTGGCGGACTTTATAGAGGTGCAATGCAGCAGGCAGCCGGCGCAGCGCAAATCCACCCATCACAATCAGAGACAGATAAAAAGGCTGCGACGGAAGGTTGGTGCATAAATGCACAGCGCTTGTCGCCGTCATCCCTAGCACCCACCCCGCCGCCTCAAAGGCCTCAAAATTTGGCCTCCAAGGCATTTCATACGCCCACTCACTCATCACAATCAGTCCATCAATTCGATGACATGATTGTTCCTGACTATGAGGTATTGGTGAGTCGCTATTAGTGCCCTTTTGAGGGTCGTTTCATCAACCTGGAGAGCATTCGAAATCTCGCTCAGTTTGCGTGGTTGCAGGGTCACAACGCGGCGACCATTCATCTCGTGCTCTTTGCACATTGCGATCGCTGACCTGGCCACGTTCAGTAGAAACTGTGCTTCTTCTTGGCTTCGCGCGACCGCCATTGAGTGCTTGTATTTGCCGCGGGTCAGATACTCGAATACCGCCCCTAGATAGCTCGTTAAGAGAACGCCCTTTTGATTTTTCCTGGTCATCGTGCCCGTGAAGTCATCCCACAACCACCCTGCCCGTGCCAAAGCCGGGATGTCGTCAGCGACGAACCCTTTACCTTCGAACGAGAAAAATGGTTTGAAGCTGTTCATCGACACTGTCTTATCCAGATTCTCAGCGTACCAGCGTAGTGCACTCGAGAGATCAGGAGTGATAGACAGATAAGCTTCATACTCCGCCGCCTGTTCAGGGGAATAAGGCATCTCAACGCCGTCCACTGATGAGTCCGGAGCCGCTTGACTCCCCTGATTTTGAACTGGACTTATTGGAAGTGGTGCTTTCGGTTTACGGGGTTGCCCCACGCGAATTGCTGTATCAATCGAACCTTCCTGAACTGAGATGGCTGCTCGTAATCGATGTGGGTCAGTGGAGGCGAACGCAGAGTTAACAGAACTCTGATTCTCAACTGGACGCTGCTCACCATCAATTGGGGCGGTTTTTTCTTCCGAATGCCCTAGCTCCTCAGTGCTGGTAATTCTTCGCTTACTGTCTTGGAAAGACGACTCGTAGCTAGAATCAAAATCGGCCATGGGAGGGGGATCATCTTCATGCCATGAGGCATCTAAGCTGACATCAGCAGCTGTCCATAACGCCTCAGGTGCATCATCGTACAGAACGCCCTCACTCAGCAGGGGGAGATCAAATTCGTCTACTTGAGCTTCCTCAAAAGAATCTTTTGAGGATTTGGATTGTTGATTAACGTCGGCCAAGTCCGGTTGTTCACGTGCAAGCGACGGCAAGTCGTATGAATCGACACCAATTGACTTTTCAAAGCTCTCCGATTCTGTGAACCGTGCCATTTCTTTCGGCAATTTTACGGTAAGTGGGGATTCCGCAGGGATTTCTCCAATGTACTTACTTGCCAATTCTGCATCGAAATTGTCAAACCCAAATTCCTCAACCATTGCCAAATCTGGTGACACAACAATCGGCTGTGTCTTGCCTCGGCTTCTTTCATGGTGGACGTTTAACTCCGGCTCATCGAATTCCAGTTCAAGAATCTGAGGCGACAGCACGGGCTGGGAAATTTCCGCCAACTGGTTGGAATTCGTCTCTGCTGCCAAGTCAGGTTCTACCCGGTTTTTTGTCATCAGAGTTCGATCGGGAATCTCCATGCCGGCGAGTTTTAGAACCTCATCATCAATGTCACCAAAATGATCCGAGTACTCAACGTCATCAAGGCTTTCTGCCTCTAAAGACTCCGTTGAAAAGTCTTCCTTGGGGCTGACAGATTCCGAAGAGTCTGGTATCCGGATACTGCCTGCTTGCTCCTCCGACGCAGCCAATAAATGCTGATCTGTCTCGGGAGCAACCTCTAACGCTTGAGCATCGCTAGAAGGCTCACCTGGACCTCGCTTCTTCTTTTTCCCTTTCTTGTGTTGCGCTGCTGGCTGCCCTATTACCGCCTGTGCGCCGCCCACACGAATTCCGCCATTTACATCAGGGTTACCTACAGTGACCACTATCGACCCCGGCCTTACTGCAGGAACATCAGCGTTCGCACCAATCACTTTAATTTTTGGCGCTTCGGTCCCATCAACCGTGACTAACTGCACCGATCCTACATTCGACGTTTTGGGCCGATTAGGCTTGGTATCCAATGGCACCGAGCTAGGAGAAGCCTTGATCGGAGTGGGGATCACTGGTGCATTGACAGGTGAAGGATTGGTTACTGGCTTTTCGGACAGGGATGTTGCAGCCCGGCCGGGTACAGGCAAAGTGTTAAATGGGTCCTGCATACCCGTTGGGACGGAGAAATCAGGCACTGATACTGGCGCTGAAATAATCTCTGCCGGCACCGCGGCTCCGAAAGGATCATCTCCTGGTAGGGAAAACATTGGCGTGATGACTGAACCATTCCCATCTGTGGGAGGAGCCGAAGCCAAATCGCCGCCTACCTCTTCTAGCGCAGACCGTGGTTGTCCATCTGATGAACCACCTATTACGAACCGCAACTGGTGCTCATCTTCCCCTACCGTCCCAGTTGCGGTTGGGGGTAGCGGTTCGAACGGGAAAAGCAGTGTATGACTAGCAAGCTTGACACACTTCAGCTTGATAGCCTTGGATCGACCAGCGTTTAGGAGGTCAGGGCTGACACTCCAGTAGATCGAACCATCAGGCGATCGCTCAATAATATTATGGTCCAGAAGCATCTCGCCAAGGGCGTCAGCGCTGCGTGGTACCGCCTTGATACCTTTCTCTTGAAGTGATTCAGTTATGTCGCGGACGCCTTGAGCCCAGACTACATAAACGCCATCACCGAAAACCCAAACCCGTTGACCAGTTTCGTTGACCTTCCATGTCCCGACACTTCGTAGCAAACGCATCGCATCCACAACAATTGAGGCCACGGGGACACCAATCCCCATAGCTGACTGACCGGACGCATCGCCGCCGTACTTACGAAGATCTGTCTCCACCGAACTTGAGTCGGCCTTAATAACAAGCCCCGTCAGCAGCCGTTTTTCATCCTCACAGGCAATCGCGCTGATCATCTCGAAATAGAGATCTTGTCCAGCCTCCATGATCCAAAGGCGCAGGTCTTTGTGCAGCAAGCGCTCGACCATCGTTGTGGATAGGTGCTTGTGAATCTCGTGACGATTTGGATTCCAGTGGATGAAATAGCGCTCAACGCGCTGCTCCGCCGCCCACTCAGGAATCGTGTTGGCCACGGGCTGCCATACCTTTTCGGCAGAATCATCTGTAACACGCAGATCGTATAGCGGCTTGCCTACGTCATGCAGTAGTGCTGCCAATACTGCAGCGACGTTCCACCGGTCTCTGCGCTTGATCCGCTCTGCTGGATACCGATCATGGTCAAAGCTAGTGACCTGGCAGGCGTTCAATGCGTATACAGCCACTTCCAGTGAATGGGCCAACAGGCCACCCGGCCCCCTATGGTGGTGAGCCTGCGACGCCGGCAGCATGTGCGCGAAATCAGCGAATGCGTCGAGCACCGGCAGAATCAATCGATTGAACTCAGTCGGTGGCAAGCCAATCCCACTCGCGATTTGGCGCACCTTGGATGCTTGGGCATCAAGCAGCACCCTACCAGGAACAGTTGCGAGCCAACCCTTCTGGAACGGAGGGTATCGAAGCGAGGCCTCGTCGCCAGTTTTCAGGTACTTCTGAATTTCAGGAGAATGTAGATCCAGTACCTGGATCTGGTTATCGGTAAGGCTACCTTGCCTTTCACGAGGCTGCGCTGGCGTCGTGGCAAAGCCAAATAGCTTTTTTAGAAAATGCATGGAGGTCTCCTATTGCCCTCCATTCTCGCGAGCGCTAAGAAACTCTGAAGACCAATCCGAACCCCGAAGGGGTTCGGACTCGAATCTTGATACCCCCTGATCGAAATATGATCTTGTTAAATCAATCGGGGGCAACCATGCTCAAAACTAAGCTGATGATCCTTACCGCGGCAGTTCTACTTGCTGCGTGCTCGACAAAAGAAAACCCCTACCAAGAAGAGACTGCCTCATCTACGACTTATGTTCCCGTACGTCTGGCACATGAGTTCTACAGCAGTTGGGGGCACGATGGCCGCGGTGGCGCAGCTTTACGTAAGCCTTCCTACCAGCACGTTATGGGCAGTGAAGAGTCGATCATGACCACTCACGGCAGCTACGCAGATTTGCGTGCTGGCAACGATACCGCTGCCGGGGAAAGCGTTGTTGTGACAGCTCTTAATAATGGTGTCGGTACCGCCATCGATAAGGCGTTGACCGTAGCCCCAGAAAAACCGGTGATTTACGCTCAGGCGACTCCACAGCCACTGCAGGCTGACGAAAATGATTACCTAGTCGCATATCGCAAGTTTTGCAAAGGTGCAGGCTCGACAATGTCGGAAAAGGAATGGGAGCTCGTCGCTCGGGGAGGGCCTAAGGGAATCCCTCCCTCTCTGCGCGGTAAATGCATGCAGATGAAGTAGTGCCTGTCCGCTATAAAAAACCCCGCCGAGGCGGGGTTTTTCACAGACCTAACAAATTCAGCGTGGCCAAGTAGATTCCGCCTCCGTAGGTCAAATACCCTACGATGGGGCCAATAGCAAGACCAATGGTGGCCGACGCTAACAGGCATACCTTCAAATTTGGTTGCCACGTCCAATGATCAACGTCCTGATCAATATCGTTCTCAATTGGCAGTAGGCTGTATTTCTCTTCCTCGACTGATCGACTAGGCCCGTTTAAAGCCTTCGCTTCCAGCAGTCGGGCTACCTCTGCAAGAATCGCTGATAGGCTGTCAATCGCCCTCACTGCGCTTCGAATGCTCCGTACGGGCTGTTGCTTACGCCCAAAGATCAAAAATCTTCTTCTCGCCTGCACACTGCTCATCGTGGGTCCTCACCAGGTGGGTATGCATAGACGTTAAACACAATCAATACCTAGAAGCCGTCAATTGGCCACCATTGCTGGGTTCGATGGGCGGCTTGCATCTTCACAGAAGTGGGTAAGGTACTGGCGATAGAAAACGCTTAGCCCCAATGCCGTGATGAGCAAATCAGTGTCACAAAAAGCTTGGAAAGCGGACTGCCTGCGCCGGTACGTTGCACCTTCTGCCGCCGGCTCACCACCACCTGCGAAGAACACGACGATGACTGACTACGACCATTTCCCAGACGGCGAACTCATGGAGAACGACTCTCCCCAGATTAACGATCTCCAAAGCTTTGCTGAGCTTGCCGCTGCTGAAGATAAAAGCTTGGTAGGTGAGTCACAAATGACCTGGCTTTCGCCTCAGCTAATTGAGGAGGAAGACGGCTTCAATGAACGCGACTACGATGAGCCTAAAACTGCTGCCCACATCGAGAAGCTGGCACAGGCTTGGGCTAAAAATGCTCAGATCAAACCTATCGAAGTGAAAGTCGTTAACGGGCATTGCTATGTCCGGGACGGCCACTGCCGACTGAGAGGGGCAAGGCTTGCAATCTCTCGGGGCGCCATGATTAAACGAATTCCCGTCATCGAGCTTAAGGGGAACAATCAGCTTGATACCGTAAGGATTCTGACGTCGAACGACCAGCTTAGCCTGACAATTATGCAGCGAGCGCGGCTGTACCAACGCCTTCGCAGCTGGAACTGGGATGATAATCACGTCGCCGACCATATCGGCAAAACCGCTACGCACGTTCGCGAAACAGTCCGTTTGTTGACACTCCCTGATGAAATTCAAGATCTACTTGTTAAAGAGGTCATCAAGCCCCACCTGGCGCTGGATCTTTTCCGAAAATACGGGAAGGAGAGCGTGCAGATCATCATGAGCTCCTATGAAAAGCGTAAAGCAGAGCAAGAGCTTTTTTACCCCGAGCTAGGGTCCGGTCTCACCGAACCACAGAACGTAGCGTCACCTGATAGCGAAGCGAAAGCGAGCAACGCGACGTCTGGACCTGAGCAAAACTCTTCTGAGAAAGAAGCTCCAACTGGCCCACCACCGATCCGTCTGACGAGCCGGAACATCGCTGTACCAACCAGACGGATCGGTAAGAAGCTGGTCACCACGATGGCTACATCAATGACCGGGATTTCGCAGGTGATGCGTAGCTCAGCAGTAATCGATGCAAAAACCGGAACCGTCGCAATCTCCATTCCGGTTGATATCTATGAAAAGTTTCTTGCCATCTCCGATGAGGCCGGACGCCATCGGGATGATGACGCGAAGAATCAACAGGAAAGTAAGGAAGCTTAGGAGAATCTTAATCTGGTCGACTGACGCAACCTTGCGCACATAGCAAAGAAAAAAGCCCCGGATTTCCGGGGCTTGTTCGTTGTGGTAGATGCCGTTCCTAGCAGCTACGTCCTGTGCTTCGCTTCTACTCACTAACGTAAGACGTTACTCATCATCGTCAAAGTTGTAGCTACCCGGCGCCAGGTTCTCAAAACGGGTGTATTTGCCGATGAACGCCAACCGCACGAATCCGATCGGGCCGTTACGCTGTTTACCGATAATGATTTCCGCCACACCCTTGTGCTCGGTTTCCGGGTGGTAGACCTCATCGCGGTACACGAACATGATTACGTCGGCGTCCTGCTCGATCGCTCCGGACTCACGCAAGTCGGAGTTCACCGGGCGTTTGTTCGGTCGCTGCTCCAGAGAGCGGTTTAGCTGGGACAGGGCCACCACAGGACAGTTGAATTCCTTGGCCAGCGCCTTGAGGGACCGAGAAATTTCGGAAATTTCGTTGGTCCGGTTGTCACCGCTGGAGCCCGGAATCTGCATCAGCTGCAGGTAGTCGATCATGATCAGGCCAATGTCGCCATGCTCACGTACCAATCGTCGTGTGCGTGCGCGCATTTCCGAAGGGCTTATACCGGCGGTGTCGTCGATGAACAACTTACGGTTGTTAAGAAGGTTGACCGCCGAGGTCAGGCGTGGCCAATCGTCGTCTTCCAGCTGGCCTGAACGGACCTTGGTCTGGTCAATGCGGCCCAACGAGGACAGCATACGCATGATCAGCGATTCACCCGGCATCTCGAGGGAGAATACCAACACCGCCTTTTCACTGCGAAGCACTGCGTTTTCAACCAGGTTCATCGCAAAGGTGGTTTTACCCATCGACGGACGGCCAGCGACAATGATCAGGTCCGCGGGCTGCAAGCCGCTGGTTTTCTCGTCCAGATCGGTGTAGCCGGTGGACAGACCGGTGATGCCCTCACCCATGTTGAACAGGGTGTCGATTCGGTCGATAGCCTTGGTCAGCAGGTCGTTCACGCCCACCGGGCCACCAGACTTGGGCCGCGCTTCGGCGATTTGGAAGATCTGCCGTTCGGCTTCGTCGAGAATCTCTTCAGCGGTACGGCCTTCAGGGTTGAACGCACTGTCGGCGATTTCGGTACTGATACCGATCAGCTGGCGCAGCGTGGCGCGCTGACGAACGATCTGGGCGTACGCCTTGATGTTCGCGACCGAGGGGATGTTCTTGGCCAGCTCCGACAGGTAACCCAGGCCGCCGACCTGCGAAGTCTGACCTTCCTTGTCCAGTTGCTCGGCCAGGGTGACGACGTCGATGGGCAGGTTCTGGTCGGCCAGCTTGGCAATGGCCCGAAAGATCAGGCGGTGGTCATGACGATAGAAATCGCCGTCCGAGACCTGATCCAACACACGCTCCCAGGCGTTGTTGTCTAGCATCAGACCACCAAGCACTGCTTGCTCAGCCTCGATTGAGTGAGGCGGCACCTTCAATGCAGATGTCTGAAGGTCATACTGTTGTTCTGATATCTCATTCATCGAAAGACCATATTCTCACTTCGACTGGGTCTAAAATTGGAGGGGGTGTTCGCCTCCACTCAAGATGGGCGCCGGCGACCTGCATTTTTTCTACCCGCTCGCCTCTCTTTCTGTTCTTTAACTGCATTTGCAACAGCATGAGCAGATACTCGGCCTACCCGTGGATTGCGTACGACCTTTGGTACTCCCATCTCATCGTTGGTGAAGTCGTGCGAGCCATCGGCCATGGTCAGAAATCGTGTGTGTGGGCCATCGAAACGAAGACGGACAAAACCAGTAGGCCCTTCTCGCTGCTTGCCGATAATGATTTCAGCGGTTCCCTTGAATCTGCTTTCAGGGTTGTACACTTCGTCCTTGTAGACGAATAGGATCACATCAGCATCCTGCTCAATTGCCCCTGACTCGCGCAGATCAGAGTTCACAGGACGTTTGTCCTTCCGCTGCTCAACGCTGCGGTTAAGCTGAGACAAGGCGACAACCGGACAATTGAACTCTTTGGCCATCGCTTTAAGCGAACGAGAAATCTCTGATATCTCGTTGGTCCGATTCATACCACCAGCGCCAGGAACCTTCATCAACTGCAAATAATCGACCATGATCAAGCCAATTTCACCGTACATTTTGCGAAGGCGTCTAGTCCTGGATCTCATCTCAAAAGGACTGAGCGATTGAGTGTCATCGATAAACACGCGGTTCGGCTGATCGATGATTTCGGCAGCGGTGACCAGTTTCGGCCAGTCCAGACTTTCAAGTTGTCCAGATCGTATTCTTGAAAGGTCAATTCCTCCCACTGAAGCCAGCATACGGCTTACAAGAGATTCGCCTGGCATTTCCAGGGAGTAGACCACGACCACCTTCTCAGAACGCTGAATAGCGCTCTCGACGATGTTCATCCCGAAACTTGTTTTCCCCATTGAAGGCCTTCCGGCGACGATCACAAGGTCAGCCGGCCGGAGGTAGTTCAAGCGGCTATCTAGGTCTTCAAAGCCTGTGGACAGCCCCACCGCCTCCGCACCAGACTCATTCAAGGTCTTGATCGTATCAACGGCTTTAGACAGCAATTGATCCAAACCAACAGGTCCCCCTTCCTTTGGCCGCGTACCGGCAATCGCCAGCATTTGTTGTTCTGCTTGATCTATAAGCTCATCTGCAGATCTGCCAGCAGGGTGGCGGGCGCTGTCCTCTATGTCCGCACAGACCTCAACAATTGTGCGCAGCCTCGCTCGCTCACTTATCACCCGAGCATAGGAAACGATATTCGCTGTCGACGATGTGTTGTCGTAGAGGTCAGACAAATATCCCCCACCACCAGCTGCCTCTAAGCTTCCGCCAGATGCCAAAGCGGCTTGCACCGTTACAACGTCGAATGCGGAGCTATCTTCAGCTAGGTCTGCAATTGCACGGAAGATTAAGCGATGGTCACCACGATAAAAATCTTCAGCACAGACAAACCCCGAAACCCGATGCCAAGACTGGTTTTCACGCATCAAGCCACCAAGCACCGCCTGTTCCGCTTCAAGAGAGTGTGGAGGCTCCCGAGTGGTTGATCCCGAAATGTTGGGATTTGGTGAGAGGAGATCGTTCAAGCGGTTTGCCTTGGATATGGTCAGGGGTCAGTTGAAGGTCAAGGATTCAGGTAGGGCAGAAGGTTATCATGACAGCACTGAAGACCGTCCCTCCATGCAGCTCTCGGAGGGACAATGCACGTCAGCGCAGCTAGCGAATTCTGCGTCCTATTGGACAGTTGCCTCGCTTGGGGCATCCAGCACAAACCATTTCAGTAGGATGTGTTGGCCGAGCTCTCAGCCCCTCTGCACGGAGATACCAGTACCTATTCCATAGGCTGATCACTTGGCTGCTATTGAGCAACTGGACAGGCCGATATTCGGTTCCATGAGGCGTCACCAATCGAATGAACCCCTTAGATGCGACAGGGTAGTTGCTCCCAAAAAGCGCAGTCGTCTGTCGAGCCAAGATGAATGCATAGACACTCAGCTGAATGACATCCTTTGCGTAGACTTTCCCCGCTTTGCGTCGTTTGGTGTCTACAACCACAAGCCATTTTTGTGCGAGGAATACCTGGTCTGCCCTTCCATGCAGCGGTACCGGGATTTCAGTGTACAAATCTCGTTCCGACAGGACTACCTGAGCGCCGCGAAGCACGTCGGGCAATTGCTCCCTCCAGGTCCCGATTCCACCGCTCATCCCGATTACTCGATAGTTGATAACGAGACCACCGTATCAAGCTTTTCGCATATGCAACCCCATAGTCTCCGCTGGAAGCGTCTCACTAGCACCTAGCTTCGTATGGGGCGTTTCTGAACGGCGATTTGCATACTTGCAATCTCATGAGAGCCTTCAGATGAAAATCAGAGAGGTGGGGTGTTGAATGACTAGACAAAATGGCCGGCGGCATCCGCGATCGGTGTCGGCGACCGACCTGGCAAAAATGGGACAATGCGAGCTAATGATCGCTTTGAATATTCAGGATGATCGAAATTCTGCTATGCAAGATTCCTCCCGCCATGGGCAGGCTGAACACGATCGTTACCACCTCCGTGCTGTTTTGAATGCGGGCACAGAGGAAGAAGCCGCCCGGCTCGGCCGGTAACGCTTTTAGGGCCGAACTGGCGCCTAACTGCCCATCTCCTTTGACATGGTGACCTCAAACAATTTGAGGACCTCCACTGTGTTTGATCTGGTAGTAGTCGAATCGCCCAAGAAAGCGAAAACAATCGCGAAATTTCTTGGGGAAAATTTCAAAGTCATTGCCTCAGCTGGTCATATCCGTGACCTTCCCGCAAATGAAATGGGAGTTCATGCACCTAATTTTCGACCCGAATATCAAGTTTACGAGGAGAAAAAAAAGCTGGCCTCAACACTCCGAAGCCTCAGCAAAGAAGCGCGAATGGTTTACCTCGCAACCGACTTGGATCGCGAGGGTGAGGCGATAGCGTGGCACCTTCTTGAGGTGATGAAACCTAAGACCCACAAGCGGATGGTTTTTAACGAAATCACCCAAAAGGCACTTCTAAAAGCGGTAGAGAACGCTGGTCAAATAGACATGGCCATGGTTGCGGCTCAGGAGGCACGACGAGTCAACGATCGTATCGTGGGTTACACGGTTTCACCGCTGCTTACAGAGATCACAAAGGCGCCTTCCCATCTATCAGCTGGCCGTGTCCAGAGCACCGCGCTCCTGATTGTTGTTGATCGAGAGCTTGCAATCAGGGCATTCAAATCCACTGACCATTACAAGCTAATCGCCAGCTTTCCGTTTCCTGGCAAAAACGAACATTGGAGCGCGGAATGGCTGCACAAACCATTTCAGCAGTCGACCCAACGGCCGTTGTCCGACATTTTTACTGACCTATCGGTGATTACTGAGCTGGATAAGGCTATCCGTCAACAGCCAGCGTTCATGGTCTACAAGATTGAATCTAAAGTGGCGCTCAGAAACGCCCCGCCGCCGTTCACCACATCAACTCTACAGCAGGCGGCAAGCAACAGCTTAGGTATGGAGGTAGATGACACCATGAAGAGGGCCCAGACGCTGTTTGAGGCCGGTCTGATCAGCTACCACCGCACGGACAGTCTCAACCTTTCAGCGGAAGCGACTGACTCCATTCGTTCCTGGTTGGCTTCGAACAATCACCCGATCCCTGACTCGCCAAATACCTGGTCGTCCAAAGCGGACGCACAGGAGGCTCACGAGGCGATTCGACCATCCGACACGTCGATCACTCAGCCTTCAGATTTTCCGCCGGACAGTCCCGAGGGCAAACTGTACGAGCTCATTTGGAAGAGAACTGTCGCTAGCCAGATGCTTCCAGCCAGATACAACGCTAAAAAGATTCTTTTGCTCTCAGCCGTGAAGGTGGCTGATCAACACCTTCAATTCCAAGCGTCGGGACGAACGCTCTTCTTTCCTGGGTGGTTGGCGCTCACACCTGAGGATGCGGTAGCGGATGCTGACGAGGTCGACGAGGGTGGCGTGACTGCCGGGCTGCTGCCGGATCTGGTGGAAAGCTCTAGAATTCAATGCAAAACCTTGGAGCTAAAAACCTCTGTCACAAAACCTCCACCGCGCTATACATCCGCCTCCTTAGTGAAAGCACTTGAATCGCATGGCATTGGCCGACCCTCTACGTACGCATCAATCATGGCAACGCTATTCAAGCGATCCTATGTGCTCAAAGACGGCCGCAAGCTGTCGGCTTCGGAGTTAGGCATTGGCATCATCACTCTGATGAGGGGACGGTTCAGTTTTGTGGCCCTCGACTTCACACGCATGATGGAAGCGGCCCTAGACCTAATTGCTCAAGGTCAGGCCTCCTACATCGGCGTCGTCACTTACCAGTACAACCTGTTACTCAAGGAAGTAGCCGAAATCAGGAGTGATCCGACCGCCATCGAAATGGCCAACGACAGGCGTATTTTGATGTTTGGAGAACAGGTTTTGTGCCCCATCTGTAAGACAGGTGAACTCCGCCGCAGAGGTTCGGCAGGCAGTGGGTTCTGGGGTTGTTCTAGATACCCGGAGTGCTCCGTAACCTGCAGTGATAAGAAGGTACGCGGAGGGGCACCAGTCCCTGATTTAGAAACCATACGGCTAAAGAGTTCGAACACTGACGGAGCACCAAAGGCTGAGATCGTTAAATCGTAACCGTCCGGCGAAGTCACCTACCCGATCCCTGCGATAAGGGCGATGTTCTCCACTTAAAAATACGTGGACACCATCGCCCTTATTGTCAGGATTGCCATGCGCCAACGAACCTCTTATCCCAAACCCTTTAAAGCTCAAGTCGTCCAGGAATGCCTGCAACCTGGCGTGTCGATGGCCAGCGTAGCGTTGCGCCACGGTATCAACGCTAACCTGGTTAGAAAGTGGATACCTGCTTATCGTGATCGTCAGGCGCCAGCGTTGCCGGCTTTCGTTCCGGTGAAACTGGAGCCCCGAACTCAGTCTGATCAGCAAACGTCTGTCAGCATTGAGGTGCCTTTCGGACAGCAAATAATTACCGTGAAGTGGCCATCCTCAGATCCTGATGGGTGCGCCCGGTTTATCCGTGAGTTGGCCCAGTGATCCGCATCGATGCAATCTGGCTCGCCACCGAGCCCATGGATATGCGCGCCGGTACCGAGACTGCGTTGGCCAGAGTGATCGCGGTATTCGGTGCGGCGAAGCCGCACTGTGCTTATCTCTTCGCCAACCGCCGCGCCAACCGAATGAAAGTTCTCGTGCATGACGGTGTAGGTATCTGGCTTGCAGCCCGACGATTAAACCAAGGTAAATTTCACTGGCCCGGCATCCATCGAGGATCGGAAATCGAACTCGATAGCGAGCAACTTCAGGCCTTGGTACTGGGACTGCCTTGGCAGCGGGTCGGCGCAGGCGGCTCGATCACAGTGCTCTAACACCTGCCATTAGCCCATCGGTTTATCGCCGCTGGCCGCCTGCTCTGGCACAATCGGCGGCATGACTTCCTCGCCCAACCTCGATCAAATGACACCGGAACAGCTACGCGCCTTGGCCGAACAGGCCTTGCAGTTGCTGTCCCAGGTCGACTCGATGGGCCAGAAAATCCACCGCCTTGAAACGGTCAACGAGCAACTCGCTCATGAGATCGCCATCCTCAAGCGGCACAAGTTCGCCAAACGTAGCGAGCAGCTAAGTCCTGACCAAGGCAGCTTGCTCGATGACCTGCTCGACACTGATATCGCAGCTATCGAAGCCGAGTTGAAGGCGGTCAATCCGCCAACTGCACCGACCGAGCCACGCCAGAAGCCCAAGCGTGCGCCGCTGCCATCGCAGTTTCCACGCACCGTTATCCATCACGAGCCGGAAAATACCCAGTGCGCCTGCGGCTGCCAACTTCAGCGCATCGGCGAAGACGTCAGCGAGAAGCTCGATTACACCCCCGGAGTGTTCACCGTCGAGCAGCATGTACGTGGGAAATGGGCCTGCCGTCAGTGCGAAACACTGATCCAGGCACCGGTACCGGCCCAAGTGATCGACAAAGGCATCCCGACCGCAGGCCTGCTGGCTCATGTGATGGTGGCGAAGTTCGCTGACCACTTGCCGCTGTATCGGCAGGAGAAAATTTTTGGCCGCGCCGGCATGATGATCGCCCGCTCGACACTGGCGCAATGGGTTGGACAAACCGGTGTGCAGCTCCAGCCTCTGGTCGATGCGCTGCGCGAAGCGGTGTTGGCCGAGGGGGTGATCCACGCGGATGAGACCCCGGTTCAAATGCTTGCGCCAGGCGAAAAGAAAACCCACCGGGCGTATGTCTGGGCCTACAGCACCACGCCGTTTTCGGCACTCAAGGCTGTGGTTTACGACTTCAGCCCAAGCCGAGCGGGCGAGCATGCGCGTAACTTCCTCGGTTCCTGGAACGGCAAGCTGGTGTGCGACGATTTTGCTGGCTACAAGGCTGGCTTCGAGAAAGGTATGACCGAAATTGGTTGCATGGCTCATGCCCGCCGCAAGTTTTTCGATCTGCACGTGGCGAATAAAAGCCAGTTGGCCGAACAGGCACTGCACTCGATTGGTGGCTTGTACGAAGTTGAGCGGCAAGCGCGAGACATGAGCGATGAGGATCGCTGGAGAATACGACAGGAAAAAGCTGCTCCGATAATCGTAACGCTACATGACTGGATGTTGGCCCAGCGAGATCTAGTGCCCAACGGATCGGCAACGGCCAAGGCCCTGGATTACAGCCTAAAACGCTGGGTAGCGCTGACGCGCTACCTAGACGATGGGGCTGTGCCCATCGACAACAACCAAGTCGAAAACCAGATCCGACCGTGGGCACTTGGACGCTCGAATTGGTTGTTTGCCGGATCGCTGCGCAGTGGTAAACGGGCGGCAGCGATCATGAGTTTGATCCAGTCGGCACGCATGAATGGGCATGATCCGTATGCCTATCTGAAGGACGTTCTGACTCGTCTGCCGACGCAGCGGGCAAGTGAGATTACGGAGTTGCTGCCGCATAAGTGGGCGCCCGTTTAACCACGCAAGGTGTGTTCGGCGGACGCTTACGTTAAATCAGAAGCAAAATGCCCCAAATGCAAAAAAAATCATTTGGCTTTAAGAACCGGGAGCAATGGAGCATTTTGGAGTTGCATGGGGTATCCAAAATGCAAATTTTCGGCAAACGACGACGCCGGAAAGCCGTCCTTGAAAGCTAACGAATGAGGCAATCGGCCCCAAAGTCAGGGGCCGATGCAGCACGCTCCAATGTATCCGAAGGTCGATAATTCCGCCGTGAATGGAGCCTCGGAACACCCGATATGTGCATAGACGCTGCTGTAGCAATAGCCAGTTACTCCTCCGCGAACGGACAACTGCCTTTAGAGATTGGAATCGCGACAGGCAATAACGCGTTGAACATCGTCATGGGACGCGTGCCTGGCCACATCGAGATTTATCAGGAACATGAACCGTCAATCGGGTTGAGCGCCATCGAAATGGAGGCTATCGGCCTGCCGATGGAGAAGGCTTGCGACCTGATCAATGAATTTCTCGTGGGCGGTGTTGTGGGCTGCAGGGATTCACGCCAACGAGAGGCATTGGAATGCCTCTTCAAACTGGCAAACCAAGAAATGGAGTTTCAACTCCACGAGATTGGGAATTTCAACCTTTCAGCACCGCCCTGCCCTGACAACTCATGTATCGAGATGGAAGCTCGCATGCTTGTCTTTTCGGCAAAGCAACAGCGACAGGTAGGTCTGCAATGCAGCCCATCGACCGTTTGACTCCCGATGACTTAGTAAAGCTACAGCGGCTAATCGACTTGACGGCTTTCCTGGAACGAGTCCAGACCAAGATCATGTACGGCCACCAGCCCACGCCGGATGACTATCGCTTGCTTGGCGAGGGCCGAAGCGAATTCGGAGACCTACTCTCGCATTTTAATTTGCGCCCCCCGAGCACAAATCGATAGTTGCATGTCCTGCACCTCGCGGTATTACTAAATCAACGAACGACAATATTAGCCGCCCAGGCGGATCACCACAGCGCAAGGATTTGAACATGTTGATACTCACTCGACGAGTCGGCGAAGCAATCATCATCGGAGACGATATCAAGGTTGTCGTACTCGGTGTCGACGGAGGCCAAGTGCGTTTGGGCATTGAGGCAGACCGTAATACCTCGGTGCATCGCGAAGAGATCTACCAACGCATTCAAGACAACAAGTCTGGACGGGAAAAGCTCTCTGCCTAGCGACGACCAGAAAACTGCAAAAAAGAAGCCGGCCATCAGGCCGGCTTTTGATCAGCCTCCACCCGCCACGCCCCTACGTTTTTCAGCACCGCAGGAATGTCAGACCTGAACATCCTGACCAGGCCTATCGAATCCAGGCCAAGCCCCTCATTACCACTCTCCAGATCTACACCGATCACAGAACCTGGAGCAAGCCAGCTTTTCAATGGACCATCCACCGACTCGACGTAGAACGTAGTCCCGACGGGAGTGCAGGTCGCCCGAACGTAGCAGTCCAAATGCCATCGACCACGAACACCGCTGACCATGGCCATGGAAATTACTGGACCTTGAAAATGTATAAATCCAAGACTTTCGTAGCCGGGATAGCCGTCACAATCGATATCGAAGCTCCAGCACGTTTGGTCAAGGCTAGCCGGGAGTGGACGCAGTCTCATCGCACGGATGAATGGGTGTTTGCTTGTGTCGAATGGCACGATCTCCTGCGACCATAATTTCATCAATGCTCGCTTGAAAAGTTCACGCTTCACGGAAGTATCACCAAGCATGAGGCCCCACTTGAGTGAGCCTCCCAGGATGGCAATTGCAAACAGAGCAATTCCAAACGCTGCTCCTCTGACACCAATAGCCGCAGAGCTGCTAAACACCATTGCCAAGATAGCTGTAGCAACGATGATAAGAACTGCAGGGCAGAAGTATTCAACCAGCTGCGCAAGGGTTCTGTTCTTCATTTAGTCCTCCCGCCGTTCGGAACAATTGAATCCACCGGGCACCTGCCTGGAAACCTGCCGTAAGATCAGTTTGGCCAGCAGCGAGACGTAGAAGCGCTGCGGCGGATTGTGCAGAGACCTCGCCGTCAATGAATTGTGAAACCTTGACCCACTTCGCTGCTTCCTCGAGGTCGCCTTGAGCTGCTGATGAAGAGATTATGCTGATAGCTAAGTCGGATGCAGCCCGTGGTACCCCACCGTTGGCACCGGCTGACAGGAAGGGCCGGGCTTTACCAATGTCTCTTGAAAGCAGCCCATTACCGAAAAGATACATCCGACCAATACTTGCAGATGCGACAGGGTCACCTGCACAAGCGCGTGACCGGAGTTCGGCGAGTGAAACGCCGGCAGCCCGCTCATCGTGTTGAGAAATCGCCGATGCGAGATCAGCCTCGATGCTGGATATATCACTTGCTTGCGCGACGTTTCCCAGTGAAACGTGCATCGCCATGACAAATGCAAGGTACGTTCTTTTCAAGCACTGCCTCCTCTTCAGTGCTTCCACTTTAGAGACCAGGTCAGCCATATAGTGAAGAGTTCGCCCCGCGCCCCTGGGCCAATCGACTACTCAACAACCTCACCGGAGACGCCGTCTATGGTCACGGGCTCAACCCGATGGGTGCGAGGATGACTTGAACCTGGTTGGGGGTGGTCATGAAACTGGAGATGATCAGGATTGCGAATTGGTTTTTTCCTAACCAGTTTGAGTGCGATTGCCGGAATCACTTGCAGCAGTACTGTCGCACCTGCAGCCACACAGCAAATCATGGCCACCGCTGAAGTTGTCCAGTCAAGGGCTACATGCCCCCAATACACAAGATTCGACTGCACCGAGGACAGAACCCCTTGCACCGGCTGCGTAACCGGAATCTGGATCTGAGCGATTAAACAGGCGCCAGCCACGGCCGCGGCCAATACGAGTGCCCCCCTTAGCGCGAGTCGAAGATCTGCAGAGGATGGGATCGCATGTAAGCCGATAACGATAGCCAAAGCACCTGATCCAACGCCAAGCCATGTCCCAGAGAACACCTGCCCCACTGTTGAAATCCAAGCTGTGTTGATGCCTGCTGTGATAGGCCCCGTCACTTGTTCAAACGGCAACCATCCCACATCGATCGTTGGATGAAGGAAATAGACAATCGTGCAGTATCCGATGATTGCGGGCGCTATCCCTTGCACCAGCAAACCGATAGCGTGCCAAGTAGATCGCGGGTTGTAAGCAAACCTGACGAACCCTAGCATTCCGGTTGCCGCGTCCGGTGCGAAAAATCTGACCTGCAGAATTCTCATGCCGAACAGAACACAGGCTATACAGTGACCCAGCTCGTGGAGTGGCGCTCCGATCATCCCGGTGAGGGCATGAAATCTAAATGAGCATCGCATAACAGCGTGCGTTGCCAGTCTCTGCAGTACGATCACTGCGCCAGGAGCACCAAGTATGAACACGCTCTGCGCGAGGAACGCTCCCCAACCTTCCTGTCCAACCACGTACTTGCCCTCCCCTGATACGGATAAAGGTGAATCGTAGCCACGTGCACAGTACACGAAGGACCTTTCCGGCCCACTACGGGGAGCAGTCTTATGATCTGAGTAGGAGTCCTGTTGCTAGATTGGCAAGATCAATCAGAGGACCGAATACGTGGCTACTTCCTTCACCTGGACCGACGAGCAAGAAGCTATTTTCGTCTGCAAAGATAAGCGGGTGCGAGTACGAGCATTCGCCGGCGCCTCAAAAACGACTTCACTCGTCGAATATACCAAGCGTAATACTGGTCGCAAATTTCTCTATCTGTCGTACAACCGCAGCATTGCAGACGAGGCATCAGAAAAATTCCCTAAAGGTAACGTAGACTGTTATTCAACCCACCAGGTTGCTTTTAAAGCAGTTGGGTCACTATACGCGCACAAGATGGGAGACAATCTTCGCCCTTCTGAAGTTAAGCAAACTTTAGAGCTTGACGATTGGAATTTGGTGAGGGCAATCATCGGAACGCTTAACAATTTCTTGTGCAGTACTATCGAAGTATTCCATGAAAGCCATCTCCCAGTTATCAACCGTCGGCCAGTGGCCGAGATGCCATCGTCATTTGTAGAGGCCGTATTTAAGTACTCTGAGCAATTATGGGCAAGGATGATTGACCTAAATGACACTTCTGTCCCGATGCTTCATGATGGGTATTTGAAGCTTTATTATTTGACCAAACCAGATTTCAGCCTGAAGTATGATGGGGTGCTCGCAGATGAAGCGCAGGATCTTAATGGCATTACGCTTGGGTTAGCTAAAGCCCAAACTTGCCAAGTGATCTTGGTCGGGGACGAGCATCAGCAATTATACTCATTCCGCGGAAGTGATAACGCACTATCAGACCCGGAGCTCGATTCAGCCACAGATCTGTACCTAACAAAATCTTTTAGGTTCGGCCCCGCCATTGCGACAATAGCAAATATTATACTTCACTATAAGGGAGAAACAAAGAAAGTAATCGGCGCAGGCTTTCCTACTAAGGTAAAACTACAGTTAAGCGAGGATGCCAAGAGCCCAGCCATACTACACCGAACAGTGACGGGCGTAATCATGAGCGCTTTGGAATGTGCTTCTAAAAATCAAAAGATATTTTGGGTAGGTGAAATTAAATCCTACAAAATCCCGGAACTCGAGGATCTATTTTGGCTCAGTGAAGGTTGCCACTCCAAGGTAAAATCGAGGAAACTCTTAAAAGATTACAAGGACTGGGACGATTATATTTCCATTGCTGAAGCCAGCAAGGACCGAGACATGGCTAGAGCCATTCGCATTATTAATGGCCACAGCAACTTGGATCAAGCCATAGCGCAAATTCGAAAACTTACTGTAAAAAATGCAAAATCAGCCGACGTCATTCTCAGCACCGCACACCGATCCAAGGGGCTTGAGTTCGATTACGTCAAACTATTTGAGGATTTTCCGGACCCACTCGATCCCGACATGTCAGCAGACGCAAGAGATGACGAATTGAATCTACTGTATGTTGCTTCAACCAGGGCCAAGCGAGAGCTCGAACTTAACTCGGTCGTAATTGGGATCATGCGAGACTATGAAAGACGCCGAAAACTCGAGAGTCTACTTCATTGACTTCGAGCAACAAAAAGCCTGCAATCTTGCAGGCTTACAAACAATCATCATTTCATGTCGGATCTAGGCTTTTCGGTATTGGCCCTAGCCTTAAGGTAAGACTTTTGGTGTCACAGCCTCGTCCAAGGCTTTTAAGTGTGCACAGCACTTCAATCTGAGCGTCTATATTCGCCAAGCATACTCCCCGGCCGTGTGCGACTAATCGATAGCCTTGAAACCCAAGTAACTGAATCAGATCCTCCCAATTAACCGCGCACTCGACTAATCCGAGAACCTCAACCTTGTCGGTTTCTGTGAGCTCACCTGCAAGCGCAGGGATCGTAGCGAGGTCTTCCCGCGGATCAATACGGCTGACCCATCCAGGTAGGATTCTGACGGTGTTGTTCACGAACAGGGAGCGAACAATTCTCGTTGCACGTGAAAGGGCGTACAAGGTAAATGCGCAAAAAAGCACGTAGCCAAGGGATCTGAGTATCGTGCCTTCGATAAGGAGAAAATGCCTAGGTGCATGCTCCACCAAACCGAAGTAAGCAGCAGCAGCAACCCCTATGGGCCAGCAGACCCCGCCGATGACGCTCGGAGTAGATCTGGAAGGTGATCCCGCCAATTCCACGCTCCTGGTAATGTGCCAAGCCTCAGCGTACTGAGGCTAAGCGACGGGACTACTTATCGACCTTGCCGGTTGAGCCTTCTTGCTCGACTGCGCTGTTGGGACCTTGTGCAGCCGCTTCTCCGGTTTGCTTGATGCCTACCGATCCATCGCCACCTTGCGAGCCATAGCCCAACATCTTCTGAGACACGACATCGCCGCCATCAACAGATTCTCCTTTCTCTTTCTTCTCCTCAGCCTGGGCGTCCGCCTTTTCGCTGTAGGCCATTTTTTTCATAATTGTCACAAAAGCGCTGATTGGCTGAGCGCCTGAAACGATTTCCTTTTCACCGGTCAGGTTGTCGATGACTACGGTCATAGGAGTGCCAGTAGCCCCGATCTTTTCACCCATTCGCATATGCTCGGCAATTCGATCTTTGTATTTGTTGGCCGACATGCATTCGGAAAACTTCGTCTTGTCGCCACCCAACCACTTGACCACATCGCTCAAATCCTTGATCCCGCCGCCGTTACCTGCTGACTTTTCGAAGACTTGGTCCAGGAACACCCAGAAGCCGCGGTTGCCTTTTTGGTCAGCAAAACATTCAGCTGCAGAGGCTTCGTCGGTTGCTGCTGGATTGTGGAATGAGAGCGGGAGATGGCGCCATTGCCAGTTAACTGCACCGTTTGAGCGGTCGACGATCTGTTTCAGGTTTGGATGCAGCCGCTTACAGAACGGGCATTCCATATCGGAGAATTCTGCGAGGGTGAAGCGTGCTTTGAGGTCACCGTAGACACGTGCGTCATTCGGAACCTCGTCGGCCGCTTTTGAATATTTCTCAAACTGAGCTTTGGCAAATGCCTCAATCTCAGCCTTTTCACGTAATTCGGCTGCTTTTTGAGCAACTCCTGACAGATAGCTATCACCCCAGAAATGCAGGGCGGCAAAGCTGACAGCCTGGCTCAGAGCAACCGAGACCAGAACTGTTGGGATAAAGGTTTTGAGGCGAAATGTCATGGGATATCCTGAGGTGGTAGCACATCAGGAACAGTACGAGCGATGCTGTTTCAGGGGGAGCCAATCAGCCCCCCGATCAGGGTGCAATCAACGAGAAGATACAAGCCGTAGGGACATCAAGGGCACAGCGCTAGGCGACCGAAACTGAATTGTCTGACCCTGCTCGATTGGAGCTGGGATCAAAGACCCCTCAAGAGCCATGAGACACGCGAGAATTGGTGGCCGGCCACTCGATAGAGAAGCTGTTTCTGCTTTGAACCTCGTTACCAATTGGCTGAGCGTTGCGTTACTCCAACTGCTACCGGGCAATTCCTGGCATCGTCCCCCAAGCAGATCGAGACGCTCGGTGACTGAGGAGAACATGTCCATTTGCTCCATCAGCTCGATAAAGCTTGAGCCGTAGCTTGCAAGAGTGGACGCCAGATTCGTCATTCGGACCTGGTAGTAAGCGGATTGATCCTGAAATGAACGGTAGAGGTAGATGTCGTTCCGGCTTAGCCCTCGTCCAGCTCCCTTAGCATCCAGGATACTCATGTTGCGCTGACAGTTAAGGAAACGGCATTCCTCCCGCGAGTAGCGCGCGAGTACGGAGCGGGCCTCCATGCGCTTAAGATAGAAATCTTTGCGCAGGCGCTTGAAAGTTGTCATTGCGTACATCTCTATTTCCTTCGTTCCGATAAACCTAACAGCGCATTGCACCAATGGCTGACCAGTCGGCCCCTCGCAATTGGTGCAATCAACTGGTGCCTAAGCCGATCGCAGGTGTCGACCTCTAGTCTCAAGGCGCTCTTGCTCGTCAACACAAAGCAGGGCTTCAGGAAGAACGAGCAACCGGGCAAGGCCGATCGGAGCGCCAGATTGCTCGCAGAATCCGTAGGAATCCTGCGCATTCATCCGTCCCAAGGCCCCTGACAGTGCGTTAATCCGCTGAGAGTCACGCTGGATCTCGCCGGCAATTCGTTGGCGAAGCTCCTCTCCGGACGCAGTATCGGCAGGATCAGGGTGAGACTCGAGTCTGAGCAACTCCGGGCGCTTCTCAACAATGTTCGAACGAAGGCCTTCAACCAATTTCAGGATCAGCTCGCTGAAAAAATCGAAGTTGGACGGGGCCCATGTAATCGTCAGCCGGCATCGCCAGCAGTTCGTCTTTGGTCATGCATACCTCCAGTGGTCGGGATTGAGATTCATCATCCACTGGAAACTAAAACTGCAAGCCCAGATTGACGCCGGTCTGCACACCGCTAACCCAAAAAGGATGTGAAAGGTTCTTTCCTGAAGCTATCTCCATAGGTGGCAACCAGAGGCCCATTCACCGAAACCGAACTATGCTTGCATCTCCCCGCGTAGGGCAGCCTTCAAACCGCTTGCCAGCACCACTGGAGCCTTCATGAGCAATCGTCCTATCACCGTAACGTTGAGCACGAACTTGCTCGATAGCCTAGAAGCCTTTGTCCGAACTCAGTCAGCCTACTTGAAGTTGGATCTGGTCTCTCTTCAGGGTTCGGAGGGAAAAGCTCTTGCTGGGAAAGGAGCCCAAGCTGCAATCGCCGTCACGAAGAGCTTAATCAATGAACTGCCCCTGCCCGAGCTTGGTTCACTTGGCGAGGCAATAGCCGAGCTTAGAGCTCCTAATTCATAGCCTCCGGAAACCACGGGGAACATTTTTCCCTCATAAAAAAACCGGCGATTGCGCCGGTTCAAATGAGGCCGCACCAACCAGCCCTGAGTCCAAATGGGGTCAATAAACGCCAATGGGGCCATTGATTCGGTCTGGTAGATAAAATGCTGAGCTGTCCGGCAGATGCTTGGCCAGTGCTCCAGCTACCTCTGCTGGTGTGACGTTCCCATTATCCAAAAATAGGATTTTGTCCATGGTCGAGGTAGTTTCAGAATTGATTGGAATTGCCACGATTCGCGAAGCATACCCACCTCTGTCAGAGGGCGCGAAACCGTCTGCTGCGAGTACTCCGCGACGCCCGATGAACACTTTTGCTGTTTTTTCACCTGCATTTGTCAGAACGGACCCTGTCCTGAACTGGCCATTTTCAAGGCTGATGACTTTCGTGACGTTTGTCACGGTGGCATCAAACATGAGGTTCATCTTCTTGGCGCAATTCGAAACCGCGGCTGAGGTATCAGCCGTATGATCAGCTCGCTCGAAGCAGACGAAATACCCCAGGTTTACTCGCGGGTCGTATTTGGGAGAGCCGGCAAGCAGGGATAGGGCCATGCCGGTGGCGCCAGCAGTGCCACCGACGACGTTCAATCCAAATGCTTCAAAATCTTTGCCATTTGGACCTGCGGGGGCTGCAACAGCCGAAATGTACTTCCTGGTCTGTTCGGCAGTAGCTGTACGCAACTGATTGGAGGTGAAGGATCCCGCCGGCGCAACTTTGAATGAAGGCATGCCCATAACGCTTAGCACTTTTTCAGCAGGAGTCGCATCCGCGGAGAACGTTAATGGGTGGGCATTCGCGTATTTCAACGTCACAACATCCGAAGCCCGATATTCGTACTCAACACCAGCGTCCGAAGCTTTATCTACACCTTGTCGCTGGGAGGTATTGCTTTTTTCAACGCTCGCGCACCCTGCGGCACTTGCGATTGCTAATGCAATCAGGGTCACACCAAAAATCTTCATTCTTCCGCTTCCAGTCGATGGTTTTGCTTACAAAAGAATGATTCCACAGAGGCACAAAAAAGCAACATTTCCAACCAGTTAGCACCTGCGGGCGTACGCTTGATGTGAGAGGGGCGAAGATTCCCAAAAAACCGAGGTCGTTTTAAGGTCGCTATCGCCCAGCGAATTGAGGCGATGCAGCCGATGGTTGCTATTTGATTTCGATGACCGTAATCATCATCGACGCAACCTTCTTCCCCAGCGCCAGCAGCGCGTCGTTGTACTCTTCCTTAGCCTGGCTGACATACTGCAGCAACTCCTGCAGATCCCCCACGTCGAACTCGGCAAGCTGGCGCTCAAGGCGCCACAGATCCCCCAGCGCCATCGCCACACGATGCAGCTCACATTCGAACGAATCAGTGTTGATCATGGCCATCGCCCGCATCCTTTCGCTTGACTGGCAAAGCGTCGTGATATCCCCGGAAAAAGCCCTAGAAGACGCCAGAAAGTCGTGATCACTAAATAGGTATCCCTAAGCCAAATCGGGATACCCGAACATGCAATTCCTTAAAAAACTCGCCACAGACGTGGCCACTGGTTTCATCCTTGCCGTCCTCGTCCAGGGCCTGCTCACCCCGCCGCAACCGCTCACCGTCACGGTGTCGATCGTCATCGTCCAGCTGTCGCGCTGATCATCGGGTTACAACGTTTCTTCCTCGCACACGTGCCCGCAAATCCTTCAACGGCTTTTTACCAAGTGGGGCTGGTCATCGTTCATACGATCGATCAGCTCCGACCGCGACAGGTCGTCATCGTCAATGCTCGTGTCCTGGGCCCGTGTCCGGATCGTCTCGACGGAAACAAACCGGTAGTCGTGATCGCAATCGTCCATGTCCATGTATAGCTATTCCTTCTTGGCTGCTTTCAATCTAGCCCAAGCTCCTGGGCAAGGTGCTCGCGCAATTCTTCGCGATTCGCAATATGCCGCGCCATAGCCTGATCTCGGCCCTCAATCGCATCACGCAAGGACTGCGGCGCAGCCGGGTCGTGCTTGGCGGCGCTCAGGATTTTGGCGAACAACCTGGCGCGAGCGAGCGAGACCTGCTGGCGGGCATACTCCTCGATCGGATCGCCGTTGGTGATGGCCGTGTACATGGCAGCATCAACGCGCGCCAGTTCTTCCAGCATGTGCGCCAGCTCGTCGAGGTCAAAGGACAAAGTGTTGGTCATGGTGCAGATCCTTTGTCAGGTGTCGGGATGGTTGGCCTTGTAGGCCGCCCACATTTCCGTCACGTCGTCAGAGTCGGCGACGAGTTGCCAGTGGCGCTGCTGCTGGTGATCAAGGCTGTGCCACCACATGGCGATTTCCATGCCCTGCTCTGCCAAGCTCTTATTCGCGCTGCGCTTGTTCTGCTTAGTGGTGAAGGTGTACGAGCCCCGACCGTCCGGCAGCGTACCGTTACCGGCCGACACGCCCTGATTTAGCATGTCGCAGACATCCTTGAACATTTCGGCAATGTCGGCTTCGTCGGGGGCCTCGAAGTCCATCGTTACGTTGACTTTGAACGGTTCGGTCATTACTGGCAGTCCTGCGTTTGTAGTTGGGTATCAGTTTTCGTCGGTGCGAAAGGCACGCCAGCGGGCCAGCAGCGGCTCGGGCCAATCCTTGGTTTCGTCGTGGGTCGCCCACTTCACCTGCAACTGATCAAAAATCGCCTGCCCGTTGGGCACCAGCGAATGCACCTCGCCGACTGCGCGTGAATCCATCCGGAGCGCTTCTAGACAGTCGTCAGCCAAGTCGTCGTCCAATCCGCGGAGAGTAGTGAGGTCGAAGGGGAAGTCGCCGCCGTTGAAAAGTCCAAGCAGGAACCGGCCACAAATCCGCGATTGGCCGCTGTACTCCAGCCCGATATCGATCACCCGCAGCAGCGCGGGCAGGCCTTCCTCCAGGAAGTCGTCGCGCATCTCGCTGGCGCCAGCCAGCAGCTTGGCTATCTGTTCGATTGGCAGCGGCAGTGCTTTAGCCTTGGCCTCTAGGGCGCGGCATTCGGCACAGACTAGAGCCCCGTCACGCATGGCGTCGTTACCGCAGGCGAGGCAGGGGCCGTAGGTCTGTGAATCGTTGATCGGGACTACTCTCACCCCGCCGATGAACATCGGTTTGTCGTCACTCATCACAGCCACCTTATCCGTTTGGTTACTGGCCACGGCGATTACCGTGGGTCTGGTTATGAGCTGTTGCCTTCCTAAGTGGGTTTTCATCTGCCAAACTACTGGTTATCCATACAGATGACAAACCAAAAATGGCAAAAGAACTCCCACCCTTTGCGCCGACCATGCTACCCGATCTGCGCCGGATCTACCGCGCATATCCGGCGCAGGAAATTCGCAACCTGACGATCGAGATTGAGCACTATCGACGCTTGGTCAAAGAGTTGGACGGCTGTTACGAGGTTGTCCAGCAGGCCTGGAACGACCTGCATGGCGGACACTTAATCGGCTTGTATTTCATGCAGCAGGCGATTTACCGAGAGCGCGAGCGGCTGCGCTCAGCGGGTCCCTAACACCTTCTGATTCATAGCGATCGCTGCCGTCAGCAGCGCGTACTGCTGGCGCTGCACCTGAACCCACTGCACCAATGCGTCGAGCATCCACTGGTTCATTGTAGTAGCGTCCATTGTGACATTTGCCACTCCATCTCGAATCGTCTCACGGACGTGAGGGGGGAATCGAAGCACGCAGTTACTGCGCGTCTTGCATAGTTCCAGATCGAAATCAGGCAGTTCAGCCAGCACGCGGGCGCTGACTTCCTCCCCCAGATTTGCCTTTAAAATGTTCAGCATGGCGACTGAGCGCACACGCCCCCCCAAGGCGTCGAGAATACCGGCTACGGCTTCGGAGTTCATGCTTCGCCCTTGATGTCGGCCGATTCCGGCCAGTTCGTCAAAGAGCTCCTGATAACCACGGATATTAAATTTGTCAGCGGTTCTGCTGTCGTACTTCGGGCGGGGTGCTGGCCCATTTCGAACGGCATTGAGCGCGCGATTTAGTGCGGCCAGGGCGATCGGGTTTTGTACAGATGGCATGCGTTTGTCCTGTGATCTTGCAGGTGTCCCTATGCGTAAGCCGCGGATAGTAGCTAAGTAGCTGCTGGATGTCCTCGCACCTTGGTATCAGAATCCAAAATCTAAGCAAAAGAAGCCCAACGTGGACGCCAAGAACCGATAACAGCAGTCGGGGCTTGCTACCAACTAGGTCAGGGTGCAAATGGTTTCGAGTAAATTCTGGCCAAAAAAAACCCGCACAAGGCGGGTTTCTTTCCTGACGAATTACAGCGCTATACCGTCGACTTTTGTCACTACGTGGACCGCTTCAGATGCCTTTGATTCGTGCCGGGGCGCTAACTCAATCCAAGTGCACTGGAACGTAGTGCTGAATCGCTGGCATACGGGAACGATACGCGAAGAGCCGGTATACAGCCGCGGATCATGATCTGGGATGGAGGGAGCGCTTTTGGCACACCCAACAAGCATCACGAACAGCAGCGGTACGAGCATTTTTTTCATGGAGGAGCTCCGATAATACGCGAACCCCTCCCCCTGCGGGATAGAAGCCCGCGAGGGTGGTTATATGCTGCATAACAGCTGGTTGGCCAGAGGCCCATGACAGGCAGCTCAAGCTGCCTCATCAATTCAGAAATCATAGCGAGTGAGCATGACGGGCTGCAACAACCCTAGCCAAAGCACAATGGCTGATCATTAAACTGGCATGCAATGTCCACCCTTGAGCGTTACCGGAGGCCTTGATTTCGAGTGAGCCGTCTTGAAACTCGACTCTGAGAGAAGTGCCGGAATCTCGTGGTACTCGACTGCAAAGGATTTGCTCAACCTTGTCCTGCAGCTCCTGGCGTAGCGATCCAACAACAACCGGTGTACCTACGCTTCCATACACCCCATACCCAACGAATAACCTAACGTCCATGCGACGAGTGTCCAAACGATCTGTTTGCGCGCTCATTGAGGTACGGCGCACATCGAGTGACACTAGCCGCTTTGTTTTTCCATTCTCAAGAGCGAAAGACTCTCCGCGGCTGCCAGCATGTATGGCATTGGCGTCCTTGAAGAATTGGCCGATCGGAGCCAAGAGATCCATCGCGCAGTCAGCGAACTCTGGCCAGAGAATTGACGAGTGGTGCGATTTTTTAGCCATTAGTCTTTATCCAGGACGTCGCAGTTTTATCGAGGTTTGTAGCTGACACCGGCTTGGATTGATCCGAGGATCCAGTACAACTCCGAATTGGCAGCTTGCGGGCGTCCAATGCTGAGAAGCCCCGTATCTCCACGCCCCGCGTGGGAGCCAATAATGGAACGGTCGTCACCTTGCTTCGAAAAAAATCTTGAGTCGTGCTCAAAGGCACCTCCATATCAATAATTCAATTGAACAGGAGTTTCCGAATATGCAAGAAAAAATGGCCCGCTCTTGCTGGGCCATAAAGGGGGGTAACACAACTGGACCCCGATCATCGCAGACGCTGCACCGGCTAGAATTGCCAATTGGCCCCTGTTTCGAGTCTTGCCCCCTTCGCTGACCGAAGCGAAGCCTTTAACATAAGCGGCCTACGACCCCGCTGATGCACCAATGGAGAATTGCATGTCCCTCATCAATGAATACCGCAGCACGGAAGAATCGATCAAGGAGTTGCAGCGCCGCCTCGAGGAACTGTCCAAAGACGATCGGTTGGCAAAGGAGTTGGAGTTCGAAGGTAAGCTTCGGTCCCTAATGGGCGAATATCAAAAATCTCTGCGCGACATCATCGCGCTTCTTGATCCCCAGGCTGGGCGCAACTCCTCGTCCAAAGCGAATCCTCAGGTCAAAGCGCAGCGTCGTGAACGCGTAATGAAGGTCTATAAAAACCCTCACAACGGCGAAATCGTTGAGACCAAAGGTGGCAACCACAAAACTCTTAAGAATTGGAAGCAAGAGTACGGTGGCGACACTGTAGAGTCGTGGGTCCAAGCCTAACGAGGGCCAACAAAGCTCCTCATTCGAGGGGCTTTTTTTATGGCCTCAGTGTCAGATTAGAGATGTTTTGAGGGGCAGATATTGCGCCCGTCCCAAACCACTGGCATTATGCAGCCTCTTCCACCGGTGCATGATCATCGGTCTGGCGTATAGCCAAGCTGCTTGCAGCATTCTCTGAAACACCTTCCATACCCTATTTCTGTTCACCCTCCACCCTTGGTGGGAGGTTGCACGTTGCTTGATTTTAGACGTCCAGAAGGCTGCCACTGTCCATAAAGCTGGGATACACATTTTTGTGTATCCTGTTCAGAAGATTCTTCTTCTGGACGGCGAGGTCAGCAGTCGGTGCCTCGGATGATCCTATCCAAAAAACAACTGCAGTCGCAGATGGTAAGAGAATGAGCTACATCAAGTACGCGCAAGCCGAACGAAAGGGCCCATTCGCCTCCACCCTGCACTGCAGGGTTTTTTCCAGGAAACTGGCTTACCAGGCTTAGGCAAAACACCACTCCGGTGGGAAAGATACCCGACTTCGGTCGGGTTTTTTTTTGCCTTTGCAATAACCAACCTTTGACCAATACACGATCAACGCTGAATATAATTTCGCGAACAAATACACGACTTTTCGTAAAACGCTACAGCAGATGCATCATCCATATTCGTTGGGCAAATTTGGATTACCTTTGATGTGTTAATGCATGCGCAACCATCCTCGAAATAAGCGCGATTGAGCCGCATCACGTCAGTAGCCAAAGAACGCTTCGCATGCAAATCTGTTCCCTCGCCCATTTCACGTACCATTTCAAAATCACCTACTAATATAGTAGCTCATATTTTAGGTCTACCGATTTTGCCTTTGCTGTCAGTCGGCTCCAAACACAAGCTTTTATTATCATTCCGTCGGACGCTCAACTGACACATCCGATGCGGCCACCGACTCCTCTCGTGACATCTTATCTAGAAAACGAAAATATCTAGATTGAATGTCAACAGCTTTACCTTCAGCGATTAAATCTCGGTGCAATCTGAGACATGATAAAATTGTCGAGCCGGCGACGTCTTTTGCCAGGTCCAGCGTATCATCTCTCAAGTCGAACTTTCCCGAATGAACCAGATCAGATCGCTGACGGTATAGGTCCTTCACGACATCGCTGTATTTTTCGTGCAAATGAGATGGGTAACTTAGCCGAGAAACGAAGCCAGCCAACGTCTCTTTGATTTTCTGTTTCTCCGAACGAGCAAAGAGCGACTCAATAGCAATCATGTATGACAAGAAATTCATAACATGGTCGCGCCCATTATAGGCCTTTGAGAAGAAATACAGTGCGCTTCGAATACGCGAAAACACCCTATCATCAGAATAAAAAATTAAATTGACGAAATACTCAAAGTCATTTTCTTTCGCAAACTCCATGAAACGCTCATTATAATTCCCACCAATGTTGGATCGCACATTAAGGGGATTTAACTCAACACCACCAGAATCCTTGTTTATTAAAAAACAATGATGAATATCGCGCTGTCCTTGCGACCAAATGGCACCTGGCGAACCAGACATCGCTGTAAACAGCTCGAACACCCTTCGAAAATGATTGAATTTTGTTATAGCAGAAAATTTGACAGCATCTTCAGACCCATGCATTTCAAATGAAAGAAGGGCATTTTTCTTGAAAGCAGAATTACTCACATTATCGCGCGAATAATGCACATAATCTTCATAAACCAGCTGCGAATATCCATATTTTCTGTTCAAAAAATCATTCAAATCAGAATGGGATTTTTTTGGCTCAGTTAGCACAAACCTTCCTATCTGGAACTCGCCGCTTAATGGCTTACGCTCCATGAAGGTATTGAACCCGACTGGGAAGATAGCTACCCAGTCCCGGAATCCGTTGGTTTCCTTGATGTAACTTATCATCCTATTGCAAATCTCAACTGGATCACGCACCTCATAATCGACCACTAGGCAGTTAATGATCGTCATGAGAAACTCATAATCGAGGTGTTTACAAGCATACTCTGTGACGAACAAGGCTCTACAGAGGGGCTCATCCTGCTCAAAAATGTGAAACGAACCTTGGTAATCTTCCTCATTCTCCCTTTCACGGTCTTTTACATATTGACCAAGGAGATAACGCAGCCTGCTAACCACAGGTTTAACTTTGAAAATCTCAACATTGTCAAGATCAGCCATTTCGCGAACTCATTCTTTAGGTAGCTCAGCCAATACATCTTTTGCTGCAACTGTAATTAGACAGCAATAAAACAACCACCCACAGATGCTGGCTAGCAAGAGCCCAACACCGACCCAGCTTGAGGTCGCGTCAAGAACTCGCGCAGAAGCCTGTAAGCATACGCCACCAAGAACTAGGAGACGCATCGGTCCCAAGCAAAGTTTCTCTCTTTTACTCAGACTCGCCTGTATTTTGAATGCCTGTTCCCAGTTAATTCTGCGAGCGATTACACCAGCCACCAATAATGGCTCCAACCTTCCACCCATAACGATGAACAATGGCATCAAGCTCAGTTGCTGCTCAACTGCTGTAGTGTAGAGAATCACTAAAAGCGTACGCTTTTCTGGATTGAGCAATTCTAATGGAAATGTAGTCCGAGGCAGATCACCCTGGCTCCACGCAGATAAATCTGCTCCGAACATGGCCGCCAATGTAATTAGGTTTAGAACGCCTCCTATCACCAGCGCCAAAGGCGCTGCAATCTTGAAGAATCTCCGCCAAGGGGATCCCTCGCCAATGCTTTGGCTAATCACCAGAGAGCCAGGCAGCATTCCCGACTTCCACGCACTCATCGCAATAATGATGAATACCAATGGGCTAGCCAGGCTGAATAAGTGGAAGGCCGTTTTCCCTACCGTTAAGAGCAGCAAGATCGCCGTCATCGCGGCGAAAAATGTCAGCGCCAAGAAGAACGGGAGCACTCGGAGTGCCACCGGAACAGCCTCTGCGATCCAAACCGGCCATCGGCCGAAAGAAAGGCTCGTGTTGGCCAAGCGAGTATTATCAATCGTCGACAAAAAAATATCCTTTTCAAGCCCAGCTTCTGCCGGCGCGTTACTCAAACCCTAGGGCTTACCCAGGCATGGCATAACATTCGAAGGCTACTACGGGCTTTTACACTTGCAACCCTGCAGGCTGATCGCAGGCAGGCTTGCACTTCTAAGATCTGCTGCATCCTCAAGGCTTCTGACCACAAGGAACCTCGTAATGCTGCCAGACACAAACACCCTACCGTATTCAACGCTGCCGCTCACTCCAGAGAAGATGTTCGAAATCTATGGCCCCTACTGTGTCGCCTTCGAACAGGCTGTCTTTAACGCAATGAAGCATTTACTCCAAGATCAGTATCAGGGAGGGGCGTATGAGTTGCGTCAATATCCCAACGGTGCTGTAGCGCTGGTGCTACCTGAAAGTGGCAAGGTCACCGCCCGCTACGGGATGGCCGAGGAATCTCTAACCTTTGAAGGCGCTTCCTTTGCGGCGAACATCATTGCCTTGGGCCAACTGCTCGAGGTCGCACACCAGCGAAGCGACCACACAAATCAACAGCGCCAGCATTACCAGTACTACGGCATCCTTGATGCGCTCAGAGGGAGCATTGACGTCATGGTCGATCCGACACACCCAGAAGGACACCGGGCCCCGACCGATGAGGAACGGCACCAGCTGAGCCCGATCGCCAAAGGTCATGCTGACCAACAGGCAATTATGCGTCTCATTGACTAATCAACTTAGGATCCCCGAAGTGGCGCCGATTGAAGGCTAACAACATCGGCGCCGGCGTAGCCTCAAGCCTGTCTAAACGCTTGAGGTTTTCATTGTGCTGACAAGACAAACGCTTGCTGCGGGTCTAGGCATTGGTACGCTACTGCTGATTGGATTTAGTGCTGCAGTGAGCAATGGGCTCTTGGCAGCTGGGCTACCCACTGAGTTCCTCAGCTTCGATACGCCCAAGGAGGGATGCGAAACGGATCTCACTGCTCCAGGACCATCTATGTCCTTTGCTGATGTGCATCCGCCTATACACGATCTGATCATCCCCCCGAACGCCGGCGAATACTGCAGCGAAGCACCATCGATTGGCCATACGCTCTAAAACAAAAAGCCCGACTCGCAGTCAAGCAAGCCGGGCTTTTTGTCGTCTACATAAACAGAATTAGCATTCCGTCAGCAGCAAACCTGTCTCATCCAATAACTCTTGGGCATGAACAAGTCTGGCGCTTCTTACATCCACATTCATGTACGGCCACGAGGCTCCGATCGCATCGCACAAAGCTCCAATAGCGTCGATCAAATTCCAATACGTCGCCTTTCGTTGCATACCAGCAAAATCGCTTGCGTACCCTCTCAGATGAAGCATAAAGCCTTCAGCATTCGCCAGATCGAGATAGCGTGACAGTTTTAGGCACGCCCCTATCTGCAGCGAGGTGCCGTAGACCTGAACGAAACGCCTGCCAGCAGTAATACTAGCTTTCAAAAGCCCGTCTACCTCATCCTGGTGATACTGGACAAAACGCGCGGCTTCATCGTTTTGGTTTAGCATTCTGGACATGGCAATCTCCGTAATAGTCGAGATCCCATCCCCGCTCGGGGATCGAGATCCCCAAGGGTTTCTTAAATGTGCTGCAGTGAGCAGCTGTCAGTCGAACATGCACATGTTCGAGTGAAGTAGTCATTAGACCATCAGTTGGGCTGCGGCGTAACTCCCTCCCTAAGACCAGAGGCCTCCTCCTTTCGACACAGTGGCTTTTTATCATCGCCGTAGACCATTGCCATCCGAGGAGCCTTATCGCCTTCCATAACGCTCCAAAGGCAGCCATTGCGGTCTTGCAGAATTGCCCCCTTCCCGATAGGCATCGAGACGCTCTCTAGACGAGCAATTAACTGCCGAGAATTGTCTTCCTGCGGATCTGCGCTGCAAACGACTGGCACCAGAATAAATGCACCAAGAAGAACCTTTTGGGTTGCCTTACGCAATGCTGCACCAGTGCCAATCATTTTGCGTCTCTCCCTTCATCTTCAACTGAACGAGCATGGTTTTAGTAGGTGTTACCCAGGCTAAGGCGTCCTCTCGCAGGCGCAGTTTCGTAGCACTAGGTTTCCAAAAAATCTCGTCGATTCCCAGAACGACTTTTGTCGCCACCGAGGCCACGAAATCTTGAGGAAAATGAGTTGGACTCTGACTGGCCGCCACTAGGGAGATTCCAAATTTCCTAGCTTCCTTGGCGATTGTGTTGATGATGTTGTCTTCACTCTCATCTGCGAAGACGTGGGCTTCATCGAGAATAATTACGTCTCGGATGCTGTCCTGCGGTCCCCGCTCCAGAGCAGCCAAAAAGATTTCCTCCAGGCGAAAGAGCACAAATAGCTTGCGCTCCGTCATAGACAACGCTTGAAGGTTGTAACGCCATACCGGATTGGTCTCGCTGAAAGGTGGCTGCGCCGGCTTGAATATTCCGATCGCATCGAGATTGTGAAGACGGTCGACGACAGATTTGAGCACATCGGTGCTGTCGTACTTCATCAACGAGGTGAGTTCTCTACCGGTGGTTATCGACTCAACATAGGTTGTGTACGAATCAATCGCTTTTGCCTTGGCTTTATCTAGGTCAACCTTGGCGGCTTCGTCCTCGAAATTTGCCTCACCCTTACGAAGCGCCTGCATAACCTTTTTGCGGTAGGAGGATGATGCCCTGTTGGCCACCTCCAGATATCCCACAGCTTCAGCACTCGTCCCCAGGAACGACTGCTGATGGATGTTCTGGGCCATTCTCAGAACATCTTTGATGCTTGGATGAGTACGAGCCATGAGTTTAGGTGGCCAGCGAGTAACTGGGCCTATGTATTGATCTTGGGGAACAAACCACGAGTAAAGTGGACCACCACTCCAACGGGCACCAAGAGCCTTAGCCTCGTCTTTCTCAGCTTTCGGAACGTCGATGAATAAGCGATCGTCGTGACCGTCAGTCATCATCACAGCAGTTTCATCTTCGACCAACCAGGTTGATGGGTCGTCGGCTTTGAAACCGTACTGAGCGTACACGTCCATTAGCAGATTACGAAGGCAGGCCTCCTGCTTGGTGCCCATCGCACGCATGCTCCGGTCCATCGTCGAAATGAAGGCTTGGACCCGCTTACGAATACCCCCGAAGTGGGGATCAGGGTTCACTCGAAGTGGGTTAAGGCCCCAGTTTGACCGCTCGCTGAAGCGCACTTCAGAGGCGCCGCGAATTTCAAGGTCGCCATGGATATCGAACACGTGAATTCTTGGAATGTCCTGCCCAGAGGTCTGAAGCATGTGGGAGATCATTTTTCGTAGGAGGTATGTCTTACCGGCGCCGCTCATCCCCACCAGCAGGGTATGGCCGTTCACCAGTTTCTCCGAATCCCAAATGATTTGAACTTGCTTATCTTTCCTGAGCTGGACTGCGTCGAGGCCGAACCGTATTTGCATCTGTTGAGCGCCCTAGTAACCGTCTGGCCCGATGAAGCGGACCTTATGGTGGGAACTCTATTTTGATGGGTTGAACGCAGGGGCTGTGTCTGCCCCGCATCCGGGCGCCGATCCACTAGGCAGCTTTGACCAAGCGTAATCCATGCTTCTGGCGCTCAATGCGAATCTGGGATTGGGTCAAGGGTTCTCCGCTTGTGCTCGAAAGCGAAATTGCTTCGGCCAAGGTCGGCTGAAGAGAAATGTGATCTACAACTCCTTCGATCATCACAGCTGCGGCCGCGGCACGAACTAAGTCTGCAAAGGAATCAGCCGTCAGCTCGAAGCCTTCCCCACTCAAAACCTGCTCCCCAGCATCACAATCGATGCAGAGCATGTAGGCCAGACGGTGCTGCCAGTCGTCTTGAACGGACAAAATGGCCAATGGATGTACAAGCAAATTCTCGCCCGCCTGCCTCCACAGGCCCTTAGAAACCGCAGAGTCCATCGCATTGATCAAGGCTTTCTGGACATCCGCGTAAGAAATGGTCATCACTTCCATGGACAGGGAACTGGCGATTACCGCGATGTAGGGGCTGACATTTAGCAGTGGCATAGAATTCTCCTTTTGAGCGTTAAAGATAACCGGGGAGGCATAAGTGCAACGTCCGGTGCTAGCTCGTTTGTTCTGAAGGATCAGAATTCGCAGCGTTAACTAACGCCAGACCTATCTTTTCAGCATCTCCAGCGTCAAGCGCAACTTCGATGTGATGCGCTCCCAGCGGCACCACGAGCTTCACGGCACCATCTACAAGTCGCACTGACATCCTAGTTACGCCTGCAGCAAGCTTAACCGCGGAGAAGTCGGGATCTGAGAAACTGATACCGCTAGTAGGCCCTAGAAGGTAATTTTTGGTTTCGACAGGTAGGGACTCAAATGCAAGCTCAACGACGCCAAAGCGCTCTCGCATTTTCCAACCAAGGTTCTCACCATGCATGATGTTGAGAGTCACGTCCGAGCCCATACCAGGTAACCCCGTAAGGTCTCTAATGGGCAACCAAAGCCCCTCAGTCAGATCAAGTTGGTATTCGGCTCGGCGATCACCCTGCCGGCGATTGAACTGCCGCCGATCTGCTTTGCGACGAGTCTGGATCGGTTCGCCACGTTCATCATATCGCTCGGGCCAAAGCGCCTGCGGCGCCACTCCCAAGCAGGTGGCCACAAGGGCTTGCATTGGGGCAGATCGCGCACTTCCAAGATTATCCAGCGCTGACCTCGGAACACCGATATGCGAGGCCAAAGTTCCAAGCACAAAGCCTCGTTCACGCAGGGCCGACTTTATCCAGGACAATCGGGCAGGATCTTGGGCTGGCATATCACTAACCTCTACGGAGATCAGAGCGTGTTCCTCGACCATAGCAATGAAAAGCGGTTTTGGCTCCTCAATTGTTGGCAAAGCAAACAAGCCAGGCATGAGTCCCTCAGCTTTTCTCTGAAGGTCACCCGTCCACGGCCCATCATAGCGCTCTGGGAAAAGAACCTTTTCCTCTACGCCAAGCGCTCTGGCAATTACGGTTTGAGCGGCCGGGTAGTTTTTCTTTCCTGCTGAGGCAATTCCAGTGACCCCGGAAGCCTTTGACAACGACTTGAGGGAATGTCCTTTTTTACTTAGCGCGACTTTGATCGCGTGCCACCGAAAGGCCGGCGGAATATCCGGATACTGTTCTGTCGTCATACCAAACGCCTCTAGGGTTTGGGAAGACGCTCTCATGGGATTTCGAACATGCAAGGCAGCCACCGAAGATCAGTTCCCGAGTCAACCTCCATCTGATTCGGTATTTTTTCCATCTGGCTAAACGATACATGAGCTTGATGGACGAGCATAGATGACCGTTATTGAGTCTCACATTTGTCGGTTGATCGCTTGGATTTCCAAGCTACAAGCCCTGCCGCAACGATGCATCCTGTTGCACAAACTAACGCAATCGCGCCATAGATAAGCTGGCTCGACAGGTAGGCTCTCGCCGAATCAGCAGCGCAAATTGCTGCACAGATAAACAAGACACGTGCACTGGGTCCCTTCTTGCGGCTGATTAGGGCTGTTCCTTTTGACCACACCACCGCATCCTCCAGCTCCTTCTTGGCTCGCTGGATCTGCTTTCGAAACTCTCGGAGCGAGTCATCGTTCCTTTCGTAGTGCATCACAGGAAGGTCGAACAAATAATTTGCCAGGTGACTCACCATTTTTTGCCGGCCAGCAGGAATCGTCCGAATGAACCCCAAGCCTTCATGGACCACCTGCAGAGCTTCATATATCTGGAAATCCCATTCTTGGTTTTCTGGAATGGAGTTTCGGACGATGCATTCAGTCAAATCCACTGACTGGCCCAGCCCATGCAGTTCCAACACTCGAATGAGCTCGGATTCCTCACTCCAATCCTTTCGCACGAAATACCCGTTTTCACGGCCTGGGCTACATATCGCTTCCAGAAGCTCAACAGTTGCAGCATCAGGGTCGTGATGAAAATCGAGTTGAAATACCGCAGTCATTCCAACGTTACGCAAGTCAGTAAAAAGAGAGTGGGTATCCAATGAGTAAGCTCCGTCGTCAGCTATCAGAATCCCAATAAAACCTTGCGCCATGACGTAGATCGAGCCCTGTAGAAGGTGCCGATGCTGGACTCTTGCAAATTTGAAAGCTGCTGGAAAATTGCGGCTATCACAACACGAGTCCTACAGATGAACGAACAAATACACCCGTGGAAGACGGCCTATCACTCGGGAATGACTGCCAAGTCAGATTTCAGGGCCATCGCTGACCTTGGGATGCCGATCGGCGTGGTTGCGAACGCACTTACGCTTCCTCAGCTAATGCTTGCTTTACCCAATTTCCTCAATCAAGGGGGGCATGCTTTCGTAGACAGTGGTGCATTCACTGCTTTTCAGAAAGGCACTAAGATGGACTGGGATGAGGTGGTATGGCGTTATGACGCGCTGCTTCTGAACACTCAGCGGCCGGACTGCCTCAGCATCGTTGCGCCCGATGTTGTGGGTGATCAAGTAGCTACGATTGCTCTTTGGAGAAAGTACGCAAGCAAGGTCAACAAGTGGATTAGTTTAGGAGCCCGTGTCATCGTGCCCTTGCAGGTGGGATTCATGACCGGCGGCGATCTTCTCGAGTTGGCCTGTGAAATCTTTGGCAACCGCAAATTTGCCTGCGGTATTCCATCTAATGCTGCAGCGATGAGCGCACAAGATGCGAGCACAATACGGCACAACGATTTTCATGTACTCGGGAGGGTAGTTCTTACCACCGAGCTACGTGCAAAGGTGGACGCGATTCTGCGCCACAATCCAGATGCTCTGCTGACAGCAGATGCAAACTGGCTGAGGTCCCGAATCTCAAAAATTTCAAAGATCCGAGAATCTCTGACTCCGTTCTCAGGAGATTTTGAAACTCGCCGAATGCGCGCCGTTCAGACAGTTCTTCTCCGCGAAGCCTACCCACAGCAGAATGACGCCACCTTACCTCATAATCAGGCAATTCGAATTCCCAGCATGGGAAATTTTCAAAGGAGCTGCTCATAATTCAAAGAGTTGAACATGCTCCCCCTCCACGCCCTTGTAGGCCAAGGCCCGATCAATGCCTGCGATGGTTGGATAGCGCATCCAGAATACTGCGCCGCCAGCCTGAATCCTGTGAGTCATTCCGCGGGCCTTGTAAACGTCATCCCAGCCTCGACCACCAAAACCTAAATCGTGTCTAGCTTGGCCACTCTCATTGCCTTTAGGCAGCAGACATGCCCTGGCCCCCTGCTCAACCGCTACGTCAAGGGACGCGACAGGCCATATGACCCGAAAGAAATTGCCTAGTGTCGCCATGATTTCCATTTCAAGCATCCTGCTGATGAATACCGTCAACGTACAGAGCCCCTGGCGTATGAGTGCCTAGATCTGTCCCGCAAGTTGGGCTGGTTCGACATCTCGATTAGCGAGGGGCGGAGAAACGGATTGAGAGCCTTCGGCCTTTTTGAATGCAGCAACCAACCACTCATACAAGCCAACAACACAGAGGGTCAGCCCCCCACCAAGCAGTATTGTGAGGATGGTGGCGCAAGCAAAAAGATGGGGGGAAACAACTGTTTTCAAAGACGCTGCAGCGACGAGTGCGAGCATCCATAGAACGCACATAAATTTGAGTAGCAATTTCAAACGTACGTGGGAGACATGAAAAACGAAGACACACAAAGCTGAAGTCAAACTCGAAGCGATGATGTCGATCGACACATGGGCGTGAGGGCCCGTCAAGCATGAGATCAGAATGGCGGTTAGCACCCCCGCCCAGGCTATATGTGAAATTCGCATGGAAATCTCGAAACAGAACGTGGACACACATGATCTCTGGCTTGCGATGAAAGTAGGTTGCCAATCTGAGCCTTTTGAGATGCCGCATATCTGTCCGCGTTGGGCACTGATTTTGAGGTAATCAATCCAGGTAAAGGCGTCGGCCGGATGGGCTGTCCTGAGAGGGAACCGATCCACTCCCAGTTCCCGAGTCCTGGTGCTGTGGGATGGGAATGAGCTCGTGGACTGAAATTGGCTCTGGGGTACTCAGCGAAATAATTCGCCCGGCCTCCGGTGGAGTAGCTAAGGAAACTCTGAAGAAGACTTCCAGATTTTGGCAAAATACCCGGATTCCACCCGCTGAGTTTCCCCATGAAGCAGATGACCTTCGCTGACGCCGAGTACGCCGGTAAGCGCAAACAAACCCGCAAAGAGTTGTTCCTGATCGAGATGGATCGGGTGGTGCCGTGGAAGGGTTTGATTGCCTTGATCGAGCCGCATTATCCCAAGGGTGAAGGCGGTCGTCCGGCCTATCCGCTGATGACGATGCTGCGCGTGCACCTGATGCAAAACTGGTTCGGTTACAGCGATCCAGCGATGGAAGAGGCGCTGTACGAGACCACCATCCTGCGCCAGTTCGCGGGGCTGAGCTTGGAGCGTATCCCCGATGAAACCACCATCCTCAACTTCCGTCGTTTGCTGGAGAAGCACGAACTAGCCGCCGGCATCTTGGCTGTCATCAATGGCTATCTGGGCGACCGAGGGCTGTCGCTGCGCCAAGGCACGATCGTCGATGCCACGCTGATCAATGCGCCGAGTTCGACCAAGAACAAGGACGGTAAGCGCGACCCGGAAATGCATCAGACCAAGAAGGGTAACCAGTACTACTTCGGCATGAAGGCGCACATCGGTGTCGATGATGAGTCGGGCTTGGTGCACAGCGTGGTGGGCACGGCGGCCAACGTGGCCGATGTCACCCAGGTCGATAAGCTGCTGCACGGCGATGAGAACATGGTCGGTGCCGACGCGGGTTACACCGGCGTCGAGAAACGCCCTGAACATGAAGGCCGGGAGGTCATCTGGCAGATCGCCGCCCGCCGTAGTACTTACAAGAAGCTTGATAAGCGCAGTGCTTTGTACAAAGCCGCGCGCAAGATTGAGAAGGCCAAGGCTCAGGTACGAGCCAAGGTCGAGCATCCGTTCCGGGTGATCAAGCGCCAGTTCGGTTATGTGAAGGTGCGCTTCCGTGGTCTGGCGAAGAACACGGCGCAACTGGTGACGCTGTTCGCGCTGTCGAACCTGTGGATGGCGCGCCGACATTTACTGGCGAATGCAGGAGAGGTGCGCCTGTAATGTGGGAAATGGCTGCCGCGAGGTGCTCGCGGCGGCTAAAAACACAGAAATAAGCGGGTGATCTGAGCGTTTTTGATCGATTTGCCGCTTTTAAAATCGGCAGGGGCTGAAGTCAGCCAGAAATACACAACTACTTCAGACCATCCCTAAGTACAATGGTGGGCTTTCATAGCTGCCAGCTCCTTCGTTCCTCAGCAGCCACGCCATCCACAGAAATAGGATCACAACTGCAGTTGCTCCTCCCATTAACAACTTTTGGAGGAAGCTGATGGCCTCATCGTCAGCTTTAGTTGGGGTCGCTACCGCGATGCTTTCAAAGTCATTTGTCGCGATCGTTCTATCCAGGTTGGTTGGGATCGAATAGACGATATTTAGAACTCCACCTCGCTGCATCGTTGCACTTAACACCTTCGCGCCGTTGCCTTTCATACGAACAATGGCTTCGCTTAGCGAATATGCCTCGCCCGTCACTGTTCCTCCCATGACGGCATTGATGCCTCGAGTATCCGGAACTCGACAATGATCGGCTTTGTACCGGCCTGGACATACCTCGATATGAATCGCATCGTCTCCGCCTGCAATCTTCCTCCACTGATCTTTATTTATCCACATCTGGTAGGAGAAGGAACGGGTCTGGTCTGAATTAAGTGAGTGCCATTCCGCATCTGCACGCGAGGCAGTCGCATCCATCTGATTGGCGGCTGATGCCATCAGGGTCTGACCGGTAAGCAGAAGTAGAAAGAAAAGATATAAAGTTGGCGGCGGCAAAAACTGAGTGCAACACCTGACCTTTCCGGTACGGTGCTGCCCCTATGTCTTATACCGAACTCAGCG
>NZ_QXTJ01000023.1 GCF_003605735.1 Pseudomonas sp. LS-2 | reverse complement strand
GCAGCAGTCGCAAGATCAGGTAACTCATGCTTCCTGGTACACCGCATGCCCAGTCGTTACTGCCGCTTCGCGCCAGATCGTCGGCAAGCCAACTCCCACGCCCTCTCGGCAGAAGCGGCGCAGTGCCGGCCGGAATACGAGCATTCTTCGCGCGATGCAGGGGCCCACCCACGATCAACGGCACTTGATTCGCAATCCCCCAAGCGTACGATTGCTCAACGTTGTACGATGACGTATAACAACCGCTTCGTATTGAGTTGCCTTTCAACGCTAATCACGAGCCTCTAATAAAAATGATCAGACACACACACCCTCGCCTCGCATCCGCCGTTTACACGGCATCCTCGGCCGTACTCCATTCCGATAACACGTTCAGGGACACGCCATAGCGTCCGCTGGAAATATCGCGCTTGCGCAATTGCTTCGCCGAACCGTCATCGTCGTCTGACAACAGACACTAGCAACGGCACACACACGCTCGATCAACCATTTCACGCACCCTCGACCCCGAGGAAGGAGCGAACATGGACCCAAGAATAACAATCATCCTTTGCCTGACCGCCGGCTACTTCATCGTAATGTCCTACATCGGCTACAGCGTGCGCAAACACGCCAAGAGCAGTGACGGTTTCACCGGTGGTGGTCGCAGTTTCCCCCCCTTTCTGATCGGTGCTTTGCTGCTGTCCGAATTCATCGGCAGCTCAGTCAGTATCGGCACCGCGCAAAAAGGCTTCGAAGCAGGCATTTCCGCTGCCTGGAACCTGGTAGCTCTGTCCTTGGGCTTTCTGCTGCTGGGAGTGGTGCTGGCCAAGAAATACCGTGAGACCGGTCTAAACACCATTTCCGGAATCCTTGCCCAGAACTACGGCCAGGGCACGCGCTACGCGGCCTCGGTATTGACCATCTGCGCCTTGAGTATCGTGTCGGTGGCGCTGTACGCCAGCGGCGGCGCGGTACTGGCGGCGGTCCTGAACATCGACAAGACCCTTGCGATCCTGCTGGTGGGCGTCATCACCGTGTTCTACGTCAGCGTCGGCGGCATGCGCTCAGTGGTCTACACCAACTTCGCCCATGCCGTGATCAAGTACATCGGCATCGTCCTCGCACTGGCTTTCGCGCTGAACGCAACCGGCGGCATCGGTGCCCTGCAATCGAAGCTGCCCGCGACCATGTTTGACTTCACCGGCGTGGGTTGGGGCCAGATCTTCGCCTGGATGATCGGCGGAATCGGCTCGATCTTCGCCACGCAATACGTGATTCAGGCGCTGGTCAGCACCCAGGACCACAAGACCGCCAAACGCGCCTGCTTCTATGTGTCCTCGCTGATGATCCCGTTCGGCATCATGGCCGCGCTGATCGGCATGTGCAGCGCCTATCTCTACCCCGGCATCAAATCCATCGACGCCTTCCCTGCCCTCATCGCCCATATGCCGACCTTCTCGGCGAGCCTGGTGGTGATCGGTCTGGCGGGTGCTCTGTTCGGCGGCATCTCGGCCAACACCCTGGCCTCGGCCACCCTGGCGATGAAGGACTTCTACGACCCCTTCTTCAACAAGGACAAAGATGATCGCAAATCGGTGATCTTCATTCGTCTGGCCATTATCGTCATCGGTTTCCTGCCGCTGATCCTGGCGCTGTTCGCCGACAAGATCCTGCTGATCGCCTTCCTCGGTAAAGCCCTGCGCGCCACCCTGGCGGTGATCGTGCTGATGTGCTTCTATGCGCCGAAATTCGGCACCGGCCGTGGCGCACTGGCGGGCGTGATCCTGTCTGTGATCTCGACCATCGGCTGGTTCCTGGCGGGCAACCCGTACGGCATCGACAGCTCGTACTTCGCGCTGTTCTCGCCGCTGCTGACCATGGCCATCGCCGAACTGCTCAAATCCGGGCGCTCCGAGGCGCAACCTGCTCTCAATAAAAACGGCTGAACAAGACCGGCCGATCAGGTCATTCGTGATGCAACCCAAGCCTGGTTTCAGCCATGAAGCCGGGCCGCAAGGAGGAAACAATGAGCGACAAGAAAGCTGACGTACTGGTCTGGGGCCCGATGCATGCGGCGCTGACGCAGAATCTGGATCGTGACTTCACCGTACACAACCGCTGGGAAATCAAGGACCTGAACGCCTGGGCCGCCGACCACGGCGACAAGGTGCGAGGCGTGATCACCAGCGGCGTCTACGGCACCGACAACGCCGTCCTCGATCTGCTGCCGAATCTGCAAGTGGTCAACAGCTTTGGCGTGGGTTACGACGCCGTCGACACTGCTTACCTCGCCCGCCGTGGCATTCAGTTGAGCAACACCCCGGACGTGCTCAACAACGCCGTGGCCGAAACCGCCATGGCGCTGATGCTGTGCGTCTCCCGCCGTATCAGCCAGGCCGAGCGCTTCGTGCGCGCCGGCCAGTGGGCCACCGGTAAATTCCCGCTGGGCAATGATCTGTGCGGCAAGACCTGCGGCATCGTCGGTCTGGGCAAGATCGGCAAGACCATCGCCAAACGCGCGGCGGCGTTTGACATGAACATCGCCTACTTCCGTCGCGGCCAGCCCTACTCCGATGTGTCCTATACCCATTACGGCGATTTGCAGGAGCTGGCCAAGGTCTCGGACTACTTGATCGTCATCGTGCCGGGCGGCCCGGAAACCCAGCACCTGATCAACCGCGACGTACTCAAGGCGCTGGGGCCCAAGTCGTACCTGATCAACGTGGCCCGCGGCTCGGTGGTGGACGAGAAGGCGCTGGTCGCCTCGCTGCTGGAATCGGAAATTGCCGGTGCCGGCCTCGATGTATTCGAAGACGAGCCCAATGTTCCGGCCGAACTGATGAACCTGGACAGCGTCGTGCTCACTCCACACATTGGCAGCGGCACCTATGAAACGCGTCAGGCCATGGCCGATCTGGTCTTCGCCAACGTCAGCGCGTATTTCACCGAGGGTTCGCTGGTGACACCCGTCTCGCTGTAAACCTCCCCTTTGTAGCAACCCCGCCGGCGACGGACCGTTTGCCGGCGGGGACGAATTCAGGATCGCCGCCGCTGGCGAGCCATGACGGGGCGAAGGAGGACACCCTCGCTCGACGACCGCAGGTCAGTCTTCACATCCCTTTCTCAACTTTTCTGGATAATGCCGGTCGAATCGCCCCATTCAGATCATGCAATCCGGGAGAATCCTGTTTGAACATTGCCGGCGTCATCTTTGACTGCGACGGAACCCTGGTGGACAGCGAACGCCTTGCTGCCGGGCTGCTGCGCGACATACTGCGAGAACATCAGGTCTCGCTGACCCTCGATCAGGTGCTGGCGCGCTTTCGGGGCGTGCAGTTTGCTCTGTGCATGGAAGGCCTGAGTCACGACTACCCGTGGTTGCCCACATTGGAAATCGTCAACGCCTTCAGGGCCCGGACACTGCCGCTGTTGCAGGAGCGTCTGGAAGAGATGCCAGGCGCAGTCGAGTTCGTGCGCGGCCTGTCCCTGCCCAAATGCGTGGCGTCCAACGGTCCGCGCAGCAAGATCGAAACCTGCCTGAGCACCGTGGGCCTGCTGGATGTCTTCCACGGGCTGATCGTCAGCGCTTATGAGGTAGAAGCCTGGAAACCCTCGCCGATCCTGATCGAACACGCCGCCGATCTGCTGGGGCTCAAACCGCAAGAATGCCTGCTGGTGGAAGACAGCGTGCCGGGGGTTCAGGCCGGGCTTGGAGCCGGCGCGCAGGTCGCGGGATACGGGCACGACACTGATTTTTCGCAGTTCATCGACCACGCCAACTTTCACCGGGTGAAGAACTTCGGCGAGTTGAAGGAATTGGTTCAGCGCATCAGTTGAAAGCGTTTCGTGTTGGTAGCCGTGCGGCTCGCCGGACGGTTATAGATCATCCAGACGGCCTGAAAGAACAGCGCAGTCCACTCAATCGGGCCTTGCCCATTGTGCAACATCTCGATACTGTACATAAAAACAGTATCGAGAATTGTCATGCAGCTGATCGACAAGCTGAGCATCCTCGCCGACGCCGCCAAATACGACGCCTCCTGCGCCAGTAGCGCCGCACCCAAGCGCAGCTCCGAAGGCAAGTCAGGTCTGGGCAACAGCACCGGCATGGGCATCTGCCACAGCTATACCCCGGACGGCCGCTGTGTCTCGCTGCTCAAAATCCTGCTGACCAACTTCTGTCTCTACGACTGCCAGTATTGCGTCAATCGCCGCTCCAGCGATGTCCCCCGCGCACGCTTCAGCCCGGAAGAAGTGGTGACGCTGACCCTGGATTTCTACCGGCGCAATTGCGTCAGCGGGTTGTTCCTGAGCTCGGGCATCATCCGCTCGGCGGATTACACCATGGAGCAGTTGGTGCGCGTTGCGAAGCTGCTGCGTGAAGAGCATGAGTTCCGGGGTTACATCCACCTCAAAACCATCCCCGAAGCCGATCCCGCACTGATCGAGGAAGCCGGCCGTTATGCCGACCGTTTGAGCGTCAACATCGAGTTGCCCACCCAGCTAGGTCTGCAGACCCTGGCGCCGGAAAAGGAAATGGGTTCGATCAAGCAGGCGATGCAGACCATCTACACCGGTCAGCAAACCATCCTCAACGAGCCGAAAGCGCCACGCTTCACCCCGGCCGGTCAAAGCACGCAGATGATCGTCGGTGCGGACGACACCGACGACAGCACCCTGCTGCATACCGCCGAATCGTTGTATGGCGACTTCCGCCTCAAGCGTGTCTATTACTCGGCGTTCAGCCCGATCCCCAACAGCCCGAAAAGCGTACCGCTGGCTGCCCCGCCGCTGCTGCGCGAGCACCGTTTGTATCAGGCGGATTTCCTGCTGCGCGGCTACGGCTACAGCGCGAACGAATTGCTGAGCGGGCCGGGGGATCTGGCGCTGGACATCGACCCCAAGCTCGCCTGGGCGCTGGAGCATCGAGACGTCTTTCCGCTAGACCTCAATCGCGCCGAGCCTGCAATGATTGCCCGTATCCCCGGCATCGGCATTCGCACCACCAAACGACTGGTTGAATTGCGTCGGCAACGAAGGATCCGCTACGAAGACCTGACCCGGCTGCGCTGCGTGCTGGCCAAGGCCAGGCCCTTCATCATCACCAGCGATTACCATCCGCGTCAGGCGGAATCTTCCAGCGTGGCGCTGCGCGAGCAATTGCGCGACCGTCCTCAGCCCCAGCAAATGGCGTTGTGGGCATGATCGTTCTCGACTGCGACGACCTGTTCGACACTTGGCGGCAACAAGCGCGCTGGCTGTTGAGCCATCAGATCGACCCGGATCAAGTCAGCTGGAGCGTGAAGCAGGACGCGGACCTGTTCGCCAGCGACGTCGAATACCCGCAGGAGAACGGGCCGTTCCTGGCGCGGGTGCCGCTTGAGCTGCTGGAGCTGCTGAAGAACGCCGCCCAGTACGAAGGCGAACAACGCTGGAGCCTGCTGTATGAAGTGTTGTGGCGAGTCAGTCATGGCGACCGCACCGCGATGCTGGCGGGGGACAAGCTGGGGAGCGAATTGCATCGACGCTTGAAGCAGGTCAGCCGCGAAGCCCATCACCTGCATGCGTTTCTGCGCTTCATCGCCCTGCCCTCGGTCAGCATGGGCAAGGATCTGGAGGTCAAGGCGGCGTTGCTGGAAACACAGAAGCTGCCCGAATACGTGGCCTGGCACGAGCCGGCTCACGACATCCTGCGCAGTGCCAGCGAGCACTTCGTCGGCAGAATGGGTCGACATCGCTGGATGATCGCGACGCCCAGGGACGGCGTGTTCTACGACGGTGAACGACTGATTCACAAGCGCCACTGCCCCGAGGCGTGGCAGGCACTGGCGCGTAACGCCGAAGATCCTCATGGAGAGCTGTGGCTGACGTATTACAGCCACATCTTCAACCCGGCACGGCTGAACCCCAAGGTCATGCAAGGTCACCTGCCAACCAGGTTCTGGAAAAACCTGCCCGAAGGGCCGTTGATTCCGGCGCTGATCAGCGAAGCGCGCACGGGCAAACAGCGCGATGGACAAGCCAGGCAGATCGCCGAACGGCGGGGAAAGGTGATTCGCGCAAGGCTGTAGCAGCCGGCTTGCCGGCGGTAGCCAACCCGGAAACTTCAACCGCCGGCAAATGCAACGCCGCCCGGCCTCACTGCTACGAGTCCGTTGCTGTATGACTTTACTGCCGATGCACCGCCGTCTGCATCCCGGCCGTGCTCATGGGCGTGCCGAGCGCTGCGCCGAAGAACTGGACCGCCTCGTTGCTCAAGTTGCGGTGAATGTCTTCCCGGTCCACTCCGATGGCATCGTTACAGAGCCCCGGCTGAGTGGCCCGCTGCTCGTCGTCACAGGGGGCCATGAACACGAAATGCCCCGCACCGGGCAACAGTTTGAAATCCGACACCTCCGGCAGCTTGCGCGCCAGCGCCTCGGCATTCTTGTCGATGGCCAGCAACTCGTCGCCATCGCCGCTGTAAAGCAGGACTGGCACATGCACATCCGCCAGCGTGTGACGGCCGAACATCAGGCCCAGTGGCGCCATCAGCATCAGCGCCCCCACACGTGGATCGGCCTGGGCATGCAGGTCATCGCGATCTGCCAGCAATTCGCCTTGGGTCTTGCACGCATCGTGATCCTGCGGCCGCTGTAGGCAGTAATTGCGCAGACGCTGCAGGTCAGGCTGCGCACCGGCGAGAATCAACGCGGTCTCCCCGCCTGCCGAATAGCCAATGACGCCGACGCGGCGCGCGCTGATGTAAGGAGACAGCATTGGATCGAGTAGCGCCGCGCTGATCGCTTCGGAGATCTGCAACGGGCGTCCGTAAAGATTGCTCAGGCTGCCCAGGCGGCTGTGATCCAGATAGTTATCGCCGGGATGAAAGACCGCCACCACAACAAAGCCCTTGCGCGCCAGCGAGGTCGCCAGATCATGCTGGGCGAGCGGCGTGCCGGTATTGCCGTGGGACAGCATCAACAAGGGAAATCGCCCCATGGCGATGGTAGCGTCTTCACCCGCTGCGATGGGGTAACCCTGAACGCGGGTGACCTTCTCTTCATCGGTGGAAGGATAAAAGGCGTAGGCGTGCATGGGCCGGGAATCCAGCGGATCAAGGAAAGTCAGTTCATGAAAGCCGACGCTCCAGGTCTCCAGTTCGCTGGCCTGCACCGAAATCAGGCTGGCAAACAGGCTAATGACCATCACTGCACAAAGACGCATCATTGCAATGCCCCTCACGTTATCGATCCGTGCCCACGATTCAGACGCCAGACGTCTGAGGTCCCTATATAACAGTGTCTGTAGCTATCTGACCGGCACGCGTCGATAACATTCACAGACGTTTGTGTTCGGCAGTGCACAAGGCGGGCCAAACTCGAAAAAGTGAATTCCGCTGGCCGAGTCAGCTACGGGTGCGGCCGGGTATGTGGGCCATTTTACTGCCGTGGCCTGCACGTTACTCGCAAAGAAATCGCAAAGGCTGTCGCACGGCTGAATGGATCCCTGAAACGACGAAAGCCCCGTCACCCGTTGGCTCAGGGCCAGGGATGACGAGGCTTTCGGTAGCGCGGGTAAGCGCTATTGACGGATACCATGGAGCACCGCTGGACGGCGCCGCGGATCAGTTGTCAGACAAACAGGGTTTGTTCGATGTGTTTCTGAGCGGCGGTCAGGGCGTTGGCGCGTGGCTCGTCACCGTAGGCCAGGCCGTGGGCGAAAACGAACTGCAGGTCGGTGACGCCGATGAAACCGAACAGAACCTTGAGCAGGTCTTCGTGACCGACGCTGGTGGGCTGGCCCTGATGCAGGCCGCCAGCGGTGGAGACGATCACCACTTTCTTGCCCTTGCACAGACCTTCCGGACCGGTTTCGGTGTAGCGGAACGTGCGACCGGCGACGGTGATGCGGTCGATCCAGGCCTTCAGCTGGCTAGGAATGGTGAAGTTGTACATCGGCGCGCCGATGACGACGACGTCGGACGAGAGGAATTCTTCAAGGGTGGCTTCGTTGGTTTCCACTTCCAGTTTCTGCGCCGCGTCGCGACCTTCTGCCGGGGTGCCGGCAGCCGCCAGGGTAGCGCCGGAGAAGTGACTCAGTGCGTCGTTGGCCAGGTCGCGGTAAACCACTTGCGTGTCCGGTTGAGTGGCGGTGAAGGATTCAACCACTTTACGGCTCAGTTGGCGCGAAGCGGAGTGATCGCCGAGGATGCTGGAATCGATGTGCAAGAGTTTCATAACGTGCTTCCCAAGTGAGAATCGCCGCTGGCGATCAAGTGGAATAATCCTACCCTGTAAGCGAATAGCCGATTAGTCGGCAAAAATGCGATAGTTCGTCCCACCAGCAGGACAATCGAGTACCCATGCAGGACCTCAATGATCTCTACTATTTCGCCAAGGTGGTCGAGTGCGGCGGTTTCACCGCTGCGGGCCGGGCGCTGGGCATTCCCAAGTCGCGCTTGTCCCGGCGCATTGCGGAGCTGGAAACCCGACTCAACGCCAGCCTCTTGCAGCGCACTACGCGCAAGCTGGCACTGACCGCCGTTGGCGAACGCTACCTTCAGCACTGCCAGGCGATGCTGCTGGAAGCGCAGATGGCCGATGAAGCAGTGGCCACGCTGTCGTCCGCACCTCGCGGTCGCCTGCGGGTGTCTTGCCCGGTGGGCATGACCCACTGGAATCTCAGCGGTGTGGTCTCGGACTTTCTGGAACGCTATCCGCAGGTTCAACTGGAGCTGTTATTGGTGAACCGTCGGGTGGACCTGGTCAACGAAGGTATCGATGTGGCCCTGCGGGTACGCGACATCGGCGATGAAGACCCCAGCCTGATCGTTCGCCAGTTGGCACCGGCCAAGGCCGTACTGGTCGCGGCCCCCTCGCTGATTGCCGACAAAGACATTCGTAGCCCGGAAGATCTGAGCACTCTGCCGGTGCTCGGTGCCATCGAAGCCGACCGCAAGGTGCATTACCAGCTGGTTCACCAGGACGGCCGGCGCCACGAGGTAGTACTCGAACCGCGCCTTGCCATCGACGACTTTCCGATTCGCAAGGCCGCGGCCCTCGCCGGCCTGGGCATCACCATGCTGCCGATGATGAACTGTCACGACGCTCTGGCCGATGGCAGCCTGGTGCATGTGCTGCCGGACTGGTCGATGCCCGGCGGCTACCTTCAGGCCGCGTACACCCAGCGGCGAGGCACGTTGCCGGCGGTGCGCGCGTGGATCGATCATGTCGCCGCCGAGTTTACTGCGCCTTCGTTGGGCGGCCCCAAATCACTGGGTTAGCTGAAACTCACCGGCGCAGCGCAGGTGGAATAACGGCGTACAGCACGCCGCCATGAGCACTCGCGCGCTTCGCTGCCAGGCACCGTCGGCAAACGCCGGCCTGCCGTTTCTGTTAAAACTTCCCTCCAGCCAACGCGCTTTTTCAACAGGACGCTTATGGATATCGAAGACGTTGCCGCCTTTTGCCTGGCGCTGCCGGGGGCGCGGGAAGACTACAAATGGGGCGGCGTGCGCGTGTTTTCGATTGCCCAGACCAAGATGTTCGCGGTGATGGGGCTGGCAGGCAACGACCTGTCGTTCAAGGTCGGGCCCGAGCTGTTTCTCGGCTACGTGGACCGTCCGGGCATTCGACCCGCGCCTTATCTGGCGAGGGCGCACTGGATCACCCTCGCCTACCCGTTCGCCATGGGTGACGAGGAACTGCGCGACCTGCTGACCCGTTCCCATCAGCAGGTGGTCAGCAAACTTCCGAAAAAGCGCCAGGTCGCGCTCAAACTCTGAAGCGCACGCCACGGAACGCCGTCAGAAAAAATGGCGGGCCAGAAAGTTTCCGCCCAGCAGCAGCCGGTCGATCCAGAACAGCTCGTGCAGCAGCACGATCAGCCAGAACAGCAACTGATAGGAAACTTTGCGGGTCTTGTGCCGAAAGGCTTGCTGCGCCACCAGTGCGCCCGGCCAGCCGCCGAGCATCTCAGCGGCATGCAAGAGTTTTTCGGGAGTGCGCTGGCCGTTGGTGCGCGCCTGTTTCTTGTCGTGTCCGTAAAGCCCGAATGCGATCAGGCTCATCAGCAGATAGAACGCTGCCGGAAGCCATGAACCGCCGCGCACGCCGATGGCAACCACGCCGTACACCGGCAAGGCGCAAAGCAACAGCAGCATCGACAGTTTGAATCCGAGAAATCGCACAGCGGTTTTCTCTGCGCGATTGTCCACTCTGGCTTGCGAACGCTGACCCATCGTCTCAGCCCTGGGCCGTCGACCAGTCGACCCAGCCGAACACCCAGGTGGCGAGAATCAGCAGTCCGAACGCGATGCGGTACCAGGCGAACACCGCATAGCTGTGGGTCGCGATGAATTTGAGCAGCGCACGAACGGCGATCATCGCGAAGATGAACGAGGTGATGAAGCCGACCGCGAACACCGCGAAATCATCAGGCTGGAACAGATTGCGGTACTTGAAGCCCGAGTACAGCGACGCCGCGACCATGGTCGGCATTGCCAGGAAGAACGAGAACTCGGTAGCGGTCTTGCGCGACAGGCCGAACAGCAACCCTCCGATGATCGTCGAGCCCGATCGCGAGGTGCCTGGGATCATCGCCAGACACTGAGCAAAGCCGACCTTGAGCGCGTCGACCCAGGTCATCTCGTCGACGGTCTCGGCGTGGATCTCATGCTGGCGGCGCTCGGCCCACAGCATGATGACCCCACCGATGACCAGAGCGGCGGCCACCGTGATCGGGTTGAACAGGTAATGGTGAATCAGGTCGGAAAACATCACCCCCAGGACGACGGCGGGCAGAACCCCGATGATCAGATTGGCGGTGAAGCGGCGGGCCTCTGGCCTTGTCGGAAGACCGGTGACAACATCGAAGATCTTGTGACGAAACTCCCACATCACGGCCAGGATCGCCCCCAACTGAATGATGATGTTGAATGCCATCGCCCGCTCGCCGCCGAAACCGATGATATCGGCCACGACAATCTGGTGACCGGTGCTGGAAATCGGCAAGAACTCCGTCAGCCCTTCAACTACCCCAAGAATCAGCGCCTGTGCGGCGGTCCAAAGATCCATCATTCCCCCAGGAGTGGAGCCTGCTCTTGGCAGGCTCTCTTGATATGTTTCGAGCACTGTTCAGCGCACGATAAACGGTTCGATGTAAAAACAGCATGAACAGTCAAGACTGCGGGCTGAAGCACGCAAGCGGCGCGATGCTATCAGACCTTCACGGCGAACGCTCTAGCATGGATATTGGCGCGCAGCCCTTGACGCTACAGGCCGTTCGATGACGTTTTTCCCTATGAGCGCTTACAGCGACATCCCTTTGATTCAACTCGCCACAATGGTTCATAAACGGCTTACAATCGCAGCCCTTTTTCTGCCTTTCCCCTTCAGGAGTCTTCATGTCCGGGCTTGAACTGTTCGCCGCTGCACTCGGTGTCATTGCCGTCTGGCTGACAGTCAAACAGAACCCCTGGTGCTGGCCGATCGGGCTGGTGATGGTGTTGCTCTATACCTGGATTTTCTTCGACGTGAAGCTGTACTCGGACATGCTGTTGCAGGTTGTCTACGCCGTGTTGCAATTGTATGGCTGGTGGCAATGGACACGGCGCGGCGAAGTCACGCAGGGTCGCAACGTGACCGCCCTGGGTGGCGGGGCTCTGACCCTGAGTCTGGCGATCGGTGCGCTCGTCAGCCTCGCGCTAGGCGCCGCGATGGCGCACTTCACCGACGCCGCGCAGCCATGGCTGGATGCCGCTCTCACAGGATTCAGCCTGGTGGCACAGGTGTGGATGGCGCAGAAACGCGTGCAGTGCTGGCCGCTGTGGATCGTGCTGGACGTCATCTTCGTCGGCCTCTTCCTGTATAAGGCGCTCTACCTGACGGCCGCGCTGTATGCGCTTTTCACCCTGATCGCGGTTCAGGGGTGGCGCGACTGGCGTGCCGATCCTGCGCTGGCGCGGTGACCCCTCCCATGAAGGTTCTGGTCCTGGCAGGTCCCGAGTCCAGTGGCAAAAGCTGGCTGGCCGAACACATTCAGCGACGGTTCGGCGGTGAATGGGTGAGTGAATACGTGCGCGATTTCATCGATCAGCAGCAGCGCGACACGTGCTATGCCGACATTCCTGTCATCGCCCGGGGACAACTGGCCCGCGAGGACGCAGCGCGTGCGCGGGCCCCGCAGTTGCTTATCCTGGACACCCACCTGCTGAGCAATATCCTCTGGAGCCAGGTGCTGTTCGGTGATTGCCCGGCCTGGCTCGAACAGGCACTGAGCGCTCGGCATTACGACCTGCACCTGCTGCTGTCCCCCGAGGGTGTGGAATGGGTCAGCGATGGCCAGCGCTGCCAGCCGTTGCTCGAAGAACGCCAGGCATTCTTCGACGCCAGCCGGGAATGGCTCGACGGGCATGGGCAGCGTTACGAAGTGATCGAAGGCGATTGGAGCTACCGCAGGGAGCGCGCGTTCGAGGCGGTGCAACGGTTGTTGAAATAACCCTGCTGGCGGTGGCGTCTGGGCAATCGTCACCGCCGGCAAGCCGTGCTGCTACAGCGAATTCAGCATTCGCCCCCTCACGGAATCTGGCCGTTACAGCGAGATTCATCATCGATCCGTCAACGAATCTGGCTGCTACAGCGAGATTTAATCTTTAACGAATCTGATGTTTGTGCAGTAACCGGTAAAACGTCGGCCGGGAAATCCCCAGCACCTTGGCGGCGACACTGAGGTTATCGCTGTGACGCGTCAGCACATCGCACAGCGCCTGACGTTCGGCGCGGCACTTGTATTCATCCAGAGTGCCCATGCTCGAACTGATTTCCTCCTCACCCAGCAAGCCCAGATCGAAGGCCTCGATCTGCCGCCCCTCGGCCAGTACCAGGCCACGGCGCACCCGGTTTTCCAGTTCGCGGACGTTGCCCGGCCAGTCGTGTTTGCCCATGGCGACCAGTGCGTCCTGGCTGAAGTTGCGAGGACGACGCCCGGTTTCCTGACTGTAGAAATGCGCGAAGTGGTTGGCGAGCAAAGCAAGATCCCCATGCCGCTCGCGCAGCGGTGCGGTCCCCACTTGCAGCACGTTGAGCCGGTAGTACAGGTCTTCGCGAAAGCGCTTCTTGCGAATCGCCGCTTCAAGGTCCACATGCGTCGCCGCAAGAATCCTCACGTCCACCGCAACGCGCTCGCCGCCGATCTCGATATGCCGATCCTGCAGAAAGCGCAGCACGTTGGCCTGAACATCCAGCGGCAAATCGCCAATTTCATCCAGAAACAGCGTGCCGCCATTCGCCGCCTCGATACGCCCGGGCTTGCGTTGCGGATTGCGGTTGAAACCGTCGCCGTCGTGGCCGAACAGCTCGATCTGCAAGTCCTGTTCGGGGATGGCACTGCAATTGATCGACACGAACGGCTGATTGCGCCGCTGGGACTGCATGTGCAGCGTGCGCGCGACCAGCTCTTTGCCGGTACCCGTCTCGCCACGGATCAACACCGGCGATTCGGTGGGCGCCAGCTTGGTGAGCAAACGTCGCAATTCGCGAATCGGTCGACTCTCGCCGAGCATTTCATGCTCCGGCCCGTTGCCGTAATTGGCGCCCTGGGCACGCAGCCGCGCCATGCCGTAGGCGCGGCCCAGTGTCACCTGAACCCGGGCAACATCGAACGGCAGGGTGTGAAAGTCGAAGAACCATTCGCAGACGAAGTCGCCGATCATCTCACGCCGCAGGTCGTCGGGAGTCAGCACGGCAATCCATTCGGTATTGCTGCGGGTGATCAGTTCCTTGATGACCTGGGGTTGTTCGAAATGCTGCGGCATCAGGCGGATCAGCCCTACATCACAGGGCCGGGAAGCCGCTGTTTCGAGCGCGCAGCTGTCCACTTCCCAGCCCGCCACGCGTAAGCCGGGGATCAGACGCAGGCACTCTTCGCAGGGTTCGACAATTAACAGGCGACGGATTGATGCCAGCTCATGCATATGAAATTCCTTGGCGCCAAGGTTCGAATAACATTGCAGAGAAAAAAAGTTTTAGAAACAGTGTCTTGGCGACCGCAAAGCTACATTAGCAAGTTTTTTGACACGCGCTTGGACCGTTTAACTATAAGGCTAAGAACGAAACGTGCTTAGAGCTGCCAGAAAGGCATGAAAGAGGTAATCAAGCCACTGATTCAGCCATGTAACACTTGAAAACGGGTAGCGCCCCACTCGCCTGCCCGAAAAAAAAATCAGGGCCAACGTTAAATAAAATGAAAAAAATCGAAATACCTTGTGACTTACCCCCGGTCGCAGGTCATCAGTACAAGTATCCAGCCGCACGGGAAGCCCGCCGTCGGTGATTGAATTGATACGGGCACTTGAGGACTTTCCATGAACGCCCCTTTGCGCTTCAACGATGCTTTGCTGATCGCCGGTCACGCCTTCGAACCGTTCCAGTGCGTCGCCTGGTCGCCACAAGATGGCAACGGCGAACTGAGCCTGACTGTTATCGATCGCACCAGCACCCGTATTGGTCGCAAACAGATTCCAAGCAGCGCCTACTCCGATCCGAAGCAACTGGCGCACTTCCTTGAACAGGCCCGGGCGGAAATCAGCGGTGACGGCCACCGCCTTGAACCCTGGACCATGCCGGCCTGATCGAGCGGCCCGGGGCTGGCGCCGCTTCGCAACCGTAGGCGCCAGCTAGTTCAATTCATCGATGTGCCGATACTCGGCATTCAACTGGCGAGCTATTTCGACCGCCCTCCCCAGCCTGATCGGCGTTTGTTCGATGTCGATCAGCAGGCTCGGGCAATCGAACACAGTGAGCGCAGGTATCTGCTTGATACGGCCGTCCGTCAGGATCAGCACCCGCTGGGTTTCTGCCGGATAACGCTGCCGCCGTTTGCTCAGCCACTGCCCCGCCTGATCGAGCGCGTCGACCAACGGCGTGCCACCCCCGGCACCCAGCGCATCCAGCCATGGCTGCAATGCCTTCCCCGCTTTCAATCCCTGATGTTGCCAGCGCGCGCTGCCGCCACTGGCGGTGAGCAATGCCAATCGCGCGCGCTGACGGTAGGCGTCGTCGAACAGTTGCGCCAGAAAACCCTTGGCCTGACTCAACGCCTGATAACGTCGGGTCGATGCCGAGGCGTCGACGATCACCAGCCACAGTGTCTGCGGTCGATGGGTTCTGGGCTGGCGCACGAGGTCAGCGCGGCGCGTCGGACGGCCACGCAGCAAGGTTGCCGGCCAGATGATCGCGCCCTCGATACCGGCACGGGCGGCGCCGGTTTTGCCGCCGTTGAGCAGGCCGGGGCGGGAGCTGGCATTCGCCCCCGTCTGTTGGCGAGGGCGAATGCCTAAGGCTTTTTTGGCCAGCTCGGCACTTCACGGCGGCGGCCTGTGGCAACGGGTTGCGCTGCCATTTGCCCCCAGCTGCCCTCACCCTGTTCAGGCGCCTTGGGCGGCGATGGCGGCGCGCTGTCCGGTGAAGATGATGCCGGTGATTGCGCCGGCGGGCTCTCGCGGCGCCGATGACGCAAGGCGAACTCGGACACCGCGTCGATATCCTGCTCGGCAATCCGCGAGGCACCGCGCCACGCCGCGTGAGCACGGGCTGCGCGCAACCACACCAGGTCCGCTCGCAGACCGTCGACGCCGGCTGCGAAACAGCGCTCGGTGATGGTCGCCAGGCTTTGATCGTCCAGTTCGATACCGGCGAGCACGCCGCGTGCGATTTCGCAGCGCGCCTTGAGTGCCTGTTGTTCCGCTGCCCATTGCGCGCAAAAAGCGTCGGGAGCAGCGTCGAAATCCAGCCGTCGACGAATGATCTGCCCACGCTGCTGCGGCAAGGTCTGACCGCTCAACGCCACATTCAACCCAAAACGATCGAGCAGTTGGGGACGCAGTTCACCTTCTTCCGGGTTCATGGTACCGATCAATACGAAGCGCGCCGGATGCCGATGAGAGATGCCGTCGCGTTCCACCAGATTGACGCCGCTAGCAGCCACGTCCAGCAGCAGGTCCACCAGATGGTCCGGTAGCAGGTTGACTTCATCGACGTACAACACGCCGCCGTCGGCCTTTGCCAAAACACCCGGCGAGAAACTCGCCCGCCCTTCGCCCAGCGCTGCGTCCAGGTCCAGGGTGCCAACCAGTCGTTCTTCGGTTGCCCCCAGCGGCAGCGTGACGAACTGCCCACTGGCCAGCAGATCCGCCAGCCCTCGGGCCAGGGTCGATTTGGCCATGCCTCGCGGCCCTTCGATCAGCACCCCGCCGATCTTCGGGTCGATGGCGGTGAGGCACAGCGCCAGTTTCAGCTCATCGGCGCCGACGACAGCGGCCAGGGGGAAATGTGGGGTGTCGGTCATAGCTGAGCTCTTTTGTACAACGACGTTGAGGTTGATGCCGCCTGCGTGTGCCCGGAGGGCGTGGGATCGACAGGTATCATGTCTCTTCTATATCCAGCAACAGGTTTTCCAGCGCCTCGCGGTACTCGCCGGGCTCCTGCCACAAGCCGCGCTGCTGGGCTTCGAGCATCCGCTCGGTCATGTCCCGCAACGCGTCCGGATTGTGCTGCTGTATGAAGTCGCGGGTGGAGGGATCGAGCAGATACGCATCGGCCAGCAATGCGTACTGATGATCGTCGATCAACTCGGTGGTGGCGTCGAAGGCGAACAGAAAGTCCACCGTCGCCGCCATCTCGAAGGCGCCTTTATAGCCGTGGCGCTTGACCCCTTCGATCCATTTCGGATTGGCCGCGCGCGATCGCACCACCCGGTTCAACTCTTCTTTGAGGCTGCGAATCTTCGGCAGATCGGGCTGACTGTGATCGCCGTGGTAGCTGGCGATCTTAGCGCCGCTCAGGCTTTCCACCGCCGCCAGCATGCCGCCCTGAAACTGGTAATAGTCGTTGGAATCCAGCAGATCGTGCTCGCGATTGTCCTGGTTCTGCACCACCGCTTGCACCTGGCTCAGGCGTTTGGCGAAATCGGCCCGCGCGGGAGTCCCCTCGTCCGCAGCGCCATAGGCATAGCCGCCCCAGTTCAGATAGACCTCGGCCAGGTCTTCACGGGTCTGCCACAGGCGCCCATCGATTGCATTCTGCACCCCGGCGCCATAGGCCCCTGGTTTGGCGCCGAAAACACGCCACCCGGCCTGCTTCGCCGCCTGCGCCTCACTCAAGCCTTCGCTCAGCAACTGCTCGCGCTCCTGACGTACGCGCGCCGCCAGCGGGTTCATGTCGTCCGGCTCGTCGAGGGCGGCGACCGCCTGCACGGCGGCATCGAACAGACGAATCAGATTGGCAAAGGCGTCACGGAAGAAACCCGACACTCGCAACGTCACGTCAACACGCGGGCGGTCCAGCAGACTCAGGGGCAGGATTTCGAAATCGTCGACCCGTTGACTGCCTGTCGCCCACACCGGACGCACGCCCATCAGCGCCATGGCCTGGGCGATATCGTCGCCACCGGTGCGCATGGTGGCGGTGCCCCAGACCGACAAGCCCAGTTGCCGCAAATAATCACCGTGGTCCTGCAAATGCCTTTCCAGCAGAAGATTCGCCGACTGAAACCCGATGCGCCACGCGGTCATGGTCGGCAGGTTCCGTACGTCCACGGAGAAGAAGTTGCGCCCCGTCGGCAATACGTCAAGGCGACCACGGCTTGGCGCGCCGCTCGGCCCGGCAGGCACGAACCGGCCATTCAAGGCATCCAGCAGACCACGCATTTCGGCCGGACCACACGCGTCCAGACGCGGCGCCACCACCTCCGAAATCGCCTTGATGATGTCGGCCAGTTCAGTGCTTTCAAACGAATCGATATCAGCCTCTTGAGCGACAATCCGCTCGATCATCGCTGCCGCGTAGAGCTCAAGCCGTTCGCGGGTATCGCCGACGGTACGCCAGGGTTCGCCACTCACGTCGTGCAGCACCTGAGGTTGCGGCCCCATCCACGGCTCGCCGAGCACGCAATCCAGCGGATCGAAACCCAACCCTAGCGCGTTGCTCAGGGCTCGCAACAGACTCGCCTGAGCGCCACGGCCGTCGCCACGGGGCACCCGCAGAATCGCCAGCAACGTGTCGATGCGCAGCCGCCCAGTGGGCGACTCACCGAAGACATGCAGACCATCGCGAATCTGCGATTCCTTCAGATCACATAGATAGGTGTCCAGACGCGGCAACCAGATCGCCGCATCGGCGTCGCTGTCCAGCTCTTCGCCCAAGGCCAGCTCGCGGTCGATGTGCGTCTCGCGCACCAGGTTCAGAATGTCCTTCTGCAACTCCCGTGCGCGACGAGGATCGAGCAACTGCGCTTCGTAATACTCGTCAGCCAGCAGTTCGAGATTACGCAGCGGGCCGTAGGTTTCAGCGCGGGTCAGCGGTGGCATCAGGTGATCGATGATCACCGCCTGAGTCCGGCGCTTGGCCTGCGCGCCCTCCCCCGGATCGTTGACGATGAACGGGTAGATATTCGGCATGGCGCCGAGAATCGCGTCCGGCCAGCAGTGCTCGGACAGCCCGACGCCCTTGCCGGGCAGCCACTCCAGATTGCCATGCTTGCCGACGTGGATCACCGCATGGGCAGCGTAGCTTTTGCGCAACCAGAAATAGAACGCCAGATAGCCATGAGGAGGCACCAGATCCGGATCGTGGTACACGGCGCTGTGATCGACGTTGTAGCCCCGCGCCGGTTGAATGCCGACGAACGTCAGACCCAGACGCAATCCGGCGACCATCATCCGGCCGTTGCGGCACATCGGGTCGTGTTCGGGTGCGCCCCAGCGTTCGGTCACCGCGTTGCGATTGGCGTCGGGCAACGCCCGGAACGCGGCCAGGTATTCGTCCATCGCCATGCTTTGGTGGCACGGACGTTGATCGAGGCTGTCGGGATCGTTGGTGACGCCGCCGAGCAAGGCATGGATCAGCGCGGTGCCGCTGACTGGCAGGTCCTGAACGGGAAAGCCCTCGCCCTGCATCGACTGGAGGATGTTCAGCGCGGCGGCCGGGGTGTCCAGACCGACGCCATTGCCAATGCGGCCGTCGCGGGTCGGATAGTTCGCCAGAATCAACGCCACCCGCTTGTCGGCATTGGCCGTACGTGCCAGCAACACCCAGCGCCGGGCCAGTTCGGCGACGAAATCCATGCGTTCAGGCTGGGCGCGATAACAGACCACATCGGACTGGCTGCGCTCGCTGTACCAGGCCAGGTCCTTGAAACTGATCGGCCGACTGATAATGCGCCCGTCCAGTTCTGGCAGCGCGATGTGCATCGCCAGATCCCGCGACCCGAGGCCCTGCTCGCTGGCCTGCCACGCGGGTTCGTTATCCTGGGCGCAAATGGCTTGAATCACGGGAATATTGCGACGGAACGGTCGCACATGCGGCGCCTCCGGACTCGACTGAGCGAAACCGGTGGTGTTGAGGATGACCTCGCATTCCGTCTCGTCCAGCCAGTCCTGCACGGCGGTCAGGCAGGCCGGCTCTTTGAGGCTCGCGACGGCGATGGGCAGCGGGTTCAGGCCCTGGGCCAGCAGCCGCTCGCAGAATACATCGATGAAGCCGGTGTTCGCGGCCTGCAAATGCGAGCGATAGAACAAAACGGCCGCCACCGGATGACCGGCCTGCCACTCAGCCCGCCAGTCTTCAAGCTGCGCACTGGCCTTTCGCGGGTGGTAAATCGCCGTACGCGGCAAAGTCTGTGGTTCTTTCCAGAGGTAGTCACGGCCCATCCAGCGACTGGCCAGGCAGTTGAACAACTCCAGCGCGTTCTGCTTGCCGCCTTGACGCAGGTAGTGCCAAAGCCGATCTCGATCCTCGGGAGGCTCGGTGCTGAGGTCGCTCAATTCCGGATCCGGACGATCATCGCCGGGCACCAGAATCAGCTTCACGCCCTTTGCCGCAAGCTCCACCAGCCGCTCGACGCCGTAGCGCCAGTAACCGATGCCGCCGTGCAGCGAGATCAGGATCACCCTGGCGTGGCGCAGCACCTCATCGACATAAAGGTCGACCGAGGCGTGATTCTGCACTTGCATGGGGTTGGCCAGGCGCAGACTGGGGTAATCGTCTGGCAGTTGCTGCACGGTTTGCGCAAGCAACGCCAGATGGGAATCGCCACTGCACAGAATCACCAGTTCGGCGGGGGTTTGCCCGAGGTCAGCAATGCTGTCGTCAGGGACGAAGCCGCCGGGCTGGGTGCGCAGCAGGTGCATGGTTAGCCTTTGATCTCTGCTGCCGTCACCGCTTCGCGCAGTTGCGCTTCCAGCACCGCCGCGTCCAGTTCCTGGCCGATCAGCACCAGATGAGTGACGCGCTCTTCGTCGGCTTTCCAGGCGCGGTCGAAGTGTTTGTCGAAGCGAGTCCCCACGCCCTGCACCAGCAGGCGCATCGGTTTGCCGGGAATGGCTGCGAAGCCCTTGACCCGCAAGATGCCGTGTTGCACCACGGCCTGGGTCAGCGCGTCGAGCAACAGCGCTTCGTCGGCCTGGGGCAAGGTGATGGAGATTGAATCGAACGCATCGTGATCGTGGTCGTCGTGGTCATCACCTTCGTGATGATCGTGATGGGTTTTGCGGCCGTCGATGTGCAGTTCGGACTCGGCGCCCAGCCCCAGCAGAACGCTGATCGGCAACTGGCCCTTGCTGGCTTCGATGACTTTTACCGCAGGTGGCAATTCTTCCGCGACTTCGGCACGCACGGCGGCCAGTGCCTGAGCATCGAGCATGTCGGCCTTGTTGAGGATCACCAGATCGGCGCTGGCCAACTGATCGGCGAACAGCTCATGCAGTGGCGATTCGTGGTCCAGGTTGGGGTCGAGTTTGCGCTGGGCATCGACCTGATCCGGGAACGCGGCGAACGTCCCGGCGATCACGGCCGGGCTGTCGACCACGGTAATGACCGCATCAACGGTGCAGGCGTTGCGGATTTCCGGCCACTGGAAGGCTTGAACCAGCGGCTTGGGCAGGGCCAGGCCCGAGGTTTCGATGAGGATGTGGTCGAGATCGCCACGACGGGCGACCAGTTCCTGCATCACCGGGAAGAACTCTTCCTGCACCGTGCAGCACAGGCAGCCGTTGGCCAGCTCGTAAACACGGCCGGTGGCTTCTTCTTCGGTGCAGCCGATGGTGCATTGCTTGAGGATGTCGCCGTCGATGCCCAGCTCGCCGAACTCGTTGACGATCACCGCAATCCGACGCCCTTCGGCGTTATCGAGCATGTGCCGCAGCAGCGTGGTTTTGCCCGAGCCGAGAAAGCCGGTGACGATGGTGACGGGGAGTTTGGCCAGTGTTTTCATCGGATGCCCTGTGGCGTTGCGGCGGGCAAGCGGGACGAGAAACGCGCAACCGCCCATGAGGACTGGCTCGCGATTCGATTCGCCACCGGATCACCCCGCCCGGTTTTAATGAGAATTCGTCGGGCTGTGCTGATCAACAGGCCCGTGTTCGAGGCAGGTCTCCTGGCTTACGGCGGCGATGTGGCTGACGGCTGCGTCAGGCCAGTCGCATTCATCGCGCCTTCCCGCTCGCGCAGTGGCTGTGCAATGAACCTGACCGTTTACAGTTGCGGGGGCAGCTGTGGCTTGAACCACATTCCCTTCTTAGCGCCGACCTCGAGAAAGCGGGGTCGGCGAACCTCAAGTGCGCAAGGCTACGCAGTGGCTTGGCGAAGGTCAACGACGAAAATTTCCCGGCCATCAAGGCTCAGCGAAACCCACCCGCGCGCTGGCTCCAGCCTGCGCTGGAGATGGCGTGGGCGGTGTGGATCAGTGCTGGTGCGAAGGCCTTGCGCGCGTCCTCGAAGCTCCAGCGGCTGGCTGGAACCGAGATGTTGATCGCCCCCAACGGCGTGCCCCCGGCATCGACGATCGGTGCGGCGAGGCTGATGTCGCCCAGGAAGTACTCGCCCTCTATGCTGCTACAGCCCTCCTCCCGCGCCTCGGCGATCTTGTCCAGCAGCGCGTTGAGGTCAGTGATCGTCGCATGGGTCTGCATCGGGCGCGGCATCGACTCCAGCAGTTCGGCGCACACCCGGGGCGCCAGCCGGGACAGGTACGCCCGGCCTGACGCCGTGCAGTACATCGGCAGACTCAGGCCCAGCGGCATCGGAATCATCACCTGGTTGTGACTGGGGAAGCGCGCCACGAACACCATTTCATACCCGTCCGGCTCGGACAGGTTGCAGCTTTCATGGCATTCGCGATTGAGTTGATGCAGATACGGCGACGCCCGATCGATCAGGCTGTCGGTCTGCAGATAGCCGAAACCCAGCGACAGTGCGCGCGGGGTCAGTTGATACCGCTTGCTTTGCGGGTCCTTGCGCAGATATCCCAAAGCTTCGAGGGTAAAGGCAAAGCGCTGCGCCGCGCTTTTGGTGATGCCCGTGGCAGCGGCGATTTCAGGAAGGTTCATGCTCGGATTGCCCGCCCGAAACGCCATGATCACCTCAAGGCCACGAGCCAGGGTGCTTGCGAACAAGGGGGAATCTTCCGGCGCCACCTTGTCGGCAGGCAATTTATTGTCAGGCATGGAATCTTGGCTCATGAACGCTCGCGGATAATGGCGTTGTTTATTAGCTGACCGGCGTTCGCCTCGGGTAAAGCCCAGACGCTCGCCTCCAGGCAAGGCAGTGCGACTGTACCCGAGACGACACCGTCGTCAACCGCCCAGATGCACCCAGACCGATTTGGTCTGCGAATACTGGGTCAGCGCCTCCAGACAGCGGTCGCGTCCATTACCCGACTGTTTGAAACCGCCCCAGGGTTGAGTCATGTCGCCATGATCAAAGCAATTGACCCAGACGATGCCGGCCTCGACGTCGCGGGCAAACGTCAGTGCCTTGTCGATGTTTTGCGTCCAGACCGACGCGGCGAGACCGTAGATGGAATCGTTGGCGATCTGCAGCGCGTGCTCCAGGCCCTGCACCCGAATGGCTGCCGCCACCGGTCCGAACACTTCTTCGCGGGCCAGCGTCATTTCTGGCGCAACATCGGCGTACAGCGTGGGACTGACGAACGCGCCATGTTCAAGCCCTTTGGGCACCCCACCGCCAAACACCAGGCGCCCGCCCTCGGCGTTAGCCTTATCGATGTAGCCCAGCACGCGTTTTTGCTGCTGGAACGAGACCATCGAACCCATGCGTGTGCTCGGGTCAAAGGGGTCCCCCGGCAGATAGCGAGCCTGCGCGACGGTGGTGAAACGCTCGATGAACTCATCATAAAGACTGTCTTGCACCAGCAGACGGGATCCGGCGTTGCACACCTCGCCCTGGTTGGCGTAGATACCATTCACCGCGTAGCTCACTGCGCGATCCAGATCAGCGACGTCCGCGAGAATGATCTGCGGGCTCTTGCCCCCGCACTCGGTGGTCACCCTTTTCATGTTCGACTGACCGGCATAAATGAACATTTTCTTGCCCACCTCCACCGAGCCGGTGAAACCGATCTTGTCGACGTTCATGTGCAGCGCCAGCGCCTCCCCCGCTTCATACCCCAGGCCCTGAACCACGTTGAACACGCCCGCAGGACCGCCCGCCTGAATAAACAGTTGCGCCAGCAGCACCGCACTGGAGGGCGATTGTTCGGCCGGTTTGAGCACCACCGAGTTGCCCATCGACAGCGCCGGACCAAGCTTCCATGCGGCCATCAGCAGCGGGTAGTTCCACGGCACGATCAGCCCGACCACACCCAATGGCTGGCGAAGGATGTAATGCAGCGCCTCGGGCGTGGTGTTGGTGACCGAGCCTTCCAGCTTGTCGATGGTTTCGGCGAAGAACTGAAAAGACAGCGCCGAATACGGGACGTCCACTTCCAGCATGTCAGTGATCGGTTTGCCCATGTCCAGTACATCAAGCATTGCAAAGGCTTCGGCGTGCTCCTCGATCAATTGCGCGAATCGATAAAGCACTGCCATGCGATCCCTTGGCGCCAGGCGTGACCAACTGCCGGACTTGAACGCCCGGCGAGCGGAGTTGACCGCCACATCGACGTCAGCTGCGCCGCTGCGCGGTGCCGTGCCGTGGACATTGCCAGTGGCCGGATTGACCACCTCGAACGTTTCGCCGCTGAGCGCTGGGCAGTGTTCGCCGTCGATGAAATTAGCGATGCGGTATTCGAACTGGCTCAAGCGCTGCTGCCAGTCGGCGGCGCTGCGTTGGGCCAGTGTCTGGTAGATCGTGGTCATGAACATACCCTGCATGGACGGAAAAATTGGAAAGTCGGTGATCAGATCGGTGCCGCACAAAACGCCCGCGCCACTCCAGGTGCCACGCTCAGATAGATGCCATCGCCCGGACGCAACGTCGCACTGTGCTGAGCATTGCCATCGCGGGGCAGGTCAAGGGTCAGGGCGTCGACACCGGGCACGCTGACCTGAATCCGCAACGAGCGGCCGTGAAACAGGGTTTGCACCACTGTCGCCTGGGTAAATGCGCCCGCGCCCTGCATGGGGCCGGCCTCCAGGCGCAGGTCTTCCGGACGCAGCGAAACGGTGACGCGATCCCCGGAGCGCAGCGGTTGATCACTGCGCGCCATCATCTGCATCGCCCCAACCTTGACCTTGAACAGGCTGCTTTCGCTGCCGGTCACCTCGCCCGGCAGCAGATTGCTTGCACCGATGAACCCGGCCACGAATGTGGTGGCTGGCTGGTCATAGAGCTCCGCGGGCCCGGCAACCTGTTCGATACGCCCGTTACGCATGACGGCGATGCGGTCGGAAATCGACAGCGCTTCGGTCTGGTCGTGAGTGACCATCACGAACGTGGTGCCCAGTTGCGATTGCAGGCGTTTGAGCTCGACCTGCATGTGCTGACGCAAATGCGCATCGAGCGCCGACAACGGTTCGTCGAGCAACAACACGCGCGGCCGACACACCAGCGCGCGAGCCATGGCGATACGTTGCTGCTGGCCACCGGACAAGTCCTGCACCCGTGCCTTGGCTTTGTCCGCCAGGCCGACCAGTTCGAGCATGTCGCGGATTCGCGTACGGGCCTCACCGGCGCCAACGCCTGCCAGACTCAGACCGAAACCCACGTTGTCGCTGACATTGAGGTGCGGAAACAGTGCGTAATCCTGAAACACCGTGTTCACCGGGCGACCATACGGCGGCGCGTCGGTCAGGTCCCGGCCATCGATGAAAATCTGCCCCGAGGTCGGTCCCTCGAAGCCTGCGATCAGCCGCAACGTCGTGGTCTTGCCGCAGCCGGAGGGGCCCAGAAGACTGATGAACTCGCCGCTGGCAATGTCCAGATCGATGTTATCGACACTGAGAATGCTCTCGGTGTAGCGCTTGCTGACGCCTCTGAGGCTAACCACGCTGGTGTCTGTCACGGGCGAAATCCTCGTAAAAAAGGTTATTGCGTTGCTCATCTCATCCCTGTAGCAGTCCGGCCGGGCGTCGTTCCGTTTGCCGGCGGCAGCGATCTTCAGGGGGCCACCGCCGGCAAGCCGTGCTGCTACAGGGCGCGGGCGTTGCCAAACCTCTGAGCAGCCACACACTTCTGTAGCAGTCCGGCTCGCCGGCGGCAGCGATCTTCAGGGCGCCACCGCCGGCAAGCCGTGCTGCTACAGGGCGCGGGCGTTGCCGAATCCCTGAGCAGCCACACACTTCTGTAGCAGTCCGGCTCGCCGGCGGCAGCGATCTTTAGGGGGCCACCGCCGGCAAGCCGTGCTGCAGCAGGACATGACTCACCCGCCCGCCTTGACCCGCTCGAACAACTTCGCCAGTTCGTCGTTGCTCGGAATCGGCCTGGTCAGCACGGTGTCGCGCAGCATGGTCTCCGGGTCGTTGGGCAGCGACAGCTCTTCGAGCTTGGCCGCCGGGACTTGCCTGAAGGCGGCCTGACTGGCACTGCCATAACCGTACTCATTGATCAGACTCGCCCCGGAATCCGGATTCATGCGCGCGTTGATGAAGTCGTACGCCAGGTCCACGTGCTTGGCGTCCTTGAGCATCACCATGCCGCAGACCCAGGTCAGCATGCCTTCCTTGGGTTTCATGAAAGCCACTGGAACGTTCTGCTTCTTCAGCGCCGTGGCCGAAGCGTTCCAGGCCATGGCCGCGACCAGCTCGCCGCTGGCCAGGCTCTGTTCGACCGATGTCATGTCAGTGGTGTAGGAAGACATCAAAGGCCGTTGCTGGCGCAGCATCGCCCCGACTTTTTCCAGTTGTTTGTCGTCCATCGTCTTGAACGGATCGACCCCTGCCAGCAGCGCCGCAACCAAAGGCGTGTCGTGAACCGCGTCGATCGTCGCCATCTTCCCAGCGTATGGCGAGGCGGGATCGAAGAACATTTTCCAGGTAGCTTCAGGATTTTTCACCAGGTCGGTGCGATACAGGATTGAGGTATTGCCCCAGTCCCAAGGCACCATCCAGACCTTGCCGTCGGCATCGACGATCCCGGGAAGCTTCTGCAAGACTGGGAATATCTGGTCCCAGTTCTTCAGGCGTTTGGGGTCCAGTGGCTGAATAAGACCCGCCTGCTTCCAGCGATCGAGCTTGTCATAGCAAGGATGTGCGAGGTCCGGATGAAACCCCGCACGGGCCTTGGACAGCGCGTCGTCGTCATCGCCGAACACCGAAATATCCACCTGTCCGGCATGGGCCTTTTCGAAGTCACTGTGGAACTGCGGCAATTCATAACCGGACCATGTGAAATAGGTCAGTTTGCCGCTGTCGGCGGCCTGCGCCCCTTGCTGCAACAGCGTGACGCCGAGGGCGAATGCGCCCAGCCCCATTACCCAGGAGCGTGAATCAGTCATGCGGATTTTCATGAGACCTCCGAGCTATTTCATTATGGAATTGGCAGAGGAACGGGTGCCGCGACGACGCAGATGCTCGGCGATTGCGGCCAGAATCACGGAGACCACGAGGATCACCGTACCGAGCGCCATCACGCTCGGCAGTTGCTTGGGAAAACGCAGTTGGCTCCAGATATAGATCGGCAACGTGGGTTCGGTACCGACCAGAAAGAACGCGACGATGAACTCGTCGAACGAGGTGATGAACGCCAGCATGAACGCCGACACCAGGCCTGGCATTGCGAGTGGCAGGGCCACCCGGCGAAACGTCGTCCACTCGTCTGCGCCCAGATCCATGGCGGCGTCTTCGAGGCTGCGGGGAAACGCCGCAAAGCGGCTGCGCATAACCACCACCGTGGTTGGCAGGCAGAAACACACATGGCCGACGACGATAGCCCCCAGCGAAGGGCCCGGCCCGACCAGGTTGACCCCCACCAGCAACGCGATTCCCAGCACGACGCCGGGCAGCAGGATCGGCAGGCGCGCCAGCAGCGAAATACTGCGAGCCAACGGTGAACTGCGGCGCAGGTCGGCGTAGGCAATCAGGCACCCCGCGGCCGTGGCGATCGCTGCTGCAGTGCTCGCCACCAGCAGGCTGTTCAGCGCGGCATTGCGCAGGCGCGGGTCGTCCATCAGGCTTTGATACCACTGCAAGGTGAAGCCCTTGAGCGGGAATGCCGGCGCGATGGAATCGTTGAACGAAAACACCGGAATCAGCAGCGTCGGCAGGTACAGGAACACCAGGTAGGCTGCGACGTACGCCAACAACCAATTGCGACTGAAGTAGCGGCTCATGTGCGGGTGCTCCAGCGAGTGATGATCCAACGCGCCACCACCACGACGATCGCGATGGCAATCATGCTTATGACCGCCAGCGCTGCACCGGCGGGCCAATCGTTGGCCTTGCCGAACTGCGCCTGGATCAAGGTGCCGATCATCGAGCTGTTGGGCCCGCCGACCAGAGCCGGCGTTACGTAATCACCCACGGTGGGCACGAACACCACCAGCGCCGCCGAGAGCACGCCCGGCACCGACAGCGGCAATACCACTCGGAAAAAGCCCTGGTACGGTCTGGCGCCAAGATCGGCTGCCGCCTCGAACAGGTTTTTCGGCAGGCCTTGCAGGCAGATGTACAACGGCAACACGGCGAAAGCGGCGTAGGCGTGAGCGAGGGTCACAACAACGGTCGACGGCGTGTTGAGCAGCCCATTGAGCGGCGTATCGATCACACCTAGCTGCATCAGCGCTGAATTGAGCACGCCGTTGTAAGCCAGCACGATTTTCCAGGCGAACACCCGCAACAGGTAGCTGGTCCAGAACGGCAGCGTGACCAGAAACAGCAGCAGATGGCGCCACCGGCCGGCTCTGAACGCCAGGAAATACGCCACTGGAAACGCCAGCACCACCGTTGCGATGGTGACAATGGCCGACAGCACGATGGAGCGCAGCAGCACTAGCCGGGTCAGTGGATCGGTCAGCGCTGACCACAGGTTGTCGAAGCTGAACGCCGAGCCGATGATCTGCCCATCGTTGACCCGCACGCTCATGTACAGCAGCAGGCCGAGCGCAAACAAAATCAGCGTGCAGGTGATCAGCCCGCCCGGCAGGTTGAGCAAGGCATCGAACACCCTCGCCCGGGAACGGCGTGGCGTTGTTGTGGCGGGCACGCTCATGTCTGCGCTGGCCTCGGCGTGAATCCGACTCATCGTTTAACTCCTCTGACCCGCCGCTCGAACAGGTCCTGGAAACGCATGACGTTCGCCGCCACCCGCGCCACATTGCGGTGCAAGGGCGCGGCGGGCATGGCCTTGAACGGCGTCACCGGATAGGGACTCTCGTGTGCAGGCAACCCGTTGACCAGATCGGCGACCAGCGCGCCCATGCGCGTCGCCATCGCCACACCGCGCCCGTAATACCCCAGCGCGACCGTCAAGCCTGGCTCGGGTTGACTGAGCATCGGGATGCTGGCGGCGGGCACCGCGACCCTGCCACACCAGCAATGGGTGATCGGCACGCCTTCGAGCATCGGGTAAATGTCGAGCATCTCGGACCGCACCCGCGCCATGTCGTTGATATTCAGCGCGTCGCGAAACGCGCCACGGGTGCCCAGCACGAAACGGCCGTCCGTAGTGCGACGAAAGTACCGCAACACCCGGAACGTATCGGAAACCGGCAGCCCCCCCGGCAACACCTGTTCCAGCAGTTCGGAAGACAGCGGCGCGGTGGCCGCCTGCAAGCTCCACAAGGTAACGTAGGTGTGCGGCAATGCTGGCAGTAACGGCGACGAATAGGCATTGGTGGCAATGACCACCTGCTGCGCGCGAATCTCGCCAGTGGCGGTGCTGACGGTCCAGCCGCTTTCGTTACGGCGCAATTGCAGGGCTGCGCATTGCTCAAAGATTCGTACCCCGCGCTGACGTGCCGCCGCAGCCAGGCCGTGGACGTACTCGTAAGGCTGCAACTGGCCCGCCCGTCGATCCAGCAAGGCGCCTCTATAGATTGGCGTGCCCAGCAGTCTGGTGGTCTGGGCGGCGTCGAGCATTTGCACGTCGGCGCCACGGGATTGCCATTGAATGGCGCGATCAAGCAATCCATCAAGAGCCGCTTCGTGATGAGCGGCCTGGATCCAGCCGTCCTGACGCGCACCACACTCGATCCCCAGACGTTGAATCAGGTTGAATACATGGGTTGCAGCCCCGCCCACCAGATCTGCCAGCACCGCGCCTTTTTGCTGACCGAAGCGCTGTTCCAGTTCATCGGGGTTCAATTTCAGGCCGGGAATCACCTGCCCACCGTTGCGGCCCGAGGCACCATCACCGATGTTCATGGCATCGAGCACCACGACTTCCTCACCTCCACCTGACCTGGCTGATAGCTCAAGCGCCGTGGACAAGCCGGTATAGCCCGCACCGATCACCACGCAACGGGCCCGTGTCGGGAGGATCGAGGCGAAGGACGGCGCCGCGGAGCGTTCTTGCCAGAGGCAACTGTAGAGATCGGGCGTGGATTTCAAGATTCACCTGTATCGATAATCGATATGGCTATAGTTATATTCGATATATCCGGGCATGCAAGTGACCGCAGGACAGTTTGTCGTTATCGGCGCAGACAGGTCGTTAATCACAGCCTTGGCTATCGTTGTTCGATACGGGGGCGTACAGAGTTGCCACTCGGCAGATTGACGGCCGCCTGAGGTCGTGGTCTCCTACACGCCTTGTTACGGGTGCCTTTCACAGGGTGAAACGGGAAACCGGTGCGTACAGACCTCTAGGTGTGTGCAAGTCCGGCGCTGCCCCCGCAACGGTAAGCGAGTGAAGAGTCAGATCCACTGTGTCGGTCAGCGATATGGGAAGGCGATTCTTGTAGGCATGTGTGGTTGCATGTGTCCCTCGCAAGCCCGGAGACCGGCCCGACAACGACACATAACAAACCCGCGGTGGGCGGGCGCTGTTGAGTTGACTGCTGACGCTCGTCAGTGGTTTGCCTGCGCCTTCCCGTCCGCTGACACTTCAGAGGGAAGCGCCATGTCGATCAGCACCACCAGCCAGACATCCAGCAACGTCAACACCCAGACCCAACGACTCACCGCAGCGATCAGTGCGATGATTCTTGGCGCCTGCCTGGTTTATTTCGCTGGTTTCTCGCACATCGACGCGGTGCACAACGCCGCGCACGACACCCGTCACAGTTCTGCTTTCCCTTGCCACTGAGACCTGCCGACATGTTCAAGCGAATCGCTCAAACGGCCGGTTTCACCGGACTGCTCGCAGCCCTGCTGCTGACCCTGCTGCAAAGCTTCTGGGTCGCGCCGCTGATCCTGCAGGCCGAAACCTATGAAAAAGCCCCGGCCGCTCACGAGCATGAACATGCCGAAAGCGCCATGGCCGGGCATGTCCATGACGAACAAGCCTGGGAGCCCGAAGACGGCTGGCAGCGCGTGCTGTCCACCACGGGAGGCAACCTGGTGGTCGCGGTCGGTTTTTCCCTGATGCTGGCAGCGCTCTACACCCTGCGCTCGCCCAATAGCATCCGCCAGGGCGCCCTGTGGGGTCTGGCCGGTTATGCGGTATTCGTCCTCGCGCCGACCCTGGGTCTGCCGCCTGAACTGCCGGGCACCGCAGCGGCCGATCTGACCCAACGGCAGATCTGGTGGGCCAGTACCGCCGCCTCCACGGCTGTTGGGCTGGCGCTGATTGTGTTCGCGCGTCACGGGCTGCTCAAAGTGCTGGGCGCGGTGGTTCTGGTGATCCCGCACATCGTCGGCGCGCCGCAACCGGCAGTGCACTCGGCCCTGGCGCCCGAGGCGCTGGAAGCTCAGTTCAAGATCGCCTCGCAGTTGACCAACGCCGTGTTCTGGATCGCGATGGGCCTGATCAGCGCCTGGCTGTTCCGTCGTCACGAAGGGCAATCCGCTGAGCATGGCCTGAACCACGCCGTATGACTGAAGCAGGCAAGCGACCGGTCCTGGTGATCGGTCTGGGCTGCCAACGTGGCTGCCCCGCGTCGGTGTTGTCGGATTTGATCGAGGTGTGCCTGCTCGAGCGTCAACTGGCGCTGTCCGACATCAGCGCTCTGGCCTCTATCGACAGCAAATCGGACGAAGCCGGTCTGCTGGAGGTCGCACAACGACTGCAACTGCCGCTTGGTTTTTTCAGCGCCGATCAGTTGGCAGGCTTCGAAGCACGATTGACCCATCGATCGCAGATCGCCTTCGACCACACCGGGTGTTACGGCGTGGCGGAAAGCGCGGCGCTGGCGATGGCATCGCGCCTCTCGGGTAAAGATTCGAGGCTGCTGATTGAACGTCGCGCCAACTCCCGAGCCACGTTCGCCCTGGCCAGCCCTGTGCTGCCTCTCCTGTAGGAGCGCGCTTGCCCGCGATGGCGTCGTGTCAGACGGCCTGGCTTTTATAGATATATCGTCATCGCGGGCAAGCGCGCTCCTACAGTCGTGCAGTCCTTTTTTTTTTTGGAGCTCCAATGACCGTTTTCTTCATCGGCGCAGGCCCCGGCGATCCCGACCTGATCACCGTCAAGGGCCAGCGCCTGATCCGCAGCTGTCCGGTGATCATCTATGCCGGATCGCTCGTGCCGGAGGCCGTTCTTGAGGGGCATAAGGCGCTTGAAGTGATCAACAGCGCTGAACTGCACCTGGAACAGATCATCGCCTTGATGAAATCCGCTCATGCAAACGGCCAGGACGTGGCCCGCGTGCACTCCGGGGATCCGAGCCTGTATGGTGCGATCGGCGAGCAGATCCGCTGCCTGCGTGAACTGGGCATCCCGTTCGAGATCATTCCGGGGGTCACCGCGACGGCCGCGTGTGCCGCGTTGCTCGGCGCCGAGCTGACGTTGCCCGACATTTCCCAGAGCGTGATTCTGACCCGTTATGCCGACAAGACGGCCATGCCGGCAGGCGAAGAGCTTGGTGAGCTGGCGCGGCACAAGGCGACGATGGCGATTCATCTGGGGGTCAACAACCTGGGGAAAATCGTCGCCGAACTGACGCCGCATTACGGCCTGGATTGCCCGATTGCGGTGGTGCATCGTGCCAGTTGGCCGGATCAGGACTGGGTGGTCGGGACACTGGCGGATATCGAGGACAAGGTTCGTGCCAAGGGTTTCAGACGGACTGCGCTGATCCTTGTGGGCCGGGTGCTGGGGAATGATGTGTTCAGCGACTCGTCCCTGTACCGCGCCGGACATGCGCATGTGTTCAGGCCCTGATGGGTTTCGCTGCGCTGGGATGCTGATCGTTCCCACGCTCCGCGTGGGAACGATCAAACGGATACCCACAAACACCAAATCCGGCACAACAAAAAGCCCCGAACCAGTCGGGGCTTTTCGTTTCAGGCAAAAACGCTGCTCAGTAGTACGCGTTCTCTTTCTGAGTATGGTCCGTCACATCACGCACGCCGGACAGCTCTGGAATGCGCTCAAGCAGCGTACGCTCGATGCCTTCCTTCAGCGTCACGTCAGCCTGACCGCAACCCTGACAACCGCCACCAAATTGCAGAACGGCGATGTTCGCCTCATCTTCCTCGACCACATCGATCAGCGTGACCTGACCGCCGTGGCTCGCCAGGCCGGGATTGATCTCGGTCTGCAGGTAGTAATTGATACGCTCGTTGATCGGACTGTCGGCATTGACCATCGGCACTTTGGCGTTCGGCGCCTTGATGGTGAGCTGACCGCCCATGCGGTCGGTGGCGTAATCGACCACCGCGTCATCCAGGAACGCCTCGCTGAAGGAGTCGATCCAGGCCGTGAAGCTCTTCAGGCCGATGGCCTTGTCTTCCGGCTTTTCTTCGCCCGGCTTGCAGTAAGCAATGCAGGTTTCAGCGTATTGGGTGCCAGGCTGGGTAATAAACACGCGGATGCCGATGCCGGGGGTGTTCTGCTTTTGCAGCAGATCGGCCAGGTAATCGTGGGCGGCATCGGTAATAGTAATAGCGGTCATGAAAATTCCTCGCAGACGTGGGGCGGAGTTTACGCCATTCCACAGCAACTGACAAAGTCCTAGTAAATCGGTCGGGTAATAGCCCGCCAAAAGAGGATTCAGGACACAACCGCTTCCTTGGCAGCCCTTCTATTGTCCAGCCAGCCTTTCATTCGGCGATACAGGCCCTTCTCGATCCATTCGTAGCTCAACCACGCGCCCAGGGCGATGACCGGAACGCAGATCGCGAAGGCTGCATACGGGTTCAGGCCATATCGCTCGGTCGCCAGCCAGCCGCCGTACAACACCAGCACATGCAGCAGATACACCGAATAGGAGCAGTCACCCATGGTTTTCAAGAGGCGGCTGCCACGCATGTACGGTTCCAGCGAAATGCACGCCACCACAATCACCGCGCTGGGCAGACCCCAGTTGACGATGCGCAGGTCCGGCGGCAGCTGTTTGATGGTCAGCAACGCGCCGCCGATGGCCAACAATGGCAACCACAGGCGCTCTGTAATCCAGCCGCGGCGGTAGATTACCCCGATACCGATGCCAAGCAGGAATTCATAAACGATATCGTTGGCATAGAAACGACTGATCAAACCGGTACGTCCCAAAACGTCGGTCACGGCGAACAGCGCGGCGGCAATGATCAACGGACGCAGGCGCTGCTGGAACAGGAACACCATGGAAAACAGCACATAGAAAAACATTTCGTAATTCAAGGTCCAGCCGACGTTGAGCGTCGGGTACAGGCCATAGCCACCCGGGTTCTCGGATGGAATGAACATCAGCGAAAGCATGAAGCTCTGCCAGTCCACCACTTGGTGGGGCAACAGCGGATGGGCGACGACCACCAGCAGCCCCATCACCAGGGTGTAAAGCCAATAGGCGGGGACGATGCGGATGATGCGATTGAGCATGAACCGGCTGGCCGGCATGTCTTTGTCGACCGTCGAGAGGTAAATCACCAGACCGCTGATGACGAAGAAGATATCGACGCCCACGGCGCCTTTTTCGGTAAAAAAACGGCCGATCGGGCCGCTGGGGTGGAAGTCGAAAAAAATCTGCATGAAGTGGTGACACACAACGGCCCACGCGGCGAGTGCCCGCAGGGCTTGAACCGAAATCAACATCTGCAACCTCTTGCTTACTCGGGTTTGACCCACGATCCAGGACCTCGAAAAGGTCACGCTTCAGGGGACGACTCACAGGGTCCGACTTGAGGAAGTGCAAAAAGGTTCGGCGGGTCTGACGGGCTGCATAATGGCTGCAGGCCATGTTTTATAAGGGTTTTAAGCCTTCAGCCAGTGACTGCGGGACGAAACGGGAGTGACTGCCGGTACAAAAAAAGGTGGGAGCCAACTTGATGGCAAATACGGTGTTAGCAACACGGATGTGTCAGACGCAACGCCTTCGCCAGCAAGCCGACTCCCACAACCTTCGGCCGGAATCAAAAGCTCGAACCACACCGCAATCCCGCTTCTGCCCGGAGGGCGTGGGAGCCAGACTTGTCGGCGATCTGCCGGGCTCCGGCAGTAAGATCATCCACCTCCGTGCATCAGGCACACCGCATGCACAGGTTTTGCTGCCGCTGCGCGCCAGATCGCCGACAAGGTGGAGCGCCACCCCGGTGGCTCCCACGCCCTCCGGGCAGACGCCGTTCGGCGTGTCCTGCAATACCGCAGCTTGTGGCCTGCCGGGCTTCTGAAGTGAGCCAAAACATTGTAGGAGCGCGCTTGCCCGCGATTGCGGTGGGTCAGGTCAATGTGACAGACCTTACGCATTCGCCAGCTAGCTGGCTCCCGAAATAATCGTGCGGGGTCAGTACGACGGCGACAACGGCCCCATCACAGATTCTCGTACCGATTCATATCCAGCACGCCTGCCTCCTGCGGCGCGGTCTCCTGAATGTAGTGGTCCAGGTCATGGAAATACGTCCAGAACTGCGGATTGCTGCGACGCACGCCCCAGCGCTCGACGATCTTCTCGAATGCCTCTTTGTGATCGTGGGCCTGCTCCATCGCATCGACGAACGCGCTGACTTCATTGGCCGGGACATTGAACATGAAGTTGGGGTAGCTGCTGAGCACGCCCGGATAAATCGTCAGGCTGTCCAGCCCCGGCTGGTAGCGATAAGCCTCGCCGAGCAAAAACGCCACGTTACTGTGGGCACGATTGCGCAGCATGCTGTAGACGATCCGTTTGCCGCTGCCATCCTGAATGCGCAGCATGGTCGCTTCCGGCAACTGGTCGATGACCCGCAATCCAGCGGCTGGACGCGACACCAGACGACTCAGCGACTGTTCGACATCGCTGAACACCGGTCCGATACCCTGACGTGAGCAATACGCTGCGCTGCAACGATTGATCGGATCCGGCGCGACATTGAGCGTCCCGGCGCGCTCGATCAGCTTGCGCTCGAAGTCGCGCTTGGGGTCCTTCTCGTCCAGTTTCATGCCGGTTGGGGTGTCGTTGTCGATGGCCTGATAATCCAGCCACATCTTCACCTTGCCGCTGTTCTGGTACCAACTGCCGAGAATGTCGTCACGCTTGTCCGCCGGCATCAGGCGCAGGAAGTTGACTTCGGCGCCGTTGCGAATCAGGTCGAAATACAGCCGCGTCTGCACCTGATGCGAAACGTTGCCATAGACGTCGAAATTCACCGCCAACTGGTAATACGTGCGCTCCAGCAGCGGGTAGTCGAACAGCCAGACCGAATTCGGCAGATCGCCGATCAGGCCCTTGTTCACCGACGCGCTGTCGAAGTGGCGGAAGATGGTCAGCAGCGCGTTGTCATTGCCCGCCCACAGCGTCGCCCAACCCGGTGGCGGCATGCTGGCGTAGGCGTCGCTGCGCAAGTCTTCGTATTCGTTGCGCTTGTCACGGTAGTCATGCCACAGGCTCAGGACACTGCCGACGTCGTCGTTCTGCCCCGGCATGGCCAGCAGCGGCGTGGCCTTGGCGCGATAAGCGGCGTCGGTGATATATCGGTCGTGGGCCGGTTCCTGGAACAGCGCCCAGAAATGATCGCGGATCACATCCGTGGCGATTTCGCCGCGACACACGGGCCCGCGAATGAAGGTTCTGACGAAATATTCGGCGTTATCCAGCATGAACTGGTAGCGGGCCACTGCCGGAATTTCCCTGAACGTATCGAAGGGGTTCGCCCGGCGCTGCGGGCTGTAGCCGGGCAATTCGGTGGCGTGCCAGTTGCCGCTATAGAACAGTTGCTTGACCCGCGCCAGCTTCTGCGGGCCCATCGGATAGGTGATGTGGGTCTTGTGGACAATGACGCCCTGTACCGGCATCAGGCGGTAATAAAAGGTGGTGCCGGGGTCGTCGTCCGGGCGCCGCGTGGCGATCAGATCGACCGGCGTCCCGCTCGGGGTCCGCGAGCGCACCCACTGGAAGAAATGCCCTGGCTCGCCACCGGTGAAGTAGATGTGCGCCAGAAACAGGTGCTCGTAGAGCCAGCGGCCGACCAGCGCCTCGGTTGAACCGGGGCGGTTGAGCAGGTTTTCCCATTCGCCGATCTGCGCAGCCTCGGCCGTGCTTGGCTGCAACGGCGTCTGCTCCACAGGGGCTCCCGCCGCCAGCCAGCTTTGCAGGGTGTTGTACTGGGCATCGGTCAGGCCGGTAACCGCCAGCGGCATGCCTTGGCCGGGGTGAGACTGGGCGTAGCCGTCGAACTCCTGCGGCAACGGGCACATGTTCTCGCGATTGAGCCCCAGGATGATGTTATCCGGCAGCTTGGCGTTGGGCACCAGTGGCGTGCTGTGGGAGAATTCGAGCATCTTTGCCATCAGCGCAGCCTGATTGCTCTGGCCGTCGAGCACCGAATAAAAGCCCTTTCGACGCCAGGCTTCAGGGCCTTGGGCGTCATAAAAGATCCGTGACGGCGCGACCGCCTTGCTGCGATCGCCCTGATAGACCGGCACTTTCGACGCACCGCGCAACGCGCCTTCGCCACTGCCCAGGTTCAACTGGCAGGCCGCATCGTTGCAGGCATGGCAGGCCACGCACTTCTCGGTGAAGATCGGCTGAATGTCCCGGCTATAGGAAATGGCCGGATGCGCGAGATCAGGTTGCGGTGGAGGTGATTGCGCGAACGCTGCACCGCAAAACAACAAGGCCAATGCAATGGCGAACAAGCGATGCAACATGGAACGGGCGTCCTGAAAATAAAGAATCCGGGGCGATTCTACCTGTGGCGAGCGGCCTTCAACATGAGCAGAATTCATGTAAATCCCGTAACGGTTTAAAACGGTACAGGTTTGCTATTATTTCGCACCTTTCAGCGTCACTTTTCTTGTACTTCTTTGCTCGGATACCCCTATGTCAGATCGCAGCGCGCGTCTTAAAGCACTCAAGCAGGCTCTCAAAGAGCGGATCCTGATTCTCGATGGCGGCATGGGCACCATGATCCAGAGCTATCGTCTGGAGGAAGAAGACTACCGCGGCAAACGCTTCGCCGACTGGCCGAGCGACGTCAAAGGCAACAACGACCTGCTGATTCTGACCCGCCCCGATGTCATCGGCGCGATCGAGAAAGAATACCTGGACGCCGGCGCCGACATTCTCGAGACCAACACGTTCAACGCCACCCAGGTGTCCCAGGCCGACTACGGCATGGAAGCGCTGGTCTACGAACTGAACGTGGAAGGCGCGCGCCTGGCCCGTAAGGTCGCCGATGCCAAGACCCTCGAAACCCCGGACAAGCCGCGCTTCGTCGCTGGCGTGCTCGGCCCGACCAGCCGCACCTGCTCACTGTCGCCGGACGTGAACAACCCCGGCTATCGCAACGTCACCTTCGACGAACTGGTGGAAAACTACACCGAAGCCACCAAAGGCCTGATCGAAGGCGGTGCGGACATGATCCTCATCGAGACCATCTTCGACACCTTGAACGCCAAAGCGGCGATCTTCGCCGTGCAGGGTGTTTACGAAGAACTGGGCTTCGAGCTGCCGATCATGATTTCCGGCACCATCACCGACGCGTCGGGCCGCACCCTCTCCGGCCAGACCACCGAAGCGTTCTGGAACTCGGTGCGCCACGCCAATCCGATTTCCGTCGGCCTGAACTGCGCCCTGGGCGCCAGTGAACTGCGCCCCTATCTGGAAGAGCTGGCGAACAAGGCGCAGACGCACGTTTCCGCCCACCCCAACGCCGGTCTGCCGAACGAATTCGGCGAATACGACGAGGCGCCCAACCAGACCGCAGCCGTCATCGAAGAATTCGCCCAAAGTGGCTTTCTGAACATCGTCGGCGGTTGCTGCGGCACCACGCCTGCGCACATCAAGGCCATCGCCAGCGCCGTGGCCGGTTACGCGCCGCGGGTGATTCCAGACATCCCGAAAGCCTGTCGCCTCTCGGGCCTTGAGCCGTTCACCATCGATCGCAACTCGCTGTTCGTCAACGTCGGCGAGCGCACCAACATCACCGGTTCCGCCCGCTTCGCCCGCCTGATCCGTGAAGACAACTACACCGAAGCCCTTGAAGTCGCCCTGCAGCAGGTCGAAGCCGGCGCTCAGGTGATCGACATCAACATGGACGAAGGCATGCTGGACTCGAAGAAGGCCATGGTGACCTTCCTCAACCTGATTGCCGGTGAACCGGACATCTCCCGCGTGCCGATCATGATCGACTCCTCGAAATGGGAAGTCATCGAAGCCGGCCTCAAGTGCATTCAGGGCAAGGGCATCGTCAACTCGATCAGCATGAAGGAAGGCGTCGAGCAGTTCATTCACCACGCCAGACTGTGCAAGCGCTATGGCGCCGCCGTGGTGGTCATGGCCTTCGACGAAGCCGGTCAGGCCGACACCGAAGCGCGCAAGAAAGAAATCTGCAAACGCTCCTACGACATTCTGGTCAACGAAGTCGGCTTCCCGCCGGAGGACATCATCTTCGACCCGAACATCTTCGCCATCGCCACCGGCATCGAGGAGCACAACAACTACGCGGTCGACTTCATCAACGCCTGCGCCTATATCCGTGACGAACTGCCCTATGCGCTGACATCCGGGGGCGTGTCCAACGTGTCGTTCTCGTTCCGTGGCAACAACCCGGTGCGCGAAGCGATCCACTCGGTGTTCCTGCTGCACGCGATCCGCGCCGGTCTGACCATGGGTATCGTCAACGCAGGCCAACTGGAGATCTACGACGAGATCCCGGCCAAGCTGCGCGAAGCCGTGGAAGACGTGGTTCTGAACCGCAGCGACGAGGGCACTGAAAAGCTGCTGGCCATTGCGGACGAGTTCAAGGGCGACGGCTCGGTCAAGGAAGCGGAAACCGAAGAGTGGCGCGGCTGGGAGGTCAACGAGCGCCTCAAGCACGCGCTGGTCAAGGGCATCACCACCCACATCGTCGAAGACACCGAATTGTCGCGCCAGTCGTTCGCGCGCCCTATCGAAGTGATCGAAGGGCCGCTGATGGCCGGCATGAACGTGGTCGGCGACCTGTTCGGTTCGGGCAAGATGTTCCTGCCGCAGGTGGTGAAATCCGCCCGCGTGATGAAACAGGCCGTTGCGCACCTGATTCCGTTCATCGAAGCGGAAAAAGGCGACAAGCCGGAAGCCAAGGGCAAGATCCTGATGGCCACGGTCAAGGGCGACGTTCACGACATCGGCAAGAACATCGTCGGCGTGGTACTGGGTTGTAACGGTTACGACATCGTCGACCTCGGCGTCATGGTGCCGGCGGAGAAGATCCTGCAGGTCGCCAAAGAGCAGAAGTGCGACATCATCGGCCTGTCCGGCCTGATCACCCCGTCGCTGGACGAAATGGTCCACGTTGCCCGCGAGATGCAGCGCCAGAACTTCAGCCTGCCGTTGATGATCGGCGGGGCGACAACGTCGAAAGCGCATACGGCGGTGAAGATCGAGCCCAAGTACAGCAACGATGCGGTGATCTACGTGACCGACGCCTCCCGCGCCGTGGGCGTGGCGACCCAGTTGCTGTCCAGGGAACTGAAAGCCGGTTTCATCGAGAAAACCCGCGCCGAGTACGTCGAAGTGCGCGAACGGACTTCGGCCCGCAGCGCCCGTACCGAGCGCCTGAGCTACAGCGCCGCCATCGCCAAGAAGCCGCAATTCGACTGGGCGGGCTATGCGCCGGCCAAACCGACGTTCACTGGCGTGAAAGTGCTGGAAGACATCGATCTGAACGTACTGGTCGACTATATCGACTGGACGCCTTTCTTCATCTCCTGGGACCTGGCCGGCAAATACCCGCGCATCCTGACCGATGAAGTCGTCGGTGAGGCAGCCACCTCGCTGTTCAAGGACGCTCAGGAACTGCTGCGCAAGCTGATCGACGAGAAGCTGATCCGCAGCCGTGCCGTGTTCGGTTTCTGGCCGGCGAATCAGGTTGATCATGACGACATCCAGTTGCTGGACGATAACGGTCAGCCGTTGGCGAAACTGCATCACCTGCGCCAGCAGATCATCAAGACCGACGGCAAGCCGAACTTCTCGCTGGCGGACTTCGTGGCACCCAAAGACAGCGGCGTGACCGACTACGTGGGGGGCTTCATCACCACCGCCGGTATCGGCGCCGAAGAAGTGTCCAAGGCGTATCAGGACAAGGGCGACGATTACAACGCGATCATGGTCAAGGCCCTGGCCGACCGTCTGGCCGAAGCCTGCGCCGAATGGCTGCACCAGCAAGTGCGTAAAGAGTACTGGGGTTACGCCACCGACGAGCAACTGGACAACGAAGACCTGATCAAGGAGAAATACGCGGGAATCCGCCCTGCCCCCGGCTACCCGGCCTGCCCGGATCACACCGAGAAAGGCGTGCTGTTCGACCTGCTGGATCCGGCGCAAGGCGACGGCAAGCCCGGTGTCAGCGGCGTGTTCCTGACCGAGCACTACGCGATGTTTCCGGCCGCCGCCGTCAGCGGCTGGTACTTCGCCCACCCGCAGGCGCAGTATTTCGCCGTGGGCAAGGTCGACAAGGACCAGGTGGAAAGCTACAACGCCCGCAAAGGCCAGGAAATGCGCGTGACCGAACGCTGGCTGGCGCCGAATCTGGGGTATGACGAGTGAAGTTCGACAGCTAGACCCCGGACGGTTTCTGCCGCAGGCGTGGGAGGACAGCTTGCCGACGAATGCAGCGTCCCGGCGGTGACGCATTCGAGATCGCTACCGCCGGCAAGCCGTGCTGCTCCCTATCATGATCGTTCCCACGCTCCAGCGTGGGAATGCCTGGCAGGACGCTCCGCGTCCCTTCTGACGCGGAGCGTCAATCGCAGCGTTACCACGCCGAGCGTGGGAACGATCATCGCGCCACGACGCAGATCCACCTCTGATTTGCGACTATCATTTCTTCAGCACCTCCCAGGCGCTGGAGAGAACATGGACAACGCCCCGCAACGCCCCGAAGACAACAAGCCCCCGACCTTCTGGCAGATGCTGCACAGCGTCATGGCCGCTGCCTTCGGCGTGCAGAGCCACAAGAACCGCGCGCGGGACTTCACCCACGGCAAGCCGTCGCACTTCGTGATCATGGGCATTGCCTTCACCGCGATCTTCGCGCTGATGCTGATGGGCATCGTGCAACTGGTGCTGCACTTCGCTGTGCCTTGAACCTTTAAGCGTCCGGGTTTTGCGCGGCGCTCATCCGGGCACGCGCTGGCTGTGATTTTCTTCCCATCGCAGGCACTTCTTCTCGGGAAGCATGACCAGCGTCAGTTGGTTGAACAGATGGATATCGGCGTACTGCGCAAAGAAATGGTTGAGCAATAGACCAAACAGAACCATATCGCCCTCCCCCGCAAAACGGCTGCCATCCAGCGTGACTTCAATGTCCACACCGCGCAGCAGAAACCCTTTCTCGAAGCGTTGGAGCAGGTGATGTTTTACCTCGACGATCCCCTGTAGCCGGTGCCGGTTCCGCTCATCACCGGTCCAGTCATAGAGTGCCAGCGTGTTCCTCAAGACTTCGGCACTGTCTAGCATTGGCAGGAAATTCGGCCCAAGGTGACTGAGCACCTGCCAATGAAAACGATCCTTGTCAGGCGGGTAGAACGGCATGGTCGGCGCGCACAGATTGCGCACCGTGAACTGCGCTTCATGCGAATGCCCGCGCTCGTCCAGCACGGTTTTGGTCAATGCCATTCGCGAGGTGTGACCGTTGGTGCCCGTCAACTTCAACGACAGGGTCTGCGCCTGTTTCGAGCGGTCGAGCTCGAAGCCGTCTCCGCCCAGGATCAGCCACGTGTCATACGCGCCGCTCGGCGCGCGCTTGAGCCGGGTATGGTAATAGTGCCCAGGCGTCTGATTCGGCAACATCCCGCCCTTGTGCTGGAAACGGCTGAAGGGCACGTATTTGTGCCGCGCGGAACTCTTGGCCGCAATGACGCTGTCCACCGAGTAGATTTCAACGTGCCCGCCATCCTTATCCATCGGTCGCAGCAGATATTCGCTCTGCAAAGGGTCGAGCGTCAGAGGGGGCACTTCCAGGGCAAATGCATTAATGACCGGCACGGCATGGAGGCGAACGTTCTCGTGACTGAGGGCTAACGAACGGGGCCAGGGTTTGTGCAGGATCACCTCAAGCTCGAACCACGGCATAGAAGGCTCGAACGTCACCTGCTCCAGCCCCTTGAGCCTCAGAAACATGAATTTTTCGGGAAAGCTGAAATACTCCAGCCATAGCTGATGGTCGCCGTCCTGACTGTCACCCCGAGGCCAGAGCCGGTCGTCCTCGCTAAAGCCCTTCACCGCGAAATACACGTCGTGCAATTCGCGCTCCGCCCCCTCCCGACGCAGGTAGATCTGCGGTGAGTTCAACGACAGCGCATGATGCAGAGCGGTTGCAACAGCCTCGCTGCCATCGAGGTAAAGCGGTATGTTCTGGAGGTCGATGCAGTCCCATTGCATCAGTCTGCCTCGCGAAAAACGCAGGGTGATGGTCGAGCAGCCATCGGGCGCCTGCCCTACCTTGACGGCATCGAGCGCCAGCGCGCGCAGCGCCAGGTCCTGGGTCGTGGTGTAGCGGCAGCGCGTCCCGAGTGGGCCGACGGGCTTGGAGCGCACTTCGAACCCTTTGTGGATCGTCTGGCAGTCCTTCATCTTGTTGACGTCTGGCGCAAGCTCGACGACCGACAGCGAAGGAACCATGCGCAAGCATTCCGGCCGTACCATGTCGACCAGCCCTTCACTCAACTCCGGAAAGTCGTCGTCCAGCTTCTCGCGCATTCGCCCCATTAGAAAGGCGAAGCCTTGAAACAGGTGCTCGACGCTCGGATCCCGCGCCCCGGTTTTATCCAGATTCAACATTGCGGCGCGGTCGGGGAACTGGCTCGCGAACTCCTTCGCCGCTTCGCGCAGGTAACGCATTTCGGCGTCAAAGTACGCCTGGGTCGGATTGTCCTTGCTCATCGAAGATGTCCTTGTCTCGGGAATGGAAAAATATTGAGCCTGTTCAGCCCGCGGTCATTTCCGGCAGCGAGGTGATCAATGTGCAGCCGCACTCACAACGGTCACCGTCAAACGCGACCGGCACATCATCGTCGCTGAACCCCGAATTGCCCTGGGCAATCCTGTTTGCACCATGACCTGGCAGTGGACAGAAAACGCTGTCGCCGACGCGAGCCACACCAAGACCGTCGAATATCATCACCGCGGAGCCGGATGTGACTGCGCCGCCGCTGCTGGTTGCGTCGCTGATGCGAATGACGCCTTTCATGCGAAATCCTTTTTCAATTGGGTGGATTGGGTAACGGAAGGTGATTGCGACCAGGGCCTGCCGGTGGCTGGGTCGAGTTTCAGGTGCTCGGTCAGGCGCCGGATCAGCTCTGGGGAGGGTTTTTCGGGCGGGACATTGGCTTCGCGGGCTTCGAGCCATTGCAGCTTGCCGTCCCACGGCGGGAGCTTGGCCGGAGGCAGCGGGAGGATGTCGTTTATTTCGGGGACTTTGGGGTGGGCGTAGGAATAGTCGGCGAGGATGCTCCAGATTTGGTGGTAACGGGAGGCGCGTTCTGAGTCCTCTTGCAAGTCCATGTAATACAGCTTGTTCGTTGCCTCAGGCCCTTTGAATCCCTCGGCAAGACGTCCTGCCGAAGATTCATCACCTGCTGCAACTCCCAATTGAAATGCTTCCAGCGCGTCTTGATATTGCTTGGTGAACTTGAGATCAACGCCCAAAGCGCGCGCAGCGTTCCCCTGACCTTGCTCAGCCGCGCAGCGGCGCATCTGCCGCGAAACATCCGGTGCCCGGTCGCTCGGCGCCAGCGCCTCACCTATTTCGTACTGGGCTTGCGCACTGCCTTCGTCGGCAGCCTTGCGCAGAAAGCGCAGCGACATCTCCGAGTCCTGCTTCAGGTCGGCAATACCATTCTTTAGAAAAACCGACACGAAGTAGTAACCCGTTGCCACCTTTGCATCGATCAAATCTTGACTGAACCGCAGGAGCTCGTGCCCCCGCAGTCTGAACTTGCCGCGCAGGCTGCCGTTTTGCAGATTGATATTGGCTTTGACATGGCCGTTTTCGGCGGCGATGCGATACAGCCGCGCAATCTCGAGATCGGTATTCGGGTCCTGCATGAGCTGGTTATTTTTCTGCAGCCAACGGGCGTACTGGAACAGCACGTCGCTGTCGGCACTGGCTTGGGGTATGACCTCGTGTTGGCAGGTGAAGGCCAGATGTTCCTGGATGGCGCTGAGTGACGGCACCGATACGCCAGCCTGCTGCTCGGTGTCGGGGCGGTCGCAACCCGCCAGCAGCAGGCATGACAACACCCACGCACGGTTCATCACGCCAACCTCCACATGACCTGCACCGGGCCTTCGCACAGGCGCTTGGACAGCGGCCAGATGCGGGCTTCGTAATAGCGCATCTGCTCGACGGGAAAGACGTCGCCTTGCGCGAAGTGACGGATGATCGGCCGGCCGCCGGGTGTGAACAGTTCTTCGTGCTCGACAACCTGCCAGTAACCACTGACCGGGCATGGGGTGCCGGCGAGGCAGTTTTTGGCCGACAAGTGCGCCTGACTGAAGCCCTTGGCCCCCGGCATCGGCCTGCCGGTGGCGGGGTCGAGTTTCAGGTCCTCGGTCAGGCGCCGGATCAGCTCTGAGGACGGTTTTTCGGGCGGGACATTCGCTTCGCGGGCTTCGAGCCATTGCAACTTGCCGTCCCACGGCGGCAGCGTGGCCGGTGGGAGCGGGAGGATGTCGTTGATTTCGGGGACTTTGGGGTGGGCGTAGGAGTAGTCCGCGAGGATGCTCCAGATTATGTCGTAGCGGGCGGCGCGCTCGATATCCTCCCCGAGAGCAAGGTAATACAGTTCGTTGGTGGGTTCTGGCCCTCGAAAACCCTTGCGCAAAAAACTGGCGGAGCTTTCATCGCCTGCGGCGACACCAAGTTGAAATGCTTCGAGCGCTTCTCGATATTGCTTGTTGTATTTACGGTCAACTCCCAATGTCGACGCCGCTTCGCCGTGGCCTTGACTTGCGGCACAGCGGTACATCTGCACCGCAACTTCTGGGGCGATATCGCTCGGCGCAAGCGCATCACCGATTTCGTACTGGGCTTGCGCACTGCCCTCATCGGCAGCCTTGCGCAGATAGCGCAGAGACATCTCCATGTCCTGATTCAGATCGGCAATGCCGTTTTTTAGAAACAGCGACACGAAGTAATGCCCCGTAGCCACGTCTGCATCGATCAGGTCTTGGCTGAAGCGCAGGTGCTCATGCCCCCGCAGTCTGAACTTGCCGCGCAGGCTGCCGTTTTGCAGATTGATATTGGCTTTTACATGGCCATTTTCGGCGGCAATGCGATACAGCCGCGCAATTTCGGGATCGGTATTCGGGTCATGCATAAGTTGGTTGTTTTTCTGCAGCCAGCGGGCGTACTGAAACAGCACATCGCTCTCGCTGGGGGCTGGAGGTAGCACTTCGTGTCTACAGGTGAAGGCCAAGTTGTCCTTGATGGCAGCGAGGGATTTCATCGGAATGTCCTTGTCGGGGGGTGGCGATAACCCGTTGCGGTTGTCACAGGCAGTCAGAGTCAGGCAGGCGAGCAGCAGTAATAAGCGCATCAGTCGAGATTCGTCAGCGTCGCGGGGCAGTAATGAAACTCGACGAGGGGGGCATAGGGTTTACCTCCCCCCTTTTCAGCCTTTCTCTTTTTGTTTTCCTTGATAACGTTCTGCCAAGCCTCAAACGCCACCTTCGGATCGTTCTGCATCCCTTCCCCCGCCGTATGCAGATCCCACAACCTCCGCCTCAACGCCTGAGTCTTACTCGCCCACTCATGAGCAATGTTCAGCTCACTGTCGACCTGCATGCTGCGGGTGTTGATGTTCGCCGAGCCGTGGGTGGTGAAGACGTCATCGACGATCATCAACTTGGAGTGGATGTACACCGGCATCCAGTTGCCCGCGGGTGAGTCGGGGGCCACCAGCGAGCAGATGTGCACCTTCAGGTTGGGGATTTCTTCGGGCTTGATCACTTCCTGCTCGATGGCCTTGATCTCCTGTTCGAGCACGGCCATCCGCCACTCCGCCGAGCGTTCGGCGTCGCGCTGTTTCTCGCGAGCCTTTTCGTTGATCGTGCTGTCACGCCCGCTCAACAGCCCGGTCAAGAGGGTCAACGCATGGTCTTCGATCAGTTCACTCAAGTCCGGCTCCTGTGCAGCGGCCTTTGCCTTGGCGGACTCGATGCGCTGAAGCTGGGTGATCTTTGGCATGGTGTCGGCGCGCCCCAGGCTGTCGAGCATGCGGTGGGTGTTGACCGTGCCTTTGCCGATGCCATCGTCGGTGACGTTGGTGATCACGAACAGGTGCAGCGCGCCGTGTTTACCGGGATCGCGTCCGCCTCTGGTCTGGGCGATGGCGGCCTTCTTGATCGCTTCGGCCAGCGGTGGCCATCGGAAATACTGATTTTCGATGTAGATGAAACCCGTGGCGTTGTTCACCGCTTGCAGGTAGAGCTTCTCGATGTCGCGTCGGCCTTCCTGGGCCTGGGTGCGCAGGATCTGGGCCATCTGCCGCTGCTCGCCGGGCGGGCATCTCAAACGCCTGCCCAATGCCATGGCGTCGCGAGTGCTCATCAGGTCTTCGCCGGTGGCGTCTAACCAGGCGGTGGCGAAGTTGTGGTGTAGGTGTTCCAGGATCGGCCCGGCCACCTGGCTGGAGATGTCTTGGCGCGGTGTATCGCCCCGGGGCCCGGCATTGGGGGCAGGTTTGCTGGCCGGGTCGCGATTGCGCGAAGAATGGCTGTCGGTGTCCCAATACTCGTCAAGGGTGTTGTGGCCCATGACGAAACCCACCGCCCGCTCGGGAGCTTCATAGTCCACCAGCACGGTTTTCTGGTGGTGGGTGACGGCGAGCCCAAGTGCCCCGAGGGTGCTGATGCTGAGGTCCGGGTCGGCGCTGTGGGATCTGGCCTGATGGATGATCTCTGCACGGTCGAACAGGCTGAAACCGCGACTGGCGTAGGCCGGTCGCTTGTCACTGATGCGCCAGGGTGTCTGAACGGTGGCAATTGAACAGGCAGCGAACCATTCGCGGTCGTATTCGTACTGCTCCCAGGTCGAGGTTTGCATCGCGCGGTCTCCCAGCGAGACCAGCCCCTTACCCGGCAGATTGGCTTCGCCTCCCACACCTGCGGTGTTGAATGGCATCTCCCAGCCCAGCACCCGTACTCTCACGCCCTCTTGGGCCTTTTTCAGCAGTAATTGACCGATGCGGGGGTGTTTCCCGCCCTTACGAATAAAATACATCGACGGCTGAAAACCCCAGCAGATAATGTCCACCGACTGGGTCGCTTTTTCGATGGCCTTATGCACGGCACGAAAGGTTTCTTCGCCATTGATCAGCGGCTTGTAAGTTGCCATCGCAGGCGCGTACTCGGTGTCCTGCACGTACCAGGGCGTGCACAGGGTGACAGTCTCGGTGTCTTGAAATGCGATGGGCGCGACGATTTCTGGCAGCGTCATGGGGCCTCCTCTTCCTGATCGGCGATGTTGTTGAGCACGGCGGCGTAGAGCGTGCGGTGGTCGGTGTGCGAATCCGGTTGATTGACGGGGGTGCCGGGGGCCGAGCGGTGGTGGTGCAGGCCCTGGTTCGCCAGCCTTCCCTGCTCGGGATTGCTGTAAGCGGTAGGGGTCGGAATCCGGTAGCTGACGCCGTTCGCCATTTCCAGCCGGTACTCCTGCGTCGCCGCCTGATGGTCGATCTCGACGTGCCCGCTTTCGTCCATGACGCCTTCGCTGATCAATCCGCCATCGGCATAGACCTTGTAGGGCATGTGGCTCCAACTGCCGGCAAGGTTGGGCGCGGCCGCCAGCTTCAGGCGCAAGGGTTGCCGGGTCTGCTGTCTGGGGTAGTCGGGATGGTCGGCGGCCATGGTCGCGGCGCCCTTTTTGAAGCGCAGGTTCGCGGCCTTGATCAGGTGGTCCCCCGCCGTCCCCGACTCGATACCGTCTTGTTCGAGGGTGAGGTAGCTGCCGGCGGCGTTGAGCACGATCTTCTTCTTGGCGACGATGTGGATTTCGTCTTCGGTGCTGGTGATGCTCAGGCCTTGCCGGGCGAGCAATTCCAGGGTGTCGTTCTGCGCCTGCACGGTGACCGGGCCCTGATTGGCGATCAGCTTGATGCCCAGTTTGCGCACGAACAGGCTCAGCCCTTGCCCGACGCCGACGAACATCCGCCTGACCACGCTGATGTCGGCCTCGCCTCCGGCGTTGAGCATCAGGTTGTCGTGCGCGGCCAGTTGCACGTGTTTGCCGCTGGCGAGGGCGATGCCCTGGGGTGCGCTGAGCAGCAAAACGGCTGATTTGAGCTGTTCGAGATTCTGCTCCAGCAGGTCCAGTTGCGCCTGGACGCCGGCAGGCTCGGCCTTGCTCGCCTGGGCATCCTGCGACAGCGCTTGCAGTTGCTCGACCGCGTGCTGCAAATGCGCGACGGCCGATGCCATCTCCAGTTGCTGGCCTTGCGCGGCGGCCTGTTGGTCGGCGGTGATGAACAGCCCCTTTCCGCCGCGAATCGCCCCCCGGCCATCGGTGCGCAGTTCGAAGCCTTCGCCGCGCGTGTGCTTTTCGGCGTCCACCAGATGGCCCAGATTCAGCTGGCTCTTGCCGCTGTGCTCGGTGCTCAGCTTGATGTGTTCCTTGCCGCGCTCGTCTTCCATGCGCAGTTTGTTGTTGGCCGGCGTGCGCAGCACGTTGCGGGTGTAGTCTCGATCCGCGAGGGTCACCGGGTCCGGGTGCCGGTCATCGTGCAAGGCATGGGCGATGTAGGGGCGGTCGGGGTCGCCGTGCTCGAACGCCACGGCCACTTCGGTGCCGGGAATCAGCGGCAGGTGCAGGCCATGAGTGTCGCCAGCGTAGGCGCGGGCCAGACGCAGCCAGGCGCTTTCATGGCCGGGCTGCCAGGTGTCGCGGTCGAACAGGAAGTTGACCTTGTAGCGACCTTCCATGTCGATGTGGCTGTAGGGGTCGTCGGCGTTGACGCCGGTCACCCGCGCAGCGACAGTGCCCGCGATCTGCGGCTTGGGCGGCACCGGGGGACGGAAGCATACGGTTTCGCTATAGGGAATGGCCTCGAAAGCGACTTCGAAGCTGCGGTCCCGAGCGGCGCGCAGGCTCAGGCGAGTGATCACCGCGCCAGGTTCGAACGCGTGAGGGGCCTCGCCGGTGACGTTGAGGATCTGCGCCAGCGACAGGGTCGCACTGCTGCTGACGCCGCTTAAACGCGTCTGAGCATTGAGATAACGTTCGTGCCGCAGGCGGGCGTAGAAAAAGCCGCTTTCACTCTCGAGGTCTTCGTCCTGATCCAGCGCGTCGCCCAAGACGGTGTAGGGCTCAGCGTAGTGATAGGCCTCGCCGTAGGTGGTGGTGGCGCGGCGGCTCTGGTCGACTTCGCCGTCAAGCCAGACGTTTGCATGGCGAGGGTCGTAAGCGCGAAAGTGAATGTTCTTTTCCACCACACAATGGTTGGATTGCAACTGCCACACGGCGTCCTGATCATTGCTGTCCAGCCCCGAGGGCGAGCGGCATGGCACCTCGGTCCGGGGCCATCGATAGTGGCGCTGGTCGTCGTGAAACTCGATGACATCGATGTCCAGCCGGGCGTCGTGGACGAAACGAAACCAGATGCCCACTTGCGCCAGCAGCCGCGAGATGAACGCCAGATCGCTTTCGCCGAACTGCATCACCTGCTCTCGCCGGGGGTATTCGCGGACCAGTCGGAACCGGAAATCCTGCCCTTCCATACCGTGGCGGCCGCGCAGAATGCTGTCGACAATCTCCGGCACCGACAGGTGTTGGTAGAGGCGGTATTGATGCCCTCGGGACAACAGGGCCATGCGCGGCTCGAGCGTGACCTCGTAGCGTGCCTCGTCCCTGGAGGCGGACAGGCACTTGAAGCCTGTGATCATCCCACGCAGCATGCGCAGCGGCTCGACGGTGGGCACCGGCAACCCGCGAATCGCCTTGGGCAGCAAATGGGGGGCGGTGTGCAGCGTGAACCGTGCCGCTTTGCCAAGCATGTGTCCGGCGCCGATGTCCTGCTTTGCCGAGGTGAATTCGATGACGTAGATGAACGGCTGGCTGAGCCGTTCTTCGCCCGTGAACGTCAGCACGTCGAGGGCGGCGTCAAGCTCGTCGACGTGCAGTGTGTGCCGACTGTGATCGAACAAGACAGCGAGCATGATCAGATGCCTCCCAGGGACAGTGAGGCGATGGCGTTGGCAAGCGACCGGTCAAGGAACCACCACACGAGGGCCAGGAACAGACTGCAGGCGACAAGGTGCAGCGCGGGAGAACGTAGCCAGCGCCGGTAACGTTGCGAAGGCTCCGTCATACCGGTCAAAGACGACGGCAATGCCTGCGCCTGCGGCAGCGGCGGGATGCGCTCCCTGAGCTGTCTCATCAGGCTCAAGCGGTCTGCGTCTTCCAGCGCTCGATAGGCGCCAAGGAATCCCAGCATCATTACCCGGTCGTAAACGGTCAGGACGTGAAGGTTCGGTGCAGGCTCCCTCAGCGCCTGACGCATCTCCTCAAACAGCATTTCACCTGCCCGATGATGCCCAAGGAACCGCGTTTGCAACGTTTCATGGGTCCAGGCGTGTCGAACGCCGTCCCGGGTGGTGGCCAGTACGGCCTCATCGAGCAGCGCGCATTGCGCGTGGCTGATCAGATCGACGCTGCGTGCGCTTATGCCTGCCTTCTGCAATGCGCTGCGCACGTCTTCGACCTGGGCGATACAGTCTTCGCGCAACGTTTTGCTGCCGCTCGCACGGGAACCCATGCGCAACTCGATCACCAGCAGATAAGTGTTCTGAAGGATGAGGTCTGTATCAATCGTGGTAATGCCAGCGTGCTGATGCTCTTCCAGTTTCATAGGTAATACCGGGACCCATTAAAGACCCACGCCACTGAAGACGTTATCTTCAGCCACCATGTGGCACAGCTGCCAATGTGGGTGCGCGTTATATTAAATACCTCTGCGTCTGTTCGAGAGGCCATCCAGTTTGTTGATGCCTGTGAACAGGCTTATCTATTTCGGGCTCATGGAAAGTCCGGGGAACTTCAAAGGGAGCGTTATTGAATCCCAAATACCCTGACGGCCGCTTTGCCTCTACACGGCGCAATCACGGTTGACGCGACGCCAGGGGCTCGCGGAGAATCCATGGCCTGTTCAGTCGAGGGACATCAGGTGCCGCCGCCGTAGTTCCCGGTGGCGGTGAAGACAAACGCTAACCAGTGATTAATAAAAACGCCAGCCGCTTTTACAATTAAAAACCCACTTTACAAATATCAGGATATTTCCTACGGAAACTTCTGACACGGCATGCGGAAGCCATCTGAAAAGGAAAGTTTAAAAGGTTTTAAACAGAGCACTGGAAGTGTTGAATATCAACAATGACAACTCACTGCCCGACAACGGCCCTTCCCGATAAACACATTGTTTATCTGTTTACTGATCATCGGTTTAAAGCTGAGTAGAGACCGGCCACAGCGTTTTATTGCGCCGCATCCCGAACACCCACTGCATCAGTTCGAATCACCGACCCGCACAAAGGGGTACGGCACCCCTTCCGGGCTGCGTCCATCTGTGAACTGGCGAACGTCGATGTCGTAGTCATCACGGTTGTTGGCCTGCATGAATTGCACGGCGTCGCGGCGCTCTCTGATCTGCATGGCCCGCACGCGCCAGGTGCCGATCGGTTGCCGCGTCTTGCTGTCGGCATGGTCGTAGTTGTTGAGCAGTACCAGCGCCCAGCCGCCCAAGGTGAAATGCCCGCCGACCACCACGCTCAATTGCCCCTCGAGCTGGGATTGCAGCGCTGCAGTGGAATCGTTGATGGTGCCCAACAGCACGTCCCGGCCGGGCTGTTTGCCGGCCTCGCGCACGGCATCCATGACACCGAAGGCCATCTGGTCGCTGGCGGCCCAGATCAGGCTTACAGAGGGATAACGCTTGAGCAGCATCTGCGCCTGCTCGTAGGCCCGATCCCGACGCCAGCCGCCGAGCACGATCTGCCGCAGACGCACCTGCGGAAACTCGGCCAGCGCCCGATACAGCCCCCGCTCGCGTTGCAACGACACGGGCGTGCTGTTGGTGCCGGAGAAGGCGAGCATGTCGATGGTCTGGCCGGGAAGCACCGGCGCATGAGCGGCGATCAGGTGTCTGGCGACCAGATAGCCACCCTCCTCGTCGTTGGCGACCACGCTGCCGAGAAAGTCCGGATAGCGGCTGCGCAGATCACCCAGAATGCTCAACTGATCGGCGGTGAACGTGTTGTTCACCGCCATCAGCCTGACGCCGCTGCCCATCGACAGGCGCAGCACTTCGGGGGCGACGTTCAGCTCGTTGGAAAACACCAGATAGTCGGGCCGGTCGCTGCCTTGCAGCGTCTTGCGCGCCAGGGTCAGCAGTGTGCGGGTGTCGCGGCCGGTGTAGTGGACGTGCAGATTCATGCCCAGCCGATCAGCCGCCGCCTGCATGAAGCGCGAATAGCTGGACCAATAGGGGTCCTGCGCAGAGCCCGGATTCAGAAACACCACCGAAGCCGCCCACGCACCGCCCTGCCAGAGCCCACTCACGACCAGAATGAGGCAGCCACAGAAAAACCTGATCATGGACACCGAGCCTCAACGCCGAAAAGTCTGCAATCGCCTGAATCAGGTCTGCTTATACCTTATCGGCAGCCACCGGGTAAGTTATACCCGGCGTTCGGCGGCACGGCGCCCGCGCTACTGGTGGCTCACCCAGAACACGGCGGCCCCTACGACGAGAATAATGATGAAGAAAATCGCCCAGGCATCCACATGGCTGTCGGTCTTGGCAACTTTAGGGTGGTGATTACTCATTGCATCGCCTCTTGTCAGTCTTATTGGTGATTGCAGATGAAGCGGACCGAAGACGGTTGACCCCGGCCATGGGCAGAGTAAAGTCGAGCCTTGTCCTCATCACAAGTGTGGTTATGAGCAGCCGATGAAGTGCTTAGCACGTTTGGTTCTTTGCTTATATTCAAACATCACTTTTGCGCATATCCGCAAACTGGTAACCTCCCCCGGCTCCTAATGGGGCTGCGCGACCGTGCGCGCAGATTTGTTCGGATATCCTGAAATCGGGCGGCCATGCATCGCCTTTCAGGTCGTCCCAGCAGCAGTGAAACGCCTGAGAACAGGACCACCATGTACGTATACGACGAGTACGATCAGCGGATCGTCGAGGACCGCGTCAAGCAGTTCCGCGACCAGACCCGCCGCTATCTGGCCGGCGAGCTCAGCGAAGAAGAGTTCCGCCCGCTTCGCCTGCAAAACGGCCTCTACATCCAGCGCTTCGCCCCGATGCTGCGCGTCGCTGTCCCTTACGGTCAGCTGACTTCGCGCCAGACCCGCATGCTGGCGAAAATCGCCCGCGACTACGACAAGGGCTACGCGCACATCAGCACCCGCCAGAACGTGCAGTTCAACTGGCCGGCGCTGGAAGACATTCCCGACATCCTCGCTGAGCTGGCCACCGTGCAGATGCACGCCATCCAGACCAGCGGCAACTGCCTGCGCAACGTCACCACGGACCAGTTTGCCGGCGTTGCAGCCGATGAGCTGGTTGACCCGCGCCCATGGTGCGAGATCGTGCGTCAGTGGACGACCTTCCACCCGGAATTCGCCTACCTGCCGCGCAAGTTCAAGATCGCGATCAACGGCTCCACGTCCGACCGCGCCGCCATCGAAGTTCACGACATCGGCCTTGAGCCGGTGAAGAACGCCGCGGGCGAGCTGGGTTTCCGCGTGCTGGTCGGCGGCGGTCTGGGTCGTACGCCAGTGGTTGGCGCGTTCATCAACGAGTTCCTGCCATGGCAGGACCTGTTGAGCTACCTGGATGCCATCCTGCGCGTGTACAACCGCTACGGTCGTCGCGACAACAAGTACAAGGCGCGGATCAAGATTCTGGTCAAGGCGCTTACCCCTGAAGTCTTCGCCGAGAAGGTCGAGGCGGAAATGGCCCACCTGCGTGGCGGCCAGACCACCCTCACCGAAGCCGAAGTGCATCGCGTCGCCAAGCACTTCGTCGACCCTGAGTACAAGGCCCTGGCTGACTACAGCGCAGAACTGGCTCAGCTGGACAAGGAACACCCGGGTTTCGCCCGCTGGCGTTCGCGTAACGTGCTGGCGCACAAGAAGACTGGCTATGCGGCCGTGACCCTGTCGCTGAAACCGACCGGCGTTGCGCCGGGTGATGTCACCGACAAGCAACTGGACGGCATCTCGGATCTGGCAGACCGCTACAGCTTCGGCCAACTGCGCACCTCCCACGAGCAGAACGTGATCCTGGCCGATGTCGAGCAAAGCCGGCTGTTCACCCTGTGGGGCGAGTTGCGCGAGCAAGGTTTCGCCACGCCGAACATCGGTTTGCTGACCGACATCATCTGCTGCCCTGGCGGTGATTTCTGCTCGCTGGCCAACGCCAAGTCGATCCCGATCGCCGAATCCATCCAGCGCCGTTTCGACGACCTGGACTACCTGTTCGACATCGGCGAACTGGACCTGAACATCTCTGGCTGCATGAACGCCTGCGGCCACCACCACGTCGGCCACATTGGCATTCTGGGCGTGGACAAGAAAGGCGAAGAGTTCTATCAGGTTTCCCTGGGCGGCAGCGCCAGCCGGGATGCAAGCCTGGGCAAGATCCTTGGCCCGTCGTTCGCGCAGGACGCCATGCCGGACGTGATCGAGAAGCTGATCAATGTCTACGTTGAGAAACGCAACGAAGACGAGCGCTTCATCGACACTTACCAGCGTATCGGCATCGACCCTTTCAAGGAGCGCGTCTATGCAGCGAATCATTAAGAACAACGAAGTCATCGACGAGACCTGGCACCTGCTGCCCAAGGACACCGAGTTCGACAGCCTCTCCAACTGCGACGACCTGATCGTGCCGCTGTCGCTGTGGCGCGAGCACGGTCACGCCCTCAAGGCCCGCGACGGCGGTCTGGGTGTGTGGCTGGACAGCGATGAAGAAGCCGAGGAAATCGGTGATGACGCCAATCAGTTCCAGGTCATTGCCCTGAACTTCCCGGCGTTCACCGACGGCCGCAGCTACTCCAACGCACGCCTGCTGCGTGATCGTTACGGCTTCAAGGGCGAGCTGCGTGCCATTGGTGACGTGCTGCGCGACCAGTTGTTCTACCTGCATCGCTGTGGTTTCGACGCGTTTGCGATCCGTGCGGACAAAGACCCGTACGAAGCACTGGAAAGCCTGAAAGATTTCTCGGTGACCTATCAGGCCGCCACCGACGAGCCACTGCCGCTGTTCCGTCGTCGTTGATTCGACGCTGATCGACGCGCAACAAAAAGCCCCGGTTTCGTGAGAAACCGGGGCTTTTCGTTTATCGCTGGTACGCCACTCTCATGTAGCCGCCCGGCCGGGCGTCTACAAGGGCATGGCATGCAGGCTCATCCTGTCTACCAGAAACGCTGCTGCATCAACCGGCTCCACCAGCCCGTCACCAGACGGTCAACCGAACCGCTGGCCGCCAGGCCTACGCGCTCCTGCAGACTCTTGCGTTCGGCGTAATGCAGATGGAATACCTCGGCGGTTCTGGCCTTTTCGGACAGGTACTCGTCGCTGGTTTTCAGTTCGTCGACCAATTGCTTGTCCTTGGCGGCCATGCCCAGCCAGACCTCACCGGTCGCGACTTCATCGATCTGCAACTGCGGGCGATAACTGGCGACGAAGTTCTTGAACAGCTCGTGGGTAATGTCCAGATCCTGCTGAAACTTCTCGCGGCCCTTTTCGGTGTTTTCGCCGAATACGGTCAGGGTGCGCTTGTACTCACCGGCGGTCAGCACTTCAAAGTCGATGTCGTGCTTCTTCAGCAAGCGATTGACGTTGGGCAACTGGGCCACGACGCCAATCGAGCCCAGTACCGCGAAGGGTGCGCTGATGATGCGATTACCGATGCAGGCCATCATGTAGCCACCGCTGGCCGCGACTTTGTCGATGCAGATGGTCAGCGGAATGCCCGCCTGACGAATGCGCGCCAGTTGCGAGGATGCCAGGCCATAGCTGTGAACCATGCCCCCGCCGCTTTCCAGACGCAGGACCACTTCGTCCTTTTCGGTCGCCAGGGTCAGCAGCGCGGTGATCTCATGGCGCATGTTCTCGGTGGCCGAGGCCTTGATGTCACCATCGAAATCCAGCACGTAGACACGCGGCTTGGTGTCCGGCTGCTTCTTCTCTTTTTTCAGGTCTTTGGCCTGGGCCTTGCGCAGCGCCTTCAACCGCGCCTTGTCCAGCAACGAGCCTTCAAGGCGGTCGCGCAAGCCCTTGTAGAAATCGTTGAGCTTGGTCACATGCAACTGACCGCCACCGCTGCGACGACCCCGGCCGCGCATCGACGCGATGGCCACCAGCACCACCACGATGGCGATCACCACGGTGACCGTCTTTGCCAGAAAGCTGGCGTAATCGAAAATGAACTCCACAAGTACTCCTTACCTACACGGCAGATCCTCGGTACAGGATCGCGAATGGCACCCAGCATACCGACGCACCTTGCGCCGAGCCAGCCACACGACCGTCAAAGATCCCGACATTCGCACAATTCAAACAAGCGTATGTTTTTTCATTGACAGACCCGGCGCGCTGCTCATAACCTCGCATCACTTTCAGCGTGCCGGGAAGACGCGGACGTGGGCAGCATCTATCTGATAAGACATGGCCAGGCCTCCTTTGGTGCAGACGACTATGACGTGCTGTCGCCGACCGGTTATCGCCAGGCCGAAGTGCTCGGCGCGCATCTGGCGCAGTTGGGGCTGACCTTCGACCGGTGCCTGTCCGGCAGTCTGTTTCGCCAGCGCCATACCGCCGAAACCGCCATGGCCTGCCTCGACGCCGCCGGCCTCAAGACACCCAACCTGGAAACCGATCACGCCTTCAACGAGTTCGACGCCGAAGCGGTGATTCGCGCCCTCCTCCCGGCCATGTTGCCGGACGAGCCCGAAGCGCTCGAAGTCATGCGCAACGCGGCCCACAACCGTGCCGAATTTCAGCGTCTGTTCGCCCTGATCATCGGTCGCTGGCTCGGCGGCGAACACGACACCCCTGCCCTGCAAAGCTGGCTGGCGTTCGTCGCTCAGGTACAGGCCGGGCTGGACCGCATTCTGGACAGCGCCGGCCCCAGCGACCGCATCGCCGTATTCACCTCCGGCGGCACGATCACGGCCCTGCTGCACCTGATCACCCGGATGCCGGCCAATCAGGCATTCGAACTCAACTGGCAAATCGTCAACACCTCGCTCAACCAACTGAAGTTTCGGGGCCGCGAGGTGTCACTGGCTTCCTTCAACAGTCATGCGCATCTGCAACTGATGAAGGCGCCGGAGCTCATCACTTACCGCTGAGCCCGGCCAAACGCACCCGCAAGGTGCCTGCAATCACTCATATAAAAGGAAGACACCATGACCTCCGTAGCCGATGCCGTACAAGCGATGAAAGCCAAGTTCAACCCAGAAGCCGCTGCGGGCCTGGACCTGGTCTTCGGTTTCCGTATCGATGAAACCAAAAACTTTTCGCTGATCGTCAAGGACAAGACCTGCGAACTGCAGGAAGGCGAGAACCCGGACGCCCAGGTGACACTGGTGATGGACGGCGAAACCCTGGAAGGCATCGTCAGCGGCGAAACCGACGGCATGCAGGCCTTCATGGGCGGCAAACTGCGCGCTGAAGGCGACATGATGCTGGCAATGAAGCTGAGCGACCTGTTCCCGTCGTAAGATCACGAGAACCAGTTGGGCGGGAGCGCGCTTGCATCAGAAAGCGCTTTCGTCAAAAAAACCGAAGTCCCGCGGCTTCGGTTTTTTTTGCTCCAGAGTTTGTCGAACGCACGGATCAGGACCGCTGATCGACCTGTAACACGCTCGCCAATAAAGCCCTGCAGCGCTTGTTCGGGGAGTCGGCGGCGCATTAGATTAGTCAATGATCCTGACACTCCAAAATAAACAGCAGGGATAAGCATGGCGCTAACCGACCAGTCCACCCAGGTTCGATCCGGCGAAGAACTCGACGCTGCGTTGATCGATCCCTACCTCAAGGCCCAGATTCCAGGCCTGAGTGGCACCGCGCAGATCAGCCAGTTTCCCGGTGGCGCGTCCAACCTGACCTACCTGTTGAAGTACCCCGAGCAGGAATTCGTATTACGGCGCCCGCCATTCGGCCACAAGGCCAAAAGCGCCCACGACATGGGCCGCGAATTCCGCATCCTCAATCAGCTCAAGGACGCCTTCCCGTATTGCCCCAAGGCTTACGTTCACTGCACCGATGAATCGGTGATCGGTGCCGAGTTCTACGTCATGGAGCGGGTCAAGGGCATCATCCTGCGCTCCGAACTGCCGGCTGAAATGAACTTCGACGCCGTGCAGACCGAGGCGCTGTGCAAAAGCTTCATCGACAAGCTGGTAGACCTGCATCAGGTGGATTACACCGCTTGCGGACTGGGCGATCTCGGCAAGCCTCAGGGGTACGTCGAGCGCCAGATTCGCGGCTGGACCGAGCGTTATGACAAGGCCCGCACGCCGGACGCGCCAAGCTGGGAGAACGTCGCGCGTTGGCTGGACGAGAAAAAGCCCGGCGACCCTCCGCAATCGAGCCTCGTGCACAACGACTACCGCTTCGACAACGTGATTCTCGACCCGGACAACCCGATGCAGATCATCGGCGTGCTGGACTGGGAATTGACCACCCTCGGCGATCCACTGATGGACTTGGGCAACAGTCTTGCTTACTGGATTCAGGCCGACGACCCGGCGCCGGTGCAACTGATGCGTCGCCAGCCCAGTCATGCGCCGGGGATGCTGACCCGCGAACAGTTCGTGGCCTACTACGCCGAACGCTCCGGCATCCGTATCGACAACTTCGACTTTTACTACACCTACGGCCTGTTCCGCCTTGCGGGGATCGTGCAACAGATCTACTACCGCTTCTTCCACGGCCAGACCCAGGATAAACGCTTCGCCCAGTTCATTCACATGAACAAACTGCTGGAGCACATGGCGTTGCAGGTCATCGACCGCTCCAGCCTTTGAGTCAACGTTTACCGCTTGCGAGCACGTACTCCGATTGCGACACGATAAGGAAGACAACATGTCCAAGACCCAACTGTTCGACCTCGACGGCAAGATCGCCTTCGTATCCGGCGCCAGCCGGGGCATCGGCGAGGCCATCGCCAAACTGCTGGCCCAGCAAGGCGCCCACGTCATTGTCTCCAGCCGCAAGATTGAAGGTTGCCAGCAGGTCGCCGACGCGATCATCGCCGACGGCGGCAAGGCCACGGCAATTGCCTGTCACATCGGCGAAATGGAACAGATCACCAGCGTGTTCGCGCACATTCGCGAAACGTTCGGCCGGCTGGATATTCTGGTGAACAACGCCGCCACCAACCCGCAATTCTGCAACGTGCTAGACACCGACCTCGGGGCGTTCCAGAAGACCGTCGACGTCAACATCCGCGGCTACTTCTTCATGTCGGTGGAAGCCGGGAAGCTGATGCGCGAACACGGCGGCGGCAGCATCATCAACGTGGCGTCGATCAACGGGGTTTCGCCAGGCGTCTTCCAGGGCATTTACTCGGTGACCAAGGCGGCGGTGATCAACATGACCAAGGTCTTCGCCAAGGAATGCGCGCAGTTCGGCATTCGCTGCAACGCCCTGCTGCCAGGCTTGACCGACACCAAATTCGCCTCGGCGCTGGTGAGTAACGAGAAGATCCTCAACACGGCGCTGCTGCAGATCCCGCTCAACCGCGTCGCAGCGCCCAGCGAGATGGCCGGGACAGTCCTGTACCTGGCCAGCGATGCATCGAGTTACACCACGGGTGTGGCGCTGAATGTGGATGGCGGTTTTCTCTCCTGACACAGCGCAGCACCGCGCCCGCACTGAACCTGTAGCAGTCCGGCCGGGCCGCGTTCCGTTTGCCGGCGGTGGCGATTTCAATGATGTCACCGCCGGCAAGCCGAACGCCGCCCGGCCGGACTGCTACAGAACTGCCACAAGACTTCACTCGGCTGAGGCGAATCTGAGGCTTATCTGATGGAATAAAGATTCCATCCTGTGCACTCAAAGAATACATTTTCCGCATAACAACAACCTCCAAGGACGCTGTCATGCGCGACTCTTCGCTTCCGGATCTGGGTGTCGGCCTTATCGGCACTGGCTTCATGGGTCGGGCCCACGCCCTGGCCTTCCACAACGCCCGTACCACGTTCGAGCTTCCCTTCAACCTCAAACTTGCCGCATTGGCCGACGCCGACGCTGAACGCGCTGAACAGTGCGCCCGCGCCTGGGGATTCGATCACAGCCACAGCAACTGGGAACAACTGATCAATGATCCGGCCGTGCAGCTGGTGGCGATCACCACGCCCAATCACCTGCACTTCCCCATGGCAATGGCGGCACTTGAGGCGGGCAAGGCGGTGTACTGCGAAAAACCACTGGCCGTCAGCCTTGAGCAGGCCCGGGAGATGCAGCGTGCAGCCAAAGCCTCTGGCGCGGTGACGCGGGTCGGCTACAACTATCAGCACAACCCGATGATCGGGCTAGCGAAGCAGATGATCGACAGTGGCGAACTGGGGCAGATCGTCAGTTTCCAGGGCGAGTTCAGCGAGGACTTCATGGGCGATCCGCAGTCGCCGTGGTCGTGGCGTTGCGAACAGGCCCATGCCGGTGGCGCGCTGGCCGACCTGGGCAGTCATCTGCTGGCGATGGCGCGCTATCTGTTGGGCGATGTCGAAGCGGTGTGCGCCGACTCCCAGACCGTTCACGGGCAACGGCCGGCGACCCGGGGCAGCGATGAACAGCGTTCGATTGGCATCGACGACCAGACCTACGCCTTGCTGCGCTTCGCCAACGGCGCACGCGGCACCTTCGCCAGCAGTTGGCTGAAGCACGGCTACAAAAACCACCTCAGCTTCGAGATCAGCGGCACCCAGGGGACCCTTGCGTTCGATCAGGAACGCTTGAACGAACTGCGTCTTTACCGCGCGGGTGAACCGGGGCGTGACGGGTTCCAGCGGATTCTGGCGGGGCCGACGCAGCTTGGGTATGCGGCGTTCTGCCCGGCGCCGGGTCATCAACTGGGTTACAACGAGCTGAAGACGCTGGAGGTGCTGGCGCTGGTCAAGGCGCTTGCGGGCACCGGCAACGATGGCCCGGACTTCGCCGAAGCGCTGGAAATAGAGCGGCTGGCGACCGCGATCCGGATGGCTGCGAACGAAATGCGCTGGGTAACGGTTTCGGATATTTGAGGCACCGTTGTCTGCAGAATCAACCGCAAAGCAGCGCCCAAAAGGCACGGCTTACAGGTAGAATCCCGGCTTTCGGGCAGCCTTTCTGCCCATCTGCCAAGTAAGCCTGCCTCCATGCCTTTTGAACTCTCCGTAGAACCCACCACGTTGCTGGTGCTTGCCGTTGTCGCGTTCGTTGCCGGCTTCATCGATGCCATTGCCGGTGGCGGCGGCCTGTTGACCACCCCTGCCCTGCTCACCGCCGGTCTGCCGCCGCACTTGGTACTGGGCACCAATAAACTCAGCTCGACGTTCGGTTCGGCCACCGCCGGCTTTACCTTCTACCGGCGCAAGCTGTTTCACCCAAGGCAGTGGACCCGCGCACTGATCGGCACGGCCGTCGGCGCGTTGATCGGCGCGGTCGTTGCGCACTACCTGCCCGCCGAGTTGCTCAATCAAATGCTCCCGGTGATCGTCTTCGGCTGCGGCCTGTACCTGCTGTTTGGCGGTACGCCCAAAGCCCCCCTGGACAGCGATGCACCGATCAAGACGAAATGGCAGTCGACTCAAGGATTCGGCCTGGGTTTCTATGATGGCGTGGCTGGGCCAGGCACCGGCGCGTTCTGGACCGTGAGCACATTGCTGATGTACCCGGTGGATCTGGTGAAAGCCAGCGGCGTGGTGCGCAGCATGAACTTCGTCAGCAATGCCGCGGCGCTGACGGTCTTCGCGATCAACGGCTCGGTGGACTGGGCGATTGGCCTGGCGATGGGTTCGGCGTTGATGGTGGGCGCATTCCTGGGTGCCAGAACGGCCATCCAGGGCGGCGCGAAATTCATCCGCCCTGTGTTCATCACCGTGGTACTGGGATTAACCGTCCGCCTGGCCTGGCAGCACTGGTTCAACTAAGCCCATACGCTTTGCCAGATACGAGTCGATGAGATAGCGCGCAATGGAACGACTGGCCGGTAACGGCGGCATGTCGTGAATGCTGAACCATTGCGCATCTTCGATCTCGTCTGCCTGTGGCACGATCTCGCCACTCTCGTATTCGGCGTGGAAGCCCAGCATCATCGAGTGCGGGAACGGCCAGCACTGGCTGCCTTTGTACTGGATGTTCTTCACCTTGATCTGCACTTCCTCCATGACCTCGCGGCGCACGCAATCCTCGGCAGACTCGCCCGGCTCGGCAAACCCGGCCAGGGTGCTGTAGACGCCGGTCACGAATCGCGGCGAGCGGGCCAGCAACACCTCGTCGCCCCGGGTAATCAGCACGATCATGCTCGGTGAGATACGCGGGTAGGCGCGCAAATCACAGTCCTTGCAATACATCGCCCGCTCTCCCGGTACTTGCTGCATCGGCTGACCGCAACTGCCGCAGAACCGATGCTCCCTGGCCCAGGTGCTGATCTGCGCGGCGTAACCGAGCTTGGCGAACGTGTCGGCGTCGTCGGCAAGCATGAACTGACGCAAGGTCTGCCATTGTGTGCCTTCGAGCTCGACCGGATGCCTGAGCACCTGCACGTACACCGGCTCGCCGTCGAAATGGCCGATCCCGTGCTCGCTCATCAGCGGCAGCTCCTGACGCTTGAGCCACTCGCGGGGGAACATCACACCATTACCGTCCAGCAGAAAACCCTGGTCACTGTGGACCACGGCCCACCCGCCTGCTGCCTGAGTGTCCAGTACAGCGGTGGTCCAACGCCTCGGGCGCGTCATCAAAGCACTCCTCACATCAACGGCCTGTGCCGCCCGAGGCTCTGCACGCGAGGCTCAACGGCAACAGGTGCCGGCGAATTCGGGTTCGCCGGTCAATTATCGAAAACCGGTTTCTGTTTGCCCATGTGAGCAACCATCGCCAGCTTCAGGTCTGCTGATTGCAACATGGCAGCGTTCCAGGTGGCAACGTATTCAAGACCATCGTCGACAGTGTGATCACGCATGTAACCGATCATGCGCTTGCTGCCGCTGATGGCGATGGGAGATTTGGCCGCGATTTCACGGGCGATTTCGAAGACGCCCTCAAGCAATGACGACAGATCGGGCCAGGTGCGATTGACCAGACCGATACGCAGCGCCTCGTCAGCCTTAACGTTGCGACCGGTGTAGGCCATCTCGCGCATCATGCCGTCGCCGATCAGCCGTGGCAGACGCTGCAAGGTGCCGACGTCAGCGGCCATGCCCATGTCGATCTCGCGGATGGAGAACAGCGCATCATCGGCGGCATACCGCATGTCACAGGCGCTGATCAGGTCGATGGCACCGCCGATGCAATACCCCTGAACCGCCGCCAGCACCGGCTTGCTGCAACGATCGACGACGCTGAAGGATTCCTGCATCTGCAGAATCTTGCGCCGCAACAGGCGCGCATTGCGACCGACGTCCTTGCCCAGCTCGTTCGCCACCGAGGCCAGCAGCATCAAGTCGATCCCCGACGAAAAATGCTTGCCCGCGCCACTGAGTACCACCACGCGTACATCGTCGGTGTCTTCGATCCACTGGAAAATATCGATGATTTCGCTCCAGAATGCCGCGTTCATCGCGTTGATCTTATCCGCGCGATTGATTTGCACGTGGGCGATATGGTCGTTGAGTTCGACCTTGAAAGCGCTGTAGTCGGACACGGCGGTGATCCTTGAATGACTGGCATTAGGTGAAATCCATCGCGCCGGACTATAACAAGCCGGGTCTGCGGTCGCAGGCCACGGTTGCGCCATTTGCCGGACCGAACCGCGACAGCTCTCACGAAATAGCGTGGCATGTGGCGAAAAACTGAACGGTTACAGGTGGCTAGGGTCCAGAGTGATGGCAGCATCGAACCGGAATGACCCGGTCATCGTCGCTGCCTGGGTGACCGAGGAACAGATCGGCGCCCACCTTTTCTCAGGTCGCAAGAGGGCGATTCTTGACTACATCAAAAGCGGCAACCGGCATCGTGGGCCTGGACGACATCCTCGCGGGTGGTCTTTCACGCAGTCATGTGTTTCTTCTCGAAGGAGAACCCGGAACCGGCAAGACCACCGTAGCCCTGCAATTTCTGTTGGCAGGCGCGGCCGCAGGCGAGAAGGGCCTGTACATCACACTGTCCGAGACCGAGCGCGAACTGCGCGACGGTGCCAGGTCCCATGGCTGGGAGCTGGACGACCACATCAAGGTCTTCGAGCTGACACCGCCCGAAGACCTGCTCAACGCCGAGCACCAGCAGAGCCTGTTGTACTCCTCGGACCTCGAGCTGGGCGAAGCCACCAAACAGATTTTCGAAGTCGTGGAACGGGTCCGGCCGTCGCGAGTGGTGATCGACAGTCTTTCGGAAATCCGCCTGCTGGCGCAAAGCTCGCTGCGCTACCGCCGTCAGATTCTGGCGATCAAGCACTACTTCACACGTTACGACGCCACGGTCATCCTGCTGGACGACCTGACGACCGAGTCCCTGGACAAGACTGTCCACAGCGTCGCCCACGGGGTCATCCGCCTCGAAGAACTGACCCCCAGTTACGGCGCCGAGCGCCGCCGCCTGCGGATCGTGAAGTACCGCGGCCAGAAGTACCGCGGCGGTTACCACGACTTCACCATAATGGAAGACGGTATCCATGTTTTCCCGCGACTGGTGGCGGCAGAGCACCGCAATGGCTACCAGAGCAGGCAGATGAGCAGCAACCTTCCCGAACTCGACGCGCTGCTCGGGGGCGGTATAGACAGCGGCTCCAGCACGCTGGTCCTGGGCCCGGCTGGTACGGGTAAATCGCTGATTTCATTGGTGTTCGCCGCAGCGGCCGTGGCCCGGGGTGAAAAAGTCGGGTTGTTCATCTTCGACGAGGAAATGGGCCTGCTGTTCGAGCGCATGAAGAAGATGGGCATTGATCTCGCTGCCCTGCAGCAGACGGGTAATCTTCTGATCGAGCAGGTGGACGCCGCCGAACTGTCGCCCGGCGAGTTTTCCCATAGAGTGCGCCGCAGCGTCGACGAAAAACAGATCCGGACCGTGGTCATCGACAGCCTCAACGGCTATCAGGCGGCCATGCCGGAAGAGAATGCGCTGGTGCTGCACATGCACGAGCTGCTGCTGTTCCTCAACCGTCAGGGTGCGTCGACCTTCATGACCGTGGCTCAGCACGGGCTGGTCGGCGACATGCGTGCCCCGGTTGACATCACTTACCTGGCAGACACCGTGATTCTGTTGCGTTATTTCGAAGCACTGGGCAAAGTCCGTCGGGCCATTTCCATCATCAAGAAACGTACGGGGACTCATGAATCGACCATCCGCGAATACCGCATCAGTGGCAACGGTTTGAAGATCGGCGCCCCTCTGGAAGCCTTTCAAGGCGTGCTGCGCGGCGTACCGCATTATTTTGGCGAGAGCAATCCGTTGTTGCGGGATGAGGACGCGTGAGTACACCCGGACAACTGTCGGAACGCGCTATCGTCCTGGCCCCTCGCGGCAGGGACAGCCAGATCGCCTTGATGATCCTGCAGGAGGCAGGTTTCCCGGCCATCATCACCCACGATCTGGCGGGCCTGTGCAAAGAGCTGATTTCCGGCGCCGGCCTGGCCATCGTGGCTGACGAGGCGCTGCGCGGGGTCGAGCTGAACCCGCTGCTGAGCCTGTTGGCCAACCAGCCAGCCTGGTCAGACTTTCCCATCGTCTTGTTGACTCATCACGGTGGCCCTGAACAGAACCCCTCCGCCCGTCTGGGCAAGATGCTCGGGAACGTGACCTTCCTCGAGCGTCCGTTTCACCCCGCCACCCTGGTCAGTCTGGTCACTACCGCCGTGCGCGGGCGGCGCCGGCAATACGAAGCGCGCAGTCGCATGGAAGACCTGCTGGAAAGCGAGCAGCGTCTGCAACATGCGCTCAAGGCCGGGCGACTGGGGTCGTGGCAACTGGAAGCCGAATTTCTCGAACTGGATTGTTCGGCCATCAGCCGGGCGCACTTCGGCCGCGACGAAAACGCGCCTTTCAACTACCACGACTGGCTCGCATCGGTGTATCCGGAAGACCAGCCGCGCATGCAATCCGCGTTGCAGCGCAGCCTGGACACCGGCGATGACTTCGTCATCGAGTTTCGCAACGTCTGGGCCGATGGCTCGCTGCACTGGGTGGACGTGCGCGCCCGCGCCATACGCGCGCGCAACGGGCGGGTCAGTCTGCTGACGGGAGTGACCTCGGACATCACCGAGCGCAAGCTCGCCGAAACCCAGTTGCGCCGCCTCAACGAAACCCTTGAACAACAGGTCGAAGAGCGCACTTCGCAGCTGCGGCACAACGAGGAAGTGCTGCGCCAATCGCAGAAAATGGAAGCCGTTGGGCAACTCACCGGCGGCATCGCTCACGACTTCAACAACATGCTCACCGGCATCATCGGCAGTCTGGAACTGCTGCGCCGGCGTCTGGCGCGCGGCCGCACCGAAGACCTGGATGGCTTGATCGATCTGGGCGTCACCTCGGCCAACCGAGCCGCCGCATTGACCCATCGTCTGTTGGCGTTTTCCCGTCGCCAATCGCTGGATTCAAAGCCGGTGGAAATGAACGAACTGGTCAACTCCATGGGCGAGTTGCTGCATCGCAGTGTCAACGAGAGCATTCGCCTGGACATGTGCCTTGCGGAGGGACTGTGGACCGCCGAAGCCGACCCCAACCAACTGGAAAGCGCACTGCTCAACCTGGTGCTCAATGCCCGCGACGCCATGCCCAATGGCGGCATGTTGATGATCGAAACCTTCAACCGTCATCTGGACCGCGATTTCACCAACGCCTACGAGAACCTGCTGCCGGGGGACTATGTGGTGCTGAGCGTGACCGACACCGGGTCCGGCATGCCGGAGAGCGTGATCAGCCGGGCATTCGATCCGTTCTTCACCACCAAACCCATCGGCCAGGGCACCGGGCTCGGACTGTCGATGATTTATGGCTTCACCAAGCAATCTCACGGCCACGTCGCCATCGAGAGTCAAGTCGGCCATGGCACCACGGTCCAGCTGTTTCTGCCGCGCTTCCACGGCCACAAGGCTGACGAAGAAACGACACTGGACCACCAGGCCATTGAGGCGCGGGAAGGCGAAACCATCCTTATCGTCGAGGACGACCCTGCCGTGCGCGCCCTGGTCAGCCAGGTGTTGGGCGAGCTGGGCTACGCCTATCTGGAAGCCGGCGACGCCGTGGGCGCCGTGCCGATTCTCGAATCCACCCAACGCATCGACCTGATGATCAGCGATGTCGGCCTGCCCGGCATGAACGGCCGCCAACTGGCGGACATCGGCCGCCAGATGCGCCCGGACCTCAAGGTCCTGTTCATTACCGGCTACGCGGAAAACGCCGGCGCCCGTGCAGGCTTCCTGGAAACCGGCATGCAGATGATCACCAAGCCCTTCGCCTTCGACCAATTGACCGCCAAGGTGCGCGAGATGATCGAGGGGTAGAGTGCCCCAAATCCCCTCTTCCGAATCTGACGCCGTCCCGCGTTGCAGTCCGGCCGCACTGTGACAGGGACGGGCCGGGCAATGACTGTTTTTCAGCCAAAGCAGATCAAAATCAGACACCTCCGTCGGCAGTGTTCCCAAGCCTTTGTAGTCCCCTTCTGAAACGCACTTTTACCCCCCCTTCTTTTTCTTTTCAGCCGCCAGCCTCAGTGATTACTGTGAATCGGCGTCGCGAACCCGAATTTACGCGCGACCGCTGACCCCGCAAATGGAAGGATGAAATGGATGGCTATTGACGCGTTTTTAAAGATCGAAGGTATTCCCGGGGAATCACTGGATGCACAGTTCAAGGACTGGATCGAAATGGATGATTTCGACGTCGGCGCCAGCCAGTCGGCCTCGGCCACCGCCACCAGTTCCGGCGGCGCCTCCACAGGCCGCGGAAAAATGAGCGACCTGTATTTCCGCAAGGCCGTGGACAAAGCGACCCCCAAACTGCATGAAGCTTGCCTGGCCGGCAAACACTTCAAGGAGGTGACCATCGCACTCAATCGCTCGGGCGACGACAAACTCAAGTACCTGGAGATCAAACTGGAAGAAGTGATCATCTCGTCGGTCTCCCTCAACGGCAACGGCAACCTGGAAAACGGCTTCCCCAGCGAAACGGTCCGTTTGAACTATGCGCGTATTCGCATGATTTACACATTGCAGCGCCGTGAGGATGGAATGGGCGGCGGCCAGGTCGCCGGAGGCTGGGACGGGGTTGCGAACAAGGTTTACGCCTGACGCCTGGCATAAGGAGCAATGTTGCTATGGAAGAGAAAGAACCCAATCCCAACCTCGCTTACTGCACGTACGACTTGAACGGCAAGCCGACCAGTCAGCTGGTGTGTGACGGCGTAACGTATGAGGCGTTCTCGGGGAATATGGCTGCCTATGTCAATAAAGCGCGCTATCAGGATGTGCCAAACAACGGTCCTTTGCCGCTGGGCAGATACTACATACTCGATAGAGCGACAGGTGGGAGGCTAGGATGGTTTTATCAGTCACTGGAGAAAAGATTCTCAAACATAGACCACAGTGAATGGTTCAGCCTCTACCGGGATGATGACCAGGTTGATGATCAAACAACCATTAACAATATTCGTCGCGGAGAGTTCCGTATACACCCCGTAGGTCCGTTAAGAATAAGCAAGGGATGTGTGACATTGACGTCCCACATTGCGTTTGATGAACTCAAGCGTTACGTGCGGAACAAGAAGGGCGAAATATTGCCAGGTAAAGGATTTAGATATTACGGAGTCCTTCATGTACTGGAAAACCAAATAATCACAACGTACTAATGAGAGCAATAATTTCCACCGCACAGGTTATGTTCACTCTCACACTAACCGACACGTTCACGAGATGGGCATTCTCCTCCGGACTGGTGCATTCTTTTCTGACATTAGAGAAGGTTGCTAACACTTATCAATCGATACTAATAGCACTGAATAGCGGAGGTGGTGAAGTAACGGACATCGTCGAAATAATTGTGGTATTGGCATTAATGCTTATCCCGTCGATACTCATCTGTCGCTTTGTATCGAGGCAATTGAGTAGATGGCTGAGTAATAAAACGCGGAAATAGTACTCCACCACGACAAGCACCCATTAACGGGAGACTACGCAACGCCACTGACGCTGGGCTACAACAAGCTTCAGTGGCGTGCCGTTTATTGATAGGTGACCTGTTGAAAATTCCGCCAAAATAGAGACGAGCAGCGTTGTCAAATCGGCGTCGCGAAACCGGATGGGTGCGCGACCGCTAAATATACAAACGTAATGATAAAACTGAAGAACGGAGAACTCAGCAACGTGAAAGCAGTTATTATGGCCCTGCAAGCTTTATTCACACTTGCACTAACATTCATTCTTGCACGATGGGCATTTAGCTTCGGATGGGTAGATTTTCTTCTAAGATCAGACATCGGCAGTGATGTTTATATACGAATACTGGCAACCTTGGACACCAGAGGATGCGAGGACTCGGAAGATCTACTGATAATGATGGTACTGGCATTAACGCTTACCCCGTCGATACTTATCTGTCGCTTAGTATCTAGGCAATTACGGAAGCTAATCAAAAAAGCCCAATGAGGATTTTATTGATCCGTTGGGCACCGGCGTATCGCTATGCGGTATACCCGCGAACGCCATCTTGTAGCAGTCCGGCTTGCCGGCGGTAGCGATTTCAACAACGCCACCGCCTTTAAACGGAACGCAGGGCCGAGCTGCTACAAAGACAGCCGGTCAATTCAACAACCGCTGAATCTGCGTGTGCAGACTGTCCATCGTGAACGGCTTGGCGAGGATCGGCGCCTTGCGTGCGATGGGGCTGCCTGACTCGACGATCTCGGCGGGGTAGCCGCTGATGAAGATGACCTTGAGCTCCGGTCGCAGCTTGACCGCAGGTTCGGCGATCATCACCCCGGACACGCCACCCGGCAGGCGGTAGTCGGTGATCATCAGGTCAAGATGGGGTTTGGTGGCGAGGATTTCGAATGCCTGCTCGCCGTTTTCCGCTTGAAGCACCCGGTAGCCCTCGCCCGACAGGTAGTCGGACAGCAGCATCAGGATCAGCGGCTCGTCTTCAACGATGAGGACGACATTTTCTGCATCAGAGCTCATTGGAACGCCTTCGATCTTATAGATAGCTGCCATTACGACCATGGCCCGCGCTGGAGGTTGCGCAGAAAAATCAGATATTTACTTGAACGGTCGCGAGGGATTAAACGCCGCTGTAGAAAAATCTGACAGCGGCGCTCTGGCCCGCGTGCGGCGGGCCAGGTTGTGCTTAAAGCGGCAGGCTGACGCGGAACAGCGATCCGCTGCCCTCCTCGCTTTCGACGCTGATGGTGCCGCCGTGTGCCGCGACGATCTGGTCGGAAATGAACAGCCCAAGGCCCAGACCCGACACGGCATGGCTGGCGGAGACGCGCTCGAATTGCTGAAAGATGCGCTTCTGATTTTCGGGGCTGATGCCAATGCCCTGATCCTTGACCTCGACCCGGGCCTCGCTGCCTTCGCTGTAAACACGCACCTGGATGGGCTTGTGCGCGCCGTAGCGCAGGGCGTTGGTCAGCAGGTTCGCCACCACCTGCTCGATACGGAACTCGTCCCAGACGCCGATGACCGGCTCGCTGGCATGCAACGTCACCACACTCTCAGCAGCCGCGATCTGCGCGGAATAACTCTCCACCAGATTGACCACGAGCTCCGCCAGATCAAACGCACTGGTGCGAATCGACAGTTTGCCGGTGCGAATCCGTGAGACATCGAGCATGTCCTCGATGAGACGGATCAGGCTCTGGATCTGCCGCTCGTCGCGGTCCACCATCGCCTTGAGCTTGTCCATGGTGAACGCCGAGGCGTTGTCCTTGGCCAGGTGCAACTTGCGCAGCTGGGTTTCCAGGATCAGGCCGTTGAGCGGCGTACGGACTTCGTGGGACACGATCGACATGAAGTCGTCGCGCATGCGGATGGCATGCTCCAGTTCGTTCTGCGTCGACTTCAGTTCCCGCAGTAGCGCTTCTTGTTCCTGACGACTGCGCTCCAGCTCTTCGAGTTGCTGTTTCATGGCCTTGCGCTGGCGGTACAGGTCGACGAAGACATTGACCTTGCTCTTGACGGCATGGATGTCCAGCGGCTTGTGCAGGAAGTCCACCGCGCCACTTTCGTAACCCTTGAAGGCGTAATTGAGCTCACGCCCGGCGGCACTGACAAATACGATGGGAATGCTTTTGGTCTTCTCGGTGCCACGCATCATTTCAGCGAGTTCGAAGCCGTTCATGCCGGGCATCTGCACATCGAGAATCGCCATGGCGAATTCATGTTCCAACAGCAGCGATAAGGCTTCATCGGCCGACAACGCCTTGTACACCTGACGGTCTTCGCGTTTGATCAACGCTTCGAGCGCGAGCAGGTTTTCCGGCAGATCGTCGACGATCAGCAGCTTGGCTTTGATTTCACTCAACATGCAATTCGTTCCAGCTCGACAAGCAATAGTCCAATGTCGGGCAAAGGCAAGAGAAAGTCCGGGGTGTGCAGGGCCAGTGCGGCGTCGGGCATGGTACGCGCCAACGCCTGGGCCGGGTCCTGAATCACGGTAAGACCGCCGTACTCCTTGATTCGTGCCATGCCGCGTGCACCGTCGTTGTTGGCACCGGTCAACAACACTGCCGCGAGGCGGGCGTCGTAGGCGTCGGCCGCGGATTCAAAGAGAAAATCGATGCTGGGGCGCGAATGGAAGACCCGCTCTTCCTGGCTGAATGACAGACTGAAATCCGCCTCCACCGACAGGTGATACCCCGGCGCTGCAAAATAAAGGGTTCCGGGCACGATGGTTTCCTTGTCATCGGCTTCCTTGACCGGAATCGCCAAGTGCGAGCGGAACACCTCCGCCAGCAGGCTGCGTCGCTCATCGGGCAGGTGCAGAACGGCAATGATCGGCAGGCTGAAGCCCTTGGGCAGCGGCCGGAAAATCTTGAGCAACGCCTCGACGCCGCCCGCAGATGCCCCCACGACGATGGCGTCGACGCGTGGCAAGGCCGGTGGTTCAGCCTCTTCACCGGGAAAGGACGTTCTCATGATTTACGGTAGATCCGCTCTTGTTTGACCAAAGGCTCGAACTGATCTTTATAGCCGGAAAACTCCAGCGTTTCCTTGCTCCCCAGCACCAGAAACCCGCGATGACACAGGGACTCGTGGAACAACCCGAACGCACGATCCTGCAATTTCTTGTTGAAGTAGATCAACACATTGCGGCAGGAGATCAACTGCGTCTCGGAGAACACGCTGTCGGTGGCCAGGCTGTGGTCAGCGAAGGTCACGTTCTCCCGCAGGGACTTGTCGAAGATCGCGTAATCGTATGCGGCCGTGTAGTAGTCGGAAAACAGCCGCTTGCCGCCGGCCTTCAGATAATTTTCGTTGTAGCCGCGAATGTTTTCCATGGAGAAGATGCCTTGCTTGGCCTTCTCCAGAGAAGTGGGGTTGATGTCCGTCGCGTAGATGATCGTGCGCTCCAGCAGGCCCTCTTCGCGCAGCAGGATCGCCATCGAGTAGACCTCCTCCCCGGTGCTGCATCCGGCAATCCAGATTTTCAGCGAGGGGTAAGTCTTGAGCAGCGGCACGACTTCCTGGCGAATTGCCAGGAAATGCCCCGGATCGCGGAACATCTCACTGACTGGAATAGTCAGGAACTGCAACAGCTGCATGAACGCCGAGGGATCGTGCAACACCCGCTCCTGCAGGGCGGAAATGGTCTTGAGTTCGAACTGGCGCAACGCATGAGCGACGCGTCGTTTCACCGACGCGCCCGAGTAATCGCGGAAGTCGTAGCTGTATTTCAGGTAGATCGCCTCGATCAGCAAGCGCAGTTCGATCTCGGCATTTCGCTCATGGGCCATCGGTAAAACCTGGTCTTTCAACGGGCGTGGTCAATTGATTCGATCCATTCAGATACGTTCCATTTTTGGTAACCACACCCGGATCAGCGAGAACAGGCGATCGAGGTCGATGGGCTTGGCCAGGTAGTCGTTGGATCCGGCCTGCATGCAGCGGTCCTGATCGTCCTTCATGGCCTTCGCCGTCACCGCGATGATCGGCAACTTGCGCCAGCGCGGGTCTTTGCGGATCTGGGCAGTGGCTTCGTAGCCATCCATTTCCGGCATCATCACGTCCATCAACACCAGATCGATGTCCTCGACCGTGTTGAGCTTCTCGATGGCCTCCAGGCCGTTGCGCCCGACTTCGACAATGGCCCCTTTGTGTTCCAGTGCACTGGTCAGGGCGAAGATGTTGCGCACGTCGTCATCGACCACCAGGATCTTGCGACCCTCGAACACGCGGTCGCGGCTGCGCGCGGTCTTGAGCATCTTCTGCCGCTCGTTGGACAGCTGCGATTCGACCTTGTGCAGGAACAGCGTGACCTCATCGAGCAGTCGTTCCGGCGAGCGCGCGCCTTTGATGATGATGGTGCGCGAATACTTCAGCAGCTCCGACTCTTCATCGCGTGTCAGGTTGCGCCCGGTGTAGACGATCACCGGCGGGAAGGCACAGATCTCGTCGGTGGACATGCGCTTAAGCAGGTCGTTGCCCAGCATGTCCGGCAGTTTCAGGTCGATGATCATGCAGTCGTAAGCGTTGTCGCGCAGCAGCTCAAGCGCGTCCTGCGCGAAGCCGACGGCCGTGATCTCGATATCGTCATCACCGATCAGTCGGGCGATGCTGTCGCGCTGCAACGCGTCGTCTTCGACCAGCAGCACGCGCTTGACCTTTTGCGTGAGCTTGGCTTCGAGCCGGGCGAAGACGTCCTTGAGTTCTTCGCGGGTGGTCGGCTTGACGGCGTAACCGATGGCGCCCATCTGCAGCGCGGCTTCCTGACGGTCTTCGACGGAAATCACGTGAACCGGGATGTGGCGGGTGCTCGGCATTTCCTTCAGACGCTGCAACACCGTCAGACCCGAATGGTCCGGCAGGCGCATGTCCAGCAGGATCGCGTCGGGCAAAAAGCTTTGCGCCAGGTCGAAACCTTCGTCGGCGCCATGGGCGACCAGGCAGTTGTAGCCCAGCTCGTGAGCCAGGTCGTAGAGGATGTGAGCAAAGCGCACTTCATCCTCGATCACCAGAATGCAGCGGTTGTTGAATGGGGCCTTTTCCCGGTCATCGGCAAAGCGCGGAATCGGCTCCATGACCGGGGCCGCTACTGGAACCACAGGGGTCGGCAGCGGTGCTGGTTGCACGGCAGCCACAGGCGCATCCACATACTGCGAAGGCGCCTGTTCGACGTACTGCTCAGGCAACACCAGCGTAAAGATACTGCCCTGCCCGGGCTGACTGGTGACAGTGATGGAACCGCCCAGCAAGTGCGCCAGATCCCGGGAGATCGACAGACCCAGACCGGTCCCGCCGTAGCGTCGGTTGGTGGTGCCGTCCGCCTGACGGAACGCCTCGAAAATGCTTTCTTGCTGGTCCTCGGCAATGCCAATCCCCGAATCGCGAACCGTGAACGCAACGCCCTCGCCCGGCTGGCGCGACACGGTCAGGCTGACCGCGCCGGTTTCGGTGAACTTGACGGCGTTGGACAGCAGGTTCTTGAGGATCTGCTCCAGACGCTGGCGGTCCGTGTACAGGGACACCGGCGTGCCGGGCTGTACTTCCACGGAAAACTGCAGGTGCTTGTCGGCGGCCAGTGGCTCGAAGGTCATGCGCAACCCGTCCACCAGACGGCTGACGCTGCTGTTTTCCGGACGCATGTCCAGCTTGCCGGCCTCGACCTTGGAGATGTCCAGAATGTCATTGATCAGGTTCAACAGGTCGTTGCCTGCGGAATAGATCGATTCGGCGAACTTGACCTGTTCTTCGGAGAGGTTTTCCTGCGGGTTTTCAGCCAGCAGCTTGGCCAGAATCAACGAGCTGTTCAGCGGGGTGCGCAGTTCGTGGGACATGTTGGCGAGGAATTCGGACTTGTACTTGCTCGACCGCTGCAGTTCGTCGGCGCGGGCTTCCAGTTCTACCTGCGCCACGCTCAGCTCTTCGTTGTTGCGGTCCAGCGCATCGCGCTGGTCTGCCAACGCCCTGCTCTGCTCGGCCAGCTGTTCGTTGGTCTGCTCCAGTTCCGCTTGCTGGGTCTCCAGATGGGCCTGGGACTCCTTGAGGATCCGCGACTGCTCTTCCAGCTCCTCGTTGGCGGTGCGCAGTTCTTCCTGCTGCACTTGCAGTTCCTCGTTGAGTTGCTGGGTTTCGGCCAACACCTCTTGAAGACGCTGACGATAGCGAGCAGCTTCGATGGACGTGCCGACGTTATCGGCCACCAGTTCGAGGAATTCGATATCGCGCTGGCTCAGTTCGCGCAGAAAGCCCAGTTCGATCACGCCATTGACCTGATCGTCATTGCTGGTCGGCACCACGATCACGCTTCGCGGCGAACCGTCGCCCAGGCCGGAGGTAACTTTGAAGTAGTCCTGAGGCAAGTCGTCCAGGGTGATGATCTGGTCCTGCTCGGCGGCCTTGCCGACCACGCCTTCACCGCTGAAGATCGATTGCTCTTGCAGTTCCTGCTGACGGGAAAATCCATAGGAGGCGACACGCACCAGACCGCCGTGCTCCTGGCGCACATAAACGGCGGCCACTACCGCACCCAGATAGTGGGCGAAGAACTGCAGGACATTCCGGCCGAGCAGGTTGAGGGTCAGTTGCCCGATGACCTGCTCGGCCAGTTCGCTCTGACCGTTGCGCAGCCAGGCCACATGGGCCAGACGCTCGGCGTCTTCCTGTTGGGCTTTCATGTTGGCGGCATAGGTGCTGGAGAGCGCCGTCATGTCGCGACGGCCAACGTACGCCAGAATCCCGCTGACGATCAGAATGAACGCGATGTACAACGAGACCGAAATGATGGTGGTGTGCGTCACCTCGCTATTACGCGCCAGACGCAGCGAATGCTCTACGTTCGCCGCCTGATCGTACTGATCGCGGATTTCATCGGTCAGGCGCTTGCCGCGGCGGTTCTGGATCGGCGTTGCATAATCGGCATTATTGCGACGCAGGGTGATCATCTCCTGCGCGAACTGGTTCCACGACTCCTGCATCGCGGCCAGCCGCTTGAAGCGGTCGACCTGATCCGGATTGTCCGCGACCAGTTCCTCAAGACCCTTGAGTTCGGCCAGGATGCTCGGTTTGGCGACTTCATACGGGTCGAGAAAACGCTCGTCGCCGGTCAGCAGAAACCCGCGCATGCCGGTTTCCATGTCCACTGAGAGTTTCAGCGAGCGGTTGATGTTATTGATGACCCGGTCCGTGTGCTCCACCCACTGAATAGCGGAGAGCAGGTAGGTAATCAGGATTACGAAGAAAGCTGCGCTGAGAACGCCGACCGCCAAGGGTAAACTGACGTTGCGGCTCAGAAGTTTGCGGAAACGTTGCTCATCGACTGCAGAGGTTTGGATCATCGCAAGGGCCCAGGCGGATTCGTTCAAACGACGGAGTTTGCCGTAAACTTCAGCAAAAAACTCCAGCTTCTGACATACAAGGTTGAATTTTCTGACTTTAGCTGTAGGACAAAACTCGGCGTACTATGCGTTTGAGTGATTCTCCAAGGCCATCACACTCATTTGAATTGTGTTTTTGACGCCGGGAAGTTGTCACAATCACCGTCCTGGTTATTCAGCAGACCGGTCACCTATTGCCTGGTTTGAACTTCGTCACTTTCAAGGAAATTTTTTCATGTCCAACCCAGCCAGCACGATTCTGGTGGTTGAAGACGACAACATCGTCCGGATGCTGGTCGTCGACGTTCTCGAAGAGCTGGAGTACACCGTGCTCGAAGCCGCAGACGCAAAAGAAGCCCTGGGCTATCTGCAGAACGACAGCCAGACCATCGACCTGCTGATGACCGACAAAGGCTTGCCCGACATGGATGGCATCGAGCTGGCGAAGAAGGCCCGCGAGCTGCGCCCCACGCTGCCGATCCTGTTCGCCAGCGGCTACGCCGAAAACATCGATGCACCTGCGGGCATGCAGATCATCGGCAAACCCTTTTCCATCGATCAACTGCGCGACAAAGTGAACAGCATTCTTGGCCACTGAAACCCTCCCCCACTCCCGGCACACCCATGTCCTGATCATCGGCTATGTGTGGCCGGAGCCGCGTTCGTCGGCCGCCAGCGGCCACGTCATGCAACTGATCGACTGTTTTCTGGAACAGGGCTGGCAGATCACCTTCGCCAGCCCAGCCAGCGAGGGTGAGCACAAGGCGGACCTGACCGCACTGGGCATCACCGAAGTCGCCATCGAACTGAACAACAGCAGCTTCGACCATTTCGTCAGCGAGCTGCAGCCGGATGTGGTCCTGTTCGATCAATACGTCATCGAAGAGCAATTCGGCTGGAGGGTGGAGAAGCACTGCCCGAATGCGTTGCGGGTACTCGAAACCTCCGACCTGCAAAGCATGCGCCATACCCGACATCAACTGGTCAAGGACCTGCTGCAAGGCCAGCCGGACAGCGACCTGGCGGGCTACTTCCAGATGCCTCGCGCCGAACTCATCACCCACATGGCAACCACCGACATCGCCCAGCGGGAAATCGCCGCGATCTATCGCAGTGACCTGAGCCTGATGGTGTCGGACATGGAAATCGAACTGCTGACCGAACAACTGCGGATGCCCGCGTCGCTGCTGCACTGGGCGCCGCTGCTGGTTCGCGACATTCCCGACCAGGGCAAAGGCTACGACGAGCGGGAACACTTCCTGATCATCGGCAACTTCCGCCACGCGCCGAACTGGGATGCCGTGCTCTGGCTGAAGAACAGCATCTGGCCGCTGATTCGTCAGCAACTGCCGTCGGCACAAGTGCATGTCTACGGCGCGTATACCCCGCCCAAGGCCACTGCTCTGCACAACGCCGCTCAGGGTTTCCACATCATGAACTGGGCCGAAGACGCCCTTGAAGTCATGTCAGGCGCTCGCGTGTCGCTGGCACCGATCCGCTTTGGCGCGGGGATCAAGGGCAAGGTGATCGACGCCATGGTCTGCGGCACGCCGACCGTCACCACGCCGATCGGCGCCGAAGCCATGTATGGCGAGCTGCCGTTTCCAGGCGCCATCGCCACCGATGCCCAGGCGCTGGCAGACGCAGCGGTGCATCTGTACAAGGACCGGACGCTCTGGGAGCAGGCACAGCGCGCCGGTTGGGCGGTGCTTGCGCAACGCTTCCGCCACGAACACCACAGCGCGACCCTGATCGAACGCATCAACCATCTGCGTGACCACCTGCAGGCCCATCGCACCGCCAACTTCACCGGCGCGATGCTTCGCCATCACCAGCACAAGAGCACGCAGTACATGTCGCAGTGGATCGAGGCGAAGAACCGTAACGCCGTCGAGTGAGACAGGACCTGACCAGCCTACTCGTGCAACTCGCGTAACGCCGCCGTTGCCAGAAAACCAGAGCGAGAACTGTAGCGCTGATCGCTTCTGACCCGGGCATCGATCCGCTCAAGCAGGAACTCAGGCAGCGTCGCATTGAAGCGCACCGCTTTACCGAAATAAGGGGTCACATCGAACTCGACGACCGCCCAGACGCCACCCTGGTAGTCAGGGCTATTGATATGCGCATCGATATCCAGCGCTTCGGGCAGTGGATCGCCGTCAGCCACCAACCCTTCGAAATGCAGGGCGAGTGCTTCCTTGACGTTCTCGAGCGCTTCGGCAACGGTTGCCCCAGCCGAAAAGCAGCCGGGAATATCGGGGACGGTCACGCCGTACACCGAATCGGGATCCTTATGCAGAACCACGGGTAATCTCATGCTCGTTTCCTTCCGGATTCACCTGATCAGTACAGCGCTCATTTGAGTCCTGCCTGTTTCAGAATGTTGTGGACCGTTCCTTTAGGCAGGTCATCTTTGGGATGCGGAACGGTAACGCGCCCTTTCTTGACCGGATGCTTGTATTGGCAGTGGCTGCCACGGATCTCGACCAGAAACCAGCCATCCCCCTCAATTCGTTTGATCATCTCCCTGCTTCGCATCAGCCTATCCCTTCATTGACCGATGTGTATAGTACACACTGAAAATTTACCGACCAGCGCGCGAAGGGGGTTTGTCAGACTGGATGTAACCACAGCAGAAATAGTGCACATTAGCCCTCAGGCATCTCCCAGAATCCCGGCAATGGCATGACCAGAACAACAAGAGTCACCGACCCTTCCTACGAGCTGATGGACGACCATAACGGTCTGTCGATCATCTACCGCGAACATGGCTTCCCGTGCCCGCTGGTGCGCTGGCATTTCCACAAGGAGTACGAGCTGCATTTGATCGTCGCCAGTTCCGGCAAGGTGTTCGTGGGCGATTACATCGGCAACTTCTATCCGGGGACGCTGTTTCTGACAGGCCCAAACCTGCCGCACAACTGGATCAGCCAGGTCGAAGAAGACGAAGTGGTGCCCAAGCGCGACATGCTGGTGAACTTCACCGAGGAGTTGCTGGAAAGCGGCAATCAGGTATTCGCCGAGCTCAAGACCCTGGCCCCTTTGCTGGAGCGGGCGCAGTACGGCATCGAGTTTCGCTGCAAGCGGACCATTCGCCAGGCCATGAAGCTGATGCAGAAGATTGCCGATTCCAGCGGCATGACCCGACTGGGTCACTTTTTCATCCTGCTGGAATTGCTCGCCGCCAGTGATGACTTCCAGTTGCTGTCCGGGACGACCGCCTCGCAGCTCTCGGACGATCACGCCGTCGAGCGCACCAACAAAGCGGTGGAATACATCTTTACTCACTACGCCCGGGACTTGAGCCTTGAAGAAGTGGCCGAGCACCTGGGGATGAAACCCACCTATTTCTCCCGCGTATTCAAACAGGCGACCGGGCGTACGTTCGTCGAGTTCGTCAATCGCCTGCGGATCAGCAAATCCTGCGAACTGCTGGCCGATGGCGAAAAACCGGTGACCGACGTGTGTTTCGAATCCGGCTTCAATAACATTTCCAACTTCAACCGTCGCTTCCAGAAGCTCAAAGGCATGACGCCGTCGCATTACCGGCGCCTGGCAGTACAGCGACTCACCGAGCAAAACCTGTACTGATTCACTCCCTTCCCGCTCTCTTCGACTACGCTGGAACTGCGCCGCACCATGCTGGCGCTTGGTTTCGGTGCGCAGCTGCCTGAACTCCCAGTGCAAGAAAGTATCAGTTCAAGTGTGTCGCAGGATTTGTCAATGTCCGTGCAGACCGTTGTAATCGACTGACCTTCTTCCACGTCTCCGGAAGGAACAAAAACAATAACCAAGCTTCTGCCGTCCCTCGGGACACAGAAGAGGAGTGATAAATGAAGACCTCTGCAAAAGTTCTGCTGGCTGGCACCTGTCTGACATTCTCAACCCTGGCCTCCCTGGCCCACGCGGGCGACGTCACCATCGCCACCGTCAACAACAGCGACATGATCCGCATGCAGCGGTTGTCGAAAACCTTCGAAGAACAGCATCCCGACATCAAGCTCAAGTGGGTCGTCCTCGAAGAGAACGTGCTGCGTCAGCGCCTGACCACCGACATCGCCACAAAGGGTGGCCAATTCGACGTTCTGACCATCGGCATGTACGAAGCCTCACTGTGGGGCGCCAAGGGTTGGTTGAAGGAAATGAACGACCTGCCCGCCTCCTACGCGCTGGACGACGTTTTCCCTTCCGTACGTGACGGCCTGTCGGTCGACGGCAAGCTGTTCGCCCTGCCGTTCTATGCCGAAAGCTCGATTACCTACTACCGCAAGGATCTGTTCAAGGCGGCTGGCCTGACCATGCCGGAGCGCCCAACCTGGACCCAGATCTCCGAATTCGCCGACAAACTCACCGACAAATCGAAAGAACAGTACGGCATCTGCCTGCGGGGCAAGGCGGGCTGGGGTGAGAACATGGCGTTGATCACCACCGTGGCCAACTCGTTCGGTGCGCGCTGGTTCGACGAACAGTGGAAACCTCAGTTCGACCAGCCTGAATGGAAGAACGCGCTGAACTTCTACGTCAACGTGATGAAGAAAGACGGCCCTCCCGGCGCGTCCAGCAACGGTTTCAACGAAAACCTGGCGCTGTTCAACAGCGGCAAATGCGCGATCTGGGTCGATGCCAGCGTCGCAGGCTCCTTCGTCACCGACAAGTCGCAAAGCAAGGTGGCCGACAACGTAGGCTTCACTTACGCCCCGCACGAAGTCACCGACAAAGGCTCGGCCTGGTTGTACTCCTGGGCTCTGGCGATTCCGACCAGCGCCAAGAACGACAAGGACGCCCGCGCCTTCACCGAGTGGGCCACGTCCAAAGAGTACGCGGCGCTGGTCGCAGAGAAAGACGGCGTGTCCAACGTGCCGCCTGGCACCCGCGCTTCGACCTACACCGACGCGTACAAGCAGGCCGCGCCGTTCGCCAACATCACCCTGGAGTCGCTCAAGGCGGTAACGCCGAAAGCGCCGACCCTCAAGCCGGTGCCTTACGTCGGTATCCAGTTGGTGACCATCCCCGAGTTCCAGTCGATCGGCACCTCCGTAGGCCAGCAGTTCTCTGCGGCGCTGGTGGGCACCTCCTCGGTCGATCAGGCACTGACCAACGCACAAAGCGTGTCCGAGCGTGAAATGAAGCGAGCGGGTTACCCGAAAAAGGGTTGATCTCCAACGCTTGAAGGCAGCAGTGGACGCCCCGTCCCTGCTGCCATGCTCACGCTACTGCCCTGGTTCGGAGTCATCATGAACACGTCCACCATTACCCCTCGTGCGGCTTCGGCCGACGATAAAACACAGATCAAAGGCAGTGTGACCAAGCCTGGCTGGTTTCTGGTCAGCCCTTCGGTACTGTTGCTGCTGGTCTGGATGATCGTCCCGCTGGGCATGACCATCTACTTCTCGCTGATTCGCTATAACCTGCTCAACCCCGGCGAAAACGAATTCGTCGGGCTTGAGAACTTCGAGTTTTTCGTCACCGACGCAGGCTTTTTACCCGGTGCCATGAACACCCTGCTGCTGGTCGGCAGCGTACTGGCGATCAGCGTGATCCTTGGCGTACTGATCTCGGCCCTGCTGGAAGCCACCGAGTTTCTCGGTCGTGGCATCGTGCGCGTATTGCTGATTTCGCCGTTCTTCATCATGCCCACGGTCAGTGCGCTGATCTGGAAGAACCTGATTTTTCATCCGGTGTCCGGCATCCTCGCCTCGGTCTGGAAGCTGTTCGGCGCTCAGCCCGTGGACTGGCTGGCCAACTACCCGATGCTGTCGATCATCATCATCGTGTCCTGGCAGTGGCTGCCGTTCGCCATCCTGATCCTGATGACTGCCATGCAGTCCCTGGACCAGGAACAGAAAGAAGCTGCACGCCTTGATGGCGCAGGCCCCATTGCGATCTTCTGGCACCTGACCCTGCCGCACCTGGCACGCCCCATCGCTGTCGTCGTGATGATCGAGACCATCTTCCTGCTGTCGGTGTTCGCGGAAATCTTCACCACCACCAACGGCGGTCCGGGCTTCGCTTCGACCAACCTTGCGTACCTGATCTACAACCAGGCGCTGCTGCAATTCGACGTGGGCATGGCATCGGCGGGCGGCTTGATTGCCGTGGTCATCGCCAACATTGCCGCGATCATCCTGGTCCGGATGATCGGTAAAAACCTCACCGACAAGTCTTGAGGGCAAGGTCATGATGACGCTCAAACAATCCCGTCGCCTGCAAAGCGTGCTGCTTGGCACCCTGTCGTGGGTGATCGCGGCGCTGATTTTCTTCCCGATCTTCTGGATGGTCCTGACCAGCTTCAAGACCGAGATCGACGCGTTCGCCACGCCGCCGCAGTTCATTTTCACGCCGACCCTGGAAAACTACCTGCACATTCAGGAGCGCAGCGATTACTTCCACTTCGCCTGGAACTCGATCCTGATTTCCTTCAGCGCCACGATCCTGTGCCTGCTGATCGCGGTGCCGGCGGCCTACTCCATGGCGTTCTTCGAAACCAAACGCACCAAAGGCACATTGCTGTGGATGCTCTCCACCAAGATGCTGCCGCCGGTGGGCGTGCTGATGCCGATCTACCTGCTGGCCAAGACCTTTGGCCTGCTGGATTCGCGCATCGCGCTGATCGTGATCTACACGCTGATCAACCTGCCGATCGTGGTCTGGATGATTTACACCTACTTCAAGGACATCCCTGGCGAGATCCTCGAAGCCTCGCGGCTGGATGGCGCGACCACGCGTCAGGAGATCTTCAAGGTGCTGATTCCGATCTGCAAAGGCGGCCTGGCTTCAACGGCGCTGCTGTCGCTGATCCTGTGCTGGAACGAGGCGTTCTGGTCGCTGAACCTGACCTCGTCCAACGCCGCGCCGCTGACCGCATTGATCGCCTCGTACTCAAGCCCTGAAGGCCTGTTCTGGGCCAAGTTGTCGGCGGTGTCGACCCTGGCCTGTGCGCCGATCCTGATTTTCGGCTGGATCAGCCAGAAACAACTGGTACGCGGGCTGTCGTTTGGTGCGGTGAAATGATCGAGAACACGATGGTTCCCACGCGGAGCGTGGGAACCATCTCGAGGGATACAACGATTTCGACCACCCCGCGCACCCTGTAGCAGTCCGGCTTGCCGGCGGCAGCGATGGCACAGACGCCACCGCCGGCAAGCCGTGCTGCTACAGAGAAATCATCGCCCATACGCTCAACGTACCCATCGCCCTTTTTTTATGTATTTGAAGAATAAAACTGGAGCCCCACATGGCTAACCTGACAATCAGAAATCTGCAAAAAGGCTTCGACGGCCACCAGATCATCAAAGGCATCGACCTGGACGTCAAAGACCGCGAATTCGTGGTCTTCGTCGGTCCTTCGGGTTGCGGAAAATCCACCCTGCTGCGCCTGATCGCAGGCCTTGAAGACGTCACCAGCGGCAGCATCGAACTCGATGGCCGCGAGATCACTCAAGTGACCCCAGCCAAGCGCGACCTGGCGATGGTGTTCCAGACCTATGCGCTGTATCCGCACATGACCGTGGGCAAAAACCTGTCCTTTGCGCTGGACCTGGCGGGCACGCCGAAAGCCGAAGTCGAGAAGAAAGTCGCCGAAGCGGCGCGCATTCTGGAACTGGGCCCCTTACTGGAGCGTAAACCCAAGCAATTGTCGGGCGGTCAGCGTCAGCGCGTGGCGATCGGTCGCGCCATCGTGCGTAACCCGAAAATCTTCCTCTTCGACGAACCACTGTCCAACCTCGACGCCGCACTTCGCGTGCAGACCCGTCTGGAACTGTCGCGCCTGCACAAGGAGCTGGAGGCGACCATGATCTACGTCACCCACGATCAGGTCGAAGCCATGACCCTGGCCGACAAAGTTGTGGTGCTCAACGGCGGTCGTGTGGAACAGGTCGGCTCGCCGCTTGAGCTCTATCACCACCCGGCCAACCTGTTCGTGGCGGGCTTCCTCGGTACGCCGAAAATGGGCTTCCTCAAAGGCAAGGTCAGCCGTGTCGACGGCACCGGCTGCGAAGTGACGCTGGACGCCGGGACCACGATCAGTCTGCCGTTCACCAATGCTCAGCAAAGCGTCGGCGATGCCGTGACCTTGGGCATTCGCCCAGAACACCTGGAACTGGCCAAAGACGGCGATTGCCAACTCAAAGTGGTGGCCGATGTCAGCGAACGCCTGGGCAGCGACACCTTCTGCCACGTGCGCACGACGTCCGGCGAAACCCTGACCATGCGTATCCGTGGGGACCTGGCCAGCCAGTACGGCGAGACCTTGAACCTGCATCTGGATAGCACTCATTGCCATCTGTTCGACGCCCAGGGCCAGGTCATCCGCAAGGCGCTGCAAGCCGCCGCCTGAGCCGACGAATTTCACAGAATCAGAGACCGTAGTCATGAAACTGAACAAACAGAATCTGTCGAACCTCGGTGCCGGCATTGAACTGCCCGCCTACACCCTCGAAGACCGCCGCCAGGGCATCGCCCACATCGGCGTCGGTGGTTTTCACCGCGCGCATCAGGCTTTTTATACCGATGCGCTCATGTCTCTCGGTGCGAAGGACAAGAGCGGCGAGGGCCTGGACTGGGCCATCTGCGGCGTCAGCCTGCGCGAGGAAGACCGCGCCAACTTCGAAGCGCTCAAGGGCCAGGACTTCCTCTACACCCTGTTCGAACTGGGCGACACGCCAGACACCGAAACCCGCATCATCGGCGCCATGAGCCAGATGTTGATGTCCACGGACAATGACCTGGTGCTGATCGACAAGCTGGCCAGCCCGGACATCCGCATCGTTTCACTGACGATTACCGAAGGCGGATACTGCATCGACGACAGCACCGGCGAGTTCATGAGCCACCTGCCGCAGATCCAGCATGACCTGCAACACCCCGCCACCCCAAAAACCGTATTCGGCTATTTGTGCGCAGCCCTCGCCAAGCGCCGCGCCGAAGGCACGCCTGCGTTCACCCTGATGTCCTGCGATAACCTGCCGCACAACGGGGCTGTCACCCGCAAAGCGCTGCTGACGTTCGCCAAACAGCGTGACGCCGATCTGCACGACTGGATCGCCGACAACGTCAGTTTCCCCAATGCCATGGTCGACCGCATCACGCCGATGACCAGCACTGCCCACCGCCTGCAATTGCATGACGAAAAAGGCATCGACGACGCCTGGCCGGTGGTCTGCGAACCGTTCGTGCAATGGGTGCTGGAAGACAAGTTCGTCAATGGTCGCCCGGCCTGGGAAAAGGTCGGCGTGCAGTTCACCGACGACGTCACCCCTTACGAAGAAATGAAGATCAAGTTGCTCAATGGCAGCCATCTGGCACTGACCTATCTGGGCGCGCTGAAAGGCTATCGCTTCGTTCACGAAACCATGAACGACCCGTTGTTCGTCGATTACATCCGCACCTACATGGACCTGGACGTCACCCCGCAACTGGCGCCGGTGCCGGGCATCGACCTGACCGACTACAAACAGACCCTGATCGACCGTTTCTCCAACCAGGCCATCGCCGACCAACTGGAACGTGTGTGTTCGGACGGCTCGTCGAAATTTCCGAAGTTCACCGTGCCGACCATCAATCGTCTGATCGTCGACAGCGGCAACATGGACCGCGCCTCGCTGGTGGTCGCGGCTTGGGCCTTGTACCTGCAAGGCAACAAGAACCGCGATTTCAAGGGCGAGAACGGCGTCGACTACAAGGTCGTCGACCCGCGCGCGGACTTCTGCAAAGCGCTGGTCGCCGACGACGTACTGGTCACCCAACGCCTGCTGGAGGTGGAAGAAATCTTCGGCGCAGCGATTCCGAAATCACCTGAGTTCGTGGCATCGTTCGAGCACAACCTGAACAGCCTGAAGCAACTGGGCGTCAGCAAAACCCTGGAAAACCTGTTAGCGAAAGCCATCTGAACTCCATAGGTCAAGAGGTGAACATGTTTCTCGGCATCGATTGCGGCACCCAAGGCACCAAGGCAATTGTTCTGGATGCCGTCAGCGGCGAGGTATTGGGCGAAGGCTCGGGCGCACATCACATGATCAGCGGTGCCAACGGGCGCCGGGAGCAGGATGTGCAGGACTGGCTTACGACGTTCGAGCAGGCGACGGCCGCCGCGCTGGCGCAGGCTGGCATCAGCGGTGCCGAGATTCAGGGCATCGGCGTGTCCGGGCAGCAACACGGCCTGGTGATGCTCGACGAGTCGGGCCATGTGTTGCGCCCGGCCAAACTGTGGTGCGACACCGAGTCAGCGCCGGAGAACGATCGGCTGCTCGATTATCTGGGCGGCGAAGCGGGCTCGCTGGAGCGTCTGGGTATCGCCATCGCGCCGGGCTACACCGTGTCCAAATTGCTGTGGACCAAGGAGCAATTTCCGGAACTGTTCGCGCGGATCGACAAGATCCTTTTGCCCCATGACTTCCTCAATTACTGGCTGACCGGTCGCTGCTGCAGCGAGTATGGCGACTCGTCCGGCACCGGCTATTTCAACGTGCGTACCCGCGAATGGGATCTGGAGATATTGCAACATATCGACGCGACGGGACGTCTGGTCAAGGCATTGCCGGAGCTGCTCGAAGCCCACGAAGCGGTCGGGACGATTCTGCCGGCGATTGCCGAGCGCCTGGGGATCAATCCCGACGCCATCGTTTCCAGCGGTGGCGGCGACAACATGATGGGCGCCATCGGTACCGGCAACATTGCGCCGGGCTCGATCACCATGAGCCTGGGGTCGTCCGGCACGGTTTACGCGTTTGCCGATGAGGGCAATGTCAGCGCGCAACCCTCGGTGGCGACATTCTGCTCGTCCTCCGGTGGCTGGTTGCCGCTGATCTGCACCATGAACCTGACCAACGCCACCAGCGCCATTCGCGAGCTGTTCGCGCTGGACATCGGCGCGTTCAATGCGGCCATCGCGTCCTCGCCCATCGGCGCCCAGGGCGTGCTGATGCTGCCGTTCCTCAACGGCGAACGGGTACCCGCCCTGCCCCACGCAACAGGTAGCATTCTGGGGCTGGACAGCACCAACCTGAATCAGGCCAACTTGTGCCGCGCGGTGGTCGAGGGCACGACGTTCGGCCTGCGCTACGGTCTGGACCTGCTGCGCGAAAGCGGCATCAAGAGCGCGAACATCCGGCTGATCGGCGGTGGCGCGAAAAGCGCGATCTGGCGTCAGATCGTCGCCGACATCATGGACACGCCTGTGATCTGCACCACCGGCACGGAAGCAGCGGCCCTGGGTGCGGCGATTCAGGCAGCGTGGTGCCACTCGCATGCCGAAGGCGCAGATGAATCACTCCAAGCCTTGAGCGAACGCTGCGTAAGCCTGGACCCGGGCAGCGAGACCCGGCCCGTGGCCGAGCATGTGGCGGCGTATCACAGGGTTTTTCAGCACTACCGCAATCAATTGCAGGGCGTCTGACGGACGCCCTTTACGGAGCAACTATGTATCTGGTGTGTGGCGAAGCACTGTTCGACTTTTTCAGTCAACCGGACAGCAATGGACAAAGCAATCGCGTCGGCTTTCAGGCCGTGGCGGGCGGTTCGCCGTTCAACGTCGCCGTGGGCTTGCGCCGGCTGGGTGTAGAGGCCGGTTTCTTCGCCGGAATTTCCACCGACTACCTGGGCAAGCGCCTGGCGACCGTGCTGCAGGAAGAAGGTGTGCGTGAGGACTTCCTGATTCATTTCGATGCGCCGACGACGCTGGCGATGGTCGCGGTGGGCGCCGATGGTTCGCCGCATTACAGCTTCCGCGGCGAAGGCTGTGCCGACCGTCTGCTGACCGTCGAGCAACTGCCTGAACTGGACGACAGCGTGCGCGGCCTGCATGTGGGTTCGTTCTCGCTGGTGGTTCAGCCGGTCGCCGATGCCCTGCTGGCCCTGGTGCAACGCGAGAGCGGCAAACGCCTGATCACCTACGACCCCAACGTGCGCCTGAACCCGGCGCCGAGCATCGAACTGTGGCGCAGCCAGGTGGCAAAATTCGCAGAGCATGCACACATCATCAAGGTCAGCGACGAAGACCTGGGCCTGCTGTACCCGGACGTCGATGCCGAGACCGTCGCCAAAGGCTGGCTGACCCATCACTGCCAACTGGTGATCATGACCCGTGGCCGCCAGGGCGCGAGCATCTTCACCCGCGAGCTGGGCAGTTGGTCGGTCCCGGCCCGCGAAGTGAAAACCGCCGACACCGTAGGCGCAGGCGATACCTTCCAGGCAGCACTGATCACCTTCCTCACCGAGCGCGGGCTCGACACCCCCGCGAATTTGCCGACACTGAGTCGAGAGACATTGACCCAGATGCTGGACTTCGCGGTAGCGGCGGCGGCATTGACCTGCACGCGGGTGGGGCCGGATTTGCCGTATCGGGATCAGGTGGTTTGAAAGTTCCGCTGCTCGCTGACGGCAGTTACACAAGGTGAAAAGCCCGGCGCGATGTCCGGGCTTTTCACTTTAAATTCTTTCTGTGTTGTCAGTGACTGGCGACAGGCCCTGATGCTTTGAGCAGGGCATTATAGGTTGCCGGCATTTCACCGCTGCTCAACATCCTTTTGAGAACGGTGTAGACGTCTGTTCTCGCGCCATCCTTGCGTAGAGTCGCCTCATCGTTCAACCAAGCATAAATGATGCTGCTCGGGGTATCGCTTCGGTACTGAAAGAATAGCCGGTAACGATTGGGGAGCCCGGACTGAACCCGGCGCCAATGCCGACATGCCTTCCCAAGCGTATTCCCCTGAAGATATTCCGGCGCTGCGGGGTTACAAGGAACGCGTTCCCGGATAGATATATCGACTTTCTCAAACAGCTTGTAATGAGCATGCCGGATGGAATCCTTTCGGGTCGTCGCTGACCAACGACTCCACTTCTTCAACCAGGGAGTCAAGACGGTTCAGAAACAGAGGATGGCCGTAAAGAGCCCAGCCATTGCTGATTGCAATCGTCCCTGACTGCATTGATCAACCTTCCAGAAGATCGCTGCAGTTGCGATTAGCCCGTGCTCTGGCTCTCAGGCGTTGCATTCGCGTCAGCAACGCTGCGGGGATCGGCTCGATACGTTCAGTGTTCTCGATAAGGTCAGCGTGAACTAGCTGAAGGAACGCCTTTTTGACTTTCTGCGCGTCACGCTCGGCTGCCATGCAAACCACCTGGGCGTTGAATCTGGACATGATCGGCTCCTGGACTTGTTGTGAACGTGTACGGAATACGGACAAAACTATACAGAAGACGATGCCAAGCCACGACCGGTTGGCAGCCTGTCTTTGGCTACCCGTGCTGTAGGAGGCGGCCAACAAAATGATCAAGAAAGCGCTCAGTGTCGTAAAAAAAAGGGCAGCCGGTCTAAACCGCTGCCCCTTCTCATTGACGCTTCGCAAAACCCGTCCCGCCCAAGCCTCAGGCCATTTCCGCCTTCGCCATGGCGATCCTGGTCTTGACCTCGGTTTCAGCGATCTGCTGTTCCTGCTTCTGTTTCTGCAGATCGGCCACTTTCTTGTCGACCGCCGCTTGCTGCTCCGGCGTCATGTTGTCGTACTCTTCCTTGCTCACGCCGGTCAGTTGCTGACGCACCTTTTCGGCATCGCTCTGGTTCATGTACGCCAGAAACTGCTCTTTGGCCGATGAAGCTACCGAGGCGTCCGTATCACTTCCTTCGACGGCCGCAATGTTGCTGTCGACTGTTTTGGTCACACTGTCCGATGCCGCCAACTGTTTGTCGGAGGCAGAGGAAAACGCAGCCGCCGCAGCCGCTTTGTCGTCATCGGACACCGACGCGGTGCTGTTGGCCAGAGCCGCCTTGAGGTTCACCATCATTTTGGCGAAGGACTCGTTATAGCCCTGATCGGTGCTGCTTTCGGTGGCATTGTCGGTGCTGCCGGCAATCGCTGCGACCGGCGCCGAGGCACCGGCGATTGCGCTGGTGTATGCATCCTTGTCTGTCGGGTCGAAATGCGTGTGCGACACGGCTTTCGACACGAACTGCTGGATGGCACTGTTCCCTATGATCATCTTTCACCTCCCTTTCAGGTTATCGATGCACCACAGGTCACAGCAAAACCGGTGCCATATGTGGTTACATCTCTGTGGGCTCCGTCTGGCAAGGTCTCCATCGATTGCCAAGGACTGACCGAGCGGCAATACCGGCCCCGTATTGCCGTCGGCGGCAGTCATTGGCCGCCTTGCCGGCTGATCACTCGAGAAAGTCTTTCACTGCCTGATCGACCTTTTTCATTTCGCAGACTGGGGCCATGTGCCCGCAATCGTTGTCCAGAACGAGAAGCCTGGTGTTGCGCTTCTGTGCCGCCAGGGCTTTGGACGGCGCCGGGTCCACCAGCCGGTCCTGTTCAGACGTGATGATCAGCATCCGCGCCTTGATCTTCCCCGACAGGGTCGCCATGCCGCCGTCGCGGACCAGATCGAAGGTGGTCATCGCCTGCAATTGGCGATACCAGTCCACGGCGCTGAAACTCTGGCTGGTCTGCGTGCCGTGCAAGCGGTCTTCAGTGGGCTGTTTGGCGGCGACGGTCCTGGCCGCCGCGTGCTCCGGGGTCCACAAGGATTCGGTATGCAGCGCCGTGAGGTTTCTGAACACCGTGCCCGGCGCGTAATTGCCGTTGTTCCAGCCGGGGTTGCGTTCAATGGCGCTCATTTCAGCCCTCCAGACCTGTAAATCCTGCGCGGTCGGTTGCGGTGTGCCAACGATGGTCACGACCTTGCTGGCGTAGTCGGGGTACATCACCGCCCACTGCAACGCCTGCATGCCGCCCATGGAAATCCCGACGATGGCGTGGGCGTGATCGATGCCCAGGGTCAGCGCCAACAGGCGATGCTGAGCCTTGACCATGTCGCGGATACCGAATTCGGGAAACTTGAGCCGAGGATGGGTCTTGCTGTTGGAAGGTGAACAGGAAACGCCGTTGCCGATGGCATCCAGCGCGATGACGTACCAGCGGTCGGTGTCGATGAGCTTCCCGGGACCGATCAGATCCACCTGATCGGCCGTGCGCCCCGTCAACCAGGTCGGCACCAGCACCACGTTTCCCTGGTCGGCCGCCAGGGTGCCGTAGGTGCGATAGCCCAGAGAGCATTGCTTGATCTTGCCACCGGTCATGGTCAACGAACCGATACTGGCCAGTTGTTGCTCGGCCGCCATTGACGCACACGCACTCATCATCGCCAGCAACGCACAGAGCGTCTGGCCCGCATATCGATACAGGTTCATGGTCTTCCCCCAAGAAGATCAGACTTCTATTTTTTGTCTTTGCGGCCGAGGAAAACCATGTACGTCACACACCATGCCGTCGCGCTGCACTGAGAGCGTAGACGGTTGTTTCATGGACGTTCGATGAGAAGATGAACTGCTTGCGTGGCCGCGCAGCTTACTGCGGCGGATCCTGCTCCTGGAGGCGCAACCCCCAGTCGCGCAACGACGCCACCACCGGTCCGACTTCACGCCCCTTGGTGGTGAGCAGGTATTCGAGACGCGGCGGATGCTGCTCATACAGACGGCGCTCGATCAGGCCGTTGGCTTCAAGTGACTTGAGCCGGGTCGACAAGGTGCTCGGCGCGCAGCCCTTGAGCGAATCCTGCAAATCCTGAAAGCGACGTGAAGGATTGCGCAACAGGTCGCGCAGAATGAGGATCACCCAGCGCTCGCCAATCACCTCGAGCGCGGAGATCACCGGGCAGAAGGCGTAGGTCGGCATGGCCGAGACGTCTGAATGTTTGGAATCGATGTCTGACATGGGCCGGAGTCTAGCAAGGGGGAACTGCACTGGGTAGTGGGAGAAAAGCCCCACCTTCGACACCTCTGCCACAGCAAGACATACGCCATCGCGAGCACGCTCACGCCTACCGTCGCCCGTGCTGCTACTTGCGCGCCTCCAGAATCAGGTTGAACGGCGTCTCGGCGGCACGGCGAAAATGCTTGAATCCGGCCTCGGCAAACACATCGCGCAATCTCCCCTCACCGGCCTGCGCGCCCAGCCCCAGCCCCACCTCCTGAGACAGCGAGTTCGGCGTGCAGATGAACGTCGATGCGGCGTAAAACAAACGCCCTACCGGCGTGAGGTTTTCGTCGAGGCTGTCGTTGGCGTACGGCTCGACCAGTAGAACGGTTCCGTCTTTTTTCAGCGATTGGTGCGCATGACGCGCCGCCCCCACCGGATCGCCCATGTCGTGCAGACAATCGAAATAACAGACCAGATCGTAATCGTCGCCGGGGAAGTCCTTGGCCGTGCCCTGGTGGAAGCTGACGCGTTCGCTGACGCCGCCTTCCCTGGCCCGCTCGGTCGCTGTCGTGATAGAGGGGGCGTGGTAGTCGAAGCCCTCGAAACGTGACGCCGGGAAGGCCTTGGCCATGACGATGGTCGAGGCGCCGTGCCCGCAGCCAATGTCGGCGACCCTGGCCCCTGCGTTCAACTTGTCGACCACGCCGTCCAGCGCAGGGAGCCACTGGGACACCAGAAACGTCTTGTAGCCGGGCCTGAAGAAACGCTCGGTGCCACTGAACATGCACGGATGGTGATCACCCCAGGCCAGCGCGCCATCACCGCGCATGGCGGCCACCAGCTTGTCCTTGTCGTGAAACATCGACGCCACCACCATGATGCCGCCCGCCACGTACACCGGCGAATCCTCGATGGCCAGGGCCAGTGCCTGCTCTTCGGGCAACACGAACGCGCCATCCCGATGTTCCATATAGCCTGAGGCCACGTGAGCGCTGAGCCACTCGCGGATCAATCGCGGATTGCAGCCGGTCTTCTCGGCCAAGGCTTGCGGGGTGATCGGCAGGCTGTCGGCCATGGCCCGGTACAACCCCAGTTCGTCGCCGAGCATGACATTGGCCAGCAGCGCAGCCGCGCCCATGTCTGACACCAGCTTGCCCATGAATTCGTGAAGTTTTGCCTCGTCCATTACGCAACCTCCTGTGAGGAAGGCCACCGTCGGCACAGGCAGATCTGACCTGAAAGCAGTAGGCGGTGGTCGAGTGAAAAGACCACGATGTTGCGAGCCGCAGGGATGCGGGAAGTGGACAACAGCGTACTGAACGGCAAGGAGTACGTTCGGCTTCGACCTGGAAACAGGCAAATCACCGTAGGGGACATTGAGTCTAGACCCTGTTGGGCAGACCTGCGATCACATCGCCATGCCTGGCGTCGGGCGGGCTGTCAGGACCAGGCCGCTACGCCAACGCACTCAGGTCCAGCTTCTCCTGTGGCACCGGCATCGAGAAGTAATACCCCTGCGCCTGCCCCGCGCCCATTNGGCGACCACGGTCAGCCCCAGGGATTCGGCCATGCGCACGATGGCCCGCACGATGGCGCGGCTGCGTGAACTGGTGGTCAATTCCAGGGTGAACGACTTGTCGATTTTCAGACCGCTGAAGTGGTACTGATGCACGTAGCTCAACGAAGAGAATCCGGCCCCGAAATCATCGAGTACCACCGACACGCCGTTGTCAGCCAGATGTTTCATGGCCTTGCGTGCCAGATCGGGTTCGGCCACCAGCGCGCCTTCGGTCAGCTCCAGGCAGATCCGCGAAGGGGCCACGCCATGATGAGCGAGAAGGCCCAGCACCTCGCTGGAAAACTCGGGGCGGGTGATGCTGTAGCTCGAACAGTTCACATGGACGGTCGGCCAGTGGGCGCGCTCGGGTCTGGCCAACATCGCCACCACTTGCTGCAGCATGTAGAAATCCAGCCTGCCGATCAGGCGCAGCCCTTCGAGTGCCGGCAAAAACTGCCCGGGTGCGATCACCCGGCCGTCTGCCTGACGCCAGCGAATCAGCGCCTCGAGCGCGAGAATCCTGCCGCTGGCGACGTCGATGATCGGCTGGAAATACGGCAGCAGTTCGTCGGTGCGCTTGAGGGCATTGCGCAGCGCGGTCTCTTGCTCCATCTGATCGGAGACCTCGCGGCGCACTTCCTGATTGAACACCGCATAACTGTCGCGTCCGGCGTTCTTGACCCGGTACATCGCGGTGTCAGCGTCACGCAGCAGGTCCGCCGGCTCCTTGTGAAACTGCAAGTCGGCGCCCACCACTCCGATGCTGCACGAAGAAAATACCGCATGCCCATCGATGTAGAACGGCACGTCGAACGCCAACAGGATGCGCTCGGCAATGGCCACCGTCACATCCGGCGGCGCGGCGTACGCCAGAACTGCGAACTCGTCTCCGCCCAGGCGCGCCAGCAGGTCGCTTTCACGCATGCAGCTGCGCAGCCGGTCCGCCGCCTGAATCAACAACAGGTCACCGGAATGATGCCCAAGACTGTCGTTGACCATTTTGAAGCGGTCCAGATCGATGAACATCACCACCAGTTCCTGACCGTGGTCGCAGAACTCATCCCAGGCGAGTTGGAGGCGCTGTTGCAGATGGCTGCGGTTGGGCAGACCGGTCAACGAGTCGTGGGCGTTTTCGTGTTGCAGCTTGGCATTGGCGACGTCCAGCTCGCGGGTGCGGTCCTGGACACGGGCTTCCAGACGCAGGTTGGCAGTGTGAATGGCCTCGGCAGCACTGCGGCGCGACAACGCGGTGTCGATGTGTCTCGAGACGAAGGTCAACAGGTCCTGATCGCGCAGCGAGTAGCTCACATGGGCCGAATAGCTTTGCACCGCCAACACGCCGCGTACCACGCCGCCATCGAACAGCGGAATCCCGAGCCAGGAACAGGAACGATTGATGTCGTTCTGGATGGTGATCTCGCCGCAGCTTTCGAGACGCCGCGCTTCGGCGCTGTCGATCAGGCACGCCCGGCGCTGGCGAATCACGTACTCGGTAAAGCCGCGCTCGCCGCGACGCGGATCCGGTCGGCGGGTCAGGCGTTCATCGACGTAATAAGGAAAAGTCACCTCCCCCGTGGCATCGTCGAACAGTGCGATGTAGAAGTTCAGGGCGAACAGCAGTTCACCGACGATGACATGCAGGCTCTTGAACAGATCGGCCATGTCCCCCGGCTGGCTGGACAGCTCGGTGATCTGGAACAGCGCGCTCTGCAAATGCTCGGCACGCTCACGGTCGGCGACCTCACTTCTCAGCGCGTCGTTGAGCCGGGACAGTTCAAGGGTTCGGCGCGCCACGGTTTCTTCCAGTTGGGCGCGGTGCAGAATCCGGTCCAGGGCCATCGCGACGTGACGCGCGACCACCAGAAACAACTCCTGATCCTCGACGCTGTAGACCCGCGACACGTCGTAGACCTGCATTGCCAGCATGCCGAAGACATCATCGGAGGCGTTCTTCAGAGGCGCGCCCATCCAGAATTCAGGACGATGCCCCACGCATTGAAAACGCTCCAGCGCCTGCGCCCGCTCGATACCGGCCGCATCGACGAACAGCGGCTGTTCGGTGGTCAACACATAGGCGGTCAACGACAAGCGTTCAGGATCGATAAATTCGTAGGTTTCAGCTTCCAGCGCTTCGACGTCGGTGATGTCGATGTAATACGGGTAGGTGATCTTGCCGCTTTGGCTCTCGTACAGCGCCAGATAGAAGTTTTCGGCATCGATCAAGGTCGAAAGCTGCTGATGGACGCCTTGCAGGAACGCCGAACGATCACGGGTGGAACTGGCCAGGTAAGTGATCTCGAACAGCACGCGCTGGGTCGCCTGGGCACGGGCCAGCGCGTCGGTCTGCAGCCTCAGTCCAAGCTTGCTCGCCAGCGTCGTCACCAACGGATTGCCCGACTCACGCTCGGGCGCCAGCAACCACCCCAACGCGCACTCGCCGTGACCGGTCACCCACCGCTGCAGCGAATGCTCCCGACAGAACGCATCGAAGGCCTCGCGGGGAATCAGCGTCGGCCACTCGGTGCTAGCGTCGCCCTGCCCCAGCAAATGCATTTGCTGGCCTGCGCGATAGGCCGCCCAGCCCAGATCGGGAGCGGCGACCCTGGCTGCCCGCAACAAGGCTTCAAGTGAGCTGTCATCGATCATCGAGGACTGTTTTTCCACCCCATCGCCTCTTGTCTGCACCGGCTGCTCGTCGGCAGAGGGCGGGCGCTGGTTGGGGTTCGAGACGTGAGAATTCATAGGCGCTCCATTGCCAGCGTGGGACTGGGCTATCTTCATGGGGTCTGACAGAAGGTTGCAAGCGCCATATTCGTTTTTGCTGCCTATAAACGACGGAAAATCGGGTTTTCACGACATTTCACGTGACTCCGGCCTCTTTATCGGCAGACTGCCGACGAAATGAAAGATTTTCCGCGCACCCTGAACACTTTCAGCGGCACTGGCGATTTCCCGGTCAGCCATTGACCTTTGGCAGCCCACGCCTGTCAGTGATTGCTGTTGCACAGACTTTTGCCCAACTGGAGATGATCGAAAAATGATCAAGACTTACAGCTATGCCGCGCAAAAAGCCACTGACAAACTGGCGCCTTTCCAGATCGAGCGTCGCGACCCGGGCGCCGATGACGTGCAGATCGACATCCTGTTCTGTGGCGTCTGCCACTCGGACCTGCACACCGCGCGCAACGAATGGAACAACACCCTGTACCCGTCGGTGCCGGGCCATGAGATCGTCGGCAAGGTCACGGCCGTCGGGGCTAACGTCACGCACTTCAAGGTCGGCGACCTGGCGGGCGTCGGCTGCATGGTCGACAGTTGCCAACACTGCGCCTCCTGCGCCGAAGGCGACGAGCAGTATTGCGAAAACGGTTTTACCGGGACTTACAACGGTCCGGTGTTCGGCGGCGAAAACACCTTTGGCGGTTACTCCGACAAGATCGTGGTGAAAGAGAAATTCGTCCTGAAGATCTCTCACAGCGACAACCTGGCGGCGGTCGCGCCGCTGCTGTGCGCGGGCATCACCACCTACTCGCCGCTGCACCACTGGAAGGTCGGTCCGGGCAAGAAAGTGGGCGTGGTCGGTCTGGGCGGCCTGGGCCACATGGCGGTGAAGATCGCCCACGCGATGGGCGCCCATGTGGTGCTGTTCACCACCTCGCCGAACAAACGCGAAGACGGCCTGCGCCTGGGCGCCGATGAAGTGGTGGTGTCCAAGGACCCCAAAGAAATGGCGACCCAGACCAACCAACTCGACTTCATCCTCAACACCGTGGCGGCGCCCCATGATCTGGACGCGTTCCTCAACCTGCTCAAGCGCGACGGCACCATGACCCTGGTCGGTGCGCCGGACCATCCGCATCCTTCGCCCTCGGTGTTCAACCTGATTTTCAAGCGCCGCAGCCTGGCCGGTTCGCTGATCGGCGGCATCAAGGAAACTCAGGAAATGCTGGATTTCTGCGCGAAGCACGGCATCGTCTCGGACATCGAGATGATCCACATGAAGGACATCAACGAGGCTTACGAGCGCATGATCAAAGGTGATGTGAAGTATCGCTTCGTCATCGACATGGCGACGTTGAAGGAAGAAACATCGGCTGCTTGATTCAGAACCGTGGGAGCCGGCTTGCCGGCTCCCACAGGTGCAGCCTCAACCCCTCAAATTTTACGCAACCATCCACACCCCCACGGGTCACAACCTTTACCCCTGCGCTCATGCCTCCCCACAAGAAGAACGCCGTACACAGGCGCATCGTGGATTAGAGAATATCGCTCATGAGTGCATGCTGATATTCGAACCAATGCGCAGGGCAATGATTGTTTATCGTTGATCGCTTCACGCAACCGCTGCCGTAGACGCTTGCGCGCCCGCCCACCGTCGGAGCCAGGCTTGACTCAACGCTGACGAGGAACCTGTTCATGACCGATCAGCCTGATAAGAAAGAACCGCAATCCGACCTCACGGCCTTCACCGTGCCTTCGAGACGTAACTTCCTCAAATCCATGGGCGTCTCGGGGCTCGCTGCTGCCACGGCGCCGATCTGGACCCAGGCCCTGGAAGCCCAGGCCGCGGTGCCCGACGACACCGATCCGCCGGCAAAGGACGAGCGACGCATGACCCTCAAGGTCAACGGCCAGGCTCATACCCTCAACTTGCCCGCCAATGCCGCGTTGCTGGACGTCTTGCGTGATCGTCTGCAACTGACCGGCACCAAGAAAGGTTGCGATCATGGCCAATGCGGCGCCTGCACCGTGCATGTCAACGGCATCGCGATCAACTCCTGCCTGTCGCTGGCGGCGATGCACGAAGGCGACGAAATCACCACCGTCGAAGGCCTCGCCAAAAACGGCAAACTGCACCCCGTACAGGAAGCTTTCTGGGAGCACGACGCCTACCAGTGCGGTTACTGCACCAGCGGCCAGATCATGAGCGCCGTGGCGATGCTGCAAGACAAGAACATCGGCAGCGACGACCACAGCGTGCGCGAAGCCATGAGCGGCAATATCTGCCGTTGCGGCGCCTACAAGAACATTCTCTCGGCGATACAGAGCGCGAGAATCAAGTTGCAGGAGGTGACCTGATGAGAGCCCTGGATTATGTCCGCGCCGGCAGCGTCGAGCAGGCCGTCGCGACCCATTCGAAAAGCCAGACGGCGTTCTTTCTCGCCGGTGGCACCACCCTCCTCGACCTGGTGAAGCTCGACGTGATGCCCGCCGATCAGGTGATCGACGTCAATCACCTGGTCCTCAAACAGATCGAGGTGCAGAAAGACGGCAGCGTGCGCATCGGTGCGCTAGTGACCAACAGCGATCTGGCCCATCACGACTACATCGTCGAGCATTATCCGGTGCTGTCCCAGGCATTGCTCTCGGGGGCCACCACCCAGTTGCGCAACAAGGCCACCACCGCCGGCAACGTGATGCAGCGGGTGCGCTGCAACTATTTCCGCGACGGTTATTCGGCCTGCAACAAACGCCAGCCAGGTTCAGGCTGCGCGGCGATCGATGGCCATAACCGCAGCGTCCACGCGGTGCTGGGTACCAGCGATCAGTGCATTGCCACGCACCCATCGGACATGTGCGTGGCGATGGCGGCGATTGGCGCGAACGTCGAAGTACAGGGGCCCAAAGGCAAACGCAGCATCGACTTCCTCGACTTTCACCTGCTGCCAGGTTCCACACCCTGGAAAGAGCACGCGCTGCAGGACGATGAGCTGATCACCCACGTGGTGCTGGACGCGCCGTTGGCGGGCAGCAAATCGGGCTACCTGAAGCTGCGCGACCGCGCGTCCTATCAGTTCGCGCTGGCCTCCAGTGCGGTCATTCTGGTGATGGACGGCGACACCGTGCGCGAGGCCAGAATTGCCATGGGCGGCGTCGGCACCAAACCGTGGCGGGCTACGGAGGCCGAGCGTGCACTCAAAGGCGCGACACTGACCCCGCAGAACATGGAAAAAGCCGCGGCCGTCGCCATGCAGGGCGCCAAAGCCTATCGCCACAACGCCTACAAGATTGCCCTCGGCCAGCAGGCGATCGTGCGCAACCTTGGCACCCTCACGGCTTGATTCCGCCCCGAGCGAAGAAGGTAAATCAAATGACTGATTCAAGCATGATCGGCTCGGCGCCACCACGGATCGACGGGCGCCGCAAAGTCACCGGGGCTGCGATGTACGCCTCGGACCACCACCTGAAGAACATGGCCTACGGCTACGGCGTCTTCAGCACGGTCGCCAGCGGAAAAATCACGGCGCTGGACCTGGACGCCGCGCGCAAATCCCCAGGCGTCGTAGAGATTTTCCACCACGGTAACTTCCCGTCGCTCTATCACAACTCGGCGCTGCCAATGTCGTTCGCGCAGATCCTCAAGGCGGCCAAGTCCGACGAAAGCCGACTGCCGTTCGAGGACGACACCGTGTATTACGCCGGGCAGTTCGTGGCCCTGGTCGTGGCCGACACCTTCGAACATGCCCGCGCGGCGGCGTATAAGGTCAAGGTCAGCTACAGCAAGACCGACGCCGTCGCCAACCTGGAACAAGGCATGAAAGCCGGCAAGCTGCAGGACGGCAGCCCCAATCACAAGCGGGGCGATGCGGCTGCGGCGTTCGCCAGCGCCGCCCACAGCATCGACGCGACTTACACCACGCCCGTCGAAACCCACAACCCGATGGAAATGCACGCCACCGTCGCCAGTTGGGAAGACGGCCGGTTGATCGTGTATGAGGCCTCTCAGGGGGTGGTCGCCCACCGTAACTCGCTGGCGAAGATCTTCGGTCTGATTCCGGAAAAGGTCGAAGTCCGCGCCCCATTCATTGGCTCGGGCTTCGGCAGCAAGCTGTGGATCTGGCCCCACTCGGTCGCGGCCTGTGGCGCCGCAAAGGTGCTCAACCGCCCCGTGCAACTGGTGGTCCCGCGCCAACAGATGTTCACCACCACCGGGCACCGTCCGGAAACCCGGCAGCGCATGCGCCTGGCCACGGACGACAAGGGCAAGCTGGTGTCGGTGAGCCACGAGTCCATCAACACCACCTCCTTCACCGACCCCTACAAGGAAAACTGCGGGACCTCGACCAAGAGCCTGTACAGCTGCGCCAACGTGCAGGTGACGCACAAGATCATCGAAACTAACCGCGGCACGCCGACCTCCATGCGCGCCCCCGGCGCTGCGCCCGGCCTGTTCGCGCTGGAATCGGCCATGGACGAGATGGCTGACAAGATCGGCATGGACCCCCTGCAGTTTCGCAAGCTCAACGTTTCGGAACGCGATGAGAGCCAGAATCTGCCGTGGTCCAGCAACCATCTGCAGGAATGCATCGACCAGGCCGCCGAGCGGTTCGGCTGGAGCAAGCGCAACCCGACACCGGGCTCGATGAAAGAAGGCACTGAAATCATCGGCTACGGCATGGCCGCCTGTAACTGGGACGCCTACCGCACGCCCGCCGAGGCGCAAGTGTCGTTGCGCGCCGATGGCACGGCGTACGCGATTTGCGGTGTGCAGGACATCGGCACCGGCACTTACACCATCGTCGCGCAGGTGGTCAGCAGCATCACCGGTATCCCGCTGGACAAGATCGAGGTCGAACTGGGCAACTCGTCATTTCCGCCAGCACCGGTGTCGGGTGGCTCCTGGGCGACCGCCAGTGTCCTGCCTGCGATTGCCGAAGCCACGCGTCAGGCCATCGAGCAATTGAAAGCCTTCTCTGCTGCGCCCAAAGGTGTGTTCGCCGGCACCAAGGCCGACCAGATCAGCTTTGAACAGGGCCAGTTGAAGAGCGGTGAAAAGACTTTCGCCATTGCCGATGTGCTCAAGGCGCAGAAGCAGTCCAGCGCCTTTGGCGAAGCGAAGACCGGAATGAACGACACCAGCAAGCATTCCTTCCGCTCGTTCGGCGTGCATTTTGTCGAGGTGCGTTGGGATCCGGGCATTTCTCGTTTGCGCGTGGCGCGGGTGGTGAGCGCCATCGATGTCGGCAAGGTGATCAACAAGAAGACCTCGCTGAATCAGGTCGAAGGCGCGATCGTCATGGGCGTCGGCATGGCGCTGTTCGAAGCCACCGATTTCGATGAGCGCGATGGCATGCCGGTCAATAACAACTACGCCGAATACGTGGTCCCCGTTCACGCCGACCAACCGGACATCGACGTCATCCTGCTGGATTACCCGGATTACGAACTCAACGAGTTCGGCGCCCGTGGCATCGGCGAGATCGGCATCACCGGACTGGCCGCGGCCGTGGCGAACGCCGTGTCCCACGCTACCGGCAAACGGATCCGCGACCTGCCGATCACCCTCGACAAGCTGATGGAGCTGCCGCCGACGATGAGTGCCTGATAGCTCACATAAACAGCTTCGGCCCGGAGGGCGTGGGAGCAGGGCTTGCCCGCGATCTGCCGGGCACCGGCAGCAACTCCTGCAAGTGGGGTAAACCGGACACAGGCGAAGCGTCTGGTTTCGCTGACGCTACGCGCCAGATCGCTCGCGAGCAAAGCTCCCACGGCCTCCGGCCAAAAGCGCATCAGTCAACGCACGCAGGTAGTGTGGTAGCCAGCTTGTGGGTGAATGCGCTAATCCAGCCAACCACGGTGCTGATGGACGCACACTAGACCAACTCCGGCTCGATCCGGTCGCGCCCACCCATCTTCGCCGCATACACCCCGGAGTCCGCGCGCAGCAGCAAGTCGTCGCCGCCCTCGCCTTCGCGCCAGCTGGCGATGCCGAAACTGGCGGTCACCCGACCGACCCCGTCGACCGGCTCCACGCGCAACGCTGCCCACAGCTCCGAGGCCAGGGTGTAGGCCTGATCGCCGTTGGTGTCCGGGCACAACACCATGAACTCCTCGCCTCCCAGACGGCAGAACACATCGCTGCGCCGCAGCCGATGGCAAAGACGCTCGCAGATCGCCTGCAACACGTGATCGCCGACGGCGTGGCCCAGTTGATCGTTGATGCATTTGAAGTGATCGATGTCCAGCATGAGCACCGAGAACACGCCGCCGTGGCGCTCCACCCGCTGCAACTCGGCCTGCAGGCGCTCCTGGAAATAACGGCGGTTGTAGACCCCTGTCAGCGCGTCGGTCACCGACATGGTCCGCAGTTCTTCCTCCACCCGTTTGCGCTCGGTGATGTCCAGGCACACCGCCAGATAGCCGATCCACTGATCGTGCTCGTCGAGCACCGGACTGACCTGCATGTTGACCCGCAAATGGCTGCCGTCCTGACGCACGNTGCTCTTCCACGGCCTCGACCAGCATCGCTTCGCAGGTCTTGATCGAACGCCCGTAGCGCTGACTCAGCTCCGAGACCTGCTCGGCAAGCTCCGAAGGCACGTGCAACTCAAGCAACGTCAGACTGCCGCAGACCTGCGCGCTGCTGTAGCCGAGCATCTTTTCAGCACCGATGTTGAACGTGGTGATCACCCCCTCCAGATCCGTTGCAATGATTGCCACCTGCGTCGCCGCGTCCAGCACGTTGCGCAACTGCCCATGGGCGCTGCGCAGCTGCTTTTCCCGTTGGCGCAGTTGCACCGTTCGCTGCTCCACCAGCCCCAGCGCGCGCTGACGCTGGCTGATCAGCACATACAGCAAGGCACTGAGCATGAAGCTGAGCAGCGCGCCGAGCACCACCACACTGTCGGTCGTCGATGGATTGGCGCCGATGAACGCGGCTGTCGGGCGAATTTCCAGTGCGTAGCGGCGATCGGCAAAGGTCAGCGACGTGTTGAGTTGCAGGTCGTCGTCGACGGCACTGGAAGTGGATTGATACAACAACTCAGGCGTCTGCGGCGTCGTCATGTCATAGAGCCTGAGGGCCAGGTTATCCAGATCCTGTCGGGGCAGCCCCTCGGCCATCAGCTTGCGCAGGCTGATCACCGCCATCACGTAGCCTTCGAGACGCCCCGACGGCACCGTCCCCATCCGGTCCCGTGACAACACCGGCGCGACCAGCAGCACGCCATTGCGATTTTCCTGCTCGAGTCCTACCAGATTCGTGCGTGGCGAAGCGGCCATGGTTGCGCTGGTCAGTGCCTTTTGCAGCGTGAGGTGGCGGGTTTCTTCGGAATCGACGTCAAAACCGTTGGGCAGTGGCAGCGGGCTGCGACTCTGGGTGTAACGCACCGGGAAATAAGCCGTGCGACGACCTGCGCTACGTAGCTCGCCAGCTTCATTCATTTCCCGCACGGCGTAACCCGGCACGCCGTCCGCACGCGCCTGCGCCTCGAATCGCGCGCGATCGGCATCCAGCACCCGGGGCGCCCAGGAATAGGCCTGAGTCCAGATGAGCATGGGGTTGGCGAAACCGTTGAATTCTTCCTCAGAGACTTCGTCCGAATAGACGAAGAAGCGGCGCAGACTGTCCAGCCGCTGCACCTGGCCATCAAGGCGTTCCTGCACCCGGCTGACCCGCTCACTCGCCAGCAGTTCGAAGCGCTGGCGTAACTGGCGCTGATACAGCTCGACATTGGTCAGCGCCAACAGCGCGGTGAGCACCGAGCCTGCCGAAAACACAAGCGTCGCCACGATCCACGACGAAGTGTCTTCATTGATGAAGCCAAGGATCTTGGCGCTTGCCTGATTTGACGACATACGCAGAACTCATGACGCCACAGTGTTGCCGCGACACGTGGCCAGAGCTTCCTTATAGCTATTCGCCATTAGTTTGCCTAGTGCTGTGTGTCGCCCTGTTTATAACGCCGTCAACGCGCTGACCCACAAAGGGCCAGCGCATGAGCCGGTTCAGCGGGCCGTGATCTTCCACGCACGGTGAATCTTGCCGTTGCGGGCGAAATCCGGGTCGAGGGTCTGTTGGGTGATTTCCTCGACCACGTAGCGCTCGGCGAGGTTTTCCTCCAGCTGGAACTTGCGGAAGTTGTTGGAGAAATACAGCACCCCCCCGCTGGCCAGGCGCGCCATCGCCAGGTCAATCAACTGCACCTGATCGCGCTGCACATCAAACACCCCTTCCATGCGCTTGGAATTGGAGAAGGTCGGCGGATCGATAAAAATCAGGTCGTATTCGTCACGGCTAGCCTCAAGCCAAGCCATGACATCGCCCTGCTCCAGACGGTTCTTGTCCGAAAATCCGTTGAGCGACAGGTTGCGCCTCGCCCAGTCCAGATAGGTTTTCGACAGATCGACGCTGGTGGTGCTGCGCGCGCCGCCCTTGGCCGCGTGCACGCTGGCGGTCGCCGTGTAGCAAAAGAGATTGAGGAAACGCTTGCCGGCGGCCTCCTTCTGGATCCGCATGCGCATCGGACGATGGTCGAGGAACAGGCCGGTGTCGAGGTAATCGGTCAGGTTGACCAGCAGCTTGATGCCGCCCTCGTTTACCTCGTTGAACTTGCCCTGAGCGCTTTGACGTTCGTACTGTTTGATGCCGCTCTGACGCTCACGACGCTTGACCACCACGCGGCTCTTGTCGATGTTCAACGCCTGCGGGATAGCGGCAAGCGCGTCAAACATACGGATCGAGGCTTTCTCCGGGTCGATGGACTTCGGCGCGGCATATTCCTGAACGTGTACCCAGTCGTGATACAGGTCGATGGCCATGGCGTATTCCGGCATGTCTGCATCGTAGACGCGGTAGCAATCGATGCCTTCGCGCTTGACCCATTTGCTCATGGCCTTGACGTTCTTTTGCAGGCGGTTGGCGAACATCTGCCCGCCCTCGCTCAAGCGCGGTTGCTCGACCACGGGCGCAGGCGCGGGTGCCGGCTTCATCGGGTTGCCGTTCTTGTTGAACTTGCGCTCTTGGGGCTCGTCCGGGGTCTGATCGTAAGCCGCTTGCTCGCGCTCGGCCTGACGCTGTTCCGGCGTGCGACGCTCGCCGGTGACGAACTGATCGGGCAACACCTTAATCAGCAGCAGTTTGCACGGCAAAGCACCGTTCCAGAACGCGTACTGCTTGTGGCTGCGAATGCCCATGCGCTTGCCCAGATCCGGCGCACCGGTGAACACCGCCGCTTCCCAGTTCAGGCAGGCCTGACGCAGGCGCTCGCCAAGGTTCTGATAGAGGTACAACAGGCTCGCTTCATCGCCCAGACGCTCGCCGTATGGCGGGTTGCAGATGACCAGGCCCTTCTGGTTCTGGTCCGGACGCGGCTCGAATGTCGCGACTTCGCCCTGATAAATCTTGATCCATTCGGACAGACCCGCGCGCTCGACGTTATTGCGGCCCGGCTGAATCAGGCGGGGATCGGCTTCATAGCCACGAATCCACAATGGCGGTTTTGCCAGGCCTGCTTCGGCGCGCGCCAGCGCTTCGTCGTGCAGCTTGCGCCACAGCGCCGGGACGTGGCCCAGCCAGGCAGAGAAACCCCAGCGCTCACGACGCAGGTTGGGCGCGATATCGGCGGCGATCATCGCTGCTTCGACCAGGAAAGTGCCCACACCGCACATCGGGTCAGCCAGCGCGCCCCCTTCGGCGGCAATACGCGGCCAGCCGGAACGGATGAGGATCGCCGCCGCGAGGTTTTCCTTCAGCGGCGCGGCACCTTGCTGCAGGCGATAGCCACGCTGATGCAAGCTGTGACCGGACAGGTCAAGCGACAGAATCGCCTCGCCCCGGTCCAGACGCAGGTGCACGCGCAGATCCGGGTTGAGCTTGTCGATCGAGGGACGCGAACCGTCGGCGGTGCGCAGACGGTCAACGATGGCGTCCTTGACTTTCAGCGCGCCGAAATGAGTGTTATCGATGCCCGAGCCATGACCGCTGAACTCGACGGCCAGCGTCCCGTCCGGCTCCAGATGATCGGCCCACTCGATGTCGTGAACGCCGTGGTAAAGGTCCTCGGCATCCTTCATCGGGAACCGTTTGAGCACCAGCAGGACACGGTTGGCCAGACGCGACCACAGGCACAACCGATAGGCGGTCTCCATGTCGGCGCTGCCACGGATGGTCGAGGTGTGTTCGCGGGTTTCCTGGAGGCCCAGTGCAGTGGCTTCCTCAGCGAGCAGGCCTTCAAGGCCCTTGGGACAAGTGAGGAAAAGTTCGTAACGGTCCGACATCGGTATTCCAGAGCCTTTGGCTATGAGTGGCCGGACAACGCATTGTCCGACCCGATTGCAACAGACGTCTTTCGTGGAGAACGCCTGCGTGGCACACAAGTTGTGCCGATCCGCCGCAACGATACATTTCGATTGCGGCAGTCAAGCCGGTGGAAGAAATCCAGCCGACATTCTGATATTAAAAAACCACTATTGAGCCCGACGCTGGCAGTAATAAAAAGTCACATCACTGACCCTTCGTCGTTTTAAATCTGACGTCAATCAGCCATCAGACGTACATGAGAAACACTCGCAAGATTCATCAAGACCCTCGTATCAGGGGGTCTCCCCGAAAAAGTGCCCTCGAAACGCTTCAACGCTTATGGTCTTAATGCCTCAACGGTTACGTTCTTATGACAAAACGATCATTCACAGCGTCCCGTCCATTGGTTAGAAATCTACTCAGGTTGTCGCCGCAATGACGACAGCACCATGCCCGCGACGCCGGCAGCGGGCATCCAAAGGCAGAAGATTTCTGCCCGACCTCGACATGAGGTCTCCAGGGACATAACAGTCAACAAACGAGGGCAACACCCTATGAGAAGACTTAAGCGTGATCCGTTGGAAAGAGCTTTTTCGCGCGGATATCAATACGGCGTAACTGGTAAATCCCGTGAGCTTTGCCCATTTACTCTACCGTCAGTGCGCCAAGCCTGGATCAATGGCTGGCGAGAAGGACGCGGCGACAACTGGGACGGTATGACTGGCACTGCGGGTATACACAGGCTCAACGAACTTCACGCGGTCGGCTGACGCTACACCATTACCAAAGGTAAATTCCGACTCAAGATTCTTCGACAAACAGGTTCCGTTTCACATTAACCATGCACGCCCCATCCGGGCGGCGGGCTAAAGCCCAAGAGGGGTTCCACACGGAACCCCTCTTTTCGTTTGCAGCAGGCACTCAGCGGGGCATGGCAGCGATGGCGTCCACCGACTCGCGGATCAGCGCCGGGCCCTTGTAGATGAACCCCGAGTACACCTGCACCAGACTGGCACCCGCTGCGATCTTCTCCGCCGCGTGCTTGCCTTCGGTGATCCCGCCCGCCGCGATGATCGGCATTTTGCCGCCCAGCTCACCGGCCAGCACCTTGACGATGTGGGTGCTCTGCTCGCGCACCGGGGCACCGGACAGACCGCCTGCCTCGTCCGCATGGGGCAAGCCTTCGACGCCGACGCGGCTGAGCGTGGTGTTGGTGGCGATCACCGCATCCATGCCCGACTCCAGCAGCGCGCTGGCGACCAGCACGGTTTCTTCGTCACTCATGTCCGGCGCGATCTTGATGGCCAGCGGTACACGCTTGCCATGGATGCCGGTGAGTTCTTCCTGGCGTACGCGCAGGGCTTCGAGCAGTTGCTTGAGCGAATCGCCGAATTGCAGGCTGCGCAGGCCCGGCGTGTTGGGCGAGCTGACATTGACCGTGACGTAGCTGGCGTGCTCGTAGACCTTGTTCAGGCAGATCAGGTAATCGTCGACCGCATTCTCGACCGGGGTGTCGAAGTTCTTGCCGATGTTGATGCCCAGCACGCCGTTGTATTTGGCGGCCTGAACGCGGCGGACCAGATTGTCGACGCCCAGGTTGTTGAAGCCCATGCGGTTGATGATACCTTCAGCGTGGGGCAGACGGAAAATCCGCGGTTTGGGATTACCCGGTTGCGGGCGTGGGGTCACGGTGCCGATTTCGACGAAACCGAAACCCAGCTGGGCAAAACCGTCGATGGCCGCACCGTTCTTGTCCAGGCCAGCGGCCAGGCCCACCGGATTGGGAAACTGCAAGCCCATAACCGTCACCGGCAGCCGCGCGGGCGCCTTGTTGAACAGACTATTGAGCCCCAGACGACCGCCGGCACCGATCAGGTCGATGGACAGATCGTGGGAGGTTTCCGGGGAGAGTTTGAACAGTAACTGGCGGGCCAGGTTATACATGGGCGGGCGCGGCTCGATTGCGGCTGAAGTCAGCGGCGGATTATAGACGGGCTCAAGGGGGTAGCGCGAGGCATGTCGGCAACTTTGCGCAGTCACTTCGCCGGCGTGGCATATGCCTTGCTTCACTCCTGCCATCGAACTCGATCCAACGGCGGATCGGGTCATCGGACAATGGCGTCGTTTTCGTCCCGGCTCAGGCCCGGACGAGGCGGCGCTTTTTTATGGAAGATCGGTGGCGCCCCGCGACATCGCCCTCTTCATTGCGGAACCGAAAACCATGAATGACACCCTCAACACGCCTCTGGCCTGGGTCAACGGCAGCGACGGGCCGGAGCTGGGCAGCATCGACGTCGGCTTCATGGCCCTTACCGACAGCGCCTCGCTGATCGTCGCCGCAACCCAGGGCTTTGCCCAACCCTACGGCCTGAATATCAATCTGCACCGCCAGCCGTCGTGGACCAGCCTGCGCGACAAGCTGGTCAACAGCGAACTGCATGCCGCCCACAGCCTTTATGGTCTGATGTATGCCGCGCAACTGGGCATTGGCGGTCCCGCACGGGACATGGCCGTGCTCATGGGCCTGAACCAGAACGGGCAGAGCATCAACCTCTCCAGCGCCTTGCTCAAGGCGGGCGTGATCACTCCTGAAGCACTGGACCGGCGCACGCACCAAAGCGAGACACAACTAACCTTCGCCCAGACCCTGCCCACCGGCAACCACGCGATGTGGCTGTATTACTGGCTCGCGAGTCAGGGCATCCATCCTCTGGAGGATGTCGACAGCGTCGTAGTCCCGCCGCCGCAGATGGTCGAACACCTCAAGGCCGGGCGAATCGACGGCTTCTGCGTCGGCGAGCCATGGGGTGCCAGCGCAGTCAGCCAGAACCTGGGATTCACCCTGGCGACCAGTCAGGCGATCTGGCCGGACCACCCGGAAAAGGTACTGGGATGCAGTCTGGAGTTCGTTCAGCAATACCCCAATACCGCGCGAGCGCTGGTCATGGCCGTGCTGGAGGCCAGCCGCTTCATCGAGCAAAGCCGGGACAATCGCCGCAGCACCGCCCAGATGCTCAGCGGCAGTGAGTACGTCAACGCCCCTGTCGAGCACATCGAGCCCCGCCTGCTCGGCGAGTATTCCGATGGCCTGGGCAATCACTGGCAGGACCCTCACGCCGTGAGCTTTCACCGCCAAGGCGAAGTCAACATGCCATGGCTCTCTGACGGCATGTGGTTCATGACCCAGTTTCGCCGTTGGGGTCTGCTGCGTGACGATCCGGACTACCTCGCCGTCGCTACGCGGGTGCAGCAGCTCGCGCTCTATCGTCAGGCCGCCGAGGCGCTGGACATCAACGTTCCCGCCGCGCCCATGCGTAGCAGTCAACTGATCGATGGCAAGATCTGGGACGGCCGTGATCCGGCCGGCTATGCCCGCAGCTTCAAGCTTCATGCGCTGGCCGATGCCGCGCCTGTCGTCACCGAACGATAAGGGGCCGCCACTATGTTGCGAATCCTGCTGATCAACGACACGCCCAAGAAAGTCGGGCGCCTGAAAGCGGCCCTCACCGAAGCGGGTTTCGAGGTGATCGACGAGTCCGGTCTGATCATCGACTTGCCCGAGCGCGTGCAGGCGGTACGCCCTGACGTGATCCTGATCGACACCGAGTCCCCCGGCCGTGACGTCATGGAGCAAGTGGTGCTGGTGACCCGCGACCTGCCCCGCCCTATTGTGATGTTCACCGACGAGCACGACCCAGACGTCATGCGCCAGGCGATCAAATCCGGCGTCAGCGCCTACATCGTCGAAGGCATCCACGCCCAGCGCCTGCAACCGATCCTCGACGTCGCGATGGCCCGCTTCGAAAGCGATCAGGACCTGCGCGCGCAACTCCATGCCCGCGATCAGCAACTGGCCGAACGCAAACGCATCGAGACCGCCAAAGGCCTGCTGATGAAGATGAAAAGCTGCAATGAAGAAGAGGCCTACACCCTGATGCGCCGTCAGGCCATGAGCCGCCAGCAGAAGCTGATCCAGGTCGCCGAGCAGATCATTGCCATGAGTGAATTGCTGGGGTGATTTCCCCGCATGAGCCACCCTCCCGCAAATCCTGTGGGAGCAGGCTTGCTGGCGAATGGGCGTTACCGGTGCGTCGAGTCGCATGATCTACCGCCACCGCCGGCAAGCCGGACCGCTACAGAGATTGAGTGACCATTGCGCCAAGGTCTTATGGCCCACGTTTTGCTAGGTACATCCCACAGGTAGCCAACGGCGGTTGCCCCACTTACGACAAAGACGTCGCACACCCCTTCGCCAGACGCGGACAGGGTTGCGACGTTTTTGCGTTTTCGGCCCTCGAGAAAGGGCCAGGGTGGAGCGCCGGGTTGGTGCTTCACCTGCAAGACCTGACCCGTGACGGTGCGAGCACCAAGGCACCGGCAACGATTTCCTGCAGATGAGGTGTTTGATGAATACAAGTTTCTGGAAAGCCGGCCACAAACCCACGCTGTTCGCAGCCTTCCTCTACTTCGACCTGAGCTTCATGGTCTGGTACCTCCTCGGCCCGTTGGCAGTACAAATCGCCGCCGATCTGCACCTGACCACCCAGCAACGCGGCCTGATGGTCGCCACGCCGATTCTGGCGGGCGCCATTCTGCGCTTCCTGATGGGCATGCTCGCAGACCAGTTGTCCCCGAAGACGGCCGGAATCATCGGACAGGTCATCGTCATCGTGGCCCTGCTCTGCGCCTGGCAACTGGGCATTCACAGCTACGAGCAAGCCCTGCTGCTGGGCGTATTCCTCGGCATGGCGGGCGCATCGTTCGCCGTCGCGCTGCCTCTGGCCTCGCAATGGTATCCGCCGCAACACCAAGGCAAGGCCATGGGCATCGCCGGCGCGGGCAACTCGGGCACCGTATTCGCAGCACTGATTGCGCCAGTCCTGGCGGCCAGCTTCGGCTGGAGCAACGTGTTCGGCTTCGCGGTCGCGCCGCTGCTGCTGACCCTGATCGCGTTTTCGCTGATGGCCAAAAACGCCCCTGAGCGGCCGAAAGCCAAGTCCATGGGCGACTACTTCAAGGCCCTCGGTGACCGTGACAGCTGGTGGTTCATGTTTTTCTACAGTGTCACCTTCGGTGGCTTCATCGGCCTGGCCAGCGCCCTGCCCGGTTACTTCAACGATCAATACGGCCTCAGCCCGGTGACGGCCGGTTATTACACTGCCGCGTGCGTCTTCGGTGGCAGCCTGATGCGCCCGCTCGGTGGCGCGCTGGCCGACCGTTTCGGCGGCATCCGCACATTGTCCGGCATGTACGCCGTGGCCGCGATCTGCATCGCCGCCGTGGGCTTCAATCTCCCGATTTCCTGGGCGGCGCTGGCCCTGTTCGTTGCCGCGATGCTGGGCCTTGGCGCAGGTAACGGTGCCGTGTTTCAGCTGGTGCCTCAGCGTTTCCGCAAGGAGATCGGCGTCATGACCGGCCTGATCGGCATGGCCGGCGGCATTGGCGGCTTCCTGCTGGCAGCGGGTCTGGGTGCGATCAAACAGAACACGGGCGACTACCAACTGGGCCTGTGGCTGTTTGCCCTCTTGGGTGTTCTGGCCTGGTTCGGCCTGATGAACGTCAAACGCCGCTGGAGAACCACCTGGGGTTCGGCTGCCGTGACTGCCGCGCGCGTCTGATCCGCCCTGAGGAGTGGCCATGAATCAGCCCCTGACGTTGAAACCGGTCGCGTCCGCTGGCCTGCAATTGCGCTTTGCCGAGTTCAGTGCCAGTGGCCCGCGAGCGGAGAATCAGGACGCAACGCGCCTTGTCACCCCGGCTCCGGCGCTGGCGGCGAGCAAGGGCTACCTGTTTGCCCTGGCCGACGGCGTCAGTCAGTGCGTCGATGGCGGCCTGGCCTCCCGTTCGACCCTTCAGGCACTGGCGCTGGATTACTACTCGACCCCTGAAACCTGGGGCGTGGCGCACGCGCTGGACCGCCTGTTGCTGGCACAAAACCGCTGGCTACAGGCCAACGGTCTGCTGACGACGCTCAGCGCCATCGTCCTGCGCGGTCGCCGCTTCACCCTGGCCCACGTGGGCGATTGTCGGGTATATCGGTGGTTCGACGGGACCTTGCAGCGCATCAGCGAAGACCATGTCTGGGAGCAACCGGACATGCAGCACGTACTCAAGCGCGCCCTGGGGCTGGATCAGTTTGTGGTCATGGATTATCTGGACGGCGAACTGCGTGAGGGCGAGCGCCTGCTGCTGGTCAGCGACGGCGTCTGGTCGAGGCTCAACGACGCCAGCATCCGCTCGATCCTCAACGATCAGCAAGACCTTGATGCCGCCGTTCGGGCGCTGGTCAATTCGGCGCATCTGGCAGGCAGCCAGGACAATGCCAGCGCGCTGCTGATTCATGTCGACCAACTGGGCTCCGACGCCTTGGGCGACACGCTGTTGCAATTGCAGCAGTGGCCCTTGCCGCCCGCATTGAAACCAGGCCACACCTTCGAGGGATGGCAGGTTGAGACGCGCCTGGGCGATTCCCGTCAATCGATGCTCTATCGCGTACGCGACGCTCAGCAGCAACGCTGGTTGCTCAAGACCTTGCCCGATGCGCGCCGCAATGAAAGCGGTGCCGGGCAGGCGCTGTTGCTGGAAGAATGGTTTCTGCGCAGGGTCGCAGGACGATTCTTTGTGCACGTCCATCCGCTGCCTGAACGCCAGCACCTGTATTACGTGATGCGCGAATACCTTGGACAGACACTCGCTCAGACCTTCGCGCAGCAAGGTCCGATGGAACTGGCACGCTGGCTGAGTCTGGCAAGGGATCTGATCGGCGCCATGGGCCTGCTGCATCGGCGCAACATCGTGCATCGCGACATCAAACCGGAGAATCTGTTGATCGATAACGGCGGGGAATTGCGCGTGCTGGATTTCGGCCTGGCGTTCTGTCCCGGCCTCTCGTCGATGGTTGAGGGCGACGTTCCCGGCACGCCGAGTTTTATCGCGCCGGAAGCCTTCGGGGGCGCCGAACCCGCTCCCTCGCTGGATCTCTACGCCGCCAGCGTGACCTTGTACTTTCTGCTCACCGGCCACTATCCCTACGGGGAAATCGAGGCGTTTCAGCATCGACGCTTCGGCAATCCCGTTCCGGTCAGCCGCTATCGGCCGGACATACCGGATTGGCTGGAACGGCATCTGGATCGCGCCCTTCAGGCCGACCCGGCAAAGCGTTTCGAAACCGCCGAGCAGTGGCTGCTGCAATTTCAACAGGGCGAGCTGGCAACACTGGACACACGCCCCAAGCCGTTGCTGGAGCGCGAGCCGCTCAAGGTCTGGCGCACCGTGGCGCTGCTCTCGTTGCTGGTGAACCTGCTGCTGTGGATCTGGCTGTTCAAACACTGAAACCAACCGAACTGAACTCGACCGGCCGCCGCGCTCGCGGCCGGGCCATGTAATGAGGGGAATGTCATGAATGCAAAAGTCTGGCTTGTGGGTGCAGGCCCTGGTGATCCGGAACTGCTGACCCTCAAGGCCGTGCGCGCGCTCGGCGAGGCCGATGTGGTGCTGATCGACGATCTGGTCAATCGCGCCATTCTGGAGCATTGCCCTGAGGCCCGGGTGATTGCGGTGGGGAAACGCGGCGGTTGCCGCTCGACGCCGCAAGCCTTCATCCAGCGCCTGATGCTGCGCTACGCCCGACAAGGCAAATGCGTGGTCCGGGTCAAAGGCGGGGACCCGTGCATCTTCGGACGTGGTGGGGAAGAGGCCCAATGGCTGGGCGAGCATGGAATCAACGTCGAGATCGTCAACGGCATCACCGCTGGCCTGGCAGGCGCCACCCAGAGCGGCATCTCGTTGACACTGCGTGGCATCGCTCGAGGCGTGACACTGGTGACCGCGCACACGGAAGACGACAGCAGCCTGAACTGGCGCGCCCTGGCGCAGAGCGGCACCACGTTGGTGGTCTATATGGGCGTGGCCAAGCTCGGTGATATTCGCGATCAGTTATTGGCAGCAGGAATGCCCGGCCAGACGCCGGTGGCAATGATCGAAAACGCTTCGCTGCCCCATCAGCGTGAATGTCGCAGCTGCCTGCAAGACATGCAGAGCGATGCCGCAGACTTCGTTCTCAAAAGCCCGGCGGTGATGGTCATCGGCGAGGTCGCACGACAGGCACAAACGCTCACGGCCATGTGCAATGAAGCTGTTCGAACGCAGCCGATTCACGCCTGACAGCAACGCAAGGACTGAAAGCCGGCCAATCATGTGACACCAGAAAAAGAAAAACCCGGCCGAGGCCGGGTTTTTCTTGAAGCGGGGGCTAATTACTTAGCTTGGGCTTCTACTTGTGCTTCTACGCGACGGTTAACAGCGCGGCCAGCGTCAGTTGCGTTGTCAGCAACTGGACGGGTTTCGCCGTAACCTACCGAGTTCACGCGCTCAGCACCAACACCGTACTGGTTAACCAGAACTTGCTTAACGGCGTTTGCCCGACGCTCGGACAGTTTCTGGTTGTAAGCGTCAGGACCGACGGAGTCAGTGTGACCTTCAACAGTGGTGGTGGTTTGTGGGTACTGCTTCATGAAGTCAGCCAGGTTCTTGATGTCGCCGTAGCTGTTTGGCTTGACGACCGACTTGTCGAAGTCGAATTTAACGTCCAGCTCAACACGAACGACTTCAGCAACAGCCGGGCAACCGTTGGCGTCAACGGTAACGTTGGCCGGGGTGTCAGGGCACTTGTCGACGTTGTCGCAAACGCCGTCGTTGTCGCTGTCGGAGCACACTTCAGCCACTGGGGCTGGTGCAGCTTCAACTTTCTTGGAACCGCCACCGAAGTTTACGCCGATACCGACGCTTGGAGCCCACTCGGTGTCGCCCTGGTCGATGTTGTACTGAGCTTCAACGCCAGCACGAGCGTAGAAGTTGTCGGTGAAGTACAGCTTGGCACCGCCGCCGATGTTGGCGAAGGTGGAGCGGTTACGACCGCCGCTGCCGTTCTGACCGATGCTCTGATCGGAGAAACCAGCCGAGACGTACGGACGCAGCATGTCGCCCGGGTTGTTGAAGTGGTACAGAGCGTCCAGAGCGGTGTTAGCGCCCTTGATGTTCTTGCTGTCGTCGCTGCGCACGTTGTGCACTTCGTCGTAGCCCAGACGCAATTCAACGTCGTCGGTCAGGAAGTAGCCAACAGAACCGCCGAACAGGTTACCGTCGTTTTTGAAATTACGAGCGCTGTCGAACTGTTCTTTCTTGGCGAAGCCTTCGATTTCGACCGCGCCTTGGCCTTGTGCCAGAGCGCCGAACGAAGTTGCGGCAACAATAGTACCAATGGCCAAGCCCAAGGTGTTTTTCAGTTTCATCCGTTAAATCCCCATCTGGTGATTGTAAAGCAGTCCCCCTTATCGAGAGACAACTCATCGGCAAGTCTATCAGAACTTGCCTGCCCGTTAGAGATATTTGCTCCGAGTTAAGTTTCGGTCACGCCTGCAAATTTCTCACGTAATTTATCGAGTGCCCGTTTGTATCGCATTTTTGTGGCACTCAGGCCCATATGCATTATGTCTGCGATCTCCTGAAATTCCAGTTCTGCGACGAATCGCAGTACCAGAATCTCCCTGTCGATCGGGTTCACATGCACGAGCCAGCGATCGAGTCCGCCCTTCTCTTCCGGTTTCGGCGCCTTTTCTTCAGACGCTTCCTCGAGGGGGTCCAGACTCAAAGCGTCCATCAACCGACGCTTTCGCCGCTCCTTCCTGTACTGCGTGATGCATTCGTTGTAGGTGATGCTGTAGAGCCAGGTTTTGAACTTCGATTTTCCTTCGAAATTCTTCAAGCCATACAACACCTTAAGCATCACCTCCTGACAGACATCGTCAGCATCGCGATCGTTCCCTAAATACCGCGCGCAGACGTTAAAAAGTGTCCGCTGGTAGCGACGCATCAGCTCCTCGTAAGCTCGAGTCACGTGGAACAACTCGGCGTGCGAGCGCGCAACCAACTCCTCATCAGAGAGCTCGCGGGGGTCGTAACGCAGTGAGAGCGATTGGGGTTTATTCAAAACAAGTCGTGCCGACAGTCGGGTAGATGTCCGCCACTTCCCGGGAGCCCCGGGATTTCGCGGCGGCATACATTAGCAGATTTGCCGGTTCAGCGGCTGCTCACTCGCTGCTCGAGAAGGATCCGGTTCGACAGCGACACCAGTTCTCCTTCGTCGGTCAGCAACGTGGTTTTCACCGTGCCAATCTCTTCGATCTGCCCTTCGACCTCTCCAACACGCACTTGTTGCCCTACCTGGTACAACTCCCGCACATAAATTCCTGCCAGGATCTGGCTCGCGATTTCGCGGCTACCCAACCCCATTGCCAGCGCAATTGCCAGACCAACGGTAATCAAACCTATCACAATGACGTGATTCAGCAGATCGGTTTTTACCTCAAGCTGACTGATCGCCACCGAAATGCTGATGATGATGACCAGCCACTGGGCAATTCGCCCCAGGCCTGCCGCGTAATCCAGACCGACACCTTCGGCCGCGCCCCGCACGATACCGTTGACCAATTGCGCCAGCAGAACACCTACCAGCAGCACCAGGGCCGCGCCGAACACCTTCGGCAGGTACAGCGCCAGCATGTCCAGTGTCGCCGAGACCCGCTCAAGGCCGAGGGATTCTGCCGCCGACACCAGGAAAATCAAGAGCACAAACCAATACACGATCTTTCCGATCAGGGTCGAGATCGGGACTTGAATGCCCGCGCGACTGATCAGTTTGGTCAGGCCGGTGCCCCCCATGAGGCGATCCAGACCCAGTTTTGCCAACAGCTTGGACAACAGGGTGTCGAGCAGCTTTGCCACCACGAAACCCAGAAGAACAACCACCAGAGCGCCGAACAGGTTCGGGATGAAGTTCGCGACTTTGGTCCACAACGCAGTCATTGCGGTGACCAGGCTCTGTGTCCAGAGATCCAATTCCATATTCAATCAGCCTTGTCTTTAGCACCGGAAAAAGAGTGACCGGCAATCGTCTCTCGACGGGAAACAGGTGAAACGTGAGCCGAGCCGTTGTTCACGGCAATCATCAGAGCTTGTGTGCAGCGGCCCAGCAGACCGAACAGATCACCGGCGCCTACCTGGCGATTGGCGGTCTTGAGCACGCGACCCAGCACAGCATCGTCGTCCCGGCTGGAGGACGAAGAGTTGAGCATGTCTCGCAGTGATTCTTCAAACGGGTCGTGCATAGGCACCTCACGTGATGTCACTGAAAGACGCAGGCAATTTTGCATGAGTCACAAAACAGATTCGAGACGCGGCGTTTTTTTGCCCGTCACACCCATCGCAGACGCTTGAACAACCAAAACTGCCCCACCGCGACGACGATCATCAGGGCGCAGGCGAACGCAAATCCGTAGGGGTTATCCGAACCGGGAATCCCACCAACGTTGATCCCCAGCAAGCCGGTGAGAAAACTCATCGGCAGGAAAATGCCGGTGACGATACCAAAGCGGTACATGGTGCGGTTCATTCTCTCGTTGAGGCGTCTATCTTCGGCCTCCAGCACCAGCCCCACACGCTCGCGAGTCAATTCCAGCTCTTCCAGATAACGCGTCAGACTGTTGTTCAATTCGTTCCAGTAATCAGCATCGTCCTCGACGAACCAGGGCATCTTGCTCCGGGTCAACTGGGCGTAGATTTCTCGTTGCGGGTGCAGAAACCGGCGCATGCCAGCGGCGCGCCTGCGGATGTGCACCATGTTGCCATGCTCAGGAACATACCGTTCGTCGGCATCTATGCGCTCCTCCATGTCGTCGACCAGTTCGGTCAACTCGCTGACCACCGCCTGGACCTTGTCGGTGAGCAATTGAGCGAGGTACACCAGCAGCTCGGAAGCGGTTTTCGGCCCCTTTCCCTGGTTGAGCATCTCGATCAGTTCGTCCGTCGCCCGCAGCGAGCGAAGGCGCAAGGAAATCACACGCTGCGCGGCAGCGAAGATGCGCACCGACACCATGTCTTCAGGTTCAGCGCCGGGGTTCAGGTTGACCCCGCGCAGAAAAAGCAGCAATTCATCATCCGGCAACGGCAGCAAGCGTGGACGGGTGTTTTCTTCAAGCATCAGATCGCAGACGAACTCACTGAGGCCGCTGGCGGTGCGCAGCCAGGTCTGGGTCTGTGGATGACCGCGATCCCAATGAAGCCACACACTTTCATGGGGCTCCAGTTCCAGGCTATCGAGTTCGGTTCGAGCTATTGAACGCGCCCCGCCCCTACCGTCCAGTACCAGGGCATGTACCAGCCCCCATTGCGCGTTGGTCTCATCGAACATTCGTTGTCCTTGTTGTCCCCGCGACCTGCCTCGAGGCGCGGAAGAAGTCCGGTCAGTCCGGCATTTTCAGGGGGCTTGGTGAGACAATGATGCCGTTGTTGTCGGCATACACGTACTCACCCGGACGGAACGTCACACCGCCGAAACTCACCACCACATTCAGGTCGCCCNGATCGGTCTGTGCCAGAACATCGACATCACGCACGCAACCGTAGATGACCATGCCCTCCCAGCCATTTCTGGCGGCCTTCTCTGCCAGCATGTCACCGAGCAGCGCACGGCGAAGCGAACCGCCGCCGTCGATCACAAGCACCTTGCCCTTGCCGTCCTGATCGGCCTGTTCACGCACCAGTGAGTTGTCTTCGAAACACTTGAGGGTGACGATCTGACCACCGAAGGAATCGCGCCCCCCGAAATTGCTGAACATCGGCTCGACCACCTGAACCAGCTCAGGGTAGGCGTCGCACAGATCCGGAGTGATGTAGTGCATGGGGAACTCCTGTCATTTGAGGCATGGCTTACGAGGATAAACCTGTTCGGTTCAGCTTCCAGTGACACGCACGTGTGACCGCGCCGATGTCCACATTGCTTCCTTATATAGAACAAATACCTGACCGACGAGTCTTGTCCCGTTTCATGGACCCGGGCCACTCGACCGGGTGTAGCTTAGTCCCAAGCCAACGGCATAGGAATGCCCCGCAAGCCTTCAATTCAGGAAGTTACCAGCCTATTCAGCGTTGATTCAGCGTCAGTCGCTCGAACCTGATCGTTGAGCCAATCCGCTACGCGTGGCCACACCTGGACCTGCGCGGCCTTGCTGACCAGCATTTGCACATGACCGAAGTCTTCGCTGTACCCCTGCTCGCGCCCAAGACACAGAAAGGTCTTGTGCTCTGAACCGAACTGCTCGAACAGCTCACGACAGGCCCATTCCGGATCCTGATGATCCCCGGCACCCGCCACACACAGAACCGGCACCTGCACGTGGCGAAGCCCGGACCACCAGTCGTCCTTCTTGTCGCCGAAGCGCCCGAACAGACCGTGCCAGCGCATGCTTTCCAGCAGGATGCCCATCGGCTCGTCTTCGGGACCCCGCTTGAAACGCGGGCCAGAGACATGCTCGAAGCGCTTGAGCAGCAAACGCGTGGTCCACTGCAATGGCGGCACTTTAAGCGGCCAGTATTTACGGGTGATCTGACTGCCGAACAATGCAGCGGAGGCTACCTGATCGGCCCCCATATAATGTCCGCCGAGTGCGGCGGCCAGGGTCGTGCCACCCAGCGAATGGCCGATCCAGTGCGGGATCTGCCCGCTCTGTTCACCGACGAATGCGGCGATCGCCGGCAGGTCGTAACGCGCGTAGTCGGCCACACGGTTATGTCGGTAGGCCTCGTTGCGGACCGACAAACCGTGACCGCGCATCTCTGGAATCCACACGTCGAATCCTGCGCGCGCCAGATAGGCGCCCAAGCCAATGCCTTTGGGTGAATACCAGAAACGGCGATTGGAGAAGCTGCCATGCAGCAGGATCACCGGAACACCACGCACGTCGGGTGCGGCCACCCGACCCAGACGGGTCACGACCAGCTCGACCGTGAAGTCCATGCTGTTGCCGGGTTTGAGGCGGTACACGTCCTCGATCAGATCGCCACGTCGTTCGGCACTGATCAAGGCCACGGGAAATAGATTGCTGCTGCTCTGCATATTGCTCTTGCTTGACTGAAGTGGCGCACCGTCGGAGATAGCACGATGGAGCTGTCCCGGCGCTGAACTTTCACCTGAATAAGGCGCATGAAAAAGGGCGGTATCAATGAGACCGCCCTTCTTGAGAAAGCCGGCCCACGGAAACGGGCCAGCATCTTACTCGATTTACATCACTTCGGAGCTTCCTCTTCGGACAGGAAGAACCAGGTTTCCAGTACCGAATCGGGGTTCAGCGAAACGCTTTCGATGCCCTGCTCCATCAGCCAGCGCGCCAGATCCGGATGATCGGATGGGCCCTGACCGCAGATGCCGATGTACTTGCCAGCCTTGTTACATGCCTGGATGGCATTGGACAGCAGCTTCTTGACCGCAGGGTTACGCTCGTCAAACAGGTGCGCGATGATGCCGGAGTCACGGTCCAGGCCCAGTGTCAGCTGAGTCAGGTCGTTGGAGCCGATGGAGAAACCGTCGAAGAATTCGAGGAATTCTTCCGCCAGCAAGGCGTTGGACGGCAGCTCGCACATCATGATCACACGCAGGCCGTTGTCGCCACGGGCAAGACCGTTTTCTGCCAGCAGATCCACCACCTGACTCGCTTCACCCAGGGTGCGCACGAACGGCACCATGATTTCGACGTTGGTCAGGCCCATCTCGTTGCGCACGCGCTTGAGGGCGCGGCACTCGAGTTCGAAGCAATCGCGGAAGTTTTCGCTGATGTAGCGCGAAGCACCACGGAAGCCCAGCATCGGGTTTTCTTCTTCCGGCTCGTACAGCTTGCCGCCGATCAGGTTCGCGTACTCGTTGGACTTGAAGTCCGACAGGCGCACGATGACCTTCTTCGGCGAGAACGCAGCAGCCAGGGTACTGATGCCCTCTACCAGTTTCTCGACATAGAAACCGACCGGATCGTCGTAACCGGCGATGCGCTTGTCGACGCTTTCCTTGATGTCCAGCGGCAGGTTCGGGTAGTTCAGCAGCGCCTTGGGGTGCACGCCGATCATGCGGTTGATGATGAATTCCAGACGCGCCAGACCGATACCGGCGTTTGGCAGCTGGGCGAAGTCGAAGGCACGATCCGGGTTGCCGACGTTCATCATGATCTTGAAAGGCAGTTCCGGCATCGCATCGACAGAATTCTGCTTGATGTCAAAGCCCAGCTCGCCTTCGAAGATGTAACCGGTGTCGCCTTCAGCGCAGGAAACGGTCACACCCTGGCCGTCCTTCAACAGCTCGGTGGCATTGCCGCAACCCACGACAGCCGGGATACCCAGCTCACGAGCGATGATTGCCGCGTGGCAAGTCCGGCCGCCACGGTTGGTCACGATGGCGCTGGCGCGCTTCATCACCGGTTCCCAATCCGGGTCGGTCATGTCGGAGACCAGTACGTCGCCGGCCTGAACCTTGTCCATTTCGGACACGTCCTTGATGATCCGCACCTTGCCTGCGCCAATGCGCTGGCCGATGGCACGGCCTTCGGCCAGAACGGTGCCCTTCTCTTTAAGCAGGTAACGCTCCATGACGTTGCCCGAACTGCGGCTCTTCACGGTTTCAGGACGCGCCTGGACGATGTACAGCTTGCCGTCGTCACCGTCCTTGGCCCATTCGATGTCCATCGGGCACTGGTAGTGTTTTTCGATGATCATCGCCTGGCGCGCCAGGTTGCTGACTTCTTCATCGGACAGGCAGAAACGCGCGCGATCAGCGGCCTCGACGTCGATCACCTTGACCGATTTACCGGCCTTGGCTTCTTCGCCGTAGATCATCTTGATGGCTTTGCTGCCCAGGTTGCGACGCAGAATCGCAGGACGACCGGCTTCAAGGGTGTTCTTGTGGACGTAGAACTCGTCCGGGTTGACCGCGCCCTGTACGACGGTTTCACCCAGGCCATAGGCACCGGTAATGAACACGACGTCACGGAAACCGGATTCGGTGTCCAGCGTGAACATCACGCCAGCGGTACCGGTTTCGGAACGCACCATGCGCTGCACGCCAGCGGAGAGTGCCACCAGCTTGTGGTCAAAACCCTGGTGTACGCGGTAGGAAATAGCGCGGTCGTTGAACAGCGAAGCGAAGACTTCTTTCGCTGCGCGAATCACGTTATCGACGCCGCGAATGTTGAGGAAGGTTTCCTGCTGACCGGCAAAGGACGCGTCAGGCAGGTCTTCTGCGGTGGCGGAAGAACGCACGGCAACGGCGATGTCCGGGTTGCCGGCCGAGAGTTCGGCGAAGGCGGTACGGATTTCGGCGTTGAGCTTCTCGGGGAATTCGGCATCCATGATCCACTGACGAATCTGCGCACCGGTTTTAGCCAGTGCGTTGACGTCGTCGACGTCCAGGGCATCGAGTGCCTTGTGAATCTGATCGTTCAGACCACTCTGCTCAAGAAAATCACGATAGGCTTGAGCTGTAGTGGCGAAGCCACCGGGAACGGAAACGCCTGCGCCCGCCAGGTTGCTGATCATCTCGCCGAGGGATGCGTTCTTGCCCCCCACATGCTCAACATCATGTTTGCCGAGCTTATCGAGGGAAACTACGTACTCTACCAAGGTGATCTCTCCACTAACCGATTTGTTGTTGGGAAAAGCGTTGGTGCTGGAATCAACAGCAAGACAGCGATTCCACGCACTTGTGGTCTGGATCCGGAAAACGCTGAATCTTGAAAATAAAGGTAGAATGCGGCCAGTAACGGCACGCAAGCCCGCCTATGATATCCAAGAATCGTCACCAGCTTAAGGCCCAAGGCGCAAATGAAACGATCCGCTTTCTTTATCTCCGACGGCACCGGCATCACTGCCGAAACCCTGGGTCAGAGCCTGTTGGCGCAATTTGAAAACATAACATTCAACAAGTTCACCAGGCCCTACATCGACAGCGTCGAGAAGGCACGGGCCATGGTCCAGCAAATCAACAAGGCCGCCGAGAAGGACGAGGTGCGTCCGATCATCTTCGACACCATCGTCAATCAGGACATCCGCGAGATTCTGGCGACGTCCGACGGCTTCATGATCGACATCTTTTCGACCTTTCTGGCCCCGCTCGAGCAGGAGCTTAGTTCACACTCCTCCTACTCGGTGGGCAAATCACATTCCATCGGTCACAACTCCAATTACATGGAGCGGATCGAGGCGGTGAACTTCGCGCTGGACAACGATGACGGCGCCCGAACCCACTACTACGACAAGGCCGACATCATTCTGGTGGGTGTCTCGCGCTGCGGGAAGACGCCGACCTGTCTATACATGGCCATGCAATTCGGGATCCGCGCGGCCAACTACCCGCTGACCGAAGACGACATGGAACGCCTGCAACTCCCGGCCGCGCTGAAACAGCATCGCAACAAGCTGTTCGGCCTGACCATCGACCCGGATCGACTGACCGCCATCCGTCACGAACGCAAGCCCAACAGCCGTTATTCGAGTTTTGCCCAGTGTGAATTCGAAGTGCGGGAGGTGGAAAACCTGTTCCGCCGGGAGAACATCCCGAACATCAATTCCACGCATTTTTCCGTCGAAGAAATCTCGGCCAAGGTGTTGGTGGAGAAAGGCGTTGAACGGCGTTTTAAATAACACTTACACCCTGTAGCAGCCCGGCTCGCCGGCGGTGGCGTCTTCAGAAGCGCTTGCGCCGGCGAGCCGGACTGCTACAGGGTTTTCGTGGCTGCGAGAACCGGTACTTAGAGACAATCACCCGGCACGCGCACCCACCCTTCCATCAACACCCGCGCGCTGCGGCTCATGATGGCCTTCTTCACCGACCATTCGCCGTCAACGATTGCGGCCTCAGCCCCCACACGCAGAGTTCCGGAGGGATGGCCGAAACGCACCGCGCTGCGCTCGCCGCCGCCTGCCGCAAGATTGACCAGCGTGCCGGGGATCGCTGCCGCCGTGCCGATGGCCACCGCCGCGGTGCCCATCATGGCGTGATGCAGCTTGCCCATGGACATCGCACGCACCAATAGATCAGCGTCCTGGGCTGTCACCCGTTTGCCGCTGGACGACACATATTCGGAAGGCGCCGCTACAAACGCGACTTTCGGTGTGTGCTGACGCTTGGCCGCTTCATCGACATTGCCGATCAGGCCCATGCGCACTGCGCCATAGGCCCGAATGGCCTCAAACCGGTTCAAGGCTTCAGGGTCGCCGTTGATCGCATCCTGCAGCTCAGTGCCGGTGTAGCCGATGTCGCTGGCATTGACGAAGATAGTCGGGATACCGGCGTTGATCATCGTCGCCTTGAACCTGCCGACACCCGGCACTTCCAGCTCGTCCACCAGATTGCCGGTGGGAAACATCGAGCCACCGGCGCCCTCTTCTTCCGCTGCCGGATCCATGAATTCAAGCTGGACCTCGGCGGCAGGGAACGTCACTCCATCGAGCTCGAAGTCACCGGTTTCCTGTACCGCGCCTTCGGTGATCGGTACGTGGGCAATGATGGTCTTGCCGATATTGGCCTGCCAGATGCGCACCACCGCCACACCGTTGTGCGGCACGCGACTGGCGTCCACCAGACCATTGCTGATGGCGAACGGTCCAACTGCGGCCGAGAGGTTGCCGCAGTTGCCGCTCCAGTCCACGAACGGTTTGTCGATGGACACCTGACCGAACAGGTAATCGACGTCGTGATCGGCCCTGCTGCTTTTCGACAGGATTACCGTTTTGCTGGTGCTCGACGTCGCACCGCCCATGCCATCGATCTGTTTGGCGTAGGGGTCGGGGCTGCCGATCACCCGCAGCAACAAGGAGTCACGCGCGGGGCCAGGCACCTGCGCGGCCTCAGGCAGATCTTCCAGACGAAAAAACACGCCCTTGCTGGTCCCGCCGCGCATGTAGGTCGCGGGGATCTTGATTTGTGCTGTATGAACCATGAAATCTTTTCCTTTATAGATCACTTCAGGCGACGGCCGACGATTCGAGGAAATCCTGAGCGAAGCGCTGCAACACGCCACCCGCTTCGTAGATCGACACCTCTTCGCCCGTGTCCAGACGGCAGGTGACGGGCACCTCCACGCGCTCGCCGTTTTTGCGCTGGATCACCAGCGTCAGTGTGGCGCACGGGGTGCGTTCGCCGATGACGTCGAAGGTTTCGGTGCCGTCAATGCCCAGCGTGATGCGATTGGTGCTTGGCTTGAACTCCAGCGGCAACACGCCCATGCCCACCAGATTGGTGCGGTGAATGCGCTCGAAACCTTCGGCAACGATGGCTTCCACACCGGCCAGACGCACGCCCTTGGCTGCCCAGTCACGGGACGAGCCCTGACCGTAATCGCCCCCGGCCACAATAATCAGCGGCTGCTTGCGCCCCATGTAGGTCTCGATGGCTTCCCACATCCGCGTGACCTTGCCTTCCGGCTCGACCCGCGCCAGCGAACCCTGCTTGACCTTGCCGTTCTCCTGAACCATTTCGTTGAACAGTTTCGGNTCGCCCCGGTGAGTGGCATAAGAATTGAAGTCCTCTTCCGGCACGCCCATTTTTGCCAGGTATTCGCCCGCCGCGCTGTCGAGCATGATCGCGTTGGAAGGCGACAGGTGATCGGTGGTGATGTTGTCCGGCAGCACTGCCAGCGGGCGCATGCCCGTGAGCGTACGGTCCCCCGCCAGCGCGCCTTCCCAATAGGGGGGGCGACGAATGTAGGTGCTCATCGGGCGCCAGTCGTACAGCGGATCGACCTTCGGGCCGGTGTCTTCATGGATAGCAAACATGGGGATGTAGACCTGCCGGAACTGCTCCGGCTTGACCGAGGCCTTGACCACGGCATCGATTTCCTCGTCAGTCGGCCAGATGTCCTTCAAACGGATTTCCTGACCGTCTGCACTGATTCCCAGCACATCTTTCTCGATGTCGAAACGGATCGTGCCGGCAATGGCGTAGGCCACCACCAGTGGCGGCGAGGCGAGAAAGGCCTGCTTGGCGTACGGATGGATTCGCCCGTCGAAGTTGCGGTTGCCCGACAACACGGCCGTTGCGTAGAGATCGCGGTCGATGATTTCCTGCTGAATCACTGGATCCAGCGCGCCGGACATGCCATTGCAGGTGGTGCAGGCAAACGCCACCACGCCAAAGCCCAGCTGTTCCAGTTCGTCGGTCAGTCCGGCCTCGTCCAGATACAGCGCCACGGTTTTGGAGCCCGGCGCCAACGAAGACTTGACCCAGGGTTTGCGCGTCAGCCCCAGCGCGTTGGCATTGCGTGCCAGCAGCCCCGCGGCTATCACGTTGCGCGGGTTGCTGGTGTTGGTGCAACTGGTGATGGCCGCGATGATCACCGCACCATCGGGCATCTGACCGGGAGTGTCTTCCCATTTGCCGGAGATGCCTTTGCTCGCGAGATCCGACACCGCCACGCGCGCGTGGGGGTTGCTCGGGCCAGCCATGTTGCGCACCACCGAGGACAGATCGAACGTAAGGCCACGCTCATATTGCGCACCGTTGAGGCTGTCGGCCCACAGGCCGGTGGTCTTGGCGTAGTGCTCGACCAGTTGCACCTGCTCGTCTTCGCGGCCGGTGAGCTTGAGGTAATCGATGGTCTGCTGATCGATGTAGAACATCGCGGCAGTGGCGCCGTATTCCGGAGCCATATTGGAAATGGTGGCGCGGTCGCCCAGGGTCAGTGCCGAAGCACCTTCACCGAAGAACTCCAGCCATGCCCCGACCACTTTTTGCTTGCGCAGAAACTCCGTGAGTGCGAGCACCATGTCGGTGGCCGTGATGCCCGGTTGCAGCTTGCCGGTCAGTTCGACGCCGACGCTTTCCGGCAGGCGCATCCAGGAGGCGCGACCGAGCATCACACTCTCGGCTTCCAGGCCGCCCACACCGATGGCGATCACGCCCAGCGCATCGACATGGGGGGTGTGGCTGTCGGTACCGACGCAGGTATCAGGGAACGCCACGCCGTCACGCAGCTGGATCACCGGAGACATTTTTTCCAGGTTGATCTGGTGCATGATGCCGTTGCCCGGCGGGATCACGTCGACGTTCTTGAACGCCTTTTTGGTCCAGTTGATGAAGTGGAAACGGTCTTCGTTGCGACGATCTTCGATAGCGCGGTTTTTCTCGAACGCTTGGGGGTCGAACCCGCCGCGCTCGACGGCCAGTGAGTGGTCAACGATAAGCTGCACGGGGACCACCGGGTTCACTTGAGCCGGGTCACCGCCCATATCGGCGATGGCGTCGCGCAGGCCTGCCAGATCGACCAGCGCGGTCTGGCCGAGAATGTCGTGGCACACCACGCGCGCGGGAAACCACGGGAAGTCCAGGTCGCGCTTGCGCTCGACCAACTGCGTCAGCGAAGCATCGAGCGTTGCCGGGTCGCAGCGGCGCACCAGGTTTTCGGCGAGCACGCGGGAGGTATAAGGCAGGGTTGCATAAGCGCCAGGCTTGATCGCATCGACCGCCGCGCGGGCGTCGAAGTAATCCAGAGACGTGCCAGGCAATGGCTTGCGGTATTGAGTGTTCATCGTCAGGACTCGATCACGGTGTGTTTCACAGGGCAGGGGCTGATCCCGATCTCTGTGTAGGAGCGCGCTTGCCCGCGACCGCGGTGTGCCTGTGACAACGGTGTGTCTGACGCACCGCGGTC
>NZ_QXTJ01000009.1 GCF_003605735.1 Pseudomonas sp. LS-2 | reverse complement strand
AATAGCGGCGTTGTTTCATGTGACAGTCCTACGCCCTCCATCTATAGAAGAAGCGACAACTATCCTGACATGGAGGGCTTTTCAAAAGTGACTCGCCGAAGGCGAAACAGGTCTGGCGTTAGCCAGATCCCATCGGCGCCACAAATAACAGATATACACCCCAAACCCAGCGCCGCAGAAACCCTGCTAAAAACTCACTTATCAGGCATCGGCATCGGAAACGGCATGACATTCCCGGTCTGACGCGCCTCACTGATCTTCGCCGTCCCCATCCGCTCGACCTCATCGATACGCACGATCGAATGCATCGGCACAAAGCTGCGCACCACGCCGTCGAACTGCGCCTTGAGCTTCTCTTCGCTAGGGTCTACCACCACGGTCGTACGCTCACCGAAGACGAATTCCTCCACTTCCAGAAATCCCCACAGATCACTTTGATAGATCTGCTTGGCGTACATTTCATACACCTGTCCCTGGTTGAGAAAAATCACCTTGTAGATTGGAGCTTCGCGTTTGGTCATAACAGGCAGGCAGTGATCGCGGTTTGAAAAAGGGCACGAACTATAGCATGCCGCTCGTTAGACGACGCTAGGAAGCCGAGCCCGCGGTCACTATAATGCGCGGTTCTTTGAATCACCTGATGAACCCGCATGGCCAAGAAGCTTTACATCGAAACCCACGGCTGCCAGATGAACGAGTACGACAGCTCGCGCATGGTCGATCTGCTGGGCGAACATCAAGCACTGGAAGTCACCGCGCGCGCGGAGGATGCCGACGTCATCCTGCTCAACACCTGCTCGATCCGCGAGCGGGCACAGGATCGCGTCTATTCCCAGCTTGGCCGCTGGCGCGAACTGAAACTGGCGAACCCGGAAATGGTGATCGCTGTAGGCGGTTGCGTGGCCAGCCAGGAAGGCGCGGCGATTCGTGATCGCGCGCCCTACGTCGATGTCGTTTTCGGTCCGCAGACCCTGCATCGCCTGCCGGAAATGATCGACGCCGCGCGCATCACTCGCCTTCCGCAGGTGGACGTCTCGTTCCCGGAAATCGAAAAATTCGATCACCTGCCCGAGCCGCGTGTCGATGGCCCGAGCGCTTATGTGTCGGTCATGGAAGGCTGCAGCAAATACTGCACGTTTTGCGTGGTGCCCTACACCCGTGGCGAAGAAGTCAGCCGTCCATTCGACGACGTGATCACCGAAGTCTTCCACCTCGCCGAAAACGGCGTGCGTGAAGTGACCCTGCTCGGCCAGAACGTCAACGGCTATCGCGGCACGACTCACGATGGCCGCGTGGCAGATCTGGCCGAGCTGATTCGCGTGGTGGCGGCCATCGACGGCATCGACCGCATTCGCTACACCACCTCCCATCCTCTGGAGTTCTCGGACAGCCTGATCCAGGCCCACGCCGAGGTGCCGGAACTGGTCAAACACCTGCATTTGCCGGTGCAGTCAGGATCGGACCGGATCCTGGCGGCGATGAAGCGCAACCACACCGTCCTCGAGTACAAGTCGCGCCTACGCAAACTGCGGGCAGCGGTGCCGGATATCTGCATCAGTTCGGACTTCATCGTTGGCTTCCCCGGCGAAACCGAAAAGGACCACCTGCAGACCATGAAGCTGGTGGAAGACGTGGGCATGGACTTCTCCTACTCCTTCGTCTACAGCTCGCGCCCGGGCACGCCAGCTGCCGACCTTGCCGACGATACGCCTGAAGAGGTGAAAAAGGAGCGTCTCAAGCAATTGCAGGATCTGATCAATCGCCAGGGCTATGAAATCAGCCGCAAGATGGCGGGCACCGTGCAGCGCATCCTGGTGACCGACTATTCGAAGAAGGATCCGGGCGAATTGCAGGGCCGCACCGAGAACAACCGCATCGTCAATTTCCGCTGCGACAACCCAAAGCTGATCGGCCAGTTCGCTGACGTCTACATCGACAGCGCGCAACCGCACTCGCTGCGCGGGTCGTTGTTGCAATAAGTCAAAACGCCCCTATCTATACGCAACGCTAAACCGTGTAGCAGTCCGGCTTGCCGGCGGAGACGATTTCAAGTCCCCCGCCGCCTACAAGCCGGACTGCTACAAAAGCAGTGCACAGCTCTCTCCTACAGAGCCCGTGGCGGTGGCTTATCCAACCATTAGTAAGTGAGCCCTTTCGGACACTGCCCACAGGGGTTATCCTTCATTTCACCTTAATTGCCGTCGGGCGGCTAAAAACCACTTTGAACGCACCTATCGAACCACATCGTTTCAGCCTCGAACCTATCGAGGCCCATCGCTTCGCAAATCTGTGCGGGCAATTCGACGAGCACTTGCGCTTGATCGAACAGCGCCTGGACATCGAGATCCGCAATCGCGGAGGCCAGTTCGAGATGATTGGCGAGCGCAAACAGACCACTTCGGCAGAAAACCTGTTGCGCCGACTGTATCGGGAAACCAAAAGTACCGAACTTTCGCCGGACATGGTCCATCTGTTCCTGCAGGAATCCGGCGTCGAAGAGCTGGACAACCACCCTGCCGCCGAAGTCGGCGTAGCCCTGCGTACCAAAAAAGGCATGATTCGCCCTCGCGGCCTGAATCAGCAGCGGTACGTGAAGGAAATTCTCGCCAACGACATCAACTTCGGCATCGGGCCTGCCGGTACCGGCAAGACCTACCTTGCCGTGGCTGCTGCCGTGGACGCACTGGAGCGCGAAACGATTCGTCGCATCCTGCTGGTTCGTCCGGCGGTCGAAGCGGGCGAAAAGCTCGGCTTCCTGCCCGGCGATCTGGCGCAGAAGATCGACCCGTACCTGCGACCGCTCTACGACGCCCTCTACGAGATGCTGGGTTTCGAATACGTGGCCAAGCTGATCGAAAAACAGGTGATCGAAGTCGCTCCGCTGGCCTATATGCGCGGCCGGACCCTTAATAACAGCTTCATCATTCTCGACGAGAGTCAGAACACCACCGTCGAGCAGATGAAGATGTTCCTGACCCGCATCGGCTTCGGTTCCACCGCCGTGATCACCGGTGACATCACCCAGATCGACCTGCCCAAGGGCACGAAATCCGGGCTGACCCACGTCATCGAAGTGCTCAAGGACGTGCCCGGCATCAGTTTCACCCATTTCAAGCCCAAGGACGTCGTGCGCCATCCATTGGTGCAGCGCATCGTCGAAGCCTACGAGCGCTTCGAAGAACGCAACGATCAGAGCGGCTCTCGGGATAACCGCCGCGATGCTTGAGCTGGATCTGCAGGTTGCAAGTCTTGCCCCGGCCCCTGGCGAAGCCCAGTTCCGCCTCTGGTGTGAAATGGGCTTGCGCCAGCGCACGGCTGATTCAGAGATGACCATCCGCCTGGTCGACGAAGTCGAAGGCCGGGAACTGAATCACACCTGGCGGCACAAAGACTACGCCACCAATGTCCTGTCGTTTCCTGCCGACGTTCCCGACGAACTGCTCGATATCCCCTTGCTGGGTGATCTGGTGATTTGCGTTCCCGTCGTGGCCCGCGAAGCTGCTGAACAGGGCAAGGCACTGGATGCTCACTGGGCGCATCTGACGATTCACGGCTGCCTGCATTTGTTGGGCTACGATCACATCGACGATGACGAAGCCGAAGAGATGGAAGCGCTGGAACGGGAGTTGCTAGCAGAGCTGGGCTATCCGGATCCCTATGCCGACGATGAACGCGTCGACACCCCAAACACAGAAACACCAGGCAAGGACCACGAGTAAGGGCTATGAGCGAAGACCGATCGAGCAACGGGCAAAAGTCATGGTTGGGCAAACTGACCCAGGCATTTGCCCATGAGCCGAAAAACCGCCAGGAGCTGCTGGAGCTGCTGCGCGAAGCCCACCAGAACAAACTGCTGGACAGCGAAGCGCTGGCCATTGTCGAGGGTGCCATTCAGGTCGCGGACCTGCAGGTGCGCGACATCATGGTGCCGCGTTCGCAGATGATCAGCATCAAGGCCAGCCAGAGCCCTCGTGAATTCCTGCCGGCGGTGATCGATTCCGCGCACTCGCGCTACCCGGTGATCGGCGAGAGCCACGACGATGTACTCGGCGTGCTGCTGGCCAAAGACCTGCTGCCCCTGATTCTCAAGGACAACGGCGGTGCCGGCGACGTCAAGAACCTGTTGCGCCCGGCGACCTTCGTGCCCGAATCCAAGCGACTGAACGTGCTGCTGCGTGAGTTCCGAGCCAACCACAACCACATGGCCATCGTCATTGACGAGTACGGCGGCGTGGCCGGTCTGGTGACCATTGAAGACGTGCTTGAGCAGATCGTCGGCGACATCGAAGACGAACACGATGTTGAGGAAGACAGCTACATCAAACCGCTGCCCAGCGGCGACTTCCTGGTCAAGGCGCTGACGCCCATCGAGAGCTTCAACGAGTTCTTCGACAGCGAATTCTCCGATGACGAATTCGACACCGTCGGTGGCCTGGTGATGAACGCGTTCGGGCACCTGCCCAAGCGTAACGAAATCACCGAAATCGGCGCGTATCGTTTCCGCATCCTGAACGCTGACAGCCGCCGCATTCACCTGTTGCGTCTGAGCCCGATCTCGCGTTCATAACGTCGTATCCCGTACTAAGGAATGTAAATGCGCTGGATCACCCGCCCCGGCTGGCCCGGTAACCTGCTGGCCATGGTGGCTGGCGCGCTGATCACACTGGCCCTGGCGCCGTTCGATATCTGGCCACTGGCGATCGTCGCGCTGGTGGTCTTCTATCTCGGTCTGCGCGACCTCAAACCCCGCCAGGCGTTGTGGCGCGGCTGGAGCTACGGCTTCGGTCTCTTCGGCGGCGGCACGAGCTGGATCTACGTCAGCATTCACACCTACGGAGAAGCGCCGGTCTGGCTGGCGGTGTTCCTGATGGTGCTGTTCTGCGCATCGGTGGCGTTCTTTTTCGCCCTGCCAGCGTGGCTCTGGGCGCGATGGATTCGGCGTAACGAGGCTCCTTTGGCGGACGCCCTGGCGTTTGCAGCCCTGTGGTTCGGCCAGGAAATGTTTCGGGGCTGGTTCCTGACTGGCTTCCCCTGGCTCTACTCCGGGTACAGCCAGCTGGACGGGCCGCTCGAAGGTCTCGCACCGCTGGGTGGGATGTGGCTGATTTCCTTTTCTCTGGCGCTGACCGCCGCGCTGCTCTGCAACCTGCCCCGCCTGCGCGCTCGCAAAAGCTTTCTGGCCGCAGGCATCGTGCTGTTGCTGGCCCCTTGGGTCATTGGCGTTGCACTCAAGGGCCACCCATGGACCGAGCCTTCCGGGGCGCCGCTGAAAGTCGCGGCGATGCAGGGCAACGTCGAGCAGAGCATGAAATGGGACCCGGCAGCACTGAATGCGCAACTGGCGCTGTACCGGGACATGACTTTCACCTCGCAAAAAGCAGACCTGATCGTCTGGCCAGAGACCGCCGTACCGGTGCTCAAGGAATCGGTCGAAGGCTATTTATCGGTGATGGGCAAGTTCGCCGCTGAACGCAATTCGGCGCTGATTACCGGTGTGCCGCTGCGCCAGAAAGGCGGTCGCGGTGAGTATCGCTACTACAACGCGATTACAGTGACCGGTGAAGGTGATGGTACCTATTTGAAGCAGAAACTGGTGCCATTTGGCGAGTACGTGCCTTTGCAGGATTTGTTGCGTGGGCTGATCACCTTCTTCAACCTGCCGATGTCCGATTTCGCCCGAGGCCCTGCCGAACAGCCGCTGTTGCAGGCCAAGGGTTACCAGATCGCGCCATTCATCTGCTACGAAGTGGTCTATCCGGAGTTCGCTGCCAGTCTGTCCGCTCAGAGCGATCTGCTGCTGACGGTGAGCAACGACACCTGGTTCGGCACGTCGATCGGTCCGCTGCAGCACCTGCAGATGGCGCAGATGCGAGCCCTGGAAGCCGGCCGCTGGATGATCCGCGCCACCAATAACGGAGTGAGTGCCTTGATCGACCCGTTCGGCAAGATCACCACCACTGTGCCGCAGTTCGAACGCGCAGTGATGTATGGCGAAGTCACGCCCATGCAAAACCTGACGCCTTACCTGCACTGGCGGTCATGGCCGTTGATCATTATTTCGGTGCTGCTGATTGGCTGGGCGCTGCTGGCGAGCCGGATTGCCAAGGCGGTTTGACCGGATGAAGATCGTTGTGAAGATCGTTTCCACGCTCTGCGTGGGTACGATCTTCAGATCGCCGTCCCATACAGATCATCTGTAAAACAACCGGTACCCCACCATCCCCGCCGCTTCGTTCAGTAACTGTCCACTCTGCCCGACAGCCCTGGCCTCCGGCGTCCAGCCGCCAAAAGGCCGGGCGTTATCCACACTCAGGAACCCCACGGGTGCTGGCACGACAGTGAAGCCCGCTTTCTCGAAACTCCAGACAGAACGCGGCATATGCCAGGCCTGGGTCACCACAACCACGCGCTTGATACCCAGCGGCTGTAACACCGCAGCGGTCAGCGTGGCGTTTTCCCAGGTCGTGCGGCTCTCGCCCTCTTGCCAACGCACCGTCACCCCGAAATCGTTCTGCAGCGATTCGGCCATGATCGCCGCCTCGCTAGGCGGCTCGCCGTAATGCAGACCACCGGTCACAAGGATCGGCAACCCCGATGCTTTCGCCATGCGCGCGGCATATCGCATGCGCTCAAGGGCAACGCCGGTGGGAATGTCAGCGTTCCAGCTTGGATCATTGCGCTCACGCCCCGACCCCAGGACTACGATGGCATCGGCGTGTTGCGCCAAGGTTGCCCACTGGCTCTGCGGTAATGGCGGGATTCGCTCGATTCCCTTGGCGGCCCACTCCACCACAATCGGCAGACTCATGGCCCACAGGCCAACCAGCGCGATCACGAACAGCGAACGGGCCAGACGCGGCCGAGCATTTCTCAGCCACCAGGCCAACACCAGGAGCAGCAGAAAAATGCCGGGGGGCAGCAACAGATTCTTGATGAAGTAACGAAAAGGCATCGGGCATCTCCAACAGATGCCCGAAGCCTAAAAGGATTGACGCTAAGCAACAATGCTTAATCAGACGGGGTTAGCACCCGTAAAGGTTAACGCTTGAAATGTTTACTGGAACTGTAACGACTCAACTTTGCCGACACCTTGGCGCGACGCTGGTCCTTCAGCCAGATGACATTGGCTGAAGTGTGCGGGGCGCGCACCGGCTCCGATGGTTCCCGTGAAGTGCTGGAACTCCCCTTCTTTGTGTTCAGTGCATCCTCTATTACAACGACTCGATTCTTGTCTGGACAGGACTCCAGATACGCCTCGATCAGCTGGAATTCGGCGTGGCTCAATCCACGCAACTCCAGCTCAGCGGGGTGTTCATTGCGAAGCCGGACTGCCGTTTTCGCCATGTCCAGAGCCAACCCCAGACGATCAATCAAACGGTCATACAGATCAGGTTTCTTTACTTGGTGCCGCAGCTCTGCCATCCGTTCACCTCACTGAAGATAAACACATACCCTCGTAAATGAGCTTAGCGGCACTGCAAAAACCGGCGCGATGCCGCGACCAACGGCGGCTGCCGGGGCTTGTGTGCAAGTCAGGAGCACAATCTGGGTTTCCCTCGATCCTTCGGGCTCATGTATGCTACGGCGCTTTCCTGTAATTCCACTTCCGCTCACCCGGACCCGACCGCATCGCATCGCCGAAGGCACAGCCAGGCAAGCGAAGCCTGTCTGACCCGGGAACGCAGCGAAGAGGTCAAGGGTCACCAATCTCTAGTCAAAAGTAGCCATGCACGAACTCTATCAGCCCCGTGAAATCGAAGCCGCCGCTCAGTCGTTCTGGGACGAGCAAAAGTCTTTTGAAGTCAGCGAACAGCCAGGCAAGGAGACTTACTACTGCCTGTCGATGTTCCCTTACCCCAGCGGCAAGCTACACATGGGCCACGTGCGCAACTACACCATCGGCGACGTGATCTCCCGCTACCAGCGCATGCTCGGCAAGAATGTCCTGCAACCGATGGGTTGGGACGCGTTCGGCATGCCGGCTGAGAACGCCGCGATGAAGAACAACGTCGCTCCGGCCAAGTGGACCTACGAAAACATCGCCTACATGAAGACCCAGCTGCGCAGCCTGGGCCTGGCGGTCGACTGGTCGCGCGAAGTCACCACCTGCAAGCCCGATTACTACCGCTGGGAACAATGGCTGTTCACTCGCCTGTTCGAAAAAGGCGTGATCTACCGCAAGAACGGCACCGTGAACTGGGACCCGGTCGACCAGACCGTTCTGGCCAACGAGCAGGTCATCGACGGCCGAGGCTGGCGTTCGGGCGCGGTCATCGAAAAACGCGAAATCCCGATGTACTACTTCAAGATCACGGCCTACGCCGATGAACTGCTGGAGAGCCTCGACGAATTGCCGGGCTGGCCTGAGCAGGTCAAGACCATGCAGCGCAACTGGATCGGCAAGTCTCGGGGTATGGAAGTTCAGTTCCCGTACGACCAGGCCTCGATCGGCGAAGCCGGTGCCCTGAAGGTTTTCACCACCCGCCCGGACACCCTGATGGGTGCGACCTACGTCGCCGTTGCCGCCGAGCACCCGCTGGCGACACTCGCCGCGCAGAACGACCCTGAGTTGCAGGCGTTCATCAACGAATGCAAGAGCGGCAGCGTCGCCGAAGCCGACGTTGCCACGCAGGAAAAGAAAGGCCTGCCGACCTCGCTGTTCGTCGAGCACCCGCTGACGGGCGAAAAACTGCCAGTCTGGGTCGCCAACTATGTGCTGATGCATTACGGCGATGGCGCTGTCATGGCGGTACCGGCGCATGACGAGCGTGACTTCGAATTCGCCACCAAGTACAACCTGCCGATCAAATCGGTGGTGCGCACCAGCGCGGGTGACCAATCCCCGGCTCCGTGGCAGGACGCCTATGGCGAACACGGCGAGCTGATCAACTCCGGCGAATTCGACGGACTGGACTTCTCCGGCGCGTTCGATGCCATAGAAGTCGCGCTGATCAAGAAAGAACTCGGCAAATCGCGCACTCAGTTCCGTCTGCGCGACTGGGGCATCAGCCGCCAGCGTTATTGGGGCTGCCCGATCCCGATCATTCACTGCGACGCATGTGGCGACGTGCCGGTCCCGGAAGATCAACTGCCGGTCGTACTGCCGGAAGACGTGGTGCCGGACGGCGCAGGTTCGCCACTGGCCCGCATGCCGGAATTCTACGAATGCAACTGCCCGAAATGCGGACAGCCTGCCAAGCGTGAAACCGACACCATGGACACCTTTGTCGAGTCGTCGTGGTACTACGCCCGCTACGCCTCGCCACACTTCGAAGGTGGCCTGGTAGAGAAATCGGCGGCTGATCACTGGTTGCCGGTGGATCAGTACATCGGCGGCATCGAACACGCGATCCTGCACCTGCTTTACGCGCGTTTCTTCCACAAGCTGATGCGTGACGAAGGCCTGGTGAGCTCCAACGAGCCTTTCAAGAACCTGCTGACCCAAGGCATGGTGATCGCCGAGACCTATTATCGCCGCGAAGCCAACGGCGCTTACACCTGGTTCAACCCTGCGGACGTCGAACTCGAACGTGACAGCAAAGCCAAGGTCATCAGCGCCAGGCTGATCGCCGACGGTCTGCCGGTGGAAATCGGCGGCACCGAGAAGATGGCCAAATCCAAGAACAACGGCGTCGACCCTCAGTCGATGATCGACCAGTTCGGCGCTGACACCTGCCGTCTGTTCATGATGTTCGCTTCTCCGCCGGACATGAGCGCCGAATGGTCCGACTCCGGCGTCGAAGGCTCGCACCGCTTCCTCAAGCGCGTCTGGCGTCTGGCTCAGGCCCACGTATCTCAAGGGCTGCCGGGCAAACTTGACGTTGCCAACCTGACTGACGATCAGAAGGCCGTTCGCCGCTCGATTCACCTGGCGATCAAGCAGGCCGGGCACGATGTTGGCCAGAACCACAAATTCAACACCGCCATCGCTCAGGTGATGACGCTGATGAACGTGCTGGAAAAAGCCGCGCAAGCGACCGAACAGGACCGCGCGCTGCTTCACGAGGGGCTCGAAACCGTGACCCTGCTGCTGGCGCCGATCACACCGCACATCAGCCATGAACTGTGGAACCAGTTGGGTCACGCCGATGCTGTGATCGACGCAGCCTGGCCCGTGCAGGACGAAAGCGCCTTGGTACAGGACAGCCTGACGCTGGTCATTCAGGTCAACGGCAAGTTGCGCGGTCAGATCGAAATGCCGGCCAGCGCAAGCCGCGAAGAAGTCGAAGCCGCCGCACGGATCAACGAAAACGTGCTGCGCTTCATCGACGGCCTGACGATCCGCAAAGTGATCGTGGTGCCCGGCAAACTGGTGAACATCGTCGCCAGCTGATTTGGATCGGGCGCCTGGCACAGCCGGGCGCCGAACACACTTCCAGGGCCCGCACTTTCGGGTTCAAACGGATTCAAGGGGAGCAACAAGATGATCAAACGCAATTTGCTGGTAATGGGCCTCGCGGTGTTGCTGAGTGCCTGCGGTTTCCAGCTGCGCGGCACCGGCACCAACGCCCTGTCGATCAAGGAACTGGACGTAAGCGCCCGTGATGCATACGGTCAGGTCGTCACCCAACTGCGTCAGACCCTGAGCAACAGTGGCGTGCACGTTTACACCGGCGCTCAATACAAGTTGTTCCTGGCTCGCGAAGATGAAACCCAACGCACTGCCAGCTACGCAGGCTCGGGTCGTTCGGCCGAGTATGAGCTGACTACGGTCCTGAAATACGAAATCCACGGCACCAAGGATGTTCTGTTGCTGGACGATAACGTGCAGTCGACCAAGACCTTCATCCACGACGGCAACAACCTGATCGGTTCCGACCAGGAAGCCGACCAGGTCCGCAAAGAAATGCGCAACGATCTGGTACAGAAGATGATCGCCCGCCTGCAACTCTTGACGCCTGAACATCTGGACGAACTGCAGGCCAAGGCTGATGCTGCCGCTCGCGCAGAGGCTGATGCCGAAGCCGCTGCCCAGCGTATTCGCGACGAGACGCCTCAGCAGTCTCCCGTCGAATTCCCTACCAAGTGATGGCACTGGGGCCGGTTCGCCGGCCCCAGGCTCTTCTGACTCATGAAACTCGCCCCCGCCCAACTCTCCAAACACCTGCAAGGTGCTCTGGCGCCCGTCTACATCGTCAGCGGTGACGATCCGCTGCAATGCCAGGAAGCCTGCGACGCCATTCGTGCCGCCGCTCGCCAACAGGGCTTCGATGAACGCCAGGTCTTCAGCGCCGACTCAAGCTTCGACTGGGGCACACTGCTGGAGGCCGGTGCCAGCATGTCGCTGTTCGCAGAACGGCGCCTGCTGGAATTACGCCTGCCCTCTGGAAAACCCGGAGATAAAGGCGCAGCAGCGCTGCTGGAATACTGCAATCGGCCAGCCGAGGACACGTTGCTGCTGATCAGCCTGCCCAAACTCGACGGCTCGGCGCAGAAAACCAAGTGGGGAAAGGCGCTGGTCGAAGGCCCGCAAACCCAGTTCGTGCAGATATGGCCGGTGGACGCCAGTCAGTTGCCGCAGTGGATCCGTCAGCGCCTGGCGCAGTCCGGGCTGGCGGCGAGTCCTGATGCCGTTGAGCTGATCGCTGCTCGGGTTGAGGGCAATCTGCTGGCCGCTGCTCAGGAAATCGAAAAACTCAAGCTGATGGCCGAAGAGGGCCAGATCACCGTCGAAACCGTACAGGCGGCGGTGGCCGACAGTGCGCGCTTTGACGTGTTCGGCCTCACCGACGCGATTCTCAACGGGGAAGCCGCCCATGCGCTGCGAATGCTTGAAGGCCTGCGCGGTGAAGGCGTCGAACCCCCGGTGATTCTCTGGGCGCTGTCTCGAGAGTTGCGGGTACTGGCCAATCTTGCGTTGCAATACAGCCAGGGCGTGCCGCTGGACAAGGCGTTCAGCCAGGCCCGTCCTCCAATCTGGGACAAGCGCAAACCCCTGATGAGCAAAGCCCTGCAACGCCACTCCGCGCGGCGCTGGGGTCAGTTGCTGATGGACGCTCAGCACATCGACGCGCAGATCAAGGGCCAGGCCGAAGGCTCGGTCTGGAGTAGCTTGAGCCGGTTGTCTCTGCTCATGGCCGGACAACGACTGGCGCTGCCGTCGGAGTAGAGAGACATCAGCGACGTAGGAGCGCGCTTGCCCGCGATGTGGGCTGGGGCGTGACAAATTTGCGTCTGACACACCCCCATCGCGGGCAAGCGCGCTCCTACAGGGGTATTCACCGAAACCGATAGCGCAGATCAATTAGACGTCTGTACTCATCTGTTCGATGATCGCCCCCGCTTCACCCATCCCCAGTAGAGAGACCCGCCATGAGCAAGCCAAAGAAACGGCCGAACAAGGCCAAATCCATCATCGCCCAACCACTGTTCCGCAGCCGTCAGGAACAACCCACCAAGGGCAAAGGCAGCTACCGCCGCGAAGCCTTCCAGTCGAGAGATTGGGAGGCTTCTTCCGTTATGGCGGCCTGAAAAACACCTCAGGTTACTGACCGGCGCCCCGACGACAGGGCCGGCATGTTAAGGTCTGCACCTTACGGTTTATACCTGTGGACCCCAGAATGCCCTTTAGCTTTCCCCGTCGCTGGCATGTACGCCAGCTGATCGCCGCCTCCAGCCTTCTCGTGCTGGTCGCTTGCGCGGAGCAACCCACCGCTGCCGTCGCCACCCCTCTCCAAGCCGCTCCCCTGCAAGTCGCAAAGGCTGCACCGCCCGCCTCCAGCGCAGTGGCCCAGCCAGACGATGCCAATTTTGAAATCCAGCCGGCGATGAGCTTCAGCGAATGGCAGACGATGTTCCGCACGCAAGCCTTGAATGCCGGTATTCGCCCCGACGTATTCGACGCTGCCTTCGCGGGCGTGACGCCTGACATGAGTGTGGTCAAGGCTGATCGCAGTCAGCCGGAATTCACCCGCCCGGTCTGGGAATACCTGGACAGCGCGATGTCTGCGGTTCGCGTGCGCAAGGGGCAGGCACTGCTGACTCAATACGCCGACGCCCTGACCACCATCGAGCAACGCTATGGCGTCGACCGTCAGGCGCTGGTGGCAGTCTGGGGCATGGAAAGCAGCTTCGGTCAGTTCCAGGGCACTCAATCGGTGATCCGCTCGCTGGCGACGCTGGCCTACGAGGGTCGTCGTCCCCAGTTCGCGCAGGATCAATTGATCGCCGCCCTTCAGATCATTCAGCACGGCGACATTGATGCGCCAAGCATGCTCGGCTCGTGGGCCGGTGCGATGGGGCAGACGCAGTTCATTCCCACCACTTACAACACCCACGCGGTGGACTTCGACGGCGACGGCCGCCGCGATATCTGGAACTCTCCGCTGGATGCGTTGGCCTCGACCGCGCACTACCTGCAAAGCTCGGGCTGGCAGAAAGGCCAGCCGTGGGGCTTCGAAGTGCAGCTGCGTCAGGGCTTCGACTACGCACTGGCCGATGCTTCAACCCGCAAGACCATCGGAGAATGGCAGCAACTGGGCCTGAAATTGCCCACCGGCGCGGCATTGCCCGCCAATCTGCTGCAACAACAGGCCGCTCTGCTGTTGCCGGCGGGCTACAAGGGCCCTGCGTTTCTGGTGATGGACAACTTCCGCGCGATCCTCAAGTACAACAACTCCTCGTCGTATGCCTTGGGTATCGGCCTGTTGTCCGAGCGTTTCACAGGCGGCGGTTATGTGCTGGGGCAATGGCCACGCGGTGACCGCCCTCTCAGTCGCTCGGAACGGATCGAACTGCAAACCCTGCTCTCCGCCCGCCAATACGACGCCGGCGCCCCTGACGGGATCATCGGCGCCAATACCCGTAAAGCAATCCGCAGCGCTCAGCAGGCGTTTGGCTGGCCAGCGGATGGGTATCCGACGCATGAGCTGCTGAATGGATTACGCGGGAATCAGTGATTCTGTACGAGCGCGCTTGCCCGCGATTGAGACCACTGGGGTTGCCTGACAGACCGCGTGATCGTCTGTTCGCGGGCAAGCGCGCTCCTGCAAAGGCAGCACAACAAAAACGGGCCGGATATTGCTATCCGGCCCGTTTTGCGTTGCACGTCGATAACGTGAGATATCAGCCCGCCGTCAGCAGCGACTTGGTCAGCTTGGCCTGCTCGTCAGCGTGGTACGAAGAACGCACCAGCGGCCCCGACGCAACGTTCTTGAAGCCCATCTTGTAACCCTCCTCGGCGAACCAGGCGAAGGTGTCCGGGTGAACGAAGCGCTGCACCGGCAAGTGGCTGCGCGAAGGCTGCAGATACTGGCCCAGGGTCAGCATGTCGATGTTGTGCTCGCGCATGCGATGCATCACTTCGATCACTTCCTCGTCGGTCTCGCCCAGACCCAGCATCAAACCGGATTTGGTCGGCACGTGAGGGACCATTTCCTTGAAGCGCTTGAGCAGGGTCAGCGACCACTGGTAGTCCGAACCCGGACGCGCGGCCTTGTACAGACGCGGCACGGTTTCCAGGTTGTGGTTGAACACATCTGGAGGGGTCGCGGCCGTGATTTCCAGCGCGATGTCCATGCGGCCACGGTAGTCCGGAACCAGCGTTTCCAGCTGCACGTTCGGCGACAGGGCGCGGATTTCACGGATGCAGTCGGCGAAGTGCTGAGCACCACCGTCGCGCAGGTCGTCGCGGTCTACCGAGGTGATGACCACGTACTTGAGCTTCAGGTCGGCAATGGCAACGGCCAGGTTCTTCGGCTCGTCTGTATCCAGGGCTTTCGGACGGCCATGACCGACGTCGCAGAACGGGCAGCGACGGGTGCAGATGTCGCCCATGATCATGAAGGTCGCGGTGCCACCGGAGAAGCACTCGCCCAGGTTCGGGCAGGAAGCCTCTTCGCAAACGCTGTGCAGCTTGTGTTTGCGCAGCAACGCCTTGATGCGGTCGACTTCGGGCGATACCGGAATGCGGACACGAATCCAGTCCGGCTTCTTCGGCAGTTCAACCGTTGGAATGATCTTCACCGGGATGCGCGCAACTTTTTCCGCGCCGCGCAGCTTCACGCCAGCTTCTACTTTAGGACGTGCAGCGCGCTCTGGCGTTGCCAGGTTCGCTGTCGGGATCAGGGTTTGCACGGCGTCCGCCGTCTCATGCGCAGTAGTCATATCAATCGATTCCGCCCGTTAGGGTCGTCTGCTCAGCGTAGTCGAGGTGTTTGACGAGCTGCGCACGCAGCCGGGCACTTACCTCGGCAAATTCAATCGGGCCTGCCTGTTCGCGCAGCTGGGTCATCGCCAGCCCCGCATACCCGCAGGGATTAATCCGTTTGAAGGGGTTCAGGTCCATGTCGACGTTGAGCGCCAGACCATGAAACGAACAACCGTTACGGATGCGAAGGCCCAGAGAAGCGATTTTCGCCCCATCGACATAGACCCCCGGTGCTTCTGGCTTGGCTGCGGCCGTTACGCCGTAACTGGCCAGCAGATCGATCAGGCTGCGCTCGATCCGGGTCACCAGTTCGCGCACGCCAAAACCCAGGCGACGCACGTCCAGCAACAGATACGCCACAAGCTGTCCGGGGCCATGATAAGTCACTTGACCACCGCGATCGACCTGTACCACCGGAATATCTCCCGGCAGTAACAGATGTTCAGGCTTTCCGGACTGTCCCTGAGTAAAGACCGGAGGGTGTTGCACCAGCCACACTTCATCGGCGGTCTCGCGCGTGCGCCCGTCGGTGAAGCGTTGCATGGCTTGCCAGGTGGGCTCGTAGTCGATCAATCCAAGATCGCGAAAGCCCAGACGCGCATCCATCACAGCACCATGTGTACGACGCCAGTGGCCCGCAGCTCGCTGTTGATGTCGTAGAGCTGATCCTGACCGGTCGCGACAATGTGCAACTGCAAGGTGGTGTACTTGCCGTTGCTGCTTTGGCGCTCGGCCTGTTTCTCATCAAGGATCGTGGCGTGCTTCTTGACGATCGCGATGACTTTCTCGGTGAAGCCCGCGCCCGTGTCGCCGATGATCTTGATCGGGTAATCGGCGCAGGGGAATTCGATTTTCGGTGCTTTTACTTCGGTATCTGTCATGGCAGTAACGGCCTCGTAAGCCGGAAAACGGACAGTCCCCCACCGCGATCAGCGGCAGGGGCGTACGGAGCGACGATCAATGAACGATCAATTTCTGATCAGTTGAACAGACCGTAGAAGAACATGCGGATGCTATCCCACAGGCGACGGAAGATACCACCTTCCTCGACCGCGTCCATTGCGATGAGATTAGCGCTATGCACGACTTTGTCGTCAAGTTTGACCTCGACCTTGCCGATTACGTCGCCTTTGGCGATAGGCGCAACCAGTTGCGGATTCATGGTCATGCTGGCGGCCAGCTTCTTCATCTCGCCTTTTGGCATGGTCAGGGTCAGGTCTTCAGCCAGGCCGGCCTTGACCTGATGCTCTGCGCCTTTCCAGACCGGCGCCTGAGCCAGCTCGGTGCCCTTCTGATAGAAGGTCTGGGTTTCGAAGAAGCGGAAACCGTAGGTCAGCAGCTTCTGGGTTTCGGCGGCACGAGCCTGTTCGCTGTTGGTACCGAAGACCACGGCGATCAGACGCATGCCGTCACGCACGGCCGAAGACACCATGCAGTAGCCGGCTTCTTCGGTGTGCCCGGTTTTCAGACCATCGACGGTCTTGTCACGCCACAGCAGCAAGTTGCGGTTCGGTTGCTTGATGCCGTTCCAGAAGAACTCTTTCTGCGAGTAGATCGCGTAGTGAGCCGGGTCTTCGTGGATGATCGCGCGCGCCAGGATCGCCATGTCATGGGCGGTAGCGTAGTGATCAGGGTTCGGCAGGCCAGTCGGGTTCATGAAGTGGCTGTTGACCATGCCCAGGTCGCCGGCGGTTTTGTTCATCATGTCAGCAAATGCATCTTCGCTACCGGCGATGTGCTCCGAGAGCGCAACGCTGGCGTCGTTGCCCGACTGAATGATGATGCCGTGCAGCAGGTCGCTGACGCTGACCTGGCTGCCGACCTTGAGGAACATCCGCGAACCGCCGGTACGCCAGGCGTTTTCGCTGATGGTCACAGGATCGTTTTCGCCGATCTGACCACGACGGATTTCCAGAGTGGCGATGTAAGCGGTCATCAGCTTGGTCAGACTCGCCGGCGGGAGGCGCTGGTCACCGTTGTTTTCGACCAGAACGTTGCCACTGTTGGCATCCATCAGCACATAAGCCTTGGCAGCCAGCTGAGGCGCCGATGGCGTCATCTGTTCCACTGCGAACGCAGCAGGTGCGGTGAATAGCGGGATAAGCAGGCAAAGGCGTTTTGCAAAGGTGGTGATGTTCATCCGTCTCTCGAAAATGCTAATGGGCAAACATGCCCTCGCGGGCAAAGCGGTGGTGCCAGGCTACCCCGGCAAACGGGCTCACATTCTACAGATGAACCCGTGAAAAGCTGCTGACAACGCTTGCTCTGGCGGCAAGTCGCTTGCCAGGCAGTTTTGATTCGTCCTCGTTGCCGAGGAACGAATCACTGTTGCGATGTTACTGATCCGATGTCACGACGCTTGGCGAACCCAGATTGGCCGACCTCACGCTGTTTTGCAGTTGCTGGGCTTCACCCGGCGTGTCGACCGGCCCCATCCGCACGCGATAGAGCGTCTGTTGATTGCGCGCTATCGAGCTCACGAAAACCGGGGCCCGCACCATCCCGCTCAGTTTGGACCTCAGGAGTTCCGCAGCGTCCGGGTTGGCGAAGGCTCCCACCTGGAGAAACAGCCCAGACGCTGGTCCGGAAGCGTTTTTTTTTGCGTCGATCGGAACCGGCGAAACCGGGGCGGCGTGTTGAGCCGGTGGTGGCGTCCATTGTTCGATTGTGCCCGCCGAAGCGGTGATCACCGGCGCTGCAACCGGCGCCTGCCGAGGCGGTGGATTGCTCGCGACCTGAGGCTGATCGAGCATCAACGGCGCAGGTTTGCCCCGCTGAGCCCAGTATTGCGCAGGGTCGATACCTTCGACTTTCACCCGCGCCGTACCGATTTCGGCGTAGCCGAGTTTCTTGGCGGCAGCGTAGGACAAGTCGATGATGCGATCGGAGTAAAACGGCCCACGGTCGTTGACCCGCAGGATCACAGTGCGGTTGTTGTCCAGATTGGTGACACGCACATAGCTGGGCAGCGGCAGCGTCTTGTGCGCCGCGCTCATGCCATACAGGTCATAAACTTCGCCGTTGGCGGTGTTCTGGCCGTGAAACTTGGTGCCATACCAGGACGCGGTGCCGGTCGCGATGTAATTGCTGGAGTTGCTGAGCGGGAAGTAGGTCTTGCCCAGCACGGTATAAGGGTTGGCCTTGTAGGGGCCGGTGTGCAGCGTCGGCACGGCATCCGGGATGCGTGAGACGTCGACATCCCACCAGGGCGCACCATCTTTATGCGCACGGTTGATATCCAGTCCCGGCTGCGCACGGATGATATTGCCCTGCTGTGTCGGTCGACTGTTGGAGCAACTGACGACCAGCAATGCCAGCGCTGCGAAGGCCATCAGCTTCAATGGTTGTTGCATCGGCAATGACCGCATTACTTGACGCCCCGAGCTTGAACAAGCATTTCAGACAGCTGATGCACGGCCATGGCGTACATCACACTGCGGTTGTAACGCGTGATTGCGTAAAAATTCTTCAGACCCATCCAGTATTCAGGGCCGCTGTCGCCTTCCAGGCGAAAAGCCGTGACCGGCATATCATCGCGCAGCGCATCATGACTCGCCCACCCCAAGGCTCGCAACTCCCCAACGGTCTTGACCGGCTCGATTCCGGGACTCAAACCCTCGTCGACATGATCGCCTTGCACGCTTGCCCGACTGACCACAGACTCCCCCGCGACCCAACCATGGCGTTTGAAATAACTGGCGACGCTGCCAATTGCGTCATCAGGATCGTTCCAGATATTGATATGGCCGTCCCCGTCAAAATCCACCGCGTAAGCCCGGAAACTGCTCGGCATGAACTGCGGCAATCCCATCGCCCCGGCGTAAGAGCCCTTCAACGTCAACGGATCGACCTGCTCCTCGCGAGACAGCAACAAAAACTCGCGCAGCTCCTTGCGAAAAAATTCCGCTCGGGGAGGATAGTCGAAACCTAGCGTCGATAATGCGTCGATTACCCGGTAATTTCCGGTATTGCGCCCAAAAAATGTTTCAACTCCGATAATCGCGACGATCACTTGAGCCGGTACGCCGTACTCCTGCTCGGCGCGGGACAGTGCTGCTTCATGCTGTCGCCAGAAGTCCACACCCCGCGCGATGCGCGCATCGGTCAGGAACATCGGGCGGTAATCCTTCCACGGCTTGACCCGCTCGGCTGGCCGCGAAATGGCATCGAGAATCGACTGCTTGCGCTGTACATCCCGGAACAATTCAATCAATTGCTCACCGGCGAATCCGTAATCGCGAGTCATATCGCTGACAAACTGGGCGACTTGGGGCGAGCCCTCATAGTCACCGGCAAGCGACTCCTGCGCTGACCCCAGGATGCCCATCAGACCGACCAGCGGCGCATATCGAGCAGCCCAGCCACGCACTACTTGCATTGAGTTCCTGACCTTTAAACCTGACTGGTTAATCACTGTAATCAAACCTGAGCGATCCATTTTCGATGTGTATGGATCGACATCAAAACCCCAAACGCTGACAGCAGCGTCACCAGCGAAGTTCCGCCGTAGCTAATGAAGGGCAATGGCACCCCCACGACCGGCAACAGACCGCTGACCATACCGATGTTGACGAAAACATAAACAAAAAACGTCATGGTCAGGCTGCCCGCGAGCAGCTTGCCGTAGAGCGTCTGCGCCTGTGCGGTGATCACCAGCCCGCGACCGATCAACAGCAGATAGATAAGAAGCAGCGCACAGATGCCCACCAGGCCGAACTCTTCGCCCAGAACCGCGATGATGAAGTCGGTGTGGCTTTCGGGCAGGAAGTCCAGATGAGACTGGGTACCCAGCAGCCAGCCCTTGCCGAACACACCGCCCGAGCCGATGGCCGCTTTGGACTGAATGATGTTCCAGCCGGTGCCCAGCGGATCGCTCTCTGGGTCAAGGAACGTCAGGATCCGCTGCTTTTGGTAGTCGTGCATGAAGAAGAACCACATCGCCACCGCGACCGGCACCGCCGCGGCGATCACGCCGATGATCCAGCGCCAGCGCAGGCCGGCCATGAACAGCACGAAGGTCCCGGAGGCCAGAATCAGCAGCGAAGTACCGAGGTCCGGCTGGCGCACAATGAGGATGAACGGCAGCCCGATCAGCCCGAGACTGACCGCGACGTGCTTCAGATGCGGTGGCAGCGTGCGCTTGGACAGGTACCAGGCGATGGTCGCCGGCATGATGATCTTCATGAATTCCGAGGGCTGGAAGCGAATCACCCCCGGAATGTTGATCCAGCGCGTTGCACCCATGGCGTTGTGGCCCATGACGTCCACCGCCACCAGCAGCAGAACGCCGAAGACGTAGGCGATTGGCACCCAGCGCGCCATGAAGCGAGGCTCCAGCTGGGCGATGACGAACATCGACACCAGCCCGATACCGAAGGAGGTCGCTTGCTTGATCAGCAAGTCCCAGCTCTTGCCGCTGGCCGAATAAAGGACGAACAGGCTGCCGGCGGCCAGCGTCAGCAGCAGGATCAGCAGCGGGCCGTCCACATGGATTTTCTGCAGGAAGGTGGCGCGACGGCGCATCACATCTTCGCTGGAGAGGATGCGGTCGAAATTACTCTTCACGGGCCGCGGTCTCCGGAGGCAGTGTATTGCTGGCGTATTCGGGTTTCAGATGGCCTTGAGGATCCAACAGCCAGGCATCCATGACCTGACGAACGACGGGCGCTGCCACCCCCGAACCGGACTCGCCGTTCTCGATCATCACAGCGACGACGATTTTCGGGTTATCGGCCGGCGCGAAACCCACGAACAACGCGTGGTCGCGGTGGCGCTCCTGCACTTTCGAGCGATCGTATTTTTCGCCCTGACGAATCGCCACGACCTGCGCCGTCCCGCTTTTGCCCGCGATTCGATATTGCGCGCCGATAGCCGCCTTTCGTGCAGTACCGCGAGCGCCGTGCATCACCTGCTGCATGCCGTGGTTGACCTTGCCCCAGTCGGACGGATCACGCAGGACGATATCGGGCATCGGGTTTTCGTCCACCGGCTTCTGCCCCTCGATGGTTCTGGCCAGGTGCGGACGATTCCACTTGCCCTTGTTCGCCACCAGCGCAGTGGCTTGAGCCAGTTGCAGGGGTGTGGCCTGCATGTAGCCCTGGCCGATCCCCAGAATCAGCGTTTCGCCCGGGAACCAGGCCTGGCGGCGGGTGATGCGCTTCCAGTCGCGGGACGGCATCAGGCCCGGCGACTCCTCGAACATGTCCAGCGAGACCTTCTGTCCGATGCCGAACTTGTTCAGGTAGGTGGATAGCCGATCGATGCCGACCTTGTGCGCCAGATCGTAGAAGTAGGTGTCATTGGAACGCATGATGGCGGTGTCCAGATCGACCCAGCCGTCTCCCGTGCGGTTCCAGTTACGGTACTTGTGGTCGTAATTGGGCAGCATGTAATAGCCGGGGTCGAACACCCGGGTGCTGGCGGTCACGACACCGGTATCGAGACCGGCGATGGCGACGGCAGGCTTGATGGTCGAACCCGGTGGATACAAGCCGCGCAGAATCCGGTTGAACAGCGGCCGGTCCACCGAATCGCGAAGTTCGGAGTACGCCTTGAAGCTGATACCGGTGACGAACAGGTTCGGGTCGAAACTCGGCTGACTGACCATAGCCAGCACTTCGCCCGTGTTCGGGTCCAGCGCCACGACAGCGCCGCGCCTGCCGCCCAGTGCAGCTTCGGCGGCTTCCTGAAGTTGAATGTCGAGGCTGAGCACGATGTCCTTGCCCGGCACCGGATCGGTCCGTTTCAAGACCCGCAGCACTCGGCCACGGGCGTTGGTCTCGACCTCTTCGTAGCCGACCTGGCCGTGCAGTTCAGGCTCGTAGAAGCGCTCGATACCGGTCTTGCCCATGTGGTGGGTGCCGCTGTAATTCACGGGATCGAGGCTTTTCAGTTCTTTCTCGTTGATCCGCCCCATGTAGCCCACCGAGTGCGCAAAATGAGCGCCCTGCGGGTAATGTCGAATCAGCTGCGCCACCACTTCAACGCCCGGCAGGCGGAACTGGTTGACTGCGATCCGGGCAATCTGCTCTTCGGTCAGCTCGAAAAGGATCGGCACCGGCTCGAACGGGCGACGGCCCTGCTTCATGCGCTTTTCGAAGATGATCCGGTCATCGGGGGTCAGCTCGAGCACTTCGATGATCGTGTCCAGGACCTGGGCCCAGTCACCGCCCGAGCGTTCGCGGGTCATGCTCAAGTTGAAACTGGGGCGGTTATCGGCGATGACCACGCCGTTTCGGTCGAAGATCAAGCCGCGGCTGGGCGGAATCGGCTGCACATGAACCCTGTTGTTCTCCGACAGGGTCGAGTGATAGTCGTACTGGATCACCTGCAGGAAATACAGCCGAGCAACCAACACGCAGATCAGCACGATGACGGCCACGGCACCGACCACGACTCGGCTGCGCACCAGGCGTGCGTCCTTTTCGTGGTCTTTGAGGCGAATCGGCTGAGACATTTAGGGCGTGTTCACAGTGAAGGCAGCGGCGCTACTTGTGATAAGGGTGACCGGACAACACGGTCCAGGCACGATAAATCTGCTCACCGATGAGGATGCGCACCAACGGGTGCGGCAACGTCAAGGGTGACAACGACCAACGCTGCTCGGCACGGGCACAGACTTCCGGCGCCAACCCCTCGGGGCCGCCGACCATCAGGTTCACCGTGCGCGAATCGAGGCGCCAGCGATCGAGCTCGACCGACAGCTGCTCGGTACTCCACGGTTTACCGTGAACCTCGAGGGTGACGATCCGCTCACCCGGCTGCACCTTCGCCAGCATGGCCTCACCCTCCTGACGGATCAGGCGTGCCACGTCGGCGTTCTTGCCTCGGGTATTGAGCGGAATCTCTACCAGTTCCAGGGCCAGTTCGGATGGCAGACGCTTGGCATACTCATGCCACCCCTCTTCCACCCACTTGGGCATGCGTGAACCGACAGCAATCAGACGCAGACGCACGATGAGCCCTTATTCGTTGCCTGGCGTGTGATGCGCACCGCTGGCTGCACGGCTCTGTTCGGCGCCCTGCCACAGACGTTCCAGGTCATAGAACTGGCGGGCAGCGGCGGTCATCATGTGCACGATCACGTCACCCAGGTCCAGCAGCACCCAGTCGCTTTCGCCCTTGCCTTCTTCGCCCAGCGGCTGTGCGCCCTTGGCCTTGACGTTCTCGCGAACCTTGTCGAGCATCGCGTTGATCTGACGGTTCGACGTACCGGTGGCGATCACCATGTAGTCGGTCAGGCTGTGCTTGTCTTTGACGTCGATGACCAGGATGTCCTGAGCCTTGACGTCTTCCAGCGCGGCCTTGGTCAGTTCAACCAGCTCTTCGCCGGAAACGGAAATTTTTTGCTTTGTCATAAAAAACTCATTCAGTTCAATTGGGCGCACGGTACAGTCCGTGCGCCTCGATGTAGGCCAGTACTGCGTCTGGCACCAGAAAACGTACCGACTTCCCGCTGGCCAGCAGTTGGCGGATCTGGGTGGCAGACACCGAGAGCGGTGTCTGCCAGACGAATGTAATGTGTCCGCCAGGCCCCTTCAGGGCTTTCGGATCGCTGACTGCGCGCGCCGCCAGCAGGTTACGCATGGCGTCCGGCGACTCGCTGTCGGCGTCCGGGCGTTGCAGCACCACGATATGGCAGTGCTCCAGCAACTCTTCCCAACGATGCCAGGTCGGCAGCCCGCAAAAGGCGTCCCATCCCAGCAACAAGAACAGCTGGTCATCGGGCGCCAGTTCAGCGCGCATCGATTCCAGCGTGTCGATGGTATACGACGGTTTGTCCCGCAATAGTTCGCGGTCGTCCACCGTCAATGGCGATACCCCCTGTACCGCGCTCCGGACCATTGCCAATCGGTCCTGCGCAGATACGCCCGGCATATCGCGATGAGGCGGCCTGGCGCTGGGCGTCAGACGCAACTCATCGAGCTCAAGCAGCGCGGCGACTTCCAGCGCGCCGCGCAAATGGCCAATGTGCACCGGGTCGAAAGTGCCGCCCAGCATGCCGATACGTTTCGGCATGCGTGCAGCCTGGCCCGATTTGCCGGCCACTTCGCTCACCGTACTTGCACTCTTGCCTGTGTGCCGGCGGCTATCGGCCAAGTCAGGCCTGACCGCGCAACTGGGTGCCGTCGCCCACGACGACGTATTTCTCACAGGTCAGGCCTTCCAGCCCTACCGGGCCACGGGCGTGAATCTTGTCGGTGGAAATCCCGATTTCCGCGCCCAGACCGTACTCGAAGCCATCGGCAAAACAGGTCGGTGCGTTGACCATCACCGAGCTGGAGTCGACTTCGGCCATGAAGCGGCGAGTCTGAGCCTGAGAATCGGAGACGATGGCGTCGCTGTGATGCGAACCGTAGTGGTTGATGTGCTCGATGGCCTGATCCAGACCGGTCACGATGCGGATCGACAGGATCGGCGCCAGGTATTCGGTGTGCCAGTCTTCTTCGGTCGCCGGGATCGCGTCGATCAAGTCGCGGGTACGCTCGCAACCACGCAACTCGACGCCCTTCTCGCGGAACTGCCCTGCCATCTGCGGGAGGAAATCCGCGGCAATCGCCTGATCCACCAACAGGGTTTCCATGGCGCCGCAGATGCCGTAGCGGTAGGTCTTGGCGTTGAAACTGATGCGCTGCGCCGCGACCAGATCGGCATGGGCACTGACATAAACGTGGCAGATGCCATCCAGATGCTTGATCACCGGCACCCTGGCTTCACGACTGACGCGCTCGATCAACCCCTTGCCACCGCGAGGAACGATGACGTCCACATACTCGGGCATGGTGATCAGTGCGCCAACGGCGGCGCGATCCGTGGTTTCGACCACTTGCACAACAGCAGCGGGCAGACCGGCTTCAGCCAGTCCCCGCTGAACGCAGGCGGCGATGGCACGATTGGAGTGGATGGCTTCGGAGCCGCCGCGCAGGATGGTCGCATTACCGGACTTGAGGCACAGGCTGGCAGCGTCGATGGTCACGTTCGGGCGCGACTCATAGATGATGCCGACCACGCCCAGCGGCACGCGCATCTTGCCGACCTGGATGCCCGAGGGCTGGAAGTTCATGTCGCGCAGGGTACCGACGGGGTCAGGCAGACTGGCGACCTGACGCAAACCGGCGATCATGCTGTCGATGCGAGCCGGGGTCAGGGCCAGGCGCTCAAGCAGGGCAGGTTCGAGACCATTGACGCGGCCAGCGACCAGATCCTGCTCGTTGGCGGCGGTGAGTTCGTCACGGGCAGCGTCCAGCGCGGCAGCGGTAGCCGCCAGCGCGCGGTTTTTCTGCGCGGTACTGGCGCGACCGATCACGCGCGAAGCTTCGCGGGCGGCGCGACCCAGACGGGTCATGTAGTCAAGAACGGACTCAGTCATGGTCTCATGAGGTCTTGGCAGAGAGGAAAGCGGCCGATTATAGCTGCCGGGCGTGACGAACGACAGCGGCGACAGGCGGATGGTCGATATAAGCCGGATTTGTTGGGTGAAACCCACTCTCTCAGGTGTAGGAGCGCGCTTGCCCGCGATACGATCGGCCTGCGCGGGGCGCGTTGCCTGACAACACGCCATCGCGGGCAAGCGCGCTTGTACAAAGAAACCATGCAGAAGCTCCCTCGCCATTCAGCTGCAATTAAGCCCGAGATTGCTATCATCGCCAGCCGCCCCTGGACTTTATCAAGCCATGCCCGACCAGCCATCCCGCGCTCTCCCCGACAGTTTCTTCAACCGCGATGCGCAGACGCTCGCCCGGGACTTGCTGGGCAAGGTCGTTCGGCACAAGGTCGGTGAATTATGGCTATCGGCGCGCATCATAGAGACCGAAGCCTACTACCTCGAGGAAAAAGGCAGCCATGCATCCCTCGGCTACACGGAAAAGCGTAAGGCTTTGTTTCTGGATGGCGGCCACATCTATATGTACTACGCACGGGGCGGCGACTCGCTGAACTTCAGCGCGGGCGGACCGGGCAACGCAGTGCTGATCAAATCGGCCTACCCGTGGGTCGATGCCTTCTCGGACCAGAACAGTCTGGCGCAGATGCAATTGAACAACCCCGACGCGAGCGGTAATCTGCGCCCGCCCGAGCGGCTGTGTGCCGGCCAGACACTGCTGTGCAAAGCCTTGGGCCTCAAAGTACCCATGTGGGATGCCAAGCGTTTCGACCCTGAGCAAATCTTTGTCGAAGACGTCGGCTCTCCCCCCTCGCAGATCATCCAGACCACCCGACTGGGCATTCCCGCCGGACGCGACGAACACCTGATGTACCGCTTCGTGGATGCGGGCTATGCGCGCTTCTGTACGCGGAACCCGGTTCGTCGCGGGCAAGTCGAAGGTCGCGATTACCTCATCATCGAGCAAGGAAACTGACCCATGGGCGCATGGCTCGACAGCATCACTGCGTGGCTGACCGTCAACCCGTCGTGGCTCGGCGCGGCGATCTTTCTGGTTTCGTGCCTGGAATGCCTGGCGATTGCCGGAATCATCGTACCCGGCACCGTGGCGCTGTTCGCCATCGCGGCACTGGCTGGCAGCGGCATCCTGCCGTTGAGTGAGGCCTTGTTGCTGGGCTTTCTGGGGGGCTTGCTCGGCGACTTCGTTTCCTACTTTCTGGGGCGACGTTTCCACCAGAACATCCGCCGCCTGCCTGGCTTGCGCCATCATCCGGAATGGATGAGCGGCGCCGAAACCTATTTCCAGCGGTACGGCATCGCCAGCCTGCTGGTGGGACGCTTCATCGGGCCGCTGCGCCCGATGCTGCCCATGGTCGCCGGCATGTGCGACATGCCGTTCGTGCGCTTCGCCGGGGTCAGCGTGATCGCTGCGGCGGGCTGGTCGTTCGCCTACATTCTGCCGGGCTGGGCGGCGGGCGCGGTGATTCGTCTACCGCTGCCGGAGGGCTTCTGGCCAGAAGCTGCCGTCGTTGCCGCAGGGCTTGCCATGCTTCTGGGTGTGGCGATTCAGAGCAGCCTGCGGGCCAAGCGCTACGCCACCAAATTGATCGCCCTGACCTGCCTGATCATGTTGATCGCGGTGTTTCTGGGCTGGCCGTATCTGACCCATCTGGACCAGGGCGTAATGACGCTGGTGCAGGAGCATCGAAGCGCAGCAGCGGAAAATTTCGTGGTGCTGGTTACGGGTCTCGGCGATTTCAGAACTCAGTTCTATGCGGCCGGGCTGTTGTTGATCATTCTGTTGGTCACGCGACAGTGGCGACACGCGATCTTCGCCTGCGCAACGACCCTTGGGTCGGCGGTCATCAACCAAGGCATGAAACAGACCTTCGCTCGCGCACGCCCGGAAGTGCTCGCCGAACCGCTGACCACCTACAGCATGCCGAGTGGACATTCTTCTGCGTCGTTTGCGCTGTTCATGACCCTGGCCGTGCTGGCCGGTCGCGGGCAGCCTGTGCGGTTGCGGCTGACTTGGCTGTTACTGGGCGTGATCCCTGCGGCGTCGATTGCCATGTCGCGCGTCTATCTGGGAGTTCACTGGCCAACCGACGTGCTGGCGGGGATGTTGCTGGCGTTCTTCGCCTGTGCCGCAAGCCTGTCCTTCGTGCAAAACAAGCAAACACTGCCCGCCCTGCCGCTGCGTGTGTGGTGGCTGCTGCTACCGGCGATGGTCGCGCTGCTGGGCGGGTTTGCCTTTAACTCGCTGACCCATGGGCTGATTCGGTATGAGTATTGAATCTACGAGCAGGGATGTCATACACATGACCTGTAGCAGTCCGGCTTGCCGGCGTTGGCGATTCCAGATACGCAACCGCCGGCAAGCCGGACTGCTACAGATTCCGTGTTGAGCCTGATCAAGCCTGCATGTCGCCCTGCATCTCGTCCAACAGATCCTGAATGGCATCGAGCCGCTCTTCGGCGTCGTCGATTTCTAGCAGCTCGATCTTGTCTTCTTCGGCGAACGGCAGCAGGTAGGCCAGTTGATTGGCCAGCGACTGCTGACCGCTGGCGGTCAGCCCCATATTCAACGCGGCCACCATCGGGTGCTCGGCGAGCGCGGCCAGCAACGCGACCAGATCCTCGTCCTCTTCCTGAAGCGGCTTCTCGTCGGGGTCTTCCAGCCATTCGACCTCGGCGATCAACAGGTTGTCCCGCTGAACCTGGGCCTCGACCACGCGAAACCGCCGGCCGCCCACGACCCGGATGCCGAGCAGGCCGTTGTCCTGTTGCTGGAAGTCGGTGACCAGCGCTTCGCAACCGATCTGCGAAAACCCTTCCGGCACATCACCCACCTCACTGCCTTCAGTGATGCAGACCACACCGAAACCCTCGCCCTGTTTCATGCAGCGGCTAATCATGTCCAGGTAGCGCGCCTCGAAAATCTGCAAATCGAGGACACACCCCGGAAACAGCACAGCGTTCAGCGGAAACAACGGCAACGACATAGACCCACCCTCAAGCAACCAGAGACACCGCCAACGGCAGGAACAAGGCCGTTGCGACACCCATCAAACTCATCGCCAGCGCCGCGAAGGCACCGCATTCTTCACCTTCCTGCAAGGCCGCCGAAGTACCCACCGCGTGGGCGGTCAGCCCGAGGGCCATGCCCCTTGCTTCCGGGCTTTGCACACCTGCCAGCGTCAACAGACCGGGGCCGAATATGCCGCCAATGACGCCAGTGATCAACACGAAGACCGCAGCCAGCGCAGCCACGCCTCCAATCTGCTCTGCCACCAGCATGGCGATCGGCGACGTCACCGACTTGGGCGCCATGGTCATCAGGATCATGTGATCGGCGCCCAACACAGAGCCCAGCCCCACGCAGAGCGCCGTTGCAAACACGCCGCCAATCACCAGCGTAGTCAAGACCGGCCAGAACAACTGCCGGATACGCCGCAGATTCAGATAAAGCGGCACCGCCAGCGCCACCGTGGCAGGGCCCAGCAGAATGCTGAGAATTTCGGTGCTCTTGCGGTATTCGGCGTAATCCAGCCCGCAACTGACCAGCACGCCGATGACCACCAGCATCGACACCAGCACCGGCTGCAGAAACACCCAGCGGGTTTTCTCGTAACCGGCCAGCACCACCTGGTAGGCCCCAAGGGTGATGGCGATGCCGAACAGCGGATGATGAATCACGGCCAGCCAGGCCCCCTGCCAATCCAGACTCATGATGGCTCCCGGCGCTTGATCTGGCGGTCGATGAGTTTCTGCATCAGCCAGCCAGCAAACGTGAGCGAGATCATTAATGAAAGCACCAGCGACCCTACAATGGCCCAGAAATCATCAGCGATCTGACCGGCATAGACCATGACGCCAACCGCTGGCGGAACCAGCAACAACGGCAGGTAACGCAGCAGACTGCCGGCGGCGAGGCTGATGGGTTCGCTGACTTCGCCACGCACCATCAGATAAATCATCAACAGCACCAGCCCGATGATCGGCCCCGGCAGAACGGACAGAAACAGATGATTGAGCGCCGTTCCCACCAATTGGAACAGCACCAGCCAGGTAAGGCCTCTTAACAACATAAAAAACTCCAGCAAATTCGCGGCGACATTATAAGCATGCAGCTTCTGCGGCTATGGTTCGGTATTCGCAAGCTTTCCCTCTCTTGACCGACGCTCTGCGGCATGCTGATCTTCAAACCGGATCACATGCATCCGTAGGGGCGCGCTTGCCCGCGATAGCAATCTGTCTGCCGCCTGAATGGTGATTGAAACACCGCCTTCGCGGGCAAGCGCGCTCTTACAGGACGAAGAGCAAGCTCACGCCTACAGAGGAAGCAATAAAAGAGCCTATAGCCGCAGAACCCCGAAAAAACAAAACCGCAAGACGAAGACGATTCACAAGGAGAGTATCGATGCCGTATGTACCTGTTGCAGAGCTCAAGAGTTATGAAGGCAAGGAACTGGGAAGTTCCGACTGGCTGACCATCGACCAGGCACGCATCAATCTGTTTGCCGAAGCCACCGGCGATTTCCAGTTCATTCACGTTGACCCGGTAAAGGCCGCGCAGACGCCGTTCGGCTCCACTATTGCTCATGGTTTTCTGTCGTTGTCGTTGATCCCCAAACTCATGGAGTCGCTGCTGGTACTGCCCGAAGGGCTGAAGATGGTGGTGAACTATGGCCTGGACAGCGTGCGATTCATTCAACCGGTCAAGGTCGATTCGCGCGTTCGTCTAAAAGTTGCGCTCACCGAAGTCACCGAGAAGAAACCCGGCCAATGGCTGCTCAAAGCCACAGCGACCCTTGAGATCGAGGGTCAGGACAAGCCGGCGTTCATCGCTGAACCACTTTCCCTCGCCTTCGTGTAAACCTCATAAAACATGAAACAGTCGTAACTGACTGTTTCATGACACTTCCCGGCTGCGGCATACTCGCTGCGGCTGTGTGAGCGACTCGATACAAGTACGCGAATCCGATCACGCCGAAATACCTCATTTTCGGGATTTACCATGCGCGCGCTTGCCCCTCTGGCCCTTACCTTTCTGCTTACCGCTTGCGGTGACGGCGAATCCCTGCTGCCGCCGGACGCTCGCCTGCCTGATGGCGGCCGCTACCGTGGCGACGTGGTCAATGGCGTCCTGCAGGGCAAGGGCCGCATCGACTACCCCAATGGCAGTTGGTACGCCGGGGAGTTCAGCAACGGGCAGTGGAACGGCCAGGGCGAGTGGCACGCCAGCAACGGCGATGTCTATAAGGGTGGCTTTCAGGACGGTCTGTTCCAGGGGCAGGGCACCCTGACCACCAGCAGCGGCAGCTACGTTGGCGGCTACAAACTGGGGCGGCGCGATGGCGAAGGCACGCTCAAAGAGCATGGCATGAGCTACCGCGGCGAGTTCAAGGNAGACGGCAGCGAGTATCAAGGCGAGTTTGCCAATGGCAAACCCAACGGCGAAGGCCAACGCAGCGATGCGGCGGGCAATCAATTCAGCGGCAGGTTCGTCGACGGCCAGCTTGAGGGCACCGGCAACTTCACCAGCGCCGATGGCGATCAGTACGTGGGCGGTTTTCACAACAACCAGTTGAACGGTCGCGGGCGCTATGAAAACGCTGATGGCGATGTCTGGTCCGGGCAGTTCAAGGATGGCGCCTTCACCGGCAAGGGTGAGCTGATCGGATCAGACGGCACCAACTATCAGGGGCAGTTTCGCAACTGGCGGTTCGTTGGCGAGGGTCGCTTGAAGATGCCGGACGGCAGCCGCTATGTCGGGCAGTTCGAGAACGACAACTATCACGGGGCTGGAAGTCTCACGTCAGCCGACGGCAGTGTGCAGAGCGGCACCTGGGCCAATGGACAGCGCATACGTGACGCGACGGGCAAGGTGCTTCCCGACCCACTGGAGATAGGTTTGCTCGCTCAAGGGCCGCTGCTGGAAAAAGCCCTCGCCGCAGTGCCTGCCTCCACCCCGGCCATCGAGCTGTACAGCCTGGTCGTGGGGGGCGATGGCAAGCAGAGCGTATTCTTGCGCGAAGCGGACTACGTCAACAAACTGCTGTCCACACGATTCGGCGCCTTCGGCCAGGTTTCGCTGGTCAATCATCGCGACCACATGACTGATCGTCCAATGGCGACCCGCGAAAACATCAGCCGCGCCGTGCAGACCCTCGCTCAACGCAGCGGCCCGGAAGACCTGATCTTCATCTATCTCACCAGTCACGGCACACACGAGCATGAACTGGTGCTCGACCAGCCGCGTCTGGAGCTGTCGGATCTGCCTGCCAATGAAATGGCGGGCGTGCTGGCGCCCCTGAAGAACCGTGACAAAGTGGTCGTGATTTCGGCCTGTTATTCCGGAGGGTTCATTCCGGCGATCAAGGACGAACGCACCCTGGTGATCACCGCGTCGAGGGAGGATCGGGTGTCGTTCGGCTGTTCGGAAGAAGCGGATTTCACTTATTTCGGCGAAGCGTTGTTCGGCAAGGCGCTGGTGGAAACCGACGACCTGCTACAAGCCTTTGAAGACGCCAAGGCAATCGTCGCGCAACGGGAAACCGAGGAAAACTTCGACCCGTCCGAACCACAGATCTGGGCCCCCAAGGGCGTGATCGCACATTGGCAGAAGCTGCGCAAAAGCCAGGCGGAGCGGGCGTTGAATACCGTATCGGTCGGTAAGGGCATCAAAGCGGCGGTCGGTCATTGATTCGCCGCCCATTGCCTTTCCTGTAGCTGTACGGGTGATGAAAAATTCGTGAGTTTTGTGAAACAAGCGTCGTCCCAGCGCAGTCTGTTTCCTTAGAGCGCCTATGCTTGTGTCGTATCAAGGGAGAAAGACCATGTACTTGACGCCGCAACACATCCTGCTTGCCGGAGCGACTGGACTGACGGGCGAACACTTGCTCGATCGCTTGCTCAACGAACCCACCGTCAGCCGCGTACTGGCCCCCAGCCGCCGTCCGCTCGCCGATCACCCCCACCTGGAAAACCCGGTAGGCGACTTTACTTCGCTGCTCGCAGAGCTTGGCGGACGTGTGGATATCGCCTTCTGCTGTCTGGGCAGCACGATCAAGCAGGCCGGCTCTCAAGACGCTTTTCGCGCCGTCGACATGGACATGGTGGTGGCCTTCGGCAAGCGGGCCCGGGAGTTGGGCGCTCGGCACCTGCTGGTGATCAGCGCGGTGAATGCCGATCCTGAATCGAGCATTTTCTACAGCCGCGTCAAAGGCGAAATGGAAGAAGCGCTCAAAGACCAGAACTGGCCGCAATTGACCATCGCCCGGCCCTCACTGCTGATTGGCGAACGTCTGGATCAGCGCCTGGTGGAGCAGCTCGCTGCACCGATCGCCAAATTGATACCCGGCAAATACGGCGGCATCGAAGCGTGCCAGCTGGCCCGCGCACTCTGGCGCCTGGCGTTGGAAGAACAGGACGGGGTGCGGGTCGTGGAATCGGATGATTTGCGGCGTCTGGGGAGATAAACCGCCCATATTGGCTGGCCAGATACCCTGTAGCAGTCTGGCTTGCCGGCGGTAGCGCTTGTGCGAACGCCACCGCCGGCAAGCCGGACTGCTACGGGAGGCAACGGGGCTTCTACATCCCCCCGGACGCTTGAAATCCCACACCCAGCACCGTCAGAACCGACAACGGCAGCAGCAAGGTATCGAGCAACGCGCTGCCCGGCAGGTCGAGCATCGGATACTTCGGAGCCTCGGCACCAAAACGGTCTTTCTCGCAGCAGCCGCCCTGAATCGCATACAGATCCAGCCGAGTGCCGGAATACACCACCGGCGCGCCCGGTTGATTGGCGTCCAGTGTGCGGACAGTCGAGCAGCCGGTGGCGAGCAACAGGCCGACGGTGAGGACAAACAGCTTCTTATTCATCGGCGCCAAAATGATGCTCGCCCCAGCGCGGCAACATGTCCTGTGGGATATTCAGCAGATTGAGGACGCGCGCCACAACGAAATCGACCAGATCATCGATCGTTTGCGGCTGGTGATAGAAACCGGGCGATGCCGGAAGAATCACCGCGCCGAGGTTCGACAGCTTGAGCATGTTTTCCAGATGAATGCTGGAAAACGGCGCCTCGCGGGGCACCAGAATCAACTGACGGCGCTCCTTGAGGGTGACATCAGCGGCGCGCTCGATCAGGTTGTTGCAGGCCCCGGTAGCGATGGCCGACAACGTGCCGGTCGAGCACGGAACGACGACCATCGCCGCGGGCGAACCCGAACCCGACGCCACCGGCGACATCCAGTCTTCCTTGCCATATACACGAATCTGCCCATCGGCGGCCCCCGTGTACTCGGTCAGGAAAGCCTGCATCATCTGAGGTTTTGGTGGCAGCGTGACGTCAGTTTCCGTGGCCATGACCAACTGCGCGGCTTTGGAAATAAGGAAGTGCACTTCGCGATCTTCGCGCACCAGACAATCGAGCAGGCGAAGCCCGTATTGCGCGCCGGACGCGCCGGTCATCGCCAGCGTGATGCGTTCCGGCCCGCTCATTTCAGCGCCTCGGCCAGCTTGCCATGAAGGCCGCCGAAGCCGCCGTTGCTCATGATCACCACATGGGTGCCGGGCTGGGCCTGGCTTTTCACGCGTTCGATGATGCCTTCCAGCGAGTCGCAGACCACTGCGGGCACCGTGCACTGAGCCGCTGTGGCGCCCAGATCCCAACCCAGATTCGCCGGGGAGTACCACACCACCTGATCGGCCTGCTCCACGCTTTCCGGCAGACCGTCGCGGTGCGCGCCGAGCTTCATTGAGTTGGAGCGCGGCTCGACGATAGCAATGATCGGCGCCTCACCGACCTTCTTGCGCAGGCCATCCAGCGTGGTCGCGATGGCGGTCGGGTGGTGCGCGAAATCGTCGTAAATGGTGATGCCGCGCACTTCAGCGACTTTCTCCATGCGGCGCTTCACGCTTTTGAAGGCGCTCAAGGCTTCAACGCCCTGCTGCGGCACCACGCCGACATGTCGCGCTGCCGCGAGCGTGGCCAGTGCGTTGGCAACGTTGTGTTGCCCGGTCATTCCCCAATCGACGACACCTTGCGCAACGCCCTCGAAGATCACTTCGAACTTCGAGCCGTCTTCGCTGAGCAGCTTCGCCTGCCATTGACCGCCTTGCCCGGTGGTTTGCACCGGCGTCCAGCAACCCATTTCAATCACACGCTGCAGCGCAGGCTCGGTCGTCGGGTGGATCACCAGGCCTTCGCTCGGGATGGTGCGCACCAAATGGTGGAACTGACGTTCGATAGCCGGCAGATCGGGAAAGATATCCGCGTGATCGAACTCAAGGTTGTTGAGGATCGCGGTGCGTGGGCCGTAGTGGACGAATTTTGAGCGTTTGTCGAAGAAGGCGCTGTCGTATTCATCGGCCTCGACCACGAAAAACGGCGTGTCGCCCAAGCGTGCGGACACCGCGAAGTTCTGCGGCACGCCACCGATCAGGAAGCCCGGGCTCATGCCCGCGTGCTCCAGGACCCAGGCGAGCATGCTGCTGGTGGTGGTTTTGCCGTGAGTACCGGCAACCGCCAGCACCCAGCGACCGCGCAGCACGTGATCGGCCAGCCATTGTGGGCCGGAAACGTACGGCAGGCCTTTATTGAGAACGTATTCGACAGCGGGGTTGCCGCGGGACATGGCGTTACCGACCACCACCAGATCCGGCGCCGGATCCATGTGCGAAGGGTCGTAACCCTGCATCAGCTCGATGCCCTGCGCCTGAAGCTGCGTGCTCATCGGCGGATAGACGTTGGCATCGGAGCCAGTGACTTTGTGGCCCAGATCCTTGGCGAGAACCGCCAGCGAACCCATGAACGTGCCGCAGATACCCAGAATATGAATGTGCATGACCGACCTCTTAAAACATTGGCGCAGGTTAGCTTAGAAGGAGGGCAATGCGAAGCGCGGACAATTGTAGGAGCGCGCTTGCCCGCGATTACGGTGGGTCAGGCATATTTTGGTCACAGAAAGGTTGCAATCGCGGGCAAGCGCGCTCCTACATCGGGTATTCGTTATCTACTGATCCCATGCTTGCGCAGCTTTCTATAAAGGGTATTGCGGCTGACCCCCAGCTCTTTCGCCGCATGGGTCATGTGCCAGCGCTGGGCCTCGAGGGTCGCGAGCAATGCCGAGCGTTCTGCGTCATCCAGCGGCGAATCGGTTTGCTCAGCGGTGGTCGGCGTCTGAAGGCTGCCGTGACGAACCAACGACGGCAAATCGGCGAGAACGATCTGATTGTCCTCACACAACGCCGCCAGGGTTCTCAGAACATTACGCATCTGTCGCACATTGCCAGGCCAATGGAAATCCAGCAGCGCCAGCCGTGCCTCGGCATCGAGGACGACCGGATGTCCTCCCGCCTCCTCTTCCAGAAGAAAATCCAGCAACTGAGACTTGTCGCTTCGCTCGCGCAACGGCGGCAGCGCGATTTCCAGGCCATTGAGGCGATAGTAGAGGTCCTCCCGAAAACTGCCATCCTCCACACGTCCCAACAAATGCCGGTGCGTCGCGCTGATGATTCGTACGTCCACAGGCTGCGGCTCACCCCCGATCGGCACCACCAGCCGGTCTTCCAGCACCCGCAACAACCGCGTTTGCAACGCCACCGGCATGTCGCCTATTTCATCGAGAAACAACGTTCCGCCGTCGGCCTGCTGCAACTTGCCCCGCATGCCTTCCTTGCGTGCACCGGTGAAGCTGCCGCCGCGATAGCCGAACAACTCACTCTCGATCAGGCTCTCGGGAATCGCCGCACAGTTCAGTGCCACGAACGGTTTTTCTGCTCGCTGGCTAGCGTGATGCACAGCCTTGGCGAACGCTTCCTTACCGGAGCCGGTCTCACCGTTGATCAACAACGGCACATCGCGCTCGAAGACCTTCACCGCACGGCGCAAGGCAGATTGCAGCGAAGGATCGCCCAGGCAGATCCCGCTTGGCGCAGGCTTCGACACAGGTTTGCTGACAATTGGAGCAGGAAGGATTTTCAGCGCAGGACGCGTCTGCCCACGCAGCAGTGCGAAGAATCCTCGCCCGTCCCGGGTCCGCAGTGGCCAACTTGTGGCCGCGTCCGGGGACGCCCGGCCCATCAACTCATCGAGCGAGCAATCGAACAACGCCTCGACCGGCTGTCCGATCACATCTGCCCGGCCAAGGCTCAGCAGATTCAGCGCACTCTGGTTGAGGGCACGAACCCGCCCTTCCCCGTCAAACGCCAGCAATCCTTCGCTGAACAGCCCCACCGACCCTGCCTGAAGATGAAAACGCAGCAGCCACTGATCATCGAAATGGCGCAGAAAGTAGCTGCTTTCGATCATCTTTGCCGAAAGATTGACCAGCGCCATGGTGTGAAACTGGCTCTGCCGCGAGACGTCATGCCGCGCGGAGGAAACATCGAGCACCGCAAGCAGGTCGCCGTGAGGGTCGAACACGGGACTGGCCGAACACGTCAGCCCGGTGTGACGCCCTCGAAAATGCTCGTCACGATGAATGGTCACCGACTGGCGCTCCACCAGACAGGTGCCGATGCCGTTGGTGCCTTCCCGCGCCTCGCTCCAGTCAGCACCCAGCCACAACCCGGCACGCTCGAAAATCCTGCGTTCGCCGGGCTCGGTCACGCAGTTGAGGATCACGCCACGCGCGTCGGTCAACAGCACCGCGTTCCCGCCCGAGAGTTGCTGATGCAGGCTGTTCATCTCGCCACCGGCAATGGTCAGCACCTGCTGCAGGCGCTCGCGGCTTTCCAGCACGCGGGCATGTTCCAGCACAGTGGGCGCGACCGCCTGGGCGGGGTCAAGGTGATAGTCCTCCAGGCATCGCAACCATGAGCGGGCAATCGAGGGGTCGGCGCCGGGGCCGTATTGATGATGAGCCTTGCCCTGGGCAACGGTCAGGACTTGCTGGGCATGTCGAGCGAACGGATTGCTGTGCATTTTTATTGTTCTTCCAAGGTTTGCTCCCGGGGAGTTGCCGACCAGCATCCTCCTCGATTCTGTGCATTGCAATGATTCCAAAGCCGCAAGCCGGTCGCCTGTCCCACATTCGATACAAACTGTCACCCTCGCCGTCCCGAGGCTGGCACAAGGACACCCGCCAGGCGTCCGTTTCCCAGCCAAACCCCTTATAAACCGGGCGCTACACGGCAATGGCCCGCGCTTTGCTCTACGCTTTCATCAAGCGTCGTTACATCAAGTGCAGCAGCGCGTTATCCCCACACAATCACAAGAGCAAGGAGATATTCACCATGCGTTATGCCCATCCCGGTACTGAAGGCTCGATCGTCACCTTCAAGACCCAATACGGCAACTACATCGGTGGCGAGTTCGTGCCGCCGGTCAAAGGCCAGTATTTTGAAAACACCTCGCCGATCACCGGCAAGCTGATCGCCGAATTCCCTCGCTCCACTGCCGAAGACATCGATAAAGCCCTGGATGCCGCCCACGCCGCTGCCGATGCGTGGGGCAAGACTTCCGTTCAGGAACGCTCGCTGACCCTGCTGAAGATCGCCGACCGCATCGAGCAGAACCTCGAACTGCTCGCCGTCACCGAGACCTGGGACAACGGCAAGGCCGTACGCGAAACCCTCAACGCCGACATCCCGCTGGCTGTTGACCACTTCCGCTATTTCGCAGGCGTGCTGCGTGCTCAGGAAGGCACTGCAGCCGAGATTGATGGCAACACCGTGGCGTATCACATTCACGAACCGCTGGGCGTGGTCGGCCAGATCATTCCGTGGAACTTCCCGCTGCTGATGGCCGCGTGGAAACTCGCCCCTGCACTGGCAGCCGGTAACTGCATCGTGCTTAAACCTGCCGAACAAACACCGCTGGGCATTAGTGTGCTGATGGAACTGATCGGCGATCTGCTGCCCAAAGGCGTGCTGAACGTGGTGCAAGGTTATGGCCGCGAAGCCGGTGAAGCGCTGGCCAGCAGCAAGCGCATCGCCAAGATTGCGTTCACAGGCTCCACGCCGGTGGGGTCGCACATCATGAAACTGGCTGCCGACAGCATCATTCCGTCGACGGTCGAGCTGGGCGGCAAGTCGCCGAACATCTACTTCGAAGACGTGATGAGCGCCGAGCCCGAGTTCATCGACAAGGCCGCAGAAGGCGTGGTGCTGGCGTTCTTCAACCAGGGCGAAGTCTGCACCTGCCCGTCGCGCTGCCTGGTTCAGGAGTCGATCTATCCGCAGTTCATGGAAGTGGTGATGCAGAAGGTCCTGAAAATCAAACGCGGTGACCCGCTCGACACCGACACCATGGTCGGCGCTCAGGCGTCGCAGCAGCAATTCGACAAGATTCTTTCGTACCTCGACATCGCCCAGGGCGAAGGCGCCGAGCTGTTGACCGGTGGCAAGGTCGAGAAAATGGAAGGCTCGCTGGCGACTGGTTACTACATCCAGCCGACGCTGCTCAAAGGCAACAACAAGATGCGCGTGTTCCAGGAAGAAATCTTTGGCCCGGTGGTCAGCGTCACCACCTTCAAAGATGAAGCCGAAGCCGTCGCCATCGCCAACGACACCGAATTCGGTCTGGGCGCAGGTGTGTGGACCCGCGACATCAACCGTGCCTACCGCGTGGGACGCGCGATCAAGGCCGGTCGTGTGTGGACCAACTGCTACCACCTGTACCCGGCGCACGCTGCGTTCGGCGGCTACAAGAAATCCGGCGTCGGCCGCGAAACCCACAAGGTGGCGCTCGAGCACTACCAACAGACCAAAAACCTGCTGGTGAGCTACGACATCAACCCGCTGGGTTTCTTCTGATTCAGCGTTAGCCCGCAAAGATGACGGCCTCTTCGGAGGCCGTTTTTATTTCAGAAGCTAAAGCACGGCCCCTGTAGCAGTCCCGCTTGCCGGCGGTGGCGTCCTTGCTATCGCTACCGCCGGCAAGCCGGACTGCTACAGAGGGCAATGCATAGGGGTCATCAGTTCCTGTCAGCCGCAGCACCGCCACTTTGGATTGCGCTTTCTAAACCGCTTAGGCACAGTCAGAACCGTCTGTCCCCGTGCCAGGCGCGTCCTCCCCCGTTCATGAATTGCACAATGAAGCTGAGGCCCAACCATGCGGATCATCCAAGCGACTCTGGAGCACCTGGACCTGTTGACCCCTCTGTTCGTCAAATACCGCGAATTTTATGGCGAGCTGCCCTTCCCCGATTCCTCCCGCGCCTTTCTCGAAAAACGCCTGCGCCGCGACGAATCGGTCATTTATCTGGCCCTGCATGACGACGATGACAGCAAGTTGCTCGGTTTCTGTCAGCTGTATCCAAGCTATTCCTCGCTCTCGCTCAAGCGCGTGTGGATCCTCAACGACATCTACGTCGCCGAAGACGCCCGCCGCCAACTGGTCGCCGATCACCTGATCCAGAAAGCCAAGAAGATGGCCCGGGAAACCCAGGCCGTGCGCATGCGCGTCTCCACCAGCGCCAACAACGACGTCGCGCAGAAGGTTTACGAGTCGATCGGTTTTCGTGAAGACACCCAGTTCAAGAACTATGTGTTGCCGATAAATTAAGGAAATTGCGCCGGTCTCAGGCGTAGGAGCGCGCTTGCCCGCGATGGCGCCGGGTCGATCAACATCTGCGTTGCGGGCACGCCGCAATCGCGGGCAAGCGCTCTCCTACAATGGGTCTGCCGCTCCATCACTACCAAATGTTTCTATCGCGACATGGCTCTGAGCAACATCCTGTTTCTTCCCTCTATAATGCGGCCCACATCGGCCTTACTTATCGACCCCGCGCATGACCCCGTCCGGGTCTCTCAACCAGGTGCCGTACATGGATTTCAACCCGCTTGACCTGATTCTTCACCTCGACGTCTACCTCGACATGCTGGTGACCAACTACGGCACCTGGGTCTACGCCATTCTCTTTCTGGTCATTTTCTGCGAAACCGGTCTGGTGGTGATGCCGTTCCTGCCGGGCGATTCCCTGTTGTTCATCGCCGGTGCCGTTGCTGCGGGCGGCGCCATGGACCCTGTGCTGCTGGGCTGTCTGCTGATGGCGGCGGCGATTCTGGGCGACAGCACCAACTACGTGATTGGCCGAACGGTCGGCGACAAGCTGTTCAAGAACCCCGACTCGAAAATCTTCCGCCGCGACTACCTGAGCAAAACCCACGAATTCTACGAACGCCATGGCGGCAAGACCGTGACCCTGGCGCGCTTCCTGCCGATCATCCGCACCTTTGCCCCCTTTGTGGCCGGGCTGGGCAAGATGCCGTACCTGCGTTTCCTGGGCTTCAGCGTATTGGGCTCGATCCTCTGGGTCGGTGGTCTGGTGACCCTGGGCTACTTCTTCGGCAATATCCCGTTCATCAAGAAGAACCTGACCCTGCTGGTACTGGCGATCATTCTGCTGTCACTACTGCCGATGATCATCGGCCTGGTCCGCAGCCGCATGGGCCGTTCCGCCGAAGCGCGCTGATTCATGGGATGGTCGCTGCGCGGCTGGCTCAACCGCCGCACACTGGCGCGCAACCCCGTCGACCCGCAGCTGTGGGAACGGGTGCGCCAGCGACTGCCGATCCTCGACGGTTTGAGTGCCGACGAGGATCGCCACCTGCTCGACAGCTGCGTGCTGTTTCTGCAAGCCAAACACCTCACCGCGCTGGAAGGCGTCAACCTCGACGATGAGTCCCGGCTGTTCCTCGCCGCGCAGGCTCAACTGCCCCTGTTGGCGCTGGACGACCTGAACTGGTATCAGGGATTTCACGAAATCATCCTGTACGGCGATGACTTCATCAGCCCGCAAAAACACCGCGATGCCAACGGCATCGAGCACGAGTGGGACGGTGAACACAGCGGCGAAGCCTGGTCGCAAGGTCCGGTCATCCTCGCCTGGCCGGGCGTGTTGTCGAGCGGCGGGTGGGAAGCCTACAACCTGGTCATCCATGAACTGGCGCACAAGCTGGACATGCTCAACGGCGACGCCAACGGCCACCCACCGCTGCACAACAACATGCGCGTCAGTGACTGGGCGAGCGTGATGCAAAGCGCCTATGACGACCTCAACCGTCAACTGGACGCCGATCCCGATGCGCAAACTGCCATCGATCCTTACGCCGCCGAGAACCCCGCCGAGTTTTTCGCCGTGACCAGCGAATACTTCTTCAGCGCCCCGGATCTGCTGGTCGAGGCGTATCCAGAGGTCTATCGACAGTTGCAGGCTTTCTATCGCCAGGACCCATTGGCGCGCCTGACGGCACTTCAGGCCGGCACTTTAGGCTAAGACGCCGGTCTATCATGCTTCTGCCAACGTCCATGGCCGATCGGCGCACGTGGTAACCGGTACCAAATATGCCTATAATCCGGCCCACTTTTGGCGTCGCACATGGGTGTTGCACGCCAGATTCTGAATGGTCAACCAAGGGGGCAAAGCCCAATGAGCTACAGCAAGATTCCGGCCGGCAAAGACCTGCCGAATGACATCTACGTCGCAATCGAGATCCCGGCCAACCACGCGCCGATCAAGTACGAAATCGACAAAGAAAGCGACTGCCTGTTCGTTGACCGTTTCATGGCCACCCCGATGTTCTACCCGGCCAACTACGGTTACATCCCGAACACCCTGGCTGACGACGGCGACCCCCTCGACGTGCTGGTCGTGACCCCTTACCCGGTTGCCCCAGGTTCGGTCATCCGCGCCCGTCCAGTCGGCATCCTGAACATGACCGACGACGGCGGCGGCGATGCCAAAGTCATCGCAGTCCCACACGACAAGCTGTCCCAGCTGTACGTCGACGTGAAGGAATACACCGACCTGCCACCGCTGCTGATCCAGCAGATCGAGCACTTCTTTGCTAACTACAAAGACCTCGAAAAAGGCAAATGGGTGAAGATCGAAGGCTGGGCCGGCGCAGACGCCGCTCGCGAAGCCATCACCAAATCGGTCGCTGCCTACAAAGGCTGATTCGATTCGCACCCTTCAGAACGCTCGTCTTGAGCGTTCTGAAGGGCTGCTCCCCGCCCTGCACTCCCCCTGATACTCCCTCGCCAACCATCACCGCAGCTTTTTTCGGCACTTAATAAGCGCCAGACGTTTAAATATTTTTCAACGCAAACACTCTGTTTAACCCATTAAAGTCCGTTTCTCTTTCTGACAACAAACGGTGTGCCTCCTCGTTAGTTAAACTTTCCCCGACCGCCCTGAATAGCGGCTTCAATCAAGATCAGCCCGTATTTCTGCCACTTGCAAAGCACTACGGCACTGTTGATTCAAAACAAAACAATTGAAGAATCGGCCTACATGCACTGTCTGCCGCTGTAATACAAACCCACAAACGCAACATTGACACTCCACTCATTTGAACACTTCGTTCATTTAAACAAACTTGAACCTTCCGTAAAATTCGACCCATGAATACATCAGGTGATCGACTACGCATCCTTCTGCGGGAGTGCCATCTCTCCGCGACAGACTTCGCCGCCAATCGCAAGGTGACGCCGCAACACGTGAACAACTGGTTCAAACGCGGCATCCCCATGGCGCGCATGGAGGAAGTCGCCGAACTGCTGAGCGTCAACGTGCGTTGGCTGCGCAGTGGCGACGGCCCGAAACACCCCGGAGAAGGCCGCTACAGACCCGCCATGAACGGCCTGTCAAACCCACGCCCCGAACGCATCAACGGGCGCGACGAACTGGACATGCCCGTCTACACCGAACTGCAAACCCAGAGCCCCGGCCGCAGCGCCGTGAGCGAAATCCCCAACCACAAAGTCCGGCTAGCCCGGCGCGTGCTAGAAGCTATGGACGTCGAACAACACAACGCCATCTGCGTCGCCATGGTCGGCAACAGCATGGCCGACAAGATTCAGGACGGCTCGCTCATCGGCGTAGACCGCGGCCGCACCCACGTCATCGACGGCGAAATGTACGCCCTCGAACACGACGGCATGCTGCGCGTGAAATACCTCTACCGCCTTCCCGGCGGCGCCCTGCGCCTGCGCAGCCACAACGCCACCGAATACCCGGACGAAATCTTCACCGCCGAACAGATCCACGAACAGAACATCCACATCCTCGGCTGGATCTTCTGGTGGTCCACCCTCAACAACCGCCGCCACCCTGCGACAATGCCTTGATCCAAAAGGAAAAGGACAAATGGCAGCGGATCAAGGGTGGGCAGATGCGGCAAACATGAGTATCCTGCACGCCTTCGTTTCAACACCCATCGGCTACCCGCTGGTGGGTGACAGACCTGGCGATCGCCCAAGGCCCCGCCTGGTTTACCTCACAAGCGCCTCTTCGTAGCGCGCACTTTTGCGGATGGGTGCGGATAGCCAAAAACTAACCAAACCTGTCACCGAGAAGCCGGCCACAAGCCGGCTTTTTAATCCTTTATGTAGGTATCCAGAGGTCTTGAATCGCTGAACTCCGGAGCTATTAAATCAAGCCCGCCTCGCCTGTCTGTAAAGGCTCTTCACTTCATCAGACGAAAGCGCCCCTCCCAAAACCGGATAAACCCGCAGAAGCATTTCCTCATCCGGATGGAAGTAATCGCCCTTGCCAGCGATCTGGCGTAGGTGCCGATTGATGCGCTCGTCGAAAGCGATCAAATCTTGCGCCTCAACCGGCAAACCTTGCCCTTTTTCAAAAGCGTAGAAGTCCGCGATTTCCAGCACTTGGTTGATATGCCCTTGCACGCTGCGATCATTTCGTTTGAAGAAGTACGCAGGCGACAGGCTCTCCCCCCACGATATGAGATGCCGCTGACGGTCAGGCTGAGGCGGCAGCGGAACTTGGGTATTGAGTGCGAGTGCCAGGATTTCAGCCTGATAGCGGCCGCAGAACTGCTCCAGAAATCCTTTGACGTCCCCGGGCTTCAGCTTGGCGAACATCATGGCGAAGCGCGTGTCGATCTGGGCGGCGACCAATACATTGGTTCGTCCGAATTTCACACAGTGCAGTTGCCAACGATCAACTGCTGGCCAGACAGCGCTTCCATTTTCAAGCGCCTCAGCCGCGGACGCGGGTTCAACATAGCTGATGCGTTTGCCTTTGACCTTGCTGGAAAAAAAGTCGCAGGCGGCTTGGGTGCAGTCGAAGATCAACATGGGGAAGCCGGGTATCCGTGAGATGCATGGGAGACTGACACAAACGCCGCCGAGAAATCCAATGGGAGCCGTATCCGGCGTAACGTTTGCTGCACAGAACAGGACGGACCTTTCATTCGATAACGTACGACGATGCTCAGCTCGCTTGGCGCCCGTTATGAGGAGTTTGCCTATGCGACAAACGTGTCTGCGCGGGCCACGATTTAGAGCACCTGACTTGACAGCCATGATGGCAAAATGCGATTTACGACTATTCGAATGTGTGCAGTCAGAAATCAATTAGGGATAGATATGAGTAAGGCTCAGGACTTCTCCAAGTTGTACGCCAGAGTGGCCAGCGATATCGCCACCGCGCTGGATGACGTGTCCAGACTGGATGTGAGCAATGACAAAGGCAACGCTCACCTCGCCAACGTCAAGGAAAAGCTCGGCGAGATGAAGGCCCGCTTCGATGGTGAGATCTCATATCTTGAGAAGCATGCTGAATGGGATAACTTCACTATCGCGTTCTTCGGCGAAACGAACGCTGGAAAGAGCACTATCATCGAAAGCCTGCGCATTCTTTTCCAAGAGAAGAAACGCCAAGCGCTCATCGAGAAAAATCAGGCTTCTGCCTCCGACATCCGCGAAGTGTTTTCCGAGAAGAGTGACGCGCTGATCGATGAACTGAGTACGCGATATGTCAGTTTTTGTGAGGACATTGCGACCTTGGGAGACGATATCGGCGCACTGGTCAATCAAACCCAACGTGACCTGCAACGTACCCGGCAACAACTCGATAGCACGCAGCAGGAGTACAACTACTGTAAGGATCGGCTAAGCCATGCATCGGGTGAGCTGGAAAACGCGCGCCATTCGCTCGCGAGCGCGGAATCACGCCTTGGCGACACCCAGAAAAACCTCACGCAAGCACAGGCAGAGTTGCAGCAATCGGCTGAACAACTGCAAACCTTGCGTAACGGTTTCTTGATCAGCCAGCAACAGTTGGCGGAACAGAGCGCGCAGTTTCAGGCGTGTCAGTCGCAATTGGTGGAAAGCCAGAGTCAGGCCGAGCAGATGCGAACGTCGCTTGAACGTCAGGCAAAAGTGAAGTTATGGGTTGGGCTGGTGGCGGGCGCGGCTATTGGCGCCATCGCAGGTGCACTGGGTTGTGCACACCTGCTGTGAGCCGATGGCGCTTCTTTTAGCACCTTTCCTCCTAGTCAAACCGAGACCCACCTATGCGCGAACAGCATTCACTGAGCGAGTTGGTCAGCGAGAGGTTGCCGACCCTGCTGAAACAACAAAAAGAACTGGAACATCATCAACGCACGGCGCAACAGGTCGACGGGGCAATCGTCGGGACCGGCCGGGCGGACTTCACCCAAGACAACGTGATTTACGAGTTCAACCATCAGGGGAAGAACTTTCATCTGATCGATGTACCGGGTATCGAAGGTAATGAATCGAAGTATGAAGCAATGGTTCAGGCTGCCATCGCCAAGGCGCATCTGGTTTTCTATGTCAATGGCACCAACAAAAAGCCCGAGGCGGAAACCGCTCAGAAAATCAAGCACTACCTCAACCGCGACGCCAAGGTCTACGCCATCTGCAATCTGCGGGGCAAAGCAGACTCGTACGAGTTCGAGACGGATCGTGAATCACTTGAGCGAACACACAAAGACGCTGTCGCCACCCGGGAGCAAACCCGTGGTGTACTTGAGGACATTCTGGGGCCGGAATTGGTCAGCGGTTGTCAGAGTCTACAAGGATTGCTGGGGTTCACTGGCGTGGCTTTCGATGAGCGTGGCCTGACCAGCATCCACCCAAGCCGAGCCGACTTGCTGAAGTCGCAAAGAAGCTACAAGCAGGACTTTGTCAGCCAGACAGCGATGCGCGAGTTCAGTCAACTGGATCAGCTCCACCAAGTCATCGGGAACGGCTGCGCAAATTTTGAAGTAGACATCGTAGAAAGTAACAAGCGCAAAGTGCTGCGCCTCCTGCAAGACACACTCAATGACCTGAAGCAGCAACGAGATGAGCACACGGTTTTCTCAGATAAGATAGATGCCGAAATTGCGGAGTGTCAGAAGTCTATTCGTAGCAGCTTCGAAGAGCTAAAGAGCAACTTCACCAAGCAGCGAAATAACGCACTTGATCAATTCTTCAACGATTTGACTGATGCGGCACGTGAAGCGGTGGAAGAGCATTTCACCGACAAGGATGATGTAGAACGGGCGATCCAGGAGTTCATAGTTACGGGTCAGGCTCAGCTTGCGGATCGCGTGGAGCAAAGTCAGCAGCGGCTGTTTAATCAATTGTCGGAAAGTATTGAGCGCGCCCTTAAGCGCCTTCAGGAAAACGCCGAGCGAGTGAGTTTTCAACAGCGGTTGAGCCAGGCAGCCAACAGTTCAATTTCATTTTCCAGCGCAATGGAGGCTATCAGTTTCAATTTCTCCGATGTGGGCGGTTTGCTGCTCAGCGTCGGCGGATACGCCATGAGTGGTTTTGCCATCGGTTCTGTGATTCCCGGGGTCGGCAACATAATCGGAGCTGTCGTGGGGAGTGTCATCGGGCTGCTTGCGGCGGGGTTGAGTTACTTTTTCGGTGGACGCAACAAAAAAATCGCCGAGGCTCAAAGCAAGGTGACGGAGGCGATCAAGGCCGAGCGCCTAAAGAGCAAGAAGTCGTTTGAAGACGATACGCGGTCGATGCTTGCCAAAATCAGCGAGCAGATCGAGGGCTCAACGTTAAGCCAACTGGACGATGAGCGCCGCAACATGCGGGAAGTGAGTGCTCTTTTCGACGACAAAATTGCCTCTATTCAGGCACTCAGAAACCAAGTGGAAGCCAAGCCTTATGGAACAATTTAAGCAATTCAACGCCAGCAAGTCCGAAGTCATCAAGTCACTGGACAACCTAAACACACTTGTCGAATCGCTTGAAAGACTGGGGCTGGACGTTTCCCAAGACATCACGAAGATCAAAAAAGCCATTGGCGACGTTGAATCGGACGCGCTACGGATTGCCCTGCTCGGTGCATTCTCTGACGGTAAGACCAGTGTGGTGGCCGGATGGCTCGGCCAGGTCATGAAAGACATGAAGATCGACACCAACGAATCTTCGGATGCACTGGCCATCTACCGGCCTGACAACCTCCAGGACAAATGCGAAATCGTCGACACCCCCGGGCTGTTTGGTGACAAGGAAAAAACCATCGATGGCGGTGCGCTCGTGCAATACGGAGACATCACCAAGAATTATATTTCCGAAGCGCATCTCATCTTTTATGTCGTCGACGCCACCAACCCCCTCAAAGAGAGCCATCAGGATATCGTTCGATGGGTCCTGCGTGACCTCAACAAACTGAGCTCCACCATTTTCGTCATCAACAAAATGGACGAGGTCGCGGATCTGCGCGATGCAGAAGAGTTTGCAGAGCAGAGCAGCATCAAGAAAAACAACCTGCTCGATAAGTTGCAGCGTTTTGTAGACCTGACCCCAACTGAGCGCCAGGCGATCAACGTCGTTTGCGTCGCCTCCAATCCGAACAGTCGAGGACTTGAGTTCTGGCTGGAGCAAAAAGATCTCTATGACCAGCGTTCAAGAATCAGCGAGCTCAAACAGATCACTCAGCAGGTCCTCGATGGCAGCGGGCGTGAAACTCTGATCCGAAAGACAGGCATCGATGTCGTACGCGACGTGTTGTCCAAAAAGATCGCGGTCGCTCAAGACGAGCTGATCAAGTTCAAGTTGCTGGCCGATAACCAGGCCCGTGACTCGGCGCGTATCACAGAAGACATCGATGAAGGGAAACGCAAGATCATCGCCACCGTCGGGGATCTTTACCAAGAACTGAACAACATGGAAAAGGATCTGCTTAACAGCATCCGTACCTTGCCACGGGACCAGGTTCACGGTTTTCTTGAGGCTGAGATCGGGTACTCGAAAACAGACATTGGAGAAAAGCTGCGTTTTCGTATCAATCACCTGTTCAGCACAGCGTTTAATCAGTCCTCGTCGATCATGAATGGCATTAGCGCGAGCATCGAACATCAACTCGACATCTCGTCCGATTTTGCAGACAGCATTACTGCTTCAGCGCTGTCAGCGTCGAGCAAGGCGCTGGGTGCTGTGTCCAAAATCCCGGTGGAAAGCATCAAGAGCGGCGTATTCCTGGCCCGGGAAACGCTGAAAAATCTTACTGGCTACGTTTACAAGTTCAAGCCATGGGAAGCCACCAAACTGGCAGCCAATATCAGTAAATGGGCAGGTCCCATCGGTGCTGGCATTCAGGTGCTAACCGATGTCATCGCCGTGGCCCAACAGCAGCGCGCAGAAAATGAGCTCAAGGCGCTGCAAGGTGATTTGGCTGAAGTAGTGAAAAGCCACTTCGCCGAGCCAATGAAAATCCTGATGGATCAGGAAAAAGTTCTAGACACTTTTGCTCCGCAAATCAGGATTTTCGAAAAAATTCTGCTGGAGCAACAGGAAAATCTTCAAAGACTGAGTACGCGAGGCCAGCAGCTGTCTGAACTGGACGCGCACCTGCGCCAAGCGTTTGGTGAGCAATCAGTGATCGAGGGCGAATACAAAGTGGTCTGATCCGTGCCAGCCAGCGCCGTGCGCTGGCTGGCAGATCCGGTGGAAAGGCGTTCTATCGACGCACCCACTCCCCAATCAAAAACCGCTCTAACCTGCTAGCCGCACGCATCTTCAAGTGTTCGTTTCCACACTTCCGACACGTCGCAACCCACTCCCCCGGTCGCAGGCAATCGCTCTGCGGTGCCACGGTCTTTTTCCAACCACAATCGCCGCATTCGAAGGTGAACGGCTGAGGTCTTACCGGCATGTTCAATCCCCTGGATACTCCGCTTCGATGACCTGATCGAACTCCCCGCCATACCCTGAATAATCCCGGGGCACGCGTTCAATATCCTCAGCAACTTTCTCGATCACGCCGCGCAGTTCAAGCTTCTCCAGCCAACGCGCTGGAATCGCTTCTGGCCCGTACTGAATCCCGAGCAGATGCCCGGCGATGAGGCCGGTGCTGTCGCTGTCGCCACTGTGGTTTACCGCGCTGATCACGCCTTGCTCGAACGATGTCGCTGTCAGCGCGCACCAGACGCCGATGGCCAGGGCTTCTTCGGCGATCCAGCCAGCGCCGAATTCGTCGATGCGTTCGGGAGTCGGTCGATAGCCTTCGTAGTAGTAAAAGAGCACGCGTTCGAGGAGGGTTCGGGTTTCTTCCAGGCCGGGTTTGTCGCCGTGCTCGGCGAGGCTTTCGGTGATGGCGTGTTCGAGGCTGTCCTGGCGGTCGGCGATTCGCTGAAGGATGTCGGCAAAAAGGCCAGCGGCCAGGTAGCCGGTTAGGTGCCCGTGTGTCAGACGACCGGAATCGGCGGCGTAGTCGAAGGCGTTGCCAAAAAAGGCACAGGGGGCGACACGCATGACTGCGCCACAGCCTTTGCTGTTGTTCTCGGCGAGGAAGCCGAAGTGTTTGCTGGCTTTGAGCGCATTGATGCAGGTGTTGCCGGGGGCGCGACGGGACCAGAGCGCGCGCTCGTTCACCAGCCAGCCATTGAGGCTGACGTGGGTGGCCGGCGGGTAATCCTGGGTCATCAGCCAGCGCAGCAGCGCGTGGTGAATGACGCTCGGGACGTGGCAAATGCCGCGTGAACTACCGCGCACATAAGCGCGCAGCAGGCCTTCGGCGGTGAAGAGCATCATTTGTGTGTCGTCCGTGACGGCGCCGACGCGACCGTATGCCGGCGTGAAGTCGCGGATGCCCTGTGCGCCGAAGGTGGCACGGATGGCATTCCATTCGAGGAATTCGACGGGCGCGCCCAATGCGTCGCCCACTGCGCCACCGAGCAGGCAGCCTTTGATCCGTTCGAGTCTGTTCATGTGTGTTTCCTTACGCTGCCGGAATCAGTGCTTGCAACAACTCCAGCTTTCTTCTCAACTGTTCGACGTGGGCCTTTTCCGCACGCAGCGCCGAACGCAGTTCCTTGTTCTCCACTTCCTGTATCTGCGCCCAGCGGGTGGAGGTTTTGCAGTCCAGGAGCAACTGCCAGATGTCCTGCAGCTTCAGATACTGAATCAGCATCACTGCGGCGATCGCCGCCATCGTCAACAAAGCCCCTGTCGAAATCGCATCCGACGTTGTCATGTCCACTTCCTTTTTACCGGTTCGCTTCATCGCGAAGACGAGCCAAGAATATGTAGTGTTTCCTTACACGTATAGAATGTAGACTTATACAGGTAAACAAATCACGCACATGGAGCGGTCATGAAACGCACGCAAGACATCAAGCAGGTTCGCTGGGATATGGCACTTCGCTACCGCTTGATCGAGACCGTTGCATGGTGGGAAGGCCGGCTGACCACGGGACACCTGATCCAGAGCTTCGGAATCAGCCGTCAGCAGGCGTCGAAAGACATCAATACGTACATCAACGAACATGCGTCTGAAAATCTTACATATGACAAGAAACTGAAGGGCTATGTACCGAGTGAAGACTTCACGCCGCTGTTCATCGACGACAGTGCCAACGCCTACCTGCACCTGCTGAATCAGACCCACTCCCGCGCGCCGCACATCGAAGGCCTGGCGCTGGCGTATGCGCATACCAAGGTGCTGGAGGTGCCGGATCGCACCATACGGCCCGAAGTCCTGCGCCCGCTGCTCAAGGCCTGCCGGGACAGTGAGGTGATTTCGGTGGAGTACGTGTCACTCGCCAATCCGATTCCGGAAACCCGCCTGATCGCGCCGCACACGCTCATCTATACCGGCATGCGCTGGCACGTTCGGGCCTATTGCGAGAAGAACCGCATGTACCGCGATTTCGTCTTGAGCCGGTTGCGCGGACGCCCCGAGTACGAACACAAGACCGAAAACCTGATCGATGCGGATGAGGACTGGAAGACTGAGGTCGCGGTGATCATCGAGCCTGACTCGCGCCTAAAGCCGGAGCAGAAGGCGATCATCGAAGCCGATTTCGGCATGCAGAACGGCGTGCTGGAGATTCCGACGCGTCGGGCGCTGGTGAAGTATGTGTTGCAGCGATTCCAGATCGATCCGAAAAAGCTCGACCCGAAAGCTGCAGCGCAGCAGATCGTGGTGAAGAATCTGGATGAGTTGAAGCCCTGGCTTTATGAGTAACTCGCAGAGTCGCTCCCGCGGCTTCGCGTAGCCACGACTATCCGCCCAACAAATGCTCCAGAAACAGCTGCGCCGCTGTGGATAAACCTGCCCGCGATCTCACGCACACTGAGAGCTCGCGGCTGGCCCAGTCCTCGTTCAAATGCACGGCGGTCGCGCCGTCCATCTTGTAAATCTCCACGCTCCCCGCCGGCATGATGCCGATTCCGACACCGGCCTGAACCATCAGGCAGAGCGCGTCATAGCTCGAAACTTCCATACGGATTTTCAGCGAGCGGCCCAGATCATTGGCCGCTTTGATCAGCTGGAAGTTGAGGTGCGTGCCGCTGCGCAGCGTGACGTATTCGTGGTCCAGGGTTTCGTTGAAACCGACGGATTCTCTCCCGGCCAGCGGGTGATCGTTGGGCACCAGCAAGACCAGGCGGTCGGTGCGAAACGGGAAGACCTCAATGTCGGCGCCATGGGGCAGGCGCGTGAAGATGCCGATGTCAGCGCGGTTTTCCGCCACGGCTTTGGTGATCGCCAGGCTCTGCTGCTCTTCAAGGCCGACGTTGATCAGCGGATACAGCGCCATGAACGATTTGATCAGGCTCGGCATGAACTGGGTGATCGCGGAAATGTTGGCCAGCACATGGACCGAGCCGCGACGCCCATGGGAGTAGTCGCGCATCTGCACGACGATTTCGTTGAGGTTGTTCAGGGCGCTGCGGGCCATGAACAGCAACGACAGACCCGCGTCAGTCGGCGTGATGCCCTTGTTGGTGCGGTTGAGCAGTCGAGAGTCGAGCAACTCTTCCAGCTCGCTCAGTCGCTTGCTCACCGCTGCCGCCGCAATGTGTTCTCGCTTGGCGGCGGCTGCGATGGTGCCTTCTTCGACGACACTGACGAACAGGCGCAACGAGACGGGATCGAGCTTCATGTGAGGTACCGGGCGTGCTGGCCAGAATGGCCGCCATAGTACCTCGTCCGTCATCGACTCAGAACGCGCCGGACAACAGATGCCCTGCGTTCGGCACCTGGGCCTTCAGACCGAGGGTCTTGAGCATCTGATAGACAGTGGCGACCGACGCCGACAGCACTGGCTTGTCGAGACGATCCTGTACGACCTGGATAGCAGGCAGAGACGGCATCTGCACACAGCACGACAGCACCACGCCATCGGCTTGTCCGATGTTCAACTTGTCGGCATGGGCGACCAGGTTCATGGGGTCCAGACGGCCGACCTCAAGGTTGTCTGAAACTTCCAGGCTAATGGAATCGACCACTTCGATACCGGCCGCTTCGATGTAGTCGATGACCTGTTGGGTCAGCGGTTTCATGTACGGCGTGATGATCGAGACCTTCTTGTAGTTCAGCAGGTTCAGGCTGTCGATCAGAGCGCCAGCAGAGCTGAGCACCGGCGCATTCGACTTGTTGCCAACGACAGTTTTGCCGAGGCGCTCCTGCGAGACTTTATGATACCCCGCGCCCTGGCACATGATCGCCACCAGACACGCGTAGGCCATGACATCCACACGCGCATCGCTCAGCTCCAGCGCGCAACGGTCGCTGTCGATGTCCATCTTTTTCAGCTCTTCGGGGCTGACATGCATCATGCGCATGCGCGAGGAATGGAACGTGAAACGCTCTTGCGGAAACAGCGAATAGCGCGAGGTCAGCATCGCCGGAATTTCGGTTTCCATGGTGGTGTTGGAGCTGGGGACGATTTGGCCGATTCGAAAGTTTTTCATGAAGTGCTCCTTTCATTTCGCCTGGGGCGAGGGGTCAAGTGCGACCGATGTTAGGAGTGACGACAAAGGGCGTATATCAGGCATTGGCGAGCCTGCCATCGCGGATGGCGATGGCAACTACAAGGGGAGCACGCTCTCGCCCGAAGACTGCGCATTCGCCAGCAGGATCTCGGCAAACTCCGACGCGGCGCCCAGAAGCGGCTCACCTCGGCGCGTCAGAATTCCGTAATCCTGGGGCGCCAGTTTCAGCGGCGTGTTCAGCACTTTCAGCAGCCCGGTGTCGAGATGTGGTTGAGCCATGGAAGCGGGCAGCATGGCGATCATCGGGCCGGACTGCAGGACCTGCAGGAAGGTCTGCATGGAGATGGTATCGATGGTGTTCTTTGGCGTAGGGATGCCGGCTTGGGCAAAGGCCTGCTCCATGCGAGCGCGAATCGGCGTACCCACCGGGTAGAGAATCCACGGCCATTTGCCCAGCTCCTGCAACGGCGTTTGCTCCAGTTCCGTCAAGGGATGACGACTGTTGACCACCATGCAGAACGGCTCTGGCGCCAGCGCCTGGAAATCATAGACCTGCTGCTGGTTTTCATCGGTGTAACGGGCCACCGCCAGATCGAGCTTCTTGTCGTCCAGCATCTCCATCAGGTGATCGCTGGTCTGCTCAACGATCTCGATGGACAACAGCGGCCAGCGCTGCTTGAGCTGGACGATGGCATCCGGCAACACCACCGCGGTGGCCGCGAAGATCGCACCCACCTTGAGAAACCCATGCCCGCCTTCGCGCAGGCTGCTGATCTGATCGACGAATTTGTTCGCGTCGTTCAGCGCGATCTGCGCGTAGCGCACCACATGCTCGCCCAGTGCCGTGGGCGGCATATTGCGCGGCAAGCGCTCGAACAGATCGAAGCCCATCAACCGCTCGATCTCGCGCAGCATCTTGCTGACCGCAGGCTGGCTGAGGTTCATGTGCTGCGCGGCTGCGTGCATGTTGCGGGTACGCGCCAACGTGTCGATGAGCACCAGATGCTTGAACTTCAGCCAATTACAGACCGTCGAGAAGGAAATGTCAGACATGAGAGCGCCTCAATTCGCGATAACCCAGTGTTATCGATAATTGAGCAGATGTCATTGGAGTTTATCGGCGCGGCTGATTAGTGTCGGCAGAACAAGCATAAAAATCATTGAGGACTCGCCCATGCCCATTCATCTCACCCCTGAAAATACCTTGCCAGCCGACGGCCTGAACGGCACGTTGATTGGCCGTGCCTGGGTGCCCGGCAAGGTCAGCGGGCCTTCGCCCGTGGTGTTGCGCAGTGACGGGGTGTTCGATTTATCGGCGCGCTTCGCGACCCTGAGCGAGTTGCTGGAATCCGAGTCCCCACTCAAGGCGGTACGCGAAACCCAGGGCACGTTGATCGCCAGCGTTGAAGAACTGCTGGCCAATTCGACCGCCAGTCCTGATACAAGCAAGCCTTTCCTGCTCGCCCCCGCCGACCTGCAAGTCATCAAGGCGGCCGGGGTGACCTTCGCCGCCAGCATGATCGAACGGGTCATCGAAGAACAGGCCGCAGGCGACCCGGCCAAAGCGCAAAACGTGCGCGCCATCGTGCACAACGCAATTGGCGACAACCTGCGCAGCATCAAGCCGGGCTCCGAGCAGGCCAGCACACTCAAGGCGTTGCTGATCGAGCAGAAAATGTGGTCGCAATACCTGGAAGTGGGCATCGGCCCGGACGCGGAAATCTTCACCAAAGCACCGGTGCTTGCGGCAGTCGGCAGCGGCAGTCAGATCGGTATTCATCCCAAGTCCGAATGGAACAACCCGGAGCCAGAAGTGGTATTGGCCGTGAACAGCCGCGGCACGATTCATGGCGCAACCCTGGGCAACGACGTCAATCTTCGTGATTTCGAAGGCCGCAGCGCGCTGCTCTTGAGCAAAGCCAAGGACAACAACGCCTCATGCTCAATCGGCCCGTTCATTCGCCTGTTCGACGAAACGTTTTCCATGGACGATGTGCGCAACTGCGTCGTGGATCTGCAGGTCAAAGGCGACGATGGCTACGTCATGAAGGGTTCGAGCTCGATGTCGCAGATCAGCCGCGATCCTGAAGACATTGCCGCACAGACCTTGAACGCCAACCATCAATATCCCGATGGCTTCCTGCTCTATCTGGGCACTCTCTTCGCTCCGACAGAAGATCGCGATCACGTCGGCGGCGGTTTCACCCACAAGCTCGGGGATCAGGTCAGTATCAGCAGTCGCCTGCTCGGCGGTCTGCACAATGAAGTGACCCACAGCAGTCAGGCGACGCCGTGGACCTTCGGGGTTGGCGCGTTGATTCGCAACCTCGCGGCGCGCGATCTGCTGACGCGCTGACCGCCAAGGGACATCGCACGACCCACAATTCCAAGAGAGACCCGAATCATGTCCGATACGCCCAAACGCCCCCTGCGCAGCCAGCAATGGTTCGACGACCCGGATCACGCCGACATGACCGCGCTCTATGTCGAGCGCTACATGAACTACGGCCTGACCCGCGAAGAACTGCAATCCGGCCGCCCGATCATCGGCATCGCCCAGACCGGCAGCGACCTTGCGCCGTGCAATCGGCATCACCTGGAGCTTGCTCAACGGGTAAAGGCCGGGATTCGCGATGCGGGCGGGATTCCCATGGAGTTTCCGGTGCATCCCATGGCCGAGCAAACGCGCCGTCCGACCGCTGCGCTGGATCGAAATCTGGCGTATCTGGGCCTCGTCGAAATCCTCCATGGCTACCCACTCGACGGCGTAGTTCTGACCACTGGCTGCGACAAAACCACCCCGGCCTGTCTGATGGCCGCCGCCACCACTGACCTGCCAGCCATCGTGCTGTCCGGCGGGCCGATGCTCGACGGCCGCCATAAAGGTGAACTGATCGGTTCCGGGACGGTGCTCTGGCATGCGCGCAATCTGCTGTCGGCGGGCGAGATCAATTACGAAGGCTTCATGGAGATGACCACCGCAGCATCGCCTTCGGTGGGCCACTGCAACACCATGGGTACAGCGCTGTCGATGAACGCGCTGGCCGAAGCGCTGGGCATGTCATTGCCCGGCTGCGCGAGCATTCCAGCGGCTTACCGCGAGCGCGGCCAGATGGCCTACATGACCGGCAAACGCATTTGTGATCTGGTGCGCGAGGACGTTCGTCCCTCGCAGATCATGACCCGCGAAGCGTTCGAGAACGCGATTGCGGTGGCCTCGGCGTTGGGCGCATCGAGTAACTGTCCGCCCCACCTGATCGCCATCGCGCGCCACATGGGCGTGGATTTGAGCCTGAGCGACTGGCAGCGCATCGGCGAAGACGTCCCGTTGCTGGTCAATTGCATGCCCGCCGGGAAATACCTGGGGGAAGGTTTCCACCGCGCCGGCGGCGTTCCGGCCGTGATGCACGAACTGCAAAAAGCCGGAAAGCTGCATGAAGACTGTGGCTCGGTCTCGGGAAAAACCATCGGTGAGATCGTGCGCAATGCCGTTGCCCATGACGCCGACGTGATTCGCCCCTACGAAGATCCGCTCAAGCACCGCGCCGGTTTCATCGTGCTCAGCGGCAACTTCTTCGACAGCGCGATCATGAAGATGGCGGTGGTCGGCGAGGCGTTTCGCAAGACCTATCTGTCGGAGCCCGGCGCGGAGAACAGCTTCGAAGCGCGAGCGATTGTGTTCGAAGGCCCCGAGGACTATCACGCACGCATCAACGATCCTTCGCTGGACATCGATGAGCGCTGCATTCTGGTGATTCGCGGTGCCGGCACGGTGGGCTACCCGGGCAGTGCGGAAGTGGTGAACATGGCGCCACCGGCCGAGCTGATCAAGCGCGGTGTCGACTCATTGCCGTGCCTGGGCGATGGTCGTCAGAGCGGCACATCGGCCAGCCCGTCGATCCTCAATATGTCGCCAGAGGCAGCCGTCGGAGGGGGGCTGGCGCTGCTGAAAACCAACGACCGGCTGCGTGTGGACTTGAACAACCGCAGCGTCAACGTGCTGGTCAGCGACGAAGAAATGGCCGAGCGCCGCGCGCAGTTCGAACCGAAAATGCCTGCTTCGCAAACCCCTTGGCAGGAGCTGTACCGGCAGCTGGTCGGGCAGTTATCCACCGGAGGTTGCCTGGAGCCGGCAACCTTGCATTTGCGAGTGATCGCCAGAAGCGGCGAGCCTCGGCATTCGCATTGAGCCAGCCGGTTTGATCGGACTGCACCAACAACCTGCAGGAGCGCGCTTGCCTTTGAAAGACTCATCTATCGACAACAATACGTCGAATGGACCCGGTCTTCGCGGGCAAGCGCGCGCCTATAGGATTCGGCTCGATCTTGCGATTGAGCCATTTACAACATCTTCGGCAACCCCTTCTCCATCCCCACAAACTTTGCCTTCAACATCGAGTGCAACTGCTGCACGGCGGGCGAAAACTGTTTGCGGTGTGGATAAACCAGATTCACTGGCGCGGGTTCGCCGGGATAATCCGGGAGCAACAATTCGAGCCTTCCCGCCAGCACGTCCTCCCGCACGTCCACCCACGACTTGTACGCGATGCCCTCGCCAGCCACCGCCCATCGACGCACCAGATCCGCGTCGTCGGTGAGCAGTGGGCCGGAAACGCTAAAGACCCGACCGCCCACCGGCCATTTGTCATAGACCCGCCCATGGAGGATGTACATGAGGCAGTCGTGGCGCAGCAGATCATCGGACACCTGCGGGCGACCCTTGCGCGCCAGGTAGTCGGGCGATGCCACCAGCACCCGGCGATTCCACGCAGCGAGCGGCAAGGCAATGTAGTTGGCGTCTTCGATCACGCCGCTGCGAATCGCCACATCCACCGGATCCCGAAAAATGTCAGCCACCTGATCGGAGACGAACAGGCGCAGCGTCAGCGCGGGGTGCTGCCGACGAAAATCGCTCAGCCACTCCAACATCACATTGCGCCCCAGATCGGACGGCATCGCCACTTGCAACGAGCCTTGCAGTTCCGAACTCTCGCGACGCAGCTTCTCCCGCCCCTCTCTCAAGGCGTCGAGCACGGCCTGCGCGGTCGGCAAGTATTGCTCGCCTTCAGCGGTCAGGCGCAGGCTGCGGGTGGAGCGGGCGAACAGGCGAATGTCCAGCTCGCGCTCCAGACGCTTGATAGCAGCAGCCACCTGCCCCGGCAACAGATCCACTTCTCGCGCCGCATTGGAAAAGCTGCCCAGCGCAGCGGTACGAAGGAATAGCGCCAGATCATCAATGCGGATCATTTTCACTCCAGCTGTGAAAGTGTTGACGCATTGTGCGGGTTTTTCCCAGCGATGGAGAAGAACAAGATAGACCCAACTTTTAGCCATTTGCATTCACAAGAGAACGCCATGAAAGCCATCGCTTTTACCCAGCACGGTCTGCCCATCGAAGATCCCAAATCACTGATGGACATGGACCTTCCAAAACCGACGCCCGGCCCCCGCGATCTGCTGGTCGAAGTCCGCGCAATTTCGGTCAACCCGGTGGACACCAAGATCCGTGCAGGCTCGGCGGCCACTGATCCGAAGGTTGTGGGCTGGGACGCGGTCGGAATCGTTCGCGAAACCGGTAGCGACGTCACGCTGTTCAAGGCCGGAGACGAGGTCTTCTACGCAGGCTCCATTGCACGCCCCGGCAACTACAGCGAATTCCACCTGGTGGATGAGCGCATCGTCGGCAGCAAGCCCAAATCCATCGACAATGCCCACGCTGCTGCACTTCCGCTCACCTCGATCACCGCCTGGGAGTTGCTGTTCGACCGCCTTGGCGTAAAGGAAGGTGGTGGTGAAGGCGACAGCCTGCTGATCATCGGCGCAGGCGGTGGCGTGGGATCGATTCTGGTCCAACTGGCCCGTCAACTGACCAGACTGACCGTCATCGGCACCGCTTCACGCCCGCAAACCCAGGAGTGGGTGAAAAGCCTTGGCGCACATCACGTGATCGACCATAGCCAACCGCTGGTGGAGCAGCTGGAAAAGATCGGCGTCGGCCAGGTCAGCCATGTCGCCAGCCTTACCCACACCGACTGCTACTTCCCGCAGCTGATCGAAGCCCTGCGTCCACAAGGGCAACTGGCGCTGATCGACGACCCGAAAACCCTCGACGTGGTGCCGATGAAACGCAAGGCGCTGTCGCTGCACTGGGAACTGATGTTCACCCGCTCGCTGTATGAAACCCCGGACATGATCGCCCAGCATGAGCTGCTCAATCGCGTATCGGCCCTGATCGACCAAGGCGTGCTCAAGACCACTTTGGGCGAGCACTTCGGCGCCATCAACGCCGCAAACCTGCGTCGCGCCCACGCTGTGATCGAAAGCGGCAAGGCCCGCGGCAAGATCGTGCTCGAAGGGTTCTGATCCAACTGTTCATCCAACTTGCTGCATGTGAAGATCGGCGCCCCGTCGGCGCCGGCTTTCGCCCCTCATTTCTCACTTCGGCACTTTTTACTCAGGAGATCACCCGTGCAACTTACCGCACTTGCCAAATCCCGCTACACCACCAAGGCGTTCGACAACAGCCGCAAGATTCCGCAGGAAACCATCGAGAGCCTGCTCGACCAGTTGCGTCACAGCCCTTCATCGGTGAACTCCCAGCCATGGCATTTCATCGTCGCGTCTGACGAGCAGGGCAAGGCACGTCTGGCAAAGGGTGCAGAAGGGGGATTTGCCTACAACGAAGCCAAGATCCTCAATGCCTCCCACGCCATCGTCCTGTGCACTCGTACTGAAATGACGGAAGAGCACCTGCAAAGCGTGCTCGCGCAAGAGGAGCAGGACGGGCGTTTCCCGAATGCCGACGCCAAGGCCGGACAGAACAACAGCCGTCGTGGCTACGTGAACATGCACAAGCATGACCTCAAAGACGTACAGCACTGGATGGAAAAGCAGACCTATCTGGCCCTCGGCACCCTGCTGCTGGGCGCTGCATCGCTGGGTCTGGACGCCACGCCGATGGAAGGATTCGACTTCAAGAAACTCGACGCCGAACTGGGCCTGCGCGAGAAGGGTTTCACCAGTCTGGTCATCGTCGCGCTGGGGTATCGCAGCGACACCGACTTCAACGCCAAGCTGCCGAAGTCGCGTCTGCCGGCCGAGACGGTGTTTACCTATCTATGAATCTGTAATGGCGTAGCAGCACGGCTTGCCGGCGGTATCGATCTTGAGAACGCCGCCGCCGGCAAGCCGTGCTGCTACGCAGTGAAGTCGCTGGCGAGCGGTTGTTTGGCGCGAACTACCCATTCCACCCGGCACCTCTCATTTGCCCCAATGCCCTCGCTCTGCTAGTGTCGCGCCGGTTTAACGTCTACCGGGATAGCCGCCATGGCCCGCAAGAAAGCTGCACTGGATTTCGAACAGTCCCTCACGGATTTGCAAACGCTGGTCGAGCGTCTGGAGAACGGCGAGCTGTCGCTGGAAGATTCGTTGACGGCCTTTGAACAAGGAATTCGCCTGACCCGCGAATGCCAGAGCGCCTTGGCGCAGGCCGAGCAGAAGGTCCAGGTACTGCTGGAGCGCGATGGCGAACTGGCAGAGGAACCCTTCGACGCGGAACAACCCGAATGATCGCCGAATATCAGGCCCTCAGTCAGGCTCGCGTCAACGCGGCGCTCGACAGCCTGTTCAACGCCCCGGCCCCCGAACTGAACCGCCTTTACGAAGCCATGCGCTACAGCGTCACCAATGGCGGCAAACGCGTGCGTCCGTTGTTGGTCTACGCCGCCTGCGAAGCTCTGGGTGGTGATGCAGAGCACGCCAACGGCGCAGCCTGCGCGGTTGAATTGATTCACGCGTATTCGCTCGTACACGACGACCTGCCAGCCATGGACGACGACGATCTGCGTCGCGGCCTGCCGACCACTCACAAGGCCTTCGACGAAGCCTGCGCGATTCTGGCCGGTGATGGCCTGCAAAGCCTGGCGTTCAGCGTGCTGACCGACAGCAAGCTGACACCCCAGGACGCCAATACGCGGCTCAAGATGGTCGCCACCCTCGCCCACGCCGCAGGCCCTGCCGGCATGGTCGGCGGGCAAGCCATCGATCTGGGTTCGGTAGGCCTGAAGCTCGATCAGAGGGCGCTGGAATTCATGCACCGGCACAAGACCGGCGCATTGATCGAAGCGAGCGTCAAACTCGGCGCCCTGGCCAGCGGTCAGGCAACGCAGGTTCAACTCGACTCTCTACAGATCTACGCCCGCGCCATCGGCCTGGCGTTTCAGGTGCAGGACGACATTCTCGACGTCGAAAGCGATACCGCGACCCTCGGCAAACGCCAGGGCGCCGATATTGCCCGTGACAAGCCGACCTATCCTGCATTGCTGGGGCTCGAAGAAGCCAAGCAATACGCGCTGGAGCTGCGCGATCAGGCGTTGGTGGCCCTGCGACCTTTCGACGCGGCCGCAGAGCCGCTGCGCGCACTGGCGCGCTATATCGTCGAACGCCGCAACTGATCGTTCGGCTGCACCCTGTCCCGGCGCTCATCAAACAATGACCCGGCAAACACGCCCCGTAGCAGCACGGCTTGCTGGCGGTCTCGTCCGTAAGATCGCTACCGCCGGCAAGCCGTGCTGCTACAAGGCATGCTGCATTCCAACCACGCAGATTTGATCATCCATCGGCGGCTGTTCATGTGCAGCTTGCGATGCATCAGGTAAACTGCCGCCTCTTTTACTTATAACGATTCGCCTGATGCCCACGACGTTCAAAGAGATTCCCCGCGAGCGCCCGTCCACGCCACTGCTCGACAAAGCAGCGACGCCGGACGGCCTGCGCCGGTTAGGTGAAGCAGAGCTCGAAGCCCTGGCTGATGAACTGCGCCTGGAGCTGCTCTATACCGTTGGCCAGACCGGGGGACACTTCGGTGCCGGCCTTGGTGTCATTGAGCTGACCGTTGCCCTGCATTACGTCTTCGATACCCCCGATGACCGGCTGGTTTGGGACGTCGGGCATCAGGCGTATCCGCACAAGATCCTTACCGGTCGCCGTGAAAAGATGTCGACCCTGCGTCAGAAAGGCGGCGTGGCGGCGTTCCCGCGTCGCAGCGAGAGCGAGTACGACACCTTTGGCGTCGGTCACTCCAGCACCTCGATCAGCGCCGCGCTGGGCATGGCCATTGCCGCCCGGCTGCAAGGCAGCGAACGCAAGTCCATCGCCGTCATTGGTGACGGCGCGCTGACCGCGGGCATGGCCTTCGAGGCGTTGAACCACGCCCCCGAGGTCAACGCTGACATGCTGGTGATCCTCAACGACAACGACATGTCGATCTCGCGCAACGTCGGCGGGCTGTCGAACTATCTGGCGAAAATTCTTTCCAGCCGCACTTACGCCAGCATGCGCGAAGGCAGCAAGAAAGTGTTGTCGCGCCTTCCCGGCGCCTGGGAAATCGCCCGTCGCACCGAAGAGTACGCCAAAGGCATGCTGGTGCCCGGCACCCTGTTTGAAGAATTGGGCTGGAACTACATCGGCCCTATCGACGGCCACGATTTGCCGACGCTGATCGCCACCCTGCGCAACATGCGCGACCTCAAGGGCCCGCAGTTCCTGCATGTGGTCACCAAGAAGGGCAAGGGTTTCGCGCCAGCCGAAGTCGATCCGATCGGCTACCACGCCATCACCAAGCTCGACCCGCTGGATGCTCCCGCCGCGCCGAAAAAGGCCAGCGGACCGAAGTATTCCGGTGTGTTCGGCCAGTGGCTGTGCGACATGGCCGACGCCGATGAGCGTCTGGTCGGCATTACCCCGGCGATGAAAGAAGGCTCTGATCTGGTGGCGTTCAGCGAACGTTATCCGGAGCGCTATTTCGACGTCGCCATCGCCGAGCAGCATGCCGTGACGCTGGCCGCAGGCATGGCCTGTGAAGGCGCCAAACCGGTGGTGGCGATTTATTCGACTTTCCTGCAGCGCGGTTACGACCAACTCATTCACGACGTCGCGGTGCAGAACCTCGACGTGCTGTTCGCCATTGACCGCGCCGGTCTGGTCGGCGAAGACGGCCCGACCCATGCGGGCAGCTTCGATCTGTCCTACTTGCGCTGCATCCCCGGCATGCTGGTGATGACACCGAGTGACGAGAACGAACTGCGCAAAATGCTCAGCACCGGTCACCTGTTCAATGGCCCGGCCGCCGTGCGCTATCCGCGTGGCACCGGCCCGAACGCCGTGATCGACAGCAGCCTCGAGCCGCTGGAAATCGGCAAGGGGATCATCCGCCGTCAAGGCAGCAAAGTCGCCATGCTGGTGTTCGGCGTACAGCTGGCCGACGCGCTCAAGGTCGCTGAAAAGCTCAATGCCACCGTCGTCGACATGCGTTTCGTCAAACCCATGGACGAGGCGCTGGTGCGCGAAATGGCCGCCAGCCACGACCTGCTGGTGACCATCGAAGAAAACGCCATCATGGGCGGCGCGGGTGCTGCGGTCAGCGAGTTTCTGGCGCGGGAGAACATTCTCAAGTCGGTGCTGCATCTGGGCTTGCCGGATGTGTACGTCGAACACGCGAAGCCTGCACAGATGCTGGCTGAGTGTGGACTGGATGCGGAAGGGATCGAAGCGTCCATCACCGAGCGCCTGCGGAAAATCTAACCCCTGATCTGATCGTTCTCACGCTCTGCGTGGGAATGCATCCCATGACGCTCCGCGTCATTCTGCGCTGGACGCAGAGCGCCCGGGGCAGCGTTACCACGCGCAGCGTGGGAACGATCACTGAAACGAACGAACATGAACCTGCACCGCCTCGTCTTTGCCCTCTCGCTGCTACCCGTCACCCAAGCCTTCGCCGATCTGCCTGATCGGGAACAGGCCCTGAAACTGTCCGATGTGGTCATCAGTGCCAACCGTCAGGTTGAGCCGCGCGACGCCAGTACGGCCGCCAACACCGTGTTCACCCGCGACGACATCGAGCGCCTGCAACCCAGCAACGTGACCGACCTGCTCAATCGCGTGCCGGGCGTTCAGGTTTCACCAACCGGCGGACGGGGCAGTCTGCCGGGGATCTACATTCGCGGGACCAAAGCGGCGCAAAGTCTTGTGTTGGTCGACGGGCAGCGCATCGCCAACGCCACTTCCGCCGACAGCGCCTTGCAGTACCTCAACGTCGACCAGATCGAGCGTGTGGAAGTCCTGCGTGGTTCGCGCTCGGTGATCTATGGGGCGGACGCCATCGGCGGGGTCATTCAGATATTCACCCGGCGCGGCGCCGATCAGGGCCTCCAGGCGCGACTGCACAGCGGGTTTGGCAACCGTGACACCTGGCAGCAGAGCCTGGGTGTATCCGGTGGCGATGAGCAGACCCACTTCAATCTCAGCACCAGCCTCGACGAAACCGCCGGCATCGACCGCACTGGACCTTCCTTCTCCAGCGATGCAGACCACGATGCCTATCGCAACAAGTCCTACAGCGTGAACCTCAGCCATTGGCTGACCGACGATGTGGAAATCGGCTTCAACGCGCTGGATAACAAGGGCAAAACCGAATTCGACAACCCGTTCGGTCTGTTCGACCCCGTCACGTTCAACAGCGTCGGCCAGCAGCAATACAGTGATTTCGAACTGAGCACGCTCGGCACCTACCTGGATGCGCGAATCAACGACCGCTGGAAAACCCGCCTTGAACTCGGCCACAGCGAAAACCGCGAGAAGACCTTCGACAAGCTCAGCGACGACCGCTACGTGTTCAACACCTACCGAGATTCGGTGAACTGGCAGAACGACCTGACCCTCAATGATCGCAACAGCTTGATGCTGGGCGGCGATTGGTACGAAGACCGGGTCAACAGCAGCACGCCATTCGACGAAGACAGCCGCTGGAACCGGGCCGCGTTCATTCAGCATCGTTACAAGGGCAAAGGGTTTTCCACCGAACTGGGGCTGCGCCACGACGACAACCAGCAGTTCGGCAGCCAGAACACCTGGAGCGGCACGCTGACAGTGCCACTCAACGAAGCTAACGATGTGCTGCTTTCCTACAGCGAAGGCTTTCGCGCGCCCACGTTCAATGATCTGTATTACCCGGGGTTCAGCAACCCGAATCTCAAGGCCGAGCACTCCAAGAGCTACGAAGTGCAATGGCGCAGTCGGCTGAGCGACACTAGCAAACTTGAAGCGTCGCTGTATCGCACCGATCTGAAAGACGCGATTGCGCTAGACGCGGATTTCACCCCGCAGAACATTGGATCAGCGCGAATCAACGGCCTGGAAGCGTCGCTTGAGCAGCGACTGTTCGGCTGGACCGGCAAACTCGGCGCTTCGATCATCGACCCTCGAGACCGCGACACCGGCCACACGCTCAATCGCCGGGCGCGCCGTACGATGAATCTTGATCTTGATCGTCAGTTTGATCGCCTTGGCATCGGCGCCAGCTGGCAAGCGGTCAGCGACAGCTACAACGACGAAGCCAACACCCAGCGCATCGGCGGTTACCCGCTGTTCGGGTTGCGCAGCAGCTGGAAGGCCAGTGACGAAGTGAGGCCGGAGTTCAAGCTGGACAATGCGCTGGACAAGCACTACAGCCGCACGCTGTACAGCTATGACGGCAGCAATTACGGGTATCGCGAAGAAGGCCGGACCTGGATGTTCGGCGTGACTTGGACGCCGGAACTGTGACTGTTCACCTGTAGGAACGCGCTTGCCCGCGATGGTGGTGGGTCTGCGACGAATGCGCCAACGGGTGAACCGAAATCGCGGGCAAGCTCGCTCCTACAGTCGATATCAGCGGTTTGGCGAAAGGATTTCACACAACTTCGCCACCGCCTCCAGCATCTGCCCACTGGCCCGCTCCAGGCCTTTGTCTGGCACCGCCAACAGATGCTGCGTTTTGACGGCCTTTAGCTGCCGCCAGTTGTTCCAGGCCTTCAACAACCGGGCATCGCTCGCCAGGATCAACTCAGGATCGCGCTGTAAAACCGCTTCCAGACTCACCTGCGGCGCTGGCTGACTGAGATCGGCAAACACATTACGTGCGCCACAAACGCTCAACGCGTCACTGATGATCTGTCCGCCACCCACCGTATATAGCGGCTGGTCCCACACCTGATAGAACACGCTCATCGGCACGTCGCGGTGATAGCGCTGGCGCAACTCGGTCAAGCGCTGACGAAAATCTCCCGCGACCTGGCGCCCGCGCTCGCCACGCCCCAGACGTTCACCAATCTGCTCGATCTGATCTGCCAGTTGGTACAGCGAATGCGGCTCGGCCGTGAACGTCGGGATGTTCATGCGGCGCAACTGATCGCGCTGGGCAACGCTGACACTGCCCGGCCAGAGCAACAAAAGATCGGGCTGCAAACTCAGCAACCGCTCCATTTCCAGCTGCCCGTAATGCCCAACCGTCGGCACTGCCGCGACCTGAGCCGGACGCTGTCCACCATCGAGCACGCCGACCAGCAGGTCCGCGGCATCGAGCTCAACGACGATTTCAGTCAGCGAAGGCGCAAGGCTGATCACGCGCTCGGCACCAAGACTCTGCCCGGCCATCAGCAACAGCACAGAGGCGATGAGCAGACGCATCAGGCTAACTGGCGTGGAATGCGATAGAGGTAAAGGAGAACGACGCTGGACAGCGCCAGCAAAGCCAGTGCAACGGCTTCCAGATCGGCGAACACGGCCAGCGCAGCGATCCATGCAGGGAGACCGGCATACAGGAATGCCATGCGTCGATCAGCTGCAAGGCGTAGCCAGGCAGTGGGCTCTTCAGGGCTATCGAGCGCTTTCTGGGTAGTGATCAAAGATCGCATGTAGACGCCGAATGGCTTGAGGCTGAGGAACATTGAGGCGATGCCTGCGATGAACAGTGGCATGGCGAACACTGACGGAGTGCTCGCCGTGTCGCCGCCGAAAAACACGCAGACCACCACCAGCGGCCCCAGCGTCAATGCCAGTTGCCGCCACCACGCCAGCGCCAGACGACGGCGCACGTTGCCGCGTGTCACGCCGGATCGACCTCGCTCTGATGCTCGTTGCCCATCATGTGGCCGAGTTTGCCCGCTTTGGTCGCCAGGTACAGCTTGTTGTGCGGGTTGTGGCCGGTGTGCAGCGGCACGCGCTCGGCAACGGTGATACCCATGTCGGTCAAGGCTTTGACCTTGCGCGGGTTGTTGGTCATAAGACGCAGCGACTTGATGCCCAGATGCTCGAGCATCGGCGAGCAAATGGCGTAATCGCGCTGGTCAGCGGCGAACCCCAGACGTTCGTTCGCTTCGACGGTATCAGCACCGCCATCCTGCAATTCATAGGCACGGATCTTGTTCATCAAACCGATGCCGCGTCCTTCCTGACGCAAGTACAACAGAACACCCCGGCCTTCGGCAGCAATGGCACGCAACGCAGCTTCGAGCTGAGAGCCGCAATCGCAACGCTGGCTGAACAAGGCATCGCCAGTCAGACACTCGGAATGCACACGACCGAGAACAGGGGCGCCATCCGATACATCGCCAAGGGTAAGGACTACGTGCTCGCGACCAGTTTCCTGCTCGAGAAAGCCGTTCATTTTGAAGGTGGCAAAAGGGGTAGGCAGCTTGGAAGCCGCGACAAATACGACGGGCACCGTGTGCTCCTGATCAGTATGAGGGCTGGAGATTAGCAAGGCAGCATTGTAACAGCAGGTTCCCGCAGGCGCTTAGGCTGAATTGTCGGCCATTCAGATCAGGAAGCTTGATCATTGAATGGCCCCGGTCTTGCCCGTACTTTCATCTGCATTGAACGGATAAGGTTGTTTCCAGCGAGCGAAAATCGGCCGCAGCTTGCCGGAGCGCACCAGTTGAGCCATGCGCTGATCGAACAGATCACGCAGGAAATGTCCTCGGGCATTGTCGGCAAAGCTCAGAAACAGCGGGATCGCGGTCAGATACGTCATACGAAAACGTTGCGGTTCCTTGGTCTGCCCAAGGATGAAGTCCACTTCGGGCCTGGCATCGATGTACAGATCAGCGCGGGCGTGATCGAGCATCGACAGAATGTGATCGCGTCTGGCGACTTCATTGAAATGCAGCACGTTGGGAAGGTAGTGCTGATACTCGTAACCGCGTACCCAGGCCAGACGGTAATTGCCCAGGGTCTTCAACGTCGGAGCCGGCTTGGAGGCCAGGCCCAGCGCATAGATCTCGTCGGTGTCGTAGTGCCATTTGGGATAGAGCGTGCCCTCGACCTCATCCTGGTAAGCGCCCACCCAGGCATCGGCCTCGCCACGTTGCACCAGACCGACAGCCCGCGTGTAAGGTTCGGTTCGCAAGGCAACCTTGATACCGGCGGGCTCGAACACCTCGCGCATCAAGTCCCAACCCAGGCCGGTGCCGTTCGCTTTGGTGTAGGCGATCCACTGCTCGCTCACCAGCACGATGTCGTCGGGCTTGTCTGCGGGCACGTCGGCGGCGACTGCGACGCTCGCCATCCAGCACCCCAACAAGATCACCACGCCAGGGAGACATTTCATCCCAATGCGGCCCATGAGAGGTTTCCTATATCACTCCCCACACCCAGACTAGCCCCTGCATCGCCACCCACGCAAAAACCCCCGCCAGAACATCGTCCAGCATGATGCCGACGCCGCCGTGAACGTGCTTGTCGATCCAGTGAATGGGCCACGGTTTGAGAATGTCGAAGAAGCGAAACACCAGGAACCCCACCAGCAGCCAGACCCAGCCTTCGGGAACCAGCCACAAAGTGATCCACATGCCGACCATTTCGTCCCAGACAATGCCTTCATGGTCGTGCACGCGCAGATCGTCCGCCACCTTGCCGCACAGCCAGAAGCCGAACAGCATGGTCAGCCCCAGCATCAGCCAGTAGCCCCAATCCGGCAGCATTTGCCACAGTGGAATGAACGGCACGGGGACCATGGAACCCCACGTGCCGGGCGCCTTGGGCAAGGTGCCGGAACCGAAGCCGAAGGCCAGGAAATGCCAGGGGTTGGTCCATACCGACGGCGGAACGTTTTCCGCCGGGACCTGATTAGGATGGTCTGTCACCGTGTCTCCCGAAAATGTTGATAACCCCGAGTCAACGGAGTGACGTCCTGTCCATATTCATCGATAAGCGCTACGCCCTGCCCCTCGACCACCTGACCGATCACGAAGACCGGCCAGCCAGCGCAGACCAGATCGGCCAGCAATGATGCCGGCAGTGTGAACGCCAGTCTGTAGTCGTCTCCACCACTGAGCGCGGCATTCAGCGCCGCTTCAGGATCGAAGAACGCCCGCAGCGCGTCAGACATCGGCACTTTGTCACGCTCGACCAGCAACCGTACACCTGATGCCACCGCGATATGTCCACAGTCGGCAAGCAGCCCGTCAGAGATATCCAGCGCCGCCGTAGCCTTGCCGCGCAACGCCATGCCCAGCTCGAGCTGCGGTTGCGGCGACCAGTAGCGCGCCAGCAGAGCCTGTGTGGTAGACGCCTCGGTGCTGCGCTGGTTCAACACCAGCGGTAGGGCGCCCGCGCCGTCACCGAGTGGACCGCCTACGCACAGCAAATCACCCGGGCGTGCGCCGCTGCGCTTCAGTGCCTGCCCCGCCGGCACCGAACCGAACACCGTGACGGTGAGGCTCAGCGGTCCGCGAGTGGTATCGCCGCCGATCAGGCGCATCGAGCAGCCTTGGGCCATTGCGTTCAAACCACGGGCGAACGCCTGCAGCCAGTCGGCGGACACGTCCGGCAAGGTCAGGGCAAGGGTGAGTGCAAGGGGTTTGGCGCCCATCGCCGCCAGATCGCTGGCAGAGACGCCCAGGGCTCGCTGGCCCAACAGAAAAGGATCGCAGCCGTCGGGAAAATGCACCCCGGCGACCAGCGTGTCGGTAGAAATCGCCAATTGCTCGCCGGCGTCTACCGACAACAGGGCGCAGTCGTCGCCGATCCCCAACGCGACACCTTCGCCAGGCTGCGCACATGGCGCAGCGGCGAAGTAGTTGCGGATCAGCTCGAACTCGCCCATGGCGTCGCACGTTTCCAATGTTCTGGACAGCTCAAGGTTCTGGAGAAATCCAGACGCCTCAGCGCTTGTGGGCCTTGACTTCGACTTCGCGCAGACGCGGAGCCAGCTTGTCGAGAACACCGTTGACGAACTTGTGGCCGTCGGTCGAACCGTAGACTTTAGCCAGCTCGATGCCTTCGTTGATTACCACGCGATACGGCACATCGATGCGCTCCAGAAACTCCCAGGTGGACAGGCGCAATACGGCCAGTTCAACCGGGTCCAGCTCGTCGATGGTGATGTCCAGGCATGGCGTCAGCGCGACATCGATCTCAGCCTTCTTCGCAGGAACCCCATGCAGGATTTCACGGAAGTAGGCGGCGTCGACATCGCTGAAGTCGTTGTCGACACGGAACTGGGCTTCGATCTCGTTCAGCGACTGCTTGGCCATGTGCCATTGGTAGAGCGCCTGCATCGCAAGCTTGCGCGCAGCACGGCGCTTTTCACTCTTCGATGGTTTGCCAGCGTCGGCCGGGCGAGGTTCGCGCGGATTGAACTGATCGCTTTCGTCGTTAATCACTTGGCCTCCAACTGCGCCAACAGGCTGACCATCTCGATAGCGGACAGGGCAGCTTCGGCACCTTTGTTACCGGCTTTGGTGCCGGAACGTTCGATGGCTTGCTCGATGGAATCGACCGTCAGCACGCCGAAGGCGACCGGAACGCCGAACTCCATGGAAACCTGAGCCAGGCCCTTGGTGCATTCGCCCGCCACGTATTCGAAGTGCGGAGTGCCACCACGGATCACGGCGCCCAGGGCGATGATCGCGGAGAATTCGCTGCGCTGAGCGACTTTCTGCACAACCAGCGGGATTTCGAAAGCACCCGGCGCGCGGATGATGGTGATGTCGCTTTCGCTCACGCCATGGCGAACCAGGGCATCAACGGCACCGCTCACCAGGCTTTCCACGACGAAGCTGTTGAAGCGGCCAACCACCAGGGCATAGCGACCTTGGGGGGCGATGAAGGTACCTTCGATGGTCTTCAGGGTCATTCGGCTGAGTCTCGTGTTTCGTATTAAAGAGCAAGCAAGCGCGCATCAGGCGCGCTTGCAGGGATTTTAGGCCACGAATCGGCGACCGCAGGGACAAAAACCGTGAAAACCCGAGGTTTGCACGGTACATGACCTGCCGGTCTTTATTCGGAGGGCACGTATTCTACAACTTCCAGATCGAAACCGGATATCGCGTTGAACTTCATTGGCGAACTCAACAGACGCATTTTGCGCACACCCAGGTCGCGAAGGATCTGCGAACCGGCGCCGACCGTGCTGTAAGTGGTCGGTGTCTTGACCGGTGCCGCGCCTGCGGTTTCACGCACATGGGCCAGTACCGCGTCGCCATCGAGCGGGTGACCGAGCAGCAGAACCACACCGCTGCCCGCCTCTGCAACCGCACTCATGGCGGCGCGCAAGCTCCAGCGACCGGGCTGTTTGACCATCAGCAGGTCGCGCAGCGGGTCCATGTTGTGGACGCGAACCAGGGTCGGCTCTTCAGCGCAGATCTTGCCCAGGGTCAGCGCCAGGTGAACGTCACCTTCGACCGAATCACGATAGGTGACCAGATTGAAGTGGCCCAACTCGCTATCCAGCGGCTGCTCGGCTATCCGCTGAACGGTACGTTCGTGGATCATCCGGTAATGGATCAGGTCGGCGATGGTGCCGATCTTGATGTTGTGCTCGGCAGCGAAGGCTTCCAGTTCTGTACGACGGGACATGGTGCCGTCATCATTCATCACTTCGCAGATCACACCCGTTGGCTCGAAACCGGCCATTCGCGCCAGATCGCACGCCGCTTCAGTGTGGCCAGCGCGAGACAGGGTGCCGCCGGCCTGGGCCATCAACGGGAAGATGTGGCCAGGGCTGACGATGTCTTCGGCCTTGGCGTCCTTGGCGGCGGCAGCCTGGACGGTGCGCGCACGGTCAGCGGCGGAAATGCCGGTGGTCACGCCTTCTGCAGCTTCGATGGAAACGGTGAACTTGGTGCCAAACCCCGAACCGTTGCGCGGTGCCATCAGCGGCAGCTTCAGGGCTTCGCAGCGCTCGCGGGTCATCGGCATGCAGATCAGGCCACGGGCATAACGCGCCATGAAGTTGATGTGCTCGGCCTTGACGCACTCGGAGGCCATGATCAGATCGCCTTCGTTCTCGCGATCTTCGTCATCCATGAGGATGACCATCTTGCCTTGGCGAATGTCTTCAACCAGTTCTTCGATGCTATTGAGCGCCACGCGGCACCCCCTTCGATTCAGGATTTGAGGTAGCCGTTGGCGGCCAGAAAGCTTTCGGTGATGGTGCCGCCCTGGGCAGGCGTCGGGTCGGCAGCCTTGTCACCGAGCAGCAAGCGCTCCAGGTAACGCGCCAGCAGATCGACTTCCAGGTTGATCTTACGACCCGGGCGGTAGTCGCCCATGATGGTCTCGGCCAGGGTGTGCGGCACGATGGTCAGCTCGAACTCGGCGCCGTTGACGGCGTTCACGGTCAGGCTTGTGCCATCGACAGTGATCGAGCCCTTGTGGGAAATGTACTTGGCCAGCTCACGGGGGGCGCGCATGCGGAACTGAATCGCACGGGCGTTTTCTTCGCGGGAGAGAACCTCGCCGACGCCATCGACGTGGCCGCTGACCAGATGACCGCCCAGGCGAGTGGTCGGCGTCAGGGCTTTTTCCAGATTGACGCGGCTGCCGGTTTTCAGATCGACGAAGGCCGTGACGTCCAGGGTTTCGCGGCTGACATCAGCCCAGAAACCGTCACCGGGCAGTTCGACTGCAGTCAGGCAGACGCCGTTGACGGCGATGCTGTCGCCCAGCTTGACGTCGGAAAGGTCGAGTTTGCCGGTCTCTACATAAACGCGGACATCGCCGCCTTTGGGAGTAATGGCGCGGATGCTGCCGATGGATTCGATAATGCCGGTAAACATGGGTCCTCCGGGAGAACAGGGCCAGCGTAGATACGATGGCCGAAAATTATACGCTCGCGCTCGCCGCAGGTATTGCGATGACTCGCCAGTCATTTCCGATTGCGCGCATTTCGACGATCTTCAGTTCGAGCGCCTCGTTCATTTGCGCCAGTGGCAGGTCCAGCAATGGCCGGGCTGACGAGCCCATGAACTTGCCCGCAATGAAAATCTGGAACTCATCGACCAGACCCAGACGAGTGAACGCGCCTGCGAGTTTGGGACCGGCTTCGACCAGCACGTCGTTGACGCCACGAGCGGCCAGTTCGACCAGCAACTTGCGCAGATCGACATGCCCACCGCTGCTCGCCAGCGCCAGCATTTCATGGCCCTCGTCGTGATATCGCTCGCGGGCTGAGGCTGCCGCGCAGGTCGCGACCAACGCACTGCCCGCCTTGAAAAACGGCGAGTCCAGTGGCACCCGCAGGCGCCCGTCGATCAGCACGCGCAACGGCGGACGGGTCATGGCCAGCGCCGTCAGTTCGGCATTCAGGCCCAGCTCATCGGGGCGAACAGTGAGACGCGCGTTGTCGGCGAGTACCGTGTCGGCTCCGGTCAGCACCACGCTGGATTGGGCACGCAGACGCTGCACCGCCGAGCGCGCTTCGGGGCCGGTGATCCACTGACTTTCTCCACTGGCCATGGCCGTGCGGCCATCGAGACTCATCGCCAGCTTGACCCGCACATACGGCAGGCCGTGCTCCATGCGTTTGAGAAACCCCTTGTTGATGGCCCGAGCCTCGGTCTCCAGCACGCCGCTCTGCACCGCGATACCGGCGCTCATCAAACGCAGCAGGCCGCGTCCGGCGACATCGGGGTTGGGGTCCTGCATCGCGGCGACCACTCGATCAACACCGGCATTGACCAGCGCTTCGGCGCAGGGCGGTGTGCGTCCATGGTGGCTGCAAGGTTCGAGGGTGACGTAGGCGGTCGCGCCACGGGCCTTGTCACCCGCCTGACGCAAAGCGTGGACTTCGGCGTGGGGCTCGCCGGCACGGACATGCCAGCCCTCGCCAACCACCTCGCCATCGCGCACGATCACGCAACCGACCCGAGGATTGGGGTGCGTCGAGTAGACGCCCTTGCGCGCCAGTTCCAGCGCTCGCGCCATGTAGAAGGCGTCGAGCACGCTTTGCTCTGTGGAGGACATGCTCACTCTTTAACCGGCTCGCGGGCCAGTCGATCGATTTCTTCGCGGAACTCGTTGAGATCCTGGAACCGCCGATACACCGAAGCAAAGCGGATATAGGCCACTTCGTCGAGTTTTTGCAGCTCGCCCATCACCAGCTCACCGACGATCAAGGATTTGACCTCACGCTCGCCGGTTGCGCGCAGTTTGCTTTTGATATGGGCCAGGGCCGCCTCGAGACGCTCGACGCTGACGGGGCGCTTTTCCAGCGCTCGCTGCATGCCGGCCCGCAGCTTCTCTTCATCGAAGGGCTGTCGGCTGCCGTCCTGCTTGATCAGCCGGGGCAGAACCAGTTCAGCGGTTTCGAAAGTGGTGAAACGCTCGCCGCAGGCAACGCATTCACGACGGCGGCGAACCTGATCGCCTTCGGCAACGAGGCGCGAGTCAATGACTTTGGTGTCGTTGGCACCGCAAAAGGGACAGTGCATGGTGGCAGGCAACAAAAAAAGGGAGGGCCATGGTAGCGCATCCCGCCGGCAAGACAAGTCTTGGGGTTTGAGGTATATAGACGCGCATCCGGTGCAGCGAAAGCTGTCACCCTCGGCGATACTGCGTCATATCTCGCATATCCCAATCGATTCTGTTTCTGCCGGAGCCGTTCATGACGCTACGTTCGCTCGCTGTAATCAGCCTGGTCGGCCTGCTCGCCGCCTGTAGCACCGCTGAGCCGCCCAAGCCCGCCACCCCCGCCAAACCTGCGCCCAATGCGATCAAACTGCCGGAAGGTCCGGGCCCGCTGCTGCCTTATCAGCGCGAATTGAGCGGCCAACTGCTCGGCGTGCCAGCAGGCGCGGAGGTGGAACTGGCCTTGCTGGTCATCGACGACCGCAATCGCCCGCAAAAACTGCTGAGCAGCACCAAGCTGACGGGGAACAACCAGTCGCTGCCGTTCCAGTTGCGCTTCAACCCGGAAGCCTTTCCGCAAGGCGCGCGCGTTGAACTGCGTGGCCGCGCCAGCCAGTCGGGGCAGTTGATCCTCCATTTGCCGTCGGTGTTGATCGCCAAGCCTGACACCCAATCGCTGGGCCAGCTGCAATTCGTCACCGCACCATGACACCCCCGCCCCATCTGCAGGCGGCACTGAGCGATTTGTTGGGCGACGCCAGACTGGTTGCAGAGCCGCTACCGGGGACCAATCTCAAATTATGGCTGATCGACGCGGACAATATGGACCGTGCCTTCAGCCCGGAAGAGACACGGCGCATCCTCGAGGAACCACCCTACTGGAGTTTCTGCTGGGCCAGTGGCCTGGCAATGGCACGTTTTCTGGCCGCGCATCGGCATTGGGTCGAGGGCAAGCGCGTGCTGGATTTTGGCGCGGGCTCGGGTGTTGCGGGAATCGCCGCGATGAAGGCGGGCGCGCTGGAAGTGGTGGCATGCGATCTTGATCCCGTTGCCATCGCATCGTGCAAGGCCAACGCTGAACTCAACGGCGTCACGCTCAATTACTCGGCGGACTTCTTCGCCGAAGACGACCGTTTCGATCTGATTCTGGTGGCCGACGTGCTGTACGACCGCGCTAACCTGCCGTTGCTGGACCAGTTTCTGAGTCGCGGCAAACAGGCGCTGGTGGCGGATTCACGGGTGCGGGATTTTCAGCATGCGGCTTATGAGCGACTGGGGATTCTTGAAGCGCTGACCTTGCCGGATCTGGCGGAGCCCTGGGAGTTTCGCAACGTGAGCCTGTATCACGCGGTGCGTTGACCTGATTGCGCCGGTTTTGACTCTGGCCAGAGGCCGTGGGAGTCCGGCTTGCCGACGATCTGCCGGGAACCGGCAGCAATCCCGGCAGATGCGGTATGCCTGAGCCGCCAGATTGTCCGGTTTTACTGCCGGTTCTCGGCAGATCGCGAGCAAGCTTGCTCCTACGGCCTTCGGCCAGAATCAAAAGCCACTGCGCAGGACACGTATTACGCGCAGATACCCCCACCCCGCTTCCGACAATCCCGCCAGCCCTTTATAGTTGGCGCCATTGAGCCTTTTTTCGAGAGTTACGATGAGCCAGGACACGCCGTACATCTTCGATGCGACCACTGCCACTTTCGATCAGTTGGTCATCGAGAACTCCTTTCACAAACCAGTGCTGGTGGATTTCTGGGCCGAGTGGTGCGCGCCGTGCAAAGTGCTGATGCCGCTGCTGCAGCAAATCGCCGAGAGCTATCAGGGCGAGTTGCTGCTGGCCAAGGTCGACTGCGACGCCGAGCAGGACATCGTTGCCCGCTTCGGCATTCGCAGCCTGCCGACCGTGGTGCTGTTCAAGGATGGTCAGCCGGTGGACGGCTTTGCCGGCGCGCAGCCTGAATCGCAAATTCGCGCGCTGCTCGAACCTCATGTGCAGATGCCGCCACCCGCTGCGGCCGATCCGCTGCAAACCGCTCAGGAGATGTTCGCCGCCAGCCATTTCGCTGAAGCCGAAGCGGTGCTGCAGACCATTCTGGCCGAGGACAACACCAACGCCGCCGCGTTGATTCTATACGCACGCTGCCTGGCTGAGCGCGGCGAGCTGAACGAAGCGCGTACCGTGCTGGATGCGGTCAAGAGCGACGATCACAAGGCCGCGCTGGCCGGTGCGAAAGCTCAACTGACCTTCCTCGGCGAAGCCAGATCCTTGCCTGATGTGGCCGACCTGAAGACCCGCCTGGCGCAGAACCCGCAGGACGACGAAGCCGCGCATCAACTGGCGATTCATCAATTGTCCCGTCAGCAATACGACGCTGCGCTGGAAGGTCTGCTCAAGCTGTTCATCCGCAATCGCAGCTACAACGAAGGTCAGCCACACAAGACCTTGCTGCAGGTATTCGACCTGCTGGGCAACGATCACCCGCTGGTCACGACCTACCGCCGCAAGTTGTTTGCCGCGCTTTACTGATCGACCCAGTAATACTCCGGCGCATCGCCATGGCTCTCAACCTTCACGTTGGCGCTATGGCGCATGCGCACCATCAGGCGCTTGCCCGCCGCCGTACTTCCCGCCAGCCCTTCCAGTTGCCCGAGCAGGTCCGGCCCGCTCATGTGCCCAGCCTTGCGCAGCAGGTCCTGAGCAATATCCCAGACCGCGTCGTTGCGACTCGCAACCGGCTTGGTCGCTGACTCGCTTGCGGGTTTGCTTTCCTGCAATTGCACGGCCAGTTGCGTGCCCAGCCGAGCCCAATCGCTTTCGTCCATTTCCACGGTCAGATCCACGGCCAGATCGCCGACGGTTCCACGGATTCGCAGCATGATGTGTGTCCTCTGGTTGACTGAGCGGCATGGTCCCACAGGACTCCCCACGCTGCACGTAATCACCTGATGCTGCGCCATGGCAAAAAAGTTAATAAACGGCGTGACTGCTTGTTATAAGATCACATAACAACTTTTCCATTCTTCTTCGGAGCCCTCCCCTATGCGTCGTCTGTTTCTCGCCCTGCCCTTCGCGCTACTGCCCCTTGCTCTCGCTCACGCTGCCGATGAACATGACCACGATCATGAGCACGGCAGCCTCGGCGCGCATGTGCACGGCGTCGCGCGACTGGACATGGCGCTTGACGGCCGTACGCTGGAGCTGGAATTGGACACTCCGGCGATGAACATCGTCGGCTTCGAACATGCCGCCACTTCCGATGCAGACAAGGCGACCCTGGCGCAGGCACGCGAAACGTTGCTCAAGCCCCACGGTCTGTTCAGCATTCCCGAAGCGGCAGGTTGCACGGTGACCAAACAGAAGCTGGAAAGCCCGCTGTTTGGCGACAAGGACGACGACGGCGATGCTGACGAACACGAGCACAGCGAAATCCACGGTCACTACCAGTTCACCTGCAACGTCCCGGCAGTGCTGAACAAACTGGACCTGACCCAACTGTTCAAAAGCTTCCCGGCCACTCAGACCATTCAGGTACAACTGGTGACACCGAAACGCCAGATGGGCGCGGAAGTTCGCCCGAGCAACCCAGTGGTCAAGTTTTAACCAACATGGCTTCACATGCGACCGGGACTTCCCGGTCGTTCACTATTGAGAAGCGACTGAGGCCATGACTCAAGCACTTATCGAACTGTCCAATCTCGGCTTTGCCTGGCCGGGCCATCCAGAGTTGCTGGATGTACCGGCATTTCGTCTGGAAGCTGGCGAAACGCTTTTTCTCAAAGGCCCAAGCGGCAGCGGCAAAACAACGTTGCTGGGATTGCTGGGCGGCGTACAGACACCCAACCGTGGGAGCATTCGTCTGCTTGGCCAGGAACTGACGCAACTGTCGGCGGGCGCCCGCGATCGCTTCCGGGTCGATCACACCGGTTATATCTTCCAGCAGTTCAACCTGCTGCCGTTTCTGTCGGTGCGCGAGAACGTCGAGTTGCCCTGCCACTTTTCTAAACTGCGTGCGCAAAGGGCGACGCAACGCCATGGCAGCGTCGATGTGGCCGCCGCGACGTTGCTCGCGCATCTGGGCCTGAAAGATCCGCAATTGCTCGGCCGTCGCGCCGACTCGCTGTCCATCGGCCAACAACAGCGGGTCGCCGCCGCGCGCGCACTGATCGGTCAGCCTGAACTGGTCATCGCTGACGAACCCACGTCGGCCCTCGACGCCGACGCCCGCGAAGCGTTCCTCCAGTTGTTGTTCGCCGAATGCCGCGAGGCGGGCGCCAGCCTGTTGTTCGTCAGCCATGATCAGAGCCTGGCACCGCTGTTCGACCGTCATCTGTCGCTGGCCGAACTCAATCGCGCCGCCGTCGTCACCGAGGTTTGAGATGTATCTTCTTCGCCTGGCGCTGGCCAGTCTCGCCAACCGCCGCTTTACCGCTTTTCTCACGGCCTTCGCCATCGCTTTGTCGGTCTGCCTGTTATTGGCGGTGGAGCGCGTGCGCACCGAAGCCCGCGCCAGCTTCGCCAGCACCATCAGCGGCACCGACCTTATCGTGGGTGCGCGTTCGGGATCGGTGAATCTGTTGCTGTACTCGGTGTTTCGCATCGGCAACGCCACCAACAACATTCGCTGGCACAGCTTCGAGCATTTTGCCAACAGCAGACAGGTGAAATGGGCGATCCCGATTTCCCTGGGCGACAGCCATCGCGGCTATCGGGTGATGGGCACCAACGAATCGTATTTCGAGCATTACCAGTACGGCCGCCAGCAGCATCTGGAAATGGCCGATGGCCGCCCCTTTGCCACCGACCCTTTCGAGGTGGTACTGGGCGCAGAAGTGGCCGATGCACTGCATTACAAACTCGGCGACAAACTGGTGCTGGCCCATGGTGTGGCGGTGGTGAGCCTGGTCAAACATGACGATAAGCCATTTACCGTCGTCGGCATTCTCAAGCGCACCGGCACGCCGGTGGACCGCACGTTGCACATCAGTCTCGGCGGCATGGAAGCGATTCACATCGACTGGCATAACGGCGTTCCCGCTCAAGGCGCTGGAAGGATCACGGCCGATCAGGCGCGCAACATGGACCTCACACCTACCGCGATCACTGCGTTCATGCTTGGGCTGAACAACAAGATCTCAACCTTCGCCCTGCAGCGGGAGATCAACGAATTCCGCGGCGAACCGATGCTCGCGATTCTCCCCGGCGTGGCGTTGCAGGAACTGTGGAGCCTGATGGGCACTGCCGAGAAAGCCCTGTTCGTGATCTCTCTGTTCGTGGTGCTGACGGGCCTGATCGGGATGCTGACGGCGATTCTCACCAGCCTGAACGAGCGTCGTAGGGAAATGGCCATTCTGCGTTCTGTCGGCGCTCGGCCTTGGCATATCGCCAGTCTGTTGATTCTGGAAGCCTTCGCCCTGGCACTGGCTGGCGCGGTCAGCGGTCTGGCGTTGCTGTACGTCGGCATCGCCGCCGCTCAAGGTTACGTGCAGGCCAACTACGGTTTGTACTTGCCGCTGTCCCTGCCCAGCGCTTATGAATGGACGCTGCTGGGTGGCATTCTAGGCGCAGCACTGCTGATGGGCGTGGTGCCAGCCTGGCGCGCGTATCGCCAGTCGTTGGCCGATGGCCTGTCGATTCGTTTGTGAGGATGTTCTGATGCGAGCGTTGTGGGTGCTGTTGTCATTGTTGATCGTGACCCCGATATGGGCGCAGGACCTGCGCGTGTTGACCTGGCAGGAGATGATCCCGCCCGATGCGCCGCCGGTGAAGCTGATCACGGCGCCCATTCACGACCTGTCGAAAATGGCCGACGCGCTTTCAGTGGAATCAGCCCCTGCGGCACATCAACTGGCACCCCATGCACCGGTGGTCAAATCGCTGGATGGCCAGATGGTGCGGCTGCCGGGCTATATCGTGCCGCTGGAGGTCAGCGAAGAAGGCCGGGTAACGGAGTTTCTGCTGGTGCCTTACTTCGGCGCCTGCATCCACGTCCCACCGCCGCCGCCGAACCAGATCGTCCACGTCACCAGCGAGCTGGGCGTGAAGGTCGACGAACTGTACCAACCCTACTGGATCGAGGGGCCAATGCAGGTCAAATCATCGACCAGCGAGCTGGCCGATGCCGGGTATCAAATGGAGGCCGACAAGATTCTGGTGTATGAGCTGCCGGACCAGTGAGCGACTACTCACCGAACAATTCTTGTAGCAGCACGGCTTGCCGACGGTGGTGATTTCAAGGCCCCCTCCGCCCGCAAGCCGTGCCGCTACGTGCGTTCTGATCAACGTTTCATTGAGCCAGGTCAAAACCCGCGCTTCATGGACTCCGTAACATCAAGGCATCCCTTTCCAATGCCTTTACGGAGCCCCCATGAACAAGTCCCTGCTCGGCGCATCGCTCGTTGCGCTCGCACTCGGCGTCCCTCTCATTGCCCACGCTCACCAGGCCGGTGACATCATTGTTCGCGCGGGGGCGGCCACTACCGCGCCCAACGAAGACAGCGGCAATCTGAAGTTCGACGGTGTAAAGGCCCCGGGCACCAAAGCGACGCTGGACAGCGATACCCAACTGGGCCTGACCTTCGCCTATATGCTGACGGATCACGTTGGGGTGGAACTGCTGGCTTCCACGCCGTTCCAACACACCGTCGCCCTCAAGGGCCTGGGCGCCGGCCTTGATGGCAAATTGGCGGACGTCAAACAGTTGCCTCCAACGCTGTCTCTGCAGTACTACCCGATGGAAGCGAACTCGAAGTTCCAGCCCTACGCCGGTCTGGGTGTGAACTACACCTGGTTCTACGATGAAAACCTGAGCACTGACCGCAAAGGTCAGGGCATGAACAACCTGCACATCAAGAATTCATGGGGTTGGGCGGGGCAAGTCGGGATGGACTACATGCTGACCGACAAAGTCATGGTCAACGCTGCAGTGTGGTACGTCGACATCGACACTCAAGCGTCGCTGGATGGCCCATCGGCGCTGGGTGTGGGACGCACCAAGGTCAACGTGGATGTCGATCCATGGGTTTACATGGTGGGGTTTGGTTACAAGTTCTGAGGCACGTCACCACCCCGGGTTGATGGCTCTCTGTAGCAATCTGGCTCCCGGGCGTTCGCGATTTCGAAAACCCCACCGCCGGCAAGCCGGACTGCTGCTGGAATTCAGTTGTCCGCAAACGTGAAAGGCACCTTGAGGGTGCCTTTTTGCGTTGCGGGATTCAGCGCCCCAACAACCGCGCCAGCCCGACTTTCAGCGGTGTCGGCTCTGACACGTTGAAGCGCTCCAGCAGCCGTTGATTGTTGGCTCGGGAATGCTTGATATCCCCTGATCGCGCAGGCAGATAGGTGACCGGGGGCAGACTGCCGACCACCTGCTCGAACGCCGCCAGCAGTTCATTGAGCGAAGTGGTCGCGTTCAACCCGACGTTCACCGCACCCGCCTCCACCACTGGCAGTTCGAAACCCTGCACAACAAGATCGACCAGGNCCGAGATCGGCAGGCCTTTCTCGGCGCGCTCGGCAAAAATGCTGATCACACCGGAATACGGCGATGACGGATCCTGGCGCGGCCCGAAGATGTTGAAAAAACGAAATACCAGCGGTTCCAGACCATGCTGGCGACGGTAGAAATCGAAATAGTACTCGCCGGCCAGCTTGTCCGACGCATAAGGCGTCAGGGGCGCTTTCGGTGTGTCTTCGGTGATTGCTTCGCCTTCGCCATTGTTGCCGTAGACCGCAGCGCTCGACGCAAACACCACACGCTTGATGCCCGCCTGGCGCATGGCTTCGCAGACATTCAGTGTGCCGATGAAATTGCTCTGATGCGTCTTTACCGGATCGTCGACCGACGCCTGTACCGAAGCCACAGCCGCCAGATGCGCAACCGCCTGACATCCAATTGCAGCGCGCGCCACCAGGGCAGCATCGGCAACATCGCCTTCGATCAGTTCGACCCTGGGATTGTCCAGCGGCAGGTTGCTGCGTTTGCCGGTGGACAGGTCATCGAGGATGCGCACCGAGTAACCCTTGGCGAGCAGGGCGTCGACCAGGTGGGAACCAATGAAACCGGCACCGCCGGTGATCAGGACAGGAGCATCAGACATGGCGGTAATAGCGGTCCAGTAGGCTGGGCAAACCGGCACGCCATGCGCGAGGCTTGATACCAAAGGTGTGAAGGATTTTCTTGCAGGCGAGCACGGCGTTCTGCGGCTCTTCGGCAACGTCGGGACTCGCCGCATGAGCCTGAGCCGTCGGGGCTTCGACCGCCAACGGACGCATCAGACGAGCCTCCGTCAGGATAGCCTGCCCCAACGCCAGCGGCGTGGTCGCCTCGTGACCGGCATAGTGATAGGTGCCCCACAGCGGCGCGGCGCAATCCAGTTGTTTGAGCACGGAGATGATGACGCGTGCGGCATCGTCGACCGGTGTCGGATTGCCGCGGCGGTCATCGGCCATCAGCAGTTCGTCAGGGGATTCGGCGCGAGTCAGAAAGCGCCCGAGTACGCCGTCGGCGCTGTCGTCGAGCAGCCAGCCAAAACGCAGCAGCACATGTTGCGGACAGGTGGCACGCACACTTTGTTCGATGCGCCACAGTGCCTGACCACGGTAGCCCAGCGGAACAGGTTCGTCCTTTTCGCTGTAGGCAGTGGCCCGCGAGCCATCGAACACGCGATAGCTGGAAGGCTGGACCAGAACGATGTTGTGGTGCTGGCACAGTTCAGCGAGGCGCTCGACCGAGCGTTCCTGAGTGTTCAGCCGCTCTGCGCTCACGCTCTCCGCCTGAAACCAGTCGAAGTAGTAAGCGAGATTGATCAAGGCATCCGGGCGGGTGTCATCGAGCAGTTGCGTCAGGCTTGCCGCATCCCAACCGTCTTGCGGTGGACGCGGTGCGAGGAATCCAATGTCCTCCTCGGCACCCAGACGAATCAACGCCTGCCCAAGGGCATTCCCGCCGCCCAACAGCATAAGGCGCATTCGCATAGAGTCAGCAGGCTCAGTCTTTAGAAAAAATAGGTGAAAAACGCTCGCAAACATAACACGTCAGTGGATAAGTCCCAACAGGTCTACCGGCAAAGCCCCCGATCACCGGCCCTTGCATCCTTAGCCTTGCGCCCGCATAAATTTACCCATGAATGTTTCCCAGACGCTTGACCCAGTCCTCGACGGCTTTCACCCGGCCGTGAGCGCCTGGTTTCGCAACACGTTCCCGGCGGTTACTGCTGCTCAGGCTCAGGCGTGGCCGCTGATCAAGCAACGCCAGTCCACGCTGATCGCAGCGCCCACCGGCTCCGGGAAAACCCTTACGGCTTTCCTGGCAGTGATCGACGATCTGGTTCATCAGGGGCTGAAGACGGGCGGCGAATTGCCGGACCAGACCTTCGTGGTGTACATCTCGCCCCTCAAGGCCTTGTCCAACGATATTCAGATCAACTTGCAAAATCCATTGACCGGCATCACCGAGCAGTTGGTACAACAGGGTCTGCCTGAACTTCGGATCAGTACGGCCGTGCGTACCGGCGACACCCCGCAAAAAGACCGCACGTCGATGCGCAAAACGGCACCGCATATTCTGGTGACCACCCCGGAATCGCTGTATGTGCTGCTGGGTTCGGATTCGGGTCGTCGCATGCTGTCGAGCACGCAAACGGTGATCGTCGACGAGATCCACGCCATTGCTGCCGGCAAGCGCGGCAGTCACCTGGCGTTGAGCCTCGAACGCCTGCAGGGGCTGTGTGAAAAGCCTTTGTTGCGAATCGGGCTCTCGGCGACGCAAAAACCCATCGAGCGGGTGTCACGCTTTCTGGTGGGCAGCGACCCGGTCAGCCGCCCTTGCGCCATTGTCGACATCGGCCATGCCCGGCCTCGGGATCTGGCCATCGAAGTTCCGCCCGTGCCGCTGACCGCCGTTATGGCCAACGATGTCTGGCAGTTGGTCTATGACCGCCTGGCCGAGCTAGCGCGGGAACATCGCACCACACTGATTTTCGTTAATACTCGGCGGCTGGCCGAGCGCATGGCTCGGCATCTGAGCGAGCGTCTTGGCAAAGAGGCCGTGGCGGCGCACCACGGCAGCCTCGCCAAGGAGCAGCGTCTGGACGCGGAGCAGCGCCTCAAGCGCGGCGACTTGCAGGTCCTGATCGCCACGGCGTCGCTGGAGCTGGGTATCGATATCGGCGATGTCGATCTGGTCTGTCAGATCAGTTCACCACGTTCTATCGCCGCATTCCTGCAACGGGTCGGGCGCTCTGGCCACCAGGTCGGTGGAACGCCCAAGGGTCGGCTGTTTGCAGTGTCCCGTGACGACTTGATCGAATGCGCAGCGCTGCTGGACTGCGTGCGACGGGGCGAACTCGACACCTTGGTCATCCCCAAGGCGCCGCTGGATGTGTTGGCCCAGCAGATCATTGCCGAGGTGAGTTGTCAGGAATGGCAGGAGCAGGCCTTGCTGGATCTGTTTCGCAAGGCCTGGCCCTATGCCGAACTCGATGAAGGCCATTATCAGGCGCTGCTGAGCATGCTCGCCGAAGGTTACAGCGGGCGTCAGGGCGTGCGCGCCGCCTACCTCCATCGCGATGCCGTGACCCGCACATTGCGCGGACGACGCGGCAGCAAGCTGACGGCTGTCACCAGCGGCGGGACGATCCCGGACAACGCCGACTACAGCGTGATCCTCGAACCCCAGGCATTGAACATCGGCACGGTCAACGAAGATTTCGCTGTGGAAAGCATCGCCGGAGACATCTTTCAGCTCGGTAATACCTCGTACCGGATCCTGCGTATCGAGGCCGGTCGCGTACGCGTCGAAGACGCCCAAGGCGTACCTCCGAACATTCCGTTCTGGCTGGGCGAAGCGCCGGGGCGCAGCGACGAACTCTCCTTTGCCGTCGCTCGCTTGCAATCGGACATCGATCAGCAGTTCAGCGCTCATCCGGGCAATCTGCGGCCATGCATCGATTGGCTGATCAGCACCTTGGGGCTGGACTGCGCCAGTGCCGAGCAGATCGTCGACTATCTGGCCCGTGCCCACTCGGCCCTGGGTGCCTTGCCATCGCAGGACACGCTGGTGATGGAGCGTTTCTTCGACGAATCCGGCGGCACGCAACTGGTGATTCATACCCCGTTCGGCAGCCGCGTTAATCGGGCCTGGGGCCTGGCACTGCGCAAGCGTTTTTGCCGTACCTTCAATTTTGAATTGCAGGCCGCTGCCAGCGAGGATGCCATCGTCCTGTCACTGTCCACCAGCCACAGCTTTGCGCTGGAGGAAGTCTGGCGCTACCTCAATTCCAACACCGCCGAGCATCTGCTGATTCAAGCCGTGCTCGACGCGCCGTTATTCGGCGTCCGCTGGCGCTGGAACGCGGGCGTTGCGCTGGCCTTGCCACGCTACACGGGCGGTCGCAAGGTCGCACCACAACTGCAGCGCATGAAAAGTGAGGACTTGATAGCGACAGTCTTCCCCGATCAAATTGCCTGCCTTGAAAATCTGGTCGGCGAACGGGAAGTCCCGGCGCATCCGCTGGTCGAACAAACCCTGGACGACTGCCTGCACGAAGCCATGGACGCCGACGGTTGGCTGGCATTGCTGCGACGCATGGAAAAAGGCGAAGTGCGCCTGATCAGCCGTGACCTGCCTGCGCCCTCCCCTTTGGCCGCCGAGATCCTGAACGCCAAGCCTTACAGCTTCCTCGACGACGCGCCGCTGGAGGAACGCCGGACCCAGGCCGTACTCAACCGGCGCTGGAGCGACCCCGAGTCCGCCGATGACCTGGGTGCTCTCGACGCCGACGCCATCGTGGCTGTCAGCGACGAGGCGTGGCCGCGACCGCAGAACATCGACGAGATGCATGAGGCCTTGATGAGTCTGGGGTGCGTCAGCGGTGCGGAAGCGCGGGATCAACGAGAGTGGATGAACTGGCTGGAAAGTCTCGCTCGCTCGGGCCGCGCCACTCGCCTTCAGGTGTCGCCCGAACAGGCCCTGTGGATTCCACTGGAACGCCTCACCTGTCTGCACGCTATCTACCCTGCTGCTGAAATGCACCCTCCGCTGGCTGCCATGGAGGGTTTCGATGAGACCTGGAACGAGGATGACGCAAGGGTCGAGATCGTCCGGGCGCGTTTGAGTGGTTTCGGGCCGTTGACATTGCCAGATATCTCCGAGCCACTGGCATTGCCGCCCGGCGAGGTCACTCAGGCATTGTCTCAGCTGGAAAATGAAGGCTATGTCCTGCGAGGTCGCTTCAGTCCCGGCGCCCATGAGGAACAATGGTGCGAGCGGCATCTGCTTTCACGCATTCATCGCTACACGGTCAAGCGGCTGCGTCGAGAGATCGAACCGGTGTCGCTGCAAGACTTCACGCGTTTTCTTTTCGACTGGCAGCACCTTTCCTCCGCCACACAGAGCCGGGGCAAGGCTGCGTTGCCAGAGGTGGTCGATCAGCTCGAGGGATTCTCCGCAGCCGCAGGCGCATGGGACAGCGATATTCTTCCCGCGCGCCTGATGGACTATTCCCAAAGCTGGCTGGATGACCTGTGCCGGTCCGGCAAAGTGGTATGGATGCGTCTGACCAGCCGCAACAAAGTGGGCAGCGCCGCTTTGCGCAGTACGCCGATTGTGCTGCTGCCGCGCCCTCAGGTGCGTCTGTGGAGCGGCCTGACCGAACAACCTGCGCCCACCGAATTGTCATTGCGCGCGCAGAAGGTGCATGAAGTCCTTTGCACCCATGGCGCTATGTTTTTCGACGAGTTGACCAGCGAAGCCCACCTGCTGCGCACAGAACTGGAAAACGCCTTGCAGGAACTGGTCGGCGCCGGGCTGGTGAACGCCGACAGCTTCGCCGGACTCCGCGCCTTGGTTACCCCCGCCAGCAAACGCGCGGCGCACACCAGCCGACGCAATCGCGGGGCCTTCATCGGCGGGATGGATGATGCCGGGCGATGGGCCTTGTTGCGACGAGCGCCCGCCAACGCTGCATCGCCCTCCCCGCGTCTCGACAGCGACACTCTGGAACACATCGCCATGACCCTGTTGCGTCGCTACGGCGTGGTGTTCTGGCGTTTGCTGGAGCGCGAGGCAGACTGGCTCCCGAGCTGGCGCGAATTGCTGAGGACGTTCCATCGCCTCGAAGCACGAGGTGACATCCGTGGCGGTCGTTTCGTCGCGGGGTTGGCAGGCGAGCAGTTCGCTCTGCCCGAGGCGATTCCTCTGCTGCGGGAGGTGCGCAAGCGCACGCTGGATGGGAGTTTGATCGGGGTGAGCGGCGTCGACCCGCTGAATCTGGCCGGTACGTTGTTACCGGGCGCGAAAGTGCCCGCGGTGGTCGGCAATCGTTTGGTCTATCGCGATGGCGTACCCATCGCCGCAGTGGTCGCAGGCAAACCGCAGTACTGGGGAGAACTGGATGCACCGGTGATGCTGCAAGTGCGGGATCGGTTGTTCAGGTGAATGCAAGACCGCAGCATGAACTGATTCGTGAGAGCCGGCTTGCCGGCTCTCACCGTCGAAGGTTTACTGATTACGCCGGGCTCTCGGACCCATCCTTGTTAACCACCGAAGCCTTGCCCGGCACAGGCTGTTGCTCATCGCCCTCGTCCATCAGCGGCAACTGCCCTTTATGCGGACTCATCACCAGTTGTGGATAAGTTTGGGCGAAGCGTACGTCAGTCGACTTATCCACAAGACGTTTGAGTTTGTCGTTGAATGCACGGCTCACCGCATACTGCCCGCCGGAAGAAGTCCTGAACTGCGCAGTGATCACGATCCCGTTCATGTCCATGCGATCCAGACCGAACACTTCCAGCGGCCCTTGCAGCTTGCTCGCCAGCAAGAAGTCATCGCTGATTTCCTGCCCCGCTTCACGGATAAGCGAAGTCGCAGAATCCACATCCGAGTCATAGGTGAACTGGAAGGAGAAAAATGCATAGGCAAACTGACGGGACTGGTTCGTCACCGCCTTGATCTGCCCGAACGGCACCGAATGCACAAAACCCTTGCCGTCCCGCAGACGCAGCGTACGGATGGTCAGGCTTTCCACCGTACCCGCATGGCCGGAATCCAGCACCACCCAGTCGCCGATGGAGATGGTGTCCTCGACGATGATGAACAGACCGGTGATCACATCCTGAACCAATTGCTGCGAGCCGAAACCGATTGCCAGACCGACTACCCCGGCGCCCGCCAGCAGTGGCGCTACGTTGATTCCCAGATTCGCCATCGTCGTGATGGTGCAAATCACCACCAGAATGATTTTGATCGCATTACGCAGCAGCGGCAGGATGGTCTTGACCCGCGTGCTCGGCTGCCGCGTGGAACGATTGTTCGCCGGCGGCTTGAGAGCTTCCTGAATTGCGGTGTCCATCACCACCCACAGTAACCACGTCACCAGGAAGATCAGCCCGATGCTGCTCAGCGAATCGCTGATCACCTTGCCCAGTGCATTGCGCTGTGCGAATTCGAACAGCGAAAAGCCCCAGATCCGCCCCAGCAGTTCGATAAACCCGACCGCGAGCGCGATGCGTAAAACGGCGTGTAGCAGGCTCAGCAAACGCTCTTTGTAAACCCGCCCGGTATGCGTTTCGGCAGGTTTGAACATGTGCTGGAATAGAGTGCTGAGAAACACCGTGCCGATCAGCAGAACCGTGGTCAGCAAGGCACACCGCAGAGCTTCCTGACTGTCCTCGCCAGCGCCGATCAGACTGACCGCCGACACCAGAATCATCAGCAGAATCGGCAGGTGCCAAAGGCTCGAAAAGATTTTCAGCGTCTGTTGCAAAGCCGGGCGCGCAAGGCGTGCGCTCAGAGACCGGTTACGAATCAGGTGCGCCACAGGACGGCGCATGCGGATGACCACGATGCAGAACATCACTGAAGCCATCAAGCCGGTAAACGCCGCAACACTGGTGGTGACGTTGCCCCCAAACTGACGGGCAATCTGCGGGCTGGTCAGCGCATCGCTCAACGCCGCGAGAAATCCGATGATGAATAGTGGATGGGGCGCGTATCCACGAATGATCCGCACCGCCGTGCGCTTGTGTCCGGCGTTGAACAACACGATGACCGACATCAGCACTGATGTGGAAAAAATACCGCTGCTGGTCGAATACGCCAGACACAGCGCCAGCGCACGTCCTATCGATGGCGACATGAAATGACTGGCGTACAACGTCAGCGGTAAACAGATCACAGCTGGAATCGTGAACGGCAGGACATAGCCCAAGACACCCTGAACCCGTTCCCGCTTGAGCAACAACGGTCGCCGCGAAATGCGTCCGACCATGAATGTCGCAAGACGGTTCAAGATCAAAAACGTCCCGATCCACACCACCGAAAGGATCAGGAAATCACTGGCGATGCTCCAGGGTGTTCGCGCCAGAGGCTTGTTGACCAACGTGTCCAACTCGTCGGCCGCTCGGTCAGCACGCAATCTCCAGGAGTCAAGAAAATGACTGTCCAGATCGAGTTTGTCTTGCACGCTGTCGATACTGGTACTGATCACGCCGAGCAACCCGCCCTTGACGAGGATCTCCGGTTTTGCAGGGTCAGCGGCGGGAGCCGAATCAGTGGACGCTGCCGATTGCGCAGTGCTTGCAGCAGGTGCGTCGGCCGCCAAAACATTGAAACTGCCAGCGCAGAGCGTCAGGCATAACAGCAGGACGGATTTGAAGTTAGACAAAACTCAGGTCACTCCTTTCAGTCTTGGGGGCGCCCAAACAAGGCGCAAAGAAACTGATCGAATTTGGTCCGGCAAGTTCGCCGGCACGGGGAAAGCTTCATCTGCGCCTCGTCTCGCCGACCAATGGGGAAAGTTATTTTCAGCAAGTCGCTTGACCATAGAGAATGACCGTTCTACCTTAAACCCAATGAATACGACTACAACCGACACACGAGAAAAAATCCTCGCGACCGCCGAATCCCTGATTTACCAGAACGGCATTCACGCCATGGGCATGGATCTTCTGGTGAAGACTTCCGGAGTTGCCAGGAAAAGTATCTATCGCCACTTCGCCACGAAAGACGAAGTGGCAGCCTGCGCACTCAACGCACGCGATGTTCGCTGGATGCAGTGGTTCAGAACGGAGTCGAACAAGGCTGAAACGCCCCGATCCCGCATTCTGAACATGTTCACTGTGCTCAAGGGCTGGTTTGAATCCGAAGGATTTTGCGGCTGCGCTTTCATCAATACAGCGGGAGAGGTTGGCAATCCGAATGACCCGATTCGGCTGATCGCCAAGCTGCACAAACAGAAGTTATTCAACTACACGCTCGAACTGTGCGAGCAGTTAGAAATCGAGCAGCCTTCAGTTCTGGCTAAACAGCTGCTGATTTTGATGGAAGGCGCCATCACGGTGGCCCGCGTCATGGGCGACTACACTGCCGCCGACGGCGCAAAGGACGTTGCGCAGATGTTGCTGAAACAGGCCTCGCCTTAGGGGCCTGGAGTTCAAAAAACGCATCACTCATCGCCAAACTCACTACTGTCTGGAGGCTTCGCTATGTCATCCAATGCCCAAACTCGCCCGCCACTTCCCCCTTTCACCCGCGAATCGGCCATCGAAAAGGTCCGCCTGGCCGAAGATGGCTGGAACAGTCGTGATCCTGAAAAGGTTTCGCTGGCTTACACCCTCGATACCAAATGGCGTAACCGCGCTGAGTTCGCCACCGATCGCGAAGAAGCCAAGGCCTTCCTGACCCGCAAGTGGAAAAAGGAACTCGACTACCGCCTGATCAAAGAACTGTGGGCCTTTACGGACAACCGCATCGCCGTGCGTTATGCCTACGAATGGCACGACGACTCGGGCAACTGGTTTCGNAGAAGACGGGCTGATGGCCAACCGTTTTGCCTGTATCAACGACATGCCAATCAAGGAGTCCGAGCGTAAGTTCCACTGGCCGCTGGGCCGTCGCCCGGATGATCACCCTGGACTGTCGGATCTGGGATTGTAATCCGCGCGCAGACTTCAAAAAAAAGCCCCCGACAGGCGCAACTGTTCGGGGGCTTTTGCTTTGATCGCTACCGCGTTCGATCCCGTGGGATCAGAACGGGATATCGTCGTCGAAGCTGTCGAAATCAGGAGCCGGTTGTGGCGCCTGTTGCGGAGCCGGGCGAGACTCGCGCTGCGGCTGAGGAGCAGCCTGCGGACGCGATTGCTGTGGACGAGGTGCGGAATTCTGGTACCCGCCACCGCCTTGACCTTGTTGAGCGTCGCCCTGTGGACGACCGCCCAGCAATTGCATGGTGCCCTGCATGTCCACAACGATTTCAGTGGTGTAACGCTTGATACCGTCTTTTTCCCATTCGCGGGTCTGCAGCTTGCCTTCGATGTAGACCTGCGAACCTTTGCGCAGGTACTCGCCGGCGATCTCTGCGACCTTGCCGAACATCGAAACACGGTGCCATTCAGTCTTCTCGACTTTCTGACCGGTCTGCTTGTCGGTCCACTGCTCGCTTGTCGCCAGACTCAGGTTGGTCACGGCATTACCGTTAGGCAAGTAGCGAACTTCGGGATCCTGGCCGCACGTGCCGACCAATATGACTTTGTTAACCCCACGGGCCATAACGTTCTCCTAGGCTTCACACGTTTCCGACGCTGGATTGACCACTTCGTCGAAAGACGCCCGATCCAACAGTTCTTTGTCAAATTTGATATAGATGGCGCCCTCTTCGGCCACCACTACTGCATCTGTTACTCCACGTACGGCCAACACGCGATCGGCAAGGCCTGTGTCACGTTGAGCCTCGGGCGACAACGGCAGGCGAAGGCTGGTCACGTACGGAGGTTCGCGCATGGTAACAGCAAACGCCAACCAGAGGGCGGCCAGACCAGCCCCGCCGAGGAACACGACTCCCAATCCTCCGTGCTGAAACAGCCAACCGCCGAGGATGCCACCTGCGGCGGAACCGAGGAACTGGCTGGTGGAATAAATCCCCATTGCCGTGCCTTTACCGCCCGCCGGAGAAACCTTACTGATCAACGAAGGCAGCGATGCCTCCAGCAGATTGAATGCGGTAAAAAACACCACGGTGCCGATCACCAACGCCCGAAGCGTGTCGCCGAACTCCCAGAAGAATAGTTCAGTGAGCATTAGCACCAATACGGCACCGAGCAAAATACGCTTCATCTGACGCTTCTTTTCACCGTAAATGATGAAAGGGATCATCGCGAAGAAGGAGATCAGCAAGGCGGTCAGGTAGACCCACCAGTGCTGTTCTTTGGGCAAACCGGCTTTCTCAACCAGCGCCAGCGGCAACGCTACGAAACTGGACATCAGCATGGCGTGCAACGCAAAGATACCCAAATCCAGCCGCAGCAGGTCCGGGTGACGAAGGGTCGCGCCAAGCGCCTGCCGTGCAAGGCCGGATTCACGATGCTGCAAGGTCACGGTCGATTTCGGAACGACGAACGCAACGATCACAATGCCGATCAGCGCCATCCCGCCAGTGGCGAGAAACAGCCCGGACAGCCCAAACGCGCTGGTCAGTATCGGGCCGATCACCATGGCGACGGCAAACGATACGCCAATGGTCATGCCAATCATGGCCATCGCTTTGGTTCGGTGTTGTTCGCGGGTCAAATCGGACAGCAGCGCCATTACCGCTGCGGAGATCGCACCAGCACCTTGCAGAACCCGGCCGGCGATGACGCCCCAGATCGACGTGGATTGAGCGGCCAGCACACTGCCCAGCGCGAATACGATCAACCCTAGATAAATCACGGGGCGACGCCCGATGCGGTCGGAAATGATGCCGAACGGAATTTGCAGCACTGCTTGAGTCAGGCCGTAAGCGCCAATCGCCAGGCCTATAAGTGCGGGGCTGGCGCCAGCCAGGTCCATGCCATAGGTTGCCAGCACCGGCAGCACCATGAACATGCCAAGCATACGGAACGCGAAAACCAGCGCCAGACCGCCCGCCGCGCGGGTTTCGCTGCCACTCATGCGCTCGCTGTGAGAATCGTGCATGGAAGAACCTCATGTGAACCGGCGGCGATTCTACCAGTCCCATCGATGTACAGCACATACGACGCATTGCCGCGCATCGCGGGAATTTTCTTTTCGCCTTCGCTAAAGCCATGCACTTCGATAGTGTGCATCCATCCAGTATTTGGCCGTATACTTCTGCGTTTTGACGCCCGCCGTGCGAGGCCACCTTGGACAAGATCCTGATTCGTGGGGCTCGAACCCACAACCTGAAGAACATCGACCTGACCCTGCCGCGCGACAAGCTGATCGTCATTACCGGCCTCTCCGGTTCAGGCAAGTCGTCTCTGGCATTCGATACGCTCTACGCCGAAGGCCAGCGTCGCTATGTCGAATCGCTGTCGGCCTACGCGCGGCAGTTCCTGTCGATGATGGAAAAGCCTGATGTCGACACCATCGAAGGTCTGTCACCTGCCATCTCCATTGAGCAGAAGTCGACGTCCCACAACCCGCGCTCGACCGTGGGCACCATCACCGAAATCTACGACTACCTGCGTCTACTCTATGCACGCGTAGGTCAGCCGCGTTGCCCGGACCACGATATTCCGCTGGAAGCCCAGACCGTAAGCCAGATGGTCGATTTGGTGCTGGCCCAGCCGGAAGGCAGCAAGCTGATGCTGCTCGCACCTGTGGTTAGAGAACGCAAAGGCGAGCATCTGGCAGTGTTCGAAGAGTTGCGCGCTCAAGGCTTCGTGCGCGCANGAAGAAGCACTCCATTGACGTCGTTGTCGACCGGTTCAAGGTCCGGGCCGATCTGCAGCAGCGCCTGGCAGAATCCTTTGAAACAGCGCTGAAGCTGGCGGACGGTATTGCACTGGTCGCGCCGATGGATGACGAGCCCGGCGAAGAAATGATCTTTTCCGCCCGCTTCGCTTGTCCCATCTGTGGTCATGCCATCAGCGAGCTGGAACCCAAGTTGTTCTCCTTTAACAACCCTGCCGGCGCATGCCCTACCTGCGACGGTCTGGGCGTGAAGCAATTCTTCGACATCAAGCGTCTGGTCAATGCAGACCTCACGCTCGCAGAAGGAGCGATCCGCGGATGGGACCGGCGCAACGTTTATTACTTCCAGATGCTTGGGTCGCTTGCCAAGCATTATGGATTCAGCCTGGAAGTCCCGTTCAAAGCGCTTCCCGCCGACCAGCAGAAGATTCTCCTCAATGGCAGTGGCAGCCAGAATGTCGATTTCCGCTACCTGAATGATCGGGGCGACATCGTCAAGCGTGCGCACCCGTTCGAAGGCATCGTGCCGAATCTTGAACGCCGTTACCGTGAAACCGAATCGGCGTCCGTCCGGGAAGAACTGGCCAAGTTCCTGAGCACCCAGCCCTGTCCTGATTGCCGAGGCACTCGTCTGCGTCGTGAGGCCCGCCACGTGTGGGTCGGCGAGAAAACGCTTCCTGCCGTGACTAACCTGCCAATCGGAGACGCCACAGACTATTTCGGTAGCTTGAAGCTCACCGGCCGACGCGGCGAAATCGCCGACAAGATCCTTAAGGAAATACGCGAACGTCTGCAATTCCTGGTCAACGTGGGTCTGGATTATCTGACTCTGGATCGAAGTGCGGACACGTTATCGGGTGGCGAAGCTCAGCGCATTCGTCTCGCCAGCCAGATCGGCGCGGGTCTTGTAGGTGTGATGTACATCCTCGATGAGCCCTCCATCGGACTGCATCAGCGCGACAACGATCGTCTGTTGGATACGCTGCGCCACCTTCGCGACATCGGCAACACAGTGATCGTCGTCGAGCACGACGAGGATGCGATTCGTCTGGCTGACTATGTGGTCGATATCGGCCCCGGAGCTGGTGTCCACGGCGGCAACATCGTCGCTGAGGGCACGCCACAGGAAGTCATGGATCATCCAGATTCGCTGACCGGAAAATACCTCTCCGGGCGCGTGAAGATTGAAGTGCCTGCCAAACGCACCCCGCGCAACAAGAAACTGTCGCTCAAGCTCAAGGGCGCGCGCGGCAACAACTTGCGCAATGTCGACCTGGAAATCCCGATCGGCCTGCTGACCTGTGTAACGGGTGTATCGGGCTCAGGTAAATCGACGCTGATCAACAACACATTGTTCCCTCTCAGCGCGACCGAGCTGAACGGGGCCACTACCCTCGAGGCCGCCACACACGACAGTATCGATGGGTTGCAGCATCTGGATAAGGTCGTGGACATCGACCAGAGCCCAATTGGACGCACACCCCGCTCCAACCCGGCAACCTACACCGGCTTGTTCACGCCGATTCGCGAATTGTTCTCGGGAGTACCGGAGTCACGCTCGCGCGGGTACGGCCCGGGCCGGTTTTCGTTCAACGTCAAAGGCGGCCGTTGCGAGGCTTGCCAAGGCGATGGCTTGATCAAGGTCGAAATGCACTTCCTGCCGGACATTTACGTGCCGTGCGATGTTTGCAAGAGCAAGCGCTATAACCGCGAGACCCTTGAGATCAAATACAAGGGCAAGAACATCCACGAAGTGCTGGAAATGACTATTGAAGAGGCACGGGCATTCTTTGACGCGGTCCCTGCACTGGCGCGCAAGCTCCAGACGCTGATGGATGTCGGGCTTTCGTACATAAAGCTCGGTCAGTCCGCGACAACCCTCTCCGGCGGTGAAGCGCAGCGGGTGAAACTGTCACGTGAGCTGTCCAAACGCGATACCGGCAAGACGCTCTATATCCTCGACGAGCCAACCACTGGACTGCATTTCGCCGATATTCAACAGCTGCTGGACGTTTTGCACCGTCTGCGAGACCACGGCAACACCGTCGTGGTGATCGAGCATAACCTCGACGTGATCAAGACTGCTGACTGGTTGGTTGATCTTGGGCCGGAAGGCGGTTCCAAAGGAGGCCAGATCATTGCCACGGGCACGCCCGAGCAGGTTGCCGAGATGAAACAATCCTACACCGGCCACTACTTGAAGCCGCTGCTAGAGCGGGATCGCGCCTGATGAATTAAGCGCTCGTCAAAATGAAAAAGCCCCCGTCACGAGGATCGTGGCGGGGGCTTTTAATTGACCCAAATTCAGAACTGGGATTGCAGGTAATTATCCAGGCCAATGGATTTGATCAGGCCGATCTGCTTCTCAAGCCAATAGGTGTGATCTTCTTCGGTGTCCGCGAGTTGAACACGCAAAATGTCGCGACTGACATAGTCCTTGTGTTGCTCACAGAGAGCGATGCCTTTGCACAGGGCGGCACGTACCTTGTATTCCAGCCGAAGATCGCTGGCGAGCATCTCAGGGACGGTAGTGCCTACGTCCAGGTCATCTGGACGCATACGCGGCGTCCCCTCAAGCATCAGAATCCGACGCATCAAGGCATCGGCGTGCCCCGCCTCTTCTTCCATCTCATGGTTGATGCGCTCATACAGCTTGCTGAACCCCCAATCCTCATACATGCGGGAATGTATGAAATACTGGTCGCGTGCAGCCAGTTCGCCGGTCAGCAGCGTGTTGAGGTAATCGATGACGTCCGGGTGGCCTTGCATCGCCGTGAATCTCCTTCATGAAAGACGATAGTTTGAACCAACATCGTTCGAAGGTCACTCGGCGAGAGGCAGAAAAGCGAAGATAAAACGCGATTTTCTGACATTTGGTGCCGAAAAATCGGGTAAATGAGGGAAGTTCTGTTTATCACTTAGAGTTCGCGCAATAAATGCACAAAGTAACTGATAACGCGTTGTATTTAGCTGGCGAGCGGGCAACAAAAAACCGGGCACTAGGCCCGGTTCTTTGTAAAGACTGATGTCTTATTCAGCGGCTTCTACAGAACCACCGACAGGACGATCAACCAGCTCGACGTACGCCATTGGCGCGTTGTCGCCAGCGCGGAAACCGCACTTCAGGATGCGCAGGTAACCGCCCTGACGGGTGGCGTAGCGCTTGCCCAGATCGTTGAACAGCTTACCAACGATTTCTTTCGAACGAGTACGGTCGAAAGCCAGACGACGGTTAGCAACGCTGTCTTCCTTGGCCAGGGTGATCAGCGGCTCGGCAACGCGGCGCAGTTCCTTGGCTTTCGGCAGGGTAGTTTTGATCAGCTCGTGCTCGAACAGCGACACCGCCATGTTTTGAAACATGGCCTTACGGTGAGAGCTGGTACGGCTCAGGTGACGTCCACTTTTACGATGACGCATGGTTCATTCCTTACCAAACACTACGTTCGGTGATTACGACGATCAGGCAGTCGCCTTGTCGTCCTTCTTAAGACTTGCAGGCGGCCAGTTGTCGAGGCGCATGCCGAGGGAGAGACCACGAGAAGCCAGAACGTCCTTGATTTCAGTCAAGGATTTCTTGCCCAGGTTCGGAGTCTTCAACAGTTCTACTTCGGTGCGCTGAATCAGATCGCCGATGTAGTAAATGTTCTCCGCCTTAAGGCAGTTGGCCGAACGTACAGTCAGTTCCAAATCGTCAACCGGACGAAGCAGGATCGGATCGATCTCGTCTTCCTGTTCGACTACCACTGGTTCACTGTCACCTTTGAGGTCGACGAACGCAGCCAACTGCTGTTGCAGGATGGTTGCAGCGCGGCGGATTGCCTCTTCAGGATCCAGAGTACCGTTGGTTTCCAGATCAATAACCAGTTTGTCCAGGTTGGTACGCTGCTCGACACGGGCGTTTTCCACCACGTATGCGATGCGGCGAACCGGGCTGAACGAAGAGTCGAGCTGCAAGCGACCGATGCTGCGGCTTTCGTCTTCATCGCTCTGACGCGAGTCTGCTGGTTCATAACCGCGACCACGAGCTACAACGAGCTTCATGTTCAGGGCGCCGTTAGACGCCAGGTTAGCGATTACGTGATCGGGGTTAACGATCTCGACATCATGATCCAGCTGAATATCGGCAGCGGTAACCACCCCCGAACCCTTCTTCGACAAGGTCAGCGTAACTTCGTCTCGACCGTGCAGCTTGATAGCGAGACCTTTAAGGTTCAACAGGATTTCAATGACGTCTTCCTGTACACCTTCGATAGCGCTGTACTCATGGAGTACACCGTCAATCTCGGCCTCGACTACTGCACAGCCGGGCATGGAGGACAACAGGATGCGGCGCAGCGCGTTGCCCAGGGTATGGCCAAAACCACGCTCGAGAGGCTCGAGAGTGATCTTGGCGCGGGTTGGACTGACAACCTGCACATCAATGTGGCGGGGTGTCAGGAACTCATTTACCGAAATCTGCATGGATGCACCTATTTTCTAGCCCTTACTTGGAGTAGAGCTCGACAATCAGGCTTTCGTTGATGTCGGCGGACAGATCACTGCGAGCTGGAACGCTTTTGAAAACGCCAGATTTCTTCTCAGTGTCTACTTCTACCCATTCTACGCGGCCACGTTGGGCACACAGATCGAGAGCCTGGACGATACGCAGTTGGTTTTTCGCTTTTTCGCGAATAGCGACCACATCACCGGCACGAACCTGGTAGGACGGAACGTTAACGGTTTTGCCGTTTACGCTAACCGACTTGTGCGATACCAGCTGACGAGATTCGGCACGAGTAGAACCGAAACCCATACGGTATACGACGTTGTCCAGGCGGCATTCGAGAAGTTGCAGCAGGTTCTCGCCAGTAGCGCCTTTCTTGCCGGCAGCTTCTTTGTAGTAACCGCTGAACTGACGCTCGAGAACGCCATAGATACGACGGACTTTCTGCTTTTCACGCAGCTGGGTGCCGTAGTCGGATTGGCGACCGCGGCGCTGGCCGTGGATACCTGGTGCAGCTTCGATGTTGCACTTCGATTCGATCGCGCGCACGCCGCTCTTCAGGAAGAGATCGGTGCCTTCGCGACGAGCGAGTTTGCATTTTGGACCAATGTAACGAGCCATTCTTTACAATCTCCTGGATTACACGCGGCGCTTCTTCGGCGGACGGCACCCGTTGTGCGGGATCGGCGTCACGTCGGTGATGCTGGCGATCTTGTAGCCACAGCCGTTCAAAGCACGAACTGCAGATTCACGACCTGGACCTGGACCCTTGACGTTGACGTCGAGGTTTTTCAGGCCGTATTCCAGCGCAGCTTGACCAGCACGCTCAGCAGCTACTTGAGCAGCGAACGGGGTGGACTTGCGGGAACCGCGGAAACCCGAACCACCAGAAGTAGCCCAGGAAAGAGCGTTACCTTGACGGTCGGTAATGGTCACGATGGTGTTGTTAAAAGATGCATGGATGTGGGCGATGCCATCAACCACTGTCTTTTTAACTTTTTTACGAGGACGAGCAGCAGGTTTTGCCATGATTTAATTCCTGTCGATTCGCTGGGGCGATTACTTGCGGATCGGCTTACGCGGACCTTTACGGGTACGCGCGTTAGTCTTGGTACGCTGACCGCGTACTGGAAGACCACGACGATGACGCAGACCGCGATAGCAACCGAGGTCCATCAAGCGCTTGATTTTCATGTTGATTTCGCGACGCAGATCACCTTCAGTGGTGAACTTCGCGACTTCGCCACGCAGCTGTTCAATCTGCTCGTCGCTCAGATCTTTGATCTTTACCGCCGGGTTAACCCCGGTGGTAGCACAGATTTTCTGTGCAGTCGTGCGACCAACACCATAGATGTAGGTCAGCGAGATAACAGTATGCTTGTTATCTGGAATGTTAACGCCTGCAATACGGGCCATTCAGTGGGACTCCAATTGACAGCTACCTACGCCCCGGAAGCCAAGAAATAGGGCGCGAGATAATATCGCTGTAATAACAAATAATCAACCCAGCAGCGCACTAGCTGCTGGGCTTTTAGCACAGATCACACTCAGCCTTGGCGCTGCTTGTGACGTGGTTCCGCGCTGCAAATTACTCGAACAACACCTTCGCGGCGAATAATCTTGCAGTTACGGCACAGCTTTTTCACCGATGCACGAACTTTCATCACCAACTCCTCGAACCTTATGGGTGCTTCAGCGCAGCATGCCGCTGCCGTAGCCCTTCAGGTTGGCTTTCTTCATCAGGGATTCATACTGGTGCGAAACGAGGTGAGATTGCACTTGGGACATGAAGTCCATCACAACCACGACCACGATCAGCAACGAGGTCCCGCCAAGGTAGAACGGCACGTTTGCAGCAACCACCAGGAACTGGGGCAGCAAGCACACGGCCATCATATAAAGAGCACCGAACATGGTCAGACGAGTCAGAACGCCATCAATATAGCGCGCAGACTGCTCACCAGGACGAATGCCCGGAATAAAGGCACCGGACTTCTTCAGGTTNGAAGAAAATAATCCCTGCACTAAACAGCAGAATATTCAACGGCTGACCAGGAGCGATCGACTGCGAGATGTCCTGCAACCAGCCCATACCTTCAGACTGACCGAACCAGGCACCCAACGAAGCCGGAAACAGCAAGATGCTGCTCGCAAAAATGGCCGGAATAACACCAGCCATGTTCACTTTCAGCGGCAAGTGGCTGGTCTGCGCAGCGAAGACCTTACGGCCCTGCTGACGCTTGGCGTAGTGAACAGCAATACGACGCTGACCACGCTCAATGAACACCACGAAACCGATAATCGCTACTGCCAGCAAACCGATGGCGACCAAAGCGAAAATGTTGATATCACCTTGACGCGCAGACTCGAAGGACTGCCCGATCGCTCTCGGAAGACCGGCGACGATACCCGAAAAAATCAACATCGAGATACCGTTACCAACACCGCGCTCTGTGATCTGCTCGCCCAGCCACATCATGAACAGCGCACCAGCCACAAAGGTGGTGACCGCCACGAAGTGGAAGCCGATATCTGCAGAGAAAGCAACGCCCTGACCGGCCAAGCCAATGGACATGCCAATAGCTTGAACCAAGGCCAGAACGACGGTGCCATAGCGGGTGTATTGGCTGATCTTGCGACGACCAGCCTCACCTTCCTTCTTCAACTGCTCCAGCTGTGGGCTGACAGCGGTCATGAGCTGCATGATGATCGATGCCGAGATGTACGGCATGATCCCCAGTGCAAAGATGCTCATGCGCTCCAGCGCACCACCGGAAAACATGTTGAACAAGCTAAGAATGGTCCCCTCATTCTGTCGAAACAGGTCCGCCAGCCGGTCAGGGTTGATACCTGGAACTGGGATATGCGCACCGATCCGGTAGACGATAATCGCCAGGAACAGAAAACGCAGTCGAGCCCAGAGCTCGGACAACCCGCCGCTTTTGCTGAGCGCTGAGAGAGCACCTTGCTTAGCCATTTATTCCTCGAACTTGCCGCCAGCTGCTTCGATAGCCGCACGCGCACCTTTGGTGGCTGCGATACCTTTGAGGGTGACCGCGCGAGTAACCTCACCGGACAGCATGATTTTGACGCGCTGTACGTTTTGGTTGATCACGTTGGCATCCTTCAGGGACTGCACAGTTACAACGCCTTCTACTTTAGCCAGCTCGGAGGTGCGAACTTCTGCACGATCCATAGCTTTCAAAGAGACGAAGCCGAACTTAGGCAGACGACGATGCAACGGCTGTTGGCCGCCTTCGAAGCCCGGAGCGATGGTGCCACCGGAGCGGGAGGTCTGACCTTTGTGGCCGCGGCCACCGGTCTTGCCCAAACCACTACCGATACCACGGCCCGGACGATGCTTCTCGCGACGGGAACCCGGCGCTGGACTCAGATCATTGAGTTTCATCGATTAACCCTCGACTCGCAGCATGTAGTAAGCCTTGTTGATCATCCCACGGTTTTCCGGGGTATCAACGACTTCTACAGTGTGACCGATGCGACGCAGACCCAGACCCTTAACGCACAGTTTGTGGTTAGGGATGCGGCCGGTCATGCTTTTGATCAAAGTAACTTTTACGGTAGCCATGATCAGATGATCTCCTCAACGTTCAAGCCGCGCTTGGCAGCGATGGACTCAGGAGACTGCATGGCCTTCAAACCCTTGAACGTTGCGTGAACAACGTTTACCGGGTTGGTCGAGCCGTAGCATTTGGCCAGAACGTTCTGAACACCAGCAACTTCCAGGACAGCACGCATTGCGCCGCCGGCGATGATGCCAGTACCTTCAGAAGCAGGCTGCATGTAAACCTTCGAAGCGCCGTGGGCGGACTTCATGGCGTATTGCAGAGTGGTGCCGTTCAGATCAACCTGGATCATGTTGCGGCGCGCAGCTTCCATTGCCTTCTGGATCGCAGCAGGCACTTCACGCGACTTGCCACGGCCGAAGCCAACACGGCCCTTACCATCACCCACCACGGTCAACGCGGTGAAAGTGAAGATACGGCCGCCTTTTACGGTTTTTGCTACGCGATTAACTTGAACCAGCTTCTCGATGTAGCCTTCGTCGCGTTTTTGGTCGTTATTTGCCATAACTTAGAACTCCAGCCCGCCTTCACGAGCAGCATCAGCCAGCGCCTTGACGCGACCGTGGTACTTGAAGCCAGAACGATCAAAAGCCACTTGCGATACGCCTGCGGCTTTCGCACGCTCAGCGATCAGCTGGCCAACTTTAGTGGCCGCGTCGATGTTGCCAGTGGCGCCATCACGCAGTTCTTTGTCCAAAGTCGAGGCGTTCGCCAGGACTTTGCTGCCGTCGGCCGAAATGACCTGGGCATAAATGTGCTGCGAAGAGCGGTACACGCAGAGACGCACGACTTCGAGTTCGTGCATTTTCAGGCGTGCTTTGCGAGCGCGACGCAGTCGGGTAACTTTTTTGACGGTCATTTGCTATGCCCTACTTCTTCTTGGCTTCTTTACGACGGACGACTTCGTCCGCGTAACGCACGCCTTTGCCTTTGTATGGCTCTGGACGGCGGAAGTCGCGGATCTCAGCGGCCACTTGACCAACCAACTGCTTGTCGATACCACGGATGAAGATATCGGTTTGGTTGGGGGTCTCAGCGGTGATGCCTGCTGGCAATTCGTAGTCCACTGGGTGCGAGAAGCCAAGGGCCAGGTTCAGCACCGTGCCTTTTGCTTGCGCTTTGTAACCAACACCGACCAGCTGGAGCTTACGCTCGAAGCCTTGGCTTACGCCCTGGACCATGTTGTTTACCAACGCACGAGTGGTACCGGCCATTGCGCGAGTCTGTTGATCGCCATTGCGAGCAGCAAAACGCAGCTCACCAGCTTCTTCAACGATTTCAACGGACGAATGAATGTTCAGGTCGAGAGTACCCTTGGCACCCTTCACCGAAAGCTGCTGGCCGACGAGTTTGACTTCGACGCCTGCTGGCAACTTAACGGGGTTCTTAGCTACGCGTGACATGCTTATCCCCCCTTAGAACACAGTGCAAAGCACTTCGCCGCCGACACCGGCAGCGCGCGCAGCACGATCCGTCATCACACCCTTGTTGGTGGAGACGATAGACACACCGAGACCGCCACGAACTTTCGGCAGATCATCGACGGACTTGTACTGACGCAGGCCTGGACGGCTAACGCGCTTGACTTCCTCGATGACCGGACGGCCTTCGAAGTATTTCAGCTCGATAGACAGCAAGGGCTTGGTTTCACTGCTGATCTGATAACCCGCAATGTAGCCTTCGTCTTTCAGGACTTTAGCTACAGCCACCTTCAAAGTGGAGGATGGCATGCTTACGACGGGCTTTTCAGCCATCTGGGCATTACGGATACGAGTTAGCATGTCCGCTAACGGGTCCTGCATACTCATGGGCTAGACGCTCCTAATACAAAATAATTAGCCTTGCGGCTACTGCTTGTCGCCAAAAAACTCGGGCACGTAAAAAACACGGACTCAGGCGAGCCGGCAATTCTAGACGTACGCCAGAAACGAATCAAGCCCCAAAAGGGGCTTGATTCAAATTCAGGCCCCACGCTGGTCGCTTTCCGAGGAAACCGGCCGGCGCGGAACGAGAAATGCGGCTTACCAGCTGGCTTTAACCAGACCTGGCACGTCACCACGCATTGCAGCTTCACGCAGCTTGTTACGACCGAGGCCGAACTTGCGATAGACGCCGTGCGGACGACCAGTCAAGCGGCAACGGTTACGCATGCGCGAAGCGCTTGCGTCACGTGGTTGCTTCTGCAGGGCAACTGTTGCTTCCCAACGTGCTTCTGGACTTGCGTTCAGGTCGACGATGATCGCTTTCAGTGCTGCACGCTTGGTAGCGTACTTGGCAACGGTGAGCTGACGCTTCAGCTCACGGTTCTTCATGCTCTTCTTAGCCATTTTCCTACTCCAATCAGTTGCGGAACGGGAATTTGAATGCACGCAGCAAAGCGCGGCCTTCGTCATCGTTCTTGGCAGTGGTGGTCAGGGTAATGTCCAGACCGCGGAGAGCATCGATCTTGTCGTAGTCAATTTCCGGGAAAATGATCTGCTCTTTCACGCCCATGCTGTAGTTACCACGACCATCGAAGGACTTGGCATTCAGGCCGCGGAAGTCGCGAACCCGAGGCAGGGAGATCGACAGCAGACGATCCAGGAATTCATACATACGCTCACGGCGGAGAGTCACTTTGACGCCGATCGGCCATCCTTCACGGACTTTAAAGCCAGCGATGGATTTCCGAGCGTAAGTCACAACGACTTTTTGACCGGTGATCTTTTCCAGGTCAGCAACAGCGTGCTCGATGACTTTTTTGTCGCCGATCGCTTCGCCCAGACCCATGTTCAGGGTGATCTTTGTTACGCGTGGAACTTCCATCACGTTAGCAAGCTTAAGTTCTTCCTTAAGCTTGGGTGCGATTTCCTTCCAGTAAATCTCTTTCAGTCGTGCCATGGTCTTCTACCTAGCAGTGTTCAAGCATNGTCTTCAACTTTGAAACCAACGCGGTCAGCCTTGTTGGTTGCGCCGTTGAAAATGGCGACGTTGGAAGCGTGCAGTGGCGCTTCTTTCTCGACGATACCGCCCTGTACGCCCGACATCGGGTTAGGCTTGGTATGACGCTTCACCAGGTTGATCCCACCAACGACCAAACGGTCGTCAGCGAGAACCTTGAGCACCTTACCGCGCTTACCTTTGTCTTTGCCGGCGATCACGATGATCTCGTCGTCACGACGAATCTTTTGCATGTCGGATCTCCTTACAGCACTTCTGGGGCGAGCGAGACGATCTTCATGAACTTCTCAGTACGAAGTTCACGGGTCACTGGCCCAAAGATACGGGTGCCGATCGGCTCTTGCTTGTTGTTCAACAGAACAGCAGCGTTGCCATCGAAGCGGATGATGGAGCCGTCTGCGCGACGTACACCATGGCGAGTGCGGACTACAACAGCAGTCATCACTTGGCCTTTTTTCACCTTACCGCGCGGAATCGCTTCCTTGACGGTCACTTTGATGATGTCACCGATACCAGCGTAACGACGATGAGAGCCACCAAGCACCTTGATGCACATAACGCGGCGAGCGCCGCTGTTATCGGCCACATCGAGCATGGATTGAGTCTGAATCATATAATTTCTCCGACCCCTAGCCCTTAGACTTCCACAGCGCGTTCGAGAACATCAACCAGGGCCCAAGATTTGGTCTTGGCCATCGGACGAGTTTCACGAATAGTGACCTTGTCGCCGATGTGGCATTGGTTGGTTTCGTCGTGCGCGTGCAGCTTAGTCGAACGCTTAACGTATTTACCGTAGATCGGGTGCTTAACGCGACGTTCGATCAGAACGGTGATGGTCTTGTCCATCTTGTCGCTGACAACACGGCCAGTCAGCGTACGGACGGTTTTTTCGGCTTCAGCCATGATTACTTACCTGCCTGCTGGTTGAGCACAGTCTTCACGCGAGCGATGTCACGCTTAACTTGCGAGAGCAGGTGAGACTGCCCCAACTGGCCAGTTGCTTTCTGCATACGCAGATTGAACTGGTCGCGCAGCAAGCCGAGCAGTTGCTCGTTCAGTTGCTGTGCTGATTTTTCACGAAGTTCATTCGCTTTCATCACATCACCGTCCGCTTAACAAAGGAGGTGGCGAGCGGCAGCTTTGCAGCAGCCAGGGCGAAAGCCTCACGCGCCAACTCTTCGGAAACACCCTCGATTTCATACAGGACTTTGCCTGGCTGAATCTGGGCAACCCAGTATTCGACGTTACCCTTACCTTTACCCATACGAACTTCGAGGGGCTTTTTGGATATAGGCTTGTCCGGGAATACACGGATCCAGATCTTGCCGCCACGTTTTACGTGACGGGTCAGAGCACGACGCGCTGACTCGATCTGACGAGCGGTGAGACGACCACGAGCAACAGACTTCAGCGCATACTCGCCGAAGCTGACTTTGCTACCGCGCAGTGCCAGACCACGGTTGTGGCCGGTCATCTGCTTGCGGAACTTCGTACGCTTAGGTTGCAACATTTGGCGTACCCCTTACTTAGCAGCTTTTTTACGAGGCGCTGGTGCTTGTGGCTTCTGCTCTTCTTGGCGCCCACCGATTACTTCGCCTTTGAAGATCCAAACCTTTACACCGATCACACCGTAAGTGGTGTGAGCTTCGTAGTTGGCATAGTCGATGTCGGCACGCAGGGTGTGCAGAGGCACACGACCTTCGCGATACCATTCAGTACGTGCGATTTCAGCACCGCCGAGACGACCGCTCACTTGGATTTTGATGCCTTTGGCACCAATGCGCATGGCGTTCTGTACTGCGCGCTTCATAGCGCGACGGAACATTACGCGACGCTCCAGCTGCTGAGCTACGCTCTGCGCAACCAGCATACCGTCGAGTTCCGGCTTGCGGATCTCTTCGATATTGATGTGCACAGGCACACCCATTTGCTTGGTCAGGTCCTGACGCAGTTTCTCAACATCTTCACCTTTCTTGCCGATCACGATGCCGGGACGAGCGGTGTGGATGGTGATACGTGCAGTCTGAGCCGGACGATGGATATCGATACGGCTTACGGACGCGCTTTTTAGTTTGTCTTGGAGATACTCACGCACCTTCAGATCAGCGAACAAGTAGTCCGCATAAGTCCGACCGTCTGCGTACCAGACGGAGGTGTGCTCCTTGACGATTCCCAGGCGAATGCCAATGGGATGTACTTTCTGACCCATCTCTTCGACTCCGTTACTTGTCAGCAACCTTGACAGTGATATGGCAAGACCGCTTGACGATGCGATCAGCACGGCCTTTGGCACGTGGCATGATGCGCTTCAGCGAACGCCCTTCGTTGACGAAAACGGTGGAGACCTTCAGGTCATCAACGTCTGCGCCTTCGTTATGCTCGGCGTTGGCTACGGCCGACTCCAGCACTTTTTTCATGATCTCGGCGGCTTTCTTACTGCTGAAAGCCAACAGGTTGAGCGCTTCGCCCACCTTCTTCCCGCGGATCTGGTCGGCGACCAAGCGGGCTTTCTGGGCGGAGATTCGAGCGCCCGACAACTTAGCGGCTACTTCCATCGTTCCTTACCCCTTAACGCTTGGCTTTCTTGTCTGCCACGTGCCCACGATAAGTGCGGGTACCGGCAAACTCGCCCAGTTTGTGGCCGACCATGTCTTCGTTCACGAGAACAGGAACATGCTGACGACCGTTATGCACAGCAATGGTCAAACCGACCATTTGTGGCAGGATCATCGAACGACGCGACCAGGTTTTAACTGGTTTGCGATCGTTCTTTTCCGCCGCCACTTCGATCTTCTTCAGTAGGTGAAGATCAATAAAAGGACCTTTTTTCAGAGAACGTGGCACTGTCGTATCCCTCTATTTACTTGCGACGACGGACGATCATTTTGTCGGTACGCTTATTACCACGAGTCTTCGCGCCCTTAGTCGGGAAGCCCCACGGCGATACCGGATGACGACCACCAGAGGTACGACCTTCACCACCACCATGTGGGTGGTCAACCGGGTTCATGGCAACACCACGAACGGTTGGGCGAACGCCACGCCAGCGCTTGGCACCAGCTTTACCCAGCGAACGCAGGCTGTGCTCGGAGTTCGAAACCTCACCCAGAGTTGCACGGCATTCGGACAGGACTTTACGCATTTCACCGGAGCGAAGACGCAGGGTCACGTACACACCTTCACGAGCGATCAGCTGAGCCGAAGCACCAGCGGAACGAGCGATCTGAGCACCTTTACCAGGCTTCAGCTCGATACCGTGAACAGTGGAACCCACTGGGATGTTGCGCAGCTGCAGGGAGTTGCCTGGCTTGATTGGAGCCAGAGCGCCTGCAATCAGCTGGTCGCCAGCACTCACGCCTTTAGGCGCGATGATGTAACGACGCTCGCCGTCTGCGTACAGCAGCAGTGCGATGTGAGCAGTACGGTTTGGATCGTATTCGATGCGCTCGACAGTGGCAGCGATGCCATCTTTGTCATTGCGACGGAAATCGACCAAACGATAATGCTGCTTATGACCACCACCAACGTGACGTGTAGTGATGCGGCCATTGTTGTTACGACCACCAGACTTCGATTTTTTCTCGAGCAGCGGTGCGTGAGGAGCGCCTTTATGCAGCTCCTGGTTGACCACCTTGACCACAAAACGGCGGCCAGGGGAAGTCGGTTTGCATTTAACGATTGCCATGATGCACCCCTTCCTTACTCAGCACTGCTGCTGAAATCGAGATCTTGGCCTGGCTGAAGGGAGATAACTGCCTTCTTCCAGTCATTACGCTTGCCCAGACCGCGAGCAGTGCGCTTGGTCTTACCCAGAACGTTCAGGGTAGTCACACGCTCTACTTTCACGCTGAACAGGCTTTCGACGGCCTTCTTGATTTCCAGCTTGGTTGCATCAGTAGCAACCTTGAAAACGAACTGACCTTTCTTGTCTGCCAGAACCGTAGCCTTCTCGGAAACGTGCGGGCCAAGCAGAACTTTAAATACGCGTTCCTGGTTCATCCCAGCAGCTCCTCGAATTTCTTCACGGCCGACACAGTGATCAACACTTTGTCGTATGCGATCAGACTAACTGGATCGGAACCTTGAACGTCACGTACATCTACGTGCGGCAGGTTGCGAGCAGCCAGGTACAGATTCTGGTCAACAGCGTCAGACACGATCAGAACGTCGGTCAGGCTCATGTCGTTCAGCTTGCCCAGCAGGTCTTTGGTTTTCGGCGATTCAACCGCGAAATCCTGAACCACGACCAGACGATCAGTACGAACCAGTTCAGCAAGAATGGAGCGCAGTGCTGCGCGATACATTTTCTTGTTGAGCTTCTGAGAGTGATCCTGAGGACGCGCTGCGAATGTGGTACCACCGCCACGCCAGATTGGGCTACGGATAGTACCGGCACGAGCACGGCCAGTGCCCTTCTGACGCCATGGGCGCTTGCCGCCACCGGAAACGTCGGAACGGGTCTTTTGCTGCTTGCTGCCCTGACGGCCGCCAGCCATGTAGGCCACGACTGCTTGGTGAACCAGCGTCTCGTTAAACTCGCCGCCAAATGTCAGTTCGGAAACTTCGATCGCTTGAGCGTCATTTACATTTAATTGCATGTCAGCTTCCCCTTAACCGCGAGCCTTGGCTGCTGGACGTACAACCAGATTGCCGCCAGTAGCGCCAGGAACGGCGCCCTTGACCAACAACAGATTGCGTTCAGCGTCCACGCGCACTACTTCCAGGGACTGCACGGTCACGCGCTCAGCGCCCATATGACCGGACATTTTTTTGCCCTTGAATACACGACCAGGAGTCTGGCACTGGCCGATAGAGCCTGGGACGCGGTGGGAAACGGAGTTACCGTGGGTATTATCTTGGCCGCGGAAATTGTGGCGTTTGATAGTACCTGCGAAACCCTTACCCTTGGACTGACCGGTCACATCGACCAGCTGACCAGCAGCGAAGATTTCAGCATTGATCAGATCGCCAGCCTGGTATTCGCCTTCTTCAAGACGGAATTCCAGAACAGTGCGACCAGCGGCAACGTTCGCTTTAGCGAAGTGACCTGCCTGAGCAGCAGTCACACGCGAAGCACGACGCTCACCAACAGTGACTTGCACTGCACGATAGCCATCGCTTTCTTCGGTTTTGAACTGGGTGACGCGATTCGGCTCGATCTCAATGACCGTGACCGGAATGGAGACACCTTCTTCGGTGAAAATACGGGTCATACCGCATTTACGACCGACTACACCAATAGTCATGTTGTAAACCTCATGAGTGTACGGGGCTTTCACCCGCTATGGCCGCCCATTTCAGAGCGTTACACGACTAAGACCCAAGTCTTAGCCGAGGCTGATCTGCACTTCCACACCTGCCGCAAGATCAAGCTTCATCAGCGCATCAACGGTTTTATCCGTTGGCTGGACGATGTCCAGTACACGCTTATGAGTACGGATCTCGTACTGGTCACGCGCGTCTTTGTTGACGTGCGGAGAGACCAGAACGGTGAACCGCTCTTTACGGGTAGGCAGTGGAATAGGACCACGCACTTGAGCACCAGTACGTTTCGCGGTTTCCACGATTTCCTGGGTGGATTGGTCGATCAGGCGATGGTCAAAAGCCTTCAACCTGATACGGATTTGCTGATTTTGCATTGGATTTCAGACTCCAGGCTACTTCCCACCGAGCGCAATACGCCCGTTAAAAGGAGGCGCAATTCTATAGACGAGCTAACAGAGTGTCAACCCAATAAAAAAGCCCCCGCGAGCGGGGGCTTTTTCTTAAATCAACGCTTAGGCGATGATTTTGGCTACGACGCCAGCGCCGACGGTACGACCGCCTTCACGGATAGCGAAACGCAGACCGTCTTCCATTGCGATTGGCTTGATCAGAGTGACGGAAACTTTAACGTTGTCACCTGGCATAACCATTTCGGTGCCTTCCGGCAGTTCGCAGCTACCAGTTACGTCGGTAGTACGGAAGTAGAACTGTGGACGGTAGCCTTTGAAGAACGGAGTATGACGACCGCCTTCTTCCTTGCTCAGAACGTAGATTTCAGCTTCGAACTGAGTGTGTGGCTTAACAGTGCCCGGCTTGACCAGAACCTGACCACGCTCAACGTCGTCACGCTTGGTACCACGCAGCAGAACGCCGCAGTTCTCGCCAGCACGGCCTTCGTCCAGCAGCTTGCGGAACATCTCAACGCCAGTACAAGTAGTCTTGGTGGTGTCACGCAGACCCACGATTTCGACTTCTTCCTGGATCTTGATGATGCCACGCTCAACACGACCAGTAACAACAGTACCGCGACCCGAGATCGAGAACACGTCTTCGATTGGCATCAGGAAAGGCTTGTCGATAGCACGAACTGGTTCTGGGATGTAGCTGTCCAGAGTCTCAACCAGCTTCTTGACAGCCGAGGTACCCATTTCGTTGTCGTCTTGGCCGTTCAGAGCCATCAGAGCCGAACCGATGATGATCGGAGTGTCGTCGCCTGGGAACTCGTAAGTGCTCAGGAGGTCACGAACTTCCATCTCAACCAGTTCCAGCAGCTCAGCGTCGTCAACCATGTCAGCCTTGTTCAGGAAGACAACGATGTACGGAACGCCAACCTGACGGGACAGCAGGATGTGCTCACGGGTTTGCGGCATCGGACCATCAGCAGCCGAACAAACCAGGATAGCGCCATCCATCTGAGCAGCACCGGTGATCATGTTTTTTACGTAGTCGGCGTGACCTGGGCAGTCAACGTGCGCGTAGTGGCGAACGGCCGAATCGTATTCAACGTGAGCAGTGTTGATGGTGATACCACGAGCTTTCTCTTCTGGCGCGCTGTCGATCTTGTCGAAATCGACTTTAGCCGAACCGAAAACTTCGGAGCAGACGCGAGTCAGAGCAGCGGTCAGAGTGGTTTTACCGTGGTCAACGTGACCGATGGTGCCAACGTTGACGTGCGGTTTGTTACGTTCAAATTTTTCTTTAGCCACGACAAATAACTCCTAGCCTAAAGGCGCTGAATCAGCCTTGTTTTTTGGTTACAGTTTCGACGATGTGCGACGGCGCTGTATTGTATTTTTTGAATTCCATAGAGTAGCTTGCGCGACCTTGGGACATGGAGCGAACGTCGGTCGCATAACCGAACATCTCACCCAACGGAACCTCGGCGCGAATTACCTTGCCGGAAACCGTGTCTTCCATACCCAGGATCATGCCGCGACGACGGTTAAGGTCGCCCATCACGTCACCCATATAGTCTTCAGGCGTAACAACCTCTACCGCCATGATCGGCTCAAGCAACTCACCACCACCCTTCTGGGCTAGCTGCTTGGTCGCCATGGAGGCAGCCACCTTAAACGCCATCTCGTTCGAGTCGACGTCGTGGTAAGAACCATCAAACACGGTAGCCTTCAGGCCGATCAGCGGATAGCCGGCAACAACGCCGTTCTTCATCTGCTCTTCGATACCCTTCTGGATAGCCGGGATGTATTCCTTAGGAACCACACCACCCACTACTTCGTTCACGAATTGCAGACCTTCCTGACCTTCGTCAGCAGGTGCAAAACGGATCCAGCAGTGACCAAACTGGCCACGACCGCCGGATTGACGAACGAACTTGCCTTCGATTTCACAGTTCTTCGTGATGCGTTCACGATAGGAAACCTGAGGCTTGCCGATGTTGGCTTCGACGTTGAACTCACGGCGCATCCGGTCAACCAGGATGTCCAGGTGCAGCTCGCCCATGCCAGAGATGATCGTTTGACCAGTCTCTTCATCAGTCTTAACGCGGAAAGAAGGGTCTTCCTGAGCCAGCTTGCCCAGTGCGATACCCATTTTTTCCTGGTCATCCTTGGTCTTTGGCTCAACGGCAACCGAAATAACCGGTTCCGGGAAGTCCATGCGAACCAGGATGATTGGCTTGTCAGCGTTGCAGAGGGTTTCACCAGTGGTGACGTCCTTCATGCCGATCAGGGCCGCGATGTCACCAGCGCGCACTTCCTTGATCTCTTCACGGGCGTTTGCGTGCATTTGCACCATACGACCCACGCGCTCTTTCTTGCCTTTAACCGAGTTGATCACGCCGTCGCCGGAGGCCAATACGCCCGAGTAAACGCGGACGAAGGTCAAGGTACCCACGAATGGGTCGGTAGCGATCTTGAACGCCAGAGCCGAGAACGGCTCGTTGTCGTCTGCATGACGCTCCATCTCTTCTTCCTCGTTATCAGGGTTGGAACCCTTGATAGCAGGAATGTCGACTGGAGCCGGCAGGTAGTCGATAACGGCGTCGAGAACCAGCGGAACGCCCTTGTTCTTGAAAGAAGAACCGCAAACAGCCAAGACGATTTCGCCAGCGATAGTACGCTGACGCAGAGCGGCCTTGATTTCCTCGATGGTGAGCTCTTCACCCTCCAGGTACTTGTTCATCAGCTCTTCGCTGGCTTCGGCCGCAGCCTCAACCATGTTGCTGCGCCATTCTTCAGCCAGCTCCTGCAGTTCTGCAGGGATAGCTTCGCGGCGTGGAGTCATGCCCTTGTCAGCATCGTTCCAGTAAACCGCTTCCATGGTCATCAGATCGATCTGACCCTGGAAGTTGTCTTCGGAACCGATAGCCAACTGGATTGGCACCGGGGTGTGACCCAGACGCTGCTTGATCTGAGCGATCACGCGCAGGAAGTTGGCGCCAGCACGGTCCATCTTGTTCACGTAAACGATACGTGGAACACCGTATTTATTGGCTTGACGCCATACGGTTTCGGACTGCGGCTCAACGCCGGAAGTGCCACAAAACACAACGACAGCGCCGTCGAGTACACGCAGGGAACGCTCAACTTCAATGGTGAAGTCTACGTGACCCGGGGTATCGATGACGTTGAAGCGGTACTGGTCTTTGTGCTGCTTGGCCGAACCCTGCCAGAAGGCGGTAATGGCAGCAGAAGTAATGGTAATACCACGCTCCTGCTCCTGAACCATCCAGTCAGTGGTCGCAGCGCCGTCATGCACTTCGCCCATCTTGTGGCTTTTGCCAGTGTAAAAAAGGACGCGCTCGGTGGTGGTGGTTTTACCAGCATCCACGTGAGCAACGATACCAATGTTACGGTAGCGGTTGATCGGTGTAGTACGAGCCATAAAGCCCTCGCAAAATTAGTGACGCTGAAATTAGAAGCGGTAGTGCGAGAAAGCCTTGTTGGCTTCAGCCATACGGTGCACGTCTTCACGCTTCTTAACCGCAGCACCTTTGCCTTCAGCGGCGTCCAACAGTTCGCCAGCCAAACGCAGAGCCATAGACTTCTCACCGCGCTTGCGCGCGTAGTCTACCAGCCAGCGCATTGCCAGAGCATTACGACGAGACGGACGAACTTCAACCGGAACCTGGTAAGTAGCACCGCCTACACGGCGCGACTTTACTTCGACCAGCGGAGCGATGGCGTCGAGAGCTTTCTCGAAGATTTCCAGGGGGTCGCTGTTCTTGCGTTCTTTAACCTTGTCCAGCGCGCCATAAACGATACGCTCGGCAACGGCTTTTTTGCCGCTTTCCATCACGTGGTTCATGAACTTGGCCAGGATTTGGCTTCCGTATTTTGGATCGTCAAGCACTTCGCGCTTGGCTGCTACGCGTCTTCTTGGCATGGATAAGCCCTCAAACGGTCTTCAGGTTCGCTCGGAATCGGTGCCCTTTCGGGACGCCTCCGACCTTACTCTTATCGACTCAGAAAATAAGATGATTCAGTTGTTTCAAAAAGCCGCTACTACTTAGGCTTCTTGGTACCGTACTTCGAACGACCCTGGTTACGACCTTTAACGCCGGAAGTATCCAAGGAGCCGCGAACGGTGTGGTAACGAACACCCGGCAAGTCTTTTACACGGCCGCCACGAATCAGTACGACGCTGTGCTCTTGCAGGTTGTGGCCTTCACCGCCGATGTACGAGGAAACCTCGAAACCGTTGGTCAGACGCACACGGCATACTTTACGCAGTGCCGAGTTAGGTTTCTTCGGCGTGGTGGTGTACACACGGGTGCACACACCACGACGTTGCGGGCAGTTCTGCAGCGCAGGTACGTCGGATTTCTCGACGATACGCTTACGCGGCTGACGTACCAGCTGGTTGATAGTTGCCATCTACTAGCTCCACTGTTGTCTTGCGACGCTATTGTCTTACAAGAAAAGCAAAATGGCAGGACATGAGTCCCGCCAGATTTAGGGGTACAAGAGTCTAAAGAGGATCCTGCCCCCAGTCAAGGCAAAGCCCCGACCGCAATGCCCACCCGCTCACAGGAACAAGCCTGTCAGTTGCGGAGGGACATCACGATCAGGGCCCTGCTCTCAATTACTGCTTGAGTTCAACGCTTCGGTCAGCGCGGCTTCAACTTCGCTCGCACTCACACGCAACGGCTTGTCTGCTTCACGACGGCGCTTGCGCTCGCTGTGGTAGGCCAAACCGGTACCGGCAGGGATCAGACGACCCACAACCACGTTTTCTTTCAGGCCGCGAAGGTAATCGCGCTTGCCGGTTACCGCCGCTTCGGTCAGTACACGAGTAGTCTCCTGGAAGGAGGCCGCCGAGATGAACGATTCGGTGGACAGCGACGCCTTGGTAATACCGAGCAGCACACGAGTGAACTTCGAGATGAACTTCTCGTCCTGTGCGAGGCGCTCGTTCTCAACCAGAACATGCGTCAACTCCATCTGGTCGCCCTTGATGAAGCTCGAGTCGCCAGACTCGGAGATCTCAACCTTGCGCAGCATCTGACGAAGGATCGTTTCGATGTGCTTGTCGTTGATCTTCACGCCTTGCAAACGGTAAACGTCTTGAATCTCATTGACGATGTATTTCGCCAGAGCGCTGACACCCAACAAACGCAGGATGTCGTGCGGATCGCTAGGACCGTCGGAGATAACTTCACCGCGGTTCACTTGCTCACCCTCGAAGACGTTCAGGTGACGCCATTTCGGAATCAGCTCTTCGTACGGATCGCTGCCGTCGTTTGGCGTAATCACCAGGCGACGCTTGCCTTTGGTCTCTTTACCGAATGCGATCGTACCGCTGACTTCCGCCAGGATCGACGCTTCTTTCGGGCGACGCGCTTCGAACAAGTCAGCAACGCGTGGCAGACCACCGGTGATGTCACGGGTCTTGGAAGTCTCTTGTGGAATACGGGCGATAACGTCACCCACGCCCACCTGAGCACCGTCCGCCACACCGACCAGAGCGTTGGCAGGCAAGAAGTACTGAGCCGGTACGTCAGTACCCGGCAGCAGCAGATCCTTGCCATCGATACCTACCATCTTCACCGCAGGACGGATGTCCTTGCCGGCTGCAGGGCGGTCTTTGGCATCCAGTACTTCGATATTGGTCAAACCGGTCAGTTCATCGGTCTGGCGCTTGATCGTAATACCTTCTTCCATGCCCACGTAGGTCACGGTACCTTTCATTTCGGTAACGATCGGGTGAGTGTGCGGATCCCACTTGGCTACGATAGAGCCAGCGTCGACCTTGTCGCCTTCCTTCACCGCGATCACTGCACCGTAAGGCAGTTTNACGGCGACCAGGTTGCCGTCCAGACGCTCTACGTGCTTCAGGTTATGCAGACGGACGATACCGCCGTTCTTCACCTGAACGCTGTCAGCTGCGGAAGTACGGCTTGCCGCACCACCGATGTGGAACGTACGCATGGTCAGCTGGGTACCCGGCTCACCGATGGACTGTGCCGCGATTACGCCGACAGCTTCACCGATGTTCACCTGGTGACCACGGGCCAGATCGCGACCGTAGCACTTGGCGCAGATGCCATAGCGGGTTTCACAGCTGATCGGCGAGCGTACGATCACTTCGTCGATGCTGTTTAGCTCGATGAATTCGACCCACTTCTCGTCTACCAGAGTACCTGCCGGAACGATCACGTCCTCAGTGCCAGGCTTGAACACGTCACGGGCGATCACTCGACCCAGTACGCGCTCACCCAGCGGCTCGACTACGTCGCCGCCTTCAATGTGGGGCGTCATGAGCAGGCCTTGCTCGGTCCCGCAATCGACTTCGGTAACGACCAAGTCTTGCGCCACGTCTACCAGACGACGAGTCAGGTAACCGGAGTTCGCGGTTTTCAACGCGGTATCCGCCAGACCTTTACGAGCACCGTGAGTAGAGATGAAGTACTGAAGTACGCTCAAACCTTCACGGAAGTTCGCAGTGATCGGGGTCTCGATGATCGAGCCATCCGGCTTGGCCATCAGACCACGCATACCGGCCAACTGACGAATCTGTGCTGCGGAACCCCGCGCACCGGAGTCAGCCATCATGTACATCGAGTTGAAGGACTCTTGATCCACAGTCTCGCCATGACGGTCGACAACCTTCTCTTTCGAGAGGTTGGACATCATCGCCTTGGAGACTTCGTCGTTCGCCTTGGACCAGAGGTCGATCACCTTGTTGTACTTCTCGCCCTGGGTTACCAGGCCGGAGGCGTACTGACTTTCGATCTCTTTAACTTCTTCGGTCGCGGCGTCGATGATGCGAGCTTTTTCATCCGGGATAACGAAGTCGTTAACGCCGATGGAAACACCCGAAATCGTCGAGTACGCAAAACCGGTGTACATCAACTGGTCAGCGAAGATCACGGTCTCTTTCAGACCAACCACGCGATAGCACTGGTTGATCAGCTTGGAGATCGCCTTTTTCTTCATAGGCTGGTTGACGACGTCGTACGACAGACCTTTTGGCACAACTTGATACAGCAATGCACGGCCGACGGTGGTATCGACAATACGGGTGCCGCTCACGCTGCCGCCGTCACGGTCATTGACCGTTTCGTTGATCCGCACCTTAACCTTGGCATGCAGCGCGGCTTCGCCGGCGCGGAATACACGGTCAACTTCCTGCAGATCCGCGAACACACGACCTTCGCCCTTAGCGTTGATCGCTTCACGAGTCATGTAGTACAGACCCAGTACAACGTCCTGCGAAGGAACGATGATTGGCTCACCGTTGGCTGGCGACAGGATGTTGTTGGTCGACATCATCAGCGCGCGCGCTTCGAGCTGGGCTTCCAGCGTCAGCGGAACGTGAACGGCCATCTGGTCGCCGTCGAAGTCGGCGTTGTACGCAGCACAGACCAGCGGGTGCAGCTGAATAGCCTTGCCTTCGATCAGCACCGGTTCAAACGCCTGGATACCCAGACGGTGAAGAGTCGGCGCACGGTTCAGAAGCACTGGATGTTCACGAATCACCTCAGCGAGAACGTCCCAGACCTCTGGCAGTTCGCGCTCGACCATTTTTTTGGCCGCTTTGATGGTGGTCGCGAGACCGCGCATTTCCAGCTTGCCAAAGATGAACGGCTTGAACAGCTCGAGAGCCATTTTCTTCGGCAGGCCGCACTGGTGCAGACGCAGGGTCGGACCTACGGTGATTACCGAACGACCCGAATAGTCAACGCGCTTACCGAGCAAGTTCTGACGGAAACGACCCTGCTTACCCTTGATCATGTCAGCCAGGGATTTGAGAGGACGCTTGTTCGAACCGGTGATCGCACGGCCGCGACGGCCGTTGTCGAGCAACGCGTCCACAGCTTCCTGCAGCATGCGCTTTTCGTTGCGCACGATGATGTCCGGAGCGGACAGATCCAGCAGGCGCTTCAAACGGTTGTTACGGTTGATCACTCGACGATACAGATCGTTGAGGTCGGATGTCGCGAAACGACCGCCATCCAGTGGAACCAGTGGACGCAGATCTGGCGGCAGAACCGGCAGAACGGTCAACACCATCCACTCTGGCAAGTTGCCGGAACCCTGGAAGGCTTCCATCAACTTCAGGCGCTTGGACAGCTTCTTGATCTTGGTTTCGGAGTTGGTTTGCGGAATCTCTTCGCGCAGACGGCCAATCTCGTGCTCCAGGTCGATAGCATGCAGCAGCTCGCGGACAGCCTCGGCACCCATGCGGGCGTCGAAGTCGTCACCGAACTCCTCGAGGGCTTCGAAGTACTGCTCGTCGTTCAGCAGCTGACCTTTTTCAAGGGTGGTCATGCCTGGATCGATAACGACATAGCTCTCGAAGTAGAGAACACGCTCGATATCACGCAGGGTCATGTCCATCAGCAAACCGATACGGGACGGCAGCGATTTCAGGAACCAGATGTGAGCAACCGGCGAAGCCAGCTCGATGTGAGCCATACGCTCACGACGGACTTTAGCCAGTGCAACCTCAACGCCGCACTTCTCGCAGATCACGCCACGATGCTTCAAGCGCTTGTACTTACCGCACAGGCACTCGTAATCCTTTACCGGGCCAAAGATCTTGGCGCAGAACAGGCCGTCACGCTCAGGTTTGAACGTACGATAGTTGATGGTTTCCGGCTTTTTAACTTCACCGAACGACCACGAACGGATCATCTCAGGCGATGCCAATCCGATACGGATGGCGTCGAACTCTTCGACTTGACCCTGGTTTTTCAGCAAATTCAGTAGGTCTTTCAAGGCCTTTCCTCCTGGCGGAGCAGAGGGTGTTCATACCGACCCACCCTCGATTCGCGTCACGTGTTATTCGGTTTCCAGATCGATATCGATACCGAGCGAACGGATTTCTTTGATCAACACGTTGAAGGACTCGGGCATGCCCGGCTCCATACGGTGATCGCCGTCCACGATGTTTTTGTACATCTTGGTACGGCCGTTCACATCGTCCGACTTCACTGTGAGCATTTCTTGCAGAGTGTATGCCGCGCCGTATGCTTCCAGCGCCCAGACCTCCATCTCCCCGAAACGCTGACCACCGAACTGCGCCTTACCACCCAGCGGCTGCTGGGTAACCAGGCTGTAGGAACCAGTGGAACGCGCATGCATCTTGTCGTCCACCAAGTGGTTCAGCTTCAGCATGTACATGTAGCCAACAGTTACCGGACGCTCGAATTTGTTACCGGTACGACCGTCGAACAGTTGCATCTGGCCACTGTCCGGCATGTCCGCCAGGCGCAGCATGGCCTTGATTTCGCTTTCCTTGGCACCGTCAAACACCGGAGTTGCCATTGGAACGCCGCCACGCAGGTTCTTCGCCAGATCGAGAACTTCCTGATCAGACAGGTCGTCCAGGTTTTCCTGACGACCGCCGATCTCGTTCAGGAACTTGCGCAGTTCAACGACTTTACGCTGCTCTTCGAGCATACGGTTGATCTTCTCGCCCAGACCCTTGGCCGCGAGGCCCAAGTGCGTCTCGAGAATCTGACCAACGTTCATACGCGAAGGTACACCCAACGGGTTGAGGACGATATCCACAGGCGTGCCATTGGCATCGTGCGGCATGTCTTCAACCGGCATGATCACGGAGACCACACCTTTGTTACCGTGGCGACCGGCCATTTTGTCGCCCGGCTGGATGCGGCGACGAATGGCAAGGTAGACCTTGACGATTTTCAGCACGCCAGGAGCCAGGTCATCGCCTTGCTGCAGTTTGCGCTTCTTGTCTTCGAACTTGTCGTCCAGCAGACGACGACGATCGACGATGTAAGCCTGAGCTTTCTCGAGCTGCTCGTTCAGTGCGTCTTCGACCATGCGCAGTTTGAACCACTGACCGTGCTCAAGAGCATCGAGGACTTCATCGGTGATTTCCTGACCTTTCTTCAGGCCGGCACCACCTTCGACAGTACGACCTACCAGCGCGGAGCGCAGACGTTCGAAGGTCGCGCCTTCAACGATTCGGAACTCTTCGTTCAGATCCTTGCGGATCTCGTCCAGCTGGCTCTTTTCGATAGACAGGGCACGAGCATCACGCTCAACGCCGTCGCGAGTGAAAACCTGTACGTCGATAACAGTACCTTTGGTACCGGTAGGTACGCGCAGGGAGGTGTCTTTGACGTCACTGGCTTTCTCACCGAAGATCGCACGCAGCAGTTTTTCTTCTGGAGTAAGCTGGGTCTCGCCTTTCGGGGTGACCTTACCAACCAGAATGTCGCCAGCGCCTACTTCAGCACCTACGTAAACGATACCGGCTTCGTCCAGTTTGTTCAGCGCTGCTTCACCCACGTTCGGGATGTCAGCGGTGATTTCCTCAGGGCCCAGTTTGGTATCACGCGCCACACAGGTCAGTTCCTGAATGTGGATCGTGGTGAAGCGGTCTTCTTGAACGACGCGCTCAGACAGGCAAATGGAGTCTTCGAAGTTGAAGCCGTTCCATGCCATGAACGCGATGCGCATGTTCTGACCAAGAGCCAGTTCACCCATGTCGGTGGACGGACCATCGGCCATGATGTCGCTACGCTGAACACGATCACCCTTGCTCACCAGCGGACGCTGATTGATGCAGGTGTTCTGGTTCGAGCGGGTGTACTTGGTCAGGTTGTAGATGTCGACACCGGCTTCGCCCGGCTCTACTTCGTCATCAGCAACACGCACAACGATACGGCTGGCATCTACCGAGTCAATGACGCCGCCACGACGGGCAACGACGCAAACGCCGGAGTCACGGGCTACGTTGCGCTCCATGCCGGTACCGACCAGCGGCTTGTCAGCACGCAGGGTTGGTACAGCCTGACGCTGCATGTTCGAACCCATCAACGCACGGTTGGCATCGTCGTGCTCCAGGAACGGAATCAGCGACGCTGCGACCGAAACTACCTGCTTCGGCGATACGTCCATCAAGGTGACGTCTTCCGGCGCCTTGACAGTGAATTCGTTCAGGTGACGTACAGCAACCAGCTCATCGATCAGCTGACCCTTGTCGTTCATCGCCGCCGAAGCCTGCGCGATCACATGATCGGCTTCTTCGATAGCGGACAGGAACACGATCTCGTCGGTAACCAGACCTTCTTTTACCACGCGGTACGGGCTTTCCAGGAAGCCGTACTGATTGGTACGGGCATAAGCAGCGAGCGAGTTGATCAGACCAATGTTCGGACCTTCCGGCGTTTCGATCGGGCAAACACGACCGTAGTGCGTCGGGTGTACGTCACGGACTTCGAAGCCTGCGNCACGACGCTTGTGGGTGATCTCGGACAAAGGGTTGTTCTGGTCCATGAACTGCGAAAGCTGGCTGGAACCAAAGAACTCCTTGACCGCAGCAGCAACCGGCTTGGCATTGATCAGGTCTTGAGGCATCAGACCTTCGCTTTCAGCCATCGACAGACGCTCTTTGACCGCACGCTCAACACGCACCAGGCCAACGCGGAACTGGTTTTCAGCCATCTCGCCTACGCAGCGAACACGGCGGTTACCCAGATGGTCGATATCATCGACGATGCCCTTGCCGTTACGGATATCAACGAGGGTCTTGAGGACCGCAACGATGTCTTCCTTGCACAGCACGCCCGAACCTTCGATCTCGGTGCGACCGATACGACGGTTGAACTTCATTCGGCCTACGGCCGACAGATCATAACGCTCTGGGCTAAAGAACAGATTGTTGAACAGCGTCTCCGCGGCATCCTTGGTTGGCGGCTCGCCAGGACGCATCATGCGATAGATTTCGACCAAAGCTTCCAGCTGGTTGCCGGTCGAGTCGATCTTCAGGGTGTCGGAGATGAACGGACCGCAGTCGATGTCGTTGGTGTACAACGTCTCGATGCGAACAACCTGAGCCTTGGCGATCTTCGCCAGGATTTCAGTGTTCAGCTCGGTATTGCACTCAGCAATGATTTCGCCGGTAGCCGGATGCACGATTGCTTTGGCGGTAGTACGGCCAAGAACGTAATCCAGCGGAACCTCAAGCGCCTTGATACCGGCCTTTTCCAACTGGTTGATGTGGCGCGCGGTAATTCGGCGGCCTTGCTCAACGATTACTTTCCCCTTGTCATCCTGGATATCCAGAACGGCAATTTCACCACGCAGGCGCTGAGGCACCAGCTCCAGGCTCAGGGATTCCCCCTGAACGTGGAAAACGTTGGTGGTGTAGAAAGCGTCCAGCACTTCTTCAGTGGTGTAGCCCAGAGCACGCAGCAGCACCGATGCAGGCAGCTTGCGACGACGGTCGATACGGACGAATACACAGTCCTTTGGATCGAACTCGAAGTCCAGCCACGAACCACGGTAAGGAATGATGCGAGCGGAGTACAACAGCTTGCCAGAACTGTGCGTCTTGCCGCGGTCGTGGTCAAAGAACACGCCCGGGGAACGGTGCAGCTGGGAAACGATCACACGCTCGGTACCGTTGATAACGAAGGTACCGTTTTCAGTCATCAGGGGGATTTCGCCCATGTAGACTTCTTGCTCTTTGATGTCCTTGATCGCTTTGTTCGACGATTCTTTGTCGAAAATGATCAGGCGCACTTTTACCCGCAAAGGTACGGCGTACGTCACACCGCGCAGCACGCATTCCTTGACATCAAAAGCCGGTTCGCCCAGACGATAACCGACGTACTCCAGAGCAGCATTGCCGGAGTAGCTGATGATCGGGAAAACGGATTTGAAGGCCGCATGCAGGCCCACGTCGCGGAACTGATCTTTAGTCGCTCCCGCTTGCAAGAATTCACGATACGAATCCAGCTGGATGGCCAGGAGGTAAGGCACATCCATGACGTCCGGCAACTTGCTAAAGTCCTTGCGGATACGTTTTTTCTCAGTATATGAGTAAGCCATCAGCGTTCCCCAGCTTGGTCACCTGCTTGTTTGGCCTCCCCCGACGGGAGCGGCCAGAAAATCTTGCAAACCCCATGGTTTGCGCCACCGTTCGAGGCGGTTGAAGCACGTTAATGGCGCCGATCTAATCGATCACCAAGAACGGAAAAAGGCCGGTGGCAGAAGCCACCAGCCATCAGCCTTTCGCTAAACGCTCGGGCTGGAGACGCAAAGTCGATGCTTACTTCAGCTCGACTTTAGCGCCTGCTTCTTCCAGAGTAGCTTTGGCTTTGTCTGCAGCGTCTTTCGCCACTGCTTCCAGAACCATTGCTGGAGCGCCGTCAACGACTGCCTTGGCTTCTTTCAGGCCCAGACCGGTCAGTTCACGAACTGCTTTAATGACGTTAACTTTCTTCTCGCCAGCTTCGGTCAGCATGACGTTGAATTCGGTTTGCTCTTCAACCACGGCAGCAGCAGCAGCTGGGCCAGCGGAAGCAGCAGCAGCGCTGACACCGAATTTTTCTTCGAAAGCTTTGATCAGTTCAACAACCTGCAGAACGGACATTTCAGCTACGGCGTTGAGGATATCGTCTTGAGAGATAGACATGACTCTAATTCCTGAATTGTGTGAGGGCCTATGCGGCCTTCGAAATAAACAAAAATACGCGAAAAGAGGTGTGCGGCCTTAGGCTGCAGCAGCTTCTTTCTGTTCGCGAACTGCCGCCAGAGTACGAGCCAATTTGCTGGTAGCGCCCTGAATCACGCTCATCAGCTGGGAAATTGCTTCGTCACGGGTCGGCAAGGTTGCCAGCACGTCGATCTGATTCGCTGCGAGGAACTTGCCCTCGAACGCAGCTGCCTTGATCTCGAACTTGTCCTGACCTTTAGCAAACTCTTTGAACAGACGGGCAGCAGCACCAGGGTGTTCGTTGGAGAAAGCGATCAAGGTCGGGCCGGTGAATGCGTCGTTGAGAACACTGTATTCAGTGTCAGCAACGGCACGCTTGAGCAGGGTGTTACGTACGACACGTACGTAAACGCCAGCTTCACGAGCCTCTTTACGGAGTCCGGTCATCGCGCCTACTGTTACGCCACGGGCATCAGCCACGACAGCGGACAGAGCGACTTTGGCAGCCTCGTTGACTTCAGCGACGATGGCCTTCTTGTCTTCGAGTTTAATTGCCACGGGTTTAACTCCTGCTTGTTACCGTTTCATCTGACCGAAGCCGGATGTCGTTTTGGTGTCTGATTCGGTAAGGAACCGGGAGCACCATCTGCGTAGGCTTGTGTTTTAAGACTGTCGCCGCCTACGGTCTTGGATAGCCCCCGCCAGGCAGGGACCCCAATACTTGCAAAGGTGCGGTTACCCGCACCCTGCGGTCTTACGCGTTCAACGAACCCTGGTCGATGACCAGGCCTGGGCCCATAGTGGTGCTCAGGGTAACGCGCTTGACGTAGATACCTTTCGAGGAAGCCGGCTTGATCCGCTTCAGGTCAGCGATCAGGGCTTCAACGTTTTCGCGCAGCTTGTCAGCATCAAAACCGACTTTGCCAACGGAGGTGTGGATGATGCCGTTCTTGTCGGTGCGATAACGAACCTGACCAGCTTTTGCGTTTTTGACCGCGTTAGCTACGTCTGGAGTCACCGTGCCGACTTTCGGGTTAGGCATCAGGCCACGTGGACCGAGGATCTGACCCAGCTGACCTACAACACGCATTGCGTCCGGGGATGCAATGACCACGTCATAGTTCAGGTCGCCGCCTTTCATTTCGGCAGCTAGGTCGTCCATACCAACGCGATCAGCGCCGGCAGCCAGAGCTGCTTCAGCTGCTGGGCCTTGAGTGAAGACAGCAACGCGAACAGTCTTGCCAGTGCCGTGTGGCAGCACGGTAGCGCTGCGAACAACCTGGTCGGATTTACGCGGGTCAACACCGAGGTTTACAGCTACGTCCACGGACTCGCTGAATTTAACGGTCGACAGCTCGGTCAGCAGAGCAGCTGCGTCGTTGAAGCTATAGGACTTGCCAGCTTCAACTTTCGAAGCGATTGCCTTTTGGCGCTTGGTCAGCTTAGCCATTACACACCCTCCACGTTAAGGCCCATGCTACGAGCAGAACCGGCGATGGTACGCACGGCAGCTTCCATGTCAGCAGCAGTCAGATCCGCGTTTTTGACTTTAGCGATCTCTTCCAGCTGAGCACGGGTAACAGTGCCAACTTTAACGGTGTTCGGACGAGCCGAGCCGCTGGTCAGGCCAGCTGCTTTCTTCAGAAGAACCGAAGCAGGGGTGCTTTTGGTTTCAAAAGTGAAGCTACGGTCGCTGTAAACAGTGATGATCACAGGAGTCGGCAGACCTGGCTCAAGACCCTGAGTACGGGCGTTGAAAGCCTTGCAGAATTCCATGATATTCACGCCATGCTGACCCAGAGCCGGGCCAACAGGTGGGCTTGGGTTAGCCTGAGCGGCTTTCACTTGAAGCTTGATGTAAGCGGTAATCTTCTTGGCCATGAGGCACTCCAATTACGGGTTCAAACGCCCCAAAAGGCTCCCCGGTTACTTGCGCGTTTATCCCAGTGACGAAAAAACCCCACAGCCCAAGGCTGCGGGGTATGGGATTTCCAGCTCAGCTATGCCTTTTCGACCTGACTGAACTCGAGCTCTACCGGAGTAGAGCGTCCGAAAATGAGCACCGCGACCTGAATCCGGCTCTTTTCGTAGTTAACTTCTTCAACCGTACCGTTGAAATCCGCGAACGGACCATCGGTAACACGAACCACTTCACCTGGCTCAAACAGAGTCTTGGGTTTCGGCTTGTCGCTACCATCAGCAACACGACGGAGAATGGCCTCAGCCTCCTTATCAGTGATAGGAGCCGGCTTATCCGCTGTTCCACCGATGAAGCCCATGACACGAGGGGTGTCCTTGACCAAGTGCCAAGTACCCTCATTCATGTCCATCTGAACAAGCACATAACCAGGGAAGAACTTACGCTCGCTTTTGCGTTTCTGGCCGTTACGCATCTCTACCACTTCTTCGGTAGGGACCAGAATTTCGCCAAAACCATCTTCCATGCCTGCCAGCTTTACACGCTCGATCAGAGAGCGCATAACATGCTTCTCGTAACCCGAGTAGGCATGCACAACGTACCAACGCTTAGCCACGGGACACCCTTAGCCGACGATCAAGGAAACAAGCCAGCCGAGCAGGGAATCTAGCCCCCACAACAGCAGCGCCATAACCAGAACCACAGCCACCACAATGAGGGTAGTCTGGGTGGTTTCTTGACGAGTAGGCCATACGACTTTACGAATCTCAGCGCGAGCTTCCTTGGCCAACACGAAGAAAGCCTTGCCCTTGCCAGTCTGCAACCCCACATAGGCTGCAACAGCGGCAATCACGAGCAAGGCAAGCACGCGATACAGGATTGGCTGCGCCGAGTAGTATTGATTTCCGACGACACCCACTACGACCAAGAGGACTACAACGAGCCACTTGACGAGATCAAAACGGGAGTCTGGGGCTTCAGCCTTTGGATTCATCTACTAAAATCCTGTGAAAAGAAAGCCAGATACGTTAAGCGAATCTGGCAGGTCAGGAGGGAATCGAACCCCCAACCTACGGTTTTGGAGACCGTCGCTCTGCCAATTGAGCTACTGACCTAAAAGCAAAATCAGGCCGACCATTATGCGGACCCGACAAGAAGATTTCAACAGCTATTCGGCAAGGCCACACTCTCCACCCTACCGAATCACTGCTAGCGACTGATTGCGGCCCAGGCTTGAAGCCGAAACACCGAACCCAACCAACCGCCTAAAACAAAGGCAGATACTTTCATATCTGCCTTTATTAATGGAGCTCTTGAGCGGATTTGAACCGCTGACCTCACCCTTACCAAGGGTGTGCTCTACCAACTGAGCTACAAGAGCAAAACGCATTGCACAACCAACAAAACTTGGAGCGGGTAGCGGGAATCGAACCCGCATCATCAGCTTGGAAGGCTGAGGTTCTACCACTAAACTATACCCGCCGAGCATGCTGCTTACGCTCGAAAATTTGGTGGAGGGGGAAGGATTCGAACCTTCGAAGTCGTAGACGTCAGATTTACAGTCTGATCCCTTTGGCCGCTCGGGAACCCCTCCTAAGCGAGCCGGCATTCTATATCATGCCAGCCTTCTGTCAACCTTTTTCTCAATAAAAACTTGAGGTTACAAACGTTGACCTTCGTTTCGCGTGCATTTCAGTTTGTCCTGCACTGCGAAGCGGGCGCCATTCTATGCAAACTAATCGGCAGTTGCAATGCCTTCACATGACATTATTTTACTTTTTAATTGCGGAAAGTCCTGCTTCAACCCACCTAACAGCGATTCATCAACCAGACGACGGCTATCAGGCGCCACCTTTAGCCAAAACACCGAACCCGCTTCATCCAGACGCTTACCAAATTGAGTTTGGATATCCAGACTTGTCAGGCGCTGCTCGATAATCCTCGCCTCACCCTGCTGAATATCGCCTCCAATGTACACACACTGACTGCTCGCAGATCGCGCTGCACTCGACTCGCTAAGGAGCTGAATGTCATTTTTGTCACTCTTGTAGAGCGACAAGGGTGCGACCTCCTTAGGGCGCAATGGCGCCTCCTGCTGATGCCATAAGTAATAGAACGCGTTTAACATCACCAACAATAAAAAGACCCAACGCATAACAACCTCATCGCCCACGACACCTGAGACGCCAGCAGCATCACCGCCACACTCACAAAGTCCTTACAACCAAGATGGAGGAACAGCGAATCACTGATCGGCGACGGAGCGGAGCCGTAGACTTAGCTCTCCCCCACTGAAGGTTTTCACCTGATCTGCTACGAGCAAACGGAGCGCTCCCACAGGGTCCACCCCCAACACAATCCCATCTATAGAATTTACACCCGCGAGCAGTGTTACCGGCTTACCCTGCCAAAGGTGACTGGCCTCCCATTCCTCCTTGAAAGCGGAGAATCCCTTTTCCAAGTGAAGGGCCAGATACACGTCCAGATTTTGGCTCAGACTTATAGCGACCTGATTTCGATCCTGGTGGTGCCCAGTCTCCAGCATCATCGACGTCCATAATTGATCCACCTCAGTGGCAGCTCGCATGTTGACGTTAATTCCAATCCCGATCACTACGTGACAGACATCCGCAGGATCACCTGTCAGCTCAAGCAGTACGCCTGCGAGCTTCCGGTTACCCACCAAGATATCGTTAGGCCACTTTAGACCGGCGTTATCTACTCCCATCTCACGTAGCATTTTTACCACGGCGAGCCCCACAAGCAGGCTAAGCCCCTCCAACTGGCGCATTCCGCCTTCAATGCGAAGCGCCAGGCTGTAGTAAAGGTTCTCAGCAAAAGGACTGACCCATTTGCGGCCACGACGCCCCCTCCCAGCGGTTTGCCGTTCTGCGAGCACGATAAGAGGTAGAGAATCACCTCGATCGACCAGACGCATGGCTTCGGCGTTTGTGGAACCGATAGCGTCGTATGCATGGACAAACCAGTTAGCACCGCCCAGGCCTTCCCTCAAACGATCTCGATCCAATAAAGACAGGGAATGCGCCAACCGATAGCCTCGCCCCCGCACTTTGTGAATCTCGATACCGGTCTCTACTTCGAGCTGCTGCAGCTTCTTCCAGACAGCGCTGCGGCTTATACCAAGCAGAGCCCCTAAATCCTCGCCCGAGTGGAATTCCCCATCGCTTAGAAGCCTCAACAACGTTTGCATTCGTATCACGCCTGTCAGTAAGGGACGCATAATAGCCATGCATCTTGTCGATGCATAGAATCAGCCGCCTGATCGCAGAGTGCATGCGCATTTTTCGCGCGCAAAAACAAAACCCCATCTGCTTTCGCAGATGGGGTTTCGGAATTTAATCTTGACGATGACCTACTCTCAC
>NZ_QXTJ01000038.1 GCF_003605735.1 Pseudomonas sp. LS-2 | reverse complement strand
TACTTGAATCGGGAACGTGAGCCTATGAACAGACAAACTGCTTGAGACTGACGCGACAACTACATTGACACACACCGGGAAGGGGAAAAATTTGTAAAGGCGGCGGCTCGCGTGCGGCCGCATCTGGGATGCTGGAGCCTATTGGTGCTGGCGTCTGAAGATCGCTTTTCCTTACTTTTTCGGCGCAGCGCCAATCGTTTGCTAGCTTTGGCGAGATGAGCGTTAGACAGAACGAGCCTAACGCCGAACATCGCCATTGGCTGTCTACCTATCATGTGGCGGGTTGGTATGCTTTCGAAGTGTTCTTCGAGTCGCAAAAGTTAACCACAGAGACGCCCTACGTTTTGGGGATAGCTCACATCTGTAGTCAAAGACTAGAAAAAGGCACTGTAGATAGATGGTAATGAGAAGGGTGCAGTTGATACTGCACCCGTCTTCCCGGTCAGGCTTGGATACAAATCGCCGACAACTTCCGACCATTGCTGTTGGACAACCTTGCCCTCACGCTCCCCTTAGCCGTTAACTGTGACGGATTTGGGCTGAGTAACGGCACGTTCTCGGCAAAAGGTTCACTCTCTTTTTTTTCATACAGTTTTGTGAGCTCTGCCAATGTTGACGTGTAAGTGGCAAGGAGTTCTTTTATTAATGAAGATTCATTGACCAGCCGAGTGATGTAATCGATCTCCATGTTCGATAGTCTGTTGCCAGTGTCCAGAACTTTGACTCGGCTATTTCCATCTATGGCGAAGTCAAAAGGTTTGTTCGCCAGCTCCGGGTTTTTCTTTGTCAGGCTGGTTTTGAGTTTTTCCAACGCGTTTTTTAGCTCATTAAGCGCCCCCTCCGCCAGTAGCTCCAATCCCTAGGCATCGTAAATTCTGCAGGTCCAGCAGCATTCGCCCTCTTTTAGCGGAATCATCCCGGTTCCCCAGAGATCCTCCTCCCTTGAGTAGTTACTGTTAAGTTCTTCAGCGGTAACGCTTGTTGGGAAGCAGCTTTTTGGGAGGAAACGTTCGACTACGTAGAGTTTTTGCCTTTGCATCGCGCCAAGGTCTTCAGGGCAACTCCATGTTTCGGGGAGCTTGCCAGATGGCATTTCCGTCACTCTGTACCCATTGATCAACAGCTCGGATCCTTTAATCTCCATCCTTATTCTCCTCACTGGTTTATCCATGCATCTCGCATAACGGCCGCATGCGAAAAAGCTTTGCCTGATAAACCAGTAGGAAATTTCCGAGGAGTCCTCCTAATGAGACCCCGTTCTCAAACCCGAACCACCGGCGCTGCTTTCGGGCTACCCAAACGTTTATTGAGCTCCAGCCAGTTGGACAGCAGCAGCATCAGTCCCAACCCCAGCAGCGCGGTGATGACGCGCATCTGCCATGCGTCGTCAGCCAAGGCATTCGCCATGTCGGCCAGTGGGGCGAGGAGTACGCCCAGGCAGAAGATTTCCAGCGAATAGCGCCCCATGCGACAGGTTTGCTGAGCGGGCCAGTTGTCGAGCCAGGCGTGTGAGGTCGGGAGCAGTTTCGCCACCACGTAAACCAGCGCAATAAAATGCAGCAGACGAAGGGGCGACAGGTTGGTCTTGTCGATCGGGTAGATCAGATCGGTGAACGCCTTGGGCAACAGTGCGTCATGGACCTCGGGAAACTTCCACAGGAAGGCAATGGTGCCCGATACCAGCATGTACAGCGCGGCGCCCAGAAACAGAGGTTGTTGCCAGAGCGGGCGCGAAACCGCCCGGCCTTCAGAAGGCCGCTGCGTGTACATGGCAAACGCGCCGCCGAGCACGAAGATCAACTGCCAGGCCACCGGATTGAAGTACCAGTAACCGCCGCCTTCGTAGGCGCGCAGGTTCCAGCCGAACAACGGCACCATCATGTACAGCGAAACCGACAGGCCCACAGCCACGGCGGCGTTGCGCAACATGATCGGCAGGATCAGTGGCAGCGCGCCCATCAGCAGGATGTACAGCGGCAGCGGGTCTGTCAGGTTGGGCTTGAAGCGCAGCAACAGTTCATCGGCCAGTGCCTGTTGCGGATTGCCGACGAAGTACTCCAGGCCCATCTCGCGCACCATGTCTCGGGTTTCCACATGGTTGTTGGCGACGAAGACGATGCCCATCAAGAGCGTCAGCAGAAAGATGTGTGCGACATACAGCACCCAGGTGCGTCGCAGAATGCGCAGGCAGGCGACGCCAAATCCGTCACGCTCGGCAACGCGCCCATACGCAAGGACCGCGGCATAACCGGCGAGAAATACAAAGACTTCCGCAGCGTCGCTGAAGCCGAAATTGCGCAGGGTGAGCTGCGCGAAGGGGTTGTCCGGTACGTGATCCCAAAAAATGAAGATCAGCGCCAAACCTCGAAAGAAGTCGATTCGATGGTCGCGTCCGTTCGTCATGACGGTGGGCTCTTGCAAGTCTGTTTAAAGAAGAGGGCCGTGGCTGGCCTTGGTTCAACGCTAGCAGCCGGGGCTGATCGGCGGCGCGAAGCGTGGCGGTTTTGCGGGGTAAAAGCAAAAAGGGGGGTATTACAGGATGTCTCAGTTATACGGCATCGGCCTTCAGTCAATGGAGGCGGTTGGCACCGCCCCCATAACGACAACCCAATCAATCGATCTCATTGGGCTCAAAGCTGTCAGCCCGCGCCATGCGCCAGGTGCGCGAGTAGAAACTATCGTCGACGATGCCGTTGAGCAATTGTCCCGGTTGCAGGAATACGTGGGACTGGGAGAACTGTTTGACTTCTGTGGCCGACATGCGCCGCACCAGATGCTTGGCCTCCAGTTGATCGGGTGAGTCCAGACCGGCTGCCGCGAGCATTTCCGCAAGGGCGTGCAGGGTGTTGCGGTGGAAGTTGAACACCCTTTGGGCTTTGTCGGGCACGACCAACGCCCGTTGGCGCAATGGGTCTTGCGTGGCAACGCCGGTCGGGCATTTGTTGGTGTGGCAGCTTTGGGACTGAATACAGCCGATTGCAAACATGAAACCGCGCGCAGAGTTGGCCCAGTCGGCGCCAATGGAAAGCACGCTTGCAATGTCGAAGGCGCTGACAATCTTGCCGCTGGCACCGAGCTTGATCTTGTCGCGCAGGTTCAGCCCGACCAGCGTGTTATGCACGAACAGCAGGCCTTCGCGCATCGGGACGCCCATGTGGTCGGTGAACTCGACCGGGGCCGCGCCAGTGCCGCCTTCGGTGCCATCGACGACGATGAAGTCGGGGAGGATACCGGTTTCAATCATGGCCTTGGCGATTCCCATGAACTCCCATGGGTGGCCCAGGCAGAATTTGAAGCCGACGGGCTTGCCGCCGGACAACTCCCTGAGTTGAGCGATGAACTGCATCATCTCGGACGGGGTGGAAAACGCGCTGTGACGTGACGGCGAAATACAGTCCTCGCCCATCGGGATTCCACGTGTCTGGGCGATCTCTTCGGTGACTTTGTGTTTGGGCAGGATGCCGCCATGACCAGGTTTTGCGCCTTGGCTCATCTTGATTTCGATCATGCGCACCTGTGGATCCTGCGCCTGTTTGGCGAACCGCTCAGGGTCGAAACGGCCATCCTCGGTGCGGCAGCCGAAGTAGCCGCTGCCCAGCTCCCATGTCAGGTCGCCGCCGTTCTCCCGGTGATAGGGACTGATGCTGCCTTCGCCGGTGTCATGGGCGAAGTTGCCCAGCTTGGCGCCTTGGTTCAGTGCGCGGATGGCGTTGGCGCTGAGCGAGCCGAAGCTCATGGCGGAAATGTTGAAGATCGATGCTGAGTACGGTTGGCTGCATTGCGGCCCACCGACGGTGACGCGGAACAGGTTGGGGTCGGACAACGGCGCCGGTCGCATGGAGTGGCTGATGAATTCGAAGCCCGTTTCATAGACATCGATCAGCGTGCCGAATGGTTTGTCGGCCGTTTCGTTCTTGGCGCGTGCGTACACCAGCGAGCGCTGGGCGCGGGAGAAGGGCAGTGCGTCGCTGTCGGACTCCAGCAGGTACTGGCGGATTTCCGGGCGGATCGTCTCGACGGCGTAGCGGATGTTGCCGAGGATCGGATAGTTGCGCCGGACCGAATGTGGCACCTGAATGAGGTCGAAAATACCGATCAGGCTGAGTATCGCGGTGGCCAGCGTGAAGGGCCAAAGCCACTCGTGGTACAGAAACGGCAAGCTCAACAAGGTGAACAACACGCAGCCAACGAAGAAGGCGTAGCGACTGAGAAGGGACAAGCTCATAGGCGATCCTGTAGGTCTTTACACGGTTAATGACGGTAGCGCTGTGCCGCGCCTTTTTTCGGCAAGACTTTGCTTCGCCTCAAGCGCTCTGCGCCTGAAGAAAAATCGAGAACAGTTCGGACTGCGATTTGATCCCCAGTTTGCTGTACATATGTTTCTTGTGTACGCGCACGGTTTCCGCAGAGATTTCCAGCTTGCGCGCGATCTCCTTGCTGGAGCAGCCGCTGAGCATCAAGCGACCCACATCCAGTTCCCGTGCCGTCAGTTGTGCGCCTCGGCTTTGCTGCACCGAGGCCTCCAACTGGGTCCGCCAGTCGCTGGTCGGGAGCTGCGCGGCCGCAGCTTCCTGATCGCAAACCGGTTCTGCCAGTTCGAAGGGCAGGCGTTGGCGTAGCAGGGCGATGACCCACGGCTGAATCATCGACAACAACGCGATCTGCTCGGCACTGAAACGCTGGGTTGAGCCCAGCGAGAGACAAAGGGTGCGGTCGCTGTCGAGCTGGCAATTGAACTGGATTTCGTCGGCCACGACATTCAGACGAAAGTATCGCTGATAGTACTCGGTCAGCTCGAAATGCTCCGGCGCCACCTCGGCAAGCCGAAAGAGCCCGCTTTGCGAGCGCTCGCGACTGGCGATGTAGAAGGGGTCGAGCAGGTACAGACCCTTGAGGTAATCCTGAAACAGCTGATCAGGGCTGCCGTCCTCCGCCGGGCTTTCGGCAAATACCTGAGGGCGTTGTGCGGAGCTGAATTGCAGCGCAACCCAGCTATCGAAGCTCACGTACTGATTGAGCAGGCGCACCAGCTGGGCCCAGAAGTTCGGCCGGTCCAGCGCCTCGATCAGCTGCGCAACCGAGCGATGCCAGGCGAGGTCCTGAAGTGCGATGGTCATTGATCTACCCCTATTGGGTTACTACAGCTGCGTAATACCCCGTAACGCACGCTGATGCGCATACTGCCCGCAGAGCCAATGATCAGGCCAGCATTTTTGCGCCTGTTCGGCAACGTGACTCGATAAGGAGAACCCATGAAGGTCGAATTCGCCCAGTTGACGGGCCAGGACAATGGCACGAGCCATAATCTGAAACGCGCACTCAATGCGATTGCCGCGTGCGCCAGCGATACCGCGTTGATCGTATTCCCGGAAACGCATCTGATGGGCTTCCCTTCAAGCGAAACGGTGGCCGGGATTTCCGAACCTGTGGACGGTCCGACGGTTCAGGCTGTGCAGCAGGCCGCCTGTGCGCGCAATGTCTCTGTGGTAATCGGCATGGCCGAGAGCGACAACGGCCGCTTCTACAACACCACCTTGCTGATCACCCCTGAAGGGATCGCGCTGCGCTATCGCAAGACTCATCTATGGGCGTCCGACCGAGGGGTGTTCACGCCCGGCGACCGTTATGCGACCTGCCTGTGGAATGGCGTGCGAGTCGGCATGCTGATTTGCTATGACATCGAGTTTCCCGAGTCAGCCCGTGCGCTGGCGCAGCTCGGCGCCGAATTGATCATCGTCACCAACGGCAACATGGACCCTTATGGTCCGACCCACCGCACCGCGATCATGGCTCGTGCGCAGGAAAACCAGGCATTTGCGCTGATGGTCAACCGCGTCGGAGAGGGCGACGGCAATCTGGTATTCGCTGGCGGCAGCGCGTTGGTCGATCCATTCGGCACGCTGTTGCAGGAAGCTGGCCGCGATGAGTCTCAATTCAGCGCGGAGCTCGATCTGAGCCAGTTGCAGGCTGCGCGCCGTGATTACCGCTACCTCGATGACCAGCGTCTGCGCCTGCCGGGCGAAGTGATCGAACACGACAACGGCGTGCGCGAGCTGATGATTCCAACACAGTAAAAGAAGAAATGACTGATCGCCGTCCTGTAGCGGGCTCAGGCGATCGGCAACTCCCAATAATAGAAACGCCTTTGTTCTGCCGAACTTTTCTCTGCCATAAAACCTATAAATTCGGAGTAGTCGCTCATGGCTCGTTTGCAACGCACCCTTTCGTTAGGGTCGGTGGTGCTGTTTGGCATCGCCTATATGACCCCCATCATCGTGCTCGGAACCTTCGGCATCCTTGCGCAATCCACCGGCGGCATGGTGCCGGCGTCGTATCTCGCCGCACTGGTGGCGATGTTTTTTACCGCCATGAGCTATGGCCGCATGGCATCGGCGTTTCCGGTTGCAGGTTCAGCCTATAGCTATGTGCGCAAGGCCATCAGCCCGAAGCTGGGCTTCATCGCCGGTTGGGCCGTGTTGCTCGACTACCTGTTTCTGCCCATGGCCATCTGGCTGATTGGCGCTGCGTATCTGGGCTCGGCGTTTCCTTCGGTCCCTCAGCCAATCTGGGTGCTGGGGTTCATCGTCGTCACCAGCCTGATCAACATCGTTGGCCTGAAACTGGCGAATACCGTCAACGCGTTGTTGATGATCGTGCAGTTTCTGGTGCTGGCAGCGTTCGTCGTGCTGTGCATTCATTACCTGGGTGGCGACGCGAGCAAGCCGCTCTGGACTCTGGCGCCATTCTTCAACGGTGACATGCAGATGCCGCTGATCATGAGTGGTGCAGCCATTGCCTGTTACTCGTTCCTGGGCTTCGACGCGGTCAGCACCTTGACCGAAGAAACCCGGGATCCGCGTCGCACCATTCCCAAGGCGATCATGCTGATCACCCTGATCGGTGGCCTGATCTTCGTCGGTGTGTCGTACTTCGTGCAGTTGGCGCACCCGTCGGCGCAGTTCGAGAACGTCGATTCTGCAGCGTACGAAATCGCCCGCAACATCGGTGGCGACCTGTTCGTGATCATCTTCCTGATCGGGCTGATCGTCGGCCAGTTCGCGTCGGGCCTGTCCGCTCAGGCCAGCGGCTCGCGTCTGCTTTATGCCATGGGGCGCGACGGCGTGTTGCCCAAGTCGTTCTTCGCCGGGCTCAGCGAGCGCTATGGCACGCCGGTCAACAGCATTCTGTTGTGCGCAGTGGTTGCCCTTCTGGCGCTGAAACTGGACGTGACCACATCGACCTCGTTCATCAACTTCGGGGCCTTCCTGGCGTTCAGTCTGGTCAACCTGTCGGTGATCTTTCATTACTGGATCGCGGGCGAAAAACGCGGGTTGCGTGAGTTGTTTCTATTCCTGATCTGCCCACTGATCGGCCTTGTGGCTGACCTGTGGCTGATGGTCAGCCTCGACAAGCTGGCGATCATGCTCGGCGTCAGCTGGCTGGTGCTCGGTTGTCTCTATCTGGCCTGGCTTACCGGTGGTTTCCGCCGACAGCCGCCTGAAATGGACTTTCAGGAAGCGGCGTGATGCCAAAGCGGGGCGCGCTGCAATGGCGCGCTCCCTGGCTTCACGCCGTCATTGAGGAGCCGGCATCGGTTTGCGGTCCAGGGTATCGCTGATCATGCGATAGATGTCCTCCTGGCCCTCTTCGCTGCAACTGCGTAGCTCGTGCAGCATCTCGCGCTCCCTGGGTGAGAGCGCTATGTAATCCCAGTCGCACGCCTGGCGCATGAAGGCGTCGCGGCCATCAACGGGGCGCGTATCGTCAGCAGCGTCGTTCAGTGCTTCGACCAATGGCTCCAGCTTCTCGGCGAGCAGTTCAGGATTCAGGGGGCCTTCGCTGCTTTTGACGAAGCGCTCCAGATAGTTCAGCGCGCTTCGGGCGTCGACCAGTCGCATGTGGCCCGGAATAGTCAGTTCATAGCGATCGATCAAGTGCATGGCACAACCTCCTGGTGATGATGTTTCATTCCGTTCCCGATGGGCTCGGGGTGGGGCGTTTTGCGGCGGCACGAACGTTAGCCGCAGTTCCCCCAGCGGCAAAGCGCAAAGTTGTAACGGTTACAAAAAAACGGAAGGTTGAACTATTTCCGGTTGTTACTGTATAACGTATTACATGATTACCTAAATCTGGAGAGCGTCATGAAAGCGAATATCCACCCTGACTACCGCCAAGTCCTTTTCCACGACACAGCTGCCGACGTTTACTTTGTGATCGGTTCGACGGTCGACACTGATCGCACGCAAAAGCACAGCGATGGCAATACCTATCCTTACGTCGCGCTCGATGTGTCCAGTGCTTCACATCCGATGTACACCGGGCAGCAGCGCAAGACGACCACAGAGGGCCGTATCGCAGGCTTCAACAAGCGGTTTGCGACCTTTGGGTCGGGGGCCAAGAAGGCGGAATGACAAAAAAGCTTCCCGCGCCTTGGGGTTCGCGCGACTAATCCCCGAGGCGTGGTTTTTTGTGGTGGGATCCTGTGGCGCTGATTCCTGAGCGCTGCACCCGGCATCAAGTGCGATCTGGCATTGCATGTCCCTGCATTCCGTCCATCGAACGTCCTTGGCACTGGACTAACGGCGCAAATTGCTTTTAGCTCTGCGACCTGAAATCCAGGAGCTTCTCCCTTTGAAAAAGTCAGTCGCCATCGTTTTTGGTGGGCAATCCTCCGAACATGAAGTGTCGTTGCAATCGGCGCGCAACGTGATCAACGCGATTGATCGCAACAACTATTACGTCACCCTGATCGGCATCGACAAACAGGGTCACTGGCTGCGTTTCGACGAGCGCGATTACCTGCAGAACGCCAACGATCCTGCGCATATCAAGCTCAGCGAATCTGGCCGTCTGCTGTCGTTGATGCCCGGTACCCAAGGGCCGCAGTTCGTTGAGGTTGAAACCGGTCTCGACGTGCCGCGTATCGATGTGGTGTTCCCGCTGATTCATGGCAGCTACGGCGAAGATGGCTCGCTGCAGGGCATGTTGCGTCTGCTGGATATTCCGTTCGTCGGCCCCGATGTGCTCGGTTCGGCGGCGTGCATGGACAAAGATGTGACCAAACGCCTGCTGCGCGATGCGGGCATCAGTGTCGCGCCGTTCGTTGTGTTGCATCGCGGTGAGTCCGTGGATTTCGTCAGCGTCTCCGCGCAACTGGGCTTGCCGCTGTTCGTCAAACCCGCGAGCCAAGGGTCGTCGGTCGGCGTGAGTAAGGTCACCGACGAGTCCAGCTACGCCGCCGCCTTGAAGCTGGCGTTCGACTACGACAACAAGGTGCTGATCGAGCAGGGCATCGTCGGCCGTGAAGTGGAATGCGCGGTGCTGGGCAACCATGAGCCGCAGGTCAGCGTGTGCGGCGAAGTGGTGGCCAACGACGAGTTCTACGCCTATGACACCAAATACCTGAACGACGGCCAGGCGCGCATCGCGATCCCTGCCGAGTTGCCCGAAGACTTGAGCGAGGAGGTGCGCGAGGTCGCTTTGCAGGCCTATCGCGTGCTGGGTTGCGCAGGTCTGTCGCGGGTCGATTTCTTCGTGACCGAGGCGCGGGAAATCATCATCAACGAGATCAACACCCTCCCTGGATTCACCTCCATCAGCATGTACCCAAAACTCTGGCAGGCCAGTGGCCTGAGTTATCCGGAACTGATCGATCGCCTGATCGTGCTCGCGCTGGAGCGCGCCGAAGAAAACCGTGCGCTGAAAACCGAGGTGGTGCAGTGAAGGTCATTCGTATCGCGGCGGCGTTGTTGATCGGCGCAGACGGGCGGACTTTGCTGGTGCGCAAGCGTGGTACTCAGGCTTTCATGCAGCCGGGTGGCAAGATCGATGCTGGCGAGTCCGCACCGGTTGCGCTGGTTCGTGAGTTGTACGAGGAACTGGGCCTGCAAGTCCTGCCCGAGCACGCACAGTTTCTCGGGGAGTTTTCGGCAGTAGCTGCCAACGAACCGGGCTTCGAGGTGAACTGCCAGTTGTATCGGCTCGACATTGGCCAGGAAGTCGCACCTGCTGCAGAGATCGAAGAGGTTGTCTGGGTCGATGCCGGTAACGTCGATCACCTCCATCTGGCGCCGCTGACCCGGGATTCGATTTTGCCGTTGTACAGACGTCTGCAAAGGGCCTGATTTTCTCTGTTGCGTGCTGACGCTGATACTGTTGGTGTCGGATACCCTGTAGCAGTCCGGCTTGCCGGCGGTGAGGGGCTCAAGACCGCTGCCGCCGGCAAGCCGGACTGCTACAGGTATAAGGTCGCGTTGGAAAGTGACGAACGGGGTAACTGGCGTTGTGCTTTCATCGCACCGCACTCACCCCATCCAGCGTCGAGAACGACGTGTCCTTGGCCGTCAGCAGGAAGTCGCGCATGTACGGCGCATCCAGCATGTCCGCGCGAATCGCTGCGTACAGCGTGGCAAAAAGACCTTTGTCGCCCAGGCGCTTGGCTTTCACGTAGCCCCGTGAGCTGTATTCATGCAGCGCCCAGTGCGGCATACCGCACACACCTCGGCCACTGGCGACGAGCTGCATCATCATCACTGTCAGCTCCGACGTCCTTACCTGTGCAGGCTCGACATCCGCGGGCTCCAGGAAACGGGTGAAGATATCCAGACGATCACGCTCCACCGGATAGGTGATCAGCGTTTCGGTGATCAGGTCCTCCGGCACCACGTAAGGCTTGCCCGCCAGCGGATGTTGATTGGCCACGGCCAGCATCGCCTCATACGTGAATAGCGGCACATAGGTAATGCCAACCAGATCCACAGGATCGGAAGTCACCACCAGGTCCAGATCGCCGCGGGCCAGGGCAGGGAGCGGGGCAAAGGCAAAACCGGAGGCCAGGTCCAGTTCCACTTCAGGCCAGGCATCGCGGAACTGGTCGATGGTCGGCATCAGCCACTGAAAGCAACTGTGACATTCGATTGCCATGTGCAGACGCCCGGCGACACCGCCCGCCAGACGCGAAATATCCCGCTCTGCATGACGCAGTTGCGGCAGTACCGAGTCCGCCAGTTGCAGCAGCCGCAAGCCTGCGCTGGTGAACCGCACCGGTTTGGTCTTGCGCACGAACAGCGGCATGCCCATGCGCTCCTCCAGCTCCTTGAACTGATGGGACAGCGCCGACTGTGTCAGATGCAGACGGTCAGCAGCATCCACCAGGCTATCGGCCTCGCGCAGCGCATGCAGGGTTTTCAGGTGGCGTATCTCAAGCACCTTGGCGCTCCATGAATGAATTTTGTGATCAACGCGAAAACAATGAGTTTGTCTCATGTAACAGCGAGTGTCGACAATGGCGCCATATTTTGAATGGAGTAGTCGACATGGCCCTGGCCCATAACCTTGGATTTCCGCGCATTGGCGCTGATCGCGAACTCAAGAAAGCCCTCGAAGCCTACTGGAAAGGCGACCTTGATCAGACCGCTCTGCGAGCTGTGGGACGTGACCTGCGCGCCACTCACTGGCAACTGCAGAAAGAGGCTGGAATCGATCTGCTGCCTGTCGGCGACTTTGCCTGGTACGACCAGGTACTGACCCACTCGCTGACCTTCGGCGTGATCCCCGAGCGCTTCGCCAATGTGCGCAACGACAAAGGGCTGCCGACGCTGGACACCTTGTTCGCCATGGCTCGTGGCGCTTCCAGCCTTTGCTGCGGCGGCAGCCACGGCAAGGCGCAATATGCACAGGAACTGACTAAGTGGTTCGATACCAACTACCACTATCTGGTGCCGGAATTCACGCAGGATCAACGCTTCAAGCTGAGTTGGGAGCAATTGTTCGAGGAAGTGGACGAAGCCCACGCACTGGGTCACAAGGTCAAGCCGGTGATCATCGGGCCGTTGACTTACCTCTGGTTGGGCAAAGCCAAGGGCGACAGCTTCGACAAGCTTGAACTGCTGGATCGCCTGTTGCCCATCTACGGCGAGATCCTCGGTCGTCTGGCGGGGCAGGGCGTGGAGTGGGTGCAGATCGACGAGCCGATCCTCACTCTGGATCTGCCGCAGGACTGGAAGAACGCCTTTGAACGCGCCTACCACAGCCTGCAGTATTCCCCGTTGAAGAAGCTGATCGCGACCTACTTCGGCGGTCTGGAAGACAACCTTGGTCTGGCGGTTTCGTTGCCGGTGGACGGCCTGCACGTCGATCTGGTGCGCGCCCCTGAGCAACTGCCAGCGCTGCTTGATCGTCTGCCAACCTACAAAGTCCTGTCTCTGGGCGTGGTCAATGGCCGTAATGTCTGGCGGTGCGACCTGGAAGCCGCTCGTGAGCTGCTGATCGAGGCACAACTGCGCTTCGCCGATAACCTGTGGGTCGCAGGGTCCTGCTCGCTGCTGCACAGCCCGGTCAATCTGGAACGTGAAGATAAGCTCGATGCCGAGCTGAAGAGCTGGCTGGCTTTTGCCAAGCAGAAGTGCGCGGAAATTTCGGCGCTCAGTGCGGCGTTGAACGAGCCTCACGCCGAGCGTGTGCAGGCAGCGTTCGCTGAAAGCCGCGCGGTGCAACTGAGTCGCAGGCAGTCGCCACGCATTCACAAACCTGACGTCCAGGCGCGGATCGCCGCCATCACCGCAGCCGACAGCCAGCGTCAGTCAGGCTTTGCCGAGCGCATTGAGGTGCAACGCGCTCGCCTGAATCTGCCGGCATTTCCAACCACCACTATTGGCTCTTTCCCACAGACCTCATCGATTCGTCTGGCGCGTCAGTCGTGGAAGCAAGGCAAGTTGTCCGCCAATGACTACCACGATGCAATGCGCGCCGAGATTCGACATGCGGTGGAAATTCAGGAGCGACTGGGGCTGGATGTTCTTGTGCATGGCGAAGCCGAGCGCAACGACATGGTCGAATACTTCGCCGAGCAACTGGACGGTTACGTGTTCAGTCGTTTCGGCTGGGTGCAGAGCTACGGCTCTCGTTGCGTCAAGCCGGCGGTGATCTTTGGCGACCTCAGTCGTGCGCAGGCGATGACCGTTCACTGGATCGAGTACGCACAAAGCCTGACCGACAAGGTCATCAAGGGCATGCTGACAGGCCCCGTCACCATGCTGATGTGGTCGTTCCCCCGTGAGGACGTGTCACGCAAGGTCCAGGCGCAGCAATTGGCACTGGCGATCCGTGACGAAGTGGTGGACCTGGAGAGCGCGGGCGTCAAGATCGTTCAGATCGACGAAGCGGCGTTCCGCGAAGGTCTGCCGCTGCGTCGGGCGCAGTGGAATGAGTATCTGGACTGGGCAGTGGAAGCCTTCCGCCTGTGCGCCTCGGGCGTGCGAGATGAAACCCAGATCCATACCCACATGTGCTACAGCGAGTTCAACGATGTGATCGAGTCCATCGCGGCCATGGACGCTGACGTGATCACCATCGAAACGTCGCGCTCGGACATGGAATTACTGGAGGCCTTCAAGGCCTTCGATTACCCGAATGACATCGGGCCGGGTGTCTATGACATTCACTCGCCACGGGTGCCAGACAAGGCTGAAATGGTCAAGTTGATGAGCAAGGCGGTGCAGCGGATTCCCGCCGAGCGCTTGTGGGTCAACCCCGATTGCGGCCTGAAAACTCGTGCATGGCCCGAGACCGAGGCTGCGCTGGTGAACATGGTTGCAGCGGCACGGCAGCTGCGGTCTGAACTGGCCTGAGCGATTTGACGCAATGTCTTTAGCAGCACGGCTTGCCTGCGGTGGCGATCTTGAGTCCGTCACTGCCGGCAAGTGCCGTTACAGACTATTTCCGTAGACCACTGGCCTGGTGGTTTTGCAGGATTGCTTACCGTCTGGCCCCCTTCATCAAAATGTCACGCAACTGTGGCAGCGCGCTTTGAAAAACTTCATCAGACTCGCGGCCTACTGGGGTTCTGCGTTTCGGTGTTTTTCATGCGGGTTTTATTTTTCCTGGCTGCGCTCTTGTGCAGCTTGCCGTCTCTTGCGGCTTCTCGATGCGATGTCAACGTTCCCACACAAGTGGCCGAGCTCGATGAGGTGCACCTGGCGTATCAAAGCATCGGTCGTGATTCCGACCCGGCGCTGCTGCTGGTCATGGGGCTGGGTGGGCAGTTGATTCATTGGCCGGACGAGGTCGTCGTTGCGCTCTGTCAGCAGGGTTTTCGGGTGATTCGCTACGACAACCGCGACGTCGGCTTATCGACTTGGGTCCAGGCGCCTGCGACCGCCAACCTGACCTATGAAGTGTTGCGCTACAAGATCGGCCTGCAGGTTTCGGCGCCGTATTCCCTGACCGACATGGCGCAGGACGCCCTTGGCCTGATGGACGCCATGCACATTCAGCAATTTCATGTACTGGGCGCGAGCATGGGCGGGATGATCGCTCAGCATCTGGCTGACATGGCGCCCAAACGCGTGGAAAGCCTGACCCTGCTCATGACCAGCTCCGGCGCACCGGGGCTGCCGATGCCAAGCCCTGCGTTGCTGCAATTGCTGGCGCGTCGTGGAGCGCCGGATCGTCAGACTGCACTCGAACAGCAAGCCGATCTGCTGGCGGCGCTGGGGAGCCCTGAGGTCAAAGATGATCGGCAGAGTCTGCTCCAACAGGCTGCTATTTCCTACGACAGGGCGTTCAATCCTGAGGGGGTGAAGCGGCAGATCCTCGCGATCCTTGCAGAACCGAGCCGCGTGGAATTGTTGAATCGCCTTCGCGTGCCGACGTTGGTGGTGCATGGCACAGCGGATCCTCTGCTCCCGGTGATGCACGGGATACATGTCGCCGCGCATATTCAGGGCAGTCAGTTGAAGTTGATTCCAGGCCTGGCCCATCGTTTTCAGAAAGCGTTCAAGGCACCCCTGCTGGCGGCGGTGTTGCCGTATCTGCGAGAGCATCGTGAGGACGCGTCCCACGTTGCCCAGCTCTGAAATCGGCGTATCGTGCGACGTTTCCTCTTTCCCACGAGGCTGCCATGAGCACTCCGCTGAAAATCGACTTCATCTCCGACGTGTCCTGCCCCTGGTGCATCATTGGCCTGCGCGCGCTGGATCAGGCCCTTGAGCATCTGGGCGACGAAGTCCAGGCGCAGATCCACTTCCAGCCGTTCGAGCTCAACCCGAATATGGGGCGCGACGGTCAGGAAATCTTCGAGCACATTGCCGAAAAGTACGGTTCGACCCGGGAGCAGTACCAGGCCAATGCCGAAAACATTCGTCAGCGCGGCGCCGAGCTGGGTTTTGTCTTCAGGCAGGGCGAGCGCCGCATCTACAACACCTTCGACGCCCATAGGCTGCTGCACTGGGCTGCTCTTGAAGATAAAGGGCACCAAGGCAAGCAGCAGGCGCTGAAGGAAGCGCTGTTCACCGCCTATTTCAGCCAGCACGCCAACGTTTCCAGTCACACGGTCCTGGCCGATATCGCGCAGAAGGCCGGTCTGGGTCGTGCGGGCGCCGAACAGGTCCTGACGTCCGGTCAATACGCCGATGAAGTGCGGGCGCTGGAGCAACTCTGGACCTCACGCGGTGTGAGCTCGGTGCCGACCATGGTGTTCAATGATCAATATGCCGTGACGGGTGGCCAGCCGGTAGACGTGTTCGTCAGCGCCATTCGTCAGATCGTCAGCGAGCAAGGCAGCATCGTCAACGCAGCCGATTGATGGTCTACGCTGAGCGGGCAAGCTCGTGGCTGGCGGGTTGGTGATGGATTCCGCAGCACTGACGTGGCTCGTGGTCCGATGCACCCGCTGTAACAAATAGCCCATCGCAATTGAAAAATTACTTGCTCCCATCCATCAACTCGGATATCAATTTGTACATGATTAGACAGGTTCGGTTCGACAAGAAAAAACGTGTGGTCGATGAGTTGGCCCGCCGCATAGAAACCGGTCAGATGGGTTCGGGTGAACTGTTGCCTGGGGAGAATCTGCTGGCGCAGGAATTCAATGTCAGTCGTGGCACGTTGCGTGAGGCGCTGTCCGAACTCAAACGCCGTAACTACATCGCGACCCAGACCGGCGTCGGCTCCATCGTGACCTACGACGGGATTTCGCTGGATCAGCGCGCAGGGTGGGCGCAGGCACTGGCCGATACCGGCGCTCGGGTCAGCACTGAAATCCTGCGATTGGTGGCGGTGCAGCGTCCTGATCTGGAGGGGCGTTTCGGCACGGCAGATTTCATTGCGCTGGATCGCCGTCGTACGGCGGCGGACGGCACTGTCGTGTCGCTGGAGCGGGTACTGATTCCGGCCGTCGATGGGCTGGAAAACCTGCCCCGCGACGGGCTGATCGACGACTCGCTGACCGTGACCATGGCCGCTCACGGCTATGTCGGGGATCGCGGCGATCAATGGATCGGCGCCGAGCCGCTGAGCAACGACGACGCCGCGCTGATGCTGCGCGAACCGGGCTCGGTGTTTCTCAAGGCGATTCGCACCACGTTTGACCGGCGACAACGTTTCATGGAGCACGTGGAAAGCCTTCTGGACCCCGTGCATTTTCGACTTCACCTGGCATTTGGATCGTCTACATGACTGCATTGATCGACTTTCGCGACCGCGCTCTGGCCGCTTTTTACGGCCTGGCTTTAGGCGATGCGTTGGGCATGCCCACGCAATCGCTCAGTCGCGAGCAGATCAAGCAACGCTTTGATTGCATCACCACCCTGACCGCCGCCGACGCCGACCAACCCATCGCGCCGAACATGGCGGCCGGATCGGTTACCGATGACACTGAACAGGCGGTGCTGGTCGCCGAATTGCTGGTGGCCGGAGGAGGGCGCATCGACCCTTCGGACCTGGCGCAAAGTCTGATCGATTGGGAAGCGGTCATGCAGGCCAAGGGTTCGCAGGACTTGCTTGGCCCGTCGACCAAACGCGCGATAGAGATGATCCTCGCAGGCCATAGTCCCGAGGAGGCAGGGCGATTCGGCACTACCAACGGTGCGGCCATGCGGATTACCCCGGTGGGCATTGCCGCTGATGTGCGTGATGAACAGCAGTTTGTCGAGTCGGTGATGCAGGCCTGTCAGGTGACGCACAACACCACTCTCGGAATCTCCAGCGCGGCGGCGGTGGCCGCCGTGGTGTCTGCGGGAATCAACGGCGCCAGTCTGAGTGATGCCCTGGACGTCGGCGTACACATCGCGCAGCAGGCCGAGGCGCATGGGCACTGGATCGCTGGCGGTCGCATTGCGGCGCGCATCATCTGGGCGAAAAATCTTTGCGCCGAGTGCAACAACGAACAATTGCCCGAACGGATCTACGACGTCATCGGCACTTCAGTGGCGTCGCAGGAGTCCGTGGTTGCGGCCTTTGCCCTTGCCCATCAAGTGGCGTCGACGCAGTTGTCGGCCTTCGATGCACTGTGCATGGCGGCCAGTCTGGGCGGCGACACCGACACCATCGCCGCCATTCTTGGCGCGATGCTCGGCGCTTGTGAGGGCATGACGGCCTGGCCGAACGAGCTGATCGAACAGATCAAAACCGTGAATGGACTCGAACTTTACCCACTGGTCGAGCATTTGCTGTCCCTGCGCGCGGTCTGAGCCGACGCCCGCGTACTGATTGACCGAATTGAATAAGAGACACATACCTCCGTTGGTATCACTGGAGGTCCGGGGCGCCTCGTTGTCAAAAAAAGCCCCTGCGACACGGAGGTCACTTGCTTTGCGTACTGCCCACAACCAGAACAAATGGCAACAGGAGCATTTCCCATGACCTCATCCAACGCCACCCAAGGCGCAGGACAACTTGAAACACGCGGCATCGAGCCGGTTCCGGAAAACGAGTGCAACGGCCATCCGCTGCAACTGTTCTGGGTCTGGTTTGCGGCCAACATCAGCATTCTCGGCTTGCCGCTGGGTGCGACGCTGGTGGCCTTTCGCGGCCTGTCCATCGGCCAGGCAATCATCGTGGCGATCCTGGGAGCAGCGGGCTCTTTCGCCGTGGTGGGTGTCATTTCCATTGCCGGCCGTCGTGGTCGTGCGCCCAGTCTGACGCTGTCTCGTGCCATTTTCGGCGTGCGCGGCAACATCGGTCCGACCATCGTTTCGCTGATGTCGCGCCTGGGATGGGAAACGGTCAACACGACAACGGCCGCTTTCGTGTTGCTGTCGTTGTGCTCGATTCTGTTCGGTACGGCGGTCGAGGCTAAAAACTCGCCGGGCCTGACCCTGCTGTTCATTGCCATCTTCGTGCTGATGACCCTGACCGTTTCCGGACTGGGCCACGCCACGCTGCTGGTCATCCAGAAGTGGGCGACGTATATCTTCGGCGCGCTGAACATCATCGTTGGCGGCTTTCTGATCGCTCACATCGACTGGACCGCTGTTTTCAACGCCACACCCGCCCCCCTCAGCGCCATGATCATCGGGGTTGGGACCATGGCCGCAGGCACCGGCATTGGCTGGGCAAACGCAGGCGCTGACATGTCCCGGTACCAGCATGGCAGCGTCAAGGCCACGCGGCTGGTGGCCTCGGCCGCATTCGGTGCGGGTATTCCGCTGGTGTTGTTGATCACCCTTGGCGGCCTGTTGTCAGTCGGCAACGACCATCTGGCCTCGGCCACCGACCCGATCATTGCCATCCGTGAACTGCTGCCAACCTGGATGGCCGTGCCTTATTTGATCACGGCATTCGGCGGTCTGCTGCTGTCGAACAATCTGTCGGTGTATTCGGCGGGCCTGTCGACGCTCACTTTGGGGCTGAAGATCAAACGCGTTCACGCAGTGATCGTCGACATCGTGGCGATCTTCGCCGGATCGATCTACTTCATGCTGATTGCCGACAGTTTCTACGGACCGTTCATTACGTTCATTTCGATGCTTGCGGTGCCGATCACTGCCTGGGTGGGGATCTTCGTCGTTGACCTGGTCCATCGTCACTACTACTCGGCCAAGGACTTGATGGACGTATCGCCACGCAGCGCCTATTGGTATCGCGGCGGGATCGAGTGGCGCGCGCTGGGCGCATGGGCCTTGGCCATCGTGCTGGGCTTCAGCTTCACCACCGTTGCGACGACGCCGGAAAACGTCCTGTTCAAAGGCTTCCTGTCTGANTGGTCGCCGGAGGCTTGTATGCCATTCTCGGCGGTTCTCGCGACCGCCGCCTCGTTCCCAAAGAGGCTGCTCATGCCCGCTAGATTGCTTTACACCGGCCAGGTCGTGGTTGACCTGGTCATGGCGCTCGATGCCTTGCCGCGCTCGGGAGGCGATGTGCTCGCCAGTTCGGCAACGTTCGAGACCGGTGGAGGTTTCAATGTCATGGCCGCAGCCTGCCGTAACGGCATGCAGACCGTTTATCTCGGTCGTCACGGCAAGGGGCGTTTCGGCGATCTGGCGCGTCAGGCCATGGCGGCTGAGGGCATCGAAATCGCTGCCGCCGGCTCCGATGATCAGGACACCGGGCTGTCAGTGGCGTTGATCGAACCGTCAGCGGAGCGCTCTTTCATCTCCTACGTAGGCGCCGAGGGCGGGCTGTCCCGTGATGACCTGCACAGTGTTGCGGTGCAGTCCGAGGACTATGTGTTCGTCAGTGGTTACAGCCTGTTGCACAAGGACAAGGTCTCGACGTTGCTGCAGTGGTTAAGCGAATTGCCAACAGAAGCGGGCGTGGTGTTCGATCCGGGTCCGTTGGTGAACTCGCCGGACGGCGCAGAGATGCAGGCGGTGTTGCCGCTGATCACGATATGGACCAGCAACTGCGAGGAGGCACTGCGCTTCACCGGATGCGACGCGATTGCCGATGCGCTGGAGCAGCTGGCGCAGTGGCTGAACGACGACGCGCTGATCGTCGTGCGCGATGGCCCGCAAGGATGCTGGATTCGTCAACAGGGCGAGACGCAGCACGTGCGCGGTTTTCCGGTGACTGCCATCGATACCAACGGCGCAGGGGACGCCCATGCGGGTGTGTTGCTTGCCGGATTGGCGACCGGACTTTCGGCGGAACAGGCGGCGTTGCGGGCCAATGCGGCGGCGGCGATTGCCGTGACCCGATGGGGGCCGGCGACCGCACCGAAAACCGATGAGGTTGATGAGCTGATTGGCGGGTAACCCCGTCGCAGTCCGGCTTGCCGGCGGTGGCGTCTCAATTGCTAACGCCGGGAAGCCGGACTGCTACAGAATCTGTATTGGCGAAACGGTTGTGCGTGATCGCGTCAGCACTCAGCCCAACCCGTACTTCTTCACCTTGTCGAACAACGTGGTCTTGGCCATCCCCAGTTCCTGGCTGGCCTGGCTGAGATTCCCGCCACTGCGCTGCAATGCCTCGCTGAGCATATTTTTCTCGAACGCCTCCACGGCTTCGGAAAAGCCCAGGCTCTGGCTGCTGACTGAAAGCCCTGACTTCTTGAACGCGGGAAGCCCCAACGCATAACGCTCGGCCACGTTACGCAATTCGCGCACGTTGCCCGGCCAGTCGTGGCTCATCAGCGCGGACATGGTCTGCGAATCCAGCTGCGGCGGCTCACGATCGAAACGTAACGAGGACAACTGCAAGAAGTGCTCGAACAATTGCAGGATATCCTCGCGGCGTTCACGCAGAGGCGGCAGTTCAAGCGTCACCACGTTGAGGCGGTAATACAGGTCGCTGCGAAACTGGCTGGCTTTGCTCAGCTCGTTCAAGTCCGATTTTGTTGCGGCGATCACACGGCAATCCACCGCGACGCTCTGGTTGGAGCCCAGTCGTTCCAGCGTGCGCTCCTGCAAGACCCGCAGCAGTTTGATCTGCAGGTTGATCGGCATGCTTTCCACTTCGTCGAGAAACAGGGTGCCGTTGTGGGCGTGCTCGATCTTGCCGATCCGACGTTTGCCGGCGCCGGTGAAGGCATTGGCTTCGTGGCCGAAGATTTCGCTTTCGAACAGGTTTTCCGGCAGGCCGCCGCAGTTCAGCGCGACGAACTGACTGGAATGACGGCGGCTGAAATCATGCAGGCAGCGGGCGACCAGTTCCTTGCCGGTGCCGGTCTCGCCTTCGATCAACACGTTGGCCGAGGTGTCGGCGACATTGGTGATCAACGCGCGCAAATTCTGCATGGCGGGCGAGCGGCCAATGATCTTGCCCTCCAGCGAATCGCGTTCGGCGAGTTGTCGGCGCAGCGACCAGACCTCCCGAGCCAGCCCGCGTTGCTCCAACGCACGCCGTGCTACGTCCACCAGCCGCTCAGGCGAGAAGGGCTTTTCCATGAAATCGTAAGCCCCGTCACGCATGGCGCCGACAGCCATCGACACGTCCCCGTGACCGGTGATCAGCACCACGGGCAGCGTGCGGTCGCGTTCCTTCAGGCGCTTGAGCAGCTCAAGGCCGTCGATCCCTGGCAGGCGAATATCGCTGATGACAATCCCGGCAAAATTGTCGCCGACCAACGCCAGCGCCTCTTCGGCACTGCCGACGCCCTGACTGTGGATGTCTTCCAGCGCCAGCGCCTGCTGGCAGCCAAGCAGGACATGGGGGTCGTCTTCGACGATGAGGACAGTCAGTTCAGTGTTCATTCGAAACTCTCATCGATACGCAATGTGTAGGCACGGCTCTTTCCTGTAGCAGTCCGGCTTGCCGGCGGCGCGATGCACCTGTGAAGAAAATGCTGGCTGACACACCACTCCGCCGGCAAGCCGGACTGCTACAGGTACAGAGTCTGTCTTCAAATCTCATGCGGTGTGAGCCCGCTGTTCACCAGCGGCAAAATCAGAACAAACATCGTGCCGCCTTCCGCCGGGTCTTCGGCATTCAGGCTGCCACCGGCCGCAGCAGCGAGACTCGCCGACAGTGTCAGGCCCAGTCCCAGACCCTGCTCGCCGGGCTTGGTGGTGAAGAACGGTTCGAACAGATGCTTGCGTGCTTCGGCGTCGATGCCGTGGCCGTTGTCGCGAATACGCAGGCGATAGCGGCCTTCGAACATCTCGCCTTCCAGCCACAGCACGGGCAGCGGTTGCGCCTGCATGGCATCGAGCGCGTTGCCGATCAGGTTCACCAGAATCTGCTCCAGACGGGTCTGGTCGATCGCCAGCGCCACATCGTCGAATTGCTGATGCAGGTCCAGCGCGCTGTTCTCCAACCGTCCGGCCAGCAATTGCAAAGCCGCTTCGACCGCCTTGCTCAGCGACGCCTGGCCCTTGTCTTCGCCGCGCCGGGCAAACGCCCGAAGGCTCGCCGTAATACGACCCATGCGGTCCACCAGATCGTTGATGGTGCGCAAGTTGGTGCTGGCAGTGTCCAGCGCGCCGCGCTCGATGAAGCGCACAGTGTTGCCCGAAAGCGTACGCAGCGCCGCCAGCGGTTGGTTGAGTTCATGGGCGATGCTGGTGGACATCTGCCCGATGGCCGCCAGCTTTCCGGCCTGGACCAGTTCATCCTGCGCCTGACGCAACGTCTCTTCGGCCTGACGCCGCTCACGTATCTGCCCCTTGAGGCGTTCGTTGCTGGCACGCAGGTCAGCGGTGCGTTCGGTAATCCGACGCTCCAATTCGTTGTTCGCCTGTTCCAGTGCTTCGCGGGCGGCGAGGCGGGTGGAAATCACCTTGCGCCGCTCGTTCCAGGCGATCAACAGAAACGCCACCAGCGCGCAGGCCACCGCCACCAACATGCCCTGGTTGGCGGCTTCGCGGCGCAGGTCTTCCAGCGGTGTCAGTAATGTGAGATGCCACGGCGTGTCGGCCAGATCGCGGGTCTGCGCCAGATAACTCACCACGGTGTGCTCATGATCGACGCTGCTGTTGGCGGGGAAGGTCAGCTTTTCCACACCGTCGGCAATCGACTCCCGCTCCAGCGGCACCAGTTCATTGAGTGGCCACCAGTAATATTGCAGGCTGCGCGCCAGGCGTTCCTTGATTTCCGCTGTCAGTGGGCGAACCGATTTGAGACGCCGCGCCGGGTCGCTGGACAGAATGATGATGCCGTTCTCGTCGGAGACGAAGGCTTCCAGGCGTGCCCGTTGCCAGCGCTCTTCCAGCGCTTCGAGCCGCACCTTGATCACGGCGACGCCGATGATCTTGCCTTTCTCTTCCAGCCCATGCGCGAGGTAGTAACCCGGCTCGCCGGTGGTGCTGCCGATGCCGTAGAAACGGCCGGGCAGGCCACGAATAGCGTCCTGGTAATAGGCACGAAAGGACAGGTCCTCACCCAGATAACTGTCGGCGTCGCGCCAGTTACTGGTGGCGAGCACGCGGCCAGTGGTGTCGAGCACATAGATGGCGCGGCTGCGGCTGCGGCGGTTCAGGCCTTCGAGGTAGTCGTTGACCTTGGTTCTCAACTCCGGCGACGGATCGTTGAGCAGGTCGGAGACATTGGATTCGAGCTCCAGCACGCTGGGCAGGTAGTTGTACTTGTTGATTTCGCTCTCGACGGTGCGGGCGTGCAGTTCGAGCTGACGCTGTCCGTTTTCGCCGAGTGCCTGGATGCCGTTCTTTTCGCTGTACAGATAGGTGACATAGCCGAGCGCGATCATCAGCAGGATGACCAGCGGCGGCAAGAACAGGTGGCGGATCAGGCGGGGTTTCACGGCAAGTGATGGCGGCGGGCTAAGAGGTGGATCGCATTTCATCACAGTCGTCCTGGACCGACCAGCCGCTCGTGTCATGGATGTCGACACGAACGGCCAGCGGGTTTTGTGCCCTTGTGAGGCATTGAATCAATCAGTGCTGCAGGATCTTGTTGAGGAAGTGCTGGGCACGTTCAGAACGTGCGCTGACGTCGCCGAAGAACTCCTCTTTGACGCAGTCTTCGATGATCTGGCCCTTGTCCATGAAGATCACCCGGTCAGCCACTTTGCGGGCGAAGCCCATTTCGTGGGTGACGCACATCATGGTCATGCCTTCGTGGGCCAGTTGCACCATCACGTCGAGCACTTCGTTGACCATTTCCGGGTCCAGGGCTGAAGTCGGTTCGTCGAACAGCATCACCACCGGGTCCATCGCCAGGGCACGGGCAATCGCCACACGCTGCTGCTGACCGCCGGACAGTTGCCCAGGGTGTTTATGTGCATGGGCTGAAAGGCCAACGCGCTCCAGCAATTGCAGGCCTTTCTTGGTGGCCTCTTCCTTGCTGCGGCCCAGGACCTTGATCTGCGCGATGGTCAGGTTTTCGGTGATGGTCAGATGAGGAAACAGCTCGAAATGCTGGAACACCATGCCAACGCGCGAGCGCAGTTTCGGCAGATTGGTTTTCGGGTCGGCGATGGAAGTGCCGTCGACGACGATATCGCCTTTCTGGAACGGCTCCAGCGCGTTGACGCATTTGATCAGGGTCGATTTGCCCGAGCCCGAAGGCCCGCACACCACGATCACTTCGCCTTTCTTGACCTCAGTGCTGCAATCGGTCAGCACCTGAAAGTCCCCATACCACTTGTTGATATTTTTGATGGAAATCATACGGCTAACCTTTTCTGCATGAGCTTGACCAGACGCGAAGCTGCGAAGCTGATCGTGAAGTACACAAGACCGGCGATGATCAGGAATTCATTGGAGCGGCCAATGATGTCGCCGCTGGAACGGGCCGAGTTGAGGAAGTCCACCAGACCGACCGTGTACACCAGCGAGGTGTCCTGAAACAGAATGATGCTCTGCTGCAGCAGCAGCGGGGTCATCTTGCGGAACGCCTGCGGCAGGATGATCAGGCGCATCATCTGCCCGTAGGTCATGCCCAGTGCTTGAGCTGCGCCCATCTGACCGCGTGAGATCGACTGCACCCCTGCACGCACGATTTCGCAGAAGTAGGCGGCCTCGAACATCATGAACGCCACGACGCAGGAGGTGAACGCGCCGACCGGGGTGTCTTCGCCGGTGATCCAGCGCAGCACGAACGGCACCGCCAGATAGAACCAGGTGATCACCAGCAGCAGCGGGATCGAACGGAAATAGTTGACGTAGGCGCCGGCGATACGTGAAAGCAGCTTGTTGGACGACAGCCGCATCAACGCCAGAAGGGTGCCGATGATGATGCCCCCGACCACGCCCATGACCATCAACTGAAGGGTCATGACCATGCCGTTCCACATGCCGGGAATGGCGGGAATGATTCCAGAGAAGTCCATTATTTACCCCCCACGGAGATCAGGCCCGGCACCGCGACTTTCTTCTCGATCAGGCGCATGAGCAGCATCAGGCTCATGTTCAGGGTGAAATAGATCAATGTCGCCAGGGTGAAGGCTTCGAACAGGTTCGCGGAAAACTCGGCGGTCTGCTTGGTCTGCGCCAACAACTCCATCAGACCGATGAGCGAGGCCACGGACGAGTTCTTGAACACGTTGAGGAATTCGGAGGTGAGCGGCGGAATGATGATCCGGTAAGCCTGTGGCAGCAGCACGTTCCAGTAGATCTGCGGCAGTTTGAACCCCATGGCGCGCGCGGCCGATTCCTGGCCCACGGGCAGCGCCTGAATGCCGGTACGCACCTGTTCGCAAACCCGCGCGGCGGTGAACAGACCCAGGCACACGACGACGCTCAGAAAGGCCGAGGTGGTCGGGTTGAGGTCTTGCTTGTACCACTCCTGCAGGTTTTCAGGCAGCAGGTCGGGCACCAGAAAGTACCAGATGAACAGCTGCACCAGCAGTGGCACATTACGGAAGATTTCCACGTACACCGTGGCAATTGTCGAGACGATGCGGTTAGGCACCGTACGCATCACGCCGAGCACCGAGCCCAGCATCAACGCGATGATCCAGGCGACGATGGCAATTGCAATAGTCCAGCCCAGCCCGGAAATGTACCAGTCCAGATAGGTCTCGCTGCCAACGCCAGTGGACTTGAAGAACACGCCCCAGTCCCAGTTGTAATTCATCAGGGTCTCCCCTCTGATCGATCGTTATGCACGCATACGCTTGGTAGCGGCTCCCGGAGAAGCAGGGCTTCTCCGGGAAACAGGCTTTTCACGCTTTTAAGGTGTGGAGCGAAGGACTCAGGCCTTCTTGTCCGGCGCCGGCTTGTCGTTCGGATTGGCGATCAGGGCCTTGAGCTCTTCGCTCATCGGGAACATGAGGTTCAGGCCTTTTGGTGGAATCGGCTGGGTGAACCACTTGTCGTAGATCTTGTTGATCTCGCCCGACTTGTAGAGGCCGACAATCGCGTCGTCGACGGCTTTCTTGAACGCAGGGTCATCCTTGCGAACCATGCAGCCATAAATTTCGTTGGATTGTGCGGTGCCGGTCACGTGCCAGTCAGTCGGCTTCTTGGCCTTGGCCATTTCACCTGCCAGCAGGGCGTCGTCCATCATGAAGGCAACGGCGCGACCCGATTCCAGCATCTGGAAGGACTCGCCATGGTCTTTGGCGGAGATGACGTTCATGCCCATCTGCTTGTCAGCGTTCATGGACTTGAGAATGCGCTCCGACGTGGTGCCGGCGGTGGTCACTACGTTCTTGCCTTTGAGATCGTCGAAGTCGTTGTACGGCGAGCCGGTCTTGGTCAGCAGGCGGGTACCGATTTCGAAGATGCCGACGGAGAAGTCGACCTGCTGCGCACGCTCGGCGTTGTTGGTGGTCGAGCCACATTCAACGTCGACGGTACCGTTCTGCACGAGAGGAATACGGGTTTGCGAGGTGACCAGGTTGTACTTGACGTTCAGGTCAGGCTTGTTCAGGTCTTTCTTGATCGCTTCGACGATTGCCAGCTGGATATCGTGGGAATAACCGACGGGTTTGCCGGAAGCGTCAGCGATGTAGGAGAAGGGAATGGACGAGTCGCGGTGACCGAGAGTAATGGTGCCCGAATCGTTGATTTTCTTCAGTGTGCCGGTCAGTTCGGCGGCGAAAACCGGGGTGCTGATCAAAGCGGCAGCAATGGCTGCGCCCAGGATGTGGGGAACGATGCGCATCTGTTAATCCTCGACATTGTTTTTTTTATGGGTCCGGTGTTGGACGGCCCTATCGTTTTCAGAACGCTACAACGGCGGCCCAAACAGGCGGCACGCTACATCGAAGCAGTCGTGATTGAGTGTAGAGCATGAGTCATGCCAAGGAGGTGGAAGAGGCTAACACTTTGATTTAAAGGGTATTTATTTTTGGTTTGACGCTGGCAGGCATTTCCGTGTCCGGGATGCCGAATGGGGCGGGAAGGTTGTGTTCGGAAATCCGAATGGTGAAGTGGGGCTGACGCATCCATTGCAGGAGCGGGCTTGCCAGCGATTGCGGCGGCGCGATCAACACATCTGTGCCATCAGACCGATTTTTCGCGGGCAAGCGCGCTCCTGCAATGGTTTGTGTTGATTCACGCCGCTTCGATAGCACCTTTATTGCGAGACACCTTGTCCAGGTACACCTGAACGTTCTGCTGCTCCTCGGCCGTCGTGAACAGGCCGAGCTTGGTCCGACGCCACAGGATGTCGTCCGCCTGAGTTGCCCATTCTTCGCTGCACAGGTAATCCACTTCGCGGCTGTAAAGCCCGCCACCCAAGTGCTCGCCCATATCCGCAAGGCTTTGCACGCCTTCTACGATGCGCCAACTGCGCGAGCCATAGGTGATGGCCCAACGCTTGGCGGTCGCTGCCGGCAACCAGCTGCAACGTTGCTGAAGTTCGGCGGCCAGGGCCGCTGGCGTGGTCATGTTCTCGCCGCCTGGCAGACTGGCCTTGGCGGTCCAGCTCGGTCGCATCTGGGTGAAGAACGGCGCCAGTTGCTGCATGGCCGACTCGGCCAGCTTGCGGTAAGTGGTCAGCTTGCCGCCGAACACCGACAGGATCGGCGCCTCATCTGCTCCGCCCGACAACGACAGTGTGTAGTCCCGAGTGATTGCCGAGGGGTTGTCCGATTCGTCGTTGCACAGCGGGCGCACGCCAGAGTAAGTGCGGAGGATGTCATCGCGGCTGAGCTGCTTCTTGAAGTGCTCGTTGACGATTTTCAGCAAGTAATCGGTTTCGCTCTCAGTGATCGCGACCTTGGCCGGATCGCCGGTGTATTCGCGATCGGTGGTGCCAATAATGGTGAAGTGTTCCAGATACGGAATCGCGAAGACGATGCGCTGATCTTCATTCTGCAAAATGAAGGCGTTTTCACCCTCGTACAGCCTTGGCACGATCAGGTGGCTGCCCTGAATCAAACGGATGCCGTATTGCGATTCCAGCTTCAAGTCTTCACGAATGAACTTGGCGACCCACGGGCCCGCTGCGTTGACCAGCGCTTTGGCGCGGATGGAAAACAGGCTGCCGTCCGCCCGCTCCATGTTCAGGTGCCACAGGCCACCGCTGCGTCGGGCGCTCAGGCATCGTGTCTGGGTGTGAATGTGCGCGCCTTTTTCTCGAGCGGCCATTGCGTTAAGGACCACCAGGCGGGCGTCATCCACCCAGCAATCCGAATATTCGAAACCGCGAGTGATCGAACTGTTCAGCGGGCTGCTAGCGCCAAAACGCAGGTTTTTTGACGCGGGCAGTTTTTCGCGTTTGCCCAAGTGGTCGTACAGAAACAGGCCGGCGCGAATCATCCAGGCCGGACGCAGATGGGGGCGGTGGGGCAGCACGAAGCGCATGGGTTTGACGATGTGTGGGGCCTTTTCCAGCAACACTTCACGCTCGGCAAGGGCCTCGCGCACCAGTCGGAATTCGTAATGTTCGAGGTAGCGCAGGCCGCCATGGATCAGCTTGCTGCTGGCCGAAGAAGTATGGCTGGCCAGATCGTCCTTTTCGCAAAGGAACACCGACAAACCACGCCCCGAGGCATCCGCCGCGATCCCGACGCCGTTGATACCGCCGCCGATGACTGCGATGTCGTAAACCTCGGAAAGGGGTGGGGTGGGCATGCTGGAACGGGCCATCGGGGCCTCCTGTCAGATTCGATCAAGCGCGGATCAAGCGCAATCGCTCAAGGGCGAATTCGAACATTTATGTTCATTTCCGAAAATAGTAACGCAATAATACGCACTCGACCACTCAGCATTGATTGAAAATACTGATCAGAGGGAAAGGAAAGGAACAAAATCGAACATTGCGAGGCTGTGTCCAACGATGGTTGGACCTGGGTTGACTATGTAGGAGCGCGCTTGCCCGCGATTGCGGTGTTTCAGATGAGAAGAAGTCGATGACTACAACCCATCGCAAGCGCGCTCCTACAAAAGCGATATGCGGGTCAGACGACTTCCAGCCGAATCTTGTTTTGCGTCAGCAGTTGCGCGAGCGCGGGCACCGGCGCCTGATCGGTCACCAGGCAGTCGATCAGAGTGATCGGGCCCAGACGCACCATGGCGTTGCGGCCGAACTTGCTGGAGTCCGCCGCAAGAATCACCTGCCGGGCATTGGCAATGATCGCCTGGGAGACGCGCACTTCCTGGTAGTCGAAATCCAGAAGACTGCCGTCTCCGTCGATCCCGCTGATACCCACCAAGGCAAAGTCCACTTTGAACTGAGTGATGAAATCCACGCTCGCCTGACCGACCACGCCGCCATCGCGACGCACGTTTCCACCCGCCAGCAGGNGGTGGTCGTACCGATATTGATGAACAGCGACGCGTGATCCGGGATCTGCGCAGCAATGGCCTCCGCAATGCGCTGTTTCTCGTCGCGCATCTGGTCGGCACGCATCGCGTACGCGGTGTTTTCGATACTGGAGTCGTAGGCGGCGCCGCCATGGTAGCGACGCAACAGGTTCATTTCCGCCAGCTGGTTGATGTCGCGCCGTATGGTTTGCGGGGTCACGACGAACAAATGGGCCATTTCCTCGATGCTGACATAGCCGCGCTCACGGACCAGCTCGAGGATCTGCTGTTGACGGGGTGGCAGATTCATTTTTTTTCCTTCGGGCAAGGGCGCCCATGATGCCGCAGGCGGCCATTACCTGTCAGCCGGAAAAACACCCACCTGTGTTCACTCCGGTCATCTGTAGCAGCGCGGCAAGCCGGACGGCTACAGAGAGCGAGGTGTCATTCAGCGTCTTCGTGCGGCTCCCAATCCCGAGTTCGGTCGACCGCCTTGCGCCAGCCTGCGTAGAGCTTTTCTTTCTCGGCTTCGTCGCATTGCGGTTCGAATTTGCGTTCGATCACCGCTTTGTCTTTCAGCTCGTCCAGACCGCTCCAGAAGCCAATGGCCAGGCCGGCCAGATACGCTGCACCCAACGCTGTCGTCTCGCGCATTTTCGGGCGCTCGACCGGAGTGCCGAGAATGTCGGCCTGGAATTGCATGAGGAAGTTGTTGGCGACCGCACCACCGTCCACGCGCAAGGCCTTGAGCGGTTCGGCGGCATCCTGCTGCATGGCGTCCAGCACGTCGCGGGTCTGGTAGGCGATGGATTCCAGTGCCGCACGAATGATGTGATCGACCTTCACGCCACGGGTCAGGCCGAACAGCGCACCGCGCGCATACGGGTCCCAGTATGGCGCGCCGAGGCCGGTGAACGCTGGCACCAGATAGACGCCGTTGCTGTTCTTCACCTTCGTGGCGAAATATTCGGTGTCCATGGAATCGTTGACGATCTTCAGCTCGTCGCGCAACCACTGCACGGTCGACCCGCCGTTGAACACCGCACCTTCCAGCGCATAGGCCACTTCGCCCCGTGGGCCGCAGCCGATGGTGGTGAGCAGGCCGTGGTTGGATTTGACGGCTTTCTTGCCGGTGTTCATCAGCAGGAAACAACCCGTGCCGTAGGTGTTCTTCGCCTGACCGGGTTCCACGCACATTTGCCCGAACAGCGCAGATTGCTGGTCACCGGCAATCCCGGCGATAGCGATGCCGCTCTTGCTGTGGCCATAGACTTCGGAGGAGGATTTAACCTCAGGGAGCATCTCCCGCGGCACATCGAGCACGTCCAGTATCCGTTGATCCCACTCCAGGGTATGGATGTTGAACATCATGGTGCGCGAGGCGTTGGTGTAATCGGTGACGTGAACCTTGCCGCCGGTGAATTTCCAGATCAGCCAGCTATCGACCGTGCCGAACAGCAACTCGCCTCGGCGAGCCCGTTCGCGGCTGCCTTCGACGTGATCGAGAATCCACTTCAGCTTGCTGCCGGAAAAATACGGGTCGATGACCAGACCGGTGGTTTCCCTGATGTAGTCCTCGAGACCGTCGCGTTTGAGCTGCTGACAAATCTCGGTACTACGGCGGCATTGCCAGACCACGGCGTTGTAGATCGGCCGACCGCTGTCTTTCTCCCACACCACCGTGGTTTCGCGCTGGTTGGTGATGCCAATGGCTGCAATCTGGTTGTGGTGCAGGTTCGCCTGGGCCAGCACTTTGGTCATGCAGGCGGTCTGGGTGGCGAAGATTTCCATGGGGTCGTGTTCAACCCAGCCGGGTTGCGGGTAGTGCTGAACGAACTCGCTCTGGGCGGAGCTGACCACATTCGCATCGCGGTCGAAGATGATTGCGCGTGAACTGGTAGTGCCTTGATCGAGGGCGATGATGTAATTCTTGTTGTCGTTATCGGTCATGTCAGTGGCCTGGTGATAAAGCGGGTGTCCGGAAAATGTCATCAGTTTACGTGCGAAGCATTCCGGTTGCTCAGGTGGTGGTTCCGTGTCTAGGGAATATTCGTATTCGAAAAAATATAGACGTAAACGAACCTTGTCAAAGGTCGAAAGCGAACGGGCAGGCGATGGAGGGTATACGGCCTCAGTTGATCGGGCCTCTCTAGTAGAGGCGTTTCGATGGCAGATAGCCTAGAGTGACGGCAGCAAACATGAAACAGCCCGGTCGCCTGGAGTGCTGCATGACCCCCGCATTGGATTTACTGAAAAAGTTTCGCGCCGAGCACCGTATTCACAGTTATGAACATGATCCGAAGGCGGCGTCCTATGGCCTGGAAGCCGCGGAAAAGCTGAACCTGGAACCGGCCCGGGTTTTCAAGACGTTGCTGGCCAGCACCGAAAAAGGCGAATTGCTGGTGGCCGTGGTCCCGGTGGCAGGCTCGCTGGACCTCAAGGCGCTGGCCCATGCCGCAGGTGCCAAGAAGGCGGAAATGGCTGACCCCGCTGCTGCTCAGCGAGCCACAGGTTACTTGCTAGGCGGCATCAGCCCGCTGGGCCAGAAGAAAAGACTGCGAACTTTCATCGATGAGTCCGCTCAACCGTTCGCCACGGTATTTGTCAGCGCTGGACGACGTGGGCTTGAAGTCGAACTCTCAGCGGCGGTATTGGCACAACACACCAGTGCGACGTTCGCACAGATTGCTCGTGAGTGATCTGGATGCTCGCTCAGATGCCTGAGCGCTCGACATACAAAAATTTGCAGCGACCAGGGCAGGGCGCTGCCGAACAAAAACGATTGGGGATGCCTTCCATGCAGCTTGAATTTCATCAAGTCGATGCTTTCAGTGACCGACCGTTCGCAGGTAACCCTGCGATGGTCTATCGCCTTGATGCGTGGCTTTCGGATGAGCTGATGCAGCACATTGCAACAGAGCACAATCTGTCAGAAACCGCTTTCCTGGTGCGTGAAACCCAGGGTTGGCACATTCGCTGGTTCACCCCGACCAACGAAGTACCGCTGTGCGGGCATGCGACGCTTGCCAGCGCTCACGTGCTTTTCGACGTTTACGGCGAGGCGTCCCATACCATCGACTTTGTCGGCAAGTCCGGTGCCCTCAGCGTGACGCGAGAAAACGGGCGGCTGTTGCTGGATTTCCCAGCGATGCCGCCCAGCGAGGTGGGTGTGACGGTTGATGTCGAGCGGGCGTTGGGTGTAGATATCGTTGATGTGCTCGGGGCCGCAGAGCTGTTGGTGGTACTGGAATCCGAGCAGGCCGTGCGTGACTGCAAGCCCGACTTCGCCGCGATCGCCCGATTGCCATGGCCCGGCGTGATCATCACTGCCAAAGGTGATGGTGAGCGCCACGACTTCGTTTCCCGTTACTTCGCACCCGCAATCGGTATTGCGGAAGACCCGGTAACCGGCTCGACCCATTGCAGTCTGATCCCGTACTGGTCGGCGCGGCTGAACAAGTTCAGCCTTACGGCCTATCAGTGCTCAGCGCGAGGCGGCGAGCTGTTCTGTCGTCTGGAAGGGGATCGGGTGAAGATTGGCGGTCATGCGACGCTGGTGGCGAGTGGGACGCTGAAGCTTGGGTGAGCTATGGCGATCACACCGCCACATCCTGATGCACCGGCACGCTCCCTACTGCCGGGAACAACACCAGATGCTCGGCCGACACGGCAATCCCGACGTCCTCCCCCGCACGTAAATCGGCATGGCTTGCAAACAGCGCTTCCAGCTGAGTGCCCGTGGGCAATTGCAGACGGTAAAGGGTGGCGGCGCCTTGAAAGGTCTTGCTGGTCACCCTGGCCTTCAACGCGCTTTCAGGTGCATAAACGATGTCGTCAGGTCGCAGCAGCACATCCATCGGCGCACCGCTGACGTCTGGATAAGCGCGGTTGCCCCGTAGTACGCCGAGTTCGGTCTGTACTGACTCGGAGTCGAGCATCTGGCCACGAATGAAATAACCCTGCCCGACAAAACTGGCGACGTAAGGTGTCGCCGGTTCGTGATAGAGGTTGTAGGGCGTATCCCATTGTTCCAGGCGGCCTTCCCTGAAGACACCCACGTGATCGCTGACCGCGAAGGCTTCCTCCTGGTCGTGGGTGACCAGAATCGCACTGGTGCCACGGGCCTTCAGGATATCGCGCACTTCATGGCTCAAGCGTCGACGCAGCTCGCCGTCGAGATTGGAGAACGGCTCGTCAAGCAAGAGCAGCTGTGGCTCGGGCGCCAATGCTCGCGCCAGCGCCACGCGTTGCTGTTGACCGCCTGAGAGTTCGTGAGGATGACGCGTGCCCAGCGATCCGAGATTGACCAGCTCCAGCATCTCGTTGACCAACTGCGTCTGGCGCGGATGATTGCGGATACCGAATGCAATGTTCTCGGCGACGGTCAGGTGCGGGAACAGCGCGTAGTCCTGAAACACCATGCCGATGCGGCGTTTCTCCGGTGCCAGGGTGAATCCGGCTTTTGAGATGACTTCGCCCGCCAGCACGATTTCGCCTGCATGCACCGGTTCGAAACCGGCAATGGCGCGCAAGGTCGTGGTCTTGCCGCAGCCGGAGGAACCGAGCAAGCAACCGATGTCGCCTGCATTGAGGTGCAGATCCAGGTTCTGCACCACACGCTGGTCTTGATATCCGCAGGCGAGGTTGCGCAGTTTCAGCAGCATTGGAGCACTCACGCAGGTTGATAGGCGGGAGCCACGAGGAACTCCAGCAAGGCCTTTTGCGCATGCAAGCGGTTCTCTGCCTGATCCCATGCCACCGAACGGGCGTCGTCGAGCAGGTCTTCGCTGATTTCTTCGCCGCGATGCGCTGGCAGGCAGTGCATGAACAGCACGTCTTCGGCAGCCAGCTCGAGTAACTCGCGGGTCACCTGGAATGGCTTGAACAGCGCGATGCGCTTGGCGGCTTCTTCTTCCTGGCCCATTGAAGTCCAGACGTCGGTACTGATCAGGTGCGCGCCCCTGACCGCTTCACGCGGGTCGCGGGTCAACGTAACGCGATCACCCGCCAAGGCCAGGAACTGCGGGTTCGGCTCATACCCCTCGGGACAGGCGACACGCAGTTTGAAGTCGAACTGGATGGCTGCTTCTATATAGCTGTTGCACATGTTGTTGCCGTCGCCGATCCAGGCCACGGTCTTGCCCTTGATCGAGCCACGATGCTCGAGAAAGGTCTGCATGTCCGCGAGCAACTGGCAAGGGTGCAGGTCGTCGGACAGGCCATTGATCACCGGCACCCGCGAGTTGGCGGCGAATTCGATCAGATTGCTGTGAGCGAACGTACGGATCATCACCGCATCGACCATGCGCGACATCACGCGTGCGCCGTCGGCAATCGGCTCGCCACGGCCCAGTTGCGTGTCCCGAGGCGACAGAAAGATGGCCTGACCACCCAGTTGAATCATGCCCGCTTCAAAGGAAACGCGGGTTCGAGTCGAAGATTTCTCGAAGATCATGGCCAGCACCCGGCCTCTCAGCGGCTCGAACAGCACGCCTCGATTTCGCAGGTCCTTCAGCTCAATGCCGCGACGAATCATGCCGACGAGCTCATCTGGCGTGTAATCCATCATCGAGAGAAAGTGCCTTGCGCTCATCATTAACTACCTTGTCTGCAACAGACCGCAGATCCTCAAAGCCGGGTTTTATCGGGAAAACGGGCGAGACCTGCGGCAAAAGCCGCACGGGGCGACGAATAGGGAAGGCGCGAGGGTATAAGAAAATGTCGCCTCGTGCCAAGGCCCGACTTGATGGAAAGTGACAGTCAGACGTCCGGTTGCCTGAAAGTGGCGCTTGCAGGACGCTTTTCATGTAACGAAGTGCTACAGTTCAGTACACGCGCAGGCAATTAGCCATCCTGGTGTGCTTCAATCGGCAGAGGTTGTACACCGTCCTGTTACCCGTACGCAATTACTGCCGATTCTGTAACAGTTTCAAATGGCTGCAAAACCTTATGCGACATGCTTCACGCCGCGGAAACCCGGACGTTTCCTAAACCACTGGCGTGGGTTATAAAGGCCGCTTATGTCCTCCAAAAGGGGTGGGGAATGGAATCAAAAGAGAAACAACTGACGGAACTGCTCGGGCTCACGGCTCGCACCCTCACGCACCTCACGGCCTCGATGACCTCGATGTCGTTCGAGCTGATGCGCAGTGAAGATGAAGTGACCCGCTCGGCAGGTCGTCGCATGATCGACCGCATGGCAACCATCAGCGCAGGGCTGGACGATCACTGGCGTTTGATCGGTGAACTGACGGGTGTACAGGTCTCCCAGGAGCAGGTCGAGACCGTCCACGAAATCCAGATGCAGCGCAAGGTCGTGACACCTATTGGCGGTTCCGCCTCCTGAGTATCGTGTGACCCCTTCTTTATCGCTCGGGTGAGCTATCCGCTCGCCTGATGCTGTCCGATTCACAGCGCTGACGTTTCTGGCGAAGTGCCGCGCCAGGCTCCATAGTTTTGTTTCCGCGATCACATTGATCGCCATACAAAAACATGAGACTGGCCATGACCAAGACTCTCCATCACCGTGCCTGTCACCTCTGTGAGGCCATCTGCGGCCTGACCATCGAGACGACCCTTGAAGTCGACTCGACGGTGCGCATCAGTTCGATCAAGGGGGATGCGCAGGATACGTTCAGCCGAGGGCATATCTGCCCCAAGGCCATCGCCTTGCAAGACATCCAGAACGATCCTGATCGCCTGCGTCAGCCCATGCAGCGAGTTGGCCATGAATGGCATCCCATCGAGTGGCAGGCTGCGTTCGATCTGGTGGCAGAGCGTCTTTACGACATTCAGCAGCGTCACGGTAATAACGCAGTTGCCGTGTATCAGGGCAATCCCTCCGTTCACAACTATGGGCTGATGACCCACAGCAATTATTTTCTCGGACTGCTGAAAACCCGGAATCGGTTCTCGGCGACGTCAGTCGACCAGCTGCCCCATCACCTGACCAGCTACCTGATGTACGGCCACGGATTGCTGTTGCCGATTGCGGACATCGATCACACGGACTTCATGCTGATACTTGGGGGCAATCCATTGGCTTCCAACGGCAGCATCATGACGGTGCCCGACGTGGAGAAGCGGCTGAAGGCGATTCAGGCGCGCGGCGGAAAGGTTGTCGTCGTCGACCCTAGACGAAGTGAAACCGCAGCCATCGCCGATCAGCATCTATTCATTCGTCCAGGCGGTGATGCGGCCCTGTTGTTCGGAATGCTGCATACCTTGTTTGCCGAGAACCTGACTCGCGGCAGTCATTTACCGGTGGACGGTCTGGAGGAAGTGCGCGCCGCCATCGCGCACATGGATGCCGATGCCATGAGCCTGCGATGTGGCGTGTCGGGCGAACAGATCCGGCAATTGGCGCGAGACTTCGCCAGCGCCGGGAGTGCGGTGTGCTACGGGCGAATGGGCATTTCCACCCAAGCGTTCGGTACGCTGTGTCACTGGCTGGTGCAATTGATCAACCTGGTGACCGGCAATCTGGATCGTGTCGGCGGCGCGCTGTGCACTGAACCCGCGCTCGATCTCGTGGCGTCCACTTCGGGTGGGGGATTCAATCGCTGGCAGAGCCGCGTATCCGGCTTGCCCGAGTATGGCGGCGAGCTTCCGGTCTCGGCGCTGGCCGAAGAAATGCTCACTGAGGGCGAGGGCCAGGTGAGGGCCTTGATCACGGTGGCGGGCAACCCGGTGTTGTCGACCCCCAATGGTCGTCGACTGGATCAGGCCCTCGATGGGCTGGAGTTCATGCTCAGCATCGATTTATACATCAACGAAACCACCCGCCATGCCGATCTGATCCTGCCGTCGACCTCGGCACTGGAGAACGATCACTACGACACCACATTCAACATGTTCGCGGTGCGCAACGTCACCCGCTTCAATCGTGCGATTCTCGCCAAGCCCGAAGGTGCGCTGCACGATTGGGAGATCTTCGTCGGGCTTGCCAGAGCCTTTGCGTCAAAAGCCGAGCGCGAACTGAAATCGACCATCGCGCCCGCGCAGATGGTCGATCGCGGGTTGCGAGCCGGACTTTATGGCGATGCCTCTGATTTCAGGTTGTCGCTGGAAACCCTCTATGACCATCCTCATGGCCTGGATTTGGGCGCGCTCAAACCCAATCTTGCATCACGTCTCAAAACCACCAACCAACGGGTTCAGGCGGCACCGGAAGTGATTCTTGCCGATCTGGTGCGCTTCGCGATGCTACCCCCGCCGCAAGGTGGAGAGTTGCTGATGATTGGCCGGCGTCATGTCCGTAGCAACAACTCCTGGATGCACAATTACCATCGACTGGTGAAAGGTAAGCCCAGGCATCAGCTGTTGATGAATCCTCAGGACCTGGCGACGCGAGGTTTGAGCGACGGCCAGCGCGTACGTGTCAGTTCCCGTGTCGGGACAATAGAAGTCGAAGTGTTGGGGAGTCTGGACATGATGCCCGGCGTCGTGAGCTTGCCTCATGGGTGGGGACATGGTCGGCCGGGGGTGCATATGGATATCGCACGGGAGCAAGCGGGGGAAAGTGCCAACGACCTGACCGACGAACGGCAACTGGACGCCGTGTCGGGCAACGCAGCGCTTAATGGGGTGCCGGTGACTGTCGCCGCGGCATGACGCTCATCATATTTATCAGATCGATTAAAGCCAAGACCGAGCGTTACGCTAGGCTTTCCGTTACAATGCGCCACCGTGTCGACTCATACAGTCGTAAAGTTAAGCCGAGGTGCTCCATGGATATCATCGAAACGATCAAAGACCAGATTGCCAAAAACACCGTTCTGCTTTACATGAAAGGCGCTCCGAATGCCCCTCAGTGTGGCTTCTCGGCCAAGGCGTCTCAGGCATTGATGGCGTGTGGCGAAAAGTTCGCGTACGTCGATATCCTGCAGAACCCTGAAATCCGCGCCAACCTGCCAAAATACGCCAACTGGCCAACCTTCCCACAGTTGTGGGTAGACGGCGAGCTGGTTGGTGGTAGCGATATCATCGTTGAAATGCATGCCGATGGTTCGCTGCAGAAGTTGGTCAAGGAAGCGGTCGAGAAGAACGCGACGGCCTGATCCAGCCTGTTCCCCAAAAAGCCCTGTCTCTTGGTTGAGAGGCGGGGCTTTTTGTTTCCGATGCATTGTGTTTGGCGATTACGCAACGGAAAGCACCCACAAAAAAGCCCCACTGGCTCAACGCCAGATGGGGCTTCTTTTAGTGCGAAAAGACTTAAATCAGTCTTCCTCGCCCATCTGCGATTGCAGGTAGTTCTCGATGCCGACTTTGTCGATCAGACCCAACTGGGTTTCGAGCCAGTCGATGTGCTCTTCCTCGGATTCGAGAATGTCTTCGAGCATTTCACGGCTACCGAAATCGCCAACGGTTTCGCAGTGGGCGATAGCAGCTTTCAGGTCCGCGTGGCCTTTGCGCTCGATCTTCAGATCGCACTCCAGCATTTCCTTGGTGTGCTCGCCGATCAGAATCTTGCCCAGGTCCTGCAGGTTTGGCAGGCCTTCCAGAAACAGGATGCGCTTGATCAGCTTGTCAGCGTGCTTCATCTCGTCGATGGATTCTTTGTACTCGTGCTTGCCCAGCTTGTTCAGACCCCAATCCTCATACATGCGCGCATGCAGGAAGTACTGGTTGATCGCGACCAGCTCGTTTCCGAGGATCTTGTTGAGATGCTGGATGACTGTAATGTCGCCTTTCATGATCGAGGTCCTGTCGAAGATGTTCGTATATAGGCCGCAAGTCTGAGCCTACCCATAACACCTGTCAAACCTAAGTTATTGAATAATAAGTGAAAATAAATAGGAATAAGAATGTTTGTGTTCCGCATCTTATCGCTAACCACTTGAATTACAGGCATAAAAAAACCGGACACAAGGTCCGGTTCTTCAAAAACAGTTGATTCAGGCGGCTGAAAATTCTGCTGGATAAGCCAGCGCAGCCTGAGTCGTTTGCAATTCGGTCAGGGTTTCACGCACCACTTCCTTCGCAAGGCAGGCACATTTCCCACATTTACTGGCGACACCCAAGGTCTCGCGCACTTCACGATAGCTGCAGCATCCTTCCATGATCGCTTCGCGGATTTGTCCGTCGGTGACACCTTGGCAGAGGCAGACATACATATAAATAAGACCGTCGCTGAGTTATTTGCGAGATGTGACGGATACTAATGTTAATGAGAATGCTTGTCAAAGCTACTTCCGCAGCATCAGATGATGCCCGATGAGTGGTCAATTCCCTGTATTGAATAGGCAGAAAAAAACCGGCCAACGGACCGGTTTTCTGGATCGGAGCAGGCTTCAGTCGTCGAAATCGTGCCAGCCACCCATTTCTTTCCAGCGATTGACGATGCCGCAGAACAGCTCGGCGGTCTTTTCGGTGTCATAGCGAGCCGAGTGGGCCTCGCGACCGTCGAAATCGATGTCGGCCGACTGGCATGCCTTCGCCAATACAGTCTGGCCGTAGGCGAGGCCGGCGAGGGTCGCGGTATCGAAGCTGGAAAACGGATGGAACGGGTTGCGCTTCATGTCCAGCCGCGCAACTGCAGCATTGAGGAAGCCCAGGTCGAAACTGGCATTGTGGCCGACCAGAATCGCCCGCTTGCAACCATTGGCCTTCAGCGCCTTGCGCACGCCACGGAAGATATCCGTTAACGCGGTTTCTTCGCTCACCGCCATGCGCAGCGGATGATCGAGCTTGATGCCGGTGAACTCCAGCGCTGCGGCTTCGATGTTGGCGCCTTCGAACGGCTCGACGCGAAAGAAATAGGTGTGCTCGGGGAACACGAAGCCTTTTTCATCCATGCCAATGGTGGTCGCGGCAATTTCCAGCAACGCATCGGTGGCCGAATTGAAGCCGCCGGTTTCTACATCGACAACGACCGGCAGGTAGCCGCGAAATCGCGCTGCCATTGGATGCCTGGAGCCTGTACCGCCGCCAGAACCTTCCTGATCGTCGTCGTAATGGTCTTCACTCACGCGTGTTCCTCCAGCAGGCGCCAGCGCAGTTTCTCACCGGCGCGCAGCGGGATTACGGACAGCTCGCCAAATGGCAGGCTGGCAGGGGCAGTCCATTCTTCACGAACCAGAGTGATGGTATCGGTGTTGACTGGCAGGCCATAGAACGCCGAGCCGTTGAGGCTGGCGAAGCCTTCCAGCTTGTCCAGCGCATTGCGTTGCTCGAACGCTTCGGCATACAACTCGATCGCCGCGTACGCGGTGTAGCAGCCAGCGCAGCCGCAGGCGGCTTCCTTGGCGTGCTGCGCGTGAGGCGCCGAATCGGTGCCCAGGAAGAACTTGCTGCTGCCGCTGGTGGCAGCGTCCAGCAAGGCGTCCTGATGGGTGTTGCGCTTGAGGATCGGCAGGCAATAGAAGTGGGGACGAATACCCCCGACCAGCATGTGGTTGCGGTTGTACAACAAGTGGTGCGCGGTGATGGTTGCGCCGACGTTGGCCGAAGCCTCGTTGACGAACTGCACGGCATCGCCGGTGGTGATGTGCTCGAACACCACTTTGAGCGTCGGAAAACGCTCGACCACACGCCGCATGTGCTCATCGATGAAGATTTTCTCGCGGTCGAACACGTCGATGTCGCCGCGGGTCACTTCGCCGTGAATCAGCAGCGGCATTCCGACTTCGGCCATCGCTTCGAGCACCGGGAAGATCTTGTCGACGCTGGTCACGCCCGAGTCGGAGTTGGTGGTGGCGCCGGCCGGATACAGCTTGGCGGCGTACACGAAGCCACTGGCTTTCGCAGTCCGGATATCTTCAGGCTGGGTCAGGTCAGTGAGGTAAAGCACCATCAATGGCTCAAAACGGCTGCCACTAGGGCGAGCAGCGAGGATGCGCTGGCGATAGGCATCTGCTTGCTCTGCGTTGCGTACCGGCGGCACGAGATTCGGCATGATGATCGCACGGCTAAACGTGCGCGCCACGTCAGCGACGGTATGGGGCAGAACAGCGCCATCACGAAGATGGATATGCCAGTCGTCGGGGCGCAGGAGGGTCAGGCGGTCGGACATTGGGAATTCCAGGCGGGTCAAACTCGCTGCGAATGCTACCGGAAAAGACTCCTCCAGGCACTCGCTATCAAGTTTTACAGGAACTAACCGATAGACACCTGTAAGCGATAAATTTTGTTACGCAGTACCTTTTTTTGTGGAGCCTCCCGTGCGCCAGCGATATCTAGCCCTACTCAGCGTGTTTGCCAGCCTGCCGGCGATGGCTCTCACATTCCAGACCCGTCTGGAGAATATCGAGTGGAAGGTAGAAGGCGATCAATTCGAATGCCGTCTGAGTCAGCCCATCACCGACTTCGGGGCGGGCGAGTTCGTGCGTCGCGCAGGCGAACAAGCGACTTTCCGACTAAAGGCCAACGGCTACAGTCTGGCATCGGGGTCGGCGACTTTGATCGCCGCGGCGGCGCCATGGCAACCAGGCAGGGGAGATCTGAACCTTGGTGCGGTCAAGGTCAGCAGCGGCGAGGTACCATTCAATACCAATCAGGCTCAAGCGGGGCGCTTGATCGCCGGCTTGATGGAAGGGCGCAGCCCGGTGATTCGTCATGTTCTGCGAGACGGCGGCGGCGCCATGGAAATTCGCCTGTTGCCGGTCAAGTTCAGCAAGGCTTACGGCGATTTTCAGCAGTGTACCGCCAAGCTTCTGCCGATGAATTTCGAGCAGGTCAGACAGGCCGAAATCGGCTTCCCGGGCGGCGGAATCGATCTGGATCCTCAGGCCAAACGTCGTCTCGACACTGTGCTGGCTTATATGAAGGCTGACCCAACGGTAAACCGCGTCGAGCTCGACGGTCATTCGGACAACAGCGGTAATCGCCTGACCAACCGCGACCTTTCCCGGCGTCGCGCATTGGCCGTGATGGATTACCTCAAGGCTCAGGGTGTTCCGGAAGAACAGATCACCGTGCGCTTCCATGGTGAGCAGTATCCGCTGGTGCCTAACACTAACAACGCCAATCGGGCGCGCAATCGCCGGGTGAACATCCACCTTGATCGCGTGGCCGAGCAGAAGCCCGCCGTGGCGCCAGCGGCTGCTCCTGCCCCAGCTCCTGCGCCCGTTTCGGCGCCCACTGCTACTCCAATCCAGACTCCGACACCTTCCGGAACGCCACCTGCCAAGGCCTGATCAGCGCCCATCGCGCCGTCGCGCGCTCGATAGCTTCTGTCGCTTCGTCGTCAGAAGCTGTCGCGACACTGTAAATTCACGGGTTTGAACGGTAGAATCAGCGGTTTTCCGTACAACGCGTTGGAGTGATGGCATGGCGGACGTTAACAAGGTAGTTCTCGCGTATTCCGGTGGCCTGGATACTTCGGTAATCCTCAAGTGGCTGCAAGATACGTATAACTGCGAAGTGGTGACTTTCACCGCTGACCTGGGTCAGGGCGAAGAAGTCGAGCCAGCACGCGCCAAGGCGCAAGCCATGGGCGTCAAAGAAATCTACATCGACGATCTGCGCGAAGAATTCGTACGCGATTTCGTGTTCCCGATGTTCCGCGCCAACACCGTCTACGAAGGCGAGTACCTGCTCGGTACTTCCATCGCACGTCCGCTGATCGCCAAGCGCCTGATCGAAATCGCCAATGAAACCGGCGCTGATGCCATTTCCCATGGCGCTACCGGCAAGGGTAACGATCAGGTTCGCTTTGAACTCGGCGCTTACGCCCTCAAGCCAGGCGTGAAAGTGATCGCTCCATGGCGCGAGTGGGACCTGCTGTCGCGCGAGAAGCTGATGGACTATGCCGAAAAGCACGCGATCCCGATCGAACGCCATGGCAAGAAGAAGTCCCCGTACTCCATGGATGCCAACCTGCTGCACATCTCCTATGAAGGCGGCGTACTGGAAGACACCTGGACCGAGCACGAAGAAGACATGTGGCGCTGGACCGTTTCCCCGGAAAACGCGCCCGACAAGCCTCAATACCTGGAGCTGACCTACCGCAACGGTGACATCGTTGCACTCGACGGCGTGGAAATGACGCCTGCCACCGTGCTGGCGACATTGAACCGTATCGGCGGCGAGCATGGTATCGGTCGTCTGGATATCGTCGAAAACCGTTACGTCGGCATGAAGTCCCGTGGCTGCTACGAAACTCCGGGCGGCACCATCATGCTCAGAGCTCACCGCGCCATCGAGTCGATCACGCTGGACCGCGAAGTCGCTCACTTGAAAGACGAGCTGATGCCAAAATACGCGAGTCTGATCTACACCGGTTACTGGTGGAGCCCGGAGCGTCTGATGCTGCAGCAGATGATCGACGCCTCCCAGGCTCATGTGAATGGTGTCGTGCGCCTCAAGCTGTACAAAGGCAACGTCATCGTCACGGGCCNAAGACGGCGGCGCCTACAACCAGGCTGATGCTGCTGGCTTCATCAAGCTCAATGCTTTGCGCATGCGCATTGCAGCGAACAAGAACCGCAAATTATTCTGATCGCAGATGTCGTTAAAGGTGCAACTCCGCAGGAGTTGCACCTCCACATCACTTCACTTCCTGCCTTTGCCACGTCGCTGTGACGCGGCTCATCTATTTGAGTGTTCACCCGAAACTGGATTTTTCAAACTTTTGCAGCCGAGAGGACGATCGTTAGTTGTAATCTTTTTCGCGAAAACTACGCGAACTTTCTCATCCGTGAGAAGGGGTATCGTCGGTTTGTTTATTTCCTGGCGCGAGGGCGTCGGAATCGGGTGATACGTACAGATCGACGGCGGGCGTGTTTTTGAACTCGAACCGATATGCCTTACCGATGTTCCAGACGTCTCGTACGCTGAGTTCCAGACGTTGTGCGATCTCGGGCACCGTATATCCCAGCGTTGAATAGTGCATGGCATGGCCGGCAACGGTGTCATCCACGTTATGTGCCTCACGGCTGCGCGTCGTTCGCAACCCTCGAACCGGGCGACTGTACAGGATCTTCACGCCGTTTTCACTCGCGAGGCGTTTGATCTCCTGGCGATTCATCCGCAGTGAATATTGAAGCGCCGAGACCCCGGCACCTTTGGCTGCAAGCCCTTTGAGTTGTTCTATTTTTGCCGTCATCTGCGCTTCGGGCTCAAGGTCCGCGAGCGTATCTACGGCCTGGTTCTGCACCTGCGCCGATTCACCCTCAGGCACGATGCAGATGACTCCACCTTGTGCGACGTACAGCTCTATGGCATTGGCGAGTTCAAGATCCTCTTGAGTGATCGCTGATGACGCTCCCGTTTTTCTGGTCATGGTTTATTCCTTTGAACATGTTGATATGCAGGCCTCGACAGCGGGCTACAGTCCTTTATCAAATAATGTTTACGCGCCTTAAAAGGGATCTTCAGATTGACCCACACCGGCTCGCGCATGACGACAGGCAAGAACGGTAAACAGGCAGCCGTCGCAGGTATCTATAAGGGTTAGTTAAAATGTCGTTCTCTTTGCCAAGGGTGGCGTATGTAGTGAAGAAAAAAGTAACGACTGGAAATAGGTTTGGCAAGTGAAAATTAAATTTTCGGTAAATTGGCTGTTGTTGTTTTTTAACTACGCGTCTGAAAGTAATAACGGTCTTTTAGTTGTGTAGTATTTTTCTGCTTTGCGTCAACTTGACTGGATTTAAAAGGCGGGATGGTATTACGTGTGTGTCGGAAGAACTCAACGTTCGTTAGCTTATTTAAAAATAACCTATTCAGGGAATTCTTGAACAGTGCCGTCTACTCCTGCGCGCCCTCGCTGAGGCTCGTCGGTGGACGCATGCCGTGTGGCATTGCATTGCACGCTGTGCGCTGGCATCAGAATTTTCTGATCGTTGCGTAGGCTGTTTCTGTAAATAAATATGTATTCAAAAAACCTTTTTTTAATGTGTATTTTTTCAACGCAGTCATCACCGGTTGAATGGAAGGCGATCCGCAATATTTTATGATTGTTGCCTCCTGGCATGTTGCCCGGTTCCGCTTATTCTGAAGGCAGGCAACCGTGTAAGCGTGGCGCTTCGTGTAGTCGATCCCGGCTGAAGACATATTCTGACGCCCTTGGCAGCTTCATCGTCGCCAGGCAGAGCATCTCGACCCCTTTCGCACCATGCCGCCGAATACACGTACATATTCTTTACGTAGCTCTTGAGCGGGCTAATAGTCCGATGAGGTATTAGATTCATGATTCAGCGTCTTGTAATAATTGATATCTGCAGTTTCGGGTGGTTTGAGTCGTTTGCTTACGACGCTCCCTGGCGTTCTCCTCAACCGGAAAAAAAGGCGTGAGAAGGGCGCGTGAAAGACCAAATAGGGCAGGTTTTGTAGGACCTTTCTGGTGGTTGAGTGAGAAAGGTCTTTGCCTGCTCGTCCGTGGGGAGGAGCGCCATGCAAAGCACTAAACGACTAAGCTATTGTGCGAGCTCTGAAAATTCGAACAGCGAAGAATGGACTGCTCATGAATAAAGTGTTGATCGTGGATGATCACCCTGTCATTCGGCTTGCCGTACGCATGTTGATGGAACGTCATGGTTACGAGGTCATTGCCGAGACGGATAACGGGGTGGATGCGCTGCAACTGGCGCGCGAACATTTGCCCGATATCGTGATTCTGGACATAGGCATTCCCAAACTCGACGGGCTTGAAGTCATCGCCCGGCTAACCGCAATGACCCTGCCTTTCAAGGTGTTGATCCTGACGTCTCAGGCTCCAGGGCATTTTTCGATGCGGTGCATGCAGGCCGGAGCCGCTGGCTATGTCTGCAAGCAACAGGATCTCACCGAGTTGTTGAGCGCCATCAAGGCGGTACTTTCGGGATACAGCTATTTTCCAAATCAAGCGCTGCATACCGTCCGCTCCAGCTTGGGGAATGCCAGCGAGGCCGAGATGGTCGATCGTCTTTCCGGACGGGAGATGATGGTTCTCCAACAGTTGGCACGAGGTAAGACCAACAAGGAAATTGCCGACGGGATGTTCCTGAGCAACAAGACGGTCAGCACCTATAAAACGCGCCTGTTGCTCAAGCTCAACGCTCACTCATTGGTCGACCTGATTGAACTGGCTCAACGTAACGGACTGGTTTAGCAAGCGAGGCACAGCCCAGAGACGGCTTTGCAGCAGAATGTGCAGGCTGCTTTCAATTGAATGAGCGCCCGCACGGCAAAGCCTCTCAAGTCATGGAAAGGCTTCGAACGGAGGGAGTATCAGAGATCGAAGTCGTAGTCTGCCAGTTGCCTCTGCAGGCGGCGCTCTTCCAGCAGATTATCGATGGTGCGGCGTTTGCTGAGATTGGTTTTTGCGGTCTCTACAGGCACTTGTGCGGCTTCGTCGGCATCCCCGGATACGAAGTCGTCGTCTACGTCCAACTGCTCTTTGTCAGCGCTCATGAAGTTGACTCCAGCTTAGACTGTCATTGGCGCACCTTATATCGACAAACTTCAGCCGGGTAAAAAAGATTTTTTCAATCGATCAACCACCCAGCGCTCTATCGCTCAATCGTCCGACGTCTTTGCCTTGTATTCGCACAGGTCTTCTATTCGGCAACTGCCACAGCGGGGCTTGCGCGCCACGCACACATAGCGACCATGCAGAATCAGCCAATGGTGTGCGTCGAGCAGATAATCTTTCGGAACGAACTTCATCAGTTTGGTCTCGACTTCCACAACGTTCTTGCCCGGGGCGATACCGGTGCGATTGCTGACGCGAAAGATATGGGTGTCCACTGCCATGGCTAATTGTTTAAACGCGGTATTGAGCACGACGTTGGCGGTCTTGCGTCCTACGCCCGGCAGGGCTTCAAGCGCCTCTCGGGTTTGTGGGACTTCCCCGCCATGGAGCTCGACGAGCATCCGACAGGTTTCGATCACATTCTTCGCCTTGCTGTTGTACAGGCCAATCGTCTTGATGTACTCCGACAACCCCTCTACGCCCAAGTCGTAGATTGCCTGGGGCGTGTTGGCGACCGGGTAAAGGCGCGCAGTGGCCTTGTTCACGCCAACGTCGGTAGCTTGCGCTGACAGGATCACTGCAATCAGCAGTTCAAAGGGCGTGGTGTAAGACAGTTCGGTCTTGGGCTCGGGGTTGTCTTCGTGGAGACGACGAAAGATTTCCAGCCGCTTTGCTGCGTTCATGAACTGCGTTATTCCTTAGAATCGGTCGGGTCGGAGTTCGTGGTAAATGCCACTTCGAGCGCATTCAGCGCCTGCTCGCCCTGCATGAGCTCTTCGCTCAACGTTGCAAGTTGACCTTCAGAGGCGCCTGCAGATTGGGCTTTCTTCAGCGCAGCGCGGCGCATCGCCAGCTGTATCTTCGCCCGGTTCAAGGCCGCGCCGTCGGGTTTCGTGGTCGATGGCTTCGCGGCTGGCGTGGAGTCCGTCGCGGCAGCGGTTACGGCGCTGGCCAGCAATTCTGCGAGCCTGCGTTCGGCGTCTTCATACTCACGCTGCAGCTCAACCAGCCGTGCGGCTTGTTCCGCAATAGGCGGGTGACCGAATGCTCTGAGCGACTTGCTCAATTGCGCTCGGCTCATTGCCACGCTGATACGGGCCTGTTTCAGTGCTGCGTCCGTGTCTGCTGGCTTCTGTGCGCGAACCCGCTCCAGAGCCGCTTGCACAGGGTCGATTCCAAAGTCCCTGTGCGGCTCTGTTGTCTGCTGAGATTTCTGCTGGCGCGCCAGTCGTTCAGCTTGACGCCGTTGCTCCTCGCGTTGCAGGCGTGCGTTGCGTGCTTCGAACCGTTGACGTGCGTGACCACGCTTGGCGGTTCTCGCTACTCGTTGGGCTTCGGTGAACGCCAACCCGCCGACGATGGGGACCACGGTTGTCATGCTCAAAGGAAGCATGTCGATGCAGTCGACCGGGCAGGGTGCCACACACAGGTCGCAACCGGTGCATTCGTCGACGATCACGGTATGCATCAGCTTCGAGGCACCCACAATGGCGTCAACGGGGCAGGCCTGGATGCACTTGGTGCAGCCAATGCATTCGGCCTCTCGAATAAAGGCCACCTGTGCCGGGGCCTCGCCGCGTTCGGTGTCCAGCGGCAGAACGGGCACTTCTAGCAGGCGCGACAATGCAGCGATCGTTTCATCGCCACCAGGTGGACATCGGTTGATCGCTTCGCCAGCGGCGATGCCTTCGGCGTAAGGCTTGCAACCAGGATGGCCGCATTTACCGCACTGGGTTTGCGGCAGGAGGGCGTCGATGCGCTGAATCAGGCTCATGGTTTGACCAGACCGACGCCTTGAAGGCGTCGGCCACGTTCACGGTTTACTTGATGCGCTGGCCCGGCTTTGCGCCGCTGTCAGGGCTGAGCAGATAAATCTCTTCGCCGCCCGGGCCGGCTGCCATCACCATGCCCTCGGATATGCCGAAACGCATTTTCCGAGGCTTGAGGTTGGCAATCATCATGGTCAGGCGGCCTTCGAGTTCGGCCGGGTTTGGGTATGCACTCTTGATTCCGGAGAACACGTTGCGTTTTTCGTCGCCGATATCCAGGGTCAGGCGCAGCAGTTTGTCTGCGCCTTCGACATGTTCGGCTTTCTCGATCAACGCCACGCGCAAGTCGATGGCGGCGAACGCATCGAACTCGATTTCCGGCGACAGCGGATCCTTGGACAGTTCGCCGTTACCCTCGGTGGCTGCGCCGGTATCGGTGGCGCTGGCAGCGAGGTCTTCTTTCGAGGCGTTGGTCATGGCTTCCACTTTCGCCGGATCGATGCGGGTCATCAGGGCCTGGAACGGATTCAATTGATGATTGCTGAGCAGCGTCAGGTGGTCGTCCCAGGTAAGCGGCGCGACATTGAGGAACTGTTCGGCATCGGCAGCCAGGTTCGGCAGCACCGGCTTGAGGAAGATCACCAGTTGACGGAACAGGTTGACGCCCAGCGCGCAGATGGCCTGAACTTCGTCCTGTTTGCCTTCCTGCTTGGCCAGCGACCACGGAGCCTTATCGGCAATCCAGGCGTTGGCGCGGTCGGCCAGGGCCATGATTTCGCGCATGGCGCGGGCAAAGTCGCGCGCCTCATACGCTTCGGCGATGCCTGGCGCGGCGGCAAGGAACGCGTCGGTCAGCTCGGGCGCAGCATTGCCTGCCACCAGCACGCCAGCGTTGCCTTTGTGGATGAAGCCGGCGCAACGGCTGGCGATGTTCACTACCTTGCCGATCAGATCGGAATTGACCTTTTGCACGAAGTCTTCGAGGTTCAGGTCCAGATCGTCGACGCCACGGCCCAGCTTGGCCGCGTAGTAGTAACGCAGGTATTCGGGCGACAGGTGATCGAGGTAAGTGCGCGCCTTGATGAAGGTGCCACGGGACTTCGACATCTTCTGGCCGTTGACGGTCAGGTAGCCGTGGACGTTGATGCCACTGGGCTTGCGGAAGCCCGAGCCTTCCAGCATCGCCGGCCAGAACAGGGCGTGGAAGTTGACGATATCCTTGCCGATGAAGTGGTACAGCTCAGTGGTCGAATTCTTGTTCCAGAACGCGTCGAAATCCAGCTCCGGTGTACGGTCGCACAGGTTCTTGAAGCTGGCCATGTAGCCAATCGGAGCATCCAGCCAGACGTAGAAATATTTGCCTGGCTCATCCGGAATTTCGAACCCGAAATAAGGCGCGTCGCGAGAGATGTCCCATTGCTGCAGGCCGGCGTCCAGCCATTCGGCGATCTTGTTCGCCACGGCGTCTTGCAGGGTGCCGCTGCGGGTCCAGCTTTTGAGCATGGCGTCGAAGGCAGGCAGATCGAAGAAGAAGTGCTTCGAGTCCTTGAGCACGGGCGTCGCGCCGGAAATCGCGGACTTGGGGTCTTTCAGGTCGGTCGGGGCGTAGGTAGCGCCGCATTTTTCACAGTTGTCGCCGTACTGATCTTCGGTGCCGCACTTCGGACAGGTGCCCTTGATGAAGCGGTCGGCCAGGAACATTTTCTTTTCCGGGTCGAAATACTGAGTCACCGAGCGCGTGGCGATATGCCCCGCGTCGCGCAGACGGGTGTAGATCAGGCTCGAGAGCTCTCGGTTCTCTTCGGCGTGTGTCGAGTGGAAATTGTCGAAGTTGACCAGGAAGTCGGCAAAATCAGCGCTGTGTTCAGCCTGGACGTTGGCGATCAATTGCTCTGGAGTAATACCTTCCTTTTCCGCGCGCAGCATGATTGCCGAGCCATGGGCGTCGTCCGCGCACACATAGATGCACTGATTGCCGCGGTGCTTCTGAAAGCGCACCCACATGTCGGTCTGGATGTACTCGAGCATGTGGCCAAGGTGGATGGAACCATTGGCATAGGGCAGGGCGCTGGTGACGAGAATCTTGCGTGGCTCGGACATGGGGCTCGGCTACTTGAAGTGAAACGGAGGTCGGCCACTATAAAGGTCTGAGCGTTTTTTTTCATCCCGCACAGCGTGTCGGAATCGGCTTCATCGACCTTGAGCAAAACCCGGCCCCTCTTATTCTGACGAACGCGGTAGGATAGCCGCCTGTTTTGCTCAGTCTTTTTCGGGAGTGACCCATGAGCGCCGTGAACCGCGCAACGGTGGAAGCCGTCCTTCGCCAGTACACCGATCCTTATTTGAACCAAGACCCTGTCAGCGCCGGCTGCGTGCGGGCCATCGATATCGACGGCGACCGCGTCAGCGTGCAGCTGGAAATCGGCTACGCCGCAGCGCTGTTCAAGAATGGCTGGGCGCAGATGCTGCAGATGGCCATCGAGGGCCTTGAGGGTGTCACCACCGCGAAGGTGCAGATCGACACCCTGATCACCGCGCACAAGGCGCAGGGACAGATTCCAGGCCTTGCCAACGTCAAGAATATCGTCGCCGTGGCTTCTGGAAAGGGCGGGGTGGGCAAGTCCACGACTGCCGCCAATCTGGCGTTGGCGCTTTCTCGCGAAGGCGCGCGCGTCGGGATCCTCGATGCCGATATCTACGGTCCGAGCCAGGGTGTGATGTTCGGGATCGCTGAAGGGACGCGTCCGAAGATCAAGGACCAGAAATGGTTCGTGCCGATCGAGGCTCACGGCATCGAGGTGATGTCGATGGCGTTCTTGACCGACGACAACACACCGATGGTCTGGAGAGGCCCGATGGTCTCGGGCGCGCTGCTGCAACTCATCACGCAGACCGCCTGGAACGATCTGGATTACCTTGTCATCGACATGCCGCCAGGTACTGGTGATATCCAGTTGACGCTGGCGCAGAAGGTGCCGGTCGCAGGCGCGGTCATTGTTACCACTCCGCAGGATCTGGCGCTGCTGGATGCCAGGAAGGGCGTGGAAATGTTCCGCAAGGTCAACATTCCGGTGTTGGGCGTGGTGGAAAACATGGCAGTGCACATCTGCTCGAACTGCGGTCATGCCGAGCACCTGTTCGGTGAAGGCGGCGGCGAAAAGCTTGCGTCACAGTACGGCGTAGAACTATTGGCTTCGTTGCCTTTGTCGATGCTGATTCGAGAACAGGCGGATGGTGGCAAGCCAACCGCGATTGCAGAGCCGGAAAGCCAGATCGCCATGGTCTATCAGGAGCTGGCGCGTCACGTTGGCGCACGGATCGTGTTGCAGGAGGCGGCAACGCCTGCGATGCCCGACATCTCCATCAGCGACGACTGATGCCGTCCGCTTTTCTGTAGCAGCCCGCCCGTTCGGACTGCTACAGGCCATTGGGGTTTGTATTGATTGGCCGTCTTCCCCCTTGGCCACAAATCTGCAGGCATAAAAAAACCCCGCCTTGAGAGCGGGGTTTTTTAAGCGATTTAGTACAAGTTAGATAACTTGAACTTCTTCAGCTTGCATGCCTTTCTGACCGCGGGTAGCGATGAAAGAGACCTGCTGGCCTTCTTTCAGGCTTTTGAAGCCGTCGGATTGGATAGCTTTGAAGTGCACGAACAGGTCGTCACCGGATTGTGGAGTGATGAAGCCGAAGCCTTTTTCATCGTTGAACCACTTAACGGTACCAGTTTGGCGATTAGACATGGTGTATCTCCTTGGACAAAGTTAACTGCGACTCAGGAAGAACCCTGGCCGAGACTGAGTGCAAAGAGCAGGAAAAATTCTTGGAGATGGTTGGATCGAAATTCAACATCGTGTAGAGATTCTCAGTGACACAAGCAACACAGTGGATGCACCTTAACCCTTTTTTCCGGATGTGCCAATGGGCATGTCTCGTTTATTTCGACGGAAGGCACAAAGCTTCCAAAGCGGCCTGCGCGCAATCTTTGAACCCGGCGCCCATGCCCGGTAAGATGCCGGACATCTTTTTTCACCTCGCTATTCAGGACACCGCCATGAGCATCAAATCGGACAAGTGGATTCGCCGCATGGCGCAAGAGCACGGCATGATCGAGCCCTTCGTAGAGCGCCAGATGCGCGGCGAGGGCGCTGACCGCTTGATCTCCTTCGGCGTCTCCAGCTACGGCTACGACGTGCGTTGCGCCGACGAATTCAAGGTGTTCACCAACATCAACTCGGCGACCGTCGATCCGAAGAATTTCGATGAAAAAAGCTTCGTCGACATCAAGAGCGACGTCTGCATCATTCCGCCGAACTCCTTCGCACTGGCCCGCACCGTCGAATATTTCCGCATTCCGCGCAATGTCCTGACCATCTGTCTGGGCAAGAGTACCTACGCGCGCTGCGGCATCATCGTCAACGTGACCCCGCTGGAGCCGGAATGGGAAGGCCATGTCACCCTTGAGTTCTCCAACACCACGACGTTGCCGGCGAAGATCTACGCCAATGAAGGCGTCGCACAGATGCTTTTTCTTGAGTCCGACGAAGAGTGCGAAGTCTCGTACAAAGACCGCGGCGGCAAGTATCAGGGTCAGCGCGGTGTCACTTTGCCACGCACCTGATTGCACCGTTGGTCATTTCGAAAGTGAATTAGTCTCGAAATCAGCACTCTATTGACTGAACTGTTCCCATCCGCACCATGCGGATGGGGCCAACGCTCAGGAGTGCCCTATGAAGAGACAAATCAAGACCAGCATCAAGGAAGCCGACCCCGGACAGAATCAGGTCGGGTTGCTGGCGTGGTCGCTGTTAGCGCATCCCCACCTGAATAACATGGTCGCCGGCGGTATCCCCGGGCAGCCCAATCCCGATACCCCCAACGATTACCCTCAGCCCGAAGAGCCCGGTGAGCCAACGCTCCCTGACGAGCCGCCTCCTGCTCCGGTCGCCTGATCACTCGTACCTGCATCCTTGCCGGTGTCGCAGCGTCGGCAGGGATCTACTGCGAACATCCCTGGCTTAAACCTTTCAGTGCTCAGCTACAGCGCTTCCCAGATGGCGCCGTCTCCCACCACGAACACCCTGCTGCTATCTCCTTTTTCAATGTTCATCCCGCCGGTAAAAGCGCCGAATGCAGGCAGCAGACTGACGTGTGCCGTCATGTGAAAGCATGGCAGGCGCAGACGTTGCCTGCCTTTGCCGAACAACCGATAAGCTGGATGGACATGGCCGGCGAGGACGTGATGCGTGGCGTGAGGGTCAGGCTCATGCTGCAGCGCAAACGGCCCTAATAGCAATGGCTCGGGCAGGACACGGATCTTCAACTGAGGCGGCGGATCTCCCGCCCTTTTGTCGTGATTGCCGCGAATCAAGGTGATGTTCAGGGCAGCGTGCCGCTCGCGCCAGGCCTGTAAGGCCGAAAGCGTTGACGGAGCGTGGGATTCGGGTGCGTGTAGGAAATCCCCGAGGAATATCAGATGTTGGCATTCATACGCCGAAAGAATCGCGTCCAGGCGTTGCAGGTTATCATCGGTGGTGCCGTGAGGAACGGGTTGCCCCAGCCGACGATAGGCCGCAGCCTTGCCGAAATGCGCATCGGCAATCAGCAGCGCATGCTCAGCCGGGTAGTAGATGGCTTTGTCGGCGAGCAGCCACAATCGGGCCCCGGCCAGTTCTATGGACAGATAAGGCCTCATGTGACGACCTCTGGCCCAGCCGCTTTCTCCAGATCGCGAACCATGCGCGCGATGCGGTCCGACAGCTTTTCGGTGCTCAGGCTTTCACGCATGCGTTCGACCAGCAGCGGAAATGCCATGGGCGTCGGTCGTTTGATGATGTGGATGTCCAGTGTCCGCTGGTTGATTCGTCGCAATGTGTGTTCGAGTCGACCTACATCCAGCTCCTGACGAAGCACTTCCTCTTCGGCTTGGGTCAGCAGCAGGTTTTTTGCGTCGTACTGTTTGAACACCTCGAAAAACAACCCGCTGGACGCCTGCAACTGTCGGTTGCTCTTCGGCGCACCGGGGTAGCCGGAAAACACCAGCCCGGCGATTCGGGCAATTTCGCGGAAGCGGCGCAGGGCCAGCTCACCGGCATTGAGACTGGCGATGATGTCGCTCAGCAGCGCTTGTTCACTGAACAGCGTGGAATTCAAGCGTTGCGACCAATCCACTTCGGTCGCGCTCAGCAGCTCGAATCCATAATCGTTGACCGCGATGGAAAAGGTCAGCGGCGTATCGCGGCTAAGGCGCCAGGCCAGCAGGCTCGCCAACCCTAGGTGTACATGCCGCCCGGCGAATGGATACAGAAACAAGTGCCAGCCCTCCCGGGACTTCAACACCTCGGCCAGTAACGTGTCTTTGCGCGGCAATGCCGACCATTCTCGCTGGACTTCCAGCAACGGACTGACAGTGTGCATTTCCGAGCTGTCGAAGACACCGTGGGCGGCAGCGTCGAATTTCTCCACCACCGCGTCAGCCAGTTCGCTGGAAAGGGGCATACGTCCGCCATTCCAGCGAGGGACAGCGGCCTTCCTGGTCGTGGCCCGTTTCACGTAGGCGGTCATGTTTTCTACCCGCACCAGTTCCAGCAATCGACCACTGAATAGAAACCCGTCTCCTGGTTTCAATCGTGCGATGAACCCCTCTTCGACACTGCCCAATGAGCCCCCGCCACCGCCTTTGCTCCAGTACTTCACGTTGATGCTGGCATCGCTGACGATGGTGCCGATGCTCATGCGGTGCCGGCGTGCCAGGCGGGCATCGGGCACACGCCAGACGCCCTGTTCGTCCGGCTCGACCCGCCGATAGTCGGGATAGGCTGTCAGCGACAAACCGCCGTGGCGCACGAAGGCCAGCGCCCATTGCCATTCTTCACCAGTCAGGTCGCGATACGCCCAAGCCGTCCGCACCTCGGTCAGGAGTTCGTCGGGTGTGAATCCACCGCCCAGCGCCATGCTCACCAAGTGTTGTACGAGAACGTCCAGAGGCTTGTGCGGTGATTCCCTTGCCTCGATTTGTCGGGCGACAACGGCATCGCGGGCGGCAGCGGCTTCCACCAGTTCAAGGCTGTGGGTCGGCACCAGTGTGACCCGCGACGGGCGGCCAGGCGCATGGCCAGAGCGCCCGGCGCGTTGCATCAGACGCGCAACGCCTTTGGCAGAGCCGATCTGCAGCACACGCTCGACCGGGAGAAAATCCACGCCCAGATCGAGACTCGAGGTGCAGACCACGGCCTTGAGATGGCCTTCCTTCAGCGCCCGTTCGACCCAATCGCGCACCTCTCGCGATAACGACCCGTGATGCAAGGCGATCAGGCCTGCCCAATCCGGCCGCGCTTCCAGCAGCGCCTGGTACCAGATTTCCGACTGCGCCCGGGTGTTGGTGAACAGAAGGCAACTGTTGCTGCTTTCCACTTCGGCCAGCACCTGCGGCAACATGCGCAACCCCATGTGGCCGGCCCAGGGGAAGCGCTCGATGCTCTGCGGGATCAGGGTGTCGACGGTCAGCTCCTTGACCACTTTGCCCTGCACCGCAGTGCCGTCGTTGCCCAGCAGCACGCGTTGAGCGTGATCCTGATTGCCCAGCGTCGCCGACAGCCCCCACACGATGAGGGCCGGGTTCCAGCGACGCAGTCGTGCAATGGCCAGCTGCAGCTGGACGCCGCGTTTATTGCCGATCAGTTCGTGCCACTCGTCCACCACGATCATTTTCAGGGTCGCGAAAGTCACTTCGGCGTCTGCCCGGGTCAGCAGAAGCGTCAGGCTTTCCGGCGTAGTGATCAGTGCAGAGGGCAGCCGACGCCCCTGTTTCGCCCGTTCGCTGCTGCTGGTATCGCCGGTACGCAGTCCTACGCTCCAGGGGATCTGCAGATCCATCAACGGCGCCTCCAACGCTTTTGCGGTATCGGCAGCAAGGGCCCTCATCGGGGTGATCCAAAGCACGTTCAGTGGAGCGGGGGGCGGTTTGCGTTTGCGTGGTTTTTCATCCGGCGAGGCGGTGGCCGTTCTGGCAAAGCGATTGAGCGCGCCGAACCATACCGAATATGTCTTGCCTGCGCCGGTGCTGGCATGCAGCAGGCCGGATTCGCCACGAGCGACCGCGGCCCACACTTCTTTCTGAAAGGGGAAAGGCTTCCAGCCACGAGCGGCGAACCAGCGCTGGGCAAAATTGACGGTATTGGGCATGCGCGGGCTCTGCGGAGGGGTTAACTCAGAGACCGTACGCAGAGGAGATAAGTTTGGTCGGGTTTGGTGTGGTGCCGGACCGGTGTAGGCGTGAGCGTGCTCGCGATGACGTCGTGTCTTGGCACCCGCAGGTGCAGAGAGATCGCAATCGCGAGCAAGCTCACTCCTACAGCTGAAGCATTACTTCAGATTCCCGCTCAGGAACTGCTGCAGGCGCTCGCTCTTCGGATTGCCCAGCACATCATCCGGATGGCCGATTTCTTCGATCTGGCCCTGGTGCAGGAACACTACCTGGTTGGCCACTTTACGGGCGAAGCCCATTTCGTGGGTGACCAGAATCATCGTCCGGCCTTCTTCGGCCAGGCCTTGAATCACCTTCAACACTTCGCCCACAAGCTCCGGGTCCAGCGCCGACGTAGGCTCGTCGAAGAGCATGATTTCCGGCTCCATCGCCAACGCCCGGGCAATGGCGACTCGCTGTTGCTGACCGCCAGACAGGAATGCCGGGTATTGGTCGGCGACGCGAGCAGGCAGGCCGACCTTTTCCAGGTATTTGCGCGCGCGGTCTTCGGCTTCCACCCTGGACACCCCCAGCACGCGGCGTGGGGCCATGGTGATGTTTTCCAGCACCGTCATGTGGCTCCACAAGTTGAAGTGCTGAAACACCATGGCCAGACGGGTACGAATGCGCTGCAGTTCGGCCGGGTCGGCGACGCGCATGCCGCTGGCGTCGCTGACCATGCGGATTTGCTGTCCGTCCAGGCTCATGGCGCCGTCGTTGGGTTGTTCGAGGAAGTTGATGCAGCGCAGAAAAGTGCTTTTGCCCGAGCCGCTGGCACCGATCAGGCAGATCACGTCACCGACGTTGGCCTTGAGCGATACGCCTTTGAGCACTTCATGGTCACCGTAGCTTTTATGCAGGCCATCGATGGTCAGTTTGTACATGACTGGCAATCCTTAAGGAGAAAGTAGGTAGCCGCTGCGAAAGGCTTCGGTGCCGGCGACATGGGCGATGACCATGCCGGCAGTCGCCATGCGTCGCAATGAGCGGGCGTACATCAGGCCGGCGTTGGCCGTGTGGACCGGGGTCACTGCGTCGCTGATCGGGTCGATCACCTCAGCGATCAGTTGCCCGGCTTCGACGTATTCGCCGGGCAGGGTGCAGAACACCAGCAGACCGCCGACTGGCGTGGCCACCGGTTCGACCGCCGCAAGAGGCGTCGCCGGATAAATCAGTTCGGGTTGAGCCAGGGGCTCACCGGCGATTGCGCCGTACTGCATCAGGTAGCTGATGATCGCCTGGCAGTCGCGACTGCCGAGGGCATGGCTCACATCGCCCTGACCGCGCAGTTCCAGGGTCACTGAAAAACTGCCCAGCGGAATCGCAAAGCGTTTTTCGAAACGCTGTTGCAACTGCCACCAGACCAGCGTGAAACATTCGTCGAACGACTGACCGCCTGAGTCCGTCGCCAGCAGGCTGGCTTGCGCGCCGAGGTAACGCGACAGCGGCTCGACCTGCGGCCAGGCTTCGGGCGTGGTGTACAGGTGCTCCACAGATTCGAAGTCGCAATGCAGGTCCAGCACCATGTCGGCATCGCACGCCAGACGCTGCAAGGCCAGACGTTGCGATTCCAGTTGGGTAGCGCCGCTGCGTGCGAGCAAGGCGGCGCGCAGGCTTTGGCGGATCAGGTCGACGTTGCGTTTCTCGTCATCGCCCAACAGCGGTTCGACCTCATCGCCCACCTGTTGGGTCAGGTCAACGAACCAGCGATTAAAGTTTTGCCCGCTTTCCAGCTCGTAACGACCGAGCGGGATGTCCATCAGGACTTGTTCCAGCCCGATTGGGTTGGCCACCGGAACGATGACGATTTCGCCCAGTAACTGACCGGCGTTTTCCAGTTCGGCCAGGCGCTGTTTGAGGTACCAGGAAACCAGCATGCCGGGCAGTTCGTCGGCGTGCAGGGACGATTGAATGTAGATCTTGCAGGCACCGTTTTCCGGGCCGTAGTGAAAACTGTGGATCTGCCGCGCAGTGCCTGGCACCGGGGCTAGCAGATCATGGGTCTGGTGTCGCATGCAGAGGTCCTAGTGAGACGGGCCGAGGAAGGCGAGCCAGCGTCGTTCGGCCAGTCGGAACAGACCGACCAGGATGAAAGTCACCGTAAGGTAGATCAGCGCAGCGATGCCGAACGACTGGAACGTCAGGAACGTCGCCGAGTTCGCATCACGCGCAACCTTCAGGATGTCCGGCACGGTGGCCGTGAACGCCACGGTGGTCGAATGCAGCATCAGGATCACTTCGTTGCTGTAATACGGCAGCGAACGACGCAGTGCTGACGGCATGATCACGTAGGTGTACAGACGCCAGCCTGTAAGACCATAAGCCTTGGCCGCTTCGACTTCGCCATGGTTCATGCTGCGAATTGCACCGGCGAAGATCTCGGTGGTGTACGCGCAGGTGTTGAGGGCGAACGCCAGGATGGTGCAGTTCATCGCATCGCGGAAGAACGCGTTGAGCATCGGCTGGTCGCGAACCACCGAAAGGCTGTAGATACCGGTGTAGCAGATCAGTAGCTGGATATAGAGCGGGGTGCCACGGAACAGGTAGGTGTAGAACTGCACCGGCCAGCGAACCAGCGGATTGGGCGAAACCCGTGCGATGGACAGCGGGATCGACACGATGAAGCCAATGGCGATCGACGCACTGAGCAGCCACAGGGTCATGGCCAGACCGGTAATGTTCTGCCCGTCCGTGTACAGGAACGCGCGCCAGTATTCTTGAAGCAATTCGATCATCGTCTGGCCTCCCGGCTGCCTGCGGAGTAACGCCGTTCAGCCCAGCGCAGGGCAAAGTTGGAGACGCTGGTGATGACCAGATAGATCAACGCCGCGAGTACCAGGAAATAAAACAGTTGATAGGTGCTTTTACCGGCATCCTGAGACGCCTTGACCAGGTCCGCCAGGCCGATGATCGACACCAGCGCCGTGGCCTTGAGCACCACTTGCCAGTTGTTGCCGATGCCGGGAAGGGCGAAGCGCATCATTTGCGGAAACACCACGAAGCGAAAGCGTTGGGAGCGGCTCAGGCCATACGCGGTCCCGGCTTCGACCTGTCCACGAGGGACCGCGAGGATGGCGCCACGGAAGGTCTCGGTGAAATACGCCCCGTAAATGAAGCCCAGGGTGATGACACCGGCGGCGAAGGGATCGATTTCGATGTAGTCCCATTCCATTGCTTCGGTCAGCGTCGTCAGCCAGGTTTGCAGGCTGTAGAAAATCAACAGCATCAGCACCAGGTCGGGCACGCCTCGGATCAGCGTGGTGTAGACCTGCGCCGGAACGCGCAGAAGCGCAGTCTTGGACAGTTTGGCACTGGCGCCCAGCAGGCCGAGCACGATGGCCAGCAGCAGCGACATTACCGACAATTTGACGGTCATCCAGGTGCCCTGAAGCAGCAACGGGCCGAAACCCTTGAGGCTGAACGCGGACAGTCCCAGGTGTTGCAGGAGAGTATCGAGCATGTGGAACCTATACAGTCAATAAAACGCCCGTGAACTTCAGCGGGGGATTCGGATGATCGCTGAAGACGCGGGCGCTTGTTTTCTTACTTACCGCTGTACAGATTCAGATCGCCGAAGTGCTTCTTCTGGATCTCGGCATATTTGCCGTCATCGTGTAACGCTTTGATACCTTTGTCCAAAAGCGCTTTCAGGTCTTTGTTACCTTTGGCGATGCCGACTGCGGTCTTGGCTGGCAGCAGAGGATCGTCGATTGGCTTGCTGACTTCGTAATCAGCACCTTGTGGCGACTTCAGGAAGCCCAGTTCGGCTTGCAGCATGTCTTGTACCGAAGCGTCCAGACGACCGGATACCAGGTCGGCGTAAACCTGATCCTGGTTGGCGTAGGCCTGGGTTTTCACGCCTGCCTTGTCCAGGATTGCCTTGGCGTAGGCTTCCTGAATGGTGCCTTGCTCGTAACCGACGGTCTTGCCTTTGAGCGAGGCAACGTCAGCAGAGAGGCCGGAACCTTTCTTGTAGACCAGCGAGGTCGGACCGGAGAACAGTTCGCTGGAGAAATCGATGACTTTCTCGCGAGCCGGGGTCACGGTCATGGAGGAAATCACGCCGTCGAACTTGTTGGCTTTCAGGCCAGGGATCATGCCGTCGAAATCGCTTTCGACCCATTTGCATTTGACCTTCAGTTCTGCACAGATCGCGTTGCCCAGGTCGATGTCGAAGCCAACCAGGCTGCCGTCAGCGGCTTTCGATTCGAATGGTGCGTAGGAAGGATCGACGCCGAAACGCAGTTCCTTGTACTCCTTGGCCATTGCGTTGCCAGCGGCCAGACAGATGGCGAGTGCGGAAAGGGTCAGCCATGCTTTTTTCATCGTTCAGTCCTTAAAACCAAATTGAGCGTTGGGAACACGCGAAGGCTTGCTACCGGCAGGTGCCAGACCGCAAAAAGATAGCAATTTCCGAACCAAAGAGACGAACGCGCGTTTTAAATGTACGGAGTTGTCGCAATGATGACTTTGAGCCATCTCTTGTCTTTTTTCAGGGCGCCCGAGGCAGGGGGAGAGTAGCCGAAACGGCATGAAAGAGGGCGGAAAAAATCCTGGCCAACGTCGGTTGTTCCCTTGCCTCAAGTCGGATTGCGGCCATCCGTAGCAGTCCGGCTTGCTGGCGGTAGCGCTTTCAAATACGCCACCGCCGACGGGCCATGCCGCTACACGGTGCAATAGGGTGTAATGGAGTGCGTGAGATCGCACCAAAGCGGTGCTCAAGCCAGAAGGTCTTGCAGAGTTGCCAGACTGTCCGCCTCTGCTACCGGCTTGTCCTGCCGCCATCGGAGCATTCGAGGGAATCTCACCGCGATCCCGCTTTTATGGCGCTTGGACAGGGCAATGCCCTCGAATCCCAGCTCGAACACCAGCGTCGGGGTAACACTTCTGACCGGGCCGAATTTCTCGACCGTGGTCTTGCGGATGATTGCATCGACTTTGCGCATCTCTTCATCGGTCAGGCCCGAATAGGCCTTGGCGAAGGGCACCAGCGTGCGCTCGCTGGACTGCGGCGGGCCGTCCCAGACCGCGAATGTGTAGTCGCTGTACAGGCTGGCGCGGCGACCATGGCCGCGTTGGGCATAGATCAACACGGCGTCGACGCTGAACGGGTCGATCTTCCATTTCCACCACACGCCCATGTCCTTGGTCCGACCGACCCCGTACAACGAGTCCCGGGCCTTGAGCATCATGCCCTCGACCCCAAGGCTGCGGGATGCCTCGCGCTGCTGGCTGAGGTCGGCCCAGTCTTTTCCGGTCAGCACCGGGGAGGACATCAGCACCGGACTTTGCGCACTGGCGATTACCTGCTCCAGTTGCGCGCGTCTTTCATACTGCGGCTTGCTGCGCCAGTCATGACCCTGCCATTCGAGCAGATCGTAGGCGAGCACCACGACCGGCACATCTTCGAGGATCTTCTTGCCCAGGGTTTTGCGACCGATGCGTTGTTGCAGCAGTGCGAAAGGCTGCACCGAGGGTGTCGATTCATTGGGCGTGCCTGGTGCTGGCGTGTTAAGGGCGAAGTCATCCGGGCTGGCATGCTGGTCAGTGGCAGGCGCTTTCCAGACGACGATTTCACCGTCGATCACCGTCCCGTCAGGCAGGCACTGGACGAGGGCGTGCAATTCGGGAAAACGATCGGTGACCAGTTCTTCACCTCGCGACCAGATCCACAAGCGACCCTCGCGCTTGACGACTTGCGCGCGAATGCCATCCCACTTCCATTCCACTTGCCAGTTCTCGGCAGGGCCCAGCAGGCTTTCGAACTGGTCCACCGGTTGTTGCAGCGCGTGGGCGAGAAAGAACGGGTAGGGCTGGCCCCCGCGTTGGGCGTGCTCGTCCTCGGATTCTTCAGCGACCAGCTTCAGATACCCTTGCGCGCTGGGCCGGTGGGACAGGTCGGTGTAGCCCACCAGACGCTGGGCCACGCGCTTGCTGTCGATGTTCGCCAGCGCCGCCAGCGCTCGGGTGACCAGCAGCTTGGAGACACCGACCCGAAAACTGCCGGTGATCAGCTTCAGGCAGACCATCAGGCTCTGGCGATCCAGTTGTGACCAGAATGCCGGCAATCGCTCCAGCAACTCCTCTGGCGGCAGGCCGCGCAAGGGCAGCAACTTGTCTTCCATCCAGGTGGCCAAGCCCTCCTCAGAGCTGTGTTCAGCTTGTGGCAGCAATAGCGAAAGGGTCTCCGCCAAGTCGCCCACGGCCTGGTAGCTTTCTTCAAACAGCCACTCAGACAGCCCGGAAAGAAGCATCGCCTGTTCGCGCAACATGCGCGTCGGCACCAGCTGTCGTGGCCGCCCACCGGAAAGGAAATACACCGCCCAGGCCGCGTCCTCAGGTGCTGCCTTGGCGAAATACTGCTGCATGGCGGCAAGCTTGGCGTTGCTGGAAGTGGTTGCGTCCAGCAATGAGTAGAGCTCGGCGAAGGCCTTCATGACGAGGCCTCCTCTGCGGTGTCCGACTTGGCGGGGGCGTCGTCTTCCTCGTCGCCGTATTCGGTGGTGAAGCCTTGGGCATCGAGCCCGCTTTCACGCAGATATCGCACCAGTACCGCCACTGAGCCGTGGGTGACCATCACCCGCTCGGCACCCGTGTTTTCGATAGCCCACAGTAAGCCGGGCCAGTCGGCATGGTCGGACAGCGCAAAACCGCGATCCACGCCACGCCGCCGACGGGTGCCGCGAAGCATCATCCAGCCGCTGGCGAAGGCATCGCTGAAATCGCCGAATCGACGCATCCAGGTGCTGCCGCCGGCTGAAGGCGGAGCCACGATCAGTGCCTGGCGAAGGGCGGGGTCGGTCTTTTTGAAATCCCCGGCGTAGTGGGTTTCCGGTATCCGCACCCCGGCTTCGCGATAGACCCGGTTCAGCGGTTCGACGGCACCGTGGACCAGAATCGGTCCGATACTGGAGTCAATGCCATGCAGAATGCGTTGTGCCTTGCCGAACGAATAAGCGAACAACACGCTGGCCTTGCCCACTGCGGCGTTGGCGCGCCACCAGTCGTTTATACCGGTGAAGATTTCCGACTGCGGTTGCCAGCGGTAGATCGGCAGGCCAAAGGTGGATTCGGTGATGAAGGTGTGACAGCGGACCGGTTCGAAGGGAGCGCAGGTGCCGTCGGGTTCGACTTTGTAGTCGCCTGACGCGACCCAGACTTCGCCCTGGTATTCCAGGCGGACTTGTGCAGAGCCGAGTACATGACCGGCCGGATGCAGGCTGAGTTTTACCCCGTGGTGGGTGATGGTTTCGCCGTATTCGAGGGTTTGCAGGTTGATGTCCTGACCCAGACGCGAGCGCAGAATACCTTCGCCGGGGGCGGCGGCAAGGTAATGCTGGTTGCCGGTTCGGGCGTGGTCGCCATGCCCGTGTGTAATGACCGAGCGTTCGACCGGGCGCCACGGGTCGATATAGAAGTCTCCGGGCGGGCAGTACAGGCCTTCGGGACGGGCGATGACAAGGTCCATGGGATGACCGGATTGGGGGGCTTGTCAGGTAGAGCGGTTCGGGGGGCGGGAAGTTCGGGTTTTTTGGCGCTGATGCTTGGTTCTGCCTAACGGCAGAAGCGTTCCGCCTTCGGCGGAACAGCTCTGGCGTAAGCCAGCACGAAGTACGAGGCGCCAGCACAAATCAAGGGTCGTGTCCAAAGCTCGGCGCCGACGCAATTAAAAGGCGTAAGCGCTACTTCCCGGGCGTCAACGTCAACCGCTGCTTCCCGTAAATCTTCTCGAAGTTCTCCGGCTGCATCGGAATCGACATGTATTGCCCCTTGACCCAAGGGTCGATGCCATTGGCAAAGTGCGGGCTTGCCGGGTTACCCGATTGTCCCGCCGCATTCTGCGCCATCATCGGTTCCTGCTGCGCGAAGTCGACGATCATCCGCATCGCCGGAATCACCGCCGCGTCGAAATCCTGGCCCCAGTGAAAGCCCGACGCATTCGGCGTCGTGTGGTCGCCACCGGCGGCCATCGGTCCTTTGATCACATTGGCTTTGCTGCCACCCATTGCGGCAATCAGTTGGGCGCTTTGTGAAGTCCATGTGTACTGGTGCAACTTGCCCCATTGCCAAGCCTTGTGATCGCCGCCCAACCGACTTTCACCCGCACTGATGGCCGCCGAAAGACTGCGCGCCAGAATCGCCGGTTTGTCTTCTTTCTGCGGTGTTTTCACGTCATCCCAATACGGACTGTCCTCGCGTCCCAGCAGATGGTCGGCCTGTGGCGAGTAGGAAAGGTCAGCGCTCTGTACCAGCGCTTTCCAGGCCGGACTGCCCTCAGGTCCGAGTTCATCGAGGAATATCTGTTTGCTGCTTTCTTGCAGGAACAGCTCATAGATCGCGGCGTCCGCTGAGACGGGAGACAGTCTGCCGTCGAACGCCATCAGGCGACTGAGTGCTTCGCGCGCCTTGTCGCGGTCGGCTGGCGGCAGGGCGTCGATGGCCTGTTTCAACGGCTTGGCCATGCCCGGTGCGTCGAACATCTTTTTCAGCTTGGCGGCAAACGTCGTGGTCTGGTCGTACTGCATGCCGATGGTGCTGCGGGTGTCCTGTTTGCCGGTGTTGGCCAGTTCGGCGATACGCTCGGCCCGCTCCGGGTAATCCCAGGAGTTGGACAGTTGCATGCCGTAGCCTTTGGGCATCGTGCGCTGGTTGGCGGTGGCGATCCAGCCTTGCTGCGGGTCCTGATCGTAGGGATGCAGCATGGCGTCGGCGTAACCGTCCCAGTCGAAACGACCATCCCAGCCCGGCGAAGGAATCAGGCCCAGGCCTTCGCGACGGTTCGGATAGCGTCCTGTGACCTGCCAGCCAGTGTTCGATGAGTCGGCGAACACGATGTTCAGGGTAATGGCGCGGATTTCCCGGGTGGTCTCGAAAGCCCGTTCGACGTTCTGTGCGCGGGTCAGGTCAAACAGCGCGTCCAGCGTCTTGTCGTCCTTGGCGTCCGGGGTCTGCAGCGCGATGCCCAGGCCGCTGGCCAGTTGCGCCGAGCTGGCGTTGAGCAATGGCCCGTGACGGGTTTCATACGCAGGCTCACGCACCGGGCGCTGGCCTTTGACGAAATAGGTTTCTTCGTGAGCCCCCGCGGCCACCCACTTGCCATCGGCCATGACCATCAGGCGATTGTTTTCGCGTTTGAGTTTTTCCAGGAACAGATCCTGGTTATCGCCCATCGCCGGGCCCATGCCCCAGGCCAGCTTGCCGTTGTAACCCGACAACACCAGCGGCAGCCCCGCGACGGTCGCGCCTGCGGCCTGATATTTCGGCGCGCGGATCTGCACGAAATTCCACATTGACGGCAGTGTGGCCGGAAGCTGGCTGTCGGTCGCCAGCAAGCTCTTGCCTGCACGGGCGCGTTGCGGCGAGATCACCCAGTTGTTGGACGCCGAAACCCCCAACAGATTGAGGTCGGAAAGTTGCAGTGCAGCCTTCTCGATATCGCTCAGCCCCGGCATTTGGCTGCTCAGATTCAAACCCTTGAGTTTGTCAGCCTCGGCAAACGGCAGCTCTTCGTCCGGGTAGGTCGGCAGCAGCCAGGCGAGTTTGTCGGCGCCGACTTTCTGGGCCAGCACCAGTGAGGAAATCTCCTCCTGCAGATTCACCGACAGGCTGAAGTTCAGCAGGCTGAAAATCAGCGCCGAATCTTCGGGCTTCCAGTATTCGGGTTTGTAACCTGAGTCGGCGATGTCGGACGGCAACTTGTCGCGGTAGCGGAAGAGATAAGCGTTGACGCCGCGCGCGTAGACTTCGAAGAAGCGTTTCAGGCGCGGTGAGGAGGCGTTGTACAGCTCGCTGGCGTTCTGCTTGAGATTGGCGGCGCGCATCATGCGGTCCAGATCCAGTGCCCCGGGCCCTGCGATTTCCGACAGGCGGCCCTGCGCGAGCAGGCGCATTTGCATCATTTGCGAAATGCGGTCGCTGGCGTGCACATAGCCCAGGGTGAACAGCGCGTCGTGAAATGTGCTGCTTTCGATCAGCGGCATGCCCAGGTTGTTGCGTCGCACGGAGACATTCTGCGCCAGGCCCTTGATCGCGAACACCCCGCTGGCGGGAGGCAGGCTGTCGCGGTCTTCACCGCCCAACTGACAGCCGGCGAGGCTCAACAGGCCCATCATGGCAGCGGCAGCGCTGAGTCGCGTCTTAAGGGAAGAGGGGGCTGGCGAGGCCATGATGGAGCTCCTGCGGGGGTAGGCATTGGAAACGCGCTACGTTAGAGAGCGGGCAGGCGCCACGCAAGCGGGGGGCAGGTGTTTATTTCAGGATTTTTCGGGATGGGATGTGGACACCTCTGTAGCAGCACGGCCTGCCGGCGGCGGCGATTGCAAGAACGCCACCGCCGGCGAGCCGTGCTGCTACAGCGGTCACCGGAAACGCGGATCGACCATCAAGCGCCGTGGCACTTCTTGAATTTCTTCTCGCTACCGCACGGGCAAGGATCGTTGCGGCCCACGTCCTTGAGCGCGTTGCGAACCGGCTCCTGAGGCTCGTGGTTGCAATGCGGACCGTGGACGTGGCCATGGTCATGATGATGGTCGTGATGGTCGTGATCGTGGTTGCAATCAGGGCCGTGCACGTGGTCTTGCTGGGTCATGGGGTTACTCCGGAATCAAATCGCCGGGAATTATGTCGCCATCGCGCCCAATACGCACGCTGTCACCGAATAAAAATCCGGTCTTGAGCTTGCCTTCCAGCCGGTAATGAATAGGCTGGTCGGGTTTCCCGAGCATTCGGGTCACGTCCTTGAGGTGTTGCCAGAGGTTGGTGCGGATCGGCACCGAGAAGTTCTTGTGACCGTAGGCCTTGACGATGAACCAGTCGCTGTACTCGCCATCGGCGATCAGGATGTCGTTGAGCACGACTTTGTACCTCAACCCCCGGACCCACAAGTTGGAGTCGTTGGGGTTGTCGATGCGAAAGCGCAGTTTCATGTCCTGCTTGAGCAGTTTGGCCTTGACCACGTCGACCTTGAGCAGCTTGACCTCGGGATCTCGGGTGTCGCTGCTGGAAAAAAGAGATGAGCACCCGGACACCGCGAGCACCATGAAGAGGCCGATAACTCTGAATACGCTTGCCTGAAACACCATTGGTTCACTCCCTGTCGGGCTACAGTCTAGCAAGTGACGGGGTTGGGGCCACTCGCTGTTCCACAGAGCCTGCACCATACTCATGCGATGTGTCGAAGGAGTATTGACCCATGAAGCAGTATGAAATTGTATTTTCCGGCCAATTGGTGCCCGGCGCACAGCTGGATCGGGTTCAGGCCAATCTGGCAAAACTGTTCCAGGCCGACACTCAGCGCATTGCGCTGCTGTTCTCGGGTCGGCGTCTGGTGTTGAAGAACAACCTGGACCCCGCTGCCGCCGAAAAATATCGCTCCACCCTCGAACGCGCAGGCGCACGAGTGGATGTCGTGGAAATGGCCGTGCAAGTCAAGGCCGAGCCTGACCCGCAGTCTGAGCCGGTCGAAGTCGAAGAGGTCGAACTGGCGCCGCCACCGGATGAACCCACGTGGACCCGTCGCACGCGCCAATCTTCGTCTCCGGCCGGTTCTCCGCCCGGTGCTCAAAAGACTTCGAAGCTTGAGCCTCGTGACGTCTACATGGCTGCGTTCGTTGACGTCCAGGCGCCGGATTTCACGATCTCCGAGTTGGGCAAGGACGTGCAGGATCCCAAAACCCCTGCGGTGGCGCCACGGCTGGATCTGTCAGGATTTAGCCTGGCGCCTGCCGGCAGTGATATGGGCGAGGCGAAGTCGCAGGAGCACGTGCGGGTGCCGGACACATCCCATTTGAAACTGGCGTAATGCAGACCTCATTTGCGATGAAGCTCTGTAGCATTCCGCCCGGACTGCTACCTGGAGCGTGGGTCGCACTCAACCGATCAGGCCATATAGGCGGAACAGCATTTCTTGAATTTCAGCTCGCTGCCACACGGGCAGGCATCGTTGCGCCCTGCCTTAAGCTGCACGGTGGGGTCGATGAAGTACCAGCGGCCCTGATTCTGGACGAAAGCCGAGCGCTCGCGGTGGCTATGCTCACCCGCGGCATCGTGCCAGCGCGCGGTGAACGTCACGAAGGCATGTTCGGGCTTGCCACCCAGTAGCTCCGCATGCTCGACCTCGAGCCCTAGCCAGGTGCTTTGCGCGCTCCACTGGCTGATCGATTCGCGATCCAGGCTGCTCTTCTGGACCGGTAACGTCGTATCGAGAAGGTAATCGATCAGACCCAGAACGTAGGCGCTGTAGCGCGAGCGCATCAGGGCTTCTGCGCAAGGCGCGGCTTGACCCGCGTGGTAACGGCCGCAGCAGCCGGTCAACAGGTTGCCGCTGCCACAGGGGCAAATTGCACTGCTCATGTTGCGGATCTCACCACCAGTACTTTCCAAAATTCTCCGGGTTGGCCCAGACCTTCGCGTTCAGCCAGTCCGGTACCTGTGCGTTCTCGCGCAGGTCGTGGGTGAAGAGCGTCAGCACCTGTTCGTCCCTGGCGAAGCGTTCACTGGCCTGCAGCGCCAATGAATAGAAGTCGGTTGTTTGCCAGCCACAAGCTTTCATGTCCGCAAGCACGGCAATGCGGCTGGCGTTGAGGTTGCGAATCCCGCCCAACAGCTCCAGTCCCGCGCGCTTGGGGATGTGCTCCAGGCAATCGACCACCAGCGCCAGGTCGAAACGCTGACCGGCCAGTTCAGCCGGCAGTGCGCCGGGCGCGGCCTGAGCCAGTTCTGTGCCTGGATGGGCATCCTGAAAGGCTTGCAGCGCCGGAAAACTGTCCGCGCCGATCAGCAGAAGCCGCTTGGGCGCATAACGGTCCAGCAACGCGGCGAGTGCTTGCTGCGGCGTGCGGGTAGAAAAGCTGTCGGTCATCAAAATCCCTCGGTAAGCCCGCAAGGTTAGCCTGCCGAATCATCGTGGCCTAGTGCTTGAACTTTTTTATCGGTAGCCATGACAAAGCGTACGGAGTGAAGGCAAAAGGCTATTTCTAAAAGAACAGGCCCGTTTATGCGCTCAAAAACCCACAAAACCCCCGTATTCCGGGTGGCAAAGGGCCGTAACGGCGTCTTTACTCCATTTCAGTCGGTTTTAGCCGATACCAAAGGAGAAGAACTGTATGAGCATGATTCGGACAGCGTTACCTCTGATTTTGGTTACCAGTGTATTGACGGGCTGCGCCGGCTTGCAAAAGACCGACTGGCCGCTGTGCGCTGCCGGTGGCGTTCTCACCGGTGCGGCAATTGGTGCGTTCCAGACGGCTTCGGTTGCGGCGGGGCTGGGTGGCGCGGTCGGTGTGATGGCTGGCGCGTATTGCTGGGCTCACGGTGATGGCGACGATGATGGTGATGGTGTTCTGAACAGTGTCGACAAATGCCCGGATACGCCCAAAGGTACCAAGGTCGATGCCACGGGCTGCCCGATCGTGCCGCCAGCGCCTGAACCTGTAGCGCCAGTGGTGCTGCCAAAAGAAGAAATCATCACCATTCGGGATGTGCACTTCGAGTTCAACAAGGCAACCCTGACCCCGAGCGACAAGCAGCAACTGGACATGGTCGCCACCAAGCTGAAAACGGAAGCGCCGAACGTGCAGATGCATGTCAGCGGTCATACCGACAGCGTGGGCAGCGATGCTTACAACCAGAAGCTCTCGGAAAAACGCGCGCACTCGGTCACCGATTATCTGGTCGGTGCCGGTATCCCTCGTAGCGCGTTCGTCTCGGTGGAAGGTGATGGTGAAAGCCGTCCGGTGGCAGACAACAAAACTGCTGATGGTCGTGCGCTGAACCGTCGTGTGGAAATCAAACTCAACCGTTAAGGTTGCGTGACGCTTCAAGACAAACCCCGGCCCGGTGCCGGGGTTTTCTTTTCAGGGGCGACACGGCGCCGCTCAGCAATGCCAGCTTTTTGCGACGTCCCTCTGGCATAGTCACGTTCGTCGCCGTACTGTGCGCAAAGCTTTTTTTGCCGCACAGAAATAAAAAAACAGCAGGGGCGTGTCATGAAGTTGTTTTGGGGGTTGGGGAAAGTCTTGACGTTGGGTTTCTGGATGGTGGTGCTGATCAATCAGGCCGTTGTCCTGCCGATTCCCTTCGAGATGTTGATCAAACTGGCTGGCAGCCTCTTGCTGCTGACCCACGTGTTGGAACTGTTTCTCTTCAACGGCAGCCTGCGAGGGCGTTCGCATCCCTGGCTCGACCGTGTGCAGATCCTGATTTTCGGTATTTTCCACCTGCAATCCTTTGGGCGCCGTCAGGCGGAGGTTCACCATGCGTAACGCGTTGTTGATGACGGCTGGCTTGCTATCGGCCCTTGGCGGTTGCTGGGCGATGGCGCAGAGCATCTCGGTGGAGCCGCATTCATTGATGCGTCTGCCGAGTAATACCAGCGTCCTGCAGCTCGAGCGTCTGGAAGTGGCTGATTACGGCACCCTGCTTATCCCGGCGGGGCTCACCGAAGTTCAGGTCGGGCAACTGGTGATGGGGCACGAGTCGCGTATCGCCATCGTGCCCAGCGCCGAACCGTTCAAATTGCAGGTCAAGCGTGGCGATCTGGGCAGCGGCTCTCAGATTACCGCCCGGGGAGCGCCAGGAACGTTCGAAAAGCCTCCCTTGCCGGGACGTAGCCTGAATCTTCGTGTCGAGCAGTTGAATGCCGATGTGCTGTCCATCGACGCTCGTGGCGGCGCCGGCTCACCGGGCTATGTCGGACTGGACGGCGGTAACGGTCAGAATCCGGGTTGCACCTGGGGATCGGCCAGCCGCGGCTTCGATGGCGACAACGGCGGCAACGGCCGTGATGGCGCGCCGGGGGCCCTGGTGCGTCTGGAGCTGCCTCAGGCATTTTCGGATGATCAAGTGAAGGTCAATGTGCAGGGTGGCGCGGGCGGTATCGGCGGCGAAGGCGGGCATGGCGGCAAGGGCGGAGCGTCCAAGGGCTGTCTCGTCTACCGTGCCGATGGTGCCAGGTCGGGCAAGAATGGCGAAAAGGGCCAGTCTGGTTCGGCAGGGCCGGCCGGTTCTGTGAGTATTCGCAAGCTTTAAGCGCAACACACAGCTGTGCAGCAACACGGCGTGCCGGCGGCAGCGTTCTTGAAGGCGCGACTGCCGGCAAGCCGGACCGCCACGNCGAGATCCCGACCAGCAGATTGATCCCCACCAGACGACGGATCTTTCCGAGTGCGGCTGCACCCTCAGGCCATTGCTCGGCGGCCACCGCCTTGCGCAGTTCCGGCAGGTTCAGCGTCGAGATGCGCAGGAACAGCGCCACCATCACCACGTACAGCCCTATCATCACCTGCACGTAACGCGGCGCGGTCTGGAAACCACTGAAGTTGATGTTGATCATGCCGATACCGGTCACCGGCAGCATGATCACCGCGCACCAGACCCAGATGAAGAAACGTGGGAACACCTGTAGCCACAGCTTCAGACGAGCAGGGCCCTCCAACGCGGCGATGACCGCCGGTCGCAGAATCATCCAGGCGAAAAACATCCCTCCTACCCAGAGAACAGCCGAAAGGACATGCAAGGTGTAGACAAGGGCTACAGGTGACATCGGAAACTCCGTTCTGCGCAGAAAGCATTAGCGCGGTATGATAGCCGCCCTCCGAAGACTGGAGATATATCCAGCGGTTTTTTTATGTTTTCATTCAGCACCGTGACGCCGAGCCAACGACCCAGCCCATGATCAGTACCGAACTCAAATCCCAGATTCAGGGTGCCTATTCGCGTTTCCTCGAAGCCAAGAGCCTCAAACCTCGCTACGGCCAGCGTTTGATGATCGCCGAGGTCGCCAAGGTGCTGGGAGACGTGGACACCGACGAAGAAGGCCGGCGCTCCGGTGATCCGGCGGTGGTCGCGGTAGAGGCGGGGACTGGTACCGGGAAAACCGTGGCCTATGCCATCGCCGCGATTCCTACCGCCAAGGCCGCTGGCAAGCGACTGGTGATCGCAACCGCGACCGTTGCGCTGCAGGAGCAGATCGTCCACAAGGACCTGCCTGACCTGATGCGCAACAGCGGCCTTAGCTTCACGTTCTCACTGGCTAAAGGGCGCGGTCGTTACATGTGCCTGTCCAAACTCGACATGCTGTTGCAAGAAGGTAACGCGCAAAGCGCCACGGCTCAGCTTTTCGAAGAAGAAGGCTTCAAGATCGAAGTCGATGAGGCCAGCCAGAAGCTGTTCACCAGCATGATCGAAAAGCTTGCCGGCAATAAATGGGACGGCGACCGGGATAGCTGGCCGCAGGAGCTGGCCGATCAGGACTGGGCGCGTCTGACCACCGATCACAGCCAGTGCACCAACAGGCATTGCCCGAACTTTCAGCAGTGTGCCTTCTACAAGGCGCGCGAAGGCATGGGAAAAGTCGACGTCATCGTCACCAATCACGACATGGTCCTGGCGGACCTTGCACTGGGCGGCGGTGCGGTCCTGCCCGATCCCCGCGACACCCTTTATGTATTCGACGAAGGCCACCACCTTCCGGACAAGGCCATCGGCCATTTCGCCCATTTCAGCCGTTTGCGTTCCACGGCCGACTGGCTGGAACAGACCGCGAAAAACCTCACCAAATTGTTGGCTCAGCACCCGCTGCCCGGCGATCTGGGCAAACTGATCGAGCAAGTCCCCGAACTTGCGCGGGAGATCAAGACTCACCAGCAGTTCATGTTCACGGCCTGCGAACAACTGGCCGATTTCAAGGCCGGTGAAGACATGGAAGGCCGCGAACGCCCGCGTCATCGCTTCGTCGGTGGCGTGGTGCCTGAGCACATGCGCGAGATGGGCATCGAACTGAAGAAGGGTTTTGCCCGCCTGGACGATCTGTTCACACGCCTGACAGAACTGCTGAAGGAAGGAATGGATGGCGAGGTCAACATCGGCATCGCCAGCCATCAGGCCGAAGAATGGTATCCGTTGTTCGGCAGTCTCCTGGCGAGGGCCCACGGCAACTGGGAATTGTGGACTGCGTTCACCGCCGAAGACCCGGAAAACAGCCCGCCCATGGCCCGCTGGCTGACCTTGGCGGAAAGCGGTTCGCTGTTCGATATCGAGGTCAATGCCAGCCCGATTCTTGCGGCTGAAATGCTGCGTCGCAACCTTTGGAACGTGGCCTACGGCGCGCTGGTGACTTCGGCGACGCTGACCGCGCTGGGCAAGTTCGATCGTTTTCGCATGCGCGCCGGATTGCCCAAGGACGCCGTTACGGCAGTAGTGCCAAGCCCCTTTCACCACGCTGACGCTGGCATCCTGCGCGTGCCGGATCTGAAAGCTGACCCGCGCAATGCCGCGGAGCATACAGCGGCGATCATTCGTGAACTGCCGGGGCTGGTGGAAGGCTCCAAAGGTACGCTGGTGCTGTTCTCCTCCCGTAAACAGATGCAGGAGGTTTTCGACGGCCTGGAGCGGGACTGGCGCAAGCGCGTGTTCATTCAGGGCAACCTGTCCAAGCAGGAAACCCTCAACAAACACAAGGCTCGGGTCGATGGCGGCGATGAAAGCGTGCTGTTCGGTCTGGCCAGTTTCGCCGAAGGTGTGGACTTGCCGGGCGCTTACTGCGAGCACGTGGTGATCGCCAAGATTCCTTTCGCCGTGCCGGATGATCCCGTCGAAGCCGCACTGGCGGAATGGATCGAAGCGCGAGGCGGTAACCCGTTCATGGAAATCGCCGTGCCCGACGCCTCTCTGCGCCTGATCCAGGCTTGCGGGCGTTTGCTGCGCACCGAGCAGGACCGCGGCATCATCACGCTGCTGGACCGTCGCGTGGTCACCCAGCGTTACGGCAAAGCCATCCTCAACGCACTGCCTCCATTCCGCCGCGAAATTTCCTGAAATGTATCGGGGATGAAACCCGGTTGACCGGGTCTTAACTCGGTCCGCCCGGGCGCTGCGTCGAATGCCGTCGTTCGGGCTTCCGATGATCAAGGAGCAACCGATCGCATGATTCGCCGTTCACTGTCTGCCATCCTCGTTCTTGCCTGCGCAGCGCCGGTGTATGCCGCGCCCCAAGGGCAGCAGACGTTGTTCAATTTCGTTCGTCCCGCCGATGTGGTGCAGGTCACGACCCAAGACGCCAGCCTGCCGCAAGCCAACGCCGAGCAGACTGCCGAGGGCGAGGTCCTGCGCCGGGTGAACTTCAATCCGGTCGCCAAGCCGAGCCTGCGTCTGACGCCGCAAACCGGTGTCTGGGACTGGAGCGCGGACAGCGCAATGACCCTGCGCCTGCAAAGCGCGATGGATTGGGCGCTGACGCTGTATGTGCAGATTCAGAGCAGCGACGGCAAGACCCTCAGCAGCCGGATCGACCTCCCGGCAGGACCTGCGCAAACCCTGATCGTGCCGCTGAAGGCCAGTTCCCCGTTGAGCCAGGGCATGCGGGTCGGGCCGCCGATGCCGTGGACATATGAAGGGCAGCGGGTATTGCTCGCCAATTCGGAAGGCGAAATCGATCCCGCTCAGATCACGTCGGTCACGGTGTCCATGTCCCAACCCGACATCGCGCAAAGTGTGTTGATCGAGAAATTCGGTGTGCAGGAGGGCGATGCGATCCAGAAGGCGGCCTACAGCAATCTCCTCGACGGCTATGGGCAGTTCACCCGCGGTAAATGGCCGGAAAAGATCAGCAGCGACGACCAGCTCAAGGCCCTGGCAACCAAGGAGCAACAACAGCTCAAGGCCTGGCGCAAAGACCTTGCGCCTCAAGATCGATACGGCGGCCTGCTCAAGGGACCGGGGTTCGAAGCGAAAGGCTTTTTCCGCACCGAGAAACGCAATGACCGCTGGTATCTGGTGACCCCGGAAGGGCATGCGTTCTATTCGCTGGGGGTCAACGCGGTCACGGGGGACGACAGCCAGACCTACATCGAAGGTCGTGAACCGATGTTCGCCAGTCTTCCGGGGAGTGACGATCCGCTCGCAGCGTTTTACGGGGAGGGCGATGACAATCGCGGCATTGGGGCCAACAAGGATCGCCAGTTCGATCAGGGCCGCTGGTTCGATTTCTACGGCGCCAACCTGCAGCGCACTTTTGGCGTCCCCAAATGCGTCGAAGTCCTCAAGCCGGCGCCTGTGATCGATCAGGATGACGCACCGTCAGACGCCTCCAGTGATGAAACGAACCCTGCCGCGGCGTCTGAAACACCGCCAGTGGTGGAGCAGGCCGCCGAGTGCAAACCGGTGAAGTTCGATCTCCAGCGCTGGGTCGATCACAGCGCCCAACGGTTGCGGGCCTGGGGTTTCAATACGGTCGGTAACTGGAGCGAGCCGGAGCTGGGAAGCGATCAATTGCCGAAAAAGGACCGTGTGCCCTACACCCTGCCGCTGTCCATCGTCGGTGATTACGCCAGCATCAGCACCGGCCATGACTGGTGGGGGGGCATGCCTGACCCGTTCGATCCACGATTCGCCATGGCCACCGAGCGTGCGGTCGCCATCGCTGCTCGCGATCACCGCGACGACCCTTATCTGATCGGCTATTTCGCCGACAACGAACTGGCCTGGGCCGCACCTGGCGACGATCCGAAAGATCGCTATGCCCTGGCCTACGGCACCCTGAAGTTGACCACCGACGTACCGGCCAAGCGCGCCTTCCTCAAACAACTGCGCGACAAATACCGAAATCAGGAGGGGCTGTCCAAGGCCTGGGGTATCGATCTGACCGCCTGGGAATTGATGGAAGACCCAGGGTTCGAGCCGCCGTTGCCGAATCCTGAACATCCGGAAATCGAAAATGACTTCCGTTACTTCCAACGCGTTTTCGCTGAAACCTACTTCAAGACCATTTCCGATGCGCTGAAGTGGCACGCGCCCAATCACCTGCTGCTCGGGGGCCGTTTTGGCATCAGCACGCCGGAAGCCATCGAGGCGTGTGCCAAGTACTGCGACGTTCTGAGCTTCAACCTGTACGCCCCCAAACCGCAGGACGGGGTGGATTTCGCCAAACTGCGCGTGCTCGACAAGCCGGTACTGGTCAGCGAGTTTCACTTTGGCTCCCGGGATCGCGGGCCGTTCTGGGGAGGAGCCATGGAGGTCGCTCGTGAAGAAGATCGCGGCCCGGCCTACGGCAACTTTCTGAAGGGTGCGTTGGCCGAGCCCTCGATTGTCGGTGTGCATTGGTTCCAGTACCTCGACCAACCCGCGACGGGCCGCATGCTCGACGGCGAAAACGGGCATCTGGGTCTGGTCGCAATCACCGACGTGCCGTATCAGGGTTTCATCGAGGCTGTGCGCAAGGCCAACGCGCAAGTCGCGGACGTGATCGGCAAGGATGCCGGGAAACCCCAGTAACGACATATAACCCTTGTAGGGGTGAGCGTGCTCGCGATGGGGTCGACCAGACACTGCAATCTTGTCTGATACACCTCAATCGTGAGCACGCTCATTCCTACAGGATTTGACGGGTGTCTGATGTTGGCTGGCTGTTCACAAAACCATCAATCGCTGGAACAATGCACGCCTTTTTGTGCAGCCCCGGTCCGGAGACGACACCGTGCAGATTCAAGGTCATTTCGAGCTTCAATTCGAAGCCGTGCGCGAGGCATTCGCAGCGCTGTTCGACGATCCGCAAGAACGAGGCGCAGCCCTGTGCGTACAGATCGGCGGTCAGACCGTGCTCGACCTGTGGGCGGGGACCGCTGACAAGGACGGCGCTGAGGTTTGGCACAGCGATACCATCGCCAACCTGTTCTCCTGCACCAAGACCTTCACGTCAGTCACTGCCCTGCAACTGGTGGGGGAGGGCAAGTTGAGTCTGGACGAGCCGGTTTCGCGCCTCTGGCCGGAATTCGCCGCCGCAGGAAAACAGTCCATCACCCTGCGTCAGTTGCTTTGTCATCAGGCCGGTCTGCCGGCGATTCGGGACATGTTGCCCGCAGAGGCCTTGTACGACTGGCAAGCCATGACCGACGCCCTGGCGGCTGAAGAGCCTTGGTGGACGCCGGGCCAGGGGCATGGCTACGCCGCGATCACCTATGGCTGGCTGGTGGGCGAGATGATTCGTCGGGCTGACGGGCGCGGACCGGGCGAGTCCATTGCTGCCCGTATTTCGCGTCCTCTCGGGCTCGATTTCCATGTGGGGTTGCCCGATGAGGAGTTTCATCGTGTCGCCCACATCGCGCGGGGCAAAGGCAACATGGGCGACGAAGCCGCCCAGCGTCTGGTGCAGACCACCCTGCGCGAACCTGCGTCGATGACGGCGCGTGCGTTTACAAACCCGCCCTCCATCATGACCAGCACCAACAAACCCGAGTGGCGGCGCATGCAACAGCCCGCCGCCAACGGTCACGGCAATGCCCGCAGTCTGGCGGGTTTCTACAGTGGGCTGCTCGATGGCAGCCTGCTGGAGGCAGAGCTGATCAACGAACTGACGCGCGAGCACAGCCTCGGTCAGGACAAGACACTGCTGACTCAGACCCGCTTCGGCCTGGGTTGCATGCTCGACCAGCCGACCGTGCCCAACGCTACCTTCGGCCTGGGTGGAAAATCGTTCGGCCATCCGGGGGCAGGTGGCTCGGTGGGGTTTGCCGATCCCGAGCGTGACGTCGCCTTCGGTTTCGTGACCAACACATTGGGGCCGTATGTGCTCATGGATCCGCGAGCACAGCGTCTGGTTCGGGTCCTTGGTGAGTGTTTGCAATAACTATCGCTGATAAGTGCTTGTTATACCGACTGTCAGTTAAACCGCCCATATCGGAACCGTAGGGCGGTTTCCTTTTCCAAAACGGCGTTTATGCGTGTTATATGGGCGCTGCTTCGTTCATTTTCTGATCAATTATTTGTGTGAGTCATCCATGTCTGCCAATAAAAGTCTCGCATTCGCTCTGTGCCTCGCCGTTACCGGCTGCGCACAAACGCCTCAGGATCAATCGGCCAGCAACGATCATTGGTGGTCGTTCGGCTCAGGCAAAAGCAACGACACCGCGCCGGTAAAACCTGCCGTCAGCCCGGTAGCCGCCGAAGTCGCCAAGACTGAAGCAGAAAGCGGCACTCACTGGTACTGGCCATTCGGCTCCGACCATGGCGCGACTGACAAGAAACCCGAACTGGCGGCGACTCAACCCGCCGCCAAACCCGCCGTAGCCAAGGCTGATGACGGCAGCAAGTGGTGGTGGCCGTTCGGTGCCAGCGAGGCAAAGAAAGACGCCGCGCCCGCCGTACCGAGGGTCGATCCAAAAGTGACCCAGGCCTGGCTGGACCAGTACGAACCCCGTGTGCGTGAAGCGATCAAGGACAGCAAGTTCGAACTCGAGCGCCGTGAGGACGTCCTGGTAGTGACTGCGCCGGTCGACAGCACCTTCAACCCCGACCGTCCGGAAATGCTGCTGCCGGTCAATCTCGGCCCGATCACGCGCATGGCCAAGCTGGTTGAAGGTGATCAGAAGTCCGCAGTGCTGGTGCTGGGCCACAGTGACGTCGCCAGCGACACCAACCTCAAGATCAGCCAGCAACGCGCACAGTCGGTTGCCGCGATCTTTCGTCTGAGCGGGCTGGAACGTAACCGTCTGAACCTTCGTGGTCTTGGCGCGGTGATGCCGCGTGCTGCCGATGACAGCGCTGCAGGCCGTGCGCTGAACCGTCGTGTGGAAATCATCATGACCCCGCAAGACACCATGATTGCGCTGATGGCCAAATACAACATGTCGCCTGCGCCAGCACCGACGATGGTGGCCTTGAAGGAAGCTAAACCAGTGGTTGCGCCAGCACCGGCACCCGCCACCAAGGCAGCGCCGGCCAAAGCCGCAGCACCAGCCAAAAAAGCCGTCGCGGCCAAGGCGCCTGCCACCAAGAAAGCTGCGGCCAAGAAAGCGCCAGCCAAGGCCAAGGCAGCGCCAGCCAAAGCTGCCGCCAAGAAACCTGCTTCCGACGCCCAAGCCAGCGCCAACTGAGGTTAATATCGGCATCCCGTCCACGGATTTCGATAAAGGAAGGCAGTGATGAGCCAGAGCCTGGCCGATATGCGCCGCAACTACGCCCGCGAGGGTCTGACTGAGGCGCAGGCACCGGAAGAGCCCTTTGCGCTGTTCCGCCAGTGGTTCGACGAGGCAGTGAAAACCGAGCAGGTGCCGGTCGAAGCCAATGCCATGACGCTGGCGACCGTCGATGCTGACGGTCGTCCACACTGCCGGGTCCTGTTGCTCAAGGGCCTCGACACTCAGGGTTTCACTTTCTTCAGCAACTACGACAGCGCCAAGGGCGAGCAGATGACTGCTCGGCCTTTCGCGGCCATGACCTTCTTCTGGCCAACCCTGGAGCGTCAGGTGCGGATCGAAGGCAGGGTGGTCAGGGTTTCCCCCCAAGAGTCCGACGCGTATTATCAGGTCCGCCCGCTGGGCAGCCGGCTGGGAGCGTGGGCATCTCCGCAAAGCAAGGTCATTGCTGATCGCGCTGAGCTGGAAGGTCTGCTCAAAGCCACCGAAGAGCGTTTCAGCGATACCCAACCGCACTGCCCGGAGCATTGGGGCGGCTATCGTCTGTTGCCAGACCGTATCGAGTTCTGGCAAGGGCGTCCAAGCCGGCTGCACGATCGCCTGAATTACCGAATGATCGACGGTCACTGGATTCGCGAGCGTCTCGCGCCTTAATCCGCGGATGCACGGAGCCAAGCGGCCTGAATTTCAATTCTTTGAATCTATCCAGTAGCCCGTCGTCCATACTTGTAGACGCTGGCGGCATACTGTATCTCGCCTGAATGAACCTAAATTATCGGGACAGGACCGTGACATCGATTGGCGTCGCGGAGTTTAATGGCCACCTGTTCCCCTGGAGATGAATGTTATGCGTAAGTCTGTTCTGTTGGTTGCTTCGTTCACCGCCATGGCGCTGACGCTGGGCGGCTGTACTTCGAGCCTGACCGGCGACTCGTATTCGCGCGATGAAGCCCGCCAGGTGCAGACCGTGCGTCTAGGCACTGTCGAATCGTTGCGTCCGGTAAAGATTGAAGGCACCAAGACGCCGATTGGCGCAGGCGCCGGTGCGATCGTCGGTGGCGTGGGTGGTAGCGCCATCGGTGGTGGTCGCGGCAGTATCGTGACTGCAGTCATTGGCGCCGTGGCCGGTGGTTTGCTCGGCTCGATGACCGAAGAAGGTCTGACGCGTACTCAGGGTGTCGAGATCACCGTTCGTGAAGACGACGGCACCATGCGCGCCTACGTTCAGCAGGTTCAGGAAAACGAGATCTTCCGTGTTGGCGAGCGCGTGCGCATCATGACGGTCAATGGCACCAGCCGCGTCAGCCACTGATTGGGCCTGAAGACTCTTCAAGCGGCTCATATGTAAGCCGGCTCACACAAAAAACGCCCCGATTTGTCGGGGCGTTTTGCTTTTCGGCGACGGGTGTCAGTGCGTGACAACGACCTGTTTACGACTGGCGACTGCCGTGATCGTATAACCGATCAATGCAGCGAGAATTGATCCGGTGAGGATGCCCATTCGATCCATCCCGGCAAACTCGCTTTGCCCCGGTACGAATGCCAACGAACCGACGAACAGGCTCATGGTGAAACCAATGCCGCACAGAATCGACACCCCCAGCACCTGACCCCAGTTTGCGCCCGTCGGCAATGCCGCCATGCCGGTTTTGACCGCCAGCCAGGTGAGGCCGAACACGCCCACCATCTTGCCCACCAGCAGACCCAGCGCGATACCCATGGGCACGTGATGGGTGAAGCTTTCGGCTGTTACGCCGCTCAGCGAAACCCCCGCGTTGGCAAAGGCGAACAGCGGCAGGATGGCGTAGGCAACCCACGGGTGCAGAGCGTGTTCAAGTTGCTGCAACGGTGAAGGAGAATTCCTTTCGGTCTTGAGCGGAATGCAGAACGCCAGAACCACGCCCGCCAGCGTTGCGTGGACGCCGCTCTTGAGCACGCAGACCCACAGCACCAGGCCTACAAGCAGATAGGGCGCAAGCTTGACCACGCCCAACCGGTTCATCGCGATCAACGAGAGGATCGACGCGGCTGCAAGGGCCAGGGAGAGATTGGACAGTTCACCCGAGTAGAACAGGGCGATGACGATGATCGCACCCAGGTCATCGATGATCGCCAGGGTCATGAGAAACAGCTTCAGCGACACCGGCACGCGTTTGCCGAGCAGGGCCAGTACGCCAAGGGCGAAGGCGATGTCGGTGGCCATCGGGATCGCCCAGCCGCTCATGGCAGCAGCGTTGCCCTTGTTCAGCGACCAGAACACCAGCGCCGGGATCACCATGCCGCCAATCGCGGCGGCGCCGGGCAGGACGATCTGCGAAGGGCGGGACAAGTGGCCCTGAAGCACCTCACGTTTGACTTCCAGGCCGATCAGCAGGAAGAACAGCGCCATCAAGCCATCGTTGATCCACAGCAGCAGGGGCTTGGCGATCTTCAATGCGCCTATCTGCGCGACCACAGGCACTTCGAGCAGACCGTTATACAGCCAGGACAAGGGCGAGTTATTGACGAGCAGGGCCAGGGCGGCAGCGGCGATCAACAGCAGACCGCCAGCCGCCTCGAGCTGGAAAAAACGTTTGAATGTATTGCGTACGGGCAAGGTCATTCTCCATGGACATGCGCAAAAGGAGCGACACCCTAACCTGTGTTCTTATTTCTGAAAACAAAAGTTATATTCGATTTGGTTATAAAAAATCGAAGAAGAATTTGTATACAAAGAATTCGTTAGATTAGTTACAAAGTGCTACAGCGCTTGAATGACGCGGGCTGTAGGAAGTTTCACTTTGTAATGTCGATCTTTTCGCGGTTGATAGGTGTAGGCGCCGGGCTGCTGGCGAATGTGAAGTGACGGACAACGTTGTTGTGATTGATCCGAAACATTCGTCAGCACGCCGGCGCCCACAGGGACCTCTATCAGTCCACGAGCCCCAACATGCTCTTCGCCAGCGCTTCGGCGATGCGAATCCCGTCGACACCCGCCGACATGATCCCGCCTGCATAGCCCGCGCCTTCACCGGCCGGGAACAGGCCTTTGACGTTCAGACTTTGCATATCCGCGCCTCGGGTGATCCGCAGCGGCGAGGACGTGCGGGTTTCGATGCCGGTGAGGATGGCGTCGTGTTGCGAGAAGCCTTTGATCTGCTTGTCGAACGCCGGCAATGCTTCACGAATCGCTTCGATGGCGAACGCGGGCAGCGCATCGGCCAGATCGGTGAGTTTCACACCTGGCTTGTAGGAAGGTTCGACGGTCCCAAGTTCCGTCGACGCCTTGCCTGCAATAAAGTCACCCACCAGCTGCGCGGGCGCTTCGTAGCTTTCGCCACCCATGATGTAGGCGTGGGATTCCAGACGTTCCTGCAGTTCGATACCCGCCAATGGGCTGCCCGGATAGTCTTCGTCCGGGGTGATGCCGACCACGATGCCCGAGTTCGCATTGCGCTCGTTGCGTGAATACTGGCTCATGCCGTTGGTGACCACGCGGTTAGGCTCCGAGGTGGCTGCCACGACCGTACCGCCAGGACACATGCAGAAGCTGTACACCGAGCGCCCGTTTTTGGCGTGGTGCACCAGTTTGTAATCGGCAGCGCCAAGTTTGGGGTGCCCGGCATATTTGCCCAGGCGCGCGCGGTCGATCAGGCCCTGCGGGTGCTCGATTCGGAAACCTACCGAGAACGGTTTGGCTTCCATGTACACGCCGCGGCCGTGGAGCATGCGGAAGGTGTCACGGGCGCTGTGTCCCAGCGCCAGAATCACGTGCCGGGAATCGATGCGTTCACCGCTGCCAAGGACGATACCTTGCAGTTGGCCGTCGTCGATCAATACGTCGGTCACGCGCTGCTCGAAGCGCACTTCGCCGCCCAGCGCTTCGATCTGCTGGCGCATGTTTTCAACGACGCCGGTCAGACGGAAAGTGCCGATGTGCGGTTTGCTGACGTAGAGGATTTCTTCGGGTGCACCGGCCTTGACGAATTCGTGCAGCACTTTGCGACCGTGGAATTTCGGGTCTTTGATCTGGCTGTAAAGCTTGCCGTCCGAGAAGGTGCCCGCACCGCCTTCGCCGAACTGCACGTTGGACTCAGGGTTGAGCACGTTTTTGCGCCACAGGCCCCATGTGTCCTTTGTGCGCTGGCGCACTTCCTTGCCGCGTTCGAGGATGATCGGCTTGAAGCCCATCTGGGCCAGCAGCAATCCGGCGAAGATCCCGCAAGGGCCGAAACCGACCACCAGTGGTCGTTCGCTCATGTCGGAAGGCGCATGGCCCACGACCTTGTAGCTGACGTCCGGCGCGACGGTAAGGTGTTTGTCATGGCTCAGGCGCTTGAGCAGGGCCGCTTCGTCGCGCACCTGAAGATCGATGGTGTAGATGAACTGCAGTTCGGAGGATTTCTTGCGCGCATCATAGCTGCGCTTGAACAGGGTGAAATCCAGCAGCTCGTCGCTGTCGATGCCCAGGCGTTGCACGAGCGCGGGGCGCAGCGCTTCATCCGCGTGGTCCAGCGGCAGTTTGAGTTCGGTGATTCGTAACATTGAAAGGTCCGGTTTCGGGCCGCAGGATCGGCCCGGCAGCGCTACAAGAACCGGCAATTATAAGCCACATTGCGGGCGCAGCGGTGGCTCGTCCCTCAATCGTTACGCATGCCACCGAAATAGGCGCATCCGCGCTGCACCTGACCGTTGACCCGCAGCTCGGCGGTGAGGTGCTGGACGGAGCCGTTCGCCGGATCCACGCAGCGCTGCGGCGCGACATAAAGTTCGACATGCTGATCGTTGGCATCGGTGATCAGGTTGAAGCGGCCTTCGGGCATCTGCTCCTCCATGTAAGGCACGGCGAACGGTTGCTGGCCTTCGCGCTCCAGCACCATGCCCTTGCCGCTGGCATTGAGGTTCCACTTGGGACCGTTGCCGCTGGCGTGGATGGTCAGGCGCTTGAAGTTCGGGTCTTCACAGGCATCGCTCGGGCGTTCGACCCGGTAAAACTGATAGACATCAGCCAGGCCATCGCTGCCTTGCGCCCGGCTGGCGACGAAATTGCCGCGCACATCAGCGAAGGCTTTGCCGTTCTTGTCCACCACTGAAGCGGCTTCCTGAAGAATGCCGGTGTTGCCTTTGTCAGTGACGGCGTAACGACGCTGTTCGTTGCAGGGGGCGAAGAACAGTTTGCCGCCGTCGCCACTCAGAATGCCTTGCATGCGGATCATGCCAGCGGTGGACACCGAGCTGTCAGCGGTTTGCGAGGGCAACAACTGGCAACCGGCAAATACGGGCAGCAGGGCGAACATCAGGACGGAACGAGCAGCGAACATGTGGCGGGTCTCCAGACAAGTGCCGCCACGTTACTCAGCCTGCTCGCTCATCACAAGAGGCGATTGGCCTGGGCGCAAAGTGTTTCCGGTGTGGAGCCCTTCTACATTTTTGATCCTGTGACCGGCCGGGCAGATCAGGAAATCGAAAGAACCTACCCGTTCGAATAGTTTGCGGATCGACCCTCTGTCACTACCATCGACCGCTTCGTAACCGCTGTTACGGCCGATTCGCATAAGGAAACCATCATGAGCGAAATGGACGATCTGGCAGCATTCGCCATGCTGGTGGAAGCCAACAGTTTTACCCTTGCTGCGCAATGGCTGGAGACCAGCACCAGCCAGCTGTCCAAGCGCATCAGCAAGCTGGAAAAAAGCTATGGCGTGATCTTGCTGCACCGCACCACCCGCAGTCTCACACTGACCTCGGCAGGGGCGGTTCTGCTGCCCGAGGCTCGGGCGCTGGTGGCGCAACGGGACCGGGTGCGCGATGCCATGGCGTATCTCAGCGAAAGACTGGTCGGCATGGTCCGGCTGACCGTGCCCGCGTCAGTGGGCGAGGTGTTTTTCGAGGGGATACTGACGGAGTTTTCCAAGTGTTACCCGCAGGTGCAGGTCGAGCTGGACCTCTGCAATCATTTCCGTGACCTGCGTCGCGACGGGTTTGACCTGAGTATTCGTCCAAGCGTGGGCATCGACCAGCTGCTGGTCGCCAAACCGCTGCTGTCCTCGCAGGAACTGACCTGCGCCAGTCCCGGCTACGTCGAGGCCCATGGCCGTCCAGCGACTCCCGAAGCCCTGCGCACGCATCGCTGCCTGCTCAACAGTCACTCTGCGGGCCGAGAAGGCTGGTGGGTCTATCACCAGAACCACGAAGTGAGTCGAGTGAATGTCCGCGGCCCTTTTGCCAGCAATCAATACAGCCTGCTGAAAAAGGCGGCCTTGGCGGGGACGGGGATTGCGCGCCTGCCTTCGTACATGGTCCACAACGAGTTGAACGACGGCAGCCTGCAATGGTTGTTGCGCGATTACCAGACACCGGTTTCGTCGATGTTTCTGGTGCACCCGTTCGAAGGACGGCTGCCGAGGCGGGTTCAGGTGATGGCCGATTATCTGACGCAGTGGTTCGTGCAGAGCGCGGCGGTGTTGGAAAAGCTTTGACTGGCACGCATGAAAAACGGCCCGATGAGGGCCGTTTTTCGAGGTGCGCCAAGGGTGATCCGGTAATCAACCTGTAGGAGCGCGCTTGCCCGCGATTGCGGTGGATCACAAACATGATCTATGTCCGTGATAACGCAATCGCGGGCAAGCGCGCTCCTACGACGATGGCAATCGTAGAGACGGCATCAGCCGCCCAGATACGCGTCCCGCACTTTCGGATCGACCAGCAGTTCAGCGCCGGTACCCTGCATCACCACTCGACCGTTCTCCAGCACGTACGCACGGTCGGCGATTTTCAAGGCCTGGTTGGCATTCTGCTCGACCAGGAACACTGTTACGCCATCACGACGCAGCTGTTCGACGATCTCGAAAATCTGCTGAATGATGATCGGCGCCAGACCCAGCGAAGGCTCGTCGAGCAACAGCAGCTTGGGCTTGCTCATCAGCGCGCGGCCAATGGCGAGCATTTGCTGTTCGCCGCCGGACATGGTGCCACCACGTTGATTGAAGCGTTCCTTCAAGCGTGGGAACAGGCCCAGGACCTTGTCCATCTGCTCCTGATAATCGCCCTTGTCGGTGAAGAAACCGCCCATCGCCAGGTTCTCTTCCACGGTCAGGCGGGCGAACACGCGACGGCCTTCAGGCACGACCGCAATGCTCTTGCGCATGATGACCGAAGATTCCAGACCCACCAGCTCCTCACCCATGTAACGGATGCTGCCGCTGTGAGCGCGCGGCGAACCGCACAGGGTCATCAGCAGGGTGGATTTGCCCGCGCCGTTGGCGCCGATCAGGGTGACGATCTCACCCTGCTGCACATCGATACTGACGCTGTGTAACGCCTGGATCTTGCCGTAGAAGGTGGAAACGTTGTCGAACTGCAGCATTTACGCTTCCCCCAGGTAGGCTTTGATCACTTCAGGATTGTCACGGATCTGCTCGGGCGTGCCGTCAGCCAGGGGGGTGCCCTGGTTGATCACCACGATGTGGTCGGAAATGCTCATGACCAGCTTCATGTCGTGCTCGATCAGCAACACCGTGGCGTTGTGCTCGTTGCGCAGCACACCGATCAGCGCCTTCAGGTCCTCGGTTTCCTTCGGGTTCAGACCGGCCGCTGGCTCGTCGAGCATCAGGATGCGCGGGCGGGTCATCATGCAGCGGGCGATTTCCAGACGGCGTTGCTGACCGTAGGCCAGCGTGCCGGCGGGGCGGTTGGCGAAGGCTTTCAAGTCAACCGCTTCGAGCCAGTGCTCGGCGTATTCCATGGCCTCGCGTTCGCTCTTGCGATACGCCGGTGTCTTGAACAGGCCGGACAGGAAATTGGTGTTGAGGTGACGATGCTGGGCCACCAGCAGGTTCTCGACCGCCGTCATTTCCTTGAACAGACGCACGTTCTGGAAGGTACGTACCACGCCTTTGCGGGCAATCTCGTGACCGGCCAGACCCTGAATCGGCTCACCGTCCAGCAGGATGGTGCCCGCTGTCGGCTTGTAGAAACCGGTCAGGCAGTTGAAGACGGTGGTCTTGCCGGCGCCGTTCGGGCCGATCATCGACACGACCTGTTTCTCGTTGACGGTCAGACCCACGCCATTGACCGCCAACAGGCCGCCAAAGCGCATGCTCAAGCCGGAGGCTTGCAGAAGTGGACGGCTCATCAGCGCTCCCCCTTGAGTTTCATGACGGGACGCTGCATTGGCAGGAAGCCCTGAGGACGCCAGATCATCATCAGCACCATCAAGGCGCCGAAGCCCAACATCCGGTATTCGCTGAATTCGCGAAGCAGTTCAGGCAACAGAATCATCACCACCGCCGCCAGAATCACGCCCAGCTGCGAGCCCATACCGCCCAGTACCACGATGGCGAGGATGATCGCCGACTCGAGAAAGGTGAACGATTCAGGGGTGATCAGGCCTTGGCGTGCGGCGAAGAAGCTGCCGGCGAAACCGGCGAACGCAGCGCCCAGGGTGAACGCGGAGAGCTTGATCACGGTCGGGTTCAGACCCAGCGCGCGACAGGCGATTTCGTCTTCACGCAGCGCTTCCCATGCACGGCCGATCGGCATGCGCAGCAGGCGGTTGATCACGAACAGGGCCAAAAGCGCCAGTAACAGGGCGATCAGATAGAGGAAGATCACCTTGTTGATGGAGTTGTATTGCAGGCCGAAGTATTCGTGGAACGTCTGCATGCCTTCGGCCGCTTTACGCTCGAAGCTCAGACCGAACAACGTTGGTTTTTCGATGTTGCTGATGCCGTTCGGGCCACCGGTGATGTCGGTCAGGTTGCGCAGGAACAGACGAATGATCTCGCCGAAGCCCAGCGTCACGATGGCCAGATAGTCACCCCGCAGACGCAACACCGGGAAGCCCAGCAGGAAGCCGAACGTGGCCGAGGCCAGGCCGGCCAGAGGCAGGCAGATCCAGAAACCGAAGCCGAAGTAGTGTTGCAGCAGGGCGTAGGTGTAGGCACCGACGGCGTAGAAACCGACGTAACCCAGGTCCAGCAGCCCCGCAAGACCGACCACGATGTTCAGGCCCAGGCCGAGCATCACGTAGATCAGGATCAGTGTCGCGATGTCCACCGCGCCGCGCGAACCGAAGAACGGCCAGATCAGCGCGGCGATGACGATTGCACCGAGGAACCAGCGCTGGGTCGACGGCAGGGTCAGGAAGTTGCTGGCCTTGTCCGACACCAGTTGCTTTTGCGGACGCGAACGCCACATGGCGCTGATCTGTTCATTGAACAGCACGCGCAGGAACATCAGCAGGGCAGCGGCGAAGATCACCAAGACAGTCGTGGTGCTGGCGCCGACGACCGCCAGGTTGACCCCGACGATGTCCAGTTTGAGCCCGAGGATCGGGTATGCGACGGCCAGTACCAGCACTGCGCTGAAGAGGGCCGATTTGAGATTCCTGGTCATACTTTTTCAACCTCCGGACGGCCGAGCAGGCCGGTTGGCCGGAACAACAACACCAATACGAGAAGACCGAACGCCACCACATCCTTGTACTGGTCGCCAAAGATGTCGGCGCCGAACGCTTCAGCCACACCCAGCACCAGACCGCCGAGCATCGCGCCCGGGATACTGCCGATACCGCCCAGAACCGCTGCGGTGAAGGCCTTGATGCCGACGAGGAAACCGGCGTTGGGGTTGATCACGCCGTATTGCATGCTCAGCAGTACCGCAGCGACTGCGGCCAGCGCCGCGCCGATGACGAAGGTCAGGGCGATGATGTTGTTGGTGTTGATGCCGAGCAGGTTGGCCATCTTGATGTCCTCGGCGCAGGCGCGGCAGGCGCGGCCCAGGCGAGAACGGGAGATGAACCACGTCAGGCCGAGCATGGCCAGAACGGTCACGATGAAGATCAGGATCTGCATGTACGAGATCACGACTTCATGGGTCGAGCCGGGGCCGAACACGAAGTTGCCGGGGATCAGGTTGGGAATCGATTTGTCTTTGGAGTCCTGCGACAACAGCACGGTGTTCTGCAGGAAGATCGACATACCGATCGCGGAAATCAGAGGGATCAGACGGTTGCTGCCGCGCAGCGGACGGTAGGCGACCCGTTCGATGGCGTAACCATAGGCACTGGTCACCACGATACTGGCGATGAAAGCGGCCGTGATCAGCAGAGGCAGGTTGTCCAGGCCCAGCATGGTCAGGCCGGCCAGGGCGATGAACGCCACGTACGAACCGATCATGTACACCTCGCCGTGGGCGAAGTTGATCATGCCGATGATGCCGTAGACCATCGTGTAGCCGATGGCGATCAGGGCATACGTGCTGCCAATGGTCATGCCATTAACCAGCTGTTGGAAAAAATGATAGAGATCTATCTCGGGCATTGCCGTGCTCCTAAAAACCTTCTCGGTGTTTCACTGGTGAAGTCTTTTTCCCGCTCGCGCGTCGTGATCTACGTCCGCGTTCGGCACGAGCCCAGTGATTCACTGGTGCGGTTTCAAGATGTTCAGGTGTCGGGATTCTTGTGAAATCCGTCGGCCTCGTAAAACAAAGCCCACTGCGGTTGCAGTGGGCTCCGGGTTCAACATGAGGCGTGTGATTACTTCACAGGGGCTTCAGTCTTGGTGCCATCTTTGTGCCAGGTGTAAACGACGAATTTGAAGTCTTTCAGGTCACCCTTGGCGTCGAAAGACAGATCGCCGGTAGGGGTCTTGAAGGTGCCAGCGCGAATGGCTTCGGCCACTTTGGCGGTGTCTTCGGACTTGGCGGCCTTGATACCGTCGGCGATGACTTCAACTGCGGCGTAGGCCGGGAACACGAAAGGACCGCTCGGGTCTTCTTTCTTGGCTTTGAATGCTTCTACCAGTGCCTTGTTGGCAGGATCCTGGTCAAAGGACTTCGGCAGGGTTACCAACAGACCTTCGGATGCGTCCTGAGCGATCTGCGAGATGGAAGCGTTACCCACGCCTTCCGGACCCATGAAGCCGGCTTTCAGGCCTTTTTCCTGAGCCTGACGCAGGATCAGACCCAGCTCAGGGTGATAGCCGCCGTAGTAGACGAAGTCGACGTTGGCTTGCTTCATTTTGGCGATCAGCGAAGAGAAGTCCTTGTCGCCGGCGTTGATGCCTTCGAACAGGGCGACTTTCACGCCGTCTTTTTCCAGGGTCTGCTTGACGGCAGTGGCGATACCTTCACCGTACTGCTGTTTGTCGTGGATGACCGCGACGATCTTCGGCTTGACTTGCTTGGCGATGTATTCGCCGGCAGCCGGGCCCTGCGCACTGTCCAGACCGATGGTGCGGAACACCATTTTGTAGCCACGGCTGGTGATTTCCGGACTGGTGGCAGCCGGAGTGATCATGATGATGCCTTCGTCTTCGTAGATGTCGGACGCTGGCTGAGTGGAGCTGGAGCACAGGTGGCCGACCACGAATTTCACGCCGTCGTTCACCACTTTGTTGGCGATCGCGACCGCTTGTTTAGGGTCGCAAGCGTCGTCGTAATCAACGGCTTCCAGCTTCTTGCCGTCTACGCCGCCTTTGGCGNGCCGTATTGGGCAACAGCACCGGTTTTAGGGCCGGCGATGCCGATCTTGATGGTGTCAGCTGCGAACGAATGGCTGGCAACCCCCGCCAGAACCAGTGCGGCAAACAGCTTGGAAATCTGATTAATACCCTTAGTCATGATGCTCCACTCTTGCGTTGTAGTTTTTATAATCCTGACGGCCAGAAGCTGCAGGACCGGATTGATTATCCAGGCCATTCCCCCGGCAACTGTACCGGAACAGTTTAGAGCGCCGGTCGAGCGCTTGAAAAGCTGGCTGCAGGGGGCAAAACCTGTTGATGTCGCTTAATCGAAAGAAAGATACACAATCAAGCCGGTCGATTGCCCAACCGGGTCGTTCAATCTATCGGCTTGAGCGAAGTTCTCTGCAATCAATCACTTGAATCCAGGTTTGAGCGCGGGAAAGGCGGCGGTATGATTCAGACCGATTTTCCAAACGGTGAAACCCATGACGCAAGAACCTAGCACCCTCTATGCCAAACTGCTTGGCGAAACGGCTTCAATTACCTGGAATGAATTGCAACCGTTCTTTGCCAAGGGTGCCCTGTTGTGGGTCGAGCCTTCGCAGGATCTGATAGCTGTTGCCCAGGCATTTGCCGAGAACGCCGAGGCGAAAGTCGCCACGTGGCTTAACAGTGGGGAGGTCGGGAAGGTCTCTGAATCAAAGGCTCTGGACTTGCTTGAACGAGATCCACCGTTGTGGGCAGTGGTAGTGGCGCCGTGGGTCATGATCCAGGAAAGGGCGTGAGGGTTGCTTGCGCCTTATTTTGGTGCGTTGAATGATGGCAAAGTGGGTAGGGCGGTAACTGTAAGTGGGGTGTCAGTAGCAAAAAATCCCAGCAATTGTGTGCTGTGATCATTTGCGGTCTGGCTAACGCCAGCCACATCAGAGAGTCCCGCTCACCGCGTTGGCGGCCGGTTCCCGGCAGATCGCCCGATTGCGGTTTGAACGTTCGGTTTCACCGCATCGAGTATGGCGGTCGATGGCCACAAACCGGCGGGGCGGCGCATGTTGAGCTGTTTCACCAAGGGACGAAGATCGCTCAGCGGCGCTGGCTTGCTGAACAGATAACCCTGGACGTAGTCGCACCCGTAGTGGCTGAGAAAGTCCAGTTGCGCCGGGGTCTCCACGCCTTCTGTCACGACCTTCAGGTGCAGCGTGTGGGCCATCAGGATGATTGCCTGGACGATCTCCATGTCCTGGGGCGAGCGGGGGATGTCGATGATGAACGAACGGTCGATCTTTACCGTGTCCAGTGGCAAGCGCTTGAGGTAAGCGAGCGACGAGTAACCGGTGCCGAAGTCGTCGATGGACAAGGCGACGCCCAGAGCACGAATCTCCTTGAGCAGGATGATGGTGTTGCTGATATTGCCCATCAAGGCATTCTCGGTGACTTCCAGCTCCAGTCGATGAGGCGCGACGCCGGCTTCCTTCAAGGCGCTGTCGACTTCCTCCAGCAACTCTTCGCGGGCCAGGTTCAACGCCGAGCAGTTGACCGCGATCACCAGTTTCTCGAATCCCGGCTCCGTGAGCTGACCCAGATCGCGACAGGCCCGGCGCAAGACCCAGTTGTCCAGTTCGGCGATCAAACCGTTGTTTTCCGCGATGCTGATGAAGCGATCCGGGGTCAGCAGGCCATGGGTCGGGTGCTCCCAGCGCACCAGCGCCTCCAACTTGGCGACATGCCCGGTGCGTAGATCGACGATGGGTTGGTAATACAGTTGCAGGGCGCCTTCTTGTCGCAGCGCCGCGCGCAGTTCCTCTTCCAGATGAAGTTCCAGACTGGCCTTGGTCTTGAGGTTGGCGCTGAAGAAATGAATGCTGTTGCNNTCCGAGGTTTCGCCATCCTCGGGATAAACACTGATACCGATACTGGTGGTCATGACCATGCGCCGCCCCGACAGCGCGATGGGCTCTTTCATCTTTTGCATCACTCTCTGCGCCAGGTGCAGGGCCTCGTTGGTACTGTTCAGCGCAATGAGGATGCAGAACTCGTCGCCGCCGAAACGCGCGACCACGTCATTGCTGCGGGTGGCGCTGCGGATGCGCTCGGCGATCACCTTCAACAATTCGTCTCCAGCATCATGGCCCAGACTGTCGTTGATGCGCTTGAAATGATCGATGTCCAGGAACATCACCGCGAGCATGCCTTCAGCGAGCTTTTGCTCCATCAGGCGTTCAGCGAAGATCTGGTTGAAACCACGGCGGTTGATCAGGTTGGTCAGCGCGTCGTAATGCGCCACTTGCTGCAAGGACACGCGGGCCTGATCGAGCTGACTCAGTAGCGCGTTGACCCGATTCAGATCGCGCTCCTTGGCTTGCAGTTTCTTGTCTGCCAGTGCCGCGCTGACGCTGCCGGCGATGATCAGCAGCACGATCAGAGCGATGGTCAGGCTCAACTGCAGGCTGTTTTCCATGGCCGGGGGCTGAAGCTGCGTTCCGGCGGGCACGATCAGGTGCAGCGCCCACATCCCCATGAAGTGTGTGCTGACGATGCCCGCGCCCAGAACCAGGCTCGCGCCGTACTTGAGGAGTTGATGAAATACACCACTGCCCTGACGCAAGTGAATGGCAAGTACCAGCGCGGCGAGGCTGCTGGCGATGGCGATCACGATGGAGGCGACAAAACGCACCGGTTCGTAAAACTGCAGCGCACTGGAGCGCATGGCCGACATGCCTACGTAATGCATGGCGGTGATGCCAAGACCGATGAAAACGGATGCAAAGAGGTATTGCGCGAGGCTCAGCTGTGGATGGCTCAGGGCTTCCATCGCCACCATCCCGGCAATCAGCGCGATGGCCAGCGACGCGATAGTGATGGGCAGCTCATAGTGCATTTCCAGCGGTGTTTGAAACGACAGCATGCTGATGAAATGCATGGCCCAGATACCCACGGCCAGGCACAACGCGCCCAACGCTCGCCAGCGGATTCGGGCGTTGAAATTATCGACATGTCCGATTCGCTCGGCGATGTCCAGCGTTGCGAAGCTGGCGGCACAGGCCACCAGATACGCCAGCAGGATGAGAAGGGGGTTATGGCTGCACTCGAGCAGCATCCGGCCGTCCGCCGGCACAGAAGGAAGAAAATGCAAACCCAGCCAATCCATAGCACGCTCCATGTGTCCACTGCCGGAGTAGCCCCAGTCTGGGTAACTGATGGCACTTTGCGATGATTATAGAGGTGACTGGGTTTTAAACACTCGTTTGGGGACGGATGTACACATTATTTCGAAATAACAGTTATCGCGAATGGTTCTAAGCAGTAGCGATGTCATCTGGCAAAAGGCCCCAACCATCATCATTGCCCGGCGGCGGGGAGATTGCGGCCAGACCGAATTTCGCCCTGGCAGCATCGCAATCCGCATTGTGTATCCCGTCCGTCCAGGACGCCTCGAACTCGCGGCAGGTGCTGGAGCGCTGTTCATAAATTGAACAGCTCGTTCCCTTTCCCACTTCCCCTACAAGCGCCGTGCAGCGCACGGATTTGCAGTCGGTGCCAAGCATTGCCACGCGACTCGGGCTGATGCTGCTCACCCGGTCATCGGGGACCGTGCCTCCCGCCGACGCGCACTCACCCCAGAAAAAAGACACGCGAAAATATGAACAGCAGGCACCACAATTCAGGCACGGACTGACGTCGGACATGGTTTCAACCAAGAAGGGCCAAGACGAAGGGAGGGGTAGAACGGCTGGCCATTCTAGGCTTTCCGTTGCGCCTGGGAAGTGGGTTCAGAAAATATTTCTGGATGTGTATGAGGCTTGAAATGGGCAGTCGTTGCGAGGATTAAATCGCTCGGGACATTCGATTCCGATGGGTTGATATCAGCCTGGCGAATAATCACAGACAGCTGAGGGTGGGCTGTCTAGATTTCCATTTCCTGGCCTGGTCGTGTCTGGCCGAAAAACAACAATAAAGAGATCGACACATGGATCATTCGACTCAGGCGGCGAACGCGTGGCGCATTCTGTTCCTGTTGTTTCTGGCCAATCTTTTCAACTTTTTCGACCGCACGATTCCGGCGATCATCATTGAGCCGATTCGCAAGGAATGGCTGCTGAGCGACTTTCAGCTTGGAATCATCGGCACCGCGTTTACGTTGGTCTACGCGATTGCGGGGTTGCCGTTGGGGCGCATGGCGGACAACGGCTCGCGACGCAAGTTGATGGGCTGGGGCCTGGCGGTGTGGAGCGGGCTGACAGCGGTCAATGGCCTGGTCGGCAACTTCTGGGCGTTCTTGCTGGTGCGCATGGGCGTTGGCATTGGCGAGGCGAGCTATGCGCCAGCCGCCAACTCACTGATCGGCGATCTGTTCCCTGCACACAAACGCGCGCGGGCAATGGGGATCTTCATGCTCGGCCTGCCACTGGGGCTGTTGCTGGCGTTCTTCACCATCGGCGCGATGGTCAAGGCGTTCGACAGTTGGCGTGCGCCGTTCTTCATCGCGGCAGTGCCGGGCCTGGTGCTGGCCGTCTTCATGTTTTTCATTCGCGAGCCGGCGCGGGGGGCCGCAGAAAGCATTGCGACGTCGCAAGAGAAGATCGACCGGCCGATCCGCCGCGTGCTGTCGATTCCAACCTTCCGTTGGCTGGTGCTGGCGGGCCTTGCTTTCAACTTCGCGACCTATGCGTGCAACTCGTTCATGGTGCCGATGTTGCAGCGGTATTTCCTGTTGCCGTTGCAAGAGGCCGCCATGGCGACGGGGATGATTGTCGGTGTGACGGGGCTTGTGGGTTTGACCGCCGGTGGCTGGGTCGCGGACAAGCTGCATCAGCGTTTCGCCAATGGCCGGTTGATGTTCGCGGCATTGAGCATGGCGATTGCCAGCCTGTGCACGGGTTATGCGCTGCATGCCGGCCGCATCGAGATAGGTGTGTTCGTCGCCGTGTTCAGCCTCGGCTGGCTGTTCTCCTACAACTTCTATACCTGCGTCTACACCGCCATCCAGGACGTGGTGCAGCCGCGGTTGCGGGCAACGGCCATGGCGCTGTTCTTCGCCGGGTTGTATCTGTTGGGCGGTGGCCTGGGGCCGGTGGTGGTCGGGCTGTTGTCGGATCATTTCGCTCATTCAGCAATGTACGCGGCGCAGGTCGAACAGATGACCGAACCGTTCAAGGCCGTCGGGCTGCATGATGCGATGTACCTGATTCCGGTGGCGCTGTTCTTTGCGCTGGTGTTTCTGGTGCGGGCGTCGAAGTGCTTCAGTCGCGATGCGCAGCGGATGCGCGAAGGGATGCTGGCCGATGAGCCAGTAGCGGCAGGGGTGAAACCGTCAGTCGCTTAGGGTTTTTGCTCGTTCCCACGCTCTGCGTGGTAACGCTGGGCTGGACGCTCCGCGTCCGCTTGTTGATGTGACGCGGGGCATCAAGGGATGCATGCCCACGCAGAGCGTGGGCATGATCAGACTTATCCGGCGACCAGCACCCGGATCGCTTCCAGACGCAGTGCCGCCTTCTCGAGCATCGCCAGACCTTGCTCGCGCTGCTCGCGCAAGGCAGTCAGTTCGCTGTCGCGCACGGTCGGGTTGACCGCTTGCAGGGCGGACAGACGCGCCAGTTCTTCATCGGTATCGGCTGCCAGGCGACGTTGGGCTTCGGCCACGCGCTCGGCGTGTTTCGGCGCAATCTTGCTTTCGGCGGCATTGATCTGCGGGTTGAGCACGTCGCGCTGGGCCTGGATGAACTTGTTGGCGCTGGCGCGGGGCACGCTTTCCAGCTGATCGTTCAGGGTCGTGAATGAAACACGTCCCGACAGATCGTTGCCGTTGGCGTCCAGCAGACAGCGCAGGGCGGCGGGCGGCAGGTAACGGCCCAGTTGCAGCGAGCGCGGTGCAACCACTTCGCTCACATACAGCAGCTCAAGCAGCACGGTGCCGGGTTTCAGCGCCTTGTTCTTGATCAGCGCCACGGCGGTGTTGCCCATGGAACCGGACAGCACCAGATCCATGCCGCCTTGCACCATCGGGTGCTCCCAGGTGATGAACTGCATGTCCTCGCGAGACAGCGCCTGATTGCGGTCGTAGGTAATGGTCACGCCTTCGTCGTCGCCGAGCGGGAAGCTGGCGTCGAGCATCTTCTCGCTCGGCTTGAGGATCAGCGCGTTTTCCGAATGATCTTCGCTGTCGATGCCGAACGCGTCGAACAGGGTTTCCATGTAGATCGGCAGGGTGAACTGATCGTCCTGCTCAAGAATCGCCTCGACCAGCGCCTCGCCTTCACCCGCGCCGCCGGAGTTGAGCTCCAGCAGGCGGTCGCGACCGGTGTGCAGTTCGCTTTCCAGACGCTCGCGTTCGGCGCGGGCCTCGTTGACCAGCGCCTGCCAGTCGTCCTCGTCGCCACCTTCCAGTTGCGGCAGCAGACGCGGTCCGAACTGGTGCTGCAGGGCGTTGCCGGTCGGGCAGGTATTGAGGAATGCATTCAGCGCTTCGTGATACCACTGGAACAGACGCTCTTGAGGGCTGGTTTCCAGATACGGCACGTGCAGTTCGATGATGTGCTTCTGGCCGATACGGTCCAGACGGCCGATACGCTGCTCCAGCAGGTCCGGGTGCGCAGGCAGATCGAACAGCACCAGGTGATGGGAGAACTGGAAGTTGCGGCCTTCGCTGCCGATTTCCGAACAGATCAAGACCTGCGCGCCGAACTCTTCGTCGGCGAAGTAGGCCGCCGCGCGGTCGCGCTCGAGGATGTTCATGCCTTCGTGGAACACGGTGGCCGGGATGCCGGAGCGCACGCGCAGGGCGTCTTCCAGGTCCATCGCGGTTTCAGCGTGGGCACAGATCACCAGCACTTTGACGCGCTTGAGCATTTTCAGCGTGTCGATCAGCCAGTCGACCCGTGGGTCGAAGCGCCACCAGCGTTCTTCTTCGCTGGTCTCGCCCTGAGCCTGGAAGCTGACTTCCGGGTACAGATCGGCATGCTCGCCAATTGGCAATTCGAGGTATTCGGCCGGGCACGGCAGCGGATACGGATGCAGCTTGCGTTCCGGGAAACCCTGGACAGCGGCGCGGGTGTTACGGAACAGCACGCGACCGGTGCCATGGCGGTCGAGCAATTCGCGGATCAGACGGGCGCTGGCTTCGGTGTCGCCATCGGCCACGGCAGCCAGCAAGGCTTCGCCTTCGGCACCGAGAAAGCCATGAATGGTCTTGTGGGCTTCAGGAGACAAACGGCCCTGATCGAGCAATTCCTGAACGGCTTCGGCCACCGGGCGATAGTTTTCGCTTTCGGCGCGGAAGGCGTGCAGGTCATGAAAACGGTTTGGATCGAGCAGACGCAGACGGGCGAAGTGGCTGTCCTGTCCCAGTTGTTCCGGGGTCGCGGTCAGCAACAGTACGCCCGGGATCACTTCGGCCAATTGCTCGACCAGCGAATACTCCGCGCTGGCCTTTTCTTCGTGCCAGACCAGGTGGTGAGCTTCGTCGACCACCAGCAGATCCCAGCCGGCCGCGAACAGCGCGTCCTGAGCTTTCTCGTCGTCCACCAGCCACTCCAGCGAAACCAGCGCCAGTTGAGTGTCTTCGAACGGGTTGCTGGCATCGCTTTCGATGAAACGCTCGGCGTCGAACAGCGCGACCTGCAGGTTGAAGCGACGGCGCATTTCCACCAGCCACTGGTGCTGGAGGTTTTCCGGCACGAGGATCAGCACGCGGCTGGCGCGGCCCGAGAGCAGCTGGCGATGAATGACCAGGCCGGCTTCGATGGTCTTGCCCAGACCCACTTCGTCAGCGAGCAGAACGCGCGGGGCGATACGGTCCGCGACTTCGCGGGCGATGTGCAATTGGTGAGCGATAGGCTGGGCACGAACGCCGCCCAGGCCCCACAGCGAGGATTGCAGTTGGCGGCTGGTGTGCTCGAGCGTGTGATAACGCAGTGAGAACCAGGCCAGCGGGTCGATCTGCCCGGCGAACAGACGGTCGCTGGCCAGTCGGAACTGAATGAAGTTCGAGAGCTGGGTTTCCGGCAGGGTGACCGGTTGGTTCTGCGCATTGAGACCGTGGTAGACCAGCAGGCCGTCGACGTCGTCGACTTCGCGAACGGTCATTTTCCAGTTCTCGAAGTGGGTGATGGTGTCACCCGGCGAGAAGCGCACCCGCGTCAGCGGGGCATTGCGCAACGCATATTGGCGCGTGTCGCCAGTGGCCGGATAGAGCACGGTCAACAAGCGGCCGTCCTGTGCCAGAACGGTGCCTAAACCCAGCTCGGCTTCGCTGTCGCTAATCCAGCGTTGCCCCGGTTGATACTGCTGCGCCATGCTGCCTGACTCCCGCCTTGAAAAAGCCGACTATGTTAACGGAACAAGCCGCCAAGGCCAAAGGCGCATTGTAAAAAGCCCCGTATTTATTGGACGTATGGCCTGATGTTTGGGTCCACATTTGCACTAGTTGCGAAAAACATAGTCCAAACTTCCTCTTCCGACGGCTCAAGTCGACGAAACGGCAGCCGACAGCTTGATAACAGGAGACCATTACCATGCTGCCACCGCTGATTCCCTTGAGTGCAGCCCCCGTGACTGCGCAGCAGGACCCGGTCAGGCCGACACCGGACATTCCGCCCGTGACCCCGGTGCAGCCGAGTTCCAGCGAAACCACGATCAACATGGGTGAGCGCGATCCGGAACAGGCGCAGTTGATGCTGCGCGAGGAGCAGCGTCGACAGCAACGGCGTCGCCGTGATCGACGCACTGCCGATCGTCATCCCGATCTGAACGAGGATGAAGGGCAGGCTGCGCAAGATTCGGCGCATCAAGGCCCGGCCATGCCCGGCGACTACCTGAACGCCGATAACACGGTGCCGGTGGTGCCGATCATCGACGACGAGCCGCGTCAGGGCTTGTGGGTGGATCTGAAAGTCTGAGGTGCTGGTCAGCGCCGGCGCGATTGCGCATTATTGTCGCCATTGGGCATTCGAGAGCGGCACGCCATGAGCGATGATGAAAAACTGGTAGACCTGAGCGTCGAGCGCGCCAAGCGCGTTCACGATCTCAACGACAAGCGGCTCAACGAAGTGCGTCAGGCCTTCGAGCAGGCAATGCCGTTGGGCAAAGGCAAGAAAAAGCCGAAGAACAAACCGAAAAAGCGCTAGACCTCCCTTCTTTTTCCGATCCGGTCGATGAGCTGCCGTCATGTGCGGCGGCGTTGACCTGGATCAATATCTCTCGATTCGTCTCTGGTTAATCTGCACCCATCGAACAGGGTCACGGCAGGAGGGGGCGCTCATGTTTCCCGACCATGTGGTGGTAGGCGGTGTCATCACGGTCATGCTGATGCTGAGTTGTTTCGCAGGGCTGGGGTTGTTTATCTGGAGAGACTCACCCAAGAGCGGCAAGGATTGAGTCTTTATAAAAAGAGCACGCAAGGCATTTTGGGCGACTTCGGTTGCCCATTTTTTTGGTTTTTTGGGGGGAGTCGGTGGCGCTGGAATGGTGGATATATCCTTCATTTGTGGCGGCCCTGATTTTGGTTCTGCCTAACGGCAGAAGCGTTCCGCCTTCGGCGGGTTACTTGAAAAGACCCCAAGTAACCCGCCGAAGGCGAAACGAGTATGGCGTTAGCCAGACCCCATGCACTCGACCTCAACGCAAAAAACACCTCACCCCACATCAACCTCAACCACGTCCCCCATCAACCGCACCGGCCAGGTCCGCAATCTCAACGCCGGATCCTCCAGACACGTACCGTCTTCCAACCGGTAATGCTGCTTGTACAGCGGCGACGCAATCACCAGATCCCCCGCCAGACTCCCGATCAACCCCCGCCCGATCACATTGACCCCGGACACCGGATCGCGATTGTCCACCGCGAACAACTGCGGCGTGCCACTGATCGACGCCACGTAAAACAGTGCGACTTGCGCCGTGCCCACCAGCGCCACCACGCCGGAGTTGAGCACCAGATCCTGACGTGCGCACACCGCACGCCAGGCCTGAGTTTGCGACGGGTCCATCATCAACGCATTGGACTGGCTCATCGTGCGATCTCCGCAACAGGAATAAGGTTGAGTTCACCGGCGCGTGCCGGGCGACGCTGGCTGCGTTCCTTGACGAAATGAATGTCCGGGTCAGCGCTCTTGTCGTTGACGAAGGTGCGGAAGCGCTTGAGTTTCTCCGGGCTCTTTAGTGCGTTCGCCCACTCGCATTCATAGCGATCCACCACCAGTTGCATTTGCTGTTCCAACTCGGCCGCCAGCCCCAGGCTGTCGTCAATCACGACGGCCTTGAGGTAATCCAGTCCACCTTCCAGCGACTCGCGCCAGACCGACGTGCGCTGCAATTTGTCAGCGGTGCGGATGTAAAACATCAGCACGCGGTCGATGTAGCGAATCAGCGTTTCGTCATCCAGATCGGTGGCGAACAGTTCGGCATGGCGCGGGCGCATGCCGCCGTTGCCGCAGACGTACAGGTTCCAGCCGTTCTCGGTGGCGATCACGCCGATGTCCTTGCTCTGGGCTTCGGCGCATTCGCGGGTGCAGCCGGAGACCGCGAATTTGAGTTTGTGCGGCGAGCGCAGGCCCTTGTAGCGATCCTCGATGTTCAGCGCCATTTGCACGCTGTCCTGCACGCCATAGCGGCACCAGGTGCTGCCGACGCAGGACTTCACCGTGCGGGTGGATTTACCGTACGCATGCCCGGTTTCGAAACCGGCGGCGATCAATTCGGCCCAGATATCGGGCAGTTCATGGAGCTGCGCGCCGAACAGGTCGATGCGCTGGCCCCCGGTGATCTTGGTGTACAGATCGTATTTTTTCGCGACGGCGCCGATGGCGATCAGGCCGTCGGGGGTGATTTCTCCTGCCGGAATGCGCGGCACGATGGAGTAGGTGCCATTTTTCTGCATGTTGGCCATGAAGGTGTCGTTGGTGTCCTGCAATGGGACCAGCGACGGGTCCATGATCGGCTTGTTCCAGCATGACGCGAGAATGGAGCCGACCGCCGGTTTGCAGATGTCGCAACCGATGTGGCCCTTGCCGTGGCGGGCCAGCATCTGTTCGAAACTCTCGATGCTTCCCACTCGGGCGAAGGCGTACAGCTCCTGACGGGTGAAAGCGAAGTGCTCGCACAGGCTCTTGTCGACCGCCACGCCACGGGCTGTCAGTTCGTGTTCGAACACGCTCTTGAGCAGTGCCGAGCAGCCACCGCAACCGGTTGCCGCCTTGGTGCAGGTCTTGATGCCGGCAAGGTTGGTGCAGCCGCCGTCGAGGGCGGAGCCGACCGCGCGTTTGCCGACGTTGCGGCACGAGCTGGTGGTCGCCGTGGCGGGCAGGGCGTCTGCGCCGAGGGTCGGTGCGCCTTCGCTGTGGGGCAGGATCAGGCTCGACGGGTCGGCGGGCAGCTTGATGCCGTTCTGCGCATATTGCAGCAGGGTGTCGTAGTAGCTGTTGTCGCCGACCAGCACCGCGCCCAGCACTTGGGTGCCGTCGGCCGAGACCACCAGGCGACGATAGCTGGAGGTGGCTTCGTCGATGAAGCGGTAGCTGCGCGCACCGGTCAAGGCCCCATGGGCGTCGCCGATGGAACCGACGTCGACGCCCAGGAGCTTGAGCTTGGTCGACATGTCGGCGCCGAAGAAGGGCTCTGCATCCAGATCGCACAATTGTGCCGCGACGTTGCGCGCCATCTGATAACCCGGCGCGACCAGTCCGAAGACACTGCCGTTCCACGCCGCGCACTCGCCGATGGCGAAAATATCGGCGTCACTGGTGCGGCAATGTTCGTCAATCGAAATGCCGCCACGCGGGCCCAGCTCCAGCGCGCATTGGCGGGCGAGGGCGTCCTGTGGGCGAATGCCGGCCGAGAACACGATCAGGTCGGTTTCGAGGAATTCATCTCCGGCGAAGTTCATGCGATAGCGATATTGCTCGCCTGCGCTGATCGACTGAGTGGCGCGAGACAGATGCACGCCAACCCCCAGCGCTTCGATCCGGGCCTTGAGCGCCGCGCCGCCATGATCGTCCAGTTGTACCGGCATCAGGCGTGGTGCGAACTCGACGACGTGGGCTTCCAGTCCAAGAGATTTCAAGGCGTTCGCTGCTTCCAGACCCAGCAGCCCACCGCCGACCACGACACCACGTTTAGCGTTTTCGGCAGCGGCGCGAATGGTGTCCAGATCGTCCAGCGTGCGATAGACCAGTCGCGAATGCCCCTCGGCGCCTTCGATGGGCGGCACGAACGGATACGACCCTGTGGCGAGCACCAGCTTGTCGTAGCCGAAGCAGCCTTGGGCGGTGATGACTTCGCGTCGAGCCTTGTCGATCTCCAGTACCGGCACCCCCAGATGCAGCGTCAGGCCCGGGTGCTCGTACAAAGCGGCATCGCTCAGGGCCAGCGATTCGGCATCGCGCCCGCCGAAGTATTCGGACAGGTGCACGCGGTCGTAGGCGCGCTGGCCTTCTTCACCGAAGACATGAATGCGGTAGCGCTCAAGGGCACCGGCGGCGATCAGTTGTTCGACGCAGTGGTGACCGACCATCCCGTTACCAACGACGATCAGTGTTTGCACATCGTTCAGAGGGGCGACTGTGGTGTTCATATCGAGTCCCGGCCAAGGCCAATCAGGTTTTTTGAAAGCAAAAAAAAGGCGCCCGGAACCTTTCGGTTCCAGGCGCCTTTGCCTGTTCTTTTATGGGTTGTCGCTCGACCACAGTGTCGGAACAACCTGCTGAGCCCACTGCCTTGAGGGCGGACGATCATCATTGACCGACCAGGGCTGCCAACCGCGCATACAGGCTGGACTTGGAGGTAATAAAGCAATGGGTGTGCCATCGCGGCATTGGTCTCTTATGCGTGGAGGCCTGTACGCGGTCTGCTTTAGATTCTGGCCGAAGGCCGTGGGAGGCCAGCTTGCTGACGATCTGGCGCGCAGCGGCAGCAAAACCGGCGGTGGTCGGCGCTCTGGCTCAACCGAGATGTCTGATTCTGCTGCCGCTTTGCGCCAGATCGTTGGCAAGCCAGCCTCCTACGCCCTGGCGGGCAGAGGCCGGAATTGACTATGCAATTCAGCACAAAAACTGTGCGATTTCGCTGCGCGTGCCCCAACCTGTAGCAATCCCGCTGGCCAGCGCCGGCGATCCTGAACGCTCCACCGCCGACATCCCGTGGGGCGACAGGCAGACACAGAAGGCTGGCCTGTCCTTTGCAATTGCCCGCTTACAGGCAGTCAACGCCGATTGCCATCTTCACGACAAAGGCGCCGTGTGCTCTCCGTATTTTCGACGGGGGAGAACAGGGCGTCTTTTTTTTGGTTTCGGGAAATCGGCTATGGCGAGCAACAGCGTGCGAAGTGTGTGTCCTTATTGTGGCGTCGGCTGCGGCGTCGTCATGCAGGTCGAAAACAATCGTGTGATCAGGGTCACGGGTGACAGGCAGCATCCGACCAACCTCGGGCGTCTGTGTACCAAGGGCACCACCTGTGGACAAGCAATCGCCGATCCCGGGCGTATGGAATCGGCGTACCTGCGTCATCAGCGCAATCAGGATCCTGTGCGCAGCGACATGGATGCGGCAATCACTCAAACCGCGCTGCGCATGCGCACGATCCTCGACCGCGACGGCCCCGATGCACTGGCGTTCTATGTATCGGGGCAGATGTCTCTGGAAGCACAATACCTGGCCAACAAACTGGCCAAGGGCTTTGTGCGCACCCACAACATCGAATCCAACTCGCGGCTGTGCATGGCCAGCGCCGGCAGCGGCTACAAACTGTCGCTGGGCTCGGACGGACCGCCCGGCTCCTACGACGATTTCGACAACGCCGATCTGTTCTTCGTGATCGGCGCGAACATGGCCGACTGTCATCCGATCCTGTTCCTGCGCATGATGGACCGGGTCAAGGCCGGCGCCAAGCTGATCGTGGTCGATCCCCGCCGCAGCGCCACGGCCGACAAGGCCAGCCTGTTTCTGCAGATCAAACCCGGCACCGACCTGGCGTTGCTCAACGGCCTGTTGCACTTGCTGCTTGAAAACGGCGACATCGACCACGACTTCATCGCGTCCTTCACTCAGGGCTGGGACGCGATGCCGGCGTTTCTCGCCGACTACACCCCTGAAAACGTCGCGCAGATCACCGGTCTGGCCGAAGCCGACCTTCGCCAGGCCGCACTGATGATCGGCCTTGCCCCGGAGTGGATGAGCTGCTGGACCATGGGCTTGAATCAGAGCACCCACGGCACCTGGAACACCAATGCGCTGTGCAACCTGCATCTGGCCACCGGGGCGATTTGCCGTCCGGGCAGCGGGCCGTTCTCCCTCACCGGCCAGCCCAATGCCATGGGCGGTCGGGAGATGGGCTACATGGGGCCTGGCCTTCCGGGGCAACGCTCGGTTCTGGTTGAATCGGATCGCAGCTTTATCGAAGACCTGTGGGCGATTCCCCGCGGCAGCCTCGGCCAGATGCTGGGCGGTGGCACCATCGACATGTTCGAGCAGATGCGCGATGGCGTTATCAAAGCCTGCTGGATCATCTGCACCAACCCGGTCGCCAGCGTCGCCAACCGCGCCACGGTGATCGAAGCGCTGCAGACCGCCGAGTTGGTCATTACTCAGGACGCGTTCCTGGACACCGAAACCAATCGCTACGCTGACATCCTCCTGCCAGGCGCGCTGTGGGCAGAGGCCGAAGGGGTGATGATCAATTCCGAGCGCAACCTGAACCTCACGCAGAAAGCCGTCGATGCGCCTGGCCAGGCCTTGCCGGACTGGCAGATCATTGCGCGGGTCGCCTGTGAAATGGGCTTCGCCGAGTCCTTCAGCTATGCCTCGGCCGAAGACGTGTTCGAGGAAATCAAACAGGCCTGGAACCCGAAAACCGGCTACGACATTCGCGGAGCGAGCTACGCGCGGCTGCGCGATCAGTCGCTGCAATGGCCCTGCGCGCCTGACGACATCGGCACGCGCAACCCGATTCGTTACCTCAACGACGGTGTCAGCCAGGCCGCTCGGCTGGATGAACAGGGTGAGCGCCCGGCGATTGTTTTCGCCACGGCAAACGGCAAGGCGATGTTCCTGCCGCGCCCGCACATGCCGCCCGCCGAAATGCCCAATGATGCCTTCCCGATGGTGCTCAACACTGGGCGCTTGCAACATCAATGGCACACCCTGACCAAGACCGGGAAAGTGGCGGCGCTGAACAAGCTCAATCCGGGGCCATTCGTGGAAATCCATCCTGACGACGCTGCTGTGTTGGGCATTCGCGACAAGGACGCAGTGGAAGTGCGCTCGGTTCGGGGACAGGCCGTGTTGCCTGCGGTCCTCACCGACCGGGTGCGCCCCGGCAACTGCTTCGCGCCGTTTCACTGGAACGATGTGTATGGCGAAAACCTGGCGATCAACGCTGTCACCAGCGACGCGATAGACCCGATTTCCCAACAGCCCGAGTTCAAGTTCTGCGCCGTGGCCTTGCGCAAAGTGGAGTTGATCGGCCATCGCTTTCTTGACCTGCCCGAAGCCGAACCGCAAATGTCTGACGCGGCGCAAGGCGAGCCGCTGCTGACCCTGCTCTGGGCTTCACAAACCGGCAACGCCGAAACCCTGGCCAAGCGCTTCGGCACCCATCTGCGCACGGCGGGTATTGCTGTGCAGGTGGCGGCGATGGACAGTTTCCCCGTGGCGCGACTCAGTGAAGTGAGCAATGTCGCGCTGATCAGCAGCACGTTTGGCGACGGCGATTCGCCGGACAATGGGCAAGGCTTCTGGCAGTCCCTGACAACTCAGCAAGAACGCCTGGAGTCGCTGCGCTACGCCGTGTTGGCGCTGGGTGACCCGAGCTACGAGCGCTTCTGCCAGCACGGCAGGAATCTGGATCAGCGTTTGCTGACGCTAGGTGCCTCGCCGTTGATTCCTCGGGTCGATTGCGACGGTGATTTTCAGGACCCTGCCGATGGCTGGTTCAAGGCGCTGCAACAGGCGCTGGCGCTGGACATTCCCGACATCGAAGTCGCTGACACGGCGCCAGGCGACCAGCCAACCCGTGGGCGTCCGCACCCGGCGAAACTGTCTATCAACCGCCGGCTGAACGGGAAGGGCGCCAGCAAGGACACTCGCCAGTTTGCGTTGACGCTCGGCGACTCGGGTCTGAAATACAACGCTGGCGATGCGCTGGGGGTTTGGCCGCGCAACTGTCCGGCACTGGTCGACGAGGTGCTGGAGTTCACCGGCTTGAATGGCGAGCAACCGGTCGTCCTCGACAAATATGGGGAGGTGCCGCTGCGTGTGGCGCTGACGGAGCAAATCGAAATCGCACGACCCAACGCGCAGGCATTGCGGTTCATCGCCGAGCGCAGCAACAGCAACGAGCTGAGAGACCTGCTGACCGACCCGTTCAAAGGTGAGTTGAAAGACTGGCTCTGGGGCCGGCAACTGGCGGACGTGCTGCGCGAATTCCCCCTGAGGTGTTCCGCGCAGGAGCTGCTGGCACATCTCAAGCCCTTGCAGCCGCGCCTTTACTCCATCGCCTCCAGCGCAATGGCCCATCCGAACGAAGTTCATCTTACCGTTTCTGCCGTGCGCTACGGCAAACGCAAGGGCGTATCGTCGACCTTTCTCGCGGACCGCGCGGACGACTGCGAAGTGCCGATCTTCGTCCAGCCCACTCAGCATTTCCGCCCGCCTGCCGATGGTGACGTGCCGATCATCATGATCGGCCCCGGCACCGGTGTCGCGCCGTTCAGGGCCTTTCTGCAGGAGCGGCGCATGCGCGGTGACCGCGGGCGCAACTGGCTGTTCTTCGGCGAGCAGCATGCAGCGACCGACTTCTACTATCGCGACGAGCTGCAAGGCCTGCAGAAGGATGGCTTGCTGACGAACCTGAGCCTGGCGTTCTCTCGCGATCAGGCGGAGAAAATCTACGTCCAGCACCGCATTCGTCAACAGGGTGCGCAACTGTGGCGCTGGCTACAGGACGGGGCGCAGCTCTACATCTGCGGCGATGCCACGCACATGGCCAAGGATGTCGATCAGGCTCTGCGCGAAGTCATCGGCGAGCACGGCGGTTTGAGCCCCGAACGGGCGACTGAGTATTTACGCTATCTGGCCGAACAGAAGCGTTATGTGCGCGACGTGTACTGAACGGCTTCAGTACCCCTGATCACGGGCTATCTCGCCGAGCATCGCCTCGCCGCGCTGATGCCGACGAATATTTTCCAGCAGCACCTCGAAAGCGCTGTCCGGGGAGGTGTTGGCGCCAATGTGGGGTGTCATCCAGATGCCGGGGTGGTGCCAGAACGGATGGTCTTCGGCGGGCGGTTCATCGTTCAACACATCAACGATGGCATGTGCCAGCTGGCCGCTCGCCAAGGCATCCAGAAGGTCGTTTTCCACCAAGTGTCCCCCGCGCCCGAGGTTGATCAGTTGCGCCCCTTCGGGCATCGCCGCGAAGGTTCTGGCATTGAGGATTCCACGGGTGTCATCGGTCAATGGCAACAGGCAGATGAGGATGTCGCACTGATTGAGAAACGGCTCCAGATGGTCGTTTGCGGCGTAACACTCTACGCCGTCAATGTGCTTTTGCGAGCGTGCCCAGCCGTGCAGTTCGAAACCGAACGGACGCAGGCTTTCCAGCACCGAGACGCCCAGATTGCCCAGGCCCATGACCCCAACACGGCGGCGTCTGGCGGGCATCAGTTCATGCTCCTGCCATTGCCGCGCCTGCTGCTGTTGAAGGTACAGGGGGATCTGCCGATGCAAACTCAATACCGCGAAGCAGGCGTATTCGATCATGCCTTTGGCGATGCCGGGGTCGAGCATGCGGACCACGTTGATGTGTTCGGGTAACTCGCCCAGTTCGAACTGATCGACCCCGGCTGAGGTTGCAAATACCACTTCAAGATGGGGGAAGCGCTCGTGCAGGTTCTTCGGCGGTTGCCAGGCGGCGAAGTAACGCACCTGCGACGGATCGCCGATGTCGGGCCACAGGCGCACGTCGATGTCTGGCGCGTGGGTTTGGAACAGTGATTTCCAGATGTCGCCGCGGGCGTCATCGACTTTGAACAGCAGGGCCATGGGCGTCTCGCAGGCAGTCGGGCAGATGCCCACACGATGCCAGAGCCCTACGCAACAATCTCCCGAATCCTTCGGCCGGAACGGGAGATTGCGCGTTATTTGTCCGCTCAGACCGCAGCAGCGATGGCCTTGCCCAGCGCTTCGGTGTTGCCTGTGCCACCGATGTCGGCGGTCAGCGGGGCATTCTCCGGGCCCATCGCGAGCACGGTTTCAATCGCTGTCAGCACCGCTGCGCCGGCTTCCGGATGGCCCAGGTGTTCGAGCATCATTGCGCCGCACCAGATCTGGCCGATGGGGTTGGCGATGCCCTTGCCTGCGATGTCGGGCGCCGAACCATGCACCGGCTCGAACAGACTCGGGAAGTTGCGCTCCGGGTTGATGTTGGCCGAAGGCGCGATGCCGATGGTGCCGGTGCAGGCCGGGCCCAGGTCGGAAAGGATATCGCCGAACAGGTTGCTCGCCACCACCACGTCGAACCAGTCCGGGTGCAGGACGAAGTTCGCGGTCAGGATATCGATGTGGTACTTGTCGACGTTGACGTCGGGGTACTGCTTGCCCATTTCGGCGACGCGCTCATCCCAGTAGGGCATGGTGATCGCGATGCCGTTGGACTTGGTGGCCGAGGTCAGGTGCTTCTTCGGCCGGCTCTGGGCCAGGTCATAGGCAAATTTCAGGATGCGGTCGACGCCAACGCGGGTCATGACGGTTTCCTGCAGGACGATCTCGCGCTCGGTTCCGGGGAACATCTTGCCGCCTACGCTCGAGTATTCGCCTTCGGTGTTCTCGCGCACCACCCAGAAATCGATGTCGCCGGGCTTGCGGTTTGCCAGTGGGGCCTTCACGCCCGGCATCAGACGGCAGGGACGCAGGTTGACGTACTGGTCGAATTCGCGGCGGAACTGCAACAGCGAATCCCACAGGGAAATGTGGTCCGGTACCACGTTCGGCCAGCCCACGGCGCCGAAGTAGATCGCGTCATAGCCCTTGAGGGTGTCGAACCAGTCGTCCGGCATCATCTTGCCGTGAGCCAGGTAGTAATCGGCGCTGGCGAAGTCGAACCAGTCCCATTGCAGTTCCAGGTTGAAGCGGGCAGCGACGGCATCGAGCACGCGTACGCCCTCGGGCATGACTTCCTTGCCGATACCGTCGCCGGGGATCACTGCAATTTTGTACTGACGGGTGCTCATGGATTCGACTCCTTGGGTTGATTGGGGCACGGGTCTCAGTGTATGCAGTGTCTCTGGATTAATAATTAGTCTTCCGGGAAAGCCATTCTTAGTTTCAAGGAAAGAATCCATGAGCATGATCGATGACCTGAGTTTCTTTCAGCAGGTGGCAACCCGCGGCAGCCTCACGGAAGTGGCGCGGCATCTGGGGCTGTCACTGCCCGCCGTCAGCAAACGCTTGAGCCAGCTGGAGGCCAGGTTGGGCGTGCAGTTGCTGCAGCGCACCACCCGGCGATTGTCGCTGACGCCGGAAGGTACGCTGTATCTGGAGGGCAGTCGCCCGATTCTGCGGCAGCTCGAAGAGCTGGAAAGCGCGCTGAACAGCCGTCAGCCCACGTTGCAGGGGCGCTTGCGAATCAACGGCACGCTGGGTTTCGGACGTCAGCATCTGGCGCCGATCGTGTCGAGCTTCGCGCGTTTGCACCCGGACCTTGAAATTTCGCTGGAGTTGACCAGCCAGCCGCTGAGCCTGCTGGATGATCAGTTCGACATCGGGGTGTGCATGGGGGAGCCGCCGGATTCGCGGTTGATCGGCATCCGCCTGCTGGAAAACCCGCGCATCCTCTGTGCGTCGCCAGGATACCTTGAGGCTATGCCTGCGCTGACCCGAGTGGCCGATCTGGCGCAGCACAACTGCATTGTCCTGCGCCAGTTCGGCAGCGATTACGCGATCTGGCGGTTCAGCAAGGATGGCCAGGATTACTCGCACAAGGTCAGTGGAACGCTGTCGAGCAACGATGGTGAAGTGGCGCTGAGCCTGGCGCTGGATGGTCACGGGCTCATCCTGCGCTCGCGCTGGAATGTTCAGGGCTATCTGGAGAATGGGCGACTGCAAGCGGTATTGACGGACCACCAGGCACCTCGCGCCGACATCTTCGCCGTGTATCAACACAGGCGCCATATCCCGCAGCGCATCCAGGTGTTTACCCGTTACCTTGCGCAAGCGCTGACCGAGCGTTTACCGTTTGCCGCCATCAAGTGAGTGATGGCGCAGGTCGAACGACTGGCGGGTGTAAAGGTATTTTTTTGCATAACCTCACGTCATGGACTATCTGACTAATCGTGCATTGCCCCCGGCCGTCATGCTCTTGTAACGTCCAAGGCTCCCGCTCGGTCGAATAATAAGATCAAACCTGAGCAAGGCACTGCGGTGCAGGGTGTTCAGTCGAGGTTTTAGCACTGCCGAATTAATCTACGTCCAGGATGATTTGCCATGAAAACCTTGTCTGTTACTGCAGCGTTCGGTTCCGTCTTATCCCTGTTGAGCCTGTCGGTGGCGTGTGCGGTGCCGGCATGGGCCGACGAGATCACCTTCGTCTCGCAAGGGGGCGCGTATCAGGAAGCGCAGACCAAAGCCATTCTGGATCCCGCGGCGAAAGCCCTGAACATGACCATCAAGCAGGACAGCGCGCCGGACGCCTGGCCGATGGTCAAGGCGCAGGGCGAGGCGAAGAAACCGGTCTGGGACGTGATCGACACCCCTCCGTCCAACTGCGTGCGCGGCGGCAACGAAGGGCTGATCGAGAAGCTGGACCTGAGCAAAATGCCCAACGTGCAGGGCATGCCCGCTGCCTATCGCACGCCGTATTCGGTGGCCTACGAGTTCTATTCGTCGGTCATCGGCTACAACACGAAAACCCTGAAAAAGATTCCTCAGACCTGGGCCGAGTTCTGGGATGTGAAAAACTTCCCCGGCACCCGTGCGCTGCGCAACGATCCGATGAGTACCCTGGAAGCCGCGCTGCTGTCCGATGGCGTCCCCCGAGACAAACTCTATCCGCTGGATGTCGACCGCGCCTACAAACGCCTGGAGCAGATCAAACCCAATATTGCGGTCTGGTGGACGTCAGGCGGTCAATCGGCGCAGTTGCTGGCAGACGGTGAAGTGGACATGTTGATGATCTGGAACGGTCGCGCCAGCGCGGTGCAGAAAAGCAACCCCGATGTCGCGTTCACCTACAACGATGGCCTGCTGCAGAACACCCAGCTGTGCATCCTGAAAAACGCCCCTAACTACGCCGCTGCCGTGAAGTTCGTCAACGAAGCGGTGTCGCCTGAGTTGCAGGCCAACCTGCCGTTGTACATCGACTACGGCCCGGGGAACCCTGCCGCTTTCGCAACCGGCAAGATCACCGATCAACGAGCCAAAGAACTGCCTAGCTCGCCGGACAATGCCGCCCGCCAGGCGATGATGTCCGAAGAGTGGTGGGCGTCGCCTGCGGGGATTGCGGCCAAGGATCGCTGGCTGTCCTTCGTCCAGTAAGGCCGGAGTGCGCACATGATCGATTACCTGATACTCGGCGGCGGCTCGGCAGGGTGTGTGCTGGCTGCGCGGCTCTCGGAAGATCCGGATAAGCAGGTCTGCCTGATCGAGGCGGGTCGAGACATCAGCGCTCGGACCATGCCGGCTGCGATTCGCAGTCGGTATCCGGGGCGCGCCTACCTGGATGTCAGCAACATCTGGCGTCGCCTGACTGCCTTGATGGGCAATCGGGCCAGCGCCGAGCGTCGATACGAACAGGCGCGGATTCTGGGCGGCGGTTCGGCGATCAACGCGCTGATGACCAATCGAGGGGCGCCTGCCGATTACGACGAGTGGCAAACGCTCGGTGCGCAAGGCTGGAATTGGGACAACTGCCTGCCGTACTTTCGCAAGCTGGAAAACGACAGTGATTTCAGGGGTCCGCAGCATGCTGCGTTGCATGGCAACAGCGGCCCTCTGCGGATTCGACGCACCTCGCCTGAGCGGCTTTCGCCCTTCGTGCGAGGCGTGATGAACGTGTTGGGCGGGCGCGGCCTTGCGCACAAACCCGATCAGAATGGCCCGTGGGAAGAGGGCGTCTTCGTCGGCGCCATTGGCGTCAGCGAACAGGGTGACCGGATTCCAACCTCGGTGTGTTACCTGACCGACGAAGTGCGTCGTCGCAGCAATCTGACCATCAAGACACACTGCCTTGTAGACCGCGTACTGATCAAATCCGGGCGCGCAGTGGGGGCCAGAATCATTGGCCAGGACGGCGCAGTCGAATCGCTGATGGCCAGAGAAGTCATCGTTTGCGCCGGCGCGATTCACAGTCCGGCCATTCTGTTGCGCAGCGGCATTGGTCCGGTCGATGACCTGATTTCACTGGGCATCAGTTTGGTCAGTGATCGGCCGGGTGTGGGGGCGAATCTGATGGAGCATCCATCGATTGCGGTCTCTGCGTTGCTCAATCGCGAGGGGCGTACGGCGTTTCCCGACGAGCATCACGAGCAGGCCATCGTGCGGTTTTCGTCGGGGCTCCAAGGCACGGTTCCCTGTGACATGCACGGGGCAATCCTGTCTCGCTCCGGCTGGCATTCCATTGGATATCGTCTGGGCACCCTGTTTTTCTGGGTCAATAAATCTTATTCCCGGGGGCGTTTGCGCCTGGCGTCCAGCGACCCGAACGACGAGCCGGTCGTGCGCTTCGAGATGTTGTCCGATGCTCGGGATCTGGAGCGTTTGAAACAGGCGCTGCGGTTGGGCGCAGAAACCTTGTCGGCGGATGCGCTGGCTGGAGCGCGCAGCGTGGTGTTCCCTTCCAGCTATTCGCCTCGGGTGGCGAAAGTCGCGATGCCGGGTGCGTTCAATGCCTTGCAGCGGGGGATGTTGAGTCTGTTGCTGGACGTCGCAGGCCCTTTGCGTCAATGGCTGGTGCATGGCTTGGTGACTCAGGGTGTTACCTTGAAAAAGCTGATGGCCGATGACCGGGCGCTGACCGAATTCGTGCAGCGCAATGTCGGCGGCACCTGGCATCCATCAGGCACATGCCGCATGGGAAGCGCCGATGATCCGCTGGCAGTCACCACAGGGGAGGGGCGAGTGATCGGGGTCCAGGGACTGCGCGTGTGCGATGCGTCGTTGATGCCGTCGATTCCCTGCGCGAACACTAACGTGCCAACGATCATGATCGCCGAGCGCATCGCCGACCTGATCAAGGCCCAAGCGACCGTTGCGCAGCGGGATGTCGAGGTCTCCGGCATCTAGCGGATGGGCTCGCGAGCTCCTGATCCTGATCGTTTCTGGCTCACCTCACTCAGTCTGTAGCAGCACAGCTTGCCGGCGCAGGCGTCCGTCGTATCGCCACCGCCGGCAAGCCGGACTGCTACAGGTCTGCGGGGCCGTGCGGCTCCTACAGACAATCGACTCAGCCGACCCTCACGCGCCCCATCCCACAATCCCCTTGGTTTCCAGAAACGCTTCCAGACCGAACTCGGCATATTCCCGCCCGTTGCCTGATTGCTTGTAACCGCCGAATGGCGCGCTGGCGTCCCAGTTCGGATAGTTGATGTAGACGCTGCCTGCGCGCATCTGCAATGCCACCTTTCGAGCGCGTTCCACATCGGGCGATTGCACGTACGCCGCCAGACCAAACACGCTGTCGTTGGCCATGCTGACGGCGTCTGCATCCGCCTCATAGGGCTGGATGACCAGCACCGGGCCAAAGATTTCTTCCCTTGAAATCGTCATGTCCTGAGTGACGTTGGCAAAGATCGTCGGCTGGACGTAATAGCCCGTGGGTAGATGAGCCGGTCGGCCCAGGCCACCGCACACCAATTGCGCACCTTCTTCGATGCCAATGCCGATCATCTTTTGAATCGCATCGAATTGCCGTTCGCTGATGACCGGACCCATGCGGGTAGCTGCATCGTCTGGCGCGCCCAGCGTGTGAGCCTTTGCAGCACGGCGGGCGATTTCAACCGCCTGATCGTGCAGTGCCCCGGGAACCAGCATGCGGGTCGGCGCATTGCAGGACTGCCCACTGTTGCCAAAGCAGCTGTCCACCCCAGAGGTCACCGCTGACTCAAGGTCAACGTCATCGAGCAAAATGTTCGCGGACTTGCCCCCCAACTCCTGATGCACGCGTTTGACCGTAGGCGCTGCAAGGCGGGCGATCTCCGTGCCGGCGCGGGTCGAGCCGGTGAACGAAACCATGTCCACGTCCCGATGCGCCGCGAGTGCTGCTCCCACGGTCGGGCCGTCACCATTTATCAGGTTGAACACCCCTGCGGGCACCCCGGCTTCATGCATCACCTGGGCGAAGAGCAACGCGTTGATCGGGGCGATCTCACTGGGTTTGAGCACCATCGTGCAGCCTGCCGCGAGGGCGGGGGCGACTTTGCAGACGATCTGATTGATCGGCCAGTTCCACGGTGTGATCAGCGCCACCACACCGACTGGCTCCTGACTGATCAGCGTCGTGCCCCGTTGTTTCTGAAATTCGAACGTGTCGAGCGTCAGCAGCAACTGTTCCAGATGACGCTTGCCAATCCCGGCCTGCCAGTCGTGGGACAAGGTTTTCGGCGCGCCGACCTCTTGCATCACGGCATCAGCGATTTCGTCATAACGGTTCATGAAGGCGGCAAGTATGCGTTCCAGCAACCGCCTGCGCTCTGCCGGTGAGGTCTCGGCGAATGCCGGAAAAGCACGACGCGCAGCGTTCACCGCAGCGTCTACGTCATCCAGATTGCCCATGGCGATTTCGCCGAACGCTTGTTCTGTGGCCGGGTTGATCACGGCCATGCGGTCGTTGCCGCATGGGTCTACCCAGCGGCCGTCGATATAAAACTTCAGGGCGTTTTCCATACGGGTGCGGTCTCGTTCGAATGATAGAGAGGTGCATCAGGGGAGGCTGATCGACGGCTGGAATGTTGCATGCAGTCGCTCGCAAGAATAGGCGCGCTTTTTTGCAGCAGACAATTTACTAATAGTTGTGCGAGGCATAATCTGAGGTCATGTCAAATCTCCGTCGAAAACTCCCCAGCTCCAGTTCGCTGTTCGTCTTCGAAGCCGCTGCTCGCTGTGGCAGCTTCACTCGGGCAGCCGACGAGTTGTGCGTCAGTCAGCCGGCCGTCAGCCGCATGTTGTCACGCCTCGAAGAGCATCTCGGCGTGCAGCTTTTCGAGCGTGTTCGAGGCGGTGCCCGGCTGACCGAAAGCGGCAGCATTCTGTTTCGCCGGGTGCAGGAAGGCTTCAGCACCATCGAGTCGGCCATCAGCGAAATCGAAGCCCGCGCAACCGGCATCGAGACCGTCACGCTGTCGGTCTCCACGGCCTTCACCACCCACTGGTTGATGCCGCGCATGAGCCGCTTCAATCAGCGCTTTCCCACGGTCGACATGCGTTACCAACTGATGTCCGGAAGGATCGGGGGGCCGCTGGTGGACGTCGATCTGGGCATGCGCTATCTCGATGAAGGAAGCCTGAAAGCCACGGAAACACTGGTCATTCCGGAGATTACCCTGCCGGTCTGCAACCCTCAGTACCTGGCGGATGTGGTGCAGGGCAGGAGTCGAAAACAGGTGCCGACACTGATCAGCATGGACCATCAGGATCGTGCCTGGGCAGCGCCTTTCGGGACGCACGGGCGCGCGGACAACACGCTGGTGTTTTCCGATTATGCGGTCGTGGTGCAGGCAGCCTTGCTTGGCCAGGGCATCGCGCTGGGTTGGCTCAACGTGGTGTCCAATTCACTGTGCAAGGGCGAACTGGTGCCGGCGGCAGAGACATTTCGGGTCAATTCGCGACGCTGTTGTCTGGTGGTGCCGGGCAACCGTCCGGTGCGCCCGATCGTGGAAAATGTGCGCGACTGGATTATCGAAGAAATGCGTGCCGACCTGCTCGAAATCGACGCGCTGTACCCTCATCTGGGGCTGGCGGCGACCCTCGAATCGAGCCGTTGAGCACAGCTGCGGTACGTCGAGTAGAAAAACAGTAGGTTATGCCTTAAGGGCAGGGCAAAACAGAATATTGCGCGAGAGGGCGGGCAGATAATGGGACCGTCCAGTCAGTTTCATCCTCACGACTTTTCTTGCGGAGCGCCCTATGTCTTTCAAGCAGTTCAAAGCCCTGACGTTCGACGTCGTCGGTACCCTGATCGATTTCGAAGCCGGCATCCTCGCCCATGTGCGCGAAGTGGCGGGCGAAGCGGGCAAAGCCTGCAGCGATGACGACATCCTCAAGGCCTACCGTGAAGCCCGTGCCTCTACCGATTCGGGCTGGTGGCCGGACGATCTGGAGCGCTGCTACCACGTCATCGCCTCCAGGCTGGGCCTGCCGGACAACGATGAGTACGCCAAAGGCCTGGCTCAGTCAGTGAAGAACTTCCCGGCATTCCCGGATTCGGTCGAAGCGCTCAAGCGTCTGCGCAAACACTTCAAACTGGTGGCGACCACCAACTCGCAGATCTGGGCTCTGAATCACATGGCCGAGACCCTGGATCAGCCATTCGATGTGCGCGTCACTGTCGATGACGTACGGTTCGAAAAACCCGATCCGCAGTTCTTCGCTTACACCCGCGGCGTGCTGGCAACCCAAGGCATCTTGTTCGAAAACATCCTCCACGTTGCCCAGAGCCAGTACCACGACATTGGCGTCGCCATGCGTCTGGGATACCAGACCTGCTGGATCGAACGTCGTTTCGCCCAGAAAGGCACCGGCGGCACCCTGGAATCCGAGCGCACCGAACCGCACTACCACTTCACCTCGCTGGCGCAACTGGCTGACGCGGTAGAAAAAGAACTGGGTTGAATCCTTTCGACGCTCGGACCTGAACAGGCAAGACGTGTTGCTGGCAAAACTCTGTAGCAGCGCGGCTTGCCGGCGGTTGACATGGATCGGTTGATGAATGCATTGCAGATACACCGCCACCGCCGGCACGCCGCGCTGCTACAGAGCATTGCGTGTCATACAGTTCAGGCGAGCGTCAGTCCTTATTTATCCGAGATGCCGGCATGACTGTTCAGAGCTTATGGGCGGCCACCGCCCAACCTGCACCTGCGCTGCAATCCCTGGAAGGCGAGCGGCAGTGCGACGTGGTGATCATCGGCGCGGGTTATACCGGCCTCTCGGCAGCTCGTCACATCGCTGAAAGTGGGCGCGAGCCCCTGATCGTCGAAGCCAACACCCTGGCTTGGGGCGCCAGCGGGCGTAACGGCGGCGTGGTGTCGCCCAAGTTTCGCGTAGGTTTTTCGACACTGATGTCGCGGTTCGGCCGTGACACGGCCTTGCAGATGTACCGCACCGGTTATGCCGCCGTGGACAGTCTGGTGGAGACGGTCCAAACCCTTGGTCTGACTGGCGCCAACCTGCACATGGGCGGGCACATCGCAGCGGCGCACAACGTTCATGCGTTGGGCGGTCTTGAGTCCACCGCGAACTGGATCAAACGTGAAACCGGTGGCGCGTCGTCGGTGATGATCTCGGCAGATCAGGTGCGGGAAATGACTGGCGCCACGATTTTCTCCGGGGGCTTGCTGACCCCCAAGGCAGGCGGTATCCATCCTCTTAATTACGCGCGCGGCATGGCTCAGCACCTCGTCGATCGCGGCGTGAAACTGTTCATCAACAGCCCCGCCGAACAGGTCCGTCGTGAGGGTGATCGCGTCATCGTGCAGACGCCGCAGGGACGAGTCAGTGCCCGGCAGGTGATCTACGCCACCAACGGTTATTCGGATCAGACCCGCGTCACTGACACCTTGCATCGTCGGCTGATTCCGTTCCGCAGCGCGATCATTGCCACCGACCCGCTGCCCCCGCACATTCTCGCCACGCTCATGCCGGGCGGGCAGGTCTGTGGCGACACCAAGCGCATGCTGCGCTGGTTCCGGGTCATCGGTGATCGCCTGATTTTCGGTGGCAGAGGGGCATTCGGCAAAGACGACTCGCACAGCGCCTTCGACGATCTGCAACGCAGCATGGGCGTGGTTTTTCCGGTGCTGCGCGATCAGAAAATTGCCTATCGCTGGTCCGGTCTGGTGGCGATGACCCTCGATTATCTGCCCCATGCCGGGCAACTGGACGAGCGCAGTTTCTACGCCATTGGCTACAACGGCGGCGGGGTTGCGATGTCGACCTGGATGGGCAGACAACTGGCGGCGATGACGGCGGGCGAGAAGGTCGATCTCGGCTTGCTGGCGGGCGACAACTTCAACCCTATTCCCTTGCACGCCTTCCGCGCACCGGGCGTTCGCCTGGCGGCGGGCTGGCAGCAGTTCCTTGATGTCATCGGCCGATGAGCGAGCGTTAAACCATGCCACCGATCCTGCTTTACTCCACGCCTCACACCGACCGGCAGTTGCCGTGCGCAGCCTTTGCCCTGCAAGGCGATCCGCTGGCCGCCGGACGTGTGATCAACTTCCACGATCCGCTGCAGGGGTATGCGACCGGCAGCAGTGTCAGCGTCGGCGCGAATCTGTTGATCGAGGATTTTCCCTGGGTCGAACTGGGCATCGTCGAAGCGGGCGAACTGCGTTTGCAAGGCGACGGTTTCGATCTGCAACTCAGGGCCGGTGACTGCTTCGTGGTGCCTCGTGGCGTTCGTGTTCGCTGGCATCACCGTGGGCAACTGCGCCGATTGTTCATGGCGTTTCCGGGGCTGGAAGCCTGCACCGACATGCCGAAAATGCCGATCCGGATCGACTTGTCTCAATCCCTGTCGGCGGCCAGTCCACCGTCGGCGAATGTGCTACTGACCGGCACCCCGAGCGCCTGGAGCGAAACCCTGTTCAGCGCCGCGAACCTGCGTATCGGCCTGTGGCAATGCGAGGCGTATGCGCGCAAACAGGTGGAGCCCGCTTACAGCGAGCTGATGTTCATTCTCGAAGGTTCAGTGACCCTCACCGCAGAGCAGGGTGACAGTCATCATGTACGAGCAGGCGAAACGGTGATGGTGCCCAAGGGCGCGACCAACGCATGGCGCAGCGAAGAGACGGTGCGCAAGGTGTTCTGCATTTTGTCGTAGTTTTCAACGCACGTGAAAAAAGGGCCTTTCAGCCCTTTTTTTTGCGAAGACTCAAACCGCTCTGACCAGGCTGCGCAACGGCACGGTGCTCTTGACCACCGGCGACTTGATCACGATGTAGCTGAAGTATTTTTCGATGCCGATGTTCTTGTCCAGGATCGATTCCATCAGTTCCTGATAATGCTGGATGCTGCTGCACAGGAAGCGCACCAGATAGTCATAACCCCCGCTGATCAAGTGGCACTCCAGCACTTCGTCGATGTTGCGAATGCTCGATTCGAACTTCACGAAGTCGGCACGCTTGTGGTCCGACAGGGTCATTTCGGTGAACACGGTCACCGAATTGGCGAACTTGGCGAGATTGACGTGGGCTTCGTAACCGCTGATATAACCGGCTGCTTCCAGGCGTTTGACCCGCTGCAGGCAAGGGCTGGGCGACAGGCCCACGGCTTCGGCGAGGCTGACGTTGGTCATGCGCCCGTCTTTCTGCAATTGGACCAGAATGTTGATGTCGATACGATCGAGCTTGGTTGCAGCGTCCATTGGTCAGTCCTCGCAATGTCGAATCTGGGCCTTCGGTCTCAGGCGTGCAATGCCTTTTGGTGGGCATGTGCGAGATCGGCGAGGCTGGCGTATTCGCAGCGCTTGCCGTCCATTGCCTGAGGCGAATGGTTCCACGGCCGGTTATGGCCGCGGCGCAGGGTGCACACCGGAAAGTCCACCCGTTCGATCCACGGGTCGTCGCTTTCGGTACTGCGCACCGGTAACAGTTCTGAACGCTCCAGTCCCAGACGCTGCAGCTCGGTCTCGAGGCTGCTATGCCAATCGTCGCTGCCGGGTTCGATGATCGCATCGAATTCGACCGGCAGGCGCCGAGCCAGCGCAAGTACATCGACGCCTTGGGGTGGGGCGATCAGTATCAAACGGTAGAACTTGCTCAGGTACTGAAGGGCACCTGGAGCATCTTCGAAAATCGGCCACTGGGACGAAGAGCTACTGAATGCCACACTTTCATCCCAGCCCGGAATGATTTGCAATTGTTGCGCCACACGCTGGTAAAGCTGGCCGTGAAAAGCCGTCGCGCTGACCTGTGTTGCCGTGCTGGCAAGCGCCTGCGCCACCTGTCGATAAGTGCTGAGCAACTGAGCGTCGCTGGTATTCGATTCACTCTGCACTGCCAGCGGTCGCAGCCCTTCGAGAATGCCCCGTTCGCGGTCAACCAGGGTGCCGAACGACAAGCCCAAAGCCTTGTACTGGGTGACTTTCATGATTGGCTCCTGGATAGCACGTTCCGATTCCATGATGGTTGAGCTCACGACCCGGCACTGCGCTGGCAGGCCGGGTCGAGTGACACGTTGAACAGTCGCTCAACAGGCGACGGACAGCGCCTTGTCGAGCATCTGCAAAGCCTCGGCCACCTGCGCCGGTGTGGTCACCAGCGGGGCGAGGAAGCGCACCACGTTGCGATGCACGCCGCACTTGATCACCAGCAATCCGGCGTTGCGTGCTTCGTCGATGACCTTCTGCGCCAGTGCCGCATCCGGGCTTTGGACTGCGTCGTCGGCCACCATCTCGATGGCTTGCATGAACCCCAGACCGCGCACGTCGCCGATGCGCGGATAGCGTTTCTGCAACGCCAGCAGCCCCTCGTTGAGCTGCGCTGCCAGTGTCTCGCCTTGTGCCAGCAGATCGTGCTCCTCGAAAAGATCGAGCACCGCCAGCGCCGCAGCACACGCCACTGCGTTACCGCCATAGGTGCCGCCCAGACCGCCCGGCGTCGGTGCGTCCATGATCTCGGCGCGACCGACGACGCCCGACAGCGGCATGCCACCGGCCAGGCTCTTGGCGACGGTCACCAGGTCCGGCTGGATGTCGGCGTGCTGGAAACCGAACATCGTGCCGGTACGTCCGAAACCTGCCTGGATTTCATCGAGAATCAACACGATGCCGTGCTGCGTACACCGCGCGCGCAAGGCCTGGAGGAATTCTTTTGGCGCTGCCAGGAAGCCGCCGTCGCCCTGGACCGGCTCGATGATGATGGCGGCGACACGATCAGGCGCGACGTCGGTGGCGAACAGTTCGTCCAGCTCGGCCAGCGCGTCTTCACTGCTGATGCCGCGATAGGCGGTGGGGTAAGTCGCGTGATAGAGCTCGGCGGGGAAGGGCCCGAAATTCTGCTTGTAGGGCTGGCTCATGCCGGTCAGTGTGACCCCCAGCAAGGTGCGGCCATGAAAGCCGCCCCGGAAGGAAATCACCGCAGTGCGGTTTGTATAACCCCGGGCGATCTTGACCGCATTTTCTACCGCTTCGGCGCCGGAGGTGAACAACACGCTTTTGTAATGCGCGTCCCCGCCGATCATCTTGTTCAGGCGCGCCGCCACTTCGATGTAGTTTTCGTACGCCACGACCTGGAAGCTGGCATGAGAGATCTCGCCGACCTGACGACGCACCGCCTCGACCACGTTGGGGTGGTTGTGGCCGACGTTGAGCACGCCGATGCCGCCGACGAAATCCAGGTAGCGCTTGCCATCCACATCCCATAGTTCAGCACCTTGAGCACGCGCGGCCACGACAGGGTGCGCGGTCGCGATACCGCGAGGCACGTGTTGTTCGCGCAGGGCCAGCAGGCGCTGGTTTTCAGTCAATGCAGAATTCATCTCGATCTCCGTGAACGCCGAGGGTGGCGGGTGATGTGATCAGGATAAGGACTGGCCGGAATCACAAGCGCTGAACTTGGGGTGGCCAGCGCTGTGATCGACTGTTTTGCGGGGGTGTTACGACATATTTCGCTGCGCAGAATTTTTGAAATCGTTGACCGTTCCCACGCTCTGCGTATTGATCGCTCTCACGCTCCGTGTGGGAATGCATCTCGCAACGCTCCGCGTCGGCTACCGGTTAGACGCCGAGCGTCCGGTACGGCATTCCCGCGCGCAGCGTGGTAACGATCATCTGAATCAAACCCCGGCGCGCGGAACGACGATGGTGTCTTCCGGATGCAGGCGCATCATCATCGGCGAGCCGATTGGCGGCAGACTGAGGTTGCCTTCGTGGTGGCTCGGCTGACGCAGGCTGACGGTGGGGCCGCCCTCCAGATCGACGAACACCTTCAGGCTCTCACCTTGAAAGACGATGTCGGAAACCCGCCCGCGAAGGCGGTTCCATTCGGGCCCGGAGCTGTCGTTGTCAAGCAGCAGTTTTTCCGATTGCAGCGCCAGGAACACATCCCCGGACGGCGGCACCGGCCGGGTGGTGCGCAGTGCTGTGGTGCCCAGTGTCAGGCCGTTGTTCTCTCCACGTTGCAGCGGCACCAGCGTGCTTTCGCCGATGAAACTGGCGACAAAATCGTTGGCCGGATGATCGTGCAGGCGCCGTGGCGTATCGACTTGTACCAACTGACCGCCGCGCATGATCGCGATGCGGTCGCTCATGGTCAGGGCTTCGCGCTGATCGTGAGTGACGTAGATCATGGTCGCGCCCAGGCGTTTGTGCAGGGCACGCAACTCGATCTGCATGATCTCGCGCAGTTGCTTGTCCAGCGCCGACAGCGGCTCGTCCATGAGGATCAGCTTAGGTTCGAAGACGATGGCGCGAGCCAGCGCCACGCGTTGGCGTTGACCGCCGGACAGCGCCGCAATGTTTCGGTCTTCGTAACCGGACAGCTCGACGGTTGCCAGTGCGCTCTTGACCCGGTCGCGGCTTTTGCTGGCGCTTTCGCCTCGGGCGCGCAGCGGAAAGGCCACGTTTTCGCCCACGGTCATGTGCGGAAACAGCGCGTAGTTCTGGAACACCACACCGATCTCGCGCTTGTGCGGCGGCATGAGGGTGACGTCCCGTTCACCGAAGAAAATGCTGCCGGAACTGACCCGGATGAACCCGCCCAAAATGCTCAGCAGCGTGGTCTTGCCCGAACCCGACGGGCCGAGCAGTGACATGAATTCCCCGGCTTCGACCTTCAGATCGACGTTGTTCAATGCCTTGAGGCTGCCGTAGTGTTTGCACACCTTGTTGACGCTGACCGATTCAAAACCTTCAGTGAAATTCATGAAGCGTCCTCCTCTGCAGAACGGGGGATTGCCCGATAAGTCTGCTTGTCATCTGAACACAGGCGCAGGCCTGATTCGTGCCGTTTTGGGCCGCCGCACCAACAGGATCTGCTGTGCGGCGGGGGGTTAAATCTTGCTGCGCCACGCATCAACGTTGCGAACACATCGCGAACTTGCTGCGCCACGCATCAACGCTGCGAACACACCGCACCCCCCTTGTAGGAGCGCGCTTGCCCGCGATTGCGATTTGCCCGTTGCCAATATGCGTTTAGAAACACCGCCATCGCGGGCAAGCGCGCTCCTACAGAGGGCTTAACCCAACCCGCCAATGTGCCAGGCTTTGACTTCGAGGAATTCGTCCAGCCCGTACTTGGAGCCTTCACGGCCAGTGCCCGATTGCTTCATGCCGCCGAAGGGCGCGACCTCCATGGAAATGATCCCGGTGTTGAGCCCGACCATGCCGAACTCCAGGCGCTCGCCCACCCGCCAGGCACGGCGCATGTCCTGCGTGAAGTAGTAGGCGCCCAGGCCGTATGGGGTGGCATTGGCCAGCGCCAGAGCCTCCGCTTCGTCCTTGAAGCGAAACAGCGGTGCAACCGGGCCGAACGTTTCTTCGGTCGCCAGCAACATGTCGGCGTTGGCATCGCGCAGGACCGTCGGCTGCACATACAGGCCGTCGCCTCGCGGAGCGCCGCCGATGGCGATGCTGGCGCCTTTCTCCAGCGCGTCGTTGATGTGTCGCCCGACCTTGTCCACGGCCGCCGCGTTGATCAGCGGGCCGATGGTGACGCCATTCTCCAGGCCATCGCCGACCTTCAACTGGGCGACTGCGGCGCTCAGGCGTTCGGCAAAACGGTCGTAAATGCCGTCTTGCACCAGAATCCGGTTGGCGCACACGCAGGTCTGCCCGGCGTTACGGAATTTGCTCTGCATGACACCGGCAATCGCCAGGTCCAGATCCGCATCGTCGAAGACAATGAACGGCGCGTTGCCACCCAGTTCCAGACTGAGGCGCTTGATAGTGCTCGCACACTGGCTCATCAGCAGTTGACCGATTCGGGTCGAGCCGGTGAACGACAGCTTGCGCACCGCAGGGTTGGCGGTCATCTCGCCGCCAACGCCCGCGGGCATACCGGTCAGGACGTTGAACACACCCGCTGGAATGCCCGCGCGCTCTGCCAGCACCGCTAGTGCCAGAGCCGACAAAGGGGTCATTTCCGAAGGTTTGACCAACACCGTGCAGCCCGCCGCCAGTGCAGGCGCGCATTTGCGGGTGATCATCGCGTTGGGGAAGTTCCACGGGGTAATCGCAGCGACCACGCCGATGGGTTGTTTGAGTACCAGAATACGGCGGTCCGCGGCGGGCGAGGGGATGGTGTCGCCATAAATGCGCCGGGCTTCTTCGGCGAACCATTTGACGAAGCTGGCGCCATAGCCGATCTCGCCGCGGGATTCTGCCAGCGGTTTGCCTTGCTCGGCGGTCATGATCAACGCCAGGTCCTCCTGGTTCTCCATGATCAGCGCGAACCAGGTTTCCAGAAAGCGAGCACGTTCGGCCGCCGGCACTTCGCGCCAGGTGGCGAAGCGCGATTCGGCGGCCTCGATGGCACGGCGGGTCTCCGCCGCCTGCAAGGCCGGAACCCGGGCGATGACGGTGCCGTCAGCGGGATTGGTCACTTCAATGGTCTGGCCGTCATCGGCATCGATCCAGGCGCCATTAACGTAGGCACGTTCGACAAGAAGTGAAGGGTCACGCAGTTGGTTTTTCAACATGATCAGGGCCTTGAGGGTACGAGCGATGGACTCATTGTAAAAATCCTCGCCCAGCCGCCGATGCCGAGATGAGCAGCTTGGCGGGTGATAGATGCTGAATTGCGAGGATTGACGGCAGGCTGTGCTGGGAGGCTGGACGCGTGACAGGGCGCCGGTTGGGCAGAAACCTCCTGCGCTTCGCGAATGATCATCCCCACGCTCCGCGTGGGGATGCATCCCGAGACGCTCTGCGTCCACCCGGCGTGACCCAGAGCGTCACAGAGGCCGTTCCCACGCGGAGCGTGGGAACGATCATCGCTCCCAGAGTGCGGCGTGTTTCCTACTGCTTGTTGCGCCCGGCAATCACGACGAGGATCAGCGACGCGAGAATCAGGATCGAACTGATTGCCGCAATGGTCGGGTCGATTTCGTCGCGCAGGGCGGTAAACATGCGCTTGGTGAGGGTCTGGTTGTCGCCACCGGAGATGAACAGCGCCACCACCGTTTCATCCAGTGATGTGATGAACGCAAACAGCGTGGCCGACACCAGACTCGGCTTGATCTGCGGCAGTGTCACGGCCATGAAGGCGCGGAAGCGGTTCATGCCCAGACTGCGCGCCACCATCTCCTGAGACATGTCGAAGTTACGCAGCCCGGCGAGCAGCGCGATGATCACGTAAGGCAGCGCCAGCATGATGTGCGCCAGTACCAGCCCGGTCATGGTGCTGATTAGCCCGACTCGCGCATAGACGAAGAACACACCGGCGGCGATCAGGATGATCGGCACCATCATCGGCAGCAGCAGAATGATCTGCAGCGTACGCACCACTTTCAGGCTCGAGCTGTTGATGGCGTACGCGGCAGCCATGCCGATCGGCAGGCTGATGACCATGGTGAAGAACGCCGTGATCAGACTGACCCTTGCCGCCGACATCCACTCAACGCTGTTGAAGAACGCCTCATACCAGTGGAACGACCACTGCTTGGGAGGGAACTGCAGAAAGCGCGCTTCGGAAAACGACATCGGCACCACGATCAGCACCGGGATGATCAAATACAGCAGGATCGCCGCGACCACCACGGTGAACACCAGGTGTGAAAGCTTGATGTGACGCAGGTTGGCAAGCAGGTTCATTTAGCGCGCTCCCAGAATGCGTTCGATGGGGATGAAGCGATTGATGCCCCAGAAGATCAGGAACACCACGAACAACAGCACCAGACCGACAGCGCTGGCCGCGCCCCAGGCGTGATACAGCTCGACGTTGCGTTGCACCAGCATCGACACCAGAATCGTGCGTCCGCCGCCCAGCAGTTCCGGCGTAATGAAGAAGCCCAGGCAGATCACGAACACCAGAATGGAACCGGCCATGATGCCTGGCGCCGCCATCGGCAAGAATACGCGGCGGAAAGTGTAGAAGGGTTTGGCGCCCAGACTCTCCGAGGCCTGCATCAGGTCTTGAGGGATCTTCTTCATCACCGAATACAGCGGCAGCACCATGAACGGCAGCATCACATGCAGGGTGCCGATGACGGTGCCGGTGGTGTTGTGCATCAGGTTCAGGGGCTGGTCGATGATGCCCAGGTCGATCAGGGTCTGGTTGACCAGACCGCGCCGCTGCAGCAGCACCAGCCAGGCGTAGGAACGCACCAGCACACTGGTCCAGAACGGCAGGATCACGCAGATCAATACCAGGTTGGCCCAGAAGCCGTGCAGGCGTGATGCCGCATAGGCAATGGGAAACCCCATGACGATCGAAAGAATGGTCACCAGAAAACTGATCTTGAAGGTCAGGGCGAAGGTGTCCCAGTAAATCGCCTCCTGAAAGATGCGCAGGTAGTTGACCAGCGAGAACCCTTCTTCGGTCTGCACCGACTGCACCGCCAGCCAGCACAGCGGCAGGATCAACAGCACGACCACCATCACCAGCGCGGGCGCGAGCAACAGCAGCATCGAGGTGTGTTCCTTGCGCTCCTCCCGAGCCAGTGCGTGCTCACTGGTGAGCGGCGGCTGGCGCTGGTCGCTGGAGTCGGGGAGGGTTTTGGCGAGGTAAGCGTTGGACATGGGGCCTCCCATTACTTTTTCTGAACGAAGGACAACCAGCGCTCTTCGGCTTTGACGCCCGCCTCGGACGCCCACCATTGCGCGGACAACAGGGCCTGACGGGAAATGTTCTCGGGTGAGGATGGCAGCTTCGCAGCGCGCTCGGCAGGGATCACACCGGTGTTGAACGCTTCGGGGTTGAGCGGGCCGTAGTCGATGATCATTGGCAGGGCGGCTTGCAGCTTCGCGTCGATTGCTTCGTTGACGAACTTCATCGCGGCGGCCTTGTGTGGCGAGCCTTTGAGCACGCACAGCGAGTTGGTTTCCAGAATGCCCTGGTTATAGTCGAACGCCACCGGGGCGCCGGCTGCCTGCACAGCGCTGATGCGGCCGTTCCACGCCTGGATCATGTCGACTTCGCCGTCGCTGATCAGTTGGGCGGACTGTCCGCCGGAGGTCCACCAGGTGGCGATGTCGGGCTTGATCTGCTCCAGTTTCCTAAACGCGCGATCGACATCCATCGGATAGAGCTTGTCGGCAGGAACGCCATCGGCCAGCAAGGCGATTTCCAGGGTAGGGCGGGGCAGATTGCGCAGCGAGCGCTGGCCGGGGAATTTCTTCGTGTCCCAGAAATCAGCCCAGGTCTTGGGTACGTCCTTGCCCTTGAATGCATCGGTGCGATAGGCCAGCACGGTGGAATAACTGATGTAGCCCACGCTGTAATCATCCTTGAGCGCCGCAGGCAGTTGAGCTGCATTGGGAATCAGGGCAGGGTCGAGCTTTTCGAACAGACCTTCCGACTCGCCGCGAATGCAGTCGCCGGTGGGCAGGTCCACGACATCCCAGGTGACTTTGCCGCTTTCCACCTGGGTCTTGATGATCGGATAAGCCTTGGGCGAACTGTCCTGTTTCAATGTCAGGCCCAGTTTCTTTGCCGCAGGTTCAAGGATCGCCTTGCTCTGCGCCTCCTGATAAGCACCCCCCTGGGAGACGAACGTGATGTCTTCGGCAAAGGCCTGGGTGGTGCCGCTGATCAACAGCGCCAGGCTCGCCAGCTTCAAAGCGTTGCTACGGGGTTTGGTCATGAGGAAGGCTCCGGATGGTTGGCAGATTTCATAAGCGAGCTGGAGGTTTTGTTGTCGGTCGCTCTGCGGGACCATGCAGTCCTAATGTACTGTCTTGTCCATGCACGAAGCGGTCATAAATGCCCCGTCGAAAAGTGCTTTATTGCGAAATAGCGAACGCTGACGGCATGTCCTGCGTTTGGCACTTTCGGAAAATTCCCGCATGCCGGATTCCCGTTTCTGGTTTGCGCCTGAACCAAAACTGAACGGTTTTCCCGATAGAACAAGAAAACCTTTGGTTACCTGAACTTATCTACCTTTTCCCCCTCTCATGCCGGTAGCCATTGATCGCGGCGGCCTGATAAGCTCGCGGCTTTACTCGTTTGCCCTATTGGCGCATGAACAAGGAAACAGGATGAAACAGCATCGGTTGGCAGCGGCGATTGCCCTGGTCGGTCTGGTACTCGCGGGCTGCGATAAGCAAGCCAGCACCGTTGAGCTGAAAACCCCGGCACAAAAAGCCTCTTATGGCATCGGCCTGAACATGGGCAAGAGCCTGGCTCAGGAAGGGATGGACGATCTGGATTCCAAGGCCGTAGCGCTGGGCATCGAAGATGCCGTCGGCAAGAAAGAACAGAAACTCAAAGACGACGAACTGGTAGCAGCCTTCGGCGAGCTGCAGAAGCGTGCTGAAGAGCGCATGGCCAAGATGAGCGAAGAGTCGGCAGCCGCCGGCAAAAAATTCCTCGAAGAGAATGGCAAGCGTAAGGAAGTCACCACCACTGCTTCCGGTCTGCAATACGAAATCATCAAGAAAGCCGACGGCCCGGTGCCCAAGCCTACTGACGTCGTGACCGTTCACTACGAAGGCAAGCTGACCGACGGCAAAGTGTTCGACAGCTCTGTCGAGCGCGGCAGCCCGATCGATCTGCCCGTGAGCGGCGTGATTCCGGGTTGGGTCGAAGGCCTGCAACTGATGCACGTCGGCGAGAAGATCAAGCTCTACATTCCTAGCGAACTGGCTTACGGCGCGCAAAGCCCTAGCCCGATGATCCCGGCCAACTCGGTGCTGGTATTCGATCTGGAACTGCTGGGCATCAAGGATCCTGCCGCTGCAGGTGCCAACGATGCTGCCGCAGGTGCGGACGAGGAAGAAGAGGCTGCACCGGCAGCAGAACCTGCCAAGCCGGCCGCCAAGAAGTAATCGACTCTTCGATTGCCGCTTCTACGAAAATGCCCCGTCTCGACGGGGCATTTTCATTTTTGTTGAAAACAAATCGAACCGGGTAGGGCACACACAGTCCCAATACCGTTGGCATGTTGGGCAAATGTCGGGATTGTCGGACGATCCAACGGGTTCGAATCCTGGCTTCCGATAGCTTCTGAAAGCACTCAAGTCAACGCTTTTCTGCGTTCATGTTTGTGTGTAAAAAACGCGCGATTTGAGCCAGACCCCTGTAGAACGGGCGTTTCAGCGCCCAAATCTGGGTCTGTTCACAAGGTTATCCACAATTTGTGTGGATAACCTTTCGTGCGTGGACCCTTGCTCACTGTACTTGGGTCCCTCAATCGAGATTGATTGTCCGTTTTATCGATTTTTATCGACATCGCCGGAGAGAATATGAAAGCACCCTGGAGCTTCATTCGATACCTGCCCATGGCAAAACGGCTCATGGCGGCGGGTCGTTTGCCTGCATTGCTGTTCGCCGTTGCCGGCAAAGCCGCAAGCGAAGGCAACCGGCTTGGCAAGCTCAAGGATGATCTGAAACTGCTTCAAGCCCTGTGCCTGGCCTACTGGCGGGGCGAGTACCGCGCCATCAGCGGTAAGGCGATTCTTTCGGTGGTGGCCGGTTTGATGTACTTCCTGAGCCCGCTGGACGCCATCCCTGACTGGATTCCGGGGCTGGGCATGCTGGACGACATCGCCGTGCTGGCCTGGGTAATGAAAAATCTGGAAGCCGAACTCAGCGCCTTTCGAGCTTGGCGCGAGCGGCAGAATCCGGAAAAGCTGGCGGTGGTCGAGCGTCTACCCGCGACACCGAAGTTACTGGAGCGTGAAAAGAAGGATTGAGGGCTGCCTTGGTCTGACGTTCGCCTCCCCTAAATGATGCATCGAATTCGTCACCGTTGTGGCAGTCCGGCTTGCCGGCGATGGCGTCTTCAATTTCGCCACCGTCGACAAGCCGGACTGCTACAGACGTTCGTCGCCGTTGGACAGGGTAATACGTCGCATCTTTCCCGTTTGCGCCGAAATACCCTCGAAAAAGTCGCTCCTGAGAAAACTGTGTCGATTACATGCACGCAAGTTCTGCCCGTCCGCTGTTAAGATGCCGCCAATACAAAGAAAAAGACTACTAGAAACAGTTTTTTGTCCTACAGGGGGTGGTATGGATCTTCAGGTCATTTCTCGTGATGGAGAGCCAGAGTACGCAGTGTTGCCATGGGCGCAGTATCAGGCGCTGTTGCAGGCAGCTGGCGTTTCTCATCCACAAAACACTTCGTCCACTGCGCAACCTGCCGATTCAACGGTTTCTGCTTCTGCCGAACTTCCCTCTCTCGATCAACTGGGTGCTTTGCGTGAGGCCAAAGGGTTGGCGCTCGGGCAGTTGGCGCGTACGGTTGGCATCAGCCCTTCGTACCTTGAGCTCATCGAGAACGGCACGCGCCAGCCCGATGCTGCGATCCTCCGAAGCCTGGCGTGGGAATTGGGTGTGCCTGGCTGGCGAGGTGAGCCATGAGCGTGCGGATCAGCCGTCAGCACTGGGAAGCGCTGCTGGCTGAACTGGACATGGCGCGTCGGCAACGCCATCTCGTCACCTATCGCGCGTTACTGGAGCGTCTACAGTTGCCCACTCCCGCGATGCAAACCCTTACCGCTGCGCTTGAACATCTCGCTGCCATCGACGCCCGCGTCGAGCAGCCTCTGCGCAGCTCTCTGGTGATCAGCCAGGGCGCGAGTCGATTGCCACGCACCGGATTCTTCGAATGTGCCGAGCGCCTCGGCCGCTTCTCCGGGCCCTCTGACGGCGTCGCAGCAGCCTCCTGGCATGCAGCTGAGGTGGTGCGAGTCTTCGAGTTCGAGTATCCGGAGCAGGCCAGGCCTGAGTAGGACGGGGCAAGACCCGCGCGGGTGGCTGCCTGGTCAACCCGCTGCGCAGAGCAAATAAAAAAGGGGCTCGACGCTTTGGCGTCGAGCCCCTTTTTAGCAACCGCAGATGCTGGATCCGCGTAAGGAGGCTGACCTCGTCATGGTTCATGACGAGGTCTTCAATTCCTTACTTCTTTGCCACGGAACCACTCAAACCCAGATAATCGATGAGAATCCGCCCGGTTTCCGACAGGTAGGCGTCGTCTTCCGGTTTGGTCTTGTCGTCGTCCACTGGCAGCGCATCCTCGTCTTCTTTCTTCAGCTCTTTGAGCGGTTCTTCGCCCTTGGCCTTGCGACGGGTGTTCTCCATCACCAACTGCTTGCTCTCGACGTCGGCGTGCTCGGTGCGACGCTCGGCCTCGTTCAGGCTGACGGTCTTCTCGCTCATCAATTTCTTGGCCAGTGCCAGCTTCTGCTCGACGAACACGAACTCGGCGTCTTTGGCCGAACGCACATCGTGGCGTGACTGCAACTGGGCCAGGAATGGCTTGAACGGATCCACCGCCGGCTTGATCGCAGGCTTGATCGTGTCGTAGGTCATTGCCTCGGGCAGCGCGCTTTCGCCGATTTCCTTGGTGTCGATGATCGACGGATACGCGATGTCCGGCAGCACGCCCTGATGCTGGGTGCTCTGACCGGAGACCCGGTAGAACTTCGCCAGTGTCAGTTTCAGCTCGCCGTGGTTGAGCGGCTGGATGGTCTGCACGGTGCCTTTACCAAAGGTCTGACCACCGATGATCAGCGCGCGGTGATAGTCCTGCATCGCGCCGGCGAAGATCTCCGAAGCCGAAGCGGACAGGCGGTTGACCAGCAGCGCCATCGGGCCTTTGTAGAACGCGCCGCTGTTTTCGTCTTCCAGCACATCGACCTTGCCGTCGGCGTTACGCACCAGAACGGTCGGGCCCTTGTCGATGAACAGGCTGGTCAGCTCAGTGGCTTCCTGCAACGAACCGCCGCCGTTGTTACGCAGGTCGATGACCACGCCGTCGACTTTTTCCGACTGCAATTCGGTCAGCAGTTTCTTCACGTCGCGGGTGGTGCTCTTGTACTCAGGATCGCCGGCACGGTAGGCCTTGAAGTCCAGGTAGAAAGCAGGAATCTCGATCACGCCCAGCTTGTAGTCCTTGCCATCCTGATTGAGGTGCAGGATCGACTTCTTCGCCGCTTGTTCTTCAAGCTTCACCGCTTCGCGGGTGATCGACACAATCTTGGTGGTCTGATCGTTCGGCGCATTGCTGGCCGGGATGATTTCCAGACGTACCACCGAGCCTTTTGGACCGCGGATCAGCTTGACCACTTCATCGAGACGCCAGCCGATCACGTCGACCATCTCTTTGTCGCCCTGGGCAACGCCGATGATCTTGTCTGCGGTGGCGACTTGCTTGGTCTTGGCGGCAGGGCCGGCCGGAACCAGACGCACGATCTTGACGTTGTCGTTGTCGCTCTGCAGGACGGCGCCGATGCCTTCCAGCGACAGGCTCATGTTGATGTCGAAGTTTTCCGCGCTGTCAGGTGACAGGTAGTTGGTGTGCGGATCGTAGGACATCGCGAAGGTGTTCAGGTAAGCCTGGAAGATGTCTTCGCTGCGGGTCTGACCCAGACGTGCAAGTTGATTCTTGTAGCGCTTGGTCAGGGTTTCCTGAATCTTGGCCGGGTCTTTGCCCGCGATCTTCAAACGCAGAACCTCGTCCTTGACGCGCTTGCGCCACAGGTCGTCGAGTTCTGCTTCGTTCTTCGGCCATGGCGCGTCCTTGCGATCGACCAGCAGGGTTTCCTGCGTGTTCAGGTCGATCTTGTCGACGCCTTTGCTCAATTGGGCCAGGGCGAAATCCAGACGCGACTTGATGCGGTCCAGATAGCGCTTGTAGATAGTGAATCCCGGGTTCAGATCGCCGCTCTTGAGGAAGTCGTCGAACTGAAAGCGCCATTTGTCGAATTCGGCAATGTCGCTCGCCAGAAAGTAACTGCGCGCAGGGTCGAGCAGTTTCAGATAGCTCTGATAGATGATTTCCGAACGCTTGTCGTCCAGCGGCGGCTTGCTGTAATGGTGGCGCTTTAGCAGCTCCACGACATTCAGACTGGCGATGACTTCATCGCGATCAGGTTGAAGATTATCCCAGCTGTTGGCTGCGAATGAACTGGCTGACATTGGCAACGCGGCCAGGCCAATGAGTAATGCAAGGGTGGTGCTGGGCAAAAATTGCTTCATGCTGATTCGACGCGGGGACAATTGATAACGCATATTAGGCCGTCTTTGAGATCGCCGGTTCCCTTGGGCGCCGGTCGCATAATGCAAGAAAGCCAGGATGCTTAGATGCACACTGGCTCAGTCAAGACTCACTATGGAGGCACCGTGAAAGCATTGCAAGGCGTTGAAGGTCACGTGGAATGGGTTGAACAGCCATCACCGACGCTCGATGTGGGGCAAGTTCGCATCAAGGTCGCGGCGGCAGGGCTCAACCGAGCGGATTTGCTGCAACGTGCGGGGCTTTATCCGCCACCGCCCGGCGTCACGGAAATCCTCGGGATGGAGTGTTCCGGCGTGATCGCCGAGATCGGTTCCGGGACCTCATGGCAAGTGGGCGACCGCGTCTGTGCGCTGGTTGCAGGCGGGGCGATGGCAGAAGAAGTAGTCGTCGACGCACGGCATGTTTTACCCGTACCAGAGGGCATCTCGCTGCATGAAGCGGCGGCGATTCCCGAAGTCTATGCAACGGCCTGGCTGAACCTGTTCCAACTGGCGGGGCTCAAGCCCGGTGAAAAAGTTTTGCTGCACGCCGGTGCAAGTGGAGTTGGTTCAGCTGCCATTCAGCTGTGCAAGGCATTCGGCAGCCCGTGCTGGGTCAGTGTGGGATCGGCCGACCGTCTGGCGTACTGCGAAGAACTCGGCGCCCAGGGCGGTGTGATCCGCAACGAAAGCCTGGACGGCCTGAACGACTTCGCACCGTTTCACGTCGTCCTCGACCCGGTCGGCGCCAACTATGCCGCGCTGAACCTGAAAGTGCTGGGTACGGACGGGCGGCTGGTGTTGATCGGTTTGATGGGCGGGCGAAAGGCCGAGCTGGATTTTGCCCAGGTGCTGGGCAAGCGCATCCAGATTCTCGGCTCGACCCTGCGCAGCCGCGATGACCAATTCAAGGCTGATCTGCTTGCCGATCTGGGCCAGCACGTCTGGCCGCTGTTCACCGAGGGCCGCCTCAAGCCACAACTGGCCCGCAGCTTTCCGATCCTGGAAGCGGAAGAGGCGTACGCGGAGCTGGCGACCAATCAGGTCTCGGGGAAGGTGGTGTTGGTGATCGATGAAAGCCTGAAGTGATATCAGGCTTTATCGGTTGCGCTGATTGATGACGATGATCGTTCCCACGCTCTGCGTGGGAATGTCTCGCAGGACGCTGTGTGTCCAAAGCGACGCGGAGCGTCGATCACTGTGTTACCACGCGGAGCGTGGGAACAATCAATGACGCGCCTGCTACTTCCAGCTATGAATCGGCCATCCCGCTGTCTGCGCCGCTTCACGCAGTACCGGATCCGGATTGACTACATGGGGGAAATCGACCCTCTGCAACAGCGGCAGGTCATTGCGTGAGTCTGAATAGAAACTTGCGCCTTCGAGGTTTTCGCCTTCCTGATCCAGCCACTCCAGCAAGCGAGTGATCTTGCCTTCACGGTAGGTCAGCACGCCTTTCGTTTTCCCGCTGTAAACGCCATGGGCGATGTCCAGATCGATGGCCAGCACCTCATCCACGCCGATGCGTTCAGCGATGGGGCGGACCAGATGCACGCCGGACGCGGAGATGATCAGGATGCGGTCGCCAGCGGCGCGGTGTTCGGCGATGGCTTTGGTGGCGTCACTGAAAATAATCGGCTCGATGAAGTCTTCAACCCATGGGCCGACGAGGAAATCCACTTCTTCAGGCGTGCGACCGATCATCGGCTCCAGGCTGAACGCCATGTAGTCTTCCATCGCCAGATCGCCCTTGCTGTAGGCCTCCATCAATTCATGGTCTTTTTTCAGGAACGATTCAGGATCGACCCAGCCCAGCCGGCCCATCTGCTCGCTCCACAGGCTGGCGCAGTCGCCGTGGATCAGGGTTTCGTCCAGATCGAAAATGGCCAGTGCCATCGTTTTGCTCCTCTAACAAATTTGTTGCCTATGCATGGACTTTGTAGGAGCGCGCTTGCCCGCGATAGCGTCGTGTCAGACACCGATGTTGTATTTGATCGAGCTCAATCGCGGGCAAGCGTGCTCCTACAGAGAGTACGGCGTGCTTCTAAGCCACTTCGCACAACGCCGACGCTTCGATGTTCAGGGTGACGCGCTGGCCGTTGGGGTGCAAGTCGTTGGCCGAGCGGTTGAGCACGTCGACGACCAACTCCACTCCCCGTGCTTCGACCCGATAGCGGATCACGTTGCCCAACAGGCTGTGACTGCGCACTTCACCTTCCAGCGAACCGGTCAGGCTCAGCTGGATCGCTTCGGGACGAATCGCCACCCGGCTGTTGATCGGTCGCTGCATCAAGCGGCTGGCATCGTCAGGCTCAAGCAGGTTGTAGTTGCCGATGAAGCCCGCCGCGAATGCATCCACCGGCGCGGTGTACAGCGTTTCAGCGTCGCCGCTCTGGACGATTCGCCCTTGATTCATCAGAAAGATGCGGTCCGACATGGTCAGCGCTTCTTCCTGATCGTGAGTCACGAAAATGGTGGTCAGCCCCAGCTCCTGCTGGATCGCGCGGATCTGTTCGCGCAGGTGTTTGCGAATGCGTGCATCCAGCGCAGACAGTGGCTCATCGAGCAACAGCAGGCGAGGGCGGGTGACCAGTGAACGCGCCAGTGCCACACGCTGACACTGTCCACCGGACATCTGATGCGGATAGCGCCTGGCAAGCTCGGTCAGCTCGACCAGTTTCAACACCTCGGCTACACGCTGTTTCGTATCCTCGGCACTGACTTTCTGCATGCGCAGACCAAAGGCCACGTTCTGCTCGACATTCATGTTGGGGAACAGCGCATAGCTCTGGAACACCATGCCAATCCCGCGCTTCTGCGGCGAGACGGGGACCAGATCCTTGCCGTCGAGAAAAATCTTGCCGCTGGTGACCGACGTCAGTCCGGCAATGCAGCGCAGCAGGGTGGATTTGCCGCAACCGGACGGGCCGAGCAAGGTGACGAATTCGCCTTTGTGGATCACGCAATTGATATCGCTGAAGACCGCTGTGCTGGCGTAGTTCTTCTGCAGGTTTTCGACACTGACGAAGCTCATATCAGTCTTTGTCCTTGTTCAGTCGGTTGGCCGCCCAGGTCAGCAGCAATACGAAGAAGAAATAAGAGATCACCAGCGCACTGTTGAAGTGGCCGCTGCTGTTGCGCATGTTGTTGAGGTACACCTGCAGGGTTTCGTAGCGCGTGCCGACCAGCAGGTTGGCGAACACGAACTCGCCGAACAGGAAGGAGAACGACAGCAGCAGGGCAATCATCAAGCCCTTGCGCAGGTTGGGCAGTACCACCAGAAACGCCGCCTGAAAGGTGCTGGCGCCGAGCAATTGCGCGGCGTCCATCAGGTCCACCAGATTGATTGCCTGAAGGTTGTTGGTGATTGCGCGGTACATGAAGGGCAGGGCGATGGTGAAGTAGCAGCCGATCAGAATCCACGGCGTACCGACCATCGCCAGCGGCCCCGAACCGTAGAGCTGCAACAGCCCCACCGACGACACCACGGGCGGGACCGCGAACGGCAGCAGGATCAGAATGTTCATCAGCGCATCGAGTTTCGGGAAGTGGTAATGCACCACGAACAGCAGCGGCAGAATCAGCACTATCGAGAGAATCAGCGCGCCCACGCAGACCAGCAGCGACTGCCCGAAGGCGATCAGAAAGCGCGGATCGCTCCACAGCGCCAGATACCATTTGTAGGTCAGGCCGGCAGGCAGAATCGTCGCCGACCAACTGGTGGCAATCGAGTAGACGAACGTTCCAAGCAGTGGCGCCAGCAGAATCAGAAACAGGATGTACACCACCACGCGGTGGTAGAGCCCGGCCGGGCCGCGTTCAGCGCGAGACATGGTAGCTCCTCTTCAACAGCCACTGATGGACGATGGTCACCAGCGTCATCATGCCCACCAGAATCATCGCCAGGGCGCTCGCCAGGTTCGGGTCCAGACTGATATCGCCGGCAACCATGGCGGCGATGCGGATCGGCAGCACGTTGAAGTTACCGGTGGTCAGGGCATAGACCGTCGCATAGGCGCCCAGGGCGTTGGCCAGCAGGATCACGAAGGTGCCGAGCAGTGCGGGCGTCAGCACGGGAATGCCGATGTGGCGCCAGAAATCCCAGGTGCTGGCGCCGAGCAACGAAGCCGATTCGCGCCAGTCCTCGCGCAGGGCGTCGAAGGCCGGATACAGCAGCAGGACGCCGAGGGGAATCTGGAAGTAGGTGTAGAGGATGATCAGCCCTGTTTTCGAGTACAGGTTGAAGTCGTCGATGATTCCGGCTTGTTTGAGGATCAGGGTCAGCGCGCCGTTGAAACCCAGCAGAATGATGAACGCGAAGGCCAGTGGCACGCCGGAGAAGTTGCTGGTCATGTTGGCGAAGGCGCTGACGAAATCCCGCAGACGCGACGGCACTTTGCGCAGCGAATAACTGCCCAGGATGGCGATGACGATGCCGATCAGACTCGACCAGAAACTGATCTCCAGGCTGTATTGCATGGCCTGTCGGTAGAAGCGTGAATTGAACGCCTTGATGAAGTTATCCACGCCCCAGCCCGTGTCCGAATGCAGGCTGTTGATCGCGACCCAGGCCAGCGGCGCGATCTGAAATGCGATGAAGAAAATCGCAAACGGCACCAGGCACAACAGCCCCAGCCATTTGCCGCGACTCTGTGAATTCACTTGAGCACCTCTCTGCAGACGGGTTTGTCGTGGGGCACGCCGAGCAGTTCGCAGACCGTGCCGCAGATCTCGGTCTGTTTCGGTTGCGCGTCGGGGTCGAGACTGAAGGCGTCACCGATGACGAACAGCGGCACTTCGCGCTCTTCGGGGAGGATGCCGTTGTGTGAGCGGTCATTGTTCATGCCGTGGTCGGCAGTCACCAACACTTGATAGCCGGCGTCCAGCCAGCACTGCAGATACTCGGCGAGAATGATGTCGGCCGAGCGCGCGCTGTTGCGGTATTGCGGGGTGTCGAGGCCGTGCTTGTGGCCGGCGTCATCGATGTTCATCGGGTGAATGAACAGGAGATTCGGTTGGTGCGCTGTTCGCAGATGCTCGGCATCGTCGAACAGGTGGGAATCGGGGTAATGATCGACGTAGTAGAAATGACCGTGCTGGATTGGCAGGTCGGCGTCGTCGGTATGTCGGTCACGGCCGGCGATGAACGGGCTGCGGTTGTACAGCTCGCTGACCCAGTGATAAGCGGCGGCGGCCGTTTTCAGTCCGGCTGCTGCGGCGTAGTGAAACACGCTGCGCTGGTTGGATAGACGCGAAACATGGTTGTGCACAATGCCGCTGTCGATAGGCGCAACGCCGGTCAGGATGCATTCGTACAGCGGGCGGGAAAGCGCCGGCAACTCGCATTCCAGTTTGTACAAGGCGGCCCGGCCCACGTTCCGGTACGCCAGCAGATGCCCCATCGCATGCTGTGCCACGCTGTAGCTCAGGCCGTCCAGCAGGATCAGGATGACGTTGTGTTTCATACTCGCTCCGGGACGATGCGGACCAGGTGTTTTTGATTCTGCCCGGAGGGCGTGGGAGCCTGGCTTGCCGGCGATCTGCCGGGCACCGGCAGCAAAACCTGAGCATGCAATACACCTGACACACGGAGGTGACTGGTTTTACTACCGCTGCGCGCTAGATCGCTGGCAAGCCAAGCTCCCACGCCCTTCGGGCAGAAGCAGGATTTCGGTCTCCCAAAAAAGGTGCTTCATCCTTGAAGCGCCTTCGGAGTGTTATTGCATCTCGACGATAACCTGCTCGTTCCACTGCTGAGGCAGGGCTTTGGAGGTCTTTTCCCAGGCTGCAGGGTCTTTGATCGGGGTGACGTTCTTGTATTGCTCGTTAGGCAGCAGCTTGGCCTGCACTTCCGGTGGCAGTTTCAGGTGCTCGGCACGGATCGGACGGGCGTTGCCATTGGCCAGGTTGATCTGACCGGCGTCGCTGAAGATGTATTCGCGCGCGAGCTTGGCGGCGTTCGGGTGCTTGGCGTATTTGTTGATGATGGTGGTGTAGCCGGAGATCACCGAGCCGTCGGACGGAATCAGCACGACGTAGTCATCCGGGTTGGCCATCTTGGCCTTGTAGCTCAGACCGTTGAAGTCCCATACCACGCCGACTTCGACTTCGCCTTTTTCCATGGTCTGAATGGTTGGGTTGTTGATGCCCAGACGCTTCTGTTTTGCCAGTTCGGTGAACAGCGCAAGGCCCGGCGCGATGTTGGTTTCGTCACCTTTCATGGCAATGGCAGCGGCCAGTACGCCGTTGGCTGCCTGAGCGGCGGTGCTCACGTCACCGATGGTGACCTTGTACTTGCCGTCTTTGAGGTCAGCCCACTTGGTGGGGACTTCGGAGCCGTGCAGCAGCTTTTTGTTGACGATGAAGGCGATGGTGCCGGTGTAGGCCAGTGCCCAGTGACCGTCCTTGTCCTTGGCCCAGTCCGGAACCTGATCCCAGGTGGTCGGTTTGTATGGCTGGGTCACGCCCTTGGTGACCGCGATAGGGCCGAAGGCCGCGCCGACGTCACCGATATCGGCGCTGGCGTTGTCTTTTTCCGCGTCGAACTTGGCCACTTCCTGAGCCGAACTCATGTCGGTGTCCATGTGCACCAGACCGTACTTGGCGGTCAGGTCGGTCCAGGTGCCTTTCCAGTTCGCCCAGTCGTCGGGCATGCCAACACTATTGACCGCGCCTTCGGTTTTGGCGGCGGCTTCCAGATCCTTGATATCGGCGGCCATGGCCGAAGTGCTCAGCGCAATGGCCGAACCCAGGAGTGATGCCAGCAAAAGGTGTTTCATTCGAAGCTCCTTTGGTGCACTTCTCGACGTTATGTAGGAAAGGGTCGGTGAAATGCTCGTTGCGGGTGGGTTGGTCTAGGTCAGCAATACCTGAGCCAAGTTAGGCGACTCACATGACACTTTCGTGTCTGGACCGACTTTTGCTCTGAGCCTGGCAGGCGGACGGTATGGCCGTGGGGTAAGCGTAGACCATGCCCAAATAACTGATCTGAAAAGGCTTATCTCTTTTTATCGCAAGGTTTGGCTGGGGTTTCGGGCTGGATTGTCACGTAACAGTCATCTACGCTGCCTAGGCTCTAGAGCACTGAAACAGGCCATTGAGCTGTAGACCTTGCCCCCAAATAGCGCTGGTCTAGTCCAGATAGGTAACGTGATGCGCCAAGAAGTGCCTCGAGCGGTGACGACCATCTGCAATGCCTTGCAGGAGCAGATCGAACACGGCCTTTTGCCGCCCGGCAGCAAACTGCCTGCCGAGCGCAAGCTGAGTGAGGTATTCGACACCACGCGCATTACATTGCGTGAGGCGCTGGTGCAGCTGGAAGCACAGGGCCTGATCTATCGCGAGGAGCGAAGGGGCTGGTTCATCTCGCCGCCACGGCTGGCCTACGACCTGATGCGTCGCAGCCACTTTCACGCCATGGTTCAGGCGCAAGGGCGGGTGCCGGCGACTCAGGTGATCTCGGCCAGGTTACAGCCAGCATCGGCGGCCATCTGTGGCCTGCTGCAATTGCCTGCATTATCCAGCGTGATCCAGATCTGCCGCGCACGGCGCATTGATGAGCGATTGGTGCTCTACGTCGAGCATTACCTCAACCCCGACTACTTTCCGCAGATTCTGGATTTCGACCTGAATCAGTCGCTGACCGAGCTGTATGCCCGCTATTACGACATTGGTTACGGCCAGGTGCGTTTCGAGATGGTGCCCACCGCGTTGCCGGTCGAAGCGGCGGCGGCGTTGAAAGTGTCGATTGGCAGCCCCGGCCTGCGCATTGCCAGGGTCAACCATGACCAGCGCGGACGATTGATCGACTGCGATCTGGAGTACTGGCGGCACGACGCGATTCATGTGAGCGCGGTGGTGGGGGATGTTTGAGTACGCTTCAACACAACTTCCTGTAGCAATTCGGCTAGCCGGCGGTAACGCACTCAGAATCGCCATGGCCGACGAGCCGGACTGCTACAGGGGTGAACGCGGCATGCCGAAAGTCGACAGTTGGGGGAGGCTGAGCGTCACTTGAATGTACACGGATGTACATCAAGGAATCAGGCGCGTACAGTTCATTCACTTAATTTCGAACAAAGGCGACATCAGATGTCGGTATCAGGCAAGGAACGAGGCAAATCCCAGGATTCCGGCTGGCGAGGCTCGCCTGAAGGCTGGCTCGAAGCGGCTTATGAAGCCTTGAAGGAATCCGGTGTCGATGCCGTTCGCGTGATGCCGCTCGCCAAACGCCTGAACCTCTCGCGCACCAGTTTCTACTGGTTCTACCAGGACCGCGAACAGTTACTCGCTGCCTTGCTCGCGCGCTGGAAGGACAAGAACACCGGCGGGATGGTCAAGCAGTCCGAAAGCTACGCTGAAAACATCACCGAAGCGATCCTCAACGTCTTCGAGTGCTGGCTGAACCCCGAGGTGTTCGATTCGCAGTTCGAATTTGCCGTGCGCAGCTGGGCCTTGCAGTCCGAAGAGGTCACTCAGGAAATCGCCGCCGCGGATGACGCCCGTATCAGTGCACTGGCGGCGATGTTCAGGCGCTTCGGCTATGAACAGGACGCTGCCGACACTCGCGCTCGCACGATTTATCTGACGCAGATCGGTTACATCTCGATGAAAACCACAGAAGACATCACCGAGCGCTTCCGACGCATCCCTCACTACGTCGCGATTTTTACCGGCAAGTCGCCGAAGAAGCGCGAGCTGGACCGGTTTTACGGCACGTTCGGTTATGCCGAAAAAGCCCCGGGTGAGTTCGTTCCGCTGGCCGATACTTTCGAGGAAAACGCCGGTGCGAACTGAGCGCATCGGCATCATTGGCGGTACGGGCTGGTTGGGCGGCGCGCTCGCCGAGGCATTGATGGACACGGGGTTCATCGAGGCCGACCGGCTGCTTCTGTCCAATCGCTCGGGCAGTCATCCGCTGGAAAAAACCGGCGCTCGTTTGATGGCTGACAATCAGGGGCTTGTGGATGCGTGCGACACGTTGATCCTGTCGGTGCGTCCCGAGCAATTCAAGGCGCTGAACATTGATGCCACGGGCAAGCGCGTGATTTCGCTGATGGCGGGCGTGCCTTCACAGGTGATCGGTCAGGTCACCGGAGCGTCGTTGATCGTCAGGGCCATGGCCAACGCTGCCGTCGAGATCAGACAATCGTTCACGCCCTGGCACTGCGCCCATGATCTGTCGGCGTCCGAGGTCGATTTCATACAGGGGTTGCTTGCGTGCGTGGGGACCGCAAGTCGAGTGCCGAGCGAAGATGCCATCGATTATCTGAGCGCATTGTCGGGCACAGGCCCGGCGTTTCCGGCGTTGTTGATGACGGCGCTTGCCCATCAGGCGGTGGCGGCGGGAATCCCTGAAGACATCGCCCGAAGCGCTGCACGAGGCGTGGTCCTCAATGCCAGCCAGTTGCTGAACAAGACCGAGCCCCAGGACCTGATCGATTCATTGGTGGCTTATAAAGGCGTCACTGCGGCTGCCTTGCAGAGCCTGATGGATGCGGGGTTTGAAGGCATGATCGGCGAGGCGGTGCAGGCCGGCGCAGAGGTCGCACGCAGAGGCATGTGACCCCGGTCGCTCGCAGGATATGTGACATTTGTAGGAGTGAGCTTGCTCGCGATAGCGGTGTGTCAGCCACCGCAGCCGGTGCAGACAAACCGTTATCGCGAGCAGCTCACTCCTTTGTAGGAGCGCGCTTGCCCGCGATTGCGGCGTGTCAGCCACCGCATCCGGTGCAGACAAACCGTTATCACGGGCAAGCGCGCTCCTGCAAAGCTTCTAAAGATCCTTCATCAACCGCAGCGCATCGTAGATGGCCGCGTGCGTATTACGCGCCGCCACGGCGTCCCCGATTCGGAACAACTGAAAACGCCCATCCGGATGGGTCACCAGATTCTGCACGTTGCCCGCGATCAGGTCGTGTTGCTCCACCGCGCCGCCATTGCTGGAGAGCGGACGAAGTTCGAAATACAGATCATCCAGCGGCAGTGTGCCGTGGTTGATCACCACCTGATCGACGATGCGCTCCTTGTTGACCTTGCCGTAGTCGCTGCCGAAGATCGCGGCCAGTTTGCCGTCGCGCCGTTGCACGGATTCCACCCGATAGGTCACGGTGAAGACCACGTCCAGATCCTGCAGGCTGCGCATGTACGGCACCAGATTCATCGCCATGACTTCCGGTGAGAAGGACCTGTCCGGCGTGACGATTTCCAGGTGTGCACCGCTCTGGGCGATGACTTCCGCCGCTTGCAATGCCGCGTGATCGCCCGCGTCATCGAAAATCAGCACGTTCTTGCCCGGTTTCGCGTCCCCGGAAATGATGTCCCAGGCCGAGACCACCAATTCGTTGCCTTCCTTCAACACTTCGGTGTCCGGCAAACCACCGGTGGCGACGATGACCACGTCCGGTTCCTGATCCAGAACGGTTTGCGCCTCAGCCCACGTGTTGAACTGAAACTTCACACCCATGCGTTCGCATTGCGCCATGCGCCAGTCGATGATGCTGATCATCTCGCGGCGTCGTTCGCTCAATGACGTCAGGCGAATCTGCCCGCCCGGCTGATCGGCCGCTTCCAGCACCGTAACGTCGTGCCCGCGTTCGGCTGCAACACGCGCCGCTTCCAGCCCTCCGGGGCCCGCGCCGATGACCACCACCTTGCGTGGGGCGGCAGCCTTGGGAATCTCATGAGGCATGGTGGTCTCGCGACCGGTCGCGGCATTGTGGATACAGTACGCCGCGCCGCCTTGATAGATGCGGTCCAGACAATAGTTGGCGCCCACGCATGGGCGAATCTCTTCCTCACGCTTTTCGATGATCTTGCGCACGATGTGCGGGTCAGTCATGTGCGCGCGGGTCATGCCAACCATGTCGACCTTGCCGGACGCGATCGCGTGACGGGCGGTGGCGACGTCAGGAATCTTCGCCGCATGAAAGGTGGGAAATCCGGTCGCGGCGCGGATCTCTCCGGCAAAGTCCAGGTGCGGCGAATTACGCATGCCCTGGATCGGGATGACATCGGTCAGCCCCGCATCGGTGTCGATATGGCCTTTGACGACGTTCAGGAAATCCACCAGCCCGCTGTCCTTGAGCATGTGCGAGATGGCGATGCCTTCTTCGGCACCGAACCCGCCCGGCAAATCCTCATCGCCGGTGTAGCGCACGCCCAGCAGGAAGTCTTCGCCGCATTGCTTGCGGATGCCACGCAGGATGTCGAAAGTGAAGCGCAGACGGTTCTCCAGCGAGCCGCCGTATTCGCCTTCGAGGTCGTTGGTCAGCGGCGACCAGAACTGGTCCATCAGATGGCCGTACGCCTGAAGCTCCAGACCGTCCATGCCTGCTGCTTTCATGCGTTCGGCGGCGTCTATGTAGTCCTTGATGATGCGCTGGATATCCCAGTCTTCCAGCTTCTTGGGGAATGAACGGTGCGAGGCCTCGCGTCGATGGGACGGCGAAACCACCGGCAGCCAGTCGGCCTTGTCCCAGCGCGTGCGACGGCCCAGGTGCGTCAGTTGAATCATCACCGCCGCGCCGTGTTCATGGCATTCGTCGGTGAGGTCCTTGAGCCAGCCGACCACCTCATCCTTGTACGCCAGCACGTTGTTGAAAACGGGCGGGCTGTCACGAGACACGGCTGCCGAACCCGCTGTCATGGTCAACGCGACACCGGCCTTCGCGCGTTCGACGTGATAGGCCCGGTACAGATCCTTGGGCATGCCATCGACCGGATAGGCCGGTTCGTGAGACGTGGTGATGATGCGGTTGCGCAGGGTCAGGTTCTTGATCTTATAAGGCTGCAGCAGCGGGTCGGTCGACATCGTGGTGCGCTCCTGGAGGGGAACATCAGGCTTGGTTTGAGGCAAAACTAGGAGGAATGTACATGTGTGTCAAGCGTCGATGACGCATGTGTACATTTCCCTTGCGCCCACACTCCTTGTGTGGCTACTATCGGCCGATCAGCTGGCCAAGACTGGCGATTCACCACTTTCACTGCCACACCCGGAAACACCCATACACGACAGGGGAGATGCACGATGGATGCTTATTCGCCGTATAAGAAAAAACGTATTGGTTGGTTGGCAGGGCTTGCCTTGACCTCGGTGAGTCTGTTGACTCAAGCGGCAGACCCGCCGCCCGTTCGCATCGGATGGGTCAATTGGTCGGACACCGAAATTGCCGTCAAGCTGGCCAACGTTGTGCTGGAAGATCAGTTGAAACAGCCGGTCAAGCTGATCATGGCCGACATTGGCATTCAGTTTCAGGCCATGGCCAACGGCAATATCGACCTGATCCCGATGGTCTGGTTGCCGGGGACGCACAAGGCCTTCTACGACAAGTACAAGGACAAGCTCGAAGATCTGGGCGTGCTGTACGAGGGGCGCATTGGCATGGCGGTGCCGGACATCGTGCCAGCCAGTGAGGTTTCCAGCCTGGCGGACCTGAACAAGCCGGGGACTGCGCAGAAGTTCGACGGCAAGATCCTCACCTCCGAAGTGGGCAACGGGCAGTACAAGCTGACCGAAAAAGTGCTCAACGAAAAGAAAATCGTCGGTTACAAGATGGTCGCGTCTTCGGAGAGCGGGATGCTCAGCGAGCTGGACCGTAACCTCAAACGCGGTAAATGGTCACTGGTCAACGCCTGGAGCCCGCACTGGATGTTCGCCAAGTACCCGCTGCGCTATCTCGACGATCCGGAACACTTGTTCGGCGGCGTGGAGCAGATTCATGTCGTGGCCCGCAAAGGCTTCAGCGAGCAATACCCGAAAGTGGCGCAGTTCTTCTCTCATTACTCCATCCCCCAGGCTGACCTGCAAAAGATGATGTCCGAAGCGCGGGAGCCGGGAAACTCGCCTGAGAAAGTCGTCGCCGCTTACTACGCCGCCAACAAAACGCGGTTTGCGGCGATGGCTGAAGGCAGCAAGACGGCGTCGGCTGCGCCGTAACGGACGCCGCGCCCCTGTAGCCGTCCGGCTTGCGGACGGTCGGCCGGGCACCGGTCGTAATCCTGCCAGTGCGTTGCATCTGACACATCGGCGATTTCAGGTTTACGACTGCTTCGCAGCCCACCGCCGGCAAGCCGGACGGCTACAGGATGTCGGGGAATCTCACACCGCCGACTCGTCCTTCTTCCCGCGAATCCCACTCACGCTGCCGCCGCTGGTGCTGACCTGCACATTCAGGCGCGGTGTCGCCAGGTCCATGCCGGCTTCGTCCAGATAGCGCTTGAGCGACAGGTTGAAGGCCCGGGATACCTCCCATTGCTTGATCGGCGCGGTCTTGAAGCGCGCACGCAAAATCGCATTGCCCGACTCGAAACTCTCTACCCCCTGAATCTCCAGCGGCGACCAGATATTGCGGCGCTGCAACGGATCGGTGCGCATTTTCTGGCCGACGTCGCGGATCATCTTCAGCGCGTCGTCGATGTTCATGCTCGACGGAATGGCAATGCGGAAGATCGCGTAGCCGAATTCGCGCGAGTAGTTCTGAATGCTCTTGATCTCGCTGAACGGGATGGTGTGAACGATGCCGTCGATGTCCCGCAGGCGCACGGTGCGAATGGTCAGCCCTTCGACCGTCCCCAGATGCCCGCCGACGTCCACGTAATCGTCGATGGCCAGTGAGTCTTCGATGATGATGAACAGGCCGGTGATCAAATCCGCCACCAGCGACTGGGCACCGAAACCGATGGCCAGACCGATCACACCGGCACCGGCCAGCAGCGGCGTGACGTTCATCCCCATGTTCGCCAGCGCGACGATCAGCGCAATGATGAAAATGGTCACGAACAGCACGTTGCGGATCAGCGGCATCATGGTTTGCGCCCGTGCGTTGGCCAGGCCTTTGCGCGAACGGGTGAGGGCGTGGTGAATCGCGGTATCCGCCAGAATCCAGATCAGCCAGGCGAACATCAACGTGGTCGCCAGACCCATGACGCGCACGCTGATGTCGTGGCCTTCACCCTCCGAAAAACGAATCAGCGACAGGCCCCACACCCGCAGGCCAAGTTCGATGAACAGCAGCCATACCAGCAGATGTGCGACGGTGTAGAAGAAGCTCTTCAAGCGGTCCGAATAGAGGGCGTGGCGCTTGTGGCCGTGGGAGGGTTTCTGCGAGTGTCGACGCACCAGCCCATTGATCACCATGCACAACACCAGCAACACGGTGCAAATCAGCGACTGGCGCAAGGCCGTGCTGGTGTCGCCCGCCGAGAAGAAGGTGGCGAACAGGGAAACACCCACCAACACCAGCGCCGGCAAGTACCAGAAGCTGCCCAGAATCTCGATGGTGTCGCTCAGGGCACGGCGCTTGAGACGTCTGGACAGCGGCTGGTTGCGCATCAGGTGAGCGATCGGCCGGCGGAAACGGATGATGAACAGCCCGGTGGAGACAGCTGCCATGACGTTGGCGAGCGTCGCGGCGGTGTGCGCCAGATGCACGCCAAGGCTCGCCACCAGTCGCGGGTCGCTGAGCGCTTCACCGAAGGCGGCAAAACTGCCGATCCACCACAGCGGACGAAACGCCTGATGTCGCAGAATATGCAACGCCTGATGCCGGTGCGGGCCGTCGAGCAGCGAGAAGGCAATCACGCAGATCGCCGAAAACAACGTGCCCACAACCAGCGCGTAGGCCAGGACCATCGCCAGGTCGCGCCCCAGCGACGGCGGCAGGGAATAACTGAGGTAGACCGTGATCACCAGCGCGATCAGCCACGGCCCGAGTTTACGCAAAGCGAAGCGCAGCATGTCCGTGGGACGTGGGTGTTGTGGCAGTTCTTCGGACAGACCGAAGCGCACGCGCACTCGATGACTGAGCCAGATCAGCGCGGCGGCCAGCAGACTCCACAAGGCTATAACCACGGCAAAGCTGAAGATGATCGGCCACCACTGGTTGGCCGGGAGCATCAGCGCGATCAACTCCTGCTCCGCCAGCGACACCTCATCGCTCCAGCGACTGAGGGGGCTGTCCTCGCCGGTGAACTGTTTTTCGAACTCGGACATCGTACTGCCGATCAGCCCCAGCACGCCTTGCTCGGCAGTGGGCTGGGCCTTTTTGGTGGCATCGCGCAGCTTCTTCAGGTCATCCAGCAGTTTGCTGCGCTGTTGATCGTTCTCCAGCGAGGTAATCACCTCGTCCAGCGACTGCCCCAGCGGTTCCTGCGCCTGAGGCTGGGCGTTCTGACCGCTCAGCAGACTAGGAAGACCCGCGGCCTCAGTCAGTGCGAAGGGAAACAATGCCAGCAGACAAATCAGTAACAGACGCGGCAGGACGGACAGGCGGGCAGAAACAATCACCAGGCAATGAACCTCGAATCGACAGGCACCTGACGCGGCCGCGCGAGGCCAGCCGGGACGTTCAGGCAGGACTGGTGAGTTTACGAGTGACGCCTGGCATTGGCGAGTAGCATTTTGTGCGGCGACTCCCAACGACTGCGGCCTTCATCGCCTCACGTGAGCTTTTCCAGGATCTGGACGGCGGCGGTGCCGAGCATCAGCAGCATACCCAGCGTAATCGACGCCACGCCGCTGCGGTACTCGCGGTAACTGAAGCCAACGCACAGCAACAGCATGCCAACGACGACTGGAATCAGAAGGGAAAAATACTCGTCCATGATGACTGACTCTCTGTTGGGGACAGATACAGAGAGTCTAGGCCGGATTTTTCAGAGGGTCAGGTGGCAGGTGTGTGATTGGACGCGTTTTCTGTGTGCCGGCTTGCTGGCGAAGGCGCAAGGTCTGTCACATTGACGTCGACTGACCCACCGCAATCGCGGGCAAGCGCGCTCCTACGATGTTTTGGCTCAATTAAAAAGCCCGGTAGGCCACAAAGCTGCGGTATTGCAGGAGACGTCGAACAGCTTCTGCCCGGAGGGCGTGGGAGGTCGCCGGGGTGGCGCTCCACCTTGTCGGCGATCTGGCGCGCAGCGGCAGCAAAACCTGCGCATGCGGTGTGCCTGATGAAGCGAGCTGGCTGATCTTACTGCCGGTGCCCGGCAGATCGCCGACAAGGTGGAGCGCCACCGCGGCGACCTCCCACGCCTTCGGCAGAAGCGGGATTGAAGTGTGGTTCGGGCTTTTTATTCTGGCCGAAGTCCGTGGGAGCCGACTGGCTGGCGAAGGCGGGGAGTCAGTCGACCTATTTGCGACTGACCTATCGCGTTCGCCAGCAAGCCGGCTATACAGATGTGGGGTGCTTATGGGAGCTCGGTGCTCGCATAAAACGCTGACAATACCTTCACCAGATGCGCCAGGTCCTGGCTGCCCGCCAGCTCGCGGATCGAGTGCATGGCAAAGGTCGGCAGGCCGATGTCCACGGTGCGCACGCCCAGATGCCCGGCAGTGATCGGGCCGATGGTCGAACCGCACGCCATGTCGGTACGGACCACGAAGCTTTGCACCGGTACTTCCTCAGCCATGCACAGATGACGGAAGAACCCGGCGGTTTCGCTGTTGGTGGCGTAGCGCTGGTTGGTGTTGACCTTGATCACCGGACCCGCGTTGAGTTTCGGGCCGTGATTGCCGTCGTGCTTGTCGGCATAGTTCGGGTGAACACCGTGGGCGTTGTCAGCGGAGATCAGCAGCGACTTCTGGATGGTGCGTACGTAGTCGTCGCCTTCCGGCAGCAGGCGTTGCAGCACTTGTTCGAGCATCGGACCGTCGGCGCCACAGGCCGAGGTCGAGCCAACTTCTTCGTGGTCAGTGCAGATCAGCAGGCAGGTCTCGTCGCCATCGGCGTTGAGCAGCGCTTGCAGGCCCGCGAAGCACGACAGCAGGTTGTCCAGACGCGCCCCCGCGATGAAGTCGCCGTTCAGGCCGATGACTGCAGCGCTTTGGGTGTCGTAGAAGCTCAACTCGTAATCGAGTACCACATCGGCGTTCAGGCCGTGCTCACGGGCCAGTTGGTCGGTGAGCAGCGCGCGGAAGTCAGCGCGCTCATCGCCCGCCACCTGGGCGAGGATCGGCGGCAGTTCGTTCTGCGGGTTGATCGGCCAGCCTTCGTTGGCGGTGCGATTGAGGTGGATCGCCAGGTTCGGGATCACGGCAATCGGTAGCTTGAAATCGATCAGTTGGCTTTCGACCTTGCCGTCTCGACGGAAGGTGACACGGCCGGCCAGCGACAGGTCGCGGTCGAACCAAGGGGCCAGAAGGGCGCCACCATAGACTTCGACCCCCAGTTGCCAGAAGCCCTGACGTTGCAATTCAGGCTGCGGCTTGACGCGCAGGCAGGGGCTGTCGGTGTGAGCGCCGACCAGGCGGATACCGCCGATCAGCGGCGACAGGCGCCCCAGTTTGAAGGCGACGATGGAAGAGTCGTTACGGGTGACGTAGTAGCGGCCGCCGGTTTCGGTGTGCCAAGGCTCACGCTCGTCGAGGCGCTGATAACCGGCGCCTTCCAGACGTTGTACCAGGCTTGCGGTGGCATGAAACGGGGTGGGAGAGGCCTTGAGGAAGTCGATCAGGCCTTGGTTCAACTCTTCGCGCATAAGTTACTCCAGACAGCAATGGCGGGAGTTTACAGGCCAATCCGGGCTGCGGCGAGTGCGCCTGTAGCAATCCCGCGTGCCCCACAACCCCATCAAAACGGCGCAGGACACTCAAACCGCAATCGCTTACCCGTCCCCGGGTGGGTAAAGGTCAACATGCTCGCATGCAGACACAACCGCGGGTACGCCGCCAGTGCCTCGGGATGCGCATACAAGCCGTCCCCCAGTAGCGGATGCCCGATCGACAGCATGTGCACCCGCAACTGATGCGAACGCCCGGTAATCGGCGTCAGTTCCACCCGGCAGTGGGTGTCATACCGCTCCAGCACCTTCCAGAACGTCAACGCATGCTTGCCAAACTCGTGATCGACCACATGTCGCGGCTTGGTTGGCGGGTCGTAACGCAACGGCAGATCGATGCTGCCACTGTCCAGCTCGGGCTGCCCCCAAGCCAACGCGGTGTAGGCTTTTTCGGTTTCCCGGTCGTGAAACTGCCGAGACAGCTCACGATGTGTATCGGCATCGCGCGCCAGCAGGATGATGCCAGACGTTTCCCAGTCCAGCCGGTGAACGATCCGCGCCTCCGGGTAGCCGTTTTCCTGCAGACGGGTAATCAGGCAGTCCTTGTTGTCGTCGGCGCGGCCGGGCACCGAGAGCAGCAGGGTGGGCTTGTTCACCACCAGTACGGCATCGTCCTGATGGAGAATGTGAACATTGGACAGCGGCATCGATCAGTCTCGTAGCTAAAAAACAGGCGCATAACAAACGCCAACGGCGGCTCGTTCACCACCACCCCGCGAAAGGATCATGGCAAACGAGCCGCCGTGGCGACTGCCTTTTCGATCAACGATCAGGCAGGGTGATATTGAGTTCCAGAATCGAGCAGCTGCCGTCGTTTTCCAGGGCGACATGCACGTCATCGTTGCCGATATTGACGTACTTGCGAATCACCTCGACCAGTTCCTTCTGCAAGGCTGGCAGGTAGTCCGGGGTGCTGCGTTGGCCGCGTTCGTGCGCCACGATGATCTGTAGACGCTCTTTCGCTACCGACGCGGTGCTGGGCTTTTTGTTGGCACGAAAGAAGTCAAAAATACTCATTAATTACCCCCGAACAGACGTTCGAAAAATCCCTTTTTCTGTACGTCCAGGAAGCGATGCTCGCGGTCTTTGCCCAACAGGCGGTCGACGGCATCGCTGTAGGCCTGGCCAGCGTCGCTCTGATCGTCGAGGATGACCGGCACGCCCTGGTTGGAAGCCTTCAGCACGGCCTGGGATTCCGGGATCACGCCCAGCAGGGTCACAGCGAGGATTTCCTTGACGTCTTCCACGCCCAGCATTTCGCCCTTGCTCACGCGCTCAGGGTTGTAGCGGGTCAGAAGCAGGTGTTCCTTGATCGGGTCTTCGTTACGCTCGGCGCGGCGCGATTTGCTGGCCAGCAGGCCCAGCATGCGGTCCGAGTCACGTACCGAGGAGACTTCCGGGTTGGTCACGACGATTGCTTCGTCGGCAAAGTACATCGCCAGGTGAGCGCCCGTTTCGATACCGGCTGGGGAGTCGCAGACGATGTACTCGAAGGATTCCTTGAGTTCCATCAGGACTTTTTCCACGCCGTCTTTGGTCAGCGCTTCCTTGTCACGGGTCTGGCTGGCGGCCAGTACGTACAGGCCTTCGATCTTCTTGTCCTTGATCAGGGCCTGTTGCAGGTTGGCTTCGCCGTTGACCACGTTGACGAAGTCATAAACGACGCGACGCTCACAACCCATGATCAGGTCAAGGTTACGCAGACCCACGTCGAAGTCGACGATGACTGTTTTGTGGCCGCGCAGAGCGAGGCCGGTACCGATAGCGGCGCTGGTGGTGGTCTTGCCCACACCACCCTTGCCGGATGTAACCACGAGAATCTTGGCCAAGGTGAATCACCCCTAGAGGAAAAGGACTTTTTTGTCCCTGAAGAGCCCCTCATGACGCAGCGGTACCCGAGCAGCGGTGCAAACCAGAACCCGTATCGGGATCATGATTCGAGAAAAACCGACAAATAAACGGATTTCCTTTCCCTTTGCATCGTTTTCGCGACGAATCAGAGTGGCTTTGAAAATGGCGCAGTATCCGTTAAAGACGGGTGATGTTCAACACGTCGCCGGACAGACTGACCTGTACCCCGGCCCCCCACAGAGGATCTCTGCGCAAGTCTTCGGAAACCTTGTATTGCCCGGCGATGGAGACCAGTTCGGCCACCATTTGCTGGCAGAAAATCCGCGCTTTGGTATCGCCTTTGATGCCTGCCAGTGCCCGGCCCCGCATGGGACCATACACATGGATGTTGCCATCGGCGAGAAGTTCCGCGCCGGGGCTGACCGAGGAAATCACCACCAGATCAGAGCCCTGCGCATAAATCTGCTGACCGCCGCGCACGGGAGCCGTGATTATCTTGGTCGGCTTGATCAGCGGCTCGGGTGGTTTGGCGATCACTTCCGGCTTTTTCTTCACTTCGCCTTCCGTCGGATCGAGCGATCTTTCCCGGGCACCAGAGGGTGGCAGGACGGGCAGGTCGATGGCGATGGCCGCCGCGATGTCTTCGATCCGGTTGGCACGGATGGCCAGGGTGCGCAGACCGTGCTGACGGCAGATGCGCATCATCCCCGGCAGATCGATCGCGCCTTCGTTGGGTGGCAGTTTGTCCAGCGCCAGCACCAGCGGGGTATTGCTGAAGAAATTCGGCGCCTGAGCGACTTTTGCCGCCAGTTGACGATCCAGCGCTTCGAGGTTGTTGCGGGCCAGTTCCAGTACGGTAATGGCCAGCATGCTGCCCTTCAACTGGAACACCGGTTCCTTGTCTTTCAATTCGATTTGGCTCATGTCGGCATACAGCGGCTTGTCGCTAAAAGTGCCGAGACTTATAACGAGAACGCCCGCGAGTCGCAAGGGAGCCGCAACTGACGAAGCGTCACCGATCCCGTCGAACCGATGTAGAATGCCCGCCTTTGCCCTGACGGAAGCTGTAATGGATCGCCCGCGTTTTCGAGCTCAATTTCTTCACCCGCGCTTCTGGCCGCTCTGGCTGGGGCTGGGCTTGCTCTGGTTGATCGTGCAGTTGCCGTTTCGCGTGCTGGTCGCCATCGGTCGGGTGCTTGGCGGGATCATGTACTACTTCGCGACCGATCGGCGGATCATCGCGGCCCGTAACCTGGAATTGTGCTTTCCGCACTATTCCAAAGCCGAGCGCAAACGCCTGCTCAAGGAAAACTTCGCGTCCACCGGCATCGCGTTTTTCGAGATGGCGATGAGCTGGTGGTGGAGCCCGCAACGCCTGGCGAAACTCGCGCATATCGAAGGCCTGCAGCACCTCAAGCAACCGCATCTTGACGGGCAGGGCGTGATTCTCATGGCGCTGCACTTCACCACGCTGGAGATCGGCGCGGCGCTGCTCGGTCAGCAGCACACCATCGATGGCATGTACCGCGAGCACAAGAATGCGCTGTTCGACTACGTTCAGCGTCGCGGGCGGGAGCGGCATAACAGGGATTCCATCGCCGTCGAACGCGAGGACGTGCGCGGGATGATCAAACAACTGCGCAAGGGCCGGGCGATCTGGTATGCACCGGATCAAGACTACGGCGCCAAGCAGAGCATCTTCGTGCCGCTGTTCGGCATTCCGGCCGCCACGGTGCCAGCCACCAGCAAGTTCGCAACGCTGGGTCGCGCGTTGGTGGTGCCGTTCACGCAAGAGCGCCTGGCGGACGGCAGTGGCTACAAACTGGTGATTCACCCGCCGCTGGAGAACTTCCCCGGCGAGAGCGATGAGGCCGATTGCATACGCATCAATCAGTGGGTCGAGCGCGCGGTGACGGCGTGTCCAGAGCAGTATTTGTGGGCTCACCGACGTTTCAAGAGCCGACCGCCGGGCGAACCGAAGCTGTACAAGAAGCGCGGCTGAGGGCGCACAGCGCCTGTAGCGGTACGGCTGCCCGGCGGTGGCGTATTGAATGCGCCGCCGCCGGCACGTCGGACTGCTACAGCATTAGAGGACAGCGACTCAGGCCGTCAGGCGATCATCGCGAAAATCGCGCAGGGCCTGTTCGATCTCTTCACGGCTGTTCATCACGAACGGCCCGTACTGCACGATCGGTTCACCCAACGGTTTGCCGGCGATCAATAACACTCGGGCGCCGCTTGCAGTGCTCAGCTGCAATTCGCCGGTTTCCGAGAGTCTGGCCAGACGGCTCTTGCCCAGTTTCTGCGGTTGCCCCGCCATCTCGACTTCACCTTCATACACGTACAACAGCACGCGGTGGCCTTGCGGAACACGCGGGCTTATCTGTGCCCCTGCCGGCATGTGGAAATCGAAATACTGCGGCTCAGTGTCCGGGCGCTGCACCACACCCGCCTGCTGGGTCTGGCCATCGTCGAAATGCCCGGCGATCACGACCACCTCGACGCCATTCTGAGTGGTGATGCGCGGGATGCGCTCCGGCTGGATATCGTCGTAACCGGCGTCACCCATCTTCGATTTGCCCGGCAGGTTCAACCACAGCTGGAAGCCGCGCATCACGCCTTCTTCCTGCTCGGGCATTTCGCTGTGAATCACGCCGCGCGCAGCGGTCATCCATTGCACGCCGCCGCCCTGCAGCAGACCGACATTGCCCATGTGGTCCTCGTGGCGCATGCGGCCTTCGAGCATGTACGTCACGGTTTCGAAACCACGGTGCGGATGAGGGGGGAAACCGGCGATGTAGTCGTCAGGCTTGTCCGAGCCGAATTCATCGAGCATCAGGAACGGGTCGAACAGCTCGACACCGGGACCGCCGAAGACGCGAGTCAGCTTGACGCCCGCGCCATCCGAGGTCGGCTGACCGGCCTGGATCGACAGCACTTTGCGTAATTGAGTCATGAGGCTCACTCCGGAACAGGTGGGAATGGCGCCTATGGTATGCCTGTTGAGGCGATGGATGGGTGACGATTTTGCGGGGGATTGATCGACTTTATAGATTGTTATGACGCTGCATTGTAGGAGCGCGCTTGCCCGCGAAAGCGTTCTGTCAGTCGGCAAAGAGGTGCCGGAAAGAGTGCAATCGCGGGCAAGCGCGCTCCTACAGGGGACTGGGGCTATTCCCCAATCTGCAACTTGCGCGCCTCGGTGTACACGTACCGCACCTTCTCATACTCGAACGGCGAATCCATCTGGCCGTAACGGAAGCTGGTGGTGTAGCGCCGGTCGATGGCACGCAGCAGGTACAGCTCCGGATGGTCCTGGCTGACCTGCGCAACGTTCAGGAAGTTGATCTGCGATTCGGCGGTGAAGTCGAATACCAGACCACCGGTGTCGCGGAAGTTCGAAGGGCCGAGGATCGGCAACACGAAATACGGCCCCGCTGGTACGCCATAGAAGCCCAGGGTCTGACCGAAGTCCTCGCTCTGTTTGGGCAGGCCCATCATCGTGGCAGGGTCCCACAAGCCAGCAATGCCCAGCGTGGTGTTGATGATCAGGCGGCCGGTGGTTTCCATCGAACGCTTGCCCTTGAACTGCAGCAGGCTGTTCAGCAGATTGGGCACGTCGCCCAGGTTGCTGAAGAAGTTGCTGACACCCGTGCGCAGGAAGCTTGGCGTGATGTATTTGTAGCCGTTGACCACCGGCAGGAATACCCATTCATCGAAGCGATAGTTGAAGTGGTAGACCCTGCGGTTCCACGACTCCAGCGGATCGTAGACGTTGAGGGCATTGAGCGACGAGCGCTCGAATTCCTGCGCGTCCAGGCCGGGATTGAATTTCAGCGACTTCAAGGGTTCGGTGAAACCGTCCGGATTGTCCACCCGATTGACCGGGGCGGCCTGAGAGACAATCGGCGCGTCGGCCGCATGAACGGTGCCTGCGCAGAGCAGGGCGGCAATGAGCAATAGACGTTTAGCCACGGAAAAACTCCAGCATGGCGTCGCTGTTGACGCGATAGTTCATGTTGCCGCAGTGACCGCCATAAGGGTAAACGGTCAGGCGATCGCCAAAGGTCTTGCGCAGGAAACCGAGGTCGCCAGGGCCCAGGATCACGTCATCGGCGTTGTGCATCACGGCGATCTTCTTGCTGCTGGTCAGGTAATCCTTGAGTGCGTACAGACTCACTTGGTCCACCAGTTGCAACAGGCTGCCGCCGTCGGTACGGGCGCGCCACATGGGAATCACTTGCTCGGTCACGTAGCAGTCGAAATCGCACTGCAACGCGCGCTTGAGGAACGGGGTCAGGCTCGTGCCTTCACTGATTGGCGTCTTCGGCGGGGTAATCAGACCACGGCGGTTGATCAGGTCCGAGGTGAACGCGATGTCGGCGGCCGAGAAGCGGAACGAGGTGCCGATCAGCATCGCCATCTGTTCGTTGGACAGGTGCTGCTTGGACTGCTGGAAGTCATAGAGCAGCGCATCGTTGAGGTCGATGTAGCCTTTTTCGCGGAAGTAACGGGTCAGCTTCTGCAGGACCAGTTCATAGAAAGTGGTGCTGTTGGTGATGCCCTTGACCTCGGTCTGCACCATCTTGTCCAGGTTGGTGATCGAGGTGTAGAGATTCACCGGCGGGTTGATCAGCAGGACTTTCTTGAAATTGAAACTGCGCCGGGTTTCATCCAGTTTGCTGACGAATGCCGCATCCAGAGCGCCGAGGCTGTAACCGGTGAGGTAGTACTCGGTCACCTGCAGTTTGCTCTGCTGGGCACGCACGGCCTGCATCACGCGGTAGAGATCTTCGGCGTCTTCGGTGGTCACGCCGGGGGTGGCGAAGCGTGAGGCGGCGCTCATGAAGTCGTAGCTGGTCGGCGACGAAAGCTGTACGACGTTGTAACCCGCTCCGTAGTAAAGACGCTTGAGGTATTCGTTGAGCGTGCTGTTGTACGGGGCGCCAGTGCCGGCGATGAGAAAGATCAACGGCGCGGGTTTGTCTTGCTTGGCCAGACGATAACGCAGCTTTTTCACCGCCCAGAAGTTATCTGGCAGGGTGAACTCGCGATCCGGGCGCAGGGTCAGGCTGTAGTCGTCCTGATCGATGTCGGCGTCGTCCGGAACCTTCGCACGCAAATCAGGGGGCGTCGTGGCGATGGTCGCTTCGAACGGGTTGGTCAGAGGGTAGCCATAGCTGGACGGATCGACATCGACCGCCATCACGGACGCACTCAAGAACAAGCCACCGGAAAGGGCGGCGAGGCGTAAAAAACGGAGCATGACTAAATCCCTTGGGAAAGAAGTGCTGTTGAAATACGCAGGCTATGACACGGGTGTAGTGCCAAAGTGCCGCAGCGGCAAGCTGCCCGTGTAAAGACCCTAGGCGACAATACACGTTTCGGCACTTTTGGCGTGTCTGCTTGTGCTTTAAATGTGATTTGCGTGTCGTGTGCCGCACGCCAGAGATATGCTGAGTGTCGTTTTCCAGAGCTGGAGATTTCCGTGTCCCGTCGTGTGCCGCTGGTTGTGTCGTTTGTCGTCCTGGCGCTGTGGCTGGCTGCCGTTTATGGCGTGCGCTATGGGCTGATGGAGGACGTGCAATGGGTCGGGGCGTGTGCTGATGAAACGTCGAAGTGGCAATGCTTGGTGCGCTCGAATCTCGGCCTGCTCATTCACTTCGGGGTATTTGGCTGGGGCGCGTTGATCGCTTCAGCAATCGCCTTCTTCATGCCACACAGAATCGGCCGAGTGTTGGCAGGGATCGGTTTGCTGCTGGGGATTCTGGCGCTGGTGCTATACACGGCGAGTCTTGCGGTGTTCGCGGTGGTGATTGCCGGGTTGCGGTTGGTGCGGGCTCCCTGAATAGTGTGCTCTCTGTAGCAGTACGGCTTGCCGGCGGGGACGCTCTCGATATCGCCACCGCCGGCAAGCCGGACTGCTACAAGGAGAAGCAGCGGAGCGACAAGGTCAAAAACCAAATCGCAGACAGCATAAAGGGGAGCCGAGGCTCCCCTTTAAATCGTTGCACGTGCTCTTTTCTTATTGTTTTAGGGCGGTCTATTGTTGTTTTTGGCAACCGTTCCCTTCACAGCGTTCTTCAGTGATCCCCATCCGGGATACAAGAGCAAACGTATTTTTTTGAGCGCTTATCTGCTTCGATCCGATTCGCGTGTGGCGAAGATCCAACCCGTTCTGGACGCTACCTGAAGGTAGTTTTATTGTTCTCTGTCGGGCTGCGAGGCCAAGACCTCGGTAAAGCACATCTACTCCAAAAAAATCTGTTGGCTGCGTCTCTGTGCCGTTGTTCTTGTTATGTCAGAGCCGATTCATCTTATTTTTATTGGGATTTCACATTTTATTCTTGTTGTGCAGGAGATATAGCAGGTGCCGTGCCAACTTTGTTAAATCCTTTAAAATCAATGTCTTGTCAGAAATACAGATTTCGTCGATTCAGCGGCACAGCCCATTCTGTTTCCGTGTTACCCGTATTCTGTTTTGGAATGGCCTCATCGGTAACACAATGTGTTTCTCCTGCTGTCACCCCGGCACGCGCTCTAGGTCGGGCCGTGGCGGTGTGCGGCTGACCGCCGAGGCGACGCGCGCACGCAAACTGCGCCAGAGCGCCAATGCCATCAGCACGCTGACGGCCGCCCATGCCAGGGCCTGCGGATTGCTCAGGCCTTCGCGGAACAGTTGCGGAACGATCCCGGCGCCGACGATAAACGCCAGCAACGCGATTTCCCGGCGCGGGGCGCTCACCGGTCGCAACAGATAAAAGAGGGCAGGCAGCCAGAGGGTCGGGGTCGCGAAGCTGCGATAACGTGGGTCGAACACCATCGCGAGCATCATCACCGCGGCGGCGAATCCGCTGGCACTCAACCACCACCCTGCGCGGGATTCGAACCAGACAAAGGCGCGACCCCGCCAGCCAGTTTGCGCTGACAGCGCCAATGCGGCGTGGGCGAGCACCAGCAGGTTCAACACGACCAGGGCCACCGCCCAGATGTATTCGCCAACGAAACGGCTGGTCACCCGCGCCAGCTCACCCCATGTGCCGATGCAACAACCGGCGAACACAGCCAGCAGCGGAAGGATCAGTGCGTTGCGGGGTGTCGCTCCCTTGCCAGCCAGCGCCAGAGTCGCAAGACCGATTATCCCGCTGACTGTCAGCCAGAATGGCCAGTAAGGCAGGTTCGATACCGGCCCTGCCAACACACCTTTTTCCTGCCGGTCGGCGTCGAACAGTCCCCAATAACCCCCCACCGCACCTTCGGCCTCGCGCTTCCAGGGCTGGTCGAATGCCTCGATCAGGTTGTAGCGCCAGCCGTTCTGCTCGGCCATCGCGACGAAACTGCGAATGAATTTTGCCTCGTTGACGCGACTCGGAAGCGCGGTTTCCCGCTGACGCCCTTCACTAGGCCAGCCAGTTTCGCCAATCAGCACGTCCTTGGGCGCGAACTTGCTGCCGAACAGCTGGCGGATCTGCGCGACATGATCGAGCGCAGCGTCAATCCCTTTGGGATCGTCTTCCCAATAAGGCAGCAGATGGATGGTCAGAAAGTCCACAGCGGGCGCGACTTCAGGGTATTGCAGCCAGTATTCCCAGACGTCGGCATAGGTCACCGGTTGCCTGACCTGAGCTTTCACCTGCCGGATGAGTTTGACCAACTGCGCGCCGGTCACTTCCTTGCGTAACAACACCTCGTTTCCGACGATCACGGCGCTAACCACATCCGGGTAGGCATTGGCCTGTGCGATCAGCGCGTTGATTTCCTTGGCGGTGTCTGTGGGGTTGGCATTGACCCAGGCGCCAAGCATCACTTTCAACCCGTGTTTGCGCGCCAATTCCGGGATCGCCTCCAGTCCGGTCATGGAATAGGTGCGGATACATTCGAAGCGTGTCGCCAGCAGAGCAAGGTCGGCGTCCATCCGCTCCGGGCGTAAGGTGAACGGCTGATCGAACGGCGATTGGTCCTTGTCGAAAGGCGTGTAGGACGCGCATTGCAGCTTGTGTGTCGGGGTCGCGGCATCCGGCAGCACCACCGGTTTGCCGAGCCAGTACCAATAACCGCACAGGGCGATCAGAGCAATCAGACAGGAAAACAGGTAAAGGACGACAGGGGAGCGGGAGGTAGCGGGCATGATCGGGCCGAGGTGGGGCAGAGGTCGGCATATTAGCACCCTGCAGGCGCGCGCTTGCCCGCGAAAAAACGGATCACTGCCGACGTCCGAGCCATGGAACGTTCGCGAATCGTCGCAGTGCCGCCCAGAGCAAACGCGCCCCTGCGCAAGCGTGTCCAGCGGCCGCTTTTCTTTAACCATGCAATTTTCGGACGGACTGCCACGCGTTTTACGACCTGTCTGTCGTTGATGGCCCGGTGATGTCGTTTCCCGCTGTCTGAGTGTCGCTGACAGGAAAGGCACAAGGTCAGTGGGGGTTGATGATCGATTCGTCCACGCAGCGAGTGCGGCTGCGCAGGCAAGTGGTTGAGGCGTGAAAAGTGCGCGACGCGCCAAACGTGGGCGCAGGTCGCGACCTTATAAGAACGTTAACGATTCCCGACCGCCGTCGGGTTCAGGACTACCGGGGAAGTAACGATGAAGATTCGAAATATCCTGGGTGCGGGTGCCGCTCTGGCCCTGGCCATCAGTTCCACGCTGGCATTTGCCGCAGAAAAACCGGAGCTGAGCATCGGTTATGTGGATGGCTGGTCCGACAGCGTTGCGACCACCAACGTGGCCGCTGAAGTGATCAAGGAAAAACTGGGTTATCCGGTGAAATTGCAGGCTGTCGCAGCCGGGATCATGTGGCAGGGCGTTGCCACCGGCAAACTGGACATGATGCTGTCTGCCTGGCTGCCAGTGACTCACGGCGAATACTGGACCAAGAACAAGGACAAGGTCACCGACTACGGTGCTAACTTCAAGGACGCGAAAATTGGCCTGATCGTGCCTGAGTACGTGAAAGCCAACTCCGTTGCCGACCTGAAAACCGACGAGTCCTTCAAGAAGAAGATCGTGGGTATCGACGCAGGCTCGGGCGTGATGATCAAGACCGATCAGGCCATCAAGGATTACGGCCTGGACGGCTACAAACTTCAGGCGAGCTCCGGCGCCGGCATGATCGCCGAACTGACTCGCGCTGAGAACAAGCAAGAATCCATCGCAGTGACCGGCTGGGTACCGCACTGGATGTTCGCCAAGTGGAAACTCAAGTTCCTGGAAGATCCAAAAGGCGTCTACGGTGCAGCTGAAACCGTTAACAACATCGGCAGCCTGGAGCTGGCCAAAAAGGCCCCTGACGTGGCTGACTTCCTGAAGAAATTCCAGTGGACCAGCAAGGATGAAATCGGCGAAGTCATGCTCGCCATCCAGGACGGCGCCAAGCCTGAAGCGGCTGCCAAGGACTGGGTCGCCAAACACCCGGATCGCGTTAAAGAGTGGACCGGTAAGTAAGTTGCAATAAAGCGTTCGTCCAAAAAACCGCCTGGTGAGTGATTGCCAGGCGGTTTTTTTATTGTTCGCACATTCCGCATCTGCCCGAAGGGCGCAGGAGCCTGACTTGGTTTTTGATTCTGCCCGAAGGGCGTAGGAGCCTGACTTGTCGGCGATCGGCTGCGCAGCAGTCGTTAAATCAGCAAATGCAGTCTGCCTGACCCCCGCATGCTCAGTGTGTGCTGCCGCTTCGCGCCAGATCGTCGGCAAGCCGGCCTCCTACGCCTGCGGCAGAAGCTACGGTGCTGCGCGCCTGGTTTTTTCATTCTGCCCGAAGGGCGTAGCTTTTGATTCGGCCCGAAGGGCGTAGGAGCCTGACTTGTCGGCGATCGGCTGCGCAGCAGTCGTTAAATCAGCAAATGCAGTCTGCCTGACCCNTGCCGCTTGGCGCCAGCTCGTCGGCAAGCCGGCCTCCCACGCCTGGGGCAGAAGCTACGGTGCCGCGCGCCTGGTTGTTGATTCTGCCCGAAGGGCATGGTTTTGATTCTGCCCGAAGGGCATGGCTTTTGATTCTGCCCGAAGGGCATGGTTTTGATTCTGCCCGAAGGGCGTAGCTTTTGATTCTGCCCGGAGGGCGTAGGAGCCTGACTTGTCGGCGATCGGCTGCGCAGCAGTCGTTAAATCAGCAAA
>NZ_QXTJ01000001.1 GCF_003605735.1 Pseudomonas sp. LS-2 | reverse complement strand
TGGAGCGCCACCCCGGCGGCTCCCACGCCTTCCAGGCAGAATCACCTCGGCAGGCATCGCCAACAATGCACCTCTGGCATCTAACCGCCTGGCCGGATTGCTACGCATTGCAGGCGGTCAGAAGATCACGCACCACGATCAGAACGCGGTCACCCCACCGTCCACCGCCAGTGAGTGCCCCGTGGTGAATGCGGCGCCATCGCTGCACAGGTACAGCACCGCGCTGGCGATTTCCTCGACCTTGCCGATGCGCCCGACCGGGTGCATGGTCGCGGCGAATTCGGCCTTGCGCGGGTCGGCTTCGTGAGCTCGGCGAAACATGTCGGTGTCGATCACTGCCGGGCACACCGCGTTGACCCGGATGTGTTTCTTGGCGTATTCGATGGCGGCCGATTTGGTCAGGCCAATCACCGCGTGTTTCGACGCAGCATAGATACTCATCTTTGGCGCAGCCCCCAGACCGGCCACCGATGCCGTGTTGACGATGGCGCCACCGCCCAGGGCCAGCATCACCGGCAACTGGTACTTCATGCACAGCCAGACGCCTTTGACGTTGACCCCCATGATCGCGTCGAACTCCGCCTCGCTGCCTTCGGCCAGACGCCCCTTCTCGATCTCGATGCCCGCGTTGTTGAAGGCATAGTCGACCCGACCGAATACCTCTACGGCCCTGATCATCATGTGCTGCACGTCGGCTTCTTTAGTGACGTCGCAGCGCAGAAACAGCGCGTCGCCGCCGCCCTGACGAATCAGTTCAGCGGTCCCTTCCCCACCGTCGCGGTCCAGATCGACAGCCACCACTTTCAATCCCTGCTCGGCGAAGGCCAGCGCCGTCGCCCGGCCAATCCCCGCCGCTGCGCCAGTGACCAGGGCAACCTGTCCGGAAAACGTCATGGTCATTTAACAGCCACCTTTTTCGATTAGAGAGGAAGAATCAGCGATATCGCTCATTGGCGACCTGGATTACCTGGGCCAATCTATCAAGCACGCTTGGCTTCTCCACCAAAATCGAGGAGCCGACTATCTACACATGACTTGCAGTGATCCCATCGCGCTCAGACCTTCTGGCACACCAAGACCCCTGTCGACGACCTCGAGGGATACCATGCCAGCTGCCCACGTGTGGTGTCGCCGTAGACGAGAAAAATCGCAACGTAGTTGGTGATGGTTTGCTGGAAAATCGTCCGGTATCTGATTCGCAGCCTCAGCATCTCAGGAATGAAATTCCTCACGGAAGATGCGTTGGCGATACTGTTTGAATGCTCGACCCAATTATTGTGCGGGTGTTCGACGCTTGCATCGTAGAAGCAGTACTGCCCATCAGCCAGAGAAGGAAACAACTTCGTATTCACCTCCTCAATCGATACCACCGGAAACTCAAACTGTTGACCTGCGCCAATTGTGATGCCTTGGCCCCCTATCTTTGTATAGAGAAGGCTGCGTTTGACAGCGATGGGCCTAGACGCTGCGATCGGCTCGTTCTCCTTTTCCAGTACTGGATAAACCGTGATGTTTTCCGCTCGAAGTCCGGACGGGTTCTTCAGTGTCACAGTCAAGAAGCGCCGCCCGCCATCATAGATATTTGAGGAGAACGAAACTTTGTCGATGACCACTTGGGTGGGATGAGTCGCCATCAGATAAGCATCCTGAATACTGGACCTCATCTGGATGGGACAACTGATATTCACCGGCGCAGAGGCATTGTTGGTGATCGGGCTGCATGGCCCGTATGTGGTCTGATCGGCCGCAGCTAAACCGGCTGCAAACGACAGGCCCATTGTCGCAGCTATCGCTGAAGGGATTTTAATGGCCATTGATATTAACCGTGCCGTTCATGCCATTGATGATGGGACTGTTGGCGCCATGAGTGATCTGCCGGGTGGGAACCGATTGCTGAGCGGGTGCAGCAACGAGCAATTTATTTACCAGCACATCGAAGACATGCAATCGGCACTGATCCGCTTCCTTAATCGCCTCCAGCACCTGCTCCTTCAATACCCCACGGTGCTCTTCATTCACATAATCGCCGGAGAGGCGAACATTGGCTTTCATCAATTTCTTCAATACAGCGGCGGTTTCGACGTCGATGACCGCCCCAACATCCATCTTGCTCTGGCCGCCTTCCTGGGGAGCGTTAGCGCATATCGTCGTCGCCGCCGTCAGAATGTATTCCCTCGCTTTTTGCTGAGACGAATCATCGCCTACAGCAACGGCAGACGCTGAGGCAGCCGCTACGTTTGCGGCAATGAACAGCATACTGCCGATGACCCGCTGTTTGATTAACTCCACGCTTGCCGTCCCTTTTCCGTACATTTGCAGTCCAACCCGCACACCCCATCCAATCTCACCAGGGGCGCTTGAGTCCGGGTCCCACTTTCATTAACGGCGATGTGGAGGAAAGCTTTATGCCAGAAAACTCGTGAAATTCTGCCGTTCCGAGGATTGGACATACCGACGGCGACATCGAAGCTGGCTATGAACCGGTATTCGCTGCAACGGCTTTGCTTGCCCTGGCGCGGTTCCGGGGCTATCACTGGCGTTTCCCTCTCGATCAGGAACCTGCCATGACCACCCTGAACAACCGTCAATTCCTTTTGTCCCGCCGCCCGGTCGGCACTGCCAGTCGCGATGACTTCACCTTTCAGACCGTGCCCGTCGCCGAGCCAGGCGCCGGACAGATTGTGGTGAAGAGCGAATACCTGTCGCTGGACCCCGCCATGCGCGGCTGGATGAACGAGGGCAAGTCTTATATTGCACCGGTCGAACTGGGTGCGGTGATGCGTGCGCTGGGGGTGGGCAAGGTCGTCGAGTCGCAGGATCCGAAGTTCGCCGTAGGCGATTACGTTCAGGGTGTGCTCGGCGTGCAGGACTATTTCGTGGGTGAGCCCAAGGGCTTTAACAAAGTCGACCCTAAACTGCTGCCGTTGCCGGTTTACCTCGCGGCGCTGGGCATGACCGGGATGTCGGCGTATTTCGCGTTGCTGGAAGTCGGCCAGCCGAAAGATGGCGACACGGTGGTGATCTCCGGCGCGGCGGGTGCGGTGGGCAGCGTTGCCGGGCAGATCGCAAAAATCAAAGGGTGTCGAGTGATCGGCATCGCCGGGGGCAAGGAAAAATGCCAGACGTTGATCGATGAGTTCGGCTTCGACGGAGTGATCGATTACAAGAACGAAGACATTCACGCGGGGTTGAAACGCGAATGCCCGAAAGGCGTGGACGTGTTTTTCGACAACGTCGGCGGCGACATCCTCGACGCCGTGCTCACTCGCCTGGCGCTCAAAGCCCGAGTGGTCATCTGCGGCGCGATCAGCCAGTACAACAATAAAGAAGCCGTCAAAGGCCCGGCCAACTACCTCTCATTGCTGGTCAACCGCGCGCGCATGGAAGGCTTTGTGGTGATGGACCACACCGAGCACTTCCAGAAAGCCGGGATGGAAATGGCCGGCTGGCTGGCGCAAGGCAAGCTCAAGAGCAAGGAGCACGTCGTAGAGGGCCTGGAAACGTTCCCGGAAACCCAGCAGATGCTGTTCAAGGGCGAGAACCACGGGAAACTGGTGTTGAAAGTCTGAGTCACCAATGTGAAAAAAAGGTGAAAAAAGTCGGCCCCAGTGATAACAATTCGCAATCACTTCCTGATAGCATCTGCGCCGAAGAAACATTCGCATTGCCAGGGAGGCTTTTCGCAGACTAGACATCTACAGGAAGCTTCCCATGGCCTTACGCCTCCCTTCTCGCCCGACCCTGCTCGCGCTGTGCTGCTCGGTCAGCGTCAGCGCCTACGCTGCTGACCAAGCCATTGAACTCGGGGCCACCGCCGTCGATGCTCAAGCCATCAAACAGACCCCAGGCGCCTTGCCCGAGGAGTTCGCGGGCGGCCAGGTCGCACGCGGCGGGCAGATGGGGCTGCTGGGTAACCAGGACAACATGGACGTCCCGTTCACGATGACCAGCTACACCTCGAAGCTGATCGAGAATCAGGGGGCGGAAAACGTCGGTGACGTGTTGCTCAACGATCCCTCGGTGCGTATGTCCGGGGGCTTCGGCAACCAGTCCCAAGCCTTCGTGATCCGTGGCCTGCCGCTCAACGGCGACGATATTTCCTTTAACGGGCTCTACGGCGTGTTGCCGCGGCAGATCATCTCCGTTGATTCGGTGGAGCGGGTCGAGGTGTTCAAAGGGCCTAACGCCTTCCTGAATGGCGCCAGCCCGACGGGGACTGGCCTGGGCGGAAGCGTCAACCTGCAACCCAAACGTGCTGAAGACTTACCCACTCGCCGTTATACCCAAGACATCTCCACTGACGGACGGGTCGGCGAGCATCTGGACATCGGCCAGCGCTTCGGTGAGGAAAACCGCTTTGGCGCGAGGCTGAACCTGAGTCAGCGCGAAGGCGAAACCGCCATTGACGATATGGATCAGCGCTCGAAGCTGTTCATTGCCGGATTGGACTACCAGGGCGATCGCTTCCGGATTTCGACCGATTTTGGCTACCAGAAAGAGCTTATCAATCACCTGCGCAATAACGTGCGATTGGGCACAGGGCTGACCAGCATCCCCCACGCCCCGGATTCGGATCATAACTACGGACAGGACTGGAGCCATCAGGAAACCGAAGACACGTTCGGGATGTTCCGCGCCGAATACGACCTCAGTGACAGTTGGACAGCCTACCTGGCAGGCGGCGGCAAGCACACCCGCGAGACCGGCGTTTACGGCACGCCCGTCCTGACCAATGCGGCCAATGGCAATGGCACGATCAGCGCATCCGATACCAACCACAACGAGGACAATGGCACGGTCATGGCCGGTGTGAACGGCAAGTTCCAGACCGGGCCGGTCAGCCACCAGATCGCACTGGGCGTTGCGAGCATCTGGACCCGCCAGGAAAACGGCTACATCTTCTATAACAGCGCGCCCACCAATATCTACACCACGCCCTCGATCGCGAAGCCGAGCACCCCCACCCTCGTCGGAGGCGATTTGGGGGATCCGGACCTGGCAGGCAAAACGCGCAATCGCAGTCTCGCGTTGTCGGACACGGTGGGACTGTTCGATGACTCGCTGTTGCTGACCTACGGCATTCGTCGCCAACAGTTGCGGGTCGAGAACTACAGTGTGAACACTGGCGCTCGCACGTCACTCTACGACGACAGCATCACCACGCCGGTTTACGGCATCGTGTACAAACCTACGGACACGGTGTCTCTGTACGCGAACCGCATCGAAGGTCTTGCTCAAGGTCCGACGGCCAGTGGCAATGTGGTGAACATCGGGCAGACATTCCCGCCAGGGCGCACCAAGCAATACGAGGCCGGCGTCAAGCTGGACATCGGCACATTCGGCGCGAACCTTGCGGCGTTCCGCATCGAGAAGCCTACTGATGGCTTTACTGAAGGCAACGTATTCCTGCGCGAAGGCAAGCAAGTCAACCGTGGCGTGGAATTCAGCGTGTTCGGCGAACCCCTGGATGGCCTGCGCCTGCTGGCCGGCGCCACCCGAATGGAATCCAAACTCGAAGACACCGCGGGCGGCACCAACGACGGCAACCATGCGGTGGGTGTCCCGACCTTCCAGATGAACGCCAACGTCGATTGGGACGTACCAGGCTTGCAAGGCGTAGCGCTCAACGCACGCTTCCTGCGCACGGGCGGGCAGTATGCCAACCCGAGCAACACGCTCAGCCTGCCGACCTGGAACCGCTTCGACGCGGGCGCGCGCTATGCGTTCAAGGTCGCGCAGAAAGACGTGACCTTGCGGGTCAATGTCGAGAACATCGCCAACAAGGATTACTGGGCGTCCGCCAACGGTGGTTATCTGACCCAGGGCGATCCGCGGTTGGTGAAGTTTTCCGGCACCATCGATTTCTGATCATTACGCCAAACCGCTTTTGTAGGAGCGCGCTTGCCCGCGATTGCGTCGGGTTGGTTGAATCATCATCGACTGACCGGGCGCAATCGCGGGCAAGCGCGCTCCTACAGATGAGGGACCTGTCGCACTTACGTGCCCCGCTTGCTGAAATCTTGCTGAACAACCCAACGATCCCGCTGCCAAAACCACCAGAAGGCGCACTCTGGTGTAAGCTCGTGCGCTGTTGATTCGATCATCGAGAGGCTTATGCGGGCTCCTTTCCGACGTTCCACCCTTGCAGCGCTGCGCGGCTTTGAATCGTCCAGCGCGGCGATCACCATCCTGCCGAGCGCAGCCGACTATCGCCGGGCGTTGCTCGAGAAGATCGCGTCGGCCACCCAGCGCATCTACATCGTCGCCCTGTATTTGCAGGAAGACGAAGCCGGCCAGGAAGTCCTCGATGCCCTCTATGCCGCCAAGGCCACACGGCCAGCGCTGGACATCGTGGTGCTGGTGGACTGGTTTCGCGCCCAGCGCGGGCTGATCGGCGCAGGTAAACAGGCGGGTAACGCGGCCTGGTATCAGGCGCAGAACTTGGAACACGATCAGGAAGTCCCGATTTACGGCGTGCCAGTGCAGACCCGCGAGCTGTTCGGGGTACTTCACCTCAAAGGCAGCATCATTGATGACTGCGTGATCTACACCGGCGCCAGCATCAACAACGTCTACCTGCACAAGCAGAGCAAATACCGCCTGGATCGCTACCAGTTGCTGGAAAACAAAGCCCTCGCCGATTCCTTCCAGCGTTTGGTCACCCAGGAAATCCTGCCCTCCGATGCGGTGCACCGGCTCGACCTGCCGTCGCCGCCAGCCTCGCGCAGCATCCGTGGGGAGATCCGCCAGTTCCGTCAGCGTCTCAAGCGCGCCAGTTACGACATCAACGACGGGGTTAGGGAAAACGGCGAGCTGCGCCTGATTCCGCTACTGGGTATCGGCAACAAGAACCCGCTGAGCAAGGTCGTGTGCGACCTGATCGCCGCCACTCGACATCAGCTGACCCTGTGCACGCCTTATTTCAACATGCCGCTGTCGGTCAAGCGCGAGATCAACCGTGCCCTCAAGCGTGGTGTCAAAATCGACATCATCATCGGCGACAAGACCGCCAACGACTTCTTCATCCCGCCAGCAGAGCCGTTCAAAGTCATCTCCGCGCTGCCCTATCTGTACGAAATCAGCCTGCGACGCTTCATGCAGAAGCATCAGACCGCCGTCGACAAGCACCGCCTGAACATTCATTTGTGGAAGGACGGTGACAACACTTACCACCTCAAGGGCTTGTGGTCCGACGAGCGCTATACGCTGCTGACCGGCAACAACCTCAACCCCCGCGCCTTCCAGCTCGACCTGGAAAACGCTGTGCTGATCGATGACCCCAAAGGCGAATGGCTCAAGCCGCGAAACGATGAAGTCGAGCTGTTGATGCGAAACACCCATCGCGTCGGCAAATTCGATGAGCTGGACACCCTGAGCGAATACCCGATTGGCGTGCGCACTTTCCTGCGCCGCGTCAGTCGTGTGCGGGTCGAGCGTCTGCTGTATCGGATTCTTTGAGCGCCATGAGCAAAAACACCGGTATTCGCGCGCAGCAAGCCGAAGAAACCCGCGCACGCATTCTCAAGGCCGCCGTCACGGTCTTCACCCGCGATGGTTACTCGGGCGGGCGCATCGAGAAGATCTCCGCCGAGGCCGAATCCAACGACCGGATGATCTATTACTACTTCGGCAACAAGGAAAAGCTCTTCGTCAGAGTGCTGGAGCACACCTACGAGCAATTCAACCTGGCCGAAGCCACGCTGCAACTGGACCCGGCAACGCCGGTGGAAACCTTGCGTCAGTTGGTGGCATTCGTCTGGGATTACTACGTGAGCCATCCGGAGTTCGTCGCGATCCTGAGCATCGAAAACCTGCACAAAGGCAAGCATGCCAAGCAGTCCAGCGAACTGCGGCGCCTGTCCGGTGAGGCGGTGGGCGTGCTCAGGCCGATCATCGAAGCCGGCCAGCAGCGCGGGCTGTTTCGCGACGACGTGGACATCAGGCACGTGTACCTGATGATCGCCTCGCTCTGCTATTTCTATAACTCCAACCTGCACACCCTGACCTCGTTTCTGGGGCACGACCTCGCCGGTCAGGGCGAGCGCCAGGACTGGTTGGCGTTCATTCAGGACCTGGTGGTGCGTGGGGTGATGGTGTTGCCGTAGATGCCGACATAGCGCTGATCCTGCCTGCTAGATGTGGGGTCACGCCCGGTTGCTTCTGCCCGAAGGGCGTGGGAGTTCGGCTTGCCGACGATCTGCTGCGAAGCAGTAGTAAAGCCAGGCGCCCTGATCAGTTCAGACCGAACGCATCCATCGGATTTGCTGCCGGCTTCCGGCAGATCGTCGGCAAGCCGGACTCCCACGCCTCCGGCAGAAGCGGGACGAGCGCGTCAGTGCGTTCCGGGATTTGCCTTCAGGTACGCCACCTTCTCCCTCAATCCGGTCCACTGCGGCTCCTTCGGCGCAAAACGGCTGCGCAGGTACGCTGCCAGGTCGCTGATCTGCGTGTCGGACAAGCTGTCGCCGAAACCCGGCATGTAGCCCAGATCCGCCGTCGCAGGTTTTGAAATCCCCTGCTGAATCACCTTGATCAGGTTATCCGGCAGCGCACTGTGAACGTTGGTATTGCTCGCCAGTGACGGGCTGACCCCGAACAGCTTCGGCCCCAGACCATCGGCGTGACAGCCCTGGCAAGAACCCTCGAACACCCGCTGGCCATTGCTCAATGACTGCGCCGACACCAGCGGCTCAGGCTTGCGCGAGGAAACCGGTTCAGCGGCAACCGAAGCCGCCTGGGCCGAGCCGTTGAGCGACGCCAGATACACCGCCATCGCCCGCACATCCGACTTCGGCAGTTTCGCCAGCTCCGACACCACCGGCCCCATCGGCCCTGCCGCCACGCCATGGGCATCGGAGTAACCGCTGCTCAGGTAATTGAACAACTGGTCTTCAGTCCACGGCGTCGGGGATTTCGACAGGCTGTTGAGCGCTGGCGCTTCCCAGCCATCGACCATGCCACCGGCAAGAAACGACGTGCCGCCCTTCTCTGCCCCCATCAAATTACGCGGCGAATGGCACGCTGCGCAGTGTCCCAAGCCGTTGACCAGATACTGCCCGCGATTCCACTGCGCGCTTTGCTGCGGCTGAGCCTGCACTTCGCCCTTGCGCAGGAACAACGCATTCCAGCCTGCCATCAACGGCCGCATGTTGAACGGGAACTGCATGCTGTTGGCCGGTTGAACCTGTTTTACCGGGGCTTGCGACATCAGATACGCGTACAGCGCCTGCATGTCGGCATCTTCGATATTTCGAAAAGCGGTGTAGGGAAACGCCGGATACAGGTGTTTGCCATCGCGACTGATGCCGTCACGCATCGCCCGTTCGAACGCCGGATAGGACCAGTTACCTATGCCCGTCTCCGGGTCCGGCGTGATGTTGCTGCTATACAAAGTGCCGAACGGCGTCTGCATCGCCAGACCGCCCGCATTCACAGAGCCTCCCGGCGCGGTGTGACACACCGCGCAATCACCGGCCGACGCCAGCAAGCGCCCACGCTCCAGCGTCGCCGCTGACCAGGTTCCAGCGCTGGGCGGAGTGATGGGCGCGATCTCCGCGCGCCAGGGCAATGCCGTGGCCGCCATGCCCAGCACCGCGCCGAATGCCGCGAACAACGAGCCGAACAACCATTTAGAGCGCTTGGCCTTCGGCGACTCCGGGGGATTGCTGTTGGCCTCCTCGCCTGCATTTTTAAGCGCTGCCAATACTCGCTCGGCGGTAATTGGCAGCTCGCGAAAGCGAATCCCGGTGGCGTCATAAATGGCATTGGCAATCGCTGCCGCACTCGGCACCGACGCCGACTCCCCTGCCCCCATCGGCGGCTCGGCCTGGCGCGGCATCATCATGACGTCGACCTTGGGCACCTCAGGGAACGTCAGGATCGGATACCCGCCCCACTCCTTGCTGGCGACCGTCGACTCCTCGAACGTCACGCGCTCCTTGAGCACACGGCTGGTGGATTGAATGACGTTGCCGTGGATCTGATGCTGCACCCCCGCCGGATTGACCATCATCCCGGCGTCGTGTCCGATCACCACGCGCGTCACCGAAACATCGCCGGTGTGTTTGTCTATCGCAACGTCCGCGACCCACGCCGCCCACGCCGCGCCGAAGCCGGGAAACTTGCTGTGGATGTAACGTGCATAGGCGAAGCCGCGACCGCGCAGCACGCCATCTTCTTCGGGGATCTGCATCGGTTGAGTGCGCGGCGTCCAGTTGGCACGCTCCGCGGTGGACTTCACCAGTTCCGAAGCGCGCTCGTCGTGCAGATAACGCAGGCGGTATTCAACGGGGTCGACCCCCGCCGCGAACGCCAGCTCGTCGATGTAGGACTCGTGAGCGAAGGTGTTGGGAAGCGCCGACACCCCGCGCATCCAGGACGCGCGAACGATGGGCGCCATGTCGTTGATGGTCACGCGCATGTGTTCGATGTCGTAGGGTGGGATCGAGGTGCGGTCGCCCATTTCGAACATCACCGACACCGGATCGACGCGCCCGGTCAGCAGCAGCGCCAGTGTCGGCGAATTGTTCGACGGATAGCGGGTGGTGAAGTCATAACCGGCGATGCCACCCTCGGCATTCAAGCCGCCATCGACTTCCATCAACTGCGCGGTGCCTTTGGGTTCCCAGGCATGTTCCTGCTCGCGGGTCAGTTGCACCCGCACCGGCAGACCGACCGCCCGAGACAGCAACACGGCATCGGCACACACATCATCGGCGCAATTGCGGCCGTAACAACCGGCGGCCTCCATGCGGATGATTTCAATCTTTTCCTCGGGGAATTCCAGCAGCCACGCCAGATCGGCGCGCAGCATGTGTGGGTTCTGCGTTCCCGACCAGACGCGAATGCCGTCTTCGCGGTAGTCCGCCAGCCCGCAAGACGGTCCGATGGAGCCGTGAATCTGGTAGGGCCAGAGATACGTGCGGGACATCCGTTCGCTGGCATTGGCCAAGGCTTCATCGACATTGCCTTTATCCAGCACCACTCGCTCAACGCTGGGGTTATCGCGAATGGCCTGCTCGAGGTCGCTCATGTCCGGCAACTGGTGTTGCCAGGGCTTCCAGCTGACCTTCAGTTCCCGCGCCGCTTTCGCAGCCTGCTCTTCGCGCATGGCCACGATGCCGATGAAATCGCGGATCACCACGACCCGTACGATGCCGGGAATGTGGGCGATGGAAGACTCATCGACTTCCAGCAGACTGGTGCCGACGAACTCGCCAGTGTCGTAACCCGAATAAGGCGGACGCACGACTCGCCCGTGGAGCATGTCCGGCAGACGCATGTCATGAACGTAGGTCAGCTCGCCGGTGGCCTTGGCCGGAATGTCGACCCGCGCAGCGACCGTGCCGACCAGCTTGTAGTCTTCCAGACGCTTGAGCGGTGCGTTACCGGAAATACGCAGCTCGACGTGCTGCCCCGTCAGCAATTCGCCGAAGCGAAGCGTGCGGCCGTCCTGACACTTGATCACCCCGTTTTCAATGACCAGCGAGTCGGCACTCGCTTCCCAACGCTGAGCGGCTTGCTCCAACAGGTATCGGCGGGCCTCGGCGGCGGCATTGCGCAGGGGAATCGCTGAAATCTGCAAGGTGGCGCTGGCGATGGTCGCGCCCTGGTTCGGCGCACGCTCGGTGTCACCGAGGATCATGGTCACCTGATCCATGCGCAGATCAAGCTCTTCGGCGACGATCTGCGCCAGCGACGTGCGGATGCCGGTCCCTAGATCGACGTGGCCGTTGAAGGCATAAACTGTGTCGTCCTGATCGATGGCGATGAACAGCCCCAGTTCCTTGGGTTTGACGGTAGGCGTGCCGCCTTTGGCCACCGGTCCGGACGGCGGCAGGATGTCATCGACGATCAGCAGCACGCCGTCTTTGGCCAGCAGATGGTCGCGGGTCGGGGTGGGCAGCGTCTTAGGCGCAGTGATGGACTGATTCAAAGGTTGCGCTCCGTTCAAGGCTGATGGCGAGCGGCACGCATGACCGCACGGAGGATTTCGATGTGGGTGCCGCAACGGCAGAGGTTGGCGGAGAGTTCGTTGCGGATTTCGGTTTCACTGGGGTGTGGGTTGCGGTCAAGCAAGGCTTTGGCGGTCATGATCATGCCGTTCATGCAGTAGCCGCATTGCGCGGCCTGCTCGTCAATGAACGCCTGTTGCACCGGGTGCAGGCATTGCCGTGAGCCGATGCCTTCCAGGGTGGTGATTTCTCGCCCTTCGGCACCGGCCAGCGGGAACACGCAAGACCGCGCCGCCACGCCGTCGATGATCACCGTGCAGGCGCCGCACTCTCCCAGCCCGCAGCCGTACTTGGGGCCATTGAGCTGCAGGTCATTGCGCAGAATCAATAACAACGGGGTGTCCGCCATCGCCGTGACCGACGAGCGCTGGCCGTTGACGTTCAACGTCACGGTCTTCTGCGCCGATTGCTGCTCACTCATATCGCCTTCCCCATTTCGTTACCAACCGCCTCGCGCTTTTTATGAAGTGCTTACTTCATGAAAAGGGAGCAGGAAGCGTGCCAGTGGAGAAATGGCTGTAGGAACGAGGAGGTTTCGTCGCGAGAAATTAACTGTGCGTGTCGCTCAAAAGGGTCGGTCGACCCGGAACGGTCTTACTCCTCAGGCTCATCGATCAACTTGCGCAGCAGAAACACCACTGCCACGCGCTCGGCCGGGTTGAGTCTGCTCAGTGTCAGTTCGGTAATCTGCGCGGCGCGGGGCACGGTTTCCTGGACCAGTTGCCGGCCGCTGTCGGTCAGGCTGCAAATGACTTTGCGCCGATCCTGCGGGTCCGGGTCGAGGCTGATCAGGTCTCTGGCCTTGAGGCGGTCGACGATGCCGCGAATCGTCGCCTGGTCCACCGCCGTGGCCCTGACCAGTTCGGTCTGCGAGCTGGGCCCGTGATCGCGCAGCGCACAGAGCGTGACGAACTGCACCGCCGTGAGCTGCGAGTCACCGACGTTCTGCTGAAAGATCGCCAGATGACGCTGGTAAGCCTTGCGCAGCAGATGGCCGACCTGCTCGGAAAAGGTGTAGGACTGATTATTGTCGCAGGGGTTGTCAGTGGACACGGATGGCTCGTTCGGCGGGACTTGGAAAGAGGTGGGTACATTAACGGTTGTGGGCAGACAGGGGAATCTACGCCATTGCAATCGTCAACCTGTAGGAGCGGGCTTGCCCGCGATAGCGATCTGTCACCATCGTGGCACCTGTTGAAACACATCGCGGGCAAGCGCGCTCCTACACAACGGGCTTCGTCAGGCCTTCGACGCCTCGGGCGCCACCACGTCCCCGCCCAGCACCACAGCCTGATCATCCAGATAGATATCGCAATGGCGCAGCGGGATGTCCAGGTGGCACGGCGTTTTGCGCGTGCCGCCCACTTCGGTGTTCGGGCCGGTGGAGAACAGGAAGTTGCCGTAAAACGCCCGGGCGTCCATGCACATGCCGTCGTTCTTGTCGTGCAGGCCCATGGCGGTCCATTGGGCTCGCGGTTGCAAGCCCCAGCCGATATGGGAAATGCCGTACACCTCAGGGTCGTTGAAATACTTCATGTAATCGCGCAGGTATTCGGCCTCGAAACCACCCTTGATTGCGGTGATGAAGCCTTTATCGATCTCCAGCACGATCTGCTCACGGGAATAGTTCTTGAATGGCAGGACGATGTCGCCGACGTCGATCACCAGCGTGCCTTCGGCCGTTTCTTCATTAGGCCAGGAAAAGAGGAAGCCACTGGGCCAGTGATCCCAACGCCCCGGCTCGTCGGCGAAACCGTACTCGGTGACCGACGGATACTGCCCCAGTTGCGCACGAAAATCGCTGCCTGCCCGGGACTTCACATGAATCGAGCGCGCTGATTTGAGCACGTGCTCGGCTGCCAGCACGCGCTCCTTGTCGGCAATCGTGGGGAGCATGCGCGCCAGCACTTCCGGTGGCTCAACCGCCAGCAGAATACGCGTGCCGGTCTTGAGGATCTGCTCCTGTTCCGGCGAGTGCAGCAGCATCATGGTGTCGACGATCAGATCCGCCGCTTCCAGCGCCCGCTGCGCCGCGATGTTGCCGGTCAGCGCTGTGTCGCCGCAGTAGGCCGTCATGTCGTTACCCATGGCCTTGGGGTGATTGAATGACGGCAGCTCTACCGCGTACACCTTGGCGCCCAGACGTTGCGCGGCGTCCATGGCGGCGCGCACGGTCCGCGGGTCGGAATAGTGGCTCTTGAGCACCGCCACGCTCTGGGTCGTGTCGACTTTCGACAGTTTCAGAACGTGCTCGAACATCTGGGTCAATTCGCAATCGCTAACTGGCATCTCTCGTCTCCTCGGCATCAGGCCCTGATCAATCGACCAGGCCCCGCGTGCACCATTGAAAGGCATCCCGCTTCAGACTAGTGCATTTTTTGAAGTGTACACACTAATTAAAAGCGATAAGACATCAAACGAATGCCGTCTGCAATAGGCGCGCCATTTCGTTACCGATGCACACAATGCCCGATTTGAAAGGGTTACAGAGGGTGACATGCCTGTTGACGACATCCCGGACTATTTTTTGAAAGAGCTATTCACATTCCAAAAATTAAGCGTATACACTTTAAAACAAAGCGTGGTGACCTCTATCATTTGCCACACACTCACCAAAGATTCGCAAGACACGAAGGAAAAGCGCGCCATGCCTAGCACTCAAAAAATCGCCATCGTCGGAGCCGGTCTGGGTGGCGCTGCAGCCGCCACGTTGTTGCAACAGGCAGGATTTCACGTCGACATCTATGAACAGGCCCCTGAGTTCTCGCGCATTGGTGCGGGGATCCACATGGGTCCGAACATCATGAAAATCTTTCGTCGCATGGGCATCGAGCAGCAACTGAGCGACATGGGCTCGCACCCTGACTTCTGGTTCAGCCGCGATGGGGCCACTGGCGACTACATGTCCCGCATCGCACTGGGTGAGTTCTCACGCAAGGAATACGGCGCGGCCTACATCACCGTGCACCGCGGCGATCTGCATGCGTTGCAGATGTCGACCCTCGCTTCCGGCAGTGTGCATTTCAGCAAATGCCTGACCACCCTCGAAGAGCGCGACAACGGCGTGCGGCTGAACTTCGCCGATGGCACCCATGCCGACGCTGACATCGTGATCGGCGCCGATGGCATCAACTCGAGAATCCGCGAAGAGTTGCTCGGCCAGGAGAAACCGCTGTACAGCGGCTGGGTTGCCCACCGCGCACTGATTCGCAGCGACGTGCTGACGCGATACAACCTGGACTTCGAGAACTGCGTCAAATGGTGGAGCGAGGACCGGCACATGATGGTCTACCACACCACCGGCAAGCGCGATGAGTATTACTACGTCACCGGCGTGCCGCACCCGGCCTGGGATTTCCAGAGCAACTGGGTCGACAGCAGTCAGGAAGAAATGTACGAAGCCTTCGCCGGTTATCACCCCACCGTGCAGGCGCTGATCGAATCCACCGAGAGCGTGACCAAGTGGCCGTTGCTCAACCGCAATCCGCTGCCGCTGTGGAGCCGCGGTCGTCTGGTATTGCTGGGCGACGCCTGCCATCCGATGAAGCCACACATGGCGCAAGGCGCCGGCATGGCCATCGAGGATGCCGCGATGCTGACCCGTTGCCTGCAGGAAACCGGGCTGACCGACTACCGCACCGCCTTCCACCTCTACGAAGCCAATCGCAAGGAACGCGCGTCTCGCGTCCAGGCCGTCTCGAACGCCAACACCTGGCTGCGCACTCAGGAAGATCCGGCCTGGGTTTATGGCTACGACCTTTACGGTCAAGACCTGAAATCGGAGGTGGTGGCGTGAGCACATTCATCCACGGTGGCAACGTTCAAGCCAACGGCATCCGTCAGCACTACTTGCGCTATGGCGGCTCCAGGCACGCCGCCAAACCCGCGCTGATTCTGATCCCGGGCATCACCAGCCCGGCGATCACCTGGGGTTTCGTGGCCGAGCGTCTGGGTCAGTACTTCGATACCTACGTGCTCGATGCGCGGGGTCGCGGGCTGTCTTCGACAGGTCCCGACCTGGACTACAGCGTCGACACCTGCGCCGACGATATCAGCGCCTTTGCCCAGGCCATGGGCATCGACAGCTATCACCTGGCAGGGCATTCGATGGGTGCGCGTTTTGCGGCGCGAACCGCCGTACGTAACCCCAAAGGCCTGAAAAGCCTGGTGCTGATCGATCCTCCGGTGTCCGGCCCCGGCCGCCGCGAATACCCGTCGAAATTGCCGTGGTACGTGGATTCGATCCGTCAGTCCCAGAACGGCATGAGCGCCGAGGACATGCGTGCGTTCTGCCCGACCTGGACCGAGGAGCAACTGCAACTGCGCGCAGAATGGCTGCACACCTGCTACGAGCCGGCCATCGTGCGCGCATTCAACGATTTCCACGAGGTGGATTTCCACCAGGATTTGCCCAAACTGCCGGTCCCTGCCCTGCTGATCGTCGCCGGTCGCGGCGGTGTGATTCAGGCCGAAGACGAAGCGGAAATTCGCCAGTTGCAACCGGCGATTCTGATCGCCCGCGCGGAGAATGCCGGGCACATGATTCCCTGGGACAACCTGCCGGGATTCTTTGCCGCGTTTGGGGATTTTCTGGGCACGCCGCTGGCTTGATAACACCGCGTTTCTTTGCGCCTGGCAGAAGACCTGTAGCAGTCCGGCTTGCCGGCGGTGACAGGTTCAAAATCGCTACCGCCGGCAAGCCGTACTGCTACCGGGTCGGTGCAATGCCGTTATGTAGGGGAGATACCATGACTGAAAAGAACCAGAGCGCCGACGCCAATTATCAAGGGGTGTGGGGCAATCGCATCGGCTTCGGGCAGAAGCCCGCGCTGCTGATGATCGACTTCATGCAGGGCTACACCCAACCGGGCGCGCCGCTGTTCGCACCGGGGGTGGTCAGCGCCGTGGCCGAAAGCGTCGAGCTGCTCGATTGCGCCCGCCAACAGGGAATTCCGGTGGTGCACACCAACATCCGTTATCACCCGTCGCATTTCGTCGACGGTGGAATGTGGGTGAAAAAAGCGCCGGTCATGAAAGACATGGTCGAAGGCAATCCGTTGGCAGCGTTCTGCGAAGAAGTGCTGCCGTTGCCGGCGGAAGTGGTGATCAGCAAGCAGTACGCCAGTTCGTTCTTCGGCACCTCGCTGGCATCGATGCTCCACGCGCAGGGCATCGACACCGTCGTGCTCGCCGGCTGCTCAACCAGCGGCTGCATCCGGGCGACAGCGGTGGATGCAGTGCAGCATGGTTTTCGGACCATTGTCGTGCGCGAGTGCGTCGGCGACCGACACCCCGATCCCCACGAGGCGAACCTGTTCGACATCGACAGCAAATACGGGGATGTCGTGAGCAAGAAGGAGGCAATGGACCGGTTCAAGAAATAAAGAGTCTGTAGGAGCGCGCTTGCCCGCGATTCAGGCGCCGCGCTGAATCAGGCAGTCCGCGTCATCGTTTATCGCGGGCAAGCGCGCTCCTACACAGCCGCAGCAATATGCAATACCGGCAGAAACGGAATTTCCGCCGTCAGAACCAGGCCACAGAGCACTGGTCGCGCAGGCTTCTGGCGCATTCACTGGACACGGTTGCGCCCTTCAAGGGCGAAACAACGCCCAGTCTTCTGACACTGCCTTTGGAAGTCGCCATCCGCTGCTTGCCAAAGTACGGGATGTGCGGCAAACAAAAACCACAAAAGGCCGTATGAGAACGCGGCGAACGCAGGCAAGATCAGCCGCGTCCGTGTTCATCGGTCGAACAAGCGCCAGGAGACACCCATGCCCTCTGCGAATGTAGAAACCACCGCGGCCGATGCCGCGGACCCGATCAAAGCGCTGTACCACAAGATCACCTGGAAGCTCATTCCGTTCCTGTGTTTCTGCTACCTGGCCGCGTATCTGGACCGCATCAACATCGGCTTCGCCAAGCTGCAGATGCTCGATCAACTGCATTTCAGCGAGACCGCGTTCGGCCTCGGTGCCGGGCTGTTTTTCGTCGGTTATATCCTGTTCGAAGTGCCGAGCAACCTTGTGCTGGAAAAAGTCGGGGCGAAGATCTGGATTGCCCGAATCATGATCACCTGGGGCCTGCTCTCGGCGTGCACGTTGTTCGTCAGCACGCCCATGCAGTTCTACGTTCTGCGCTTTTTCCTCGGCGCCGCCGAAGCCGGCTTTCTGCCCGGCGTGCTGTTCTACCTGACCACCTGGTTCCCGACCTACCGCCGCGGCCGCATCATCGCGCTGTTCATGATCGGTTTGCCGCTGTCCAGCGTCATCGGCGGCCCGCTGTCGGGCTGGATCATGGGGCATTTCGATCAGGCTGCCGGCCTGCGCGGCTGGCAGTGGCTGTTCCTGATCGAAGGCGTTCCAAGCGTCCTGCTCGGCGTACTGACCTTCTGGGCACTGCCGAATGCACCGAAAGACGCCAAGTGGCTGAACGCCAGCGAGCAGTCTCTGCTGGAAGACGAGCTGCGTCTGGACGACGCCGAGGGCAAGGACAGCAAGCACAGCTTTCGCGACGGCTTCTTCAACCTGAAAGTCTGGATGCTCGGCGGTATCGACTTCTCGATCCTGCTCAGCGCCTACGCCATGGGTTTCTGGATGCCGACCTTCATCAAGAACGCTGGCGTCACGGACACCTTCCACATCGGCATCCTGACGGCCCTGCCGAGTGTCGCGGCATTGATCGGCATGCTGATGATCGGCGCCAGTTCCGACCGCCGCCGCGAGCGCCGCTGGCACATCATCGTGCCGTTCTGGATCGGGGCCGTGGCCATGGCAGCCAGCCCGTTCTTCACCCACAACGTGGTGGCGACAGTGGTGCTGTTCGCCATTGCTTCGGCGGCGATCATCGGTGCGGTGCCGGTGTTCTTCAGCCTGCCCGCGACCTTTCTCAAGGGGCGCGCCGCTGCCACCGGCTTCGCCCTGGCCTGCTCCCTGGCGAACATCGCCGGGCTGGTCAGCAACTCGATGATGGGCATCGCCATCGACGTGACCGGCAGCAGCGCCGGGGCATTGTGGTTCTTTGCCGGGTGCCTGATTCTCAGCAGCCTGTTGGTCGTGGCGTTGCCGGCGAAGCTGGTCAACCGTTAGTACAGAGGCACAACCCTGTAGCAGTGTGCTTGCCCGCGAGCGCCGTGACAGGCGCCTGTCCGATGACCGGCTGGACGCCATCGCGGGCAAGCGCGCTCCTACAACTGGAAATGCCTTTCTCCAATGACAATCCCGGTGCGGCTTACCCCACCAACGCGATCAGTTGCTGGCGCTGCGCATCGGTCAACAAAGGCCCCATCGCCCCGCCAGCATTTTCCTTCATGTACTTCGGATTCCCCGTTCCCGGAATCGCGCAGGTCACGGCGGGATGGGAGATCAGAAACTTCAGCGCCAGTTGCGCCCAGCTTCGGGCCTGCACTTCCCCCGCCCAGCCGGGCAACGGTTTGTCCTTCAAGCGCCCGAGCAGTCCGCCACCGCCGAACGGTCGATTGCAGATCACCGCCACGCCACGCTCGCGACACAACGGCAATAGCCGCGACTCAACAGCCCGGTCGTCCAGCGCATAGTTGATCTGCAGAAAATCGAATGGCTCAGCCTTCAGCACAGCCTCCACTTCGTCGTAGGCCGACGAGGTGTAATGGGTGAGGCCGATGTAACGGATTCGGCCCTGTTCCTTCCACTGTCGCAGCGTCGGAAGATGGGTTTTCCAGTCCAGCAGGTTGTGGATCTGCATCAGGTCGATGCGGTCGGTCTTGAGCAGGTGGAACGAGTCCTCCATCTGCGCGATACCGGCCTCACGCCCGCGGGTCCAGACCTTGGTGGCAAGAAAGGCCGGGGAGCGCGGCTCGTGAATCGACAACAGCTCGCCCGTGGTCTGTTCGGCGCGGCCATACATGGGCGAGCTGTCGACCACCGTGCCGCCTGCGCGAAACAGTTCGGTCAGGACTTGAGGCAAGCGTTTGTAGGCGTCGCTGCCGGGCTCGACATCGAAACCGCGATAGGTCCCTACGCCGATCATCGGCAGTGCCTCGCCACTGGAGGGAATGGTTCGGGTGAGCATTTTCTCGTCTCCTTGCTTGTCGGATGACGCAGCAGCATTCGCAGCGGGCGCAGGTGACTTCACCCCCGCCGCAGCGGAGTCGAACACCAGCGCAGCGCCGATGCCAGCGGCCAGGGTGAGTAATCGTCTACGGGTGAACAGACCGGAGTCGGTCATGAGAGGCTCCTGTCGTTGTCTTTGTGCTTGAGGTCTTCCTGTCGATTGGCCAGCCATGCCGAAAGCCAGGTCCACAACCCGGCGAACGGTACGATCAGCACTGCCAGCAGGCCAAAGCCGGCCCCCATCGCCGTCAGGCCGACGGACAACCAGCCGCTGGCCGCGTCACCGCCGCGATACACCAGGGTTTCGATGACGTTCTTTGACTTGTACTTTTCTTCGCGGCTGACCACCGTCCACAGCACCTCGCGACCGGGTCGCACGATGGCGAACTCCACGGCGCGGCGCAGTCCCTGGGCCAACGCCACGCTGGCGGGCACCGGCGCCAGCGCCATCGCGGCGAACGCGATCAGCGTGGCGACGGGCATGGCCGCCAAGGCGCCCCCCACGCCGATCAGCCGAATCAGCGGTGCCGTCAACAGCAGTTGAAAGAGCAGCGTCAGCACCGAAACGGTAAGGTCCACATAGGCGAAAAACTGTGTGCGCGTCGCCACATTGGCGTAGCTGCCAGCGACGATGCGGCCCTGTTCAAAGTAGATCAATGTCGCGGCGCTGGTGTGCAGCAGCATGAACAACACCATGCCCAGCAGGTAGCGTGACTTCAGGATCAATGTGACGCCGGCCAGTATCCCGCCGCCCATGCTGCGGTTCTCTTCTCCCAGACGCCGATAGCCCCCCAGCTCATCGGCGCCGCGCGGTTCAGTCCGTTTCAGCAATGCCCGATAGCAGCGCACGGCCAGCTCCAGCAATACGGCAGCGGCGATGGTCAGCGCCAGCGGGCCAAGGCTCATTGCCATGCTCGCCGCCAGCAGCGGGCCGATGAAGGTGCCGAGCGTTCCGCCCGCCGCGATGAAACCGAACAGTCGCCGCCCTTGCTCATTGGAGAAACGGTCGACCAACACGCTCCAAAAGACGGTGACGATGAACAGGTTGTAGACACTGATCCAGACGAAGAACACCCGTGCGACCCACACCGATGTCTGGTAACTGGCGATCAGTGCGCCAAACACCAGCATCGACACGCCAACCAGTCGATACACCAGCGGCACGAAGCGGGTGGCGGGAAGTCTCGCGACCAGAGCACCGTAGAGCGGCACGGCGACGAGCATGACCACGAACGTGGCGGTGAACAGCCATTGAAGCTTGTCCGCGCCGCCCTCAAGCCCCAGCGCATCACGTAAAGGCCGGACAAGGTAGTAGCTGGCGAGCACGCAGAAGTGAAAGGCAAACCCCAGCAGCAATGCCGCCCGCTCGTGGGCCTGAACCTGAAGTCCTTTAAGCGGATGCAGACGGGTCATGTCGCAAGGGATCTGGAACGAACCATAGAGGGCTCCCGTGGGTGACGAATAGCCGGGCACTGGTTGATCGACCGCCAAACCTTCGCGTCGGTTCAACGGCCATTTCGTCCGCCTGCGCAAGATCCCGGGAACGCTCCTTGCCCGCCGTGCGTCACAACTTAAGCACTGACCATGGAGGCAACGAAATGAAGACGGTGATCACCCTGCAAGAACTGGCCGAAGCGGACCTGCGGCCGTACAACGAAGTCTGGCTGACTTCCGCCGAGGCACTAGCAGAAAGTGGGCACAACGAGGACGAACTGTGTCTGTGGCGCTCCAATGACACGTTTACCCACGACATGCTCAGCGAAGGCACACACGACCAGAACGTAAGGGGTATCTGGCTGGTGGTCGATGACATCGACGATCCAGAACAGGTTCTGAACATTGAAGAAGACGTGCGTAACCGCCTGCAGGCAATGGGGCTCAAGGGGGAGTTCTATCCGGCAGAGCTGGGCGACAGCCACGCGTCGGCGGGCTGATCATCTCCAGCCAACAGACGCGATCACCCAACCTGTATTAATCCGGCTCGCTGGCGGCAGCGGTGTTGAGTACGCCACCGCTGGCAAGCCGGACTGCTACAGAGGCCGCGCAATTCTGCCACTCAATCGCTGACCATACGTCGCCTCGCGCGGCGCTCACTTGCCATGTCCATGAGCTAACCGTATAAATGAGCACCTACTCACTCATTACCAGATATAACTTTCATGGCCCGCCCGAAAAGCGAAGACAAACGCAACGCCCTGATCGACTCCGCTCTGCGTGTCTTCGCTGAGCAGGGGTTGGGCGCACCGACGTCGAAAATCGCCAAGGGCGCCGGAGTCGCCGAAGGTACGTTGTTCAATTATTTCGAAACCAAGGACGATCTGCTCAACCAGCTCTACCTGGAGCTCAAAGCGCAACTGCGCGACGCCATGGTCCCCGGCTATCCCAGTGATCAGGACCTCAAATCCCGTCTGCGTCACGCCTGGCACACCTACGTTGGCTGGGGCGTGGCACATCCTGAGAAACGCAAGACCATGGCCCTTCTGATGATGTCGGACCGTGTGACCGACACCAGCAGAATCGCTGGCAGCGAGGCCTTCAACGACATCAGCCGACATATGCAGGAAGGCACGGCGTGCGGCGCGTTACGCGACCAGCCGGGCAACTTCATAGCGGCGATCATGCGCTCACTGGCGGAAACCACCATGGACTTCATGAGCAACGAACCCGAGCACGCCGAACGTTACTGCGAAGCCGGCTTTGCGGCTTACTGGAATGCAATTGCAAAGGACTGATTCATTTACCTCAAAAATGAGTGATTACTCGCTCATATCCGTTTACGAACAGGAGAAACATCATGTCCAAAGTCTGGTTGATTACCGGCAGCGCCAGCGGCCTTGGTCGCAATATCGCTGAAGCGGTGCTTGCCGCAGGAGATCGATTGGTTGCCGCAGCACGGGGTATCCGTCGTCTCGACGATCTGGTCGAGCGCTATGCCTCGCAGATTCTGCCATTTGAGCTGGATGTCACCGATTCCAGTGCCGCCAAAGCGGCAGTGCAGGCCGCGGTCGATCAGTTCGGCCGTCTGGATGTATTGGTCAACAATGCCGGTTTCGGTCACATGCTGCCGTTCGAGCAGATCCAGGAATCGGACTTCCGTCTGGAATTCGAGACCAACTTCTTCGGCGTGGTCAATCTAAGCCGCGCAGCCGTTCCGGTGATGCGCCAGCAGGGTTCGGGGCACATCATTCAAATCTCGTCGGCCGGTGGTCGTCTGGCAACCCTGGGGATGAGCGCCTACCAATCGGCCAAGTGGGCCGTGGGTGGTTTCTCCGACGTGCTGGCCGCCGAAGTCGAACCGCTGGGGATCCACGTCACCACGCTGGAGCCAGGTGGAATGCGCACCAACTGGGCAGTCCGCGCCCGTGGCGACGACACGCCGATCATGGCGGCCTATCAACAGAACGTCGGTGAGATGCGCAGCCTGCTTCGCAACATTGCGGGCAACGAAAACAGCGATCCACAGCGCGTAGCGCAGGTGGTGCTCAAGGTTGCCGAACATGACCAGCCACCCCTGCGCCTGCTGCTGGGCAGCGATGCGTTGCAGTACCTGGCCCCGGTGGAAGCCAATCGTGCCGAGACCGCCGAACGCTGGAAAGCCATCAGCACTTCAGTAGACGCCAGCGCGACGACCGCCGTGCCTTCGCTGCCCACACACTGAGGAAACGAGGTTGCGTAGATCACCACTGCCGGCAAGCCGGACTGCTACAGGATCGATAATGGGCTCGAACCCACCTCACTTCTTCAACGCGTCATATGCTTCAAGCGCGTGCATCGAGTAGATGTACGCAGCGCCCGCATTCAACGAGATCGCGGTCGCCAGTGCGGCCGCTACTTCTTCGCGGGTTGCACCCGCGGCGATGGCGGCTTCGGAGTGGGCACCGATACAACCGTCGCAACGAGTGGTGATCGCCACTGCGATGGAAATCAACTCGCGGGTCTTGGCGTCGAGCACGTTGTTTTCGGCAGCGGCGTCGCCAAGGGCCATGTAAGCCTTGACCATTTTCGGGTTGGTTTTGGACAGCGAACCAAAGGACTGCTTGATGGTGGAAACAAGGTCGGACCAATTGCTGAACATGGTGGTATCTCCTGAGAGCGGCGACTAGACTGCGCCGGGAACACCAATAGTGTCCGCCAAGGGCGTTCGCGTAACTTGCTCGTTTGGCTCATTTCCTTGTCCGAAAGTCGCATATGAACGTCATTGACACCCTCATTACTCTAGCTGACGTGCGCGGCAGCCTTGACCTGCGTTGCCAGTTCCAGGGCGACTGGGCGCTGGATCACGATCAGGAAGCCAGTGGCATCGCGCCCTACCACATCGTGCTGGCGGGGGAATGCCGCGTCGAACTGCCGGACGGTCGCCGATTGAAACTGACCGCCGGAGACATTCTCGTTCTGCCCAGTGGCACCCGCCACCTGCTGCTCAGTCGCGGGGAACGGGTCACGGCGTCCAGCCCGCGACGGGAGACCGGTGGCCTGCTGACCGTGCAACGGTTTGGCGACGGAGTGGAACTGGACCTGCTGTGCGGCCGTTTTCTCTATCAGCGTGATTCCCTTCTGTTTTCGGCATTGCCCGACCATTTGCTGATTGCGACTCAGGCTCTGGACAGTGGCGACGCCCTGCCTGCGCTGGTGACCTTGCTGCGCAACGAAGCGGATGCCAATCACGCCGGGGGGCAGTTCATGGTCAACGCCCTGACCTCTGCGTTGTTCACGCTCGTGTTGCGCGCGCACCTGCTGCAATCCCCACACCACGAAGGCACGTTGGCGCTGCTCAGCGACAAACGTGTGGGGCGCGCCTGGCAGGCCATGCTCGACGATCCTGCACATGAATGGACCATTGACGCCCTGGCCGAACGGGCGAGCATGTCTCGCGCCACCTTCATGCGCGCCTTCGGCAAACTCAGCGGCAGTTCACCCTGGACCCTGCTCACTCAAGTGCGCATGCAAAAGGCTTACGGGCTGTTGAGCCGAACCCAGAGTGGTCTGAGCGACATCGCCGCTCAGGTCGGTTACCAGTCGCAAGCGGCGTTCAGCAAGGTATTCAAGGACACTTACGGCATGGCGCCAGGGCAGTTGCGGCGTAGCCTGGATGGCTGACCATCTGTAGCAGCCCGGCTTGCCGGCGGCAACGTCCTTGAAATCGCTACCGCCGGCAAGCCGTGCTGCTACAAATACTTCTGGCGACCTCACGTCGGCGCCTTCACGCCCAACCGCTTCCACATCGGCTGGGTGATGCGCTGGGTGTTCTTGTATCCCGCCCATGGATCGGCCTTGAGCTTGCGCAGGCGTTTCTGCACGTTGGCGATGTTCCATTGATCGGATGACTTGAGGCCCGCCAGTTCTTCGCGGCTGACCGGCACCGACACCGCCAACCCCGGCCGTGCCCGCGCCGAATAGGCCGCCACTGTACTGGCGCCCCGGGTGTTGCGCAGGTAATCGATGAAAATCTTGCCGACGCGATTCTTGGGTCCGGATGTCGCGGTAAAACGCTCCGGCAACTGCTGCGAGATGAACTGTGCCAACGCCTTGGCAAACGCTTTTACGGTGTCCCAGTCGGCCTTGCGCGCAAGCGGCACGATGATGTGCATGCCTTTGCCACCGCTGGTCTTGATGAAGGCGTCCAGCCCGAGTTCATCGAGCACCGACAGGGTCATCTGCGTCGCCTCGATCATGCTCCGCCATGGCAGCGCCGGATCGGGGTCAAGGTCCAGCACAAAGTGATCCGGCAGTTCGATCTTGTCGTAGGTCGAGCCCCAGGTGTGCAACTCTATGGTGCCCATCTGCGCCGCCCCCACCAGGGCCTGAACGCTGTCGATCTCCATGAGGGCGGCATGGCCGGGATCGAGCTTGGGGTCCAGTTGCTTGATGTTGGGAATCGCCAGACGTTCGGCGTGCTTCTGGAAGAACTGCTCGCCGTCCACGCCATCCGGACAACGCAACAGCGCCACCGCACGATGGTCGAGATGGGGCAGAATCCAGTCGCCAATCGATTCGTAATAATGCGCCAGATCGATCTTGTGCAAACCGCTCTGTTGGTCGATCACGCGCTCCGGGTGACTGATCATCACCCCGGCGACCTCAACCCTGTCCTTGTCGGTGCGCTTACCGGCGGCCTTCGGTTTGTCGGTCTTCTCAGCGGCTTTCGGCGCAGCGGCCTTAGAGGCCTTTGGCTTGAACGGCGCCTTGATATCCTTCGGCGTCTTGGGAAATTCGTGGACCACTTCACTGGCGGGTTTGTCGCTGCGCAGGGCAATGAACGAGGCGTGACGGATGATGCCCTCGCGGGTCCATTCGCCGAACTCCACTTCGCCGACCAGCGTCGGCTTGATCCAGTGCACACCCCGCCCCTGAGCGCTGGTGAGTTTTTTCGCCAGTGGCGAGTCGTCCTGCTCCAGCAGCTTCATCCTGTCGAACAGCTCGCCGAGCATCTTCTGATTGAAACCGGTGCCCACGCGCCCCGCGTACACCAACCCCGCGCCCTCCTCGTTCACTGCCAGCAGCAGGGCACCAAAACCACTGCGGGTACCTTGGGGTTTGGTGAAACCGACGATCACGAACTCCTGGCGCAGCTTGCACTTGAGTTTTATCCAGTCCGGGCTGCGCCGGGATTGATAAACGCTCCCCGCCCGCTTGCCGATCACCCCTTCGAGGGATAACAAGCAAGCACTTTCGATGATGTCGCGATGGCTGGCAGAGAACNGCTTGCCCAAGAGTTTCTTCAGGGTCGCACGGCGGTCTTCCACGGGTTTCTCCCGCAGGTCTTCTCCATTGAGAAACGGCACGTCAAACAGGTAATAGACGATATCCTTGCTGCGACCGATTTCGAAGGCATTCTGCAGTGCCTGGAAGTCCGGAAGCCCGGCGTCGTTGAGCACGACCACCTCGCCATCGAGCCAGCCATCCTCCAGATTCAGTTCGCTGACCGCCTTGGCCTGCAACGGCAGGCGCTCGGTCCAGTCGTGGCCGTTGCGGGTGAACATTCGCACCTCGCCATCGAGAATCCGGGTCATGATCCGGTAACCATCGAACTTGATTTCATACAGCCAGTCGCCCTCGGGAGGGGTGTCCATCAACGTGGCGAGTTGAGGCGAGAGCTTGTGCGGGACGGCGGATTGTTTTGTCTTCGCTTTCTTTGCCGTCTTGCTTGCTGGCGTTTTCTCCGCCACCGGCGCCGCGGCTGCGGTTTTGCGTTTGCTGCCTTTTGCCGAGGGTCGCGCCTCGCCCACCGTCGCACCGCTGACCACGCTCTGTGGTTTGTCGGCGACGATGTCGTACTCATCGGCGGACCGGACCGCTTCGTCCTTCTCCTTGATCAACAGCCATTGCTCCTTGTCGCCGCTGCCTTGCAGGTGCGTGCGGACCAGTGCCCAGTCCCCGGTGAGCTTTTCACCGATCAGGGTGAACTTGAGTTTGCCGGCCTTGTAGGTTTCCCGCGGATCGCCGTGGGGCTGCCAGATGCCGCGATCCCAGACGATCACGTCCCCGGCGCCGTACTGGCCTTCAGGAATACTGCCCTCGAAGCTGCCGTAACCCAGCGGATGGTCTTCGACGTGCACCGCCAGACGCTTGTTTTTAGGGTCAAGGCTCGGACCCTTTGGCACCGCCCAGCTCTTCAGTGTGCCGTCCAACTCAAGTCGAAAGTCGTAATGCAGATTGCGCGCATCGTGCTTGTGAATGACGAAACTCAGCGCCTTGCCTTTGCCGCCGGGAGCCCTGCCCGCGGTTTCAGGGGGCTCGGAGGTGATATCGAAATTACGCTTGCGGGTGTACTCACTCACGGGTTTTGCCATGATTGGTTTGACCTCTGCACCTGTATTTCAGACCGTAAGGCGCCGTTTCTCAGGACGCCTTGGTCGCTTTTTTCCTTGCAGGGGCGCGCCGTTTGGCCGGAACGTCTTGATCATCAGCGGCTGCGGTTTTGCTCTTGCTGGCTGTTTTTGTTTTTTCCGGGGCCTTGGCGGCACCGCCTCGGCTGCCCAGACTGCGTTTGAGCAACTCTGTCAGATCGATGACATCAGCGGACTTACGCTCGGTCTCGCCAGCGTCGGTCTCCACATCCTCGATCTTGCCTTCCCGGGCCTTGGTCTCGACCAGCGTCATGATCTGGTCCTGGAACGTGTCACGATATTCTTCGGCGTCTGGCGTCCACTCGGTGCTCATGTCCTTGATCAGGCGCTTGGCCATGTCCAGTTCACTTTTGCTGAGTTTGACGTCGGTGGCCTCTTTGGGCAGATCCAGAGTGTCCAGCCCTCGCACTTCAGCGGGCCAGCGCAACAGCACCAGAATGATGGCCGAATCCAGCGGCATCACCGCCGCCAGGTGCTGGCTGGTGCGGATGACCACATGAGCCAGCGCGACCTTGCCAGTGTCGACAAGGGCCTGCCGTAACAGAGCGTAGACCTTCTCGCCGCGCTTGTCGGGGGCAAGAAAATACGGCGTATCGATGTTCTGCAGCGGAATGTCCCTGGCATCGACAAAACCGAAGATATCGATGGTCTGCGTCGACTTGGGGTGCGCAGCACGAATCTCTTCTTCGCTGATCACCACATAGCGGCCCTTCTCGTACTGCACGCCCTTGACGATGTTCTCTTTGGTGATTTCCTTGCCCGTGGCCTTGTTGATCCGCTTGTAGCCCACCGGGTCCATGCTGCGCTTGTCCAGCCAGTCGAAATCGACGCCCTGCTGCGACGTCGCAGACACCAGCGCCACAGGGATATGCACCAGCCCGAAACTGATCGCGCCTTTCCAGATTGCCCGAGCCATCGCCGTAATTCCCTTGGGGTTTGTGTAGGAGTGACAGGGCGCAATGAGGAAAAGTTTCGGAGGGGCGACGGATGTGAGAATGCGCAGCCAACATCATTCTTCTCAGGCATAAGACATATCGCCTCGACAGCCCTTCTTAACGCAACGAAAAAGCGTTAGCCTCTCGTTCACCCATTCTCCTGCCCCGTGCCAGAGCGCCGTTCTGATGACGAGGCAACCGTTGATCGAGTATTCGCATGACTTCCCTCCCTCACGCCAGCCGCGGTGCAACGATGACCAAAGGGCTGGCTGTACTGTTCGCGTTCTGCTGCGGTGCGATCGTTGCCAACATTTACTACGCCCAACCCATCATCGGCTTGATCGCGCCGGACATCGGCCTGTCCAGCACGCTGGCGAGTTTCATCGTGTCGCTGACGCAGATCGGTTATGCGCTGGGGCTGTTCTTTCTGGTGCCGCTGGGTGATCTGCTGGAAAACCGCAAGCTGATGATCACCACGACCGGCGTGGCGATACTCAGTCTGTTGGGCGCCGCTTTCGCTCAAACCCCGAACCTGTTTCTGCTGGCGTCGCTGCTGGTGGGGTTCAGTTCGGTGGCGGTGCAGATTCTGATTCCGCTGGCCGCGCATCTGGCGCCGGAAGAAAGCCGCGGTCGGGTGGTCGGCAGCATCATGGGCGGCCTGTTGCTGGGAATTCTTCTGGCGCGACCGGCGTCGAGCCTGATCGCCGACCACTTCGGCTGGCGCGCCGTGTTCGGGACGGCTGCGGTGGTGATGCTGGTCATCAGTGGGGTGCTGGCCACGACCATACCCAAACACCAGCCCGCGCACAGCGCCACCTACGGGCAACTGCTCAAGTCGCTATGGACGCTGTTGCGCAAGCAGCCGGTGCTGCGCCAGCGCGCGTTCTATCAGGCATGCATGTTTGCCACCTTCAGCCTGTTCTGGACAGCAGTACCGTTGGAGCTGGCGCGCAATTACGGACTGTCGCAGAGCCAGATCGCACTGTTTGCGCTGGTTGGCGCGATTGGCGCCATCGCTGCGCCGATCGCCGGGCGCCTGGCCGATGCCGGTCACACCCAAGTCGCCAGCCTCTGCGCGATGTTGGTTGCCGCATTGAGCTTTCTTCCCAGCCTGATCACACCGGCCTTCGCGGTTATCGGGATGGCGGTGACCGGCATCGTTCTGGATTTTTGCGTGCAGATGAACATGGTCCTCGGCCAGCGCTCGGTCTACGCACTGGATGCCAAGAGCCGCAGCCGCCTCAACGCGCTGTACATGACCAGCATTTTCATTGGCGGGGCCATTGGTTCGGTGATCGCCAGTGCGCTGTACGACCATGGCGGCTGGATCTGGATCGTCATCGCCGGAAGTGTTTTTCCGTTGTTTGCGCTGTTGGCATTTCTCAAGCATTCGGCATCCAGGAACTGATTCCCATCAATCATCTGTAGGCCAGCATTCACTTTAAAGGGAGACCACCCATGTCCCAACGCACCTTCCTGATCACCGGCGCCAGTAAAGGCATCGGCCGCGCGCTGTCCGAATACCTCGCCGCGGCCGGCCATCAGGTGGTGGGCATCGCTCGCAACGCCGACGACCCGACCTTTCCCGGCGTGCTCAAGGAGCTGGATCTGAGTGACAAGGACCAGACCCGCTGCGGCATGGCCGAGCTGGCCCAGCATTATCAATTCGACGGGCTGGTGAACAATGTCGGACTGGTTCGACCTCAGCCGCTGGGGCAGATCGAGCTGGAAGATTTCGATGCGGTAATGAGCGTCAACCTGCACTCTGCCCTGCTCGCCACCCAGGCTTTGCTGCCCAACATGCGCGAACAGGGCTGGGGCCGGATCGTCAATATCTCCAGCCTGACCGTGCTCGGCATCACCCAGCGCACGGCTTATGCCGCCGCCAAGGCTGCGCTGATCAGTTTCACGCGCTCGTGGGCGCTGGAACTGGCGCAGAGCGGCATCACCGTCAACGCCGTCGCCCCCGGCCCGACCGAAACCGAACTGTTCCGGCAGAACAACCCGGTGGGCAGCGAAGGCGAAAAACGCTACCTGTCCGGCGTGCCCATGGGCCGCTTCGGCCAACCCGAAGAAATCGCCTCGGCGATTGCCTTCCTGCTGTCAGAACAGAGCGGGTTCATGACCGGGCAAACGTTGTTTGTCGATGGCGGGGCGTCGGTGGGTAAGGCGGGGTTCTAAAGCCCAGGATGCATCCATGACAGAACAGCTTGCCAGCGGTTGACGACGCAGTCATTGCGCCCCCCGGCAAGTCACCCTGTTGCGGGGGATGATGATACGCACAGTTCCAGTACGGCTCTCATCTGTGCAGGAGACGTTGGGCCGAAAGTGGAGGACAGCATCCGGCTTTTCGCATGGATAAGCCGGTCGCCCCCGGTTTCAGCGATGCGTGATCATCACCGAATCGCCGCAAACCCCCGTTCCAGATCCTCGATCAACGCACTCACATCCTCCAGCCCGATATGCAGTCGTAACAGCGGGTTCAGGGCTTTGTCTGCGGCGCTGTCGCGGTCCTTGACGCTGGCGACGATGATCAGGCTTTCAAAACCGCCCCATGACGCGCCGAGCCCGAACAGTTGCAAGGCCTCGATAAAGGATTCCAGCTGTCTGGGGTCCTGGTCGGCGAGTTCGAAGGTCAACAAGCCGTTGCTGCCGGTAAAGTCTCGCTTCCAGAGGGCATGATTGGGGTGATCCGCCAGCGCAGGATGGAAGACACGCTTGACCTGAGGATGCTGCTGCAACCAATGAGCGACTTGCAGGGCCTGGCGCTGATGGACATCCAGCCGCGCGGCCAGGGTGCGGGCGCCGCGCAGCACCAGATAGGCATCGTCGGGGCTGACGGTGCTGCCGAAGGTGTCGGTCATCACCGCCAATGGCTGCCACACCGCCTGGGTTGTGCAGACGCTGCCCATCACCACATCGCTGTGTCCGGCCAGGTATTTAGTAAGGGCCATGATGGAAATGTCTGCGCCCAGGGTCAGCGGCCGGTACTGATAACCCGAGCCGTAGGTGTTGTCGACGGCCAACAGAATGCCACGAGATTTGCACAGCGCGGCGATGGCCGGAACGTCCGCCAACTCATAGAGCAGCGATCCCGGCACCTCGGCGTAGACCATGCGCGTGTTGGCCTGTAGCTTGTCTTCGAGCCCGCTGCCGTCGGCGGAAAAATAGCTGTACTGAATGCCGAACGGCTCAAGGAACTCTTCGGCCACCTGGCGCACCGGCGAGTACACCGCGTCGGTGATCAGCACATGATCGCCGGGGCGCAGGTAAGCGAGGAATGTTTGTGCCACCGCCGCCAGACCGGTGCCGTACAGGCGCGTGCGATACCCACCTTCCAGTTCAGTGACCAGATCTTCCAGCTCGAACGCCGTGGGGTTGCCACGGGCGCCATAACTCAGCACGCGCTCGGTGTCCCGACGTTTGCGGGCATCGCGCATCTCGCCAAGGCTGTCGAACAGCACGGTGCTCATACGCGATACCGGCGGGTTAACGCCGCGCACACCACTGCCCTTTGCGCCACGGGCGGCATGGATCAGCCGCGTGCGCACCCGGCTCTCGCTGTCATTGGCCGCCAGTGGCTTGAGGCTGGCAATTTCCTGTTCGGTCATTTGCCCCAACAGGCCGATCTCCCACGCCAGATACTGCCGGGCCGCATCCTTGTTACCGGAGTGTCGGTCGTGGGTGAAGAACAGGAAGTCGATGCACTGCTCGTCCGGCGGATTACTGGCGTCTTCCCTCAGGGGAAGGCCCGCCGCTTGCCAAGTCTTGAAATCCAGCCAGCGCACGGCCCCACGCTGCTGATCTGGCAATTCAAGTGCGGCAATCGCCGCGACGTCGGGATGATCGGCCACCAACACTACAGGCCTGAATTCAGACGCGAGATCATCGACCAGACGCGAACGAATCGACCATATGGAACCTGCGATATGCGCCTTGCGGAAAGCCATGCTGCTGCGCAAATCCAGCAGCGCAACGGCATCGTCCCGGAGCAAGTGATCGAGCTCAGCGGCGGTGATAACACTCAACGTCGGCGCCACAGGAGACGGGCTGCTCGGCAACGCCAGTCCGCTGTGCAGACCACCTTCCAACACGTAAGCCTGATGGCCCAATTGACGCAACCAACTGGCGACGATGGGCGCACGCACCCCGTCGTTGTCCACCAGCACCAGCCGCGCGCCACGCACGCCGACGTACAGATCGGTGGATTGAATCAACTGCCCGCCCGGCGTGTGTTGCGCGCCGGGCACACTGCCGAGGGCGAATTCCTCCGGGGTGCGCACGTCGCAGAGAAACAGGCTGCGCTCAGCGTCTTTTGCCCAGACGGCGACCTGTTCGGCGTTGACGGTCTGCACGCCCGCACGCTGCGCCAGACGCTGCGCGGCGTCACGTTGCTCGCTCAACGCCGCGCCGGGGGACACCTCCGGGTAACGCCGACTGCTGCCGTGCTCCAGCGGCAAATCAGCGAGATACCAGCCCTGGGTGCCGTTTTCCAGCGCATAAACCGGGTTCTTCACGCCGAGGTCGATCAGGGTCTGAGCACCGATGATGCTGCGCGTGCGACCGGCGCAATTGACCACGATCGGGGTGGTTTCGTCGGGCACCAGTTCCGCCAGCCGATAGCCCAGTTCGCCGTTGGGGCAGCAGATTGAGCCGGGGATGGTCATCTTGCGGTATTCGTCGAACGGACGGCCGTCCAGCAGCACCAGCGGTTCGCCTTTGGCCTGCAAGGCAGCCAGTTCGGGAGCGCTGATGTGCGGGGTGTGGCTGGCCTCTTCTACCAACTCGCCGAAGGCCTTGGACGGCACGTGAACCCCGGCAAACAATTGCAGACCCGCCGCCTGCCAGCCATCGGCGCCGCCTTCCAGTACATGAACGCGGGTGTAACCCAGTTCACGCAGTCGCTGGGCCGCGTTAACCGAAACGTCGCTGCCGGTCTGGTCATAAATCACCATTCGCACGCCGGGGCTGGGCGCCAGCCGGCGCACCTCAAGCTCAAGACGGCTGTAGGGCAGATTCACGCCGTGAAACAGATGCGCTTCGCCATATTGACCATGCTCGCGCACATCGAACAGGGCGATTTCATGTCCGTCGAACAACCAGGTTTGCAGGTGTTGCGGGGTGACTTTCTGGCTCATGGAATTCTCGTGATTCAGATTGATGCAACTGGCTTTGTAGGAGCGCGCTTGCCCGCGAAATCATTGGGTCATGCGATATCAATGGCGCAGCCAAAACACTATCGCGGGCAAGCGCGCTCCTACAGTGAGGTCGCCCTCAGGAAACTCGTCTACTGCAACGCCAGCGACTTCTCGCCCGCCGCCACTTCCCTGCCCTTTTCATAGGCCCGCTGCACGGCCGGTCGGGCTTTGATGCGTTCGCGCCAGGCATTGATATTCGGGTAGTGCGCCAGGTCCTGGCCCTGACGCAGCGGCTGAATCCACGGGAAGATCGCCATGTCGGCGATGGAATATTCACCCGCCACGAACGGCACTTCGCCCAGACGTTTTTCCAGCACGCGGTAAAGTCGCTCGGCCTCGGCACCGAGCAGGTCGAGGGCAAACGGAATGGGCTCCGGCGCCTTCTCCTTGAACACCTGCAACTGGCTCAGATAAGGCGTCACGTGGCCGACCTGCCAGAACAGCCACTCCTGCACCCGCTGACGTTCGGCAGTACCTTGCGCTGGCAGAAAACGTCCGGCCTTGTCCGCCAGATAATTGAGAATAGCCCCGGATTCGAACAGGCTCAGCGGCTGGCCGTTTGCAACAGGCGCGTGATCGACGATGGCCGGAATTCGCCCGTTGGCGCTGATCGCCTGAAACCCGTCCTGCTTCTGCTCGCCACTGCGAATGTTGATTGGCCGCAAGCGGTATTCCTGCCCGAGTTCTTCGAGCAGGATGCCGACTTTGAGACCGTTCCCGGTGGGCCAGTAATAAAGATCGATCATCAGTAGGCCTTGATCGAAGGGGCCATTTGCGAGGCGTTGTAGTTGAGCACCTTGCCTTCGGTGTTGACGCCGTATCGCCCGTTCAACGATTCAAGTGGACGGCCGTACAAGTGGAAATGCAGGGTCGGCTTTTCGCCATCGACCTTGATGCCGTGCAAGTCTTCGCCCAGAAAGCTGATCGACGTGCCCGGCTGCACCACCACTTCTTTGCCCAGCTCCAGCTTGGCGAAGGCGGGATCGCTGCCATCGTCGGTGCGTACCCACACATAGTTGATTTCCTGCCCCTCCACCGCGACGATCACCGCCCAGGTTTCGTGGTTGTGCGGCAGCGTGCTTTTGCCCGGCAGCAGCGAGTTCATGTACAGCGTCGGCGTCTCGCCGTCGTCGTTCAGACGATACCGAAAGGCCGTATCGCCCTCGCCCGGCACTGGCGCAGGGAAGACGTCGAAATTGAACAGATCGCGACGCTCGGCCAGCCCTTCGAGCAGGCTGACGATCTCTTGCAACGCCTGGCGATCAACGCCCCGTTGATGGATGACGCGGATTTTCTGCAGGAAATCTTCGATCACATGGCTGCGGTTTTCGGTGCTCATCAGGTGCTCCTTTTATTCGTCTCAAAACATGAAAGGCTTGCCGCTTTTCGTAGGAGCGCGATTGCCCGCGATTGCAACCGGCCAGTGTCATTGATGCAAACTGACACACCGATTCGCGGGCAAGCGCGCTCCTACAGCGTTTTGCGTGATTGACCGACCTTTTCACCCTCAAACCGACAGGCTGTACCGGCTGATATTGCTCAACAGAAACGGGTCACCAGTCGCCACCGGCCGGCGCCCTGCATCGCCCAGGGCGTGGCGCAAAAAGGTTTGGGTACGCTCGCTGGTGGGGCGCTGGAAAATCTGTTCGGCGCTGCCGTGTTCGACGATCAGGCCGTTTTCGGTGAAATACACCACGTCACTGATGTCCTCGGCGAAGCGCATTTCGTGGGTCACCAGCACGCAGGTCATGCCCTCTTCGGTCAGCTCGCGAATGACCGTCAGCACCTCGCCCACGGTTTCAGGATCCAGCGCCGACGTCACCTCATCGAACAGGATCAGTTCGGGGCGCATCGCCAGCGCCCGGGCAATCGCTACACGCTGCTGCTGGCCGCCGGACAACTGCCCGGGATACGCATCGGCCTTGTGTTCCATGCGCACCTTGGCCAGCAACGCGCGGGCTTCTTTCTCGGCGTCCACCGCGTTGCGCCCCAGCACCTTGCGCGGTGCGATCACCAGGTTTTCCAGCACCGACAGATGAGGAAACAGGTTGTACTGCTGAAACACGAAGCCCACGCGCTTGCGCAATTCAATGCGCTGCGCCTCGTTATTGAGCGTGTGCACCTCGGTCTCGCCAACGCGAATCGCGCCCCGTTGCGGCTGCAGCAAACCGGTGATGCAGCGCAGGATGGTCGACTTGCCCGAGCCAGACGGGCCAATGATCGATACCGCCTGCCCGCGCTGCACGTCCAGATCGATGCCTTTGAGGACCTTGTTGCTGCCGAACGAGAGATGAACGTCGCGCAAGCTGATCAAGGGCTGGTCGGCGCGCGTTTCAGGAGAAGGCATAACGTCGCTCCAGGTATTGAGTGAGTCGGGAAATCGGGTAGCAATAAGCGAAGAACAACGCCAGCACACTGAAATAGATCAGCACCGTAAAACCGGTCCGGTTGACCGTGTTGCTGGCGATCTGCGCGGTGTCGATCAGGTCGTGCACACCCACCAGCGAGGCGAGCGCGGTGCCCATGGTGATGACCGCGTAGAGGTTCATCCACGGCGGCAACATGCGCTTGAAGCACTGCGGCAGGATGATCGAACGAAAGATCTGCCCACGAGTGAAGGCCAGCGAACGCGAGGCTTCCCATTGGGTACTGGGGATCGAACCGATGGCGCCACGAAAGATTTCCGCGACGTTGGCACTGGCCGGCAACGCCAGGCCAATGGTCACCTTCACCCAGTCAGGAAAGGCGATCCAGGATGTGCCGATGTGCAGTTCGAACGGGAACACGTAAGTCGTGAAGTAGATCAGCACCAGCCACGGCGCATTGCGGAAGACCTGAACCCAGATTCGCGCCGGCAAGCGCGTGATCCACAAAGGCGAAACGCCCAGCGCACCGATCAACAAGCCCAGCACCGAGCCAATCGCAATCGCCAACAGGCTGATCAGGATGTTCTGCCCGAAACCAGCCGCCAACGCTGGCGACCACTCGTACAACGCGGCAAGCACAGGGTTCTGCGGGAGGCCAAAGATCACGAACAACGCAATAACGGCAACGAGTACGAGCTTGCCCGGATGCCGACGTGGCCAGGACTGCGGCACGCTCACGGATGAATCAATGGCCATAACCGGGCATCCTCAATCTGGCTTCGAGGGCGCGGCCCACACAGTTGACGACGAAGCTGAGCAGGCCGAAAAACGCCAGCAGCAGGATCATCAGTTCCAGCACGTTATCGCTCTGGGTCCAGATCATGATCGACGCATAAGTGATGTCGCCCACGGCGATCGCCGAAGCGACAGCCGTCATCTTCACCAAGTCGATCAGGTTGTTGATCAGCGATGGCAAGGCAAAGCGCAGGGCCAGCGGCAATTGCACATTCCACAGCAACTGGCGGCTGCTGAGCGCGAGCGAACTGGCGGCCTCCAGCGTCACCGCGGGCACGGCTTCGATACCGGCGCGCAAGGCTTCGGCATGAAACGCACCTTTGTGCAGGGAAATCACGAGCACCACCCAGGCGAACGGCGTCAGCGGATTTGCAGTGCCCACCGCCTGGGTCAGCAACATGTTCAACACCAGAAACGCGCAGTACAGCTGCACCAGCGTCGGCGTATTGCGCGTGACCTCGATGAACACACGCGCAGGCTTTGCCAGCCAAGGCTTGCCGCTGGTGAGCATCGCTGCCAGTGCCACGCCCGCGACCAGGCTGCCGACGATGGTAAACAGGCACAGCCAGACCGTGGTCAGCGCGCCATCGACCATCGAGCCGCGCTGATAGGCGTCCAGTAGAAAGCTGTAGTTCAGACCGAACTTCGCCGTCCACTGCACGAACCCTGTCAGCCATTCATTGAAGGCAAGCCAGTGACTCATGCCAGCGCCTCGACCCGCAGCTGTGCGCAGGCGTTGGCGATGCGGCGCCCCGCTTCGATCACACTGCTGGTGGCGGTGGCGATCGACAGGCGAAACCACGGCGACAAGCCATACGCGCTCCCCGCCACACCGGCCACGCCCTGCTCCAGCAGATAATCCACCACGTCACCGTCGTTGTTCAGGCGCTGGCCGTCGGGGCGAACCCGGCCCAGCAACCCTTGGCAACGCACGAAGACGAAGAAGCCGCCTTCCGGTGTCAGCACATCGAGGCCATCCACTTCGCTCAAGGTCGACACCAACAGATCGCGACGTTGCCGATAGGCCTGCACCTGTTCCGGCAGAAACGCCAGCCCGCCCTCGAACGCCGCCAGTGCTGCGGCCTGCCCCACCGACGAAGCACCGGAGGTCGATTGCGACTGGATGACGGTCATCGCGCTCGTCAGCTCTTGAGGACCCGCACCGAAGCCGATTCGCCAGCCGGTCATGGCGTAGGTTTTCGAGACACCGCCGACCAGCAGCGCGCGGGATTGCAGATCCGGCGCGACGTTCAGCAGGCTCAAGGCAGGTCGGCCGTCGAAACGGATGTGTTCGTAAAGTTCGTCCAGCAACACCAGGACCTGCGGGTGACGGCGCAGCACCTCGGCCAGCGCCAGCAATTCGGCCTCGCTGTACACGGCGCCGCTCGGATTGCCCGGCCCGTTGAGAATCAACCAGCGGGTGCGCTCGGTAATGTGTTGCTCCAGTTGCTCGGGCGTCAGCTTGCAGCCCTGCTCCAGACCACACTCGATGAACACCGGCTCGCCACCGTTGACCCGCACGATGTCCGGAAACGACGGCCAGTACGGCACCGGCACCAGCACCTCATCGCCGTCATCGAGGGTCGAGGCGAAGGCGTTGAAGATCACCTGCTTGGCGCCATTGCCGACGACGATGGAGGGTAGCGCGTAGTCCAGACGATTTTCCCGCTGCAATTTGCCCTGGATTGCCTCGCGCAATTTCTTCACGCCTGGCGTCGGCGTGTACTTGGTCGCGCCATTCTCGATGGCTGTGTAGGCCGCCTGTTTGATGTGCTTGGGGGTGTCGAAATCAGGCTCGCCGGTGGTCAGGTCGAGAATGTCGCGACCGGCTTCACGCAGGGCGGTGGCCTGGGACTTGGCGGCGGCGTTGGCGGACAGGGAAACGCGCTGCACGCGCCGGGATAGACGAACGCTCATTGTTCAGTGCTCCGGTTTTCGACACTCGCCAGAACCTTGCCTGGGTTGAGCAGATTAAGAGGGTCCAGCGCCTGCTTCACGCGACGCATCAGGTCCAGTTCGACGGCGCTCTTGTAGCGCGGCAGCATCGCCCGCTTGCGCTGCCCGATCCCGTGCTCGGCGCTGATCGAGCCGCCAAAGGCATGGGCGCTGTCATGCACCCGTTCGCTGAGTTCGGCGTAGTGCGCCATGTGCGCCTCGACCGTGGAATTCAGCGGATGAGCAACGTTGTAATGCAGGTTGCCGTCGCCCAAGTGGCCAAAGGTAAAATTGCGCACGCCGGGAAAGTGTTGTTGGAGCAAGGCATCGGTGTGCTCGACGAACTCGACGATGCGCGAGATCGGAATCGAAATGTCATGCTTCATGTTGCGTCCGGCGCGCTTCTGCGCCTCGCTCATGTTCTCGCGCAACAGCCACAGCGCCTCGCTTTGTGCCAGGCTTTCGGCGATCAGGGCGTCGGCCAGCAAGTCCTCTTCAAAAGCGCTGCCCAGCACGTCCTCGAACGCCTGGCGGGCGTGGGCGTCGCTGTGGTTATCGGACAGTTCGAGCAACGCGAACCAGGGTTGCGACGCATGCAAAAACGGCTGTGGCCCTTCCGGAAACTGCTCGCGCAACAGGGCCAGGCAATCGGCGGTCAGCAGCTCGAAAGCCGTGAGGCTGGCACCAAATCCGGCACGGGCATGGGACAGAAAACGCACGGCCTGGCCGAGTGAGTCGAAGGCCAGAAACGCCGTGGACCGGGCTTTCGGCAACGGGAACAGCTTCAAGGTCGCGGCGGTAATGATCCCCAGCGTGCCTTCGCTGCCAATGTACAGATCGCGCAGGTCATAACCGGTGTTGTCCTTGCGCAGACCACGCAAACCGTTCCAGATTTCACCTTCGGCAGTGACCACCTCAAGGCCCAGTGTCAGCTCCCGGGTATTGCCGTAGCGCAAGACTGCTGTGCCTCCAGCGTTGGTCCCCAGATTGCCGCCGATGGTGCAGCTGCCCTCTGCGCCCAGGCTCAGGGGAAACAGGCGTCCGGCCTCACGGGCCACGTCCTGAACGTTCTGCAGAATGCAGCCAGCTTCCACCGTCAGCGTATCGTTATCGGTATCGATCTGGCGTACCCGATTCAGTCGGTCCAGCAACAACAGCACCGAACGGCCGCTGGCGTCCGGCGTTGCCGCACCCATCAGGCCAGTGTTGCCGCCCTGCACCACAATCGGGGTTTTGTGAGCAACACAGGCGCGCACCACCGCCGCGACTTCTTCTGTGTTGGCCGGACGAACCAGCGCCAGCGCCTTGCCGACGTAGGTGCCCTGTTTGTCGGTCAGTTGTGTCTGGGACGCATCGCCCGGCTGCACATGGCGTGCGCCGAGCAATTGCTGCAAGGTCTGGAAAAGATCGCTGCTCATCAGAGGCCTCCGTTATTGAGCAGCAAGCGGCGCGGCGTTGCGGAACTGCTCATGCAGATCGCGCAGTGCCTGGGACGGCGCCATGCCGGTTCGCTCACCCACTTCGATCAGCCAGCCGCTGCGATGCCAGTCACGAATGATCGCGTCGAGTTTCGCCTGAGTGTCATGCTCGCCCTTGCGCACCCATATCACCGATTTCGAGGGGATCAGGTCACTCGCCAAAGGAATGTTGTAGTCGGCCCACTCCGGGTCATCCAGCAGCGCATGCATGGTCGGACTGACATGAACCGCAGCGACACAGCCGTTGCCTCGCAGAGACAGCAGCGACTCGGACTGACTGCGGAAGGCCTTGATCTGCGCGCCGTAGGTTTCCTGCAACGGCTTGATGAAGTTGCTGCCTTGAGACACACAGACCGGCTTGCCCTTGAGGTCTTCCCATTGGCTGATGCCGGCGCCTTTGCGGATAAGCGCCGCGCCGCCGACTTCTTCGTAGGGCGTTGGCACGTAGTCGAGAATCTCTGCGCGCTCGTCGGTGTACTGCATGTTGGCGATCAGAATGTCGACCTTGCCCTGCTGCAGGAACTGCACGCGATTGGGCGCCAGCACCGAAACGGTTTCGACCTCGACGCCGAGTTTATGGGCGATGCCCTTGGCCAGCTCGACGTTGTAGCCCAGATGCTCGCCGGTTTTCGGGTCGATGGTGCCAAACGGCGGGCCGCTGAGGATCACGCCGATGCTGATCTTGTGACGCTGCTGAATTTTGTCCAGGGTCGCGTCGGCCTGAGCCAAGGTGGCGCAAACTGTGAGGCCCAGAGAAAGGCCAAGCACTGACAGGGTTTTACCGATGGAAAAACGGCTCATGAACGAATGCCTTGTATGGGGTGCCCGAAAGAGCGGAAAACGCTTCAGGCGCCCGCGGTCTGGAACTTGTCATGCAGCTCGACCAACGCGGGTGACGCCGGGGTGATGTGATGGCGTTTCTCGGCCTCGATCAGCCAGCCGGTGCGGTGCCAGCCTTTGACGATGGCGTCCAGCCTGGCCTGGGTGTCGGTTTCGCCCGGACGGGTCCAGATCACCGACGGCGCCGGGTTGAGTTCAGGGCTGATCGCGCGGTAGTTCTGCCACTCCGGGCTGTCGGCCACCAGCGGGTTGATCAGCGTGGCGTCGTGGACCGCCGCTACGCAGTTGTTGCCGCGCAGGGCCAGCAGGGATTCCGAGGAGCTTTTGAAGGCTTTGAGTTCAGCGCCGAATTCGGTCAGCGGTTTGACGTAGCTGCTGCCTTGGGAGGTGCAGACCGGTTGGCCTTTTAGGTCTTCCCAACGGGTAATCTTGCTGTCTTTGAGCACGGCCGCAGTGCCGCCGACGCGGTAGAACGGGGTTGGCACGAAGCCCAGTTGCTGACCCCGCTCGGCGGTCCATTCCATGTTGGCGATCAGCAGATCGACCTTGCCCTGTTGCAGAAACTGCACACGGTTGGCGGGCAGCACCGGGATCAGTTCGACTTCGGCGCCCAGTTGACGACCCAGGTCTTCGGCCATGTCGACATTCAGGCCCTTGGGCTCCTGGCTGCTCGGATCGATGGAGCCGAACGGCCCACCGGAGAGCAGCACGCCGACCACCAGGCGGTGACGCTGCTCGATCTTGTCCAGCGTGGCATCAGCATGGGCCGCGAAACTTGCGCCCAGGGAAACCATCACCCCGACAAACAACGGCAACAAACGGGCAACTGGCGAGCGCGTGTACGGCATGGATTTCCCCCTCGAATGGTCATCGGCTCGGCGCTTGCGACGGTCTACGTCAGCGCCTTGTAATGATCGGCATCCTAGGGAGCAAACTCGGACAACGGAAATTCAAATATCAAATATGGTTATAACTTTCTGGTTTTAGCGTTTTTATAAAATGGTTATAAGCCCGTAATCCTAGGGATCTTGCGGTCAAGAGTCAGAAATGAATGCCCTAAAACATAAAATTCCGTAATGTATTAACCACTCCACTTGATATGAAAACCATGTCCACCACTCTCGACCTCGAACTGCTGCGCACCTTCGTCGCGGTCGTCGACCACCACAGTTTCGCTGAAGCTGGCGCGCGGTTGTCGCGTACGCAATCGTCTGTCACCCAGCACATGCAGCGCCTCGAACAGCAAGTCGGCGTCAGCCTGTTTCAGAAACAGGGACGGCAGAAGCAACTCACCGAACCCGGCCGCCAACTGCTGCGCCATGCGCGGCAAATGCTGTCGCTCAACGACGACGCCCTCAATTCCCTGCGGGAAAGCAGCCTCAGCGGCGTATTGCGCATCGGCTCGCCCCACGATATCGCCGACACGATTCTGCCGCCGATCCTCAGCCACATCGCCCGCTCGGCACCGAAGCTCAGATTAGAAATCGACGTGGGCCGCAGCCCGTTTCTGATGGACGATCTGCATCGCGGCAAGGTCGACATGGTGATTTCGACCCGCGAAGATCCGGGACTGGAAGGGTTTGCGCTAAGGACATCGCCGGTGTGGTGGATCTGCTCGGCCCAATACCAACACGTGCCGGGGGAACCGATACCCCTGATTCTGGTGGACGAGCCGAGCATCTATCGGCGCTATGCCATCGAAGCGCTGGAACGCGCCAGCATTTCCTGGCGCCAGGCCTATCTGGCCTCGAACCTGATCGGCATCAAGGCCGCCACCCGCGCAGGGCTGGGCGTAACGGCCCGCAGCATGGAAATGCTCGGGCCGGACATGCGGGTTCTGGGAGAGGCCGACGGCCTGCCAAGAATGCCTGACGTCACCTACCACCTGTGGATCCGGCCCAATACCGTAAACCCGCTGGCAAGGCGAGCGTATGAGCTGATCCGGGGGAGTCAGGGGTTATGATGCGGCGGCGGAAATGAGATTCGTCAATCCTTGAGTCATCCGGTTTGACGGCGGTTCTGACTTCAACATAGCCACCGCCGACAAGCCGAGCGCCGCCCGGCCGGACGGCTACAGGCCATCGTCACCGAGCGGCCAACACGCCCTCAAGCCAACGCTTCAAATCGGCAATCTCTGCCGACGTGATGGTATGCCCCGCCCCCGCATACGAATGAAACTGCGGCGTGATCAATAGATTTTCCAGCACCGTCTGCGCTTCGGTCGCCCCCGAGAACGGCACGCGATTGTCCGCCGAGCCGTGACCGATGAACACCTTGAGTGACTTCAGCCCCTCGTCCGGTTTCAGCCGCGCGTTCAGGTCCGCGAGGATCTTGCCGCTCAACGGCGCAATGCCACGCACCAGCTCCGGGTGTTGCAGGCCGATCTGATACGTCATCATCGCGCCTTGGCTGAAGCCGATCAGCACCACCTTGTCTGGCTGCGTGCCGTATTTCTCGGTGGCCTGCTCGATGAAGGTCCTGAGCAGGTCGGTGCTTTTGTCCACATCGCTGGTCACGCCTTCGTATTCAGCCTGATCGGTGTCCTGGGTGAACCACTTGTAGCCGCCGCCATCGACTTCCAGCGGGGCACGCACCGAGAGGTAGGTAGAGCCCGGCGACAGTTCGTCCTTGATGCCGAACAGGTCGCGCTCATCACTGCCGTAGCCGTGCAGAAAGATGACCAGGGGTTTGTCTTTGGAATCTGCGGGGGCCGCAGCGAGATAAGGCAGGGCAAGGTCCGTGAGCATGGCGGGTTCGGCATGAGCGAACCCTGTGAACACGCAGAGCAGCGCGGCGAAAAACTTCATCATGGAGGTTGGGCCCTTTCAGAAAAACGTCGGGCCCATCATACGCAGCATGTCCCGAATGTCAGCCCGTAATCGATCGGGGGAAGCTGTCGCAATGCTGTACGGGTTGCAGATTTCTGCCGCTTGCCAGGTCAGTCGTCCAACGCCGCAAGCCCCAGATGCTCGCGCAACGTCGAGCCCTCATACGCCGTGCGAAACAGCCCCTTGCGCTGCAAATGCGGAATCACGCTCTCGACGAACTCACTGAACGACCCTGGCAGATACGCGGGCGAAATCACGAAGCCATCGCACCCGCCTTGAGTGAACAGTTCCGCCAACTGGTCGGCCACCTGCGCGCCGGTGCCCACCAGTTGTGGCACACGCACGCTGCTGGCGAAGATCCGGCCGAGTTCTTCCAGCGTGGTGTCCGGTCCCTGCATCAACAGTTTCTCCGCCGCTGCCGGATGAATCGACGGTGAGCGCGCGATGTCTGCCAGGGTCGCCGACAACGGAAACGGCGAGAGGTCGACGTTCAATTGCGAGGCCAGCGTCACCAGGCCCAGCTCGGGACGCGCCAGGGCATTGTGCTTGTCGCGCTTGGCCCGCGCCTCGGCTTCGCTGCCACCAATGAAAGGCATCACCGCCGTCAGCACCTTGCAACCGTCGGCGCTGCGGCCTTGCTGCACGACCTGCCCGCGCACGTCCTCGCGGAACGCGTGCATGGCCTTCAAATGCGGGTGAATGGTGAAGATCGCTTCCGCCCAGCGTGCACCAAACCTGCGGCCTCGACCCGAAGACCCGGCCTGAATCAGCACCGGCCTGCCCTGCGGCGTGCGCGGAATGTTCAGCGGCCCTTCGACGTTGAACCACTCCCCCTGGTGCTGCACCGAGGTGATCTTCGAAGGATCTGCCAGCACGCCGCTCTCGCGATCCAGCTTCAAGGCATCCGGTGCCCAACTGCGCCACAGCTTCAGCGCGACTTCGACGAACTCGTCGGCCCGGTCGTAACGCAGGTCGTGCTCCAGGTGTTTGTCTTTACCGAACAGGCGACCTTCGCTGTCATTCATCGAGGTCACGATGTTCCAGGCGGCGCGCCCCTTGGACAGATGATCCAGCGTCGCGAACTCGCGAGCGATGTGCGCCGGTTCGTAATAGGTGGTCGAGCGGGTGGCGCCGAGGCCCAGCTTGCGAGTCTGACCGACCAGATACGACAGAATGGGCAAGGGGTCCAGACGGGTTGCATCTTGCGCTCCGTATCTCAACGCCACGTCTCGCGACCCGCCCATTTGATCGCCCACCGCGAGTCGATCGGCGAAAAACAGGAAATCGAACAACCCCTCCTCCACCACCCGCGCCGTGCGCGCGTAGTATTCGGGGTCGAGGTAATTGCCCAGCGTTTCCGGGTGACGCCATGCCGCGTGACTGTGAATGACCGGCCCGGTCAACAGAAAGGCAGACAGGTGAATTTGACGACTCATGAGGCTTCTCCTGCCTTATTTGGCCTTGGGTACCCAGACGGCTATGTCGGAAATCTTCAGCGGCTTGGGAATCAACTTCGCCTCGTAGTAGTCGTCGGCGATGCGCTGCTGCTCAGCCAGTTCATCGACCTTCACCGGGACGATGTCGTAACTGCGACGGCTGTTGGCCAATTCCACCGTCTCGGGCGGAATGTTCCCCCACAGTGGCGCCAGGTTTTTCGCGGCTTCCTGAGGATGGCCCTTTACCCACTGCCCGGCGTCATGAAGGGTGTCGAACACCACCTGTAGCACCTCGGGATGAGCCTGGGCGAAGCGGGTGTTGGCGACATAGAACCGGTTGTAGTTGGCGACACCGTCGGTGCCATCGGCCACGATCCGCACATGATGTTCACGCTGCTGAGTTGCCAGGAAGGGGTCCCAGATCGCCCAGGCATCGACCTTGCCGCTGGAAAACGCCGCCACGCCGTCCGGCGCTTCCAGGTACACCGGCGTGATGTCGCTCAGGGTCAGGCTGGCCTTCTTCAGCGCCGAGATCAGCAAAAAGTTACTGCCCGAGCCTTTCGACACAGCGACGGTCTTGCCCTTCAGATCGGCGACGCTGTGAATCGGTGAATTGTCCTGCACGATGATGGCCTGCGCGGTCGGCGACGGGTTTTCCCGCGCGTAGTACGTCAGCGGCGTATTCGCAGCCTGGGTGAACAGCGCGAAGGCGTCCGCCACGTCGGCATGCAGATCGACACTGCCTGCGTTCATCGCACTCAACAGGCCGCTGCTGAACTCATGCCAGTTCACCGTGAAACCCAACGGCTTGAGGCGCTGCTCGATCTGGCCATCGTTCTTGAGCAACAGCCACAGCGTCGAAGAGCGCTGATAACCGATGTTGATGACCTGCTCGGCGTGCGCCGTCACGGTCGCCAGCAGCAAGGCCGCGGCGACAAGGAGTTTACGAAGGGGCATGGCAATCCTTGAGTGGTTGAACGGGGACGCTATTCAACAAGACATGAGCGTGGAGGTTTAAAGTCGATTTGATTATAAAAACTGCCACCGATTATGAAAGAAACGTATAGCTCTAAGCTTATGCCCGCACGCCGATGGAACGCCTGGTCACAGCGCGGGGTCTAGCAATAGCAACGTGAAACCCGACCCACAGCCGAGTAAGGACCTGACCATGAACATCTTCGAAGCCCTGAGAGAAAGCCACGACCGGCAACGCGGCTACGCCGATGCGCTGATTCAGACCCACGGCGACAGTAAAGACCGCGTCCAGGCGTACGAACAGTTGAAGGCCGAACTGCATGCCCACGAAACCGCTGAAGAGCGCTTCTTCTATATTCCGCTGATGCAGTACGACAACGGCGTCGATCTCAGCCGCCACGCCATCTCCGAACATCACGAGATGGACGAGATGATGGAAGAACTCGATGAAACCGACATGTCCAGCCCGGCCTGGCTGGCAACGGCGAAAAAGCTGTCGGAAAAGGTTCATCACCACCTGANCCCACGAAAAGCAGAAGCAATCGCTGGCCGGCGGGTACGAGAAGGAATACAAGGAACAGCTCGAAGAGCAATAATCACGCAAATGAAAAAGCCCCGACTGTTCGGGGCTTTTTCATTCATTGCGTTAACGGATCAAGGATCGACTTGCGCCATCAGCTCCGGGACCGACTCATTGCGTCTGGCGTAGCGCTGGGCCAATACCGCGCAGACCATCAACTGAATCTGGTGGAACAGCATCAGCGGCAGAATCAATACACCGATGGTGCTGCCGGCAAACAGCACCTGGGCCATTGGCACGCCGGTGGCGAGGCTCTTCTTCGAGCCGCAGAACAGAATCGTGATGCGATCCTCGAGATTGAAGCCGAACAGCTTGCCCAGCAGCGTCGAGGCCAACAGCACCAGACCCAGCAACAGGCAGCAGACCACCACCAGACCTCCAAGCTCCCACAACGGAATCTTGTGCCAGATCCCCTCGTTGACGGCCTCGCTGAATGCCCCGTAGACCACCAGCAGAATCGAACCCTGATCGACGAACTTCAGCCAGCTCTTGTTGCGACCGACCCAGGCACCGATCCAGCGGCGCATGAGCTGCCCCGCCACGAACGGCAGCAGCAACTGCACGCTGATCTTGACGATGGCATCGACGGTCGAGCCGCCATCGCCATGGACATTGAGCAGCAGGGTCACCAGCAAGGGCGTGAGGAAAATACCAAACAGGCTCGAGGCCGCCGCACTGCAGATCGCCGCCGGAATATTGCCCCGCGCCAGCGATGTGAAGGCAATCGCCGACTGAACCGTTGCAGGCAACGCGCACAAATACAGGATGCCCATGTAGAGATCTTTGCCAATCAGCGGCGACAGCACCGGCTTGAGCGCCAGCCCGATCAGCGGAAACGCCACGAACGTCAGCCCGAACACCAGCAGATGCAACCGCCAGTGGCCCGCGCCGGCGATGATCGATTCGCGGGACAGCTTGGCGCCGTGCAAGAAAAACAGCAGCGCAATCGCAATGTTGGTCAGCCAGCCAAAGCCGACCGCGACTTGGCCGCTGGCAGGCAGCAAGCTGGCGATGATCACCACCGTGACCAAGGCCAGGGTGAAGTTATCAGGCAAAAAACGTGGACGAGTCATCTGTGTTATCCGGAGAGACGTAGAACAGTGTTGCGACTCTACGCCTGCGAGCGATTACCGGCTAACGCCAATAAGTCGATGAATAGCGCCTAACGGACATGCTTTACGACAGCCCGCCTTCAATCACTCGCAACATGGTGACCCGGCGCTTGCCCGGGTTGTTGGCGATGTGCCGGTTGAGGGCCGCTTGCCATTTGTGCACATCCGTCTCATTGGCGATGGCCATCAGTTGTTCCCACCCCGACACCTGGGTTTCAACGCTCGCACTGGCGCTCTCGGCATTGCGTTCACGTTTCAACAGATTTGCTGCAATTTCCGAGAGGGTACTCACGATGGGCTCCATGGCACGCGGATCTGGCATGCCGACACAAGGCTACAAGGATGGATGCAGGAGCCAGGGCGCCAATATTCAGTTGCTCTGCCCCCCTGCAACAGGGTCAAAGCAATCTTCAGACCAATTGCAGGAACGAGCATCACCCTTGATCTGAAATCGCGCCGCGATCAAGGCGTACGAAGCGCGTCGGTCTTCGCAGCGGTTCGCTCCACCAGACGAATACTGTTTCGCCCACCGCGTTTGGACTCATACAGCGCCGCGTCCCCCTGCTCGATCAGCGCCGCCAGACTGGACGGCGGCTGGTCGAACAGATTGGCGCCGATGCTCAGCGTCACCGCTTGCGGCGTGTCGAATGCCTGGCGGGCAGCGTTGTGAAACTGCTCGCGCAGACCACTCCCCAACGCCACCACCTGCTCCGTGGTCGCATGACTCAACAGGATCACGAACTCGTCACCGCCCAGGCGTGCAGCGAGCGAGCCTTCAGGCAGGACCGCGCGAATCATCTCGCTCAGCACCACCAGCAACCGGTCGCCGGCGGTGTGGCCGTACAGATCGTTTACCGGCTTGAAGTTATCGATATCGATCAGCAACAACGCACCCGGCCGCTGCGGCGAGACGTCTTCCAACAACCGCGGGGCCCGCACTTCGAGCGCACGACGGTTGTAAAGCGCGGTCAGAGGGTCCCTGGCTGCCAGCCGGGCGATGCGTTTCTCCCGTCGGTAGCGCTCGGAGCCGGTCATCGACAGCGCGATGAGCATGATCGCCATCGCCCCCTCTACCAGCGATATCTGAATGATCACGCCCCGAAACGCCGCCAGATCGATCAACGTCCCCGGCACGACGGCCGTCACTGCCTTGGAAAAATAGAACAGGCCGTGGACCAGCAGCACGTAGCGCAATTGCACCGCCCCGACACTCAACGACCGGCCGTGAGGGCGCAGCAGAAAACTGGCGCGAAGCATCAACACGGTGATCAGCAGCGAGTTGGTCGCCAGCATTACCTTCGACCACCACGGCTCCTCGGGCAGTAGCAGCATCGCCAGCCAGACGCCGAAGATCAGATACCAGCCGCGAGACAGCTTCGCCTCGGTGAACCGCGCGACACCCAGCAGAAACATCCAGTGGGCCGTGACCAGCATGCCGTTGGCGAACCAGATCCCGATCAGCACAATGCCGCTGCTGCGCAGCAACGCGAGTGTCGAGCCGACACTGATGATCGCGAACCCCGTGGCCCAGAACAGCAGCGAAGACTCCCGCACATTGCGCCACTCCACCGCCAGATACAGCGCAGCGGCTGCGGCGAGCGCGATTGTGATAGTCAACATCGTGATGGGGTCGAGCGCCATAAACTGCCTGGTGTGTTTGAAGTTCGGTGACAAGGCGGGATTGTAAGCGGTTGGGGAGGTTTTCGCAGGGTCCGAAACGCCCGCTTGCCCCAAACCGGGCATGACGTGGCAACGTGTCGCGGGAGATCCAGAGCGATCGAGAAGCGGCGGTCCTGACGCACGGATCTTCTCAATTCTCGATGCTGTGCTTTAATGCACGCTAATGCGCATAGTTATGCGTATATTTATGCGCGCAATGATGCGCGATTTCATATTGGAGGGTAATGAAGATGGCCGCATTACTGGACCGTGCTGACCAAGCGGTGTCTGTAACCGCCATGGTGAGAGGCTTCAGCGCGAAGCTCAAAGAAATTTCCAGCAGAACGACCGAAAAGCTCGTCATTTTTAAAGACAACGAGCCCGCAGCGGTGATCATCAATATCGATGCCTATCAGGAAATGCTGGACGAGCTTGAGAACCTCAGGATTGAAGCAGTCGCTCGCGAGCGTCTTTGCGAGTTCGATGAATCGCAGGCAATTTCGCTGAAGGACATGCGTGCGCGGTACGCAAAAAAGGACTGACAAGGAGGCGGAATGGTTTGGGATGTGATTTTTCATCCGCTGGTCATGGACGACCTGGATCAATTGGGCTCAGCGGCCGCGAGCAGGATACTGGATGTCATAGAGGAGCGAATCACCAACGGCGAACCTGATAAAAGCGGCAAGCCTCTGCGCGCCAGCCTGGCGGGTTGTCGCAGAATACGCAGCGGTGATACGCGTATCGTCTATCGAGTCAGCGGCACAGCCATTCAGGTACTGATAATCGCCGTGGGTGCCAGAAGGGATAAGGAAGTCTACGACTCAGCAGAACGCCGCGTGAGGTAATCGGAGCCACGAGACGTCACGCCGTCCAGTTGCAGATAATCTGTTCGGCAACGGTTACCACCGGAGCTCATAAACCCCGAACTCGTTCGCTTGCCTGGCCTCAGAAGAGAAGGCTTCAAGATTCCAGGGAACGACGTATGCAGAACCTGAAGATTGCCACGTACAACGTCAACGGTATTGGCACGCGACTGCCCAATCTCTTGCGATGGCTGGAGCGGGAGCAACCTGACATCGTTTGCCTGCAGGAGCTCAAGGCCCCGGACAAGGCTTTTCCTGCTGCCGATCTTGAGGCCGCAGGTTACGGCTCCTTGCATCAAGGCCAAACGTCCTGGAACGGGGTGGCGATTCTCGCCCGTGAGGCAGAGCCTTTGCTCATTCGCAAAGGGTTGCCGGGAATGGAAGACGATACCCACGCTCGCTATCTGGAAGCAGCGGCCCATGGCGTCATCGTAGGTTGCCTGTACCTCCCCAATGGCAACCCGCAGCCGGGCCCGAAGTTCGACTACAAGCTCAAGTGGTTCGAGTCTCTGATCAGGCATGCCGAAACCCTTCAGTCGAGCGAGCACCCGGTCGTTCTCGCCGGTGACTACAACGTCGTCCCGACCGATGAAGACATCTACAACACGCGTTCCTGGCTCAAGGATGCGCTGTTGCAACCCGAGAGCCGCGAGCGTTTTCAGCGCCTGTTGGCCCAAGGCTGGCTGGATTCCATTCGGCATATCTATCCAGATGAACGCATTTACACCTTCTGGGATTATTTTCGCCAGCACTGGCAGAAGAACTCAGGTCTACGCATCGATCACCTGCTACTCAACCCCGTGCTTGCGCCTCATCTGCTGGATGCCGGCGTGGACGCTTGGGTGCGTGGCGAGGAGCATGCCAGCGATCATGCTCCGACATGGATTCGCATCGGGGAAGCGCCGAAGAAATCCACCCGGAAATCGACTGCAACCCGATCGGCTCCAGCCAGGCGCAGCACGCCCAAGGCCGAGCCACCTGCCCACAAAAATCTGGACGAGTACCATCGCAAGCGCGATTTCGAAGCCACGCCTGAGCCATCGGGCGCCTCTAAAAGCAAGGGCTCGGCCAGGCAAATGGCAAAGCCTTCGTCGGCTCTGCAATTCTGCATTCAGAAGCATGACGCCACTCGCCTGCACTACGACTTCCGCCTGGAGCTCGATGGCACCTTGAAAAGCTGGGCGGTTCCCAAAGGGCCGTCCCTGGACCCCAAAGCCAAGCGCCTGGCCGTTCACGTCGAAGACCACCCCATCGATTACGCAACCTTCGAGGGCAATATCCCCGAGGGCCACTACGGTGCAGGTGATGTCATCGTCTGGGATCGAGGGATCTGGACGCCACTGACCGACCCGGCTGAGGCGTACGCCAAGGGCAGGCTCAAGTTCGAGTTGCAGGGAGAAAAGCTCAGCGGTATCTGGAACCTGGTCAAAACCCACATTCCCGGCAAACAGGAACAATGGTTTCTGATCAAACACCAGGATGAGTTCGCCCGACCCGAAAGCGAATACGACATCGTCAGCGACCTGCCGGACAGCGTCCTGAGCGAACGCACGATTGTTCCCAGGAAGCGGGGCGGCAAAGCTGCGTCCCCCAAGCCTGTCGAACACGTGCCTGCGCCGCGAAACAAACCCGGCAGGGCGAAACTGGAGCATGCCCAGGCAGCGTCTTTGCCCGCCACTATCAAACCTGAGCTCGCTACGTTGGTCGAATCGGCGCCAGAGGGCGATTGGCGCTACGAAATCAAGTTCGACGGCTATCGCGTGATGGCGCGAGTGGACAACGGCAAGGTGCAGCTCTTTACCCGTAATGGTCATGACTGGACGCACAAGCTGCCGCGCCAGGCTGAGGCCATTGACAGTCTCGGGCTCGAATCCGCCTGGCTGGACGGCGAGATGGTCGTGGCCAACGAACAAGGTATTCCAGACTTTCAGGCGCTGCAGAACGCATTCGAAGTGGGCCGCAGCGGCAACATCGTTTACTACCTGTTCGACCTGCCGTTTCTCAATGGCATGGACTTGCGGGAAACGCCCGTCGAACAACGCCGGGCGGCATTATCCACAGTGCTCGAAGGGAGCGAGGACGAGATTCTCAGGTTCTCGGCCGACTTTGAAGAAGCGCCAGATGCACTCCTCAACAGCGCCTGCCAGATGAAAATGGAAGGACTGATCGGCAAGCGTGTGGGCAGTGCCTATGTTTCCCGACGCAGCAGCGACTGGATCAAGTTGAAATGCAAACGTCGGCAGGAATTTGTCGTCGTCGGGTATAGCGACCCAAAAGGCGCGCGCAGCAAATTCGGGGCACTGCTGCTTGGACTGCACGACGCTGACAGCGGCGAGCTACGGTATTCGGGAAAGGTCGGCACCGGCTTCAACGAAGCGACGTTGAACACTATTTACAGCCAACTGGTGTCGCTGGAGATCAAGAAACCCGCGGTGGTGAACCCGCCCACGGGATTCGACGCCAAGGGAGTTCACTGGCTCGATCCGGTGCTCCTTGCCGAAGTGGCATTCGCCGAAATCACCCAGGACGGCTCTGTCAGACACGCCGTGTTTCATGGCTTACGCACTGACAAGCCGGCGAAGTCGATTACCGAGGAGCGCCCTGCTCCCCCGCCTGTCTCGCAAAAGAAAACCGCGGCGAAGTCCAGAAAGGCAACCCCTGCTGAGGACAAACCCCAGCCGCCTGCCACATCGGGAAAGATCAGGCTCACCCATCCCGAGCGCGTGATTGACCCCGTGAGCGGCGCCACCAAGCGTGATCTGGCTGACTTCTACATCGGCGTCTCGGACTGGCTGCTGCCGCAACTGGCCCAGCGGCCTGTCGCGTTGGTGAGAGCGCCAGAGGGCATCAATGGCGAACTGTTCTTCCAGAAAAACGCCGACCGTCTCGCCATCCCCGGCATCGAGACCATGGGTAAGGAATACACCGGCCATCCCGTGATGCTGATCAACAACCTCGAAGCGCTGATCGGTGCCGTGCAGATGAGCGCCATGGAGCTGCACACGTGGAATGCGGTTGCCAAGGATCTGGAGCGACCTGATCGTTTCATTCTCGACCTCGACCCTGATCCTGCTCTTCCCTGGAAAAGCATGGTTGAGGCGACGCAAATGACCCAGGCTGTGCTCGATGAGCTGGGGTTGAAATCGTTTCTGAAGACCAGCGGCGGCAAGGGCATACACGTTGTCGTGCCACTGACACCCAAAGCCGGCTGGGACGACGTCAAAGCCTTCAGCCACGCCATCGTCAAACACATGGCGAAGCTGCTCCCGGATCGTTTCTCCGCGGTCTCCGGCCCCAAGAATCGGGTGGGGCGCATCTTTATCGACTATCTGCGCAATGGCTTGGGTGCTACCACCATCTGTGCGTATTCGGTGCGCACTCGCGAAGGTCTGCCCGTTTCGGTTCCGATCTTTCGCGAAGAAATCGAGGAGATCAAAGGCGCCAACATCTGGAACATTCGCAACATCCACGAACGGCTCGGCGAGCTGGACGCCGATCCGTGGGCGGACCTGAGTAGAACGCGTCAGACCATCACTGCCGAAATGCGCGCACGTGTAGGTCTTAAACGACAGGCATGACGAGGATGAGCGAATTTTTGACGCTCACTGAAGTGCCCCCTGACCGTTGATGAAGATTCTCGGAACCGTAAAAAAATTAGCCAGTCGAGATTCAAGTGCCCAAGGCACCGAATTCATTAGAAAAAGTGAACGATGCAGAGCTGAAGGCCTAACTAACCCGGGAGAACTGAAATGGATAACTACCACATCACCAAGTCCGACGCAGGATGGGTACTGACAAAGCAAGGCGCACAACGAGCTTCGAAAACCGCTTCGACGAAAGCTGAAATCATGACCTTGGCGGGCGAGTTTCTTTCAGATAAGACGGCATCGCTCAAAGTGCACAAGGAGGACGGGACGATTCAAGAAGAGCGCACCTATCCCCGCAGCGCAGACCCGTCAAAAACGAAGGGTTGACCATGGCCAGCACCTTGAGGCTTGTTCAAATTTCCAAGGCTAAAGGGATAGATCATGCATTTATCTGACGCATCACATGTGATGGAAGCCCTATCCACTAATGATGCCAATGCGAAACTTCAGGAGGGGTGGAAGCTATTGGCGGTGGTCGTAACGACGCATCCGAATGGGCAACTCCACCCCTGCTACGTGCTCGGCAAACCGGACGAGCACAATGGTTTTACCGACAGTGATACGACTGGCAGCACATGAGGCCTGCTCAGGGTGATGCGGTTTTCAGCCTGGTTCACCCGCAAGCGGCCGCTGATCCATCCTGCACTCAGAATGCATGAACTTATTTGACTCGCTGGCGCTCCGCTATTTACACGCCCATCAAACTGCGGAGATCGAGATGAGAGCACTTACTTACCATGGCGCGCATGACGTTAAAGTCGACACGGTTCCTGACCCATCGATCGAGGCGTCAGACGACATCATTTTGCGGGTCACGGCTACCGCGATCTGCGGCTCAGACTTACACCTCTACCGAGGCAAAATCCCCACCGTCGAACACGGCGATATCTTCGGCCATGAATTCATGGGGATCGTTGAGGAGACCGGCTCAGCGGTGACGGCTGTCCAGCCGGGGGATCGAGTAGTCATCCCGTTCGTGATCGCCTGCGGTGACTGTTTCTTCTGCCAGCAAGATCTGTTCGCGGCCTGTGAGACCACCAATACCGGGCGCGGAGCCATCATCAACAAGAAGGCCATTCCCCCGGGTGCAGCGTTGTTCGGCTTCAGCCATCTGTATGGTGGCATCCCCGGCGGTCAGGCCGAATACGTGCGAGTGCCCAAGGCCAACACCGGGCCATTCAAGGTGCCTGGCACGCTGGCCGACGAGAAGGTCCTGTTTCTCTCCGACATCCTGCCGACAGCCTTTCAGGCCGTGACCAACACCGGGATCGGGCAAGGTTCCAGCATCGCCATCTATGGCGCCGGCCCGGTCGGGCTGCTCAGCGCTGCGGTGGCGCGAATGCTCGGCGCAGACCGTATCTTCATGGTCGACCACCATCCGTACCGCCTTGCGTATGCGCAACGGACGTATGGCGTGATCCCGATCAACTTCGATGACGACGATGACCCGGCAGACACCATCATTCGCCAGACGCCTGGCATGCGAGGGGTCGATGGGGTGGTCGATGCGGTTGGCTTCGAGGCCAAAGGCAGCACCACCGAAACCGTCCTGGCCACGCTCAAGCTCGAGGGCAGCAGCGGCAAGGCACTGCGCCAATGCATTGCTGCGGTAAGGCGTGGTGGAGTCGTCAGCGTTCCGGGGGTTTATTCGGGCTTCATCCACGGCTTCATGTTTGGGGATGCGTTCGATAAAGGCCTTACGTTCAAAATGGGCCAGACCCACGTTCAGCGCTTCCTCCCGGAACTGCTTGAGCATATCGAGATGGGCCGTCTGGAGCCTGAAGCCATCATTACCCACCGGATGTCGTTGGAGCAGGCAGCGGAGGGCTACAAGATCTTTGACAAAAAACAGGAAGACTGTCGCAAAGTCATCCTGACACCGGGTGGGACCGATATCGCCGCACCCGAAATCGATGCAGCCGCAGCTGTGCCTGCCGTATAGCAGGCAATGGAGGTGTGTGATGGAAGTGTCATTTTTCTGGGCGGCGTTGGGCGTGATCGTGCTGCTGGTCGACTTCTGGGTCATCGCCAATGTCTGGCACACCACCAAGTCGTCTGGCACAAAGGTCGGTTGGGCAGTGTTGATTCTGGTACTCCCGGTGATCGGTCTGGTCATCTGGGGCATTACCGGGCCGCGCGGCGTTGCTGAGCCTCCTACCTCCAAGGAGCACAGCAAGGGCTAACGAAGAAATCAGCATCAGTAGCAGCGCGTCCACCCGGCAAGTCCAGAGGTGGACGCGGTCTTGTTCGGCGGCACTCAAGCGAATACAGACCACTCGAATGTCCACTCAACCGACCTTGGCTTGGCGCTCTTTCGCTTTCAGGGCTGCCGTCTGTCTCTCCCTCAGAACTACCGGTTCCCCTGGCACCTCAATCTTCTACAACGTGCAGATTTCCTGCCGTGCGAGATGCGTACTGCCTCAATCGATGTTTCGCGGTGTTCATCTCATTTCATTTAAGGAAGGTGACCAAGATGCCCACCATGAACCAGGGAGGCGCTGACGCACAGCAGCGTTCCGTGCCACCCGATGACGCCCTTCACAACCTGCAGGATGATGCCAAAGCCCTGTTCGACACCGCGCGGGAACAAGGCTCCGAGCATCTGGATGAATATCGGGAACGTGCCGCCGATGAGATCGAGAACCTGGCCCGGAGCGCGACGTCGGCTGCCGAGCAACTTCAAGACAATGACACGCTCGGCCTGTCTCACTACATCACCGATGTGGCAGACGGCCTGGGCAACTTTGCCGGAAGTTTGCGCGGCAAAAGCGCCGATGAACTGCTGCAACAGGTGGGACGGCTTGCCAGAGACAACCCGGCGTTGTTTTTGACGGGAAGCATTGCCCTGGGTTTTGGCCTGTCGCGTTTCATGCGTGCCAGTGCTCCGGATCTTGCCCAGTCCTCTTCCAGCGATCCCGCTGGGCGCAACGCCAACTCAGACACCGACGAGTTCGACCCCAGGATCGCCGCCGACGAGGAACTGGCCGTTCGTCCTGCGCATGAAGACGATGTGGTGCGCAGCCAATCCATTCCCCCCGGCTGGAGCACTGCTTCGGCATCACCTGCTGGCAGAAATGGCGAGCCAGGCATTCAGCAGTCGGGTGCCGAGATGGGCAGCTTTGTCGAACCGAACGATGACCCATCATCCCCCATTACGGTCGACCCCGCCTCAACTGGCAAGCCCGTCATCAAAGGAGAACTGTGATGGCCATCAACCCAGACATCCCACCCCGTAGCAGTGCTGAGAGCGACCCGTCCGTGCTCGGGCTCGTGCGTCAACTGGCCCACGAAGTGCCCGCGCTGATCGGCGAAGAACTGGCGCTGGCGAAGGCTGAAATCCGTACTTCCATCGAAACGGCCAAAGCGGCCACGGCAGCGGTCGCAGGCGGCGTGGTGTTCATGCTCGCCGGGCTGGTGATTGTGCTGATGGCCGCCGTGTATGGACTTGCCCTGTTCGTAGCCCCTTGGCTGGCCGCACTGATCGTCGGGGTCGTCGCGATGATTGTCGGTTTCGTGATGGTGCAATCCGGCAAGAAACAGCTCGAGCCGTCGCAGCTTGCCCCAGAACGCACGATGCATTCCCTGCACAAGGATAAAGACGCCATTCAGAGGAAAGTCTCATGAGCACTGAAAGCAGCTTTGCAACCAAAGAGCAGTTCGAAAGCGACGCCATTCCTGACGTCGACATTCCAAGAAGCCCTGACACGCTGGAGCGGGATATCGATGCACGGCGAGCGAACATCGAGAACATCGTCGATGCTCTGGAGAACAAGCTATCGCCGGGACAACTCTTCGATCAGGCATTGGCGTTTACCCGGAACAATGGCGGCGAGTTCTTCGACAATCTGGGGACGTCGATCAAGAACAACCCTGTGCCGGTCATTCTCGCCACCGTTGGCGTCACGTGGCTGATGCTGGGTCAGAATCAGCGACCGCACCCTACCGGACCTTCGCTGTTCAGTCAGTTGGGCGAGAAGCTGAGCGGTGCGGCCGAAACGGTCAGCGATTCCCTGACCGGCGCCAAGGATCACCTGCGCCAATCGGCACATGATCTGGGAGCAAAAGCCAGTCATCTGGCTGACAGCGCCAGCGAACACATGAGCGACGTCAAACAGCGCACGAGCGCTGGCACATCGGATGCCCGAGACACCCTGAAGGCCGCATCCGACCGGACCCAGGATGCGTTGCTGCGTCAAGGGCGCAATCTGCAGGGCACGGTCGAGTACATGCTCAAGGAGCAACCGTTGGCGCTGGCGGCCATCGGCATTGCTTTGGGCGCGGCAATAGGTGCTGCCCTCCCCACGACCCGTCAGGAGGACAAGCTGTTTGGCCAGACCAGTGACAAGCTGGCGAGCAAAGCAAAAACGACCATGGAGCAGACGTGGGAAACGGTCTCGGATGTCGGAAAGGACGCCATGGCGGATCTCAAGCATTCGAAACCCTCAACTACGGTTTCGAGTAACAACATGGATGTTTAGGCAGTCGGTTTTCGAAAACCCGTGGGGGCGATGCTTGAGCCCCCACCGTTTCGAGTAAGCTGCTGAGGAATCGCTTTCGCCATCAGCAGACTTAACGGCTGATGATGGAAATCTTGCCGTTGCGCTCGATGATTGCGAACTTGATCTGGTCGACGCTCTCAAGTCCCTGTCCGAGACGCGCGGCTTGCATGATGTCGTCTTCTTCTACCCGGGCTTCGTGCATACGGTGTTTAAGGAAAGCGCCGTTTTCCACCACGATGGTCGGCCCCCCGTCGATCAACTTCCCGATGCGCTTCGAACGTCTCTTGACCAGCGAAAAGCCAATATCGATGGTGAGAAGCGTGACGATGACCAGGATGGCGTTGGTGACAGAAAAGTCGTCGCCCAGCAACGCCTGCTGCGTCGCCTCGCCGATGATCAGCAACAGCACAAAATCGAAGGACGTCATCTCGCCCAATGCACGACGCCCGGAAATTCGAAACAGCACCATCAGCGCTATGTAGATGGCACCTGCCCGCAAGACCGCATCCATGTTTTCGTACCTATGGATAGATGAACTGGTTGAGAGAGACCTTGCCACCGCCTTCGATACCGATGCCGCTTTTGAATAGCCCTAACCCGTCACTTCGCCAGGCCAGGTACAGCGTGCTGTCACCGTGGTCATCGCCAGCCAGCGTCAGCCTCAGGCCCTGTCGAGTGCCTGCCGAACTGACGGGCTGAGGCTGAATGGAGTCAATTCTGAATCCTTCCATGATGGCGTTTCCCAGGACAATGGTGTGGGCTTTGCCAGGCTCCCCGTGGCTGCGGATTACCATCGTGTTCACCCCTCCGCTGCGATGGAATCGCTCATACTGCACGGTGAGATCGCCCTGCGCGGAGGTCACTGTCGTGGAGCTGAGCAGCCCATGGGAAAAAAGCCCGCACAGCGTCAGCAGGACAATCGCAACCAGTACGTACCACCCGACCCGCTCGAAGCGCCAGATTCGGCGCTGAAGAGCAATGTCCTCATCGACTGGATGCTGCCTGTCCTGCATTTCCTGGTCATGTGCGTTCATCAGGATGGCCGTTCCGCTTAGAGAATAGGCTTGCCGCCCGTTACAGCGTAGCGCGAGCCGGAGATGTAACTTCCCTCGTCAGAAGCGAGCAGCACATAAATAGGCGCGACTTCGACCGGCTGACCAGGCCTCCCAAGCGGCGTTTCCTCCCCGAAACTCTTGACGGCCTCTTCGGGCATCGTCGATACGATCAACGGTGTCCAGATCGGACCGGGGGCGACGCTGTTCACTCGAATACCGCGCGGCCCCAACATCTGGGCAAGCCCTGCGGTGAAGTTGGCAATGGCGCCTTTGGTCGTCGCATAGGGCAGCAGCGTGGGCTTGGGCGAATCGGAGTTGACCGAGCTGGTGTTGATGATTGAGCTGCCTGCAGCCATCGACGGCAGTGCGGCCTTACAGATCCGAAACATTGCCGTGATGTTGATATCGAAGGTCTTGACCCATTCCTCGTCGGGTATTTCTTCCAGGGTATCGTGACTCATCTGAAAGGCGGCGTTGTTTACCAGCACGTCGATACGGCCGAATTTGCCGACGGTCTCATTCACAATGGCCGAGCACTGCGCCTTGTCCGCCAGATCCCCCGGCAGCAACAGGCACTGCCTGCCTGCTTCCTCTACCCACCTGGCCGTTTCTTTGGCGTCTTCGTGTTCATCGAGATAGGAAATCGCTACATCGGCGCCTTCGCGGGCAAAAGCAATGGCGACTGCTCGACCTATGCCGCTGTCGGCACCTGTGATCAGGGCGATTTTATTGGCCATCCGGCCTGAGCCTTTGTAACTGGTTTCGCCGCAGTCGGGGTATGGCTCCATCCTGCCCTGGTCGCCTGGAACAGGCTGTTGCTGAGGTTTGAAAGGTGGGGTCGGATAATCACTCATCGCTGTTCTCCTCGGATAACGTGCAAATTCTCTACTCTGAAAAGTGGACTCTGCCCGTAGCATCCAAGTTCGCTCTATTTGCGCTCCCTGCGCTTTAAGTCATTCATCAGGTGCTGCATGAATAATGCATTACCCAGCGCAGCATCTCGCGCGGTGTTATCGAAAATGCACCAGATCGGTGAGTCATCGCTGTTGGCTTGCAGCATGTCCCGGGCCTTGGCCATGAGCCAATCCTGTTCATATTCGCTGTAATAGATTCGTGGCGAGCCGTGAAAGCGCCAGTAATGGAATCCTGGCCACCCGCCGGGCGTGGCGTCGTTTCCAAGGCGCAACGGGTCAACCGCGGCTTGCGCAATGTGATGCTCGACCAGCAACGCTTGCGCATCGACCCAGGAAGCGTGACGCGGTTCTATGACCACATAACCGGAATATCGGACCCTGAGGGCTTCAAAGAAGCGGCCAGCAATTCTGGGATTGAAAACCAGGGAAGGCGGCAATTGAATCAACAGGCAACCCAGGCGATCGCCCAGCTCGCAGCATTGCGAAAGAAAAACGTCGAGCTGATCAGTGCAGTTCTCCAGACGGTTTTCATGGGTGACCGATTTCGGAATCTTCACCGAAAACCGAAAATCCGCGCCTACCGAAGATGCCCATTTTTTGTAGGTTGCCGGTCGATGAGCACGATAGAAGGTGCTGTTCAGCTCCACCGCATGGAGTTTCCTGGCATAGAGTTCAAGATGGCTCCCCTGCCCGGTGAACAGCGGCCAGTACTCGCGCCCGACTTTCCAGCCTGCGCATCCCACATAAACCGGCGCCCCGCTCAAAAAAGCACTTCCCGGGCATCACGCATGAAAATTTCGACGGTCTTCGGGCCGATCCCTTCGAAGTCTGCCAGGCGCTTTTCAAAATCCGCCCGGTCATCACTGGCCTCGCGAATGTTCATGATCTTGCCGCCGTATTCCTCGTTCAGCTTTTTGCTCAGCTTCAGCAAACGCTCGGCGGTGGACTCGTCATAACGGGCATAACCGCCCTCGCCCAGCATTTTCACCAGCTCGGCATGGGTGCATGCGGCCAGTTTTCTCGGCGTGTCTCGCTGATGTTCATCGATGATGACTTTGTATGCATCCGCTGCAATCTGCGAGCGGATTCGTTTGCCCATCAGAAAACTGGCTATTAACCATTTGAACAACGCATGTTCATCGTCTTTACCCAGATGAATGCTCAAGTCCACGGCACTGATGTTTTTGCTCATGGCTCACCTCTATCTGGTAAGGCGCTGAACACAGCAGTACTGCGCTGGAAGATTTTCATGGGTACTCCTGAACCTGTCTTGTGGACACCGTTCATAGAGAGAAGGTGATTAGCGCTCCAAAGTTCACCGCAAAAGCGAGAATTCCATATGGCTGTCGGACCATTGCCTGAACGCTACCGACGCGTGACTCGCGCTTTGGTTACCAGGCTTTGACTGTCCACAATTGATCCAGCTTCGTGGTGTAACTGGCGCTCATCAGGTCACGCCGCATCGCCCACTCGGGATCCGACGGCACACTCGCCGCCCGAAGTGTTCCCCTTCCCCACCGATCATTGATCTCATCCAGGACCTCCATGACCTTGCCCGCTGCGGCGGGCTGGCAATGCGCAAACAGATCATCGGTAAATTCACCGGGCTGTCGCAGATCCATTAGCAAAACCTCTGCCTTGCTGTATTTGAACCCAGGCCGGAACAGCCGGTTGACCGCCTCAGTCGCAGCTTTGGTCATCAGGCGCACGTCGTTGGTGGGATAAGGCAATTCGACCAGAGCGCCATTGGCATATTTGGCTTCCTCGGGATTGAACATCCCGGTTCTGATACTGACCCTCACCTTTTTGCACAGGGAGTTCTGCGCGCGAAGCTTTTCGGCCGCACGCTGCGTGTAGGTGGCGACAGCTTCTTTGATCGGTTCTATGGCAGTGAGGCGATTGCCGAACATTCGGGAACAGCAGATTTCCTGCTTGGGCGGCTCGGCCTCCCCCAATTCGAGACATGTCGTGCCAGCCAGCTCGCGGGCGGTTTTCTCGATCACCACGCTGAATTTCTCGCGCAGCGTCCAGGCATCTGCCTGCGCCAGGTCCATAGCCGACGTGATCCCCATGGCCTGAAGGTGTGCTTTCATCCGCTTGCCAACGCCCCAGACCTCGCCCACCTCGGTGTTGCGCAACGTCCAGTCGCACTTGAATTGATCGCACAGATCGACCACGCCGCCCGTCTTGTGGAGCAGGCGCTTGGCGGTGTGATTCGCCAATTTGGCCAGCGTCTTGGTCCGAGCAATGCCAACGCCAACCGGGATACCGGTGCGTTTGTAAATCGTCGAGCGGATGTTGCGTCCGAACTCTGTCAGGTCGCCAGGAATGCCGGTCAGATCAGCGAAGGCTTCATCGATGCTGTACACCTCGAGCGCCGGCACCATCGACTCGATGATGGTCATGACCCTCTCACTCATGTCGCCATAAAGCGCGTAATTGCTGCTGAAGGCCACTACGCCGTTGCGGCGCAGGTGATCCTTGATCTGAAAGTACGGCTGGCCCATCTTCACGAATGGCTTTGCGTCATAGCTGCGGGCGATCACGCAGCCGTCATTGTTGGACAGCACCACAATTGGCGTCTTTGCCAGATCAGGCCGAAAAACCCGCTCGCAGCTGGCGTAAAAGCTGTTGCAGTCGATCAGCGCGAAGACCGCATCAGGCCTTGTCATGATCGCGGACGCTGTACTTCACCACGCCCCAGATCACCAACTCGTCGCCTTCCATTACATAGCGCGCCGGATATTTCGGGTTCTCCGACTTCAGGATCACATCATTGCCGCGCATATGCAGCCGCTTACAGACGGGTTCGGAATTCAATGCCGCGATGACGATGTCGCCATGCTCGGCATACAGGCTACGGTCAACGATGACCAGGTCGCCGCAATAAATACCGGCGCCCTGCATGCTGTCACCCTCGATCTTCAACAGGTACACATGCGGCGCGCGAATGTCGAAAAGCTCATCCAGGGAAATATGCTTTTCGATGTGATCCGCCGCTGGGGACGGAAAACCCGCAGGCACGTGAAATGAGTAAAGAGGCAGCTTTTCGCCGCCAGCCGATAACGGGCCGAGAATCCTGACGCTCATGATGCAAGCCTTGCTTTGATTGACTGTACGTATATACAGTTAACGTTCTTGCCCGCGTGCGGTCAATCTCAGATGTAGGAAATTTCGACGGGTGACAGCATGTGTGGACGCTACTCGATCTACGAGCCGATGGATCACTACCTCAAGGAGCTTGCTCCAACGCAGCTGATCATCAATGGCTACGACCTCTGGCCTATTGAGCGCTACAACGTGGCGCCCACCAGTCGCGTCGAAATCATTCGTCCAGTCGAGGGTGGCCTCAGCGTCGACAAAGTGAAGTGGGGGGGGTCGCCGTTCTGGGCAAGAGGGAAGCGTGCTGACCCGATCAATGCCAGGGTCGAGACGGTCATGACGGGAAAGTTCTTCAAGCAGCTCTGGCCCACTGGACGCATCCTGGCACCGGCTAACGGATGGTATGAGTGGGTCAAGGACCCCGTCGATCCCAAGAAAAAACAGCCCTACTTCATCACGTTGAAAGAGCAGATTCCGATGTTCTTCGCCGGGCTGGCAGAAGTGCATCAAGGGATTGAACCGGACGAGCGTGACGGATTCGTCATCATTACCGCGGCAAGCGACCAGGGCATGGTCGACATCCATGATCGCAAGCCGCTGGTGTTGTTGCCAGAGCACGCCCGAGAATGGATTGATCCGGCGACATCACCTGAGCGCGCGACAGAGATCGCAATCGAGCATTGCAGACCCGTCGCGGATTTTCACTGGTACAAGGTAGGGAAAGAGGTCGGCAATGTTCGCAATCTGGGGCCGCAGTTGATTGAGCCCGTCGGAATAGAGCACAAGGGCGAAGATGAACGGTAACGTGCGCTGTGCAGTGAGGTGCACCGTTGATCAATGAACCGTGTCGCGACTGTTTTTCGCCCTTGGGTGCCCTTCCCCGCCAAGGGCGCTGGACTGCTCGATGAATTGCGCAGCCGCTGATGGCCGCAGCACAGCGAGACCTTGGCGGTGTCTGTCCGAGCGACCCGACCGAAGACGAAGATCCGCACAGTCACTCGTGGTTGATGACACCCGTCATCGCCGTAAACTGACTTTGCTTGTGCTTCACTCTGTCGAGCACTTGAGGCGGGGTGGACTCCCGGAATACGACCATGTGCCCTACCTCGTTGCCGCCCTCGGTGACCCGTTCGATGTCGTTGATCATCCAGGTCTTCAATTCGTCGAAGGTGATGCCCAACTCCTCCGCGACTCGGTGATGTAAACGCTCAGCGTCGTACTGGTTGAATTGATCATTGTTCATGAAAGCGCCTCCTGAATTGGCTGTATGGAATGAGGCCACGCAGAACCCCTACAGTTCAGCACATTCGATGGGCCAATCCGCTGACCGGTACGGCGCCGCGCGATTTGCGCCCTGCCGTATTGACCGATCTGCGCGGAAGCTGCGGCTTCGCGATCCAGATCACTCCAATGCCCGGCGTGCTGCACTCTTTCGGCGAGTAAGCTCGAATGGCAAAACAACATGACGTTCGGGGATGGGCTTCTTATCGATCAACATGATCAACATTTCTACAGCCTTTTCTCCAAATGCCTCTGCAGGTTGCGAGATGGTCGTCAGCGGAGGGTCACAGTAATCAGCCATCGGAATGTCGTCGAATCCTGCCAGAGAAATGTCTTCAGGTACCCGTAACCCCCTTTCCCGGATGCATTTCAAAGCCCCGATCGCCATCTCATCGTTCTCACAGAAAAGCGCAGTCGGCCTATCGGTCATCGCGAGCATTTTCGAAGCCCCAATAAAGCCCGCGTTCAAGGTGAAATCGCCATGGCAGACAAGATCGTTATCAAACCTGAGGCCTGCTTGCTCCAAGGCCGCCTTGTACCCGGACAAGCGATCGCGGGTCAACGGGCTGCTTGCCGATCCTTTGATCAGGCCGATCCTGCGATGCCCGAGCGCGATAAGGTGCTCAGTCATTGCCTTGGCAGCGGCAACGTTATCCAGGCTTATTGTGGGATGACGCCCACCGTTTATGACTTCACAGGCGTTGACGATCGGGGGGAGATCAGCGTCGGGAACGGCTGCGTCGAATGGATCGTAGGCTCGCAGCTGGATTACGCCGTCGGCCTGGTGTGCATAGACCAATTCGGCAAACTGTCGCTCGATGTCTTCTCGCCCCTGAGTATCACAAAGCAAAAGGCGATACCCCGCCGCCTGCGCGGCCTTCTGCGCACCGCTGATCACTCGCGCGAAAAAAGTGTTGGCGATCGCTGGAACCAGGATCACAAGGTTGCCCGTCTTCCGGGAGCGAAACTGAACCGCCATCAGGTTCGGGCGATAACTCGCCTGCTCAACGGCGGCGTTCACCCTTTCCCGCGTCTCTGGAAGCACTCTCTCGGGCGACCTCAACGTTCTGGACACCGTGGCCACCGACACACCGGCCAGCCGAGCCACCTCTCGAATGTTAGACACAAAGGCCCCTTTGGTTCAGAAGATCATGCGCCGAGCTTACCGTAGGTCACGGTGCGCTGAAATGTGCCTGAACCTCTTTGCAAGATTTGACACGCCACAGATTGAAGCCTAGATTTCCCAGACGATGTAACCGGTTACATCACTGAGACAATTGCCACCCGTAATCTGATTAACTGAGACCTTCGCGATGAATGCTGCAGGCAGAAAAATAAGAATGGGATTCGTCGGCGGCGGTGAAGGCGCTTTTATCGCCCACGCGCACCGGCAAGCTGCAGGGCTGGATGGACGGTTCGAGCTCGTTTGCGGGGCCTTCAGTCGCACGCCAGAAAATAACCAGCGCACCGGAGCTGCACTGGGCCTTCCCACCGAGCGCTGTTACGACACCTGGCAGAGCATGCTTGAAGCCGAGAGTGCCCTTGCTGCCGATCAGCGTATGGAACTGCTCGTTATCGTCACGCCGAACCATCTTCATGCACCCGTTGCAAGTAAGGCCCTTCGTGCCGGATTTCATGTCTTCAGCGAAAAGCCAGCGGCGCTCAACCTTGCTGAACTGCAAACCCTCAGGAACGACGTGATTGGCAGCGGTCAAATTTACGGGCTGGCTCATACCTATCTTGGCTACGCAATGGTGTGGCAAGCCCGTGAAATGGTACGAAGCGGTGCCATCGGTCGTCTGCGTAAAGTGCTGGTCGAATACCCGCAAGGTTGGCTCAGCGAAGACGTAGCGGGACAAGGCAATAAACAGGCGGACTGGAGAGACGATCCTGAACAGTCCGGTCTGGGTGGCTGCATCGGCGATATCGGCACGCACGCCTTCTCGCTTGCCGAGTTCGTCGCAGGTCAACGCATTCAGTACATAAGCGCAATGCTCGGTTCCCATGTCGTTAACCGGCGGTTGGACGATGACGCTTCCATGCTCTTCAAAATGGCCGACGGCGCAAGCGGCGTATTGATCGCGAGCCAGGTATGCGCGGGCGAAGAAAATCCGCTGAAGATCCGGCTGTACGGTGACAAGGGAGGGCTTGAGTGGCGGCAAGAAGATCCCGCGAGCTTGATCCACCGCGCAATTGACCAGCCGCTGCGCATACTCCGTTCCGGGACAGGGCAGCCATGGCTATGCGACGCCGCCAGTGCGCGTATGCGCCTCCCCGCGGGGCACCCCGAGGGTTATCTGGAAGCAATGGCCAATCTATATGGCGACCTCGCACGATCAATTCTTCAACGTCTGCCTGGCCATGATGCGCCCGGTGTTCCTGGAATAGAGGTTGGTCTACGCGGCATGGCTTTCATTGAGACGGCCATCGCCAACCATCGTGGAGAGGCGAAATGGAGCGAAATCCCTGACAGCTTCAACGCTGGAGAGTCTTGAGATGAAAGCAAAATCCGAAACACCGGTGGGCATGCGAGGCCCGGGTATATTTCTCGCGCAATTCATGTCCGATCAAGCCCCCTTCAATACGCTGGCGGCGATCTCACAATGGGCCGCTTCCCAAGGGTACAAGGCCATTCAAATCCCGACCCTAGGCACTCAGTTCATCGATCTGGAGCGGGCAGCCGAGAGTCAGGATTATTGCGATGAACTGATCGCCACCTGTGCCAGCGCGGGTGTTGTCATCAGCGAGCTTTCGACCCACTTGCAAGGCCAGTTGGTCGCCGTGCACCCCGCCTTCGACGGTGTTTTCGATGACTTCGCCCCCGCGCATTTACGGGGCAAACCCGAGGCCCGTACAGAGTGGGCAATTTCCCAGCTGAAACTCGCCGCGCGAGCCAGCCAACGCTTGGGGCTGAAAGCGCACGCAACATTCTCTGGGGCTCTGCTCTGGCCTTTTGTTTATCCTTGGCCTCAACGTCCAGCAGGGCTGGTGGATCAGGGGTTTGCCGAGCTTGCGAGACGCTGGCTGCCAATCCTGGACTGTTTCGAGCAAGCGGGTGTCGATCTGTGTTACGAGATCCATCCTGGCGAAGACCTGCACGACGGCGCTTCCTTCGAGCGGTTTCTCGAGGCCGTGGATCACCATCCCCGTGCCGCAATTCTTTATGACCCAAGCCACCTTCTCCTCCAGCAGATGGATTATCTGGGCTTCATCGATCGCTACCACGACCGCATCCGCATGTTTCACGTCAAGGATGCCGAATTCCGCCCGGACGCCCGATCAGGTGTGTACGGGGGATATCAGGGATGGATCGATAGACCGGGTCGCTTTCGTTCGCTGGGCGACGGACAGATCGACTTCAAATCTATCTTCAGCAAATTAACCCAGTACGACTTTGCCGGATGGGCAGTGCTGGAATGGGAGTGCTGCCTGAAGGATTCAGCCCAAGGGGCCGCCGAGGGGGCCGCGTTCATTCAGGCACACATGATCGATAAGGCCCGGAACGCTTTCGACGACTTCGCCAGTGTCACGTCCGATGAGCAATCCAACAGACGTCTGCTCGGGTTGCTCGGTGACTGACATCAGAGCGGCTAACCAATAACAATAAAACGGTGACCGACATGCAAGGGATGAACGCGCGGCTGAGCGCAATGATGTTTCTGCAATTTTTTATCTGGGGCGGCTGGTTCGTTACCTTGGGTACGTTTCTCACCACGACGTTGTCCGCTACCGGTGGGCAGGTGGGTATGGCGTTTTCTACACAGTCGTGGGGCGCCATTTTCGCCCCCTTCGTGATAGGCCTGATCGCTGATCGCTTTTTCAATGCCGAACGGATTCTGGCGGTGCTGCATCTGCTGGGTGCAGCCCTCCTCTATCAGCTCTATCGCGCCACCGACTTCAGTGCTTTTTACCCGTTTGTCCTGGCCTACATGATGGTCTACATGCCAACCCTTGCCTTGGTGAATGCCGTTGCGTTCAGGCAGATGAAGGATCCCGCGCTTGAGTTTTCGCGCATTCGGGTCTGGGGAACGATCGGATGGATCATTGCGGGGCTTGTCATCAGCTTCGGATTTGCATGGGACTCGCAGCAGGCGATCACAGGCGGCGCGCTGCGCAACACATTTCTGATGTCCGCCATAGCGTCGTTGATCCTGGGTGTTTACAGCTTTACATTGCCTAACACCGCGCCGCTGAAATCAGGTGAACATTCGGGCGGACTAAAACAGCTTCTGGGAGTAGACGCGCTAGGATTACTCAAAGACCGAGGCTATCTGGTCTTCTTCATCGCCTCGATTCTGATCTGCATTCCGCTAGCGTTTTACTACCAGAACGCCAATCCTTTTCTATCTGAAATCGGCGTCGAAAATCCGACCGCAAAAATGGCAATTGGTCAGGTATCCGAAGTGCTGTTCATGCTCTTGTTGCCCATTTTCATTCATCGATTCGGAATCAAAGCCGCACTACTGATTGGAATGCTGGCATGGGCGTTGCGGTATCTGCTGTTCGCGTTTGGAAGCCATGGCGATCAAGCCTTCATGCTTCTGACGGGCATNGATCTACACCGACGCCAAATCCTCGGAGCGTTTCCGCAGTTCCGCCCAAGGGCTGATCACACTGGCAACCTATGGAGTTGGCATGCTCATCGGTTTCTGGGTCGCCGGCCGGGTAACGGACTACTTCTCTGCCGCAGGCGTGCACGACTGGGCAAGCATCTGGCTATTCCCGGCATCTTTTGCGCTCGCCGTCTTCCTGCTGTTCTGGATGTCGTTTACGGCAAAGGATACGTGGCATAGTTTCTCCAGATAAAAAAAGCCCGCTTGATAGCGGGCGATGGGTAGAATGTAAACTTCGACCGTAAGCCTTGGCCTTCTTGAGCCAAGGCAGCCACACTGACACAGTGATTTGCGACCAAAGAGCTAATAAATTGCTTTCAGAAAAAGATAAAAATCTGGATATCCAAATTATCCGTGCCATTGCAATCATGTTGGTTATTGCACAACACATTCGCACCAGACTCCCCTCCCCACCTGCCTATAACGACCTCTTCAATCATGTACTGTTCTGGCCAGGCGTGGATATATTCTTCGCCATCTCAGGCTACTTGATCTGCAAAACGTTTCACCGCGACCTGGCACACTCAGCAACTAAAATCGCTGCGCTGTCCTTATTTTGGAAGCGACGTGTCGCCAGACTACTTCCCGCTGTCATCGTATGGGCGATACTGTCGGTCGTAGTGTCCACGTTCACGACGAGCACAGCAGATACCAATACGGTACTTGTCGCCAAGGGTGCCGTCGCTGGAATCCTGGGGGCGTCCAACATTTACTGGGCATCCTGTATCCAGTACGCCCTGCAATGTGGTAGTGCAGACTATAACGCTGTGACTTGGTCACTTTCTCTCGAGTGGCAGCTATACGCCGTTTCGACAATTATATTTGCGGTTTTAGGGTTTAAGCGGGGTGCGATCGTTTTGACGCTAGGCGCGTTAATTCTCTCGGCATTGCCTGCTCCAAGCTTTTCATTTCCATGGGTATTTCGGCCCCAGGCGTTTGTGATCGGCGCGATCATGTACATCGTGACTAAAAAGCGCCCCCTCCACATGAATTCGATTTATAGCGCGCTCACATTAGTGGCTGGGTTAGCCATTTGCCTTCTGGCCCCCTTGAACATACCGCAACCTTACATGATTCCCGCCATTTCAGTGGGTGCGGGACTTTGTTTACTCTCTGCGCTCAGCGGAGCTTCTTTGAACGCGGTGTTACCCAGTTCTCTTCTTGAGTGGATTGGAGCGCGTTCCTACTCCATATACCTATGTCACCTTCCACTCATTCTTGTCACGCGAGAGGTAGCCGTACACTTCAAATTTGATGAACCGACGCTGCCCAACTTCCTGCTATCCCTGATGATCGCAGGCCTGTTGATAGCCACTGCCGGCGACCTTTCATACAGGTACGTTGAGTTACCGTTTCAGAGAAGAATGGCCCTCCGTAATACAGGCAGCAAAGGTTTTGTTCAAAACTGAAAATGAGCCGTTAGCAAACAACTGATCCGCTCTGACCGCTCCCGTGTCGCATCGCATCGCATCGCGGTACGGTCAGCGCAGTGACCGGAATTTTCTGCTTTTTACCTTCAGCATCAGCTTTGCCCCTTCTCCCAGCATGGCACTCTGCCGTGGCGGACCAGCCGCCTGCGGTGGACACCTGCTCCACTGAGTCCAGCAAAACCAAGCGGGTTCACAGGCGTACTGGAGCCACCGCCAAGCCATCTGACTAGGCAAAGTCTCGGAGCTCCTGGGCAAAAGTTTCGGAACGCCTCTTAAAAAGCGCCGTTCCTCACCCAAACCCCAGAAACACGAAAGCCCCGCAATCGCGAGGCTTTCGTGTAAGTATTGGCGGGAAACCAGGGATTCGAACCCTGGGAACGCTATTAACGTTCGCCGGTTTTCAAGACCGGTGCATTCAACCACTCTGCCAATTTCCCGAGGCATTCGATCAAGAAGGTGTCGTCTTTAGCTGAGAAAATCCTGAGGTATGAACTCAGGGCCTGTTACAGTCAGCAGCTTTCAGACTGCTGGCTTGAACCACTCTCGGCCACGCCTCCATCGCGTTGCGGGCGCCATAATACCGTAATGAAACAAGCTGTCAAACTCTCTGGCTCGCGTGCCCTCGCCGCTCTGTTATGATCTTTGCAACTTGAGATTTCAAACCGCTTATTTCACATCAGGAGTAGCGCCATGCGCGAACAGGATTACACAGTCAACAACCGCGTGCAGGTCGAGCAGCTAGAGGTTAGCCGCGTCCTGCGCAACACTTACGGCCTTCTGGCCCTGACCCTCGCGTTCAGCGGCATCATGGCATTCGTCGCGCAGCAGATGAACGTCCGCTACCCGAACGTCTTCGTGGTGCTGATCGGCTTCTATGGTCTGTTCTTCCTCACCAACAAACTGCGCGATTCGGCGTGGGGCCTCGTTTCGGCGTTCGCGCTGACCGGCTTCATGGGTTTCATCCTCGGCCCGATCCTCAACCGTTATCTGGGCATGCAGGGCGGCGCTGAAGTCGTGTCCTCGGCGTTCGCGATGACGGCACTGGTGTTCGGCGGTCTGTCGGCCTACGTACTGATCACTCGCAAGGACATGAGCTTCCTGGGTGGTTTCATCACCGCCGGTTTCTTCGTCCTGCTGGCGGCGGTTCTGGCGAGCATGTTCTTCCACATCAGCGGTCTGCAACTGGCGATCAGCGCAGGCTTCGTGCTGTTCTCCTCGGCGTGCATCCTGTTCCAGACCAGCGCCATCATCCAGGGCGGCGAGCGTAACTACATCATGGCGACCATCAGCCTGTATGTATCGATCTACAACCTGTTCATCAGCCTGCTGCAGATCTTCGGCATCATGGGCAGCAGCAAAGACTGATTCACAGCCCGCCTCAACAAAAAGCCCGCTTCGGCGGGCTTTTTGCTGTCTCGCGTTCGTGAATTCTTTATCATTGCACCATTCCCTCTTGTAGCCCGCTCACCGAGTCGCCCATGAAGTTCGCCATCGCCCTCTATTCCCCCGCCCACGCGCCCTCCTCGCGCCGAGCGTTGCAGTTCGCCCAGGCCGTGCTGGCGGGCGGGCATGAAATCGTGAGGTTGTTCTTCTATCAGGATGGGGTGCACAGCGCGTCTTCCAATGTCGTCACGCCCCAGGACGAGCTGGATATCCCGGCGCAGTGGCGTGCGTTCGTGGCCGGCAATCAGCTGGACGGCGTGGTGTGTATCGCGGCAGCGTTGCGCCGGGGGGTGCTCAATGGGGAAGAAGCCGAGCGTTATTCGCGTCCAGCCGCCAACCTCGCCGCGCCATGGGATCTGTCCGGCCTTGGACAATTGCACGACGCCGTACAGGCAGCGGATCGTTTGATCTGCTTTGGAGGGCCTTGAGATGCCGAAGTCGCTCTTGATCATCAGCCGCCAGTCGCCCTGGTCTGGCCCCAGCGCACGCGAAGCGCTGGACATTGCACTGGCGGGCGGCGCGTTCGACCTGCCATTGGGCATGCTGTTTTTGGACGACGGGGTTCTGCAGTTGATGCCGAGCCAGAACGCCAGCCAGTTGCAACAGAAGGACGTCACTGCCAATTTGCAGGCCTTGTCCATGTTCGGCGTGGAAGACTTGTTCGCCTGCGGTGCCAGCCTCGCCGAACGCGGCCTGTCGCCCGCCGAGCTGAATGTCGAGGCGCTCCAGGTCCTGCGTGATCAGGAGATCGCCACGCTCATTGACCGTTACGACCAAGTGATTACGATCTGATGTCGACCTTGCACGTGTTATCTCACTCCCCTTACACCGACCCGCGGCTGAACAGCTGTCTGCGCTTGCTTGGCAGCGACGACGCCATCCTGCTGTGTGGCGACGCCACTTACGCCCTGACGCCATCCACGGCGGCTCGACAGATTCTGGATACGAAAGTCGGAAACCTTGCGCTGTTCGTCCTCGATGAAGACGCCAAAGCTCGCAACCTGACCTTGCCCGACTGGGTAAAAAGCGTCGATTACCCTGGATTCGTCGCGCTGTCAGTGCAGTACGACAAGGTCAACACCTGGCTATGAAGCAGATCATCGTCGACGGACGCACCCTCGCGCTGGATAAAGACGGCTACCTTGAGGATCTGCACGACTGGTCCAGCGAGGTCGCCGAAGCACTGGCGCTCGAAGAAGACATCGCGCTGACGCCCGATCACTGGGAAATCCTTGAGTTGCTTCGTGCCTTTTACGCGGAGTTTCAGTTGTCTCCGGCTACCCGCCCGCTGGTCAAATACACGGCGCTGAAGCTGGGCGTGGACAAAGGCAACAGCCTGCATCTGAACCGCCTGTTCAACGGCACTCCCGCCAAACTTGCCGCCAAGCTGGCGGGCCTGCCAAAGCCGACCAATTGCTTATGACCGAATTCGCCCCCCTCGTTGTTGAAACGCCCGCCGAGCACCCTTTCGCGCCGTTTGTGCGCATTCTTGGCAAGGGTAAGCGTGGCGCGCGCAACATGACCCGCGAAGAAGCCCGCGAAGCCATGGGCATGGTGCTCGATGAAAAGGTCGAAGACACCCAGCTTGGTGCTTTCCTGATGCTGCTGCGGCACAAGGAGGAAAGCCCCGAGGAGTTGGCGGGGTTTACCGAAGCCGTGCGCGAACGCCTGACCGCCCCGCCACTGGCCGTCGACATCGACTGGCCGACCTACGCCGGGAAAAAGCGCCATCTCCCGTGGTACTTGCTGGCCGCTAAATGTCTGGCGCAGAACGGCGTGAAGGTATTGATGCACGGCGGCGGCGCGCACACTGCCGGACGTCTCTACAGTGAACAACTGCTGGATCTGCTGGGTATCCCGCTCTGCCGCCACTGGCAAGCGGTGGGGGAAGCGCTGGAACGAAACAACATCGCTTTTATCCCGCTGGGCGACTGGGCGCCACAATTGCAGCGCATGATCGACCTGCGTAACACGCTGGGACTGCGCTCGCCGATTCACTCCCTGGCGCGCATTCTCAACCCGCTGAATGCGCGTTGCGGTTTGCAGAGCATCTTCCATCCCGGCTATCAGGCCGTTCATCGCGACGCCAGCAGCCTGCTGGGCGATCACGCCATCGTCATCAAGGGCGACGGCGGTGAAGTCGAAATCAATCCAGACACCATCAGCCATCTTTACGGCACCACCGACGGTCAGCCTTGGGATGAAGAATGGCCGGCGCTGTCGGATCGGCGTCACGTCAAACCTGCGACTCTCGACCCGCAACAGCTCGTCGGCATCTGGAAAGGCGAAGTCGAAGACAGCTACCCGCAACTGGCGCTGATTTCGACCATGGCACTGGCACTCAGAGGGCTCGGCATGCCGCGCGCTGAAGCCTTCGAACGGGCAGAAGCGTACTGGGTAAACCGAGACCCATCGATTTAACCGATCATTCTTCCCGAGTCTTTGCGCTATTCGTTCGAACGATTGTCTTTAGACTGATCTCCAACGTACATCAGTACACACACTTTGGAGTCAGACATGGGCCTTCTCGTTGAAGGACGCTGGCAAGACCAGTGGTACGAAAGCAGCAAAGACGGGGCGTTTCAGCGCGAACAAGCCAAACGCCGCAACTGGGTGACCGCAGATGGCCGCCCTGGCCCATCGGGCGAAGGCGGCTTCAAAGCCGAAGCCGGTCGCTATCACCTTTATGTGTCGCTGGCCTGTCCATGGGCGCATCGCACCTTGATCGTGCGCAAGCTCAAAGGGCTGGAAAGCCTGATCGATGTGTCTGTGGTCAGTTGGTTGATGCGTGAAAACGGCTGGACCTTCGACAAGCAGACCGGCTCGACGGGCGATCCCCTCGACAGTCACACCTTCATGTATCAGCGCTATCTGGCCGACACCCCGGATTACACCGGGCGCGTGACAGTGCCGGTGCTGTGGGACAAAAAACTGCAGCGTATCGTCAGCAACGAGTCATCGGAGATTATCCGCATGTTCAACTCGGCGTTTGACGATCTGACCGGGAATCACCTGGACCTGTATCCCGAGGCGTTGCGTCCCGAGATCAATCGCCTGAATGACCGGATCTACCCGGCGGTGAATAACGGCGTCTATCGCGCGGGTTTCGCGACTTCACAGGGCGCGTATGAAGAAGCCTTCGATGAGGTGTTTGCCGAACTCGACGCGCTGGAAAAACTGTTGGGCGAGAAGCGCTATCTGTCAGGCGAATACCTGACCGAAGCCGACGTGCGCCTGTTTACCACGCTGATCCGTTTCGACGCGGTGTACCACGGCCACTTCAAATGCAACCTGCGCCGCATCGCTGACTATCCGAACCTGAGCAACTGGCTGCGCGAGATGTATCAGCTGCCGGGGGTGGCCGAGACCGTGGATTTCGTTCACATCAAGCACCACTACTACGCCAGCCACGCGACCATTAACCCGACCGGTGTTGTGCCGAAAGGGCCGGAGCAGGATTTCAGCGGGGCCCATGATCGCGCGCGCCTGAGCGGGAAAGGTATTTTGAACAACGCTTGATCTGATCGTTTGCAGTCCTGATTCTGCCGAAGGCGTGGGAGTATGGCTTGCCGACGATCTGCCGGGGACCGGCAGCAAAATTAGCGAACGCAATGTACCTGCTACTGCCGAGCGCCTGATTTTACTGCCGGTTCCCGACAGATCGTCAGCAAGCTGAACTCCCACGCCCTCCGGGCAGAAGCAAAATCAGCGATTCAAATCGTTATCCGCTGATCAAACCCCAGCCTGAGCCCCTTCGAACCACTTCAGCTTGTCCCGCAACGTCACCACTTCCCCTACGATGACCAGCGTCGGCGCATGCACTTCATGCTCCGCGACCAGTTGTGGCAGGTTGGCCAGCGTGCCGGTGAAGACGCGCTGATTGAAAGTCGTGCCTTGCTGGATCAGAGCCGCCGGGGTATCGGCAGAACGACCGTGCTTGATCAGTTCGCTGCAGATGATCGGCAAGCCAATCAGCCCCATGTAAAAGACCAGGGTCTGAGCAGGAGAAACGAGGTCTTTCCAAGGCAAATCACTGGTGCCGTCTTTCAGATGTCCCGTCACGAAGCGCACAGACTGCGCGTAGTCGCGGTGGGTCAGGGGAATCCCGGCGTAAGCCGCGCAACCACTGGCAGCGGTAATGCCCGGTACCACCTGAAAGGGAATGCCGTTAGCTGCCAGTTCTTCGATTTCCTCGCCGCCACGGCCAAAAATGAACGGGTCGCCGCCTTTGAGCCGCACGACGCGCTTGCCCTGTTTGGCCAGCGCGACCAGTTGCTGGTTGATCTGGTCCTGCGGCAAGGCGTGTTCGGCGCGCTGCTTGCCGACGTAGATCCGGTCCGCATCGCGACGGCACAGTTCAAGGATCGCAGGCGCAACCAGACGGTCGTACAGCACGACGTCCGCTTGCTGCATCAGTCGCAATGCCTTGAACGTCAGCAAATCCGGGTCGCCAGGACCTGCGCCCACCAGATACACCTCGCCGGTGGCCGGAGGCGCTTCGCCGTCGATCTTCGCCTGAAGCAGACGCTCGGCTTCTGCGCCCTGCCCGGCCAGTTGCCGATCAGCAATAGGGCCTTGAAACACCTCTTCCCAGAACGCCCGGCGTTGCTGGACATTGGGCAGCAGCTTCTTGACCTGATGACGAAAGCGCGCCGCCAGACCTGCCAGATGGCCGTAGGTCGGCGGAATCCAGCTTTCCATTTTCGCCCGGATCAAGCGCGCCAACACCGGCGCATCGCCGCCGCTGGACACCGCAATCACCAAGGGCGAACGATCAACGATGGCCGGGAATATCACGCTGCACAGCGCAGGCGCATCCACCACATTGACCGGCACGCCACGCTGGCGAGCATCGGCCGAGACCTGAGCATTGAGCGGTTCGTCGTCGGTGGCGGCAATGATCAGCACACAACCGTTCAGATCCGCCTCGCTGTAGCCGCGCAGAATCTGTTCGCCGCCGCTGCTGCCGATCAGCTCGCGCAGCTCTGTTCCGATCTCGGGTGCAACCACCCGCAGGACAGCACCGGCGTCGGCCAGCAGACGAGACTTGCGCAAGGCAATCTCGCCGCCGCCCACCACCAATACTCGGGCGCCCCGAAGGTTGTGGAACAGTGGCAGGAATTCCATTTAGCCGATGACCTCGATGCCACCCATCCACGGCTTCAGCACTTCCGGCACGCGAATCGAACCGTCGGCTTGCTGATAGTTTTCCAGCACGGCCACCAGGGTACGACCGACCGCCAGTCCCGAACCGTTCAGGGTATGAACCAGTTCAGGCTTGCCGGTCTCCGGGTTGCGCCAGCGGGCCTGCATGCGGCGCGCCTGGAAATCGCCACAGTTGGAGCACGACGAGATCTCACGGTATTTGTCCTGGCTCGGGATCCACACTTCCAGGTCGTAGGTTTTCACGGCGCTGAAACCCATGTCGCCAGTGCACAGCGCCAGCACACGGTATGGCAGCTCCAGCAATTGCAGAACGCGCTCGGCGTTGCCGGTCAGGCCTTCCAGGGCTTCCATGGATTTTTCCGGCTCCACGATCTGCACCATCTCGACCTTGTCGAACTGGTGCTGACGGATCATGCCGCGGGTGTCACGACCCGACGCACCGGCTTCACTGCGGAAGCACGGGGTGTGGGCGACGAATTTCAACGGCAACTGCTTGGCGTCGAGGATTTCACCGGAAACGATGTTGGTCAGCGACACTTCGGCCGTCGGGATCAGGTACAGATCGGCTTCGCCTTCGCGGGCGATCTTGAACAGGTCTTCCTCGAACTTCGGCAACTGGCCAGTGCCCTGCAGTGCAGGCGCCTGCACCAGATAAGGCGTGTAAGCCTCTTCGTAGCCGTGCTCGTTGATGTGCAGAGTGATCATGAATTGCGCCAGGGCGCGATGCAGACGGGCAATCGGACCGCGCAGCAAGGCGAAACGGGCGCCGGACAGCTTGGCGGCGGTTTCGAAGTCCAGCCAGCCGAACTTCTCGCCCAGCGCGACGTGATCCTTGACCTCGAAGTCGAACGAGGCTGGCGTGCCCCATTTGCGCACCTCGACGTTCTCATCCTCGTCGGCACCGACCGGCACCGATTCGTGGGGCAGGTTCGGCATGCTCAGCAGCATGGCGTCGAGTTCGGACTGAATGCTGTCCAGCTCTTTCTTGCCAGCGCTCAGCTCTTCGGCCATGCGGTCGATGTCCGCCATCAACGGCGCGATGTCTTCGCCACGCTGCTTGGCCTGACCGATGGATTTGGAACGGGCGTTACGCTCGGCCTGAAGCTGCTCAGTGCGGGTCTGCACAGTCTTGCGCTGGTTTTCCAGCGCTTCGATGCGGGCCACGTCCAGTGTGAAGCCACGGGAAGCCAGGCGATCCGCTACGTCCTGAAGTTGGGTACGTAACAGTTTGGAATCGAGCATATCGTTCTCTCGTTTAAAGAATTCGGGTCTATTAAATTCGGGTCAGCGACAGGCCAGCCCAGGTCGCGAGCAGCCCGCCGAGTACGCTGATCAGGGCGTAACCAATGGCCAGGGGTGCCTGACCGCTTTCCAGCAGACGAATCGTGTCCAGCGAAAAGGACGAAAACGTCGTCAGACCACCCAAAAAGCCCACCATCAAGCCGGCACGCAACTCGATCGGCACCTCCGGGCGAATCAGGAACAGCCCGTATAACAAGCCGATCAGCAGGCACCCCACCAGATTGACGGCCAGCGTTGCCGTGTAGAAATAGCGTGGCCAGTTCGCAGCGACAACGTTGGCCGTGGCGAAGCGCAATAATGTACCAGCCACGCCCCCGGCGGACACGGCAAGAATCAACTGAATCACTATTTTCTCCGCTGACGGGGACTGGCGCGATCAAGCGCCGCCAGGTGTTTGAGCTTTTCGCCGATTTTCAGCTCCAGGCCACGCGGCACCGGCTGATAATACTGACGCGGTTCAAGTTCGTCCGGGAAGTAGTCTTCCCCGGCGGCATAGGCGTCCGGCTCGTCATGGGCGTAACGGTATTCCTCGCCATAACCGAGTTGCTTCATCAACTTGGTCGGCGCATTACGCAGATGCAGCGGTACTTCGAGCGAGCCATGTTCGGTGGCCTCGCGCATCGCCATCTTGAAACCCATGTACACCGCGTTGCTCTTGGGTGCACAGGCCAGATAAACGATGGCCTGAGCCACAGCCAGTTCGCCTTCCGGGCTGCCGAGCCGTTCCTGCACATCCCACGCCGACATGCACAGCGGCAGCGCACGCGGGTCGGCATTGCCGATGTCTTCGCTGGCCATGCGCACCACGCGGCGCGCCAGATACAAAGGATCGCAACCGCCGTCGATCATCCGTGCGAACCAGTACAACGCCGCGTCTGGGTTCGAGCCCCGAATGGATTTGTGCAGCGCGGAAATCTGGTCGTAAAACGCCTCGCCACCTTTGTCGAACCGGCGACGACTGTCGCCCAGCAGGCTTTGCAACAGCTCGGGTTCGATCTCGCTGCCATCTTCGGCCAGGTCCGAGGCATTCTCCAACAGATTGAGCATGCGCCGGCCATCGCCATCGGCGGCGGCCAGCAGAGTGCTGAAGGCTTCGTCGCCCAACGTCAGGTGACGATTGCCCAAACCTCGCTCTTCTGTCAGTGCGCGGTCTACGAGCTGGCGCAGCGCTGCCTCATCGAGACTCTTGAGCACGTAAACCCGGGCGCGGGACAGCAACGCNGCCGTCTTCGACGTAAGGCAGAAACGCATCCTGCTGCGACTTGTTGAAGCGGTGCACCTCGTCGACAAACAGAATGGTGCGGCGGCCATATTGCCCGGCCTGCTGCTTGGCGACTTCGACGGCCTGACGAATTTCTTTCACACCCGCCAGCACCGCAGACACTGTTTCGAAATGCGCATCGGAGACTTTCGCCAGCAACCGCGCCAGCGTGGTCTTGCCGACGCCAGGAGGGCCCCAGAAAATCATCGAATGCAGCGCGCCCTGCTCCAGCGCTTCACGCAAGGGCTTGCCGTGAGCGAGCAGGTGCTGTTGGCCGACGTACTCATCCAGGTTGGTCGCCCGCAGGCGTGCGGCCAGGGGTTGAGCGATCGGTTCGCTGCTGAACAGGTCCATTTACGACGCTTAAACCTCTTATTCCTGAATGACGTCAGCGCCCTTCGGGATCTGGAACTGGAATTTGCTCGCCGCGACAGGCTCGTTGGCCTTGACGCCGGTGAACAGGATGTTGGTGCGCTGGCCGACGCTGTCGATCAGCTGCATGTCGTTGATCATGCCGTTGCGAAACGAAAGACGCAGGTTGTCGAACAGCGTGTCCTTGGATTTTGGCTTGAGCACGAAGTCGATCACGCCGCCAGCTTCCTTGGCGGTGATGTCGAAGCTTTCGCTGATTTTCGACACGTCACCCGACAGCAGCAAGGCCGGGGTCTGGGTCAGGCGCTGATCCAGGGTCTTGATGGTGACCTGCTCCAGATCCGGGTCCCACAGGGAAACCTTCTTGCCATCGGAAATCATCAGTTGCTCTTGCGGCGCATCGGTGTGCCAGTAGAACAGGCCAGGACGCTGCAGGGTCATCTCGCCCGAGGTTTCCTGCAGCTGGGTGCCGCCGCCGTCCAGGGTCAGCTGGGAAAAACGACCGCTGAGGGTCTTCGAGTTTTCCAGCAGTTGGGTCAGGCGCGCCACGTCCTTGCTGTCGGCATGGGCCGGAATAGCGGAAAAAGCCAGTGCAGATACCAACAACATGCGGATAAGACGCATGGGAGTCCTCTTTGAGTAGGGTTAAGGCTCAATGGCGCCCTCAGGCGCCATCGGGACTTGCGACGGACAAAGTGTCAGTCACGCATAGGGGCTGGCGCAATCACTTCCCGCGAGCCGTTGGTGTTCATCGCGGTCACGACGCCGGCCATTTCCATGGCTTCGATCATGCGTGCGGCACGGTTGTAGCCAATCTTCAGCTTGCGCTGGACCGCAGAGATGGAAGCGCGGCGACTTTCCAGGACGAAGTTGACGGCCTCGTCATACAGCGCGTCGGTTTCGCTGTCTTCACCATCGCCACCGCCGCCGCCACCGCCTTCGAAGCCGCTGCCGGCCTCTTCGACGCCATTGAGGATGTCGTCGTTGTATTGCGGTGTGCCACGCAGTTTCCAGGCTTCGACGACGCGGTGCACCTCGTCATCGGAAACGAACGCGCCGTGGACCCGGATCGGCAGGCTGGTGCCGGGCGGCATGTAAAGCATGTCACCGTGACCGAGCAGTTGCTCGGCGCCGCCCTGATCGATGATGGTCCGTGAGTCGATCTTGCTCGACACCTGGAACGCCATGCGGGTCGGAATGTTGGCCTTGATCAGACCGGTGATCACGTCCACCGACGGACGCTGGGTCGCGAGGATCAGGTGGATACCGGCCGCACGGGCTTTCTGCGCAATACGGGCGATCAGCTCTTCGACCTTCTTGCCGACGATCATCATCATGTCGGCGAATTCGTCCACTACCACGACGATGGTTGGCAGTTTGGTCAGCAGCGGTGCTTCGTCGTGAATGCTCTCGCGGTGGTACAGCGGATCGGACAGCGGCGTACCGGCGTCTTCAGCCTCTTTGACCTTGTGGTTGAAGCCCGACAGGTTACGCACGCCCATCTTGGCCATCAGCTTGTAGCGACGTTCCATCTCGGCCACCGACCAGCGCAAGGCGTTGGCGGCGTCCTTCATGTCGGTCACAACCGGGCATAACAGGTGCGGGATGCCTTCATAGATCGACAACTCGAGCATCTTCGGGTCGATCATGATCAGCTTGGCGTCTTCGGGACCTGATTTGAACAGGATCGAGAGGATCATCGCGTTCACACCCACCGACTTACCCGAACCGGTCGTACCGGCGACGAGCAAGTGAGGCATTTTCGCGAGGTCCGTGATGATCGGTTTGCCGCCGATGTCATGCCCAAGCGCCAGAGTGACCGGCGATTTGAAGTTGTCGTATTCCGGGGTCGAGAGCACCTCGGAGAAGCGCACGATCTGGCGGTCTTCGTTGGGAATCTCGATACCGACGGTGGTCTTGCCCGGAATGACCTCGACCACACGCACACTGGTCACGGCCAGAGAACGGGCAAGGTCCTTTGCCAGGTTGGCGATACGGCTGACCTTCACGCCAGCGGCCGGCTGAATTTCGTAGCGGGTAATCACAGGCCCGGGATGGATCGAGTCCACCGAAACCTCGACGCCGAATTCCTTCAGCTTGATTTCCAGCAGATGCCCCACGGCGGCCAGCGACTCGGGCGAGTAGTTGAGCTGCTTCTTCTCTGCCGGGTCGAGAATCGAGATCGGCGGCAGTGTCCCTTCCACGGCGCTGTCGACGAACAACGGCGCCTGTTTTTCCTTCTGCACGCGCTTGCTCGGCTCGGGCGGTCGGGCCGGGGCTGGGGCGATGACGGCAGGGATGTGTTTTTCGCGGGCAGTCATGTGCTCGGTGAGCACCTGCTCGCGCTCGATCAGACGCTCTTTGGCCTTGGCCTGTTCACGCCGGTCCGGCGCAACGGGCGCCACAACCTCATCGACACGCATGTCGACTTCGCGCAACTGAGCGACCATCTGTTTGCGTTCGTTGCGCGCCACCCACCAGCGATTGATTGCGCTCTGGAACAGCTCGAAGAGGTCCAGGGTGATCTTGCCAGTGGTGTCCATGACCTTAAACCAGGACAGGTCGGTGAACACGGTAAGGCCAAAAAGAAACAGTGCGATGAACAGCAACGTGCTGCCCTGAACGTTCAGTGCACGCTTGGCCAGGTCACCGAGCACCTCGCCCAGCACGCCCCCCGCCGAACCCGGCAGGCCCGAAGCGGAATGGAAATGCAGATGCGCCAGCGCCGCGCCCGCCAGGATCAGAAACACCAGACCGATCATGCGCCATGAGAACAGCCAGCCGCTCCACTGCCATGGCTCATGTCGATGGCGGAACACCTGCCAGGCCTTGACTGCGAGCAACAACGGGAAGATGTAGGCAAAGTAACCGAGCACCATGAAGAGGATATCGGCGGAAAATGCGCCTGCACGACCTGCGGCATTCTGCACCTGCATGGAACTGCTGGTATGGCTCCACCCCGGATCGCCCTGGTCGTAGGTCAACAGGGCCATCATCAGGTACAGGCACAAGAAGCCGAATGCGATCAGCGCACCTTCCTTGAGTCGGTAGTGCAAATGCTGCCGCCAGAGCGGAACGGGGCTGGGTGCTGCGGTGGATTTCTTCAAAACGCTTCAATTCCTGCGCGCTAGCGCGAACATCTGATGGTTGACTATAAACGACTGCACGGACGAAATAGTGCTGACCGGTCCCTGAAACGACAACGTTGAACACACGCTCGACAGGTGACTTGAAATGAGGTTAAACATCATCGGGCATTGTACGGATTTGCACGCTGCACGCCACGTTAGTCTGGCGTGGACCTTGCAGATCTTCAAGCGTCGATGACAACGGGCGATTTGAGCACGCATTTTCTTTGCTGACAAAGGCTTATGACGTGTTTTTCTCACACTGTTCAACTGTCCAATGGCCATGCCTCCCGTGAAGCGATCAAATCTGCTGAAATCCTCACGATGCAGCGCCGGTCAACCGCGTGTGACCGCGTTCAGGCTCCGGAGTTGCACACGACTGGCGCTCTCCCCTCCCCTCTCGTAAAGAATGGATGCCAATGCTGACCTGGTTACAACGCGACAACCTCGATTTTCCGCCGCTGGAAAAAGCCATGCGCGACCCGAACGGCCTCCTGGCCGCAGGCGGCGACCTGTCCGCCGACCGGCTGGTCCAGGCCTATCGGCATGGCTGCTTTCCCTGGTATCAACAGGGGCAACCCATTCTCTGGGGGTCGCCCGACCCTCGTACGGTATTGCTTCCTGACGAACTGCATGTCTCACGCAGCCTGGGCAAAGTCTTGCGCCAGCAACGCTATCGCGTCACCTTCGATCAGGATTTTGCGGCAGTGATCCGCGGCTGTGCCGAACCACGCGATTATGCCGACGGCACCTGGATTACCGGCTCGATGCAAGCGGCGTATATAGAGTTGCACGCTCGGGGTCATGCCCACAGCGTCGAAGTCTGGGACGGTGATGAACTGGTCGGAGGGCTGTATGGCCTGGCAATGGGACAACTGTTCTTCGGCGAGTCCATGTTCAGCCGCGCGGACAACGCGTCCAAGGTGGGTTTCGCCACACTGGTCGAACGCCTGAAGGACTGGGGCTTCGTCCTGATCGACTGTCAGATGCCGACGCAGCACCTGCAAAGCCTGGGCGCTCGCTCCATACCTCGCAGAATCTTTGCTGACTACCTGAACAATCACCTGGATCAGCGCAATTGCGCCGACTGGTTACCTAGGCGAGTTTGATTCGCCTGGCATACACTCTTAACTAAAGTTTTTCTCGAGGGTTGATCATGACCGAGCTGGCGCGGCTTAAGTTTTATGCCACTCAACCCCACTCCTGCAGCTACCTGCCCGAGGAACAGGCCACCACGCTGTTCCTCGATCCCAGCCAGCCGATGGATGTGCAGGTCTATGCCGACCTTTCCGACATGGGGTTCCGTCGCAGCGGCGATCATCTTTATCGCCCGCACTGCCAGAATTGCAGCGCGTGCGTGCCTGCGCGGATTCCCGTGGGCCTGTTCGAGCCCGACCGTCAGCAAAAACGCATTTTCAAGAAAAACGCCGACATAGAAGTCACCAGCACCAAGCCGCATTTCAGCGAAGAGTACTTCGACCTTTACCAGCGTTATATCGAGCAGCGCCATGCCGATGGCGATATGTTCCCGCCGAGTCGCGATCAGTTTTCGACGTTTCTCGTGCGTGACCTCCCTTTCTCCCGTTTTTATGAATTCCGCGTGGAAGGCCGACTGCTGGCCGTGGCCGTAACCGATTTGCTGCCAAACGGCCTTTCGGCGGTGTACACGTTCTACGAGCCGTCCGAAGAAAAGCGCAGCCTGGGGCGCTTTGCGATCCTCTGGCAGATCGCCGAAGCCGCGCGCCTGCAATTGCACGCGGTGTACCTGGGTTACTGGATCAAGAACTGCAAAAAGATGAATTACAAGACCCAATATCGCCCCATCGAACTGCTCACCAATCAAAGATGGGTCACTCTTTACTGAAGCCCTTGGCTTAAACCCCACTTTTCGGGCACAATGCAGCCCGCTTTTGCCTGGCTGCCGTTTGCACCGGGCCATTCATTGGATACCGAGGGCTTTACTGCATGTCGAAAGAAGACAGCTTCGAAATGGAAGGCACTGTCGTCGACACCCTGCCCAACACCATGTTCCGTGTGGAGTTGGAAAATGGGCACGTCGTAACCGCGCACATCTCCGGCAAGATGCGCAAGAACTACATTCGTATTCTTACCGGCGACAAGGTCCGCGTTGAGCTGACGCCCTACGACTTGAGCAAAGGGCGCATCACTTACCGCGCCCGCTAACAAGTCTTAACAAAAACGCCCGGCACAAGCCGGGCGTTTTTGTTTGTGCATTCATTGGGCGAATTGGCCACTGTAGCAGCACGGCTTGCCGGCGGTGGCGCCTTCGGAACCGCTACCGCCGGCAAGCCGGGCTGCTACAGGGAGTCGCGTATTCGCAGCCAACAAAAAAGCGCCCGAAGGCGCCTTTTTGCTTTGTAGCGAAGAAACGTCAGGCCATTTCTGCCGTGGTCTCGTACTCGAACGTGATCTCGCCGTCCTTGAAGTCGATGTGAACCACACCGCCATGCTCGGACAACTCGCCGAAGAGAATCTCTTCGGCCAGCGGGCGCTTGATCTTGTCCTGGATCAGACGCGCCATTGGTCGCGCGCCCATCGCCGCATCGTAACCACCTTCGGCCAGGTAGCTTCTCGCCGCGTCCGAGACTTCGAGCAGAACACGCTTGTCTTCCAGCTGCGCCTGAAGTTCGGTGAGGAACTTGTCCACCACGCTTTTGATGACCTCATGACTGAGGCGACCAAACTGAATGATGGTGTCCAGACGGTTTCGGAATTCCGGCGTGAAGCTCTTCTTGATGACTTCCATGGCATCAGACGAGTGGTCCTGATGGGTGAAGCCGATCGACGCCCGCGCCGCGGTCTCGGCACCCGCGTTGGTGGTCATGATCACGATCACGTTGCGGAAATCCGCCTTGCGGCCGTTGTTGTCGGTCAGCGTACCGTGGTCCATCACCTGCAACAGCAGGTTGAAGACTTCCGGATGCGCCTTTTCGATCTCATCGAGCAACAACACGCAATGCGGTTGCTTGGTGATGGCTTCGGTCAACAGACCGCCCTGATCGAACCCGACATAACCTGGAGGCGCACCGATCAGACGCGAAACGGTGTGGCGCTCCATGTACTCGGACATGTCGAAACGCACCAGTTCGATCCCCAGCGCCTTGGCAAGCTGACGCGCCGCCTCGGTTTTACCCACACCGGTAGGCCCTGCGAACAGGAACGAACCGACAGGCTTGTCTGGCGACTTGAGGCCGGCACGGGACAGCTTGATCGCGGTCGACAGCGAATCGATCGCCGCGTCCTGACCGAACACCGTCAGCTTGAGGTCGCGCTCCAGATTACGCAGCAGTTCCTTGTCGGAGCTGTTGACGTGCTTTGGCGGGATCCGCGCGATCTTCGCGACGATGTCCTCGACCTGCGGCACTTCAATACGCTTGACGCGCATCTCCACCGGCTGCAGACGCTGGAAGGCACCGGCCTCGTCGATCACGTCGATGGCCTTGTCCGGCATGTGGCGATCGTTGATGTAACGCGAGGCCAGTTCGGCCGCCGCGCGCAGGGCTTCATCGCTGTACTCGATGTTGTGATGCTGTTCGAACCGGCCTTTGAGACCACGCAGGATACCAATGGTGTCTTCGACAGAAGGCTCGGACACGTCGACTTTCTGGAAGCGACGGGCCAGCGCACGGTCTTTCTCGAAGATGCCGCGGAACTCCTGGAACGTAGTCGAGCCGATGCAACGGATATCACCCGAAGACAGCAGCGGTTTAAGCAGGTTGGAGGCATCCATCACGCCGCCCGACGCAGCGCCGGCACCGATAATGGTGTGGATTTCGTCGATGAACAGGATCGCGTGAGGACGCTTTTTCAGCTCGCCGAGTAGCGCCTTGAAGCGCTTCTCGAAATCGCCGCGGTACTTGGTACCGGCCAGCAGAGCACCGAGGTCCAGGGAATAGACCACGCTGTTTGCCAGCAGATCAGGGACCTGATTGTCGACGATACGCTTGGCCAGGCCCTCGGCGATGGCGGTTTTACCCACACCCGCTTCGCCCACCAGCAATGGGTTGTTTTTGCGACGGCGCGCGAGAATCTGAGCGACACGCTCGACTTCCAGCTCACGGCCGACCAGAGGATCGATGCGGCCCTGGCGGGCCAGCTCATTCAGGTTGCTGGCATAGGCATCCAGAGGATTGCCCGAAGAAGAAGACTCGCCGCCCTCATCATCCTGCATATCTTGCTCACCTTCAGAGTGATCGCCATGCCCCGGCACCTTGGAAATGCCATGAGCGATATAGTTGACGACATCGATACGGGCAACGCTCTGCTGTTTGAGCAGAAACACTGCCTGACTTTCCTGCTCACTGAAAATCGCCACCAGAACGTTTGCGCCGGTGACTTCACGCTTACCGGAACTCTGCACATGGAACACGGCACGCTGGAGCACGCGCTGGAAGCCCAGGGTGGGTTGGGTCTCGCGATCCTCGTCATGGACAGGGATCAGCGGCGTGGTGGAGTCGATGAACTCCTGAAGGTCGTGTTTGAGTTTGTCGAGGTTTGCGCCGCAGGCACGCAGAACAGTGGCGGCAGCCTCATTGTCCAATAGGGCCAGCAGAAGGTGCTCGACGGTCATGAATTCATGACGCTTCGAACGGGCCTCCTTGAAAGCCAAATTGAGGGTGACTTCGAGCTCACGGTTTAACATAGCTTCACCTCATACCCAAGTGTCCGGCGTTAACCGTCCTTCTCGATCTCACAGAGTAGCGGATGCTGGCTTTCCCTGGCGTATTGGTTGACCTGCATTGCCTTGGTCTCGGCGATGTCGCGGGTAAACAATCCGCATACTGCCCGTCCCTCTGTATGGACGGCCAGCATGACCTTGGTCGCCAGCTCACGATTCAGGTTGAAAAACACCTCGAGCACTTCGACAACGAAATCCATCGGGGTGTAGTCATCGTTGAACAAAACCACCTTGTACATCGGTGGCACCTGCAACGTCGGCTTGGCTTCCTGTACTGCAATGCCTGCCGCGTCGTCCTCATGGGATTGCGGATCATCCTGATTGAATGTTAGTCGAATCTTGCTGATTGCATGCATGGTAAAGAAGGTTCACAGGGGGCGAAATTGAAATAAGTAGTCGCAGTCATACCGGTTTTCAACTGGACCGCTGCGTGACCTTGACTAACGGCTAAACGGTGTTACAAACAATAGAACCCACATTGGGTAAAAAGGGTCCGCGCAGTCAACCAAAATTTTTTAGGTCCGGCGGATGAGAGGTGATGATACTCCCATCGGAGTCCTTTGCAGAGGGATGTGACTATGCTAAGCGGTAAGGTCAAGTGGTTTAACAACGCCAAGGGGTATGGCTTCATCGTTGAAGATGGCAAGTCCGAGGACCTGTTTGCACACTACTCGGCGATTGAAATGGATGGCTACAAGACCCTCAAGGCCGGGCAACCGGTTCAATTTGAGATCATCCAGGGTCCCAAGGGCATGCACGCGGTGAAAATCAGCGGGCACCCATCGGCCGCCAATGCCAATAAAGAGACAGCTCATCAGCACGACCAGCAACACGAACACAGCAAAGCTCACGCCTGAGCCGGACCGTTCAAGCGCGAGACCTGAAAAAGCCGGTCAGCCCATTTCTGGACTGACCGGCTTTTTTTCGCCCGCCCTTTTGGACGCTGTTGCTACATGTGAGAGATCAAGGCATCACCGAAGGCCGACGAAGACAGTAATTTGGCTCCGTCCATCAACCGTTCGAAATCATAGGTCACCGTCTTCGCCGAAATCGCGCCATTCGTACCCTTGATGATCAGGTCCGCCGCTTCGGTCCAGCCCATGTGACGCAGCATCATTTCTGCCGAAAGAATCAACGAGCCAGGGTTGACCTGATCCTTGCCGGCATATTTGGGTGCCGTACCGTGCGTGGCCTCGAACATTGCCACGGTATCGGACAGGTTGGCCCCCGGCGCGATACCAATCCCGCCCACCTCCGCCGCCAGCGCGTCAGAGAGGTAGTCGCCGTTCAGGTTGAGCGTGGCGATCACGTCGTATTCGGCCGGGCGTAACAGGATCTGCTGCAGCATGGCGTCGGCGATGGCGTCCTTGACGATCACGTTCTTGCCGGTTTTCGGGTTCTTGAACTGCATCCATGGACCGCCGTCGAGCAGCGTCGCACCAAACTCCTCGCCCGCCACCTCGTAGGCCCACTCCTTGAAGGCCCCCTCGGTGAACTTCATGATGTTGCCCTTGTGAACGATGGTCAGCGAATCGCGATCGTTATCCACGACATATTGAAGGGCCTTGCGCGCCAGACGCCGGGTGCCTTCCTTCGAAACCGGTTTGACGCCGATGCCGCAATCCTGATCGAAGCGGATCTTGGTCACGCCCATTTCTTCCTTGAGAAACTTGATGACCTTGGTCGCTTCCGGGGAGCCGGCCTTCCATTCGATGCCGGCATAGATGTCTTCGGAGTTCTCACGAAAAATTGTCATGTCCACGTCGCCCGGCTTTTTCACAGGGCTCGGCACGCCTTCGAACCAGCGCACCGGACGCAGGCACACATACAGATCGAGCTGCTGACGCAGGGCCACGTTGAGCGAGCGAATCCCCCCGCCCACCGGCGTGGTCAGCGGGCCCTTGATCGACACCACGTAGTCTTTCACCGCGTCCAGGGTTTCCTGGGGCAACCAGGTGTCCTGGTCGTAAACCTGCGTCGCCTTCTCTCCGGCGTAGACTTCCATCCAGGAAATCTTGCGTTTGCCGCCGTAGGCTTTGTCCACCGCTGCGTCGACCACCTTGATCATCACCGGGCTGATGTCGACGCCAATGCCGTCGCCCTCGATGTACGGGATGATCGGATTGTCCGGCACGTTGAGCGAGTGATCGGCATTGACGGTGATCTTCTCGCCCGTCGCCGGCACCTTGATCTTCTGGAATCCCATGCTTGCTTCCGCCTGTTGTTGTTATTGACGCCGTGGTTGGGTGATCGGGGATGTGCGCTCAACGAGCGTAGACCACTGGAACAGGCTCCGAAACAAATGCTCCTTTAGTCGAAAAGCGACGGGTTATTCATCCATCTGCGGGACGGCCACCCGGACTGCGACAGGTTGACGCAGGCCGCGTGAGACGTGGGTTTGGAGATTTTCAGGGGTCCGAGCGACGATGCCGAATCGGTCAACGTGAACCTGTAGCGTTCACACTACTATCGTATTAATGGCCGGGACCGGTGATATACTCGCGCCGGTGACCACTGGGTCATTGGGGGCCGAGCCATCTTAAAGCCCTCGACAGGCTGGACCGTTACCGCAGCCCAGCTGCTTGATGCTCGACTGATCTACCCCATATCACGCGACGAAATTCTCGACTTTCGGCTCATCGATACTTTGGGCGAAAGTGCCTACCCTGCGCATCTCGAAATTTTGTGTACGCTCAGCAAAGAAGAGAGTTATCCCGAAAATGTCCAACCGCTCGAAGATCATCTATACCTTCACCGACGAAGCTCCTGCCCTCGCCACCTACTCACTCCTTCCTATCATCGAAGCATTCACCGCCTCCGCTGATATCGCCGTTGAAACCCGCGACATCTCTCTTGCAGCCCGCATCCTGGCAAGCTTCCCCGAGCAGCTGGGCGACAAGAAGGTTTCCGACGATCTGGCTGAGCTGGGCGAACTGGCGACGACGCCGGAAGCCAACATCATCAAGCTGCCGAACATCAGCGCCTCGGTTCCACAACTGAAGGCCGCGATCAAGGAACTGCAAGCCAAGGGCTACAACGTCCCGAACTACCCGGACGAAGTCGTTACCGAAGCCGACAAGGCTGCCCGCGCTGGCTACGACAAGGTAAAAGGCAGCGCCGTGAACCCGGTTCTGCGTGAAGGTAACTCTGATCGCCGCGCACCATTGTCGGTGAAGAACTACGCTCGCAAGCACCCGCACAAGATGGGCGCCTGGGCGGCCGACTCCAAGTCCCACGTTGCCCACATGGACAACGGCGACTTCTACGGCAGCGAAAAATCCTCGCTGATCGAAGCCGCTGGCTCGGTCAAGATCGAACTGATCGGCAAAGACGGCAGCACCACTGTACTGAAGGACAAGACCTCGGTCCTGGCCGGTGAAGTGATCGACTGCGCCGTCATGAGCAAGAAAGCCCTGCGTGCTTTCGTTGCCAAGGAAATCGAAGACGCCAAGAAACTGGGCGTGCTGTTCTCCGTTCACCTGAAAGCCACCATGATGAAGGTCTCCGACCCGATCATGTTCGGCGAGTTCGTGGCCGAGTACTACCAGGACGCGCTGAACAAGCACGCTGAAGTCCTGAAGGAAATCGGTTTCAACCTGCACAACGGTATCGGCGACCTGTACGCCCGTATCAAGGATCTGCCAGCCGACCAGCAAGCGCAGATCGAAGCGGACGTCAAAGCCGTCTACGCGACCCGCCCTCCTCTGGCGATGGTCAACTCCGACAAAGGCATCACCAACCTGCACGTACCGAGCGACGTCATCGTCGACGCCTCGATGCCGGCGATGATTCGTGACTCCGGCAAGATGTGGAACAACGACGGCGTCCTGCAGGACACCAAGGCCGTGATCCCGGATCGCTGCTACGCCACCATCTACCAGGCTGTCATCGAAGACTGCAAGAAGCACGGCGCCTTCGATCCGACCACCATGGGCAGCGTACCGAACGTTGGCCTGATGGCGCAGAAAGCCGAAGAGTACGGTTCGCACAACAAGACGTTCCAGATCGAAACCGACGGCGTGGTCCGCGTGACCGACGATAAAGGTCAGGTTCTGATGGAACAGACCGTTGAAGTCGGCGACATCTGGCGCATGTGCCAGACCAAGGACGCGCCGATCCAGGACTGGGTCAAACTGGCCGTCAACCGTTCGCGCCTGAGCAACACCCCGGCCATCTTCTGGCTGGACCCGAAACGCGCTCACGACGCCGTGATGATCAAGAAGGTCGAGCAGTACCTGAAGGATCACGACACCACCGGTCTGGACATCACCATCAAGTCGCCAGTCGACGCGATGAAGGTTTCCCTGGAACGTATTCGCGCTGGCAAGGACACCATCTCGGTGACCGGCAACGTACTGCGTGACTACCTGACCGACCTGTTCCCGATCATGGAACTGGGCACGAGCGCCAAGATGCTGTCGATCGTTCCGCTGATGAATGGCGGCGGTCTGTTCGAAACCGGCGCTGGCGGTTCGGCTCCGAAGCACGTTCAGCAACTCAACGAAGAAAACTTCCTGCGTTGGGACTCGCTGGGCGAATTCCTGGCATTGGCAGCGTCGCTGGAGCACCTGGGCAACGTCTACAACAACCCTAAAGCTTTGGTACTTGCCACTGCCCTGGACAAGGCCACCGGCCAGTTCCTGGACAACAACAAGTCGCCATCGCGCAAGGTTGGCGGGATCGACAACCGCGGCAGCCACTTCTACCTGGCCATGTACTGGGCTCAGGCTCTGGCTGCCCAGACCGAAGATACCGCACTGCAGGCCAAGTTCACCGAACTGGCCAAAGCCCTGACCGAAAACGAAACCACCATCGTTAACGAACTAAACGCTGTTCAGGGCAAGCCACTGGATATCGGCGGTTACTACTTCGCCACGCCAGAACTGGCCAGCAAAGCCATGCGTCCTAGCGCTACCTTGAACAACGCCATCAACGCGTTGAAGTAAGGTTGCCAGGTCGGCGGCTCACCCCGCCGAACGCATCATGAAAACCCCGGCCATGTGCCGGGGTTTTTCTTTTTTTCTTGGGTGCACACGATTCCTGTAGGTGCAATCGGAGGTTACGACGGTCGCGATGCGGTGTGTCAGAAAAACCGCAATCGCGCCCCTCGCAAACTCGGAGTGCTCCTACATTAACCGAGGAGATCTCGAATGACCTGGCAACCCCACATCACCGTCGCGACCATCGTCGAAGACAACGGCCGCTTCCTGTTCGTCGAGGAATCGAAAAACAACAAACTCGTCCTCAATCAACCCGCGGGCCATCTGGAGGCGAACGAAACCCTGCGTGAAGCGGCCATACGCGAAACCCTCGAAGAAACCGGCTGGGACGTCGAGCTGACCGGCGTGGTTGGCATTTACCTGTACACCGCGCCAAGCAACGGTGTGACGTACCAGCGGGTCTGCTTTTCGGCCAAGGCCACCAAGCACCATCCCGAGCGTGAACTGGACACCGGCATCGTCGGCGCGCCTTGGTTCACGCGAGACGAGTTGGCCAGCCAACCCGACCGCTGGCGCAGCCACCTGGTGCTGGGGTGCGTTGACGACTATCTCGCAGGCCCGCTCCATAGCCTGGATGTGGTGCGCGACTGATGCGCGCAACTGAATAGCTTTTAGCCTTGGCGTCGAGTCCCTGATAGAATCGCGTCCTTTTCCAAGCTACCCATCGAATTCCTATGTCTGATTCAGCCTTTTCCGATACAGAAAAGAAGCGCGTCATTGTCGGCATGTCCGGCGGCGTGGATTCTTCGGTCTCCGCCCTTCTGCTCATGGAGCAGGGGTATCAGGTGGAAGGCCTGTTCATGAAGAACTGGGAAGAAGACGACGGAACGGAATACTGCACCGCCATGGACGACCTCGCGGACGCCCAGGCCGTGTGCGACCGGATCGGTATCAAGCTGCACACCGTGAACTTCGCGGCCGAATACTGGGATAACGTCTTCGAGCACTTCCTCGAAGAGTATAAGGCCGGCCGCACGCCGAACCCGGACATCCTGTGCAACCGCGAGATCAAGTTCAAAGCCTTCCTCGACTACGCCTTCATGCTCGGCGCCGACCTGATCGCCACCGGTCATTACGTGCGTCGTCGTGATATCCATGGCCGCACCGAGCTGCTCAAGGGCCTGGACCCGAACAAGGACCAGAGCTATTTCCTGCACGCGGTAGCGGGTGAACAGATCGCCAAGACCCTGTTCCCGGTCGGCGAACTGGAAAAGCCCGAAGTGCGCGCCATCGCCGAGAAATATCAGCTAGCGACAGCGAAGAAGAAGGACTCCACCGGCATCTGCTTCATTGGCGAACGTCGTTTCACCGACTTCCTCAAACAGTACCTGCCTGCGCAGCCGGGCGAGATCAAGACCACCGAAGGCGAAGTCATCGGCCGTCACGCGGGCCTGATGTATCACACGATCGGCCAGCGTCAGGGGCTGGGTATCGGCGGCCTGAAGGACGCTGGCGACGAGCCGTGGTACGTGCTGGAAAAAGACCTGGTGAACAACGTGCTGATCGTCGGTCAGGGTAACGAACACCCATGGCTGTTCTCCCGCGCCCTGCTGGCCTCGGAAATCTACTGGGTCAACCCGATTGATCTGAGCAGCCCACGCAAGCTGACCGCCAAGGTCCGTTATCGCCAGGGCGATCAGTGCTGCACGCTTGAACGCACCGAAACCGGTTACCGCGCCACCTTCGACGAGCCGCAGCGCGCCGTGACGCCGGGCCAGTCCGTGGTGTTCTACGACGGCGAAATCTGCCTCGGCGGTGGCGTCATCGAAATCGCCGAACCCTGGCACAGCAAGGACGCTCGTCGATGAGTCCGATTCAAGAGCAACTCACCGCACTGGGCGGCGTGTTTCAGGCCGCCGTGCTGGTAGACCGCATCGCCAAGACCGGTCAGGCCGGTGAAGCGGCGGTCGGCTGCCTGCTGGGTGGCCTGCTGGTGATGGACCCCAAGGACACGCTGGAAGTGTTCGGCGGCGACGACCTGAACTTGCGCGAGGGCTATCGCGCGCTTGCCAGTGCCCTTGAGCGCGACCCAGGCACCCTGCAACGCGAGCCGTTGCGTTATGCCCTGGCCATGCTCGGGCTCGAACGTCAGCTGTCCAAGCGCGACGACATGCTCGAAATCATCGGCAAGCGCTTGCCGCAGATCAAGTCCCAGGTCGAGCACTTCGGTATCGTCCACGAGAACGTGATCGCCGCCAGCGGCGCGCTGTATCAGGACACGTTGAGCACATTGCGCCAGCGGATCCAGGTCCACGGCGACATGCGCAACCTGCAGCAACCCAACAACGCCTCGAAGATCCGCGCCCTGCTCCTGGCCGGCATTCGTTGCGCGCGACTTTGGCGACAAGTGGGCGGTCACCGCTGGCAACTGGTCATCAGCCGTCGCAAGTTATTGAAAGAACTGTATCCCTTGCTGCACGGCTGACCGCCGAGCGCGCCGGAACAGCGCATTTACCCGACACAGCGCGATCCATCTCGGTCAACCGGCCTCGGCTGGGCCGAATTTTCATGTATGATACGCGCCCCTTTTAGTTGCCCGACTGTCCGAGAACACCCCATGCAGCTTTCTTCGCTCACTGCGGTTTCCCCTGTAGACGGCCGCTACGCCGGCAAAACCCAGGCCCTGCGCCCTATTTTCAGCGAGTACGGCCTGATCCGTTTCCGCGCCCTCGTCGAAGTCCGCTGGCTCCAGCGCCTGGCGGCTCACCCGCAAATCCCTGAAGTCCCGGCATTTTCCGCCGAAGCCAACGCCATTCTCGACGCGCTGGCCGATGACTTCGCGCTGGAGCACGCCGAGCGTGTGAAAGAGATCGAGCGCACCACCAACCACGACGTCAAGGCAATCGAGTACCTGCTCAAGGAGCAGGCCGCCAAGTTGCCGGAACTGGCCAAGGTCAGCGAATTCATCCACTTCGCCTGCACCAGTGAAGACATCAACAACCTGTCCCACGCACTGATGCTGCGTGAAGGCCGCGACACCGTGCTGCTGCCGCTGATGCGTCAGATCGCCGAATCCATCCGCGAATTGGCGATCCGCTTCGCCGCTGTGCCGATGCTGTCGCGCACCCACGGTCAGCCTGCTTCGCCGACCACTCTGGGTAAAGAGCTGGCGAACGTCGTCTACCGTCTGGAGCGTCAGATCGCTCAGGTCGCTGCCGTTCCGCTGCTGGGCAAGATCAACGGCGCCGTGGGCAACTACAACGCCCACCTGTCGGCCTACCCGGACATCGACTGGGAAGCCAATGCCCGCGCCTTCATCGAAGACGAGCTGGGCCTGGGCTTCAACCCATACACCACGCAGATCGAGCCGCACGACTACATTGCCGAGCTGTTCGACGCGATCGCCCGTTACAACACCATCCTGATNCACGCAGAAGACCGTCGCTGGCGAAATCGGCTCCTCGACCATGCCGCACAAGGTCAACCCGATCGACTTCGAAAACTCTGAAGGCAATCTGGGCATCGCCAACGCGCTGTTCCAACACCTGGCGAGCAAGCTGCCGATCTCCCGCTGGCAGCGCGACCTGACCGACTCCACCGTATTGCGCAACCTCGGCGTGGGCTTCGCTCACAGCGTGATTGCCTACGAGGCGAGCCTCAAAGGTATCGGCAAGCTGGAGCTGAACGAGCAGAAGATCGCCGCCGATCTGGACGCGTGCTGGGAAGTCCTGGCCGAGCCGATCCAGACCGTCATGCGTCGCTACAACATCGAGAACCCGTACGAGAAGCTCAAGGAGCTGACGCGCGGCAAGGGCATCGGCCCTGAAGCGCTGCAGACCTTCATCGACGGCCTGGACATGCCTGCCGAAGCCAAGGCCGAGCTGAAGAAGCTGACGCCGGCCAACTACATCGGCAATGCCGTGGCTCAAGCCAAGCGCATCTGATAGCACCGCACACGCTCTAAGCGCCCGGCTGAGCCGGGCGTTTTTATTCCAGTCTGAAAAATACGTTTTTTCAATAGGTTACACATGAATCCTGATATTCCTGTTCAGCTGCTTGGCGGCATCACGGCGCGCGAATTCCTGCGCGACTACTGGCAGAAAAAACCCCTGCTGATCCGTCAGGCCATTCCGGATTTCGAAAGCCCGATCGACCCCGACGAACTGGCAGGCCTGGCTCTGGAAGAAGAAGTCGAGTCGCGCCTGATCATTGAGAACGGCGTGCGCCCATGGGAAATGCGTCGCGGCCCATTTGCCGAGGACGAGTTCAGCAAACTCCCGGAAACCGAATGGACTCTGCTGGTCCAGGCCGTCGACCAGTTCGTCCCGGAAGTCGCCGAACTGCTGGAAAACTTCCGCTTCTTGCCCAGCTGGCGCATTGACGACGTCATGATCAGCTACGCAGCGCCAGGTGGCAGCGTCGGCCCGCACTTCGACAACTACGACGTGTTCCTGCTGCAAGGCCACGGCAAGCGCCACTGGAAAATCGGCCAGATGTGCGACACCGACAGCCCGCTGCTGGAGCACGCGGACCTGCGCATCCTTGCCGATTTCCAGGGCAGCGACGAGTGGACGCTGGAGCCGGGCGACATGCTCTACTTGCCGCCACGCCTGGCTCACTGGGGTGTGGCCGTGGACGACTGCCTGACCTATTCCGTCGGTTTCCGCGCACCGAGCGCCGCTGAAGTGCTGACCCACTTCACCGACTTCCTCAGCCAGTTCATGTCCGATGAAGAGCGCTACACCGACGCCGATGCCCAGCCGGTCAGCGACCCGCACCAGATTCAGCGCGACGCCCTGGACCGCCTCAAGGCGCTGCTGGCCGAGCACATGGGCGACGAACGCCTGCTGTTGACCTGGTTCGGCCAGTTCATGACCGAGCCGCGCTACCCGGAACTGGTGACAGGCCCGGAGCTGGACGACGCCGAACTGCTGGACAGCCTCGAACAGGGCGCGATCCTGATTCGCAATCCGAGTGCGCGTCTGGCATGGTCCGAGGTGGACGACGACTTGCTGCTGTTCGCCAGCGGTCAAAGCCGCCTGCTGCCCGGCCGTCTGCGCGAACTGTTGAAACTGGTCTGCGCGGCCGATGCACTGCATATGGATAATCTGGGCCAATGGCTGGCAGATGAAGATGGTCGCGACTTGCTCTGTGAGCTGGTCAAACAAGGAAGTCTGGGGTTTGCTGATGAATAAGATCCGTGTACGGGTAGCCGACTGGCAGAAAGATAACGCCGACATCCGGCGCATTCGCGAAGCCGTGTTCATTGCCGAGCAATCGGTACCGCCCGAACTGGAATGGGACGCTGAAGACGCAGGCGCCCTGCACTTCCTGGCACTGGAAGGCGACTATCCGATCGGCACGGCACGCCTGCTGCCGGACGGTGAAATCGGTCGCCTGTCGGTGCTCAAGGACTGGCGGGGCCTGAATGTCGGTGACGCACTGCTCACCACATTGATCACCGAGGCGGAAAACCGCGACCTCAAGCACCAGAAGCTCAGCGCTCAAGTGCATGCCACCGCGTTCTACGAGCGTTTCGGCTTCACCGTGGTCAGCGAAGAGTTCCTCGAAGCGGGTCTGCCCCACGTCGACATGGTGCGCAGTTCGCGCTAAACCCGGTCGATGTATTCAGGGAACGCCCCGGCGCGCTCGTCTCAGCGGCTATGCTGAAACGGGAACACCGGGGCGTTCTGCTGTCTGCGATTCAACTTGGCGCTGTTCAGGCCGACAAACTGGCGAGCTGTTACCTTATAAAACCTCAACGCCCTGATGCACCCCCTCGCGGAGATCACACCGATGTCGTTACGTACCCTGCTCGCTTCAGTGCTGTTGGCTTGCAGCTTTACGGCCGTTGCCGCCACCGAAGTCATCCCCCTCAATTACCGCACCAGCGATGACCTGATGCCGACCGTGAAGTCATTTCTGGGGGAGGAAGGCAGCGTCAATGCCTACGGCAACAAACTGATCGTCAACGCCGAGCCGGGCAAAATCAGCGAACTTCGCGACCTGCTGGCCCAGCTGGATACAGCGCCGAAACGCCTGTTGATCAGCGTCGACACCAGCGACAATACGATTCAGAGCGATCAGGCTTACGCGGTGAACGGCACCGTGCGCTCGCAGAATGGCCGTGTCAGTGCCGATAGCCAGACCCGCATCATCAACTATGGGACCGCAAGCCGTGACGGCGGCGTTCAGCAGGTCCAGGCCAATGAAGGGACCCCGGCGCTGATTCAGGTAGGCCAGAGCGTTCCGATCACTGACGTGCAGACCGATTCCTACGGTTATGCGCAATCCAACACCCAGTATCGCAATGTGACGCGCGGGTTCTACGTGACAGCCAGTGTCACCGGCGACATCGTTCATCTGAACATCAGCACCAATAACGACCGCATGAGCCAGCAACGCACCGATGCGATCAAGGTGCAGAGCACGGACACGCAAGTCAGCGGCCGGCTCGGTGAGTGGATCACGCTGGCAGGCGTCAGCGACCAGTCCCGGGCGGACGAACATGGAGTGGCGCGCCGTTATTCCACGCAAGGTCGCGACGACATGAGCTTGCGCGTGAAGGTCGATAGCCTGGATTGAAATGCCTGCCCCACGACGAATGTAGGAGCGCGCTTGCCCGCGATCTGCCGGGAACCGGCAGCAATTAGTTCGCCCTCTGCACGACTGCCACGTCCAAGCCGTTTGATTCTGCTGCCGCTTCGCGCCAGATCGAGAGCAAGCGCGCTCCTACATTCCAATACGTACCAGGACTCTCATGTAGTGCCCGATTTCTCACTACATAATCCCTCTCCCCTCGTGACCAACCAGTCCCGCCGCGGACTTGCGGTATTGGCACCTTCGAGCCTGAAACTGACTGCCTGGTCGCATTAGACAAAAGATGTAGTGCACGAAAATAACCACTACAAAACGTTTGACGACGCAGAAATGCCGAGGCATGATGGCCTCGCTCCCACTGATTGGAGGTTTTCGCAGAAAGCCTCAGAATTGTGCTCCAACTCAACAAGATTGAGCATGTTCGCGTCTTTTATGCCCAAAAGGCAGCTGCATCGCGTCGCCATCGTGACCGCGAAAAATACCCAGGCTTGAATGCATGCTTTCCGATTCAGTGAGCAGCCATAAGTGCGCCCTTGAGAAACCCCAGGCACCGGCTGGACAAGAGCTTTCACCTCAAGACCCACAAGACAATGCGACGAGGTTTACCCCATGGCACTGACACGCGAACAACAAATTGCAGCCATTGAGAAAGACTGGGCCGAGAATCCACGCTGGAAAGGCGTGACCCGCACCTACTCCGCTGCTGACGTCGTCCGCCTGCGTGGCTCGATCCAGCCTGAACACACGTTCGCCAGACAGGGCGCCGAAAAGCTCTGGAATCTGGTGACTCAGGGCGCCAAGCCGTCGTTCCGTCCCGACAAGGATTTCGTCAACTGCATGGGCGCCCTGACCGGCGGCCAGGCCGTTCAACAGGTCAAGGCCGGCATCCAGGCGATCTACCTGTCCGGCTGGCAAGTCGCCGCGGACAACAACTCCGCCGAGTCGATGTACCCTGACCAGTCGCTGTACCCGGTGGATTCGGTTCCAACCGTGGTCAAGCGCATCAACAACTCGTTCCGCCGCGCCGACCAGATCCAGTGGAAAGCCGGCAAGAATCCGGGCGACGAAGGCTATATCGATTACTTCGCGCCAATCGTGGCTGACGCCGAAGCCGGTTTCGGTGGCGTCCTGAACGCCTACGAATTGATGAAGAGCATGATCGAAGCGGGCGCTGCCGGCGTGCACTTCGAAGACCAACTGGCCTCGGTGAAGAAATGCGGACACATGGGCGGCAAGGTTCTGGTGCCGACTCAAGAAGCCGTGCAGAAGCTGGTCGCCGCACGTCTGGCGGCTGACGTCGCTGGCGTACCGACGATCATTCTGGCCCGTACCGACGCCAACGCCGCAGACCTGCTGACTTCCGATTGCGATCCGTATGACAAGCCGTTCGTGACCGGCACTCGCACTCCAGAAGGCTTCTATAAAGTGCGCGCCGGTCTGGATCAGGCCATCGCTCGCGGCCTGGCGTATGCGCCGTACGCCGACCTGATCTGGTGTGAAACCGCCAAACCGGATCTGGACGAGGCCCGTCGCTTCGCCGAAGCAATCAAAAAGGAATATCCGGACCAACTGCTTTCGTACAACTGCTCGCCATCGTTCAACTGGAAGAAGAACCTGGACGACGCAACCATCGCCAAATTCCAGCGCGAGCTGTCGGCAATGGGCTACAAGCACCAGTTCATCACCCTGGCCGGTATCCACAACATGTGGCACAGCATGTTCAACCTGGCGCACGACTACGCGCGCAACGACATGACCGCCTACGTGAAGCTCCAGGAGCAGGAGTTCGCCGACGCGGCCAAGGGTTACACCTTCGTGGCGCACCAGCAGGAAGTCGGTACAGGCTACTTCGACGACATGACGACCGTGATCCAGGGTGGCAAGTCCTCGGTCACCGCCCTGACCGGCTCCACCGAAGAAGAGCAGTTTCACTAAGCCCTGTGTTTTTTAGCTCCAGACAAGGCCGCCTTCGGGCGGCCTTTGTCATCGCGCAATTAATAACCAACATATTCAGTCAACTATTCGCCGATAGACGTCTCTAATCGCCCCACAGAAGTTAATTAACCCTGCCGCCCAATTACTCCTCATTTGACGCCCGTTGTAATGCCAACTTCGTCACTTTTCAGTGACGCAAGCAAAACCCTCTTTCAAATGATATTAATTATCATTTAACCCGCATTACTTTCATTACCGAACGCGCGAAACATAATTAACGAAAACGGCCGTAATGCCCGTGCGGCGCGGGTCCGCGCACCAAAATCGTGACCTGGCTCATTAATCCTGTGAATAAATTTGATGTAGAAAATTTACTTGCCCTCCTTTTGCACATAAAATCCCGGAATTGATCGCACTGCGACATATCGTCACTGCTTCTACTTCTTTTCAAGCTCAGAGACGTCTGCTCTCTGTTAAGGACTGCCAGCATGCCCGAATCGACAGGTCTGATTGCCCACAACTGGGGCTTCGCCATTTTCCTTTTGGGCGTCATCGGCCTCTGCGCCTTCATGCTCGGCCTCTCCAGCCTGCTCGGTTCCAAAGCCTGGGGCCGCAGCAAGAACGAACCTTTCGAATCCGGCATGCTGCCTACAGGCGGCGCCCGCCTGCGGCTCTCCGCAAAATTCTATCTGGTCGCGATGCTGTTCGTGATTTTCGATATTGAAGCCCTCTTTCTGTACGCCTGGTCTGTGTCCGTCCGCGAAAGCGGCTGGACCGGCTTCGCCGAAGCTCTCGTTTTCATAGCAATTCTGTTGGCAGGTCTTGTCTACCTATGGCGTGTAGGGGCGCTCGATTGGGCTCCCGAAGGACGTCGTACTCGGCAGGCGAAGCTAAAACAATGAGGCTTTGGCAATGCAATACAATCTCACCAGGATCGACCCGGATGCTCCTAACGAGCAGTACCCCATCGGCGAACGGGAAACCGTTTCCGATCCGTTAGAGGATCAAGTCCACAAAAACATCTTCATGGGCAAGCTCGAGGACGTACTGAGCGGTGCTGTCAATTGGGGTCGCAAGAACTCCCTTTGGCCGTACAACTTCGGTCTGTCGTGCTGCTACGTGGAAATGACCACCGCCTTCACGGCGCCCCACGACATCGCGCGCTTTGGCGCCGAGGTTATCCGGGCATCGCCGCGTCAGGCGGATTTCATGGTTATCGCCGGTACCTGCTTCATCAAGATGGCGCCCATCATCCAGCGTCTGTATGAGCAAATGCTCGAACCTAAATGGGTCATTTCCATGGGTTCGTGCGCCAACTCCGGTGGCATGTACGACATCTACTCTGTGGTTCAGGGCGTGGACAAGTTCCTGCCTGTGGATGTTTACGTGCCCGGCTGCCCGCCCCGCCCAGAGGCATTTCTGCAAGGCCTGATGCTGTTGCAGGAATCCATTGGCCAGGAGCGTCGCCCTCTTTCCTGGGTCGTCGGCGACCAAGGCGTGTATCGCGCCGAGATGCCGTCGCAGAAGGAACAGCGCCGCGAACAGCGAATCGCAGTGACGAACCTGCGCAGCCCCGACGAAGTCTGATCCAGTTTTCTTTACAAAAAGAAGCCTGAGCCTGGATTCATTCTGTACGTTGACCGATAGCGATCGAGACCTATGACTGCAGACACCGCTCTGTACATCCCGCCTTACAAGGCTGACGACCAAGATGTCGTCGTTGAACTACACAACCGTTTTGGCGCCGAGGCGTTCACCGCGCAATCCACTGTGACCGGCATGCCGGTGCTGTGGGTTGCCCGTGCGAAGCTGTTCGAAATCCTCAACTTCCTGCGCAACGTGCCCAAGCCGTACTCGATGCTGTACGACCTGCACGGTGTGGACGAGCGCCTGCGTACCAAACGCCGTGGCTTGCCGGACGCCGACTTCACCGTGTTCTACCACCTGCTGTCGGTAGAGCGTAACAGTGACGTGATGATCAAGGTCGCCTTGTCCGAGGGCGACCTCAGCGTGCCGACCGTGACCAGCATCTGGCCTAACGCCAACTGGTACGAGCGTGAAGTGTGGGACATGTTCGGGATCGACTTCCCGGGCCACCCGCACCTGAGCCGCATCATGATGCCGCCGACCTGGGAAGGTCACCCGCTGCGCAAGGACTACCCTGCCCGCGCCACCGAATTCGACCCGTACAGCCTGACGCTGGCCAAACAGCAACTGGAAGAGGAAGCCGCGCGTTTCCGTCCGGAAGACTGGGGCATGAAGCGTTCCGGCACCAACGAGGACTACATGTTCCTCAACCTGGGTCCGAACCACCCTTCGGCGCACGGTGCGTTCCGTATCGTGCTGCAGCTGGACGGTGAAGAGATCGTCGACTGCGTTCCGGACATCGGTTACCACCACCGTGGCGCCGAGAAGATGGCCGAGCGTCAGTCCTGGCACAGCTTCATCCCGTACACCGACCGTATCGACTACCTCGGCGGGGTGATGAACAACCTGCCGTACGTGCTCTCGGTCGAGAAGCTGGCGGGCATCAAGGTGCCCGAGAAGGTCGACGTCATCCGCATCATGATGGCCGAGTTCTTCCGCATCACCAGCCACCTGCTGTTCTTGGGTACCTACATTCAGGACGTGGGCGCGATGACCCCGGTGTTTTTCACCTTCACCGACCGGCAGAAAGCCTACACGGTGATCGAAGCCATCACCGGTTTCCGCCTGCACCCGGCCTGGTACCGCATCGGTGGAGTCGCACACGACCTGCCGCGCGGCTGGGAAAAACTGGTCAAGGACTTCGTCGAATGGCTGCCAAAGCGCCTCGACGAATACACCAAGGCCGCCCTGCAGAACAGCATCCTCAAGGGTCGTACCATCGGCGTCGCCGCCTACAACACCAAAGAAGCCCTGGAATGGGGCGTCACCGGTGCCGGCTTGCGTTCCACCGGTTGCGACTTCGATCTGCGCAAGGCACGTCCTTACTCCGGTTACGAGAACTTCGAATTCGAAGTGCCGCTGGCCGTCAATGGCGATGCCTATGATCGCTGCATGGTCCGCGTCGAAGAGATGCGCCAGAGCATCAAGATCATCGACCAGTGCATGCGCAACATGCCGGAAGGCCCGTACAAGGCGGATCACCCGCTGACCACGCCGCCGCCCAAAGAGCGCACGCTGCAGCACATCGAAACCTTGATCACGCACTTCCTGCAGGTTTCGTGGGGCCCGGTCATGCCGGCCAACGAATCCTTCCAGATGATCGAAGCGACCAAGGGCATCAACAGTTATTACCTGACGAGCGACGGCGGCACCATGAGCTACCGTACCCGGATTCGCACCCCAAGCTACCCGCACCTGCAGCAGATCCCTTCGGTGATCAAAGGCAGCATGGTCGCGGACTTGATCGCGTACCTGGGTAGTATCGATTTCGTTATGGCCGACGTGGACCGCTAAGCATGAACAGCACGCTTATCCAGACAGACCGTTTCGCCCTGAGCGAATCCGAGCGCTCGGCCATCGAGCACGAAATGCATCACTACGAGGACCCGCGCGCGGCGTCCATCGAAGCCCTGAAGATCGTCCAGAAGGAACGCGGCTGGGTGCCGGACGGCGCCATCTACGCGATCGGCGAAGTCCTGGGCATTCCCGCCAGTGACGTTGAAGGTGTGGCCACGTTCTACAGCCAGATCTTCCGTCAGCCGGTCGGCCGCCACATCATCCGTGTCTGCAACAGCATGGTCTGCTTCATCGCCGGTCACGAAGACATCGTTGGCGAGATTCAGAGCAAGCTCGGCATCGGCCTGGGTCAGACCACTGCCGACGGCCGTTTCACCCTGCTGCCGGCCTGCTGCCTGGGCAACTGCGACAAGGCACCGGCGGTCATGATCGACGACGATACTTTCGGCAATCTGCAGCCGGCGGGCGTTGCCCAGCTGCTGGAGGGTTACGTATGACCATCACTTCCTTCGGCCCGGCCAACCTGATCACCCGTACTCCGGAAACCCATCCACTGACCTGGCGTCTGCGTGACGACGGCGAGCCGGTATGGTTCGACGAGTACGTGGCCAAAGACGGCTACGCCGCTGCCCGCAAGGCCTTCGCCCAGCAATCGCCTGATGAAATCGTGCAGTCGGTCAAGGACTCCGGTCTCAAGGGTCGTGGCGGCGCAGGCTTCCCCACTGGCGTGAAGTGGGGCCTGATGCCCAAAGACGAATCCCTGAACATCCGCTACCTGCTGTGCAACGCGGACGAGATGGAACCCAACACCTGGAAAGACCGCATGCTGATGGAGCAACTGCCCCATCTGCTGGTGGAAGGCATGCTGATCAGTGCTCGCGCATTGAAAGCCTACCGCGGCTACATCTTCCTGCGGGGCGAGTACGTCACCGCCGCCAAACACCTGAACCGCGCCGTGGCCGAAGCCAAGGCCGCAGGCCTGTTGGGCAAGAACATCCTGGGCACCGGTTTCGACTTCGAGCTGTTCGTCCACACCGGCGCCGGGCGTTACATCTGCGGTGAAGAAACCGCACTGATCAACTCCCTGGAAGGCCGCCGCGCCAACCCGCGCTCCAAGCCGCCCTTCCCTGCCGCCGTTGGCGTCTGGGGCAAGCCGACTTGCGTGAACAACGTCGAAACCCTGTGCAATGTCCCGGCAATCGTCAACAACGGCAACGACTGGTACAAGTCGCTGGCCCGAGAAGGCAGCGAAGACCACGGCACCAAGCTGATGGGCTTCTCCGGCAAGGTGAAGAACCCGGGGCTGTGGGAGCTGCCGTTCGGCCTGCCGGCTCGCGAGCTGTTCGAAGACTACGCAGGCGGCATGCGCGACGGCTTCAAGCTCAAGTGCTGGCAGCCAGGCGGCGCCGGTACCGGTTTCCTGCTGCCGGAACACCTCGATTGCCAGTTCTACGCTGGCGGCGTGGCCAAGGTTGGCACCCGGATGGGTACGGGCCTGGCGATGGCGGTGGACGACAAGGTCAACATGGTGTCGATGATGCGCAATCTTGAGGAGTTCTTCGCCCAGGAATCGTGCGGCTTCTGCACCCCTTGCCGCGATGGCCTGCCCTGGAGCGTCAAGATCCTGCGTGCCATCGAGAAGGGCCAGGGTCAACCGGGCGATATCGAGACGCTGCTGGGGTTGGTGAACTTCCTCGGCCCAGGCAAGACCTTCTGCGCCCACGCACCGGGCGCCGTGGAACCTCTGGGCAGCGCGATCAAATACTTCCGCTCGGAATTCGAGGCGGGAATAGCACCAGCGCGAGCGGGCGACCTCAATCAGGTCAGAAGCCCGACGATCGTCGGCGCATAAAAAGACTGACCGGTCGATAAGCCCACAAGGCCTGTCGACCTTTGCTCCGATTGCGCCCAAGGGCTGTTTGAACCGGAGCAGCACCGAGATTCCATTAGCCACGCCCGCTGACACCGGGCCAACGAAGAACTTTGAACCATGGCTACTATCCACGTAGACGGCAAAGCGCTCGAAGTCGATGGCGCAGACAACCTGTTACAGGCCTGTCTGTCGCTGGGGCTCGACATCCCTTATTTCTGCTGGCATCCAGCACTTGGCAGTGTTGGCGCCTGTCGCCAGTGCGCGGTCAAGCAGTACACCGACGAGAACGACACCCGTGGTCGTATCGTCATGTCCTGCATGACTCCGGCCACTGACAACACCTGGATTTCCATCGACGACGACGAGTCCAAGGCGTTCCGCGCCAGCGTCGTCGAATGGCTGATGACCAACCACCCCCACGACTGCCCGGTCTGTGAGGAAGGCGGTCACTGTCATTTGCAGGACATGACGGTGATGACCGGCCACAACGAGCGCCGGTATCGCTTCACCAAACGCACCCACCAGAACCAGGAGCTGGGGCCGTTCATCGCGCACGAGATGAACCGCTGCATCGCCTGCTATCGCTGCGTGCGCTTCTATAAAGACTACGCCGGCGGCACCGACCTCGGTGTGTTCGGCGCCCACGACAACGTGTACTTCGGGCGGGTTGAAGACGGTACGCTGGAAAGCGAGTTCTCCGGTAACCTCACCGAGGTCTGCCCGACCGGTGTGTTCACCGACAAGACGCACTCCGAGCGCTACAACCGCAAGTGGGACATGCAGTTCTCGCCGAGCATCTGTCACGGCTGCTCCAGCGGCTGCAACATCAGCCCGGGCGAACGTTATGGCGAAATCCGCCGTATCGAGAACCGCTACAACGGTTCGGTGAACCAGTATTTCCTGTGCGACCGTGGCCGTTTCGGTTACGGCTACGTCAACCGCACCGACCGTCCACGTCAGCCGTTGCTGGCCAACGGCAACGCCAAGCTGAGCCTTGACGCTGCGCTGGACACCGCCGCCCAGATGCTGCGCGGTCGCAACATCGTCGGTATCGGTTCGCCTCGCGCCAGCCTTGAAAGCAACTTCGCCCTGCGCGAACTGGTCGGTGCCGAGCACTTCTACTCGGGTATCGAAGCCGGTGAGCTGGAGCGTTTGCGTCTGATCGCTCAGGTCCTGAAAGACAGCCCGCTGCCGATTCCGACCCTGCGCGAAGTCGAAGAGCACGACGCGGTGTTCATCCTTGGCGAAGACGTGACTCAGACCGCTGCACGCATGGCGCTGGGCCTGCGTCAGTCGGTGAAGAACAAGGCCGAAGACATGGCCGCTGCGATGAAAGTCCAGCCATGGCTCGATGCTGCAGTGAAGAACATCGGTCAGCACGAGATGAACCCGCTGTTCATCGCCAGCCTGGCTGAAACCCGTCTGGACGACATCGCTGAAGAGTGCGTGCATGCCGCTCCCGACGATCTGGCCCGCATCGGTTTCGCCGTGGCTCACGCCATTGACCCAAGCGCTCCTGCCGTCACCGGTCTGGACGACGAAGCTCTGGAACTGGCTCAGCGTATCGCCGCTGCCCTCCTGGAAGCCAAGCGGCCGTTGATCGTGTCCGGCGCCTCGCTGGGGTCCAACGCGCTGATCGAAGCCGCTGCAAACATCGCGAAAGCCCTGAAACTGCGTGAAAAGAACGGCTCCCTGAGCCTGATCGTTCCGGAAGCCAACAGCATGGGTCTGACCCTGTTCGGTGGCGATTCGGTAGACGCCGCGCTGCAGGCCGTGATCTCGGGCAAGGCCGACGCCATCGTCGTCCTGGAAAACGATCTGTTCACCCGTGTTGATGCCGCGACTGTCGATGCTGCACTGAAAGCCGCGAAAGTGGTGATCGTTGCCGACCATCAGAAAACCGCGACCACCGACCGTGCCGACCTCGTCCTGCCAGCCGCCAGCTTCGCCGAAGGCGACGGTACGTTGGTCAGCCAGGAAGGCCGCGCCCAGCGCTTCTTCCAGGTCTACGATCCGACCTACCTGGACGCCAGCATCCAGATCCACGAAGGCTGGCGCTGGCTGCACGCCCTGCGCGCGACCCTGCTGAACAAGCCGGTGGACTGGACCCAACTGGACCACGTCACCGAAGCCTGTGCCGCAAGCAACGCGCAACTGGCTGGCATCGTTGGCGCTGCGCCTTCCGCTGCATTCCGCATCAAAGGGCTGAAACTGGCTCGCGAACCGCTGCGTTACAGCGGTCGTACTGCCATGCGCGCCAACATCAGCGTCCATGAGCCGCGCACCTCGCAGGACAAGGACACCGCGTTCTCGTTCTCGATGGAAGGTTACTCGGGCTCCGCCGAACCGCGCTCGCAAGTGCCATTCGCCTGGTCGCCGGGCTGGAACTCCCCGCAAGCGTGGAACAAGTTCCAGGACGAAGTCGGTGGTCATCTGCGTGCTGGCGATCCAGGTGTACGCCTGATCGAAAGCAGCGGCGACAAACTGAGCTGGTTCGCCAGCGTGCCGCGCGCCTTCTCCCCTGCTCAAGGGACCTGGCAGGTCGTGCCGTTCTACCACCTGTTCGGCAGCGACGAGAACTCGTCCAAGGCCGCGCCGGTTCAGGAACGCATTCCGGCCGCTTACGTCTCGCTGGCCAAGTCCGAAGCGGACCGCCTGGGCGTCAACGACGGTGCCATGCTCAGCCTCAACGTTGCCGGCCAGACCCTGCGTCTGCCACTGCGCATCAACGAGGAACTGGGCGCGGGTCTGGTGGCATTGCCATCGGGTCTGGCCGGCATTCCTCCGGCCCTGGCCGGGAAAACCGTTGACGGTCTGCAGGAGGCAGCACAATGAGCACATGGTTTACCCCTGAAGTGATCGATTCGATCATCGCAGTCGTCAAGGCCATCGTGGTGCTGCTCGCCGTGGTGGTCTGCGGCGCGTTGCTCAGCTTCGTCGAACGCCGTCTGCTGGGCTGGTGGCAGGACCGTTACGGTCCGAACCGCGTCGGTCCGTTCGGTATGTTCCAGATCGCTGCCGACATGCTGAAGATGTTCTTCAAGGAAGACTGGAACCCTCCTTTCGTCGACAAGATGATCTTCACCCTGGCGCCGGTCGTGGCCATGAGCGCACTGCTGATTTCGTTCTCGATCATCCCGGTCACCCAGACCTGGGTGGTCGCGGACCTGAACATCGGCCTGCTGTTCTTCTTCGCCATGGCCGGTCTGTCGGTCTACGCGGTGCTGTTCGCCGGCTGGTCGTCGAACAACAAGTACGCCCTGCTGGGCAGCTTGCGTGCTTCGGCACAGACGGTGTCGTACGAAGTGTTCCTGGGCCTGTCGCTGATGGGCATCGTGGTACAGGCCGGTTCGTTCAACATGGGCGACATCGTTCAGTACCAGGCCGACCACCTGTGGTTCATCATTCCGCAGTTCTTCGGTTTCTGTACCTTCTTCATCGCTGGCGTCGCCGTGACTCACCGTCACCCGTTCGACCAGCCGGAAGCGGAACAGGAACTGGCTGACGGCTACCACATTGAATATGCCGGCATGAAATGGGGCATGTTCTTCGTCGGTGAATACATCGGCATCATCCTGATCTCGGCGCTGTTGGTCACCCTGTTCTTCGGTGGCTGGCACGGTCCGTTCAACATCCTGCCGCAACTGTCGTTCATGTGGTTCGTCCTGAAAACCGCGTTCTTCATCATGCTGTTCATCCTGCTGCGCGCCTCTATCCCGCGTCCGCGTTATGACCAGGTGATGGATTTCAGCTGGAAGTTCTGCCTGCCACTGACCCTGATCAATTTGCTAGTGACCGCTGCGGTCGTCTTGGCGGCTCAGTGAGGATTTGACCCATGTTCAAATATATCGGCGACATCGTTAAGGGTACAGGTACCCAGCTACGCAGCCTGATCATGGTCTTCGGCCATGGCTTCCGTAAGCGCGACACCCTGCAATATCCAGAAGAAGCGGTTTACCTGCCGCCGCGTTATCGCGGCCGTATTGTCCTGACTCGCGACCCCGACGGCGAAGAGCGCTGCGTGGCCTGCAACCTGTGCGCCGTGGCCTGCCCGGTCGGCTGCATCTCGCTGCAGAAAGCCGAGACCGAAGACGGTCGCTGGTACCCGGACTTCTTCCGTATCAACTTCTCGCGTTGCATCTTCTGCGGTCTCTGTGAAGAAGCCTGCCCGACCACCGCTATCCAGCTCACGCCGGATTTCGAAATGGCCGAGTTCAAACGTCAGGATCTGGTGTACGAAAAGGAAGATCTGCTGATCTCCGGTCCCGGCAAGAACCCTGACTACAACTTCTATCGCGTTGCGGGTATGGCGATCGCTGGCAAGCCGAAAGGTTCTGCACAGAACGAAGCCGAGCCAATCAACGTCAAGAGCTTGCTGCCTTAAGGAAGAAAGATGGAATTCGCTTTCTATTTCGCATCCGGCATCGCTGTTGTAGCCACCCTGCGGGTGATTACCAACACGAACCCGGTGCACGCCCTGCTCTACCTGATCATTTCGCTGATCGCCGTGGCCATGACTTTCTTCAGCCTCGGCGCGCCGTTCGCCGGTGCTCTGGAAGTGATCGCCTACGCTGGCGCCATCATGGTGCTGTTCGTGTTCGTGGTGATGATGCTGAACCTGGGCCCGGCCTCGGTTCAGCAGGAACGTGCCTGGCTCAAGCCTGGCATCTGGCTCGGCCCGATCCTGCTGGGCGGCCTGCTGCTGGCTGAACTGCTGTACGTGCTGTTCGCCAACTCCACCGGCGCGGGCATCGGCCACACGACCGTTGACGCCAAGGCCGTGGGCATCAGCCTGTTCGGTCCGTACCTGCTGGTTGTCGAACTCGCCTCGATGCTGCTGCTCGCTGCAGCGGTCGTGGCGTTCCATGTCGGCCGCAACGAGGCGAAGGAGTAACACCATGCATGCACAAATTCCTCTCGAACATGGTCTGGCCGTCGCCGGCATCCTGTTCTGCCTCGGCTTGGCGGGCCTGTTGGTACGCCGCAACATTCTGTTCGTGTTGATGAGCCTGGAAGTGATGATGAACTCTGCTGCTCTGGCTTTCGTCGTGGCGGGTAGCCGCTGGGCGCAGCCTGACGGCCAGATCATGTTCATCCTGGTGATCAGCCTTGCCGCAGCCGAGGCCAGTATCGGTCTTGCGATCCTGCTGCAACTGTATCGCCGCTTCCACACTCTCGATATCGACGCTGCCAGCGAGATGCGCGGATGAACCTACTCTTTCTGACTTTCGTATTCCCCCTGATCGGTTTCCTGCTGCTGTCGTTTTCACGCGGCAAATGGTCGGAAAACCTGTCGGCCCTGATCGGCGTCGGCTCCATTGGCCTGTCGGCCATCGTTGCCGCCTATGTGATCTTCCAGTTCAACGTCTCACCACCCGAAGGCGGTCACTTGACCATGGTGCTGTGGCGCTGGATGTCGGTTGACGGCTTCGACCCGAACTTCGCGCTGTATGTCGATGGCCTGTCCATCACCATGCTGGGCGTCGTGGTCGGCGTGGGCTTCCTGATCCACCTGTTCGCGTCCTGGTACATGCGCGGTGAAGACGGCTACTCGCGCTTCTTCGCCTACACCAACCTGTTCATTGCCAGCATGTTGTTCCTGATCCTGGGCGACAACCTGCTGTTCATCTACTTCGGTTGGGAAGGCGTGGGCCTGTGCTCGTACCTGTTGATCGGCTTCTATTACAGCAACCGCAACAACGGTAACGCGGCACTCAAAGCCTTCATCGTGACCCGCATCGGAGACGTGTTCATGGCCATCGGCCTGTTCATCCTGTTCCAGCAGCTGGGCACGCTGAACATTCAGGAACTGCTGGTCCGTGCTCCGCAGCACTTCAAGGTCGGCGATTTCTGGATCGTGCTGGCGACCCTGATGCTGCTGGGCGGCGCTGTCGGTAAATCCGCGCAACTGCCTCTGCAAACCTGGCTGGCGGACGCGATGGCCGGTCCTACCCCGGTTTCCGCACTGATCCACGCGGCAACCATGGTGACCGCCGGTGTCTACCTGATCGCTCGTACACACGGCCTGTTCGCCCTGGCGCCGGACATCCTGCACCTGGTCGGCATCGTCGGCGGTGTGACCCTGGTGCTGGCAGGTTTCGCGGCACTGGTTCAGACCGACATCAAACGTATCCTCGCCTACTCGACCATGAGCCAGATCGGCTACATGTTCCTGGCGCTGGGTGTGGGTGCATGGGAAGGCGCGATCTTCCACCTGATGACCCACGCGTTCTTCAAGGCCCTGTTGTTCCTTGCCTCCGGTGCGGTGATCGTTGCCTGCCACCACGAGCAGAACATCTTCAAGATGGGCGGTCTGTGGAAGAAACTGCCACTGGCCTACACCAGCTTCATCGTCGGCGGCGCGGCCCTAGCGGCACTGCCTCTGGTCACCGCCGGCTTCTATTCCAAGGATGAAATCCTCTGGGAAGCCTTCGCCAGCGGCCATCAGTATCTGCTGTACGCCGGTCTGGTCGGTGCCTTCATGACTTCGCTGTACACCTTCCGCCTGATCTTCATCGCCTTCCACGGCGAAGCGAAGACCGAAGCTCACGCCGGCCACGGGATTTCCCACTGGTTGCCGTTGAGCGTGCTGATCGTGCTGTCGACCTTCGTTGGCGCCTGGATTCATCCGCCTCTGGCGGGCGTTCTGCCGGAAAGCGCGGGTCATGCCGGTGGCGAAGCCAAGCACAGTCTGGAAATTGCCTCGGGCGCCATCGCCCTGGCCGGTATCCTGCTGGCAGCGCTGCTGTTCCTCGGCAAGCGTCGTCTGGTCACTGCCATCGCCAACAGCGGTCCGGGTCGTTTCCTGTCCGCCTGGTGGTTCGCGGCATGGGGTTTCGACTGGGTTTACGACGTGCTGTTCGTCAAACCTTACCTGGCGATCAGCCGCCTGCTGCGTGGCGACCCGCTCGACCACACGATCGGTCTGATCCCGCGTCTAGTCAAAGCCGGCAACGGCTTGATGAGCCGCACCGAAACCGGTCAGCTGCGCTGGTATGCCGCTTCTATCGCCGCAGGTGCCGTATTGGTGCTTGGCGCGATTGTGCTGGTCTGATGAGTCGATCTGACATGAACCTTGCGACTTTGCGAAAGGAATTGAGCCCGTCATGATTCTGCCTTGGCTAATCCTGATCCCCTTTATCGGCGGCCTGCTGTGCTGGCAAGGTGAGCGCTTCGGCCCTACCCTGCCGCGCTGGATTGCGCTGATCACGATGTCCCTCCTGACTGCCCTGGGTCTGTACCTGTGGAGCACCGGTACGTATACCTACGCACCGGCCCCCGGTGTGGATCCGACCTGGGCAGTCGAATTCAAGGCGCAGTGGATTCAGCGCTTCGGCATCAGCGTTCATCTGGCACTCGACGGCCTGTCGCTGCTGATGATTCTGCTGACCGGCCTGCTGGGTATCCTCTCGGTACTCTGCTCGTGGAAAGAGATCCAGCGTAACGTCGGCTTCTTCCACCTGAACCTGATGTGGATCCTGGGCGGTGTCGTCGGCGTGTTCCTCGCCATCGACCTGTTCATGTTCTTCTTCTTCTGGGAAATGATGCTGGTGCCGATGTACTTTCTCATCGCGCTCTGGGGTCACAGCTCGGCAGACGGCAAGAAGACCCGTATCTACGCCGCGACCAAGTTCTTCATCTTCACTCAGGCCAGCGGCCTGATCATGCTGGTGGCGATCCTCGGTCTGGTGCTGGTGCACTTCAACCAGACCGGCGTGATCACCTTCAGCTACGCCGACCTGCTGAAAACCAAACTGTCCCACGGCACCGAGTACATCCTGATGCTGGGCTTCTTCATCGCTTTCGCGGTGAAGCTGCCGATCGTGCCGCTGCATTCCTGGTTGCCTGACGCTCACGCCCAGGCACCGACCGCAGGTTCGGTGGACCTGGCGGGTATCCTGCTCAAGACCGCTGCTTATGGTCTGCTGCGTTTTGCCCTGCCATTGTTCCCGAACGCTTCGGCGGAGTTCGCACCGATCGCAATGATCCTGGGCCTGATCGGGATCTTCTACGGCGCCTTCCTGGCTTTCGCCCAGACCGACATAAAGCGCCTGATCGCGTTCTCCAGCGTCTCGCACATGGGCTTCGTGCTGATCGGTATCTACTCCGGCAGCCAGCAGGCACTGCAGGGCGTCGTGATCCAGATGCTGGCTCACGGTCTGTCGGCCGCTGCGCTGTTTATCCTCAGCGGTCAGCTGTACGAGCGTCTGCACACTCGCGACATGCGCGAGATGGGCGGCCTGTGGAACAAGATCGCTTACCTGCCAGCCATCAGCCTGTTCTTCGCAGCCGCTTCGCTGGGCCTGCCAGGCACCGGTAACTTCGTCGGCGAGTTCCTGATCCTGATCGGTACCTTCGTCAGCGCACCATGGATCACCGCCATCGCCACTTCCGGCCTGGTGTTCGGTTCCGTGTACTCGCTGATCATGATTCACCGCGCCTACTTCGGCCCTGCAAAGACCGAAGAGATTCTCAAAGGCATGGATGGACGGGAATTGATCATGGTGCTGGGCCTGGCCGTGTTGCTGGTCCTGCTGGGTATCTACCCGCAGCCGGTCCTGGACACTTCCTCGGCGACCATGCATGGCGTGCAGCAATGGCTCGGCACTGCCTTCACTCAACTCGCTTCGGCCCGGTAAGAGCGCTATGGACCTGACGATTCAACACTTTATTGCGCTGGCGCCGCTGCTGATCACCAGTATCACCCTCGTGGTGGTGATGCTGGGCATCGCATGGCGTCGCAATCACTCGCAATCGTTCCTGCTGACGGTAGCGGGACTCAACCTGGCTCTGCTGTCGATCTATCCGGCCCTCAAGGTCGCGCCGCTGGTGGTCACGCCCCTGCTGCAGATCGACAGCTTCGCCCTTCTGTACATCGGCATCATCCTGGTCTCGACCCTGGCGTGCGTCACCCTGGCGCATGCCTATCTGGGTGAAGGCAAGGCGGGTTACCCGGGCAACCGCGAAGAGCTTTACCTGCTGATCCTGCTCTCCGCTGCCGGTGGCATGGTGCTGGTCGCCGCGCAACACCTGGCGAGCCTGTTCATCGGTCTGGAGCTGCTGTCGGTGCCGGTCTACGGTCTGGTGGCCTACGCCTTCTTCAACAAGCGTTCGCTGGAAGGCGGCATCAAGTACATGGTGCTGTCGGCGGCGGGTTCGGCGTTCCTGCTGTTCGGTATGGCGCTGCTGTATGCCGAGTCCGGCAGCCTGGGCTTCGGCGAAATCGGCAAGGCCATCGCGGCCACCGGTCTGCCAAGCCCGATTGCGAGCCTGGGTCTGGGCATGATGCTGGTCGGTCTGGGCTTCAAGCTGTCGCTGGTTCCATTCCACCTGTGGACCCCGGACGTGTACGAAGGCGCCCCTGCCCCGGTAGCCGCGTTCCTGGCGACTGCAAGCAAGGTCGCGGTGTTCGGTGTGCTGGTTCGTCTGTTCCAGATCTCCCCGGCTGCCACCAGCGGCGTGCTGAGCGACGTGATGTCGGTCATCGCCGTGGCGTCGATCCTGATCGGTAACCTGCTGGCCCTGACTCAGAACAACCTAAAGCGTCTGCTGGGTTACTCGTCCATCGCGCACTTCGGCTACATCATGATCGCGATGGTCGCGAGCAAGGGCATGGCGGTCGAGGCGATCAACGTTTACCTAGTGACTTACGTCCTGACCAGCCTCGGTGCGTTCGGCGTGATCACGCTGATGTCGTCGCCTTACAGCGGTCGCGACGCCGATGCGATGTTCGAATACCGTGGTCTGTTCTGGCGCCGTCCGTACCTGACCGCCGTACTGACGGTGATGATGCTGTCGCTGGCCGGTATTCCGCTCACCACCGGCTTCATCGGCAAGTTCTACATCATCGCTACTGGCGTCGAGGCTCACTTGTGGTGGCTGACCGGTTCGCTGGTGGTGGGTAGTGCGATTGGTGTGTTCTATTACCTGCGGGTGATGGTCACGCTGTATCTGCAGGACTCGAAGATCCAGCGTCACGATGCGCCGTTCAACTGGGCGCAGCGTGCGGGTGGTGTAATGCTGTTGGGCATCACGCTGCTGGCGTTCTTCCTGGGTGTTTATCCACAGCCGTTGCTGACTCTGGTGCAACACGCCGGGTTGTGATGATCGGGTGAGATGAAAAAACCCTGCTCTTTAGCAGGGTTTTTTTTGTCTGGTGACGCTGATGGGTTCTGGCTAACGCCAGACCCCATCAGCGCCACCACAAATAACGGATATACTCGCGATCCAAGCGCCAACATAAACCGCGAAGCCGATTCACCCCGGCAATCTCACCGTCTTCTTGGCACTGGTAAACAACCCCCACGTCGACATGAACAACGCCGCAATCATCGGCCCGATCACAAACCCGTTCAGCCCGAACACCGCCATCCCGCCCAGCGTTGAAATCAGAATCAGATAATCCGGCATCCGCGTATCCTTACCCACCAGAATCGGCCGCAGCACGTTATCCACCAACCCGATCACGAACACCCCGAACAACCCCAGCACCACGCCCTGCCAGATCATCCCGCTGATCAGGAAATACGCCGCCACCGGCGCCCAGACGATCCCCGCCCCCACCGCCGGCAACAGCGACAGAAACGCCATCGACACCGCCCAAAGCAGCGCACTGGGAATGTCCAGCAGCCAGAAGATCAACCCACCCAGCGCGCCTTGCGTCAGCGCCACCACCACATTGCCCTTCACCGTGGCGCGCACCACACGGGTGAACTTGAGCTGAAGACGACGCTTCTGCGGCTCGGCCAGGGGAATCGCAATGCGGATTCGGCGAGTCAGGTCCTGCCCGTCGCGCAGAAAGAAAAACAGCAGATACAACATGATGAAAAAACTCACCACGAAATCGAATGTGCCCTGACCGAAACTGAACGCCTGGCTCGCCAGGTACTGACTGCCCTGCATCGCCGCTTTGGATATCTTGTCCTGTAGCCCCTTGAAGTCGCCCATGCCCAGGCGGTCGAGCCAATGTTGCATCGAGGCGGGCAATAAGGCCTTGAACTCAGCGAGGTATTTGGGAATGTCGATCTGGCCGCTCTCGACATTTTTGTAGAGCATCGCGCCTTCCTGGACCATCAACATGCCAATGATGATTACCGGCAGGATCGCGATCACCAGACACACCATCAGCGTGCACAGCGATGTCATGTTGCGTTTCCAGCCGAAACGCGCCAACAGCCGACGCTGGAGTGGCGCGAAAATGATGCCCAGGATCACCGCCCAGAACACCGCCCCGTAAAAAGGCAGCAGAATCCAGATGAAGGCGATGGTCACCAGCACCAACAACAGCATCAGGGTTTTGTTTTGCAGCGAGGTTTCGTTCATGTTCCTTCCATGTCATTGAGCCCCGCTGAACGCGCGGCCTATTGATTAGTCCGCCAATCGCAACAGGAGTGCCGCCTGTAACGCGGGCGAGACATGGAGTGAACCGGGAGAAAAAAGCGCGGCAGGCCAACCGGCCCGACCGCGCAAAGGGATTTAGATCCTGAACTGACCCACCAGTTGGCCCAGACGCTGGTTGAGATCGGTGAGATTGCGTGAGGTGTTGGCGCTGTGACGGGTTTCGTCGGCGACGCTTTCCACGGCCACGGCGATCTGATGCACGCTGCGGTTGATCTCTTCAGCGACAGCGGTCTGCTCTTCCGCCGCGCTGGCGATCTGCGCGTTCATCGAATTGATAGTGCCGATCAACTGCCCGATGGTGTCCAGCGATGCCCCGGCTTCGTTGGCCCGCGCCGAGGTGCCATCGCCGGCCTCACTGGAACGTCGCATCGCCGCGACCGCGCCCTGGGTGCCCTGTTGCAAGCGGTCGATCATGCCCTGGATTTCCTGGGTGCTTTGCTGGGTACGGCTGGCCAGCGCGCGCACCTCATCGGCCACCACGGCAAAGCCACGTCCGGCTTCACCTGCCCGCGCGGCCTCAATCGCAGCGTTCAACGCCAGCAGATTGGTCTGCTCGGCGATGGAACGGATGACGCCCAGTACGCCGACGATGGACGTCACGTCGTTCTGCAAGCTGTCCAGCGAGGTGCCGCTGTGGCGGATGTCGCTCACCAGGGCGTGAATCTGCTGAATGCTGCCATCGACCACGCGCTTGGCGGCCTGACCTTCTTCGTCGGTCTGCTGCGCAGCCACCGAGGCGCCTTGAGCGCTCTTGGCAACTTCCTGCGCAGCGGCCGACATCTGATTGATCGCCGTGGCGACCTGATCAGTCTCGTGACGCTGGCGCTCCATCGCCTGCTCGGAACGCTGCGCCTGATGGGTCACTTCACCGACCAGGCCGGTCAGTTGCGAGGTCATTTCAGCGATCTGTCGGACCAGGCCATGGATCTTGTCGACGAAGCGGTTGAAGGAACCTGCCAACTCGCCGAGTTCATCCTGAGAGGTGACTGCCAGACGCCGGGTCAGGTCGCCCTCCCCTGCGGCGATGTCGTCCAGATTGGCCTTCATCAGACGCAACGGCCGCAGAATGCCGCCAGCCATCCAGATCCCGACCACGGTAATGATCACCAGCACCAACACGGCGATGCCGACGATCGTCATGAGCATGTTCTGCGTGCGGTCGGCGACGGTCTGCCGCAGCTCCGCGACCTTGGCGTCGATGTTGTCCAGGTTCACCGAAGAGCCGACGGCCATGTCCCACTTGGGCAGGTATTCGGTGTAACCGAGTTTGGGCACCAGTTCGCTGGAGCCGGGCAACGGAGATGAGTATTCAAGGTAGTGAGTGCCGGCTTTCGCGACGTCGACCAGACCGGCGTTCACGAAGACGCCATTAGGGTCGCGTGCATCCTTGAAGCTCTTTCCGACCCCATCGGGGCTGTCGCCCTTGAACAGGCGAACGGCCTGTGAGTCGTAGCCGAAGAAGTAACCATCCTTGGCGTACTTGACCTGCGAAAGCATCTTGATGACGTCTGCGCGGGCCTGCATATCGCCCGGCGCAGCGGCGTCGTACAGCGGTTTGATCGTGCCCATAGCCACCGCGACATAGCTTTGCAGCGTTGCCTTGGCTTCGGCGAGCAGATGTTGGCGGGTTTCCTCGACTTCGCGCTGCGCTTGCTCACGCAGCATGAACACCGTGCTGACGCTGATGATCAGCGCGAACAGCAGGACCGGAAGCACCGCAAGAGACAGAACTCTGGCTTTCAGATTAAGGCGCATAGATATCGTGACCCTTTATTATTGTGTGCGTTACGCCAATGGGCTCCCTAACGGTTAACGGCACTGCACAACAAAAGTTGAGGTCGGTGAGCCATCAGGTGATCGCGCCGTGTACTGATCGCTCCGGCAGGTCGATGCGCACCTGAAGTCCGCCCAATCGACTGTCCAGCAGCTGAATCCGTCCGCCCCAGGACTCGACGATGTCCTTGACGATGCCAAGTCCCAGGCCGTGCCCGGTGACTTGTTCATCCAGACGGTTGCCGCGGCCCAGCACTTCTTCGCGCTGATTTTCCGCAATCCCCGGACCGTCGTCGTCGATCAGCAGACAGTAACCGCCGGGCTCCTGCGTGATGCTCAGACGGATGCGGCTGTCCGCCCATTTGCAGGCGTTGTCCATCAGATTGCCCAGCAACTCGAGGATGTCCTCCCGATCCCATGGCAGGACCAGCCCGGGCCGGACGTCGTTGCTCAGCTCAAGGTGTTCGCCATGGATCATGCGCAGTGTGGAAAACAGCCCTTCAAGTTCGGCATCGCAATCGAAGCGCGCGCCGGGCAACGCGTCACCCGACAAGCGTGCGCGGTTGAGCTCGCGTTCCAGTCGCTGCTGGATCTGTTGCAGTTGATCACGCAGCGTCGCGCGGATATGCGGGTGCTGCTCAAGCTTCTGGCCTTCGGTCAGGCTCATCAGTACCGCCAGCGGGGTTTTCAACGCATGGCCCAGATTGCCCAAGGCATTGCGCGAGCGCTTGAGACTGTCTTCAGTGTGGGCCAGGAGATGGTTGATCTGCGCCACCAGCGGTTCGAGTTCCAGCGGCACCTCTTCATCGAGCTGGGAGCGTTGCCCCTGTTGCAGTTGGGAGATCTGTTCGCGGGCGCGGTCCAGCGGTCGCAGTGCTCGGCGTACGGTCAGGCGCTGGAGGACCAGGATCAGAATCAGCGCCGCCAGCCCCAGCGCCAGACCGATACGCTGCACCAGGGCAAAACTGGCCTGGACCGGGGTGTAGTCCTGAGCCACGGTGATGGAGATCGTCTGGCCGAACTTGCGGTATTCGGTGTGCAACAGTAAAAGCGACTGCCCGCTTTTCTCCAGTTTGAGATTGGCGTGCAGACCGGTTCTGTCAGGTTGCGGCAATTCAAGGTCCCACAGGGAACGTGACCGCCAATGGCCACCGTCGAAATCAATGCGGAAGTAGTGGCCGGAATACGGCCGTTGATAGCCAGGTGACAGCCGGTGCTCATCCAGCTGCAACCCGCCGGGTCCGCGAACGATGGCCACCAGCAACAGTTCACTGTCATTGCGCAAACCGGATTCGAGATAGCGTTGCAGGCCGACTTCGAACAGCCAAAGGCTGATCTGGGCCATCACCAGCCCTATAATCAGCAGAACGCTGATCAGGCCCAGGCTCAGACGGCGTTGAATCGACCTCACTCGCCGCTCCCGCCAAATCGATACCCCTGACCGCGCCGGGTTTCGACCACCGCCCGCCCCAGCTTGCGGCGCAAGTGGTTGACGTGCACCTCGATCACATTGGAGTCGCGCTCGTTCTCGCCATCGTATAAATGTTCGGCGAGATGGCTTTTGGAAAGAATCTGTTCCGGATGCAGCATGAAATAGCGCAGCAGACGGAACTCGGCCGCCGTCAGCTGGATGTCCTCGCCGCCACGGCTGACGCATTGACGGCCCTCGTCCAGATGCAGGCCGGCAGCCTCCAGTTTTGGCTGGTTCGCCAGACCACGGGCCCGGCGCAGCAAGGCCTGGATGCGCAATTGAAGTTCTTCAGGGTGAAAGGGTTTGGTCAGATAGTCGTCGGCGCCCGCTTTGAGGCCTTCGATTCGCTCGGCCCACGAGCCGCGTGCGGTCAGGATCAGCACCGGGGTCGACAGCCCGCCAGCACGCCATTGACCGAGCACTTCGAGCCCTGGAATGCCCGGCAGACCGAGGTCAAGCACGATCAGGTCGTAGGGCTCGCTGGCGCCCTGATGAATCGCGTCGCGTCCGTCGGCGAGCCAGTCGACGGCATACCCCTGACGGCCCAGAGTGCCGACCAGTTCATCCGCCAGGGGCACGTTGTCCTCAACCAGTAACAGACGCATCAATCATCTTCCTTGTCTTGCAAAAGACGGGTGTCGCGGGCGTCGAATTTCAACTCGCGGACCACATGGTCCGAGGTCAGCAGTTCGATCTCGTACACCAGCACGCCGTGTTTTTCCTCGAGCTCCGCTTCCAGGAGCTTTGAGCCGGGATAACGCCCCAACGCCAATCCTATGAATTGCTCCAGCGGCAGTATCACGCCCTGCTGACGCAATTGAAGCGCTTCGTCCTGGTCCAGGTCCCGCGCCGCACAGACCGTGCACGTCATGACGGCGCAAGTCACAAGTAAACAGTAAACGAAACATCGCCGGGGACGTTTACTGGCGATCATCAGGTGTCCTGGTGATCTTTGAGCACTTGACCGTTGACCGCATCGAGTTCGACGTCCCACTCGACGCCTTTGGCATCGCGCAATTCGACCTGATAAACATATTTGCCATATTCCTGTTCCAGCTCGGTGTCGGTGATGGTCGCGTTCGGATGCTTGGCCAGCGCCGCCGCGTTCAATTTTTCGAAAGACTGAATAGTACCTGCATCACGCAGTTTCAGCGCCTCGTCAGGACCCAGGTCCTTGGCCTGAGTGTAACCCGCGGTGGCAACCAGGGCAGAAGCGGCAACAAAAGCAGTAAAAATGTTCATAGGTGAGTCTCCGTGGTAGTGATCATGTTTACGGGGCTCACGATAAACAGCCGAACTTAACTGAAGCTGAATTTTTCTGGCTAGGTGCCACCATGTAGGGTATTTCGCACAGCTGCTGCTCACGTGTGAGTGGATATATAATTCACGCCTGTTCAATCCCGGAGTGCTCATGAGCGCCATTCTGATCAAATCCCCGACGCTGACGATCAAGGCCGGCAAACGCGCGATGGCACGGATTCGTGAGCACGGCCTGGCTCCGGCGGATGTCGGCATCATTCCCGGTGCGGCGGGAGGCCCCAAGGCGCTGGGCATTCAGGGGCTGGATCTGGCGCTGTTCGGCGACTGGCTGCCCCGTGCCGAACGTGAACGCTCGCTGATCGGCGCCTCCATCGGCTCCTGGCGGTTCGCCAGTGCCTGTCTACCTGATCCGGTCGAGGGTATCGAGCGTCTGGGCCGGCTGTATAACGAACAGAGCTTCGCCAAGGGCGTGACCATGGCCGAAGTCAGCCAGAGCTGCGTAAGGATGCTCGACGACCTGCTACAGGGTCGCGATGCCAGCGTCCTGAGCAATCCGCACTACCGTCTGAACATCATGATCGTGAAAAGCCATGGCCTGCTTGCGCTGGATCATCGCGGCGGCCTGGGACTGGGCCTTGGGTCGGTGATTGCCAATAACCTGATTGGCCGGGCGAGGCTGTCGCGGCACTTCGAACGCCTGATCATGCATGACGCTCGCCTCGCGCCTCCCCTCTCGGCGCTGACGGATTTTCCGTCCCGAAGCCTGCACCTCAATGAGTCCAACCTGCGTCAGGCGCTGCTGGCCTCGGGTTCGATTCCGATGGTCATGCAGGGCGTGATGGACATACCGGGCGTCGGGCCGGGTACATTCCGCGACGGCGGGTTGCTGGACTACCATCTGGACCTGCCCTACAGCGGCAGCGACATCGTGCTCTATCCACACTTCACCGACAAAATCATTCCCGGCTGGTTCGACAAGGCCCTGCCTTGGCGGCGTGGCGATCTTGGCCGTCTTCAGGACGTGGTGCTGCTGGCGCCGTCACGGGAATACCTGTCGACACTGCCCTTTGGCAAATTGCCGGACCGCAGTGACTTCAAGCGTTTCGTGGGCAAGGACAAGGAGCGTCAGGCCTACTGGCGCACGGCGATGGAGAACAGCCGCCGATTGGGCGATGAGTTTCTGGAGCTGGTGGATACCGGGCGGCTGGCAGACCGTCTGAAACCTCTTGTTTAACCATGCGGTCAGGTTCCGCCTGTCCCCGGATAAACCATTGCTGGTAAACTCGCCGCCTGCATTTTTTCGCCCAGGCGATCGCCACTTTTCAAGGCTCTCAATACCGTGGAAATCTTCAAAGTTTCCACTCTGATTTCCCCTCCCAAACCGGCACATGTCAGAAACACAGCCTCAGCCCGCAAAGGCGCTGAATTGGCGTACCGCCGAGTACCGTCCCAAACCTTCCCAAGACACGACAGTTAGTACATCATCCAGTACATTGACCGATAACCCAACAGGGAATGTACTGGTGGCCCTCACTGATACCGCACTTCGACAGGCAAAACCCAAGGACAAACCCTATACGCTCGCCGACTCGCTTGGATTGACGATGTACATCGCGCCAGGCGGCGTGAAGAGCTGGCACTTCCGTTTCACCTGGCTGGGCAAGCAGGTCCGAATTTCGTTGGGCACATACCCAGAGATTGGATTAAAAGAGGCACGAGCGCGGCGTGATGAAGCCCGCGAAGAGGTAGCGCAGGGAGTTGACCCGCGCGAATCGAGAAAGGAGAAAAGGGCTCAGGCCCTCGAGGAGAGCGGCTACACATTCCGCCGCGTGTATGAGGAGTGGTTCGCCTTCCGCAAAGGAAAGCTGACGCCGGGCACCTTGCGGGTGATCAGCAACGCCATGGAACTGGACTGGCTGCCGGTCTTCGGTAGCCGGCAGATCAGCTCGATCACCCGGTCCGACATCGTGAGTATCGTCCGCCGGATAGAGAAGCGAGGATCCGTCGCGACCGCAGTGAAGACACGGCAGTTGATGGGGCAGGTTTTCCGGTACGCGATCGCTACTGGAGTTATTACAGTCAACCCCACGGCGGAAATGCACGCAGTCACGGAGAAGATCGGACAGCACCAGCCCCACCCGTTTCTGCCCATCAGCGAGTTGCCGAAGACGCTGGCGACGATCAACGCGGCGAATGTTGGCCAGCAGATCAAGTCGGCCTTCATGCTCATGCTTTATTCAGCAGCACGCCCAGGGGAGGTCCGGCACGCCGAATGGTCTGAAATCGATCTGGACTCAGCCACCTGGACCATACCGGCAAGCAAAATGAAGATGCGCCGTAACCATGCCGTGCCCCTCCCTACGCAAGCGGTTGAGCTACTGAAGACCATGCTTCCCCTCACCGGGCATCTGCAGTACGTGTTTGTGAACCGGACCGACAACAAGCGGCCGATCGGCACCAATTATGCGAACGGGGTCATCGAGCGGTGCGGGTTAACCGGCATACAGTCACCGCACGGATTCAGGCATTTGTTCTCAACCGAGATGAACCATAAGGGGTACAACCGGGATTGGATCGAGCGACAGCTGGCGCACGCGGACACCAGCATCATCCGCGACGTCTACAACCATGCAACGTACCTTGAGCAGCGCCGGGACATGATGCAGGAATGGGCGGACATCATCACGAAGGCCGCAAAGGGGAAGGCTTGACCGCGGCGTCCTGCCGACGTTCACCCCCTCCCTCTTATTATCTGAACGCCATCCTCCGGGAACCTGCCGCCATCGAAAAGACCGATGAGTTCGGCCTCCTCCCATTCGAGCAATCCCCAGAGCCTGGCCGCGTCCGAAAGCTCGAGCATTTCGCTCAACTCCTCGGCGCTGACCTGTTTCCGTCGGCGGGCAAGCATCGCCAGCTCGATCAGCTTGCGCCGATGAGCCTCCGGGTCGGTGACCAGGTCATCGCGAGCCTTGATCGCCGCCCGCCAATCGGCCAGAGGGTTCTCAACCAAAGCGGCACCACCACGACTGGAAATAGAAAGCTCCGTCGACTTCCTCGACACCGGTGATGTTCAAGCCAGTCGTCCCTAGACCGGTTACCTTCGCGTCCAGCAGTCGCGGCAGAATGTCGGGCCCATCCCCCGTCTTCATGATGAACGCCTCGACCGTCACCCGGCCCAGACTGCTGTTGCCCGATTCGTTCATCTGCACGTCACCCTTTATAGGCGTGGCATCTCTGACCTCTTTCGCAGTCAGTGCCACGCCAAGGCGGCGGCGAGGGGTAACAAGGAAATGCATGGTTGCTGCTCTAATACTGTACATGCGTACAGTTAACGAGAAGCGCAGGGGGTGGGTCAATACTGTATGGGATGACCGCCGACAGATGACCTCACTGCTTGGTCAGTGAGTCGTAGGACCGCTCACAGGCGAATCCGGCCCGACGACTTGCTGTAAGCGCTGTCGCCAGTTCGCCCGCATATCCATCCAACATCCACCCACCTACTCCTTTTGAATTACGTCGTATATTGCTGCGCATGCGTTCCCTGATGTTCTCGCCGCATCTAACGCTTTTGTAACTTTTAGGTTCATATCCAATGACTCATCAAAGGCGCTTTTTAGGGCATTGAGATCGCTGTCTTTGCCCCGGTTGTCGGCAAAGCTCTGCGCCCAGCCCTGCATTTTCACGCTCAAAGCGCCTGAGCAACTTGGGGCGCATATTGATCCAACATCGTCCTGCCGGGCAATTTCCGGGAGTGGAGGGACACGCGGCTGAATATATTGGACGTTCTCAAGACCCTTGGTTGCGCTGTCAGAAAACGGTACCGGCGAATATTTAGCTACTACCGCAACTGCCCATTTCTTTAGATCCGGATCCTGGGCATTCCCCGCGTCCTTCAGGATTCCCATAGCGATAGATACGTAGTCCTTCTTTATTCCGTCAGTAGCGATGCTCTGTTGAACGGCGTAGCCGACAACTGCTAGAACGATAGGGATAGCAATAGCTGACAAAATGGATGCGATTGATTGAATTTGTGAAAGTCGTGAATGCTCGCTGTCCAATTTTCTACTCCAAAATTTTGTCGATCTTATTTACATCCATCTGCAGACGCAATCAGCCTGCCAAGTCCAGTCAGTCATCGGGCGTTGCGAGAAAAATACTAATATTTTGCTCTCGCGAGCTGATTAATTTCGGCTGTTTGGAGTACGCCGCTACCGACATACATGCCTGATGTACGCCTGCGCCGCCCTCAGGGCTGCTTGGTCGGAAATGAGGGCTCTGCGGAGATCGAGAACAGCTTGTCCAGTTTCTCGACTGAGTTCGACGGAGCCTGCATCACCCACGCTGGTGGTGCTGGTGGCTTGGGACACGTTGCTGTTACCGGAACCAGCTGAGCAGGTGCCTGCGATGCGCAGCCGGCGAGTGCCGTCAGCAACAGCGCGGCGTAAAGATTCGTTTTCAGCATTGGCCTTGTCCTTCTGTTCGGTGGAGGTTTTGTCGAGTGCGGCAAGCTTCTGCTCCGCTTCCTGCTGTTTCGCCAGGGCGTCGCGGGCCTGGGCTGAAGCAGCATTGGCAATCAGCGTCCGGTCGGATTGGTAACTCGATACGTTGGTGGCGATCACCTTCCCGTAAGCATTGGCCTGCCAGAACCACGCCGCTGCAAATGATCCGACGCACAGGGCGATGACCAGCACCACTACTCCCCACACCCACGCCGGGACCAGCTTCAACGCGGCGATCATGCTTTGCTCAGGAACAATGCTTGTTCGGCGGCGCGGCGCTTGGTCAGCCCGGACAATTCCTTACCTGCCGCCTTGTTCCAGCGCGGGAACTGATCGGCGGCGCGGGCATAGTCGCCGGCGTTCAACAGCTTGAGCAGGGTCGATGACGCCAGATTGGGCGTGCCAAGGTTGTAGACGAAGCTCATCAGGGCGTCCCACTGGTTCTGGTTCAGCGAAACCTTCACCAGTCGATCAAGCTCCGGCTCGAAGCGGGCAATGTCATTCATGAGCATTCGTTCGGCCTGCTCCTCTGTGATCTTCATGCCCTTTACGACGCCACGGGTCGAGCCATAGCCGATCGTCCATGGTTCTGCACCTGTCGCCGGATCGGGATAGGCAACGAGACGGAGGCCCTCAGCTGATTTGATCAGGTCGATGCCTTTCTGCGATGTGCGCATTCAGTTTTCTCCAGGCAAAAAAATACCCGCTCGATGGCGGGTCCGGTCGCGTGCTGCGATCAGATGGTGTCAGGCGCCAGTGCGGCCGGATCTGCGGCAATGTCGGGGATAGCAGGCGCGATCGGCCAACTCGGTGATTTCGGCCATGCAGCCTGGGTTGCAACCTTGCCCAGCTGGAACTTGTAGGCCTTCCAGGCTTTGAGGCTGATGGTCAGCGCAGCCAGTTCGGCCTCGTCCTCTTCGGTGGCCTCGCCGCTGTCGACGCCGTAACCGAGCGTGTCCACTCGATCCTGAATACGCGCGATCTGGGCGGCAGCGGATGCGTTGCGAGATGCCAACTCAGTCTTGGCGGTGTCCAGGGCGAGCGCGGCGGCCGCGGCATCTTTCATGGCCTTGGTGATCAGTTGGCTCCAATCGATGTTCATTGCTCGGCCTCGATGATTGGGAATTCTTCAACCGCGGGCAGCGGCAGTGGCTGCGGCAAGCTCACTTCGCCATCCGGGACGTTGGCCAGCGGCACCGGGTAGGCCTGCTCCTGGCTGTAGTTGATGGGCAGTGGAAGCCGCAGCGTCAGCAGCAGATCTGCGCCGACGCGGTCGACCGGCCCGCCAAACCACTGGGAATCGACGGCGCCCATCGGCAACGTGTCGCCGTCGGCCATGCGTGAAAAGTCGAAGGCTTCACCATTCACGGTGAGGACGTCGCCCGACTTGATGACGGTGAGCGTCTCATCGGAGCGAAACGGAGAAAGATTGATGATCATCAGTACCACCTGCCTACGGCATGCAAGCCGATTCGATATACCTGGTTAACGCTGAAGTTTGCCGTTACGGTCACGGCGCCGTTGCTGCCAAGGTTTGCGCTCAGTCGGGAACAGGTGAACGCATCAGTCGTCTCTGCAAACTGCAGGGTCGCCATGACCGTGGCGGTATTGCCCAGGAAAGCGATGGGTGGCGTCCAGAAGGCAGAGGCAGTTGCCCCTGCACCCGCCGGACCGAAGCCAAGGTTGCGCAGCCAGCACTCTTGCGTGCCATCCGCGAATCGCACATAGCTGCCGTTCACGTTGGAACCACTCTCAACGATGTTACGCCCCGCCAGCTGGATCCCGACCGGGACGTTCAAGACGCCGCCATAGCTGTAGGTCATTGGTGGACCGCCAGCGCTGTTGTCGCTCAGGACAGAACGAAAACTGAATCCGCCGCTACCGCCGCCTCGGTTGCAAGTGAACGCCATGTGGCCCGAGAAGCCACTGCCATCTCCGGCATCGTTCCACCCGATATACCCGCCCTGCCCGCTTCCATAGGTGGCGCCGGCCAAGACCCGCAAACTATTGATGGCCGGAGCGTTATAAAGCTCCGAGAAGTTGGCGTTTATCTTTATGTTGGCGCTTCGCGGGGTATCTCCGCCAACACCCGAGGGTGCGGTGCCTAGTTCAATATTTTGCCGTGCCATTTCTTTTCCTAAAAGTTAGAAACGTCGAGGACCATGTAGGAGGACTGGTAGGAATAGCCAGCGGGATAGCCGTTTGGGTTGGCCGGTTGCTCGCTGAAGTCGTAATATCCTCTGTTCTTGTCGATGCTGACCTGTGTATTAGACGGGGTTGAGGCGAAACTACCGGAGTAGCCGCCAACTGCATACGGGGGGTTGCCCGGCACCAACTGACTGACCATATTCCAAGCGCGCTTAGACTCGACCACCGCCACCACCTTGCCTGCATAGGTTGGCTGGTAGGGGTTGGCGTTGGCGTCGACCATCGACCTCTCGATAAAGTCCAAAATCCTCATGTACTTTAAGCGGGAGTCGAAGACCACTTCGCCTGTTACCGGATCCCTTACTATTAGCTTGGGCCAGTTTGCCGGGCCGGCTGTATACTTCGGTAGATCGAACTGCCAATAGCTGACGACCGCATTGCCACCGGCTGTACAGAATTCGTAAGTGGCGTTGCCGCCAGAGTAGGTCACGGAAAAGATAGAGCAAGGGTTAGCGCAACGGAAAGCCATCACCGCCTGATCTGCAGGCAGCGTGAGGTAAGCTCGTGACAAGTTCGGAACGAAAGTTGGAACAGTCGTGACCTGACCAGAAGCCCGAACAGCGAGGTTCTTATATGTCCCGTCGATAAGCACGTTCCCTGTGCTGTTCCTGAACCTTACCGTGGGCATCTAGTACACCCCTACAACAATTTGAGTGCCGACCGGAACGGTGGTCCAGCTCAGTGTCCGACCGGTGCGGGTTACGTCTCCACTCGGCGGGTACAGGCTCTGCGAGGTGGCCGGGTCCTGCACTCCGGGCGGCAATCTCATGTGATACCACGGAATACCATCGCTCCCCGGATACGTGTAGCTGCCAGTCCTGTTTGCCGAGGTAATAACTATTGTCCCGAAAAGCCTGGTTATGCGATCAGTCAATTCCAGAATGACCGCCCCGGTGTCGGGGCGACGAATCCTTAATCCTGGCATATTTGCCTCCCTAGGCCATACTAAGTTCTACCACCGTGACAGCGCCGGAAACCATGTAAAGCCCACCCTCATTAAGCTGCAGGTATTTTCCATTTGTGGCGTTGTTCCTGATAAGTATCTCACCCAGATTGAAGTTGATCGTCATCCGTGGAGTCCCGTAAGTAGTCTGATTCTGGGAATACAGTTCGGAACCAACGACGCCATTGACGACGGCCAACTTGCTGATAAATGCATCGCGGATAAATGTCTGATTACCTACTACGGCAAATGGCGATGTTGCGTAATCCGCCCCCTGAGTTGTTGCGATCACAAACTGGTCAGCTGCGATGACAAACCGAGACTGAAACACCCCGCTAGCGTTACTCAACCCAAGTCCAAACCCAGCCCAGGTGAAGTCGCCAGCGTTATTGGCCTGGAGCTTGACCTGATACGAGATGTCAACCTGGTTCTTCAGGTTAGTGGCGGTGCCGTTTGCGGTATTCGCCGTTGTGTTCGCCGCATTCGCCGTACTGTTGGCCGTGTTTGCGGTGTTCTGGGCCACGATAGTTGCAGACTGTGTGACTTGGATAGCCGCGCTTTGCTGACCCACCTGAACTGCGATCGTTTCGGTTCTCAGACCTTGGGCGTAATCCCCCTCAATGATCGCTGACTGAACGGAGTAAACCCCGACGTAGGTTTGTTCAGAACCTGCATACGATGTTGTCTCCCCCGCCATTGTCGGGTTGACCTGCGCATAAACACCATTGATCGCCTGAGCATTGGCGTTGATCTGGTTTCCCTGGTTGTTTACCGTGCCGCTCAGGCTGTTGATCGCGCCCGCCTGAGCATCCAACCCCGTGGCCGGGTCGTTGATCTTGTTGCTGATCGACGTTATGGCTTGCCCCTGGGCAGTGAGGATCTGTCCTTGCTGGGTGACGGTCGACCCCATTTGCTGAACTGTGGTCGAGCTGGCTTTACTGTCAACGTCAGTACGCAGGCCTTGCAAGGTGCTCGCCTGCGAAGACAACGTCCCGTTGATGTTGGTGATGTCCGTTTTGCTCTGCTGAACCTGCGCGGCTACGGCCCCGAAGTCGTTCGTGACAGTGCCCACGTTTTTCCAGTACGTGGCATTGGGCGGTCCGTTCGTGCCGTCTGCCTTGGCCGGGACTGCTTGAATCGCTGACCACAGGTTGTTGCCGACGCGCACGGTGTTGTATCGAGCGTATGCCGCGTTGGGGTCGTAAACTCCCCCGCTGACGATGTCATCGATCTGACCCTCCAGGTCAGAGATTTGCTGATCGACGTACACCTGCGTGGCCTTGCCATCAATCTCCGATTTCAGGTCCTGCCCGAATTGGTCCTTGGTCAATTCGCCGACGAGCAGATCGAGTATCGGGGCAGCGTCAGTGCTGGAAATAGCCGAGACCACAGTTCCGTTGGATGGATACCATGGGCCAATGTTGCCTGTGCGGTCGACCAGACGTGCCCAAAAGTAGAAACGCACGCCCGCACGCAACCCCTGAAGGGTGTATTCGGATTGCGGATACGCCAGATCGCTGAGCTTTGTCGCGGCCGCAAGATCAGTCGCAGGGCTGTACCAAATCTCCGTTCGTTGAGTGTCTTCTGCACCTGGCGGAAAAGTCCATTTCAGCTTGATGCCGAAGAGCAGTCCAGTAGCCGTCAGAGATGTCACCGCCGGCGGCAAACCTTCCTTGCCGTTGAGCAGTGTCGGCTCGGAATACGCCCACAGCGACGAGTTTCCATTGACGCCAACAGCCGATACCCGAGCCGTGTAGGTGCCGGTGTATATCCCCGACACCTCGATCGACGCCGTGTAGGTAATCCCTGCATAGATCCAATCGCCCGAATCCTTCTTCCACCAGACCTGATAGCTCTGTGCGCTGCGTGCGGGCTCCCAGGTAATACGCATGGTTGCGATCGTCAAACCCTGCTTAACGGCCTCGTAGGTCGACAGCTGGATATTGGTCGGCATCGCCTGTGCCGCATTCGGAAGCGTGGTGGTTGGCGGGATTACTATCTGTGCACCACTGTCGATAGCCGCGAATTTGCTCGCGTTGTGCTGAACCGCGACGACATCGTATTGAAGCTTGTCGTCCCCGAAGTTCTCGGTGATGGTCAGAATTCGATAGGTTTCGGGCACGACCTCGGCGGTCTCGATCGCATAGACTGACTCGGTTACCGGAGCCGCGCTGAAGTTCTCGGTGACGGTGATCAAGCGACCGGCAACGGTTTTGATGACGCGAGTCTGCGCCGTGCCGTTCGGCTGGATAACAACCAGCGTATCGCCGGCGGCGACAGTCAGGTCATCGTCAACAGTGACGCTGTTCGTGGTCGAAGCCTTGACCCGGCCGCCGATTGGCTTGCCCGCGTAGTGCTGGTCTGCAACACGGATGATCTGGCCAGGCCGTGCGAGCACGCCGTCCAATCCAACACTGAATTGAATGGTGCCGGTTTCCAGCTGGTTGGTCAGCAGCGTGTAATGGCCAAGGCGCTGAGCCTGGCCTTGCGATACGCAACCGAACGCCGTGATTTCGGTTTCGCGGATTCCGTAGCGGGCGATGGCCTTTGTGTTCGGCACGTACTCGACTTTTTGTGCGCCGAAGTCGTCCCGATCACTCCAGCTTACTTTCGCAACGCTGAAGCGAGTAGACCCGGACGACCCCGGGCGGCTGAAATATCCGTCGATGACGTTGGCATTGGTGTAGGTGTACACCGGGTCATTTGGCATATCCGCGGACGCGACTACTTCGCTCCCGGCGTAATAGGCCATGCCGCGAAAAATGCTGGCCAGATCTTGCAAGACCTGGAGCGCATCGGCGCGCGACTGCAAGTAGAGGTTGCAGGTGAAACGAGGCTCCTGCCCGCCCTTGCCGTCCGAGACCATCGCATCGCAGTACTGCGCGATCTGATACAGCTCCCACTTGTCGACGTTGTCGCTGTTGATGAAGCGCCCCAGCCCGTAACGATCATTGATGATGATGTCGCGGTATATCCACGCCGGGTTATCAGTCCATGCCAGTTTGAACGTGCCATCCCAAGTACCCGTATAGGTGCGCGATTCCGGCGCGTAGTTGCTCGGTACCTGGATGATGCGGCCTTTGATACGGAAAGCGCGCTCGGGGATGTTCGAAAACTGGCTCGCATCGATCTTGATCCCAACCAAAGCGGTGTAGGGATATTGCAGCTTGGCGTCGATGACTTCGGTGTAGCTGACGACAGTCGTGGTGTCGCCGATCTTGGCATCGGTGTAGTCAGGCGTGGTGCGACGGACGCGGATAGACCAGCCTTCTTCGGCAGCCGGGAGGTCGATCCGATGAGAGCGCTGATAACCGGTGGTGGTTTTGCCGTTAAACGCCGTGGTGATGATCGGAACGTAATCAGAGCCGTCCGTTGAAAGCTCGACCACATAGTTCACAGTAAAGCCGTTGGTGTCACCGTCGCTGTTCTGCTGAAAGAGCGCAGACGCGCCGAGTCGCAGACGCACACCCGACAACTGCAGATTGCTCAGGCTCTGCGTCCACGGCTGAGAGGCTTTCAGTTCAACTCCAACCGCATGTTCGGTCTCTACAGACGGAAAGCCGGTGATGTAATCCTGATCATGCTCGCCAAAGCGCTGCTCCCAGGTGACGCCGGTGAAGTTCATGGAGCCGTCGGTGCCTTGAATCGGCGTTTCATCCAAGTAAATGGAGCGAAGGCCGTCAACCAACCCAACGATAGGCCCCTCGCTGACGGCGTCCAAAATGTTCGCGTAACTGGTGTTGATCAGGCTGTCCGGGCTTTCTACAGGCGTGTGGCTGCTTTCGCTGCCTTTGGAGCCGCGAACGATGGTGTCGGTCATTGGAAAGCCCTTACTGTTCGTCTTCGGCGACGATTCCCAGTGAAATCATGGCGGAGCCCACGGTCATCTCGCCGTAGCACAGCGGTACCGGGTTGCCTTGGGTGACGGTGTTCTTGATGCCTGAGAAGTTGTAGCTCGGCTGGTTGTCCGCAGCTTCGCTGCTGTCAATGCCTGTTTGGGTGCCCGTGATCATTTGGGCAATGCCGCCGATGGCGAGAGAAAAGCCGACTGCGCCCACTACCGTCCAAGCCGCAGCCCCCGCCGCAGAGCCGTACAAGGTGGCACCTCCTGCAGCCAGGCCACCTGAGAAATAGCTTGCTACGGCGATCAATACGACGCCGATGACAGTTTGCAGCCCCCCGCCGCTCTTGCTCCCTTGCACTACTGGAGCTATACGAATGTCGTTGTGGCTGGGAGGATCTCGTAATTCGCCTTGACTCAAGTTTCTGCGCCCATAGAAAACTGCGAAATCCAGACCCATATCTTTGGACGTTAACAAGAATTCGTTGAAGCCCTTGTGCAGAACGCCAAGTGCGCGAATAGCCTCTGCTGCTGAACTGACCGCGATGCGGTGTACGCGGCCGAATCTGGCGCCAAGTTTCCCGTAAAGCCTAACGGTCCGAAGTCGTTCAGCCATTTTCCCCACCCATAAAAAAACCCGCCGTGGCGGGTTTGTGTTTGTTGGTCAGCTTCTCACAAGCAACTCTTTAACTCGGGCTGAAGCTTTCGTGATATCCATGTGTCGCCCACCTCGTAATACCGAGCTGAGGTTTTTGAACCAGCGCTTTTCAGGTCAACGAAATACTCGTTGCCTCCTGTGGTCACTGTAGTCCCGCCATCCCGGCCAGGCTGAATGCTCACCGCTGGCGCACTCCCAGCAAGGCTGGTGTCCTGCCAGGCGAAGAGCACGCATTTAGACAAATCGCTTTCTGACTTCGCCGACGTATAAGTTGCTGCCGGGCCCTTTTCTCGCATTTGGCTGATCGTCGGGGACACGCAGCCCGCCATCAGGGCAACTGCCAGCGCCCCTATCAAAATTCGCATGATGATCCCTCATTGAGAAAGGGCCGAGGGTAGCACCGGGCTGTCTGCCCATCCAGTGTGGACAAACGATCAGTAACGGACTTGATACACACCGGAGTAGCGCCGCTCACTGTTTTGCTTCTTTGTGCCTGAGGACCAGACGTGTGGCTTCGGTCCAATACCCGCCGTACACATCACGTTTCGAATCACGGCCGTACAGGTGATGCAGGATCGAACCCGGCACCGGATGATGATCAGGCTCGGTCTTGAGCATGCCATCCGCAAGGTAGATGCCTGCGTGATTCGGGACTGGCGAGCGAACCTGCATCAGGATCAAATCGCCTTGATGCAGGTCTGCAGGCCCGACTTTGACGAAGCCAGCACCCTCGAAATTGTCGGTGTAAAGGTCCTTCCCTTCGTTCCACCATCCATCTTCGCGGTCGTATTCCGGTAGGGTGATGCCCATCTCGCGCTGGTAGTAATCGCGCACCAGTGAGTAGCAGTCGAGAACCCCGTGCCTGAATTGACGCCCAATCAGTGGCGCCTGATAGCCACTCGGCTCATGTATCAGATGGCTGACCGGCTCACCCTCACGAACTTCGACGATCAGCCAGGGCAGCCCAGTTCCTTCCATCGATACTCGATCTGCATGGCTGAGGCGTGCTGACTGTCCGGGATGGCTGTGGACGATGGCAGCAATCTCGCCCTGGTCTTCGGCAAAGGCCCACGATTCAGCGCTGATTTTGAAATCGTCTTCCGGCTTTTCGGCGGCGTTTTGGGCCGGGACATATTTCTTCGCTCGACNCGACGCTCTCGCGTGGTCATAGATTGCTTTGACGGTGTCTTTCGAGAGCCTCATTCAACACCTCAATATCCAGCGCTCGGGTATGAGCCATAGCGCAATGGGTTGTTTGCGCCGAAGCGCAGCTTGCAGCCAAGAAGAGTGCCGGAGCACATGTCCTTGGCAGGGTCATCGGTCGGCACGTCCTTGTCAGTGAAGTAGGCCGAGCCGGTGTAGCCACAGTAGGCGCCCCGGTATCCGCCGATCACCAACCACTGGCAGCAGTTGGCAACGATCTGGCGCCCTGGCAGCTTCCGGTCGGTGGCGATCAGCGGAGACTTGAGAATGAAGGTCGCGTTCGACGCGTCCGCTGCTTGCTTCTGGTCGATGGTGTAGACGTCATCCGTGAAATGCTCCTCCGGATTCGCTTCAGGGTTTCCACCCGGGAAGTTGACGGCATCGAGGTAGCGCCCCAGCGTCCGGTGGCGAACAACCTTCGCGTCGATCAAATCCTGATACGTAGCACACAGAGCCGTGATGAATCCGGTGACATTGCCTACGGACAATGTCGGGTTGCTTTGCTGCCCCTCCCCGGTCATGCCCATGCCATCTACCTTGATAGGCCAGGGCGAGTACTCCACGCCCTGCCAGGTGATCCCTCCAAGCTTGGTGTAGCCGTGGAAGTAGTAGATGTCGCCAGCGATCGCGCTGAGGTCCAACTCAAACAGCTCAACGTACTGCCCTGCCTCAAGCTTCTGGACATCTTCGTAAATGCTCTCGGCCATCAGGTCACCTGGTAGGTCTGTTCAAAGGTGGCAGTGAGCGACCATGCGTTGCCGCCCAGATCCGTCGGGGCAAAGCTGTCACATGTGAAGTAAAGGGGGCCGTCGAATGGCGTTGCCCAGATGAATGCCTTGTACCCCTTCTGGGCCCGAAGGAACGCCAGAATCGCAGCGATCCGTGCTTTCTCGCCGGTAAACGTCAAGTTCCATGACTGGGTTTCGTTATTGATCCCGTCCGCCGCGCGCTGCTTGTAGCCTTGCCCAAACTGGGCGGAACGGATGCGCTCCGTGAATGTTCCCGGCGCCGACTTATCAGGGCGCCAGGTGAATGTGTCAGCCATTACGCCCTCCCATTGATGGCTTTGCGGATGTTCCCTTGCGGGCCAAGCGACTTCGCCTCCAGCTGCTTGTAGCGAGCCTCGACAAATCGCCCGATCTCGGCGCCGAACTGCTCCATGCCGGAGGTATTGCTGCTTACCTGAGACGTGCCGTCGCCGCTGATTTGGATTGACACGGCGATTGGTGAGGACCCGCCGCCGCCTGCCGCCAGCCCCGGCGACCCACTCGTCAGTGGCGTGACGCTGCCGCCGCTCTCTCCAGTCATCAGGAACGTCTTGCCGCCTTGGCTATAAAGCTCTGGCCCGTTCTCGTTGACCTGATAAAGCGTGTTTGGCGAAACGTCTCCGCCTGTGGCTCTGCCCTGTGGGAAGTAGGTCGACGAATAGCCAGCTTGAGTTGAGCCAGCGGAAGAAGGCGAACCTCCGGTGAAGCTGCTGAAGATGCTGCTGCCGATGGTGGACAGCAGACCGCCAGAGCCATTCGAAGCCCCCGAAAACACACTGGATGCAGCGGCCTGAAGCTCCATTTTGGCAATCATCTTGCCGAAGCTCAGCAGCACGTCCCCGAAACTCTCGTCGGCACCAAAGGCCCAATCCACTACGGAATCGGTCAGGCCGTCGAACAAATTGGTGAAGGCCGTCTTCATCTGCCCGGCGACGTTTCGCCCGCTTTCCAGATAGTTCTGAAATGCTGCCGATGCGCCGCTTTGCCAGTCAGACTGAGCTGTTGTCACCTTGTCGTAATTGGAAAGAACCGTGTCTCGATATTTGCCTTCAGCCGTTGTGAGGGATGCGAGGTCCTTTTCGTAATCTTCCTGACTGTATTTATCCGGAGCGGTTTTGCGTCGATCCAGAAGTTTTGCCCGTTCGTCGTTGAACCTGTCCGTGGATGAGTCAAGACTGCTCTGCAATCCCTGTCGCCGGTCGCTCAGACCAATCGATGCGGCCGCACGATCTCCTTGCAGACCCAGCGCTGCGCGCTGCCGCTCAAGCTGGGCGACGTAGGCCTCCGACGCTGCCTTCGCATTGTTAAGGCGACCTTCCTCGTTGGTCGCCAGCACTGAAAGCGCGGTGTCAGCATCCTGCTGCGCCTTCACCATGCTGGTGCGCGCATCGGCGATCTTCTGGTCGAGCTCAATACGCTGCTGTGGGGTGGTTGAGGTCTTGTCGCGGGTCGCCTCCAGTGCCGATATCTCGGCCTGATAGGCGTTGGTGACCTCTTCCTTCTCAGCCTGAATCAGCGCCGCGCGTTGGGCTGCGTAGGACTCTTGAGAGATGATCCCGGCCTTCTGCTGGGCGTCCAGGTCCTTTTGTGCGTTGCTGTAGGTAGCAGTCAGCGCCTTGAGCTGATTCTGCGTGTCGTTGAAACTGGTCAGATCCAGCTGGTTCGCCGGTCCCGACAGCTTTTTCTCGTACGATTTGCGGATGTCGCTGATGCGCTGCTCGATCTCCACTTGGGAGCGACCAGAACTGAGGCCTTGGGTGCGAGCCTCGGCGATCTCCTTTTCCATCTTTTGCTGGTCGGTCAGGTATTTCAGACCATCTGCCAGCCATTTGTCCTCGCCCGCTATCTGCTGACGGCGGCTCGACTCTTCCTGCCCGGTCAGCGCGGCCTTCTGCTGCTGAAGGTCGACTACCTTCTGGGCTGCCGCGATTTGCTGCTGGTAGTAGGCAACCAGCTTCTGATTGCCCAGTTCCTGTGCATCCTGTAGCTGACCCTGCAACACTTGCAGCCGGAACAGCTCAGGACTGGCTTGCAGGCCGGTTTTCAGTTGATTCCATGCACTGCTGATGCTTGTGCGTACTTCATTCCACGCTCTCGCAAGGCCGCGAGTGGAGTCTTCCATTTCCTTGTTGCGGCGGGTCATCTCATCCGCAACAGCGGTGGACAGGGTCTTGATAGCCCCCATCCGGTCGCCCTGCTCTTCCAGAGCGCGGATCTGATCGTAGGTGGACTGAGTGATGACGCCGTATTTGTTGCTGTACTCGACAGCGAGGTCTGTGACCTTGCCTTTGGTAGAGGACAGTTGATCAGCAATACTTGCCGCGCTTTGCCCGGTGGCGGCCGCGGTCTCGGTCGCTGCTCGAGCAACCTCCTGAAACACCTCGCCGGTCAGCCTGCCATTCTGCGCGAGCGACAGAACTGCCTCGCCAGCCTCGGTGAAGTGCCGACCATCCGCGAGAGTGGTGGCGAACGCGGACAACTGGTCGGCCGTTTTACCGACAACGCCGCCCGTGCTGATGACTGCCTTGTTGTACTCGTTGAACTGAGACTGCGAAGACAGCAGCGCAGCGCCCAAAACTCCTACGGCAGCAGCCGACAGCGTGAATGGATTAACCAGCCCCAGCACATAGCTGCCCATGGCTTTTGCGGCAGCACCTACACCCCCAAAGGAATCCTTGAGCTGACCACCTTGCTGAAGCAGGACGCTGAATGGCGCCTGACCGCCCTGAAGGCTGGTCACAATGTCCGTAAACTGCGACGGCACAGTCCGTAGAGCCGCGGCAGTTTGCTTGGCCGTGTTGCCGGTGCGCGAAAGCGAGTCGTCGAACCTTGTGAGATTCGCGCGAGACTGGTCGATCTTCGCCTGGTATTCGCTAAACGTCGCAGCGTCCAGGCCTACACCCTTGTGCTTTGAAAGCTTGGTTTCCAGCTCATCCAGACGACCCAAAGCCTTAACCGTCGGATCAATTTCGCCCAGCAGGTCTGCCAGCTCATCCGCCTGGCTCTTGATAGCCTTCGAAGCTTTGTCAGCCCCCCGCGCGACACCTTCCGCAGCTTTCTCGGCCCGCCCACCCGCCGCCGTGAGCTTGTCGAGGTCGGAGCTCGCCTGCGCGGCATCGGTCGAATCGACCTTGATCCCGAGTTCAGCAATCGATGGCATGCTCGCTCCGCTATTTCGATTCGCTCATGATGAGCAAGGCCTCGGCCTCCATGACTCGAAGGTCGTGGAAGGCCTCGGTGATTTCTTTGCGCTTCATGCCGAGCATGGAGGCAGTGGGTGGAATGGCGGAATAGTCGAGGCCGATGGCGCCGCCCATACCGACACGCCACTGAGTGGACATGGCCTCGAACAGCCTGAAGGCCGGCCAGGCATCGGCCAGCACCTCATGCTCAACCTCTGGGAGATCCGCCCTGGTCATGCCAAAGGCGGCCAGATCCGCATCAGACGGTCCGGACTCGTACAGAATCCGGGCCGTCGCCGTCAGTTTCCCAAGCGGGCCGGTTGGTATGCAGCCTGGTAGGCATCCAGCACGGCCTTGGGCGCGCCCACGCAGGTGGTGACCAGAGCAGTGATGGATTCGTCGCTGAACTTGTCGTCGAAGCCCCAGCTAGCCACGATGTCTTTTATCTGGTTGACCTGCATGCCGATCTCGTCAGCCGTCGCCTCCTGCCACGACAGGCCGCCTTCGGTTACCTTCGCTGCATGCTCGTCGCGGGCTACGTTCCACTTGTCGAACAGAGCCGACAGCGCAACGCGGTCCATGTACTTGAACTCGAAATCCACGTCGACTGGCTTGTCGCCCACGCGCGGGATGGCGACCTTCGCTTTGAAAGTCGGGTTCTGGGCAATCTTGATCTTCGGCATGATTTACGCGGCCGCCTGGTAACGAGTTGGGCGGGATGCCAGCGACAGGGTGATGACGCGGGTCATGATGTTGTTGCGGGAAAGCGTCGGGGTCGAGGTGATCGACACGTACGCGTTGTAGTAGATGACCGAGCCGTTCGGCAGGGTCAGGCGGACTACGCGCGGCTCACGATCTTCGTCCGCTGCCTCGACCGGTCCCACGTACGGCAGGGACGGATCATCGGCAACGGTGATCGACATGCTGATCGGCGACTTGGTGGTCGGCAGCTGACGATCATCGGACTCTTCCAGGAATCCGAAGGTGGTGAACTGTTGATCACCGCCGGAGCTGGTGCTGTCGGTGACCTGGCTGATCTGTGCCCAGCCACTTGCGGCGCGGACCGAGCCAACGCCTGAGCCCGCCGTGTAAACGGTGGTCTTGGTGGTGTCGATGCCTTCCATTTCGAAGGTGCCAGAATCAGGATCAGCCACGCGAACGACCTTATCGTTCAAGCGGGTCCAGCCAGAGTTCACGACGACGATGTCGCCTTCGGCCAGACCGTGCGCAGCAGCACTCGCCACAGCCGGGTTCGCGTTGGTGATAGCCGTCACCAGCTTGGCTACGCTGTAGGTCGACGCGATCTCCAAAATGGAGCCGTTGGGAAGAATTGCGCTCATTGGGTTTAGTCCTCGTACAGAAATGAAAAACCCGCACATGGCGGGTTCAGGGTTTGCCCAATGGGCGGGTCAGTTGGTATCGGCGCGGTACTGAAACGACGCAGATACAGTCAGTGTGTTGTCGGCTTGAATCGGAGGGCCGGGCTCGACCGGGGTGAGCACCAGTACCTCGAAGTCACCCTGCCTCAATCGCAGATAGGCCGGGAAAAGGTCGCCAAGGTCATCTACCAGGCCCTCCGCATCGCCAGTGCCGTTACCGGCAGGCGTGACGACATTGATCTGGAACACGCCGGTATAGACGCGATGGTCGCCGGCAAGGGTGTTGGTGTTCGTGCCCGCCGGAAGAGTGAAGGCGGCCAGGTATGTTTCGTCGTCGGTCGGCTCGAAGGTTACGCCCTGGTATGCAATACGCAGGTCGCGCGCGGCAGCCCACGCAGCGAGGCGCTGCTCGAACAGAGAGCGAATAATTCGATGGCTCATATCTGGTTGGCCCTGACGACGTCATCGACGATCTGCTGAAAGCGCGCGAGGGTTACGCGCACCATGCCACTCGGAGCTTTCTGGCTGTGCCCATACTCGAGCGGCACGCTATATGGGAGGTTGTTGAGCAGATACACGGTCTGCCCGACCGTGAAGTCGTTCATGGCAGCAATCAACTGGGCAATGACGACGCTCCCTTCTTTGTCGAAATCCTCGGGGAAGGTTTCAGTATCGGGACTGTCGAACGTAATGTGCCAATTGGCTTTGAAACGACCAGTGTCTACGGGGCTGAGTGCGATGACCGTCTCGCCAACAGCTATCACGACATCCCGAAACGTTTGATCGATAGCCTCAAGCGCGTCGTTCCGGAATATGTTCAGCTGTTCCGAGAACGTGCTTTGCAGGCCCGCGTACTTGTTGGATCTCGCCATCACGCCCTCGCCTGGACTTCAAAGCCAACTGCAACGCCGGCGTAATCCCACGGCTGCACGGCGACTACCGTGTAGGTCACGCCATCAAAAACAACGGTATCGGTCTCAAGCGGCTTCGGCATGTCCTCACCGCTGACCTGAACGGGCGAGACAAGCAACTGAACATCACCTCGGCGGATCAGCGTTCCGTCGATGCTCTTCAGCTCAAACGCATCTCTGAATGCCGATCCTGTGTAGTGGGTGATGGTCACTGTTGGCTTTCCGGTGGCAGGGTCGTAAGCACCTGTCACCTTGCGCGTGAGGGTCATCTCAGCGCCCTTCCCGCCCTTGCTTCTTGGGGCAAGCATTCGCGTAGCCTGAGCCTTCGCGCGGTCATAGATATCAGCCATCACCAGGTCACCCTATAACTGACTGTGCAGCGACAGCGCGCCAGATCTGCCCATTCGGCGCCGTGAGCGGAATCGCCGGGATACATCAGTGCGGCACCGGTCTCCGACTGGAAGAGCTGCCCCATCGTGATCCGCTGGCCACCCAGCAACACATGTGCATGCCTGACTTTCATGTCGCCCTTGTTGCGCCAGAGCTTCTCGATCAGCAAAGGCCGTGTGGCCTGCGACATTAGCTGTTCGTAAAACCGATGAAACCCAGCGTTGTAGGCTTCAAGAGCGTTCCTGTGGGCAACCAAGAGCGCGTGATTCTTCAGTTTCTTGTCCGCATAGGCGGCGACCATGCGCTGTGCATCCGGCGCAGCAATAGGCTTTTTCGCCTCGATCGCCTTGGTGACGATGCCGTCCATGGCCTTTTCACGATCAACACGCCGTAGGTAATTCCTCAGCTCCTCGGCGTCCCCGCTGAGCAACTGCTTCTTGGCATTAATGATGGTCAATGCGTCTGCGCCGGGGATGCCGATCACGCCACCAACGCGCTTGCCTGTCTGCTTGCTGGTTCGACCTACAATGTCCAAGGCTGTCTGGTAAGCAGACTGGCCTGCGGTCCTACCTGCCGCGACGGTCGCGCGCACGGCTTCTGCGCTTTCGGCCTGTAGCTGCTCGACAGTCCGCTGAGCGTTCTGCGTGAGCCACTGCTGGGCTTCCGGCTGATGCTGATCGAACTGAACACGCTTACCACCTGGTGGCTTCTCTTTTGGGGTCGATCCACCTTTGATGTAGGTAGTGCGCAGGGCTTCGATAAAAGCGATCAACGAGCCGAGCCCGACAAGCAGGAGCAACCCATGGTCGTCACCGTCTTCGATCTTCTGCGCAACATCAGCGATGACAGCAGCATCGACGATAGACCGAACCTGATCGAGGTAGGCACGCTGTAACGCTGGGCTGAGCCCATCTATCGCGGCAAGGATGTCGTTCTCGGTCATACCACCACCGCCACCGGTAGCACGTAGCGAGCTACCAGCACCGGAGCGATGATCTCGTCAATGATGCTGATGACAGGCCGCACCGAGGCAGCGCCATCGGCCAGCGTGCCGGTCGCATACTCCGTCTCCAGCGGGCCGACCTTTTCGCGCTTGATGGTCTGGGAGGCTACAAAGTCAGGGCTCAAGCTGCCGGGAGAACTCAGTTCGCGCCATGCGGCCTCGTAAGTGGCGTACTCGACCTCGATCGGCACCGCATCATCCGGCAGCACGTTGCCTTCGTAGTCAGCAGCTCCAGTACGAGGCCACTCACGGGCCTGTGCTCTACCGCCAGTCTTGAGGCCTGGGAAAAGCGAGGCCCACACACCAGATGGCAATTGCTTCCGGTATCGGCCGTCGATGTAGACCGATGCCCGCAACAGTGCGGCCTGCTTCGCCACTTCATCGCCGGTCCACGCAGTGTTCGCGCGCGCAGCGTTGTAGGCGTCGGCAGCAGCGACTGTTCCGTAAAAGTCTGGCATCGGGATGTCTCGAATAGGTGGAGCGGCGAACCGCCCCGGGTTGTTACTGATGCTTGGCCAGTTCAGCCTGCAGTTCTTCGAGGGTGACGTCGTCGCCGACTTCCACGCCTTTTTCCTTGAGCTGAGCAATCAGCTCGACCTTGGCCTTATCCTGAGCCTCGGCGAGTCGCTTCTGGAGAGTGTCGATGCTGGAGTTTTTCCCAGCTTCAATACCCAGAGCTTTCAGCTTGGCGAGCAGCGCTTCCTTGTCGCTCTCTCCTTCGGCTGACTTTGGCGCAGCGCCAGAGAACTTCAGGAAGTCCAGACGAGAGGCAAGCTTGTGGCCAGCCTCTGTCAGATCCACATCCTTGCTCTCGCCGGGCTGCAAGAACACCACGCCGGTCGCCGAATGCACGCCTTGCAGCGCCTTCGAGTTGTTGGTCACTTTCATGACGATCTCCTATCAGGCTGCTGGAGCGGTGATTTCGTCCAGGTACGCCATGGCGCCCGGTAGACGAACTTCGGTACCGCCGGTGCGGGCAATGATGCCGGTCTCAAAGCCCATGATGGACTTCTGACGGGCTGCCAGAACGCGGCGAGGCATTGGCAGGTGGAAACGCAGAACCTCTGGGTCCTTGCGGTACGCCACCAGACGACCGCCACCGTCCTGAGAAGCATTGCGCGCCTCGCGGATCGGCTGGATGTCCAGCGGCAGACCCGTTTCCGCCGTGTAGATGTTGTTGCGGCGAATATACTCGAGCACGGTCATGAAACCGTCCCCGGCACCCATGCGGCGAGTTGCGACGAGGCGGAACGCGTCGGGCGGCATCCGCAGGGTGTCGGCCCATTCGACCTCGCCACTGTTGGTGCGGATGCTGCCCAGCACGCCGTTGACGTCATCCATGATCTGGTCGACGGTTTTCAGCGCCCAGTAGGTGGAGTTCCCGGTGCCGCTGGCTGCTGCGTCCACGCGCGAAACGTTGCCGTCGTTGAGCAGGCCGGTCCAGTTCTTCTCGGTCGAGCCGCGCATGGCGATGTCGTTCAGCAGACGCTCAACCTTGTCCGCAGCGCTCATCGCCTTGGTGTCGTTCAGGTTGATGCCATACAGCGCGGCCTGGTTCACTTCCTCCAGGTTCCATTCCCAGCCGGAACCGATCATGGCGAAGTCGTGCGAAGCTTGATCGCGGGTTGCCTGGTTGAAAGGCATGTCGGTGCCGGCGCCGCTGAGGAACTTGGCCTCGCCCGCTGTATCGACGGTGAAGAAGGTGGTGCCGATTGCCCATGGCTGACCTTCGGTAACGACCGGCACATGCGCACCGTAGTTGAAGGTCGGGTAACGGCGCTGGTAGACGCGGGTTTCGATGTTCCGGCCTTGAGCCAGGACAAACGGAAACGCGGCCTGTGCGTCAGCAAATTGAGTCATTTTCGCGAGTCCTCAGCCTTAAGCGGCAGCGATTGGGCGCAAGCCCATGGAAATTTCGACGATGTCACCATCGACGCCGGTGCTGTCGAACACGCACTCAGGAAGTGGGCCGACGACGCCAGCACCTGCGGCACCGACATAGCGGTTGGTGGTCGGGTTGTAGTAAACGGCGCCACCATCAGAGACCGCACCACCCGCCTGCACCTTCATTGGGCCTTGGGTCATGAAGGCGCCGGTGAAGTACTGCGGGTAGCCGTCGACCAGAGTCGAGCCGACTGCAACAGGAGGAACGGCAGGGTTCAGAACGGCGAAGCCGATGAACACGCCAGCAGCGAACGGAACAACACCGTGATCGGTGGCGCCACGCTGGACGGGGGCACCGAAGCGGACACCGGCGGCGTTCTCGACGGTGCGGGAGATCTTGTTGCACTTCTCCTCGCTCGCGATCTGGCCGACCAGGCCCTTGGCCGGCGCGTTGCCGTAAGTGTTTTGGTAAGTAGCCATGTCGGGACTCTCCTTAGGCCTGTGCTGGGAGGTGAGCGGTCTGCATGTCTGCAATCATCTGCAGGCGTGCCTTTTCGGATTCGTCGCCGACGGTCTTGCCGTCCTGCTGAATCATGTGCTGGCGGAACGGGTCATTCGCCGGGTTCTTCGCCGCGTCCTCGACCAGGATCTCGAAGCGGGCGTCGATGTAGGCGTCAGCCTTGCCAGCCACCGCCGCGTCGCCCAGCTTGGCGATCACTACAGCCTTGCGGATGTCAGCATCGGTCTTGCCGGTGTAGTCGGCATCGGCGATGGACTTGGCTTTGCTGATCAGGTCAGCGCGGGCAGTTACTCGCGCATCGATGTCTGCATCGCTGAGTTGCTTGGCCTTCAGGCTGTCGATCTCGGCGTCTTTCTTAGCCAGATCAGCATCCTTCAGCGCCAGAGCAGCGGCATGGGCATCAGTCAGGGTTTTGATGTTCACCCCGGCATCGGCCAGCTGTTTGGTCAGCTTGTCGATAGCCTGGGCACCTTGATCGGTGGTTTGAACGGACAGGCCATCAACAATGACCGTGCGCAGGGTGTCAGCCATTTGATGGCCTCCTTGTGGGGGTGTGGGGGTGTTGTCGCCGAAGCGAAGCTGGTCGCCGCCGCGAGCTCGGTGCTCGAGGCTCATATGGTTCATCTTCATCGGGCCGAGATAGCAGTCGAACGGCTCGCCCTCGGGGCTCACGCCGTCCTGAAAGACAACCTCGGCGCCGTAGCCCATGGAGAGCTCGCGCTTACCGGCTTCCCAGTCCTCAATAGCCTTGGCATCCATGAGAACGAGCGGGACCTTAACGAACTGTCCGTCACGAACCACTTCGCCGCCGGTTTGGCCGATGGCTACGTCCTTCCAGTTCTTGGAATTGACGCCGTCGCCGCCCGGGTGACCATTGGTCATGGGCCGATACGCGTAGGACTGCATGGCGTCCTGGTGAAATACCGCGCTTTCAGGGCGATACACTCGAACAATCGGCTTGTCGCGCAACCCGTGCTCGTTTTCAGGATCAATCTCGGTCCCGAGATAGTCTTGAATCCCGGTACGGGCCACGCGCGCTTCGCCCACGAGATAGCCGTCCGCGGTACGCCGTACGCCCGAGACAGTCACTGAGTCGGTGAAGATCATTACTGCTCCTTGAGGTTGTCCTGCCGGCCCTCGACGACTTCCTCGAAGATTTCCGGCCCAAGCTCGATGGCGCCGCGATAGGGCTCAACCTTGCTCAGGTCAACGCTGCCGGGCTCGTAGGTGAAGGTGATGTGAGGTTGGTATTCCGGCCAATCCCACGACGCGCCCGCCTCGATGATCGAAACGTGACGCCACGCGAGTTCGGAGCTGTTGAACAGGAGGACCACAGCACCTTCGCCGAACTTGTCGATCAGCCGCGCGCCGCCTGGTGCGATGGACAACTGGCCCTTGCCGTTGCCTGACCACGACTCGCCAACCTTCATCCAGTCCAGCGGTTCGCGGCTGTAGGCCACGGTGACGTGCATGTCATCCGCAGGTAGGGTCGTGTCAAACCCTTGCGACTTGGCCCATGCGATGATCTCGCCTGCGTTCAGTACGGCGCGGGACACGTACAAACTGCGAGGTGCGGCGTCAGTAATGGTTTTTGCCGTGGCCCCGGGCGCAGCTGCCGGCGGCTCTTCGTCCTCTTCAGGCAGAGCGCTACCGAATTGTGCAATGGCTGACTCAAGCCCAGGCACTACGCCGTTTTCGACCAGCAGCGTTACTGCCGCCTTGCTGAGAGCCTCGTCCGGGAACAGAGCACTGTCCTTCAGCACCTTGATGGTGTCGGCTGTAGTCTTGCCGATATCGGAACGCTCTTTGGCCGTGGACTGCCATAGCGGCGCCCAGTTGTAGTGAATCTCCGGCGGTCGAGTGCCGAGCGCAGAGCGAATCAGGCATTCGTCCGAGACGCTCATGGCAGGGCTGATGCCAAGCTCTTGCAGCGCCTGCACCCTGTCGTAGTAGTTGCGCAGATCGGAGTCGCCCGTGGCGTTCAGGCCGCCCGGTGACTGGCTCAACATCCGGGTCGCAGGGATATCGGCAGCGCCGGAAACCACCTGAAGGAAGCGATCTAGAATGTCAGGCAGTGTGCCGAAGCTCGCCGACTTGCTCTCGTACTCCTCTTCCTTGTCCAGGATCAGCGTGCCGTTGATGCCCTTCGCCATGGCCGCCAGGCGCAGACGCTCAAGGATCAGCTTCTCGTACGCCTTGTCCTGCATGTTCTGCATGAAGTCAGGGATGCGGATTACGTCGACCTTGGCCTCGAAGATCAGGCTGGCGATGTTGGCCATGGTCGCGTCAGCGTGCTTGACCGCCTCCATCACGGCCAGCAGCACCGAATCGCCCCACCCCTGTTCAGTCCCCATTGCCAGCTCTGCATCTGGGTGCGGTGCGCCGATGAACTCCATCAGGCGCGAGGGGTGAATCTCCATGCCAATCGACGTGCCGGCCAGCGTGTACGCCTTGGGCTTGCCGTATCGCGGTGACTGCGGGTCCTGCTCAAGCTCTGTCGGGTGGAGATTGCGGCGCGTCATGACCGTGAGGTATTTCACCCCGCCAGCCTTAATACGATCCGGGTTGAGCTCCGTCGACAGGTCGCGGTCTCCGGTACCGATGAACACTGCGGCCCCACCGAATAGCCTGGCCTTGATCATGGCATCCAGGACTTTCGCCTTGATACCAAGCCGCTTTTCCTCGGCTTCGATCTTCTCGATCTGACTCTTGTCGGCCTGCCAGTTACGCCACTTGCGGCACGCATCCAGCGCTGGCACCTCGACGATCTTGCGTGGAAGCCATGACCCGCGATATGCGTTGATCAGCTCCTCGTCGGTCATCAGCGCTGGGCCGTAGGTCGTACCGGAGGACTTGTCGCGATCGGTGCCGAGATTGGCCACCAGGTTGACGAGCTTGTCGCTCAGGTATCGGATGGCACCCATTAGGAAACACCTACGAGGGAGTACTTGTTGATTGGGTACTCTTTGTGAATGAAGTAGCCGCCGGCATCTGGCCGGTGGTCATTGCCCTGCTTCTTGTCAGGCTCGCCGTTGTCAGCCCATACCTGCTGTTCAAGGTCATCGGCGTAGGTTGGGCACTTATCAGCGTTTACGCGGTATCTGCGAGCGCCTGACGCGTTACAGAACATCGCGTTCATGGAGTTGATGCGGTCCTTGACCGGAGGGTTAGCTGCGGGAGCCACGACCATGAATCCGGCCTGCTTGAGCAGCGAGATATCTGTCTCGCTGGCACGCACTGACTTTCGGGAGTCGCCCGAGGCGTCTGGATAGATCCGAATCTGTCGGGTGTTCCGGTACTCGTTCCCGTCGTAAAACCAGTACCGCTCTTTAATCTGCTTGATCATGTCTGGCGTGTCGTAGCCGTTCACGATCTCGTCAACTGCGTGCGGCAAGCCCAAGCGTTTAACGTGGACCACCGCCGACATCTTGCCGACGTTGAAATCCATACCAATGAACAGGGCCTCGGCAGGCTGGATTGTCTCTTGGCTGCCATTGAGCGTGCGGTCGTAAGCGGTGTAGATCGTCCCCGATGTCAGGTTGACGAATTTGCCGTTCAGGTACGCCATGATCAGCTGTTCGGGGTACGACTCCATCAGCGATGGGATGTAGTCGTCCGGCAGGTTCAGCTCATTGTCGAAGGTGCTGGCCTGGATCAGCCCATACATCGACCTTAGGTGCGGCTTTTCTCGAAGCTGCTTCTCAAACTGCTGGTAGACGAACTTGAATCCCTCAGGGGTCGTTGTTACATCCACGCCGTTCTTCAGGCCCGGGACGTTGTAGCGCATCCGGGCGATGATCTTGCGCCACGCCTGCTGAGCCTTGAGCGCTGGCAGTACGTCGAGCTCGTCGACCAGTGCATGACCGATCTTGAAGCCGACAATGGTCTGTGGCTTTTCCATCGAGCGGCATATCGTGGTGCTGCGGTACTGCTTGCCGCTGTAGAAGTCGACTTCCTTGTCGCTCTCCTTCGTCCTGACCTTCAATCCCCAGTCAAACGCCACCTCTTCAATGGTCGGGAAGAAGATGTCGCGGATCTGCGGATATGTCGGGGCGAAGTAGCCAGAGTTGATGCCCGGCCACTCCCAGACGTGTTTGCAGAGCGCCGCGCACCCTACCCACGTTTTCCCTGAACCGAACCCCGCAACAAACCCTCGAAACTTATGACGCAGCTGCAGGAACTCAGCCTGGGGAACGTTCAGGCTCGGCATCCCGCTTCCTCGCATCAATCACACGAACTTCAACCGAGGTCGGAACAACCGTCTCGCCTTCGTCATCGGCCTTCTTCTGCCGATTCACGTACATGTCGCCCGTTTCCTTGGCTGCTTGCTCTAGCACCTGAAGCGCGAGCGGCAAGTTGCGCATGGTCTCGGCCTTCTCGACGATCCGGCCCAAGGCTCGAAGTCGATAGGCGCGATTGGCGATCGGGATGTCTGCGGTCTCTTCACGAAACCTGGTGCGGCAGTGGTTGAACAGCGTCACCCACTTCTCGCCAAGACCCTTACCGGCGAACTTCGTGGGGTCGTGCGATTCACATTGCTGGCGGCTGATCACGATGCCGAATTCGTTCTTGACTGCCTCCACCACTTGGGAGGGCGTGTCGAAGCAGGCCAGCGCCTGAACTATGAAGGCTTTAACCTCGCTTCGCAGGACTGCCATATGTTTGTCATCCGTCAAAACCTGTCATGGAATCAGGCCGACTTGAGCAGACAGGTTCCGCAGGCCCTCGAAATGTTGATGTTCGCCACTTCAGGTGGCTTGCTGGCAGCGTCTACCAGCTGCTGTACGTCATCACTCGCACCATAGCGACGTACCACACCGACGAACTCTTCCACGTCGTGACCACGAAGCGTAAGACTGGGCGTCCCGTCCTCTTTGAACTTGGGAGCGCCGTACTGATCGAGCTTCTGGGCGATGTGATAAAGCTCGTGTTCGACCAGCGCGCAGAACTCAGCGTCGGTGCATTGAGCGCAATAGTCAGCAGCCAGCGTGATGAGGAAGTCCGGCACTTCACCGAACCAGTCGGTCATCTGTTGCTCTTGTCGGGCCTTCTGCCATCCGCCAGCACGGAACATCACCGATTCGGCCTGGCCCAGTACCGTGCGACCCTGCTTCTCGAAACATGAGGACGCCCAGAGGATGCGTATCGGTGCATCTATCAGGTGAGCGTGATCGGGGTTATGAATGCTGCCGGTGTCTGAGAGGATCTGTTCGGTGATCCACTCCCAAACCTCCGGTGCCGGAGTCAGGCGGATGCCAAGCATGCGTAACTCTGACATTTCTTCGAATGACTTGGGTGGGAAAGGTCGCGCCATATGGGTCTCGCTATGGATTTGGCGCGACCGAGTTTTCAGTTCAGATCGCGCCCGAGCGCAGCTGTGAGCGACTGGGCCAGCACGAAGTACTGATGCCGATAGTTTCGCTCGACATGAAATGGCTGCTCGTCCGGCACTTCAGAGCTTATCCGCTTGTCCCGGTCGATCTTGAAGTGGAAGACCTCGAGCCACCTGTCCCGATCTAACTCATCCCGATCCTTACGCTCGAAGACATACTTTGCATAAACGCCTTCATTGCCGAGACGAATCAGACATCTACCTCGAGCGACTCCAAACGGTGACTCGATTGCCGAGTCCAAACCGTCCGAAGAGGGGGTAATCGACAGGCCAAGCTTGGCACCGTCATCGTCTGTCAATTCTGCTGCCAGCTTCTCGATCGCCTGCTTGGCATTGAATCGCAACTCCGCTGCGTCTGCGCGGGCGAATCTGGTGTTGTCCAGGTCCTGCGGCGTTAGCTTTTTGTAATCCATGACAGCCTCCGTTAGTGAGAGACCATTATGGCACCCGCGAAATGCGCCACGAAACGGACGCATCTGAATTCGTGGCGCGAGGTAAACCAGATTGTCGAGCTACTCAGAAGATCTGGGAGGTCGTCCAGCAGGCAGCGGACCTAACTCGACCTCTGCGCCTTGTGAACGCATGCGGTCAATAACCTTCCCCAGCTCTTCGTCCGAGAGCGTGAGCAGAGCAGCCATGTAGAAGTGCATGTGCTGGCTCAGTTCACGTGGCTGGACGCCGCCAGTGTATTTACGCCACTGGGCGCCCTGGGCGAGTCCTGCCAAGTCAGCCATTTGTGAGCTGGTGAATTCGAGTTCTGCTTTCAGGCGAGCTAAGTCACCTACGGATGGCGGGTCATAGCGTTGGATACGTTTCATTGAGCGTCCGAATGCCCCGTCTAATGCGGGGCTGGTGATCAGTCAGGCGAGGAACTTGAAGGCTACCCAGAATACGGCGAGCGCGAATGCCGTGCCGGCGGTCGCAGAGACCAGTATGCTTCGAGCTTCGTGGCGTGGCCCATTACGGACCTCATTGCCCAGTTGCTCAAGGTCTTCCCGCATTTGCTTTATGACTTGATCGTGGCTCATGGTCTTCCTCGTTTGGGATGCCGGGTCATGCCGTTGCAGACCCTGTGTGGTAACTGTCGCTCGAATCCTGATAAATCTCAAGACCCGTTAGGCAGTGGCCCCGATCGCTCGGGGCCTTTGCTTAGAACTTGTGGATGAAGGCGGCGGCGGTAACGATCACTGTGACTATCCCTCCTGCCGCTACAAACGGGTAAAACGTTGTTTCCCGCTTCATCTTGTTGGTCTCGGCGATCAGCTTTCGCGTCTCGGCGGCCAGCTTGTGAACCTCAGCTTGCAGTTTCTCAAGCTCCAGTTCCTCTCTTTCTTTCTGCATTCGTCTTCCTTTCGGGCTCGGGCTGCACCCTCTGTGCTACCCATGGAAAACATTATGTACCTTTAGGGTACACATAGCAAGCGGTATTTTGCTGGGAATTACCCGCTCCGTTTCCGCCCGCCAGCCTATCTGGGCTCCTTGCGGCGCTCGACCTTGCCCGGCTCACTGCCGAACCGATGATCACGCAAGCAACCGTCGCAGCTCAAACGCGCGCAGATCCAGCGCTTCACCTTGGGCCGATGAATTTGTGGCGCGCTATTGCTGATCAGGCGGCTCGCGCAACTTCGACTGCGGGATCACTCGGGCAACAGCTACGGCGACACCCAGCCCGAGGTTCACCGAAGCGAATACGATCGGGTTTACCAATCCTTGGAATGCTGACCACCCTATGGCCGCAGCATTCACAGCAGCAATCAGCACTGCTATTTGAACACTGGTCATTCGCCAGGCCTTACGCCATTCAGGGATGAGGGCCATGTTCTGCGTCCGAGGGAATGAGTTTTTCGAGGCTTTCGGCGTAGCGCTTCCAGTCGTCACGGCTCTTCGTCACGCGGCGCAGTGCGGCCTTTGGTGGTTCGGGCTCAGGACATGCCGACGGGGCAGACGTGAACCGGAAAACCGTTGTCTTGTGCTCGGCTGGCTGCCGGTTTACTGCGTCCTGCTGTGCGCAGCCGGCAAGCAACAGCACTACAACCAGTGCGCACCTCACTTTGGCCGTCCGAACGACTTGACCATCTCGGTAAGCGAGTCCAGGCGGAAGTCCTGGCGCTGGTCGGAGCTCCGCAGGGTGTCGATGAACTTGTCGCCGGCATCGCGCGAGCGTTCGAGGGAGTCAACGCGCTGGGTCAGCAGTGCCTGGCTGGTCTGGTATGCGTTCAGTGAAGCCTGAAGCGTGGACAGCGAGCCCACGACATACACGAACGCGCCAATCGCAGCAGCAGACAGGATCGTCTGGAGGACAGGCACGACGATTTTAAACACCGTGCTGTCAGCGATGCGGGATACGTCGGTCATGGGCTTTCCGGAATAAAAACGCCCGCAAGGAGACGGGCAAAGGAGCGCTGGAGGAGCAGCACGATGGATTCAGGGACGAATGATGCCCTCGCTGAACATGGCGATCAGAGGTTCCGAGGGATTGGGGAAGCAGATACATCCGGGAAAACAGCCACTGCGTAGCGGCTTTCCTCGGAGGTACAAAAAAGCCCGGCATGGCGTCCGGGCTTTTTCTTGCCTTCTGGCGTATTCAGCAGATCGACGGACCGTCGCGTTCTGGCTTTGGCTTCGCCGAGGCCATTTCGAAGTGATTGCTGGATGCGCGCAAATTGGACTTCAGTGCTTCGTCGGTGGGTTGACTGCCCGTTCGCCATGCAACAAGGGTCAATTCCAAACGCTTGAACGCAACACTTTGCGTCTCGCCCATGGAACGGACGGCGTGAAGCGCCGAGGTCACCGGGTCGGCCAGCGCGGTCAGGGAGAAACAGGACAGGCAGGCGGCGAGCGCGAGCCCCAGATACACGGTCAGTCGCTTCATCATCATTCAGCAATCCTCGGAGGTTTGGTTTTCGCTCACCCACAAAAAAGCCCCGCACTTGGCGAGGCTTCTGGTGAAATTCGCCAGAGGCGAAATTGTCACGATGGAGCGGATAATGCCTGAGCCGGACATTTGTCGTCAAGCAGCAATTTTCATCTCTTTTATCGCCAAAGAGACAGGCACCAAAGCTGCCTTGTCGAGGTCGTTGCAAGCGTTAAAACAGGCCAGAATGAAGCCCTCCCATTCTCGGGTCCATTGCTCGGACGATAGCTCCAAACCGAGCACGCTAAGCAGCCATGAGCGGAACGCCTCCGGCGACGGGCACGGGTCAACCCCTTCACTCTGGCCGCCTTGGTGCATTCGTCGATAGCGGTGCACAACGCCTTGGGCAACCAGGCGCGCCTTCTCGAACTTCTTGGCGTACATCTTCGGCCCGGCGCGATACGCAGCCATGAAAACCGCGTCGTCCGCCTCTTCCTTGTCGTCGAACGTAGCGATTGGGCTGTACATAAAGTTGCCGAACGCCTGCAGATGGGCTGGCAGTGTGGCAATCGCATGTTGGATCCGGGCCGATATCGACTGATGCATTGCGTGGCGGCTGTTCACCGACTTCTCGGTCTTCTGCACCGAGCAACCCAACAGGCCGATTTGTTCAATGTGCGCGCCCTGGCTATCCCACGGCGTGTACAGCGCGTCATGCCATGCGAGGCGTGCTGAATTCAAGTTGATCATTACGCTGCTCTCCCCTTCAGCTCTCTGGTCTTTGCCCGGTACAGGGCCTTGATCTCTTTCAGGTCGTCGACGGTGTATTTCTTCACCGACTGATCCGACTCCAGTTCGTCGACTGCGGCCTGGCCGATGCGGGCAATGAGGCCGATCCGGTAATCCACGGCGTTGCCCGACAAGAACCGATTGTCCTGTTTGCTCTGGGCGTGACAGTTGCGCTCGTCGAACCTGAGGTGTGGCGCCGAGCCAACGCTGCGGTAATGCCCGGCGTCTACGGCGTTACCGCTCCAGTCCAATGGCTTACCGCTCGAGATGCACAAGTGCCCGGCCAATTGGTCACGCCAGCGGATGTACTCGTTGAACGCCTGCTGAGCCTCCCGAAGGTGATCGCCGCGGCTCTTCAGCTTCTCCTTGCGCACCTTGATGTCCTGACGGTCCAGCTCTGCCAGTGCCTTGTGGGCTTTCTCCTGGTTCGCAGGGTTCTTGGCCTCAGCGAGTGCGCAGGATGGGCTGCACACCTTCTGCCCGAGGCGTTGAGGGATGAACGCGGTCCCGCACTCGGCATTCACGCAGCGTTTCTTCCGGCGTGCCGGCGGCGACTTCTTCACTGCCTGTCCGATCAAAGCCCACCCCCAAACTGGCAGGCCGCGGGCTGGCCGTGATACCCAGCCTCCAGCATGGTGACGATGCAGCGGGCGACACTTTTGAGGGCCTGATAAGTCTTCATGCGTAGCTCCCGATCATGTCAGCAGCGCACTGTGCCGCCTCTTCAGACTCAAAATGCGCAGACAGCACCAGTCGCCAGCAGGCGTTGAAGACGTCGCGGTAAAGCGGCTCGAACGCCAGATCGTCCATGGCCGACCAACTGATCGATTTGCGCTCCTTGCGGATGCCGTCAGGGGTCTGCACCAGGTGGAAATGCCCAGCCTCGATGGTGATCCAGTCGCGGAAAGCCTCGCGGCTCTTGTCCACGGCTGGGAATCGTTCGGCACGCTCAGCTTCGATCTGAGCGACGTAAGCTGCCACGGCTTCAGAGAGCTGCCCCGGCTTGCCGCTGGCCTTCTCGAAGAACTTGGCCAAGCCCTGGATGCCGCGCAACTCCTGCCGAGGCACAAGACCGCCGACTGGCTCCCAGTATTCCCACGCCAGATCCAGCATCGAGAAAAACTTGCCGTGGAACTTGGCGTTGCGCATTTTGGTGAACTTGCCGTGGATGACCTGACCGGCCTTCCACTTCTGCATGGTTTCGCGGTCGGCTTCGGTGGCAGGCACCAGGCCTTGGGCGGTGCGAATGAGGGCGACTTCAGCCATGGCGAAGCTCCTTCCACATGCACCAGGCGACGGCGCAACCGTGATAGGCGAACATCGCCGCACACGCAGTAGCGAACCAAAGAGAAGGCTCCGTGTTTGAGGCGATAAGCCAGATTGGACCTGCCAAACTGTGGAATTGGACGTTAGTCATGGCTGTCCTCATTGCTCACGCCCAGTTCACCGAGCGCCAACGCAGCAATCCCGAATGCTTCGACGCCCATCGGGGTCACCCGCAGAATGTCGTTCAGCGCGATAACGAGCGCCTCGTTTTCGGCCTTGAGCTGGTCGCGCTCAGTTCGAGCAATGTGTCGGCCCCGCGCAATGGCGTTTGCCTGATCAATCCAATAAACGTTTCTTTCTTCGAGCCGCTCAATCTCCGCGATCAGCTCCAGCACTGCGGCAGGGTTGGCGGCGGCGATGAATGATGCGGCGCGGCGTGTGAATCCCCAGTTCTCCCAATCAGACGCCCCTTCTGGACCGGACACATAGTACATACGAGAACCAGTCATCATGGACAACTCACCTTCGCTGTGAGTCCACACTTTCTCTGGCTGAGCCTCAGCCAGCGCCTTCAGCTTCTGAATGTCGTTCATGCGGCCACCTCTTCCTGATCGGCGTGAGCTCTCAGGGTCAACAGGCAGTCCCGAGCGATGAATGCGTCGATAACAAATCCGCCGAGATCAATCGCCAGCGGGTCACCGTTGCCCTTCCCGCGCGCCACGTAAAACTTCCGGCCCTCACGACCCTGGACTGGATCGAGCACGAAATAATTCTCGTCCGTTACCTCGATCAAGATCTGGTGATTGCCTGCCTCGATGTTCAGAGACGGCGCGGTGCACAGATAAACCCCCTCGTCTGCGAGCGGCGGTGTGTCGAGGCTGTAGAAAGCGGTGTATTTGACGCCCAGGTAATCAAGCATTTCGCGAAGAGTCAGATCGCCATCTCGGTATGGCTTGTGCAGCTCCTCGATGACGTCAGCCGCCGGGCGATTCACAATCATCGCCAGGCAGGTGGACACGCAGCTCACCGGGCATGGTTGGGTTTGCAGGATGATCAGTGGACTCATCGAAAAACCTCCTGCAGATTCACGGACTGAGCAGGCCGCTCCACCTTGTGGTTGAAGCCATACCCAGCTAACAGGGTTATGAGAGTGAGCACGATCCAGATTCGGCTGGTCATGGGCGGGCTTCCTTCTTGCTCTGTAGTTCGGCAATCGCAGCTCGTGCACGGCGCTTGCGGAGGTAGTTGTCTACGCGGCGGCGCTGAGCCTCCTTGCGGCGCTCCTGTTCCTTTCGTGCCTTGCTCGCCGTGAGGATCGAACGGACTTCTGCCAGCTTTTCGCGCATTTTCGGACTGACACGCGCAGGGGCCTGTCCGGTCAGAAGTCCGGCGATGGCCTGTCCCTCGGGTGTGATCGGAGCAATCCGCAAGTCAGCGAGATACCTGTTCCCGGCGTCATGGCTGATGAGTTGCGAACGCACAGCAGACTCGATGGCAATTACTCGGCGGCCGGGATCAAACCCCAGCGACACCTCCCACTTCGCTGGAAGGCTCTCGGCACGCGCATTGCCCACAAGGCGTTCGTAGGCGCTCATGAACGCCATCCGGGCGCCGACCTTGTCACCGGCATCGAGGATTGGGCCTGAGGCGACCATGGCTTGCCGGATTTCATCGGTCAGCACGACGGTTTCAAATTCGTCGCTGGCTGCCAGCGCCATAGACCAGGCCTCATCCTTTCCCGGGCGACCGTCCGCAGCTTGGACGCGCTGAAGGATGGCACCGAGGGTGAGGCGGCCAGTCAGCTCGCGGCGGCAACCACGCAGGGCGTTGGCGATCACGTCTACGGAGTGGTCAGCCAAGTCTTCAGCCATCATCTTCGCGGCATTCGGGCTGATAACCTGCCCCAAGGTTTCCGCTGTGGCACAGATGGCCATTGCCAGATCAGCTTGTTCATCGCATGAAAGCATTGCCCTTACCTCCCCCGTTGCGAATGGCGGACGCTGCCTCGTGCGCAGCATTCATGTTTGCTTGGGTCTGCTCCATCTGGCGGGCTGTAGTCGCGTTCATCTGGCGATTGGTAGCCCACTGAGTGCGATAGCTCTCCGCCTTGGCGAGCAGCGATCCGATGTCGTGGAAGTTGCGGATTAGGTACGAATCGTTGATGCCGACGAAGAACTGGGCGACCGCTGCCGCTTCACCACCAAGACGTTTCCAGAGTTCAACAACTTGGCGATTGACCTTGGCATTGCGAACAGGCGTTGCGCCGTATCGGTCCTGGTAGGCACTGGCATAGGTCGCCCAGATTCCACGACAGGCTTCCTGTTTGGCTTCGTCACCTTCGGATTTTTTCCTGGCACGCTTTGGCGAAGCCGGAGCGAGCGCCTGTGAAGTAGTCTTCTGTGTAGTCTTCTGTGTAGTCTCTGTAATAGTTGTGCCGTTTAGGTCGCACTTGTCTGCCCCTTTGGGCAGGACTTGTTGTGCCGTTTGGGTAGAACCAGTTGTGCCGTTTGGGCAGGACTTGTTGTGCTCTTTGGGAAGGACTGGGATAGCCTTCTCGCCGGACAGATAATCGAGCAGCAACTCGGTGTCGACACGGAAATGCATTTTTGCCGGAACGCCCTTTCTGACTTCTTCCAAGAGCTGGATCTGTCCCAGGCTCTTGCGTGCAGTGCGCACCTCTTTGCATGACAGGCCGATTTCCACCTCCCATTCAGATTCGGTTTTGTAGAACCAGCCATCGTTGGTCTTTTCGGTCCAATAGACGGCTTGAGAAAGGAACTGAGCGGCGGATGCGCTCAACCCGAGAACGCGCCTGAAAGCCGGATATACGGCTACGGCGCTTCCAGCCAATTCAGTGAGCTGCATCCTCAACCGACCTTTGCTTATCGCATGTAGTGCTGCCATAATCGTTCTCGCTGATTGCTGTACTTAAGAACCACCAGGCCCGGTGGTTTTTTTGTGCCTGAAATTCAGGCTGCTCGGACTGAAGCGTCCATCACGTCCAGGCTCTTACGAACGTGGTCGATCTCGACGCGGATCTGGGCTTTCTCGAATGCACTGACGTGGTTGTCGTCGAGCGCTTCATGAACGGCGATGGTCAGGTCGGCCACTTCTTTGCCAACGTTGATCAGCGATGAGGTCAGCGCCTGAGGCTGTACCGGCGCTTTCCCTACCAAGTCGTATCCAAATCCAGCAGCAAGCGCGCTGAGCACCCGGAACTGGTTCTCTGTGCTCAGGTTCTGAGCGATCAACAAAAACTTTGGCAGGTTCAGCGTGTGCGATTCGCTGTGCGGATTGGTGTGCTGCAGAAGTCCGATGTGCGTCTTGAAACCAGCCTTCGAGTAGAAGTCCTTGGCCCCTTCTGCCTTCACTGCGTTGTGTATTGCCTGCAGAAATTCTTCCATCGGAAACCTCTTGAATTATTTCCGTGGTGGCGCAATGCCAACACGTTGAGAATTGCTTTACTGAAAATGATCAAGGACGTATCCATGACCGACTCTTCCGAACTGCAAGGCGAGATAACCGCCCTCTGTTGCTTTGTGGGTGCCTTGGCATCCACCCTGCCCCTGTCTTCCCAGATGAGGCTCTGGCCTGCGTTCGAGCAGAAGGCCAGTCAGTTGCGTGATCAGTTGAGCCAGGAGGCTCTGCGCGGCTTCGAGCTGGCGACGATCTCGCTCAGCCCGAAGCGCGGTTAGGCGGCGCCCCGCAGAACCTTGTGTGCGAGATCGAGAAGGTCAGGACGCAGACCAGCGATAGTGATCTCGCCGCCGGAGGCGTCTTGAAGGCGGTCAGCCAGTTCGGCAGATGCTTTTCGATGCCCGCCAGCCAACTGCCAAAGATGACCAACAGTGGTTTTTGCGGCCGCCGCAACAGACTGACGCCGATCGTTTGGGGCGTTGGCAAGCCAATCACGCAGGTGCTCATTCATGGGATTCTCCTCAATATGGGAGAAATTTAGCTTGCGGCTAACATTTGAGCAAGGAATATTTAGCTGTGAGCACATTTAGCATTGAGCTAAACGCTGGCATTCTTGCGCGCATGGATATTTATGCGATTCGCAAGCAGCAATTGATCAAACTGATCGGAAACCAGAAGAAAGGCGCGTGCGCTGAACGCTGGGGGATGGCGCCTGCTCACCTGAGTCAGATCCTCTCCGACAAGACCGCAAAGAATCTTGGTGATGACGTGGCGCGGCGTATCGAGATGGTCGAGAACCTCCCTAGAGGCTGGTTTGACTCTCTGTCATCTGACGATGGGGATCGCTACCCAACTTCAAAAGCAGCCGAGTCGCTCACAATCCAGGAGCCCTCTGCCACCGCTGCTGACCAGGTAAAGCGAATGTTGGCGAAGGTGAAAGGTTTAACGACCGAAGCACGAGATAGAATTGTTGCTGCTGCGGAAGAGCCTGACGACGGGCGCCCCGACGTTTTCCCGGCGAACATATCCAGCCTCAGACCTACCAATGATGAAATCGTGATCCCTCAGTACGACATCCGCGCGGCGATGGGCCACGGCCAAGTGCCTCCGGACTACACAGAAGTGGTCCGTAATCTGGTAGTGCGTGAGGAGATACTTCGCGAGAAAGGCGTCACTTACACGTCTGCCAAGTCGTTGGGAATGATCAACGGTTGGGGCCAAAGCATGGAAGGCACCATCAATGACAAGGATCTGGTCATCGTCGACAAGGGCGTACAGGACTTCATTGGTGACGGGATCTACGTTCTGACCTGGCACCAAGAGCTTTACATCAAGCGGGTGATGCGCCTCGATGAGGATCACTACCGGCTGATCTCGGACAACCAGCACTATGAAAATCAGACAGCTAGGATCGAAGACGTGACTATTCACGCGAAGGTTTTGCTGATCTGGAACGCTCGGAAAGCTTGACGCCGCTCTCAAGCCCTCAAAATTCAAGGACGGACAATGACCAAAACCACCACCACCGTGATACCGCACATCAAAGCGGGTTCTTATCTTGACGAGCAAGTTGACAAGTTTGACGCTTTCGCCATCACTTGGAACGATGATGAAGCCATTCATCTGACATTCGGCAGGAATACCGTCAACGTAAAAAGTACTAGGTTTTTTGTTGAGGATGGCGTGCACGGTGTCGAAACCGGAGACATGGAGGTGATTCGCCTTGACGTTGCTGGGCTAACCATTCCGATGGACGTAGCCCGAGAACTCGCCGAGACGCTTGCTCGCATGATTGGGCATGCAGACGTTCGGAGATCTAAAGGTGAATAACGCGCCGGTCATCAAAGATTCCACTGGAAGAGTTATCTCAGGTCATCCATCATGGAAAAGTGAAGCGCCTGGTGGCGGTGGCGGAGGTAACGAAATGGAAGCCCGCGTTGCGAAGCTTGAGACCCATGTGGAGTACATCCGCAGGGATCTTGACGAGGTTAAAACCGACCTCAAAGAGGTTCACGGTGACCTAACAACCATAAAGCGTCGAATCTCGTATATTGCAGGCGCTTCGTTTGTGGTCGTCTTGATTCTTGGCTGGGTGGCTAATAATCGGTTCGAGCAGCTAATCTCCTTGCTAACGAAGTAAATTCTCAAATGAAAAGGCCCGCCACTTAAGCGGGCTTTTTTGTGCCTGTCAGAAAGGTGCGGCCTCTTCTACCGCATCAAACTCCTCTTGCACCTGGGCTCGCGGATCGTCATCCGCTGGAGCTTCCCAGCTTAGGGTCACCGACTCATCCTCATCGTTGAATGTCATGTCGATCCCGTCCACTTCTGATAGCACGCCCATCACCTCCTCCCATTCTCGATCACCGTCTGTTTCCAGCCTGTGGATCGTCACGCTCTTTCGTTCTTGAGCGATCGGGTGGTTGATCATGTTTGAAACCCTGAGATTCAGTCGCTCGATGCCGGACATCGGCTGGCGTTCTTGAGGTTTTTTCTTTTCTGCGCGGGCCATCAGCTTCTCCTTGATTACTGTATGTATGTACAGCTTCTGCAAATCTTAGCTCGCTGCTAAGCGGCGCGTAAACCCCCCCTCAATTCCTCATCGATCTTTTTGACCGCGTCGATGGCACAGGCTGTAAATTTCACGCAAAGCTAAATTATTTAGCTCAGAGCTATTGACTAGCCTTTAGCTTGGGGCTAAATTTCACCCATCGCAGCGACAAACCAACGGTGCGACAGGGCCTCAAGAGACCCGACAGCTCTTTAACAACCAGCGCCATGAACGACTACCCGGCCAAACCGGTTAGGTCACTCCCGGCACCATCGGTGGGAGGTCAGTAAACCGAAGGAAAAAAACCGCTGCGCTTGTGAGGCGACCGGCGCCAGATGAAAGCCATTGAGGGGCTCAGTCTGGCGAGGTGATGACCGAACTGTGCGAATGACCCTGAAGGGCGCAGTGAGTGACAAGACCCACAGATTTACTGAAGCACCTGGTTACTCGGGTGCTTTGGAAATCCAAGGGAGGAAATGGCAATGCACACACAGGTGCCGTACACAGCGATCCAGTTCAATCACTTCAAATCGGGCGTGACTCTCCGCTACTGCGCTGAAACAGGCCTATACGAAGAGCACGACAACGAGGTTGTCAGCTTTGTAGTGCTTGGCCCGCGCTTTATCAGTGAGTCTGCCTCGCCGCTGATCATGCTCGACGCCGACTCGGACTGGCCGAATGAAGAGCATGCCTCATGAGGCTCTTCAAGCCCATGAAGGGCTGTCGCGTATTCACCAGCGACAAGCACATGACCAAGCCAGCCGGTGAACTGCTCGGCTGGGTGGATCGGGTAGATGAAAACCTCTGTTACTTCCGCGAGGTTGGCGGCGGGATGGATGTCTTGATCTGGCGGTTCACCAACAGCGGGAACGGAAGCCAGTACCTGAACGCCTGGCATGAGTTTCTGACATGACCCAAAGATTTACTGATGCCGCTTCTATGAGGCGGCATCGGAAATCAACGGAGGTAATGCGATGCGACCAGTAATGACGATGAAAGCAATCCATGACAGCCGCGGCATGCGGACGGGGATTGAAGACGCAGCGGAGGGCAAGTTTCACGGATAGGGCGTCGAGTACGAAGAGTTTGAGAACGGGCCCGGCAACTTCAGCGTTGCGATCGTCGAAATGCCGGACGGGACTGTTCAAACCTTGATGCCTTGGGCGATTCGCTTTCTCGACAGCGACCAAGCAAATCAGGAAGCCATGGATTACGCATTTGCGAATCCAATCATCATCGGCTGAATCATCACTCCCGCGCATTCACAGAGTGCGCAGCGGGATGCAGAGGAGAGTCACATGCCAGATCCAAACAGCCCCAATGGCTGCTTTCAACGCCACGGCTACACAGTAGAGCGGACGCCACGCAAGAGCGGCGCCGGATTCCATCGAGCCATTTACGACAGCCGTGGCCAGCAAGTGTTGAGCCGCGCCGGCTACGACGCAGAGGTCCAGTTCTGCCGCGAGCAAGGGCTGCTGATAGACGATGCTGGCCAGGCTTGAAGTCCAGCCACTTCCCATGAGGTGGCATCGGGGAGTGATCTGGAATGACCCGCCATAAACCAGCGACAACTGGAATATGTGGTCAGCCAGATCACTTCACCGATGCGGAAGACTTCTGCACCGCGCAACGCGGCCCCCTGCATCACCCCTACCCCATAACGACCGCATCGACAGGTGCCCGCGTGCTTCACGGCACGGGCTTGGTCACCTGCGCGGGCATCTGATCAATGCGGTTGAACAGCGCCTACGGAGGCGACCATGAACGTCACGACTGAACCGGCAACCGTCTTTCGTGGCGGTGGGCGTCGGTGGTTCACGCTGCGCGCGGCCTGTCGGGCAGAGGCTGCAGCGCTGCTCAAGAAGCACTGCGACTGCGACTACTGCGATCACGAAGGCTGGGGGCGCGAGCATCTGCCCTGCCGCCTTCACCAGCCTGATCGCTACCCCCGAATCATTAAGCGCCTCACGAACGGCTATGTGCGCCGTTACCGGGCACAGCAGAGGATTCAGCGATGAACTCATTCGCAAGAGCGCAAGCGCGCTGGGACAACATGCAGCCGGATGACGACTCCGGGCGTGAGGAAGCGACTCACCGCTGGATCGAAGACACCGCCGAGAACCTGATGCGCGGCTGTGACCTGGTGATTCGCCGCCGTCTCTGTTCCCCCATCGTCGTCGAGTACTCCACGTTCCTGAGCAAGGTTCAGGAGCATCTGAATCAGCGGCAGATCGACGGGATGGATGACGAAGACTTCTACGCCCAGTTGGTGATCGCTGCTATTGGCGGCGCACCTGCCAAGACGTTCGCCTTGGGCCTGCTCGGCGAAGGCCAAACGCCGATGGGCAAGCTGTTCGATATTGCCGTAGCGCTGGTCGAGCCGCACGCCGAGGCAGGTCTTCAGGCTGAAGCAGAGGATGACGAACTGTGAACAGCCCTCACGTCCACATCAGCAAGCAGCTGGATCAGCTCGAAACTCTGGATTACCCGCCCTTCTACGAAGCCATAGTAGAGCGCCAGATCATCAACCTGTTCACCAGCAACCAAATCAACCCGGAAGAATTCGCCTACTACTGTGAGCGCTTCAGGCGCTTGGCTGGGCGTGAAGCGAGGATGGCGGCATGAGCAAGAAAATCAGACTGGCTGTTACCGCGCTCACTGGCCGGGTAATTGCCGGGCACGAAAACGCCAGGGGAACCGAAATCACAGAAGGTTCTCGCCAAGATGTGACCAGCGACTTCATGAAGGCGTTGATTGACAAGGCCGAGTACCACGGTGGCAAGTTCGAAATAGGCGGCGGTGGCGAATTCTGGGATGTCACTGTGATCAAGCGAGAGGCCGCCCAATGAGTACGCCAATCGTGAAATCTCTGATCGACGAACAGCTCGATGACGTGGAGCGCCGAATCGCCATCCTCGGCTTCGGCCTTCCGTTCAATGAGATCATCGGCAAGCCTCGCGAGATGCGGGTGTGTGATCTGAAACAGCGCCTGGCGCCGATCATGAAAGGGCGTCGGATCGCGGTGAGGGTTCGGCCATGAGCAGTCTTGATCTCTGGAAAGAGCTGATCGCTGAATCACTTGAGCAGCATGGCGTGGCGGCTACTGCCGAGCAGATAGACCTGGTCGCGGAAGACGCTGCGGGGATTGCGGAAAGCATCAGCGAGCACTCCTTTCGCCCAGCCGATCCTATGGTGCGCGAGCTAGCCGAGTCTCAGGCAGCGCTTCGGCGTGAGCAGTCCAAGGTCACATGCGCGCCTTGTCATGGCTCAGGAGTCATCACGACATCCGGGCCGTACCACGGAAGCACCTCGCAGTGTTGGAAATGCCGCGGTGAAGGAAGGCACACGCCATGAACCGCTACCAGAACGCCAAGCGCATCGCATTCTGGCGCGGCAGCTTCTTCACCCTGCTCCTCTGCTCTGCCTGGATGATCGCCAGCGCTTACGCACCGCACTGATTCAACCCCCACCCTATTCAATCGCAGCGCCCCGGCACACGGATGGCGCGGGAGACATTCATGTCCGACAACACAAGAATTTGGGATCAGGTCAACACGACCGACCCGAGCGCAACAAATAACTTCACCGGCATGGGCGGCTTCAAGGGTACGGCTATCAAGCCTACCTACCTCATGCGCAAAGCGACCGAAGTATTCGGGCCGTGCGGTGAAGGCTGGGGCTGGACAGTGCTGGAGGATCGCTTCGACGAAGGCGGGCCACTCCAGGCGCCAACTAAAGAATGGCCAGACGCGCCCCGCATCAACGCCAAGCTGCACACGCTGAAAATAGAGCTCTGGTATCTCGGCAAGGGCGGCCAGAAGTGCACTGTCCAGCACTACGGCCATACCCCCTTCGTGTTGCTCCAGCAGGGAAAAATTATCACCGACTGGGAAGCCGCGAAGAAGTCTCTCACGGACGCCATAGGCAAATGCCTCCAGCCGCTCGGTTTCGCAGCCGACATCCACATGGGGATGTTCGACGACGCAGCCTACGTTGAGGCGGTGCGTGATGAGGTCGCGCTGGAAAAGGCCGAAGACAAAGTGGAAGAGGAGGAACGCCAGAAACAGGCCCGACTCGACTATATCCAGTCTGTAGTCGACCTGCTGAAAGGTGCCCAGTCCGCCAACGAGCTCAAGAAGATCCACGATGTGGCGGTCAAAAAGCTTGCGGCGCGCAACGACAACAAAGCCGTAACCCGCATCGCTCGCGAGTATGACGAGCAGAGGCCGAGATTCCAGAAGGAGGCCGCGTAATGACCGCTCTCTACCAGATCAGCAAGGAATTCCAAGAACTGGCCGTACTGGCCGAAACCGCAGACGAAGACCTGGCCGTCGCGCTTCACGACACCATGGGCGCGATTCAGGCGGAGTTTGAGGACAAGGGCAAGGCGATTGCCATGCTGACTCTAAACATCGACGGTGATCTGGAGGCGATCCAGTCACAGATTGATCGGCTTACCGAGAGGAAGCGGATCATCACCAACCGCAAGGAATCGCTGAAGGAGTACCTGCGCTCCAACATGGAGGCTTCTGGCATCACAAAGATAAGCCACCCGCTTTTCACCATCAGCCTGGGCAAGGGTCGGCCAGTCGTAGTGATCGACAACGATAAAATCGTCCCCGATGACTACATGAACACAAAAGTCACCAGCACACCTGACAAGGCCATGATTGCCAAGGCGATCAAAGACGGCCTCGAAGTACCAGGCGCTCATTCTGAAACTGGCAAATCCTCAATCACTATCAAGTAAGAGCCCCCATGCCAACACTTACCGATATCGGCCGCTTGGGCCGCGACGCTGAACTGCGCTACACCCCCAGCGGCGACGCCGTCTGCAACTTGCCATTGGCCTGCGAATACGGACGCAAAGGTCAGGACGGCAAGCGTCCCACCCAGTGGGTCGACGCAACGCTGTGGGGCAAACAGGCCGAAGCCCTGGCGCCGTACCTGCTCAAAGGCCAGCAGCTGCACTTCACCATCGACGATGCTCATGTAGAGACCTTCGACAAGAGCGACGGCAGTCAGGGCATCAAGCTGACGGGGCGGATAATTATCATCAAGTTTGCCGGTTCCGCACCGCAACAGCAGACCCAACAGGCGCCGCAACAGCAGCCCCGCCAGCAGCCACAGCAGCGCACCCAGCAACAGAGCAGGCCAGCCCAGAACCAGCAAGGCACGAACGGCCCTGATTTCGACAGCTTCGACGATGACATCCCCTTCCGCCAACTGCCTTACCTCGCAGGTGCCTGATCATGAGTACCAACAACGCCAACTACTGGAACATCCAGCACATGCGCGACAGCATCGACCGGCTGCTGGCCGCTTCGAAGGACTGGAAGCCAGCCGACGCCGAGCGCGGCGAGGCAACCATCCTGAAGCTGGAGAAGCAGATCGAGCAGGCCAAGGCCGAGATGCTCACCAGCCGATGAAACGATCTGTGCCACAGCGTCGCAAGCGAGCGGCGCAACACCACCTACCTCCCAGCGGGCTCAAGGAGACCGACCATGGAAAAGACGCCATCAGGAGTCGTAAGCCTTCCCTCATGGATGACCTCGGTAAAGAAGCTCTACAACACCCGGAGCGGCGGCCAGTACCGGCCTGAGGATGTTGCCTTGGTCTTTGCTCTCAGCCTGCGCACCCATAACAGCGCCGACTAGCTCAGAAAGCTGGCTTGGCGTCTGGTCGATAAGGTCTGTCTGGAACACCAGCCGAACATGAAGCGACTGAGCCGCGAGCCGGACGACGCGAAGGTGTTCGATGCCGCACTTCGGATCATCAACCGAGTCTGTGACCTGCTGAACTGTGGGCCCGGCGAGTTCGAACGGAGTGCTGCGTGATGACAGCGAAGACTCCAAAACAACGCCAACAGGACAAGCGCGACCGGGACAAGATGTCGAAGGAAGATCGGGAGGCGCGTCTACTGTAAGGGCGCCTTATCACAACGATGGCGCAACTGGCAAAGCCGCAATCAAGCGACTTCAGTAAGCGTGACTTCCTAATTAAGTGAATGGTCAGGTTCAGTTGCGTAAACTAAAACAACTTGCTTCCCATCGCGAATAACTCCACACATGAAAGCATTCGTTTTAGGCAGAGAATTCAGTCTTTTGAATTCTTCATTCATTGCCGCCATTTTTTCGTGGCTGTCCCATGGGTTGATGATCGCTTCAAGACAGGCAATAAATTTTGATCTCATTTCGTCTTGCTCCGATGTTCGTTCAGGGGCTGCGCTGATTGAGACGAACTGTAGACACAGCACGTGGTTGCGTCAATGTGTGTGCCGGGATGCTGAGGGAGCGTAGTTCATCGAACATGAGGAGATAATCACGAGTTCTATTCGCGGCGCTGACCGCATGCCGGATGATCAGCTTAGCGATCACATTCACATTGCGTGACGCACAGCCGTGACGCACTCCGCGCCATCCGAAAAACCCTTTTCCTGTCTTCGCTCATGACCTTCTCCCTTCCTGTGGAGAGGTAAGCGTAGGCCATTCCCAACCGCATGGAATCGAACAGTGACCATCTCCGCACCGGTTATCCGTTACCACGGTGCCAAGTTCAGACTTGCGCCGTGGGTGCTACAACACTTTCCGCCCCACACCTGCTACGTCGAATCATTCGGCGGCGCCGCCGGTGTGCTGATGCAGAAGCCGCGTTCATACGCCGAGGTATATAACGACCTCGATGGCGACATCGTGAACCTTTTCCGTGTGCTGCAGGATCCGCCGAAGCGATCGGCACTGACTGAGCGCTTGGTGCTGACGCCCTACTCCCGCGCAGAGTTCGAATTGTCCTGGGAGCCGGCAGGGGATCCGGTAGAACGCGCACGGCGGACAATCATGCGGGCGCAGATGGGCTTCGGCTCCGCCGGTGCCACGAAAGGCGTCACTGGTTTCCGCATCGACACCAAGCGGCAGTACGGCACGGCCCAGTCGCTTTGGGCAGAGTATCCGGACTCGATCGCCGAAGTTGGCCAGAGGCTTACCGGCGTCCTGATCGAGAACCGGCCCGCAATCGAGGTCATCACAGCACACGACGCCGCGGCAACTCTCCACTACGTCGACCCGCCATACGTGCATGAAACCAGGTACAAGGGCGCTACCAGCGGGCGTTACTACCGGCATGAAATGGACGATGGCGAACACCGCAAGCTGCTCAGTGTTTTGCTCGATCTAGAAGGAATGGTCGTGCTATCCGGCTACCCCAGTGAGCTTTATGCCGAGCTGTTGCCGGACTGGACCTGCTACAGCACATCGGCTCGGATTTCCGCCGCGCGGGGCACCGCCACCCGGACCGAATGCATTTGGCTCAACCCGGCCTGTGTCGAACGAGTAAGTCAGATCGGTCTGGATCTCGGCGGGCGCGCCTGAAACATCCCCCTTCCCAACTTTGAATCACGCCACTGGCGAGGATCAGCATGACCACAGCAATCGATTTGTTCGCCGGACTCGGCGGATGGTCTACCGGCGCCCGCGCTGCGGGTGTCGAAGTACTCTGGGCGGCCAACCACTGGCCTGTCGCGGTCGAGTGGCACAGCGCGAATCACCCAGACACCCAGCACATTTGCCAAGACCTGCACCAGGCGGACTGGACCAAGGTTCCAAGCCACGACATCTTGCTTGCCTCTCCGTGCTGCCAGGGTCACACCCGCGCGCGAGGCAAAGGCGCTGGGAATCCACAGCACGATGCTTCCCGGTCCACCGCATGGGCGCCGGTGTCGGCTCTCGAGTTCCACCGTCCGCAGGCGGCGCTGATCGAGAATGTCCCTGAGTTCGCCGACTGGGTGCTCTATCCGGCGTGGCTGCAAGCGGTGCAGGCACTTGGGTATCAGGCAGCCCCGCACATCGTCGACTGTGCAGACTTGGGCGTACCGCAGCACCGGGTGCGACTGTTCATGGTGCTGACCCGCAGCCGAGCGCCGCTGATGCTGAACCTTCCCCAATTCCGGCACGTTCCGGCTACCAGCTTCCTCGACTTCGACGCGGGCAAGTGGTCACCGATCAACAAGCCAGGCCGAGCACAGGCCACTCTCAACCGAGTCCGTAACGGCCGGGAGCGCTATGGGGACCAGTTCATCATGCCTTACTACGGCAAAGGCTCTGGCCTCACCGGACGCGACATGAACAGGCCGATTGGAACCATAACCACGCTGGACCGATGGGCACTGGTACGCGGCGGCGAGATGCGAATGCTAAGCGCCAGTGAGGCCTTGGCTGCCCAGTCCTTCCCCGCCGACACGCTACGCCCCGCGAGCCACAAGCTGACCATGCACATGGCCGGCAACGCAGTTCCTCCGCTCGCTGGCCAGCACGTGATCGAAGCGCTGATGGCCGCCGCCTGACAAACCCCAAAGTAACCTCCAGAGGTTACATCTCAAAAAGTAACCTGATTGGGTTACAGGGATATCGCCATGCCTGAACCAGTTCGAATGGTCAAAGCCACCGTTTTTGTTGGCACTGATGGCAGCCATCGCATCAGCCTTCACCGATTGCCTCAAACCCACTTGTCACCAAGCGCCGCGCTGGCAATGGCGCGGGAAATTCATCAATACGCCATCGACGCCATGCGGGCTGACGGTGAGCGGGATATTCAGGAGGAGTTATGAGTCAGGAATGCCAACAACCACAGGCACATTCGGCGCGCCGCGGGTGCGAAGAGAAGAAGTCATACCCCGACCGGCTTTGCCACGCCGACTACACCGCGCACCCATACCACTGTGGCTGCCTGAAAGGCGATGCGGAAGCTCAGCGTCGGTTCGATGAGCACCAACACCACGCCGCTGTGCCGCCTGCTGGCGGAAGTCTGAAATGCTGGAACTGCAAGGCCGACTTCACACTGTCTGAGCGCGCCAACTGCGACGGTTGCTGCTGGAAATGCGGAAATGAAATCGACCTCGACGATTACGTCACCCGCCTGCAGGCCGAGAACGCCGCACTCCAGCAGCGCTTGAACGTGGCGGATCAGCGGGTTGACGATCTTGAATCCGACATAGCCAAGGCGCGGGAGTCCAATGGAAAGCTCCAGTCCCTGGCGCGCCGTACGCTTTGGCTCGCATATGTCTGGAACGACCACAATTTTGGACCGGCTCATCAGGAGGCTAGAACCGAAGCTAAGAAAAATGGGATAGAGAGCTTCGAGCAGGCAAACGAGTTTCTTGAGAGTTGCCTCGCCCACCAATCCGCTCCAGCCGCGAAGGGTGAATCAGATGAGTGATCAAACAGAATTGCTGCGGCTCCTGCGTCTGGCATGGATTTCCGATCATGTAACCGCCGATGACTGCAAAAAGATAGACACCCTTCTCGCTGCCACTGCCGAGGATGTCCGCGCAGTGGTGGATGAGCGCACGCCTCAGGATTACGCGATCGAGCACGCTGAATACCTCGCCGCTGCAGCCGACGGTGTGCAGGAGGCATACAAGGCGTATTCGCTGGCCCAGATGAATGTCGACGAAGGCGGCGATGAAGGCGAAGACGAGCTCGCCGAGGTGGTTGACTCCGCCCGCGCAGATCTAC
>NZ_QXTJ01000031.1:57674-191252 GCF_003605735.1 Pseudomonas sp. LS-2 | reverse complement strand
GCTCCCACGGCCTCCGGCCAGAATCAAAAGCAGGCTGTGCTGGACAGTAGGGTTCTGGTCAGACTTAAAAGACAGGCTGTGCTGGATCAGCAGGGTTCCGGTCAGAATCAAAAGACAGGCTGTGCTGAAACACCTGGCCTCCGGCCAGAATCAAAAGACAGGCAGTGCTGAATCACCTGGCCTCCGATCAGACTCAAAAGCACGCAGTGCTGAATCACCTGACCTCCAGTCAGAAATCAAAAGACAGGCTGTGCCGGATCAGCAGGCCTACGGTCCGAATCGACCCCTCTCACTAAAGCTGTACAAACCCGACGAGCTGTACAAGATTTGTGTAGCTTTTTGATATCACGTTTGTGATGATCTCTGCACTGCAAACGGAAACCGCAGCTGAGCATTGACCTGTGCTCCAAAGGCCACGGAACGGAATCCCTGTCGTTCCACTTGCCTGAGCCGCCATCATGTTTTTCGACTCGTCCAAGAACAAAGTCATCCAGGACCTGCAACTGACCGTCGCCCATCAGGCCAGTCTGCTGGAAGCCATCAACCGTGCGATGGCCAGCATCGAGTTTGACCTCAATGGCATCGTGCTCAGCGCCAACGACAACTTCTTCAAGACCATGCGCTATCGCTCCGAGCAGGTGATCGGCAAGGAACACCGCATGTTCTGCACTCCCGAACATGCACGCAGCAATGAGTACGCTCAGCTGTGGTCGCGCCTGCGCAATGGCGAGTTCGTCTCACAAACCTTTCAGCGCGTGGCAGGCGATGGCACTACCGTGTGGCTGGAAGCGAGCTACAACCCGATTCGGGACGCCAACGGCAACGTGGTGAAAGTGGTCAAATACGCGATGGACGTCACCGAAAAGCTTCGCGAAGAGAACGAAGCGCGCAACAAGCTGCAGGCCATCGATCGCGCGATGGCGGTGATCGAGTTCGATCTGGATGGGCGCATCATCGCCGCCAACGATAATCTGTTGCGCCTGATGGGTTACGGCCGTCAGGAACTGCTCGGCAAGAACCACAGATTGCTCTGCCCCGCCGAACTGGCGAGCGGCAGCGAGTATCAGGATTTCTGGCGACGTCTGAACAAGGGCGAGTTTTTCAGCGGCCAGTTCAAGCGCGTTGGCAAGCATGGCCAGACGCTCTGGCTGGAGGCGTCCTACAACCCGGTCTACGACGCCAGCGGCAAGCTGTGCAAAGTGGTGAAGTTCGCCTCTGACGTCACCGCGCGCATCGAGAAACACGAGCAGGATTCCCACAGTGCCGCCCAGGCCTATCACATCTCGGTGCAGACTCAGAAAGTCGCCGAGCAAGGCACTCAGGTGATCCAGCAGGCGGCGAGCGAAATGCGACAGATCTCACGAAACATCGATGATTCTTCGCGGATCATCGGCCAACTGGGCGAACGCTCCGAACAGATCACGGCCATCGTCAACACCATTCACAGCATCGCCGATCAGACCAACCTGCTGGCGCTCAACGCCGCCATCGAAGCTGCGCGTGCCGGGGATCAGGGGCGGGGGTTTGCCGTGGTGGCCGACGAAGTGCGGCAACTGGCCGGACGCACCAGCCGTTCGACCCAGGAAATCTCCGAGATGATCCAGTTGATCCAGAGCGAGACCCGTCAGGCGATCGTCAGCATGGACAACACCCGCAGCAACGCGGCCAAAGGTGTGGACCTGGCTGACCAGGCGGGTTCGGCCATCGTGCAGATCAGCAACGGTACCCATGAGGCTGTGGATGCCGTGCGGATGTTTGCCGGGAAGGATTGAGCATCGAAATTCAGGGCGCCACACACATTTCTTGTAGCAGTCCGGCTTTGCGGCGGTGACATCCTTGAGATCGCCACCGCCGGCAAGCCGTGCTGCTACAGAGGTCGATCCGGCAATCAGTATTCGTCAATCAGCGGTCGATTCGGCAATCAAGATTCGGCAATCAATCAGCCCCACGCGCCTCATTCTTGCTGCGCATCGCCTTGGCGCGGTTCTCGAGAATCAGATACACCATCACCGCCAGCATCAGCGGGATCAGAAAATAGATCACGCGATACCCGATCAGCGCAGCCAGCAACTGGCCTTTGCTGAACTGGTGCTGCATGAGGGTGATGAACACGGTTTCCAGCACCCCGAGCCCGGCCGGAATGTGCGCGATGACCCCGGCGATGCTGCTGATCAGCAGGATTCCCAGCACGGCGGGATAGAACGCCTTTTCCGGCAGCAGGATGAAAATCAGCAGCGCCATCAGCCCCCAGTTCAACGCTCCCAGCAGCGCCTGACGCAGCGCCTGATTGAGCGACGGCAGCACCAGTTTCTGCTTGCGAATCGTCCAGGTGCGTCGTTTGGAGAACCGGCACGCCAGGAAATAGCCGAAGCACACCGCCAGTAGCACGAAGCCGATCAATTGCAGCGTGGTATCACCGATCTTCCAGCCCTCTGGCAAGTCGATGAAGCCACCGGCGAACACGAACCCCGCCAGCAGCATGTAGCCCAGCCAGTTGGTGATCAGACTCAGGCTGAGTATCCGCGTGATAGTCGGCACGTCCAGCCCGAGCCGGGAATACAACCGGTAGCGCAGCGCGATACCCCCGACCCACGAACTGAGGTTGAGGTTGAACGCGTAACAGACGAACGTCACGGGGACGATCTGCGCCACCGACAGCTTGTGCTCGGTGTATCTGCGGGCCAGCACATCGAAGCCGCAATAGGTCAGATAGCTGCCGGCCGCGACCAGAAAGCCCAGCGCAAGCGTGCTCGCCTTGTACGACTCCAGCGCATGGGCGACTTCTTTCCAGTCCAGATTCTTCACCAGCATGAACAACAGCACCGGCACCGCAATGAAGAAAAACAGGGTGAAACCACGCTTGGCCCATTTCAGCCAGGCGCCATGTTTGTTCGACGCCGGCGATTTGTCCTGCGCAGTCGATGCTTGCGATACCCCGCTCATAGTGACTTCTCCTGGTCAGAGGCCAGCCCGCTCTTGAGCGCCTGGGCGTCCGGAATCACATCCGGCGCGCGCAACGGCTTCAGGCGCGGCCCGTGCACCGGAAACAACCCGGCGATGGCGGGGAAGTGGCGCAGAAAGTGAAAACTGAAGAAGATCATCGGCGCTCGCCACCACTGCCCTTTCGCCAGCCCCTTGAGGTTGACCTGCTTGCTGTGTGCGGCCGCCAGCTCTCGCAGGTGCTCATGCAGATGCTGATTGAGCGCGTGATCGCGAATGAACAGGTTGGCTTCCAGGTTCAGCGCCAGGCTCAAGGGGTCCAGATTGCTCGAGCCCACGGTCGACCATTCCTGATCGATCAATGCGACTTTGCCGTGCAGCGCCCGCTGCTTGTATTCGTGAATCACCACGCCTTCGCGCAGTAGCCAGGTGTAGGTCAGACGCGAGCACATGCGCACGAACGGCATGTCCGGCTGGCCTTGCAGAATCAGCGTGACCTTGACACCGCGCCGGGCCGCGTTGCGCAGTTCACGCAGAAAGCGGTAACTGGGAAAAAAGTACGCGTTGGCAATGGTGATGCGCTGGGTGGCGCTGCGCATGGCCAGCAGATACTGCTCCTCGATGTCGGTGGTGTGCAGGCGATTGTCCCGCTCTGCCAGCAGCATCCGCGCGCTACCGGCCTGGCGAGTCACCACTTTGAGCGGCGCAAACGACCCGCGCAGTGCCGGCCCGAGCATGCCCAGCGTGGAGCGATAGATGTCAGCGACGATGGGACCGCGCACCAGCACGGCGTAGTCCTGCTTGGCCGTGATGCCGGTGTCGGACATGTGATCGACGCTGTAGTTGATGCCGCCCATGAAGGCCAGTTCGGCGTCGATCACCACCACCTTGCGGTGCAGACGACGGAAAAGATTGGTGCGCATGCCCATGAATTTCGGGCGTGGATCGAACAACTGAATCTGTACCCCCGCGTCGATCATCTGCGCGACGAATGCGGAACTCAGATCGCTGGTGCCGTAGTCATCCACCGTGATCACCACCCGCACACCGCGGCTGGCGGCTTCGATCACCGCTTGCTGCAAGCCCTCGCCAACGCGGTCCTCGAAGATGATGAAGGTCTCCAGCAAGACCTCACGTCGCGCGGCACGAATGCACTCGAAGACCTTGGTGAAGAAGTCTTCGCCATTGATCAGCAACTCAACCGAGTTGCCGTCCTGCCAGACGCCGCACTGGGAACCATTAGCCTTCATAGCGAAACCTCCACCGCCAGCGGCGCGTGATCGGAAAGGTGCGACCAGGGTCGGTTGGACAATACTTTGGGGGACCGCGTCTTGACGTTGCGCACGTAGATCCGGTCCAGCCGCAAGAGCGGGAAACGCGCCGGAAAGCTTTTCGCGGGGGCGCCGAACGACTCGACGAACACCTCGCGCAGACCGGTCGGGCGCAGCACACCGTCGGCCTTCTGCCGCCAGTCATTGAAGTCCCCGGCAATGATCACCGGCGCTTCCGGAGGCAGACGCGAGACCAGATCCGCCATCAGGGACAACTGCTGCTGGCGGTGGACCTCCTTGAGCCCCAGGTGCACACAGATCGCGTGTACTTCGCCGAAGCCGGGCACCTGTAGCACGCAATGCAACAGCCCACGCTCCTCGGTGCCGAGGATCGAGACGTCGAGGTTCTCGTGACGCACGATCGGGTACTTCGACAGCAAGGCATTGCCGTGATGGCCGTGGGGATAGACCGCGTTGCGGCCATAGGCGAAATCTTTCCACATGCTGTCGGCGAGAAACTCGTACTGCGACATGGTCGGCCAGTCTTTCACCTTCTGCGCATGGTTCTGCTGCTCGCCGTGGACTTCCTGCAGAAACACCACGTCCGCCGACACGCTGCGCACCGCATCGCGCAGCTCGGGCAGGATGAAGCGCCGGTTGAGGAAACCGAAGCCCATGTGCATGTTCATGGTCAGCACATTGAGCGTGACGTCAGTCGAAGCCTTCTGCCGTCGGCCGGCGATGTCTTCGGGGATGAGGGCACTGGTCAAAACTTCACTCCTTGCAGATCGCCCGGGGCGACTTCCAGATCGTCGGCCAGCCCGAAGCGCTCAAGCAATTTGCGAGCGTCGTAGGGCGCGCGGACTTTGATGTCGTTGTCGAAGTAGCAGTAGACGTCCCGCGACTTGCGCGGGCGAACGGCCTTGGCATCGGTGACGTGTGCGTCGTCGGGCTGACTGCCGTGGCTCCAGCGCTCGATGCGATCACCCCAGCGCTTGATGGCCTTGGGCGTGTAACCGCTGGCGTAGAGTTGTTTGTCACCATGCAGGCGCAGGTAAACGAAGTTGCTCGTCAGGTCTTCCATGTACGGCCACTTGCCGGCCGTGTCAGCGACCACCAACGCCACGTTGTAGGTGCGCAGCAGGTCGATGAATTCGGCAACGGCGAAGCTTTCGTGACGGATCTCGACTGCGTGCCGAAGACGAGCCTTGGCAGGTATGTCCAGATAACCGGGCTTTTCCATCCGCGCCGCGCACTGTTTGGCGCAGGCCTTGGCGGACGTGCCGTCAAAGGGCAAGAGCTTCAGGAAGGCCTCGAACTTCTCGGCATCGAATTTGAAGTTGGGCGGGAACTGCCAAAGAATCGGGCCAAGCTTCTCCCTGAGTTTGAAAATGCCCGAGGCGAAAAAGTTGGCCAGGGCTTCACCCACGTCATTCAAGCGCCGGACGTGAGTGATGTAGCGCGGCCCCTTGAGACTGAAGACGAACCCCTTGGGTGTATCGGCGTACCAGCGGGCATACAGGTCCGGCGACTGCAGAGAGTAGAACGAGCCATTGATCTCAATGCTGTTCACCGCTCTGGAGGCGAATTTAAGCTCGTTTTTCTGGGCCAGACCTTCCGGGTAGAAATCCCCACGCCACGGCACATAGCGCCAGCCCGAGATGCCGATACGGATATCGCTCATGCGTGTGCTCTCTGTGCATTTCGTCGCGACCGGTGCCGCGACAGCCTTGAACAAGAGATATGAAGCTTGAGACCGGAGCAGGTTCCATGGTTTTTACGGGCAGAGGGTCAGACCCGTATTTATGGGGGTCGGGGCGCCTGTCAGGCTGAAGCAGTGACCGCCCGCTGATCAATCAAGGATGGCCAGTCTCTATTAAACATGCCCCACCGCACGTCTGGCCTTTTCCTTGGCGCCACACACATTCATCTGGCACCAGCGCCGCCGCCCGTTTTTCGATGTGTCGATAAACAGCCAATCGCAATCAGGCGTAGCACAGGCCTTCAATCGAGAGAGATCGGGCGACGTCAGCAGCCCTGCCGCCTGAACCGCCAGACGCCCCTTGAAACCGGCCGTCATATCATCCAGCGTCTCACACGCCCGCCAGCGCCAAATAACGCCCGCCGACGTCGGCACCAACAGCCGCTGCCCCGCGGTCTCCGCCAACACCGCGTTCAGTTCATCCAGGCCGACCTGATCAACCCTGTCATTCAACGCAATCGGCAGAAACAAGCCATAGAGCGCCTCACGAAATCCGATCAACTGCTTGAACGCCGTCAATGAATGCCACGAAGACCTGCGCACCAGCTCAACCAGCCGCTCGTGTTCCACGGGCTCGATCAGCCCGGCGTGCCGGAACCAATGCACGATCTCTTCAAGGTTCGACAGTTTGTCCACGACCTCCTGCAACGCGGTTCCGGGACGCCGGCCGTCGCAGGTATTCAGGTAATCGAGCACGCTCATCCCGCCGACCAGTCGGATGGAGTTGATTTTCAATTGTCCGATGGACATCGCCCGTCCTCAGCATTGACTGAAGACTCAATAATGGCAGAGCGGCGCCATTTCGCGTGACTTTCGGACAGCCGTGCGCGCTCGTTGCACAACGATGCCTCAAACCACCCTCAAGGCTCGCTAAACCGTTGCAACCAGTCATCGATCAGCCTGACAGCCGCTGCCACACCGATCTGATCGCTGCGAATGTGCACTTCGGGAAAGACAGGCGTTTCATATCGCGAATCGATCCCGGTGAAGCCTTTGATCTCGCCGCGCCGGGCACGACGATACAACCCCTTGGGATCCCTGGACTCGGCCACCTGCAGCGGTGCATCGACGAACACCTCGACGAAGCGCTCGGGGCCGATGATCGAGCGGGCCAGATGGCGGCCGGCGCGGCTCGGTGAGATCAGCGCCACCATGACGGTCAGCCCGGCGTCGGCCATCAGGGAGGCGACCTCAGCCACGCGCCGCACGTTTTCGTCCCGGTCGGGGTCGGTGAACCCCAGGTCACGGCAAAGACCGGTTCGCAGGGAATCGCCGTCTAGAATGCAGGTCTTCAGGCCACGATCGCGCAACACCGGGTTAAGACTGTCGACGATGGTCGATTTGCCTGCCCCGGACAATCCGGTAAGCCAGATCACACGAGCAACTGCCTGGCCCTCGGGCTCGCCGCCACGGCTGAAGTCATACGTGAACAGATTCCTGGAAGCTTGGGTAGGGTGGTGACTGTCCATGGAAAAACCCTTTTCTCGAGTCCCTCAGGCGCGGGCCTGATGAATGATGAAATCGGCCCGCAGCGGGTCGTAGACGTGGCGGAAGTCGCCAAATCGCTTCAGTTCCCCAAACCCGGAGAGGAACATTTCGGTTCGCAGTCGTTCAGGAAGGATGGGAAACACGCGCAGCCGATAGGTCACGCCCTCTGCGAAGGTGTAGACGAACTCACACAGCGATTCATGCAGCTCCCCCACCGTGACCCTGGCTGTTTTCCCACAGTAGTAATAGCGTCCGGACGATGAGAAATGCCCTTCCAGGATCGCGTGAAAGTTGCGCTGATCGATTAGCAGCACCCCGCCCGGCCTGAGCAGGCTGCGAAATCGCTTGAGCACGTCGATGCGATCCTGACTGTCGAAGACATGGCACAGCGAACTGCCCAGACACAGCACTGCGTCGAAAGTCCCTAACTGAGCGCGCTCCAGGTCACGCCAGTCCCGACAGACGAGCGGAATGCGCAGCCCTCTGCTGTTGAAGTTGGCCTTCGCGCGCTCCACCATGGTTCGACTGCCATCGCACGCGGTGACGTCGAAACCGGCCTTGTGCAGCTGTACCGCATGAAAGCCGCTGCCGGTGGAAGCATCGAGTATCCGACAGGCCCCTGCCTTGAGCAGCAGATCGGAGAAAAACGTCCCCTCACCCGCGGCCCGCTTGTCCCAGTCGATAAGCTCATCCCAGCGGCTGACGAAGTCGTCGTTGTACTGACGCGAATAGTCCCGATCGGCACGTTCACGCGAATCGAGGGGTAAAGACGGGCTGCCTGGCAACATGTTGGCTGACTCCCTGTTGGCGAATGTGAGCGGCGAAGGCCTGGTATTTGCGCCCCAACTCGTCGGCGACGCTTGCGGCGTCCTGAACCTTCAGTTCAGGTGTGAAGAAGCCCAGCAACTCCTCCATGACGCTCATCTGCTGTCGGCCAAACGTCACCGTGCCGTCGGCCATGATCGTCTCGATGCCATCCTGACGCTGCCCGGCCTCGTTCAGCTGGATCGCATCCTCGCGCCTGACGCCGTACGGCAACCCCAGCAGCACCCGCCCCCCACCGACTTTGACCGGATAACCACCGGGTAAACCATGGGGGCCCGGCGCGTGGGCCTCGACCTCGTTCTCGGCGTACAGGTTTTCCAGGACACGCACCGCAGACATGGCGGTGAGGTACTGGCCGTCCACACCGCCGAGCCGAGCGAAGTCCCTGGCCACACTGGTGAAGATGGTCTCGGCGCTGAAGTCTTCGCTGCGTTCCCTGCCGTCGATCCAGTACGTCAGGTTGAAATGCGCCTTGGGCGGCAGGCCACTGCGAGGGACGTAGTGACTGAAAAAATGCTGGCCGATCAATTTCACGCGCACCCGAAGCGGATCGCAGCCTGCCAGCCGTGCAATGGCACAGCGCGTGGCGGGAATCAGGTTGGCGACGTTACCGACGCCGACATCCGGCGCCATCCCGACCTTGAACAGGACTGCGTTGACCGCATCGGGAAAAGCGGCGTTGACCACTAACGCTTTGGGGCAGGATTGTTTGACCGCGCGCATTAGCGCATAGGCCGGTGCCAGGTGCATCGGCAGCCAGGGGCCCAGTTGCGCCTGATCAAGCGCATCGAACGCCGCTTTGGGCAGTTCGGTAATGCGGCGCCAGGATTGCAGCGAGGCGCAGTTGAGAATGACGTCCGGCCTGATCCGGGTCAGTGTGTGGGCGTTGCGCTCGATGTCCGACTCGCTCAAGTTCATTTCCCACGCCTGAATCCGTGCAGGAATATCCCCCTGCATAGCGCCGAGCCGCACCAGATTGCACAGCTTGGTCGCTTGCTCGAGATTGCGACTGGCGACGTGAAATTCGAACTGATTGCGCGGAGCAAGCGTTTGCAGGATCTGCAGGCACAGATTGCCGCCGCCAATGATAAGTAGCTTCTTGCGTTGCATGGTGCTCTCTCCCTGAAGTGCCTCGCCTCGCTATCAGCGGGGATAGGCACCGTTGTCCACGGCGATGACTTTTCCGGTGAGATTGCGGCTCTGATCGGACAGCAGGAACATGATCACATCGGCCACACCCTCAGGATGAATGGGGTCCTTGAGGACTTCCTGTCGCTCGTACTCCTTTCTCCGATGCTCGGGTATCCGGTCATGAATGGAGGTTTCCCGGATTAACGCCGGGGAGACCGCATTGACGCGCACGTGAGGTGCAAAATTCCAGGCATTGGCTTTGGTCAGGCCGATGACTCCCGCCTTGGTAGCGCCGTAAAGCGCATCCATGCTGCCGACCTCCCCGGCAACCGACGTGATGTTGACGATGCTGCGCACACTCGAGTCATGAGCGCCTTGCGAGCGATCCTGCTCGCGCATGGCGAAGTCTTTGGACAGGTAGATCAGTGACTTCAGATTGACTGCCCACATTTCCTCCATCTCTTCGTCGCTGTATTCATAAACGCTCTTGCCGTGGTACAGGCCGGCGTTGTTGACCAGACCGTGAAGCGTTCGGTGATGATGACGGTCGTAAAGTCCGCTGATGAACGAGCGGTAAACCTGAGGTTGCGAAAAATCGGCAAGGTGAGTTTCCAGGCGAAGCAACGACAGATTCTTTTGCAGCGCCTGTAACCCGCACCGATCCTTGTCGGCGGCAACCACGTAATAACCGGCTTCTACACAGGCGATCGCAGTGGCCCTGCCGATGCCGTTCGCCGCGCCGGTGATGACCACTTTTTTCATGCATGCACCTGCTGCGCGAATTGATTCATGCGCTCGTAATAAGGTCGATGGGCCTGGTAGTACGCCAGAAGCCGGGGATCGCCGGTCAGCGCGCCTTCATCGAAAGTCTCGACGGGTGCGACGATGCAGGTGCTGCGCTCGGCCTCTTTGTGCCAGCTGCGCCAGGCCTTCCATTGCGGCGGGCAGGACGGCTCCCAGTTGAGGGCGTGGGGCAGGAACTCCAGTTGCAGGTAATCGCAGAGCCTGCGTACCGTCTCTTCCGGACGAGTGGCCAGGTCTTCAGCGTTGATCACATACGGAATCCTGCCGGTGAGTTTCGTCAGCGTGCAGAAGACTTCATACAGCGCCTTGTGCCCGATGGCCTGCACCGGCATCTGCGCGAACATCGCGAAATGCGAAACGATGGCGCGCCCCGGTTCACGGATGATGAAGACGTTCTGCTGTTCGAGCAGAAACTCCGGGTCGGCCTTCAATTGATCCAGGCAGTGGTAGCACATGTCCTTATGAAACACGTGCCGAGTCTGGCGCGTGGTGCGCAACAGCGACTTGATCGCGTCGTAATCGCGTGGCAGCCCGCAGTCCAGATCGTCATGAGGAATGGCGGAATGCTCATCGAACGCCACGTGCGCGAACGGTTCGTGAAAGACTTCGAAATCCCCCCGCTCGATGAACACCCGCTCCAGCGCTGTCGAGCGCGAACGAGGATGGGCCCAAAGGGCGATCATGCGATTCATGATGCGCACTCCAACGACTGATCATGGGTTGTCCGAATCGGCAGTTTTTGCTGACCTGCGCCCGCAGCCTGGACAAAGTCGAGCAAACGCTGCTGGCCTTCGCGTGCATCACGGCCGGCAGTGATGAATGCCGGGTAGCGTGCAAACTCTCGGGGCGCCAGACCCCCTTCGAAATACGCCTGGCGCCAGTAATCGATAGACATCAGCCGGTGCATCACGCCTTCTGGTACTTGCACCCCTCGGGTGGCAGGCACGATCGGGCGAAGTTGCCGTTGGCGCCGGGCAAGAAACTCGATGATGTGCGGGGTCATGGTGTACAGCGTCGTGTCGGCTCCGGTGCGCTGCAAGTGCCAGCAATGTTCGCGACCGCGACTGTCGGTATCGACCTTCAGACTGCACAGCAGAAGCCGCGCCGGAGTACGCCAGCGCCGACGCAGCGCCTGAATCGCCTGGTACACCGCCAGTTCGGCCCAGCGCCGGTCGGGATTCGTCAGCCTTCCCCTGATTTCATCTTCCGCACCCAGCCGACCGATCATGAAGCTGACGACGTACCGCGCATGCTCGGTGCTTACGCCCTGACGCTGTGCGTGAAGACGGCCGTCATGGATGGCCTTGAAAAACGCGGCCGCCTGCGAAACGCTGAAACAGAAGGTGTTGTTGATCGAGTAGCCCTGCGCGACCAGCCGCTCGATGGCGCGATAGCCCTCCTCGCTCCCTGGCACCTTGATCATGATGTTCGGCGCCAACTGCGCCAACTGGCGACCGCGCTCGACCAACGCGTCCTCATCCATGCTGTCGCCCCCTTCGATCTGCGCAGACAACCAGCCGTGACGCTGTCGGGATGATGCATGCAGGGGAAGTAGACGCCGGGCACCCTCGATGATAACCCGGTCATAGATCCGGGCTGCCTTCTCTGAGCTGGACAGCGCAGTGCAAAGAGAGGCGGCCCGGGCATGCCATTTGTCTGGGTTTGCCAGAACTGCCTGGGTAATCAGGATCGGATTGGTGGTTGCTCCGCTGATGCCCGTGTCACTGTTCGAAAAGCCGTTTGGTAATAACTCCCGAATCTGCGGATATATGTCTGAATATTTCAGCTTCATACTTTCTTCGAAAGCCGCATATAACGAGGGGGAGGAATCCCACCATATTTCCGAGTCTGGACTGTGCTGTTTCAACAGGCGAGCGAATCCGCGGACGGCCATGAGAAGAGTCCTGTGTTTATATCCGTAGTTAAAATGCGGTTCGAGTGAGGCCAGGCGAAATGCCAGTCTGTTCAGACTGATGGTCAGCAACGCTGGAACGGTTCGAAGGTAACGATGGATCCAATTGGATTACCTGTCAAATCCGTTTCACCGGATTTTTAATCACGAATAATTCTAAATGACAAACTATTTATAATAGTCTTCATAATTTACCTCATCCCAAAACAACACCCTCGTTTGAATAAACTCAAACGAGGGCCTCAAGAACCTCAGCAAGACAACCTTCAACATTTACGAACACACATACGCCGCACCCTAAATATCAAGTTCCGTCATTCGCTGTCTGAACTTCAACTGTTCAGCGGTAACTGCGGGCGTTATGGGTATCGGGTGTTTGAGATTTGCAACATCGACGGTAATTGCTCCTCTTCTTGACAATAATTACCGCCACGCCTGGACAAACACCCCGGCAGATGTCGTCCCTGTCGGAGGTGTGAATCAACTCCTGGCTCTGGCTCTGGCTTCGTCGAGGAGTTCCCGGATTACCTGTTCCTGGGTGTCGTAGCTGCCCTCGCCGAAGTGGGTGTAACGGATCTGGCCCTGCGCGTCGATCAGGTAGTGCGCAGGCCAGTACTGATTGCCGAAGGCGCGCCAGATCGCATAGTCGTTGTCGATCGCGATCGGATAGTTCAGCCCCAGTTTCTCGACGTTCTTGCGCACATTGTCGACGACCCGTTCATAGGGGTATTCGGGGGTGTGCACACCGATCACCACCAACCCGTCTTTCTCGTACTTCTTCGCCCACGCATTCACATAGGGAATGCTGCGTTGGCAGTTGATGCAGTCGAATGTCCAGAAGTCCACCAGCACCACCTTGCCTTTCAACGATTCCTTGGTCAGCGCTGGTGAATTCAGCCACTGGACCGCGCCGGACAGCGAAGGCATCTCGCCCTTGTCGCTCACATCAGTCGCCGTCGCGGCCTTTACGCTGTCGACCAGATAATCGACCACCTTGGGCACCCCGGTCAGCAATTGCTGCTCCACCGCTGCCGCGCCTTGGGACGAAGTACCCGCCAGCAGTTGGCTCTGTGATCCGCTGGCGATCACCACCGCCACCAGCAAGGCGGCACATCCCGCGCCCCGCCGTAGCCACGCTGTCACCGGCAACGAGAGTTTCAGGCGCGACAACACACCACGACTGGCGAAGATCAGCACCCCCAGCGACACCGCACTGCCCAGCCCGTACGCCAGCAGCAACAGGCTGGTTTGCGCACTCGGGCCCTGCAGCATGGCGCCGGTCAGAATGATCCCCAGAATCGGCCCCGCGCAGGGCGCCCACAGCAAGCCGGTGGCGACGCCGATCAGCAACGAAGCTAAGGGCCCGGATAACCGACGCGTAGCAGGGTCAAGACGATTGCCAAGCGTCACCCATGGCCACATCAACCAGCCGCCGACTTTCGCCGACAACAGCGACAGTGCGAAGAGCACCAACACCACCAGTGCGACCTGACGACCGATGCCATTGGCGGTCACCACCCAGTCGCTGCTGACCACGGCCAGGCTCGACACCAACGCGAACGTCAGCGTCAGACCGAGCAGCGTCAACAGCACCGAGGCCGCCGAGCGGTCGGCGCGGGCAAACAGAAAAGGCACGACGGGGAGGATGCATGGGCTGAGAATCGTGACGATCCCACCCAGAAAAGCGATCAGCAACATAGCGATTACCTGCAGTCGGAAAGGGGGCGGCAGCGCGTGCGCCGCCCTCCCCCTGAAAACCATGCTCGAGGGCGGGGTGACTCAGTTGTCGTGGCAACCGCCGGAGAAGCTCTGGTAGTTGAGCACGCGGGTCTGATCCATCGAGTCCAGGTAGGTCAGCTGCGAGGTCACCACGCCACAGGCCGGGGTGGTGCCCTCTTTGGAGGCGATCACTTTCTTGATGTCCAGGTGAGTGCCATACCGGTAGGTTTCAGGCTGGCTCATGTCCCGCGCTTGCGCAGACAGGGCGCCAAGACTCAGGGCGGCAAACAGGGTGGCGATTGAGAGGTTTTTCCAGTTCATGGCGATCTCCGTGACATTCAGTCGTTGTTCAAGGGCTGCCGGGACGTTGTGTCTCGATGGAGCCTATTGAACGATCCGGAGGTATCTCGGATGTGTCGGCGAAGCGGCCAATGGCATCTGCAAGTGTCCACGAGGCAACTGGATACAGAGCGATACAAAGCCGCCGCCCCTGTCGGCTCTGGAACGGAATTCAGAGCGCTCGGAACGCTGCTGGAACCGGCTGGCTTCTGAGGTGAGCGCATACCTTGTCATGATCGTTCCCACGCTCCAGCGTGGAGTGCCTTGCAGGACGCTCCGCGTCCCGTTGACGCGGAGCGTCAATCGCAGCGTTGCCACGCCGAGCGTTGGAACGATCATCGCGCCACGACGCAAACCCTGTAGCCGCCCGGCCGGACTGTCAGGAGGTCAGTCTGCGCATCAATGTTGTTGCTCTACCGACCCATCCACCGGATCGGGCGGGATCGGTCCGTCCTGGCTGGTGTCGATGCTGACCACCACTGACATCCCCGGCCGCAAGCGTTCGATTTCGTCCTGGTCGTTGTCCACGGTGATGCGCACCGGGATGCGCTGGGCGATCTTGACGAAGTTGCCGGTGGCGTTGTCGGCGGGCAGCAGACTGAATTCCGAGCCCGCCGCCGGGGAGATACGCTGCACCCGGCCTCGCATCTTGCGGTGCTCCAGCGCGTCGACGGTGAAGGTCACAGGTTGGCCCAGACGCACGTTGGCCATCTGGGTTTCCTTCATGTTGGCGATGATCCAGCGCGGGTGCGGCACCAGGCCCATCAGTTGCGCGCCCGAATTGACGTAGGCCCCCAGGCGCGTGCCGATCTGCCCCAACTGTCCGTCACGGGGTGCAGTGATGCGGGTATTGCTCAGGTCAATGCGCGCCAGCTCAATGGCCGCTTCGGCGTTTTTCACCGAGGCCTCCAGCGAGCCACGATTGACAATCACGGTCTGCAAATCCTGGCGTGCGATTTCCAGCGTCGCTTTCGCTTCGGCCAGCGCAGCACGGGCTTGCGCATCGGCGGCGCGGGTGACGTCAAGCTCGCTCTTGGACACCGAGCCGTCAGTCACCAACGCACTGCTGCGGCGCAAGTCGGCGGCGGCTTTCTGGCTTTGGGCCTGGGCGCTGGCCACCGTGGCCTGACGCTGCGCAATGGTCGCCTCGGCGCTGCGCCGCTGCTGCAGATTGTTGTCCAGCGCGGCCTTTTGAATACCCAGTTGCGCCAGCCCCTGATCCAGATGCTGCTGGTAGATCCGATCATCGATCCGTACCAGCAGATCTCCGGCTTTGACCCACTGAAAATCCTGCACCGGCACTTCATAGACATAGCCGCTCAATTGCGGCGAGATGATCGTGGTCTGCCCTCTGACGAGCGCGTTCTCGGTGCTTTCTATCGGACTGCTGAACGGCGGCAGTTGCCAGGCGTAGAGCACGATCAGCACCCCCGCCAGCGCCACTGCACCGAACACAATGGAGGACACCAGACGAACCCGCGCCGACCGAGGCTGCGTCGTGGCTGGCATGGCTGCCGGCGCAGGCGCAGCGGTCGGTGCGGCTGTCGGTGCGGCCGTCGCCGCAGACGGAGGGACCGGATTGCCGGGGTTGCTATCAGGTGATTTGCCGGTTTCAGTCATGTAGGTTTAGCGCCAGAGAATTGAACAGAGGATGCCGCAGTTGGCGTTGGCGTGAAAGGCGCGACTGGCTCGGTGGTGATCCACAGCCAGGTCGCACGGCTGGTGGTCCAGATCATGGTCAGCACCGCGATCAGCGCAATCAGCATGAACACGTCGTTGTAGGCCAAGGTATTGGCTTCTCGTGTCGCGGCAGTGGCCAGCGTACGAATGCCCTGACCGGTACGCGAGGAAGGGTCGGCAATGGCCGAGATCAGCGACCCGCTGGAGCTTTGCAGACGCGACTGCACCTGGGGATTGAGCAGTGTCAAATGCTCGACGATGTGCGCGGAATGGAATTTCTCCCGCCATACCTGAAACGTCCCCAACAGTGCCGAGCCGATCAGGCTGCCGACGTTCTGGGTGATCCCGAACAGCACCGAAAAACTGACCATATTGCGTGGATTGCTGAGTACACCGCTCATGCCGAGCACAAGCGTCGGCCCGAGGAAAAAGGTGCCGCCGAAGGCCAGCAAGAACTGGCTGAAATACATCTGCGGGGCACGGGTCAGGCTGGTGGAAAAGCTGTCCATGCCCGAACCGATGGCCATTAATGCCAGCGCAATGATCAGCGGTTTGAACAGGTGCTGGGGATTGATGGTCAGGGCGCTGGCGACCAGCCCCGCGACACTGCCCAGGAGCATGAAGAAATACAGCGTATGCAGTTGCTCGCTGCCCTGGTTGAGCCCTTGCAGAAATCCGACTGCGCCAGTGGCCTGCTCCGACAGCACGATGCGCGTCAACAGCACGCCCAGGGCGAACCGCAGCATCCGTCCACTGCCCAGCCAGCGAGTGATCAACAGCGGGCGGGTTCGATTGTGTTCGATGGCAAGGCCGGCGCAGATGGTCGCGATGGAAAACGCCAGCGCGATGCCGATCCAGGGCTCCTCCAGCCACCAGTCGATCCGCCCCAGCGACAGGGCCGCGCACAACGCTGCAAAGCCTGAGGCGAGCAGGGCAAAGGTCAGGAAGTCGAGTTTCTCGAAGGTCTTGAAGCGATCCCCCGGTGGCAGCTTGAGGATCAGTACGCAGCCCAGCGACAACAGGCACATGCCCAGTTCGAACAGATAAAGGCCGCGCCATTCGGCGATCTGTAACAGGTCTTCGGACACCAGCCTTGCCAGCGGCGTCGCCAGTTGCGCGGTGCCAAGCCCGAGTACCAGCGCCTTCGTTCGCCACTTCTGCGGGAACGCCTGAATGGTGTAGTAGAGCCCCAACGAACTGAGCGCCGCACCGACCATGCCATGGGCCGCGCGCACCGCGATGGCCGAATCGATGTCATTGACGAACAGGTGGGCGAAGGTCACCAGCGCGTACAGCACCAGAAACACCTCCGTGAATGCGCGCAGCCCGAATTGCTGCCGGAACTTCACCAGCAGCAGGTTCATCGAGACATTGGTCATCACGAACGCGGCCGGCAGCCAGGCGATTTCAGCTTGAGTTGCGCCCAGCGGGCCCTGGAGGTATTGCAGGTTGGCAACCACCAGTGCGTTACCCAGTCCCCCCGTCAACGCAACGATCACGCCGACGACGAGGAATGCCAGACGTTTGGGGGTGGAATGCAATGGCGTTGAAGGCGACCCCGGTATGCTCGGCCGCTCGTGCGGTGCCCAATCGTGGGGTGTGTACTTGTCGTTCATCGAGCAGACCTGATGGATTCTGTCCTGAGACCTTGACCAGAACGATATTACTCACCGGCCGCTCGTGCGTTTTGACGATTCGGCGCTTTTTATTGTGGGTCGTATTGGTGGTGTATGTGAGGGGAGTTTAGTTGTTGCCGCAAGAAAGCGCAGAGCACGCGTTCAACGCAAGGATCGCGACGCCGCGACGGTCATTGGGTGGTGTGCCAGCCGCGATGAAAAACCCTGTAACCGCCCGGCCAGACGGCTACAGAACCCGAGAAAGGCAACAGCGAGGTCAACCGGGCGCGATCAGCCGATCATGCGCAATCCCGGCTCCTGCTCAAGCTTCACATCCACTGCATGAATGCTCGCTTCGCGATGCTTGAGCATGCCGCCATTGCGGCCGTTGAACACGGCGTTGATCTCGGACAGCATCGACAGCGCGACGCTGTCCGGGGTGTCACCGCCCAGATCCAGTCCGACCGGGTAATGCAGGCAAGCCAGCGCCGGTGACTCGCGCAGTGGTGCTGGCAGTTCATCCAGCAAACGCTCGGTGCGGCTGCGCGGCCCCAATTGGCCGATGTACCGCGGCGCACCCTGGAGCACTTGCCCCAGCCAGTGTCGATCCTGAGTCAGACTGTGGGTCATCACCACCACCGCCGCGTCGGCCACCATCGCGGCCATGTCCGGCATCGTTTCCAGCGGCGCCGCCAGCACCCGATCTGCATCGGGAAAACGCTGGGCCCGGGCAAAGTGCGCGCGGGCGTCGATGACGGTGATGTGCCAGCCCTGCAATCGCGCCATGCTGACCAGCGGCGCCGCATCATGACCGGCGCCGAAAATCACCATACGACGCGGCGCAGGGATGTACTCCAGCAGAACCTCGACCTCTCCACCCGGCCCGTCATAGGTACGCGTGGCGGATCGGCGGGCCTCGAGCACCGCTTGCAGATCGTCTGCCATCGCCTGAGCCAGCCAGCGTTCGCGCACCAGCACCTTCGTCTCAGCGGACGGCGTCAGCGCCACCCGTTCACCAATGGCGGTGTGGCGCTCGCTGGCTGAACCAATGACCGTCGCCAGCGCTGCGGGGCGGCCACTGTTCTTGACGTCGCGCAGCAGATCCCCTACCAGACTGGCGGCCTTGGGGTACACGCGCTCGAACAGAATATGCACCGTCCCGTTGCAGCCAAGGCCGAAACTCAGTTCTGCCTCTTCCAGCTCGTCGTCGTCTTCGCCGGTGCTGTAGGTACGGATCGACGGCTTGCCGCTGGCGGTCAACCACCAGGCCTTTTTGCTGACATCGCTTTCCAGGCAACCACCGCTCACCGTACCGGTGGCGTCGCCCAATTGCGCAATAACCATTCGCGCGCCCGGTCGCCGATAGGCCGAACCCTCGACTTTGACCACAGTGGCAATCACCGCTTCCTGCTGCTCGGCCTGCGCCCGGTCAAGCGCATCCAGCAGACTGGACAGATCGTTCATGCATGTCCCCCGACACCGGCCCGTTCATTTGGCCCGGCCTACTATTGACGTGAAAGGCACCCATGCCTTGGACATTGGTGCCTTTATTGCTGACTGCCCGCTGCGCCTGGGGTTCAGGCTTTCAGCATTCATCGTCCGATGCACGTTTATAATTCCGCTGGTCGGTGGCGTCAAAGAAAATACGGTCATCCGTATTCACGCCTACTACACTGCCCTTCCTTCTTCGGCGCCTGCCCGATGCAGAAGGCTGGCTTGTCGATCTCCCCTGCCCAACAGGATCCATCGCCATGAAAACCCCAGGTCCGGACCATCCCATCACCATTTCCCCGCTCAATGGCCGCGTCACGGTCCAGTTCAAGGGTGAACGCGTCGCGCAGAGCGACAAAGCGCTTGAACTCAAGGAAGCGCAGTACCCGGCAGTCATCTATGTGCCCCGCTCGGATATTTCGATTGAACATTACGTTAGAACCGAACATCGAACCCATTGCCCCTACAAGGGCGATGCCAGCTACTTCAGCCTCACCGCCAACGGCGAGTCGGCCGAAAACGCTGTATGGACCTACGAAGAGGCGTATCCATCGGTCAAGCAAATCGAGGGGCACGTCGCCTTCTATCCGGACAAGGTGACGATCGACGTTCATTGATTCCGAGCCGGACCCGTTCCATCGCTGCATCGTTTGATCACGTTCGCCAGAACACGCCCGGGCCGCGATACCCTCTTCGCGGCCCGGTCATGAGAAGCCGTACCGCCTGGCTGCACTGCATCAGCCTACCGGGCGTCGGCAAGATCCGGAGAAGACCCGATGACGCGCCATTCACGCCAGCTTCGCGAAACACCTGCAACTTCCACCTTGTGCAAGCGCTACCAAAGCGTTCGCAGTCGCACCGAAACCCTGGTCGCACCACTCAGCGCCGAGGACATGGTGGTGCAATCGATGCCCGACGCCAGCCCGGCCAAGTGGCACATTGCGCACACCACCTGGTTTTTCGAAACGTTCCTGCTGGCGCCGAACATCCCCAACTACACCCCGTTCGACCCAACTTTCTGCTACCTCTTCAACTCCTATTACGAAGCCGTCGGCCCACGCCATCCGCGCCCGCAGCGGGGTCTGATGACCCGCCCCGGCGTCGATCAGGTCATGGCCTACCGCAAACATGTGGATGAACACATGTCGGCGTTGCTGATGAGCGGTCTGTCGGACGAGGCGTCGAGCCTGATCGAGCTGGGCCTGGCCCACGAAGAGCAGCATCAGGAACTGCTGTTGATGGACATTCTCCACCTGTTCAGCTTGTCCTCGCTCAAACCGGCCTATGACCCCACCTGGCCCAAGGACGCCCCCGGGCGTCGCGGTCAGTTCAAACCGCTGAGCGCGGGCCTCACGCAGATCGGTCATGGTGCCAAGACGTTCGCCTTCGACAACGAGGGGCCGCGCCATACCACGTATCTGCAGTCTTTCGAGATCAGTGATCGGCTGGTCACCAACGGCGAGTGGCTGAGCTTCATCGCCGATGGCGGTTATCACACCGCAGCGCTGTGGCTGTCCGAAGGCTGGACGCTGGTGCAGGAACAGGCCTGGAATGCGCCGTTGTACTGGCATCACGATGAAAACGGCTGGAAGCGCATGAGCCTGCGCGGGCTTGAGGCCATCGACCCGGCCGCGCCCGTGACCCACATCAGTTATTACGAAGCGGTGGCCTTTGCCACGTGGGCCGATGCCCGTCTGCCCACCGAAGCGGAATGGGAAGCCGCCGCCCGCGCAGGTCTGCTGGAACAGGTCGACGATGTCGCCTGGCAGTGGACGCAAAGTGCCTACAGCCCCTACCCTGGCTTCAAGCCGTCCGCCGGTGCGGTGGGCGAATACAACGGCAAGTTCATGGTCAACCAGATGGTGCTTCGCGGTGGCGCCAGCGTGACCTCTCCAGAGCATTGCCGGGTCACTTATCGCAACTTCTTCCATGCCGAGAAACGCTGGATGGTGTCCGGGTTGCGTCTGGCGCGTGACAGCCGCCAACCGGGGGTGGTCAACCCCAATGACAGCGAGTTCGCCCGCGATGTGGTGGCCGGGCTGTCCGCACCGACCAAGACGCTGTCGCCCAAATACTTCTACGACGCGGCGGGTTCAGACCTGTTCGAAGCGATCTGCGAAACCGCCGAGTATTACCCTACCCGTGCCGAAACCGGGCTGTTGAAAAGCATCGCCAGCCAGATCGCCGCCACAATCCCCGATGGCGCCGCACTGGTGGAGTTCGGCAGTGGCGCCAGCGAGAAAACCCGCCTGGTGCTGGACGCTGCACCGCACATCGCGGTCTATGTGCCGATCGACATCAGCGCCACGGCCTTGAACAAGGCCGCACAGTCCTTGCGCAAGCAGTACCCGACGCTGGTAGTGGCGCCCCAGGTGGACGATTTCACCCGTGTGTTGACTTTGCCCAAGGAAGCCAACGGCCACACCCGCGTCGGTTTCTTTCCGGGCTCGACCATTGGTAACTTCACCCACGAAGAGGCGGTGGATTTCCTGCATGCCGCTCACGATGTACTGGGCAAGAACGCACACTTCATCGTCGGCGTGGACATGGTCAAGGAAGCGGACACGCTGGTCGCAGCCTACGACGACGCCGAGGGGGTGACGGCGCGCTTCAACAAGAACCTGCTGACGCGCATCAATCGCGAACTGGGCGCCAATTTCAACGTCGAGGCGTTCAGCCATCTGGCGGTCTGGAACGCGGAACAGGCGCGGATGGAAATGCACCTGGTGAGCGAGGTCGAACAGGTGGTGAAAGTGGCGGGCCACAGCTTCCACTTCGCTGCCGGCGAGCGGCTGCATACCGAGAATTCGCACAAGTTCACGGTAGAGTCGTTCACAGAGCTGGCGGCGCGGGCCGGATGGTCGGTCAGCGAGCACTGGATCAGCGAGGCGCCGCAGATGGGGTTGTTCAGTTTGCAGGCGTAGGCACCGCGCCCTGCTTTTGATTCTGCCCCGCAGGGCATGGGCGCCCGGCTTGTGGACGATCGGCTGCGCAGCAGTTGCACACTCAGCTGCCTTAATCTGCCTGACCCACAGCATCCTCAGTGTCTGCTGCCGGTTCCCGGCAGATCGCTGGCAAGCCGGGCTCCCACGGCCTTCGGCCAGAGGCAAGGGATATGCGCTCTGCATACCCTTAGGGAGCTTATCGACGCCGATATTCCCACCTGCTAACGTCCATGCCCTTCAAGGCAGATTCGGATACGCACAGGCAGGTTAACAATCCATGGCTAAACCCTCCCACCGCGAAAAGATCCTGACCGAAGGTTTGAAAGTCGTTCATGAGCGCGGTTTCGCCTGCGCCAGCGTGCGGGACATCGTGCACGCGGCGGGCGTGCCTCAAGGGTCGTTCACCAACCATTTCGTGTCCAAGGAAGCCTTTGGTCTGGAGATCATCGACCTCTACTTCGAGAGTACCCGGGCGCGGGTGAACGAGACCCTTCTCGACGCCGCGTTGCCGCCCGTGCAGCGGGTGCTGAGCTACGTCGACTGCCACAAGGGCTTGCTCGAGTCCGGCCTGCACAAGGGCTGCCTGCTGGGCAATTTCACCGCTGAAAGCACCGAACACAGCGAGCCGATTCGCCTGCGGCTGGCGACCATCTACGAATGGCTCTGCGACATCATCTGCAATTGCCTGGACGAGGCAGTCAGCGCCGGGGACCTGCCTGATGGCTTCAAAAGCCGGCAGGTCGCGCTGTTCATCGTCTCGTCGCTGCAAGGCGCGGTGCTGCTGGCCAAGGCGCAGCGCAATACCCAGGCACTGGACGGCTTTTCCGCGATACTCGCCAACAGCGTTCTGCGGGATTGCGGCGTGAATCGAGTTTTTTGATTCTGGCCGAAGGCCGTGGGAGCTTGGCTTGCCAGCGATCTGGCGCGAAGCGGCAGTAAGGTCAGCGACTTCGATACATCAGACCCACCGCATGCACAGGTTTTGCTGCCGCTGCGCGCCAGATCGCCGACAAGTCGGGCTCCCACGGCCTCCGGCCAGAATCAAAAGCACGCTGTGCGGGATAAGCAGGCCTCCGGCTACCGGCAGTAAACTCTGTTGAATGCGGTTTGTCTGGAGCAGCGCAGTGAATGGTTTTGCTGCCGCTGCGCGCCAGATCGCCGACAAGTCGGGCTCCCACGCCCCTCGGGCTGAGGCGGTCCGCCAGGTCGGCCGATGTCTTCATACGCCGAGGCAACCTGCAAACATGCATGGCGTCCCTGCACTATTCTTCATTGCCATTTGCAAAAACGCGCTGTTAGCATCCTTGCTGCACCTCATGGAGTGCGGCGCTTGCAGCCGCCTGAACGAGCAAAAACAAAAAGCCACAGGGAGTCAGTAATGACGGCACAGGTAGTATCGGCCACGTCTTCAGGTCAGGAACCGGCCTGCGACACCGTTCTGTCCGAAGTTCGCAATCATATCGGCCACATCACCCTCAATCGCCCACAAGGGCTCAATGCCATCGATCTGGAGATGGTGCGCCAGCTGCAACGACAGCTCGATGCCTGGGCGGTGGACGACAAGGTCTACGCGGTGGTGTTGCGCGGAGCAGGAGAAAAAGCCTTCTGCGCCGGGGGCGACATCCGTTCGCTATACGACAGCTTCACAAGCGGTCAGACCGATCATCAGGACTTCTTCGTCGAAGAATACGCCCTGGACCTCACCTTGCATCATTACCGCAAGCCCGTCATGGCCTTGATGGACGGCTTCGTGCTGGGCGGCGGGATGGGCCTGGCGCAAGGGGTGGACCTACGGGTGGTGACCGAACGCAGCCGTCTGGCGATGCCGGAAGTCGCCATCGGCTATTTTCCGGATGTGGGCGGCAGCTACTTTCTGCCACGCGTCCAGGGCGAACTGGGCATCTATCTGGGCGTGACCGGCGTGCAGATTCAGGCGGCCGACGCACTGTATTGCGGCCTCGCGGACTGGTACCTGCAAAGCGCCCGATTCGACGACCTCGACCGCCAGCTCGACTACCTGAAGTGGACCCTCACGCCGCTCAAAGACCTGCAAGGGGTGCTGGCAAGAATCGGCGTGCAGAAACTCCCGGACCCGCCCCTGGAAAAACTGCGCCCGGCCATCGATCACTTCTTTGGCCTGCCGGACATCCCGAGCATCATCGAACAGCTGTTGGAAGTGACCGTCATCGACACCCACAGCTGGGCCGTCGACACTGCCAACCTGATGCAAACCCGTTCCCCCCTGGCGATGGCCGTGACCCTGGAGATGCTGCGCCGGGGTCGCCACCTGCCGCTGGAAGCCTGCTTCGATCTGGAGTTGCATCTGGATCGCCAGTGGTTCGAACGGGGTGACCTGATCGAAGGCGTGCGCGCCTTGATCGTTGATAAAGACAAGAAGCCGCAATGGAACCCGTCCAGTGTGCAGGCATTGAATGCCGAGCATGTGGCGAGTTTTTTCAGCGGTCATGAGGCGTGACCCATGCAAGACCTTGAACTGACCGAAGAACAGATCATGATTCGCGACATGGCGCGGGAATTCGCGCGCAATGAAATCGCGCCCCACGCACAGGCCTGGGAAAAGGCGGGCTGGATCGATGACGGCCTGGTTGAAAAACTCGGCGAACTGGGCCTGTTGGGCATGATCGTCCCGGAACAATGGGGCGGCACCTACATTGATTACGTCGCTTACGCCTTGGCGGTGGAAGAGATTTCCGCCGCCGACGCCGCCACCGGCACGCTGATGAGCGTGCACAGCTCGGTCGGTTGCGGGCCGGTGCTCAATTACGGCAGCGACGAGCAGAAAAACCAGTGGCTGGAAAAACTCGCCAGCGGCAAAGCGATTGGCTGTTTCTGCCTGACAGAACCCCAGGCCGGTTCCGAAGCGCACAATCTGCGCACCCGCGCAGAACTGAACAACGGCGAATGGGTGCTCAACGGCGCCAAGCAGTTCGTCAGCAATGGCAAGCGCGCGCAACTGGCAATCGTCTTCGCGGTGACCGATCCGGAGCTGGGCAAGAAAGGTATCTCGGCGTTTCTGGTGCCCACCGATAACCCCGGTTACACGGTCGATCGCATGGAACACAAGATGGGCATTCGCGCCTCGGACACCTGCGCGGTGACCCTGAGCGACTGCCGTATTCCAGAATCCAGTCTGCTGGGCGAACGCGGCAAGGGCCTGTCCATTGCCCTCTCCAACCTGGAAGGCGGACGCATCGGCATCGCCGCGCAAGCGTTGGGGATCGCTCGCGCCGCGTTCGAAGCGGCGCTGGCTTACGCTCGCGAGCGGGTGCAGTTCGACAAGCCGATCATCGAGCACCAGAGTGTCTCCAATCTGCTGGCTGACATGCACACGCGCATCAACGCTTCACGGCTGTTGGTGCTGCACGCCGCGCGCCTGCGCACGGCGGGGCGGCCCTGTCTGTCGGAGGCGTCCCAGGCCAAGCTGTTCGCCTCCGAGATGGCCGAGTGGGTCTGTTCCAAGGCGGTACAGATTCACGGGGGCTACGGCTATCTTGAGGATTACCCGGTAGAGAAATACTACCGGGATGCCCGCATCACCCAGATCTACGAAGGCTCCAGCGAAATCCAGCGTCTGCTGATCGCTCGCGAGCTACGCCACTACAGTCTGTAAACAACCTGTTATCCCCCCGCCGCCGGGCTCATCAAGGGCTCGGCAGCAGGTAATTCCTTCCCCCAAGGCCCGTCACATAACCGAGGTTGCGCGCCTGCTGAGCAATGGTGAACAGCGCATCTCGGTCACTGCGGTGGGAAAAGCGCCGCGTGTGCAATCGCTCGATATGAATGAACAGGGTCTTCACCGCGTTTTCCACTTCGCAGAGCAGCAGCTGGTCGGGACGGATGACGCCGAAAAAATCCCCGATGATACGAGATGGCGTCATGGATAAGGCACCAGAAAATTGCGTCGACCCAAAAGCAGGACCAGCAAGGTCAGCGAATCGGCATTCTTGAGCATGACCTGGCTGCGCGCCTGAACATCGGCGAAGAACACCCGCCGCGCATCTTCCAGCGTATGGGTGCCGGTTATCCGCAGCACTGTGCTGTAGCCAATGTTGTCGGTGCGACGGATGTCACGGGATGTTCCTCCTTCCAAGATCGTGAACAATTCATCGGCTGGCGTGCGATGTGACAGCGTGCGAGTGTGCAGGCGAACGGTTTCATCGCGCACCCGAAGCGTGGACGGAGTGTTGTCCAGCAGCAGATCCGGGTACGGTGCCGGCGCCTCGACGTAGGCAATGTCCTTGGTGTCGAGCGCCAGATGCGACACCTCATGTATCAGGGAGCCCGCCTGAAAATGCGCCACCCGATCGAAGCCCTGCGCCGCGGCTTCAGGCTTGAGACGATAAAGCGGGATCAGAAAGAACTGCTCGGTCAAAAATATTCGCTTCTTGGGATCCCTGGACAGGACGAAGGCGGTAACCCGCTCAACCCCCGGCCGGTTGGAACCGATGACGAACCGCTCGGATGTAAATGGCGACAGCGACGGATCCACTATGGCATCGAACAGGGTCTTGATCGCGCTCTCGGTGCGCTCCAGCAGCGCCTGGTCCGGGTTGGCGGTGCCGAAGAAGTCACCGATGACGGCCTTGACGCGCGGGTCGAGCGTACCGTTCCCCTGCCGCGCATTGAGGTTGTCCAGACAGTTCTCCAGATAGCGGCGGGCCTGCAGATGCGCGTGTCCGATGCGTCGCGCCCGATCGCGATACAACTGGCGGATCTCGGCCATTCCGCTGGCTTCGATGATCAAATCCTCCTCCGCTGCGGTCAATGCCAGCGATGCCTTGATCTTCGTCACTGCGCCACCCCCGCCTCGCAGGCGCAGATTCAGATCCAGTTGCCAGCGTAGATTGCCCTCCTGCATCAAGCGGGGTCCGGAGGTGCCGTCGCTGCCGACGATTTTCCAGCCATCGGTGCCCGACAGCTGCTGCACCTGATAGACCTTGCCGTCCACCACCGCATAAGGCCTTGAATGCTTGTCCCGATAGAGGTTGAGCACGGAGTCATGGCGCATTTGCGCAAGTGCGACACCTTGAGCCTGCAACGACTGCAGCCAGCTCTGCTGCTCGCTGGTCAACGTGTTCGCTCGCCAGGAAAAGGCCGATGTCACGTCCTGCGGCTCGCTGGCCTCAAGTGGCAGCTCAACGCTGACCTGTTCATCTTCCAGCGCCTGCTCCCGCGTGGCGGCCATGACCGAAAGAGCCGCTGCGAACTCGGAAAGCGCTTCCCCCCAGCGATGCTCCGATACCGATCGCACAGAGGCGCGAAACAACGTCTGGCTCTGCCAGAGCGTCAGCATCGCCGCCAGCCTTCCGGGCAGCAATGTCAGCACCTGACCGACGATCAACGTCGCTAGAAACCGCCCCCCCGCCTGATCGGACTGGGCGTTGGTCACCGTGCTGGACGCCCCCATGTCCAGCACCAGCTTGACGGTGTCGTTGAACAACACCTGCAATGCGTTGCCGTCGACCGCAGCCAGGTTCACAGTGACCGGCCCTGACGCACGGACCGGAACGTCATACAGTCCGACAGAAAATGGCAGATGCGGCTCGATGAACCCGCCATGGTCATAGCGACGGCGCACTTCAGGATCCAGGCGTTCGAGCAAGAGTCTCTGCAGCGACTTATCGCTGCGGATGCCGTCCAGCAGCGCGGTCTGACTCGCGTACTCACGAAACGTGAACGAGGAATAGAAAAGCGCGTACAGCACGACCGGTCCTTTATCGGGGTCCGCCGGACAGATCAGATACACCTCAGTCGGCAGATCAGGCGTCATGCCCGCGTCGGCGACCAGTTGCAGCGGGCTGAGGATCACGTGCATTTCGTCCAGTTTTTCGCGGGCTATGCCATCGGGCATATCCAGAACCTGGGAGATGAATGCGTAGCCCTGCGCACTGAGGTTACCTTGCATTTTTTCCGCAAGGGCCAACGCCAGGTGCGCGGGTGGCAACTGAAGAAAGAACAGGCGTTTGCGCAGCGCATAGTCGGCATTCGAGGAGTCAAGCGCCCTGCGCAGCATCGCGAGATAACCAGCCCCCACATCAAGCTGCCTGACCAATCGCTTCAGGTATTGGACCGTGAGCAAACTCGCCGCCTGCGGCTGTTCGGCAGCGTGAACGCTGAGGCTGGCATCCTGGGTATCGACGAATCGGTTTATCGCGTAGTCCACCAGTGACTCGGTGCGTATCGAGGTCGCCGCAGGGATCACTGACGGCAACTCGCCAACCGCCGGAAAAGCGCTGACGTAGCGACGCGAGGTCACCATGACATGGTCGGGATTCAGCGCCTGCCCGGGAAAGTCCTTGTTCAACTGAGCGACCAGTCGCTTGCGCGCGTAGCCCTGAACAGAGGGAACATCGAAGAGGAAGTCGTTGCCGCCATCCGTGGCGAGGTAAAGGCGTATGAAAATGTCGTAGTAACGCTTGAGATCAACGATGGGCGCCGAGCTGATCCACACCGGCAGTATTTCCTCGAAATTGCAGTTATCGATCCTGATCGACAGCGCGTCCAGCAACCCGCTCAACTGACCGTCAGGCTCCTCCGCTGCCGCCAGGTGAGTGAACAGATTCGCTTCGAAACGAGCCCGTTCGGCACGCTGGCACAGTTGGCGCAGATCCTGTTGCTTGCGACTCAGTGCCTGATGCTGCAAGGCCTGAATCGCATGACCGTCGATTTGCGCGAGTCTCACCTCGACCGTATTGCCGGAAGGATCGAGCAAATGGGCACGCAATCGGGCGCGATCACCTGCACCCAGCATCTCCAGCCATCGTTCGGCATGGTTGCGATTGAGCTCGCGCTGGATCAGGTTTTGCACGTCATCGACCGAGGTGAACGACCTCCAGCCCCGAGTGCCCTGCCATAACAGGACCGCACCGTTTTGAACGTCCGGCTGACGCAGCACCAGCGTGTCACAGAGCATGACGGCCGGCGAGGTGCCGTATGACAGTGAGACCGAATACGCCTGTGTCATTGCCCCCGTCAGCCCTAACCGCAATCTGCGTTGAGGACGGTCCAGTACCTGCCGGGCCATGTCGATGGAGGCACTGTCCAGGGCGGCCTTGCGCCTGGCCACTGCCAGGTCAAGCGCCAGGGCTTGCTGGCGAAGGTCGAGCGCCTCGGCGGATGGCTGGACATGCACATCGCCCTGACGCTGGAAACCGGATTGGGCGGATTCGAAGGCCTGGACGTACCGATCGGCGAACCCGTCAGCCAGCTTCCCGATCATGTTCTCGATCAGATCAACCGAAACAGGACTCGGGGCTTTGGACGAATCGAGTACGACCTTCGCGTCGCTTGGCAGAACACGGGAACGATGACCGCTGACACATTCGAGCAGCAGCGGCACCAGCGCCACGGAAATCAGGCGCTGCGATCCGGCTGCACCTGTATCCGAGTGCTCGGCGATAACCGCCTCATACCATTGCACCCGCAGATCACTGATAGATACCGAGCGACAACCCCATGCGCACAGGTATTGCTGCACTCGCTGCTCGGTATGAGAGAACAGACAGCTGAGTGCGTCTTTGCCATGCGCGGCACGTAAATCGAACGCCTGGACATAGTTCATCCACGACGTTGGCCGCCCGGAATCCGCTATGTGCTGAGTCCCGGTTTCAGCCGCACTGACTACACCGGATAGCGGATTGACCCATTGCTCAGCGAAGTTCGGCGAACCCGCCTTGCGCCAGCGACCTGCGCTGAGGGGCAACTGTCGCGGATCGAGCAACTGACGAATGTCCAGCGCATCATCGATCATCGCCATTCGCTTCGTCGGGACGCAGGTCAGGCCCATCGCGTACACGAGGTTGCGGGCCTGCACAGCGATGATCGAGTCGACGCGGTCAGCGCAAAGGGGGCCAGTGATTTCTTTGAATTTCAGATGCAGAAGACCGGCATTCAGCCCCGTGACCTGATGCTCCAGGCCCAGCGCCGGATAGAGTTCTTGACGTCCCGTGGCAGTTTCAAAGTGGGCAGTCAGCATCGCCAGGTTGGCGAACTCGGTCCAGGTGTGATCAGGGGAATACCACCATAACGAGGACACTGCGGGATCTCTGGACTGTACGACGAAGGTCCCGGCCAGTGCCCATGAAATGGAATCGGCGCTCCTGATGGTCATTCGGCTGCAACGCCATCGAGCCTGTGCTTCTGGAGATTCGAACAGCGGCATCAGGGTTTTGAGCGCCTGAGCGTTCAAGGTGCCGTCATGGCTTTGCTGGTAAAGCGCTCTGCGCACGCTGGCCGTGAACGACTCGACCGCCAGGTCCCGGCGTTTGCGTTTGCCCGCCCACACCTCTTCCCACCAGGCGTTGAGAAGCGCGCCGTACTGCTCGGTGACATCCTTTGCCGCATCACTCAATGCGCGAGCGAACAGCGCCGTATCCGCCGCAGTGGCGAGGTTCCCTCGTGCGTCGAAAAACTCACGCTTGTAACCTTGGGCATTCGTCGTCGAACAGACGTCGTCAAACGCGGCTTGCGCCAGCGTCCGGGTCATGGGAATCAGCTCGTCGGTGCTCACTGAAATGGGCACAAGCTGCAGCGGATGGACTTCAGGATCAACCGTCGCCCCCCAAATCGCGCCTTCAACTGTCGGGTAACAGACACCTTGGCTACCTCATACAACGTCGGTGTCAGCTTCAGTTGCCTGCTCAATTCAGTGATGGCGTCGACCTGTTGCTCGACAATCGCAAGCATCTGAGCGTGGAAAGGGTCGCCCTCGATCTTTTCAGCTTCGAACACCGCGCGCTCATCCCCTTCGGCGAACCGCGCTCGCAGCGTGGTCAACAACAGATCACGACTGTCGAAGACTTCTATTCCCTGGGCCAGCGTAAACAGATACACCCGCTCACTCTCGGCCGTCGCATGGCTCAACAACAGGCCCGCAGCAAGCTCGAACGGTTCATGGGAGCCATCGTTCAAGCTCAACCGATCCGCCCGGATCGGATCCGTATCGTTTGCCAGGGCAGGTCCGCCCAACGCGAGTAGCCAGCTTCGCTCGTCGGCGTCGATATGCCTGTCCTGCAGGGCGTTATCGAGTCCATCCAGAAAGCGTTCCCTGAGCGAAGTGCTGTGAAAAAAAACGGGGTTTGCGGGGTTCATGAAAGCTCCTTGTCCTTTAACCGCCCGAGCCCGGCGATAGACCGGACAAGGGCTCCAGTGACAAGGAGCGTAAGGAGAAAAACACTGCGAACTGCGCTACATAACGCAGCACATCAGCGTTGGGATTTGCGGTTCACTGAAGGCGGTGCGACGGGGCCACGTTAATCCAACCTTTGCATTCACATTACCGCCAATTCAAAAAACGCCTTGATCAGACGCAGGTCGCGGCGGCGCTCCAGGCATCCGATGAAATGCTGATTGAGCAAGCCCTCGCCGGCAAGCGGCACCGCGACGATCCGCGGGTCATGGCTGACCTCAACTGACGAGACGATGCCGACCCCCAGATCCGCCGCCACCGCTTCGGTCACGGCTTCGCGGCTGTCGAGCTCCAGCAGCACCCGTGGCTGAATCGAGGCCAATACACAGGCTTCGTCAAAGGTGCGCCGGGTGGTCGACGTCGGTTCGCGCAGCACCATGATCTGTTGATGCAATGACGCCAGAGCGATTTCATGTTCCCCCGCCCATTCATGCCGTGCCGGAAGTAACGCGCAGATCCGCGACTGCGCCAGGCTTTGCAGGTACATCCCCTTGCGCGACTCGACTTCGGTCAACACCGCGACGTCGGCGTGCTCCGAGACCAGTGCGGCCAGGGTGTCCTGCGCATTGCCAAGCCGCAGGTTGACCGTGATCCCCGGAAACTTTGCCCGCAGACGCGCCAGCATCGGCATGACCATGTGCGGTCCGTCCGCTGCAACCTCCAAGCGTCCCGTGAGCAGTTGCCGGTTCGCCTCCAGCAAAGCCTGCGCCTCTTCGGCCATGCCGAACATCGCCCTAGTGATTGCGGCAAGTTTGGTTCCCTCTTTGGTCAGTTCCACTCGCCGGGCCGTGCGCCGCAGCAAGGTGATCTGATAGTGATCCTCCAGCGCTTTCACATGCCCGGTCACCGCAGGCTGGCTGATGAACAGTCGAGCAGCGGCCTTGGTAAAGCTGCCTTCACGGGCAACGGCATCGAACGCGCGGAGCTGGAACAGGTTCATGGCTATCGGCCTTACTTATAGTTCGGATAACAACAAGCAATTTGATTGATGGACAGGCAAAGATCAACGTATCCCCGTCGCTTCCGATCCCTGACGCTTCGAGGACACCCGCATGAGCATCGCCCAACCGATCCTGCTGACGCCCGGCCCGCTGACCACTTCTGCCCGCACCCGCCAGGCGATGATGGTGGATTGGGGCTCATGGGATGACCGCTTCAACCAACTCACCGCCAGCCTCTGCTGGCAACTGCTGGACATCATCAATGGCCACGAAACTCATCGCTGCGTACCGTTGCAAGGCAGCGGCACGTTCGCCGTGGAAGCGGCCATCGGCACACTCGTTCCCCGCGACGGCAAGGTGCTGGTCCTGATCAACGGTGCTTATGGCAAACGCCTGGCGAAAATCTGTGAAGTGCTCGGTCGCGACTTCTGCACCTTCGAAACCGCTGAAGACCAGCCGACCACTGCCGCCGATGTCGAAACCATGCTGCAGGCCGATCCGCGCATCACTCATGTGGCGTTGATCCACTGCGAGACCAGTACCGGGATCCTCAATCCGCTGCCAGAAATCGCCGAGGTCATCGCCCGCGCCGGCAAACGCCTGATCATCGACGCAATGAGCTCTTTCGGCGCACTGCCGGTGGATGCGGCAAGCATCCCCTTTGACGCCTTGATCGCCGCCTCGGGCAAATGCCTTGAGGGCGTGCCGGGTATGGGCTTTGTGTTCGCCCGCAGAGAGGCGCTGGCCGCCGCGGTCGGCAATTCCCACTCGCTGGCGATGGACCTGCACGACCAGCACAGCTATATGGCCAAGACCGGCCAATGGCGCTACACCCCGCCTACCCACGTTGTTGCCGCCCTGCACGAAGCGCTCTTGCAATACAAGGAAGAAGGCGGCCTGCCCGCCCGCAACGCGCGGTACGCGGACAATTGCAAAGCGTTGATCGACGGCATGGCCGAACTGGGCCTGCGCAGTTTCCTGTCAGCCGAGATCCAGGCACCGATCATCGTCACCTTCCACGCCCCGCGTGATACGCGCTACCAGTTCCAGGACTTCTACGAGCGGGTCAAGGCCAAGGGTTTCATCCTCTACCCCGGCAAGTTGACCCAGGTCGAAACCTTCCGCGTCGGCTGCATCGGTCACGTCGACCGCTCGGGCATACGGGCGGCAGTCGATGCCATCGGCGAAGTCCTGCGGGAAATGGAAGTGCTGGACATCTGACTCTTTCGCTTGTTTGAAACCCGAATTTGCAATCCTGCACCCGTTTCGATCCTGAGGACTCATCCATGAACTACAACAACCCCGTTCAGCTGCAGGCCGCGATTCTCGACTGGGCCGGCACCGTCGTCGACTTCGGCTCGTTCGCCCCGACCCAGATCTTCGTCGAAGCCTTCGGTGAGTTCGACGTGCAGGTCTCCATCGAAGAGGCCCGTGGCCAGATGGGCATGGGCAAGTGGGACCACATTCGTACCCTGTGCGACCAGCCGCAGATCGCCGAGCGCTATCGCAAGGCATTCGGCCGCACGCCGACCGACGAAGACGTCACCGCCATTTATGAGCGCTTCATGCCGTTGCAGATCGAGAAGATCGCCAGCCACTCGGCGTTGATCCCGGGCGCACTGGACACCCTCACCGGTCTGCGCCAGCAAGGCCTGAAGATTGGCTCCTGCTCAGGCTATCCGGCTGTGGTCATGAAGAAGGTCGTGGAACTGGCAGCGACAAACGGTTATGTCGCGGACCACGTCGTAGCCACCGACGAAGTGCCAAATGGTCGCCCATGGCCTGCACAGGCGCTGGCCAACGTGATTGCCCTGGGAATCGATGATGTGGCGGCGTGCGTCAAGGTCGATGACACGGTGCCGGGAATTCTGGAAGGTCGTCGCGCAGGGATGTGGACGGTTGCGCTGGTCTGCTCGGGAAATGCACTGGGGCTGACTTATGAGCAATACCAGGCGCTGGCGCCCGACCAGCTGGTGGCTGAACGTAAACGCATCCACGCCCTGTTCGAAGGCTCACGCCCGCACTATCGGGTGGACACCATCAACGATCTGCCCCAAGTGATCGCCGACATCAACCGGCGCCTGGCCAGAGGCGAGATGCCGCAGGCCGTGTAGCCGCTTCTGCCGAACGCGAGATACCTCAGGGCATGAAGCCGCCTCTACCGAACGCGAGCGACCTCAGGGCATGACGCCGCTTCTGCCGAAGGCGTGGGAGCCCGACTTGTCGGCGATCTGCCGGGCACCGGCAGTAAACCTGAGCCCGCGTTGCATCAGTTACACGCGGGTCTCAGGTCTACGACAGCTTCGCAACCGATCGCCGACAAATCGGACTCCCACGCCCTCCGGGCAGAGTCAACAACCCAGCCTTATTGACCCTTCACCGTCCGCGCCACGTGCGCGGCGAACGCATCAACGATGTTCTGCAGAAAAGGTCGGGTCTTTTCGCTCAGTTTGCCCTGCTCATCGAAGAAACTGCCTGCATTGCCCAGATACGCTTCGGGCTGCTGCATGCACAGCACATCCAGGAACACGAAACTCTGGCGCAAATGCTGATTGGCACCGAAACCGCCAATAGCGCCCGGTGACACACTCACCACCGCCGCTGGCTTGGCCTTGCCCCACGAACTCTTGCCATACGGGCGCGACCCGACATCGATGGCGTTTTTCAGGGCGCCCGGCACCGAGCGGTTGTATTCAGGGGTCACGAACAGGAAACCGTCAGCGCCTTGCAGGGCCTGGCGGAACGCGGTGTATGAGGCAGGAGGGGCATCGAGGTCGATGTCTTCGTTGTACAGCGGCAAATCGCCGATTTCGACGATGCTCAGCTTCAGACTGGGCGGTGCCAGCTCGGCCAGTGCGCGAGCGACCTTGCGGTTGAGTGAGTCTTTTCTCAAACTGCCGACGATCACTGCAATCGAATGAACCTGGCTCATGTATCGGACCTTCTTCTGATGGAGGAATGGACAGTTATAGATGAAAGATGCGACTTGTTCTGCCCTGTTTTTTCGTTGCCATTGATCGAATCAGCCGATCTTCGGCTGATCCGTTATCCGCCTGAAGCTTCTATCACGGCAGTTTTCCCTACCGTCGGTCGCGAGTATTTTTTTTCGGGGCGAAAACTCCCCCTGAAAATGGCGGTCTGAAAGCCTTGAGCGAGGAAGGCACCCACAAAACCTACAGAATTGCCCTACACGCGAACACGGATTCACCGCGCGCAGTGTTACGATGCGAGCGAAAACGAGCAGTTATTTCCAGAGGTTACAAAGCAAATGGCTTCAGTTCTAGTTGGGCAATTTCATGCCAGAGATGCGGAAGGCCGTATCTACCCGGTGCATGAATTCCGCGAATCACAGCCCGAAGAGGCTGACGGCAAGGAGCCCACGTCGACGTATCGCCTGGCCATTGGCGACCGCGTGAACCATCTGGGCGGTGACGAGTTCGAGCTGGTGCAGTCCGGCATCAAGCTGACACGAGTGCTCTAATAACCTCGAACATGCCGCGCAAGCCTTGTAGCAGCACGGCTTGCCGGCGGTCAGGCTCTGATGACGATGACCGTCGGCGCACACGTTCTATTCGACGAATAACAGATACCAGAAAATCGCCGCTTCCTGCGTCTGCGGGTCGATTGCGCTATATCGCAGATAATCGACGCCGCCCACCACGAATCCATAACTTTCGTACAGCTTGCACGCGGCCAGGTTATTGTTTTGGGTTTCCAGTGTGATGCCCGGCAGTTGGTGCTTACGACTCCAGAACTGCGCCACATCCAGCAATTTGCGGGCAATGCCACTGCGCCGGGCGAAGGTGTCTACCGCCAGCTCATCGATGTGGGCAAATCCGTTCCAGTGCTTGCTGATCACGATGTGCCCTACCGGGTCCTCGTCGAGCCAGGCCACCAGTACCGTGCCCTCGCCGCCCTCCCGGTAATTGCAGAACTCCTCCGAATCGATGCCGTAGTTCTTGAGATAGGGCTCGACGGCGTCGATGCGCCATTGCGCCACCGGCTGACCGATCTGCACTTGGGCGTAACCGGTGACAGTGAAGGTGAATTCGCTGTTGAGGATGTAGTCCTCAAAGCATTCGTCAGCGACACGAATGTTCAGGATCGGGCTCGCCGTTGTCACCATGGGCCTCCTGCGCCACCGATGAGAGGACTACCGCTCACGTCGAATCAGGCCGGTTCTGCCTGCGCTTCGAGCAGTTGCGTCCACAACGCCGGCGCACCGGCAGACTTGGCGATCACCGCCAGACGGGCCTGATGCTCCGCCAGTTCGCTTTCGCTGGCGACGATGATCCGCCCTGGCGTGCGATTGGCGATCTTGCGCACTTCGCTCGGACGGTCCGCCCCGCCTTCGCCATCGTTGTTGCCGGCCAGCGACAGCGTGGTCTGGCCACCGGTCATCGCCAGATAGACGTCGGCCAGAATCTCGGAGTCGAGCAAGGCGCCGTGCAGTTCGCGGTTGGAGTTGTCGACGTCGTAGCGTTTGCACAGGGCGTCGAGGCTGTTGCGCTGACCCGGGTGGCGCTCACGGGCCATGGCCAGGGTATCGAGCACCGAGCAATAGGTGCTGACGTTCGCACGGTCGGTCTGACCGATCAGGGCGAATTCGTTGTTGAGGAAGCCAATGTCGAACGCCGCGTTGTGGATGATCAGCTGAGCACCCTTGATGAATTCGAAGAATTCATCGGCGACTTCGGCAAAACGCGGCTTGCCGATCAGGAACTGGTCAGTGATGCCGTGAACGCCGATCGCGCCCTCGTCACTGTCACGATCCGGTTGCAGGTAAACGTGAAAGTGGCGCCCGGTCAGCCGCCGACCGATCAACTCCACACACCCGATTTCGATCACCCGGTGACCGTCGGTGACGGGCATGCCGGTGGTTTCGGTATCGAGTACGACTCTGCGTTCAGTGATGATGTTTTGTACAGTCATTGCCTATCGCCTCAGCTTCAGGCGCGGATATTAGCATGGGAGTTTTCGGGATGGGCGCATGACCGTCGGGCGACGGCCCACTATAGAGATCACCCGACGCTGATCAGCCGTGCTTGATCCCGCGAACCTCATCCACACCACGGTTCGCCAACTGGTCAGCCCGTTCGTTGCCGTGGTGACCGATGTGCCCGCGCACCCATTTCCAGGTGACGTTGTGGCGGCTGACCTGCTCGTCGAGCTGTTTCCACAAGTCTGCGTTTTTCACCGGTTCCTTGGCAGCGGTCTTCCAGCCGCGCTTCTTCCAGTTGACCATCCACTCGGTGATGCCTTTCATCACGTACTGCGAGTCAGTCACCAGAATCACGTCGCAGGGGCGCTTCAATTCTTCCAGGCCACGAATCGCGCCGAGCAGCTCCATGCGGTTATTGGTGGTGTTGGCTTCACCGCCCCACAGTTCCTTTTCCACGCCCTTGCACACCAGCAGCGCGCCCCAGCCACCAGGACCGGGGTTGCCTTTGCAGGCGCCATCGGAGAAGAGTTCTACGGTATCGCTCATTACGACTTTTTCCAGAATTCAGAAAGCTTGAAGCCGAGATCACGGCTCGGGGCTGCGCCGATTGACCTTGGCCATCGGCAGCGGCAACAGTTTGCCCATGGGTTCGCGACGGGGCATGCGTATAGGTCGCAGCCCGACCACCAGCTTGCGTGCCACTAATAGATAGAAGCCGCCACCGGGGCTTTGCCAGCCGTCGCCAAGGCGTTCCAGGCCCGAGAGGCGGGTTTGCCACTTGGGCGAAGCAAGCGGCGGACGATAGCACCCGAACCGGCGTTTCTCCAGCGCGAAGCCCAGCAGGTTGAGCCAGTCGCCGACCCGTGAGGGTGAGATACAGCGCGCGCGGCGCAGCGCATCGTTGGTGAAGAAATGGCGAATGCCCCAAGTGCTCCAGGGGTTGATGCCGACGATCAGCAAATGGCCACCCGGGCGCACGCTGCTGGCGGCTTCGCGCAACAGGCCATGAGGCGAAAGACAGAAATCCAGCCCGTGCTGCATGACCACGACGTCGGCAGCATGCTCGCTCAGCGGCCAGGCCTGCTCTTCGCAGACGATTTCGACACCGGGCAACGGCGCGCCGAGCCGGACGTTGCGCTGCACCTGCTTGGCCGCCGGCGGGGTCTGTGCCGACGGGCCGTAATGCACCAGATAGCCGCCGAAGAAACGCTCGAGTTCTTCTTCAAGCACCCGTCGTTCTTCTTCCAGCAGCAATTGCCCCAGAGGCCCGGACAACCATTCACGGGCAGAGCTGATCAACTCAAGCCATTCGGGGTCGGCCTGGGCGAACGCTTCATCGGTCATTTCCGGTCTCCATGAGTGTTCCCGTACGCGAGTGGCTCGCGTGGAATCTGTTCAGACTCTAAGATGGATCTTTGTTTTCAACAAAGCGAACCGCGCCATGATACAGATCGATGCCCTGCCCGCTTTCTCCGACAACTACATCTGGTTGTTACAAGACAATGCCAGCAAACGTTGTGCCGTCGTGGACCCCGGCGATGCAGCGCCGGTGCTGGCCTGGCTCGAACAGCATGCAGGCTGGGAACTGAGCGATATTCTGGTCACTCACCACCATGCCGATCACACCGGTGGCGTCGCTGAACTGAAAAATATCACCGGGGCCAAAGTCTACGGCCCGGCCAACGAAAAAATTCCGGCCCGGGATGTCGCGCTGACCAATCTCGATGAGGTCACCGTACTCGGCCTGAGCTTCGCCGTCCATGCGGTGCCGGGCCACACCCTGGGTCACATCGCGTTCTACCACGCCGACCCGCAGACGCCGCTGCTGTTCTGCGGCGACACACTGTTTGCCGCGGGCTGCGGTCGACTGTTCGAAGGCACTCCCGAGCAGATGCATCAATCGCTTTCGACCCTGGCGGCGCTGCCTGACAACACCCTCGTCTACTGCACCCACGAATACACCCTGAGCAACCTGCGTTTCGCCGTGGCCGTGGAACCGGAGAACCCCGACGTGACCGGCCGCCTGGAGCAAGTGACCCGCTGGCGCGAAGAAAACCGCATAAGCCTGCCTTCCAATCTGGCACTGGAACACAGAACCAACCCTTTTCTACGTGTTTCACAGCTTGCCGTGAAACAAAAAGCAGACGAACGGACCGGCACAGACAACACCTCGGCCGTGGCGGTTTTTGCGGCTTTGAGGGCATGGAAAGATAAGTTCTAATCCCCTCGAGGATCAGCACAAAAATTCTGAAAGGTTGACCGTTCTTAAGACGCTTTCTAGAATCGCCCGACATTTTCGACTGGAACTATCCCCCAGCCAATGTCGTCATCTATACGCAGAACCTTTAATTCCGACGCATTGACTCGGTTAGCTCAGGCAATTGCGGTGGTCGCGAGCGCCACGTTGGCAGGCTGCCAGACCACCGGCAACCTGGAGCCTGGCGGTTCGACCAGCGCCTCTCACTCGCCCGCCGCCGTCAAGCCAAAACCGGTTTTCGTCGCACGCAAGCCGGCGCCGCTGGCACCGCCGCACGACGTCTGGGAGCGCATGCGTCAAGGCTTCCAGTTGCAGGACGGCAACGACCTCAACCCACGTATCGACCAACAGCGTCTGTGGTTCGCCAACAACCCGTCGTTTCTCGAAACGGCCGGCGAACGGGGCAGCCTGTACATGCACTACATTGTCGAGCGTCTGGAAGAGCGCAACATGCCGCTTGAGCTGGCCCTGTTGCCGGTGATTGAAAGCGCCTACAACCCGATGGCCCTCTCCCGCAGCGACGCCGCCGGTATCTGGCAGTTCATCCCGTCCACCGGCCGCTACTTCAACCTGCGTCAGACCAATTTCTACGATGGCCGCCGCGACATCACGGCGTCCACCACTGCCGCCCTGGATTACCTGACCAAGCTGCACGACATGTTCAACGGCGACTGGCTGCTGGCCCTTGCTGCGTACAACGCAGGCGAAGGCACTGTCAGCCGCGCCATCGAGCGCAACGAAAAGCTCAACCTGCCAACCGACTACTGGAACCTGCCGCTGCCGCAGGAGACCCGCGACTACGTGCCTAAACTGCTGGCGCTGTCGCAGGTGGTCATGTCGCCGGAAGCCTACGGCGTCAACCTGAACCCGATCGACAACAAGCCGTATTTCCAGGTTGTCGAGCTCAATCAGCGCATGGACCTGTCCAAGGTCGCCGAAATGGCGAATATCGATGAAGACGAGTTGATGCAACTCAACCCCGCCTTCAAAAAGCGTCTGACCATCGACGGCCCCCAGCACCTGTTGGTACCGACCTCAAAGTCGCAACTGTTGACCGCAAGCCTGTCGAACATGAAGCCGGAAGAACTGGTGGACTGGCAGCAATACCGCGTACGTCCGGGCGACAGCCTGGCCAGCATCGCCAGCCGCTACAAGGTGTCGACCAGCACGATCAAGGACCTGAACAGGCTGTCCAGCAATCACCTCAAACGTGGGCAGGCACTGACCATTCCGGTACAGCCGGGCATGAAGACCGCGATGCCGGTGTTCGAGGAAGTGGCCGAAGTTGATGAAAAACCGGCGCGCACCCGCACCTATAAGGTGAAAAAAGGCGACAACCTGGGGCAGATCGCCCGCATCAACAAGGTTGAAGTCAAGGACCTGCAGCACTGGAACAAAATGTCCGGTTACAACCTGAAGGTCGGCCAGACCCTGGTCATGCAGGACAACAGCAAGCCGGCAAAGAGCACTTCCCGCGCAGTGGCCAAAGCCGACACCAGCCCCAAAGGCGTCGACGGCAAGCCGATGCAGTACAAGATACAGAAAGGTGACTCGATGTATCTGGTCGCCAAACGGTTCAACGTCGAGATGCAGCACCTCAAACGCTGGAACCCGCGCAGTGGTCAGGCGTTGAAGCCGGGGCAGACGTTGACGGTTTACCTGCCGCATTGATCGGCGACCCACTGGCCTGACTTCGGTCTCTCTAACTGACGCCGGACCTGTGGGAGGAAGCTTGCCCGCGAACCCATCTTGCAGACGATAAAGAATATCGACCGTACGCTCTGTAGCAGCACGGCTTGCCGGCGGTGGCGTCCAAAGAATCGCTACCGCCGGCAAGCCGTGCTGCTACAGGATTCAGACTCGCTACAGGTGTCCGGCAGCGCCCTCCACGACTCCCCTTTTTCCTGCCCATACAAGCTGTTACTGTGACCGACCGCTGCCTGGATCGAACGCCGATTTGATACGCCCATTGCTGCTGATTTCCAGCCTGGTCTTGAGCACGACAGCCTCCGCGACCATCAGCGAAAGCCATGGTTACGCACAGTTCGGCGTCCTCAAGTATCCGGCCAGCTTCACCCATTTCGACTGGGTCAATCCCCAGGCGCCGAAGGCTGGCACCTTGCGAATCATGGCCAACGGCACGTTCGACACGCTCAACCCCTACACTTTCAAGGGCAGCAGCCCGATTTCCACCCCCAATTTCGGCCAGTACGGCGTCAGCGAGCTGAACGAACCGCTGATGGTCGGCACCGGGCAGTACGATCCCTCCGGCGATGAACCTACGTCCAGTTATGGCCTGATCGCCAAAACCGTCGAATACAGCGATGACCGCAGCTGGGTGGTGTTCAACCTGCGCCCCGAAGCACGCTTTCACGATGGAAAACCGATGACTGCCTATGACGTCGCGTTTTCCTACCGAACGCTGTTGAAGGACGGCCACCCGCAATACCGAACCGCCTTGCAGGAAGTCCAGCGGGTGGACATCCTCAATCGTCACCGCATTCGTTTCGTATTCAAGCGATCCGGCAACCCATTATTGATCCTGCGCCTCGGTGAGCTGCCCGTACTGCCCCAGCATTACTGGAAGAATCGCGACTTCAAGGCCACCACCTTCGACGCCCCGCTGGGCAGCGGACCCTATCGCATCACGCAAGTGCGTCCTGGCCGCAGCCTGGTGTTCGAGCGGGTCAGGGATTACTGGGGCAAGGACCTGCCGGTCAATCGCGGCAAGTACAACTTCAATCGGGTGGAAGTGGAGTTTTATCGCGACGCCGATGTGGCCTTCGAAGCGTTCAAGGCCGGCGAGTTCGACATCTATATCGAGCACCAGGCCAAGAACTGGTTCACCGGCTATGACTTCCCGGCGGTGGCCAACGGTAGCGTGGTCAAGGCGCAGATTCCCCATCAGATCCCGACTCAGACTCAGGGCCTGTTCATGAATACCCGTCGCAGCACCTTCGCCGATATCAAGGTGCGCGAGGCGCTGGGGCTGATGTTCAACTTCGAGTGGACCAACCGCACGCTGTTCAACAACGCCTACAGTCGCTCGACCAGCTATTACCCCAACAGCGAATTTTCGGCGACGGACCTGCCGGCAGGGCGCGAGTTTCTCGCCCTCTCGCCCTACCGCGATCAATTGCCGCCCAGGTTGTTCACGCAGCCGTTCACGGTGTCGAAAACCGACGGCGGCGGCGTGCCTCGCGACACCCTGCGCAAAGCGCTGGGCCTGCTGGCCGAGGCGGGCTGGAAGTTCACCGATCGCGGCCTGACCAACAACGCCGGGCAGCCTTTGCGTTTCGAAATACTTCTGGTCAATCCCAACCTCGAACGAATCCTGCAACCTTACATCGAAGACCTGACGCGAATCGGCATCGACGCACGGCTGCGCACGGTGGATCGCGCCCAATACAAACAGCGCCTGGACCAGTTCGATTTCGACATGATTCTGATGACCTTGAACCAGACCCTGAGCCCCGGACTTGAGCAATGGCAGTATTTCCATTCCAGCCAGGCCAACATCAAGGGCAGCAAGAATTACGCAGGCATCGCCAACCCGGTGGTGGACAACCTGCTCAACCAGTTGTTGGCAGCCAAGACCCGGGACGATCAGGTTGCGGCGACCAAGGCACTGGACCGCGTCCTGCTCTGGCAGCACTACATGATCCCCAACTGGTACCTCAACAATCACCGTCTGGCGTACCGCAACCGGTTCGCCTTCGTCACCACCCCGCCCTACACCCTGGGCCTGCGTGCGTGGTGGCTCAAGCCTTCGGAGAAAAACCAATGACCGCACTGCGCTCCCTGACGCGGGCTGGCGGCCTGTTCCTGCTAGCACCCTTGTTGCTTGGAATGGCCTGCACGACCCAGGCGGCCCCGCAACATGCCATCACGCTGTACAACGAACCGCCGAAATACCCGGCAGACTTCAAGCACTTCGATTACGTGAACCCCGATGCGCCCAAGGGCGGGATTCTGCGCAGCGCCGGGTTTGGCGGTTTCGACAGCCTTAACCCGTTCATCAGCAAGGGCGTGCCCGCCGATGACATCGGTCTGATTTATGACACGTTGGCGCGTCAGGGTCTGGACGAGCCATTCACCGAATACGGCCTGATCGCCGGCAAGATCGAGAAGGCGCCGGACAACAGCTGGGTGCGTTTCTACCTGCGCCCCGAAGCGAAATTCAACGACGGCCATCCGGTGCGCGCCGAAGACGTGGTGTTCAGCTTCGACACCCTGATCAAGGATGGCTCGCCGCTCTATCGCAGCTACTACGCCGATGTCGATCAGGTGGTGGCCGAAAACCCGCTGACCGTGCTCTTCAAATTCAAGCACACCAATAACCGCGAACTGCCGCTGATCATCGGCCAGTTGCCGGTGCTGCCGAAACACTGGTGGGCCACACGCGATTTCAGCAAAGGCAATCTGGAGATTCCGCTGGGCAGCGGGCCGTACAAGGTGGTCGACGTCAAGCCAGGACGCTCCGTGCGTTATGAGCGAGTCAAGGATTACTGGGGCAAAGACCTGCCGGTCAACAAGGGTTTCTACAACTTCGACAAGCTCTCGACTGACTACTACCGCGACAACACCGTGGCCCTCGAAGCATTGAAGGCCGGCGCGTTCGACTTCTGGCAGGAAATGACCGCCAAGAACTGGGCCACCGCTTACGACGTACCCGCCGTGCGCGAAGGTCGCCTGATCAAGGAAGAAATCCCCAACGGCAACCCGCAGGGCATGCAGGGTTTCATCTTCAACCTGCGCAAGCCGATGTTCCAGGATGCCCGCGTGCGTCAGGCGCTGAGCCTGTTGCTGGATTTCGAATGGACCAACAAGCAGCTGTTCTTCGGCACGTACACACGCACCAAGAGCTATTTCGACAACTCGGACATGGGCTCGCGCGGCCTGCCGTCAGAGGCCGAATTGAAGATTCTTGAACCGCTGCGCGACAAACTGCCTGCACAACTTTTCACCGATGAGTTCAAGCTGCCGGTCACCGATGGCAGCGGCATCATTCGCGAACAACAGCGCAAGGCGTTTCAGCTGCTCAAGGACGCGGGCTGGAAAATCGTCGGCGACAAGATGGTCGATACCGAAGGCAAACCGGTCACCATCGAGTTCCTGCTGGCCCAGACCGAGTTCGAGCGCGTGCTGCTGCCGTTCAAACGCAACCTGGCCGACATCGGCATCAACCTGGAGATTCGCCGGGTCGACGTCTCGCAATACATCACCCGCCGCCGCTCGCGGGACTACGACATGATCGTCGGCAGCTTCCCGCAATCCAGCTCGCCGGGTAACGAACAGCGCGATTACTGGACCTCCTCCGCTGCCGACAGGCCGGGCAGCTACAACCTGATCGGGCTCAAGGATCCCGCCGTCGACACGCTGGTCGATGGCCTGATCAACGCCGATTCGCGGCAAAGCCTGATCGACCACACCCGCGCGCTGGACCGCGCCCTGCTGTGGGGGTACTACGTGATCCCCAACTGGCACATCAAGACCTGGCGCCTGGCGTACTGGGATCATCTGGGCCATCCGGACAAAACCCCGCTGTACGACATCGGCACCATGACCTGGTGGGTCAAACCCGACGCGACGCCAGCGATTCCGCTGCAGACCGCGCCGGATCTCGCCGAGCCTGAGGCACCCTCCAAGGACACGGAGCAATAACATGCTGGCGTACATGCTGCGGCGCTTGCTGCTGATCGTGCCGACCCTGTTCGGCATTCTGCTGATCAACTTCGTGATCATCCAGGCCGCGCCCGGCGGGCCGGTCGAACAGATGATCGCCAAACTCGAAGGCTTCGAGGGCGCCACCAGCCGGATTGCCGGTGGCGGCGCGGAAGTGTCCGTGGCGGGCTCGACCTACCGTGGCGCCCAGGGCCTGGACCCGGCGCTGGTCAAGGAAATCGAGCACATGTACGGCTTCGACAAATCGGCGCCGGAACGTCTGTGGATCATGATCAAGAACTACGCCCGACTGGATTTCGGTGACAGTTTCTTCCGCGACGCCAAGGTCATCGACCTGATCGTCGAGAAGATGCCTGTCTCGATCTCACTTGGGCTGTGGAGCACCTTGATCATGTACCTGGTGTCGATCCCGCTGGGGATCGCCAAGGCCACGCGACATGGCAGCCATTTCGACGTCTGGACCAGCTCGGCAATCATCGTCGGCTATGCGATTCCCGCGTTCCTGTTCGCCATTCTGCTGATCGTGGTGTTCGCCGGGGGCAGCTATTTCGACTGGTTCCCGTTGCGCGGCCTGACCTCCAGCAACTTCGACGAACTGAGCTGGCTGGGCAAGATCGGCGATTACTTCTGGCACTTGGTGCTGCCCATCACGGCACTGGTGATCGGCAACTTCGCCACCATGACCCTGCTGACCAAGAACAGCTTCCTCGATGAAATCGGCAAGCAATACGTGATCACCGCCAAGGCCAAGGGCCTGACCCAGCGTCGCGTGTTGTACGGGCATGTGTTTCGCAATGCCATGCTGCTGGTGATCGCCGGTTTCCCTTCGGCCTTCATTGGCATCTTCTTCACCGGCTCACTGCTGGTGGAAGTGATCTTTTCCCTCGACGGCCTCGGTCTGATGAGCTTTGAAGCGGCGATCAACCGCGACTACCCGGTAGTGTTCGGCACCCTGTTCATCTTCACCCTGCTGGGGCTGGTGGTGAAACTGATCGGCGACCTGACCTACACGCTGGTTGACCCACGTATCGACTTCGACCGCAGGGATCATTGATATGACGTTGTCCCCTCTCAATCGACGCCGTTTCGAACGTTTCAAGGCCAACAAGCGTGGCTGGTGGTCGCTGTGGCTGTTCCTGATCCTGTTCGGCGCAAGCCTGGGCGCCGAGCTGATCGCCAACGACAAACCGCTGGCCGTGCGCTACGACGGCGAGTGGTATTTCCCGGTGTTCAAGCGTTATCCGGAAACGACGTTCGGCGGCGAATTCCCGCTTGAAGCCAACTACAAGAGCCCGTACATCAAGGAGCTGCTGGCGGCCAAGGGTGGCTGGACGCTCTGGGCACCGATTCCGTTCAGCTACCAGAGCATCAACTACGACTTGAAAGTCCCGGCCCCCGCTCCGCCCTCTCGGGAGAACCTGCTGGGCACCGATGATCAAGGGCGCGATGTGCTGGCACGAGTGATCTATGGTTTCCGCGTTTCGGTGCTGTTCGCGTTGACGTTGACGGTGCTCAGTTCGATCATCGGCGTCATTGCCGGCGCCTTGCAGGGCTTCTATGGCGGCTGGGTGGATCTGGTCGGTCAGCGGTTTCTGGAAATCTGGTCGGGCCTGCCCGTGCTCTACCTGCTGATCATCCTGGCGAGCTTCGTTCAGCCCAACTTCTGGTGGTTGCTGGGCATCATGCTGTTGTTCTCGTGGATGAGCCTGGTGGACGTGGTGCGCGCCGAGTTTCTGCGCGGCCGCAACCTGGAATACGTTCGTGCCGCACGCGCGCTGGGCATGCAGAACGGGGCGATCATGTTCCGCCACATCCTGCCCAACGCCATGGTCTCGACCATGACCTTCATGCCGTTCATCCTCACCGGCGCGATCGGCACCCTGACCGCGCTGGACTTCCTGGGCTTCGGCCTGCCCGCTGGCTCGCCATCGCTGGGCGAACTGGTGGCTCAGGGCAAATCCAACCTGCAAGCGCCGTGGCTGGGCATCAGTGCCTTCGCCGTGCTGGCGATCATGTTGAGTTTGCTGGTGTTCATCGGCGAATCCGCCCGTGACGCATTCGACCCGAGGAAATGACATGACCCAGGACAATCTGATCGAGATCCGCAACCTGTCCGTCGAGTTCGTCACGGGCGACAAAGTCCAGCGCGTGGTCGAAGGCATCAGTTTCGATATTCCCAAGGGCGAAACCCTGGCACTGGTCGGCGAAAGTGGATCGGGCAAGTCAGTGACAGCCCATTCGATCCTGCGCCTTCTGCCCTACCCCCTCGCCCGGCATCCGACCGGCACGATTCAGTACGCGGGCAACGACCTGCTGACGGTCAGCGAAAAACGCATGCGCGCCATTCGTGGCAACCGCATTGCGATGATCTTTCAGGAGCCGATGACCTCGCTGAACCCGCTGCAATCGATCGAAAAGCAGATCAACGAAGTGCTCGGCCTGCACAAGGGCCTGACCGGCAAGGCCGCGACCCGGCGTACGCTGGAGCTTCTGGAGATGGTCGGCATCCCCGAGCCGCTCAAGCGCCTCAAAGCCCTGCCACACGAGCTCTCAGGCGGCCAGCGCCAGCGGGTGATGATCGCCATGGCCCTGGCGAACGAACCCGAGCTGCTGATTGCCGACGAGCCGACCACCGCGCTGGACGTCACGGTCCAGCTGAAAATCCTCAAGTTGCTCAAGGAACTGCAGGGTCGGCTGGGCATGGCCTTGCTGCTGATCAGCCACGATTTGAACGTGGTTCGGCAAATTGCCAACCGCGTATGTGTCATGCAGCGCGGTTGCATCGTCGAACAGGCATCGTGCGAAGAGCTGTTCACCGCGCCGCAGCATCCGTACACCCGAGAACTGCTCAGTGCCGAGCCCAAAGGCGGCCCGGCCAACAACGTTCCCGGTGCGCCGATGCTGGAGGTCGAGGACCTGAAAGTCTGGTTTCCGATCAAGAAAGGTGTGTTCAAGCGCACCGTCGATCACGTCAAGGCCGTGGACGGCATCCACTTCAGTCTGCCCAAGGGACAGACGCTGGGGATCGTCGGCGAGAGCGGTTCGGGCAAGTCGACGCTGGGGCTGGCGATTCTGCGGTTGATTCGCAGCGAAGGCGAGATACGCTTCCAGGGCCACTCATTGGCGTGTCTCAAGCAGGATCAGGTGCGTCCGTTAAGACGCCAGATGCAAGTGGTGTTTCAGGACCCGTTCGGCAGCCTCAGTCCTCGCATGTCGGTATGCGACATCGTTGGCGAGGGTTTGCGGATTCACAGGATCGGTACCCCCGTCGAACAGGAAGCGGCGGTGATCGCGGCGCTCAAGGAGGTAGGTCTGGACCCGGATACCCGGCACCGCTATCCCCACGAGTTTTCCGGTGGACAACGGCAAAGGATCGCCATTGCCCGGGCATTAGTGTTAAAACCGGCGCTGATTTTACTGGACGAGCCGACTTCGGCCCTCGACCGGACCGTTCAGCGTCAAGTGGTGGAGCTTTTGCGCTCCCTGCAAACCAAGTACAACCTGACGTATTTGTTTATCAGCCATGACCTGGCGGTAGTCAAAGCGCTGAGCCACCAACTGATGGTGGTCAAGCAAGGCCAAGTGGTCGAACAGGGTGTGGCAGAGGACATCTTCGCCGCACCGCAACATCCTTATACACAGCAGCTGCTGGAAGCCGCCTTCTTGGCGCCGGCAGCTGTCGATTAACCTGAAGAGGAACAAACCATGGGTTTTCTCGCCGGTAAGCGCGTCCTGATCGTCGGTGTCGCAAGCAAACTGTCCATCGCATCCGGCATCGCTGCCGCCATGCATCGCGAGGGCGCTGAGCTTGCCTTCACCTACCAGAACGAAAAACTCAAAGGCCGCGTGGAAGAATTCGCAGCAGGCTGGGGTTCGAACGCCGACCTGTGCTTCCCTTGCGACGTAGCCAGCGATGAAGAAATCGCCAAGGTCTTCGAAGAACTGAGCAAGAAATGGGATGGCCTGGACTGCATCGTGCACTCCGTTGGCTTCGCCCCGGGCGACCAACTGGACGGCGACTTCACCCAGGCCACCACCCGTGACGGTTTCCGCATCGCGCACGACATCAGCGCCTACAGCTTCGTGGCCTTGGCCAAAGCCGGCCGTGAACTGATGAAAGGCCGCAATGGCAGCCTGCTGACCCTGTCGTACCTGGGCGCCGAGCGCACCATGCCGAACTACAACGTGATGGGCATGGCCAAGGCGAGCCTGGAAGCCGGCGTTCGTTACCTGGCACGCAGCCTCGGTCCGGAAGGCACCCGCGTCAACGCGGTATCGGCGGGTCCAATCCGCACGCTGGCGGCGTCGGGTATTTCGAACTTCCGTAAAATGCTGGCTGCCAACGAAGCCCAGACGCCGCTGCGTCGCAACGTGACCATTGAAGAAGTCGGCAACGCCGGCGCCTTCCTCTGCTCTGACCTGGCTTCCGGTGTCAGCGGCGAGATCATGTACGTCGACGGCGGTTTCAACACCACCGCGATGGGTGATCTGGAAGGTTGATCCTCGGGCCGCCTTCGGCGGCTCGTTTGTTTGAGGTGGGTAGCGGGTAGCGTGCGAATATCCGTTATCTCGGGTGACGCTGATAGGGTTCTGGCTAACGCCAGACCTGTTGCGCCTTCGGCGGGTTACTTGATAACCCCAAGTAACCAAGGGTGCCTGCTCCTGGTTTGGCCCGACTTCGTCGGGTTCCCTCACTTCGACGACGCTCCGTGGGCCCGCGCCGAACGGACATCCATGTCCTAGCGGCGCTCTCGCGGCATCCATGCCGCTCGACCCACTCCGCGTCGTCTACCTTCGGCCTGCACCCAAGTCGCGATTTGTGGTGTCCGGGCTACCGCGTAGAAGAGCAACAGCAACAGCAACAGCTTCCCGGCTAAAGCCGGTCCTACCGTTTGTACGCATTGATTTCATTGGGGCCGGCTTCAGCCAGGAAGCCTTTGATCTGCTTGTGATCTTGATCTTCATACGCAAAATCCCAGACACCGCCAATCGCGACTTGGGTGCAGGCTGAACGCAGGTCTCGCGCAGTGGGCCGAGCCGCATGGATGCGGCGAGAGCGCCGTCAGGACATGGATGTCCGTTCGGCGCGGGCCCACGGAGCGAGACCGGAGTGAAGGAACCCCGAGGCACGAGGGGCCAAACCAAGAGCAAGGACCCTTGGTTACTTGGGGTCCTATCAAGTAACTCGCCAAAGGCGAAACAGGTCTGGCGTTAGCCAGATCCAATCGGCGGCACCACAGATAGCGGCTCTGAACACGGCCCACCCCGCACCAAAAACCAAAAACCAAAAAGCCCCAACTCTCACGAGCCGGGGCTTTCTGTTTTTCAGCGTTTAACGAGGATCAATACTTCTCGATCTTCGCCGCCGCCTGCAGTTGAGCCTGGTAAGCCTCGAAATCCTGCTTGCCCTCACGAGACGCCAGGAACCGACGATACTGAGACTTCTCTGCATCGGTCGCCGGCGCTGCCTGATTCACGCCGTTCAGACGCACGATCACGAAGCTTCCGTCAGCCGCCGTCAGGCTGCTGTAGACCGGCTTGCCCTCAGGCTTGGGCATGCGGAACAACGCTTGCAGCACCTGAGGATCGACACCCTCCTGACCGCGGGATGCAGCTTCCACGACTTTCCAGTTCTGACCTTCCTGCTTGGTGGCCGTGTATGGAACCTTCCCATCACGCAGACCGGCCAACAGCGCCTCGCCCGTGCCCTTGACGGCCTCGCTGGCGTGCTCCTTGGTCAGTTGAGCACGAATGGCGCTGGAAACCGCTTCCAGAGGCAACTGCTCCGGCTGACGGTGCTCTTTCATGTGCACCACAATCGTGGTTTCCGGATCGAGCTCCAGCGCCGAACTGTTAGAACCTTCTTCCATCACTTCCTGGCTGAACGCGGCCTGGATCACGGCACGATTCGCCGCAATGCCTTCGCCGCCTTCACGACCGAACGGCTGCGTGGTCTGCACCTTCAGGCCCAGATCAGAGGCTGGCTGTACCAGATCGGAAGCTTCGTACGCGGCGTCCTGCAGTTTCTTGCTGGCGTCGACGTACTTTTGCTCGACTTGCTGCGATTTGAGGTCGTGAGTCAGCTTGTCTTTCAGGCTGGCGAACGTCGGAACCGAGGGTGCCTCGACGCCCAGCAGCTTGATCAGGTGCCAGCCGAACTGGCTGCGTACCGGGGCCGATACCTGATCCTTGTTCAACGCGTACAACGCGTCCTCGAACGCCGGGTCGTAAACGCCCTTGCCGGCGTAACCCAGGTCACCGCCTTTGCTCGAAGAACCAGGATCCTGCGAGAACTCCTTGGCGAGCGCCGCGAAGTCTTCGCCCTTGGCCAGACGCGCCTGAATCTCTTCCAGCTTGGCCTTGGCCTGAGCATCGGTGGTCTTGTCGTTGACTTCGATCAGGATGTGAGCAGCACGACGCTGCTCAGCCAGGTTGGCGATTTCTTTCTGATACGCCGCCTGCAGATCTTCGTCATTCACCGTGACCTTGTCGAAGAACGAGGATTTCTTCAGTTCGATATAGTCCAGAACCACTTGCTCAGGGCTGAGGAACTCTTTGGCGTGCTGGTCGTAGTGCGCCTTGATCTCATCGTCCGTGACTTTCACGTTCGAAGGATCGGCCGGGAGGGTCAGGGTCGCGAAATCGCGGGTCTGCTTCTCCAGACGAGCAAACGCGTCAACCTGTGCGTCAGTGATGAAAGCACTGCCTGCAATACCCGCGCGGATCTGGCCGATCAGCATTTCCTGACCCAGGATCTCGCGGAACTGCATGCGGCTATAACCGAGTTGACGAATCACCTGATCGAACCGATCGGCGTTGAATTTGCCGTCGACCTGGAACTCAGGCGTCATCAGAATCTGCTGATCCAGCGAAGCTTCAGAGAAACCGAACTTCGAATCCGCCGCGCCTTGCAGCAGCAGCTTGCGATCGATCAGGCCCTTGAGCGCGGAATCACGCAGCATCTTCTCGTTGAGCATTGCAGGATCGAAGTCCTTGCCCAGTTGTTGCATGAGCTGACGGCGTTGCATTTCGACCGCCTGGCCCAGTTCGTTCTGAGTGATCTCGTCACCATTGACCTTCGCCGCGTCCTGACTATGGCTTGTGGCCCGGAAAATGGCATCGAAACCCGTCAGCGCCATCAAAGCAATGATGACGCCGATGATGGTCTTGGCAATCCAGCCTTGTGAATTGTCCCTGATATTCTGCAGCATGCGTCCCCCAGAGGGTTTGTACTCGATTCACCAAGCTGCGGCACACGGTAAAGCAGAGCGTGGGTGGAATCCGGATAGAAGAAAGGCGCATCCGAGGATGCGCCTTCTCGTAACATTCGAAACAGACAAAGCGGACAGGGTTCGAATGTGCGTTCCCCGAGGTGACAGGCCAGCGCTTGACCAACCGCACTTGCCGCTTCGCAACCAGGACACGAATGACGCTGCCCTGGAGGTAGGCAAAGGTAAAAGAAACTTAGTTGACCGCTTCTTTCAGAGCTTTACCGGCTTTGAAGCCTGGCTTCTTGGCAGCTGGGATTTCCAGAGTCTTACCGGTCTGTGGGTTGCGGCCGGTACGAGCAGGGCGATCAGTTACGGAGAAAGTGCCGAAGCCAACCAGTACAACAGAGTCGCCAGCCTTCAGAGCGCCAGTGACGGATTCGATTACTGCGTCCAGCGCACGGCCAGCAGCAGCTTTCGGGATGTCAGCGGATGCGGCGATAGCATCAATCAGTTCCGACTTGTTCACTCTAAGTCCCCTTATATCTATCTATATTGAGTATATTTTCTAAGTTTTTTGGTGAAGCCAAACAAAACGCTGAACGGCCTGCTGACGCTGGAAAGAGCCGCTTTATAACAAGGGCTCTAAAAAGCTGTCAAGGAAGGCCCCCCAGACTAATGCGTGCTAATTCTTTCCTTAGAGTCAGACTCGCGTTTTTCATCCTTGGCAACCATGTCCGGAGCCACATCCGGCAAGGGCTCCGGCGCGTATTGCAGCGCAATTTGCAGGACTTCGTCAATCCATTTAACCGGTTTGATTTGCAGATCCTGCTTGATGTTGTCAGGAATCTCTTTCAAATCGCGCACGTTTTCTTCCGGAATGATCACCGTTTTAATTCCGCCACGGTGAGCGGCCAGCAGTTTTTCTTTCAAACCGCCAATCGCCAGAACCTGCCCGCGAAGGGTAATTTCGCCGGTCATGGCGACATCTGCGCGCACCGGGATCTGAGTCAGCGCGGAAACCAGTGCCGTGCACATGCCTACACCAGCGCTAGGGCCATCTTTAGGGGTTGCCCCTTCCGGCATATGGATGTGCGTGTCGCGCTTCTCGTGGAAGTCCAGAGGGATCCCGAGGCTCTTGGCGCGGCTGCGCACCACCGTCAGCGCCGCGGTGATCGATTCGACCATCACATCGCCCAACGAACCGGTCTTGATCAGTTGACCCTTACCCGGCACAACGGCGGCTTCGATGGTCAGCAGTTCGCCACCCACCTGAGTCCATGCCAGACCGGTCACTTGACCAATCTGATCCTGCTGCTCGGCCAGGCCATAGCGGAATTTGCGCACGCCGAGGAAGTTTTCCAGCATTGCGGCAGTAACCACGACGGTGAAACGTTTCTCGTGAGCGTGTTCCTTGACCGCCTTGCGGCAGACCTTGGCAATCTGACGTTCCAGGCTACGCACGCCGGCTTCACGTGTGTAGTACCGGATAATGTCGCGTATGGCCTCTTCCTCGAACTCGATTTCACCTTTCTTCAGGCCGTTGGCAGCGATCTGCTTGGGCGAGAGGTACTTGGTGGCGATGTTGATCTTCTCGTCTTCGGTGTAACCCGGCAGACGGATCACTTCCATACGGTCAAGAAGAGCCGCAGGAATGTTCATGGAGTTGGCGGTGCAGAGGAACATCACATCGGACAGGTCGTAATCGACTTCCAGATAGTGATCGTTGAAGTTGTGGTTCTGCTCGGGATCGAGCACCTCGAGCAGTGCCGATGCAGGATCGCCACGCATGTCGCTGCCCATTTTGTCGATTTCGTCGAGCAGGAACAGCGGGTTGCGTACACCCACCTTGGTCATCTTCTGGATCAGACGACCCGGCATCGAACCGATGTAGGTACGACGGTGACCACGAATTTCGGCTTCGTCACGTACGCCGCCCAGCGCCATGCGCACGAACTTGCGGTTGGTGGCATGAGCGATCGATTCCGCCAGCGAGGTCTTGCCCACGCCAGGAGGACCGACCAGGCACAGCACCGGGCCACGAATCTTCTTCACGCGTTTCTGTACGGCGAGGTACTCGAGGATCCGCTCTTTGACTTCTTCCAGACCATAGTGGTCGGCATCGAGGATGTCTTCGGCGCGAGCCAGGTCCAGACGCACCTTGCTCTGGGCCTTCCACGGCACCTGGACCAGCCAGTCAATGTAGGAGCGAACAACGGTAGCCTCAGCCGACATCGGCGACATTTGCTTGAGCTTGTTCAGCTCCGCAGTGGCCTTGGTCATGGCGTCTTTTGGCAGGCCAGCGGCATCGATGCGCTTTTTCAGCTCTTCAATTTCGTTGTGGCCTTCGTCGCTGTCGCCGAGTTCCTTCTGAATGGCCTTCATCTGCTCATTCAGGTAGTACTCGCGCTGACTGCGCTCCATTTGCTTCTTCACGCGCCCGCGGATGCGCTTCTCGACCTGCAACAGGTCGATCTCGGCGTCCAGCAGTGCCAGAACATGCTCGACACGGGCCGGCAGGTCGATGATTTCGAGGATTTCCTGCTTCTGCTCGATCTTCAGCGCCATGTGCGCGGCCATGGTGTCGACCAGACGACCCGGCTCATCGATGCTGTTGAGCGAAGACAGGACTTCAGCCGGGACTTTCTTGCCAAGCTGCACATACTGTTCGAACTGAGCCAGCAGGCTGCGCACGAACACTTCGGATTCACGGTCAGGGGCATCGACTTCGTCGATCAGGGCCACTTCGGCGCGGCAGTGACCGTCGACCTCGATGAAACGCTCGACGGAGCCACGCTGCTCGCCTTCGACCAGAACCTTGACGGTTCCGTCCGGCAGCTTAAGCAACTGCAATACGGTTGCAATCGTACCCACGCTATAAAGAGCGTCTTCACCAGGATCATCGTCTGCAGGATTTCTTTGCGCGAGCAGCAGGATCTGCTTGTCACCGGTCATCGCGGCCTCAAGGGCCTCAATGGACTTCTCGCGCCCCACGAACAGTGGGATAACCATATGCGGATAAACCACGACATCACGCAATGGCAAAAGAGGCAATTCAATGGTCGTCTTCATGATTTCGCCTCTACGGCGGCCATAAGGCCATGGACAGATAGAAATGAGCTGAAAACCAAGATGGGGGTAGCTATCCGAAAAAACAAGCGTCGCTTCGAGTTAATGCGAAACAGATGTTGAAATGCAAAAAGGGCCCCAGAGGGCCCTTTTCTTTCCAGTCGCCCGGTGCGAAGCCCAAAGGCTTACGCGTCGGGTGCCGCCTTGGCAGGTGGCTCACTGTTTTCGTAGATCAACAGCGGCTTGGAAGTACCTTCGATCACGCTTTCATCGATCACCACTTTGCTCACGTCGGTTTGCGACGGGATTTCATACATGGTGTCGAGCAATACGCCCTCGAGGATCGAACGCAGACCACGAGCACCGGTCTTGCGCTCCAGCGCGCGACGGGCAACCGACTTCAATGCGTCGGTACGGAACTCGAGGTCAACGCCTTCCATTTCGAACAGCTTGCCGTACTGCTTGGTCAAGGCGTTCTTAGGCTCGGTCAGAATCTGCATCAAAGCAGCTTCGTCCAGCTCGTCCAGGGTCGCCAGCACTGGCAGACGGCCCACAAATTCCGGGATCAGACCGAACTTGACCAGATCGTCAGGCTCGACTTCACGCAGGGATTCGCCAACCTTCTTGCCCTCTTCCTTGCTGCGGACTTCGGCGTTGAAGCCGATGCCGCCCTTGGTCGAGCGATTCTGGATGACTTTTTCAAGCCCCGAGAACGCACCGCCGCAGATGAACAGAATGTTACGCGTGTCCACTTGCAGGAATTCCTGCTGCGGATGCTTGCGACCGCCCTGCGGCGGAACGGAAGCCACGGTCCCCTCGATCAGTTTCAGCAAGGCTTGTTGCACGCCTTCGCCGGACACGTCACGAGTGATCGAAGGGTTGTCGGATTTGCGCGAAATCTTGTCGATTTCGTCGATGTAGACAATACCCATCTGGGCCTTCTCGACATCGTAATCGCATTTCTGCAACAGCTTCTGGATGATGTTTTCCACGTCCTCACCCACATAACCGGCTTCGGTCAGGGTGGTGGCGTCGGCGATGGTGAACGGTACGTTGAGCAAACGCGCCAGCGTTTCCGCCAGCAAGGTCTTGCCGGAGCCCGTAGGGCCGATCAGCAGGATGTTGCTCTTGCCCAGTTCAACGTCGTCGTTTTTCTTGTCGCGCTGGTTCAAGCGCTTGTAGTGGTTGTACACCGCTACTGCGAGAACCTTTTTGGCATGCTCCTGACCGATGACGTACTGGTCAAGGATGCCGCTGATTTCTTTCGGCGATGGCAATTTATGCGCGCTGCTTTCTGCCTGTGCTTCCTGCACCTCCTCGCGGATGATGTCATTGCACAGGTCGACGCACTCGTCACAGATAAATACCGAGGGGCCGGCAATCAACTTGCGCACTTCATGCTGGCTTTTGCCGCAGAAGGAGCAATAAAGCAGTTTGCCGTTGTCCTCGCCGTTGCGGGTGTCAGTCATTCGATCGATCCAATCCGGTAGGCTTGCAACACAAGATGAAGGCAATTGCGGGCTTTTTCAAGTCCGCAGGTGGCACGGACGTACCGACCACCCGGGATTACTGCCTATCAAGCAATCATTTGATCATTTGACGTTTGTCGAGCACCGAGTCCACCAGGCCATATTCAGCGGCGCGTTCAGCGCTCATGAAGTTGTCGCGGTTGGTGTCGCGCTCGATGTTTTCCAGCGACTGCCCCGTGTGGTAAGCCAGCAGCTCGTTCAGACGCTGGCGAATGTACAGGATTTCCTTGGCGTGAATGTCGATGTCAGACGCCTGCCCCTGGAAACCGCCCAGTGGCTGGTGAATCATCACGCGGGAATTCGGCAGCGCGAAACGCTTGCCCTTGGCACCACCAGCCAGAAGGAAAGCCCCCATGCTGCACGCCTGACCCATCACGGTCGTGGAGACGTCCGGTTTGATGAACTGCATGGTGTCGTAGATCGCCATACCAGCCGTCACCGAACCGCCTGGGGAGTTGATGTAGAGATGGATGTCCTTGTCCGGGTTTTCCGCTTCAAGGAAAAGCAGCTGCGCCGAGATCAGGTTGGCCATGTAGTCTTCTACCGGACCCACCAGGAAGATGACGCGTTCCTTGAGCAGACGGGAATAGATGTCATAGGCGCGTTCGCCACGGGCGGACTGCTCGATAACCATCGGGACCAGGCCGCCAGCGGCCTGGATGTCAGAGTTCTGCTGAATATAAGAATTGCGGGACATGTCTCGCATTCACTCCCAAATAGTCATGTCTTGAATACGCATAAGCCAGCACGAAGGCTGGCTTATGGTGTTTTCGAACGAGAGAGGAAATCAGTCGGCTTGTGGAGCTTCTACCGGCTTGACTGCTTCTTCGTACGAGACCGCTTTATCGGTCACGCTCGCTTTCTGCAAAACAGTATCCACAACTTGCTCTTCCAGCACAACCGAACGCACTTCGTTCATTTGCTGTTCGTTCTTGTAGTACCAGGCTACGACCTGCTCAGGCTCCTGATACGCGGAAGCCATTTCCTGGATCAGCTCGCGAACGCGGGCTTCGTCAGGCTTGAGGTCGAACTGCTTGACCACTTCAGCAACGATCAGGCCCAGTTCGACGCGGCGCTTGGCCTGCTCTTCGAACAGCTCGGCCGGCAGTTGGTCAGGCTTGATGTTGCCGCCGAACTGTTGAACGGCCTGAACGCGCAGACGGTTCACTTCGTTCTCCAGCAGGGCTTTCGGCACTTCGATCGGGTTGGCGGCCAGCAGACCGTCCATTACCTGATTCTTGACCTTGGACTTGATGGCCTGACGCAGCTCACGCTCCATGTTCTTGCGAACTTCGGTGCGGAAGCCTTCGATACCGGTTTCCTTGATGCCGAACTGATTGAAGAAGGTTTCGTTCAGTTCAGGCAGGGTCGGTGCCGATACGGTGTTGACGGTAACGGTGAACTCGGCGGCTTTGCCAGCCAGTTCCAGATTCTGATAGTCCTCTGGGAAAGTCAGGTTCAGAACACGCTCTTCACCAGCCTTGGCGCCAACCAGACCCTCTTCAAAGCCAGGGATCATGCGACCCGAGCCCAGTACCAGCTGAGTGCCGGTAGCCGAGCCACCAGCGAATGCTTCGCCGTCGACCTTGCCCACGAAATCGATGTTCAGCTGGTCTTCGTTCGCAGCGGCGCGATCGACCACTTCGAAGCTGACATTCTGCTTGCGCAGGATTTCCAGCATGTTGTCCAGATCGGAATCAGCGACGTCAGCCGACAGACGCTCGACGGTCACGGATTCGAAACCGGCAACAGAAAATTCAGGGAACACTTCGAAAGTAGCGATGTACTCGAGGTCCTTGCCCTTTTCGAAGGTTTTAGGCTCAACGGAAGGTGCGCCAGCCGGGTTCAGCTTTTGCTCTACGACAGCTTCGTAGAAGGTGGCTTGGATCAGGTCGCCCAGTGCTTCCTGACGAGCACCGTCTTCATAACGCTGGCGGATCACGCTCATAGGCACTTTGCCAGGGCGGAAGCCCGGGATCTTGGCTTTACGTGCGGTCTGCTGCAGACGCTTGTTGACTTCGGTCTCGATGCGCTCAGCTGGCACGCCAATGGTCATGCGGCGCTCGAGAGCGGAAGTGTTTTCAACAGAAACTTGCATGGATATTCCTCGTTGCACAGACGTTAGCCGGCCGTTTCCGACCCCAGAATCAAGGGCAAGCATTCTAGTGGGTCAAACTCAAGAAGTCACCCTACTGAACAAGGGTAAATACAGTGGAATGCAACCAGGGAACAAAGGACGAAGGCCTGCACCTTCGCGAGCGGTCTGGAACGCACCTCGCGCGCACCTATATAAAGGAAGCGAGGCACGACCGAAGATCGATCCATTCCCTGGAAACACTCCGGAAAAGCCTGTCGTCGACGGCATGACAGGCTTGAACCAGCATGAAACCAATACGCTGAAACAAAAAAAGCCGCACTAGGCGGCTTTTCGATCCTCGTGAACGCCCTTCGGCAGCTCTAGAGGCTTGTAGCTGGTGCGGACGGAGAGACTCGAACTCTCACACCTTGCGGCGCTGGAACCTAAATCCAGTGTGTCTACCAATTCCACCACATCCGCGTTTTGAAGCGCTTAAAGCAAAGGCGCCAGATTATGAATCTGGCGCCTTTTCGAATATGGGGTGGACGAAGGGGATCGAACCCTCGACAACGGGAGTCACAATCCCGTGCTCTACCAACTGAGCTACGCCCACCATATTGCGTTGTAACCGACGCATTCAACTTGAATGCTACTTGTGCCAAAGCTGCCGTTAATGGCGCACCCGGCAGGACTCGAACCTGCGACCATCCGCTTAGAAGGCGGATGCTCTATCCAGCTGAGCTACGGGCGCTTATTTAATCTGCTTTCTTTCGATAACAAATTAAGAGCTTTCAATCACGCTGAGCCGATCTGAACTCTACCTGACCTAATCAACCTTTCAACCTGACTGACCGCTTCCGGTTAATCCTGCGTGGGGTTGTGCCCGACAAGTGCGACGAATCTTATAGACGGTCCTGAAGGTCGTCAACACTTTTTTCTAAAAAATTCAGTTAATTAAAGGGGTTAGCTTATTAAGCAGACCAACCGCCTTTGCCGGTGGGCCATGTCATGCGAGAATGCGCGCTCTTTTTCCCTCCCTTCCGATGGTTAATCACGCGTAATGACTGCAAAACTAATAGACGGCAAAGCGATCGCAGCCAACCTGCGCCAGCAGATCGCCCAACGAGTCGCCGAACGTCGCGAGCAAGGGCTGCGCACGCCAGGCCTCGCGGTGATTCTGGTCGGCAGCGACCCCGCCTCTCAGGTTTACGTCTCGCACAAACGCAAGGACTGCGAAGAGGTCGGTTTCATCTCTCGGGCCTACGACCTGCCCAGCGAAACCACCCAGACCGAACTGACCGATCTGATCGACAGCCTCAATGACGATCCGGCCATCGACGGCATCCTGCTGCAACTGCCACTGCCTGAGCATCTGGAATCGTCCAGCCTGCTGGAGCGCATTCGTCCGGACAAGGACGTCGACGGTTTCCATCCCTATAACGTAGGGCGTCTGGCCCAGCGCATTCCGCTCCTGCGTCCGTGCACGCCAAAAGGCATCATGACCCTGCTGGAAAGCACCGGCGTGGATCTGTACGGTAAGGATGCAGTGGTCGTCGGCGCTTCCAATATCGTCGGTCGTCCGATGGCGATGGAATTGCTGCTGGCAGGTTGCACCGTCACTGTTACTCACCGCTTCACCCAGGATCTGGCCGGTCACGTTGGTCGCGCCGATCTGGTAGTGGTCGCTGCCGGTAAGCCAGGGCTGGTAAAGGGCGAATGGATCAAGGAAGGCGCCATCGTCATCGACGTCGGCATCAACCGCCAGGACGACGGCAAGCTGGTCGGGGACGTGGTCTACGAGACCGCCCTGCCCCGCGCCGGATGGATCACGCCAGTGCCGGGCGGCGTAGGCCCGATGACCCGCGCCTGCCTGCTGGAGAACACCCTGTACGCAGCGGAAACACTGCATAGCTGATTGGCATTGTATGCGCAAGAGAACGGCACCCGGGCGGTGCCGTTTTTTTTGCCCGGTGTTTTTTTGAGGTGGTGAGGTGCCTGGCTGACGCTGTCGTTCTGGCTAACGCCAGACCTGTTTCGACTTCGTCGAGTTACTTGGAAAAGCCCCAAGTAACCAAGGGCTTTTTCTCCTGGTTGGGGTCTGACTTCGTCAGACTTCCCTCACTCCGGTCTCGCTCCGTGGGCCCGGCGTGAATGGCCCATCCATGGGCCAAACGCCTCTCGCCGCATCCATGCGGCTCGACCCACTCCACGAGACCTGCGTTCGGCCTGCACCCAAGTCGCGTTTGGTGGTGTCTGGGCTGTCGCGCATTAAGATCAAAAGCAAATCAAAAGCACGACACCGATCCCGTAGCGGTCCGGCTTACCGACGGTGGGGTCCTTGTGATCGCTGCCGCCGGCAAGCCGGACTGCTACGGGAAGGTGTGGAGTTCTTGAGCGCAAATCTTACTGACGCCACAGATTGCGACTTTGGGAGGCCGAGTGGAGGTATTGCGGAGTGGGCCGAGCGGCATGGATGCCGCGAGAGCCGCATTGGGCCATGGATGGCCCGTTTGCGGCGGGCCCACGGAGCAATGCCGGAGCGAGGGAACCCCGACGAAGGAGGGGCCGGACAGTGGAGCGAAATGGTTTGGTTACTTTGCCAAAACAAAGTAACTCGACGAAGTCGAAACAGATCTGGCGTTAGCCAGAACAAACGCGTCAGGCCTGACACCTCCATGCCCCGTCGAACACAAAAAAACGGCGCCAACAGGCGCCGTCCCTCTTCATCTCCCACTCTTACTTCTTGGCCGCTTCCCAGCTCTTCAACAGATCCGAGTAAGCGATGGTTTCGCCCTTCGGTTTCTCGTTGGCCAGTTTACGTTGTGGCGCAAGGAATTTACCGCCGCTCTTCTCGGCCTTGCTGTACCACTCTTCAGCCGAGGTCTCCGGGTTCATCTTCGGCGCACAACCACTCGCCTCCTGAACCTTGGAACGTTCGATACGGGTCATGATCGCATCCTGATCCTTGGCCAGCCCGTCCAGCGCCGCTTGCGCGGTCTTCTCGCCGGTCACTGCTTCAGCCACGTGACTCCACCACAACTGAGCCAGTTTCGGATAGTCCGGAACGTTGGTGCCGGTCGGCGACCACTGCACGCGCGCCGGGCTGCGGTAGAACTCCACCAGGCCACCGAGTTTCGGCGCCAGGGCGGTCATCTCCTTGGAGTTGATGTCCGACTCACGAATCGGCGTCAGGCCGACGATGGTCTTCTTCAACGACACCGACTTGGATGTCACGAACTGCGCGTAAAGCCAGGCAGCGTTACGCTTCTTCTCGTCGGAGGATTTGAGGAAGGTCCACGAGCCCACGTCCTGATAGCCCAGCTTCATGCCTTCTTTCCAGTATGGGCCTTTCGGCGATGGTGCCATGCGCCATTTCGGCGTGCCGTCGGCGTTCATCACTGGCAGACCTGGTTTGGTCATGTCGGCGGTGAAGGCGGTGTACCAGAAGATCTGCTGAGCGACGTTGCCCTGCGACGGTACCGGACCCGACTCGGAGAAGGTCATACCCGCGGCTTCCGGCGGCGCGTAGGCCTTGAGCCAGTCGATGTACTTCTGGGTCGCATACACAGCGGCCGGGCCGTTGGTGTCGCCCCCGCGCGTGATGCTCGAACCGACCGGATGGCAGTCCTCTACGCGAATACCCCACTCGTCCACCGGCAGACCGTTCGGCAGGCCCTTGTCGCCGCTACCGGCCATGGAGAACCAGGCATCGGTGAAGCGCCAGCCCAGAGACGGGTCTTTCTTGCCATAGTCCATGTGGCCATAGACTTTCTTGCCGTCGATTTCCTTGACGTCTTCACTGAAGAACTTGGCGATGTCTTCATAGGCCGACCAGTTCACCGGGACGCCCAGCTCATAGCCGTATTTGGCCTTGAATTTCTCTTTCAGGTCAGGACGCTCGAACCAGTCGGCGCGGAACCAGTACAGGTTGGCGAACTGCTGATCGGGCAGTTGATAAAGCTTGCCGTCCGGCGCGGTGGTGAACGAGGTGCCGATGAAGTCCTTCAGGTCCAGTGTCGGAGACGTCACCTTGGCGCCTTCGGGACTTGCCATCAAATCGGTCAACGACAGCGCCTTGCCGTAACGCATGTGCGTACCGATCAGGTCGGAGTCGTTGACCCAGCCGTCATAGATACTCTTGTCCGACTGCATAGCGGTCTGTAGTTTCTCGATGACGTCGCCTTCCTGCAGCAGGTCATGAGTCACCTTGATGCCGGTGATTTCGGTAAACGCCTTGGCCAGGGTTTTCGACTCGTACTCATGGGTGGTCAAGGTTTCGGATACCACCTTGATGTCCATGCCGCGAAAGGGTTCGGCAGCCTTGATGAACCACTCCAGTTCCTTGAGCTGGTCAGCATCGGACAGCGTGGTCGGCTTGAATTCGCTGGCCGCCCACTTCTTCGCCGCGTCTTCGTACTGATCGGCCCAGGCCGAAACGCTCAAACCGCTGAGCATCACCATCGTTGCTACCGTCACACTATGTCGCAGCTTGTTTTTCTTATTGAACATAGACACCTCCAGTGTTGATTCTTATGTAGTCCCGCTTTGCAAATCCCGCCAGCCCGGCTGCATTGGCAGCAGCCCGCCCGACCTTCAACCCCAACGCATCACCACCAGCAGCCAGACCAGAGACAGCCCGGATGCCACCCAGATATTCCAGTCGGTCGCGCCGATCACCAGCAGATGCAGGTAGGCACTGCCAAGAAGACCGATGAACAGCCGGTCGCCACGGGTGGTGGCAATCGGCAGAAAGCCGCGACGTTCAATGCTCGCCGAGCGCAACTCCCAGACGGTCATCGCAACCAGAATGGCGGCGATGGACGCAAAGAAAATGGCGGTCGGCAGTGTCCAGGACATCCACTCCATTTTTTCGACTCCTCAGACACGACCAAGGGCAAAACCCTTGACCACATGATTGCGAACGAACCAGATCACCAGCATGCCCGGCAAGATGGTCAACACCCCCGCTGCCGCCAGCACGCCCCAGTCGATCCCCGATGCCGATACCGTGCGGGTCATGACCGCTGCGATAGGCTTGGCGTTGACCGATGTCAGCGTCCGAGCCAGCCACAGTTCGACCCAGGAAAACATGCAGCAGAAGAACGCCGTCACACCGATGCCCGAGCCGATCAGCGGAATGAAAATCTTGCCGAAGAACTTGGGAAAGCTGTAACCGTCGATGTAGGCGGTTTCGTCGATCTCCTTTGGCACCCCGGACATGAAGCCTTCAAGAATCCACACCGCCAGCGGCACGTTGAACAGGCAGTGGGCCAGCGCAACAGCGATGTGGGTATCAAACAGACCGATCGACGAATACAGCTGGAAAAACGGCAGCAGAAACACGGCCGGTGGCGCCATGCGATTGGTCAGCAGCCAGAAGAACAGGTGCTTGTCACCGAGGAAACGATAGCGGGAAAACGCGTAAGCGGCGGGCAATGCCACGCTCAGCGATATCACGGTATTCAGGCAGACGTAGTAAAGCGAGTTGATGTAGCCGCTGTACCAGCTCTCGTCGGTGAAGATGACCTTGTAGTTGGCAAGGGTGAAATCCTGCGGAAACAGCGTCAGACCGCCAAGGATTTCGGTGTTGGTCTTGAACGACATGTTCACCAGCCAGTAGATAGGCACCAGCAGAAACAGCAGGTAAATCCACAGCGGTATTATTTTTTTCAGGTTCATGAGCCTCCCCTCAGTTCTTTTCGCCGTGGGTCATGGCGGTGTAGAACACCCATGACACCAGCAGGATGATCAGGAAATACACCAGCGAGAACGCCGCCGCAGGACCCAGGTCGAACTGGCCCAGCGCCATGGTGGTCAGGGTCTGGCTGAGGAAGGTGGTCGAGTTGCCCGGACCGCCACCGGTGAGCACGAACGGCTCGGTGTAGATCATGAAGCTGTCCATGAAGCGCAGCATCACGGCGATCAACAGCACGCTCTTCATCTTCGGCAGTTGAATGTGTCGGAACACGGCCCAGTTGGAGGCCCGATCGATGCGCGCCGCCTGGTAATACACGTCCGGAATCGCACGCAGGCCCGAGTAGCAGAGCAGCGCCACCAGCGAGGTCCAGTGCCAGACGTCGATGACCAGCACGGTCACCCAGGCGTCCGACGCATTCGCCGCGTAGTTGTAGCTGATGTGCAGCACGTTATTGAGAAACCAGCCCAGCAGGCCGATGTCCCCACGGCCGAAGATCTGCCAGATGGTGCCGACCACGTTCCATGGAATCAGCAGCGGGATGGTCATCACGATCAGGCACACCGAGGACCAGCGCCCCTTGGTCGGCATGGTCAGCGCGATGCCGATCCCCAGCGGGATTTCGATCAACAGCACGCAGAACGAATAGATGAACTGACGCAGCAGCGAGTCATGCAGACGCGGGTCCTGCAACACCTGCCTGAACCAGTCGGCGCCGACGAAGTAGCGGCTGGACTGGTCGAAGATGTCCTGCACCGAATAATTGACCACGGTCATCATCGGAATGATGGCGCTGAACGCCACCAGCAGAAAGACCGGCAGTACCAGCCACCAGGCCTTGTTGTTCTGCACCTTACTCATGGGGCACCTCGCTGGCCGGATCGATTTCCAGCAGAAATTCGTCGGCGTAGAGCATCAGCCATTGAGCCGGGAAACTGATCCAGGCCTGGCCTTGCGGCACCGGTTTGTCTTCCTGCAGACGGACTTTCAAGGACTGCCCGGCCAGACTCAGCGTGAGGATCTTGTAAGTACCCAAGTCTTCGACGTAGGTCACGTCAGCGCACATCGCGTCTTCGAACGGGCCGTCCCAGACGTGCACGAACTCCGGCCTGATGCCGACCTTGAGCGTGCTCCACTGAGTCGACGCCAGACGTAGCTGCAACGCTTGCGGCAATGGCAGGTGAATCCCGCCGAACCCGACGCCGCCGACCTCGGGCTTCACCTCGATCAGATTCATGCCGGGGCTACCGATGAAGTAGCCGACAAACGTGTGATGGGGTTTTTCGAACAATTCGCGCGGGGTGCCGAACTGGACGATCTGGCCGCCATACATCACGGCGATCTTGTCGGCGAAGGTCGAGGCCTCCAACTGATCGTGGGTGACGTAGACCATGGTGATATTGAACTGCTCGTGGATCTGCTTGAGCTTGCGCCGCAGCTTCCACTTCAGGTGCGGGTCGATCACGGTCAGCGGTTCGTCGAACAGAATCGCCGACACGTCATCGCGCACCAGCCCGCGCCCCATCGACACCTTCTGTTTTTCGTCGGCGGTCAGGCCCTTGGCTTTCTTTTTGAGCAGCGGTTGCAGGTCGAGCACATCGGCGATTTCCTGCACCTTGATGCGAACCTTCTCCTCGGCCATGCCCTGATTGCGCAGGGGAAATGCGAGGTTGTCGTACACCGTCATGGTGTCGTAGACCACCGGAAACTGGAAAACCTGAGCGATGTTGCGCTGCTCCGGCGACATGTCGTTGACCACGGTGGAGTCGAACATCACCTTGCCTTCCGACGGGCTGAGCAGGCCGGAAATGATGTTGAGCAAGGTCGATTTCCCGCAGCCGGACGGGCCGAGCAAGGCATAGGCCCCACCCTGCTCCCAGATGTGGGTCATTTCTCGAATGGCATAGTCTTCGGGGCCACTGGGGGTGGCACTGTAGCTGTGCGCGAGTTGTTGCAAGCGGATCTCGGCCATCAGGCAACCCTCGCCATGCGCAGGCCCGGCGCCTGTATGAGGCCGCCCTGCTGATCGAATACGAACAGTTTGTGCGTCGGGATGTACACGCGAATCGGCGTATCGACGTCGTACTCATGAACGCCCGGCAGGTGCAGCACCAGCGAGAAATGCTCGTTGCGCACATGCAGGAAGGTTTCCGAGCCGCTGATTTCCGCGAGTTCCACGGTCACCGCCAGCTCAAGGTCATCGTCATTGGACGGCACCAGGCTCAGGTGGCTGGGGCGCACGCCAAAGCCGTACTCACCGTCGCCGATCTTGCGCAGGTCGACGTTGAGCGGGAAATGCACGAAGTTGGCGAAGCTGACCTCATTGCCGTCGATACGGCCGGGCATCAGGTTGATCGGCGGCTCGGAGAACAGTTCGGCCGCCAGCACGGTTTTGGGCTGGTGATAGACCTCGGGGGTCCTGCCGTGCTGGATCAGCCGGCCCTCATGCAGAATCGTCGTGGTCCCGCCCAGCGCCAGTGCTTCGTTCGGTTCAGTGGTGGCGTACACCGCAATCGTGTTGCGGGTCTCGAACAGCTGGCGCATTTCCTGACGCAGTTCTTCGCGCAGTTTGTAATCGAGGTTGACCAGCGGTTCGTCGAACAGGATCAGCTCGGCATCCTTGACCAGCGCACGGGCCATGGCCGTGCGCTGTTGCTGGCCGCCGGAGAGCTCGAGGGGATAGCGCGTGAGGAATTTTTCGATGCGCAGCATCTTCGCGGTTTCCCGCACCCGGCTTTCGATTTCGTCTTTGGACATCTTCGCCTGGCGCAGGGGCGAGGCGATGTTGTCGTAGACGGTCATGCTCGGGTAGTTAATGAACTGCTGGTAAACCATGGAGACGTTGCGATGGCGCACCGCAATCTGGGTGACATCTTTGCCATTCATCAGTACTCGGCCGCTGTCTGGCTTGTCCAGGCCGGCCATCAAGCGCATCAGGCTGGTTTTGCCTGATAAGGTGCGCCCCAGCAATACGTTGAATGAGCCGGGTTCAAAGCTCAGCGACGCGTCGTCGATCCAGATCTGACCGTCGACTGCGCGACTGACGTGCTCAAGCGTGAGAGACATGGCGTGCCCTTTTATCTGTTCTTATTAGGGTGTGGCTCAGGGTGTGGCGTGTTCGGGTCGCGACATTCGTCGACCGCTTGTTGGATAGCGACAATCGTGCCAATCGACCTTCGCTAACGAACAAAGCGCCAGGACACCCGGTTTAGAGCACTTGAGCCCGACAACTACAGCCAGCCACATTCGTTGATGAACATAAGTGAACAGGAAAGGCTGAACACCTGAACAAAATGAACATTGACTTTGAACAATCCTGAACAACAATGGATGAACGTTTCGAGCACGGATGCTCTGCCAAAGCCGTACCCCAAAAAACAATAAAAGATTCGGACGGAGCCATTCCCATGGCCACACCAGGCGCATCCATCGCTCACGACACGATCATTCAGGATTCATGGGCCCGCTGCCGCGAGTTCGGGCTGGATCACCTGTCCCGCCCCTCGTTCGGCCGTTTGCCGGAACAACAGGTTTCACACCTGCTAGAGCGTCATCATTCGCTGGTGCAGACCACCCACCAGCAGGTTCTGCCCTTCTACGAGAACATCCTCAGTAACTCCAATTGCCTGATCCTGCTCGCCGATCAGCAAGGCCAGGTGCTCAATTCCTGGGGCACCAAGCGTTTCGTCGAGCCGGCGCAACAGGCCGGGTTCGTCGCGGGGGCCAGTTGGCTCGAGAGCGGGGTGGGCACCAATGCCATCGGCACGGCGCTGGCCTGCGAGCAGGCTGTTCACATTGAACACGATGAACACTTTCTCAAGGCCAACCGCTTCATGACCGGGTCCGCCGCGCCGATTTTCGACGCCTCACGGCGCATGATTGCCGTGCTCGACGTGTCCAGCGACAGCTTCCTGCCACCCTCCCACACGCTGGGGATGGTGAAGATGATGAGCCAGACCATCGAGAACCGGCTGATCCTCGATCAGTTCCAGAACAGTCACTTTCAACTGACCTTCAATACCGGCCTGAACAATCTGGACAGCCAGTGGGCAGGATTGCTGGTGTTCGATGAGAGCGGGCGCGTCCTTTGTGCCAACCGGCGCGCCGATAGCTTGCTAGGCGTCAGCTTGCTGCGGGCCAATCTCGAAGACTTGTTCAAGGCGCCGATTGCCCATCTGCTCGCTCAGCAGGAAGGCCAACCGTTTGCACTGCAGGCATCAGGTCATAACCGCTTTCATTGCCTGATCAGGCGGCCCAAAGCCCCTGTGCTGAAACTCAGAACCGTGCCGACGCCGAAAAACCCTGAGCCCGATAACGCCAAGGGGCTGGCTGCGCAGGGCTTTGGTGACGAGAAGGTCGCAAAGGCGGCGCGTCAGGCTCAGCGTCTTTTAGAGAAGAATGTACCGCTGTTGATTCTCGGCGAGACCGGCGCGGGCAAAGAGGTGTTCGTCAAGACGCTGCATCAGGGCAGCTCCCGTGCCGATCAGCCGTTGATTGCCGTGAACTGCGCAGCGATTCCTTCGGAGCTGGTCGAGGCGGAACTGTTCGGTTACGAAAAAGGCGCGTTCACCGGTGCCCACCACAAAGGCAGCATCGGGCTTATTCGCAAGGCCGATAAAGGCACGCTGTTTCTCGACGAAATTGGCGATATGCCTTTGCCTGTTCAGGCGCGCCTGCTGCGCGTATTGCAAGAACGCTGCGTTCAACCGTTGGGCAGCAGCGAGCTGTTCCCGGTGGATATCCGCGTGATTTCCGCCACCCACTGCTCCCTGCGCGAACAGGTGCAAAGCGGGCGTTTTCGTCAGGATCTCTATTACCGCATCAGCGGGCTGAACCTTGAGCTGCCGCCGTTACGCGAACGCACCGACAAAGCCGCACTGGTTCAGACGATCTGGGAACAGCATCGTGAACCGCAACAAACCGCGGGATTTGAAGCGTCAGTCCTGGCGTTGTTCGAGAAACATCCCTGGCCTGGCAATCTGCGGCAGTTGAGCAATGTGATTCAGGTGGCGCTGGCCCTCGCTGACGATCAGCCCATTTCCACCGAGCATCTGCCGGAAGATTTTTTTGCGGATCTGACGCAGGAAAGCGACAGCAACGAACCGCAGACTGTATTTGATCGCAAGGCAGCGCTGGATACGCCCGAGGAGTTGAACGAGTTGCTGCAGGCGGCCGGAGGGAATATTTCGCAGTTGGCCAAACGGCTGGGGATTAGCCGGAATACGCTTTACAAGCGGCTTCGGGAGCAAAGGTTCTGACTGAGGGAAGGTCATAGGCCTGGAACAAATGAGGCGCCTGATTCTGCTGTTGCTGCGCAACAGATCGTCGGCAAGCCAACTCCCACGGCCTGCGGCCAGAATCTGTAGCCAGTCCGGCCGGGCGACGTTGCGTTTGCCGGCGGTGGCGGCCTTGAGATCGCTACCGCCGGCAAGCCGGACTGCTACAGGTTTACACGGTGATCTTTGCCATACTCAACGTGGCAGCAATCATCGCTGAGTGCATCAATCCGCCAAACGCCAGGTCGTGCCGCCCTTGCCGTCTTCCAGCACCACGCCCATGGCGGTGAGCTGGTCGCGGATGCGGTCGGATTCGCCCCAGTTCTTGTCGGCGCGGGCTTGCAGACGTGCGGCAATCAGCGCTTCCACTTCGGCCGCATCGACACGACCTTCGGCGCCTGCGCGCAGAAAATCGTCGGCTTCGAGCTGCAACACACCCAGCACGCTGGCCAGTTGCTTGAGACGCGCCGCCAGACCGGCCGCTGCCGCAACATCGCTGTCACGCAAACGGTTGATCTCGCGCACCATCTCGAACAACACCGCACAGGCTTCCGGCGTACCGAAGTCGTCGTTCATTGCAGCCGAGAAACGCTCGACGAACGCCTCGCCCCCCACAGGCTCGCTTGCCGGCAGGCCTTTGAGCGCATGGTAGAAACGTTCCAGTGCGCCCTTCGACTCTTTCAGGCTGTCTTCGGAGTAGTTGATCGCGCTGCGGTAATGGCTCGACACCAACAGGTAACGCACCACTTCCGGATGGTATTTATCCAGCACGTCGCGAATGGTGAAGAAGTTGTTCAAGGACTTGGACATCTTCTCGCCATTGATGCGGATCATGCCGCAATGCATCCAGGCATTGGCGTAGGTCTTGCCAGTGGCCGCTTCGCTCTGGGCGATTTCGTTTTCGTGGTGCGGGAATTCAAGATCGCTGCCGCCACCATGAATGTCGAAGGTCTCACCCAGGCAGCAGGTGGACATCACCGAGCATTCGATATGCCAGCCCGGACGACCCGGCCCCCACGGCGATTCCCAGCTCGGCTCGCCTGGCTTGACGCCTTTCCAGAGCACGAAATCCAGAGGATCGTCTTTCGCTTCGTCAACCTCGATCCGCGCACCGATGCGCAGGTCTTCGATCTTCTTGCGCGACAGCTTGCCGTAACCCAGGAACTTGCCAACGCGGTAATAGACGTCGCCGTTGCCCGGCGCGTAGGCGTAGCCCTTGTCGATCAGGCTCTGGATCATGTCGTGCATGCCGCCGATGTAATCGGTGGCACGCGGCTCCATGTCCGGCTTGAGGATGTTCAGGCGCGCTTCGTCTTCGTGCATCGCATCGATCATGCGCGCGGTCAGGGCATCGAACGCTTCGCCGTTTTCACGGGCGCGGTTGATGATCTTGTCGTCGATGTCGGTGATGTTGCGCACGTAGGTCAGGTCATAACCGCTGAAACGCAGCCAGCGGGTGACGAGATCGAAGGCGACCATGCTGCGGCCGTGGCCCAGGTGGCAGTAGTCATATACGGTCATACCGCAGACATACATGCGCACCTTGTTGCCATCCAGCGGCTTGAAGACTTCTTTGCTCTTGGTAAGCGTGTTGTAGATAGAGAGCACGACGATTCCTTATTGGCCCCACGAGTCGCGCAGGGTCACCGTCCGATTGAATACTGGACGACCTGGTTTCGAGTCCTTGATGTCCGCGCAGAAATAACCTTCGCGTTCGAACTGGAAACGGTCTTCCGGCGCAGCTTCGCCCAACGATGGTTCAGCTCGACAACCGGTCAGGACCTGCAAGGAGCCTGGGTTGATGTTGTCCAGGAAGGTCTTACCCTCTTCTGCCTTTTCCGGGTTCGCGGACAGGAACAGGCGGTCGTACAGACGCACTTCGCATTCGATGCTTTCAGCGGCCGGCACCCAGTGAATCACGCCCTTGACCTTGCGGCCTTCAGGGTTCTTGCCCAGGGTGTCGGGATCGTACGAGCAACGCAGTTCGACGATGTTGCCGTCGGCGTCTTTGATGGCCTCGTCGGCGCGGATCACGTAGCTGCCACGCAGGCGCACTTCGCCGTTCGGCTCCAGACGCTTGTAACCCTTTGGCGGCTCTTCCATGAAGTCATCGCGGTCGATGTAGATTTCACGGCCGAACGGAAGCTTGCGCACGCCCAGCTCTTCTTTCTGCGGATGACGGGGCAGCTCGAGGTTATCGACCTTGTCTTCCGGGTAGTTGGTGATCACGACTTTCAACGGACGCAGCACGCACATGGCGCGCGGGGCGTTGTGGTCCAGGTCCTGACGGATGCTGAATTCCAGCATGCCGAAGTCGACCACGCCGTCGGAGCGGTTGGTGCCGATCATTTCGCAGAAGTTGCGGATCGAGGCCGGGGTATAGCCGCGACGGCGGAAGCCCGACAGCGTCGACATGCGTGGGTCATCCCAGCCATTGACGTGCTTTTCATCGACCAGCTGCTTGAGCTTGCGCTTGCTGGTGATGGTGTAGTTCAGGTTCAGGCGCGAGAACTCGTACTGGCGCGGCTTGCACGGCACCGGCAGGTTATCGAGGAACCAGTCGTACAGTGGACGATGGCTTTCGAATTCTAGGGTGCAGATCGAGTGCGTGATGCCTTCGATGGCGTCCGACTGACCGTGAGTGAAGTCGTAGATCGGGTAGATGCACCACTTGTCACCGGTCTGATGGTGATGAGCGTGGCGAATGCGATACAGGATCGGGTCGCGCAGGTTCATGTTCGGCGAAGCCATGTCGATCTTGGCGCGCAGCACGCGGGCGCCGTCTTCGAACTCACCGGCTTTCATGCGGGCGAACAGGTCCAGGTTTTCCTCGACGCTGCGCTCACGGAACGGGCTGTTCTTGCCCGGTTCGGTCAGAGTGCCGCGGTATTCGCGCGCCTGCTCCGGGGTCAGGTCGTCGACGTAGGCCTTGCCCGACTTGATCAGCTCCACTGCCCAGTCGTGCAACTGGTCGAAATACTGCGAGGCGTAACGCACTTCGCCGGACCACTCGAAGCCCAGCCATTTGACGTCGGATTCAATGGCGTCGATGTATTCCTGATCTTCCTTGGCCGGGTTGGTGTCATCGAAACGCAGGTGCGTGACGCCACCGAACTCCTGAGCCAGCCCGAAGTTGACGCAGATCGACTTGGCATGGCCAATGTGCAGGTAGCCGTTGGGCTCCGGCGGGAAGCGGGTCACGATCTTGGTGTGCTTGCCCGAATCCAGGTCCGCCTGCACGATCGGGCGCAGGAAGTTGGTGGGAATTGCAGGGCCTGCCTTGGTGTTGGCAGCAGCGTCTTGAGTGGGCTTGCTCATAGGATCCTTGAAAACCTGACAGTCTTGGCCAGGGTAGGCCGAATAAATCAAAGCGCCTATCATAGCCGAACCTGTCAACCCCCTGACAGCGCGCAGTGACAAAACTGCCCAGATACACCACCTGTCATTTAAGGCGATGACATTAATCGCGACTACCCGTAGTGCGACTAGCCTCTGTAAACTGCGCGCCTGGGTGAAATCGCCGGCCATTAACACGCTGCAAGCCGCGATCGACACGTCCAACCACGAATTCCAAAAGAGCGACCTAGAACATGTCCAAAGTAAAACTGACAACCAACCACGGTGACATCGTCCTGCAACTGAACGCTGAAAAAGCGCCTGTCACTGTCGCCAACTTCATCGAATACGTTAACGCCGGTCACTACAGCAACACCGTATTCCACCGCGTTATCGGCAACTTCATGATCCAGGGCGGCGGTTTCGAGCCAGGCATGAAAGAAAAGAAAGACAAGCGCCCGAGCATCCAGAACGAAGCCGACAACGGTCTGCCAAACAAGAAGTACTCGGTGGCCATGGCCCGCACCATGGAGCCGCATTCTGCTTCCGCACAGTTCTTCATCAACGTCGCTGACAACAGCTTCCTGAACCACAGCGCCAAGACCGTACAGGGCTGGGGCTACGCCGTATTCGGCGAAGTGGTCGAAGGTCAGGACATCGTCGACAAGATCAAAGGCGTCGCCACCACTTCCAAGGCTGGCCACCAGGACGTTCCTGCCGAGGACGTAGTCATCGAGAAAGCAGAGATCGTTGAGTGATACTGCTGATCTCCGATCTGCATCTGGAAGAAGAACGCCCGGACATTTCCCGGGCGTTTCTGGATCTACTGGCTGACCGGGCGCGTGGCGCCGAGTCGCTGTATATCCTCGGGGATTTTTTCGAAGCCTGGATCGGCGATGACGCGATGTCGCCCTTCCAGCGCTCGATCTGCCAAGCCTTGCGCGCCTTGAGCGACAGCGGCACGCAGGTATTCCTGATGCACGGCAATCGCGATTTCATGATTGGCAAAGCCTTTTGCAAGGCGGCTGGCTGCACCCTGTTGAAAGACCCCAGCGTGGTGAATTTCAACGGCGAGCCGGTGTTGCTGATGCACGGCGACAGCCTGTGTACACGCGACGAAGCCTATATGCGCATGCGCCGCTACCTGCGCAATCCACTGACTTTATGGGTCCTGCGCCACCTGCCCTTGAGCACCCGGCACACGCTGGCGCGCAAGTTGCGCAGCGAAAGCCGCGCGCAGACCCGCATGAAAGCCAACGACATCGTCGATGTGACCCCTGAAGAAGTCCCGCGAATCATGTCCGAGTTCGGCGTCAAGACGCTGATCCACGGCCACACCCACCGCCCCGCCATTCACAAATTGCAGATCGGCAACGAGACTGCTCAGCGCATTGTGTTAGGGGATTGGGACCGTGAAGGCTGGGCGTTGCAGGTCGATGAACAGGGCTTTCAACTGACGTCGTTCGGGTTTGTACCGGAACAGCCGTTGGCAATCGGGCATTCCCCCGACTGACAACGCATGATCGTTCCAACGCTCCGCGTGGGAATGCACCTCGTGACGCTCGGCGTCACATCGATGGCGGACGCGGAGCGTCCCAGGCGGTGTTCCCACGCAGAGCGTGGGAACAATCATCTTCCGTGTGAGAGCTGAACCCTATCAATGCCCTGCCCCAGGCCCGGCTTTGGCGGCGAATGGCGGTTTGGCCATCCAGATGATCAGGATCAGCGCCATGAACGCCCAGCCCATCATGTAGAAGTAGTCCACCGTCGACATCATGTACGCCTGGCTGGTAACCATACTGTCCAGCTGGGCATAGGCCTGATTGCTCGCCCCACCCAGGGTTTCCAGCGCGTGCCGCGTGGTCGGCTCGTAGTTGTTCACGCTTTCGCTGAGGTAGGCATGGTGCATGTTGGCCCGGCGGATCCAGATCCAGGTCGTCAACGACGCCGCGAAACTACCGCCCAGGTTACGCAGGAAGGTCGCCAGTCCCGACCCGTCGGCGATCTGCGACGGCGGCAGGTCCGACAACAGGATGCTCAGAGTCGGCATGAAGAACAGCGCAATCCCTGCCCCCATAAACAGTTGCACCAGCGCGATATGTTCGAAATCCACCTGACTGGTGAAATTCGAACGCATGAAGCAGCTCAGACCGATGGCGAAGAACGCCAGTCCCGCCAATAGACGCAGGTCGAACTTGGGCGCGTATTTACCCACGAACGGTGACAGCAGCACCGGCAGAATCCCCAGCGGCGCCACTGCCAGCCCTGCATAGGTGGCCGTGTAGCCCATCTGCGTCTGCAGCCATTGCGGCAGGATCAGGTTGATCCCGAAAAAACCCGAATAGCCCAACACCAGACAAATGGTGCCGACCCTGAAATTGCGGAAAGAGAACAGCCGCAAATTGACCACCGGGTGCTCGTCGGTCAACTCCCAGATCACGAAGGCTGCCAGACCGATCGCCGAAATGACCGTGCCGATGATGATGAAGTTAGAAGAGAACCAGTCGAGGTCGTTGCCCTTGTCGAGCACGATCTGCAAGGCGCCGACACCAATGATCAACGTGATCAGCCCGATATAGTCCATCGGTTGACGAGTAATGACCACCGGCCGTGCCGCCATTTGTGTGCGCACCACGATGGCCGCGAAGATGCCGATGGGCACGTTGATGAAAAAGATCCAGGGCCAGGAATAACTGTCGGTAATCCAGCCGCCGAGAATAGGCCCGGCAATCGGAGCCGCCACCGTGACCATCGCCAGCAGTGCCAATGCCATCCCCCTTTTGGCCGGGGGATAAACCGCGATCAGCAGTGTTTGCGCCATCGGATACAGAGGACCGGCAACCAGCCCCTGCACCACACGAAAGCCCACCAGCTCAGGCATTGACGTCGAAATACCACAGAGAAAGGAGGCGACCACGAACAGCAGGGTCGCCCAGATGAACAGCTTCACCTCGCCGAAACGACGACTCAACCAGCCGGTCAGGGGCAATGCGATGGCGTTGCTGACGGCAAACGAGGTGATCACCCACGTGCCCTGATCCGAACTCACCCCAAGGTTGCCGGAGATGGTTGGCAGCGCCACGTTGGCAATGGTGGTGTCCAGCACCTGCATGAACGTCGCCAGCGACAGGCCGATGGTGCTCAACAGCAGGCTTGGCGGCGTGAAAGAAGCGGGAGCGTTGTTACTCATCGCGAATCCTTTGACACTCGAAATGCGCCCCGACCCAAAGGCCGGGGCGAATGGACCGGCGAATCAGCGCTGGGCTGTCTTGCCCGGGGCAGACGCGCTATTTTCGTGAATCAGGCGGGCGATCAGCGTGTCGGCGTCGGCCAACTGCTTGGCGTAGACGTCAGTGGTGAACGACGCCTGCTTCGGAGGCTGTTGCGCCAGCACCGGACCGCTTTGATCGTGCAGGTCGACATCGACCACCGTGGACAGACCGATACGCAGCGGGTTCTTCGCCAACTCGTCGGGATTGATGTGAATCCGCACCGGAACGCGCTGCACGATCTTGATCCAGTTACCGGTGGCGTTCTGCGCCGGCAGCAGCGCGAAAGCGCTACCGGTCCCGGCACCAACACTGTCAACGGTGCCGCTGAATTTCACATCGCTGCCGTACAGGTCCGCTTCGATGTCCACCGGCTGACCGATGCGCATCTTGCCCAGCTGGGTTTCCTTGAAGTTGGCGTCGATCCACAGCTGATCCAGCGGGATCACCGCCATCAACGCAGTCCCTGGCTGAACGCGCTGGCCCAGTTGCACAGTGCGCTTGGCGACATAACCGGTGACAGGCGCAATCAGCGTGCTGCGCGAATTGCTCAGGTAAGCCTGGCGCACCTGCGCCGCAGCGGCTTTGACGTCGGGGTGCGAAGCCACTTCGGTGTCATCCACCAGCGCAGTGCTGGTCACCAGTTGCTGCTGGATGTTGGCCAATGCGTTCTGCGCGCTGGTCAGGTCATCCTTGGCGTGGGACAGCTCTTCCTGGGAGATCGCCCCGCCCGCCGCCAGGTTGCGACGACGGTTGTAGTTGTCTTGAGCCCTCTTCACCTCAGCGCGCTGGGCAGCCAATTGGGCCTTGATGCCGTCGACGTTGCTGTACAAGCCACGTACCTGACGCACGACCTTGCCCAGATTGGCCTCGGCGCTCTGCAGCGCGACTTCGGCATCGTTCGGGTCGAACTGCACCAGCACCTGGCCTTCGCGGACCAGATCGCCATCGTCGGCGCCGATGCTGACGACAGTCCCAGTCACTTGCGGAGTGATTTCCACCACGTTGCCGTTCACGTAGGCATCGTCGGTGCTTTCGCTCCAGCGACCATAGACTTCATACCAGCCCCAGACGCCAATACCGGCCAGGATCACGATGATCAACAGGCCGAACAGCAGCAGTTTGCGCTTGCGCGGGTTCTTCTTTGGCTGACCGGGCTGGGCGCCCTGGTCGCCGGTATTTTTCTGTTCGTTGGGGTCTTTCTGTTCGGTTGCTGCGTTGTTTTCGCGAGTGGCAGTGGCCATGACGAGTACCTTAATGTGTCAGCGAAGCAGTTGACGGGACGGCCGGGGCGGCGTTTTCGCCGGGCTTGTTCTCTTCGAAGCCTCCCCCCAGGGCCTGCATCAACTGGATCGATAGATCGATTCGTTCCGCGTTGAGATCAGCCAGTTGGCGTTGCGATTGCAGCAGTTGCTGTTCGACGGACAGCACATCGAGGTAGTTGCCAATCCCCGATGAGTAGCGCTGAACCACGGTGTCGTAGGATTTCTGAATAACGTCGGTCGCCTGTTGACGGGCGTCGATCTGGCCGCTGATCGAGCGCAGTTGACCGATGTTGTCGCTGACATCGCCCAGCGCACGAACCAGACTCTTGTTGTACTGCGCCACGGCGAGGTCGTAATCGGCATCCCGCGCATCCAGATCGGCACGGCGACGGCCGCCATCGAAAATCGGCAGCGACACGGTCGGCGCGACATTGAAGAAACGACTGGCCGAACCGAACATCGCGTCCCCCAGCAACGATTCCACACCCGCCGAAGCGCTGAGGTTCAGGTTTGGATAGAAGTTAGTCTTGCTGACTTCGATGTCCTTGCTCGCCGCTTCGACGCGCCAGCGCGCCGCGACCAGGTCCGGACGACGGCCGAGCAACTCGGCAGGCACCACCGACGGCAACTGCACCACGGCAGGTTTCAACACGTTGGGGCGGGCCAGCTCTTCGCCACGGTCCGGGCCTTTGCCCATCAGCACCGCGAGGGAAATCTTCGCCGTGCGCAGGCGTTTCTCGGCATCGACCAGGGCTTCTCGCGAACCGGCTTCCAGGCTCTCGGTCTGCTGGTACTGGTACTCGCTGTCGATCCCCGACTTGAAGCGGCGGGCGCCCAACTCCAGCAGCTGGCGCGTGCGTTTCAGGTCATCGGCCGCCAGATCGCGCACGACATAGGCCTGACCGAGATCGCTGTAGGCGCGGGCGACATCGGCCGCGAGGGTCAACTGCGCCGCACGTTGGTCGATTTCGCTGGCGCGGGCCTGACCCAATGCCGCTTCCCAGGCCGCACGCTGACCACCCCAGAGATCGAAGTTGTAATTGAAGCTGGCGCCCAGGCTACGCAGGGTGCTGTAACGGCTGCCCTGGCCCAATGGGTCCTGATCGCGAGCCAGACGCGAGCGACTGATGCTGGCATCGGCGTCGACGGTCGGCATGCGCTCGGCGTTGGCGGCATATGCAGCCGCTGTCGCTTGATGGGTGCGCGCCGAGGCGATCTGCATGTCCGGGCTGTCACGCAGCGCTTCGGTGATCAGGCCGTTGAGCTGTGGATCGCCGAGACGGGTCCACCAGTCGCGTTTGGGCCATGCGGCGGGCGACAACTGGACGCCGTTCAGGCTTTGACTGGCCTGCAGGTGGTTGGCGTCGATGCCGACGCCTTCGGTGTTCAGGCCTTTGGAGTTGGCGCAACCGGCCATGACCAGCGCGACGAATACCAGGCTTAACGAGGTGCGCAAGGCGTTGCCCTGCTTGGGTCGAATGTTCATTGTTCAGCCAACCGGGCGAGTGTGATGGGATCGGCCGAGGCGACGAGAATCTTGGTGAGGATCTTTTCCAGCGTGGCCAGTTCGCTGTCTTCCAGCATCCCGACCATTTCGTTCATCGCCATCGCGCCAATCTGCGGCAACAGATCGGAAAGCGCCTGGCCGGAATCGGTCAGGACCAGCCGCACCTGGCGACGGTCCGACTCGGATCGCGTGCGCACCAACAGGTCTTTTTGTTCAAGACGGTCGAGCATGCGGGTCATCGAACCGCTGTCCAGCGACAGCATGCGGCACAGATCGGCCGGGGTCTCGGCGCAAAATCTGGCGATCATGATCAACACCTTGAACTGCTGAGCAGTGACGCCCTGAGGTTCGAGATGCTTGTCGAGGATGCGGTTCTTCAACTGCTCGGTACGACCCACCAGCATGCCGAGAAGGCTGTCATTGAAACTTTCGGGAGTGAAGTGCGCCATTGATAGTCACCAATTATCTGCCTAGGCAGTGAATGGATGAAATATTACTGCCTAGGCAGCAATCACACAATGAAACAATTTTTAAGATGCGGAGTTCCGACCGGGCGTGCTTGCCGGATGGGTGGCGAGTGATGGGAGCCAGCGCGCTTCTGCCCGGAGGGCGTGGGAGTCGGGCTTGCCGACGATCGAGCGCGCAGCGGTGGCAAGCTCGGTGTGCCCGGGTCGGAAGGTGGACAGAAATGGTGAGTGCTGCGACTCAATCGTCGGCAAGCCTGACTCCCACGCCTTCGGCAGAAGCGGCTCGCCACGAATCAGAAGGAGTGACTATGCAGGCACACCGCTGTGAAAGCGGAAATCCTCATCCGGGCTTTCGATCAGCTCGCGCTCGGCCAGGCGAATTTCTTCGACCTTGGCGGCGACGTCCGCTTCGTCGCCATAGAGGTAGGCCAGCTTCAGATAATCCTGAAAGTGCCGCGCTTCGGATTTCAGCAGACTGGCGTAAAACTTCGACAGGTCTGCGTCCAGGTGCGGAACCAGCGCAGCGAAGCGCTCGCATGAACGGGCTTCGACGATAGCCCCCACCACCAATGCATCGGTCAGGCGATAGGGGTTGTGGTTGCGCACCCGCTTGCGCAATGAACCGGCATAACGGGCCGAACTGATGTTGGCCATCGGGATGCCACGCTTCTTGATGATGCCGATGACTTGCTCGAAGTGACGCAGCTCTTCTCGAGCCAGACGCGACATCTTGGCCAGCAGGTCGAACTTGTCGTTGTACTGGAACATGAACTGAAACGCCGCGCCTGCGGCTTTCTTTTCATTGTTCGCGTGATCGATCAGCAGGATGTCCAGGTTTTGCAACGCCGCCTGGACCCAACTTTCAGGGGTGGGGCAAAGCAGGAAAGCGTCGACGTCTGGATAGTTCTGCATGGGTTCACGAATGGCTGGGTGGGAAAGGCGCAGCATTATACGGGCCTAGGCGCCCGGAAACAGCTTCTTCGTCAGGAAAGCCATGACTTCGATCAACGTACTGATTGGCGGCGGGCGACTATAGTTAATGCAGCGAACGGTCGACGGACTCGGACAGTTGAACACTTCATGGAAAACTCCAGGGAGATCAGCTCATGCAATTGATTCGCAGGATTCTGGTGGTCATCGAACCCAGCGCCGAGACCGACACGGTTGACAGTCTCGCGATGCGCCGGGCCTGCCTGATCGCCAACGCCACGGATGCCAGCCTGCATTTGCTGATCTGTGACAGTAAGTTCGATCACTCCGAGCTGCTGCGGACGCTGAAACAGGACCTGCAGGCCGAAGAATTCAACGTCACCGCACAGCAGGACTGGCATGAAAGCGTTCATCAAACCATCATCAAAGTGCAGCAGGCGGAAGGCTCGGATCTGGTGATCAAGCAGCACTTTCCCGATAGCACCTTGAAACGCGCCCTCCTGACGCCCGCAGACTGGAAATTATTGCGTTACTGCCCCTGCCCGGTGCTGATGGTGAAAACCGACCGGCCGTGGAAAGGCGCGGTCGTGCTGGCGGCCATCGATGTGGGTAATCCCGATGGCGAACACACTGCGCTGCATGCCAGCATCGTTCAGTACGGCGATACCCTTGCCAGACTGACCGGCATAAAGCTGCACGTCATTACCGCTCATCCCTCCCCCATGATTTCGGCCGCCGACCCGGTGTATCAAATGTCTTCAAGCGATGAGGCCAGATATCGCGAGCAGTGCCGGGCGTTCCAGACCGAATTCAACATCGACGACGCCCACCTGCACATCGCCGAAGGAGCCGCGGACGTGCTCATTCCTCATACGGCTGATCATCTGAAGGCTGCGGTGACAGTGATCGGCACGGTGGGCCGCACGGGGATTCCCGGCGCATTGATCGGCAATACCGCCGAGGTGGTGCTCGATTCGCTGGAAAGCGATGTGCTGGTGCTCAAAAGCGAGGAAAGCCTGAAACACCTGGAAGAGCATCTGACCAGGGTTTGATGGCGGTTATCTTTTGATGGGGTTTTCTGTAGGAGCGCGCTTGCCCCTGAGTTTTATGTGTAGCAGTCCGGCTTGCCGGCGGTGGCGTGTTCATGGTCGCTACCGCCGGCAAGCCGGACTGCTACAGATTTCTGCAACGCTTAGGTGCCGCCCATCGCATCCTTCAGGAAACCCGGTGCGATGTAGCGCTCGTAGTGCGCTTCGGACAGTAGGAAGAATTCCCGATCAATGGCATCACGCAGATCCGGCAGCGGCCAGTCACGGAATTCGGGCAAAAGCACCATGCCGTAAGCATCAAGCTGGTTGATCACCCGTGCGCCCCGTGCAATGAGCTGGTAGGCCCAGCAATATTCGGATTGCTGCGGCACGAAGCGGATCTTGCGCTGTTCCAGCTGCTGGCGCAGTTTGTCAGCGTCGAACACCTCGACCTTGGCCGTCATCACCTGCACCAGCAACTGCTCCAGGCGCAGCCAGACAGCCCGTTTTTCGTCCTCGTTGTAGCCGTTCCAGTGAATCACCTCATGGTGAAAACGCTTGCACCCACGGCACACGAGATCGCCGTAAACGGTGGAGCACAGGCCCACGCAGGGCGTCTTGATCACTTGATTGGACATGGCGGAAAAACACGACGGCGGACGAAACAAGCCCGCATGTTAGCCCTTTGTCTAACGCGGTACACCCTCGAAGATGTAGGGTCTAACTTACCTTTAGTTTTTTTTTGCCGTAGAATCACCGGGCCTTTTAAGGCGCCAATGTCCGTTGGAAGCTGTTTTCAAAGCGTCACGAGCACAGTAAGGGCTCTTACCCGAGCCCACCCCGCAGTCGGTTTGACGCAGGTTCGCCTGCGTTCCCTCCCCAGAACCGTTCATGCAGGCGTAAAACTTTGAAAACAGCTTCTGTTGGAAATCGTCAGCTTCCCGCCAAGAAACTCAAAAAGTTTTGACATGCGCGGTCGCGGACTTTTTCCGGATGAGCGTCCCGGACACCCATTTGGGACCACTGATGAGGGTAATACTGTGCTTGAAGCCTACCGTAAACACATCGAAGAGCGTGCCGCCCAGGGTATCGTGCCCCAGCCGCTTAACGCCGAACAAACCGCAGGCCTGGTCGAGCTGCTGAAAAACCCACCGGCTGGCGAAGAAGCTGTTCTGCTTGACCTGATCACCAACCGCGTCCCACCAGGCGTTGACGAAGCTGCCTACGTCAAAGCCGGTTTCCTCTCCGCTCTGGCCAAGGGCGAAGTCACTTCCCCTCTGCTGGACAAGAAACGTGCTGTAGAACTGCTCGGCACCATGCAGGGCGGCTACAACATCGTGACCATGGTTGACCTGCTGGACGATGCCGACCTGGCACCGGTTGCTGCAGAACAACTGAAACACACCCTGCTGATGTTCGACGCCTTCCACGACGTCGCTGAAAAAGCCAGGAACGGCAACGCACACGCTCAAGGCGTGCTGCAGTCCTGGGCTGACGGCGAGTGGTTCCAGAAGCGTCCGACCCTGGCCGACAAGATCAGCCTGCGCGTCTTCAAGGTCACCGGCGAAACCAACACCGACGACCTGTCCCCTGCGCCTGACGCCTGGTCCCGTCCAGACATCCCGCTGCACGCCCTGGCCATGCTGAAAATGGCTCGCGACGGTATCGTGCCTGACGTGCAAGGCTCCATCGGCCCGATGAAGCAGATCGAAGAAATGCGCGGCCAGGGTTTCCCTATCGCTTACGTCGGTGACGTGGTCGGTACCGGTTCCTCGCGTAAATCGGCGACCAACTCGGTGCTGTGGTTCTTCGGCGACGACGTTCCTTACGTCCCGAACAAGCGCGCTGGCGGCTTCTGCTTCGGCAGCAAGATCGCTCCGATCTTCTACAACACCATGGAAGATGCGGGCGCACTGCCAATCGAATTCGATGTGACCAACATCAACATGGGCGACGTGATCGACGTTTACCCATACGAAGGCAAAGTCTGCAAGCACGACAGCGACGAAGTGATCACCACTTTCGAACTGAAGACTCCGGTCCTGCTGGACGAAGTCCGCGCTGGGGGCCGTATCCCGCTGATCATCGGTCGTGGCCTGACCGGCAAGGCTCGCACCGAGCTGGGCCTGCCGCCTTCGACGCTGTTCAAGCTGCCTGAAGTTCCTGCCGCCAGCACCAAGGGTTTCACCCTGGCGCAGAAAATGGTCGGCAAGGCGTGCGGCACCGACGGTATCCGTCCGGGCACTTACTGCGAACCGAAGATGACCACCGTCGGTTCTCAGGACACCACAGGTCCCATGACCCGTGACGAACTCAAAGACCTGGCGTGCCTGGGCTTCTCGACCGATCTGGTGATGCAGTCCTTCTGCCACACCGCTGCTTATCCAAAGCCGATCGACGTCAAGACTCACCACACCCTGCCTGACTTCATCATGACCCGTGGCGGCGTTTCGCTGCGTCCAGGCGACGGCATCATCCACAGCTGGCTGAACCGCATGCTGCTGCCGGACACCGTCGGTACCGGTGGTGACTCGCACACCCGTTTCCCGATCGGCATCTCGTTCCCGGCGGGTTCCGGTCTGGTCGCGTTCGCCGCTGCCACCGGCGTCATGCCGCTGGACATGCCGGAGTCGATTCTGGTTCGCTTCAAAGGCAAGCTGCAACCTGGCGTCACCCTGCGTGACCTGGTTCATGCGATCCCTTACTACGCGATCCAGAAAGGCCTGCTGACTGTCGAGAAGAAAGGCAAGAAGAACGCCTTCTCCGGCCGCATCCTGGAGATCGAAGGTCTGGAAACCCTGACCGTCGAGCAAGCCTTCGAACTGTCCGACGCTTCGGCCGAGCGCTCTGCCGCCGGTTGCACTATCAAGCTGTCGAAAGAGTCGATCGCCGAGTACCTGAAGTCCAACATCACCCTGCTGCGCTGNGCGTCGTGCTCAGGCGATGGAAGCCTGGGTTGCTAACCCAGAGCTGCTGGAAGCTGACAAAGACGCCGAATACGCTGAAATCATCGAGATCGACCTGGCCGACGTCAAAGAGCCTGTGCTCTGCGCGCCGAACGACCCGGACGACGCCCGTCTGCTGTCCAGCGTTGCTGGCGAGAAGATCGACGAAGTGTTCATCGGTTCGTGCATGACCAACATCGGCCACTTCCGCGCTGCGGGCAAGTTGCTGGATCAGGTCAAGGGCCAGCTGCCCACACGTCTGTGGCTGTCGCCGCCGACCAAGATGGACGCTCACCAGCTGACCGAGGAAGGCTACTACGGCATCTACGGCAAGGCTGGCGCGCGCATGGAAATGCCGGGCTGCTCGCTGTGCATGGGCAACCAGGCACGTGTCGAGCCGAATTCGACCGTTGTGTCGACGTCGACCCGTAACTTCCCGAACCGTCTGGGTGATGGCGCGAACGTTTACCTGGCTTCGGCCGAGCTGGCGTCCGTAGCCTCGATCCTGGGTCGCCTGCCGACCGTCGAGGAGTACATGGAGTACGCGGGCAAGATCGACAGCATGGCGGCCGATGTCTACCGCTACCTGAGCTTCGACCAGATCGCCGAGTTCCGTGAAGTCGCAGCGAACGCCAATATCCCGGTTGTTCAAGCGTAAGAGCGAAACACAGCGTTGAAAGAACCCCACTTCGGTGGGGTTTTTTTATGGGGTTGGGTTCATTCAAGGGCATCCATGTAGCGTCATCAAGCCAGGCCAAAAAAAGCCCCACATCTCTCGATGCAGGGCTTGATTTACAGCTCAGCGACAAACCATCAAACCACAGCCGTCTGCCCGCTCATGGCCAGATCCAGCAGCTCGCGGTTGGCGACGGCGTACATCGCGTAGTCGTTGCCGCTCGCGGCACGCAGCTCGACCAGCATCGCGCGCCAGCGCTCGACCATCGGCATGTGCTGTTCCAGCCACAGGTTCAGGCGTTCTTCCACATCCGCAGGGCCGTTAGGCATCTGCAGCACGGAAACCGTGATCGCCCGTTGCTGCCAGTCGATGTCGTCGCGGAACGCCTCGCGGGCCAGGGCCTGCCAGTTGTTCTCCACCGGCAGCGAACTGATCTGCTGCAGGTACCAGGTCACGTCCAGCGAACTGCCCACCGCGAAGTACACCTTCGCCACATCGGCCGCATTCTGGCCGGTGACGTCGGAGGCTTCGATGATCGGCAACAGCGTGTACAGGTGCGTGGTGCCCGCGACCATACGCGCCAGCAACTCCGGCACGCCGGCCTCGACGTACTCCTGATACCGCGCCTGCCAGACTTCCCGGGTCGGGCCTTCCAAAAGTTCGTCCAGTTTGAGCCCCAGCGCAGCGATGTGCGGGCCGAAGTGCGCAACATCGCGTGCCGCGTCCAGTTCGTTGCGACGGCTGCGCAAGAACCAGCGGGTAGCACGGCGACCCAGACGCATCAGTTCATCCATCAGCGCCAGCTGGATTTCAGCCGGAACCTTGTAGTCCAGCGCCTCGATCTGACGGAACCAGTGGGGCAGATGGAAGATGTCACGCACGATCACGTAAGCACCGGCCACGTTGGCCGCACTCATGCCGGTCGACTCTTTGAGCCGCTGCACGAAGGTGATGCCCATGTGGTTGACCATGTCGTTGGCGATCTGAGTGCTGACGATTTCGCGCTTCAGGCGGTGGCGACGCATTGACTCGGAGAACTTCGCACCCAGCGAGGGCGGGAACGCGGTTTCCATGTCGCGGGCCAGGTAATCGTCGTCCGGCACGCGGGATTCCAGCAGCGCCTCGTTGAGGTCGATCTTGCTGTAGGAGATCAGCACCGACAATTCGGCGCGGGTCAGGCCTTTCTGCTCGGCAATCCGCTCAGCGAGTTGCTCTTCGGTCGGCAGGAACTCGATGGCGCGGTCCAGCTTGCCACGGGACTCCAGATCGCTCATCAGGCGCTTGTATTCAGCGATGCGCTCGTAAGCACGGCGCGCCGCCAGCGACAGGGCCTGAGTCTGCTTGTAGTTGTTGCCGAGCACCAGATTGCCGACTTCCTCGGTCATGCTCTCGAGCAGCAGGTTGCGCTGCTTCTCGGTCATGTCACCGGCCTGCACCACTTCGTTGAGCAGGATCTTGATGTTCACTTCGTGGTCGGAGCAGTCCACACCGGCCGCGTTATCGATGAAGTCGGTGTTGGTCGCGCCGCCGAGCAGGCCGAATTCGACCCGGCCCAATTGGGTCATGCCCAGGTTGCCGCCCTCGCCTACCACCTTGCAGCGCAACTGGCTGCCGTTGACGCGCAGAGCATCGTTGGCCTTGTCGCCCACGTCGGCATGGGTTTCGCTGGTGGCCTTGACGTACGTGCCGATGCCGCCGTTCCACAACAGATCCACCGGTGCCTTGAGCAGCGCGTGTATCAGTTCGGTCGGGGTCAGCTTGTCGGCGCTGATGTCGAAGCGCTCTTTCATCTGCGGGGTGATGGTGATGCTCTTCAGGCTGCGCGGAAAGATACCGCCGCCTTCGGACATGATGCTGGTGTCGTAATCGGTCCAGGCCGAGCGCGGCAAGTCGTACAGACGACGACGCTCGGCAAAGCTGCTGGCCGGGTCCGGATTAGGGTCGATGAAGATGTGCAAGTGGTTGAATGCTGCGACCATCTGCAATTTGTCGGACATCAGCAGGCCGTTGCCGAACACGTCGCCGGCCATGTCGCCGATGCCGATCACGCTGACGCTGTCCTGTTGAACATTGATGCCGCGCTCGCGGAAGTGACGCTGTACGCCGACCCACGCGCCCTTGGCGGTGATGCCCATTTTCTTGTGGTCGTAACCAGCCGAACCACCGGAGGCAAACGCATCGCCGAGCCAGAAGCCATAGTCGATGGCGATACCGTTGGCGATGTCGGAGAAGGTCGCCGTGCCTTTGTCCGCTGCCACCACCAGATACGGATCATCGTCGTCATGACGCACGACATTGGCCGGCGGCACCAGCGCGCCATCCTTGAGGTTGTCGGTGATGTCCAGCAGGCCCGAAATGAAGACGCGGTAGCAGGCGATCGCTTCGGCCTGGATCTCGTCGCGGGTGCCGGTGGTCGGCAGACGACGCGGCAGGAAACCGCCCTTGGCGCCCACCGGCACGATGACCGAGTTCTTGACGTGTTGCGCCTTGACCAGGCCCAGCACTTCGGTGCGGAAATCCTCTTCGCGGTCGGACCAGCGCAGGCCGCCCCGTGCGACGTTGCCGAAGCGTAGATGCACACCCTCGACCCGTGGCGAATAGACGAAAATCTCGAACTTGGGCACAGGCTTAGGCAGTTCGGGAATCAGGCGCGGGTTGAACTTGAAGCTGAAGTAGCTCTTGTTCTGGCCATTGGCGTCGGTCTGATAGAAGTTGGTGCGCATGGTCGCCTTGATCAGATCAAGGTAGCGACGCAGGATGCGGTCTTCGTTGAGCACCTGAACGTCGTCCAGCGCCGAGAGAATCGCCGTTTCCAGACGCTGCTGCATGTCGTCCAGATCGCCGCCGGACAGCTTGCGCGCCAGATAGAAGCGGGTCTTGAACAACCGGGTCAGTTCACGGGCGATGTCGGCGTGGTTGTTCAGGGTGCTGGCGATATAACCCAGATCGAAGCCCAGACGAATTTGCTTCAGGTAGCGGGCATAGGCGCGCAGCAACGCCACATCGCGCCACGGCAGGCCGGCCGTGAGCACCAGACGGTTGAACGCGTCGTTCTCGGCTTCGCCACGGACGATGTGGACGAAGGCGTCCTGCAGGGTGTCGTTGAGCTGTTGCAGGTCCAGGTTCAGGCCTTCGCCATAGGTGAAGGCGAAATCATGAATCCAGAACTCGCGACCGTTGGTGTGACGCAGGCGATACGGGAATTCGCCCAGCACGCGCAGGCCAAGGTTTTCCAGAATCGGCAATACGTCGGACAACGCCAGCGGGGTGTCGGCGTGATACAGCTTGCAGTGCAGCTGCGCCTTGTCGCCGGACAGCGGCTGATAGAAGCTCATGACCAGCGGATTGGCTTCAGTCAGGTTCAGCAAATGCTGCATGTCGACCACGGCCGAGTGCGCAGCGAAACGCTCGCGGTAGCCGGCCGGGAAGCCTTTCGGGAAGTCGGCCAGAACGTTGGTGCCCTGGGCCTCACCGAAGCTTTCAACGACCAGACTGGCGTAATCGTCCTTCCACGAACGACAGGCCTGGATGACTTCGTTTTCCAGTTGCTGCGGGTCGATGTTCAGGGAGACCTTGGGGTCCACTCGCAGGATCAACTGCACCCGAGCCAGCACCGACTCGGAGAAGAAGGTCCAGAACTCGCAATCGCTGGCCTTCAGACGTTCCATCAGCACCTGCTGGATCTTCTGGCGCACTTCGGTCGAATAGATGTCGCGCGGCACGTAGGCCAGGCAGTAGCAGAAGCGGCCGTAAGGGTCCTTGCGCAGGAACACGCGAATCTTGTTGCGCTCCTGGATCTGCACGATGGACATGACGGTGGTGAACAGCTCGTCCACCGGGGTCTGGAACAGGTCGTCGCGGGGCAGCACTTCAACGACTTGCGCCAGTTCTTTGCCCAGGTGCGCCTTGGCGTCGAACCCGGAACGGCGCTCGACTTCGGCGACCTTGCGGCGGATGTAAGGGATGTTGCGCACGCTTTCGCCATACACCGAGGAGGTGTAGAGGCCCATGAAGCGGCATTCCTTGATGACGTTGCCGTCGGCGTCGATCTGGCGGATCGACACGTAGTCCGGATACGCCGGGCGGTGCACGCGGCTTGGATGCGCGGCTTTGGCGAAGGACAGCAGGGTCGGCTCGTGCAGGTAATTCACCGCATAGCCTTCGATGTGCAGGTCGTCGGCAGTAAGCCCTGCGCGCAGCAATTTGGTCAGGCCCAGGAACGAGGACTGATCGTAGGTCAGTTGCCCGCCTTCGCCGTCGCCGCTCACGGTGAACTCTTCATAACCGAGGAAGGTGAAGTGGTTGTTCACCAGCCACTCGAGGAACACCTTGACCTCGGCCTTCTCCTCCGCATCGACGTTGTAGTCGATGGCATCGATCCCGGCCAGCAGTTCGTTGAGCTTGGCTTTCATCGGTTCGAAATCTTCGACCGCGACGCGTACTTCACCCAGCACCTGCTCCAGTTCGCGCGCCAGCACGTTCAGCTCGGCGGCGTTGGCACAGCGGTCGATTTCCAGGTACATCAGCGATTCTTGCAGCACGCCGTCGCCGGTGGTGCCCTTGGGCAGCAGCTCGACCAACTGACCTTTCTCGTCACGACGCACGCTCAGAACGGTGGTCTGCAACGTGTGGATGCTGTAGCCGCGACGGTTCAGCTCGGTGCGAACCGAATCGACCAGAAATGGCAGGTCGTGGTGCAACACCTCAACGGCGGTATGGGTGGATTGCCAGCCATGACGCTCGTAATCGGGGTTGTAGACGCGGACCTCGGGTTTGCTGTGCTGAAAACGCTCGAGCAGACGCCAGGCAGAAAGCGTGCAGCCGGCGAGGTCGGAAAGCCTGCGCTGGGTCAGTTCGTCCAGGGAAATGATGCCGAAGAATTGATCGGCGAACAGCGCCACTTGTGGCAGTGCCTGTTCACTGATGTGCTGGGCCAGTGCCGCTTTCAGTTGGTGCTGGAAGTCGGACTTGCTGGCTGCGGTGAAGAACGCCATCTGTGGTACTCCGCTTGGCTTGGCTTTTATATAGGAGAGATGCGTGTTTCGGGGTCGTGCCTGTGTGTGGTTGCCGCGTTTGCGCCTGTTCGATGATAGTCAGCAAAACGTGACAACGAGCAGTGTATGAACACGTGCCTCAAGTACTAACGCTCGTCGTGTGTGCGTCGTCACATTGATTCGACCCAATGAAGATCGGCGCGGCGTCTGCCCAGGCAGGCTCGGCCACACGTCCGTTCATCTGCTGCGCAGCTTAACGACAGCGACCACGCGCCTGCTTGCGGTGCTGCGACATATTCGGACATCGGGTTGCAACGGATTGTTTCCCATATACGCAGGCTGGTGCCTGGAAAACGCTGGAGCTGCTGAAAACAGACACCTGTAGCAGTCCGGCTTGCCGGCGGTGGCGTCTGTGGTATCGCTGCCGCCGGCAAGCCGGACTGCTACAGAGGGGATCGCCGTATTTTCTGTACGCAGGCAATATTTGCTCAGGACTGGCAAAATCTCCTCCTGGCCCCGAACCGAAACAGGAATCACGCCCATGAAGATGACCACCGACAGCTTCATCTATAACCCGTGCGACGAGGAAGAAGATGACATGGCGCTGGCCTGCTGCCATGCCAGCAACGGCGACCTTTTCATGCTGGCGCGGTTTCCGGACGAGGACGAAGTCGATATCACCTTCCGCGACGACACCATTCATGTCGATACGCGCCTGATGGTCACGTTCAGTGCCACGCGCCTGCTGGTCGAGATCGATACTGAAGACGCGAAACCGTTCGGCGGTGAGTACGCGTTCGAAATCACCCACAGCACGCCGCCCAGCGAACTTGGCGATCTGGACGAAACGTTGCGCATCATCCTCAAGGGGGTCGGGACTTACGTCAGCGAAGTCGGCTGACCACTGCGCCCCCCTTCCTCCACCGCTGCGACCAGTTCCTCGACCTCGGCTGGGAACGTCCTGCCGCCGTCCGCGGCCATGTACCGAACGTAGCAGCGGCGAGATGCCGCTGCGTGCCTGACGGTGTGGCCGTGATTCGCCCTTGCGCTTGCCTGTCTCGTTCAAGCCTTTGACCTGTTCGGCAACCCCCTTCCCTGCGTCGATCGCGCTGTAACGGACATGGACGATGATGTCATGCGCAGCTCAGCGCCAGCTCCGCCGCCTGACGCTATGCGTCGGTCGCGTGAAATCCCCCAACCTGTCTGACAATTCTGATATTTCCCCCGCAAACCTGTGCAATGACTGAAAAAACCCCCTTGCCCGGTTAGTCGCCAACCCCTCGGATGGATTAAAGTAACGCCCCCAGCTTCGGTGCCGTTTTGGCGCTGCCGCCTACCCTGCCAGGAACCGTCATCGATGGAACATCGTGAAGCGTTGATCGCGCTGCGAACCTTTCTCTCCACTCAGATCCTGGGGCAGGAGAAACTGGTCGAGCGCCTGCTGATCGCGCTGCTTGCCGACGGCCATATGTTGGTCGAGGGCGCTCCGGGTCTGGCCAAGACCAAGGCGATCAAGGAACTGGCCGAAGGCATCGAAGCGCAATTCCATCGCATTCAGTTCACCCCCGACCTGCTGCCCGCCGACATCACCGGCACCGAGATCTACCGTCCGGAAACCGGCAGTTTCGTGTTCCAGCAAGGCCCGATCTTCCACAACCTGGTACTGGCCGACGAAATCAACCGTGCCCCGGCCAAGGTGCAATCGGCGCTGCTGGAGGCCATGGCCGAGCGCCAGGTCAGCGTGGGACGCAGCACTTACGACCTGTCGCCGCTGTTTCTGGTGATGGCGACCCAGAACCCCATCGAACAGGAAGGCACCTATCCGCTGCCCGAAGCCCAGCTCGACCGCTTTCTGATGCACGTCAAGATCGGCTTCCCCGACGCCAACGTCGAACGCAAGATTCTGCAGCAGGCCCGTGGCGAGGCATTGAATGGCGAAACCAAGCCCGAACGCCGTGTCACCCAGCAGGCAATCTTCGCCGCGCGCAAGGAAATCCTCGGGCTGTACATGGCCGACGCGGTGGAGGAATACCTGGTGCAACTGGTCATGGCGACCCGCACTCCCGCCAAGTTCGACGCCGAGCTGGCCGAGTGGATCGGCTACGGCGCCAGCCCCCGCGGCTCGATTTCCCTGGACCGCTGCGCCCGGGCCCACGCCTGGCTCGCCGGTCGCGATTTCGTCAGCCCCGAAGACATCCAGGCGACGGTCTTCGACGTGCTGCGCCACCGCATCATTCTGTCGTTCGAAGCCGAAGCCGCGGGCATCGATCAGGACCGCGTGATCCAGCGCATTCTCGACGTCGTTGCCGTCGCCTGATCCCATGCAACCCTATCTGATCTCCCAACCGGGCATCCGCATCAGCCTCGCCGAGCTGATCGAGATGCGTCATCGCGTGCGGGAAGTTCAGCTGTTTTCATCGCCCAGCCAGCGCAGCCCGCTGATCGGCCTGCACCACTCCAAGCTGCGCGGTCGGGGCGTGGACTTCGACCAGGTGCGGGTCTATCAGGCCGGGGACGACGTGCGCACCATCGACTGGCGCGTCACGGCCCGCACGCAGGAGCCGCACACCAAACTGTTTCACGAAGAGCGCGAGCGGCCGATTTTCATCATGGTCGAACAAAGCCATCGGCTGTTCTTCGGCTCGGGGCTGATGTTCAAATCGGTACTGGCGGCGCAGGCAGCGGCGTTGATCGGCTGGGCCGCGCTGGGCCACAACGACCGGGTCGGCGGGCTGGTATTCGGCGACAACGAGCACTACGAAATCAAGCCGCGACGCAGCAAGCAAAGCCTGCTCCAGTTGCTCAACCGTCTGGTGCGGGTCAACCAGTCGCTGCATACCGAGGCCGCAGCGGATCGCGACACCTTTGGCGTGGCCCTGCGCCGGGCGCGAGAAGTGCTGCGGCCGGGCAGTCTGGTGTTCGTCCTGTGCGACGAGCGCGCACTGTCCGATTCCGCCGAACAGCAACTGACGCTGCTCTCCCGCCATTGCGACCTGCTGCTGTTGCCGTTGTCCGACCCGCTGGATCACGCGTTGCCGGCTGCCGGGCTGCTGCGCTTCGCCGACAAGGGCGCGCAACTGGAGCTCGACACCCTCAACCCCGACCTGCGCCAGACTTACCGCGCTCAGGGCGAAGCGCGGCAGGCACGCTGGGAGTTGCTGGCCAAGAAGCTGCGGGTGCTGATGATTCCGTTGAGCACCCAGCAGGAAATGGTCGAACAACTGCGCGATTACCTCAACGCCAGACAACCGGTAAAGCAGAAATGAGCCTGCTGGACCAGTTGCAACCCTTGATCCAGCCAGAGCCCGTTGCGTTCTGGCCCCCCGCCCCCGGCTGGTGGCTGTTGCTGGCGCTGATTCCGCTGCTCGGTTATGGCCTGTGGCGCGCGCGGGTGCTGCTGCCGAAAAAGGCCGCCCGCGAGAACGCCGAACAAGCACTGGACCCGCTGCGGCAAGCCGCGTTGATCGAACTCGCCCAACTGCCAAAACCCTACGATGGCGCACCCGCCGGTGCCTGGCTGCAACAGATCAACGGCCTGCTCAAGCGTCTGTGCCGCAACCATTACCCCTACAGCCAGAGCCATACGCTCAATGGCCGCAAATGGCTGGCGTTTCTCGACAACCGCTGCCCCGCTGCGGGCCTGACCCGCTGGATGATTCTGGTAGAAGGCGCCTACAAGCCCGAGTGCAAACTCGACGACAAGGCCATCAATGGCCTGACCCAGTCGGTCGAGACCTGGATTCGCAAACATGTTTGAGTTCGCCTGGCCATGGGTCATCGTCCTGTTGCCGCTGCCCTGGTTGCTGCGTTTCGTGCTGCCGGTCGCCGACAGTGGCGAAGCGGCGCTCAAGGTCAGTTTCCTCAATGAGCTCGAAGGTCTGGCCGGCCGGCGTGCTCGCGCGCATTTACCGGGCTGGCGTCGACAGTTGCCCTTCGTGACGGTCTGGCTGTTGCTGCTGGTCGCCGCTGCCCGGCCGCAATGGCTCGGCGAACCTCTGCCGGTGGCGTCCAGTGGTCGGGATCTGCTGGTGGCCGTGGACGTGTCGGGCTCGATGGATTACCCGGACATGATCTGGCAGAGCGACGAGGTCAGCCGCCTGACCCTGGTCAAACAGTTGCTCGGCGACTTTCTCGAACAGCGCCAGGGTGACCGCGTCGGTCTCATCCTGTTTGGCAGTCAGGCCTATTTGCAGGCCCCGCTGACCTTCGACCGCAAGACAGTACGCGTCTGGCTGGATGAGGCGCGAATCGGCATCGCCGGCAAGAACACCGCCATCGGCGATGCTATCGGCCTGGCGTTGAAACGTCTGCGCGCGCGTCCTGCGCAGAGCCGAGTGCTGATTCTGGTGACCGACGGCGCCAACAATGCCGGTCAGATCGATCCGGCCACCGCGGCCCGGCTGGCGGCGGGCGAAGGCGTGAAAATCTACCCGATCGGCATTGGCGCAGACCCGGACAAGGGTGCGACCACCATTCTGGGCCTCAACCCAAGCCTGGACCTTGACGAGCCGTCGCTGCGAGAAATCGCCGAGATCACCGGGGGCCGGTACTTCCGTGCCCGCGACGGCGCAGAGCTGATAAAGATCGGCCAAACCCTCGACACCCTGGAGCCTGTCACCCAGCAACCGACCCAGGCCCGTCCGGCGCGAGCGCTGTATCACTGGCCACTGGCGCTCGCGCTGGTGCTGAGCATTGTGTTGGTGATTCACGAACGCTGGCCGCACAACCCGGTGTATCGCTTCATCTCCCGGCAACCGGCGCTGCATCCCGGCACGCAGTGGCGTCAACGCTTCAAGCGTTTGCGGAGGCGCGGATGAGCGTGTCGATCCTGACCCTTTGGCCGCACTGGTTGCGCCTCTGGTGGCTGCTGCTTCTGCCGCTGCTGGGCTGGTTGCTGTGGCGACTGTGGAACCGCAAGAAACGCGTCGGCCGCTGGCAGATGATTCTGCCCCGCGCGTTTCATTCTGTCCTGCTCAGTGGCGGCAGCGGTCACGAAAGCAAGCTGCCGTGGATCGCGCTGGGGTTCGGCTGGCTGCTGGCGTTGCTGGCGTTGCTCGGGCCCAGCTGGCAGCGGGTCGAACAGAGCAGCCAGAAACCGGTGGACCCGCTGGTGGTGTTGCTGGAACTGACCCCGGAAATGCTCGCCGCCGACAGCCCGCCCTCACGCCTGGAGCAGGCGCGACGCAAGCTGCTCGATCTGTTGCAGGTTCGTCGCGATTCGCAGACCGCGATCATCGTCTACGCCGGCAGCGCCCACACGCTGGTGCCGCTGTCCGATGACCTGACCACCAGCAAAAACCTGCTGGACGCGGTAAGGCCCTCGATCATGCCGGAAAGTGGTCAGCGCGCCGATCTGGCCGTGCTCAAGGCGCTGGACCTGCTCAAACAGGGCGATCTGGGCCAGGGGCGGCTGCTGTGGATCGGCTCGTCGCTCACCGATGCAGAGCGTCGGGGCATTCGTTCGGCCATGCCCGGCCACGCCCCGCAGCTGTTGATGCTCGGCGTCGGTACCGCCGAGGGCGCGCCGGTGACGCAGGAAAAAGGCGGTTTCCTCAAGGACGCCCAGGGGGGCATTCTGGTGCCGCGTCTGGACGGCGTGAGCCTCACGGAGTTCGCCGACGAGCTGGGTGGGCATTACAGCCAGCTGCGGCTGGACGATGACGATCTTCGCGAACTCGGATTGCTCGACGGCCCCAAAGAGCTGCGCAGCCACGGCCAGACCGTGCAGCTGGACAGCTGGGCCGATCAGGGTTACTGGCTCTTGCTGCCGCTGCTGTTGCTGGCGGCCTGTGCGGGCCGACGAGGGTGGGTGCTGTGCATGCCATTGTTGATGCTGATGCCGCAACACAGCTACGCGTTCGAATTCACCGATCTGTTTCTTCGCCCTGACCAGCAGGGGCAGCATTTGCTGGAGCAGCAACACCCCGCCGAGGCCGCCCGGCATTTCGAGGATGTGCAGTGGCAAGGCATCGCACTGTACGAGGCCGGTGACTTTGCTGGCGCCGCTCAGCGCTTCGCTCAAGGCAATACGGCCACCGACCATTACAATCGCGGCAATGCCCTGGCCCGCAGCGGCGAGCTGGAAGCGGCCATCGACGCTTACGAACAAGCGCTGGACCGTCAACCCGAGTTTTCGGCCGCCGCCGCGAACAAGGCGCTGGTCGAACAGTTGCTGGAGCAGAACAAACAGGCAGCGGCCCAAGATGCCAGCGAAGGCAAGACCGAGGGTGATGAAAACGCGGGAAACCCGAGCGCAGGCAGTTCCGATCAGCCGCAATCTAACCAGCAGGCATCGGATCAGCACGCGGAGGAAAACGACAGCGGCCCCGGCACTCAGGAAATGTCCGGTGGTGCCGGAACCTCTGACTCGATGCCCGATGACGATGAACCCACCCGTGCGCCGAGCCGCCCTGCCGACAGCCAGATCAGCGGCGAACAGCGTCAGGCACTCGAACAATGGCTGCGACAGATTCCCGATGAGCCCGGTGAACTGTTGCGGCGAAAATTCTGGTACGAACAACAGCAGCATCAGGAAAAAGCCCGATGAGTCGTGTGCACACTGTGGTAATCGCCTGGATGCTGTGCCTGTTCGCCCTGGTGGCGCAGGCCGACGCGCCTGCTGCATCCTTGCAGGCCAGCGTCGACCGCACGCGGGTGAACACCGGCGAGACCGTCGAACTGACACTGGAATCCGATGACGCCACCCTGTTCGGCAAGCCTGACATGACCGCGCTGGAAGCGGATTTCGAAGTGCGCGACACGCGCCAGCTCAATAGCCTGACCACGCTTGAGGGCAACGTGCACGCGACCACCCGCTGGCTGATCACCCTGATGCCCAAGCACAGCGGTTCGATCGACATTCCGGCGCTGAAGCTCGGCGAACTGGTCAGTCAACCCATCGCCTTGCAGGTGGTGGAGGTCGAGTCGTCGTCACCGTCGCAGGAGCAGAAACTGGCCCCGGTGTTCATGGAAGCCAGCCTGGATCAGGACTCGGTTTACGTGCAGGCCCAGGCGGTGCTGACCGTGCGCATCTATCACTCGGTGTCGCTGTTCGACGACAGCAACCTGACGCCGTTGCAGGTGCCCGATACGCGCATTGAAAAGCTCGGCGACACCCGCACCTATGAAAAGCAGATCAACGGCATCCGCCACGGCGTGATCGAAATGCGCTACGCGCTGTATCCCCAGCACAGCGGCGACATGACCATCCCGGCGCAGGAGTTCAGCGCGACGATGGTTCAGGACATCCCGCAGACCCAGGCCGCAGCGACCAGCCAGCCTGCGGTGGCCACCAGTCCCCAGCCTGGCAAGTTGATGCGGGTGATGTCCGATCCGCTGCCGCTGAAGGTCAAGCCGCAACCGGAACACTACCCGGCCAATACCCCGTGGTTGCCGGCGCGCAGCATCACTTTGAGCGAAAACTGGAGCCCGGACCCGGCGCACACCCAGATCGGCGACTCGCTGACCCGCACGCTGGTGATCAAGGCCGAAGGCCTGTCCAGCGCGCAATTGCCCCCGCTGCCGGCGACCGACGTCAGCGCCCTGCGTCGCTATCCGGATCAACCGCAACTGAGCAATCAGGCCAGTGAGCGAGGGTTGCTCGGCAGCCGCGAAGAACGCGAAGCGCTGGTGCCCAACCGGCCCGGCGCCATCGATATTCCGGCAGTGGACGTGGTCTGGTGGAACACTCTGGAAGATCATCTGGAACACAGCTCGCTGCCCGCGCACACCCTGCAAGTGAGCACCAACCCGGCGCTGGCGGTGGACATGCCGGTCAGCGACAACAGTGGCGTCACCGTCATCGGCCCACCGGTATGGCCGTGGCAACTGAGCACGGTGCTGTTGAGTTTCACCACACTGGCGGGCTTCGGCCTGTGGTGGCGGGGGCGCTGGCAACCGGCGTTGACACGCGTTGCCCAGGCCGGACCGAGCCCTCGAACGGTGCTCGACGACCTGAAACGCGCAAGCCTTGCCAACGATCCGCTGGCGACCCGTCAGGCACTGGACGCCTGGGCCCGTCAGCAGCCCGAAACCCTGGCCGACATGGCTGCACGCTTCGTGCCGCTGTCCGATGCGCTCGACGGCCTGAACGGCGCGCTGTACAGCGAGACCGGCAAACTGTGGCTGGGCGAGGACTTATGGAAGGCGGTCAAGGCATTGCCGGCCGTGGAAAAACCGATCGACCCGAATGGCGCGGAAAGTTTGCCGCCGCTGTATCCGAAATGATTTCTCTGTATCGATGCGCCACGTCGCGCATTGATCGTTCCTCGCGCTGTAAGTGGGAACACAACCCGTGACGCTGCGCGTCGCATTGGCCGCAGAGGGGCCGACCCGGCCTTCCCACGCTCAGCGTGAGGAGCGACCATCGGGGTTGGCTTGCGGCCATGAAACCATTCAACACAAGGTACTCCAATGCGTCTGTTCCACACCTCCGACTGGCACCTGGGCCAAAATCTCCATGGCCAGGAACGAGATTTCGAACACGCCAGCTTTCTGACCTGGCTGCTGGCCCGTCTGGCCGAGCGCACGCCTGATGTGCTGCTGATCGCCGGCGACATCTTCGACACGGTCAATCCACCGGTCAAAGCCCAGGAGCGTCTGTACGACTTCATCGTCAGCGCCCATGAACAGAATCCGCAACTGACCATCGTGATGATCGCCGGCAACCACGACTCCGGTTCGCGCATCGAACTGCCCGCGCCGCTGATGCGCCGTCTGCGCACCCATGCGCTGGGCCGGGTGTTGTGGCTCGACGACGGCGTGCTCGACGTCGACCGATTGTTGCTGCCTTTGACCAACGCCAAGGGCAAGGTGCTGGGCTGGTGCCTGGCGCTGCCGTTCCTGCGCCCCGCCGAAGTCACCGGCCCGACGCTGGGCGACAACTATTTGCGCGGCATCGGTCAGGTCCACGAGATGCTGATTGCCGCCGCCAACCAGAAGCGCAAGAAGGGCCAGGCGCTGATCGCCATCAGCCACGCGCACATGGCCGGTGGCTCTGTGTCGGAAGACTCCGAGCGCAGCCTGATCATCGGCAACGCCGAAGCCCTGCCCGCCAGCCTGTTCGGTGAGACCATCACCTACGTCGCGCTCGGCCATCTGCACAAACCGCAGAAGGTCAACGGCGAAGACCGCATTCGCTACAGCGGCTCGCCGATTCCCCTGTCGTTCTCGGAAATCGGCTACCAGCATCAGATCCTTGAAATCGACTGCGAGGGCGGAAAACTCGCCAGCGTCAAACCCCTGTTGATCCCCCGCGCGGTCAACTTACAGCGCATCGGCCCGGCACCGCTGGCCGAGTTGCTGCTGCAACTCAAGGACCTGCCGGACATCGACCTGCTGGCCGACATCGACCGCCAGCCTTGGCTGGAAGTGCGGGTCCGTCTGGACGAACCGCAACCGGACCTGCGCAACCAGATCGAATCGGCGTTGGAAAACAAAGCCGTGCGCCTGGTGCGCATCGCGGCGGAATACGCCGGCCAAGGCAGCCGCGATGACGGTGACGAGCAGGACCTGATCGAGCTGGATCAACTCAGCCCGCAGGATTTGTTCAGCCGCGCATGGCTCGACACCTACGGCAGCGAGGTGGACGAACAGACGCTGCAAGACTTCGCCACTCTGCTTCAAGACGTGCAACTGGAAAGCGAACAGCCATGAAAATTCTCGCCATTCGCCTGAAGAACCTCGCCTCTCTGGCAGGTCCCTTCGAACTGGATTTCACCGCCGAGCCGCTGGCCAGTGCAGGTCTGTTCGCAATCACGGGACCGACCGGCGCCGGTAAAAGCACACTGCTCGATGCCCTGTGCCTGGCGCTGTTCGGGGCCATCCCCAGGCTGAACAACGTCGGCCAGTCGAAGGTCCCGGAAATCGACGGCGACATCAGCACCGCCGATCCGCGCAACCTGCTGCGTCGCGGCACTGGCAGCGGCTATGCGGAAGTGGACTTCGTCGGCATCGACAAACGTCGCTACCGCGCCCGCTGGGAGACCAACCGCGCCCGCGACAATGCGACGAAAAAACTCCAGGCCAGCCGCCAGACCCTGACCGATCTGGACAGCGACCAGATCCTCAGCAACCAGAGCAAGAGCGAATACAAGACCCTGCTCGAAGCGCGGCTGGGTCTCAATTTCGAGCAGTTCACCCGTGCCGTGATGCTGGCGCAGAGCGAGTTCAGCGCCTTCCTCAAGGCCGACGACAAAGAGCGCAGCGAGCTGCTTGAAAAGCTCACCGACACGGCGATTTACAGCCAGCTCGGTCGTCGCGCCTACAGCAAGAGCAAGGAAGCCGAAGAGGCGCTCAAAACCCTCAGTGCCCAGGCCGGCAACCTGACGCCGCTGGAACCGCAACAGCGCACCGAGCTGGAACACCGCTTCGGCGATGCGCAGCAACACCTGAAACTGGCCCAGGCCCAATTACGTCAACTGGAACTCAAGCAACAGTGGTTGAGCGAATTGAACCGCCTGCGCGACAGCCATCTGGCGGCTAGCGAACAACTCGCCAGTGCGCAACAGACCTGGGACAGTCAAAGCAGTGAGCGCCAACAATCGGGCCAACTCGAACGCCTGGCACCACAGCGGCACCTGTTCGGCCAGCGCAAGAAACTGGACAGTCAGTTGAGTCCGTTGGCGGCGACCATTGGCGCCCACGCGCAACAGCAAAACGGGCTTCAAACCCGCCTGACGGAACTGCAAGCCCAGCTCAGCTCGGCGCAAGGCGCTCTGGAGCAGGCGCAGGCGCAACAACAGCAAGCGGCGCCGACCCTGCGCGAAGCGTTCGAGCAACAGATCCAGCTCAATCACCTGAATCAGGAACTGCAGCAGATCAGCGAGCAGGCCCGGGTTGCCGAACACTCGAGCAGTGAAGGCCAGACCGCGCTCAATCAATTGGGCGAGCAGCAGCGTCAGGTCGAATCGCGCTTGCAGTCGATTGCCGAGCAATTACAGAACAGCGCTGCGCTGGATTCGCTCAGTCAGTCGTGGAACGCCTATCGCCCTCGCCTGCAGCAGATCGTCTTGCTCAGTTCGCGACTCAACAAAGGCCGGGAAGAGCTGCCGGCACTGGAACAGCGCTCCACCGATGCCGAACAGGCACTCAGCGAACGGCGCATCGCCTTGCAGGCGCTGTATGACGACGCCGAGGTCAAGGCCGATGCGGTCAGTCAGGAAATCGAACGACTGGGTCAGTTACTCCAGGAAAATCGCCAGCAACACAGTGCGAGCGATTCGCTTGAGCGCCTGTGGCAACGTCATCAGGACCTCGCCGGGCGCCTGCATGAGGTGCAAACCCAACAGCAACAAGCCACTGAACGTCGCGCACAGAGCATCGCCCAGGGCCTGATGCTCAAGGGCGAGCATGAAGCCGCCGACCAGGCGCTGAAGGTCACGGTCGAGCTGCTGCAACGCCAGCGTCTGGCCCGCAGCGCCAGCGTGGAGCAACTGCGTGAGCAATTGGTGGATCACCAACCGTGCCCGGTGTGCGGTAGCGAAGACCATCCCTATCACCAGTCCGCGGCGTTGCTGGAAGCCCTTTCCGGGCACGACGACAGCGAAGAAACGGCGGCGCGCCTGAAGGTCGGTCAGCTCAGCGAAAAACTCGCCGAACTGCGGGCCGAAGTGGCCGAACTGAACAACCAGCTCAAACAGTCGAAACCACAACTCGATCAACTGGGCGAGCAACTGCAAAAGCTGGCACCGGAACTGGAAGCCCATCCGCTGCACCCGCGCCTGCTTGAGCAGGCCGAGCACCTGCGCAGCGACTGGCTCAGTGAGCGCCTGCATCAATTGGCCCAGGACATTCTCGGCGCCGAGCAACGCCAGACGCGTCTGCTCAAGGTGCAGCGTGACGCCGAGTCCCTGCAACAACAGGTGCAGGCTGCGCGAGAGGCCAGCCAGCAGGCGATGAAGTTGCTGGACGATCAACAGCGCAATATCTCGCTGGACAATCAGGCCTTCGAAAGCGCTCTACAGGAATTCGAACCCCTTCTCCCGGCCGAGAGCCTGGCGCTGTGGCGCGAGTCGGCCACTGAAAGCTTCATGCAGCTGGACAACGACATCGCTCGACGTGTCGAACAGCTCGATCAACTCAAAGACGAGCAGCAGGAACACAGCGAGCGGGCGCAGAAAATCGAGCGCGAGCACATCGCTCAACAAGGTCGTCAGCAGCAGCATCAGCAGTTGCAGCAACGCCTGGAAACCTGTCAGCGACAGCAGGCGGTCGTCCGCCAACGGCTGCAGGAAATTCTCGGCGAACACACCAGCGCCGAGGTCTGGCAGCGACACTTGGAACAGGCCGTGGAGCAAGCGCGTCAGGTGCAGTCATCGACCGGCGAGGCGTTGCAGCAGGCGCGCAGTGAACTGATCAGACTCAGCACTGAGCTGGACGGTGAACGCCAGCGCCTGCAAGGGCTGGAGCAGGAACTGGCTGACCTTGATCGGCAGATTCACGAATGGCGCAGCAGCCACAGCGAGCTCGACGATGCCGCGCTCGACGCATTGCTGGACCTGAGCGACGACAGCGTCAGTCAGTTGCGTCAGCGCTTGCAGCTCAGCGAAAAAGCGCTGGAGCAGGCCAAAGTGCTGGTGCAGGAACGCGAGACTCAGCTGCAACAGCATCAGGCGCAGCACAACGATTTCAGCGATGCCGAACAACTGGCGTCGGCGCTGTCCGAAGCGCAGGACGCCTGTGCCGGCCACGATCAACTGTGCGCTGATCTGCGTGCGCAGATCAGCGAGGACGAACGCCGTCGCACGGCCAACAGCGAGTTGCAGCAGCGCATCGAGGTCGCCAATGGCCAATACCTGCGTTGGGCGCGACTGGCCGGACTGATCGGTTCAGCCGAGGGCGACAAGTTCCGCAAGATCGCCCAGGCCTATAACCTCGATCTGCTGGTGCATCACGCCAACGCGCAGCTCAAGCAACTGGTGCGCCGTTATCGCCTCAAGCGCGGCGGCAGCATGCTTGGACTGCTGGTGATGGACACTGAAATGGGCGACGAACTGCGTTCGGTGCACTCGCTGTCCGGCGGCGAAACCTTCCTGGTGTCGCTGGCCCTGGCGCTGGGGCTGGCGTCCATGGCGTCGAGCACACTGAAGATCGAGTCGCTGTTCATCGACGAAGGGTTCGGCAGCCTGGATCCGGAATCGCTGCAATTGGCGATGGATGCGCTGGACGGTTTGCAGGCGCAAGGACGCAAGGTCGGGGTCATTTCCCACGTACAGGAAATGCACGAGCGCATTCCTGTGCAGATCCAGGTGCGGCGTCAGGGCAATGGCCTGAGCACCCTGGAGGTGACGTGATGGTCGCCCTGCTCTATTCGTTTCGCCGCTGCCCCTACGCCATGCGAGCGCGCATGGCCGTGGCCTACGCCGGCGCAGAGGTCGAGTTGGTCGAAGTGAGTCTCAAGGCCAAGCCGGCAGAAATGCTCAAACACTCCCCGAAAGGGACGGTGCCGGTTCTGGTGCTCGATGGTGAAGTGCTGGAGCAGAGCCTCGACATCATGCGATGGGCCCTGGCCCGGAACGACCCGGACGACTGGTCCATGGCCTCCGATAACGCCGCGCAGCAGCAGATCGCCGCGCTGATCGCTGAAAACGACAGCACCTTCAAGACCGATCTGGATCGCTACAAATATGCCGTGCGCTATCCCGAGTTCACGCAGGAGGAATATCGCGCGCGTGGAGAGGTGTTTCTGAGCAAGCTGGAAAGGTTATTGAGTGATCGTGAGTGTCTGATCAACGACCACCTGACCCTGGCCGACATCGCCCTGGCGCCATTCGTGCGCCAGTTCTGCTTCGTCGACCCGGACTGGTTCTGGCAGAGCCCTTATCCGCGTTTGCAAGGGTGGCTGAAAAGGTTTCTGGAGTCGAAGCTTTTCACCGACGCCACGGCCAAGCGCTGACGGCGTCTGCCGAAGGCGTAGGAGCGCGCTTGCCCGCGATGGCGGTGTGTCTGCAAACACCTGCGTCGTCTGGCATCACGTCATCGCGGGCAAGCGCGCTCCTACAAGGGTAAATGCGCGGCGAGTCACACCACCGTCCACTGGAAGATGTCAGAAAACAGCTCGCCATGCCTGGGTGGCGGGTTACCGGCATTGAGCTTCTGCGCCCTCTGCAATTCGATGGCCTCGGCGACTTCGGTCTTGAACTCCATGCTTCGCGCGACGCCACCCACCGAACCTTCACCATGGCCGAGCAACGAGCAACCGTTGTTGATCAGGGCAAAAAATACGATCACCCAGAAATTCACCCCTCTCACGACGCACGCACCTTCGTGTCGACAGCGGCACGGTCAAGCTGAACGAGTGAGGACTGAGCGGCCACCGAATCCGGTGCGGTCAGTTGTGGATGCATGCTGGCAACGGTGACCACTGCAATGAAAACGACATACAACGCAATGGCGGTATAAGCGCCTTGTTTAAGTGAATGAAGAATGGCAGTGGCCATGTCAGTAGCTCCGGGTTGTTCCTGTTTCAGGCGCCCAGAATGCGGGAACTTACGGTCCTTTAAAAACGATGTGCAGCGATGGAAAACATCAGGCGGGTTGATTATTTAACGCTTCAATAAGGCTGATAGTTTCTTGCCTCGCTTATTGGGAGTGCGCTTGCCCGGGATAAAAGATTGCCGCACTGCATCAACGCGATTCGCGGGCAAGCGCGCTCCTGCACGATTAATATGAATCTCGGGCATAAAAAAATCCCCGCCGCTTATTCAGCAGACGGGGACCAAAGGGAGGGAATTCAACGCTTTCGCGAGCAAGCTCGCCTACATTTGATGCATGGCCTGACACGCAGTGGTCAGTGGGTCGCATCAACCTGTTAACGGCGAATTTGCTCGCGAAAGCGTTCTTTCAATGACCGAGCAAGTACAGCGATACAACGTCATTCCTTACACATCCATCCCCCGTTATTGTGAAGGTCGTTAACGGGGAATGGATTCACTTGGGGCGTTTTATTCATTGCTGAGTCTTATGATCCAGAGCCGCGTAGAAGTTGGCGCTTTGTTGCAGGTACTTCGGGGTATAGCTCTGGGTCGAGCTGACTTTTTTGTCGGCGACATCAACGCTGGCACTGGCAGGCAATGCAACGGTGGCGGAGATGGCGGACGCGGCGATGATGGAGAAGATATTGAAGTTCATGATGCGTACCTCGGTGTTGTTTCGTTTCAAGTCTTGACCGTCGTGGCCGTGGAATGAAAGTTACGCCCGAGGAGCTTTCAGAAAAAATCTTTTCTGGCACTAGCCCTTATCACTTGAATTAATACATGCGCCGAGCCCTTGTAGATCAAGGGCTCGAGCCTGCGTCAACGTGTCACTTGCCAGTCAGAAAACGGAAGTCGGAAGGTGAACCGAAGTCTACTTTCTGCACCGTTTCGCCCAGAAGCCCGGTTTTTGGGTCAACTCGAACGGTCACGATCTGGTTGCTTTTCTGGTTGGCGATCAGCAGGAAATGGCCGCTAGGGTCGAAGGCGAACTCACGCGGCTCCTTGCCTTCCACCGAACGACGCTGGATTTCCTTCAACTGGCCATTGCCGGCGTTGATGCTGAATACCAGCAGTTCGTTGACGTCGCCGCGGTTGGCGACGTACAGGAACTTGCCGTCCGGCGAGGTGTGCAGGCCGCCCGCTGCGCGGTACTGCTGACCGTCCTTGTTCGCCAGGTCCACCAGGGCGGTGCGCTTGAAGACGCCGTCGTGGTAGTCGAACACCGCCACTTGGGCGCTCATTTCCATGGTCAGCCAGGCGTGCTTGCCGTCTTTGCTGAACAGCAGATGACGCGGGCCGCTGCCCGGTGGCAGGTCAACGGAAGGTGCTTTGGCGGGCGTCAGCGGTTGCGTTTTCTTGCCGTCGTAATTGAAAACGAACATCTTGTCGGCGCCCAGATCCATGGCGATCAGGTACTTGCCGTCAGGCGTTGGAACGGCTGAGTGAACGTGAGATGAGGCCTGACGCTCAGGATTGACCTTGCTCGCTTCGTGGGTGGCGGTCTGTGCGACAGCAGACAACTTGCCATCCTTGCCCACCGGAACCACGGCCAGCGAACCACCCGGATCGGGATGGACGGCGTAGTTGGCGACGAACAGGAAACGCCCGTCCAGACTCAGGTTGGAATGCGTCGGCTCCTCGCCTTTGCTTTCGATCTGGTTGATGAACGATACCGCATGGGTCTTGGGGTCGATGGCGAAGCTGCTGACCTTGCCGACCACATCAGTCTGGCCCGGGCCATTCTCGTTAACGGCGAACAGGTGGCGCTGATCCTTGGAGAGGGTCAGCCAGGACGGGTTTTCACTTTTGATCACCTGACGCGGTTTGGCGTCGAGCTGACCGGTCTGGGTATTGAAGCCATAGCGATAGATGCCTTCGCTGGCACCGGCGGTATAGGCACCCACCAGTACGTCGTAATCGGTCATGGACTTGGCCTGAACGGAGAGGGCGGTAAGGCTGCTGGCGAGCACCAGCCAGGGTACGAATCTGGGAGTCATCGGGGCGATCTCATTGTTGGTGTTGTTGGCGCGCGGCAGACGCGCGAATCAGGTCTATGACAGCGGTTTGCGCGCAGTAGTTGCCAGGAGCAGAGAGCGGACATGAGCGTTTATTTGCTACAGGGTAAAAGTGTCAGCCCTGCTCTTCTTCTTCGTCCTCATCCTCATCACTGGCCGCAAACGCGTTGAGCACCACGATGCGGTGATCGGCGTTGCCGTCGTTGATGACCCAGCTCTGCAGCGCATCGTCGAACTGGGCGGAATCGATCTGCGCCAGAGAAAAACGCCAGACCTTTCGCTCGCGACCGTCCATGCTTTCGATCTGCAGCATTTCATCCAGCGAGAACTCGAAGGCATGCAGGCCATCGATCTCCAGCATGCTGTGGGAGGTCAGCGCCGTTTGCAGTTCGGCACGAAGGGTTTGCGGGGTAGTCGTCATGGCAGTCATTCGCGTAGGTGAAAGCGCGAATGATAGGTCAAAAGGCGCACGCGTGTGGGGTGCGAACGCCTTGAGCGCTGTCGGAACGGTCAATCCTGAGACGCTTCCTTCACGTAATAGCGCTGCGGAATGCCCCAGATGATCAGCGCGATGGCCAGTACGCTCACGGCAAACAACGCGAACAACGCAGGCGTTGCGGTGCCGGTCAGGTCCTTGATGCGACCGACCATGAACGGCGCGATGATGCCGCCCAGCTGACCCAGGGAGTTGATCAGGGCGATCCCTGCCGCTGCGGCTATGCCGCTGAGGAAACGTGGGGGGATGGTCCAGAAAATCGGCATCCAGGCAATGATGCCGGTCATGATCAGCGTCATGCCGATCATCAGCGGCACCAACTGTCCGGGGAACAGCGCACACACCAGATAGCCTGCTGCGGTCAGGGTCGCGCAGCCTGCCATGTGCCAGCGGCGTTCACGATGACGGTCGGAACTGGCGCCGATCAGCAGGTTGCCGATCACCGCGCCCACATAGGGAATCACGGTCAGCCAGCCAATGGTCATGGTGTCCGCGACACCCGCGCTCTTGATCAATTGCGGCATCCAGAACAGCAGACCGGTCAGTGCCATCACCAAACACAGGTAGATCGCCGACATGACGTAGGTGGTCGGGTGTTTCCAGATGTCCTTGACCTTCTGCGACACCGCGGGTTTGGGCTCTTTGGCCATGCGCGACAGCACCACCTGTTTTTCCTGCGCGCTGAGCCAAGGTGCGTCCTCGATCCGGTCTTTTACCAGCCAGAACACCACGCCGCCGAGCACGACCGAGGGGATGCCTTCGAGCAGAAACAGCCAGCGCCAGCCGGCCACGCCCATCACGCCGTCGAAGTGGCCGAGGATCAATCCGGCAATCGGACCGCCGACGATACCGCACAGGCAAATGGAGCTTTTGAAGTAGGAGTTGACCCGCGCCCGTCGTGTGCTCGGGTACCACTGGGTGAAGAAATACAACACGCCGGGGACGAAGCCGGCTTCCATCACGCCGATCAGAAAACGCAGGGTGTAGAACCAGAATTCTGTCTGCACGAACATCATGCAGGCCGAAGCGATGCCCCAGGACACCATGATCCGGGCGATCCAGATCCGCGCGCCGATCTTGTGCAGCAGCACGTTGCTGGGGACTTCAAAGAGAAAGTAGCCGACGAAGAACAGACTCGCGCCCAGACCGTAGACGGTCTCGCTGAACCCCAGATCGCTGGCCATCTGCAGTTTGGCGAAACTGATGTTGACCCGGTCAAGGTAGGCGAACAGGAAGCAGCAAATGAACAGCGGCACGATCCGCCAGCTCACCTTGCGGTAAATGCTGTCCTCCAGTGCATCGGCGTCGAGCTGTTCCAGTGGTATGGCATTGGCGGTCATGGGTCGCACCTCGTTTGTTTTTATGTGGGTGTCGGGTGGGTTGCGGTGAAGCGGTGTTCGGGCGTCACACGTTGATCGTTCCCACGCTCTGCATGGGTGCGATCAATCTCCTGTTGATGATCGTTCCCACGCTCTGCGTGGGAATGCAGCCCGTGAGCGGCGTTACCACGCGCAGCGTGGGAGCGATCACATCAAGCGTTGATAGCCTCCACGGTATTCACCCCATCCACCAGCCGCTGAATCCCTAGCGGATTGGCGTTTTTCAAAGCCTCGGGCAAGGCGTCGTCTGGGTAGTTCTGGAAGCACACCGGGCGCAGGTAACGATCGATCGCAAGCGTGCCGACCGAGGTGCCGCGCGCATCGGAGGTCGCCGGATACGGGCCGCCGTGCACCATCGAGTCCACCACTTCCACGCCCGTTGGATAACCGTTGATCAGGATGCGACCGACCTTCTGCTCCAGCAGCCCGGTCAATTCGCTGAAGCGCTGCATGTCATCGCCATCGACCAGCAGCGTCGCGGTGAGCTGACCGTGCAGCCCGAGCAGGGCCTCGGTGAGCTGCGCCTGATCGGCAACTTCGACCACGATGGACGTCGGTCCGAACACTTCTTCCTGCAATAACTCATCGCCGCGGAGCAACAGGCTGACATCGGCCTTGAACAGTTGCGGATGGGCCTGATCGCCCTTCTGTTCGCCACCGGCCAGATGTTCGATCCCGGCGTGGGCGTGCAGCGCTTTGAGGCCACGGACATAGCTGCTCAGCGTGCCGGCGTTGAGCATGGTCTGTGGCGGCTGGTCGTTGATCTGCGCCGCCAGACGCTGCTGGAACTCGCTGAACGCAGGCGAGCGCAGACCGATGATCAGACCGGGGTTGGTGCAGAACTGTCCGCAGCCTTGAACGATGGAAGCCGCCAGGTCCGCAGCGATACGCTCGCTGCGCAGGTCCAGCGCTTGAGGCAGGATGATCACCGGGTTGATGCTCGACATTTCGGCGAACACCGGGATCGGCTGTGGACGCGCAGCGGCCATGTCGCACAGTGCACGGCCGCCCTTGAGCGAACCGGTAAAGCCGACGGCCTGAATCGCCGGGTGCTTGACCAGCCACTCGCCGACACCGCTGCCATAGATCATGTTGAACACGCCCTTGGGCATGCCGGTTTTGTCGGCAGCGCGCAGCAAGGCGTCAGCCACTTGCTCGGCGGTTGCCATGTGACCGCTGTGGGCCTTGAACACGACCGGACAGCCGGCGGCCAGTGCCGACGCGGTATCGCCGCCAGCCGTGGAGAACGCCAACGGGAAGTTGCTGGCACCGAACACAGCGACCGGGCCGAGACCGATACGGTATTGGCGCAGGTCAGGACGCGGCGCGGGCTTGCGATCCGGCAGCGGCAGATCGATGCGCGCCCCGTAGAAATCACCTCGACGCAGGACTTTGGCGAACAGGCGCATCTGGCCGGTGACCCGACCGCGCTCGCCTTGAATGCGCGCGGTGGGCAGCGCGGTTTCACGGCAGACCGTGGCGATGAAATCGTCGCCCAATGCGTCGAGTTCATCGGCAATGGCATCAAGGAACTGCGCGCGTTTTTCGGCGCTCAGCGAACGGTAGGCCGGGTAGGCGGACGCAGCGGCTTTGGCTGCGGCGTCGACCTCCTCCACTGTTGCTTGAAAGAAATCGTGGGGCAGGTTTTCACCGGTACTGGCGTCAGCGCTGTAGACGATGATGCTGCCAGCGGCACTGCGTGCGCCGCCGATGTAGTTGTGACCAAGGATCTGGGGCATGAAAGGTACTCCGGTAGCTTTTGATTCTGGCCAGAGGCCGTGGGAGCGTGGCTTGTCCCGCGATCTGGCGCGCAGCGGCAGCAAAACCAGTCAACTCAGCCAGAAAGACCGCGTTTGCCGGATTTGCTGCCGGTCCCGGCAGATCGCGGGACAAGCCACGCTCCCACGCCCTTCGGTCAGAAGCGGATCGGTTGTCGGTTAGAGCTGCTTGATGCCACCCGGCACGAACACCGCTTCGGTCGGCGCGATGCCGTTGACCAATGGCGCGCCGAACTCGCTCTGGCTGATCTCGAACTTGTCACCCGGCTGGGTCTTGATGCCGTCAGCGAACGACAGGGTCGCGGTGCCGAAGAAATGCACGTGGACGTCGCCCGGGCGCAGGAACTGGCTGTACTTGAAGTGGTGGTATTCGAGGTTTTCCAGGCTATGGCACATGTTGGCCTCGCCGCTCAAAAACTCCTTCTCCCACAGCACTTCGCCGTCGCGCAGGATACGGCTGGTGCCCGCCAGGTTCTGCGGCAGATCGCCCACGCGCAGTTCCGGACCGAACGAGCAGGCACGCAGTTTGGAGTGGGCCAGGTACAGGTAATTCTTGCGTTCCATGACGTGGTCAGAGAACTCGTTGCCGATGGCGAAACCCAGACGGTAAGGCTGACCGTCGTTACCGATCACGTACAGGCCGCTCAACTCGGGCTCTTCACCGGCGTCCTCGGAAAACGGTGGCTGTGGAAAGGCCTGGCCCGGACGAATGACGATGCTGCCGTCGCCCTTGTAGAACCATTCCGGTTGCACGCCTGCTTCTCCGGCAGCAGGTTTGCCGCCCTCGATGCCCCACTTGAAGATGCGCATGGTGTCGGTCATCGCCGACTCATCGTTGCCGTGCTGGTGCATCTTGTCACGGGCCGAGGCGCTGCCCAGGTGAGTCAGGCCGGTCCCGCTGACCAACAGGTGCGCAGGATCCGGATGGTCCAGCGGCGGCAGGATCATCAGATCGGCGCGCAGTTGCGAGTAGTCATGGCTGTCGCCCAGCCCCAGGCTGTCGACCTGTTCGGCCAGAGAGATTTTCTTGTCGATGGCGGCCAGCGCCAGCTCACGGGTGCTGGTCGCGCCTTGCACTTCACGCACCAGCGCGCCATCCACCAGACCGACACGGCGTTCGCCGTTGCCCAATTCGAATTGAACCAAATGCATGAAATGTCTCCTTTCCAGATGATGTGCACGATCCCTGTAGGAGCGCGCTTGCCCGCGAATTCGTCGTGTCAGCCACCAAAGGCCTCACAGACAAACTGCTATCGCGGGCAAGCGCGCTCCTACGCAGGCCGCGCCGTTAACGAGAACTACGGGCGCTGGCGGCGAATTTGGTTTCCGGCAACACATGCTTGCGTTCCAGAACGCGATACACGACGCCGGTCAGGATCAAGCCGCAGACCATCACGCCCGAGAGGAAGTACAGCCCGGTGGCCAGGCTGCCGGTGATTTCCTTCAGCCAGCCGATGACGAACGGGCCGATGTAACCGCCCAGGTTGCCCACCGAGTTGATCAATGCAATGCCCGCCGCCGCACTGGCACCGGCGAAGAAACGCCCCGGCAATGTCCAGAACACGGCCGTGCAGGAGAACAGCGAGAACGCCACCAGACACAGCGCCGCCAGTTGCAGCACCGGCACACTGAGGTAAGCAGAAAGGAACAGGCCCACCGCGCCAATCACATAAAGGACCGCCAGATGACCATAGCGATCATTCAGACGGTCGGAGCTGCGCGGCACGATCAACAGACCGACGATGCCGAAGATATAAGGCACTGAAGACACGAAACCGGTCACCAGGTCGCTGCCGCCGAACTGTTTGATCAGGGTCGGCAGCCACAGGCCCAGGCCATAGATACTCAGCGTGACAGGAAGATAGAACAGCGCCAGCAACAGGACGCGTTTGTCCTTGAGGGCGTGCAACGGATTGCCGTGACGGGTCTGTCCGTATTCTTCCAGATCCTTTTTCAGTTCACCGGACAGCCACTCCTTCTCCACCGGGTCCATCCACTTCACGTCTTTGGGACCGTCCGGCAACCAGCGCAGCACGGGCCATGTCAGCAGAATCGCCGGCGCACCGATGCACAGGAACAGCCACTGCCAGCCGTGCAAACCACCAATGCCTTCCATGCCCAGCAGGCCACCGGAAATCGGGCCCGTGATCATCATGGCGATGGGTTGCGAGAGAATGAACAGTCCCAGAATCTTGCCGCGATGGCGCACCGGGAACCACTGGGTGATGTAGTACAGCACGCCGGGGAAAAAGCCCGCTTCGGCCGCACCGAGCAGAAAGCGCATCACGTAGAAGCTGGTCGGGCCCTGAACGAAGGCCATGCCCATGGTGATCGCGCCCCAGGTGATCATGATCCGCGCGAACCAGCGCCGTGCACCGAAGCGCTCGAGCATCAGGTTGCTGGGGATTTCCAGCAGAAAGTAACCGATGAAGAACAGACCCGCGCCCAAACCATACGCCGCATCGCCGATGCCGACGTCCGCGCCCATGTGCAGCTTGGCGAAGCCCACGGCGGAACGGTCCACATACGCGATCAGGTACAACAGGATCAGAAAAGGGATGAGTTTCAAGGTGATGCGACGAATAAGCCTGAGTTCCTGGCTCATGTATGCGGTCTCCACGTTGTTTTTGTTATGGAAGCTTTACGGGGATCGCCTCTGCCGTCGTGTGTGCCTTACTGCGGTGAGTCGGCTGACAGGGTCGTCCCTCGATGGGAACCGACTATATAGTATTACTATTTAACGTGACAACTCTTCCACTCAGACGATTTTCGGCCTATTTTAGTCAGCACGCGAAGCCTTTAGTCTTACAATAAGAGTGCTGATTTATGTCTGATTCCAATAAGAAACCTACCCTGCGTTCGGCCCAGTGGTTCGGTACCGCCGACAAGAACGGCTTCATGTACCGCAGCTGGATGAAGAACCAGGGCATCGCCGACCACCAGTTCCAGGGCAAACCGATCATCGGCATCTGCAATACCTGGTCTGAACTGACCCCGTGCAACGCCCACTTCCGGACCATCGCCGAACATGTCAAACGTGGCGTGATCGAAGCCGGTGGTTTCCCGGTTGAATTTCCTGTGTTCTCCAACGGCGAATCGAACCTGCGCCCTACCGCCATGCTGACCCGCAACCTGGCGAGCATGGACGTGGAAGAGGCGATTCGCGGCAACCCGATCGACGGCGTGGTGCTGCTGACCGGTTGCGACAAGACCACACCTGCCCTGCTGATGGGCGCGGCCAGCTGCGACGTACCGGCGATCGTCGTGACCGGCGGTCCGATGCTCAACGGCAAGCACAAAGGCAAGGACATCGGCGCCGGCACCATCGTCTGGCAGATGCACGAATCCTACAAAGCCGGGCAGATCAGCCTCGACGAATTCCTCTCCGCCGAAGCTGGCATGTCACGCTCCGCAGGCACCTGCAACACCATGGGCACGGCCTCGACCATGGCCTGTATGGCTGAAGCGCTGGGCACGTCGCTGCCGCACAACGCCGCGATCCCGGCTGTGGATTCCCGTCGTTATGTCTTGGCACACATGTCCGGCATGCGCGCGGTGCAGATGGTCAACGAAGACCTGCGTCTGTCGAAAATCCTGACCAAAGAAGCCTTCGAAAACGCCATTCGCGTCAACGCCGCCATTGGCGGTTCGACCAACGCCGTGATTCACCTCAAGGCCATCGCCGGTCGCATTGGCGTGGACCTGGAGCTGGACGACTGGACCCGCATCGGTCGCGGCACGCCGACGCTGGTCGACCTGCAGCCATCCGGGCGCTTCCTGATGGAAGAGTTCTACTATGCGGGCGGCCTGCCTGCGGTGCTGCGTCGCCTGGGCGAGAACAACCTGATTCCGAACCCTGAAGCCTTGACCGTGAACGGCAAGACGCTGTGGGAAAACGTGCAGAACTCGCCGATCTATGGCGACGACGAAGTGATCCGCGCCATCGACAATCCGTTGGTGGCCGACGGCGGCATCTGCGTTTTGCGTGGCAACCTCGCGCCGCTGGGCGCCGTGCTCAAGCCTTCCGCCGCTACCCCTGCGCTGATGAAACACCGCGGTCGTGCGGTGGTCTTCGAGAACTTCGACATGTACAAGGCGCGGATCAACGATCCGGAGCTGGACGTCGACGCCAACAGCATTCTGGTGATGAAGAACTGCGGGCCCAAGGGTTATCCGGGCATGGCAGAGGTGGGCAACATGGGCCTGCCGGCCAAATTGCTCGCTCAAGGCGTGACCGACATGGTGCGGATTTCCGACGCACGCATGAGCGGCACGGCGTACGGTACGGTGGTACTGCACGTTGCGCCGGAAGCCGCGGCAGGCGGTCCGTTGGCGGTGGTGCAGGAAGGCGACTACATTGAGCTCGATTGCTCCACCGGACGTCTGCACCTGGACATTTCCGAGCAAGAACTGGCCGCACGACTGGCCGACTGGCAAGCGCCGCAGCAATTGCTGGCAGGCGGTTATCGTCAGTTGTACATCAACCACGTGATGCAGGCAGATCAGGGTTGCGACTTTGATTTCCTGGTGGGAATGCGCGGCTCGGAAGTACCACGGCATTCTCACTGACAGCCTGTGGCATGCGTTTCACCGCATGACCTGTAGGAGTGAGCTTGCTCGCGATTGCGTTATTTCAGTCACCACCGCAGCGACTGATCTGACGCGATCGCGAGCAAGCTCACTCCTACAACGACGGGTATTCGACATGGAATTTCGCGTCGCTCCGTCGACTCTTCGCCAATGCTATGATGCCCGGCACTCACCGCTCAGGATTGCCTCGCGCCCCCATGGATTACCGTAAGCCCTCCGACCGTAAAAGCATGCACTCACGCATCGTTCAGGACATCGGCATGCAGATCGTTTCAGGCCGCTTCAAACCTGACGACAAGCTCCCCGCCGAAGCCCTGCTCTGTGAAGAATATGCCGTCAGTCGGCCCGTGCTGCGCGAAGCTACGCGGGTGTTGGTAGCCAAGGGGCTGGTCTATTCGCGTCCGCGTGTCGGCACAGTGGTCAAACCACGCCGCGAGTGGCACATCCTCGATCCGGACGTGCTGCACTGGCTGATGCAGAGTTCGCCGCAGAACGAGTTCTTCGCCCTGCTCACCAGCGTACGCAGCATCATCGAACCGGCTGCCGCAGCCCTCGCCGCCCAACACGCCACCCCGGACGAAATCGCCGCAATCGGTGAAGCCTATCAACGCATGGAGGCCGCGCCGACCGTGGAAGCCGTGCTGCAACCGGACCTGGATTTCCACAGTCGCATCGCCGACGCCACCCACAACGATCTGCTGGCACACTTGTGCAACATGCTGTCGCTGGCCCTGCGTGAAGCGTTGAAGCATTCCAACAAGCGCCCGAACCTGCACGAGCTGGCACTGCCCCGTCACAAGGCCATCCTCACTGCAATCGAAGCTCGCGACGCCCTCGGCGCTCATCATGCAACCCTGGTGCAACTGGACGATGCGCGCAGCGCCTTGAACGTAGTGTTGGGGCAAAGCATGAAGTTGTAAGTCCCCCCGCCTGCTTCTGCCAGACACGCGGAAGCCAGCTTGCTGGCGCCCTGAGGATGGTGCATGAGCGCAAATGTTCCGGTACGCCTGCACCCCGCCAAAACTCCGCTATAACCAATACATCCCTTTGATCATCGACACGGATCAGTCGCTTTTACATGCCTTATTGCTCGCGACCTCGGTGCAAAAAATGAGGCTCATCATGTATCCGATTGCCAGGCTCTGTGGCATAGGCGTGCTGTTGGGGTTGTTGGCCGCCGTGCTGCTGAAAAACATGCTGATGGGCGACTCGGTCGATTTCCACCGCCACAAGGCGCTGCTGATCGGGATCGACGGCGTGCAGTACGAGCAACTCAAACAGGTCATCGATGCCGGGAAGGCGCCGAACATCGCGCAGTTTCACCTGGGCATGAGCTATACCGGCGGCATCGTTGACACATCGACCCGGCAACCCACGCTCAGCGGTCCCGGCTGGGCAACGATTCTGACCGGCACATGGGCCAACCGTCACAAGGTCGTGAGCAATAACAGCGGACTGCACAACAAGAGCGACAGCATCTTCAAATTGATCAGCCTCTCGGCCCCCACCCGCCATACGGCGAGCATCGTCAGCTGGAACCCCATCAACGACAATTTCGTCGACGACATCAGTGCCGGCTTCATCGAACTGGGGGTCAAGTGCGGAGGCGACGATCAATGCGCCACGGATCGCACGGTGCAAGAGTTACGCACCGGCAATTTCGACTTCATCTTCGTGCACCTGGATCAGCCCGATGGCGCGGGCCACGAAAACGGTTTTGGCAGCCGCTATCAGGACGCCATAACGCGAACGGACCACCAGATCGGCCAGATACTCGCCGCGCTAAGCAAGCGAAAGCAGAACAATAAAGGGGAAGACTGGCTGGTGGTGCTGACGACCGATCATGGGCGCAGGCTTCCCGATGGCTATGACCACGGCGAACAGAGCCGCAGCGAAAAAACCGCGTTCATCGGTCTCGACAAACCGCCTAACGCAGAGCTGACGCAGCCCATCGCCGACCCGGTCGATCCTGGCCTCGAGGGCCTTTACGGGTTTGCCAGCGAGGCCGACATCGTGCCGACCATCCTCGTGCACCTGGGGATCAATACCGACTTTGAGCGCCACGCCATCGACGGCGTGCCTGTGATCGGTCATATCGGCGTGCGGCAACTGACCGCCACGCTGAACCGAGCCGATCGGACCGTCAGCCTGCGCTGGCGAGTCACCGAAGGCAGCAAGCAGCCGCTGCGGATCTACCGCTCGGGCCAACTGATCGCCAAACTGACCGACTCCTCCAGCCAATACGTCGACAGCGACCTGCCGCCCTCCATCGCCGAGCTGAATTACACCGTCGTACTCAACGACGTACCGGTTTCGAGACTCGTGTACGAAGCGCAGATCAAGCGTTGAAATTCAGGGCATAAAACATCGGACCCTTGAATTTCTCCTGCACCTTCCGGCATCTAGGGCAGAAAAATACTGAACAACCCGCCACCCAGTGCCCCGCCATTGGCGATCTCGATGTGTCCTGGAACACCCTGGCGCTGATGTTGCCTGGCGATGTTCGCCGCAAAATACAACCCGAGCCCGGTGCTGCCGCTGCTCTGGTTGATGCCCAGCACGTAATCGGTCTGACGCTCGATCATGTGCTCAGGAAAACCAGGCCCATCGTCGTTGACGCTGATCACCAGCTGTTCACCCACCTGCCCCGCCGTGATCAGGACTTGCGTGCGGGCGAAGCGAATGGCGTTGATCATCACATTCGACACCACTGAGCCGATCAGCTCACGGTCGAAAAACCCCGGAAGCCCGAAGTCGTCCACGCTGTAGCGGGCAACGATGCCACGGCTTGCGAGCACCTCCTGATGGAACGCCAGTTGCGCTTCGATGAAATCGTCCAGTTCGTGATAATCCGGACGCAACGGCAACTGGTTGACCCCCAGTTTGTACAGCCCCAGCAGCTGCACCAGCATGCCGTTCAGGTGCGCGAACTCGTAATCGATCACGCCCTGCTCCGGGGTGCCGCGTTGAGCTTCGGGCAACTGTTTGACCCACTGACCATGAGCCTGAATCAGCGACGCCAGCGAGTTCTTCATGTCATGCACGGTGGAGGCAATCACCATGGAGAAATCGAGCCCCGGATCCTCATCTTTCATTCGCCGAACGCCCTGAGTCGCAGTTTCTGATAACGGTCGTGACGCGGGTCGGTGTCGGGCATCTTGCCCACCATCTTCAGACTGTTCTGGCACTCCGTCAGGCTGGCAGCATCGAGGTTCTGCACCCCAACGTGCAGCAGCGACTGCGCCATGTTCAACGCAATACTGATGTTCTTGGGCTGCAACGCCAGCGCCTGACGGAAGAAATCCTGAGCCTCGCCCAGCTTGCCGGCGCGATAACTTCGAATGCCTTGCATGTTCAGATCGACGGCTGCCTTGCCGGCGCTGAGAATGTCCGGGTCGTCGGTCTGCCTGGCAATGTTCTGCATCACCGCCGGATCATCGCCGTAGATTTCCGCACAGCTTTTCAGAATCCCTGCGCCAGCGGCTTCATGCCCCAGTTGCTTGAGCTGCGACGCCACGGCCAGCGCGGCGTCGGCACTCAGGAACTGCTCCATGCCATCGAGTCGCGCCATCGCCTGTTCGGTGAGTTTTGCCGCCATTTCCGGATCGGAACTCGCCACGCTGGTGGCCTTCATCAAGCGCGCACGCACTTGCAGGCCGGCGTCGTTGGTGTGCTCCTTGGCCACTTCACCCAGTGTCTGGTTGATCTCGACCCGGGTGCGCGCATCGAGCCCGCGCTCGCCGCCGCGACTGATCAGCGCCTGAGCCAGACCCAGATTGGTTTCCGGATCCTTGAACCGCGAAAACTGGCCCTGAGAAACGGCCTGACGATAGGCCTTGGAAGCGCCGTCGAAATCCTGATTTTCCAGCGCCAGCTTGCCGAGCAACCGCTGGCGGCGGACCGCATAAGGAGAAAGGCGCACAGCCTCTTCGAGCATTTTCTGCGCACGCCGGTTATCGCCGCTCGCCATCAGCACATCCGCCAGGCCATCGAACAGCACCGGCATCGCGTTAAAGGCACGAATGGCCTCTTCGTAGACGGTTTGCGCTTCAGGATTGCGCCCGCGCTTGTGCAGCAACTTGCCCAACGCCGCATACGCCCAAGGCTGCGGGCGATCAGCCAGAATCGATTTGAGAAAGGCTTCCAGCGGTTCGTTCTGATTCAGATCGCGCAGGGCATCTGCCTTGTAGCGCAGACACAAAGGCGCGAAGCGCGGGTCCTGTTTGGTCAGGTTGACGCAGGCCGCCAGCACCTCGGCGGGCTTGCCGCGATCCAGCGCCTGAAGAATCGGCTTGAGCAGGTTCTTGCGTTGAACGATCTTTTCCAGACGCTGGGCCAGGCTGGCACGGTTGAACGGCTTGGTCAGGTAAGCATCGGGCTCCCATTCCAGGGCGCTCATGACCATCGCCTGACTGTTCTCGGCGGTCACCATCACAAACACGCTTTCATGGCTGATCAGCCGGTCGGTCATCAGGTCTTCAAGGACCTGTTGGCCGTTCTTCTTGCCGTCACCGAGGTTGAAGTCATGAAGAATGAAGTCGTAGCGCTTCTGTGAGCAGGCTTTGATCGCCTGCTCACCCGTGTCCGCGGTGTCCACTTCCTTGACGCCCAATTCGCGCAGCATCGACCTGACCGAGCTACGAAAATCGGAGAAATCATCGACGATCAGAAAGGTTTTTTGGTTCCACGCCAGCATCGAGATTCCTGTTACGGGAGAAAAAATCAGCCCAGAGGCATTTACAAAAAAGGGTCGACCTGGCCGCTCCCGTTTTTCAGCGGAGCAGATGATAGCCAACGTCAATGTGCCATCAAGCTATTTCACGAAAGCTTTGGCGTCTTTGGGTGCGGCATGACGCCGCTTGTCCGGGTTATCGGCGGCGCCAAGGTAAAGCTTAGGTGATGCATAAAGGAAAAAGCGACTGGCGAGCGCCCCTGTCCCGCTTCCCTGGTCGATCCGTGCCGCAGGTTGTCGGTCTCGAATCACGGATCATGAGCCCGGATTTCAGGCATCACTGCATGACTTGATACCGGGCAGGCAAACGGCGGGATGATGACGTTCATCGCAGACATTTCGAAAGCTATAAAGTCCGTCATCACCCCGCCGATAGGGAGGGGAAGCGGCCTCTTCAGCCGCAACCTCCTCTCCCGCCCGAGTAACACCCATGTCCTGGCTGATCAATCTGAAACTGAAGTCCAAGCTCCTGTTCGCGTTTAGCCTGTGCGCGTTGATCACCATTGCGGTCGGGGTTCTGGGACAGACCGGTATCTCGCGTCTGTACGATCTGTTCCAGAGCACAGTCACCAACAATCTGCTGTCGATCACCAAGGTCGACTCGGTGAAGGCCAATGTCATCGCCACCAATCGCGACTTTTTCAAAATAATCGGATTGAGCGTGCTCAAGGCCAGCCCGGAAGAAATCAGTGCGGCCCTGCAGTCGCTCAAGGAAAACCAGGCCCAGGCAGAGAGCGATTTCAGGGTCTATCGCAGCACGCCGTTGCAGGCGGATGAAAAGGCGGCCGGCGACGACTTCGAGCGTGATTGGCAGACCTATGTCGCAGCGGTCACCCAGACCCTGGCGGTCATTCAGAGCGGCGACATCGAACAGGCCAGCAAACTGGCCACCACGAGTGTCACACCGACTTACCGCAAGACCATGGGCGAGCTGAAGATCATCATCGAGTCCAATGCCCGCCAGGCCAACGAAGCCACGNGGTCGCCGTGATCTGCGCCATTAGCCTTGGCCTGATCGTGACACGAATGATCACACGCCCCATCTATCAGTCGGTGGAAAGCGCGTCGCGCGTCGCTGCGGGCGACCTCACACAACCCATCGCAGTCGGCGGTCAGGACGAAACCGGACAGTTGCTCAAGGCGCTGTCCAACATGCAAGGCAGTCTCAAAGGCACCGTGCAGCAGATCGCCAACGCCTCGGATCAGCTGGCTTCAGCGGCAGAAGAACTGACGGCGGTCACCGATGACAGCACTCGCGGGCTACAGCGCCAGAACGATGAGATTCAGCAAGCGGCCACGGCAGTGAACCAGATGACGGCCGCCGTCGAGGAAGTCGCACGCAACGCAGCCAGTGCCTCCCAGGTTTCGACCCAGACCGCCGACGATGCGCTCAAGGGGCAGCACCAGGTGCAACAGGCTGTCACTGCGATGAACACCATGACCGTGGAAATCAACGATTCGACTCAGCGCGTCGAAGCCCTTGCCGGTCAGATTCGTGACATCACCAAGGTCCTGGACGTGATCCGCGGGATCGCCGAACAAACCAACCTGCTTGCACTCAACGCAGCCATCGAGGCGGCGCGCGCCGGTGAGCAGGGGCGTGGTTTCGCAGTGGTGGCCGATGAAGTCCGCGCCCTCGCCCACCGCACGCAAACCTCCACCGGCGAGATCGAAGCGATGATCACCCTGGTGCGTAACGGCGCCGACGAAGCCGTGCAGGCCATGGGCAAGAGCCAGGCGATTGCGGTCAATACCCAGACACTCGCCACCGAGGCGGGCCTGGCACTGGAACGCATCAGCGAAGGCGTCAGCCAGATCAATGAACGTAACCTGGTGATCGCTAGCGCCGCCGAAGAGCAGGCTCAAGTGGCGCGGGAAGTGGACCGCAACCTTGTCAACATTCAGGACTTGTCGGCCCAGACGGCCGCTGGCGCCCACCAGACCAACGCGTCCAGCCAGGAGCTGTCGCGTCTGGCGGTGTCGTTCAATACGATGGTGGGCAAGTTCACAGTCTGAAGCCACCCCTTCGCCACCTGTGACACATTGGCGTATTGACTAAATCGTCATGTGTTTTGTCGTAAATCACATTTCGGGTACAATCCCGGCCCCCTTTGCAGAGCCCGGACCTGATGACCGAGCCCTGCGATGGATTGATGTAACTCAAGCAGCTGAATCCAATGATCTAACAAGAAGCCAGCGCGGAGGGACACTGAACTCAAGGTCCGTCTCATCGACCTTGAAACCCTAACCCTCGCCACTCGAGTGCGAAACCGCAACAACGCTCATGTCAGCCATGGCATGCGCAGACACGGTGCCCACTCGATTCAAGCGGCAGGCGGATAACGTTTTACCAATTGGATTGCGCAATGATCAAAACGACGAGCAAGGCTCTGCTGGGCCTGGCGATTTCGGTGGGCATGCTTCAGGCACACGCCGCTGAAAACAAGAAAGTGGACGTGCTGCTGGTTGGCGGCGGCATCATGAGTTCGACGCTGGGTGTCTGGCTTAATGAGCTGGAGCCGGGCTGGTCGATGGAAATGGTCGAGCGTCTGGACGGCGTTGCCGAAGAAAGCTCCAACGGCTGGAACAACGCCGGTACCGGTCACTCAGGCCTGGCCGAGTTGAACTACACGCCTGAAGACAAAGACGGCAAGGTCAACATCTCCAAGGCCATCGAGATCAACGAAGCCTTTCAGGTTACCCGCCAGTTCCTTTCCTGGCAGGTCAGGCAGAGCGTCCTGAAGAACCCGCCGTCGTTCATCAACACCACGCCGCACATGAGCTTCGTCTGGGGCGATGACAACATCAAGTTCCTGAAGAAGCGTTACGACGCCCTGCAGGCAAGCCCGTTGTTCCGTCCGATGCAGTACTCCGAAGACCCGGCGCAGATCGCCAANGACCACCTGGACGCCAATCGGCACCGACGTCAACTGGGGCGAAGTCACCCGCCAGTACGTGGGCTATCTGCAGACCCGCCCGAATTTCGACCTGAAGCTGTCCAGTGAAGTCAACGACATCACGCGTAACGAAGACGGCTCCTGGCACGTTGAATACAAGAACCTGAAGGACGGCACTACCAGCGCTACCGACGCCAAGTTCCTGTTCATCGGTGCGGGCGGCGGCGCTCTGAAGCTGCTGCAGAAATCCGGTATCCCCGAGGCTCGCGACTACGCCGGCTTCCCGGTGGGTGGTTCGTTCCTGGTCACCGAAAACCCGACCGTCGCCATGCAACACATGGCCAAAGCGTACGGCATTGCCTCCACTGGCGCGCCGCCCATGTCGGTTCCGCACCTGGATACACGAGTGCTCGACGGCAAGCGCGTGATCCTGTTTGGCCCGTTCGCGACCTTCTCCACCAAGTTCCTGAAACAGGGTTCGTACCTGGACCTGTTCAGCAGCATGACCACCCACAACTTCTGGCCGATGACCAAAGTTGGCGTGGAACAGTACCCGCTGGTCGAGTACCTTGCCGGTCAGTTGATGCTGTCCGACGACGACCGCTTCAAGGCCCTGCAGGAATACTTCCCCCACGCCAAGAAAGAAGACTGGCGTCTGTGGCAAGCCGGTCAGCGCGTGCAGATCATCAAGCGTGATGCCGAGAAAGGCGGCGTGCTCAAGCTGGGCACCGAAGTCGTTTCTTCCCAGGACGGTACTATCGCCGCGCTGCTGGGCGCATCGCCGGGCGCGTCTACCGCTGCGCCGATCATGCTGAACGTGCTGGAAAAGATCTTCAAAACCCAGGTCGCAACTCCGGAATGGCAAACGAAGATCCGTCAGATCGTTCCAAGCTACGGCACCAAGCTGAACGATTCGCCTGCGGCCGTACAGCAGGAGTGGAACTACACCGCCGAGGTCCTGCAACTGGGCAAGCCTCCGGTCATCGACCAGAGCGTTGGCACCAGCACCACGCCAAGCGCCCCGGCTGAAAGCAAGCCTGCGAACGACATGGCGCTGTAACAGGCCTGTCCAACGCAGCAAAGAAAAAGCCACGGGGCTCAAATCCCGTGGCTTTTTCGTTTGCGCAAGTCAGGTATTGAATACATCACCCGATCGGCCACGTCTGTGCGCAGCGTCGGTCAGTGGAAGCGCTAACCGAAGGGCCCCTGCCTTGTCACAGGGTTAGCGGACCTTTTCAGTTACTCGCAAGTGTCATATCACCCACTCCACTGTCTGCAACATTCGTCGATACGGTGAATTCGCTTCGCTCATCTCCTTCTGGATCGTGGCAATCAGGCACTCCAGAAATCGCTCTGCCGCGGGCCGCAACGGCTGACCGCTGCGGCTGATCGCGCCGACCAAGGCACTGCCCACTGATTCGCGCACCGGCAGAGACACAAGCCCCTCTCGCTGAGCGCAAACTTCCACCAGTGGCCACGGGAAGACGCTTAGCATGTCGGTTTCACGCAGCAGGCTGAGCATGATCGACAGTGAGTGTGCGAAATGCACATGACCCGGTGCGACAAATTCGGCGTCGTGTCGAGCTGAAAGTACCCAGTCAGCGAACGCCAGTTCGTCCAGCGAATGACAATCGGCCAATGGATGCCCGCGCCTCGCGACCACGGCGCAATCAGCCGTGAACAAAGGCAGGTAGTTCAAGTCGACGTTGGAGCACTGACTGTCGAGCCGACCGATGAACAGATCCAGGCTGGCATCGCGCAAGCGTGGATAGGCAATCGACGATAATCCTTCGTGCAGCTCCAACTGCACATGGGGAAAGCGTTCACGAAAACTGACTGTAACCTGCGGCAACAACGTCATCGCAAGCCAAGGGGTGACGGCGACCGCCAGGCTGCCTGTCAGCTCGCCTTTGCAATCGGCCACCACATGACTGGCGCTGACCATTTGCGCCACCAGCAACCGGGCCTGGACCAACAAGCGTTTGCCTGCTTCCGTGAGATCTATGCCGCTGGTGTTGCGCACCAATAGCTGCAAAGAGGTTTCGGTCTCCAGCTTCTGGATCGCCTTGGTGACCGCAGCCGGAGAGGTGTCGAGGCGCTTGGCCGCGCCCCGGATACTGCCCGCGTCCGCCACCGCCACCAACGCGTTGAGCTGATAAAACTTCATGATTGCGCCTGTTAACCCTGGGTTGTCGCGTTCAGCGGCGTTTGCCTGTGAGGCCCATTCTGCACGGCTTATGCTGAACCATGTGCGGCGTGACCGGAGCGCACCACAAGCATGCACCGCGCGTCACATCGAAGCCAGCACGCCGGACGCAACGCGTGCCAAACACTCGCCCGCTCGCTGGCGAGTCATGTATTCAGACTGACCATGGAAGAATCCTGCCAATGCCCCATGTACACCGCCAATTGATTCCGATAGAAGCCGAAATGCGTGAGTTGCGCCAGCGCATTCATGCCAATCCGGAACTGGGGTATCAGGAGTACGCCACCGGCGAACTGGTCGCCGAACGCCTTTTGAAATGGGGCTATGAAGTACACCGCGGCATTGCCGAAACCGCCGTCATCGGCACATTGAAAAAAGGCAGCAGCTCGCGGGTTCTGGGACTGCGTGCGGACATGGACGCCTTGCCGATTCTGGAGAAAACCGGCCTGTCGTATGCAAGCCAGGTCCCTGGAAAGATGCACGCCTGTGGGCACGACGGTCACACCACCATGCTTCTGGCCGCCGCCTGGGTGCTCGCGCATGACAGCGAATTTGACGGCACAGTACGGTTGATCTTCCAGCCCGCCGAGGAAGGACTGGCCGGCGCACGGAGGATGATTCAGGAAGGCGTACTGGAGCAGTTTCCGTGCGATGCGCTGTTCGCCATGCACAACATGCCAGGCTACCCGCAGGGGAAACTGGGATTTCGAGCCGGTCCGTTCATGGCCTCGGCCGATCAGGTAAAAGTGACGGTCCAAGGCCACGGCGGCCACGGCGCCATGCCACACCAGTGCGTCGACCCTGTCGTCGTCTGCGCCAGCATCATTCTGGCATTGCAAACCATCGTCTCGCGCAATGTCTCACCTCAGGAAATGAGCGTGATCACGGTCGGCGCCATCAACGCCGGCAAGGCCTCCAACGTCATCCCCGAGAGCGCGGAAATGCTGATTTCGGTACGCGCCTTGAACAACGATGTGCGTGATCGCGTGGAGGCGCAGATCAAGCGCCTGATCCATGCGCAGGCCGACGCCTTCGGCGCCACCGCCGAGGTTCACTACAGCGCCGATTATCCGCTGCTGATCAACGATCCCGAGATGACCGAATTTGCCACCCAGGTCGCCATAGACTGGTTGGGCGAGGAGCAAGTGCTTACCGATATTCCCCCATTCAACGGCAGCGAAGACTTCGCCTGGTTTTTGCGAGAACGGCCCGGTTGCTACCTGATCATCGGCAATGGCGAGGGCGATCAAAGCTGCATGATTCATGACCCTCGTTACGACTTCAACGATGACAACCTGATGCGCGGGGCTGGCTACTGGATCAAGCTGACGGAGGCATTCCTGTCGGCGCGTGACTGACAAAATTCCCATTAACACCGAACCTGTGATGAGGCTTCCATGCTCCGACCGAACCTGCAATGCGCTGCGCTGATCTCCGGCCTGTTGATGGCCTCAATGAGTCATGCAGCGAATGTCATCCGCTTCGGCGTCGACCCCAGTTATCCCCCCTTTGAACAAAAGCAACCAGACGGCTCGCTGACCGGTTTCGACATTGATCTAGGCAATGCCTTGTGTGCACAACTCAAGGCGCGCTGCGTTTGGGTCGAACAGAATTTTGACGGCATGGTGCCTGCACTCAAGGCCGGGAAATTCGATGGCATCCTTTCGGCATTCAGCGACACGGAAGCGCGCCGCAAGCAGGTCGATTTCAGCCAGCGTCTGTACGTCGCGCCATCGTCGCTGATCGCTAAAAAAGGCGCCGGACTGCTGCCGACCGCCGATTCACTCAAAGGAAAATCCGTGGGTGTCGTCCAGGGCTCGCTGCATGAAAGCTATGCAAAATCCCAGTGGGCTCCAGGCGCGGCTATTCATTCTTATCAGACGCAGGATCAGGTATTCATGGATTTGCTGTCCGGACGACTGGACGCCTCGTTCCAGGCCTCGGTGCAAGGTGACATCGGCTTACTGCAGAAACCTCAGGGTCAGGATTTTGCCTTCGCCGGCGACCCGATTACAGACAAAAGCATCATTGGCAACGGCGTGGCCATCGGCATTCGCAAGGGCGACACCGCGCTGCGCGAGCAGATCAACGAGGCAATCGTCGCGTTGCGCCAATCGGGTGAGTACGACCGCATAGCCCACAAATACTTCAACTACGACGTTTATGGTGAGTGACTACATGAGCGAATTCACACCCACCGAAGGTGACGTTCAGGCCAGCGAACTGGACGACGTCGCCCAGCGCTACTTTCTTCAACATGGGGCCATGTGCATTCGCAATGCCTTGACCCCGGCGCAGGTTGAACAACTCAGGGAAGGCATCGAGCAGAATCTTGCGCAACCCAGCCCCCGCGCCAAGGTGGCGAGCAGCCCCGATGACCCTGGCTGGTTCTTCGAAGACTTCTGCAACTGGCAGGAAAATCAGCATTACCGCAGCGTGATCCACGACTCCGCCCTGGCGACAATCGCCCAGCGTTTGCTCGGCAGCAGGCAGATCCGTCTGTACCACGATCACGTCCTGGTCAAAGAACCCAACACTCGACAACGCACGCCGTGGCATCAGGACCAGCCCTACTACAACATCACGGGTTCCGACAACATCAGCTTCTGGATTCCGGTGGACCCAGTGAGCAGAGCGTCGACCCTGGAGTTCGTCGCGGGATCGCACAAGGGACCGTGGCTTATGCCTCGCTCGTTCATGGACAATCAGGCCAAATGGTTTGCCGAGGGCACACTGGCCGACCTGCCGAAGATCGAGGAGCATCGTGAAGACTTCCCGATCCTCGGCTGGCCGCTGCAACCGGGGGACCTGGTGTGCTTCAACATGTTGACGCTGCACGCCTCCGCTGGTGTGAGCGGCGAACATCGGCGCAGGGCTTTTTCAGTGAGATTGCTGGGCGATGACATACGGCACGCACCACGGCCTTGGGTGACCTCACCGGAATTCCCGGGGCTACGCGAAAGCCTTGCCGAAGGTGCTGTGATGAATCACCCGCTGTTTCCGGTGCTTTTGCAGCGTTAATGGTCGGCAAAACACGGGCGGTGAAAGAGGCGGAGTGAAATGGTGTCCCAGGCGGGGTTCGAACCTGCAACCTTCCCCTTAGGAGGGGGATGCTCTATCCAATTGAGCTACTGAGACACAATGCCAGAACGGTGCTGGCGGGACGGCGAGCATGTTAACGGCAAGCCCTTGTTTTGTCATGTCGTCATTGTCTTTTTGGGCCGTAGTCCACTGGAACCGTAACCAACACGCCAAGGCGATCATGCAAATTGCAATGCCGCAATATGACATCATTGCAAACTGCAATCCAGCCGCGGTCCAATCCATAAATAAGCTATTGATTTATAACGGTTTTATTTACAAATTCGCTTGGCATGCAGACTGCATTATCAGTTTCCGTGCAGACCCCTTCTAAACCCAAATTCAAGCGAAGGTAATCGAGATGAACGTGACTCTCTCCCTGTTGAATGCCGCAGCCTTCGTGGCACTCGTTGCTTTCCATTTTCAGGATGACGGCAGCAAAACCGAGACAGTCGCTGTTCAGGCTCAGCCGCATTACCTCATGAAACAGACGCCTCGATTCGCCGCAATGCCTGGCCATCGCTCGGATGCAATGCTGGCGAACGATACTGATGAAGCCATCCCGGTCGACCGCTCCGAGCGCTGGGTTTTCTGAAACAACGCCGAAATAAGGGTTTGCCAATCTGCCTTCTTCGTTCCACTTAGAGAACAGCCATGTCAAAAGCAGCACTGTCTTTTCTGATTCTGGCCATCATGGCCCTTGCAGTCGATCAACTGCTCCCTGCATCAATGGACACACTGGGTACCACCGCCAAAGCTGCAGCAGGCACATTTGCCTGTCTGTTCATCGCCGCAATGTTCGTGGGACGGCGAATCAAGTTCGACCCGGTCCTGCGCCAGGCAAAACCGTAGCCACAGCCCAACGGGGTTTTCAGCCGTTTGTAGCGCATCCTGATGCGGTTTCCTCACACCCCTGACACACTCGCCTCCTATCCTTCGACAGACCCTTCGTCTCTTTCTTGGCTGCTTACTCGTAATTTCCATCAGACACCTCTACGCTGAAGACAGATAGCCATCATGGCGCAAACCCGCGCCGACGGCGGCTATTGTCCGGATGAGGAGTGGCCGGGAACTTTGCAAACTGGAACGCATTTCTGATAATTGGTGCTGGCTAAACGCCTTTATCTAGTTCAATATTGTCACAGATTTGACGCCAAGGTTCCGGCGGATTCATGCATGATGACGGACCTTTATGTTGGCAGGTTGAACATTTCGGCAAAAAGACAGTCAGACGATGACATCTCGCGGCCTAATGCAAGAACCGCCTCCCCCTTTGAACTAAATCGGTTAAATATATGAGCCCTATGAAACAGGCCAATTATTCCAGTCGCACAGCTGACAAGTTCGTTGTCCGTCTTCCAGAAGGCATGCGCGAGCGCATTGCGGAAGTCTCCAAGGACAACCATCGCAGCATGAACTCCGAAATTATTGCGCGTCTTGAACAAAGCCTGATTCAGGAAGGCGCACTGGGGGACGAGCCAAAGCTGCGTCTCGACAGCCCTGAGTTGTCACTGCATGAGCGTGAACTGCTGCAGCGCTTCCGTCAGCTTGCTCATCGTCAACAGAATGCTCTGGTTTCATTGATTGCTCACGACACCAGCCTGGCGAACGACGACGAATAATTCGTCCGTTGCCAGAGACTTAAAAGCCAGCCCTGTGCTGGCTTTTTTGTGGGCGTTCTTATGAGCGCCAATCAATGGAGACAAAAACAAAAAACCGCCTCGAGGGCGGTTTTTTTTGGTCTTGCAAAAAGGGTCAGAGCAGGAACAGCGTCGCCAGGCCCAGAAAGATGAAGAACCCGCCACTGTCGGTCATGGCGGTGATCATTACACTGGCACCCATCGCCGGATCCCGACCAAAGCGGGCCAGCGTCATGGGGATCGCCACGCCCATGAACGCGGCCAGCAGCAGATTCAGTGTCATCGCAGCCGTCATGACCACGCCCAGCGACCAGCTATGGTAGAGCATGTAAGCCACCACCCCGATCACCCCACCCCAGACGAGTCCATTGACCAGCGCAACGCCCAGTTCCTTGCGCATCAACCGGGAGGTGTTGCCGGTACTGACCTGGTCCAGCGCCATGGCACGAACGATCATTGTGATCGTCTGGTTACCCGAGTTACCTCCAATGCCTGCCACGATGGGCATCAATGCCGCCAGTGCCACCAGCTTCTCGATGGAGCCCTCGAACAGCCCAATGACCCGCGAAGCGAGGAACGCCGTCACCAGATTGACCGCCAGCCATGACCAACGGTTACGCAACGAACGCCATACCGAGGCGAAGATGTCTTCTTCCTCGCGCAGACCGGCCATGTTGAGTACTTCAGTCTCGCTTTCTTCACGGATGAGGTCGACCATTTCATCGATGGTCAAACGGCCGATCAGCTTGCCGTTCTTGTCCACTACGGGCGAAGAAATAAGGTCGTAACGTTCGAATGCCTGAGCGGCTTCATAGGCATCGCCGTCCGGGTGAAAACTCACCGGATCGCTGGCCATGACTTCCGAGACCTGTTTTTCCGGATCGTTGACCAGCAAACGCTTGATCGGCAGAACGCCCTTGAGCACACCGTCGTAATCAACCACGAACAGCTTGTCCGTATGGCCGGGCAATTCCTTGAGACGACGCAGATAGCGCAATACCACTTCCAGGCTGACGTCTTCGCGGATGGTGACCATCTCGAAGTCCATCAGCGCGCCGACCTGGTCCTCGTCATAGGACAGTGCCGAACGTACGCGCTCGCGCTGCTGACTGTCCAATGCCTCCATGAGCTCGTGAACGACGTCGCGTGGCAACTCGGGCGCAAGGTCGGCGAGTTCGTCGGCGTCCATTTCCTTGGCGGCGGCCAGCAACTCGTGATCGTCCATGTCGGCGATCAGGGTTTCACGAACGGAATCGGATACTTCGAGGAGGATGTCGCCGTCGCGCTCGGCCTTCACCAGTTGCCAGACCGTCAGGCGGTCCTCAACAGGGAGGGCTTCGAGAATGTAGGCGACGTCGGCGGAGTGCAGATCATCGAGCTTGCGCTGCAACTCGACGAGGTTCTGCCGGTGTACGAGGTTTTCGACACGATCCTGGTGCTGGCCTTCCTGACGGTGAGTCAGATCTTCGACGACACGCTGACGCTGCAGCAGATCAACGACTTGGGCAAGACGATCCTGAAGGCTTTCCTGCGTTTTTTTTACTTCGATTTCGGTCATAGGCGAACTCCACTCCCAGCAGTGGACCGCGCCGGAAGATCAATCAGTCGATTCTTGATTGGTAAAGCTTAATTCTGAGTTGCTACTGGGTAAGTCCATGGAGGTATTCCACAAGCCCCGGCGGGGCTGACGGGCGCAATCATACACCGCTTGCCGAGGCTTCATGTTAAAAATTCAACGCGGAACAATCGCTTGCAACACAATGTTAATGATCGCCCGAGTCGTTATGGCTACGACGTCATATCCAGAGAAGAAAACACGCTCGCCAGCAAAAAATCAGGTGGATAGTCTGCCCTGACGTCAGTCAAGGAGGACATCGTCATGCGGTTGGACACCTGCAAATGCGTTATTGCTGCCCTGCTCTTCCTGCCCCTCTCTGTCGGGGCAACCACAGTGCACCGCTGCGAAGGCCCTGAAGGGAAAATCACCTTCACCACGTTGAGCTGCCCACCAGGGCACGATCTGAGGTTACAGGATGCTCACAACCCCGCCCCTGGCATGCTTGCGCCGAGCGACACCTTAGTAAACAAACCCGCCAGCGTCACAAAAAACAACGAATTGGTGGTGGTCGGCCAACGCGACGATGGTTGTGCCAATGTTCTGAGTGCGGAACAGCGTCGCCGAGCGATCATCAACGAACAAACACCGACAGGGATGACCAAACGAGACGTGGAAAGCCTGCTTGGCAAACCCGACAGAATCATCGGACGCAACGGCGAGGTGCGGTACGTGTACGCGGAGAAGAAAGGGAAAAGCCGGCAGGTCAGTTTCGATGAGCATGGCTGCGTAAAAGGCAAGCGCGAGAAACGTAAACCGTAGAAAAGCAAAAAGCCCACATTTTCATGTGGGCTTTTCGTTTTATGGTGCACTCGACAGGATTCGAACCTGTGACCGCTCGGTTCGTAGCCGAGTACTCTATCCAGCTGAGCTACGAGTGCATGTGGCGCTTGATAAACCAGATCACCTCTGGTCACTGCATTTTACTTCTGGAAGTGAGTGGTGCTTCCAAAGACCTGTTAAAGCCAGGCTCTTTCTTAAAGCAGTTGTCCGTATTACTACCAACAACGCTTAAATGGTGCACTCGACAGGATTCGAACCTGTGACCGCTCGGTTCGTAGCCGAGTACTCTATCCAGCTGAGCTACGAGTGCATTTGTTGCCGCGCATTATAGGCCGTTAAATCTTTTGGTCAAGAACTTTTTCTAGTAAATTCAACAACTTACCGATAAAGCCAGATTACAACGTACTACGCAAATAATGGCGGAGAACGGGGGATTCGAACCCCCGACACCCTTTTGAGGTGTACTCCCTTAGCAGGGGAGCGCCTTCGGCCACTCGGCCAGCTCTCCGCAACACGGGGCGTATAATAACCACCCTTTTCCCCGTTTGCAAACCAAAAATTCAATAAAAATTAATGGCTTGGTTCCTGGTCCTTCTCTTTCTTGATGCGCAGGTAAATCTCTTCACGGTGAACAGCGACTTCCTTGGGCGCGTTGACCCCGATTCGTACTTGATTACCTTTGACGCCGAGCACGGTCACGGTGATTTCACCGTCACCAATAATCAGACTCTCCGCGCACCGACGGGTCAAAATCAGCATACCTATCTCCTCAACCTGCATTCAGGGACAACAGTCTGCACAACCAAAAGGCATCGGCCCGATCCCAGCATCGGTACCAGGTCTACGCCTGAGTATTGCCTAGCGCCGGAAAAAAAACAGTTTTCTCGCGCACATCAGAAACACAAAGGGCGCGGTATTCACCGCGCCCCTTGCTCAACCTCTTACTCGCCCTGGCGGGGAGCGTCGAGTTCGAAAGCCGTATGCAGGGCGCGCACGGCCAGTTCCAGGTATTTCTCTTCGATCACGACCGAAACCTTGATTTCGGACGTGGAGATCATCTGGATATTGATGGTTTCCTTGGCCAGCGCTTCGAACATGCGGCTGGCAACGCCTGCGTGAGAACGCATGCCGACGCCGACGATGGAAACCTTGGCGATCTTGGTGTCGCCGATCACTTCACGGGCACCGATTTCCTTGGCGGTATTCTGCAGCACGCTCAGCGCCTGCTCGTACTCGTTGCGGTGTACGGTGAAGGTGAAGTCGGTGGTGTTATCGTGCGCAACATTCTGCACGATCATGTCGACTTCAATGTTCGCACCGCTGATCGGCCCTAGAATCTTGAACGCAACGCCCGGGGTGTCTGGCACGCCACGGATCGTCAGCTTGGCTTCGTCGCGGTTGAAGGCGATGCCAGAAATGATCGGCTGTTCCATGGATTCCTCTTCATCAATGGTAATGAGGGTGCCTGGACCCTCCTTGAAGCTGTGCAGTACGCGCAGCGGGACGTTGTACTTGCCGGCGAACTCCACCGAGCGGATCTGCAGCACCTTGGAGCCGAGGCTGGCCATTTCCAGCATCTCTTCGAAGGTGATTTTCTCCAGACGCCGGGCCTGAGGCACCACGCGCGGGTCAGTGGTGTAAACGCCGTCGACGTCGGTGTAGATC
>NZ_QXTJ01000031.1:0-57650 GCF_003605735.1 Pseudomonas sp. LS-2 | reverse complement strand
TTCTCGTCGACGCCCTGGGAGCCGGCGACCACCACCACGCGACCTTCTTTAAGGTCAGCGCGAATTTTCTGGTCGTCGATCTGCAGAATACGCGCCTTGTTGTGCGCGCTGTCGGTCAGAATGCGAACCTGATTGCCGGTGTAGGACACCGCCGGCACGCCGCGCTTCATCAACGCCATGGCCAGCAAGGCAATGGTGACCTGCTCGCCGGTGGAGACGATCACGTCCAGCTCACGAGGAACCGGTTGATCGGTGATCTGCTTGGCCAGGTCGATCAGGCGATTGGTCTCGCCGCTCATGGCAGAAAGCACCACCACCAGATCATCACCCGCTTCGCGGAATTTTTTGACTTTGTCGGCCACCTGCTCGATGCGCTCTACCGAGCCTACGGAGGTGCCTCCAAATTTCTGTACGATTAAAGCCATCTCAAAGCCGCCTCAGCCCATGAAGGGCGCCCGTTAAACATTCAAACCGCGAAGCGCCGGAGTTCTCTGGATAGAAAACTCCGGTGGGTCGACTTAGCTTCCCTTACATTCCCTGTTCGGCGAACGGAACCGCCAGCGCCAGCGCTGCGTCCAGTCCAGCGGCATCAACGCCACCGCCTTGTGCCATATCAGGACGACCGCCACCTTTACCGCCCACGGCGGCAGCCGCTTGCTTCATCAAATCACCGGCTTTGAGTTGGCCAGTCAGGTCTTTGGTGACGCCTGCCACCAGTACGACCTTGTCTTCATGCACACCGCCGAGCAGGATCACTGCGCGGCCGAGTTTGTTCTTCAACTGATCCACGAGAGCCAGCAGCGCCTTGCCGTCCTGACCGTCGAGACGGGCAGCGAGGACCTTGGCGCCCTTGACGTCCACTGCCGAAGCCGACAGATCGTCGCCCGCAGCGCTGGCCGCCTTGGCCTGCAGTTGTTCCAGCTGTTTTTCCAACAGACGGTTGCGCTCCAGGACAGCGCTCAGCTTGTCCAGCAGGTTGTCGCGATTGCCTTTGACCAGGCTCGCGGCTTCCTTCAATTGTTCTTCGGCACTGTTCAGGTAGGCCAGGGCCACAGCGCCGGTCACCGCTTCGATACGGCGCACGCCAGCAGCAACGCCACCTTCGCTGACGATCTTGAACAGCGCGATGTCGCCAGTACGATTGGCGTGAATGCCACCGCACAGCTCGACCGAGAAATCGCCGCCCATGCTCAGTACGCGAACGCTGTCGCCGTACTTCTCGCCGAACAGCGCCATGGCGCCCTTCTTCTTGGCGGTTTCGATGTCGGTCTCTTCGGTTTCGACCGCGGTGTTCTTGCGCACTTCGGCGTTGACGATGTCTTCCAGGGCCTTGATCTGCTCAGGCTTGATGGCTTCGAAGTGGCTGAAGTCGAAGCGCAGGCGCTGACTGTCGACCAGAGAGCCTTTCTGCTGAACGTGATCGCCGAGCACCTGACGCAGTGCTGCGTGCAGCAAGTGAGTAGCCGAGTGGTTCAGCGACGTGGCCTGACGCACTTCGGCGGCGACTTGAGTGCTCACGGTCGCACCGACTTTCAGACTGCCCGACACTTGAATGCCGTGATGGAGGAAAGCACCGCCGGTTTTAGTGGTGTCGCTTACGTCAAAACGTACATCGCCAGCGGTGAGATAGCCGCTGTCGCCGATCTGGCCACCGGATTCAGCGTAAAACGGCGTGCGGTCAAGGATGACCACGCCATCTTCGCCTTCACCCAGCTGCTCGACTGCCACACCTTCTTTATACAGAGCGACAACCCTGGCTTCGCCGGCAGTGGCGCTGTAACCGGTGAACTCGGTGGCCACATCAACCTTGACCAGGCTGTTGTAGTCCATGCCGAACGAACTCGCGGAACGGGCACGCTCGCGTTGGGCATCCATCTCGCGCTCGAAACCGGCCTCATCGAGGGTCAGGTTGCGCTCACGGGCGATGTCGCCGGTCAGGTCCATCGGGAAACCGTAGGTGTCGTAAAGCTTGAACACCACATCGCCCGGCACGACGGTGCCTTTGAGCTCGGCCAGATCCTGCTCGAGGATTTTCAGCCCCTGTTCCAGGGTTTTGGCGAACTGCTCTTCTTCGGCTTTCAGCACGCGCTCGATGTGCGCTTGCTGGGATTTCAGCTCAGGGAAGGCGTCGCCCATCTCGGCCACCAGTGCCGCGACGATCTGGTAGAAGAAGCTGCCCTTGGCGCCGAGCTTGTTGCCGTGACGGCAGGCACGACGAATGATGCGGCGCAGCACGTAGCCACGGCCTTCATTGGAAGGCAGCACGCCGTCGGCGATCAGGAAACCGCAGGAACGGATGTGGTCGGCCACCACTTTCAGCGAAGGCTGGTTGTCGTTGCTGCAACCGATGGCCTTGGCGGCCGCGGCCAGCAGGCTCTGGAACAGATCGATTTCATAGTTCGAATGCACGTGTTGCAGAACGGCGCTGATCCGCTCCAGGCCCATGCCGGTGTCGACCGACGGCGCTGGCAGCGGATGCAGCACGCCATCGGCGGTGCGGTTGAACTGCATGAAGACGTTGTTCCAGATTTCGATGTAACGGTCGCCGTCCTCTTCAGGCGAGCCCGGTGGGCCACCCCAGATGTCGGCGCCGTGGTCGTAGAAGATCTCGGTGCAAGGGCCGCACGGGCCGGTGTCGCCCATGGTCCAGAAGTTGTCGGAGGCGTAAGGCGCGCCTTTGTTGTCGCCGATGCGAACCATGCGCTCGGCCGGCACGCCGACTTCCTTGGTCCAGATGTCGTAGGCTTCGTCGTCGGTTGCGTACACGGTCACCCAGAGCTTGTCCTTGGGCAGCTTCAACACGCCAGTCAGGAAGGTCCAGGCGAAGGTGATCGCATCGCGCTTGAAGTAGTCGCCGAAGCTGAAGTTACCCAGCATTTCAAAGAAGGTGTGGTGACGGGCGGTATAGCCGACGTTTTCCAGGTCGTTGTGCTTGCCACCGGCACGCACGCACTTCTGGCTGCTGACGGCACGGGTATAGGCTCGTTTTTCCTGGCCCAGGAAGCAGTCCTTGAACTGGTTCATGCCTGCGTTCGTGAACAGCAGGGTCGGGTCATTGCCCGGAATCAAGGAGCTGGAGGCTACACGGGTGTGGCCTTGCTCTTCGAAGAAGCGAAGGAAGGCTTCACGGATTTCTGCGCTTTTCATAGGTTCTTCCACGGGAACTGCGGCCAGAGGCAAGTGCATAACGTCATTCGACGTAGCGACGGCAAAGGGCCGCATTATATAGGCGTTGCTCACACGGTACAGTGACTTTGTACGATAGAAGCTGCCAATTGGATTATCGGTCGATTATCGGCTGCCGAATTCTGCGAATGCCGCGACCACCTGCTCCATTTGCGCGGCCGACACGTCCAGGTGCGTGACCATGCGCAAACGCGGTGCCGCGCTCAGGATGATCCCTCGCGCGGCGCAAAATGCTTTCAACGGGTCTGCGCGATCACCGATCTGCACGTAGACCATGTTGGTCTGCACCGGCTCGACGTCAAAGCCCAGTTCACTCAAGCCTTTGGCGAGGATTGCAGCGTTGGCGTGATCCTCGGCCAGACGGTCGATCTGATGCTCCAGCGCATACAATCCCGCCGCCGCCAGCAGACCTGCCTGGCGCATGCCGCCGCCCACCATTTTGCGCAGACGACGTGCCTTGGCGATGAACTCACTGGACCCGCACAGCACCGAGCCAATCGGCGCGCCCAGCCCTTTGGACAGGCAGACCGAAACGGAGTCGAAATGTTGAGTGATTTCACGCGCTTCGACACCGAGCTTCACTGCCGCGTTATACAGACGAGCGCCGTCCAGATGCAGGCCCAGACCTTTTTCACGGGTCAAGGTACGGGCAGCGGCGAGGTATTCCAGAGAGAGCACCTTGCCCTGCATGGTGTTTTCCAGCGCCAGCAAACGTGTGCGGGCAAAATGAAAATCATCGGCTTTAATCGCCGCGACCACCTGATTCAGGTCCAGCGAACCGTCCGCCTGATTCTCCAGCGGCTGCGGCTGGATCGAACCCAGCACGGCCGCGCCGCCGCCCTCGTATTTATAGGTGTGGGCCTGTTGGCCGACGATGTATTCGTCGCCCCGTTCGCAGTGCGCCATCAAACCCAACAGGTTGCTCATGGTGCCGGTCGGCACGAACAACGCAGCGGCAAAACCCAGACGCTCCGCCAGCCACGCCTCAAGACGGTTCACCGTCGGGTCCTCGCCATACACGTCGTCGCCCAGCGGCGCATGGGCCATGGCGTCACGCATGCCTGCAGTGGGCTGGGTAACTGTGTCACTGCGCAGATCGATAACCGTCACGATGAAGCTCCCTGAGAGATGTTTCAAACCTCAGTTCTGAGGCCGGAACTCGGGATAATCAAGGCTTGGCGCTGCAATGCCAAGCGCTGCTTATAAGAAAAGCTGATCAAAACCATCAAAAAGGCTCCATGCACATTCTGAAAATCTGTGTTAAAAACTGCACGCCGACGTCATTTGCCGTCGGCGACGTTCTCAGGGCGGGGTGCGATTCCCCACCGGCGGTAATGGCGCGCAATGCGTCTAGCCCGCGAGCGCTCGCGCAGGCGAGGTCAGCAGACCCGGTGTGATTCCGGGGCCGACGGTCATAGTCCGGATGAAGAGAGAACGGGATTGGCACCACAGGATCGTCCCGAGCATCATTACGTGCGCTAGCCGCCCCGGATGTGTCGGCCGTCCCTGGCATCCCCTTCGATCCAAACGCCCTGTTTTTTTATTAAACAGGAGTCAGAACAGATGCAACCCACCGCAATTCACGCTCACGAACGCATCGCTTTCATTCAAGCTTGCTGGCACAAAGATATTGTCGATCAGGCCCGCAAGGGTTTCGTCGCCGAGATGGCGAACCACGGCTATGCCGAGAGCGACATCGACTTCTTCGAAGTGGGCGGCGCCTTTGAAATCCCTCTGCACGCCAAACTGCTGGCCAAGACTGGCCGCTATGGCGGTGTCGTGGCCGCCGGTCTGGTGGTCGATGGTGGGATTTATCGTCACGAGTTCGTCGCGCAGTCGGTGATCAGCGCGTTGATGCAGGTTCAGCTGGAAACCGAAGTGCCGGTGTTTTCGGTAGTCCTGACCCCGCACCATTTCCACGCGGGTGAAGAACATCAGAAATTCTTCTTCGACCACTTCGTGCACAAAGGCCAGGAAGCGGCAAAGACCTGCGCCGATACGCTGGCAAAACTGCGCGCGGTACGCCGGGTGGGTGAGTTGCAGAAAGCTGCTGGCTGATCTGAACGATTAGTCCGGCTTGCCGGCGGTGGCGTTATTGAAATCGCTACCGCCGGACTGCTACGGATCGTTCACTTGTCAGCTACGCCAACTGCTCATCCGTCGTCGGCACGATTAGAATCCCCGCCCGCAAACCGTTCTTGACCTTCGGGTTCGGGAAGATGATGCGTGCGCCCTCTTCCTCGATGACCCAGCGTGAATCGGCCAGGTCTTCGGCCAGCACGAAGCCTTTTTCCAGCACCGTGAAGTTCTCGATGTCCGCCGGCAGGTGCAAGCGGAACGCATCGCTGTGCTTGATGATTTCCCGCGCGACACTGAACAGTTGCAGCCCGTCGAGCCGTGAGGGTTCCTCAGACTCAGTCCCGCAAATCACTTGTTCGAGGCAGCGCTTGAGCTTGCTCAGATTCACCTGCTGGTTCTGACCGAACGGCCTCGCCTTGCCCAGCTCCAGTGTGAAGGCCTCGGCGCCGAGTTTATCGTAGGTATAAGCGCTGAAAACGATGGACGATGTGTTCTGCAACAGAACAGCGTCCATTCCCGCCGTGCGCAGACGCGCCAGTTCGCGGCGAGAGTGCTGACGCCCCTCCTTCCACGGGTACAACGCGAACTGCTCGATCTTCGAACCACGAATGGCCGTGTGCAGATCGTAATGCAGACGATAGCGGTCGGGCAGACTGAAGAAGCTTGCGGCCAGACGTTCGAGCTCACAGGCTCGCAACGCCTCGCTGCCGCCGCTCTGTTCGTGACGGCCGTTGAACAGCCGGTTCACATCCTGCTCGACATAACGCTCGCCGCGACGCATCGCTTCGGGGTTGCCGAATAGGAAAAGAATGCGCGCCCGGGGCTTGAGCTCTCCCCGGGCAATGGCGTGAATGAGCTCGTCGAGCAGCTCGATCGGGGCCGTTTCATTGCCATGGATGCCAGCGGACAACAGCAGGTCAGTGCCGTTGTCCCGCGCTTCGGGAGGCCGGACTTCCAGCGCCCCTTCAGCCAGCCATCGCATGCGCACGCCTTCGACGGTCAGTTGAGTCTTTTCCGCGGGTTCACGACCCGCCAGGGTCAGTTCAAGCAGTTTGCCGAGGGCGAGCATAGAGCGAGTTCCTGCTTAGTGGTTGCAGTCGGGACCGTGCACGTGGCCATCGCCATCTTCGTCGTCGCCGCTCATGTCCGCCGGTTCCATTTCCAGCTGCAGGCTGACCAGATTGGTCGCCAGCGGGCGCAGCAAGAGGTTGGCGTATTCGGCATCGTCTTCTTCAACGTCAACGCCGATCAGCAGTTGACCGCGGCCGTCCTGTTGAATCCAGACCTCTTTGCCCTGCCAGATAACGGCAAAACGGGTGCAGGAAGTTTCCAGCTGGGTGCCGTCGGTGTCTTCAAGGATCAAACGCAGGGCGTCGGTCATATCAAATTCTCTCTGTGTAAAAGCAGAAACATCGCCTGCCCGACGCCGAATGGCCTCAGGCGCGATGTTTGGGGTGCATCAATTGATTTGAAAAGGATAGACCGCGCCCAGCTTCAGGTGCTGAGTCAGTTCATCCAGTGCCGTACGGCATTCAGTCAGCAACTGCGGGTCGGCCAGGTCGCTCTCGGCCATGCGGTCACGATAGTGCTTGTCCACCCACTGCGTGAGGGTGTCGTACAACGGCGCGGTCATGATAACCCCTGGGTTGACCGCTGCCAGTTCCGTTTCATTCAGCGCCACGCGTAAACGAAGGCACGCCGGGCCGCCGCCATTCTGCATGCTCTGCTTGAGATCGAAGACGTTCACTTCGCGGATCGGGCTCTCATCGGCGATCAGGCGCTGCAAGTAATGCCATACGCGCTCGTTGCTGCGGCATTCCTCAGGGACGATCAGCAGCATCGAGCCATCGGGACGGGACAATAGCTGGCTGTTGAACAGGTACGAACGCACGGCATCTTCCACACCCACTTCGGTGCGTGGCACGCAAATGGCCTGGAAGCGACCACCGCGACGGCCGAGCTTGTCGTGCAGTTCGCTCAGCATGTGTTCGGTCTTGAGGAAGGCATCCTCGTGATAGAACAGGACTTCGCCGTTACCCACCGCGATGACGTCGTTATGGAACACGCCCTGGTCGATCACCGCAGGGTTCTGCTGCGCGTACACCACACCGTCATCGCTCAGACCGTGCAAACGCGCGACCGCCTGGGAGGCTTCGAGGGTCTGACGGGCCGGGTATTTTTGCGGCGCCGGAAAGCGGGTGTCGAACGCCGCACGGCCGAACACGAAGAACTCGACACCGGCCTCGCCGTAGCTGCGGCAGAAACGCGTGTGGTTGGCCGCGCCCTCATCGCCGAACTGGGCGACGGCAGGCAAGGCAGGGTGATGGGCGAAATGCTGCTGATCGGCGAACATCGCGCTCAACACGCGGCTGGTGGTCGGGTGCTCGATGCTGCGGTGGTACTTGCAGTTGAGGTTCGCGGCGGTGAAGTGCACGCGACCGTCGGCAGTGTCGGCGCTCGGGCTGACCGTTGCGGCGTTGGCGACCCACATGCTCGAGGCCGAACAACTGGCCACCAGCAACGGCATGGATTGCTTGGCGGCACGCTCGATGACCTGTGCGTCGGTACCGCTGAAGCCGAGTCTGCGCAGGCCGGCGACATCCGGGCGCTCCTGTGGCGCCAGCACGCCTTGAGTAAAACCCAGGTCCATCAGCGCTTTCATCTTCGCAAGGCCTTGCAGCGCCGCCTCCCGTGGATTGGAAGCCTGTTGGCAGTTACTCTGGGACGCGACGTTGCCGTAGGACAGCCCGCCGTAGTTATGGGTCGGCCCCACTAGACCGTCAAAGTTGACTTCACAGGATTTCATCGGTGAGGCTCCGTGGATCTGTTTTTATAAACATCAATGTTCGTGTGCGCAGTGACCTGTAGGAGCGCGCTTGCCCGCGATTGCGGTGTGTCAGGCAAAGCATGCATTACAGACGTACCGCAATCTCGGGCAAGCGCGCTCCTACACGAGGTCACCCAAGGCTTATGCCCGGCGTCAAGCTGGAAGGCAAAGTCAATGCGGCGGTCTCAAGCGACGCCACCGGATACGCACAGTAATCCGCCGCGTAATAGGCACTGGCGCGATGGTTGCCCGACGCCCCTACCCCGCCAAACGGCGCGGTACTGGCAGCGCCGGTCAGTTGTTTGTTCCAGTTCACGATCCCGGCCCGGCTTTGCAGCCAGAACTGCTGGTAACGTTCCTGCGAATCCGACAGCAGCCCCGCCGCCAGCCCGTATTGCGTGGCATTGGCCTCGTTGATCGCGGCATCGAAGTCAGCGTAGCGGATCACCTGCAACAACGGCCCGAACAGTTCTTCGTCGGGGCGATCGCTCACGTCGCTGACATCGAGAATGCCCGGCGTCAGCAACGCCGCCTTCGACTGCGGCTGGGTCATTTCCAGCAGCGCCACGGCACCGTTGGCCAGCAACTGTTCCTGTGCATCGAGCAAGGCCTGGGCGGCATGCAGAGAAATCACCGACCCCATGAACGGTGCGGGCTGCTGATCGAACGCGCCGACCTGAATGGTCGCCGTCACTTCTACCAGACGCGCCATGAACGCATCGCCCCAAGCCCCTTGGGGCACCAGCAAGCGGCGCGCACAGGTGCAGCGTTGACCCGCAGAAATGAACGCCGACTGAATCACGGTATAAACCGCTGCATCGACATCAGCCACCTGATCGACGACGAGCGGGTTGTTGCCGCCCATCTCAAGCGCGAGAATCTTGTCAGGGCGACCGGCGAATTGCTGATGCAACGAATTGCCCGTACGGCTGGATCCGGTGAAGAACAGGCCATCGATACCCGCGTTCGCCGCCAGCGCGATGCCGGTTTCCCGCGCGCCTTGTACCAGATTCAGCACGCCCGCTGGCAGACCGGCCTCGATCCAGCATTGCACGGTCAGTTCGGCGACTTTCGGCGTCAGTTCGCTCGGCTTGAACACGACGGTATTACCCGCGAGCAGCGCCGGAACGATATGACCGTTGGGCAAGTGCCCGGGGAAGTTGTAGGGACCGAACACCGCCACCACGCCATGGGGTTTATGGCGCAACACCGCGGTAGCGTCGCCCAGTGGGCCGCTCTTCTCACCGGTGCGCTCGCGGTAGCTCTGAATCGAGATCGCCACCTTGTTCGCCATGCTGGTGACTTCCGTCGCCGATTCCCACAGCGGCTTGCCGGTTTCCTCACCAATGCAGCGGGCAATTTCGTCGGCACGGTTTTTCAGGGTGGCCGCAAATGTCTCCAGCACGCCGATGCGCTCGTCCAGACTCAACGTCGCCCAGGCCGGAAACGCCAGACGCGCAGCCGTGACGGCAGCATCGACCTGCGCGGCCGTCGCGCCCTGACCGGACCAGATCACCTGTTGCGTGACCGGGTTCAGCGACTCGAACGCTTCACCCTGCCCGGCTTGCCAGGTATCTGCGATATACAAGGTCGTCATCAAACGCTCTCCCGAGTGGGCGACAGGGGCACCGCACGAACCTGATCACCGGCATTGAGTCGCAGACGTTTGGCGGTTTTCGGATCGACCACCAGCGTGCCAGCGGCGAAGCGGGCCGGTGCGGCAGTGATACGGCAATCTTCGCGTTTGCGGTTGTGGATGAGAAACGGCGTCGCATCGTCGCCTGGCGTACCGACGGCCAGCACCAGCGCCTGACTGTCGCGCACGGCGCGAATTTTGGTGGTTTCGCACTCGATCGCCGGGCCCGCGTCGAAGATGTCGACGTAACCCTGATAACTGAAGCCCTCGGCCTTGAGCATGGTCAGCGCAGGCTCGGTGCTGGTGTGTACGCGACCGATGACGTTGCGTGCGGCTTCGGAAAGAAAGCAGCTGTACAGCGGAAATTTCGGCATCAGTTCAGCGATGAAGGCGCGGTTGCCGACACCGGTCAAATAATCCGCCTGGCTGAACTCCATCTTGAAGAAGTGACGGCCCAGGCTTTCCCAGAACGGCGAATGGCCTTGTTCGTCGGACATGCCGCGCATCTCGGCGATGATCTTGGCGCCGAACAGCTCGGGAAACTCGGCAATGAACAGCATCCGCGCCTTGGACAGCAGGCGACCGTTGAGGCCATTGCGATGGTCGGCGTGCAGGAACAGCGAGCACAGCTCTGAATTGCCGGTCAGGTCGTTGGCCAGAAACAGCGTCGGGATTTCGCGATAGATATTCAGCTCTTGCGAAGCGCTGACCGTCAGGCCCACCCGATAGTTGTACCAGGGCTCGCGCAGTCCGACCGCACCTGCGATCGCCGAAATGCCGACCACGCGCCCATCGTCGTCTTCGAGCACGAACAGGTAATCGGTGTCGCCCCGCTCGGCTTCGCCACGGAAGGTTTTTTCCGCCCAGCCGACCCGATGCGCCAGACGCTCTTCATTGGCCGGCAATGTGGTCAGGCCTGCGCCTGTGCTGCGCGCCAACTCGATCAGCGCCGGTAGGTCAGTGCTGCTTACGGGACGAACGATCATGCTTTCTCCTCAACCCGGCTCCTTGCTCGAAGAAACCGGCGAACTCTAACCCGCGATACGGCGCTCGGCTGTCACAGCAGCGTCGAGCACCGACAAATCAACTGTCAAACCGCGACGATGCGCACGCTGGCGCCTTCACCCACACCTAACGCTTCGGCTGCGGCCAGACTCAGGGTCACCGGTTTGCCCGGCACCCAGTCCAGCTCCAGCATTACCGCCCGGTAGTCCTGCAACTGGCTGTTGGCAACGAGGTACGGACGTCCGCCCTTGATCGCATCGCCACTGCTGACCGGATCGACCTTCACGGGCACCACGCGGCTCTGGGCAATCGAGCGAATGCCTGAAACCCGGGCGTGCAGCGTCGGTCCGCCGTCGAAGATGTCGATGTAATGATCAGTCTCGAAGCCTTCACGCATCAGGATGTCGAAGGTGATCTGCGCTCGCGGATGGACCTGGCCCATGGCTTCCTGGGCCTCGTCAGGCAACAGCGGCACGTAGATCGGGTAATGCGGCATCAGCTCGGCCAGGAACGTGCGGCTCTTCAGGCCGCACAGACGTTCGGCTTCGGCGTAATTGAGGTCGAAGAAGTTGCGGCCGATGGCGTCCCAGAACGGTGAATCGCCATGTTCGTCGCTGTAACCGACGATCTCGGTCACCACCGAATCGGCGAAGCGCTCGGGATGGGCTGCGACGAACAGCAGGCGGGCCCGGGAGTTGAGTTCCGACCACAGCGTCCCGACCAGTTCCGGCAGGACGTAGAAACTGGTCAGCAGGCTGTTGCCGGTGAGGTCGTGGCACTGCGAGAGGACGTGAATCTTGTTGTGGATCTTCAGTTCACGGGAGGCGTGGACGAAGGTTTCGTTGCGGAAGCTATAGAACGGCTCGGAATATCCCGCCGAGGCGACAATCCCGGAACAGCCCACCAGACGCCCGGACTCGGTGTCTTCGAGCACGAAGAAATAGGTTTCCTCGCCGTTGAAACTGACCTCGGCGGCGAACGACGCTTCGGAATCGGCGATCTTGTCACTCAGACGTCCAGCGTCATCCGGCAGGGACGTGACACCAATCGGGCTGTCCGCAGCGAGTCGTTGAACCTCGCTCAGGTCAGCCATTTGCGCGGGGCGCATCACCAGCATGGTGTCACTCCTTGAGAAAAAATCGGGCCGATATCACCGGCGAAAAAAAGAACGACATGATTCATCGTGTAGGAGCGCGCTTGCCCGCGATGCAGTCTGCCTCTGACGGATGCATTGACTGACACACTGCTATCGCGGGCAAGCGCGCTCCTACAAAGGGATCAATTCTTGGTCAGCTTGGCAACCGCACGCTCGAAGCGATCCAGGCCTTCGGTGATGTCCGCATCTTCGACCACCAGGCTCGGAGCGAAACGCACCACGTCAGGACCGGCTTGCAGGATCATCACGCCTTCGTGTTCGGCGGCGTTGAAGAAGTCCTTGGCCTTGCCTTTCCAGGCGTCGGTCAGCACACAGCCGATCAACAGGCCCATACCGCGCACTTGGCCGAACACGCCGTATTGCTGGCCGATTTTCTCCAGCCGCGCCTTGAACAGATCATGTTTGGCGTTGACGCCTGCCAGCACCTCGGGGGTATTGACCACGTCGATGACCGCTTCACCGACCGCACACGCCAGCGGGTTGCCGCCATAGGTGGTGCCATGGACGCCGACGGCCAGGTGCTTGGCGAGTTTCTCAGTGGTCAGCATGGCCGCCATCGGGAAGCCGCCGCCGATGCTCTTGGCGCTAGAGAGGATGTCCGGGGTCACGCCGTAGTGCATGTAAGCGAACAGATGGCCGCTGCGACCCATGCCGCTCTGTACTTCATCGAACACCAACAGGGCGTTATGTTCATCGCACAGTTTACGGGCGCCTTGCAGGTATTCGAGTTCGGCCGGCAATACACCGCCTTCACCCTGGATCGGCTCCAGAACCACAGCGCAGGTCTTGTCGCTGACGGCTGCCTTCAGGGCCTCGAGGTCGTTGTACGGAACATGGGTGATGCCAGTGATTTTCGGACCGAAGCCGTCGGAATACTTCGGCTGACCGCCAACGCTCACGGTGAAGAGTGTGCGACCGTGGAAGCTGTTCAGGGCTGCAATGATTTCGTATTTTTCGGTGCCGTACAGATCGTGCGCCACGCGACGGGCCAGTTTGAAGGCCGCTTCATTGGCTTCGGCGCCAGAGTTACAGAAGAACACGCGGTCCGCGAACGTGGCGTCGACCAGCTTCCTGGCCAGACGCAGCGCAGGTTCATTCGTGAATACGTTGGAGACGTGCCACAGCTTATTGGCCTGTTCGGTGAGAGCGCCGACCAGCGCCGGATGCGCGTGACCCAGCACGTTGACCGCGATGCCGCCCGAGAAATCGACCAGTTCACGACCCGACTGATCCCAGACGCGGGAACCCTGGCCGCGTACGGGAATGAACGCTGCGGGGGCGTAGTTGGGGACCATCACCTGGTCGAAATCGGCACGTTGCACCGGAACTTGCTCAACGGACATCGGAGTCTCCTGAAGAGGAACGCCTGCCTGGGACTGGCGAGCGATGGAAGGATTGTAAGGACTGATTTGGGTCCGGCCTTGCCGCCAAGCGACAACTTCTTATAGCGCCAAACCGGCTTTATCCGAGGCTTTCGGCAATGCGACAAATAACGTCGGAAAGGCGCAGTTTAAACGTTGACGGCCCGATGTAGCAGCGTCCTGTCGATTTGATTCAAGTAAAGGCTGGCTCGGCTCCGCTGTAGGAGCGCGCTTGCCCGCGAATGCGAGCTGGCTGAGAAACTCAATCGGCTGACACTCAGCTATCGCGGGCAAGCGCGCTCCTACAGAGCTGCGGCCGATTCCAGGCCAATCACCCGCGCTCGGCAGGCACCGAGGACAGTTCGAACGGGCTGCTGCTGCGGCGCTGGTTGCGGTCTTCGCGGGGCGTGGCGCCGAAGAAGTTGCGATAGGCGCTGGAGAAATGCGGCCCGGAGGAGAAGCCGCAGGAGAGGCCGATCTGAATGATCGATTTGCTGGTCTGCATCAGCATCTGCCGGGCCTTGTTCAGGCGCAGCTCGAGGTAGTACTGGCTTGGAACACGATTGAGGTACTGCTTGAAAATCCGCTCCAATTGTCGTCGCGATACGCACACATGCTGGGCAATTTCGTCAGTGGTGAGCGGCTCTTCGATATTGGCCTCCATCAACAGCACAGCCTGGGTCAGCTTCGGATGGCTGGAGCCCAGGCGGTTCTGCAACGGAATGCGCTGACGCTCCCCGCCTTCACGGATGCGCTCGACCACCAGTTCCTCAGAAACAGCACCGGCCAGTTCGGCACCGTGATCACGGGCCAGCACCGCCAGCAGCAGATCCAGCACCGACATGCCGCCACACGCAGTCAGACGATCACGATCCCAATCGAACAAATGGCTGGTGGCGATGACCTTGGGGAAGCGTTCGGCAAAATCGTCCTGCCAGCGCCAGTGAACGGCAGCGCGATAGCCGTCCAGCAAACCCAGTTGCGCCAGCGGATAAACCCCCGCAGAGAGACCGCCGATCACGCAGCCTGCGCGCACCAGTTGTTTGAGGGCGCCGCCCAATGCCGACGACATTGGCGCTGGCGGCTCATCGGCCAGCAGAAAAACCTTCTGGCAGCCTTCGAGACGACCGTTCCACGGCTCGCCCGGCAACTGCCAGCCAGCCCCCTCGACCGAAGGCTCGGCCTGGAGAAACGACAGTTCGTAAACCACGTCGGGGTGCACGCGCTGAGCGACACGCAAGGCTTCCTCCGCCAGCGCCAGGGTCAAGGCTTTGGTGCTGGGCCAGATGAGAAATCCGATTCGATGGGCAGTCATGGCGTGCAGTCCGAAACGTGTCGCTGTTATGGGTCACACGGCAGGCGTGCGATCTGGATCTACTGTCTTCAGTTCATGGGAGCGGTTTGGGTGACGCGCAGCATGAACTGTTCTGACACAAAACGCACCGTTCAAGACGGCGCCAATCACTACTTCAGGCTGCCGGACAGGAAACCCTGCAGACGCTCCGATTTCGGATTGACCAGCACTTCACGCGGGTCGCCGCTCTCTTCGACCAGCCCTTTGTGCAGGAAGATCAACTGGTTCGACACTTCCCGCGCAAAGCCCATCTCGTGGGTCACCACGACCATGGTGCGGCCTTCCTGAGCGAGGGCCTGCATGACTTTCAACACGTCGCCGACCAGCTCGGGGTCCAGCGCGGACGTCGGCTCGTCGAACAGCATCACCTCAGGCTCCATCGCCAGCGCCCGGGCAATCGCTACGCGCTGCTGTTCACCGCCGGACATGTGACCCGGGAATGCATCCTTGCGATGGGCAACGCCGACCTTGTTCAGGTAGTGCTCGGCTTTTTCCAGCGCTTCCTTCTTCGGCACGCCTAGCACATGGATTGGCGCCTCGATGATGTTTTCCAGCGCGGTCATGTGCGACCACAGGTTGAAATGCTGGAACACCATCGACAGACGCGAGCGCATGCGTTGCAGCTGTTTCGGGTCGGCAGCCTTGAGACCACCGTCCTTGTGGGCCACCAGTTTCAGCTCTTCGTTATTGAGCAGAATGCGACCGGACTTTGGCTGCTCCAGCAGGTTGATGCAGCGCAGAAAGGTACTTTTGCCCGAGCCGCTGGAGCCGATGATGCTGATGACATCGCCGGCCTTGGCGGTCAGCGAAACGCCCTTGAGCACTTCGTGACTGCCGTAGCACTTGTGCAGGTCCTGGACTTCCAGTTTGTTCATGATGTCGGTTCTCACAAGTAATCAGTCACTGAGCAGGCGGCCAGTGCGCAACGGGGTACGACCCGCCACTTTGGCCATCCAGTAGCCCGGCTGGGCGTAACGCAGTTTTTCGATGGCGAACAGCACGCCGGCGGTTCCAGCGCAGACCGTGGTCGCGCGATCGTTCAGCGGATCGATGACCTCGAACAGCGGCTCGCCCGGCTCGACCCAGGCACCGGCCGGGCGCAGGAAGGTCAGCACGCCTGCATGGGGCGCATAGATCATTTCGGTGCCTTCGAACGGCATGCCTTCACACGGCTCGCTGCCCGGTTGCGGCCATTCACCACCGATCAGGCCGTGTTCGGCGAGAAACGCCAGAATGCCCTCGGCGTACGCCTCGGCTTCGGCCTTGCCAGTGTTGGACTGTCCGCCCAGCTCCAGCGTTGTCGACATACAGGCCAGCGGAATCTGCGCATCGGGAAACTGCTTTGCCAGTCGCAGCCACGGCAACGAACAGGCCTCGTCGAACGAACTGCCGCCGGAGTCTTCGGCCAGCAGACCGACACTCACCCCCAGGTACGCCGACAGCGAACGCCATTGCGGCCAATGTTGGGGCAAGGCGTACATGTGCAGAGAAGCGTCGGTGTCACAGTGCAGGTCCAACACGATATCGGCGTCGCACGCGTGACTCAGCAAGACGCGCTGCATACCGGCCAGTTCGCTGCTTGCAGGCGGCAGTTGATCAAGCACGTCGGCCATGGCCTGGCGGATCAGTTTCACGTTGGCATGAGGATCGTCGCCCAGCTTGCCTGCGAGCAATTGGGCAACAGGTTCGCTTAATTCAGTGAAATCGCGGTTAAAATTCTTGCCGCTGCCGTACTCGAAACGGCCCTGATGATTGCCTTGCAACAACTGGCCCAGACCGATCGGGTTAGCCACCGGCACCAACTCGATGACGCCGTTGAGCAGGCCCTGTTCCTCAAGTTGCGAAAGGCGCTTTTTCAGCTCCCACGCGGTGCGCATGCCGGGCAGCTCATCGGCGTGCAGGCTGGCCTGGATGTAGGCCTTGCGCCCGCCCTGACCGAAACGAAAGACGCTCAGCGTGCGCTCGGTGCCCAGGGTAGTCCAGGGCAGGCTGTGATCGATGCGTTGCATATCAGTGCTTCCTCGGTGCGAGGTAACTGAGCCAGCGGCGCTCGGCCAGCTTGAACAGTTTCACCAGAATGAAAGTCAGGCACAGGTAGAACACGCCCGCGGTGATGTACGCCTCGAACGGCAGGTAGAACTGCGCGTTGACGGTGCGTGCCGCGCCCGTGATGTCGATCAGCGTGACGATGGACGCCAGACTGGTGGTCTGCAGCATCATGATCACTTCGTTGCTGTACTGCGGCAGTGCCCGGCGCAGGGCCGACGGCAGCAGGATGCGGCGGTACATCTTGGCCTTGGACATGCCCATCGCTCGCGCCGCTTCGATCTCGCCCGGCGGCGTGGACTTCAGACTGCCGGCGATGATTTCTGCGGTGTAGGCGCTGGTGTTGATGGCGAACGCAAGGCAGGCGCAGAACGTGGCGCTGGACAGCCACGGCCAGAGGAAGCTCTCGCGCACGGCCTCGAACTGCGCCAGTCCGTAGTAGATCAGGAACAGCTGCACCAGCATCGGCGTGCCGCGAATCACATAGGTGTAGCTCCAGGCCAGCAGATTGACCCAAGCGACTTTCGAGACGCGCATCAGACCCAGGGGCAGCGCTGCCAACAGGCCAAAAAACAGCGACAGCGCCAGCAGTTTGAGGGTGATCAACAGGCCGCCGAAGTACAGCGGCAGGTTTTCCCAGACGACGTTGTAATCGAAGATCATAGGTCTGCCACCCTTACGCCGGCCGAGTAGCGTTTCTCGATGAAGCGCAGTACCAGCAGCGAGACGCTGGTGATCACCAGGTACATGGCCGCGACTGCGAGGAAGAACGTGAAGGGTTCGCGGGTGGCGTCAGCCGCCTGCTTGGCCTTGAACATCATGTCTTGCAGACCGACCACGGAAATCAGCGCGGTGGCCTTGGTCAGTACCAGCCAGTTGTTGGTGAATCCCGGAATCGCCAGACGGATCATCTGCGGGACGAGAATGCGAAAGAACACCCGCGAGCGGCTCATGCCATACGCCATGCCGGCTTCGGCCTGGCCCTTGGGAATGGCCATGAAGGCACCGCGAAAGGTTTCTGAAAGATAAGCGCCGAAAATGAACCCCAGCGTGCCGATACCGGCCATCAGCGGGTTCAGGTCGATGTAGTCGTCGTAACCCAACAGGGGCGCGACACGGTTGAGCAGGTCCTGACCGCCGTAGAAGATCAGCAGAATCAGCACCAGGTCGGGAATGCCACGAATGACCGTGGAGTACAGGTCACCCAGCCTGGCCAGCCAGCGCACCGGCGACAAACGCAGCGACACGCCGATCAGACCGAGCACGATTGCCAGCGCCATGGAGCACAGGGCGAGCTGCAGGGTCAGCCATGCACCGTCGAGGATGACGGCTCCGTAGCCTTTCAACATGTAGTTTGGCCCTCGAGCGCGGGATAGAAAAATGGCGCAATCAGAAGGACTGGGTACCCGCTGCCTGCGCCATTACGTGCTGCTTCGACTTACTTGCCGTAGATATCGAAGTTGAAGTACTTGTCCTGGATGGCTTTGTACTTGCCGTTTTCACGGATGGCCGCGATGGCCGCGTTGATCTTGTCCAGATTGGCCTTGTCGCCCTTGCGCACTGCAATGCCTACGCCGTCGCCAAAGTAGTTGACGTCAGTGAACGCAGGGCCGACGAACGCATAGCCTTTACCCGAATCGGTGTTCAGGAAGCCGTCCTGCAACAGGGTCGCGTCAGCCACGGTGCCGTCCAGACGACCTGCACCGATGTCCAGGTAGATTTCGTTCTGCGAGCTGTATGGCTTGATTTCGGCGCCCAGTGGAGCCAGGACTTCCTTGGCGAAACGTTCGTGGATCGAGCCACGTTGCACGCCGATGTTCTTGCCCTTCAGCTCGCTCAGGTTGTCGCTGACGACAGTGCCTTGCTTCATGACCAGACGGGCCGGGGTGTTGTAGTACTTGTTGGTGAAGTCGACGGACTTCTTGCGGTCTTCGGTGATGGACATCGAGGACAGGATCGCGTCGATCTTGCGCACTTTCAGCGCAGGAATCAGACCGTCGAACTCTTGCTCGACCCAGACGCATTTCACTTTCATCTCTTCGCACAGCGCGTTGCCGATGTCGTAGTCGAAGCCGACGATGCTGCCGTCGGGCGCTTTCGAAGCGAATGGAGGGTACGCCGCTTCGATGCCGATCTTCAGGGGTTTTTCATCGGCGAACGCTGGCTGTACCAATACGGACAGCGCCAGCGCACCCAGCAGCATGAGCTTTTTCATTCTTGGAACTCCATCGGTAAAACGCGACAAATGGCAGTGAGCGAACCGCTCAATGTGCAGAAGGAATAACTGAAATTGCGACGCGAGGTGCCATCGAGGTTCAGGGCTCGACAAGCCTTCGGCGAGTGATCGGCATTTTAGCGGCAGGCCGTGAGTCGATATTTCTTCAATGCGACAACTAGTTACAGAAGCGCTGGAAACGTCGATCAGCCTGATTGACAGCCCTAAGTGTTTATGCAAGAGGCCTTTATGGCAAACCTATCAACGAAGCAAATAACGCGCCCATTATTGGCAAAGCCTTCTAATCCGGCAAGTCTGGCGTGGAGGCAGAGGCCTGCGGACCGATGAAACGCTCCCCTGCGGGGGTCATTCGCCCCAACTTCGCGCGACGCGTTACAGAGGTAGGGGCGTTCGGTAACAATTCGATATATCCCGATTTCACCTGTGCAGGAGCGCGCTCGTCCGCGATGGCGGCGTGTCAGTCAGGTCGTGGCTCTCAGACCCAACGCCATCGCGGGCAAGCGCGTTCCTACCAGGATGATGCACACAAAAACGCCCCGCCCGGCTTTCACCGAACGGGGCGTCTGGAACCAGGAGGCGTCAGGCGACGTTCATGGTCTTGTGGGTCTCGACCAGATGCGCAACGACACCCGGATCGGCCAGCGTGGAGATATCACCCAGCGCGTCGTACTCGCCGGTGGCGATCTTGCGCAGGATGCGGCGCATGATCTTGCCGGAACGGGTCTTCGGCAGGCCCGGTGCCCACTGAATCACGTCAGGCGAGGCAATCGGGCCAATCTCCTTGCGTACCCAGTTGCGCAGTTCGATGCGCAGGGCTTCGTCCGGCACTTCGCCGCCGTTCAAGGTGACATAGACGTAGATGCCCTGCCCTTTCAGGTCGTGCGGCACGCCAACCACTGCTGCTTCGGCGACTTTCGGGTGAGCGACCATGGCGCTTTCGATTTCAGCGGTGCCCATGCGGTGGCCGGACACGTTGAGCACGTCGTCCACGCGACCAGTGATCCAGTAGTAGCCGTCCTCGTCACGGCGGGCGCCGTCACCGGTGAAGTACATGCCACGGAAGGTCTTGAAGTAGGTGTCGACGAACCGGTCGTGGTCGCCGTACAGGCTGCGCGACTGACCCGGCCAGGAATCCAGAATGACCAGATTGCCTTCGGCCGCGCCCTCGATCAGGTTGCCGAGGTTATCCACCAGCGCCGGAATCACACCGAAGAACGGACGAGTCGCCGAGCCTGGCTTGAGCGCGGTAGCCCCCGGCAGCGGGCTGATCAGAATGCCGCCGGTTTCGGTCTGCCACCAAGTGTCGACGATCGGGCAGTTCTGCTTGCCGACGGTGTTGTAGTACCAGTTCCAGGCTTCAGGGTTGATCGGCTCACCCACCGAACCCAGCAGGCGCAGGCTCGAACCGTCGGCGCCTTCGACGGCCTTGGTGCCTTCGGCCATCATGGCGCGGATGGCGGTCGGCGCGGTGTAGAGGATGTTGACCTTGTGCTTGTCGATGATCTTCGACATGCGGGTGATGTCCGGGTAGTTCGGAATGCCTTCGAACAGCAGCGTGGTCGCGCCGTTGGCCAGCGGGCCGTAGACGATATAGCTGTGGCCGGTGACCCAGCCCACGTCGGCGGTGCACCAGTAGGTTTCACCCGGTTTGTAGTCGAACACGCGCTCATGGGTCAGCGCCGCATAAAGCAGATAACCCGCCGTGGTATGCAGCACGCCCTTTGGCTTGCCGGTAGAACCGGAGGTATAGAGGATGAACAGCGATTCTTCAGCCCCCATTTCTTTCGGTGCGCAGGTGGCCGACGCCACTTCCAGCAAGGTGTGGTACCAGATGTCGCGATGGCGGTTCCACTCGATCTCGCCGCCGGTGCGTTTGCACACGATGACTTTCTGGACGCTGCTGGTTTCAGGGTTGGTCAGGGCACGGTCGACGTTGGCCTTGAGTGCGGTCTTCTTGCCGCCACGCAAGCCTTCGTCCGCGGTGATCACGACTTTGGATTCGCAGTCGATGATGCGACCGGCCAGCGCTTCAGGAGAGAAACCGCCGAACACCACCGAGTGGATCGCGCCGATACGGGCACACGCCAGCATCGCGACCACGGCTTCAGGGATCATCGGCATATAGATGGTGACCACGTCACCACGGTGCACATCCTGACCGCGCAGAGCGTTGGCGAATTTGCAGACTTCTTCATGCAGTTCGCGATAGGTGATGTTGCGGCTTTCGGAAGGATCGTCGCCTTCCCAGATGATGGCGACCTGATCGCCGCGCTCGGCCAGATGACGGTCGAGGCAGTTGTAGGAAACGTTCAGGGTGCCGTCGGCGAACCATTTGATGTCGACGCGGTGATCGTCGAAGGAGGTCTGTTTGACGGTGGTGAATGGCTTGATCCAATCCAGGCGCTTGGCCTGCTCACGCCAGAAGCCATCGGGGTTGACCACCGACTGCTGGTACATGGCCTTGTAGGTCGCCTCGTCAGTCAGCGTGTTTGCTGCCACTTCAGGGCGAACGGGGTACAGGGAAGCCGCACTCATCTTTCTTACCTCGGTGGAAATGTTGTTTTTGTATGGACCCGTTGTATCCGCCGATGGCCGCGAAAGCCATTCGACGATGGTCTTACCGGACCTCAGCATAACGCTCAAAGACGCCCAAGTGCCCCGTTTTCGGCAAATCTTCATGTTTGAACTACGACCAAAGAACTAGGCCGCGGGGGTCATGGCCTCCCCGCTCAGCGATTGTTGCCGGATTGCTCAATAGTCTTTATCAAAATGGTTTCTATATGAATCTGGAACAGGCGCATAGAATCAACTCTGCCAACACGGCAAATGATTGACAACTCACAGCCCCCCACACCGGCCTGTCGATCAAACAACTTAACTGGCTAATCAACTGACTTCTTGCAGAACCCCAAAAGGGTTGTGTGCACCCGGCCGAACGGAATTCCTGTTTGCCACTGTTGATCAAGCAACCAAGAGGAAACATGTAATGAAAGCTGCACTGGTTGTAATGGCTCTTTGTGGTTTAAGCACCATGGCTATGGCAGAAGAATCCAATGCCAAAGTCGCCGTTCAACAGCAACGCGCCGAGCAATATACCTACTCGACCAAGCTGGATATTGCCAAAGTCATTTCGGTAGACGAAGTCCCCAATGTCTGCGGCGTGGTGCCTCAGCACATGACCTACATCGACTCGCAGGGCAAGCGCCATGTGATGGAATACCAAGTGATGGGCAACGGGTGCAGCAACGGCTGATCTAATCTGCCTTCTTTTTATAGGCCCTGACACATAATACTTCAGGGAGCATGGATTATTGTAGGCGCGCGCTTGCCCGCGATAAGGGTGTAATAGCCACCTGACGTATCGGCGGTTATATCCATTCGCGGGCAAGCGCGCTCCTACACATGTTACGTTTTGCCAACGCCGTATTGATTCAACTTATTGGCAATAGTCGTATGGGACACGCCCAATCGTTTACCCAATAACCGACTGCTGGGATGCGCCGCATAAAGTTGTTCAAGAACCGCCTTTTCGAAACGCCCGACGATATCCTCCAACCCACCCTCCAGCGAAAAGTCCCCGAGTGGCTGACGCACGCCATAATCCGGCAGGCGGATATGCTCGGCTTTCACGACGCCACCCTCACACAGCGACACTGCCTGAAACAGCACGTTTTCCAGCTGGCGCACGTTGCCCGGCCAGTGATACTGACTGAGGCGCTCCATCGCCGCAGGTGCCATGCGCGGCAACGGGCAACCAATCTGTCGACTCGCCTGATCGAGAAAATGCTGCACCAGCGGCTCAAGCCCATCCAGGCATTCACGCAAGGGCGGGATGTGCAACGACAACACATTCAGCCGATGGTAAAGATCCTGGCGAAACTCACCGCGAGCACACAACTGCGACAGATCGACCTGTGTTGCGCAGATCACGCGCACGTCCAGATACACCTCCTCATCGCTTCCGACGCGGCGAAAGCAACCTTCTTGCAGATAGCGCAGCAGCTTGGCCTGCAACCGAGCGCTCATTTCCGCTACCCCGTCGAGAAACAACGTACCGCCCGCCGTCAGCTCCAGCAGCCCCAGCTTGCCTTCGGCGCGGGCCCCTTCGAATGCGCCTGGCCCGTAGCCGAACAGCTCGGTCTCGGCCATGGACTCGGACAATCCCGCGCAATTGAGCGCCATCATCGGCGACTGCCCACGCGGGCTTGCCAGATGGCAGGCTCGGGCGAGGAGCTCCTTGCCGGTGCCGGTTTCGCCCTCTATCAACAGAGGCGCATCCAGAGGCGCCATGCGCCGGGCTTCGCGCACCACGGCAGCCATCACTTTCGAACTCTGGAAGATGCTGTCGAAACCGCGCAGTTCCTGCTTGCGCACGTTGTAGATGTGCTCACCTACGCGATCCGCGCGATGCAGGGTCAATACCGCACCCGCCATGGCTTCGCTGTCTTCGTGTTCCGATTGCAGAGGTGCGATGTCGGCGAGAAAGATCGCGCCCTTCACTTTCACCCGCAAGCCGTTGATGCGCGAGCGGTTGGCGCGTACCAGTTGTGGCAGGTCGAAGTCTTCTGCATAGCGCGACAGCGCAATCCCTGGCACCTCATCGACGCGCACGCCCAGCAACTGGGCAGCAGCCCGGTTCGCCGCGACGATGCAGCCGCCCATGTCGATGGACAACACCGGAAACTCCAACGCGCCGAGCAACGCGTTCAGCTCCATATGCCGACGCTCGCTGGGCATCAGTCCCACACGTTTCACGCCGAACACACCAGGGATTGTTTCGAATTTCGGCACCAGCGCCTGAAATTGAAGATTGACGAGATTCGGACAACGCAGATAGATCGCGTCGCCATGCTCCCCGCCGACCTCTCCGCCAGAGACATTGACGCCATAGGAAACGAGAAGATCGAGGATGTCGCGCAGAATGCCGACACGGTTCTGACAGTGCACTTTGATGCGCATGGGGGGTCGACTCTTGTGAACAGGCCACTTTTTTGTAATGGAGGAAAGTTTATCGGCAAGAATACGTGACAGCGCAAGCACGAGATCTCCCCTAAACGCGCACATTTCTCGCTCGGCGCACTCATCTGTCAGGTTTTCTTTACGAGCTTCGTGGAAATTGCGGCATCGAAGCGGCGACAGCCTGACGGCAAACAGGATGGAAAACGGTATCTATAGCAGCAAGCAGGTCAGACCTGTCGCGCATCGCTCCAGATAACAACAAGCCATTCAGGAGAGCAGCATGAGTACGTCGTATGTCGCCCGCGAGCCGGACGCCCGTGGATTCATCGATTACCCCGACGCCGAACACGCGGTGTGGAATACCCTGATCACACGCCAGTTGAAGGTGATCGAAGGCCGCGCCTGTCAGGAATACCTCGACGGCATCGAGCAACTGAACCTGCCACATGACCGCATTCCTCAACTGGGCGAAATCAATCGGGTGCTGGATAGCACCACCGGCTGGCAAGTTGCTCGCGTTCCGGCATTGATTCCTTTTCAGACGTTTTTCGAACTGCTCGCCAGCAAGCGATTTCCCGTGGCCACGTTCATTCGGACCGAGGAAGAACTGGACTACCTGCAAGAACCCGACATCTTTCATGAAGTCTTCGGACACTGCCCGCTGCTGACCAACCCATGGTTTGCGGAATTTACCCACACTTACGGCAAACTCGGTCTGGCAGCCAGCAAAGAGCAGCGCGTGTACCTTGCCCGCCTTTACTGGATGACCATCGAGTTCGGGCTGGTGGAAACGGCGCAGGGCCGCAAGATCTACGGCGGAGGCATCTTGTCCTCGCCCAAGGAAACCATTTACAGCCTGTCGCAGACACCTGAGCATCAAGCGTTCGACCCTGTTGAAGCCATGCGTACGCCGTATCGCATTGACATTCTGCAGCCGCTCTATTTCGTGCTGCCGGACCTCAAGCGCCTGTTCGACCTCGCTCACGAAGACATCATGGGCATGGTCCAGAGCGCGATGCGGCTGGGCCTGCATGCCCCTCGCTTCACACCTAAAAAGCAGCCTGAAACAAACGCCGCCTGAAGAAGGAAAACCTTTTATGACCTCTCTCGATCAAGCCCACTGCGAGGCCTGCCGCGCCGACGCACCTCAAGTCAGCGAAGCCGAGTTGCCGCAGCTGCTGCGTCAGATCCCCGACTGGAACATCGAAGTCCGTGATGGCGTGATGCAACTGGAAAGAGCCTTCACGTTCAAGAATTTCAAATTTGCGCTGGCGTTTACCAACGCGGTCGGCGAAATTGCCGAAGCCGAGGGTCATCACCCAGGTCTTCTGACCGAATGGGGCAAAGTGACCGTGACCTGGTGGAGCCACTCGATCAAAGGGCTGCACCGCAACGACTTCATCATGGCCGCCCGTACCGACGAGGTGGCCAAAGGCGCCGAGGGCCGTAAGTAAATGCATTTTTCACAGATTCAGCGCGTACCGGACGATCCGATCCTGGGCTTGATCCAGGCCTATGCCAACGACCCGAACCCGAACAAGTTCGACCTGGGCGTAGGCGTGTACAAGGACGCGCAAGGCCTGACCACCATTCCCCGCGCCGTCAAACTGGCGGAACAGCGTCTGGTGGATTCGCAGCCGACCAAGACGTACATCGGCGGCCATGGCGAACCGCGTTTCGGCACGCTGATCTGTGAACTGGTCATGGGCGCCGACTCGCCGCTGATCAAGAACAAGCGCGTGGGCGCCACTCAGACACCGGGCGGCACCGGGGCACTTCGCTTGTCTGCTGACTTCATCGCCAATTGCCTGCCGGGCAAGGGCATCTGGCTCAGCGATCCGACCTGGCCAATCCACGAGACTATCTACGCCGCTGCCGGTTTGAAGGTCAATCACTACCCCTACGTCGGCAGCGACAACAGGCTCAACGTTCCGGCCATGCTGGAAACGCTGAACACCGTTCCGGAAGGCGATGTGGTTCTGCTTCACGCCTGCTGCCACAACCCGACCGGATTCGACCTCGGTCACGATGACTGGCGCGAAGTGCTTAAGATCGTCAAGCGCCGCAACCTGTTGCCGCTGATCGACTTCGCGTATCAGGGCTTCGGCGACGGTCTGCAAGAAGACGCCTGGGCCGTTCGCCTGTTCGCCGCTGAACTGCCGGAACTGCTGATCACAAGCTCCTGCTCGAAGAACTTCGGCCTGTACCGCGAACGCACCGGCGCATTGCTGGTGTGTGCCGACAGCACCGAGAAGTTGATGGACGTGCGCAGCCAACTCTCGGCCACCGCGCGCAACCTGTGGTCCAACCCGCCGGATCATGGCGCGGCGGTGGTGGCTGAAATCCTCGGCGACCCTGAGCTCAAGGCGCTGTGGGCTGACGAAGTGGAAGAGATGCGTACCCGCATCGCGCAACTCCGTCAGGGCCTCGTTGAAGCGCTGACCCCGTTGGGCCTGGGCGAGCGTTTTGCCCACATCGGCGTGCAGCGTGGCATGTTTTCCTACACCGGCATGAGCGACGATCAGGTCGAACGGCTGCGCAAGGAACACAGCGTGTACATGGTCGCAGCGGGCCGCGCGAACGTGGCGGGCATCGATGCTACGCGGCTAGATGCGCTGGCGGCGGCGTTTGCGGCGGTGTGCAAGGACTGACCTGGATGACAGCGTCCCCCTTGCAGGCGTGAGCGTGCTCGCGAAGATGTAGTGTCAGCGACACCGAAGTCGACTGACATGACGCAATCGCGAACAAGCTCACGCCTGCAGGTTCTGTGTCGCTGCGAATCGGGTTGTAGCTTCGCATCGCCACTACATGACCAACGGCCATCATTAAAAGTCTGATTGTCATTTGTAGTGCTGTATCCTCCCTTGGCGTTTTTGGACGCGCTGTACAAACCAGCAGCTAAAAAAACTTGTGAGGAGCGACAGACGATGCATGAAATCCCAAACTTCCCCTTCCCAAGCCAAACCCAGCAAAGCGCAGCAGCCCGTCAGGAACTCGGTCAGCCGATCGAGATGAAAGCCGGTGCGAAAAGTGGTGACAGCAAGAAAGCCCAAGGCCAACGCTGAAGGCTAATTTCAGCCCCTATGCAAGAGCGTCTTTGAGGCGTACTTCCATAAGGGCTGATTGCTTACCGAGACAAACCCATGACTGAATTCACCGAAACCCAGGCGCAGGCCTTGATTGGCACCGCCGAAAAAATGATCGAAATCTGGGCGCGGTTGAGCCCGGAAAAACAGCAGGCATTGCTGGCCCGATTCGGGACCCAGGAAAACGCCCTCGCTGCGCTGGTCACGACGCAGCTCGTGGCGCCCGCCGCCGAATAATCACAACGGCCTCACCGGCAAATCCGCGTTCGGTTCAACATCGATTCACCCTTCTGCTGCCACAACACAGCCAGCCTCGTTATCATGTGGCATCGCTTGGCTATCAAGCGTCTACGCTTCATTCTGTTTCCGCCCCCGCTGCACCACCCCTGTCGTAATCGTGGATTGATGCCCATGCCAGACGCTTCGAGCGCCGCTACACCCCGTCCTGTCGCTATCACGCTTCAGGTCGTTTCCATTGTTCTGTTCACCTTCATCGGTTACCTGAACATCGGTATCCCTCTGGCCGTACTGCCAGGTTATGTACACACCGACCTCGGTTTTGGCGCAGTCGCAGCCGGCCTCGTGATCAGCGTGCAATACCTGGCGACCTTGCTGAGCCGTCCGTACGCCGGGCGCATCATCGATAATCGCGGCCCCAAAAAGGCGGTGATCATCGGTCTGTTCGGCTGCGGCCTGAGTGGCGTGTTCATGCTCCTGGCCGGGTGGCTCGAGGGCTGGCCGATGGCAAGTCTGATCTGCCTGTTCATCGGCCGTCTGGTGCTGGGCAGTGCCGAAAGCCTGGTGGGTTCGGGTTCCATTGGCTGGGGCATCGGTCGCGTGGGCGCCGCGAACACCGCCAAGGTGATCTCCTGGAACGGCATCGCCAGCTACGGCGCACTGGCCATCGGTGCGCCGCTGGGGGTGTTGCTGGTGAACGCGATGGGCTTGTGGAGCATGGGCGTCAGCATCATCCTGCTGGCCGCACTGGGCATTTCACTGGCGTGGAAGAAGACACCCGCGCCCATCGTACACGGCGAGCGCATGCCGTTTCTGCATGTGCTGGGTCGTGTTCTGCCCCACGGCACCGGCCTGGCGCTGGGGTCCATTGGTTTCGGCACCATCGCGACCTTCATCACCCTGTATTACGCGAGCCACACCTGGCCGAATGCGGTGCTGTGCCTGAGCCTGTTCGGCGCTTGTTTCATCGGCGCGCGGCTGCTGTTCGGCAACATGATCAACCGCATTGGCGGCTTCCGCGTGGCGATCGCCTGCCTGTCGGTCGAAACGCTGGGGCTGCTGCTGCTGTGGCTGGCGCCCAGTCCGAACCTGGCGCTGGCGGGTGCTGCACTGACCGGCTTTGGTTTCTCGCTGGTGTTTCCGGCGCTGGGAGTCGAGGCGGTGAACCTGGTGCCGGCGTCCAGTCGTGGCGCGGCGGTGGGTGCGTATTCGCTGTTCATCGACCTTTCGCTGGGGATCACGGGGCCCGTGGCAGGCGCTGTGGCCGCAGGCTTCGGCTTCGCTTCGATCTTCCTCTTCGCGGCGCTGGCTTCGCTGGCCGGGTTGGGGTTGAGCGTTTACCTGTACAAACAGGCGAAGGTGATGCGCAACAAGGTCACAGATCTGTAGTCATGTTCAATCCTGTTTGGCAGTCCGGCTTGCCGGCGGTGGCGTCATCGGAATCGCCGCCGGCAAGCCGAACCCCTACAGAAGGTGTTATCAGCCCTCAAAAATCGATCTTGCCCCGCCCCGCCTTGATCGACCCGCGCTTGGACTTGGATTCCAGCCTGCGGGTCTTGGAGCCCAGGGTCGGTTTGGTCGGTCGGCGTTTCTTCTCGACCTTGGCGGCGCTGACGATCAATTCGCTCAGCCGCTCCAGTGCATCGGCGCGGTTCTGTTCCTGCGTGCGGTATTGCTGCGCCTTGATGATGATCACGCCATCGCCGGTTATCCGACTGTCACGCAACGCCAGCAGGCGTTCCTTGTAGAACGGCGGCAATGACGACGCCTGAATGTCGAAGCGCAGGTGTACCGCGCTCGAGACCTTGTTGACGTTCTGACCGCCCGCGCCTTGCGCGCGAATGGCGGTCAGTTCGACTTCGCTGTCTGGCAGATGCACGTTGTTGGAGATGATCAGCATGGGACAGTGCAGCTCTGGAGGTGAATGAAATCTTGTAGGAGCGCGCTTGCCCGCGAATGCTGTTTGTCAGTCACATCCTTATTGCCTGACACCAGGCAATCGCGGGCAAGCGCGCTCCTACTTGAAGGCGGCCGTTCTGGCGCTTACTTGATGATCGACGTGCGCTGCGCCATCGACTCGCCGTCGGCATGGCGCTTGTTCTTGATCAGGTAGAACACCCACATGACCACCAGCCACACCGGAATCGCATACACCGACACCTGAATGCCTGGAATCATCAGCATGATGCCCAGGATCAGCACGACGAACGCCAGACACAGGTAATTACCGTACGGATACCACAACGCCTTGAACAGCGGCTGCTGATCCTTGCGAGCCATGTGCTGACGGAACTTGAGGTGCGAATAGCTGATCATCGCCCAGTTGATCACCAGCGTGGCGACCACCAGCGACATCAACAGCTCCAGTGCATTCTGTGGGATCAGGTAGTTGAGCAGCACGGCGATCAGCGTCACGGCCGCCGACACCAGAATCGCCCGCACCGGCACACCACGTCCATCGACCCGCGCCAGGGAATTCGGCGCATCGCCCTGCTCGGCCATGCCGAACAGCATCCGTGCATTGCAGTACGTGCCGCTGTTGTACACCGACAACGCCGCCGTCAGCACCACGAAGTTGAGAATGTGCGCGGCGGTGTTGCTGCCCAGCATCGAGAACACATGCACGAACGGGCTGCCGCTGTAGGCATCACCGGAGGCATTGAGGTCCGCCAGCAACGCATCCCACGGGGTCAGCGACAGCAGCACCACCAGCGAGCCGATATAGAAAATCAGGATGCGGTAAATCACCTGATTGATGGCTTTCGGGATGATGGTTCTCGGCTGATCCGCTTCTGCTGCGGTGAAACCGAGCATTTCCAGGCCACCGAACGAGAACATGATGAAGGCCAGCGCCATGACCAGACCGCTCACCCCGTTGGGAAAGAACCCGCCATGCTCCCACAGGTTGCTCACTGCCGCATGAGGGCCGCCGCTGCCGCTGACCAGCATGTAACTGCCCAGCGCGATCATGCCCAGAATGGCCACGACCTTGATGATCGCGAACCAGAACTCGGCCTCGCCGAACACTTTGACGTTGGCCAGGTTGATGACGTTGATCATCACGAAGAACACGGCCGCCGACGCCCAAGCCGGGATTTCCGGCCACCAGTACTGCACGTATTTGCCGACCGCGGTCAGCTCCGACATGCCCACCAGGATGTACAGCACCCAGCAATTCCAGCCGGACAGGAAGCCCGCGAAACCGCCCCAGTATTTGTGTGCGAAATGGCTGAAGGACCCGGCGACCGGCTCTTCGACAATCATCTCGCCCAACTGGCGCATGATCATGAAGGCGATGAAACCGCACAGGGCATAGCCGAGAATCATCGACGGACCCGCCGATTTGAGAACACCCGCCGACCCCAGGAACAATCCCGTGCCGATGGCGCCACCCAAGGCGATCAGCTGGATATGACGGTTTTTAAGACCACGTTTCAAGTCGCCGGAATGGGACATGTGTTCGCTCATTGCATAGTCACCTTGTTGTTCTTGTCTGTGACGGAATCGAACCCGACGCGCTCATGACGCGGCGGAGTGAAACGGAGTGGGTAACCCCGAGTGGGTTGGCGTCCAAACGCCGAAGATTCACAGAAAAAACGCGGCGCATTGTACACCCGCAGACGACACCCGCCCTTACAGACGAAAAAAAACGCCAGTCTCTCGACTGGCGTTTTTCATTTCAGGCCACGATCACTCTGGCTTGCGACGACCGAAACCCGGACGCTGACCGGAACCGGCCGGGGCGCCTCGACGCTTGCCCGATGGGGTCTTGCCGTCGTCGACGAGCTTGATGCCGGGACGCGAAGTCTTTGGCTTGGCCGGGCGCTTGTTCATGTCGCTCGGGCGCTCGGCCACTGGCGTGCCACGGCTGCTGTCGCCACGATTTTCACCACGGTTGTCGCCGCGGCCACCCGCCGCTGGACGCGGAGTGCGCGCCGGACGACCGCCTTCAGCCGGCTTGCGGGCAGGACGCTCGCCATCGGCCATGCGCGGTTCACGCGGTGCACGCTCGACGGGTGCGGCATCCTTGGCAGGACGCAGCTGACGCACGCGCTCGCCTTTGCCCAATGGACGGGAGGACTGGCGCTGCAGACGCTCCAGCTTGTCCTTGGTCTTGGCGTTCATTTGCGGCATGGCGACCGGCTTGAGCCCGACTTCGGCGCTCAGGATGTCGACTTCCTGCTGACTCATTTCGCGCCAGCGGCCCATCGGCAGGTCGGAGTTGAGGAACACCGGGCCGAAACGCACGCGCTTCAGACGGCTGACCACCAAGCCTTGGGATTCCCACAGACGACGGACTTCGCGGTTGCGACCTTCCATCACCACGCAGTGATACCAATGGTTGAAACCTTCACCGCCCGGCGCCTGCTGAATATCGGTAAAACGCGCAGGGCCGTCTTCGAGGATCACGCCGTTCTTCAGGCGCAGCAGCATGTCGTCATCGACTTCGCCACGTACGCGCACGGCGTATTCGCGGTCCATCTCGAACGACGGGTGCATCAGGCGGTTGGCCAGCTCACCATCGGTGGTGAACATCAGCAGGCCGGTGGTGTTGATGTCCAGACGACCGATGTTGATCCAGCGGCCCTCTTTCGGGCGCGGCAGGCGATCGAACACGGTCGGACGGCCTTCCGGGTCGTCGCGGGTGCAGATTTCGCCGTCGGGTTTGTTGTACATGATCACGCGACGGACCGTTTCGGCCGACTCTTCGCGACGGATGACGCGACCGTCGACGGTGATGGCGTCATGCAGATCGACGCGCTGACCCAGGCTTGCCTGAACGCCGTTGACCTTGATGCGGCCTTCGCCGATCCAGGCTTCGACGTCACGGCGCGAGCCGACGCCAATGCGCGCCAGCACCTTTTGCAGTTTTTCGCCTGCTGGGCCGATCTCTTGGTCCTGCTTGTCTTGTTCACTCATCTGGGCACCTCCCGGTGTGTCGAATCAGGCCGCGCGCGAGTGGGCGCGGTCTGTTGCCCGGCTCCCTGGACAGGAGCGAAGGGCTGAAAACTGAAAACCGTGGCGAGTGTGGATCGCCAAAAGGTCGCGAATCATACGCTCATGGCATGCGTTGCGCATCAGAGACTAGATGAAATCCATCGGCTTATTTCTTTTTCCGCCGACCGGACGGCTTGAGCTTGATCAGCCGCATGGCCGACTCGGCCAGCACTGAACGTTTCTCGTCCTTGTCCATTTTCTTCCAGGACTTGATTTCACGCTTGCTGCGGCCACAACCGATACAGATGTCGTCGTCGAATTTGCAAATGCTGATGCAGGGGTCTTTGGTGCTCATGAAAAGCCCTGGAGAGTGGATTTATCCTTTGAAGGAGCGCGCTTGCCCGCGAGACGTAGGTACATCCGAAACACTTTCGTGCCTGACCGACCGTATCGCGGGCAAGCGCGCTCCTACAGGGTCTACGGCAAATTGAGCGTCGCGTCACCGCGGATCTTCGTCATCCGTCGGCTCATTTTCCAATTCAGACTCTTTATCGGCGTCATCGAGCAATAAATCGTCGAAATCTGTTTTCAGGCCTTGCTCCATGGTGTCGAGCTCGGCCAGCAGGCTGCGGAAGCTGGTCTCGTCGCGCACAGGTTCGGGCTCGGCATCGGGATCCGCTTCCAGGCTGGCATCGGCCAAGGCCTGAAGATGAGCAGGGACCGGGGCATCGTCGAAATCGAGCACCGGTTCTGCTTCCATTTCCCGCAAGTCGGCCAGCGGCGGCAACTCATCGAGGTTTTTCAGGTTGAAATGATCGAGAAACGCCTTGGTCGTAGCGAACATCGCCGGCTTGCCCGGCACATCGCGATAACCGACGATCCTGATCCACTCGCGCTCAAGCAACGTCTTGACGATGTTGCTGTTGACCGCCACGCCGCGCACATCCTCGATCTCGCCACGGGTAATCGGCTGGCGGTAGGCGATCAACGCCATGGTTTCGAGCAGGGCGCGGGAATAGCGCTGCGGACGTTCTTCCCACAGGCGCCCTACCCAGGGCGCGAACTTCTCGCGGATCTGCAGACGGTAACCTGTGGCTACTTCCTTCAATTCAAAGGCGCGGTTGTCGCAGGATTTGCCGAGCAAGGTCAGTGCTTTCTTGAACACGGCAGGCTCCGGCCGTTCGCCCTCCTCAAACAGCTCGTACAGCCGCTCCAGGGATTGCGGCTTGCCGGAGGCCAACAGGAACGCTTCGAGCAGCGGCGCGAGTTCGCGGGGTTCGGTCAGGTTCATCGATCAGCTCTTGCTCTTTATTCGGCTCGCGCGCGCACATGAATGACGGCGAAAGGTTCGTTCTGCACCAGCTCCACCAGTTGCTCCTTGACCAGTTCCAGCACCGCCATGAACGTCACGACCACACCCAGACGACCTTCCTCGGCGGTAAACAACTCGGCGAAAGGCACGAAACCTGCGCCTTTTAGGCGTTCGAGCACATCGCTCATGCGCTCGCGAGTCGAGAGCGCTTCGCGGCTGACCTGGTGGCTTTCGAACATGTCGCCACGGCGCAGGACCTCGGCCATGGACACCAATAACTCTTCAAGCGAGACATCCGGCAACAGCTTGCGCGCCCGAGCCTCGGGGGCATCGAGCCTGGGGACCAGCACATCGCGTCCGACGCGGCTCAGCATGTCGATACCTTCGGCGGCCGCCTTGAAGCGCTCGTACTCCTGCAATCGGCGAATCAGTTCGGCGCGAGGGTCTTCCTCTTCCTCCTCTACCGATTCGGAGCGCGGCAACAGCATGCGCGACTTGATCTCGGCAAGCATGGCGGCCATCACCAGATATTCGGCGGCCAGCTCCAGGCGCACGGTCTTCATCAGCTCGACATAGCCCATGTACTGGCGGGTGATTTCCGCCACCGGGATGTCGAGAATGTTGATGTTCTGTTTGCGGATCAGATAGAGCAGAAGGTCCAGCGGTCCCTCGAACGCCTCGAGAAAGACCTCCAGCGCATCCGGCGGAATGTACAGGTCGACCGGCATCTGCGTGACGGCCTGACCGTAGACCATGGCAAACGGCAGCTCCTGCTGGGCGTCGGCCTGGGGGGCCAGTGTTTCTGCGTCGGTCACTCGACTTCGACCCCGAATGGCGTTGGATCGCCACAACCCACGCGCACAACTTGCGGATCGCCTTCGGACAAATTGATGACGGTAGAAGCGGAAATGCCGCCCTCGCCGCCATCGATGATCAGGTCGACCTGATGTTCGAGCACTTCACGCATCTCGTGGGGATCGCTCATCGGCAGGGTTTCTCCCGGCATGATCAGACTGACGCTCATCAGCGGCTCGCCAAGCTCGCGCAGCAACGCCTGAGCGATCGGATGCTCCGGCACGCGCAACCCGATGGTGCGACGTTTGGGATGCAACACCAGCCGCGGTACGTCGCGAGTGGCGCCCAGAATGAATGTGTATGGCCCCGGCGTATGGGCTTTAAGCAGGCGGAAAGCAGCGGTGTCTACCTTGGCGAACGTTCCCAGTTGCGACAGGTCGCAGCACATCAGCGTGAAGTTGTGCTTGTCGTCGAGCTGACGCAGCCGGCGGATACGGTCCACCGCTGTCTTGTCCTCCATTCGACAACCCAACGCGTAGGACGAATCAGTCGGGTATACCACCAGACCGCCCGCCCTGATGATCTCCACGGCCTGCTTGATCAGACGCGACTGAGGGTTCTCCGGGTGGACCTGGAAAAATTGACTCACGGTATCTTCCTGTTCAGACGGCAGTAGGCTGGTCATGTTTGAATCGACCCCAAAGTGGCGGCAGATCCTCAGGCAACGGGCGATAGACGCCGATTTCGGACCACGCGCCGGGCGCATGAAAATCACTGCCGGCGCTGGCCAGCAGACCGAACTCACGGGCCAGAATGGCCAGGCTGCCGACTTGATCGGCGGGCTGCAGGCCGTTGACCACTTCCATCGCATGGCCGCCCGCCTGAAGGAAATCGGCGACCAGCTTGCGACGCTTGCTGCGGGTGAAATCATAATGCCAAGGATGGGCCAGGCTGACCCAGGCACCGGCGGCCCGCAAGGTGGCGACGGTGTCGTCCAGCGTCGGCCAGTGTTGTTTGACGTCGCCCAGCTTGCCTGCACCGAGCCATTTTCGGAATGCCTCGGCGCGGTCTTTCACGAAACCCTCCTTGATGAGGAAGTCGGCAAAGTGCGGTCGGGCCGGGGCATTGCCGCTGTCGCCGAGGGCCTGTTGCACCGCACGGGCACCTTCCAGCGCTCCGGGCATACCTTTCATCGCCAATTTGCGGCTGATTTCCTCGGCCCGCAGCCAGCGGCCAGTGTGCAATTGCTCAATGGCGTCGAGCAGCGGTCGGGCATCGACATCAAAGCCATAACCCAGAATATGGATGGTGGCACCGCCCCAGGTGCAGGACAGCTCGATACCGTTGATCAGCTGCATGTCCAGCGCAAGCGCCGCCGCACGGGCTTCTTCCAGGCCTTCGATGGTGTCGTGATCGGTCAGCGCCAGCACCCGGACGCCGTTGTCATGGGCACGGGCGACGAGTGCCGCCGGCGCAAGGGCGCCATCGGAAGCGGTACTGTGGCAGTGCAGATCGACATTCATAGGGGCGCTTTCGCAGTCATTGATGTTTGTTATTATGCCGTCACATCCAGCTTCTGGCTCTTACTGTGAAACAATTCATCGACTTCATCCCGCTCATCCTGTTTTTCATCGTCTACAAGATCAGTCCTCAAGCCGTCGATATCCTGGGCCAAAGCTTCATGGTAGGCGGGATTTTCAGCGCCACCGCGATGCTAATCGCCAGTTCCATCGTGGTCTACGGCATTCTTTACGTGCGCCAGGGCAAACTGGAAAAAAGCCAGTGGCTGACGCTGGTCGCCTGCCTGGTGTTCGGCAGCCTGACGCTGGCCTTCCACAGCGAAACATTCCTCAAATGGAAAGCCCCGGTGGTCAACTGGCTGTTCGCGTTGATCTTCGCCGGTAGCCACTTCATCGGCGACCGTCTGCTGATCCAGCGCATCATGGGCCACGCACTGACGCTGCCACAGGCGGTTTGGGTCAAGCTGAACATCGCCTGGATCGTGTTCTTTCTGTTCTGCGGTGCCGCCAACCTGTACGTTGCGTTCACCTATCAGGACTTCTGGGTCGACTTCAAAGTCTTCGGCAGCCTGGGCATGACCCTGATTTTCCTGATCGGCCAGGGCATCTTCCTGGCCCGTCACATTCACGATGCCGACGCATCGACCCAGCCTTCAACAAAAAAGACAGAGGACTGAAATGCTCTACGCCATCGTAGCAACGGACGTCGCCAACTCGCTGGAAAAACGCCTGGAAGCGCGTCCTGCGCATCTGGAGCGTCTGACCGCACTCAAGGCCGAAGGTCGCATCGTACTCGCAGGCCCCAACCCTGCCGTCGACAGCAATGACCCGGGCGCCGCCGGTTTCACCGGCAGCCTGATCGTCGCCGAATTCGAATCCCTGAGCGCTGCACAGGCCTGGGCCGATGCTGATCCGTACATCAAGGCAGGCGTCTACGATCACGTCGTGGTCAAGCCGTTCAAGCAAGTCCTGCCTTAAACCGCCCTCCCGGTCCTACGAAAACGGCCTCGTCATGAGGCCGTTTCTGTTTGCGACATCCTGACTGCTCACTATTCGCATTTTTCTGCCGATACCCTGCCAAATGCCCAATAAAGCCGGCGCGCGGGTCTGGTGCCGCAAGAAAAGTCAGGAGTTCAGATGCGTATACGTCCGTGGTGTCTGCTGGCGGCCGCGCTGGCCGTTTCAGCCATCAGTTTCGATGCTCAGGCTGAAGAAACGAGTGATGCCGTCAGTCACGCGTTGCCCTTGCCCACTACCGCCAGCCAGTTGACCGACCTGCGTCAGCGTCTGGCCGACAGCGAAAAACAGCGAGATGAATTGACCCGGCAACTGCAGAATGCCGACACTGAGCGTGAAACAATTCAGCTCCAGCGCCTGCGTCAGGAGAACCAAAGGCTTAAACTGCAGCTCAAAGAAGCACAGTCGGTCATGCCTGCGCGCGTACTGACCGAGCAACAACAATGGTTCGTCACAGGGGGCGCCGTTGCCATGGTGGCCCTGCTGTGCGGTATCTTTGCCAGCGGCTGGCGTAGACGGCGTCGGCAATGGCTAAATTGAGTGAGTCATGAGCGAGCTGTTACTTATTGATGATGACCAGGAGCTGTGCGAGCTCCTGAGCAGTTGGCTGAGCCAGGAAGGCTTTCAGGTGCAGGCTTGCCATGATGGCCAGAGCGCCCGCAAGGCGCTCGCCGAGAGCGCTCCCGCCGCAGTGGTGCTGGACGTGATGTTGCCCGATGGCAGCGGCCTGGAACTGCTCAAGCAATTACGCACCGATCACCCCGACCTTCCCGTGCTGATGCTCTCGGCGCGCGGGGAGCCGCTGGATCGCATTCTGGGCCTGGAACTGGGGGCCGACGATTATCTGGCCAAACCCTGCGATCCGCGTGAGCTGACGGCACGGTTACGCGCCGTATTACGCCGCAGCCATCCGGCAGCGGTCTCCAGCCAGATCGAACTGGGCGACCTCACATTCAGTCCCGCTCGCGGCGTGGTGACCATCGACGATCAGGAGTTCACCCTGACGGTTTCCGAAGCCCGTTTGCTCGAAGCGCTTCTCGGGCAGCCCGGCGAGCCGCTCGAAAAGCAGGAGCTGGCGCAACTGGCCTTGGGCCGCAAACTGACCCTCTACGACCGCAGCCTGGACATGCACGTCAGCAACCTGCGCAAGAAGATCGGCCCGCATGCCGACGGCAGACCGCGAATCGTGGCGCTGCGCAGTCGGGGTTATTACTACGCGGTCTGAATGCCCTGCACTGCCCATGCAGGAGTGAGCTTGCCCGCGAGACGTCGGTACATCCGAAACACTTCTGTGCCTGAACAACCGCATCGCGGGCAAGCGCGCTGCTACCACGGGCAGCGGATGACTGTAGGAGTGAGCTTGCTCGCGAGACGTAGGTACAGCCGAAATATTTCTATGCCTGAACAACCGCATCGCGGGCAAGCGCGCTCCTACAGGGGGGGTAAGTACGCTCCTGCACACGTCGTCAGTGTCAGGTCTCTTCATGATTCTCTTTACCCAAGCTTTACCCACCCCTGACCTCGCTTGACCTTGATCTCCCTAAACTGGCCACAACCGGCACAGAGCCGGATTCGAGACAAGGAGATACACCATGCGCAAGACTCTGATGGCTTTGATGTTCGCTGCTGCTCTGCCTACCGTTGCAATGGCAATGCCCCCAGAAGGCGGCCACATGGGTGGCCCAGGCGGTCCTGGTTTCGACGGCCCTGGCATGCATCACCGCAAAGGTCCGTTCGACAAATTGAACCTGACCCCGGAACAACGCCAGCAAGTCGGCAAACTGATGGGCGATCAATGGCACAGCCGTTCCGAAATCACCCAGAAGTACCTGGCCAAGTTGTCGCCCACCGATCAGAAGGCAATGCAGGATGAACTGGCCGCCAAACACGCGAAAACCCAGGCCGACATCCGTGCGATGCTGACCCCGGATCAGCAGAAGACATTCGATCAGATTCAGAAGGATCAGGCACAACGTCGCGCAGACCGTGCCGAGTTCGAAGCCTGGAAAGCGCAAAAAGCGCAGAAAACCCAGTAACACGCAGCTGGCGCGGCATTACACTCTCCAACCCGACACGCTTTCCCCGGCGTGTCGGGTTTTTACCGTTCCGGGGCCTGATCGAGGGATTCACGTGCGTTCATTGTTCTGGCGAATCCTGGCGAGTTTCTGGCTCGCCATCGCATTGGTGGCGGGTCTGTCGATCCTGCTGGGGCACATGCTCAATCAGGATGCCTGGATTCTGAGCCGCCATCCCGGCCTGCACAAACTGCCCGAAAAGTGGACGCAACTCTACGACGAGCAAGGCGAAGGACCGTCGCAGGAATATCTGCAAGACCTCAAGCGCAAGTACCACATTGACGTTCAAGTGTTGAACGACAGCGGCGAAGCGGTGATTCCCGGCACATTCCCGCCTCGCGCCGCGGCGTTCGAAGCCCGACAGCAAAAAGATGACGAGCGCCCTCTGCCATGGCGTCGCCTGACCACCGAATACACCAGCCCCAAAACCGGCGAAACTTACTTGTTGATCTACCGCATTCCCCATCCGGAGCTGGACGCCTGGCACCGCGAAAGCCTGCTTTGGCCGCTCAGTGCGTTGGGGATCGCGCTGGTGGTGCTGACCTTGTTCAGCCTTTTCGTCACCCTGTCGATCACCCGTCCGTTGAGCCGACTGCGCGGCGCCGTGCATGACCTTGGGCAGACCACTTATCAACAGAACAGCCTCGCGCAACTGGCCAACCGCCGCGACGAATTCGGTGTGCTGGCCAATGACTTCAACCGGATGGGCGCGCGCCTGCAAAGCCTGATCGGCAGCCAGCGCCAGCTGCTGCGCGACGTTTCCCACGAATTGCGCTCACCTTTGGCGCGACTGCGTATCGCGCTGGCACTGGCGGAACGGGCAGAACCGGCCGAACGGGACAAGCTCTGGCCGCGACTGACCCGCGAATGTGATCGTCTGGAAGAGTTGATCAGTGAAATTCTGGCACTGGCGAGACTGGATGCCGACATGGGGGACGCCAGCCCGGTCGATTTACCGGGATTGCTGCATCACCTCAAAGCCGAAACCGAAATGGGCAGCGACGAACAGACGGTCAACGTCGAGACGCAAGCTAGCGTTCATCTGCAAGGCTGGCCGAACGTGCTGGAGCGCGCACTGGATAACCTGCTGCGCAATGCCGTGGGCTTCAACCCGGCAGGCCGACCTATCGAACTGAGCGCGAGGAACGAGGATGACACCCTGTTCATCAGCGTCCGCGACCATGGGCCGGGGGTCAGTGCGGAGCATCTGGCGCAGCTGGGCGAACCCTTTTATCGGGCGCCGAACCAGACCGCACCGGGTTACGGTCTGGGCCTGGCAATTGCCAAGCGTGCGGCGGAAAAACACGGCGGGAGTCTGGTGCTGGAGAATCATCCGCAAGGCGGGTTCATCGCCAGCATCGTGGTGCCGCTGGATATCAGCCCTGCCACTCGCTGACGAACTCCGCGACATCCGGCTTCGCAGCCTCACGGGCGGGGTTGAGCGGGGTTCCAAGGTAAAGGAACGCGACGACCTCCTCATCTGCTGTCAGGCCCAAACCTTTGGCAACATGCGCCGAGTAAGCCAATTCGCCGGTACGCCATACCGCGCCAACGCCCAGCGCATAAGCTGCCAGCAGCACGCCATGGGCCGCACAGCCTGCGGTGATGACCTGTTCTGCCTTCGGCACTTTGTAGTGGTCCTGCAATTTTGCAATGACCACGACCACCAACGGTGCGCGCAGCGGACCGGAACGCGCTTTCTCCACTGCTTTCTCATCGGAGCCACCGTCGCTTTCGACCAGCGCCTGCGCCAGCAGATCCCCCATGCGGTTGCGCGCATCACCTTCCACGGTCAGAAAGCGATAAGGCCGCAGACCGCCATGATCGGGGGCACGCAAGGCGGCGCTGAACAGCACTTCGCGCTGGGCGGCGTCCGGGGCCGGCTCGATCAGTCGGGGCACGGATACACGATTGAGCAGTACGTCGAGCGCTTCCATTGAATCGTCTCCTGAAAAATGATGAGGCATTGTAGTGCTGCAAACCCCTTCTTGAACTTCAATAACGAATGACAGCAGCAATTACTTACAAGACACTCGGAAACGCCCTCGGTTTACTTGGTACTACCCACGAGTAGAATGTGCGCCTTTCCACTACCTGATCAGAGCGACTGCATGGCGTTGCCGACACTCCGCATCATTGGCTTCATTATCGGCATCTTCCTCATCACGCTGGCCATTGCCATGGTCGTGCCCATGGCGACGCTGGTGATCTTCGACCGCACTCGCGACATGCCGTCGTTCCTGTGGTCGAGTCTGATCACCTTCATCGCAGGGCTTGCGCTGGTGGGCCAGGGGCGTCCGGAACACGTTCATCTGCGCCCGCGAGACATGTACCTGCTGACCGTCAGCAGTTGGGTCGTGGTGTGCGTTTTCGCCGCCCTGCCCTTTTTGCTGACTCAGCACATCAGTTACACCGACTCCTTTTTTGAAAGCATGTCCGGCATCACCGCCACCGGCTCCACGGTACTCAGCGGGCTGGACAAAATGTCGCCGGGGATTCTCATCTGGCGCTCGCTGCTGCACTGGCTCGGAGGTATCGGCTTCATCGGTATGGCGGTGGCGATCCTGCCGCTGCTGCGAATCGGCGGCATGCGCCTGTTCCAGACCGAATCTTCGGATCGCTCGGAAAAGGTCATGCCGCGTTCGCACATGGTGGCCAAATCCATCGTGCTGGTTTACGTCGGCATCACGGTGCTCGGCAGCCTGGCGTTCTGGTGGGCGGGCATGAGCCTGTTCGATGCGATCAACCATGCGATGTCGGCGATCTCCACCGGTGGTTTTTCCACTTCCGATCAGTCCCTCGCCAAGTGGTCGCAGCCGGCCGTTCACTGGGTGGCGATCGTGGTGATGATCCTCGGCAGCCTGCCGTTCACCCTGTACGTCGCCACCTTGCGCGGTCATCGCAAGGCGTTGATAAAGGACGAACAGGTGCAGGGTTTCATCGGGTTGCTGCTGGCGACATGGCTGGTCATGACGCTCTGGTACTGGGCCACCACCGACCTGCCGTGGTACGACGCGCTCAGGCATGTGGCGCTGAACGTGACGTCCGTCTTGACTACCACCGGTTTCGCCTTGGGCGACTACAGCCTTTGGGGCAACTTCGCGCTGATGTTTTTCTTCTACCTGGGCTTCATCGGCGGCTGCTCCGGCTCAACGGCCGGTGGGGTGAAGGTGTTCCGGTTTCAGGTCGCCTACATTCTGCTCAAGGCCAACCTGCACCAGTTGATTCACCCGCGGGCGGTGGTCAGGCGGAAGTACAACGGACACCGACTGGACGACGAGATCGTGCGCTCGATTCTGACCTTCTCGTTCTTCTTCTCCATCACCATCTGCCTGATCGCGCTGCTGCTGTCATTGCTGGGTCTGGACTGGATGACCGCGCTGACCGGCGCCGCGAGTACGGTGTCGGGTGTCGGCCCAGGGCTGGGTGAAACCATTGGCCCGGCGGGCAACTTCTCGACGCTGCCGGATGCGGCGAAATGGATTCTATCGGTGGGGATGTTGCTGGGCCGACTGGAAATCATCACCGTACTGGTGCTGTGCATTCCTGCTTTCTGGCGGCATTGACCACTCATTCAATCGCTTTGCGCACCCGATACTCCCCCGGTGTTTCGTCGAACCAGCGGCGAAACGCCCGGAAAAAGTTACTCGGGTCGGCAAACCCCAGCAAATAGGCGATTTCCAGCAAGGTCATCTGCGGCTGGGCCAGGTATTGCTCCGCGAGTTCACGACGGGTGTCGTCCAGCAGGGTCTGAAAGCTGGTGCCTTCCTCCTGCAAACGCCGCTGCAGCGTACGCTGCGACAGGTGCAGGCTCTGGGCCACGGCTTCGCGCTTGGGCTCGCCCTGTGGCAGCAGGCGGCAAAGCACCTGTCGCGCCTGATGGGTCACCCGATTACTCGCAAAGCGCGCCAGAAACTCACCGGCAAACCGGTCGTGCAGCCTGGCCATGGCCTCATCGGCGGTGGGTAATGGCGCTTCCATGTCGGCGCGCTCGAATACCAGCGCATCGTATGGCGCGTTGAAGGTCAGCGGTGCATGGAAGAATTTCTTGTAAGGCTCGACGTTCCTGGGCTGATCGCCCTGAATCAGCACCTGACGCGGATGCAGCGGACGGCCGGTGAGCCAGCCGCAAAAAGCCAGAGCGAAGGCCAGCGAGGCCTCGGCGCTTTGTCGGGTGGGCGGTAAAAGATCGCCATGCACGGTCAGAATCAGCGCATAGCCTTCAGGGAGCAGGCGAAAGCTCAGGTCAGCGCTGTCGGCGATGATTCGCTGATAGCGAACCAGACGCTCAAAGCCCTCTTTCAGGGTCCGGCTGGACATCAAGGCGTAACCGGCAACGCTGAAGGACGCCGGGCGCACGACCCTGGCCATGTTCAGCCCGATTGCCGGATTGCCCGACAGCTCCACTGCGCGTTGCCAGAGTCGGGTCATGGAGTCCTGCGGAAAGCGGGCATCGGGATTTTCCAGGTCGGCATAGACCAACCCCAGCTCCTTGAATAACGCCTTGCAATCCAGACCGTCCATTTCCAGGGACTTGACGATCCCCATCGCCCAACTTGAAGAAGTCGTTTTTTCCATGCTCACGTCTTCTTTTCAGAATCGGTCGCCCCCTGCGACTGATAGCCGAAGGATACTACGTTGGCACCCATTGTCACTGGTTGCCGGGAGCGCTCGACTAAACTGTTTCGAATGACACGCACCTGAGAAAAACGCTGTGGATAACGTAAAAACCTTTGAGCGTTTCGCCGATTTCTATCCGTATTACCTGCAGGAGCATCGGGACAGTACGTGCCGCCGTCTGCATTTCATCGGTACTACGCTGGTAATCCTCATACTGGCGAGCGCGCTGTTTACCGCCAACTGGCTGCTGCTGTGGGTGTTGCCGCTGGCCGGCTACACGTTTGCGTGGGTGGGACACTTCTTTTTCGAGAAGAATCGTCCCGCGACGTTCAAGCATCCTTTCTACAGCCTGCTCGGGGATTTCGTCATGTATAGAGACATGCTCAGAGGCAAGGTGCCGTTCTGATACCTACCTATCACCAAGACTTATAACGCCCTCTCAAGGGTGTGCAGAGCCATTAACCCGTCCCGTCAGGTCACCACGCTGTTACCCCTCGTGCCTACACTTATGGCGTCTACTACAAAAAGAGCCAAAGCCGCCGATGAGCCAGTTTGACCAAGCCCGCTTTACTCACATGAAGGATGGCACACAGGAAGACTGGGCAATCATCGCCAGAGACTTCAGCGCCTACGCGCGTCAGTTGCCCAGCCGCATTCTCACCCACCTGCGTCTGCTGGACGGCGATTTCGGCGGGTTTCCCGTCGACCGTCTGACCCACTCGCTGCAAACCGCCACGCGGGCCTATCGCGACGGCCGAGACGAGGAATACGTGGTCTGCGCTCTGATTCACGACATCGGCGACACGCTGGCCACCTACAACCACCCGGACATCGCCGCGGCGATGCTCAAGCCGTTCGTGAGCGCCGAAAACCTGTGGATGGTGGAGAAGCACGGGATCTTTCAGGGGTATTACTTCTTCCATCATCTGGGGATGGATCGGCATCTGCGCGAGGAATTCGCTGACCATCCGCAATACAGCCAGACCATTGAGTTCTGTGCAAAATACGACGCGGCGGCGTTCGATCCAGCGTATGAAAGCCTGCCGTTGAGCTTCTTCGAGCCGATGCTGGAACGGGTCTTCGCGCAGCCCAGGCATTCGTTGTACAAGGCGGCAATGGAGAAGAATTCAGCGGTGGTCTAGTGCCGTGGTATCCGGTGTAGGAGCGCGCTTGCCCGCGATGCCGTTGTGTCTGTTCAAAGAGGGGTGACTGGCACATCCCAATCGCGGGCAAGCGCGNGCGTCTCGACGCTCTTGGCCTTTACATGTGCATCGGCCAGGCGGAACAGCTCGATGGTGCCGTCCCAATGCTCGATCAGCGCGGTGCAGGACTCTACCCAGTCGCCGCAGTTGAGGTATTCCACGCCCCCCACCTGACGAATTTCGGCGTGGTGAATGTGCCCGCACACAACGCCGTCCAGGCCACGCTTTACGCACTCATGCGCGATGGCCTCCTCGAAGTCGCTGATGAAGTTCACCGCGGTCTTGACCTTGTGCTTCAGGTACGCCGAAAGCGACCAGTAGCCATAGCCGTATTTGGCGCGCCAGTGGTTGAGCCAGCGGTTGAGGGTCAGGGTGAACTCGTAGGCAGAGTCGCCGAGAAAAGCCAGCCAGCGGTGATAACGAGTGATGACGTCGAACTGATCGCCGTGAATCACCAGCAAGCGTCGACCATCGGCGGTGACATGCTCGGCTTCGTCCACCAACTGGATATTGCCCAGAATCAGCTTCGAATAGCGCCGCAGGAACTCGTCGTGGTTGCCGGTGACGTAAATGACTTCAGTGCCGCGCTTGCTCATGGTCAGCAGACGGCGGATGACGTTGGTGTGCGCCTGAGGCCAGTACATGCCGCCGCGCAGTTTCCATCCGTCGATGATATCGCCGACCAGATAAACCTTGTCGGCGTGATACTGCTTGAGAAAACCCGACAGGTGTTCAGCCTGACAATCCCGGGTGCCCAGATGTACATCAGAGATCCATAAGGTCCGGACACGTTGCTTACGACTGGGTTTCACGTTCTCGGCAATGCTCATGGATGACCTCCACTTTGGTTTCCACAAGGGTGGACCGGGTCAGTGAAGTCAACATGACGGCTGTGTTGAGGTTTGATGACAGAACCCATGATCAATGGGCCGAGATAATAAACGACATCCCGTAGCAGAACGGCTTCTCCAGATCAGGTCAACAGGACATCCACCGGTTGCAGCGAAGTCCCGTCATTGTGAGCAACGACCTCATCGAAGGTGTCGATCAGCCCTCGGTTTGCGGAGGAATGGCGCCGCTGCGGTCGTTATGTCCCAGGTGACGCTCAGGGTCTATCCGGTCACGCACCCGCTGCTTCAGGACCTTGGCTTCGGGGAAGCCACCGTCGGCCTTGCGCTCCCAGATCTGCACGTCGTCGCAGGTGATCCGGAACACGCCGCCAGTTCCCGGCACCAGTGAAACTTTGCCCAGGTCGTCGCCAAAGGTGCTGAGCAACTCCTGAGCCAGCCACGCTGCACGCAACAGCCACTGGCATTGGGTGCAATACGTGATCGTGATTTCTGCCTTGGCCGTCATGCTTCAACCCAACCCTGCCAACAGGTCCCGCGCGGTTTGCTGAGGGCCGTCATCGGATTCGTCGATGACTTGCTGCAACAAGCGGCGCGCCGCATCGATGTCGCCCTCGTCGATCAACACCTGCGCTTCGTTGATCTTGCTCAGCGGCGCTTCATCCAGGTCCATCAGATCGAATTCGGTGTCGTCGGTCATGAAGCTGTCGAGGAAGGCATCGTCCAGCAGATCGCTGTCGATCTGGGCAACCGACGCCGGGACGGGCTGCGGCTCAAACTGCACGTCCATTTCCGGCGCCGGTTCGTCTTCGGCGAAATCGCTGAGGAACTGTTCCTCGGGCATTTCGAAGACTTCGGGCAACTCCGTGAGGTTCGACGCAAACGCCGGATCCAGCACAGGTCCAGTGTCCGGCGCAGCTTTGCGCGGAGCGGGTGTGGTTTCGAACGGGTCCACCAGATCCCAGTCGGCGTCCATGGACAGGTCGTCCAGATTGAGCTGGAAATCGTCGACCGGTTCCGGATTCAACGACGCGGCGGCGTTTTCGTCCAGCTCGCCGGGGTCGGTGTTCCGGGTCGTCGCAGCTGCCGCAACGGTGGCAGCGCCTGCCACAACGACCGGCGCGATGGATGCAGGCGTCGGCGCTGGCTCGGGCTCGATCTTCAACTTGGGGTAACGACTGCGGATTTCTTCAAGCTTGTGTGCTTCGACGCCCTGATCGAGCAACACTTTTTCTTCGGCATCGAATCCTGCGATATCGCCCTGTTCACCGAGTAGTTCAAGCACCCGGATACGCACATCGGTGCGCTGCGGTTGCTTGTCGAGTGCGTCGCGCAGGATGGCGAGCGCCTCGGCAAAACGGCCGTAAGCGATGTAGATACTGGCACCATCGAGTGCGTCGGTAGCAGCGCCGGCGAGGCGTTGACCTGTTACGGGCGTCCCCGACGTTGAGGGGGCAACCGGCTGCGGGGTCACTGCGGGCACTTCGAATACCGGCGTCACGGTGGACTGCGCCGGCTTGATGATGGGCTCGACAGGCTCGGGCTGCAGGGCCAACTGGTTCTTGATCCGGTTGCGTCGTACCGACCAGGCGAGCGCCAGCAGAAGGACCAACACCAGCAAGGCAGCCAGAAGGGTCGTCCATGGCAACTCGTCGTCTTCCACGACTGGTGCAGGCGCCGGTGCAGGCGCGGTGACGACCGGCGCCGGGGCCTGGACCGGTGAGGTTACCGGCGTCGCGGGCGCGCGCGCGGGCGCAGGTCTGGTCGCCAGGGCTTTCATTTCCGCCAGTTGCGTTTGCAGTTCGATGATCTGCTTGTCCTTGGCCGCCTCTTCCTCGGAGACCTGCTGGACCTGACCCTTGAGATCCTCCACCGCCTTGGCCAACTGCTGGTTTTCCATGACGGTCGCGGCGAGTTGCTCGGCCGGGACAGGTGCCGCCGGAGGGTTGGCTCCAATGCTTGCGGCGGGTCCGGATGCTGCCCCAGATGCGGCTGCGGTGGAAGGCGTTGTGGCTCTGGGTTCAATTGCGCTGTCCGGGAGCAACAGACTTTGCCCCACCTTCAGCTGGCTGCGATCGCCATTGGGAAACGCTTGCGGGTTAAGCGCCTGAATGCCCTGGGTCAGCTCGCTGCTCGACGTTTTGCTGCCTGGCGCCTGAACGCGGCGGGCAATGCCTGCCAGGGTATCGCCAGCCAACACGGTGTAGTGTTTGCCCTGCACGGCCTTTGGAGGTGCCACCGGCAGCCGCGATTCATCGCTCTTGACCGGTGCGGCGGGCGATTGAGTACGGCTGCGCGTCGCGGCGAGGCCAGCCGGAGAATTCGGGGGATCAAGCAGCACGGTGTATTCGCGCAACTGGTCGCCACTTGGCCGGACCAGACGCACCACGAAATCCAGATAGGGTTCGGTGACCGGCTTATGCGATTCGACGTGGACCACAGAGCGATTGCCACGCATCACAGGCGTGAAACGCAGGTCGTTAAGGAAGAACACCCGCTCCACGCCGGCCTTGACGAAGGCTTCCGGCGGCGCGAGCGCGACGACCACTTCTTCGGCAGTCAGGCCGCCAACTTCGATCAGATCGATGTCGGCGTTGAACGGCTGGCCCATGGCCGAATGCAGGGTGATGTCGCCCAGCCCCAATGCGGCAGCCATAGAGCTGTGCAGCAAGGACGCCGAAGCCATCGCTGCCGCCAGCAACCCTGTGCGAAGACCCGACTGAACGCGAAATTGTGCGTGACTTCCGCGCCGACTACCGGCCTGAAAACTCTTCAGCATGCGAACCCTTATGAGGCAGGCTTCCCTGCAAATTTCGTTGTGCGGACATCGTGTCCGGCCAAAATCAGTATGGGTGCAAATAGAACAGGATGTTTCGACACGTTCAACGTATTTGTGGCTGGCTCAGAGCCATGACCTCAAGATTTCTCCAGATTGGCCAGAATCGTTGAGTGAACACGCATGCAGACACGCAGATCCTCTTCATCGATCCCGACGAACAGCTCATGACGCAATGCGGTGGCGATGGTTTCGATCTTCTCGATCAAGGGTTGCGCGGTGTCGCACAGCACGATCTTTTTCGCTCGACGGTCTTCGATCACGGCTTGACGACGGACCAGCCCCTGATTTTCCAGGCTGTCGAGCAGACGGGCCAGCGTCGGCCCTTCAACGCCGACGCTCTGCGCCAGTTCACGCTGGGTCGGGGGTTCTTTGAAACGCGCCAGATGCAACAGGACCAGCCAGCGGGCCTGGGACAACCCAAGATCGGCCAGGCGACGGTCAAGCTCGGCACGCCAGCCCCGGGAGAGATTGGCCAGCTGCATGCCAAAGCGGTGTTCTTCTGTTAACGGCATAGGTAACTCGGTGGTTAAAGGCTATTCCTAATTAATAGGCAGCTAACCATGGAGCCTGTGGTGAGGCAAGTGGGCAGGCGTGGTGTTTCGTCGCAGAACGGCGGGCAGTCCGGAGAGCGGCGGGTTTGGCGTGGGAAAAGAGGTGCAGCCTGGTCAAACCTCGAATTCGGACTGCAACGCCGCACGTACGCAATACAGCACACCTTCAGGCACGCGACCGGTGAACATCCCGGCGATGGCGGCCACTGGGGGCAACTCCCCTTCGCCGTCGAGGAATGCGTCCTGGATCTCGGTCAACAGGTCTTCGGGCAGATCCAGCGCCTGCTCCAGCGACAACTGCTGTTTGCCAATGGCCTCGGCGAGCAGGGTGTAGACGTTCTTTTCCGAGCATTGCAATTGACCGGCGATCTGCATCGGGGTCATGCCGGCGCGCGCCAGGCTGATGAGTTCGTGACGCAGATCGGTGACGACCCGAGGCGCTGGCGCGGTGCCGCCGAGCACTTCGAGGAAGGCTTCGCCATAACGCTCCAGCTTGCGTGCACCGACACCACTGACCCGGCCCATCTCGGCCATCGTGCCCGGCTGACTGCGCAGCATCTCCAGAAGGGTCGAGTCGGGGAAGATGACGTAAGGCGGCACGCCGTGCTCTTCGGCCAGTTTGCGACGCAGTGCGCGCAGGGCTTCCCACTGTTCGCGCTCCTCGCCCCGCACCAGTTGACTGGCCGGGCTGCCCGAGGCTTTCGCCGTGGTCTGCGGCTTCAGGTCGCGACGCAGCTGCAACGTGACTTCGCCACGCAACAATGGCCTGCAGGTGTCGCTCAGACGCAGGCCGCCGTAACCTTCCAGATCGATATCGGCAAGGCCGCGCGCCACCAACTGTCGGAACAATGAGCGCCACTCGCCTTCGCTGCGGGCTTTTCCGACGCCGAAGACCGCCAGTTTCTGATGACCAAAGCTCTGAACCTTGTCGTTTTCCTTGCCCAGCAACACGTCTACCAGATGACCAACGCCGTAACGCTGGCCGGTGCGATAGATCGCCGACAGGGCCTGACGCGCAGGCTCGGTGGCGTCCCAGGTCTGCACGCCATCGACGCAGTTGTCGCAATGGCCGCAGGGGTTGGGCATGTCCTCGTCGAAATAGGCCAGCAATGCCTGACGACGGCAGCGGGTTTCTTCGCACAGCGACAGCATGGCATCGAGCTTGTGTTGCTCCACGCGCTTGTGGCGCTCGTCGCCCTCGGAGTTCTGCAACATCTGCTTGAGCATCACGACGTCTTGCAGACCATAGGCCATCCAGGCGTCAGCCGGCAGACCATCACGCCCTGCCCGACCGGTCTCCTGATAATAAGCTTCCAGCGATTTGGGCAGGTCCATGTGCGCAACGAAACGCACGTTGGGCTTATCAATGCCCATGCCGAACGCGATGGTGGCGACCATGATCAGGCCTTCCTCATTGAGGAAGCGACGCTGATTCTCGGAACGGGTCTCGATGGGCAGACCGGCGTGATATGGCAGAGCCGGGTAGCCGTTGTCGCTCAGGAACGCGGCGGTTTCTTCGACTTTCTTGCGCGACAGGCAATAGACGATACCGGCATCGCTGCGCCGCTCGGAAAGGAACGCCAGCAACTGTTTGCGCGGCTGTTCCTTGGGCACGATGCGATAAAAGATGTTGGGCCGGTCGAAGCTCGACAGGAAACGCTCGGCGTTCTGCAGGTGCAGACGGGTGACGATTTCTTCCCGGGTGCGCTTGTCGGCGGTGGCAGTCAGGGCAATGCGCGGCACGTCCGGGAACAGCTCGGCCAATTGGCCCAGTTGCAGGTATTCCGGGCGGAAATCATGCCCCCACTGTGAAACGCAGTGGGCTTCGTCGATGGCGAACAGGGCGATGTTCAGATTTTGCAGAAAGGCCAGCATGCGCGGCTGAACCAGGCGTTCCGGCGCCAGATACAGCATCTTCACTTCGCCCAGACGAATGCGGTTGGCGAGATCGCGCTGCTGTTCGGCGCTGAGCGTGGAGTTGAGCGCCGCCGCGGAAACACCGAGTTCTTCGAGGGTCGCGACCTGATCGTCCATCAAGGCAATCAGCGGCGATACCACTACTGCCAAACCGTCGCGCAACAGGCCAGGGACCTGAAAACACAGGGACTTGCCGCCGCCGGTGGGCATCAGCACCAGAGCATCACCACCATTGGCCACGCGCTCGATAATGGCACCCTGAAAGCCACGAAAACTATCGTAGCCGAAGATGTCTTTAAGTACGCGTTGAGCCTGGTCGAGCATAGATACCCCGGATGGTGCTACTGCAGCGGGTGAACAATCGCTGTGCAAATCGCAAAGCGCGGCAGTATACCGGACCACTCCGGGGGATAGGACAGCGCTTACACCAACGGTCGAAATTTAGCGCAATCCTGACTCCAAGGGCCTCGTCGCTGGCATCTATGGCGCTCAGGGCCTAGAATTCAGCATCGTTTATTTCCAAGGTAGTCCTTCATGTCCTTCGCTGAGCAATTACACCGCCTGCAAGCCTTCCTCGATGCCGATGAGCTGCATGACGAAGCGCTGGACTATGTAGCCGCCCACGGCTACCTGACCGCGCTGTCGATCTGTGCCGAAACCGTGCCTGATCGCGAATGGATCGACGCGTTGTTCGCCGAGCCCCCGCACTACGCCGACCAGGCGCAGCACGAGGAAATCGAATCGACCCTGATCAAGCTCAAGGAGCACATCGCCCGTCAGCTGGCCTCGGATGAAGAATTCGAACTGCCGTGCGATCTGGATCTGGGCGATGACCCGGACGACTCCGAATTGCGTGGTTGGTGCATCGGCTTCATGGAAGGCGTGTTCCTGCGCGAATCGGCGTGGTTCGAGAACGACGAAGAAGAAGTCAGCGAGATGCTGTTGCCGATCATGGTCGGTTCGGGTCTGTTCGACGAGCAGCCTGAGTTCGCCGACATCGCGGCCGACGCCAATCTGATGGACGACATGATCGTGCAGATCCCCGAGGCGCTGACCGCGCTGTATCTGTTGCTGCATGCGCCGGATGAAAAACCGGCCATCCTCAAACCCCGTCACCACTGAGTCTGCGCCTATGGCGCATGGCAATTCAGATGAGTCACCACGCACGAGTCGCAATCGGTTCGTGCGCTATCTGCTTCAAGGCATTGGCTGGCTGAGCGTGGTGTTGGGTGTGATCGGGATCTTTCTCCCGGTCTTGCCGACCACGCCCTTCCTTCTACTGGCCGCTGCCTGTTTCGCTCGCAGTTCTCCCCGGTTTTATCACTGGCTGGTCGATCATCCTCGGCTCGGTCCGTGGATCCGTGGTTATCTGGATGGCGATGGCATTCCGCTGAAGGGCAAGGTGTACGCGATTGGGCTGATGTGGGTCAGCATCGGGTTTTCCTGCTGGCTGGTGCCGATGGTCTGGGCGCGGGTACTCTTGCTGGTGAGTGCGGTGTTGGTGGCGGTTTATATTTTGCGGCAGAAGACGTTGCGGCGGTGACTCAAGGTTTTGCGCTTGCGCTTTTTGGGTTGGCGCTAAGTGTTGGGGGCTTATCCGTTATTTTTGGTGGCGCTGATTTTCGGTTCTGGCTAACGCCAGAGCTGTTTCGCCTCCGGCGAGTTACTTGATAACCCCAAGTAACCAAGGGTCCTTGCTCCTGGTTTGGCGGCTCCTTCGTCGCCGTTCCCTCACTTCGGCGACGCTCCGTGGGCCCGCCGCCATCCGCCATCCATGGCGGGGGGCGGCTCTCGCGGCATCCATGCCGCTCGGCCCACTCCACGCCGCCTCCGTTCAGCCTGCACCCAAGTCGCGACTTGTGGTGTCTGGGCTGTTGCGCATAAAGATCAAGATCAAGATCAACGGCTACGGCGATGGCTGCGGAGCGCGACTGCGAACATCGAACCTGTAGCAGTCCGGCTTGCCGACGGTAGCGAACGCGGCATCCATGCCGCGAAGCCCCTTACGCAACGCCTGCGTTCGACCTCCCAAAGTCGCAATGGGAGTCGTCGGTGATATCTGCATACCTGGTTCTGCCCGGAGGGCGTGGGAGTTGGCTTGCCGACGATCTGCTGCGAAGCAGTAGTAAAACCTAACCCCTTGGCCGTGTCAGACAAGGTGCATTCACTGGATTGGCTGCCGGTCCCCGGCAGATCGTCGGCAAGCCAACTCCCACGCCCTTCGGGCAGAATCGAGACAGTGCGCGGCTCTCACAGACGACACCAATCGCGACTTGGGTGCAGGCTGAACGCAGGTGACGTGGAGTGGGCCGAGCGGCATGGATGCCGCGAGAGCCGCCCCCCGCCATGGATGGCGGTTGGCGGCGGGCCCACGGAGCGTCGCCGGAGTGAGGGCACCCGAGGGACGAGGGCCAAACCAGGAGCAGGGCCTTTTTGGTTACTTTTTTGGCTCTTGAAAAAAGTGACCCGCCGTAAGGGCGGAACCAATTTTCGCGCCACCACCGATAATGGATATTCACCCAATTCCCGCGCCGCGCTCAAAGCACCGAGCTCAAAGCACCGCTCCGCGGACCAAAACTGGTGCGGTGTTCCAGGCACACCGCAAGCCTCGCTCTCAAACCGTATCAACCTTCAGCGAATGATCCCCAAGCATCCCGTTGATGATCGACGCCGTATCAGGCCCGCCCGCCACCACACCGCCCGCTCCAGGCGAGACGCCGTAATGCTGGGCAAGGTTGACGCCTGCCAGATCGATGGTCTGAGTGGTCGCGCCTCCCGCCACGCTGCTCACATCAATGGTCGACACCAATGATGCGCCGTTCCCGCTGACACTGAAGTGCAGGAAGTTCTCCAGCGAATTGGCGTCCGCATGTTCGCCCTGCAACAACTGCGACAGATCGAGCTTGTCGAGACCGAAGTTGAAATCGGTGATCGTGTCATGCCCGGTATTGCCCGCCTGCCATTGAAAGGTGTCATGCCCCGGCCCGCCGGTCAGCGTGTTGTTGCCTGGCCCACCGATCAGAATGTCGTCACCCGCACCGCCATTCAGAACGTCATTGCCCAGCCCGCCGTTGAGAACGTTGTTCCCCTGATCGCCCGTCAGATGATCGTCGTAGTTCGAGCCGATCAGGTTCTGGATATTGACCAGCGTATCCGTCCCTGCCCCGCCGGTGTGCTGCGGTCCGAGCTCGGCAGTGCTGACGGTGACGCCCGCCGTGGCCAGCGAGTAGTTCGCGGTGTTGTTGCCCGCGCCGCCGTCGAGCAGGTCGTTACCCGGCCCGCTGAAAAGCATGTCGTCGCCGTTGTCACCGAACAGCTCGTTGTTGCCAGGCCCTGCGACCAGCACGTCGTTGCCGTCTCCGCCATGCAGGTGGCTGTCGGCGGCGCCCACCAGTACGTCATCACCGGTCGTGCCCAATACCGTATGCCCGTCCTGATGCGCGATGTTGACCGCTGCCGAACTGCTGCCGCCATGAGGGTCGGTCACGGTGTAGCTGCTGTGGACATCGGGCGTCGTGTTGACCGCCGCGTAATCGATGGAAAGGTTGAGTTCGTAATGCCCTTTTACGCCCGGATCGGCCTGATTGACCACGATCAGGCGATAGGTGCCGTCCTCGGTCGCGGTGAACGTGTCGCCATCGGAAAGACCGTGATAGGCGCCGTCTTCGAATTTCCAGGCCATGCCCAACACATCGTTGGTCAGGTTGTGATCGACGGTGACGGTTTCCCCCGCCTTCAGGTGCACGCTGTACAGATCCTGCGCGTTGGACGGCGCCGCGTTGACCGCGCCCAGATAGCCGCTGATCACCAACAGGGCCGTGGTGGCCGTGTTGTTGAAGAAATCGCTGCGGTCCAGGTTCTTCAGGTGATTGCTGTCCTTGTTCTGCGCGCCGGAGAACTGAATGGTTTTCAGCGAACCCGCCGTGAAGTCGGCGCCCTTCGCGGTCCAGCCGGTGTTGAACGTGGTCGGCGATGCGGTCAGTGAACCGCCATTGCCCCAGACGTCATTGGCAGCCAGTGCCGCGCCGGGAATCGCGACGCTCGATCCACTCAGGTTGGTGATGACGTTATCGGCGACGGCTGTCGGCGCTTCGTAAACGGGCGGCGGTACGACGTGAACGCTGAGATTGGCCGAAGCCAGATCGCCGTCGTAATCGCTCAGCACATAGTGAATATTTTCAGTGACCGGCTGGCTCACGCCGATGGTCGGGGTGTAGCTGTATTCACCGGTGCCCATGTTGAGGACCAGCGTGCCGTGCTCGCCGGTGACGGTGAGCGTGTTGCTCTGACCATTGAAGCTGGCGTGATTCTCGCCGCCACTGGTGGTGACATTGCCCTGATGACTGAACGCCCTCGGATCGAAGGTGTATGTGGTGCCATCGACCGTCACCGACTTGATGAAGCCCTGATCCGCGCCGAAGGTGCCGCCTTCCAGCAGACTGCCATGCACCCCACCCTGCACCGTGCCACTGAGCACTACGTTCAACTGGCCGAGATCGGTCACGATCAACGCGCCGGTGTTGGTGCCGGTGGCGCCGTTGTAGGCGACCGGGTTCAGGTAGGTACTGCTGACGTCGGTGCCGACGCCAATGGCGATGGCGTTGATGTGATGGCTGTCGAGGAACGTGGTCCACGCGTGCTCTTCGGTTGCATCGATACCATCGCCCCGTGCCGGATTGGGCACATGGCCCGGATCGGAATGCTGCGGCGATGTGGTCGGATTGCCGTCCGAGAAGAAGTAAGCCAGGTTCTGCGCACCGGCAATTGAACCCTTCTCGACGAACGCCTGCTGTGCGGCGGCCAGAGCAGCGTCGTAGTTGGTGCCATTGCCAGCGGTCAGCGCGTTGACCATGGCTTTGGCGGTGGCGACATCCACCCATTCGTTACTGCCGATATTGGCCTGGCTGTTGAACGTCACCAACTGGACTTTCACGTCGCCGAGGGCGTCGTACTTGTTCAGCAGCTCGATGATCGCCTGCTTCTCCAGACCCAGTCGGGTCAGGCCGTTGACGCCTGACGGCTCGTTCATGCTCGCCGAGTTGTCGACGATCAGCATCAGGTTGGTGTCGACCCCTTCGCTGGTCACGGTCTTGTCGATGCAAGCCGCTTTGGGCTGGTCGTCGACGATGCTGACCACGATCTGCGCGCTGGAGGAATGCCCCAGCGAATCGGTGACGGTGTAGTTGAACGTTTCGTGGGTGATGTTCGGCCCGTCGTTGGCCGCTGGCTGACTGTGCGGCGGCGTGGTCAACGTGTAGGTGTAGCTGCCGTCCGCGTTCAGGTGCAGCACACCGTATTGCCCCTGGGCCGTACCGTTGTGTGCGCCTTCGAGGCTGAATGTCAGCGCACCATAGCCGCCATGGGCTGAGTCGGCCACGGTGCCAGTGCCGGTTTCGGCGGTCGAGCCCGGGTTGCTGCCGGTGACTTTGCCCGGCGCCAGGTCCTGGCCGTCCTTGTGGGTATCGAGCGCGCTTTCCTGAACGGTGACGTCGTGATCGTTGCAGGCAACCGGCGGGCACGGTGGTGCCACGTTGACGGTGACCGTGGTGGTGCTGGTATCGCCGTCGGCATCGCGGATGGTGTAGGTAAACACGTCCTGCTCGCCGTTCGGTCCGACCAGCGCCGGGTTACTGTGATAGGTCGCATTGCCCTGAGCATCGACGATCAACGTGCCGAACAGCCCGGCGATGACGGTGTTCAATCCGCCACTGGCAGGTGCCGCGGTGTCACCGCCCGCACGTACCCCGACAATCAGCCCGTTAGGGCCGGCGCCATCGGCACCCGCAGAGTCGTTGAGCAACAGGTTGCCGCTGACATCCCCGCCCGCCGCAACATTGCCGATATCGCAGTGCGCCTGAGGCGTGTCGTCGAGAACCTTGACCACGACGCTGCCATCGGCGGCATCGCCGTCGTTGTCCACGGCATGCACGGATATCTGATCGTTGAGCGAAGTGCCGTTGCCCTGATTGTGGGTTTCCGGCGTATTGAGCGTGTAGGTGTACGTGACGACACCGGTCGCGGGATTGTAATTGATGATGGTCAGCGTGCTGCCCGACGGCAAGGTGGTGGTTTGTGACGAGGTGCTTTGCGACCCGTTCTCGATGACGTTGATACCGCCCACGGTGAGGGTTTTGAGACCGTCCGGCGCACCGATGTTGATGGTGCCGGTCTGGGTCAGGGCGTCGTGGTTCGGATGGGAACCGCCCGGCAGGTTGGCTTCGTCGACCGTGCAGTCGTCCCCGCCGATTGTCACGCCATCGTTGTGGAAGACGTTGACGGTGACAGTGGTCGTGCTGGTATCACCGTCGGCATCGCGAATGGTGTAGGTGAACACGTCCTGTGCATCGCCCGTGCCGCCCGAGTTTGGGTTAGCCACGTAAGAAGCGTTGCCGCTAGCATCGACGATCAGGCTGCCATACAGGCCTTGAATCACCGTGCCGACACCGCCGAATACAGGGGTGGTTGCATCGCTGCCGGCGCGCACGCCGACGATCAGCCCGCCCGCGCCCGACCCATCGGCGCCCGCCTGGTCGTTGCCGAGCAGGTTGCCGCTGGTTTCGCCGCCCTCTTTGACATAGCCGATATCGGGGTTGGCCAGAGGCACGTCATCGGTGACATGCACGTTGATGTTGCCATCGGCGACATCGCCATCGGTGTCCACCGCATGCACGGCGATCTGCTCGTTATTGATCGTGCCATCGCCCTGGTTGTGGGTTTCGGCGCCGTTGAGCGTGTAGGTGTAGGTCACCTCTCCGGTGACCGGGTTGTAATTGAGCACGGTGAAGGTGCTGCCCGAGGGCAAGGTGGTCGATTGCGGCGAGGTCATCAGCACGCCGTTTTCGATGACG
>NZ_QXTJ01000022.1:3351-228648 GCF_003605735.1 Pseudomonas sp. LS-2 | reverse complement strand
GGGTTTTACTGCCGCTTCGCGCCAGATCGCTGCCGTCGTAACCTCCGAGAGCTCCTACGCCCTGCGGGCAGAATCGGGCCGGAGTATGGCAGTTCCCCGCGCCCTTCGGGCAGAAACGGACTGGGGGACGTTAGCTCCCCTCAGACCTCTGGGCAGGTTCAACGTCCGCGTGCGCTGATCGTCGTGTCAGGGCGAGATACGTTCAACCCACTTCGATATCCAGCCGTTTCAACCGTGAAGCCAGCGTCGTTGGCTTCACGCCCAGCAATTGCGCTGCACCTCCTTTGCCGAACAGCTTGCCATTGGCCGCTTTCAACGCGGCGTGCATGTTGCTGCGCTCCAGGTCGCGCATCTGGTTTTCGGTGAGGTAGCCCTGTTCCGGCAAGGCGCCGACCGCTGCGCTTTCGTGGGGCTTGGGTTCATCGGGCAGGTCGAGGTTGAGATCGGCGCCGGTGGAGGTGATCAGCGCGCGTTCGATGACGTTCTGCAGTTCGCGGATGTTGCCCGGCCAGGAGTAATTCTGCAGTCGCTCGATGTCGCTGTTGCGCAGGCGGCGGCCGGGCATGTTCAGGCGTTTGCCGACTTGTTTGAGGAAGTGCGCGGCCAGCGGCGCAATGTCCATCGGGCGGTCGCGCAGGGCGGGGGACTGGATCGGGAAGACGTTAAGTCGAAAGTACAGGTCCTCGCGAAAGTGCTTGGTCCCGACTTCCTGGCGCAAGTCGCGATTGGTCGCGGCGATGATGCGCACATCGACTTTGCGCGTGCGCTCTTCACCGACGCGCTCGAATTGCCCCTCCTGCAATACCCGCAGCAGTTTGCTTTGCAGTTCCAGCGGGATTTCGCCGATCTCGTCGAGAAACAGCGTACCGCCATCGGCCAACTCGAAGCGCCCGACACGATCGCGCACCGCGCCGGTAAAGGCACCGCGAATGTGGCCGAAAAACTCACTCTCGAACAGCTCGGTGGGAATCGCCGCGCAGTTGACCCGGATCAGCGGATGGGCGCTGCGGCGGCTGGCCTGGTGAATGGCCCGAGCGATGAGCTCCTTGCCCGTGCCGGATTCGCCATTGATCAACACGCTGGCGTCGGTCGGTGCGACGACGTCGATCTGCTTGATGATTTTCAGGATCGGCGCGCTCTGACCGACGATCTCGCGAAAGTTGTGTTCGATGTGAATCTCTTCCTGCAAGTAGGCGTTCTGATCTTCCAGCCGCTGCTTGAGGAGTTTGAGTTCATCCAGTGCGGTTTGCAGCTGGGTCTCGGTGCTACGGCGTTCGGTGATGTCGCGGAACACCACCACCGCGCCTGCAATGCGTCCATCGGAGATCACCGGGGTGCTGGTGAATTCCACGGGAAAGCAACTCCCATCCCGGCGCCAGAACACTTCCTGGCGACCTTCGTGCACCACGCCGTCGTGCACCGCTTTGTAGATCGGGCAATCCTCGACCGGGTAGTGGCTACCGTCTTCATGGCTGTGGTGGTGGATGCGGTGGATGTTCTTGCCGATCATGTCCTTCACCTCCCAACCCAGCATGCGTGCCCCGGCCGGATTGACGAAGGTCGCCAGGCCTTCGCTGTCGATGGCGTAGATGCCGTCACCGACCGAGCTGAGCAGCAACTGATTGTCGCGCTCGGACTCCTGAAACAGGTTGAGAATGTTGCGCCACTCGATCAGCCCGCCGCGCATGGTGCGTTCGGTGAGGGCCTGATCCTGCTGATACTTCTGCTGGCTGGCTTCGCGCATCACCAGAATCAACTGCGGACTGCCCTTGATCTGCAAAGTGGTGGCCGAGATTTCCAGTTCGATGCGTTCGCCGGTCTTGATGTTGCAGCTCAAGTCATCGGTCCAGCCGCGGCCTTTGTCCATCACCGCTTGCGTAAATACGATCAGGTCCGCCAGTTGATGACCGAACAGCTTGCTCACCGGCAGCGCCAGCAATTCCTGGCGCGGATAGCCGAGCAGCTTGCAGGCGGCGATGTTGAGGTCGCCAAAGTGATCGGCGAACGGGTCGAGCAGGGCGATGGCCTCGGCACAGTGCTCGAACACCATATGCCGGGACGAGTAGGCGAGGTCGGCCCAACCGATCAGCGAGTCTGGTTCGTTCATGATTACGAAATCTCGTGATGGAGCAGTACGAATATTCGTATTTCTACGGGAATGCGTAATTTCCCGAAAGCATCAGAACGTAAGCAAAACACCGGATCAGATCAGGATCTTCTTCGAAATCAGTCGGTTATCCCATGCCTGAGCAAGCATTTATTTTCTGGCACGGCGTTCGCTCTACCCAAGGTGTCACCCGGTGAACGATCCAGAACACCGACAACACCTGAACGAACGGAGCGACGACATGCCAAGCGTAGACATCAACCACTATCAAGACGGCGACTTCCTGGTCAATTACGAGGAGAAGGTCTTCGAGGACGTCAAAGCCGAGCCAGGGGAAAAAGCCCTGCTGACCTTCCACACCATCGCGTTCGAAGGTTCCATTGGCCTGGTCAACATGCTTCAGGCCAAGCGCCTGCTGCGCAAAGGGTTCGAAACCAAGGTCCTGCTCTACGGGCCAGGTGTGCAACTGGGTGTGCAACGTGGCTTCCCGACACTGGGTGCCGAAGCGTTTCCGGGGCATCTGGCGGTCAACAACCAGATCAAGGCGTTCATGGCCGAAGGCGGCGAAGTCTACGCCTGCCGCTTCGCCCTGCAGGCGCTGTACGGCCAGACCGAAAAGGCGCTGATCGAAGGCATTCGCCCGATCAATCCGCTGGACGTGATGGACCTGCGGCTGCTGATGCGTCGCGAGGGCGCGATGATCATCGATACCTGGACGGCTTAAACACCCGTAGCCAGAGCGCTACATGTCATCTGTAGCAGTCCGCCCGGCCGGACTGCTACAGAGGGTTCACCGTATCCGCCCCTCAATGCGTTAGCCGAAACAATCAGGACGCCCCGACATGACCACCATCCGCGCCGCCGCCGTTCAGTTCAGCCCCGTGCTGTACGCCCGCGAAGCCACCGTCGCCAAGCTGTGCGAGACCTTGCTCACGCTGGGTCGCGAGGGTGTGCAATTCGCTGTTTTCCCGGAAACCGTGGTGCCGTACTACCCCTATTTTTCCTTCGTCCAGCCGCCGTTCGCGATGGGCAAGGAACACCTGCAACTGCTGGAACAATCGGTGATCGTACCTTCCGACGTCACCCGCCAGATCGGCGAAGCCTGCCGTGAAGCAGGGATCGTCGCCTCCATCGGCGTCAACGAGCGCGCCGGCGGCACGATTTACAACGCACAGCTGCTTTTTGATGCCGACGGCACGCTGATTCAACACCGGCGCAAGATCACCCCGACCTACCACGAACGCATGGTCTGGGGGCAGGGCGATGGCTCCGGCCTGCGCGCCGTCGACAGCGCGGTGGGCCGCATCGGCTCGCTGGCGTGCTGGGAGCATTACAACCCGCTGGCGCGCTACGCCTTGATGGCTGACGGCGAACAGATCCACGTCGCGATGTTCCCCGGCTCCCTGGTAGGCGACATCTTTGCCGAACAGATCGAAGTCACCATCCGCCACCACGCGCTGGAATCCGGCTGCTTTGTGGTCAACGCCACTGCCTGGCTCGACGCCGATCAACAAGGCCAGATCATGCAGGACACCGGTTGTGCCCTGGGCCCGATTTCCGGTGGCTGCTTCACCGCCATCGTTTCGCCGGAAGGCAAATTGCTCGGCGAGCCCCTGCGCAAAGGCGAGGGCTGGGTGGTCGCCGATCTGGACCTGAAGCTGATCGACAAGCGCAAACGGATGATGGACTCCGTCGGGCATTACAGCCGCCCGGAACTGCTCAGCCTGCTGATCGATCGCACACCGACCGCCAAGGTCCACGAGCGCGGCGCGCATCACATGACCCTCCAGGGCAAGGAGCTCGATCATGCAGACCAATGAACTGCTCGCCGAGCTGCAATGCCATGGCGTGCGCTGGCCTGCTGCGCAAAACGGCCTGTCGCGGCAGGGCGGCGCGGGACCTTCCGATCACAAGGCGCTGACCTTTGGCGAGCGGACCATGATGGTGCCGATCCTCAATCAGGCCTCGCAAAGCTCTCCGTACCAGGCCCAGCCCAGCGCCGATGGCAGCCTGGCGCTGATCTTTCGCGAAGGCTTGCAGGTCGGTCAGGTCAAGATGCCGGGCGTGCCGAACTTCTACAGCCGCAGCACCGCCGACGGCATTCCGTACTGGAAAATCGCGACCCTGCACAGCAGCGATGTGCTGGCGACGACCGTCTTGCAGCATTGCATTCGCTTCAACGATCGCAGCACTTCCTGCCAGTTCTGCGCCATCGGCCAGTCCCTGGCGGCGGGCAAGACCATCGCCCGCAAACGCCCGCAGCAACTGGCCGAAGTGGCAAAAGCCGCCGTGGAACTGGACGGCGTCAAACACATGGTGATGACCACGGGCACGCCGCAGACACCGGACCGGGGCGCCGCGATTCTCTGTGAATCCGCCGCCGCCGTGACCGCCGCCGTCAACCTGCCGATCCAGGCGCAGTGCGAGCCGCCGGACGACGACATCTGGTTCGAGCGCCTGGCCGACAGCGGCGTGGTGTCGCTGGGCATGCACCTGGAGGCGGTCACCGACGAGGTGCGCCAACGCATCATGCCGGGCAAGGCCGAGGTGCCGCTGAGCCGGTACTTCGACGCCTTCGAAGCGGCGGTGAAGGTGTTCGGTCGCGGTCAGGTCAGCACCTACATTCTCGCAGGGCTGGGCGACAGCGAAACCGCGATCACCGACATGAGCGAACGGTTGAGCGCCATGGGGGTGTACCCGTTCGTGGTGCCGTTCGTGCCTATCGACGGCACGCCGCTGGCCCGTCACCCGAAACCCGACAGCGCAATGATGGCCCGGCTGTATCCACAGATCGGCGCCAGCCTGCGTCGTCACGGCCTGCACTCGGAAAATATCAACGCCGGGTGTGCCAAGTGCGGCGCGTGTTCAGCCCTCAAAAATCACGAATAGCGAACCACGATCAGGCCTTTTCGCGCCTCGGGAGACGGATCATGCACAACCTGGCCTTTGCGCTTGTCGACAGCACCTTCGAACCCTTTCGGGCGGGTGAACTGGTGGTCAAACCGGCCACCGAGAACTGGGAGAAACAGGCGTACTTCGCGCTGCGGCGCTCGGTGTTTTCCGATGAGCAACAACTGCTGCCTCAGGACAAGGACAGCCACGACTTTCAGGCCATCGCCATCGTTGCGCTGGCGGGCAGTTGCGGCATGGCGGATCAGGTGGTTGGAGCCGTTCGCATCTATCAACCCGAGCCGGGTCTTTGGTTCGGTGGTCGCTTGTGCGTGGCGCAGGCGTATCGTCGGCACAGCATGATTGGCAAGGCGTTGGTCAACGAAGCGGTGTCCCGGGCCAAGGACCTGGGCTGCGAGGTGTTCAGGGCCACGGTGCAGGCGCCCAACGAAGTCTGGTTTCACGGCCTGCAATGGCAGACCCTCGAACATCTGGAGTTGCTCGGCCAGCCCCACTGCCTGATGCAGGCGGACCTGGCAAATTACCCCTTGATGCCGCGTCAGGTGTCGCTGCGTTCGCTGAAGGTGGCGCGTCATGACTGACTCAATGGATCTGGATACGCTGCTAAACACCTTGCGCAGCACCCCTGCGATGGTGTCGAAACAGGCGATCCAGCAACCGGCGCGGGTTATTGGCGCGATTGATAAACAGCTGACCCGCGCGCAACTTTATGCGTTGCCGGGCGACGACACCGCCGCCATTGCCTGCGGCGATCACTTTCAACTGTTGGCCATCGAAGGCATGTTGCCCGGTTTCGTCAGAGCCGCACCGTGGTTTGCCGGATGGTCGGCGGTGATGGCCAACGTCAGCGACATCACCGCCATGGGCGGCCGGGCGACGGCGGTGGTCAACGCCTACTGGCATCACGACGATGGCGCCGCGCAGGAAATCCTCGCGGGGATTCGCGCAGCCTGCGAAGCCTACGGGCTGATGCTGGCGGGCGGGCACACCAGCCTCGCCGAACACAACCCCACCGCGCTGGCCGTGGCGATCACCGGCATCGCCAGCAAGCTGCTGTCGACCCTGCACGTCAAACCCGGTCAGGTCATCGCCATGGCGGTGGACCTCGAAGGCTATTGGCACGCCGACAGCACGTACTGGAAAGCCTTCGAGGGTGTGCCCGCCGAGCGTTTGCGCAGCAAGCTGGAAGTGCTGCCGCGTCTGGCCGAAGCGCAACTGCTGCATGCCGCCAAGGACATCAGCAATGCCGGGGTCCTGGGCAGTCTGTTGATGCTGCTGGAGACCACCGGGTGCGGTGGCGACATCGATCTGCAACGTCTGCCATGCCCCGCCGATGCCGATTTGCTGCGTTGGCTGCAAGTGTTCCCCAGCTATGGCTTTCTCATGACGCTGGATGAGGCCGACTGGCCGAGCGTTCAGACCGCATTCGCCTTCGAGGGGCTGCGTTGCGAACCCATCGGCAGGGTCACCGACAGCGCCGAACTTACCGTCCAGCACGGCCTTCAGCGTCGCACCTTCTGGAACCTGAATGAACAGCCGTTCACCGGGTTCAGCTACCCCCATCTCGATCTTTCCCCCTTGTCCGCAAAACAGGAGCACTGACATGCCCGCCGTCAATTTCAGGATTCGCTGGCCCAACGGCAAAGAAGCCGCCGGTTATTCGCCTTCCACGGTGATTTACGAGCATTTGCAGGAAGGCGCCAGTTACCCGCTGGCGGATTTTCTGCAACGGATCGAGGGCGGTCTGAACAACGCGTCCGAGCGCGTGAAGCAGGTCAAGGGGTTCTATTGCAGCTCGGCCATGGACACCCTCGGCAGCCTCAAGGGTCAAGCCCATGGTCAGGAAGAAGGGCAGGTGGAAGTCCTCAGCATGAGAACCGAAGGCGGCGGTCGGGTGACCGGGGCCGGCTGGAGTTCTTTTTGACTGCCCGGCGTTAACCCTGATCACAACATTGCAATGCGGACCCTCTGTAGCACTCCGGCTCGCCGGCGGTGACGTCCGCACGTTAGCCACCGCCGGCAAGCCGGACTGCTACAGGTTTCAAACTCACCAGTTCCACTTCAACGACGGAGACCCCGACCATGCCCAGCTCGATCACTTCCCTCAAAGTGCCTCACCACAGCGTCATCATCGTCGGCGGTGGGCAGGCCGGTTTGTCCGCCAGTTACTACCTGCAACAACAGGGCGTCGACCATCTGGTGCTGGAGAAACACAGCCTGACCCACACCTGGCGCAACCAGCGCTGGGATGCGTTCAGTCTGGTCACGCCGAACTGGCAATGCGCGCTGCCGGGTTATCGCTACAGCGAGGAGCACGGCGGCACCGACCCCCACGGTTTCATGAAGAAAGACGAGATCAACGAGTACCTTGCAGGCTTCGTCAACGCCGTCAACGCGCCGGTGCGCGAAGGCGTCGCGGTCAGACGCGTGGTGCCCCGTGCGGCAGGTGGCTTTGACGTGCATACCTCGCAAGGCGATTTCACCGCCGATCAGGTAATCTGCGCCTCGGGCGGGTATCACACGCCGATCATTCCGCGTCTGGCCGAGCGTCTGCCAGACGGTATTACCCAGATTCATTCCGAGCAGTACCGCAATCCTCAGGCGCTGCCGGAAGGCAACGTGCTGGTCGTCGGATCCGGGCAGTCCGGCGCGCAGATCGCCGAAGACCTGCATCTGGCCGGTCGCAAAGTCTTTCTTGCCGTTGGTGATGCGCCCCGTTGCGCACGCTTCTATCGCGGCAAGGACGTGGTCGACTGGCTCGCGCAAATGGGCTACTACCGGATCGGCGTCGACACCCATCCGCTGCGCGAAGGGGTGCGCGACAACACCAACCATTACGTGACCGGCCGCGATGGCGGGCGGGACATCGATCTTCGCAAATTCGCCTTGGAGGGCATGGAGTTGTTCGGCCGTCTGGAAGGGTTGCAGGGCCAGACGTTGCAGTTCGCAAGCAACCTGAGCGACAGCCTGAACAGCGCCGACGCGGTCTATAACCGGATTAACGGCTCCATCGACAAATACATCGCCGAGCAGGGCATCGACGCCCCGGCGGGCGAACGTTACGAGCCTGTGTGGACGCCGTCCGAGGAACGCGGCGAGTTGAATCTGTTGGAGCAGGGCATCACCAGCATCATCTGGTGCATCGGTTTCACACCGGACTTCACCTGGGTCGAAGCGCCGGTGTTCAACGGTCGTGGGCATCCGGGCCATGAGCGCGGGGTCACGGCGCAAGCGGGGCTGTATTTCCTCGGGCTGCCTTGGCTCTACACCTGGGGTTCGGGGCGGTTCTCGGGGGTGGCGCGGGACGCGGAATATGTGGTGGAACATATTGTCGGGGCGGCATCTGGGCGCAAAGCCGCCGCAGGATGAACAGTAGGTGCGCGTTTGCCCGCGATTGCGGCATGGCATTCAAGCGTGCGGCGCCTGGAAGCGCGCAATCACGGGCAACCACGCTTCTGCGGCAACTCACCGCTCATCAGGCAACCGCGTCTTCTCCCCTTGACGATAATTTGTAACGGGACAATACTTTGCTCAAATTCATATAGATGACTACATAAATACAAGAGCGAAGCGCCTCCATGAACCGACTGTCCAGTGATGTCCGCCTGCCGCTTTACCAACGTCTGCGTGATCAATTGGCCGAGCAGATCGCCAACAACCGCTGGCGTCCGGGTGAAGCGATCCCGACTGAAGCCGCCTTGTCGAGCGAGTATTGCCTGTCAACCGGCACGGTGCGCAAGGCCATCGACATGCTGGTCAATGAAAACATCCTCGAACGCCAGCAGGGCCGTGGCACCTTCATTCGTCGGCCGCAGTTCCAGTCTTCGCTGTTCCGCTTCTTCCGCTTTCAAAGTGTCTCCGGTGAGCGTCAGGTGCCGGAGAGTCGCATTCTGTCCATTGAGCCGGTAAGCGCGCCATCCGCCGTTTCCCATGCCTTGGGCTTACCGCTGGATGCCCCGGTGATTCGCATGATCCGCCTTCGACTGCTGGACGCGCAACCGGTTCTTGCCGAGGAAATCTGGCTGCCACAGGTGCAGTTCCAGACGCTGCTGGAAATCGACCTGAGCAAGCAGGGCCCGCTGCTTTATCCCATCTATGAAGACTTGTGCGGACAGGTCGTCGCTTACGCCGAAGAGACCCTGACCGCCGAGGCCATCAGCGAGGTGCATGCGCGTCTGCTCCAGGTGCCGACCCACAGCCCGGTTGTGGTGATCGAGCGTCTGGCCCGCAACTACGCCGGTCAACCGCTGGAATGGCGTCGTTCCCGTGGGCACGCCAGCCACTTCCGCTACAGCGTCGACATTCGGTAACGCCAAACACCTTGTAGGCGCGTGCTGGCTCGCGATTGCGGTGTGCGGTGATATCCCGGTCGGCTAACACCGCAATCGCGGGCAAGCGCGCTCCTACAGAGATTTTCCTCAAGCCTGTCATCGAGAACGGGCTCCACAACCACTGCCGCTTCACACACATATAAGGACAAGAACCATGTTCAATTGGTATCGCCAGGTCACCCCTCGGGAGCGCAAGACGTTCTGGGCCTGCTTCGGCGGGTGGTCGCTGGACGCCCTTGAAGTTCAGATGTTCGGTCTGGCCATTCCGGCACTGATCGCCGCATTTGCCTTGAGCAAGGGCGATGCGGGCCTGATCAGCGGCGTGACGCTGATCACCTCGGCCCTCGGTGGTTGGGTCGGCGGCACGTTGTCTGACCGTTATGGGCGCGTGCGCACTTTGCAGTGGATGATCCTCTGGTTCTCGTTCTTTACCTTTCTGTCCGCGTTCGTCACCGGCTTCAGCTCGCTGCTGGTGGTCAAGGCCCTGCAAGGCTTCGGCATCGGCGGTGAGTGGGCAGCGGGCGCGGTGCTGATGGCCGAAACGATCAACCCCAAATACCGCGGCAAAGTCATGGGCACCGTGCAGAGCGCCTGGGCCGTAGGCTGGGGCCTGGCGGTGGGCGTCTTCACGCTGATCTATTCGTTCGTGCCGGCGGATATCGCCTGGCGGGTGATGTTCCTGGTCGGCCTGCTGCCATCGCTGCTGATCATCTGGGTGCGCCGCAACGTCCAAGAGCCGGACAGCTTCCAGCGTCTGCAAAAAGAGCAGGCCATCCCGCAGAGTTTCTTCAAATCGCTGGCCGGTATCTTCCGCCCTGAACTGTTGCGCGTAACCTTGCTCGGCGGCCTGCTGGGCCTGGGTGCCCACGGCGGTTACCACGCGGTCATGACCTGGCTGCCGACCTTCCTGAAAACCGAACGCAACCTGTCGGTGCTCAACTCCGGTGGCTACCTGGCAGTGATCATCTTCGCCTTCTGGTGTGGTTGCGTGGCCAGTGGGTTCCTGATCGACCGCATCGGCCGGCGCATGAACATCGTGCTGTTCGCCCTGTGCTGCGTGATCACCGTGCAGTGCTACGTGTTCCTGCCGCTGACCAACACCCAGATGCTGTTTCTCGGCTTCCCGCTGGGCTTCTTCGCCGCCGGTATTCCGGCCAGCCTCGGCGCACTGTTCAACGAGCTGTACCCGGCTGACGTGCGCGGAGCGGGGGTGGGCTTCTGCTACAACTTCGGCCGCGTGCTGTCCTCGGTGTTCCCGTTCCTGGTCGGTCACATGAGCGAGTCCATGTCACTGGGTTCAGCCATCGGCATCGACGCCGGCATTGCTTACGGCGTTGCCGTCATCGCCGCGCTGTGCCTGCCGGAAACCCGTGGTCGCAGCCTGGAAGCCAGCGCTGCCCCCGCTCAGGGCTCGACCGGCCGCAACGAAACCGCCAGCGCTTGATGCCTTTCCTGCGCGATGCCTTTCGCATCGCGCATTTCTTCGATAGATGAGATCCATGTCCGATACCTTTCCCGCGTCGATTCTTGGCATCGACGGCCACGCACACGTATTCAGCAGGGAGCTGGATCTGACATCGGCAAGACGCTATTCACCTGACTACGACGCCAGTCTGGCGATGTATCGAGATAACCTGCAGGCCCACGGTCTGAGTCATGGCGTGCTGGTACAGCCGAGTTTCCTCGGTACCGACAACAGCTACCTGCTCGATGCCCTGCGCCAGGCGCCTGCCCAGTTGCGCGGCGTGGTAGTGGTCGATCGCGAGATCAGCCGCCCTGAGCTAAACGAGATGGATCGCCTGGGCGTGGTCGGCATTCGTCTGAACCTGATCGGCAAGACGCTGCCGGACTTTTCCGAACCGCAGTGGAAGACCCTGCTCGCGCACATCGCCGAGCTGGACTGGCATGTGGAACTGCACCGCCATGTGTCCGATCTGCCGGGCTTGGTCCGGGCATTGATGCCCTTCGGCGTGAAGCTGGTGATCGATCATTTCGGCCGGCCGGATGCACGACTGGGGCTGGATCAGCCGGGCTTTCGCGAGATGCTGGAACTGGCCCTGAGCGGGCAGTTGTGGATGAAGGTCTCGGGCATTTATCGACTGGAAGGCAGCGAACAGGAAAACCTCGACTTCGCCCGCGCCGCGCTGCCGCTGCTGGTGCAGAGCTTCGGCGCTCAACGTTTGGTGTGGGGCAGCGACTGGCCCCATACCCAACATGAGAGCCGCGTGAATTACGGCTCCGTGGTCGAGCAGTTGCAGGCCCTGGAATGCTCGCCGCAGTTGATGCGTTCGCTGCTGATCGAAGCGCCCCAGGTGCTGTTCGATTTTGCGATCGTTGAGGCCTGAGGCGCACTTTCCATGGGGGATGCCCTGTAGGCGCGCCCTTGCCCGCGATGGCGGTTAATCACTCGACATTGCAGCGTCAGCGTTGACGCCATCGCGGGCAAGCGCGCTCCTGCAAGGATGTGCAGATGACTGAAGTCGAATCATGGCGCCCTTGCCCAATCGATATAAATTCTTCCATTGTGCAGTTCTTCCCCACCCTTCCTCGAAGCTCCTCACATCCAGGACGACGTGAATCTGCAGGACTACCTATGGCTCCAGCGGATAACACCGCCGCACACAATTGTCCCGATAACGACAACAAACATCGCTATAAATGGAGGGTAAAGCGTGAGCTTCATTCTTTTGGTCATGCCGCATAAATCATCTCTTTCCAGAAATCCCTTTGCCATGTGCCAATTTGGCCTTATGCACGCCATAAATATTGCTCCGCACCGTACAACCCTGCCAGGAAAACCCCATCGCCCAAACATTATCTGATTGTATTCAACTAATGCGCTCCTCGAAAAAACGGCCTCCAGGTTTTCTAAATTTCTATGCGTCACAATGGCTACCCAGATGAGCACTACAGGTTGAGCAGCAATCGTGCAAATTGTGGCGACCTCGTAGATTCCTATCTCGATCATAGTGAGTATTCTAAATAAAGAACTTATTCGATCTATGCAACAATTCCACCTCCGCTATAGGGGGGGGGCGCACATTTACAGTATTCTGCCGCAGCGCATGCGACCCAATTATTACGTACTCAGGACACGGCGGCGCATAGCATTTCACTTGCCTAAAAAATCAAACCGCTGATTAACAAAGCGGAGCACCAAACAAAGGACGCAATGAAGGGTGGATACAGCCGCATTTTGAGGTCGTTGGGTAGCGCCTCTATTTCGCTACGAAGCGCTACCCCTCTCCAGATATATAACCTGGGCATCAAACAAACAAGGCAGACATGTCCGCATATGATAATCTCCCCAGCGACTCCAAGCCTCCTATGCAGGTCGCGATTTTGACGTATGATCAGACTGTTCTCAAATATCTGCTGCAGTCTATTCGACAAAATATGTGATGTCACAGCTGTCCAGATTACAATCATCGGAAGGGGCAACATCACACACCAGTGTCACGACTTTCTCTATCACCGATCTAGTCATAAAGACTCTCATCCATTATTTCACCGAGCGCTTCTCCATGATCAGTCCGGCCGTGGACTCTACTCCGGCCCCCCGCCACACCCAGACTCTTTGATAACTTTGCTTTCACACAACGCGCCTACATGCAACGTCAGTTGTCCTGGGCATGGGCAGGTTGACCCATAGTCCCGACTACAGGGTGACTATCCAAAAACATAGCCAGACACCAACAACCCGGAAAACCATAGATGAGAAGCAATAAATGGCGGGTACAACCAAAGCTTGAGTCGCTTGGGCATGCTCGCAATTTCGCTCTCAAGCGCCACGCCTCTCCAGATATGTAATCGAGGCAGCCAACACACTAGAACCACACTTCCACAGGTAACAATTTTGCCAAACAGCCCCAATTTTTCCATGAGTTTCCGGTCGTGCCGCATGAACAGGCTATGGGCAAATATTTGCTCCAGTCTGCTCACTAGTAAATGGGAGGCAATGGCAGTCCACATCAAAATAAAAGGTAGAGGCACAACAACCACTACCGAAACTAGCTGTTCGACCGTCAACTTACTCATCGTTCTCGCCGTAAATGACGTCCCCTAAAACTCCACCTTGATCACTGCCGATTTCACCTCCCGCCCAGCCACCTAAACCAGCGCCCAAGGCAACGCAGGCTGTAGCGCCAAACCCCCTCGTGGCGGCCCCCAGAATCACTAAACACAACTGTTTCGAAACAGCGGTTCCTCCATGTGCTCCAATCGCACCCCCACCCAAACTCCCAATCAACTTCCCTCCCTCTACATACCGCGCCTTCCTGCACTGTCGCTCATCCCCGGCAAGGCAAGCTTCTCTGATCTCCAGCGAAGTTGACGCCACATCAAGCGCGACGCCGATGTATCCACCTCGTTTAACGATAGTTGCCGCTTTCGCCACGCCAGCAACGGTGTCGGCGTAACGGGCGATTTCGCGTTGCTTCGAATAGCTCTTGGTCGACAGCCCCAACATGTCCTTGATGCGGGTGTTTCGACCCAGTCCCGAGCCGGTGCTGGCGTAGCTGTTCAGTTGCTTCTGGATGTTGGCTTCGAGCAGTGCGCGTTTCTGGAAGAACATTTCCTTGTTCTCGAGCTTCCCTGAAGCGAGGTGGGTTTTGTACAACGCGTTGATGTCTTGCAGGCTGCGTTCGATATTTTTAAGGTGTCGGCTCCAGCCATCGGAAGCGACGCCGGTCGCTATCGAGGTTCTGTCGAGGATGTCCTGGAGGAAGTCGTAGTTATCAAGGACGTAACTGTCGCCTTCCATGCCGTTGATGAGCAGCATGTGATGCACTTCAGTGGCCTTTCTCATCAGGTAGGCTTCTTGAGCGGTGCACGATTTGGTCGAGTAGTCGCCAATGATGACCAGCTCGCCGGCGAGCACCACGCTGTCGCGGATATGCGCGTTGAGGGTGTCGAACTTGGCCAGCGATTTACCGGCGAGTGAAACGCTGGATTTCAGGCCCTGGTAGGTTTGCATGCGCGGGTTGATGAAGCTGTAAGGAGTGGCCATGGGATTCCTCAGGCGTATTTCTTGTTGCCGATTCGCTCCCAGCCACCCGCGACGTTGCCGTCTGCTGAGCTAGCTGTGGCGGTCGTACGTTGATGATTGCCGAAGTGATAGCCGTCGATTTTGATGAATGCGCCTAACGCCATATTTATTCTCCAGTGCGGTTTCCCGAAACGGTTCGGGACTGGAGTGTTCAGTCAAAACAAGGCGTTGCGTAGCTGCCTGAGGCGTCGCAGGACGTAGGATATTTTTGATTTCGACAGGGAGTTTTCCTACAGACACCGCCCCGAAATATCTGAGGGGAAGTTCCAGGCCCTGCAACACCGCGATTTCTGTGGGAGACGCCGTAGTGACCCCGGCGTCTCCCATAAGGATGTGCGGATGACTGGAAACCGTGGGTCACTCGCTGCCGGATTTCCACCCCCCACCCAACGCCACCGACAATCCGACACTGGCCTGCAAGCGGCTGGTGTCGACCACCTGCAATCGGCGTTGTGCCTGCAAGGCGGTGGTCTGGGCGGTGACCACGTCCAGATAATTGACCGCCCCGGCTTCATAACTGCTCATCGCCATGCGTTCGGCACTTTGCGCGGCATCGACCGCGGCCTGTTGATCCTGCGACTCCTGCTGCAAGTCCCGCAACTGCCCCAGATTGTCTTCCACCTCGCGCACCGCCTTGAGCACTTGGCTGTGGTACTGCGCGGCGGCTTCTTCGAACTCGGCCTTGGCCTGGCGTTCGTTGGCGTTGCGCCGGCCGCCGTCGAAGATCGGCAGGTTCACCAGCGGCCCCAGCGCCCAGTAACGGTTGGCGGCGGCAAGCAGATTGCCGCTGCCCTGAGTCTGCCCACCAAGCAAGCCGGTCAGGCTGAAATCCGGGTACCACGCAGCCTTCGCTACGCCGATGTTGGCGTTGGCAGCGAACACCCTTCGCTCGGCCGCCGCGATGTCCGGGCGCTGCTGCAACAGACCGCCGGGAAGAGCCTGCGGGATGTCGGGCAGCTTCAGCGGTTGCGCGTCGTGGATCAGCGCGAAGTCACTGGGGAGCATGCCCACCAATTCGGCGATGGCGTGTTCGCTGAGGTTGCTCTGGGCCTTCACGTCATCGAGTTGCGCCTGGGCTTCGGCCAGTTGGCTCTGGGCGCGGGTCAGGTCCAGTTCCGAGGCGATCTTGCCTTCGTAGCGATCACGGGTCAGTTGCAGGGCCTGGGTGTAGTCATCCAGCGAGTTCTTGAGAATTCGGCTCTGCGCGTCCAGCCCCCGGGCCTGCACGTAAAGGGTGGCCAACTGGCGTTGCAGACTCAGGCGGGCCACCGCCAGATCGTCGGCGGAGGCTTGGGCCTGTGCGTCACCGGCGGCCACCTGATTGCGGATCTTGCCCCACAGGTCCGGGTCGAAACTCAGGCTGAATCCGGCCGCGTCGCTGTTGTAGACCGAGGGTTGGGTGTCGCCGCGCAGGGGCCGGCGATCCGACTGACGCTGGCGCAACGGTGCGACGCTGGCGTTGACCTGCGGGAACAGTCCGGCATGCAACTGGCTGGCGTAAGCTTGCGAGGCATCGTAATGGGCCAGGGCGGCCGCCAGATCGGGGTTGGCCTTGAGCAGTTGCTGTTGTAGGTCATTGAGTTGCCTGTCCTGAAACACCTGCCACCACTGGGCTTGCTGCCGGTCCGCAGGTTGAGCCGGATGCCAAGGGCCTGCGGCCTCCTTGTAATGCTCGGGCATTGTAACGGTCGGTGCGTGATAAGTCGGCGCCAACGAACAACCTTGCAGCGTCATCGCAATGATCAGGGCCAGACCTTCAAGCCTTGGGCGCATGCTCACCTCCGGCGTCGGCCAGTTGCACGGCGTCGTTCTCGCGCAGCGCATCAGGCGGGTTGTCGATCACCTTGTCGGAGACCTGAAGCCCTTGGTCGATCACCAGCCGGTCCCCCAGGTCCATGGCAATGTGGATGTTGCGCAGGTGCACATGACCGCCGCTGTCCATGGTCGCCACCTGCGTGCCCTTGGCACGGAAGATCAGCGCGCTGGCGGGGATGCTCACGCCATGGCTACCCGCTGAAATGGGCAGCGTCGCGTCGGCGTAATCGCCGGGTAACAGCGCGCCATCGGGGTTGTCAGCCACGAACTGCGCGAGCAGCGTGCCCGAGCGAGGATCGACCGCGGTGGAGTCGCCCATCAGCGTTGCCTTGTAGGTCTTTCCGGGGTGCTCGGGCACGCTCAGCTGTACCTGCATGCCGGGGCGAATCACGCTGGCGTAGTTCTGTGGAATCGGCACGTACAGTCGCAGGCGATGGGTGTCAGCCATGCTGAACAACGGTGTGCCGCCGCCATCGTCGGCCTTGATCAACTGGCCGATGTCGGTGTTGCGCGCGGTGATGGTGCCGCTGAACGGCGCGCGAATGGTCTTGTAGGCAGCCAGGTCCGACAGGCGCTGATAATCGGCGACAGCGGCCTGCATGTCGGCCTTCGCGGCGACGGCGGCAGAGACCTTTTCGTCCACTTCCTGTTGCGACACTGAATGCGTGGCCAGCAGGTGTTGCCAGCGCGCGGCAGTGGTTTCGGCGATGCGTGCGGTGGCTTGTTGCTGCGCGAGATGGGCGCGGGTCTGCGCCAGTTGCTGATCCAGTTCGGGGCTGTCAATCTGCGCCAGCACCTGACCGGCTTGCACCTGTTTGCCGATGTCCGCGCTCCAGTCTTTCAGGTAGCCACTGACCCGGGCGTTGATCGACGCCGTGCTCCAGGCCTCCAGCCGTGCAGGCAGTTGCAGCGTGTCACCTCGGGCATTCTGCGAAGGCGAGACCACGCTCACCACCGGCACCGACTGGGTTTCGGTCCACGCGGCGACGGCGCGTTCATGGCGAGTACGCGCGGCCAGCCCGTTGGCGACCAACAGCGCCGCCAGGGTCAGGCCGCTGACACCGATCAGCATCAGGCGTTTGCGCGAAGGCGCGTTTTCAGACGACATGGGGTGTTTCTCCATCAGTAGCGTTTGCCTGGGTGGCAGCTGATTTGGGTTGCGAATGGCGGTGCACGAGGCTGAAGACGACCGGCACGAACAACAGCGTGGCGGTGGTGGCGAGGATCAATCCGCCGATCACCGCACGGCCGAGCGGGGCGTTCTGTTCCTGGGAGATCGCCAGTGGCAGCATGCCGATGATCATCGCCAGCGCGGTCATGCACACCGGGCGAAAGCGTGTGTAACCGGCTTCCAGTGCGGCCAGTAGCGCGTCACCGTGTTCGGCCAGGCGCTCGCGGCAGAAGCTCACCACCAGAATCGAGTTGGCGGTCGCCACGCCCATGCACAGGATGGCCCCGGTCAATGCCGGCACCGACAGTGACGTGCCGCTGAGGAACAGCATCCAGACAATCCCGGCGAGCGCAGCGGGCAGGGCAGTGATGATCACAAACGGATCGATCCAGGACTGGAAGTTGACCACGATCAGCAGGTAGATCAGCACCACTGCACCCAGCAGTCCGAGACTCAGGCCACTGAAGGCTTCATGTAGCGCATCAATCTGGCCGTGCAGGCTGACCGTCGCCCCTTTGGGACGCAGATGTGCCATGTCGTCGATGACGTTCTGCACGTCCTTGGCGACGCCACCCAGATCCCGGCCCTGCACGTTGGCGAACAGGTCCAGGGTCGGCTGGATGTTGTAGTGGGTGACCACCGCAGGGCTGTCGACGCGCTTGATCGTCGCCAGACCGCCGAGAATCTGCGCCTGGCCGTCGCTGCCGGTTATCGGCAAGGCTTCCAGCGTGGGCAGGCTGTCCAGGCGGTATTGCGGAGTCGCTGCGACCACTGAGTACGACACGCCGTTTTTCGGGTTCAGCCAGTAGGTCGGCGCCACTTGCGAGGTGCCGGCCAGCGACGCGCCGAGGCTGGTGGTCACGTCTTTTTCGGTGATCCCCAGTTGCTTCGCCCGCAGGCGATCAACGTCCACTTGCAGCGACGGATAACCGGTGGACTGCTGAATGCGCAGGTCCGCGATGCCGGGAACGTGCTGCAGGCGGCGTTGCAATTCCAGCGCGTAGGCGCGGTTGGCGTCACCGTTGGGCCCGGAGATTTTCACGTCCAGCGGAGCAGGGGCGCCGAAGTTGAGGATCTGGCTGCTGATGTCCGCTGGCATGAACGCGAACTGGCTGCCGGGGAAGCTTAGCGGCAGGGCTTCGCGCAGACGTTTGACGTAATCGGCGGTAGGCGCGTGATCGGCTTTGAGCGTGACCTGAATATCGCCATCCTGCGGGCCGATGGTGCCGCTGCTGCTGTAGGCCATGTCGATGCCGCTGAGCGGGATGCCGATGTTGTCGATCACGGTGTCCAGTTGGTTGGCCGGAATGATCTCGCGAATGCGCTGTTCGATGCGGTCAAAAGCGGCGGCGCTTTCCTCGATGCGCGTGCCCAGCGGCAAGCGCACATGCATCGACAGGGCACCGGCGTCGGTGGCGGGGAAGAAGTCTTCGCCCAGACTCGGCAACAGCGCGAAGCTCGCCAGCACGCAGGCCAGGAAACCCAGAAGGAAGGCTTTGCGGCGTTTCAGCGCCACCCCCAGCAGGCCGTGATAGACATCGCGAATGGCCGAGAAGCGACGCTCGAAACCCTGTTGAAAGCTCAGCGCGCTGCGCAGGAAAACATTGCGCTGACGGCCATGCTGATCACCCTCGTGGTGATTGATGAACGCGTCTTCCGGGTGATGGCCAGGGCCGGCTTCCAGCACGTGGGGCTTGAGCAAAAACATCGCCAGGGTCGGCACCAGGGTGCGCGACAGCAGGAACGAGCTGCCCATGGCGAAGATCACCGCCAGCGCCATCGGCCGGAACAGGTAACCGGCAATGCCTTGCAGCATGAACATCGGCACGAACACGATGCAGATGCACAGCAACGAGACGAACGCAGGGCCGACGATCTGTCGTGCGCCGTCCATGATCGCGTCCTTGACCGCCTTGCCTTGCTCCAGGTGCCAGTTGATGTTTTCGATGGTCACCGTGGCGTCGTCCACCAGAATCCCCACTGCCAGTGCCAGCCCGCCAAGGGTCATGACGTTGAGGGTCTGGCCGCTGATGGAGAGCAGCGCGATGGCCGACAGCACCGCCAGCGGAATCGACGCGGCAATGATCACGGTTGATCGCCAACTGCCGAGGAACAGCAGGATCATCACGCTGGTCAGCAGCGCGGCAATGATGCCTTCGCGAGCGACGCTGCCCACCGATTCCTTGACGAACACCGAGGCATCACCCAGCAGCGAGGTCTTCAGCGCCGGCGGCAGGGTCTCGTTGATCAGCGGCAGCATGTTGCGGATGTCGTCAACGATGCACAGGGTAGAGATGTTGCCGTTCTTCAGCGCTGGCATCAGCACTGCCCGGCGGCCATCGACCCGCACGATGTTGGTCTGCGGCGGCGAGCCGTCGCGCACGTGCGCCACCTGGCCGATGGTGATCAACGCGCCGTTCACGGTCTTGATCGGCAGGTCGTTGAGTTCATCGATGGCTTTGGGGCTGTTGTTCAGCAGCACCGTGTATTCGTCGGTGCCCATCTTCGCGGTGCCCACCGGAATGATCTGGTTGCCAGCGGCCAATGCGTTACCCACGTCCTGCGCCGATAGGCCCTTGGCTGCCAGCGCCTGGGGGTCGAGGTCGAGGGTGATCTGCCGTTGCTTGCCGCCCATGGGTGTTGGCATCGCCAGTCCCGGCACGGCGCTGAGGGGGAGGCGAATGCTGTTCTGCACCAGGTCGCGAATGCGCGCTTCGGACAGCGTCGGGCTGGAGAACGCCATTTGCAGGATAGGCACGGTCGAAGCGCTGTAATTGAGGATCAGCGGCGGGGTGATCCCGGCGGGCATTTGCTTGAGCACGGTTTGAGAAACCGCTGTCACCTGCGCGTTGGCGGTGCGGATGTCGACCCCCGGCTGGAAGAAAATCTTGACGATGCCCATGCCCGGCAACGACTGCGATTCGATGTGCTCGATGTCGTTGACCGTGGTGCTCAGCGAGCGCTCGTAGGTGTAGATGACGCGACCGGCCATTGCGTCCGGTGAAAGCCCGGCGTACTGCCAGACCACGGCGGCCACCGGAATGCCGATGTCGGGGAAGACGTCGGTAGGCGTTTTGAGGGCCGCCATGGGCCCGACAATACAGATGAATATCGCCAACACGATGAACGTGTACGGCTTTAGCAATGCAGTCTTGACCAGCCCGAGCATGCCGCAAACCTCCCATTTCGAATCAGCGCAGTCTTGGTGCGAGCGCCTAACAGGCAGCTTTCAGCCAAATGAACAAATCGTTAGTCCGGCGCACAAGGAGCTTTCATGGGGGATTCATTTGTTGTTCATCGGGGCGGCGCGCAGCCTTGCCGCATCGAAGTCCAGCCTGTCTGTAAGGCTTCTTTTCACTTCCTTTTTCACTGCCTGAGGTGTGCGTCATGAAAGCCAGATCGTTGTTGCTTGTTCCCCTGTTGAGTGTCGTTGCGGTGCTGTCGGCGTGCGCCGGGCCGATGCCCAAGGCCGATCCGAGCGAGGCGTGGATCGGGCTGCAGGAGGAGCCTTCCGGGGTGTTGATGGCCGAGGATCTGGACGGCAAGCGCCTGAATGACGGTCGCTATTTCGAGGTCAAGCCGGGGGCGCACACGCTTGAGCTGGAGCTGATCGTGGAGGGCAATGGTGACGACGGGCAGGTGAATTGCGAGACGGGGATCGATTACAGCCAGTTCAAGGCGGGCGAGCATTACAAGCTGGTGGAGTCGAGTCTGGGTGAGGAGTATCGGGTCAAGCTTGAGGACTCGCAGGGGCACCAGATCGGGCATAGCAAGGATTTCACCTGTATGCCGGGGTGAACAGACGTTTCCTTCATCAATGGTTTTTATTGAGCCCATGGCGGGAATGTCATGGTTTTTATTGTGAATGGTCTCCAACGCGTCCTGTTTCGTTTTGTTGCGTCGGATAGTCATCACTGGCGTAGTGAAGAATAATTCGCGCTTCTGATGAACTCGAAAAACGGACGCTGGAGACATGAAGTCAGATGATCAAAGTATTGCTGATGAGGCGGTGGTATTCGCCAAGGCCAATCGAAAAAAGATCGCGAGAAGGTTGACCGATCCATCGATCTTCCTGTCTGAAGATTCGCCGGTATCGGTATTCATGGCTGGATCGCCGGGCGCAGGTAAAACGGAGGCCTCATTGGAGTTTCTGTCACGATTTGGCGGAGGCGTTTTGAGGATTGATCCCGACAACTATCGTTCAGAGCTGCCAGGTTATACCGGGAGCAACTCTTCTCTTTTTCAACGTGCTGTTTCTGTATTGGTTTCGGCTGTTCATGATGAGGCCTTGCGGCTACAGCAATCGTTTCTGCTGGATGGTACTTCTTCCAATTACGAAACTGTCGCACGCAATATCCAGCGCTCCCTGAATAGGAGTCGGTTTGTGCTGGTCCTGTATGTCTATCAAAATCCGGAGCGCGCATGGGAATTTGTCCAGGCACGCGAGAAGGTTGAGGGGCGAAATATTCCAGTTGACGGCTTTGTGCACCAATATTTTGCTGCAAGGGAGGTCGTTAACCAGCTGAAGTTCAACTTTGGTCATTCCGTAACTGTCGACATTTTTATCAAAAACGAAGACGGGTCGACTAAGGCCTACCGCGAAAATATTCAGCAAATTGACACCCATATTCCCGAAACCTATGATCGGGACACGCTTGCACGAAAGCTGAGCCAGAAGAGGATCGAATGATGGCAACCAGTGAGAAGCTCAAAACGGTGAAATCGACGCCGTTCTCCGACTTCGTGCGCAACGCCACCTCCGAAGAAAAGGAACGTGTCTATCAGGAGGTCATGAAGAAGGCGTGGGAGCGGCAGGATCGAATCATCGAGAAAGCCCGCAACATGTGATGTGAATCCGATCAAGCAAAGCCGCCCTCAGGGCGGCTTTGTCGTTCAGGTCACCCTAACGCCAATACCTGCCGACACTCCAGTACCAGGCTCGCGCCGCCGGACGGGCTGTTGCCGATGCGCAGTTTGAACCCATGCAGGTTGACGATGGCGGCGACGATGGACAGCCCCAGGCCGAACCCGCTTTGCTGATTGCCGGTCTCGCTGCGATAGAAGCGCTTGAACACCGCTTCGCGCTCGGCGTCGGGGATGCCGGGGCCGGTGTCCTGGACTTCGAGAAAGGTGGTGTCGCCTTCGGCACGGGCGATCATCAGCACCTGACCGCCGGGCGGGGTGAATTTGATCGAATTGCTCAACAGGTTCGACAGGGCTTCGAACAACAATGCCCGATCGCCGATCACCAGCGGCAGGTCCTGCGCCACTTTCAGCTGCAGCGAGACCCGACCCTCTTCGGCCAATGGCAGGTAAAAGTCGTGCAGTTCTTGCAGCAACGTCACCGGATCGAGCTGCCCGAACGCCGACCGCCGCTGATGATCTTCAAGTTCTGAAATACGGAGCAGCCCGCGGAAACGCGCCATCAGGGTGTCTGCGTCGGCGATGACCTGAGCCATCTGTTCACCTTGCGGCGAGTCTTCCGCGGATTGCTGCTGAATCCGGTACAACTGCGCGCGCAGTCGGGTGAGCGGGGTGCGCAGGTCGTGGGCGATGTTGTCGCAGACCCCTTTGACCTCGTTCATCAACCGCTCGATGCGATCGAGCATGGCGTTGACGATGTCCGCCAGCATGTCCAGTTCGTCGCGCCGGTTCGAGACCGGCAAGCGCTTGGTCAGGTCGCCCGTGACGATCGCTTCGGCGCTGGCCTGGATCGCACCGATACGCCGCAACGGGCGCTGACGCAACAGATGCCAGCCCAGGGCGCCGGGGATGATCGTCAGCGAGATGCCCCACAACAGCGCACGCAGGATCAGCGTGGTCACGGCGAACAGCGAGCCGTTGTCGCGCACCAGGATCAGCCAGCGATTGTCCAGGGTGTGAATCGCCACGGCATCGCAGCTGGCACGCGGCAGGTCGGGGTCGTCGGAGTCGATGCAGGTGTCCAGCTCCTGGATCTCGCCCGTCAGTTTCAGCCCTTTCGGAATCTCGCGTATCGGCCCGCTGATGGGTGCCAGGTCGTTGTCGAACAGGCCGTAGGCGTCCACCGAACGGATGTCGAACTTGTCGCTGGTGCGCAGCGCGTCGTCCAGTTGTGCGCCTTCGAAGCGCGAAAACAGTTGCTGGCGCTGCATCAGCGAGTGGCGGGCGAGGGTGTTCAGGTAACTGGTGACTTCCCAATACAGCACCCCCATGAGGATGCTGCTCCAGGCCACGAACAGGAAACTGTAAAGCGCCAGCAGACGGCTGCTGGAGGAGCGCCAGCCCTTAGACGGGTTCGGCAATGACATAACCTGAGCCTCGAACGGTACGTATCAGCGGCGTCAGGGTAGGGGGATCGATTTTCTTGCGCAAGCGACCGATGTGAACGTCGATCAGGTTGGTGCCGGGGTCGAAGTGATAACCCCAGACTTCTTCGAAAATCATCATGCGGGTGATGATCTGGCCGCTGTTGCGCATCAGGAATTCCAGCAGCTTGTATTCGGTCGGCAGCAGGTTCAGCGGCTGGCCGGCGCGGCTGGCTTCGCGGGTGATCAGGTTCAGTTCAAGGTCGGCGACCCTGAGCATGGTTTCGGCCTGGGTCACCGGGTTGCTGCGGCGCAGCAGAACCTCGACACGGGCGGCCATTTCGTCGGACGCGAAGGGTTTTGACAGGTAGTCGTCGCCCCCGGCGCGCAGTCCGCGGACGCGTTCGTCAACATCGGACAGGGCGCTGATCATCAGGATCGGCGTGGCGATGCCCAGGGCGCGCATGGTGGTGACAATCGCCAGTCCGTCGACCTCGGGGAGCATGCGATCCAGGGTAATCAGGTCGTAATCGCCGCTCACCGCACGCACCAGACCTTCGCGGCCATTGTCGACCCAATCCACAAGAAGGCCATGGCTGCTGAGTTCGGCAACGATTTCCTTGGCAGTGACGGCATCGTCTTCGATTGTCAGGATTCGGGTCATTGGGATGTCTGAACCACGTAGTGACTGAAGGCTGTATTTTGCCTTTAAACGTAGTCGGTATTTCTTAAAAATAATTTAAGTTCAGCCCGCAGGCTCCATGCAGGAGCGCGCTTGCCCGCGATTGCAGGCTGCCGGTGTTCCAGGTATTGACTGACAAACCGCTGTCGCGGGCAAGCGCGCTCCTACAGAGTTCTCATGAACCTTCGCGTTCGGGGTTGGCTTTGCGACCCTGCGCGGGCTGGTTCTCGTTGCGGGATGGCTGTTTCTTCGGCGTACCACTTTCACTCCTGATCTGCGCATGGCTGATCAGCGCAAAGATAAAACTTCCGCCAATAATGTTGCCCCCCAGCGTCGGTCCGGCGAACACCAGCCAGAACTCCTTCCACGACAGCTCGCCGGCGAACACCAGATAGGACACTTCCGCCGAGCCGACCACGATGTGGGTGAAGTCCCCCAGCGCCATGAGGTAGGTGATCATCAGGATGATCCACACCTTGGCGTTTTCCATGGACGGGATCATCCACACCATGGTCGCGATCATCCACCCGGAAATGATGCCCTTGGCGAACATCTGGGTGGGGCCGTTTTCCATGACCTTGCGGCCGATCTCGAGAAAGGCCTCGTCGGTCTTGCTGTCGAAGATCGGCAGTTCCAGCATGACGTACGCCACCAGCAACGTGCCGCACAGGTTGCCGACCAGCACCACGCTCCACAGGCGCAGCAGGCGGCCGAAGTTGTTGAGCGTGGGTTTGGTCATGACTGGCAGGACAGCGGTCAGGGTGTTTTCCGTGAACAGCTGCTGGCGAGCAAGGATCACCGCAAGAAACCCCGCGCTGTAGCCGACGCTGGCGATCACCTTGAAGGCCTCGCCCTCCGGCAGCCTAGAGTTGAGCAGCCCCATGGCCATCAGCGACAAGCCCATGGTCAGCCCCGCTGCCAGCGCCGACCAGAACAGCGCCGCAACATTGCGCTCCAGTTCCTGATCGCCCTGCATGCGGATCGTCTCGTGCAGGACGGCTGCACGGGGCGGTTGGTTTTCGTCGATGTCGCGCTCTTCTTCGGGCGTAAGGCCCGGGGTCTTGCCGTCGTGTTCAGTGTCCATGCGGGTTCTCTGGGATGGTCTGGGGTGTTCCTGCTGTTCAAGAAGGGCGGGCAGGTGATTGTTTTCGATTTGCAGGCTGCGCACCGCTGTTGGTTGAGACACAATCCGCTCCCCGTCGTTCGCCACTGTGCGGCGGCCTTTTTACTGATCCGGGAGACCCCACTGTGACCCTTCATATTCGAGACGCCACCCGCGCCGATGCCGCCGTGATTCTGGGCTTCATCACCGAGCTTGCGATCTACGAAAAAGCCGAGCACGAGGTCAAGGCCAACGTCGCCGACATCGAGCGCAGCCTGTTCGACGAGCCGTCGCCGGCCAAGGCGCTGATCTGCCTGCTGGACGACAAACCGATTGGTTTTGCCGTGTACTTCCTCAGCTACTCGACGTGGCAGGGGAGCAAGGGGCTGTACCTGGAAGACCTGTTCGTTTCGGCGACCCAGCGCGGCATCGGTGCGGGGAAACAGCTGCTGCGCCACTTGGCGAAAATCGCTCATGACACTGGATGCGGTCGTTTCGAGTGGAGCGTGCTGGACTGGAACCAGCCAGCAATCGATTTCTACAAATCCATCGGGGCTGAGCCGCAGGATGAGTGGGTGCGGTACCGGATGGAAGGGGAAAGGTTGAAGCGGTTTGCGTTAGGTAACGAATAGCCACAGAGCACCGCATGACCTGTAGCAGTCAGGCTTGCCGGCGGTGACGTCCGTTGAATCGCTACCGCCGGCAAGCCGTGCTGCTACAGGAAATGGCGCCCATGAGGATGCCTCCGCCGGTAAACGGAACGCCGCCCGGCCGGGCTGCTACAGAGCTTGTGCCTGATCAGTTAAACCAGTCAAATCCGCACTCTCAATCCGCACGACACCCGCCGCTTGCAAATCCTGCCACGCCCTGTCCAGCGAACCGTTCAAGTCGATGGCCTTGCACGCATCGGCAATGATCCAGGTGTTGAACCCGGCAGCCCGTGCATCCAGCGCCGACCAGGCGACGCAGAAATCCAGGGCCAGGCCGACCACGAACACGCTGTCGATACCGCGTTCCTTGAGATACCCCGCAAGGCCGGTCTGGGTCGTGCGGTCGGCTTCGACGAACGCCGAGTAGCTGTCGATCCCGGCGTTGCAGCCTTTGCGCAGGATCAACTGCGCATGAGCAATGTTCAGCTCGCTGTGCAGTTGCGCACCGTGTGTGCCTTGCACGCAATGGTCAGGCCACAGCGTCTGGGGGCCGTAGGGCAGGGTGATGCTGTCGAACGGCGCACGACCGGCGTGGCTGGCGGCAAACGAGATATGCCCGGCCGGGTGCCAGTCCTGGGTGATCACCACATTGTGAAACAGCGCGCCGAGACGATTGATCAGCGGCACCAGCGCATCGCCTTCCGCCACCGCCAACGCACCGCCAGGCATGAAGTCATATTGCATGTCGATGACCAGCAGTGCGCAGCGCGGATCGGAGGGCAACAGGTCGAGGGAGTGGGTCATCATCGTGTTCCTTTGATGGATTTCAGCGACTACGCAAACACCCGAATCGGCTCGCCCGCGTGCCAGGCCTGGATATCTTCAATCATCTGACTGAAGAACATCCGGTAGTTGTTCTCCGTGACGTAACCGACATGGGGCGTGGCCAGCAGGTTCGGCAGGCTGCGGAATGGATGATCGGCAGGCAGTGGCTCGACGCTGTAGACGTCCAGTGCAGCCCCCGCGATTTTCTTCTGCCGGAGCACCTCGACCAGCGCATCCTCGTCGACAATCGGCCCGCGTGCAGTGTTGACCAGATACGCCGTCGGCTTCATGCGATTCAAAGCGTCGGCGTCCACCAGCCCTCGGCTGCGATCACTGAGCACCAGATTCACCGAAATCACGTCCGACTGCTCGAACAGTTCTTGCTTGCTGACGCAGGTCACGCCATGTTCAGCCGCGCGTTCGGCGGTGAGGTTTTCGCTCCAGGCGATCACCTTCATGTCGAAGGCCAGGGCGTAACGAGCGATCTTCTGGCCAATGCTGCCCAGGCCGACGATCCCCAGCGTCTTGCCATACAGATCGCTGCCAATACCGATCTGCCAATTGCCGGCGCGCAGCGAATTGGCTTCCTCGACGATATTGCGGGTGACGCCCATGATCAGCGCCCAGGTCAGCTCGGGGGCGGCGTATTTATAGCTTTCGGTGCCGACGACGGTAATGCCCAGACGCGCAGCGGCTTGCAGATCCAGGGCGGCATTGCGCATGCCGCCGGTGACCAGCAGTTTGAGGTCGGGCAACTGGCTGAGGAGGGCCTCATCGAAGATCGTGCGTTCGCGCATCACGCAGATCACGTTGAAGCCTTTGAGGCGAGCGACCATGGTCGCAGTGTCGGCGGGATAGTCATGCAGAAAGCTGACTTCGCCGATGGTGTTCAAGACAGTCCAGTCCACCACGTCCTGGGCAACGGATTGCCAGTCATCGAGCACGGCGATTCTCAGCGCGGAACCCTGAGTCATTTCAGTAGGCCTCGTTTCAAGGAACACATTGGTTTTGTGGCGCTCACAGTACGCCTGAGCGTCTTTGAGTGGAATCCCTGAAGGTGACTGACCGGGCGAGATACCTCCGTAGCAGCACGGCTTGCCGGCAGTGGCGGCAGTGGAATCGCCACCGCCGGCAAGCCGTGCTGGTACAGGGGTATCAGCGTCCGTGCTTCACATCAGTTAAACAAACCCGCCGCGATATTGATCGAGAAACCCAGAATCGAGGTATTGAACACAAACCCGATCAGCGACTGCGCCAGCACCACTTTGCGCAGATCCCGCGTCGCGACCCCCACGTCAGAGGTCTGCACGGCCACGCTGATGGTGAAAGAAAAGTAGAGGAAGTCCCAGTAATCCGGGTTCTGCTCGCCATCGGCAAAGCGCAGGGCCGCGTCGTCGCCATTCCAGGTGTAGAACAACCGGGCGTAATGCAGGCTGAAAATCACCCCGGTGACCAGCCATGAACCGATGATGGTGAAGCCGGTGAACGCGTAATGAGTGGCCTTGTCGCTGGACGACATTCCCTGGATGCCTTGCAGCTCAAGGACGATGGCGGCCAGGCTGGCAATCGCCGCGACGCACACCACCACCAGCACCAGTCCGGCGTTTTCATCCTCGACTTCGGCGATGCGCCGCACATCCTCGGCATTGGACTTGAAAGTGCGCACCATGATCAGCGCCATATAGATCCACACTGCGACGTTCCAGGCGATCAGGCATTTGCTGGTCACGGTGATGCCCGGTGCGATGAAGGCGCAGGCGATACCGGCAACGAAGCCAAAGCCGATGGCGATGGTCAGGCGAGGGTGAGTCTGAGTCAGGTGGGACATTGGAGGACTTCACGGCAGCGATATGCGCGAACCTTAGCACGCCGAAGTCGAAGGAGCGGGGGAAGAAAAACGGCGCGCAAGGGGTTACGCGCCGGTCGCCATATGGCAGTTAACGTGGATCGGTTTGCAAACAGCCCCGGCGCTTAGCGCACCAGGCAAGGCTGCTTGTTATTGAAACTCCAGTTCGGCACCAGGAACTGCATGGCGACGCTGTCATCGCGCGCACCCAGCCCCATGCCTTTGTACAGCTCGTGGGCCTTGGCCACCTGGTCCATGTCGATTTCGACGCCCAGGCCCGGCTTCTTCGGCACCTGCACGTTGCCGCCGACGATCTGCAGCGGCGCTTTGGTCAGGCGCTGACCGTCCTGCCAGATCCAGTGGGTGTCGATGGCGGTGATGTTGCCCGGTGCAGCGGCGGCGGCGTGGGTGAACATCGCCAGCGAGATGTCGAAGTGGTTGTTGGAATGCGAACCCCAGGTCAGGCCCCACTCGTTGCACATCTGCGCCACGCGCACCGAACCCTGCATGGTCCAGAAGTGCGGGTCGGCCAGCGGGATGTCCACCGATTGCAGCTGGATCGCGTGACCCATTTCACGCCAGTCGGTGGCGATCATGTTGGTGGCGGTGCGCAGGCCGGTGGCACGGCGGAATTCGGCCATGACTTCGCGGCCCGAATAGCCGTTTTCAGCGCCGCACGGGTCTTCGGCGTAAGCCAGCACCTTGTGCTGATCGCGGCACAGACGGATGGCTTCCTTCAGCGACCAGGCGCCGTTCGGATCGAGAGTGATGCGCGCTTTCGGGAAGCGTTCGGCCAGCGCAGTGACGGCTTCGATCTCGGCATCACCGCTGAGCACGCCGCCCTTGAGTTTGAAGTCTTCAAAACCGTATTGCGCGAAGGCCGCTTCGGCCAGACGCACCACACCTTCAGGGGTCAGCGCCTCTTCGTGACGCACGCGGAACCACTCGTTGTCGGCATCGTTCTCGGTGCGGTACGGCAGGTTGGTCTTCTTCTGGTCTCCGACGTAGAACAGATAGCCCAGCATCTTCACTTCGTCACGCTGCTGGCCTTCGCCGAGCAGGGCCGCGACCGGCACTTCCAGATGCTGACCGAGCAGGTCGAGCACGGCGGCCTCGATGCCGGTCACCGCATGGATGGTGATGCGCAGGTCGAAGGTCTGCAGGCCACGACCGCCCGAGTCGCGCTCGGCGAAGGTGCGGCGCACGTCATTGAGGATCTTCTGGTAGTTGCCGATGGTGCTGCCGACCACCAGCGAGCGAGCATCTTCCAGCGTCTGACGGATCTTCTCGCCGCCTGGGATTTCGCCGACACCGGTGTGGCCTGCGTTGTCCTTCAGAATCACGATGTTGCGGGTGAAATACGGGCCGTGAGCGCCGCTCAGGTTGAGCAGCATGTCGTCGTGGCCGGCAACCGGGATGACGTGCATCTCGGTGATGACTGGAGTGCTGCCGTTGTGCTGTGTGGTCATGGCTAAATCCTTGGGTTTACAGGGCGCCACAAGGGCGCCGTCAAAACGAGGTTCAGGGCGTTGAGGTTCAGAGCGTCAGGAATGGCTGTGTGCGGCATCGACCTTGGCCACTGGGACCGCGCCGGGTTTGGGCGTGGTGCGGACGGTGAAGACCAGAATCGCCGCGATGATCGAGGTGGCGGTGAGGCCGTACAGACCCCCCTGGATCGAGCCGGTCTGCTGTTCGAGGATGCCGAAGGTAGTCGGCGCGACGAAGCCGCCCAGGTTGCCCACCGAGTTGATCAGAGCAATGACGCCTGCCGCGATCCGTGCATCCAGATAACCCTGGGGAATTGGCCAGAACAGCGAGGAAGCCGATTTGAACCCCATGGCTGCAAAGCAGATGGCGACGAAGGCGAACACCGGACCGCCCGTGGTGGACATGAACATGCCGGCGGCGGCGATCAACAGCGCGGTGGCGACCCAGGCTTGCTGGTGCTTCCATTTCGCTGACAGGGCGGCGAAACCGTACATGCAGACGATGGCGATGAACCAGGGGATCGAGTTGAACAGGCCGACCTGGAAGTCGCTCAGGTCGCCCATTTTCTTGATGATGCTCGGCAGCCAGAAGGTGGCGGCGTAGATCGTCAACTGAATGAAGAAGTACATCAGGCAGAACAGGATGATTTGCGGATCCTTGAGCAGCTTGCCGATGGTCAGCTTGACCGGGTTCGCGGCTTCACGTGCCTTCTGCTCGGCATCGATGGCGTTGACCAGTGCGTCCTTCTCGGCAGCGCTCAGCCATTTGGCATCGNCACCGAGAACATGCCTTCGATGAAGTACATCCACTGCCAGCCGTGGAACCCCAGACCTTCGATCTGCAACAGCAGGCCGGAGAGGGGGCCGGAGATCAGCGACGCGAAGGCCGAGCCACTGAGGAAGATAGCGATGGCCTTGCCGCGTTCGACGCCAGGCAGCCAGCGGGTGAAGTAGTAGATCACGCCCGGAAAGAAACCGGCTTCGGCCACACCCAGCAGGAAACGCAGGATATAGAAGTGGGTTTCGGTCTGAATAAAAGCCATGCCGCAGGCAACCAGACCCCAGGTGAACATGATCCGGGTCAGCCAGATACGGGCGCCGACTTTTTGCAGCAGGATGTTGGAGGGGACTTCGAACAGCGCGTAAGCGATGAAGAACAGGCCGGCACCGAAGCCGTAGGCGGCAGCGCCAATACCCAGGTCATGCTCCATGTGACTACGGACGAACCCGATGTTGACCCGGTCGATGTAGTTGACGATGAACATGATGACGAACAGCGGCAGGATGTGACGTTTGACCTTGGAGACCGCCGACTGCAACGCGGAATCCGGGGCGTCACCCACCCGTGATGAGGATGTGTTCACTCTGATTAACTCCCACTGATTATTTTTATGCGGGTTGTCACTTCTAATGTGTGTGACAAGGTGTGTGCGCCTTGTTGCCAGTCATCATACAAGTCCGGCTGCGCTCCGCAAGCGATTTTGCGGGGCTTGTGGGAAATTTTTCGACGGAATATTCTTGCCTGTCTGACAAGTTGGATAAGTGGGTTGGCAGGCGTTTGGCCTTGGATTTATGAGGGGTTAGCACACAGCCAGTGCCGTTTTTCACGATAACGGGTGAACGCTTGTTCAAGCCTGTCAGGTTGAAAAAATACAAGTGGGCCGACGCTGTTTTCGGCCTTGATCCTGTCACTGATCGGACAACTTCCCATGCAGGCCCCTGAACGAACGCTACCCAAACGACGGCAACACAACCTGGCGACGGATCTGGTGACCGATCTCAGTCAGCGCATCTTGATGGGCTCCATTGCACCGGGTGACAAGTTGCCCTCTGAAAGCGAGATCGTCCGCGAGCACGGTGTCAGCCGAACCGTGGTGCGCGAGGCGATTTCCAAGTTACAGGCGTCAGGACTGGTGGAAACCCATCAGGGCAAGGGCACCTTCGTGCTGCAACGCTCGGAACAGAGTGGCCTGAGCCTGAAAGTGGAGACGGCGTTCAGCGTGCGGCACATCATCGAACTGCGCATGGGTCTTGAAACGCAGGCCGTGGCGCTGGCAGCCCAGCGCAGGACGCAGGCACAACTGACGGCCATGCGTCTGGCGCTGGACGACTATCAGGACCTGCTCGCCAAAGAGGACAGTTGCGTGGAGGCCGACCGGCGCTTTCATCTGCTGATCGCTGAGGCGACGGGCAATCCCTACTTCGTCGAAATCCTGCAGAACCTGGGCACTGCCGTCATTCCCCGCAGTCGCATTGCATCAAGCGAAAGGGCGGGGAGCAGTCTTACCCATCACGCCTATCTGGCGAACCTCGAACACGAGGCGATCCTGGCCGCAATTCGCCGACAAGACCCGGACGCTGCCCGCGCAGCCATGTGGACGCATCTGAGCAACAGCCGCGAGCGGCTGGCGCCGGTAGAGTGAGCGGCTCGGTACAACACCAAAGGTGTGAGAGCCTGCTTGCTGGCGAAGGCGGTGTGTCAGATTGATGATCGTTCCCACGCTCCAGCGTGGGAATGCCTCGCAGGACGCTCCGCGTCCCCGTTGACGCGGAGCCTCAATCGCAGCGTTACCACGCGGAGCGTGGGAACGATCAAGAATCAAAAGCAGGTCTACCAGAGGGCATGATGATTTGATGATCAGCCCACGCCTTTCGGCCAGAAGCAGACTGGCGAACATCTCAAATCGTTGCGTCATGGCGGGTCAGTTGGCCGGCCCCAAAACCCCCATCATCACCCCCATCTGCCACTCGAAATACGGATTGAACGTCAACCGTGCAAACACCTTCCCCGGTTCGCGATGGCCCCAGTCCGAATACCACACCGGCTCGCCGTTCAGGCACTTGCGCATGTCCTCGGCCTGCTGCCCGTTCCAGCAGATGCGCTGCTTGCCATCCTTGCCGTACAGCGCGTCGTCGGGCGAGAACATCAGCCCCATGTGCGAGAACTGGGCGACTCGGTACTCCGGCAGATAGTCATTGCGCACCAGCACCCGAGGCGTCCTGGCGGCGGGCGCCGGGGTGTCGCCGTACCAGATCAGACGACTGCGCGGGTGGCTGAAACGGGTGTTGAAAGTGTCCAGCACATAGGCGGTGTCGAGCACCGAATCATGCTGAGTGATGGCGACGAACACCGGCTTGTCGTAAGGCCGCTGCTGGATGTGGTCCTGCGCCAGCAGCGCGCTGCGATAGAACTGGGCAAAGCCATTGGTGGGCACATTCAGGTAGCGAACCGGCGTCTGCATCGGCCGGACACCATCGTCTGGCTTCGCCAGCCAAGGGCGAAACCAGCCGATGTATTGAGTCAGCCAGGCGTAGGTGTTTTCCGGTCGGAATGCGGGCGAAAACAGCACGAGACCGGCGATGTCAGAATGCTCATAGGCGTAGTCCAGCACCAGGTTCGCCCCGGTCGAGAACCCGCCCAGATAAACCTCCGGCACCTCGCGCTGCAGGATCTGCGACTGCTCGCGCACGACTTCCTGCCATTGCCTGAGGGTCACATCGAGCATGTCCGAAGGCTTGCTGCCATGTCCCGGCAGCAGCACCGTGCGCACCAGAAACCCCTGATCAGCCAGCCTCTGCCCGACATCGTTGAACGAAAACGGCGAATCTCCGAGGCCGTGGACCAGCAAAATGCCTCGCTTGGCAACCCCATTCGGTCGCCATTCCCGCGGTGCATTCCATTCAAGCTCGGCGCCATGGTCGTCGGTCTGAAAGGTCCGGTTTGCCTGCATCCAGGCGAGCGTCTGCTGGCGATACTCGACAAAACTCGCCTGCCCCAGCGGCGCATCGCCGGACGCGCAGGCTTGCAGGGTCGACAGCGACAGCAGTAGGGCGAGGTGGAGAAGGCGCAAGTTGAGGTCCGCTAGCCAATAGTGAGAATTAAAAGTCGTTTCAGATATCCAGCTGGTCGGCACGTATTCCGAATGCTTTCGCGATTTTCTCGCGAGTCAGCTTACGTGGCTTTGCGACGGATTCCTGCTGTGCGTAAGCCGGTTGCGAAATTCCCAACCGCCGAGCGACTTCTTCCTGAGTCAGATGCAGATACTCGCGCCAGGCGCGAATGGGTGTTGCACCGTCGACCATCTGGCTGACAACTTCGTGGGGGATCAGGTCATTTCCACCATGCTGGTTGACGTATTCGTCATAGGGGATGACCACGAAGGCAGGCTTGCCGTCGGGACCGTTAATGATCTGAACATTATGAGTAGGTACGCTCATCACGTTTCTTTACCTCCTGAACACTGACGATTTTGATACCTGATTCCCAATCGAACAGCACCCGATAATCCCCAACTCGCAACCGGTAACCGTGACTGTGGTTGATCAATTTCTTGACGTTGATGACATCTGGCATTGTTTCCAGTCGGGTCACGGCATCCCGAATCTGAACCTGATGCTGTGCGTGCAATTTCAGCAGTTGCTTCACGGCCTTCCTTGTCCAGGCGATTTTGTTCATGCGTCCCTATAAGGATTCAATAAGCCTTTTCTGGATATTACTTATAGTGAGCTGACCATGCTAGCGGTCAATCGCACTCGCTCCAATAATCAGGCAGACTCCCCCCACCAACAAAAACAAGTCGTGATGTGTATGAACCTTCAATCCCCGCGCTCGCCGGAGGTGCCTTATGTTTGCCCTTGATCATGCCCTGGCCCAGGACATCGTTGATCGGGCGATGGCGATCTTGCCGTGCAACGTCAATGTGATGGATTACCTGGGGATCATCATTGGCAGCGGTGAGGCGGAGCGGTTGTATACGCGGCATGAGGGCGCGCAGCTGGTGCTCGCGAACAGCCGGGTGGTGGAGATCGACTCCCATACCGCCAGGCAGTTGAGCGGTGTGCGGCCCGGTGTGAATCTGCCCTTGATGCTCGATCGGAAACTGGTGGGTGTGCTGGGCATCACCGGCGAACCTGACGAGGTGCGGGTTTACGCCGAGCTGGTGAAGATGACCGCCGAGATGTTGATGGAACACCGGCGTCAGCAGGCCGATCAGCAGTGGCGGCATCAGCGCAGTGAGGATTTGCTGTCGCGCTTGCTGCTGGGCGACAGCGCGGAGCATCTTGTGGAGGAGGCCGAGCAGCTGGGTTTGCAGCCGCAGTTGCCGCGTCAGGCGGTATTGATCGAGCTACCTGCCGACACGACTTACGCCGGGCAACTTGCCGCCTGGCTCAACGGCCGTTACGCCAACAGTTGGTGCGTGTCCTGCGAGCCGAGTCTGGTCTATTGGTGTCGGGCGGCGGGCAAGGACCGCGACGACGCCTTGCTGCTGGAGCAATTCGAAGAGCAGGGCTGGCCGGCGCGGCGAATGGCGACGGTCGAGCCTTCCAGCGATCTCGAAGCCTTGCGCAATGCCTGCGCCGCCGCTCGCGATCTGCTCGATTACGCTCGCCATGTTCAACCCCAACTCAAGCTTTTGCGTCTGGCCAATCATCGGCTGTCGGTGCTGTTCTGGCGCAATCGCCACGACTGGCTGGCCGAAGGTGTTGCCGAGCCCGTGAGGCTGCTGCAAGGCAACGGACAACTGCTCGAAACCTTGCGCGCCTGGTTCGATTACAGCGGCGAAAGTCAGGCCTGCGCTGAGGCGTTGGGCATACACCGCAACAGCCTGCGTTATCGTCTGGAAAAGATCGCCGAGGTCAGCGGCTGCGATCCCTATCGCACCGATGATGTGCTGCGCCTGTATTTGGGGATGCAGATGGTGGCGAGGTAAGCGCCATGGCCTTGCCCGCAAGTGTCTGCTCTCCAAACCCACTGTAGGAGTGATGTGCTTGCGCGATCCAGCGCCTTGTCCGCCGAGCGCAGCAACGCCTCAATATCCTGACGGCTGTCCATCGGCGAGGGCGGTCGCGGGATTTTTGTTCGTATGAACAACGCGCCGATTCAGCCATTGTGCGAAGGGCTGGCGGAAATTTCAGGCAGTGATGAGAAGATCGCGACTATCGATAAGGAGAACAACATGAAAATCGTCATCGCCCCGGATTCCTTCAAGGACAGCCTCAGCGCTCAAGGTGTGGCCCAGGCCATCGCAACCGGCCTGCGCGAAGTCTGGCCGGATGCCCGTCTGATCGAATGCCCGATGGCCGATGGCGGTGAAGGCACCATCGAGGCGGTGCTGGCGGCCTGCGACGGACAATGGATGAAAAATCGTGTTACCGGCCCTTTGGGCGAACCCGTCGAGGCTCAGTGGGGCTGGGTGGCCGAAACCCGTACTGCGATCATCGAAATGGCCATGGCCAGCGGTCTGCAACTGCTGACGCTCGAACAACGGGACGCCACCGTCACGACGTCCTACGGCACCGGTGAACTCATTGCCGCTGCGCTGCAAGCCGGGGCGCAACGGGTGATCCTGGCCATCGGCGGCAGCGCCACTAACGACGCCGGCACCGGCATGCTCGCCGCATTGGGCGCACGTTTTCTCGACAGCAACGATGAGCCTTTGCCTTCGGGTGGTCTGGCGCTGAGCAAGGTGGAGCGAATCGACATCGACGGGCTGGACTCGCGCCTCAAGGACGTGCAGTTCGAAGTCGCCGCCGACGTCAACAACCCGCTGTGCGGCCCTCAGGGGGCTTCGCATATCTTTGGTCCGCAGAAAGGCGCATCGCCTGAGCAGGTGCTGGCGCTTGACGCGGCGCTTGGACATTTCGCCGAACGCTCGGCGCAGGTGCTGGGCAAGGACGAAAGCGAACACCCTGGGAGTGGCGCGGCAGGCGGCATGGGCTTTGCGGCCAAGGCGTATCTCAATGCCTCGTTCCGCCCGGGCGTGGAAGTGGTGGCCGACCTCACAGGGCTGGCCGAGGCGCTGGAAGCGGCGGATCTGGTGATCACCGGGGAGGGCCGTTTCGACGCTCAGACCCTGCGGGGCAAAACGCCGTTCGGGGTGGCGAAGATCGCTCAGCGCAAAAATGTGCCGGTGATCGTGCTGGCAGGGACCTTGGGCGACGGTTATGCCGATCTCTACGAGCACGGCATCAGCGCCGCATTCGCCCTCACCAGCGGCCCGATGACCCTCGAACAGGCCTGCCGCAACGCCGCGACCCTGCTGCATGATCGCGCACGGGATCTGGCGCGGGTATGGGCTTTGGCTGCGCGCTGATCGCGGGCCACCGCGATCTCTGTAGGAGCAATCCGAGGTTACGAGGGTCGCGAATGCGGTCTGCCATGCTGCACAAAAGTACCTGACCTGACCAGGCGTGATCGTCCGGACGCAGTCCACGCCAGGTCGGGATTTCAATGCCGCCTCGCAAGCAGCCCGTCTCGTGAGGGGGTGAAGGCGGTGTATCAATTATCCCCCAGGCAGGCATTGCCGTTGGTTTCGTAGCGCAGCGTGTGCGCCTTGCCCATGTGGTCGACGTAACCCAGATCCACCGGGCGAACGCCGCAGAAATTCAGGTTGGGGGTCTTGGTCACTTCGGCGATGTCGACCTTGGTGCCGTAGGTGTATTCCTGAACCTGCGGCATGTTCTTCATGTCGGCGTTGGCAGTCAGGGTGAATGCGCTCACGGCGGTCAGGGTCAGGGCAATCAACGTGGTTTTCATGGAGGCTTCCTTCATATCGGCTGGAATGACTTTCTTGAGCCCGTATGACGAAGCACGGGAAAGGTTATTCCATCGCCGATACCTAAAGATTCGCAATCCTCGATGACCGACGCCACGCCCACAGGAGATTGGCCGTGGGATCAAGCCACCTTAAGCTGCATCACCGGAATCGGTTTGCGCATCAGCGTCCCCACCAGCGCGGCGGCGAACAACCCGACATATCCGGCGACCCACAACACCGAGCCGAAGCCTGTGACGAAGGCCTGTTGCGCCAGTGGCTGGACCACCTCCCGCGCCCCTGCGTTGACGCCTTGCAAGGCAGCGTTCATATCACCGGCCACGACTCGGGACGCTATGTATTGGGCCTGATCGAGCCAGTCCGGCGCGGTGTTGCGCAGGTTGAGGTCGAGCGCGTCCAGCGTGTGGCTGGCAAGCAGCGCGCCGTACACGCCGACCGCCAGCATGATCGCACTGAAACGCATGGTGGTGCTCATACCCGACGCCATGCCGGTGCGCTCGCGAGGTACGCAGGCCATGATGTTTTTCTGCGTGTCGCCATTGAGCAGGCCAGCGCCGGCCCCCGTGACAGCCATGGCCAAGGCGAAGACAGGATAGCCGCCAATGGATGTCGCCCATGCGCACAACAGATTGCCGACGCTGACCAGGGTGAGCCCCAGCGCCATCATCGCCGCCGGTGAAAGATGACGAGACAGCCTCGGCCCCATGCGCGGCAGCAGCAACATTGTGATCGCGAAAGGCAGCATGCCCAGCCCTGAAGCGATGGCACTGAAACCCAGGCCGTTCTGTAAGTAGAACGGCAACAACGTCATCATGACCTGGGCGCAGCAGGCGTAGGCGAACATGCCCAGCAAGGCGCCGATGAAACGCGGGTACTTGAACAGCTGCAAATCCACCATCGGGCGCCGTTGCAGACGTTCGGCCAGTAAAAACAGCGCCAGCAGCAGGCCACCCCCCAACAAGCGGGCAAAGGTCAGCGGGCTGTCCCAGCCGATCCGGTTGGCCTCGATCAGGCCCCAGATCAGACTCAGCAGACTGGCACTGAAAAACAGGCTGCCCCAGGGATCGAGGCGCGCCGATTGTTCGTTGCGAGATTCTTCGATGTTGCGCATCACCAGGGCCAGCAGCACCAGGCCGACCGGCAGGTTGAGGTAGAAAATCCAGCGCCAGCCCACTAGTTCGGCGATCAGCCCGCCGACGGTGGGCGCGGCTGTCATTGCCACCCCCATGCACGCGCCCCAGAACGCCCAGGCCTTGGCCCGTTCGACTTCGTCATGGAAAACGTGGCCGATCGTCGCCAATGCCGAGGTCAACAGCAGTGCCGCGCCAATACCTTTGATGGCGCGGGCAATGTCGAGAAACAGGATATTCGGTGCCGCGCCGCAGCCCACCGAGGCGAGAATGAACAGCGTCAGCCCGGCGAGCAGCGTCTTCTTGCGGCCGAAGCGGTCCGCCAGACTGCCCGCTGGCAACAACAGCGCGGCGAACGCCAGCATGTAGGCACTGACCACCCATTCGATGTCGGCAAACCCGGCACCCAGATCGCGGGCGATGCTCGGCAGGGTGACGGCGACGATGTTGGTGTCGAGCACGATCAGCGCGCACACGCCGGAGGCGGTCAGCAACGTCATGCGTGGGCTGGGTTTGTGAGCAGGCATAGCGGTAACTCCGACAGCTGTTAGGTTTCAGCTAATATCCAGGCGTGATCTCTCTCGGTGCGCTTTGTTCTGTAGCAGCCCGCATGGCCGGCGGCGTTGTCACTGATGCGGCGGCCGTCACCCCTGGCTGCGCTAGATGTTGCGCGCTGCACACAGGATATTCCGGGATGGCTTATGCTTCGTTACCCGCATCCAGCAATTTCATTACCTGTCAGGTAACGACTCATGGAAATCCGTCACTTTCGCTATTTTCTCGCCGTTGCCCGGCATCGACATTTCACCCGTGCCGCCGAACAGCTGGGCATCGCGCCGCCGACCCTGACACGGCAGATTCAGGATCTGGAAAGCGCCCTCGGCACTCGCCTGTTCGTGCGCGAACAACGGGAGGTGCGCCTGACCGACGCAGGTCGCGCCTTGCAGATCGAAGCGGAGCTGGCGGTGCGTCAGTTCGAAACCGCGCAGTACAACGTGCAGCGCGCCGGGCGTGGCGAGGCGGGGAAAATCGAACTGGGGTACGTGGCCTCGGCGGTGTTTTCGGGCGTGTTGCAACGCCAGGTGGGCGAGTTTCGTCAGCGCTACAGCGACGTCGATTTCAATATCACCGAATACCTGATGCCGGCCTTGCCACGGATGATCGAGGAAGGACGGCTGGACGTGGGCTTCATTCGCTCACCCATGAGCCTGCCAGACTCTGTCAGCGCGGTGAAGCTGTTGACCGAAGGGTTTGCCCTGGCACTGCCGGACAGCTCCTGGCTGTGCAAGCTCAAGACGATCAGCGCGATGCATTTGCAGAACGAGACCTTCATCCTCCCCGAGCAGATTTCCGGGACGCTCGACGTCGCGGCCCAAGGCGGNGGTGGTCGCGTTGGTCAGCCTGGGGCAGGGCGTGGCGGTGGTGCCAGAGTCGGTCGTCGATCACATCAACTTGCCGAACGTAGTGTTCAGGCGCATCGAAGACTGTCACCCGACTTCATACCTGTCGCTGATCCACCGGCGCTACGAAAAAGCGCCGGCGGTCACGCGCTTCATCGAACATGTGAAGGCGTCGCGCGAGGCTTGATCATGCCTGGCGTGCGAGCAGCCCTTTCAGCACGCTCGTCAGATCGACGCGGCCTTTACGCGGCAGGCCCTCAAAACGAATCCAGCCTTCGTTGAAACCGTCAAGCATTTGCATGCGCGGCACTGGATTGCTCATGCCCTGAGCGGTGAACAGCGCCTGCCAGGTCTCACGAGGCACGCTCTGCATCTTGACCGGTTTGCCCAATAATTCGCTGAAGGTCTCGGCGATCTGGTTCGGTGTGACCGGTGTTTCACCCTCCAACTCGACAATCCGTTTGCCGAACCATTGCTCCTGCAGAAGCTCGGCCGCGACCCGACCGACGTCGGCGGTGGCGATCATCGGTACCGGCTTGTCCAACGGTTGCAGAAAACTGGGGATCACTCCGGTCTGGATTGCCGGTTCGACGTCCCACAGGCAATTTTCCATGAACCAGCCGGGGCGCAGAAAAGTCACCGGCAGTTCCAGCATGCTCAAGCTTTTTTCCAGCAGTTGTAGCTGATTGAGCAGATTGGGTTGCGTGGCCTGAGCGCCGATGGTGGAAATACACACGACTTTGCCAGGCTGGGTGTTGGCCAGTGCCTCATGAATGTTGGCGATGACTTTGCGGGTTTCCGGGAAGCCCTCTGTGGGTGAGAAGTTGGGCGGCAAGAGGACGAACACCGCTGTGCTGTTCTGAAACGCGCGGGTCAAGGCCGACACATCGTCGACATCCGCAATCGCCGTTGTACAGCCCTTGGCGGCCCATGCCTGGCCTTTTTCAGCGCTGCGAACCACCGCCCGGACCGGCTTGCCTGCGCCCAGCAGGTGGTTCGCCACTACACTGCCCACTTGCCCGGTAACGCCCATGATCGTGTACATGCCAACTCCTCAGGAAGGGCGACGCACCGCCGCCGTTGCGAGAATTATTGCATCGTGGGCCCTGGTTCTCCGATAGCATGGATGTCATTGAATACATGCCGGGGAATCATTAATGAGCTTCGATGGACGCTTGGCCAGTGGCATGGGTGTGTTGTCGGCGGTGGTCGATACCGGCAGCTTCGTCAAGGCCGCTGACGTACTGGACATGACTCAGTCTGGCGTCAGCCGCGCCATAGCCCGGCTCGAAACCCGACTGGGAATTCGCCTGTTTGATCGGACCACGCGCTCGGTCAAGTTGACCGACGAAGGTCGGCGCCTCTATGAAGAAATTGCGCCATTGTTGGCGGGGCTTGAAGAGGCGGCTTCGCTGGCGTCCGGCAGCGCTACGGCGGTTCGCGGTCGCCTGCGGGTGAACGTCGATCCGTACTTTTCGCGATTGATTCTGGCCCCGGCGCTGGGCGATTTCATGGCCACCTATCCTGAGCTGGAGCTGGATCTGGTCACCCGCGAGCAGTTGGGAGATCTGGTAGCCGATGGCGTTGATCTGGCGGTGCGCTTCGGCGAGCAACCGTCTTCTTCGCTGATTGGTCGGCAGTTGCTCAAGACCCGTGTATTGACCGTGGCGTCCCCCGCCTATCTTAAGAAACACGGCAGACCCCAGCATCCCACCGACCTGGAAAGCCCGGAGCATGTCTGCATTGATTTTCGCGATTCACAGACCGGCCGACCGTATCCGTGGGAGTTTCATCGAGGGGCCGAGCGATTGTTCGTCAACACCCGTAGGCGCTTGATGGTCAACGATGTCGGAACCATGCACAGGGTGTGCGAGGAAGGCCAGGCAGTGGCGCAGGTGCTGGAACTGGGAGTGGAATCGGCGGTGCGCGAGGGCCGATTGATCGAGCTGTTCCCGGACTGGCCGGACGAGTACTTTCCGCTGTATGCGTTGTACCCGTCGCGGCACTTGCCCCCGGCCAAGGTGCGCGCCTTTCTCGAATTCGTGGTCGCGCTGAGCCGCTGAGCCGCTCTAGTGTTTAGCGGCTTCGGCTTCCTCGTCCATGCGGTCGGACTCGAACAGTTGCGCCAGTTCGGTTCTTGCTTCCAGTGCGCTCTGCATGACCTTCGCTGCGTCGTCGTAGATCAGGTGCTGACGGTTGAGCACCTGTTCGTCGTGACGCTTGAAGCGGTTGATCCGCGCCGCTGCCTGAGCCTCGCTCAGCCCCAGACCGATCAACGTACGGCGGGTCATCTCGAGGCTTGAGTAGAAGGTTTCCCGCACGGCCTGGGCGTCCAGGTCCAGCAGACGGTGAACGTGCTGACGGTTACGGGCCCGGGCAATGATCTTCAGGTGCGGATAGAGCTTGCGCACCAGTTCGGCGGTCTTGATGTTGGTGTCGGGATCGTCGGTGGCGATCACGAAGAATTCCGCCTGATCGACCTTGGCTGCACGCAGGATTTCAGGGCGCAGCGGGTCGCCGTAGAACACCGGGACATTGCCGAAACTGCGGGTGAATTCGATGGTTTCCACCGACGTGTCCAGCGCAACGAACGGGATGTTCTGGGCGCGCAGGATACGCGCCACGATCTGGCCCATCCGGCCCATGCCGGCGATGACCACACGCGGGTCGTCGGACTCGATTTCCCGGTACGCCTCGGGCACTTCCTTGACCACCGGCTTGGGCTTGAGCCAGCGCGCCATCACCAGCAACAGCAGCGGAGTGAGGGCCATCGACAGGGTAATGGTCAGCACCAGCGTGTCGTAGAGGTTGGCATCGAACAGCCCTTTATCGCGGCCGATGCTGAAGACCACGAAGGCGAATTCACCCCCCGCCGCGAGTACCAGCCCCAAGCGCAGCGCGCTCTGCTTACCCAGCCCTCCCGCCAGACGCCCGACGAAGAACAGCAGCGGGAATTTGAGCGCGATCAACAGCAGGGTCAAGGCCAGTACCGTGACTGGCGAATCGAACAGCAAACTGAGGTTGGCGCCCATGCCGACGCTGATAAAGAACAGCCCCAGCAGAAGTCCCTTGAAGGGTTCGATCTGCGATTCCAGCTCGTGGCGGTATTCCGAATCAGCCAGCAGCAAGCCGGCGAGGAAGGCGCCAAGGGCCATGGAAACGCCCACCAGATCCATCAGCCACGCGGTGCCGATCACCACCAGCAACGCGGTGGCGGTGGACACTTCCTGCAGGCCGGTCTTGGCGACGATGCGAAAGACCGGTCGCAGCAGATACCGCCCGCCGATCACCACCACCGCGATGCCGCCGAGGACTTCCAGGCCGTGACGCAGCGAGTCGGCGGAAGTGGGGTTGTGTTCACCGCCCGCAAGCATCGGAACCAGTGCGATCAGCGGAATGGCGGCGATGTCCTGAAACAGCAGAATGGCGAAGGCCAGCCTGCCATGTGGGGCGTTCAATTCCTTGCGCTCGGCCAGGCTCTGCAGGCCGAATGCGGTGGACGACAGCGCCAGGCCCAGACCCAGCACCACCGACGTGTTCAGCGGCTGGCCGAAACCGAGGAGGGCGACAGTGCCGATCACCACCCCGGTGAGCAGCACCTGTGCCAGGCCGACGCCAAACACGGACTTGCGCATGACCCACAAACGCTTGGGCGACAGCTCCAGGCCGATGATGAACAGCAGCAACACCACGCCGAGTTCAGAAAAGTGCGCGACGCTTTCGGGGTTACCGATCAGACCCAGACCTGCGGGGCCGATGATCACGCCTGCGATCAGATAACCGATCACGGCGCCCAGTTGCAGGCGCTTGGCCAAGGGGACGGTCACGACGGCGGCGAGCAAAAACACGACTGCGGCCTGCAACAGGCTGCCTTCATGGGGCATTGGGAACTCCTTACAAAACTGGGTAATTTCTCACAAGATGCGCGTATTAAACCACGCCAAGGTGACAACGAACCTCGACCGAGACGCTTCGCCGCAGGTTGCCCCGAGTGCGACGACGTGCCAGCGGCGCCGTGACGGCGTAACATGTCGGGCGCGTTTGCGCCGTGCAATTGATCTCGACCCGTTTTCAGGAAACCCGTAATGACCAACAAACAGCGTCTGATTTACTCGATCATCATTGCCTTGAGCGTGCTGGTAATCATGCTCGGCCTGTCGCACTTGCAGAGCATCGGCGTGCTCGACGAGAAGACCTTTCAATACATCGCTATCTTCGTCGCGGTGGTCGTGGTCGTGTTGAACGGCATTCTGCGTCGCAAGGTCAAGCACTGATAGTTCGTTTGTGCGGGGTTGTGTTGAGAGGGCCGCTTTGACTCGGTCTTCGGTGGCGCATTTGCATCACGCCGTTACACAACCTCGCCTGAACTATTTTTTGCCCCCTGAACCCCAAAAAATCGCATGTCATAAAGCCCGCAAAGGGAAATGGAGTTCAAAAATGATCAAGACCATCAACTTGAAAAGCGTCGCCGCTGCCGTCCTTGCCACCGCCGCTCTGGCCACTGCCCCGTTCGCGCTGGCCGATAAACCAGGCCCAGGCTGGATCACCATCGAGAAAGCGATCGAAAAAGCCAAGTCGTCGGGTTATACCGAGATCTACAAGATCGAAGCCGATGACAATGGCTACTGGGAAGGTGAGGGTCGCAAGGCCGACAGCCTGACCTACGAATTCCGCATCGATGGCACCTCCGGCAACATCGTGCGCGATCAAAAGGACTGATTTACCTGCGTCCCGATCCCCGCGTGGGAGCACCGCCCGGTGACTCCCACTGCTCTCCCTTTACGCGCTTCTGCGAATCCGACACCCTTGCGTTCCCATTCCCCGTCAGCAGGAAGCGACGCATGCGTGCCCGGATTGAATTCAAGAGCAACCCCAGCGAAGACGAACGTCTACAGATCCTTGAACCCCTGAGGGCTTACAACGCCGCAATGGCGGGCGACGGGCTGTCGGAGAAGTTCGCGTTCTTCGTACGCGACGAACTCACCGATGCAGTGCTCGGCGGCCTCCACGGGCGAATCCTCTATCGCTGGTTGTTCATCGAACTGCTGGTGGTGCCCGAGCAGGTACGTGGCCAACGCCTGGGTAGCCAACTGATGGAGATGGCTGAAGACTTCGCCCGCGAGCGCAACTGCGTGGGTATCTGGCTCGACACCTTCGACTTCCAGGCCCCTGACTTCTATCGCAAACACGGCTATGAGGCGTTCGGTCATCTGACCGACTACCCGCCGGGGCATCAGCGGCTGTTTTTCCAGAAGCGTCTTGGGTGATCGGAATCAGGAGCCCCTGGGCGAACCCTCTGGCCTGAGGCTTGCAGGTGAAATCGGAATAATTGCCAGACACACCCGAGCGCAAGGCAAGGGGCTCGTAGCGCCCCGCAACGCCACAGGCGTGGGTGGGCACACAACGGATGCGGTTTACCCGACGCCTGGGGAGCAGTAATCTCCGAGCGCCTGTTTGCGTTCTGTTTGGCTTCCACTTCCAATAATCACACCGGAGCTTCAGATGTCCTCAACCCGTGAACCCGATGCAACCCAGACGATCGCTTTCAACGACTTGACCGAGCTGCTGCGCCAGATCTTCCTGCGCCATGGCACCTCGGCAGACGTGGCGGCCGTGCTCGCCGAGAACTGCGCCAGTGCCGAGCGCGACGGTTCGCACAGTCACGGGATCTTTCGCATCAAAGGGTATCTGTCGTCGCTGGCGGCGGGCTGGGTTGACGGTCAGGCAGTGCCGGTGATCGAAGACGTCGGTGCCGGTTTCGTACGGGTGGACGCGGGTGGCGGATTCGCTCAACCGGCGATGCAGGCGGCCAAGAGTCTGTTGATCGAAAAGGCCAGAACGGCAGGGATCGCGATTCTGGCGATCCGCAACTCCCACCACTTTGCAGCCTTGTGGCCAGACGTCGAACCGTTTGCCCAGCAAGGCCTGGTCGCCTTGAGTGTGGTCAACAGCATGACCTGCGTGGTGCCCCACGATGCCCACAAGCCGCTGTTCGGCACCAACCCCATCGCCTTTGCCGCCCCAAGGGCCGACGGGCAGCCCATCGTGTTTGACATGGCCACCAGCGCCATCGCCCACGGTGATGTGCAGATCGCAGCCAGGGAAGGGCGCCTGTTACCCCCGGGCATGGGGGTGGATCGCGACGGTCAGCCGACCGAAGACCCCAAGGCGATTCTCGACGGCGGAGCGTTGTTGCCGTTCGGAGGGTACAAAGGCTCGGCGCTGTCGATGATGGTCGAACTGCTGTCGGCTGCACTGACGGGGGGCAATTTCTCGTTTGAATTCGACATGTCCAGCAAACCCGGTGCGCAGACGCCATGGACCGGACAGACGATCATCGTCATCGACCCCGACAAGGGCAGCGGCCAGGCTTTCGCCCAGCGCAGCGAATCGCTGGTCAGGCAGATGCATGGCGTCGGTCAACAACGCATGCCAGGTGATCGTCGCTATCGCCAGCGGGAAAAATGCCTGGCCGAGGGCATCGTTCTGTCAGCGGATGATCTGGCGCGTCTCAAAGCGCTGGCCAGTGTCTAGCTCGCAAGCTTGGGCAACCTGCCCGGGCGCTTCAGCGCAACCGGGCCTTGCTGGGCCACGTGCAGCGGCATCAGGTGCTGGCTGTCGAGTACTTCTCCAGATGATCTGCTTGCTTTGCCGCATGGCATTGCCAGGGCGCTGGCGCTGACGGCGGCGAGCATCAGCGTTACGACAAACGCGATGAGGGTTTTCATGGTCGTGCCTCCCGGACCGGCGAGGGGGCTGGGATCAGCAGGGCGGCCGGTCATCTGTTGCAGGCTACTGGCGAGGACGGTGCAAGCGGTATTCGAATACTGCACGGTTCTTGCCTGATGCTGCTTCAGGTCCATGCACTGATGGAATGCGCACGCCCTCTGCTTATCCCGGACATCAGGCAAAGGAATGACCACTCGTCGATTCGAGGCTTGCGTTTGGAAGCTGATAAAAATACTGTATATCCAAACAGTATCCAGTGAGAAAGGGACCGATCATGCAGATGAATCAAGCCGACACCCGCTTTGCCTTCACCGTTCAGGCGGCCGTTCGGACCGCAGAGCCCACCTTCAGCAGCGTATGGGGCAACGAAATGCAGCGAGAGGATTTTCTCGCGCTGGCCGCCGGCGTGCGCCAGTTCAGCGCGACTCAAGTCGACCTGTCATCGGTCTCCATGGGAGCGCCCGCTGCCACCGAGGCTGGACCGTACGCAGCGGAATGATTTCACCCTCGAGGACTCAACAGGCTTAGGGTGAAGAACCTCTAATGTTCACTCAAGACTTGCAAGGCGAGGCTGAGGTCACCGCGCCTTCCTGAGCCGGGAGGCTGTCGGCTTCAGGCTGGCGCTGTTTGCCGGTTCTGATCAGGCTCAGGGCAATCAGAGTCCCGATGACCGATAGAACGCACCAACCGAGCAAAAATGTAATCACGTCTGGTTCTCCGAACTGCAGAAATCGGGTTGCCATGAAAAAATGACAAGCTGTCCATCGAGTCTATCGGCCACCCCAGGCATATCCTGAGGCCGAAAAGCGCGCAGCTTGAACAAATGTCGGGTAGACCGCAACTCCCCCGGACCAATGGGGTCTTGCATTAAACATAGTCAAATTCGAGGCCCATGTTTATGAAAGATCTTGGTTCACGCCTTAAGGAAGAACGTAAAAGCCTCGGACTGTCGCAACAGGAGTTTGGTGCGATTGGCGGGGTGGAGGCCAATGCCCAGGGCAAGTACGAAAGCGGTGAGCGCATCCCGCGTTCCGACTACCTTGCGGCGTTGGGCAAGAAGGGGGTCGACGTCCTCTATGTGCTCTCCGGAAAGCGAACACCCATTTCCACCGATACCCTGAATGACGCCGAGCGGGCGATCATCACCCATTATCGGGCGCTCAGCGAGGATGATCGGGAAGCGATTTCGCAATTGGCCACTTCGCTGTCCGAATGCGCGATGGAGGGTTCCGCGTCGCCCTCCGCGTGAATGGCCTGCTTGGCGCTGCGACCGCCCCCTTGCGAACGAATATATGAGATGTATATGCTTCGTATATTATTCGCGAGGTCAAACGTATGGGGCTGGTCAAGATTTCAGAACAGATGCACGACAATATCCGCTCGGCCAGCGCAGCGTTGAGCCGTTCCATCAACGCTCAGGCCGAGCACTGGATGCGCGTCGGAATGCTCGCCGAGCTCAATCCCGGTTTGAATTATAGCGATATCTGCCAATTGCTGATCCGCGCCGAAGCAGCGGGCGATGTGTCGCTGAGCGCGCAGCCAGACGAGGCTGTCTCCAACGAAGTTCCAGTCAGGGCGGTGGCGCGATGAGCATCAGTATCAAGAGCGAAGCCGATCTGGTCGGGCTTCGAGTGGCGGGGCGCTTGGCTGCCGATGTATTGGCGATGATCGGTCCGTATGTGAAGGCCGGTATCAGCACTGAAGCGCTGGATGATATCTGCAACGCTTACATCGTCAACGAACNCCACCTGTATTTCGCCGAACCCGGTGGTCTGCCATGGCATCCCGTCGGCGGACGATATTCTCAAGGATGGCGACATCATCAATATCGATGTCGCGGTGATCAAGGACGGCTGGTATGGCGACACCAGTCGCATGTACTACGTCGGTGAAGTCAGCCCGCTGGCCCGGCGTCTGGTGGAAACCACCTACGAGGCCACCCTGGCAGGCATCCATGCCGTCAAGCCCGGCGCCACGCTGGGCGACATCGGCAACGCGATACAGACGGTGGCTTATCGGGAAGGCTTCAGCGTGGTGCGCGAATACTGCGGCCACGGCATCGGTCGCAAATACCATGAAGAACCGCAGGTGCTGCACTATGGCGCCGCAGGCAAGGGCCTCAGGCTCAAGCCCGGAATGGTCTTCACCATCGAGCCGATGATCAACGCTGGCAAACCCGGGACGCACGTGCTGGATGACGGCTGGACCGTGCTCACACGAGATCAGTCGCTCTCTGCACAGTGGGAGCACATGGTAGCAGTGACGCACACTGGCTTTGAACTGCTGACACCCTGGCCGGACGGCACCGGTGACTACCCGACGGTGTAAGGCGAATTCACATTTGGACGAATAAAGTCACAATTGGGTAAGTGACGGAACAGCGACGCACCTTGTAGGCTCCTTCTCGTTCCCCTGTAGTGCTGCTGCCTGACCGGCTCATGGATGATCAGATCGGCAGCACTTGGGGAGAACACCAACCCCTCTTCATGAAAAAACCGGCCGAAGCCGGTTTTTTTGTGTGCGCACATTCAGTCTTGCAATTGCTTCGCCGCATCGACGCCGGCTGAACTCAGCTTGACCGGGTATTTCAGCAGCCGTTCGCCCTTGGCCGGGGTGTCGACACAGCCGTCATGGATCAACCCCGCTTTCTGCAAATGCTCGAGGGTGTCAGCCACAGCATTGCCCCCTCTGTAATTGTCCAGCACCTCTTTCCCGAGACCGGTCGGGTGAGCGTGCAACAGTCGGGTCAGGACTTCTTTCTTGAGCGCGTTATCAATGGTCATATTTACCTCGCTTTGCTGGTTCATGAGCGCTGCATGTAAATACCGACCACGAGGTGAGGGGTTTGTTTGAAGTTTTATCGTCTCAGGTCCGTTTCCACTTGACCTGAGTCACGCCCAGTCCCTCCGCTTGAAGCATGGCCAGTCTGAGAGGACCGGCGGCCACGCTGCCTTCGAGACTGCCGACACCTGCGTGCAGGGTTGCGAAATGCAAGGCTTCGCTCTCGCACAGGTGATTGGCATGGTGAGAAAAGTGCCTAGGTTCGCCTAAAAACCGGTAATGAATTTCAAAACCCTTAGCTTCATTCATTGTCATCTGGCCTGTTGGGCGTCGTGCACGCCGCTCTGAAATTGAGTACTTCCCCATGTACCTGACAGGATGACCGCCCAGTGAATCAGCGGTGCCGTCACTTCATTTCGAGACCGATACAGGCATGCTTGATACATCATGGGCCTGGGATCGTGATGCGTTTTCTCTGCCTGAGACGAGTGGCCTGCGCATGCTGCGCGGGCCACCGACAGCGAGAGAATTGCACTGTTTGATGACCTTTTGAATCGCCTCCCGATCAGCGGCGATGTGCCATATCTGTTTGAGTGAGCCCACCTCTCCAGAGCGGTGGAGCGTCAGTGAAATACCCGTTTTTGGGGGTTGGTGATGGCTCTGTCCCTTTCCTCACGCTGTGACAGGTTGCAATGAAAAAACCTTTTGTGGAAAGAGGCAATCTGATGGCCCGCGAACGTCTGGTTTTCTGGAAAAATCCTTTCTTTTCAGGCGATTCCGGGACGAGGGCGTATGCGCAGAGTGGGGTTAGGGGTATTGGCATTGATCGTGATGGCGGCAGCGTTACCTGCTCAGGCCCGAAGCATCAGCAAGAATGACCTGGAAGTGTGCAAGTGGGGCGCTGGTATGGCAGGCGCGGCCCAGCAGTCCAAACTCTCGGGCACTACGCTGTACAGCGCACGGAAGAAACTGCAGGGCAGAAAATTCTCCAAGCCATGGATGCGCAAGATGGCAGTTGGAATCACCGAACAAACTTACCAGAGCCCCTCACGTCTCAAGCCTGCGGCGGTGAAACAGACCTACTACGAGGGCTGTGTTCAGCATGATCTGGCGCGCAAGTAAAAACGGTTTAGCCGTCCGGCTCGTCGGTGAGATGTTGTTGAGATCCCTGCCGCCGGCGAGCCGGGCTGCTACAGAACGTATCGAGGCCCTGAGTTTCCTCAAGACGCATCCTGCTTGCGGGTTAGTGGCAATTGCCAGCCAGGTGGTAGTGTTGGGCTTCGGCGGCTGCCGCCGTATCGAATTCGACCCGGTTCTTCTCGGAGATCGCGTTATACGAAGGGCAATCCGGGCGATGGTAAATCATGGTTTTCTTGTTGCCTCGAATCGCCACGGTCAGGTTCTTCCCGCTGCCACTTGGCGCGGCAGCAGGCTTCATGGGATTGGTCAGGGCCGTTCGTGGCTGTGCGGAAGCTGTCGAAGGGCTGCCACCGCTGAGACTGGCCTTGAGAAAGATTGGCGCATGATCTGAGACGCTGTCTCGCCCTTTGGCATGGGTCATCCCCAGAAACTTCGGGTAGTTGAACACCTGGACGTCGTTCACCCGAATCGCCGTGTTCTTGCTGACGAAAATGTTGTCGTAGAGATTGGCGAACTTGCCGTCAGTGGTCGATAGCGTGCTGGCCCCGTTGAGTACCAACGGCTTGGCGCTGGCATCCAGATTGTCCCAGGCGGGCGAGGTCGGTGGTGTGTTGAAGTCGCCCATCAGCATGATTTGGTTGTTGCCGGGGTATGTGTCCTTCAGCCAGCTCCAGTAGTCGGACAGCGCAGTGATTTCCGAGGCGCGGTCAGCCTGGCTCTTGCCGTACAGAATGTGCACGGTTGCGACCACGAACGTTGTGCCGTCCTTGAGCGACTTGAACCGCGCAGAATAGGGCTCGCGCTCGAAAGTGTCGTGGCGGTCCAGATAGGTCACCGCGCCGTCTTCGTAGGCGACCACATCGTCACGCCAGACAAATCCATACATTTCCTTATAAGACTTTCGACCCACCGCGTGGGAAGCCATGGCGCTCCAGTGCTTGCCGGTCTGTCTGGTCAATTCCTTGGCCAGCGCTTCAAGCGCGTCTTCGTTCATCAACTCCTGCACGGCGAGGAAGTCGGCTTTCTGAGCGACCTTGGCGATGCCTTGAAAATCCTTGTTGGGTCGCACGCTGAGGTGCTCCAGGTTCCAGGTGCCGATAGTGACGTCGGCGTAAGCGTTTTGCAGGAAAGAAAGGGCCAACAGGAATGGAACGAGAAATCTGAACATGGTTTTCCAACGACGGGCTGATTGACGCGAAGGCGAGACGGACACGTCTCGCCAGTGAGGCGGATTACGAATTCGAATGCGGGGAGGGGAATCGAGGGCGTTGGCTCAATCTTCCTTGGGTACGGTCCAGAAGATCTGCACGCCGCCATCGTCTCTATAAGCGAGCGTGACGTTATCGTTTTCGGCAATTTCTTCCAGCAACTGATTCCAGTCGTCTTCCAGTTCGTCAGCGAGACGAAAGATCAACGCCGAGCGGGATTTCTGCGCGGTGGGAGAATTGATGATCTTCTGAATGCGAATGCCCAGACGTTCGTAAGGGCCAGGTAGCGCAGGGGCTGAAGCGGCGGATGTAGACACGAAAGTGATCCCTTGTTTTTGCTGTATGCGCATACAGTATTTCAGTGTGGGACGTTTCGCAACACTGGCGTAGGACAAACTTGGCTGGTATGTCAGCTAGAAGATTTTTCATACCCTTGTCTAGCGAGCGAAGTGCGTCCGACAAATTTCGGCGAGCGAAATCCGGCCAGCGAACCAAAATCGATCAGGTGAATCTGATGCTGTGTTGGCGATTGAGTTTGCGGTGACCGGAAATAAATGGAGGAGTCGGCATGAACATCAAAGGGTTGGGGCTGCTTGCCGCCTTGGCGTGCAGCGCTGTATTGGTCGGGTGCTCGACGTCCACAGTGGTGACATTGCAGAACGGCACGCAGTATGTGACCAAGGACGCACCGAAGACCAAGAGCAAGGACGGTTTCTACGAGTTTCAGGACATCTCCGGCAAGACCGTGAAGGTCCGCGCCGATGAGGTGGCAACCGTCAAAGAGGAAGACTGAAACCCTGAGCCTGATCGCCTCTGCCGATCAGGCTTTTTTGCGGCCGTCAGAACGGTCGCAAGGTAGACGGTCGGTCTGAACAGGACGTGCCGCCTCCGGTCTAGCGCGCTTGAGTGATATCCTTGCGCTTTAGCCATGACCCCTATGGAACCTCAGTGAAATTCATCCACCAGCGCGAGCACCTCAACGAAGACGATATCGTGGTGATCGAGTGTTCGAACACCTGCAATATCCGCCTCATGAGCGATGCCAACTTTCGCAGCTTCAAGAATGGCGGACGCCACACGTACCACGGCGGCGCCTTCGATCGTTTTCCAGCGAAAATCGTCGTCCCGAGCACTGGCTTCTGGAACATCACCATCGACACCGTGACCCAGCGAGCCATCAGCGTGACCCGCAAGCCGAACGTCAAACACTCGATCAAGATCATTCGCCGCTCCAGTTCGCGGCTGTCCTGAACACGCCCCCAACGCTCAGATCTGCTCCAGCAACCAGGCGCGAAACGCCTGCAACGAAGGCAGCATCTCGTTGCGCGGCGGATAGGTCAGGTAATAACTGCGCTGGCTGGCGAACGGAAGATCGAGGCTGAGCAACTCGCCGTTCGCCAGTTCGTCTGCCACCAGAATCCGTGGCACCAGGCCGATGCCGATGCCGGCCCTGACCGCCTGGATCAAGTGCGACGTCAGTTCGAAACTTGCCCCCAGCCGCATCATTCGGTGCGGCAGGCGATGATGGCTGAACCAGTCACCCCAGACATTGGGGTTATTCGCCACGTTGAGCAGCATTTCTCCAGCGATGAGTTCCGGGGTCCAGTCGGCACGGGTCCCCGCCGTTTGCGGTGAGATCACCACCACCAGTTCTTCGGCGTGCAGGCGATGGCTGATCAGCCCCGGCAGATCGCTGCGGCCGACGACGATGGCCGCATCGATGCCACTGGTTTCGAAATCGATGGCGTCAATCCGCGAATTGATGTGCACCAGCATGCCGGGATGGGTCTTGTAAAAGTCGTGCAGGCGCGGCAGCAGCCATTTCGAACCAAAGGTCGGCAGCGTGGCCAGACGCAGCGTTCCGCCGCCGGATTGATAGGCCATCGCCTGCAACGTGGCGCTGCGGATGCGTCCGAGGGCGTCGCTCATTTCTCGTTGATACAGGCGCCCGACATCGGTCAGTTGCACTTGTCGCCCCTCGCGACGAAACAGCGTCAGGCCCAATTGCTGTTCCAGCGCCTGAACCTGTCGACTCACTGCACTCTGGGTCAGGGACAGCTCGACGGCCGCGCGGGTGTAGCTCTCATGGCGTGCCGCGGCTTCAAAAGCCAGCAGCAATGACATGGAGGGCGTGAGGTGTCGGTAATTCATTCGGAAAAGTCATCGATAGCGGCAGGAATATCTGTTTGTACCGCGCCAGAACCTGCGGGATCATTGGCGCAAACAACGACCCGAGGCTGACCGATTAATGCCCGGGCGACAAGTATTTTGCTGTTCTCCGTGATCAGACCGACAAGAGGCCATCCCACGATGATCGCCCAACTGCCTACCGTTAAACCTGCGGCACAGTACCCCGATTTTCTCGACGCCCTGCGCGCCAGCGGTTTCCGCGGCCAGCTCAGTGCCGACTACGCCACGCGCACCGTGCTGGCGACCGATAACTCCATCTACCAGCGACTGCCCCAGGCGGCGGTGTTTCCGCTGGACGCCGACGACGTGGCGCGCATCGCTACCCTGATGGCCGAGCCGCGTTTCCAGCAGATCAAGCTGACCCCTCGCGGCGGCGGGACCGGGACCAACGGCCAGTCGTTGACCGACGGCATCGTCGTCGATGTGTCGCGGCACATGAACAATATCCTGGAAATCAACGTTGCCGAGCGCTGGGTGCGTGTACAGGCAGGGGTGGTGAAGGATCAGCTCAACGCCGCGCTCAAACCCCACGGTCTGTTCTTCGCCCCGGAGCTGTCCACATCGAACCGCGCCACAGTCGGGGGCATGATCAACACCGACGCCAGCGGGCAGGGCAGCTGCACCTACGGCAAGACCCGTGACCATGTGCTGGAACTACACAGTGTGTTGCTCGGCGGTGAACGTCTGCACAGCCAGCCGCTGTCCGATGCAGAGCTTGAAGCGGCGTGCGCGCAGCCCGGCCGTATCGGCGAGGTCTATCGCACCGCGCGGCAGATCCAGGAAACCCAGGCCGATCTGATCGAGTCGATTTTCCCCAAACTCAACCGCTGCCTCACCGGCTATGACCTGGCGCACCTGCGCGACGAGCAGGGCCGTTTCAACCTCAACAGCGTGTTATGCGGCGCCGAAGGTTCGTTGGGTTACGTGGTCGAAGCCAAGCTCAACGTGCTGCCGATTCCCAAGTACTCGGTGCTGGTCAACGTACGCTACAGCAGCTTCATGGACGCCTTGCGCGATGCCAATGCGCTGCTCGCGAAGAAGCCGCTGTCCATCGAAACCGTCGATTCCAAGGTGTTGATGCTGGCGATGAAGGACATCGTCTGGCACAGCGTTGCCGAATATTTTCCTGCCGACGCCGAGCGCCCTACGCTGGGCATCAACCTGGTGGAATTCAGCGGCGATGAAGTCGATGAAGTCAACGCGCGCGTCGCGGCCTTCGTCGAGCATCTGCAAGCCGACACCACCATTGAGCGTCTGGGCCACACCCTGGCCGAAGGCGCCGAGGCAGTCACTCGCGTCTACACCATGCGCAAGCGTTCGGTCGGCCTGTTGGGCAACGTCGAAGGCGAGATTCGTCCGCAGCCGTTCGTGGAAGACACCGCCGTGCCACCGGAGCAACTGGCCGATTACATCGCCGAGTTCCGCGCGTTGCTCGACGGCCATGGCCTGGCCTACGGCATGTTCGGGCATGTCGACGCGGGCGTGTTGCACGTGCGCCCGGCGCTGGACATGAAAGACCCGGCCCAGGCCGCGCTGGTCAAGCCGATTTCCGATGCGGTCGCCGCGCTGACGCAACGCTACGGCGGGCTGCTGTGGGGCGAACATGGCAAGGGGCTGCGCTCTGAATACGTGCCCGCGTTCTTCGGCGAACTGTACCCTGCGCTGCAAGCGCTCAAGGGTGCGTTCGACCCGCATAACCAGCTCAACCCCGGCAAGATATGCACCCCGCCGGATGCCGCCGAAGGTTTGCTCAAAGTCAACGAAGTGACCCTGCGTGGCGATCTGGACCGGACCATCGACGAGCGTGTCTGGCAGAGTTTTGGCAGCGCGGTGCATTGCAATGGTAACGGCGCCTGTTACAACTTCGACCCCAATGACGCCATGTGCCCGTCATGGAAAGCCACCCGCGAACGCCAGCATTCGCCCAAGGGCCGTGCCTCGTTGATTCGGGAATGGCTGCGCTTGCAAGGCGCGGCCAACATCGACGTGCTGCAAGCGGCGCGAGGCAAGCTGTCCTGGGTCAAGGGGCTGCCGGCGCGAGTGCGCAATAACCGGGCTCGGCAACGTGGCGAAGCGGATTTTTCCCACGAGGTCTACGACGCCATGGCCGGTTGCCTGGCCTGTAAATCCTGCGCGGGCCAGTGCCCGATCAAGGTCAACGTTCCGGATTTTCGTTCGCGCTTTCTCGAGCTGTACCNAGTTCAGCATCCCCTACATGGCCTACGCGCCAGGTCTGTACAACGCGGTGATGGGGTCCAAGTGGGTGAGCCGTCTGCTTGAACGCCATGTCGGCATGCTCGACAGCCCGCTGATCCATCGCTACAACCTGCAAGCGACCTTGAGTGCGTGCAAGGTCGGTGTGGCCAGCGTTCCAGCGCTGCGCGAACTGACCGAAGAGCAACGTCAGCGCAGCGTGGTGCTGGTCCAGGACGCGTTCACCCGCTACTTTGAAACCCCGCTGCTGGCGTCCCTGATTCAACTGGCGCACCAGATGGGTTACCGCGTATTTCTGGCGCCGTACAGCGCCAACGGCAAGCCGCTGCATGTGCAGGGTTTCCTCGGCGCCTTCGCCAAGGCCGCCGTGCGCAACGGCACACAACTCAAGGCACTGGCTGACTGTGGCGTGGCGCTGGTCGGGCTGGATCCGGCCATGACGCTGGTCTATCGCCAGGAGTACCAGAAGGTCCCGGGCCTGAGCGATTGCCCGAAGGTCCTGTTGCCGCAGGAATGGCTCATCGATGCGCTGCCTGATCAGCCGCAGTCTGCCTCTCGGACGTTCCGTCTCATGGCCCACTGCACAGAGAAGACCAACGTGCCGGCCAGCACGTCGCAGTGGGAAAAGGTCTTCGGCCGATTGGGCCTCAAGCTGGTGACCGAGGCAACCGGCTGCTGTGGCATGTCCGGGACCTACGGCCATGAAGCCCGTAATCAGGAAACCTCCCGGACCATTTTCGAGCAGTCCTGGGCCACCAAGCTGGGCAAGGAAGGCGAAGCGCTGGCGACCGGTTATTCCTGCCGCAGTCAGGTCAAGCGCCTGGCCGACAAGCAGCTGCGACATCCGCTGGAAGTGGTATTGGAGCGGTTGTTGACCAAACAAGGCGCTTGAGCGAGGGTTGTCCCAGGGCCACGCTGTCGGTTAGCAAGCGATGGCCCTGGGGTGTGAGTGCCGAGAGGCGTCGCAGCTCAGCCGTGGTCGCGGAGTCTGATCGGGTAGGAGGATGACAGGGAGTCCGTGCGTTTGCCGAACTGTGCTCTGACCCGCGAGATCTCATCACGGAGCTTGTCGCGGACCTGCATTTGTTCTTCTTCGGACAGGGATTCATACCACTGGCGCTGTGCTTGCCGACTCTTGGCAACGGCGCTTGAGCCGGGCAGGGCGCTGATGATCGATTGAACGAAATCCGAGGCGGGGTCTGCTGCTTCCTCGGTTCGAATATCCTTTACGGCCGGGTCCATCGTTACTGCTCCAGGAGTCCTTCGATAATGGCGGCATCGTATGTTTGAGAATCGATGATGCCTGAATGCCACACATCTTAGCGCAGCCTTCCGGGGCGCAGAACTGCCGGTGACGAATATGTTTGGCCCCGCGAGTGGCGGGGTAGAGCGCCGTGTAACGACGCAGTTGACAAAATCCGTGACGATTCTCATAGTTTCACTCACGCAAACGTTTGCGATTGGTCGAAGGCTGTAAAACTCGACCTGCATACGGTGCCGATAAAATAATCATAATGTCGGAGTGATTCCATGAAGCTGCCATTCGCTGCACGTCTTCTTGCTGTTGCCATGCTCACCGCGAGCGCTGTTACCCTGCCTCTCTCTTCTGCCTACGCCGACGACGCGAAAAAACCGACCGTCGCGCTGGTGATGAAATCCCTGGCCAACGAATTCTTCCTGACCATGGAAGACGGCGCCAAGGCTTACCAGAAAGACCATTCCGCCGATTTCGACCTGATCTCCAACGGCATCAAGAACGAGTCCGATACCGCCGCACAGATCGACATCGTCAACCAGATGATCGTCAAGAAAGTCGACGCCCTGGTCATCGCCCCTGCCGATTCCAAAGCACTTGCTTCGGTACTCAAGAAGGCCCAGGACGCGGGCATCAAGGTCGTCAACATCGACAACCAGCTCGATGCCGACGTGCTGAAAGGCAAGGGCATGGAAGTGCCCTTCGTAGGCCCGAACAATCGCAAGGGCGCCAAGCTGGTGGGTGATTACCTGGCCAAGCAGCTGACGGCCGGTGACCAGGTCGGCATCATCGAAGGCGTGCCGACTACCACCAACGCGCAACAACGCACCGCCGGTTTCAAGGATGCGATGGACGCGGCGCAGATGAAGATCGTCTCCACCCAATCGGGTAACTGGGAAATCGACAAAGGTAACGCTGTCGCCTCGGCGATGCTCAACGAATACCCGAATCTGAAGGCACTGCTGGCCGGTAACGACAGCATGGCGCTCGGCGCGGTGTCGGCGGTTCGCGCGGCTGGCAAGGCGGGCAAGGTGCAGGTCGTCGGTTACGACAACATCAATGCCATCAAGCCGATGCTCAAGGACGGTCGCGTGCTGGCCACCGCTGACCAGTTTGCCGCGCGGCAGGCTGTGTATGGGATCGACACCGCACTGAAGATGGTCAAGGGCGAAAAGCTCGACATCAAGGACGGCGTGATCGAGACCCCGGTCGAACTGGTCACCAAGCCACAGTAAGGCTGGCTGGCCTTCTACATCCGTAAATACCGCCAGCGCGCAAGTGCTGGCGCGTGGAGAGCGTTATGTCAGCGTCTGCTCAGGCCGCTGTTCTATCTGTCAGCGGCATTGGCAAAACCTACGCCCAACCTGTACTCGGTGACATCGACCTGACCCTGATGCGTGGGGAAGTGTTGGCACTGACCGGGGAAAACGGCGCGGGTAAAAGCACCTTGTCGAAAATTATCGGCGGACTGGTGACACCCACCACCGGCCAGATGCAGTTCCAGGGCCAGCCTTACGAGCCTGCCAGTCGCACCCAGGCGGAGAAGCTCGGTGTGCGCATGGTCATGCAGGAACTCAATCTGTTGCCAACGCTGTCGGTGGCGGAAAACCTGTTCCTCGACAACCTGCCCAGCCGGGCCGGTTTCATCAACCGTAAAAAGCTGCGTGAAGATGCAATCAAGGCCATGGCCCAAGTGGGGCTGGAAGCCATCGACCCGGACACCTTGGTCAGCGAGTTGGGCATCGGCCACCAGCAGATGGTGGAGATCGCCCGCAACCTGATCGGCGATTGTCACGTGCTGATTCTCGACGAGCCGACGGCAATGCTCACGGCCCGCGAAGTGGAAATGCTCTTCGAGCAGATCACCCGCCTGCAGGGGCGCGGCGTTTCCATCGTTTATATCTCCCATCGCCTGGAAGAGCTGGCTCGCGTCGCCCAGCGTATCGCCGTGCTGCGCGATGGCAAGCTGGTGTGTGTCGACGCCATGGCCAACTACAACAGCGAGCAGTTGGTGACGCTGATGGTTGGCCGTGAACTGGGCGAGCACATCGACCTGGGGGAGCGAAAGATTGGCGCGGTGGCGTTGTCGGTGAAAGGCCTGAGCCGTTCCGACAAGGTGCGCGACGTTTCTTTCGATGTTCGTGCCGGGGAAATCTTCGGTATTTCCGGCTTGATCGGCGCCGGTCGCACCGAGCTATTGCGCCTGATTTATGGTGCAGATGCGGCGGACAGCGGCTCTATCGAGGTCGGCAGCCCGTTGCAGGCGGTTCGCGTCAATTCGCCGGTGGCCGCCGTGAGCCACGGCATCGCCCTGATCACCGAGGATCGCAAAGGCGAAGGCCTTTTATTGACCCAGTCGATCAGCGCCAATATCGCGCTGGGCAACATGCAGGCGATCTCCAGTGCCGGCGTGGTCAACGGCAGTGCGGAAATGTCCCTGGCCAGACGTCAGGTGGACGCCATGCGCATCCGCAGTTCCAGCCCGACGCAGTTGGTGTCGGAATTGTCCGGCGGCAACCAGCAGAAAGTGGTCATCGGCCGCTGGCTGGAGCGCGATTGCCACGTGATGCTGTTCGATGAGCCAACACGCGGGATCGACGTCGGTGCCAAATTCGACATTTATGCCCTGCTGGGCGAACTGACCCGTCAGGGCAGGGCGCTGGTGGTGGTCTCCAGCGATCTGCGTGAACTGATGCTGATCTGTGATCGCATCGGCGTGTTGTCCGCCGGCCGCCTGATCGACACATTCGAACGCGATACCTGGACTCAGGACGAGTTGCTTGCCGCAGCCTTCGCCGGCTATCAAAAACGTGATGCGCTGCTGTCTGAAGCGGCGCTCGGGAATCCCTAATGAAAACCTCCACCACACCTGCCGCACTGCCTTCACCGGGCAAACGCAGCGGCAACTACTTCGGCCTCGGTACCTATCTGGGTCTGGCCGGCGCCTTGCTGGCGATGATCGTGCTGTTCTCGTTTCTCAGCGATCATTTCCTGTCTTATGAAACGTTCAGCACCCTGGCCAACCAGATCCCGGATCTGATGGTGCTGGCGGTGGGCATGACCTTCATCCTGATCATCGGCGGGATCGACCTGTCGGTGGGGTCCGTGCTGGCGCTTGCAGCGTCGGCGGTCAGCGTGGCGATGCTTGGCTGGGGTTGGGGCGTTTTTCCCTCGGCGTTATTGGGCATGGCCTGTGCGACGGCCGCTGGCACGCTGACCGGATCCATCACCGTCGCCTGGCGCATTCCCTCGTTCATCGTCTCGCTGGGCGTGCTGGAAATGGCCCGAGGTGTGGCGTATCAACTGACTGACTCGCGCACCGCCTACATCGGCGATTCCTTCGCGTGGCTGTCCAATCCGTTCGCGTTCGGCATCTCTCCGTCGTTCGTCATCGCCTTGATCGTGATCTTCGCCGCTCAGGCGGTGCTCACGCGCACGGTCTTCGGACGTTACCTGATCGGCATCGGCACCAATGAAGAAGCGGTGCGTCTGGCAGGGATCAATCCCAAACCCTATAAGATCCTGGTGTTCTCGCTGATGGGGCTGCTGGCGGGCCTCGCCGCGCTGTTTCAGATTTCCCGTCTGGAAGCGGCCGACCCTAATGCCGGTTCCGGTCTGGAACTGCAGGTGATTGCGGCGGTGGTGATCGGCGGCACCAGTCTCATGGGTGGGCGCGGTTCGGTGATCAGCACCTTCTTCGGCGTCCTGATCATCTCGGTGCTGGCGGCGGGCCTGGCGCAGATCGGCGCAACGGAACCCACCAAGCGCATCATTACCGGCGCGGTGATCGTCGTGGCAGTGATTCTCGACACCTACCGCAGCAATCGCGCAAGGCGGCGCGGCTGACATGGCAACCATTAAAGACGTCGCTGCAATTGCAGGCATTTCCTACACCACCGTGTCCCACGTTCTGAATAGAACGCGACCGGTGAGTGACGAGGTTCGCAAGAAAGTCGAAGCCGCCATTGCACAACTGGACTACGTGCCCAGTGCCGTGGCGCGTTCGCTCAAGGCCAAGTCCACGGCGACCATCGGCTTGCTGATTCCCAATGGCATCAACCCGTACTTCGCGGAACTGGCCCGGGGCATCGAGGATTACTGCGAGCGCAATGGCTTTTGTGTGATTCTCTGCAACTCCGATGACAATCTGGACAAACAGCGCAGCTATTTAAGAGTGCTGCTGGAAAAGCGCGTGGATGGCCTGATCGTTTCGTCAGTGGGCGGCGGCGACAGTCTGGTGGAAAGCCTGTCGGCCGTACGTACCCCGATGGTCATCGTCGACCGGGACCTGGAAAACATCAGTGCTGATCTTGTGCGGATCGACCACGAACTGGGCGCTTATCTGGCGACCTCTCATCTGCTGGAACTGGGGCATCGCCACATCGCCTGTATCTGCGGCCCGGCTGAAACCAGTGTGGCGCGGATGCGTCTGGCCGGTTACCACCGTGCGATGCAGGAAGCTCGTATCGAAGTCCCGCAAAGCTGGGTGGTAGAAAGCGACTTCACGGGCCCAAGTGGCTATCGCGCGGCTTGTACACTGCTGGAAAATGATCGCCCGACTGCGATTTTTGCGGCCAACGACATGGTCGGCATCGGCGTTCTGCGCGCCGCCGCCGAACGCAATGTGCGCGTGCCGACCGACCTGTCAGTGATCGGTTTCGACGACATCCAGATGAGCCAGTACGTATACCCGGCGCTGACCACTGTGGGGCAGTCGATACTGCAACTGGGCGAGCGCGCCGCCGAAGTGTTGCTGCGTCGGATCTCGACGCGCGGTGAAAGCCCGGTTCAGCAGTTGATCGTTGCACCGAGCATTGTGCTGCGCGAATCCACCGCGCCTCCGACCAACGCATTCAACGAGTTCCGCTGAGCCGAACCCTGGTGTTCGGATTGAAGAGTAAAGACGTCATGCAAGGAAAAGTAGTGATAGTGGGCAGCCTGAACATGGACCTGGTGACGCGCGCGCCACGTCTGCCACGCGCTGGGGAAACCCTGGCCGGAGAGTCGTTCGTGACAGTGCCCGGCGGGAAGGGTGCCAACCAGGCAGTCGCCGCGGCGCGCCTGGGTGCCAGTGTCGCGATGATCGGATGCGTGGGCGACGACGCCTACGGCGAACAACTGCGTTCGGCGTTGCTGGCCGAGGGCATCGACTGCCAGGCTGTGACCGCTATTCCAGGGGAGTCGACGGGCGTAGCGCTGATCGTGGTCGACGACAACAGTCAGAACGCGATCGTCATCGTCGCGGGCGGCAATGGCCATGTGAGCCCAGAGGTGGTCAACGATCTTGACGCGCTGCTGGGGCAAGCCGAGGTCATCATCTGCCAGTTGGAAATACCGATGGTCACGGTCGGCCATGTCCTCAAGCGAGGGCGTGAACTGGGCAAGACCGTCATCCTCAATCCAGCACCTGCCAGCGATGCATTGCCGGCCGAGTGGTACGCCTGGATCGACTACCTGATCCCCAACGAAAGCGAAGCCACTGCGCTGACCGGCCTTGCCGTCGACAGCGTGGCGAGTGCCGACGCCGCTGCTGCCGCGTTGCTAAGGGCTGGCGTGGGCAAGGTCATCGTGACGCTGGGAGCCCAGGGGGCACTGTTTGCCAATCAAGCCAGTTCGCAGCATTTCCCCGCACCCAAGGTCAAACCGGTCGACACCACGGCGGCAGGGGACACCTTCGTCGGCGGTTTCGCCGCGGCGCTGGCCGAGGGCAAGTCCGAATCCGAAGCGATACGTTTTGGACAGATCGCGGCGGCGTTGTCTGTCACGCGGTCCGGCGCCCAGCCCTCCATTCCGACCTTCAACGAAGTCCAGAGCTTTCAACCATGAAAAAAACACCGCTGCTCAACATTGCGTTGTCCAGGGTCGTCGCGTCGCTGGGGCATGGCGATGTGCTGATGATCGTCGACGCCGGCATGCCTGTGCCGCCTGGCGTCGAGCTGATCGATCTGGCCGTGACCCATGGCGTTGCGGACTTCATCAGTGTGCTGAAGACGGTGCTCGCCGAAATGCAGGTCGAGAGTCATGTGTTGGCGGATGAGATGCGCACAAAGCAACCCCCCGCGCTCGCCGTCGTCGACCAGTTGAACGCGGCGGGCAGCCTGGGCGAGCAGCGTCTGGTCAGTCACGAAGCGTTGAAGCACATGAGTCGCAGCGCTCGCGCCATCGTACGCACGGGTGAGTGCCAGCCCTACACCAACATCGCGCTGGTGTCGGGCGTGGTGTTCTGATCGCACCGTTTACGTTCCATACCCAAGAAACAGGGAGTTTCCCATGCAATCATGCCGTCAATTTGTCGTTCAACTGATCAGGAGTGTTGCACTGTTGGCCATTTTTTCCGCCACCGCTGCCCAGGCCGTTGAAAAGCGCAACCTGATCATCGACACCGATCCGGGCGCCGATGATGTAGTGGCGCTGCTGCTGGCGCTGGCCTCCCCGGAAGAATTGAACGTGATGGCGATCACGACCGTGGCCGGTAACGTGCGCATCGACAAGACTTCGCGCAACGCTCGTCTGGCCCGTGAGTGGGCCGGTCGTGAAGAGGTTCCGGTGTATGCCGGTGCTGGAAGGCCGCTGGTGCGAACGCCGATCTACGCCGAGAACATCCATGGCAAGGAAGGCTTGCCGGGGGTGGAGGTGCACGAGCCGAAGAAGGGCCTGGCCGAAGGCAATGCCGTGCAGTATCTGGTCGATACCCTGAAGAAAGCGGCGCCGCACAGCATCACGATCGCAATGCTGGGGCCGCAGACCAATCTGGCGCTGGCGCTGGTGCAAGCCCCGGAAATCACCCAGGGCATCAAGGAAGTGGTGGTCATGGGCGGCGCGCACTTCAACGGCGGAAACATCACGCCGGTCGCTGAATTCAACCTCTATGCCGATCCCGACGCGGCCAAGGTCGTGCTGGCCAGCGGCGTGAAGCTGACGTATGTGCCGCTGGACGTGACGCACAAGATCCTGACCAGCGAGCAACGCCTGAGGCAGATCGAGGCCTTGAATAATCAGGCGGGCAAACTGGTGGGCAACATCCTCAACGAATACGTCAAAGCCGATATGGTGCATTACGGCTTGCCCGGCGGCCCGGTGCACGATGCCAGCGTGATCGCCTGGCTGCTCAAGCCTGAGCTGTTCACGGGCAAGCAGATCAATCTGGTGATCGACAGTCGGGAAGGGCCGGGCTTCGGCCAGACCGTGGCCGACTGGTACGACACGCTGGGCCAGAACAAAAACGTATTCTGGGTCGAGAACGGCGATGCCCAAGGCTTTTTCGATCTGCTGACCCAGCGTCTGGCACGGCTGAAGTAAGCCTGATCAGGCGCTGGTCAACGCCTCGGTCGAATAACGCACAAATACCTGATTCATGAAGTTCTGGGCGCCGCCAGTGCCCAGTTCCTTGACCAGCAGGTCGATCGCGATGATCGCCAGCTCCTCTGGGCTGCCCGGACTGTGGGCGCAATGTCCCTGGGGCCACTTGGCCTTGATGTCAGCATCGATGGATACGATTGCCATGCTGTTACGTCCCTCTCAGAAAAATAGCGGATCCCGACATCGTTGCCCGGGCTTGAGCCTTGGGGCAGGGCAGCAGTAAATCATCTTGTCGGGTTTTTCGCACTGATACTTAGGCATGAAGGAACCCTGCTTCAGAACGGCGGGAACATCATTCCAAACGTTTTGTGACGATTTGCCTGTCACAGGCAATTGCCGTTCAGGGCAGACTTCAGACCGTTTCGACAATGATCGGAGATGGATTTTGAAAGCCGTCGGCGAAACCATGCGGGGTAACCGCGGTCGCAGAAGTTCTGGTTAATATTTAACTCAAGGAGGCTGTATGCCCTGGAAATACGCATCATCGGGTCTGGTTCTGGCAGTGGCGCTGCTTACAGGTTGCAGCAGCACGTATGAGTCGTCGGCCCCGTCCGAGGGCTCCGCGGCTACCGAAACCGGTCAATCCCGTTGTGATGCAGCCGCTGCACAGTTCGCAGTCGGCAAGTCGGCGTCACCCGCTTTGCTGGAGCAGGCCCGCGTCAAAGCTGGCGCACAGACGGCCAGAGTTCTGGGCCCCAATGACATGATTACGCTCGAATACCGATCAGACCGCTTGAACCTCAACACCGATCAGGCGGCCACCGTCAATCGCGTCAACTGTGGTTGAGCGCCTTTTCAGCAGGCAATAAAAAACCCCGTCAATGACGGGGTTTTTTCAGAACGCTCGGATTACTCCGGGCGAACCTGGGCGGCTTGCATGCCCTTTTGGCCTTTCTCAGCCACGAAGGAAACAGTCTGGCCTTCTTTCAGGCTTTTGAAACCGTCGGATTCGATAGCCTTGAAGTGTACGAACAGGTCGTCACCGCCACCCTGTGGAGTGATAAAGCCGAAGCCTTTTTCATCGTTGAACCATTTTACGGTGCCGGTTTGGCGATTAGACATGGTGTATCTCCAGAAACATAATTTTCAGTAGTGCTGTGTTGCTCAGGCCAACTGGGCACACGGTGGCTATCATAGTCGAATTGTGTGAATGCTGGACTTTTTCAGTAAGAACTTTGCACCTGTTCCGCAAATATCGGCGTGGAAATGATTTGCCATTCCACTGATTCAGCGCCGCGCAATTTCGCCCTTTCGTTCTTTACGAATGTCTGAAACCCACGAGATACGTGGGCTTCAGCAGTCATGGGCGATGCCCGTCGTACGATTTACCAAGTGTCCCTCGCGCGGAATGTAAATTTTTTATTTTTTGCCCTTCAGGCAGTTCTCACTCACGGCTTTTTGCAGGCGTGAGGTCATTTCGGTACTCGGAGGCGTCGTTTTGTCATTCAGCGAAGCGATTTCCTTGTCCGAGAAATTCTTGTTGATCTGCTGCGCACCGCATTCGCAATGTGCCTGCACGGCCTTGGCATCCATCCCCGTATTATTCTGGGTGGCCGCAGCGGTGCATTCATTCATGTAGGTGGTTTTGGTCTTGGCGTCCATGGCGGCATGAGCGCTGAGCGGGAGAGTCAACGCCAACGGTGCGAGGAGGGCGGCAACACTTAGAAGCTTCATGGTTGATTCCTTTTTGTCGGTGGGACCTGCGAGCACACAGGTCTTTAACGGGCCTCGGTTAATCTGACGGCATGGAATCGCGCCAGTTCAGTACGTGGATCATTCCCGCCCCGTGTGCGGAAAAGTTTATACGCTGCGGACGAACGGTTATCTGACTCGCGGCGTTTCGGCTGTGCTAGGATGCGCGTCCTGTAGATTCGCTCGCGTCTCGCGGGTCAGGTTTGCGTCTGTGCCAAATCTGTCGATTTCGTAAATTCCAGTCACTCTGGTTCGGTCAAATGGTTGGCCCTCGGGCTCCTGCCACTGTGAGGCAGGTACACCACCGAATCGCGTACTGGCTCTATCCCAACCCACGTGACCTTTGGTAGGGGTCACCACTAGGAGAGGAGGCGCCATGCCAACTATTACTCTTCCCGACGGCAGTCAACGTTCTTTCGATCACCCGGTATCCGTAGCTGAAGTTGCGGCGTCCATTGGCGCGGGTCTGGCCAAGGCCACCGTGGCCGGCAAGGTCAACGGCCAACTGGTCGACGCCAGCGACATGATCGACGCCGACGCGAGTCTGCAAATCATCACCCCGAAAGATCAGGACGGCCTGGAGATCATTCGTCACTCCTGCGCGCACTTGGTCGGTCACGCGGTCAAGCAGTTGTACCCGACGGCCAAAATGGTCATCGGTCCGGTCATCGATGACGGCTTCTATTACGATATCGCCTACGAGCGCCCGTTCACGCCAGAAGACATGGCGGCGATCGAGCAGCGCATGCAGCAGCTGATCGAAAAGGATTACGACGTCATCAAAAAGGTCACTCCGCGCGCGGAAGTGATCGAAGTGTTCAAGGCCCGCGGCGAGGACTACAAGCTGCGTCTGGTCGAGGACATGCCGGACGAGAAGGCCATGGGCCTTTATTACCACGAAGAATACGTCGACATGTGCCGTGGCCCGCACGTGCCGAACACTCGCTTCCTCAAATCGTTCAAGCTGACCAAGTTGTCCGGTGCCTACTGGCGCGGCGATGCGAAAAACGAACAGCTGCAGCGTGTGTACGGCACCGCCTGGGCTGACAAGAAGCAGCTGGCAGCGTACATCCAGCGCATCGAAGAAGCGGAAAAACGCGACCATCGCAAGATTGGCAAGCGCCTGGGCCTGTTCCACACTCAGGAAGAAGCGCCGGGCATGGTGTTCTGGCACCCGAACGGCTGGACCCTGTATCAGGTGCTCGAGCAGTACATGCGCAAGACCCAGCGTGAAAACGGCTATCTGGAGATCAAGACGCCGCAAGTCGTCGACCGTTCTCTGTGGGAGAAGTCCGGGCACTGGGCCAACTATGCCGAAAACATGTTCACCACTGAGTCGGAAAGCCGCGACTACGCCATCAAGCCGATGAACTGCCCTTGCCACGTGCAGGTGTTCAATCAAGGCCTGAAAAGCTACCGCGAACTGCCGATGCGTCTGGCCGAGTTCGGTGCCTGCCACCGCAACGAGCCTTCGGGCGCGTTGCACGGCATCATGCGCGTACGCGCGTTCACTCAGGACGACGCTCACATTTTCTGCACTGAAGAGCAGATGCAGGCCGAGTCCGCAGCCTTTATCAAGCTGACCATGGACGTCTATGCCGATTTCGGCTTCAAGGACATCGAGATGAAGCTCTCGACCCGTCCGGAGAAGCGTGTTGGCTCCGATGATCTGTGGGATCGCGCCGAGGCTGCTCTGGCCGCCGCACTGGACAGCGCCGGTCTGCCGTACGACCTGCAACCAGGTGAAGGAGCGTTCTATGGTCCGAAAATCGAATTTTCCCTCAAGGATTGCTTGGGTCGCGTCTGGCAATGCGGTACATTGCAGCTCGATTTCAACCTGCCAATCCGTTTGGGCGCCGAATTCGTTTCGGAAGACAACGGACGCAAGCATCCGGTCATGTTGCACCGTGCGATTCTCGGTTCGTTCGAGCGTTTCATCGGAATTCTGATCGAGCACTACGAAGGTGCATTCCCTGCGTGGCTGGCTCCAACTCAGGCAGTGATCATGAATATCACTGATAAACAGGCAGATTTTGCCCTTGAGGTGGAAAAAACACTGGCTGAAAGCGGGTTTCGTGCCAAGTCCGACTTGAGAAATGAAAAGATCGGCTTTAAAATCCGCGAGCATACGTTGCTCAAGGTTCCCTATCTCCTTGTGATCGGAGATCGGGAGGTTGAAACGCAAACTGTCGCTGTGCGTACCCGTGAAGGCGCAGACCTCGGCTCAATGCCGGTCGCCCAGTTCTCGGAGTTCCTCGCACAAGCGGTTTCCCGGCGTGGTCGCCAAGATTCGGAGTAATTATTATTAAGCGTGAAATGAGACAAGATAAACGAGCTGCACCGAAGGCCCCGATCAACGAGAATATCTCGGCACGCGAGGTTCGGTTAATTGGCGCTGACGGCGAGCAGGTTGGCATCGTCTCGATTGATGAAGCGCTTCGTATAGCTGAAGAAGCCAAGCTCGATCTGGTAGAAATTTCTGCCGACGCAGTACCGCCGGTCTGTCGCGTGATGGACTACGGCAAATCGATCTTCGAGAAGAAGAAGCAGATTGCTGCAGCGAAGAAAAACCAGAAGCAGATTCAGGTTAAAGAAATCAAGTTTCGTCCAGGGACGGAGGAAGGGGATTACCAGGTAAAACTACGCAACCTGGTACGTTTCCTGAGTGACGGGGACAGGGCCAAGGTATCGTTGAGATTCCGCGGTCGTGAGATGGCCCACCAGGAGCTGGGTATGGAGCTGTTGAAGCGGGTTGAACAAGACCTGCTCGAATACGGCGCCGTCGAACAGCATCCTAAGATGGAAGGACGCCAGCTGATCATGGTCATCGCCCCGAAAAAGAAGAAATAACCACCAGGGCACGGCAGGCCTTGCGGTTATGTTTATCAACTGAATGCGGAGTATCCGAACATGCCAAAGATGAAGACTAAAAGTGGTGCAGCTAAGCGGTTTCTGAAAACCGCGAATGGCATCAAGCACAAACACGCTTTCAAGAGCCACATTCTGACCAAAATGTCGACCAAGCGTAAGCGTCAACTGCGCGGAAGCAGCCTGCTGCATCCGTCCGACGTGGCAAAAGTCGAGCGCATGCTGCGCCTTCGTTAATTTTGATCAAGAATAGAGGAAGTAACTCATGGCTCGTGTAAAGCGTGGCGTCATTGCCCGTAAGCGTCACAAAAAAATTCTGAAACTTGCTAAAGGCTACTACGGCGCGCGTTCACGCGTATTCCGTGTTGCCAAGCAAGCGGTAATCAAGGCTGGCCAATACGCCTACCGTGACCGTCGTCAGAAAAAACGTCAGTTCCGCGCTCTGTGGATCGCTCGTATCAACGCTGGTGCGCGTATCAACGGTCTGTCCTACAGCCGTTTCATCGCTGGCCTGAAAAAAGCGTCGATCGAAATCGACCGCAAGGTTCTGGCTGATCTGGCAGTGAACGAAAAAGCGGCGTTTGCTGCGATTGTCGAGAAAGCTAAAGCCACTCTGGCCTAAGTCCCCGGCAATCACCGGACCTCGTTTCGGGGTTCGGTGTTAAACGTCATAGATAGGGGAAGAGCCTTGTAAGCTCTTCCCCTATTTCGTATCTGGAGTCTGTACATGGAAAACCTGGACGCGCTGGTCTCTCAAGCACTTGAGGCTGTGCAAAGCGCCGAAGATATCAATGCCCTGGAGCAAATCCGGGTTCACTACCTCGGCAAGAAGGGTGAATTGACTCAGGTGATGAAGACCCTGGGGAATTTGCCGGCTGAAGAGCGTCCGCAAGTCGGTGCGCTGATCAACGTTGCCAAGGAGCGTGTCACAGAGGTTCTCAATGCGCGCAAGGCGTCGTTCGAGGAGGCAGATCTTGCTGCCAAACTCGCCGCCGAATCCATTGACGTGACCCTGCCTGGCCGCGGACAGACCACTGGCGGTCTGCATCCCGTTACCCGGACTCTGGAACGTATCGAACAATTCTTCACCCACATTGGCTACGGCATTGTCGAAGGCCCTGAGGTGGAAGACGATTACCACAACTTCGAAGCACTCAACATCCCCGGCCACCACCCGGCCCGGTCGATGCATGACACCTTCTATTTCAACGCCAACATGTTGCTGCGCACCCATACCTCGCCGGTACAGGTCCGCACCATGGAATCGAACAAGCCACCGATCCGCATCGTTTGCCCGGGTCGTGTGTACCGCAGTGACTCCGATATCACCCACTCGCCGATGTTCCACCAGGTCGAAGGCCTGCTGATCGACCGTGATATCAACTTCGCCGACCTCAAGGGAACCATCGAAGAGTTCCTGCGAGTGTTCTTCGAAAAAGAACTGGCGGTGCGTTTCCGCCCTTCGTACTTCCCGTTCACCGAGCCATCCGCTGAAGTCGACATGGAATGCGTGATGTGCAGCGGTAAAGGCTGCCGTGTCTGCAAGCAGACTGGCTGGCTGGAAGTCATGGGTTGCGGCATGGTTCATCCGAACGTGCTGCGTATGTCCGGCATCGATCCGGAAGAATTCCAGGGCTTTGCTTTCGGCATGGGTGCAGAACGTCTGGCCATGCTGCGTTACGGCGTCAATGACTTGCGCCTGTTCTTCGACAACGACTTGCGGTTCCTCGCGCAATTTCGCTAGGGGCTCTGTGCGAGCCGGCTTCAGGGCTGGTGCCGCGCAGTAACCGGGTCGTAGGTCCGTAACGAATCGATTAGGAGAGCAGGATGAAATTCAGTGAACAATGGCTGCGCGGCTGGGTAAGCCCGCAAGTTTCCCGTGACGAGCTTGTGGCTCGTCTGTCGATGGCCGGTCTGGAGGTCGACAGCGTGACCCCGGCGGCTGGTGTATTCAGCGGCGTCGTGGTGGGTGAAGTGTTGAGCACCGAGCAGCACCCGGATGCCGACAAGCTTCGCGTGTGCCAGGTCAGCAACGGTTCGGAAACCTTCCAGGTAGTGTGTGGTGCGCCAAATGTGCGTCCAGGCCTGAAGATTCCGTTCGCGATGATCGGTGCCGAACTGCCGGGCGACTTCAAGATCAAGAAGGCCAAGCTGCGGGGCGTCGAATCCAACGGCATGCTCTGCTCCCAGGCCGAGCTACAGGTGGGCGAGGGCAATGACGGCTTGATGGAGCTGCCAGCCGACGCGCCGACAGGCAAGGATTTTCGCGTCTATCTGGAGCTGGATGATGCGAGCATCGAAGTCGATTTGACGCCGAACCGCGGAGATTGCCTGTCGGTTGCAGGTCTGGCCCGTGAAGTTGGCGCACTGTATGACGCTGTCGTCACTCGCCCGCAAGTAGCCGCTGTGCCGGCTGTGCATGATGAGGTACGCCCGGTCGAGGTTCTCGCTCCGGCTGCATGCCCGCGTTATCTGGGCCGCGTCATTCGCAATGTCGACTTGTCGCGTCCGACCCCGTTGTGGATGGTCGAGCGTCTGCGTCGTTCAGAAGTGCGCAGCATCGATGCCGCAGTGGACATCACCAACTACGTGATGCTTGAACTGGGTCAGCCGCTGCACGCCTTCGATCTCGCCGAGATCAATGGCGGCATCCGCGTGCGCATGGCCGAAGAGGGCGAGAAGCTGGTGCTGCTGGATGGTCAGGAAGTCAGCCTGCGTGCCGACACGCTGGTCATCGCCGACCACCAGCGCGCCTTGGCGATCGCTGGCGTCATGGGCGGTGAGCACAGCGGCGTCAACACCGCGACGACCCGCGACATCTTCCTGGAAAGCGCTTTCTTCGATCAGATCGCCGTCGCCGGCAAAGCGCGCTCCTATGGCCTGCACACCGATGCTTCCCATCGCTACGAGCGTGGCGTGGACTGGCGACTGGCCCGTGAAGCCATGGAGCGCGCCACTGGCCTGCTGCTGGAAATCACGGGCGGCGAAGCCGGCCCGATCATTGAAACCGTCAGTGAGCAGCACCTGCCTTCGGTCGCGCCAGTCACCCTGCGCGCCGATCGTATCGAGCAAATGCTCGGCATGCCGATGGAAGCGGCCGAGGTCGAACGTCTGCTCAGCGCACTGGGTCTGACCGTTTCTTCGCCCGCGACAGGCCAATGGCTCGTCGAGGTGCCAAGTCATCGTTTCGACATCACCCTTGAAGTCGACCTGATCGAGGAACTGGCCCGTCTCTACGGCTACAACCGCCTGCCGGTCCGGTATCCGCAAGCGCGCCTTGCCCCACAAGCACGGGCCGAGGCTCAAGGCGACCTGCCTGCGCTGCGCCGTCTGTTGGTTGCGCGCGGTTACCAGGAAGCGATCACCTACAGCTTCATCGATCAGAAATGGTTCGAGCTTTTCAATCCGGGCGTAGAGCCATTGCTGCTGGCCAACCCGATTTCCGCGGACATGGCTGCAATGCGCTCGTCGCTCTGGCCGGGCCTGGTCAAGTCGCTTCAGCACAACCTCAATCGCCAGCAGGATCGTGTCCGTTTGTTCGAAAGTGGTCTTCGTTTCGTCGGCCAACTGGAAGGTTTGAAACAGGAGCCTATGCTGGCAGGAGTGATCTGCGGCAGCCGCTTGCCCGAAGGTTGGGCTCAGGGACGCGACGCAGTGGACTTCTTCGACGTCAAGGCTGACGTGGAAGCGGTGCTGGGTTTCGCCGGCGCACTGGATGATTTCCGTTTCGTACCGGGCAAACATCCTGCGTTGCATCCTGGTCAGACCGCCCGGATCGAGCGTGATGGTCGCGAGGTTGGTTACATCGGTGCTCTGCACCCTGAGCTGTCCAGGACGCTGGGCCTGGACCGTCCAGTGTTCGTGTTCGAGTTGGTTCTGGCGGATGTTGCCAAAGGTCGTCTGCCGAAATTCCACGAGTTGTCGCGCTTCCCTGAGGTCCGCCGTGACCTCGCGCTGCTGGCGGATCGCGAGGTTGCGGCCACTTCAGTCATGGACGTTATTCGTGAAAATGCAGGGGAATGGCTGACAGACCTCAGGCTATTTGATGTTTATCAGGGTAAAGGCATTGATCCGCATAGAAAAAGCCTTGCGGTCGGCTTGACCTGGCAACATCCATCGCGCACTCTTACTGACGATGAGGTAAACGCTTCGACGCAGCAAATTCTCACCTCGCTTGAGGAAAGGTTAAACGCCACGTTAAGGAAGTAGCGTATGGGGGCTCTGACGAAAGCTGAGATGGCCGAACGTCTGTACGAAGAGCTAGGCCTGAATAAACGAGAAGCCAAGGAACTGGTTGAGCTGTTCTTTGAGGAAATCAGGCACGCTCTGGAAGATAACGAGCAGGTCAAATTGTCCGGATTCGGCAATTTTGACCTGCGAGATAAACGCCAGCGACCGGGTCGAAATCCCAAGACAGGGGAAGAAATTCCGATTACGGCTCGCCGTGTGGTCACCTTTCGCCCAGGGCAGAAATTGAAGGCCCGAGTTGAGGCTTATGCTGGAACCAAGTCATAACGACGAGCTACCGCCCATTCCTGGCAAACGCTACTTCACCATTGGTGAAGTCAGCGAGCTCTGCGCGGTAAAACCGCACGTTCTGCGTTATTGGGAGCAGGAGTTTCCTCAACTCAACCCGGTGAAGCGGCGCGGCAATCGTCGATATTATCAGCGACAGGACGTGCTGATGATCCGACAGATCCGCGCGCTGCTTTACGATCAGGGCTTCACCATCGGTGGCGCGCGCCTGCGCATGTCCAGCGATGAGGTCAAGGACGATTCCCTGCAATACAAGCAGTTGATCAAGCAGATGATTGCTGAGCTGGAAGACGTTTTGGTCGTGCTGCGCAAATAGCGCAGTCACATCAAAATACTTCCATCATTCAAACGCTTAGGGTATATTCCTCGACGTCCTCGCAAGAGCGACAACAGATTCACGCCTAGTCGGGGCGTAGCGCAGTCCGGTAGCGCACTAGCATGGGGTGCTAGGGGTCGAGTGTTCGAATCACTCCGTCCCGACCATATTTTTCAATGACTTAGCCACCTTCGGGTGGCTTTGTTGTTTTTGCCATAGTGACTTTTGCGTGACTCGTCGTCTTTTCATGCCTACCTCCTCTCAAATTTGTCAGAACCGGCCCAAGCGAGTCGGTTACTGCCCTATCTGAGCTTGTGAGTTGATCAGCTTTGCTGCCAAGCAGTGACAAACAAGGTCTTCCTCTGCAGGTGCGCCGGCAGATCTCCGAAAAGGCCCGGTCGTTTCTCCCGTAACAATGTGTTAAGGCCCATCGTCAAACCGGATAAATCCTGTCGGTGTGCCTGTCGCCCTGGCTGTTCTGGCGTGCGTCAGATTGGCTACCTCCGTGCGGTTCATATGGGGGAGGGCGGAGAACTGGCGCAATTGAGAAGTAGGTCTACCCCGACAACAGGCGAATGCCGAACCATAGCCTCTTGTTGAGCCGTTCGTCGGAACTCTAGCACTATCAAGAGGTTGGCTACTCAATGGGATAGCCAAAGGAAATGGAATTTATGCGACCAACAATTTGTGAAACACCTAACGCGCTCGACCTCGTCAAAGAGCTGGATGACGCTACAGAGCAGATGATGGAGATAGGGGTCGATCAAGTTGGCAGCCCTCACTGGCAGGATGCCTTCGAGCGTCAGCAGCGGGCGTTCCGGAACTGGCGCGACTACCTCTATCGGAAAGCAGACGAAAAGCCACCAGCGCGGCTGCTGAGCATCGCGTGACTGGCCGCCCTTCGCGGGCAGGCATGGGTGAGTGATTGAGCCCGGACTGCGATGGTAGATTCCGAAAGGCGGCTGAAACTTAGGGCGCCTCCTGGCGAAGGTACCCCAGCGCCGGAGCTAGGAGCGATTCAGACGAAGCCACTCATCTGCCACATCGCCCATGGTCAGCGACTCATTCGACTTGATCCACTCCATGAACGGTCGGTCGAATTTGAATGCTTCACCACATTGAGAAGTCAGGAACCGCCGAACGTTTTGCGTATTGCGGTAGTTCTTGTCCAGTGGGGTAATTCGGGTAATGGGTTCTGAGTGCCAATCGAAAGCCATGGTCATTCCTTGGATGATGCCGATTTCTTTCGGCGCGCCGATGAGAATAGCAACTTGCAACACGTAGTGAAGTCGCTGCGAGGACGTTATGGATGGAGATCGCTTCTCAGGACAGGCGCGGCAAGTTTATAACCGCACTTCAACCCTTCGCCACACTGAACCCCGAAAACAGGCTGGTCGCCGGTTGATGATCGCCCTCGTTGCGGTACTGGCCAAACTTGGCGTATGAGTCGCTACTGTGGGTGTCGAACATCGTAGAGATGCCTTTCTTGTCGAACACGTTCTCGCCGTTCTTCGTGACCGAAATCTCACCGTTGCCGATGCCGCGCTTGAAATCGATCTGGAAATCCGCCCATTTCCCTACATCTTTTGCCGCATCCCCGGGCTTGCCGATGTTGAACACCTTTGAGGGTGCATTGCTGTCTTCACTGGTTTTCAGGTGCAACTGATACTGCCCGTCCTTGGTGGCGAGCCAGGCGCGAGGGCTCGGTTTGGCGTTGTTATGGTCGAGCACCTGAAAGAATGTACCGTCATTGTTGGCCTCGCGCTTCATGCCAAACTTGAACCCATAGGGCTGTCCCTCCTGAAGTTTGGTGCCATCCTTGATCTCGGCACGTGGGCTGGTGGAATGCTCGGTGTAGTGGCCCTTGTTGAAATCGACCTTGATCACATCCCCGCGCTCGGGATCCCTGGCCATGCCGATGCGGTCCTCTGGCGACTTCTGCACACTCAATTGATTACCCAGCGAATGCTCGGAAAAGTTGCCATTGGCCGAGCTGACGCCGCCACCGTTGCCCGTCTGCGCCGAATGTACAGGGGAGGGCTGGCCGCCCACAGGGCTATGACCCCTTTGAGCAGGCGTTTTACCGGCGCCCGTCACCGCGTTGTTGGAGGCGTGGCCGGGAGCGTCAGCTCCGCCTTGCATCAACGCCTGTAACCGCTGAAGCATGTCCTGGATCAGTGAGATCAATTGAGTGAGCGGATCGGTCTGATTGCCCGGGTCTCTGAGCGCAGCATTGTGTGGTTGCTGAGCAAGATTGCCCGTGCCGCCGAAGTCCACCTTTGAGTTCTGCGGCTGGGAGATGAAGGACACCGGAGCATTGCCAGTGCCCGCCAGCATCCCGTGCCCTTGCTGAGCGCCTGGCGCTGGAAGATGCTGAGTACTGGACAGATCGAGCGCAGTGGGGCGGATCAGCGAATTGATCGGGGTCATGGTCTCGTCCTATAGCTGAAAAAAAACGCGCTGTCAGCACGACGGCGGCTGGGAATCTCTGTGTGGAGTGAGTGGCAACTGCGCCGCAGTGGGTTCCATGTACTGGCCGGAAGCGAAGGGTACTGCCTGATGCGCATCCATGAGTCGGTTAGGGAAGCTAATTGAGCGTGGAACCCTGTCATCGGACAGACCACTCACAGAGTCTCGATCTAATGGAGTCAGAGCAATGCAAGCGGTTTCCAGAGTCTTTTCTTCATGCATACCAAGCCATTACCAGGACGCAAATAATGTCGCAGCGGGGCCGGCCACTCCCAACAAATTGAAGTCGAATATGAACAAACGGTTCGAACAGCTTCAAAGCCTCGATCGGCAGCCACAGATCTGTTATCAGTTCGCTATTCATGCGGGCCGTGCGGGGAATACGCTAAGTCAACGCGCAGAGGAACAACTGATGGGCGAACGGAATTACTCTCAGCGGTACAAGGACTTGATGGGCATCAATGCGAACAGTGCCAGTGGCGTTTTCGACTCACGCAACATCACGGAGTCCGGCATCCTGAATTTTGAGCATTCCCGGAGTGGAACGATGACGCATACGGCGTACGTGCACCGGAACGGAGACAGTCTGCAACTGGTGCACAACAACGGCCAGACTCTGGACGTTCAGTTTCCGAGGAGCCCGGAGTCGCACGGAGGCGCAAACATTCACGACATCAGCGCGGGCAGCGACCAGAATATCCAGAACTATCTAGAGGCCAATGGGCTGGTCTTCCACTACACCAAGGCCTCGGAGCTCAATGATAGAGTGGGGTAGTGATTTTGGTTCAGTGGAGGATTTTAGTTGGGTTCCCAACAGGGACGACGAAATTGACAGCCCGTAGAAGGGCTGTTTTTTGGACCCGGTTGCTGTGATTACGGCAGGCTCAATTAAAGAATGTCTGGTGGAGTCGTTTTGGGGAAAAGTGCGCGATGTTCGTCCCAGTCAGACAAGCCTTCTATCACCGGTATGAGCTCATTGGGTGTGGCGTAGGCGGCAATGCCCACCGTGGCAGCCTCATCAAACGGTACATGCTCGATAGGAATTGAACAGGTCAATATTCCCTCGCCCTTACAGAATGATGCGACGGTAAAATCTCCCGCTTTTGCCTGAATGTTGTGGCTCGAGTCGTTAAGATGGACCGCGAATTTCAGATTTCCGGTTGTGCCAGTATGAAGACTGAATACTGCTATTTTGTGCCCATCTTCGGAGTCAGATGTTTCAAAGCGAAGGTTCGAAATAACCGTGCCGTCTTTGAATTTTGCCTGTCCGGCAACCTGCTTGGGCTTTTCGTTTACAGCGATAGAAAGCACCATCGCAAGCATGATCGCGATGGTCACCGTCACGGGTGCCAAGTAATATCTGTTCATTACTGCACTCCGATTCTGAGGGCTACCGCGACGCCTGCAAACATCATGAGCAAGGCACAACTCAGCGCGGCGGGAGTGTAGCTTGATCTGAAGTTGTCAGAGATTGATGAGTTTCGTTTGTCCCACGCGGCGAGCATCATTTTTCTGAAAGGTTCTTCGATCCCTATGTGGAGCATGCTTGCAGCGACGATAAGCACCATCCAGAAGCCGATATATCCAAATTTCCACAATGTAACAACCGTCATGTGAGCGGGGGCGACCGCCAGTATTGTTGCGTGAATGAGATATATGGCAAAGCTTATTTCCCCTAAAAATACCAGTGGTTTAATAGACAGCAGTTTCTGTATGGGACCTCTGCTCGATGCAAAGGCAAAGATCAATGCGCACCAGATTGGCCACAATCCTTCTCGTTGCATGTAGTAGTTGAAAGAGGGGCCAAGTCTCTGAAGGAAGTCAGACCTGCCAACCGTGCTTAGCGTCGCGACAGCGATAGCGATGACACCTATCTCAACTGCAAGCCAGCTTGTACGCGACATCACAAGTGGGTTCAGGCTGTATCGTCTAAATAGCACAGCTGTGCAAACGCCAGAGACGAACTCGAGTATGCGCACGAGCGGGTTGAAATACAGGATGCCCTGTAGGCCTGCACCCTCATAACTATCTGATGCTTTGAGGTCGAGTAATTGGCCCGTAATGATAAAGCCCAAGGCAATTAATGCCGAGGTCATGAACGCGACCGGTAAGTATTTCTTGGGAATGGCAACCAACACGGGAAGCATCAGGTAGAAGTAAAACTCGTTAGAGATGCTCCATGAAACGCCGTTGAACGATATCGCCCAGTTCACGTAAGGCAGCCACGATTGAGTGAGCGTCATGTTGGAGAGTAGCTTGATAACACCTGTTATACCGGGAAAGTAAGTTTGGCGGTCGAAGTGGAAGACAAGGGCAATCCAGATGAGTGCGGTTGCCAGATGAAGCGGCCATATTCGAGCGATCCGGGCCAAGAGGTATCGCGAAATTTCTTTCTTTGTTGATAGCGTTTGGTAGTTATAGGTCAGGATGAATCCACTCAGCACAAAGAAAAATGAAACGCCTTGAGAAAGTGACAGGTGCTGAGCGAGCCCAAAAGACCCAAAAATGTGGTCGGCATGGCCAATGACGATCATGGCTGCGGCGAAAAATCGAAGCGAGGTTAGCGCGTCTAGTCGTGTGACTGTTTGCACCCGGCGTTCTCCGTAGTGAGTGTCAGCGGTGCGGAGGCTGTCCGCGTAACGTGTTGCTGGAGGCACCGTATTACGGGCCCTGTAAGCGTAATTTGTCAGGCGAGTATCAAGCTCGCACTGAAAGGTCGGGAGCTTCCGACAGACGGGCTAACGAACACGCCATTTATCCCGACAATATTAGGCTGAAAAGGTTCGTATCAGATTGCTTACGAGTATCTACAAAGGTAGGATGCCGTGCCGCATTTTTGCCATTACAGGGAGGGGCGATGAGAAGTCCTAGTGTCATTTCCAGCTTGACGTCGCTTCGGTTCTTCGCAGCCTTGGCAATCTTCATTCACCATTGCAATGGTATTTTGATTACCGGCCCGACTGAGAAGCTGCCGCTTTCCACTGGCGTGGGGTTTTTTTTCGTGCTTTCCGGGTACATTCTTTCTCATGTCTACCTGTCCTCGGACAAGCCGCTCGATAGCACAAAATTTCTGGTGTATCGGTTTGCAAGGGTTTGGCCCGCGCATATCGCAGCCCTCGTTCTGCTGGTCTCGATCCTTCCGGAACAGCAATGGGTGAAGGATGGGGTCAACGTGGCCCTGGCCGTCGCTTCCAACGTCACCATGCTGCACTCGCTGATACCCATTCCTGATTATTATTTTTCGTTTAACTGGGTGTCCTGGAGCATTTCAACGGAGTTCGTTTTCTATCTCGCGTTTCCGGCCGTGGTCCTTGCGGTCGGCCGTGGCTTGAAGTTTGCGCTCTGGTCTTTCTTGGCTGTTTCGCTGGTAGGGTTCGTGATCGCATACGTCTGCGTTGTGAATGGATTGGCGTACTACCCGGCTGACAGTTCGGTCTTCAACTCCCATGGGATAACCTATATCAGCCCCATCAGTCGGTTCCAGGAGTTCTGTATTGGCGTGATGGCTAATGTTCTGGTTCGTCATGTCAGTTTCAGTGCATTGAAGTCAAAAGTCGTGTCCACTGCGCTTGAATTTGTGATGATTGCAGCGTTTCTGCTGTCGTTCGTGACGTTCTACTACTGGCTGAAAAACGTCGGTTTCCGGACGGGGCCCGCCATGTCGGAATATTTCTCGCACTATTTTTCGGCCTTCTTCTTTGCGCTGGTCGTCGTGGTGTTTGCAAAGTGCCGTGGGTACATATCTGACTTGTTGTCGTTCAGATTCTTCGTCACGCTCGGGGAAATAAGCTTCTCGTTCTATCTGGTTCATCAAATTTTGCTCAGGTACTACATCTCGCATCAGGACCAGTTTATGTTTATCAGTCCCGCTGCCAAGCCGTATTTTCTCTTTGTTCTGTCACTCATCCTCTCGTATGAGTTGTGGCAGTGGGTTGAGAAACCCGCGCAGTCCTTGATCAGGAAACTGTTCGAGAAGATTCGTGCACGGACTCATGCGCAGCCTTCACCCGCTTTGTAACCCAGCGGACACAAGAAAATAGCCCGCCATTAGGCGGGCTTTTTTTTCATCAAAGATCACGTGACGATATTGATTAAGCCCTTAAATCAACAGTCTTTTCTATCAGGCGCCGCCCGGGCGGTAGTGTTTGAAGGGCTGCACTAGATCAATGGCCACGTTGGGACTAGTTCGCGGGGGAGCTGTCGCATTCCTGAAGGGTGGCTGTCGCCTGCTGTGGCGCAGGTGCCTCAGAAACGAGAAGGCCCACCATTGGGTGGGCCTTTCAAATAACCAGGCTTGCGCCGAGCTAAACCGACACCTTAGGGTGCCTTTGTGAGAAAAATAGCGCGATGGTCATCCCAGTCAGAAACGCCTTCCCGGACCTGCATCAACTGGCCAGGAATTTTATAGGCCGCGATACCCAGTGAGGAGGACTTATCGAAGCTGTCGCTTGCGATAGGAATGTTGCATTCCAATGCGGCATCACCTTTACAGTAGGTTGCCAGTGGGAAGTCCCCGACATTGGTAAGAATTTTCTTATCGGCGTCGTTGAGGTGGACAGCAAAGCTCAGCCCTTTCTCGGTCCCGGGAACGAGTTTTATGACAGCGACCAAGTGTTTATCCGCTGCATCAGATGGCTGGAACTTCACGTCGGTGATTTTAGTGCCATCAACGAAAGTGGCTGAGTTTTGTACGACTACAGTTTTGTCAGGGGTTGACATGGAGTAAACCATGCCCCCAGCGATGGCTACTATTGCTATAGCGGGAATGATCCAATATTTTTTCATATTCAAAACCTGTTCAGGTGGACGACAGCGACGGCAAGAACAATAAGCGCGGCGCTACCAATGGCTGCGGGTTTGTAACTCGCAAGGAAGTTTTCACGAACGGAGGAATGCCGGCGATCCCAAACGTTCATGATGAAGTGCCGGCAGGGATCCTCCACACCTTTGTAAAGAAGGGCGGAAGATACCAGTGCAACTATCCAGAATAGACCGTAGCCCGTCAGGCCGTATTGCTTGATCGCCTCGGCGTGGGGTTCTATGAGCGTGATAAGGATGGCGTGGACGAGGTAGAGCGAAAAGCTGATTTCACCTAGAAAGACCAGTGGCTTGGTTGATAAAAGAGCTGCAATCGGGCCTTTGCTAAGCGCAAACACCAAAATGAGTAACCCCCAAAATAGCCAGATCCCTTCGCGTTGATAGTAGTAACCCACGGAAGTGCCAAAAGTATCAGCGATTCTTCCTGGATTTCCCGCCAGGAGCATCGCAGCTACCACCAGTCCCAGGGTCATTAGCTCAATGTAAAGCCATCCAAAACGGCTAGCTTTGAAGTCGTGGATCGCCGGCGTCATGAATACCTTGGCAATAAAAATTCCGAACATGAATTCGAAAACGCGCACAAGAGGGTTGAAGTAGACAGTGCCGAGTAGGCTCACGCCCTCATAATAGTCCGATGTCTTTAACTGCAGCGCGTTACCTGCCCAAAGGAATGCGACCAGCGCTGCAGTTGCAACGAAAAAAAGCTTCGCCCAGTGCTTGCTCCACATCCCGATGAAGAGGGGAAATAGCAAATAGAAGAACATCTCGTTCGAGATGCTCCAGGCAACGCCGTTAAACGACAATGACCAGACTTTGAGCGGTATCCAGGATTGCGTCAGGGTCAGGTTTGAGATGAGTCGGATCATTCCGACTTCGCCGGTGAAATAGGTCTCTCTGTCGAAGTGGAAAATCAAACCTATCCAGATCACGCACGTGACCAAGTGCAGTGGCCATACCCTGGCGAATCGCGCTACCAGGAACCGCGAGATCGAGCCGTCTCGCGAAAAGTCGCGATAGTTATAGGCGAGAATGAATCCGCTCAGGACGAAAAAAAATGAAACGCCCTGGCCTAGCGGAGCCGCGTCGGCGATACCGAAGGAACCGAAGATAGGATGGGCGTGAGTCAGCACGATCATAGCGGCAGCAAAAAAACGTAGCGCGGTTAAGGCGTCCAATCGGTGCTTTACGTTCACATTCCATTCTCGTGTGCTTTACGCGGGGTGCGTATCGTAACTTTGTAGGGGAAGGAATGGTAGGGATATGACTCGTCGGGGCCCGGCATGTCGCTCTGAAATGAGAATGGCATAGGAAAACTCTGGTGTCAGGGTCGGCAATGGTGTCTCATAAACTTTCCACGTGCCCATGGGAAAGGAGCAAATATGCCGTACAGAAGGATTAAGCATCTGGTGCTCGATGTGCCGTCGGAGTCTCTCACCTACTATGCCGGCCTGAATTCAACGCCGGTTTATCTGGAGCCTGAGGCAGGCGTCAACCTCTTCAGTGTGATATTGCTTGAAGGGCAATACTCTCAGTTCGCAAGCTGCTCGTCTGCCATTGGCGCTGTTGCACAAATGGAGGACGGTCGAATATTCGGGGGCGAGATAGTTTCTTCCAGTCAGGATCTTCTCAAGGCGAATGTCTCTGGGGATATCGCTCTGCGGCTGCGGTTAGAGATAATTTCCAACGCTGCATGATGTTCATCATGTGGGCGTTTTTGACCGTAAACCGGCTTGGCTGACTCAGCGTGAACGCCTTAATTCGCCAGTGCACCACCCTGTACAGAGGTGGTGCTGCCAACACGTTGGTTCGACGGGTGCAAAGAGCGCTTATTGAATGACCAGCGTCTTCTTGACCTGACACACAAGCATGGATTTGCCATGGGGCATCTCCAGGATTATCCCGTAGCCGCCGGGCTCAAGGGACGATAGGTCTGCCTTGAAGTAGAAACCCGCCTTTTTCAGATTCTCGTTGTTATAAGCCTTGGCAATGTCCGGACGGTCAACTGCAACCGCATCGCCGAACGTGTGAGGAATCCCTTGGAGACCTGTCAGGCGAAGCCTCAGTTGTTCTGGCGCAGCGTGAGTGGAGGTGTCGATCGCCCAGCCCATGAATTCCACGGTATTTCGCTGGACATAAGCTGTGGCGTCTGGTTTGCCCGCGATGAGGTCAACAAAGCATTGGTCAGTCGAGTAGTGGGTAATGGTCTTGTTTTCAACCTTGTCATTGCAGCCTGAAAGTGAAATCGCTCCTATCGCTAACAGACTTACCGCAACAAACCTTTTGTACATGTCTTTTTCCTTGGTGGCAGCCCGTCGCTGGTAATGGCTACCCAATCGGCTGATGGTCATGGCGGGTGAGTTTACGATAGTGGCGGTCATTTGTTATGAGCTGCTCTGTTTTTTATCACTGTTCTGCGCACATTCTTGCGCTGGATAGCGTCAATGTCTTCCAGTGAACCACTCGTCCCCCCACCGGCACTCCCACGTCCCAACTGCATCACACCCTCATGCGTGGACAATCCATGCGCTGATAAGGGAGAGCCCAACATGAACGTGAACTCCAATAAACCCGGGAATTTTCAGCCGGAAGAAAACGGTGACGCCAATCGCTCGACGCAAGGTGGCGTCGATGAGGAGCTGGGTTTTGATCCGGACTCTCCGGATATTTCCGATCCGCAAGTCGACCCGGTGCACCCGGCGCGCACCAGCAATGACCCCGAGCCATCCAAAGGGCCAACGGATAGATCGATCGTGAAGCCCGGATCTTGATTCAAGAACACCCGTTGGACCGCGCTCGTTCAGGCTGCGGTCCGATTGAACGGTCTGTACAACATCGATTGGCCGCACGTTTGTTCAAGGGCGATTGCTCGGAACCAACCGTTCCCGCGCCCGGTCAACTTATTTCGACAACCCGAATCCGGTGCCCATCATGACTCCCATTGTCAGTGATATCTCTGCAACCTTGCGCGAAGACCTGTATCAGAAGACGCGCGCACAGTTGAACAGGTTTCTCGATGAAACAAACGCGTTGTTGGCGGCAGGTGACGCGCTGCATGAGGACAGGACCGAGCAGGCGCGGGAGCGGCTGGCGGCATTTCTGAAGGGGGTTGATGTTTCGGTGCAGCCACTGGAAGGTCCGCCGCCGTTGACGCGAGCGGTGGGGCAGGCGAAGGGCTGGGTGGTGGCTCGTCCCTGGGCGGCAGTAGGGGCTGCTGCGGGAGTCGGGCTGCTGCTGAGTCTGTTGCTTTTGCGCAAACAACGCTAAGGGGCATCCATTGTGAACCGTCATCGTGTCATTGCGACCCTGAGACGAGGCCCGGGAGGGCGATTCTCCCTTTCGGTGCCCTGTAGACGCTACGAAAACCAATCGCAACCGTGCTCGCTTTCCGCGCTTATATCGGGGCTGTCCGGTGTAGCGACAGACAATGGCCATGGGATCTATTTGATGCCGGGCAACGATCTGCAGCGGTTGATAAGGGGGAATTGCATGAGTGTGGACGAAGAAGCTGTTCGTCAACTTGCACAACTGATCTGGGAAACTGAAGGCCGACCTGAGGGGCAGGAAAGCCGGCACTGGGAAATGGCGACCAAGTTGGCGGAGTCTGCGGCGATGGCGCCGGTGCGCACGTCCAGTCGTCACCGGGTCGATACGTTGTTTCCGGCACCGGACGATCGATCTGACGGCGATTAGAGCGTTTGGGCCAGTGGGCCCGATTTGAGGGGGAATGCTGCGCTGTCGGCGTCAGGCGTTGGTCGCCTGCAACTCTTCGAGCAGGGAATGCGCAAACCCCTCTGAAGCGATGAAGTCCAGCGCCTGGCGCAGTTTCACGGTTTCTTCGGCGCCGAATGTCTTGTCGAAGACGTCAGACACCCGTTCGGAGATTTTGCGGGCGTCCGCGTATTTCTGCTGTCCGGCTTCGGTGAGCAGCACGCGTCGGCTACGTCGGTCGGTTTCGTCCACTTGCAACGCGACCAGCCCATCGCGAACCAGCGGCTTTAGGGTATGGCCAAGGGCTGAGAGGTCCATGACCAGGGCTTGGGCGAGGTCGCGCATCCTGGGCTGATCGCTGCGAGCGATTTGCGACAGCAATGAGTATTGCGTGGCTTTCAGGCCGCAAGCGGTGAAGGCTTCGTCGTAGATTTGCCCCAAGCGGCGGGAGGCGCGGCGCACGGAGGCGTTCGCGCACCTGCTGGCCATGACAGGATCTGAGCCGGTCGTCGCACTTTTCAAAGCCTGTTACTCACTGCTGGCAAGAGATAGCGTGAATTATGCCTGCCTTGGAACGCTGGACAAGGCTTTTTCGGTCAACTGATCGGTGACACGATGACGCATGTCGAAGCGCAGACCTCACGCCTCGCTGGCGGTCTGTCGGGCAAAACGCTGTTCGGCGCGGCGTGCATCGGTGAGCGCCCAGTACCACATGGCGAGTCCCCCCAGCGTGAGAGCGGCCGCTGCATAGCCGGTCGCCGGCAATCCGAAGCCCGCCGCGATGATGATCCCGCCGACCCATGGGCCGATGGCGTTCGCCAGGTTGAATGCGCTCTGCACCAAGGCTCCGGCGAGGGATTGCGCGTGGGGTGCGACGTCCATCAGGCGGGTTTGCAGGATCGCGGCCAGGCCGACGCCGCAGCCGACGAAGAACACCAGCGGGATCAGTAGCCAGAGGTTTTCCGTGGCGGAGGGATAGAGCACCAGCACCAGCGCGGTGAACGCCAGGGAAATGCCCGCCGCGCGCATGGTGGCGCGATCCGCCGCCCAGCCGCAAACCAGATTCCCTACCGTTGTACCCAAGCCAAATACGGCCATGACCACAGGGATCATGAAGTCCGAGACATGGGTGACTTCGATCAGTGTCGCCGCCAGATAGGTGTAGACGCAGAACACGCCGCCAAAGCCGATCCCCGCGATACCCAAGGTCAGCCACACCTGGCGCGAGCGCAGTGCGCCGAGTTCGCGCAAGGGGCTGGCGTCTGCCTGAGCGGGGGAAACGGGCGCGAGAAAGCGAATGAGCAACGCGGTGATGGCTGCCAGTACGGCGACAATGGCCATGCCCCAGCGCCACCCGATGGTTTGGCCGATCCAGGTCGCGAACGGCACGCCGATGATGGTGGCGATGGTCAGGCCCATGAACACCCGGGATATCGCTTGGGCGCGCTGGTTGGTAGGCACCAGAGAGGCGGCCAGCAGCATGGCAACGCCGAAGTACGCGCCGTGGGGAAAGCCGCTGAGAAAGCGGAAGAACACCAGCCAGGGCAGCGAAGGGGCGACAGCGCTCAAGGCGTTGGCGATGCCGATGAAGGCTGCGAGGCCGACCAGCAATGCCCGGCGCTCCAGCCTCACGCCCAGTACCATGATCACCGGCGATCCCACCACGACGCCCATCGCGTAGGCGCTGATGGCGTGACCGGCCAGCGGTTGAGTGATCTGGAAGTCGCCGGCAATGAACGGCAGCAGGGTCATTGAGGCGAATTCGGTGGTGCCGATGGCAAATGCGCCCATCGCCAGGGCAAACAGCAGCCAGCCCATGTGAAAGTCGTGTGGGGTGTTTGGAGTGGTTTTCATGTGAGGACTGGCGAGGAAGTTAAGTGACGAAACATGCTGTTATACCTGAAACCGGTTTCAGATCAACCTGAAACCGGCATTCGTGGATAACCGCGCGATTGACCGATCCGCTTCCTGTCTCGCCAGCGGCAGGGCCTTTACCTGGGGCCACGCGTCATCGATGAGGTTTCGATGTCCGCGTCAACGGTCCCGGTTCCGTCAATCCTTGGGTTTGGCATTGGGCAGGGCTGCGCCTTTGGGCCACAGCATCCAGATCTGTCCTTGCTGCTTCATGTTGCCCGCCAGCTCACCAGCGGCGTCGCCGGTGCCCCAGAACATGTCGGCGCGGACTTCGCCGGCGATGGCGCCGCCGGTGTCTTGAGCGGCGACAGGGCGCACCAGTGGCGTGCCGTCCGGCCGGGTCGACGACAGCCACAACAGGCTGCCCAGCGGGATGACTTTGCGGTCGATGGCGACGCTGTAACCGGCGGTGAGCGGTACGTTAAGAGAACCGCGCGGGCCTTCGTTGCTGTCCGGACGTAGCGTGAAGAAGACGTAGCTGGGGTTGCTCGCCAGCAGTTCGTGGACGCGATCAGGGTGAGCGATGGCCCAGTCACGAATCCGTCCCATGGACACTTCGTCCTTGGTCAACTGGCCCTGTTCGACTAGCCAGCGACCCACCGGCTTGTAGGGGTGGCCGTTCTGGTCGGCGTAAGCGATGCGCAATTGCCGACCGCTTTCCAGCTGCACCCGGCCGGATCCCTGAATCTGCAGGAACTGCAAGTCGATGGGGTTTTCCAGCCAGGCCAGCACCGGCGCGTTGACGCCTTTCTCGCCGATGGTGGCGGCATCGTCGTAGGGGCGCAGCACCCGGCCATCGAGCCGGCCACGCAGGCGTTTGCCTTTGAGCTCGGGATAGATGCTGTCGAGATTGACGATGATCAGGTCATCGGGCACGCCATAGATGGCCACCGGGTGTTGATCGTTCTGCTGTTCGCTGCCCTTGTAGATGGGTTCGTAATAGCCGGTGATCAGGCCGTTGGCGCCGTGCTCGGAGGACCGCAGGCTGTAGACCTGCAACTGGTTCTTGAGAAAGTCGCGCACGGCGGCAGGATTCGCCGGCACTTGCGCGGCCAGGGCACAGGTCGGACCCCACACGGGGTCCTTGGCCAGTCGCTTGCACGCTGAGAACCAACTGTTGAACCCGGCCATCAGGTCCTGATCGCTGACCGCAGGCAGTTTGTCCCATTCAACGCTGACATAGGTCGTGGCCTCGGAGGGCTTGGTCTTGGGCGCGCCGCCGTCGCAGGCAGCGAGCAGGGCAATCAGCGGAGCGAGGCAGAACAGAAAGCGGCGCCAGTGCAGGCTTGGGGTCATCACGCGGGATGTTCCTTGAAGCAAGTGAAGTCGGCTAGCTTGGTGAAAGGCGAGGGCGCCGTCAAATGCTTGCGCCATGCTAGCGGCCAGTAGAAGGGTCATCCATCGGTAAGCGGCGATCATTTCAGGCCCGGATCGCACTTTTTGTCGGTCCGTCGCTCTATGCATGGCCGGTACGCCGCGATTCACGCGGCGTCCAGATTGTCGAAGCTTTTGATAGATGCTTGTTGTTTCTTCCCGTTTTTCAATTAACCGCAATGCTCGCAGCCTGCTGGCGGTCTGTCTGCTGACGCTCTGCAGCGCAGGTTGTACGCGCCAGGATGGCCGCGACGTGGCAACGCAATTCAGTGCAACCAAACCTCAGGAGTTCTTCCAGACCAGCGTTGATCGCATGGCCACTCTCGCCATGCATGACAATCTGGAAAGTTTGTATCTTTTGATGAACAAGCTGTATTTGCGCAACCCGGCCGAGTGGCGCAAGTCAGGCTTCGTCGATGCAAGCTCCGCCGAACGCAACGTGCGCAATGCCATCGAGCAGCAAAGGCCGCTGGCCCAATTGGGCAATCGTCGCGATCTTGCCGCCCTCAGCTATGCCTTGAGCCACGAGTTTCTCGGTGACCGTGTGGGTGCGTTCATCTATGCGATCGGCAGCATGCTGGTCACCGCACACGGTGGGCGACTGGAGTTTTTCATGACCGACCAGATCAACCCGACCTTCGTCAACAACGCGGCGCGCAACATCGAGAAGGCCACCTGGCTGTTGAGCCAGCGGCAGAATGCCAACGGCGAGTTGATGCTGTTTTCAAACGAGATTTCGGAGGAGGGCAGCAACCTGAGTTTTGCAACAGAGTTCGGCAAAATCGTCGCGCGCCTGGACCTGTTGACCCAGATGCTGGACGAGCGTTATCGACGGATCGGTCTGAATTACGCGCAGAGCCTGCTGTTCCTGAATTTCTTGCCGGTTCAGTAGAGGAATGCACGGGGCTGTTGATCCTGCCCAAAGGCCGTGGGAGCAAGCCGAACTCCCACGCCCATTGAGTAGAAGGGTTCGCGCATGACCTTGATGATCAATACTCAATAACTCTCGCCGCGAATGTATTCCTGCATCTTGTCGATCAGCCTGGCCTGTTCGGCAATCGCTGCCTTGACCAGGTCGCCGATTGACAGCAGCCCCACCAACTGGCCCTCGTCGACCACCGGAAGATGTCGCAGGCGGCGGTCGGTCATGATGTTCATGCACTGATCCACGGTGTGATGGGAGTCCACGGTCTTGACGTCATGGGTCATGATTTCGCTGACCGGCGTGCCCACCGAGGCGCGTCCGGCCAGTTCCATCTTGCGCGCATAATCGCGTTCGCTGACGATTCCGACCACCTTGCCGCCCTGAACCACTGGCACGGCGCCAATGTTCATCTCGGCCATCAGCTTGATCGCGTCGATCACCATCTGGTCCGGTCTGACGGTGTGAACTTCACCGTGGTGCTTGTCTTTCAACTTCAGTAGTTCGGCTACGGTCGTCATGCTGGCCTCTCCGGCGCGTATTTGTGAGCTCGGCCACGTCATGCGGGCCGTGCATACAGAATCGTAGAGAGATGGCATTCCGGCAAGTTCGAAAACGCCCCGCAGCGGTTAAAAAACGTCAGTCGGTGCCGATTCCCCCTGGAACACGTCAACAGGTTCGCCGAACGACGGTCAACCCATGCGGCGCGACACTGCCGGCGTCGTGTGCCCGCGCAACAGGCCGGGGATGTCCTGGGTCTGACGGACGAACCCCTGCACCCAATGCACGAATGCCATTTCCCCGAGGGTGTCCAGCGGTAGCTCGGCACACAGGCGCACCTGCGCCTTCTCGTCCAGCGCCAGCCAGCAGCCGCTCATGGCGCCGGTGTCGAAGTTCAGGCGCAGCATGCGTTCGTAGAGGCCCGGATCAGGACGCAGCAGCAGTTTGCAGTGCAGGATCACGACATCACCCGCCGTGGGCATTTCGATGATCACCACCTCGCGGTCGTTATCGAACAGTGCGCATACGCCGTTTTCCAGGTGCAGAGCGGTGCCCAGCTGTTTTGCGAGCGCGTTGATCAGTGCGGTTGCTGCGGCCATGGTCGATGTCCTTCAATCCGGTCCAGGAGGGCGGGCGGCGGATGGCCGGATAAGGCCCATGCTGACGCCGTCCATACAGGGCTACTGTGCGCAATGAGTGGCGTCAGAAGGGAAGTGGTTCCAGCCGGTCGAAAACTCAGGCGGGTTTGCCAGGCGCGGGGCGTCTTGGCCGCGACACCACCGACTCGATGTTCTTGCGTCCGATCAGCATCGGGCTTTTCGCCTTGCGCGAGGCGGGCATGTCCGCCAGCCATTTGTACATCACCAGGCAATCGACCAGGCCGTGTCGGGCATGGCGATAAGCGCGGGGCAGGCGGCCAACGGTTTCGAAACCGAGTTTGTGCCAGAGGGCGACGGCGACTTCGTTGGTCGACACCACGGAGTTGAACTGCATGGCCGAGAAGCCGCTGTCCACGGCCAGTTGCTGAGAGTGTTCGCACATCAATCGCGCGACACCACGCCCGCGGGCGGCAGGGGTCACCATGTAGCCGCAATTGCACACATGGCTGCCGGGGCCTGCGGCGTTGGCCTTCAGGTAGTAGCTGCCGAGCAGTACGCCGTCCTCTTCTGCGATAAGGGTGTGCAGCGGGTATTCAAGCCACAGGTGCAGGGCCTGTTCATAGCTGAGGCCGGGATCGTAGGCGTAGGTTTCCTGTGCCTGGGTCACGGCCTGGAAAGTGGGCCAGAAGCGCTCGAAATCTTCGGCGGTCATGGGGCGGATCTGAATCATGGGGGTTCCATCAGGTAAACGAGTCGGAGCGTTACAGGATGCCTTTGTAGCTGTCCGGCTTGCTGGCGGTGGCGTCGTCCAAGTCGCAACCGCCGGCAAGCCGGACTGCTACAGAAGGCGTGGCACGGGCCGCCGTTTGGTCAGGACACCACGCGGTAACACGGCACATACGCCGCGCCGCCCGGCAGTTTCATCCGGTGCTGCTCGACGAACGATTGCAGCAGCTTGTCCAGCGGCTTCATGACTTCGGCGTCGCCATGAATCTCGTACGGGCCGTGCTCCTCGATCAGGCGGATGCCCTTGTCCTTGACGTTGCCCGCGACGATACCGGAGAACGCCCGACGCAGATTCGCCGCCAGTTCGTGGGGCGGCAGGCTGCGGCTCAGTTGCAGGCTGGACATGTTGGTATGAGTCGGGTCGAACGGGCGCTGGAAGCTTTCTTCGATTTTCAGCAGCCAGTTGAAATGGAACGCGTCGGCGCGCTCGCGGCGGAACAGACGCACCTCTTTCAGACCTTCAGTCATCTGGCGGGCGACTTCGGCCGGGTCGTCGATGATGATCTGGTAGTGCTTGTGCGCCTCTTCGCCCAGGGTGGCACTGACGAAGGCGTGCAGTTGTTCCAGGTACGGCGCGGTGTTTTTCGGTCCGGTCAGGATCACCGGGAACGGCAGGCCCTGGTTGTCCGGGTGCATCAGGATGCCGAGCAGGTACAGAAACTCTTCAGCGGTGCCGGCGCCGCCCGGAAAGATGATGATGCCGTGGCCAACGCGGACGAAGGCTTCCAGACGCTTTTCGATGTCCGGCAGAATCACCAGTTCGTTGACGATGGGGTTCGGCGCTTCGGCGGCGATGATGCCGGGTTCGGTCAGCCCCAGATAGCGGCCGCCATTGATGCGTTGCTTGGCGTGGGCGATGGTCGCGCCCTTCATCGGGCCTTTCATCACGCCGGGGCCGCAACCGGTGCAGATGTCCAGCTTGCGCAGGCCCAGTTCGTGGCCGACTTTCTTGGTGTATTTGTATTCTTCGGTGTTGATCGAGTGACCGCCCCAGCACACCACCATCTTTGGCTCGACGCCGGGGCGCAGGGTGCGGGCGTTGCGCAACAGATGGAAGACGTAATCGGTGATGCCCTGAGACGTGCTCAGGTCGATGCGCTGGCTGTCCAGTTCGCTTTCGGTGTAGACGATGTCACGCAGGGCGCTGAACAGCATTTCCCGGGTGCTGGCGATCATCTCGCCGTCGACGAAGGCATCGGCCGGAGCGTTCAGCAGCTCCAGGCGAACGCCGCGGTCCTGTTGGTGAATGCGCACTTCGAAGTCCTTGTAGGCTTCGAGAATGGTCTTGGCGTTGTCGACATGGGCGCCGGTATTGAGGATGGCCAGGGCGCACTGGCGGAAGAGGTTGTAGGTGCTGCCAGAGCCTGCGGCGCTGAGCTGTTGTACTTCACGTTGCGACAGAGTCTCCAGGCTACCTTTTGGACTGACCGAAGCGTTGATTACGTGTCTTGGAGCCATTCTGAATTCCTTGAAAGCGATGCCTGCCCACCGTCGTCGGCTGCCGGCATTAGTACAGTGAGCGCCATGCACGCCCACCCTTGGGGCCATTTTTTACATCGCTCGGTCAGGAAAGCAAACGTTGTGAGTGAAATCTTTGGCACGGCATCGCCATTAGGCCTGCGGCTTTTGATTTTCCGGTGCGCCCCGGTATGCTGCACCTCGACGTTTGGACGCCTGCGGCAATCTCGACACTAGGTTTGCACTTTCATGATCTACCACTTCGCAATTTTCCTCGGCACCCTGATCGCCATGGAGGGTGTCGGCTTTCTTGCGCACAAGTACGTGATGCACGGCTGGGGCTGGTTCCTGCATCGCTCTCACCACGAAGAGCATCTGGGCGCGTTCGAGACCAACGACATCTACCTGCTGGTGTTGGGGCTGGTCGCGGTCGGCCTTATCGTCCTGGGCAACAGTGGTCACGACCCGTTGCAGTGGGTGGGCGCAGGGGTCGCGGCGTTCGGGCTGATCTACATTCTGGTTCATGACGGCATCGTCCATCGTCACTGGCCCGTGCGGCCCAAACCGCGCAGTCGCTACCTCAAGCGCCTCTATCACGCCCATCTCATGCACCACGCGGTAAAAGGACGTCGCAACAGTGTGTCGTTCGGTTTTCTCTACGCGCCTTCGGTGCCAACCCTGAAAAAGCAACTGCGTAAAATGCGCGACGCCGAACGGGCTGCGTCCCGCGCGCAACCTCGCGCCGACCTCTGCAACCCCTCCATCGGCTCCGATCTGCAAAACGGTTGATCGCGCTCCCCCCGTCACTTGGTGCTAAGTTTGCCCACTGGGTTTTCATCTTCGAATGAACGGGAGTCTTTTCATGGATCTTGGATTGTCGGGACGCTGGGCGATCGTCTGCGCCGCCAGCAAGGGCTTGGGCCTGGGCTGCGCAAAGGCGCTGGCCAAAGAGGGCGTCAATCTGGTCATCAATGCCCGGGGTGACGAGGCCTTGCAGGCCGCGGCCACCGAGTTGCGCACGTTGGCGCCGGGGATCGAAGTGCGAACCGTTGCCGGTGACATCAGTCAGGCCGAGGTTCGTCAGCAGGTGCTCGCGGCCTGTCCGCAGGTCGATATTCTGGTGAACAACGCGGGCGGTCCACCCCCTGGCGATTTCCGCGACTGGCAGCGCGAGGACTGGATCAAGGCGCTGGACGCCAACATGTTGACCCCCATCGAGCTGATCAAGGCCTGTGTCGACGACATGGCCGCCCGAGGCTTCGGCCGGGTGATCAACATTACTTCCGGCGCAGTGAAAGCCCCCATCGATACGCTGGGTCTGTCCAACGGTGCCCGCAGCGGCCTGACCGGGTTCATCGCCGGCCTCGCTCGCCAGCCGCGACTGGCGGGCAAGAACGTCACCATCAACAATCTGCTGCCGGGGCCGTTCGACACTGAACGGCTGCAAAAGAACATCACCCTGGCGGCCGACAAGAACGGCGTCAGCGTCGAAGCCCTGGCCGATCAGCGACGCAAGGCCGTGCCCGCTCAGCGCTTCGGCACTGCCGATGAGTTCGGGGCGTTCTGTGCTTTTCTGTGCAGTGAACAGGCAGGCTTCATGACCGGTCAGAATCTGTTGCTGGACGGCGGTGGCTATCCCGGTACGTTTTAATTGCCTCTTTCTTTCACATCAAGGAGATCAACGTGACTCAACCTAGCAAACAGTCCGCTGGCCAGACCGTCAGCTTCAAGCGTCCGGACGGCAAGGACGTCAGCGGTTATCTCGCCAGCCCGGCAAAGACCGAAGGCGCGCCGGCCATCGTGGTGATCCAGGAATGGTGGGGTCTGAACGATCAGATCCGTGGTGTCGCGGATCGCCTGGCCGCAGCGGGCTATCTGGCGTTGGTGCCGGATCTGTACCGTGGCGAATCCACCGTTGAAGAAGAGGAGGCCCACCACCTGATGAGCAAGCTCGACTTCGCCGACGCCGCGACGCAGGACATCCGTGGAGCCGTGCAGTACCTCAAGGGCCACACGCACAATGTGGGTGTCACCGGCTTTTGCATGGGCGGGGCGCTGACTTTGCTGGCGCTGAACTTCATTCCCGAGTTGTCGGCGGGGGTGGTGTTCTACGGTATGCCGCCGCTGGAGTACCTCGATCCTGCCGCCATCAAGGTGCCGGTTCAGGCGCACTGGGCGACGCAGGATGAATTCTTCCCGGCAGAAAACGTCGACAAGCTGGAAGAGAAACTCAGTGAAGGCGGCGTGGACATCGAGTTCCACCGCTATCTGGCGCACCATGCATTCACCAACGAAGAGGCCGTCGGCACCGGACGCATCGCCGGCACCCAATACGATCCGGTCTGGGCGCAGTTGGCGTGGGACCGCACGTTGACGTTCTTCGGGCGCACGCTCTGGGGTTGAGCGTTCGTCAGAGCAGCGCAGTTCGGGTTCGGGTTCGTTCAGTCACCGTTGCGGTGACTGAACGAACGTCTTTTGCCCGCTGCGCTGCCCATGGGTGACAGGGGCGTGCGGACGCTTCGCTCAGATCACGCCGCAGGCCACCCGATCGCCGCCACCGCCCAACGGCATCGGCATGTCGGAGTGGTTGTCGCCGCCGGCGTGAATCATCAGCGCGTGCCCTTTGATTTCCGAGATCTTTTTCAGCCGAGGCGCGAGCACCGGGTTGGTGGACGTGCCGTCGGCGGTCACGAAAATCGCCGGCAGGTCGCCCAGATGACCGTCAGCGTAAGGGCCGAGGTGTTTGCCGGTCTTCTTCGGGTCGAAGTGGCCGCCAGCGGCGAGCGCGGCGCCTTTCTTGCCGTCTTTGGTGCCGGCATCGCAACTGCCGTTTTCATGCACGTGGAAGCCGTGAACGCCGGCAGGCAAGGAACTCAGTTTAGGGGTGAAGACCAGGCCATAGGCGGTTTCGCTGATGGTCACCTGGCCGATGGGCTGTGGCGCGCCGTCAGCGCTGACCAGATTCATGGGGACGTCGAGGGTGGCCGCTTGGGCGCTCAGGGACAGCGAGCCGAGGAGACCGAGCCAGAGATAACGTTTCATAAGCCTTCCATCGCAGTGGTGGGGTTCGACGTTCAGGTTAGCTGAACGACCCGCAGCCTTGGCAGGCTGCCACGGTTTTGAGTGTGCCCGTGGCCGGAGGTTCGTTCGATGTGCCCTCAGCGCAGGAGTCGGGGCGGGATGGCGTAGGTGCCGATCACCCCGAGTACTGCGACGTACAGTGCGACATCGGCGGCAGCCATCAGCGTGGGGCAAAGCCCATCGACTTGACCTGCCCCACACGCTCTACGACCAAAGAACGAGTGCGCGGCCACCAAAGCAGCATTCGGCCCGCTGGACTCGGTTCTTAAGATGGCTGCGTTGCTTCTGCGTGCACTCTTGAGGACATAACAATGATAAAAGCTCCCGCGACCCCGCCTGAACCTGTCACCCGCGCCGACAAGCGAGCCTTGCTGATGGGCGCCGTGCTGCTCGGTGGGATGCTGCTCGGCAATCTGGCACAGGCCCACGGTGACGTCGTACCCCACGCTGTCGCCACCGATGGCCTTGAGCAACTGGGCCCTGAATGGCGCGCGGAAAATCCGTATCGCGAATCGAAGGATCACGACAAGGCACTGGAGATCGGTAAATCGGCCTACACCCAGAACTGCGCCGCCTGTCACGGCCTGGAAGCCATTTCCGGCGGTATCGCGCCTGATCTTCGGCACCTGGATGTCGGCGCCTTGGGGGATGAGTGGTTCGTCGAGCGTGTGCGCAACGGCGCGGTGCGCGATGGCCGGGTGTACATGCCGAAAATGGCGGATTACCTGAGTCAGGAAGCGCTGTGGGCGGTGCGCACCTACCTGGACAGCGTCCACACCGAGGAATGACCGGCATGCGTCTGTTCGCCGCGCTTTTCTGGTTGCTGTGCGGTTGCCTGGGGCTGATGTTCCAGCCCGCCAGCGCGCAGGTCCGCAATTACGACAGCATCGTCGCCGCCGGGGTGATCAGGGTGGCGGTGTATCAGGATTTCCCTCCCTACAGCTTTCAGGTAGAAGGGGCGCCCAAGGGCGTGGATGTCGATCTGGCGACCGCCCTGGCCAGGCTTCTTGGTGTACGGCTGGAACTGATGTGGGCGCCGCCCGGTGAAAAGCTGGACGACGACCTGCGCGACCTGATCTGGCGCGGTAGTCAGTTGCGCGGTCAGCAACTGGCCGACCTGATGATGCGCGTGCCCTACGACAAGGATTACGCGCAGAGGCGCAACGATGTCGGGGAGCTTGAGAACGGTCACGTGGTGATGTTCGGGCCGTATCAGACCGAACGCTGGCAAGTGGCGTTCGACCGTCGTCGGCTGGACTCGGTGCCCAGCGTCGCGGTGTTCGCCGAGCATCCCGTTGGTGTCGAGATTGACAGCGTGCCGTCGTTTTACCTGACCTCGATCTTCAACGCGCAGTTTGCCGGCAGCACCCACCATTTTCCGTCGGTGCGGGAAGCGTTCACCGCGATGCACGACGGCAAGGTCGATGCGGTCATGGCGATGCGCGGCGAGGTCGACTGGCAACTGCATCGGGCCCATGACGAGCAGTGGTCGCTGGCCGAAAACGCCTACCCGAACATGGGTCGCCAGACCTGGGAAGTCGGCATGGCGGTGCATGAGAGCAACCGTCAACTGGCCTATGCCATCGAAGAGGCGCTGGAGACGCTGATTCGCGAGGGCGAGGTGCCGCGCATCTATGCTGCGTACGGCATGCGTTACGACGTGCCGCAGATGTACCAGGGAAACCGGCACGGGGCCGTGGACCGTGGTCGCCAGATGTGCTGCCACTTCGCGCCAGATCGCCGACACGTCGGACTCCTACCCCCTGCGGGCACAATCAAAAGCGCATCGACCCTCGTTTGCAGTCACCGACCAAAGAACTAGAAACCTCCACACTGCGGGCAATTGTTGGGGCTCGCCCGACCCCTAACAATCGGCTGGATCGGGAACATTTCCCGACCCGATGAAAACAACAATAAACCGCAGAGGCCGCCGCCATGATCCAACCCTCACCTCGCCATTGCTTCGCCCTCGGCCTGCTGGTCAGCGCCATACTGTCGGCCGGCAGTGTCCTGGCTGCTGTGACCGACGAGGAAATCCTTCAGGACCCCAAGAACCCCAACCAGATCGTCACCAATGGCCTGGGGGTTCAGGGTCAGCGCTTCAGCCCGCTGGACATCATCAACACCGAGAACGTGAAGGACCTGCGCCCGGTCTGGGCGTTCTCCTTTGGTGGTGAAAAACAACGCGGTCAGCAAGCCCAGCCCATGGTCAAGGATGGGGTGATGTACCTCACCGGCTCCTACTCTCGGGTGTTCGCCGTGGATGCCCACACGGGCAAGAAACTCTGGCAATACGACGCCCGTCTGCCTGACGACATTCGTCCATGCTGCGACGTGATCAACCGTGGCGTGGCGCTGTACGGCGATCTGGTGTACTTCGGCACGCTCGACGCCAAACTCGTTGCGCTGAACAAGGACACCGGCAAAGTCGTGTGGAGTAAACAGGTCGCCGACCACAAGGCAGGTTATTCCATCAGTGCCGCGCCGATGATCGTCAACGGCAAGCTGATCACGGGCGTAGCGGGCGGTGAGTTCGGGGTGGTGGGCAAGGTCGAGGCGTACGACCCGAAAAACGGCACGCTGCTGTGGTCGCGCCCCACCGTCGAGGGCAACATGGGCTACGTCTACAAAGACGGCCAGGCCGTCGAAAACGGCATCTCCGGCGGTGAGGCGAACAAGACCTGGCCGGGGGATCTGTGGAAGACCGGCGGCGCCGCACCCTGGCTGGGCGGCTATTACGACCCGAGCAACAACCAGATCCTGATCGGCACCGGCAACCCGTCGCCCTGGAACTCGCACATGCGCCCGGGCGATAACCTGTATTCCTCGTCGCGACTGTCGCTGAATCCCGACGACGGCACCATCAAATGGCACTTCCAGAGCACGCCCCATGATGGCTGGGACTATGACGGCGTCAACGAGCTGATTTCCTTCGACTACCTGGAAAACGGCAAAACCATACAGGCGGCCGCGACCGCCGACCGTAACGGCTTCTTCTACGTGCTCAACCGCAAGGACGGCAAATTCATCCGCGGTTTCCCGTTCGCCGACAAAATCACCTGGGCCAGCGGACTGGATAAAGATGGCCGGCCGATTTACGTCGAAGCCAGCCGTCCCGGTGCGCCGGAAGGTGAGGCCAAGGGCTCGGCGGCGTTCGTGGCGCCAGCGTTCCTCGGCGCGAAAAACTGGATGCCCATGGCCTACAGCCCCGACACCGGCCTGTTCTATGTGCCGGGCAACGAATGGGGCATGGACATCTGGAACGAGGGCATTGCCTACAAGAAAGGTGCGGCGTTTCTCGGCGCAGGCTTCACCATCAAACCCTTGAACGAGGATTACATCGGCGTGCTGCGCGCCATCGATCCGAAGACCGGCAAGGAGGTCTGGCGCCACAAGAACTACGCACCGCTGTGGGGTGGCGTGCTGGCGACCAAGGGCAATCTGGTGTTCACCGGCACGCCGGAAGGCTTCCTTCAGGCGTTCAACGCGAAGACCGGCGACAAGGTCTGGGAGTTCCAGACCGGCTCCGGGGTACTGGGTTCGCCAGTGACCTGGGAGATGGACGGCGAGCAGTACGTCTCGGTGTTGTCCGGTTGGGGCGGCGCGGTGCCGTTGTGGGGCGGAGAGGTGGCCAAACGAGTGAAGGATTTCAACCAGGGCGGCATGCTCTGGACCTTCAAACTGCCCAAGGAGTGGGTGACCCGGCGCTGAGGCACAAACTTGTTGGAGCTCAACCATTCGCGAGACGTGATCGTTCCCGCGCTCCGCACGAGAATGCAGCTTTCGACGCTCCGCGTCGGCGCTGTTGTGGACGCAGAGCGTCCGGGGCGGCATCCCCACGCAGAGCGTGGGGACGATCATCAAATCATTCGCGAGACGTGATCGTTCCCACGCTCCGCGTGGGAATGCATCCCTCGACGCTCCGCGTCGGCTTTCGTGTGGACGCAGAGCGTCCGGGGCGATCAATTCAGTGCCAAAGTACTATTCGCCCATCACCTTCCTCATGCCCTAATGGCAGTGCCGGACCAACTCGGCATAACCAGAAAACGAAAAGAGGAACAGTCCATGTGGAAAAAGCCTGCGTTCACCGATTTGCGCATTGGTTTTGAAGTGACGATGTACTTCGCCAGCCGCTGATCGACCCACCCGGTCAATCGACGCGTTGACCGGGTTCACCCTCCCGCCAGAAGACCCTTGCCATGAGCCGACACCGTCAGACATTGGTCTTGTTGCATTACCCGGCAGATACTCTAGGCTGGCGTTCATTCTCTAATAACAACAAGAATGCGCTTGATATGAGCCAGAGCCTCAACCAGCTGCGTAAATTCGTGTCCCCGGAAATCATCTTCGGCGCCGGCAGTCGGCACAGCGTCGGCAATTACGCGAAAACCTTCGGCGCACGCAAGGTGATGGTGGTCAGCGATCCCGGCGTCATCGCCGCCGGCTGGGTCGCCGATGTCGAAGCCAGCCTACTGGCCCAAGGCCTTGAGTACTTCATCTACAGCACCGTATCCCCCAATCCCCGGGTCGAAGAAGTCATGCTCGGCGCCGAGCTGTATCGCGAACACCATTGCGACGTGATCGTCGCGGTCGGTGGCGGCAGCCCCATGGATTGCGGCAAGGGCATCGGCATCGCAGTCGCCCACGGGCGCAACATCCTCGAATTCGAAGGCGTCGACACCATCCGCGTGCCGAGCCCCCCGCTGATCCTGATCCCGACCACGGCCGGTACGTCCGCCGATGTCTCGCAGTTCGTGATCATTTCCGATCAGCAGGAGCGCATGAAATTCTCCATCGTCAGCAAGGCGGTGGTGCCGGACGTCTCGCTGATCGACCCGGAAACCACCCTGAGCATGGACCCGTTTCTTTCGGCTTGTACCGGCATCGACGCGCTGGTGCATGCCATCGAAGCATTCGTTTCCACGGGCCATGGGCCGCTGACCGACCCCCACGCGCTGGAAGCCATGCGCCTGATCAACGGCAATCTGGTGCAGATGATTGCCAATCCTGCCGACATCGCCCTGCGCGAGAAGATCATGCTCGGCAGCATGCAGGCTGGCCTTGCGTTCTCCAACGCCATTCTCGGGGCGGTTCACGCGATGTCTCACAGCCTGGGCGGTTTTCTCGATCTGCCCCACGGCCTGTGCAACGCGGTGCTGGTCGAGCACGTGGTGGCGTTCAACTACAGCTCGGCGCCGGACCGCTTCAAGGTCATCGCCGAGACCTTGGGCATCGATTGCCGTGGTCTGAATCATGTCGCGATCAGCAAGCGTCTGGTCGAGCACTTGATCGCGCTGAAGCATCAGGTCGGTTTCCACGAGACCCTGAGCCTGCACGGCGTGAGCACGGCCGACATTCCATTCCTGTCCCAGCACGCGATGGGCGATCCCTGCATCCTGACCAACCCCCGTGCTTCCAGTCAGCGGGACGTCGAAGTGGTCTATGGCGAAGCCCTCTGACACGCATCAACGCGCACTGACCGCGCTGCTCGGGCTGGGCAACCACTCGACACGCAAGAGCCATTACCCGGAACTGACCCTGCGCCTCGGCGAACTGGAAACCGAGCGCAACCGCTACAAATGGCTGTTCGAGAACGCCGTTCACGGCATCTTTCAGGCCAGCCTGCATGAGGGGCTGCGGGCGACCAACCCGGCCCTGGCGCGGATGCTCGGCTATCGCGACGAGCAGGAGATTCTGCTGTTCCTCGACGACCTGGCCAGCACGCTGTTCATTGGCGGTCAGGTCGAAATGAACGCCATCGCCCAGGTCTTGCAGCGCGAACGCAGCCTGCAAGGTTATGAAACCCGATTGCGGCGCAAGGACGGCAGTTACGTCGATGTGTTGATGAACCTGTTGCTCAAGCCCGATGAGGAAGGGCTTTTCGAAGGCTTTGTCGCCGACATCACCGAACGCAAGCTGGCCCAGCAGCGCTTGCAGGAACTCAATGATCAGCTCGAACTGCGCGTTGCCGCCCGCACCGATGAGTTACTGGACGCCAACCGTAACCTGCAACAGCAGATCGCCCGACGAGAACGCATCGAACATGACCTGCGCGACGCCCGCGACGCCGCCGAAGCCGCCAACTGCAGCAAGGACAAATACCTCGCAGCGGCCAGTCATGACCTGCTGCAACCCTTGAACGCCGCTCGGCTGCTGATTTCGACGTTGCGCGAACGCACCCTGCCTGACGCCGAGCAAACTCTGGTAGAGCGCACCCATCAGGCGCTGGAAGGGGCAGAGGACCTGCTCACTGACCTGCTCGACATCTCCAAACTCGACCGCGCGGCCATCAAGCCCGATATCGATCTCTACCGGCTGGAGGAAGTCCTCGCGCCACTGGTCTCCGAGTTCGAACCGGTGGCGGCGGCAGCGGGCCTGACCTTGCGTTCGCGCATTCCCGAGTTTGCCATTCGCACCGATCTGCGCCTGTTGACCCGCATCCTGCGCAACTTCCTCAGCAACGCCTGCCGCTACACCGAACACGGCGGCATTCTGCTGGGCGCGCGCAAGCGTGGCGAAGGGCTGCGTATCGAGGTATGGGACACCGGGCGCGGGATTGCCGAAGATCGCCTGGACTCCATTTTTCTGGAGTTCAACCAACTGGATGTCGGCCGCGCAGCGGATCGCAAGGGCGTGGGGCTGGGACTGGCCATCGTCGAGCGGATCGGCCGCATTCTCGGCTGCCGGATCCAGGTGCGTTCGCAACCGGGGAAGGGGTCGGTATTCGCCATCGACGTGCCGCTTTCCGAAGAAATGCCCGTGCCGATCAGCGTTGTCGCGCAACAGATACCCAGTACCGGAAATCCATTGCCTGGGCGTCGGCTGCTGGTGCTGGACAACGAAACCAGCATCCTGGAGAGCATGGCGGCGTTATTGGGGCAGTGGGGCTGTGAAGTTTTGACTGCGACTGATCAGGCGTCCTGTTACAGCGTGCTGCAAGAACGCGCGCCGGAGATCATTCTTTTCGACTTTCACCTCGACCATGGGGTGCTGGGGTGTGATGTCGTGGCGCACATTCGCGAGCATTTCGCCCTGGACATTCCCTGCGTGATGATCACTGCCGATCGCACGGACCTGTGCCGCCGTTCGTTGCAGAAGCTCAATGCGCCCTTGCTGAACAAACCGGTAAAACCCGGGAAGCTGCGGGCGGTGGTGAGTCAGTTGCTGGGGTAGGCGGCAGCCCATCACGCAAGGTTGAGGTTGGCACCCGGCTTCCAAGGTCTTCGGCCAGAACCAAAAGCAGGTGCCACCGCCACCTGACGTGTTCCACAAGCGTTGATGATTTCCATGATCGTTCCCACGCTCCGCGCCACGACGCAAGCCCTGTAGGAGCAATCGGAGGTTATGACGGTCGCGAAGCGGTGGTTCAGCCGACGCGTGCATGGCTGATTCACCGCTATCGCGAGCAAGCTCACTCCTACACCGCAGGCTTGCGCGCAGCACAGGTCGGTCCACCGCGATTTCTGCAGCAGTCCGGCTCGCTGATGACCGCACGGTCTTACAGGATCCGTTCCTCCAGATCGATCCCGCCTGGCTGTCGGCTCCACAGTTCCAGGAGAAAATCCGTTTCTTCGTGCCTGAGCGTGCGGGGCATCGAGAGGTGTTCATCGAGCAGGGCGTGGGCCTCGTGAGCCTGCATCGGGCAGCCGTCGATCGGGTGCAGCCAGTGACAGGCCAGCACCGCGCCATCGGGTGTGAGGCTTGAGACGATGCGTTCGATGACCTGCACGAACTGCGCGGGCTCCAGGTAATACGCCCACTCGCTGATCACGATCAGGTCGAACGTGCCTTGCGGCCAGTCGCCAGGCAGGCAACCTTCGACGACCTCGGCCCGCGGGTAGGGAGCCAACCGACCGCGGGCGAGTTCCACGGCTCTGGCGCTCATGTCCATGCACAGCAGCGTGTCGCAGCGTTGCGCCAGGCGCAGGCTCAGTTCGCCATTGGCGCAGCCGGGTTCGAATACTCGGCTATAGCGCTGACGGGGCAGGGCGGCGAGGGTCAGGTCGCGTTTGCGCTGTTCATACCAGCGGGTGCGGAAGGCCCACGGGTCATCGCTGTCGGCAAACAGTTCATCGAAATAGTCGGCAGGAAGGCTCACAGGAACACCAGTTCGAAAGGCTGCAGCAGTCGCTCCAGCGTGATGGGGTCAAGCACCGGTGGGGCGCCGGTGCTGCAGTCGGGTTGCAATTGGCTGAGGTGCGCATTGATTGCTCGACGTTTGCGCATCTGTTGATCATCATTCAGTGACAGCTTGCGCGCCCGGTCCCAAGGAATTCGCGGGTCGTTCGGCTCGGCCCAGTGCCAGGCCCAGACCGGCACCTCCAGCAGCGTCGCGCCTGCGTTGGCCGCCGCTTGCGCTGCACAGTGTCCCACCGCCTCATGATCGCAGTGCCCATCGTGGCGCCAGGTGGTCAGCAGTACATCGCTCGAACGCAGATCCTCGCTCAGCAGTGCAATCAGCGACTCGGCGTGTTCCGCGACCTGCCCGTCGGCGATGCCAAGCCGTTGCCAGGACAACCGAGGCACATCGAAACCCAGGCTCGCCAGCGCGCACTCGCTTTCTCTTTGGCGGGCGATGCGCAGCCTAGATGTGGGCCACTGGACGGAACCGGGATGGCTGCCTTCGCCGTCGGTGATCGAAATCAACTGCACGTCATCCTGGCGCTCGAGCATCGCAGCCAGAAGACCACCGCAGGTCAGGATTTCATCATCCGGATGGGGCGCGAGCACCACCAGCCTCGCACCCGCAGGCACCAGCTCCTCGACAGTCACCGCCAATGCGCCGCGCAACGCCGTGCTGTTCTGCCATTCACTCAAAGGGGTTCCGCTGACGCCGAAGGGTTGTGCCGCAGTCATAGTGACCACTCCTGTGTCGTGGCGGCGATCGCCTGGCCGAGATTCGCCAGGTCCCGCTCGGCGTGGCTTTGTCGGATGAACACCGGCAAGTCCACCGCCAGTCGGGCGAAGTGCGGATCGCGGCAAAACGGCGCGGCACCCAGCGCTCGCCCGACGTGCCGGCAGACCTGTTCAACCGCCATTTCGACCTGGGCGCGAACCCGCTGCACCGGCAAACTCGCATCGTCATCTGGGTGAGCATCGATCCACGTCGCACAGGCTCGCAAGGCGGAGGACGCCCCACAGAGCGCAGCATCGACCGCGCCCAGATGAGCGTCAGCGTGGGGATCGGGACGGCCGTTCTGCCGCTGTCGATGCAGCGCGAGAGCCAGTGCCACGGCCGCGCCATACCAGGCCGCTGCGATGCCAGCGCCGCCTTGCCAGAATCCGGGCCTGGACAGATACGCGCCACTGTTGCCGACGCACTGCCCGAGGGCGCCTTCGAAATGCACGTCGACGCTCGCCGTGCTGCCCATGCCGACAGCTTGCCAGGCCTGGGCATCAATGTTCACACCGGGTTGATCGAGATTCACGGCGATCAGTTGCGGTTGCTCCTGCTCGGTCCAGGCAGTGATCAGCGCGTAGTCGATTTGCTGCGCGCCGGAGCACCACGCCTTGAGCCCATTCAAGCGTACTTCGTCGCCGCGACGCTCGCTGATAATGACCCGCGCATTCGGCGGTTCGGCAGCCCATACACCCCAGATGCCGGGCTCGCTGAATGGCTGGCAATCAAGTTCGCGCAGAATCGCCAAGGCGTCGGTGTGGCCTTCATAGAGTTTGAGCAGCGCCAGGTCGATTCCGCCGACCGCCGCCAGTCGCTGCCAGCGGGTGAGGGTGTGGCCGCCGCCGGGCAATGGCAGCTGATCCAGACCTCGCTGGACGCACAGGCGCATGGCATCGCGCAGCCTGTCGTCGATCATCGTCGGGTTGGGCCGGCGGGCGAAATCCGCCAGCACCGCCTCAATGCCTTGTGCGTCGTCCTGCATTGCAGAGCCTCTTCGTCCATTTCAACGCTGTCGCGGCATGCGCGCGTTGCCCATCAGATTCGGCAGCCGTGGCGGGGCGGGGTTCAAACAATCTGCGCCCGTCACACAAAGTCATACTGGGAAATGATTTGACTTATTTGATTTGTGATCACATATTTCAACCACAAGAACGACAACACAAGGCTTCTCTCCCCATGACAGATCGCCCCATTCCCTTGCCGACCCTGCGTCCGGTCTCGCGCGACACCTTGCAGGATCAGGTCTACCGGCAGATCCGCGAAGCATTGATGAGCGGGCGCTTTCAGCCCGGTCAGAAACTCACCATCCGTGGCCTTGCCGACGCGCTGGGCTCAAGCCCCATGCCAGTGCGCGAAGCGCTGCACCGGCTGAGCGCGGAAAACGCTTTTGAAGTCACCGAAACTGCCCGCCTGAGGGTGCGCGTCATGACGCCGGAGCGCCTGCGGGAGATTCGAGATGCCCGCGTCGCCCTCGAAGGCCTGCTGGCCGAGCGCGCGGTGGTGCTGCTCAACGACGCCGATCTGGCTGACATCAGCGAGCTGTGCCGGCAGATGCAGCAAGCCGCCGACAAGGTCGACGTGTCGCGCTATCTGTGGACCAACTTCGCCTTTCACCGGCGCATCTACGCCGTGGCCCAGGCTGAACTGACCGTCGCTGCCGTTGAGAATTTCTGGCTGCACATGGGGCCGTGTTTCGCCCTGGTCGCGCCAGACAAGGCGCATTTGCAGCGCTCGATGGAGGCCCACAACCGCATCGTCGAAGCGCTCGCCGCCCGCGATGGTTCGGCGGCACGGGCGGCGGTGACCGACGACATCATGCAGGCCGCCGATTCGCTGGCGCGTCTGCTCGTCAACGACGACCGTGCGCGGTCGTCTGCTTCAGGAGTGAAAAAAGCATGAGCGTTCTCAATCGATTGATTCCCTACAGCGGCCTGCGGGTTCTGATCTCCGGCGGTGCTGCCGGGATCGGTGAAGTGCTGGCCGCGGCCTACATCGAAGCGGGTGCCAAGGTGCACGTGTGCGATGTCAGCGAATCGGCGCTGGCGGCATTTCGCGACCGTTTTCCGGACAGCGTGGCGACCCGCGCCGATGTCGGCGATGCCGCGCAGATCGAGGCGGTGTTCAAGGTGCAGCGCGAGCGGTTCGGCGGTCTCGACGTGCTGGTCAACAACGCCGGCATCGCTGGGCCCACGGCCGGGATCGACGCCATTACCGATCAGGACTGGCAGCGCACGATAGACATCAACCTCACCGCGCAATATCGCTTCGCTCACCACGCCGTGCCGCTGCTGAAGGAATCGTCAAACGCGCATCTTATCCACATCGCCTCGGTGGCGGGACGTCTGGGGTATGCCTGGCGCACGCCTTACGCGGCGACCAAATGGGCCATCGTCGGCCTGATGAAATCCCTGGCTTCGGAGCTGGGCGAGAGCGACATCCGGGTCAACGCGCTGCTGCCTGGCATCGTCGAAGGCCCGCGCATGGATGGGGTGATTCGCGCCCGCGCCGAGCAACTGAATGTGCCGGAATCCGAGATGCGTCAGGAGTACCTGAAGAAGATTTCCCTGAAACGCATGGTCACCGCCGAAGACGTCGCCGCCATGGCGCTGTTCCTCTGCTCGCCGGCGGCCCGCAACGTGACCGGGCAGGCCATCAGCGTCGACGGCAACGTCGAGTACCTCTGAGCGCACCGGCATTCACCGTTTTCAACACCACCAACAGCGACACATCCATACCCGCTCATACCACGAACAGCGCTCACCAAAACAGCTCGACAACAACTCTCATCAAGAACAACAAGGGAGAACACACATGTCCACAAAGCGTCCGGTCATCATCACGTGCGCCGTTACCGGTGCGATTCACACGCCTTCCATGTCGCCGCACCTGCCGATCACCCCGCAGGAAATCGCCGAGGCCGCCATCTGTGCCGCCGATGCCGGCGCTGCCATCGTTCACTTGCACGCCCGTGACCCCTTCGACGGCCGCCCGAGTCAGGACGTCGATCTGTTCCGCCAGTTCCTGCCGCAGATCAAGGCCCAGAGCGATGTGGTGATCAACATCACCACCGGCGGCGCACCGACCATGGGCGTCGAAGAACGTCTGCAGCCGGTGGCACAGCTCAAGCCCGAACTGGCGTCGCTGAACATGGGTTCGATGAACTTCGGCCTGTACGAAATGCTCGACCGTTTCACCGAGTTCAAACACGACTGGGAGCGGCCGTATCTGGAAGAAAGCGACGACCGCATCTTCCGCAACACTTTCCGTGACATCGCCCACATCCTCAACGCCTGCGCCGAGAACCGCACCCGTTTCGAGATCGAGTGCTACGACATCGGCCATCTCTACACCGCCGCGCATTTCCTGCAACGCGGGCTGCTCAAGGCGCCGATCTTCATTCAGTCGGTGTTCGGCCTGCGCGGCGGTATCGGCGGTCACCCCGAAGACCTGGCGCACATGCGTCGCACCGCCGACCGCCTGTTCGGCGATGCCTATGAATGGTCGATCCTGGGCGCCGGCCGCAACCAGATTCCATTGGGCACCATGGGCCTGGCGATGGGCAGCAACGTGCGGGTCGGCCTTGAAGATTCGCTGTGGGACGGTCCCGGCAAACTGGCGGCGTCCAACGCCGATCAGGTCAAGCGCATTCGTACCGTGATCGAGGCGCTCGGTGGCCGTGTCGCGACCCCGGACGAGGCGCGGGAGATGCTCGCACTCAAGGGCAAGAACGAAGTGGATTTCTGATCCGATTCACAGGGCTTACACGGTGCGCGCCCGCCGGCCGGGTCGCACCGTTCAATACCGCCGCCAGATTAACGAGGTTCGTGCAATGACAATGACAAAAACGCCCGAAGCGCCTTCTTCACCCCGCGATGCCGCCACGCTGAACAAGCTGTTGTTCGTCAAACTCATGCCGCTGCTGATCGCGGCCTACGTGCTGAGTTTTCTCGACCGCACCAACATCGCGTTGGCCAAGCATCAGCTGGATGTCGATCTGGGGATTTCCGCGGCGGCCTATGGCTTGGGCGCGGGGCTGTTCTTTCTGACCTATGCGCTGTCCGAGGTGCCGAGCAACCTGATCATGCACAAGGTCGGCGCGCGATTCTGGATCGCCCGGATCATGGTGACCTGGGGGCTTATTTCGGCGGCCATGGCTTTCGTCCAGGGCGAAACGTCGTTCTACGTCTTGCGCTTGTTGCTGGGGATTGCCGAAGCCGGTCTGTTTCCCGGCGTAATGCTGTACCTCACTTACTGGTTCGGACGTGAGCAGCGCGCCCGCGCCACCGGTTATTTCCTGCTGGGCGTGTGTGTGGCCAACATCATCGGCGGCCCTTTGGGCGCCGCACTGATGCAGCTCGATGGCCTGTTCGGCTGGCATGGCTGGCAGTGGATGTTCATGCTCGAAGGGTTGCCGGCGGTGTTCTTCGCCATCGTGGTGTGGAAGAAATTGCCGGACCGCCCGAGCAAGGCGAGCTGGTTGAGCCCAGCCGAAGCGCAGCAGATCGAGCGCCAGTTGGCGACGGAAGCCGAGGAGGGTGCCGGGCACGGCGGTCATGCGCTCAAACAATGCCTGACGCCGCAGATCCTGCTGGCGAGCGTCGGCTACTTCTGCCATCAGATCACCGTCTACACCGTGATCTGCTTCCTACCGGGGATCATCGGCAAAGACGGCGACCTGAGCACGGTTCAGATCGGCCTGCTGACCTCGCTGCCCTGGATCGCGGCAGCGCTGGGCGCCATTGCCTTGCCCCGTTTCGCCACCACGGCGCAGCGGTCGCGGCGCATGCTGGTGACCGGCTTGCTGACTATGGCGGCGGGGTTGGTGATCGCGTCGCTGGCGGGGCCGGTGATCAGCCTGCTGGGGTTCTGCATTTCAGCGGTAATGTTCTTCGTCGTGCAGTCGATCATCTTTCTTTACCCGGCTTCACGGCTCAAAGGCGCGGCCCTGGCTGGCGGGCTGGGATTCGTCAATTGCCTGGGCCTGTTGGGCGGTTTCGTCGGGCCATCGGTGATGGGGCTGATCGAGCAGAGCACCGGCAATGCCATGAACGGCATGAAAGTCATTGCCGTGGTGCTGGTGGTAGCGGCCATCGCCGCGCTGCGTTTGCGTCAGGGCCATGAGCGGGAGTTACAGCAGGAGGCTGTAAAAGGCGCGCGGCAGTCGGCTTAGGTTATTTCGTCCGCACGCCACTTGTAGCAGTCCGGCCGGACTGCAACAGGATTTGCCCGAGGAAGACATAACGCCCTGCGCGGTTTTGTCGCACCCGGCAGTCTGGCCCTGAAACCTGTCATGGGGCGCAACGATGTAGAATTGCGCCCCATGAAATTCGTCCGAACCCATCAATCGCTCATCGCCTGGATGCTGTACGGCATCGTGCTGTTCAGTGGATTGGTGTGCAGCCTGAGTCATGGGCAGATGTTGCGGGCGTTCAATCAGTTCAGCGAATCCGCCGTCTGCAACGATCACCACGGCGTGCCGAGTCAGATGGACATGGCGCAGATGGGCGATCATGCCCAGCTCATGAAACTGTCCATGACCGATTGCGCCTTCGCCGGCACCCTGGCGTTGTCGCTGGTGTTCTTCATCGGCCTGGGCTGGCTGGCACGCATCAAGCGCAAGCCCGTCCCCCGTTCCGACTACCTATTGCGCAAACCGCCGCGACGCGTCTTTCCCGGATGGTCGCCACAGGCCCCCTGAGGCTGCGTTGTCCGGATGCTGTTTGGCGTCGTCCTTCGTGGACGAGTAAGGACCGGTTGTACACCGGTCGCTGCTTCAGAGAGTTCGAACGATGAATGAGTTACTGACCCGCCGTCAGGTGGTCACCGGCATGGGCCTGCTGGGCCTGGGCCTGCTTGCAGGCTGCGATGGTTCGACCACCGCGCTGGATTTCAAATACGGTAAGGATCTGAGCAACAAGATCATGGGCCGTACCTTCAAACTCACCGACACCCAGGGTGAGGTCAAGACGCTGTCCAGCTATCGCGGCCTGATGCCGATGGTGTTCTTCGGTTTCACCCAGTGCCCGTCGGTGTGCCCGACCGCGCTGGCCCGCGCTGCGCAGATCAAGAAGATCATGGGGGAGGACGGCAAGACCCTGCAGGTGATTTTCATCACCGTCGACCCCGAGCGCGACACGCCGCAGATCCTCGACGCCTATGTCAAACAGTTCGACCCCAGCTTCGTGGCCTTGCGCGGCACGCTGGAACAGACACAGCACGTGGCCAAGGAGNCGGCGACCAGTTTCGTATTCGACTCGCGCGGCAACCTGCGCCTGGGCCTGTCGCCATCCCTTTCCGCCAAGCAATGCGCGGTGGATCTGACCACTGTCATGGAGGTCTGCTGATGACCGCTCTGTTGACCAACGCCGCCCGGTTTCTGGCGCTTTCACTTCTGGCGGGCGTAAGCTTTTGCGCCCTCGCAGAGACTCGCGTGGACGATGCCTGGGTCCGCACTACGGTACCGGGGCAGCCAGCGTCCGGCGCGTTCATGCGCATCACGGCGGACACCGACAGCAAACTGCTGAGCGTCAGTTCGTCGGTTGCCAACAACGTGCAGATTCATCAGATGAGCATGACCAACGACGTCATGCACATGGGGCCGGTGGATTCGGTGCCGCTGCCGGCTGGCAAGACAGTTGCGCTGGACCCGGACGGTTATCACGTGATGCTGATGGGGCTGAACGGGCAGATCAAGGAAGGCGATCAGGTGCCACTGACCCTGACCGTGGAGAACGCCAAAGGCGTGCGCGAGGCTATTGAAGTGAAGGCACCGGCCCGGGGAATGATGGACTCGATGGACATGGGCCACGACCACGGTTCGATGCATTGAGAACGGCCTGAGGTCTACTCGGCGCACCGGTTGCTGCGGATCTCCTGCCCGTAGCAGCCCGGCTTGCCGGCAGTGGCGATTTCACGAACGCCGCCGCTGGCAAGCCGTGCCGCGCTAATCCTGCTCACAAAACCGGATCCGGTTGCCGAATGGGTCCGCAATTTCCATGACCTTTCCCCAGTCCATCTCCTGAATTCCCGGTTTGGCGAAGGCATAGTCCCGGGCGTTCAATTCCTCGCACAACGCCACGATCCCGACCACTGGCACAAACAGCGTCGATCCCGGCGTCGCATCGCCATGGTGGCCGGTCAGATGGACCACCAGATCCCCTCGACGGGCCTGCTGATAAAGGGGGAAGTTGTCACCGAACCGGTGCTCCCAATCGATACTGAAACCCAGAAAGTCGACATAGAACTCCCTGGCCTTGTCTTCGCAAAAAATCCGAATCAACGGTATGGCACCGGAAATCTGCATTGCCCACGCTCCTTGATGGCTGAAACGCCGATTCTAGCCGAATCGAAGCTGACCGGTTCGCGCCGCCGCGCTGATTCGGCCGCTGCGCAGGGGGTGCAATGCCAGTCGGCGATAACCCGCGTTAATACTGAGCGCCATGGCTTCAGTCAATCGCCCCTTCATCAACTAATCGGGGTGTGATTACTGCATGTTTTGAAGAAAGTCTTTTTCCATAACCCCCATATGTTCACCGGGTACAGTCACTTAACCTCCGTGGGAGTGCCGGTCTTGACACCTGCGCTGCTGACCGACACTGCTGGGTCAGTGGCACCAGGTCCTGCCCGCGCCTCGTAGAAACGACAAAGCCAAGTCTTCAACTTCCTGCCAGCAACGCACTATAAGAGTGACCTCAAAACGTGAGTAAGAAAGTCAGCGTTTCCTTCAACATGATGATTGCAGGTTCGGCGATCGGTGTTGCCCAACTGGCCCATGCCGGATTTGTCGAAGACAGCAAAATGACCCTGGGCCTGCGCAATTTCTATTACGACGCGGACAACCGTGACGGCGGCGCGGACCAGCGTGAGTGGGCGCAGTCGTTCAAGCTCGATTACCTGTCCGGGTTCACCGAAGGCACCGTGGGATTCGGCGTCGATCTGCAAGCGCTGGTGGGCGTGCATCTGGACGGCGGCAGGGGGCATCACCCGGACAGCAACAGTTTCACCCCCAGTGACAGCGACGGCTCGGCGACCCATGAGTGGAGCAGTGGTGGGGCGACCGCCAAAGCGCGTTTTTCGCAGACCGAGCTTCGCTACGGCAATACCCTGACGCCCAGCCTGCCGATCCTGATCGCCAACGACGGTCGCCTGCAACCGCAGACCTACGAGGGCGGGATGTTCACCTCCAGAGAGATCGATAACCTGACGATCACCGGCGGGCAATTGGGTCATGCCAAAGGCCGCGCGTCGACCAACAGCACCGGCTTGTCGGTGTCCGGGGCGACGGAGGAGAGCAACAAATTCACCTTTGCCGGGGCCGACTGGAAGGCGACTAAACAGCTGACGTTGCAGTATTACTACGCCAATCTCGAAGATTTCTACAAGCAACACTTCTTCGGCCTGATTCATGTGCAGCCGCTCAGTGAGAACCAGAGTTTCAAGACCGACCTGCGTTACTTCAGAAGCACCTCCGACGGCGCCAACGGTGACCCTGGCTATCGCTTCAACAACAACGGTGGCTATGCGAAGAACCCCGGAGAGGTCGACAACAGCACGGCCATCGCGATGTTCACCTACACCTTCAGAAGCCACAGCCTGATGCTGGGCCATCAACGCGTTTCGGATGACGGCGGCCTGGTCTGGCTGAGTCAGGCCAACGTGGTCAATGGCCGCGGGCGCAACGAAGGTGAGGGCGGGATTTCGTTCTATTCCTTCACCGACGCCATCGTCGGCAACTTTGCCCGGGCCGGGGAAAACACGACCTTCGGTCAATACACCTATGACTTTGCCGGGTTAGGCGTATCCGGTCTGAAGGCGTCGATCGGCTACCTGCATGGCGAAGATGCCAAGGCCGTCAACGGCAGCGGCCCGGACACCCATGAATGGGAAACCGACATGCGCGTCGATTACGTTGTACAGGACGGACCGCTCAAGGGTTTCGGCACCACCTTGCGGCATGGGACCTACCGGGGCGGGGGCACGTCCATCGAGGATCAGGATCAGACCCGGCTGATCTTCAACTACACCTATAGATTTCTCTGAGTGATCCGTTGAGCCGCCAAGGCCCCCCGAAAAAAGGGGGCGTTGGCGTTGGCGATACGGATCAAACCAGGGCTTCGTCGCTGCCGAAGGTCCGGATGCAGGTCCAGATCGCGACCAGCACCGGTACCGTCAGACACCACAGCCCCATCGCCAGATACAGCAGCGCCGCGCCAACGCACCCCACCGTGAAGCCCAGCAGATTGAGGCCGATCGGCTTCAGCCGCTGGATGATCGCCGTGCGCTGTTCAGCGTCACGCAAGCCGATCAGCGCGAACACGTCGATGGCGCCCTGGGTCACGTTGCCGGTCATCAGGGTGGTCGGCGGTGCCCCTCTGAGGTGTTGGCGGGAAATCGCATTCTGAATCGCCATGGCCGAGACGCCGATCATGCCGGTGAGCAGGGCCGCGTTGCTGTCGCCATCGGTGAACGGCCCCAGCCAGATTGCCAGACCTGCGAATACTGCCAGCAACAGGGTGTGCAGGATGAGCAGGGGGCGTAGCGGGGTCAGGCCGCGACGGTTGATCGAAACGGCGGCGATGTGGCTCAGACCGACCACCAGCGCGAACACCGGCAATGCCAGCAATTTGGCCAGGGCGCCCGAGGTGCCGTGGACGATACTCACGCCCAGCGTCACGAAGTTACCGGTCACATGCGCGGTGAACAGACCTTGCAGCGCCAGAAAGCCGATGGTGTCGACGAATCCGCCGTTGAAGCTGAGGGCCGGGGCCATGGAGCGATGGATCGGAGGCATGGGCGTTTCCCTTGATGGATTCGCAAAACTCACACCGGCCAGGGTCATGGCCGATGTGAGCGGACGTGTCGCACGCTTGATCAGTTCAGGTGCGCCTTGAGTTCGCCGGCGGCCTGACGCATCGCGGCCTTGACCTCGGGAATGTTGCTCAGCGGGTTAAGCAGGCCGTAGTCGTGGACCATGCCGTTATAGCGCACGGCCGTGACCTGGACACCGGCGGCGTCCAGCTTGCGGGCATAGGCCTCGCCTTCGTCGCGCAATACGTCCAGGCCAGCGGTCTGCACCAGCGCCGGTGGCAGGCCCGTGAGTCGCTCGGTGGTGGCCCGCAGCGGCGAGGCGTGGATCTCGGCGCGCTGTTTCGCGTCGGTGGTGTAGCTGTCCCAGAACCAGGTCATCATGTTTTTGGTCAGGAAGTGCCCCTGGGCGTAGGTCTGATACGACTCGGTGTCGAAGCGAGCGTCGGTCACCGGCCACAGCAACAGCTGAAAGCGCAGTTTCGGCGTGTTCTGTTCCTTGGCCATCAACGCCACCACGGCCGCCATGTTGCCGCCGACGCTGTTGCCGGCCACTGCCAGACGCGAGCTGTCGACATTGATCTCTTTGCCGTGCTCGGCCACCCACCGGGTCGCCGCATACGCTTGATTGATGGCGGTGGGGTAGTGCGCTTCCGGCGATGGCGTGTAGTCGACGTAGACAGCGACGGCCCCGGAGCCCACCACCAGATCGCGAATCAGTCGGGCGTGGGTCGGGTAGTCACCGAGCACCCAGCCGCCGCCGTGGAAATACATGAACACCGGCAGTTGACCCTTGACCCCAGCCGGACGCACGATGGTCAGTTTGATGTTCTGGTTGTCGGCCTTGATGGTCTTCTCGCTGACCTCGATGCCGGACATGTCCACTTTTACCGAGTTCTGCGCACCGGTCAGCACCGCACGGGCATCCTTGGGGCTCATCTGTTCCAGTGGACGGCCACCGCCGGCGGCCAACGCATTGAGGAAGGCCTGGGTCTGGTGTTCTGGCACTGCTGCGGTTTCGGCGGCGAAGGCGTTGCCGATGGACAGGGCGAGGAGGGTGGCGGTCAGGGCTTTCTTGAAATGGGTCATGATGAGTTCTCTCGATCCTTGGATGTCGCTAATGGTCTTTAGTGGGTCGCCGCTTTCGCTCGTCGAGCTGTCTGGTGGCTGGCTTGGAAGCAAATGTACGGATAAGTCCTTGTTGAGACAATTAGGCTAAATCGAGACTCATTGTTTCTATTCTAGGGACGCTTGATCCTTGTGTGACTTGCGCGAGGAACGAAGGGCTCGAGCGGGACGTTACCGGAAGGTGCGCCATCGTCCAGTCGCATTCTCAGCTAGGCTTGCTCTTCGATTCGGCAGTTGTCACGGACGCTGGCAGACGGCGCGGGAGCAGGAGCAGGCATGCAGGAACTGGTGATCGGTATCGACCTGAGCACGACGACGTGCAAGGCCATTGCCTGGGATGCGCGGGGGGTGCTGGTGGCGCAGGCTCGGGCGCCGTTGACGCTGTTGCGACCGGCACCGAATGCGTATGAGCAGGACCCGGAAGACTGGTGGCGGGCCACGCAATTTGCGTTGAAAAGCCTGCTGTCGATGATCGAGGGCAAGGCCATCGCCGCCGTGTCGGTGGTCAATCAGCGAGAAACCGTCGCGGTCACCGATGCCGAGGATCGTCTGTTACGCCCGGCCATTCTCTGGCTCGATGAGCGGCGCAAGGATGAGGTCGCAGCGCTCTGCGAACGGGTCGGTCACGCGCGGTTGCACGCGATCACCGGTAAGCCCCATGACTGGGCGCCAGCGATTTACAGCCTGGCGTGGATGGCGGACGCGGAGCCTGGGCTATTCACACAGATACGTCATGTCTACGAACCCCACGCCTGGCTGGTGCGCAAGCTGACCGGCCAGTTCGTCACCAGTTGGGCCAGCGCCGATCCCATCGGCGCGTTCGATATTCATCGACACGAATGGGCGCAAGACGTGCTCGAGGCGCTGCCGATCCCGTTGAGCGCTGACTGTTTCCCCGCAGCATCGGCGCCGGGCACGCTGCTCGGCAGCGTCACGCGTAACGCTCAGGCCCTGACCGGTCTGCCCGCCGGCACGCGGGTAGTCGCAGGCGGCGGAGACGGCCAGGCCGGTGGGCTGGGCATTGGCGTGGTCAGCCCCGGCACGGCGTATCTGAACCTGGGCACGGCCATCGTCTCCGGTGTCTACGCCGACAGCCCGAGGGTCGATGACGCGTTTCGCACCCTGTGCGCCATCGACCGTCAGGGCTATGTGCTGGAAACGTCGCTGCGCTCCGGCACCCTGCTGATCAACAGCCTGCTGCGACAGTTCTTCGAGATCGATGTGGTGTCCCAGCCCGAGAGCCTGATCCGTCTGGAAATCGAAGCATCCCGCGTGGCGCCGGGCAGTGCCGGTCTGATCCTGTTGCCGTACTGGAACGGCGTGATGAATCCCTATTGGGATCAGGATGCGCGGGGATGTCTGTTGGGTTTGTCGCCGGACCACGGCCGTGCACAAATCTATCGAGCGGTGCTCGAAGGCATCGCGCTGGAACAGGCGCTGGCGACCCGGCGCATGGTCCAGGCCACCGGCGAGCCAGTGAATACCTTCGTTGCCATTGGTGGCGGGGCGGCCAGTCGCCTGTGGTGCCAGATTATCGCCGACATCACCGACAGACCGGTGATTCGCGCCGCGACCCAGGAAGCGTCCAGTCTTGGCGCCGGCATTGCAGCGGCTGTCGGTGCGGGCTGGTACGAGGATTTCGCCAGTGCCGCGCAGGTGATGACTCAGGACGGCGAAAGCTTCCTGCCCAACCCGGCGTTGCGTGAGTTTCATCAGCAGTTGCTGGCGCTCTACAGCGAACTCTATCCGCGGTTACGTGACCTGTACCCGCGTCTGGCGCAACTCAACCGGCGCTGAAGCCGCCGTCGACGGTCAAGGTCACGCCGTTGATCATTGCGGCGTCATCGCTGAGCAGAAAGGCGATGGTCGAGGCGATTTCACTGGGTTGCACGAATCGCCCCAGCGGAATGCGCGACAGCATCGACGCGGCCTTTACCGGATCGCTCCAGGCCTTGTCGGCCATGGGGGTCAGCGTCACCACCGGGTTGACGCTGTTGACCCGAATCCCGTGCGGCCCAAGCTCCACGGCCATGACCCGGGTCATCGCATCCAGCGCCGCCTTGGAGGCGCAATAGGCCAGATGATCGCGAGTGCCCACGGCTGCAGCCAGGCTTGAAACGTTGACGATGGCCCCTGGTACCCCCCGGGCGATCAGGTCCCGCGCAATCACTTGCGCCACCACCATCGGCGCGCGGGTGTTGACTGCCATCAAGTGGTCGAATGTCTGCACCGACGTATCGAGAAACGACTCCAGCTCCACCACACCCGCGCAGTTGACCAGCAGATCGATCGGCAGCATCGTCGCCACGGCGGCCTGGGTCGCCGTGACATCGGCCAGGTCCACCACCAGCGTCTCTGCGCAATAGGAAAGATCCGCGGCATTGCGCCCCAGAGCGATCACTTCGGCGCCACAACGGGACAGCCATTGCACGGTCTCGCGGCCAATGCCTTTGCCGGCACCGGTGACCAGAATCCGTTTGCCGATGAAGTCGCGGGTGGCCATGGCCGTTCTCCGAAAGGGGCGATTCAGCTTTGATCGAGCAGTTGCTGCGCGGCGCTTTCGTCGATCACCAGTTCATGGACCACGTTGCGCAACAGCACCGCACGAATGATTTCGGCCTTGTACGGACCACCGGACACCAGCACCACTTTCTTGATCTTGCGCAGGTCTTCCAGGTCCAGCGAAATGGCGCGTCGGTTGAGCGGATGATTGACCTCGATACCGTCGCGATCCAGCCAGCGCCCGAGCAGATCGCCCACCGCGCCGGCCGCGCGCAGGGATCGTGCGTCCTCGGGATTGACCAGCCCCAACTCCAGCATCAACGAGCGCTCGCTGAGATCGCCGACGGTGAGCAGCGCCAGGTCGGCCTGTCGCGCCTTGCCCAGCACGTCCTGCACCGAAGCCTCTTCGAGGATCATGTCGCGGTACGGTTCCGACGGCGCGAACACCGGCGCGGCGAGGTAGTAGTAGGAACCGCCGAACAGCCCGGCGAGGCTCGATGCGATCTCGACCGTGTTGTTGGCCGAGCCGTAATGCAGGCCTCCCAACAGCGACAAAACGGTCATGTTCGGCAATGCACGGCCAGGCAGTTCGCGCACCGCCTGACGCAAGGTCCGGCCCCAGCCCACTGCGATGATGCAGCCATCGGTCAAGTGGTCTTCGATCCTCGGTGCCACGCCAACGCCCAACACACGGAAGATCGTCGAGGGGTCCTCCGGCGAGGGCACCACGGTCACCCGCTCCAGTCCGAAGCGCTCCTGAATCAGGTCTTCCAGTGCGATACAGGAGGCCAGCGGCGAATTGATGCGAATCTGCACCACCCCGGTCTCGCGACAGGTCGCCAGCGCCTTGTTGACCCGTACTCGCGTGGTGCCCACCCGGTCGGCGATCTGCTGCTGGGTCATGCTGTTGACGTAGTAGTCCCAGGCGATGCGGATGTTCAGTTGATCCTCCGCGCTTGCCGTTTCCGGGTCGGCGGTCAGTTCCGAATAGCGATTCTGCACGGCAGTGTCCTTGGGAGAGCCTGAAAAGCGGGGCGCTTATTTCACGGCGCCCATGGTCAGACCTTGTACCAGATGCCTGGAAACCATCAATGCGAAAATGATCACCGGAAACACGATCAGCGTGCCGGTGGCCATGATCTCGCCCCAAGGCAAGTCGTAACCGCTCATGAAACTGGTGGCGGTCACCGGCGCGGTGCGCGCGACGTTGCGGGTCAGCACCAGCGCATACAGCAGTTCGTTCCAGGAGAAGATGAACGAGAAAATTGCCGACACCGCCACCCCCGGCATCGCCAGCGGCAGGGCGATGCGCCAGAAAATGGTGAAACGCGAGGCGCCGGACAACCGCGCCGCTTCGTCCAGGTCCTTGGGCACGCCGCGAAACTGGTCGGTGCAGATCCACACCACGATCGGCAGATTGAAAGTCAGGTAGATCAGAATCAGCACCAGGTGAGTGTCGATCAGCCCCAGATTGCGCGCCATGAGAAAGATCGGCAGCGCCACGACGATGGGGCTGAGCATGCGATTGGTGATGAACCAGAACCACAGGTCTTCCTTGCCTTTGAACTCGAAGCGGGCCAGCGCATAAGCGGCCGGGGTTCCCAGGCCGACGGCGAGCACAGTGGTGCAGACCGCGACAATAAGCGAGTTGCCGAGGCTGTGCAGCACGTCGCGCTCGAACAACACTTTGACGTAGTTATCCAGATGCGGCGTGAAGGCCCAGATGGGGGGCGAAGCCAGCGCTTCGGCCTGGGTCTTGAGGCTGGTGGCGACCATCCAGTAGAAGGGAAACACGGCGAACAGGAAGATCGCCAGCAATCCCACCAGATGCCAGGCGTTGACCTTCATCCTGGGCCTGATCCGCTCGGGGGTGGCCACGATGTCAGCGGCAGGAACGGTCGCCATGTCAGATCTCCCGGTAGACGAATTTGATGTACAGGCGCGCCAGTACGATGGTCAGGATCAGCAGCAGAATCGCCTGCGCCGAGGCCACGCCCTGGTCGAACACCCGAAAGCCGATGCGCTGGATGTAGACACTGACCAGCTCGGTCGCCGCACCCGGTCCGCCACGGGTCATGGTGAACACGGTGTCGAACATCTTGAGGATGTCGGCGGTGCGCAGGATCAGAATCACCGTGGCGCTGGGCAGTAGGAAGGGCAGTTGCACGTAACGCACGATTTGCCAACGGCTGCGGGTTTCCAGACGCGCGGCTTCTTCGATCTCGTTGGGCACCATGGTCAATCCGGCCAACAGCACCAGTGCGCAGAAAGGCGTCCATTGCCAGATGTCCATCAGCGCAACGGCGATGAAGGCGTTGGTGGTGTCGCCCAGCCATTCGACGGGGCCTGCGTTGAGCATCGCCAGCAGGGCATTGGCGACGCCGAAGTCGCGGTTGAACACCAGCCGTCCGATCAGGCCGGCAACGGCGGGGGCCGTGGCGAGCGGGATCACCAGGCTCATCCGCGCCAGCAACTTGAAGCCCGACAGCCCGGGCTTGTGTAGCAGCAACGCGATGATCAGCCCCAGCGCAAGCTGGATCGGCACCACGGTGATGAGAAACAACCCGGTCCGCCCCAGCGCCGCCCAGAACGAGGCGTCGTTGAGCACGTTGAGGTAGTTGTCGAAGCCGATAAAGGGCGTCGGGTCTTTCGGGCGCGCCAGGTTGTACTGGCGGAACGAATTGACCAGCGCAAACACCGTCGGAAAGATCCCGATCAAGGCCAGGGCGACGGTGGCGGGCGCGAGGAAGGAAAACGCTGCCCGGGTGTTGTTCCACAAAGTCGGGAACACCGGTTTTTTGTTGTTGGACATATCACATTCTCAGCACAGCTGTTTCTGCCGAAGGCGCAGGAGCGCGCTTGCCCGCGATTGCGATTTGACTGTCACCCTCGCGACGCATGAAGTGACGCCATCGCGGACAAGCGCGCTCCTCCAGGTTTTTCTATTTCAGCAACTTGACCTTGCCGTCGTAGTAGCCCGCTTTCTTCAGGATGTCCTCCATCTTGCTGCCGATGGCCTTGGCGCCGTCTTGCACACTGCTCTTGCCGAGCATGATCGCGGTGCCATTTTCACCGACCACTTCGGAGATCTCAGGCCACTGCGGGAAGCGCGGGCGATAGTCGGGCACGCCGCCGTCCCATGAAGTCACCATCGGCACCACGAACGGGTATTTCTTCTGCACCTCGGGGTCTTTGTAGACCGACATCCGGCCGCTCACGCCACCGGCATCCAGATACGGCCTGGCCATGGCTTCGGAGGTGACCCATTGAATGAACAGCCACGCCGCCGCTTTCTGTTTGTCATCGGAGTGCGCATTCACGCCCAGCGAGAAGCCGCCCAATGCCGGCTTGAGCCCCGCTGGCCCCTTGGGTTCGGTCGCCACGGCCAGGCAATCGGTGATCTTCGATTTTCCGGGGTCGGCCAGGGTGCTGTAGAACGCCGACCACTCGGTAATCATCGCCACTTTGCCCTGGGCCAGCGCGTTGACCGCTTCGTTGTGGTCGTAGTCGACGATGCCCGGCGGCATGAACTTCATCAGCTCCTGACGGAACTGCAGACCTTCCTGAGAAGCTTTGGAATTGAGGTTGGACTTGAAGTTGGCGTCCAGCAGCGAGCCACCGAACGGCCAGAGGAAGCGCATGAAACTGTCCGCCGACTGGGTCTCGCCGCGCCGCGACTGCAAGGCATAGGCGTAGCGGTCCCTGGACTTGTCGGTGAGCTTGGGCGCGTAGTCTTTGAGCAGCTCGTCCCACGTCGCTGGCGGCTTGTCGAACCCGGCGTCCTTGAGCATGCACTTGTTGTAGAACAGCAGCCCCGAATAGTTATCGAACGGCAGTCCGTACGTCTGCTTGTCCCAGCTGCCGAAGGACTCCAGCAGAATCGGGAAGAACCCGTCGAGCTTGAGGTCAGGGTCCGCGAGTTTGGGGTCCTTGGTGAACGTTGTGATCGGCTCCAGCCAGCCGTTACCGGCGAATTCCCCGATCCACACCACGTCAGTCAGCACCACGTCGAGTTGCTCGCCGGAGGTGAAACTCAACACCTGGCGCTCGCGGCTGTTCTCGTAGGGGATGGTTTCGTAGCTGACCTTGATGCCGGTCTTCTTCTCGAATTGCGGCAGCAGTTTGATCGCGGCAGCATAACCGGGGCGGTCGAGGAAAATCGCCTTGATTTCGGTGCCCTTGTAGGGCGCGCCGGCCTCTTCCAGTGTCCAGGCCTGCGCAGCGCCAGACCCCAGGACAGAGCCCAGCGCGACGGACAGGGCGAGGGCGTTCCATACCAGCTTCTTCATGACGTGACCTCTTTATTATTGTGGGTGAGGATTACGCGTTGTCAGCGCTCACGCGCCTCGGGAGTTACAGCATTTTCATTCCGGGTTGGGCAGCACGATGGTCTTCAGCGCGCCGTCGAGAAACTCCGACGGGTAGCTGAAGGCTTCGGTGGCCTGTTGCAGGTCGAAGCGGTGGGTGACCAGGCAATCCACGTCCACCGCGCCTTGGGCGACCAGTTCAATGGCCCGGTCATAGACATGGCCCATGCGCCGGGACATGCGGATGTCCAGACCCTTGCGCCGCAGCAGTGAAGCACTCAACGGCGCGTATTGATCGCCATCGGGAATGCCCACCAGCACCACGCGACCGCCGATGCGCGCGGACTGCGCAGCGATCTGAAAACCTTCGGGCGAGTTGGTCGCTTCCAGCACCAGATCGACGCCTCGACCATGGGTCCACTCGGCGATGGCGGCGTGATCGGCCGCCACTTCATCGGCGCCCAACTGACGGGCTTTTTCGGTGCGATAGTTGATCGGGTCGATGGCGTAAATGGCTTTTTTGCACATCATCCGCGCCAGCTGCAGCAGGCACAGCCCGATGGGACCGCAGCCGATGATTGCCACGGTTTCGAAGAGTTTTTTCGTGCCCGCCAGGTCCATGGCATGAATCGCCACGCCCAAGGGTTCGAGCATGACCGCCTGCACGGGGGTGAAGTGATCGGGGACCGGGTAGATCTGGCTGGGCGAGACCGCGATGTATTCGGTCATCGCGCCGTGGGTGTGGGGCGGTGAACCGAGGAATTGCACATGGGGGCACAGGTTCACATGACCGCGATGGCACCATTCGCACTGGCCGCAGGGTTTGGCCGGGTCGACTGCCACCAGGTGTCCGGCCTTGAGTCCGAGCGCTGGCTGATCCTCGACCACACGGGCGGCAAACTCATGACCGGCGATGAACGGTTGGGTGATCCGCGCATGACCGATGGCGCCTTCCTTGTAGTAATGCAAGTCACTGCCGCAGACCCCGACAGCGCTGACCCGCAGCAAGACTTCGTCGCCAACCGGCACGGGCACCGGCTTTTCGCCAATGCGGATGTCCCGGATGCCATGGATGTAGGCAGCCCGCATTCGGTGCGCTCCTTGACATTTGTATTTTTAGAATTACAAATGATCGTAGGACGAAATGTTTGGCTGTCAAGTTTGTACACGAGACATTCCCGTAGGAGCGCGCTTGCCCGCGAAGGCGTAATGTCGCAACACACGAATGCATCTGGTCTACCGCTTTCGCGGGCAAGCGCGCTCCTACACATCGCAGCGCGTTGCAGGTCTGAAACAACAACAATAATTTCAGGGGATACGATTTTGACTGAGCTCAATTTGAGTGGCGTCGAGAAAGCCTATGGCGACATCAAGGTGTTGCATGACATCCACCTGAGTATCGAAAGCCGCGAATTCGTGGTCTTCGTTGGACCGTCCGGCTGCGGCAAGTCGACCCTGCTGCGCTGCATCGCGGGCCTGGAGAGCATCACTCAGGGCCAGATCCGCATCGGCAACCGCGACGTGACGTATCTGGAACCCGCCGACCGTGGCGTGGCGATGGTCTTCCAGTCCTACGCGCTGTACCCGCACATGTCGGTCTACGACAACATCGCCTTTGGCCTGAAAATGCAGAAACTCCCCAAGGAGCAGATCCAGGCGAAGGTGCAAAACGCAGCGCGCATTCTGCAGCTCGAGCCTCTGCTGGATCGCAAACCCAAGGCGCTGTCCGGCGGGCAGCGGCAACGGGTCGCCATTGGCCGGGCCATCGTCCATGAGCCGGAAATCTTTCTGTTCGACGAACCGCTGTCCAACCTCGACGCCTCGCTGCGGGTGCAGATGCGCATCGAGATCGCCAAGCTGCACGCCGATCTTCAGGCCACCATGGTCTACGTGACCCATGACCAGGTCGAAGCGATGACCCTGGCCGACAAGATCGTGGTGCTCAACAAGGGCTGCATCGAACAGGTCGGCTCGCCACTGGAGCTGTATCACCACCCCCGAAATCGCTTTGTGGCAGGCTTCATCGGCTCGCCGCAGATGAGCTTTTTGCAAGTCTCGGCGGCTTCCGTCAGCACAGAGGGGGTCGAGGTGATCCTGCCCGGTGGCGGGCGTTTGCGGGTGCCGGTCAATGGCGATGGGGTCAAGGCCGGGGATGCCCTGACGTTGGGTCTGCGGCCGGAGCACCTGTCCGAGCTGGGTCAGGGCGAGGCGCAGATTCCGGCCAAAGCGCTGGTAGTCGAGCATCTGGGCGGAGAAACCTTTACCCACGCCGAAACCGCCGATGGCGCCGACTTGATGATCAAGGGCGATGGCATGTCCCAGGTGAAAGCCGGCCAGCAATTGTCGATCGGTGTGTCCGGAGGGCGTTGTCACCTGTTCAATGCGCAAGGGCAGGCGCTACCCCATCGCGTGCACTACACCGACCGGGCCGCTGAGGAGGCCGCGCAATTACCCGGTTCTGCGGCGGTGGCGGGCTAGCGGTCGCTCGGCCGGCTTGGCTGAAACGATCAGTCCAGAGCGGTTTTCATGTTTTTTCTTCAGTGATGGCCAATTGCGCCGATACAGCCCTTGGTCCGATGCGTTGTCGGATCGGATATTTAAACCCAGGAGCTGTAGATGCGCATTACCAGTGTTTTGATGTTGGCGGGCACATTGTTGCTGACCGGCTGTTCATCCCTCATGCAACCTGTCGACAATCAGGTGGTGCAGCCAAGCACGCAGGATGGCGCCCAAGTCGTGTTCATGCGCAGCGCGTTCACCGCCAAGGCGATCGACGCCTCCCTGTATGACGTCACCGATGGCAAGACTCAATTCGTGGGCATTCTGTCCAACGGCACCAAGATCGCTTACCCAACCGCACCGGGTCATCGCACCTTCATGGTGGTTTCCGAAGCTGCCGACTTTCTGGAAGCCGACCTTGCGCCGGGCAAGACCTATTACTCCATGGTCACCCCGCGCATGGGCATGTGGAAAGCACGCTTCTCCATGTGGCCGGTTTCTCGCGATCCCAAGGCCGAATACAGCCTGCAATCCAAGGACTTCAAGGACTGGATCGGCGACACCAAACTGGTCGCCAATTCACCGAAATCGCTGAACTGGTTTGAAAGCAACAAGACCAGCGTCGAAGCCAAGCGCGTTGAGTACTGGCCGGTATGGCAGAAGAAGAGCTCGGCTGATCTGCAACTGCGCACCCTGCACGCCGCTGACGGGCTGTAATCAACCGGCAGGCATGAATGTCATCCCCTTTAGCAGTCCGGCTTGCCGGCGGTGCCGCCCTTGGCATCCCCACCGCCAACAAGCCGTGCGGCTACAAAGTAATCACTCCATCTCAGAAGCCGCTTCGCCCAGATTGTCGATGTGCTTGAAGCGCTCCACCAGAAAGTCGATGAGGCTGCGTACCCGCGCGGACAGGTGCAGTTGCTGCGGGTAGACCGCGTAGACGTCGGCCCGCGTCGGGGTCTGGTCTTCCAGCACCAGTCGCAATCGGCCGCTGCGCACATAGCGGGCGATATCCCATTCGGCACGCAGCAGAATCCCGAACCCCTCCAGCGCCCAGTTCAGGGCCACTTCACCATCGTTGCAGCCCAGCGCCCCGCGCACCTTGATGTTCTGCGTCTTGCCGCCGTTGGTGAAACTCCACACCCCATAAGGCGTTTCGTTCTGGCGCAGGAAGATGCAGTTGTGATTCTGCAGATCGCTCAGCCGCGTTGGCACGCCATATTTTTCCAGATACAGGGGCGAGGCACACAACAGGCGGCGGTTGGAAGCGATCTTGCGTGCATGAAACGCAGCGTCCGCCAGCGTGCCGAAACGAATGCCCAGATCGAAACCATGGGCGGTCAGGTCCAGTGGGTGATCGCTGATCTCCAGTTGGATCTCCACCTCCGGATAACGCGCAAAAAACGCGGCCAACGCCGGACCGATATAGCGCCGACCAAACCCCAGTGACGCATTGACCCGAATCAGCCCCTTGGGTGTGGCGCGGCTGCTGCTGACCAACTGCTCGACTTCCTCGATCTGAGTGAGGATGCGCGCGGCATGGGAAAAATACAGCTCACCTTCAGTGGTCAGGCTCATGGACCGCGTGGTGCGATTGACCAGACGAATGCCCAGTCGCGCCTCAAGCGCGCTCAGGCGCTTGCTGATCGCCGGTGGCGTCACCCCCAGTTCACGGGCGGTCGCGGCGAGGCTGCCTTGCTTGGCAAGGAGGTGAAAAAACTGGAGGTCCAGAGACTGATTCATTCGTAACTCAAAGTTATGGATGTAGTGATTTGGAGTCACTCACTGCGTTGCGCTCACTACATATACTCCGCTCACACCCTGCTTGAACAGTCCGGTTCAAGAGGCAAAAACAAAAACGTTACGAGAGTGGAGTTGATCATGAGCGCATACAGAATTGCAGCGATCCCAGGCGACGGCATCGGCGTCGAAGTCATCGCGGCCGGCGTTGAAGTGCTGCAGGCCCTGTCGAAGAAATCCGGCTTCGAGCTGGATTTCAAACACTTCGACTGGAACTCGGACAATTACCTGAAAAACGGCTATTACATTCCCGAGGGCGGCTTGGCTGAACTCAAGACGTTCGACGCCATCTTCTTCGGCGCGGTCGGTGCACTCAACGTGCCGGATCACATCTCCCTTTGGGGGCTGCGTCTGCCGATCTGTCAAGGCTTCGACCAGTACGCCAACGTGCGTCCGGCGCGCGTGCTGCCCGGCGTGAAGAGCCCGCTGCACAACGGTGAGCAGATCGACTGGGTGGTGGTGCGCGAGAACTCTGAAGGCGAATATTCCGGCAACGGCGGCCGGGTCCACCGTGGCCTGCCCGAAGAAGTCGCCACCGAGGTGTCGGTCTTCACCCGCGCCGGTGTCGAACGCATTCATCGTTTCGCCTTTGAATTGGCGCAAAGCCGCCCTCGCAAGCACCTGACCATGGTCACCAAATCCAACGCCCAGCGTCACGGCATGGTCCTGTGGGATGAGATCTTTTACGAAGTCGCCAGAGACTTCCCCGATGTGAAGATCGACAAGGAGTTGGTGGACGCCGTGACCACACGCATGGTGCTCAAGCCAGGAACACTGGACGTGATCGTCGCCACCAACCTGCACGCCGATATTCTCTCGGACCTGGCGGCCGCTCTGTCCGGAAGCCTGGGCATCGCGCCCACCGCCAACCTCAACCCGTCGCGCAAATTTCCGTCGATGTTCGAACCGATTCACGGCTCGGCATTCGACATCACCGGCAAAGGCGTCGCCAACCCTGTTGCCACCTTCTGGACTGCCGCCATGATGCTCGAACACCTTGGTGAAGCGGCGGCCGCCAAGCAGTTGATGTCGGCCATCGAAGCCGTCACTGAGAGCGGCCTGCACACTCCGGATCTGGGCGGTACGGCCACCACGCGGCAGATCACCGACGCAGTGCTGGCGCTGATCAACCGCTGAGTCGGCACATTGATTCAAAGTAGTGCAGTTATCGCCGAGGGGCAGGGCTTTCCCTGACCCCTTCGGTATTTCCTGACAACAATAAAAAATCAGGGCCCTGTCATGAAAAGAATACTTGGCAAGTTATACGTGCAAGTCCTTATCGCGGTGATACTCGGCGCCATCGTCGGCGTGTTCGTTCCGGAAACCGCCACCGCGCTCAAACCCCTGGGTGACGCGTTCATCAAACTGATCAAGATGCTGCTGGCTCCGGTGATTTTCCTCACCGTCGTCTCGGGCATTGCACGCATGGAAAGCATGAAAGAGCTGGGCCGCGTCGGGTTTCGCGCCCTGTTGTATTTCGAAGTGGTGTCGACCCTAGCGCTGGTGGTCGGCCTGATCGTGGTCGATGTGTTCAAGCCCGGTGCCGGCATGAACATCGATGTCGCGACGCTCGACACTGCAAGTCTGGCGACCTACACAACCGCTGCCAAACACGCCTCGTTCATGGATTTCATCATGAACATCATTCCCGACACCATCGTCGATGCATTCGCCAAGGGCAATGTGCTGCAGATTCTGCTGTTCTCCATTCTGCTTGGCGTTGCCCTGGCGCAGGTCGGACCTCGCGGCAAGGTGTTCGTGGATGCGCTGGACAGCTTGATGCAGGGCATGTTTCGCATCGTCAACATGGTCATGCGCCTTGCGCCCATCGGTGCCTTTGGCGCTATCGCGTTCACCATCGGCAAGTATGGGTTCGGCTCGCTGTTCTCCCTCGGCAAGTTGATGGCCTGCGTGTACCTGACCTGCGCGGTATTCGTGATTTTCGTGCTGGGGCCGATCTGCCGTTACAGCGGTTTCAGCCTGTGGAAGTTTCTGCGCTTCATCAAGGAAGAGTTGTTCACCGTGCTGGGCACCAGTTCCTCGGAATCAGTGCTGCCGCAGATGATTTCCAAGATGGAAAAGGCCGGTGTGTCGAAACCGGTGGCGGGGATGATCATTCCCTCGGGACTGACCTTCAATCCGGACGGTCAGGCGATCTACTACACCATCGCTGCGATCTTCATCGCCCAGGCCACCAATACCCCGCTGACCCTGACCGATCAGTTGATCGTGCTGGCGGTGTTGATGTTCACCTCCAAGGGGTCGGCGGGTGTGACCGGGTCCGGTTTCATCATTCTTGCCGCGACGCTGGCCTCGCTGGGCACCATTCCGGTAGCGGGGATGGTGCTGCTGCTGGGGGTCGACCGCTTCATGTCCGAGGCGCGGGCGATCACCAACACCATTGGCAACGGCGTCGGCACCATGGCCATCGCCAAATGGGTGGGGGCGCTGGACACCGAGAAGATGAACAGGGCACTCAATGGTGAACCTGAACCGGAGAAGGTGCAGACTCAATCGGTCGAGAAGTCACCGCTGAACCCGTCACCCGCTGTCGGGCCACTGCCGGCCTTGCGCCCGCTGTCTCACGGTTAGCGAGCCGACGCTTTCGACGTGCAGTGGAGATACGACGAAGTGTTCAGCCACTGCGCGTCGGGGTAGTAGATAAACACCAACTGGCCGTCCTTCAATGTGTCGATCACCGGCCGAGCGGCCGCAGTCGGCACGGCAGGGCAGCCATGGCTTCTGCCGATTCGCCCGTTTGCGAGGGCGAAGTCGTGCTGCTACGGAGTGATATCGCATTCAGGCTTTTGATTCTGGCCGAAGGCCGTAGCAGTCCGGCTTGCCGGCGTTGATGTTCTTGCGATCGCTACCGCCGGCAAGCCGTGCTGCTACGGAGTGATCACTCCCTCTCCGATGCCGCTTCTGCCAGATTGAACGGGTGCCACAGGAATAAACCTTCCGACTCCTGATGCATCTGGCGAGCATCGAAGGTTGTGGTTGGGAGGCGTTGAAACAGATGACACCGTTTTCACCGATGTACCTGATAAAGGCTTTAACTGACAACTGAATCCCAGAGGGCTTTTCTGTCGATATGACAAACTGATTTGATAATCCGACCTTCTGAGTTGAGTGTCAGTATGTCAACTCCTTCGCAGTAAATTTTTCGATCTTCTTGCAACCCCACTATCACTGCGCACTGCGAAGCACTGAGTGCCCACTCCCACGCATAAACCTGCGTCTTGTCACAGCCAAACAGATTCAGCGTGTCAAATGTCATATCCGGAAAGTTCACCCACGCAACGGTCTCCAGGTGATCCTTCATAGCGGTCTTGGGGATGATCGGGTGCGGTCTGTCGACATAAATAGCGCCATCGGCCATGGAAGACACAATCCTGTCGGCGCGCCGGTTTACCCATCCCCAGACGTAGTTTTCGACGTTTTCAGGAATAGGCGGCGGGGTACGTAGTTGGGCTTTCATAGGAATCTCCATATTCAGTAGAAACGCGGTGGTTCAGAGCTCGTGCACTAGCGGCTGTATGGGAATGAAAGAAATCCTCCCATGACGTGTCAGCGGGCTATACAAATTTTGTCATCAAATAAGCTGCTTATTTAGAGTATTTCCTCATATCCCTTAGACGTTTACGCGATGGGTAAACGATCAAATGCTGTCAGTATTTGCATAAAGTTAAGACGCCACTATGCTGCTGCGAGCGAGCGATCCTCCAATCGCTTTTGTGCCTCGGCGTCTCCCAAAAAAATACCCCAGAAACGTGTCGACGACAGCTTGCGATGTTCCGCTTCACCACCGGCTGGCGCGCTTGGAATGGCCCGCAGGCGTGATTCGGGTGCAGGACCGATCGGCCCTACGCAAAAGGTTCGACGATGCGTCCCCTCTCTTTTTTTGTCTGTCTGCTGGCTGCGACATTCGCGGGCCAGACGTTTGCCGCCGATGCCACACCGGCACCTGAAGCGGTGATTACCAAAGCTCAAGTGCTGGAAGAAAAGGCCGCCGAGAAAGACGGCCCGACGCCTGCGGTGCCCAAGAGCGCGATCATCACTAAATCCGAGGCCCAGGCCGTGGACCCGGTGGGAGCCGCGTCAGTGGACGATGCCATTGTCTGCCTGTCGCGGACCATCTATTGGGAAGCCAAAGGCGGGACTGATGCAGATATGGAGGCGGTGGCCAACGTGGTGCTCAACCGGTTGGGCCACGATGGCTACCCGGACACCATCTGCGGAGTGGTCAAGCAGGGGGTGGAGAAGAAGGCTTGCCAGTTTTCGTGGTGGTGCGATGGGCGTTCAGACCAGGTGAAGGAAGATGATCGCTACGCGGCGTCCAAGGAGATCGCGCGCAAGGCGCTTAATCAGCAACTGACCGACCGCACCAAGGGCGCGATGTATTTCCATGATCGCAACGTCAGACCTGCATGGGCGAGCGAATACATCAGGACGGCCGAGACCGGGAAATTTCTGTTCTACAAGCCACAGGACGGGAAGGCGAAGTAGACAGCGTGGCAGAGCACTGCATCGCTTGTTCCCACAAGGGGGACCACGCCCCAATAGTTGTCGATTGTTCCCACGCTCTGCGTGGTAAGCAGTGATCGACGCTCCGCGTCGCCTTGGACGCAGAGCGTTCTGGGAGGCATTCCCACGCGGAGCGCGGGAACGATCAACGTTGAGATCATTGAGCGGGTGGGCGGGTGACATCCGCAGGTGCCGGTTTACTGCTTCACTCCGAACATCGCCGTCCAGTAAATCCCGGCATCGCTTTTCGGGTCGGTCGCATAGGCCGCACCCAGATCGCGGTACGCCGCGTTCATCAGATTGGCGCAGTGACCGGGGCTGGCCAGCCAGCCTTCTACCACTTTGCGCGCGCTGTCCTGCCCGGCAGCGATGTTCTCGCCAATCTGCTGGCCGATGTAGCCCGCGAGCTCGGCGCGATCGCCCGGTGTGCCGCCGTTGCGACCCTTGTGGTCGAAATAGTTGTTGTTGGCCATGGAGCGCGTGTGACCTTCGGCGGCACTGGCCAGGGTGTCGTTCCAGGCCAGTGGCAAGGCGGCGGGGTACGGTTGGCCGCCACATTGATGAGGCACACTGCGGGCAGCATTGATCAGGCCAAGCATTTTCTGCCCTTCGGCCTGTGAATTGCCAAGCCCGCCAGCCAGCAGTGGCCGCGCCAGTACGATGCGCCAGTCGCGATCGTTGCGACTGACCCCCACATCGACGAACTGCGGGTCCAGCACCACCTGGCAGAAACTCTCCTGAATGGCTTTCATCGCCGATTGCGCGTCACGGGGGCCGGACAGCGAGATCGCCTGCACCGTCACCATGGGATACGAGGCCCGCGCCAGCACTTGCTGGAGGTCGACACTGCCGGTGGCGGGCAGGTTCAGGCGTGGGTCGTCGGTCAGCGGAGGAAGCTCCTGAGACACGATGTTCGCGCACGGTTGCGCCTGACTGCGAAACGCATTGATCGATTGAACCAGTTGCGTTTCTTCACTGGCCTGCGCCGTCCCGGTCAGCATCAGCAGCCAGGAAAAGGCCGCCAGAGGCATGATGAATGAAGTGAAGCGCATGAAAATCTCCCTTGAACGGACTGCGGCCATGATGCGCGATTTTGCCTGTGTCGAAATAGTCTGAGCCAAACAATCAGTGGAGGTTGCAGTGGCGTGACCGCTTTTTGCAATGCGCAGAGCGAAAACTAGCCGATTACGACCGAAAGATGGAAACAGTTCGCCGGCGGGCTACAGACCTTGCAGCGGGTCGAGCGTGCAGGTCTGCCGGTAAAAGCGCGGAACCGAGCTGCGTTTCGAACCACACAGTTGCCATCCTTCATTCCCGGATGGCGACTTCCATGCGTATTTCGAACAGTCCCTACAGCGGTATCGCGCCTCAACCCGACAGTGAGGATTCGACCCGGCAATCGTCGCTCGGCAATGCGGCACTCAACGCCCCCAAAATGCTGCTTGCCCAGGGGGCAGCGGCCAATCCCGATGTGAAATTCGGCCCCGCTACCGAGCAGCCGGCGTCCGGCGCCGAGTCCCCGGAAAAACAGCTCCTGGCGCTGTTGCTGCAATTGTTCAAGGGCAACGCGCAGGCCCAGCCCGAGCCGGGCGTGTCGGGCGGTCAAACCCTGGCGCCAGGCACGGCAACCTCGGGTGCGACGCCCGCCGCCAAAACCACCGCGACCGTCGACGTTGGCACGGCTGCGCCAACTCAAGCCAGCAAACCCGCCGACCCGGTCAATGGCAGCGAAGCCAGCTTTCTAGACGACTCGAAATACTCATCGCCCAAAGAGCTGGAACGCTGGGCGCCGATGGTTGCGAACCTGCCGCCGGAGCAGCGCGAGCAGGCCGCCAAGGAGCTCAACCGCCCCATCGCCGCTGCGCGCATGGCCGCCGAAAAAGGCCCGGATGCTGCCAAGGCCATGGATTTCATCAATGCCAACCCGGCGTTGAAGACCGCTGTCGATACCGGCAAACATGGCGGCAAGGCTGACGGCAAGATTACCGATGGCGACCTCAAGGCGTTCGCCAAGAACATGCAAAAAGCGGCGGACAGCGCCGACAAGGACGTTGCCAATTATCAGAAGGATCATCCTGACGCCGACCCACAGTCGCTGGAAATGGTGCGCAGCGCCGCACTGATGCGCGCCAACGAACCGCTGACCAAGGCTGCCGACCCCAAACACGCGCTGGGCGCGGACGGCGAGACCAAGGTCGACGGCCTGACCAGCGCCGACGGCCTGAAGGCGATTCAGGACGGCAACCCGGGACTGGCCGGGGCGCTCAAACAGTCGGCCAAAACCTGGTCGCAACCGGGGTTCCTCACGCAGATCGATCAGGGTGGCCTGCAAGGCCGCTCGCTGGCGGCCCACAGCCCGGACAAACTGTTCAGCGCCAGCAATATCAGTGACTGGATCAAGAAACAGGCACCTACCAATGGCGGCGAGTTCGCCAGTGTGCTCAGCGATGCGGCGACCCTCAACTCGGTTGCTAACACCGACATCAGCAAGCTGGGCAAGGACGTCTTCGAGAACCCGTCCAACTACAGCGGCGAGCAGAAAGCCGCCGTGATGGTCAAGTTACAGCAGACCCAGCAAAGCGTGGTCGCCGGCCACGACCTGCGCAAGACTGAAAAAACCGAAGATGCGCTTAACGACAAAATTGCCCAGTTGCAGGCCGATCCCGACGTACAAGCGTTTCTCGACCAGCAGATCCCGCAGCAGTCCCGCACGTTGGTCAGCAGCACGCCGCAATTGCAGCAAGCGGTCAACGAGCAGATGCAGAGGGTTAACAGCGGTCAGGCCTTGCAGAGCGACATGGCCAACGCAGACAAAGCTGTCAAGAAAGACAACTCCAACCCCGATTACAGCAACGCCATCGGTGGCCTGTCAGCGCAGTTGCAGATGCAGAAAGACCTCTTGGGCGACAATGCCAACGTCCCCACCACCGACCAGATTCTCGGTACCCGGCCTGACTTGCAGGGCCGGATTCAGGACGCCTACGAGCGCAGCCGCAACGAAAGCGGTGCCGCCAACGACCAGCCCCACAAGAGCAAGGCTGACACTGCCAAAACCATTTACGACGACACCAAGTCCGGGCTTTCAGCCGCCAAGGATGGCTACGACGCCGTGGCTAAATCCGCCGGCCGCGCAGGTTTGGGCGAGGTCGCGGCCAAGGTTGGCGGCCGCGTCGCGGGAATGGTCGTCGGTGAAGCTGCCGGAATGGCCGCGGGTGCGGCGATCGGCGCTTCGATTCCGGTGGTCGGCTGGATCGCCGATGCCGCGATGAGCCTGGGGTTCGGCATCTCCGCCATCATCGAAGCAGTGAAGAAACACAAGGCGCAGAAAGCCTTCGATCACAACGTCGACCCGGTCCTGGACCAGTTTGGCATTCCCAAGGCGCATTGACCCCCGTCTTTGATTTCCCCTGACCTGAAAGAGGTAAACGATCATGAGTATCGGTGTTTCGTCGCTTCGCCCATTGCACGACCCCAACGCCCTGCCCACGGACTTTTCGTCCCTGAGTGGCAAACATGGACAACACAACGCGCTGGGCGGTGGCGGCGGTGGCGGTGGCAATCAGGCCATTGATCCGAGCACGCTGCTGTTCAACAACCCCATGCAGTCCCAGGTCAACTTCGCGCCGCCCAACAGTCAGGATTCACCAACCAATGCGGCCAATCCCGCTTCAGGCAACAACCAGATGAGCATGGTGCAACAGATCATGAGCCTGCTGATGGAGTTGATGCAGATGCTCATGCAGAACAACCCCAATCAGCCAGACACCCAGAACCTGGCGGCGCAGAACGCTGGAGGTGGCGGCGGGGGTGGCGGTGTGGACGATGCGGGCGGCACAGGCCAGGGCGGTGGCGGCCCGGTCGGCGAAGGCGGTGGTGTGGGTGCGCCGGCCAGCAGCTCGGCCAGCGCGGTGTCCGCAGACCCCGCGCTTTCCGGCTCCGGCGACCTGCACCTGCCCAAGCAACTGGAACCCTACCGCGCCGACATCATGGACGCGTCCAGGGCCACCGGCGTCCCGCCCAGCATTCTGGCCGGACAGATCTGGGCCGAGTCTCGCGGGCAGTTGGGTCAGGACACCACCAACGTCAATGGCAAGACCGATGCCGGCCTGATGCAGGTCAACGCCGATACCTTCGCGGGGCTGAAGAAGGAGAACCCTGATCTACTGGGCAACGCCGACGTGAACAATGCCCACGACAACATCATGGCCGGCGCGCTGTACATGCGCGATCAACAGAAGGCGTTCGGCGACTGGGGTTCTGCGTTGCGCGCCTATAACTCAGGACCTGACAAGGTCAGCGGCAACCTCTCCGATGCGGGCGGTGTCGGCGATCCCAAGTACGTGGACAACGTCATGAACTTCGCAAAAATCATAGAAAGCGGGCAGGGGCAACTGCCGGGCTGATCGCTGACCACGGGTGCCCGGAGCAATGAACGCTGCTCCGGCGCCCCGGGGGAGGGCATGCAATCGCCCACAGCCCGCAAACCGGACCTTCGCAGAATCAACTACTTGGCCGTTGTTCATGATGTTCCTCAAGTAAGTGTGGTCTTTGAGTGCACGCATTTGGGGCGCAGTGAGAGGACTTGAATCAGACTAACGATGAAGTTCTATACCTAAGTGTTATTGGGTAAAGTTGCCGGATCGTGTTTTTATGCAAGGCTGGCGAACTATTGAAAGCGTCTTCACTCGAATCCGTCAGTGGCCCATTGAACCGCCATCTGGCGGATCGCCGTTATCAGACGGGCGCAAAACCCCGGTGAGGACTATTCTGAAAAGACGCGCGCGTTCGCTGTGTTCATTCCTAACGCGTTCCGCTGTCTGTTTTCAACCAAACGTGCAGATCAGGAATAACCGTCGTTCTTTGTTTGAAGAGTGACTTATTTATTGTCGAGGCAGGCACCGTTCGAGCACCTTGCTCGCATCGACCGACATGACACTTGGAGCAATCGGTTATGAAGAAGCAATTGATTTGGGGCCTGACGGTTTCCGTGCTGGCCTTGAGTGTTTCCACCGCGTACGCAGCTTCTGAGGTGAAGAAAGAGGACAAGACCGTTGCCGAGTACGGCTCGGAAAAGGTCGGCCCGAATCGAACGGCGTCCGATGGCGCTGACCATGTTGGTGCCAATGCCACGGCGGCTGATGGTTCGGACCATGTCGGGGCCAACAAGCTGGCGGCGGACGGCGCAGACCGTGTGGGCGCCAACCGTGTGGCGGCGGACGGTGCGGATCATGTCGGTGCCAATGCAGTGGCTGCTGATGGCTCGGATCGAGTAGGTTCCAACCGTGTAGCGGCTGATGGCTCGGATCGTGTCGGTGCCAACCGTGTAGCGGCTGATGGCGCGGATCGAGTGGGTGCCAACCGTGTAGCGGCTGATGGCGCGGATCATGTCGGTGCCAATGCTGTGGCGGCTGATGGCGCAGATCGAGTGGGTGCCAACCGTGTAGCGGCTGATGGCGCGGATCATGTCGGTGCCAATGCGGTGGCGGCTGATGGCGCAGATCGAGTGGGTGCCAACCGTGTGGCGGCTGACGGCGCGGATCATGTCGGTGCCAATGCTGTGGCGGCTGATGGCGCAGATCGAGTGGGTGCCAACCGTGTAGCGGCTGACGGCGCGGACCATGTCGGTGCAAACTCGGTTGCAGCCAACAGCCAGCCTGAACGTGGGCTGGCGTCCGATGGTTCCGACAAGACCGGTGCCTCGCGCATGGCGGCCAAGCCATTGGATCATATGAACTTCCGTGAACTGGCAGGCGAAATGGATTACGAAAGACTGACCAAGTAACTAGCGGATGAAACGACCCTCTCGAGAAACGTCGAGAGGGTTGTTTTTTTTTGCCCGCGATTTAAGCCTGTCGACAACTTTTGCGGCCAACCAACTTTCCAGGCAAGAGTCTGTTGCAGGCAGTGAAACAATACGCTGGTATCACTGCCGCTAATGTGTCCTATCGACGTTAAATATTTACCTTCGCGAGAACAATCCACCAGAATCGGTTCCAGAAGCAAACAAACAGACGCGTTGCTTACTGACTACTTATCCCATGATTCTGGAGATTTAAAAAATGAAAACCTTAGCCTTCGCTGCACTTTCGGTACTCACTGTAATGGCCTCTGCCAACGTGCTGGCTGACGAACAGTCCAGCGCACAACCGCTGACTCAAGTCGAGCAATACAACCGTCACAAAGGCATTGACGTCGCCAGGGTCACCAGCGTTAAAACCGCCCAAGACCCAGAAAAGGTCGATGGCCTGGTTAAATCGACCATGACTTACGTCGATGGCTCGGGTGTCACCCACAGCCTGGAATACACCACCATGGGTTACGGCCGTCAGAACGGCTAATTGATCGGGTTGAGATGTATGCTTCAAACGACAAACAGAAACGCTGCACTCGCTGCAGCGTTTTTTTTTGCGCAGTAAGGCGTGCAGGCTGACCGACTGGTTGGGTCCGCGTTTGCGCTAGCCAGCCAGCGCCCGCCAGGTCGAGCAGGGCTCGACGCGTTCGAGCCAGCACATCGGTACAAGCACTGAACTGTGACCGGTGGTACAGGTCGATTTGAAACGACGCACGCTGTCCGCTTCGACAACGCGCGCAATCTTCGACTCGACAAGGAACCTGCCCCATGTCCAGCAGAACCACCGCCGACTACCTCGCGCAAACCCTCGCCGCAGCAGGCGTCTCGAAAATCTGGGGCGTCAGTGGCGACAGCCTGAACGGGCTGACCGACAGCCTGGAGCGCCTGGGCAAGATCAAGTGGATGCACACCCGGCACGAGGAGGTCGCTGTCTTCGCTGCCGGCGCCGAGGCGGCGTCTACCGGCACGCTGGCGGTGTGTGCCGGCAGTTGCGGTCCGGGCAACCTGCATCTGATCAACGGCCTGTATGACTGCCATCGCAGTCGCGTACCGGTGCTGGCGATCGCCGCGCAGATTCCCTCGTCCGAAATCGGCTTGAACTACTTTCAGGAAACCCACCCCACCGACCTGTTCAAGGAGTGCAGCCACTTCGTCGAGGCGGTGAGCAGTGCCGAGCAGTTCCCCCGCGTGCTGGAGCGTGCCATGCGGGCGGCGATCAGTCAGCGCGGCGTGGCCGTGATCGTGATTCCCGGCGACGTTGCCCTGAGTCCCGCCCCGGACGCCACCCCGGCCTGGGTCGATCATGAACCCCCGCATGTGATTCCCACCGAGCAGGATCTGCAGCGCCTGGTGGCGATGCTCGATAAATCCAAAGCGGTGACCATTCTGGCCGGCGCAGGCTGCGCCGAGGCCCACGATCAGGTCGTGGCGCTGGCGGAAAAACTGTCGGCGCCGGTGGTCCATGCGCTGCGCGGCAAGCAATACATCGAATACGCCAACCCCTTCGACGTGGGCATGACCGGGCTGATCGGCTTCAGCTCCGGTTATCACGCGATGATGGCCTGCGACACGCTGCTGATTCTGGGGAGCAGTTTTCCCTATCGCAATTTTTACCCGGAAAAAGCCAAGATCATCCAGATCGACATTGACCCCGCCGCGCTGGGCCGTCGCGTGCCGCTGACCCTGGGGCTGGCCGGTGGCATCGCGGAAACCCTCGTCGCCTTGTTGCCGCGTCTCAAACCCCACACCGACCGCAAGTTCCTCGACAAGGCGCTGGACCATTACGCCAAGGCCCGGGAAGAACTGGACGAACTGGCAACGCCGTCTGCCCATGGCGAGCCGATCCATCCGCAATACCTGACGCGCATGGTCGACGCCTACGCCGACCCTGACGCGATTTTCACCGTCGATGTCGGTACCCCGACCTTGTGGGCGGCGCGCTACCTGACCATGAACGGGCAGCGCTCGCTGCTGGGTTCGTTCAATCACGGCTCCATGGCCAACGCCATGCCCCAGGCGCTCGGTGCCAAAGCTGCGTTCCCGCAGCGTCAGGTGGTGGCGCTGTGTGGCGATGGCGGGTTGTCGATGCTGATGGGCGATCTGCTGACCATTCGCCAACTCAACCTGCCGATCAAGATGGTGGTGTTCAACAACAGCTCGCTGGGTTTCGTTGCAATGGAAATGCAGGCCAGCGGTTACGTGCCCCATGACACCGACCTGCACAGCACCAGCTTCGCCAATATCGCCATTGGGGCGGGGATTCTGGGGATTCGCGTCGAGGATTCGGCGGACCTGCCCAACGCCCTGAAAAAAGCCTTCGAACACCCGGGCCCGGTGCTGGTGGATGTGGTCACGGCGAAACAGGAATTGGGCCTGCCGCCGAAGATCAAACTGGCCCAGGCCAAGGGCTTCAGCCTGTTCATGTTGAAGGCGGTGATGAACGGCAAGGCTGATCAGGTACTGGAACTGGCGAAGACCAATCTCCGCTAGGGCATGCTGCCGCTATAGGAGCGCGCTTGCCCGCGATTGCGGTACATCAGCCACTGTTCAGTCGCCTGACACGACCGATTCGCGGGCAAGCGCGCTCCTACAAGGTGGCTCTTCGCAAGGTCATCACGCCATCGTTTTGATCGTTCCCACGCTCCGCGTGGTAACGCAGTGATTGACGCTCCGCGTCAGTGGACGCAGAGCGTCCTGCCGCATTCCCACGCGAAGCGTGGGAATGATCAAGAAGTAACGATCATTCCTCGCAAGTTTTCCTGCATTTTTTTGCCCGCTAAACGTGCATTTCTCATCCGCCGCGCACCACCCTGAAACACGGAAATCCTCCCCTGAAATCTCCTGAAAAAAAGCATTGTGCCACCTTGAAAACCGATGTTATGTTGGTAACATCCTGTCGAGAAATGACTCTTCGATAACATTTCTCGGCTGTCGTCAATGCCGGTCTCAAGCGGATTTTTCATGGCCAAGAGTCTTTTCCTCGATACGCTGGAGCAGCGGTTCAGCGACTTGACGCCAACCGGCAAACGTATCGCCGGGTACCTGTTGGCGAACCCACAGAAGCTGCCGTTCGAGACTGCCGACAGCATCGCTCAGCAGACCGGCACCACCGGCATTTCAGTCGGGCGCTTTCTGCGTTCGCTCGGTTACCGCAACCTTGACGACGTCAAACAAAGCCTGCGCGGTGACAGCGCAAGCCCTTGGGTGATTACCGACCGCCTGGGCGCTTTTCGCGAAGAGAACACCCAGGGCGATGCACTGGAGCGTTCGATGAACCGGGAGCTGGAGGCCATTCAACGGGTCTACGGCCTGGCCCGCAGCGACACCTTCGCCCGGATCGTCGAGCGCCTGTACAGCGCCGATGCCGTGTTCATCGTCGGTATCCAGACCACACGCGGCATACTCAACGCCTTCTTCTCGCACCTGGAATACATCCGGCCCAAGGTCTATTACGTCGATGGCCTGTCCGGCACCTATGCCGAATCGCTTAACTCGCAGTTCGACAACCCTTACGCTGTCATCGCCGACTTTCGCAGCTACTCGGCGGTGGCCCGGACCTTCTGCGAGGTCGCGCACCAGCAGGGCTTGCCCCTGGCCTTCATCACCGATTTCCATTGCCCATGGGCCCGGGACTACCCCACCGATCTGCTGCAACTGAACTCCGATGTCGGCCAGTTCTGGCCCTCACTGGCGCCGCTGCCGTGCCTGTTCAACCTGATGGTCTCGGCGGTGGCCGAAAAATACGGCGACCGACTCGACCAACGCCTGACGAAGAACCGCGAACTGCAACAACTGTTCGGGCAGTTCGAATAGCCCGGGCGACACCCGCGCCCTCGGGCGCACGGAACCTGTACGAGCTGATCTGGAGTGTTTTACGTGAATAGCCCCCTCGTCGAAGTCGACGCTCAGGCGCTGCAGGTCGAAATCGACCTGATTTACGCCGGTGTCGACAATCTGGCCGGCAAGCAGATTTACCAGGATCCGCGCTGCCTGCTGCACCGCGACGCCGAAGTCTGCCTGCGCAAAGCGAGCCTGCTCGCGCGTCAGGCAGGCCTGACCCTGCGCATCTTCGATGCCTATCGACCGCCGTACGCGCAGTACCTGCTGTGGCAAGCGTTGCCCAATCCCGAATACGTGCGTGATCCGGGCCTGGGTTCGCATCACACCCGTGGTGTGGCCGTTGATCTGACGCTAATCGATGGCCATGGGCAGCCACTGGACATGGGCACCGGCTTTGACGACATGCGCGAGCACTCGCACCAGTTCTTCAGTGATCTGCCGGCCAGTGTCCAGCGCAATCGCCTGTTGCTGCTGGGGATCATGCTGGCCGCCGGCTTCACCTACATCGACAGCGAGTGGTGGCACTACGAGTTGCCCGGTGCCGAAGCCTATCCGCTGATCGACGACGCCTCGATCCGCCCGGCCAGTTGATCGAGACACGCAGGCCCGACACACGCAGCACCGACACACGCAAGACCGTGACACCTGACCGGGACGTACATGAATCCCGGCTGAATCTGGCAATCACCTGATCTCGACAGAGCAGGGTGCGCCATTTCGCAGACCTGAGGTCTGTGAGCTTTGACTGCCCGGTATAGCTTCAATAACAAACCTGACGAACTTCCATACATCGAACGATCAAGGAACCGGCATGAAATCAATCGTTACCCCACGTGCATTCCCTCGCAAACTGGCGATGGCAGTCCTTTGCACCGCGATGGGCCTGGGTGCCTGGCAGTCGGTCAGCGCAGCCGTACCGCAAGACACCCTGATGATCGGCAAACCCTCCGATCCCCAGACCCTCGATCCGGCCGTGACCATCGACAACAACGACTGGACCGTGACCTACCCGGCCTATCAGCGACTGGTGACCTACAAAGTCGAAAACGGCAAGGGCAGCACCGAAGTGCAGGGTGAACTGGCCAGTAGTTGGTCGACTTCGGCGGACAACCTGACCTGGGAATTCAAACTCAAGCCCGGCAACAAATTCGATGACGGCGCCGACGTGAATGCCGAGGCCGTGAAGTTTTCCTTTGATCGCGTGATGAAGCTCAAGCAAGGGCCGTCCGGGGCATTCCCGGATGACATGACGGTNCGCCGTATGCGCCGTTTCTCTCGACGCTGGCGCACAACGGCGCGGCGATCATCAACCCGGACGTGGCGAAGAAAACCGAAGGGGCCGAGGCGTATCTGTCGAACCACACCGCCGGCTCCGGTGCGTTCAAGCTGGTCAACTGGCAGAGGGGTCAGACCCTGACCATGGAACAGAACAGCTATTATGCCGGCCCCAAACCGACCCTGAAAAAGGTCGTGGTCAAGATCATCAGTGAGGCCTCGGTGCGTCGTCTGCAACTTGAGCACGGCGATCTGGACATCATTGAAGACATGCCCGAAGACCAGCTCGAAGCGCTGGCCAAGAAGTCCGGAATCGTCGTTGGCGATTACCCGTCGCTGCGGGTGACCCTGCTTTATCTGAACACCCAGAAAGCGCCGATGAACAACCCTGATGCCCGTCGCGCCATCGTCGAGTCGCTGGACTACGACGGCATCATTAACGGCATTCTCAAAGGCAAGGCCAAACCACTGAACGGTCCGATCCCGCAGGGCATGTGGGCGTACGACGAGAAGCAGCCGGCCTTCAAGCAGGACATGGCCAAAGCCAAGGAAGACCTGGCCAAGGTTTCGCCGAAGATCAGCAACCTGACGTTCATGTACTCCGACAAGGACCCTAACTGGGAGCCGATCGGCCTGACCCTGCAAGCCGGCCTGCAGTCGTTGGGTGTGAACCTGAAGATGGAAAAACTCGCCAACGCCAGCATGCGTGAACGTCTGGGCACCGGTGACTTCGACGTCGCCATTGGCTCCTGGAGCCCGGACTTCGCCGACCCCTACATGTTCATGAACTTCTTCTTCGACTCGAAGCTCAAGGGGCTGGCGGGTAACCGTTCGTTCTACGACAACCCGGCGGTGGACAAGCTGATCCGCGAATCGGCCACCACCAACGACATGGCCAAGCGTACCGAGCTGTACCAACAGGCACAGAAGGTCGTGCTCAACGACAGCGTTTACGCCTACCTGTACCAGAAGGCCTATACCTTGCCGATGAGCGACAAGGTCAAAGGCTACGTGTTCAACCCGATGCTGGAACAGGTGTTCAACGTCGGCACGATCACCAAGTAAAGCGCTATTGCTTCACACGGCCCCGGATCAAAAACGAGGCCGTGTGAAGGCTGTGTCCGCGAACTGTTTCGCGTTGTCGATTGAATGCGTGACCGAGGTGCCTGATGGCCTTCCTGAATATTCTGCGTAAACGTCTGGGCGGCCTGCTGCTGGTGGTGTTCGGCGTTTCCCTGATTACCTTTTCCATTTCCCACCTGATTCCGGGTGATCCGGCGCGGCTGATCGCCGGCGACCGTGCCACTGACGCGATTGTCGAGAACATTCGTCATCAACTGGGGCTGGACCTGCCGCTGTATCAACAATACGGCCGCTACATGCTCGACCTGCTGCACGGTGATCTGGGCACATCGATCCGCACCCATCGCCCGGTGCTCGAAGACTTGCAAGCCTTCTTCCCGGCGACCCTGGAACTGGCGCTGGCGGCATTGACCCTGTCGATTCTGGTGGGGGTGCCGCTGGGCGTGTTGTCGGCGGTGTATCACAACCGCTTCATCGATCAGGTGGCGCGCACACTGGCGGTGACCGGGATTTCGACGCCGGCGTTCTGGCTCGGGCTGGGCTTGATCGTGTTGTTCTACGGCCATTTGAACTGGCTGCCTGGAAGTGGACGGCTGGATGAGGGCCTCGATCCACCGCCGACGGTCACTGGTTTTTACCTGATCGATACGCTGCTGGCAGGGGACACCGGGCTGTTCTTCAACGCTGTTCAGCACCTGATCCTGCCCGCAATCACATTGGGCTTCGTCAACCTCGGCGTGGTGGCGCGGCAGATCCGTTCGGCGATGCTCGATCAACTGGGCGAAGACTACATTCGCACCGCTCGGGCCTATGGCCTGTCGAAGTGGGCGGTGATTCTGCGCCACGCCTTGCCCAATGCGCTGATCCCTTCGGTGACCGTGCTCGGCCTCACCCTTGGCGACTTGCTGTATGGCGCGGTGCTCACCGAAACCGTATTCGCCTGGCCGGGCATGGGCGCTTACGTGGTCAAGTCGATCCAGTCGCTGGATTTTCCCGCGGTCATGGGCTTCGCGATTCTGGTGTCCTTCATTTATGTGCTGCTGAACATGGCGATCGATCTGCTGTACCGCCTGATCGATCCCCGCATCGGCGAGGTTAACTGAGATGTCCACTCCAATCCTTGCGCCAGCCGTGGCGCCGCTGCCGAAAGTCTCGCGCTGGCAGGATAAATTCGCCTACCTGGCGCATCAGGTTCGGCGCAGTCCGCTGACCATGGCCGGCTTGCTGATCACATTGATGGTCCTGTTGTGCATGATCTTTGCGCCGTGGCTGGCGTCCCATGATCCCAACGCGCTGAACCTGACTCAGCGTCTGGGGGCGCCGTCTGCCGCGCACTGGTTCGGCACCGATGAAGTGGGCCGCGACCTGTTCAGCCGCGTGTTGTACGGCAGCCGGCAATCGGTGGGCGTCGGCCTGTTCGTGGCGTTCGCTTCGTGTTTTGCCGGCGGCTTGCTGGGCTGCATGTCGGGAATCATCGGCGGGCGTTTCGACAGCCTGATCATGCGCCTGATGGACATCATGCTGTCGGTGCCGTCGCTCGTGCTGATCATGGCGCTGGCCGCTGCACTGGGCCCGAGCCTGTTCAACGCGATGCTGGCGATCACTTTGGTGCGGATTCCATTCTATGTGCGCCTCGCCCGCGGGCAGGCCTTGAGCATTCGCCAGATGGGCTACGTCAAGGCCGCCGAAACCTTCGGCGCCGGACGCTGGCACATGGTGCTCTGGCACGTGGCGCGCAACGCCATGCCGCCGTTGCTGGTGCAGCTGAGCCTGGACATCGGCAGCGCGATTCTCATGGCTTCCGCCCTAGGCTTCATCGGCCTGGGTGCACAACAGCCGACCGCCGAGTGGGGGGCGATGGTCGCCACCGGGCGCAACTACATTCTCGATCAGTGGTGGTATTCGACCTTTCCCGGCGTGGCGATTCTGATTACCGCCACCGGTTTCAACCTCTTGGGCGACGGCGTACGCGACCTGCTCGACCCACGGCAGCAGGGGAAATGACCATGCACGCAGAAGTCTCCAAACCCCTGATCGGCAATGCACCGGTGTTGACCATCGACAACCTGAGCATCGAGTTTCCGGCGTACAAGAGCACAGTCAAAGCCCTGAACGGCGTGTCGCTGCACGTCAATCCCGGCGAAATTGTCGGGGTGATCGGCGAGTCCGGTTCCGGCAAATCGGTGACCGCGATGCTCAGCCTGCGTCTGTTGCCCGAGCGGGCGTATCAGGTCAAAAGCGGGAGTCTGAACATCCTCGGTCGCAACATGCTCACGGCCAGGGAGAAGGACCTGCTCAAAGTCCGCGGTCGTGATGCGGCAATGATCTTTCAGGAACCGATGACCGCGCTCAATCCCACGCGCCGCATTGGCCGACAGATGCTCGATGTGATCATTCATCACCAGCAATTGAGCAAGGCCGACGCGCACGCCAAGGCCATCGCGTTGCTGCGCGATATGCACATCGCCGACCCCGAACAGGTCATGAACAGCTACCCGTTCGAGCTTTCCGGGGGCATGCGTCAGCGAGTGATGATCGCTCTGGCGTTTTCTTGCGATCCGCAGTTGTTGATCGCCGACGAGCCGACCACGGCGCTGGACGTCACGGTGCAGCGGCAGGTGCTGTTGCTGTTGCGCGAGAAAGCACGCCAGCGCGGCACTGCGATTCTGCTGATCACCCATGACATGGCGCTGGTCTCGCAGTTCTGCGACCGGGTCTATGTGATGTACACCGGCGCAGTGGTGGAGCAGGGCGGCACCTCCCAGGTCATGGCCGATCCCCGTCATCCCTACACCCAAGGCTTGCTCAGCGGTTTGCCGGAACAGGTCGAACCGGGTCAGGACCTGATGACCATCCCCGGTCAGGTTCCGAATCTATCGGCGCTGCCCGAAGGCTGTACTTTTCGGGATCGCTGTGCCTTCGCCATGCCCAAATGCCTGCAACGCCCGCCCATGCAGATCATCGATGCGGCTGCCGATCGCAAGAGCGCCTGTTGGTTGAGCGAACCGTCCATGGCGTCTGCACAGGAGAAACTGTCATGAGTCGCGTAGCCTCGAAAACGCTGCCCGATGCGCAGCCGACCCCGACCATTCTCGGTCTGGAAGATGTGCACGTGCATTACCCCATGGGCAAGGACTGGCTCGGTCGCCCCAAAGCGGTGGCCCACGCCCTGAACGGTATCGACCTGCAGGTGCGCGCCGGGGAAACCCTGGGCGTGGTGGGGGAATCCGGTTGCGGCAAGAGCACCCTGGCGCAATTGCTGATGGGTCTGATCAAGCCGACTTCGGGCACGCTGGAATGGATCTACAACAATGCCAAGGAACGCAGCAGCAACGTGCAGATCGTGTTTCAGGACCCGCAGTCGTCCCTCGATCCGCGACTGCCGGTGTGGAAGGTGATCACCGAACCCTTGTTCGTCCAACGTTCCGCCCCGCGTCGGGACATGCGCGACATCGCTGCGAAAGTGGCGTCTCAGGTGGGTATTCGGACCGAGTACATGGACCGTTTTCCCCATCAGTTCTCCGGCGGCCAGCGTCAACGCATCGCCATTGCCAGAGCGTTGTCGTCGAACCCGGACATCATTGTGCTCGACGAACCGACCTCGGCGCTGGACATTTCGGTGCAGGCGCAAATCCTAAACTNGCACAACGTCTCGGTGGTGCGGCACATGGCCGACCGGGTGGCGGTGATGTACCTGGGGCAGATCGTCGAACTGGGCAGCGCCGCCGAGGTGCTGGAACGGCCGCGGCATCCGTATACTCAACTGCTGCTCGATGCCGTACCCCGACTGGGGGTGGCCGTGGACGATGCGCAGGTTTCAGCACCGACTGAATTACCGGGCAATCGCAACTTGCCTACCGGGTGCTTTTTCAGGGATCGCTGCCCGAAGGCGACCGTGGGGTGTGACAAGCCGCAACAGCTTTTGCCCGCCAGGGATGCAGCGGGAGGCGAGTGGGTCAGGTGTCATTTGCAGTCGGTTTGACCAATCACCGCTCGCCCCGAGTCCTCTGTGGGAGCACATTCATTCGCGAAAAGTAGGCCAGGCGATAGCGATGCATTGAATTCACTATGGCCTGGCGAATGAATTCGCTCCAACAGTGGGTCAGCCATGAATTGAAAACCAACAACTATTGGATCCCGATTCACCCTCACTTAGATGCTTGTTTAAACAACTGTCCGTTCTGACCCGGCGTTAAACATCGCTAAATAACTTCGTCGACGACCGGTCTAAACTCCGCCCTCTGGCGGCCGAACTATATTTCAGGCCGCGTCTTCCCTTTCTCCGCTTGACCCCGTAAAAAGCGCAGCGCGCGCCTGATCGGCTGCGCATTCCCGTCGCTGTCATTCTTGGTTATGGACACAATCGTATGATCAAAAGTCTGGGCTTCAGCAGAAAGATCCTGCTGGCCGCTGCACTGATAGTTGTTGTTGCCTTCTCGTGTTTCATTCTGGTTAACGATTATCGCCAGCGGCAAACATTGAAAAACAGCGTTGACGCCGAACTGCAACAGTTGGGTAGTCTGACCACACAGAACATTCAGACCTGGCTGGAAAGCCGTACGCAACTGCTTTACTCCATGGGCCAGCAGATCGCAGCCGATGGCCCGGCGCCCGCCAGCCTGCAGCGCATCATCGGCCTGCCGGTGTACCCGGAGAATTTCCAGCTCAGCTACTTCGGTGGCAAGGACGGGCTGATGTTCTCGGTGCCGGCCGGCAACCGCGCGGCGGACTACGACCCCCGCGCCCGTGGCTGGTACAAGGCGGCCGATGCCGCGCAGGGCACTATCGTCACGGAGCCTTACATTGCCGCGTCGTCGGGCAAGCTGGTGGTGACGTTGGCGACCCCGGTTCGTCAGCAGGGCCAGATGATCGGCGTGGCGGGCGCGGACATTTCGCTGGACGCCATCAGCAAGACCATCAACTCACTGAATTTCGGTGGACACGGTTATGCCTATATCGTCAGCGCCGACGGCAAGATCCTGATTCACCCGGACAACAAACTGATCCTCAAGACCGTCAGCGAGGCCTACCCGAACGGTGCGCCGAACATCGCGCCGGGGGTGCACGAAATCGAATCCGGCGGCAAGGCGCAGTTCATCTCTTTCACCAAAGTCGAGGGCCTGTCTTCGGCCAACTGGTATGTGGCGCTGGTGCTGGACCGCGATGCAGCGTACTCGATGCTCAGCGAGTTTCGCGCTTCGGCGTTTACCGCGATGGTCATCGCCGTGGCGATCATCATGGTGCTGTTGGGTCTGTTGATTCGTGTGCTGATGCAGCCGCTGCACCACATGGGCCGCGCCATGCAGGACATTGCCGATGGTGAGGGTGACCTGACCAAGCGTCTGGAGATCGTCTCGCAAGACGAGTTCGGTGCACTGGCGCAGTCGTTCAACCGATTCGTGGAGCGTATTCACGGCTCGATCCGCGAAGTGGCGTCCACCGCCGGGCAGCTGGGTGAAGTGGCCGCGCGGGTGGTGGGCGCTTCCAACTCGTCTATGGGCAACTCTGATCAACAGGCCAGCCGCACCAGCAGCGTGGCCGCCGCGATCAACCAGCTTGGCGCCGCTGCGCAGGAAATCGCTCAGAACGCCGCACTGGCATCGCAGCACTCCAGCGAGGCGACGCAGCTGGCCAGTGAAGGGCAGGGCGTGGTCAGCCAGACCATCAAGGCGATGAATCAGTTGTCGGAGAAGATCAGTGAATCGTGCGCCAACATCGAAACGCTGAACGACAAGACCGCCAACATCGGCCAGATTCTCGAAGTGATCACCGGCATTTCCCAGCAGACCAACCTGTTGGCCTTGAACGCGGCAATTGAAGCTGCACGTGCCGGGGAAGCAGGGCGCGGGTTTGCCGTGGTTGCCGATGAGGTACGCAATCTGGCGCACCGCACGCAGGATTCCGCGCAGCAGGTCCAGGGCATGATCGAGGAATTGCAGGTCGGTGCCCGCAATGCCGTGGTCAACATGACCGAAAGCCAGCGCCAGAGCGAAAGCAGCGTGACCATCGCCAACCAGGCCGGCGAGCGCCTCAACAGCGTGACCCGCCGCATCGGCGAAATCGACGGCATGAACCAGTCTGTGGCCACCGCGACCGAAGAGCAGACCGCCGTGGTGGAGTCGATCAACGTCGACATCACCGAGATCAACACCCTGAACCAGGAAGGCGTCGACAACCTCAAGTCGACGCTGGACGCCTGCACCCACCTAGAGCACCAGGCCGCGCGGTTGCAGCATCTGGTGGGGACGTTCCGTATATAAAGATGGGTCCGCCACTCGAAGCATCTGACCCCACACCCATCCTGTAGCCGCCCGGCCGGCCTGCTACAGATGCGCGGGGCGGTGCTGGCGTTTCAGGGCTGTTCGGGCAATCCGGCAGCGCGGCGCAGGCCCAGGTGCAATGCCGTGGTGAACATCTGGCCGTGGTTGCGGCCGTTGAACTGCTGGTAGCTGGCCTCGGTGCCGGGCAATGTCGCCAGATGCTCTGCCAGCAGGCGATTGGCGTCGCTGGGCACGGCCTGCATTTGCTTCCTTCTTTCCGGCGAGCCGCCATCGAACTGCGCGATGGGCGGCTTGCCTTCCCTTTCTCCCTTGACCAGCCGAACGGTGCGCGTGGTGCCTTCGGGAAACCGTTCAAGCGCCATCCCGTTCTCGAACGTCATCGGCTGATACCACAGCGACGGGCTGGCGGCGATCCAGGTCTGGAAGGCATCGGGTTTTTCCAGCAACGCATACAGCACGAACAGCCCGCCGAATGAATGGCCCCACAGTGTCTCCCGGCTCAGGTCCACTGAATGGCGCGCCTTGATCTGCGGTTTGATCCTCGTCTCCAGCGTGTCCAGAAACGCCTTCGACGTGGTTCCGGTGTAATCACGGGTGCGTTGCTCGCCGTCGTAGGTGCCGTCGATGTCATACCCGATCATCACCAGCAGCGGTGGGGTGCCTGCGGCCAGTTCACCCAGCCAGTCGTCACGCAACTCGGCCAGCGCGTTATTGCCATCGAGCAGGTACATCACCGGATAGCCGGCAGCAGGCGGTGGATTCTCGGGGATGCCGATGTCCAGACGGTAATGACGCTGGGCGTCCGGGGAGTCGATGTTCAAGCGTTCGAAACGGTAATGGGCAGAGCCGGTTGCAGCCAATGTGGGGGTCTCCTGGAGTTCAGCGTGGGCAATGATGGCCACGAGGGCCAGCACAACGAACGCAAAATATTTCATTCCTTTCATCGATTCGCCTGTCTTGTCGTGGCCCGCAGCCCGTGTCGGGTTGTCTAGCCAGCGCCCCGGCCAGCCCGCCGTTTTTGCCAGACATGTCGACAAAATACGCGAATGCAGGGGCATCAAACAGTCAACGAACTGTTATCTGGCGTTCATCGTCGGTTCATGGAACTGCCACACGCTCTCTCTAATGTCACTCGCACCGAACACGGCCAGGGACTGGCTGAACGTTTGAACATCCACCTCGGCAGGACGCCCGAACCACAAGACAAGAGAAGCCCATGAACGCAGCTATCCATGTCGACCGCTTGAACAAGACGTTTGCTCGCAAGACCGCACTGGTTGACCTTGCATTGTCTATACAACCCGGAGAAATGGTAGCGCTGATCGGCGCTTCCGGCTCAGGAAAGTCCACGCTGTTGCGCCATCTGGCCGGCCTTGCGTGCTGCGACCGCAACAACGGCGGCAGCGTCCGCGTACTGGGCCGTGAAGTGCAGGCCTCGGGCCGACTCAATAGCAAGGTACGTCGACTGCGCGCCGACATCGGCTACATCTTCCAGCAGTTCAACCTGGTCAACCGCCTGAGCGTGCTCGACAACGTACTGCTCGGTTGCCTGGGGCGCATGCCGCGCTGGCGTGGCAGCCTGGGCCTGTTCAATGCCGAGGAGAAGGCCCGCGCCATGGCCAATCTGGATCGCGTCGGTCTGGCGGATCTGGCTCAGCAGCGCGCTTCGACCTTGTCCGGCGGTCAGCAGCAACGGGTCGCCATTGCCCGCACCCTGACGCAACAGGCCGAAGTCATTCTGGCCGACGAACCCATCGCTTCGCTGGACCCCGAATCGGCCCGCAAGGTCATGGAAATTCTTGCCGACATCAATCGCCGGGACGGCAAGACCGTGGTCGTGACCTTGCATCAAGTGGACTATGCCGTGCGTTATTGCCCCCGTGCCGTTGCGCTCAAAGGCGGGCGCATTCACTTCGACGGCAACGGTGCCGACCTCAGCGGCCAGTTCCTCAATGACCTTTACGGCGCCGACGCCGACGCCAGCCTGATGTTCGCCGACAAGGGCCGCAACGCCGGTCGCCCGCCACAGCTGGTGCTGGCCCAGGCGTGAAAGCGCCGCCGCTGGCGCTTCGCCCGAACAACCCGAAAAACACCACAACCTCGTTCCAGGAGCTTTCCATGTTGAACCGTATCGGTCGCGTGTTCGCGTCTGCCGCTGTGCTCGCCGGTTGCCTGATGGGCAACGCGCAAGCCGACGACAGCGCCATCAACTTCGGCATCATGTCCACCGAGTCCTCGCAGAACCTGAAAAGCGTGTGGCAGCCGTTCCTCGACGACATGTCGAAAAAGACCGGGCTGAAAGTCAACGCCACCTTCGCCTCCGACTATGCCGGCCTGATTCAGGGCATGCGTTTCAACAAGGTCGACGTGGCCTGGCTGGGCAACAAGGCGGCGATGGAAGCCGTTGACCGTTCCGGCGGCGAGATCTTCGCCCAGACCGCAGCCGCCAACGGCGCACCGGGTTACTGGAGCCTGATCATTGCGCGCAAGGACAGCTCGATCAATTCCATTGACGACATGTTTAAGCACGCCAAGGAACTGACCTTCGGCAACGGTGACCCGAACTCCACATCGGGCTATCTGGTGCCGGGCTATTACGTGTTCGCCAAGAACAACGTCGATGCCGCCACTGCCTTCAAACGCACGCTGAACTCCAGCCACGAGGTCAACGCGCTCAGCGTTGCCAAGGGCCAGCTGGACGTGGCCACTTTCAACACCGAAAGCATGGACCGCCTGGAAGTCACCCAGCCGGAGAGCGCCGCCAAGCTCAAGGTGATCTGGAAGTCGCCGATCATTCCGGCCGACCCGATGGTCTGGCGCAAAGGCATGGCCGATGCCACCAAGAACAAGATCCGCGATTTCTTCGCCCACTACGGCGACACCGACGAAGAAAAGGCCGTGCTGAAGAACATGCAGATGGGCAAGTTCCTCAAGTCTTCGGACGACCAGTTGCTGACCATCCGCCAGCTGGAGCTGTTCAAGCAGAAGACCGAAACCACCGCCAGCACCAGCCTCAGCGCCGACGAAAAAGCCACCCGCCTCAAAGAGATCGATGCCGGCCTGACCAAGCTTCAGGACCGCATCTCGGAACTGGAAAAGCAGAGCACCGCCAAGGCGGGTTGAGGCAACCGATGGGCGCCTGACCTGCACGGGCGCCGCATCAGTCACCGCTGTTCATGTATGAGTAATCGGGAAACCTTATGACCACTCACGCTGCTTACGTTGAAATCGCCGGCAAGCGCAGTTGGCCGCAATACCTGGGCTGGGGCGTGTTCCTGGCGCTGATGGCCTGGGCCTGGCACGGCGCCGAGATGAACCCGCTGACGCTGTACCGCGACTCCGGCAACATGGCGACTTTCGCCGCCGATTTCTTTCCGCCGGACTTCCACGAATGGCGTTCCTACCTCAAGGAAATGGTCACCACCGTGCACATCGCGCTGTGGGGCACCTTGCTGGCGATCGTCTGTTCGGTGCCGCTGGGCGTGCTCTGCGCCGACAACATCACACCGTGGTGGATTCACCAGCCGCTGCGTCGGGTGATGGACGCCTTCCGCTCGATCAATGAAATGGTCTTCGCGATGCTGTTCGTGGTGGCCGTCGGTCTGGGCCCGTTCGCCGGTGTCCTGGCGTTGTGGATCAGCACCACTGGCGTACTCGCCAAGCTGTTCGCCGAAGCGGTGGAAGCCATCGACCCGGGGCCTGTCGAGGGCGTGCGAGCCACCGGTGCCAGCGCCTTGCAGGAAGTGATCTTCGGCGTCATCCCGCAAGTCATGCCGCTGTGGATTTCCTATGCCTTGTACCGCTTCGAATCCAACGTTCGCTCGGCGACGGTGGTGGGCATGGTCGGCGCGGGCGGCATCGGCGTGATCCTCTGGGAAAACATCCGCGCCTTCCAGTTCACCCAGACCTGCTCGGTGTTGCTGGTGATCATCGTGGTGGTCAGCGTCATCGACATCTTCTCCCAGCGTCTGCGCAAGCAGTTCATCTAACGAATCGACAGGAGAGGGTGCGAACCCTTTTTTTAGCCATGCAGTTGTCTAGACAATCAGAGCCCACGCATCGGGAACCGATGTACCGCGAACTGGCGGACACGTTACGCCGCGAAATGAGTCACTACACCGCCGGCGAATTCCTGCCTGCCGAAACCCGGCTGGCGGCGCGCTTCGACGTCAACCGTCACACCGTGCGTCGAGCCATCGACGAGCTGGTGCGCGAAGGCAGCCTGCTGCGCCGCCAGGGCAAGGGCACGCAAGTGCTGGGCCGTCCGCTGGTGTACCCGGTCGCCGCCGAGAGCGCCTACAGCCAGTCGTTGTCGGCTCAAGGTCATGGCGTCGAAGCGCTGCTGCTGCAACGCCGCCACTGCACCGCCACCCGCGAAGAGGCCGAGCATCTGGGCCTTGAAGAACACGCGCCGCTGATCGAACTGCAAACCCTGCGGCGTCTCGACGGTCAGCCGGTGAGCCTGATTCGTCACCGCTATTGCGCCAGCCGCAGCGACCTGCTGGCCGACTACAAAAGCGGCTCGGTGCGCCAGTTTCTGTCCGCCCGCGACCTGCCGTTGACCCGCACGTTCAGCCTGATCGGCGCGCGTTTGCCGAGCCGTGAAGAAGCCAGCGTGTTGTTGATGCCACGCCATCTACCGGCGCTGACCGTGCTCACCCTTTCCCGCGACGCGGACGGAAACCCGGTGGAGATAGCCCATTCCACCAGCCGCTCCGACCGCTTCCAGTATCAGATCGTCACCTGATGGAGATCCCCTCGATGACTGCCACATCCGCACTGTCTTCACGCCCGGAACACGCCGCCCGCCAACACTGGATCGGGGTGCTCTCGCGCACTCGCCGCGCTGATCTGCTGACGCACGAACCCGCCCTGCGCGACGCCGAATACCAGCTGATCCGCGCCCCGGAAATCGGCATGACCCTGGTCCGTGGCCGCATGGGCGGCAGTGGCGCGCCATTCAATGTCGGCGAAATGAGCGTCACCCGTTGCGTGGTGCGCCTTGCCGATGGCCGCACCGGTTACAGCTATCTGGCCGGGCGCGACAAGGCCCACGCCGAACTGGCCGCGCTGGCCGACGCGCATTTGCAAGGCGCACAACAGGCTCACTGGATGCGTGAGCTGATCGAACCGCTGGCACAGGCGCAAGCCGCGAGCCGGTCCAGACAACAAGCCGAAACCGCCGCGACCAAGGTGGACTTCTTCACGTTGGTCAGAGGAGAAAACTGATGAGCACGACTTCTGTAAGCGCAACCGCTTCGAGCGCGAATTTGCTGCAGCCTGCTTTCGCTGATCCGGTGCTGGATGCCCAGCGCAGTTTCCGCGCCGCGCTCAAGGCCCTGGCCGGACCCGGTGTCGCCCAAAGCCTGTTGTCGGCGCAGATCCCGCCGCATCTCGAAGGACTGGCCTCGGCCAGCCATGCGCTGTGCCTGGCGTTGCTGGATATCGACACACCGTTGTGGCTGGCGCCAAAGTTCGACACCCAGGCGATTCGCGCCAACCTGACCTTTCATTGCGGCTGCCCGATTGTCAGTGATCGCCAGAATGCGCGATTCGCCTTGCTGGACGACAGTCAACTGCACGACCTCAGCGGTTTCGATCTGGGCAACGACCGTTACCCCGATCAGTCCTGCACCTTGTTGATTCAACTGCCGAGCCTGCAAGGCGGACGTCAGGTTGCTTTCCAGGGACCGGGCATCGAGACGAAAAACCACGTCAGCCTGCCGCTGCAAGAAGCGTTCTGGGAAGAGCGCGAATCGCGCAATGATTTTCCCCGTGGCATCGATGTGTTTTTTCTCGCCGGCAGTGAATTGATGGGCCTGCCGCGCAGTACGCAAGTGGCGTTCAAACCGATGCTGACCAAAGGAGGTGCCTGATGTACGTTGCCGTCAAAGGGGGCGAGCAGGCCATCGACAACGCCCACAAGCTGCTGGCCAAGAAGCGCCGTGGCGACACCTCGGTCGCCGAGCTGGCCGTCGAGCAGATTCGTCAGCAATTGCCGCTGGCGGTCGCCCGGGTGATGACCGAAGGCTCGCTGTACGACGAAGAACTCGCCGCGCTGGCGATCAAGCAAGCGGCGGGGGACCTGGTCGAAGCGATCTTCCTGCTGCGCGCCTACCGCACCACGTTGCCGCGTTTCAGCGCCAGCCTGCCGATCGACACCTCGGCGATGCAGCTCAATCGTCGTCTGTCGGCGACCTTCAAGGACGTTCCAGGCGGGCAATTGCTGGGTCCGACCTTCGACTACACCCACCGTCTGCTGGATTTCACCTTGCTGGCCGAAGGCGAATTTCCGGGGCCGCAGGGCAAACCCGAGGCGACGGTCGAGGCCTGCCCGCGGGTGCTCGGGTTACTGGCCAAAGAGGGCTTGATCAAGGAAGAGGCCGACACCGGCGCGCCGGTCGCTGACATCACTCGCGAGCCGCTGGAGTACCCGGCCAGCCGCGCCGAGCGCCTGCAAGCGCTGGCCCGTGGCGACGAAGGTTTTCTGTTGGCGCTGGGTTATTCCACGCAGCGCGGTTATGGCCGCAATCACCCGTTCGCCGGGGAAATACGCGTGGGTGAAGTCGAGGTCTGGATCGAGCCTGAAGAGTTGGGCTTCCCGATCTCCATCGGCGCCATCGAAGTCACCGAGTGCGAGATGGTTAACCAGTTCGTCGGCTCTGCCACGGAGCTGCCGCAATTCACCCGCGGTTATGGCCTGGCGTTCGGGCATGCCGAGCGCAAGGCCATGGGCATGGCGCTGGTGGATCGTTCGCTGCGTGCGGGCGAGTACGCCGAGGAAATCGTCTCGCCAGCGCAGCAGGAAGAATTCGTCCTCGCTCACTGCGACAACGTCGAAGCCTCGGGTTTCGTCTCGCACCTCAAACTGCCGCATTACGTCGACTTCCAGGCCGAGCTGGAACTGATTCGTAAACTGCGCAAGCCTTCCAAGGAGCAGGCCCTATGAACGCCGCCACACAACCCCGGCGCGTACCCCGAGAATCGCGCGACGAGGCGTACAACTTCGCTTATCTGGACGAACAGACCAAACGCATGATCCGGCGTGGCTTGCTCAAGGCCGTGGCGATCCCCGGTTATCAGGTACCGTTCGGCGGCCGTGAAATGCCGCTGCCCTATGGTTGGGGCACCGGCGGCATGCAGCTGACCGCCGCGATTCTGGGCGCTGAAGACGTGCTCAAGGTTATTGACCAGGGTGCCGACGACACCACCAACGCAGTGTCGATCCGCCGCTTCTTCGCCCGCACCGCCGGCGTGGAAACCACCGAGCGCACCCCTGACGCAACAATCATCCAGACCCGACACCGCATCCCGGAAACACCGCTGCACGCCGACCAGATCATGGTCTATCAGGTGCCGATTCCCGAGCCGCTGCGTTTCATCGAGCCGTCGGAAACCGAAACCCGGACCATGCACGCATTGAACGACTATGGCGTGATGCACGTGAAACTCTACGAAGACATCGCCACCTTCGGCCATATCGCCACGGCCTATGCCTATCCGGTGACCGTCAACGAGCGCTACGTAATGGACCCGTCGCCGATCCCGAAATTCGACAACCCGAAACTGGACATGAGCCCGGCGCTGATGCTGTTCGGTGCCGGTCGCGAGAAACGTTTGTACGCGGTGCCGCCGTTCACCCGAGTCAGCAGCCTGGACTTCGAAGACCATCGGTTCGAGGTGCAGAAGTGGGAGCACCATTGTGCGATCTGCGGCAGCCATGACTCGTTCCTCGACGAGTTGATCCTCGACGACCAGGGCACCCAGAGCTTCGTCTGCTCGGACACCGATTACTGCGCCCAGCGGGTCAACGAGGGGAGGGCTGCCCAATGATCGCCGCTCAAACGCTACCTCAGGATGTTGAGGCCAATCGTGCACAACCGCTGCTCAAGGTCAACGGACTGACCAAACTCTACGGCCCCGAAAAGGGCTGCCAGGACGTCAGTTTCGAGCTGTACCCCGGTGAAGTGCTGGGCATCGTCGGCGAGTCCGGCTCGGGAAAATCGACCCTGCTCTCGTTGCTCAGCGGCCGTTGCCCACCCGATCGTGGTGTCATCGACTACCGCGGCGTTCAAGGCAACTGGCTCGACCTGTACAGCGCCAGCGAAGCCGAACGGCGCACCTTGCTGCGCACAGAATGGGGCTTCGTCGAGCAGAACCCTCGGGACGGCCTGCGCATGGCGGTTTCGGCAGGGGCCAATATCGGCGAGCGCTTGATGGCTCAGGGCGTGCGCAACTATCAGCAACTGCGTGCGGCAGGGCTCGACTGGCTCAATCAGGTGGAGATCGACCCGGCGCGCATCGACGACCTGCCACGGACCTTTTCCGGCGGCATGCAACAGCGTCTGCAGATTGCCCGCAATCTGGTTTCCGGCCCGCGACTGGTCTTCATGGACGAACCCACAGGCGGCCTCGACGTCTCGGTGCAGGCGCGTCTGCTGGACCTGATGCGCGGCCTGGTGCGTGAGCTGGATCTGGCCGTGGTGATCGTCACCCACGACTTGGCCGTGGCCCGGCTGCTGGCCGACCGCCTGATGGTCATGCGTCGCTCCCATGTGGTGGAAACCGGGTTGACCGATCAGATCCTTGACGACCCGCAACACCCGTATTCGCAGCTGTTGGTGTCTTCGGTGCTGCAGCCCTGATCCCTGACTTTTTCAAGGTGTCCTGATGAACACGCTGATCGAGGTCCGTGACCTCTCGAAAACCTTCACCCTGCATCAGCAGAACGGGGTGGTGTTGAATGTGTTGCGCGGTTTGAGTTTTTCGGTGCACGGTGGCGAGTGTCTCGTGTTGCACGGTCATTCCGGCGCGGGTAAAAGCACGTTGCTGCGCACGCTTTACGGCAACTATCTGCCCGCGGGCGGCAGCATTCGTGTGCAGCATGAGGGCCGATGGCTGGAACTGGTGGGCGCCGAGCCCCGCGATGTGCTGGCGGTGCGTCAGCAGACACTGGGCTACGTCAGTCAGTTTCTGCGGGTGATTCCCCGGGTGGCGACGCTGGACGTGGTGATGGAACCGGCATTGGCTCGTGGCTGGAACCGCGAGGCGGCGCAAGCGCGCGCCGAGCAACTGCTGAGCCGCCTGAACATCCCGCAACGCCTCTGGCAGCTGGCGCCGGGGACCTTTTCGGGTGGAGAGCAACAGCGCGTCAACATCGCTCGCGGTTTCATGGTGCCGTGGCCGGTGATGTTGCTGGACGAACCCACCGCGTCGCTGGACGACAGCAACCGCCAGGTCGTGCTGGAACTGATCAATGAAGCGAAACGCGCCGGTGCCGCCGTGATCGGCATCTTCCATGACCGGCTGGCGCGCGAGGCGGTGTCCGACCGCCATCTGGACATGACCCCGCTGGACCTGACCGCCAAGGAGTTACTGGCATGCTGAACGAACAGATCCTGACCAACGCCCGTATCGTCACTGCCGATCAGGTGTTCACCGGCACCGTGGTCCTGCGCGATGGCCTGATCAGCGAAGTCGAAACCGGCGTCAGTTCCCTGCCGCAGGCGCAGAATCTGGGCGGCGATTACCTGTTGCCCGGCCTGGTGGAACTGCACACCGACAATCTGGAAAAACACCTGAGCCCGCGTCCTGGCGTGGACTGGCCGTCCGCCTCGGCGGTTATGAGCCACGATGCGCAGATCATCGCGGCGGGCATCACCACGGTGTTCGACGCGCTGTCCATTGGCGACGTCAACCCCAAAGGCAAGCGCATGCAGCAACTGCCGGGCATGGTCGAGGCCATCGCCACGGCGAACGCCGCCGACATGACCCGCGCCGAGCACCGACTGCACCTGCGCTGCGAAGTCTGCCATCCGGACACGCTCAGCGTGTTCCGCGACCTGGTGGAGCAACCGCTGGTGCAGCTTGTGTCCGTAATGGACCATTCGCCGGGTCAGCGCCAGTTCGCCCTTGAATCGAAGTACCGTGAGTACTACATGGGTAAATACCACCTGAGCACCGAGCAGATGGACGCGTTCATCGTCGAGCAGGTCGCCAATTCGAAGGTCTACAGCGACCGTTATCGCCGCGCTATCGTCGACATCTGCCTGGATCGCGGGCTGTCGGTGGCCAGCCATGACGATGCGACGGTCGCCCACGTCGAGGAATCGGCGGGTTACGGCATGACCATCGCCGAGTTTCCGACCACGCTGGAAGCGGCGCAAGCCTGTCGGCGCCTGGAGATGAGCGTGTTGATGGGCGCGCCGAACATCGTTCGCGGTGGCTCGCACTCAGGCAACATCGCGGCGGCGACCCTGGCCAAAGAAGGGCTACTGGATATTCTCTCCAGCGATTATTATCCGGCCAGTCTGTTGCAGGCGGCGTTCACGCTCGGTGTGCAGCTGGACGAACATCAACAGGTGCCCGGGGCAGGGCTGGCGAGAGCGGTCGCCACCGTGAGCCGGGCACCTGCGGTCTCGGCAGGCTTGCATGATCGCGGTGAAATCCGCGTCGGCCTGCGCGCCGATCTGATCCATGCCCGCGCCGTGGGCGCCCTGCCGGTAATTCAGCAGGTCTGGCGACAAGCGAAGAGGGTTTTCTGATGGCAGGCAGGTTGATCTATCTCATCGGGCCGTCCGGTTCCGGCAAGGACAGCCTGCTGGATGCCGCGCGCGAACCGATGGCCGCTCGCGGCTGCCGGATCGTGCGCCGGGTCATCACCCGCTCGGCCGAAGCCAAGGGCGAGGCGGCGCAGGCGGTCAGCGTCGAACGTTTCGATCAGATGCAGGCGCAGGGTGCATTTGCCCTGAGCTGGTCTGCCAACGGCCTGCATTACGGCATTCCCGATGAGATCGATCAATGGCTGGCGGGCGGGCACGACGTGCTGGTCAACGGTTCGCGCGGGCATCTGCCCCAGGCGCAGGCGCGATACCCGGACCTGCTGGTGGTGTTGCTCAGCGTCGATCAGGCGGTCTTGCGTCAGCGTTTGCTGGCGCGGGGCAGGGAGTCGGCGCAGGAGATCGAGGCACGTCTGGCGCGCAATGCGCAATTTGCCGATGAACTGCTGGCCGCGCCTGCGACAAAGGCCCCTTCGGTGATTCTGCTGGACAACTCCGGTGAGCTGGCACAGACCGTCAGCCGTTTGCTGCAACGCATCGACCGGGAGCACGCATGCGCCTGACCTTGCTGGGGACGGGCGACGCGCGGCAGGTGCCGGTTTACGGTTGTCAGTGTCAGGGGTGTCAGGCGGCTTACGCCGATCCGCGCCTGCGCCGACGACCGTGTTCGGCGCTGGTCGAACTGGGAGACCAGCGCTGGTTGATCGACAGCGGCCTGCCGGACCTCACCGAACGTTTTCCGCCGCGCAGCTTCAGCGGCATTCTCCAGACCCATTACCACGCCGATCATGCGCAGGGCTTGTTGCATCTGCGCTGGGGGCAGGGGCTGGTGATTCAGGTGCACGGCCCGGCCGACCCGGAAGGGTTGTCGGACCTGTACAAACATCCGGGGATTCTGGATTTCAGCCAGCCGTTCGCGGCGTTTGAAACGCGCTCGTTGGGTGAGCTTCAGGTGACGGCGCTGCCGTTGCTGCATTCAAAACCGACGCTGGGTTATTTGCTGGAAGGGGGCGGGCGGCGTGTGGCTTATCTGACCGATACCGTCGGGCTACCGGAAGATACTTCCGCTTATTTGCAAAAACAGCCACTGGACGTGCTTGTACTTGACTGCTCTCTGCCGCCGCAGCCGCAAGCGCCGCGTAATCACAACGACTTGAATCTGGCGTTAACGATCATCGAGGAATTGAAGCCGGAGAGGGGCGTGCTGACCCACGTAGGGCACACGCTGGATGCATGGTTGATCGAGCATGGGGATGAGTTGCCGGGCCATGTGCTGGTTGCGCGGGACGGGATGGAAATCTAGCCCCCAACTCGACCGTGCTGTCACAGAGGGTGTGGGGGTGAGACGCGCACCGGTCTGGATATTCGATCGTCAGTGGGTTGCGCAATGCAATCGGACCGCTTGTCACCGCAGCGGTGTTTATGGCTTGCGCATCAAATTCCGCAACTACACTTTTTCCTGACAGGGCGGTTTTTATCGGCTCTGCGCACCCATCAGTTTTGCCCGTTGCTTCGAGGCAATGCGTGCAATGTTTTCTGAAGATCGTCCGACCCGTCTGAGGCTGCAGTTCAGCGATTTGACTGCGACCTGGATGCATCACTGCGCGCGACGATCCGGCAACAAATGGATAGCCACAACGTTTCAGAGGAATGCCAGGATGGCCTACACACAAAGTGATTTTGAAAAGTACTTAAAACGCGGTGAATCGGTTGAACTCAATGGTCAACGCTACGTTTATGTAAGAGCAACCGGGTGTGTCGCAGATCATGTTGAGCTCAGCTTGAACCGGGGAGGAAAAGAGATACTGGTTGCTTTCAAGGACGTGAATCAAGTACCGAAGATTGACGAGCGCAAGCGTGAACTGGCCACGCAGTTGGCCTTGCTTGTTGATGCAGGAGGCGTCGTTGTTGCGCGGGCGGATTGGGATGCACTCGATGCGGGTGTCGGCCCGATTCTCATAGAACAGAACGATGGACATTATATTTACGGGTATGCGAAGCAGGTCCGGAGAGTGTACAGATACGAATTCAATCTAGAGTTCGTCTATCTTGATCTGACGGCAGCTGAAGAAAGCAGCGCTGTCTATGACGCCATTTCGCTCGCCTTGCCGATGCTGGCGTCGGCCCGTCGCGTGACAGCGGCTGATGGCAATGACACCCTCTACCTTTCCACTGTGGACAATATTTACGCCTTGCGCGACGTCGATTCCGTCAAGTTGTCCTATGCGCCAGCCGGTTCTCCGATTGGCGTAACTGATAGGGAACATCTTCCTGCCGGGCAAAATGAGCAGAAACCTGTGCCTGCGGTCACTCCGCAGACAGTCACTCCGGAGACAGTCGCACCGTATGCCGTCCCCTACCTGATAACCACCCAGCCTGACGGCTACCTGCCCGACATGCAGGATTTCACCCTGGAGCGTGCGGGCAGCGTCGACGATGGCTGGTACAGCACCGTGCCGATCAAGGCCGACCGATCACTGGACGATGGTGAGGTGCTGAGTGCATTTCTGGTCAATCGTCGCGACGGCGAGATCAGCCGGTTCGACTACGTTGCGCAGCCGAGAGCACGCGCAAGCGAGCAGTGGCCTGAGGCATTCGCGCAATTCATTGCAGGCCAGGGCGCTGCGATGACAGCCGGGGCTTGGGTCGAGGGCGATACCTTCTCGACCGCAACAACGCCTTTGCGGCTTTGGTGCCATGCCAGATACCGTGCGTTCACCAACGCACCGTTCTCTGCCAATCAGGTCCAGGTGCTCGCCTGCAATGACGACTTCCCGTTGGCCGCCGGACAGACGCTCTGCCTCCAGGTACGGGATCTGAAGACGCAAGCGCTCTTCGAACAGCATTTTTACCAGGCTGNATCAAGACAGCCGTCTTCTGCGAGCGGGTGTGCTGGGCAGTGGTTGCTCTGTGGTGCCCGCTGACAAGGGCAATGCGTTCTGGGGGCCGCAATGCGCCGAACTGAGCGTTACGCTGACACTGGCGGGCTGGTGGGAAAGCCGAAAAGTAGAGGGCTCACAGGCCCTGGACGAAGGCACCACCCTGCACGCCTGGGTCTACGACGCGTTTTCCCACCGCCTGCTGGCTCAGCATGAATGGACCCCGAGTGCCGCCCAGAGAGCTGGCGGAAAATGGCTGGCACCGTGGGCCAGTGCATTGAATACGTCAGCGGTGTCGGCGTACCTGCAGGCCGCTGTTGGCAGCCCCGCTGAAGCGGGCCTTAAAGTCACGGCGACGCGGGGCCTTGGGCTCTGGCACCGGGGCGACGGGTTACGCATTTTCACCTCCCTGCCAGACACGGGGAACCGCTCGGTGGGGCTTGGACTGGACATACCGCAAGGATTGCAATCCTCTGACCCGATCCGGGTGACGGTGCGCCATCCTTACAGCGGCCAGGTGCTGCGTGAAGCGGTATTCGAACCTGCCGCACCCGATGAGTGGGTGTGTGATCAACGCGTCTGGCGTGAGGCACTCGTCGGGTTCCTCAAAGAGCAGGCTTGGCCTGAGCTGCAAATACAGCTGGCAAGCGAGGCTGAGGGTGTTTCCAACGTCTGGATGCCGCGCTTTTGCGAGCTGCAAGTCGATCTCGACCCGGTCGCCACTGGCCTTGAGTCTGCAGCGATTGCCGCTACGGGCCTGCCCACGGTGACGCTGGAATCGGGTATTGGCTCATTGCGGCTAACCGCCGGTGTGCATGCCGGTGAGCTTGAGTTTCGTTTGAACCACGCTACTTTCAAAAAAGGCATGCGTATAGCCGCCTGTGTGCCGGTAATGTCGGGTGAGGGGGCGGGTGAAGAGGTGCCCTGGCCGATTTCCGTGACGGCGGACCGAATCACGTGGGGCGCACTGACCCGGCCATGCACCTATGAGGTCAGCCTGGATTGCCCGGAGAGCCTGCACGGCGAGCAAGAACAAATCGTCGGCCATATCGGTGCCTCCGCGCAGACGCAATTCTGGCAAGCCCCTCAACCCGTCTTGTACACCCCGCCCAAACGGTTGGAGCCTTACTCACCGATCAGTCCCCTGTGCGAGGATTACGGCAATACCGAGCGCTCGGAAATCTTCGACACCCTCGGTCAGGGAGAGAGCGGCGTCGACCCACGCACCGGTTTGTTCCACGCCCATTACCCGGTTGCCACCTTGCAAGGCCTGAACGGACGCGGCCCGATCTGTGATCTGACCTTGCATTACTCGGCCTTGCGCGGCAACGAAGCGGGGCTTGGGGATGGCTGGGCCTGGCGATTCTCCAGCCTGGATGTGCGTGAGCGTTGCCTGACACTGGCCGATGGCACGCGGATCACATTCACGCTCGAGGAGTGGGAGATGCTCGGCGACGCCAAGTCGCTGAAGAAAAGAAACTGCGTGGTGCAATCCAGCAAGGATTACAGCGAGTTCACCCTCGACCTGCCGAGTGGTCGCCGGGAGGTACTGAGCAAACCCGCCGCGGCAGGCAGCGACGAGGAGGAGCCCAATGCCGAATTCGTCGCTAAAATCGTCCAGATGCTCGAGGCCATCAAACAAAAACGCAAGCCCGACTTTCCCGCAGTCCCTTCGCACTGGACCCAATGGGTGCTTTTCGGCCTATCACCTCAGGGGTATTACATGGCCGCGGACCTGGATTACACCGAAGCCGTCATCGCCTGGGCGGAACACGGCAGCACCAAGGAACTGGACGAGCGTATCGCTTACTACCAACGGCCCTTCGTGCAATTGCTGCCCTCACGCATCGTCTCGTTGTACGGCGAAACAGTGGAGCTGGAGTGGAAGCGCCAGAAGGGGCAATTTCAGCTCCTGAGCATCAAGAGCGGGGAGGAAGCGCTGTTCACCGCGGAATACAGTAATCCGGAAAAAACCAATGCTCAGGTCCACATGCAGGTCTGGCCAAAGAGCGTTGAATGCTTCGCGGTCCACCTGCAATTGCAAAACTGTTTATTACGCACGCTCACGCGTACTCACGAAACTGGCGACTTACCACCGCAGATCCTGCAGGAGGTCGTTTGTGGCTATGCCGACGATCCGACCCTGGATCGGGTGCTGTGCCGGTTGACCGAGCTCGACGGGTCGGTCGAGTGCGTTCATTACAGCCCGGGCATACGGGGACGCGGTAAGCCGCTTTGGCCGCAGGCCGTGCTGCATGCGGTGATTCCGGGTGATGGGCAAGAAAACCAGGTGAATACCTACCGCTACACCGGGCGTCTGCTGGACACTTCCGAGCAGTTGTACATCGTCGAGGGCGAGCGCGGAGCCCATGGGGCACGGGAGCACCATCTACAGGTGCTCGGTCTTGACGATCAGGCACAGCGTCAGGAACTGCTGACGGGCTCGGCCTCGTCCGACAGCCAGTGGCTGGAGTTCAAGTCACGGCTAGCGGGCAAAACCGAAGTCATTCGCTACACGGGATACGGGGATGATCTGGTCGCGTCCATCGGACAGATCAAGCTGGGCGTGAGACGTGACAAGGCGGTGCTGCTCCTGGGCGAGTCTCGGGTCAAGCATCAGAAGGATATCATCGAGATCCTCTGGCGCTACGGTCGGCGAGGCCGGACGCGCTTGATCCGTTCTATCGAGTCAATGCTGCACGTCAGCCCGGCGGCGGGGCGTTCGGCACTGGGCAAGGGCGTCGACAAGCTGATCATCGAACAAGGCGACGCTGGCCTGCCAGTAAAACTCGTCACGCAGGGTCAGCACACCCTTCACAGTGCTTACTATTCAGCGGATGGCGGGGAGAACATCGTCCGTGCCGCGACCCTGAATGGCCTGAACGGCGTATCGGGGGTGCCGCCATTAAGCTGCCCCAAACTGCCTGAGTACGCCGTGCCCCCGCTGATGGCCGAGTATCAATGTGATGACTTCGGCCATTCGCTGGGTTTGAAACTCTTTGGCTATCGCGCAGTTGAACGTGACGGCAGGACGTTCCTTGAGCTTGAGCAGCAGATCGTCATTGAAGGTATAGGCGTAGAGGGGGCATTCGGCGGACAGCTTTCCAGCAGTACGCCGTGGGTCAAGACTGCCGATGAAGTGCTTTGGCGTCAGCGCATCACCAGCGTTTCGCCCGTTACCGCCAAGACCACGCCGGGCGGTGCGAGCAAGGTCAGGGAGTGGAGCCTCAGCGATAAACAGTTGACTCATCTGGGCACTGAGACCTTCTCGCTGGAAACCACGCGCCTCTGCCAAGACAACCCGAATAATCCGTTCATTACAGTGCGCACGGTTTCGAAGACCCAGGCTGGCACCCAGGTGATCAGTACCGAGCGGTGTTCACGTTACAGTCAGCGTTGCCGGTCGCGCGTCGAACAGGGGATCGAGACGACCTGGGATTACGACGCTGCCGGGCGCGTGGTCCTCGAGGTGCACTATCGACTCGAGCCAGGTAAAACCACGGCCGTTGGCCAGTTTGCAGCTGAACACACCCAGACTCAATACTCTACGGATGGCAAGCTGGCGACCCAAGTCCATCGCAACCGCGATGAAAATCGAGCCTATCTGGACGGCTTGCAACGGACATGGCGCAGTGATTGGCGAAAGGCGGACTCTGGGGGTTACCTGCCGCTGTATGAATGTGCGTTGCAAGGGCTGGATGAGTCGCACGTTATGGGCAGTTGGGAGTGGGATTATTTGCCGGGTGGTCAGGCGGTGATCGAGAGGGCCCAGGTGCAGCTGCAGCGGGGGCGTCAGCCTTGGGGGACAGCGCGCGGGGTTGCCGATGTGGGGGATGTGGTCACGGGTGAAACTCCTACGGCGCAGAGTCAGGATGAAGAAGCCGATGAGGTCTGTTTTAGGGGCTTCGGCGGCGAAAGCCCAAAACAGGCAGAAGCGTTTTTTGATGATTTGGTGAAACTAAGGCAATTGCGAGGTAAGAGGTTGGACAGTATCAAGACCAACTGGGATCCCGCTATCGACCTTATTGATTCAGCTGTTAAATCGGGACGCAGAGTTTTTGACCGGGGCACTTTCGATGAGCAGATGTTTATAAAGTTTGCCCAAGGTTTGGCAGGGCGCAGTGGAGTTACATTCATTTCCAATAGTGGCAACAGTGGATATGACGTTTTAGATGACGGAAGTGTTGTGCACAATGAGGTCTATTTCGACTCTGGAAAATCGAAGACTGAACCTGATATGGAACATGTTGAACTTTTGGATTTTGAAACTTTCCTCGATCCTGGCTCAGCCAGGAAGGCAAAGGCGAGCTTTCTCCTGTCGCCCATAGCACGCATAGCAACGCCAGATGCCGTTCGCGACACAAAAACCTCGCTGATCGATGAACAGGGCCTGGATCAACAACGCCTCTCCCAACGCACCACCGAATATCTCACCAAAACAGACGGCACCTTCGTACGCACGCAGATCCTGTCGGACGGTACCGGTCAGCCGCGACTGAAACTGATTCAGTGTCTGGACACGAACGGCCGCGTCGTCAGCCGCGAGCGTGTCGTCGGCGACCAAACGTACCTATCCACAATCGAACGCGACGCACTGGGTCGAGCCATCCGGATAACGCGACCAGACGGCACGCTCGTCGAACGGACCTATCACGGCTTCAGCGACCAGATCACCGAACTCAGGGTGGATGGCAAGGTGGTGGTCACGCAGCACATGGTCAACGATTCCACCTTGCAATCACGCACGGTCGGGGGTCGCACCTACACCTTCGACGACGACACCGTGACCCTGCCCGACAAGACGCGCTTGCACACGCGTGTCGACGCCACGGGCGTTCAATGGGGCGCAGGCGACAGCCTCATCGCCAGCCTGACGCGCAACGAAGGGGTCACCACCGTGGCGTCGGGCGGTGCGGCCAACGACATGTGGAAGCACAGTTTTACCCCAACGAGCCTGCCTGGCCGCGTCAAGGAGACGCAGACCTCTGCGCGCAGCGGATCGCACAGTGTCGAGTGGCATAGCCTGCGAGGCGCCCCCGTGGCTGCGCTGCGCGCCGACGGCCACTGGCAACGTGCGTTCGCCGACCATGAAGGACGTGTACTGCGTACCTGCCAGGAGCATGAGGACGTGGCCTACCGTTACGATCCAAGGGGGCAACTGCAATCGCGCAAGGTGCAGGCATTGAGGGCTGGCGAGCAATGGCAGGTGCTTAGCGATCACGATGGCTTTGGTCGGGAAGTGACGCGAACCTTCTTGCACAACGGAGCCCCTCGCTTCGAGCAACGCATGACCTGGCGCGGGGACGGCCGGCTGGTGAGCAAGGCGAGTTACGCGGGAGGCGCGCTGACGTCTACCGAACGCTTCAGCTACGACAAACTGGATCGACTGGCACGCTATACCTGCGATGCCGTCGATGCTGCGCATTGTCCGAAGGACGCCCAGGGCAACGCGGTCAAGGCGCAAGTCTTCAGTTGGGATTCACTCGACAACCTCGTCAGTTGCGTGACCACCAAGTTCGATGATTCCGACGCGACCCTGGCGTTCAGTTACGGTGATAGCACCGATCCAGTGCGCATGACTGCGGTCGAGCTCGGCGCCGACTCTCAAGCCCTGACCTGGAGCGACAATGGCTACCTGAACGCCGCTCGAACCCCAGGCCGCTCATTCGCGTACAACGCCTTTGGCCAGTTGAGCAAGGTCAGGGATGTCGATGACGGGCTGCTGGCGCGCTATGAGTACGACGGCTATCAACGCCTGGCGGCGCAGTACGTCAAGGCCGATGAGAGCGTTCGGGAACTGCGCTACGACGGCGATGAGTTGATTGGTGAGATCCGGTTCGACAAGAACAGGGCCGTGACCCGTCGCACGAGCATTTCGGCCGGGCTTGCCGAATATGACGAGAATCAGGTGCGTTGGCTGATCGACGATCCGCAGGTCGGGATCGCCGGGCAGTTCAAGGAGGGTGAACTGACCCTGGCGCCCCTGTTGCCGTTTGGCGAAGGCGCAGCGCTCGAGGAAGTGGTCCTCGGCTACAACGGCATGCGCCGTGATCCGGTGACCGGCCAGTACCATGCCGGCAATGGCTACCGCAGTTATGACCCGATGTTGTGCCGTTACGTCCAGCCGGATTGGCTGGCACCGGTGGGAGAGGGCGGTGTGAACCCTTATCAGCACTGCCCGGATCCGGTCAATCTGCATGATCCCAGTGGCGCCATCATGCTCAGCCGCTGGGAGCAGAATCAGGTTTTACAGAACCTCGACCAAGAGCTCCAGGAAACCCGGGCCATGGAGGTCGGCGGCAGATGGCGAGGGCTCGCTTTGTCGTTGGTGTTGACGGTTGTAGGCGTCGTTGCAACGGTATTTTCCGGTGGCACGGCCTCCATGTTGCTGTTTGGTGTTCTGACGGCGCTGAGTGTCGCTTCGTTCGGACTGGAGGTGGCTTCGGTATTGACTGCAGAGTCGAATCCGAAACTGTCCAAGGCCTTGGGTATTGCCTCGATGGCTGTAGGCGTGCTGTCTGCGGCCTGTTTCATGGGGGCCATCAAGGCGGGCGTCAGTCTGCTCCGGCAGACGATCAACGCGGCTGGACGTACGGTGCGGCTCATGGGGCGCGGGGCAAAAGCGCTCGGTCGAAGTCTTGGCCGATTCCTCAAAGGCCAGGGCGGCCTCACCCGACTCTACAAAGCTCAACTGGGGTCTATGCGCCTGCCCTGGCGGATGCGCCTGCGCGGAACCATGCGCAAGGTGGGCGATTACATGGACGCCCCTGCCGCACCGCTTCAGCCGATGCCCACCTACGACAGCAGTGGTTGGGTCGGTAAGCTGAGAAGCTTTTGGGATGGGCCTGACCCGCTCAACCTGACTGGACGGCCAGCCAGGCTGTACGAGCTGGCCAACCGGTCACGGTTCGCCTCAAGGGTCAATGAAATCGAAGGGTTGGTCATCGAGAGCAATCTCTTGCGGGGGACAGGAGAGTCATCACAGGCGCTGGCGCAGGGGGATGATTCTTCATCCATCAGCTCGCGGGCACGCGCCACGCTTCGCGGCGATAACCCTTACAAGCCGCGTGATATCAAGCCTCGATACGATCTCTGGGCGGCACAGGGGCTGAGCGGCTGAGCCCGTTGCCGTTCTCGGACGACGGCAAGTCAGCGGCCATTGCTGTCGGGAATTTCACATCGGCTGCATCCACGAAACGACAGGTGATGATCATGAGTGTGTTCACAGGGACAGTGGTAAAGCTAAACGTCGATCAAAGGTTCGGCTGGATCAAGTACGAGCCGGATAACGAAGCCGATGATGACGAGATTTACTTTTTCTGGGGCGATAGGCGCGATGAGCTTCCCAAGGTCGGCACAGAGGTGACGTTCGACCGCAAGCGCGACCCCGAGAAACCTGATGCAGAGGATAGCTACATCGCAACGAACGTCACCCCGACGAAGCCGTAGCGGGTGGGTCTGCAAGGTAGGGATCAACGACCGGCCCGGCATGACGTCGGCCGGTCATCATTCACCGGGTTTTATCAGGCACAGCGTCCCCGGGCCGAGCATTTCTGCAGGTGCAACGGATCAAACAAGCACATACCTTCAAGGCACATTCACAATCCCGGACTACGCTCAATCTTCCCTGCTCACTTCCCGAGGATTGCGTCCCATGTCTATCTTGACCCTGAAAGACGGCACCGAGTTTTTCTACAAAGACTGGGGCACCGGTCAGCCCATCGTGTTCTCCCATGGCTGGCCGCTCGATGGCGATGCCTGGGATGCGCAGATGCTGTTCCTCGGTCAGAACGGCTATCGCGTCATCGCTCATGACCGCCGTGGCCATGGTCGCTCGGGTCAGACCTGGGACGGCAACGACATGGACACCTACGCCGATGACCTGGCGCAGCTGTTCGAAGCGCTGGACCTCAAGGACGTGATCATGATCGGTCACTCCACTGGCGGTGGCGAAGTGGCGCGTTACATCGGCCGTCACGGCACCTCGCGGGTCGCCAGGGCGGTGCTGATTGGCGCGGTTCCGCCAATCATGCTGAAAACCGATGCTAACCCTGAAGGCCTGCCGATCGAGGTGTTCGATGGCATCCGCGCAGGCTTCACCGCCGACCGCTCGCAGTTCTTCAAGGACCTTGCCGTGCCGTTCTTCGGCTTCAACCGCGACGGCACGAAAACCTCCCAGGGCGCCATCGACTCGTTCTGGTCCATTGGCATGCTTGGCAGCGTCAAGGGCGAGTTCGACTGCATCAAGGCCTTCTCGGAAACCGACTTCACCGAAGACCTGAAAAAGATCGACGTTCCAACCCTCATCCTGCATGGCGATGACGACCAGATCGTGCCGATCGTTGCGGCTGGTTACAAGAGTCACGAGTTGGTGAAAGGCTCGACGTTGCACGTGGTCAAGGGCGGCGCTCACGGCATGTGCACCGTGCAGCCGGATGAGATCAACAAGATATTGTTGGGGTTCATCAAGGGCTGATTTGTGCGTCTCCTTGTCCCGCGGTGAACGCCTTACCGGCGGACTTGTACGCCTTCGGCAGAAGATATCTCAGGTCAGAATGGGACCCACACCCTCGGCAGAAGCATCGTCGGCAAACTGGCACCCCATGCCTTTGGCAGAAGCATCGTCGGCAAGCCGGCACCCCATGCCTTAGACAGAGGCAATGCGGTGCTGGGCTCATGGCTTTTGATTCTGCCCGAAGGGCGTGGGAGGTCGCCGGGGTGGCGCTCCACCTTGTCGGCGATCGGCTGCGCAGCAGTCGTAGAATCAGACAACTCATTCCTCCTGACTCACCGCATGCCCAGTATTTGCTGCCGCTTCGCGCCAGATCGTCGGCAAGCCGGCCTCCCACGCCTTCGGCAGAAGCATCGTCGGCAAGCCGGCCTCCCACGCCTTCGGCAGAAGCATCGTCGGCACGCCGGCCTCCCACGCCTTCGGCAGAAGCATCGTCGGCAAGCCGGCCTCCCACGCCTTCGGCAGAAGCATCGTCGGCAAGCCGGCCTCCCACGCCTTCGGCAGAAGCATCGTCGGCAAGCCGGCCTCCCACGCCCTCGGCAGAAGCATCGTCGGCAAGCTGGCACCCCATGCCTTAGACAGAGGCAATGCGGTGCTGGGCTGATGGCTTTTGATTCTGCCCGGAGGGCGTGGGAGCCTGACTTGTCGGCGATCGGCTGCGCAGCAGTCGTAGAATCAGACAACTGGATTGTCTCTGGCAAGCCGCTTGCCAAAAAGCTCCCCCTTGCGCTTATTCACTTGAAATACCAAGCAAAAATCCCCTGCACGAATGATCGTCACTGCCTTCTAATCTTTGCCTGGACAGTTATCGCCAGAGGCAAAGGAATGCTGAAATCAACGCCCCACTCTCGCCAGCTACGCACCGGCCGATATTCCGGCCATCACCAACTTTACCTACTCACCACCACCGTTCACTGCCGCTCCCCACTCTTCGCAGACTGGCGCATGGGAAGGTTGGTGGTAGACCAGTTCAGACTCGCCGAAGCAGAAGGCGCCGCTCATTCGTTGGCTTGGGTGGTGATGCCTGATCATTTTCATTGGCTCATCGAACTGCGCGACAGCTCGTTATCGGCACTGATGCGACGCGCGAAGTCTCGCAGTGCTCACAGCATCAATCATGCTCTGGGTAGGCAGTGTCAGGTCTGGCAAAAGGGGTTTCATGATCGCGCGCTCAGATCTGAGGAAGATATCAAAGGGATCGCGCGTTACGTAGTCGCCAACCCACTACGTGCGGGATTGGTCAAGCGAATCGGCGACTACCCATTGTGGGACGCGATCTGGCTACCCTGAAGTTACGGATGCCCGGCGCGTCTGTCTGACTCACCACATGCCCAGTATTTGCTGCCGCTTCGCGCCAGATCGTCGGCAAGCCGGCCTCCTACGCCTTCGGCAGAAGCATCGTCGGCAAGCCGGCCTCCTACGCCTTCGGCAGAAGCATCGTCGGCAAGCCGGCTTCCTACGCCTTCGGCAGAAGCATCGTCGGCAAGCCGGCCTCCTACGCCTCCGTCAGAAGCATCGTCGGCAAGCCGGCCTCCCACGCCTTCGGCAGAGGCAGTGTTGTGTGGGTCGCATGGCTTTGATTCTGCCCGAAGGGCGTGGGAGGTCGCCGGGGTGGCGCTCCACCTTGTCGGCGATCGGCTGCGCAGCAGTCGTAAGGCTACGTAACTCGATGAGATGCAATCACCGCTTGGCCACGTTCTCCTTCGTTGCCTGCGGCCAGCCGCCGCCCAAAGCGCGAAAGGTGGAGACGGCAGCGCGGGCACCGTCGGCGTGCAGTTGCGCCAGTTGATCCCTTGAGACCAGCAACTGGCGATCCTCATCCAGCACCTCCACCAGACTGATCGCGCCGCCTTTGTAGGCGTCTTGCGCAGCGTCGCGGGCGGTCTGGTGGGCGGCGACCTCTTGATCGACTTCCAGGCGCTGCGATTCCAGTTCGACCAGCGTGACGATGGCGTTCTCGACATCTTCGGTGGCTTTCAACATCACCTGACGGTACTCGGCCAGGGCTTCGGCGTTGGCGCCTTTGGCCTGGGCCACTTCGGCGTCGACGCGACCGAAGTCGAACAGGCGCCAGTGAAGGCCAAGAATCGCTTGCGGCTGGAACGCTGACGAGGTGAACAGTTGCCCGCTGTGAGCGGTGTCGAAGCCCAACAGACCGGACAGCGAAACCTTGGGGTAATACTCGGAAATCGCCGCGCCGATTCGCGCATTGGACGCCGCCAGTTTGCGCTCGGCAGCGATCACATCCGGTCGACGACGCAGTAACTCAGCAGGGCCTTCGGAGTCACTGATGGTCGGCACGCTGTACTGTGGCGAGCTGTTTTTCAGTTCCTGGGAATACGTGCCAGGTTGTGCGCCCATCAGCACGTCCAGTCGGTTCAACTGGGTTGCCAGTTCAGTGCGCAACGGCGGGATGGTCGCCCGCGCCTGCAAGACCAGCGCCTGGGCCTGCGCCTGTTCGCGATTGGTTGCCAGGCCGCTGCCCATGCGGTCCTTGATCAGATCGAGCAACCCGTTCTGGGTCTTGACCTGATCCTCGGCCACCGCCAGCCGTTGCTGAGCGCCGCGAATGCGAAAGTAGGCATCGGCGGCCTCGGACGCCACCGAAATCCGCACGCCGACATGGCTCGCTTCCGCCGCCTGCGCTTCGTCTACCGCAGCTTCCTCGCCACGTTTCAGGCCTCCTGCAAGGTCGGCCTCCCAACTGGCGCCGACGCCAATGGTTTCCAGCGTCTGATTGCGGTCGTAACCGGGAAAGGTACTGCCGACCTGACCCTGTGAGCTCTCGGTGGATTGACGCTGACGGACCGCCCTGGCATCCAGCGCACCCTGCGGCAAGCGAATCGCACCGGCCTGTTGCGCCACGGCGCGCGCCTGTTCGACGCGGGCGAAGGATTTCGCCAGGTCCAGATTCTGATCCAGCACGCGCTGGATGATGCGGGTCAGTTCCGGGTCATTAAAACCGGTCCACCAGGTGTCCAGCGCAGGGGCGGGGGTATCGCCCACGCGTTGCTGCAACAGGGACTGGTTCTGGTAGGTCGCGGTCAGGGTGTTTTCCGGCTTATGGTAATCAGGGCCGACGGTGCAACCGGCCAGCGCAATGAACAGCGTGCTGAAGGCAAAGAGGCCAGTGCGTTTGAAACGAGACGCCAGGGTGTTCATGGGGCTGTCCTCGAAGCGGGGTGCTGAAAATGAGAAAAGAGCATTCATGTCGGTCTCAATGCGCGTCGGCCGAAGGGGCCTTCGGGGGTTCGACCTTGCGCATCAGCGGGACCATGGCCACGGCGATGATGAAACAGACCATGATCGCCAGGAATGCGTCGGAGTAGGTCTGGGTCTGCGCCTCGCGATAGGTCAACAGCCACAGTTGGTGCAGCGCCGAGTTGCTTGCGTCTGCGGCGTTCTGGCCCAGGCTTGCGAAGTTGCCGGTGACCGTCGACAGCCAGTTGTTCATGGCTTCGTTGCTGTCGTTCAGATGCTCGGCCAAGTGGGTGAAATGCAGGTTGGTGCGGTCGTTGAGGATCGTGGCACAGGCCGCGATGCCGATGGCGCCACCCAGGTTACGCATCAGGTTGAACAGCCCCGACGCCTGCTTGAGCCGTGAAGGATGCAAGCCACCCAGGGTCAGGGTCACGGTCGGCGGCACCGCCATCTGTTGAGCGAAACCGCGAATGGCTTGCGGAAGCAACAGCTCATGGCCGCCCCAATCGTGGGTGATCGGCGAAAAGTCCCACATCGACAGGGCGAACAGCGACAGGCCGAACATCATGATCCAGCGCAGGTCGACGCGATTGGCGAGAAAGCCGTACACCGGAATCGCCAGCAACTGAAACACACCGGTGGAAAAGATCGCTTCGCCAATCTCCAGTGCGCTGTAGCCGCGCACCCGGCCCAGAAACAGCGGCGTCAGGTAAATCGTGGCAAACAGGCCAATGCCGGTGACAAAAGAAAAGAAACAGCCAAGGGCGAAGTTGCGGTCCTTGAGGGCGCGCAGGTCCACCACCGGGTTGCTCACCATCAGCGTGCGGGTGATGAACGCAACGCCCGAGACGCCCGAAACCCAGGCAGTGGTGAGGATGGTCTGGTCGCTGAACCAGTTCCAGCGCGGGCCTTCTTCCAGGGTGTACTCCAGGCAACCGAGGAACAGTGCGAGAAACACCATGCTGACGTAATCCGCGCCTTTGAGCAGCTTCAAATCGGCTGAGTCGATGTTGACCAGAATCGGTACCGCGATGGCAACGAAAATCCCCGGCACCAGGTTGATGTAGAACAGCCAGTGCCAGGACGACACGTCGGTGATCCAGCCGCCGATCACCGGACCCAGCGTCGGCGCCAACGAGGCAATGGCACCGATGGTCGAGGCGGCGATGACCCGCTGTTTGCCGGTGAAGAACATGAAGGCCGAGGTGAACACCATCGGGATCATCGAACCGCCGAGAAAGCCTTGCAGGGCACGAAAGGCGATCATGCTCTGGATGTTCCAGGCCAGACCGCACAACAGGCTGGCGAGGGTGAAACCGACCGCCGATGCACAAAACAGCCAGCGGGTGGAGAACACCCGGGCGAGCCAGCCGGACAGGGGAATCACCACGATTTCGGCGATCAGGTAGCTGGTCTGAACCCAGGCGGTTTCGTCGGAACCGGCAGACAGGCCACCGCCAATGTCACGCAGTGAAGCGGAAACGATCTGGATGTCGAGCAAGGCGATGAACATCCCCAGACACATGCTGGCGAAGGCGAAAACCTTGGCGACTGTTGCCATCGACGCGGCGTCTACCGGGCCTTTGGGTTTTGCCGCAAATGCGCCGGCATTGGCGGTGGCGGCACTCATGGCGCTGACTTCCCGTCAGCAGCGCTGGCGACGTGAACCGGTTGTGACGCGTCGGCTTTGGTATCGACTTCAGCGACGACCGAGAGCCCCGGACGCAGTTTGCCGAGGTGACCGTCTTCGCCGTCCAGATACACGCGGACCGGAACCCGCTGCACGATCTTGGTGAAGTTGCCCGTCGCGTTTTCCGGCGGCAGCACGCTGAATTGCGAGCCGGTCGCCGGGGCGAGGCTGTCCAGATGACCGTGGAACACCTGGCCTGGCAGCACGTCGGCTTCGATGGTCACGGCCTGGCCGGGGTGCATGTGCTGCAACTGGTCTTCCTTGAAGTTGGCATCGACCCACAGGCCGGTGGCGGGGACGACCGACAGCAACTGAGTGCCTGCGGCGGCATAAGCGCCGACCCGTGCCCGACGGTTGCCGATCACGCCGTCGACCGGCGCGCGCAATTCGGTGTAGCCGACGTTGAGGCGGGCCATGTCGCGTTCGGCTTTGGCTTGTTCCAGCGCGGCGCGAGCCTGTTGTTTCTGCGTCGAGATCACATCGAGCTGGCGTTGTGAGGCGAGCATCGAAGCCTGCGCCTTGGCACCGTTGGCCTGCGCGGTTTTGTAGGTGGCATCGGCGCGCTGGAAGCTTTCAACCGAGACCGCCGAGCGACCGGACAACACTTGATAACGCACCTGATCGTCCCGCGAGCGCACGGTTTCGGCGTTCGCCGCATCGATTCCCGCTTTCGCCTGACTGACCACCGCGTGTTGCAGCTGCTCGGTGGCGTCGAGGTTCGCCAGCAGGGCTTGTTCCGCCGCAACGGCGCCTTCTGCCTTGTTCAGCGCGGCAACGTAATCGCGATCATCGATCTTCACCAGCAGATCGCCGGCGTGCACGAACTGGTTATCGACCACTTTCAGTTCAGTGATGTACCCCGGCACTTTCGGGCCGATGACGGTCACGTCACCCCCGACATAAGCGTCGTCGGTGGATTCCAGAAAACGGCCGACGGTCCACCAGTGCATGCCAACGATCACCGCGCCGACCACGATGACGGCGGCAAGCAACATCAGGATCAGACGCTTGCCCCGAGCGGGTTTCGGCGATGCCACGGCAACGGCGGGCTCGGTGACGGTTTGGGGGTTGTTCATCGCGAATTACCTGTTGAGCTGCAGTGGTTGGGAAGGGGGAAGCGAGTCGCGGTAGGCATTGCGGCGGGCACGGCCAGCCTCCAGACGCCATGCCGAAAGGCTCTCGGTCGGGCCGTTGTAGCGAAGGCCGTGCTCACGCATGTTGATGCGCTTGCCGGTGTTGGCGTCGGCCAGCACCAGGTCGACTGGCTGGCCACTGGTTACGTCGATCAGTTCGATGTTCGAACCGTTGGGTGAAAAGTGTTTGCTGCCCCATTTCATCAGGGTCAGCACCACCGGACGGAAGTCACGGCCGCTTTCGGTCAGCACGTAGTCGTAACGCGGAGGTTTGTCGGTGTAGGTGTGCTTTTCCACCAGACCGGACTCGATCAGACCGCTCAAACGGCGAGTCAGGGTGTTGGAAGCGATGCCCAGGCTTTTCTGGAATTCGTCGAAACGGCTCAGTCCATAGGACATGTCGCGCAGGATCAGGATGTTCCACCAATCACCGACGTGCTCGAGGCTGTGAGCAATCGGGCAGGGCATGTCGGCGAAGCTTTTCTTCTTCATGACCGGATCTCCAGAGCGAAGGCTGCTGAGAAATGATGGTCGTAATTTAAGCTTGTGACTTTCATTATGCAAGTCACTATTTTAATGGGAGTGATAGCCGGGGTTTTGCGCCGGGCTTTGGCAGGCCGCTACACTCCCAGGATCGTGATGGGAGATTTCACATGACCAATGAGCCTTACGTCCCCGAAACCCTGACTCGCGCTGAAGTGGATGCGCTGGAGGGGGCGAGTGTCATCGAGTTCGGCACCAACTGGTGCGGTCACTGCACCGCGGCCCAGCCAATGATTGGNGAAGACGGCAGTGGCAGGCGGCTGGGACGTTCGTTTGGCGTGAAGTTGTGGCCGACGCTGGTGTTCATGCGCGACGGCCAGGAAGTCGCGCGATTGGTGCGCCCGACCAAAGTGAGTTACATCGAAGAAGCATTCGAGACGCTGGCGCAGCAGGGGTGACGGGCTGTTTTTGATTCTGGCTGGAGAATGATTGTCTTGGCTTCCCAGATATCTGTAGCAGTCCGGCCGGGCAGATAATGGAAGCCGCTACCTGCGCAAATACGCCGCAAAATCGATATCCCCGGCACTCAGGATCGCCTGCACCCGGTTGTGCACGTTGAGCTTGCGCAGAATGGCCGACACGTGGGCCTTCACCGTGGTTTCGGCGATCGCCAGGCTGTAGGCGATCTGTTTGTTGGAGTCGCCTTTGGTCATGCGTTCCAGCACCAGCAATTGCTTGCGAGTCAGCGCCTGCAGCAGCTCCGGCGCAAAGTGCGGCGCGTCGTAGCCACTGCGCCGGGTCGTACTCTTATGGCTACGGATGATGTCCGAGGGCAAGTACACGTTGCCATTGAGAATCTGCTCGATGGCCTCGGTCATCTGCTTTCGCGGCGAGGATTTGGTGATGAACCCCACCGCGCCATAGGTGATCGCCTGCAACACCACCTGTTTGTCCTGCTCGGCGGACACGATCACCACGGGAATGGTCGGCGCTTCGTTGCGCAGGTTCATCAGGCCGTTGAGACCGTGCATCCCCGGCATGTTCAGGTCCAGCAGAATCAGGTCCAGATCGTCATGGTTGCGCGTCAGGGCCAGGGCGCTGTCGAGGTCTTCGGTTTCCATCACTTCGCTGCCGGGGAAGCCGTCGCTGATGACGTTGTGAATCGCTTCGCGAAACAGCGGGTGATCGTCGGCGATCAGGATCTTGTACATGGTTTTTCACCGTTCTTATTGTTGATGCCGTTCAGCGCAAGGGTTCGGGTTGAGCAGGTTCTACCCGGCGAATGACAACGCACGCCGCAGGGTGAGCATTCCTTGTTCTATGCCTTGCATTACAAGCCAGTCCCGCTGCTTTGGGAATGCGACCATAGAGAGGAAAACCCGTACCAAAGTCGTAATTTCCGACGCGCGGATCACACCTCAAAGACGCATCTTTTGGCGAAAGCGGGGTGTCGGTCATGTCAGCCTGCACAGACATGACGCTTTCGCCAGCAAGCCGGTTCCCGCACCGGCATCACTACATCCAGGCACATCGCGGTGCTTAACCTGCCTTGCGCACCGCCGCATGCTGCGGGTTGAACGTCAGCACCGCGAGCCAGGCGAACAACAGCGTCAAGACCAGACACACCGCCAGCGCCAGCGGATTGAGCCGTTCATACAGCGCGTAACGCACCAGCTCCACTGCATGACTGAACGGGTTGACCGCGCACAACCCGTACAACCATTGGCTGGCCTCGCGCATTTTCCACAGCGGGTACAGCGCCGACGACAGGAAGAACAGCGGGAAGATCACGAAATTCATCACCCCGGCAAAGTTCTCCAGCTGGCGAATGGCGTTAGACAGCAGCAAGCCCAGGGCGCTGAGCATCAACGCCACCAGCAGCAAGGCGGGCAACGCGGCGAACAGGCCAAACGCGGGCGGTCGCACGCCGTAAATCCAAGCCACCGCAAGAAACGCGTAGACCTGCAACAGGGAAATCAGCGAGGTCGCCAACAGCTTGCTCACCAGCAGAAAAGTGCGGGGCAGGGGACTGGTAAGCAGCACGCGCATGCTGCCCATCTCGCGGTCGTACACCATCGACAACGAACCCTGCATGCCATTGAACAGCAGGATCATGCAGGCCAATCCCGGAATGATGTACACCTCGTAGGGAATGTAGGTGTCATAAGGCTCGATGATGGCGATGCCCAGCGCCGCGCGAAACCCGGCGGCGAACACCAGCAGCCACAACAGCGGACGCACCAGAGCACTGAGAAACCGCGTGCGCTGCAGGACGAAACGCAGCCACTCGCGCAGGACGATGCCGCTGAAACACTGCCAGTAAGCGCTCATTGGCGGGCTCCGGATGAAGCGGTCAAGCGGGTGAAGGCCGTATCCAATTCGCCGCCATGTTCGGCACTGACGTCGCACGCCTGACCGCTGGCGACCAGCCGGCCCTGATGCAGAATCAGCAGGTCATCATCGTTGTGGACTTCATCGAGCAGGTGAGTGGTCCACAGCACACTGATGCCTTGCTCGCGACACAGGCTGCGCACGTGTTGATTGAGCGCCAGGCGACTGGCCGGATCGAGCCCGACGCTGGCCTCGTCCAGCAACAGCAGACGCGGCTGGTGCAACAGCGCTCGTGCGATTTCCACCCGACGCCGATGGCCGCCATTGAGTTCACGGACCCGCTCGCGGCGTCGCTCGATGAGCCCTTGGCGGGCCAGCTCCCGTTCCACCCGCTCGCTGACTTCCCGCCTTTGCAACCCATGCAGCGCGGCGTGATAACGCAGGTTCTGTTCCACGCTCAAATCCAGGTCCAGCGTGCTCTGCTGAAAGACCACGCCCATCTGCCGCAACGCCGGCCGCGGCGCCTGGCGCAAAGAATGCTCGCCCATGCGGATCTCGCCTTTTTGCAGGTCGTAAAGCCGGGTCAACAGCGCAATCAGCGTCGATTTCCCCGCACCATTGGGTCCCAGCAGCGCCGCGAACCGGCCAGGGGCGAGGGCGAATGAAACCTGACGCAATGCCTCTTGCGCGCCATAGGCGAAACTCAACTCGCTCACCTGCAAGGCGCTCATGGCGCCACCACCACACCCCACGGATAACGCCCGACCTTGATCGATTTGAGCACCTTGAGACTCGCAACGTCGATCACCGACACATCGCCGCTGACCCCGTTGGTCGCCAGCAATTGCTTCTGGTCCGGCGTGAACGACAACTGCCAGACCCTGCGCCCGACCAGCAGGTAATCGACGACTTCAAGGGTTCTGGCGTCGATGACCGCCACATGGTTCGCCGGCCCGAGCGCCACGAAGGCGTATTTGCCGTCGTCGCTGAGTTTGATCCCCACCGGTTGCACCTTGTCCGGGTGTACGCCTTTGATCTCGAACTTCAGGGTCTTGAGGATCTTGCGGCTGGCGACATCGATTACGCTCACCGTGCCGCCGATTTCCGCCGACGACCACAGCTGCGAGCCATCCTTGTTGAACTCGACGAAACGCGGCCGCTGATCCACCAGGGTGTTATCAGCCAGGGTCTGAGTGCGGGTGTCGATCCAGTGCAGCATGTTGGTGGTTTCACTGGTGTTGACTGCCCACTTGCCATCGGGACTGACCGCCATGCCCTCCGGCTCGACGCCCACGTCTACCTGCGCCAGCACTTTCGAGGTTTCGGTGTCGATCACGGTCACCAGCGAGTCGTCTTCGTTGGAGACGTACAGCCAGCGATTGTTGGGGTGCAGGGCGAACTGCTCGGGGTCCTTGCCGGAGGGCAGTTCCTTGATGATCGTGTGCGTGGCAACGTCCATCACCTGCACCCGGTCCGAGTCGCTGGCGCAGATGTACAAAAGCTTGCCGTCGTGGGACAGCAGCAGGCCCCGGGGGCGCATGCCGACGGGCAGGGTCTGGGTGACCTGCAGCGTGTCCATGTCGATCAGGCTCAGGTTGTTGTCCTTCTCGTTGGAGACGAACGCGGTGGCGGCCAGGCTTGGCCCCGCGACGATAAGCAGAGCAGTGGCAATCAGAGTGCGGCGCATGGTGCGATCCTTGTTGTTGGCATTGTCTGGAATACGTACTGACTCGGGTTGCTAAAGGAAAAAAAGCAGTCAGAAATTGCACGTCACCTCCGGCTTGTCGTAACCGAGGCTGTCGAGTTCCGTGCCGGGGTGCAGAAAACCGTCCTGGGGCGAGGTGGTGACCAATGCACGCGGCTGCACCACTGGAATCGGCTGGCGCAACTGGCCATTCCAGGACCGGTAACTGAGCTTGCTGCCCTTGAAACCGTCCAGCGGCAGGTTGTCGCCCAGTTCCAGTTCGCGAATCTGCATGGCGTCAGTGCCGCGCAGGCGCGTAACGGCGCTGGCAATGCTGCGCACGGCCATCCAGGCCGCAAAGTCGCGGTCGTTCATCCAGCGCCCGGCAACGGCTTCGAAGCGCTTCTGCAGCTGTGCCGCACCATAGGTCTCGACGGTCTTGTGCCAGCCGGTGGGGGTCAGGCCTTGGGTACCCGCCACCGGGCGCGGATACCAGGTCTGGTAGGGCACGTACTCGCCGAAATCACCGCGCTCGTCGGCCACCAGCACCACGTCGTATTCGGCGGTCTGGGTAAACAGTGGCAGGTCGGCCTGGGCGCTGCGGCGCTGGTCGTTATCGAAGCTAAAGGTCTTCTCGGCGACGATGGTGTGGCCAAAGCGTTTTGCCGCCCGGCGCAGGGCACTGGCGTAGGCCTGATCCTCGGGCGTCTGACCGACGATCAACAGCCAGCGTTTCCAGCGCCGAACGGCGAGGAATTGCGCCAGCGCATCGGCCAGCATCGCCCGGCTGGGCAGGGTATGCAGAACGTTATGCAGGCACGACGTGCTGCGCAGGCTGTCATCGGGGCTGCCTGCATTGAACAGCAGACTGTCGGGCATCGCCAGGCTGAGTTGACGCAACGTGTCGACCGGCGCGTTGACCACGAACAGCCGCACACCTTGGTCGTGCTGAACGCTGGCTTGCTCCAGCAACGCCCCGGAGCTGTCGGCACTGGCGCTGATCAGGCTGTAACGGTGTTTGAGAAAACGCCCGGTGCTGTTGCTGTCGACGATGGCAAGCTGTGCGCCACGCAGCCCGGCGTCCGTCGGTTCGGGGATGACATTGGAAAGGATCGGCCCGGTGTGGGGGATGAACGCCAGATAGCCGATGGGCACCTGCAGCGGCTCGTCGGCCGCGCTGGTGTTCAGGGTCAGCAGCCCCCAGAGGCAGATCAAGACGGGCAGGCCTGGACGATAAAACCGGTGCATGAGCGACTCCCTGGCAGGTAGCGCCAGCATAGGAAGGCTCATCGGGCAACGAAATATGCAGAAAGTAGCGCTGGGCCGGTACCAAGGTCGTACGCCGGACGGCCGCTTCTCGTCTATCTGCGCGCCGTGGAGCTGTTCGCCAGCGCCCCACCGCCAGCCGAACTCCGGATGACGCTATAGTCCATCCACCTTCATCCGTGCATCGCGCACCTCAGAACGTCTGGAATGGCTCTCATGAAAACGATCCTGGTCATCGGCATCGGCGCGGGGAATCCCGAGTACATCACCGTGCAGGCGGTGAAGGCGCTGAATCGGGTGGATGTGTTTTTCCTGATGGACAAGGGCTCGGACAAGGACGCGCTCAATCGTCTGCGCAAGGACATCTGTGAGCGCTACATCACGGATCGACACTACCGAATCGTCGAGGCGTTGAACCCTGAACGCCAGCGCGAGGGCGTTGCTTATCGGCAGGCCGTGGACAACCTGAACAGTGAAAAGCAGCAGACCTTCGAACGCCTGATTGCAGAGGAGCTGGCCGAGGGCGAATGCGGGGCTTTTCTGGTCTGGGGCGACCCGTCACTGTACGACAGCACGATGCGGATTCTGGAGGCGATCATCGAAGGCGGGCGTCACGAGCTTCAGTACGAGGTGATTCCGGGGATCACCAGCGTTCAGGCGCTGACGGCCCGGCACAGAACGTCGCTCAATCACATCGGACGCTCGGTGCAGATCACCACGGGCCGGCGCCTGGCCGAAGGTTTTCCGGAAAATGCCGACAGCGTTGTCGTGATGCTGGATGCCAAAAACACCTACACGTCGCTGCAGGATCACGACCTCGATGTCTACTGGGGCGCGTATCTGGGAACGCCCGATGAGATTCTGATTGCCGGGAAGTTGCGGGACGTGGCGCAGGAGATCGAACGGGTGCGCAAGGCCGCCCGTGAAGCGAATGGCTGGATCATGGACACCTACTTGCTCAAGCGAAGCGGGCAAGACGATCTCGACCGTTAAACCGAGTGGTCGCACTGTTTTTGCAAACTTTTTTTCATCATGTTTCGTCAGCCGGTCTGCCCCCGGAACACGTGCGCTAGCGCCATGGCAACCGGGCAGGTTGTCGCAGGCGCGCTGGCCGGCAACGGTTGTACTGAACCGTTTCAACTGGCATAAAAGAAAAGGCTTCGGGCTGCAAAACCCAGAGAAACATGGGTGTCGGGTCGATGAAAAGCCTCGTGCCAAAACGACCCGCATTTGACAATACCATGCCCGTCGATGCCGCTGCCCCGAGCAGATATCAGCGCTAACCAGCCTGCCCTTCAACCTCATAGAGGCCATTCATTCGGCGTGCCCAAACGCCGTGCTGCACACAAGGAACGGACCATTGAGCGATCAATCAATTCCGAACTCTTCACTTGCCAGACTCTGCGACAAAATCGGTATCCCTTACCCCATGTTCTGGGGCTTCGTCGGCCTGTTGATCTTCATGATCGGCGACGGTGTCGAACTCGGATACCTCTCACCCTTCCTCAGCCAGCGCGGCATGCCCGGCGATGAAATCGCCATGGTGTTCACCCTCTACGGCGTCACGGTCGGCATCTCGTCCTGGCTCGCCGGCGCACTGTCCAACATCTGGGGCCCGAAGCGGGTCATGTTTCTCGGTCTGGTCATCTGGAGCGTGTTCGAGGTGCTGTTCCTCGTCTACGGTCTGCAGAAACTCAGCTACCCGATGATCCTTCTGACGTATGGCCTGCGCGGCTTCGGTTACCCGCTGTTCGCCTATGGCTTCCTGGTCTGGATCGCCGCTGCCACACCGCCGCGCAAGATGGGTCTGGCTGTCGGCTGGTTCTGGGTGGCCTACGCCGCAGGCCTGCCGACTTTGGGGTCGTTGGTGGCGAGCATCAGTATTCCCCTGATCGGCGCGCTGCAAACGTTCTGGCTGTCGTTCGCGCTGGTGGTCATCGGCGGGGCCATCGGTCTGATCGGCATGCGTGATGCGGCCGGCATGCGACGCCTGGCCCCCGAAGGCGAGAAGCCGATGGTGTCGATGGCCAAGAACATCACCATCATGTGGACGCGTCCGAAAGTGTCGCTCGCAGGGCTGGTGCGGGTGATCAACACCTCGTCGATGTTCGGCTTCCTGGTGGTGATGCCGGGGTTCTTCATGCACACCGTCGGGTTCACCCTCGAACAATGGTTGCGCCTGCTGACGATCGTCTTCGTGTTCAACATCATCGGCAACCTGACGTCCAGCGTGATCAGCACCCGGATCGGCTATCGCAACACCATCCTCTGGCTGGGCGCGGTAGGCAGCACGATCAGCACGCCGCTGTTCTTCTTCATGCCGCAGATGTTTCCCGACAACTTCCTCATCGCCTCGGTGTTCGGTGCGTTCTACGGCCTGACCCTGGCCTGCTTCGTGCCACTCTCGGCGCTGGCACCGGCGCTGGCGCCGCAGAACAAGGCCGCCGCGCTGTCAGTGCTGAGCCTGGGCGCTGGCGCATCGACCTGGGTCGGTCCGGCAGTGGTTGCGATCTTCCACGACCGTTTCGGGCTGGAAGGCGTGGTCATGGCGTTCTCTGGCCTGTATGCCCTGAGCGCGGTGATGACCGCCTTCCTCCAGGACCCGGAGCCGGTGCACGAACCGATCCTCATCAAGATCAAGCGCAAGATCAAGGTCCGCGCGCCGCGTCTGGATTACCGCTGGGCCCATGCCGAGGAGCCGAAGTAAGGACCCACGCTGCCATGAGTGAAGAGGCGGGCGGGGGGTTCCTGAGGACGCCCCGCCTGGGTTCAGACTCGCGGCATTTGGGCAACGAGCGCCGGCGCCCAGTTGCCTTTCTTCACCACAGGCGTGGTCAGAGCCGCCACTTCCCCGGCGTCTTTCCGAACTTCTTCGAAAACATCCGGGTGAAGTGAGACTGGTCAGCGAATCCGCACTCGGAGCTCACTTGAGAAATGGACAGCTGCGTCTGTTCCAGCAGCGCTTTGGCGCGGGTCAGTCGCGCCAGTTGAAACCAGTCTCGCGGGGCGAGTCCCGTGCTGTTCTTGAAGGCCCGTGAAAAATGGCTTCGGGACAGGGCGCACTCCCTGGCGACGGTCGCCACCTGAATGCCGGACACCAGATGTTCCATCATGAGCCGTTTGGCGGTTCGCTCCTGCCACGCACTGAGCCCCGCCCGTACGCGGTTGATTTCCAGCAGTCTCAGGTAAGCGCGGGCGAGGGTCATGATCCTGTCAGCACCGAGGCCTTCGGGTTCGATCAGGACGGGAGTCGGTTTGCCGCCGCCCGGGGTGGACTTGATGACTTCTGGAGCGCCTGCGTCGCGCATCGGTGACCTCTGAATTCTGGAGACGAGGTCTATTGTGGGCACCCCCTCTTCAGGGCAAGCGCCTGATCGGGCCGCGCAAGCGTCCTATTGGGCCATTGCGTCAGCCGCCTTTACGCAGTGCGCTCGGGGTCAGGCCCAGGTAGCGCTTGAACAGGCGGGCAAGGTAGGAGGCGGAGTCCAGGCCGACCGCATGGCTGACTTCCAGGATCGACAGCGAGGTGCCCGAGACCAGCCGGGCTGCGGTCTCGACGCGTGTGCGATTGGTGAAGTCCACCAGGGTTTCATTCGCGACGAGCTTGAATAGGCGGGTCAGATGCCGTCGCGACAGGTGGAACTGATGCCCGATGGACTCGATGCTCAGGTCGGCGTCGAGGTTCTCCCGCACGTAGCGCTGGATGTCCCGTACCAGCAGGGCACTGTGCTGGTGTTCGCTGACCTGCGGCAGCGTGGGCTGCGACGCGATCACCCGGGCGCACTCCTCGAACAGCAGGTGATTGAGATGCGGCAACTGGCGCTGGAAGGCTTGGGGCGATGCACTCCTGTGCAGTTGATCGTGCAGCGTGAGAATGCTGTCCAGTGTTTCAGTGCCGTGCCAGATTCCCGAGCGATCGATCTGCCGGGCGAAACCGCAGTAACCGTGGAGGTATCCCTGGTGTTTGACGTAGGCGGGGTCCACGTACAGGGTCATGTGTTTTTCCCGGCCCGGCGCCGCTTGGGTGGCGTGAGCGAAATCCGCAGGCACGAAGGAAAACGATTGGCGCGAAAGGTGTGAGGTCGGACTGCATTCGGTCGACAGAAACAGCCCGCCCTGACGTGGCAACAGCAACATATGGCAGTCATGGGCATGCCAGTCCACGGCATAGCCGGTGGTGTCGCTGGTTTCGAGCTCAAACACGCCGGACGACTTGCCCTTGAGCTTGGGCGACAGATAAGCCATGAGTGGACTCCTGTGTCAGTGCACGGCTGAAATCGCCGGTGCGTTTCGGGTTCTCGGATGGCAGTTTCAGTCTCTGTAACGTGTTTCTCAGGACGACCGCGCAAACAGCGCAGAGCTTTCCCGAACGATGAGTTGCGGTTGGACGAGGACATCGTCAGTCGGGGAGCCGTCGATCTTGCCCAGCAACGCCCGGAAAGCCATTTCGCCCATCGCGTGCAAGGGCAGTCGGATACTGGTCAATGGCACGGGCAGCACGGCGGCCAGTGGCGTGTCATTGTAGCCAACCACCGCGATGTCGGTCCCCAGGTTCAGCTGTGCCTCCCGGACAGCGCCCATCAGGCCAATCGCCAGGAAGTCATTGACCGCAAATACGCCGTCGATGGTCCGGTCGGCCTGCAACAGGCGCTGGCCTTGGGCGTAGCCTTCCCGTGAGTCGAAGTGCCCGGTCAATACTCGGGCGGGGGGGATGTCGATGCCGTACTCGCGAAAGTAATCGATGAACCCGCTCGTTCTGTCCGCTCCGGTCGAAGCGAAGGTTTCACCCGCCAGCACCGCGACGTTCCTGCAACCGATCTGGAACAGATGTTCGGCGGCCAGTCGTCCGCCGAGAAAATCATCGCAGGCCACGCCGGGGTGGCCGGGTTGCCGGCGACTGATCAGCACATAGGGCACTTTTCTGTCGGCCAGGTGGCTCAATAACTGGCTGTCCCCCAGGTGGGAGTCGCCAATGATGATCCCGGCCACCTGTCGTCGTAATGAACGTTCCGCCAGCGCTCGCTGCCGATCCGGCTCGTCGAAGGTGTTCGACACGAACGCCATGTAACCGGCCGCGTCGGCGGCCGTGTCGATGCCCTCATACAGCGTCGCCATCACCAGGTCGGAAATCCTCGGCATCAACACACCGACTTCCTGACTGCGCTGCATGCGCAACGCCGTGGCCTGGAGGTTCGGCGTGTAATTGCGCTCCGCGGCCAACTGTCGGATGCGGGCGACCACGTCGGGGGAGGCGGCGCGGGCGACGGCGTCGGCATCACCGTTGAGGACCCGCGACAGCGTGGACACATGGATGCCAAGTTCCGCTGCCATCGACTTGAGGGTGGGCGGTTTCGACGCAGGTTTGGATGAGCGGGGCATAGGAAAGGATGTCAGTCGCTATTCAGAGCGATTTTTTTACATATTTCATCAGGGATTAGCAAGAAATCCCGTTACCCAAACGTTTGACTAAAAAAATTGCCGCTGGTAGATTCCGGTCAACCCAAACGTTTGGGTCGCAACCAGAATATAAAAAAATAGCGTGCTTTCCGGCTTCTTCAGTCGGCTTTTGACATCTGCCGTTACCTACTCCAGGGGCGCACATGAACCGTCAACCCAACAACTACCGCTACCGCATTTTCTTCCTGATCATGCTGATGGCCTTGCTCAACTACATCGATCGCGGGGCGATTTCCTACGCAGCGGCAAGCATCCTCCCCGAATACGGATTCAACAAAGCGGATTGGGGTTCGTTGCTTGGCTACTTTGGCTACGGCTACATCGTTGGCGCGCTGTGTGGCGGGATACTGGCGGATCGTTTCGGTCCCAAGCGGGTATGGCTGATCGCGGGGGGCGCCTGGTCGGTATTCGAGATCGGCACCGCATTCGCCGGGGACATGGGGCTGGCGATGCTGGGCGGGTCTGCGCTGGCGGGTTTCGCCACCATTCGCGTCTTGTTCGGCTTTTCCGAAGGCCCTGCCTATTCGGTGATCAACAAGAGCGTCGGCAACTGGGCGACGCCTAAAGAGCGTGGCTTCGTCGTGTCGGTCGGACTGCTGAGTACGCCATTGGGCGCGCTGCTGACCGCCCCGATTGCCGTGGGCCTCCAGACGCTGACCGGCGACTGGCGCAGCATGTTCATCATCCTCGGGGTGGCAAGTCTGTTGTTGCTGCTGTTCTTCATGCGCCGTTTCACTGATCACCCGGACGACAACCCTCGGGTCAGCCAGGCCGAGCGCGACTATCTGCGCCAGGAGCGTGGCGGTCAGGCCCGTGCTGACAGCGCCTTGGAACCCAGGCTGCCATGGTGGAGCTTCTTCCAGAACAGGAACCTGATCCTCAACGCCATCGGCTATTTCTCGTTCGTTTACGTGACCTTCCTGTTGCTTAGCTGGACGCCGAAGTATCTGCAGGACGAGTTTCACTACAACCTGTCGTCGCTGTGGTACATGGGCATGATCCCTTGGGTCGGCGCCTGTTTCACGGTGCTGCTCGGCGGCAAGCTGTCCGACTGGCTGCTGCGCCGCACCGGCAGTCTTGTCATCGCCCGCAGTTGCCTGGCCGCTGGCTGCCTGCTGTTGACCACCGCGTGCTTCGTCATGGTTTCCCAGGCCCACAGCGTGTTTGCCGTGATTGCCTTGATGACGCTGGCCAACGCATTCAATGCGCTGCCCAACTCGGTCTACTGGGCGGTGGTCATCGACAGCTCGCCGACCAACCGCATCGGCACTTACAGCGGCCTGACCCATTTCATCGCCAACACTGCGTCGTTCATTGCGCCGATGCTCACCGGCTCCCTGACGGTCGCCTACGGTTATTCGGCGATGTTCATGGCCGCCGCCGTGGCCACCGGAATCGGCATGACGGCCATGCTGCTGGTCCGCCCCGGCGTTCGGCAGAGCGCGCCGATGTCCGCACGAATCATCACAGAGTAAGGCGATCATGACCCCCGTACTTCCCCATTCCCCTGGCGACTTCTTCGGTGCCTCGGTCGTTGAACTCGGCCAGCGTTTGCGCAACGGCCAGTTGACGTCCGTGGCGCTGACACACGCGGCGCTCGAGAGCATCGAGCGCTTGAACCCTGTGATCAACGCCTTCGTTCACGTCAACGCAGAAGGCGCGCTGGCCCAGGCGGTACTGGCCGATGCGGCCCTCGCGGCAGGCCAGGATGCCGGTCCGCTGCACGGCATTCCCGTCTCGATCAAGGACAACATCGACACCTTCGACATGCCCACGACCTACGGGTCGGCGCACTTTGCCGAGCATCAGCCGCTGGAGGATGCACTGTGCGTTCGCCGCCTGCGGGACGCCGGCGCAGTGATCCTCGGAAAAACCCTGACCCACGAGTTCGCCTACGGCCCGACTGGCGACCGCTCACTTCAGGGCGCATCGAAAAACCCGTGGGACACCACTCGCATGACGGGAGGATCGAGTGCCGGGAGCGCGGCTGCGGTGGCATCGGGCATGGTGCCGCTGGCGCTGGGCACGGACACCGGGGGATCGATCAGAATTCCGACCGGTCTGTGCGGCGCAGTGGGTTTCAAACCGGGGTTCGACGTGGTGCCGATGCAAGGGATCTTCCCGCTGTCCAAGACCCTGGACCACGTCGGACCCATCGCCAACAGTGCGGAAGATGCCGCGCTGGTGTTCGCGGCCATCAGTGCGCCAAGCGGGTTGAACCCTCTGGGCTCACAGCCTTTCAACGCGCAGCCCTTCAAATCAGAGCACGCGCCCCGCGTCGCCTGGATTGACGTGCACGCCTTCGGCGCCGCCGACCCTGTGGTGACCCAAACCATTTACCGATTTGCAGAAACGTTTTTCAAGCAGCCGCTCGAACGGCTGCAGGGTTTCGATAGGGTGATGCCTGGACTGCGCAAGGCCATGGCGGCGATTCAGCGCGCGGAGGCGTATGAAGTGCACAACGAACGCGTGGCCGACAATCCGCAGCTGTTCGACCCTGAAGTGCTGGAGCGGCTGCAGATGTCAGCCGAGGTCCGTGGCTGGGAATACATCCACGCCATGAAGGCGCGTGATGCACTGATGGCCCACATGGCAGCGGTGTTCGAGGAGGTCGATCTGCTGCTCATGCCGACGCTGCCCCTCACGGCTCCGGCACTGGAACAGCGTGAAGTCAAATTGGGGGGCGAGGCCGTCAGCGTTCGAGAAGCGGTGCTCAGCCTGACCAGCGCATGGAATCTCACCGGCCTTCCCGCCATCAATATTCCGGCAGGGCAGGTCAACGGGCTTCCCGTCGGGTTGCAGGTCGTGGCGGCGAAAGGGCGGGACGTTCAGTTGCTGGACCAGCTTCGTGAGCTTGAGCGTCAAGCCTGGCGGCACCCGCCTGGCGATGCCCGGCTTCGCGGCGAATGACATCATATGAACGATGTTCGCCGCGATCCGGGCATTTTTTCAGTGGGCACTGCGCGATGCGAACACTTCCTTGAGCACCGGTACCGCCGACATCGCTTTCGGCCAGCCGACGTAGAACGCCAGGTGGGTGACAACCTCGGCGGCCTGTTCGCGGGTCAGGCCGTTGTCCATGGTGCGGTTGAGATGGAAGGCCAGTTGTGCCGACTGGTTCTGGGTGATCAGTGCGGCGACGGTGATCAGACTGCGGTCGCGAGGTGTCAGATCGGTGCGCCGCCACAGGTCGCCGAACAGCACGTCGTTGGTGTAGCGCGCCAGTTCCGGCGCGGTTGCACCCACCGAGCCGTCAACCGCAGCGCGGCGTTTGCGCTCGCTTTCTTCATCGAGTTTCAGGGGCTCGCTCGGCGGCGGGGTGATCTGTTCCGGATCCAGCCCGCGTTCTGCGAAGACCTGTTTGGCGACGCTGACCGCCGACATCGCATTGGGCCAGCCACTGTAGAACGCCAGATGGGTAATCAGACCCGTGATCTCGCTGGGCTTGACGCCGTTGTCCAGCGCCAGCTTGATGTGGCTGGTCATCTGCGGGGTCTGCCCGCTGGCGAGCAAGGCCGAAAGGGTAATCAGGCTGCGATCACGGGGGACCAGATCCGGACGTTTCCAGACTTCGCCGAATAACAGCTCAGTGGTGTAGGCATAGAGTTGCGGGGTGACGTCCAGCACATCCGGCGAGGGCTTGGGATCGGGTCTTGGCTTGCCTTCTTCGGCACCCACCAGCGCTGAGAAAAACACGCTGGCCAGTGCAGTGGCGATCAGTTTCATGGGCGTAGGTCCTGTTCAGTGACGCCGTGTCGACGATAAAGCGATACTAAACAAGTGGGCTGTTGTGCATAAGACGGATAAACGGGATGGAGTCATGAGCCCCACTCACTAATCGGGTCGAAAGACCTGGCACGGAAAACGCGCTTATCGCTGTATCCTATTCAGCAATCTGCTTTACGCCGCTGCGCTACATGAGGGTTATTCATTAATGATTCGCGCCGATCTGCCGGAACTGACGGCGTTCATCGCCATTGCCGAGCACCAGAGTTTCAGCGGTGCGGCCCGTGTGCTGGGAGTCTCGCCGTCAGCGTTGAGCCATTCGATGCGCAATCTGGAAGCCCGCCTGGAGATGCGTCTGTTCAACCGCACCACGCGCTCGGTGGCGTTGACCGAGGCCGGTGAGCAACTGCTGCACGGCGTGCGCCCGTTGCTCAATGATCTGACCCATGTGGTCAATGAAGTGACCTCGGCACGCAACACACCATCGGGGTCGATTCGGATCAGCGCCTCTGAGTCGTCGATCCGGCTGCTGCTTCGCAACGTGGTGCCAGGGTTTTTGGCGGACTATCCGCAGATTCATATCGAGCTGATCGCCGACAGTCGGTTGGTCGATATCGTGGGCGACGGTTTCGATGCCGGCGTGCGGATTTTCGACGACGTGCCCAAGGACATGATTGCCGTGCGCTTCGGTCAGGACATTCATTTCGCCGCTGTCGCCTCGCCGGATTACCTGCTGCGTCATTCGTCCCCGCAATTGCCTCACGACCTCAAGGACCACCGTTGCATCCGTTTCAAATTCGCCAGTGGCGCGCTGTTTCGCTGGGACTTCGAGTACCTCGGGCAGAGCACCAGCATCGACGTTCCCGGTCCGATGACCCTGGACAACATCAACATGATGATCGAGGCCGCGTTGAGCGGCATCGGCATCGCCTGGGTGCCGCTGGCGCAAATCGAAGACCACTTGCGCGAGGGGCGCCTGGTGCATCTGTTGCAGGAATGGAGCCCGACCTATCCGGGCGTCTGCCTGTACTACCCGGCGAACCGGCATCCGCCGATGGCGTTGAAGTTGTTCGCCGATGCGGTGCGCAAATGGGCGCAATCCGCTCAGATGCATTCATGAAGAGACTTCATAACTGCATCCCTTCGCAGGGTCTTAATCCGGGCAGACTCGTTCGTTAGGATGGTCTCAGCCGTCGAGCAGGACCTTGATTCACGCTCCGCTGACGATGTCTTCATCCGCAAAAGAGAGACTCTCCATGGATTACCGGTATCTGGGTCGCAGCGCCCTGAAAGTGTCGCCCCTGTGTCTGGGCGCCATGATGTTTGGCGGCGAGGCCGACGAGGCGACTTCCAAACGCATCATCGACAAGGCGTTCGAACAAGGCGTCAACTTCCTGGACACTGCCGATGCCTATCATGGCGGGCGATCCGAGCAAGTGGTGGGGCGGGCGATTGCCCAGCAACGCGATGCCTGGGTGGTCGCCACCAAGTTCGGTTATCCCACCCACCCGGCCACGATGCAGCAACGTCCCAACGAGCAGGGTCAGTCGCGCAAGTGGATTATCCAGACGGTGGAGAACAGCCTCAGGAACCTGGGCACCGACTACATCGACGTTTTGTATTTCCATCGCGCTCTGGCCGATGCGCCCCTGGAAGAAGCGATGCGCACCGTGGGCGATCTGATTCGTCAGGGCAAGATCCGTTATTACGGCGTGTCGAATTTCCGTGGCTGGCGCATTGCTGAAGTGGTGCGCATTGCTGACCAGTTGGGGATCGAGCGTCCGGTGGTCAGTGAGCCGCTGTATAACATCGTCGACCGCACTGCCGAGGTCGAGCAACTGCCGGCTGCGGCGAACTATGGCTTGGGTGTGGTGCCGTACAGCCCGCTGGCCCGCGGTGTGCTCAGTGGCAAATATGCAGTCGATGCGCCGCCCGCTGCCGACAGCCGCGCAGGCCGTGGCGACAAGCGCCTACAGCAGACTGAATGGCGTCCCGAGTCGTTGAAGATCGCGCAAACCATTGCAGCCCATGCGGCCGAACGCGGCACGACTTCCATTGCGTTCGCGCTGGCGTGGGTGTTGAAGAACACGCTGATCAGCTCGGCCATTGCAGGGCCGCGCACTGAGGCACAGTGGGACAGCTACCTTGACGCGCTGACCCTGGAACTCGGTCCCGAAGATGAGAAGCTGGTGGACAGCCTGGTCGTGCCGGGTCATGCCTCGACACCGGGGTACACTGATCCGGGGTATCCGATCGAAGGGCGTAAGGTGGTGTAAACCCGCCGCGGGGGCGCCCACAAGGTCTACCGACCTGTAGCAGTCCGGCTTGCCGGCGGTAGCGGTTCCGAATACGCCACCGCCGGCAAGCCGGACTGCTACAGAGGGACGCGTGTTGTAACGAGAGTCTGTGACCGTTCATGATCGTTCCCACGCTCCAGCGTGGGAATGCCTTGCAGGACGCTCCGCGTCCCCTCTGACGCGGAGCGTCAATCGCAGCGTTACCACGCGGAGCGTGGGAACGAGCATCGCGCCACGACTACAGATGCGCGGAATGGCGCGGGGTTTGAGGTGACAGGTGCTTACTGTGATTGCGCAGCAGCATGGACAGGGCCACCAGCGCCAGCGTCGCGATGACTGCCGTCAGGACGCCGATCGCCCGCTGAAGGCCGAACAGGTCGATCAGGTAACCCGTGACCACCGGAATGATCCCCGCCGGGACGTAACCGCCCATGTTGAAAATGCCATTGGCTTCAGCGCGACGCTGGGGTGCGATGTTGTTGGCGATCAGGGTCAGACCGCCCAGTTGGCCGAGGCCCTGTCCAGCACCGGCGAGCATCGCCGCGACCACCAACAATGCAGCGGAACCTGACTGCAGCGCCCCCCACAGACTCGCCATCGCGGCAATGGTCGCAAGGCCGCTGAGGATGAAGATCAGGTTCATCGCGCGTTTCTTCGCGGCCAATTGCACGCCGACCGCCGTGAGGAACATCACGAACGCCATGGAACCTGCGATCAGCGGGCTGTTGGCCTGGAGCAGGGTCGCCAGCAGCTTCGGTCCGAGGGCCAGCACGAAACACGTGGCCGTCAGGCCCGGGCCGAAGAACGACACGCCCAGCGCGACCACGCCCAAGTGTTTTCGGGCAACCGATGGCAGATGCGGACGAAAAGGACCGCTGCCGAGCCTGCGCTGAGGCATGCCCAGCACCACCAGCAGTGCCAGCACCAACAAGCCGATTTCAACGTTGAACACCATCGTCACCGGCTCAGGCAGATACTGCGCGATCACGCCGGCCAACAGCGGCCCGGTTCCGGCCCCCAGCACCATGGACACCGACGCGATCAGCGAGGCGAAGGGCTTGCGCTGTTCGCTGGCCTGTTCGACCACATTCGCCATCCCGGCCGAGACCACGATGCCCACCGAAATGCCGCTGAGCACGCGGGCGATCATGAGCATTGCTACGCTGCCGGCGTGCTCGAACAGCAATGCCGCGATGATCGCGATGCCGATGCCCGGAAGCAGCAAAGCCTTGCGGCCAAAGTGGTCAGCCAGTTGCCCGGCCACGGCCAGCGTCAGTAGCAGGCCAAGGATGTAGCAGCCGAAAATCAGCGTCAGCGTTCCCGAGGCAAAGCCCAGGCTCTGTTGCCAGTGGGCGTACAGCGGAGTGGCAGCGTTGGACAGAATGAACACCGCCGTGACGATCCAGGCTGCCTTGAAAATCGGCAGCGTACTGACGCCTTGGGAATGATCGTTCATGGTTGGACCCTCTCATCGATTTCTCTATTACCGCCGAGGATAGAGAGCCGGGAGAGGGCAGAGAATTGGCTGGGCGCGCATACGGCATGTGAAAAAATTCACAGTTCGTCCGGCGACTCCAGGCATTCGATGAGGAAATCCAGCACCACCCGAATCTTGCCCGCGTTGCGCAGGTCTTCGTGATAGGCCAGCCAGACCGGCAGACTCAACGCCGTGTCGCAGGTGGGGGCGCGTCTGAGCCGGTACTCCCGGGCCAGAAACGCAGGCAACAGCACCAGCCCGCCGTCACCGGCCGCCGCTTGCGCCTGAACCCGCAGATCATTGCTGGAGATCGCCAGCGCCCGGCCAGACAGGTGCGAGCGCAGCCACTGCTGTTGCTCGGAATGCTCCATGCTCTGGTCGTAACCGATGAACACAAAGTCCTCGCGCTCATGGCAAGCCAGATAACGTTCGCTGGCGTAGAGAGAAAAGGGCAGGTCGGCGAGGTGACGGGCGACCACCTGGGCTTCCTCGGGGCGCGCATACAGCACGGCAACGTCGGTTACCTTACTCGAAATGCCCTCACTCTTGTGGTGAGCCCCGCGAGGCGTGGAGAAGAACACGGTATGATGCGCACCGCTGCGCCGCATTTACCCGAGTCAGGAACCCCATGCCGATCATCACCCGCCTTGAAAGCACCCCGCCCGAATCCATCGACAGCCAGATCATGCAGATGGTCGTCGACTACGTGAGTGACATCAGCATGGTCGGCATCGCGCCGAGCAATCCGCTGTACCCGCTGTATCAATACGGGGTCGGGCATGAGGTGCATCAATATCTGCAAGCCATGGACGGCTCCCGGGGCTTTGCCGTCGAGCTGATCGTGGCGCTGGACGATGACGATCCGTCCGTGGTCGCAGGGTTCCTCTTGTACCTGCCGGTGCAGGACGACCCCCAGGCGTGTGCGGTGGCGTACATGGCGGTGCGCAGCGATCAGCGTCGACGGGGCATTGCCCGGGCGATGCTGCAGAAAATGACCGAGCGCTATCCCCATGCCGAACTGGCGTGCTTCGTCGCGAAGGTCCCGTACTTCCAGGCCATGGGTTTTCAGGTGTTGAGTGCCCGCGGTCCGCAGGTGGTCATGAATACCCGCGATCACCAGACCGAGGGCCTGCTGGCCGTGCTGGATGTGGCACCGATCTACCACTCGGTGGAAGTGCGGCAGATTCACGCCTACCTGCTCAAACAGCACGGCAAGCGCGCGATGACCGACGCCGAGAAACAGCGCGACCGCCACCTCGATCAGATGACCCGTCAGGCAAGGCTGTTCGTGCAACAGAGAATGGCAGACGACAGCGGCAGGGCATGAAAAAGCCCCGGAATCTCATGAATCCGGGGCTTTTGTCTTTCAGTACCAGCCTTGAATCACGCCACGTCCACCAGCACGATTTCGCTGTCTTCCAGGGCGGTCACTCGCAGCACTCGCTCGTCTGCAACGGCGACGCCATCGCGGGCTTCAGCGCGCAGGCCGTTGACTTCGATGATGCCGGTTGCCGGCACCAGGTAGGCGCGGCGGCCTTCGTCCAGCGCGTACTCGGCGGATTCACCGGCCTTCAGGTTCGCGGCGACCAACCCAGCGTTGGCACGAATGCGCAGCTCGATATCGTCATCCGCCTTGCCGCTGGCCAGGGTCACGAAGCCTTCGCGATTGGCTTTCGGGAAAGGTTTGGCGCCCCAGGAAGGGGGAGCACCGACCTCGTCCGGCATGATCCAGATCTGGAAAATGCGGGTTTCCTTCGATTCCAGGTTGTACTCGCTGTGGGCCACGCCAGTGCCTGCGCTCATCACCTGTACGTCGCCCGCTTCGGTACGGCCCCGGTTGCCCAGGCTGTCTTCGTGGGTGATCGCGCCTTCACGAACGTAAGTGATGATCTCCATGTCGCGGTGTGGGTGACGCGGGAAGCCGGTGCCGGCCTCGATCACGTCGTCGTTCCAGACGCGCAGTTGACCCCAGGCCATACGGCTTGGGTCGTAGTAGTTGGCGAACGAAAAGTGGTGGTGAGCGTTCAGCCAGCCGTGGTCGGCGCCGCCAAGGGATTTGAAAGGTCGAAGTTGCAGCATGATCAGTTCCTCCATTAGCAGGGCCGGCCTAGGCAGCAGCGCCGCTGGTGATGACTCTTCAGTCGATGGAGCAATCATCTATCAATTATTTATCGATAAAAAGCGGAAGAATTGCGTCATAACAATCGAAATAATAAATATGATCTGGACATCACCTTTTATCGCACTGCCTGCACTTGATCGGCTAACCCCATGACCAGAAAGCATTTCGCTGGAGCTTGCGGGCGAATGGGGCGACCATAGGCGCCTTCTCGTTCAACGCTGATATCCGGAGCCCGCGTGCCGCACGATTTTCCCACCGAGCCACCTCACCAGCTGCCCCCCGATTTGTCTGTACCCGAGCGTCTGCCGTTCTTCAAACGGCTGCTGGCGCGGATGATCGGCCGTGGTTTGTCACGGATGCAGGCCCAGCATGTGCCGTCGTGGACCCAGGGCCATGCCGACGGTTTCCTCAATGGCCACGTCGAAGGCATGAGCGAAGGCTACGCCGAAGGGCGTCTGGATGGGGTCGAAGAAGGCCGGCAGGTGCTGGTGATTCGCGATACCCGTCCGCAGGAACACCGCGGCCCGCGGGTCGACGACCATCTGTTCGACGACTGGCGCCTGCCGCTTGGCAATGAGCTGAAAAAGCGCATCAAGGCCGACGTCGCCGAGAAACTGCCGGCCCATGCGCAACCGACCACGGCGCAATGGAAAATGATCTTCAGCGACACGCCTTCGACCTACGTCATCGCTGGCGCCGGCGCGGGCAAGTCGACCTCGCTGGTGTTGCGCGTCCTGTTGCTCAATCACTACCTGGGTTTCGAGCTGGATTCGATGACCGTGGTGACCTTCACCCGCGAGTCGCGCAAGGACTTCATCAACAAGCTGATCGAAATCATGGGGCTGTGGGGCCACGACCTGTCGTTGCGTCAGGCCCGCGATGTGGTGCGCACCTTCCATTCGCGGATTCTGCCGCTGGTGCGCAGCTTGCCGGGTTTCGAACAGTTGCAGGCGTTCGAGAACCTCAGCAGTCAGAGCGGCAACCTGTTCGCTGGCGCGGCGCTGGACGACGGGGCAGACAGCAACCCCTTCGATCTGCGGATCAACGACGCCCAGCGCCAGCAGATGAACCTTTGCTACCGCGATCTCTACGCGGCCAATCAACGGTTTCGCGAAGTCATGGCGCCTTTGTATCGCCATTCGTTGCAGCTCAAGGAGCTGGACCGCGATCACCCGGACGTGCAGAAGCGCATTACGGTAATGGGCCTGTCCTCCAAGCGCGATGAAGAGTTGTGCGACGTGATCGAGGACCTGTGGATTCGCGCCGGCGCCTGGCCGATCCAGGGGGTCGAGCCGATGCGCCAGACCGTCGAAGTCAGCGGCCTGACCTTCCATGTTCACGGCTATGCCGCCGAACTGGATGCCTGGATCGTGCTCGGGTTCGATCCAAGCGAGGACCAACAGCTGCGTCGTCCGGACGCCAAGCTGCCGGTCTGGGCAGAGTGGGTGATCAAGCGCACGCTGTTCCAGGCGTTCTGCCGCAAACCGGTGATCTGGCTGGAGAGCTACGAAGCGTCCCGCGGCATGATGCAGTCGCTGTCCGGTGCGGCCGTGGCGGGGCCGGGCTTCGATTACAAGGTCAAGGGCGAGCTGAGCGCGGCGCCGTTGCTCGATTGCTTCGTGGCGGCTGCCGGGTTCATCGAAAACCTGGGGCTGGACGTTCCCGATGCGGTGTCGCAGATGAGCTTTTCCGATCAGGACCCCGACCGGTTTTTCTTCGAGGGTTTGAGCCTGTTCTGGAAGGCCTTCGAGGATCACCTGCTGGAACAGACCCCGCCGGTGATGACTTACAACCGCATGTTCTCGCTGTTCGGCGAAAACACGCCGGAGAACCTCAAGCTGGTCAGCGATGAGGGCCTGCGCCCGCTGTCGCACCTGATGATCGACGAGTTCCAGGACGTCTCGCCGCAGATCGTCTCGTGGATCCGTGCCAGCCTCCGGGAAATCCGCAGCCGTGGCCCCGCCATGCATGTGGGCCGGGGCGCACAGCGTTCTTCTTTGCTGTGTGTGGGGGATGACTGGCAGTCGATCTACGGCTGGCGCGGCAGTTCGCCGAAATTCTTCATGGAATTCCCCAAGGAGTTTCCGTCGCCGGGCACCACCAAGGTCATGCTCAGCGACAACTTCCGCAGTCATCAGCACATCATCGACGCCGCCGAGCACATCGTGCGTGCCGCCCCGGCCATCAGCGGCAAGAAGGCCAGGGCCAGCGGGCCGGTGCAGGAGTTGCTGCCGGTGACGGTGCTGGACCGCGATGACGATCGCCTGGTGGCGAGTCTGATCGAGCATTACAACGCCGGTGATTCGGTGCTGTTGCTCTACCGCAAGGGCAGTGAACGCAGCAAATTGCCGGAATCGCTGCAAGCCATGGTCAATGCCGACTACGCGTTACCGCCTGGGGAGCGACGCCTCAAGCAACTGACGTATCACAGTTCCAAGGGATTGCAGGCCGACGCGGTCTTCCTACTGGGCGACTGTCAGCACCTGACGCAATCGCCGTACAAGAATCAGGTGTACCAGATGGCCGAACTGGGCAAAGAGGGTGATCTGGAGGCGTTCGACAACGCGCAGAAGGATGAGGTGTTGCGCCTGGCCTATGTCGCGATCACCCGAGCGGTGCGTCACTGTTACTGGTTCATCGATGCGGCGGGCAATGATGACGCCGCGATTGCGAAGGCCTCGGCGCGGATTACCGCAGACAAGCCGTTCTTCGAGGATTTGCGCGGTGTTGCACAGGCGTCGCGAGAATAACTCTGTAGCAGCACGGCTTGCCGCCGGTGGCGAGCCCAAGGAACCCGCCGCCGGCAAGCCGGACTGCTACAAGGGCGTTTCCAGGAAGGGCGTGATGAGGAAGAGGGTGACGAGGCGTCGGCTGGTGAACTCAAGCCCGATTCAGATAAAGCCCCTGATGCGGCACGAAGGTCTCAAGCTCCAGCTCAATCGCCTCGATGATGCGCTCCACGTCCATCGCGTTCATCACCGTCTGACAGGGAATGCCTGCAATGGCGATCACCGTTTCGCCGCTGGCGCGATCGAACAGGCGCGCGACCATGCTGCTGGGGGCGTCCATGTTGGCTTCGAAACCGACGGGATGAAAATGCCAGCGCATGAGCTGGCAGGCGTTGGGAAACGTGACTTTGTTCATGGGGCCCACCTCGTTCAATCGGGCAATTCTAAAAGCTCCGCAGGGCAGGAAACGGTTTCTTTACGCTCGCTTCGGTAACGGTCAACACGTGAGCCAGAGCGCCGCGTTGCATTTTTCTGGTCTGACGTTTATCGAAGCGTGGATCCAGGGTTGTTGAGTCAGGTAAAGGTAGCACCGACTACTGACATCAACAGGAAAAAAATCCTACAGAAAGAAAAAATTTACACTTCCTTGCGCGCGGTCATATTCCTTTATAGCGACAGATGGCTTTCAACTGCTGCTGAATCGTTATTTCCAAATAAGGCATAGAGCCATCATCTAATGCTGCTTTTTGGCCGCTGCCAATCATAACGATCCGATGTGAAAAACACATGAAAGGGCACTAAGTGGAACTAACGTCTTGGCGAAACTGCGCAAACGTTTTCTTTTGCAGTATTGGATCCCGCAAAACAGCTGTTTAAAAAAAACACTAAAGCCCACTGAATAAATAGCGGGTCATTGCCGATAGCACGGAAGGCGCAACGTAATTGCCTCAAACGGCAGTTCAGATTGTGGCCATCATTTACCAAAGAGACGAAAAGAAGTTTCTGGTGTTTGATCGACGCACGGATGCACTCAGCCGGATCTTTGAAGAGAGACATTCCATGTCGATAAGAAACATGAACATCGCACCGCGTGCATTCCTGGGGTTCGCGTTCATCGCCGTACTGGTGATCGGACTGGGCTTTTTCGCGCTCAATCGCATGGCCGTGATTCGACAGGCCACCACAGACATGGAAACCAACCAGCTCCCCAGCGTCGGTTTCCTGGGCAACATGCTGGAGAACACCCTGCGTCTGCGCATCACCTCGTTCCGCACGCTGGTCAATCGTGAGCCTGCGGCGCTGCGGGAAACGGAAAGCCGTATCGCCGAGCTGATCGGCAAATTGCAGGACGCCACGAAGCGTTACGCGGCCTTGCCGGCCGAGGGCGAAGAGTTGGCGGTGTTTCGTCAGTTCGAAGCCACGCTGGCGACCTTTCTCGACGTACAGGCGCAAGTGCTGGACTTGTCCCGTCAGGAAAAGACCGAAGACATGCGCAACCTGATCAATACCCGAATGAAGGACGCCACCGACCTCATGGGTGTCCAGATCAACCAACTCATCACCATTAACAAGGACAACGCGGCTGACGCGACCCTGGTGTCGAAACAGCAATACGACGGCGCGAACGTGGGGGTTATATCGGTCTCGGTCATTGCCGCTTTAATGACTATCTTACTGGCGTGGCTGTTGACTAAAAGTATCGTGAACCCGCTATCTAGAGCGGTGCGTGTCGCCGAGGAAATTGCCGCTGGCGATCTGACCCGCCCCATAGAAGTGGATGGCAAGGACGAAGCCACGCAATTGTTGAAGTCGTTGGCAACCATGCAGCAGAACTTGCGCAAGACCATCGAGTTGATCTCCGGTTCGGCCACGCAACTGGCCTCTGCCGCAGAAGAACTCAGTGCGGTTACTGAAGAATCGTCTCGCGGGCTGCAACAGCAGAACAATGAAATCGAACAGGCCGCAACTGCCGTCAACGAGATGACCGCCGCGGTCGAGGAAGTGGCACGCAACGCGGTGTCGACCTCCGAAGCGTCGCAGCAGTCCAATCAGACCGCGCGTCACGGTCGTGATCGGGTGATCGAGACGTTCAAGTCGATTCAGGACATGACCCAGCAGATTCAAGCGGCCACCGGCTTGGTGGAGGGGCTGGCGGAACAGGGCCGAGACATCGGCAAGGTGCTGGACGTGATCCGTTCCATCGCCGAACAGACCAATCTGCTGGCGCTGAACGCGGCCATCGAGGCGGCGCGGGCCGGGGAGGCCGGGCGTGGTTTCGCGGTGGTGGCTGACGAGGTCCGCGCACTGGCGCATCGCACGGCGCAGTCGACTACGGAAATCGAGCAGATGGTGGCCGGGATCCAGACACGCACCGGCGATGCCGTTCAGTCGATGTCACGCAACACCGACAGCACCCGCAGCACCTTGAGCCTGGCCAGTTCGGCCGGGGATGCGCTGGAGCTCATTACCGAAGCCATCTCGCAGATCAACGAACGCAATCTGGTGATCGCCAGCGCCTCGGAGGAGCAGGCGCAGGTCTCGCGGGAAGTGGATCGCAATCTGGTGAACATCCGCGATCTGGCGGCGCAGACGGCGGCAGGTGCCAACCAGACCAGCGCCGCCAGTCACGAACTGTCGCGTCTGGCGGTGGACCTGAAGGCGATGGTCACGCGGTTTGTGATTTGACGAGGAGATCCGGCTGTGCACGGATTGAAATTGTGGGAGCTGGCTTGCTGGCGAATGCGTAAGGTCGTCACGATGTTTGGGGCTCAGCACAGAATCCCGGTAGGCCACACGCTGCAATGATGCAGGCAGACGCACCGAACGGCTTCTGCCCGGAGGGCGTGGGAAGTCGCCGGGTTGGCGCTCCACCTTGTCGGCGATCTGGCGCGCAGCGGCAGCAAAACCTGCGTGTGCGGTGTGCCTGATGCACCGAGCTGGCTGATCTTACTGCCGGTACCCGGCAGATCGCCGACAAGGTGGAGCGCCACCCCGGTGGCTCCCACGCCCTCCGGGCAGAAGCAGGATTACGGTGTGGTTTGAGCTTTTGATTCTGGCCGAAAGCCGTGGGGGCCGGCGCGGGCGAGCGCGCTCTTAAGATGTTTGGGGCTCAGCACAGAAGCCCGGTAGGCCACACGCTGCAGTGATGCAGGCAGACACACCGAACGGCTTCTGCCCGAAGGGCGTGGGAGCCACCGGGGTGGCGCTCCACCTTTTCGGCGATCTGGCGCGCAACGGCAGCAAAACCTGCGCATGCGGTGTGCCTGATGCACCGAGGTGGATGATCTTACTGCCGGTACCCGGCAGATCGCCGACAAGTCTGGCTCCCACGCCCTCCGGGCAGAAGCGAGATAGCGGTGTGGTTTGAGCATTTGATTCTGGGCGAAGGCTGTGGGAGCCAGCTTGCTGGCGAAGGCGGTGGGCCAGTCACCCATGTTGTAATGATGCACCGCATTCGCCAGCCAGCTCTCACAGTTCCGCACATCTTTCAAGCCTGACGGGAAGACCAGGCCTTTTCATTCACCAAGTCCTTCGGCCGTTCCCCGGCCAGCGCACTGAGCAGGTTGTCGACGGCACACCGCGCCATCGCTTCCCGCGTCTCGTGAGTGGCCGAGCCCATGTGCGGCGTTGCCACCACGTTATCCAGTTGCAACAACGCAGAGTCCGCAGGCAAGGGCTCACGCTCGAACACATCGAGCCCGGCCGCACGGATCTGCCGGTTCTTCAGTGCCTCGATCATGGCCTGTTCGTCCACCACTTTGCCGCGCGCGATGTTGATGAAGATCGTCTCCGGGCGCATCAATGCAAATTGTTCGGCGCCGATCAGGCCTTCGGTTTCTGCGGTCAGCGGCAGGGTCAGGCAGACGAAGTCGGCTTCCTGGAGCAGCGCGTCAAGGCTTCGGTATTGCGCGTCGAACCGGGCTTCCACTGCCGGCTTGCGCGAATGGCTGTGGTAAAGGACCGGCATGCCAAAGCCGAAATGGCCCCGCTGCGCGACGGCCTCGCCAATCCGCCCCATGCCGATGATGCCGAGCTTCTTGCCATGCACGTCAGTGCCGAAGTGCGCAGGCCCGATGTTCTGCGTCCACTGGCCGTCACGCACCATGCTCGCCAGTTCCACTACCCGCCTGGCGGTGGCCATGATCAGCGCGAACCCGGTGTCGGCGGTGGTTTCGGTCAAGACGTCCGGGGTGTTGCTCAGCAGGATGCCGCGACCGGTGAGGTAGTCGATGTCGTAGTTGTCGACACCGACCGACACGCTGGAAACCACCTTGAGCCTCGGCGCCAGATCCAGCAGTTGTGCGTCGAGCTTGAGGCTGGCGCCGAGCAAACCGTCGGCGTGCGGCAGCGCATCACGCAGACGGGCCAGGCCGTCAGGTGTCTTCGGGTCTTCGATCAGCGTGACCTCGGCCTGCGCCTGTAAGCGCTCCATCAGGGGTGCCGAGAGTTTCTTGTACAGAATGACGTGCTTGTTCATCGAATGATTTCCAGATCAGGGATGCGCAGGCGTGCGACGAACATTCGTCTCATCGCGCACCGGCTTTGCGGAGTTGTCCGGCTTGAGCAGCAGCGTCAGCACCACCGAAACCAGCAGCGCGCCGCTCATGAACAGGTAAGACGCGCTCAAGGTGCCGGTGACGCCGTTGAGGTAGCCCACCAGATAGGAACCGGCAAACGAGCCCAAAGCACCGAGGCTGTTGATCAGTGCCATGGCACCGCCAGCGACGTTGGACGGCAGGATTTCCGGAACGATGGCGAAGAACGGACCGTACGGCGCATACATGCAGGCGCCGGCGATCACCAGCAGCGTGTAGGACCACCAGAAATGCTCGGTGCCCAGCGCGTAGGAACCGTAGAACGCGATCGCGGCCAGCAGCAGGGGCGGCCAGACGAACAGTTTGCGTTTCTGCAGTTTGTCCGAGGCCCAGGACACCACGACCATCCCGATCACGGCCGCCAGATAAGGCAGCGCCGAGAGCCAGCCGGCCTCGACCATGTCCATCTGCATGCCTTTCTTGATAATGGTCGGCAGCCACAGCACGAAGCCATAGACGCCGATGCTCCAGCAGAAATACTGCGCGGCGAGCAGCAGGACTTTTGGCGAACGGAAGGCTTCGGCGTAGTTCTTCACCGGTTTGATGCCGACCTGTTCAGCGTCCAGACGTTTTTGCAGCTCGGTCTTCTCTTCAGCAGTCAGCCATTTGGCCTGAGCCGGACGCTCATCCACCAGACGCCACCAGATAAAGGCCCAGATCACCGCGGGCAGCCCTTCGACGATGAACATCCAGCGCCAGCTGAAATGCGCCACCAGATAGCCCGACACCACCGACATCCAGAGCATCGTCACCGGATTGCCGAGGATCAGCACGGTGTTGGCTCGCGACCGTTCGGCCTTGGTGAACCAGTAGCACAGGTACACCAGCATCGCTGGCATCACCGCCGCTTCGACCACGCCAAGCATGAAGCGGATGCCGATCAGCATGTAGGCGTTGGACACGATCCCGGTCAGAGTCGCAAGGCCGCCCCACAGAATCAGGCTGACGAAGATCAGCTTCTTGACGCTCTTCTTCTGTGCGTAGATCGCGCCAGGCACTTGAAAGAAGAAGTAGCCAAGGAAGAACAACGCCCCCAGCAACGACGACATGCCGGGGGTGATATGCAGGTCTTCGGCCATGCCCGAAGCGGCAGCGAAGCCGTAGTTGGCACGGTCCAGATAAGCCAGGCTGTAGGTAATGAAGACGATCGGCATGATCAGCAGCCAGCGGCGTTTGAGGCCGGCGTGCTTGACGGTTTCGAGTAGCTTTTCCATATCAGGGCTCCCTGAGCATGTTGTTTTTGTCGCAGCAGGTGAAGGGGTACGGGTGTGCACGCATAACGGGTGATCAGGCGGTCTGTCGTCGTGGTGATTCGTGCAGGTCGGCGGCCTGCAAGGCGGCGCGGGTGGGCAGACCTTCCATGTCGCCCCGGCTTTGCACGGCCTGACTGCCGACCCAGTTGCCGCGCGCGGTGGCCTGGGCGAAACCGAGGTTGTCCAGCAGCGCGCTGATCACCCCCACCGCAAAGCCGTCGCCCGCGCCCACGGTATCGATGACCTTGGCCACCGGCACGCCGGGCACGAAGGCTTCGGTCAATTGGGTGCGGTAATACGCGCCCTTGGGACCGAGCTTGATCACCACGGCTTCTACGCCCATGTCCAGGTAGAACTTCGCGATGTCGGCCGGGGTGTCGTAGCCGGTGAGCAATTCACCTTCGGCCATGCCGGGCATTACCCAGTGGGCCAGACTCGCCAGACGGTTGACCTCGCGGATCATCGTCGTCTGGCTGGACCACAGCGAAGGCCGCAGATTCGGGTCGAACGACACGCTACGTCCGGCGTCGCGCATCTGCGTCATCAGCACATGAGACAACTCGCGGCAGGTGTCCGAGAGTGCAGCAGGAATGCCGGTGGCGTGCAGGTGTCGGGCCTTGAGCAGTTCGGGCACGATGTCGTTGACCGACAGGTGGCTGGCCGCCGACCCGCGACGGAAATACTCGACCACGGGGTCGGCGCCTTCGAGCTCCAGTGACTTGAACTGAAAGCCAGTGGGATGAGCGGAGTCGACGGCGACATGGCGGCAATCGACACCTTCCTGTTGCAGGCTGTCGGTCACGAAGCGGCCCATGGAATCGTTGCCGACCCGGCTCAGCCACGCGACCTTGAACCCCAGACGGGACAGGCCGATGGCGACGTTGCTGTCGGCGCCAGCGATGCGTTTTTCGAAATGACGCACCTGGGCCAGATCGCCGGTCTGTTCGGCGACCAGCATGGTCATGGTTTCGCCGAACGAAAGGATATCGATATCAGACATGGCTCGCGACCTCGGCGGAACGTTGAACGGACGTCGACACTGAAGCGCACGCCTGGCCGAGCCGGGCAAGGGCATCGACCTGAACGCGAGTCACCGTCAGCAGGTCTTCCCCTTGCAGCGGGTATTCGACGGCGCGGGGCAGGCCTGGGGCCATGTGCGTGAGCAATTGCTCCCACTGCTGCAGGTCGCTCGCTTCGGGTGGAATTGCGATCAGTTTGCCGGCCGGATTGCGCACTACGGCTTTGCAATGCACGTATTCGACGTAGCGGCCCAGCTCGCGGGCGGCGCGTGTGGCCGACTGTTCCTGCCACATCCAGTTGCCGATGTCGAAGGTCATGCCGATGGGCATCTGCAACGCGTCCACCCGGGCAAAAAACTCAGTGAACGGCTCGATACGACCGCCTTGCGGGGTCTGGTCGTTCTCGACCAACAGGTGTACGTCGTAGCGGGCGAGGCGGTCGGCGAGGGCGGCCACGTCGCTGTCTTCAGTCAGATGGCCCAGGGAGACTTTAAGCCATGCCGCACCGCAGGCAGACGCCTGCTTCAGGGTCGGTTCAAGTTCAGGGTTGGGCTGATGCTCGCCTTCGCACCACAGTTCCAGCGGCGCCGAATACAGGCATTCCAGACCTTGTGCGCGAATGGCTTGACCAAGGGCCGGCAGATCCTCACGCCCGGTGAACAGTTCTTCGCGCAGTTCCATGCGGCTGACGCCAGCCTTGACCAGAAGGGGGATGAAACTCGCCTGTCCGCGTTCGCGAACAAGATCGGCACCGAAGGCGCCCAGGCTGATGGCAACGGGGAATCGCTTCATTGTTATTGTCCTCTGAAACCGGTTTCATTTTTGTTCGAGACAACGGCCTCGAAGAAAGTTCTGCAAATAATCAGGCCCGAAGACCTGCGGTACGAAAAGGGGGATTCAGGATCGCGGCCGCGTAGAGCCACGCACGATCAGTTGAGCCGGGAAATCGTAGGTCTTGACCGGTTCCTGATCGCCGCGCAGGCGTTCGAGCAGGCACTCGAATGCGGTCACGCCGATGTCGTGGGTCGGTTGCGCCAGAGAGGTGATGCCGCTGCCGACCAGGGGGTACCAGTCCAGTTCGTCGAGGGCGATCAGACCGATGTCGTCGAACAGATGACAACCCAGTTCGTGCAACTGGCGGGTGCTGCTCAGGGTCGCCACGCCGTTGCCGGTGAACAGCGCCTTGTGACCGTGGCCACTGTCCGCGAGGAAGTCGCGCAGATGATCGCGCAGGTTGTCGCCGGTTTCGCGCACCTGGCCGCGCATTCCGGAGCGGTGGGCGACCCCGGCCTTGAAGGCATCGACACGTTCGATCCGCGAACTGGTGCCGTCCTGCGGTTCGGTGACCATGAGGATGTCGCGATAACCCGACTGGTAAAGGTGATCCATGGCCTGCTCGACGGCGGCGATGTTGTTCAGCCCGACCAGGTCGCTTTGCAATTGATCGACCTTGCGGTCCACCAACACCATCGGCAGCTCGGTGTGCAGTTCGCGCAGCTCATCCAGATGATGGCCGAGGGTGTTCACGATCAGGCCTTCGATGTTGTACGAGCGCAGCGCGGCCAGATGCAGGCGTTCCTGCTCGTCGTCGCGATCGGTGTTGCACACCACCAGGCTGTAGCCGTGTTTGCGGCAGGCGGTTTCGACGCCGTGCATGACGGCAATGGAATAGGGGTTGCGGATGTCGGCCACCAGCATGCCGATCAGGCGCGTACGACCGCGCTTGAGGCCACGTGCCATTTGATTGGGGCGATAACCGAGGGTGTCGATGGCGTGTTCGATGCGCCGGGCAATGGCTTCGGACAGCAATTGCCGGTCTTCGCCGATGAAGCGCGAGACGCTGGCCTTCGAAACGCCCGCCATGTCGGCGACGTCATTCATGGTGACGCGGGCACGCGTCGGGTTTGACATGTTGTTCAAGGCCTGACCCTTTTTTGGATTTATCAGCAGGCTTTTACCAAGAGCGCATCGCTCTGAAACCGGTTTCAGGAAACACCAAAGCGCGCGCGTCGTCAACTCGGGATCGGATGAAAGGTGATCTCAGGCCACGGGCTCGGGGTTTGCACACGCTGGCGCGGCCCGGCTTGGCGGCGGTGGCCTGGGCAATGATCGCTGTCGACGGTGAGCGGTGCTGCTTCAGAGGTGGAAGCCGGCATCCGAGGGCTAAAAAAACCGAATCAAAGGTTGTCAGGCATAGCCACGGTCTGCATGCTGCGAATTCAATTGTGTTACAGGACCTTTCTGCGCATGTCTGCCCCTGCCCGAGATGCCGATTCCGCTTCCCGTCGTGCGGCGACCGTCCTCAGTCTGTGCTTGCCCAGCGATGTCCTGCTCTACTTGTTACTGCCCATGAACGCCGATGCCTTCGGTATCAGCCTGGCCGAGGCTGGGGTTTTGCTGGCGGCGAACCGCCTGGTGCGGATCTTCGGCTACAGCTATGTGGTGCGTTTCTATGCTCGGCACGGCGACCGCCCTACGGTGATGCTGGCGGCGCTGGTGTCAGCACTCTGTGCGTTCGGCAATTCGTTCTTCACCGGTTTCTGGTGGTTATTGATCCTGCGCCTTGGATGGGGCCTGACCTTCGGTGCGCTGAATCTGTCCACCCAGGCGTTGGCGACGTCCGAGGCGGGGGGCGCTGCACGGCGAGCGGGCACGTCCCGCGCGATCATTGCCATTGGGCCGATGCTGGCACTGCCCATCGGCGCACTGATCAGCCTGCATTTCGGGCCACGTCTGATTTTCTTGATTCTCGCTTTCTTTTCGCTCGCCGCGCTGTGGGTCGCCAAGGGTTTGCCCAAGATTCCTCACGCCATGCCGAGCGCCGGAGGCCGTCGATTCAAGGCGCCGGACAGCATTGCCATGTGGTCCTTCATCGAAGGTGTCGCGCTGGACGGGCTGTTCATTTTCGGTCTGTCGTTGCAGGCGCAGTCGGTACTGGGCGGCAACGCGGTGTTCATCGCAGGCGTTCTGCTCGCGCTGCGCTATGCGTCGGAAATGCTCCTGAGCCCGCTGGGTGGACGCGCTGCCGCCAGTTTCGGCGCGGTGCGCATGCTGGTGTTCTTCTCGGCGCTGACGACCCTGGCGCTCACCGCCTTTGGCTTCCACTGGCTGATCATCGGCGCGGGCAGTGTGTTGATCTTGCGGGCCTTGCAATTGCCGTTGGTGACCACCCTGGTCGCCGAGCGCAATCCGGGCGCCGGGCGGGTGCAGGCGCTGGCCGGCAACGCTGTCTGGCGCGACGTCGGTGCCGGGGTCGGGCCGCTGCTGGCCGGGGTTTTGCTGCCCATCGCGTCACCGTCGTGGGTGTACAGCCTGGCGGGGCTGGCGGTGGTGGTCAGCGCGGTGGTCTGCAGCCGTTACAAGGCGCGTGAGGCCGTCGCGTAGATCCGCTGGATACATCCTCTTACATACCGTTCGGCGAAAAATACCGAAAATCAGGGGTTTGCGTGCAACCTCTGAAGCGATTTCCCCTCTGATGGTCATTCTTCATACGGACACAATGCTTCGTTAGCCTGCACTGGCCAGCCGATCGCCAGTTAACAGGGACGTTGCACAGGGCGCACAGCCCTTCATGCACCATAAGAATCCAGGCCATCATGACCTTTCTCAAATCCCCGTTTTTCTCCGCCGCGTTGCAGCGTTTCGCTTATTTCCTTTTGCCGATCCTGTTGATCTGTTCCGCAGTGTTCTGGTTCACCGTCGGAAAGGGCGTGCATGCGGAACCAAAGAATGGCACGCAGACCCTGGTGTTTCTGCGCCACGCGGAAAAGCCCGACATGGGTCTGGGCCAATTGAATTGCCAAGGGCTGAACCGTGCGATCGACCTGTCCACGGTGCTGCCGAAAACCTTCGGCAATGCCGACTTCATCTTCGCTGCCAACCCAAGCCGTCACGTGGAGGAGGGTGAGGGCGACCATTCCTACAGCTACTTGCGTCCATTGATGACCGTGGGCCCGAGCGCCATCAAACTGGGTCTGCCGGTCAATATCGACTTTGCGGCCAACGACACCAGCGACCTGGCGGACGAGTTGATGCGCGACAAATACCACAACGCCACGGTCTACACCGCCTGGTCCCATGGCTACCTGCCGGAGCTGATCAACAAAGTGGCCAAAGAAGCTTCCGGCAAGGATCTCAAGCTGGTCAGGGACTGGACGGGCGACGACTTCGACTCGGTACTGGTGCTGACCCTGAAGTGGGTCAACGGCAAGGCCACGTTGCACTACGAGAACTACAAGCAGAACCTGAATGATGGAGCAGTCGGCTGTCCGACGTGAAGCAGGCCCGCAAATAAAAACGGCCGCCCCTGAGGGCGGCCGTTTTTCGTTGCCGGATCTGCGCGTGGTCCAAACCTGTTGATGACGCCGCTGCCGGCACGCGGGACCGCTATAGGCTTTCGACTCTGGCCAACGGCCGTGAGACCCATACCCGTATGAAATTGCCTTGTTGTGCTCGTTTCGATCGAGCTGCCTGCGTGAAACGAGCGTTGACTTTGCTCGGTTAATGATTAAAGTGAGCGTAAACGAGCATTGGTGTCGCGATATCCCTCATTATCGGACGCAAATGCCATCAACCGAGCACGAGGTGACGAATGTCGAACGAACTGCAGCGGGCCGCCTATTCTGTGCTTTTGCCGGCGTTCGCCGGGCTGGAGCTCGACGAAACCGTGCGCCGTTGTCTGAACCGGGGCGGGGTATCGATCCTGTTGGGCGAAACCCGTGACGAATACCTCGCCCGTCACATGAGTTTCGAACGCCGTCGCTCCGAAAATCAGACGCACTTCATGGGGATCGCCGAGCAAGCGGCCGCGTGTGCGGGCGCGCCGGTATTGGTGGCCGTGGATCAGGAGTTGGGCGGCATTCAGCGCTTGCATCAGCTGGTCCCCGGCATGCCGACGGCCTCGGCGCTCAAGGATCTGAGTGCCACGCAAATCGAAGCTCACAGCTACGAAATGGCCAGTTCGGCGAGAGTCATGGGCATCAACCTGTTTCTGGCGCCCATCGTCGATGTGGTGACCGGCGTCAATCCATGGCTGCACAACCGCAATCTGGGGCCCGACCCCGCTGAGGTGTCGCGCATCGCCTGCGCGTTCATTCGTGGTGTGCAACGGGCAGGCGTGATCGCCACTGCCAAGCATTTCCCCGGCCATTACCAGACCGAGCACGACCCCGCCGTGGCGTGCGCCCATGTGCCTGGACCTGCAGAAGCACTGGAAGATGGCTTGGGGGTGTTCCGTCAAGTCATCGCCGCTGGCGTGCAGGCCATCATGCCGGGCCCTGCGGTGTTCCCGGCGCTGGATCCACATCAGTCCGCGAGCACTTCGCAAACGATTATCGGCTTGCTGCGCGATACCCTGGCGTTCGACGGGTTGATCGTGTCTGACGATCTGGACGCGGTGTCGATCCTGCGCGGGAACAGCATCGCTGACACCGCGGTCACGGCATTGCGCGCTGGCGCCCATCTTTTATTGGTGTCGAGCGATGCCGGGCTGGATGACATTGCGCAGGCGATCGTCGATGCGGTCGAGGGCGGTCGATTGGCGCGACAGCAGTTGCTGGACGCGTCGGCGAAGGTCCGCGCCACAGCCCAGGCTTCACGGGCGCAGGTCGACTCGGGCCTGTATGTTTCCTATCCGTTTGCCGGCGGGCATATGACCCGCCGGGTCATGCGTTGAATTCGGCGTAAACAACGGCGGTTTTGCGGTAGGCAGAAATTCGGCGGCGCTGCACAATGCCCAGTCTGAAGCTTCCATCTGCCAAGAGTGCCGCCCATGTTCACGCCGCTCACGTTTGCGCAACTGCAGCAATACGCCCATCGCTCCAGCACCGTCACCCAGCCCTGTACCTGCATGTCCAGATCGTTTGCCGGTTGGGAAGGGCTGCCGGTGTCGCTCAAGGAAAGCCAACTGAAGGAAGTCGGTTCTCTGATCGCCGCCGAGGAAGAGGACCTGACCCTGGATGAATACCATCCTTCGGGCACGTCCTATTGGTCGGTCGACGCCCCCATCGCTGCCCAGTTCTTCCCCTACAACCGCTGCAGACTCTGGGTGTGCGTGGTCTGCAACCGCGCTTACCTGCGCTATGCCGAAGCCGGGGCCTACCATATCGAACAGCGCATTCGCAGCCTCGATCCTGCACTGCTCGTCGACGTGGCATTCGAGGGCGTGGGCCGCGCCTGAGGCAGGTCCTCGCTTATCGGGGCTCGCTCGTGGCATCTGTCATCATTTGCGTGAACATCTGCATGAAAATCCCCGGATCGCTCTAACTTCCGGGGTCCTGCCTTCTTCAATGAGTTCCACACAAGGCTCATTTTGTAAGACCCTTCTCGAAAAAAGTAAGAAACTTCCTGTCCTGTCTCCAGTGGCTGGCGATTTGAACTCCAGGCCATTAGGCTTGCCGCTCATTGAACTTCATTTGAATGTTCAGCCCCGTATTCGTGCTTACAATTATTGATGTTTGGCCGCTTGGGCCAGTGTCCCTTGTCTGATAAAAAGGTTCGGCAATCCAGAACCTTTCCCCAATGCGTCATTGCAAGTGTTGCCCGTGGAGGAGTTATGGCTTCAAACAGCTTTCAGAATGAAGTGCCCAAGGCCCGAGTCAATATAAAACTCGATTTGCACACCGGCGGTGCGCAGCAGCAGGTCGAACTTCCGTTGAAATTGATGGTGATGGGCGATTACAGCAACGGCCGCGAACAGCGTTCGCTGTCCGAGCGGCGCAAGGTCAATGTCAACAAGCAAAACTTCGACAGTGTGCTTTCCGAATTTTCCCCCTCGCTGAAATTGACCGTCGAAAACACCTTCGACCCCGAAGGCTCGGACACCTCGGTTGCGCTGGACTTCCAGCAGATGAAGGACTTCGAACCCGAACAGGTGGCGCGGCAGATCCCAGAATTACGGGCGCTTCTGGCCACCCGCAACCTGCTGCGCGACCTCAAGTCCAACCTGCTCGACAACGCCACGTTCCGTCAGGAACTGGAGCGCATTCTCAAGGATGAAGGGCTCAGTAACGCACTTCGCAACGAACTGGCAGGGCTGTCGTCCCGCGACACTATTTAAACGTCCCGTTTATTTAAAGCAGGTTTTCAATATGTCATTTAAACAAACTTCCGCAGTGTCGGACGGCGGCACTGTATTGCCCGAAACACACCAGAGTGTATACAGCGCATTGTTTAACAAAATAAACCTCAGTCCGGTAGCGGCACTCGGGGATATTGAAGCATTTCAAAATAACGAAACATTATCCGAGACGTCGGCGGATGAACGCGTGACCGCAGCGGTCAGCGTATTCCTTGATCTGCTAAAACAGTCTTCACGTACCGTCGAGCGGCTGGATAAAACATTGCTCGACGAACACATCGCGTCAATTGATGCGCAGATCAGCCGTCAACTGGATGCGGTCATGCATCACCCCGAGTTTCAACGTGTCGAGTCCACTTGGCGGGGCGTGAAGTCTGTGATCGATCAGACCGATTTTCGACAGAACGTGCGCATTGAGTTACTGGATATCAGCAAGGATCACCTGGTGCAGGATTTCGAGGACGCGCCTGAAATATCCCAGAGCGGTCTGTATATCCACACCTACACCCAAGAGTACGACACCCCCGGTGGCGAGCCGATCGCTGCTGCCATTTCCAATTTCGAATTCGACCGCAGTCCGCAGGACATTGCCCTGCTGCGCAGCATCTCGAAGGTGGCGGCCGCCGCGCACATGCCGTTCATCGGCTCGGTGGGGCCTGCTTTCTTCGGCAAGGAATCAATGGAAGAGGTGGCGGCGATCAAGGACATCGGCAATTACTTCGACCGCGCCGAATACCTCAAATGGAAAGCCTTCCGCGACACCGACGATGCCCGCTACATCGGCCTCACCATGCCCCGTGTGCTGGGGCGCCTGCCCTATGGGCCGGACACCATCCCGGTGCGCAGCTTCAATTACGTCGAAAGCGTCAAGGGCCCCGACCACGGCAAATACCTGTGGACCAACGCGTCTTTCGCCTTCGCCGCGAACATGGTCAAAAGCTTTATCGCCAACGGCTGGTGCGTGCAGATCCGCGGCCCGCAATCGGGCGGCGCGGTAACCGATCTGCCGATCCACCTGTATGACCTGGGCACCGGCAGCCAGGTCAAGATTCCTTCGGAGGTACTGATTTCCGAGACCCGTGAATTCGAGTTCGCCAACCTCGGATTCATCCCCCTTTCGTATTACAAAAATCGCGACTACGGCTGCTTCTTCTCTGCCAACTCGGCGCAGAAGCCCGCCTTGTACGACACCCCCGAGGCCACGGCCAACAGCCGGATCAATTCGCGCCTGCCGTACATCTTCCTGCTGTCGCGGATCGCCCACTACCTGAAGCTGATCCAGCGGGAAAACATCGGCACTACCAAGGATCGTCGCCTGCTGGAGCTGGAGCTGAACAAGTGGATCAGCGGGCTGGTCACCGAGATGACCGACCCCGGCGACGACTTGCAGGCCTCGCACCCGCTGCGGGACGGCAAGGTGGTGGTCGAGGACATTGACGACAATCCGGGGTTCTTCCGCAGCACCCTCTACGCCGTGCCGCATTTTCAGGTGGAAGGCATGGACGTGAATCTTTCGCTGGTTTCCCAGATGCCCAAGGCCAAGGCCTGACGTCCGACAAAGGTGCTCCGATCATGAAAATCGACCGCCCTCTGTGGGCCGCCGGCGCAGTGTTGTCTCAGCAGCAATTCCAGCAGCAGTCGCGCTGGGAGGCGTGGAGCGACGACTGTCTGTCTTACCTTTCACTGGTGCATCCGTGGGGTGTGCGTGCAGTGACTTTCGATGCTCAGGCCTTGCGCCTGGGCAAACTCAAGGCGTCGCTCATTCGCCTGCGCCTGCCTGACGGTACGCTGATCGACACCGATCAGGTCGACCGCCTGCCTTTGGCGCTGGAACTGGACGCGTTGCCGCTGGAGGCGGGGCAGGGCTTGACCGTATTGCTGGCGCTGCCGCTCGAGCACGCCAACGGCAACAACTGCCTGTTCGACGTTGCCGAAGGCGACAGGCCCGTGCGCTATCGCCGGGACTGGCGCTCGGTGCCGGACCTGATGGGCGACGAGGAGCAATCGGTGGCGGTGCTGGAGCACGTGCTCAGCCTTCGTCTGGACCGCGACGACAACGCCAATTTCGTCACCTGTCCGATTGCGCGTCTGCTGCGTGACGGGCAGGGCATCTGGACGCTGGACGCCGGGTACGTTGCGCCACTGCTGAGTTTTGCCGGGCACCCTGGCCTGCTCACGCACCTCGATAATCTACTGACCCAACTGATGGCCAAGCGTCAACGCCTCATGGGCATGCGCCGCGAAAGCAACCAGCGCATGGCCGACTTCGCGGTGGCGGATGTGTCCTTGTTCTGGCTGCTCAACGCCCTGAACACCTATCAGCCGGTGCTGGCCGATCTCATCGATCACCCGGCGCGGCACCCAGAACAGGTCTATCTGGAGATGGTCAGGTTTGCCGGGGCTCTCCTGACCTTCTCGCTGGAGCACGACGCCGAGAGCATCCCGGTCTATCGACATAACGCTCTGGAGGACGTTTTTCCACCCCTGTTCCGGCTGATATCGATCTTGCTGGAGGCCAGCCTGCCATCGCGTGTCATCGCACTTGAACTGGAAGAAACCGGTCGCAATCGCTGGAAGGTTTCGCTGAACGACCCGCGATTGCGCGAGCCTGATTCGGCCGATTTCTATCTGTCGGTGCGCAGCCGCGAGTCGGCGGCGCAGTTGCAGGCCCAGTTCCCGCGTCTGTGCAAGGTCGGCACGCCCGACGATGTCGACCACCTCATCAACGTTGCCCTCGACGGCGTGCCGTTGCGACCGCTCAGCCACGTTCCTGCCGCGATCCCGCTGCGTCTGGAAAACCAGTATTTCGTGCTCGACCTGCGCGATCCTCAGGGTCAGGCGGTCCTGGCGCAAGGGGTCTGTGCGTTCTATGTACCCGCCACGCTGCCGGACATCAGCCTTGAACTGTTCGCGGTGCTGCGCACATGAGCCTGTTCAACGAAACGCCAATCAAGGCCGTGGACGTCGAGCCCGACCTGCTGCTGCAGGACACCTACCTGTTGGTCATCGGGTTGAAACAGGGTGGCCGGGTCATCGACAGCCAGACGCTCCAGGACCTGTGCATCGAGCAGATCAACCGCGTGCGCAAACAACTTGAGGGCGCCCATGCCAGTTCGCAAAGCGTTGCCCTGATCAGTCACGCCCAATGCGCGCTGCTCGACGAAACCGTGCTGCTTCATGGCGGGCCGGACGCTCGCGCCCTGTGGGCGACAGAACCGCTGCAGGCGCGCTATTTCAGCCGCCATCAGGCGGGCGAGTTTCTGTATGAAGAGATGCGCCAGGTCCTGCGTGAACCGTCCCCTGATCCTCATGTGCTCACGGTCTATCACCGGTTGCTGATGCTGGGCTTTCGCGGTCGGTACAAGGACCTCGATCACCCGGAGCGCCAGCAACTGCTGAGCGAACTCAGTGCGCGAGTGGCCCCGTTGAGCGTCGATCAGGCCTTGCCAACGGCAGCTCGGACCGGACAGCACAACCCGATCTGGCGCTCGTTCGCCATGCACAGCGTCATCGCCGTACTGGTGCTGACCCTGGTCTGGTGGGGGCTCGACCAGCTGCTGGCGCGGCAGATCGCCGCCCTCGCGACAGGTCAGGGGTGACGGGCCGATGACAGCCAGACTGATTTACGGGCTTGTCCTGTGGGGCGGCACCTTGGCGTTGGCGCTGCTGGCGTTGCTCGCGCTGCCCACGCCGATACGGCTGGGCACGATGGTCATGGTCGTGGCAGTGATCGCTGTTGCAGGGCGGTCGGTGAAGCGACGTGTGCGGCGTCGGCAACAGTCCTTGCCGTTGTCCGGTTTCGCCGCGCTGCCGGCGCCAGGCTACCGTCGACCCGTGATTCTGGTCTGTGGGGTGGTGCCCCCCGGGTTGTTCGATGAACGCGCGGTTGGGCAGGCAGCGCTGCGAGTGACCCGTCAGGGGTGTTATGTCCGCGTGGCGGAGGTGCAGCGTCTGCCGGACATGGTCGCCAGTCTGCTCACCCTTCGGCCGGATTGGGGGCGACAGCTGAGCGTGATGCTCATCGTCGATCCGCAGCAGCATTCGGACCAGGCCGTTCTGGCAGGACAACTGCGTGCGCTGTACCACCAACTGATCCTGGCCCGCCGGCGGGCTCTGTCGCTGCCGCTGGTCCTGATCAGTTACCTGCAAACCCAGTGCAGCGAAAGCGTCTGGTTCAGTTGGGAGACCGCCGGGCCCGCGCCGAACGTGCGACTCAACGGCGAAGTTCTCAGCGTCGAGGCATGGCAAGAGCAGGCGGGTAATGGCGCGGATCGGGCGCGACGCCTGCAGACCATTGTTCAGCTCAGAAGTCTGGTGAGCTGGTTGAACCTGGCGGTGGTATCGCACCTGACGATGCCGGGGCGACATCGCATTGACCTTCCCGTCTCGTGGGCGATCACCCTGGTTCCGGCGATGGGCGACAGTCACGCGGGCAGCCTCTGGGAACGTTGGCTGATCGACAGAACCGGTGTACTGGCCGGCGGTGGGCGAGCGCCCGACAACGTCACGCCAGTGCCGTTTCCAGACCCCGTCCTGGCGCTGCTGCCCAGGCACGGCGGTGACACGGCCAGGCGGCGCGCCGGGATCATCGCCCTGTGGATGTTCACGGCGGCGGCAGTGGTCGCGCTGATCAATTCGGCCTGGCAGAACACGCGGCTGATGCGCGAGGTCAGTGACGATCTGAGCCGCTACGCCTCGGTGTACTCGCTGAGCGACCGCAATCCCCCTCAACTGGCTTTGCTCGAAGACGCGCTGGCGGCGCTGCGCGAGGACGCTCGGCGTCTGGACGATCACTACCGCCACGGCGAGCCGCTGTCGATGGCCTTGGGGCTGTACCGCGCAGAACGACTGCGAGCGCCGGTCTGGGAGGCGATCACTGGATACAGCCCGCCGACCCCGGAGCCGGTTGCGGAACCTTCACGACCGGTGCGCCTGGACAGCCTGTCGCTGTTTCATTCCGGCCGGGCCGACTTCAAGCCGGACGCCGCCAGGGTGCTGATCGACGCGCTGGTCAACATCAAGGTGCGTGCCGGCTGGTTGATCGTGATCACCGGTCACACCGACGCCACCGGCAATCCAGTCCGCAATCTGGCCCTGTCCCGTGCGCGTGCCGAAGCGGTGCGCGACTGGATGCAACGCATGGGAGGCATTCCCGACAGCTGCTTTGCCGTGCAGGGCCTGGGTGCCAGTCAACCGGTCGCCAGTAACGAAACCCTTCAAGGACGCGCGGCCAACCGTCGCGTCGATATCCGTCTGGTGCGGGAAGAGGGCGCGTGCGAGCTGCTTTTCTCCGCGCCGGACAGACAACCTGTGGCGCCTTTGGCGACCACTCAACCGTGAAAAAGGAGCTTCAAATGGCAATTCCCGTTTACCTGTGGCTGAAAGATGACGGCGGTGCGGACATCAAGGGTTCGGTCAATGTGCAGTCCCGCGAGGGCAGCGTCGAGGTGGTCGCTCAGGACCACAGCGTCTACATCCCCACCGACAACAACACCGGCAAGTTGACGGGCGCGCGGGTGCATACGCCGTTCCTGTTCACCAAGGAAATCGATGCCAGCAGCCCGTACCTCTACAAGGCGGTGGGCACCGGGCAGACCCTCAAGAGTGCGGAGTTCAAGTGGTACCGCATCGACGACGCCGGGCAGGAGGTCGAGTACTTCAACACGCTGCTCGAGAACGTGAAGGTGGTTCGCGTCGCACCGAAGATGCATGACGTCAAGGACCCGACCAAGGAGAAGCACAACCACCTGGAAACCGTCGAACTGCGCTACGAGAAGATCACCTGGACCTACAAGGACGGCAACATCATCCACTCCGACGCCTGGAACGAACGCCAGACGGCCTGATAGGCCATCACCGGCAGGCGCGTGTTCGCCTGCCGGTTTCCGCTGCGCCGGGCCGGGCTCGCTTCAACAAGCCCCGGACCGATGCAGCGCATTTCAACCTGATGCTGGCTGTGGCGATTGCTCACAGCCAGCAACGACAAGGACGAATTCCAATGGCACAGAACGCCTCGCGTTTGCTCCGCCGTCTCAACCCCTACTGTGCGCAGGCGCTCAGCGCAGCGGCGTCGCTGTGTCAGAGTCGGGGCCACGGGAAGATCAGCATCGAGCACTGGCTCCTCAAACTGCTGGGGCAGGGCGAGGGCGACCTGGTGCATATCGTGCGCCGTTACGAGTGGGACATGGACGCGCTGTGGAACGGACTGCTGAGCCACCTGGACAGCCTGCCCAGAACCGTGCAAAGCAAGCCGCAGTTGTGTGACCGCTTGCAGCGACTGATCAAGAACGCCTGGCTGCGCGCCTCGCTCGACGGGGACGTTCAGCACCTGCGCTCGGCCCATGTGCTCGCGGCGCTGATTGACACCCCCGAACTGCTGGTGTGCGAGGCGGCCTGGCCGTTGCTCAGCCTGAGTGACGCGCAGTTGCAGCCATTGTTTTCTCTGCTCGATCAACACTCCGACGAGCGCCCCGACGCGCAAGATCGCGAATACGAATTTCAACCCTCAGCGCCAAATGAGGAGGGCGTGGCGGTGGGCGAGACAGTTGCCGATCGATCCTCCGATGCGCTGCTGGACCCGTTCACACACGACATGACCGCCAAGGCCCGACGGGGCGAAATCGATCCTGTCTTCGGACGCGACGACGAGATCCGTCAGGTCATCGACGTGCTCAGTCGTCGCCGCAAGAACAACCCGATCCTGGTCGGTGAACCGGGTGTCGGCAAGACCGCGCTGGTCGAAGGTCTGGCGCTGCGTATCGTCCAGGGCAACGTGCCGGACAGTCTCAAACCGGTCAGTGTGCGCACCCTGGATCTGGGACTCTTGCAGGCGGGCGCGGGAGTGAAGGGCGAGTTCGAACAGCGCCTGAAAAAAATCATCGAGGCGGTGCAGAACGCCCAGCCCCCGATTCTGCTGTTCATCGATGAAGCCCATACCCTGATCGGTGCCGGCAACCAGGCAGGCGGCGCCGATGCGGCGAACCTGCTCAAACCGGCCCTGGCCCGAGGCGAACTGCGCACCATCGCCGCCACCACCTGGAGCGAATACAAACAGTATTTCGAGCGCGATGCGGCGCTCGAACGACGCTTTCAGATGATCAAGGTCCAGGAGCCTGACGACGCCAGCGCAACGCTCATGCTGCGTGGCCTGAAAGCCCGTTACGCCCGTCATCACGGCGTGCATATTCACGATGCGGCGATCCAGGCCGCCGTGCTGCTGTCGCGTCGCTACTTGCCCGGCCGGCAATTGCCGGACAAGGCCGTCGACCTGCTCGACACCGCCAGCGCCCGGGTTCGCATGAGTCTCGATTGCGAGCCCCAGGCACTGGTGCGGCTCAAGGCTCGGCAAGCAGGGTTGGCACTGGAAAGGGAGGCGCTGGAGCACGACGCACGGGTCAGCGGCAGAGGCGCCGATGAACGCCTGTCGATGATCGCGGTACAACAGGCCGCGCTGGACCGCGAACTGACGCAGTTGCAGCAGCAATACACCCGTGAGCAGGATCTGATTCGGCAACTGTTCGACGCCCGTCAGATGCAGGCGTGTGCGGTGCAATCCTGCGCACCGCTGCAACAGCGCCTGGATGAGGTTCAAGGGGACAGCCCGCTGCTTTGCCTCGACGTGACCGCTCGCAGTGTCGCCGAAGTGATCGCCGACTGGACGGGCGTTCCGTTGGGCAGCCTGCTCAAGGATGAACAGACCAGCCTGTTGACCCTGGAGCGCCGTCTGACCGATCGGGTCATCGGTCAGGACCAGGCGCTGGACGCCCTGGCGCAGCGATTGCGCGCAGCCAGCGCCGGTCTGACCGACGACGCTGCACCGTTGGGCGTATTCCTGTTAGTCGGTAGCAGCGGCATCGGTAAAACCGAAACCGCGCTGGCCCTGGCAGACATTCTGTTCGGTGGCGAAAAGTCGCTGATCACCCTCAACCTGTCCGAGTATCAGGAAGCCCACACCGTCAGCCAGCTCAAGGGCTCGCCACCGGGTTACGTCGGGTATGGCCAGGGCGGTGTGCTGACCGAAGCGGTGCGGCAACGGCCCTACAGTGTCGTGCTGCTCGATGAAGTGGAAAAAGCCCACCGCGATGTGCTGAACCTGTTTTACCAGGTCTTCGACCGTGGCTTCATGCGCGACGGTGAAGGTCGTGAAATCGACTTCCGCAACACCGTCATCGTCATGACTTCCAACCTGGGCAGCGACCTGCTGCAAAGCCATCTGCAGACAGAGCCCAATGCCCCGGACAGCACGCTGCAAGAACGTCTGCGACCGGTGCTTCGCGAGCACTTCCAGCCCGCGCTGCTGGCGCGCTTCCAGACCCTGATCTATCGCCCGCTAAACGCCACGGCGCTCAAGCGCATTGTCGTGCTCAAACTGCACAAGGTGGTGCAGCGCCTGAGGCGACATTACGCCCTTGAGTGCCGAATCGATGAAGGCTTGCACGATGCGCTGGTCACCGCCTGCCTGTTGCCCGACAGCGGCGCACGCAACATCGACAGTCTGTTGAATCAACAGATTCTTCCGGTGCTCAGCCAGCAATTGCTGGAGCGCCAGGCCGCCCGCGTGCACACCCGCGATGTGACCCTCGGCTACAGCGACGAGGAGGGCGTCATCATCGAGTTCGGTGATGCCTGCGACGCCAGCGACACCACCACGCTTCCGGAGGTCTGCTGATGCTCGACAGACTCGTGACCTTCTTCGACCACAGCCGCCACAAGCTGCACATCGACGGCTGCGATTCCCCTATCGACGTCCTCGCCTTCGAGGGTGACGAACAACTCAACCAGCCATTTCGCTACAGCGTGGAATTCACCTCGTCCGATCTGGACATCGGCCCAGAGCAGATGCTCGCCCGCGACGCCAGTTTTACCCTGCATGTCGCGGCCCATCTGCTGCCCAAGGTCTATCGCGGCCTGCCGGTGCCCGAGGTCAAACCGCTGCGCACGCTGTGCGGCAGGATCACCGCGTTCAAGCGGCTGTCTGCCTCGCGGGACGAGGCGCACTATTCGGTGGTGATGCAGCCGCGTCTGGCGCTGCTCGATCGCGGGCGCCAGTACCGCATTTACCAGCACCAGTCGGTGCCGGAGATCGTCGCAAGAATTTTGCGCAGCCGGCACGAATTCGAGGGCTATGAATTCTCGTTCAACCTGCTGCGCGAATACCCACGCCGCGAACAGGTGATGCAGTACGGTGAAAGCGACCTGGCGTTCATCACCCGGATTCTCGCCGAGGTCGGCATCTGGTTTCGCTTCAGGACCAACGAGAGTGGGCTGTTCGAGGTGGTCGAGTTCAACGACGATCAGCGTCACTACCTCAACCCCGGCATGAAGATGCCGCACCTGGCGCAATCGGGGCTGGCGAGCACCGGCGAGGACGCGGTGTGGGGCTTGCAGGTCAGCCATCAGGTGGTGGAGAAGAACATCCATTTTCGCGCCTACGACCCGCGCAACGCTGCCGCCAGACTGGACAGCAACGTCGATCAGAGCCGGGGCTCGACGACAACCTACGGCGAGGCCTATCACTACGCCGAGCTCTACACCGTGCTCGGCGACAAATTCAATCAGTACGAAAAACTCGAAAGCGAAAGCGGCTACTTCTATGCCCGTCTGCGTCACGAGCTTTACCTCAACGACCGCACCCGCCTGAGTGGTTTCAGCAGCAGTGCCATTCTGGCCCCGGCGCAGATCATCGACGTCACCGGCAACGCGCCGAGCGCGTTCAAACCCGGCGCGGTGGTCACCCGGCTCATCACACG
>NZ_QXTJ01000022.1:0-3310 GCF_003605735.1 Pseudomonas sp. LS-2 | reverse complement strand
GTGTGCTTCCGACCCCCGCTGCCGGCCAAACCGCAGATCGCCGGCACCATTCCTGCGCGGGTCACCAGCCAGATCGTCGACGACCCCTACAGCGACATCGACATGGAAGGCCGCTACCGGGTCAACTTCCTGTTCGACCGCGACATCTGGAACAACGGCGGAACAAGCATGTGGCTGCGTCTGGCCCGGCCCTACGCCGGCCGCACCTACGGCCTGCACCTGCCGCTGATCTGCGGCACCGAAGTGGCCGTCGCCTTCGAAAACGGCGACCCCGACCGGCCCTACATCGCCCACGCGCTGCACGACAGCCGCCACCCCGATCACGTCACCCTCGACGACAGAGACTACACGCGCAACGTGCTGCGCACCCCGGCGAACAACAAGCTGCGCATGGAAGATGAGCGAGGGAAGGAACACGTCAAGCTCAGTACCGAACACGGTGGCAAGAGTCAGCTCAATCTTGGGCATCTGGTGGATGCGAAAAAGCAGAAGCGCGGTGAAGGGTTTGAGTTGCGCAGCGATGGTTGGGGAGCGCTGCGCGGTGGCAAGGGGCTGTTTGTCAGTGCGGATGAGCAGCCTAAAGCGCAGGGTGATGTGTTGAACATGGAGGAGGCAGTCGCCCAGCTTCAGCAGGCCTTGAACCTGGCCAAGACGCTGGCGCAAGCCGCGAGCAGCTCCGGTGGTCTGCCCGCTGACATCCCCGCGCAACACGCGCTCAAGGAACTGCTGAACGGGCTTAAAGCGCCGGGGCTGGTCGCCACCGCCCCGGCGGGGATCGCCATGACCACACCGGCCAGCCTGCAACTCTCGGCGGGGCAGAACCTCACCGCCACCGCCGGCGACAGTGCCGACATCAGTGTCTTCAAACGTTTCAGCGTGGCAGCGGGCGAAGCCATCAGCCTGTTCGCCTCAAAGCTCGGTTTCAAGGCCATCGCCTCTCACGGCCCGGTGGATATCCAGGCCCAGAGCGATGAAATGCTGCTCAGGTCCCGCCAGAAACTGACCATCGCCAGTACCGAGGACGAAGTATTCATCGACGCCAGACAGGGCATCACCCTGGTCAGCGGCGGTGCCTACATCAAGCTCAAGGACGGCTCGGTCGAAATCGGCGCGCCGATGGACCTGCGCATCAAGAATGACCGCATCGCCTGGGGCGGCGCGGCCTCGCTCAAGGACGCCCTCAAACCCTGGGTGCTCGAGGACCCGCAATACAAATACGCCATGAGCGGCGGGTTCCGGATCCGCGACAACGACAGCGGCATCCCCATGCCCTTTGTGCCTTACCGCATCGAAGTCAGCGACGGCCGTGAATTGCACGGCGTCACCGACCGCGACGGCTTGACGCAGAAGGTCTACAGCAACGTTCCGGAAACGATGGTCCTGTACGAAGACTTCGACCAGCCCGATCTGCCCGAAGAGGAAGAAGAGGAAGAGGAACTCACCGACGGCATCACCTTGCGCCTGGGCCTGTTTTTCGACGGCACCGGCAACAACCAGGCCAACGCCGCTGCTACCGCACAGTGCCGACGACTGGATCTGGTCAGCTACAGCGGCAGCGAACTGGAGAACATTCAGACGGTTTGCCAGAAGTACGGTTTCGGCGGTTTTGACGGGACAGCCTTCAACAATGCACCCGATAACAGCTACGGGAATGCGCCGAGTAATGTGGTGCATTTGCATGGGCTATACCCGGACAACATCACGATGCCCATGAAGGACAGCGCCGATACGGGCTACATCAAGGTTTACCTCGAAGGCATTGGTACGCGCAGTGGTGCTGAGGATGAGACATTCGTTGGTCAGGGATTAGGACTGGGTGAAACCGGAGTGGTGGCGCGGGTCAGGCAGGCGTCAGACCTGGTCGCAGAGCAATTAAGGGTATTTGCTGACAACAATGCAAACCGCCCCATACGGCGAATTGAGATTGATGTCTTCGGCTTCAGCCGGGGCGCCGCCGCCGCTCGGCACTGTGCGAACGAGTTTCTCAAACCTGGTTGCGGCGTGTTTGACGACGTGCTCATTGCCGGCAGATTTGGCCTGCAGAAAAGCTTCGACCCTGCGGTGGACGTGCGCATCAATTTCATCGGCCTGTTCGATACGGTTGCCGCGATTGCCAACATGCACCGGGCGGACATGAGCGTGGCCGACGACACCAACTATGGGGTCAATCTGTACCTGCCGCCCGGCTGCGCACGACAGGTGATCCAGTTGCGCGCCATGGACGAATGCCGCAACAACTTCTCCCTCAACAGCGTCGGCAAGGCTCACCGCGAAATCCGCCTGCCGGGGGTGCACTCGGACCTGGGCGGCGGCTACTTGCCCCGAGCGCGCGAGCACATCTGGCTGACTGCTCCGACCCGGGCCACGGTACCGAATGGCCGCAGGGTCGAAGCCCATCAGGTATGGACACTTGCCGAAAAAGACGCGCAGGAATGGCGCGAGACCGGCATTGCCCGTGAAGGGACAATCGTGGTCAAGGCCTGGCCGGCGGCCAGGGCACCTCGCGGCAGGGATGAGATCGGCGACACTGACTACTGGGTCACAACCGTCCTCGACCGCCAGGTACGTGGCGAGCTGTCGTTGATCTATCTGCGGCTCATGCGCGAGCTGGGCGTGCGTCATGGCATTCCGTTCAAGAATCTGGATGCACGACCCCAATGGGCGCTCCCAGATGAGCTGAAGCCAATCGCTGAGACGATCCTGCAACAGGCACTGGACGGCAAGGAAGTCGAGTTGAACCCTACGGACCAAGCCCTCCTGCGCGCCCGCTACATCCATCAGTCCGCCCACTGGGTACCGACCATGGGAATGCTCATCAGTCGACCCGCCTCGCAGAACCGCCGCCGTGTGTATCCCGACGAACCACAAAAGGGGTATCCGCAATGAAGCGTCTGCTGCTGATCGTCGGGCTACTGCTGGGCTTGAACGCGTGCGCCAGCGGCCCAAGGCCACCCGCGCCGCCGAATCTTCCATACCACGCCTGGAATATCGGGCTGGTAGCGCCAATGCATATGGAGGTGTGGGTCGAGAGTGTTGATGTCGTTGATAAACGTGGCTTCGAATATTTCCACGTGTATGGCGGCGTCGCCAGTTACACCGGCGAAGTTGCGGGCTGGCACAAGAGAAGCGTCGGTGGAAAGCCCGTCAACAACGTCGACCTGCCCGACAAGATCTATCTGCGCTGGCAGTCGTTGGTGGAGCCCCAGGCCTACAGGATTGGTATCCAGATCCCCCAGTGGGTACGTGATGAGATGGTCAAGCCTCATCGGGTTTTTTGCAGGTGGGACCAAAAGGTCCTGACTCGTTATAG
>NZ_QXTJ01000002.1 GCF_003605735.1 Pseudomonas sp. LS-2 | reverse complement strand
CGACCGCGGTGTGCCTGTGACAACGGTGTGTCTGACGCACCGCGGTCGCGGGCAAGCGCGCTCCTACAGTTTCGGATTTGAGCCAGGCCTCCCACAAATTCAGCGTTGTTCGATTGGCACGAACTTGCGCTGCTCGACGCCGATGTACTCGGCGCTTGGACGGATGATGCGGTTGTTGGCGCGCTGTTCGAAGACGTGAGACGCCCAGCCGGTCAGGCGCGAACAGACGAAGATCGGCGTGAACAGCTTGGTCGGGATTCCCATGAAGTGGTACGCCGAGGCATGGTAGAAATCGGCGTTGGGGAACAGCTTCTTCTGCTCCCACATGGTCTTGTCGATGGCCTCGGAGACCGGGAACAGCACGGTGTCACCTACCTCGTCGGCGAGCTTTTTCGACCAGCCCTTGATCACCTCGTTGCGCGGGTCGTTGTCCTTGTAGATCGCATGACCGAAACCCATGATCTTGTCCTTGCGCTCGAGCATCGCCAAGGTGCCTTTGGTCGCGTCTTCGGCCGATGCGAACTTCTCGATCATATCCATCGCCGCTTCGTTGGCGCCGCCGTGCAGCGGGCCGCGCAAGGTGCCGATGGCTGCGGTGATGCAGGAAAACAGGTCCGACAGCGTGGAGGCGCAGACCCGTGCGGTGAAGGTCGAAGCGTTGAATTCGTGCTCTGCGTACAGGATCAACGAAACGTCCATCACCTTGCGGTGAAGTTCGCTTGGGGTCTTGTCCAGCAGCAGCTTGAGGAAATGGCCGCCGATGGAAACCTCATCGGTCACGCAGTCGATACGCTTGCCTTCGTGGCTGAAGCGATACCAGTAGCACATGATCGCCGGGAATGCCGCCAGCAGGCGGTCGGTGGAATCGCGCTGCTGTTCGAAACTGGTTTCCGGCTCCAGATTACCCAGCATGGAGCAGCCAGTGCGCATGACGTCCATCGGGTGGGCGTCGGCAGGAATGCGCTCCAGTACTTCCTTGAGCGCTTGCGGCAAGTCGCGCAGCTTCTGCAGTTTGCTCAGATAAGCGTCCAGCTGCGCCTGAGTCGGCAGCTCGCCGTACAGCAACAGGTAAGCCACTTCTTCGAAACGGGCATCGGCGGCCAGTTCACGCACGTCATAGCCACGGTAGGTGAGGCCGGCACCCGTCTGGCCAACGGTGGACAGGGCAGTCTGTCCGGCCACCTGGCCACGCAGGCCAGCGCCACTCAATACTTTTGCTTCAGCCATTGCTCTCTCCAGTCTTGTAGTTTTCTCAGGGAATCGGCAATTCAGTTCTGTGTGCACGACCGCTTCATGTAGGAGCGCGCTTGCCCGCGAATGCGATACGCCCGCGACATAAAGGGTGGCTGACACACCAATATCGCGGGCAAGCGCGCTCCTACAGCTGTCAGCCCTTCTTGTGCGCAAACAGCGCATCCAGTTTCTGTTCGAACGCGTGGTAATCGATGCGCTCGTAGAGCTCCATCCGGGTCTGCATGGTGTCGACGACATTTTTTTGCGTGCCATCGCGACGGATCGCGGTGTACACGTTTTCAGCGGCCTTGTTCATGGCGCGGAACGCGGACAGCGGGTAAAGCACCAGCGAGACTTCCGCCGATTTCAGTTCATCGGTGGTGAACAGGGGCGTCGAGCCGAATTCGGTGATGTTCGCCAGGATCGGCGCCTTCACGCGAGAGGCGAACAGTTTGTACATCTCAAGCTCGGTGATCGCTTCCGGGAACACCATGTCGGCACCGGCTTCGATGCAAGCCGCGGCGCGATCCAGCGCCGACTCCAGCCCCTCGACCGCCAGCGCGTCGGTGCGCGCCATGATCACGAAACTGTCATCGGTCCGGGCGTCTACCGCCGCCTTGATCCGGTCGACCATTTCCTGCTGCGATACGATTTCCTTGCCCGGACGGTGGCCGCAGCGCTTGGCGCCGACCTGATCCTCGATGTGCATCGCAGCGGCGCCGAACTTGATCATCGACTTCACGGTGCGCGCCACGTTGAAGGCCGACGCGCCAAAANGATACGGCGTACGTCGGTGAGCACGTCGTCCAGACCCGTGATGCCCAGGTCCGGCACACCCAGCGACCCGGCAGCGACCCCGCCCCCGGACAGGTAGATCGCCTTGAAACCGGCGCGCTGGGCCAACAGTGCGTGATTGGCATTGATGGCGCCGACCACTTGCAGCGGATGCTCACTGGCCACCGCATCACGGAAACGTTGGCCGGGAGTCGTTCTTGAAGTCATTGTTCACCTCGGGCAGGAGTAGCTTGCGGGTTCTGTTCTGGGTGGTTCTGATGCTGATATCGCTGTTCGATGTTGCGTTTCGATGCGCCGATATGGCGGCGCATCAGCAGCTCAGCCAGTTCGCCATCACGGTCGGCGATGGCGTCCAGAATGCGATGGTGTTCGGCGAAGGCCTGGCGCGGGCGGTTGGGTGTACTGGAAAACTGTATGCGGTACATGCGCACCAATTGATACAGCTCGCCGCAGAGCATCTGGGTCAGCGTGCTGTTGCGCGCGCCCTGGATGATCCGGTAATGAAAGTCGAAGTCGCCTTCCTGTTGGTAATAACCCACGCCGGCCTGAAACGCGGTATCGCGCTCGTGGGTCTCCAGCACATGTCGCAACTCGCCGATTTCCTCGACCGTCATGCGCTCGGCCGCCAGCCGGCATGCCATGCCTTCCAGGGATTCACGAATTTCGTAAAGCTCGACCAGTTCGGCATGACTCAGCGAAACGACCCGGGCGCCTACGTGGGGAACCCGGACCAGCAGCCGCTGCCCTTCCAGCCGATGGATGGCTTCGCGCAGCGGCCCGCGACTGATGCCGTAGGTGCGTGCCAGTTCGGGTTCGGAGATTTTGCTGCCCGGCGCGATCTCGCCTTTGACGATAGCGGCCTGAATGCGCCGAAAAACGTTCTCGGACAGCGTTTCCGAATCGACGGAAGCAACAGCAATGTTCTCGACGGCATCCAGCATTGTCGACACCTTTTGATTTGATACGGCTAAAACTAGCTAATCGACTTCGATACGTCAAAGCAATTTTCTGGATTGTCGACAATCGTCTAATGACGGCGGTATCTAAAGCTGATTCCTACGAGACGGGTCGTCGTGCCCTTCGCTGGCGCCCTAAAACCTTCATGCTAGAATGCCGCCCGCATTTGGCTGCCGTGTCAGGCAGCAACGGACGTCCGTGATGGACGTGGTCCAAGCCATTTCATACCCTGAGCTGACATCAGCCAGCTCCTGTTTTTCCCTCACCGCGCCAGGACCTATGAGCCGCCATCCCCTACTCTTTCTTTTGTGCCTGTATTTGCCCGGTCTGTTTTTCAGCAACGCCTGCCTTGCAGCAGGCAAGACGGTGTATGGCCTGAACGAGTACGCGGAGCTGACAGGCATCGATCTTCAGGTGGCGGCCAAGCTCGATACCGGCGCCAAGACCGCTTCGCTCAGCGCCCGCGACATCAAGCGCTTCAAACGTGATGGCGAATCCTGGGTGCGCTTCTATCTGGCAATTGACGACGCCCATGAGCACCCCATCGAACGACCGCTTGCACGGCTCAGCAAGATCAAGCGCCGGGCTGGCGACGTCGACCCGGACGACGAAAAGAAGTACACCTCGCGACCGGTAATCAGCCTCGATGTGTGCATGGGGAATGCGTTGCGCACCATAGAAGTGAACTTGACCGACCGAAGTGCATTCCAATACCCGCTTTTGATTGGCTCCGAAGCCCTGAAACGCTTCGACGCGCTGGTCGATCCAAGCCTTAAATATGCTGCCGGCAAACCTGCCTGCGTCACTGATGCTCACACCGCAGAGTAATAAAATGCGCTCTCTTACCCTCCATCTGAAAATCCTGATCACGGCCTTGGTGGCACTGGGTATCGCGATCACGACCTATCAGATATTGGTGCTCGGCATCCCGGTGACCGAAGACGAAACCGACGACCTGTGGAATATCGACGCCAAAGTCGAATTCGTTGCCAACCATAAAGATTCGGTCAAGGTCCAGATGTACGTACCGCCGCTCTCGCGCGACTACATCAGCCTCAATGAAAGCTTCATCTCCAACAATTACGGCGTGAACGTCAACCGCGCCGACGGCAACCGCAAAGTGACATGGTCCGCCCGCCGCGCCAACGGCAACCAGACCCTCTATTACCGACTGGTTCTGACCAAGCGCTACAGCGCCGAAAAAGCCAAGGTCAAAGGCCCGATCTTCCGCGACAGCATTGCCGTTGAAGGCCCGGAAAAAATCGCCGCCGATGCCCTGCTAGCCCCCATTCGCCAGCACTCTGCCGATGTCGAGACCTTCGTCAGCGAAGCCATCAAACGCGTCAACAATCTGAGCGACGACAACGTCAAGCTGCTGCTGGCGGGCGATACGTCGGTGCAGAACAAGGCGCGCATCACCGAAACCCTGCTTTCCATCGCCCACGTTCCCGTGGAAAAGGTGCACACCATTCGCCTGGTCGCGGACCAGCCGCAAATGCCCGAGCTATGGCTGCGCAGCTTCAACGGCAAGGATTGGCTGTATTTCAATCCGGAAAACGGCGAGGCAGGTCTGCCAGAGGATCGTCTGCTATGGTGGATCGGCGACGACAACCTGATCACCGTAGAGGGCGGCAAGAAAGCCACCGTCAGTTTTACCCTGAACAACAGTGAAATGAACGCGATTCGCCTCGCCAAGCTGACTGACGAAAGCACCGACGCCGACTTCCTCGAATACTCGCTTTACGGCCTGCCCCTGCAGACTCAACAGACCTTCATGATCATGGTGATGATCCCGATCGGCGTGCTGGTGATCCTGATCCTGCGTAACCTGATCGGCCTCCAGACCCTCGGCACCTTCACCCCGGTGTTGATCGCGCTGGCGTTCCGCGAAACGCAGCTGGGGTTCGGCATCGTGCTGTTCACGATCATCACCGCGCTGGGGCTGTCTTTGCGCTCCTACCTAGAACACCTCAAGCTGCAAATGCTGCCCAGGCTGTCAGTGGTGCTGACCTTCGTCGTGGTGCTGATCGCCGCCATAAGCCTGTTCAGCCACAAGCTGGGGCTGGAGCGCGGACTGTCCGTTGCGCTGTTCCCGATGGTGATTCTGACCATGACCATCGAACGCCTGTCGATCACCTGGGAAGAACGCGGCGGCGGCCATGCCATGAAAGTCGCCGTCGGCACTCTGTTCGCAGCGTCCCTGGCGCATATCATCATGAGCGTGCCGGAGTTCATCTACTTCGTCTTCACCTTCCCTGCCATCCTGCTGATCCTGGTGGGCTTCATGCTGGCAATGGGTCGCTATCGCGGGTACCGTCTGACAGAACTGATCCGCTTCAAGGCCTTCCTCAAGGAAGACGCCGAACGGGAAAACGTCAAATGATCGGCTGGTGGAAAACCTGGAAGGCTCTGGAAGCCAAAGGGATCATGGGCATCAACCGGCGCAACGCCGATTACGTGCTCAAGTACAACAAGCGCAGTCTGTACCCGATCGTCGATGACAAGATCATCACCAAGGAGCGGGCCATCGCGGCTGGCATTCATGTGCCGGAAATGTACGGCGTCATTTCCACCGAAAAGGAAATCGAAAAGCTCGACGACATCATCGGCGGGCGCAGCGACTTCGTGATCAAGCCCGCTCAGGGCGCTGGTGGCGACGGTATTCTAGTGATCGCCGACCGTTTCGAGGAGCGCTTCCGCACAGTGTCCGGCCGCATCATCAGCCATGACGAGATCGAGCATCAGATCTCCAGCATTCTTACCGGGCTGTACTCACTGGGCGGTCATCGCGACCGCGCATTGATCGAGTACCGGGTCACGCCCGACCAGATTTTCAAGAGCATCAGTTACGAAGGCGTTCCGGACATTCGTGTCATCGTACTGATGGGCTATCCGGTGATGGCGATGTTGCGTCTGCCCACTCGCCAGTCCGGCGGCAAGGCCAACCTGCACCAGGGCGCCATCGGGGTTGGCGTTGATCTGGCGACCGGACTCACCTTGCGCGGCACCTGGCTGAACAACATCATCAGCAAGCATCCGGACACCACCAACGCCGTGGACGGCGTGCAACTGCCCAACTGGGACGGTTTCATGAAACTCGCCGCCGAGTGCTACGAACTGTGTGGCCTGGGTTACATCGGCGTGGACATGGTGCTGGATCAGGACCGCGGACCGCTGATCCTCGAACTCAACGCCCGGCCCGGCCTGAACATTCAGATCGCCAACGACTGCGGGTTGACGCACCGCACCGTTGCGGTGGAGCAGCGACTGGATCAGCTGGCTGACGAAGGCAGGCACGACAGCCCGGAGGAACGGGTCAGATTCGTTCAGGAGCTGTTCGGACACGTCTGACGCGCCTTGACGCTTGGGTCCACTGATCAGCCTAAACAAAAGAGGCGGCGCCTAATCGTCCAATTCCGACACACCTCTAGGAGCCGAGTCACCAGGAGACTACAATCGCGGTCCGCGCACCACGACTGACCTGCCTCGAATGCCAACCTGTTTCGTACACCCGATCGCCTACCACATCGATCCGACCGAATATTTCTCTGCCATCCGCCGCGCCCCCGGCGCCGTCCTGCTGGACAGTGGCCGGCCGGATGCAGACCGAGGTCGTTTCGACATTCTCAGCGCCTGGCCGCTGGAAACACTGGTGCCTGCCGCGGATGAAAGCGGTGGATGCTTTCTCCAGCGCCTGCGTGCCAGCCTTGCCCGGCTGGGCGAGGCTGAGTTGCCGCAGCACTGTGCGCTGCCATTTGCCGGTGGGTTGATCGGCTATCTGGCCTATGACTTCGGTCGCCTGATCGAACCCTTGCCGACACAGGCCATTGATGATCTGCATCTGCCGTCCGCCGGGCTTGGGCTCTATGCCTGGGCGTTGATCAGCGATCACCAACAGCACAACAGCCAACTGGTCTTTCATCCCACGGTCGATGAAACAGAACGCCAGCGACTGATCGGCCTGTTCGAGCCGCCGTCCGTTTCGCCGCCAACTGATGACCAGGACATCGGTTTCACACTCACCACGCCCTTCAGCTCCGACATCAGCGCCGATCAGTATCGCCACGCCATCGCGCGCATTCATGCGTACATCGAGGCAGGCGACTGTTATCAGGTGAACTTTGCCCAGCGTTTTCGCGCTGACTTCAGGGGCGATCCCTGGATCGCCTATCAGGCGCTGCGCAAGGCGTGTCCGACGCCCTTCGCCGGCTATCTGACATTGCCCGGAGACGACGCCGTACTGAGCCTGTCACCGGAGCGCTTCGTCAAGGTCAGCCAGCGTCAGGTCGAAACACGACCGATCAAGGGCACTCGACCGCGAAGCCAGGATGCGGCCGAAGACGCGGCCTTTGCCGAGGAATTGCTCGCCAGCAAAAAAGACCGAGCGGAAAACCTGATGATCGTCGATCTGTTACGTAACGATCTCGGGCGCACTTGCCGTATCGGTTCAGTGAAAGTTCCGGAACTGTTCAGCCTGGAGACCTACCCCAACGTTCATCACCTGGTCAGCGCCGTCACCGGCGAACTGGCCGATGGCAGAGACCCTCTGGATCTGATTGGCGGCAGTTTCCCCGGCGGGTCGATCACCGGCGCACCGAAAATCCGTTCGATGCAGATCATCGACGAACTGGAGCCCACTCGCCGGGCACTGTATTGCGGCTCGTTGATGTATCTGGACGTGCGCGGCGAGATGGACAGTTCCATCGCCATCCGCAGCCTGTTGGCCAAGGATGGGAAAATCGCCTGCTGGGGCGGTGGCGGCATCGTCGCTGATTCGCAATGGGAAGCGGAATATCAGGAAACCTTCACCAAGGTTCGGGTGTTGATGCAGACGCTCGAGGCGCTCTGAGGGCGCGCTCGAATCCCTGGCGAGCGCAAATCGGTGAAGGTTTTTGTTACCATCTGCGCCATTACGAGCGCTTAAGCGCCGATTTCTATTAGGAAGCCGCCTGATGAGCCACCCCTTCGACGTCGCGGAGATCGCCGCGACCTACGCGAACAAGTCCGCCCAGGACATTCTTAAATTCGCCTTCCAGCACTTTGGCGATGAGCTGTGGATTTCGTTCAGTGGCGCTGAAGACGTGGTGCTGGTGGACATGGCCTGGAAGATCAACAAGAACGTCAAGGTGTTCAGCCTCGACACCGGGCGCCTGCACCCGGAGACCTATCGCTTCATCGATCAGGTCCGCGAGCAATACAAGATCGCCATCGACATCGTCTCCCCTGACCGGGAGAAGCTCGAGCCCTTCGTCAAGGAAAAGGGCCTGTTCAGCTTCTATAAAGATGGTCATGGCGAATGCTGTGGCGTGCGCAAGATCGAACCCCTGCGCCGCAAGCTGACCAACGTCAAGGCCTGGGCCACGGGCCAGCGTCGCGACCAGAGCCCGAGCACCCGCAACAGCGTCGCGGTGGTCGAGATCGACAGCGCGTTCTCGACGACCGAGCGTCCACTGTACANCAGACGTGTGGAACTACATCCGCATGCTGGAACTGCCGTACAACAGCCTGCATGAGCGCGGCTTCATCAGCATCGGCTGCGAACCGTGCACCCGCCCTGTCCTGCCGAATCAGCACGAGCGTGAAGGTCGTTGGTGGTGGGAAGAGGCGACCCAGAAGGAATGCGGGCTGCATTCGGGAAATCTGATCGCGAAAACCTGACGCCCTAACTTTCTGTAGCAGTCCGGCCGGGCGGACTGCACAGCGTATCAATGCTCCGGCAGCACCACCCCGTCGAACAACTCTTCCAGCTCCTGCTTGTTGTGGCACTGGATTGCCTTGGCCATGACATCCCGCGTCAGGTGCGGGGCGAACTTCTCGATGAAGTCGCACATGAAACCGCGCAGGAACGTGCCGCGACGGAAACCGATCTTGGTGATGCTTGCCTCGAACAGCTCGCTGGCATCGAGCACCACCAGATCGCTGTCCAGCTTCGGATCGACCGCCATCTTGGCGACGATGCCCACGCCCAGACCCAGCCGCACGTAAGTCTTGATCACGTCGGCATCGGCGGCAGTGAAGACCACTTTCGGCGTCAGGCCGCGATGGCTGAACGCCTCGTCCAGCTTCGAACGCCCGGTGAAACCGAACACGTAGGTAACAATCGGGTATTCGGCGAGAATTTCCAGCGTGAGCTTAGGCAGCTTGGTCAGCGGATGGCCTTGGGGCACCACGACGCAGCGGTTCCAGGTGTAACACGGCATCATCACGAGATCGCCGAACAACTCCAGCGCTTCGGTGGCGATGGCAAAATCCACGGTGCCGTCGGCGGCCATTTCAGCGATCTGCATCGGAGAGCCCTGATGCATGTGCAGCGCCACGTCCGGGTACTGCTTGATGAAATTGCTGATGACTGGCGGCAGCGCGTAACGTGCCTGGGTGTGGGTGGTGGCGATCGACAGGGTGCCCTTTTTCTCGTTGGAGAACTCCTGGGCGATCTGCTTGATGCTCTCGACCTTGCGCAGGATTTCCCCTGCGGTGGTAATGATCCGCTCCCCCGCCGGTGTCACCCGCGTCAGGTGCTTGCCGCTGCGCGCGAACACCTCGACACCCAACTCGTCTTCCAGCAAACGGATCTGCTTGCTGATACCCGGTTGCGAGGTATACAGACTTTGCGCCGTCGCTGAAACGTTGAGGTCGTGGTGCGCCACTTCCCAGATGTAGCGCAGTTGTTGAAGCTTCATATGTATCCCTCAAAGCCGGAGGACGCCAAAGGGCATCAGCGACGGTATATAACTGGATTAATGGTCAAGAAGGCAGAGCTAGAACTTTTTATCACTTTTACACGTTAATGGCACGCTGCTTTTTATATCGCGCCGCACGTTTGCCCCTCACCCCAGGGACGCGGCACGATTCCGCACCATAGGCACCATGTAAACCGGAACCTCTGAAAGCTGCAGAACCCGCGCTGCCGTCCGACCGATCGGGGTATCCCCCTGCGCGCCGTGGCTGTGACTGCCGACCACCAGCAAATCGACTTCCAGACGCTGAGCCTGCTCGAGTATCACGTTGGACGGATCCCCCTGGACCACGCGCACGCTACGAATCAATTCCAGATCCTGATGATCCTCCCCCAGTTCGTCGCGGAAGTTATCGAGTACCCGCTGCTCGATCCCTTCAATCACCGTATTGACGCCTTCGTTGTGCAACTCTCTGAGCACGTCCTCGGCCAGATAGCTCTGCAATACGGATTCGGCGAATAACCCCATGGGCTCGACAACGTGGATCACGTGCAGCTCGGCATTGAACGTTCTGGCCAGCGCCAGCGCATGCTGGAGGACATAAGGCGCATAGAGACCGAGGTCAGTGGCATACAACATCGAGCGAATCATGTGACCTCCAGGCAGCCGTAACAGGCGCAGACACCATTGAGCGTAGCAGCGCACAAGCGATTCAGCAGCCTGGATACAGCTTTGCGATCTAAAAGTTCACTGTTTTAGCTCATTGCTGATGCCATGGGGGACGTGGCCGGTGGCAACCACTTCGCGGGCACGCTCGCAATGGCCGGGCTGATCGTCGAAGAAGACATCGGCAGCGAAGGCCTCCAGAAAGGCCGACTTTTCCAGGCCGCCGAGAAACAGCGACTCATCCAGACGAATGTCCCATTCGCGCAGCGTGCGGATGACCCGCTCATGGGCAGGCGCGGAACGGGCCGTCACGAGTGCCGTGCGAATCGGACAGGATGCTTCGGGAAACTCACGCTGTAGCAGATTCAACGCCGCCAGAAACGGCTTGAACGGACCGCCGGGCAGCGGTTGACGGGCGGCTTCCCGCTCACTGGCCTGGAAGGCCGCCAGACCGCCGGATTGATAAACGCGCTCGGACTCATCGGAGAACAACACGGCGTCACCGTCGAACGCGATACGCAGTTCGGCACTGGCCGCCCGTCGCGCGCCGCCAGACAGAATCGTCGCCGCCGCAAAACCTGCATCCAGCGCGCTGCGCACGTCCTCGGCGTGGGTTGAGAGAAACAGATGGCTGCCAAACGCGGCTAGATAAGGAAAGGGACTTCGGCCCCCGACGAACGCGGCGCGGGAAATGTCCAGGCCGTAATGTTGAATCGAGTTGAAGACGCGCAAACCGGTGTCGGCACTGTTGCGCGACACCAGAATCACTTCGACCCGAGACTGGCTCAGGCTGGCGTTGAGACTCAGCAGCTTTTCAACCAGTAAAAAGGCATCGCCGGGCTCCAGCACTTCGTCTTCATGGTCGATCTGGTATTGACGATAGGCCGCCACCCCGTCGGTCATGTAGATCGCGTGACTCTCCCGCAGATCGAACAGTGCACGCGAGGAAATCGCCAGCACCAGCTTGTTGCCGGCGCTCTTCATGGTCAGATCGTTGGCCATCGGTTATCTCCCGGAAGATGTGGCATAGACGCGGGTAAGTGGACCGTCATGGGCGCTCGGAAAGAACGGCGGGCATTACCGGTTGGAGCGATCAATAAACGCCAGCGCATGGTACAGGGCGCGAATCTTCGGCATGTCGCAGCCTGCAGCGAGCGCCGCAGCCAAGGGTCTTGCATAAATGGCGTCCAGTTCCAGGGGGCGTTTTTCGATGAAATCGTGGTACATGCTCGGGCGATAATCCGGCATGTGGCCGGTCACCTTGAACAGTTGCTCGGCATAGCCGTCCGGCATGACATGCCCGCATGCCTGGGCGCCCTTGACCACTTCAGCCATCAGCCCCTGAATCAGCTCGCGACTGTCGGCGTCGGCCATCAACGGCGTCGTACTGGCATTAAGCAGCACCGAGAGGCCGTTGTAAGGCACGTTCCAGACAAGCTTCTGCCAGCGCGCCTTGTCCAGATTGTCCATCGCCACCGATTCGATGCCCGACGCGTGAAACAGCGCTGCGCCCTCTTCGACGATCCGCTGGCTGGCGACACCGTCGGCAGCAGGTCCACTGTGATAACCGATGTTGACGGCACCGAACGCCTGATGGGCAATCTGCCCCGGCCCCGTGCGATGAACGCAGATGAAACACAGGCCGCCCAGCAAATGCAGCGAGTCGGGCAGTAACGCGCGCAGCTCGTCCTCCACGGCAAGACCGTTTTGCAGCATCAAGACTTTGGCGCCTGGCGCGGCAACCTGGATGATCGCCGGGGCGACACCGTCGTTGCCGGTGGTCTTGGCCCCGACCAGCAGCCAGTCGCAAGGTGGCATATCAGCGGCCGAGGAATAGGCTTGAACGTTTTCCAGGGTCAGGACGCCATGCACCTGACTGTCCACACGCAGACCGCGTTGTGACACCGCACTGAATTCGCTGCGCAGCAGAAAGTGCACGTCATACCCGGCCCGCGCCAGCATCAGGCCGTAAAACCCGCCGATGGCACCGGTACCAATGATGCCAATACGCGGCTTGTTAATGGTTTCGCTCATGACTCCCCCGTTCAAGGCAACTCCTCGGGCGCACGACTCAGCGCTTGGTCAAGGCCAATAATGATGGCATCAGCCGACATTGTGCTACGTAATGCGCCGTAGAACTCACCGTCGCGCACAACGAACAATGATGGCAGGTGAAACACGCCGTAGCGTTGCACCGCACCACCGTTTTCTTCGGCGTCGATCCAGCACAGGCGATCGATCGGCAGAGATTGCTTTGGCAATTGATCCTTCGCCCAACGGCAACTGGCGCAGCCGACGCTGGTGAAGATGAGCAAAGAAACGCCCGGCAGTGACAGCAGCTGCTGGTCGACGTCAAAATCCGTCAGTTGCAGTTGATCCACGTCGATCCCCCTAAAGTCCGCTGCACACTATATCCGGTCACGAACGCCGGTTTGCAATCTTCAAGGGTGCCGACGGTGACGAGCCGGGGCAAATAGTCCCGGCTATGCCGCCCCGGTTGGACGAAAGCGGCGTTTTACCCATTGTCGAAGTACGGCCTAACGCGCTAAGGTTCCGCTCCCCCGTTGCGCTCAATCTTGCTCGGCTCCGCCGCACGGGGACGCTGGCGGCCAGCATCCGTGACCTGATGAGTAACACGATGGCTGATTTACCGATTGACGACCTCAACGTTGCCTCCAACGAGACACTGATCACTCCGGATCAGCTCAAGCGCGAAATACCCCTCACTGCTGCCGCCCAGGCCACCGTGAGCAAGGGCCGCGAAGTTATCCGCAACATTCTCGATGGCAAGGATCACCGCCTGTTCATCGTGATCGGGCCGTGCTCGATCCATGACATCAAGGCCGCTCACGAATACGCCGAGCGCCTGAAGGCACTCGCTGCCGAGCTGTCGGATACCTTGTATCTGGTCATGCGTGTGTATTTCGAAAAACCACGCACCACCGTGGGCTGGAAGGGCCTGATCAACGATCCGTATCTGGACGATTCCTTCAAGATTCAGGACGGTCTGCACATCGGTCGTCAGCTCCTGCTGGATCTGGCCGAGAAAGGCTTGCCGACCGCGACCGAAGCGCTGGACCCGATCTCCCCGCAGTATCTGCAGGACTTGATCAGTTGGTCGGCAATCGGTGCGCGCACCACCGAATCCCAGACCCACCGCGAAATGGCGTCCGGCCTGTCTTCGGCGGTCGGCTTCAAGAACGGCACCGACGGCGGTCTCACCGTCGCCATCAACGCACTGCAATCGGTTTCCAGCCCGCACCGTTTCCTGGGTATCAACCAGGAAGGTGGCGTGTCGATCGTTACGACCAAGGGCAATGCCTACGGTCACGTGGTGCTGCGCGGCGGCAACGGCAAGCCGAACTACGATTCGGTCAGCGTTGCGCTGTGCGAACAGGCGCTGAACAAAGCGAAGATCAAGCCGAACATCATGGTCGACTGCAGCCACGCCAACTCCAACAAGGACCCGGCGCTGCAACCGCTGGTGATGGAAAACGTTGCCAACCAGATTCTGGAAGGCAACGAATCGATCATCGGCCTGATGGTGGAGAGCCATCTGAAATGGGGCGCTCAGGCCATTCCCAAGGATCTGGCCGACCTGCAATACGGCGTGTCGATCACCGATGCCTGCATCGACTGGGAAAGCACCGAGAAAACCCTGCGCGGCATGCACGCCAAGCTCAAGGACGTACTGCCTGCCCGCAAGCGCGGTTGATCCGGGCTGTAGATACGACAACGCCGAGCATTTGCTCGGCGTTTTTCGTGGCGGCCAACCGCGGCTGAAACGGTTGATGCATGCAGTCAGATCTTGGCGGCCTGACGCTGATTGCGCTCCATGTAGCGTTCGACATAAGAGCATGACGGAATCACGGTGTACCCCATGCTTTCGGCATAATCGAGCGCCTCTTCGGTCAGCGCGGCGGCTATGCCTCGTCCCCGCAACGCATTGGGCACGAATGTACGGTAGATATCCAGGGTCTGTTTCCCCAGATCCATGTACGTCAAGTAGGCACGATGACCGTCGATATTGATCTCGAACTGGTGACCGGTCTCGTCATGGTGGATAGACAACGCCTCGCTCATCACTACTCCTCGCGGGTCTTGGAATTTGACCCCTACCTTACCCATGTTTGTCCGGCGAAGGAACCTCTCCAGGCAGATGAACATCGCTGCAGGCTGTGCGCCAGATGAACCGCGCTCGCATGACTGCCTTTCTACGCCGCCCCGTGCCTGATTTGGACACCGAGAAGAGCTTCGCTGTTCTCTAACAAATGAGCACCTGCAAATAGTAGGCGCCAATATTGAATCTGCTCAAGTGAATCAAGAGGAAAAAATGCGATCTGTCGCACTTGCGCCGCTTGTGGAGTTGAACCTGTCATCGCCGATGAATGTCCATTGAGACGTCGACGGTGCGGCGAAGTCACTTTAAGCACCCGCGTACAAGCAACTTCGTCGATCTTCGGCTATACAAAAAAGGCTGTAACGCGGTTCAACGTCACCTGGCCAAGGATCGAATGCGCTATCACCGACTCTTTCGAAGGCATAGGGAGCTTGCCGGTCCAACCGTCCGCCCCTGCCCTACTGACAGCCGTATTCGCCTGACAGCGCCGGGTTTTTTCCAGATAAAAAGCGTGAGGAATTGCACGGAACGCTTTCAAAGCAAAGAATTTTGTGCGGTTCTTGCGCTTAGTCCGTTTACTTACTACAAACAATGGGTAGTATGTACGCCGGTCATTTTCTCATTTTCGAGAGGTGACTAATTTGATAGAAGTCCTTTAAGGGGAACACGATGAACAACGTTCTGAAATTCTCTGCTCTGGCCCTGGCCGCAGTTCTGGCTACCGGTTGCAGCAGCGCCTCCAAAGAAACCGAAGCTCGTCTGACTGCAACTGAAGATGCAGCCGCACGTTCGCAAGCCCGTGCCGATGAAGCCTATCGCAAGGCTGATGAAGCTCTGGCTGCTGCTCAGAAAGCTCAGCAGACTGCTGACGAAGCCAACGAGCGCGCTCTGCGCATGTTGGACAAGGCAAGCCGCAAGTAATAATCCCTCGGGATTATTGATAAGCCGATCCGGTTTTGGATCGGCTTTTTTGTTGCTGGTCGGCGTCGACAGGCAATAAAAAACCCGTTCACCCACCCCTGCTTGCAGAGACCGGTGAACGGGTATCAGCGCCTGATCAGGCTATTGCAGCGTGACCGGCGCATTGTTGATGATTGGCGCGGCTGCACCCGGCACCGCGATCTCAACGGGCATGCCATCTTCGGCTGCGACCACGTCTCGCACCTCATCCCAGTTGATCCGCAGGTTATTGGCCAGGTCTTCACGCTTGAGCAGTGCGTTGATGACCGCGGTGTGCTTGTCGACCACCGACGGATTGCCGCTTTCATCCAGAGGCGTATGCGCTTCCAGGAACACCTTCCCGCCGCTGACACCGAACTTGTACGGCTCGTTCATGATGCGCACGGTGGTGCCCACCGGAACCATGTCAGCCATCTCCAGCACGTTGTTGTTGTACATGCGGAAGCAGCCGTGACTGGTACGCATACCGATGCCGAACTTCTTGTTCGAGCCGTGAATCAGGTAGCCCGGCAAGCCCAGGCCGAACTTGAACGGACCCAGCGGGTTATCGGGACCGGCTGGCACCACGTTGGGCAGGATGTCGCCATCGGCGGCATGTTCGGCCTTGACCGAAGCAGGCGGGGTCCAGGTCGGGTTCGGCGTCTTGGCGGTCACCTTGGTGGTGGAAACCGGCGACCCCCAACCTTCGCGGCCAATCCCCAACGGGAAGGTGTACACCACGTTCCTGCCTTTGGGGTAGTAGTACAGACGGTACTCGGCGAGGTTGATGACAATGCCTTCACGCGGGCCCGGCGGCAGGATGAATCGGGTTGGCAGGATGACCTGAGTCCCGGCGCCTGGTAGCCAGGCGTCGACGCCGGGGTTGGCGGCGATCATTTCCAGATAGCCCAGGTCATACTGGGTGGCCAGGTCGGCGAAGGTGTCTTCGTACTTGGCGGTGATGGTCTGCACCGAGCCGATGATGTCTTCGCCTGGCGGCGGCAACGGAAACTCCAGAGCGGAGACAGGGCCGACCGCACACAGTGCAGCAAGCGACAGACAGCGGGCGAAAGCTGGAATGCGCGACAACATCCGGGAATCCTTGGGTAAACGGGAGGCTTGAATGAGCGGGATTGTACACGCACGCCGGGCCCTTCGGGAGTGGGCGCGACGGCTTACACGCCGGTGTCCAGTTCCGGCCAGATCGGGTTCCAGCCGCGTCGCTGTGCATCGATGATCGCCCGGCACAGGGGGCACAGGCGTTCGTCCTGATAGATCCCCTGTTCGACGCTCGACCAGCGCGGCTGCGCGGGCAACAGACTGCCGCAAAGCGTACGGTCGGCGGAACCGGCCAGTTCCAGTTGCCGGGCGGCCAGATGCACACGAACTTCCTGGCACGCGAACAGGTCGAGCTGCTCATCGGGCTCGATCAGTTGATAGGCAAAAAGGGACCAGGCAGGACGGCGCGGCATGTGGGGCTCCAGATCGGGGGCGCCACATTAGCCCAAAGGCCTGGTTTGGAAAAGGGTTGGCTAGGGTTTGTTACTCTGGTGCCCTCCGGGCCTGTTCGCCAGCAAGCCGGCTCCCACATTTTTTGCAACGTGCCGCAGCCTGAAAGATCTCCTTATCCACCTTGTGATGCCTGACCCATCAGCGAACTAAAAAGGCTGACAACTCGATCCATCAGGCCATGGCACGTTTAAGCTGATGTGGGATCCGGCTTGCTGGCGAATGCGGAAGGTCTGTCACATTGACGTCGACTGACCCACCGCAATCGCGGGCAAGCGCGCTCCTACGATATTGGCTCAATTCAGAAGCCCGATAGGCCACAAATCTGCGGTATTGCAGGACACGCCTAACGGCTTCTGCCCGGAGGGCGTGGGAGCCACCGGGGTGGCGCTCCACCTTGTCGGCGATCTGGCGCGCAGCGGCAGCAAAACCTGTGCATGCGGTGTGCCTGATGCACTGAGGTGGATGATCTTACTGCCGGTACCCGGCAGATCGCCGACAAGTCTGGCTCCCACGCCTTCGGCAGAAGCGGGATTGCAGTGTGGTTCGAGCTTTTGATTCTGGCCGAAAGCCGTGGGTGCCGGCGCAGGCAAGCGCGCTCCTAAGATGTTTGGGGCTCAGCACAGAAGCCCGGTAAGCCACAAGCTGCGGTATTACAGGAGACGCCGAACGGCTTCTGCCCGGAGGGCGTGGGAGCCACCCCGGCGACCTCCCACGCCCTCCGGGCAGAAGCGGGATTGCGGTGTGGTTCGAGCTTTAGATTCTGGCCGAAGCCCGTGCGAACCGGCTTGCTGGCGAACAGGCCTTAAGGGCATTAGAGTTGCAATCCCGAGCCAACCCCTACAGCAACGGCTTCAACTGCGGCCACACATTCTCCAGCAATCGCCCTTGAGCATTGGCGGCCGGATGCAAGCCATCCGCCTGGGTAAACTCGGGGACCCCGCCTACCCCCTCCAGCATGAAAGGCACCAGCGCGACCTTCTTCTCGGTCGCCAGATTGCTGTAGACCTCCTTGAACGCCTGGGTGTAACGCGCCCCGTAGTTCGGTGGAATCTGCATCCCCAGCAGCAACACCCTCGCCCCCGCCTCCCGCGAGCTATCGATCATCGACGCAAGATTTTGTTGCAATTGGGCCGGTGGCTGGCCGCGCAGACCGTCATTGCCACCCAGTTCGAGAATCACCAGATCCGGCTTATGCTCTGCAAGCAGCGCCGGTAGCCGCGCCTGGCCACCGGCACTGGTGTCACCGCTGACCGACGCGTTGACCACCTTCTCCTTGTAACCTTCCTTCTCAAGACGCTGTTGGAGCAAACTGACCCAACCCACGCGGGTATCCAGCCCGAAAGCCGCGCTGATACTATCCCCAACGATCAACACCGTGCCTGCCATGGCTCCTTGAGACAACAGCAGCAACCCCAGGCCAGCACTTAAAAACCACGCACGCATCGGATTCTCCATGAGCGAAAGTATTCTCAGTGCAAGGAACCTAAGCAAAGTGGTCCCCAGCACCGAAGGTGACCTGACCATCCTGCACGAACTCTCCCTGGAACTAAACAAGGGCGACACCCTGGCCATCGTCGGCGCATCCGGTTCCGGCAAATCGACCCTGCTGGGCCTGCTGGCCGGTCTGGACCTGCCCAGCGCGGGCGCGGTGACGCTGTCGGGGCGTAACCTCAGTGAACTGGATGAAGACCAGCGCGCCAGGGTTCGCGCCGAACACGTGGGATTCGTCTTTCAGTCGTTCCAGCTGCTCGACAGCCTGAATGCGCTGGAAAACGTCATGCTGCCGATGGAGCTGGAAGGCCGCAAGGACGCCCGGGAGCAGGCCCGGCATCTGCTGGAACGTGTCGGCCTCGGTCAGCGGCTGACCCATACCCCGCGCCAGCTCTCGGGCGGCGAGCAGCAACGGGTGGCCATCGCCCGCGCCTTTGCCGCCGACCCTGACGTGCTGTTCGCCGACGAACCCACCGGCAACCTCGACAGCCATACAGGCGAACGCATCAGTGACTTGCTGTTCGAGCTGAATCAGGAACGCAATACCACACTGGTGCTGGTGACCCACGACGAACGCCTGGCCCATCGCTGCCGGCGCCTGATCCGCCTTGAAGGTGGCCGCCTGGTCACCCCTATGGAGCCCTGATGGCACGTCTGCCGCTTGCCCGTCTGCTCAGCCTCGCCGCCCGCCAGTTGCTTCGCGATGCCCGCGCGGGAGAGCTGCGCGTGCTGTTCTTCGCCCTCATCGTCGCGGTTGCCGCCAGCACCGCCATCGGCTACTTCGGTTCGAGACTGAACAGCGCGATGCTCTTGCGCGCCACCGAATTTCTCGGCGCCGACCTGATCCTCAGCGGTTCGACGCCTGCGAAACCCGAGCAAATCGAAGCCGGTACCGCGCTCAAGCTCGACCACTCGCAGATCGTGATCTTCTCCAGCGTCGTGGCCACCGACAACGGCATTCAGCTCGCCAGCGTCAAGGCGGTGGATGCGGCCTACCCGTTGCGCGGCGAACTGAAAAGCGCCGATGCGCCCTATCAACCCGAAGTCACCGGTGGAGAGCCGGGTCCCGGAGAAGCCTGGGCCGAAGCGCGCGTGCTGGTGGCGTTGAACCTGAAAGCCGGCGACAGCATCGATGTCGGCTCGACCACCTTGAAAGTCACCCGTGTGCTGACCTACGAACCCGACCGCGCAGGCAATTTCTACAGCCTGACGCCACGGGTGATGATCAACATGGCGGATCTGGAGGCGACGAAAGTGGTGCAGCCGGGTAGCCGGGTCAGCTTTCGCGACCTGTGGCGCGGCACCCCACAACAATTGGCGGCCTACCGCAAGGCGATAGAGCCTGCACTGGCGCCCAATCAGAAAATCGATGACGCCCGCGACGGCAACCAGCAGATAGGCGGCGCGTTGGGCAAGGCCGAGCGCTACCTGAACATGGCGAGTCTGGTCGCCGTGCTGCTGGCCGGCGTGGCAGTCGCATTGTCCGCCGCCCGATTCGCCGTCAGACGGTTCGATGCCAGCGCGCTGCTGCGTTGCCTGGGCCTGTCGCGTAACGAAGCACTGGTGCTGTTCAGTCTGCAACTGGCGATGCTCGGCATTGCCGCCAGTGTGGCCGGCGCGTTGCTCGGCTGGTTTGCCCAGTTGGGGCTCTTCTACCTGCTGGAAAACCTGCTGCCCGCGGCCGTTCCGCCGGGTGGGTGGCTGCCTGCGCTAGCCGGCATCGGCACGGGGCTGGTGGCACTGGCCGGTTTCGCCCTGCCCCCGCTCGCGGCGCTGGGTCGCGTTCCGCCGCTGCGCGTGTTGCGCCGCGACATGTTGCCGATCCCCGCCAGCACCTGGCTGGTCTATGGCGCTGCGCTGTTGGCACTGGGTCTGATCATGTGGCGCCTGAGTCTGGACCTGATCCTGACCTTCGCCCTGCTCGGTGGCGGCCTGATTGCGGCCGTCGTCCTGGGCGGCATCCTGCTGCTGGCTCTGCAGAGCCTGCGACGCCTGCTGGCGAACGCATCTTTGCCATGGCGTCTGGGTCTGGGCCAATTGCTCCGACACCCGATGGCAGCGGCGGGCCAGTCTCTGGCGTTCGGCCTGATTCTGCTCTCAATGGGCTTGATCGCCTTGCTGCGCGGCGAACTGCTGGACACTTGGCAAAACCAGCTGCCCAAAGACGCGCCCAACTATTTTGCGCTGAACATCCTCCCTGCCGAACGCGACCACTTCGCCGAACGCATGGGGCAGTTGTCGACCCACAGCGCGCCACTGTACCCCATGATTCCGGGGCGCCTGATGAGCATCAACGGCGAGGCGGTGAGCAAGTTCGTGACCAAGGACTCGCGCGGAGAAAACGCCACCCAGCGCGACCTCAACCTGACCTGGGCGGCCAACTTGCCGGAAGGCAACACCATCACCGAAGGCCAGTGGTGGAACAACGAGCAAGCGCCCACCGACGCGATACCGGGTGTATCGGTCGAAACAAAACTGGCGAAGAGCCTGAACATGAAACTCGGCGACACCTTGAGCTTCGTGATCGGCGGCGCGACCCACGAAGTCAGGGTCACCAGCCTGCGCGACATCAACTGGGACACCTTCCAGCCCAACTTTTTCATGATCTTCCAGCCCGGCACGCTCAAGGATGTGCCGACCACGTACCTGACCAGTTTCTATCTGGCACCGGGCAACGATCAGCAAATCGTCGAACTGTCCCGCGCCTTCCCCGCCGTCACCATCCTGCAGGTAGAAGCGCTGCTGGAACAACTGCGCAGCATCCTCGATCAGGTCACCCTCGCCGTGCAGTACGTATTGCTGTTCGTGCTGGCAGCGGGCCTTGCAGTGCTGTTTTCCGGTTTGCAGGCGACGCTGGATGAGCGCATTCGCCAAGGCGCACTGCTCAGGGCGCTGGGGGCCAATCGTGCGTTGCTGATCAAGGCCCGACGCATCGAGTTCGGCCTGCTGGGCGCCGTCAGTGGGGTGCTGGCAGCGCTGGGTTGCGAGGTGGTGAGTTTTGCCTTGTATCGCTACGCCTTCAATCTTGAGTGGCACCCCCATGCCTGGTTGTTGGTGCTGCCGCTGATCGGCGCCCTGCTGGTCGGTGGCGCAGGCGTGTTCGGCACCCGCAGAGCCCTGAACGCCAGCCCGCTCACCGTGCTGCGCGAAGGCTGACATCAAGGGTTGACCGTCACGATGCCGACAGCAAAGATGTCGGCATCGTGCACGGAGCACCGACAACCGAGAAGCCCTTTGAGCACCAACATCTGCACCCGCGAGGGTCACACCGCCCTCAAGCAAGAACTCGATCACCTGTGGCGCGTCTACCGACCGGAAATCACTCAGAAGGTCGCGTGGGCGGCGTCGCTGGGTGATCGCAGCGAGAACGCCGACTACCAGTACAACAAGAAGCTGCTGCGCGAAATCGACCGCCGCGTGCGCTACCTGCGCAAGCGCCTGGAAGACATGCGCGTGGTGGACTACTCCCCTGAACAGGAAGGCCGGGTGTTCTTCGGCGCGTGGGTCGAGATCGAGAACGACGATGGCCAAACCAAACGTTTCCGTATCGTCGGCTACGACGAAATCTACGGCCGGATGGATTACATCTCCATCGATTCGCCCATGGCGAGGGCGCTGTTGAAAAAGGAAGTGGGCGACGAGTTCAGGGTGCAGACGCCCACCGGGGAAGCCACGTGGTACGTCAACAGCGTTGCGTACGAGAACGCGGGCAGCTGATACCCCAGATACTCCACCCGCACTTTCCGGTCGGCGTTGAACCGCTGGTAGCAGGTCGACGGCCTGGACATGTTGACGCAGTGAACGGGCTCTTTTTTCTTCCCTGGATGCTAGTGTTGCCCTTGATCTCAGAGGCTGTGCCATGCACGTTATTGCTGACTACTCCAACGAACACCATCGAACTGCCGTCATCGCGCTGTGGGAAACCGTCTTCGGTTACGAAACCGCGCATAACACCCCTGCCCTTGCCATCGATAAAAAACTGGCCGTTAACGATGGCCTCTTTTTTGTCGCGCTGGCAGGAGATGAAGTGGTCGGCACCGTGCTCGCCGGATACGACGGTCATCGTGGCTGGTTGTACTCGGTAGCGGTTCACCCCGCCCACCGCAGACGGGGGTTGGGTGCAAGGCTTGTTCACCATGCGGAGAACGCCCTGACCGGGCGTGGCTGCATGAAAATCAACCTGCAAATCGTCAGCACAAATGAAAGCGTCAAAACTTTCTATGAAGCACTGGGTTATTCGACCGAACCTCGTATCAGCATGGGGAAAAGGATCGAGTCGAATATCGCGATGCCGAGGGGGTAGGTCTGGTTGACGTGGCGTTTGGGTCGGGGACCGCCAGCTTTCGGCCGATTCTGTTGAAAAAGTAGATCTCCTGCCTGGCCTGCGGCAAAATCAGGTCATCGGCCAGCGGGAGGATTCGCAGCATGATGGGACAATTGTCGAACGGACAAGAGAGACTGTTTTACTCGTTCAACATTGAAGATCACATCCCAGCCAATCACCTCCTGCGCAGCATTGATCGATGCCTCGATCTAAGCGATCTGCGCCATTATCTCGCCGATTTTTATAGCCCAATCGGGCGTCCATCGATTGATCCCGAACTGATGATTCGCCTGTTGGTGGTGGGCTACTGCTACGGCATTCGTTCCGAACGTCGGTTGTGCGAAGAGGCTCATTTGAACCTGGCGTATCGCTGGTTCTGCCGCTTAAGCCTCGAAGACGAAGTCCCCAATCGCTCTACGTTTTCCAAGAACCGCCACGGTCGTTTTCGTGACAGCTCGCTGTTTCGCTGGCTGTTCAACGGGGGTGCTGTGTCGGTGCATGGACGCGGGTCTGGTCAAGGGCGAAGGGTTTGCTGTCGACGCCAGCGTCATCAAGGCAGATGCCAGTCGACAACGTGGCGTACCTGGCAACGAAGAGGTTAACTGGCGCGATCCGTCGCTGAGTACTCGCGCCGTTCGTGAGTACCTGGATGCGCTGGATGATGAGGCGTTGGCCGAAGCACTGCCCAAGCGCCTGTCGCTGACTGATCCACTTTCTCGTTGGACCGCAGCGCCAGGAGGCCCAGCGTTTTTCGCCTACTCGACGAACTATCTGATTGATGTCGAGCATGGCGTGATCATGGACGTGGAGCCGACGCCAGCGCATCGAACCGCCGAGGTCGAGAGTACCAAGACCATGATTGAGCGGGTCGAAGAACACTTCGATATCAAGCCGGATCGGCTCATCGGCGATACCGCTTATGGAACCGCACCGATGCTGGCCTGGATGGTGGACGAAAAAGACATCGAGCCACATGTGCCGGTATGGGACAAAACCGAGCGTAAGAACGACAGCCTCTCGATCAGCGATTTTCAATGGAATGAAGAGGTGCAGGAATATCGTTGCCCCGCGGGGAATGCCCTGCGTAGCGAGTGGCGGGCCTTCAAGAACCAGCGCTCACATGTCACGAAAGCCGACACCATCATCGTCCGATCCCGGCAAACCGACTGTGCTCCATGCTCAATGAAAGAGCGCTGCTGCCCGAACACTTCATTTAGAAAAATCGCACGCAGCGTCCATGAAGCAGCCCGCGATGTAGCGCGGCGAATCGCCAAGACACCTCAATATGTGTGCTCTCGCCACGAACGTAAGAAGGTCGAAATGTTGTTCGCTCACCTCAAACGAATCCTGAAACTGGATCGGTTGCGACTACGAGGAATGACCGGTGCGAACGACGAATTTACCTTGGCGGCTGCGGTACAGAATCTAAGAAGACTGGCAAAACTGACCTCACAAGGGCCGCCGGCCAGGGGATAGGTACGCCCGGAAACAGCAAAAAACCTCAAATCAACCCACCGACCAAGCTGCAACGATCAACGCAGAACGAAAAAGCCACGCAACGTGGTGGATAGGTTCTGAGGTGAGGGACAACCTCGACATCTTCGAGCCTGAAATTCCGACTTTTTCAACAGAATCGGCCAAAAGCAGTCACCGAGGGGTGTTTAGGCAGCTGAAATGCGAGTAACACCAGTTGTTTCGAGAGCCTAGGCGCAGACCAGAGGATACAGAACAATCTAGTTTGGGATGGAAGCGATAAAACTTTACGGGTTAGGACTCAAGATAGGCTGCTGGATCTTGATAGCGCACAATTCAAGGACGGTTACCCATCAACTCTCAGGAGCTGTAACGCGAGCATATGACCAGGGTAAAACCAGTAGCCCCATTGCGTGACTTTCCACAATCGCACCTCCCATGGGCGGCGCAGCATCCACAACCCAAGGAAGGCGCTGAGAAAAGCGGTCAGCAGCGTGGCTGCGGCATACCCATCCAGATCCAACATGCGCCCCAATGCGCCGTGCCTTGAGTTCATCAGCACGCAGAGCAACGCGGGCAAAATCGCCAATGCAGGGTGTGCGGGTTTTGTGACGGCAATCGTAAACGCAGCAGGCAACAGCAAGCCGTACACCCCGTACATCAACGACTGCTGATAGATCAACCCAATGGTCAATGCAGCCACCGCCAGTACGGCACCAGCATGTGAGCGTTGGTGAAACCCAAGCGCGACCAATAATCCCAGCGTCAGGGATGGAAAAACATTCAGGGTCTGGGAGTCGTAGAACCACCTGTAAGGCGGCTCTGAAATTAAAGAAAAGAACACCATGAACGCCACATAGCGTGCCGAACTGGGGGTGATCATTCGCCTTGGCGTTGTACGCGCCACGTTTGCGGCTATCGCCAGGCAGAAGAACGGAAAAGAGATTCTGCCGGGGATAAAGGTGATGGCGAGTTCCGGCCACACGAGGCGCAGATGATCGATCACCATGGTGATCAACGCGATCCACTTGATCAGATCAAGGCCGTGTTTTCGATCAGGTTTGTCAAGGGCAGGCACGATTGTCATTCAGGCACCCCAGCCAAGCGTGATTGAGGTCACCACCAGGTAACGCGAAGCTTTGGCCAGGGTGACAATCACCAAAAAACTCCAGAACGGCGCTTTCATCACGCCCGCCACCAAGGTAATGGGGTCGCCGATGATTGGCAGCCAACTGAGTAGAAGCGTCCATTGTCCATAGCGGTGGTAAAGCGCTTGCGCCTTGATGAGCTGCCGTTCTTTTACGGGAAACCAGCGCCGGTCTCGGAAGCGTTCGATGGATCGCCCCAAGAACCAGTTCAGGATGGATCCGGCAACGTTCCCTACCGTAGCACTCAATAGCAGCCCAAGCGTGGCATAGCGCTCCGACAACAGCATGCCCACCAGCACAGCTTCGGATTGCAAAGGCAGAAGTGTCGCGGCGCCAAAAGCCACCGCAAACAGCCCCAGATAACCCGTGAGATCAAACACTGCGCCAAACTCAGCTGTGCAGCCCGATCCAGCCGTTGATACCTACGTACAAGCCCACGCAGATGATCAGCACGCTGGAAAGGTAAGGAGCTCGGCGCGCTGCTTCGCTCAGCCACGGAAAGCGACTGGAAGCCTTACGTGCTCCGATTGCAGCCGCAGCTCCCACCGAAACCAAGGTAATCGCCAGCCCAATACTGAAGCAAAGGACGAGGATGGCCCCCAGCGTGACCTGCTTGACCTGCAAGCACAGCAGCAGAACGGTAATCGCTGCCGGACAAGGCACCAGTCCACCGGTCAAACCAAATACCAGGATTTGGCCATTGGTGACCTCACGGTTAGTAAAGCGCTTGCGAATATCGTTGGCGTGAGCGCGTTCATGGGTATCCTGATAACCCTCAGCCGTCAGATCCATCCCGGCGAGTTCAGTATGGTCAGGATGGTGGCCGTGTTCGTGCTCTTTGAAGTCGAGGTCGTAGTCATGCGTATGACCGGCATGGCCCAGGCTCAATCGTGCTTTGAATTCGTGGGGTTCAGGAATTTCGTCGAGCGATTGGAGAAAGCCGTTCTCCTGCGCAAATCGAAATGACTGCATGACGCCGTCAGAGCGGATGGTGTGGACAACAACCTCGTCTTCCACCCACGTATGGCCACTTAGCGTCTCCAGTCGCCAGTGAGGCGGCATACCCTCCTCAAAAATCGACAGCTCAACCACGCCATGTCCGGTGTTGATACGGTGAGTTTCATCATGTCCATGATGGCTTTGAGTTTGCTCCAGTTTGTAAAGTTGCTCACCACGCCATGTACGCCAGAGCATCCACAGCGCAATTGCCACGATCAGCACCGAAGACGCTATCTGGAAATACGGTTCGGTTGTCTCTGCATCGAGGCCCTGTCCTAGATACATGCCCACTATTGCCACCAGCCACACCACTGCTGTGTGCGAAACAGTGGCCGCCAGCCCCAGCATCACGGCCTGTTTCACCGAGCCTCGGATCGCGACGATGAATGCCGCCATCATTGTTTTGGAATGACCCGGTTCAAGGCCGTGCAAGGCGCCCAAGAGAATGGCGCTTGGAAAATACAGCCAGGCATGTGATCCGCCCTGCTGCAACAACTCGGAGAAATTGAGCATGGTCGCCTTACAGGTATTTGGTGATTTGTTTGAAGGCTTCCAGGGGCGCTCGCTCGCCCTTGGCGAGTGAGTCCACCGTGTCCTCAAGACAGTGATCGATGTGATCCTGAATCAATGTCCGCTTCGCTTGGCACACAGCCTTTTCGACGGCATGAAGTTGCTGGGCAATGTCCACGCATTCCCGGCCTTCTTCGATCATCGTGATGATGCTGCGCAGGTGTCCGTCAGCTCGTTTTAGCCGCTTGATGATTGCTTCGTGAGACTGATGCGTATGTCCATGAGGGGGTTCATGCTCACTCATTGCTTGAGCCTCTTGGCTGAATGATTTAGGCTGGCATGCTATCCCCTAGGGGGGGATACGGTCAAACCGTCGTCGAAAAAATTAATTCGATGTGATCTTCATGATTAGCGTGTCCATGGCGAATAAAATTCGATCATTCATAGTTGCATGCGCGTTGCTGTTAGCGGTCATGACGGCGTGGGGGACACACATCTCCACGTCGCTGATTGCTACCGGGCATTCCGCTATGGCCATCGAACATGCCGCAGACGCACAAGATGACTATTGTTCGGATCATGTGCACACACCGACGATGGGTGATCATCAACATGAGATTCCTCACCTCGTCCGCCCGCCGCTATTGAAGTCGTACGTTGCCCTTACTTTTAGGCACACGGACTCGTCCTATCCGCTTCCTGATGCCCCGTTCTTTCAGATAAAGCGTCCGCCGCGTCCTGATTTGCCGGTCTGAAATCGGTCGCTTCACGCGGCCCACGATTACTGCAACTCAGGATCTGATCATGCATTTGTGCACTTCAAATCGAGGGGGCGCGCTAGTATCCACGGCGCGTCGTTCCCTTCTGTATCTCTTCGCTCTGCTCGCATTATTTCTGGTAGGCACCGCTGATGTGATGGCTCACGCGGTGGCTGAAGGAGATAAAGGTTTCATACAGGAAAGTACCGGCGTGATGCTGCTCCCATTCATCTACATGGGCGCGAAACACATGATCACGGGCTATGACCACCTTCTGTTCTTGTTCGGTGTGATCTTCTTCGTCTACCGGCTAAAGGACGTTGGGATCTATGTCACGTTGTTCGCCGTAGGACACTCGGTGACTCTGCTGTTCGGCGTGCTAACCGATATCAGTGTCAGCTCCTACGTCATCGACGCCATCATCGGATTCTCAGTGGTCTACAAAGCGCTCGATAACTTGGGTGCCTTCAAGCGGTGGTTTGGGTATCAGCCTAATACCCGATTGGCCACCCTGATTTTCGGGCTGCTGCATGGCTTTGGCCTGGCGACGAAGATTCAGGAGTTTGAAATCTCAGCGGACGGTCTGATTCCCAATCTTTTGGCTTTCAACGTTGGCGTGGAAATCGGCCAGCTTCTAGCCCTCAGCGCGATCCTCATTCTCATGGGGTATTGGCGCCGCACCGAAAGCTTTTGGCGGCATGCATACACGGCGAACGTCGCCATGATGAGCGCGGGCTTCCTGCTCATGGGTTACCAAATCACCGGCTTTTTCATTTCTGCCTGAGGACACGACATGTTCAATTCACCACTTCCATCTGCCAATGACTTGCCTAGCGCCGGGAAACTTCTCAGGTCAACTGTCGCTGCGCTGCTGGTTGCAGTTGGCCTCCTGATCACAGTGGTTATGCCATCTGAATACGCGGTCGATCCGACCGGGCTAGGCAGAGCTCTAGGGCTACAACAGATGGGCGAAATCAAGATCGCCCTGGCAAACGAAGCGCTGGCCGAAACCTTGGCGCCGGCTCCTGCAGTTGCTGTTGCTGTTGCTGCGGCTCCGTCTGTGGCACCTGCGGCGATGACCACTCCTCCTGCGATTTCGTCAACGCCTGCCTCAGCTGCTACCACTCCGGCGACCGTAGATCCCGCCAAAACAAACAAAATGACGGTAAGCCTGAAACCTGGTGAAGGTCGCGAGATCAAGCTTGAAATGGTTAAAGGCGCGAACGTTAGATACGAATGGACGGTCGCGGGAGGGACAGTGAATTACGACACTCACGGCGAACCTTATGATGGCAAGAAGGGCTATTTTCACAGCTACAGCAAAGGTAAGCAGGTCAACCGCGATTCCGGCGATTTCACTGCACTGTTCGATGGAACGCACGGTTGGTTTTGGCGCAACCGCAGCGATGCTCCAGTGACCATCTCGCTCGCGACTTCGGGCGAGTATTCGAACGTCAAACAGTAAAGCTTCTCTCTGCTTGCGGCTCGTTATGAATCGAGCTGCGGGTGCTTTTTCTTATCTGAGGTCAGTCCATGAACACATCCAAAACCCTGCTGCGTTTCACCTTCGTTACTTTGCTAATCGGCCTGCTTTCTGGCTGCGGTGATCCTTCGGCCAAGTCCGCTGAAGGGGAGAACGGCCACGGCCATTCTCACGAGTAAAAACTGAACAATCAGGGCCGCATTAGCGGCCCTGATTTTTTGGCCAGCGAGGATGTTCATCATCAATGATGTAGGGATGCTGATGCTCGCCCGTGTCATGATTCCCGCCGTTCGCTTCATCGTGCGTGTGTTCTACAAACTCTTGCTCATGGGCTGGTCGCCAGATCAACATACTCAGCAGTAAGGCTGCGCCGGCGACAAGGGCAAGTGCAATGAACGATGCCGTCAGGCCGACCTTCGCCCCCATCCACCCCGCCAGCGGGTAAGTGATTAACCAGCAGGCGTGTGATAGCGCAAACTGTGCCGCAAACAAGGCCGGACGGTCTTGCGCATGAGCAGAACGACGCAGCAGCCTGCCGCTCGGTCTTGCGCATGAGCAGAACGACGCAGCAGCCTGCCGCTCGGTGTCTGGGCCAGTGAATAGCCTATCCCTAGAAAAGTCCACAGTGGCAACAGGAAGTAGTAGTTCGTGAGGGAAATACCGATTGCCAGACCGGCGACCAGTATTCCGCCACCAATCAGCATGGCGGTACGGTCGCTGATGTCCTTCAACAGCTTGGGCAGACAGAGCGCTGCCAACATCGATCCCCCGCCAAAGGCGGCCAGCGCTAAAGCGGTCGAGCTCTGCTCAAGCTTGAAATCCGACTGCACCAAAACGACGGTGTTAACGATGACCATAGCGCTTGCTGCAGCGACCGTGAGATTCAAAGCTAGGAGGCCCCGAAGCCTTGGGGTCGCCAGAAAGAGACGCATACCGCGAGTCGTACGCTCATAGATGCTACGCCGTTTTACCGGCTTCGCCTTTGGCAAGAGGACTGTGCATACCAGCGCTGCTGAGGCTAGAAAGCCCACGACAGTCCCTGCAAACAGGCTGTGAAAGCTGATCACTGTCAGTAACGCTGCCGCGAGCATAGGGCTGGCTACGCTCTCCAGATCGTAGGCTAATCGCGACAGCGACAACGCTTTGGTGTAGTCATCTTCATCCGGAAGGATGTCGGGAATAGTGGCTTGAAAGGTAGGTGTGAAGGCTGCTGAAGCTGACTGCAAAACGAAAATAAGCACATACACCTGCCAGACCTCAGATACGAACGGCAAAGCCAATGCCACTAGCGCCCTGATGAGATCAAGGGACACCAACATGGCCCTACGCGGCAATCGCTCTGCAAATGCAGCCGCAATCGGTGCAACCCCAATGTAGGCAGTCATTTTGATGGCCAAGGCGGTACCCAGGACGGCCCCAGCCTCAGCCCCTGCCAGGTCATATGCTAACAACCCCAGTGCGATGGTTGCTAACCCGGTGCCTATGAGGGCAATGACCTGCGCCAAAAACAGGTGGCGGTACGTTCGATTGGCCAAAATATTCAGCACGGCAACGCCTCGGAAAGGGGAATGGGGTTGATGTTGGAAGAGCTGCGTGAACTACCATTCATATCCCCCTAGGGGGATACAATTGTGATCCTATCTCAGGTGTGGAGTTCACTCAAGAGATCCCGTCAATCTGAGTCAGGGCATGGAATGGTCGCTCAGCGGACGCAATCTTGATCGCGGCGCCCAACTTCTATGCAGGTGCGTGCCTATCGGCAACGAGGAATGCCTGTCTGCGGTTCCAACTGCTATCTGAGCGGCAATCGCGCCCAATCGCCTTGAAGCTCTACAGGAGAAGTTGCCAGGCACTGAAATAGGCCTATAGTCTGTATCTCTACATATTTAGTAGCGATCTCTTCATGAATAATTGGATCGTTCTGGTCATGGCGTTGCCAACGTCACAAGCCACAGAACGCATGCGCGCTTGGCGGGCGTTGAAGGCGTGCGGTGCAGCAGTATTGAGGGACGGCGTCTACCTTCTGCCGGACGAACCTGCATGCCGTGATCACTTGGCCAGCGTGGAAAAGGACATCGCTTCAACCAATGGCACCGCTTTTCTGCTTCCTATCGTTGATCCCAATGGCGAACGCTTCATCAACCTGTTTGATCGAGGTATGGATTACCTGCAACTGAGTCAAGAGATCGAAAATTGTCGAGCCTTGCTCAACGAGGCGACGGTGGGCACGTGCTCTAAAACCGTCCGCAAGTTACGAAAGCAACTGGCCCAGTTAACGGCAATCGACTTCTTTCCTACTGATCTCAAGGTTCAGACCAGCACGGCGCTGACAGAGCTTGAGGTTTCGATCAGCCGCGCTATTTCTCCGGAAGAGCCTACGGATTCGAACCAGCCGATCACTGTGCTTGAAAGAGCTGAGTACCAGGGCCGAGTCTGGGCAACCCGCAAGCGCCCCTGGATTGACCGCTTGGCATCGGCCTGGCTCATCCGCCGATTCATCGACAGCGATGCTCAGTTGCTCTGGCTCGCCCATGCCAATGACTGTCCAGCACATGCACTTGGATTTGATTTCGACGGTGCACAGTTTTCCCACACAGGGAATCTGGTGACCTTCGAAACGCTGATGGCGAGCTTCCAGATTGTCGCGCCTGGAGTGTCTCGCGTCGCGGCACTGGTTCACTACATGGATGTCGGGGGGATTCAACCTCCTGAGGCCACTGGGGTTGAACGGGTGATGAGTGGGCTTCGGGAAACCATGCTCGACGACGACCAGCTGCTGGCCGCTGCCGGTGCGATTTTTGATGGCCTGCTCAATGGTTTCGTGAAAGAGGATGCGAGCAATGCTTGAATCAACGACCGTTCCGGGTGCATTGGTTGCTCCAGAAAAGGTCAGCTTCCGGGAAGCCTTTTGGTTCTGGCTTAAGCTGGGGTTCATCAGTTTCGGCGGGCCTGCTGGACAAATTTCGATCATGCATCAGGAACTGGTCGAGCAGCGACGCTGGATTTCCGAACACCGGTTTTTGCACGCCCTGAACTACTGCATGTTGCTCCCTGGGCCAGAGGCACAACAGCTTGCCACGTACATCGGCTGGCTCATGCATCGGACGTGGGGCGGGATCATTGCGGGTGTGCTGTTTGTGTTGCCATCGCTCTTCGTGCTGATTGGGTTGTCTTGGTTGTACATCGCTTTCGGCAATCTTGAGGTCGTGGCGGGCATCTTTTATGGCATCAAGCCCGCCGTCACCGCCATTGTGCTGCAAGCAGCCCATCGCATCGGCTCGCGGACGCTCAAGAACAACTGGCTTTGGGGTATCGCGGCGGCGTCGTTCACGGCGATCTTTGCGTTCAACGTGCCGTTTCCACTGATCGTGCTGGCTGCCGGAATCATCGGTTATCTGGGCGGGATATACGCGCCCTCAACGTTCAGCGCCGGTGGCCACGCGGGCTCCCGTAAATCCTTCGGCCCCGCCCTCATTGATGATGACACCCCCACGCCAGAGCACGCCCGCTTCAGTTGGCCGAAGCTAGTCGCGCTTCTCGCTATAGGCGCGGCACTCTGGCTTGTCCCAATGGCGCTTCTGACAGCTGCGCTCGGCTGGGACGCCACGCTTACCCAGATGGCTTGGTTTTTCACCAAGGCAGCGCTGTTGACCTTCGGCGGCGCCTACGCCGTGCTTCCCTACGTTTATCAGGGGGCGGTCGGTCATTATGGATGGCTGACACCGACCCAGATGATCGACGGCCTGGCATTGGGCGAATCGACGCCAGGGCCGCTGATCATGGTGGTGGCGTTCGTGGGGTTTATCGGTGCTTATGTATTGCAGGTCTTTGGCCCTGAGCATGCCTTTCTTGCGGGCGCTGTCGCGGCAGGCCTGGTCACTTGGTTCACCTTTCTGCCTTCGTTCCTGTTCATTCTGGCAGGCGGCCCTTTGGTGGAATCGACTCAGAACGCGATTAGGTTTACCGCCCCACTTACTGGAATTACCGCTGCGGTGGTTGGGGTGATAGTGAACCTGGCAATGTTCTTCGCTTACCACGTGTTCTGGCCTAACGGCATCGAGGGCCGAATGGATTGGATATCACTTCTCATCGCATTTGCAGCGGCCGTGGCTTTATTTCGCTACAAGCTTGGCGTGATCAAGGTGCTTATGGCCTGCGGCCTCGCAGGCTTTGGGGCAAACTTGTTAGTGCAGCTCTAAAGTGTCGCGGATGAGAAAGCACGCCACTAGACAGCATTACGTTCGGCGAACGACGGCTTGATTCGACCAGCTCTTGGCTCACAGCTGAATTCGCGAGCGGCTGCTTTGGGTCCAGGCTGTGTGAAAACGCGCTAAACACCTCGAAAACTGAGAGTCGCGAGGGTTGCCTATGGAATCAGCGGGCGAAAGCGCGAATTAGCTTAGTCAGTGACATAGACGTTCGTAATGCCGTTTGGGCCGCGTCAGCGGCCCAAACGGCTACTAACGGGCGAGCCAAGCGGCTGGATTCACGCCCTGATCGCCTCAAGCAGTCCTGCGATGCCGAAGATGTTCATCATTCGTTTGAGGTTGTAGGCGAGCACATGAAGGCTCATCTCAGTGCTCACCCTCGGCAGGGTTTTGGTCAGGAAGTGGGTACTTCCCATCCAGTACTTGAGCGTTCCAAAAGGATGCTCAACGGTCTGTCGACGAACCCTCATCATCGCGGGATCATCTTCTAGCCGAACCTGCATCGCGTCGACTACCGACTCATGTTCCCAGCGCTTCACCCGGCGCTCCTTACCCGTCGTACATTGCTTTTGCATTGAGCAGGACTGGCAGCCTGAGAAGTAATAACAATGCAATAACATGCCGTCTTCCGTCGACGAATGTCGCCTGGTTAGTAACTGCCCCGCAGGGCATCGATACTCGTCCGACGCCGCAAGATAGATGAAATCCTGCTTGCCGAATCTGCCTTCCGCTTTGCTGCCAGATGTGAGGGGTTTCGGTACGAAGGTAGTGATGCCGGCTTGCTCGCAAGCAAGGATTTCCAGACCTTTGTAATAGCCTCGATCAGCCACCACCGTTAGCGATTCAGCTCCAATTTCTTCACGCGCTTGGTTCGCCATATTGCTCAGCTGCCCGCGATCATTGCCAACGTTGGTCACCTCATGGGTGATCAAATGGTGTTTGTCGTCGACAGCGGTTTGCACGTTGTAGCCAACCGTCCCGGTGCCCCGACCGCTCGTGGCCATTGAGCGTGCATCTGGGTCTGTGAGGGAAATCTGCTGATCTGGACTTTCGCGGAGCTGCGCCTCAATTTCCTTGAGTTTCTGCATCTGCTTTTTCAGTGTTCCTATCTTTTCTTTAAGCCGCTCTGCTTTGGCCTCGGCCACTTCGGGCGTTGCCCGATCCGCCGAATCCATCGCCGCCAGATATCGATCAATGCTCTGCTCGATCTGCTGCATGCGAGCCTTCACTTTGCCCTGAGTGAAGTTGCGGTCGCGATTATTGACGGCTTTGAATTTGCTGCCGTCGATGGCGATGATCGACTGGGAGAAGAGATTGAGGTTGCGGCAAAGAACTACGAACTGGCGGCATACGCTAAGAATGGCTTTGCCATTGTCTTTGCGAAAGTCGGCAATTGTTTTGAAGTCCGGAGCCAAACGCCCCGTTAGCCACATCAACTCGACGTTGCGCTCGGCCTCACGTTCAAGCCGGCGGCTGGACTGAATCCGATTGAGATAGCCGTAGATATAGATCTTCAGCAACACCGATGGGTGATAAGCCGGACGACCAGTTGCGGCAGGATCGACGCCCTCAAAACCAAGGGCGCCCAGGTCGAGTTCATCGACGAAAACGTCGACCACGCGCACTGGATTTTCTTCGGCTACGTAATCGTCCAAGCACTCAGGCAGCAAGGTGACTTGCGTCCGAGCCTCACCTTCAATGAATCGCTTCATGGTCGCCCCCGCTCCGATCTCGACGATCAGAAGGTTAGACAATCACTGGCGTTTTCACACAGCCTGGGTCGATAGCTGCCGCTTGCCGGAGGTTTAAAACGGTGTCGAACGAGCGAGAGCACGAAGCCATGTGCCCGACGCAGAACAGATCACTCACAAGGAATTGGCAAACCAGTTCTCTCCATCAGGAGGGTAGGATAGATTTTGCAAGATCCAACCATGCCTCGGCAGCGAATGAGAGCTGACCCTGGCGTCGCCACGCGAGCATGAGTTTCCATCTCAAATCCGGCGATGCCAGCTCAAAGAATTTGAATCGGGATTCATCAAGGTTTTCGCAGAAGGCCTTGGGCAATAAGGCCACGCCAACCCCCAAGCTAACCATTGTTGCGATGAAATCCCACTGTGAGCTTCTCCCGCTGATCTTCGGAGAAAACCCCACTGCGTTGCAGGCCTCAAGAACGAGGTCATTCAGCGCAAATTGCTCGCCGTAAAAGATAAATTTGGAATCTGCCAGATCAGCCAACCGTACGCTCGGTTTCTCAGTCCATTCCGGGGTATTGGGAACGAGTAGGCAAAGAGGCGACTCCACCAGAGGGATGGAGTCAAATTCTGCGTTAAGGGTCTCATGGCTGGATAGATCCATCGTGGCACCTAGCTCAATCTTCCCGAGCCTTAACGCCTCTAACGCCGCGATGCTACCCATTTCATGCATCTTCAGTTCAATTGATGGGTAAGCAACGTGGTATGCCGCGAAGACGGGAGCTAAAACCGTATGAGTCGAAGGGGATAATGAGATTTCGAGCTTACCCTTGCGTATGTCCTTAAGATCTCGCACCTCGGCTTTCATCTTCTCGTGGGTAAGAATTATTTCCTTGGCCCGTTCGTACACGATGTTGCCAGCGTCCGTAACGTTGAAACGCTTACCGACGCGCGAGAGTAGGACGACTCCGAAGCTCAACTCCAACTGTTGGATCATTTTGCTAATAGTCGGTTGCGTTAGGTTCAAGCGAGCCGCCGCTTTGGTAAAGCTACCCTGCTGAACGACCTCCACGTAACCTCGAAGCGATTTCACATCCATCGATCATTCCACTTTTGAATGATTTTAGTAAAAATAATTCATTATCATTATGGGAGTCAAGATTATAAGGTTTCCTGCATGACACACATAGATACGGCAGCACATCGTGGACTCTTTGCATTCAGTAGCGCAATCTAGAAAGCTAGCAGCTTGGGCGAGCAATTTTGCACAAGTAATTCTCATTTCCTTGATCTGGCTGGTCGCCGGAAAGATTGCGATCACACTCAAAATTCCATTATCGGGTGGCGTACTAGGCCTGCTCATCCTTGTGGTATTACTCATGACCAAGGTTGTCCACCCCGCCTATCTAGAAAACGGAGCAGAGATATTACTTACCAACATGATGTTGTACTTCATCCCACTGGTTGTCTCGATCATTAAATATTTTTCTTTATTCCAAAGCTCTGGATTAAAACTGATGATCGCGATCAGCGTAGGCTTCGTCGTAGTTATGGTGGCTACAGCAGCAACGGTCGAATGGTTTTGTCGATGGACCCGCAAACGACTTCTCAAATCACATCTCGCGGTTCGCAAAGGACGGTTAGCTACACGCCATCCCGGTCAACTCTTCTGAGACATCCGCTATGCCACGTCACCTCATCGCCTTTATCTTTCTAGTAGCCACCGTCGCTTCGTTCTACCTGGCCCAATCGATTCACAGACGTTATAAGAAAATTTGGCTGGTGCCTGCCGTGTCCTCTTCATTGTTTATAATCGCACTCGTAGAGGTAACAGCTACTCCTTACGAAGTTTACTTCCAGGACACCCAGTGGTTAGTGTGGCTGCTCGGCCCTGCTACCGTCGCCTTCGCTTTGCCGATTTACCAGCAGAGAAAACTCATAATCAAATATTGGCTTGCCTTACTAATGGGAAGCCTGGCAGGGATCATAGCGTCGGTGTGCGTTACCCTTGTCCTCGGAAAATTGCTGAGCCTCGACCCTCTGATCGCGCATAGCCTACTTGCGCGCTCAGTCTCTACTCCGTTTGCACTGGAAGCTACTACGCACATGGGCGGATCAGCGCAACTGACGAGCTTGTTTGTTGTAATCACAGGACTGCTGGGCATAATTTTCGGTGAGGTAACTCTTGCGTTTTTGCCCTTCAGATCCAAGATCGCAAAAGGCGCGCCCTTAGGCACTGCAGCTCACGGATTTGGTTTGAGCGTCGCTAAAACCATGGGCGCTGAAGAAGGGGCAGTTGCTAGCCTTACAATGATTTTTAGCGGGGTGATAATGGTACTCCTGGCGCCTGTAATCTCGGTAATGGTCGGTTAGATCCATCAGTTGAGTCGCCCAATCCCACAGCGTTCACATGCTCAATAGCTTTTCCTAGCGGCGCAGATGGGCGTATCGACGCAGAGACGTCTGGTCCCGCACATTGCTGGAAATGCGCAGCCATGCGCCCTAATCAGCGCACCGACCTGACTTAAATGATGAGACGATCGCGCAAGGAATTGAGCGGATCACGTAGGACTTGCACTCCCTCCAGGCAACAAGCTAAGCCCATCAAAACACATGGGACTTTGCTATGAACACTCAGAACACTCTCACTCACAAGCTGCTGAACGAAGCAACCCGCCTCGATAAGCTGGGAATTCACCTGATCCGGATCGGGGTGGCGATTATCTTCATATGGATCGGCGCACTAAAGTTCGTGCCCTACGAAGCTGACAGCATCACTCCATTCGTGGCCAACAGTCCTGTCATGTCGTTTTTTTATGCTCATCCTGCCGAGTACAAAGAACATCTGACTCATGAAGGCCAGCTCGATCCTGCCAAGCGTCTGTGGCAGACGGAAAATCACACCTATGCGTTCTCAGATGGGCTTGGCACGGTCGAAATTCTGATTGGCTTGTTGGTGCTGTATTATGCTTTTTCCCCACGCTTGGGAATGGTTGGATCAATACTCGCGTTTCTTACCCCTCTTGTCACACTGTCCTTTCTTGTAACGACCCCAGAGGCGTGGGTCGCTAACTCGGGTGACGCAAACTTCGGCTTCCCTTACTTGTCGGGAGGCGGAAGACTGGTTCTCAAGGACGTACTCATGCTGGCAGGGGCGATAGTCATGATTGCCGACTCAGCTCGCCAGTTGCTCCAAGAAAGGTCCGCACCGAAGCCGTATCAAATTCACACCGTTTGAGGCGACGTCCTCAGGCTACCTCCAGCCTCATGCCACCGCAGATCTTGACTAGCAGGCCATAGAGATTCACCTGACCACGCTGGAAAAGAACACCCATGTTACAAACGCTTCAGGAGCGCTGAGCAAGCCCGGCTCGATTGAGCCGGGTTCAGCAAATGGCTGTTAGGGATTGGGGCGAACAGCCTCAAGAAACTTCAAAATTTCGGTAGCGACCAGTTTGGGGGCTTCACGCTGAGGAAAGTGACCAACGTCTTCAAGCACCCGCCGCTCATACTGACCTGTAAAAAATTTTTCTTTTCCCTTGGAGCTATCGGGATGATTACAGGTGTCTGCGCCACCGTGCAGCACTAACGTTGGTACGGACAATTGTGGTGCTGGAGTCAATTTCGCGTCAATGAGATCTGAGTGGGCGTCGCCTTTGGCAAAGCCCCAGCGGTGCCGGTACGAATGCAGAACCACTTCGGCCCAATCAGGGGAATCGAAAGCCTTGCAGGCTGTTTCAAAATCCGCCTCGCTGTACCAGCCTGGGGGAGACCAGGTGTCCCACATCATCCTCGCAAAGGTATAGCGATCGTTCTCAACCGTCAGGCCTCCACGCGGCGTCGCCATGAACCAGTGGTACCAATAGTTCCGAGCCTGTTGCAGCGATATGGCTTGATTGGGATCGTTCGTGCCATACCCCACAGAGAGCATCACCAAGGCGCTAGCCACCCCCTCTCGGATCCCGCAGGCGTTAGCAACGGCACGAGCACCCCAGTCATGCCCCATGAGTATCGGGCGCTCCAACTTCATCGCATCAATGAAACCCAAGAGGTCGACGCCCAACGAGGACAGCGCACCTGTGCGCGGAGTGGAAGGATCTTGAAATGTGGTCGGCGCAAAACCTCGAAGTGCAGGCGCCAACACTCTATAGCCTTGAGCAGCCAGGTGGCCGGCAGTTCCCAGCCAGGTTTCAGCGCTATCCGGCCAACCGTGCACCAGCACGGCAACGTCCGTTGAATCGGGATTCCATTCAAGGTAACCAATGTTCAGCTGATCGATCGAAATGAACGAGTACTTCATAACAGTCCTTACGGTTTGCATGATTGACTATCACGAAGCCTACCTTCTAAATTAATAATTATTCATGATAAATAGCCATCTATTATCAACGTTTCAAAAGGAATTCCCGTGCTCGTCGACCTGCCTACCGCGCCCTTATCAGCCTCCCTCGATATGTCCCTGCTACGCACGTTCATCACGGTTGTAGATGCCAGCAGCTTCGCCTCAGCCGCAGAACTTCTGGCGGTCACAGCCTCAGCCGTGAGCGGGCATATCAAGCGCCTTGAAAGCGACATCGGTGTAAAGCTGCTCGAGCGAACTACCCGCAGCATGGCACTGACACCAGAAGGTGAAATGCTTTACAGCTACGCCCGCAACATTCTTAGCCTCGAAAGAGAAATACGAGCAAAGCTCCGTGGCTCATATATCCAGGGTCGCGTTAGGGTGGGCTCATCCGAGGATTTTGCTGGGACTTGGCTGGCCGACGTGCTTCAGTCATTCAGTCGAACTCATCCAAAAGCCTCGGTCGAGTTGAAGGTTGGGATCACCTCCGACCTGTTACAGCAACAGCAGCTAGGTCAGCTGGATGTGGTGTTCGGTAAGCAATGCAGGAAGATTGACGATCAAGGCGAGCTGCTATGGGAGGAGCCGTTGATATGGGCTTACAGCTCAAGAGCTAATCTGGAAGGCGACTTTCCCTATCCTTTGGCAATGTTTCCTGAGCCTTGCGTGTACCGAGAAGCGGCACTCCAAGCGTTGTCACGTTCCAAACGGCCTTGGCGCCTGGCCTTTGAAAGCAGCAGTATGGCGGGCTGTATTTCAGCTGCGCTCGCCGGGTTTGCGGTGACGCCAATTGCTCGGAGCCAACTACGAGAAGGGTTGAGGGAGTTGGATAAAAAAGACGGTCTGCCGCCACTGGGAACTGCGCGTTTCTACGCATTTTTTAACCGCACCAATGATGTCGCCCAAGCCTTGGTAGAGTCTGTCCAGGACGTTGGTAAGCATCGGCGTTTCATGCCTCAATGACTCATGACAATCGGCAACGTGGAGTATCGCCAGAACGCAGATTTCATGAAAACAATGGTCGATTCTTCACCTGCTCTTTCAGGTGCGAAATGAAGCTTCGCACCGCTGCTGAGAGATTTTCCCGGGAGGGATAAACCGCAAAAATCCCAATAGGCGGCTCTACCGTCCAGTCCGGCAAGGCTTCAACCAGACGACCCGCTTTCAAATCTTGCGCGACATGCCAGTCAGCAAGCATCGCAAGCCCATGCCCATCGATAGCCATATGCCGGACTACCTCTCCCATAGTGGCCGTAAAGCTGCCTCGTACGCGAACAGTGTGTTGTTGTGCGTCTTTAGCGAATACCCATCGGTCTTGGCCAGAAATGATTAGCGCATCGAGGGCTTTCAAATCTTCTGGGCACGAAGGCATCCCATGATGCCGCCAGTATTCAGGTGAAGCACAAACCAGACGTCTGCAGGGTGAAATTAGCTGTGCGATCAGCGTCGAATCTTCCAGCGCACCATAGCGGATAGCTAGGTCCACGCCCTCTGCGACCAAATCAACCATGCGGTCCGTCAAGTCGAGTTCAATCGAGACCTCTGGATAACGCCCCAGGTAGCTGCTCACTACTTCAGACAGGTAGCTGCCGGCGAATGTGGCTGACGACGTAATGCGAAGTCGGCCAGATACACCAGAACCTTCGGATAGAGCCCGCTGAGCAGCATCAACGCTCTTGATGATGCTTGTCACGTGCTGGTGAAACTGTTCACCATAGGTGGTTGGGCTTAACTGCCGAGTGGTGCGGTTGAATAGGCGCTGGCCAATGCGATCTTCGAGACTCTGTAACCTTTTACTGCCGCCTGCAGGGGTAATGCCCAAGCTGTCAGCCGCGGCGCGGATTGAGCGAGTCGCATAAACCTCCACGAAGAAGCGGAGCTCATCGATAGAGTCCAGCATGATTCGCAACCTTTAGGACCGAAAGACGGAACCATTGTCGCCTATTAGTTCCAAGCGCTCGATGATAATTTTCCAGAAATTGTTAATTGAATTCTGGAGCAATGATGAAAGCTATCGTCATCACCCGTCATGGTGATTCTCAAGTCTTTGAAGATCTCGAATTGCCTGATGTGCAAGCCCGACCTGGGCACGTTGTCATCGATGTGCAGGCTACCAGCGTCAATCCAGTCGACACAAAAATACGCCAAGGGAGTGAGGGTACGGCAGGTCTGACGTTCCCAGCAGTTCTCCATATGGATGTCGCGGGCATCATCAGCGCTGTTGGCGAAGGTGTAACAAAGTTCAAGGTCGGCGACGCTGTGTATGGCTGCGCTGGCGGCGTTGTGGGAATCCCTGGAGCGCTTGCCGAGCAGATGGAAGCCGATGCGGACCTGATAGCCATCAAGCCCGAATGGTTGTCCTTTGCGCAGGCCGCTGCACTGCCGCTGGTATCGATTACTGCTTGGGAGGCCTTGGTTGACCGCGCCTCGATCAAACCCATGGACGACGTACTGATTCACGGAGGCACAGGAGGCGTTGGCCACATAGCAATTCAGTTGGCCAAGGCGATGGGGGCTCGCGTGAGCACGACGGTTTCGACCGAAGAAAAAGCTGAGATTGCCCGAAAGCTTGGAGCCGACGAAATCGCCCTCTATACCCACGAGGCGCCTGACCAGTACAGCCAGCGCATTACCGGCGGCAAAGGTTTTGACACCGTGTTCGACACCTTCGGTGGCGAAGTCCTGCAGAATTCACTCAAAGCGGCGAAGCTCAAAGGGCACGTCATTTCGATCATCGGGTATGACACCTATGACTTGACCGACATGCACTTCAAAGGCCTTAAACTCGACCTGGTGTTCATGCCGATCCAGATCATCCACAACGTGAACCGCCAGCATCATGGGGATATTTTGAGAAGGATTTCGGCTCTCGTAGATAGAGGCTTGATCCGACCTCTAATCGACCAAAGCTACCCCTTCACACGTGAAGGCGCCGGCGCTGCTCATGACCGACTCGAATCATCCAAAGCCATCGGCAAAATCGTCATCGCGCGATAGTCCGATTTCAACTATCCCTACCTGAAGGATTTCATTCGATGAGCACTAATTCGCAAACCCAGGCACTGCTTTATCTAGTCGCAACCTTGAAAGCAGCTAAAGGATCGGAAGACAAACTGCTCAGTGCTCTCAAAGCACTGGTGCCTTTGTCCCGGCAAGAATCTGGTTGCGTGCGTTATGACCTGCACGTGGATCGCGAAGATCCCTCCGTTCTGATCGTTTACGAGATCTGGCGTGACGATGAAGCTCTGGACGATCATGCCTCTTCGGCACATTTCCAACACTTCCTGAAGATCGCAGAACCGCTACTCTCGGCACCGCTCGAAGTCAGGATTCTTGACCTGGTTGTCTAGAGGCTGACCCCGCTTACCCGATGAGCCTTTTCGCTATCTGAAAAAGGCTCATCGGGATGGTCAACTGGAAAAGCCAGAATCCTCCAAGTGCGAGTCATTTATCTCGAGCTGCTGCTCACGCTCAAGGCTTAAGCCGATAGACACGCAGAGGCCATTGGATTCGGGAAACGCCCCCGTTGAAGAGTGCCACACGATCCACTTGGGCCGCTGGCAAATAGATTCTGCCTTGGCTGTCGAAAGTTGGTGCATCCACCCAGTGGAGGCTGGGATCAGAAGCTACCGTCTCTGTTTTTCCGGATGGACTTAAGCGTTTTACCGTATCGGTCGCAAGGTCACTGAAGTAGAAGTTGCCCTGTTTATCCAGCGCCGTCCCGCCAACCGGTGGCAGGTCGCGCCAAAACTCCACCTTCTCAGCTAACTCAGCAGGAGAAAGCGAAGAGTCGTTCAGCCAGCGAGTTTCAATCTTGTACCAAGGGCCTTCTAGCGCGGCAAAATACAGCCATTTACCGTCGTGACTCGTCTCTAGGGGATCCGAGTTAACTCGCAGTGCTTCACCGTTTGGAGCCCTTACCACCTTACCGCTAAGCACAATATCTCGGTCGACGGGAGCCCTCACTGCTGGGCTAGTATCAAGCACTCGGCGCATGTTCGCGCTCGCGAGGTCGAGCACAATTATCCCCGGAACTCCGGCATCTGTGAGGTAAGCGTGATCACCACTGAAACGTATATCGTCGATGTAACTGCCGTCCTTTAAAACATCTGACGTGAAAGTAATAACTTTCGTCGCCTTACCTGATTGTAGATCCACCACGACCAGCTTGGCGGCGCCGGGAATCACGTGGCCACCAAAATCCGACACACCCGCATCGACGATCCACAATTGGCCATGAGCATCCCTATGCAGGGCGTTGACGTTGATGAAGCGCTCGGAAACCGGAACTGACGCGTTGTCGCTGTTCCAACGGGCATCTGGGAACGGCTGGGGACGACGATTAGCGTCAAGTTTGGAGACGGATGGTCCCTTCATTCCAGTCCATTTAGGGCCCGCTACGTACACTCCATCAGCGTCGTCCACGGCGACAGCATTCCAGATTGCATCATGGGTTTCAGCGATGACTTCCAACTGTTTATCCGCAGCCTGGGCCAAGCCTGCGAATGCTGTTAGAACAACGGGGTATAGCCATTTACGTCTCAATATATTCATTGCCTATCGCTCCTATGAAAAAGACGAAGCAATGATCATCTGCATGAGATACGCTGAAAATCGCCCATTCAAACGAATCAATTTCAGCGTTATGAAGAAAATTGTCCGACTCGATGACCTTCAGGTCTTTGTCACCACCGTGAAGCTCGGTAGTTTTTCCGCAGCCGCTCGCTTGCTGGATACCTCACCCGCGTTTGCGAGTTCTGCGATTCAGCGGCTGGAGACGGGCCTAGGAGTTCGGTTGTTTGTCAGGTCTACCAGACGCCTGCGTGTTTCTGAAGATGGAGAGCGGTATTTGCCATACGCCGAGGCTGCCTTGACCGCAATGACGGGCGGGGAGATGGCACTGGATGAGGGCCGCATTGACATCTCTGGCCCGATTCGCTTGTCGATGCCCTCGGATTTGGGTCGCAACGTACTTCTGCCTTGGCTGAATGAGTTCCAAAAAGAGCATCCTCGGATTCAGCTGCAGCTGCGAATTAGCGATCAGATCGCCGACTTTTTTACCGACCAGATCGACGTGAGCATTCGCTATGGGCAACTTGCAGACTCGAGCCTCATCGCTCTGCCACTTGCACCCTATAACACCCGCACAGTATGTGCCTCGCCCGAATACGTCGCCCGTTGCGGAGCGCCTGAAACGCTGGAAGACCTGGCCAAGCACAACTGTCTGCGCTTTGTGATGAGTGAGCAAACATATGAGCGGTGGACATTTCATCTGCCAGAGGGCATCAAAACCGTTGCGATCACAGGAGATCGTATTAGCGACGACGCGGACGTGGTCCGCCGCTGGGGGGTAGCCGGCGCTGGCATCCTTTACAAATCACGAATCGATGTGAGTGCGGATCTGCGGGCCGGTAATTTGGTTGAGCTATTCCCTGGGGGGATTGGCCAACCAGCACCGCTGCAAATGGTGTGTGCCCATCGCCATTCCCTTACGCCGGCCATACAGAAGCTGCGAACATTTCTGGCAATGAAATGCGATGAAATGCAGATGCGGCCCGCCGATGGAGTAAATGATGTCGAAGGGAAGACGGTGCTCACTGAATGAATGGATTGTCCTTCTCGGCTTTGGAAAAGGACAATTATTCAGATTTTCAGGATGCCGGTTTAATGTAGCTCGCGGTCCCGTCAATCCAGTCTTGGCGCTGAGGAGTGAAGATGTCGATATCGACCGTGCCTTCCTCCAAAGAGTGGAACTCATGAGGGACGTTCGGCGGGAAGACAATAACGCCGCCTGCCTTCACGATGTAACGTTTGCCTTGAGAAAAAACTTCTACTGAGCCAGCAGTGATCCAAGTGATCTGTTCGTTGGCGTGATGGTGGAGAGGCACTACCGCGCCTTTCGCAAATACCCATTTGGCCATTGTGCTCTGCCCATTGTGAACGGTCTGACGCGTGATGCCCGCGCCCATCTGCTCGATCGGGATTTGGCGAAAATCGTACAGCTCGGGAAGGGTATGACGGAATGGAGAGATTGTTGGCTGCTCTCCTTTGCCTGGCGCATTGGTTATCAGTGTCTCGGCCGCTAAAGTTGCGCCGCTCAACGTCATGGCGCAGGCGAACAGGGAAAATGCGAATGCTTTCATGGGGTAACCTGATACTAAGTTAAGTGACCTGTAGTATCCCCGTCGCTACAGATCACCATAAATAGGGCTGGATCCTTAACTCTTTCTGTATATCGCGGAAAATGACTGTCAAGTCTTATGAGAGGACGGGCTCAATGGTGGGATAACCCTCCGTTGAGCCTTCCACGGTGCTCAACCCACTTTGACAGCTCGTGTCCAGATAAGCCCCACGACGGCGAGTGCGGCCAGCATCACAATCACCGCGCCAAACAACTGCGCGGTAACCATGATGTCGGCGCCTTTGGCCACCTCATATCCCGCTGCAATCGCGGGAACTCCCATGCCCAGATAGCAGCACAGGAAAGAAACAGACAGCACACCCGCCAGTTCTACAGGGGCCGCTGCGGCAACGACCATACGGATACCGCCTTGAAATCCCGCTCCAAATCCCATGCCGGCAATACCAATGCCGTAGAAGAAAAACGCGAAGGATTTGAATTGCAATGAGATCAAGACAGTAACCATCCCGATCATAAGTGCCAGGCTTCCAACCCAAGCGAATGTGCGGGCCGATCGTGATCGCAATGCAAGGATTGCTGCCACCCCGCTCCCTGAAAACGTAGCCAGTGCCAAGCCGCCTATCGATGACGAAGAGACTTCAAAGACATGCTTGATAAGGGCGGGGCCAAGCGATGCATAAAAGCCGGCAACTGCCCACCCGGCAATGAAAACCGATGCTGCGATCAGCATGGCGGAGCGTACCTGGGTGGGCACGCTGAATTGAGGAACCAGAGAGCGCAGCGCTCCGGGGCGGGCGGGTTGCGTATCTCTCAACAGCACCAGTCCTATGAACTGGACGATCAGTATGCCAGCAAGAACGGCAAACACCGTATGCGTGGGAAAGGGTACGAATTGCACCATCACACTTCCCAACAGTGCACCGATTGCGCTTCCGCTCACGGGCGCAATTGCATTCGCGATCGCGCCACGCTGGGCGTGAAGCTGAATCAGTCCCGCACCGACCGCCGACACGGCGGCGCCTGTGGACAGCCCCTGAAGCACACGTCCGGCTATCAACTCCCCCAGTCCCGACGCCGTGCCCAGTGAATACATGGCCACAACTTGCATAGCCGTCGTCACCAGCAAGACAGGGCGCCGACCGATGTAATCCGACACCCTGCCGAATACCAGCAAAGCGGCCAGAACCGAAAGCGCATAGACACTAAATATGATCGTAATGACGACCGCCGAAAAGTGCCAAGCGCTTTGATAAATGGGATAGATCGGAGTTGGGACGCTGGAACCTGCAAGAAATGAAAGCGTGATCGACGCCAGTAGACAGAACCGTACTCGAGGGGACAGCCTTTGGTGCGGCTCAGCACCGCCAGATACCCTGGAAAGCGAAATCTCAGTCATGGCGAATTCAACTCATCAAAGTCCACTGATCAACAGGCATGCGCCGAAACCAAATATCGCCATGCCCACCGCGAAACGTACCGCTCGCCAAGGGCGAGCGGATGCAGTAACGACTGCCGTCATGCCTTGCCTTCAATCAGGGTGTAATTGGCAGCGTGGGTTACATCGGCCTTGGGATTGGAAATCGCATCGTTCATCACGCCCACTACTTTCCCGTTACGAATAAGCGCTGGGACGTCGTGGCTAGGCAGCAAGAACTTGCTGTCCGCAAGGGCGCGCTTGAGCGCTTTCTTTTCTTCAAGAGTCGACATTGCACGGTTCGCAGTAATAGTTGGCTCGTGCGCGGCCTGATCAAGGATCGGGTCAATCAATTGGTCCTGGAGGTTGTAGGCAATATCACCACAGATGTTAGCCATACCTTCGTCTGTCTCGACGAGGATCGACAGGGAGCCTGGGGTATGGCCACCCGAAAGGCGAACAGCGACTCCGGGAATGACCTCTTCTTCAAAAGTGCCGTCGACATCGAACAAACGAATCGCACCACGAGTATGCAGACGATCAATCAGATGCTTGGTGTCGGCCGCGGTGTACATCAGCGGGCCCATAATTCCGGAAGCTGCGAACTCCAGCTCGCGGCGCGAGATGCCTACGGTGGTTGCCATGGGGAAGAGATCCGTCATGCCGACGTGGTCGATGTGGGCATGGGTATGGAGGATGTGGCGGATGTCCTTCATGCGCATACCGTGTTGCGCAAGGTGATACTCAAGTGTCATCTCTGGAGTTACTTCGTAAGGCAGACCGAAAGCGGCGTACTGCTCGATGCTTCGCGAACCAGTGTCCACCAAAATCGGCTCCTCACCACCAGTAATAAGAAATCCCAAAACAGGAATCGTCACCGTTTCACCTGGGTTACGGAACAGGACCAGGCCACTGGAGTCGAGCTGCATGTTGCCGAGATTGATGGGATGAATTTTCAACGCCATGGTAATTCTCCTGCTGGTTGCCCTTAATCGAGGCAAGGCTTCGCCAACGTCGAGTTTTGAGCACTCGACGGGACCGAAAATGAACTGGGTTATGGAAAAACCGGAAAGGACAGACAGATCCGGTCTTTGAGCGGCACTAGACTATTTAGAACCGACCGGTTCAATATAGGTTACCAGCAGCGAGTCGGCAAGATAAAAAACCGATCCGTTCAAAATAATTTAAAGCAGCTTTACCGCTTGCATGAAGTGGCCGACAGGATCGACTGCGTCCTTGGTCTGCAGACTGCTCTCAACACAAACGCCAGAAAAGAACACCATCACCAAGTCGGCGATTAGCTCGGCCGGGAGCCTGGTTTGCTCCGCTTGCACGTTCGCCACCACCTCAGGCATCAAGCGACGGTGGCTGTCGATCAAAAGCTGGCGTATGCCGTCGGACAGGGTCGAGATTTCACGCAGCGCGTTGACCGAAAAACACCCGGTGCACCCATTTTCTTGCCTTTCTCCCAGCCGCAAAAAGCTTTCAATATTGGCCCACCCCAGAGGTTGTGCGCTCAGAATTTCAGGTGCTCCTCTGTGCTGGTAGTAGTAAGCAAGAGCGTTGAAAAACAGGTCTTCCTTGTCTCGAAACTCAGAGTACAGGCCTGATTTATTAACCCCGGTAGCCTGCTCCAAATGCTGCAGGGACGTCCCAGCAAATCCATGTTTCCAAAACACCGGGAGCGCCTTTTCGAGCACTTCTTCTCGACTGAATTTTCGGGGTCTGCCCATGACACATCTCGCGAGTTGAAAAACTTAAAGAACCGATCGGTTTGATATCATACCGTTTCTTTGAGAGATGTAGCCAGCGGGGACTGAGCGAAAAATATCGGCTGATCTATCTCGTTGATTCCTCGACTGTCCCATCGACATAGCAGAGGGCGCCACTGCTAAGAACAGGGCGGTGAACCAACATCCATGACTTAGGCCAACATACTGATCTCGTGCAAGGCTCTAGAAAATATTGTCAGCGCTTGCTCAATAGGGTCATACCATTCGGAGGCAACGGAAGCGCGGTCTTGTACCTCACCTGCTTTAGCGCAAAGCTGGAGCGAATGTTGGCGACTCCCGGGATTTTGCTGAGGTGCTCCAGGATAAAACGCTCCAGATCTTGAATCGACGAGACGAGCACCCTGATTAGGTAGTCAGCATCGCCGGACATCAAATAGCATTCCATGACCTCGGGACGTTCGGCAATTGCGGCCTCGAATCGAGCCAATACCTCAATCACCTGCTTTTCGAGACTGACGTGGATAAACACGTTCAAGTGAAGGCCTAGGGGTTCTGGATCCAAAAGAGTCACCTGCTGACGGATCAACCCTTTCTCCTGCATCGCCTTGACTCTGTTGAAGCACGGCGTGGGCGATAGATTGACCGAACGAGCCAGTTCAGCGTTAGTGATCCGGGCATCATCCTGCAACATGTTTAGGATGTTGATGTCAGTCCTGTCCAATCGGGTCATAAGGAAATTAATCTCCAAAAAGCTATTTTCAAAGAATTTTTTTACTGACACAGCTCGTGTTGCTTCGGACTTCAGAGAATTTCTCTGGCGTCCGCAATTTAAAATATCTTCATCACACTTGTGGGGATAGGGCAATGAGAAACACGAGCGATCACTGTAGCGGCACCGGCGTCACAAGCCCGCAACAGGCAATGGGTGTAACCGTCTTCTCCAACCGGACCAAGGGCGTGACCTTACTGGTCGTTGCCATCCTGATTTGGGGAGCCAATTGGCCGGTCATGAAATCCGGGCTGTCTCACATCACTCCAATTTGGTTTTCAGCAGCACGATTCGTGACCGGTGCCGCGACATTGTTTGCCTTACAACTATTGACCGGTACCCTCAAGCTGCCGAGCCGGCAAGACATCCCACTGCTGCTTAGCGTGGGTTTACTGCAGATGTTGGCTTTCACCGTCCTGGGATCGATTGCCATGGCAGAAATCCCTGCTGGCCGATCCGCCGTGCTCGCGTATACCACCCCTCTGTGGGTCACGCCGGCTGCTGTGTTTTTCTTCAAGGAAAGGCTGAGCCGATCGCAACTTTTCGGAACGCTTCTGGGGATCGTGGGAGTCTCGATGTTGTTCAATCCCTTGGCGCTCGACTGGGGTGATCACGCCGTTATGAAGGCGAATCTTTTACTGCTCGCTGCATCATTCTGCTGGGCACTCTGCATTCTCCATTTGCGCCATTACAAAGGAAAATCCAGCGCCTATCAGCTCGCCCCTTGGCAAATGTGTATTGCGGCGGTTCCGTTGCTCGTTCTCGCTCATATGATCGAGGGCCCCTTCACAGGTGATGGCTCCCGGTCTTTCTGGGAAATCATCTTATTCGTGGGCCCACTCGCTACTGCTTTTTGCTTCTGTGCGGTCAACGCTGCGAGCATGTGGCTATCCACCACAAGCATGTCCTCAGCCATGCTTGGTGTGCCCATCGTTGGATTGTTGGTATCGGTCATCACACTCGGGGAACACATGACAATCTCCCTGACCATTGGTGTAGTGGCCATCGCCGGAGGCATCCTGTTCGTCAGCATGGGAGCACGTAAAAAAACAGCTTCCGCGAGCCCGCTCAAATGAGCGGGTGTGATCAACAACGCGCAAGCTGTGAAAACTATTGATGCTCAGCGCCGTTGGTAATAGGTGACATTAATATCGTGGGTTTATCAGAACCTTACCCCGGCGAGGTGATTCTTGGGCGAGCCCGGCCAACTCCAAGGCGAATATCTCGGAGATGTAAGGAGTCAGGCTCCCGGAACTCACCATGTCGATCAGATTTTCGAGCTTTTCTCGCACGGTTCCAGGTCCAGTTCCGCCTGCAAGGAACTCGGCGGTCACTCCATCAGGCGCAGTAGGGGGCAGGTCAAATAAGCTAAATACTCGTCCGCCAGGCTTCACTGCAGGGTAGATCGAAGCGATGCTCTCGGCACTCACGCCATCTATGACCAAATCCAAATCACTCAGCAATTGAGTGTAATTTGAATCCGCATAATTTAACGCCTCGTTGGCTCCAAGTGATCGTACGAAACCAAGGTTTGGTGCTGATGCCACGCCAATGACATGTGCCTTCAAGTGATGCGCCATCTGCACTGCAAGATGACCCACGCCACCAGAGGCGCCCTGAATGAGCACTTTCTGGCCCGGCCCCAGTTTCCCTAGAGCAATGATTGCCGACCACGCTGTCAGGCCAGCTACGGGCAACGAAGCAGCCTGCTGGAAACTGACATTATCCGGAATGCGGGCAAGATTGACGGCATCGATCTTGACGTATTCGGCGTAGCCTCCAGTGTTCGGCATCAGCCCCCCGAAGACACGAGTGCCGGGTGGAAGATCTGCCCCCTCACCAGCTTCCTCAACGACTCCTGAGAAATCTGACCCGGCTGTATAGGGGCGAGGTGCATACTCCCTCAGATAACCCTCCCTGACACGCCGATCAACGGCGTTTACCGATCCGTATTCAACTTTGACCACCACTTCCCCAGGTCCGGCTACTGGCCGTTTCAGTTCGCGCACCTGCAGCAGCTCCGGACCACCTTCACCTTCAACCACCACTGCTCTCATTGTCTGAACCATCACCGGTTACCCGTAATAAAAATCTAGAATATCCGATGAGAATCTGGCGACAATTAGGCACGTGTCCGTAACTAGGTTACCTGGAGGTAACTACTGTGCCGCCAAAAGAAACTCCAATTTCCCTGGCGCCTTGCCAAGGCAGAGAGCTGCTTGCAGATTTGCAGGTCACCGATAAATGGGTCACGTTGATTATTTACGGACTATTGAAGGGACCTTTGCGATTCAATGAGATACGCCGGTCTATCGAGGGTATTTCTCAGAAAATGCTCGCCCATAATTTAAGAGGCCTAGAGCGAAATGGGATGGTCAATCGTAGGGTTAACGACACCGCTCCCGTGACAGTGGAGTACAGCCTCACTCCGTTGGGGAAATCCTTTGAAATCCCGCTGCAGGCTTTGTTTGATTGGATTCGTCTACACCAAGCTGAGCTGCTGCACGCTCAGGGCAACTTTGACGCTCAACAGCATGACGTGGCCAGGCCGTCCGTCCATTCACGCTAACTATCAGCCACACATTACCAGCACTGTGCCCATCCATTTCAGCTTCATCCCAACTGGCGCATTGGATCTAGGCAGAACCCGTACCTGATCCTCGCCGAAATGAGATTTTCACGGAAACGGTGAAAGAGTTAATCAGATCCGACGGTTTTCCTTCGTCTAGACGAAAGACAAGATAAGAACAAGTATTCCGCATTCTTCGTCTGAAAAAGGACTGCCACTATGAAAGCTGTCGTCTACACCCAGCAAGCATTGCCAATTGAAGATCCACAGTCTCTCATCGATATGGATTTGCCCATACCCACTCCTGGCCCGCGTGACTTGCTCATTGAGGTGAAAGCCATCTCAGTAAATCCTGTAGACACCAAGGTTCGGGTTCGCGCTGCCGCAAGTGCGTCCGAGCCGAAAGTTCTTGGGTGGGACGCAGTTGGTATCGTCCGAGGCGTGGGGAGCGACGTCACGCTTTTCAAAACTGGTGATGAGGTTTTCTACGCCGGCTCCATCGCTCGCCCGGGAAGTTATAGCGAGTTTCACGTGGTGGATGAGCGCATTGTTGGGCTCAAGCCGCAATCCCTCGACAATGCACATGCGGCAGCCTTGCCTCTCACTTCAATCACGGCTTGGGAGCTTTTGTTTGATCGCCTGGGTGTCGCAGAAGGCGGAGGCGAAGGCGACAGCCTCCTGATTATCGGCGCAGGCGGTGGCGTGGGCTCAATTCTCGTTCAATTGGCTCGCAAGCTGACAAAGCTCACAGTCATTGGTACCGCTTCCCGCGACCAGACACGTGAATGGGTCAAAACTTTAGGCGCTCACCATGTGATCGATCACGGCCAGCCACTAGTGGCGCAGTTGGAGAAGATTGGGGTCAGTGAAGTCAGTCACGTCATCAGCCTGACTCATACCGGCAGCTACTTGCCTCAACTGATTGAAGCCTTGCGTCCGCAAGGTCAACTAGCTCTGATCGATGATCCGGAAAGCCTTGATGTCATGCCATTGAAGCGTAAATCGCTGTCGCTGCATTGGGAGCTGATGTTCACACGATCGCTGTTTGAGACGCCGGATATGATCGAACAACATCGTCTACTCAATCGCGTAGCCAAGCTGATCGATCAGGGTGTCTTGAAAACCACCCTCGGCGAACATTTTGGCGCGATAAATGCCGAAAACCTGCGCCGTGCCCATGCGTTGATCGAAAGCGGCAAAGCGACCGGCAAGATCGTTCTCGAAGGTTTCTAATCCTCACGCACAATATTGACTGGCCTGCTTCGGCAGGTCAGGGAGCCCATTCATGTCTATGAAATACCCATTTTTCGGAACAGCTCTTGCACTTGCCATAGCCGCCGTAAGTCAAACCAGCTTCGCCGCCGACGCACATCAGCTGCCATCCTCCGCACCTTCTGAAAAGACCGTTGGCGAACTGGAGCAGGTATTTAGTTTCCATGACGCAATGCCCACCGGCGTCACCGTTGCTGAAAACGGGCGCATTTTCGTCAACTACCCGAAATGGGGTGATGACGTGCCGTTCACGGTAGGCGAAATTCGAGACGGCAAGGTGATCGCATATCCTGATGCGGCATTCAATCGTGAGGATACGAAAGATCCGGCCAAAGGCCTGATTAGTGTTCAAAGTGTGGTTGCCGATGGCAAGGGCCGGGTCTGGCTGCTCGACACAGCGGCTCCAGGTTTTGCAGCCCCGAAAGCTGGCGGCGCGAAATTAGTCGCTGTTGACTTGGCTAGCAACAAGGTCGTCAAGACGCTGGTATTCCCGGCCGACGTGATCCTCCCGAGCACCTACGTCAACGATATGCGTTTTGACTTTCGCAACGGCAAGGAAGGCACGGTCTACGTGACTGACTCTTCGGTCTCCGGCCCAGGTGCAATCATTGTGATGGATATCGCCACCGGTAAGGCCGTGCGGCGTTTGAGCGGGGCGAAATCAACGTCTCCAGATCCCGATTTCATTCCGGTGGTCGAAGGGCAACCCGCCTTGATCACCAAAGGACCGGATGGAAAAGCTAAAACCCTGACCGTTGCATCGGATGGCATTGCTCTGTCGAGTGACGGCAAGACGCTTTATTTCTGCCCGCTCTCCGGTCGTCACCTTTATTCGGTGCCAACTGATCTGCTGCGAAATCCTGATGTGACCGAGGAGCAACTGGAAGCCGCTGTGAAGGATCTCGGCGAAAAAGGTGCCTCCGACGGTCTTGAAGCCGATGCCAAAGGCGCAGTGTACGCTGGGGACTATGAACACAATGGCATCCGCAAACGTCTGGCTGACGGAAGTTGGCAAACCATTGTTCACGACCCACGTGTGTTGTGGCCCGACACTCTGTCCATCGGTCCCGATGGATACTTGTACTTTACTGCGAACCAGCTCCAACGCCAGGCTGGATTCCACGACGGCAAAGATCTGCGCGTGAAGCCCTACAGCTTGCTGCGGGTGAAGATTGATGCCGCTCCGGCGCCAACCCATTGATAACGGCGGTGAACATGAAACCTCTGATTCGCTTGGGCCACATCGATTTAAGCTTTCATGCCGCGAGTGCGGCTGTAGTGCAACGTATTCTGGAAGCCCACGGCTATTCGGTAGTCTCCAGCGCCTCACCGCACGAGGAGATGTTCCAGCGTTATGGCGCTGGCGAGGTCGACATGCTGGTATCGGCTTGGCTGCCAGATAGTCACGGCGGCTACCTGGCGCCGTATGCCCATGAAACGCGTTACCTTGGTGTGCTGTACCAGCCCTACTGCATTTGGGGGGTACCCGACTACGTGCCCGTCGACAAAGTGGCTTCGGTGAGCGACTTGCTTCGCCCAGAGATAGCTGCACGAATGAGTCATCTGATTCAGGGTATCAATCCCGGAGCGGGGATCAGTCGCTTCTCTCGGGCAATGATTGAGCAATACGGTCTCGGGGCTGCCGGTTACCACTTTGAAAACGGTACTCAGGAAGACTGTTTCAAGCGTTTTGAAAATGCCGTTGAACACCATGAATGGGTAGTCGTGCCGCTGTGGCACCCGCAGTTCCTTCATCATCGGTTCAGTATCCGCCCGCTGTCCGAACCTAAGGGGCTGCTCGGCGGACAAGATGACGCCACGCTTATCGTCAAGGAGCACATCGCCCTAGGAATGCCTGATGAGCTGCTGGAGCGACTCACTCGCCTGACACTCGGCAATGCCGTGATTAGTGAGCTTGATCATCTGATCTGTCGTGAAGGCCTGACCCCGCTCGCGGCGGCAGACATCTGGCTTGGGCGAGCACGATCCTGACGCTCATCGGACGAGTTGTCCTGCAGCCGCCTCAGTGAAGCGGCTGCAGTATTCAATTTCCCTGAGCTTCAGCGGTGGTTTAACGCCGATGTGCAATACCTGAATAACTACTTGGGGCCTTAAGCATCGGTCGACGATGCCTGATCGCGCTGTAGTTCGAGTTCAGCGAGCCGTTGGGCGAGTTGCTGATGCATGGCTGTGTAGGCATCCGTTCCGAGTACGAGTCTTTTGGGCGCCGGGATCTGGCTAGCGCTTTCGATGATCCGGGCGACCATTTTTTCTGGATCTCCCGGTGGTACTGCAGTACCCGCCTCAATCATCTGGCGCGCCATGCTCGCCGGAGAAACGTCATAGGCTGGCAGACGTGGGCCAATGCGGGAACTGCCGTAGCGGAATTGCGTACGAGCGCCCCCTGGTTCAACGAGCGTACAGCCGATGTTGAACACTTCAATTTCACGGCTCAAAGAATCGATGAAACCTTCTATTCCCCACTTGGAGGCGTGATATAGCGAAGCGCCAGGAAAAGCAGCTTGCCCCCCCACGGTCGACAATTGGATGATTCTGCCGCCGCCTGCGATACGCAGATGAGGCAGCGCACATCGTACCAATTGAATTGAGCCGAGCAGATTGGTGTGAATCTGATGAACAACCTGCTCATCCGTTGCTTCCTCTGCTGCACCAAACAAGCCATAACCGGCATTGCTGACGACTACATCTATCTTGCCCATCGCTGAAAAAGCACTGTCCACTACCTCACGAATCGAGCCCATCTCGTCGAGATTTAGTTCGGTTACCCAAAGCTGATCGGTATAGCGACGTTGCAAATCTTCCACGCTCGAAAGGGACCGCACCGTCCCCGCTACTCGATCGCCAACAGCCAAAAGCTGTTCTGCCATGCTGCGACCAAAGCCACTGCTAATTCCGGAAATGAGCCATGTACGTTGCATCACAGATACTCGTTACGATTGTAGAACCCCAATGCTACGGGACGGCTTGGAGATTCCTAATGCGCAACAGTCCATACTTCATGAGCCATCGTCCAAAATGAACGCTGACCCATTTTCCGAGTTGATTCAGCTCATCACAGCAAAAGCACTCGGCTCGGGCGGTCTAGTCGCTGGTGGCGCATGGGGGCTTGAAATCCCCGCTCCGGATGGCGTGAAGTTTTGGGGGGTGGCGAAAGGGAAATGCTGGATCAAGCTCGAAGGCAAGACTCAGCCATTGCTGATTCAAAGCGGGGAGGTGCTGCTGCTAACGGCGCCGAGGGCGCTGGTCATCGCCAGTGATCTAGAGGCTCCTCGCACCCGGCTGGATGATTTGATCAACAAGCGCTCAGGGGCCGTATCGCAATTGGGCGATGGCGATGATTTTTTCATGATCGGAGGGAATATCTCGTTGGCGCATGCCGGAGCAGATTTATTCTTGGGATCACTTCCGCCATACCTTCACCTGAGTAAAAACTCCACGACAGCAACGACGGTGCACTGGCTTCTTGAGCAGTTGATGAAGGAGAGACGGGAGCAGCGTCCTGGTGCCACGGCCATCTCGTCCCAGTTGGCTGAATTGATTTTCATCCAGATACTCAGATCCCACCTCGAAGAAGCTCCAAGCGTCACACCAGGATTGTTGAAAGCCGCGTGTGATAAGCGCCTAGCACCTGCACTTAGCTTGATCCATTGCGATCCATCGCGTACATGGCGGCTCGGCGAACTTGCTGCCGCCAGCGCTATGTCTAGGGCATCTTTTTCTGCATATTTCAAACAGGTAGCCGGGGTTTCAGCGCTTGTCTACGTAACGGGGTGGCGTATGCGGTTGGCCAGAAAGGCTTTGCTTGAGGAAAGACTGACGCTGTCCCAGATCGCCCCGCGTTTTGGGTACGCCTCTGAAAGCGCCTTCAGCAATGCCTTCAAACGCCTGACCGGGATGTCCCCTAAGCGCTATAGAGAAACGGGGAACAGTGACACGGTTGATCGGTCCGCATAAGAACTTTGAAGGGGTCATGAGCTGTGAGCGTCACAGCGCTCACAGCTCAGCGGATCGCGGTAATCAATGAGCGATTGCGTCGATCTGCTGTAGAAACGTGAGGTTGTCTTCCAGGTGCCAGTTCTCGGCAATTCGGCCATCGGCTATGCGATAGATGTCGGTGGCAATGAAGTTGACAGTTTGGCCTTTGCCTTTCACCCCATTGAAGGTGCCGGTGAAGTGTCCCGTAAAACGCAAATGGGAGACGACCCGGTCGCCACTGACGATCATCTGCTGGACCTCGCAGCCAAGGTCCGGCACTGCGGCATGGAACGCCTGAGAGGCCGCGAGAGGACCAGAGATACCCTGAGGACGCCCTGGTGGTAGCGCTCGATCCATGAAATCGGAGGCCAGCGCCTCGCGCGCCAGAGCTGGATCACCTGACGCCCAGAATGTCGCGTAGCGTCTAGCTGCCAACGTCTGTGCCTGGATCTGCTCAGGCGTTACACCATGATCCGCGATGAGAACCTTTGGGGTGATCAAAGCAGGCTCGGCCGCTACTGCGGCATGGCTCAATGTACTAGCGATGACAACTGCGGCGAAGAGGCCTGGAATGAACGGACGCATGGATTTCCTCCGGTATTGGTGGGTAGTTGCTGTCCTCCAGCAGTGCTTCTATGAGCGCTGCTTCATGCTCTTCCAACCGTGCCGATGCCTATGACGTTCTGACACAACATCAAAGCGGTTGGGCGTGAACACAGTGAGGCAGGCTTCAAGGCAGAAATTTCTTCAGCCAGTGATGCTTGAGATAGCCAGTGTGCGTTAGGCAATCAGCTTTGATAACTGGGCTGGTCATTGATGGATCTTCAAAAAAACCGGAAGAATTATGGATAACTTGGAAGCTATTCGATTATTCGTCGAAGCTGAACAAACCGGGGGTATTTCCGCGGCAGGTCGCAAATTAGGGCTGTCACCCGCAGCCGCTAGCGCGCGCTTGCTCAAGCTGGAGTCTTCGCTCGCCACTCGGTTATTTGAACGTACCACGCGTCAGCTGCGCCTGACTGACGAGGGGCGAATCTACTTGCAGTATTGCCGCCAAGCCTTGCAAGCGCTAGACGATGCTCGGGCGGCGTTGTCGGTTGAGAAGAAAGAAATCCGAGGCAAAATACGCATCTCCGCCACTTCTGACTTCGGCCGCCATGTGTTGAACGCTTGGCTCGACGAGTTCATGGCCCTTTACCCACAGGTAGTACCGGCCTTGATTCTTTCCGACTCACTGTCCCATCTCATTGCCGATGATGTGGATCTGATGATTCGATTTGGTGTTCCTCCGGCCAGCTCCCTCGTCGCGCGACCGCTGGCGGCGAACCGTCGTGTGCTTTGCGCCGCTCCCAGCTATCTCAAGCGCAAAGGTATGCCTAGCCACCCCGATCAGTTGGCCGACTTTGATCACATTGTCGCCAGCCAAAATGGCTGGTCCAGCGAGTGGCACCTACTACGTGGCAACGAAACTTCAATATTCAAAGTGCCGATGGAGTTCGCTCGCGAGACCAACGACGGCGCTTTGGCTCGCCAATGGGCCATCGATGGTCACGGAATCGTGCTCAAATCGATCTGGGACGTAAGCGCTGACCTTTATGCAGGACGACTGAGCCTGGTCATGCCTGACTGGCAAACGGCCGAAAGTCCGCTGCACGCCTTGTACCCGCGCAACCGATATCTTCCAGCGAGAGTCAGGGCCTTGCTGGATTTTCTACGCGAACGCTTCGCTCAAGCTGCCCAAGAAGTACACATAGGAGGTGCATCCAATCCTGCATTAGTGAGCACCTTGTTTTGCGACGCGAACGAGCCAAGCTAGATAGCATCATTTCAATCCTAGCCCCTGCCCAAGATGTGGAGCGTCGGGGGATGCTCGACCAAAGGAGGAAGAGCTTTGTTTGAAGGTAATAATTCTGAAAAGGAGATGTTTTCAGTGGATACATGGCTGCTTGAGATGCTTCTGAGGCCTGACAACAGAGAAAAATTCTCCTGAGTAATCGATAGCCTTTTGTTCTCACATGTCGGAGGACAGAAATGACTAATCTCCCACCCGCGTCACGCTTCAGCGTAGACACCGTTCAGCTGGATGCTGACCCACTTGAAACCGGCGAATGGCTTGAAGCACTCGACTCCGTTGCGAGAGAAGCAGGCGCAGATCGTGCTCAGTTTTTGTTTGACAGGCTGGCCGAGTTTGCTTCGTCCCGCGGCGTGAAGTCGACACGCACGCGCGTAACGCCATACCAAAACACGATCAGCGTCGAACACCAGTCTCCTTATCCTGGCAATCTTGAATTGGAAGAGAAGCTGAGCGGTGCGCTGCGCTGGAACGCGTTGGCCATGGTAGTCCGAGCCAACCGTGCGTATGGCGAGCTAGGCGGACACATCGCCAGTTACGCTTCCGCAGCCGACCTGTTCGAAGTGGGATTCAACCATTTTTTCAAAGCCGACTCTGAGGACTCCAAAGGCGATCTGGTTTTCTTCCAGCCCCATTCATCTCCTGGCGTTTACGCACGGGCCTACCTTGAGGGGCACCTGAGCCAGAACCAGCTAGAGCATTACCGTCAGGAGATTAGAGGTCCTGGTCTGTGCTCCTATCCACACCCTTGGCTGATGCCAGATTTCTGGCAATTTCCCACCGGTTCGATGGGCATTGGTCCAATCAATTCGATCTTCCAAGCACGCTTCATGCGCTATCTGCAGGACCGCCAATTACTCGAAGCTTCCGAGCGGCACGTTTGGGGTTTTTTTGGCGATGGAGAAATGGACGAACCCGAGTCGATCGGCGCTTTGTCACTGGCTGCCCGGGAGCGGTTGGACAATCTGACCTTCGTCATCAACTGCAACCTGCAACGCCTTGATGGGCCAGTACGCGGCAACGGGCGAATCATTGACGAACTTGAAGCGCTCTTTGAGGGAGCTGGCTGGAATGTCATCAAAGTCATATGGGGTTCCGATTGGGATCCGCTGTTTGCCCGCGACAAGGGCAACGCGTTGCTCCGCGCTTTCGCGAACACGGTAGACGGGCAATTCCAAACGTTCTCCGCCAATGACGGCCAATACAATCGCGAGCGTTTCTTTGCTCAGAATCCTGAACTGGCCGCCCTTGCTGCGCATCTCAGCGATAGCGACATTGATGTCCTTCGGCGCGGTGGACATGACGTGCGCAAGCTACACGCCGCCTATGCTTCAGCCCGGCAGCATAAGGGTCAACCAACAGTGATCCTTGCCAAAACCATGAAGGGGTATGGCATGGGCGTTACCGGCCAAGGCCGTATGACGACCCACCAGCAGAAAAAACTCGAGACCGAAGACCTCAAAGGTTTCCGGGACCGGTTCCGGGTCCCACTCAGTGATCAAGAAGTCGAGCAACTGGCTTTTTACCGCCCCGCCGACGACAGTCCTGAAATGAAATATCTGCACGCACAACGCCAAGCATTGGGAGGATATTTGCCGCGACGCCGTCAAGCCTCCACGACCGCTCTAACCATCCCGGATATCGATGTCTGGGGGCAATTCGCGATGGCGGCCGAAGGTAAGGAGATGTCCACCACCATGGCGCTGGTGCGTATGTTTACCGCACTTCTGAAAGACAAAGCGCTGGGGTCTCGGATAGTTCCGATCGTTGCCGACGAGGCACGTACTTTCGGGATGGCAAACATGTTCCGCCAGATCGGTATCTACTCCCCATCGGGTCAGCTCTACGAGCCTGAGGATTTGGGATCGGTGCTCTACTACAGGGAAGCGACTGATGGGCAGATCTTAGAGGAAGGCATCTCCGAAGCTGGAGCCCTTTCTTCCTGGATCGCGGCCGCTACGTCTTATAGCGTGCATGATCTGCCTATGCTGCCGTTCTACATCTACTACTCGATGTTCGGCTTCCAACGCGTAGGGGACATCATCTGGGCTGCTGCGGATCAGCGTGCGCGAGGGTTCCTGATAGGCGCAACCTCAGGAAAGACAACGCTGGGTGGTGAAGGCTTGCAGCACCAGGACGGCACCAGCCATGTCACGGCATCCACCATTCCAAATTGCCGCGCTTATGACCCAGCTTTCGCTTACGAGGTCGCCATCATTCTCGACGAAGGGATGCGTGAGATGGGCGAACGGCAGCAAGATGTCTTTTACTACCTCACAGTCATGAATGAAAACACCTCACAGCCTTCAATTCCAGAAGACCGCAGTCATGAGGTGCGCGAGGGTGTGCTGGCCGGCATGTACCGATTTAACGGCACTCAGCAGGCCCAAGTTCAGTTGTTGGGCTCGGGGGCCATTCTGGGCGAGGTGCTGGCGGCCCAGCAGCTACTCGCACAGGATTGGAAGATCGAAGCGGCGGTCTGGAGCGTCACCAGTTATACGCAGCTACAACGCGAAGGGCTTGATCGCGAGCGGACCGAGCGCCTTGGTGGCGCGACTGAAGCCTCATACATCCAGCGGCAGTTGGCAGGCTTCAAAGGGCCCGTCATTGCTGCGACGGACTATGTCCGAGCCTTGCCTGAATTGATCCGAGGCTTTGTACCCAACCGCTACGTCACCCTTGGAACTGACGGCTTCGGACGCAGTGATACACGGCAGGCGCTGCGAGAGTTTTTTGAAGTGGATCGCCAGTCTATCGTAATCGCGGCTCTTAAAGGTCTGGCAGATGACGGTGTGATTGAACGTTCGGTTTGGCGCGAGGCGATTGACAGATACCACGGGGATCCTGCCCGACCGGCGTCCTGGCAGTGCTGAATCCACTCAAAATTCTGGTTAGGAATAGAACATGTCCGTCATTCAGGTAGTCGTGCCCGACATCGGCGACTTCAAAGATGTGCCCGTCGTAGAAATACAGATCAAAGTTGGTGATCGTATTGAAAAGGATCAGCCGCTGATTTCTCTGGAGTCAGATAAGGCGCTCATAGATATCCCCGCACCTGCTGCGGGAGTGGTGCACAAGTTGGATGTGGGGCTGGGTGACAAAGTATCCAGCGGATCATTGCTGCTCATGCTAGAAACGGCGGTGGCATCCTCGCAAGTCACACCGCAAGAGCCTGAGCCCGAGAAGCCACCAGCACCTGCCGTCAGCCTCCCACCTCAGATGCCACTGACCTTGGCGCCTGTTGTAGACGCTTCCCAGAGCGCAGACCCCGCTGCCGTGTCAGGCATTGGCCATGCTGGGCCCGCAGTACGCAAATTTGCTCGGGAAACAGGCATCGATATCCGCGAAGTCGCGGGTACTGGTCAGCGCGGTCGAGTGACCCGCGCGGACGTTTTGAGCTATGTGAAAAGTCGTATGCAGCAGCCGCGGTCATCGGGCGATGGACTGGATCTCCTTGCTTGGCCGGATATCGACTTCAGCAAATTCGGGCCCGTTACCCGAGAGCCACTGCCCAGAATCAAAAGGATTTCAGGCGCCAATTTGCATCGCAACTGGGTACGTATTCCCCATGTCACCAATCACGATGACGTTGACGTCACGAATCTGGAAGAACTGCGCCAGGCCCTCAATCAAGACTCTTCAAACAAAGGTACCAAAATCACGTTGTTGGCGTTCATAGCGAAGGCGTCTGCTGTGGCCTTAAAACGCTTTCCTTACTTCAACGCATCGCTGACCGAAGGTCAGGAACTCGTTCTGAAAAATTACTTTCACATCGGCTTTGCAGCGGACACCCCCAACGGGTTGGTAGTGCCGGTTGTGCGAGACGTCGACCAGAAAGGGGTGCAAGACATTGCAAGCGAGATGTCGGCGCTGTCCGCGCTGGCACGCGAAGGAAAGCTGAAGCCCGAACAAATGCAGGGTGGGAGCTTCACCATTTCATCGTTGGGGGGTATCGGCGGTACTTACTTTACCCCGATTATCAATGCGCCAGAGGTCGGTATTCTCGGGGTTGGGAAAGCAAGGCTCCAACCGGTGTGGGATACGAAGTCCGCAGCGGTGGTACCAAGACTCATCATGCCCTTGTCACTTTCTTGGGATCACAGAGTAGTCGACGGCGCTGAGGCAGGTCGGTTTCTTGCCTACCTTAAGAGCGTACTGGAAGATTTTCGGCGAGTTGCGATTTGAACGCTTAGGATCTCAAATTTTAAAGGGTGATCAACGGACAACGCACGTGTGACAGCGAAAAGAATGGACTTCGCGCAAGCGAAGTTCGTTCTCCATAGCTTCTTGAGACAAAAAAATGCCAGACATGAGGTCTGGCATTTTTCGGTAGGTGAGAGGTACTTCAAGCTACCGGGATAGGGTTTTCCACCAGTGACTGATTGAAGCCATGGACAATTGCGTGCTCCTGCGACCCAGGGTTGTCACGAAACGGTCGAATGGCTTCGACGATGACTTCCGGAGTATCGGTCGCCAGCCCTGCCATGGTTTCCTCGATAAACGCGTCTAGCGGCATAGCACGTGGGTCATCACCTTTGTGAATCAGGTCAGTGTTAACCCAAGGTGGCGCGATCTCTTGCACGGTCACAGTAGAGTCACGCAGCGCAAATCGCTGAGACAGTGAGTACGAATGCAGCGCTGCTTTGGTTGCCGAATAAACAGCGTTACCTGCCAACGGAACGAAAGCCAGTACCGAAGAATTATTGATGATAACGGAACGGGGTTGAGACTTGAGATGCTCGATCAGCGCAGACGTCATACGGATCGGACCATACAGATTGGTCGTGATCGTACCCAGCATTGTGGCTTCATCGATAGTTGAAGCTGGGTCGTCGAACGGCATGATTCCCGCGTTATTGATCAATACATTGAGCGTTGGATAGCGTTTGATCAGATCTTTGGCAACATGGGCAATGTTGCTGGGATCGTTGATATCAAGCTCAACCGCATCCATTCCCGGATTAGCGGCGATTACCTCATCCAGCAGTGCTTTACGGCGACCAGCAATGATGACTTTATTGCCTAACTTGTGGAAAGCTTCAGCCAATCCGCGACCGATACCCGAGCCGCCACCAGTGATGAAAATAGTATTATCCGTAACCTTCATAAGCTATAGCCTCAATATCAATAGTATAAAGTCCAACCCAAAAGATCCTGCCTTTTAGCTACAGCAATCAATCCTGCTGTGCAGCCGACCGCCTGTTAAATCTCTACTCATCAACAGTAAGGGTCAACCTATACCAACGTTTACCCTGCAAAGCCGATTTAACTAAAAGACTTAAAGGTTTTTGGTAGGTCAGACAATGTTGCATCCATCGTACTCGTCCCTAATGGACAGCTTAACCACACGTTTCGGATAAACACTTTCATTGCAAAGCTGAAAATACCTACATTGACAGCTTCACTAATTTAAAAACGGTTAAAAACGCGCCAGCGGACAGCCTTAGCGAAAACTCTTTCCTACTCCCAAAACGCAACGGAGAATCCCACAGAGCAACCACCATTATTAAAATTTATAGATGCTAATTAGAAAGTTTATTGGTCAAATTGCTATATTCATGGATCATAATAATTGAGTAGAGAAAAAGTTGCGAAAAACGAGCTAGGGTGGGCTCTGTAGCTAAGCTGATTAAACGGCTGACTTAGCCGTACCTGTACGATCAAAACAGTTTCCCTAAATGAGTCGTACCGACTCAGCGCGTCATCAACTCATTAAGGCGCGGTACAAAAAATTGACTCGCTCCAAGGCGGGTTATCATCCGAATGTCGTCAACCGAAGGCCTTCAGCGCTTCATGGATCATGACTTTGAAAAAACTTGGCGTTACCAACGTTCCAACGGCAGAACTCATCCGTAGCATGCGTGAGGTAGCGATCACCCTGAAAAACTCTTCTACGTCGCTCTTATCAATGGCGGTGCGATTGGCTGAGGCAGGATTGGATGCCGAGGCCACGTTGCTCATCGAGCTTGCTAAAGGAGTTCAGGTGGCAGAGAGCAAGGTGCTTCGACATGCGAAAGATGCCGGTGCCGGAATGATCGTGAAGCTGAGTACACATTAGCTACGCTAACGTTTCGGGGAGGTTAGGCATGGAGTTCGAGATGAAGGGCGTACCCACCTCAATATTATCTGAAGTTGTGCAGCATCAGAACGATGCTGACCTCCACAATTGACTCCATTCTGAGCGACCAGGTGGCTTCAGCGAGCATACGACACTGAGATCGATGAAGTGCATCCTAGACAGCTCAACGGCTGACGATTCTAAATCGGCACCAAAGCCGTGAAAGCCGAACGCAATACTGGCGTCGCTATGGACAGCTGCCTGCCAGATCTCAGGGATGACCGCTATCGGCCAGGAGCGGACGCTACTGCGTGCTCGTCGATCAAGGTTGCTACCGAATTTTGGTTCCGACTGCTACTATAGCTACTAGTGAACTTGGCTGGCCACAGCTTGTAGGTAATTACCGCTTTATGGCAAAGATTGCGCGCCAAGATTATTGAGGGGTTCCATTTATGGAAATCTTTATCTTCTCTTTCAGGACATTGCATTCAAGTGACGGAACGCAACATGCCAGAACTGATTCGACAGTATCGGGAATTAAAGCCGAAGGCTGAGCGTTTGATGGGCAATTTAGTTGACGCTTTGGAAGGCATGATAGCTCAAAAAAAAGTGCCTATATTTGCAATAGAATCTAGAATCAAGGACGAAAACTCCCTTCTCGAAAAATTCACAAAAAAGGGCTATGAAGCACAGATTGAAAATATCGACGATTTATGTGGCATTCGAGTTATCTGTTACTACCAAACCGATATAGATATAACTTGCAAATTGATCGACGATGAATTTGACGTAATCTCCAAACAAGACAAGCAAGATGAGTTAGACGATAATAAATTCGGCTATGGATCATTTCACTATGTCGTAAAATTAAAGAATGAGTGGTTGACACACCCTGCCGCCAGAGGCCTCGACGGATTGAAGGCCGAAATTCAGGTCCGTACTATGCTTATGCATACCTGGTCTGCAATCAGCCACAAATTGCTGTACAAAAGAGCATCTGACGTGCCGCCGCAACTCCGCCGAAAGCTGAATCGACTTAGCGCACTGATTGAATTGGCGGACGAACAGTTTGATGCTATAAAAGACATGAAAATCGAGTACAAAAACGATTTTTCTAGGCTGGATCAAGATTTCAGTGATCTAGACGAGCTTAACTCAGACAGCTTGCTAGCTCTACGTGATAGGTACTTTAACGAACGAAACTACAATGATGAGGACATACCTAGCTTGCTCGAAAATATTCGGGAGGCAGGTTTTACCCTCAAAGCACTAGTTGATAATATTGAACATGCATTTCCTATTTTAAATGACATGGAAATTGAAGAGGCGGATTGCGCTGACACCGAACTGCCAATGTGGGGATTCTCAGGTGTAATCAGAACAATTTTAGATCTCACAAGCGATAATTTCTATTACAGCCGAGAAGACACGTTGCCCGATTATGTCAGAGATTCTAGAGAAAAATATCGGCAAATTTTAAGTTCAAAACTTTAGACGAGTATTAGACTGATATTTGAACGACCCCACAAAGCCTCATCTGGACACCTCAGGTAGAAGCGGTGCTGCGTCATAAATCAGTCCGGACATTTCTCGCAGACGCGCTCCCTGATAGAGCATTGGAGACGATGGCGGCCTGCGCACAATTAGCACCGAACGCCTAGGGCTTCAATCAATGGAGCATTGTCGCCATCACTGATTCGATTCTGAAGCAAACGCTATCAGTCACCATTGCTCGGATCGTATCCCGTAGATTGAAAAGGTCCCTGGTCTGCTGCTGTGGATTGTCGACCTGTCTCGGATTGCAGATGTCCTCCGAGACCAAGGAGGCAAGTCAGTTGTACTGGAATGCAAAGGGCAGCTTTGGGTCGACAGCAGCAACTTATGCTGGCAACGGTCCGTATGCACGATAGGTATCTATCAGTGTGTCAAATAGCGAAATGTCCGATCGGCTTCTGGCAATAAGCTGAGCACCCGCCACGGCCGAAAAAATCGCACGGGCCCGCTTCTCGCTTTCTTCTGGCTTGCAGACGTTCGCGACTACCAGAAGCTTGCTCAGCCAAGCGACATTCACTTCCGCAAACGCCTGAATTTCCTGGGTCATTTCTGCCGGCAAATTGTCAGTTTCAGCGCCCACAAAGCTGCCCAGACAGAGACGGTTATCGGCCTCAAGCGAGCGACGAAAGATCTCGGGAAAACGACGCAGAGCATCAAGCGCGTCTGGCGTTTCCTGAGAGATCACGTCGAGTGCCGCAGCGCCGTCTTCCCAATACCGCCTGGCGACAGCGACACCGAGATCCGCCTTGCTCGGGAAGTGGTAATAAATACTCGCGGGCTTGATTCCGACCTCAGTGGCCAGATCGCGGAAGTTCAAGCCGTTGTAGCCTTGGGACTGGGCGATATTTCTCGCCGCTAGCAGAATGGCTTCTCGGGCGTTGATCGTCATTGCTTTGCCTTCATTGGTTAGTCGGGTTATCGGAAGAACGCCATGCTAAATCAAAACCCTACCTTTTGTTAGGTAGCCGCCATAGGTCTGTCATTGGACTTTATCGGTTCAACTCATGCACATGAGGGACCTGGTCAAACCATCCCGTCATCGCGGCGTCCCGAGTTAAAAATAGCGCCGTCGGGACCGCCGTGTATGGCGGTCCCGACGACGTTACTCCCGCCGTGGGACATCACTCAGACGGCGAATCCAGTTCCGGGATTCCGCTGCTGCGATCAGCATAGGCAGCCTGGAAGCTCGGGCGTTTCTGCCAGCGCTGCCAGTAGGCGTCGATGAACTCGAAACGCTCATCCAGAGGGGTCGCATTGACCGGAAACTTGGAGAAGGCAATCGCGGTTGCCAGCGTGATGTCAGAGAAAGTTGGGGCATCGCCGCCCAGCAGCCACTCACGACCATCGGACAGATGACGATTGACCAACGCTGCATGGGCTAACGCTTCCTTGCGGCAGTGCTCGCCCCACGCCTCGTTCTTCGTCAGTTCAAGCTTGAAGCCCAACCCGGTGTGCAACACGTGAAACGCCGTCACGATGCGGTAAAGGATATGCACCCAGACCCGGTTATCCCACATGTTATCGAGCCCTTGCTCCAATGCGGTCTCGCCCATGATCTTGCGACCTGGATAGGACTGATCAAGATAGCGAACGATAGCTGCCGTTTCGGAAATGAAACTGCCGTCGGCAAGTTTCAGCGTCGGGGTTTCACCCCATGGATTCATATTGAGATGACGCCACCCGCGCTGCTCTCCTCCTGGAGCCATGTCATAAATCGTCTCTTCGAACAGGTCCGCGATTCCCTTTTCATGCATGAAAAGACGTAGGCGTTGAGGGTTGGGGAAAGCCGATGGAGATGTGAAGAGTTGAAGTTTAGCGGTCATGGTCAGCTCCAGAAAGAAGGAAGAGAAAACTCTACCTAACGTTCGTTAGGTGTGACTGAATCTATGCCTCATTCTCCTCGAAGTCAACACCTACCTAACAATTGTTAGTCTGACCACCTTTGCCGATTCACGAGCACGCCGGATCAGGACCTCGTGGGACAAGCCACGGCGAGGTCCGAGGACTCGAGAAAATCCTCCAGTGATTCAGGAATAAACGCGCGTGGTAACCGTCTGGCTTTAACGAAAAGAGAGAGAGGGTTCGACATGATTAATTTCAAAAGCAGGCTGGGGCCTCGCAGAGCACTTTGGTGGGTGGGACTTGCGACCATCAGTTGGATGTCAGCGACGTTTGCCGACGCTGGACATATGCACGATTCATCGAGCGATGGCCAGGCGCAGGCATCGTTTGCTGCCGAAAATGCTGCTGCGATGAGCAAAATGATGGCGGGCATGGATGTCCCCGCTTCTGGCGATATTGATCGTGATTTCGTGACCAGCATGAGCGCGCATCACCAAGGCGCGATCGACATGGCGATGACGATGCTCAAGTACGGTCGCAATGAACAGCTCAGGCGAATAGCGCAGGAAATCATTGTCGATCAGCTGCAGGAAATCGCCGCAATGCGACAGGCAATGGGCGACCCGTTACCAGCGTCTGAAGCCGCGCCGACCCAAGTGTCAGCGACCCATCCATAACGCCCTCCTCTGAAGGAAATATCATGAGATTGCTAAGTTTTCCGCCCGCTCTCCTGGTGTGTGCTTTGATCACTGCCTCCGGCTCTCTTCAAGCAGGCCAAATTCCAGGCAAGGCGTCCGCTGACAATATTCCAATCACGCATCAACATCGTCTTTACGCTGCCGAGCAGTTCTCCAACACACTCTCAGTCAGCGATCCAGTGGACAACAAATTGCTGGGAGTCATCAGCTTGGGTGATCCTCAGCCAGGTAACCTGAGTCCTCTCTATCGTGGTGAGGTATTGGTGCACGGACTGGGTTTTTCGCCTGACCACAAAACCCTCGCTGTTGTGTCAATTGGCACTAACTCGGTGTCGTTTATTGACACCCAGACCAACACCGTCAAGCACAAGACGTACGTAGGGCGTGCCCCTCATGAGGCATTCTTTACACCGAACGGCAGGGAGGTATGGGTAACAGTGCGGGGGGAGGACTACGTTTCTGTGCTCGACGCCCATACCTATGAAGAGAAACAAAGAATAAAAACCCCCGCCGGTCCCGGGATGCAAATTTTCTCGCCTGACGGAAAGTACGGATACATCTGTTCTTCGTTCAATCCCGAAACCGTAGTGGTGTCAGTGGCGACCCACGAGATCGTCGGACATGTTGCACAGGCCAGTCCGTTTTGCCCGAACATTGCGGCGTCGGCAGATGGCAAGCAGGTCTGGTTCACATTGAAGGATGTCGGAAAGGCGCAGGTATTTGAGGCCACTCCCCCATTCAAACTGCTCAAGACGTTGGACGTCGGACCTATCGCCAACCACGTGAATCTCGTAAACAATGCCAATGGTTCGTTCGCTTACATCACCGTTGGCGGGTTAAATCAAGTTCAAGTATTCAGGACTGATACCTTCGAAAAGGTCGCTACAATCGCTGTCGGCAATTTGCCACATGGCATTTGGCCGTCCGGAGATGGCACCAGGATTTATGTCGGCCTGGAGAACGCAGACGCTTTTGCAGTCATTGATACGCTAACCAATAAGGTCGTCGCGAATATCCCGATTGGTCAGGCGCCACAAGCCGTTGCATATGTTCCGAGGGCGGTTGCGTCCGGATCGGGGACGGATAACCTCGTTCCCTTAGGTGTGGCCGGTCAAGCCGTTCATCTGACCTTGAGTGATCAAGGCAAAAGCGAAGACCGGGCTCCAACCAGCGTCACGCTTTTCAATCAAGGGCTCACCCAAGTCCTCCAGGCTGCCGTTACGGGGCTTGAGCCGAAGCAGCCCTATACTCTGGCGCTTGCCGAAAACATGGACGGCGGCGGCAAATTGGAGCCGTTGGCCACATTCATGACCAATCCAGCCGGGTCAGCCATCGTCAATACGATTGGGCCAATCCGGCAAATCGTGCAGAACGATGTTCCCGAACAGCGCCGCTACCTCGTTATAGTGGGGGGTAAGCCCGACCAATCAGGCGAGCTGAAGCAGGTTCAGGTCAGCCCTTGAACCTGTAGCGATCAGGGGGAGGCGCTGCGCGAGCCGCTGTCGTATAGTCGGCCGCGCATCGCGCTGAGCGCCTCTGCCTGGATAACCTCTCCCCTTTATCACCAGACACGATGACGCCTGCGCTCCAGAGGGTCTGGGAGGTCGTCTCCTCAGACGCGACTTAGAATGTTGTACCCGATGCACTGACGCTAACTGAATTGGGCTTTGCTCAAAAGGAGACGTTAATCTGCATAGTCGCCGGGCAACTCCTGCGCGCCTTGTGTCGCGTGGAAAAGTCCGGCCCACAGTCGTGAGCGTTGCTTCGCTCAACGCTTCATATCCAACTCTAAGCGTTGCGTCTCGCCCAGCAGTGCATCAAAGGCCTCCGCTTCCAGTGGACGACTCAGGAAGTAGCCTTGACCTTCTTCGCAGGCCACCGCTTTCAACAACGCCAGATGTTCGGCCGTTTCAATGCCTTCCGCTGTCACGGTCAACGAAAGCGCCTTACCCAGACCGACAATCGCCTGAACGATGGTCTGGTCGTCTTCACTCTCACCCAGGCGGGTCAGAAAGGAGCGGTCTATCTTCAGGCCATCAAATGGAAAGGTGCGAAGATAGCTCAGTGAAGAATATCCGGTACCAAAGTCATCCATGGCGATGCGAACCCCGAGGCGTTTGAGTTTGTGCATCACCTCCAAAGCACCGACGGCGTCCTCGAGCATCACACCCTCTGTGATCTCGAACTCAACGCGAGACGGTGCAATGCTGCTCTCCACGAGGGCCTGTTGAACCCGTGAAATCAGATTACCGCGCTTGAATTCAGCGGGAGAGAGATTCACCGAAACGAAAAGGTGGGACGGCCATTGCGCTGCATAGCTGCATGCTGTCCTCATGACCCAGTCGCCCAACGGTAAAATCAGCCCCGTTTCTTCGGCAATCGGTATAAACGTCTCCGGCGATACCAACCCTCTCTGAGGATGTTGCCAGCGCACCAACGCTTCGGCCCCTACCATCTTGCCGTCAGCGATCCTGAACCGGGGCTGGAAGTGCAACCTCAGTTCTCCATGCTTGATCGCGAATCGCAGATCCCGCTCCAGGCGACGCCGCTCGATGATGCGAGCATTCATGTCACCGGCATAAAAACGCCAGGTGCTGCGACCGCCGGCTTTCGCCTCATATAGGGCGATGTCTGCGTAACGCAGCAACTCGGCAGCCTCGCGCGCGTCGGTCGGCGCCATCGCGATACCAATGCTGGCGCTGACAAACACTTCCTGGTCATCGATCACCACAGGCAGTTCGATCGACTCAATGAGACGGCGGCATAACGACTCAATCTCCTGCGGATCCTTCGCATCGGTGAGAATCAGCACGAACTCATCCCCGCCTACACGCGCTACCAGATCTCCGTGGCGAACACACTCCGAGAGCCGAGCCGAAATGTCGTTGAGCACTCGGTCACCGGCAGCGTGTCCCAGCAGATCATTCACAGGTTTGAATCTGTCCAGGTCCAGACTGAGCATGACCAGCGGCTGCTCTTTGGTCGGCAGCGCCTTGAATTTCCCATCCAGAAACTCTTGCAGCCTGACACGGTTTGGAAGACCTGTGAGGGCATCGTGCTGAGATAAAAACTCAATTCGCCGACGCGCTTCGACCTCCTCAGTAATATCAGTGGCGGTTCCGCGAAAACCACCGTCGGGTAGCTGGCGAGCAGAAAGGCGAGTGACACGTTCCTCGCCTTGGGTATTGATATATCGGCAGCAGACCGTGATGTCCGGTTTGCGATTCGGAATCGACAGCCACTGCGAAACAGTCCCCATCTGACTGCTGAGCAACGAGTCTATGGAGACGCCGATCCAGTCCTGTCGACAGAACGCGGTGACGGTTTCAAACCGCTCGGAAAGATAGGTGAAGCGCCATTGCTGATCGATCTCCCAGACCCAGTCTGAACTCGCCTCGACGACATCGCGAAACCTGGCCTCGCTCGTGGCCAGGGCCGCCTGGCTGCGCTGCAGCGAAAGGTAGCTCTCATCCAGCGCACTTGCAGCAGCGGTGGTACGGCGCAAGATCACCCATGCCATCAAGCAGACCAGCAGCGCAGCGAAGCCGGTGAGGGGTAATCCGAGGGCGAGAAGGCGATGACCCGGCGTGGGCGGCGTCCAGCGTAAGGCACCGCCCTGGCCATCATCTCCAAGCGCAAAATAGGAAGCCTGATGGCGCTCGGTGGGCGTGGCGACACGAAGATCTTTGACACCGTAATCCTGGCCCAGCTTAGCCAGTTTTTCGTCGGTCAGGAGATCGACAAAAATCAGCACAGACGCGGCTCGATCATCGGGTTCGACCGTCGGGTCCGTGCCTGGAGTGATGGCCGCAGCGGCGACAATTGCGGGAACTCCCTTCACGTCCATGAAGGAGGTGACGGGCGCCTCCTCCGATGCCGCCTTACGCGCCTGGGCAACCAAAGCGCCGGGTGGCTGCCCCAGCCAATCCTCAATCGAGATATTTTTTAGCTCGCCATCGACCACTGCATAAACGGTCCTGCCATGCTCGTCGATGACGAACAGCCCCTGGAACCCGAAGTCTGCATAGAGCGTCGCCCCGATATTCTGGCGAACATAGGCCCATTCAGGGTCCACCTGTAGATGCAGGTGTTTGTAAGCGTCTCCCCAGAATGCGTAGTCCTTGAGCGTCGAACCCACGGCCTTCTCTGAGGCGTGTACGGCTTTGGCGGTGTAAAAAGCGCTTTCTTCTTCCTCGGTTTTATCGAGATCCCTGGCCAGAAAAAGCAACATACAGCTCGCCAGCAGAAAGACACCTATCAACAAGGCGACGAAATTAAAAAGAGAGCTGCGTGTCAGAGCAACACTGGAGCGGTGGTTTTCGGGCTTAAGGGACGTGGGCAGATTTTTCATGGTTTCCGTAGCGCATTTTTTTGCGAGACATGCCTACGGGTTGTATCGGCACGGTGCGAAAGATGTTGAGTTTGAATACTCGAGATGAATGGGTGCTGACCCTTGAGGGTCTATTGATTTCAAGCCATTTTGCGGACAGGTCACGGCGCTTCGCGGCGCACGGGCTGGCACACTGTTGATCGGCCGGGGCTGGTCGCCAAATCCGCATTGATCAAGAGGGGAAGAACGTGGACCTGCTCTTTCTGGGTACCAGCGCTGGCGTACCTACTCGGATTCGTAATGTCAGCGGCACGGCAGTCGTTGAATCCACCGGGAAAAACTGGTGTCTTGTGGATTGCGGCGAGGCAACGCAGCATCGTCTGTTGCGCACCTCCCTGTCACTCCATTCTTTGCGCGGCATCTTCATCACCCACGTCCATGGCGATCACTGCTTTGGCCTGCCCGGTCTGCTGACCACTGCCAGCATGTCTGGGCGCACTGAAGCGCTGGATGTGATCCTGCCGCAGGCGCTGCATGACTGGGTGCTTAAAGGGCTCAGCGTCACTGGATCGCATCTGGGCTTCGAACTTCGCTTACAGGCGGCAGAGACATTCGCCGGCTGGCAAGGGGGCAATCTTCAGGTCGGCGCGGTAGCGCTTTCGCACCGTGTGCCTTGCCATGGTTATGTGTTCGACGAAATCAACCGTGACGCGCGTCTGGACGTGCAACGCCTGGAAGACCAAGCCATTCCTCGCGGTGAAGTGTGGGGAGAACTTGCCCGGGGCCATGATGTAGAGCACGAAGGACGTTTGCTGATTGCCGAAAATTATCTGCAGGCTACCCAGCCTCCACGTCGAGTGATTGTGTGCGGTGACAACGACACGCCCGAATTGCTCGAGGATGTCGCGCGCAATGCTGACGTTCTGGTGCACGAGGCAACGTTCACCGAAGAGCTGGCAAAAGGTCGAGAAAAGTATGGCCACAGCACCGCAGCATCCGTTGCGCGCTTTGCTCAAGACGTCGGCGTTAAAAACCTTGTGCTGACACATTTTAGCGCGCGGTATCAGGACAATCCTGAACGCAGCCCCTCGATCGAAGACATCCACGCTGAGGCGCAACAGAGCTTCAGTGGCGAGCTCATTTTGGCCAGGGACCTCAGACGTTATCGCCTGGCACGTGACGGGCGGCTCACCTGGCTCCCCGACTCAGTAAGGACAGCGCCCAACGAGCTTTAGACGGCAGCGGCGGCGGTGATCGCACAATCACCGCCTCCTCGGCCTTTCAAAGATTGCCCGCCCACACCCTCGGATGACGACCCGCCCAAGGCAGTGCGCGCTCCAGTTGCCCTGCCAGCGCTAGGAGCATGCCTTCATCGCCAAACCTGGCCATGAACTGCATGCCAATCGGTAATCCGGTCTGAGGATCGTGTGACAGCGGTACTGACATTGCTGGGGCACCGATAACATTTGCCAGCGCTGTGAACGGTGATTGGCTGAACACCTGATTCATCCAGCCTCGCCCATCCAGATATTCCTGTTGCGCATTGTACTGACCGACCACCGGCGCCAAGTTTGGCAAGGTCGGCGAAAGCAATAGATCGTAGCGCTGGAAATAACTGCCAAGCCTTCTGGCGACGACATTGCGCTCAAACAACGCGCCCAATAGATCGGTCGCACTTAAGGTCTTGCCGTATTGGTATAGCGACAGAGTCGCCGGCTCCAGGTGAGTGGCATCGATACTGCGGCCTGTTGCCGCTGCAATTGCATCGATCCAGGCGGCGGTGTTGGAGGACCAGAAGCGGCCATTGAGCTCTACGAAACTCTCCCAGCTCAACCCGATATTCGGTTCAATTTCCTCGACCCTGTGCCCAAGACTTTCAATCTGCCGCACGGTCTCCAGCAATGCAGTTTGCACCGCTGGATGCAGCGCTTGACCGTCAAGCGGCCGAGTTTGCACGCCGATGCGCAATGCACCGGGCTCACGCCGGGATTGTTCGAGGAAGCTGATCACCGGCGACGGAATCTGAAAGGGGTCACCTGCGGCGTGGCCCTGGACAGCGTCCAGCAATGCAGCACTGTCACGCACCGTACGAGTCAGGACGCCATGCACGGCAAGGCCGCTCCAGACCTCGTCAACATCGGGGCCCATTGGCACCCGTCCACGGCTGGGCTTCAAGCCGAACAGACCGCAAAGCGAGGCTGGGACACGGATTGAGCCACCACCATCAGTGGCGTGAGCCACGGGTACCATGCCGGCCGCTACCGCCGCCCCGGAACCGCCGCTTGACCCCCCGGCACTGCGTTCCACATCCCAAGGATTACGGGTCGGTCCAGTGAGACGGCTTTCAGTAGTGGTGCTTGCGGCGAACTCGGGGGTGGTAGTCCTGCCTAGCGGCATCAAGCCGGCACGACGCAGGCGGCGCATCAGATGTGAGTCGGCTTCGGCCGAGCAACCAAGTGCCAAGGAACTGCCCAGTTCACTCCGACGTCCCTGCGCGGCGATGCCCAAATCTTTGATCAGAAAAGGCACGCCGTAAAAATCGCCTGATTGCGGCGCGGGTTCGTCATGCCACGTCTCGACCAGTGCATTAAGGTGCGGGTTAAGCGTCTCTATGGCTTGTAAGGCCACAGAACGAACCTCTTGCGCGCTGACCTGCCTGGTCCGTATCAGTTGGCTCAGCCCCGTGGCATCGTGAGCAGCGTACTCTCGAAGGTGCATGACATTCTCCACTTCAGTATGATAGTTACTCACAAGTATCGGTAGATACTTATTAGTATCATGCGATACCCATGGGTATCATTGTCAAGAGGAGATTCTCTATGCGTACGCCACCGACACCGCAACTGCCCCCGAGGGAACGCATCGTCGAGGCAGCTCAGACATTGTTCATGGAGCAAGGAATTACCCGCGTCAGTGTGGACGCTATCGCGGCATTGGCAGGGTCAACCAAAATGACCGCCTACAGACACTTTGAAAATAAGGATGCTCTGGTTCTGGAGTGGCTTGAGCGGCTAACCGAAAGCTACAGCGATGTCTTCGACCGATTGGCATCGGAGCATCCAGATTCGCCACGCCAGCAACTCATGGGATTTCTTGACTTCATCGTTGCGGGTCTGGAAGGTTCGGGTTACCGCGGCTGCCCGTTCACCAATACGTTGGCAGAGCTGCCAGAGGTTGATCATCCGGCCCGTCAGCTAATCGAAGCCCACAAAAAAGCGCAGTTCGCGCGAGTGACTGCACTCTGCACCGCCATGGCCTTGAGCGAGCCTGAGGATGTTGCGCAGGAGCTGACTCTCCTCATGGAGGGCGCCCAGGTCGTGGCGCAGAACAAGGGGATCGATGAAGTCGGCGAGCGCCTGGTCAAGATGGTGAACCGGCGCCTGGGGCATTAACGCCCCCCTCGCATGATGCTCTATCAACCGTGATCACTGCGCCCAGGGTCATGGCGGTTGGAATACGAGGCACCCATCAAGTAAAAACACCCGCCCGCGACGATGAAGCCAGCGAGCATATAAAACATGAAATGCGGCGGCTGAGAGGCCAATGCAAATCCGCACAGTATCGGGCCCAGTGCGCCGCCAAGGCTCGACAGGTTTTGCGCACCGTAATACATGCCGCGCAAGTGCTCGGGCGCGATGCGATCGATGAACATGTACTCGGCGGGGAAAACAATGACTTCGCCCACGGTGAATATTCCGACTGCCAGCGCCCAATGCAACACGCTGGTGGACAACGCAAATCCGACGACCCCCAGCAGAAACAGACTGAAGCCCGCGGTCAACCATCGATTCAGATGCTCGTTGGTGATGCGTTTGCCAACGAGGTACTGCAGACAGATCACCACCGTCGCATTCACGGCCACCACCGCGCTGATGACCTGATAGGTGAATTCCGGTGTGCTCGTGGTCACAAGGTATTGCGAGATATAGCCGGTGAACTGACCGAACGCCACTGCGCTCAGCGCGCCGCCAATGGTGAAGCAGACCAGACGATAATCCTTCAGCAGGATGCGACCCACAGCAGCGAAGGAGACTGGCGGACTGGCCCGGTCAGTAGGACTGAGCGTCCTGTCGCCCCAGACCATATACGTCAGAAAGGTCCCAACGCCCAAGGCCGCTGATATGAGGAACGGCAATTTCATGTCCATGTGCGCGAACCCCGCGCCAATGAACGGCCCCACCGCGTAGCCGATATTGATCAGCGAGTAGCGCACTGAAAACACTTTGCCACGTTCGGCTTCTGGCAGCAGTTTGCCGAACGCGGCCTTCACCACAATATCGATCACCGAGTAAGCAAAATTGAATGCCACCAGGAACAGGAAAAACATCCAGAGGTGCGCGGTAACGCACATTCCGATGAAGCCCAGGGTGAAGAACCCCGTGAAGCTCAGGATCAATCGATAGCTGGATATTTTGTCCGTGAGGTAGCCGCCATACACGCTCAGCAACGAGCCAACGAGCATGGCACTGCCGACTACCAGACCGATATCACTGACCCCCAACGTGAAGTTGGAGGACAGATAAATAACCATGTAGGGCAAGGTAATGGCGCGGCCCATTGTCAGGAAAAGCGACGACAGCAACAGCAAATTGACCGAAAACGGATAGTGTCTGAAGGCAGCGAGCATCTGCGTCGTTTCCTGTGGTGGCCGCATCACAGCCGGGAAACATATCGTTACACATCCAGCTTCGGCTTCCCAGTAGCGGCTGATGAAGCCTCCGGTCTACAACCGAAAAGACCGACGCATCGCTTGCGCCAGCAACTCTACAGCCTCATCTCCACGTGACGCAGTGCTGCGCACGAACACAATGTCATGGTCAGGAATGACCGGCAGCCCCTCCAGCATCTGCATGCGGTCGGTGACTTTCCCACGGTCAATCAGGCTGACCGCCAACCCCGCCTCCACACACGCCTTGACTGCCTGATTGGAGGGGCTTTCCAGGACGATCCGCGAGCGGCGGCCTGACGCCTTGAGCGATTCATTCATGGCTTCGCGATAAGGACATTGCACGGCGTGAACGGCCAGGGGCAGCGGATCCTTGAGCGCCACCGCAGCATTGGTCGGTCCGACCCAGACGGGCGTGGTGGACATCAGCACCTCGGTGTCGGGGCCTGCCTCTCCCTTGGGCTGCGCGACCACCGCGGCCTGCAATTTGCCGCGCTGCACCAGGTCTCTCAGCGCATAGCTCGGCCCGGTCTTGAGTTCCAGCACCACGTTCGGCCAAGCAGCGATAAAGGTCGGCAGGATGTCTTGAATGACATGCGTCGCGTATTCGTCGGGAACCCCCAACGTAATGCGCCCTGCGAGCTGAGTGCCATGCAGATCCGCCAAGGCCTGATCGTGTGTACGCAACAGCTCGGCGGTCGAGATCAGCAGGCGCTTTCCCAGCACAGTGAGGGAAACTGACTGGTTATCTCGATTCAGGAGTCGACCGCCTGCCACTGCCTCAAGACGCTGAATGTGGACGCTCACCGCGGCCGGGCTTTTATGCAGCTGCTCGGCGGCTGCGCTGAATTTCCCAATGCGCACCACGGCATGAAAGGTGCGCAACAGATCGATGTCGAGAATCGCCGTCATGATTCAATCCTGCTGAACAATTACTGCATGATATTTTGATTTATTAGACTACCCCACTCTCGTAGCCTGTGGGAATGAACCAGCACATCTCGACTCATCCCGACAAGCCGACTCGTCGCCACTGGCTTCGCACGTTGCCGCTACCCTTGCTTGAGGCCGGGCTACTGCTCACCTGGAGTTCCGGATTCATCGGCGCACGCTTTTCCATCGATTACGCCCCGGCGCTGCTGGTGGTGTTCTGGCGTTGTGTGGTGGTTTCCCTCGTTCTACTCCCCTTCGTCTATCGCACCCTGCGCAGTACCTCTTTTTCGATCTTGCTGAAAAATGCGGGCATAGGACTGCTGGCCATGGCGGGATACCTGACTGGCGTGACACAAGGCATCGCACTTGGCGTTCCGGCGGGTCTGGCGGCGCTGTGCGCGGACCTGCTGCCGCTGGGGATGGCGCTGCTGGCAGCACTGGCACTGGGCGAGCGGTTGGCGCGCCAGGTCTGGGTGGGGCTGATCGTCGGCCTGGTCGGGGTATTGTGGGTGACGCATGGCGCGCTGGTCATGGGCGATGCACCGCTGTGGGCCTACGGCTTGCCGGTGGCGGGAATGCTCTCTCTGGCAGTGGCAACGCTGTGGCAAAAGAACGCCAGCACGTCGCAGGCGATGGGGCTGCTGCCCAACCTCTGGCTCCAGTGCTTCGTATCGAGTTTTGCCTTCGCCGCCATCGAGGGCAGCCAGGGCAGTCTTTTACCGATCCCCACGGCGGGTTTCGCTTTGAGCGTATTGTGGACCGTGGCCCTGTCTACGCTTGGCGGTTATGGCTTGTACTGGATGTGTTTGCGCCGGACCTCTGCGACTCGCGTCGCCAGCGTGCTATACCTCAGCCCGCCGATCACAATGCTCTGGGCCTGGGCCATGTTCGATGAACCGCTGTCATGGGCGATGGCGGCAGGGATGGCGATTTCTGCCGCAGGCATCTGGATGGTGGTGCGCGCCGAGGCACGCCGGGCTAAAACCGCGTCATGTGACACCGACAGCCCAAATGCTGCCCCTCATGAAAACGCAGCAGCGAAAAAATCCGTGACTTCTCGAGCGTGACGCTGCTTCGGGTCAGGCTAGCCGCCGCGCCATGAGACGCCATATCTGCGTCCAACTCGCTCAAGATCGTCGAACCAAAGCCCACGCACTGAGCGGGTTGAGCAAGTTTTCAGTTGCCCGGTGCTTCAAAAGCAGATCTTATTCATCGACGCGTATCGATCAGTGCAAACAAGGAACACCAACGTATGGCGAAAAGACCCTCCGTGGAACAGCGCCGGGAATTCGGGAAATTCCTTTCCAGCCGACGTGCCCGTCTGGAGCCCAAGGATTTCGGCCTGCCCGAGGGCCCGCGTCGCACGCCCGGCCTGCGCCGGGAGGAAGTGGCGCTACTGGCCGGCGTCAGCGTCAGCTGGTACACCTGGCTTGAACAGGGCCGCGATATCCAGCCTTCGCCAGACGCACTGCGCCGCATCGCCAAAGTGCTCAAACTCGACCGCGTCGAGTCGGCTCACCTGTTTGCATTGTCTGCGCTTGAAGCACCCGCGGCTGAAACGGGCGGCGGGGTCAGCGCAGGGCTGGAAATGCTCGTGCGCGCGATCAATCCCATTCCGGCCTACGTGCGTAATTCACGACTCGACATTCTGGCGTGGAACGATGCCATCACCGACTTGTTCGTCGACTACGGTTCGCTGGAACCCCATGAGCGCAATACCCTGCGCCTGCTGTTCCTGTACATCCCTTATCGAACCGTGATCCTGGATTGGGAACAGATGGCGCGGGGAATGATCAGCGCTTTCCGCGCTTCCCGCGCGTTGGCGCAGGACAAGGCGCCTTTCGACAGCCTGATCGAGGAGCTGTCTGCACTGAGCGCGGAGTTTCGCGAGTGGTGGCAGGACACCGACGTCAAAGGCTTCGACGAAGGGCGCAAGCGTCTGTTGCATCCGGTGAGTGGCTATATCGATTTCACCTACGTGGCCCTGACACCTGAGGGCCGTCCGGATCTTTCGCTGGTCACCTATATTCCTCGGCACACTGCCTATGACCCGCAGTCATAGGATAACAACACGCCTTACTGGTCCTGTCGGGCTTCCCTAGAGTGACGGTCATCGCAGCGCAAAACGCGCTGCACCACCGCCAACGAGGTGATACCGATGACCAACCTGAACGCAACTTCGACCCTCTCCGCCTTCGCCACTTCGCGTAACCCGGCGACCGGTGAACTGATCGCGACTTATCCGTTTCAGACCCAGAGCGAAGTCGAGCAACTGCTGGACGTAAACGCCGCGGCCTTCCGCTTGTGGCGTGCCACCCCGATGCGCGAACGTGTCACGGCCTATCGTCGTCTGTCCGCGACCCTGCGCGAGCGTTCGGAAACCTTCGCGGCACTGATCACCGCTGAAATGGGCAAGACCCTGGTTTCGGCCCGCGCAGAGGTCGAGAAGTGTGCGGCCACCCTCGACTGGATTGCGGACAATGGCCCGGCGATCCTGGCCGATGAGCCTGTCAACGTAGACGGAGACGATCAGGTTCACGTTTCCTTCTTGCCCATTGGCACCATCCTCGCCGTGATGCCGTGGAACTTCCCTCTGTGGCAAGTGATTCGTGCGTCGGGGCCGATCATGCTGTCGGGCAACGGGTTCATGCTCAAGCACGCCCCGAATGTCATGGGCTCTGCCTACGCGCTGCAGGACGCTTATGAAGCGGCAGGCTTCCCGAAAGGCTTGTTCATCAACCTCATCGCCGACAATGAAACCGTGGCTCGCACCATCGAAGACCCGCGCATCGCCGCAGTGACCCTGACGGGCAGCATGCGTGCAGGTTCGGCAGTGGCGGCCACCGCTGGCAAGGCACTGAAAAAGAGCCTTCTGGAACTGGGCGGCTCCGACGCCTTCATCGTGCTCGCCGATGCCAATATCGACCTGGCGGTCAAGGCCGCCGTCGAAGCCCGTTTCCAGAACGCAGGCCAGGTCTGTCTCGCTGCCAAGCGCTTTATCGTCGAGCAACCGATCGCCGAAGAATTCACCCGTAAGTTCGTGGCCGCAGTCAAACAGTTGAAGGTCGGTGACCCCCTGGATAATGCCAACAACGTCGGTCCCATGGCACGCGGCGATCTGCGCGACGAACTCGATGGCCAGGTCCAGCGCACCCTCGCCGCCGGCGCGACTCTGCTGCTCGGTGGCAAAAAGATTGAAGGTCCAGGCAACTTCTACGAGCCCACTGTGCTGGCCAACGTCCAGCCTGGCATGGCCGCGTTCGATGAAGAAACCTTTGGACCTGTCGCCGCCATTACCGTCGCAGAAAACGCCGAACACGCCATCGTGCTGACCAACACCAGCGACTACGGGTTGGGCGGCAGCCTGTGGACTCAGGACCTGACGCGCGCGCAACGCATCGCTCGTCGCCTGGAAACCGGTGGGGTTTTCATCAATGGCTTCCCTGCAACCAACGCGCGCATTCCGGTGGGCGGCGTGAAGAAGAGCGGTTACGGTCGCGAGCTCTCGCATTTCGGCTTGCGGGAATTCACCAACGCACAGGCCGTATGGGCCAAAACCATCGACTGAACGCCCCTACGACGCCCCTGAAGTGCAGAGAAAAAACATCATGGGTGATCGTTTCCCGAGCCCCGTCCGGCAGCCGTGCGGGGTTGCCACCGGGAAAAGGGGCCGCCGCGAGCAGCACTGCACTGCTCGCAGATCGCACAACCGTTCGATAACCGCACGGATTCAGCTAAATCCCCTCCACTCGCTGCCCCTTCTTGCGGCAAGCTCCAGCACAGACCCGCAAACAACGCCAATCGCTACTGGCCCTCGGGTTTCACCGTCCGACGGCCAGTTCGACAATCCCCACTCCAGGAACAACCAGGAGCTCGCTTTGATCAATAAAACGTTCGAATCCATCGCCAGCGCGGTGGAAGGAATCACCGATGGTTCAACCATCATGGTCGGAGGCTTCGGCACTGCCGGCATGCCATCCGAACTCATCGATGCGTTGATCGAGACCGGTACCCGCGACCTGACCATCATCAGCAACAACGCCGGCAACGGCGAGATCGGCCTGGCGGCCCTGCTTAAGGCGGGCAGCGTACGCAAGGTGGTCTGCTCATTCCCGCGCCAGTCCGACTCCTACGTCTTCGACGAACTGTACCGGGCCGGCAAGATCGAGCTTGAAGTGGTGCCGCAAGGCAATCTGGCCGAGCGTATCCGTGCAGCGGGCTCTGGCATCGGTGCGTTCTTCTCACCGACCGGCTACGGCACCCTGCTGGCCGAAGGCAAGGAAACCCGCGAGATCGACGGCCGCCAGTACGTCTTGGAAATGCCGCTGCACGCCGACTTCGCGCTGATCAAGGCGTACAAGGGCGACCGCTGGGGCAACCTGATCTACCGCAAGGCCGCACGTAACTTCGGCCCGATCATGGCCATGGCCGCGAAAACCGCCATCGCCCAGGTCGACCAGATCGTCGAACTCGGTGAACTGGACCCGGAACACATCATCACTCCGGGTATCTTCGTCCAGCGCGTGGTTGCCGTCCGTGGCACTGCCGCTTCTTCGATCGCCAACGCTGTCTGAGGCCCGCCATGACCCTTATCAAAAAGCTCTCCCGCACCGAGATGGCCCAGCGCGTGGCCAAAGACATTCAGGAAGGGGCGTACGTAAACCTCGGCATTGGCGCACCGACGCTTGTGGCCAACTATCTGGGCGACAAGGAGATTTTCCTGCACAGCGAGAACGGTCTGCTGGGCATGGGCCCAAGTCCGGCGCCGGGCGAGGAAGACGATGACCTGATCAACGCTGGCAAGCAACACGTCACCCTGCTCACCGGGGGGGCCTTCTTCCACCACGCCGATTCCTTCTCGATGATGCGCGGCGGCCATCTGGACATCGCCGTACTGGGCGCCTTCCAGGTGTCAGTCAAGGGCGACCTTGCTAACTGGCACACCGGCGCCGAAGGTTCGATCCCGGCCGTGGGCGGCGCGATGGACCTGGCCACCGGCGCCCGTCAGGTGTTCGTGATGATGGACCACCTGACCAAGTCTGGCGAAAGCAAGATCGTGCCGGAGTGCACTTACCCGTTGACCGGCATCGGTTGCGTGAGCCGCATTTACACCGACCTGGCAGTGCTGGAAGTGACATCCGAGGGCCTGAAAGTGGTTGAGATCTGCTCTGACATCGACTTTGACGAGTTGCAGAAGCTCAGTGGCGTGCCGCTGATCAAGTGATCGGTGGGCTCCGCCCGCAGCACTGCCCCTGGCTGCCCTCGCGGTGTCGAATCCGACGCTGAAATCATGCTCACCGACGATCTTCTTGAAGGTCGTCTGGTGCGCCTTTTCCCGACTCCATTGCAGCTCGGCCAGTGCATTCTCTGCACTTGGGCGACCGCCGACTGCCCCCCGCCCCCGCCGACCATGCTACCCGCTCGCCATAGCGACCGAGAGTGCTGTAACGCGCCCTTTGCGTTGCGCCTGTTGCACGCGGTCTGACGTCGCTTTCATCGCTGGCTGATATCGCCCCGCCAAAGCTGATAACGTGTACCGCCACTACGAACGTATTGATCACCGACCCTCTCAAGGAACGACATGTTCGAATTCATCTTCTTCGCAATCCTCATTGGCATCGGCGGCACGGCATTACTGGACCTCTGGGCGCGATTGCTCAAGGCAACGCTGGGGCTGCCAACCCCGCCCTGGCACCTGGTCGGTCGCTGGTTCGCCGGGATGCGCAAGGGTCAGTTCGTGCATCGAAACGGCATCAACCATTCCCCTGAAGTACCCCATGAGCTGCGGATCGGCTGGACCCTGCATTACGTGGTCGGCATTGTGTTCGCCGCCGCTTTGCTGCTGATCTGGGGTGTGCAGTGGGCGCATTCTCCGACTTTTTTCCCGGCATTGATCGTCGGGCTGGTCACCATTGGCGCGGGCTGGTTCATCTTGCAACCGGGGATGGGCGTCGGCGTGGCGTGCAACAAGGCACCGAACCCGACCGTGGCGCGGCTGCAAAATGTCGTCGGTCACGTTGTCTTCGCCATCGGTATGTACGGCACGGCGTTGCTGGTCGGTTGAGCTGTCGGTCAGTTGAGCGGTCGCTCGGTTGTGCTGTCTCGGATCAAACGGCGGTGCTTCCGGCTGAACCTCTGCCCGTCCCTGCGGTTCTGAATCTTCAGGGCCGCCCAGGCCTCTCTTCTTCACCCTTCAAAGGAGCCCCCTCATGACTCAGACCGCTTTGGTCGTCGGCGCCAGCGGCATCGTCGGCAGTGCAACCACTCAACTGTTGCTGGAGAACGGCTGGCAGGTCGCCGCCCTCTCCCGTCATCCAGCTCAGGCTGAAGGCGTGATTCCCGTCGCGGCGGACCTGCAGGACCCGACGTCGGTGAAACAGGCGCTCGAAGCCATCAAGCCCAGCCATGTGTTCATCACCACCTGGTCGCGCCAGGCCACCGAAGCCGAGAACATCAAGGTCAATGCGGCGATGGTGCGCAACGTGCTGGACGCGCTGAGTCCGGGCAAAAGCGTCAAGCATGTCGCGCTGGTGACGGGCCTTAAACACTATCTGGGTCCGTTTGAAGCCTACGGCAAGGGTTCGCTGCCACAAACGCCGTTTCGTGAAGAACAGGGCCGTCTGGACATCGAGAACTTTTACTACGCCCAGGAAGACGAGGTGTTTGCCGCTGCCGAGCGCGACGGTTTCACCTGGAGCGTGCATCGTCCGCACACAGTCACCGGTGTCGCGGTGGGCAACGCGATGAACATGGCGACGACGCTGGCGGTGTATGCCTCGATCTGCAAAGCCACCGGCCGGCCGTTCGTGTTTCCGGGCTCTCGCGTGCAGTGGGACAGCCTCACCGACATGACCGATGCGCGGCAACTGGCCAAACAACAGTTGTGGGCCGCGACGACGCCAGCGGCGGCGAATCAGGCCTTCAACGTCACCAACGGCGATGTGTTCCGCTGGAAATGGATGTGGGGGCAAATCGCCGAGTATTTCGGTCTGCATCCAGCCGCTTATCCGCCAAGCGTGTCGCCACTGGAAACCCAGATGGCCGACGATCAGGCCGCGTGGAGCGACATCGTCCGTGAGAACGGTTTGAAGGAGGCTGACATCCATCGCCTGGTTTCCCCCTGGCACACCGACGCTGACCTCGGACGGCCGATCGAGGTGGTCACTGACATGTCGAAAAGCCGGGCATTGGGGTTCAAGGAATTTCAGGCGAGCGATCAGGCGTTTTTCGATGTGTTCGATGAATTGCGGGCGCGCAAGTTGATTCCGTAATCTTGAACAGCATCCTGCAGACGCTGTGCGGTAATCACCTGTAGCCGTCCGCCGGGCGGCGGCAGCGATTCAAAAGACGCCACCGCCGGCAAGCCGTGCTGCTACAGCGCATGATCCGACGAACCATCAGGTGCAGCCGACACCGCCTCTGTAGCAGTCCGGCTTGCCGGCGGCAGCGATTCAAAAGACGCCGGGGGCAAGCGGTTTAAACCGTCGCGACCAGGCGCCCGACCTCGGCCATCAGCGAGTTGATCTGTTCGCTGGTGGCTTTGGACTCGGAGTAATAGACCGTCACGATCAGCGGTGGCCGGTCGGTCGGCCAGACAATCGCCACGTCGTTGCTGGCGTTGTTGCTCCCCGATCCTGTCTTGTCCCCTACCCGCCAGCCTTTGGGCAAGCCAGCGCGCAGCTTCTGGTCGCCGGTTTTGTTGCTGGCCAGCCAGGCGCTCAACTGATCCCGCGATGCGCCGGATAACACCTCGCCGAGCAGCAGTGTGCGCAAGCTTTGCAGCATGGCAATCGGGGTGGTGGTGTCCTGAAGATCGCCGGGGCGGTTTTCATTGAGCTCGGGCTCATGGCGGTCAAGTCGAGTGGTCTGATCGCCAATCGAGCGCAGCCACGCCGTCAGCCCCGGGGGACCGCCGAAACTGTCGAGCAACAGGTTGGCTGCGGTGTTGTCGCTGAGGGTGACGGCGGCTTCGCAGATCGAGCCGACGCTCAACCCGCCCTCACCTGCGTGCTGCTCGGTGACAGGTGAATAGGTCACCAACTGATCCTGGCCATAGACGATCAGCCTCGAAAGGTCCTCATCCTTGAGGTCGACCCGCGCCAAAACGTAGGCGGCGGCCAGGGCTTTGAAGGTGCTGCACAGGGCGAAGCGTTCCTCACCACGGTGGCTGACCAGGCGCTGGTTGCCAGTGTCGAGAATCGCCACGCCCAGACGCCCGCCATGACGGAGCTCCAGTGCAGCGAGTTGTGCTTCGATTGAAGGTCCTGGCGCGGCGCCGGCGTCAGCGGCCAGGGCATGGAGACTCCATAGCGCCGGAACGGTCAGCAGCGAGGCTCCGATCAGGTTTCTGCGGGTGATCGACATACACGTCCTTGTGGTGATGAATGAGCGACATGATCGCCGAAGCGGCAACATTGCGCTATCGCTGCCCGGCTTCGACGATCAACTCAAACGCAAACACCCGGTCGAGTCTTCGATCACCGATGTCGACTGAACGTGGAAACCGAGCGCACCCAGGTGATCAGACGCAGGGTCGCAGGGTTGTCATGTTCCTCGTGGCTGGCGGCCAGTTCCCCGGCCAGTGAGGCCAGGGATTGCGGCAACAGCCACGACACTTCCTGCTCGGTGGCATGCATCAGATTGGGATCGTCTTCTTTCTCGAACACTGGCCATTCACTCATCGCAAATACTCCCGTCAAACATGTTCTGCACACGCATGGATGTTTACAGATCGAGCACCAACGGCCCTGAGGCCGGGACTGCGCAGCAGATCAGCACGTGGTCCGCCGCCGGCATTTCGGCGGGTGGAACCGGGTAATGCACCTGGCCGCTGACGAGCCGCGTCTTGCACGTACCGCAGGAACCGCCGCGGCAACTGTATTCGGGTTCAAGGCCACGACTCTCTGCCAGTTCCAGCAACGTCCCGCCATCGGGTTGCCAGCGGGCTTCCTTGGCGGAGCGTTCGAACAGCACCGGCACCGATTCGGTGGCGGCAGGCGGCTGTAGCAGCGCGACAGTCGGCTGATCGCTGGTGCGCTTGAGGGTCGAGGGACCGAAAGTCTCGGCATGAATCCGTTCGTCACGGACATGCATGGCCCTCAGCTCGTCATACAGCCCTTGGGTGAAGCTGGCCGGTCCGCAGACATAAAAATCGAAGTCGTTGAACGGCAACAGCGCTTTGAGCAGATTCAGGTCAATACGACCTGCAAGGTGAAAGTCTTTGCTTAAACGAGCCTCGCGCTCGGGCTGGCTCAGCAGACGGACAGCCGTCAGTTGTTCCCCGGCTTTGGCAACCAGTGTGTCCAATTCTTCGCGAAAAGCCAGATCCACCAGACGACGTGCACTCTGGATGAACCAGGTCGGGCGCATGCGACGCACGCGCAGCCCCTCGTAAACCACCTCACGCAGCATCGACAGCATGGGCGTGACACCGATTCCCGCCCCGAGCAGCACCAGCGGACGGCGCTCCTGAGCGTCGACCACGAAGCTGCCCTGCGGCGCACGGCCGTCGATCAGATCGCCGACCTTGAGGGCGTCGTGCAGGTGCGCTGACACCAGCCCGTCACGTTTGACGCTGATGCGGAAGAAGCCATCGGACGGCGCGCTCGACAAGCTGTAGGTGCGTATCACCGGTTTGCTCTGCCCTTCCAGCAGCAGGCGCAATGGCAAATGCTGACCGGCCTTGAACGCAGGCAGGCCGGCGCCGTCGGCGGGCTCGAAGTAAAAGGAGCGAATGCCTGCGCTTTCGTCGGCGATGCGCGTCACTCGCAACGGCCGCCACTGATCACGCAGCGCATCGGCCTGCAGACGGGCGGCAGTCTGGTCCCAGTCCCCGGTCATCAGGCTGTTGGGGGAAAAACCCTGGAATTCCCAGCGTGAACGCAAGGCCTGCGGACGACGCACGACGGCCTCGACTTTCACTTGCCAGAGCCGCTCGGCGCCCTGGAAGGCGGCGATTTCCGGGCCGTCGAGAATCACGGTGGTGCGGCCCACCAGCTGTAACAGATCGCCGGTGGTGAAATCGATGAACACCAGCCCTGCTCTCGGATTGACCAGAAAGTTGCCCAGGGTATTGAAATGCAGGTTGCCGGCGAAATCGGGAATGGTCAGCACGTCGCCTTCGACCCGCACGAAACCGGCCTGCCCGCCGCGATGGGACACGTCCACCGAGCGGTGCGGCTGATCGCCTTCAAGGTCTGCGTAGCTGGCGACAAAAAAAGTGTCAGCGGCGCGAATGGTTGCCACGGCGGCCTCATCCAGTGCGCTCATGCGCTCGACCGGCGCGCGCTGCGTCACTTTGGGCAACGCTATCTGTTTGAGTTCACGCAACTGGATGTACTGCGGGCAGTTGCCGAACGAATGCTCGACCAATACCGAAAAACCCCGATCAGTGACCTGCTCGACATGGCCGTTGATGCGGTTGCGCCGACGGGTGTGCAAGTCGATGCCGAGCATGCCCACGGCCGCGCCCGGTACGAAGTGCGCGGCCATCGGGTCGTCGCTGTCTGGCAGACGGGAAAACTGCAGATGTCGAGGATCGGGTGAGGCGATGAAACCTGCGTCGGCGTCCAGCAGGCTCGCCCACGGCCAGCCCTCGGCGTCCACCGCGCCGATGAACATATACGGCAGATGCTCGTAGAATTCGCGGTGCTGGTCGGGCATGTAGTCACGGATGACTTTCTTGCCCACAACGCCCATGCGCTCGGCGACGCCAACCCTGGCTTGCAGTTCGATCTCGCCAGAATGCCAGGGCGAGGGTCTTTCGGAAGTGATGTCGTTCATGACGCGGACTCCCTGAAGGTGTAGAGGTCTGTAGCAGCAGGGCTCGCTGGCGGCGCCATCTGGGGCATCGCGACCACGGGCAAGCCGCACTGCTATAGAAGATCGGCGTCCTGGGCGGTCGCCTTCAGCATGGGATCAAACCACCAGGCCGGCCTTGGTCTTGGGCATTGGCACGAAGCCTTCCAGGCCTTCGATTCGCGCAAGCCAGGCACGTACATTCGGATATTCCTGCAGCGAGACGTTGCCTTCCGGCGCATGAGCGATGTAACTGTAGCCCGCAACATCGGCGATGGTGGGATGGTCGGCAGCCAGAAATTCGCGACCGTCCAGGTGAGTCTCGATCACTTGCAGCACAGCGTGAGCACGGTCGATGGTGTCTTTAGGGTCAAAGCCGGCGCCGAACACGGTGATCAGGCGAGCACGGGCCGGGCCGTTGTTGATCTGACCCGCGGCGACTGCCAGCCAGCGTTGCACCTGTGCGGCACCGGCAGCGTCGGCCGGCAGCCATTTGCCCGTGGTGTCGTATTTCTTCGCCAGGTACACCAGAATCGCCGTGGAGTCAGCGACGAGTGTTCCGTTGTCGTCGATCACCGGCACTTGGCCGAACGCGTTGATTGCCAGGTACTCGGGGCGTTTGTTCGCACCCTTTGCCAGATCGACGAATTCAATCTGTGGATCGAGCCCCAGCAGCGACAGCATCAGCTGGGCACGATGAGAGTGGCCGGACAATGGAAAGTGATAGAGCTTGATGGCATTCATGGGTTTGGCTCCTGAGGCTGTCGTGGGTATTGGGTCAGCGCGCAAGGTGGGTTGTCGTCAACCGGTTCACCGCGCTGATGGCCCAATAATGATCCACGACGCCAAAGCGCAGAATCACCAGAAAAGGCAATCCAGCATTTCACTCAATGAAATGATCAGGGAGGGAAGCAACGCGGTCAGTGCCGCAGCACCGGGTGCTGGCGCAGGCGCTCCACGGCGAAGTCGATGAAACTGCGCACCCGCGCCGATGCGCGCCTGCCCTCGCGGTACACGAGGTGCACCGGCAGCGAATCGGGCTCAAAGCCATCGAGTACCGGGCACAAACGCCCCGCTTCAAGATGCTCATGGACTTCGTGGCTCAGGCAGGACGCGAGCCCTGCGCCATTGATCGCAGCATTGATGGCGGCCAACTGCGTGGTGCAACGCAGCGTAGGCTTCAAGGCGACGTTACGCAGCGAGCCCTCGCGTTGAAAGCGCCACTCCAGCATCCGGTTGCTGGCCGTGCAGAACACCAGCGAATGCCCGGCAAGATCGACCGGCGTGCGTGGCGCGGCTCGACGCTCCAGATACGCCGGGCTGGCGCAGATCATTTGCCGCACCGTACCGACCTTGCGCGCGACCATGTAGCCATCCGGTAGCGCCCCGATGAGCACGGCGACGTCGATGCCCTCCTCGTGCAGATTGGGAAAGCTGTCCTGGTAGGTCACGGACATTTCGATGCCAGGCCTTGCGTCCATATAGTCGAGCACCACCGGCATCAGCAAGCGGTCGCCAAACAGCAGCGGCGTGACCAGCTTCAGCAAACCGCGAGGCTCGACGTGCAGTCCGTTGGCCGATGCTTCCGCTTCCTCCACCGCGCGCAGCAAGCGCGAACAGTCAACGGCAAACACGCGGCCGACCTCGGTCAATGTCACGCCACGGGTGCTGCGCATCAGCAATCGGGTGCCCAGACGCCTTTCCAGCGCGGCCAGCGCGCGGCTGACGGTCGCCTCGGACACGCCGAGCCTGCGCGACGCCGCCGCCAACCCCTGTTCCGTGGCAACGGCATCGAACACGGTCATCTGCTGGTGGCGGTCCATCAGCGATGACTCCGTCCTGCCGCCCTGATCGCCGGATCTTGCGCCATGCGCTCGACACAGTAATCGACGAACGTGCGCACCTTGGCCGACACTTTCCGTTCCGCCTGATAACAGACGTGTATCGGCAGGGCAGGCTCTTCGAATTCTTCGAGCACCAGTTCCAGCGCGCCGCTGGCCACCTGACTCGCGACCTGATAGGACAACACGCGAGTGACGCCCCACCCCATGGTCGCGGCCGTGATTGCGGCCTGATTCGCCGATACGGTCAATCGCGATTGAAGGTCGACATGCAACGGCTTGCCGCCCTCCATGAATTCCCAGCGCCGCAGAAGCACACTGGCATGCGAGACGACCAGTCGATGTTGTTTGAGGTCTTCTGGATGCTGCGGCCGCCCATGGGCGGCGAGGTAGTCGGGTGATGCGCAAAGCACTCGGCGCACCTCGCCGACCTTTACGCCATGTTGGGTGCTGTCCATCAAATGACCGATGCGCACGGCCACATCGATGCCCTCTTCCACCATTTGCGTGACCCGGTCGAGCAACAGCGCGTTGATGCTGACGCCAGGGTATTGCTGCAGATAGCCCACCACCAGCGGCATCACGAACAGCTCGCCGAAGAGCATCGAGGCGGTGATTGTAAGCTGGCCGACCGGTGCGGCGATGCTGCCGCCAGCGGAGTCTTCGGCTTCTTCGAGTTCGCTGAGAATGCGTCGGCAATCGGTGAGATAACGTTGACCCGCCTCGCTCAGATGCACGCTGCGGGTGGTGCGCGACAGCAGCAGCGTGCCAANTTCAGACGTCGCGCGGCGGTGGCAAAACTGCGCTCTTCGCACACGGCGACGAACACCTGCATCTCCTGAAATCTATCCATCGGGCTCAGCTCGACCGCATTCATCTAGGTGGTTGCGATAGTAGCGTCTCGATGCGTGATCCGTCAGACGGAACGCAATCTTCCAATCCTCGATTTCTCGTGGGAGACAGCTTGCTGGCGCCTACTTGATTCTGGCGCAAGGCTGGGAGCTGCCGGGGGTGGCGCTCCACCTCGCCAGCGATCTGCCCGGCACCGGCAGCAAGATCAGCGATTGGATATCAGACCCACCGTATGCACAGGTTTTGCTGCCGCTGCGCGCCAGATCGCCGACAAGTCGGGCTCCCACGCCTCCGGCAGAAGCAGATTGCGGCGTGATTCGAGTTTTGATTCTGGGCGAAGGCCGTGGGAGCCAGCTTGCTCGCGAAACGTCATTCCAGACAACGCAATGTCGACTGAACCACCGCTTTTCGCCAGCAAGCCGGTTCCCACAAGGTCGGTGCTCAATGAACGGTCACTGTGAACGACGCAAGCGGTTGTCGATTATCCAGCGCGTCACAACCACTGACGCGCCATCACCCACATCCCGAACCCCACGGCCATCAAGCCCCACGCCAGCAGAGGGTGAAACATCACCCGCCAGACCAGCGCCCGCGGCTCAAAGCCTACGCCGTGCACGAAACCACCGGCCACGCCCCACATGATCAGCATCAGCAGACTGTGGGAGTAGTGGCCGTCGGCGTTGAGCATCGAGGCCGGATGAATCAGCAGCACCAGGCTCAGGGGCACCGCCATCAGCAGGGACAAAGCCCGGCCGATGGCATGCTTGAAGGGTGCGACCCACGCATCAGCTGTCACGACTGTTTTCCAGAGCATTGGCGTCCGACGACTCCAGCCACAAGGCGTTGATGATGCCGAAGCTGCAGGCGAGCAACACGCCGAGTATCCAGGCGAAATACCACATGACATATCTCCTTAGTAGAGCCCGTGAGGGTTATGGTCGATGTGCGCGGTGGTGACCTTGCCCCACATCTTGGCGTAGCACCACAGCGTGTAGCAGAGGATCAACGGCACGAAGATGGCCGCCGCGATCATCATGATGGTCAGGGTCTTGTGGCTCGACACTGCGTCCCAGACGGTCAGGCTGGACGCCGGATCAAGGCTGGACGGCATGACGAACGGAAACATCGCGAAGCCTGCGGTACACAGCGCGCCGACGATCGCCAGGCTGCTGCCCAGAAACGCCGTTCTGCCCTGCCCCGCGCTGGCGCCGAGCAGCGCCAGCAAGCCACCGAAAATCCCCAGCAACGGAGCAATCACGGTCAACGGATGCGCGTGGTAGTTAGCCATCCAGCCGGGGTTCGATGCGGCGACGGTCTTGCCCAGCGGGTTGAGCGCGGCACTGGCGTCGAACGCCGAGGTGATCTCCAGCCCTTGAATGCCACCGACCAGCAACCACACGCCAGCGCCGATGAACGACAGCAGGAACACCAGCGACAGCCACTGCGCCGCACGCCGTGAACGACGGGCGATCGCGCCCTCGGTGCGCATCATCAGCCAACTGCCGCCGTGCAGACCGAGCATGCTCAGGCTGACCACACCGGCCAGCAGGCCGAACGGGCCGAGCAGTTGCCAGAAGTTGCCTTGATAGCTGGAGCGCAGGGTCTCGTCGAACTGGAACGGCACACCCAGCAAAAGGTTGCCGAACGCCACGCCGAACACCAGCGAAGGCACCAGCCCCCCGACGAACAGCCCCCAGTCCCAGCTTTGCCGCCAGCGGGTGTTCTCCAGCTTGCTGCGGTAATCGAAGCCCACCGGCCGCACGAACAGCGCGAACAGCACCAGCAGCAGTGCCCAGTACAACCCGGAAAACGCGGCCGAATACACCAGCGGCCAGGCCGCGAACAGCGCGCCACCGGCGGTGATCAGCCACACCTGATTGCCTTCCCAGTGCGGGGCGATCGTGTTGATCACCACCCTTCTTTCGTTGTCGCTGCGGCCCACGAACGGCATCAGCATCGCTGCGCCCAGATCGAAGCCGTCGGTCAGGGCGAAGCCAATCAGCAGCACGCCGATCAGCACCCACCAGATCAGTTTGAGTGTCTCGTAATCGAACATCGTGCGTTCCTCAGGCCAGCGTCGGTTGTGGATTGGCAGACATCTCAGCGTCCCGCCGCTCGAAGTGGTAGCGACCGGTGTGCAGGCTGCTCGGGCCAAGGCGGGCGAACTTGATCATCAGGTACATTTCGATGATCAGCAGCACGGTATAGAAGCCGACCAGCGCCAGAATCGAGGCCAGCACATCGCCTGAAGACAGGGTCGAGGCGGACAGGTGCACCGGCAGCACTTCACCGATGGACCAGGGCTGACGACCGTGCTCGGCGACCCACCAACCTGTCTGAGTGGCGATCCACGGCAATGGCAGGCTGAACAGCGCCCACTTGAGCAACCAGCGCTTGGTCGATTCGTTCTTGCGCGCCGAGGCCCAGAATGCGCAGGCGAACAACAGCAGCATCAGCACGCCGCTGAGCACCATCATGCGAAAGGTCCAGAAGATCGACGCGACATGGGGAATGGAATCCAGCGCCGCCTGATGGATCTGCTGCTCATTGGCGTCCACCACCTTGTCGGTGTATTTCTTCAGCAGCAGGCCGTAGCCCAGATCCTTTTTCACACCGTTGAAGGCGTCGAGGGTCTGCTCGCTCTTGTCGCCGGCGCGCAGTTTGCCCAACAGGTCGTACGCCACCATGCCGTTGCGGATGCGGCCCTGGTGCTCGCTGACCAGATCCTTGATGCCCGTCACCTGGGTGTCCAACGAGCGGGTGGCGATGATGCCCATCACGTAGGGGATTTTCACCGCGTAATCGGTTCGCTGGGTTTCCTGGTTCGGCAGCCCGAACAGGGTGAATGCAGCCGGTGCAGGTTCGGTTTCCCATTCCGCTTCGATGGCCGCGAGCTTGGTCTTCTGCACGTCGCCGATTTCGTAGCCGGACTCGTCGCCCAGTACGATCACTGACAGGATCGAGGCCATACCGAACGCCGAAGCGATGGCGAACGAACGGCGTGCAAAACCGGTGTCGCGGCCCTTGAGCAGATACCAGCTGGAAATCGCCAGCACGAAAATCGCACCGGTGACGTAACCGCTGGCGACGGTGTGGACGAACTTGACCTGCGCCACCGGATTGAAGATCAAGTCGCTGAAGCTGGTCAGCTCCATGCGCATCGTGGCGAAGTTGAACTCGGCGCCGACCGGGTTTTGCATCCAGCCGTTGGCGATCAGAATCCATAAGGCCGACAGGTTCGAACCAATCGCCACCAGCCAGGTGACGCTCAAGTGCTGCACACGGCTCAATCGATCCCAGCCGAAGAAGAACAGGCCAATGAAGGTTGATTCGAGGAAGAACGCCATCATCCCTTCGATGGCCAGCGGCGCACCGAAGATGTCGCCGACGTAATGGCTGTAGTAGGCCCAGTTGGTGCCGAACTGAAACTCCATGGTCAGGCCGGTGGTGACACCCAGGGCGAAGTTGATGCCGAACAGCTTGCCCCAGAACTGGGTCATGTCCTTATAGACCTGCTTGCCGGTCATCACGTAGACCGACTCCATGATCGCCAGCAAAAACGTCATGCCCAGCGTCAACGGAATAAACAGAAAGTGGTAAAGCGCGGTCATTGCGAACTGCAGCCGAGATAAGTCGACGACTGATTCCGAAATCATTTTGGGTTCTTCTCAGAAGGTTCGGGAGGGGCGCCCAATACATGCAGGCCAGCTTGCACCCCGTCGTCCTTGACCTCGACCGGCGCGTCGAACCAGACGCTACGGATGCCCATCAGCAGAACCAGTTTGATCACCAGGATCAGGCCGATGTCTTTTGCCAGAGGGTGTTTGAGGAAATCGAAAGGACCGGGCATGTTCAATACTCATCGGGGTGCAGGGTATTTTTCCTACAGACCGGTCCGAGACCTTTGATCTGGATCAAGGAACGCCGAGTGCTCTGGTGTGGCAGAACGCCACAGGCCGGAAGCCACGGTGCATCCGTTTGCATGCGAAACACCCGCACCGACCTCGCCACCGACTCCAACGCCAAGGTGCCGGCGAGCCAGCGAATGGGCGGCTCGGTGACCACATGATGAACGGCAGACAATCATTTCAAGTGGCGGATTTTTCAGCCGATATCATGGCTGTATAAGGCAGTCCGCCCCGTTCCTGCGCATGCCACCGGACCGGAGAGGCGGCCGATGCTGCCGTCGATGAGGTCGCCTTCCATGACACCCCCACCGCTCAATCACAAAGTCCGCAGCGTGTTTTCCGGCGCGGTGCTGCTGTGTCTGAGTATTTGCAGCACCCAGGCCGGTCCGATTCGTGTCGTCACCGAAGAACTGCCGCCCTACAACATGACCCGCGACGGCCAGTTGACCGGCATGAGCACCGAGGTGGTGCAGGCGGTGCTCAAGGAGGTCAACGTCCAGGCCAGCATTCAGTCCATGCCGTGGGCGCGGGCCTATGACCTGGCGTTGCATGACCCTGACGTGCTGATCTATTCCATCACCCGCACGCCCGCTCGGGAGCACCTGTTCAAATGGGTCGGCACCATTGCCGCTTCCCGTTGGTACATTTATTCCGCAGCGAGCCATCCGATCACACTGCTGGACCTCAACGACGCCCGTGACTGGCAGACCGCGACCGTCAACGAGGATGTCGGGGAGCAATACCTGATCGGCAAGCAGTTCGTCATCGGTCAGCATCTGCAGTCCAGCAATCGCTATGAACTCAACTATCAGAAGTTGCAGACCGGCCATGTCGACCTGTGGATCTCCGACGAATTGAATGCCGCCTGGCTGGCGCATCAGGCCGGCGAGGAACCCGCGCGAACACTGGTGCAATCCTTGCGTATCCCGGAACTGGAGGAGTCTGGAGGTTTCAACATGGCCTTCAGTACCGGAACCGCCGATGCGACTGTCGAGCTATTCCGGGAGGGGTTGAACACGATCCGTGAAAACGGAACCTACGATGCCATTGCGCGGAAATGGAATTGAGCATGCTCGCCGAGTCCGAATCGAAACGGCCTGAGGACACCGTTGCGCCCCCGCGTACCAGCTCGCTGGCCCGTCGGCTGGCGTTTGCCACGCTCGCATTCTGCGTATTGTTCACGGTGGCAACGGTCAGTGTGCGGACGTGGTTCGCGTGGGGCAACAACCTGTCGACCATGAAGGCCGAACTGGGCCTGATCGATCAGGTGTTTCAGGGCACCTTGTCCAAGGCGGTCTGGGAAATGGACAACGAAGCCCTGCAGGCGCAGATCGACAGCGTGGCCCTTGCGCCTCCCGTTGGCCGCGTGGAACTGCGCATTCTGCGCCCCGGACGTGCGCCGGAAGTCCTTGAACGTCAGCATCCGGGACACACCGGTTCGATTCTCGCGCCGGCCCTGCGTCGGCAATTGACCGTCACGCCCTACCCCGGCGCCAACGAGGTGGTCGGCGAGTTGACCATCGAGGGTGACGAAAGCCTGCTCTGGCGGCGCTTGTGGAAGGAAGTCGGGATCATCATGCTGACCCAGATCATCCAGTCGCTGGCACTGGCCGGGCTGATCATGGGCATGTTCAACCGCTCCGTGACTCTGCATGTGCGGCGCATCGCCCGGCATCTGGAGCAACTGACCCCGCAGAACCTCAAACACCATCTGACCCTGGAGCGCCGAGGCAAGGCCACTGACGAGCTGGACCTGCTGGAAGCCGGGGTCAACGACCTGCAAGACAAGCTGGCCAACCACATCGAACGCCAGACCCGCGACGAACTGGCGCTGGCCGCCAGCCGTGATCAGTTGGCCGAGCTGGTGGAACAGCGCACCGCGCAGTTGAAAGCGGCGAACATCCGTCTGGAAGCCCTGACCCGCTTCGACCCGCTCACCGGCCTTGCCAACCGCCGACACTTCGACGAGCTCAAGGAACTTGAATTCAACCGGGCGAAGCGCCATGAGCAACCGTTTTCGGTGCTGATGTGCGACATCGACTTTTTCAAGCTGTACAACGACACCTATGGCCACGCGATGGGCGATCAATGCCTGCGGGACGTGGCGCTGACCATGAGCGCGCTGTTCTGCCGCTCCGGTGAACTGGTGGCCCGGCTGGGTGGTGAAGAATTCGCCGTGCTTTTACCGGGCCAGACCCGTGATCAGGCGCTGGAGTCCGCCGAACGCCTGCGCACGTTGCTCGGCAATCAGAAGCTGCCCCACAGCGCATCGACGGTGTCGCCTTATGTGACCTTGAGCATTGGCATCGCCGAACTCGACGTCACCACCATGCAGCGTTTCGACCAGTTGCTGCAAAGCGCCGACAAGGCCTTGTACCGGGCCAAGAGCCAGGGCCGCAACCGGTGCATGATCTGAGCAGGGAGAAGATCCGGATGAGTCGTACCCGACGTTCGATCAAACTGGGCTGTGGCGTCTTTTCCGCAACCGTCATGCTCTGGGCTTGCCTGAGCGCTCACGCCGAAACCCTTCAGGTGGTGACCGAAGACTCTTCCTACAGCGAACTCAAAGACGGCAAGGTCGTGGGAGTCGCCAGCGAAATCGTCGAAAAGACCCTCGCCGGCGCCGGTATCACCGATTACCACATGGCGCTTTATCCCTGGGCCCGCGCCTACGACATGGCGCGGCTGGAACCGGATGTGCTGATCTACCCGATCATCCGCAGCCCCGAGCGCGATCCGTTGTTCAGGTGGGTCGGCGAACTCGACCGTGTCACACCGGTGTTCTACAAACTGCGCGAGCGCCGGGACGTTGTGGTCAGGGGGCTGGCCGACGCGAAGAACTTCACCGTGGGCGTGGTGCGCGACGATTCGCGGCAGCAATACCTGGAAGCCAGGGGGTTCAGCAGAATGGTGGTGTCGGCCACTAACCTGGACAACCTGCGCAAGCTGATCAGCGGCCAGGTAGCGCTGGTGCCAATGCCGGAGCGCGAAGCGCGGGAACAATGCAACGATTTGCACATCGCCTATGAAGACCTCGAAGCGGCCTACACCCTGGACGAGTTGTCCAAAGGTTTGTATGTGGCGGTGAGCCTCAAGACCCCGGAAGAAACGGTCCAGCGCATCACCGCCGCCTTCGCCCGGTTGAAGGATGACGGCACCGTTGCGAAGGCGCTGGCGCATTAAACGATCAGGCTACGCCGCGTTCACGAAGTCTTCACAATCGATCTGAAAAACTCCGCGCGAGTTTGACTCCCCTTATCAATCCTCCTGTCCCTGACAGGTTCGTCTGACGTGCCGGTCGCAGGGATAGGACCACTGAACGCACGTGCAGGCCTCGCTTCGAGTAATGCTCTATATGGAAATGCGTTCAAGGCTCAGACCCGTCACCTCCACCCGCCTCGTCATGCTGTTCTCTCTTGCTCTGGTTGTCTTCTACAACCTGGCGACCTGGCACGCCCTTCTCGGATTGACCCAACTGCAAGGCATCAAGGCGGCGGTGTTCTACCTCTCTTTCGCTGTGTTCCTATGGGCCGCCATTACGCTGCTGTTGACGCCCTTCTCCTTCCGCCCGACCCTCAAGCCCGTGCTGAGTCTGGTTGCGCTGTGTTCTGCAGCGGCGGCGTATTTCATGAACAGCTACGGCATCAGCATCGACACGACCATGATGCAGAACGTGCTGGAGACCAACCCCGGTGAAGCCAAAGCCCTGATCAGCGGCAAGCTGTTCCTGTATCTGGGCCTGCTGGGCGCGTTGCCGATCGCGCTGATCTGGTGGGTGCCGGTGACGTATCGCCGGGTACTGCCGGGGCTGGTGAACAAGGTGCTGGTCTGCCTCGGCTGCATCCTGGTGATTGCCGCCTCGGTGGGACCGTTCTACTCGACCTACGCGCCGATCTTCCGTGACGAAGACAAACTGACTCACTTCATCAACCCGACCAACTACATTTATGCCGTCGGCAAGCTGACCAAACAGACGGTGGCGATCAAGGAAACGCTGAAGATCCAGACTGTCGGTGCCGACTCGGCGCTGAGCCCGCAAGCGCAGCAGCGCCCGAAAAAGAGCCTGATGATCTTCGTCGTCGGTGAAACCGCCCGCGCCGACCACTTCTCGCTCAACGGCTATGAGCGCGAGACCAATCCGGAATTGAAGAAACAGGACATCCTCAACTTCACCCACGTGGCCTCCTGCGGTACGTCCACGGCAGTCTCCGTGCCGTGCATGTTCTCTAAATTCCCGCGCACCGATTACAGCGACAAGAAAGGCAAGACCTATGAAAGCCTGCTGGACATGCTGCAACGCGCCGGTTTGAAGGTCCTGTGGCTGGACAACAACAGCGATTGCAAAGGCACCTGCCTGCGCGTGCCCCACAGCGATATTCCGAAGGCCCAGCCGAGCGCGTTCTGCGACGGCCAGAACTGCCTGGACGAATCGCTGCTGGTCGGTCTGCAGGCGTACATCGATTCGCTTCAGGACAATGCGATCATCGTTCTGCACTCCGATGGCAGCCACGGCCCGGAATACTACGACCGCTACCCAAAATCCATGGAGCGCTTNAAGAGCGTCTACGACAACACGATCCTCTACACCGACCATTTCCTGTCGCAGACCATCGAGCTGCTCAAGCGCAATCAGGACAAGGTCGACACCTCGATGATCTACGTCTCCGACCATGGCGAGTCCCTCGGCGAAAACGGCATCTACCTGCACGCGGCGCCGTACGCCATCGCCCCGAGCGCACAGACCCATGTGCCGATGGTCATGTGGTTCGGCAACCAGACGCTGGAAGATGCCAGCATCGACCGTAGCTGCCTGGCCGCCAAGCAGAACCAGCCGGACCTGAGCCATGACTACATGTTTCATTCGGTGCTAGGCTTGCTTGGCGTCAATACCACTGAATATCAACCGGCTCTGGACATCTTCCACAGCTGCAAACGCAATAACGGATGATCTGACATGGCCCCCCAGAACCCGGTAAATCACGCAGCGACACCGGTGTTCTGGCGGGACGCACAGCTGCCGTTCATCGAAGCCCGCTCCATCGCCGACGGGCGCAAGGTCTGTTATTCGCGCCACTCCCATGAAGTGTTTTCCATCGGTGCCATCACCGCTGGCCAGAGCACCTATCTGCACGAAAAGACGACCCAGACAATCAGCACCGGTACCGTCGTGCTGATGAACCCCGGCGATGTTCATGCCTGCAATCCCATCGACGATCAGCCCTGGTCGTACATCATGCTGTACGTCGATGCGCAGTGGCTGGGCCGGGTTCAGCAGGCCTGCGGTGTCGAGGGTTTTCGTGGGTTGCCGGCCACATTCAGTATCGATCCCGATCTGTTTGCCGGATTGCTGGGACTGCACGAGACCTTGATCGATCCAGCGCGCGAATCACTGGAGAAACACGAAGCGGCCATCGCGTTTTTCACCCTGATGCAGCAGCGTCTGGGAGGGTCTGATGCGCCGCTGAAGAAGGTCAACTTGAAGGTCGAGCGCGCGGCGCAGTACATCAACCAGCACTACTTGCGGGCGATCCGGCTGGAGGAAATCTGCCAGGCAGCCAATCTGTCCGAGGCTTACCTGATTCGCGCCTTCGAGCAGCACTATCACATGACGCCCCATGCTTACCTGATCAACCGGCGCATTCAGCACGCACAGGCACAGCTGCGTGAGGGCGAGCCGATTGCCGATATCGCCCAGCAGAGCGGCTTTGCCGATCAGGCGCATTTTCAGCGGGTGTTCAAAAAGCATCTGGCGGCGACGCCGGGGCAATACCGCCAATGACCGGGCGAACAGTGTCAGACGTACAACAGCTTCACACGTAAAACAGCGACACCGCACAGCCCGCCAACAGCGCCGCCATGCTGCGGTTGAAGATGCGGATCCGTTGCGGGCTGCGCAGGTACGGGCCCAGAAATGCCCCCGCATACACCCAGCTCGCCACGGACAGGTAACACACCACGAAGTAGATCAGCGCAAACAGGCCGATCAGCCGCGCCTCGCCATCGGCCACGAATGCGCCCATCCCTGCCACTGCCGCCAGCCATGCCTTCGGGTTGAGCCACTGCATCACCGCACCCTGCCAGAACGATGGCTGACGTGTGGGCGTGTCGACGTTCAGATGCCCGTTGTCCACGGCCAGCTTCCAGGCCAGATACACCAGAAACGCTATCCCGGCCCAGCGAATGATGTCAGTTAGCATAGGATACTGGTGCAGCACCTCATGCAGGCCGAAGCCAGTGAAGACCAGCAGCACGACAAAGCCGACGGTCGCCCCAGAGACATGCCGCAGACTGGCGCCGACACCGAATTGCGCGCCGGCACTCAGCGCAACGACATTCACCGGCCCCGGTGAAATCGACGCCGCGAGGGCAAAGGCCGCCATGGATATCATCAGGTTCATTGCCGCAACGCTCCGTTCATTGAATGTCGGAGGACGTTAACGGAGGCGGATGTTTGGGTATTGAAGAAAACTGACCAGTGTTCCTTTGCACTGACGTCCGGTGGGCGCCGGCTTGCTGGCGCCCACCAGGGTATGCGTTGGCCGACTAATCGCGTGCCTGCGACAACGGCCGCGCCACCTGCTCCAGCGACTTGCGCTCCGAGGCCACGCCCCAGGTCGCCTGCACGGCCGCCGCCAGCAGCATCAATGCCGCGCCGATCAGGTAGCCAATGAACACCGGTCCGCGCTGATGGCTGTCGATCAACTCGCCGAACAGGGTCGGGCCGACGATCCCGCCCAGCGCGGTGCCGAAGGCATAGAACACCGCAATCGCCAGCGCGCGTATCTCCAGCGGGAACGTCTCGGCCACGGTCAGATAGGCAGAGCTGGCCGCCGCGGAGGCGAAGAAAAAGATGATCATCCACGCGATGGCCTGCTGGGTCACCGTTAACAGCCCTTGCTCGAACAGGTAGCCGCTGATGCTCAACAGTACGGCTGAGACAGCGTAAGTCAGGCTGATCATGACCCGACGGCCTACCACATCGAACAGACGCCCCAGAAGCAGCGGACCGCAGAAATTACCCAATGCCAGCGGCAACACGTAATAACCGATCGACGCCGACGGCACGTCGTAGAACTCGGTCAGCACCAGCGCATAGGTAAAGAAGATCGCATTGTAGAAAAACGCCTGGGCGGTGAGCAGCGTCAACCCCACCAGCGCCCGTCGCCGATAGACGTTGAACAAGGTGTCGAAGATTTCGCGCAACGGTGTGTGGTCCCGCGCATGCAGACGCAACTTGGGTCCCTCGACCGGCAGCAGTTCGTGCCCCTGACGACGAAAACGATCCTCGATGCCTTCGACGATCACCCGCGCTTCTTCGCCCTGGCCGTGGATCAACAGCCAGCGCGGGCTCTCCGGTAGCCAAAGGCGCATCAGCAGGATGACAAGACCCAGCACCGCACCAATCCCGAAGCACAGACGCCAACCCAGATCGCCGCCGATCCAGCCGGGGTCGAGCAATATGATCGAGCCGCCCGCGCCCAGCGCCGCGCCGATCCAGAATGTGCCATTGATGGTCAGATCGACCCAGCCACGGAATCGCGCCGGGGTGAATTCCTGAATCGTAGAATTGATCGCCGTGTACTCGCCGCCAATGCCCATGCCGGTCAGAAACCGAAACAGCATGAAGCTCCACAAGCTGAAGGAGAATGCCGTTGCAGCGGTGGCACTGATGTAGAGCGCCAGCGTGATGAAGAAAAGCTTGCGCCGCCCGAGTCGGTCGGTGAGCCAGCCAAAGAACAACGCCCCCAGCACCGCTCCTGTGATGTAAGCACCGCCCGCCAGACCGATGTCGGCATTGGTCAGCCGCAACACCGGGCTCTCTTTCAAGGCTCCGGACACCGAACCGGCCAGGGTGACCTCAAGACCGTCGAGCAACCAGGTGATGCCCAGCGCGAACACCAACAGCGTATGGAACCGGCCCCACGGCAGCCGGTCCAGACGCGCCGGAAGGTCAGTTTCGAAGATCGCGCCTGCGTCTGCCATCGTTGGTCCCTCACACCAGAGATCGGGATGACCTCTGGTGTCAGAGCCAGACGGCGTTGGGGAGTTCAGACAATCGAAGATCCATCCGTAGCAGCACGGCTTGCCCGCGGTGGCAATCTCATGAACGTCACCGCCGGCAAGCCGGACTGCTACAAGTCAACGTACGGAGGAGAAAGCGTTGTTGAATCCCCTGTAGCAGGACGGCTTGCCGGCGGTCACGACTTCAAAGACGCCTCCGCCGGCAAGCCGGACTGCTACCGGATCAGCCTTAGAGATTGAACACCGTCACCAGCTTGGTATTCAGATAAGCCTCGATGGCCTCGGTGCCACCTTCAGACCCATAACCCGAATCCTTGACGCCACCGAACGGCACTTCCACCAGGCCGATCCCCTGATGGTTGATCGACAGCATTCCCGCCTCGATACGCGTGCTGAGGATATGCGCAGTCTTCATCGACGAGGTGAACGCATACGACGCCAGGCCGAACGGCACCCGGTTGGATTCCTTGACCGCGTCTTCCACGGTGTCGAACGGCACCAGCAACGCCAGCGGCCCGAACGGCTCTTCACTCATGACGCGCATTTCAGTGGTCAGGCCGCTGAGCACGGTCGGTGGGAAGAAATAGCCAGGGCCTTCGATGGCCTCACCGCCGGTGTGCAGTTTCGCGCCCTTGTCGCAGGCATCCTTGACCAGCGCCGACAACGCCGGCGCGCGACGTTCGTTGGCCAGCGGGCCCATCGTCACGCCCTGCTCCAGGCCGTTGCCGACCTTGACTTCGTGGGTCAGGCCGACGAACTTCTCGACGAACGCGTCGAAAACCCCGCGCTGCACCAGAATACGGGTCGGTGACACACAGACCTGCCCGGCGTTACGGAACTTGGCACCGGCCAGGGTCCGGGCGGCCAGGTCGATATCGGCATCGTCGAACACCAGCGCCGGGGCATGACCGCCCAGCTCCATGGTCGCGCGCTTCATGTGCTGACCGGCGAGCGCCGCCAGTTGTTTGCCCACCGGGGTGGAGCCGGTGAACGTGACTTTCTTGATGGTGGGATGCGCGATCAGGTAGCTCGAAATCTGCGCAGGATCGCCGTACACCAGACCGATGACACCGGCAGGTACTCCGGCGTCAATAAAGGCACGGATCAGTTCGGCAGGCGATGCCGGGGTTTCTTCCGGGGCCTTGACGATGATCGAGCAACCGGCGGCCAATGACGAAGACAGCTTGCGCACCACCTGGTTGATCGGGAAGTTCCACGGGGTGAACGCCGCGACCGGACCGACCGGCTCCTTGATGACTTTCTGTTCGACGGAGATGTTGCGCGACGGCACCAGGCGGCCATAGGCGCGACGCCCTTCTTCAGCCAGCCAGTCGACGATGTCGGCAGCGGCCAGGGTTTCCATGCGCGCCTCGGCCAGTGGCTTGCCCTGTTCCTGAGTCATGATGCTGGCGATGTTGTCGACGCGATCGCGCAGCAGGTTCGCGGCTTTCTGCATGATCTTGTAGCGTTCATAAGCCGGCGTACTGCGCCAGGTTTCGAAGCCACGCTCGGCGGCGGCCAGAGCCTGATCCAGATCGGCGATGTTGGCGTGGGCAACGGTGCCCAGGGTTTCCGCCGTCGCCGGGTTGATCACGTCAAGGGTGCGGCCGTCTTCACTCGCGCGCCATTGGCCATCGATATACAGCTGAACGTCTGGGTACATAAACAAGCTCCGGATGTGCCTTCAAGAGGCAGGAGAAGAAAAGGCAGGGCGGCCAATTTACGGGCATATGCCAGCAAGGGTCAAGGCAGCCCGGCAGGATATATGACGATGGCAATTCAACAGAACTGCATCAGTTGCTGCGCGTAGGCGCTGAGCACCTCGCGCCGCATCGAAAAGCTGGCGTACTTGCCTTCGCGCAACGTGGCGATCAACCCGGCACGTTCCAGCTCCTTGGTGTGATGAGAGACGGTCGCTGCGCTGACGGGATGAACCTTGAGCAGTTCGGCGCAGGGGACGGGATCCTGAGAAGCGCTGATCTGGACCAGGATCTGATACCGCCTGGGATCGGCCAGCGCGCGGGAAATCAAGGAAATCTGCAGATCAGTCAGCGGAAAGTGATGTGCATTGCTCATGAAGATCGTTTCACCCCAGTTGCAACCTCCTTGTCGAGAGTCATGGTCAGTGTCACTGACGTCCCCGAATGCCAGGCCCTGATTTCGACGCCCGCGAGTACCTCAAGGTTCACCGGCAACAGAATAAGCGCCTGGCACAGACCCGCGAAGCATTTTCTGGCATGCTGCGCGCCCTTTTTTTTCAAGGCACTGGCGCGTGTTCCTGCGCCGTTTTTGTACACAATTTACAAAGAAATTGTTTTTCAATGTGTCGACATGTTGTAGAGTCGCCAAACCTGACCAAGCAGACAACTTTTGCGTGCAGGTCAGTCCAGCGTCAACTGCAAAGCCCACGACCGTATAAAAACAAATGGCAGGCTAAACATGACCACACCGCAAAGCACACCTTCATCACGCCCCGCATCCGCCGGAACAGACCTGATTTACGGCCTCAATGACCGGCCTCACTTCACCGCCGCGATCTTCGCCGCACTGCAACATGTGCTGGCGAGTTTCGTCGGCATCATCACGCCGACCCTGATCGTCGGCAGCGTGCTGGGCCTGGACAGCGAAGTGCCCTACCTGATCAGCATGGCGCTGTTCGTCTCAGGCCTCGGCACCTTCGTTCAGGCCAAGCGATTCGGCCCCGTCGGCTCAGGACTGCTGTGTCTGCAAGGCACCAGTTTTTCCTTCCTCAGCGTGATCCTCAGTGCAGGTTTTCTGGTAAAGAGTCGCGGCGGCGGCACCGAGGAAATCCTCTCGACCATCTTTGGCGTGTGTTTCTGTGCCGCCTTCGTCGAAGTGGTGCTGAGCCAGTTCATCGGCAAGCTGCGCAAGCTGATCACTCCGGTGGTTACCGGCACGATCATCACGCTGATGGGCCTGTCACTGCTCAAGGTCGCCATGACCGACATGGCCGGCGGTTTCGGCGCCAGCGATCTGGGTTCAGCCACCAATCTGGGCCTCGCCGCGCTGGTGCTGGGCACCATTGTGGTCCTCAATCGTTTCAATATTCCGTTGCTGCGCCTGAGCGCGATCATCATCGGCCTGACGCTGGGCTTTTTCGTCGCATGGTACCTGGGCCGCGTGGATTTCACGCACATGCCGCAAGTGCCGGTCATGAGCATTCCGCTGCCGTTCAAATACGGATTCTCGTTCGACCTGCTGGCGTTCATCCCGATTGCCGTGATCTTCCTGGTATCGCCGCTGGAAGCCGCGGGCGACCTGACCGCCAACTCGATGATCTCCCAGCAGCCGGTCAGCGGGCCGGTGTACATCCGCCGCATCAAGTCCGGTTTGCTGGCGGACGGCCTGAACTCGGTCATGGCGGCCACATTCAACAGCCTGCCAATGGTGACCTTCGCTCAGAACAACGGGGTGATTCAGCTGACCGGGGTCGCCAGCCGCTACGTGGCGTTCTTCATCGCCGGCATTCTGGTGTTGCTGGGCCTGTTCCCGATCATTGGCGCGGTGCTGCAACTGATGCCCAAGCCGGTGCTGGGTGGCGCGACACTGATCATGTTCGGCACCGTGGCCGTGGCGGGAATCAAGATTCTTTCCGAAGCCGGGCTGCACCGACGCAACATGCTGATCGTGGCGATTTCGCTGGGCATGGGCCTGGGTGTGGCGGCGGTCCCGGAAGTGCTGCGCGAGTTGCCCAAGGCGCTGCACAACATCTTCGAGTCGCCGATCACCGTGGGCGCGTTCTGCGCGATCGTCCTGAACATCTTTCTGCCCGAAGAGCACGTCGAGGTCGAGGTCACCGAATTCGACCCTGAAGCCTCTACCGTCAAGGTGTTGCAGGATCCCGTTCATGAGTCCGGCAAAAGCCCCGAAACAGAACCTCTCTCCCCCCGCGCGGTCGCACAGTTGAACCGCTAGGCTGATGGGCAGGGGCGTCATTGCGTCCCTGCCCGGCCCGGCAACTGGAGCGCCACAATGCCGCTACGCCCGATTCGAACCCTGTTCGCCTGCCTGCTCATGGTGGCGTTGAGTGCCTGCGCACTGTTTCCCAACCGCGACCCACTGAACATCAACGTTGTCGGAATCGAGCCATTGCCAGGGCAGGATCTTGAAATCCGCTTCGCAGTGAAGCTGCGCCTGCAGAACCCCAACGACGTGGATATCCAGTACGACGGCGTGGCGCTGAACCTGGACGTCAACGGCAAGCTGCTGGCCTCAGGCGTCAGCGATCAGAAAGGCACGATCACGCGGTTTTCCGAAGGGGTCCTGACCGTGCCCGTGACGGTTTCAGCGTTTGCCGCGCTGCGTCAGGCGGTGGGGCTGGCCGACCAGAAGAGTCTCGACAACCTGCCCTATGAGCTACACGGCAAACTGGCAGGCGGGTTGTTCGGCACCATGCGCTTTCATGACAGCGGCACGCTGAGCCTGCCGCAGCCGGCGGGCGGGAGCTGGTAGGAAATCGGGTAACGCTCAGCCGCGGGCGGCCGCCACCAGACGATTGACCTCGGCACGCACCATGTTGGCGTACTCGGGCGGAGACATGCCGTCCAGTTCGCCGCGCACCCACTCCGACCACTTGCCCTTGCGTTTGGCGCGCTCGCCCATCAGCCGGGCGGCTTCGCCTTTGGCCTTGCCCAGGTTGCTCTGCCACAGCTCGAACAGGCGGGACTTCTCGTCCTCGATCTCGGCACGCTCGGCAAGAGATTTGTTGGCCAGGTTGAAACTCATGACGTTTACCTCTGTGTGCAAAAACAAAACGCTCCATGGCAGGCCGACAGCCGCTCAGAAGCGTCGGCATCTTACACCCGACTGCGTAGATGCCCGATCACATTCGTCGCACTTTTTACGCCGCCGCGCAAATACGCTGCAACTTTTCCAGACCCGCGCGACTCCATTGCTCACTGCCATCATCAACTGAAGGAAATTTGCCATGGCTCGTAAAACTGCTGCCCAGAACGCCGCCGAACAGATCAAGGATCAGGCTTTCAGCGAACTGGCCGCCCTCATCGAAGAGTCCGACAAACTGCTCAAGGACAGCGCTGCGCTGGTCGGCGAAGAGGCAGAAACCGTACGTGAGCAGCTGAGCCTGAAACTCAAGCAGGCCCTGGAGTCAGTTGGCAGTGTGCGTGAACGCACCAAGCCTGCCGTCGAAGCCACCGAAAACTACATCGGCGGGCACCCTTGGCAGACCGTTGCCGTTTCCGCTGGTTTCGGTCTGGTGGTGGGGTTGCTGCTGGGTCGCCGTTGATCGGGGCAGCAAAAACGCTGCTCGTCTCGGAAAGACATGAGCACTTGTAGCAGTCCGGCTTGCCGGCGGCGGCGATCTTGAGGATCTCGCCGCCGGCAAGCCGGACTGCTACAGGGAAGATGTGAGCACCGATCCTCACCCCTGCCGCTGCGGCACCACGGCTTGCAGCAATCGTCCGAAATGATCGGCGCTGAATGTCACCGGCTCCGAGTCTTTGACCCCCACGGTTTTCTTCAGCATCCAGTCGCGATGCCCAGCCTCGCGATGCAGGCTGTATTTTTCCTGCCCGTGCAAGCTCACCCCGGTCACCGAAAGACCCACCTGCCCTTTCGGCCCCATCGCATCAGGCACGAACGCCACTTGATGAGCGCCCAGCAGGAAACTCATGCGGCGGGTGCGAAACGGTGAATTTTCGTCGGGATAACCCTTGCTCTGGGCCAGGTGCGGCTCGTACTCGAAGCTCGTCTGACCCGCATCGACCAAGGGTTTGAGCCAGTCCTCGATTTGCCGATACAGTTCATCGATGCTGGCATTCCATTGCGCCAGGTCATCGTGAAAACGTTGGTGCTTCTGTTCCTCGTAGCGCTGATGGGCCATCAGCAACTCACTCAGGCGTTGAATCTCGTCCATAACGGCGATTCCCGGTTCACGTGCCCGAGTATTCGGGCGCATGAACTGAGGGTGGCACAGCCACGGTGGGCTGTCGCGTTAATCGTCGGGAGACGGTCAGGGGCGGGGCGCAATGACTTCAAGTTGCGACAGACGATGGCCTTTGACCAACGCGGCATCGATATCGGTCTTGGCTTTTTCGGCGACGTCCTGAGACTCGAACGGCCCGATCATCACCACTTCCTTGCCATCGACCTTGACCACGTATGAAGGATAGTGGTGCTCGACCAGCCAGTAGGTCATGTCGCTCAGCGCTTCTTTCAGGTGGACACGAATGGTCCATTGCGGCGAAGCCGGCGTCGGGGCTTCTGCGACTGAATCGGTTGTCTGGACCTTGGCCGGAGTTGCCGGCTTGCCGCCATCGCAGCCCGCCAGCATCAATACCGCCACCATCATTGCCATCTTGCGCACGTCTGTCGCTCCTCGTCTGAAGTGGCGAGAGTCTACCACCGAGGACAAGGGCGAGCGCTCAATTGACGGACTGACCAGCGGCGAACACCCACCGACGGCCAGTCCCCGGCCCTCAGCCCTGCGACTTTCCGACGCGGGCGGGATTCAGCGAATCGTTGCCAGTTGTTGCCGGCGTGCGAACCTTGCCTGAGCGTTCGTTCATCGCGGCAATTTCCTTCGCGGCCTTGGCCTTGTCGAAAGAGCCGTCCCATTTGGCGATGGCGATGGTGCCGATCCCGTTGCCGATCAAGTTGGTGACCGCACGCGCTTCGTTGAGGAAACGGTCGACCCCCAGCAACAACACCAGGCCGATCATGGGAATGCCGTGGAACACCGACAGCGTCGCCGCCAGCGTGACGAACCCGGCGCCAGCCACGCCCGCCGAGCCCTTGGAGGTCAGCAACAAGACGCCCAGCACGGTCAGTTGATCCCACAGGGTCAGCGGCGTGTTGGTGGCCTGGGCGACGAAGATCGCCGCCATCGTCAGGTAGATGCAGGTACCGTCGGAGTTGAAGGTGTAACCGGTGGGCAGGACCATGCCGACCACGGACTTCTCGCAACCGAGCTTCTCCAGTTTGACCATCATCCGTGGCAGCACCGCTTCGGTGGAGCAGGTCCCGAGGGTGACCAGAATCTCGTCCTTGAAATAACGCAGGAACTGCATCAGCGGCAGGCCGGACCAGCGGGCGACGGCGCCGAGGATCACCACGACGAAAATCAGCGTCGTTGCATACAGCGCCACCAGCAGTTGCCCCAGCGACAGCAGCGTACCGATGCCGTATTTGCCGATGGTGAACGCCATCCCTGCCCCTGCACCCAGCGGTGCCAGGCGCATGACCATGGCCACCACGCGAAACAGGCTCTGCAGCAGCATGTCGATGACGTTGACCAGCGGCTTGACCGGCTCACCAATTTGCACCAGCGCCACGCCCATCAGCACCGACACCAGGATCACCTGGAGCATCGCGCCTTTAGCGAAGGCGTCGAACAGCGTGGTCGGGATGATGTTCATGAAGAACTCCACCACCCCGCCCTGCGACGCCGCAGCCTGGGTGTAGCCGGAGATGGCGCTGCCGTTGATGGTGTTGACGTCGATGTTCATGCCCACGCCGGGCTTGAGGATGTTGACCACCACCAGGCCGATGATCAACGCCAGGGTCGAGAGCACCTCGAAGTAGATCAGCGCCTTGGCACCGATGCGCCCGACTTCCTTGACGCTGCCCATCTTGGCAATGCCGACCACCACCGTGCCGAAGATGATCGGCGCCAGCAGCATCTTGATCAGTTTGATGAAACCGTCGGCGAAGGGTTGCAGCTTGGCGCCGATGTCGGGAAGAAAGAAGCCGATGGTGCCGCCGATGACGATACCGATCAGCACCTGGACGTAGAGCTGGGAATACCAGCGTGTCGAAGCCTGTTCCATGGGATGCCTCACTGTTGTTTTTGTATGAGGGGAAAGGACAGCTTGTGAGCGATAGAAGACTTGTAGGAGTGAGCTTGCTCGCGATTGCGGTGTGTCAGACACATCGCCGGTGACCGACATACCGTGATCGCGGGCAAGCGCGCTCCTACAGGGGAGCCGCGTGATGGTTACGCACCCTCACCCAATTCACGCATCACGGCGTACAGTGCCGACTTGGCCTCGAAGCCCACCCCCGGGATGTCCGGCAGGCCGACGTAGCTGTTCTCGACACGAATACCGTCGGCAAACCCACCGAACGGCTGGAATACGTCCGGGTAGGATTCGTTGCCGCCCAGATGCAGGCCGGCGGCGATGTTCAGCGACATCTGATGGCCGCCATGGGGGACGACGCGGCGCGAAGACCAGCCCAGCTCTTTCATCACATCCAGCGTGCGCAGGTATTCCACCAGACCGTAGGACAGCGCGCAGTCGAACTGCAGGAAATCGCGATCAGGGCGCATGCCGCCATGGCGCAGCAGGTTGCGGGCATCCTGATGGGAGAACAGGTTTTCACCGGTGGCCATCGGCAGATCATAGTGATTGGCAAGCTCAGCCTGCAGTGCGTAGTCCAGCGGATCGCCGACTTCTTCGTACCAGAACAGGTTGTACGGCTTGATGGCTTCGGCGTAGGCAATCCCGGTTTTCAGGTCGAACCGGCCGTTGGCATCCACCGCCAGACGCTGGCCGTCACCCACCACTTCCAGCACCGCTTCGATACGACGCAGGTCTTCGGCCAGCGGCACGGCGCCGATCTTCATCTTTACCACGTCGTAGCCACGGTCAAGGTAGCTCTGCATTTCGGCCTTGAGCTTGGTCTGGTCCTTGCCGGGGTAGTAATAACCGCCTGCCGCGTAGACCCAGACCTTGTCGTCCGCCACGCCATCGCGATAACGGTCGGCCAACAGTCGATACAGCGGTTTGCCTTCGATCTTCGCCACCGCGTCCCACACCGCCATGTCGATGGTGCCCACCGCCACCGAGCGTTCACCGTGACCGCCCGGCTTCTCGTTGGTCATCAGGGCTTTCCAGATGGCGAATGGGTCCAGGTTGTCGCGCTCTTTGTCGATCAGCGATTCAGGGTCGGCTTCCAGCACCCGGGCCAGGAAACGGTCACGCATCAATGCGCCCTGGCCGTCGCGACCATTGGGGTTGACGCCGGGGCCGCGCACCGGTTTGCCGTCGCGGATGACGTCGGTCACCACGGCGACCGCCGAGCAGGTCATCTTGGAGAAGTCGATGTAGGCATTGGCAATCGGCGAGGCGATGGAAACGGTTTTCTCGCGGATATCGACGATACGCATGGGTAACTCCTGTTGTTATGGATGAGGCGTTTTCGTGAGTGCTTTCGTAAATAGCGGCAGCAGGTGATGGGTTCACTCTAGGGCTGGACCTTTGTCTGCGGCCAATGCTAAAAACGCGGCACTCAATGCGCGGACGGCATCACGATGGAATTGGTCTGGCTGGAAGATTTCAATGCACTGGCGCAAAGCGGTAATTTTTCCCGCGCCGCCGAATTGCGCCACGTCACCCAACCGGCGTTCAGCCGCCGGATTCGGGCGCTGGAGACGTGGGTCGGGGTCGATCTGTTCGACCGCACCACCCAGGGCGCCACGCTGACCGATGCCGGTCGGCACATGCTCGGCAGCGCGCAAGAGATGACCCGTCGTCTGTACCAGATGCGTCAGGAAGCCCGCGAAGTCGCCGGAAAAGAAGCCCGTACGCTGCATTTCGCGGCCACGCATTCGCTGTCGTTCACCTTCTTTCCGGGATGGGTGCGCGGCGCCGAACGCAGCAGCCCGATCGAGGCGATACGGCTGCACTCGGACAACATGCGGGTCTGCGAACAGATGTTGCTGGGCGGCGAAGTGCAGTTTCTGCTGTGCCATCAGCATCCGGACGTGCCGCCGCAATTTCCGGCTGAATCCTTCCATTCCAAAGTGGTGGGCAGTGATTGGCTGATGCCCTTGCAGGCGCCACCGGCCGAACCCGTTACAGGCGCCGAACCGCTGTCGCTGCTCGGTTACACGGCCGAATCAGGACTGGGGAGAATCGTCTCGGCGCGGCTGCGTCAGGAGGCGTCGCCGCCGAGCTTGCACACCGTGTTCAGCTCGCACCTGGCGGCCGTGTTGCTGTCCATGGCGCTGGAGGGAAAAGGCTTTGCGTGGCTGCCAGGAACCCTGGCCGAACCCGAGATCGCCAGTGGCAAACTGGTCCGCGCCCTGGATGAACACTGGGACATTCCGGTGGAAATCCGGCTGTTCCGTCCGACCATGGCCTTGAGCAATTTTGCCGAGGCATTCTGGGCTAAGTTGTAACCCCCCGTCAGCAAGCCGGACTGCTATGAAAGGGTGTACGCAGCGCGATCAAGCCACAGAATGGCTTACGCAGCGCATGAAAAAGCCCCGCGATGCTGGCGGGGCTTTTGGTCGGCGTTCAGCGGCTGGCGAAGTACATGGTGACTTCGAAGCCGATACGCAGGTCGGTGTAGGTCGGTTTGGTCCACATAGGCAGCACTCCCTGACAAGACCGGAACAGCCCGGCAGCCTTGTTATACCCCAATGTGAAAACCCTGCAAGACTGCCAGACGCGGCACATCGACACCTGTGCACGACGCATCCGCTACACCTGTAGCAATGCCGCATCGGTTGTCGCGCGACCCTTGTCCACGGGGTTGCGCGACAGTCGCGTCCCAGACGCGTTCGCTTGCGCGGCCACCACCGGGTACGGGATTTGCTGAGGCGTTTGTGCATCACGGGATTTTTTTTGTAACAGGCGCTTTATTTCGCCAACGGCTAGTCTGATGCTCAGGCCTGCCGCCCGAACCGCTCGCGCAGGCCTGCCCCCCGCTATGAAAAACAATAATTCATGCGCTGTCACCGCAAGGCCGCAGACGCATCAGGAGAATCGCCATGTCCTTGCAGACCACGGGAAACGGCCCCGCTGATCTCAATGCCTTCGTCGGAGACTATTTCCCCGACCGCAGCCTGCCTTCCGATGGCCTGATCGTGCAGTCGTGGTATCGCAGCGTCGTCGAGCACGGCCTGAAGCCCGCCAGTCGCGGCCACAAAGTCATCCTCAGTGCCGCCGAGATTCATCGCCATCAGGAATTCCACCACGACTACATGTCCATCGCCGGACAGGGTGTCAGCGGCCTGGCCAAACGCGTCGGTCTGGCCGGGTTTGCCGTGCTCCTGAGCGACGAACACGGCATCGCCCTCGACTCACGCGTGCCCACCTCCGGCAGCGCCTATGCCGACTCCGGCCTGATCGTCGGCTCGCGCTGGGACGAGTCGCTGGTGGGCACCAACGGCATCGGCACCGGCCTGGCCTCGGGCAGTGCGCTCATCATTCACCGCGACGAGCACTTCCTGCGGGAGAACGACCGACTGAGTTGCTCGGTCTCGCCGATCTTCGATTCCCTGGGCAACGTCCGTGGCTGTCTCAACGCCTCGTGCCTGAACAGCAACGGTCCGAAAGAAGCGCAATACCTGACCCTGCAACTGGTCATCATGTATGCGCGGATGATCGAAAACGCCTACTTTCGCCACAGCCATCGCAACACGCTGACCCTGATGATCAAGCCCTGTGAGGAGATCAGCGACCTGGCCAACGAGCAGTTGCTGGCGCTGGACGATCACGGCCGGGTGATCGGCGCCAATCGCGCAGCCTTCGTCGAACACCAGACCCATGGCCACGGCCTGTTGCTGGGTCGCAGGCTCAGCGACCTGTTGCCGGTGGACGTCGATGAGTTGCTGCGCCTGTGCAATGGCGGCGCCAATGCTACCCGGCTGCGTGCCGGGCAACGTCTGGTGGAAGTCGGCCTGCGCATGCCGGTCAAGGTGCGCGCACCCCTTCAGCCGCAACCGCAACCGCAACCGCAACCGGCGGCGATCATCCACCGTGCGCCGACCCTGGAGCGTCTGGCGGGGGCCGATACCCGCTTGCAAAAGAGTGTGACGCGTTTGCACAAGGTGCTCGACAAGGATCTGCCCATTCTGATCAACGGGGAAACCGGCACCGGCAAGGAGGCCTTCGCCCGGGCGATTCACCTGGCAAGCGCACGGCGCAGCGGCCCCTTCGTGGCGCTCAACTGCGCGGCCATTCCGGAAACCCTGATCGAGAGCGAGTTGTTTGGTTACCGCAGCGGCAGCTTCACCGGCGCGAACAAGAAAGGCATGAAAGGCAAGCTGGAGATCGCCAATGGCGGCACGTTGTTTCTCGACGAAATCGGCGACATGCCCACGCATTTGCAGACCCGTTTGCTGCGCGTGCTGGCCGAACGGGAAATCTCGCCGCTGGGGGCCGATACGCCGCTGCCGCTGGACATCCAGGTGATTTCCGCGACCCACCAGAACCTGTCGCATAGGGTGGCCGGCAAGACCTTTCGCGAAGACCTGTTCTATCGCCTCAACGGCATGACCCTGCAGTTGCCCGCGTTGCGTGAGCGCAGCGACCTCCGCTCGTTGATCGAGTCGGTGCTACGCGATCAGCCAGGTGGGGAACACTGCCGGATCGATGCGACGAGCATGAAACTGCTGAGCCGTTACGACTGGCCGGGCAATATTCGGCAGTTGATCAACGTGCTGCGCTATGCGGTGGCGCTGGCTGACAATGGCCATATCGATGCCGAGTGTCTGCCGGATGAAGTGCTCGATGAGCGACAACATGGGCTACAGGCCCCGGTGCAGAATCGCCCGCCGCTGGCCAGACTGACGGCCGATGACGAAGGCCAGCGCTTGCTCGAAGCCTTGCGCCGGCATCAATGGAACATCACCGGGGTGGCCGATGAGTTGGCGGTGGCAAGATCCACGTTGTATCGCAAGATGAAGAAGTACCGGATCGTGCCGCCGAATCGCGTCGATCAGGCGCACTGAAAAACCCTTGTGGCGTGAGCGTGCTCGCGATAGCAGTGTGTCAGTTGCAAAAGCAGCCACCGACACAAATCAATCGCGAGCACGCTCACTCCTACAAGTTTGGGGCCGGGTATGGGGTCAAATCTGGATATACACCACATGGGTATGGGTGAACTCATACACCCCGTGCTTGCCATCCGCGCCGCCGATCCCGGATTTGCGAATCCCGGCGTGGAAGCCCTGCATGGCTTCGAAGTTCTCGCGATTGATGTAGGTTTCGCCGAAGTCGATCTCATTGCAGGCGCGCATCGCAGCGCTGAGGTCGCGGGTGTAGATCGATGAGGTCAGGCCGTATTCGCAGTCATTGGCCAGGGCAATGGCTTCGTCCAGGTCGTCGACGATCTGGATCGGCAGCACCGGCCCGAAGATTTCCTGACGCATGATTTCCATGTCCTGACGGCAGTTGGCGAGGACCGTCGGCTGGTAGTGGAAGCCCTTGCCATTCTTGTCGGCAATCGCGCCACCGGTGATCACTTGTGCGCCATCGCCGACGGCGGTCTTGACCATTTGTGCGACCTTGTCCAGACCGGCCCTGTTGACCAGCGGCCCCATGTCCAGCCCCTCCTCGGCCAATGGATCGCCGTATCGGGTTGCGGCCATCGCCGCACTGACCTGCTCCACGAACTGATCGGCAACTTTGCGCTCGACGTACACCCGCTCGGCGCAGTTGCAGACTTGCCCGGTGTTGATCACCCGCGAGGCCGTAATCGCTTTGACCGCTAGGCCCAGGTCGGCATCGGCCAGTACGATGGCCGGTGCCTTGCCGCCCAGTTCCAGATTGAGTTTGGTGATGTTGTGTGCGGCAGCGGCCATGATGCGCTGGCCGGTCGCGACACTGCCGGTGAAGTTGACCATGTCCACTTTCGAACTGGCGCTCAGCGCGTTGCCCACCGTGGCGCCCTTGCCCGAAACGATGTTGACCACGCCTTTGGGCAGGTCGGTTTCGGCGAGCAGTTTCGCGAATTCAAAGCAGTTGATCGGGGTTTCTTCGCTCGGTTTGATCACGATGGTATTGCCGGTGATCAACGCCGGCGCGAGCTTGCGCGCGATGAGGAAGAACGGGAAGTTCCACGGCAGAATCCCGGCCACGACCCCCAGCGGTTTGCGGAACACGAAGATGTTTTCCCCTGGCCGGTCGCTGGTCAGGATTTCCCCTTCCAGACGGCGACCCCACTCGGCCATGTAATCCAGATAGTCGGCTGTGAAATTGACTTCGACCAGCGCCAGCCCCAGCACCTTGCCCTGTTCGGCGGTGATGATCCGCGCCAGACGGTCGGCGTTGTCGCGCACCTTGCTGGCGATGCGACGCAGATAGCCTGCGCGTTCGTTGGCCGGTTTTTTCGCCCAGCCCTTTTGGGCCGTACGCGCAGCCGCGAGGGCGCGTTCGACTTCACTGAGGCTGGTTTCGGGAACAGATCCCAGCAGCTCGCCGTTGGCCGGGTTGAAGACTTCGATCAGGTTGTCGCCGGCGCTGAACGCCCCGTCGATGTAGCTTTGGTAGATCGGTAATGAAGTGCTCATGTGTTCTGCCTCTGTCTTGAATTAGGGAAAACTTCCCCCGTAGCGGTCCGGCGTTCCGTTTGCCGGCGCTGGCATCCTCACCATCGCTGCCGCCGGCAAACCAGACTGCTACAGAGGTCATAACCACCGACTACTGCGCCGCAGCGGTCTTCGCCGATGCCATTTCTTTCTTCAGATCGTTGGCGCGCTTGATGATGTATTGATGCACCAACTCCACCTCGTCCGGCTTGAGCTCGTCGGCGAACGACGGCATGCCGTCATTGACCCGCCCGCCGTAGACGATGCCGAGGAACATCTGATGGTTTTCCTTGCTCAGCATCCGCAGATCGGGCAGCACGCCGCCACTGATGGCGTTGATGCCGTGACAGGTGTCGCAGTGGCCGTTGAACAGCGCGCGGCCCTTGTCCACCTGCTCGGTGGTGCCGGTAAACGCCGGTGGATCGACCTTGCGATCCGCGTATTTGTATTTCAGGTCAGGCAGCTTCGCCGTGCCGCCGAGTTTGTAGGTCAGCACCTGCGCGTTGGGCTTGGCCCCGGCGCGCAACGACAAGGCCCCGGCGAAAGTCGAAAACGCCCCGCCCCAGCCGGCCATGAACGTCACGTATTGCTCGCCGTCCACCTCGTAGGTCACAGGCCCTGCCATCACCCCGGTATTGGCCGGCTGTTCCCACAGCACCTTGCCCTTGTCCGCCGAATAGGCGACCACGCGCCCATCCGCCGTGCCCTCGAACAGCAGGTTGCCCGCCGTGCTCAGGGTCCCGCCGTTGAAGATCGTCGAGTACGGCACTTCCCAACGCGCTTCCTGTTTGAGCGGGTCCCAGGCGATGAGCTTGCCGGTCCAGGTGTCGGCCAGTTTGCGCAGGCCTTCCGGGTCTTCCGGCATCATTCCGGTGTTGACCTGCAACTGGTACATGCTCTTGAACTTCTTGCGCGGCGGCTGGCCGTCAACGTCCTGATACAGCGCCGACATGATGTGCGCCGGGATGTAGACCAGGCCGGTCTGAGGGTTATAAGACATCGGTTGCCAGTCATGGGCACCCCAGAACGCGGGCTGGACCAGCAGCGCTTTCTTCTCCGGATCGCGCCAGTAGACCGCGGCTTTCTCATCGACGATGGGCCGACCGGTCTTCATGTCGACCCCGGTGGCCCAGTTGATCGGCACGATGTTCTTGGCCGACAGCAACTCGCCGGTCTTGCGGTCGATGACGTAGAAAAAGCCGTTTTTGGGCGACTGCATCAGCACCTGGCGTTCTTTGCCGTCGATCTTCAAGTCAGCCAGCATGATGTGCGCGGTGGCGGTGAAGTCCCAGGCGTCACCCGGCGTGGTCTGGTAATACCAGACGTACTCGCCGTTGTCCGGATTGATCGCGACGATGGACGACAGGAACAGATTGTCGCCCTTGCCTTCGGAGCGCAGACGCGGGTTCCACGAAGACGCGTTGCCGACGCCGATGTACAGCAGATTGAGTTTCGGGTCGTAGGACATCGAGTCCCAGACCGTACCGCCACCGCCCTGCTCGACGAACTTGTCGCCGAACCAGGTCTTGCTGGCGATTTCCATGGCCTTGTTTTCCGGTGGCAGTTTCGGATCGCCCGGCACGGTGAAGAAACGCCAGTCCTGTTTGCCCGTGTCGGCGTCATAGGCGGTGATGTAACCGCGCACGCCGTACTCGGCGCCGCCGTTGCCGATGATCACCTTGCCTTTCACCACACGCGGGGCGCCCGTGATGGTGATCGAGCGATCAGGGCTGGTGCGGGTGTCCACCGACCAGACCTTCTGCCCGGTCTTGGCATCGATCGCCTCCAGACGGCCGTCGAGCACACCGACGAAGACTTTTCCACCCCACACTGCAACGCCCCGGTTCACTGCATCGCAGCACGCTTCGCCGGCGCGGCTACGGTCGGACTGCGGGTCGTACTTCCAGAGCAATTTGCCATTGCGCGCATCCAGTGCATAAACCACCGAGAACGGCCCGGTGGTGTACATCACCCCGTCGACCACGATGGGTGTGGCTTCCACACCCCGGTCGATGTCCAGCTTGTAGGTCCAGGCCAGGCCCAGTTTGTCGACGTTGCCGTCATTGATTTTTTTCAGAGGGCTGAAGCGCTGTTCGTCGTAAGTGCGCCCGTGGCTCATCCAGTTACCGGGTTCCTGATCGGCAGCGCCGATCCGCACGCCGTCCACTGCGGCAGGGGTTTGATCGGCGTAACTGGGCAGCGTGCAGGCAATGCTCAGGGCGACGGCGCTGAGCAGCAAACGGGTCGGGGCGCCGGCAAGGTGAAAGTGTTGGCCAAATCGGTTCATGAGGCTCTCCGTTCTTATTAGAACCGGGGGCGTATGTGCCCCGGCTGAAAACCCAGAGAGCAAGCGCTGTGCCACGCGAGATAAACCGCTGTGTTTCAATTACTTATGCACACGAAAGGCAGCGCGAGCCGGCGCTGTCGCGCTACACTTGTCGCGTTTTCGGCAACACACGTCGCAACAACTTGTGCACGGAGACGACCGAAAACGTGGTTTTATTCACGGGTTTTCTACATATCCCCTGACCGGCACCGAACCCGATGCTGGCAAAGTGGTCAATCTTTCATTCGAACTTACCTGCGTGCGGTTCATGACATCAGCCACACTCCACCAGCATTCGTCCTGCGTCGGGAAAGCCACTGGCGTGATCCCGTCGTCGAGCATTCAATCCTGCAAAGCCGGCCTATCGTGAACACCTCACCCTCTTCGACCACCGCACCCACGCCCCAGGACGATCCCGCTCAGTGGATCATCTGCGAGCACTGCGATTCGCTGTACGAGGCTCAGCCCCTGAACAAGGGCGAGTCGTCTTATTGCCTGCGCTGCGCAGCCATGCTCGACCGCGGTCACCGCATGAGCATCGAACAGATGCTGGCGCTGAGCATCGCGGCGGGGATCATGTTCATCTTCGCCAACGTCTTTCCGGTCATCAGCATCAGCATGAAAGGCCTGTACAACGAGGTGACCCTCTGGGGCTCGGTCCATGCGCTGGCGCAGGGGCAGATCACGTTGATCGCACTGGTCGCCGGGCTTGCGATCATTCTCGCCCCGGCGTTGCAGATCGCCCTGCTGTTCTGGGTGCTGGTGCATGCCCATCGCAACGAGATCGCCCCAGGCTTCAAGAGCTGCATGCGCGCCCTCGAACATTTGCGGCCATGGAGCATGCTCGAGGTCTGTCTGCTGGGCATTCTGGTGTCGATCGTCAAGCTGTCGGGCATGCTCGACGTCCATCCCGGCGTGGGGTTGTGGGCAATGGGGATGTTGATGGTGCTGATTCTGCTGATTGCCGGAAAGGACATCCGCAGGCTATGGACCGAGCTGGGAGTGGAACCGGAATGAACGGCATCCCCTTCGCTCGCGAACGCAAGGTCACCCTCTGCCATGTGTGCAGCTACGTCTGCCCGCAGGACGCCCACGAGTGCCCGCGTTGCGAGTCGGCGGTTCATCAGCGCAAACCCAATAGCCTGGCGCGCACCTGGGCGTTCCTGATCGCCGGGCTGATTTTCTATATCCCCGCCAATACCATGCCGGTCATGTTCACCACGCTGCTGGGCAGCGCCAGTGAAAACACCATCATGAGCGGTGTGATCGAGTTCGCCGAAGGCGGCTCCTGGGACATCGCAATTCTGATCTTCATCGCCAGTGTGCTGGTGCCGTGCATCAAGTTTCTGGTGCTGGGCATGTTGCTGGTGACCTGTCAGCGGCGCAGCCAGTGGGCGATGCGCGAACGTTCACGGCTTTATCGCTTCATCGAGCTGATCGGCTACTGGTCGATGCTCGACGTACTGGTGGTCGCGCTGGTGGCAGCGCTGGTCCAGTTTCGCGGGCTCAGTACCATCGAGCCGCGCCTGGGCATTCTGTTCTTTGGTTTGGTGGTGGTGATGACGATGTTCGCCGCCATGAGTTTCGATCCCCGGTTGATCTGGGACGCAGAGGTTGAAGATGTCTGATAACACCCTACCCCCATCAGCGCCGACACCGGCACGACCCCAGGTCAAGGCTAGCAAGGCGCGTATCTCCCTGGTCTGGCTGGTGCCAATCGTTGCCGGCATCATCGGCCTGTCGATGGTCATCCACGACTTCCTCAACGTCGGCCCCAAGGTCGTGGTGAGTTTTCTCACCGCAGAAGGCCTGGAAGCCAAGAAGACTCAGGTCAAATACAAGAACGTGGTGATCGGTACGGTAACCGACATCGATCTGAGCGAAGATCGCACGCATGTGCTGGCGACCATCGAACTCAACCAGTCGGCCGCGCCATTTACCCGCGCCGATTCGCAATACTGGGTGGTGCGCCCACGCATCGGCGCCCATGGCGTGTCCGGCGTCGACACCCTGCTGTCCGGCGCGTTCATCAGTGCCGACGCCGGCAGCTCGGAGAAGACCGAGAAGAATTTCACTGGCCTTGAGACCCCGCCGCCCGTGACCTTCGGCGAGAAAGGCAAGCGCTTCATCCTGCATACCGACGACCTTGGTTCGCTGGACATCGGCTCGCCGGTCTACTTCCGGCGGATTCAGGTCGGCCAGGTCGTGGCCTATGAGCTGGCCAAGGACGGCAAGGGTGTGGACATCGAAATTTTCGTCAGTTCGCCCAACGATCAATTCGTGCTCACCGATTCACGTTTCTGGAACGCCAGCGGTATCGATGTCAGCGTGGGCGCAGCAGGTCTGAAGGTCTCGACGCAATCGCTGACGTCGATCATCTCCGGCGGCATTGCGTTTCGCGAACCCAAGTACAGCCCCGATGCCAAGCCCGCCGAGAGCAACGCCGAATACAAGCTGTTCGAAGATCAGGCCACCGCGCTGGCGCCACCCGATGGCGAGCCGAAATACATCCGCATGCGCTTCAATCAATCCTTGCGTGGCCTGGTGGTCAACGCACCGGTGGATTTCCTGGGGGTGAACATTGGCCGTGTTGTCTCGGTGGACCTGGACTACGACGCCGCCACCGGAACCTTCCCCGGTGTCGTCGGTGCGGTGATCTATCCTCAGCGCCTGGGCGGCGCCAACGACAAGCTCAAAGAGCAGGCCGGTGGCGGCGATGAAGAAGAACTGACCTCACGTATACTTGGACGCTTCGTCGAGCGCGGTCTGCGCGCCCAGATCCGCAATGGCAACCTGCTGACGGGACAGTTGTATGTGGCGATGGACTTCGATCCCAAAGCACCGAAGATCGCTTACAACGCTAAAGCCCGGCCGCTTGAAATTCCGACTACCGGTGGCAGTTTCGACAAGTTGCAGGAGCAACTTCAGGCGTTCGTCGACAAGTTAGGGAAAATTCCTATCGATGAACTGGCCAAGAACCTCAATGGCAGTCTGGTCGAACTTCAGAAGACCATGAAACAGGTCAACAGTGATGTTCTGCCACAAGTACGCGGTACTTTGCAGCAGGCACAGAAAACAATCGGCAACGCCAATGCCACGTTCTCGGATGACTCTCCGGCACGTCAGCAACTGGGTCAGGCCATGGAAGAAGTTCAGCGCACTGCCCGCTCGGTGCGCGTACTCACCGACTTCCTCAGTCGCCATCCTGAATCGCTGATCCGTGGCCGCACCGGCGACGCCGCGCCCGGCTCGTACAAAGGTTCTTCCTCTTCCCGTGAAATCGCTCCGGAGCCTGTGCAATGACTGTGCGTTCTCATCTACTGATTCTGGCCTGCGCGCTGGGCCTGGGTGCCTGTGCCTCGACGCCGACGCATTACTACACGCTGATCGCGCCGGCGACTCAGGCACCGGCCACCCCCGTTCGGGCGCCGTTTCAGTTCGAAATGCAGCCCGTGCTGATGGCCGTGCAGGTCGATCAGCCGCCGCTGGTGGTGCGTCAGGGGGACGGCAGTCTGGCCATTCTGGAGAACGAGCGCTGGGGCGCGCCGCTGGGCGATGAGTTCCATGATGCGCTGACCGGGCAGCTGGAACGCCGCTTTGGCTCCCGCGACCTGGCCGGACTGCCCAAGCAGAGCGACGAGCCGGTGCTGACCCTGCGAACCGATGTACGGCGATTCGAATCCGTACCTGGCCAGTACGCGCTGATCGACGTGGTGTGGAATCTGAGTCTGCGCGGCGACGGCGGCGGTAAACGACAGACACTGACCTGCAGCAGCGTCATTCGCCAGCCTGCCGGCATCGGCATGGAAAGCCTGGTACTGGCCCACCAGAAGGCTGTCTCCAGCCTTGCCGATACCATCGCTAAAACCGCCACTGACTGGGTTCGGCAGCCGGGTAACCGCTGCCCTTCCTGACCCTTCACCTGCACCGAAACCGGGCACTCCCCCTCCGTGCCCGGGGGCGATTTCAAAGGTGCAGCGCAATGCTTCCTACCCTCGAAACGAGCGCAGAACGTAGTCGAATTACGATATTCCGGATAACTACATTCATACGTTTGTTTACCGAAAGCCTGTCCAAATCCTTAGATTGGATCCACAATGCGTTCCAATTGATCGTATTGTCGGACCAAAACGCGCCGTACTTTGGCACGTTAAAAACTAGATATAACACTCTAATCCAATTAATCCTGCGCACATCGTCGAGGTGTATTTGTGCGCAGACCGGTCCGATGCCAACCATTACCAATCGGCCTGCCAGCGACACTGCAAAGGAGAAGCACATGCCAGGGATAGGTCAACGACTTCGCGAGGAACGCAATCGGTTGAAACTGTCGCAAAGTGCACTGGGCACAATAGGCGGCGTAGAAACCAACGCCCAAGGGAATTACGAGAGCGGGGCCCGCTCCCCCAAGGCCGATTATCTGTTACGCATCACCAAGGCAGGCGTCGATATCCACTATGTCCTCACCGGCGTGCACGCGATCAAGCCCGACGAGGCCGAATCCGAACCCTCGCTGCCCCAAGACCCGCTGGTGGAGCAGGATCTGGACAAAGTCACTCATCAGCTGCATCGCAATCTGCACGGACTCATCGACGCGCTGTACGAGATGACCCTGCTGATAGAATCGCGAGTCAATGAAACCCATGACGAATCCCTCAGGACCGAGCTTCACACCATACGGACCGAGGCGCAGGAACTGGCTCAGGCCTCGGTGCGCCTGATCTTCGTCACCACGAAGCTGAGCTGGATGCCGACGGTGTACAACGTAACAGGGCCTGCGGCATGATCCGGGCTCTCGTCCCCAGCTTCAGGACCGCCTCATGCCCCTCTCTGACCCCGATTTTTCCCGCCTGACCGCCAGTGACGCCGCCCGTCTTCTGCAGCGTCGCGCGTTGACCGCGCAAGCCTTGCTGGGCGCCTGCATCGAGGTGATTCAGGACCGTGAGCCTCAGGTCTTGGCTTGGCGGGAATACGACGCACCGCGCGCCATGGAACAGGCTCGCCAGCTTGACCAAGGCCCGATTCGAGGTCCGTTGCACGGTCTGCCGCTCGGGGTCAAGGATCTGTTCGACACCCGGGACTTCCCCTCGGGCTATGGCTCGCCGGTCTACCGACAGCATCGACCGAGCAATGACGCCGCTGCGGTTGCGCTGTGCCGAGAGGCCGGTGCGATCGTACTGGGCAAGACCGTCACCACCGAGTTCGCCACCTTCACCCCTGGCCCCACTCGCAATCCCCATCACCCTGCGCACACCCCCGGCGGATCCTCGAGCGGTTCAGCGGCAGCCGTGGCCGCGCACATGGTGCCGCTGGCCCTGGGGACGCAGACGGCAGCGTCGGTGATTCGGCCCGCGGCGTATTGTGGCATCGTCGGTTTCAAGCCCAGCTTCGGGCTGATCCCCCGCGCTGGGGTGAAGAGCCTGAGCGAGTCGCTGGATACGGTGGGAGGCTTCGGTCGTTGCGTGGATGACGTGGCGTTGCTGACATCGGTGATGGCCTGCGCCCCGCAATGGCGTCAGTTACCCGAGGACCGCAAGCCGCGGATCGGTGTCTGTCGCACACCTCAATGGGACAAAGCGAGCCCTGCTGCTCGGCAGGCCTTCGAATCGACGGTGCAACGACTGATCGCGGTTGGGGTGCAGGTCGTCGATGTCACCCTCGCCGACAGCGTGTCGGCGTTGACAGATGTGCACGACGAAGTGATGTGCGCCGAAGCGTTCAAGGCATTGGCCGACGAGCGCGTGAATCACCCGGACCTGTTGAGTGAGCGCCTAAGGGCGATGCTGGAGCGCGGCTCGCGGATCACGTTCGAACAGAGCCTGCAACACCGCGCGCAACTGGCCTCGGCCCGGCATCGAATGGGGCGTGATTTTGCCGGTTACGATCTGCTGATGACGCCCAGTGCCTGCGGCGAGGCGGATTCAGGGCTGGAAGGCACGGGAGATCCGCTGTTTTCGCGGATCTGGAGCCTGCTGGGCTTGCCGAGTCTGAACCTGCCCGTGGGTGTCGGACCCCAAGGGTTGCCGCTGGGGGTTCAGTTGATCGGGCCGGTGATGAGCGATACCGCGACCCTGGCGTTTACCAGGTGGGTCGAGCAGGCCCTCGCAAGGGGCTGAACACCGAGCTGGGGGAAGATCAGATGATCACCACCGCCGGCAAGCCGGACTGCTACGGCCTTCGGCCAGAATCAACAGCCTGAATGCGACATCACCCTTGTAGCAGCACGGCTTGCCGGCGGTGGCGTTCTCATGATCACCAACGCCGGCAAGCCGGACTGCCACAGGATTCAGGCGACTGACGGGTTCATCAGCGACGCTTCAACCGGTCAATGATCACCGCCAGCAACAGGATCGTGCCGCGGATCACGTACTGGTAGAACGTGTCGATGTTCTTCAGGTTCATGGCGTTCTCGATGATCGCCAGAATCAGCACCCCGGCGATCACATGACGAATCATGCCGATCCCGCCGCTGAGCGATACCCCGCCCAGCACACAGGCAGAAATCACCGTCAGTTCGAAACCCTGACCGATCATCGGCTGACCCGACGTCATGCGCGAAGCCAGCACCACACCGGCCAGAGCGCCGATCAGCCCGTGTACGGCAAAGATGATGATCTTGGTGCGATCGACATGCACACCCGCCAGTAATGCCGCTTCCTGGTTGCCGCCGATGGCCAGCGAGTTGCGCCCGTAAGTGGTGTAGTTGAGCAGCCAGCCGAAGAACACGAAGCAGACGATGGTGATCAGGATCGGCACCGGAACGCCAAACAACTGGCCGTTACCGAAGACGAAGAATGCCTCATCACCGACGCCCACCGCCTTGCCGTTGGAGAAGATGTACGCCAGACCGCGCACGATCTGCATGGTCGCAAGCGTGGTGATCAACGCGTTGATCCGCAGTTTGGCAATGACGATGCCGTTGATCAGCCCCACCAGCAAGCCCATGGCCAATGCCGCCGACACACCCAGGAACACGCTGTCGGTGTCACGGATCACGATCCCCGCGATGACTCCGGAGCAGGCCAGCACCGAACCGACCGACAGGTCGAAATGCCCGGATGCCAGACAGAACAGCATGGTGCAGGCGGCGATGCCGACCGTGGAAATCGCCAGGCCCAGGCCACGCATGTTCAGCGGGGACATGAAGTTGTCGATGAGCAAGGCACAGAGCACAAAGATGCCCAATGCGGCCAGGAGCATGGCCCAGTCGTCGACGAATCGACGCATGTTCATGCCCTGGCGGGGAGCCGTCAGGCTGGTTTCGGTAGACATACGCACCTCGTTTTTATTTTTCACTGTCATGACCAGATATCAACCGCGCGTGCGCGGCAGTGCCAGTTGCAACAACCGTTGTTCATTGGCCTCATCGCGAGACAGCTCGCCGGTGATGGCGCCTTCGCTCATGACCAGAATGCGGTCGGAAATCCCCATGACCTCCATCAGATCGCTGGACACCACNAGATCTCGGATTTGGCACCGATGTCGATGCCACGGGTCGGCTCGTCGAGCAGCAGGACCTTCATCGGCATCGACAGCCAGCGGCCAAGAATCGCCTTCTGCTGATTGCCGCCTGACAGAAACAGCATCTGCTGCTCTGGCGATGGCGTCTTGACGTTCATCGAGCGAATCTGATGTTTCGCGTTGTCCCGTTCCCAGCGGCCCTGGATCAAACAACCCAGGTGCACATGCCGGGGACGCGCGCCGATGTTGATGTTCTCGGCGACGCTGGACAGCGGCACGATCCCTTCTTTCTTGCGGTCTTCCGGGCACAACAGAATGCCGGCGGCAATTGCATCCCGTGGCGACTTCAGCGTCAGCGGTTTGCCATCGAGTTGCAGCGTCCCGGCCTGGCTACGGGTCAGCCCGGACAGAATCCGGAACAGTTCGGTACGACCCGCACCCACCAGCCCGAAGAAACCCAGCACCTCGCCCTTCTCCACCGCGAAACTCACCGGTTCCTGAAGGCCAGGCCCCATCAGACCGGTGACACGCAGGCTCGGCCCCTGATGCTGGCGAGCGCGGTAGTTGTAGATGTCCTGAATGTCACGCCCGACCATACAGGTCACGAGACGATCATGGTCAAGGTCCGCCATGTCATCGAAGGTGCGTACGAAGCGCCCGTCCTTGAACACGGTCACGGCATCGCACACGCGGAAGATTTCTTCCATGCGGTGCGACACGTAGAGAATGACCCGGCCCTCATCGCGCAACTTGACGATGATCGCCATCAGACGATCGATCTCACGGGCGGACAGGCTGCTGGTGGGTTCGTCGAAGGCGATGACGTGAGCATTGCGCGACATGGCCTTGGCGATTTCCACCAACTGCCGCTGACCCAACGAAAGATCGCCCAGTCGGGTGCCAGGATCGATTTCATCCGCCAGGCCCTTGAGCAACTCGCGGGCGCGACGCATCATCGCCCGCCGGTTGACCAGACCCCAGCGGTTGGGCATGTGCCCCAGCAGCAGGTTTTCCGCCACCGACATTTCCGGCACCAGGTGCAATTCCTGGTGAATCACCGCGACCCCGGCCGCGATGCTGTCTGCGGTGGATTTGAACGCCAGGTGCTGATCGCCGATCTGCAGGTCGCCGCTGTTGGGCTGATACGAACCACCCAGAATCTTGAGCAGCGTCGACTTGCCCGCGCCGTTCTCGCCCATCAGCGCATGCACGCTGCCTGGCCGAGCTTCGAAATTGATGTCCGACAGCGCTTTCACGCCGGGAAAGGTCTTGCCAATCCCGTTGAAGCGCAGACTGCCGCCGGACGGCTGTTGTTGTGCTGATGCCTGTTGCATGAACCACCTCCTCCTCGCTCCAACCATCGGGTGTGGAGCGAGGCCTTGCAGATGTCGGCCTGAAGCATCAGGCCTGCCGATGTGCGCCGCGGATTACTTGTAAAGGCCGATCTTGCTCAGCACTTCCTTGAAGTTTTCACGGGTGATCAGGGTCACGTCATCCATGGCGGTGTATTTGGCGGGTTCCTTGCCGGTGGTGACCCACTCGTACATCTGCAGGGCGGTGTTGTAGCCCTCTTTGTCAGGGCTTGGCAGCATCGAACCGAAGAAGCCGCTCTTGGCCTTTTTCAGCTCGTCAATGGCGTCGGTGCCATTGATGCCGATGCCGATCACGTTATCTGCGGAAAAACCTGCGCCAGCGGTCGCCCGCACGCCACCGAGCACGGTGTTGTCGTTCATGCCGCCCACGATCAAATTCTTCGCGCCGCTTGGCAGTTTAGGCAGGGCCGCGTTGGTTGCGTCCATGCTGCCGGGCACGTCGAGGGTTTTCTGCGGGGTGAACAGGATGTGGTCTTCAGGCAGACCGGCTTTTTTCAACGCATCGACCGAACCGTCGGTGCGTTTCTTGCCAGTGTCCAGCTCGTTGTAGGTGTTGATGATCGCGTAGGTCTCTTTCCAGTCCCACTTGCGATTCTGCGCTTCGGTGGCCATGGCCGCGCCTTGTTTCTGACCGACTTCGAACGCGGCCATCCCCACGTAAGGCACGTCCTCCATGAACTTGCCTTTGGCGTCGACGAAACGGTCGTCCACCGCCATGACCTTCAGGTCGTTGGCCTTGGCCTTGGCGACGATGGCAGGGCCCAGCGAGACGTCAGGCGGGCAGATGACGAAACCCTTGGCGCCATTGGCGGCGAGGTTGTCGATGGCGGTGAGGGTTTTTTCGCCGTCGGGTACGGCAATCTTGATCACTTCGAAGCCGTGGTCCTTACCGGCCTTTTCAGCGAACTGCCATTCGGTCTGGAACCATGGCTCCTCGGCCTGTTTGACGAGGAAGCCGATCTTGACCGGATCGGCAGCGGATACACCGCCGCTCATGCCAACGATGGCGGTGGCAACAGCGGCACAGCACAGGGAACGGATCCCGTGGCGACTCAACATAGCTAACTCCTTATTTTTATTGACTAGCTACAGCGTCCAGCAGTGAGTGTCGTGACGGCCCGTGATGAAATCACTGAAGAGCCGAGCGACTGAAAACAGTCATATCATATTATCAATGCAGCCTATGTAACCGAGTGTCACACCCCTCGTCCCTGGCCCTTCCTCAACCGGCAAAACGGTCGGAGGGCATACCCTTGATGCCGGTCTCCACCTGCAAAACACAGCCATCCAGATCCAGCGCATCGCTGGCAGGTCTCGCGCTGGTGACGAACAGCGTGGTCATGTCCGGACCGCCGAACACGCAACTGGTAGGGTGACTGACGGGCAATTCGACGACGCGGTCGACGCTGCCGTCCGGGGCGAAACGAATCAGACAGTGACCGCCCCATCGCGCGTTCCACACATAGCCTTCGGCGTCCATGGCCGAACCGTCAGGGTCTCCGCGCTCGTGCTGCTGCGCCCAGATACGACGCTCGCCCAGCGAGCCATCGGCCTGTATCGGGTAGCGGTAAATCACGCCATCGAGGCTGTCTGCGGTGAGCAGCGCGCCATGATCGTCCTGCCATAGCAGCGTGTTGACGATGCCCTGCCCGCCGAGCAATGGCGTAACCGACGCGTCGGCGTGAACCCGAAACAGTCCACCGGAACGACGCTCCAGCGGCACGTCGCCGCCCTGAGCATCGAGGTTGTTCTGCATGCTCCCCAGCCACAGCCGGCCATGACCATCGCAACGGGCTTCGTTGGCCCGATTGCCCTGGACCGGATCGGCCACGCACAGCAGCGACAACCGGGGGTGATCGGCCGGGGAGCTCAAGTCAAGACGGTAGACGCCGCTGGCCAAGGTTACCAGCGCATCGCCTTGCGTCGTGGGAATGAACGCTGAAACCGGCTCGTTGAACTGCCAGTGACGCACCTGCTCTCGATGCAGGCGCAACGCACGGAATCCGGCGATATCAACCCAGTACAACGCATGCTGGATGTCATCCCAGAACGGCCCTTCGGCCAATTTGAATCGCTGGTCACAGACCGGCTGCCACTTCATACGTAGGTCCTGTTCTTATTGTTGTCGAGGGCTGCTCGCCCCGTTTTGCTGCGTGATGCTTCTGGCTCGAGCGCTGACTACTTCAGCGCTTGCTGCTTCAACCCCTGCTGCGCCAACGAGCGGGAAATCACCTCACAGGCGTTCTCGATCAGGCTCATACAGGCCCAGACGCCACGGGCCGCGTCTCGGCTGGCGATGGCGTCGGCCAGTTCCTTGTGCAACGGCAGCGTTCTGCCCAACTCGCCTGGTACCGCCGACGACACCTCGAAAGAGATCGCCAGCAAAGCGCCCAACGCCGGCAACATCTGTTCGATGAACTGGTTGTGACTGGCCGCCAGCACTGCCTCGTGAAAACACTGGTCGGCGTGGTTGTAGTCCCCCATGTCCGCGACACTGGTTTCCAGCACCCGATACGCCGCCTGGATCTCGGCAATCTGTTGCGCGGTGGCCCGCTCGCAGGCCCAGCGCACCGCCATCGGTTCGATGGCGCGACGCAGATCCAGCAAATCCATCACAAAACCTTGCGTCAGGCCCTTGGCCGCCAACCAGCCGACCACCTGCGGGTCGAACAGATTCCAGCTGCGCAACGGCAAGACCCGTGTCCCGACTTTCGGCCCCACCTCCAGCATGCCCTTGGCCACCAATGTCTTGATGGCTTCGCGGATGACCGTACGGCTGACCCCGAATTCCTCACCCAGCGCCGCCTCGACCTTCAGCGACTGCCCAGGCCCCACGTTGCCGTGAGCAATCCAGGCTCCCAGACGGTCTACCGTCGACGCGTGAAAACTGTTGCTCATACATCCGCCCCTTATCGCGGTGCTTTCCGCGATTTGAGGCTAATCATCATACGATTGGGTGTCAAACGCCTGTACAACCCGAAAAAGCGGGTCTAAACCTGTTCCGCGAACCAGGGCAGAATCAACGCTTTCCAAATAGTATTACAATTTATTTTTAAATCGAGTGTTTTTGATCTATAAATCGAAGAATCCGTTTTTCCACTCCTGAATAGTATTACCAAATACAGGTTGTAGGAGTCGAACTGTCGGGTCCTACAAAAACAGCTGCATCCCATAACAACAAAAGGAAGGACGCAATGAGGAAGACGCTTATCCCTGCTATCGGACTGTCACTGCTGGCCGCCGCGCTTTCGGCCAACGCTGCCGCCGGGCTCACCAGCGAACACGCCGCGTTCGGCAAGATGCCGGATGGCACCTCCGTCGAGAAATACACCCTGCGCAACAGTCTGGGCATGCAGGCCACGGTCATCACCTACGGCGGCACGCTGCAATCACTGCTGGTGCCGGACAAGAACGGCAAGACCGAGGACGTGGTCCTGGGCTTCGACGATCTGGACGGTTACCTCAAGGGCACCTCGTTCTTTGGTGCGACCATCGGCCGTTTCGGCAACCGCTTGGCAGACGGTAAATTCAGCCTCGACGGCAAGTCCTATCAGGTGCCGCAGAACGACAAGACCAACGCGCTCCACGGAGGCACCAAGGGCTTCGACAAACAGGTGTGGAAGGCTGAGTCCGTCAAGGACAAGGGCTGGGTCGGGGTCAAACTGACCTACGTCTCGGCGGACGGCGAAATGGGCTTTCCGGGAACCCTGAAGACCGAAGTCACCTACAGCCTCAACGAGAAGAACGAACTGCGCATTCAGTACCACGCCACCACCGACAAACCGACGGTGCTGAACCTGACCAACCACAGCTATTTCAACCTGGCCGGCGCTGGCAATGGCGACATTCTCGATCAGGTGGCGATGGTCAAGGCCTCCCACTACACGCCGGTCAACGTGAAACTGATCCCGACCGGCGAACTGCCGCCCGTGGCAGGCACCCCGCTAGACTTCCTCAAGCCCACGGCGTTCGGCAAGCGGATTCGCGAAGACAACGAACAACTGAAATTCGCCGAGCCGACTCAGGGCGGCTATGACCACAACTGGGTGCTGGACACCAAAGGCAAGGTGTCGGAACTGGCCGCTGAAGTGGTTGACCCGAAATCCGGGCGCCACTTGCAACTGTTCACCAGCGAACCTGGCGTGCAGCTGTACACCGGCAATTTCCTGGACGGTACGGTCAAGGGCAAAGCGGGCAAGATCTACCCGCACTGGGGCGCGTTCACCCTTGAAACCCAGCACTACCCCGACTCCCCGAACCAGAAGGGCTTCCCGTCCACGCGTCTCGATCCGGGCAAGGCCTATACCCAGACCACCGTGTTCAAGTTCGTGAGCAAGTAACCTACACCCCTCCCCTCTGGCAGCACGGTCCTACCGGTGGTGGCGTCTTTCGCGACGCTGCCACCGGCAAGCCGTGCCGCTATCCGGCCTACCGCTATGGAACTTGCGTTCAGGGTTACAACGGCGGACGCTGCTGACCGACCCACTCCTGCACCGTCGCCCGCTGCCATTGACGCTGAGCGTATTGCACCAGCGGTGCAGGCACTTCATCGCCATTGAGAATCAGGCGGTTGAGCATCAGCGCCAGGTCGACATCGGCAATCGACCATTCACCGAACAGATGCTCCTGACCATCAGCCAGCAAGGCCTGGGCAGCGCTGATGAGTTTGTTCGCAGCCGCCTGCCCATCCGAGGACAGCGGCGGGTATTGGCGGCCGTAGAACACCACCAGCGTCGAACGCTCTTCGCGGATCGCCACCAGGTCGCTGCGCAACCACGCCTGGACCTGACGAGCACGAGCGCGTTGTTGCACGTCCCGGGGGTAGATCGGCGTCTGGGCAAAGCGGTCCTCGAGATACTCGGTAATCGCCGATGACTCGGAGAGGGAAAAGTCGCCATCGACCAGCATCGGCACCCGCTGTGTCAGGGACAGGTCCGCATAGCCCTTCGCCCGATGTCTGGCGGCGTGAAGATCAACCTTCATCAACTCGAAATCGATGTCCTTCTCTCGCAGGGCGACGAACACCGACATGGCATAAGGGCTGGTGAATCGGGCATCGATGTACAGGCGCACAGGGGCAGCATTCACGGGGCGATCTCCATATTTGTATCAGGGAAACGCCACGCTACGAGAATGTGCGGAACAAAGGAAATTCAGGTTTTTCATGGGGGCATTCCCGGCGGGAATAGAGATCTTGTGGGCAATAAAACGCCTCCACGAGGGAGGCGTCGTTATTCGGCGCGGCGCGAACCTCAGGCCAGATCGAAGCGGTCCAGGTTCATCACTTTCGTCCAGACCGCCACGAAGTCCTTCACGAATTTCTCGTGGGCATCCGCGCTGCCATACACCTCGCTCAACGCCCGCAACTGGGCGTGGGAACCGAACACCAGATCGACCCGAGTGCCCGTCCACTTGACCTCACCGGTCTTGCGGTCCCTGGCCTCGAACGTCTCGTTGGCGCCCGAGGTGGGTTTCCACTCCACGCTCATGTCCAGCAGGTTCTTGAAGAAGTCGTTGGTCAGCACGCCGGGACGTGTGGTGAAGACTCCATGCCTGCTCTCCCCGACATTGTTCCCCAGCACTCGCAGGCCACCGAGCAAGACCGTCATTTCCGGCGCGGACAGGGTCAGCAGTTGCGCTTTGTCCACCAGCAACTTCTCGGCAGACACCTTGTACTGGCCTTTGAGGTAATTGCGGAAACCATCGGCGATCGGTTCGAGGAATCCGAAGGACTCGACGTCGGTCTGCTCCTGAGAAGCGTCCGCACGGCCCGGCGAGAAAGGTACGGTCACACTCTGGCCCGCCTCCCTCGCCGCCTTTTCGACACCCGCGTTCCCGGCAAGGACGATGAGGTCAGCCAGCGAGATTTTCTTGCCGCTCGCCCCGCCGTTGTACTCGCCCTGAATGCGCTCCAGGACCTGCAACACTTTCCTCAGCCGTTCCGGCTGGTTGGCCGCCCAATCCTTCTGCGGCGCCAGACGCAGCCGCCCGCCATTGGCGCCGCCGCGCTTGTCGGAACCCCGGAAGGTCGAAGCCGCTGCCCAGGCGGTTGAAATCAGCTCCGAGACGGTCAGGCCTGATTCGAGGACTTTGCTCTTGAGCGCGGTGGCGTCGTCGTTATCGATCAGCGCACCGGTGACCTCCGGAATCGGGTCTTGCCACAGCAGTTCCTCGGTCGGGGTTTCCGGTCCGAGGTAACGCGCCAGCGGCCCCATGTCGCGGTGGGTGAGCTTGAACCAGGCGCGAGCGAACGCGTCGTCCAGTTGTTCGGGATTGTCCTTGAAGCGCCGTGAAATCTTCTCGTACTCAGGATCGAAACGCAGCGCCAGGTCCGAGGTCAGCATGCGCGGTTCCTGACGTTTGCTCGGGTCATGAGCGTGTGGAATCTGGCCCGCACCCGCTCCGCCTTTGGGTTTCCATTGATTGGCGCCGGCCGGACTCTTGTCCAGTTCCCATTCGAAGCCGAACAGGTTTTCCAGGTACTCGTTGCTCCATCGGGTCGGCGTAGAGGTCCAGGTCACCTCCAGCCCGCTGGTGATGGTGTCGCCACCCTTGCCGGTGCCAAATCTGTTGCGCCAGCCAAAGCCCTGCTCTTCCAGACCTGCCGCTTCGGGTTCCGCGCCTACGTTGTCGGCCGGGCCTGCGCCGTGGGTCTTGCCGAACGCGTGGCCACCGGCGATCAACGCCACGGTTTCCTCGTCGTTCATCGCCATGCGGCCAAAGGTTTCGCGGATGTCGTGGGCGGACTTGACCGGGTCCGGATGGCCGTCAGGGCCTTCCGGATTGACGTAAATCAGGCCCATCTGCACCGCAGCGAGCGGGTTTTCCAGAGTGCGATCACCGTCCGTGCGGCTGCTTTCTTCGCCGTGTTTGGCCGGTTCGGCCACCAGATCGCCCTGGCCCGGCTGTTCCATTTCCTTGTGCGCCCCATAGCGCTCTTCACCGCCGAGCCACGTGGTCTCCGAACCCCAATAGACATCTTCATCGGGCTCCCAGACATCCGGCCGGCCGCCGGAAAAGCCGAAGGTCTTGAAGCCCATGGACTCCAGCGCGACGTTGCCGGTGAGCACGATCAGGTCGGCCCAGGAGATCTTGCGGCCGTACTTTTGTTTGACCGGCCAGATCAGTCGACGGGCCTTGTCGAGGCTGACGTTATCCGGCCAGCTGTTGAGCGGCGCGAAACGCTGCTGCCCGGCCCCCGCCCCGCCTCGCCCATCAGCGGTGCGGTACGTCCCGGCACTGTGCCAGGCCATGCGGATGAACAGCGGCCCGTAATGACCGAAGTCCGCCGGCCACCAGTCCTGGGACTGGGTCATGACGGCCAGCAGGTCTTGCTTGACCGCGGCAAAGTCCAGTGACTTGAATTCTTTCGCATAGTCGAACGTCTCGCCCATCGGGTCGGACAGGGACGAATGCTGGTGGAGGATTTTCAGATTCAGTTGGTTCGGCCACCAGTCGCGGTTGGTGGTACCACCGCCGGCTGCGTGGTTGAAGGGGCATTTCGATTCGGTTGCCATGTTTTGATCTACCTTTGATCGTAGGCATCGGCAGCGCCCTTCCGAGCACCAGACAGATGCGTCAACTCAGTAGCACAAGGTGCTTATTCTTATCGCCTGATCAGGTTTCAACTGGACGGCCTTGGCCGACGCTAGATCAAGGGTAGACCCGTTCTGCCAGAGTTCTAATAGTCAAAGCATTGCGACACGATAGAGAGAGACTGTCAGCACGCTCGTTTTCCGACATGCCGTTGTCACAATGACCTCGAAGCGCTCTGGTAACCTGCCCGATCCGACATTCGACAGGTTTTTCCATGATCAACATTCGTGTCATGACGATGGATGACTACGACGCCGTCATCGCCCTCATGAGCAGCACCCCCGGCATCTCGCTGCGGGATGCCGACTCCCGCGAAGCCACCGAACGCTACCTGCAACGCAACCCCGGCATGAGCTTCGTTGCCCAAAGCGATGCCGGGCTCTGTGGCTGTGTGATGTGTGGTCACGACGGGCGACGCGGCTACCTGCAGCATCTGCTGGTGCTGCCCGCGTTCCGGCGTCAGGGCATCGCCCATGCGCTGGTGCAGCGCTGCCTGGCGAGTCTGGAAGCGCTGGGCATTGGCAAGACGCATCTCGACGTGCTCAAAGGCAATGACGCAGCCGCCCGCTACTGGCGCAATCAGGGCTGGACCTTGCGGCAGGACATCGACCGCTATTCGTTCACCCGCCCCGGCAACGAGAACGCTTGAGTCACCTCAGGCATCGCCGCTGAGCGCGCTCGCCGTTTCCGCCAGTATCTGCCGCAGCCATTGATGCGCCGGGTCGTTGCGATAGCGGACATGCCAGGCGATGTCCACCGGAAAGGTCCCCAGATCGACCGGGGCCGGGATCACCTTGAGCCGCGAGTCCTTGGCGATCTGGTTACAGATCAGGCGCGGCAGCGTGGCGCAGTAGTCGGTCATCGCAATGATTTCCGGCACCGCGAGGAAGTGCGTCACCGAGATCGCCAGTTCCCGTCGCAGGCCTTGCCGGTCGAGCGCCTGAAACAACCCGACGCGGATTCGCCCCGGTGGCAGGACGTTGACATGGCGCAGCGCCTCGTATTGCGTGCGTGACAGGCTGTCGCCGATTTCGGGATGGTCAGCGCGCACGACGCAGGCCAGACCATCGTCCATCAGGTGCTGAACGATCAGGTTATCGGGCGGATCGACGATACGCCCCAGCGCCATGTCGGTCGTCCCGGAGCTGACCCCTGTTTCCGCCAGGTCGCTGCCGAACGGTGCCAGCGCCACCTTGATCCCGGGCGCCAGTTCCCGCAACCGGGCAATCACCCTCGGCAAGAGCACGATTTCGACGTAGCTGTTCGGCGCGATGTTGAACTGACGCGTTGAGCTTGCAGGATCGAAATGCTGGCGCCCCAAAATGACTTCATCCAGGCGGGTCAGGGTCTCGACAATCGTCGGCGCAATTTCTTCGGCGAACTGCGTGGGTTTGATCCCATAGCGCTCACGGATGAACAGCGGATCGCGCAGGGTGTCGCGAAGGCGGTTCAGGGCATTGGACAAGGCCGGCTGCGTGATGCCCAGCCGTGCAGCGGCGCGGGTGACACTGCGCTCTTCCATGAGGGCCATGAAAACCGGCAATAGATTAAGGTCGTAGCGCATGACTTATAACGTCCTGTGAATATCTGGAATCATATAAGTAAATTTCTCGAATATCTGAGAATGGCGCAAAGTTAGCTCATCCAAAGGGATTCACCCAATCACTTTCAGCAGCCGCCCGACCACGAGGAATTCGCCATGAGCATCAAACACGTTCTGTTCGTCCTGACCAACACCGCCGAAATCGGCCCGAACCATCGCAGCACTGGCTACTTCTTCCCTGAGGTCGCGCATCCTTACGAGGTGTTCGCCAACGCTGGTGTGGCCGTCGAATATGCCTCGCTGCTCGGCGGCACTCCGCCGGAAGACGGCTACGACGAGAGCGATCCGGCGCAACTGGCCTTCCGCAACAGCGCCGCGATCCGCCGCATGTCCCGAAGCCGCAAATTGTCGGAAGTCGACGTTCTGGATTACGACGCGGTCTTCTTCCCGGGCGGCCTGGGGCCGATGGTGGACATCGCCAATAATCCGGAAATCCAGCGTGTCGTCGAACGCGCCTGGAACGGTGGCAAGATCGTCGCCGCCGTGTGCCACGGCCCCGCTGCGCTGCTGGGCGCGAAACTGGACGACGGCACGCCGCTGGTTCAGGGTCGCAAGCTGACCGGGTTCTCGAATGACGAGGAATCCGGCTATGCCCAGGACGACGTGCCCTTCCTGCTGGAAACCGCGTTGCGTACCGAAGGTGCCCAGTACCAGTCGGCCGATGTATGGCAGGAATACGTGGTGGTCGACGGGCGTCTGATGACCGGTCAGAATCCGGCGTCCGGTGGCGCCCTGGCCAAAGTGATCGTCGAGGCGCTGCGCTGAGATTCACCGCGAGACTGCTACAGGCGTCTGTAGCAGTCCTGCCCCCCACTGAACACCAAGCCACTATTTTCCAGAGTTAGCCTCAGGAGCACCCGATGTCCGCATACGTTATTTTCATCCGTGAAAAAACCACCGACGCCGCCGAGATGCAGCGCTACGCCGAAACGGCCCCCGCCGCTCGCACCGGTCACGACATTACCCGCCTGGCGTTCTATGGCGAACTGGATGTGCTGGAAGGGCCATCGGCAGAAGGTGTCGCAATCCTGCGCTTCCCCGACATGGCCGCCGCCCGCGCCTGGTATGAAAGTCCGGCCTACACCGAAGCGCGCCAGCACCGATTCAAGGGCGCGGAATACCGGATGCTGCTGGTTGAAGGGGTCGACGCCGTTCAGGCATGACCCCGGTTCGATACCTGATCAGTCCGGCTTGCTCACGCCCACAGCAATGGCACAGTCGGACGCGATACCTCCAGGAGCAATCGCAGGTTACGACGGTCGCGAGGCCGACCACTGTCTCGCGGCCTCCCGCCTGTTTCAGACCGCCTGATTGACGACCGAACCGCCGTGCTCCATCGGCTGCGGATCCTTCGCCACTGCGGGTGCCGTCTCACGCATTTTCAGCGCGCACAACGTCGACACCACCCCTAGCAGACTGAACAGAATGGCCGGCCCCATCCATCCGACTTTGGCGAACAGTGCGGTGGCAATGAAGGGCAACGCGCCTGCGATCAACGAAGCACAGTTGTAGCCCAGAGAAATCCCCGAGGACCGCACATTGGCCGGGAACTGTTCGGTGAACCAACTGGCCTCCACCGCAAAGATCGGATCGTGGCTGAGCACCAGTGCCAACGCCACGGCGACCACCACGATGATCACTACACCGCTGTTGATCATCATGAACATCGGGATGCCGAAAGCGATGGTGAATAAAGACCCCAGCAGGAATACCGGCTTGCGCCCGATCCTGTCGCTCAACGCCCCGAAGAACAGATGACTGCCAAGCCCGAGTGCGGAACCGATCATCGTCCCCCAGAGCACGTTTTCCTTGCTCGCCACTCCGGCCAACAACACGTATGAGAGCATGAAGCTGGTGGCGATGTAATAACCACCGGTTTCCGCCAGACGCAGGCCGGCGATCTGCAAAACCTTGCGCCAGTCGTTGCGGATCACTTGCAGTGCGGGCTGACGGATCAGCGTGTTTTCCGCCTTGGCTTTTTCGAACTCCGGCGACTCGCTCACACCCAGACGAATCCACATGCCGACCGCGACCATGATCACCGAGGCCAGGAACGGCGCACGCCAGACCCAGTCACCTTCGAACAACGCTGCCGACAACAGAAAGGCTCCGTTGGCCATCAACAGCCCCAGGGGAATGCCGATTTGCGGCACTGCGCCAAAGAACCCACGGCGGTTGGCTGGAGCGTGCTCGCAGGCCATCAAAACGGCACCGCCCCATTCGGCACCGAAACCGATGCCCTGAATCATGCGCAGCAGAATCAGCAATAACGGCGCCAGTACGCCTGCCTGCTCATAGGTGGGCAAGGCGCCGATCAGTACCGTTGCGCCACCCATGGCCAGAAGCGACCAGAGCAGCACGGTTTTGCGTCCTAACCGGTCACCGAAATGCCCTGCCAGATAGCCGCCCAGCGGGCGCATGAAGAACCCCACGGCCATGGTTGCGAACGCCGCAAGAATGCCGACGATGGGCTCGGTGGTGTGGAAGAAAACGCGGCCGAACCAGCCAGCAGCGGCCGTACCGTAAATGAAGAAGTCATAACTTTCGACGGCCGAACCGATCATTGAGGCAAAAGAGACTTTGCCCGCCTTGTTGTGTGGCCGGGTTGGCGCTGTAGGGGATCTGCTCATGGCATTCTCCGGATTTTATTGTTGTTGTAGTGGGCAGGCGCGACCCTGCCCTTTTGCTATGCAAAGAACCGTAAAACCGTGAAGCTTCCTATCGCCAGGTCTCGATCACCCGGCTGTCGTCGCGCCTTCCCAGGCCTGATTGCGATGCAGTGCTGAAGCGCTCGTGGGCAATGTCGAGCAAAGGCACCGGCGCATCGCACGCCCGTGCCTCGGACGCCACCAGGCCGCTGTCCTTGACGAAGATGTCGACCATGCTGGTGACCCGGGTGTCGGTGCCTTCGAGCATTCGGGGCCCGCGATCCGAGAGCATCCACGAGCCACCGGCACCGCCTTGAACCAGATCCAGTACATGAGCAGGATCGAGCCCGAGCGAGCGCGCCAGACTGAGCGCTTCGGCTGCGGCCACCAGGTGCACCGAACACAGGTGCTGGTTCACCACCTTGATGGCCTGGCCATCGCCGACACTGGCACCGGCCGCACGTACATTACCCATGGCCCGCAGCACCGGCTCGACATGATCGATGGCCGTTTGCGCACCGGAAGCAAAGATCAGCAGGCTGCCCGTCTCGGCGCGAGCGACTCCACCGGTTACCGGTGCGTCCACGACCTGCACACCTTTGGCCTCAAGCCTGATGGATTGTTCGCGAACAGACGCCGGCCCCACAGTGCTCATGATGACCCAGTGCTGGCCGGGTTTGAGTTCCGAGCACTGGCTCACCAGAGCGTCCAGTTGGGCAGGCGTGGCCACCATCACCACCACGACATCGGCGTCAATGGCCGCACGCCAGTCGCCACTGGCTTCGATACCCGCGGCGTGTGCCGCGGCGCGTCCGGCTTCGCTCAGTTCGACACCAATCACCGCGTGCCCCGCCTGGTGAATCTGCCGTGCCATTGGCAGGCCGATGGCACCCAGACCTATGAATGCAACGTTCATAGAGTGCGCTCCTCAAACCAGCCACTGGCGAATGTTGGCCGCCATGACTTCGGTGGAAATGCCATACCGGTCGTGCAATGTGGGCAGCGCGCCCGCATCGAGATACGCATCGGGCAAGGCAATCTGGCGGAATTCGGGATTGACCCGCGCCTTCATCAACGTCAACGCTACGGCTTCGCCAAGACCGCCGACCGTGCTGTGGTTCTCGGCGACCACTACCAGACGGCCGCTACGACGGCATTGCTCGATGAGGGTGGCCTCGTCCAGCGGCTTGATGGTCGGAACATGCAACACCGCGACATCGGCGCTGCCATCCCCCAGCAATTGGGCAACTTCCAGGGCACGCATGGTCATGATGCCGCTGGAGATGATCAGCACATCCTTGCCATCGCGCAGCAATTTGGCCTTGCCCAGTTCGAACTTATAGTCGTACTCATCCAGAACCAGCGGCACCTTGCCGCGCAGCAGACGCATGTAAACCGGGCCTTCATGTTCAGCCATCGCCTGCACCGCCTGAGCGGTGTCCAGCGCGTCGCACGGGTCGATGACGGTCAACCCTGGCACAGCGCGCATCAGCGCCAGATCGTCAGTCGCCTGGTGGCTCGGACCATACCCGGTGGTCAGCCCTGGAAGCGCGGCGCAAATCTTGACGTTGAGGTTCTCCTCGGCGATCACCTGATGGATGAAGTCGTAGGCACGCCGGGTCGCGAACACTGCGTACGTCGTGGCGAACGGGATCATCCCCTCCTTGGCCATCCCTCCCGCGGCGGCCATCAACAGTTGCTCGGCCATGCCCATCTGCACATGACGCTCGGGGAACTCGCGGCCGAAGATGTGCAGGTCGGTGTACTTGGAAAGGTCCGCGGTCATCCCGACGATGCGCGAATCACGTTGTGCTGCCGCGACCAACGCATGCCCGAACGGAGCGGTTTCGGTACGCTGCCCTTCACTGGCGATAGACGCGATCATTGCGGACGTGGTCAAACGCGGTTTTTGCAAGGTTTCAGCGCCCATTTCAGTGTCTCCCCTGGTCGTAATTGGCATCCAGAACGTTGATCGCCGCTTGCCATTCTTCAGGCTCGACCCGGATGAAATGGTTTTTTTCGCGGGTCTCCAGGAAGTCCACACCCTTGCCCATCAAGGTATCGAACAGGATCACGCGGGGTTTCGCTTCCGGCAGCGCCATGGCCTGATCGAAGGCGTTCAATACGGCGCCCGGATCGTTGCCATCGACGCGCTGCACATGCCAGCCGAAGGCCTGCCATTTGTCTGCCAACGGCTCGAAATCGAGAATCTCGTGGGAGTTGCCATCGGCCTGTTGCTTGTTCAGATCGACCAGCGCGATCAGGTTGCCGAGCTTGTGGTGCGCCGCCGACATCGCCGCTTCCCAGGTCGAGCCTTCGTCCAGCTCGCCATCGGACATCGAGTTGAATACCCAGGCAGGGTTGCCCTTCATGCGTAGCGCCAGTGCCATACCCACCCCGATCGGCAAACCCTGGCCCAAGGAGCCACCGGAGATTTCCATGCCCGGCGTGTAGCTCGCCATACCCGACATCGGCAGACGGCTGTCGTCCGAGCCATAGGTGTCCAGTTCGCTTTCAGGGATGACTTGCGCTTCGATGAGTGCGGCGTAGAGCGCAATCGCGTAGTGGCCGTGGGAAAGGAGAAACCGGTCTCGGCCTTCCCAATCGGGATCGCCGGGACGAACCTTCATCGCGTGGCAGTAAGCGGTGGCGAGCACATCGGCCCAACCCAGCGCCTGACCGACGTAACCCTGCCCTTGAACTTCACCCATGCGCAGGGCGAAACGGCGGATGCGCCAGGCGTGATAGGCGACGCGTTGAAGCGGATCTGCAGCCGCCTCGGCGCGTTGAGGAATTGTTGTCATTATTGATTCCTGCTTGTTTTTGTGGTGAGAGCTTGCAAGCGACTGCTGTTCTGAATTCATCAAAGCCGTCTACATAGCACCTGGAATCAAGCTAACATCCAGAAATCAACCCTTACAAAAGACATTTTTACAATAATGAGTGAGCAAAATTCATCAATCCAGGCGCTTCGCCGTGTGCCGCTCTCATCGCTGCGGGTGTTCGAGTCTGCCGGTCGCAGCGGCTCATTCAACCAGGCCGCCAACGAATTGGGGATTTCCTCCAGCGCGGTCAGTCATTCGATCCGCAAACTTGAAGAAGCCATCGGTCTGCAGTTGTTCGAGCGCACGACCCGCGAGGTCAATCTGACGCCTAAAGGGCGCCTGCTGCTGGAACACGTGCAGCGCGGACTCGATGAAATGCAGCGCGGCTTTGCCTTGGCCAACGCTGAGGAACCGCCACCGCTGCGGCTGCACACAGCTCCCAGCTTTGGCATGTTGTGGCTGATGCCGCGCTTGCCACGCTTCGTTCGGGCTCACCCGAGTATCGACCTTCGGTTTTCGGCCAACACGGATTACGCCCAGTTCGAAAATGACGATTTCGACCTGGATGTGGTTTACGGCGAACCACGCTCAGCGCTCAACGAAAAGGTGCCGCTGGCGGTCGAGCATCTGACACCGCTGTGCAGCCCTGCACTGGCCGAACGCATTCACAGCCCTCAGGACCTGTACGACCACACGCTGATCCAGTGCGATGTGCAGATGCTGCAATGGAAAGGCTGGTTCGAGGCCAACCATCTGATGCCGCCACACCACTACGCCTTGCGTTTCGACCGCAGCCACATGGCAATCGCCGCCGCAGTCAACGGCATGGGCGTGGTGCTGGAATCCACCCTGCTGGCCGAGCGCGACTTGGCCGCCGGCAACCTGGTCGCCCCGCTGCGCAGCATGACCCACGACATTCAGTACATCGGTCATTACCTCGTGTATCCGAAGCGGCGGACGCGACATGAGGGGGCTGAGGTGTTCAGGAAATGGCTGCTGGATGAACTGGGCGTGCGCGCGCCGCTTTGATCCCAGCGACCTGCCGCGACCTATGACAAACGCGGCAATCCGTTTGTCGCAGTGAGCTTGCTCGCGATAGCGGTGGATCAGCCATGCAGGTATCGACTAAACCACCGCTTCGCGACCGTCGTAACCTCCGATTGCTCCTACAGGGATCGCGGTGGACCTGGATCTGCGGTGACTGGATTCGCAACGGTTGCCGCCACCGGCCATTTCTGCTGGGATGCGGCAATGTAAAGCCAACAGAGCACTCAGCATGATCACCTACCAGGAACTTTTCACTTTCGGCGAGAGTTTTGACTCGTTCGTCAGCCGTGGCATGTCGGCGGAAATCGCCGCCGTTCGGCGCATTCAGGAAAAGCTCGCTGCACCTGACGCGATCAGCCCGGCCAGTCTGCAGCGTCTGAACGCTGTGACCCGCCGCTTCCACCTGCTGGTCGCAGGCGAAATGTGGTGCCCGGATTGCCAGATCAACGTCAGCGTCATGGATTTTCTGCAGCGTGTTCAACCGAATATCGATCTGGCGATCATCACCAAGGGTCGGGCCGAGGACGAGTTGAAGCAGCGTCTGGAGCTGGACCGCATATCGATCCCGTTCGTGCTGGTGCTTGATGATGGTTTTCAGCCGGTGGGTCGCTTCATCGAGCGCCCGCTAGAGGTGATTGACGGGGGCGACGCATTGAAACCGGACTACCGCGCCGGAAAGTATCTGGACAGCACCGTGCAGGATTTCCTGAATATTTTCGAAGCCGCATGCTGACCGTCAACGCCTTCTGACACAGAAGCGTCAGACACCCCTCGATCCTGTAGCAGTCCGGCTCGCCGGCGGTGGCGGCCTTGTGATCGCTACCGCCGACAAGCCGTATTGCTACAGCCTTCTCGCCACTGCGAAATTTCGTAACTCGCCTTGTGTTTTCCGGCCGGTGAGCCTTACTCAATGGCGTGCTGAGCCGAAAAGCGACTCGCGTCTTGATCACTTGCGCAACGCCCAGGAGATTTTGACATGGCTATTGCAAGTTCACTGGCACCGCTGTTCCGTCAATCAGTAGGTTTTGACCGTTTCAATGATTTTTTTGAGTCGGCCCTGCATGGCGAAAAAGCCAGTTGCTACCCACCGCATAACGTTGAACGCTATGGCGACGATCATTACCGCATCGTCGTCGCCGCCGCAGGGCTGTCGGCGGACGACTTGAACCTTCAGATCGAGAAGAGTGTGCTGACCGTCAGCGGCGGCGAACGGGAGACCGACGCCGGCGCGACCTATCTGCATCAGGGCATTGCCCACGGGGCGTTTCGTCTGGTGTTTCACTTGGCCGATCACATCGAAGTCCAGGGCGCGACCTTCGAAAGCGGCCTGTTGATCGTCTTTCTGCTACGCGTCGTGCCGGATGAATCAAAAGCCCGACGGATCAGCATCAACGGCCCCGGTGAGGGGCCTGATCGCTGGCGACTCAAGCGTCATTGAGCACGCGCAGGATCCGGCAGATTGAAGAGGCTACTCTACGACTGCTGCGCAGCCGATCGCCGACAAGTCGGGCTCCCACGCCCTTCGGGCAGAATCAAAAGCGCTGCCGCTGACACCGCGTTACTTCTGCCGGAGGCGTGGCGGGCTTTACGCCCTTGGGCAGAATCATAAAGCGCTGCCGCTGACACCGATCTGCTTCTACCGAAGGCGTGCCAGGCTTTACGCCCTTTGGGCAGAATCAAAAGCGCTGCCGCTGACACCGCATTGCTTCTGCCGAAGGCGTGGCAGGCTTTACGCCCTTGGGCAGAATCAAAAGCGCTGCCGCTGACACCGCGTTACTTCTGCCGGAGGCGTGGCAGGCTTTACGCCCTTGGGCAGAATCAAAAGCGCTGCCGCTGACACCGCGTTGCTTCTGCCGAAGGCGTGGCAGGCTTTACGCCGTTTGGGCAGAATCAAAAGCTCTGCCGCTGACACCGCATTGCTTCTGCCAAAGGCGTGGGGGGCCCCCACGCTCTTTGGGCAGAGTCGAAATCATTCAATCGACACCGATCTGCTTCTGCCGAAGGCGTGGGAGGCCGGCTTGCCGACGATCTGGCGCGAAGCGGCAGTGAACACTGAGCCGCTTCGGCAGAATCTGAAGCGACATCAGGCGCCTGCAACCAGATCCTCAGGCCGCATCGTCAGGATGATCTTTCCGACGTTTTCCGAGGACTCCATTCGGCGATGGGCGTCGGCGGCGCGTGACAGCGGGAACGTGCTGTCCACCACCGGCTCCAGGCTTCCGGCGCCTTCGAAACGTTCGAGCCAGTGTTCGCGGAAGCGTTTGATCATGTCGTGTTTCTCCGGTTGGGTGCGGGACTTCATGACCGTGCCGATGATCTGCAAATGGCGGTAAAGAATCTGCTCCAGCGTTACCTTCACCTCGCCCCCGCCGCCGAGGATGCCGACCTGAATCAGGCGGCCGCCCTTGGCGAGGGACGCGATGTTGCGCTCGAAGTAGGCATCGCCGACGAAATCGATGACGACGTCGACACCCCGGCCCAGGGTCTTGCTGGCGATGACAGCGGCGAAATCCTGGGTCTTGTAATCGATGGCAACGTCAGCGCCCAGATGCTCGACACGGGACAGCTTGCTGCCATCGGTGGTCGCATACACCGTGGCACCCGTGGCGTAAGCGAGTTGCACGGCTGCGGAACCCACGCCGCCGGCGGCGGCATGGATCAGCACCGAATCCCCTGACTTGAGTCGCGCCAGGTGCATCATCGCTTCATGGGCGGTGACGAACACTTCCGGGATGGCCGCCGCATGAACGTAATCCAGCTGCGAAGGAATCGGCATGGCCATGCGGTAATCGATGCGCGCCAGCTCCGCATACGCCCCGCCACCCACGACGCCCATGACCCGGTCGCCCACTTCGTAACCGACCACCGCACTGCCCTTCTCGATGACTTCGCCGGCGATTTCCAGGCCGATGATCGGCGAGTCGCCAAAGTTGGGGCGCCCGTAGCCGCCAGTGCGATGGGTCAGATCAGCCCGGTTGACCCCGGCGGCATGCACACGCACCAGCAGATCGGCAGGACGCACTTCAGGGTTGGGAGCGTCGTTGAGTTTCAGGACGTCGGCATCGCCGAAGGTGTCGATGATGATGGCTTTCATGCTTGCTTCTCCGATTCGTCAAGGGTGGCGTTGGCAATGGCGGACGCGGTGATGGCCGCTGGAAAACCTGCGTAAAACGCCAGGTGTGTGATCGCTGCGGACAGTTCCTCGGGCGTGACACCGTTACTCACCGCCCGACGCAAGTGCGCAGGCAGCTCTTCGGCATGACCACCGGCGATCAGCGCAGCAACCGTGATCAGGCTGCGGTCCCGAGGCGACAGCTCCGGATCGCTCCAGACCTGCGGGTAGAGGGTGGAATCGACGAACGCCGACAGTTTGGGGGTGAACGCTCTCGCCGCTTCGCGGGGGCTGCTGAAATTGAGAGTCGACATGATGGGAGTCCTCAGATCTGGCTGATGAATTTGTGGGTCAGGTAGTGTTCGATGCCTTCGATGCCACCTTCGGAACCATGGCCGCTTTCCTTCATGCCACCGAAGGGCAGTTCAGTGGCGACAATGCGGTATTGGTTGATGCCGATCATCCCGGCCTCCAGGCCGTCGGCGACGTCGATGGCAGTACGGGCACTGGACGTAAATGCATAGGCGGACAGGCCGTAGGGCAAGCGATTGGCTTCCTTGAGCCCGTCTTCAAGCGCGTCGAACGGCATCAATATCGCGATGGGACCAAAGGGTTCCTCGTGCATGACCCGGGCGTTCATCGGCACATCGGCCAGCACGGTGGGTTCGAAGAAGAAGCCCTGGCCCGGCAGCCGTTTACCGCCGGCCAGCACCCGCGCGCCTTTGTCGACCGCATCGGCAATCAGCTCCTGCATTTTGGCCAGTTGCCGAGGGTTGGCGAGTGGCCCGACCTGGGTGTTTGAGTCCAGGCCGTTGCCGATTCTCAAGGCGTTGGTGGCCCTGACGAAGTGCTCGACGAACGCCTGATAGGCCCCGCGTTGAACCAGGAATCGCGTCGAAGAGATGCAGACCTGCCCGGTACCACGGAAGCGGTTGGCGACCCCTTCCACCGCCGCCTTCTCGACATCGGCATCTTCGAAGACCAGCACCGGACCATGACCGCCCAGTTCGAGGGTGATGGGTTTGACGCCTTCAGCCGCTCGGGCGGACAGCAAACGCCCGATCGGCACGGAGCCGGTGAACGTCACCTTGCGGATGATCGGTGAGGCGATCAGATGGCTGGAGACTTGATCCGGCACGCCGAACACCACCTGGAGAACGCCCTTGGGCAATCCCGCATCATCCAGGGCCCGGGCCAGCGCCAGCGCTGTAGAAGGGCTTTCTTCGCCGGGTTTGAGAATGACACTGCAACCTGCGGCCAGTGCCGCTGACAGCTTGCGTGCCGGGGTGATGGCCGGGAAGTTCCAAGGGGTGAACGCCGCGACCGGGCCGATGGCCTGACGCTTGACCAGTTGCAGCACACCCGGACGGTTGGCCGGCACGACACGGCCATCGATGCGCCGGGCGCTTTCGGCGAACCATTCGAAATACTCAGCGGCGCGGGTGACTTCGTCCATGCTTTCGCTCAGGGGCTTGCCCTCTTCCAGCGTCATTTGCGAAGCAATATGCGACGCCCGTTCAAGAATCAGATCCGCTGCGCGCTTTAGAATCTTCGCCCGCTGATCGGGCACTGTCCGACGCCAGACCTCGAAACTGGCCTGCGCAACGTCCAGCGCATGGTCCAGATCATCTGCGGTGGCGAGGGGCACGCGACCGATTTCGGTTTCGGTGGCAGGATTGACGACGGACGCGGTGTCGCGGCCATCGGCGCTGATCCATTCACCACCGATAAACAGATAGAGCGAGTCGTAGGACGTATTCATGGGCATGGCCTCATAGGGTTGTCAGGAATTCGGTTAAGGCGCGTCGATTGAATCAACGCCCTCAATGGCCGTTCGGCGATGCCGATGCAGGCGGCCTGTGCAACCCAGTCTATGGACAGAGCCCCGGTTGATTGAGTGGGCCCGGAGGGAATCAATGTTGTGTCGAGAGGTAATATCGCCGGCGACCGTTGAGTTCCCCCCGCGCCCCCGGCCGGTGATCATCGGACGGCGCGCCTACCCAAGCCTCGTCATCCCACAGCAGGCAAATAGATAAGGGAGAGTCGGATGGACAAACTTTCAAACATGTCGGTATTCGTGAAGGTCGTGGAGATGGGCAGTTTCACGGCGGTGGCGAACCATCTGGACTCGACGGTCGGCAACGTGTCCCGTGCCGTTTCCGCGCTTGAGAACCTGCTCGATGCCCGGCTGCTGCAACGTTCGACGCGGCGTCTGTCCGTCACCGACGCGGGCCGTCGATTCTATGAGCGCTGTACGAAGATCCTTGCCGATCTGGAGAACGCCGAAGCCGAAGCCAGCAGTGCATTGCTCGAACCCAAAGGCACCCTGCGCGTGCATTGCGTGCCCGGTCTGGCGCGCCATCTGGTGACCTGCGCGATTGTTGAATACCGCAAGGCGTTTCCTGAGGTCACCGTCGATCTGCTGCTCTCTCAACGGATGCCGAACCTGCTGGAGGACCAGCTCGATGTCTCGATTCTGATTGCCAGAACGCTGCCCGATTCCGCTTACATCAGCCAGAAGATCGGCGTCAGTCATTGCGTGCTGGTGGCTGCGCCCGAATACCTGGCGGAACACGCAGCCCCCGTCGTGCCGGAAGACCTCGTCGATCACCCGTGCCTGCTGCTCAGTACCGTCGATTACGCGCGGGACGAATGGCAATTGAAGAGCAAAACCGGCACCGCGACGTTCGTGCCCACGGGGCCTGGCTTCAGCATGAACGACATGGACGCCATGGCAGTCGCCGTTCGTGCCGGCGCCGGTATTGGCCTGCTGGCGGGGTTCTCGGCCATCGAAGACCTACGCTCGGGAAAACTGGTGCGCGTCCTGCCCGACTACCACACGTATGAGCGCAACGTGTACGCCGTGTACACGTCGCGGCAGTTCGTCGATGCGAAGATCACCCGCTTCATCGAGACCCTCAAAGCGAGAGTGGGCGAAGAACTCGCGGACACGGCACGCGCACTCATCGGCGATTGATGCTCGTCGGCAGCCCTGCCCCCGCGTGCGTCAATCCATTAAGCTTGCGCCATTCGAAACGTGACACGCCGGGTAACAGACATGAATCGCCGCAAGAAGATTAAACAGCTGATGCAAGCGAACGCCAAAAAGGCCAGCGCCAAGCTGGCCCCGGCCAATAAAAACAAGTACATCAGCAAAGCCGACCGGTTGAAGCTCGCGGCTGAGGCCAGCGAAGTCGCCCCTCCCTCCTCCGAAAGCCAAGGGATCACTGGCGCAGTTGCGTCGGACTCACCCCAAGCCGCTGTTTGAAAACCGTGGCCATGTGGGCCTGGGAGCTGAAGCCGCAGGCCTGCGCAATCTCCGCCAGCGTGGCGCATGAATCGCGCATCAGCGCCCGTGCCCTGGCCAGACGACGGTCGATCAGGTAACCGTGGGGGCTTTGCCCGGTTGCGGCCTTGAAAGCCCGCATGAAATAGCCCTCGGATAATCCCAGCAACTGTGCCATCGCCTGGACGCCCAGCGCATCACCGAGGCCTGCGTCGATGAACTCATCGAGCAAACGCATCCGGCTGGCGGTCAAGGCATTGAGCGGCGGTGCCGGCAATGCTTCGTGATGCCGAGCCCGCGCGGCCAGTTCAACGGCCCAGGTTTCCCAGTCGTCCGACACCGAAGCCCGCAACAGCGCGCTGCGCATTCGCCGGGCGAGCTGGGTGGCGTGGGGGTCGATGCGATTATTGAAGGCCCGCTCCCCATCCAGCGTCACGCCGTCGGTGCGTACCACGCGCAGGTACTCACCGCCCTCGGGAGATTCGGACAACACGTCGCAACCGACCGGCACGAACGCCAGCCCGTTGGGCACGGCAACGAAAGGTCGCACGCGGTCAGTGCCAATGGCGTGCAGCCCGCACTGGCTGTCGAAGGCAAAACCAATCGCCGATTGCGCTGCGACATAACGGGCGGCGTAAGCACTCCCCGGCAGTAACTCGATTGCCCACGGCCCTGCTGCCACTCGGCGCAGCGGTTCGGAGGGTGACGCGGGCGAAGGATCGTTTCCAGGCTTCATGCACCGCATAGTAGTGAAGCGAGGGCTGAAAAGTCAGGTCAGTTTTTTGAAAGCCGGCAAACGGTGTCCCTGCCTAGACTGGGCAAACCCTCTGGAAAGCCGCTCATGCACAGACTGACTCGCGACGCTATCGAACACGCCGCCCGCCTCGTTTATCAGGTCATGCCGGCCACAGCCCAATATCCGTGGCCGCTGCTGGCCGAGCGTTTGGGCTGCACGGTGTGGGTCAAGCATGAAAACCACACCCCCACCGGCGCGTTCAAGGTGCGCGGCGGCATTACCTTCATGCACTGGCTCAGACGCGAGCATCCGGCGGTGACCGGCATTGTCACCGCCACTCGCGGCAACCACGGGCAGAGCCTGGCGCTGGCGGCCAAGGCTCAGGGGTTGCGGGCACTGATTGTGGTGCCGGAAGGCAACTCCACGGAAAAGAACGCCGCCATGCGCGGCTTTGGCAGTGAAGTGGTCGAACACGGCCGGGATTTCGATGAGGCGCGTGAAGAGGCCGCACGGCTGGCGCACGATCAGGGGCTCTATCTGGTGCCGCCATTCCATACCGAACTGGTAAAGGGCGTGGCGACCTACGCGCTGGAGCTGTTCACGGCAGCGCCCGATCTGGATACCGTTTACGTGCCGATTGGTTGTGGGTCGGGGATTTGCGGGGTGATCGCGGCCCGGGATGCGCTGGGGCTGAGCACCGAAGTCGTCGGGGTGGTTTCAACAGAGGCCGCCGCTGCGAAGCTGTCGTTCGAAGCCGGCACGCTGCAGGAAACCGCTTCGGCGAATACCTTCGCCGATGGTCTGGCGGTGCGCAAACCGATTCCGCAAGCCTTCGCCGTTTATGCTACAGGCGCGCAACGGATGGTGTCGGTCAGCGAAGCGCTGATCGCCGAGGCCATGCGCATTTATTACACCGACACCCACAACCTCGCCGAAGGCGCCGGCGCGGCGTCGCTGGCGGCGCTCGTTCAGGAGCGTGAGCGAATGCAGGGGAAGAAAGTGGGGGTCATTCTGTCAGGGGGCAATATCGACCGATCGGTGTATGCCGCGGTGATTGCTGAGTGAACGATCAAGCGCTGATTCATCTGTAGCAGCACGGCTTGCCAGCGCCGTATTGATTCATCTGTAGCAGCACGGCTTGCCAGCGCCGTATTGATTCATCTGTAGCAGCACGGCTTGCCGGCGGCAGCGATCATGAAGACGCCTTCGCCAGCAAGCCAACTCCGACAGATCGAATACGCGCCGCGCCTGCGGGGTCACTATCAGTCGCTGAGCCCCGCCGCTCGGGCCCGGGCGCTGTGCAGCTTTTTATAGCTTTCCACCAGGCGCAAATGCCGGTCGAGGCCTTCGAGCTTCATGCTGGTCGGCGTCAGGCCGTAGAAGCGCACGCTGCCATTAACCGAGCCGATGGCGGCGTCCATGCGCTCGTTGCCGAACATGCGGCGGAAATTGACTTCGTAGTCGGCCAGTTCCAGATCGTCGTCGAGCTCGGTTTCCAGCACCACGTTAACCGCCTGATAGAACAGACCGCGTTCGACGGTGTTGTCGTTGTATTGCAGGAACGCCTCCACCAGATCCTTCGCCTGCTCGTACTTCTGCAAGGCGAGGTAAATCAGCAATCGCAGCTCCAGAATCGTCAACTGGCCCCAGGCGGTGTTGTCGTCGAATTCGATGCCGATCAGCGTGGTGATGTCGGTGTAATCGTCCAGTTCGCTGTCTTCGAGCCCCTTGGCAAGGTTTCTCAGGCCGACTTTGCTGAGGCTGTGCAGGTTGAGGATGTCGGCGCGGAAGGCCAGCGCCTTGTTGGTGTTGTCCCAGATCAGGTCGTCGACCGGGTAGATCTCCGAATAGTCCGGCACCAGGATACGGCAGGCGGTGGCGCCGAGGTCGTCGTACACCGCCATGTACACTTCCTTGCCCATGTCTTCCAGGATGCCGAACAGGGTCGCGGCCTCCTCGGCGTTCGAGTCCTCACCCTGCCCGGAGAAGTCCCACTCGACGAAATCGTAATCAGCCTTTGCACTGAAGAAGCGCCACGAGACCACGCCGCTGGAGTCGATGAAGTGCTCGACGAAATTGTTCGGTTCGATCACCGCCTGGCCTTCGAACGTCGGCTGGGGCAGATCGTTGAGGCCTTCGAAACTGCGCCCCTGAAGCAGCTCGGTCAGGCTGCGCTCCAGCGCCACTTCCAGACTCGGGTGGGCGCCGAACGAGGCGAACACGCCACCGGTGCGCGGGTTCATCAGCGTCACGCACATCACCGGGAATTCACCGCCCAGCGATGCGTCCTTGACCAGCACCGGGAAGCCCTGTGCTTCCAGGCCTTTAATCCCAGCCAGAATGCCGGGGTATTTGGCGATCACGTCCTGCGGCACATCCGGCAACGCGATCTCGCCTTCGAGAATTTCGCGTTTGACCGCGCGCTCGAAAATCTCCGACAAGCACTGCACCTGGGCTTCGGCCAGGGTATTACCGGCACTCATGCCGTTGCTCAGGTACAGGTTTTCGATCAGGTTGGACGGGAAGTACACCGTCTCGCCGTCCGACTGACGCACGAACGGCAGCGAACAGATACCGCGCCGGGTATTGCCCGAGTTGGTGTCGTAGAGATGCGAACCCAACAGTTCGCCCTCGCGGTTGTAGATCTTGAGGCAATACGCGTCGAGGAGCTCGGTGGGCAGCGCGTCTTTGGGACCCGGCAGGAACCAGCGCTCGTTGGGGTAATGCACGAACGCTGCGTTGGCGATGTCCTCGCCCCAGAACTGATCGTTGTAGAAGAAATTGCAGTTAAGGCGCTCGATGAACTCCCCCAGCGCCGAGGCCAGCGCGCTTTCCTTGGTCGCGCCCTTGCCGTTGGTGAAGCACATCGGCGAGTGCGCATCGCGGATATGCAGCGACCACACGTTCGGCACGATATTGCGCCACGAGGCGATCTCGATCTTCATCCCCAGACGCGCCAGAATCCCCGACATGTTGGCGATGGTCTGCTCCAGCGGCAGGTCCTTGCCCGGAATGTACGTGGCGGCATCCGACGCGGCATCGAGCATCAACAACGCCTGGGCATCGGCGTCGAGGTTCTCGACCTGTTCGATCACGAACTCCGGGCCTGCCTGAACCACTTTCTTCACCGTGCAGCGGTCGATGGAGCGCAGGATGCCCTGACGGTCCTTGTCCGAGATGTCGGCCGGCAGCTCGACCTGGATCTTGAAGATCTGGTTGTAGCGGTTCTCAGGGTCAACGATGTTGTTCTGCGACAGACGAATGTTGTCGGTGGGGATGTTGCGCGTTTCGCAGTAAAGCTTCACGAAATACGCCGCGCACAGCGCCGAAGACGCCAAAAAGTAATCGAACGGCCCCGGTGCCGAACCGTCGCCCTTGTAGCGAATGGGCTGATCGGCAATCACCGTGAAGTCGTCGAACCTGGCTTCGAGTCGCAGATTGTCGAGAAAGTTGACCTTGATTTCCATGGGGGTACCACAAGCGAGAAAACGATTTGGGCGCCATTATCCGGCTTTTGCGACGGAAGTCTTGGTTTTCGTCGGCTCATGGACTCGCTGGCGGTGTTCCTCGTCGGCAAGCGGTCATCGGTTGCTCGGAATGAACTTCAGCGTCCCGATCAACCCGTCGGCGGGGCGGTCGGTGTGATCCATGGGATGGCGTACACCGTCGTTGACCGGCACTTCCTCGAAATCGAACGGGCTGATCCCCTCCAGGCACGCAGCGTTGATGCCGTATTGCTCGGGGCTTGAGCGGCGCTGGTGATGGGTATAAATGCCGCAGTTCGAGCAGAAATAGTGCTTCGCGGCCTTGGTGTTGAATTGATAGAGCGTCAGCGCCTGCTCGCCTGAGGTGATCTTGAGATCCGCCAATTGCGCACTGACCACCACCGCGCCGCGCATTCGGCAATAAGAGCAGTTGCAGCGTCGCGCCGTGTGCAGCCCGTCAGTCAGACGAACTTCGAACTGCACCGTGCCGCAATGGCACTGGCCTTTTATGTGCTCAATATTTTTGTTCATGACGGTAGTTTTCCTCAGGGGGATGGATGCCGAGCAATGACTTGGCCCGAGGAAACATAGCAACAGTCGTGACCGCTTGCGAACAGATTCATGGAACTCACAGGGCCAAACCCGGCCATATAGCTGTACGCCTCTGGAACGGTGCTCAGGCACCGGGGGCAGGCACGGACAGCAGATAGCTTGTCTCTTGGAACCCACTCGCTTACAGGTGACATCGTGAATACTTTTGTGCCATTGGAAAAACTGGAAACGATCGACCTTCAGGATTATCACGAGGTCTGGCTGACGACTTCCGAGCGCTGGCCGCAGGACCCCGAGACTTCGGAACGCATGTGCTTGTGGCGTGGTAAGCGCGAGCTGACGCAGGACGTGGAAATCGACGACCTGTATTTTCAGAATCTTCCAAGGTTGTGGGTGGTTGTTGACCGTCTCGATGATGAGACTGCGGTCACTCACGTCGAGCAGGCCGTGATTGCACGTTCGAACGAACTGGCGTTGTCGGGTGAATTTCACCCGGAAGAGAAACCTAACCTGCCCTGCGGCAGCGAAAACAACACTGATCTGAGAAGCTGATGGCGGCACACGGCTGGCGGCAGCTGAATCAGATACCGCCCTCGGCTCACTCGCCGAGCGCCTCGAGAAAGTCCGAGGACGGTACGAAAAACAGCGCGCCGCTCACCGCCCTGCTGAAATCCAGCAGCCTGTCGTAATTGCCCACGGGCCGTCCGACGAACATGTTTTCCAGCATCTGCTCCAAGGGTTCGGGGGACCGTGCATAGCCGATGAAGTAGGTGCCGAATTCATCGGATCCCGGTCGGCCAAATGGCATGTTGTCCCGCAGAATCTTGACCTCTTTGCCGTCCTTCTCGATGACCGTCAAAGCGCTATGGGAGTTGCTGGGCTTGACCGAATCGTCGAGCTCGATGTCCGACAGTTTCTTGCGTCCGATGACCAATTCCTGCTGTTCCACCGTCAGCTTGTTCCAGGCGGTCATGTCGTGCAGGTACTTCTGGACGATGACGTAACTTCCGCCCGCGAAGGTCGGGTCCTCATCACCGACGATGGTGGCATCGACGGCTCTATCGCCCACCGGGTTCTCGGTGCCATCGACGAAACCGACCATGCTGCGCATATCGAAATTGCGGAAGCCGTGGACTTCTTCGACCACGGTAACGGCGTCGCCCAGCGGCAACAGCAACTGGGTTGCCAGTTCGAAGCACAGGTCCATCCGGTCAGCGCGAATGTGCATCAGGATGTCGCCGGGGGTGGCGATGGCCTTGCGCCCTTCTACCCCGAACTCGCGGAAGTTGTGCAAAGAAGCCGGTCGGGTGCTCCCGAACAACGCATCCCAGGCATTGAAACTGAAACCGCATACGCAGGACAGATTGCCGTCCGGCACGCGTTTGCCGACCGCCCGGACCAACCCGGCGATGTCGGCGCACCACGCTTTGACCTTCTCGGCGGACTCGGCGCCCGGCGCGATAGTTGCGACCATGAAAATGGCGCTACTGGTGATCGGCACATCGACGCCCTGCGGATAGGGGGTTGTTTTCATCATGGGCGCACAGGCTCCTGAAAGGGGTCGAGCATTGGGCATGCGATTCATTTGTGGGAGTCTAAACATACAATCCGGCTTGCTGGCGAAGGCGCAGGGTCAGTGAGCGATGCCAACTGACCCACCGCCTTCGCCCGCAAGCAGGGGCGCTACAGGGCAACCACTGCCATGAGCATCAGCTGATGTCCGACGCCGAATGCCGCTCAGGGACCTGTTTGTCTTCATCGCCCCAAGTACGATTTACCCGCAACCCGCGAACCACCGCGGGGCGCTTGGCGATTTCCTTCGCCCAGCGCTGCACGTGGGTGTACTCCTCGGCAGCGAGGAACTCGGCAGCCGAGTACACGTTGTTGAGCACCAACTGGCCGTACCAGGACCACACGGCGATATCGGCGATGGTATAAGCATCGCCGGCCAGATACGCGCTCTCGCCCAGACGACGATCCAGCACGTCCAACTGACGCTTGGCTTCCATCGTGAAGCGATTGATCGCGTACTCGTTTTTTTCCGGCGCATAGGCGTAGAAATGGCCGAAACCGCCGCCCAGGTATGGCGCCGCGCCCATCTGCCAGAACAGCCAGTTCAGGGTTTCGGTACGGCCAGCGGGATCCGACGGCAGCAGCTCTTTGAATTTTTCTGCGAGGTACAGCAGGATCGATCCAGATTCGAAGACACGAACCGGCGGCTCGACGCTGCGGTCCAGCAAGGCAGGAATCTTGGAGTTGGGGTTGATCTCGACGAAACCGCTGGAGAACTGATCACCCTCACCGATGCGGATCAGCCAGGCATCGTATTCGGCATCCTTATGCCCCAGCGCCAGCAGTTCCTCGAACATGATCGTGACTTTCACGCCATTGGGCGTTGCCAGCGAGTAAAGCTGGAACGGCTGTGTGCCGACCGGCAGTGTCTTCTCGTGGGTGGGGCCGGCGACCGGCCGATTGATGCTCGCGAACTGGCCACCGGACGCGGCCTCGTTTTTCCAGACCTTGGGCGGAACATAAGCTGCTTTGGACATCGAACGAACCTCTTGGTGAGTCACTGCGGTCTTTGACGAACACATCTCGACAACGCGGGGGTGCAGCCTGAGACCGGACGTGAGTGATAGCGGTTCAGGGTATGTGTTTAGCTCGCCACTGCTCAAGGAAATTTCACGGTCATGCGCCCCCACCCGTACATTGCGGACCGTGGACCATCAAGGGTCAGAACGCTGAACGGCCCGGTATCGACCCCGCTAACAGAGGCCCCAACTGATCGGCAGGCACCGCTTTGCTGAAATGAAAGCCCTGCACTTCATCGCACGGATGGCGTTGCAGGCACTCCAGTTGTTCCAGGGTTTCCACGCCCTCGGCGGTGACCGTGATGCCCAGTGAACGGCCAAGATCGATCATCGCCTGAACGATTGCCTGGTCGTTGCCGCGCTCGGTCATGTGGGAGATGAAACTGCGGTCGATCTTGATGCCGTCCAGCGGGTATTTGCGCAGGTACGCCAGCGACGAAAACCCGGTGCCAAAATCATCGAGACTGAGCCGCACGCCCAACCCGCGCAATGCGGTCAGGGTGTTCAGTGCGCGATGGGCATGATCGAGCAGCACGCGTTCGGTGATTTCCAGCTCCAGACGCCGGGGCGGCAGTCCACTGCGGCTCAAGGCATTGGTAACGACCGCCACCACGTCGTCATTCTCGGCCAACTGGCCGGGCGACAGATTGACCGACAGTCCAACCGCTTCCGGCCAGTTCATGGCTTCGCGGCAGGCATGCTCCAGCACCCAGCGACCGAGCGGCTGAATCAAGCCGGTTTCCTCTGCCAGCGGGATGAACGTATCGGGTGGCAGCAATCCCCGCTGCGGATGCTCCCAGCGCACAAGGGCTTCGAAACTGCGCAGCGCGCCGTCAACCGTGGCGTAGCGCGGCTGGTAATGGATGCGCAATTGGTCGTCGAGCAACGCGTGGCGCAGTTCCTGCTCCAGTTGTCGACGGACCAGCTGCTCGGCATTCATGCCATCGGCGTAGAAACACCAGGTGTTGCGGCCAGCCGCCTTGGCCCGGTACAGCGCGATGTCGCCCATGCGCAGCAACTCGTCCGGGGTGTGCGCATGTTCGGGCGCCAGGGCGATGCCGATGCTGGTGCCGATGGAGACCGTCTGCGTCTCCACTTCGAACGGTTGGCACAGGTCTGCAACCAGGCTTGCACACAGCGCAGCGATCCCTTGATGATCGACCTTCCCCTCTCGCACGACGATGAATTCGTCGCCACCCAGCCGCGCAACCATGCCATTGCCTTGCGCATGCTGCTGCAAGCGACGGGCGACTTCTTGCAGGACTCGGTCGCCAAACGCATGGCCCAGTGCATCGTTGATCGGTTTGAAACGGTCCAGATCCAGGCTCAACAGCGCCAGCGGCAGCGGTCGGTCCCGCTCCAGCCGATCGTTGAGAAACTGTTGAAGCTGAAAGCGATTGGGCAATCCGGTCAGCGAGTCGTGCAACGACAGCAGCGTCAGCTCCTTCTGAGTCACATGCAAGGCTTCGAACTGGGCATCGATCTGGCGCGCCGACGTCAGGGCGTAGCGCACCAACAGCGTCAGCACGGCGATCAATGCCAGCACACCGGCGATAAACAGTGGCAGCGTCTGGCGCAGCAAATCCATGCCTGGCGTCGGTGGCATCCAGCTCAACTGGATGTTCGAGCCCAGCAACGGCATGGCGTCGTACCCGGGCTGGGCGGTCTGTGAGACCTGGATGGTGGGCAGGCCATAGGTTTCGCTCAGATGGGCGAGCTTCTCGGCGTCGAGCACGGTGACGAACATCATCACCGACGCAGGGCCTGCGACGGGTTCGATGGCCGGGTCCCAGCCGGGACTGATGGTCGCCGCTGCAACCAGTGCGGGCTTGCCAGCCACTTGCAGGGCACGCACTACGCCGTCGTTTTCCTGCGTGCTTTGCCGGGCTTCATTGATCAGCGCACCGAGGTCGCCCTCCAGCCAATCGCTGGCCTGCATCATCGACGGTTTGCCATCGATGACCGCATACACGGTGCGGTCCTGAGCGTTGATCACCAGTACCCCGTTGTACCCGTACAACTCGTAGGGAATGGCGCCGACATTGCGCTGATCGTCCGCCCACGCCTTGTCCACTGTCAGGTGCAGGTGCTTGTAGGCCTCGCCCCACTTGGCGTAGTTGATGATGTTGCGTCCCACCTCGTTGCGCACCTGGTCCATGGTTCGCGAGATGAACGTGCGCGAGCGTTGCTGCACGTCGAGGTCCTGACTCAGGGCATTCTTGATCAGCAAGTAGCTGCCCAGGCCGATCAACAACAACAGCGCGCACATGGCCGGCAACAGCCGCAGAATCAGTTGTCGGCTACGACGGGTAGCGGCCCAGCCGGCAAGTGTGGGTTTGGACATGCGGACACCTGAATACATCGGGAGACAGGATGAACAGCGCACAGGTCAGGACAGAAAAAGCCTGTCGCGGCGACCGATGATTGCGAAAGGCTATCGTAACCGTCTGTTTATGCAGGGGCTAGCCGTCATTGGGCCTGGAGTGAAGAAGTTCAGCGGCGACTGCGGCCTTGTCGATGACCGAATGCACATTGCACACCCGCCCTTCCCTGAATTGGTAGAACACGTTTTCGCTGAAACGCACGCGGGTTCCATTGACCGGTAAGCCGAACAACTCGCCCACCGGCGTGCAGTCGAAGCACAGCCGCGCGGCAATATGGGGAGGATCGGCAACCAACAGATCGATCACGAATCGTAGATCGGGGATGGTCCGAAAATCGTTTTCAAGCATGGCTTGGTAACCCGACAGGCCGATCCGCTGACCGTTGTACTGCACGTTCTGATCGACGAACTGCCCCAGCGCGGACCAGTCCTGACGGTTGAGACAGTCGATGTACCCCCGATAGCGGTCAATGAGTTCCTGTTTGTCCATGGGGACGCCCTCCTCTGCTGGCTCTGACCCTTCGGGAATTTAGGGCGCGGGGGCATCGTGATAGTTCAACGTGAGCAGCCCCTCTTGAGCAGGACGGCTACGGGGAAGTGTCGAGGCGCAGGTCGTTGCACACGTGAGATCCCAGCTATTATTACCGTTCACACAACAGTGTTTCTCCCCTGCATGTGGGGGCAATTTGCCGCAGGCCGGTAGTTTTTTGGTAATCTTTGAAAATTAACTAACCGGTTAATTACAGCATCGACAGTCACGGGCCAACGCATCCGTTGACTGGCGCTTCGATGAACCGTTTCTCCCCACCACCGTTGAGCGTTCGCGCAACGTTCAGCGTCAGCAGGATCACGCAACATGACTACGTCTCGACCTTCGACATCCGTCAGTCGGTGGCCCATCTGGGTCGTCGCACTCGGCGTGCTGGTATTTGGATTGCTTTTCGCAGCGGGTGGCGGCTACCTCGTCACTCTAGGCGGCAGCTGGTACTTCCTGCTTGCCGGTCTAGGTTTGATCGCCTCGGCATTTCTGCTGTTCAAGCAACGCGTGGCGGGCGCCTGGCTGTTTACTGCAGTGATGGTGCTGACGCTGATCTGGGCGCTGGTGGATGCCGGGCTGGTGTTCTGGCCGCTGGTTTCACGCCTCTTTGCCCTTGGCGTGTTGAGCCTGTTGGTCGCGCTGGTCTACCCGACGCTGCGCAAGGCCAATGGCCTGGCCGGTGGCCGCGGTGGCTATGTGCTCGGCGGTGTCCTGGCAATCGCCATGGCCGCGGGCTTCTGGGGCATGTTCCAGCCTCATGCGTCGGTTTCGCCAACCGGTGATGGCCCGGCGCTGACCAAAGTCGATCCAGCCCATGCGCAGAAAGACTGGGCGCATTACGGCAACGACGAAGGCGGCAGCCGTTTCGCCGCGCTCGATCAGATCAACCGCAGCAACGTCTCCAGGCTGGTACCGGCCTGGACCTATCACACAGGCGATGTCGCCCTGAGTGACGGCAACGGTGCCGAAGACCAGATGACCCCGCTGCAAGTCGGCGACAAGGTGTTCATCTGCACCCCGCACAACAATGTCATCGCGCTGGATGCCGACACCGGCAAGCAGCTGTGGAAGAACGAAATCAACGCCAAGTCTGCCGTGTGGCAGCGTTGCCGTGGTCTGGCCTACTTCGACGCCACCGCCGCTGTTGCATCGCCAACCGACGGCAGCACCCCTGCCGCCCCGGTAGCCGTGCCTGCTGGCGCCAACTGCCAGCGTCGTCTGCTGACCAACACCATCGACGCGCGCCTGATCGCCGTCGACGCCGACACCGGCGAGTTCTGCCAGGGTTTTGGTGACAATGGCCAGGTCGATCTGAAAGCCGGTCTGGGCAACGTCCCTGATTCCTACTATCAACTGTCCTCGGCACCGCTGATGGCAGGCACCACCGTGGTGGTTGGCGGTCGCGTTGCCGACAACGTGCAGACCGACATGCCAGGCGGCGTGATCCGTGGCTTCGACGTGGTCACCGGCGAAATGCGCTGGGCCTTCGATCCGGGCAATCCTGAAGACAAGAAAGCCCCGGCGGCCGACGGCACCTATGTGCGCAGCACGCCGAACAGCTGGGCGCCGATGTCCTACGATCCGGCGATGAACACCGTGTTCCTGCCGATGGGCAGTTCGTCCACCGATATCTACGGCGTTGAGCGCACCAAGCTCGATCACACCTATGGCGCCTCGGTGCTGGCTCTGAACGCCACAACCGGCGAGCAGAAGTGGGTTTACCAGACCGTTCACAACGACCTGTGGGACTTCGACCTGCCCATGCAGCCGAGTCTGATCGACTTCACCAAGAAAGACGGCAGCAAGGTTCCCGCCGTTGTGATTGGTACCAAGGCGGGGCAGATCTACGTGCTGGACCGCCACACCGGCCAACCGCTGACCGAGGTTAAAGAAGTACCGGTCAAGCCATCGAACATCCCGAATGAGCCTTATTCGCCGACTCAGCCAAAATCGGTGGGCATGCCGGAAATCGGCGCGCAGACCCTGACTGAATCGGACATGTGGGGCGCTACCCCGTTCGACCAGTTGCTGTGCCGTATCTCGTTCAAGAAGATGCGTTACGACGGCCTGTACACCGCGCCGGGCACCGACATCTCGCTGAGCTTCCCGGGATCGCTGGGCGGCATGAACTGGGGCAGCCTGTCGACCGACCCTGTCCACGGCTTCATCTTCGTCAACGACATGCGTCTGGGCCTGTGGAGCCAGATGGTGCCGCAGCAAAAAGACGCCAAGGCTTCCAGTGGTGGCGAAGCGCTGAACACCGGCATGGGCGCGGTTCCGCTCAAAGGCACGCCGTACGCCGTGAACAAGAACCGCTTCCTGTCGGTCGCCGGCATTCCGTGCCAGGCGCCACCGTTCGGCACCCTGACCGCCATCGACATGAAGACCCAGAAGATCGCCTGGCAAGTGCCGGTTGGTACCGTGCAGGACACCGGCCCGATGGGCATCAAGATGCACATGCAACTGCCGATCGGCATGCCGACGCTGGGTGGCACCCTCTCCACTCAGGGCGGCCTGATCTTCATCGCCGGCACGCAGGACTACTACCTGCGCGCCTTCAACAGCGCCAACGGCGAAGAAGCCTGGAAAGCCCGCCTGCCCGTGGGCAGCCAGGGCGGCCCGATGACCTTCGTCTCGCCGAAAACCGGCAAGCAGTACATCGTCATCACCGCCGGCGGTGCACGCCAGTCCGCCGACCGTGGCGATTATGTGATCGCCTACGCGCTGCCTGACAGCAAGTAAACGGCCACAAAAAAAACCGCTGTCACCGTTTGGGTGGCAGCGGGTTTTTTTATGCCAGGGACAAAGACCTGATCGAAGCCTGACGGCAACCGCTTTGCGGCGTGCCGAGACGAAGCTCACTGCGCCTTCTTGCGATAGGCCATCGAATCGTCGATCCGTTTGAGGATGTAATCCCCCGCCGCCACCGGTGGGTACAGGCTGCTCGCCGCCTCGATTCCCAGATCGCAAGGGTCTACCACCGCACCATAAGTCGGATCGTAAAACGTGGCGATGGAATAACGCTCATGCCCGGACTTATTGATCACCCGGTGCAAGGTGGAACGGAACCGGTCGTTGGACCAGCGCGCCAGGAGGTCGCCGACATTGACCACCAGACTGCCTTCGATGGGCGTGGCGTCGATCCAGCTGTTGCTCCCCAGCTCGCGCACCTGCAACCCGCCGCTGTTGTCCTGATAGAGCAAAGTGATGCAGCCGTAATCGGTGTGCGGGGCGACACCGAACTGATCGGTCTCGGCCATCGGTGGGTGCGGCGGGTAGTACACCATCTGCGTGCGTTGCAAACGCTTGCCGTATTTCGGTTCGAAAAATCCGGGCTCGATCCCCAGCCCTACCGCCACCGCCTTGAGCAAGTCAGCCCCGGCCATGCCGATTTCTTCGTAGTACGCGTCCAGGGCCACGCGCAACTCAGGCATGAAGTCCGGCCACTGGTTCGGCCCGCGCAGGGCCTCCCCCGCCACCACGCAAGGGTCGTCTTCGGGCAGCTCCAGACCGATGCTGAAGAATTCCTTGTAATCCGGTTTGGTCGCTTCGTACATCAGCGCCCCGCCCAGTGCGTGCCAGCCACGATGGCGCTTGTTCACCGCGACCTGACGCTTGACCTCTGCAGGGTGGGCGAAGAAGGTTTTCGCCGCCGCCATCGCCGTGTCGATCACGTTCTGCGGCACACCGTGATTGATGATGTAGAAGAACCCGGTTTCGCTGCAGGCCTTGCGAATGGCTTCACCGGCACGAAGAATCGCGGCCTGGTCCCCCTTGCGAACACCAGCCATGTCGATCAAGGGGAGATTGGTTTGAGCGGTCATGCGAGCTCCTGTCGTTATAAGGGATGGGGCCAGCTGTATAGACAGGTGAAGCATTTAGTGTGCCGTGCGGCCAACATCGATTTTTATAGGAGCGCGCTTGCCCGCGATTGCGGTGTGTCAGATACATCGCCGGTGACTGACACACGGTAATCGCGGGCAAGCGCGCTGCTACTCGTCCCATGTGGTTTCCACACGCCCCAGCAGTGGGCACGCCGGCCTCAATCGGTGCAACTTTCGGTGACATCGTTCAGGCGCTTCTCCTACAACTTACACGCCGCACCCAGCAGTGGCCTGCGGAACCGATCTGGCCTGCATTTTGCCTCAGCTGTCTATACAGCCTGCCCAAGGATTTTCATGCGTCGCTATCACACAGGTTCCGACTTTCTTCGTGCGCACAGCATCGCCGAACTGGCCCACATGGCCCGCCGGCGACTGCCGCATTTCGCCTGGGAGTACCTGGACGGCGGCGCCGAAGAAGAACTGACCCTGGCACGCAATCGTAAGGCCTTCGCCGACGTCAGCCTGCTGCCCCGTACGCTGATCCCCTGGCAGCCCCCGGACACCCGCCGCACCCTGTTCGGTCGCGAGCAGGCCTTGCCCATGGCCATCGCGCCCACCGGCTACAACGGCATGCTGCACCGCGACGCCGACATTCACCTTGCACGCGCCGCCACCGAGCGCGGCCTGCCCTTTTCCCTCAGCACGGTTTCGACCAGTTCGATGGAGCAGATCGTCGCGGCCGTGCCCGACGTCAATCTGTGGTTTCAGCTGTACAGCATGAGCGACGCCAAGGTGCAGGAAGACTTGCTGCAGCGCGCCGAAACGGTAGGTTGCAAGACCCTGCTGCTGACCACCGATGCCGTACTGCTGGGCAATCGTGAATGGGACAAACGCAATTTCGCCCGCCCGCGCCAGTTGAGCCTGCGCAACAAACTCGACGTGCTGCGTCACCCGCGGTGGATCAAACAAGCGCTGTGGCCCCATGGCATGCCGAGCATGGCCAATCTGGACCGCTACCTGCCCGCCGATCAACGCAACGCCGCCGGTGCCGCGCATTTCATCGGCGAGAAAATGGAAAACCAACTGAGCTGGGCGTTTCTTGCCCGTCTGCGCGAACGCTGGTCCCATCGACTGTTGCTCAAGGGCGTGATGCACCCGCAGGACGCCGAGCACGCGGTAAAGCTCGGTCTGGACGGCATCATCGTCACCAATCACGGCGGTCGGCAACTGGACGGCGTGCCCGCCACGCTTGATTGCCTGCCCGCCATAGCCGAGGTCGCCAAAGGCAAACTGAGCATCCTCCTCGACAGCGGCATTCGCCGTGGCACCGACATTCTCAAGGCCTGCGCTCTGGGCGCCGACGCCGTGCTGCTTGGCCGCGCCACGTTGTATGGGGTGGCGGTCGGCGGTCAGGCCGGCGCCGGACATGCGCTGGATCTGCTGAGCAACGAGTTGCGCCTGGCCCTGACCTTGCTGGGCCAACCGGACCTGAATCAATTGCGCGCCAGCCGACAGCCTGACGCCACCTTTTCCGTGAGCTGACCCATGAACGACCTGCAACAGACCCTCGATCAATTACGCCAGGCCTTGGGCGACGCGCAGGTGCTGACCGGTGACGCCATCAGTCAGCGGCACTACAGCGACTGGACCCGTCACGCCCCGACGTGCCCTGCTGCGCTGATCCTGCCGAAGGACACCGAACAGGTCTCCATCGCCTTGCGCATCTGCCATGCCGCCGGGCAAACGGTGGTTCCCCAAGGTGGCATGACGGGCCTGGCGGGCGGCGCCGTGCCCCGCTCGAGCGACATCGCCCTGTCGCTGGATCGCCTGAAGGGCATCGAGGAAATCGACCCGGCGGCCGCGACCGTCACCGTGAAGGCCGGCACCACCCTGCAGGACATTCAGCAAGCCGTATCCGACGTCGGCTTCCTGTTCCCGCTGGATCTGGGGGCGCGGGGCTCGTGCCAGATCGGCGGCAACATCGCCACCAACGCCGGGGGCAACGCAGTGATTCGCTACGGCATGACCCGCGATCTGGTGCTTGGGCTCGAGGTGGTGCTGGCCGACGGTCGCGTGCTGAACCTGATGAACAAGATGATCAAGAACAACTGCGGCTATGACCTGAAACAGTGCTTCATCGGCAGCGAAGGCACTCTTGGGGTGATTACCCGCGCGGTGTTGAAGATGGCGCCGCAACCGGGACAGTCGACCACCCTGCTCTGCGCCCTGCCCGATTACACCAGCGCGGTGGCCTTGTTGCGGCGTATTCAGCGCAGCGCCGGTACGCCACAGGCCTATGAGTTGATGTGGCAGGACTTCTTTCGCATGGGTGTGTCGTGGCTGGAAAACCCGATCGCGCCGATGCCCGATCACCACCCGCTGTATGTCTTGCTGGAATCGTCTGCGGCCAGCGAGGTGCTGGAGCAGACGCTGGAAGCGGCCATCGAGGCCGGTGAAGTGGTCGATGCGATCCTCGCCACCTCGCAGACTCAGGCCCGCAGCCTGTGGAAGATCCGCGAAGCGACTGGCGAATTCCCGGTGCGTCTGGCACCGCTGAATTTCGACATCAGCCTGCCCATCGGCCAGATCGGCGATTTTGCCGAGCTGTGCCGCGAACGCCTGGACCAGCGCTGGCCGGGCAACCGCAGCGTGTATTTCGGCCACATTGGCGACAGCAACCTGCACCTGACCGTGGACTGCAACTCGCTGCCGCAACCGGCGCCTGTCTATGAAATAGAAGAACTGGTGTACAGCGCCGTTGGCGAACTGGGCGGCGCGGTTTCAGCCGAACATGGCATCGGCCTGCTCAAGCGCGAGTTTCTGCATCATTCGGTGAGCGCCGAAGCCTTGCAGGCCATGACTGAGCTCAAGCGCAGTTTCGACCCCAGCGGCATTCTCAATCCGGGGAAGATCTTCGGTTGAGCCGCAAGAGAGTTGTATATACCGGTATGGCACGCTAACTGCAGCACCTGCGGTACCTCTGCCCCACATAACGACGACAACACTGCATCTGAAGGAGTTACCCCATGCAACTCGATTCTCTGTTCAGCAGGACGTTCAAAAGCCTGAGCATCACTGCGGCTTTAGCGCTGTTGCCTTTGGCGGCCCATGCCGACCAACTGGCCGACGTGAAGAAAGCCGGTGAACTGGTTGTCGGTACCGAAATGCAATTCGCCCCGTTCGACTTCCTCGATGCGGGCAAACAGAAAGGCCTGAACGCCGAACTGTTCGAGGAGCTGGGCAAGGAACTGGGGGTCAAGATCAAGTTCCTCGACCTGCCATGGCCGAGCGTGCTGCCAGGCCTTGAAGCGAAGAAATTCGACGTGGTCGCCGGCCCGATCATCGTCACCAAGGCGCGTAAAGAGCGTTATCACTTTGTCTCGCCGATTGCCGAAGCCACTGTGGCGCTGATGGTCGGCGCCAAGGACGACAGCATCAAGAAACCTGAGGACATCGCCGGTAAAACCGTCGGTGCCGGTAAAGGTTCGGCGCAACTGGAAGAGCTGAAAACCTTCGCCGCGACGCTGCCGGAGAAGGTCACCATCCGCGAATACGTCGACAACAACCAGGCTTACGCGGATCTGGCGGCCAAACGCATCGTCGCGGTGGCCAACTCGCTGCCGAACATTTCTTACGTCGCCGCGCAAAAAGCCAGTCTGTACAAGGTGGTGCAGCCGCCGTTCGGCAAGAAATCCTACTTCGCCTACCTGGGCCGCAAGGACGCCGATGCCGACAGCCTGATCGCAGCGCTGGATACCGCGGTGAACAAGATGCATGACGACGGCCGTCTGGCAGCGCTGCAGAAGAAATGGCTGGGTGCCGAAATGGACGTGCCGAAGGGTGATTTCGAACCGACCTGGTAATTCACCGCTGAGTCAACTGCATCGTCCCGCATCGATGCACGACTTGTAGGAGTGAGCTTGCTCGCGATTGCGTTGTGTCAGACGCCCCAGCTGTAGCAGGCACAGCGCATTCGCGAGCAAGCTCACTCCTACAGGGTCGGCGCATGACGATTCAAACGCTGGAGTCACACTGTGTTCGATTGGCCCTTGCTGCAGCAAAACGCGCCTTTATTACTGGGCGCCCTGTGGGTGACGTTGCAGGTTTCCATCGCCGCGCTGGCGATCGGCTTCGTCATCGGCATCATCGTCGGCAGCCTGCGCCTGTCACCGATCCCCCTGCTCCGCCGTCTGGGCGGCGCCTATATCTTCGTGTTCCGCGGCATTCCGCTGCTGGTTCAATTGCTGTTCATCTATTACTTCCTGCCGCGCATCGGCCTGCCCAATGTCTCACCCACGGTGGCGGCAATTATCGGGCTGTCGCTGGCGGCCGGCGCCTACATCGCCGAGATCATGCGCGGCGGGTTTCTCGCGATCCCCGGCGGTCAGCTGGAAGCGGCAGGCCTGCTGGGCATGAGCGCCAGCCAGATGCTGATCCGCATTCGTGTACCCCAGGCGGTACGCCTCACGCTGCCTGCGCTGGTCAACGAAATGATCCTGTTGATCAAGGCCTCTTCACTGGTGTCCGTCGTGGGTCTGGCGGACCTGACGCGCACCGCACAGAACCTCGCGGCCAGCGACTATATGTTCGTGCAGGACTACCTGATGCTGGCCGGCTTCTACTGCCTGATCAACGTCCCGCTGGCATATTGCGGCAGCCTGCTCGAGCGTCGCTTGAAGGAGCAGACGGCATGAACTTCGACCCGACCATCATCACCGAACACCTGGGCGACATCGGCTCGGGCTTTCTGGTCACCCTCGGGACCTGGAGCAGCGGCGTCGTGCTCGGCATCGCGCTGGGCATGTTGATCGCCGTGGCACAGGTCTTCGGCAATAACTTCGTGCGGGCGCCCTTGCGAGTATTCATCGAGCTGATCCGCAGCACGCCGTTTCTGGTGCAGCTGTTCCTGGTCTATTACGGCGGCCCCGCGTTCGGGCTGAGCCTGGATCCGATCCCCGCTGGCATCCTCGGTCTGGGCGTTTACGGCAGCGTGTATTTCGCCGAGATCTTCCGCTCCGGGTTCGATTCGGTGGCACGCGGTCAGCTGGAAGCGGCTGATTGCCTGGGCATCACGCGCCTGCAATGCATCTGGCGGATTCAGGTGCCGCAGATGCTGGTGATCATTCTTCCGGCTTTGGTCAACATGATCACCGTGCTGTGCAAGGAAACCGCCGTGCTGTCGATCATTACCATTCCGGAGCTGACCATGGTCCTGACGGGCATCGGTTCAGAGACCTTCGCCTTCGTCGAGACCCTGCTGATGCTGTGCATCGGTTATCTGATTCTGGTGGAGCTGTGCTCGCGGCTGGGCATGCTCCTGGAAACCCGTGTCGGCCGCTTCATGAACAAGCAACCACGATAAGGAAGCCACCCCATGAACAGCTTCCTGATTCCCAGCGGCAGCGTGTCCGCCGACACACGCGAGAAACAAGGTGAAAGCATGAAGACGTCCGCAACAGCGCCCGGCGAGCAGCCGACCATCGTGTCGCTGAGCAAGGTCGGCAAAAGCTTCGGCAACCTGCGCGTGCTCAAGGGCATCGACCTGCAGGTGCAGCGCTCGGAGGTGGTGTGCCTGATCGGGCCTTCGGGTTCCGGGAAAAGCACCCTGCTGCGCAGCATGGCCTTTCTCGAAGAATACGACGAGGGCGAGATTCGCATCGAAGGCCAGTTGCTCGGCTGGCAGGACACCGACAAGGGTCGCCGCCGCGCGCCCCAGTCACAGATCAATCAGGTGCGGCGCAACGTCGGCATGGTGTTTCAGCAGTTCAACCTGTGGCCGCACATGACGGCGCTCGGCAACGTCTGCGAAGCGTTGCGCCGGGTGCGCAAACTGTCGGCCGACGAGGCGAACAAGCGCAGCATGGCAATGCTCGACAAGGTCGGGCTGGCGCACAAGGCCGACGCCTATCCGGCGCAGTTGTCCGGTGGGCAACAGCAACGGGTGGCGATTGCCCGGGCGCTGGCGATGGAGCCGCACATCATGCTGTTCGACGAACCGACTTCGGCGCTGGACCCGGAACTGGTGGGCGAAGTGTTGCAAGTGATGAAGACCCTCGCCAAAGAAGGCATGACCATGGTCGTAGTGACCCACGAAATGGGCTTTGCCGCGCAGGTGGCCGATTCGGTGATCTTCCTCGATCAGGGTGAAGTGGTGGCGCGCGGCACACCGCAGCAGATTTTCCACAACGCCCAACAGCCGCGCTTGCAGCAGTTTTTGCAGAATTATCTGGACCGCAATGCGTTCTGGCAGGACGGCAAGCAGTCAGCGCCGGTCTTGTAGGAGGTCATCAATGGACAAGACCGCTCCACAAGCGTTGTATCGCAAAGCCAAGGACTTCGTGCACGGCAAGTTGGTGTCCGGTGAATGGAAACCCGGTGACCTGATTCCGTCGGAAAACCGGCTGGTGCTGGAGCTGGGCATGTCGCGCATGACGGTCAATCGGGCGCTGCGTGAACTCACCGAAGAGGGCCGTCTGCTGCGGGTATCCGGCGTCGGGACGTTTGTCGCCGAGAGCAAGCCGCAATCGAACCTGCTGCACATTACCAATATCGCCGACGAGATCCTCGCTCGCGGCCATCGCTATCGTTGTCAGGTGCTGCACCTTGCCCGCGAAGCGGCGTCGATGCCCATTGCTTCCGCCCTTTCGTTGCCCACCGGCGCCTCGGTGTTCCATCTGCTGTGTGTGCATTACGAGGAAGAGGTGGCCGTGCAACTGGAAGACCGCTACGTCAATCCGCAGACTGCGCCGGAGTTTCTTCAACAACCCTTTGGCGATGACTTGCAATCGGCGCGTTACCTGCTGCAGATCATTCAGCCGGACGAAATGGAACACATCGTGGAAGCCAGCCACCCTTCCACCGACGAACTCAAGTACCTGCAGATCGAGGCAGGCGAGCCCTGCCTGGTGCTGATGCGCCGCACCTGGAACAGCGGCCGGGTGGTGACTTACGTGCGCCTGGTCCACCCCTCCTCGCGGTATCGCCTGGGCAGTCGTCTACCCGTCAGCGGGACGTATCGCGACAGCTGACAACCGGTCAGCAGATTCATCGAACGCCTGCCTTGCGTTGCCCTCGATATCTGTAAGTCCTGCCCACAGGACATGACAGAAGAGGTGCATATGGCTACCCAGGACAATCAGCAAACCACCGACCGCAACGACCCCGCCATCGACCCAGACACCCCGGACAACGGCATGGGTCATGACAAGGCCCCTGCGCAGAGCCAGGGCGACACCCAAAGCCAGGGCGGCTCACAAAGTCAGGGCGACGCCCAAGGCCAGAGCGGCTCTCAAAGTGAGGGCAATAACGGCGCCCAAAGCCAGGAAAACAACGGCAACCAATCGGGGGAGAACAGCTTCACGCCGGACTTCGAGCCTGAAGAACACACCTCACCGGACAAGACCAAGGAAGAAGGCCAGACCGGTGAGACCGACCGGGATATCGACACACCCGGGGGTTAGCGACTGACAGGCGGTTCTAAACCCCGACCAAAGTTGACTGCTTGACTGAACGGCGAATGTCCTTGTGGGCGCCGGCTTGCTGGCCCCCACAGGATTGCGCCAAGCAGGCTCCCCACAGGAGGTGCAAGGAACTGCCATCCCAAGCCCATTAAATATCGCCGCCGACCCACTCCATCCGCTCCGAATCAAGCCTTTGCCCATTGCATAGCCCCCTAACAAACCGGCACCATCACGCTTTCGTCTGCCCACGCAGACCTGCCTGCAGATTCCCCCCGGAGCGTTGTCGATAATGGTCCAGCCCGCCACTCAGGATTCCCCGCGCCTCAACGATAAGCTCACCCCTCGCGAATTCCGCGGCATGGTAGCGATTCTGCTGTCCATAGCCCTGGCGACACTCGACACGGCCATCGCCAATACTGCGCTGCCGACCATAGCCGCCGACCTCAACGCATCTCCCGCTGCGTCGGTATGGATTATCAACGCCTACCAGCTCGCCGCTGTCGCCACACTCTTGCCCCTCGCGGCGCTGGGCGGTGTGCTTGGTCAGCGCAAGGTTTACCTCGGCGGGCTGATGCTGTTCGTCCTGTCCTCAGCGCTGTGCACCTTCGCCTGGTCGCTGCCGACCCTGACCATCGCCCGCGTGCTCCAGGGCCTGGGCGCCAGCGCGATCATGAGCGTCAACGCCGGGCTGATCAGCTCGATCTTCCCCCGGGAACGGCTTGGCCGGGGTCTGGGCATGAACGCGCTGGTAGTCGGCGTCTCGTTCTCGGTCGGCCCCACCATCGCCTCGCTGGTGCTGTCGGTGGCGAACTGGCCGTGGCTGTTTGCGATCAACCTGCCCATCGGCGTCTTCGCGCTGGTCTTCGCCTGGAACTCATTACCGGTCACCCAACCCGGCAGCCTGACTTTTGACCGGGTGACGGCGGTCCTAAACGTCATCACCTTCGGCGCATTGATCTTCGCGCTGAGCCAGGCCTCGCAACTGGGTTCGATGAGCAGCGTGTTGATTGCGCTGGCGGTGTTTCTTGTCGGCGGCGCGGCGATGCTCAGGCGCGAGGCCGGGCACCCGGCGCCGATGTTCCCGCTGGACCTGCTCAAACGCCCGATGTTCGCGTTGTCGGCACTGACCGCATTCTGCTCGTTCGCCACTCAGGGGCTGGCGTTCGTGTCGCTGCCGTTCTTCTTCGAAACCACGCTGGGTCGCGACCCGGTGCAGACCGGCTTTCTGATGACGCCGTGGTCGGTGGTGGTGGCGATGATCGCGCCCCTTGCCGGGCGCATGTCCGACCGTTACGCGCCGGGCCTGCTCGGCGGTATCGGGTTGGCGATTCTCTGCGCGGGGATGATTTCGCTGGCGACAATGCCGGCCGACGCCAGCGTCATTTCCATCGGCGCGCGGATGATTCTGTGTGGCATCGGCTTCGGTTTTTTCCAGGCGCCGAACCAGAAAGCCCTGATGACCAGCGCCCCGAAAGAGCGCTCCAGCGGCGCCAGTGGCACCATTGCCACAGCCCGTTTGATCGGTCAGGCGACCGGCGCGGCGCTGGTGGCCTTGAGCTTCGGGATTTCCAGCGAGCATGGGCCGGTGCTGGCGTTGAGCATCGGTGCAGGGTTTGCGGCGGTGGGCAGCGTGGCGAGTGGATTGCGCCTGGTGACCCAGAACACGGCCAACCCCCGCGCCTGACGCTCAGTCCCGGCTCCTGTAGCAGTCCGGCCGGGCGGCTACAGGGGCCGTGTGGTCATGAAGGCTACGAAGCAGAATCAGGCAATCATTCCGGAGAACTGGTACAGCGTTCTTCGGCCCAAGGTTCCTAACATGGCGTGATCAAGCATCGACACCTGCCCCGTGAGGAAAACCCCATGAGTACGACAAAAACCCTGTTCATCACCGGCGTCAGCAGTGGCTTCGGCAAAGCGCTCGCCGCCCAGGCCCTGGCCGCCGGGCACACCGTCATCGGCACCCTGCGCACCCAGCAAGCGCTGGCCGAGTTCGAAGCTCAGGCCCAGGGCCGTGCCCATGGCGTGCTGCTGGACGTGACCGAGTTCGACGCCATCGACAGCGTGATCAATGACGTTGACACCGCCTTCGGCCCGGTGGATGTGCTGGTCAATAACGCAGGCTACGGCCACGAAGGCATTCTCGAAGAGTCGTCAATGGACGAACTGCGCCGTCAGTTCGACGTCAACGTGTTCGGCGCGGTGGCGGTCACCAAGGCGTTCGTACCGCTGTTCCGGCAGCGCCGCAAGGGCCACATTCTCAACATCACCTCCATGGGCGGCTTTATCACCATGCCGGGCATCGCCTACTACAACGGCAGCAAGTTCGCGCTGGAAGGCATTTCCGAAGCGTTGGGCAAGGAATTGAAGCCGTTCAACGTGCACGTCACAGCGGTGGCGCCGGGCGGATTTCGTACTGATTGGGCAGGACGCTCGATGCAACGCACAGCGCGGCAGATCGCCGATTACGACGAAAGCTTCAACCCGATTCGCAAGGCCCGCGAAGAGCGCAGCGGCAAGCAGATCGGCGATCCGGTGAAAGCCGCGAACGCGATGCTGAAGCTGATCGACAGCGAAAACCCGCCTGCGCATTTGTTGCTCGGGTCTGATGCGTTGAAGCTGGTGCGGGATAAACTGGCGCTGCTGGAGTCCGAGATTGCGGCGTGGGAAGAGGTGACGCGGTCTACGGATGGCTGATTTACCCTGTCTCGCGACGATCATCTGTAGCAGCACGGCTTGCCGGCGGTAGCGATCCCAAGCACGCCGCAGGCAAGCCGTGCTACAGGTTTCAGGCAGAAAGAACTCTCCATCACACCCCGCCCCGACTGAATATCCGGATCACTTCATCCAGGTGATCCGCCATCGCTTGCCGCGCCGCTTCGGGGTCGCGGCTTTCCAGCGCTTGCAGGATCAACCGATGCTCATGCTCCGAGCGAAACGGCATGTCATCCGACGTGTAGTGCGCTTGAAGACGCTGGAACATGCTGCCGTACTGATGCCCGAGCAAGTGCTGGATCATCAGCGCGTAGGCGGGATTGCCCGAGGCCTGGGCGATGCGAATGTGGAACAGCCGGTCACCAGGGTGGGTGTGGGAATGCTCGCGGTTGTCGTGGGTGTTGCGCTCGAACGCGGCGCGGATCGATTCGAGTTCATCCTCGCTGGCGTTCTGCGCGGCCAGCGCGGCGGTCTCCGGTTCGATCAGACGGCGCGCCTGCAACAGGGCAAACGGCGGAATTTCAGCGTTGAAATCCACGTCGATGCCCAGCTCGGGATCGAGGTCTTTCCACTGATCGCGAGTCGCCTGTTTCATCACCGGTTCATCGGACAGCAACTGCAGCGCAGGCTCGCAGACCAGCACCCCGTTGCCCACCCGCACATCCACAAGCCCGATCACTTCCAGCGCAATCATCGCCTCGCGCACCGAGGCGCGGCTCACGCCCAGCATCTTGGCCAGTTCACGCTCGGCTGGCAGACGGCTGCCGGGGGGAAATTCCCCGCTGTCGATCAAGGCTCGCAGCTGATCGGCGATCTGGCGGTAAAGCCTCTGGTTATCAATAGCTTGGATTGGCATCGGAACTCAGCTCGAAAATGAAAATTGCGGTCCTGCAGGAAAATGACCTTGTTGCGGTCGCAGACAAGTGCTAAAAACAGGACCAATGGCCTGACCATTGGATCGCTGCAATGAACGGATGATAGCAAACCTCTCGGGGTTGAGCGTGTGCCAAAACATCCCTCACTGCGCCTGCAATGGCCTGACCATTGGACCTGACACGCCCGTTTCTCACTATAAAAACAAGGGATTCATCATGGACCTCACCGGTAAGCGAGTGCTCATCACCGCCGCCGCCCAGGGCATCGGTCAAGCCAGTGTCGAGGCTTACCTGAATGCGGGCGCGGAAGTCTTCGCCGTCGATATCAACGGCGCCGCGCTGGACAGCCTGCAAGGCGTACACAAACACGTTCTGGACGTCACCGACCACGCCGCCATCGAGCGCCTGGCTGCCGAGATCGGCGCGCTGGACGTGCTGTTCAACTGCGCGGGTGTGGTGCACAGCGGCAACATTCTCGAATGCTCCGACAAGGACTGGAGCTCCGCCTTCGACCTCAACGTCACGGCCATGTACAAGATGATCCGCGCCTTCTTGCCGGCGATGCTCGCCAATGGCGGCGGCTCGATCATCAACATGTCGTCGGTGGCCTCGGCGATCAAGGGCGTCCCCAATCGTTTTGCCTACTGCGCCAGCAAGGCTGCGGTGATCGGCATCACCCGCTCGGTGGCTGCCGATTTCGTCGGGCAGAACATCCGCTGCAACTGCATCTGCCCCGGCACCGTGGAATCCCCGTCGCTGCGTCAGCGCGTGGCCGAACAGGCAGCCCGCGAACATCGCGATGAGGCGCAAGTCTATGCGGCGTTCGAGGCGCGTCAGCCCATGGGGCGTCTGGGAACGCCTGAAGAGATCGCGCAACTGGCGCTGTATCTCGGCTCGTCGGCCAGCGGCTTCACCACGGGTACGGCGCAGATCATCGACGGTGGGTGGAGTAACTGAATTCCCCCGCGCCGGCCTGCCCCCTGTAGGCGTGAGCTTGCTCGCGATGCGATATGCCTGTTTCGCAAGCAATGGCTGATACGACGCCATCGCGAGCAAGCACGCCTACACGGGCTGACACTCCATTCTGATTAATCATTCAAACGAGGACACCCCATGAAACTGCTGCGCTACGGTCAACCCGGCAAAGAACTCCCGGGCCTGCTGGACAAGGACGGTGGCATTCGCGACCTGTCGGAATTCATCGACGACGTTTCAGGCGCCGCGCTCAGCCCTGAAAGCATCGCAAAACTCAAAGCGCTCGACCCTGCGAGCCTGCCGCTGGTCAAGGGCAATCCACGCATTGGTGCCTGCGTCGGTCAGGTCGGCAAGTTCATCTGCATCGGCCTCAACTACGCCGACCACGCCGCGGAAACCGGCGCCGACATTCCCAAAGAGCCGATCATTTTCAACAAGTGGACCAGCGCCATTGTCGGCCCCAACGACAACGTGGAAATCCCGCGCAACTCGAAGAAAACCGACTGGGAAGTCGAACTCGGCGTGGTCATCGGCAAAGGCGGACGCTACATCGACGAAGCCAGCGCCATGGAGCACGTGGCGGGCTATTGCGTGATCAACGATGTGTCCGAGCGTGAATTCCAGATCGAGCGCGGCGGCACCTGGGACAAGGGTAAGGGTTGCGACACCTTCGGACCGATGGGGCCATGGCTGGTGACCCGGGACGAGATCGCCGACCCGCACCAGCTCAGTCTGTGGCTGGAAGTGGACGGCAAGCGTTACCAGAACGGCAGCACCCGCACCATGATTTTCCAGATCCCGAAACTGGTCAGCTACCTCAGCCAGTTCATGAGCCTGCAACCGGGCGACGTGATTTCCACCGGCACCCCGCCGGGCGTGGGTCTGGGCATCAAGCCGGAGCCGGTGTTCCTGCGCGCTGGTCAGCGCATGCGCCTGGGTATCGAAGGGTTGGGCGAGCAGGAACAACTGACTGTCGATGCTTGACCCGGCAGAAGACCTGCGGCGATCCGCAGGTCTTTCCCTGCCCCACAACCATTCCAAAGGGACCCGCCATGACCATCATCACCGCCCTGCGCGTTGAAGACATTCGCTTTCCCACCTCGGATTCGCTGGACGGCTCCGACGCAATGAACCCCGACCCGGATTACTCGGCGGCGTACGTCATTCTGGAAACCGATCACCCTACTCTCCAGGGCCACGGCCTGACCTTCACCATCGGGCGCGGCAACGAGATCTGCTGCGCGGCGATCAAGGCGCTGTCCGGGGTGATGGTCGGCCTGAAGCTGGAGTGGATCGCCGAAGACATGGGCCGTTTCTGGCGCCACGTCACCAGCGACAGCCAGTTGCGCTGGATCGGTCCGGACAAGGGCGCGATTCACTTGGCCACCGGTGCCGTGGTCAATGCTGCGTGGGACTTGTGGGCCAAGTCCGAAGGCAAACCGGTATGGCAACTGGTGGCCGACATGAGCCCCGAACAACTGGTGCGTTGCATCGATTTCCGCTACATCACCGACTGCATCACCCCGGACGAAGCACTGGCCCTGCTGCGTGATCGCGCCAAGGGCAAGGCCGAGCGTCTTCAGTCACTGAAAGCTGAGGGCTACCCCTGCTACACCACGTCCGCAGGCTGGCTTGGCTACCCCGACGACAAACTGCGTCGGCTGTGTCAGGAAGCGGTCGACGGCGGTTTCTCCCACATCAAACTCAAGGTCGGTCGCGACCTGCAAGACGACATCCGCCGCGTACGGATCGCCCGCGAAGTGCTGGGCCCGGACCGGCATCTGATGATCGATGCCAATCAGGTCTGGGAAGTCGATGCCGCCATCGACTGGGTGCGCGAGCTGTCGTTCGCCAAGCCGTGGTTCATCGAAGAACCCACCAGCCCTGACGACGTCGAGGGTCATCGCAAGATTCGCCTGGGCGTCTCGCCGGTGAAAGTGGCGACCGGCGAAATGTGCCAGAACCGCATCGTTTTCAAACAACTGATCATGCGCGAGGCCATCGATGTGGTGCAGATCGACGCCTGCCGCCTGGGCGGGGTCAACGAGGTGCTGGCGGTGATGCTGATGGCTGCCAAATACCATCTTCCGGTGTGCCCTCATGCCGGTGGCGTCGGGCTGTGCGAGTACGTGCAACACCTGTCGATGATCGATTACCTGTGCCTGGCCGGCACCCATGAGGGCCGGGTGGTGGAGTTCGTCGATCACCTGCACGAGCACTTCGAAGACCCATGCGTGATTCGCGATGCGGCGTACATGCCCCCAACCGCGCCGGGGTTTTCGATTCAGATGAAAGAGGCGTCGCGCAAGGCGTATGCGTATCGGGGCTGATCTGCTTTCCACCTGATCAACGCCGATCCCTTGTAGGAGTGAGCTTGCTCGCGATGACGGCGTATCAGGGGACCGGTTTGTCACAGGCGAATCGCATTCGCGGGCAAGCGCGCTCCTACAGAACGTCGCTCGTTGCAACGGACGGAGTACAACAACAATGTCGTCCCACAAAACTCGTCATTCAGCACCCGCATTGCGCGTGGATGCCCATCAGCATTTCTGGCGTTACCGCGCGCAGGACTACCCGTGGATCGATGATCGTCACGGCGCACTGCGGCGCGATTTTCTGCCCGAAGACCTCAAGCCGCTGCTCGATCAGCACGGCCTCGCGGGCTGTGTTGCAGTGCAGGCACGGCACAGTCCGCACGAGACCGAGACCCTGCTCGCGCTGGCCGATCAGCACCCGTGGATACTCGGCGTGGTCGGCTGGGTCGATCTGCGCGCACCCGATCTTGAACGGCAACTGGCACAGTCGAGCGAGTCGGGAAAGCTGGTGGGCCTGCGCCATCAGATCCAGGACGAACCCTCGCCTTCGCTGTTCATGCAAGACCCGGTATTCGCCCGAGGCATGCGTCTGCTGCAAGCCCGTGAACTGAGCTACGACCTGCTGATCAAGGACGCCGATCTGCATGCCGCTGCCGACTTCTGCAAACGCCACGACGAACATCACATCATCCTTGATCACCTCGGCAAACCTGACCTCTCTCAGGAAGACCCCATCGCCTGGGCCGACCGCATCACGCCGCTGGCCGCCCTGCCCCATGTCAGTTGCAAGCTCTCCGGTCTGATCACCGAGGCCGACTGGCAGCAGTGGCGTCCCGCGCAATTGCTGCCGTATTTCTACCTCGCGCTGGAGCTGTTCGGTCCGCAACGACTGATGTTCGGCTCCGACTGGCCGGTGTGCCAAGTGGCCGGCAGCTACAGCGAGGTTCATCAGCTGTTCGAAAGCGCCCTTCACGAACTGTCTGCCGATGAACAGGCGGCCATTCGCGGGGGCACCGCCATTGGCCTTTATGGCCTGCAAGGAAACTGCCCATGAATCTGCATCTGCAAGACAAAGTCATCATCGTCACTGGCGGCGGCTCCGGCATCGGCGCTGCCATCTCGCTGGGCCTGGCCGAGGAAGGCGCGATCCCGGTGATCTTCGCCAACCAGCCCTTGCCCGCCGAACTTGCCGCCGAGCTGGACAGGCGCCAGCCGCAAAGCCTGTTCGTACAGGTGGAGCTGCGTGACGAAGCCGGCTGTGCCGCAGCGGTCAGGAAGGTGATCGAGCGCTTCGGGCATCTCGACGGCCTGGTCAATAACGCCGGGGTCAACGACAACGTGGGGCTTGAGGCCGGGCGCAGCGCCTTCATCGAGTCGCTGGAAAAGAACCTGATCCACTATTACCTGATGACCCATTTGTGCGTCGATGCGTTGAAGGCGAGCAAGGGCGCCATCGTCAATATCGGTTCGAAAACCGCCCTCACCGGGCAAGGCGGCACCAGCGGCTACACCGCCTCCAAAGGCGCCCAGCTGTCGCTGACCCGCGAGTGGGCGGCGTCGTTGCTGGGCGACGGTGTTCGGGTCAACGCGGTGATTCCGGCAGAGGTGATGACGCCTTTGTATGAGCGCTGGATTGCGAGCTTTGACGAACCCGCGGCGAAGCTGGCGAAGATCGTCGAAAAGATCCCTTTAGGCCAGCGCATGACCACCCCCCAGGAGATCGCCGACAGCGTGCTGTTTCTGCTGTCGTCGCGGGCCTCGCACACCACCGGGCAATGGCTGGTGGTGGACGGTGGCTACACCCATCTGGACCGGGCGCTGACATGAGCACGCAACGGTTCTGCCTGGCGCTGGATCTGGTCGAAGACCCGGCGTTGATCGCCGAGTACCAGCGCCTGCACCAACGCATCTGGCCCGAGATCGCCCATCACCTGCGTCATGAGGGGGTGCTCGACATGCAGATCTGGCAGTTGGGTACGCGGCTGTTCATGGTCATGGAAACCGCGCCCGGTTTCAGTGCCGAGAAGATGGATAAAGCCAGCGCCGAACACCCCAAAGTGCAGGAATGGGAAGACCTGATGTGGGCGTTCCAGAAGCCGACGCCGTGGACCGAGCCGGGCAACAAATGGCAGCCGATGGAACGGATTTTCAGTTTGGCGGAACAGCCGCCTTGACCGGTTCAGCCCGGTCGGCACAGTTGCCCTTGATTCTGGCCGGAGGCCGTGGGAGTCAAGCTTGCTGACGATCTGCCGGGTACCGGCAGCAGAACCTGACCGCACCGTGCTCCTGACAGATCGAGGATACAGGATTTGCTGCCGGTACCCGGCAGATCGCTCGCAAGCAGAGCTCCCACGCCCTCCGGGCAGAATCAGATTCAACCGTCATTACGACAATGCCACCACTCTATAACGCGTCACGCCCCAACAAAAACAATAGGAGAGCGTCATGTTGACCAAAGACACGAAAGTCGAAACCCAGGTGTACCGTCACGCAGAGCCGTCGGTTCGCATGGCGCTGATGTTGGTGACCAGTCTGTTTTTCCTCTGGGGCCTGTCGTATGGCCTGCTGGATGTACTGAACAAACACTTCCAGGAAACCCTGCACGTCAGCAAGGCGCAGTCCGGGTTGTTGCAGGCCGCGTATTTCGGCGCGTATTTCATCATCGCGCTGCCCGCAGGCCTGCTGATGGATCGCTTCGGCTACAAGGCCGGGATTCTGCTGGGGCTGTGCCTGTATGCGGCGGGCGCGCTGCTGTTCATGCCTGCCGCCAATGCCGCGAGCTTCCCGTTCTTCCTCTTCGCGCTGTTCGTCATCGCGCTGGGCCTTGGCTGTCTGGAGACCGCAGCTAACCCCTACGCTACGGTGCTGGGCGACCCGAAAGGCGCCGAACGCCGCCTGAACCTGGCGCAGTCGTTCAACGGTCTCGGCCAGTTCGTCGGACCGTTGCTCGGCGGCGCGCTGTTCTTCGGTGGCGCGAATGCCGGAACCGATAACAGCTCATTGCAGACCACCTACGTGGTCATCGCGGTGATCGTGTTGCTGGTCGCTGCCCTCTTCGCCCGCACGCCAATGCCCGACCTGCGCGAACAGGAATCGAACATCCAGCGCAGCGACAGCAAGACCCTGTGGCAGCATCGCGAATTCGTCGGCGGCGTGGTGACGCAGTTTTTCTATGTGGCGGCGCAGGTGGGAGTGGGGGCGTTCTTCATCAACTACGTCACCGAACACTGGGCGAGCATGACCAGCCAGACGGCGGCGTATCTGCTGTCGGTGGCGATGATCTGCTTCATGTGCGGGCGCTTCTTCAGCACCTGGCTGATGGGCCGTATCCCCGCGCAGCGGCTGTTGATGGTCTATGCGTGGATTAACGTCGCGCTGTGTGCGGTGGTGGTCAGCGGGGTGGAAAGCGTGTCGGTGGTGGCGTTGATCGCGGTCTTTTTCTTCATGTCGATCATGTTCCCGACCATCTTCGCCATGGGCGTGAAAAACCTCGGTCCTCACACCAAACGCGGCAGTTCGTTTTTGATCATGGCCATCGTCGGCGGCGCACTGATGCCGTACTTCATGGGGTTGGTCGCCGACCACTTCTCGACAGCCGTAGCGTATTTGCTGCCGTTGGGGTGTTTTGTGGTGGTGGCGTTTTACGGGAAGAGCGGGTTGCGCGGTCAGGTGCTGTAGCGAATTGCAGGAGCGCGCTTGCCCGCGATTGGTTGTGTCAGGTTTGCATGTGCTGACTGACACAACACTATCGCGGGCAAGCGCGCTCCTACAGATCAAGCGTCTGACAGCGGCCGTACACCTTACGGCTTGGCAATGTCCGTACGACTCACCGCTGGCGACTCCTTGGGCAAGGTCGCCCGCAGTTTCGTCACTTCCTCGGCGTTCACTGCCGGCGCCTGATTGCCCCAACTGCTGCGAATGAAGGTCAGTAGCTGCGCCACTTCTTCATCCGACAGTCGCCAGGCGAATCCGGGCATGCCCAGCTCCGAAGGCGCGGTCGCGGTCGCCGGCAATTTGCTGCCCGCCAACACCAGCCGAATCATCGATACCGGGTCCTGGGACAGCACCGACGAGTTGCCCGCAATCTTCGGGAACACCCGCTCGTAGCCCTGACCGTTGGTGCGGTGGCAGGCTGCGCAGTTGTCGACGTACAGCTCGGCGCCGCGACTGCCTTCCTGCCCCGCCGCCAGCGCCTTGGCGGTTGCCGGATCGGCCTTGAAGCTGGCGACCTGGTCCTTGGTCGGCGGCAGGCTTTTCAGGTAAGCAGCGACGGCATGCAGGTCAGCGTCGTTGAGGTGCTGGGTGCTGTGAACCACCACATCACCCATCGCACCGCCCAGAACGGCATGAGTGGCACTGCGCGCGCTGCGAAGCGTGGCGACGATGTCGTCGTCGCTCCAGTTGCCCAGGCCATCGGCCGGGTTGCCACGCAGATTCACGGCCAGCCAGCCGTCAATCACCGGACCGCCCGACAGGAACGCCTCACCGGATTCATCCAGCGCCTTCTCTTGCAAGGTCAGCGCCCGCGGCGTGTGACAGCTGCCGCAGTGCCCCAGTCCCTGCACCAGATAGGCGCCGCGTGCGATCTGCGGGTCCTTGTAGCGACTCGCATCGAAAGCCACGGCTTGCGGCGCGGGTGCGAACACCTTGCGCCAGATCGCCAGCGGCCAGCGCATCGACAACGGCCACGGCACGTCATTGGCACGGTTCTGGGCAGAGACCGGCGCCACACCCTGCATGAAGTACGCGTACAGCGCGCGCATGTCGTCATCGCTGGTGCGCGCATAAGCCGGGTATGGCATGGCCGGGTACAGACTGGTGCCGTTGGCCGCGATGCCGTGGCGCACGGCGCGATCGAAGTCTTCCAGCGAGTAATTACCAATGCCGGAAGCCTTGTCGGGCGTGATGTTGCTGCTGTACAGCGTGCCGATAGGCGATGCGATCGGCAGGCCACCGGCGAAGGGTTTGCCACCCTTTGCGGTATGACACGCCGTGCAGTCGCCGGCATCGGCCAGGTAGCGACCCTTCTCGATCAACGCCGCCTGATCCGCGTCCTTGGCAGCCGCGAGCGTAGGCGTCGTGGTCGGCCAGAAGGCGAAGATCAGCAGCGCGACGAGTACCACCACCGCCAGGGAAATCAGGCTCAAGAGAAACTTTTTCATGGTCGTCTCTCCTTATGCCTGAACCAGCGGGCCGGGATTTTTCAGGTACTGCTCGCGAATGGCCTTGGCGGACCAGTACGCCAGCGCACCCACCATCCCGGTCGGGTTGTAGCCGTTGTTCTGCGGGAAGGCGTTGGCACCGATGGCGAACACATTGTGCACGTCCCACGATTGCAGATAACGGTTCAGCGCCGAGGTCTTCGGATCGCTGCCCATGATCGCGCCGCCGCAGGTGTGAGTGCTCTGGTACTTGGTGATGTTGTAGTGCTCGCCCGGCTTCTTGGCGTCACCGGCCAGGGCCGTCGGGTTGAGGATCTTCGACATCTCTACCGCCTTGCCCACCAGGAACTGCGAGGCCTTCACTTCGTTGTCGTGCCAGTCGAAGTTCATGCGCAGCAGCGGCCGACCGAAACCGTCCTTGTAAGTCGGATCGAGGCTCAGGTAATGCTGCTTGTACGACATGCAGGCGCCCTGCACTTCGAAATAGAACGAGTGACGGAACGCATCGCTGGCCGCCTGTTTCCAGGCTGTGCCCCAGTTCGGCGTGCCCGGCGGCACGTTGATTCCGCGCACGGGACCGGCGCCCGGCTGCCGCGCCCAGATGATGCCGCCGCCGACGAAACCGGCCTTGGCGTTGTCCAGCTGGTTGCCGTTGAGGTTGTCCATCGTGGTGCCGGCGCCGCCGATGCCGATGAACTGATTGGCCTGCACGTCCTTGTCGAAAAACAGCACCACACGGTTGAGGTTCTGGTACGAGTAGTTGCGTCCGATCGTGCCTTCACCGGTTTGCGGATCGTAGGGTTTGCCGATGCCGGACAACAGCATCAGGTGCACGTTGTACAGCGAGAACGCACACAGCAATACGAGGTCGGCCTGCTGCTCGACTTCGCGGCCCTGAGCGTCGAGGTACGTCACGCCAGTGGCCTTCTTGCCGTCGCTGTCCAGGTTGACCTTGAGCACTTGCGCGTGGGTGCGCAGCTCGAAGTTCTTGCGCTGACGCAACACCGGCAGAATGCTGATGTTGGGGCTGGCCTTGGAGTAGTTCAGGCAACCGTAGTCACTGCAGAAACCGCACGCGTTGCACGGGCCCATCTGGCAGCCGTACGGGTTGACGTACGGTGCCGACGCGTTGGACGCCGGAATCGGATACGGGTCCCAACCCATTTCCCGCGCCCCTTTGTAGAACATCTCGGCGCCGAGGTAATTGGGGTTCGGCCCCAACGGGAATTCCCGCGAGCGCGAGCCTTCGAACGGGTTGCCGCCGACCTGCTTCACGCCGCTGATCACACCGGCCTTGCCGGAGGTGCCACAGACGTATTCGAAGTGATCGAAATGCGGTTCCAGGTCCTCGTAGCTGACCGGGAAATCCTGAATGCTCATGTCCGAGGGAATGAATTTCGCGCCGTAACGCTGCTCGACATTGCTGCGTAACTTGAAGTCTTCCGGCAATGCACGGAAATGACAGCCGGACCAGTGACTGCCCGCACCGCCGACTCCCGTGCCCGGTTTGAACGAACCCATCTGGCGATAGGGCACGGCGGTCGACGTCAGGTTATGCCGTACCGTGACCGTCTCTTGCGACAGGCTTTGCAGGTAGCGACGGTGCACCGAACCTTCCAGTTCATCGACCACTTTCGGGTAGGCGAAGTCGGGCTGGGTGTCGCGATCGGCGCCGCGCTCCAGCACCACCACATGCAGACCGGCATCGGTCAGTTCCTTGGCCAGAATCGCGCCGGTCCAGCCCATGCCGACGATCACGGCATCCACTTTCGGTTTTGCGTTCGCCATGCTCAACCCCTCCGTCCGGCCAGATCGACCGGTGGCAACGGGTACGGTTTGTCGCGCACCGTGACCCAATCCATGTAATCAGCGCGCATGCCGGGATAGCCGATCATTTTCCACGCGCCCATGTTCTTGTTGCCGCCGTGGGACGGGTCGGCGAAATAGCCGTTGCGCACCTCGTTCAGCAGATTGGTGAAGAACAGCTTCGATGAGATGTCCTCCAGTGCCAGCTTGCCGCCCTCGGCCGCCTTGAGCAGTTCTTCCTGCTGGGGGTGCGACAGCTCGGCGAAGGCCTTGCCGGAAAAGGTCTTCTTGCAGCTGGCGTCCATGGCCTTGATGCCGATGCGCAGGGTTTCGCGCAGGTTCAAGCGGCCCTGATAACCGAATTCAGGCGCGGCTTCGAGAAACGGCCCCTGCATGTACCAGATGCCCCCGTTGGCGTAGGGCGTCTGCATGTGACGATCCAGAAACTCGGGAACGCCCAGCTCGACGGCGCCGGGCCCGACATGGTCGGAAGGGATCAAACGATCACAGGCGGCGATCACGAACGCCCATTCTTCGGGGGTGAAGAAGGTCGGTTTGTAGTCACCAGCGGATACGGCGGGCACAGCGGAGCCACTTTGCCTGGCGTCGCTGGCCGGGGTCTGCGCGAATGAACTGGAAGGAAGGCCGGCACTGGCCAGGGTTACCACGGGGATGAGCGTCAGCGACTTGCGTAGAAAATCGCGACGCGCCGGGGAGGTGTCGTCATCGAACATCGTTCACTTCTCCTGAGACTGAACACGGGTGTGCTTCGTTTTTCTTGTGTTTTCTTCTTATGGATCACCCGGCGCTTCGAGCATTGAACGTCGCGCACCGAGGATTCGATTGCCAGCTAATCATTACCTTGCTAAGCATTCGGGCGTTACTTAACCAGCTATTGCCGTCCTGTACCACCAGGACGGCCGGGTTAAACGATTCATCAAATCTTGAATTGACCCACCAGCGCGCTGAGGTTGCTGCCCAGGCTAGACACGTCGCGCATGGTGCGGGCGCTCTGCTCAGTTTCTTCGGCAAGGTTCTCCACGGCGCCAGCGATCTGGTGCACGCTGCGGTTGATCTCTTCGGCGACCGAAGTCTGTTCTTCCGCCGCACTGGCGATCTGCGCGTTCATCGCGTTGATGGTGCCGATCAGGCCGGAAATGGAATCCAGCGAGACGCCCACTTCGTTGGTCCGCTGATTGGCGCCCTCGCCCGCTTCAGTGGAACGACGCATGGCTTCGACCGAGGCATGGGTGCCTGTTTCAAGGCGCGTGATCATGCCCTGGATTTCCTGGGTGCTCTGCTGCGTACGACTGGCCAAGGCGCGGACTTCGTCGGCAACGACAGCAAAACCACGTCCGGCTTCACCAGCGCGAGCGGCTTCGATGGCAGCATTGAGCGCCAGCAGGTTGGTCTGCTCGGCAATCGAGCGAATCACGTCCAGCACCGAAACGATGGAGCGCACGTCCTGTTGCAGGCTGTCGAGGCTGGTGCCGCTCAGACGAATGTCGTCCACCAGCGAGCTCATGCCGGTGATGCTATTGCCCACCACCTTGCGCGCGGCCTGACCTTGTTGATCGGTTTCCGAGGCCGCTTCAGCGGCGCGTTGCGCACTGAGGGCGACTTCCTGCGCGGCGGCGGACATTTCGTGAATGGCCGTGGCGACCTGATCGGTTTCTTCACGCTGACGCTGCATGGCCTGCTCGGAGCGCAGGGTCTGCTGCGTGGCCTGATCCACCAGCCCGGCGAGGTCGGTGGTCATCTGCGCAATCTGTCGGACCATGGCGTGGATCTTGTCGACGAACAGGTTGAACGAGATCGCCAGATCACCCAGCTCATCGCGACTGGTGACCACCAGCCGATGGGTCAGGTCACCGTCACCGGCCGCGATGTCATCCAGGTTGGACTTGAGCACGCGCAACGGACGGACGATGCCGTTGGCCGTCCAGATACCGGCAGCGGCGGTCACCAGCAAGAGGATCAGCGTCACGACGAAGACGCTGGCGAGAATACTGCGGGTGCGGCTGGTGACGGTCTGCTGTTCCAGCGCCATGGCGGCGTCGATGTCGTCCATGTTGATCGCGCTGCCCAGTACCATGTCCCATTTGTCCAGGTACACGGTGTAACCGAGCTTGGGCACTTGCACCGCTTCATCGCCCGGCTTGGGTGCGGCGTAGTCGATGTAGTGTTTGCCGTTCTTCGCCACTTCCACGAAGGTCTGGTAATGGTAGGAGCCGTCGGGGTCCCGAGTGTCCCAGAAACTTTTGCCGACACCGGCGGCGCTGTCGCCGCGGAAGACCCGCACGCCCTTGGTGTCGTAACCGAAGAAATAACCGTCCTCGCCGTATTTCATCGGCTTGAGCAGTTCCAGCGCCTTGTCCCGCGCAGCCATGTCACCGGCCGCGGATGCGTCATGCAGCGGCTTGATCGTCGTCAGCGCCACGTCCACGTAATTCTTCAACACCTGGCGATTGCGCTCCACCAGTTGCTCGCGGGTTTCCTTCATTTCCTGATCGGCGCTGCGCTGCAACATCCACGAAGCCACGCCACTGAGAATCAGGGCGAACAGCAACGCGGGAATGATGGCAAGACAGAGCAGCTTGCTCTTGACGGTAAGCTTCATGAGACAAATCACCTCCTGGTCGTGTGGTCTTCCACTATCGGCCGGAGATCGTACAACTTGAAATGTTTCTGATGGCAAATTGACGTCAAATTCTCAGCGTCGATTTGAAAGCGGTGTTTCTCAGAGGGTTTGAACCCGGTATCAAACGCGAAACTTCCCCCCTAAACAACCCGGCACGCCGGCAGTGACGTACATAAGACCGCTGCCGCCGACAAACGGAACGCCGCCCGGCCGTACTGCTACAGATACGGTGTTCGCCGTTGCCGTTGATCTTGATCTTGATCTTGATACGCAATGGTCCAGACGACACAAAACGCGACTTGGGTGCAGGCCGAACGCAGGCGGCGCTCCGTGGGCCGAGCGGCATGGATGCCGCGAGAGCCGCCCCCCGCCATGGATGGCGGATGGCGGCGGGCCCACGGAGCGTCGCCGGAGTGAGGGAACGCTGACGAAGGAAGCGCCCAACCGGGAGCCAGGACACTTGGTTACTTGGTGTCTTTTCAAGTAACTCGCCGAAGGCGAAACAGCCCTGGCGTTAGCCAGAGCCCTACAGCCCTAGAGCCTTAGAGCCCCAGAGCCCCAGACCCCCAGACCCCCAGACCCCAACCATCACCAGCGAAACGCAACCGTCCCCAGCACCGTCCGCTCCTCACCCCAATAACAGCGACCCGCGTTATTGCACCCGCTCACATACTCCTTATCGAACAGATTCTTCGCGTTCACATCCACCGACCAATGCTTATCGATGTCATACCCCACCAACGCATCCACCAGCGTCACGTCACCCGTCTTCAACTTCCCGTACAGCGTCGGCGCCGTGTACGCGAACGTGTTATCGAAGTAACGCACCCCACCGCCCACACGGAAACCGCTCAACGGCCCCTCGAGGAAACGATACGTCGCCCACGCCGACGCCTGGTTACGCGGAATACCCGTCAACTGATGATCCTTGAACAACGAACCCGGCGTGTCTTTGGTCACCCGCGCATCGGTGTAAGTGTAAGACGCCGTCAGACTCAGGTTCTCAGTCACGTCGCTGTTGACCTCAAGCTCCACGCCCTTGGACTCGCTCTTGCCCACCTGCCGACTGAAACCGCTGGTGTCCGGCACCACGTCGTCTTTCTTGGTCAGGTCGAATACCGCCGCGCTGAACGTCGTGTTCCAGCCTTTAGGCTCGTACTTCAAGCCCACTTCGTACTGCTCGCTGAGGATCGGGTCGAACAGACCGCCGCCCGGCTGCGAGGACTGCTGCACCGGGGTGAACGCCGTCGAGTAGCTGACATAAGGCGAGAGACCGTTTTCGAACTGATACATCAGGCCGGTCTGCCAGCTGAAACGGTGATCCCAACCATCCAGATCCGTGGCCGCTGTCGTGCCCCTGGCCCGGTTGCGATACTCGCTGTGGACCCAGTCCTGGCGCCCGCCGAGCAGGAAGATCCAGTTGTCGTACTTGCTTTGCAACTGCCCGTAAGCGCCGTACATGTGCTGATCGAGCTGAGAGTTCTGCACGTACAACGGGGTGGTCGGCTGCACCGGCGAGAACACCGGGTTGAACACGTTGTAAGTACCGCCCAGGCCCGCGTTCCAGTCCTGGTTGAAGGAGGTGCGGTCGTAGCTGGCGCCCAGCAACACCGTGTTTTCCAGCGCACCGGTTTCGAAGTGGCCTTCGAACTGGTTATCCACCGAATAGGTCACCGACTTGTTGTCGCGGTCGTAGGCGGTGCTGCTCAGGGTCGAGCCAAAGCCGCCCTGGTTCAGGTTGTTCGGCCAGGTTTCATGGCGGTTCAGGCGCGACTCCATGTAGCGCGAGTTCTGGCGGAACTGCCAGGTCTCGTTGAGCTGATGGCTGAACTCGTACCCCAGGGTCCAGGTTTCACGCTCGAAGTCGTCCCAGTTGGGGTTGCCGTTGAACTGGTCCTTGCCGATCTTGCCATTGACGTTGTTGAGCAATGTACCCGCTGCCGGATAGCCCAGCAGCAGTTTGGTGCGGTCGCGCTGATAGGTCGACAGCAGGGTCAGCGCGGTGTCTTCGTCGAAGTTGAAGGTCATCGACGGCGCGATGTAGAGGCGGTCGTCCGGCACCGAATCGACTTGCGTATCGGCATTACGACCCAGCATGACCACACGACCCAGAACGCTGTTGTCGTCGCTCAGCGGACCGGAAACATCGAGCGCCAGTTGCCGACGGTTGTTGCTGCCGTAGGTCAGACGGGCCTCACCCTGGGCCGTCTCGGTCGGGCGCTTGCTGACCAGATTGACCAGGCCGCCCGGCGCATTTTCACCGTACAGGATCGAGCTCGGGCCGCGGAACACTTCAGTGCGTTCCAGCCCATAGGGTTCGGTGGTGGTGTCGTAACGGTTGCCTTGCAGGCGCAGGCCATCCTTGAGCAGGCCGTAGCCATAGTCGGTGGCGTTGTAACCGCGAATGGAGAACAGGTCCCCGGCGATGCCGTCGCCGACCGCGAACGGCGGCGCGAAGATACCGGGCACGTAACCCAGGATATCGGCGAGGGTTTGCGAGGCCTGATCCTGCATGCGCTGTCGGGTGACGACCGAAACGGAGCGTGGCGTTTCCGATAATGGAGTACTGGTCTTGGTCCCCGCCGTGCTGTTTCTCGCCTGATAACCGACGTCCTGCACGGCTTCCGGCGCTTGCCCCGTCACCACCGAATTCTGCAGCTGCACCGAGCCTTTGACCGGCTTGGCCGGCGCCTCGTCGGCCCAGGCGAAGCCGTGCCACGCAACCGTGGCCACGACCAGTGCCACGGCGTTCATCCTGAATTCCATCGTCGTCTTGCGAACCATCCCGTCCCCTCCCTCTGTCGCCTGAATAGGCAATGGCGCAGTCATGTACTGCGGCCGATACAAAACCGGACGAGAATGTAACAGGAAGTATTCGCATTTACAGTAGCGTTTGTGAAAATTTTGTCGAATCGCCCCCAGCCCCCATTCGGCGGGGTTCTAACCCTCTGCACTGGCCCTTTACTGAACCTTCTATCGCCTCGGGGCTCACTTGTTGAGGATTGACCGTCGACCACCCGCACAGGATCTTCCATGGGCCGTTACGCCGCCACGACCACCCCCGCCCTGCGCGTCGAACGTGAATTGAGCCCGCGAGCGGTGCTCACCGGGGCAGTGCTGGGCATCCTGCTGACGCCATCAAATGTCTACGCGGGACTGAAGATCGGCTGGTCGTTCAACATGTCGATCATCGCACTGCTGGTGGGGTTCGGCGTGTGGCAGGCAGCGGTCAGACGCTTCAAGGGTCAGCCTTCATGGACGCTGCACGAGAGCAACATCAACCAGACGGTCGCATCGGCAGCGGCGTCGATCATCTCCGGCGGTCTGGTCGCACCGATCCCGGCCTTTACCTTGCTCACCGGGCGTCAGCTGGACGCCATTCCGATGATGGCCTGGGTCTTTTCGGTCAGCTTTCTGGGCATCTGGATCGCCTGGTATCTGCGTCCCGCATTGCTCAACGACAAAGCGCTGAAGTTTCCCGAAGGCACGGCAACGCTGGAAACCCTTCAGCACATCTACAACCATGGTCACGAGGCCGTGGCGCGCATCAGGGTGCTATTCAGTGCCGCGTTGCTGTCGGGCGGGGTCAAATGGGTCGACGAATTTCTGTGGAGCATTCCGCGCTGGGCCCCGACGGCGCAACTGGAACGCCTCACGTTCACCGCCGACCCCTCATTACTGCTGATCGGCTTCGGCGGCATCATCGGCATTCGCGTGGGGCTGAGCCTGTTGTTCGGCGCGGTACTGGCGTGGGGTTGTCTGGCACCGTGGCTGCTGGCGCATGGTCTGGTGCAAACGCCTGCGGGCAGCAGCGGTCCGCAATTCGCCAGTCTGGTGGAATGGTTACTTTGGCCGGGCGTCAGCCTGATGGTGTGCTCGACACTCGCCTCACTGTCGATTCAATTTGTAAAAGCTCCTGATTTCAAAGCCCCTGAAAGGTCATCAGTGCACACCGCATTCGATCGCTCGACATTGGCCTTGGCCCCCGCTGTTGGTCTGGTCCTGTCGATCGTTCTGGTGGTGTTTCTGCAAGCCGCGCTGTTCGGCATCGATGTGTGGATGGCGCTGTTGTCGATCCCACTGGCGGTCTGTCTGGCCGTGGTGGCCGCGCGCGTGGTCGGTGCCACCGGGATCGCCCCCATCGGCGCGATCGGCAAACTGTCGCAGCTGAGCTTTGGCTTGATCGCCCCGGGCCAGGTGCCGATCAACCTGATGAGCGCCAACACCGCCGGCGGCGCCGCTGGACAGAGCACCGACCTGATGAACGACTTCAAGGTCGGGCTGGCCATCGGCGCGACCCCGAAAAAGCAGGTCATCGCGCAATGCATCGGCATCTTCATCGGCAGCATCGTCGGTGTGATCGTGTACATGGCGTTGATACCCGACCCCAAAGCCATGTTGCTCACCGAACAATGGCCGGCGCCCGCCGTCGCCACCTGGAAAGCCGTGGCAGAAACGCTGACTCACGGTCTCGGTTCGCTGTCGCCAACCGTGCGCTGGGCCATCCTCATCGGTGGGCTGGCAGGCATCGCACTCGGCCTGGCCGACAGTCTGCTGCCCAAACGTCTGAGCCGGTACCTGCCAAGCGCGGCGGCGCTGGGGCTGGCATTCGTGCTGCCCGCCTCCACCTCGGTGATGATGTCCCTCGGTGCCATACTGACCTGGCTGATCGGCCAGCGCTGGCCCCAGGTCAGCGAACGATTCGCAATCACCGCCGCCGCAGGCTTGATCGCCGGGGAAAGCATTACCGGCGTCGGCGCGTCTTTCTGGGCGATGTTAAGCAACCTGTGACCGGCCAGACGAGATGATATGCATTTGCCATAACGCCCTGTTCGACCTACCCATTGAGAGGTAGAATGCCGGCAACCAGGACGAGTCAATGCACAGACCCCATTTCTCAGAAACGCCAGATGACATCACCGACGCCGCCGCGCATTGGTGCATGCGTTTGCACGAGTTGGACTGCACCGACGCCGAGCGCGATCAATTCGCGCAGTGGCTCGCCGCCGACCCGATGCACGCCATCGAGTACGAGGCGATGCTGGAGATCTGGGACGTCGCCGATCAACTCCCTCGACCGCCGGTTTCTCAGGCTCCCCCCACTGTTATCCCGATGCCCGCTCAGCCCCCGCGCCGTTCATGGGCCAGCTATGGCGTGGCAGCGGCGATCAGCCTGCTGGCGATTCCTGCGGCGGGATTCATTGGCTGGAACATGGGCTGGCTGCCAAGCAGTTATCAGAGCTACGAAAGCACCGGCCAGATTCGTCAGTTCGTCCTGGCCGATGGCAGCCGGGTCCAGTTGAATCTGGGCACTGAACTGACCTACGCCGACTACAAGGACCAGCGCCGCGTTACCCTGAAAAAGGGCGAGGCGTTCTTCGAGGTCACGCATTCCACCGAACACCCGTTCGTGGTCAAGGCAGCCGAGGGGCAGGTGCGCGTGACCGGCACCAAATTCAACGTCTGGATGTACCAGGATCAGGTGCGCGTGACCCTCATGGAGGGTTCGGTGATCGTCACTACGGGGCGTGCCAACGAGGGGTATCGTCTGGATCCGGGCATGCAGGCGAGCTACAAGGCGGGCGATTACGAACCGCAGATCAAACAGACCTACAGCAACGACTCAACCCTCGCCTGGCGCAACGGCAAGCTGGTCATCGACAACCTCGCGCTGGTCGATGCGCTGCCGCTGATCAATCGCTATCTGGAAAACCCGGTGCGGCTCGCCGATGCTACGACCGGAAAGCTGCGCCTGGGGGGCATCTACAACACCTCGGCGATCAAGGACATGGTGACGTCCCTGCCCAAAGTGCTGCCGGTGACTCTGAGCAAAAGCAAGGACGGCAACCCGGTGATCAACCCCAAACCAACGGTCAACCTGAACCTGTAAACCGTCGCATCCCTTGAGCTCGAACTGCACGTCCAGTTTGCAGAGAGGCAGACACGTCGTAATGACCGTCCCTGCCCTGTGGCGTGCTTACCGTTTGCCGTCCGCCAGGTTCGCGCTTTTGGAAACCGACGAATCCGACTCGCGAATGACCTGCGACCGATAGTCGGCATCGGCCTTGATCTGGGCCTCGGTGAACGGCAGCAACGCCCATTGCTTGCGAGAAAACGCCTCGGTCTGGTCCCTTGAATGCGCCGACGCCGGATCGCTGGACAGGGAAAACGCCAGCAGCCCCTGAGCACGCGGCCCGTTCTCGTCGAACGTCACCACTTGCAGGTAGCTGCTGCCACTGACGACTTCGCGCTTGCCCCCGTCGACCGGCACGCTCTGGATGGCGTTGTAGACGCCCAGTGACGCCGGCCCGCCATGGATCGGCGTGCGCTTGCCGCCGACGTCGAATGCCTGAATATCACCCCAATGAGTGCCGTCCTCCAGGCCAAGTTTCGTCACGCCGGACGCCGAGGCCAGCATGGCCTTGCGAACATTGTCGGCCACCTGCGGCTGATCGATGTTCAGGCCACGAGGGGTGTGCTGTGGATCGGCAGGGTCGAACGCCACGCGCCACACCCCCTCCTCCTGCAACAGCGCGCCCATCACATTCTGAAAATGCACCAGACCCAATCCCGCTTGCAGGTTCGCGCTGCGATCCCAAGCCTTGAGACTGGCGCACAACGCGGCCAGTCTGGCGGCGTCCGCGCCCAGGTCCCCGGCGCAGAACTGCAGCAGATCCGGCATCGTCTGGCTGGCCATGTACACCTGATCGTCCATGACCATGTGCTGCAGGTCCTGCGCCTGCAGCTTTCCGGTTTCGTGCAGTTTATCCAGACGACTCAGCGCAAAGCGCGCACGTGGCCCCAACGGCAGACCCTCGCGGCTGATCACCGGGGAGTAACCGGTCAGCGGCGCTGCGGGGTTGACCATCCAGGCCGAGTCGTTGGAGTTCTGCACGAAATCGCTGCGGCGCAGTTGCGGCAGCTGGTCCGCCGGGAAGATGCCCTTCTGCGCACTGTTGGCCGCAACGTTCCACGCACAGGCGCTGCGTGAACCGTCGAGCAAAACCATTTCCAGCCCGGCCCGTGGATCGCTGCATTGCTTGAGCTTGGCAGCATCCACATAGGGCACCACCGACTGGTTCATGTACAAGGTCTGCCCCTGATCGTCCGCGGCCAGGGTGTTGACCCACGGAATGCCTTGAATCGTGTGGACCGAGGCCTCGAACGCCTTCAGCGAATCGGCCTGGTTCATTGCGTACCACTGTTGCAGCACGCGGGTGTTGTCCTGATTGGCATCCTTGATGCTGAACGCCACCTGACGGTTCCAGTCCAGCTTGCCCGGCCACTGCACCACCGGCCCGAACTGCGAACTGTAAACAGCGCGGGTCAGTGTCGTGAGGCTGCCATCGGGTTGTTTCACCTGTACCGCAATGTCGTTTTTGGTCATCGCCACCGACTTGCCGTCCAGCAGGTAACGGGTCGGATCCTTGGGGTCCAGTTGCAGACGGTACAGCGTGAAGTGTCTGGAGGTGTCGACGGTGTGGGTCCAGGCCAGGTGTTGGCTGAAACCGATATTGATCACCGGCAACCCCGGCAGTGCCGCCCCCATGACGTCGAGCTGGCCGGGAATGGTCAGGTGCATCTGATAGAACCGCATGCCGCCCACCCACGGAAAATGCGGGTTGGCGAGCAGCATCCCGCGACCGTTGAACGAGCGGTCACGACCGATGGCGACGCCATTGCTGCCACGGTCCAGAGCGAAGCGTCGCAGGCGTCCGTCCGCCAGCTGGAACTGCGCCTTGGGCGCTTCGACCTGGCTGATGTCGTGCGGCGGTGTCGCGCCCGCCAGCGCCTCGGCGAACTGCCCCACGCCACCTTCGGCCAACAGGCGACGGGTCAGCTTGACCAGATCCTGTGGCGTGACGGGACGCACCCACGCCGCCTGGCATTGCTGCGGCAAACCCGAGGCCTGGCGCTCTTGCAACAGGCGGTTATACCCCGCCGCGTAACCTTCGAGCCTCTGCTGCATTTCTGGCGATTGCGCCTTCCAGAATGCCGCGACCGCCTCGGGCGTGTTGAGCCAGTTGAAGAAGATGTCGCTGGTCAGGTTGGCCTGTTGTTCAACGGTCAACGCATCGGGCCCGAAGTATTTCGAACGCTCACCGTTGACCGTCACGATCTCATTGGCAAGCAAGCACAGGTTGTCCTGCGCATACGCGTAGCCGATGCCATAACCCAGGCTGCGCTCATCGGCGGCCAGAATGTGCGGGACGCCATAGGTGGTGCGACGAATGTCGGCACTCGCCTCTCCCGGTAGATGTCTGGCCTCAGCCGCCAGACTGACGCCAATACACACCGCCGTCAGGCAAAAACGCGTTAAAGGGCGGGACATATTCACGCTGACTCCTGGAGGGTTGATCCACGCATGACCACGCTGTCGAGCGCCCTCAACTCGCGGTCGCCAGCAGCACGTCGAGCACGCTGCGGTTGCGCTCGCCGCCTTTGGTGTGGCTGTACAGAGAGGCGGCGATCTCGTCGGCCCGAATCGGCAGGATCGACAGCAGCGTATCGCTCAAACCATGGCTCGCCTGACAGAAACCCTGCATGTAGATACCGGCCTTGCAGCGGTCATCGGTGATCAGCCGGTAATCGCGGTCGACGTTGTAATCGCCGAGGTACTCAGCCAGTGGCGCCAACAACTGACGATGCATTTGCCGTTCGTAACCGGTGGCGAGAATCACCGCATCGTATTGGCGGACGAGGATGTCGCCGCTGGCGGTATTGCGCAGCGCCAGATCGATGCCATCCGCGCCGGCAACCGCCTGCTCCACGCAGGTCAGGCTGCGAAACGCGTGGCGCGGAATCCCGGAGACTTTCTGCCGGTAAAAGATGCCGTAGATGCGTTCGATCAGATCAATGTCCACCACCGAGTAGTTGGTGCTCTGGTACTCCACGATCATCCGCTCGCGCTCGGCGGTGTTCTGGCTGTACATCAGATCCGTGAACTCGGGGGAGAACACTTCGTTGACGAAGGGGCTGTCGTCGGCCGGTTTCAGCGCCGAGCCGCGCAGGATCAGATCGACCTGCACCGATGGGTAGCTGTCATTGAGGTCGATGAACGCTTCGGCCGCGCTTTGCCCGCCTCCGATGATCGCCACGCGCATGGGCTTGCCGCTGACGCAGGGCTGGCGTGACATGCGCTCCAGATACTGGGAATGATGAAACACCCGGCTGTCGCCCTTGAGCGCCTTGAACGCCTCGGGAATGCGGGGTGTGCCGCCGGCGCTGACCACCGCCGAACGCGTCGTGCGCACGGTTTCCTGCCCTTGTGCGCTGCGCGAAATCACTCGCAGCGCCTCGACCTTATGCTGGTGCAGCACCGGCTCGATCGCCAGGACTTCTTCACCGTAGCGACTCTGGTCCTGGAAATGCCCGGCGACCCAGCGCAGGTAGTCGTTGAACTCCATGCGGCAGGGATAGAACGTGCCCAGGTTGATGAAGTCCACCAACCGGCCGTGGGTTTTCAGGTAATTGACGAAAGAGTACGGGCTGGTCGGGTTGCGCAGCGTGACCAGATCCTTGAGGAAGGAGATCTGCAGCTCGCTCTGCGTCACCAGCGTATTGCCGTGCCAGCGATAGTCCGCCTGCTTGTCGAGAAACAGCACGTCCAGCGGCCCCTGCGACTCTGCCCGCTCTTGCAGCGCGATGGCCAGTGCCAGATTGGAGGGGCCAAAACCGATACCGATCACATCGTGAACGATGGTCGATGCAATTGCCTGTGTCATTCCAGTGTCCTCTGGATAAACCCCTCAACGCGGGGAAAGTGCTGCCCTGACCCGATCAGCCGATGGCAATCGCTGCAGGCCGCCTGTTGAGTAAGAACGAGGACAATGAAAAAAAATTTACAGAGAACGCGTTACTGGGCATCCCAATCACGAAGGCGCACGCGGCAGTGCTTCATGGCGTTGACGATGTGTTTTTCCACCAGACTGCGGGAAATGCCCAGTCGCTCGGCGATTTCCGGATGAGACAGTCCTTCGAGCTTGCGCAGCATGAAACTGTCGCGGCACAGCGGCGAGAGTTCGGCCAGGGCGCGCTTGAGCATGTCCAGACGCTGCCCCTGGTCGAGGCACATCTGGGGTGAAGGGCTGAAGAAATTTTCGTCGGTGTCCAGCACCTCCAGCGGTTCAACCTGGCGCAGGGCATTGCGCCGATGGCCGTCGATTACCAGGTTCAGCGCGGTACGGTAGAGAAACGCACGGGGTTGCTCGATGGGCGTGTCGCTGGAGCGCTCAAGCACGCGAAGATAAGCGTCATGCACCACATCCTCGGCCACCTGAAGGTTGCCCAGTCTGGCGCTGAGGAAACACACCAGTTCCCGATAGTAGTTTTCCAACATGACTCCCGGCCACCGTGATGGCGGCTTCTGTCCTTGATCCACAATCCGGCCCTCGTTTTCATGGCCAAACGAGGGGTGATGGCATTTTGCACACGCAATTTAAAACAATTCTCATATAGATTTGAAGCAGCGGCCACCCTGGTAACAATTTTTCGCCCCGATTTCGGCGTATTCCCGGCGATCCGGCTTAAATTCGCCGTCCCTTGCCTCGTCTACCTGTCAGCTTCCCGTGTCTGTCGCTCCAGCGACAGGGTCCAGTTGCGTCCGAGTCTTCGGCAACCGGTCACCTCGCGGGCCGACATTCATTGGCCGGAACCCTGCATGAAACGTCCTCGACACACCCGCCGCGCCCTGCTGATCACCCTGTGTCTGATTCCCGTGATCGCCGTCGCAGCCTGGCAGATCCTGCCACCGGGCCGCGACGCCTTCGCCACGGTTCAGGTGAGCCGCGGCAACATCGAAAGCAGCGTGACGGCGCTGGGCACCTTGCAGCCGCGCCGTTATGTGGATGTCGGCGCACAAGCCTCCGGTCAGATCCGCAAGATCCACGTCGAGGCCGGCGATCAGATCCAGGAGGGCCAGTTGCTGGTGGAGATCGATCCGTCCACGCAACAGGCCAAGCTCGACGCCAGCCGGTTTTCCATCGAAAACCTGCAGGCTCAGCTTCAGGAGCAGCGCGCGCAGAACGAACTGGCGCGGCAGAAGTACAAGCGTCAGCAGAACCTCGCCGCGGGCGGCGCCACCCGTGAAGAGGACGTGCAGACTGCCCTGGCCGAACTCAAGGCGACCCAGGCGCGCATCGACATGTTTCAGGCCCGGATCCGTCAGGCCCAGGCGAGCCTGCGCAGCGATCAGGCNCGCCGTGGACGCCCGCGAAGGCCAGACCCTCAACGCGCAACAACAGACGCCGCTGATCCTGCGCATCGCAAAACTGTCGCCGATGACCGTCTGGGCCGAGGTGTCGGAGGCCGATATCGGCCACGTCAAACCGGGCATGACCGCGTATTTCACCACCCTGAGCGGCGGCACCCGGCGCTGGAGCAGCACCGTGCGGCAGATCCTGCCGGTACCGCCCAAACCCCTTTACGAAGTCAGTCAGGGTGGCGGCAGCCCTAACGGCGGAAAAAGCGGCAGTGGTCGCGTGGTGCTCTACACCGTTCTGCTGGACGTGAACAACGATGACAACGCGCTGATGGCGGACATGACCGCGCAGGTATTTTTTGTTTCGAGCCGGGCGCAGGACGTGCTGACCGCGCCGGTCGCGGCCCTGCAAGCGACCGCTGAAGCCAACCGGCAGATCGCTCGCGTGGTGGCCGCCAACGGGGCGATCAGTGAACGCCAGGTGCACGTCGGCATCAGCGACCGGTTGCGGGTGCAGATCGTCGATGGCCTGGCCGAAGGGGATCACTTGCTGGTCGGGCCCGCCAATAGCGATGGGGGTTGAGGTGCAGACCCCGCTGATCGACCTCAAGGGCATCCGCAAATCCTACGGCGGCGGGGACAAGCCGCCAGTCGACGTATTGCGCGGCATCGATCTGGCGATCCATGCCGGCGAGTTCGTCGCCATCGTCGGGGCGTCCGGTTCGGGCAAATCGACGCTGATGAATATTCTCGGTTGCCTGGACCGTCCGACGTCGGGGCAATACCTGTTCGCCGGGGAAAACGTCGCGGGTCTGGACAGCGACGCGTTGGCCTGGCTGCGCCGCGAGGCCTTCGGTTTCGTGTTTCAGGGCTACCACTTGATCCCGTCGGGCTCAGCCCAGGAGAACGTCGAGATGCCGGCGATCTATGCCGGTACGCCCGCCGCCGAGCGCCATGCGCGCGCCGCTGCCCTGCTCGACCGGCTGGGCCTTGCCAGCCGCACCGCCAACCGTCCGCATCAGTTGTCCGGGGGTCAGCAACAGCGGGTTTCGATTGCCCGGGCACTGATGAACGGCGGCCATATCATCCTCGCCGACGAACCCACCGGCGCGCTCGATACCCACAGCGGCGCTGAAGTCATGACCCTGCTCGATGAACTGGCGAGCCAGGGCCATGTGGTGATTCTGATCACCCATGATCGCCAGGTCGCCGCGCGGGCCAAACGCGTCATCGAAATCAGCGACGGCGAAATCGTCAGCGATACCGCCGCCGCTGACGATTGGCCACAACCCCAAGGGGGCAATGCTTTGCAGGCCGTGGACCTGCGGCAACGTCTGGCCGACCGCATCGAACACAATGGCGCCTGGAAAGGCGAAATGATCGACGCGATTCATGCGGCCTGGCGGGTCATGTGGATCAACCGGTTCCGCACGGCGCTGACCTTGCTCGGGATCGTCATCGGCGTGGCCTCAGTGGTGGTGATGCTGGCGGTAGGCGAAGGCAGCAAGCGTCAGGTCATGGCGCAGATGGGCGCGTTTGGCTCGAACATTCTTTACCTCAACGGGCATGCGCCGAACCCGCGCACCCCGCCGGGCATCATCACCCTCGAAGACGTGGCGGCGCTGGCCGCGCTGCCGCAGGTCAAACGGATCATGCCGGTGAACGGCTCCGACGCCGGGATTCGTTTCGGCAATGTCGATCACAAGAGCTACGTCGGGGGTAACGACACCCACTTTCCGGCGATCTTCAACTGGCCGGTGGTCGAGGGCAGTTACTTCACCGAAGCGGATGAGCGCTCGGCCGCCGCAGTGGCTGTCATCGGCAAGAAAGTGCGTGACACATTGCTCAAGGACGTCGCCAATCCCATCGGGCAGTACATCCTGATCGAGAACGTGCCATTTCAAGTGGTCGGCGTGCTGGCCGAGAAAGGCGCCAGTTCAGGCGATCAGGACAGTGACGACCGGATCGCCGTGCCCTACTCCGCCGCCAGCATTCGTCTGTTCGGCAACCGCAATCCCGAATACGTGGCGATTGCCGCCAGTGACGCGCGCAAGGTCAAGGAGGCCGAGCAGGCCATCGATCAGTTGATGATGAGCCTGCATGGCAACAAGCGCGATTTCGAGCTGACCAACAACGCGGCCATGATTCAGGCCGAAGCGCGAACCCAGAACACCCTGTCGCTGATGCTCGGTGCGATTGCCGCGATCTCGTTGCTGGTGGGCGGTATCGGGGTGATGAACATCATGCTCATGACCGTGCGCGAACGCACCCGCGAGATCGGCATCCGCATGGCCACCGGCGCCCGACAGCGCGACATTCTGCGTCAGTTCCTGACCGAAGCGGTGATGCTGTCGGTGGTGGGCGGCCTGACCGGTATCGCCCTGGCCCTGCTGATCGGCGGCGTGTTGATCGTCAGCAAGGTGGCGGTCGCCTTTTCGTTGGCTGCGGTGTTCGGTGCCTTCACCTGCGCCCTGATCACCGGTGTCGTCTTCGGCTTTATGCCTGCCCGTAAAGCGGCGCGACTCGACCCTGTCGCCGCCCTCACCAGTGTGTGACTGAACGATATGACTGAGCTATGAACCTGCGCCTCACCCTCATCGCCGCCAGCCTTCTGATGGCCGCGTGCAGCAGCACGACGCCCCGCCCCGACAGCGGCATTCAAGCCCCCGCCGCCTGGCATTCGCTGAACCGCGCTGACGCAGTGCGCGACAACCGTCAGTGGTGGACGCGTTTCGGCAGTCCGGACCTGGATCGCCTGATCGAACAGGCACGGCTGGGCAGTCACGACCTGGCCGCTGCGATGGCGCGGGTGCGTCAGGCGCAGGCCAACGCGGTGATTGCCGGCGCCCCGCTGCTCCCCGAGCTTCAAGGACAACTCAACGCCAACCGGCAGAAGCTGATTCACGGGCCGGGCTACAGCCAGCTCGACGTCTACAGCGACGACCGGGTGGTGGACTACTTCGATGCCAGCCTCACCGCCAGCTATGAAATCGACTTCTGGGGTGGCCGTCACGCCGCGCGGGACAGTGCCGCCCAGAGCCTGCGCGCCAGCGAGTTCGATCAGGCGACGGTGGAACTGACGCTGCTGAGCGGCGTCGCCAACAGCTACACCCAGGCGCTCTCCCTTCGCGAACAGGAGCGCATCGCGGAGCTGAACCTGGCCAATGCGCAGAGCGTCCTGCAACTGGTGCAGACTCGCTATGACGCCGGTTCCGCCACCGCCCTGGAACTGGCGCAACAGAAGAGCTTGGTGGCCGCTCAGCAGCGTCAGGTGCCACGGGTGCAACAACAGGCGCAAGACGCACGGATCACCCTCGCCGCATTGCTCGGGCAACCGGTGCAGACCCTCGATCTGGGGCAACGGTCGGTCGATCAGCTTCAATGGCCGGGCATCGATGCCGGTCTGCCGAGCGAGTTGATCAGTCGACGCCCGGACATCGCCAGCGCCGAGGCGCAGCTGGCGGCGGCTCAGGCCGACGTCACAGTGGCGCGCGCGGCGATGCTGCCCAAGGTGACGTTGTCGGCAACCCTGGGAACCGGGGCCAATACCGCCTCGGACATCCTGCGCAGCCCGTTCTACAACCTCACCAGCGGGTTGCTGGCGCCCATCTTCAACAATGGCCGTCTTAGCGCCGAGCGAGACAAGGCGCGAGCTCGCGAAGAAGAGCTGCTGCAGACTTACCGCGGGGCGATCATCAACGGTTTTGCCGACGTCGAAAAAGCGCTCAACGCGATTCGTGGACTGGACCGTCAACGGCACTGGCAAAGCGAAGAATTACAGCAGGCGCAAACCGCGTTCAATGTCGCACAGAGCCGCTACCGGGCCGGCGCCGAGGACCTGCTGACCGTGCTCGAAACCCAGCGCACGCTGTACGCCGCGCAAGACCAGAACGTGCAATTGCGCCTGGCGCGATTGCAGGCCAGCGTGTCGCTGTACAAGGCCCTGGGTGGCGGTTGGCAGGTGCCTTCGGACATGGCGGCGAATCCGGTGCGATAACTTCGTGTATCCGTCACCGCGGATTGCATTGAACCGGCCTGTGACCGCTGCGCGCTCAATCGTCAGCAAGCTGGCCTCCCACGGCCTTCGGCCAGAAGCGACAGCTACACCTCCTGCCAGCCAGACCACAGGCAGCCAGCCAGGAACAAAAGCGAGGCTGGCGACGGGTGGACCTTGTCATTTCTGGTCGGCTGCCGACACGGCATGCGAACTCGGCGTTCAGCCAGAATCAGAACTCAGAGCCATCCTGCTTCTGCCCGGAGGGCGTGGGAGCGAGGCTTGCCCGCGATCTGCCGGGAACCGGCAGCACATCCTGTGCGTACGGCGCTAAAGCAGACGCTCGGTGACTTTCAGGTGCCGCGCATACCACGGCCTCTGCGGCACCTTGCGGAACAGGTTAGCGATCTTGTCTTGGTCGCCGAAGGTGATGCGCAGCGCCAGCTTCATGATCTCGGGGTCCATCTCCATCGTGCGTCCCGCCTGCAAGCCCGGTGTGGTACTGCAGCCATGGGTGTCCGGCCCCAGCCACGGATCATCGACCTCGACCCAGCGTCCTGGCGCGAACCACGGCACACCGTTGACCTCCATTCGACCGACCTCCCCCGGGTGAAAGCGCTCATGCGCCCGGAACCAGTCTTCGAGTCGGTCGTCGATCCAGCCATGGAAATGCCAGAACACCGGGTTCACGTGGGAAGAAAACGGATCGCCGAGAAAGTCGTTCTCGGCCGAGAACCAGCGTCCGGCGAAATCCGCAGGATCGCGGGCGAATGGCACGGCCGAACCGTTGGAGGGGTCGCGAGGCACCGACGCCCAGCGCATGTGCAGCCAGTCGTGCAGCCCCAGTTCCACCTCCGAACCGAATTACCCCAGGGTCAGACGTGACAGGTAGCGCGGGTCACGGTACTGCGACTCCCAGACCTCGAAGTTGCTGTGGTAGGTCTCGGCGGTCTTGATGTCGCTGACCCATCGGGTGTACGTGTCATCGCCCGATGCCAGCCAGGTCGGCGGCAGGGCGAAGCCGTCGTGATTGTCGAAATACCGGGCGAACCCCACACGATCGCGAACCAGCTCAGGCTGGGGCATGGGGAAGCGCTGCCATGACGGCAGATCCTGAATCGAACGGGCCTTGCCCAGCATGTGGCGGTGCATGAAAAAGAAGTCGACGCCCGAACCGTTGCGGTCCTTGCGCTTACCCCTGGCATCGCGCTCGGTGCCACGCGGGCCGGGTTGCCAGCCCAAACCCCGCAGTGCTTCGCGCTTGTCTTCGGGCAGGGTGTGCCACTTGTCTCGCGAGGCATGCCAGAGCTGGTGGAACAAGCGGTGTTCGGGGGAGATCAGCCGCGCCAGCAGGTCCGGGTGCAGACCGATGCGTTGGCGCGCTTCGGGAAACAGCCGCTTGGTGGCGACGAAGCGGCTGTCGAGTTCAAGTTGGCCCAGCGGTCGATCCAGTGGCAGGAATCGCCCGCTCAGGGTCCCGCTGCCGGCGTTGCCGAAATCGGCCCAGACCTCATCGAGCACGCACTCACATTCATGGGTCGGCGCGCTGTCGCTGGCGTCGCTGGGGATCAGTCGCCAGTACAGCCTGGCGCTGTCATCTTTGACGAGGTCGCCGATCACTTGATAGCGCGGCACGTCGGCGCTGCGCAGGCGTTCGGCGGTGTCCAGGTACCCCCTCAAGCCACGACCGCGCTGGGCGATGTCGAGGAACAGTTCGAGGTCTTCGCTGGGCAAACCGGGCAGGTTCGAGTCCTTGCCTTCGAGCCGCACGCGCCAGACGCCACGCAGTTTGTCGGCCAGGCGTTGGCCCGCTGTATCTGCCAGATCGACGGTGGCTTCGTCCGGGGTGATCGGAAACGGTTCACGGGTCAACTCGCGATGGGCGTAGTAGACCGCCGGTACGGCTGCGCCTGTCAGTGCCAGCCCCGCTATGAAGCCTCGTCGAGAAATGCTCATTGCCCTACCTGTGTCAGCCATGAAGCAGGCTTTATCCAAGCTAGAACGATCCGTTGAGGGGGAAATTTAGAAGCGGGGGTTGAGATGAGCTTGGCCTAACGGCCAACTGTTTCGCCTTCGGCGAGTTACTTGAAAGGACACCAAGTAACCAAGTGTCCTGGCTCCCGGTTTGGCGCTTCCTTCGTCAGCGTACCCTCACTCCGGCGACGCTCCGTGGGCCCGCGCCGAACGGACATCCATGTCCTGACGGCGCTCTCGCGGCATCCATGCCGCTCGGCCCACTCCACGTCGCCTGCGTTCGGCCTGCACCCAAGTCGCGTTGTGTGTCGTCTGGACTTTCGCGCATGAAAAGCAAAAGCAACGGCCGAATCGTGTTGATCGTACCCACGTTCCGCGTGGGCATGAATCCTGTGACGCTCTGCGTCACCCACACCGGACGCAGAGCGTCTGGGGCGGCGTTACCGCGCGGAGCGTGATCAAAGCTTGGCCTAACGGCCAACTGTTTCGCCTTCGGCGAGTTACTTGAAAGGACACCAAGTAACCAAGTGTCCTGGCTCCCGGTTTGGCGCTTCCTTCGTCAGCGTTCCCTCACTCCGGCAACGCTCCGTGGGCCGAGCGGCATGGATGCCGCGAGAGCCGCCCCCCGCCATGGATGGCGGATGGCGGCGAGCCCACGCAGCGTCGCCGGAGTGAGGGAACCCGACGAAGTCGGGCCAAACCAGGAGCAAGCACCCTTGGTTACTTGGGGTGCTTTTCCAAGTAACTCGCCGAAGGCGAAACAGCCCTGGCGTTAGCCAGAGCCCCATAACGCCACCCACAAAGCCACCCACAAAGCCACCCGCACTACACCCCCTAAATTTATCCCCCCATCACTCGTTCTTCCCAGATAGCAACGGCCCCTGACGCCTGCTCCCTGACGGCGAATCCGACTGAGATGGCAATGACAAAACCACGTTCGAAAAAGGCTCTCTACATTGGCCTGCCACTGGCCCTGGCCATTGGCGCCGGCGCAGGCTTCCTGGCATGGGATCACGGGTTCTGGGACAACCCCGGCTACCCCGCCAAGGTCATGAAACAGGCCACCGACCTCCAGGAACGGATCATCTCCTTCGACAGCCACATCACCCTGCCCCTTGAATTCGGCACCCACAACCACGAAGCGGACAAGGACGGCGCCGACCAGTTCGACCTGGTCAAGGCCAACCGCGGCCGTCTCTCCGGTGCCGCACTGACCGTCTTCGGCTGGCCGGAAATCTGGAATGGCCCCAACGCCCCCCACAGACCGACCGCCGGCTTCATCGACGAAGCGCGCAACCAGCAGGAAGTCCGCTACAAAGCCATCTCCGGCATGGTCCGCGACTTCCCCAATCAGGTCGCCATCGCCTACACCCCCGACGACATGCGCCGCCTCCACGGAGAAGGCAAATTCGCGATCTTCATCAGCATGCTCAACGCCTACCCGCTGGGCAACGACCTCAATCAGCTCGACCTGTGGGCCGCGCGCGGCATGCGCATGTTCGGTTTCAGCTACATCGGCAACAACGACTGGGCCGACTCCTCGCGGCCGCTGCCCTTTTTCAACGACACCCCCGACGCCCTCGACGGTCTTTCAGACATCGGCAAACAGGCCGTCCACCGACTGAACGACCTGGGCGTGATCATCGATGTTTCGCAGATGTCGGCCAAAGCCCTGCAACAGGTCGCCCAACTCAGCCGCACTCCGCTGGTGGCGTCGCACTCGGCACCTCGGGCGTCGGTGGACATCCCGCGCAACCTCAGCGACAAGGACATGCAACTGATCAAGGACACCGGCGGCGTGGTTCAGGTGGTCGGGTTTTCTCAGTACCTGCGCCCGTTGAGCCAGCCGACGCAAGACAAGCTCAACGCCCTGCGCGCCCGCTTCGATTTGCCGCCCCTGCCCAATCTGGCCATGGCGCTGATGCCGGGTGATCCGATCATCACCGCCTGGTCCGAGCAGAAGTTCGGGCAGTACGCCAGCGGCCTCTACGCCATTCTCGAAGGCGAACCCAAGGCCACGCTCAAGGACCTGGGCGATGCCATCGATTACACCGTACGCAAGATCGGCATCGACCACGTGGGCATCGCGTCGGACTTCAACGAAGGGGGCGGGGTAAAAGGCTGGGACAACGTCGGCGAAGCCCGCAACGTCACCGCCGAACTGATCTCGCGAGGCTACTCAGAAGCTGACATCGCCAAACTGTGGGGCGGCAACTTCCTGCGGGTCTGGGAACAGACCCAGAAAGCCGCCAGGCCCGTCGCCAGCCGTTGAGCCCCTTGGCCATTACCGACAAGTGAACCCCGCCATGACCGATCGCCGCACATTCCTCAAACAGGCAGGCCTTCTCGCCGCCAGCCTTCCGCTGGGCAGCGCTGCCCTCAGTCACAGCGCGCTGGCCAGCCCTTCACCCGCGCCCCTGGCAGCGGACGACAATACCCAGGACAAATGGGCGCAACTGCGACAGCTGTTCAGTCAGGACCCGAGCTACATTCACTTGTCCAATTTCCTGATCACTTCCCACCCCAAACCGGTGCAGGTCGCCATCGACATGCACCGCGCGCACATCGACCGTAATCCGGGGCTGGCGATGGACTGGGACCTGGAAGAAGCCTGGAAACGCGAGGCAGAGGTGCGTGACTGGGCCGGCCGCTATCTACAGGCCAGGCCCGGCCAGATCGCCCTGACCGGCAGCACAACCGAAGGGCTGTCGATGATCTACGGCGGCATTCATGTGCGCCCCGACCAGGAAATCCTGACCACTGTCCATGAGCATTACTCCACCGAATACACCCTCGATTACCGGGTAAAAAAGGAAGGCACTCAGGTTCGCAAGATCAAACTGTTCGAGAACGCCCACACGATGTCGGTGGACGAAGTGCTGGGCGCGATCAAAAGCAACATCCGCCCCAACACCCGCGTGCTGGGCATGACCTGGGTGCAATCGGGCAGCGGTGTGAAGCTGCCCATCGGCGAGATCGGCAAGCTGGTGGAAGAGCTCAACCGCAACCGCGACGACAAGGACCGCATCCTGTATGTGGTCGATGGCGTACATGGCTTCGGCGTGGAGGACCTGAGTTTCCCCGACATGCACTGCGACTTCTTCATCGCCGGGACTCACAAATGGATGTTCGGCCCGCGCGGGACGGGCATCATCTGCGCCCGCTCGGAGGAGTTGAAAGACGTCACGCCCACGGTGCCGACGTTCTCGCAAGACACCAACTTCGCCACCACCATGTCGCCAGGCGGCTATCACGCCTTCGAGCACCGCTGGGCCTTGAACGAGGCGTTCAAACTGCATCTGCAACTGGGCAAGGCACACGTGCAGGCGCGCATTCACGGGCTCAACGATTACCTGAAAACGCGGTTGCAGGAGCACCCGCAGATCGAACTGGTGACGCCGACGAGCCCCGCCCTTTCGGCCGGATTCACCTTCTTCAGGATCAAGGACCAGAACAGCGACAAGGTCGCCGCGTACCTGATGAAGAACCGCGTGGTGAGCGACGCGGTGTACCGCGATGCCGGCCCGGTGATCCGCACCGCGCCTGGCCTGCTCAACACCGAAGCGCAAATCGACCAGGTGATGAACCTGCTCGCCAAAACCCTTTGACGCCCTGTTTTCCCATTACCGAGAAGCCCCATGACCGCGCCTGTCATCACCCCCTCACGCACGTTGAAAACCCTCGCCACGCTGACGCTGCTCGGCGCCTTGAGCAGCCTGCTGCCGACCCTCGCGCACGCCGCGGACACCCCGCAACCGGGCCAGGTTTTCAAGGATTGCAAGGACTGCCCGGAAATGGTCGTGCTGCCCGCCGGCACCTTCACCATGGGGACGCCCGACGATGAAGTCGGCCGCCAGCCCGATGAAGGCCCGATGCATCAGGTGACCTTCGCCAGACCTTTCGCCGTTAGCCGTTTCCAGGTCCTGGCCGGTGAATTCGACACCTACATGCGCGAGACCGGGATCACGCTCGAAGATTTCGACGTACGTCCGGGCCGTCATTGCAGCAACGGCAAACCCACCTACCCGCAAAAGCCGGATCAACCGGCAGTGTGCATGAACCTGGCCGATGCTCAGGCCTACATCGCGTGGCTGTCGAAGAAGACCGGCAAGCCGTATCGACTGATGAGCGAAGCCGTGCGCGAGTATGCCGCGCGCGGCGGCAGCACCGGCCCGTTCCCCTTCCCGTTCGACGAAGGCGAGCACTATCAGATATCCCGCCACGCCAACACCTACGGCCCGAAAGACGGCTACACCTACACCAATCCGGCCAAGGCCTACCCGCCCAACGCTTTCGGTGTCTACAACATGCACGGCAACGTCTCCGAATGGGTGGCCGACTGCGCGCACAAGGATTACGTCGGCGCACCGACCGACGGCAGCGCGTGGGTGGAGAAGGACTGCAAGCTGCAAGGCATTCGCGGCAACGACTACATCGAAGCGCCGGTGTTCTCGCGCTCGGGCAACCGCAACGACATGTACCCCAACGAACGCGGCGACTGGTTGAGCTTTCGCGTCGAACGTGACCTCTGACGTCCCTCGTCATCGCCATCCCCCCCTCAAGCCCGCTCTCAGGACCGCAGCCCGTCTGCGGTTCTCGCCGATGACCTAAATCGGCCGCCCCATCATTCGTCTTCGTTCAGTAGCAGCCCTTCTTTCCTTTTCCGCCAGGAAACCTCCATGACCAAGCCAAAGCGCGGGGCAATCAAAGAATTGCTCGTCCTGCTCAAGCCCTTCCGACTGACCGTGTGCACCTCCGTCGTGCTCGGCATGATCGGTGGCCTGAGCGTCACCATCCTGCTGGCCACCATCAACAACGCCCTGCACGCCCCCGACGGGCTGACCCGCAGCGTGGTCATGGTGTTCGCCGGGCTGTGCCTGCTGGCCTTGCTCAGCTCGATCCTGTCAGACATCGGCACCAACTACGTGGGGCAACACATCATCGCCAGGCTGCGCAAGGAACTGGGGGAAAAAGTGTTGTCCGCGCCGATCGAGCAGATCGAACGTTATCGCAGCCATCGACTGATTCCGGTGCTGACCCATGACGTCGACACCATCAGCGATTTCGCCTTTGCCTTCGCGCCACTGGCCATTTCCATGACCGTGACCCTGGGCTGCTTGGGTTATCTGGCGATGCTGTCGTGGCCGATGTTTCTGATGATGCTCGTGGCGATCGCCATCGGCACCGTCGTGCAGTCGATAGCCCGAGCGCGCGGCATCAAAGGCTTCATGGCCGCGCGCGAGGCCGAAGACGAATTGCAGAAGCATTACAACGCGATTGCCGAAGGCGCCAAGGAGCTGCGCATTCACCGACCACGCCGTCAACGCATGTTCACCCTGGGTATCCAGCGCACCGCCGACGCCATTCGCGACACTCAGATCAGCTCGATCAACACCTTCATCATCGCCAAGAGCTTCGGCTCGATGCTGTTCTTCGTGGTGATCGGTCTCGCGCTGGCCTCCCAGTCGGTATGGCCCAGTCCGGACGCGGCGGTGATGAGCGGCTTCGTGCTGGTGCTGCTGTACATGAAGGGGCCGCTGGAACACTTGATCGGCACGCTGCCTATCATCAGCCGTGCGCAGATCGCCTTGCGCCGCATCGCTGAACTGGGCGAGCAGTTTTCCTCCCCTGAACCGCACCTGCTGCTTGATGACACCGGCACCCGGCGCACGACCGTCCAGCGTCTGCAACTCAACGATGTCAGCTACGCCTTCCCCGCCGTCGAGGGCAGCGCGCCCTTTCGCCTGGGGCCGGTGAATCTGAAGATCAACCACGGCGACATCACCTTTATCGTCGGTGAAAACGGCTGCGGCAAAACCACGCTGATCAAGCTGTTGCTGGGACTGTATGCACCGCAGCAGGGTGAGATCACCCTCAACGGCACCCCCGTCGACGCCGTCAACCGCGATGATTATCGCCAGCTATTCACCACAATCTTTGCCGACTACTACCTGTTCGATGATGTGGTGCAGGCTGACCAGCACATTCCCGATGACGCCAATCGCTACCTCGAGCGTCTGGAGATCGCCCACAAGGTGAGCGTGCGCAACGGCCTATTCACCACCACCGACCTGTCCACCGGACAGCGCAAACGCCTGGCGCTGATCAATGCCTGGATGGAAGACCGGCCGGTGCTGGTGTTCGACGAATGGGCCGCCGATCAGGACCCCACGTTCCGCCGGGTCTTCTACACCGAGCTGCTGCCGGACCTCAAGCGACTGGGCAAGACCATCATCGTGATCTCCCACGACGACCGCTATTTCGATGTCGCCGACCAATTGGTGCGCATGGAATCGGGTCGTGTGGTGAGCGAAACCGTACCCGCATGACAACAAAACTCAATAAAGTTCATTGAAGCCTTCCGGTTTTTTGCAGTCCCGGCGTCTTATGAATACAAATAATTCTCAATCCCTCTCCAACGGTTAACACATGACGATCCCCGCACTGCATCGATTGAACCCTTACGCCAAAGCGCTTGTGATGACTCACTCCATGTCTCGTCGGTTCAGTCGCACGGCCTTGAGCCTGGCCATCGCGATGCCCGCCGTCGCCTACGCCCAGGATCAGGCTGTGGACTTCAACATTCCGGCGCAGCCTCTGGCCAGCGCGCTACAAACGTTCGGTCAGCAATCGGATGTGCAGGTGCTCTACAGCCCTGAGGATATTCAGGGGGTACGCAGTACCGCGGTCAGCGGCAGGCTGAGCCCCCGCGACGGCCTGATCAAGCTGCTGCAGAACACCGGTGCCAGTTATGGCTTCGACGGCAAATCGGCCACGGTCAGTCGCACCTCCGACCCTGGCGCCATGGAGCTCTCGCCCACCAACATCAATGACATCTACGGTCTGGGCGAAAACACCGAAAACACGCGTTCATACACCACGGGCGCCGCGACGATCGGCAAGGCCCCGCGACCGCTCAAGGAAATCCCGCAGACCATCTCGGTACTGACGGCCCAGCGCATCAAGGACCAGAACATCACCACCCTGAACGACGTCTACAACAACGTTCCGGGCGTGATCACCTACGGCGCACTCAATGGCGACAACCAGCCCTACGCCCGTGGTTTCGAGATCGACAACTTCCAGATCAACGGCATCCCTATCCCGGCCGGCACCAACACCGGCATCACGTCGCTGAACTGGTCGGACCTGGTCGCCTACGAGCGCGTGGAAGTGCTCAAGGGGTCTGCCGGTCTGTTTCAGGGCGCGGGCTCGCCGGGCGGTGCGATCAACCTTGTGCGCAAACGCGCCAGTTCCGACTTCAAGGTCAGCACCGTCACGCAGGCCGGTTCCTGGGACAACTACCGTCAGGAGTTCGACGTTCAGGGCGCACTGAACGAAGACAAGACCATCCGTGGCCGCCTGGCGACCTCCTATAACACGCGTCACTATTTCTATGACGGCGGCAAGAGCGAACGCGCTTCGACCTTCGGCCTGGTGGAATTCGATGTCACGCCGGACACGCTGGTCAGCGCAGGTTTCACTTACCTGAACGCCAACAACCGTTCGACCATGGACTGGGGCCTGCCCAGCTACAGCGACGGCTCGAAGATCGATTTCAAGCGCTCCACCAACCTCAGTTCGCCTTCAGACTACAACGATGTCGAATCGACGCAGTACTTCGTCGACGTCAAGCATCAGCTCAACGATGACTGGAAAATCACCCTGGCCAGCAACTACACCCGTTTCAACCTGGACGCGCTGTACAGCAACACCGGCGGTTTGATCAGTCCGATCGACAACTCCGGCGGCTACAACTGGGCTGAAGGTCGCGGCGAGAACAACTACCAGTACAACAACGACCTGTTCCTGAACGGCAACTTCGACATGTTCGGGCGCCGCAGTGAAGTCGTCCTGGGGGCCAACGTCTCCCACAGCAAACGTGTCGCCGGGCGCTATGACGTGACCGCCAACAACGTCGATTTCATTCCCGACATCCTGACCTTCGATCCCCCTGAATACGGGCGGACCGACAAATACCGCACCACCACCTCCACCCTCGATCAGGAAGGCGTGTACGGTTCAATGAGAGTCAATGTGTTCGATCCGCTGGACGTGATCGTCGGCGCTCGCGTCAGTTGGTGGGACTACCATCAGGATCAGAAGAACGAGTCCACAGGCGTTCACACCAAGACCACCCAGGAAACCAACGCCAAGGTGCTGCCGTTCTATGGCCTGGTCTATGCGCTGAACCCGGACTGGTCCGCCTACGCGAGCTACGCCGAGATCTTCACGCCACAGCTCAACTACGAGTCGGCATCTGGCAGCACCCTGACGCCTCGCTCCGGTGAAACCTACGAGCTGGGTCTCAAGGGCGAACTGCTCGATGGCACCCTCAACACCAACTTCGCGATCTACCGCACCAACTATTCAGGCCGCGCCCAGACCGACCAGTCGCAGCCGCCGTCCTGCCGCTGCTACGTCGCCGGCGGCAAAGTGCGAGCCGAAGGCTTCGAAGCCGAGGTCACCGGCAAGGTAGCGACCGGCCTGGAACTGACCGCCGGTTATACCTACAACCGCAGCAAGTACATCAAGAACCCGGACAACACCGATCTGGAAGGCACCTCATTCCTGACCACCATGCCAGAGCACATGCTGCGTCTGTGGGCCAACTATCAACTGCCGGGCGAACTCTCCAAATGGCAAGTGGGTGCCGGCAGCAACATTCAAAGCGGCACCTATGGTCGCTACGTCGGCACCGCACCCAGCACCGGCGTGAAGAACGAGAACGGCGGGTTCGCCATCTACAACGCGCGTGTCGGGTATGACGTGACCAAGAACGTGAACCTTTCGGTCAACGTGGAAAACATCTTCGACCGCTTCTACTACTCGCAGATCGGTACCGTCGAAAACAACACGTACTACGGCAACCCGCGTAACGTGATGTTTACCATGCGCACCAACTTCTAAGCTGCATCCGAGGCCGGGCAGGTCCCCACCTGTCCGGCCTCCGGCTTTCACGCTCTCCTTCCTGCCAGGCAATGCGTATCAGACCTTCGCGAAGGCGGTGCGCAGCGAGTCTGCGATCCAGTCCAGCGCCTCGTCGGCTTCCTCGACGATAGCGCCCATGCGCATGAAATCGTGAGTCATGCCGGGCCAGACCTTCAGGTCCACGTCCACGCCCGCTTCCCTCAAGTGCGCCGCATACGCCAACCCTTCATCGTGCAGGGGATCGCACTCGGCCACGGCCAGCAGGACCGGTGCCGTGTTGGCCGGAACGTCCGCGAGCAACGGCGAGAAACGTGGGTCCAGGCGATCAATCGCCTCGGGGGCGTAATGCCGGTAGAACCAGTTCAGCGTGTCTTTTTCCAGCAGGTAGCCGCTGGCATAACGCTCCAGTGATGAGGTGGATCGACTGGCATCGGTGACCGGATAGATCAACACCTGCAAACGTGGCTGAACCTGCGCCGCCTGCGCTGCAAGCTCACGACTCAGGACCGTCGCCAGACTGCCGCCGACACTGTCCCCGGCCACCGCCAGGCGCGTCGTATCGATGCCCAGCCTCTGCGCATGATCGAGCAGCCAGCACCAGGCATCCAGCGCGTCGTTTGCTGCGGTCGGGAAGGTCCATTCCGGGGCCAGTCGATAGCTGACGGAAATCACCACACTGCCCGTTCTGCTCGCCAGCGAGCGACACAATGCATCGTGAGAATCCAGACTGCCGACCACATAGCCGCCGCCATGGAAATACAGAACGGCGCTGCAAGTCTGCTCCCCGGCTGCAGTCGGGCCATACAACCGTGCGGCCAGTTGGGTACCGTCGCGCACCGGCAGGCGCAGGTTCTCAACCCGTGGCAATTCCTCGCTATCGGCCATCATCAATTGCGACGACTGATCGAACTGGTCACGGGCTTCCTGGACCGAGAATTCATGCATGGCGGTACGCTTGCCGCTGTCACGACCCGCGCCCACCAGTTCCAGAAATGCAGCAATATCAGGGTTCAACGACATCGAAAAAAACTCCTGGCCAGCCGGGCGACTGCCCGGCCGGATTCACATTCAGGCACCGAGCGGAGTCAGTACACCGCTGAGCGCTTCGTCAAGGCTTGCAAGAAACTGTGCGCTGCGCGGCACATCGAAATGGCTGCACGGCAACACCGGACCGACGGCGACCTGGCCGATCTGCCGAGCCAGCGCGCGCGCAGCTTCCTCATGACCCGCCGCCCACCAGCAATGGGGAACGGTCTGAATCGGCCCACAGCGTGGCAGTTGCAGCGACAGTCGCTTGAGATGGCGCGCAACGCCAAAGATTCGGGCCAGTTCCTCGCCCCCAAGATCTCGCGCCATCGCGCCCTCGCCTGCCGCCAGTGTCTGGCTGGCGAGAAGCCCCGAGAACATCCTTGTGAGACTGGCAATGTCCTCTGCAAGGTCTGACGGCAGTACAACGGGCACGCCCGGCATCATCACCTCGATGAACGAGCGCAGATCCGCCACGAGGCCATCGACATCGTCAGCATCCGCTTCGGCGCCGGGGACGAAGCTGTCCATCAATCCGAGAAACTCGACCTGCTGCCCCTGCCGCTCAAGCTCGGCGGTCATCAGTACTGCCAGCGTTGCGCCCAACGACCAACCCAACAGGTGATACGGCCCCTGAGGCTGCTGCTCGCGAAGATAGCCGACGTAGTCAACGGCCATACTTTCCAGCGACTGATCCTGCCAGTCGGGGTCGAGCAACATACGGCACTGGATGGCCCGGACCGGACGACGACCGGCCAGCCGCCGCGCCACCGGTTCATAGTCGAACACGGTGCCGAAACCGGCGTGAACACAGAACAGCGCCGGGAGATCGCCACTGGCCTGATTCAGTGCCAGCATCGGCGCAGGTCGGGTTGGCCGTTCAGCCAGCTCGGTATTCCCGGTGAGTTCGCCAATGGTCGGTTTCTGCATCAGGTCGCGCAGCTTGAGACTGAAGCCATAGGCCTTGAGGGCACGCGCCTTGGCCATCACCTGCAAGCTGAGGATCGAGTCGCCACCCAGCTCGAAGAAGTTATCCGTCAACCCAACACGCTCGACCTTGAGCACCTTCTGCCAGATCAGCGCCAGGGCTTTTTCCAGCTCGCTGCGCGGGGCGACGTAACGCGCTTGCAGCGGACCCGCGTCAGGTGCCGGCAGCGCCTTGCGGTCCAGCTTGCCGTTGGGTGTCAACGGCATGGCGGGCAACAGCATCAGATGCGTGGGCACCATGTAGTCCGGCAGATCGACGCGCAGTCGATCACGCAGCACCTCGCACAGATCACTGCTGGCGGCGTTATCGGCCACCACGTAGGCGGCCAGTTGCTTGCCGCTGCCACCGTCGCGAGCGACCACGACGGCATCGCGTACCCCGACGCAGTTTTTCAGGCGGGCCTCAATTTCGCCCAGTTCGATGCGGAAGCCGCGAATCTTGACCTGATTGTCGATCCGGCCCAAATAGTCGAATACGCCGTCCTCACGCTCACGTACCAGATCGCCGGTGCGATACAACCGGCCACCGTCCCGGCTGAACGGGTCCGGCACAAAGCGCTCGGCGGTCAGCCCCGGACGATCCAGATAGCCGCGTGCCATGCCGAAACCGCCCAGATAGAGCTCGCCGGCGCAGCCTCTGGGCAACGGGTTTTGGTGTTTGTCGAGTGCGTGGGTGGTGCGTGCGCCGACCCTGCTGCCGATCGGCGCATACGCCGCGCCGCAGGTGTCCTGAGGGCCGGCTTTCCAGATCAAGGGCGTGACCACGGTTTCCGTCGGACCGTAGCCATTGATGATGAACTGCGGTTGCAGTGCCCGCTGGGCCAGTGCCAGGCTGGCCTGCGGTACGGCGTCGCCCCCGAAGCAATAGATCCGCACGCCAGGCGGGTGGCCTTCGCGCTCGGCATGCTCGGCCAGTTGTTGCAGGTAAACCGGGGGAAACGCGGCGACGGTCACACCGTAATGGTGCAGCGCGTCGAAGGTCTGCTCCGGTGTCCACAGGTTGTCGTCGCGAATCAGCAGGCGTGCGCCGTGGGTCAGCGTGGTCAACCAGCGTTCATGGGCGCCATCGAAGGCGAAGGACATGAACAGCAATTCACAATCGTCGGCGCTCATGCTGTAGCGCTCGCCGATGGCCTGGCAGTGCATGGCCAGCGCCCCGTGAGCGACCGCCACCCCCTTGGGCAATCCGGTCGAGCCCGAGGTGTAGATCACGTACGCCAGGTTGTGCGGGTGCAGCTGCACCTGGGGTGCAACCACCGGCGGATGGGTCGGGTCGTGGCGATCAAGGCCCAGTCCATCGAGTTCCAGAACCCTCAGATGAGCAACCGTCGGCAACAGCTCGCGCAGCGATGAATCGGTGAGCAGCAACGCGATGCCCGAATCCTCCATCAGGTAGGTCAGGCGGTCTTTCGGATAACCCGTGTTCAGTGGCACGTAAGCACCGCCGGCCTTGAACACCGCAAGCAACGCCAGGATCAGCGCCTGCCCCCTTGGCATGGCGACCCCGACGCGCACTTCAGGCCCCACGCCCTCGGCGATCAACACATGAGCCAGACGGTTGGCCGCCGAATCGAGCCAGGCGTAGCTGTAACGATTGTCACCGAACAACACGGCCGGCTGGTCCGGCGCGGTGGCAGCATGCAGGGCAATACGCTGATGCACGTACACACCGTCGAAGCTCTGACCCGGCAGTTGTTCCTGATCGACGACTGCGGCTTGCGGTAGACCGATATTGCCCAGTCGCTGAGCCGGGTCACGGATCAACTGGCCGAGCATCCCTTCCATGTCGCGACGAATGCACCGCACCGCCGCCTCGTCGAAGTGCGCCTGCAGGTACATGTATTCGATCACCAGTCCGTCTTCGAGCGTCACCATCAGGTCCATCGGAATGTCGGTGCGGCCGTGGCTGCCGGTCTCGCCGAAGCGCAGCAGGGGGTCGGCGACTTCATTCAGCGCCTGATCCACCGGATGGTTTTCGAAGACGATGATGCTGTCGAACAGCGCCTGGCCACTGCGTCCCGCCCAGCGCTGGACATCCGCCAGCGGGGTGTATTCACGCTCGCGCAGTTGCAGGTTGTAGTCTTGAATATCGCGCAACCAGTCACCCAACGCTTGCGACGGTTCCAGGGTCTGAATCACCGGCAGCGTGTTGATGAACAAACCCAGCATCCGGTCTGAATCGCTCAACCCCGCCGGACGGCCCGCCACGGTCGCGCCAAACGCCACGCTGTCCTGCCCGCTGTAGCGGCTGAGCAGCAGCAGCCAGGCGGCCTGAACCAGCGTGTTGAGCGTGACGTTCTGCGCTTGGGCAAAGGCTTTCAGTGCGTCGGTCACGGTCTCGCCCAGACGGCTGTACAACGCGTGATGCCCCCGCGCTGGCTGCCTGAGGGCAAAGGCATTTGCCAGATAGGTGGGCTCGTCCAGGCGTGCCAGTTGCGCGGTCCAGAATGCCTGACTGCGCTGCTGATCCTGACGCTGCAACCAGGCGATGTAGCGACTGTAACTCGCGGGCGGCGGCAGCGACGCACCCGAGTATTGCTTGAGAATTTCGCCCAGCAACCGCGATACGCTCCAGCCATCGATCAACAGGTGGTGGTAGGTCCAGATCATCTGGTAACTGTCCACACCCAGCCGAACGAGGACGATTCGCTGCAAGGGCGGCTGCTCGAGGTTGAAGCCACGCTGGCGCTCGTCGCTGGCCAGTTGTTCCAGACGCTGTCGCGGGTCGCTCACGCCTTGCAGATCGAGTTCGACCAGCGGCAGATCGAGCTGCTTCATTACGAATTGCAGCGGCTGGTCCAGCCCCTGCCAGACGAAGCCCGTGCGCAGGATTGCGTGACGCTGGCAGGCATCGAACCAGGCCTGCTTGAAGCGCGCGGCATCGAGGCCCCGGATCGGGATGCTCAACTGGTTGATATAGAGTTCGGTGTCCGGCGCATTCAGACCCAGAAACAGCATGCCCTGCTGCATGGGCGACAGTGGGTACAGTTGCTCGACGTGTTCCAGCGGCAATCCGAGGCCCTGCAACTGTTCATCGTTCAGAAGGTGCAGCGGCGCATCGCCAGACTGTGTTTCATTGAAGTCGGCCGGTGTTGCGGATTGAACATGGCGGGCAATGGCCTGAACGGTACGGTGCTGGAAAATGTCCCTCGGGCTCAGTTCCAGCCCCACATGACGAGCACGGCTGACCACCTGGATCGAGGTGATGGAATCGCCGCCCAGGGCAAAGAAGTTATCGGTGACGCCAATCGTCTGCACCCCCAGCAGGTTTTGCCAGATATCCACCAGAACCTTTTCGGTCTCGTTGCCCGGCGCAATGTAGGTCTGCTGCGCCAATAACTGCCCGGGTTCCGGCAACGCCTTTCGATCAAGCTTGCCGTTGGGCGTCAGCGGCATGCGCTCGAGAACCGACAGCGATGAAGGCACCATGTAATCGGCCAGACTGGCGCTCAAGCGATCGGTCAGATAACGGGTGAAGTCGACCTGACGCTGCGCATCGGTCAGGATCGAGCCGTCCTGCGGCACCACATAGCCGGCCAACCGAGGCCCGACGGGCCCGGCAACGGCCACCACCACAGCTTCGAGCACTGCATCCAGCTCCAGCAACCGCGCTTCGATTTCGCCCAGCTCGATGCGGAAACCACGGATTTTTACCTGATGGTCGATCCGGCTGATGTAATCGATCACGCCATCGGCGCGATACCGCGCCAGGTCGCCGGTGCGATAGAAACGCCCGCCCGGCTCGCCATAGGGGTTGGGCAAAAAGCGTTCAGCGGTCAGCGATGGACGCTGGAAGTAACCCCGCGCCAGACCGTCGCCGCCGATAAGCAGTTCGCCTGCAACGCCAACTGGGTTGGCCGACAGGTCTTCACCGAGGATGTACAGCGAAGTATTGGCAATGGGTCTGCCCAGATGCGGACGGCTGCTTTCGACGTTCAACGGTTGCAGTGCCGACCAGATGGTGGTTTCGGTCGGGCCGTAGAGGTTCCAGGTTTGCGCGCCGAACGCCGTCATGCGCATGGCCAGTTCATCGGCCAGCGCCTCGCCGCCGCAGAGCAAACGACGACCGGCGAGCAGCCCCGCGTTCGGGCTTTCCAGCAGCATGCGCCAGGTCGACGGCGTGGCTTGCAGCACGCTGATGCCCTGAGCCTGCACCTGTTGGAGGATCCGTTCCGGGTCGCGCTGGGTGTCCTTGTCGGCCAACACCACGCGGCCGCCGACCGTCAACGGCGTGTACAGCTCAAGGCCGAAGATGTCGAAGGAGAACGTGGTCAGCGACAGCAGACGGTCGTCTGCGCAGATCCCCGGTGCGGACGCCATGCTGACGATGAAGTTGGTCAGTGCGCCGTGGCGGACCATCACGCCCTTGGGTTTGCCGGTGGAGCCGGAGGTGTAGATCGCGTAGGCGAGGTTTTCCGGGCTCAAGTTGGCTTGCGGGTTGGCCTCGCTGTAGCCGCTCAATGGCTGATCGAGGTCCAGCGCTTGCACCTGATCCGGAATCGGCAAACCAGGCAGCAAATGCCCTTGCGTCAGCAGCAGTTTCAAGCCGCTGTCTTCGATCATGTAGCGCAGACGGTCCTGCGGATAATCCGGGTCCAGCGGCACGTAGGCGCCCCCGGCTTTGAGCACCGCCAACAGAGCGATCACCATTTCCAGCGAACGATCCAGCGACACGCCCACCAGCCCATCAGGACCCACGCCCAGCTCGATCAAGCGATGGGCCCACTGGTTAGCTCGGGCGTTCAGCTCGGCATAGGTCAGTCGGGTTTCTGCGAACACCAGCGCCACGGAGTCCGGCGTGCGCGCGGCCTGCTCCTCGATCAGTTGCTGAACGCATGCGTCAGCCGGGTAATCGGCCTGGCTGCGGTTCCAGTCGTGCAGCATTTGTTGCTGGCTGGTGACGAACAGCTTGAGTTCGCCGATCACCCGGTCAGCCGGCGCATCGAGCATCTGCTCGAGCAGCGCCATCAGCTCTTCGCCCAATTGAGCGACCGTCGCCGCCGAAAAATGCGCGCTCTGATAGCTGAAGTTGAACTTGAGGGTTTGCCCCACACCGATCATCAGGGTCAGCGGATAGTTGGTGCGCTCGAAATAGCTGACGTCCTTGAACACCAGTTCCTGCGGTGACTCCTGCTCCAGCACCTCGGACACCGGGTAGTTTTCGAAAACCAGCAAGGTGTCGAACAGGTCTCCTGCATTCCGAGCGGCCCAGCGCTGAATATCGAACAGCGGCGTGTATTCGTATTCGCGCAGTTGCAGGTTCAACTGCTGAACCGAGTGCAGCCAGTCTTCCAGCGATTGCTCGACCTTCGGCGTGGCAATCACCGGCAGCGTATTGATGAACAGGCCAAGTTGGCGTTCGACACCTTTCAAGTCAGTCGGGCGTCCGGAAACCGTGGCGCCGAAGGCCACGCCGGCCTGGCCGGTGTAACGCTTCAACAGCAACAGCCAGGCGGCCTGTACCACGGTGTTCAGCGTCACCTTGCGATCCTGCGCCAGCGTTCGCAGGCGCTGGGTCATCTCCACGTCAAGCACCTGGCGTCGCTCGCCATAAACCGCCGGGTCGTCGGCATCCGGGGTGTACGGGATGGCACGGGCCAGACGGGTCGGCTCGTCGAGGTGCTGTAACCGCTCCTTCCAGAACCGCTCGCTCGCTTCGCTGTCCTGCCGCTGCAACCACTGAATGTAATCGCGGTAGCGGCCTGCCGAAAATTCCGGTTGTTCGCCGCTGTAGCGCTGCAACACCTCGCCCATCAGTTGCGAGGCACTCCAGCCGTCCATGAGGATGTGATGGTGGGTGTAAATCAGGTGATAACGCTCTGCCCCCGTGCGCACCAGCAGCAGTCGCAACAACGGCGCACGGGTCAGATCGAAACCTTGCTCCAGTTCCGTCAGCGCAAGCCCTTCGAGCGCCTGGAACCAGTCCTTTCGATCCTGCCAGTCCAGAACGCTGAACGGCAGCGTGACCCGCCGATGAACCACTTGAACCGGCTGATCGAGGCTGCCCTGCCAGACAAACGAACTGCGCAAGACATCGTGGGCATCGACCGTCGCTTGCCACGCGGCCCTGAAACGCTGCGGGTCAAGCCCTTCGACATCGAGCCTGACCTGATTGGTGTAACTGCGTCCCTGAGGTTCGTACACGGTATGAAACAGCATGCCGCGCTGCATGGGCGACAGCACATAGAGGTCTTCGACGTCCGGGGACGCCACGGGCATCCCGTCCAGCTGCGCCTGAGTCAGCATTGCCAGCGGGAAGTCGGACGGCGTGAAGCCACCGTGCTGCGGGTTGCAGCAATGCTCGATCAACTGCTCGAGTTCGCGGAAATAGTCGTCGGCCAGACCCTGAATGGTCGATTCATTGAACATTCGCTCACTGAACGTCCAGCCCAGCGTCAGCTCGCCGCCGTAGACCTGACCATTGACGCAAAGCCAGTTGCCCAGCGAAGCCTGTTCGCTGTGCTCGGCACCCTTGCGCTCCTGAACCGGAACGAACAACGCACCGTCCTGAGCATCGAAACTGCCGTCGAACTGGCCCAGATAGTTAAACGTAATGCGCGGAACCGGCACTTGCTCAAGTGCGCGTCGATTCGACTCGTTGCTCAGATAGCGCAACAGACCATAGCCCAGTCCCTTATCGGGAACGGCGCGAATCTGCTCCTTGATCTGCTTGATCGATCCGGCGATATCTGCCGCGGGGATCAACGCGAGCGGGAACATGCTGGTAAACCAGCCCACGGTGCGTGTCAGGTCCAGGTCTTCGAACAACGCTTCGCGACCATGGCCCTCAAGCTGAATCAGCGCGGAAGGCTGCTCGCTCCAGCGGCAGATCACCCGAGCCAGCGCCGTGAGCAACAGGTCGTTGATCTGCGTGCGATAGGCGCCGGCGGTGTCGTGCAGCAGACGTCGAGTCAGGCGGGCATCAAGGCGGGTGTAAACCGTCGCCGCATGCCGGTTTTCCAGCGAGCCCAGCGGATTGTCACACGGCAGTTGCGCACCCTCTGACTGTTCGCCCTGTGCCTGCCAATAAGGCAGTTGACCTTGCAGTTCGGCGCTCTGGCCATACGTTTGCAGAGCATCGATCCACTCTTTGAACGACGCCGATCTGGCCGGCAACACGAGCGGCTGACCGTGCTGCACGTGTTTATAGGCGCTTTGCAGGTCTTCCAGCAGAATGCGCCAGGACACGCCGTCCACCACCAGGTGATGAACCACCAGCAACAGGCGCTGCTCGCCGCTCGGAAGATCGAACAATACCGCTCGCAGCAATGGCCCCCCTCTAAGATCGAGGCTGCCCTGCGCCTCGTCGGCGAGGCGTTCAAGTTCGGCTAGATCGGCTGCGGTCTGCCGCCAGAGTGGGGACGCAAGCTGTCGTTGCTGGTCAGTCGAGCGGTAACTGGCACTCGACATCAACGGGTCGAAGCTCAGGCGCAGGCTGTCGTGATGATCGACCAGCGCGAGCAGTGCCTGTTCGAGCGCTTGAGCATTCATCGACATCAGTGGCTTGAGCAGAATCGACTGGTTCCAGCGCTGGCGCTCGGGAATGTCCTGCTCGAAGAACCATTGTTGAACCGGCAACAGCGCAGTGCTGCCGGTGACCGGCCCTTGCTCGCCCGGCGCTTGCGGCTCGCCGAGTTCGGCCACGGTCGCCAGCCCTTGAATGGTCTGTTGCTGAAACAGGTCCTTGGGCGTGAAACGGATCCCGGCCTGACGCGCGCGGCTGACCAACTGGATCGAAATGATCGAGTCACCGCCCAGGCTGAAGAAGTTGTCGGTGACGCCGATTCGCGCAAGCTTGAGAACGTCCTGCCAGATATCGACCAGTTGACGCTCAAGGTCGTTATTGGGGGCCACGTAAGCCTTGAGATTTTCGGTCGGGTCCGGCGCTGGCAACGCCTTGCGGTCCAGTTTGCCGTTGGGTGTCAGCGGCAGACGCTCCAGAAAAATCAATTGCGCCGGCACCATGTAGTCCGGCAGGTACGCCTTCAGGCGCGCCTTGATGTCTTCGCTCAGGTCCGCCCGACTCTCGGGGGCGATGTCAGCGTGAGCGACCACATAGGCCACCAGTTGCTGACCGCTGGTGCCGTCCACTGCCAGCACCACGCCCTCACGCACAGACTCCAGCGCCAGCAGACGTGCTTCGATTTCACCGAGTTCGATACGGAAGCCCCGCACCTTGACCTGATGATCGATACGGCCGACGTACTCGATTACGCCGTCGGCGCGGTAGCGGGTCAGGTCTGCGGTCCGGTAAAGGCGCCCGCCCGTGGCCGAGAACGGATCGGGCACGAAACGCTCTGCGGTCAACCCCGGACGGAACAGATAGCCACGGGCGATCCCCTCGCCTGCCAGGTACAGTTCGGCCGCCGCGCCGACCGGAACCGGCTGCAACTGCGCGTCCAGCACGTAGCTGGCGGTATTGATCAACGGCCTCCCGATGCTGGCCTTTTCGCCCACGGCACGCCGGGTCCAGGTCGAATAGGTGGTGTCTTCCGAGGGGCCATACAGGTCGTAGACATGCTCGACGGTCGGCAGGCTATAGAGGCTTTCCACCAGAGACTGTTTCAGCGGTTCGCCCGCCAGGTTGATGATGCGCACGCTGGCCGGAATCTGCCCTGCACGGTGCAATGCGGCGATGGCCGACGGCACCGTGTTGATCAATCGCACGCTGTCACGCGCCGGCAGATCGGCAAGCTCCAGCGCGTTGCGGGCCAGGACGATGGAGCCGCCGCTGGCCAGCGTGACGAAAATCTCCCACACCGACAGATCGAAACACACCGACGTTGAGGCCAGTACCCCCTGCATTTCCTCCTGCGAATACACCTGTTGCGACCAATGAATCAGCGCCAGCACGTTGCGGTGGGCAATGGCTACGCCTTTCGGCTTGCCCGTGGAGCCCGAGGTGTAGATCACGTACGCCAGGTTCGAGGACTGCCCGCGCGGGCCGGGATTGCTGTCCGGATAGTCCGCGTAGTCGAGGCCTCCAGCCTCCAGCAATACCGTCCGCGCCTCGCTGTGCGGCAACTGTGCCAACAGCGCGGTGTTGGTGATCATCACCCGCGCCTGGCTGTCTTCGAGCATGTAGGCCACGCGGTCCTGCGGATAGTCAGGGTCGAGCGGCACATAAGCCCCGCCTGCCTTGAACACCGCCAGCAAGGCAACGATCAACTCGCTGTTGCGCGGCATTGCCACACCCACACGGACCTCGGGACCGACACCCAGCTCGATCAGCCGGTGGGCCAACTGATTGGCGCGGGCATTGAGCTGGGTGTAACTCAGCGTCTGTTCACCGGCCACCAGCGCGCTGGCGAGCGGCTGCCGCTGGGCCCGATGCTCGATCAGGTGATGAACGCCGGCGTGATCCTCGAAGGTGGATCGACGATCGTTCCAGTCGACGGTGATCGTTTGGAATTCGTGGCTGGGCAACAACGGCAGTTCGGCGACGGGCCTGTGCACCGCGTCGACGATGCCTTGCAGCAGGGTCAGCCAGTGGGTGGCCAGACGCTCGATGGTCGCCGCCTCGAACAGGTCAGTGGCGTAGACCAACGAGGCCCAGACACCGTTTTCAGACTCGAAGGTATTCAGGGTCAGGTCGAACTGTGCGGTGTCGCTGTCCCAGCTCAGACTCTGAACCTGAAGATGCGGCAAGCGGGCAAAGCTGTCCGCGCGCGCGTGACCGGCTTGCTGCGGCTCGTCGCTCTGATGATTGAACATCGCCTGGAACAGCGGGTTATGGCTCAGGCTACGCTCGGGTTGCAGGCGGTCCACCAGTTGTTCGAACGGCAGATCCTGCCAGGTCTGCCCGGCCAGCGAGGCGTTTCGCGCCTGATCGAGCAGATCGCGGAACGACATGCCGTCGACGAACTGGGCCTTGAGCACTTGGGTATTCACGAAGAAACCGATCAGGCGTTCCGTCTCGATGCGATTACGGTTAGCCACCGGCACACCGACCCGAATGTCGGACTGGCCGCTGTAGCGGTGCAGCAGGGCCTGGAACGACGCCAGCAACAGCATGAACACCGTCACCTGCTCACGCTGCGCCACGTGTTTGAGCGCCATCCCCAGCTCGGGGCTCACCGGCACGTCGAGTCGGGCGCCGCGATAGCTCTGCTGCGCAGGACGGGGATGATCGATGGGCAACTCCAGCACCGGCTGCTCATCACCCAGTTGTTCCAGCCAGTACGCCAACTGACGTTCGCGCTCACCGCCCTCCATCCATTGGCGTTGCCAATGGGCATAGTCGGCGTACTGAACCGGCAGCGCAGGCAGTTGCACATCCAGCCCCTGACTGAAACCGGCATAGAGCTCGATCAGCTCGTCCACGGTGACTTTCATTGACCAGCGATCGGAGATGATGTGGTGTTGGGTCAGTACCAGCACGTGATCGTCCGCCGCCAGTTGGAGCAATTTCACCCTGAGCAACGGACCTTCGCGCAAATCGAACAGACGGTTGATTTCGTCCTCGATGCAGGCCTTCAGTTGCTCATCGAAACGCTGTTCGTCGAACGCTCGATCATCGGAATTCATCGCAAAGGGTTCGGCGGACAAGGTCAGCGTCAACGCAGGCTGAATCCGTTGCACGGTGCGACCCTGGTCATCAATGAACTGCGTGCGCAGGCTGTCATGGCGGGCCAGCAGTGCATTGAAACTGCGCTCCAGCGCAGTGACGTCCAGCGTTCCTCGCAACCGCAAGGCAGCAGGTATGTGGTACGCCGCGCTGTCCGGGTCCAACTGCCAGAGGAACCACTGACGCTCCTGCGCATACGACAGACGCATTGCCTGATCCCTCGCCACCGGCAACAGCGGCGGCGCCATGGGCGCAGAGGTTTCAGAGCAAAGCGCCTGTACGAAAGCTTCGAGGGTGCTGTGCTCGAACAGCGTGCGCAACGCGACCTCGGCATCGAGCAACTGTCGCACCCTCGACATCACCTGGGTCGCCAGCAACGAGTGACCGCCCAACTCAAAGAAGTTGTCGCTCAGGCCGACCTGCTCCAGTTTCAATACGTCCTGCCAGATCTGCGCGATGTTTCGTTGCAGCTCGGTGGTCGGCGCGACGTAGCTTTTCTGGACCTGGCTGGCATCGGCTTTCGGCAGTGCCTTGCGGTCCAGCTTGCCGTTCGGGGTCAGCGGCAGACGCGGCAGGAACAGCCAGTGCTGCGGCACCATGTAGTCCGGCAGTTGCTGAAGCAGTTGGGCTTTCAGCTCTTGATGCAGCAATTCTTCATGCAGCAGATCGCCGTTCGTTTGATTGGCGACGACGTAGCCCACCAGCATCGGACCTTGGGCGCCTTCCTGAGCGATGACCACCGCTTCGCGCACCC
>NZ_QXTJ01000014.1:215736-231538 GCF_003605735.1 Pseudomonas sp. LS-2 | reverse complement strand
TCCAACTCTTTGATTCTCAAGGAGTTTTCCGTTTCGTCTGCGCCGGAAGTGGGGCGAATTATAGAGAGATTCAGAGGGCCGTCAACCCTTATTTTAATTAAATTGTCATATCGGTCAGAAACAGCCTTGAAAGCAAAGGGGCGAGCCTTATGGCTCGCCCCTTTCACTCAGCTATTACAGACTTGGGAACGCAAACTGCGACGCTTCATGACTTGAACGTTGTGGCCAGCGCTGGGTAATCGCCTTGCGACGCGTGTAGAACCGTACTCCGTCCGGTCCGTAGGCATGGAGGTCACCAAACAACGAACGCTTCCAGCCACCGAAGCTGTGATAGGCAACCGGAACCGGAAGCGGCACGTTGACACCGACCATGCCCACTTCAATCTCATCGCAAAACAGACGCGCAGCTTCACCATCACGAGTGAAGATGCAGGTGCCGTTTCCATATTCGTGATCGTTGATCAGTTGCATTGCCTGCTCAAGACTATTCACGCGGACGATGCACAGCACCGGGCCGAAGATCTCTTCTTTATAGATGCGCATCTCGGGAGTGACTTGATCGAACAGGCAGCCCCCCAGGAAGAAGCCCTCTTCATGGCCCGAAACAGTCAGACCGCGGCCATCGACTACCAGCCTGGCGCCAGCGCTGACGCCGTCTTCTATATAACCACTGACTTTGTCGCGATGCTGGCCGGTTACCAATGGCCCCATATCCAGCCCACACGAGGTACCCGCGCCGATCTTCAATGCCTTGATCTGCGGAACCAGCTTGGCTACCAGCGCATCGGCAACCTGATCACCCACGCAAACGGCGACGGATATCGCCATGCAACGTTCGCCGCATGAACCATAAGCTGCGCCCATCAATGCACTGACCGCGTTATCCAGATCCGCGTCCGGCATCAATACGGCGTGATTCTTCGCGCCGCCCAGCGCCTGGACACGTTTGCCCCGTGCAGTCGCTTCTTTATAGATGTACTCGGCGATCGGGGTCGACCCCACGAAGCTCAGAGCTTTGACTTCCGGGGCCTCAATCAGCGCATCCACCGCTGCCTTGTCGCCATGCACTACGTTCAGCACGCCTTTGGGCAAACCGGCTTCGTGCAACAGTTGAGCGATCAGCAGTGTGGAGCTCGGGTCGCGCTCGGAAGGCTTGAGGATGAAGCAGTTGCCGCAAGCGATTGCCAACGGGTACATCCAGAGCGGCACCATCGCCGGGAAATTGAACGGGGTGATCCCTGCCACCACACCCAGCGCCTGGAAATCAGACCACGCATCGATGTTCGGACCGACATTGCGGCTGTATTCGCCTTTGAGGATTTCCGGTGCAGCACTCGCGTATTCGACGTTCTCGATCCCGCGCTTGAGCTCACCGGCGGCATCTTCAAGGGTTTTGCCATGTTCTTCGCTGATCAGCTGCGCGATACGCCCCTCGTTCTGCTCCAGCAATTGCTTGAAGCGAAACATCACTTGAGCACGCTTGGCAGGTGGAGTGTTACGCCATGCCGGGAAAGCTGCCTTCGCTGAATCGATAGCCTGCTGCACGGTTTCGCGACTGGCCAAGGGCACCTTGTGAATCGCCTGCCCCGTCGACGGGTTGAACACATCGGCGGTGCGGCCAGTGTCGCTGACCAACTCGCCGTGAATCAGGTGCTGAATGTTGCTCATGGGTTAACTCCGAAAAAGGTTGCTCGCAGGCGCAACCGAAGCTGCGCCTGTTTATAGAAAGAAGAAGAGGTATCAGTCGATCTGATTGAGCGCTTCGCCCACCGCGTCGAACATGCGATCCAGATCCTGAGGCTTGCTATTGAAGGTTGGCCCGAACTGCAGGGTGTCGCCGCCAAAGCGCACGTAGAAACCTGCCTGCCACAACTTCATCGCGGCCTCGAATGGGCGCACGATAGCGTCACCATCACGCGCAGCGATCTGAATCGCACCTGCCAGGCCATAGTTGCGAATGTCGATGACGTTCTTGCTGCCCTTGAGGCCGTGCAGGGAATTCTCGAAATGCGGTGCAGTTTCGGCGACTTGCTGCACCAGGCTTTCACGCTGAAGAATGTCCAGTGCTGCGAGGCCGGCAGCGCAGGCAACCGGATGCGCCGAGTAGGTGTAGCCGTGCGGGAATTCAACCGCGTACTCAGGCGTCGGCTGATTCATGAAGGTGTGATAGATCTCGCTGCTGGCAATCACTGCGCCCATTGGAATCGCGCCGTTGGTGACTTGCTTGGCAATGCACATCAGATCCGGAGTCACGCCGAAGCTGTCGGCGCCGAACATCGAGCCGGTACGACCGAAGCCGGTGATGACCTCATCGAAGATCAGCAGGATGTTGTGCTGATCGCAGATTTCGCGCAGGCGCTTGAGGTAGCCCTGTGGCGGAACGATCACACCAGCAGAGCCTGCCATTGGCTCAACGATTACCGCTGCGATGTTCGAGGCATCGTGCAGTTCGATCAACTTGAGCATCTCATCGGCCAGCGCGATACCGCCCTGCTCGGGCATGCCGCGAGAATAAGCGTTGCTGGCGAGCAAGGTATGCGGCAGATGGTCCACATCCATCAACTGACCAAACATTTTGCGGTTGCCATTGACGCCGCCCAGGCTGGTGCCCGCGATGTTCACGCCGTGGTAGCCACGAGCGCGACCGATCATTTTGGTCTTGGTCGCCTGCCCCTTAAGGCGCCAGTAAGCACGCACCATTTTTACCGCAGTGTCAGCGCATTCGGAACCCGAGTCGGTGTAGAACACATGGTTCAGATTGCCGGGCGTCAGGTCGGTGATTTTCTCTGCCAGTTGAAAGGACAGAGGATGACCAAACTGAAAAGCCGGCGAATAGTCGAGGGTACCCAACTGTTTGGCGACCGCTTCTTGAATCTCCTTGCGAGTGTGACCGGCGCCGCAGGTCCACAGACCGGAGAGACCGTCATAGATCTTGCGGCCCTTGTCGTCTGTCAGATAGCTGCCTGCTGCCGCAACGATCAATCGTGGATCACGCTGAAAATTGCGGTTGGCGGTGTAGGGCATCCAGTGGGCATCGAGCTTTAGCTGGCTGGCCACAGACATATCAGACGATTCGGGCATGTTCATTGGAATTGACCTCACAAGGACGTGGGTGGCCTGTCTTCGCGCTGCGAAACAGAAGGACGAAGCAGGACCGGGTTGCAGCTAACTTGCCACGGGCATAAAGTCGGGAAAATCCTGCTTTTATGATCTTTAGTTGGCCGACTACTAAACTATGAGCACTCGCCGTTCCGACCCGCTAGCACAAGTCAGTGACTTTGATATCCGCTTGTTGCGCATCTTTCGAAGCGTAGTCGAATCAGGCGGCTTCTCGGCTGCGGAAAGCGCGCTGGGTATTGGCCGCTCAGCGATCAGTCAACAAATGAGCGATCTGGAGCAACGTCTGGGATTGCGCCTGTGCCAGCGGGGTCGAGCAGGGTTTTCCCTGACAGAAGAAGGTCGCGAGGTCTATCAGTCGTCGCTGCAATTATTGAGCGCGCTGGAAAGTTTTCGTACAGAGGTGAACGGCCTGCACCGACATCTGCGCGGCGAGTTGAACATCGGCCTGACGGACAATCTGGTCACCCTCCCCCACATGCGCATCACTCACGCCCTTTCGCAGTTGAAGGAGCGCGGACCGGATGTGCACATCAACATTCGCATGATCGCACCCAATGAGGTCGAACAAGGCGTACTCGACGGCAGCCTGCACGTCGGGGTCGTTCCACAAGCCAGCGCGCTATCGGGACTTGAGTATCAGCCACTCTACAGCGAGCGCTCTCTGCTGTACTGCGCAGTGGGACATCCGCTGTTTTATGTGGATGACGCTCAGTTGGGCGATGTGCGATTGGCGGAGCAGGAAGCCATCGCGCCGACGTTCCGCTTGCCAACCGAAATCCAGGCGCACTATCAGGCACTCAAATGCACGGCCAGTGCATCGGACCGTGAAGGCATGGCATTTTTGATTCTGACTGGACGCTACATTGGCTATCTACCAGACCACTACGCGAGCGTCTGGGTACAGCAGGGCCGATTGAGGGCTTTGAAACCTCAAGCGCGCTTTTATGATTTAAGTCTGGTAACGGTAACGCGCAAGGGGCGCCGCCCTCATTTGGTGCTGGAGAGCTTTCTCGAGGGCCTGGCTGCTACACGATGAGGCTGAAGCGACTCCCAACCGGTGATTTGCAAAATAACAAAAAACGGAGATATACATATAACTACCTGTTTATAAAGAAAATTACTGGAAAGCAAGCATTACTATCTGATCAGTTGGACAGGTTTTTGCAAAGCAGCAGATGTCGGTGCGATTCGTAAAGGTTCCCACACACGTGTCCCGACTTGGCCAAACACAAAACCGAGAGTCCAGCATGCAGCCTGAAGCGCCAGACAACAACGAACTGATCTACGGCCTCAACGACCGACCCGCTCCCGCGCCTGCCATTCTGGCTGCCGCTCAGCATGTACTCGCTGCTTTCGTGGGCATTATCACGCCACCGCTGATCATCGGCTCGGCGCTGGGCCTCGGTGCGTACCTGCCGTATTTGCTCAGCATGGCGCTGATGGTTTCCGGTGTAGGTACTTTCATCCAGGCGCGTCGTCCATTCGGTATTGGTGCGGGAATGATCTGCCTGCAGGGGACGAGCTTTGCATTTCTCGGCGCGGTGTTGTCGGCGGGCTTCATGGTCAAGCAACGTGGGGGAACGCCGGAAGACATCATGGCCATGGTGTTTGGTGTGTGCTTCTTCGGCGCGGTGGTGCAGATCGTGCTCAGTCGCTTCATCGGCCAGTTACGCCGCGTTATCACCCCTNGATCATGGTCGGAGTCGCTGAGCTCGGTGGCGGCTTCAATGCGCCGGATTTCGGTGAGCCAGTGAATCTGGTGCTCGGCGTATTCGTGCTACTGGTGATCATTTTGCTCAATCGTTCGAATACACCCTGGATTCGACTGTCCGCGATCATCATCGGCTTGGCGGTCGGCAGCGTTGCAGCATGGTTCAGTGGCAAACTTGTGCCGCACTCCATCAGCGAGGTGGCGCTGATCAGCATTCCTACGCCATTCCGGTTCGGTTTCAGCTTCGACTGGACAGCTTTTCTGCCAGTAGCGCTGATTTATCTGATCAGCAGCATCGAAACCGTGGGCGACCTGACGGCAAACTGCATGCTTTCCCGCGAGCCGATCAAAGGGCCGAGCTACATCGCTCGCCTCAAGGGCGGTGTGCTGGGTGATGGCGTAAGTTGCATGATCGCCGCGACCTTCAGCGCCTTCCCCAACACGACGTTTGCCCAGAACAACGGTGTGATCCAGTTGACTGGGGTAGCCAGCCGCTACGTCGGCCTCTATATCGGAGCGATCCTGTTCTTGCTTGGACTGTTCCCTGTGATCGGTGCGATTCTTCAACAGATTCCCAAGCCGGTCCTCGGCGGCGCCACCTTGGTGATGTTCGGCAGCGTTGCCGCCGCAGGCGTTCGAATCCTCGCGCAATCACCGCTGGATCGACGCAGCATGCTCATCATCGCAACGTCGTTCGGCGTGGGGTTGGGTATCGCCGCGCAACCGACCCTGCTCCATCATCTGCCACAGTTGGTACAAAACTTGTTTGATTCGGCCATCACCAGTGGCGGTCTGACAGCGATTGTGATGTGCCTGTTGTTGCCAGAAAGTAAAACGGCGAGCGCTGAAAAAAAGCAGGAAATGGAGGCCCTTGAGCACTAATTTCCCTTGCCAACGCTTGTCGGATCGTCACGGGTGCGTTATCTGTTCACACCGTCGCACCCAATGATCCGTCTGGAATCGCCCATGACCCTCGAAGTCCCTGCTCACAGCGTCAGCGCCACCAAACCGGCGAGCCGTATCCGTCAGAAGAATGAAGAAACGATCCTGAAGGCTGCCGAGGACGAGTTCGCTCGCCATGGGTTCAAAGGCACCAGCATGAACACGATCGCGCAGAATGCCGGGCTGCCCAAGGCCAATCTGCACTATTACTTCACCAACAAGCTGGGGCTGTACATTGCGGTCTTGAGCAACATCATTCAGTTGTGGGACAGCACGTTCAACAACCTGAAAGTCGAGGATGATCCCGCCGAGGCGCTGACCCACTACATTCGCGCCAAGATGGAATTCTCCAGGCGCCAGCCGCAGGCCTCGCGGATCTTCGCCATGGAGATCATCAGTGGCGGCGAATGCCTGAACGAATATTTCAGCCAGGATTATCGTCAGTGGTTCCAGGGCCGCGCTGCCGTGTTCCAGGCCTGGATCGACGCAGGCAAGATGGACCCGGTCGACCCGGTTCATCTGATTTTCCTGCTTTGGGGCAGTACGCAGCATTATGCCGACTTCGCGACCCAGATCTGCCAGGTCACAGGGCGCACGCGCCTGACCAAGCAAGACATGGAAGAAGCAGGCAATAATCTGATCCGTATCATTCTCAAAGGTTGCGGGTTAACACCCGCGATCTGAATGCCTGAAAAACGTTAGCGTCTGCTGGAACCGTCATGCCCTCTACCCTCGCCGGCCCTTGTGAATACCGGGAAGAAATTCGCAAAAGCCGCTTCATCACGCTCGCCGCTCCGATCAACAGCCCTGCCGACGCCCAGGCGTTCATCGAACAGAACAGCGACCTTAACGCCACGCATAATTGCTGGGCCTGGAAACTGGGTGCACAGTACCGTAGCACCGACGATGGCGAACCTGGCGGCACAGCCGGTCGGCCCATTCTCGCTGCGATCGAATCTCAGGATTTCGATCAGGTTGTGGTGCTGGTGATTCGCTGGTACGGCGGTATTCAGCTGGGGACCGGTGGACTCGCCCGAGCTTATGGCGGCGGTGCCAACAAATGCCTGCAACAGGCTGAGCGTCTGCCACTGATCAACCGGGTTTCGCTGACCTTTGATTGCACGTTCAGCGAACTGGCATTGGTGAGGCTTCGACTCAGCGAGCTCAATGGCCTGATTGAAAATGAACACTTCACTGCCAACGGTGTGGAGCTGGCAATCGCGCTAAGCCCGGAGCAGATCGACACCTTCCAGCGTCAGCTCTCCGACATCAGTCGCGGGCGCATCGTGTTGCAACGGCACAGCAAATGAGCGCGCCCCATTTCAGACGTTCGACAATTATCAGGTTGCCCACATCTACTGTGCATCCGCCTGTGGACAAGCTGAGCACATTCCCGTGCAAGCCTTGATTCATAAGGGCTTGGCTGCATTGATTGTTTTTTGACCAAATCTTTTATCCACCGCATAAATCAGACATAAAACAGCAAGTTAGCGCCCCTTATCGCCACTTGGTCCTAAGGTCTGCGCGGTTATGCCGAGGTTTGGATGTTGCGCACATTAACTGTGGAGCAACCTGTGGATAACACGTGCAAGGGTGCCCACAGTGCCGGGGATATCTCGCTCGGCGGGAGCTGGTCATTTTTCATACAAATTTATTGAACCAAATTGACTCGAAGTTGAAATGTGGCGCCCAGTCATGGTGCTGCAACAGATCGCTGGAGCTGATTCGGATCCCTGCACGCCATACCAGCGGTAGGGATATTCAAAGCCCCCCTGCTGACAAGCCTTGCAGGTACAAGCCTACGCGGGGAGGCAACGAAAAACCTGACCAGCTGGCCAAGAAATTGCTAAGTGCAGAGGCGACCCACTTTTCACCGAGCCTGTCATGCCCAATACAACGACCCACCCGCGCCTGCAATTGCGCCACATCACCAAGCGCTATCCGGGGTGTCTCGCCAACGACGCCGTCGACCTGATCATTCAACCGGGTGAGATCCATGCACTGCTTGGAGAGAACGGCGCGGGCAAAAGTACGCTGATGAAGATCATTTATGGCGTGGTCCAGCCCGACGCCGGCCAGATCATCTGGCAAGGCGCGCCACTGAGCATGCGCAATCCGGCCCAGGCGCGGGAGCTGGGCATCGGCATGGTGTTTCAGCACTTTTCGCTGTTCGAAACCCTGACGGTCGCGCAGAACATCGCACTGGCTATGGGCCCGGCAGCCGGGACGCCACGGCAACTGGAACCGAAGATTCGCGAAGTTTCGCAGCGTTATGGCATGGCGGTAGAGCCTCAACGGTTGGTTCACAGCCTCTCCATCGGTGAGCGGCAGAAAGTGGAAATCATCCGCTGCCTGATGCAGGACATTCGCTTGTTGATCCTCGACGAGCCGACTTCGGTGCTGACACCACAAGAGGCCGAGGACCTGTTCGTGACCTTGCGTCGGCTGGCCAGCGAGGGGTGCAGCATTCTGTTCATCAGCCACAAGCTCGGAGAGGTCCGGGCGCTGTGTCACAGCGCCACCGTCCTGCGCGCCGGGAAAGTTTCGGGCCATTGCGTTCCGGCCGAATGCAGCGATTTGCAGCTGGCGCGGTTAATGGTTGGCGATGCCGAGGGACTGGTAGCGCACTACCCCAAGGCCAACGGCGTCGCACCTTTTCTGCACGTGGAAAAATTGTCGTGGCATAACCCCGATCCGTTTGGCTGCTCGCTGAAAGGGATCGACCTGCAGGTACACAGTGGAGAAATCGTCGGGATCGCTGGAGTGGCTGGAAACGGTCAGGATGAATTGCTGGCATTGCTCAGCGGCGAGCAGACCCTGGACCGTTCCCAATCGCAACACATCCGTTTTGGCGAACAGGCTGTTGGGCACCTGCGCCCGGATGCCCGACGTGAACAGGGCCTGGCCTTCGTACCCGCCGAGCGTCTGGGTCACGGCGCAGTGCCCGAAATGAGCCTGAACGACAACGCGCTGTTGACGGCCTTTCAGCAAGGTCTGGTGAGCAAAGGTCTGATCCAGCGGCCCAAGGTCCAGGCCTTGGCAAAAACCATCATCGAACGCTTCGCAGTCAAAACGCCCGACGCGCATACCGCGGCTCGCAGTTTGTCAGGTGGCAATCTGCAGAAATTCATCCTCGGCCGTGAAATCCTGCAAAACCCGAAACTGCTGGTTGCAGCGCATCCGACTTGGGGCGTAGATGTCGGCGCAGCGGCAGCCATTCATCGCGCACTGATCGCCCTGCGGGATGCCGGTGCTGCGATTCTGGTGATTTCCGAGGATCTGGACGAATTGTTTCAGATCAGCGACCGGATCGCTGCGCTGTCGGAAGGCCGCCTCTGTGCCTTGGCTCCCACCGCGCACACCACGCATGTCCAGGTCGGTGGCTGGATGGCCGGCCAATTCGACAGCGATCATTCATTTCGACCCGATACCGCGTCGCTCAACTAAAGGAGGCTTCGATGCTGCTTTCCCTTGAACCGCGCGGACAAGAATCGCGCGCCATGTTGTGGTTTTCCCCGCTGCTCGCTGGTGTGTTGACGCTGGTATCGGGCTCTTTGCTTTTCATCGCACTGGGCCTGGACCCACTGGTGACATTGCACACATTGCTCATAGCGCCGGTCAGCGATCTCTACGGGGTATCGGAGCTTATGGTCAAGACGCTGCCGATCATGCTCTGCGCGCTGGGGCTGGCGGTCGCCTATCAGGCACGGATCTGGAACATCGGTGCCGAAGGGCAACTGTTGATCGGTGCATTGGCCGGGAGTGCAGTGGCGGTCAATGTCATCGACATCGAAAGCCGCTGGATTCTGGCACTGATTCTCTTGATCGGCGTCGCCGCTGGCGCTGCCTGGGCCGGGCTGACAGCCTGGTTGCGCACGCACTTCAATGCCAACGAAATCCTTACCAGCATCATGCTCAATTACATCGCGTTGAATCTGCTGCTGTATTTCGTACATGGTCCGCTGAAAGATCCCGCAGGCATGAACTTCCCCGAGTCCGCCATGTTCGGTGATGCCAGCCGTCTGCCGTTGTTGACCGAAGAGGGTCGGGCTCATGCTGGCGTGTATTTCGCGCTGCTAGCGCTGGTCGCGGTCTGGGTATTGCTGCAACGCAGCTTCGTCGGTTTCCAGATCAAGGTGCTTGGCCTGGACAAGCGAGCGGCCGGATTCGTCGGCTTTCGTGAGAAGCGTCTGGTTTGGCTGGCGCTGATGATCAGCGGTGGCCTGGCAGGGTTGGCGGGCGTGTGTGAAGTGACCGGCCCGATCGGGCAACTGGTGCCACAGGTTTCGCCGGGCTACGGTTATGCAGCCATTACCGTGGCGTTTCTCGGGCGCCTGAACCCGATCGGGATTCTATTCTCGAGCCTTCTGATGGCGTTGCTTTATCTGGGGGGCGAGAGCGCACAGATGACCCTCAATCTGCCACAAGCCATCACGCAGCTGTTTCAGGGGATGATGCTGTTTTTCCTGCTGGCCTGCGATGTGCTGATTCTTTACCGCCCACGCCTTACGCTGCGCTGGGCCCGCCGCCAGATGGCCGCTGTGCCGGGAGCCGTGTGATGGATATCGATCTGCTGAGTAATATTTTCTTTGCCACCGTGCGCTGTGGGACCCCGCTACTGCTGGTGGCACTGGGCGAATTGGTCTGCGAGAAAAGCGGGGTACTCAATCTGGGGCAGGAAGGCATGATGTTGTTCGGTGCGGTGATCGGCTTCATCGTCGCACTGAGCACTGGCAGCCTCTGGCTCGGCGTGGTGCTGGCAATTCTGGCCGGCATGCTGCTGTCATCGCTGTTCGCGCTGGTGGCACTGGTGTTCAACGCCAACCAGGTGGCGACGGGGCTGGCGCTGACGATCTTCGGCGTCGGCCTGTCGAGCTTCGTGGGTGCAGCCTGGGTCGGCAAACCGCTTCAGGGGTTCGAGCCGCTGGTGATTCCCTATCTGAGCGATATCCCGCTGGTGGGGCGCATGCTCTTCGCGCAGGACATCCTGGTTTACGTTTCTTTCGCATTGTTCGCTTTAGTGGCTTGGACAGTTCTGAAAAGTCGCGTGGGTTTGGTGATTCAAGCTGTAGGAGAAAACCCCAACGCGGCCAGCGCGATGGGCCTTCCGGTGTTGTTCGTGCGGACTTTGGCGGTTCTGTTCGGCGGCGCCATGGCCGGATTGGCAGGTGCTTACCTGTCGCTGGCTTACACGCCGATGTGGGCGGAAAACATGAGTGCGGGCCGCGGCTGGATTGCCTTGGCGTTGGTGGTGTTTGCCAGTTGGCGGGTCTGGAGACTGCTGTTGGGGGCCTATCTTTTTGGCTTCGCGAGCATCCTGTATCTGGTGGCCCAAGGCGTGGGCCTGGCGATCCCGTCCAACCTGTTGGCGATGCTGCCGTATGTCGCGACGATCGTGGTGCTGGTGTTACTGTCGCGAAATGCGTTCCGCACCCGACTGTATGCACCGGTGTCTCTGGGACAACCCTGGCAGTCGGGGCACTGATGTAGAACGGACAAAGACCGTTGCGCGGGAAAAACAAATTACTCGTGCCGCGCGCGGTCCACTCTGCAGACGCTGCCACGTTTCATTGTTCAAGGAGTTGCATTCATGCCTGCCACAAAAACTGCATTGATCATCGGCGCCTCTCGGGGCCTGGGGCTTGGGTTGGTCAAACGCCTGACCGAGCAAGGCTGGGAAGTGACCGCAACCATTCGCGATCAACATAACGCCAACGCCGAAGAGCTCAAAGCTGTGCCCGGCGTCCATATCCAGACGCTGGACATGGACGAGCAATCGTCACTGGAAGTATTGACCCATAACCTCAAGGGCCAGGTGTATGACCTGCTGTTCGTCAATGCTGGCATCATGGGGCCTACTCACCCGAATCCAACCGATGCCACTGCCGGCGAACTCGGTCAGCTGTTTCTGACCAACGCCGTGGCGCCGATTCGCCTGGCCAAACGCTTCGTCGACCAGATCCGTCCGAACACCGGGATCATTGCCTTCATGAGTTCTGTACTGGGCAGTGTCACAATGCCCGATGCGCCGGAAATGGCGCTGTACAAGGCCAGCAAGGCTGCCTTGAATTCCATGACCAACACCTTCGTCACTCAACTGGGCGACAACAAGCCGACCGTGCTGTCCATGCACCCGGGATGGGTCCGCACGGCGATGGGTGGCGAAGGCGCCGATATCGACGTGGAAACCAGCGTGCGCGGCATGGTCGAGCAGTTGGAGCGGTTTGCGGGGGAAGGCGGGCATCACTTCGTGAACTACAAGGGTGAGACGATTCCCTGGTAATGCTTTAAAGCTTTGGGCGTTTGCTGACGTGAGCGTCCGATCAGACAACGTGTAAGTTGACTGATCCGGCGCTTGCGCCAGCAAGCCGGCTTCCAAAGGCAACCAGGGTGTCCGCGGAAATCGATTTGGCGCGCGATACTTGATCCAATGGTCAAGTCGCCTCTAAACTCCGCACCCTCGCCTCGCGGCTCGTTCTAAGTCGCGGCGACCCTGGATCAGCAGACAGGGCAACACTGAGCTGGCGACCTGAACCCACTTTTCAGAGGAGCCGGCCAATGCCCGCGATCCGTATCTGGTTGAAAAACCCCCTTGCCGTATTCACTGCCAACGATCTCGATGCCCGAGGCGGGTTGGTGGTCGAAAACGGTGTGATCGTCGAAATGCTCGCAGCCGGGCAGTCTCCTTCCCTGCCCTGCGATCAGACCTTCGATGCGCGTGAGCATGTGCTGCTGCCCGGCATGATCAACACGCATCACCATTTTTATCAAACCCTCACCCGAGCCTGGGCGCCGGTCGTCAACCAGCCGCTGTTCCCGTGGCTGAAAACCCTGTATCCGGTGTGGGCGCGCCTGACGCCTGAAAAATTGGCACTGGCGACCAAGGTCGCGCTGACAGAGTTGCTGTTATCCGGTTGCACCACGGCGGCCGATCACCATTATCTGTTTCCGGACGGGCTGGAAAACGCCATCGACGTTCAGGTGCAGAGCGTTCGCGAACTGGGTATGCGGGCCATGCTTACGCGCGGTTCGATGAGTCTGGGTGAGGCCGACGGTGGCCTGCCCCCACAGCAGACCGTGCAAGAGGGTAAGGTCATTCTGGAAGACAGTCAGCGACTGATCGACACCTACCACGAACGTGGCGATGGCGCACAGNACCGAGATCATGTCCGAAAGCGCTGTGCTGGCGGAAAAGCTCGATGTTCGTCTGCACACCCATCTGGCCGAAACGCTGGACGAGGAAGATTTCTGTCTGCAGCGCTTCGGGTTGCGCACAGTGGACTATCTGGACAGCGTCGGCTGGCTTGGCCCACGCACATGGCTGGCACACGGCATCCACTTCAACGAACAGGAGATCGCGCGTCTGGGCGAAGCCGGCACCGGGATTTGCCACTGCCCCAGCTCGAACATGCGCCTGGCCTCGGGTATCTGCCCGACACTGGATCTGGTCGCAGCCGGCGCCCCCGTTGGACTCGGCGTCGACGGTTCGGCCTCCAACGATGCCTCGAACATGATCCTGGAAGCCAAGCAGGCGCTGTACCTGCAACGGCTGCGTTATGGCGCGCGGAAAATTACGCCGGAACTGGCGTTGGGCTGGGCGACCAAGGGCTCGGCGAAGCTGTTGGGCCGTAGCGATATTGGCGAGCTGGCGGTGGGCAAGCAGGCTGACCTGGCGCTGTTCAAGCTCGATGAACTGCGCTTCTCTGGCAGCCACGACCCCGTATCGGCGTTGCTGCTGTGCGGTGCTGATCGGGCGGACCGGGTGATGATCGGCGGTCAATGGCGTGTCATCGACGGGCAGGTTGAAGGCTTGGATCTGAAGGGGTTGATTGCCGATCACCGGCAGGCCGCGGCGGCATTGATCAAGGGCTAGCGCAAGGCTCCCTGTCGCAGCCCGGCCGCTCGGCGTTCCGATTGCCGGCGGTGGCGATATGAGTGATGCCACCGCCGGCAAGCCGGACTGCTACCTGAGATTTGCGAGAATCAGGTCAGCGCTATAACCCCAACAGCGACAGCATGACAAAGGTCGCGAACAGCACGAAGTGGGTCATGCCTTCGATGGCGTTGGTCTCGCCGTCGTTGAGGTTGATCGCACTGACCAGCAAGGTGACGAAGATCATCACTGTTTGCACCGGGGTCATTGCCATCTGAAATGGCTGACCTGTGTAGAGCGCCATGGCTTCCATCACTGGCACCGTCAGAATCACAGTGGATAACGAGGCGCCCAACGCGACGTTCACCACCGACTGCATCCGGTTAGCCAATGCGGCTCGCAACGCCGTCAGAATCTCGGGCGCGGCGGAGATCGCGGCCACCAGAATTGCGGTCATCACGGGAGGCGCGCCGCTGCCTTCGAGCCCCAGGTCCACGGTTTTCGACATCACCTCCGCCAATGCGCCGATGATCACCACGCCAAATACCAGGGTGGCGATGGACCGCGGCAGATTGACCGGTTCGCTCGGTTGCTCGGGCTGATCCTTGCGCCGCTTCTTGTCCGGATAGCTGTAACTGAAGAAGTAACTGTGCGGCCCGACCTGCATGCGCAGGAACAGCGCATACAGCAGGATCATCGCGCCGATGGTAAAGGCCGAATACACCTTCCATTTCGATTCAGGGATGAACTCGGGCACGACCATCGACACGGCCATCGCCGTCAGAATCATCACGCTGTAGGAGCGCGCCGAATCATCGTTGTAGGACTGTTCGCCATGCTTAAGCCCACCCATCAGTGCCGCCAGACCCAGGATCCCGTTGATGTCCAGCATGACCGCCGAGTAGATCGTGTCGCGCACCAATGTCGGTGACGGCTCGTTGCTCATCATGATCGCAAGGATCACCACCTCCACCAGCACCGCAGAGAGCGTCAGGATCATCGTGCCGTAGGGATCGCCGACTTTCTCTGCCAGCAGCTCGGCGTGATGCGCCACGCGCATGGACGCGCAGACGATGAACCCCACCAGCGCGATGCCCGCGATCAATGCGACGGTATGACCGTGACCCAGTAGTTGATGCTCGAAGGGGTACGCAAAACACGTCGCGATCACCGCCAACAGTAGAAACTTTTCCTGCTTGAGAATCGTGCCCATCGCTGCCTTTTAGCCTTTGCGACCCAGGCCGCACATCCATGAAGTATTAACCGTTCAAGCGGTTCAGAGTGCTGTTGTAAACAAAGGTTTCAAGACAGAGGCAATCAAACAGCGTTCACAACGATCTGAAGCAGCACGGGGTCAATCCTGCACCGGATCGCGGCGTTATCCACACCTGTCGCACCGTCCGGGAACATGCTCATCGGCACGTGCAATGCATGAAAGCGGACAACGCCTGACACGCAAGCATACTTGTCTTATTGGTCAGCTTTTTGCATTGAGTCGAACGCCTCGCCCAGATGGCCCGGCCCACAAGACCAAAGGAGCTCGACCTGCATGCTTTCCACCCTCCACTCACGTCGTCCGCTGAAGAAACTGTTGTGCGCCATGGCCGCTGTCGTTGGCCTGAGTTCAAGTCTGATGGCCGCCGCAGCCGATCCACTGAAAGTCGGCTTCGTCTACATCGGCCCAATTGGCGACCACGGCTGGACCTATCAGCATGAGCAAGGTCGTCAGGCCATGGCCAAGGCGCTGGGCGACAAAGTCACCACCAGCTTCGTCGAGAACGTACCGGAAGGTGCGGACGCCGAGCGGGTCATCCGCAACATGGCCAAAAGCGGCTACGACCTGGTCTTCACGACCTCGTTCGGCTACATGAACCCGACGCTTAAAGTCGCCAAGCAATTCCCCAAGGTGACGTTCGAGCACGCAACCGGTTACAAGCAGGACAAGAACATGGGCACCTATCTGGCCCGTACTTATGAAGGTCGCTACGTCGGGGGCTTCCTTGCCGCGAAAATGACCAAGACCAGGAAGATCGGTTACGTCGCCTCGTTCCCGATTCCGGAAGTGTTGCGCGACATCAACGCGATCCAGCTGGCCCTGAACAAATACAACCCCGGCACCGAGACCAAGGCGGCGTGGGCCACCTCCTCCCCCCCCC
>NZ_QXTJ01000014.1:118151-215708 GCF_003605735.1 Pseudomonas sp. LS-2 | reverse complement strand
AGCGTCGTGGTGTCTACGCAGTGGGTTATGCCTCGGACATGGCGCACTTCGGGCCCAAAGCGGTACTGACGTCTATCGTCAACAACTGGGGCCCGCATTACATTCAGGCCACTCAATCGGTCATCGATGGCACCTGGAAATCCCAGGATTACTGGGGCGGTTTGAAAGAAGGAACAGTTGAGTTACCGATCAGCGATCTGGTGCCTGCTGACGTGAAAGGCGAAGCGCAGAAAATCATCGCCGACATCGAAAGCGGTGCATTCCATCCATTCACAGGTCCTATCAAGGACCAGACCGGCGCTGTGAAGATTCCGGAAGGCGGCGTGGCGACCAATGCCGAACTGGCCTCGATGAACTATTACGTTGAAGGCGTGAAGGCGGAATTGCCGAAGTAACCCCGTTCTGATCCAGCTAACCGTAGAAGCGCTTGCCCGCGATTGCATTCCGTCAGCCACATGTGGGGACCTGACACCCGCACCGTGAGCAAGCGCTTCTACAGTGACAGGTGCACAAATGGAGCCCACATGAACCCGCTTCCCGTCATCGATATCTCCCCGCTGTACGCCAACGACGATCAAGCCTGGCACACCGTAGCCCGGCAGATCGACGCCGCGTGCCGTGAGTGGGGGTTCTTCTATATCAAGGGCCATCCGATCAGCGCCGAGCGCATCGAACAGGTGATCGACAGCGCCCGGCAGTTTTTTGCCCAGCCCATGGACGAAAAACTCAAGATCGACATCACCCTAAGCAACCATCATCGCGGTTACGGGGCCATTGCAACGGAGCAACTTGACCCCAGCCTGCCGAGCGATCTGAAAGAAACATTCGACATGGGCCTGCATCTGCCCGCGGATCACCCGGACGTGCTGGCTGGAAAACCCCTGCGCGGCCCCAATCGTCATCCGCAACTACCGGGCTGGCAAAAGCTGATGGAACAGCATTATCAGGACATGCAGGCACTGGCGTTGACCTTGCTGCGGGCCATGACGCCGGCACTGGGCATCGAGCGGAATTTCTTCGATCAGCGCTTTGAACAACCGGTCAGTGTGCTGCGGATGATTCATTACCCGCCCCGTCATACTGCTACCAGCGAGCATCAGCAAGGTGCGGGCGCTCATACCGATTACGGCTGCATCACCCTGCTCTATCAGGATGTCGCCGGAGGTCTTCAAGTGCGGGACGTGCGCGGGCATTGGGTCGACGCCCCGCCCATCGAAGGCACGTTTGTGGTCAATCTGGGCGACATGATGGCGCGCTGGAGCAACGACCAGTACGTTTCGACGCCGCATCGAGTGGTCAGCCCGCTGGGCGTCGATCGATACTCGATGCCGTTCTTCGCCGAACCTCACCCCGACACCCGCGTCGAATGTCTGCCGGGGTGTACCGACGACAACCATCCGCCGCTGTATCCGCCGACCACCTGTGCCGAGTTTCTGCTGTCACGCTTTGCCGACACCTACGCCTACAGAAGAGAGCAGAAGGCAGAGGTCTGAACCGTCCGGTCAGGTTTTTAACCAGCCGTCGCACTCAACTCTGTAGAATGCCCGCCATTGCACCTGATGAGAAAAGCACATGTACGACTGGTTGAACGCCCTGCCCAAGGCCGAATTGCACCTGCATCTGGAAGGCTCGCTGGAGCCCGAACTGCTGTTCGCCCTGGCTGAACGCAACAAGATCGCCCTGCCCTGGAACGACGTCGAAACCCTGCGCAAGGCCTATGCCTTCAACAATCTTCAGGAGTTTCTCGACCTCTACTATCAGGGCGCGGATGTGCTGCGAACCGAGCAGGATTTCTATGACCTGACCTGGGCCTACCTGCAACGCTGCAAGGCCCAGAACGTCATTCACACCGAACCGTTCTTCGATCCGCAGACCCACACCGATCGTGGTATCCCGTTCGAGGTCGTGCTCAACGGCATTTCCGGTGCATTGAAAGACGGCAAGCAGCAACTTGGCATCAGCAGCGGCCTGATACTCAGCTTCCTGCGCCACCTGAGCGAAGAAGAGGCGGAAAAGACCCTCGACATGGCCCTGCCATTTCGCGACACCTTCGTCGCGGTCGGTCTGGACAGTTCGGAAATGGGTCACCCACCCAGCAAGTTCCAGCGAGTGTTCGACCGTGCACGCCACGAAGGCTTCCTGACGGTGGCCCATGCGGGCGAGGAAGGACCGCCTGAGTACATTTGGGAGGCACTTGACCTGTTGAAGATCGAGCGAATCGATCATGGAGTGCGCGCCATCGAGGATGAGCGTCTGATGCAGCGCATCATCGACGAACAGATCCCGCTGACGGTTTGCCCGCTGTCGAACACCAAACTCTGCGTGTTCGATCACATGGGCCAGCACAACATTCTCGACATGCTCGAGCGGGGCGTGAAGGTCACTGTGAACTCCGACGACCCTGCCTATTTCGGCGGTTATGTAACCGAGAACTTCCATGCATTGCATGAGCATCTGGGCATGACGCAGGATCAGGCCAAGCGTCTGGCGCAGAACAGCCTGGACGCGCGGTTGGTCAAGCCTTGACCCGATAAAGCTTCGGCGCAGCAATACGGCCTGGCGGCGGTCGTCATTCGAAGGCCACCGCTGGCAAGCCGGGACACTAAAAAAATGTCTTCGATTGCGCTGCGAGCCCCTCAGGCCGCCGACGCAATCTTGCTGATTTCGCGCTGCCCATTGGACGAGATCTGCAAGGTGCTGGCCTCCTCCGTGGTGCGCAACCACCCCAGTTGCATGAACAACTGCAGCAACCCAGCCCCCAGAGCACCACCCAGATGTGGGTTGCGTTCACTGCAGTCGGCGCAGGCGCAGACGGTCTCACGCTGCCGGTGCGCCAGTGCAGGAATGAAGATTCCCCGTTCGGCGAATCGGGAGACTCCGATGCTGGTCACTTCCAGACGCTGGTCGCACTGTTCGATCCAGCCGGCGCCCAGCATCCGGTGATACAACTCGGTGGCCAGCTCTCCACCCAGATGATCGGAACAGATACTCGCATGGCGTAATGGCAAGGGCGGCAGCGGTTGAGCGACGCTTCGACTGACCACCTCGGCGCTGACCATCGACGCACTGGCCAATGCCTGGACGGCCATTGCGACCTCAGGCGCGGCGAGCCTGAAAAAACGCTTTCGTCCTCTCGTCTCCTGCCGCAGTAATCCGCCTGAAGCAAGTCGCGCCAGATGCGCACCCGCCGATGAGGTGGACAAGCCCACCAACAGCGCCAACTCGTCGGCCGCCCGCGATGTTCCGTCCATCAACGCCCACATCATCGCGCTGCGTTTTGGATCGGCCAGCAGCGCGGCAATCTGACTGATGCAAGGTGCATGTTCCATGTCTTCACTCCCTGTTGAAACATTCGTCTATTACGGTGACCGACTTGCCACTTACGTTATGCAGCCATCATCGTTGCCTGGAACGGGCAATGGCTTTGACTTGCATCACATCATCGAAACTTCAGGCAGCATAAAGTGTGGGGCAATGCAGATTTTCTTATGCAACCACGACAGTTTCGACGTGCTTCAATTAATCGGGCTAATGCTGGCCGCATAGTATAAGCGCTGCGCCCTGCCCAAGAATTGGCCTCCCGCAGGCTGGCATTGGGGCCTGTCAGGCGTATCGACAAACCTTGGTCAAAGAGTCGCCGGGCCAATTCTGCGAAAATCTTCTATCGGCGAGCTCGAAAAGCACGCACTATCTGGCCTCTGGAGATTTATTGTTGAATGCACTTCTCGCAGGTCTGGGCAAATGCCTACAGCCAAAACTCCAAAAACTCTCAAGAAAAAAAGCTCGTCCGCAATGACCTTCGAGGGACTTTTTAACGTGACGGGGTGTCCTGTTTTGTCCGACAAACGAGTCATGTAAGAAATTTCTATTTTTTAAGTAGTAAAGAACCTCACTGGTCTCGAGCCCCATTAAAGCGTTATCAATTTGGAACAGTCGTAATCACAGTTTTTAACACCTCGCGTTCGAAGCGGCGTTCAGGGCGTGCGGCAATGAACGGTCATCACCGGACGCCCTGCCAGTCAAATACGAACGTCCTGGTGCGGTATCAACGCGTCGCGCTTCTGCTGTGCGTGGCGCGTGACCATCGCAAGGCTGACCGCCAATACGCCACACAGTGAAATGACGGTGGCCATTGGCACCGCTGTGCCGTCGTGCAGCACACCGACCAGAGCGGCTGCTCCCGCCGCGACGCTGAACTGCAGACAGCCCAGAAGCGCCGAAGCACTGCCGGCACGCTTGCCCTGCCCGGCCATCGCGCATGCCGAAGCATTGGGAATGATGCAACCTAGGCTGGCTATGTAGATGAACAGCGGGACCAGCAGCGGCCAGAGCTTCTCGGTGTGCAGCGAGGCAATCCCGAGCAGCACCAGTGCCGCGCCTAAATACAACCAGACCATGCGCGACAACAACCACGCAGGGCCGAAACGACCTACCAGCCGGGCATTGATCTGAGCGACGAGGATGAACCCCGCTGCGTTGGTGCCGAACAGCCAGCCGTAATGTTCGGCCGGTACGCCATACAGCTTGATGAACACGAATGGTGAGCCTGCGATGTACGAAAACATACCGGCCATAGCAATGCCGCCGGTCAATGCATGTCCGAGGAAAATCCGGTCGCCGAACAGACGCCAGTAAGCGCCCAACGCACCCGAAAGCGGCAATCGTGGATGGCCAGCCGGCATGCTTTCAGGCAGTCCCATGGCCACGGCGACAGCCGTCATCGCGCTGAACACAGTCAAGGTCAGAAAAATCGTCTGCCAGCCGTAGCTGTTCACCAGCAGTCCGCCCAGCATCGGCGCGAGAATCGGCGCCAGCCCCATCACCAGCATCAACTGGGAGAACACCTTCGCCGAATCCACGGGAGAACATTTATCACTGACGATCGCCCGTGACAGGACCATGCCCGCGCAGCCGCCCAGCGCCTGAACAAAGCGTGCCGCGATCAGCCATTCCAGGCTCGGTGCCAAGGCGCATGCCAGCGATGCCAGCGTAAACAGACCGACGCCGAACAGCAGGGGAATACGACGTCCGAATCGGTCAGCAATTGGCCCATAGGCGAGTTGGCCGATGCTCAACCCCAGAAAGTAAGAGGCCAGCGTCATTTGAACGTGTTTGTCGTCTGTGCCGAAAGCCAGGGCAATGGCGGGAAAACCGGGCAAGTAGAAATCGATGGCCAATGGGCCGAAGGCGCTAAGTGCACCGAGAATCAGGATGGTTCTGAGGTTCATAATTTTCCTAGGCAGATCCGTGCAGATCGACAGTTTAACAACCCTGAATCTTCTCAGGCCGTCGACAGGAAAATTACTAAACGTTTTTCAGCCTACAGTGCCGTCAAGCGGAATTTCGGAACTAATGGCGCCGTACCGAGCATCGGTTAATGGATTTCCTACAGCGCTTTTACAAATAACTCACACATCTGGTTCTAGACTTTTCATATCAGTCGAGGAACCGGAAGATGAATACGCGTTGGGTTGTGCTGTGGTGCTGCTTGGTCGTCGCCGGTTGTCAGTCTACCCACGACCAGTTAATGGCCGAAGGTTATCCGCCGGCTTTCGCTGATGGTTTCCAGGACGGTTGCGGCAGCGGACGGCAGTCGGTGGATGTCATGAAGGGCCAGTACAAGAAAGACGTGCCGCGCTATTTGCGCGACACGATCTACGCCCAGGGCTGGAGCGATGGTTTCCGTCAATGTCAGGCACAACTGGAAAATCGCAGTCTTCAGGATCAAGGTCGAGACAGCATCTGGAACGACCGTGATCGCGCCTGGGAGCAGCAGAAGACTCAGGATGCTGCCAAGGCGTATCGCTCTCACTGAAATGTAAGTCGCTTGTGGACATTCGGTGAAACTATCCGGGTGCCAACATGGCCCAACTTCAATGAGCCATGAATAAGGAGCACTCACGTGAGTCGGGCCTTCGTCAACGAAGACAGTGCCGCCGCTCAAGCCAGTCAGCCGGTTGAGCGACAGATCAGTGATAATCCCAATTACGTGACCGCTAGCGGCCTGGCGCAACTGCAGGCGCATGTAGCGGCATTGCAAGCGCAGCACAGCGAGCAGACGGCTCTTGGCGAGCGTGCAGACAAGCAACGGCTGGCCGATATCGAGCGTGACCTGCGCTATTTCAGTCAACGACTGCAAAGTGCCCAAGTGGTAATGCCTGCGATCTCGACGGAGAAAGTGCAGATCGGCAGTTGGGTGACATTCGCCGATGAACATGACCAGCAACAGCGCGTGCAGTTGGTGGGAGAGGATCAAGCGGATGCGGCCAGTCATCTGATCAACTGGGCATCGCCATTAGGTATTGCGCTGCTGGGCGCCGAGGTCGGGGATGAAGTCAACTGGCATCGTCCGGCGGGAGATCAGATGATCGAGATTCTGAAGATTGAGGCGGATGGTTGAATTGCCACTAACATGCCATCTGTGGGAGGGAGCTTGCTCGCGATGACCGGAGCAGGATCGATGGAGATGTAAGAGATGCACCACCGTCATCGCGAGCAAGCTCACTCCTACCGGAATCGCGTCGGTTAGAAGTTCTAAATGAGCTTCAAAAAAAAACGGAGCCCTGAGGCTCCGTTTTTCATGACGCTAGCCCGAATCAGGCCAGTTTTTTGTGACGCACGCGGTGCGGCTGGGCAGCTGCGTCGCCCAGGCGCTTCTTGCGATCGGCTTCGTATTCGGTGTAGTTGCCTTCGAAGAAAACAGCTTGCGAATCGTCTTCGTACGCCAGGATGTGAGTCGCTACGCGGTCAAGGAACCACCGATCGTGGGAGATCACAATGGCGGCGCCCGGGAAGTCCAGCAGGGCTTCTTCCAGAGAGCGCAGGGTTTCAACGTCGAGGTCGTTGGACGGTTCGTCGAGCAGCAGGACGTTGCCGCCCTCTTTCAGGGTCAACGCCAGGTGCAGACGACCGCGCTCACCACCGGACAGATCCTTGACGAACTTCTGCTGATCGCCGCCCTTGAAGTTGAAACGGCCGACATAAGTACGCGACGGGATTTCGTAGTTGCCGATCTTGATCTGATCGGAACCGTCGGAAATCTGTGCAAAGACGGTCTTGCTGCCGTCCAGGTCGTCGCGGCTCTGGTCGACGCACGCCAACTGCACGGTTTCACCGATCTCGATGGAGCCCGAATCCGGTTGTTCCTTGCCCATCAACATGCGGAACAGTGTCGATTTACCGGCACCGTTACCACCGATCACGCCAACGATGGCGCCCTTTGGCATGGCAAACGACAGGTTGTCGATCAGCACGCGATCGCCATAGCCCTTGGTGACGTTCTTGAACTCGATGACCTTGTCGCCCAGACGCGGACCGGCCGGGATGTGGATCTCGTTGGTCTCGCTGCGCTTCTGGAATTCCTGCGACTGCATTTCTTCGAAGCGTTGCAGACGGGCCTTGGATTTGGACTGACGAGCCTTGGCGCCTTTGCGCACCCACTCCAGTTCTTCCTTCATGGCCTTTTCGTGAGCAGATTGCTGCTTGGATTCCTGGGCCAGACGATCGGACTTGGCTTCGAGCCAGCCAGAGTAGTTGCCCTCATAAGGAATACCGGCGCCGCGGTCGAGTTCCAGAATCCAGCCAGCGACGTTGTCGAGGAAGTAACGGTCGTGCGTGATGGCGACCACAGTGCCTGGGAAATCGTGCAGGAAGTGCTCAAGCCAAGCCACCGAATCGGCGTCCAGGTGGTTGGTCGGTTCGTCGAGCAGCAGCATGTCTGGCGCGGACAGCAGCAGGCGGCACAGGGCTACCCGACGCTTTTCACCACCGGACAGGTGTTCGACCTTGGCGTCCCAGGCTGGCAGACGCAGCGCATCGGCGGCGACTTCCAGTTGGCGCTCGAGGTTGTGGCCGTCGCTGGCCTGAAGAATGGCTTCCAGTTTTGCCTGCTCGGCGGCCAGCTTGTCGAAGTCGGCATCAGGCTCTGCGTAGGCGGCGTAGACCTCGTCCAGCCGCGACTGGGCGTCCTTGATCACGCTGACCGCTTCCTCGACCACTTCTCGAACGGTCTTGCTCGGGTCCAGTTGAGGTTCCTGCGGCAGGTAGCCGATATTCAGTTCAGGCATCGGACGCGCTTCACCATCGAACTCGGTGTCGACACCGGCCATGATTTTCAGCAGCGTGGATTTACCCGAGCCGTTGAGGCCCAGAACACCGATCTTGGCGCCGGGGAAGAATGACAGGGAGATGTTTTTCAGGATTTCCCGCTTCGGCGGAACAACTTTGCTCAGCCGATGCATGGTGAAGACGTAAGAGCCTGTTTTGCCTGTTTTGTCACTTTTTGACATGGTTTGGTTCGCCTTTAATCCGTTATCTTTAGTGCTTGAATGGTAGCGACCGGCGGTTAAAATCGGGAAAGTAAAACGTTAGGTTTTGCGTTGATCTACCGCTACCGCTGACTATACTTAAAAAAGTTATGTTTTGTGAGGGAGTAACATGGGTTTCCAGATCATGGAGCAGGTGGTGAATGCTGCTCGAAGAAAGCTGCTGGTGCAAGACTACATCCCGGCCTACTACCCCAATCTATACATCACCATGGAGCACTCGGGCAGAGCGCTTGAAACGACCAAGAAGTACCTTGAGCATCTGGCTGTGTTTGAGGGGTTTCTGGCTTTTTCCTCCATTGATCTGATTTCTCACCTCGAACAGCGCCCTCACAGCCAATACCTGACAGATAATGAGCTTTCTAGGTTTGTGTCTGACGCGGGGTTTAGCAAGGAAACTTTGGCCATGAAGTATGCGGGGATACGTTTACATCCGACTGCATACAGATCCGTTGGCAAAGCCCATGCGCAGCAGCGAATCGAAGCGGTACGCGACTATCTGGGCTTCCTCTACGACAAGTTGGGTGATCACTCAACACGATATGTGGCGGTGGACGATCTGAAGAAGCGCACCAACCGCAAGATTACAGCGGCCAGACCTGCGTGGAAAAAAACGCGAACGCACGAGATGAAGGGGCTCACGAGTCAGGAACGAACTCGATTGCTGGAAGTCATGCATCCGGACAGCCCCGAGAACCCCTTTTCAGATGAAGCCATCAGGCGGCGTAACTACATCATTTTGCTGCTGGGTCTCGACATGGGGCTACGCCGCTCCGAGATGCTGCTTATCAAGACCAGCGATATTCACTGGCACAGTCGTCAACTAGCGGTGGTTAACTTGGAGGATGAGAGCCTCGATCCACGAACGATGGCCCCGCAATTTAAAACCAACGAGCGCATGCTGGTAATGACCGATGATCTGTATGACGCAATAACTGAGTACGAATCGAAATATCGCCACAGAAAGCCCCGTAGTGGCAGATCGCAAGCGAATAAGCATCCGTTTTTGCTGGTGGCACACAAGCGAAATGAGGGTGGACCTCTGACCATCAAGGCAGTGGATGGCGTTCTGTCCAGGATACGAGAAATAGCACCGGAGCTGGCTCATGTGCACACGCATACTCTGAGGCATGACGCGGTCTACACGATGCTGGAAAGCATGCGCGAGAAACTGGCAGTGCTCACGCCGGAGGATCGCACCACGCAGGTTCAAAAGACCCTCACGTGGATGTTCGGCTGGAGTCCCGAATCGGATATGCCCGGCCACTACGGCGCGAAATTTTGGAAGGAAGAGGCAGATAAAGCGATACAGAAACGGGCTGAGCGGTTTACAGCCAACCGTCAGAGGGCGGGCCAGACGCAAGGAAGTTCAGAGTGAATATCGCGATCGAAGCACTTCAGGCCCCCACGAAGGACAGCCTTGATGCATGGCTAAATACGCCTCGCTTGGCCAGGTGCGGAGAAGTTTTCACACCGAGTCAACCCATGTGGAGACCGGATAAATCGGCTAATCATTCAGTTAACTGGGAAGCGGCTATTGCCTGCGTCTCGCCGGATTGGCAGCCCTGGTTGCACGCCGCCCTGGCGTACCGAATGGCCGATGTGGCAGCGGGCACGGTTGCTAACGCCGCCAGTGGGTTGTCGCGGGCTGCTGAGGCCGGGCTTGACCCGCTCAACGAGGATCACCTAATCGCTCTGCGGGAGCGCTTTAGCAGTGGTGAGTTTAGTGTCATTGCCGCTTTTATGTCGTTTTGGCACAACTGCGAATCCCTCGAAGAGCGCCCGTCGCACCCCCTGAACGATGCCTACCAGGCACTCCCCAGGAACAAGCGTTCCAGCAACGATGTGATCCTCAGCCTCGACCCCGAACAAGGCCCGTTCACGCAGGTGGAGCAAGACGCGCTGCACCAATGGATACATGAGCAGTTTTGTCACGGACACTTAGATTTCGAGCAGTACCTTTACCTGCGCTTGTTGATGATTTACGGGCAGCGTGGCGCTCAGGTGCGAATGATGATTTTTGGTGATTTCACGAAGAGCGATCAGGGCTGCAAAGTAAGGTTTCATTGGGCAAAGCAAAAAGACGACGAGGCAGGCTGGCGAGCAAAGTCCGAAACATTCAGTCTGGATGAGGACCTCTACAATACCGTGCAGGCCTTCAAGGCAATGGTTCTGGCGCAACTCTGGCAAACGTATCCAGACGGTGCCGACTGGAATGCAGCCATTGAGAATGTGCCCCTCTTTCGTCGGAAGCTGGATGATGATGCGGAACCTTGGGAGCGGATAAATCCCCCTGTTTTACTCGATAGCCCCCTTCAAAAAGGCCTAGAAGCCGCGCCGCAGCTGATCTTTCATGTCGGAACAGGCACGACCAAGCGTTGGCTTGGATGCATCGAGCGGATGGAGGGCTTTCCGATTTCGCCTCGCACCCATCAGCCGCTGAAAGTGACGCGGGGGCACCGGTTCAGGCACACCCTCGGCACGGACCTTTCCAATGCGGGGTTGGATGAGTGGACGATGGCCCGCGCACTGATGCAAAACGATACTCGGACAGTGCGAAAGTACCGCGCCGTATCGCCGGAGTTACTGGCGTTAATCGACGCGAAGATGAGCGACCATCTGGCCTTGGTTGTGAATGCGTTCACCGGGATCATCGTCACGGATCGCACCTCAGCGACAAACGGGGATCGAGCGGATCGACTAATCGAGGATGTGGCAGTGTGCGGTGCCACTGCCGCCTGCCATCTCGATGCTCCGTACACCTGTTACGCATGCGGAAAATTCCAACCCCTTCTGTACGCCAATCACCGCGCAGTCCTTGAGCGATTGGAACGTCGTCGAGCGCAAACCCTAGCCACGGATTTGACTACCGGAGTGCTCTGGGATCGGGCCATCCTGGCTTGCCGCAAGGTGATTCTGGATTGTGAGGCCATGCTCCGATCCGGGAGGAAAGGTGAATGACCGACGCGCTCTATTCAAAACCTACGAACAACATTGTCGATTTTAAGCCTAGGAGCCACCTGGGTGCGGAGGCTCATCTCGCGGAGTTTATCGAATGGGCAAAACAGACCCTGCCCAAAGGCATTCCCAATCGAGTGCACGCGAGTATTCGCTGGGAAGACGGCAGTTGGCACGCGCATGGATTCCAAAGCTGTAGCTTCACGGCGCTCGAATCGACCAAAGTTGCCCCAAAGGCAATGCAGGCACCCTTCACCGAGTTTGCCAAAGCCATGGCGGTGTACTGGGGGGTGTATTTGAAGAATAAATCATTTAACAACGTGCTGAATGCCCTAAAGGCGCTGGAGGTCGCCCTGTTCGAGTCGACCTGCACGCGGGATGTGACGCGGGTTTCCGCCGCTGTCTGTAATGAAGCGTGCGAGCACTTGAGCCGTCACTGGACAAAAGGCAATACCGCATACCAGCATGGCCGGGCACTTGAAGCCGTCATCAATCTGATGCGGGCCAAAGAACTGCTCAAGTCGGATTTCCGGTGGACCTCTCCGCTGACGCAAAGGCCGCGTGGCACCCTCAAGCAGCAAAAAGCGGATCGAGAAAAAAAGCTGCCCAACCCAGACGCGATCAGAGCCCTCGGGCAAGTGTTCAATAACAAATTGACCCGCCCTATCGATATCGTTGTGACATCCGCCTGTGCGCTGTTGCTGAGTGCACCTAGTCGCGTAGGTGAATTGGCGGATGTTGAATTGGATTGCCTGGTATTCAAAGAGGATGCCCAGGGCAACCCGCGCATGTTCCTGCGCTGGTACGCGGAAAAGATGAACCAGGTGACGCTGAAGCCCGTCGTTAAGCCTGAGATGGAGCCGGTCGTCGAGCGGGTCATAACGTTACTGAAACCGATCACCGATGAAGCGCGGGCTTATGCCGCCTGGCTGGAAGACCATCCCGATGAGTTTCCGCCCCATGAAGGACTGCCACCCAAGAGTCCTGATGAACCCCTTACGTACGCCGAAGCCTGTGCAGCGCTGAAACTCACTGTTCATGAGCGCCACACACCGCAAAATGTATTCAATGCCAACTTCCTGAAAAGCTTGGAGAAACAAAAGGCGCTCAGCCCCGCAGCCCGAGCCCTCTTGGCTAAGATCCGTGACAGTTGGAAAGCCAGTTTAGGGAAAAAGATCTACGCCAAGGGAAAGCCAAGAGTCCAGGGGGTTGATCTTGACGACCGGCGTGTGATCACGCTACGCAATCTCAATGTGCTGTTGCGGGAGAAATATCTTCCAAAGGATTTTCCGTACACCACGCCGTACACGGAGGGCAAAGCTCGGGTGAAGTACCGTGATGCGTTGTTCACCGTGCGCACGGGAGCAATGGCTGAAGACTCAGGTAAGGTTGCTGTGACACACGGGTTTGGCGTGGAGATGGCGACGAACTCTGGCCGATTGAATGTGCAATTAGGCGGTACGAACAACCAGAAAAAGAAAAGCCTTTTTGAGCGCTATGGCTATCCCGGTGTCAAGGTCAACACGCATGCGTTTCGGCACGAATTGAACACGCGGATGCACCAGGCCGGTCTGTCGCAACTCCTGATTGACGCCTTCTCCGGGCGCACAACGATGGGATCGGTCTACAACCATGAAACCATTGAGGAACGCACCCAAAGGGTTGCGGCTTACCACCCCAAAACGAAGCACAGTACCGATGCTCAGCGTCTGGGCAAGGTCAAAACCAATCAGCCGCTGAGTTTGGCTGATGTGAGGGAACTGCGCGAGGGTGAGCAGGACCGCATTATCCATCAAACCCACCTCGGCGTTTGTGTGCACAACTTTGCATCCGAGCCCTGCCCGAAAATGGGTGCCTGTTTGGACTGCGGGCGCCTTGGTTGCGTGAAAGGGGATGACGTGAAGCTGAGAAACCTCCTGGAAGAACGCGACGACCTTAAACGCCGCCTAGATAAAGCCATGGATGCGCAGTCTCGTGGTGTGTTTGGAGCATCGGAGTCGGCCACAAAGCTGGGTGAGAAGCTCTTTAAGTGCGGGGCGCTCATCCAAACGCTGGAAAACCCCGAACTCCAAGACGGTGACATTGTGTGGAACGCAGACAATGGATGGACGCTCACCAAGAACGCCGCCGCAATGTCGGGGTTAATCGAAGTCAAAGTCATTGAAAAGAACCAGGCGCAAGAGGCGTTGCCATCGTTGGATGACGTCTTGGCCTTACTGGATGAGATCGAGGGTTAACGATGGGGCATTTAACGCCAAAGGATGAGAAACGCATCATTAAGCTAATTGAGGAATGGTCAGAGCCGAAGCTGACCTGGCCTTTGCTCGTTGAGGCATGCAAAGAAAAGTTGGGTATCAGTCGTGCTCGCCAGTCCCTGATGAATCTACCTGCCGTGGATTTAGCGATGAAAAATTGCAAAGCGGCATTGAAAGCTCAGAAAATAAAGCCGGGCTGGATCGCCGATATACAAGCAGCCAACGAGCGCATTGAGGAACTGAAAGCGAGTAACCAGAAGCTGTTGGCTGCTGTTCGAGATATGCATAGCCGTTTTTTGATCTGGCAGGCCAATGCGGATATGCACGGGCTAACCCAATCGATGTTGGAGCGACCGGTTTCACAGCTTCAAAAGAAGAGATGATTGCGCAATTACGCGTACTTGACCAGCCGTTCGCATTCCAGCCGACTAGGAGTTGACCATCTTCACATCGGTAACTTAGTCAACGACCTGATAGTGGCGACCGACAGTTCACGCCCCGTAGCCGACATTAGTTTCCAGCTAATGGTCAGAGGGGCATTCTGGGATTCGAATCGCGGCCGTTCCGTCCCAATCTTCAACCATGATGGTGTAAGACCTACTCTCGCGCGAAGCCAGGCGATGGTTGTCGGGAACTATAAGCACAAGACGATCTTTGGAAACTGGATGCAGTTGTAGGCCAACGGCGGGCGACGAGTCTGAAACGATCCCGCCTCTATCAGGCCCGTAGTCACGCCTTGAATAATTCCTGCACTGGTTCGTTCCCGAAGGTCCACGAACATCTGTGGCCGTTCCGAGAGCCAGACGGCCAGTCGATTTGGAAGGTAATGAGTCATGGCCGCTGTATTGGCGTAGAGCGAAAGAGTTCCGACAGCACCTGAAGCCGCGAGCACACTGCCGTCGTATGTCATTTTTCTACGTGGCATGGCGACTAATCTGGCAAACCCAACAGCGGCGTTTTTCATCGCGAGTATCTTCACTACAGCGTTGCCAAATGGGTCTGATGCCAAGGCATATGTAGCTTCAGTCCTGGCAGTCACGATAGTCGCGTGCGGTGTGTATGCCACCATCGCCGTTACTTTTTCGCTGGAAAGAGTTCAGGCCACCTACCGACGTTCATGGCGAGCAGTCGATGCGATATTGGGAGCTTGCTTCATTGGGTTGGCTGCCAAGCTTGCTTGGCAGCGATAGCGCTGAATCCAGAAATTTCGGTGCGTAGCGGATAGACATTGGCCTGATATGGCAAGGTGTGATGGGCGGACGCTTACCGTCCTTCATGTGCTCGGCACGCTTGTCGAGAGCAGCTCTTCTGTGGCGTTCAAGATGCGAGAAGATTTCGTGACAACTGCAAACTAACAATCCTGCCATTCGCGCCAGGTTCGACTGGAGCGTGCGAGGTTAGATCACCAAGCTCTGCTCTTTCATCGAGAGCTTTGAGTGAGCGTTTCGGGAAGCGAGCTGATTAAAGCGCTCTCAGAAATCTGAACTCTCCTTCGTCTCGCGTTGGGAGGTGCGCGTGACTTGAACGCTACTCGCATCAGTTTGTATTTTGACTGCCTTGATAGCGTGGACAGTTAGGCGCAGATCAATCTCCCCGAAAACCGAAATTCTGCCACCAAACGAAGTCCCTAACCGCGGACGATCCCCGTTCGAATCTGCCTGGTTCTGCGCTGAATCACTAGCCATCGCCTGCGGATTCACTTCATCGGTGACGCTGACTCGTGCATCGACTCAGACCAAAGCCTGAGCTGCTACTTCCTCAAAAATTTCTCACTCGACCGACTCTCTCCGTAATAACGTTTACCGTCTTTTCGCATACACCAGGGGTCGAAGAACTCACGGAGGTGAGGAGGTTCTGCATCATGGTCTTTCGCGAGTCTCTGGCGAAGAGCCTTGCGATAGCGCCGGTGCCATACTTGCTTGTCGAAATGTTCGCTAACGGCGGTAGTGATGCCACAGATGGGGGTCTTGCGTCGGCTTCTGCTCATGATGGGGTCAAGGCTAGTGAAGCGCGCGTTTGCGTGCTTGCCCTGAGTGACAGAGCCGTTCAGATTAACAGGATGAATTAGAGTCGACCAGCTCAGTGCGGTTGACGGGTGGAACAAGTGCGGGCCTCTGTGCCCCGACAGCCTTCACCCCCATCGAATTGGTCAACGGAACTAATCCACTGGTTTTCTAATCTTTCCCCTGTCATTGGCTAGATTTTTTTAACCGAGCCAAGATTTTTTTAAAATACGTGCCTAACACCCAGAAAATATTAACCGACCATGACCACGTCACCACGATCTTTGGGTTTTCTGCTTAACAGCGCGCCAGAAATCTGTGTGGTAGTCATCGTGTGCTGCTCTGCCGACTACCGATCTCCCAAGCGTGGCAGCCTGAAGGTAAGCCCATCAGCGACCCGCATGACTTGTTGCGAGCGATTACTCTCCCTGAAGATGGCAGATTGCGCGAGCGTTTTTGGTTATGACGAAGCTATGTCCCGCGGCCACCAGAGCAATCAGTCTGCGTATTCGGCGGCGTGCCTGACTAATGGTGAGTGTGGCTGGGATAGTAGATGTGTCTCGCATAGATTTACTTATCTATTCACCTCCTGGCACGTGGGATGAGTCGAACAGATTGGGAAACAGGGTCATGATCAAGTGCCCAGGCAACCTAATCGAGACCTGTCCGTCCTCATCCGTGGCGATCAAACCTTCACTGGCCATCTGACCGAATAATTTTCGCGCTGTGAATTCTCCAAGACCCAGCCTCGCTTGGATCTCTGAACACTGCATCGGGCCTCGCTCAAGCAGAGTGCGGTAGAGTTGCAGGGCTTCGGTTCGCAGAATCGCCAGCGCCTCACCGCTAGCTTTTGAAAACGCAGACTGTTGACGCATATGAAAATAGTGATCGATACGACGGTTTAGCGTGCGAGGCTCCAGAAGCGTGCTGACAAAACGCGCCTGCTCCAAGGCCGTCGTGATGAAGTACTCGGTGAATCTGATCAGGCCGCTGTCGGAGAGTTCGCCACGGCCATCCAGATCACCTTTGCGCACATGATCGGCAGATTTCAGAGCACCGTAATACTTATCGACATGCCGGCCGAAACCGCGGCTCATTGACCACAATCCATAGCCCTTCAGGCCGCCAGCTTTGAGATATACATCGGTGAACAGTCGGCCCGTCCTCCCATTGCCATCGACAAACGGGTGCAGCCAGAGAAAGCGATGGTGAGCGCCTGCAGCAGCCAGAAGCGGCGCCAGTCCATGTAGTCGATCCAGCCGGTAAGCAGCTTCAAACCACGTCAGATAAGACCTGATCTTCTCCGCGAATGGCGGAATGTGATGGCCCACCCTTACTTCGAGAGCGCGGATCTCTCCCGGCACAAGTGGGATTGGTTGGCCGCCTGCCTCGACGTTGATGCGCAGGTGTTTCTCGGGTACACCCCTGTAAAGCTCGCGATGCATGCGTGCGATCGATTCGCGGTTGCTGATTTTGGCCGCCTCGATGGGATCGATTGAGAGACTGATTTGAGCTTCTATGTGGCTCCTGATTTCCAAGAGGTCCAACGCTCTGGTATCGCCTGCTGGATCATCCTGAGCACGCAGTACATCGCCCGGTGTTGCCAAGTTACCCTCGATCCTGTTGCTGTAATACGCACTTACCTGGCGCTGGAGGTGGATCATCGGCGCGCGCAGTGATTCGGGGACATTTTCACTCAGTGCTGCGTCGAGCTGTAGGAGTTTATCAGCCGCATCCTTGAGGTAGCTGGGAGCTCTATCTGTTGTAATGTAAGGTGTTAAGGCCATTTGTGGTCCATATCCCCTGAGATCAGCCTTGTGGATTTAGGAGTTGCGGTCTCGTTTGGGGGATTCCACATGCTTTAGGGGCACCTGACGCTGGTGTTCTTTGCTCCAGCTGGTCCGTCACTGCTCGATGTGGATCGGCAGACCTTGATTCTATCGTTGGGCATGTTGCCCCCTCCTTTCGGGAGGTCGCGGATCACTTGAGCATCGCAAGCGAAAGGCTTACCAGTAGATGCCGTACTCAAGGCGGGACAGAGTTTCCATTACCGAAATGAAATCCTGGACAGTGTTCATCAGCGTGCAGGGTTGTCGCTTATCCAGGGTTCGGACCCGACCCACAAACCAACTGCTGGCGCTTGCTGGCGACCCTAATACCACAGTGGCGCGTGAGAGCACCTGCGCTCGAGCTGATGTGAAGCGGCGATAGTCGATGCTCAGGCAGCCCATGCCTTTAGGCGCAGCTAGCCCCAATATGTGGAAGTCCGCAGCAACAACATCTCCCTCAGCGCGAGGGATGGGGTGCAGCGCGGGCAAGGTGGCCAAATCCGATTGAGCGCCCAGCCCAGGAGCGTCTGGGAGCTCAGAGTCGCAAAACAATGGCTCGAGAAGAGGCCAGGTCGCGAGTGCTGGATGCAATGCTTTGGGGCTTCCAGGAAGCTTTGAAACTTCATCCTGTCTGATCGCTTCCCATCGTCCAGCCAGCCTGACGGTGTCAGCGGTAGGGTAGTGACGGAGCAACAGCCTAGCCTCATTTCGAACGGTGTCGGGCAAGGATTTGTCGCGGATCAGCCTCAGCAAGAAATCACTCGTTTCAATCACGCTGCGTGTCCGCTCGTAGACGGTGGTCATAGCGCTTACACCTCGCCCGGTAGAAGGGAGCACAGTTTTGTGAGGACCTCGGTCGCCTTTCCGATCAGCATTAGCTCATTCTGTGCGCCGGTGCTCACATTCTCCGTGTTGACATGAATCACTGTCGCGCCGTGCGACAGCGCAACCCTGGGAATATCAGCCGCAGGCATAACAATCCCAGATGTCCCCACAGAGATCAGAACCTCACAGCTTTTCACCAATGCGATTGCGGACTTCCAAACGTCCGAGGGTAAGTCCTCTCCGTACCAAACTACGCCAGGCCGGAGCTTTCCATTGCACCTACTACACCGTGGTGGTTCGACCATTCCACCAACGGCAGAGCAAAGTACTTCTGGTAGAAATATTTCTGCTGATCGATGGCATGCGAAGCACTTGGGTTTAACCAAGCTGCCGTGCAAATGCATTACNCCACCGAGACCTTCCGCGTCTTGGACGCTAGATTGCTCAAAGCAACATGGGCGGCATTTGGTTGGGCGTCAGCAACCTGTTGGCGTCGCCAGAGGTACCATCCCCAGACGAGAGCAGGATTCTCGCGAAAGGCCTTGGCCGTCTCCAAGCTCTGCGGGTTGTGCCGGGCCCAAATTCCCTTCAATGGATCGCGATAGGTAGGAATGCCACTCTCAGCCGAAATCCCAGCGCCAGTGAAGACTGCTATCAGGCGAGCGTTCGACAGAGCCTCGGCGGCGTATTCGAAATCTGACATCAGGCAGTCCTCACAAGCCGAAGTGTGGGAGATCAATCTTGCTGGCAACCCGCCTCAATAGCTGATGCTGACTTGAGGTACAGCGGAGCGTACATCCCGACGCCCGCAGGCCTGGAGGCTGACTCTGAGATTCGTTGCTGGTGATTTTCCAGGCGCTTTTTCGAGAACCACACCTTCGATGTCTTCTTCTTCCGCAGATCCAGTCCACCCATTTTGTAAACGCTCTGCGACGTGCGATACACCACTGCACTTTCTTGGGTGGCTACGCCTTGGAAGCATGTAATTAGGTCTAGATCTTCGAGACTCCATTTGCCGGAGCGAGTGATGGCTGGTGGGCACAACATCTGGACGTTACTGATCTCTACATTCGAAGCGGTATTCATGTAGAGCTGGAGTTCGTACGCACAGCTGACTATCGCGGCGCGTTCACACATCCCGGTCTGAGCTGAGGTGACGGTTAGGAGAAAACTCATGCCCTCTATCTCGCAGTGCGTCTTGGTGAAGGCTATCCGTTCTGCAGGGTCAAGTACGTATATCAATTGCTAAACCATTGCGTGTCGCTGAGTAAGCGCGCTGGGCCAAGACAGGCTGAGGCATCGCGCTATGGCAAGGCCTCGCTTTTGTCCATGCTGACAAAAGCGCCGAACACCATTTGCTCGGTGCTCCACTTCATAATCTTATAGCTACACGATGTGAACTGTCAAAGCGTGGCCTCATTGTTCTTTTTAAGGCTACGGAAGATTCATGGAATATCGAGAGGCACTAGGACAAGTGCTGAGAGAGATTCGAGTAGCAACGGGGTATAGACGGGAAGACTGTTCCACAGCCTTGAGTCGCGAATACCTTGCCAGCGTAGAACGAGGTCAGCGCAGCATCACCATCGAAAAGCTCACTGCTCTCTGTGATTTCCTAGACATCGCGCCTAGCTTGGTGCTTTTTGCTACAGAAGCGCGCTTAGTCCAGCTCGGATTGGCGGAGTATCAGGCGAAACTGGATCACCAAGTAAAGGAGCATATCGAAGATGGAAAATTACGCAGTTCTCCTGATGCGAATGCTTACCGTGGGGTCCGCGGGACACGCGCCGAAAGCACGCGAAAGTCCATTCAGGCGTTAAAAGCAGAAGGCCTGACGAAAGCAGAGGTTGTCCGTAGACTCGGGGTCGGGCGTTCAACAGTTAATCGTTACTGGATTGCGGCAGAAGATAGATGATCAGCCCTAATTCATGAAAAATGATTAGGCCATCCTCACGAGCATCTGGGCAGCAGAATGGAACCCTGAACTGGCCACCCTGTGGATATGGTTGTGACTGTCCGCTTTGGGTCGAATGTAGCCGCCTGAGCCCGCCCTTGCCTATCTGTTATCCGGGCTCGTCACTCGTATTTTACCTGCTTCCCGCCCACTAGAAAGACACGCCCAGGCGTGCTCTCAAGCCACTTCGATAACTTACGCGTGCCGATCTGGGTCATTGCCACGGTGTTCGTAAATGCCATAGCCTGTATTTTCCACACCAGCCATCGACGAGACAGTGATGAACGAACCACAAGGACGTATGGAATTCGCTCGACTGCAATGCCGACCTCTTGGGCCAGATGACGCCGATATGATAGGCATACACCGTCAAACGATGTTTCTTGAAGCTGGTGGGGATCCTGAAAAATTCCGAGTAATGACTGAACACTTTCGCCCATGGCTGGAAGAGCGATTGGATGACGGTCGGTACTACGGATTCGCGCTCTGCGACGCTGATCAGACTGTCGCGGCAATTGGTCTAATGACCATCGACTGGCCGCCCCACCCATCGCACCCAACTAAGGATCGGCGTGGTTATGTGCTCAATGTATTCGTCGAACCGGAGTACCGCCGTCGTGGCTTAGCTTCAGCCTTAATGCAACTCGCTGAGGAGGAATTTGCTAGACGAGGAATCAGCTTCGCCGTCCTACGTGCAACCAAAGTTGGAAAGCCTGTGTATGAGCAAATAGGCTGGATGGGAACCTCGGAAATGGCAAAAGCCATCATAGGATAACGACAGCTTTCGGCCAGCAGCGGAAGTAATGGCGTTTTTGTAGTATCTGCCTCTCTTTGCACTCGTATAGGGAGCCTAATCTGAATTGCTCATTAGCCAAGCAAAAACAATTTTGAACTTAGACGTTTGGTACAAAACTGCATGCTGGAAATAAATCAGGCACACATTAAAGATTTTAGGTCATGAGCAAGTCGCAAAATATAATCTTCACTTGTATCCCAAGAGCACATAAAGCGGGCGTTGCCACCGATGAAAGTATAGAAAATCCATCCCTTAGCCCTCAGCTCTGTGATTACGGTTTCGGGGAGCTTCAAAAAAACCGCATTGGACGCTACAGGGTAAACCAGTGTCACGCCAGGAATTGCTTGAGCAAGGTGCGCTAGAAACTGAGCACAGCGATTTGCATGCATCGCATTCGTTCTCCATGTTTCTTCCGCAAGCAAGCCGACCCATGGCGCAGACAGGAAGCGCATTTTCGAAGCGAGTTGCCCAGACTGCTTGCATCGGTACTCGAAATCTATAGCCAATTTGCGATTGAAAAATACAATCGCCTCGCCCAAAGCCATTCCGTTTTTGCTGCCGCCGAAGCACAGCACATCAACTCCAGACTTCCAACTGATCTCAGCTGGCGAGCAGCTTAAGAATGCACAGGCGTTGGCGAATCGGGCACCATCCATATGTACATTGAGGCCCAAGGCCTTACAGGTGGTACTAATATCCTGGATCTCTTCCTGCAAATATACACCCCCCCAACTCAGTAGCTTGAGTCAATGAAACGACGCGGGGTTTAGGATAGTGGATGTCTGATCGCTTTTGCGCAACGTCTTGAATTGCCGCAGGCGAAAGCTTCCCGTTATGGGATGGGATTGCCATGAGTTTAGATCCGTTAGAAAAAAACTCTGGTGCTCCGCACTCGTCAGTTTCAATGTGAGCCGTGTCTGCGCAGATTACACTATGGTAACTTTGACATAACGATGAAAGCGCGAGAGAGTTTGCTGCTGTGCCATTGAAAACAAATAAAACATCACACTCTATTTCAAACAATTCTCGGAACTGCTCCGAAGCACGCATTGTCCATTCATCGTCACCATATGCGCGCTGGTGTCCTGCATTGGCTGCCTCCATAGCGGCCCATACTTCTGGACATACGCCGGAGTAATTGTCACTAGCGAACTGTTGTGAAAGCATGTCCATTTAAAGACCTCGCCAAGGCTGTAATGATAATAAAAGGTAAGGCTCTAGTGCGGAAACAATATGAATATGTAAATAATGGGCATTGGCTATAAGTTTCTATATCCAATGCCCTCTTGCCAATCCAGGCTAGCGCTGCGAACTGGTGTGTGTTGGGATCGCCACAGCCCACACATAAGAACGGAGTCAAAAGTCCGCAATTCGGCTCAAAGTATCATCAGGCGGTAGGTCCAGTTCAGAGACGGCCCAAGCCCGACCAAGAATACATAAGCCTAGCTAGCCTGTAGGCTAGTTACCGCTTATTCCGCAACAGCCGCTGTGACGATAAACTCAACCAGCACATCTTCAGCGCCCATGTCACATTGGGCGGTTGCGCGCGTTGGGGCACAACCAGGCGCAGTCCAGCTGTTCCAAACCTCGTTCATGGCGTCGAAGTCGCGAGCCAAATCCTTAATCCAGATCTGCGCAGTGAGGATACGGCTTTTATCCGATCCAGCTTTTTCCAGATAGCCCTCAATTTTAGAAAGTGTGTCTCGCGTCTGGCCGGTAATGTCCTGCGAACGATCATCCGCAGTCATCCCTCCAATATAGATGACGCCATTATAAACTACAGCACGGCTGCGTCGCGGGTCGGTTTCGATGCGAACAATATTACTCATTGAAAACTCCAGATTTAATAAACATCGCGCAAGCGACTTAACGTGCTAGTTCACCCAGCAGGATTGGTTTAATAGGGGCGCGGACTCGGTAGTGCCCAACTGTATTTGGGTCAACATTTCGAGATTTCGCAATGATTTCAGTGACGGTTAAGCCGCAGAAGCGACCTTGGCATGGGCCCATCCCGCATCGGCCAAATGCCTTAGTCTGATTTGGTCCGTGGCACCCCAGTGCTACATACCCACGAACTTGCCCAGCAGTCACTTCTTCACAACGGCAAACGATAACCTTGTCGTCGGTGGGTACGCGGTTTTCGTCTTGCGGACGGTACAAAACATCCAAAAATCTACGGATACTGACCGCATCGCCTAATAACTCGATCTGATCGGCAATTAATTCATCGAGGCCGACCGAGCCTCGAAGACTCGATGCGATAGCCAGAGCCGCCAGGCGCCCTTGCACAGCTGAGGCTTTGGCGCCTACGATTCCGCGACTATCGCCCGCGACATAGAGGGCCGTCTGACCCAGGCGACCAAACTTGTCAGTCTTAGGCAGCCAGCACAACTGGTCAGTGCTCCAGATATGTTCCTCACCAGTCGATAGGCTCAACTGGGCATTTGGTACAACACCCTGGTGAAGCAAGATCAATGGTGAAGCAACTGAAACCTCTTCATTTTTGTACCTAAAGCTAATGCCTTCGGCAGCCTGCTTCCCTACAACTGCTAGCTTGGTTGCGCCCGAATATACTTTTACGCCATTTCGCTTGATTGACGCGAGAAGCTTGATGCCCTTCGCGAGGTCCCGCCATCCCTTGATAGCTCCTGCTAGCTCCCGCAATGCTTGAACGTAAGCGCGCTTAGGGGTCGTATCGACCAAGGCGGTGATCGTCACCCCAGCTCTCAAGTATTGCCAGGCCAAGAGGTAAAGTAGTGGGCCACATCCCGCGAGCACCACAGGTTCCGTAGGGAGCGCGCCAGATCCCTTCAGCATGATCTGACCAGCCCCAGCGCCCATTACGCCAGGCAGGGTCCAACCATCAATTGGGAATGGACGCTCGATGGCGCCACTGGCCAGTATCACATGCTTACCAGTTATTTCCTCTCCATTGCCATCTGCAACGTAATTGACTGTTCCAGTGACGCTTACGTTCCACACCACGGCACCAGTAATGTGGATTGCTCCGCTTTGTTTAAACTCTTGTGCGAGCACCTGCCCGGCGACGTAATCGGCGCCTAAGATGTTTTGTATGGCCTCCGGAGCCGACTCGATGCGACGATAAATCTGGCCACCGAGTGCAGGCTGCTCATCAAGAACGACAACTGAAAAGCCCAAGGAGCGCGCCTGACAAGCAGCTGCCATACCCGCTGGACCGGCACCGATGACAACCACGTCAACTGTATGATCACTCATGATGGCCCCCTCCAGTGCCAAGGCTAAGCGACACCGCGCCAAGCTGGCGTTTGATTCGCATGCCATCACGCACTGGAATCATGCAGCTTTGTCGCGCCGGGACGCCGTCTATTTCAACTAGACATTCAAAACACACACCCATCATGCAGTAAGGTGCTCGGGATACATCACCGACGACACTTGAACGGAAGTCCCGTGCCCCCTGTGTAAGCAACGCGGCTGCAACTGACATGCCCTCTGAGACAACTAGCTCTCGGTCTTCAAAGATAATGGTTACAGCTTTTGCAGCAGGGGGGGTAAGGGCGACGGAAAAGAGCGAATTAGTGGTCATTGGTAAAACTCGCATTCGGATCTAGGAATCTGTCGCTGTGAAACACCTCAAAATCTTGAGGTGCGTCTGTCAATCCCCCAACCCATGGCCCGATGACATAAGTATGTATCGCAGCAAGTGTGACGCCGCTGTGACACACAACTGCGAAGGCACCTGGACATGTCGTGGAGCCTTGATAGATCGGGTAGCCATCAGGCGTTAATGGCCTAATGGCGCCCCACGCTCGAACCAGTCGTGCATCTTTTAGAGCTGGAAAGGTATCGACGGCGCGCTCAGCGAGCCAACTAATCTTGTCAGGAGTAGTGCCATCATCTAATCCCACATCCTCAGAGGTTGAGCCAATCTGGACCGAGCCCTCTTTGGTTTGTCGGGCCTTATTCGTAGGATATGGAATGAATGGCTTCACTCGTTCTGTAATGAGCACTTGACCACGTGTCGGACGCGTCGGAGCGTGTAGACCCAGCTGCGGCGCAAGTTCAGAAATGCCGACCCCAGCGGCCAGTACAATTCGGTCGCTACTCCAAGACTGGCCATCGCGGCTATACGCACAAAACTTGCCTGTTTCAGCGTTATGGGAGAGCTTATGGATGTCTACACTGGAGATAACCTCTGCGCCCTTGAGCTTAAGGCCAGCATGTAGCGCCCTGAGCAACATCAATGGATTGGCATGGCCATCGTGCGCACCAAAGCTACCACCGACAACCTTCGGACCTATACCAGGCAGGTAGTCTTTCAGCTCTGCCGGGGCCATCATTTTATAAGGGATATCCCCTACTGACTTATTTATCTTTTCAAGAAGTTCAGCCCTCGCTTGGACCTCTTTATCACTGAAGCCGAGCCAGAAGCCTCCAGTTTGCTCAAGACCAGTGTCAACACCTGTTAGGCTCAACAGCTCTTGGTGAAGTTCGGGCCACTGACGCACCGCGTCACGGGTCCAACGGGCGTAGCGGGGCATTCCCCCACCTTTGCTCGATAACCAGATCAAGCCGAAATTTCCACGTGATGCTCGAAGTGCAGCATCACCCTGATCCAGGACGGTGACTTTGAGCCCTCGCCTCGCGGCGCCATATGCAATAGCGGCCCCGACAAGACCACCACCTACCACGACAACATGTTGTTTATTCACATTTCACCTTCGCAACAATGCGGCAGTTCTTTAAAAAGCGCGAGCAGAACCAGCCTGAGCATCAGAAAACCTACAGACCGTAAATGCTACTTCTTGCCAATTAAAACTTTGTCCAGACCAACTATGCGGTCTAGCAAAAACATCAGAAACATAGTCCCGACAATCATCACCGTAGAAACAGAAGTGGTCACCGGGTCGGTCATGAGTGCAATTCGTTCATAAAGCGCCACGGGAAGGGTTGTGGTTCCCGGCGTGGAGACGAATATAGTCATCGTAACCTCATCGAAGCTTTGAATGAATGCTAGAACCCATCCACCAGCGACGCCTGGAACGATTAGCGGAAATAGAACTTTCCAAAACGAAACATACTTAGAAGCTCCAAGTGAACGTGCAGCCAACTCCGCATCACGATCAAGTCCAATTACGGCAGCTAAAGTTAGTCGCAATGAGTAGGGGGTCACTGTTACCGCATGCACTAACAGAAGCCCAATGAAAGAACCCGTCATGCCGGCCAGGGAGAAAAAGCGCAGGAAGGCTACCCCTAAAACCACATGCGGAATCATCAAAGGAGATAATATTAATGAGGTAAGCGCCTCACGCCCGATGAAACGGTATTTCCCTATAGCAATCGCTGCGGGCACAGCCACCAGCGTTGCTATTGTAGCCGAACCCAAACCAAGCACAGCTGACAACCAAAACGCATCTAAAAGTTCTGGTGCATCCCAGATGGCCTTGTACCAGCGCCAAGATGCCCCGCTGAATGGCATTGATATGTATCCCTTGTCAGAAAATGATACAAGGACAATAACCAGAAGCGGTGCGACGATGAACAACACAAACAACGTGTGAAAAATAAGGGCTAGCGGGCCATTTTTATCGAGCGGTTTATCACTCATACGAACACCTGCTTGAATTTTTTCTCTATCAATCGGTTGCTGCCGATTACAACAAAAACGATGGCAAGCAGCAGAAGCACCGCAATAGAGGCTCCTAGCGGCCAGTTCATAGAAGAGAGGAACTCGTCATAGATGGCTGTTGTGACGACTTTCACACCACGACCACCTATCATTGCAGGTGTCGCGAACGCGGAAGCAGATAACGTAAAGACGATAATTCCTCCGGACAAGATACCGGGCATGAGCTGTGGAAGGACAATACGCATAAAGGTTGTTATCGGTCCCGCTCCTAGAGATCGGGCCGCATGAGCAATTTGGCCGTCTACCTTTTGAAGAGTGCCCCATACAGAGATGACCATAAAAGGCATCATTACGTGCGTAAGCGCAATGACTACTCCAGCCATAGTGAACATCAGCTGTGCAGGTTGATCGATTATGCCCAGAGCCAATAAGCTTGAGTTTATAAAACCAGTACGCCCGAGTAACAGCGACCAACCCAAGGTACGTACCACCACTGAAATTAACAACGGCCCTAGGATCACTACGAAGAAGCCACCCTGCCAGGCGGGGCGCATACGGGAAAGAATCAAAGTCTCGGGCACACCCACAACAACGCAAATTACCGTTACCCCGAGGGACATTATTGCGGTACGAGCGAACATTTCGTAGTAGAACGGATCACTCAGCACGTCGACATAGCTAGAAATGGTATATGTGCTTTGAGTTCCAGCTAGCGCGTCAAATGTGTTAAATGAAAGTAGGCCCGTAAGTACAATAGGCACAACCAACAAACCCAAAAATAGCAGAATAGCTGGCAGTGACAGCACCCATTGGGCACCATTGGCGCGGTAGGTTGTGTCAGCCATTTGCAACCTCCGCAGAGGCGACTTGCAAATCACCTTCAATCCAACCAACGTCGACCGATTCCCCTTCCTGAGGTTGGCGTTCGCCGCTATTCGGAGCAGTAACCTTCAACGCACCAATGGTGCTTTCCACTTCAAAATGCCACAGGCCACCGAGAAACAGCCGGGAGGTTACCCTCCCCACGGCTTTTTTATTTGCTTGGCAAGCGAGCCGTACTCGCTCTGGCCGAATGAATAGCATCGCCTCGTCACCAACTGCCAGATGCCGCTTGTCAGCAATGACAATCGACTCAGACAACTGGATGGAAGCCTGTCCTCGGGAAATTGATTTCACTTTCCCTCTGAAGATGTTCGTCTGGCCTAAAAACCGCATCGCGAAGTCAGAGTTGGGGCGATCATATATATCTTGGGGGCTTCCCAATTCGGCGATACGACCGTTAGCCATGACTGCGATTCGGTCGCTCATAGTCATAGCTTCGACCTGGTCATGCGTTACCAAGATGGTGGTAATGCCTAGGCGGCGCTGAAGTGCCCTCAGCTCGACATGCATTTCTGCTCTAAGCTTCGCGTCTAGGTTTGACATTGGCTCATCGAGGAGCAGTACGCTAGGCCGGATGGCAAGTACACGCGCGACGGCAACCCGTTGACGTTGCCCCCCAGACATTTCACGTGGGTATCGCTCTTCTAGGCCTGACAACCGAACCATACCCAGTGCCTCATCAACACGCGCCGATATTTCTTTTTTGGGNAAAGAGTGCATAGCTTTGAAACACGATCCCCATATCACGCTTTTCTGGAAGAGTTCTGGTGATATCTCTATCGCCCAAAAATACAGAGCCCGTTGTAGGGGCAACAAATCCTGCGATCATTTGCAATGTAGTCGTTTTACCGCAGCCGGATGCGCCCAAGAGCGAAACAAATTCACCGCTCTGCACTTCCAGAGCCAAATCCTTCACAGCCGTATATCCGCCGGTATAAGTTTTGGATAGATTTTTAATAACCAATTTACTCATCACAATCACTCTGCTAATTATTGCTGGCGGTGAATATTACTCGACGGTACGGCTCCACTGCTTTGTCCAATCCGCGCGTTTTTTATTGACAGTATCCCAATCGACTGGAACTAGCTGTGATAGCTTTTTATCGCCATACGGCAATTCTGCTGAGACCTCACCATTTAGCTTAGCCATACGATTGACCGGGCCAAATCCTTCGATGGCAAATTTTGCTTGCACAGTTGGGGACGCCAGGTATTGGATAAGAGCTTGGGCTTTGGGGGATCCACTGCTCTTTTGGATAGCACAGGCTGAGGCGACAATGGCCGGAGTTCCTTCCTTCGGATAAATGAACCCTACTGGAAAACCTGTTTTTCTCAGCGCTTCAACTCGATTACTTCCCCAAACCGCAAGATCAACATCATGACTCTGAAACATCTGTGCCAATTGTGCGTTAGAGGAAGTCCAGGCCAATAGATTGGGTGCAACCTTCTCACGGATCACATTGAACCCAGGGTCGATATTTTTCTCGCTCCCACCATTCATTCGTGCAAACATGATCAGGGTGTTCAACCCGAAAGTCCCTGAGATAGGGTTGGAAACGACGCGCTTTACATATTTTGTATCCGCTATGTCATTCCATGAGGTTGGTTCGGGCCAACCATTTTTTGCAAATGTATCTTTGTTATACGCTAGCCCTGTAGCCACCAGCCCCACACCCACCGCTTTGCCTTGAAATTTGGCAGGGCCAGCGATTTCATACACATCATCATAAACTGGTGAGCTTTGGAGATCAGCACACAACCCGAATTGAACCGCATAGTGCATTGGGCCATCATCAAACAGCGCCACATCAATCTGCTGATTAGCTTGCTGCGCTTGTAGTTTTGCGAGATTCTCGCTTGAACTTCCAGGGACATAGACGACTTTTACGTCATTTGCCTTTTCAAAATCGGGAATAATAATAGTTTCAAAGGTTTTTTGAAAATCTCCGGAATACCCCGCAAAGTACAAAGTATCCTGAGCCCATGCACCAGTACTAAGCGCCACTGCACTAGACACGATAAAAGTTTTGATTGTATTCATTTTGACGTCCCCTCCTCATACAGACTAATATCTGATGGCGATCCACCACTACTAATCAATTTAGGTGCAACCAGTCGGCAGGGCTAGCATAAGTGCACGGACTAATTGTTATTTTCGTCTGGGATGCTCTCGGCACCCGCTCCGGCTCGGTTCAACATTAGGTTGGTGCATGCCGTTGGGCAAATAGAAAATAGCCTTGCCCTATGCGCTGGTGATATACCCCCGGCGCACACGAGCTGGAGCCAGCACTGTATGGGCTGGCACGTCCGACATGTGGGGGAGACAATCCTAAGCTTCTGGTACGTTCGAACCCTACGTCGCGAACGATCATACTTGGATAGCTCACTCAGCCTAAGAAACGTGTTGTGGCTTGAGGCATTGCCTGAATTGGGATCCAATACTCTCCGCAGACGATGGTGATCGGCGATATCGCACGTATCGCTAAAAGCCAACGCCGCGTCAAAGTGATTTCATCTCAATCGAAAGCACATCCTTAACCGTCGCAATATAATCTGTAATTAGCCTGTCTGCCGTACGCTCTTTGGAATAGATCGCGAATCCCTCGTGCTTGATCACGGGCGCGAAAGGTCTTGTCACAAGGCCGTTTAGTCGGTAGTCCAAAGTTGCTAGCGGATTTAGAATTGAAACCCCAAGGCCTTGCAGCACAAGTGAGCATGTTATTGAACTGTACGACGTTTCGAGCCGCACACTTCTTTGAATCCCGGCCTTTTCGAAGCAACTATCAATTAATGAGGATCCATGCTCAGTCCGGGGTAACGAAATAAAAGGCTCATCCGCAATATCTTCAGGAGTTATGATTTCTTTCTTAGTTAGACGGTGCCCCTGTGGCATCACACACACGGCATCGACCTGATAAAGACGCTCATGTGCTAACCCGTAGCTATCATACACCTGGGACACAAGCCCAACGTCGCATGTCTGGTCCTCAACCCATCGAGCTACAGTAGTAGCATGGCTTGTGTGAATTGAAACGCTTACCTCAGGAAAGGAATTGCAAAACTTGTGCATTACCCGAGGCACCAATCCAAGCGCAAGCATCTGTACCGCCGCTACTGTCAGGGCACCACCACTAAATCGCTTGATCCGTTTCGCAGCCTCATCAAGATGATGAAGTCCTGCAAAACTTCGCTGGACCTCTCGAAAAAATGACAGCGCATCGTTTGTTGGTACAAGGCGCCCCGGTAGCCGCTCGAAGAGCTTCAATCCTGTTTTTTGCTCCAGCAAAGCGATTGATCTACTTACATTAGGCTGTGAAGTATGCAGAGTCAGTGCTGCCGCTGTCGTCGATCCCGACAACATAACAGCTCTGAACGCTTCGACCTCAGAGAACTTCATCATGGCACAGCCTCCACTGCCTGGGAGATATAATCTTTGTCATTCAAAAGCTTTGCCTGAACTAACGATTCTTCAACAAAAGCTTTAATCGCGGGATGGTGTCGCTCTTCTTTACGAAACGCCAAAAATATACTTCGGTCAACTCGCGGCTGAAGAGGTACAGCCTTAATACCTTTCAACGGCGCTACTAGCCTCAAGCCTGAAGTAATTGAGATAGAGCATCCTGATGCAACCATCCCTGCAACCATTTCAAACCCGTTGCAATGCGCATTTACCCTTGGTTTGTATCCAGCGCTTACACACAGCCGTGTTAAAAAAATATCAAAGGAACTTGAGGTTGAATCTAACGCCCATGATTCGTTGGCGAGATCCTGAATTGACAGCGTATCATGCGCAGCAAGTAGGTGCTTTTCAGGCAAGAGAACAGATAGGCAGTCTGTGATTAAAGGCACAAAGTCGAATGTATCGTGGTGCTTATCAGGTGCCGCTGCCAAATCATCGACGATGGCAATGTCAGTGTGCCAGGCACTGAGAGCGGTGAGTGCTTCTGCTGGCTCTGTTTCTTGAAATACTATCCTGAGGCCAGGATGTCTGAGCTGTAATGCAAAAGCCGTATCGCCTAGTGGCGCTGCTGCGATGGAGGGAAATGTTGCCACTTTTACATCTGCGGAAAGACTCTCTCCTAACGTCGCGATGTCAGCTTCTGCCTCCTTCAGTATACGGACAACGCGATCTGTATGGAGTATCAAAGTTTGGCCCGCAGTTGTCAGATTCACTCCCCTCCCTCTACGTTGCGTTAATTTCACTCCCACGTCTCTTTCTAGCAGCGTTATTTGCTGTGAGACAGCTGAAGGTGTGATGAACAGCGCTTTAGCTGAGGCGGCCATCGTCCCCCGCTGTGCTAGCTCTCGGAGCGTAAGCAATTTCGACAAGTCCATAAACCATCCAGAATCGTTAGAAAAATTGATGACTGGTCTAATTTTTTATAAGTAGACCTAATGATGGCAGGTTTTTATGCTTTTCGCACACAACGGCATCCACCCACCTCCGAGGCATCATGACTATAAGCGTATTCGACCTTTTCAAGATTGGCATTGGCCCGTCTAGCTCCCATACCGTGGGCCCTATGAGGGCTGCGGCAGATTTCGTAGATGGATTGCGTCAAGCGGGTCTCCTGGATTCCATCCGCGCCCTGAACGTCACCCTGTTTGGATCCTTAGCATCGACAGGCATTGGTCACGCTACAGATAATGCAGTCGTTGCGGGGCTGATGGGGCAGGACCCAGAGACTGTTGATCCTGTTCTGTTACTTGACGATATTTCCACCATTAACGCGATAGACGGGTACTCCTTGGGGGCACGCACGCCGTAGATTTCATTTGGAATCAAGATCTGATTTTTTGTGAGGAACCACTCCCATTCCATCCTAACGCTCTGCGCATTGTGTGCACGACATCAGGCGGAAATGCAATCGAAGAGACCTACTATTCGGTAGGAGGGGGATTTGTATTAACTGAAAAACAATTGACATCTAGCGATCCAACGGTCAAGCGAAATCCTATTCCGTATGATTTTAAATCTGGCAAAGAACTTCTCGCGATGTGCGCTGCGTCTAATCTTTCGATAGCTGAACTAGTTATGGATAATGAGAAAAGCTGGAAATCTGAATCCGACATACGTGATGGTCTCCTGCTAATTTGGGACGCTATGAAAAGTTGTGTTCAACAAGGGCTTGACCGCGACGGGATATTGCCGGGTGGATTAGGAATCAAAAGAAGAGCTAAACGCCTACACCAAAGTCTACTTCAGCTGGATCAACCCACTGTCATTTCCTCTACGTTAGCCCCAATGGAATGGGCTAACGTTTATGCATTGGCTGTCAATGAGGAAAATGCAGCTGGAGGGCGAGTAGTTACAGCGCCTACAAATGGTGCCGCTGGTATTATCCCTGCCGTATTACATTACTTCGTTAAATATAGCCCAAACGCCGATGATGACGACATCGTCCGTTTTTTTCTTACAGCCTCTGCTATTGGAATACTCTGCAAAACAAACGCTTCGATCTCTGGGGCTGAGGTAGGGTGTCAAGGGGAAGTCGGCTCAGCATCTGCAATGGCTGCTGCCGGTCTTGCCGAGGTCTTAGGCGGAACTCCATCTCAAGTGGAAAACGCAGCAGAGATCGCTTTGGAACACTGTCTTGGCCTCACCTGCGATCCGGTAGCAGGACTTGTCCAAGTCCCCTGTATAGAACGCAATGCCATCGCAGCTGTGAAAGCGATTAACGCCGCGCAGATGGCATTGCGAGGAAGCGGCGAACATTTCATCTCACTGGACTCGGCTAGTCGCTCGCTCCGTGATATAGGTTCAGACATGCACAGCAAATACAAAGAAACGTCCAAGGGCGGTCTAGCTGTTAACTATATCGAGTGCTAATAACGTTTAAAATCCTACGACGCTTATTTATTCGGTAAGAAATCCGTCCCTAGCTTCGGAAACTGTTAGGGTAGCCGCTTATAGCCGATATTTCCCGGTCCTGAACTGGCAATAGAACTCGATGGCAACGCTTTCAGCCTCCTCATTGATCGTGCCCTCATCATCCCGGTTCGGATCAAAACGCTCACCCCGGCGCTCAAACCATTCCTCTGCTGCCTTATCGGCATCCGCATTAATGTTGTCGAACTGGCTTATGAGTCGGGTGCTGGCTTCGTTTACGTAAAAACGATGCTGCTGGATCAAAAACTCTCTGTGTGGGTTCCACATCTGTATCAGGGTCTGCGGCCTGGGCACCTCGGCACCTCGCTGGAGGGGTGTTCAATCAAATATTGTAATCTTTAAAATGCCGGTATGATCAGCCAGCAATGATCCCGGAGAGGCTTCTACCTGGAGCCCAAGTGTAATGAGACAGGTTCTGGGGGCGAATTATCAAGCGTAGGACGCTCTGTACAGGAGCAAAGCGATGCGTACGATTTATCTTTGCAGCTAGGCAAGACGCCGACTACGTCGATTGCTTGCATTCGTCCCGCTGGTCACAGTTTGTGATAACCAAGAATGGACAGAAAATGTGCGCGCTGGTGGGTATCGAAGCAGGTGAGAGCCGCTGAGCACCATGCAGGCAAGGTGCAACAGGATTTCTACCTCCAGCGCAGGCAAGCATCGTTAAGCTATTTTTTCGTTAATCTTGAAGGTTAACGAAAAAATAGCTTAACGATCTCATTCCGGTGTGACCCGCTTGTGGGTCAGAACTGGCCATCAGTGCCTGAACAGTGGTCGAGCCTAGCATGTGCTCAGGGTTCAACCCTGGCCCGCCGTGGTATCGATGTCAGTCGGTAGCAGTTGGTGACGACAGGCAGCTACCGGCCAAAAGCGGACTGTGGACAGCTTCCCGTTCAGCCCCATACGCTGTTTGGTCTGAATACAATTTTCTGAGGGGAGCCATGATGCTGATACTTGCCATTGATCGAGACAGCGTCCATGCGGGTGACGATCTGATCAGCCATGCCAACTCAGTCAGGCTCGATCCGACTGCAACATTGGGTACAGCGTTAGAAGCCATACAGACCATGCACTACCTGCCCAGCATCAGTGGAGATGAAGCTACCTGGATTATCTGCGCGTCAGGCCAACCAATTGGTGTTCTCGCACAGCAATGGGAGGCCCCCAAACTGGTGGTACCAATTGAGAGCCCAGTGACGCAGTTTTTTGGAGAAGATGAACCTCTCCTTTTCTTTAGATACTGGTGCCAAACAGATCCTCACGTTGTTTTCTCACGCATCGCAGCAGGAGAAGTGTTGGCTTCCCGTTATTAGGGTTCCCAGCTGAAGAAGCAGCCGGATGTCTGCTTTGGATTGAGAGCTGCCTCTGGGCCAATTCCGCATAGCGGGTTCCTGTGGGGCCTGGACCGCTTCGCGAATTTAGCCAGGGGTGAAAGGCATTCGCCTCGAAGCAGTTTGAGGAACCGGCTCATATCGGCCAGAACGACATTGAGCATCTACGAAATCCGGGCCGGTCCAAACCGAATTCTATGAGTTTGCTTCTGAAGGGTCGCGCGGCGGTCCAGCCGTCTAATGAATACCGTTTTTCCAACCCGCTTTTGGGGGCTGCCATCCCAAGACAGGCCCGACATGAACTGTAATTCCGTAGGCGTATGACTCCTGTTTATACGGAGGCCCACAATAGAGGATTGCTACGCATTCATTAGCAAGCATTTTATAAATGCTATTTTCAGTTCCGCAGCTATAGAGCAGCGCAACACTGAAAAGCTCCTCGTCGAGAAAAGCGTTGACGGTCATATAAAGTGCTTTATCATCAGGTTCGTTGACTTTCACGTTCCAGCCAGCATCGCGCAAAGGTCGGACCAAATCAGTCATACATTGCTTAGAAAGGAGGGCCTTACGGAGCAATACGCCATTGTCTGCCGGCAATGCTGGGACAAGGCGTCCATACTTCTGGAAGTGATCCTGTTCAGCGAGTTTCAGCTTCATCTGAACATCCCCTCGAAGCAGAGCCTGTTGCCAGAGAAACGTACTATCGTCATTCATATCAGGGAGAAAAAACGAAACACTGTGAGAGGCGTCGTACCAGGACTCAATAGCCGCAAGTGTCGCGAGCGCAACTACCATCCGAGCAAAATTCGCAGGTTTCTGCCATGACGCTACGGTGCCGTGCGCAAACATGTGTCGATTGAGCCAAGTTACACCCCGGTATTCGCTGGTATTACAGAAAAAATGATTCTTGAGCCATCTCCGGAATGTCTCGAAGGCGAATACACGTTCATCTTGCCCGAATAGGTAGTCACAAGTCCTATATCCAGACGGTACCCACATGTTTTCAAAGTGCAGCCGTGCAGCAGTTTCGATCGCGCGGTTTATTGCATGATCAATTTTATCCGCAGCAGTAGCTTTAGGCCCGAGGTCAGAAACAATTCTTGTCAAACTGCCTTCGATAGCCGGTATCAAAGTTCCAACGCTAGTAGCCCAATAACCGCTATACGCCCCTAAATAGGCCTCCCGCGCCAACGGCACGATCTCTTTAAGGCTGCGAGCAAGGGGCAAGATCTGTTCGATACAAACCGCTTGGAAAGCCAATGTGTATAGCGTTGACGTGTGATAATCGAAAAGCTCAAGCGCACGCTCTCTAGGTACACTTCTGACAGAACTAAGCAGCTTAAATAATTCACCCATCGGTAGCCAAAGCGGCATAAACCACTCGACCTTGTCCCAAAGATCAGCTTGATCGTCGTGTTGCTTTCGCCTTACTTCCCAGCTTTCATCGCCGGAGACTGGTATTGTAGGAAAACATGCTTTGCCACCGTCGACACTGAGGACAATACATGGCGTCGGATGGAACGCACCGATATCTGCAAACTTCGCGACCGGATTAGTCAATCTTTTTTCGCTAGCCCACTTTTCAATGAGTTCCGGTGTCAAAGCGCTCAACGACGACTCATTAAGCGCGCGGCGCCAAATTCCACTAAATTTCATCTCGAGATTAGATAAAGATATTAAGCCCATCCTAAGTGCACTCGTAGTTAAATTTGTTCAGCAATTTACCACGATTTCTGGGCTCGGCTGCCCCTGAGCATGGGACAAGCGAACGTCCGCTCTACAGTTTGGAGTGGCCTGGTATGCCGCATTGAGTGGACCGGCCGCTATGGGTCGATAGCTGACTGTGGCACGAAAGCATAATTGGCTGCTGTAGCCCTATTTGCCGTACGGGGTTTGTCATGAGTAAGATAAAGTTGGGTGCGTACGGCATTTCGCCATTCCGCAGGTTAAGTTTCAGCACAGGTCGGATCGCTAGTGAGGTCCCCGTATGCCTGCGCCAAACACGCCCGCATCAACCGTAGTCCCACGTCGCAAATCCTGACTGCCAAGGCGCTAGCAGTCGTTGAACGATTTAGCGACATCGAGGCTGTAAGCGGCATTGTCCAAGTAGTCACCGCTATCGCTGCGCTGCTGTGAGCTAGCAGCTCGGCAAGCCTGTCCTATGAAGCCGTCTTAATCCTTAGCGCCGATGATTTCATGACCCGTTTCAAATTTTAGGCGAGCACATTCAAGCTCATTTCTGCGCTCACTCCGGCCAGCTTTCGGGTCAGGAGGCGCGTCGCATTCATCCATTGCTTAAGCGTCCCGAAGGGATGCTCAACCATCAGCTTTCGGACTCGCATCATCTCCGATGATTTGATCAGCCGGTTCTGCATTTCCTCCGATACAGCGTCATGCTCCCAGTGTCTGATTCGTCGTGCTGTACTGGGTGTGCACTGCGATGTCAAGGCACAGCCTAGGCATTTCGAACCCCAGTAACGGTATAAACTCAGACCTTTTTCAACGCTGGAAAAAAACGCCGAATCAATGCCTCTCCAGCCGGACAAATGTATTCATTTTTTAAAGCGTCGTAGATGAAGGCATCATTGTTGAAACGCGTATCGGCTTGGCAGCTGATGTCATCGGCTTCGGCACATTAGCGGTGTGATATCTGCATCGTGATACCTGACATGGAGCAATCAGAGGTCGCTTAAAAAAGTTAGGTTTTGGAGCCGAAATTGGCTCAAAACCATCAAAAGCTAACTAAAAGCTCTGCCCTGACGCAGGACAGCGAGCAAAAAAAATGTTGGGCAGGCTTGAAAACTAGTAACCGTCGGGGCTGGGCTTCAGGCCGCAAAACATGACTAAAACCTAATAGGGTAGATAACCGTATTGAGCCATGGAATGAAAACCTGGGTTATGACAGTGAATAAAGGCGCGAACCAGCGTTACAAAGCCGGTGCTCCGTCGCAAAATCAGCGTTTATTTATCTTCGCAACTTGCCGTCGGCCGCTTCCGGGCCTTGAATTGATGAGGCTTGACCAGAATAGCCGCGACAAAACTTCCGAGTACCGGTAATAAAGCTGGAGCAATGTTTGCAAGCGTTGCGCAAGGCTTGCAGAAATCGGGCACGTCGCGCGTGGCGCAAAGCTACCCGAATGCAGTCGACAGGGCAAACCGTGCAGCCCAATGGGGCTGGCACTCTGCCACAAGTCAGGGCATGCTAGCCGCCATTTGGGCGTCGAGCTTATAGTGCATAACGCACACGCTGATTCAGTCCAGCAGTCAGGATCACAGTTTGTCCACACCAACCTCCACCTCTGCATTGCGCTCTTCCAAAAGCGCGACGGCCATGCCTTTGCGAGGCTCGCTCAAAGGCGCACTGGCAGTGCTGGTGCTGCTCATGCTCGTGCTTTTGTTATGGCAACTGATCGAGCAGTTCCAGCAGACTCAAGAACGCCAGCACCAGCGCAGCGTCGACTACAGCATTCAACTGGCGGATCGGCTGAGCCTGAATATGGCGCTCGATGCCCAGGTTGCACTCAACATGCTGGACGATGCCAGGAACCGGCCTCAAACGGACGAACAGCGCGCGGCGATGCTCGATCGGCTGCGTCAGTCGCTGCCCGGCCTGCGCAGCCTGGCATGGCTGGACAGCAACGCGAGCATTGTCGCCGATAGCGCTCAGGGCAGTCAGGACGCCGACTTTTTGACTCGTCAGCGCGAGCGGATCCAGGGTCGTACCTACTATTACGCCGATGCACAGGACGATTCGCTGTTCTACCTGTTCGTTCGCCAGCCCGGTAACGACAGCGAACGCTACTGGGCACTGCGCATGAGCACGCAGGCACTCAAGTCTCTGACCCGACAAAGCGACCAGGACTTTCAACCCGCCTGGCAGCTGGAAAACCGTTCCACCCAGCGCCTGATCTACCGCAACCAGGTCGTCAGTGAAAGGGCCGCCGACAGCGTCCAGACCGTCCTGCTCGAACCACTGACCAACAGCGACTGGCAACTGCGAGGCCTGTTCGATCCTGACAAGGCACGCGAAATCCTGATCGCACCGCTGGTGGTCAAATGCCTGATTGCGCTGCTCTGCTCCATCATTCCCCTGCTGGCCCTGCGCAGCCTGCGGCGCCGCCAACTGCAACTGCATGAGAGCCGCCGCCGCTACAAAGACATCTTCGAAGGGACTGGCGTCGCACTCTGCGTGCTCGACCTGTCCGATCTCCCGGAGTACCTGAAGCATTTACAGCTCAACGACAGCGCCGATCTGCACAAGCGCCTGGCCGACGACCCGGATCAACTCACCGGTCTGCTGCATCAGTTACGTATAACCGAAGTCAATCAGGTCGCCGCCAGCCTGCTTCGCGCCGACTCCGCCGAACAGGTCTGGCAGCAGTTGATCGAAGGCTGTCCTCGCTCCAACCAAGGCATCGGCTTGCAGTTGATCAGCGCCGTCCTTGATCGCCAGCCGCAGCTGGAACTGGAAATCCTGCTGCCCGATGCCGATGGACAGGATCAGCACTTGTGGCTGGTAGTCCGACTGCCCGAGCAGCCGGAAGAATTCAATGCCGTGATCCTCAATATCAACGATGTCACCAATCGCAAGCAGGCCGAACTGGCGCTGCTGGAGCGAGAAAGTTTCTGGTCGGATGTCGTTCGCACCGTTCCCGATCACCTCTACGTTCAGGACGTCGTCAGCCGACGCATGATCTACAGCAACCATCACCTGGGCCAGACACTGGGCTATAGCAGAGACGAGCTGCAGCAGATGGGGGAGTACTTCTGGGAAATTCTCCTGCATCAGGATGATATCGAACGCTACGAACAGTTGCGGGTGACCCGCACCCAGGAAGGCCGGAACGCGTTGACCGAATGCCAGTTGCGGTTCCGTGACCGCCATGGAAACTGGCGCCGCTTCGACATCCGCGAACAGGCACTCGCCCCCGACAAGAACGGCCGCGTCACACGGATTATCGGGGTCGCCAAAGACATCACCGAACAGATCGAGGCCGGCCAGTCTCTGCGCGACAGTGAACAACGCTATCGCATGCTCGCTGAAAGCATCAGCGACGTGATCTTCTCGACCGATCCACAACTGGCGCCCAACTACGTCAGCCCCTCCGTCAACGCGGTACTGGGCTACAGCGCCGAATGGATCTTGCAGAACGGCTGGAACTCGATCATCGCCAACCCTCAGCAATTGTCGACGCTGTACGCGCTGTTGCACCGGGTCAGCAAGGCGCGTGGCAAGCCGGATGCGCTGGCAGCGTTGCGCAACGAGGTGACGTCGCAGCTGTTTCTGTTCGACTGTCTGCGCGCCGATGGACGCAAGATTCCGGGGGAGTTCAGGCTGGTCCTGGTGTGGGACGACGCCGGCGCGTTCGAAGGCATTCTCGGTGTTGGCCGTGACATCAGCCAGCAGCGGCGTGCAGAAAAAGACCTGCGCATGGCGGCAACGGTATTCGAACACTCCACCTCAGCGATCCTGATCACCGACCCTGCCGGTTACATCGTCCAGGCCAATGATGCGTTCAGTCGGGTGAGCGGCTATGCCGTCTCCCAGGTGCTCGATCAAATGCCGATGATGCTGACCGTCGAGGACCAGCAAGAAGCGCACATGGGGTATGTCCTCAAGCAGCTGTATCAACGCGGCAGTTGGGAGGGCGAACTCTGGCTCAAGCGCCGCGACGGCGAGCACTATCCGGCCTGGGTCGGCATCACGGCAGTCTTCGACGACGAAGGTGATCTGGCGAGCTACGTGTGTTTCTTCAGCGACATCAGCGAACGCAAGGCCAGCGAACAGCGTATCCACCGACTGGCCTATTACGACGCCCTGACTCACCTGCCCAACCGCACATTGTTTCAGGACCGTCTGCACACCGCCCTGCAGCACGCCGAGCGTCAGCATGCGTGGGTGGTGTTGATGTTCCTGGATCTGGACCGTTTCAAGCCTATCAACGACTCGCTCGGCCACGCCGCTGGCGATCGCATGCTCAAGGAAATGGCTTTGCGCCTGCTGGCGTGTGTAGCCGAAGACGATACCGTGGCGCGCATGGGCGGCGACGAGTTCACCCTGCTGCTGCAACCGGGCGCCACGCAACAGGCGGCATTGACCCGCGCCATCCATGTGGCTGAACAGATTCTGGCGAGCCTGGTGAAACCGTTCGTGCTCGAAGGCCGCGAGTTCTTCGTCACCGCCAGCATCGGCATCGCGCTGAGTCCTCAGGACGGCAACGAACTGAGCCAGTTGATGAAGAACGCCGACACGGCGATGTATCACGCCAAGGAGCGCGGCAAGAATAACTTCCAGTTCTATCAGGCTGACATGAACGCCAGCGCCCTGGAGCGCCTGGAGCTGGAAAGCGACCTGCGTCACGCGTTGGAGCAGGAAGAGTTCACCCTGTATTACCAACCGCAGTTCAGCGGCGACGGCAAGCGCCTGACCGGTACCGAGGCACTGTTGCGCTGGCGTCATCCGCGTCGGGGGCTGGTGCCGCCAGGGGACTTCATCCCGGTCCTGGAAGAACTCGGGCTGGTCGTGGAAGTCGGCGAGTGGGTGCTCAAGGAAGCCTGCCGCCAGTTGCGCGAATGGCACAAGGCCAAGGTTCGCGTGCCCAAGGTGTCGGTCAACATCTCCGCGCGGCAGTTTTCCGATGGGCAGTTGGGCATGCGCATTGCCAATATCCTTCAGGAAACGGGGTTGCCGCCGGCATGCCTGGAGCTTGAGCTGACCGAAAGTATCCTGATGCGCGAAGTCAGCGAGGCCATGCAGATCCTCGACGGCCTCAAACGTCTGGGCTTGAGCATTGCGGTCGACGACTTCGGCACCGGCTACTCGTCGCTGAATTACCTCAAGCAGTTCCCCATCGACGTGCTGAAGATCGACCGCACCTTCGTTGACGGTCTGCCTTCGGGCGAGCAGGACGCGCAAATCGCCCGCGCCATTATCGCCATGGCTCACAGCCTGAACCTGGCGGTCATCGCCGAGGGTGTGGAGACCCACGAGCAGCTTGAGTTCCTGCGTGAACACGGCTGCGACGAGGTGCAGGGCTACCTGTTCGGTCGCCCGATGCCGGCCCAGCGCTTCGAAGCGCAATTCAGCAATGACGCGCTGTTTATGCTCGATTGAATGAATCGGCGCTCAGCTTTTTATGCTGGATTGATATGACACGGCGCCCACCGTAGCAGTCCGGCTTGCCGGCGGCAGCGATCCTGAGGACGTCACCGCCGGCAAGCCGGACTGCTACAGGATCAGGTGTCAGCCGTTCAGCCGTTCAGCCGTTCAGCCGTTCAGCCGTTCAGCCGCATGAAAACCGCTTGTCCACGACATGACCGGCTTTCATATGCCAGATAAAAGCCGATGGGGTAGAATGCCCCCCTTTTCTACCGCCTGATCCCCGAGGACCGCCATGTTCAGCCGTAATTTGACTATCGCCAAGTACGACTCCGACCTGTATGCCGCTATGGAGCAAGAAGCCAAGCGCCAGGAAGCGCACATCGAGCTGATCGCCTCGGAAAACTACACCAGCCCAGCCGTCATGGAAGCCCAAGGTTCGGTACTGACCAACAAGTACGCGGAAGGCTACCCGGGCAAGCGTTACTACGGCGGCTGTGAATACGTCGACATCGTTGAGCAACTGGCCATCGACCGCGCCAAAGAGCTGTTCGGCGCCGACTACGCCAACGTTCAGCCGCACGCTGGCTCGCAAGCCAACAGCGCCGTTTACCTGGCTCTGCTGAACGCCGGCGACACCATTCTGGGCATGAGCCTGGCCCACGGTGGTCACCTGACTCACGGCGCCAGCGTTTCTTCCTCCGGCAAGCTGTACAACGCTGTTCAGTACGGCATCGACGGCAATGGCTTGATCGACTACGACGAAGTCGAGCGCCTGGCGGTCGAGCACAAGCCAAAAATGATCGTGGCCGGTTTCTCGGCCTACTCGCAGATTCTGGACTTCGCCCGCTTCCGCGCCATCGCTGACAAGGTCGGTGCTTACCTGTTCGTCGACATGGCTCACGTGGCCGGTCTGGTCGCCGCCGGCGTCTACCCGAACCCGGTTCCATTCGCTGACGTCGTGACCACCACCACCCACAAGACCCTGCGCGGTCCGCGTGGCGGCCTGATCCTGGCAAAAGCCAACGCCGAGATCGAGAAGAAACTGAACTCGGCCGTATTCCCGGGCGGTCAGGGCGGTCCTCTGGAGCACGTCATCGCGGCCAAGGCAATCTGCTTCAAGGAAGCACTGCAGCCTGAGTTCAAGACTTACCAGCAGCAAGTCGTGAAGAACGCCAAGGCCATGGCCGCGGTGTTCATCGAGCGCGGTTTCGACGTGGTGTCCGGCGGTACCGAAAACCACCTGTTCCTGCTGTCCCTGATCAAGCAGGACATCTCCGGTAAAGACGCCGACGCCGCGCTGGGCAAGGCGTTCATCACCGTGAACAAGAACTCCGTGCCAAACGACCCACGCTCCCCGTTCGTCACTTCCGGCCTGCGCTTTGGTACTCCGGCCGTCACCACTCGTGGCTTCAAGGAAGCAGAGTGCAAGGAACTGGCTGGCTGGATCTGCGACATCCTGGCTGACCTGAACAACGAAGCGGTGATCGACGCCGTTCGCGAGAAAGTCAAAGCCATCTGCGCCAAACTGCCGGTTTACGGCGCTTGATAGCAGTCGCTTGAACTGAAAAGCCCGGCTCTTGAGCCGGGCTTTTTGTTGGCAGTGATGAGTACCCCGTAGGAGTGAGCTTGCTCGCGATGGGCTAGGTCAGACACTGCTCTGGCAACTGACGTACCGAATCGCGAGCAAGCTCACTCCTACGATTGCCCGGTGAGCAGACTTACTGCGCCGCCACCCTGGCAAACCCTTCCCGAATCTTTTCTTCCGGCAGATCATCGGCGATGAACACGATCACACTCTCGCGCTTTTCGTCTGCGCCCCACTCCACATCGAAGTCGAAGCCGTACAGTTTCAATACGCCCTGAAACACCAGCTTGCGGTCTTCACCGGCGATGTTGAGCACGCCTTTGTAGCGCAGCAACTGTTTGCCGTGGTCTTCGAGCAACTCGTTCATGAACTCGCTGAGTTTGTCGATATCCAGCGCCTTGTCACTGCGCAACACCAGACTGCTGATGCGGTCGATGGAGCGCCCAGCCGGCGCCGCCGGACGAAGCACCATGCCGCCGACATCGGCATTGAGGTTGAAACCACGCACATCGAGCAGCTCAGCCAGATCGATCTTGCCATGCTCGACCACGCGGATCGGGGCACGGCGGTTGATGCGGGTCAGTCGGTCGCTCAAGGCGTTGAAGGTCGCCTCGTCTACCAGATCCGTCTTGCTCACCAGCAACCGGTCAGCGAAGCCGATCTGCGCCTGAGCGATGGTTTGTTCAAGGTGGGTGTCGGCGTGGGCGGCGTCCACCAGGGTGATGATGCCGTCCAGGATGTAACGCTCGCGCAGCTCTTCGTCGATGAAGAACGTCTGTGCCACGGGGGCGGGATCGGCCAGACCGGTGCACTCGATCACCAGACGGTCGAATGCGATCTCGCCACTGTCCAGCCGTTCCAGCAGCAAGAACAGCGCCTTGGTCAGGTCGGTGTGAATGGTGCAGCACACGCAGCCGTTGGACAGGGTCATGACCTGCACCGGCTCGTCGCCCAGCAACTGGGTGTCGACGCCTGCATCNCTCTTCCTTGAGCAGGTGACGCAGCAACGTGGTCTTGCCCGCGCCGAGAAAACCACTCAGGACGGTGACGGGTATCGGTTGCGAAGCGGTCATGCGCTCTCCTAACGTGTCAATACTTCTAACTGTAGGAGCGCGCTTGCCCGCGATTCCTGTCTGTCTGTGCCTGATATGGCGACTGACACAACGCGATCGCGGGCAAGCGCGCTCCTACAAGGTGGAATGGAGCCAAGGTATCAGCCAAATGAAAACGCGCCACGACAGGCGTGGCGCGTTGTTCAACCAAGTGTAAACGGACTCAAGCCATCAACAGCACTTGGGCCCACCCTTGCCACCGTAACGCGCGTCCTGGCGCTCGCGAAAGAACGCCTCGTACGACATCACCGGCTTGTCCGGGTGTTTGTTCTGCATATGTTCGACGTAGTTATCGTAGTCCGGCATGCCCACCATCAGGCGCGCAGCCTGGCCCAGATACTTCCCCAAACGACTCAGGTCATTGAACATATGCAGCTCCTCGCCTCACAGCGCACTCAGTTGGTTTTCGGGAAGGCCTGGAATGGCGATTCCTTGTCGGTACGCTCTTTCTTGGTCCAGGCAGCTCGTCCTACCTTGATTGCGTAGAACAAGATGCTCAACACCACAAACAGGAACAGCGTGGTCAAAGCGGCGTTGGTGTAAGCGTTGAAAATCACGTGCTGCATCTGATCCATCGATTTGGCCGGAGCCAACACCTGACCGGCGTCAGCGGCCGCGCTGTACTTCTTCGCCAGCGCCAGGAAACCGACCGCAGGGCTCGGGTCGAACAGCTTGATGAAGCCCGCCGTCACGGTACAGATCAACAGCCAGGACGCCGGGAGAATGGTGACCCACACGTACTGCTGACGCTTCATCTTGATCAGCACGACAGTCGCCAGCATCAGCGCGATCCCCGCCAGCATCTGGTTGGAGATACCGAACAGAGGCCACAAGGTGTTGATGCCACCCAGCGGATCGATCACGCCCTGATACAGCAGATACCCCCACAGCGCCACGCAACCACCGGTACCAATGGCGTTGGCGGTCCAGGATTCGGTGCGTTTCAGGGCGGGCACGAAGCTGCCCAGCAGGTCTTGCAGCATGAAGCGTCCGGCACGGGTACCGGCGTCGACAGCGGTCAGGATGAACAGCGCCTCAAACAGAATCGCGAAGTGGTACCAGAACGCCATGGTGTTCTGACCGGGGAACGCCTGGTGCAGGATCTGCGCGATGCCCACAGCCAGCGTCGGCGCACCACCGGCACGCGCCAGTACGGTGTTCTCGCCAATGTCCTTGGCCGTTGCGATCAATTGGTCCGGGGTAATCACGAAGCCCCAACTGCTGACCATTTGCGCGACAGCATTGACGTCGGTCCCGACAATCGCCGCCGGGCTGTTCATGGCGAAGTAAACGCCAGGTTCGATGACTGAAGCCGCGACCATCGCCATGATCGCCACGAACGATTCCATCAGCATGCCGCCGTAACCGATGTAGCGCGCGTTGACCTCGTTATCCAGCAATTTGGGCGTAGTACCCGAGGAAATCAGCGCATGGAAGCCGGACACGGCTCCGCAGGCGATGGTGATGAACAGGAACGGGAACAGGGTGCCCTTCCAGACCGGGCCGGTGCCGTCGGTGAACTGGGTCAGGGCCGGCATTTTCAGCTCAGGCGCCAGAATCAGGATGCCGATCGCCAAGGCGACGATGGTGCCGATTTTCAGGAAGGTCGACAGGTAGTCACGTGGCGCCAGCACCAGCCACACCGGCAGCATCGCGGCCACGAACCCGTAACCGACCAGCATCCAGGTGATCTGCACGCCGGTGAAGGTGAACAGCGGCGCCCACTCGGGGCTCGCTGCGACCTGGCCGCCGATCCAGATCGACAGCAGCAATAGCACGACGCCCACCACCGAAATCTCGCCAATACGGCCCGGACGGATGAAGCGCATGTAGATGCCCATGAACATCGCGATCGGAATGGTCGCCATGACGGTGAACATGCCCCACGGACTTTCGGCCAGGGCCTTGACCACGATCAGCGCCAGCACCGCGAGGATGATGATCATGATCAGAAAGCAGCCGAACAAAGCGATGGTGCCAGGGATGCGGCCCATTTCTTCGCGGACCATGTCCCCCAGCGAGCGGCCGTTACGGCGCGTGGACAGGAACAGGATCATGAAGTCCTGCACTGCACCAGCCAGAACCACACCGGCGATCAGCCAGAGCGTGCCGGGCAGATAACCCATTTGCGCGGCGAGCACCGGGCCGACAAGCGGTCCTGCGCCGGCGATGGCGGCAAAGTGGTGACCGAAGAGGATGTGCTTGTTGGTCGGAACGTAGTCCAGACCATCGTTGTTGAGCACCGCAGGCGTGGCTCGATTCGGGTCCAGTTGCATGACGCGCGAAGCGATGAACAGGCTGTAGTAACGATACGCAACCAGATAAATGGCGACCGCAGCGACGACGATCCAGAGTGCGTTGATTGCCTCTCCCCGACGCAATGCAACCACCCCCAGAGCCCAGGCCCCGAGAATCGCAACCATCAGCCAGGGCACGTGGCGCAGCAGACTATTATTGTTTTTCATTTTTTTTTATTTCCAGCTGAGTGGACTTGTGTGAGCAGCCACCAGAGTTTAGCGCTGCTGGAGCGAAAGGCCACCCCCCACAATGGTCTGGCTCGGGATTTGACCTATAGTCAACGAAGCCAAGGAGAAGTCGACTCATGACAGATTCCCACGAAGACCGCAGACGCTTTAAACGCATTTCGTTCGACGCCAAGACCGAGTTGACTCAGGGTGACAAGAGTTGGGCGGTGCACCTGATTGACCTGTCGCTAAAAGGTCTGCTGATCGAGCGCCCATCGTCATGGCTCGGCAATCCCGCCGAGCCTTTCATCGTCGACATTCATTTGAACGTTGATATCGATGTGCAGATGGAAGTACGCCTGACCCACGACGACCACAACCATCTGGGGTTCGTCTGTGAACACATAGGGCTGGACTCAGTGACCCACTTGCGGCGATTGATCGAACTCAATCTGGCGGATCACGACGAGCTGGAACGGGAGTTGGCGGCGTTGATTGAGGTCTGAAAGCATGCATTTAACAGATACACCCCTGTAGCAGTCCGGCTTGCCGGCGGTAGCGGTTTCGAGGACGCCACCGCCGGCAAGCCGGACTGCTACAGGTGAAAAGTACAGCGCCAGCTCGCTGGTTACTCCTCAAACAACGCATCCAGCGCCTGATCGAGCCGGGTCACGGCAATCACGGTCAGCCCCGGCGGAGACTCCTTCGGTGCGTTGCCCTTGGGCACGATGGCGCGCTTGAAGCCGTGCTTGGCCGCTTCTTTCAAGCGTTCCTGACCGCTGGGCACCGGACGCACTTCGCCAGACAACCCCACTTCACCGAACACCAACAGATCACCCGGCAACGCACGGTTGCGCAGGCTGGACATCACGGCGGCCATCAGCGCCAGGTCTGACGCGGTTTCCAGCACTTTCACCCCGCCGACGACGTTGAGGAACACGTCCTGATCGTGGGTTGGAATGCCGCCATGCCGATGCAGAACGGCCAGCAGCATCGCCAGACGGTTCTGATCCAGGCCCAGCGTCACGCGACGTGGATTGGACAGATGGCTGTCATCCACCAGCGCCTGAACTTCGACCAGCATCGGCCGGGTGCCTTCCCACGTCGCCATGACCACACTGCCCGCAACCGCTTCCTGCGCTCGCGTCAGAAAGATCGCAGAGGGGTTGGAGACTTCTTTCAGGCCCTTGTCGGTCATGCCGAACACGCCAAGCTCGTTGACTGCGCCAAAACGGTTCTTCACCGCGCGCAGCAGGCGCAGACGACCGTCCGATTCGCCCTCGAAATACAACACGGTGTCGACCATGTGTTCGAGCACGCGCGGGCCTGCCAACGCACCCTCCTTGGTTACGTGACCGACGAGAAAGATGGCCGTACCGCTCTGTTTGGCGTAGCGAACCAGCAATGCTGCGCTCTCGCGAACCTGGGATACACCGCCCGGCGCCGATTGCAGTTGTTCGGTGAAAATCGTCTGGATGGAGTCGATCACCATGACTTTCGGCTGCTCGACCCGCGCCGTGGCGATGATGCTTTCGATACAGGTTTCGGTCATCACCCGCAGTTTGTCCTGCGGCAGGCCCAGACGCCGGGCACGCATGGCGACCTGCTGTTGGGATTCCTCACCCGTGACGTACAGAGCAGGCATGCGCTCAGCGATGGCACAGAGGGTCTGCAAAAGAATGGTCGATTTGCCGATACCAGGGTCACCGCCGATCAGCACCACCGAACCATCGACCAGGCCGCCACCCAGCACACGGTCCAGTTCGGCGGAGTTGGTGGAGAAGCGCGGGATCTCTTCGACGCTGACTTCGGCCAGGGTCTTGATCTGCGCCTGCTGGCCGGTCCAGCCTGCACGGCCACTGGGAGCCGCCGCGCCACCGCTTTCAATGACCGTTTCGACCAAGGTGTTCCACGCGCCGCATTCGCCGCATTGCCCGGCCCATTTGGGAAAGGTCGCCCCGCACTCGGTGCAGCCATACATGCGTTTGGCCTTGGCCATGAAACCCCCGCTGTAAAAAAGAAAGAATGATACCCCATGGCTCGAACACCTGCGTGTGAAGGGGTCGCTACCCACCTTTTCGGGTGATTCGATAAAACTTACCCAACAGGAGCCGGTCGATTGCATGGATTACGCGGGATTCGTGTAGCTGACATACACTGCATCCACCACCCTCATCTGTAACAAAGGAATACACCATGAGCGTACTAAGCGAGTTCAAAGCCTTTGCCGTCAAAGGGAACGTGGTCGACATGGCCGTCGGTATCATCATTGGCGCGGCATTCGGCAAGATCGTTTCGTCGTTCGTCGGCGATGTAATCATGCCGCCTCTGGGGCTGCTGATTGGCGGCGTGGACTTCAGTGATCTGGCAATCACCTTGAGAGGCGCAGAAGGAACGGCACCCGCCGTCGTGCTGGCTTACGGCAAGTTCATCCAGACCGTGATCGACTTCATCATCGTGGCCTTTGCGATCTTCATGGGCGTCAAGGCGATTAACCGCCTAAAACGCGAAGAAGCCAAGGCCCCAAGCGCTCCACCGGTTCCAACCCCTCAGGAAACCCTGCTGACCGAGATCCGTGATCTGCTCAAAGAGCAGAACAGCAAGCCGGCAGCGCCGCTGCCTGTAAATCCGGATCGACTCGTTTGAGTCGCATCCTTTGCTCTGGGCAAAGATGCTGTCGAGGTTAAACAACACCACCCTGTAGCAGGCCGGTTTGCTGGCGGATGCGGTCCTGAAATCGCCACCGCCGGCAAGCCGTGCTGCTACAGCGTGACAGTAGCGATCTCAATGACGCCACCGCCGGCGACCCGTGCTGCTACAGTGATCAGGAGCGACAACTACCAATAATTCTCCACTGCCACCTGCCCCGGTTTGCGGGTCAGGGCCAGGCGCATGTCGCGGGCCTTGAGAAGGGCTCGGGTGTCGTCGATCATCTGCGGATTGCCGCAGATCATGACCCGCGAGTGCTCCGGCGTCAGTGCCACCCCAGCCGCCCTTTCCAGCTCGCCGTTCTCGATCAGCGTGGTGATACGCCCATGCATTGCACCGGGATGCTCTTCGCGGGTGACCGTGGCGATGAACTGGAACTTGTGAGCGTATTCGGCCAAGTACTCACGCTGGGTCAGTTCGGCGATCAGGTCCTGGTAGGCCAGCTCCTGCGCCTCCCGAACGCTGTACACCAGAATGATGCGTTCGAATTTCTCCCACACTTCGAAGTCCTGCAGGATCGACAGAAACGGCGCCACGCCCGTGCCTGTGGATAACATCCAAAGGTCTCGACCGTCGGTGAAGCGGTCCAGCGTGAGATAACCCACCGCCTGTTTTTCCACCATCAACGTGTCGCCTTTGCGCAGGCGGCTGAGCTCACTGGTGAACTCCCCTCCCGGAACCACAATAGAGAAGAATTCCAGAAATTCGTCAAAGGGCGACGACACCACCGAGTATGCCCGCCAGACCGTGCTGCCATCGGCTTTGGTCACACCCAGCCGGGCAAACTGCCCGGCCGTGAAACGAAACCCCGGGTCGCGGGTGGTGCGCAGGGTGAACAGGCTGGGGGTCAGCGGGGTCACGTTCAGCAGCGTTTGCCGGGTGAATTTTTCTGCACTGGCAGTCATGGGCGCTCCTGGCTCCTGTCACTCATTGAAGTGCGGCCAGTTTCCCGCAAACCGGTCCCGATAAACACCGCGGGTTTGTAGTGGTATCTCGTGCACCACGCTGCAAGAGACATCCACTTTCTTAGACTATTTCGCGATTGGGTCTATCGCGTTCGGCGACAAGGATTCAATTGCGCGGACATAACCCCCTGAGTTTTCAGACATTTAAATCATCACCGACTTTTTTTCAGGCTCATCCAGCCATGAGTCGCGCGACCTCCGCGCAAATTCGCAATCGGTTTTTTTCCTAGACTCCAATTGAAACCCGATGGAGTACAAATCGAGCATGGAGGCTTGAGATGAAGCAGCAAACGCTGGATCTGGGGCAGATGACGGAGGTGTCCATTCCCCCAGCCAAAGACCTGACCATTCGTGAAGTGGAAGTCCTCAAGTGGAGCGCTGAAGGTAATACGGCGTCAGAAGTGGGGGACATTCTGAGCCTTAGATCGAGGACGGTGAACTTCCACATCAGAAATGCGATTCGCAAAATGGGCGTCAAAAACAAGATGTCAGCCGTGGTGAAGGCAGTGCGCAACGGCGTTTTCTAGCATTCGAGGCCTGGATGCCCATTGCAGACGGCGAGAAAACCACAGGTGCGCCAGACGCAAAAACACGTAAAATCGCGGCCTACATCAGCTCGATAACATTGCAACTGACGCGACCTCCGCCGACCGCAATTACGTGTCGTCACCGAACGGAATAACCCTGCGCATGCCCCTGCTCACCACACCTTTCGCCCAGCTCGACCTGATCCGCCAACCCGAGCAGTCGGATGAACCCTTGCAGGCATTCGATGCTGCGGACGAATACCTGCTCAATCATGTCGCCGAGCAGGGGCTGACGCTGCAGACCCGCGTGCTGATTCTCAATGACAGCTTCGGCGCCCTGGCAGCCAGTCTCGCGCCTCACGCCGCCGTGTTCAGCAGCACCGATTCGTTTCTGGCGGCGCAGGGGCTGGAGAAGAATCTGGTGCGCAACGGCCAGGCCTACGACGCCGTGCCTGTGATTCCCGCCAGCGAGGCACTGAGCGGCCCCTTCGACTGGGTGCTGATCCGTGTGCCGAAAACCCTCGCGCTTCTGGAAGAACAGCTGATTCGGTTGCAAGGCCAACTGGCGCCAGATGCCAAAGTCGTCGCGGCGGGAATGATCAAACACCTTCCACGCTCGGCCGGCGAGTTGATGGAGGAATACATCGGCCCGGTGCAGGCGTCTCTGGCGGTCAAAAAGGCGCGCCTGCTGATCTGCAGCCCTGAGATAAAACCGGTCCAGCCGTCACCGTTTCCGACCCGCTATACGCTCGACGAGCCGAAGATCGAGCTGATCAACCACGCCAACGTGTTCTGCCGAGACGGACTGGACATCGGTACGCGGGCGTTTCTGCCCCATCTGCCGAAAAACCTGGGCTCGGCGCGGGTGGCGGATCTGGGTTGCGGCAATGGCGTGTTGGCGATTGCCAGCGCACGGGCCAACCCCGATGCGCAGTACACGCTGGTGGATGAGTCATTCATGGCTGTGCAATCGGCGCAGGAAAACTGGAAGCTGGCCTTCGGCGATCGCGAGTCGGTGATCCGCGCCGGTGATGGTCTGGCGGGTCAGGAGCCTGATTCACTGGATGTGGTGCTGTGTAATCCGCCGTTCCATCAACAACAAGTGGTGGGGGATTTTCTGGCGTGGCGCATGTTCCAGCAGGCGCGTTCGGCGCTGGTCACTGGCGGTGCGTTGTACATTGTCGGCAACCGGCACCTGGGGTATCACAGCAAACTGGCGCGGTTGTTCCGAGGGGTGGAACAAGTGGCGGCAACGCCGAAGTTCGTGATCCTCAAAGCCCGCAAATAAGCGACATCCCTAAAGCAGCCCTCCTTGCTGGCGGTGGCATCCTCATGATCGCTACCGCCGGCAAGCCGGACTGCTACAGGGATCTGTGCTGAAATCAGTATGTCGTACACGCGAAAACCCGCCGAAGCGGGTTTTTGTTGGTCAAAAAACGCTCAATGCGTCTTCATCCCCGCCGCAGTCATGAACATGCGCAACAGGCTGGCGACGATGAACAGGGCGAACACACTGCCCGCCCAGATGATGACCAACCAGCCAATGCGCTGCCAGAGTGGTTTCTTCTGCGCAGGATCGTCGTCGTGAAAAGATTCTTTGCCGGACATCGCTAAACCCTCTTCTCTCGAATACCGGCCCCGAGGTTGATTCGGGACCGGCTCCCATCAGTGGTAACCGTCTTCGTGGGTGACCTTGCCGCGGAACACGTAGTAGCTCCAGAAGGTGTAACCCAAGATAAACGGGATGATGAACAGCGTGCCCACCAGGATGAAGCCCTGGCTCTGTGGCGGCGACGCAGCGTCCCAGATCGAGATCGACGGCGGGATGATGTTCGGCCACAGGCTGATGCCCAGACCGCTGTAGCCCAGGAAGATTAGCACCAGCGTCAGCAGGAACGGCGTGTAGTGCGCGTTGCGCTCCACAGCCTTGAACAACCCGTACATGGTCACGAGCACCAGTGCCGGCACCGGCATGAACCAGAACAGATTCGGGATGCTGAACCAGCGATCGGCGATGTCCTGATGCGCCAGCGGTGTCCACAGGCTGACGATGGCCATCACCACCAGCGTGGTAATCGCCAGTGGCCGCGCCAGATCGTGCATGGCTTTCTGCAGGCCACCTTCGGTCTTCATGATCAGCCAGGTGCAGCCGAGCAGTGCATACGCGACGATCAGCGCCAGACCGCAGAACAGCGAGAACGGCGTCAGCCAGTCCAGCCCGCCACCCGCATACGCGCGGTTGACCACCGGAATGCCATCGATGAATGCGCCCAGCGCCACGCCCTGGAAGAACGTCGCTACCAGCGAGCCGCCGATGAACGCCTTGTCCCAGAGATGACGTTTGGCTTCAGTCGCCTTGAAGCGGAACTCGAACGCCACGCCGCGGAAAATCAGCCCGATCAGCATGAAGATCAACGGCAGATAAAGCGCTTCGAGCACCACCGAGTACGCCAGCGGAAACGCGCCGAACAAACCGGCACCGCCGAGCACCAGCCAGGTTTCGTTGCCGTCCCAGACTGGCGCTACGGTGTTCATCATCACGTCGCGGTCAGTCTTGCCCTTGATGAACGGGAAAAGAATGCCGATCCCGAGGTCGAAGCCGTCCATGATGACGTACATCATGATGCCGAAGATGATGATCACGGCCCAGATCAGTGGAAGATCAATACCCATGGCTCAGTTCCCCTCACTCAGGCGGTCTTTACGATCATCGGTGCTGCTCTCATCGGCAGCGGAGAGAGGACGTGCTGGCGTGCGTTTCTGGCCAGGACCACCGTGTGGCGTGTCATCGCCTTCGTGGGTTTTGGGCCCTTTGCGTACCAGACGCATCATGTAACCGAAGCCTGCGCCGAACAGCATGAAATAGACCACGACGAACAGTACAAGCGTCAGGCTCATTTGTTCGACGCTGTGGTTGGAGGATGCATTGGCTGTGCGCATCAGCCCGTAAACCACCCAGGGCTGACGACCTATTTCAGTGGTAAACCATCCTGCCAGCAACGCGATCAGCCCCGAGGGTCCCATGCACATGACAAGGGTGAGAAACAGCCGGTTGCTGTAAAGTTTCCCGCGCCAACGTAGCCAGGCACTCCACAGACCGGTCGCGATCATCAGCAAGCCGAGCGCAACCATTATCCGAAACGACCAGAAGATGATGGTCGAGTTGGGGCGGTCTTCTGGGGGGAAGGATTTCAAGGCCGGGATCTGCTTGTCCAGGCTGTGCGTCAATATCAAGCTTCCCAGATACGGAATTTCTACTGCGTATTTTGTCCTCTCCTCTTTCATGTCTGGCCAACCAAACAGGATCAGCGGAGTGGGTTCGTCCCCTACGTTTTCCCAGTGACCTTCGATTGCGGCGATTTTCGCAGGCTGATGCTCCAGAGTATTCAGACCATGGGCATCGCCTACCATGGCCTGGATCGGCGCGACGATCAGCGCCATCCACATCGCCATCGACAACATCCGCCGAATCGCAGGATTGTCGCGACCGCGCAGCAGATGCCAGGCCGCCGATGCACCGACAAAAAACGCGGTGGCGACGAACGCGGCAATTGCCATGTGAGTAAGACGGTAGGGGAACGAAGGGTTGAAGATCACGGCAAACCAGTCGACAGGAATAACGCGGCCGTCGACGATTTCGTAACCCTGCGGCGTATGCATCCAACTGTTCGAAGCCAGAATCCAGAAGGTCGAGATCAGCGTGCCCACTGCCACCATAACGGTCGAAAAGAAGTGCAAACCCCGACCCACACGGTTCCAGCCGAACAGCATGACGCCCAGGAAACCTGCTTCTAGGAAAAATGCGGTCAGCACTTCGTAAGTCAGCAGCGGACCGGTCACGGCACCGGCGAAGTCGGAGAATCGACTCCAGTTGGTCCCGAACTCGTAGGCCATGACCAGACCGGAGACCACACCCATGCCGAAGTTCACGGCAAATATCTTCGACCAGAAGTGGTAAAGATCGCGGTAGGTGTTGTCATGAGTCTTGAGCCACAGGCCTTCGAGCACCGCGAGGAAACTCGCCAGGCCGATGGTGATGGCAGGGAACAGGATGTGAAATGAAACAGTGAACGCAAACTGAATTCGGGCGAGATCGAGTGCCTCTAAACCGAACATAGGTCTTCCTCTATCAGGTGGTACTGGCTGCAGACCCGGGGCCTTCAGCGACTGCCCCCACGGTGTATTGAGTACGACGGTGTGTGTTGGTTCTTGTAAGTTCGCGCTCAAATTGCTGACGCGGGGGTTGTGTCAAGCCGACAGATCAATCGAAACCAACCGCAGAATTGATGCAGATCAACCAACGTTGAAAGAGTAGTCCCATTTCGGCACATGATCCGCGTGGTCTTTTGTCGCGTGACGAGTTGCCTCACCCCCTGATGCAGAGCAGTCGCAGGCAGACCGGATCAGGGCGATGGGATTCGAGCGAGGAGACTGCGTCTGGCACAGAGGCCTATAAAGGGCTGCGGATAAAGCCCAGCAGTGCGCAGACCAGTCGCCGATAGAGATCGTCCACTTCCGGCACCAGGCCTTTGGCTCTCAGACTGCCGTGCACAAGCCCCGGCCCGGGATCGAAGTCGGTCGCCACACCCGCTTCGCGCAACGCCCGCTCGTAGCAGATGCCGTCATCGCGCAACGGGTCGAACTGCGCGACGGCGATGAACGCAGGCGCCAGCCGTCGAAAATCCGTCGTATTGAGCGGCATGGCGTAAGGTGAACGCTCGTCCTCGTCCATATAGAGCCGCCAACAGAACGCCAGCTCTTCAGTGCTGAGCAACGGCGCATCGAAACATTCGCTGCGGGACGGCAAGTCGTCGGCACCACCCAGAACTGGGTAAATCAGCGCCTGCCCTACCGGTTGTCGCTCTCCCGCCTCGCGTAATGCCAGACACAAGGCCGCCGCCAGATTGCCGCCAGCGCTGTCCCCGGCAATCGCTATCCGGCGAGGGTCGATGTCCAACCGTGGCGCCTGAACCTGCAAGGCATGCCAGACCTCCAGACAGTCATCGAAACCCTCTGGAAACGGATGCTCGGGCGCCAGCCGGTAATCCACGGCGATGACCACCGCATTGAGATCGCTGGCCAGGGCAGCGGTGAGAAAGTCGTGAGAATCCAGATCGCCCACCACCCAGCCGCCTCCATGCAGGTAAACCACACAGGGGGCGGGGTGTTCGAGGGACAGACGATGGGGGCGATAACTGCGCACCGCGACCCCGGCCAGGGTGAAATCCTTGACCTCGAGACCGGCCGGTCGGGTGGGGGTGAAGGCTTCGCACATACGAGAATAGGAACGTCGCTGACCGGCGATTTCCAGCGAATCGACACTGAAACTGAGGGTTTTGGCAATGAAAGCAGCCATTTCTGGCGAAAGGGGGTAACGCATTCCTGTACTCCCATCATCCCGTCTCGCGTCGCTGATATGGCCAACGACGATCACCTGTAGCCATCCGGCTTGCCGGTGGCGGCGATGTTCATAACGCCGCCGCCGGCAAACCGGACTGCTGCCGGTTCCGTGTACGAACGGTTATTTGTTGACAGCCACCTGCACGGCCGCCGCTGCGTCCTTGCCATCGAAGGTGGTCACGCCCTCCAGCCAGCGCCTGGTGTCTTCAGGATGGTCCTTGAGCCACTGTCTGGCGACGTCGTTCGGCGCCTTGCGGTCCATGATCGGCACCATCATCTGGCTTTCCTGCGCCGCGGTGAACTTCAGGTTGCTCATCAGCTTGTTCACATTCGGGCAACGGGTCGCGTAGTCCGGTGCAGTGACCACGGACACAGTCGCGGCGCCCTCGCCGGGACCGAACACATCTTCGCTGCCGGTCAGGTAGGCGATCTTCATGTTGATGTTCATCGGGTGCGGGGTCCAGCCTACGAAGACGACCCACTCATTGCGCTTGGTCGCGCGCTGCACGGCGGCGAGCATGCCCGCCTCGCCCGATTCGACCAACTGGAAGCCGCCGAGACCGAACTGGTTCTTCTCGATCATGCCCTTGATGTTGGCATTGGCGCCGGTGCCCGGCTCGATCCCGTAGATCTTGCCACCCAGCTTGTCCTTGAATTTAGCGATGTCGGCAAAGGTTTTCAGACCGCCGTCTGCCACATACTGCGGCACAGCGAGGGTCGCCTGGGCGTCGCTCATGCTCGGCGCGTCGAAGACCTTGACCTGATTGGCGGCCACGAAGGGGGCGATGTTCTTGTCCATCGCCGGTTTCCAGTACCCCAGAAACACGTCGAGACGGTCATCGCGCAGTCCACCGAAAACGATTTGCTGAGCAGCGCTGGTCTGTTTGACGTCGTAACCCATGTTCTGCAGCAGCACTTCGGCGATGGCGCTGGTGGCAATCACATCCGTCCAGTTGACCACACCCATCCGCACGCTCTGACACTTGGCGGGTTCCGCCGCCATCAGGGCGGTACTGCTCAGCATCAACACACCGCAACTGATCTGACGAATAAATCTCTTCATGCGTGCTCCTCGGGTCGGCTCGTTATTTTATTCAGCTCTTTTCGGCAGTTTTAAGGCTTCAAGACCCACGGCAATACGAATGCTGCCGCGTTGACGCAAATTACGCAGCAGCACCCTGCACGAAGCGCACCAGCGCGACCTGTGGTTGCACTGGGGCGACATTGAATGTTGAAGAGAGGTGCGACGCATAGACGGGTAGGAGTCCGGCTTGCTGGCGGTGGCCATTTTAAGGGCGCAACCGCCGGCAAGCCGTGCTGCTACACAAGAACGCTCAACACCACCGTCGGCAATCCGTGTTGTTATAGCCAACGTTGGCAAGCCTTTCTGCTGATAGCGTCAGAGCACCTTGTCCAGCGTGATCGGCAACTCCCGCACGCGCTTGCCGGTCGCGTGATAGATGGCATTGGCTATGGCCGAGGCCACGCCGACAATACCGATCTCGCCAACGCCCTTGGAACCCAGTTCGTTGACGATGTCGTCGTTTTCCTCGACGAACACCACATCGATGTCGCCGATGTCCGCGTTTACCGGAATGTGGTACTCGGCCAGGCTGTGATTCATGAAGCGGCCCAGATTGTGGTCGGTCAGGGTTTCTTCCTGTAACGCCTGGCTGATACCCCACACCACACCGCCGAGAATCTGGCTGCGGGCCGTCTTGGGGTTGACCACCCTCCCCGCCGCTACGGCACTGACCACCCGATTGACGCGAATCGTCCCCAGATCTTCATCGACCAGCACCTCAACGAATACCGCCGAATGCGTTGCGGTGGCGAAGCCTTCGCGTTTCTCGTCAGGCTCGGCGTCGATGCGTACCTCCAGAACCTCATGGGACGACTGGCGAACGATGTCGGCATACGCAAACCGCTGCCCGCGAATCTGCAGACAGCCATCGCCGATCTCGACCTCTTCCATGTCCACCACCGCGAACTCCGGATGGGCCATGCGCACCGCGTCCAGCAATTTGGTGCGCAACCCTCTACAGGCCTGCTGCACCGCGGTGCCCACCGAAGACACGGTGAACGAGCCGCCCTGCAACGGCGCGGTAGGAAGCGAACTGTCGCCCAGTACGAAATTGACGTCTTGGGTCTTCACCCCCAACGCTTCGGCAGCGATCTGGGTCATGACCGTGTACGTACCGGTGCCAATGTCAGTGGTGGCGCTGCTGACGGTGATCTTGCCGTCGCTGTCGATACTGGCCTTGGCGCTGGCCTTCATCTGCATCGCCTCCCAGACGCCACCCGCCATGCCCCAGCCGACCAGTCGCTGGCCCTGGCGCATGCTGCGTGGTTCGGCGTTGCGCTTGCTCCAGCCGAAGCGCTCGGCGCCTTGTTCGTAACAGGCAAGCAGTTCCTTGCTGGAGTACGGCTTGTCTTCGTTACCGTTTCGCTCGGCAAAGTTGACTCTGCGCAACTGCACCGGATCGACGCCCGCCGCACACGCCAGTTCGTCCAGTGCGCATTCCAGGCCGACCATGCCCGAAGTCGCTCCCGGCGCGCGCATGTCCAGCGGCGTGTACACGTCCAGCGGCGCCAATTTGTAGGTGAGCTGCACGTTGTCGCATTGATAGAGCATGCCGCTCCATTCCACGACATGCTCGGTGAAATCCTCGAATCGCGACGTCTGACCGATTACATCGTGTCCCACCGCCACCAGCCTGCCCTCCGCTGTCGCACCCAGCTTCAGGTGCTGCAACGTATTGGGGCGATAGCCGAAGGTGAACATCTGTTGACGCGTCAACGTCACGCGGACCGAGCGCTTGAGATGCAATGCCGCCATGACCGCCAACGGCAACTGATACTGCGGGCGCAGTCCCGATCCGAACGCGCCGCCGACGAATGCGGCCAGGATACGAATCTTCTCCTTCTCCAGCCCGAACACCTTGTGCAGGTAGTCCTGACAGTTCTGGGTGCCTTGGGTCTTGTCGTGAATTTCGAGGCTGCCGTCATCCTGGTACACCACCGTAGAGGCGTGTGGCTCCATCGGATTGTGATGTTCGTTCGGCGTACTGTACTGCGCGTCAACCGTGACCGCCGCTTGCGTCCAGGCACTTTGGAAATCTCCGCGAGGCTTGGGCGTTTCTGCGGGCGCAGTGTGGGCGTCGCCTTGCGCTTGAGTCAGGTCGGTCTGGTGAGCGTGAACGTCGTACTCGATGCGCACCAGCGAACCCGCGAAACGCGCTATTTCCAGCGTCTCGGCGACCCCCAGAGCCAAGGGCTGGCCGCTGTACAGGACGTTATCGTTGTATAGCGGCCGAAAAGGTGAGCCCTCGGCCGCGTCAGCGTCCGCATAGTTCTTATCGTAACTGGCGACCGGTGGCCGGTTGGTGTGGTCAAGCACCGCGACCACGCCCTTGACCTGCATGGCCTCGGAGGCGTCGATCTTCAGCACCCGGCCGCACGCGATGCTGCTGGACACGACGCTGCCATGCAGCAGCCCCGCTTGCGGGTACTCTGCGGCGTACCGAGCCTGACCTGTGACTTTCAGATGACCATCGACCCGGTCAAGTGGCTGCCCCACGGGAGACACTTTACCGTTGGGAGACATTTTCGCGTTCATCAGACATTCCCTCCCACAGCGGCTTCACTCAGCGCGCGAACAATCGCGCGCTGGGCCAGCTTGATCTTGAAAGCGTTGTGCGCGAGCGGCCTGGCGTCCCGCAGCATGGCATCGGCAGCGGCGACAAAATTCTCTCTGGACACCGGTTTGCCCCTGAGCGACTGCTCGACCGACTTGTCCCGCCAGGGTTTATGGGCCACGCCTCCCAAGGCCAGGCGCACGTCACGGATGACATCGCCATCGAGTTCAAGCGCTGCAGCCACTGATACCAGGGCGAAGGCGTAAGACGCCCGGTCGCGAATCTTCAGGTAGTGGTTGTGGGACACGAATCCGGCGGGTGGCAACTCGATCGCCGTGATCAACTCGTCATCGGCGAGCTGGTTGTCTCGCTGGGGGGCGTTCTCCGGCAGACGGTGAAAGTCTGCGAATTCGATGCTGCGTTTTCCGGCACGACCTTCGACATGCACCACCGCCTCCAGTGCTGCCAGCGCCACGCACATGTCGGAGGGGTGAGTCGCCACGCATTCGTCACTGGCGCCCAGAATGGCGTGGATCCGGTTCAAACCGGTCTTCGCCGGGCAGCCACTTCCCGGCTCGCGCTTGTTGCAGGGCATCGCAGCATCATAAAAGTAGTAGCAACGGGTGCGCTGCAGCAGGTTGCCGCCGGTACTGGCCATGTTCCTCAGCTGAGGAGAGGCGCCCGCCAGAATGGCCTTGGACAGCAGGGGGTAACGCTGCTCAATCAGTGGATGCCAGGCCAGATCGGCATTGCTGACCAGCGCGCCGATCAGCAACCCGCCGTTTGGCGTTTCCTTGACCTCCTTGAGTGGCAGTCCGGTGATGTCGATCAGATGGTCAGGGCGGTCGATGTTTTCTTTCATCAGGTCCAGAAGGTTGGTGCCCCCTGCGATGAAGCGGCTCGCGCCATCGGCGAGGCTGATCGCCTGACTGACCTGCGATGGCTTGCTGTAATTGAAAGGGTTCATGGCTGACGCCCTCCATCCTTGCTCGCCGATTGCGGCAATGCCTCTTCGACAGCCGCCAGAATGTTGCTGTAGGCGCCGCAACGGCACAGGTTGCCGCTCATCAACTCCTTGATTTCGTCCGCATTGCCAGCGCGCCCTTCGTTCGCCAGCCCTACTGCCGAGCAGATCTGCCCAGGCGTGCAATAGCCGCACTGAAACGCGTCATGCTTGATGAACGCCTGCTGCATAGGGTGCAGAACGTCGCCGTCTGCCAGGCCTTCGATGGTGGTCAGCTCGGCGCCGTCGCACATGATCGCCAGCGTCAGGCAGGCATTGATGCGTTTGCCGTCACGCAACACGGTGCAGGCGCCACACTGGCCGTGATCACAGCCCTTCTTGGTGCCGACCAGGTCCAGTTGCTCGCGCAGAACGTCGAGCAAGGTAACCCAGGGCTGTACCTGCAATTGTCGGGGTTGGCCGTTAAGGGTCAGAGCAATGGCGTGCTCCGCGAAATCCTTCTGGTTCGTCGCGCTCATGGGGTGCCTCACGGTAGATACTTGATCAGCGCAGTGGATCTGCGTCTCTGGGGTAGAGACTGGCGGGTTTTGGCAAACGTTCACGGTTTTTGATGAGCGTGTCTCGACCGCAGGGTGCGCCTGCCACGTCGGACGGCCACTCTTTCTGCCATCGTGAGCTGCCGATCAACGTCAGCAGCCTTTCCCGGGGGACGCTGGTATGATGCGCGGCTTTTTGCGACTGGCAGAATTTGTGCAGGCTCTTTGGGCGAGCTGTGCTTTGCTGTTTTAGTCGATTTCATTAATGGCGCAATGCGTCACCGGGGAGCCACACATGCTGGAGCGGCTGTTTCAACTCAAGGCACATGACACCAATGTGCGCACGGAAATCCTGGCCGGGATCACGACGTTCCTCGCCATGGCCTACATCCTCTTCGTCAACCCGAGCATCCTCGGCGAGACCGGCATGGACAAAGGCGCCATCTTCGTCGCCACCTGCCTTGCAGCTGCCATCGGCTCCACGGTCATGGGCCTGATTGCCAACTACCCGATTGCGCTCGCGCCGGGCATGGGCCTGAACGCGTTCTTCACCTACACCGTCGTCCTGCACATGGGCCATACCTGGCAAGTGGCGCTGGGTGCGGTGTTCATCTCTGCCGTGATGTTCTTCCTGCTGTCGATCTTTCGCATCCGCGAATGGATCATCAACAGCATCCCGCTCCCGTTGCGCTCGGCGATCGCCGCCGGTATCGGTCTGTTTCTGGCGCTGATTGCCCTGCACAACGCCGGAATCGTAGTCAGCAACCCGGCGACCATGGTCGGTCTGGGCGATCTGGCAAAACCCGCACCGGTCCTCGCGACCCTCGGTTTCGCCCTGATTGTCGCGCTGGAAGCCCTGAAAGTGCGCGGTGCAGTGCTGATCGGCATTCTGGCGGTGACCATCGTCTCCATCCTGATGGGCTTCTCGCCGTTTGGCGGCGTCGTCTCCATGCCTCCTTCGCTGGCCCCGACCTTTCTGCAACTGGACATCGCCGGCGCATTGAACATCGGGCTGGTCAGCGTGATCTTCTCCTTTCTCTTCGTGGACCTGTTCGATAACTCGGGCACGCTGATCGGCGTTGCCAAGCGCGCCGGCCTGATGGGCAAGGACGGCCACATGCCGAAAATGGGCCGTGCGCTGGTCGCCGACAGTACCGCCGCCATGGCAGGCTCGCTGCTGGGCACTTCGACCACCACCAGTTACATCGAATCGGCAGCGGGCGTGAGTGCCGGTGGCCGTACCGGTCTTACAGCCATCGTGGTTGCCGTCCTGTTTCTGCTGGCGCTGTTCTTCGCACCTTTGGCGGGCAGCGTTCCGGCGTTCGCCACCGCGCCTGCCCTGCTGTTCGTGGCAGTGCTGATGACCTCGGGTCTGGCGGAAATCAATTGGGACGACATCACTGAAGCGGCGCCGGTGGTACTCACCGCGCTGGCGATGCCGTTCACTTACTCCATCGCCAACGGCATCGCTTTTGGCTTCATTTCCTGGACAGTGATCAAGCTGTTGTCGGGCCGTGGCCGTGAGCTGAATTCGGCGCTGGTCATCCTGTCGATCCTGTTCGTGATCAAGCTGGGCTTCTATCCATGAGTTCTACGTTCGACCCTGCGAGCTACAGCCGTCAGCTCGACGAAAAAGCCGATCGCTTGCGCGAGCTGCTCAAACCGTTCGACGCGCCTGAACCTCAGGTCTTCGATTCGCCGCGAGAGCACTATCGCCTGCGCGCCGAATTTCGCCTGTGGCGCGACGAGGGCAAGCGGCACTACGCGATGTTCACGCCGGGCGACAAGTACACGCCGATCCTGATCAACGATTTCCCCATCGCAAGCGAGCAGATCAACGCGCTCATGCCGGTATTGCGCGAGCGCTGGGAAGCCAGCAAGACCCTCAACCACAAGCTGTTTCAGGTCGACTTTCTGACCACGCTGGCCGGCGACGGCATGATCACCCTGTGCTATCACCGCCCGCTGGACGACGCCTGGAAACTGGAGGCTGAACAGTTGGCCGCCGATTTGAAGGTCAGCGTCATCGGCCGCTCCAAGGGTCAGCGCCTGGTGATCGGTCGCGATTACGTGACGGAAAAGCTGGACGTCGCAGGTCGCACGTTCAGCTATCGCCAGCCAGAAGGCGCGTTCACTCAACCCAACGGCACCGTGAACCAGAAGATGTTGAGCTGGGCCTATGAAGCCTTGGGCGAGCGCCAGGACGATCTGCTGGAGCTGTATTGCGGCAACGGCAACTTCACCCTGCCGCTGGCGACCCGCGTGCGTAAAGTGCTGGCGACCGAGATCAGCAAGACGTCGGTCAATGCGGCGCTGAGCAATCTGGCGGATAACGCTGTGGATAACGTCAGCCTGGTGCGTCTGTCGGCCGAAGAGCTGACCGAAGCACTGAATGACGTGCGTCCGTTTCGGCGTCTGGCTGGTGTCGATCTGAAGAGCTACGACTTCGGCAGCGTCTTCGTCGACCCGCCGCGTGCGGGCATGGACCCGGACACCTGCGAACTGACCCGTCGCTTTGAGCGGATTCTGTACATCTCCTGCAACCCCGAAACCCTGGCTGCCAACATCGCGCAGTTGCATGACACCCATCGCGTGGAGCGTTGCGCGCTGTTCGATCAGTTTCCGTACACCCACCATATGGAATCGGGTGTGCTGCTCGTCAGACGTAAGTAGCCTGGATCCAACACCTGTAGGAGCGCTTGCCCGCGATTGGCCGCGTCAGACGACGTGAATACGTCGGATGTACCGACGCCATCGTGGGCAAGCGCGCTCCTACAAGGATGTCTGATCGCCCACGCAGTCCGCGGGAGAGCGACCATTACCCCGCCACCCATCATTAAATTTCTGACAGTAAGAGGCATATACCTGCTTACAGGTGTATAACACTCGGCCGTCTTTCGCTTCGATGGATGTCCTGCCTTGAGTTCCGAATCGCCTGCTACGCCCTCCGAATCTGCCTCTGAAAGCATTCTGAAGCAGCCCGGTTTCTTTGCGTTCCTGACGGCCCGCCTTGCCGCTGTGTTTGCCATGCAGATTCAGGCGGTCGTGGTCGCCTGGCAGGTGTATGACATGACGCGCAGCCCGATCTCGCTGGCGTATGTCGGCCTTGCGCAATTCATCCCGATGCTGCTGTTGCTCATGCCCGCCGGCGATTTGATCGACCGTTACGACCGCAAGTTGATCCTGACCATAAGCTGGAGCGTGCAGGGGCTTTGCAGCCTGATGTTGATGCTGTTCTCGGTCACGCATCACCAGGACACCCGCCTGATCTACGCCACGCTGGCGCTGTTCGGTTGTGCCCGGGCGTTCACCGGCCCGGCGCTGCAAAGCCTGCTGCCGCAAGTCGTGCCACGGGAGAAACTGGCGGCCGCCATCGCCACCAACAGCATGATCATGCGTATCGCCACCATCGCCGGGCCTCTAGTCGGCGGCGGGCTGTATGCGCTGGGTGGGGGCGGCTTGACCTACTCGGTGTGCATGGCCAGCTTCATCGCGGGTGTGCTGCTGCTGATGCGTGTTCCGGTGTTGTTTGCAGGCAAAAAGCAGATTCTCGAATCCACCGCCTGGAAGCGCTTCACGGCGGGGATCGCCTTTATCCGCTCGCGGCCGATCATCCTCGGCACCATCTCACTGGACCTGTTCGCGGTATTGCTCGGCGGCGTGGTAGCCCTGCTACCGATCTACGCCCATGAAGTGCTGCACCTGGGGCCACAAGGTCTGGGCGCGTTGCGCAGCGCGATGAGCCTGGGCGAGGTCGCCACCGGTCTCTATCTGAGCGTGCGCCCGTTCGACCGTAACGTGGGCATGGTGATGTTCATCGCCGTGGCTGTATTCGGCCTGGCGAATCTGGTGTTCGCACTGTCCACGCTGTTCTGGCTGTCGTTGCTGGCACTGATGATCGCCGGCGCGGCGGACATGGTCAGCGTGTACATCCGCTCGACACTGGTGCAATTCTCGACACCCGACGAGATGCGCGGCCGGGTGAACGCCGTGAACATGCTGTTCATCGGTTCATCCAACGAGCTGGGCGAGTTCAGGGCTGGCAGCAGCGCCGCGTTGTGGGGCGCCGTGCCCGCGGCAATCATCGGCGGGTTGTGTACGCTGGGTGTGGTCGGTACCTGGATGTGGGGTTTCAAGGCCTTGCGTCAGGTCAACCACTTCGCCGATGCGTCTCCCGCTGAAATGACCGAGAAGCAGACGGCACGGGTTTGATCATGTGAACCTCGACTTGTAGCAGCACGACTTGCCGGCGGTGGCGATCCTCAATCCGTCACCGTCGGCAAGCCGTGCCGCTACAGGTCTACCGACTACCGCGGTGAATCAGTCCCCTCATCCACCAACCGCTGTAATCCCAGTGGATTGGCGTCCTGCAGAGCATCCCTTAAAGCGCCTTGATCTGACCGATCGCCACAGGGCGCGGGCCTTCGCCAATACCGTTTTCAAGCGGCGCGCCAAAGGCATCCAGGCTGATCTGGAAACGATCGCCAGGCCGGGTTTTCACGCCATCGGCGAACGACAGAGTCGCAGTCCCGAAGTAATGAATGTGCACATCGCCCGGACGCAGGAACTGCGCGTATTTGAAATGGTGGTATTCCAGGTTCGCAAGGCTGTGGCACATGTTGTCTTCGCCACTGAGAAACTCCTTTTCCCAGATCACTTCACCACCACGCTTGATGCGGCTCATGCCTGACAGATGACGCGGCAGCTCGCCTACGCGAAGCTCAGGGCCGTAGGCGCAATAACGCAGCTTGGAATGGGCGAGATAGAGGTAATTTCTCCGCTCCATGACGTGGTCGGAGAACTCGTTACCCAACGCGTAGCCCAGTCGATAGGGTTGGCCATCGTCGCCAATGACATACAGGCCCGTCAGTTCGGGCTCTTCGCCGGCGTCTTCGGCGAAGGCCGGCACCGGAAAGTCAGCCCCGGGACGCACGACGATGCTGCCGTCGCCTTTGTAGAACCACTCCGGTTGCGCGCCAACATCACCTTGCGCAGGTTTGCCGCCTTCGATGCCCCACTTGAAGATCTTCATGGTGTCGGTCATGCCGGCTTCGACCTGACCGTCGTGCTGGTGCATCTTGTCCCGCGCCGATGCGCTGCCCAGATGGGTCAGGCCGGTGCCGCTGATCAGGCAGTGGGCAGGGTCTTCGTGGTCCAGTGGCGGCAGGATCTGGCCGTTTTGCAAAAGACCTGCGTATTCAGGACCAGACTCAGTGCCACGACTGCTCACTTCATCCTCGAGGCTGCGTTGGCTGCGAATGGCCGCGAGGGCCAGTTCGCGAGTGCTTGTGGTGTTGCGGACGACATTGACCTGCAAGCCCTCGACAACGCCGACCTGGCGCTGTCTCTGGCTGTTTTCGAACTGGATAAGGCGCATGGGCTGAATCTCCGAAAAAATATGGAATACGATCTCGCCTCTGCCCGAAGGGCGTGGGAGCGCAGCTTGCTCGCGATCGGCTGCGAAGCAGTCGCAAAACCTGATGACACGTGGTATCTGAAGCCCCCATGCGCAACATCAGTGCGGATCGTAATCAAATCGCGCTTCATCAGAGACGATGCGCGACCTCTGGCGACATCACTCGATAATGTTGAACTCGCTCAGGTATTCGTCGGAGATTTCCAGCCCAAGGCCTGGCTTGTGGTCGTCCAGCTGGATGTAGCCGTTGACTGGCTGTGGCTCGCCCTTGAAGACGTAGTAGAACAACTCGTTGCCGACCTCGACGTCGAACACCGGGAAGAATTCGGCCATCGGCGAGGCGGTGGTGGACATGGTCAGGTGGTAGTTGTGCATCTGGCCCGCGTGGGGAATGACCGGCACCGACCACGCTTCGGCCATGGCGTTGATCTTGCGCGCTGCCGTGATACCACCGACGCGGTTGGTGTCGTACTGGATCACGTCGACAGCGCGGCGTTCGAGCATGTCCTTGAAGCCGTATGACGTGAATTCGTGCTCGCCGCCGGAGATCGGCATGATGCCCATCTTCTTCAGCTCGATGTAGCCTTCGAGGTCGTCCGCGATGACCGGCTCTTCCAGCCAGCGCGGTTCGAACTCAGCCAGTTTCGGCAACATGCGACGGGCATACTCCAGGGTCCAGCCCATGTAGCACTCAAGCATGATGTCGACGTCAGGGCCGGCCAGCTCCCGCAGCGCACGCACCTGCTCGATGTTGCGACGCATGCCCGCCGGGCCGTCTTTCGGGCCGTAGCCGAAGCGCATTTTCATCGCCGTGAAGCCCTGACTCAGATAGCCCTGGGCCTCTTCCAGAAACAGGTCCAGGTTGTCGTTGGCGTACAGCTTGGAAGCGTAGGTCCAGATCTTTTCTTTGGTGCGGCCGCCAAGCAGTTTGAACACTGGCTTGTTCACGGCCTTGCCCATGATGTCCCAGATGGCGATGTCGATTGCCGAGATGGCTGCCATGCCGATGCCTTTGCGGCCCCAGGCGTGGCTCTGGCGATACATTTTCTGCCAGATGTATTCGTTGTCGAACGGGTCTTCGCCGATGGCGATGGGGGCCAGATAGGTGTCGATGATTTCCTTGGCGACACGTGGCGCCAACGCGCAGTTACCGATGCCGACGATGCCGTTGTCGGTCTCGATTTCCACCACCAGCCAGCCGTGAAAACGGAAGGAGCCCATGGCATCGCCACGCTCGAACAGGATGTCGCTCGCATTGGTGCAGAAGTGCGCCTGCGGTGGAACGACCTTGCCCTTCCATTCGAATACGCGGGTACGGATTGCCTTGATTTTCATGAGTATGATTCCCTGGATCGGCTTCTTGTAATTGTTGTTCGAACGTCGCCGCAGAGCGCTGCGTCGCGTGTCGATGAGCAGATTTAGCCAGCGGCAACGGGGATCGGCTAATCACTTATGCGTATCCAGTGATAGCTACAGGTGATCGCTCTGGCCGCAGACTTGTACGCTCAGTTATAGGAGCACCACAGGGTATTGCGGGACCGACTGGATTACAGAAGCGTGCTGGTTACTATTCGCTTCCGCCGAACAAATAACCATGCCAACTACACCGAGCTGCTTCTGCCGAAGGCGTGGGAGGCCGGCTTGCCAACGATCTTCCGGGCACCGGCAGCGAACATTGAGCACGCGGTGTATCAGGCAGATCGAGGGGGCTGATTTTACGACTGCTGCGCAATCGATCGCCCACAAGTCGGCCTCCCACGCCCTCCCGGGCCGAATCAACGCATTGGGGCGCCGTCTGAATTGAAGCACAGCAAAAAAAACCGCAGAGCGCTGATAGAGCGTTCTGCGGCAAAAACGTGGCCGGTTATGAACCGGGTAAAACGTCACGCCATCAAACGTTGCTCTGCCCCATCCGGCAACCGATCTCGAACGCCTGGCGAATCGCGCCAACGTTCGCCTTGCCCTGACCCGCAATATCGAATGCGGTCCCGTGAGCGGGCGTGGTGATCGGAATCGGCAACCCGCCCTGCACCGTCACGCCGCGCGAGAACCCCATCAGTTTGATCGCGATCTGTCCCTGGTCGTGGTACATCGTCACCACCGCGTCGAACGCATTGGCGTCGCCCTGCACCTTCAGAAAGATCGTATCCCCCGGATACGGCCCATCGGCATTCATGCCCTGCGCCTGCGCGGTTTTCACGGCAGGGCCGATGATGTCGATCTCTTCACGCCCAAACGAACCGTTGTCGCCGTTATGCGGGTTCAAGCCGCAAACACCGATGCGCGGTGCCTTGAGGCCATTGCGTTTGAGCGCGGTGTCGATCAGTCGAATGGCTTCGATCACCCGCTCCTGACTGAGCATCCCCGGCACTGCCGACAACGCCACATGGGACGTCACGCGGGAGGTCCAGAGGTTGTCCATCACGTTGAATTCGCAGAACGGCCCGTTGAAGCCCAGCAGCTCGGCGAACCAGTGCAGCTCGTCGTTGTGGTCCATGCCCGCCATGTGCAACGAGGTCTTGTTCAGCGGCCCGAACAGCACCGAGTTGGTGACTTTGGCTGCGGTCAGTTCAACCGCAATCTTCAACGTATCGAGGCAGTAACGACCACCGATGGCACTGGCTTCACTGCGTGGAAACTCGCCCACCGCATCGCCGCGAAAGTTGTAGAACAGGGGCGTGTCATCAGAGAACTCCAGCGAGTCCAGCGAATCGATCTGCCGATACGGAAACGATACGCCCGCGATGTCCATCCCCCGGCGCATTTCTGCCTCGTCGGCAATCAGCAGAACATGGGCCTGGCTGCGCACTTTTTCTTCGCTAAGCAAACGTGCGATCAATTCCGGGCCGATGCCCGCCGGATCACCCAGTACCATTGCAAATCGGGTTTTGTTCATGCCTGACTCCTCATCTGTTCCGGCCACGGACGTGCCACGGCGCACGGCTCGCAACGGTAAATTCGCTGCGCATTGCTGTAGAAAAGACGCACTTGATCGGCACTCGGCAGATCACGAACGATGTGTTTGAAACCGCTGTAGATGTCGTCGAACGCGCCACACAGGCTGTCGACCGGGAAATTGCTGGCGAACATTGCGCGCTCGGTGCCGAACATGGCGATGATCTCGCGCACGATCCATGCGTTGTCAGCAGCCCTCCAGCGGATGCCGCGCAGGCCGAGCCCGGAAATCTTCACCACCACATTGGGCTGTTCGGCCAGTTTCGCCATCGCGGCATGCCAGCCTGCGAGGCCTTCAACGCTGCGATCTGACGGCAGTCCGGCGTGGTTGAGAATCAGCGTGGTGTCCGGAAAGTCACGCGCCAGCCATTCGGCTTCCGTCAGGTTCCACCAAGGGGTCTGCAAATCGAAATGCAGGCCCAGGTCGTGCAAGGTGGCGTAACTGCGGCGCCAGCGCTCGTCGCTCATCAATGTGCGTTGCTCGCCGACTTCTTCAGGCGTCGTTGGGCCGCCCGGCTTATGCCGAACGCTACGCACACTGGCGAACAGAGCCTGTTCGGCGAGCACCGCGATGGCGTCTGGATGGTCGAGCCAGGCCTGGGCCACGACTGCATTGGGTACGCCATACCGTGCAGCGATCTGCTCGACGAATCGGGTCTCGCCAATCGGGTCGCCTGGGTCCCATTCGGTCTCGACGTAGACCGTCTGCACGACGTTGTGCTCACCGGCATCAGCGAAGTAATCAGGCGGCAGATAACGCCGCTTGATCGCAGAGTAATCGCCGTAGCGAAACGGGATGTCGGCCCCCTCCGAAAGCCAAGGGTGATAGTTGGCCTGCGGGTCCCAGAAGTGATGATGGGCGTCGACAATCGGGCCGTTATACAACGCATCAGCCATTGCTCACCTCACGCTGGCCGTCCAGACCGATCAGCAATGTCGCGAGCACGAACAGCGCAGCGCAGATCGCAAAGAAGCCCAGCACTGCGCCGAAACCGCCGAAGAACTGCAGGATCACCCCCACCAGAATCGGCACGAAGATGCCGCCGATACTGCCCGCCAGGTTCATCACGCCGCCGATCAGGCCAACCCGGGCCGGGGCGGCGAGCAACGCGGGGAAGCTCCAGTACAGGCTGCCCCACATCAGGAAGAACGCCGTCATTGCCAGCAGCGCAACGGCGGCAATCGGGTCGCTCAATTGCGGCAAGACCAGCAAAGCACCCAAGGCAATCACACCGGAGAACGTCAGCAGGCCTTTGACCGCCACGCCACGGCGCACGCCCTTGCGAATCAAACCATCGCAGAGGAAACCGCCGGTTAACGAACCCAGGGAACCGCAAATGAAGATCACGAACGTCGCGAAACCGATGCCTTTGATGTCGAAGCCCCGCGCCTGAGCCAGATAACTCGGGCCCCAGGTGAGCAGACCGAAATACACCATCGCCCAGGTCGAGCGACCGATCAGCAGGCCGGTCAGCGAACGCGCCGCAATGCCAAGGCCCTTGACCTTGGCCCGGGCGGCTTCGGCAGCCGGCGTTTCACGGCCTGCGTTGATCTTGGCAAGCTCCGCTTCGTTGACTTGCGGGTGCACCGAAGGATCGTCACGCAGGTAGCGCCACGACACCCAGCCCAACAGCAGCGTCGCGACACCGGCGATGACGAAGGCCGAGCGCCAGGAGTCCAGCACCACGATCAGATACGCAATGATCAAACCACCCAGCGCCACGCCCAACGGGCTGCCGCTGTCCATCATCACCGCACCACGGCTGCGTTCACTCGGCGCCAGCCACAGAGAAATCAGTTTGCCGCCCGAGGGGAACAATGGCGCCTCGGCGGCCCCGAGAAACATCCGTGCGAATAACAACGACGCGCCGCCGGTAGCAAAACCCGCCAGCACCTGAAACGTGCCCCACAACCCGGTTGACCAGGTGATCACCCGGCGCGGTCCGAACCGGTCGATCATCCAGCCGCCCGGAATCTGCAACAACGCATACGCCCAGAAGAAACTGCTGAGAATCAGACCCTGCATCGCAGGCGAAAGGGTGTATTCCTTGGCGATGGTCGGCATGGCGATCGACAACGAAACCCGGTCGATCAGGTTGACCATGGTGAGCACGAAGATGATTGCGAAGATGCGCCAGCGAACCGTACTGGCCTTGGTCGCGCTGGCAACGCTGGAAACGGGAGGGGCATACGATTGACCTGTCGCGGACAGGTGCACGTCGGCGCTGCTGCGGGCCATGGTGCGTACCTCGGTTTGTTGTTTTTATTGTTGACGTCCTTCTGCGAGAACGCCCGTCGTGGCCGTCACTATCGAAGGCGCAGCGATAACCGTCTAATCAAAACTGGAAATACGGTGATAGCCGCAGGATATAGCAACTCCGACATCCGGTAATAAGTCAGTCCGTTGCGCACGAGCTTTTTCAACATGAAACCCTGACGCTGCCACCGCCGGCAAGCCGAACTGCTACAGGGTTGGGCGCTTGCAGGCCCAACTTCGTAAATCCACAGACCGATGTAGCAGCACGGCTTGCCGGCGGTGGCGTTCTTTAGGGCGCCACGCTGGCGAGCCAGAATGCAGCTGGCGAATCTAAAATTGTCCCCAAATCAGAATCAGTAAGTCTCGATTTGGCCGGATTGTTATCAAATCATTCCCTGCCTAAAGTACACCCATGCCGCAGCAACTGAGCTAAACGCCTAAACGCGGCGCCCTTACGACACTCAAACTTCTCGACTCAAAAGGAATGCACCGATGACAACTTACAAGCGCCTGGACAAGAACGACGCCGTACTGCTGCTGGTTGACCACCAGACAGGTCTGATTTCGCTGGTGCAGGATTTTTCGCCGAACGAGTTCAAGAATAACGTGCTGGCCTTGGCCGATTGCGGCAAGTTTTTCGACCTGCCGACGATCCTGACCACCAGCTTCGAGCAAGGCCCGAATGGTCCGTTGGTGCCTGAGTTGAAAGAGATGTTCCCGGATGCGCCGTACATCGCTCGTCCTGGTCAGATCAACGCCTGGGACAACGAAGATTTCGTCAAAGCAATCAAGGCAACCGGTCGCAAGCAACTGATCATTGCCGGTGTGGTGACTGACGTTTGTGTGACGTTCCCGACCCTGAGTGCGCTGGCCGAAGGTTTTGATGTGTTCGTGGTGACCGACGCATCCGGCACCTTCAACGAAGGTGTGCAGCAAGCGGCGTGGAATCGCATGTCGGCGGCCGGTGCGCAATTGATGAACTGGTTCGCCGTGGCCTGCGAGCTGCACCGCGACTGGCGCAACGACATCGAAGGCCTGGGCAACCTGTTGTCCCAGCGCATCCCGAACTATCGCAACCTGATGAACGGCTACACCGCGCTGACAGCCAAGAAGTAATCGACTGTAGATCCCCATCTGCCCCTGTAGCAGTCTGGCTTGCCAGCGGTGACGTCCTTGAGATCGCCACCGCTGGCAAGCCGGACTGCTACAGGGTTATGGCTTACAGTCATATCTTCGTAGATCCCCAAACCCGATGTAGCCACACGACCTGTCGGCAATCGCTCACGCGAACTGTGCCATCAACCATTCCTTCAAGCGCCGGCACGCCGGATCGTCGGCCTTCTTCTCGTCGATCAGCAGGTATTGGACGGCGTCCTTGAGGTCCAGTTGTTCGGCGACGGGTCTGACCAGTTTTCCCTGTTCGATCAGATGCCCGATCAGGTGATCCCACCCCAAAGCCACGCCTTGATCGTCCAGCGCCATCTGCGTGAGCAGGCTGTAGTCGTTGGTGCTGAAATACTGCGGGCTTTGGGACGCAGGTATCTGCACCTCGACGTTCTGGAAGGAAAACCAGACATTCCAATCGACCTGCTCCGACAGTTGCGAGCGCCCGTAAGGGTTGAGGTCCAGCAGGATGCTTTCGCGCAAGCCTTCCATCGTCCGAACCTGCGGATGCTCCTGAAGATAACCCGGAGTGCAGACCGGGTAGACGACCTCGTGAAACAGCGGCGTGCGGTCGTACCCCGGACGCAGATCGAACACTTTGGTGATGAAGATATCCGGCGTGACACCCGGCTCCATCGCGAGAAAATGCTGGGTGGTGATCACGTTCAGGTCGACATCGGGATTGGCGCTGAAGAAGTCCTTCATCCGGTGCGCGAGCCACATCGACGAAAACGCTGGCGAGCAGCACAGCGTCAAGGTTCGCTTGTCATTGCTTTCACGTCGAATGCGTTCGGTGGCGTTGAAAATGTTGGTTAGCGACAGCTGAGCGGCGTCGAACAACGCGGTACCGGCGTCGGTCAACTTCACTTCCCGGCCGGTGCGAATGAACAGCTCGGTATTCAGATAAAGCTCCAGATCGCGAATCTGCCGGCTGATCGCAGCCTGGGTGACGCAGAGCGCTTCAGCGGCGCGGGTGAAATTCCGATATTTTGCCGCTGCCACGAATGACCTCATTGCCTTGAACGAGGGCATCTGCATCAAGGCATGATCCTGTCGCGCGTCTTTCGCCATAACAAAAACTACCTGCTTTCTCACAAAAAAAGTCGATTCAGCCGACCGCCACCAGCCCCTATGATTTATCCCACGCCGCTTCATGTGACGCTAGCGAATCCAGCCTTCGGGCGTCAGTCAGCGGGAACAGAAAAGGACAAGAAAAAATGCATTATCGGAGCGCAGGACATGCTTTTGGTCATGGCGTACAGACACTCATTCCGCTGATTCCCGGCGTGATTCCTTTCGGGTTGGTGACGGGAGTCATGGCGACCGAGATGGGCATGTCGCCGGGCACCACCATGGGCATGACGTTACTGTTCTATTCGGGCTCGGCGCAGATGGTTGCGCTGCAGTTGATGCACACCGCAGCGTTGCCACTGACGATCGTGGTGACCGCCTTGATCATCAACCTGCGTTTCATGATGTACAGCGCATCGCTGGCTCCTCACCTGCACAAATTGCCCCGGCGCTGGACCTGGCCGATGTCCTATCTGCTCTCCGATCAGTCCTTTGCGCTGTCGAGCCTGAAACTGGTCTCTGGCGAGCTGGGGGTTCATGCCAGGCACTTTTATATGGGTACGGCCCTGGCAATGTACCTGGCGTGGCAGTTTTCGGTGTTGGCAGGGGTGATTCTGGGGGCGCGCATTCCTGAAACCTGGTCGCTGGGTTTTGCCATTCCGTTGTCGTTTCTGGCGTTGCTCGTTCCCAACCTGCGAAGCCCGGCAACGTTAGGCGCGGCCATCGTTGGCGGAGCCATTGCGGTGCTGGCGATCAAGCTGCCGTACAACCTCGGCCTGGTGACGGCGTCTATCGGTGGCGTCGTCGCGGGGGTCCTGATCGAGAACCTGCGCAAAGACACTGCTCGTGATGCTTCGACAAACGCCATTGAGGGAGAAGCGCAGTGAGCGATCTGGCCTTGTGGGGACTGTTTCTGGCGGTGGGTCTCGGGACATTCGCCATGCGTCTTTCTTTTGTCGAACTCTACGGAAAGTGGCAAATGCCCGCGTTCCTGGACCGAGCGCTGCGCTACGTCCCGGCGAGTGTATTGGCGGCTTTGGTGCTGCCTGCGGTGATTTACCCGCCCGGCCAAAGCGAGTGGATGTTGAACAACCCACAGATCCCTGCGGCCGTCATCGCAGCCTTCATCGCATGGAAAACCCGGAGCACGTTGCTGACGTTGGGCATTGGCATGGGCGTACTGTGGGCGTTCAAGTTTCTGGGAGGCTGAGTTGCAAACGTCCACCCTGTAGCAGGACGGCTTGCCGGCGGTGGCGGTAGCGGTAGCGGTGGCGGTAGCGGTAGCGGTGGCGGTGGCGGTCCTGAGAATCTCACCGCCGGCAAGCCGGACTGCTACAACGGCGTGGACACACCTTCCCACATCATCTGCCAGATCACCTCTACCTGAGGACCTTCGCACCATCACCTATAACCTCAGGCTATCGGTGTATGTGATGTTTTGACTAGACGCGACATAGCAACCTACACACACTCCTCGCATGGCTGATCGACAGGTCGGCCTCTCATAACAAATACAAGAAAGAGGATCACCATGCGAACCGCATCCTTTCGACGCGCGTCCCGTCTGCTGTTCGGCTGCACGCTGATGTGCGCCACGGCGCTTCCAGTTTTGGCTTTTCCAACCCCTGCCCTCGCGGCATGGCAACCCGACAAGAATGTCGAGATCGTCGTGGCCGGTGGTCCAGGTGGCGGCACCGATCAACTCGGCCGCTTGATTCAGTCGATCATCAGCACCCACAAGCTCCTCGACGTCAATACCGTGGTCCTGAACAAGGGCGGCGGCAACGGTGCAGAAGCTTTTCTCGACATGAAGGTCTCCAAAGGTGACGCCGATAAGCTGGTGATCGCCACCAACAACATTTATCTGCTGCCGCTGGTGTCCAAGCTCGGCTACGAGTGGCAGGAACTGACCCCGGTCGCTGCCGTTGCCGAGGACGATTTCATCCTCTGGACCTACAAGGACGCGCCGTGGAAAGACGCCAAAGACTTCTACGCAGCAGTCAAATCCGACCCGTCGAAAATGCGCATGGGCGGCAGCCAGTCCAAGGACGTCGACCAGACCCTGACCTTGCTGCTGAACCAGACCAACAACACCAAGCTCGTCTACATCCCGTTCAAGAGCGGCAGTGAAGCCGCCACGCAACTGGCGGGCAAACACATTGCCGCCAACGTCAACAACCCCGCCGAAAGCATCAGCCAGTGGCGCGGCGATCAGGTGCAACCGCTGTGCGTGTTCAGCAAGGAGCGCATGGGCTACACGAACAAGATCGCTGGCGACAAATCCTGGGCCGACGTACCGACCTGTCACGAAGCCGGACTGGGCATCGACCAATACCGTTTCCCGCGCACCATCTTCATGCCGGGCAATGTCACCGCCGAGCAACGTGCCTTTTACATCGACCTGATGCGCAAGGTCTCGCAAACACCTGAGTTCAAGGCGTATGTGACGCAGAACGCGCTGGTGCCGACCTTCCTCGAAGGCGATCAACTGACCGCTTACATCGAGAAAGACACCGCCCGCGTCACCCCGGTCTTCAAGGAAGCCGGCTGGCTGCGCAACTGATCCGCCCCGCTGCCGCGCGCCTTGATACGAGGGCGCACGGCGGTCACTCGCTGGAGGTGTTAGATGTCCAATTCTTTTCATTCGACCTCGCTGGTCGGCACCCGCTGGGTCGAACTCGGTCTGGCTGCGTTCACCTTGCTGGTCGGTTTGGTGGTGATGTTCGGCAGTGTCGAACAAGGCATTGGCTGGGGCGATGCCGGTCCTGAGCCCGGCTATTTCCCTTTCTATATCGGCCTGCTGCTGGCCACCGCCAGCCTGGCGAACGCCGTGTTGACGTTCGTGCGCTGGAAACCCCTGAGCGTCAGCTTCGTCAGCCGCGGCGAGTTCAGACAGGTGCTGTCGGTATTCATCCCTATCGCACTGTTCGTCTGCGCGATGCCCTTCACCGGTATCTACCTGGCGTCGGCAGTGTTCATCGCCTGGTTCATGTGGCGTGACAAGGTCCGCGCCAAGCCTTATGGGCTGATCATGATCGGTACGGTTTCGGTCGGGGCTGTCGTCGCGAGTTATCTGATTTTCGATCTGTGGTTCAAGGTGCCGCTGGACGCAGGCCCCATGAGCGACTGGATTGCCATGGCCGGGAGATCGATGAAATGAGCGAATTCGACTCCCTGCTGCAAGGCATGAACCTGATCCTCACGCCTGGCCATATCGGGCTGATGGTCGTGGGCGTACTGCTGGGCATTCTGGTCGGGGTGCTGCCCGGCCTCGGCGCGCCTAACGGGGTGGCGCTACTGCTGCCGATCACGTTCACCATGTCGCCGGTCTCCGCCATCATCCTGTTGTCATGCATGTACTGGGGGGCGTTGTTCGGCGGATCGATCACCTCGATCCTCTTCAACATTCCCGGCGAGCCGTCATCGGTGGCCACGACCTTCGACGGTTATCCCATGGCTCGTGACGGCCGCGCCGCCGAAGCCCTGACTGCCGCTTTCAGCTCAGCCCTGATCGGGGCGTTGGCGGGCGTGTTGTTGCTGACATTTCTCTCGACTCGTATCGCCGAATTCGCCATGACTTTCAGCTCGCCGGAGTTCTTCGCGGTGTACCTGCTGGCGTTCTGCACCTTCATCGGCATGAGCAAGAACCCGCCGCTGAAAACAGTCGTCGCGATGATGATCGGCTTCGCCATGGCCGCTGTCGGCATGGACACCGTGTCCGGCAACCTGCGCCTGACCTTCGATCAACCGGTATTGATGACCGGCATCAGCTTCGAAGTGGCAGTGATCGGCCTGTTCGGGATCGGCGAAATTCTGTGCACGGTCGAAGAAGGCCTGGTGTTTCGCGGCGAACATGCGCGGATCACCCCGATGGTCATCCTGCGCACCTGGGCAAAACTCCCCCGTTACTGGTTCACTATCCTGCGCAGCACGCTCGTCGGTTGCTGGATGGGCGTGACGCCCGGCGGGCCGACGGCGGCGTCATTCATGAGCTACAGCATCGCCCGTCGTTTCTCGAAGAATCGCGACAACTTCGGCAAGGGTGAAATCGAAGGCGTCATCGCCCCGGAAACCGCCGACCACGCTGCGGGCACCAGCGCCCTGTTGCCGATGCTGACTCTGGGCATTCCGGGCTCGGCGACTGCGGCAGTCATGCTCGGCGGGCTGATGATCTGGGGACTGCACCCCGGCCCTACCCTGTTCGCCGAGCAGCACGATTTCGTCTGGGGCCTGATCGCCAGCATGTACTTGGGCAACGTGGTCAGTCTGCTGGTGGTGTTGGCGACGGTGCCGCTGTTTGCGTCGATCCTGCGCATCCCGTTCTCGATCATTGCTCCGATCATCATCATGGTCTGCGCCATCGGTGCTTACTCTGTGCATAACTCAATGTTTGACGTGATGCTGATGCTGGGCTTCGGCGCGCTGGGTTATCTGTTCAAGAAACTCGGCTACCCGATTGCACCGCTGGTACTCGCCGCTGTGTTGGGCGACAAGGCCGAGGATGCGTTTCGTCAGTCGATGCTGTTCTCGGACGGGCAACTGGGGATCTTCTGGTCCAACCCGCTGGTGGGCAGCCTGACCACCGCCGCGTTGCTGATGTTGTTCTGGCCGCTGATCTCGGGTGGCATCAAAGCCGCCTTTGGCTGGCGTAATCGTCACGCAATCAAACCGAAAACCCTGTGATGACACGCAATGCTGGAAATGCCCTGCAGTTCTTGTCAGGCTCGCCGCAACCTTTCACGCGAGCCAATCACATGACCAGAATTCCCGAGGCCAACGTTATCCACAGCCGACTGCGCCTGCGCCAGTTGCGGTTGATGCTGGCCTTGCAGGAATTCGGTTCGTTGCGCCGCGCCGCCGACAACATCGGCATGACCCAACCGGCGGCGACCAAGATGCTGCACGAAGCCGAGGACCTGCTCGGCGTCGAACTGTTCGAGCGCCTGCCACGAGGCATGCGCCCGACGCCATTCGGTGAAACGGTCATCTATTACGCGCGCATGGTCTTCGCCGAGTTGAGCGGCATGCGCGAGGAACTGGTGGCACTGGAGTCGGGCAACCTCGGCCGCGTGGCGGTCGGTGCGATCCCTGCGCTGGCCTCGGGGTTGCTGACGCGCACCATCGCCACTCTCAAGCAAAGCCATCCACGCTTGTCGATGAGCATTCAGGTCGACACCAGCGATGTGCTGGTTCAGGCCCTGTTACAAGATCAACTCGACGTGGTGCTGGGCCGGATTCCCGGCGGCGCAAGGGCGGAAGAACTGTTGTTCGACAGCCTCGGCGAAGAAGAACTGTGCGTCATCGCCGGCGCCAGGAATCCGCTGGTCAATGCCAAGGACCTGAGCTGGTCCGCGCTGCAAAACGAAACCTGGGTCTTGCAGCAACACCCAAGCCCCATGCGCGCCATCGTCAATCAGGTGTTTCACAACGCCCGTGTCGACATCCCCAACAGCATCGTCGAAACCACCTCGATCATGACCTTGCTCTCGCTGGTGCAACAGACCGACATGCTGGGCATCACCCCGGTTTCCGTGGTCCAGGATTACCCCGGCCGAGACTTGCTGGCCGTGTTGCCCATCAGCTTCGAAGCACGCCTGCCGCCCTACGGCCTCATCACCCGCCGTCACCGCATTCAGTCCTCCGCGATGCAAGCATTCATCAATTCCGTGAAAGCTGAACAACCGGACGCTCCGGCCTGATCATTCACCAAAACCTGCGTTTTTGACCGCAATAGGAAGCCTCCGTAAGACGACCTATATCGCCCGCGTAGGACCGTTCTGAAAATGCAAAAACTTTCCCTTCCTACCCCTTACCCGCCCGATTTGCGCGCCCCTATCCTTGCCAGCACCTCACTCAGCAAGGAATCGGCGACATAGCTTTCGACGGATTTATCAAACTGGACGGCATTGCAGGGGAGTCACTCGATCAGCGCCACAAAGACTGGATCGAGATCGTTGCCTATAAGAAATCGAACAGATGCACTACGCCCGAAACGTCCGCCGCCAACTGAGGAACCATCAGGCCGGAGGCGATGGGCAGGTCATCAAGAACTACGACCTGCTGCAGCACATGCTCGGGTATGGATCGCTCGGATTGGGCGCCGCGACGGGAAGCTGGGGCGCGCATCTGGAGGGCGTCAAGAACACCCTGAATGACATCGAGCGACTGTACAAATTGTCCCTCACCCGACGCACCCCCATCGCCCGACAAGAGTTCATCAACCAGCGCAAAGCCCTCTTCGCGAAGCTCGATATTCAATTGCAAGGCATTGCACGATGGGGAACGAGGCTGAAAAAGAGAGGATCGATCAAAAAAATGCTGGGGATTTCGACGAAGAGCTATTTGCATACGGGGGAGATACAGGGGTATGCGAAGAAGGTCGGGGGAGTGGCGAAGGCTGCCAAGTTGCTACGTGCCGGAACGCCTATCGGGATTGGATTGAACAGTGTCTCCACTTATCTTGAAATTAAAGAAGCCTGCTCGATAGGACGGGAGGAGATGTGCAGAAAGGCGAAGTATGTTGAAGGGGCGAAGCTGGTATCAGGGGTGGCTGGGGGAATGGCGATGGGTGCCGTAGGCACCTACCGCACTGGCACCTCTCTGTATTCTCGTTTTTGGAATACCTACCGCTGGGTTAGGCGCTTTAGGGTGCAGCATTGTCTCCGGCGTAATGAGTGGATACGCAGGAGGTGTCGGAGGTGAATTTTTTGGAGAACAGGCAGGCGAAGTAATTTACGAGTGGAGACCCTAATGCAATCACTGTCATACGGCCACTGGGGACTGATTTTAGTAGGATCTCTGTTGACAAGCCTTATCTCGACAATTTGGTTTACGTACAAAAAAATAGACTTCTTGGAAGAGCGATTATTGGGGTGTCGATGTATTACTGACACCAAGAACCTTTGGCAAGGGGGATTTATCGGACGGCACATGCGACTCAACATGGTGTTCATGGTGACTTACATGCCCGGAATCATGCATCGTCGGGGCCTCATCACGGAAAATGCCCATCTCAATATTCCTCGCTATCTGAGAGGTTGGATATGGGGGATTTACCTTTGGCTTTTTTCCAACGGCATTGCCATGGCTATCTTGTGCTATTTAATAAAGAGATATCCATAATGACCTTTGACGAATGGAGACGGACGCTCAATACTTTTGGGCATAAGCTTTCTCGACCGATCGTTACCGAGTGACGCTCTACAGTTGGGTACTTATATGATGCAGCCGACGCTGGGTATTTTGTCACTCATCCTGCTTTGCTGTACGCTCTTAACGACACTGACCATGGTCATTTTCTGCTATCGAAAAATCGATCTACTCGAGGGTTATATAGAAGACTGCAAGGGCATATCGGACACTCGATCTAGCTGGGGCGGCGGCCTCATTGGAAGGCAAATGCGGATGAACATGATTTCGATAGTCATGACATTCCCCAAAACAATGCACGCCAAGGGATACATAACTGTAGATGCCAATCTGAGAATCCCTATAAATCTGAGAAGGCAGGTATTCTGGCACTATCTAGCCCTCCACTTGGTCTTCGGATCCATGATCGCATTTTACGGTTTCATTAAGATCCAATGAGGGTTTGGAGAGTATTTCCATGAGTGGACACCATGAGCAATGTTCATAGCGGATTACTAGCACTCATCCTACTGTCCGCCACATTAGTGCACATCGCGGGAGCCTATCTTTTTTTCCGAGTGAATTTGGAAAAAATAGAAGCTCAACTCAATGATATCGAGATGTTCTCTCTAAACAAAAACTACTACGGCGACAGTTTCCTGGGTCGCAAAATGAGAGAAAACTTCATCATGCTGGTGGTCGTAGCCCCAGAAATATTTAAGAAACAGGAGATTATCCCCCGACACAAGCTTCTAAAGCTTTCGTATGGTTTGAGATGGGGAGTACGGTTCATATTTCTTTCGATGCTGGCCATCTGTTTATCAGCGGTGCTGTTGTACTTTTTTCGACTTCGCCACTAAAAGCAGAGAGTCGGACACTTAGCGAGAGGCTGAGCGCTCAGCCTCTCTGAACTGATGACTCTAGACTCGACAGGGCCTGAAGCCTGCCAGCGCTCCAGCTGTTCGACGCCCGCTGCTACGCAGAAAGAGTTTACGAATTGGAGGGCCTAATGCCGGTTCTAGCCTGTTTGGTGTTGATTTGGCTAATTTCTTCCTGCGCCAACCTCATCGTTATGACGTGGTTTACCTACCACAATATCGATGTTATCGAGCGCTACCTGTCTGGCTGCAAAGGCATTGCTGCCACCAGGGAGCTATGGAAAGGAGGCTTCAGAGGGAGGCAGATGCGACTCAGCATAATCTTCGCGACTATGTACATGCCTGGTGTGATGTATCGCCGAGGGGACATTACAAAAATTGCTCACTTCAATATTCCTCTCCAGCTACGAAGAAAGATTTGGGCAATTTACATCTGGCTTTTCGTCAATGCCGGGGTCCTCGCTGCGGTGTACTACGCGGTCAAGATTGCTAGATAGCCGATCCGCGCTAAGCACGCGCTGCCCCGGCAAACACAAGCCCTGAACCATTCCCTCGCTTTTCCTCTCTTAGTCCCAGCAAGCCAGACGACCGGCGTCTCCCGCCGTCTACACTTCCCACACGACTAAACGAGGATTCCCCCATGCTCTGGAAAAAAGGACGTCGCAGTGACAACGTCGTCGATGCGCGCGACGACAGCGGTGGCGGGGGTGGAATGCGCATCGGCGGCAAGGGTCTGGGGTTGGGCGGGATTGTGATCATCGTCGCAATCGGGCTGTTGACCGGGCAGGATCCGATGCAGATCCTCGGGCAGATCACAGGCCAGATGGGCTCTCAACAGACCACGGCCGTGAACCCGCAAACGCGTCAGGCGCCTCCGGCCAACGACGAGCAGGCGGACTTCGTGCGAGCGATTCTTGGCGACACCGAGGACACCTGGGGCCAGATTTTCCAGCAGGCGGGTCGTCAGTATAAAAATCCGACGCTGATTCTGTTTCGTGGCCAGGTGCAGTCGGCATGCGGTTACGCAACTTCTGCCAGCGGGCCGTTTTATTGCCCGGGGGATCAGCGGGTGTATCTGGACATGGATTTCTTCCGCGAAATGACGCAAAGGTTCAAGGCGGCAGGGGATTTCGCTCAGGCGTACGTCATTGCACATGAAGTTGGCCATCATGTGCAGACCTTGCTAGGGGTTTCAGCTAAAGTTGACGCCGCCCGTCAGCGCGGAATGCGCATGGAGGGCGACAACGGTCTGCTGGTGCGCCAGGAGTTGCAGGCTGACTGCCTCGCCGGTGTCTGGGCCTCTAACGCACAAAAGCGTTTGAACTGGCTTGAACCCGGTGATATTGAAGAGGCGCTGAACGCGGCCAACGCCATCGGCGATGACCGTTTGCAGCAACAGAGCCAGGGCCGTGTGGTGCCGGACTCGTTCACCCATGGGTCGTCTGCCCAGCGAGTGCGCTGGTTCAAGACAGGTTTTGCCCAGGGACAAATCAACCAATGCGATACATTCGCCGCCAAGAGCCTCTGATCACATGATGAAACCGCTTTCGATCCTGTTGTTGGGCACCCTGATGAGCGTTACGGCTCATGCTGCGGATCAGGCGGTCAAATCCATCAGCCCCGACCGGCTGCTGATCAACGGAACGTCCCAGGCCACGCTGGGCCTGAGCCAGAGTTGGGTACATCCCAACCCGCAGATCCAGCGGGTGGTCATCGTTTTTCACGGTCGCCTGCGCAATGCGCAGACGTATCTGCGCAGCGTCGAACGTGCGGCCAACCAGTCCAAGCAGCGGTCGAAAACCCTGCTGATTGCGCCGCAGTTCCTCGACGAGAAAGACATCACCGCGCACCATTTGCCGGAAACCATTCTGCGCTGGCATGGCAATGACTGGATGGCAGGCGATAAGTCCCTGGGGGCCAAGCCGATCAGTTCGTTCGTGGTCATCGACCATATTCTCAAGCGTCTGAGCGACAGCAAGCTGTTCCCGAACTTGAAGGAAATCGTGATCGCCGGGCACTCCGGTGGCGCGCAGGTGGTGCAGCGCTACGCGATGATTGGTGGCAAGGAAGATGCGCTGCTGAAAAAGGAAGGCATCAAGCTGCGTTACGTGATCGCCAACCCGTCGTCTTATGCGTATTTCGATGCCACTCGCCCGACGCCGGTGACGGCTGCGACCTGCCCTGCTTTCGACACCTGGAAATACGGTCTGAACAAATTGCCGGCTTATGCGGGCAAAGACACCCCGGCTGAACTGGAAGCCGCGTATGTGAAGCGTGACATCACTTACATGCTGGGCGAACTGGACACTGACCCGAACCACCCGGCGCTGGACAAGGATTGCGGTGCAGAGGCACAAGGGCCGAACCGCATGGCTCGCGGGCACAATTACTTCGACTACCTGAGCAAGCGCCATCCTGAAGGTTTGAACCAGCGTCTGGTTGAGGTGAAGGGTGTCGGTCACAACGGCGACGGGATGTTTACCTCGCCAGAGGGGCAGACCGCGTTGTTTAAGGGGAATTGATTCACGGAGTGGATCAGCCAGTTTCTGTAGCAGCACGGCATCAATTTCGCCCACCGCCGACTGCGGTAGCAGTCCGGCTTGCCGGCGGTAGCGATTTCAAGAAAGCCACCGCCGGCAAGCCGTGCTGCTACAGAAATGATGCCGGGTGGAATCAGACCTAAGGGTTTTCCTGCAGCATCCCCCGCAACGCCACGCAATCATTGGCATGCCAATCGGTCAGCTCCGGCCACGGGTTTTCCGGGAGGTTGACCAGCACGGTATGCGTTCCCGCAGCCTTGCCGCAGGCGAGATCGAACTGGTAGTCGCCGACCATCACCATCTGCGCAGGCTCGACATTCCAGGCTTTGGCGAGTTTCAGCAGGCCACCGGGATCGGGCTTTGGCGGTGCCTCGTCGCGCCCCAGCACATCGTCCACATCGAAACAGTCGGCGACGCCGATGGCTTCCAGCGTCACATGCGCCAACTCACGGGCGTTGCGAGTGAGGATCCCCAATCGATAGCCGCGTCCGGCCAATTCGCGCACCAGTTCGACCGCGCCGAGGGCAGGCTTCGACGCCACGGCCAGTTCGCGCTCGTGCTCCAGTAACCAGGCGTGCTTGGCCGCAGCGACATCGGCAGGCAAGGCGGCGAGATGCGTGAGGATGTCGTCCTCTTGGGGAATGCTCAGCGCGCGTTTGATGGCGGGGAAATCATGCACCGCGATGGTCAGGGTGCCGTCCATGTCGAACACCCAGTGACGCATCTGCGACAGGCTCATGCCCAGTCCTTGCGATGCCGGATCAACCCTTCCTGGCTGACCGACGCCACGAGCTTGCCCGCCCGGTTGTACACGCTGCCACGGGAGAAGCCCCGAGAGTTACCGGCCCAAGGGCTGTCCATCGCGTAGAGCAGCCAGTCATCGGCCCGCAGTTCGCCGTGAAACCACAACGAATGATCGAGGCTGGCGATCTGCATGTCTTTCTGCCAGACCGTCTTGCCGTGAGGCAGCAACGAGGTGGTCAGCAAATTGAAGTCCGAGGCGTAGGCGAGCATGTATTTATGAAGCGCGGGGATGTCCGGCAGTGTGCCGTCGGCGCGAAACCAGACGTACTTCACAGGGTCGGTTGGCTTGGGGTTGTAGGGGTCGGATTCGGTGACCGGGCGAAACTCGATCGGTTTCGGGCACAGCAACTTGTCTTTCATATGCGCGGGGATCAAGTGTTCGCGCTGGCGCATCAGTTCAAGTTCGGACGGCAGGTTTTCCGGACCGACCACTTGCGGCATCTGGCTCTGATGCTCGAAGCCTTCTTCGTCGTACTGGAACGACGCGCTGCAGGTGAAGATCGGGTGGCCCTTCTGAATGGCGGTGACGCGACGGGTGCTGAAACTGCCGCCGTCGCGCACGCGGTCGACCTGATAGACCACCGGCAGATGCGCATCGCCAGGCCGCAGGAAGTAACCGTGCAGTGAGTGCACATGACGCTCGTCTTCAACGGTCTTGCTCGCCGCCGACAGCGATTGCCCCAACACTTGCCCCCCAAACAGCTGGCGGAAGCCAAGGTCCTGGCTGCGTCCACGGAAGAGGTTTTCTTCGATTGGCTCCAGGCTCAACAGCGACACCAGATCATCCAGCACATGGCTCATTCGGGGTTCCTCACACAGTCATCACACAAATCCAGCCACGGGCGCCGAACGGCCGCAAACATGGGGGGTTGGGCGAGATGATACAGATGTTTGCCAGCCGATTCCCCCATTCAGAGGGTCGCGAGCCACTGTTGACGGTTGATGCGGTACAGCACATGCGGCCTCAACGGGTGGTCTTCGGGAAGGTTGGGATGATCGAAATCTTCTGACGAGACGTGCTGCATGCCAATGGCCTGCATCACCTTCTGCGACGGCAGATTGCAAACAGCGGTGAAGGACACGATCTCCTGAAGTTCGACGTGCTCGAAGCCGCAGCCAAGCACGGTCCAGGCCGCTTCGCTGGCATAGCCCAGCCCCCAATGCTCGCGGGCCAGGCGCCAGCCGATTTCAACTGCCGGCGTGAACCCGGCGTCGAAACCCACCACATTCAACCCGGTGAAACCGATGAACTCGCCGGTGTCCTTGCGTTCAAGCGCCCACAGACCGAAACCGTATTCGGCGAAATGGCCGCGCACGCGTCCGATCATCTTGGCGCTCTCCAGCCGTGTCAGCGGCTTCGGAAAATATCGCATCACGTGCGGGTCGGCACACATCTGCGCAAATGCCGGCAAGTCATCATCGCGCCATTGACGCATCAACAAGCGTGCGCTGCTGAGCTCAAGTATCGGCTCCATAGAACATCTCCCCTGCCCCGCCCCTCACATTGCCCGCCAGTGTAGCAATCCCGCACTTCGCCAAATGGCTGTGCGGTAGCAACCATAACTGGCAAGATTCCCCTTCGAAACCGACGCGTACGCACTATGTCCCTGCCCCTGATTTACCACGAAGACTACAGCCCGGCGTTTCCGCCCGATCATCGCTTTCCCATGGACAAGTTCCGCCTGCTACGCGACCACCTTATCGACAGCGGACTGACCACGGATGCTCAGTTATTCCGCCCACAGGTCTGCCCCGACGATATTCTCGCGCTTGCCCATGAACCTTCGTATATCCGCCGGTACATGGACGGAGACCTTTCCCGCGAGGATCAGCGCCGGCTTGGCCTGCCGTGGAGCGAAGATCTGGCCCGACGCACGGTACGCGCGGTAGGGGGTTCGTTGCTGACCGCCGAGAAGGCGTTGCTGCATGGTCTGGCCTGCCACCTCGCAGGCGGTACCCATCACGCGCATTACGATTATCCGGCCGGTTTCTGCATCTTCAACGACCTGGCCATCATCAGCCATTACCTGCTGCAAAGCGGTCGTGTCGACCGGGTGCTGATCTTCGACTGCGATGTCCACCAGGGCGACGGCACCGCGCGCATTCTCGAACACACGGAAGACGCGATCACCGTATCGCTGCACTGCGAAAAAAACTTCCCCGCGCGCAAGGCCCAGAGCGACTGGGACATTCCGCTGCCGATGGGCATGGGTGACGATGATTACCTGAAAGTAGTCGATGACACGCTCAATTACCTGCTGCCGCTGTATCGGCCTGACCTGGTGCTGTACGACGCGGGGGTCGATGTCCACAAGGATGACGCGCTGGGTTACCTGCAATTGACTGACGAAGGCGTGGCCCGACGGGATGAAGCCGTGATGCGCCACTGCCTGGGGCGAGACATTCCGGTGATGGGCGTGATCGGGGGTGGCTACAGCAAGGATCGCGAAGCGCTGGCGCGCCGCCACGGCATTCTGCATCACAGCGCGCAGCGGGTTTGGGTTTCAGAAGGGTTGTAGACGAACCCGCGTTGTAGATTCCGACCGTAGGCCGTGGGAGACCTGCTCCGGCCATAAGCGAGTGTATCGGACCGCCAGTTACCCACATCCACTGTGGAACCGCCTGTGGATAACCTGCGTGCAACGCTGCAGACGCCATATGGCGCAAGGCTTTGCGAGCACTGTACGTTTTTTGCTCAATAGTTTTCCACAGGCCGTTCGTTTGCCATGAGCCTCGGGTAGAATGCGCGCCCCACCTTAATGATTCCAAGCGTGCCCATGACCTCAGACACACCCTGCTCCGCACAATCCGTCGCCATCATCGGCGGTGGCCCGGCCGGGCTGATGGCTGCCGAAGTGCTGAGCCAGGCGGGTTTCAAAGTCGATCTCTACGATGCCATGCCATCGGTGGGACGCAAGTTTCTGCTGGCGGGCGTGGGCGGGATGAACATCACTCATTCCGAAGCCTACCCCGCGTTTCTTTCACGCTACGCCGGGCGTGCGCCGATGATCGCCCCGCTGCTGCGCAGTTTCGGCGCCGAGGCGCTGTGCGAGTGGATTCACGGATTGGGCATTCAGACCTTCGTCGGCAGTTCTGGCCGGGTGTTTCCCACCGACATGAAAGCCGCGCCTCTGTTGCGTGCCTGGCTCAAGCGCCTGCGTGATGGCGGTGTCGTTATCCACACCCGCCATCGCTGGCTGGGCTGGAATGCCGACGACAGCCTGCGCATCGCCAATGCCGAGGGAGAACTGGCAATCCGTCCGGCCGCGACGTTGCTGGCATTGGGCGGCGCGAGTTGGGCGCGTCTGGGTTCCGATGGCGCGTGGGTGCCCATGCTCGAACGGCGTGGCGTGAAGATTACGCGGTTGCAGGCAGCCAATTGCGGGTTTGAAGTTTCATCATGGAGTGTATTGCTGCGCAGCAAATTTGCCGGTGCGCCGCTGAAAAACATCGCCATGGGCCTGGCGGGGCTACCCCTGCGCTTGGGCGAATGCGTGCTGACCCACACGGGCCTGGAAGGCAGTCTGATCTATGCGCTCTCGGCGCAGATTCGAGAAACGATCAACCTGCAAGGCTCGGCCACGGTGGAGATTGATCTGCTGCCGGGCAAAAGCCTGGTGGATGTTCAGAAGGCCCTGAGCAAACCCCGCGGTTCGCGCTCGGTCGCCAAACACCTGCACAATCAGTTGGGGATCGATGGCGTGAAGGCCGCGTTACTGCGCGAAGTGGTGCCAGCGGCATCGTTTGCCGATCCGGCGCTGCTGGCCCATGCCGTGAAGGGGTTGAAGCTTACGCTGATCAGACCGCGCCCGATGGATGAAGCGATCAGCACCGCGGGCGGTGTCGCCTTCGAAGCCATGGACCAGCGATTGATGCTCAACCTGGCGCCGGGTGTGTTCTGCGCCGGAGAGATGCTCGACTGGGAAGCGCCCACCGGCGGCTACCTACTCACTGGCTGTTTCGCCAGTGGCCGCGCCGCCGGATTGGGGATGGTGGAGTGGTTGCGCCACGCCTGACGCAACCGTAACAACATTGTTTGCCAACGCACCGACTTCAAGGACTCTGCCGCCGGCAAGCCGGACTGCTACGAGTCAGGCCACACGATCGATTTGCGGCTTCATCGCGGGTACCGAGTCCGGCTTTTGCGCCGGCGTTTTGGCTTTGCCCGCGCGGCCTACGAAACGCTTGCCCAGTTCGTAGCCTTTCATCTCTATGTATTTGTGGGCGAACGCTGCCACGACCACGCAAGACACAGCCACTGCCACGACGAAGATGTTGTTGGCCAGCATTGACCCGGTGTCCATGAACCGCTGGCCGTCGACCATTGGCGCCAGCTCGATACCCGTGATCTTCTGCGCCACGATGAACAGTGTCACCAGACAGAACAGTACTGCCGCATGGGTCATGTAGATCGAGTACGACAGTTTCCCGAGCAAGACGAACACGCTGGTCTTGAGCAACACCGACACCAGCCCGCCCTCGAACGCGAACAACAGCACCAGGCCGCAGAACGTCAGGCTGCCAAACGGCGAGCGATAGTCGAAGTCGTTCATCACGATCCAGTAAGTGGCGTACATCATCGCGCACTCGAGCACGGTCATCAGCCACAGCCTTGGCACGAACTTGTCGCGAATCAGCAGGTACACGACATAAGTGATGTTGCCGGCGAAGAAGCACGACAGGCCAAGCATCGCACGCTCGACGAGCGGCTCGTTCCCCGAAAAAATCAGCACGAACGCCACCAGCGAAATTGCCGCGAACGCCAGGAAGCGGTTGCGCATGGACAGCATGCACAGCCCGCCGAACAGCATGTAGATGTAGAACTCGATGCTGATGGTCCAGGACGGATAGTTGAACGACATGGTTTCGGTGAGCGTCGTCCACGCCTGCACCAGGAACAGGTTAGGCAGGATCTCCTGCGGCGCGAACAGCCCGGTGAACGGCACGTTGTTCAGGTAGAAGCCCTTTTTGTAGGCGATCCAGCGCACCGTTTCGAACAGGATGAAAAGCGTCAGCATCACCAGGTGCAGCGGGTAGAGGCGGAAGACCCGGGAAATGAAGAAGGACTTGAAGGAAAGACTCGGCTTCATGCCATAGGTGTGGGCAAGAACAAATCCGCTCAGGACGAAAAAGAAATTGAGGAGAACCTCATCGCGCCGAAAGAACGGCAGCTGGATGAACGTGTCAACGACGTGCAGATGGAAGAACACAACCAACAATGCGCAGACACCTCTGAAACTGTCGAGTGTGGTAAATCGCTGAGCAGGTTTCATAACGCAACTTCCGTACTGGTTAAGAGAACGCCACCGTTGGCGGAGCTGGAGCCAGTACACGGTATTTCGTTCAGCCATTGCTCGACAGTTGAAATATTTCATCCCTGATACACATCAGAGCGGGAAAGTTGACGCCAGTCTTTGACGACGGTGACTGGTCAGTCATGCAGAGACCCGACGTTGCAAGACGCCAGAAAAAACAGCCGCCGATTTGCTGACGCGGACCGTCCGGGTCCAGGAAACGAGATACTCGAACTATCAACGGTGACGATGAGTCGCTACCCATCATCTTCAGAACTGCTCCCCTGCCCGCCTCACCCGGCTTGTCAGAAAAACCTCAGTCACGGTTCCGACATTTCTTCAGAATTTTCGCCCGCGGCCGATGCATTCCTACGTTTGAATGTTTTGCTGGCCATCTATAACAACAAGCCTCCAGCTGACGACTGCGAAAATTAGACATTCTGGAGAATCGAGATGAACAGCTGGTTTGCGAACATCAGCGTCAATCTGAAACTGGCCCTCGGGTTCGGTGTGGTACTTGTTTTCACTGCCTTACTTGCGCTCATCGGCTGGACCAGCCTGGGCAACATGACCTATCGCAGCGACCGCGTTGCCGATATCGCAAAACTGAGCAACCAGCTCACCGACCTGCGCGTGACCCGCCTGCAGTACATGATCAGCAACGGTGACGAGGCCGTTGCGCAAACCGTGCAGACCGCGCTCGACGCCTACAAGGCGCAGCAGCAGTACCTGCAAACCACCTTCAGCCACCCCCTGAACGTGCCGCTGATCAAGTCTCTGGGTGAGCAGATCAATGCATACCAAACGTCGCTGAACAAAATGCGTGATGGCTTCAGAGCCAGCGCCAAGGTACGCGCCGACATGGGCGTGGATGCCGTGAAAGCCGCCGAGCTCATCGCCGCCATCAACGACGACGTAATGAAGCTCGAACCGACTGACGAACGCCGCTTCGAGCAATACCAGGCCATCATCAAGGCCAAGGAAGATGTGATGCTGGTGCGCTACGAAGTTCGTGGCTACACCGGGAACGTCACGGCCAAGACCGAAGAAGCGGCAACGCGCCAGCTGTCCGCCGCCATCGCCGGCCTGGAACAACTCAACGCCACGTTCGGCGGCACGCAAGCCGACCGCCTCAAACAACTGGAAGCCTCATTGATCGGCTATCGCAGTTCGGTCCAGGGCTTCAAGGTTGCCAACGAGAACATCAATGCCGCGCGCGCTGAAATGACTGCCGAGCAGGCTGTCATCGTCAAACTCAGCCAACAGTTGATCGACCTTCAGACTTCCCTTGGCGCGGAAGATACTCATCAGGCGCGTACCTTGCAGATTGGCGGCACCCTGCTTGCCCTCATCTTCGGTGCACTGGCGGCGCTGCTCATTACCCGCCAGATCACTCGCCCTCTGCAGGAAACGCTGGCCGTGGTCGATCGCATCGCCTCGGGCGATCTGTCCCAAGACCTGATCGTCACCCGCAAGGACGAAATTGGCGTACTGCAACAGGGCATCCAGCGCATGGGCGCGACCCTGCGCGAACTGATCGGCGGAATCCGTGACAGCGTCACGCAGATCGCCAGCGCCGCCGAAGAACTTTCGGCCGTTACCGAACAGACCAGCGCCGGCGTCAACAGCCAGAAAGTGGAGACCGATCAGGTCGCCACCGCCATGCACGAAATGTCGGCCACCGTTCACGAGGTCGCACGCAATGCCGAACAGGCATCCGTTGCCGCCTCCGCTGCCGACACCGAAGCGCGTGATGGCGACAAGGTCGTGGGCGAAGCGATTGCCCAGATCGAGAAGCTGGCCAGCGAGGTGATTCGCTCCACCGACGCCATGAGCGTGCTGGAGCAGGAAAGCGACAAGATCGGCAAGGTCATGGACGTGATCAAGGCCGTCGCCGAACAGACCAACCTGCTGGCCCTCAACGCCGCNGGTCGCCGACGAAGTTCGCGGCCTGGCCCAACGCACGCAGCAATCGACCGAAGAAATCGAAGGGCTGGTCGCCGCGTTGCAGAACGGCACGCGCCAGGTCTCAGACATCATGCTCAGCAGCCGCAACCTGACCGACAGCAGCGTCGCGCTGACACGCAAGGCCGGAACTTCACTGGAAAGCATCACCAACACGGTCTCCAACATCCAGGCGATGAACCAGCAGATCGCCGCCGCCGCCGAACAGCAAAGCTCGGTGGCCGAAGAGATCAGCCGCAGCATCCTCAACGTGCGCGACGTCTCCGAGCAGACCGCCGCCGCCAGCGAAGAAACCGCGGCCTCAAGCGTCGAACTGGCCCGGCTGGGTAACCAGTTGCAGATGCTGGTCAGCCACTTCAAGGTGTGACCTGATGAAAAAGCCGCGCCGGGACCCACTGCCCGGCGCGGCTTTTTTAATGATTTTGAAGACGAAAAGGCGTTTTCTAACAATAATGAGGGCTTCGTAACGATTTTGAGGGCCTCTTATGCGCAATTCAGCCGGTTATACCTGGCTTGCAAACACCTACAAGGTTGTTGTCTGCCAACCGCTGAAAGTGCGCAGTGAAATCGGTAGCACCCGAAAAGAGAGCCTCGTCAACGGCATTCTCGAGCAAACCTTCCCCGCCCAGTATCAACCCGGCCCGACGTTGGCAGAACACCTGACGTTCGCCTTCAAACGCGAACCTCTGCACCTTGAATTTCTCGCCAGACTTTTCTCCATCATCGACCCCGTCGAACTCGAAACATGGATCAAGGCAGAGCCGACCGGCCAGTTCGCTCGCAAAGCCTGCTTCCTCTACGAATGGTTCGAAAACCCAGCCCTGTCATACGCAGGCGTGGAGAAAGGCAACTACGTCGACTTTATGGATGACGCAAATTATCTGGTGAGTCAGGCACCACAGCGCAACACGCGATGGCGAGTGATCGATAACCTTCCCGGCACACCGGCTTTTTGCCCGACCATCCGTACCACTCCCACGCTAATGAGCCTGATTGATTACGACCTGAACGCGGAACTGGCTCGACTGGGCGGCGAGTTCGGTCACGACACCCTCTTGCGCAGCGCTGTGTGGCTGACAATCAAGGAGAGTAAATCGAGCTTTGCCATCGAACACGAAGAGCAGCAAACCGACCGGATCAAACGCTTTGCAGCGGTCATGGAACAACGCTGCGGAACTGGCGCGCCCCCTTTGACTCAGGAGCAGATTGCGTCCATCCAGCAAGAGATTCTCGGCCCTCGGGCGCTGTCCTATGGCATCCGCAAATCGCCCGTGTTCGCCGGGCAAACCCGTGGCTTCCAGAACGTGCTGCATTACCTGGCCCCGGCATGGCAAGACGTTGAAGCCATGCTTCGAGGATTGCAGGCTTTCGAATCCAACACCCGCGGCAGCTCTTCGATACTGCGCGCTGCCGTGATCTCCTTCGGTTTCGTGTACATCCATCCGTTGAGCGATGGCAACGGGCGGATCTCGCGCTTTCTGATCAACGACATCCTGCGTCGCGACGGCGCCTTGCCGCCGCCCTACATCCTCCCTGTTTCGGCAGTCATGCAGGACCACACCCTACGTCCGCAGAACTACGATCAGGTACTCGATGAGTTTTCACGCCCTCTGATGCAAGTCATTGAGACGGACGTTCGCTTCAAAGGCTATGTGAAATACGCCGATGGAATGGAATCGAATCTGCACTACGACGGCTACCTGCACAATTCTGCGGCGTGGCGATTCATCGATCTGACCCCTCACGCCGAATACATCGCGCGGGTCATTCGTCAGACCGTTCAGAAGGAAATGCGGGACGAAGCCAGCATCTTGCGCAATCACCAGCTCTTGCGCGACGCGATAAAGAATGTGTTCGAGGGCCCGGACGCGGACATCGACCGCATCATTCGCTCGATTCACCAGTCGGAGGGCCAGGTAGGCAACAAACTACTGAAGCAATATCCGCTGCTGGAGCAAGCGCCAATAAGAGCGGAGATAGTCGCTTTAGTATCCCGATTCCTAGGATGAAAACCTCTTAGTACGGCAACCGGCCGGGTTTCTAACAATTTTGAAGACGAAAAGCCGTTTTCTAACAAAAATGAAGACGGCCTAACGATTTTGAGGGATCAGTTCGACAGTTGGTTGGCAAACTGTCCGACGGCGCTGACCACGCGTTGCGCGCCGTCCTGAATTTCGACGATCACCGACCCCGCCTGCCCCGCCAGTTCCAGTCCCTGTTGCGCCTGTTGCTTGCCGCTGATGATGACGTTTACAGCCTGCTCGGCCAGTTGCTGGTTCTGCTGCACCACACCGACGATTTCCTCGGTGGCCTTGCTGGTGCGCGAAGCCAGTTGCCGGACTTCGTCGGCGACCACGGCAAAACCGCGCCCCTGTTCACCGGCCCGGGCAGCTTCGATGGCCGCGTTGAGCGCCAGCAGGTTGGTCTGGTCGGCGATGCTGCTGATGCTCTGGATGATTGAGCCGATGAGCTGCGATTGTTTGTCCAGCGCGCCAATCCGGTCGGCGGCCTGTTCCATGTGTTCGGCCAGCTCTCGCATGACATCGACGGTCTGCTGCACCACGGCCGCACCTTTCTGGGCGCTGCCATCGGTTTGCTGCGAGGTGCTGAATGCAATGTTGGCCGCTTCGGCAACGGCGATTTCGCGATTGACCTGATCGGTGATGATGGTCGCGAATTTCACCACTTTGTACAGCCGGTCGTGGGCGTCGGTGATCGGGTTATACGAAGCTTCGAGCCAGACCACCCGCCCACGGCTGTCGACGCGTTTGAAGCGTTCGGCAACGTACTCACCCCGGCGCAGTTTGTCCCAGAACCCTTGATATGCGGCTGAATTGTATTCCTCCGGCTCGCAGAACATGCGGTGATGTTTGCCCTGAATCTGCGCCAGCGTGTATCCCATGGAGCCCAGGAAGCGTTCATTGGCGGTCAACACTTCGCCAGCCAGATTGAATTCGATGGCCGCTTTCAGCGCGTCGCGGCGGCGTGAACCAAGAGGCCGGAATGGCGTTCTTGAGTCTGTGCCCTCAAGAAAGGGATTTACTCATCGCTCAATTGCCACATACTGCCCGCGCTGTTTTTCATTCGTCAGAGTCATTTCCAGTTTTCAATTACGCCAGGTTCATCTTCATGAAAAAAATTCTGCCTTATCTGCTGAGTGCCGCCATTTCCTTCATTCCGGTGGCATTCACCCAAGCCGCAACGCCTGCCGCTCCCGTGCAACTGATCGTGCTGAGTTCTGGCGGCATCATGGGCGCCTTCAAAGCCGTGACCCCGGATTACGAACAACGCGTGGGCGTCAAATTGCAGGGCGAGGTGGCGCCGTCCATGGGCGCGACCCCACAAGCGATACCCAATCGCCTGGCCCGACAGGAGCCCGCCGATGTGGTGCTGATGGTCGGGGCGGCGCTGGACAAGCTGATCAAGGAGGGCCAGGTCGATCCGAAAACCCGCGTTGACCTGGGCAAATCCTATATCGCCATGGCAGTCAAACATGGTGCGCCACACCCGGATATCAGCACCATGGACGCCTTCAAACAGACGCTGCTGGACGCCAAAAGCATCGCCTACTCCGACAGCGCCAGTGGCGTATACCTGTCGCGCGTGCTGTTCAATCAGATGCACATCGCAGAACGGGTTCAGAGCAAGAGCCACATGATCCCCGCCGAGCCGGTGGGCGAAGTGGTTGCGCGGGGCGATGCCGAGATCGGCTTTCAACAGTTAAGCGAATTGAAGCCGGTTGACGGTATCGACATCATCGGCCTGATTCCCGACCAGGCCCAGCAGATGACGCTGTACTCGGCGGGCGTCGTCTCCAGGAGCAAGCACCCGGAACAGGCGAAGCAGTTTCTGGAGTTCCTGAGTTCGTCGGCGGCCGCACCCGCGATCAAAGCCAGCGGCCTGGACCCGATTGCCAAATAGGACATCCCGTTTGGGGCGAAGTCAGACCTGAAGCTCGATCAACTCGCCCCGCACATCGAGGCCATCGATGTGCAGCATCCCGACGGTAATCGGCAGTTTGAAACGCCGAGGGCCCGCGCTGCCGGGGTTGATGAACAGCACGCCATGGCGAGACTGCTGCAAGGGCTTGTGCGAGTGACCGGTGACCACGACAGCGACATCCGGCGGCAGAGTTTCGGGCACGTCCGCCAAAATGTGCGTCACGTAGATCGCCAGCTTACCCACTCGCAGTACCGCTTCATGCGGCACATCGGACGCCCAGCCGTCGTCGGTATCGTTATTGCCGCGCACCACGGTCAACGGCGCAATCTCGCGCAAGGCTTGAAGGATTTCCGGCTTGCCGATATCCCCGCCATGAATCAGAAAATCACAGCCGCGCAATGCCTCCAGCGCTTGTGGACGCAGAAGGCCGTGGGTGTCTGATATCAGTCCGACTTTCACTGCCATCGATCAGCCTCCGGACGCCG
>NZ_QXTJ01000014.1:0-118074 GCF_003605735.1 Pseudomonas sp. LS-2 | reverse complement strand
CCGAGATCGATACGTAGAGCACGACGAAGAACGCCGACGTCACCGCAGCTTTCTGATGGGGCGGACTGCTGGCCGTCACCGCCCCCATGCCTGCGCGCAGAATCATGCCCTGGCCGATTCCCGCGAGCAGGCCCGCACAGACCAACAACAGCAAGCTCGCGGTGCCGATGCTCAATCCCAGGCACACCATGCCTATGATCAAACCCACGCAACCGAGGCTCATGTGCAGTGTTTTTGGCAGCCATTGCAGTGCGCCCTGGCCAAGAATCGAGGCCACGAAAAACAGACCGATCACTGCACCGATCAATAACCCGCCGTGGACGTCCATGATGTGAATCATCACCGACGGCACCATGCTGGTGAACAGCCCTGCAACGCTGAAGCCCGCCAATCCTGCGATGGACGCTGAAATGAACACGCTGCGTACCGGGGCTGGAACCGAGGGTTTCTGGATGCTGAGTTTCAGTTGCTCCGCACGCTCCACCGTCTCACGAATAACAGCCACGCCGACGGCGGCGAGCAAGAGCAACGCCAGGTGAACGTAGAAAATCAGATGCAGCGGATCGGCCAGATGTTGCGAAGTAAAACCGGCCAACAGTGGCCCGATCCCAAGCCCGAGCATATTCGCGGCGGTGGCCATCAGGGTAGCGTTCTTGAAGGTCTTGGGCGCCAGCTCGATCACTGCGACGGTCGCCGTGCCGGTCATGATTCCTGCAGAAAGCCCTGAGAACAGTCGCCCGATCAGCAATCCGGTAATCGAGTCGGTGCAGAGGAAAATCACCGCACTGATCGCGCCCATCAAGAGGCCAGCCAGCAGCATGGGCCGGCGCCCCAGTCGATCCGACCAACTGCCGACCGCGAGCAGCGCCGCGATCACCCCGGCGGCGTAAATGGAAAAGATGATGGTCAGCCAGCTCGCGTCGAACCCCAATCGCTGCTGATAGATGGCGTAAAGCGGCGTGGGAAGCGTAGTGCCCAGCATGGCAATCAACAGCGCTCCTGCGGCGATGAAGAAATCGCGAGAAGAAGGTGAAGCAGACGGGGTCATGAATCCTCCAGACGGATAAACGGACACACATTATCGGTCGATTGCGTACAAAACGTCGGAAAAGTTTGCGTAGCGAGTGGACCCCTGCCCTAACCCTTACGTTCGGCAGTAATGTCTGCGCTGTCTGGGAAGGCCCGAAAAATGGTGATGAAAACGTTAACATCATGAGCATCGGTGTCACCGCTTACGCCCTTCATCGTGCTAGCCTTGCCACATCTTTCGACGACTGTGACTGCCCTAGAAGTTGTCCGGTTTCAAGGCAGCCAATAGCCCATGACTAAAAAGACACCTGTCACCATTTCTGACATTGCCCGCCGCGTAAACATGACCCCGGTTACCGTTTCACGCGCCCTGAACAAGCCAGATCTGGTCAAGCCGGCCACTTTGGCGCGCATCCTCGAGGTGGCGCAAGAGCTGGACTACGTGCCCAACGCCTTCGCCCGCAGCCTCAAGCGCAGCGAAAGCATGATCATCGGCGTGATCACCGCGTCGGTGGACAACCCGTTCTACAGCGAGATGATCAAGGCCATTTCCCGCGAGGCCAAGAAGCACGGGTACACCATCATGTTGGTGGACACCGACGGCTCGGAAGAACTCGAAGGCAAGGCGGTCGACACCCTGCTCAGCTATCGCGTGGCAGGCATCGTGCTTTCTCCCGTCTCCGACGAGCCGGAATACCAGCCCGGCTACCTGAGCCGTCTGAGCAACGGCGACGTTCCCGTGGTGCAACTGGACCGCGCACTGCACGGCAGCCTCTTCAGCCATGTGGTGCTGGACAACTATCACAGCGGCCTCAAGGGCGCGCGCTACCTCTTGGCGCAATGCCCGACGATGAAGCGCTTGCTGGTATTGACCGGCCCGGCGCATTCGCGGATCTCCGAGGAGCGCCTCAAGGGTGTGAAAGCGGCATTGGCTGAGAGCGGCAAGCAGGTGCAACTGGATGTCTTTGCGGGAGATTACACCCTTGAGCCATCGTATCGAAGCACGCTGAACTACCTGAAAGAGCAGTCGGCGCCGGATGCGATTTTCGGCTTCAACCAGTTGATCACCCTCGGCGCCATGAGAGCCCTGCGCGATTGCGGTATCGCCCATGAAAGCCTGCCGATCTGCGGCATTGACCGCCTCCCCTTCGCTGACATCTTCGGCATCCCCATCGCCTGCATCGCCCACGACGCCTCTTTGGCGGGCAGCAGCGCGGTGACCATGCTGCTGGAGCGGATTCAGGATCGGTACTTGCCCAAGGCCAAGGTGGTGATTGTCGGGGAGTTGGAGAATGGGGTGTCGTAAGAGCATTACTTCGCTGTAGCAGCACGGCTTCCCGGCCGTCGGGACTCCGAGGACGCCACCGCCGGCAAGCCGGACTGCTACAGAATATTCCGCGAACGGTTTCAGCGACTGGTATACCCCCCATCGATCGGCAACGAAACGCCGCTGATCATCGACGCCGCATTGCTCAGCAAGAACAGGATCGGCGCCGCCACTTCCGAGGTCTCGGCAAAACGCCCCAGCGGGATGGCGGCGAGCGCTGGATCACGTTTGCTCGGCTCGCTCCAGGCCATCTGGGCCATAGGCGTCAGGGTCACCGTGGGATTCACGCTATTGACCCGAATCCCGAACTTGCCCCACTCCCCGCACTGCACGCGGGTCATGGCATCCATGGCTCCTTTCGACGCGCAATAACTCAGGTGATCGTCCAGCGCCACCAGCGATGCCTGGCTCGACACGTTGACGATGCTGCCCTTCACACCCGATCCGATCATTGCCTTGGCGACACTGGCGGCCGTCATCGCTGCCGCGCGTACGTTGACCGTCATCACTTGATCGAACGCGCCTGCACTGACCTCGGTCGCGGCCTCCAGGATCGATATCCCCGCGCAGTTGACCATGCCGTGCATGACGGGCAGTTCGCCAAGCAGAGCCCCGAGCTGCAGGTGATCGGCCATGTCGATGCGCAGCACCTGACAGCCTTGAGTCGCCAATTTCTGTAACGCCAGAGGATCGCGCCCCATGGCATAAACCTGGGCGCCGGCCTTGAGCAATTGCTGCGCGACTTCCCAGCCAATGCCGCTGCTGGCGCCGGTGACCAGAATGCGCTGGCCGCTGAAATCAAAATGGGCGGTGTTCACATTCAAGCTTCCTGCAGACGATGCATGATCGGTTTCAGCGCGGGATACAGCGCTACGTAATCGGCGAACAGACGCGAATACAGCGCGACGTTTTCCGCCTGCGGTTCAGCTCGGCGCTCCAGTTGCACCCAGCCTTTGTGCACCTGTTCTTCATCGACCAGCCCGACTGCATGAGCCGCCAGCAAGGCGGCCCCCAACGCTGCTTCGACTTCCTGAACGATGGTGTAGACGGGGAAGTTGGTGACGTCGGCGATGATTTGCATCCACAGGTCCGAATGACTGGCGCCACCGACCACGATCAGTCGCGGGTCCAGCGATTGCGCGCCTTTGCTGCCCGCTTCGATGTTGTGACGCAGCGCGAAGGTGACGCCTTCCAGCACCGCCCGATACAGGTGGATTCGGCTGTGGTAGAGATTCAGGCCAACGAAACTGCCGCTGGCCTTGGCGTCCCAGACCGGGCTGCGTTCGCCCATCAGGTATGGCTGGAACAACACCCCTTCGCTGCCGGCGGGAATCTGTGTCGCGGCGCGTTCGAGGATGACGTGGCTGTCCTCCCCGGTCTCGCGCCCCTGTTGTTCTTCGGCCTGGCAGAACTGCTCGCGAAACCAGCTCACCGAGGCGCCTGCGGTGATCGCGCCGCCGAAGATGTAAAGATCTCTGGCGCCGTTGAAGACATGGGGGAAGCTCACCAGACCATGCCGCGCATCGACCTGTTGATTGAGGTAGCCCCAACACATGCTGGTGCCGATCATCGCGACGTGGTTGCCCGCTTGAGTGACGCCGGCCGCGAAGGTCGCCATGGCCGCATCCACGCCGCCGCCAAGCAACGGGATGCCTGCAACGAGGCCCAGGCGCTCGGCCCACTCGTCCAGCAGTCCGGCGGCCACTTCACCGGAGTGCACCAGGCGTTCCGGCATCATCGAGCGGGGAATCCCCAGCGCATCGAGCATCTCGGTCGACCAGCCGCGGGCTTCGACGTCATAGACGCCGCCAATGTTGCCAGCAGAACTGTGATCCACGGCAACTTCGCCGGTCAGGCAGTAATTGATGTAGCTGTTGGGCGGCAGCAGGTAGCGGGTATCGGCCCAGACTTGCGGTTGCTTGTCCTTGAGCCAGAGCATCTTGGTGAAACCGTAATAACTGTCCACCGAGTTGCCGGTGATCGCATACAGGCGTTCCAGATCGACGTTCTGGTTGACCCACTGGACCTGTTCTTCCGCGCGCCGGTCCATCCAGATCAGGCACGGGTAAAGGGGTTTGATCTGCGCATCGACCGCAATACCGGAGCCGCCGTAGAGGCTGCTGACGCAGAGTGATTTGACGCTGCCCTTGGGCACGGCGCTTTTCTTCACGCAGGCCGCGACGCAAATTTCCACGGCGTCCAGCCACACCTGCGGCCACTGCTCGGCCCAGCGCGGTTTGGGGGTGTCGACCTTATAACTGTGACTGTGCTGCGCGACGATGCGGCCCTGAGCATCGACCAGCAATGCCTTGGTGCTCTGGGTGCCGATGTCGACCCCGATGACGTATTCCATCTTCGTGCGCTCTCTTGTTATTGGATGTGTAACGCCACAAGGCTTTGGTCTGGCCACTTGTGGGAGTTGGCTTGCTGGCGAATGCGGTGTGTCATTCAACGCATCAGTGCATGACCGCACGCCTTCGCCAGCAAGCCGGCTCCCACGCCCCTCGGGCAGAAGCTCCGATCAACCGTTCACCGGCTTGAGCAGCACCTTGATCGACTTCGTCGAATCCGCCAGTGCGAACGCTTCGGCGTAGTCATCCAGGCCGAAATCGTGGGTGACGATGCCTTCGGACGTCACCAGCCCGCGCTCGAACAGGTCGATGGCGATGGGGTAGCAATACGGGCCCAGGTGCGCACCGCGAACGTCCAGCTCCTTGCGGTCGCCGATGATCGACCAGTCAGCGCTGGTCTCTGCGCCAAACACGCTGAACTCGACGAAGCGGCCCAGCTTGCGAATCAGATCCAGCCCTTGGGTCACGCCAACCGGCACGCCTGTGGTTTCGATGTACACGTCGCAGCCGTAGCCGTCGGTGAGGCCGTTGATGATTTCTTTCGCATTGTCGCGGCTCGGGTTGATCACCACGTCGGCGCCGAACTTCTTCGCCAGTTCCAGACGCTCGTCGACCATGTCGATGACCACCAGCTTCTTCGGCGTCTTCAGCGCCGCCACCTGAACCATGCACAACCCCAGAGTACCTGCACCAGCGATTACCAGTACGTCATCGAGCTGCACGTCGCCACGGTTGACGGTGTGAATCGAGCAAGCCATCGGTTCGATCAGTGCAGAATCTTCCAGCGAGACCGACTCGGGAATCTTGTGCACGATGGCGGTTTTCGGGATGCGCATGTACTGGGCCATGCCACCTTCGGCCACGTCTTTCTGGAAGCCGAAGATGTTGTGGACTTCGCACATCCAGTACTTGCCGGACTTACAGAATTTGCACTTCTCGCAGGGCACGATCTGTTCGGCGATGACCTTGTCGCCAACCTTCACGCCGAAGTGCTCTTCAGCGCCTTCGCCCACTGAATCCACGTAACCGAAAAACTCATGGCCTGGCACCACTGGCGCCTTGACCCACGGGCTTTCCCCGCCCCAGAACATCGCCGCGCCCGAATGGCATTTGCAGTCACTGGCGCAGATGCCGCACGCGCCGATACGAATGACCAGCTCATTGATGCGCGCGACCGGTTTGGTGATCTGCTCCAGACGGTAGTCTTTCGGGGCGTGGCAGACGACGGCTTGCATGGTGGTTTTTGTGTTTTGTTCCATGTCGGGTTTCCTTGTGAGGCTGATGGGTGATCTGTAGGAGCGCGCTTTCCCGCGATTGCGTCATGTCAGACGACACCGTGTTTCAGGGCTGACGTCATCGCGGGCAAGCGCGCGCCTACAGGTGCAGTGTTCAAATCGGTCTATTTATGCCGCTGCCGACTGATGAAAATCGCCAGCAGGATGATTGCGCCCTTGATCACGCTCTGCACATAAGGCGAGACGCCGAGCATGTTCAAACCATTGTTCAATACGCCCAGAAGCATGGCGCCCACCAGCGTGCCAATGATCACGCCACGGCCCCCGGCAATCGACGCACCGCCGAGCACCACCGCTGCAATGGCATCCAGTTCGAAACCAACGCCGGCGTTGGGCTGGCCGCTCATCAAGCGCGAAGACAGCACCAGTCCGGCAATCGCCGCCGTCAGCCCGCTGATCGAATACACCAGCAACTTGAATCGTGAGGCACGTACCCCTGACAGGCGCACCGCCTCTTCGTTGCCGCCAATGGCGTAAACGTAACGCCCGATGCGCGTGTGTTGCAGCAGCACCCAGGCGAAGAAGTAGGTCACCAGCATGATCAGGATCGGCACCTGAATGCCGAACAACGTGCCGCGACCAAACCAGGCAAACCAGTCAGGCATACCCGAGATCGGGTAGCCATCGGTGTACATCAGCCCCAGCCCGCGAGCGATGCCCATGGTCGCCAGCGTCACGATGATCGGCGGCATTTTCAGGTAGGCGACGAAGATTCCGTTACCGACGCCAAACCCCACGCCAATCAGCAAACCGATGAGGATCGCAATCGGCGCCGGTACGCCCGCCACCATCAAGCCGGTGGTCAATGTGCCGGACAATGCCATCACCGGCCCGACCGACAGATCAATACCACCGGTGAGAATCACGCAGGTCATGCCCACGGCGATGATCGCGTTGATCGACACCTGCCGCGCGATGTTTTCCAGGTTCGCGCCGGTCAGGAATTTGTCACTGGCGAAGATCATGAACACCGTGACCACAACCAGCCCCACGAAGGGGTAAAACGCGGGAGAGCGGATCAGTTGAGCGAAGTTGAGCTTCATTCGGTTGGGTTGTGCGGTCATGGTTTTAATGGAGGTGTTCACTGTTCAGACTCCCGGTGGCATGGCGCATCACTTCCTGGGGATTGATGTCGCTTGCCTGCAGCACGTTGACGATGGCGCCCTTGTTGAAGACGGCTACGCGGTCGCACATGCCGATGATTTCCGGCAGTTCCGAGGAGATCATGATGATCGCGAAGCCTTGTTCAGTGAGTTTGCGCATCAGGGTGTGGATCTCGGCCTTGGCGCCGACGTCGATGCCTCGGGTCGGTTCGTCGAAGATCAGGATGTCGCAGTGATGATTGATCCAGCGCGCAATGACGACTTTCTGCTGGTTGCCGCCGCTGAGGTTCAGCACCCGGCTTTCGCAGTTCGGCGCCTTGATCGACAACTGCTTCATCAGCTCGGCGGTGGTGGTGTCTTCCTTGTGCCGATCCAACAAATGCGCCGCGCTCTCGTACTTGCCCAGATTGTTCAGCGAGATGTTCTCGCGAATGCTGAAATCGACGATCAGCCCTTCGCTCTTGCGGCTTTCCGGCAGCAGTCCGATACCGTTTGCCAGCGCGTGAGCCGGATCGCTGAGATTCACAGACTGACCGCGCAGCAACACGTCCTTGCTCACCACAGGCAACGCGCCGATCACACCCAGCGCCAGTTCCGTACGCCCTGAACCGACGAGACCGGCAAAGCCGAGAATCTCGCCCTTGTGCAGATTGAAACTGTTATGCGGCCCATTGCGAACCAGTTGAATGTCGCGCACTTGCAGCACCACGTCGCCTTTCGCGTGAGTCGGCTTGGGAGGGAAGCTCGCCTCCAGGCGACGTCCCACCATCATCTCGACGAGGGTGTCGATGTCGCTGTCGGCTACGGTCAATGCGCCGACATTCGCGCCATCGCGCAGCACGCTGATGCGGTCGCAAACCTGGAAGATTTCCTCAAGGTGATGGGAGATGAAGATCACCGCCACGCCCTGATTCTTCAGCTCGCGCATGATGTCGAACAGCAGTTCGGCTTCGGACGGTGTCAGGGTCGCGGTGGGTTCGTCGAGAATCAGCAGACGCGCTTCCAGGGCCAATGCCTTGGCGATCTCGACGAACTGCTGCTCCGCCACGCTCAGGTGCTGCACCGAACAGTCCAGGTTGATCTTCACACCGAGACGATCGAACAGCGCGATCGCCTTCTCGCGCATCTCGTTTTTGCGCAGCAGTCCGAAGCCGTTGACGATCTCGTGACCGAGGAAAATGTTCTCCACGGCATTGAGATAGGGGATCAGGCTGAACTCTTGAAAGACGATGCCGATGCCCGCGGCGATGGCTTCGTTGTAGGTCGCGAAATGTTGTTCCGCGCCATCGATACGAATGCTGCCCTGATCCTGATGTTCGACCCCGGCGAGGATTTTCATCAGCGTGGACTTGCCCGCGCCGTTCTCGCCGAGCAAGGCATGAATTTCGCCGCGCTCGACCGAAAGATTTATCGACTTGAGCGCATGCACGCCGGGATAGCTTTTACAGATGTTTTCCAATTGCAGAAGGCAGCTCATACGCACCTCATCGCAGCACGGCTCTGTGTCAAAGCAGAGCGTCAATCCGTGGCGCTCGCCGCACGGATGTCAGGCGAGCGGCGACACGCTCGTCACCAGGTAAAGGTTTTAGCTTTGGCCTGATCCACCAGCAGGATGTCGACCGGGATGGTCGCCGGGACTTGCGAGCCCCACTTCCTGGCGAGCGCCAGGCCCAGCGCCAGACGTACCTGGTCACGTGGATATTGAGCAGAGGTGGCGATGAACTTGCTGTTTGGCTTCTGGATTTCCTTCACAGCCTCCGGCGAGCCGTCGACGCTGGTCAGCTTGACATCCATGCCGCTCGATTCGATGGCCGCCAGCGCGCCGAGCGAGCCGTTGTCATTGACGCTGAACAGGCCTTTCATGTTCGGCTGCGCCTGCAACATGTTCTCGGTCACGCTGAGCGCCTGATCACGTTCCTGCTTGCCGTTCTGAATGCTGACGATCTTGATGTCCGGGTGCTTGGCCAGCGCGTCTTTGCAGCCGCGCACGCGCTCAAGGATCGGCACCACAGCGATGCCATCGAGGATGCCGACATCACCCTTGCCGCCGATGTTCTTGGCCAGATACTCACAGGCCTGCACACCCGCGTCGTAGTTCTTGGAGCCGACGAAGGAATCGAGCGGGCCGTTGGCCTGAGCATCGACCGCAACGACCACGACGCCTTTGTCGTGGGCCTGCTTCACGGCAGACTGCACGCCCACGGAGTCGGTCGGGTTGATGATGAGGATGTCGATGCCCTTTTGCAGCATGTCTTCGATGTCGCTGATCTGCTTGGAGACATCGTGGCGTGCGTCGGTGACCAACAGGGTCGCACCAATGCTGCTGGTGGCGTCCTGACGAGCGTCCTTCATGGTCACGAAATAAGGGTTGTTGATCTCTTGAAACGAAGCACCGACTTTCAGCGGACCGGCTTTGGCAGCATCGGCGGCTTGAACGGTGAAGGAACCGGCGCACGCTACAGCCACAGCGAGCGAACAGAAAACGGCGGAGAAGCCCTTCTTGAGGCGAATTGTCATAGCGAAAAATCCCGTTGTTTTTATTGTTAAAGCGGAAATGTCATCGTTAACATTTTTGAAGCTAGCAGAGAAACAATTGCTCCGCAACCGCTGCTCGTCACAGGACATTCGTCGGCTGGATGCCTCAAGCAAAATATTCAGGCCAAGCGGAGTTGACAGCACAATTATCTCTGTCGATACTCGGGCCTGCGTTGTACGACAACGCATAACAGATAACAACAATAAAAAAGGAATATTCTGATGACACCCAGGATCCGTCTGCGCTCATCGCGCCCACTCAATCAGCGTCCGCTCTCCCCCCCAGACCTCTACTTCGCTATTGCCGGTTTCACTCCCGGCTGAATCGAGCGGCTGCTCGTTCAACAAGCGCTGAAGCAGGGTCGATCGCGCCTCAGCCAATCAACCAGATCATGTCGATCAATGGATTACCTGCGTTCGTATTCGAAGCGATCATCGGTGCGCGCGCGTTGGCAAAAAAGGGAGAACAATAAAAATGAATTTTCAGACCACTACCCGTTCCTGGCTATTACTGGGAGCAGGCAGCGTTGCGCTTAGTCTGCCCGGCATCAGCCACGCAGAAGGTTTCATTGATGACACCAAAGCCTCGCTCAATCTGCGTAACGCTTACTTCAATCGAAACTTCACCAACCCGGCTAACCCTCAAAATTACGCCGAAGAGTGGACGCAAAACTTTATCCTCGATGTGAGATCCGGCTTTACGCAGGGCACCGTCGGCTTCGGCCTGGATGTACTGGGGCTTTACTCTCAGAAGCTTGATGGCGGCAAGGGAACAGGCGGATCGCAGTTGTTGCCGATTCATGATGACGGCCGACCTGCTGACAATTTCGGTCGACTGGGCGTCGCGGCCAAAGCGCGTGTCTCCAATACCGAATTGCGTGTCGGTGAATGGATGCCGGTTCTACCGATTCTCCGGTCTGATGACGGACGCTCGCTGCCACAGACATTCCGTGGCGGACAGATCACATCCAAAGAAATCGCTGGTTTCACGCTCTATGGCGGTCAGTTTCGCGGCAACAGCCCGCGCAACGACGCCAGCATGGAAGACATGTTCATGAACGGTAAATCGGCGGCATTCAAGTCGGACCGGTTCAATTTCGGTGGTGGCGAATACACGTTCAACGAAAAGCGCACCCAGGTCGGCCTCTGGTATGCGCAACTGGAAGATATCTACCAGCAGGAGTTCCTGAACCTTGTTCATAAGCAACCCGTAGGCGACTGGACGCTGGGCGCCAATCTCGGTTATTTCCAGGGCAAGGAAGACGGCCGCAAACTGGCTGGCGAACTGGATAACAAGACCGCTTATGCGATGCTTTCTGCCAATTACAAAGGCAACACCCTTTACCTTGGCCTGCAAAAGCTCTACGGCGACGATCAATGGATGAGAGTCAACGGTACCAGCGGCGGCACCCTGGCCAACGACAGTTACAACTCCAGCTATGACAATGCTCAGGAGCGCTCCTGGCAGCTTCGTCACGATCTGGATTTCGCGATCTTCGGCATTCCCGGTTTAACCATGATGAACCGCTACATCAGTGGCGATAACGTTCATATCGGGGCCGTGACCGATGGCAAGGAGTGGGGTCGTGAATCTGAACTGGCCTACACGGTACAAAGCGGGACGTTCAAGAGTCTCAATTTCAGATGGCGCAACTCTTCGATGAGACGCGATTTCAGCACCAATGAATTCGACGAGAACCGCATATTCGTCAGTTACCCGATCTCGCTGCGGTGAGTGCGATTTAGCAGGATCTTGCGCGATGACAGGTCCACGCGGGTGTCGAGAAACAACGCGATGAAGGGTTCAACTTTCGTCGCGTTGACAACATCCACAACCGTTACCGATAATCGCGCAAACGTCATACGACAACCGATGACACCTATAACAACAACATAAAAAACAGGGCTTCTCCGATGACTCAATCCAACGCCCAAGCTCCGTTCAATCGCCTTCTGTTGACGGGTGCCGCTGGCGGTCTCGGCAAGGTGTTGCGCGAAAGCCTGCGTCCCTATGCCAACATCCTGCGTCTCTCCGATATCGCCGACATGGCCCCCGCTGCCGGTCCTCACGAAGAAGTGCAGATCTGCGACCTGGCGGACAAGAATGCTGTTCATCAACTGGTCGAAGGTGTCGATGCCATCGTCCATTTCGGTGGGGTGTCGGTCGAGCGCTCGTTCGAAGAAATCCTAGGCCCGAACATCTGCGGCATTTTCCACATCTACGAAGCGGCGCGCCGTCATGGCGTGAAGCGGGTGATCTTCGCCAGTTCCAATCACGTCATAGGTTTCTATCGCCAGGACGAGACCATCGACGCCAGCGCCCTGCGCCGACCTGACAGTTACTACGGCCTGTCCAAATCCTACGGCGAAGACATGGCCAGTTTCTATTTCGATCGCTATGGCATCGAGACCGTCAGCATTCGCATCGGCTCTTCGTTCCCCGAAGCACAGAATCGCCGCATGCTCGCCAGTTGGTTGAGCTATGACGATCTGACCCAACTGATCGAGCGCAGCCTGTTCACGCCCAATGTCGGTCACACCGTGGTCTACGGCGCGTCGAACAACACAACGGTCTGGTGGGACAACCGCCTGGCGAACCATCTGGGTTACGAGCCCAAGGACAGCTCCGAGCAGTTCCGCGCCAAGGTCGAAGCCCAACCCAAGCCTGCCGCGGATGATCCGGCGATGATCTATCAGGGCGGCGCGTTCGTTGCCTCAGGCCCGTTTGGTGACGAGTGATCCCCGGCAATAAAAACGGTCGGACATTGCGCCGACCTTGCCCGATAAACATCAAGGAATGATCGTCATGCAGGCTGAGTTGATCCTCGATGCACGCAATGCCACCGGCGAATGCCCGGTGTGGAACGCGAAGGAACAAGCGCTTTACTGGGTAGACATTCCGGCGAAGCGGCTGCATCGCTGGAGCCCGCTGGATAACCGAACGCAAAGCTGGGAAGCGCCGCAGATGCTCGCGTGCATCGCAAGCTATGGCGACGGCAGTTGGCTGGCCGGCCAGGAAAACGGGCTGTTCCGGATACGTCCCGACAACGACGGCACCGTTACGTCGGATCGGCTGATCGACGTTCGGCATCCGCGCTCGAACATGCGCTTCAATGATGGCCGTTGCGACCGGCAGGGTCGTTTCTGGGCCGGCACCATGTTCATGGACATGGCCGAAGCGTTGGAGGTGGGCTCGCTGTATCGCTTCGACGGCAGCCAAGGCGCCGCGCTCACCCCCTACATCACCAACATGATTGTTCCCAATGGCTTGGGCTTCAGCCCCGATGGCACGATCATGTACCTCTCCGACTCGCATCCATCCGTGCAAAAAATCTGGGCGTTCGACTACGACGTCGACAGCGGGACACCCCACAATCGTCGCCTGTTCGTCGACATGAACCAATACCCTGGCCGTCCCGATGGCGCGGCGGTCGATGCCGATGGCTGCTACTGGATCTGCGGCAATGATGAAGGCCTGATCCATCGCTTCACCCCTGAGGGCAAGCTCGACCGTTCGCTGGCCGTACCGGTGAAGAAACCGTCGATGTGCGCTTTTGGCGGCCGTGATCTGGACACCCTGTTCGTGACCTCGATTCGACCCGGCGGCGACCTGAGCGACCAGCCATTGGCTGGCGGTGTATTTGCTTTGCAACCTGGGGTAAAGGGACTCGAAGAACCGCATTTCAAAGGCTGAGCCCCACGCTTCGCCAGGACAGTCAGCCGCACCGTTTCAACATCGTAACGATCAATCTGAAAAAACAATAACAACACCGGAGAACATCCATGGACTTCAAACGCAAGCTCATTGTCGCAGCACTTCCTCTGGCGTTCTGCCTCGCGAACTCGGCACTGGCAGACGTCAAAATCAAATTCGCCGAAGTACACCCCGCAGGCTACCCCCCCGTGGTCGCCGAACAGGAGATGGGCAAGAAACTGGAACAGCAAAGCAACGGCGAGATCAGCTTCAAGATGTTCGCCGGTGGCGTGCTCGGCTCGGAGAAGGAAGTGGTCGAGCAGGTCCAGGCCAATGCCGTGCAAATGACCCGCGTGAGCCTTGGGATCGTCGGGCCCGTGGTGCCGGACGTGAACGTGTTCAACCTTCCGTTCGTATTCCGTGATCACGCCCACATGCGCAAGGTCATCGACGGCGAGATCGGTCAGGAGATTCTCGACAAGATCACCCAATCCGATTTCAACCTCGTCGCGCTGGCGTGGATGGATGGCGGCACGCGCAACCTCTACACCAAGAAACCGGTGCGTAACATCGCCGACCTCAAGGGCATGAAGATCCGCGTGCAAGGCAACCCGGTGTTCATCGACACCATCAATGCCATGGGCGGCAACGGGATTGCGATGGCCACCGGCGAGATCTTCAGCGCCCTGCAGACCGGCGTGATCGACGGCGCCGAGAACAATCCGCCGACCATGCTCGAGCACAACCACTATCAGAACGCCAAGTTCTACACGCTGACCCAGCACCTGATCCTGCCGGAGCCGGTGGTCATGTCCAAAGCCACCTGGACCAAGTTGACGCCGGAACAGCAGGCGCTGGTGAAAAAGCTTGCGGTTGAAGCCCAGGCTGAAGAACGCGTGCTGTGGGACAAGAAATCCGCAGAAAGCGAAGCCAAATTGAAGGCCGCCGGGGTGGAGTTCATCACCTTGAGCCCTGAGCAGAAGAAGGCGTTTTACGATGCCACGGCCGGGGTACGCGAGAAGTACGGCGCGCCCTACGCCGACCTGATCAAGCGCATCGAAGCGGTTCAGTAACTCCTTCAGCCTGATAACCCTCCGGTAGCGGGCGAAAGCCCGCTCACCGGCGTGGTGGTGATTTCATGAAAAACACGATTCTGCGCTTCAACGACGCCGTCTACCGCCTCTGCATCGCCGTCGCCGGCCTGTCGATGCTGACGATGGCGCTGATTATTCCCTGGGGCATCTTCGCCCGCTACGTGCTCGGCTCAGGCTCCAGTTGGCCCGAGCCTGTCGCCATTCTGCTGATGGTGGTGTTCACCTTCTTCGGCGCTGCTGCCAGTTACCGTGCCGGCGCGCACATGGCGGTGAACATGGCGACCGATCGCATGCCCCCGGCCTTGCGCCAGGGCGCGGCGATTCTGGTGCAGATTCTGATGGCCGTCGTCTGCGTGTTCATGGCCGTGAAGGGCTGGAAACTCTGCGCCAATACCTGGAACCAGTTCCTCGGTGAGATGCCCGGGCTGCGAGTGGGCGTGTCCTATCTGCCCATTCCAGTCGGTGGCGTGCTGACCCTGATGTTCGTGCTGGAGAAACTGTTTCTGGGCGACCAGAGTCACCGTCGGGTCGTGCGTTTCGATCTGGTCGAAGAAAGCGAAGGAGCGGCATGAATGGACGCTTTTATTCTGTTGGGCAGCTTTATCGCGTTGATCCTGGTCGGCATGCCGGTCGCCTATGCGCTGGGGCTGTCGGCGCTGATCGGCGCGTGGTGGATCGAGATTCCCTTTGACGCGCTGATGATTCAAGTCGCGGGCGGCGTGAACAAGTTTTCGCTGTTGGCGATTCCGTTCTTCGTACTGGCGGGGGCGATCATGGCCGAGGGCGGGATGTCTCGGCGACTGGTGGCGTTCGCGGGGGTGCTGGTGGGTTTCGTGCGCGGCGGCCTGTCCCTCGTGAACATCGTTGCCTCCACCTTCTTCGGCGCGATCTCCGGCTCCTCGGTGGCCGATACCGCGTCGGTGGGTTCGGTGTTGATTCCGGAAATGGAGCGCAACGGGTATCCGAGGGAGTTCTCGACGGCCGTGACCGTCAGCGGTTCGGTGCAGGCATTGTTGACGCCCCCCAGCCATAACTCGGTGCTGTACTCGCTGGCTGCGGGCGGCACGGTGTCCATCGCCTCGCTGTTCATGGCAGGGATCATGCCTGGCCTGCTGCTGAGCGCGGTGATGATGGGTCTGTGCATGATCTTCGCTCGCAAGCGCAACTACCCCAAGGGCGAAGTCATCCCGATGCGTCAGGCGTTGAAGATCGCTGGGGAAGCGCTGTGGGGGATGATGGCGATGGTCATCATTCTGGGCGGGATTCTGTCGGGCGTATTCACGGCCACCGAGTCAGCAGCGGTTGCGGTACTGTGGGCATTTTTCGTGACCATGTTCATCTACCGCGACTACAAATGGCGGGACCTGCCCAAGCTGATGCATCGGGCCGTACGCACGGTTTCCATCGTCATGATCCTGATCGGTTTCGCCGCCAGCTTCGGTTACATCCTGACGCTGATGGAAATCCCGATGAAGATCACCACGGCGTTTCTGACCTTGTCGGATAACCGCTACGTGATCCTGATGTGCATCAACGTCATGCTGTTGTTGCTCGGCACGGTGATGGACATGGCGCCGCTGATCCTGATCCTCACGCCGATCCTGTTGCCGGTGATTGTCGGCATCGGCGTCGATCCGGTGCATTTCGGCATGATCATGCTGGTCAACCTCGGCATCGGCCTGATCACGCCTCCGGTGGGTGCCGTGCTGTTTGTCGGCGCCGCGGTGGGCAAGGTCACCATCGAGGCGACGGTCAAGGCACTGCTGCCATTCTACGTGGCGCTGTTCCTGGTGCTGATGGCCGTGACGTACATCCCGGCGATCTCGCTGTGGTTGCCAAGCCTGGTGTTGTAAAACGCGCTGTAGCAGCACGGCTTGCCGGCGGGGGCGATTTAAAGTCCGCTCCCGCTGGCAAGCCATGCTGCTACCTGACTGGCCTCCCGTCGAAACAGAAAGTGACACAAAACCCTTACAACTCCCCACCCAAGTAACACAGCCATTTTGCGGCGATCTGTTTCAAAAACGGACGGAAAAACCGCCTTTCTCATTCAAAAAAACATAATTTGAAATATTTATTCCGGGCATCTGGCGGAAGCTGTGCTAGGTGGCTAACCTCTCGCTTCGCCCGGCTGAAACGGTACATCTCAGGCAGTAGGTCCGAGGGCTTCAACGTTCGAAGATTTCCCACTGAGGTGCCCCGCATGCCCTGCTCGACTTTTTCTGATGCTCAAGTAGCGAGCCTGATCAAGGCCATCGACAGTGACGGATACGCTGTCTTGCCGGGCTGGGCCAGTCCGGTGCAACTGAAGGAGCTGCAAGCGCTGGTCACAGACACGGTGGCCGCTGCCGGTAATGATTACGTCGCGCTATCCGGCCGACAGTCGGTGCCGGGGTCGCCTCTGGATGACTGGGGCAGCTCGCATGATTTCATCGATCTGTGCCGCCGCATCACCCAGGGCGCCACCGGCGAACGTTCGAGCGATACGACCTTGACCCAGACCCTGCGCTGCCTGACAGGCAATGGCGGGCGCAAGGAGTCATTGATCTTTCACTACGACTCTTTCGTGCTGACCACCATCATGCCGGTGTGCATGCCTGAGAGCGGAGAACGCGGCGATCTGCTGATGCTGCCAAACCGCCGACCCATCCGGCGCAGCTATCTGCGTAACCTGATGGACAAGGTGCTGGTGGACAATCAGTGGGTGCAGAAATACCTCAGAAACCGGGTGTCCGGCGATAACCAGACCTTTACGCGAATCGCGATGCAGCCTGGCCATCTGTATCTGTTCTGGGGATACCGCTCGCTGCACACCAATATGCCCGTCGCGGAAGATGCCTTGCGGGCAACCGCGGTTTTTCATTACCACAACGTCCATGGCAGCAGCTCGCTGGCGAGTCGGTTGCGCAAGTCGTTGGAAACGATGAAGGGGCAGGACATGCATGAGGATGTCCCGCAGACCTGACACCGCTCTTCTGCAGCAATCCGGCTTGCCGGCAGTAGCGTTTTCCAGAGACGTCACCGCCGGCAAGCCGAACAGCCACAAATCTCCCGGCCACACATTCAGAAATAAGCTTATGAAATCCGGTTATCTTCATAAACACTCTGCATAAACTCTCCTTCTATATTTATGACAAAAGGTGATTAGCGGAACGCTGATTTATATCTTTATGATCTGAGCCACAACAACCTAAACAGGAGTTCAGGACATGGCGATTCAGATCAAACCCGTGGCGGGACGTATTGGTGCCGAGTTGAGCGGCATCAAGCTTTCCGGTGACATCTCGGCGCAGGATTTCGAGTTCATCAATCAGGCGCTGCTCAAACACAAAGTGCTGTTCTTCCGCGAACAATTCCTCTCTGACGATCAGCACGAAAGCTTCTCCCGCCGCTTCGGCGATCAGGTCCCTCACCCCACCGTTCGCTCCGCTGAAAAAAGCAGCGCAATCCTGCATCTGGATGCCAAGGAAACCCGCGCCAACTCCTGGCACACCGATGTCACGTTCGTTGCGAACTATCCGAAGATTTCCATTCTGCGCGGCGTCGTGATCCCACCGTATGGCGGCGACACCGTCTGGGCGAATACCGCGTCCGCCTATGCTGACCTGCCCGCCCCACTCAAGACGTTGGCCGACAGCCTGCGCGCGCTGCACACCAACCTCTACGACTATGCGGCCCCTCGCGATACCGGCGACGCGGGCGTCAAGCGCTACCGCGAACAGTTCACTGCTCAAGTCTATGAAACCGAACATCCGCTGGTGCGTGTGCACCCGGAAACCGGCGAGCGCAGCCTGCTGCTCGGGCATTTTGTGAAACAGATCCAGGGCGTGAGCAGCAACGATTCCAAACAGCTGATTCGTCTGTTCCACGACCGCATTACCCACCTGGACAACACCGTTCGCTGGCGCTGGAGCGAGGGCGACGTGGTCATCTGGGACAACCGCGCCACCCAGCACATCGCGATCAACGACTACGGCAATGCCGAACGGGTCGTGCGCCGCACCACAGTGGCTGGTGACATCCCGGTCGGCGTCGACGGACGCTCTAGCCAGGCGATCAAACCAACACCCGACACCCTCTCGCCGAAGACAGAAGCCGACAAGAAACACCTGGCTGCCTGATGCCCCGTCACCCGCATTTTTTTAAGGAAGAAACCGTCATGGCAAAGGCCAAGCGAACATCTGTATTCAGCACAAAAAGCGTAGCTACCGCACTGGCGGCGCTGCTGATGATGCCCTTGGCCGAGGCCGACGTTTTGCGCATCGGCGTCGCCAGCGCGGGAGGCGGTGATCCGGTCACCTTCAGCGGCTCGCCGCTGGGTATCGTGCGCAACCAGCAACTGCTGGAAAAGGCGTTCGAAGGCTCGGGCACCGAGATTCAATGGTTCTTCTTCAAGGGCGCGGGGCCTGCGGTGAACGAGGCCCTGTCCAATCAGCAACTGGACTTCGCTTATGAGGGCGATCTACCGCAAGTGGTGGGTCGCGCCAACGGCCTGGACACCAAGCTACTTGCCGCCATCGGCGTGCGTTCAAATGTCTATCTGGCGGTTCCCAAAGGTTCTGACATCAAGACCATCGAAGACCTCAAGGGCAAGAAAGTCGCGGTCTTCCGTGGCACCAACGCTCATCTGGTATCGATCAATCTGCTGGCGGATCACGGCCTCACCGAGCGTGATTTGAAGGTGATCAATCTGGACAGCGGCAGCAGTCAGGCGGCGCTGGCCTCCAAAGGGGTCGATGCAGCCTTCGGCGGTCGCGAGCTCTTCAAACTCCGCGATCAGGGCCTGATCGACATCATCTTCGACAACCCGAATAACGACGTCCGCTACACCCGTCAGTGCGCGCTCGTCGTTCGTGGCACCTACGAAAAGGAGCACCCGGACAACGTGCAGAAAGTCGTCAACACATTGGTCGACGCCGCCAAGTGGGAGTCCGAGGAAAGCAATCGCGATGCCGTACTCAACGAATGGGCCAAGACCAATGAGCCCGTTGCCTCGCTAAAGGCTGACTTCGGCCGCCTGGCCTTGCGTGACAGCGCCTCGCCGCTGGTGGATGACTTCCTGCGCTCGCGGTATCAGGCGGTCGCCGATCAGGCCAAGGAGGAAAAGATGATTCGCAGACCAGTGACCATCGAGGGCTGGTTCGAGACCAAATATCTCGACACCGCATTGAAAGCCAAAGGGCTGGAACACTACTGGACCGCCTATGACGCGGACGGCAAACCGCCAGCCACCAGCGCAACGGCGTCTTCGGACAAAGCCGTCAACAACGGAGGCTGATGTCATGGCCAGAGCCACTGCAAACGCACTTGAGCGGCAACCGGCGCCAGCGAAACAACTGGCCCCTGTCCAACGTCTGCCCAAGGCTCCAGTCCGGGCTCCACGCCGGGTATCGGTGACGTCCCCGCCCCGTTCAGTCTGGCAAAAGCGCGCCCTGAACATTGCACTGCCCTGGCTGTTGCCGCTGGCGCTGCTCGGCATCTGGTATCTGGGGACCGAGCGCGGGTGGCTGTCTGAACAAGTGCTACCGCCACCCGCATACGTCTATCAAACCCTGACCGATCTGGTCAGCACCGGTGATCTCTGGCTGAACGCGTCGGCCAGTCTGCAGCGTGTACTGGTCGGCTTCCTCATTGGCTCGGGGCTGGGGGTGACCCTGGGGTTAGCAATGGGCCTGTCGAAAACCGTCGAGGATTACCTGCTGCCTACCTTCAACGCGCTGGTGCAGATTCCGGTGCTGGGGTGGATGCCGTTCGCGCTGTTGTTGTTCGGCATCGGCGAGCCATTGAAGTACGTGTTAATCGCGCACGCGGCTCTGGTGCCGGTCACGCTGTGTACGTTGCAGGCGTTTCATCAGGTACCCAAGCGCCTGCTGGAAGTAGGTCAGGCGTATGGCTTCAGTCAGCGCCAAATCGTCACTGATATCGTCCTGCCCTCTGCCGTTGCGCCGATTTTCACTGGCCTGCGGCTGGGGTTCACCAAGGCGTGGTTGTCGCTGGTGGTGGTCGAACTGCTGGCCTCCAGCGAAGGGCTGGGTTATCTCATCGCCTATGGCCGTCAGCTGTTTCAGCTGGATCTGGTGATCGCTGCGGTGGTCGTGGTCGGCACGGTCGGTCTGCTGATCGATCGCGGTTTCGAGCTCATCGAGCGTCGGCTCAACAAGGGTCGCGCTGCGACGCCAGGGAGACTGATATGAATTCGTTGGCATCCGCTCCAGTTTCACGCTCTACGCGCTATCGAGGCTGGGTTGTGCCGGTTGTCGGTGTCGCTCTCTGGTGGCTGGCGGCCAGTCAGGGCTGGAGCGATTCGGGCTTGCTGGTCTCACCTCAGAGGGTCGCGATCACCGCGTGGGAACAGGTGTCGTCCGGGCAATTCTGGCGCGCGATTTCAGCGAGCCTGACCCGCAACCTCAGCGGCTTTTTCATCGGCATCACGCTGGGCCTGATGCTCGGCTGCCTGCTGGGGTTCTCGCGCCTGTTCGAGCGTCTGNGCTCGGTGTGGTTCGGACTTGGAGACGTGGCCAAGGTGGTGTTTCTCTCACTGGCCGCACTGGTGCCCGTGGTGGTCAACACCTGCGACGGCCTGCGTAACGTGCCGCCGGCTTTCCTTGAAGTGGCAAAGGTATACGGCTTTAGCCGTTGGCAAACGGTCATCGGCGTGATGCTGCCCGCCGCACTGCCTTCGATCTTCACCGGAATCTACCTGGCGCTGGTGTATTCATGGCTGGCGACCATCGGCGCGGAATACCTGTTGGTCTCCGGCGACGGCATCGGCAACACGCTGATCGATGGCAGTGAGCATTTCATGATGGACCTGGTGCTGTTCGGCATGGTCATCATCGGTCTGGTCGGCTGGGCACTGAACGTGCTGGCACGCCAAGTCGATCGCCGCATGCAGCGGCTATACGGCATCACCCCTCGCTAGCTCCCACTATTCGGCCAATCAGGATTTTTCTCATGACTGCCAGCCAAGCGCTTCCTCTCCCGACACAACAAGGCAATGGCCTGCGTCTTGAAAACATCAGCAAGCGCTTCATCTCTGCTGGGTCAGGTGCAGGCGCTGACACTCAACTGCAAGTGCTGGACAACGTTCAGCTGGACATTGCCCCCGGCGAGTTCATCACCATCGTCGGCGCCAGCGGTTGCGGCAAGTCGACGTTGCTGCGACTGATTCTGGGCCTGGATGAAGCGTTCGACGGGCGCATCCTGCTGGATGACAAGCCGATCAAGGGCACCGGACTTGAGCGCGGCATCGTGTTTCAGGACCACCGCTTGTTTCCCTGGCTGACCGTGGAGCAGAACGTCGCCGTCGGGCTGAAGAACGCGCCGCTGACGCCTGCGCAAAAGCGCGAAACGGTGCGCGAGCACATTCATCTGGTCGGTTTGCAAGACTTCACCGAGTCCTACCCGCATCAGATCTCCGGGGGCATGGCCCAACGTGTGGCGATTGCCCGTGGACTGGTGAATAGACCCAGCGTGCTGCTGCTGGACGAGCCCTTCGGTGCGCTGGATGCCTTGACCCGCACGCGCCTGCAACGTGAGCTGCAAAACATCTGGCAGCAGGAAAAGATCACCATGGTCCACGTCACCCACGATGTGGACGAAGCGGTGTATCTGGGAGATCGCGTGGTGGTGATGCAACCGCATCCGGGACGGATCCGACGCATCGTCGACATCGACCTGCCTCGACCGCGCAATCGCAGCGATGCCAATTTCATTGCCCTGCGAGATGACGTGCTGAGTGATTTTGCGGAGCTGGCCTGATCTTTAACCTGTAGAAGTGCGCTTGCCCGCGACGGCAATCTGTCTGACATGCCTGGGTTGCTGATAGATCGCATTCGCAGGCAAGCGCGCTCCTACCAGGTTTGCGTCAAAGCGGGTTACCTCGCCTCGTGCAACGACACCTGATTGCGCCCATTCTTCTTTGACGCATACAGCGCCTGGTCAGCCCGCTCAATCAGAGTTTTGTGCTCCGCCAGGGGTGAGTTCATGTCTGCGACCCCTAAGCTGATGGTGCAGCGAATGCCCTCTCCCTCGTGCATGATTTCCTGCGACGCCACGGCCACTCGCAACCGCTCGGCGAACATGCCGGCGCCATACTTATCGGTGTCGGGCAACAGCACCGCATACTCTTCGCCGCCATAGCGTCCGGCGATGTCGGAATCCCGGATGTGTTCGCGAATGACGTCCGCCACGCGCTGGATCACCTTGTCTCCGCACTGATGGCCATAGGTATCGTTGACCCGTTTGAAGTGATCGATGTCGAACATCACCAGCGCTGCCGACGTGCCATAGCGCACATGCCGCGCATGCTCCAGCCGCAACGCCTCCTCCCAGTGCCCGCGGTTGTACAGCCCGGTCAGGCGGTCGGTACTGGAAAGCTTCTGCAGCTCCCTGTTGGCGGCCTGAAGTTGCAGGCGGTTGGTCGCCACATCGGTCACGTCATAGATCACCAGGCACACATGAGTGACATCGCCGCTGGTCGCGCGCAGCGGGAACATCGTGGTGTTCTGGTACATGAAATCTTCTTGCCCGGTGATCGGCTGATAGCTCTTGAAGCGCACCAGATACGGCCGCTGCTCCCATATCGTGAAGGCCGGCGTGCCGAGGGTGATCACGCTGTCGATCTTGTTCTTCAACCAGTCCTGATTGACCTCGGGAAACAGGTCGAAAAACGAACGGTTTGCCGCTTCATAGGGCAGCACGCCGGAGCGGTTTTCCATGAAGGTATTCCACACCTGTACCTGATATTCCTGATCCAGCACCACCACGCCGACGTCGATGCTCTGGGTGATGGTCAACAGCCAATGCAGCTCTTTGATGTCGATACGATCGTTCATGAATCAACTCATCAGGTAAGCAAGTTTGCGCGAAAGCCGCTCGACCGAGTCTTCGGTGAACAACATCAACAGGTCGAAATGAATGTTGTGGCCTTCCAGGCTGTAACTGATCTCCACAGCGAGGGTCTTCTTCCAGCGCTGCTGGTTGATGCGGATCAGCTCTTCAATGCCGCTGTGTGCGCCCAGCACCTGCGGATGCCCCTGCGAAAAGTCGATATCGATCTGCTCGGCAATCCCACTCAGACAGGCGCCGATCAGGATCGACGACAAATCCAGCAACATCTCCATTTCCGAGTAATCGTTGTCCCGGACTTTCATCAGCTGGGCCATGTCGGCGATCTCAGAATCGTGAAACAGCAGCAATGCCTCGCCCGCGATGCCGCCACCGATGTACCCCTGACACACCGCAGTGAGCCGGTCGCTCCCCTGGGCGTAAGCCAGTGCCATGTGTAACTCGCCCACTTCCAGCATATTGACGTTGGGCACCGGCAACTGCACGAAGACCCCTAATACCCGCGCCAGCAGCGCAGCGGCACGCCCCATGGCGACGTTGATGGTTTCGCGAAAGGCGTCCTGAAAGCTAATGGTGGTCTGTTCGGCTTTCGGCGCAACGGGGGCAGCCTTTACAGGTTCACCCAGCAATCCAAGCCGCTGCAGCGTCAGTTGCAGTTCGAGGGGATCCGCCGGTTTCTTGAGGAAGGCCAGAGCCCCAAGCTCAAGGGTGCGTCGCACGGCCTCTTCCTGGACGTCTCCGGACACCACGATCACCTTGGCCTGCATGTTCTCGGCACGCATCGCCGCCAAGGCCTGATAGCCATCCATGTCCGGCATTGTCAGGTCCAGCAACACCACCTGACCCAAGCCCTGGCGAATCGCTTCCAGCCCTTCATGTCCGTTGGCAGCGGTGGTGACCGACACCCCCCAGTCGGAAGGCAGCGCTCTGATCAACTGTTTGCGCGCCATATTGGAGTCGTCGCAAATCAGCAGGGGAATCATGGGCATCGCTTTCAATCTCACAGCAAAAGAGTTTCAGGCAGGGCCCGGACTATCAATGCAATTAGTTGTGATGAATACAGGAGCGGTCGGCAGCGTTTGAATGCTGCCGACTGACAAAGTGGGTCGATTCTTCACCCCTTCCTGGATGGGCATCGTGGTATGCAATATCTATGCTCAGCAAATACTGACTTCTTATAAGTAACTTATTGAATGCACGACGCTTGTTTTATGGCGTCAATCTTTCGAAGAGCAGGGCGTGCGAGTGTTGTTATTACCGCGCTCACAGCCTCTGAAACCTGAATTCGCGTGGTCGAGCAATTGATACTCAGGTATGAGTCAGGTGTACCCAAGTAGTAACTCACTGTATTCACGTAGGAGTGAAGCTGTCCATGAACTGAATTATTGTTCTCATGCGACATGATTCAGATCAATGTTCATATCGAGTACGAGGACGGGTCGTCATGAACAGCCATAAAAAAGTGCAACGCACCTACGCTCTTGCTCACGGCATGATCCAATACGGTGCCCACGACTCGGCTGTGGTTTCGGAACGCATGGCGCTCGTGGACTTGCTGCGTGAGCATCTGCTGACCACCCTGCAGCTGCGCCAGCATGTTCTCAATCTTGAGCTGCGGCTGCGCAATGTCAGTTTCGTCGATGTGCGCCAGCTGTTTCACCGTATCGGCGAAGCAACCGAGCAATGCTCGGCATTTCTGGATGAGCGCATTCATGACCTCGGCGCCCCACCTCAACGTCAGGCGCTAAGCCTTCTGGGAATGAGCTCCCACGCAGACGAAACGAGTTTTGCCACTTGCCTGCATCACATCAGCGAAAATACTTGCGCATTGATGGGATTTGCCCCGCAGACAAAAGTCTTCATGGACCGAGCCGTGATCAATGGCGATTACAACAGCCTGCACCTGATGACCGACTGCGTTTATCAGATCAGCCAACTGGTGGCGCTGATTCAAATACATCTTCCGGCTGAACCGGTTGGCACTTCCTCCCGCACGCCGGTGCAGCACGCGATATAGCAAAAGCGCCCTCACAGGCACTTGATTCTTTTGCCGGCCTTCGTAGTTGCTTTCGGCGCTTGCGAATAAGCTCGGGGCTCGCACTCAAACAGAAATGTCAGGCACATCAACTTCCTGAACAACGGCGAAGTTGCAGCCGTTGAGCGGCCATTCGTAAAGAATAATCAGAAGTGAAAATCAGGCCAGCGTCGACTCCAGGCAGTCGATCAGTGCCTGCACTTGAAACGGTTTGGCGAGAAAGCCCACTGCGCTGCCGACCATCGCCCGTTTGCGAACAGTTTCCTCAGCAAATGCCGTAATGAAGATGGTCGGGATGACTATCCCTTGGGATGTCAAATGCTCGTGAAGTTCGACACCGCTCATGCTGGGCATTTGCACATCGGTGATCAGGCAGTCCGCGTTACCCACATCGGCGGAACCCAGAAACTCCTCGGCCGAGGAGAAAACACANCGCGGTGTCATCATCGACACCGGCGACCATTGGGGGGCTGGACAAACGAGATACCTATGAGGGCAGAGATAAAAGCATGAGCAATGATGCACATGGCCATACCTCACACGGTACCGACCCTGCTTGCGCACGAGAAGTATACGGTTGTATGACCGCGACGAATGGGCGTTTTCTGACCAGTCAGACAACACTCGGAACTCGTGCCCTATCGCGCCGATTATTCCCCCTCGAGGGCCTGGGACATTTTCACAAGGTCAGCGAAGGTCCGGGCGTGCATCTTCTTCATGGCATGCCCCCGATGAATTTTCACGGTTATTTCGCTCAGCCCCATCTCGGCGGCAATCTGCTTGTTCATGAGCCCTGTCACCGCATAAGCCATCACTTCCTGCTCGCGTGAGGTCAGCGTCNTTGCCGTCTTCTTGCAGGGCCAGGGTCACAGCGTCCAGCAAATCCTGCTCCCGGAAAGGTTTGACCAGAAAATCCAGCGCCCCTGCCTTCATCGCCTTTACCGACATTGCGATATCACCGTGGCCGCTGACGAACACGACAGGCATCGAAACCTTCATTTCGGCCAGCCGAACCTGAAAGTCCAGGCCGCTTTCCCCTTGCAAACGCACATCAAGGATCAGACACGCCGGCACGTCTTCGAAGGGATGCAGCAAGAACTCCGCACCCGAAGCGTAGGTGTGCACACGCATGCCGACCGACCTCAACAGGCTATCGAGACCTGTACGAATGGCAGGGTCATCGTCCACCACAAACACGATTGGGCTTATATCAGCGACCGTCATGATGGAACCTGCTCAGCGGCGGGCACCGAAAAGCTGAGCACCGCGCCATGGCCCAGTTCGCTCTCTGCCCAGATACGGCCGCCATGGGCATCGATGATCGAGCGGCAAATCGACAGGCCCATGCCCATCCCCTCCGGTCTGGTGGTGAAAAATGGATTGAACAGGCTGGGCAGATTCTGCACCGCTACACCTGGCCCGTTATCCTCAACGCGCAGCAAAACATCGCCCCCTGGCGTGTTGCTCAGTGAAACCGACAACACGCGCTCCTTGCCATGCATGCCCGACATCGCCTGCATGGCGTTCATCATCAGGTTGATGATGACCTGTTGCAATTGCACCTTGTCACCTTTGACTCTCATTGGGGCGTCTGTTGGCCGGAAATCCAGATTCACCCGATGACGCAATATCTCGCGGCGTACCAGGGCAATCGATTCCTGCAGTACATCTTGTAGATCAATCGGCAGATGCGTGGGATCCGTCTTGCGGGACAAGGCCCGGATACGTCGAATGACCTCACTGGCGCGGTGCGCTTCGCTCTTGATGCGCTCGATAGCGCTGCGCACCTCTTCCAGATTCGGCACGTCGCGATTCAACCAGCGCAATCCTGCTTCAGCGTTGGTCGTAACCGCCGACAAAGGCTGATTCACCTCATGCGCAATCGACGCCGCCATCTCACCGAGCGTCGTGACTCGCGTCACATGGGCAAGATGGCTCTGCGAACGATGGAGTGCGTCCTCCGCGTTCTTGGCGGCCGTGACGTCCATCAGCGCGCCGATGTACTCACACTCACCTGACGCGTCATGAACCTGCTGCGCGAGCATGCGCACGAATTTGCACGAGCCATCGCTCATCACTAACCGAAACTCGGTCTCCATATTCGCGTGACGCGCATAAGCCTGCTCGACCAGGGATTTGAGGTCATCGGTATCTTCGGGATGGGTGCGGCTGATCATGTACTCCAGCGTGGGCTGGGATCGGTCATCGAACTGGAAAATCCGCCGCGCCTCGTCAGACCAGTACATCTCGGCACTCGGCATTTTCAACCCGATGCTGCCGGTCTGACTCAGCCGCTGAGCGCCGGCGAGAAATGCTTCGCTGCGATGCAGCAGATGCACCTGCCCTTGCAACGCATCCCGGGCAGCCTTGTTCTTCAACGCCAGAAAGGCGGTGATCGCAATCGCACACAGGCTCACCATGCAACGGGCGAATGGGGGCACCAGCCATTCAGTACCATGGGACAAAAGATAGGCCGTCAGCGTCAGCGCTCCGCACGCCGTAGCAACCACCGCGACGCCCCGGCGAGAGAACAGGTCTCCGGACATCAGAATCACGGCCACGTAGAGCACGGCGATGGCGACGTCGAGCGAACTCAGCCAATCGATCAGGAAAATGATCAACGCGAGTATCATTGCACCCAGTCTCAACAACCAGACGCTGGGCGTAACCTCAGCCCGAGACGCTGCCATGTGGACAGCTGGAACAGTATTCATTGCGACATTCTTGCCTTGTTCTGAATCATTGGAATGGCAGCGCAAATGCTTTTTCGCAGACGGCGAGTCCGCGATGACTCCGGCCGAGGGACGGCGCAGAACGTTCAGGATAGTATTTTTCAGACCACGCGTTTGTTCATAGGACCACATTCAGTCCTAAGGAAAATATACGCGTGAGTGTTTGCGGGAGGCAGGCTAAGGCTCGACACAAAAAGATTCTTGTGCGGATGTGCTCTTGTTTCATTCAGGAGGGAATAAAACAAGCCCCGACGTAAACGCCGGGGCTTGTAGTGGCCACATCCATATGGCCTTCGCATGAACCTTCAATCGACCGACCGACGACCTCCCTGGCCGTCAATTGCTCGTTCTAGTGGCTCTTGGGAATAGCTTTACTCAGCTTTCAGGCCGTCAGCCGAAACAGCTTTAACGCCTTTGATTTTCTTGGTGATCGCTACTGCGGTAGTTTTCTGTGCTTCAGTGATAGCGACAGTCGACGACAGGGAAACCACGCCTTTGTTGGTCTCAACCTTGATGTCAGAACCTGGAATGCCTTTTTCGGTCAGCAGATCGGATTTGACCTTGGTGGTGATCCAGGTATCGGAGGTAGCTTCCTGGGTTTTGGCGACTTCATTTGCAGCGACCACCATTGGAGCTTGAGTAGAGGTCTGGGCCATGGCTACGTTTGCCATGGTCAGAGTCAGAGCAGTGGCGGTAGCGGCAGCAATAGCGAACTTCTTCATACGAGTAACTCCTGTTTTTCTCAGAATCTGCGCCAACCTCGTTGGCCGCAGGGTTACTGTGTATATCGCAAGCCCTGTGCCAAACCGCTGAAAGATATAATCCCCTTTATTATCAATTACTTATAAATTCATGGATCCGACACGATCGTGCAGATTGCCCGTTTACGGAAAGTTCCGCTTGCAAGATGCATGTTCTGACCGAGCCGTGACTGTCTTTTTTTTGCCGTAACTCATTAATTACACACGAAAAAAAAGAGCCCCGGAGGGCTCTTTTCTCAAGCGCTGACGCGATGTGACAAGAAGCTCTTGCGATTAAACGCCCGACGCCTTGGCAGCAGCTACGTCTTTGATCGACAGCTTGATACGGCCGCGGTTGTCCACGTCCAGAACCAGAACTTCGACTTCCTGACCTTCTTTCAGCACGTCGGTGACTTTCTCGACACGAGCATCGCTCAGCATGGAGATGTGCACCAGACCGTCTTTGCCAGGCAGGATGTTGACGAATGCCCCGAAGTCGACGATGCGCTCAACCTTGCCCACGTAGATCTTGCCGATTTCAGCTTCTGCGGTGATACCCAGAACGCGCTGACGTGCCGCTTCAGCCGCTTCCTTGGTTTCGCCGAAGATCTTGATCGAGCCATCGTCTTCGATGTCAATCGAGGCCTTGGTTTCTTCGCAGATGGCACGGATGGTCGCGCCGCCTTTACCGATGACGTCACGGATCTTGTCGGTGTCGATCTTCATCGCGATCATGGTCGGAGCGTTTTCCGACAGCTCGGTACGCGACTGACCAATGATGTTGTTCATCTGGCCGAGGATGTTCAGGCGAGCTTCCAGGGCCTGACCCAGGGCGATCTCCATGATCTCTTCGGTGATGCCCTTGATCTTGATGTCCATCTGCAGTGCGGTGACGCCTTTGGCGGTACCGGCCACTTTGAAGTCCATGTCGCCGAGGTGGTCTTCGTCACCCAGAATATCGGTCAGAATGGCGAATTTCTCGCCTTCCTTGACCAGACCCATCGCGATACCGGCAACGGGTGCCTTCATCGGAACACCGGCGTCCATCAGTGCCAGGGAAGCACCGCAGACCGAAGCCATCGAGCTTGAACCGTTGGATTCAGTGATTTCCGATACGACGCGGATGGTGTACGGGAAAGCGTCAGCTGCTGGCAGCATGGCCTGAACCGAACGACGGGCCAGACGGCCGTGACCGATTTCGCGACGACCAGCACCACCCATGCGACCACACTCGCCTACCGAGAACGGAGGGAAGTTGTAGTGCAGCATGAACGGGTCTTTTTTCTCGCCTTCGAGGGTGTCGAGCAACTGAGCATCACGAGCAGTACCCAGCGTGGCAACGACCAGCGCCTGAGTTTCACCACGGGTGAACAGTGCCGAACCGTGAGTCTTCGGCAGAACACCGACTTCGATGTTCAAAGGACGTACGGTACGGGTGTCGCGACCGTCGATACGTGGCTTGCCGTTGACGATGTTTTCGCGAACGGTGCGGTATTCGATTTCGCCGAATGCAGCTTTGACTTCGGAAGCCGACGGGCTGCCGTCTTCAACGGCCAGCTTGGCGACGATCTGATCCTTCAACTCGCCCAGGCGCGCATAACGGTCAGCCTTGACGGTGATGGTGTAGGCCTCGGAGATGGCAGCGCCGAACTCGGAGCGGATAGCGCCCAGCAGTTCAGTGGCTTCTGCCTTCGGAGCCCAGGTCCAGGTAGGTTTGGCGGCCTCGGCAGCGAGCTCCTTGACAGCCTTGATCACCGACTGGAATTCGTCGTGGGCAAACAGAACAGCGCCCAGCATCTGGTCTTCAGTCAGCTCTTTGGCTTCCGACTCAACCATCAGTACCGCTTCTTCGGTACCGGCAACAACCATGTCCAGGCTCGACGCCTTCAGTTGTTCGTAAGTCGGGTTCAGCAGGTAACCGGTGCTTTCGTGGAAAGCCACGCGAGCAGCGCCGATCGGGCCGTCGAAAGGAATACCGGAGATAGCCAGGGCAGCCGAAGTACCGATCATCGCAGCGATGTCCGGATCGGTTTTCTTGCTGGTGGAAACGACGGTGCAGACAACCTGCACTTCGTTCATGAAGCCTTCAGGAAACAGAGGGCGGATCGGACGGTCGATCAGACGCGAGGTCAGCGTTTCCTTCTCGGAAGGACGGCCTTCGCGCTTGAAGAAACCACCAGGGATCTTGCCGGCAGCGTAGGTTTTTTCTTGGTAGTGAACGGAAAGTGGGAAGAAGCCTTTGCCAGCGTCTGCTTGTTTGGCGCCGACCACAGTCACGAGAACGGTGACGTCGTCGTCAACGGTGACCAATACTGCACCAGAAGCCTGACGGGCGATGCGGCCTGTCTCCAGGGTTACGGTCGATTGACCGAATTGAAACTTCTTGATTACCGGGTTCACGGTTTCCTACCTTCTTTGTGGCTCTTGGGGGAACTGGTTTCTTGCGAATTCTTGGGCGGTGAGGGGAATCGGCCCTTCATCAGTCCAGGGTGAAGCGTAAAACGTGTATCCAGATAAAACTTGAGGCTGGAAGCCTGCCACACGTCTTCGGGAACCCGCAGACGTACGACAGACAACCAACCTCTAGCGCAATCGCTGATTAGCGACGCAGACCCAGGCGACCGATCAGAGCGCTGTAACGGCTCACGTCTTTGCCTTTCAGGTAGTCCAGCAGCTTACGACGCTGGTTAACCATGCGGATCAGACCACGACGGGAGTGGTGATCTTTACCGTTGGCCTTGAAGTGACCTTGCAGTTTGTTGATGTTGGCGGTCAGCAGTGCAACTTGCACTTCTGGCGAACCAGTGTCACCAACGGCTTGCTGGTAGTCAGCAACGATTTGAGCTTTTTCTTGAACGTCGAGAGCCATGAGGCAATCCTTTTATCAGGAAACTGTTTCAAAAAAACAGCTTCAACAGGCCAGGGACAAATCCCTGTATCTAAGAGAGAGGTGTGACCGCGCCTGTTAACAGCCACCCTCTTACCGCCGTGTCAGAACCCCGACCCGACGGGTTCGGTCACTCTGACCGAATCAGTCGACGTGGCGCGATCCGCCCGTCTTCACTCACTTCACCAATCCCGATGAAGCGTCCTTCATGATCCTGCACCCGGACCATGCCGAATTTCGGCGCATCCGGGGCTCTGACTGGCTGACCATGCAACCAGTAAAACGAACTGTGCTCGGAAAACTTCAGCAGAGGCCAGTCGAGCAAACCGCTGTCGGAAGGCATCAGGAAGCGGTCGACTGCTTCATTGCCACCTTCAGCGTGCACCGCCTCCAACTCCTCCAGCGTGACCGTCTGGGCAAGCGTGAAAGGTCCGGCTTGTGTACGACGCAGTTCGGCAACATACGCACCACAGCCAAGCTTTTCACCAATATCTTCCACCAGGGTACGAATATAGGTGCCTTTGCTGCAGTCGACGGCCAAACGAGCGGTCTCGCCTTCGCTCGCCAATAATTCCAGGCGCGCAATAGTAACAGAACGCGCTTCGCGCTCCACCACTTCCCCTGCCCGCGCCAACTTGTACAACGGCTGGCCATCACGCTTGAGGGCTGAGTACATGGGCGGTATCTGACTGATTTGTCCGCGAAAACCGGGCAGCACAGACTCGATGTCGGCGCGACCAACGGTCACCGGACGCGTCTGCAAAACTTCGCCCTCGGCATCGGCTGTGGTGGTGGTCTTGCCCAGCTGCATCAGAGTCTCGTAACCCTTGTCGGAATCCAGCAGGTACTGCGAGAACTTGGTCGCTTCGCCGAAGCAAAGCGGCAGCACGCCGGTAGCCAACGGATCGAGACTCCCCGTGTGACCGGCCTTTTCCGCATTGAGCAACCAGCGAACCTTCTGCAAGGCTGCGTTGGAAGTGAAACCCAGCGGCTTGTCCAGCAGGATGATGCCACTGACGTTGCGGCGGATACGCTTGACCTGAGCCACGCCGTTACTCCTCCGAACCATCTTGCTTGGCAGCGGGTTCGTGCTGACCGTCTTCGGCCACTGCGCGCTCGATCAGCGCGGACAGGTGCGCGCCACGGGCAACGCTTTCGTCGTAGTGGAAGTGCAACTGAGGCACGCTGCGCAACTTCATTTCACGTGCCAGCTGCATGCGCAGAAAGCCTGCTGCGGAGTTCAGCGCCTTGATCGATTGAGCGATCTCTTCAGCACTGTCCTGCCCCATCACGGTGATGAAGATCTTGGCGTGACCGACGTCACGACTGACATCGACCGCAGTGATGGTGACCAGCCCTACACGAGGGTCTTTGACTTCGCGTCGAATCAATTGAGCCAGTTCGCGCTGCATCTGATCGCCGATACGTTGGGTACGGCTATATTCTTTTGCCATGTCTTGTTACCTGTACTGACCCACGGCAAAAGCCATGCGGTCTGAAAGCGGCAAACGCCCGGCCTGGCAGAAGCCGGACCGGGCGTTGCATTTAGAGTCCATGACGGGCGCGGTGCATTTGCGTGCGGCGACCGCCATGACTCCTGAAGCTCGCGACTTAAAGGCTGCGAGCCACTTGGACCTTCTCGAAGACTTCGATCTTGTCACCGACCTTGACGTCGTTGTAGCTCTTGACGCCGATACCGCACTCCATGCCGGCCCGTACTTCGGAAGCGTCATCCTTGAAGCGGCGCAGGGATTCCAGCTCACCTTCGAAGATAACGATGTCTTCACGCAGTACACGGATCGGACGGTTACGGTGCACAACACCTTCGATCACCATGCAGCCAGCGATCGCGCCGAACTTCGGCGAACGGAACACGTCGCGAACTTCGGCGATACCCAGGATGTTCTCCCGGACGTCGCTGCCAAGCATGCCGGTCAGGGCTTTCTTGACGTCTTCGATGATGTCGTAGATCACGTTGTAGTAACGCATATCCAGACCTTCCTGCTCGACGATCTTGCGAGCGCCGGCATCGGCACGCACGTTGAAGCCAAACAGTACAGCGTTGGAAGCCAGTGCCAGGTTGGCGTCGGACTCGGTGATACCACCGACACCGCCACCGACCACGCGCACTTGCACTTCGTCGTTGCCCAGGCCATTCAATGCTCCCTGCAAAGCTTCCAGCGAACCACGGACGTCGGATTTGAGGACGATGTTGAGCGTCTTCTTCTCGGCCTGACCCATGTTTTCGAAGATGTTTTCCAGCTTGCCGGCGTGAGCGCGAGCCAGTTTGACTTCGCGGAACTTGCCTTGACGGAACAGAGCCACTTCCCGGGCTTTCTTCTCGTCAGCAACCACGCTCATCTCGTCGCCAGCGTCCGGGGTACCGTCCAGGCCGAGGATCTCGACAGGGATGGATGGACCGGCTTCCTTGATTGGCTTGCCGTTCTCGTCGAGCATGGCACGCACTCGGCCATAGTTCGAACCGACCAGAACCATGTCGCCTTGGCGCAGGGTACCGTCTTGAACCAGAACGGTTGCAACCGGTCCACGACCTTTGTCGAGACGCGATTCAACCACAACACCACGGCCAGGGGCCGACGGAGTCGCTTTCAGTTCGAGCACTTCAGCTTGCAGCAGAACGGCTTCAAGCAGCTCGTCCACGCCAGTACCGACTTTCGCCGACACAGGTACGAACGGCGTGTCACCGCCCCACTCTTCGGACGTCACGCCGTGAACCGACAGTTCGCTACGGATGCGATCGAGATCGGCGCCCGGCTTGTCGATCTTGTTCACTGCTACAACCAGTGGCACGCCAGCCGCTACCGCGTGCTGAACGGCTTCAATGGTCTGAGGCATCACGCCGTCGTCCGCTGCAACCACCAGAATCACGATGTCGGTCGCCTTGGCACCACGAGCACGCATTGCGGTAAACGCGGCGTGACCCGGGGTGTCGAGGAAGGTGACCATGCCGCGTTCGGTTTCAACGTGGTATGCACCGATGTGCTGGGTGATGCCACCGGCTTCGCCAGCAGCTACCTTGGCACGACGGATGTAGTCGAGCAGCGAGGTCTTACCGTGGTCAACGTGGCCCATTACAGTCACGACTGGTGCACGGGAGAACGTCTCGCCTTCAAACTTCAGGGACTCGGCCAGGGAATCTTCCAGAGCGGTGTCGCTGACCAGGGTCACTTTGTGGCCCAGTTCTTCGGCTACCAGCTGAGCAGTTTCCTGATCAAGCACCTGGTTGATGGTGGCTGGAGTACCCAGTTTGAACATGAACTTGATGATCTCAGCAGCCTTGACCGACATCTGATTGGCGAGATCGCCAACCGTGATGGTCTCGCCGATCTGCACATCACGCACCACAGGGCCGGTCGGGCTCTGGAAACCGTGGGCGTTGCGCTTCTTCAGCTTGGCCTTGCCGCGACCACCACGACGGAAGCCATCGCTTTCTTCGTCGGTAGTACGTGGAGCAACGCGTGGCGCTGGAGCCTTTTCCTTGACCGAGGCACGATGGGGAGCGTTTTTGCGCTCACCATCACCACCACCGCTGCGGCGATTGTTATCGTCGTTACGTGGCTTGTCCGGACGACGTTGTTCGTCCTTCTTGCGAACATCGGCAACAGGGGCAGGTGCAGCAACAGGTGCTTCCTGAACAGGCTCGGCAACGGCTTGCACCGCAGGCTGCGAGGCTGAAGCAGCAACCGCGTCAGCAGCTTGCGGAGCAGGAGCAGGCTGGCGGCGCGCTTCTTCTTCGGCACGCTGACGGGCTTCTTCTTCAGCCTTTTGACGAGCGGCATTTTCTACCGCGCGGCGCTCGTCCTGCTCACGTTTGCGCTCGGCTTCGATTTCTTCCGGGCTGCGCTGTACGAAGACTTTCTTTTTACGTACTTCAACGCTGATGCTCTTGCTGCCAGCAACGCGTAGGGTACTGGTGGTTTTACGCTGCAAAGTGATCTTGCGCGGTTCTTCCACTTTAGCCTTGTGGCCGCTTTTCAGGTGCGTCAACAGGGCTTGTTTTTCGTTATCGGTCACAACTTGCTCGGCGGCGGTGTGCGGCAGACCTGCCTCACGCATCTGCTGCAACAGGCGCTCTACCGGTGTGTCGACCGTTTTGGCCAGTTCTTTCACCGTGACTTGCGTCATGCACTTCTCTCCTCAGGCCGCATTTACTTACTCGAACCAATGGGCTCGGGCGGCCATGATCAACTTGCCGGCACGATCATCGTCAATGCCGTCGATGTCGAGCAGATCGTCAATAGACTGCTCGGCCAGGTCTTCGCGGGTAATTACGCCGCGCACCGCCAGTTCCATCGCCAAATCCTTGTCCATACCCTCAAGCGAGAGCAGGTCTTCGGCCGGATGGGCGTCTGCCAGCTTTTCCTCAGTAGCGATGGCTTTAGTCAACAAGCGATCCTTGGCACGAGCACGAAGCTCGTTGACGATGTCTTCGTCAAAGCCGTCGATGTTGAGCATTTCTTCCAACGGTACGTAGGCAATCTCTTCCAGGCTGGTGAAGCCTTCGTCTACCAGCACCTGAGCGAGCTCTTCGTCGACTTCCAGCTCGTCGATGAAGTTGCGCAGGATGTCGCCGGTTTCCGCTTGCTGCTTGGCCTGGATGTCCGATTCGGTCATTACGTTCAAGGTCCAGCCAGTCAACTGGCTCGCCAGACGCACGTTCTGACCACCGCGACCAATCGCCTGGGCCAGGTTGTCTGCGCCTACAGCGATATCCATGGCATGGGCGTCTTCATCAACGATGATCGCTGCCACTTCGGCAGGCGACATGGCATTGATGACGAACTGCGCCGGATTGTCGTCCCAGAGCACGATATCCACACGCTCGCCGCCCAACTCGCCGGAAACAGCCTGAACACGCGAACCGCGCATACCGATGCAAGCGCCCTGCGGGTCAATGCGTTTGTCCTTGGAACGAACTGCGATCTTTGCTCGCGAACCAGGATCACGGGAGGCAGCCATCACCTCGATGAGACCTTCGGCAATTTCCGGAACTTCAATCCGGAACAGCTCGATCAGCATCTCTGGCGCAGTACGCGACAGGATCAGCTGAGGACCACGGTTTTCAGTGCGGATCTCTTTGAGCAATGCACGAACGCGGACACCTACACGGAAAGTCTCCCGGGAGATGATGTCTTCACGCGCCAGCAGAGCCTCGGCGTTGTTACCCAAGTCGACGATGACATTGTCACGTGTAACTTTTTTAACAGTACCGGAAATGATTTCGCCCAGACGCTCACGATAGGCGTCTACGACTTGAGCGCGCTCGGCTTCGCGAACTTTCTGCACAATGACTTGCTTGGCAGTCTGAGCAGCGATTCGGCCGAACTCGATAGATTCGATCTTCTCTTCTACAACGTCGCCAACGTTCGCGCCCGGATGAGTTTCCGCGACCTTGCTTGGCCAGGTTTCGATAGCCGGATCGTCGAGATCTTCTTCCTCGACGACCGTCCAGCGACGGAATGTCTCATAAGCGCCCGTGTGGCGATTGATTTCCACACGAAGGTCAACTTCGTCTTCGAAACGCTTCTTAGTGGCCGTGGCCAGGGCTATTTCAAGCGCTTCAAAAATCACACTGGCCGGTACGCCCTTTTCATTGGATACCGACTCAACAACCAGCAGTACTTCTTTGCTCATCGTACGCCTCGCCTTTCGCAAGCCATTGGATCCGCGGGATCCGCGTCTCAGTCAAACGTGGGAATAATGTTGGCTTTGTCGATCAGATCGATCGGCAACAGGTATTCGTGATCGTCCACTTGCACCACGACGTCCTGCTCCTCCACCCCGCGGAGAAGGCCTTGAAAGTTGCGTCGACCATCGAAGGGCGAACGCAGCTTTATCTTCACTTGTTCCCCGGCAAAGGCTGCAAACTGCTCGATCGTGAACAGCGGGCGTTCCATGCCAGGAGAAGAAACTTCGAGCGTATATTCGGAGCTGATCGGATCTTCTACGTCCAGAACACCGCTGATCTGACGGCTGACAATGGCACAATCGTCCACCAGCACGCCGCCCTCTTTATCGATATAAACGCGCAACATTGAGTGACGACCCTGGGCCGAAAACTCGATACCCCAGCATTCATAGCCAAGGGCCACGACCACCGGGGCCAGCAAGGCCTGCAACTGTTCTAGCTTGCTCGACACCTGAACCCCCTCGTGCATGCTGTGCAAATAAAAAATGGGCAAAGCGCCCATCATGAAAAAACGCCGTTGAACAGCGGCGTAATAAAGTGTCCAGCTAACAAAAAGCCCCTGAAAAGGGGCTCCGCTAAAACTGGTTGCGGGGGCTGGATTTGAACCAACGACCTTCGGGTTATGAGCCCGACGAGCTACCAGACTGCTCCACCCCGCGACAAAGCTGGGGCGGAAGTATACGACCGATCCCGTTTTGGGTCAATCCGACACATCCACCTACAAGAAAGCCCGCTACTGCGGGCTAACTTGTTCAATTGGTACCGAGAAGGGGACTCGAACCCCTACACCCTATGGGCACAACCACCTCAAGGTTGCGTGTCTACCAATTCCACCACCTCGGCATTACAACTCTTTTGCAGCCCCAACATCAGCTGCGAATCCTGTATTACTTCTGTTCTGGAGCGGCAGGAACATCCGCTGGAGCAGCGGCTGGTTTCTGTTGTCCTTCCAGTACCGGAACATCATCCGTCGCCGGCTTTTGCTTCACTTCCAAAACCGCTGGATCCGGCAAACCTACTTGAGTCAGCTGATGAGCTTTCTCTTTAGCAAAGTAACCTAACCCTAAGCTGGTCATGAAGAAACAGGCGGCAAGTATAGCAGTAAATTTACTAAGAAAGGTAGAGGAACCTTGGCCTCCGAAGACAGTATTTGATGCACCTGCTCCGAACGACGCGCCAGCGTCCGCACCTTTACCCTGCTGCAGCAATACCAGAGCAACAACGCCCAGAGCACCCAGCAGATGAAGAACGACTACGACTGTTTCCAGCATTTTTCAGTTTCCCGCGGCGCGAATGATCGCACCGAACTCATCTGCATTCAGGGAAGCCCCACCAATGAGACCCCCATCGATATCCGGCATGCCGAACAGTTCAGCCGCATTGGCCGCCTTCACGCTGCCGCCATATAGAAGCCGCACACCTTGCGCGACTTCAGAATTCTCTTTCGCCAACTGCGCACGAATGGCTGCGTGCACGTCTTGCGCCTGCTGAGGCGTAGCCGTCAATCCGGTACCAATGGCCCAGACTGGCTCGTAGGCAATTACCGCATTCACGAAAGCATCGATGCCCAGCTCTTCGATGATGCTGTCGAGCTGCCGCCCGACGACCTCAAGCGTTTTACCAGCTTCGCGCTGCTCAAGTGTCTCACCGATACACAGCACCGGCGTCAAACCACTTGCCTGGGCCGCCGCAAACTTGCGGTTCAGGATCTCGTTGCTTTCGCCCAGGATCTGGCGGCGCTCCGAGTGCCCTACAAGCACCAGCTTGCAACCTGCGTCCTGCAACTGAGTCGGCGAAATCTCACCGGTCAGCGCTCCCTGCCCCGCTTCGTGCGCGCAGTTCTGCGCTCCTACCGAAATCGAGTGTTCTTCGAAGCACTCGGCAACGAAGCTGACGTGCAGGCTCGTAGGGAATACCGCAACATCGACACCGTCAGGAATGGCCATATTTGCCAAACCTTCGACCAGCTCAGCGACGCTGGCGCAGGTACCGTGCATTTTCCAGTTACCAGCTACCATAGGGCGACGCATGCTGTACCTCGTCGGTCAAAGTGGGCGCAGATGTTACCCAACAGTTTCAACACTGGCAAGCCGAAATCAGGCGCAAACTTCAGCAACCAGTTTTGCCAGCTCGTCGGCATAGCCGGCGACCAATGCTTGATCCTCACCTTCTACCATTACGCGCACCAACGGCTCTGTGCCGGACTTACGCAACAGCACACGACCGCGACCACCCATGGCTGCAGTGACACGCTCACAGGCCTCGTTGACCGCAGGGTGCTGGACAGGATCGATCTTGCCACCCTCAAAGCGGACATTGACCAGAACCTGGGGGCATTTTTTCAGACCTTGGCGCGACTCGGCCAGGCTCTGACCGGAACGCTTCAATGCCAGCAATACCTGAAGTGCGGCGATGATCGCATCTCCGGTTGTAGTGTGCTGGAAGCAGACGACGTGACCGGAGTTTTCACCGCCAACCTGCCAATTGCGCTCAAGGAGCTCAGCTATGACATAGCGGTCCCCCACGTTCGCGCGCACAAACGGAATATTGAGGTCGGCAAGCGCAAGCTCCAGCCCGAGATTACTCATGAGAGTACCGACCACACCGCCCTGCAAACGGCCACGCTCGTGCAGATCACGGGCAATGATGTAAATCAGCTCATCACCATCAACGACCGCTCCCGTGTGATCGACCATCAGTACGCGATCGCCATCGCCATCGAACCCGATGCCAAGATCAGCCTTCTCGGCAACGACAGCGGCCTGCAGCGCCCCCATATGGGTCGAACCGCAGTCGTCATTGATGTTCAGGCCGTTAGGCGCAGCCGAAAGCACCGTGACGTGCGCACCAAGCTCACGAAAAACATTCGGCGCCACTTTGTAAGTCGCTCCATGCGCGCAGTCGACGACCAACCTCAAGCCGGCAAAGCTGGTGCTGGTCGGCACGCTGCTCTTGCAAAACTCGATATAACGGCCGGCGGCGTCGTTGATTCGCGAGACTTTGCCAAGCTGCTCGGACTCGACGACAGTCATCGGGGCATCGAGCAACTCTTCGATCATCATCTCGACCTCGTCCGGCAACTTCGTGCCCTGGCCTGAGAAAAACTTGATGCCGTTGTCATGATGCGGGTTATGCGATGCGCTGATGACGATCCCGGCCTGAGCGTGAAAAGTGCGTGTCAGGTAGGCGATGGCAGGCGTCGGCATCGGGCCGAGCAACATCACGTCGGCGCCTGCAGCGGACAAACCGGCCTCCAGCGCCGATTCGAACATATATCCCGAAATGCGCGTGTCCTTGCCCACCAGAATGCGGCATGCACCCATTTTGCGGAACGCCATCCCCGCGGCCCACCCCAGCTTGAGCATGAAATCAGGGGTGATCGGAAATTGACCTACACGGCCACGAATGCCGTCGGTTCCGAAATATTTTTTAGTACTCATGGGTGCTCCAGATTTCTTATTTTGCTGATTCGACAGCAGCAATCATACGAACGACATCGACGGTTTCCGGGACATCGTGGACACGCAAAATTCTTGCGCCCTTGATCATCGCCATTCCAGCCAGGGCCAACGCACCATACAGACGCTGGTCCACCGGCTTGTCCAGCACCTTGCCGATCATACTCTTGCGAGAGACGCCGACGAGCAAGGGCCGACCTAGCGCCAGAAGCGCCTCCATATGCTTGAACAGACTGAGATTATGTTCCAGCGTCTTGGCAAACCCGTAGCCAGGATCAAGGATAATCTTTTCGGCAGCGATTCCGGCGGCTACACAGGCATCCATCCGCTCCTGAAGAAAGGAGCTGACCTCCCCGACAAGGTTGTCGTAATGAGGGTCGTCCTGCATATCAGTCGGCTCGCCACGCATGTGCATAAGGCACACGGGCAAACCAGTGGCGACAGCAGCGTCCAGCGCCCCGTCACGACGCAGTGAGCGTACGTCATTAATAAGCCCCGCCCCAAGACGTGCTGTCTCGCGGATGACCGCTGGTGTGGACGTGTCGACCGAAATGATCACATCCAGCTCGCGACTGATCGCCTCAACGATAGGCGCCACACGCTCCAACTCTTCGACCGAAGACACTGCACGCGCACCAGGGCGCGTCGACTCACCACCCACATCGATGAGCGTTGCACCCGCAGCAACCATTTCGGCCGCATGACGCAAGGCGAGATCGCGCTGGGCGAAACGACCGCCGTCAGAGAAAGAATCAGGGGTGATATTGAGGATTCCCATGACGTGCGTCCGGGATAAATCAAGAACCCGGTTGCCGCAAGGCAACCGGGTTGGGTACAGCGCAGAAGTCATGTCAGGCCTTAGTGGTCAGCAGCGGGACCGCCAATCGGAGTTTCCGGGCGCGGACCGACCGGAGCGGTCGGCGTGCCGGAAGTACCGGAGCCACCTTCCCAGTCACGCGGTTCGCGTGGAGTGCGGCCCGCCATGATGTCATCGATCTGCTCGGCATCGATGGTTTCGTACTTCATCAACGCGTCAGCCATCGCATCCAGCTTGTCGCGATTGTCGGTGAGAATCTGTTTCGCCGTGCCATAGCACTGGTCGATGATGCTGCGCACTTCAGAGTCGATCATCTTCGCGGTTTCACCCGAGAGACTTGAACTCTGACCGCCACCACCACGACCCAGGTAGCCGCCATCTTCATCTTCGGAGTACATCAGCGGACCCATTTTTTCGGAGAGGCCCCACTTGGTGACCATGTTCCGCGCAATCTGGCTCGCGCGCATGATGTCGTTGGACGCACCAGTGGTGACACCGTCGAAGCCCAAAGTCATTTCTTCAGCGATACGACCGCCATACAGCGAGCAGATCTGACTGATCAACGCGCGCTTGGACAGGCTGTAGCGATCCTCTTCAGGGAGGAACATGGTTACACCCAGAGCGCGCCCACGTGGAATGATCGAAACCTTGTAGACCGGGTCGTGCTCAGGCACGACGCGACCAACGATGGCGTGACCCGCCTCGTGGTAAGCAGTGTTCTGCTTCTCTTTCTCGGACATGACCATGGACTTGCGCTCGGCGCCCATCATGATCTTGTCCTTGGCCAGTTCGAATTCTTTCATTTCAACGATGCGCTTACCAACGCGAGCGGCGAACAACGACGCCTCGTTCACCAGGTTAGCCAAGTCCGCACCGGAGAAGCCAGGTGTACCACGTGCGATAACGGCAGGATTGACGTCGTCCCCCATAGGCACTTTACGCATGTGCACTTTGAGAATCTGCTCGCGACCGCGAATGTCCGGCAACCCCACAACGACCTGGCGGTCGAAACGGCCTGGACGCAGCAATGCCGGGTCGAGAACATCTGGACGGTTTGTCGCAGCGATCACGATGATGCCGTCATTCATTTCAAAGCCGTCCATCTCCACCAGCAACTGGTTGAGAGTCTGCTCGCGCTCGTCATGACCGCCGCCCATGCCGGCGCCACGATGGCGACCAACAGCGTCGATTTCGTCGATGAAGATAATGCAAGGCGCGTGCTTCTTGGCTTGTTCGAACATGTCACGGACGCGGCTCGCACCAACGCCCACGAACATTTCGACGAAGTCGGAACCGGAAATGGTGAAAAACGGTACTTTCGCTTCGCCAGCGATAGCCTTGGCGAGCAGGGTCTTACCGGTACCCGGAGGACCGACCATCAAGACACCGCGCGGGATACGGCCACCTAGCCGTTGGAACTTGCCGGGATCGCGAAGAAACTCCACAAGCTCGCCGACTTCTTCCTTGGCTTCGTCGCAACCTGCAACGTCAGCCAGGGTAGTCTTGACCTGATCTTCAGAGAGCAGACGTGCCTTGCTCTTTCCGAAGCTCATCGGCCCACCCTTGCCTCCCGCACCGCCCTGCATCTGGCGCATGAAGAACATGAAGACAGCGATTATGACGAGAATCGGGAAGCTGGCCACCAGCAGTTGAGTCCAGATGCTCTGCTGCTCCGGCTGCTTGCCTTCGATCACGACATTGTTGTCGACCAGATCACCGATCAGGCCGTTGTCCTGAATCGCCGGACGAATGGTCTTGAAGGTGTCGCCATCGCTGCGCTTACCTGTGATGACGTAACCGTCAACAGCAACTTTCTCGACCTTGCCATCCTTCACCTGCTGGATGAACTCGGAGTAGTTGAGGGTCTGCGGCTCGTTCGGGCTGGAGAAGTTGTTCATCACAGTCACCAGGACCGCAGCGATGATCAACCACAGGATCAAATTCTTTGCCATATCGTTCAATTAGCTACCCTCTGAAGCAAGCTCCACGCTGGAGCGTGCCTCGCATGATATTCACCGGCCTAACTTACTACAGATCCTACAGGCGTGGCAGGCGGCGTCTGTAACCCTTTGTGAAACTTTGACTACAAGATGTTCGTTACGCTTCGTAAATAAAGCCATTTGAAAAAAGCTATTGCCCTTACTCGAAAGCGCCCGGAACTTCATAACCGCCTTTGAAACCGCGGCCCAGAAGGTACTGCTCGCGAGAGCGGTCACGGGAGGACAGAGGCTTGCGCATCTGTACCTTATCGAACATTTTGCGAACCTCCTTGTGGTACACGTCGAAGCCCTCACCCTGGAAGACTTTGATCAGGAAATCACCACCCGGACGCAGAACCCGACCCGCCAGGTCGAGCGCTAACTCACAGAGGAACATGGCGCGTGGCATATCCACAGCGCTCAATCCACTCATATTGGGGGCCATATCGGAAATCACAAGGTCTACTTCAGTATTACCGATCGCTGCGAGGATCTGCTTGAACACTTCATCCTCGGTGAAATCCCCTTGAATAAAGGTCACATCCGGGATGCTGTCCATCTCAAGAATGTCGGATGCGATCAGACGACCTTTACCACCTATCAGACGACTGGTCACTTGCGACCAGCCTCCCGGTGCTGCACCGAGGTCCACAACCGTCATGCCGGGACGAATGATTTTGTCTTTCTCCTGGATCTCCAGAAGCTTGTAGCTGGCACGGGAACGGTAGCCATCTTTCTGTGCCATCTTGACGTATTTGTCGTCGAAATGTTCTCTCAGCCAGTTATGGCTACTCTTGGAACGCTGCGCCACGGGGCACCTCGATGATATGCGTCGTGATTAAGTGGGCGGAGCCACGAGCCCTCGGGTAAAATGGCCGCCAATTTTACAGAATCAGACGAAAAGGGTCAGATTATGCCGCTCACTAACGAGCAGAAGAAACAATACAAATCCATTGGACATGACCTGAAGCCGGTCCTGATGGTCGCCGGCAACGGCCTGAGTGAGGGCGTGCTGACCGAGCTTGATCGCGCTTTGGTAGACCATGAACTGATCAAGGTTCAGATCAAGCTGGAAGACCGCGACGATCGCCGTGCCGTCATTGAAGAACTGTGCAAACAGGGCCGTGCAGAACTGGTACAGACCATCGGCAAAATGGCGTTGATCTACCGCAAGAACCCACAGCCTAACAAACAGCTGTCCAATATTCACCGTTACAAGTAATGATGATTCCAGTCAGCGGCGCGGCTCGCGCGCCCTGACCGGCACCACCCGATCATCAGCCAGAAGCAGCATTTCCACCACTTCCCACCCGTGCCCACTCTGCAGAAGCCGCCCAAGGGACGACCTCTCAGAGCATCGGTCAGATGTGCTTGACCTCGACAATCTCGTACTCGACAACGCCGCTCGGCGTCTTGACCGCTACGACATCACCCTCTTCCTTGGCGATCAAAGCGCGCGCAATCGGAGATCCCACAGAGATCTTGCCCGACTTGATATCCGCCTCGTCTTCGCCAACGATCTTGTAGGTCACACGCTCGTCGGTATCGACGTTGGCGATTTCTACAGTGGTGCCGAAAATCACTTTGCCAGTGTGAGGAATCGTAGTGACGTCGATGACCACTGCGTTTTGCATGCGGCCTTCGATATCACGAATACGCGCCTCGACCATGCCCTGCTGTTCACGAGCGGCATGGTATTCAGCGTTTTCCTTCAAGTCACCCAGCTCGCGCGCAGTACCGATGTCCTGGCTGAGCTTGGGGCGAACCACTTTGGTCAGATGGGTCAGTTCTTCTTCCAGGGCGCGAGCGCCCTGGACGGTCATTGGATACTTGGTTGTGCTCATGCTTTCAATCCTGCATGTAGATCCTGCAAGCGGCGAACGGTTTTTTCAGGACCGAATTTCAACGCTTCACAGATAGCCTCGCCCGCAGCAATGGTGGTAGTGCAGTAGATCTTGTGCTGCAAGGCGTTACGACGGATGGAGTAGGAATCCGCGATCGATTGACGGCCTTCGGTGGTATTGATGATCAGAGTCACTTCATCGTTCTTGATCATATCGACCACATGAGGGCGCCCCTCGGTCACTTTGTTGACGCGACGGACTTTCAGGCCAGCCGCCTCGATCAGGCGCGCGGTACCGGCAGTAGCGACAACTTCGAAACCCAGTTCGATCAGGTCGCGCGCAACGCCCGCCACCAGCGGCTTGTCGTCGTCACGAACGCTGATGAAAGCGGTTCCGCCAGTTGGCAGCACTTCGCTAGCGCCCATCTGAGCCTTGGCGAAAGCCTCACCAAAGGTGTCACCGACACCCATGACCTCACCGGTGGATTTCATCTCCGGGCCAAGGATCGGGTCGACGCCAGGGAATTTGGCGAATGGGAATACCGCCTCTTTCACACTGTAGAAGTTCGGGATGATTTCTTTGGTGAAGCCCAGTTCTTTGAGGGTTTTCCCTGCCATGACGCGAGCCGCGATCATGGCCAGGGAAACGCCGATGCACTTGGAAACGAATGGTACGGTACGCGAGGCGCGCGGGTTCACTTCAATGACGTAAATGTCTTCGCCCTGCAAGGCCAGCTGTACGTTCATCAGACCGACGACGCCCAGCTCCAGAGCCATTTTCTTGACCTGCTCGCGCATCTCGTCCTGGATATGGGCAGGCAGCGAGTAAGGCGGCAGCGAACATGCGGAGTCACCAGAGTGAACGCCCGCCTGCTCGATGTGCTGCATGATGGCGCCGATCACCACGTCGGTGCCGTCGCACACAGCATCCACGTCCATTTCGATAGCGCAGTTGAGGAAGTGGTCCAGCAGCACAGGGCTGTCGTTGGACACTTGAACGGCTTCGCGCAGGTAGCGCTTGAGTTCTTCCTCTTCGTAGACGATTTCCATCGCACGTCCGCCCAGAACGTAGGACGGACGAACGACCAGCGGATAACCGATCTTGGCGGCAGCGCGAATGGCTTCGTCTTCGCTGCGAACAGTGGCGTTTGGCGGCTGACGCAGGTTCAGACGCTCAACCATCTGCTGGAAGCGCTCACGGTCTTCGGCGCGGTCGATGGCGTCAGGGCTGGTGCCGATGATAGGTACGCCTGCAGCCTCCAGCGCACGAGCCAGTTTCAAAGGGGTCTGGCCACCGTACTGGACGATCACGCCTTTCGGCTTCTCGACCCGGACAATCTCCNAGACGTGTCGTAGTCAGTCGACACGGTTTCCGGGTTGCAGTTGACCATAATGGTCTCGTAACCGTCGTCGCGCAGCGCAAGTGCAGCGTGTACGCAGCAGTAGTCGAACTCGATACCCTGGCCGATACGGTTAGGACCACCACCCAGAATCATGATCTTGTCGCGAGTCGAAGGATTGGCTTCGCACTCTTCTTCGTACGTGGAGTACATGTACGCGGTGTCGGTCGCGAACTCGGCGGCGCAGGTGTCCACACGCTTGTAGACCGGCAACACGTCCAGCTTGTGGCGATGGGTGCGCACGCTCTTCTCGGTGACGCCCAGCAGCTTGGCCAGACGTGCGTCGGAGAAACCCTTGCGCTTGAGACGGAACATCACGTCACGATCGATGGCAGACATGCCCATGGTCTTGACCTTCTCTTCTTCCTTGATCAGATCTTCGATCTGCACGAGGAACCAAGGGTCGATCATGTTCATGCCGAAGATTTGCTCGACGGTCATGCCGGCGCGGAACGCATCAGCGACATACCAGATACGCTCGGCGCCCGGCACGGTAAGCTCGCGCTTGAGGATGCTGGCGCTCTCAGGGTTGCTCAGATCCAGTTTCGGATCGAGACCGCTGACGCCTACTTCCAGGCCACGCAGAGCTTTCTGCAGGGATTCCTGGAAGGTGCGACCGATTGCCATGACCTCACCGACCGACTTCATCTGAGTAGTCAAGCGAGCATCTGCCTTGGAGAACTTCTCGAAAGCAAAGCGCGGCAGCTTGGTCACGACGTAGTCGATGGAAGGCTCGAACGACGCCGGGGTCTTGCCGCCGGTAATGTCGTTCTGCAACTCGTCGAGGGTGTAACCGACAGCCAGCTTCGCAGCCACTTTGGCGATCGGGAAACCGGTAGCCTTGGAAGCCAGCGCCGAGGAACGGGAGACGCGGGGGTTCATTTCGATCACGACCATGCGACCAGTATCCGGGCAGATACCGAATTGCACGTTGGAACCGCCGGTCTCGACGCCGATCTCGCGCAGGACCGCCAGCGAGGCGTTACGCAGGATCTGGTATTCCTTGTCCGTCAGGGTCTGTGCGGGCGCGACGGTGATGGAGTCACCGGTGTGGACGCCCATAGGGTCAAAGTTCTCGATGGAGCAGACGATGATGCAGTTGTCCTTTTTGTCGCGGACAACTTCCATTTCGTATTCTTTCCAGCCGATCAGCGATTCGTCGATCAGCAGCTCTTTGGTCGGAGAAAGGTCCAGACCGCGAGCACAGATTTCTTCGAATTCTTCGCGGTTGTAAGCGATGCCGCCACCAGTGCCGCCCATGGTGAAGGACGGGCGAATGATGCACGGGAAGCCCAGCTTTTCGAGGACCGCATTGGCCTCTTCCATTGTATGGGCGATTCCGGAACGCGGGCATTCCAGACCAATGGCCTTCATGGCCTTGTCGAAACGCGAACGGTCTTCAGCCTTGTCGATGGTGTCAGCGTTGGCGCCAATCATTTCTACGCCAAACTTCTCCAGAACGCCTTCGCGCTCCAGATCCAGTGCGCAGTTCAATGCGGTCTGACCACCCATGGTCGGCAGCAATGCGTCCGGACGTTCTTTCTCGATGATCTTGGCGACGGTCGCCCATTTGATCGGTTCGATGTAGGTCGCGTCCGCCATGGCCGGGTCGGTCATGATAGTGGCCGGGTTGGAGTTTACCAGGATAACGCGGTAACCCTCTTCGCGCAGGGCTTTACAGGCCTGGGCGCCGGAGTAGTCGAATTCACAGGCCTGGCCGATCACGATCGGGCCAGCGCCAAGAATCAGGATGCTTTTAATGTCTGTACGTTTTGGCATGGGTTGTCACTCGAATCCTGTGTCAGTCGGCAAGCCGTCTTGAACATTCTCTGAGGCGCCCGGGTCATCGGAGGTATCCGATTCACCGCAGGCACCTGCTCGCTACAGTCGCAAGTCAGCCGCTTTTAGCGACGCTTGGCCATGGCTGTGATGAAGCGATCAAACAGCGGGGCAACGTCGTTAGGACCCGGGCTCGCTTCCGGGTGACCCTGGAAGCTGAACGCTTCCTTGTCGGTACGTTCGATACCCTGCAATGTGCCGTCGAACAGCGATTTGTGAATAGCACGCACGTTGCTCGGCAGAGTGCTTTCGTCTACGGCAAAACCGTGGTTCTGGCTGGTGATCATGACCACACCACTGTCCAGATCCTGGACCGGGTGGTTGGCGCCGTGGTGGCCGTGACCCATTTTGACGGTCTTGGCGCCAGAGGCCAGCGCCAGCAGTTGGTGGCCCAGGCAAATGCCGAACACCGGAACGTCTGTCTGCAGCACGTCCTTGATGGCCTGGATTGCGTAATCGCAAGGTTCTGGATCGCCTGGACCGTTGGACAGGAAAACACCATCGGGATTGAGCGCCAGGACTTCGCTGGCTGGCGTCTGAGCCGGTACTACGGTTACGCGGCAGCCACGTTCGACCAGCATGCGCAAGATGTTGGTCTTGACGCCGTAGTCATAGGCCACCACGTTGTAAGGCAAGTCAGCCGCGGCGACTTCTGGATGGCTATCGGTTTTCAGGCTCCAGACACTGGAGCGCCACTCGTAGGTTTCCTTGGTGCTGACTTCTTTCGCCAGATCCATACCCTTGAGGCCAGGGAAGCCGCGTGCCGCTGCAATGGCGGCTTCTTCGGTGATGCCGTCGCCCGCCATGATGCAGCCGTTCTGCGCACCTTTCTCACGCAGGATGCGAGTCAGGCGGCGAGTGTCGATGCCAGCGATGGCGACGACATTGTTGGCTTTCAGATAGTCGGCCAGGGACATCTTGTTGCGCCAGTTGCTCGCGACCAGAGGCAGGTCACGAATGACAAGTCCCGCCGACCATACACGGTCGGACTCGGCGTCTTCCGGCGTGGTGCCGGTATTGCCGATGTGAGGGTATGTCAGGGTGACGATTTGCTGGGCATAGGAAGGATCGGTAAGGATTTCCTGATAGCCGGTCATTGCGGTGTTGAACACCACCTCACCAACGGTCTGACCGTCGGCTCCAATGGCTTCGCCGCGAAAAATGCTGCCATCAGCAAGGGCGAGTATGGCTGGCTTAGTCAAGAAGACCTCCCGTAATAAAGCCTGAAAGGGCGATCGCAGGTTGTAAAAAAGCGGAATGACGTATAGACACGTCACCCCGCTTTTTTTCATCGAATTATCTGCGCGCTTTTAGTGGACACACTAAAGCTGTAGCTTACAGAAAAGGGGTTTTTTAATCCACCGCTAAAACGCCTTCAAGGCTGGGGAATGCGACAGGACATCGCGTAGCGGCTCAAAACTGCGGGCAGGATACAGGTAAAAACCCCTTCCTGCCCGCATTGTTGCGTATATCAGTGCGCCATTCAGTGAAGACCCAACACGTCCTGCATGTCGTACAGCCCAGCCGTTTTGCCGTCGAGCCACAATGCCGCACGAACGGCACCCTTGGCGAATGTCATGCGACTGGACGCCTTGTGAGTGATCTCCAGGCGCTCGCCTTCAGCGGCGAAAAGCACCGTGTGATCACCGACCACATCGCCGCCACGCACCGTAGCAAAACCGATGGTGTCGCGCTCGCGAACGCCGGTGTGACCCTCACGCCCATAAACCGCAACTTTGCCCAGATCCCGCCCTAACGTATTAGCGATCACCTCACCCATGCTGACCGCAGTACCCGACGGGGCGTCAACCTTATTGCGGTGATGCGCTTCAATGATTTCGATATCCGAATCTTCACCCATCACCCGCGCAGCCAGTTCCAGCAGCTTGAACGACAGATTCACACCCACACTGAAGTTGGACGCAAAGACGATCGGAATTTCCTTGCTCGCCTCTGCCAACACGTGCTTCTGCTCAGCCGTAAGACCCGTGGTGCCGATGACCATGGCCTTGCCCGCCTTGCGGCAGAACGCCAGGTTTTTGAGCATCACGTCGGGCAGGGTGAAGTCGATCAACACGTCAAACTCGTCGGCAACCTGCTCCAGATTGCCGGTCAGCTGAACACCGATACGGCCCAGCGAGGCCAACTCACCAGCGTCAGCCCCAATCATCGTGCTACCCGGACGGACGATTGCAGCAGTCAGGCCTGTCAGGGGCGCGCGCTCCTGAACAGCCTCGACCAGATGCTTGCCCATGCGCCCGGCAGCGCCCATCACAGCAATACGTCGCATGCGTTATTCCTTAGAGGTCGCCGAAGAATCGCTTCACGCCTTCAAACCAGCCACTGGCCTTGGGCGAATGCGAGCTGTCGCCTTCCAGCGAGGCACGAAACTCTTCGAGCAGTTCGCGCTGACGACGCCTCAGGTTGACCGGGGTTTCCACCGCCACACGACACATCAGATCACCGGCACCACCACCACGCACCGGGGCAACGCCTTTGCCGCGCAGACGGAACTGCTTGCCGGTCTGAGTCCCCTCGGGAATCTTCAGCTTGACGCGACCGTCGAGGGTTGGCACTTCCAGCTCGCCACCCAGAGCAGCATCGGTGAAGCTGATCGGCACTTCGCAATACAGGTGCTTGCCGTCACGCTGGAAGATCGCGTGCTCGCGAACATTGATCACGACATACAGGTCGCCAGTAGGACCACCCTGAACGCCGGCCTCACCTTCGCCCGACAGACGAATACGGTCACCCGTATCAACACCGGCCGGCACCTTGACAGACAGCGTCTTGTACTCCTCGACACGGCCTTCGCCATGGCAGGAATCGCAAGGATCGGAAATGATCTTGCCGTTGCCGTGGCAACGCGGGCAGGTCTGCTGAACAGAGAAGAAACCCTGCTGCATACGAACCTGGCCAATACCGCCGCATGTCGGGCAGGTCACTGGGGAAGAGCCCTTCTTCGCGCCACTGCCGTCGCATGGTTTGCAGTTGACCAACGTTGGCACACGAATACTGACCGTGGTGCCGCGAACGGCTTCCTCCAGGTTCAGTTCAAGGGTGTAACGAAGATCACTGCCGCGCTGCGCACCGCCGCGACCACCGCCACCGGCACGTCCACCACCGAAGAAATCACTGAAGACATCACCGAAGATGTCGGAGAAGTTCGCACCGCCGCCGAAACCACCACCGCTACCCATGCCCTGATCGATGCCGGCATGACCGTATTGGTCATAGGCCGCACGCTTACTGGCGTCAGACAAGACCTCATAAGCCTCGTTGGCTTCCTTGAAAGCATCTTCCGAGGCCTTGTCGCCCGGATTGCGGTCGGGGTGATATTTCATCGCGAGACGACGGTATGCCTTTTTCAGGTCCGCCTCACTGGAGCCACGCTCCACCCCCAATACTTCGTAATAGTCACGCTTTGACATAAGTTTCTGCACTCTTGAGGACGTTCGACATAACCCTCCTGAGTTTGCCGAACTCGTTGAGCCCCTTTCAGGCCCGGACCCAACTCACGTCAATTCAACGATCCTGGTCTTGGTTCAACGGCCTTTGATCGACCGAAAAAGCGGCAGAACAAGCCGGATTGCAGGAGCTCCCGGCTTTGCCACGAGGCCCGCGAACACAGCACGCGAACCTTAAAAATTCTGGGTATTCCAGACACGCCAACGCGGGAGCAAGCTCCCGCGCGGCGACATCCTACCAGCGACCACCCGAGAGTGGTCAACCGGCTACCAAGTGAGCCTGCGCCTGTTACGGCGTGTCACTTTTGCTCTTTGACTTCTTCGAACTCAGCGTCGACGACGTCATCGGCGGGCTTGCTTTCTTCCTGCGCGGCTTGCGCGCCCTCAGGCTTCTCAGCCTGCTCGGCGTACATTTTCTGGGCAACCGGCGCGGAGACTTTCGACAGTTCTTCGACCTTGGCGTCGATGGCCGCCTTGTCGTCACCCTTCACGGCGGCTTCCAGCGCAACCACTGCAGCTTCGATCGCGGTCTTCTCGTCAGCAGTGACCTTGTCACCGGCATCAGCGACCATCTTACGAGTCGAGTGAACCAGCGCATCGCCCTGGTTACGAGCAGAGGCCAGCTCTTCGAACTTGCGGTCTTCGTCAGAGTTCGCTTCAGCATCACGAATCATCTGCTGGATTTCTTCGTCCGACAGACCGGAGTTGGCCTTGATCACGATCGACTGAGTCTTGCCGGTAGCCTTGTCTTTCGCGCCGACATGCAGGATGCCGTTAGCGTCAATGTCGAAGGTCACTTCGATCTGAGGCACGCCGCGCGGTGCTGGCGGGATCTCAGCCAGATCGAATTTACCCAGCGACTTGTTCTGCGAAGCCTGCTTGCGCTCACCCTGCAGTACGTGAATGGTCACTGCGCTCTGGTTGTCGTCGGCTGTCGAGAAAACCTGCGATTTCTTGGTAGGAATCGTGGTGTTCTTCTCGATCAGCGCAGTCATCACGCCACCCATGGTTTCGATACCCAGCGTCAGCGGGCTGACGTCCAGCAGCAGGACGTCCTTCACGTCGCCCGCCAGAACGGCACCTTGAATAGCAGCACCCATGGCAACGGCTTCGTCAGGGTTGACGTCTTTGCGAGCTTCTTTGCCGAAGAACTCAGTCACTTTCTGTTGAACCAGTGGCATACGGGTCTGACCGCCGACCAGGATCACGTCGTTGATCGAACCAACGTCGATACCGGAGTCTTTCAGTGCGATGCGGCAAGGCTCGATGGTGCGCTGAACCAGGTCTTCAACCAGCGACTCGAGCTTGGCGCGCGAGATCTTAACGTTCAAGTGCTTAGGACCGGTGGCATCTGCAGTGATGTACGGCAGATTGACGTCGGTCTGCAGGCTCGAAGACAGTTCGATCTTCGCTTTCTCGGCAGCTTCTTTCAGGCGCTGCATCGCCAGCGGGTCACCTTTGAGGTTCATGCCGGTTTCTTTCTTGAATTCGTCAACCAGGTAGTCGATCAGACGAATGTCAAAGTCCTCACCACCCAGGAAGGTGTCGCCGTTGGTAGCCAACACTTCGAACTGGTGCTCGCCATCGACTTCAGCGATTTCAATGACCGAAACGTCGAAGGTACCGCCACCCAGGTCATAAACGATGACAGTGTGGTCACCCTTGGCCTTGTCCATACCGTAGGCCAGCGCGGCTGCGGTAGGTTCGTTGATGATGCGCTTGACGTCCAGACCGGCAATACGACCGGCGTCCTTGGTGGCCTGACGCTGACTGTCGTTGAAGTAAGCCGGAACGGTGATGACCGCCTCGGTTACAGCTTCGCCCAGGTAGTCTTCGGCAGTCTTTTTCATCTTCTTCAGGATTTCTGCAGAAATCTGAGGAGGGGACATTTTCTTGCCATTGACTTCAACCCATGCGTCGCCGTTGTCAGCCTTGGCGATTTTGTAGGGGACCATCTTGATGTCTTTCTGCACGACTTCTTCGTCGAACTTGCGACCGATCAGACGCTTCACCGCGTACAGAGTGTTGTGCGGGTTGGTAACTGCTTGACGCTTGGCCGACTGACCGACCAGGGTTTCGCCGTCATTGGCGTACGCGATGATCGATGGAGTGGTACGCGCGCCTTCGGCGTTTTCGATAACCTTGGCTACACCGTTTTCCAGCACGGAGACGCAGGAGTTGGTGGTCCCCAGGTCGATACCGATAATCTTGCCCATGTTTAACTCTCCCGAAACTTTAATTTGGTTGCCGCAACTGCGTTTACAAATTGCGGTAATTCTTTAAACGCTTGGCCTGTAGATGGGGGCCACTCAGCTAATTTCAAGCCTGCTCGTCAATTGACGGTGCGACAGGCGACGGTGCCTTGCTGACCACGACCATGGCCGGGCGCAGCAGACGACCGTTGAGCTGATAGCCCTTCTGAAACACCTTCAAAACACTGTTTGGCTCGACATCTGCGCTTTCCTGCATCGCCATTGCCTGGTGGTGCTCGGCATTGAACGGCTGGCCGTGCGGGTCGATGGCTTCCAGGTGATAGCGCTTGAGGGTGTCAGCGAACATCTTCAGGGTCAGCTCGATGCCTTCACGCATCGGACGGATGCTTTCGTCATCGGGGTTGGACAGATCCAGACCACGTTCCAGACTGTCGACGATCGGCAGCAGGTCGCTGGCGAACTTCTCCAGCGCAAATTTGTGGGCCTTCTCTACATCCTGCTCTGCACGGCGGCGGACGTTCTGCAGATCCGCAGCGACACGCAGAGACTGGTCCTGCGCCGCAGCCAGTTGCTCTTCGAGCACCTGCACGCGGGTTGCCAAATCGTCACCGGAAGTCGCCGCATCGGCAGCCTGATCCTGAGCCTGCGTATCCGGGTTCTGTTCGTCAGCCATAGTTCTCTCCTTCTAATTGCGTCCGTGAGCTCAACTCACGCTTCTGCCCGGCTATATGGGGCCGTAATTTCCGGCTTCAAGGGGTTTGATTGCAGGATCGGGCGAATAGCCCTACAAATTTTCCGACATGATCTTTTTCAAGGCGCGCCAGCTAAAACAGCGGGCAGATGCTAAAAATTCATTCGGACCTGCCAAATCGAGCTAAGACCAGGCATTGTCAGCCCAAAGCAAAACACTGTATAAATAACCAGACAAATCGCTTGGGAGCCGCCCTTATGCTGGTGCACCTGTCCATACATAACTACGCCATCGTTGAACATCTCGACCTTGAACTGGATCGCGGGATGAGCGTGATCACCGGAGAAACCGGCGCTGGCAAGTCGATCATGCTCGATGCGCTCGGGCTTACGCTTGGTGATCGTGCCGATAGCGGCGTCGTCAGACCGGGATCAGACAAGGCGGATATCCTGGCGACTTTCGATGTATCGGACATCCCCGAAGCCGGCACCTGGCTGAAGGAACGCGACCTGGAAACTGACGGCCCGTGCATCTTGCGCCGAGTGATCACGGCAGAAGGCCGTTCCCGCTCTTATATAAATGGAACGCCCTGCCCCCAGGGCGACCTGAAGGCGCTGGGCGAACTGTTGATCGACATCCACAGCCAACACGAGCATCAGTCGCTACTCAAGACCGACACCCATCGTCGGCTGCTCGATGAGTATGCAGGCGCAACGGATCTCGCTCGCCAGGTTCAACTCGCCGCCCAACGCTGGCGCCAGACGCGCCATGAACTCGAACGCCTTGCCAATTCCGGCGATGAGCAGCGCGCCAAGCATCAATTACTCAGCTACCAGCTGGAAGAACTCGAAAGCCTGAGCCTGGGCGAGAACGAACTTCTGCAACTGGAGCAGGAACACACTACGCTCACCAACGCTGAAAGCCTGCTGGGCATTTGCCGACAAGTGGTCGAGCTATGCAGCGAAAGCGATTCCGGCAATGCGCTCAACGCGCTGACGGCGAGCCTGAACCGTCTGACCAGCGTCAATAACTCTCCAGATGCCCTCAACGAAGCCACCAACCTGCTCTCCAGTGCGCAGATTCAGGTCGAAGAGGCGGTAGGTGAGATCAATCGGTTTCTGGATCGCTTTGAAGCCGATCCCGCGCGTCTGCAACAGATTGAGGAGCGCCTCGACACGATTTACACACTGGCTCGCAAACACCGCGTACAGCCTCACGAAGTCCCTGCGCTGCACCAGAAGCTCCTGGACGAAATCGAGACGCTTAATGCCAATGACGAGGCAGTCGAACGCCTGGAGCATGAGCTTGGCTCCTACGCCCGCCATTACCAGGAGAAGGCTCGCGAGCTAAGCGACCTGCGCCATCGCGCTGCGCCGGAACTGGCTCATGCAGTGGAGCATGAGATTCAGCGACTGGGCATGCCAGGCGGCCGCTTCAACATCGAATTGCGAGAAAACGCGGACAAGGAGCTATCGCCTAATGGCCTTGAACAGGTCGAACTGCTGGTCAGCGCAAACCCCGGCCAACCGCTCAAGGCGCTGGCAAAAGTGGCATCGGGCGGCGAGCTTTCCAGGATAAGCCTGGCGATCCAGGTCATTACCGCGCAGACCTCACGAGTGCCAACTCTGGTCTTCGACGAAGTGGATGTCGGCATTGGCGGCCCTACGGCGGAAATCGTCGGTCAATTACTGCGACGCCTTGGAGAGCGCGGCCAAGTGATGACCGTCACGCACTTGCCGCAGGTCGCGGCCCAAGGGCACCAGCACCTCTTTGTGCACAAGGTCCGCGATGAAAAAGCCACGCGTACTGCCGTGTCAAAGCTCAGCAAAAGCGAACGCGTGGAAGAAGTGGCGAGGATGCTCGGCGGCATCGACCTGACCAAGGAGTCTCTGGCTCACGCGAAGAAAATGGTCGTGGCGGCCAAATCCTGAAATCCGAAGCAGCTGAAACAACAAAGGCGACCTCAGGGTCGCCTTTGTTTTGTTTCAAAAAAAGACTTACGCCTTTTTCTTGCGTACGTAGAGCACCAGATTGTGATCGACCAGTTCGAAGCCATGCTCCGTCACGATCTGCTTCTGCAGCTCTTCGATTCCTTTGTGGAAGAACTCGATAACCTCACCGGAATCCACGTTGACCATATGGTCGTGGTGGCCTCCGTCCGCCAGTTCGAATACGGCATGACCGCCGTCGAAGTTGTGGCGAACCACCAACCCGGCTGCTTCGAACTGAGTCAAAACACGGTAAACCGTTGCCAGACCGACGTCTTCGTTGGCCTCCATAAGCGCCTTGTAGACGTCCTCCGCGCTCATGTGGCGCTGCTCTGCAGAATCGAGCATTTGAAGGATCTTGACCCGCGGCAGGGTCACTTTAAGTCCAGCTTTGCGTAGTTCGCTATTTTCAACCATGGTCAGCTTTCTCGCAGACGCTGCTTCGCAGCTTCTCTTAATGCAGGTATGATCGGGGTTTACGTTGTCCCAGCCAAGATAGTGGAAGTCGCCCACCGATGCAAAACACCAAGCTCTTGCTAACCAGTTTCACCTTCGTGGGACTGCTCGCACTCGCCGGTTGTTCATTCCCCGGGGTTTATAAAATCGACATCCAACAGGGCAATGTCGTCACGCAAGACATGATAGACCAGTTACGGCCCGGAATGACCCGTCGGCAAGTAAGGTTTATCATGGGCAACCCCTTGTTGACCGACACGTTCCACCCTGAGCGCTGGGACTACCTGTACAGCCTGCAGCCCGGTGGCGGTGAACGCCAGCAGGAACGAATCAGCCTGATCTTCAACGGCAACGATCAACTGGCGAGCCTTTCCGGCGACTTCAAACCGGGTGTCAGCCGCGACGAGGCAATCCTCGGCAAGAGCAGCGACACCAGCGTGACCCCCGAAAACAAAGGGGAACCGGCTCCAGAGAAGGAAGAGCCCCCAAAACCAGGCTCTCTGCTCGAACAGATCCAGAACGACGTCGACAAGGTCGAAACCGTTCCGGTGCCCACTCAGGAACCGCTGGATACCACTCCACGCTGATCCTCGCAGGCCTCAAGCGGCCGCGACAAAAAAGCCCGGCATGCCGGGCTTTTTTTCGTCTTTCAATCGAGTCGATGAAAAACTTAAATCGGCTTTATTTCTTTCTTTGCCTGCGCTGCCTTCTCGGCACGCAAGCGGCGGACTTCTTTAGGGTCAGCCAACAGCGGTCGGTATATTTCCACCCTGTCACCCTGCTCCAACTGACGCGCCTGCGGATCAGCTACGACCTTGCCAAAGATCCCCAACGTGCACCCTGCCAGATCCAGGCCACCCATCCGCTCAGCGATGCCTGCGGCAGCGACAGCATCGAGCATCGTCGCGCCCACCGGCAGCTCGACTTTGCGTAACTCCTGACGATCAGCAGTGGCGTACACCACCTCGACAATGATCATCGCCTTAGCCATGCAACTCTTTGGCTCGCTGACAGAACGCGTCGACCAAAGTGTTCGCAGCCTGATTGAACAAAGGCCCCAGGGTTGCGCGAACGATAGGCCCGGAATAATCGAAGGACAGGTCAAGGCTGATCTTGCAGGCTTTCTCCCCCAACGCCTTGAAGGTCCAGACGCCATGCAACTGGCTGAACGGCCCCTCCTCCAGATTCATTTCAATGGTCTGCCCGGGCGTCAGCGTATTGCGCGTTACGAAGTGCTGACTCAGGCCACCCTTGGCCACCTCCACCCGAGCACGCATCGACGTATCGGTCAGCTCCAGCACCGTGGCGCCGGAGCACCAAGGCAGAAACTCGGAATAGTGAGCCACGTCGTTGACCAGGTCATACAGTGCCTGAGCGGGATACGGCAACAGGGCCGAACGTTGAATATGCGTAGTCATGTCAGCGTCATTTCCAAAGCTGAGCGGCAAATACAATAAGAATGCCGATCGGCGCCACATAGCGCATCAAAAAGAACGTTAGAGCGAACAGCACCGGACTGCGCACCGACAACTCATCGCGCACTGCGTCACGGCCCATCACCCAACCTGCGAAGATTACAAAGCACAGCCCACCCAGCGGTAGCATGATCCGCGAGGTGAAAAAATCGATCACGCCGAAGAAATCCAGCCCCGCCGTCGCACCCCACTGGTAGAGGTAAAACGCTCCGCCTTCGTTCACGAAGAATTTGGCCTGTTTCCAGATATTGAAGGAGAACACGGTTCCCAATCCCACGAACCAGCAGATGAACGACAACCAGAACGTGACCCACCCACGACGGACCTTCGTGCGTTCCACCAGATAAGCCACCATCGGCTCCAGAAGCGAGATCGCCGAACTCCAGGCGGCCACGGCGACAAGGATAAAAAACACCACGCCCATGACCGTACCGAACGCTACGTTACCAAACGCATAGGGCAAGGTGACGAACATTAACCCCGGCCCCTCGCTCGGATTCAGGCCCGCGGCGAACACAATCGGAAACAATGCCAGACCGGCCAGCAGCGAAACGAAGGTATCCAGCAGGGCGACGCCCACCACTGTGGCACTGATCGACGCTTCTTTGGTCATGTAGGCGCCATAAATCATGATCGAGCCCACGCCCACGCTCAGTGAGAAGAACGCATGTCCCATCGCCGGCAACAGACCCTCCATGATCTGCTCGGGCTTGAAGTCGAACATGAAGTGCACGCCCTCCATGAAATGCCCGGTGGTGAGGCTGTAGCCAAGAAGAACCACCATCAGCACGAAAAGCAGCGGCATCAGGATGCGCAGGCTGCGCTCCAGACCGGCATTCACGCCTTTGGCGATAGTGAACGCCGACAGCAACATGAACAGCGTGTGCCAGGCAACAAGGCGCCATGGGTCAGCGATCAGCTCGCCGAAAAACGCGCCGACGCCATCAGGGGTCACTGCCTGAAAATTGCCTTTGCCGACATCGATGATGTACTCCAGCGACCAACCGCCAACGACACTGTAAAAAGAAAGGATCAGCAATGCAGTGATCATCCCGGCGAATGCGCCCCAGGACCACTTGCTCGAATGACCGGCCTCACGCGCCAGCACCTTCAGCGCATTGGCCGGACTCTGACGTGCGCGTCGACCGATCAGGGTTTCGGCCATCATGACGGGAATGCCGATCAGGGCGATGCACGCCAGGAACACCAGAACGAACGCACCACCCCCATAGACGCCGACCATGTAGGGGAATTTCCATATGCTGCCCAACCCCACGGCAGAGCCGGTCGCAGCCAGGATGAACACCCAGCGACTCGCCCAGCTACCGTGAACTGAAACCTTGTCCGTCGACATCGTTGACACGCCCAACACGCAAAAAAGATCGCGCATTGTCCGGGATTCACTCAACGTGCTCAAGCGCACTGCTTCAGGGTCATCGAGCCCATAGCGCAGAGAACCGTTGATCCCTATAATGCGTCGCCTATGGCTAAGCTCAAGAAACATCCCACAGGGACCATCGCGCAAAATAAAAAGGCGCGTCACGATTACTTCATCGAACACAAGTTCGAGGCCGGTCTGGTCCTGGCTGGCTGGGAAGTAAAAAGCCTGCGTGCCAACAAGGTGCAGCTGGTTGACAGTTACGTGCTGCTCAAGGACGGTGAGGCCTGGCTGATGGGCAGCCACATCTCTCCGCTGACGACGGCCAGTACCCACGTCATCGCTGACCCGACACGCACCCGTAAACTGCTGCTCAACAAGCGCGAGCTGGAAAAGCTCACAAGCTCCGTTCAGCAGAAAGGCTATGCCTGCGTGGCCCTCTCCCTTTACTGGAAGCAGCACTTGATCAAGTGCGAAATCGCTCTGGGCAAAGGCAAGAAGGAATACGACAAGCGCGATACCGAGCGCGAACGCGACTCCAATCGGGAATTGCATCGCGCCGTGCGCAACAAAGGCAAGGAAGAGTGACGGTTGCCGATTAAGCGCTAATTGATCGGCTGTAGCAGCACGGCTTGCCGGCGGTAGCGATTTCCACAACGCCACCGCCGGCAAGCCGTGCTGCTACAGAAGTCGCATACGCTTTAAATCCCGTTGCGCCGCTCAGCCCGCGCCGTGCGCTGCACCTGCTGCCGCACTTCTTCCAGGACTTCCTGCACATACAGCAGATGTCGGCTGGACACCTCTCGGGCATCGTCCGCGCGCCCTTCGATAATCGCCAGATACAACTCACGATGCTGATTGATCAGCATGTCACGGGTCTCTGCGCGTTGCTTGTACATACCGCCGATATTGGTCACGACATTGCGCCGCAGCAGATCGAACAGGCCGCGAATGGTGTGCAGCAAGACGGCGTTATGGCTGGCTTCGGCAATCGCGAGGTGAAAATTCGCATCAGCCGCGCCCTCTTCCGCCCTACTCACCTCGTCGACCCGACTGTAGCAATCCTGCAGGGCATCGAATGCCTCGCGCAGCCTGGCCCGATCAACGTCAGTCGCTCGAATGGCCGCGTAATAGGCGCAGGAAGCTTCAAGGGTGTGACGGAACTCCAGCAGGTCACGCTGCGCCTCGGAACTGCTTTCCAACAGATGCAGCAACGGGTCGCTGAAGGTTGAGCCCAGATTCTCCACGACATAATTGCCGCCGCCTTGCCGGCTGACCAGCAACCCCTTGGCGGTAAGCTTCTGGATGGCTTCGCGCAAGGAAGGACGCGAGACGCCGAACTGCTCGGCCAGCGCGCGCTCTGCAGGCAAGCGCCCACCGGGCCGCAGCGTACCCTCCAGAATCATCCTTTCCAGCTGTTCGACGATATCGTCAGACAAGCGGCGCTGACGCACCTGGTCAAAGCCCATACCCCTCACTCCACATCCACAGCAGCCCCGTCTGACACCAAAGCGGGGGCGCATATTCTCGCTGATTGTGAACCGACATTCACCCAGCAGATGTAGGACGAATCACCGGTTCAAGCAAAAAGCTGGATAACTGCTACAAAAGTTTTAGAGCCTTAAATTGACACACCAACGCCAAGGCTTTTAACCTAGCGCCAAGACATTGTAAATTGGTATTACCAATTTATGGATGCCGGCGACTAGTGGTCATCCACCACCATACGCCGCAGGCAGTTCGCGACGGCGGAATGCTTGAGCTGGTGAGCTGTGCGACTCGTTCGTCAGCGCCGGCAGGACGACAGCAAAGCAGTTGTCCCCTGCAGGAGCCGCGCACGTAAGACATGGACACCGGGCCTAACCAACAACAATTAGGGGCCTTCTACATGCAAACCTGGCAACAGCTCTATACACCTCTGGGCAGCCTGAGCCTTTCGGCACTGGCCGCAGTCGTTCCCATCGTCTTTTTCTTTCTCGCGTTGGCTGTCTTCCGGCTCAAAGGGCACGTTGCAGGTGCCATTACCTTGCTGCTGGCGGTACTGATTGCGATCTTCGCGTTCCAGATGCCTGCGGACATGGCAGTGGCCTCGGCGGCCTACGGCTTCCTCTACGGTTTGTGGCCCATCGCCTGGATCATCGTCGCGGCGGTGTTCCTTTACAAACTCACGGTGAAGAGCGGCCAGTTCGAGATCATTCGCAGCTCGGTCATGTCGATCACCGACGACCAGCGTCTTCAAGTTTTGTTGATCGGCTTCTGCTTCGGTGCCTTCCTCGAAGGTGCTGCAGGCTTTGGCGCGCCGGTGGCGATCACTGCGGCATTGCTGGTGGGCCTGGGCTTGAATCCGCTCTACGCGGCGGGTCTTTGCCTGATCGCCAACACGGCGCCAGTGGCCTTCGGCGCGTTGGGGATTCCGATCATCGTCGCTGGACAGGTCTCGGGCATCGACGCGTTCAAGATCGGCGCGATGGCGGGTCGTCAATTGCCATTACTGTCGGTGTTCGTACCGTTCTGGCTGATGTTCATGATGGACGGCGTCAAAGGGGTGAAAGAAACCTGGCCAGCCGCTCTGGTGGCGGGTGGCAGCTTTGCAATCGTGCAGTTTCTGACGTCTAACTACATTGGCCCGGAACTGCCAGACATTACCTCGGCGCTGGTCAGCCTCCTTTCTCTGACGTTCTTCCTGAAAGTCTGGCAACCGGCTCGTGCAGCCGATGCACAAGTTGCCAGCGCCGGTGGCGGCGCGGTGGTGATGGGCGGCGGTCCTGGTGGCTTCGGCCAGCCACGTACCACCAAGAAATCGCCTTACTCCGCAGGCACCATCGTCAAGGCGTGGTCGCCCTTCCTGATCCTGACCGTGATCGTCACGATCTGGACCTTGAAGCCGTTCAAGGCCCTGTTCGCCGCTGGCGGGCCGCTGCAATCGCTGACCATGAACTTCCCGGTACCGCATCTGGACCAACTGGTGATGAAGGCCGCTCCCATCGTGGCGAACCCTACCGCGATGCCTGCGGTGTACAAGTTCGACCTGCTGGCCGCTTCGGGCAGCGCCATTCTGATCTCGGCAATCCTGGCGATGATCGTACTGCGCATCGGTGCCAGAACTGGTCTTACCACTTTTAAAGAGACGCTGATCGAGCTGCGCTGGGCCATCGTGTCCATCGGCATGGTGCTGGCATTCGCTTTCGTCATGAACTACTCGGGCATGTCCTCGACGCTGGCACTGGTATTGGCCGGCACGGGGGCCGCATTCCCGTTCTTCTCGCCATTCCTGGGCTGGCTGGGTGTATTCCTGACAGGCTCCGACACCTCCTCGAACGCGCTGTTCGGTTCGCTGCAAGCGACCACCGCGCACCAGTTGGGCGTCAGTGATGTACTGATGGTCGCCGCAAATTCCAGCGGTGGCGTGACCGGCAAGATGATTTCCCCGCAATCGATCGCGGTCGCGTGCGCGGCCACCGGCCTTGTGGGCAAGGAATCGGACCTGTTCCGCTTCACCCTCAAGCACAGCATCTTCTTCGCGGCCATCGTCGGCTGCATCACCTACGCCCAGGCGTACTGGTTCACTGGCATGCTGGTTCACTAACGAGACGAGCGCCGGGTGTGCTCATGTGCGCCCGGTTGCTGCCCTGCTCATCCAATGTTGCGAGACCCCATGATCATTTCTGCTTCCACCGACTATCGCGCCGCAGCACAACGCAAGCTGCCGCCATTCCTGTTTCACTACGCCGACGGTGGCGCCTACGCCGAGCACACTCTGCGTCACAACGTGTCGGACCTGTCCGAAATTGCCCTGCGCCAGCGCGTTCTCAAGAACATGTCCGAGCTGAGTCTTGAGACCACGCTGTTCAACGAAAAAATGAGTATGCCGATTGCACTGGCCCCGGTCGGGCTGTGCGGCATGTATGCCCGTCGCGGTGAAGTTCAAGCGGCACGCGCAGCGGCTTCCAGAGGGATTCCCTTTACCCTTTCCACCGTTTCGTTGTGTCCGATCGAAGAAGTCGCGCCCGCCATCGATCGTCCTATGTGGTTTCAGCTGTACGTGCTCAAGGATCGCGGCTTCATGCGCAACGCGCTGGAACGGGCCAAGGCTGCGGGCGTCAAGACGCTGGTATTTACCGTCGACATGCCGGTGCCCGGTGCTCGCTACCGCGACCTGCATTCAGGCATGAGCGGCAAGAACGGTCCGATTCGTCGCGTTCTGCAAGCCATGACTCACCCTCAATGGGCCTGGGACGTCGGCGTGAATGGACGCCCGCACGATTTGGGGAACGTCTCGGCCTATCGCGGCAACCCCACCGGCCTGACCGACTACATCGCCTGGTTGGGCAACAATTTCGACCCTTCCATTTCCTGGAAAGACCTTGAGTGGATACGCGACTTCTGGGAAGGCCCGATGATCATCAAGGGCATCCTTGATCCGGACGACGCTCGCGATGCGGTCAAGTTCGGCGCCGACGGCATCGTCGTTTCCAACCATGGCGGACGTCAGCTCGATGGCGTGTTGTCCAGCGCTCGCGCTCTGCCTGCCATCGCTGACGCCGTGAAGGGCGAACTGAAGATTCTCGCCGACTCCGGCATTCGCAGCGGTCTGGACGTGGTGCGCATGATCGCTCTTGGCGCCGATACCGTGCTGCTTGGTCGTGCGTTCATCTATGCCCTCGCCACTCATGGCGAAGCCGGCGTCAAACACCTGCTCGATCTGTTCGAGAAAGAAATGCGTGTCGCAATGGTGCTGACCGGAGCCAAATCCATCAGCGAGATTTCCCGCGATTCGCTGGTCCGCGCAGGCGCCTGAGCGCAGACGAAGAGCACGCACGCGGCACGCCAGATGCCGCGGCGCACGATGATGACCCCGTGAGGAAGACCGTATGAGCCTGCCCGCCTCCTTCCTGGCCGATGTGAAGCGCATGATTCCTGCCGAACGTCGCTTCGACGATCCATTGTCGACCCTGGCTTTCGGCACCGACGCCAGTTTTTATCGGCTCATTCCCAAGCTGGTGATCCGCGTCGAGTCGGAAGACGAAGTGGTCTCGCTGCTCAAGCTGGCTCAGGTCGACAAGGTTCCGGTGACCTTTCGCGCCGCAGGAACCAGCCTCTCAGGTCAGGCGATCAGCGATTCGGTCCTGCTCGTGCTCGGCGACAACTGGAATGGCCGGGAGATTCGCCGCGACGGGGAGCAGATCCGCCTGCAACCGGGCGTTATCGGCGCCCAGGCCAATGCCTGGCTCGTGCCCTTCGGACGCAAGATAGGCCCGGATCCCGCGTCGATCAACGCTGCCAAGATCGGCGGCATCGTCGCCAACAATTCCAGCGGCATGTGCTGCGGCACCGCGCAGAACACCTATCACACCCTCGCAGGCATCCGATTGGTCCTGGCCGACGGCACGCGTATCGATACCGAAGATGCCGATAGCGTTGCGGCCTTTCGCAAGAGCCATGGGAAAATGCTCGATCGTCTGGAGGAACTGGGACGTGAGACCCGCGCCAACGCGGAACTCGCTGCAAAGATTCGCCACAAGTACCGCCTGAAGAACACCACGGGGCTGTCACTCAACGCCTTGGTGGACTTCGACGAACCGCTGGACATCCTCAGTCACCTGCTCGTCGGCTCGGAAGGAACGCTCGGTTTCATCAGCGCGGTGACCTACGACACCGTACTCGATCACCCGAACAAGGCCTCGGCGCTGATTGTGTTCCCGGACGTGGAAACCTGCTGTAACGCCGTGACAGTGCTGAAAACCCAGCCTGTGTCTGCCGTCGAACTGCTGGATCGTCGCAGCATGCGCTCGGTACAGAACAAGCCAGGCATGCCACCTTTCGTACGTGAGCTGTCGGAAAATGCCTGCGCGCTGCTGATCGAAGCGCGGGCCGCGACCCAGCCGCTGCTGCACGAGCAATTGGCGCAGATCATGACGTCAATCGCGCACTTTCCCGTAGAGAAACAGGTCGACTTCACCGAGGACCCTGCGGAGAACGCGCGCCTCTGGGCAATTCGCAAAGACACCTTCCCCGCTGTCGGTGCCGTGCGTGAAACCGGCACGACCGTCATCATCGAAGACGTGACCTTCCCGGTCGAGCAACTGGCCATCGGCGTTCGTCGCCTGATCGAACTGTTCGACAAGCATCGGTACGACGAGGCGATCCTGTTCGGCCATGCGCTGGAAGGCAACCTGCACTTCGTCTTNGGGACGACGGCGCGGAACTGGTCGCCGTGGAGTTCAACGGCTCACTCAAAGCGGAGCACGGCACTGGCCGTAACATGGCGCCCTTCGTGGAACTCGAATGGGGCAGCGACGCCTACCAATTGATGTGGAAGCTCAAACGGCTGCTCGACCCCAACGGCATTCTCAATCCCGACGTGGTCCTGAGCGAAGACCCGCAGATCCACCTCAAACACCTCAAGCCGATGCCCGCTGCCGACAGCATCGTCGACAAGTGCATCGAGTGCGGCTTCTGTGAACCCGTGTGCCCCTCCAACGGGCTGACTCTGAGCCCACGCCAGCGCATCGTGATATGGCGCGACATTCAGGCGAAGAAACGCGCAGGTACCCACACCACCGAGCTTGAACGTGACTATCACTATCAAGGCATCGACACTTGCGCCGCCACGGGACTTTGCGCACAGCGCTGCCCGGTCGGCATCAACACCGGCGAACTGGTGAAAAAACTGCGAGCCCAGGAAGCGACACACGGCAAAACCGCGGGCTGGCTGGCGCACCACTTCACCACCGCACTGAAAGGTGCGCGCTTCACGTTGCATGCCGCCAATGGCGCGCGGATGCTGTTGGGTGCCCCAAGACTGGCGAAGGTTTCTGCGGCACTGAGCAAGGCATCCGCAGGGCGCGTACCGCAATGGACACCGGCCATGCCGCAACCGGAAAACGCCATTCGCTTCAATGCGCCGGTCGAGGACCAACGCCCGCGTGTCGTCTACCTCGCCGCCTGCGTTTCACGTGTCATGGGCCCGGCAGCGGCGGACCACGAACAGACGTCACTCATGGACAAGACCCGTGGCCTGCTGGAAAAGGCCGGTTACCAAGTGGTGTTCCCCGAGGATCAGGACAACCTCTGTTGCGGCCAGCCGTTTGCGTCCAAGGGGTATGCCGGGCAAGCCGAAGAGAAACGTCAGCAATTACTGGCTGCGCTCACCAAGGCAAGTCGCGGCGGCCTGGACCCCATCTATTGCGACACCAGCCCCTGCACCCTGCGTCTGATTCAGGACCTGAAGGAAACCCGTCTGGATCTCTACGACCCCGTGCGCTTCATCCGTACACACCTGTTGGACAAACTCGTATTCACCCCTCAACAGGAAGCCATCGCCGTCCACGTCACCTGCAGCACGCAGCATCTGGGTGAAAGCCAGGCGCTGATCGAGTTGGCGCGAATGTGCAGCGTCAACGTCGTCATTCCCGAAGGCATCCATTGCTGCGGGTTCGCGGGCGACAAAGGCTTCACTACGCCAGAGCTCAACGCTCACTCACTGCGGACTTTGAAAGACGCGGTGCAGTATTGCAGTGAAGGCATTTCCACCAGCAGAACCTGTGAGATCGGCCTCACACAACACGGCGGAATCGACTACCACGGCCTGGTTTACCTGGTAGACCGCGTCACCCGACCGATCTCGGCTTGATGCACACAAATGGGGCGATATTCGCCCCTTTTGTTAGACACATCCTGCAACATGGCTTTTTCACACCATTTGCGAAATAAATAGAACCCCTGCGATAGCGCGAAGTCCATCTCTTTAAGCGCCACAACCACCGGGCGCTTATTCCTCTATCTCGGACATCGGCCCAATAGACCGGCCAAACCGAGTCCACAGGCTTAAGGAGATACACATGAAGCGCACAGCACTGACTGGATTGTTTCTTACCGCTGCACTGTTGGGTTCCCCGGTATTCGCTGCTGACGACCTGTGCGGCGCCAACCTGCAGACGTTGAAGGATGCTCATACTTCAACGAGCACCAACATTAGCGCAGACACCAAAGACGAACTGGAAAAAACCATCGCCACCGCTACTGCTGCGCAGAAAGCTGGCGATGACAAGAAATGCATCGAGCTGACCACCAAAGAGATCACCTCGCTGAAAACCGGGGGCGACGGTACTGACGGTGGCAACGCCAAGTAATCCGCTACTAGATCCGCAGCCAGCCTTTGGGCTGGCTTGGTTGAGCGTGATGAGGCCCGGAGTCGACGTATCTCATTGATTCGGGTACACTCCCCGACCTGACTGCTAGAGCAGCAGAATTGGGGCCGATTAGGATTCGACGCCGGTGATGAAACTCTAGGGGCATGCCGACTTGGTAACAGAAGTCGTAAATCCACTGTTGCAACTTTCTATAGTTGCCAATGACGAAACCTACGGGGAACAAGCTCTCGCTGCGTAAGCGGCGCTAGCCTTCCTTCTGGTAGCTTCGGCTCCAGCAATCATCAGGGGATGCCTGTAAACCCAAAATGATTGTCATACAGAACAGGATCGCCGTGCAGTACGCTGTGGACGAATCGGCTAAAACTTACACAGCTCGCCCAAAGCACCCTGCCCGTCGGGTCGCTGAGGGTTAACTTAATAGACACGGCTAAGCATGTAGGCCCGAAAGCGGAGTACTGGCGGACGGGGGTTCAAATCCCCCCGGCTCCACCACTTTTACATCTAAAGACGTCCACGGACGTCTTTTTTTGTGCCTTCGATCCAGTAAATACGCGGCTTCCAGCGCTTTTGCGGTCTTTCGAGAGTTTTTGAGTTCCAACCGTTCGGGTATTCCAGGCGGTATTCCACCTCACCCGGTTGCGAATCTTTGGAATACCGAATCAGTGCCTGAGGAGAATCTCATGCCTTCTCAGAACCTCCGTCTCTCCGATCAACAGCTCAAGAGAGTCAAACCCGCGTCCAAGGATTACGTCCTCACTGACGGCGACGGTTTGCAGCTCCGCGTACGCAGCAACGGCTCGTTGTTGTGGAATTTCAACTACCGCGAACCGGTGACCAAGTAGCGCATCAACATCGGCTTCGGGACCTACCCCGAACTGTCACTGGCGAACGCACGAAAGTGGCAGTCGATGCGCGAGAGCTGCTTGCACAGGGCATTGATCCGAAGGGGCAGCGCAACACGCTGAATGAAGCCAGGCGCGCGGAAACCGAACACACCATCGAGAACGTGGCCACCGCCTGGTTCGAGCTCAAGAAAGACTCGGTTACTCCGGTTTACGCCGAGGACATTTGGCGGTCGCTCATGCTGCACGTGCTTCCCGACTTGAAGACGACCCCTCTCGCGAAAATCACCGCGCCGATGGTGATCGAGTTGCTTCGTCCGATCGAAGCGAAAGGCAGCCTGGAGACGGTCAAGCGCCTTAGTCAGCGGCTTAACGAGATCATGACCTACGGAGTGAACTCCGGCCTGATCTTCGCCAACCGCTCTCAGCGGTATCAGGGCAGTATTCAAGAAGCCCAAGAAAGAGAACATGGCTGCGCTTCCGCCAGAAGAGCTCCCGGAGCTCATGCTGGAGATCGCGAACGCCAGTATCAAACGCACGACCCGCTGCCTGATCGAATGGCAGTTGCACACGATGACTCGCCCCGCCGAGGCGGCAACTACTCGCTGGGCAGACATCGACTTTGAAAGGGGTGTCTGGACTATCCCACCGGAGCGGATGAAGAAGCGCCGCCCTCACAGCATCCCGTTGAGTGATCACGCCGTCGCACTGTTGGAGTCACTGAAGACTCACAGCGGCCATCGCGAATACGTCTTCCCGGCAGACAGAAATCCGCGTACCCACGCCAATAGCCAAACGGCCAACATGGCGTTGAAACGCATGGGCTTCCAGGATCGCTTGGTCAGCCACGGCATGCGCTCGATGGCCAGCACCATCTTGAATGAACATGGGTGGGACCCGGAGCTCATCGAAGTGGCACTGGCGCACGTCGATAAGGATGAGGTGCGGAGCGCCTACAACCGAGCCGACTACATCGAGCGCCGGCGTCCGATGATGGCTTGGTGGAGCGAGTACATTCTCAAGGCGTCGACGGGTAATCTCTCGGCCAGCGCGATGAATGTGGCCAGGGATCGGAATGTAGTACCGATTCGATAGGGCGGCGAGACTGGTGACAGACCGCGTGGCGTCTAAAATCCCGAAACTCAGAGGCTGGAGCGGGAAAAATCGATCCTATAAAAGGCTATCTTGCTCTTGAATGGTGGAGGAGCATGAGTGACAAGCTCCATAGATTCCAAACCACAGGGCACCCCTGTGATACTTGGGAGCCACAACATGACTCATTCGGATCTCACGCTCTGGGCTTCATTTTGAGATGACCGACAATACCCCCCTTGCAAGCAAACCAGCCCAAAGGACATGTAAGGCTAGAACACGATGAATGACTTCCAAAAAGAATACGCCCTGTGGGATGACTTCCTTTCTTTGTGGCCGGCCTCCCGACTGACCAGCATGACTCTGGACGAATACAGCCATGCGGGCTCAAAGGACAGCTTCACCTACTGGATTGAATCGCGGCTCGATGAGCTTGGCAGCATTTGGGGCGGCTCGGCGTTCAAGTTCGGCGTGTTCTCGCGCAAAGATACTGAAGGCAAGAGCTCGGACGCCAAGCTTTCCTATTCCGAATCGCACGGCTGGTACTCATCGCTAGGCACATCGGCAGAGGCTGCCTTCGAGAAAATCCGCAGCTACGTGGCACAGGTAGCCGGCTGGGCCGCCAAGGGGGATCTAGGGGCTATTGAGTCCTTCGGGCTGCTGGGCGAGGCCTTCAAGTGGAAAATCGCTTTTCATTACCAGAACCGTCAAGCCCCCGTTATCGTGGACATTTTCAAGCGGGCACCACTGGCGGTATTCGTCGGCAGCAATGTAAGCCAGGGCATGGGCATGTTGCAGACAGCAACGCTCGGCAAACGCCCCGAAGGTCTGGGCATTCTGGAGTTCGGGCGACAGATATGGGAGGCATGGAGCCAGAAAAACCTGGCGATCTGGAAGCTATCGCACGGGTTAGACGATTTCCCCTCAGAGGAGCGCAAGCAATACCTGCAGAGCGAATTGGGGGTGATGCACAGTGATACCGCCAAGGGGCAGGGCGAAAGCTTCCAGGAGGCTCCTGTCGGCAGCTTGTTCTACTTGTGCCACGGCAATGAGCGGCTTCACCTGGTCGGACAGTTCATCTCTGCCCCTGCACCGAGCTTGAAAGGAGATGGTTGGCTACAGCGCCGCTACAGGGTGTTGAAGCAGGGCATCAAACCTGGTGGTTACCAAGGAGGCCAGAAAGGCTGGACACCAAACTATCGCTCAACCTTCAAGCGAGTGCCTGCTCACGACCTACCTGAGTTCGAAAGCGCTTTGCTCAAGCCCTTCTTTGGCACAGATTTGGCCGAACTAGCGGCATTGGCTGGCGAGCCCATCGAAGATGTCAGCCGCCCCATCACAATGGCATTGCCCCCTACCCCTCAGGTACAACATGTGGCCAATAAACCCGTCGCGGCCTGTTCCAACCGTCTCTACTACGGGCCACCTGGTACAGGAAAAACCTACACGCTGATGAAGTTGCTAAAGCGCGACTATCAAGAGCAGGTAACCTCAATTAGCACAGAGGAATGGCGCAGCCAGATTATTGCTGAAAAGATTGCTGCGCTGACTTGGTGGGAAGGCGCAGCCGCTGCACTGTATGACTTGGGCGGCAAAGCCAAAGTACCTGAGTTGGCCGAGCATCCGTTTATCCAAGCCATTGCAGATGCTGAAGGGCGCAGCAGCGGCATCAAGCAAACCCTCTGGGGAACTCTTCAACACCACACAATTCTTGAGTCGACAACGGTCAACACGAAGCTCCGCCTTGGATCAGCCGTTTTTGAAAAGTCGACAAACTCGGTTTGGCAGTTTGCGGGGGATTGGCAGGAAGCATGTTCGGATCTCTTTGCACTTGTCGACAAGATCAAGCAAGGCCCAGAAGCTAACGATTCCGTTCAGCGCTACAGCTTCGTTACCTTCCACCAATCCTACGGTTACGAAGAATTTGTTGAGGGGTTGCGGCCAGTCTTGGCCGACGAAGCCAAAGAGGACGATGCCGAAGCAAGCCAGGTGGCATACAGGATCAAGGACGGGGCTTTCAAGGAGCTCTGCCGTCGCGCACGCAACACTCCGGACAAGCGCTTCGCGATGGTCATTGATGAGATCAACCGAGGCAATATAAGCAAGATATTCGGTGAACTGATCACGCTGATTGAAGCGGATAAACGCGACCAGCTTGACGGCACCCCACCTCCGACCGAAGTAGTCCTTGCATACTCCGGAAAGCCATTTTCCGTACCTGCAAACGTTGACATCATTGGTACAATGAACACGGCTGATCGCTCGCTGGCCTTGCTTGATACTGCCCTGCGGCGCCGCTTCGATTTCGTGCCGTTACTGCCTGACACTCGGGCCGAAAAAGATCCCAGCGATCCACACAGCGCCCCCTTGGCTGGACTACTGGTCACCACAGGCACCACCACCATCGATGTGCGCTTGATGCTGGAACGCATCAATGAACGCATTGAGGCGCTTTACGACCGCGACCACTGTATTGGTCATGCGTATTTCACCTCACTGACCAATGTGGCTGATGGGGCGGCCCGCTTCGCTAAGTTGGCTGAGATTTTTCAGAAGCGTATCGTCCCCTTGCTGGAGGAATACTTCTTTGAAGACTGGCGCAAGATTCGGCTAGTGCTCGGTGACAACCAGAAACCTGATACGGCCCAGTTCATTACAGAAAGCGATTCGCACGAGCAGGATCTGAGCATCCTATTCGGGAACGATCATGGCCTTGATAGCTACGCCACCAAACGTCGTTACCAAGCGCAGGTCGCGGCATATACCGAACCTGCCGCTTATCTCGGCATTTACCAAGCCTCGACTTAATTAACAGGTACGGAAATGGCGGGCATATCGATCTTCGAGTTTGACACTCTGACGGCTTCCTCACCCAGCTCGACCAATATGGTCGGGCAGCGCAAGGTTTCTGCCGAAGTTTTTGCCTGGCTGGAGACACAGGCATTACGCAGCACCGAAGCAGGTGAAGGGGCCTGGCTGCGCCTTACCCATCGGCACGGCCGCAAAGCCATTCAGGTGAACAGCTTTGTTGGGGTGATTCGCTGCCCTAATGGTTTCCAGATTGAAGTGCTGCCCAAGCTAGGCAAGACGAATGGCGAAGAAGAGGCACGGCACCTACTAATCGAAATGCTGCGCTGCCTTGGCTGTTTCCGCCACATACAAACTAGCAGCGCCCAATTGCTCGCCCGCCGCATGCCTCTACTGGAGGTGTTCATTGGTGAATTTTTGCGCGCGGTGGATCACACCATCAAGCGAGGCCTGTGCAGCGATTACCTTGCAGAGCAGGGCAACCTGTTTGCGTTGCGCGGCAAGCTGCACATGGCTGAGCACCTGCGCCTCAATCTATGCCGTCGCGACCGCTTTTATACCGAATACGATGAGTATTCCCTCAACCGACCAGAAAATCGCCTACTACACGCCGCACTCAGGCGTGCATTGTCGTGGACTGCCTCACAGGCAAACCAGCAACTGGCACGGGAGTTATGCTTCGTGTTCACCGGCATACCTGAATCTGACCAGATCAACGCGGATTTTGCGCAGGCACGACCAGATCGCGGTATGGCACATTACGATGCGGCATTGACCTGGGCGCGCCTGATTCTTCAGGACGAGTCACCACTCACCGGTACGGGTCCGCACAAGGCGCCATCTTTGCTCGTCCCAATGGAAGCAGTTTTTGAAGCTTTCGTAGCTAAGCACCTTGCCCGACAACTTTGCTCAGACTTCAGCCTGCGCCTACAGACTCGCAGCCTCAGACTCGTCCGGCATAAGGAGCAGGACTGGTTTCAGCTCAAGCCTGATCTGCTGGTACAGTCGTTCAAGACCAACCGCTTGGTACTCGACACCAAGTGGAAGTTGGTTGATGCCAAGAAAGCCAACAGCAAGGAAAAGTACGGGCTAGATCAAAGCGACTTTTACCAGCTGCAAGCTTACGGCCAGAGCTATCTCGAAGGAGACGGCGATGTTGTACTGATCTACCCCAAGACAGAAATCTTCAGTCAGCCCCTAGCAGTTTTTGATTTTCCCAAGTCACCTGGTCTTCGCTTGTGGGTACTGCCTTTTTGCCTGCAAACCAAGCAGATGCTCTTGCCGACTTGCGGTAGCCTCACCCCGTTTTTCTCACCAAACACTTGAGCAGTCAAAGCTCAAGCCACGGGAGGCAGAGTCAAAGCCCCATGGATTGAATCATCTCACTTTCGCTAACCGCTTCAGGCGTCACGACCGCATCCTTCAGCATCAGCTTGCCTCGAAGTAGGCGATCCAAATGAACATCGAAGGAATCAAATTGCGGGTGTCGTACAGCAGGAAGATGAATGTGCACGTCTTTCTTCTGACCAATTCGATAGACTCGGTCAGATGCCTGCGCTTCCTTTGCAGGGTTCCAGTGGCGCTCCAGGTGCACAACGTGGTTGGCACCAACCACTGTCAATCCAACCCCTGCAGCTACTGGTGACATGATCATCACGTTGAAACCAGGCTTCGATTCGAAAACAGTGATCAGTTTCTTGCGAGTCAACTCGTCAGATTTCTTTGCAACTGCCGCCGTGTCACCATTGATAACTGCCACATCCAGTCCATAGATCTGGTCCAACCAAAGCTTCAGTATTCTCTGAAGCCGCTTGGTGACCATGAACAAAATGACCTTCTCTTCGTTCTGCCGGATACGATCAAGTAACTCCAGCAGCACTGCCAACTTCCCCGACTGCGCCATGTTTGCGCGCGCCTCGCTGGCATTGCTGGCCATCAGTTTTGTTTCTTCGCGAAGACGCGGATGGAGTGAGATCTCACGCAACTGGGCCAATGCCGCCAATGCAGTACCTCGCATGTCCTCGGTCGCACGTCGAGCACGAAAATCATTTAGTACTGCATCGTACGCCTGTAGCTGGGCACCCTTCATACAAACGGAAAGATGTGCCGCATGTAGCTGCTGGCCGCCCTTCGGCTGCTCCACACCGCTATGGATGGTCTTGCTGGGAAGCCCCTTCAACTGATCTTCCTTGATGCGACGGAGCATAAACCTGCCGACGGCCTCGCGTAGCCCCGCGCCAAACTTCCGCCTTATCTCATCCTTTTCATCCTCTGCTGCGGACAGGATTGGTTTGATCCAGCTATCGCGGAACTGGCCCCATCCTCCGAGAATGCCTGGCTGCGCGGTGTCCATCAGGCACCAGAAATCCCCCAGGCTGTTCTCGACCGGTGTGCCAGTTGCCAGCAGCTTGAAATCCGCCTTCAGTCCTTTTGCCGCTCGTGTCTGCGCAGCATTGGGATTCTTGATGTTCTGCGCTTCGTCGAAGATCACCAAGCCCCAGTCAATCCTGCACAGTGAAAACTGGTAATCCCTGAGTGTCTGATAAGTGGTCAGTACAAGGCGGCGATCCATGTCCAGACGATGTACCCCAGCCTCCGGGCCGATGGAAAGAGCGTAACGAATGGCATCGTCAGCCATCACTCCATCCTCACCAATCAGAGAAGCCAGCTGTGCCGATTCCCGCTCAGCCCCCTTGACCTTGAAGCGACTCAGATCCCTTCCCGACTGTAGTACCACGATGTCCCGGAAAGGGATGCCCTTGAAAGTTTGATTGACCTCATCCTCCCAATTCTCCAGGAGGCTTAAGGGAGCCACGACCAGAACTGGCTTCTGCGCACGTTCCGCAACTTTCTGACGGGTAAGGTATTCACCCACCGTCACCAATGACATGTAAGTTTTGCCAAGGCCCATGTCGTCGGCCAGCAGTCCACCCTGAAGCCGGTATAGATCACCATGATCATCCTGAACTGCCGACTCCAGCAGCCCCAGCATCCATTCGACACCCTCCCGCTGGTGCGGGAACGGCTGGCGAGCATAGGCTCCCCAATTAGGCTCATGCGCTGGTTTGGCCTCACTTGCCTTACGCAGCAAAGCACTGTTGATCTCGTCGGCATCGTGCAGCAGTACGCTGACTCGCTCCTTCGGACCCACCGATGGCTCCTCATCAGAAGGCAAGTCGGTTTCCGGGTCTACCAGGGACCTCTCGACTTTCTTCAGCTGCTCATCGATTCGAACATGGTCGGAGATATCAATGAATTCTCCGGAGAAAATCATGCTGTCTGCGCCCTGCTCCTTGGCAGCCTTGTAGACTTCGTTGAAGCGCACAAAGTCCTCTTCGGATTGCACCAGGGTCGGAATGATCTCTGCGGGCGCCGGCCGTGAGTCAAGCGCGAACCAGTCATTCTTCCGATTGTCCAGGTCACCAAACTCCATGTGCTGGAGCTTGCCGATTCCGGTGACACGAATTGAGAAACCAAGATCGAGATTGACCAGGGCCGCATCCAGGAAAGCACTGGGAGTAGCGATGAACTCGGCCACTTTGTCAGCAGGAATACGCTTGTTACTCAGCACCTCCTTGATCGCCGCCATTTTCTGCGGCTCGAGAAGCACCACGCGATTGTCGATTCGCAAAACGCCGCCATCGGCCCCTATATCCAATTGCGACCAGCGCTTCTCTAATTGGTCCGGCGTAGAGCCATCTCCCAAGCTGGGGCTGAGCATTAGGCTGCCATCGGGCAATCGAGTTGCAATGACACCGATATTTTCAGGCACCACCACATCCAGTCTGTCGAAATGGCTGAGGTCGATACGCATACCACTACGAGCCGCAGTCTGCAGCTCGGCCATCATACGCAGGTTGGCTGCCTCCCCTCGTTGCTCGGTAAGCAAATTCTGGTGGCGTTCCCAAGCCATCAAACCCATCAACTCGGCCGGGGTCAGTCGATAGGACTCTGTTGAAGTGAGAAAAAGCAGTGGCCCCTTGCGAGTGAAAGGTACTTCAACGGACTCGGATAGAACCGCCAGATCAATGCGGAAACCGCTATTCCCCGTTCTACCACCGATCTTACTGGCGAAGGTCATGTTGAAGCGTCGCGGCAACCGAAGAATTTCCGCCTGCTCTTGATCCGTGCCTGCAACGTCCTCGGCAGCAACATGGAATCCATTGGCCAGGGGCTCAGCTATGCCCTGCTCCTGCATCATGCGCAGAACGACCATCTGGACCTTCTGCAAGGAATTACCCTTTCCCTCCAACAACGCTGTATACGCTGTCTTGTCCAGATAGAAATTCACACCATCCGAGTCCGCCGCGTGGGAGAAGCCCTGCTGGTTACTTAGCGTTACCCCCCCTTCCCCCAGCAAGCTTTTGAAGATGTCAGCTAGTCCCATGATCATCTCACTTCCCCGCCGGCTGGCGATCCAATGCCAAAGAAACTTCTTTTTTTACCGACCAGCAGAACCCGCTGCCTTGCTCGCACGCACTCTTTAAGGGCCCATTGAGCACCCGATTAATTTCACGTGCATCGACCCCCAGCACATTTGCCGCGTGTCGAACCTTGTCCCCCGGGTTCTCTTTGAAATACCAGAGCACCTGTAACTCAAATACTCCAAATCGCCCTAAGTCAATGGCTACAGGTGACCGATCTACTTTCGCCGCTACCGATGCTAAAGCGGTTTTACGCAGCAATGCATTGCCCTTGTCGGACAATGACCATTGGAAGGCACCATTTTGCTGTACGTACGTTGAAAGGCTTCCGCGGAGGCTGTCCTGAATCTCATAAAAGAGCGCCTCATCTCCCTTTAAGGCCCGGCGGATATCTCCCATCAAACTTCCTGGATGATCGGCCAGATAAGTCAAAATGGACAACTGATTATCGGTCAGCTCCTTGTCGACAGTACCAGGCACCCCCGAAGCGTGAGCGTCTTCCGTCATTACACGTGACATAACCACACGCTGCTCCACCACAGACGCAATCGTTGATGGCTTGGTGACTTGGGCTAAATCAGGCGTTGTGCCTTGTTGCGCCAGGGGCTCAACTCGCGCTTTCTTCCAACCCACAACCGGCATGCCGTACTTGCTCAGATATGCCTTGTACTCAGATCGGCTCAGCAGTTTCTCGATATCCACTGAAATACCGTTCTCCGCCAGGAAGTCGAATACCTTGCGTTGCCAGGAGCCATTGTGGGTTACCGCCTCGTAGGGAAGAGTCGGGTAGGCAGCCTTGTACTGCCCCGGCAACGACGTGGTCAAATCGTAATGCGAAAACTGATTGCGTTCGTAAGACTTGATCCAGGGCCCAGGCTGGCCGAGATACACCCAGATCTTAAAGCTGTGTGACCCCTCGACGAGATGGAAATCGCCGCAGTCCAGATAGATCACAGCCTTGTCGTTCATGATTGAGTCCATGCTCGCGAAGCTGGTTTTTACCTCGCCCCCGAGAATACGCTTTACGGAATGCTTGGCGCTGCGACCGAGCATCAGTCTCGTGTGCCGGATCAATCCGAGCCTGAACAGACCCTCCAAAAACAATTTGCGCGCCGGGAACATTCGCTTGAGATCTTCCTTTCCCGATTCCAAGCCATACTGTTCGACCGCCTGCAGGAACAACCGCAAGTCCTCTTTGGACAGCCAGCCACAGACCTTGGCAATGCGCTCCTCGCCTAATGGCTTCCACCATTCACGGAAGTTCTGCGCTGAACTGGCAATTCGCGGGTCACCGGCCAGAGTGAGGAAGAAGTTCTGCCAAGCGTCACCGGGATCGTCCCCCGCTCGGTCGATCATTATCTCCAGGGCGGCATGACCTATTCGCTTGTCGCCCTCATAAGGAGCCTTGCTCACCGAAGGTTTGAGCAACTCATCAAGCACGTCATCCCATTCTCCAGGGTGCAGCTGGCGCAGTACTTCGAGATAGTAGTGCGCGCGACAAATATCGCCATAACGCCCTACATCGAAGCCACTTAGACCAAGGGTTTCAAAGGTCTGGCCCAGCTCCTCCCCCTTACTGCGGACTGACTTCACCAAAATCAGTGGGCCGTCAAGCGTCAGTAGCCACTCACCTTCCCGTCTAAGAGTTACGAGTGAATCACTACCGAATGCCTGGCGTGGCGCAGGCATACGCTTTAGCTGGTCCAACAAATGAAGTTCCAATCGACCACGTAAGCTACTTTCTGCCTGTTTTTCGCGTTCGTCCAAATGATCGAAATGGCGGAAGTACAGCTGGATCAGCTGGATTAACGTCAGTCGGCTAAGTCGAGGCTTCTGGTGCTCAATCAGCACATCGAGCATTCGCGCATTGAACAGTCGGAAACCTACAACTTCGTCGTGCAACCAGAGCCAAGTCAGCGCCCTCGCGCCAAGTCGACGCGTCAGCAACTCTTTAAGTCCGTCGAAACGCCCGCTGCCAGCCATGTCGCGAAATCGAGCGAGCATTCGTTCGAACGCACTACTCCCCCCCACCTTGGCCTTCATCCGATTGGCCTTTTCCACTAGCCGTACCCAACCCTCAATGACTGTAGGCGGCCATTCACCGGGACGGTTGTCGATCGGCGGCAGCTTCACTGGCCAGAATTCCCAAGCAAGGTCTTGACCGCCTCATAATCAGCACTCTGCGGCCGACGGATAGTGAAACGGATGTCAATGCGGCGGTTAAGCCGATAATCCTCTTCACCTCTTTGCTGCTTGCTCACGGGTCGAGTCTCTGCATAACCGCTAACTGAAAACAGTGGTTCGCCATCCTGGTTACTCAGCCGGTTCAGGCGCTCAGCCTCAGGTATCTCAGTGCTCCAGAATTGCCAGAGCGAGATTGCGCGAAACGTCGAAAGCCCCCAGTTACCTTTCCCCATGAAGCCAGGAAACGGACGATTGTCCGTATGGCCTTCGATAAAAATGGTGTCGAGATAGTTGATGCGGTCATCCTGGCTAACCACCTGATTGATGACCTCACCAATCTCCAGCGCCGTTTGTTGATAACGCGGCTGGATCTCGTAAGCGCCAGTATCGAAGCCAAGTAATTCGTTGGGAATACGCAGCACCGTATGGTTTTCACTAACCTCTACCTTTATGCCCCGCTGTCGCAGCTTCTCGACTGCTTCATCGAGAATCTGTTGCCGAACCGTTTCTGCCTTTTTCAGTTGCTCGACCTGCTGATCGAAGTCCGCGCTTTTCTCCATCAACTGAAGAATCAGAACAACCGAAGCGAGGATAAATAGCACTAGAAGGGCCGACATGATATCTACGAAGGACTTCCAGTACGGATCTTCATCCTCCATTGGAACGTCATTAGATTTACGCCAGCGCATCAGCGGGCCTCCAGCTCATCGACCACGTCGTTAATCACCTTCACTACGGCATGCATCTGGTTGGCAAAGCTCATGGTCTCTTTGTTCCACTGGTCCATGCGCTCATGCACCTGATCACGCACCTCGCTGGAGTAATTGCGCAACCATTGTTCTGCTTGCTGCTCGATGCCTTGTACCTGGCTACGCAGCACCTCCCCTAGGGCCGTGAACTCGCCACGCACACCCGTGAGAAATTCCTGCTGATGACTTCCCATCTCACCAAATCCGTTTCGCGCCTCGGTGGCGGCCTGTTCGAAGCGCTGTGCACTTTCCAGCAGGGCGCCTTGAAGTTGTGCCAACGCAGCGGCCTGGCTCTGTAAGTGGCCAGCCAGCTGAGCGCTCTGCTCACCCGCAGACTCGATACGATGCGTCACGCTCTCCAAGCGCTGGCCGAGCAATTCAGCCGCTTGGCGAACATTGGTCGAAAGCAGGCCGAGCTGGTTGGCACTACTATCCATATGCCGACTGCTGGCAGCGGCAGCTTCACTGGCTTGCTGTAGGCGGCCCATCAGTTGCAGATGTTGTTCGGTCATCTGCCTGCTCTGCTGCTGAGTCGCCTGAACGGCCGTGGCTATACCCTCAAGAAGCGCCTGTTGTTGCAGCGCCATGTTTTCCAACTGCTCGGTAAAACGCTGCTGACGCGATTGTTCGCGATGTTCCGCTTGCTGCCCATGGCCTGTCATCTGCTCACTGAAGTTACCCAGCAACTTACCGACTGTGACTTCCAATGCCTGCTGCTGAGCAGAAGCGGCCTCAGCTATAGCGTTGATTTGCTGCTGGCTGGTTTGCCCTAGGCTACCAATCAATTGCTGCTGTTGGGCCAGTGAAGCGGCCTGTTGATGCTCGTGTCGCTGGGCACGCTCTTGCTCACGTGTTTCTGCGGCGCCCATCTGCGAATCCAGCTGGGAGTTCATTGTCATCATCAATCGCGAGAACACTGTCTCCAGGCTCCTGTGTTGCTCATTGCCGGCCTCGGTCATGACCTTCATCTGCTCACGGCTGGCGCTGGCGGACTTCTCAAACAACGCGGACTGGCTCGCACTGGCCTCGGCCAGAGTGCGCTCGAACAGCAATTGGCGCTCCTCATCCCGTCTTTCGACGGAGCTGAGTTGTATGTCCAGTTGCCCCGTCAACCCGCTCATCAGCTCATTGAAACGCGTCTCCAATTGCTGCTGGCGTTGATCAGCTGAATTGGATAGTTGCTTCAGCTGGACCTGAAACTCTCCGCTTTGCTGACGGACGACTTCTTGTTGGCGTCCCTGCTGGTCGCTCAAACTCTGGAACAGCTGGTTGAGTTGCTGCGTCATGCTACCCACGGCGGTGTTCACATCCGCAGCAGCCTGCTGCATCAGATTGCCCTGCTCACGTCCAGCCGAGGTCAGACCTTGTGTGAAGTTGCTTACCATCTGTTCAAGCACTTGGGTGGATTGCTGGCTGGTAGTGCTGACGAGGGTTTGAATGGCAGGTGCCATGATGTTGTTCAACGCATCGGTGAGTGCCGTCTGCATCGCCTCACTCATACCTACAAGGCTTTCCTGCAGGCGATCACCGATACGTTCGTGCAACTCCTGAAGGGCTTCCTTGCTTTCGCGACTGTAATCCGCGATATGCACCAGCGACTGCTCGGCAGGAATCAGTGGATATAGCGCGTCGATCTGGTGCTGAAGATCATGTATCCGACCTAACGCCCAGCGCTCGGTAATCTTCTCGATCAAGTTCAGCACTAGGCTAAACCCAACGCCCCATACCGATGCCATGAAAGCAACAGCTGCGCCCTGGATCATCACGGAGATTCCTGCCCGTAACTGATCTACTCCTCCGCTGCTGTCTAACTTCAGCTTAGACAGACCGATGGTCAGGCCCACGAACGTGGCCAGCACGCCCAAACCGACCAATAAACCAGGCAGCGAACCGAAAAACCTACTTCCGCTCAGGCCCGGAGCCAGAGTGCGTGCATTGAAGAAATGCTCAGCATCGAGAGTGTTGAACAACTGTTTTTGATCACTAGAGCTAACCAGGCTGTCGTCAAACTCGTGCCACAGTGCACCGATTCGCTTGACCTTGAGCCCAAGCGCTTTCTGCAAGGTCTCTCGACGATTCAGGGCCAAGTTTTCACGACTCTGTCCAGCGACAAGGGTGTTCAGCGCACGCATGCGCGCCCTAAAGCTCAGCCCGCTGCGAATCAAAGAGATGACTGAATAGGTGAAAAGTGCAGCCATGATCAACCAGAACACGACACCTAGGGCCTCGGTACTGCCGCTCTTCAGCAAGGAAAAGTTGGGCAACAGGTGATTCAAGAATTCCATGATATCGGTCCGGAGGATCAGCGTAAGCAGTGAGTAAGCAGCCTTTTCAACCAACACATTGGTCAGAGGCTCACGCTTCTGACGATGTTTGGTTGAGGCGGGCGCTGGGTTAGTTGCAGAGCGGCGTTAGTTGATCAGCCTTGGCTGACAATAAGGTGTTATTCAGCAAGTGGTAACGAAATGTTGAATCGCTCAACGTCGCCGCCCTCAAAAGATTCAGGGGCGACTTACCGCGCACGACGATACCGCCCTTGATCAAGCCGATTTTCTCACCCACCGGCTTGCGCAGGCCCCATCCCCTATTGGCGATGGCCGGTGAGATAAATTTGCTGCCGATGTCTCGTACCGAGAGCGACTTCATGTCCATGCTGAATTCCTAGGGGTCACGAATGCGCCACCCCATATTAGCGTTCAGGGGGCGGCAAGAAGCTGAAAAACGGCTGGAAACGCGCCATCGTACAGGGGGTTATTCGGGCCGCTCGTGTGTGACTGCGATCACAATAACCACCAGTTTTTTGTGCGTAAAGGTCGATGAGCGTTGAAATGGAACTATTTGAGCAGAAGGCTGTCTCCAGCGAATCGAACCAACTCGTGAATTGCCATTCCCCAGTCATCTTGCCCCTGATGGTGGCTTCTAGCTTCACAACCCAGTACATGCCGCTCGTTAGGTCTGCGACAACGGCGACAACGGCGACAAACCGCGTGGCGTCTACACCCCTGCCGTTGGAGCTGATGGCGACAGTCGCCAACTCCCCTTGCTCTTAGCCTCTTCGGCTAAGCCCCTGAACATGGGGAGGCTTCGCATCCCCATGTTCAGGGGCTAACACTATAAAAGCGACAAACGGCAACTTTGCTACTGACTGCCACCGATCTCCAAGGCAGGCCAGACCATGTGCCGGGTACATTTCCAGACGTCCTCCCCCGATTGACCCATGCCCCTGCAACCGATAGAACGAAGTCTCAAGGCGCTGCCATCGGCAGCACCCAAGATGGCCAGAGCCTTCAAGGTCATGCCGCTATCACGGTGGTTCATCCCTAAGTGCGATTCGCGCCCGGAGGCTCGCACAGTCATTCGCCAGAGTGATGGACGCCTACTTAACGATCCGCCTAGTGCGGCAACCCGCTAACCCTTAAGCCCTGCAGCAACGAACCTGCTCGGCCAACGTTTTGCGCCAACCCTTCGCCCGTCTCTTTCTTCAAAAAAGAGACGGGCGCATCTCACACTGCTGCAGCCCTGCTCGCACGGGCCTTTGCAGCTCTCCCCCTCGTGACAATCGGCGTGACAAACACCGAATCCTCACTCGCAACAGCGATGCCGATGATGGTGCCGCAGTCCAAGGAATGGACTGCCCCTGACTGACAGTCAGGCATGCCCCGGTCATCACCTCGCAGCCCTTACCCGACTCAGGATCTCGCGGCACCGGACTCGTCAACCAGTGCAGCCTCCACCCGCCCACCGTTATCGGTGCTCAGGAGGCCAGATCATGAGATGCCCAAGCTCCCGGTCGTAAGGAGCCGTCAGTCCCGCGTGAGTGGACAACCCTCACAGGCCGCAGGGGCCTTGATCCCTGATAACACTCAACAACCGTGGCGGGATGAGTGAGGACGAAGTCGATTATCCCAGGAGAATACCGATGCAACTATGCGAAGCGTTCGAGCCACCACAACCCTTGCTGGAATACCAGCAGGCACCATTGCCCTACCCGGTCGAAGCACTCGGGAAACTGTTGGGCCCTGCGGTCGAGCGACTGGCCGAGGTGATCGGCGTGCCCTGCGCCATGGCCGCGCAATCGGTGCTGGCCAGCGCTGCTCTGGTGAGCCAGGGTCATGCCAATGTCCAACTCGACGGCCGAACCTATCCGCTGTCCCTCTACCTACTGACGGTGGCGTCCTCGGGTGATCGCAAAAGCGCGGTGGACCATCTGGCACTGAAGGCCGCGCGTGACTGGGAACGACAGCAGTGGACCCTATATGCGGAAAAGCTCAAAGCCTATCGCGCCGCTACCAGCATCATGGCCAAACCCAAAACCTCAAAGAAACACGCGGAGGCGGAAGACGGTGAGCTATCCGAGCCGGTACCGCCAAGACTGATCATTGCCGAACCCACCATTGAGGCTCTGGTCAAAAGCCTGTGCCATGGTTTGCCCAGCATGGGCTTGTTCAATGATGAAGGTGGCCAGTTCTTGGGCAGCAGCACCATGAGCAAAGAGAACCTGCTTAAGGCGATCACCACCTTGTCGACACTGTGGGATGGCAGCCCGATTGATCGGGCGCGTTCCATGGCCGGAGAAAGCCTGCGAGCCTATGACCGCCGCCTCAGCCTGCACCTGATGCTGCAACCCTACCTGGCCAACCAGCAGTTCAAAGACCCGGTGATCAATGGCCAAGGCATCCTCGGCCGTTGCCTGATCAGTTGGCCCGAGCGCCTGGTCGGCCAGCGGCTCTACAAGGCGATTGACCTGAGCCGGGATGCCAAAGTCCAGCGCTACCAACAACGGATCACCACCCTGCTGCAACAGCCTTGGTCGATTCACCAAGATGGTTCACTCAATCCCGCCACACTGGAGCTGACTGCCCGTGCCCGTCGTGCCTGGATAGATATTCACGACACGATCGAGTGCCAGTCTGGCGAGTTCGGCGAGCTGGCCGGCGTCCAGCCTGTCGCGGGCAAGGCCGCGGCGAATGTACTGCGCATCGCGGGCGTGCTGGCCATGGTTGAAGAGGCCAGTGTGTTGGACGAAGCACACATCCAGCGCGCCTCCACGTTGATGGATTACTACCTGGCCGAGATCCAGCGCCTGACCGAACAGGCGCCGATCAATAGCCGATGCGAAGAGGCGGATCGACTGCTGCGCTGGCTGGTGCAGAAAGGCTGGACTCGCTTCACCATTCGCGACGTCAATCGCAACGGCTCTCGTTTTGCCCGCAAGAGCGCTGACCATACTGCCTCTTTATTGGTCGTGCTGATCACTCATCGCTGGCTGAGCAGCCGCGACGGGAAAACTTTCGAGGTCCGCCATGTTTCGCCTCAATGACGCGGTGCGCCGCCACCGGGCGCAACATCAACCACAGCCAGAATTGCGGTGTGTCGCCGCCTCTGTCGCCACCCTGTCGCCACGCACCAGGCCAGAAACGACGCGGGTTGTCCCCACTGTCGCCGCTGTCGCCACACCACCCTTGGAGCCTGCCCACCTCGCCCGGCTGATCGAGCAATTGCGCGAGGAAGGGGCACTGCTGCAACACCACGAGAACACCCTCCTGATCCGCCCGACGCACTGGCGGCAGCTGGACAGGCTCAGCCCTCACTGGAAAGCCCTACTGCTCTTTCTGCAAACAAACGAACACGGTGATGACGATGGCACTGGTCGGTCGGCGTGAGGGTCGCAACTTTGGCTATGGCCGCCAGCTGAGCTACGCCGGCCCACAAGCGCTCAAGGATTTGTTTGCCGGTGGCCACTTCGCCACGGTCAAAGCGCATAGCGATCGCTGGCAAGCGTTCGTGCGTTGGTGTCGGTCAGAGGACGGCCCCGGTTACAACGATGCGCGCGAGATCGATCGACTGACGCTGCAGGACTATGCGGCTTACCTGCGCCAGCAGATCCAGCAAGGTGAACTCTGCATCGCCACCGCGCAGAACCGCCTGAGCAGCGTCAACCGAACCCTCGCTGCGCTGCGCGGTGATCAGGACGTGAGGATCACCAGCCCGAGTCAGGCGCTGGGACAGAAGCGCTCGAACGTACGCACCTGCGCACCGGATGGCCAAGACCGCCAACAAGTGCAGCGAGTGATTGAGGCGCTTGGCGAACAGCAACACGAGCGGGTGGCGGCAATTGTCCTTTTGGCGCGAGAAACCGGCATGCGCCTGCGCGAAGCGATCCTGGCTGACCTGCCACGCTTGCACCGCGAAGCCAAACACTTAGGCCGCATCAACATCCAGGACGGCACCAAAGGCGGCCGCTCAGGAGCATCAGCACCGCGGTGGGTTGTGGCCAGTGCAGCGGTGAAGGCGGCGCTGCAGTTGGCTCGTCATGCGTCTCCGCCCCGCAGCCGCAACTTGCTGGCCCAAGACGAAAGCTACGCCGCGTTCCTGCAACAGACCGTGCTCCCTGCCCGCGAAACGCTGCATGAACACGGGCTGAAGGGCTTTCATGAACTGCGAGCGGCCTTCGCCTGCGAGCGTTATGAACAGCTCACAGGCCACGCCGCCCCCGTCAATGGTGGCCACTGCTATCGGATTGATCGCGACCTTGATCAACAGGCCCGGCGACAGATCAGTCTTGAACTTGGACACAGCCGGATCGACGTGGCTTCTGCTTACGTTGGTAGCCGGTTATGAGCAGAGAGTTTGACATGTCTTTGTTCTTGAGCGGTGTACTGAGGGGGTCGACTTCGACACAACAACGCCACATAAGACAAGCCAAGATCATGCAACTGGCCATTCAACAGCGGTGGCAACGTGATAACCCATGGACCTGGAAGAATAAGCATGCACGGTGGTTCTTAGCTCATTATCTAAAAAATCACTCGGCAGAGACACGTTACTACTATCAACTGACCGCTCATCTGATCTGGAAACGGATAGGCAACAGCCAGCTCTGCTTCGCCCCCTCAACACCGTGCCGTCATCATCACAGATGATGTTGCTAGAAGTCGGAATGAAGGGCCACCGTAACATTTATACGGGGCCATGAAATTCACACCATTTTTTTGTAGAAACTGAAGCGCTCTTACGTCGCCAAAGCTCCCCTTGATGGACTGGGAAGCCTAGAGCCAGTGCTCTGGGATGGCTATTGCATGATTTTTAGCCACAGATTGGAGCGTTGCGATGATTACTGCGTGGCGTGCCCTGTCCACCTCTTGCCAATGCGCACGCCGATCCAGAAGAGTTTTCAACTCTGCTAAATTGTACATATTGAGCCGATGGAAATTCCCCCAGTTCGGAGTGCCAAATAGATTGTAGATCACCACGGTACCATCACGCTCACTCGCAAGTCGTTTGTCGCCCGTCAGTTTTTCCACAGCCTCTTCAGCATCGTCTCTATCATCGTAGGTGTTGATAAGTTTCATGTGGCCCCTAAGCAAATGTTTGGACGTATTGTACTCGACAGTACACTGAAGTTAATGTCTCACCGCTTACCATGTCCATAGCTTCCCGGCATACGTGCCCAGGAGTCGAGCATATCAATTCGCTTAGGTGCTCTCTTCTCTTTAGCATTAGCCGCCACTGGGATTGCAATTTTAAATTTATTACTTGCGAATCCATCAAGGCTTGCCTTAAAGCTTAGGAAGGTATTTGAGGGAGACCCGCTTCGTGAAAACACAACGCCAAGTGGGCCAGCTTTGCTTTTAAGTCCGAGGCGTTCGCAGACCCAGGCATTGACGAACAGTTTGAAGTCGCGTGTTTCAAAAACGTTCACTACACCGCCTAAAAGTGTGAAGTCACCATGCCTCTCAGCATGCTCTACACAGTGCCCAAGTGCTTGACTATACGTGTGAGATAGAAGCAGTTTCTTTTCGTCGATGAAAGGTCGTAGAGCGTGCTTGTGCAGCGACGCGATTAGTTTATATGAGTCCTTCACTTTGCCTCCTCAGTATTACTTTGCGCCCGTAATTTTCTAATACCTAGATTATGTAGACCATTCTCGAGGCGTGGTTGGTACCGTCTAAGGATCCTCAGCGCCCCTCCACACGTGAGAAAAGCAAGGCACAGGGTGCCATCAATTTTTCTGAGCATTTTGGATAATGGTGGGCAGCTTTGGAAAACCTGCTTGGAACGTAGCTCCACGTGGCCATAGCTACGTGGCCACGGGTACAACCGAACGCCTCCCTGGATATCCCGTTCGACACAAGGTCTGGCCCAAGAACTGATCAGTCGGCCCATTTAGACATTCCACAATGAAGTACCTACATGGTTACTCGGAAAGCCTAGCGCCTTGAGGCAGGCGTCATCCAAATTGAAAGCCGCCAATGCCCAAGACTGAGCTGAACAAGCAAAGTGGGGGGACGCCCCACGACGGGGGTGCGGGCCAGCGACGCTAGTCTGGTGGCCACCACGCCGAGGGCTTCCATCTATGACATTTCTGCGCCAGCGTAGCAGCACAAACTTTTCCGAGTGTCAGACTCCCACTGAAATGTATTTACGAACGTTTTCACGCCTTCGCTGTGCGGTCGCTGACCGTAAGCAAGTTTCCCCTCAGCTTCATCCTAAAGCTCAGTCATTCTTCAAACGCTTGGTTTTTGAATTTAAGCAGGTTGCAGTTTTCACGCACAGCCCGCTGCGTACTGTCATCGAATCCTGCAGACGATTCGGCCTCAATCTCGACTGAGATTCTGACATTGACCCCCAGTTTTTGTGTGAACAGCATCAGTACCTCGTCGGCCAGGTCTGAGAACTGCAACTTCGCTTTGACCGGATCGAGTTCCACGGTGCCGAAGAACATCCGTTTTTTGGCGACCGGTCCTGGCGCTGGCCTAGGAGCCGGAGAGCCACCGCTGGCGGGCGAAGGAGAAGGCGAAGCTCCAGTGTCGTCATCCGCAGCATTACCTGTAGCATTATTTCCTGACCCAGCATCTGACGTGTCGCGTCCGTGCGTAACCGGCACGGCAGCGGCCTCCCGCTCCGCCGCCTCGGCCGCAAGCTTGGCCGAAAAATCGGAGGCTGCCTTGGGCTCGATCAGCAACAATGTGTCATCGAAAATCACTGAGGTGTTCTCGGCGAATTGGAAGCCCTGATAGCGGCCTTCCTCATTGCCATAAGCGACACCGAAGAAGTCACGCGAACTTATACCGACGCCAATCGCCATGCGTAGAGTGTCCGCGTCGAGGAGCCGAGGCAGATAGAGGTAATGACATGTTTTGTGCCAAGTCTCGACCGCGCCGAAGGCGGGAGCATCTTCTTTCCAAAACCACGCGCGCATCAGATTCGACAAATGGATGGGTGACCACTCAGTGATCAGCAGTTCGTGCTCCTTGAGAATCTTCTCGATCTCGTCGGCGCGATTCGCTACTGCAGGGTTAACTTGGAAATGTTCCCATTGGAGCTCACCTATGCCCTTACCAGGCTTAGCTTCCTGCATGGGGGCCAACAGCCATTTGTAGGTCTCGCGCACCATGCGCGCCAGGCCTTCGTTGGCCTGTTCGAGGCTGCTCGACGCTTGCTTGGCTTGGTGCTGATCGAGATTTAGGCGGCCCTCCTTCACGTCAGCCACAATGGACTGCCAAGCGAGCGCTGAGCACACATGGTCCTTGAGGCGGCTGACGTTGTCGGCGTCAGGCGCCAAGAAGATTAGTCGATTTTGCTTCTGCCGGGCCAGATCGCCGCGTTGCTTCAGGATCGCCAGCGCAGCATCGGTCGCGGGGCCTTGCGCGGATCGCCCGAATGTGGCTTCCGGATGTAGGACCACGATCCGCAACGCCCAATCATCAGGAACACTCGCGCTCTCAGTGAAGACGTGGACGCCGCCGAAGGATCCAGGCGCGAAGCGCAGTTTCTCGCGTATGCAAGGGTAGACATCCTCACGTAGGTTGAACCGGCGCTTGCGGTCTTCCATTTCGCGACGAAGGTTTGGCCGGGTATCGAACCAGTATCTGTTACTCGCGCTGTTAAAGTATTGAAGTCGGTCAACCAGGGAGCGGACGCCATCCTTGTAGTGGCCTAGCACCTGACCTGGCTGCGCGCAGCCAAGTATGAGGTTTTCAAGCTCAATGCCCCGATGATGCTTCGATCCGCCAACGGCCCCGGCGTCTGGAGCGGACCCCAGGAATACGGTTCTCGCGATTCGGCGGCATGCCAAGATGGACCCGAACAGCGGCTTCGAGTTGTCGAGCTCGGTCGTGATCGCCCGCTCGCCATCAATATCTCGCTCGAGGACGGGGTCCCATCCCTGTGGTAGGTAGTAGATCGCCTCGTTGCGGGTGTCCGAGTCATACAGCGGCAGACTTCCAGGCTGGATCATGAGATCGTTGTTGCCGTCGGTCCAAAGGCGATGGATCACCTTTGCCATAAATTTCAAAATACCGCGGGTGCGCTGGAAATTGTCAAGCGAGGACCAATCCTCGTAGAGCCTATCGAACACCTCCGGATGGATCGGATACGCATGTTTCATGCGCTCAAAATAGTGGCTGTCTTGTGTGTCTGGAGGGAAATCTCCAGCGTTAGCAGAGTAGAAGTCCGCATATGCCCGACACACCTCCTCTGCGCCTATCTGATCAGAGATGTTCGCGAACAAACGCCGGCGTACGATCTCGAATGCTTCTTCGGTCGCCACAGGCTTCCATAGCGCCTGAACACGTCCAAAGTAATGCTCCAAGGCGCGCAAGGCTTTTATCCCTTGCTGGCTGCCCGCCTCGCGATCAGAGAACGGCAGCGATGCCAGGAGAATCGCCGTCGGTACTGCCTTCAATGCCTCGGTGAGTGACTGGATAAACGAAATTTGTGTGTCGTAAGTGCCGCCAGAGAGGGTCTTACCCTCCTCAAACTGGGAAACGAAGCGGACCAGCTCATCCATTAAGATGATGCACGGCGCGCGCGCGGCCAACATCTGAGCCAGTGCGCCCTTACCAGGCGCAGTGCCATTTTCATCGGCCTCCTGCACCATGGCGTAACTCTCCGCGCCTCCAAGTTGCCAAGCGAGCTCGCCCCAGATCGTCTTAACGGCGACCTCGCCGTGCTTGCGCGGCTTGCTAGCCAAGTCGAGCAAATCGACGCCATCTAACACTGCGACGTTCGCCCTGGGCAGCTCTTGGATACCGGCCGCGTCAAGGATTGGCGAGATGCCTTGGAGCTGACTTGCTGGAAGTGTGCCCTTAGCCAAGTGATACACCGCGAGCAGGGTGTGGGTCTTACCGCCGCCAAACGCGGTCTGAAGCTGGACGACCGGATCGCCACCTTTGCCAGCGAGGCGCTTGACCACCGAGTCTAGCAACAGGCGCATACCCTCAGTAATGAACGTACGCTGAAAGAACAGCGCAGCGTCCTGGTATTCCTCGGATGCCGAGCCTTGATGGACGCGCGAAATATCGGCCGCGAATTCGGCCTGTTGAAACGTGCCTTTGAGGACGTCCTCATGAGGAATGGCTATCTCGCGCCATGGTTTAAGGCTCATTCTTTTGCTCCCTTAGATTTCAATATTGCCTTGCGAGCCATACTGGCCCTTCTCATGCGAAGCGACTTCGATGGCTGTCCACGAAGCGATCAACTCGTTATAGGCCCGGGCCTCGTCGGCCCAGCCTTTGCGCTCGCACAGCGTGTAAAGGCGGTAGGCGAGATTCCTAATGTTGTCCGCCCGCGCCGGCATTCCGGCCAGCAATGAACCAGATGCGGCCTCGCCTTGCGTTTGGAGAGCCCTGATCATTTGATGCAAAGCCTCCCAGACCGGAGTGTTGTTGTCGTTCTCTGGCAACCAATCGGCTGGATATTCTGATGGCTTGAGCAGCCGGACCTTTCCCGACCCGGACTCTACGACGCCCGCCGCGCCCAAGCCTTGCACGCTGGTCCCCTTCGCGCGAGCTAGCACGTCCGCTTGACCAAAGTCGCCTTCCGCCCAACCTTGGCCATCGAACCAGGAGAGACAAAACTGGGTGTCCGAGTCAAAGTCATCCACGCCCTCGGTCAGCATCTTATTGATCAAGGTAAGCGCAGTGTGGACGGTCATAAGTTTGCCGTCGGCTTCAAGGACGGCCGAGTATTTCGAGAAAATCGCCATGCCTGGCCCGATCACGGCCTGCGCCAAGTCGACCGGGGCCACTGGCGAAACGCCCTCTGCGCCACCGATCATCACATCGAGCGCCTCGGCCAAATGTTCTTTGAGCTCGCGTTGGAACTCGCGCCGGGAAATAGCCTGCGCATCTGCGTCGCGCTTGCGACAAACCAAGACAATGGATGAAGCTAATGCGTTGGAGCCAATGGCTCGTCCTCTCACGCCTCGCTCGGTTCGGACCGGCCATGTTCCCGTGATGACAAATTCAGCCTTGATGACGGACTCAAGGAAGCTTTCCCACCCTGACGACGCTGTGCCCGTCGCGCCAGTGTCGCTCTGTTTGAAGGCGTAGTAGATGGTCACTGGTACCGACTCGTTGGACTTGTCATGCATTCGCTTCAGCGCCAACGTCATGCCGTCGGTGAAGTGCTTCATCGCATCGTTGATATTCTCGTAGAGGCTATGCGAAGCGACCAACTCGTCGGCCTTCGGCGTTTGCCGTGTCGCAAAAATGTCCGGAAACACTTGGCGCAGGCAAGGCCGCATCCAGATGTAGAAAAAGTCAGACAGGTTCGAGTAGGGCACGTTGTCGTAATAAGGCGGGTCAGTCGACACGACGGTTTGAGTTTCGATTGGCAACGACGCATTAGCCGCGTCGAGCTGCATGGCATGGCCAGTTGCCGTGGCTGGCAATAAATCTATTACCCGGGCTATCCAGCCAAGGGCGCTCGTCCAGGATCCGCCGCCGTCCGTTAACGGATTGATTTCGCCATAGTCCCAAACAATGGGCAGAGCATGTGTAGTGAATGCGCCTTTGACAAATTCGCCGCCAGACTCCCATGAAGACAAAGTGTTCCAGTAATTGGCCACTCTACCCACGCCGCAGGCCAAGTAAACAGATACCGCCTCCGCATATGCGGTCGCGCCAGCGCCGCCTTGCTCGAGCCCCAGATTATCGTCCCGCATGCCCGCTTTAATCGCATCTTTGCGAATCTCCTCTCTGGCCTCAACCACCAGCGAGCAAAACGTCGTTAGCGCGAATTGCTGCCGCAAATTGAAGAGGCTCTGAAAGGTCTTCATGCCGTAGACAACGACATTGGTGCAACCCGACCAATGAAGAATCTCAGCCTCGGGCGCGGTGGGCTCCAGCGCCGAGAAGTCTGGCTCCTCCATTTCGCTAGCCGCGACATAGACCTTGCCTTTCGTCGTCTGCACCACCGCCGCCATCAGGCGCTGCCCCATGCGCCCAGCTAGACCTTCCGTTCGGATGTAGGTGAGCGGAATCGGCGAATCGGTTAAAATGCAAACACCGCCACGGCCTCCGACCGTGCTCTTGATCGTTGGCGTTCCACCCTCCTGCAGAACGAACGAATAACTAAGCTTGTCTTCGGCGACCTGCGGCACCATGTGGATCTCGCGGCCCTCGCGCTTCGCTAACTGGAACGACTTTGCGAGCGGAATATGCATGCCGCCGGCAGCCGGATTGGGGCTGGCTACTGTTCGGCACCATAGCCAGGTCAAGACCGTGCCCGTACCGCCACCCAGCCTGGCAGGTAACTTCACCTGCGCATAGAGCTCACCCAGCCTCTCCGCAGCTTTTTGACCGATCCACGTGCCGTATCGGCGAAGATCTTCAGACAGGCCCCGGGCGCCGGTCCAAAGCTCGGGAATGCGCTGTTGCCGTGCCGCCAGCGACTGCGGTCCAACCGGAGGCATATCTTTAAACTTCGGCGGGATTTCGATCATCGCCTTGTTCAGAACAACAGGAACAGGATTCAAGTCGGTAGCGTAGCTCTCGAAACCGAGGCGCTGCGCCTCCAAAGGTAGAGATCCTCCACCCGCGAACGGGTCGTGAAACACTGGCAGCACTTCGGGATCAAACCCAGGAACGCCAGGATTGAGATCGCACGTCTCCTTCCACGATTTGCGGATCTCCGCGCGCGCGCGGTCAAGGACCTCTCGGTTGTCCGTGTTCTCCCATTTCACCAAATCTCGAATGATATTGAAGAGTCGTTCCCGCTCGACCTTTGCCCTCTCCTTGTTCACACCGCGGCCTAGATGTCGCTCATAGCCAGGGTCATTGACCATCTGGGCGAAGAGGATGGCACGCGCAGACGCCAACGGACGCCTGGCAAACCAGAGGTGGAGCGTCGATGGGTGGCCATGGCGGATTGATTTTTCTTTTGAGGAGGCAGCGTTGATGTCGTCGAGCGGCAATGCCACTTCAATCAACTTTTTGGGTGTTTTTATCAGTGTCATGCAGATTCAGCCTTCGAGAGCAAGGACGCGAGGTCCAAGTTGATGCTTGTCACTGCCCAATCAGGCTCTTGCGTGAATGGGTTGCGAATATAATGAGGACCTTCGTGGCTTTCGCCGTCGATGATTACGATGGCCAAAATGAATTTATCGGATTGGTTGAGCCCGTAGAGAATTTCGTTGCGCGTGACCGTGATTGTCGACTGTCCTTTGGATCGTCCTTTGACCTCGATATGCCTGGCCTGGAGTAGCTTGCCGTCTACGGAGGGAACAATCGCCGTCATGTCCCAGCCGCACTTTTCAGCGGACACGTCGACCACTTGATGCCCCATGGCCTCCTCAGATTTACGGACGGCTTCCATGGCCATGCGCTCAACACGAGCACGGGCTGTGGCATCGGCGGTCCAGGTCTGGCCCTCTACGTCCCCGCGGCGCTGGGCGAGCAGACCCGCCGGGACTACCAGCGCCCCGCCTACCACCACCGGCATCGATGAGACTACATGGCGGGAAGCGCGAAGCTCCTTGGTCCTCGTCTCCAAGCGGGCCGTCAACTCGTCGATGGTTCGGCGGACGTTTTCGAGCGTCAAGCGCACATCCTTACCGGCCGCCAAGTCGTTTTTGAATTTTTCGTGGCGATCTGACCAGTAATCGATCTCCTTGATCAAGCGCTCATGGACGGCGGTCAGGTTTTTGTCGACGTGGATTTCGCGACGCTCACGGATCTCCTCAAAGTGTTCCGGCACGAGCTTTTCGGAAGCATGCGAGAGCGCCCGCTCCTCAAAGTCATTCTTGATCCAGTCGGCGTCAAGCTCGGGGCCGGCGAGCGCGCGTTCCTCCGCGCTGATTGGATTAAGATCCAAGTGCGGCGCCCAGCCCGCGTTTTGAACCACGCCGTATTGGTCCACCGACACGAACTGCAAGCGGCGGGACACTACCAGCGCTCTTTCGTCGCCTTCGCGAACTGAGTGGTCGATGAGAAATAGCAGTTTCAGATCAAGGCTTTCGTCGTTGGGGTCGACAAACGTGGCGCCTTGTTTGAGCTTGCCGCGATGCTGCTCGAGCATCAGATCGACCACCGAATGCATAAGCGGATGCGCGGGATGGACCAGACTGGCCATCGCCTCGTTAGGTCGCTCGAGGAGCCGGACAAACTTTTTCTCGAAACAGACGCGCTCGTATTTAACCAAGACCGGATCCATATTGCGTCGATCACGGCCGCTGATCTGGCGATCACGCTCGCGAATTGCGCTAGGCACGAACGTAATCTCATATCGTCCAGAGCCACGCGGTCGAAGGTCGCCACCTAGACGCTCGAATGCCTGCGAAAAGAACGACCTGATGAAATATGGCTGGAGCTTTCTCGCTTCTGCTTTCTCCATCTCTTCTTTCAACGCGAAAAGGCGACGTTCGTCCATGATTTCCTCAGCGAGCGCGTTGCGGCTGATGATATCGCGGAGGTGGCTCGTGTCGAGCGCCCCCTCTACTCTTTGGCGAAGCCGCGCGCGCACGACTGGGTCGTCACCATAGCGGATGGCGTCGATCAGCAGCTCGCGTAGGCTGACCCCGTCGAACACCTCGCCCAACACATCGAATACTCGACCTCCGAGGGCCTTGCGCTCAATCTCGATCTTCTCGAAAAGCTTTTGGAACACGTCGCCCTCGCGGGTCTCGTTGGCAACTAAGTTCCAAAGGTGGCACACCTCTGTCTGCCCGATGCGGTGGATGCGGCCGAAGCGCTGCTCTAAACGGTTCGGATTCCATGGCAGGTCGTAGTTCACCATCAGATTGGCGTTCTGTAAGTTGACACCTTCGCCTGCAGCGTCGGTGGCAAGCAAAACGCGAGTATCCTTGTCGTTACGGAACAACTCCTGGGCCTTGCGGCGATCCTCGCGCTTGATCCCACCATGGATCATAGTCACCGCCTCGGCGCTGCCTAGCAGCCCGCGTATTTGGACGGCGAGGTAGTTGAGTGTGTCACGGTGCTCGGTAAAGATGATGAGCTTGCGCTGCAAGCCGTCATGGCCAAGCATCTCGGGGGTGTACTGCAAGAGCTCCCGCAAGCTTTCCCACTTCCGGTCCTGGCCAGAGTGGACCAGTGCGCGAGCCTGCTCTTCGAGATGGCCGAGCGTGAAGATCTCCAATTCGAGCTCAGCAATCGTCTGGGCGGCAGTGGCTTGGTCGACGACCTCCTCTTCGAACTGCTCATAATCGTCGGGTCTCATGTCCTCAGCACTGTCCCAGATATCCTCACCGATGCTGATGTTTGGAATGGTCTCGGCCAGCAGCTTGCCGCCGCGCTGCCTGATCCGTTCGTCTTCAACACGGCGCTTCAATTTCTCGCGTCGGCGCTTCAAGGACTGGTAGATGGCCTCTGGGCTCGAAGCTAGGCGGCGTTGCAATGCTGTCAGGGCGAATCCCACCGTGCCTTTTCTACCGCCATCTAGCTTCTCGGCACGGTTCATCTCCTCTTTGACGTAGGCCGTGACACTAGCGTAGAGGGTAGATTCCGCTGGAGAGAGCTGATAGTTGACCGTATAGGCTCGGCGTTCAGGGAATAGCGGCGTGCCGTCGAACTTAAGCAAGTCTTCTTTGACCATGCGACGCATCATGTCATTCACGTCGACCTTGTGCGCTCCATCCCGGAATTTGCCGTAAAACCGGTCCGAGTCCAACAGCGACATGAAAAGCTGAAAGTCCTCTTCTTTGCCGTTATGCGGCGTCGCCGTCATCAGCAGAAAATGGCGTGTAATTCCACCCAAGAGCTTGCCGAGCTTGAAACGCTTGGTCTCATTGACCTTCTCGCCGAACCACGTGGCGGAAAGCTTGTGGGCCTCGTCGACAACAATCAAGTCCCAGCGACTGTTTTCAAGCTTTTCTTGGAGGTCTTCCGCACGGGAGAGCTGGTCAAGCCTGGCCACCATGAGCGGATTGTCCTCGAAGGCATTACCACCACGGCTTTGTTGCTCGAGATCGCGGGAGAACAAGGCGAACTCCAAGCCAAATTTCTCGTAGAGCTCATCTTGCCACTGCTCAACAAGGCTGCCAGGAGACACAATTAAAATACGGGCGGCATCCGCACGCATCAGCAGCTCTCGGATCAAAAGGCCGGCCATGATAGTTTTGCCGGCGCCCGGATCATCGGCCAACACGTATCGTAGGGGCTGCCTTGGCAGCATCGATTCATAGACAGCGGTGATCTGGTGAGGAAGCGGATCAACGTTTGACGTGTGGATGGCCATCATCGGGTCGAATAGATGAGCCAGATTGATCCGGTACGCCTCTGCAGCTAACTTAAAATCGGCGCCGTCCGCATCGAATCCCCAAGGGCGCCCAGCAGTGGCGAGAAAAAGCGTAGGCTCGTCCCTGCGAAACACGACTCGCTCGCCGAGACGCCCGTCGTCGGACTTGTAGATGACGGTCATGGCGTTGTCGCCCAGCGGATCGGCGCTCACGACGCGTACGACCTTGCCCTCCTCGATTCCAGAGATCAGCGCGCCTTTAGCTATGGCTTCGAGCTTCATAAGAATCGTTCCTTTTTTTTGTTCGATCGACCGCCTGGCGCGCCGATGGCCATGGACGAAGCCGACGGCTTCGCTTTCGTTGGAATTGCAAGCCGTCATACAGAAGCGTAATGCTCGACATATGCCGCACGCGCGGCGCTCTCAACGCCGTGATGCATTAAAGCGCATTTGAGCCAAGGGTAATGGGATGCGGGATTAAGACTCTGATCGTGGGTGGCTCTAATCGCCAAGCGTCCAAGAACGCAGTCCGGCAAGGCAGTCCGCGTTTTGATGCTTAGCGAATTGTCCCCCATGGCGGGGCGGGGCACGGCCGTCTTGGGCCTCTGGATTCGCGGGCGGGGTAACAGCACCATATCGACCATACGCGCCCGCTGTTCATCTTTGCCCAAAAGTTCGCGTTCCTCGGTCTGCGCATCCACCGGGCGCGCCTCAGCAATGAGAGTCGAAACGAAATTGCCTAAGCTCTGCCGCTCGCGATCTACACATTGAACATGCCGGCGGAGGCAATTGTCGGCGAGCGCTACCGGAACAATCTCACGGCGCTTGGGTTCGAAGATCGAGTATGGGCAGCAGACTTTGACAGGTCGGATGGCGTATAGCCCCCGAGTGATCGGGGCAAAAATATTCAGGGCAGGCCGGTCGAGTTGACCCGGGGCCTCGCATCGCGCGCGTTGCTTAAGCCTATGAGCATCCCTGTTGGCAAATCGAAATTCGAGTTTGCCGTGCTGTGGCTCGCCCGTGAAAAATGCCCGCCGTTCTAAAAAGGCCAGCTGTTCCCGTTGCGTTTGGGACAACTTAATTTCGGCGGCCTTCAAAGATATTCTCCATGTGTTCGCGCGCGGTAGCAGGCATGGGCCTAAGGTAGAGATAGTACCACATGAACGGTTTTGGTACGGGATCGTACGTTTTTGGGCCCACAGGCGGTATCCCAGTTCGAGGTTTTTTCTACGAGGTTGAAGAGCTGTATCCGAGGCTACCTGCGGCGGACAAAGGTCTGTTAGCAGGGTATCCACTCCAACATTTTCGCCGGTGTACGCCCCCTAGGACAGCCATTGTAACGGCAGCTCCAAAACTGAGTATCTACCAGAGGGGATGAAGATGCGACATAGTAAATAAAGCTTTCCCGACTTTAGGAAAAATGAACAACCTTTGAAAAACGCTAATTGATGGTTTGCCATTATAGAAGTAAACGACGCCACCAAACGCCCTGCAATGTCATCACAACAGTGCTCATTTAATTACGGACGTGGTCAGCCTATTTATACAAATATCGGCTCACTGTATGCAGACAAGCATGAACGGCAAGTGAGCGGAATTTTTAAAGACGGGCGCAACTGTTGGTTGCTAATCTTGAGTTTGCCAAGCCTGACGCTGGACGCATCGTCGTTTCTGTTATCCCATAGTTCATCAGCGCCTCGCCGAGTTGAGTCGCCCTGGAGATTGGCCCCTCTTTGCTTGAACGGCTACGGCCAACCCCTTCCTTAGCTAAAATATGCCTATACGCCGTCCTTCACTCGATCAGGTGTGATACGACAGGGTTGCCATGACGTAAGGCCTCTCCCGGCCCCCGAGTGGAAAACAAGGAACCGGTTAGTTGAAGTCCAATCCATACCTTATCGGACAAAAGGGCCGAGATTTTTCAACTATACGTATTGCCTTGGTATTCCAAATAGTATCCCGCGCAAGATTTTTAACGAAGTAAAACCATATAAATCAGCAAGTTAAGATTTAGATTCAGATTACCCCGGCCCACCACTTCAACATCTAAAGACGTCCACGGACGTCTTTTTTTGTGCCTGCGATCCAGCAAATACGCCGCCTCCAGCGCTTTTGCGGTCCTCTGAGATTTTTTCAGTTTCAGCGATCCGGTAGGCCCCGCGGTATTCCAGCCCCATCCGGTGCTAATTTCTGGAATATAAATCAGTGACTGGACTGGGGTTGGGCCACGGGGTGCGACTCAGTCAGCGGACGAGGTGGTCGTCGAAGTTTAGGCTTCGGATCTAACTGCTGCATGAGCCCTCTGCTCGTTATGTGCAAAGGACTGCAACCGACCCAACATACCCGTCAGCAATGGCGAAAAGTGACCGATTGCCCCTCCTCGCCAACGGCAGCAAGTCTACTACTTGCCGCCACTCATCGATGGTAACGATCCACTCCCCATCTTCGTCACACCACTGCTGCTTCAGTGGTTCTGGAACGCCAAGCGTAAGCCAACACCATCAGCAGCCCCAGAGCAGCCATTGCCGCTCCGGCCAGGGAAATGGCCGGATAGCCCAGACCAGCGTTGATCACTGCTCCGCCCAGCGCTGCGCCAATCGCGTTGCCAAAATTGAAGGCGCCAATGTTCAACGCAGACGCAAGATTGGGCGCGTCCTTCGCTGCTTCCATGACGCGCATCTGTAGCGGCGGCACCAAGGCGAAACTGGCGATACCCCATATCAGGATGGCCAGAGCAGCCGGCACCGGCGATCGCATCAGCACGGTGAACGCCAGCAAGACGAGAATCAGAACGCTTAGCGAGACGATCAAGGTGCGATCTATCGAGCGGTCGGCGGCCTTGCCGCCCCACATATTGCCCAGCGTCAACCCCACGCCAAAAAGCACCAGCATGGCGGTGATGTAGGTGGTGGAACTATGGGTCTCGCTGCTGAGGATCGGTGCGATGTAGGTAAAGACGGTAAACATTGCGCTCGATCCAACTACGGTCAGGGCCAACGCGCCCAGCACCGGACCACGTCCCAATACCCGAATTTCGGCCATGACACCGAGGCTTTGCGGCGTCTTCAAGTTAGGCAAGGCGAACCATAACGCCGCCATGGTCACCACGCCGAGGCCGGTAATTCCCCAGAAAGCGGTGCGCCAACCGAACAGTTCACCAAACCAGGCGGCCAGCGGCACACCGCCGATGGTCGCCAGGGTCAGGCCCATGAACATCGCCGCAACCGCCCCGGCACGTTTCTCCGGGGCGACCACGCTGGCGGCGACGATGGAGCCAACCCCAAAAAATGCACCATGGTTCAGTGAGGTCACCACCCTGGCGACCATGAGGCTGTAGTAATCGGTCGCCAGGGCTGACATCAGATTGCCCAGGGTGAAAATCGCCATAAGCCCGATCAGCAGATAGCGCCGGGGAATCCTGCCAGTGGTCAGGGTCATCAGCGGTGCGCCGAGCAATACGCCAAGCGCATAAGCGCTGACCAGCAAACCGGCGGCGGGAATGGAAACGCCCAGATCCGCGGCGATACCCGGCAACATGCCCATGGGGGCGAATTCTGTTACGCCGATGCCAAAGGCACCGATGGCGAGCGCTACAAGGGGTGGATTGATACGCATGGAAGGCTCCTTATCTATGCCGCTAATGCTACGATCCAGTCTTTTCGGGCGGTAGATAGCATTTTTGGCAATCACCTTTGCGCAGGAGGCACAAGTGGACTTCAACGGCAGGTCAGGGGAGATGAGCGTGTTCGCCACCGTGGCGCAGGAAGGCAGCCTGTCGGCCGCCGCGCGCGCACTGGGCCTGACACCCTCGGCAGTCAGTCGCATCATCGCGCGTACCGAGCAACGCCTTGGCACCCGCCTGTTGTTGCGCACCACCCGAGCGATCACCTTCACCGCCGAGGGCGAAGCGTTTCTGCGCGGCGCCAGGCGTATCCTGGCCGACATGGACGAGGTCGAAGAAGCCATCGCCGACCAGGGCGTACCCAAGGGGCGATTGCGGGTCAGTGCCGCCCTTGGCCATGGGCGGCTGGCCATCGTTCCCTTGGTCGCAGCATTCAGTGCCCGTTACCCGAACATCGTCGTCGACCTCACCCTTGGCGACGAAGTCGCCGACATTCTCGGCGGGCAGGCCGACGTCGCGGTCCGCTTTGGCCATCTGCCCGACAGCCCGCTGACCGCGCGCAGGATCGGCGACACCGGCCAGGTAGTGGTGGCATCGCCCGGGTATCTGCAGCGCCACGGCATCCCCCAGAAACCGGAAGACTTGCTACAGCACAACTGCCTGCGCTTCAACTTCCGGCGTGCCGAACCCAACTGGCCGTTCATCCGCGATGGAAAAGAGTTTTCTTTAAAGGTCAGCGGCAACATCGAATGCAGCAGTGGTGAAGCGCTGGCACAACTCGCGCGAGTAGGTGCCGGCATTGCACGCATCGGTGAGTTCAGCGTGAGCGAGGACCTGCAGCGCGGCGACCTGATTCCGCTGTTGGAAGCCTGGAACCCCGGGGATCAGGAACCGATTCATGCGGTGTTCGTCGGCGGGGCGGCAATGCCGGCGCGGGTGCGATTGTTCGTGGACTTCTTGCTGGAACATCACCGGATGTAAGCGGAGGCGTAAGCTGATACTTCCGGGTACCCGTGATGTTGAAGTGACCAAAACATCTTGGGTGAACTATCAATAGGGTTTGGCACGCAAGTAGCGCTCTATCGGCACAGTGTCGATCAGGTATCGCCCTTGACGCGTACGCCGGCGCGTCCGGTCCTGTCTTATGACGCCGAAAACCTTCGGTGAAACCGCCTGCATCACCTCGCAGCCGGCGCTGGCGGACAAAGATGCCTGTCCACTGCAAACGACCTGATTCGGTCAGTGCGGCATACAGGTCGTGGCCGATCTGATAGCCCTTGGAAATCACCGCTTCTGTAAAGCCCCATGGGCCAGTTTGACGCATGGGGCACAGGTTGTGACAACGATAACAACGGCGTAGACTCCGCCTCATCTGGTTGCACCCTCCCATACTCATAATATTTTGCTGACAGCATGTACCGCACAGGCCTGGCGCCTCGCGCGGCTTTTTGCGTGTTGGCGTTTTTGTGTGAGTGCGAGGGCCCGGCAATACGAATTCTTATTCCTGAGGCTTGACGTCCTTAAATGAACACCACCGATGCTCGCACTGGAAGTTGGCTCAGCGTGATTGCGCTGGCCCTGGCGGCCTTCATTTTCAACACCACCGAGTTCGTGCCTGTCGGACTGCTGAGCGCTATCGGCCACAGTTTCGACATGACCACCGCGCAGGTCGGCCTGATGCTGACGGTCTATGCGTGGATCGTTTCACTGACGTCGTTGCCGATGATGCTGATGACCCGCAACATCGAGCGGCGCAAATTACTGACGTTCGTCTTCATCCTGTTCATCGCCAGCCATGTGATGTCGAGCATGGCGTCGAGCTTCGGCATGCTGCTGGTCAGCCGTGTGGGTATTGCATTGGCCCACGCGGTGTTCTGGTCAATCACTGCCTCACTTGCAGTGCGCGTAGCCCCGGCCGGCAAGCAGGTTCAGGCGCTCGGGCTGTTGGCGACCGGAACCTCGCTGGCCATGGTTTTGGGCATTCCGCTGGGCCGTGTGCTCGGTGAGGCGCTGGGCTGGCGCATGACGTTCCTGGCCATCGCAGGCACTGCCGGCCTGACCGTGCTGGTGTTGATCAAATCCCTGCCACTGCTGCCAAGCCAGAACTCGGGATCGCTGCGCAGCCTGCCCATCCTGTTCAAACGCCCGGCGTTGGTGTCGCTGTATGTGTTGACCGCGCTGGTGATCACCGCTCAGTTCACGGCCTACAGCTACATCGAACCTTTCGCTCAAGTCGTCGGGAAGATGAGCGGTGACATGATCACCGTCGTCCTCTTGCTGTTCGGCGGTGCGGGCATCCTCGGGTCTGTCGTGTTCAGCCGCTACAACAACCGCTACCCGCGCGGACTGCTGATCACTGCCGTTGGCGCGCTGACGCTGTGTCTGGTTTTGTTGCTGCCGCTGTCTGGCAAGGCGTCGTGGATCGCGACATTGAGCGTGGTCTGGGGCATGGCAATCATGTGCTTCGGTCTGGTGATGCAAGCCAAGGTATTGGCAATGGCGCCGGACGCCACCGACGTCGCCATGTCGCTGCACTCCGGTATCTACAACATCGGTATAGGCGGCGGCGCGCTGCTCGGCAGCATGGTGATCAGCCAGTTGGGCATCGCCAACATCGGTCTGGTGGGCGGGTTAGTGGCGCTTAGCGGGCTGCTGCTGGCGTGTCTGGCGACGTATCGCTATGGCGAGACCATTCGCGCCTGAGTGCAGCCTCCGCTGTGGACCGGCTTGCTGGCGAATGCGTAAGGTCTGTCACATTGACGTCGACTGTCCCACCGCAATCGCGGGCAAGCGCGCTCCTACAATGTTTTGGGCTCGACTCAGAAGCCCGGTAGGCCACAAAGCTGCGGTGATTGCAGGCAGACCCGCCGAACGGCTTCTGCCCGGAGGGCGTGGGAGCCACCCTTGGCTTCCACAGGTCTAGCCCCGCAGAAGCAACGGATCAAGCCTTCCTTCCCAGGTTCCGCCATAAACCATCATTCCTGTCGATATTCAACATCTGCGCGTTTGCCTTCCGCTCAAAATTCATGGGCGTACTATCACTTCACACCCAAACACGAACTGAGGGCAGGAAAAATGGTTATTCATCTTCTGACTTGCTTGACGCTGACAGCTTTCACCAGCTACCTCGTCGCCCTCAAACTTTTCGCGCTGGAACCTGTGCCTGTCACGGCGGACGAAAAGATTCATCGTGTTATGGCTCGGGCCAACTAAGGCCCCAGTAGCTGACACTCATCAGCGCCTTTTATCTCTCAACTTTCTGTTTGATGCGGAGCACTCGACATGACCCGAGACGTCACCCTGCACGTTAGTTTTCCCAAGTTTGGTAAAAACTATTACTCACAACATGTCGTGACCCGTAAAAACCGCCACGGTCTGATTGAGGATCAGCGCTTCGGTGCCTTCATGATGCCGTCGGCGGAAAACCACTTCAGTAATGAAGTCGTGGGGTTCAACGACCAGTTCCGTTTTCTGACGGATGTGTTGGCGATGCATCTGCTGGAAGTTGAAGACGCGCGTCCTGCCAAGAGGCCACGCCAGGCCGCGCAAGCACGCCGCATCTGAGGTTTGCTGCAAAAAAATTGAAGCATGACTGCATTATTTCGAAATTGCCTGACAGCCATTTTCTGACCACAATCCCCCTCGCTTCGCGTTCGACCGGAAAGCCGCCGCAACGGCTTTCCACTGTCGTGCTGCCCATTGAAAGATCTAGCACTTGCCCCTTTGTGCGGGAGCTCAGTCCTGAGACAAGCTCCTTTTTTCAGCCTGGAAATTCACCGCTTGAAAACGCTTCTGCGCAGTTTTATTCCCCACGCCCTCAACACCCGTCCAGCCGAATGGTCCCGCGCCGCCGTGGGTGCCTTTCTCGGTATTTTCATCAGCGCGCTGGTGAGTCGACAACTGTTCGGCACCGACGTCACGCTGCATCTGCTCGGGCCGATCGGTGCGTCAGCGGTGCTGCTGTTCGCAGTGTCGACCGGCGCGCTGGCCCAGCCATGGTCGATCATCGGCAGCTATCTGATTTCAGCCCTCGTCGCGCTCCTGTGCATTCACCTATTCGGCAACACGGTAAGCGCCGCCAGCGTTGCCGTGTGCTCGGCGATTCTGATCATGTGCGTCTGTCGCTGCCTCCACCCACCGGGAGCGGCCGTGGCGATCAGTATCATCACGTCGAAACAGGAATTGTCGGCACTGGGCCTTCACGTGCTGTTTCCGGTGATGCTCAACGCTGCGGCGCTGCTGATCACCGCGTTGATCTACAACAACCTGACGCTGGTGCGTTACCCCAGAGCCCAAGCCAAGTCGGTCACACCCGTGCAAGACCCTGCGCATCAGCCCGAGGGCTTCAATAGCCAGGATCTGGACAAGGCGCTGGATGACGTGGGTTCGTTCGTGGATGTGTCGCGTGAGGATCTGGAAGCCATCCTGCACAAGACCGAAGAAAATGCTCAGCACCGCAACAGGACCGATATCGACATTGACCGGATCATCTCGCGCAGCGCTCAAAGCCTGTCGCTGGAGCATTCGATGGCGGATGCGATGAAGATGCTGGCCGGACACGGCAGCCAGTATCTGCCCGTGCTCGACGCCGACCGCAAGGTGATCGGCATCATCAGTCTGGTGAACTGACCGTTCTCACGCCACACAGGTGAGGTCAGATCAGGGGGTCCCAGCGCTGGGACCAATCGCCCTTCTCTCTGGCGATTTCACGCAGCAATTCGAACGCGTGTCGCAACGTCGATGAGGGGTTGTCCCGCGAATAGACGAGGTAGGTCGGGTAACTGAACTCGGGGGCGAGCGGCACGCGTTCGACGATGCCGCGATCGATCCATGACTGAACGACGCGCGTGCGAAAGTAGCCCGAGCCGCCATTATCGAGGATGTATTGCAGGGCGAAAGGCCCGAGATTGAAGGCGACTGCGGCCTTGGACTTTTCCGGCATCGCCGCGTCGTGCTGTTGACGAAACGCAGGGCCCCAATCGATGTACACGTAAGGCTCCGGTCTGCCGACCACCTGCACCAGAATCAGCTTCTCCTCCAGCAGTTCCTCGACCTGCAGCGAAGGCCAGTAGGCCGGTTGATAGACCAGCGCGGCGTCCAGCACCCCGCGCTCGACGTCCTTCATCAGCGCTTCGCCATCCTTGACCTCGGAATGCAGCGCGTAGTCGGGGATGGCCTTGCGGATCTCACTCACCCAACTGAGCATGAGCGGATTGCACAAGCTCATTTCCGCGCCAACCCGCAACACATGGCGATACCCCTCCGGCAGCGGCAACTCGCGACGTGCGGCATCCCAGGTCTGCACCAACTGATTGGCAAATACCACGAATGCCTCGCCGTCCGACGTCAGCTTCGCGCCGGTCCGGTTGCGGATGAACAGCGTGCAGTTGAGATGGCTTTCCAGTTTCTGCACGCGCGCGGTGATGGCGGTCTGGGTGACGTGCAGTTTTTCCGCGGCCGCCATGAAGCTGCCCAGGCGAACGATTTCGAGAAAGGTACGGGCGAGGTCGATGTCCATCGGAACGGCTTCTTGGGTCGAGGTGGCCGCAGCATGTTAGCGCAGCGCCCTGCCATCGAGCCGGAAAAAACATCGGCGTTATCCGACGCTGGACGTGTGCGGGATCTGGCGAAAACCCGAAATACGCTGTCTCATGCAGCAGGTTCGTACGATCACGAACCCCTTGCCCACTTTTCTGCGGAAAACAACATGAAACACGCCCTGCTCACCGGCCTGCTCTTGACTGCCTTCGCCCTGCCCTTCAGCGCATCGGCCAACGACGACAACAGCCAGTGCCAGATCAACCTGAGCAAAGTTCGGGATGCCAAGCTCGCCAGACCCAACCTAAGCGACGCGGTGCGAAGCGACGTCGACACCACCGTCCACCGCGCTGAATCCGCCCTGGCGCGGCACAACGATGACGGCGCCAGGGAATGTGTTGCGTTGACCCAGCAGGCGCTGCAGAAGATTCAGAGTAACTAGGCCCTTAGGCTCACAGCCTGCGCATTGCAATAGCAGTCCGGCTTGCCGGCGGTGGCACTATTCGAGATCGCCACCGCCGGCAAGCCGGGCTACTACAGGGCTCATCGCCGAATCATTTACTTCAACACCAACATCCGATAAACGCCTGCCTCGTTCTCGATCCCGTGGGTGTCATGGGTGAAGCCGGGGAATGAGCTGTCGAAGCTCTCCAGCGCCTTGAGGTATGCCAGCAACGGCCCGTCCGACGCACCGGCGTTCTCGCCCGGCATCAACAGCGGAATCCCCGGTGGATAAGGCACGATTCCGGTTGCGGCGATACGCCCCGCCGCCTCCTCCAGCGTGACCAGTTCGACTTCGTTTCTGACCAGCTTCTCGTACGCCTCCACCGGACTGAATTCGGCCTTGGGCAGCGTGCCGAACGCTTGTGCCATGGCCGCTGTAGTCTTGTTTTTCTTCATGGCCGCGAAAATGTCCTCGGCCAGGTCCTTCAACCCCATCCCGGCGTAACGCTGCTGATTGGCCGTCAGCAGGTCGGGCAGGCACAGCTCCAGTTCCAGGTTGGTGTCGTAGTCGCGCTTGAAGTCCAGCAGCGCATTGACCAGCGTGCCCCACTTGCCTTTGGTGATGCCGATGGAGAACAGGAACAGGATCGTGAAATCGGTGGTTTTTTCGACCACGATGCCTTGTCGCCCCAGATACGCCGTGAGCACGCAGGCCGGAATGCCGAAATCCAGCAGGTTGCCGTCGTCGCCCATGCCAGGGCTCAGAATCGACACCTTGATCGGGTCGAGCATGCAGTAGCCGTCTTCGATGTCGCCAAAGCCGTGCCAAACCTCATTGGGGTGCAAGACCCAGCAACTCGGATCAGCCTTGAGCTTGGCCGGGTCGACCTCGTGAAAAGGAATCGAGGTCGATCCGACATGAACCGAAGGTGGCTGCCAGCAGGAAAAGAACCAGTCGTCCTGAGCCAGCATTTCGGTCTGCATGCGCGAGATGACCTGCCGGAACGAGATGGCTTCCTCGATGGATTCGGTGGTCAGAATCTGCCCGCTGGGCGCCTCCATCATGGCGGAACTGACGTCGCATGAAGCCATGATCGCGTAGTTCGGCGAGGTCGAGGCATGCATCATGTACGACTCGTTGAAGCGCCCGTGCGGGATCGGATTTCGTCCGTTGCGCACATGGATCATCGACGCCTGGGACAGCGCGGCCAGCAGCTTGTGGGTCGACTGGGTGGCGAACACGGTCGGCTTGGACGCGTCGTGATCGTCCGGGCTGCCGTGCATCGCGAAGCGATCCTTGTACAGCGGGTTGAAGCGCGCGTAGCCGTACCAGGCTTCGTCGAAGTGCAGCCGATCGACGCTCTGCCCCAGCAACTCCTCGACGCGGGTGACGTTGTAGGTCAGGCCGTCATAGGTGGAATTGGTAACGATGGCGTGGACCGGTGTCGGGTCAATGTGGCTCTTGACCAGCGGGTTGTTGGCAATGGCCGCCTTGACCCCCTCGGCGCTCAAGGTCTGTGGCAGGATCGGACCGATGATGCCGAAGCGGTTGCGGGTCGGCACCAGGTAAGTCGGAATCGCGCCGGACAGCGTCATCGCATGTTCGGCGGACTTGTGGCAATTGCGATCACACAAGGCGATCTGATCGCGGGTGACGCTGGCCATGAGGATCACGCGGTTGGACATCGACGAGCCGTTGGTCACGTAGTACGTGCGATGGGCGCCAAACACCTTTGCCGCATACCGCTCACCCTGTCCGATGGGGCCGCTGTGATCGAGCAGCGAACCCAGTTCGCCCACGGAAATCGACAGGTCGGAACGCAGCAGGTTTTCCCCGAAGAATTCATAAAACGCCCGGCCTGCGGTGCTTTTCAGAAACGCGGTGCCCCCGGCATGGCCCGGCGTGTGCCACGAGTATTCATAGCTGCGGGCAAACTTCAGCAGCGCGCCGAACATCGGCGGCAGCACCGCCTGACGATAACGCTCGATGGCCGCCATGATCCGGCCACTCAAGAACCGGCTTGTGTCCTCCGGCAGCCAGATGAAGTCGTCGGCATGCTGCATGACGATCAGCGGGACGTTCGAAGCGGTGCTGCGATCACTGATCAGGAACACCGGCACACGGGTGTTGCGCTCGCGCAGGGCGGTGAGCAGATCGATGCATTCCTGATGGTCTTCGCTGTCGTCCATTTCCCAACTGAGCAACACGCACTGGATCGCCGGATCGGTGCTGAGGATCGACTTGGCGTCGCTCAGGCTTTCCGAGGTCAAGACGCTGATCGCGCGGTCTTCCACATCGCTGATCAGCTGGATCAGTGCCCGGCCGAACACGCTGCGTTTGTCGGGCTGCTTGCTGACCAGCAGCGCCAGCATGCCGAGCAGGTGTCTGTTTTCCGTCATGATTGGGTCTCCAGTTGGGCAGAGTTCAAGTTATTCACAGGGACAGGCTCACCGACGATGTGCTGCGCGGCGACGGTTTGCGTCGGCACGCTGTTATTCAGCGCCTCCAGTTTGATCAGCCGGGTGTTGACGAAGCCGAACAGCGTGTAGCCGATGATCGTCGCGACGCCACCGAGCATCAGTGCCTGCGCGCCGGAGCTGTACAGCGCCAGGTAGCTGTAGGCGGCGGCAATGTAAGCGACGATATTGGTAATGAGCGCCTTGTTCGGCGGGACGTTGGAGATCTTCTGCAGGGTCATCAACGTGGCCATGGAAAGGATGTACGGCACCAGATTGGTGACCACCGCCAGGTTCACCAGCGTGTCGAACTGCTTGGCCAGATCAGGGCTGATCGTGAGCAGTGCCATGGCAGTCTGCATCGCCAACAGGATCAACATGCTGATGATCGGCACACCGTTTTTATTGGCCTTGGCGAAGATCGGCAGGAAGTAACCGGTGTCCGCCGAGCTTTTGAACACTTGTGCAACCGTGAATTGCCAGCCCAGCAACGAGCCGATGCAGGCCAGGACCATCAGCCCCATGACGATGTTGCCGATCATGGGAGTGAACATCTTGGCGAACACCAGGCCGAATGGCGCCGTGGAAGACACCAGCTCGGCGTTATCGACGATGCCGGCAATCACGTTGGTGGACACGATGTAAATCACCGCAGCGCCCAACGTGCCGCCCAGCACTGCGATGGGCACGTTCTTCTCAGGGTTTTCCACCGCGTCGCCGTTGGCGCACGCAGACTCCAGCCCCAGAAACGCCCACAGCGTGATCGCCACCGACGCGCCAGCCGCCTGATACCAGGGCATGTCGTGAGGATTCCAGCCCGCCGCGTAAATACTGCTGTCAAACCAGAACCAACCGATGGTCGACACCAGTACCACGGGCGCGATAACACCCCAGACCGTGACGGCGCCGATCTTGCCGGTGATGCGCGCGCCGCCGAAGTTGGCGAAGGTGGTAATCCACAATAGCGCGATGGTCGCCAGGCCAACTTGCAGCGAGCCGAGCTTTATATCGAACAACGTCTGGATATACCCCACTGCCGTAATACTGATCGCGACGTTGGCAATCAACAGCGACAGCCCGTACGTGTAGTTAGTGATGTAATTACCGGATTTGCCGAAGGTGTATTCGGCATAGCCGCCCATGCCCCCGGTCTTGCGACTGAGCATGCCGCAGCGCGCAAAGGCGTATGCCAGAGCCAGCGAGCCGGTGGCCGTGATCAGCCAGGAAAGGATTGAAATACCGCCCACTTCAGCGAGTTTGGTCGGTAACAACACAATGCCGGATCCCAACATGTTGACGGCCGTCAACATAGTCAGTTGTCCCACGCTCATTTTCTTTGCGACTGACATTCCGTTGCCTCATAGGATGAAGTGAGAGGCTTTTAGCTATAGCAAAGGTTTGTTACTAAGCAAGGAAATCGGATTTTTTGACCGATAGCTCAACGCCATCTTTTTGGTAACTTCGAGATGAGAAGTTACGCGAATTTTCTAATTGAACAGGGCTCACCTATTCAGACGAATACTTATGCGGGAGGTTAAAACGGCTGTAGCAGTGGAGCTGGCCGGCGTAGCGACTTTGCGGACGTCACCGCTGGCAAGCACCACTGCTACGAACAATCAGAGGTTTCAGGATTGTCAGCCCTGAAGATCGCGCTTGAGGCGATCCATGACATCGAGGTCGGTACGCTCGAAGCGCAACGGGGTCACGGAAACGCCGCCATGGGTCACGACCCAGGTTTCGCTGTCGTCGAAATCCGGGCGTTCGTGCCGATCGATGTTCAGCCAGTAATAGCCCTGTTCGCGCATGTCTGTGCGTTTGGTGACGTTCAACCCATCCATACGGCCGATGCCTTGTCGGGTGATCTGTAGCGGTTTTGCGTGTTCCGGTTCGACGTCCGGGAAATTGATGTTCAGGCACCCGTCTGCGGCCCATTGCATGCCGATCACGGTGCGAATCACATCTGGGGCCAACGCGCGGGCCGTGCCCCACTTCACCGCATCACGACGGGTGAAAAACTGGCTCAGGGCAATTGATGGGACGCCCAGCAGCAGACCGGCCATGGCCGCGCCGACCGTGCCGGAGAACATCGTCTCGACACCAAGATTGGCGCCCTTGTTGACGCCTGAAAGGAGCAACTGTGGCGGGTTTTCCATCAACTCGCGCAAGCCGATGGCGACGCAGTCAGCGGGCGTGCCTGACACTGAAAAACGTCTTTCGCCACGGGCCTTCACCCGCAACGGATGGTGAATGCTCAAGGCATGGGAAATCCCGCTCTGATCCTGCTCCGGCGCGACCACCCAGACTTCGTCCGCCAACTCGCGGGCGATGGCCTCAAGGACCTCCAGCCCCGGCGCATCGATGCCGTCGTCATTGGTGATCAGGATTCTCTGGATTCGTGGACTCGACATGTAGCTCTCCCTGGGATGAATATTGGCGCCGGTATCAGACAAACAACGTGCACAACGCAAACCCGGCATACCAGACGATTGCGGAGCGAATCAGCAATTCCCAAAGCACATCCAGACTGTTCACACCCTCAACGCCTACCACCGGGGCAGGCACTTCACCGGCGACGCAACCGACTTTGGTGATCAGGGCCGAAGCGCTGATGTTCCAGTTGAGCAGTTCGCTGAGCATGACGCGACTGACGGCAACGAAATTACCCACCAATGCAAAACTCGCCGCAAGCAGCCGCACCGGCACCCAGTCAAAGGCATGGCGCAACTGCGCAGCGCGCTCCACCAATGCCGGGGTTTTACCGTGCTCGGCGGCCAGGGCCAGCAGACGATACGCCAGAGCCGCGACCGGCCCGAGCAGGAAATACCAGAAGATCACCGCGAAGAAGCCTTGATAAACCTCCCACAGCAGATAGGTCTGAACGCCCCCCAGCAATTGCTCTTCGTCGTCGGCCTGAACGCCCAGATCGCGATCAGCGACCAACACCGCCGCTTCCTGATCGCCACGCCGACAAGCATCGCGGAACGAGCCCAGATTGGCTTTGATATTGCCCCGCCCCAAGCTGTAAATCAGCACCAGCAGGTGAATCGGCAGTGCCAGCCAGCCATAGGCGACCGAGCCGATAATCCAGAGCACCAACGCCAGCAGCAACAATGGGAACAGGATCGTAACGGTCAAAATCCACCACGGGTGCTTTGCAGTCCGCGGGTTGGACTCAAGCCTTCCCAGCTGATTCAGCCAGGGTGCATCACGCTGTACACGCTGACGCAGGGCTGAGAATTTCTCGATCCACACGGCCAACAGCAACACCAGAAAACTCATTACCCACTCCTTGATTCAATCCTGCAAAGCCGAACGAAACCTTACCCAGTCAAAGGATGGACCCGGATCGGTCTTGCGTCCCGGGGCAATATCGCTGTGCCCGGTGATGCGTTGTGAGGTGATCGCAGGCCAAGCCGACTGAAGCTGTCGGGTCAGGGCGATCAGCGCGTGATATTGGGCGTCTGTGAAGGGCTGATCATCAGTGCCTTCCAACTCGATACCAATAGAGAAGTCATTACAGGTCTCCCGGCCTTCGAACAGCGAAACACCGGCATGCCAGGCGCGATCAAGACAGGAGACGAACTGAGTCACCTCGCCATCACGCTCGACCAGAAAGTGCGCAGAGACCCGCAGATCGGCGATGCCCTCAAAATAGGGATGCTCTGTTACATCCAGCCGGTTTTGAAAGAATTCCTGAACCTTGCCAGTCTTGAACTGGGCGGGTGGCAGGCTGATGTTGTGAATCACCAGCAGCGAAATCTCCGCCTCGGGGCGAGCGTTGAAATTGGGCGAAGGGCAATGATGCGCGCCGTGGCACCAGCCCGTGGCGGGGTCCAATCGCATGAAAGGTCCTTAGAGCATGAATCGACAGCGGCCAGTATGCCCGCGATGAGGGAGGATGTGGGGAGTGAATACTGAACGGTGTGGCGAGAACCTGGCCCTGTAGCGGCCCGGCTCGCCGGCGGTGAGGACGTCGAGATCGTTGCCGCCGGCAGCCGAACCGCTAGAAAAGCATTTATCCCGTTCAGCCTTTGAGCTTGCGCAGATTGCCCAGAACAGATTCCAGCGCGCGGTCGAACAGCAGCGAGTCATCCAGGACGCGAATGGCCCCGCGACGGAATTCGACCGCCAGGCCCATACGGGTTTTTTCCAGCACCTTCATCCCGGTGCGGTTGACGAACACATAACGCCCGCTCGGTTCGACGATAGCCGCCAGCTTGCAGCGCAATTTGTGATCTTCGTCTTCCTGGATTTCGACCCAACTGCCCAAGCGTAGCTTGTCGACCTGCATCAGCCCCTCATCGTTCTCCGGCAAATGCATCAGCGGCTCACTGATCACCTGTTCACCCGGCGCGACCAGTACGATCTCCTCGACCACCGCCATCATCGAAGGTCCGTCGACAGGCTCGTCTGGCGCAACGCCAGCCGGCGCATCAGGCGCACGGGCAACATGGTTGAACGCCTGCACATGCAGCGCTTCAAGCTGGCTGAAAAATTCGCTGGTCGCAAACGGATCGAATGCCGCGCTGCTGAGGCCATCGCGCAGTGACTTGAGCAAACCCGGAACCAGCTCGAGCAAACGCTGGCGTGCATCGGGCTCGTCGTGGGGCTCCACGCTCCAGATCAAGTCGTCCATCGCCAGCAGACCGGCCTTCCATTCATTCGACTCGTCCCCGTGCTTGAGGCACGTCAACAGCAGCACCTTGCTCCAGGCTTCTTGCAACAGCCGGACCACGACCTCGGGCAGCGTCTTGCCCAGCAGCCGGTCGTTGAGCGCCTGTTGAACCCGCTGGCGCGCCAGTTCGGCCAACGCTCGCCCCTCTTCGGCATCGCGGGTGCGTTGTTCGAGCAGCTCACTGCGGCGGCGCTCATCACTGGTAAACGCCAGGAAATCCACCAGCAGTTCGGTGAAGATCGCAGGATCGTCGACGAAATCATGCAACAGGCGCTGCACGATTTGATCGATGCGCGTGTACAGCGAATCGCGTTGGCTGTCGTCACGCCCGCCCCAGCCTAATGCCGCTGAAGCGATTTCGTTGAGCAGACGCCGCGCCGGATGGCTGCCACGACTGAAAAAGCTCTTGTCGATCACCGCGACTTTGAGCATCGGAATCTGCAACCGGCCAATCAGGGCACGCAGCGAACCTGGCAGATTGCGGTCGTCGAGGATGAACTCGAACAGCATCGAAATCAGGTTGATCACGTCTTCGTCGATGGTGCCGACTGTACGAAACTTGCCGCTGCGCGCGCTTACGCGGCCAATCAACTGCTCCAGCTGGGCGCGCAGATCGAAGTCGTCCGGGTTTTCGGCCCGTGGCACGTACTGCTGCAGATGAGAGAGCAGGCGCAGCAGGTCCTGGCTCGAAATCGGCCTGGCCTCGGTGACGTTATCCGGACGCGGCGTCAGGTTGCCACGCACATGAACCAGTAGCTCCTGCAGCGCGGAGAATACTTCCTGCACGCTCTTGTCGAGGTTCTCGGTGGCCTGCACCAACGCAGCACTGTCTGCCCGCTGGGCTTCGGTGGCAGCAGCGGCGCTGGCACGATCGGTCGAGCGACGCGAAGGCAAGACCTTCAGATCCGGCAACACCCCGGCCGCGATGAGCAGCAGGTTGGCCTCTTCGTATAACTGGTCGGCGTTGGACAGCGCGTATTTTTCGAACAGTTTGAGAATGATCAGCTTGACCTTGATCTCGACGCCCAGACTTCGTCCGGCCTGCAGGAAAAAGTCGCACAGCAGTGTCGGACCGAGCGGGTTGGACTCGTCAGTCAACGGTTGCGGAATCAGTTCGTTCAGGCGCGTGGTCAGCTGGTTCAGCGCCACGCCGTCGCGGTTCATGACCTTGGTGACCATCGAATCGACAGCGACGGTGCGCTCCAGGTCATCGTTATGGACCAGCGCCAGCTTGTCGAAGGAAACGGGTTCGGAAAGGATGGGCTCGGCGACTTCGTAATGACCGAGTCGCAGGAAGGCTTCGAAGAATTTGTCGAGGAAGTTGCGTTCGATGCTCTTTCGCTTCAGGCGGAGGTCGCGCATGGCTTCGAAGAAAATGTTCTGTTCGGCGTTGTTGTGCGCGCGATCCGCCATCTCGAAGAGGGTGTCGTCAGCGTTGTCGAACAGCGTCTGCAGGCTTTCCTTGAGCTGCTGCGCGGCCTTGTCGCGCACTTGCAACAGAACGACCGGCAGCCGAGCGACAGGCGAAGACCCAGGATGATCCGGGTTCGTCTTGCTCAGAGGCACCACCTTACTGTCGTTCTGCATCAAGAACTCCTTTCATCAACCATCACTCACAACAGCTACTGCAACAGCCACAACCTGATCACAAACGAAGGAAAGACCTTCACTTGGCCAGCGCTCGAATTTGTAGTCCCTGGGGTGTACAGGCGGAACGTCAAGGCTATGACGTCAAATACAAGGCGAATTATGTTTTAAATGCTGCCCGCTCGCCAGCGGACTCTTCGCCTTGTCTGAAAGAATAGGAGCAGGCGAGCCAGCACGTGCAGCGATAGACCGCGAAAATCGTAATCTGTCGCACCAGAGCGGAAAAAACCGACAAAGTGCAGCCCATGCACTCAGTTGAGGGGTACAAGGCAGGTGGGTTGGTACAGTCGACTGCCTTATACTCGAGCGACTTAGTAAGTGGAGTCCGATATGCCGAATCTACGTCTTGCCACGATGACCGCTGAAATCGAAGCCAACGTACGCCGTGCGTTGCTCGAGGACGTCGGCACTGGCGACATCACCGCGCAACTGATCCCCGTCGAGCGTCTGGCCACGGCGACCGTGATTTCCCGCGACGATGCGGTGATCGCCGGTACCGCCTGGGTCGACAGCGTATTTCGCCAGCTCGATCAGCGGGTCGCGGTGCACTGGCAAGTCGCGGACGGCGAGCGTGTCAAACCCAATCAGGCGCTGTTCCACCTTGAAGGCCCGGCCCGCTCACTGCTGACAGGCGAGCGAAGCGCGCTCAACTTTCTGCAAATGCTTTCAGGGGTGGCGACGCGTTCCCAGCATTACGCCGACATGGTCGCCGACACTCAAGTCAAACTCCTGGACACCCGCAAGACCCTGCCGGGCCTGCGTCTGGCGCAGAAATACGCCGTCACCTGCGGCGGCTGCCACAACCACCGCATCGGCCTGTTCGACGCCTTCCTGATCAAGGAAAACCACATTGCGGCCTGCGGCGGCATCGCTGAAGCCATCACGGCGGCGCACAGGATAGCCCCAGGCAAACCGGTGGAAGTGGAAGTCGAAAGCCTCGACGAACTCAAACAGGCCCTCGACGGCGGCGCCGACATCATCATGCTCGACGAACTGAGCCTGGACGACATGCGCGAAGCCGTACGCCTCACCGCCGGCCGCGCCAAACTCGAGGCCAGCGGCGGCGTCACCGATGCCACCTTGCGCACGATTGCCGAAACGGGCGTGGATTACATCTCGATCGGGACATTGACCAAGGATGTGAAGGCCGTGGATTTGTCGATGCGGTTGAGTATCTGATTGGCACCGGCTGCTGACCCAGGGCAGACAGCATTGCAGGACACGCCGAACAGCTTCTGCCCGGAGGGCGTGGGAGCCACCGGGGTGGCGCTCCACCTTGTCGGCGATCTGGCGCGCAGCGGCAGCAAAACCTGTGCATGCGATGTGCCTGATGCACTGAGGTGGATGATCTTACTGCCGGTGCCCGCCAGATCGCCGACAAGTCGGGCTCCCACGCCTTCGGCAGAAGCGGGATTGCGGTGTGGTTCGAGCTTTTGATTCTGGCCGAAGGCTTCGGGAGATTGCGGGCGAATGCGTAAGGTCTGTCACATTGACGTCGACTGACCCACCGCAATCGCGGGCAAGCGCGCTCCTACGATGTTTGGGCTCAATTCAGAAGCCCGGTGAGCCACAAAGCTG
>NZ_QXTJ01000043.1:213996-232891 GCF_003605735.1 Pseudomonas sp. LS-2 | reverse complement strand
CCAACGCCGCTCTGCTTCTGCCGAAGGCGTAGGAGTCTGGCTTGCCGACGATCTGCTGCGCAGCAGCAGTAAAATTAGGCACCCTGGCAGGATCAGACGAACCCCCATCCACCGGGTTCGCTGCCGCTCCTCGCCAGATCGCCGACAAGGTGGAGCGCCACCCCGGCTGGCTCCTACGCCCTTCGGGCAGAATCAAAGGCCATGCGTTCCGACCTCCCCGAACACCAACCCCGAGGCCTTGAGCAGCTCCTGCGTATAGGCCTGTTGCGGGCGGGCGAATATCTCCCGCGAGGCGCCTTGCTCGACCACTTTTCCGTCCTTGATCACGATCAGGTCGTGGGCCAGGGCGTGAACCACCGCCAGATCATGACTGATGAACAGATACGTCAGGCCGTGGCGGATCTGCAAATCCCGCAGCAGCGCGACGATCTGTTTCTGCACCGTGCGGTCCAGTGCTGAGGTCGGTTCGTCCAGCAGAATCAGCTCCGGCTCCATCACCAGTGCGCGGGCAATCGAGATGCGCTGACGTTGCCCGCCGGAAAACTCGTGGGGATAGCGATGCCGCGCCTCTGGGTCGAGCCCCACTTCGCGCAACACCCCGATCACGGTCTGCTCACGTTCCTGCGGGGTTCCGATACCATGGGTGAGCAGGCCCTCGGCAATGATCTGCTGCACGGTCATGCGCGGACTCAGGCTGCCGAACGGGTCCTGAAACACCACCTGCATGCGTTTGCGCAGCGGACGCATCAGGTGCTGGCTGTGCAGACTCAATTCCTTGTTGCCAAAGCGGATGCTGCCTTCAGAGTCGATCAGCCGCAGAATCGCCTGGCCCAGTGTCGATTTGCCCGAACCCGACTCGCCGACGATCCCCAGCGTCTTGCCCTTGAGCAGCTCGAAACTCACCCCGTCCACTGCCTTGATGTAGTGCTTTTCCCGATTGAACAGGGACTTGGGCAGCGGGAACCAGACCTTCAACTCGTCCACCGAGAGCAATGTCTGGGGATGCACACTCGGCACCGGTTCGCCATCGGGCTCGGCGTTGATCAGCAGACGGCTGTATTCATGCTGCGGATCGGCAAACAGCGTCTGGCAGTCCGCCTGCTCGACGATTTCCCCGGCGCGCATCACGCAGACCCTTTGCGCAATGCGTTTGACCAGGTTCAGGTCGTGGCTGATCAGCAACAGCGACATGCCCAGGCGTGCCTGCAATGACTTCAGCAGCTCCAGAATCTTCACCTGCACCGTCACGTCCAGCGCAGTGGTCGGCTCGTCGGCAATCAGCAGGTCCGGTTCGTTGGCCAGCGCCATGGCAATCATCACCCGTTGCCGCTGGCCGCCGGACAGTTGATGCGGGTAGGCCTTGAGCCGATGCAGCGGGTTGTGAATGCCCACCAGTTCCAGCAGCTCCAGGGTACGGTCGCGAGCGGCCTTGCCCTTGAGCCCCTTGTGCATCGCCAGAATCTCGCCGATCTGCTTTTCCACCGTGTGCAGCGGATTGAGTGAGGTCATCGGCTCCTGGAAGATCATCGCAATCCGGTTCCCGCGCAGCGAGCGCAATTGACTGTCGCTGGCGTGCAGCAGGTCGATGCCGTTGTAGTAGATCTTGCCTTCGGTGCTGACCGTCTTGGGCGGCAGCAGGCGCAGGATCGAGTGCGCGGTCACGGATTTGCCCGACCCTGATTCACCCACCAGCGCCAGGCACTCACCACGGCGGATGGTCAAGTCAATGCCGTGGACCACCTCGACGCCCTTGAAGGCTACCCGCAGCTGGCGGATGTCGATCAGGCTGTCATCGTTCATGTCGTTCATGTCGTTCATGGCAGCCCCTCAGGTTCTGGGATCGAAGGCATCACGGCAGGCTTCGCCGATGAACACCAACAGGGAAAGAATCAATGCCAGCGAGCAGAAGGCGGTCAGCCCCAGCCACGGCGCCTGCAGATTGCGTTTGGCCTGGCCGATCAGTTCACCCAGCGATGCGCTGCCCGCCGGCATGCCGAAGCCGAGAAAATCCAGCGCCGTCAGGGTCGCAATCGCGCCGGTGACGATGAACGGCAGGTAGGTCAGGGTGCTGGTCATCGCATTGGGCAGGATGTGTCGCAACATCAGCGCGCTGTCGGTCAGGCCCAGCGCACGGGCGGCTTTCACGTACTCCAGATTGCGCCCGCGCAGGAACTCGGCGCGCACCACGTCCACCAGCGCCAGCCAGGAAAACAACGCCATGATCCCCAGCAACCACCAGAAACTCGGCTCGACGAAGCCCGACAGAATGATCAACAGGTACAACACCGGCAGCCCCGACCAGATTTCCTGAAGGCGCTGACCGATCAGGTCGGCCATCCCGCCGTAATACCCCTGAATTGCGCCGGCGAACACGCCGATCACGGTGCTGATCGCGGTCAGCAGCAGGGCGAACAGAATCGACACCCGGGTGCCGAACAGCACCCGCGCCATCACGTCCCGCGCCTGATCGTCGGTGCCCAGCCAGTTGCGGGCGCTGGGCGGGCTGGGAGATGGCTGGCGCAGATCGTAGTTGATGGTGTCGTAGCTGAACGGGATCGGCGCCCAGAGCATCCAGCCGCCTTTGCTCTCGATGAGGTTGCGCACGTAATCGCTGGAGTAATCGGGTTCGAAGGGCAGTTCGCCGCCAAAATCGGTTTCCACGTACTGATGCAGCGTCGGGTAGTACAGATTGCCCTGATAGCGCACGAGCAGCGGCCGGTCGTTGGCGATCAATTCGCCGCACAGGCAGATCGTCAGCAGCGCGACGAAGATCCACAACGACCACCAGCCCCGTCGATTGGCTCTGAAGTTGGCCATGCGCCGTTTGCTTTGCGGTGAAAACTCGAACATCAGGCGCTCCTCGCGGAAAAGTCGATGCGCGGGTCGACCAGGGTGTAGCAGAGGTCGCCCACCAACTTGATCAACAGGCCGAACAGGGTGAACAGGAACAGGGTGCCGAATACCACCGGGTAGTCCCGCGACACCGCCGCCTCGTAACTCATGCGGCCGATGCCATCCAGGCCGAAAATGGTTTCAATCAGCAGAGAACCGGCGAAGAACACTTCAATCAGCGCCTGGGGAATTCCCGCCACCACCAGCAGCATCGCGTTGCGGAACACGTGGCCGTAGAGCACGCGGTTTTCGCTCAGGCCCTTGGCCCGGGCAGTGACCACGTACTGGCGGCTGATTTCGTTGAGAAAGCTGTTCTTGGTGAGGATCGTCAGGGTGGCGAATCCGCCGATCACCAGCGCACTGACGGGCAGCACCAGGTGCCACAGGTAGTCGCGCAGCTTGCCGAACGTGCTGAGTGTGTCGAAGTTGTCGGAGACCAGCCCCTGGGCCGGAAACCAGCTCAGATAACTGCCCCCGGCGAACATCACGATCAGCAGAATGGCGAACAGAAACGCCGGAATCGCATAGCCGACGATGATCAGCGTGCTGCTCCAGACATCGAACCGGCTGCCGTGATGCACCGCTTTGCGAATGCCCAGCGGGATCGAGATCAAGTAAGTGATCAGCGTGGCCCACAGGCCCAGCGACAGGGTCACCGGCAGTTTCTGGGCAATCAGGCCAGTGACCGTCGCGCCGCGAAAGAAGCTGTCGCCGAAGTCCAGTTGCGCGTAGTGGGTCAGCATCAGCCACAGGCGTTCGTGCATCGGTTTGTCAAAGCCGTATTGATGCTTGATCGCTTCCACCAACGCCGGATCCAGGCCCTGGGAGCTGCGACTGACGCTGCCGCTTGCAGCGACTTCACCGCCACCGCCGCCAACCCCGGCGTGGGTGCTCAAGCCCTGAACCCGGGCGATGGCCTGTTCCACCGGCCCTCCGGGCGCAGCCTGCACGATGAGAAAGTTGACCACCAGAATGCACAGCAAGGTGGGGATGATCAGCAACAGGCGACGCATTGCATAAGCCAGCATCTCAGCGTCCCTCCGTCTGGGCCGATTGTCGGGCGGCGGGTTGTCGGGCGGATGGCGCGGGAGATGGCGCGCTGGTCTGCGGCGCGGTGCGTGCCGCCATTTCCTGGTTGGTCAGGGGCACGTCACTCACCTGCCACCAGCTGTCCAGACCCACGTCGTAGATCGGCTCGACCTTTGGCCGGCCGAAACGGTTGGCGAACACCGCGGGGGTGCCTTGCGAGTAGTAATTCGGAATCATGTAAAAACCCCACAGCAGCACCCGATCCAGCGCGCGGGCGTAATGCAGCATGTCGTCGCGACTGTTGGCGGCGACCAGCCCGTCGATCAGTGAATCCACGGCCGGATTGCGCAAGACCATGGCGTTGGAGCTGCCTACCTGCCGCGCGCTCTGCGAGCCGAACAGGTTGTACAGCTCGCGGCCGGGAGACAGGATCGGATTGCCGTTGTTGGGCAGGGTGACCACGATCATGTCGTAGTCCCGGGCATTGAGACGGTTCATGTACTGCGCGGAATCGACGAGGCGAAAGTTCAGCGTGATGCCGATCTGCGCCAGCACTCGCTTGTAGGGCAGCACCAGCCGGTCGAAACCGCCCTGGCCGTCGAGGAAGGTGAACTCCAGCGGCTGACCGGCGGCATTCACCAGCCGATTGTTCTTCGCATGCCAGCCGGCCTCGGCCAATAGCTTGAGCGCCTTCAACTGCTTGTCGCGGATATAACCGCTGCCATCGGTCTTCGGCGCTTGCCAGACCTGGGTGAAGACTTCGTCGGGGACCTGCCCGCGCAACGGTTCGAGAATGCTCAGTTCCTGCGCGTCGGGCAGTTCGGTGGCGGCCATTTCGCTCTTGGGGAAATAGGTCTGCTCGCGCACATAGAAGTTGCGCATGATCTGGCCGTTGACCCATTCGAAATCCCACAGCATCGACAGGGCCTCGCGTACGCGGCGATCTTTGAAGAGGGGGTTGTCGAGGTTGAACACAAAGCCTTGTCCGGCCACCGGTCGGCGCTTGGCCAGGATGGTCTTTTGCAGGCGACCGTCTTGCAGCGTCGGCGCGCCGTAGCCGACCACGTACCCGGAGGACGAGAACTCGCGGTTGTAATCGAAACTGCCGGCCTGAATCAGTTGGCGGGCCACGTCGACATCACCGTAGAAATTCACGGTCAGGGTGTCGAAGTTGTACAGCCCGCGACTGACCGGCAGGTCCTTGGCCCACCAGTCTTTGACCCGCTGAAAACTGACGCTGCGCCCGGCATCCACACGCGAAACCCGATAGGGGCCGCTGCCCAGTGGCGGCTCGAAACCGCCGCCTTTGGTGAAGTCGCGGGCCTTCCACCAGTGCTCGGGGATAATGCGCATGCTGGCCAGGTCCAGCGCCAACGTGCGGTTGAGGTTGTTCTTGAAGTCGAAGCGAACCTGACCCGGCGCCTCGATGACCACGTCCTTGACGTCAGCGTAGAGCGGTCGATAACTGAAGCTGCCCTGGGTGATCAGGGTCTGGTAGGTGTAGCGCACGTCTTCGGCGGTGATCGGTGTGCCGTCATCGAAGCGGGCTTTGGGGTTCAGGTAGAAACGCACCCACAGGTTGTCGGGGTCGCGTTCCAGTTTCTCCGCGACCAGGCCGTACACGGTGTAGGGCTCGTCCAGCGAACGATAGGCCAGCGGAGAATAGACCCAGGTGTCGATCTGGCTGACGGAAATCCCCTGATCGACATAGGGCGTCAGGTAGTTGAACTGGCCGATTTCCTCGGACGCGCGACTCATCGAACCGCCCTTGGGCGCGTAAGGGTCGACGTAGTCGAAGTGTTTGAAGTCAGCCGGGTATTTGGGCGGTTCGCCGTAGACGGTCAACGCGTGGGTAGTTGCTGCGAGGGCCATCGGGACGCCGGACAGCAGCGAGATGAAAAAGACCACGGTGTACAGCAGCGCGATGCCGGGCAACAGCCGTCGCAACGAAAGAGGGGAGGCGCACATGTTCGGGCAATCCTTGGTTTACAGATCGACGCACGTAAAGCGCTGGGAAAAAATCCCCCGGCCGGGGAAGGTGGACGAGACCTGAAAGCCGGGGGCGCGATTTCGCAGAAGAACCCCGACGCGCCGGAGCAGGAGCGCGTCAGGGGGCTGTCGCTTAGAAGTGGTAGTTCATGCGGGCGAACAGCGTGCGACCCAGTGGATCGGTGTAGCGTGGGTCATAGCCGGTCTGGAAGTTGTCGGTCTGGTTGGAGAACGGCGGGTTGCGATCGAACATGTTCTTCACGCCAACATCGAGATCCAGCGCCTTGTCGAAGGTATAGCCGGCCGACATGTCCCACACGGAGTAGGAAGCCACACGCGAGTTGGTGCTGCGATCCTGGTCGTAGTAGCCGGTGGTGAAGCGGTTGGTGACCGAAGCGCGGTAAGGCCCCAGGTTCCAGGTGCCGACCAGGTTGTGTTTCCAGCGCGCAGAGACCCCTGTGCCTTCATAGTCGCCGACGCGGTCGATGTAGGCACCGCCGAGGGTTTCCTGATAGTCATAGCGATCGACATAAGTGCCTTGCAGGTTGGCGCCGAACTGACCGTACGGGGTGTTGGGGAACAGGTAGTCGAGGCTGACGTCCACACCGTTGGTCTTGACCTTGCCCAGGTTGGCAAGGCCGGTGACGATGTGGTCGATCGAGCCATCGGCGGCGCGCACGATGCGATCGGAGTAGAGGTCCGGATTCTCGAACACCGAAGACTCGGGGAACTCCTCGATCTGGTTGGCGATCTTGACCCACCAGAAGTCCAGGCCCACCGACAGGTTGCGCACCGGCTGGTAGACGAAACCAAAGGTCACGTTGCGTGCGGTTTCCGGTTGCAGGTCCTTGTTGCCGCCGGTGCGGTTGTAGAACTGCAGGCCGCAGTCGCGACCGGCGTTGCCGCCTGGCTGCACCGTGCCGCCAGTACACAGGCGCGGATCGTTGTATTTGCCGACGCTGTAGGTGGTGTAGTTGGGGTTGTTCAGCTCATACAGGGACGGCGCACGGAAACCCTCGCTGTAGGCGCCACGCACCACCAGTTCCTTGAACGGCTGGAAGCGGAACGAGTATTTCGGGTTGGTGGTGCTGCCGAAGTCGCTGTATTTGTCGTGACGCACCGCCGCCGACAATTCCAGGCTGTCGAGCACCGGCACGTTCAGTTCGGCGTATTGCGCCTGAATGCTGCGATCACCCGAAACGCTGGCATCCGGGTCGACCCCCAGGCTGTCCAGGTCACCGGCGAAGTCTTCGATGGTCTGGTGGAATTTTTCCTTGCGGTACTCGCCGCCCAGCGCAATACCGGCTTCACCTGCGCCGAACCAGTTGCCGATTTCACGGCTGATACGACCGTCCAGCGCGCTGACGCGGCCCACGGCAGTGCTGTACGCGCCGTGGTACTGGTTGGCATCGATGTAGGCCTGGCCTTCCGGCGTTTGTGGGCCGAACGGGTTGAGGATGCCATTGAGGATGCCGTCGGTAAGGGCCGAGTCGCTGGCAAAACCTGAGGTCACACTGTTCACGACTTTGCTTTGGTTGTAGGAAGCGCCAACGTTGTAATCCCAGCCCGACACGTTGCCATCGAAGGTCAGCAGTAAACGCTGGGCAGTGTTCTGGTCTTTCTGCTCCCGGTCTCCGGCGGCGGTTTCGCGCCAGCGCACGTCCACTGGATCATTGGGGTCCAGGGTGAAGTTGTTAGGCAATGGTGTGATGCCGTTGCCCGGATAGAACGGCGAAGTATTGGGGACACTGACGCCGGTCAGCGGTTGTGGCGCAATTGCGACGGCGTTGTTGTTGCGCGCCCAGAAGTATTCGAGGCTGACGTTGTGATCGTCGGCCAGCTTGCCGGTGGCCTTGCCGAAGAACGAGGTTTTTTCGGTCTGCGGGATCAGGTCGATGGAATTACGCGTGCTGTAGTTGCAGTTGCCCTGGCCGGGGATCAGGTTCGGCCCGTTGCAGTTGCTCGCCGACAACGGGTTGGTGCTGGCGCCGCCGTTCTGGCTGTAGTTGGCCGGATAGGGCGTAGGCGACGTGGAGTCCAGGCCGCGACCCGGCACGTAGTCCTTGGCGAAGGTCCGGTCGTTGGCGTCCAGGTTCTGTTGGGTGGCGTAGTTGAACACCCCCATGACGTTGAAACGGTCCTGCTCCAGATCACCGAAACCCCAGCTGCCGCTCATGTCTTTGGTGCCGCCGCCACCGCTGGCGTCGGCCATGCTGCCACCCAGTTCGAGGTTGCCTTCGGTCAGGGTTTTCTTGGTGATGAAGTTGATCACCCCGCCGATGGCGTCGGTGCCGTAGAGGGCCGAGGCGCCGTCACGCAACACTTCGACGCGGTCGATGGCGGCGAAAGGAATGGTGTTCAGGTCGACGGCGCCGCCCTGGGAGTGCGTGCCGGACATCGAGTTGTTGGCCAGGCGGCGGCCGTTGAGCAGGATCAGCGTCTTGTTCGCACCGATGCCGCGCATGTCGGCGAACGAAGCGCCACCCGTTGCGCTGCCGATAGAGCCTGCGGCGTTATCGATGGAGTTGCTGCCGGTGATGCGCGAGACGATCTCGGCGGTGGTGGTCACGCCCTGTTTCTTCAGGTCTTCGGTGCGCATGATCGTGATCGGCACGGCAGTTTCGGCGTCCACCNCGGTCGCCGGCGCTGCTGCAGCGGCAGCCGGGACAGCGGCTTCACTGGCCGGCGCCGCTTCGGCGGCGGCATCGGTACTGTCAGCGGCGTAGGCCGAGCTCATGCCCATCGCCAGCGCGCAGATCAGTGCACGAGGATGGCGCTGTACGGCAACAGCCAGGGGCTTGAGGGTAAAACCAGGAAAACTCATCAGCATGGTAATTTCCGACTTATTCCAGATGTTATTGAAATGGCCTTGTGAGCCCTCGTTGCTCCGACGCGGTTGTGGCGGTCGGGAAGTCCACTTTTTCAAGCAAGCCGCTCCCCTCCATGGCGAAAACCACGGACGGCCGTTACATCGGGAGTAGGGTGAGCAGGGCCGCGACGGGCGCGGCCCTCAATTCATGTCGCGTCGATCATTTGGAGGTCATCACCGAAATCCTGGTGATACCCGAGCGCTCGATGGACGCCATGGCCTTGGCCACCTGGCCATAGTTGACGCTGGTGTCCGCCTGCAATTGCACGCGCACCTCCGGGTCCTTGGCCTTGACGTCCTTGAGGCTGACCTCCAGCGATTCCGGGGCGATCTCGGATTTGGCGAGGTAGAACTTGCCGTCCTGATCGACGCTGACCACCACCGGGTCCTTCTTTTCGGCGGGGGCCACGGCGTCGGTTTTCGGCAGGTTGACCTTGATCGCATTGGTCATCAGCGGCGCGGTGACGATGAACACCACCAGCAGCACCAGCATCACGTCCACCAGTGGCGTGACGTTCATTTCGCTGAGCACTTCATCGCTGTCTTGGGTAGAGAAAGACATCAGCTGGCCTCCCGAACGGTCTGGCCGTTCTTTTGCGCGATTGCCTGGCGGCTGACCGCGAAGGCGCTGCGTTGGGCGAGGGCGTCGAAGTCATGGGCGAAGTCGTCCATGTCGGCCACGGCCAGTTTCAGGCGACGCAGGAAGAAGTTGTAGATCAGCACCGCAGGCACGGCGACCGCGATGCCGACACCGGTGGCGATCAGCGCGTGGCCGATGGGGCCGGCGACGGTTTCTAGGCTGGCCGAGCCGCTGGCGCCGATGCTCTGCAACGCTTCCATGATCCCCCAGACGGTACCGAACAGGCCGATGAACGGCGCGGTGCTGCCGATACTGGCGAGGATCGCCTGGCCGGCTTCCAGCGAGCGTCGTTCTTTCTGGATCTGCTGGCGCAGGTTGCGCTCCAGACGGTCCGAACGGTTGATGGTGTGGGCCAGTTGCTGGGTGGTACGTGGGGTTTCTTCGACGGCCATGGCCTCGAAACCGCTGTTGGCGATGCGCGCCAGAGAGCCTGGGTACTGGGAGGCATGTTCGGCGGCGGTCAGAAGGTCCGGCGCGGTCCAGAAGGCTTTGGTGAACTGTTTGTTCTGGGTTTTCTGTTTCAGGTATTGCGCGGACTTGATCAGCAGCAAGCCCCAACTCAGCACAGAGAACAGCACCAGTGCCCAGAGCACGCCAGGGACAATCATGGAAGAGAGCGATTCGTTCATGGTTACACCTCACCAGCTATATAAGAGTTGTCAGTCGTTTGCCTGCCGGTCATTCCGGCAACTTGAAATCGATGGTCTGGGTCGCGAAGCCTTCGATCGGCGTGTCGCCGCGCTTGGCTGGAATGAACTTCCAGTTGCGCACCGTCTCCACCGCGGCATCGTCCAGTACCTGCTTGCCGCTGGACTTGGTCACCTCGACACTGCCGGCGCGACCGTTGGGCAGCACCTTGATACGCAGAATCACGCGACCTTCCATGCCTTTGCGCAGGGCCGCGCCGGGGTATTCCGGTGGCGGGTTGCCCAGGCTTGCAAGGCCCGAAATCGCTGCCGATTCCTTGACCGGGGCCGCAGGCGCAGCCGGCGCCGCGGGAGCTGGCGGAGCGGGTGTCGGCGCTGGCGGCGCAGGTGTGCTCGGCGCTGCGGGTACGGGCGGCGCAGGCGGCGTCGGCTTTTTCACCGGTTCCGGTTTTTTTACCGGCTTGGGTTTCTCGACCTTGGGCTTCTCCACCGGTTTGGGTGGCGGCTTGACCGCGTCCGGGTCTTCCACTGGCTGCTCCGGTTCCGGAGGTGGTGGTGGAGGTGGCGGCGGTGGCGGTGGCGGTGGCTCAGGAGGCGGTGGTTCCGGTGTCGGGGGTGTCGGACTGGTCAACTCGACGGTCATCTCGGGCACTTGCGGCGCCACTTCCGGCACATCGGCTTTTGCAGTTTGCATGTACCACCAGATGGCGCCGTGAATAAGGACCGAAGCGGCAATCAATAACAACACCTGCGGCCTGTTCAACCCGCCAGGACGTGAAGTGTTTTCCTTGAAAGGAATACTCGGCCAGGCCCTGGAAAGTTCATCCGGGGACGGGTCGGGTAATGCTTTCATTTTTACCGCGTCGTTCATTAAAGCTCCCTCGGGTCGTTGAAGGGCAATAAGGTTCCGTCCAAACATTTCGTGAATGTTCGAATGCTTGATGTTTGCACTTTTGTGAGGCGCAAAACACCCGTAAGCGACAAGCAGAGTTGTCGACTCTTTATCGGAAGCAATGCAGCAGTTGGGTTATGGAGACGACATTGTTATTCCCTGGTTTCTTGTTGTGTACGTAGATGTATCACGGTGTGTCGAAATGCCAACAAGCCTGTAAAAGCAACCGCTATGCCAGCGAAGGCCTCTGCGACGCAGTTTTCAGCGGTTTTTGCGTGAATGTCGCATTCCTGTAATTTTTTATCGAATCAAAGGTTAAAACGTTTTCGGACCCCTCTGGACCTTTGGAACCAATTCAGGAATTCGCGGCGAGCGCGTCCATCGAACGTGGCGAATAACAGTCGCGAAGGTTCGAGAACTGGAAGGTTGGAGGGCCTGCACCAAACTCGGTAGTTAGGGTTCGAATTGGTGCGCGAGTATTATCGTTGCATGAATGAACTCCTGTTATAGCGTGAGAGATCCGTGACGGAAGTTGTCCACGGCTTTTTCAAGATTGAGCGAATGCGTCCACCGATTAGTGATGGCTATTGAATTTATGTGTACTGTTTGATCCGGGACTGTCCCGTGTCTACAAGTGCGGCGGTTATGTGTTTATTAAGGTTCCGTCATCAGGTTCGGGAATAAGAACAAAGCGTGTTCGGTGACTAAAAAAAATAAAGCACGGCCGCCATCAAGCAGCGGGTCGCGGGAACAGGTGGAGTCTGGAATCAGACGCTGGAGTCGCCGCAGGCGAGGGCGCAGGGTGTGGCGGGGAGAGGATTTGTCCCGGGAGCAGTGAGCTCACACGGGCAGCGAAGCGGAGCACAGCGGGGTTTTACCAATGACAGCAGAGACATATGAGACACGAATCGAATTCCTTATCGACGGACGCCAGACTTTTGGTTTGCGTCCTGCACTGTTATTGGACAGGGTGGTGTCCGTTTCCTGCACTTTGGTGCGTGTTGCGCACCGCTTGGCAGCGTAGACTCACGGCTTTGCTGGGTTCGAGAGCCTTCTGGTGGTACTGACGTTCCACTTGTGAAAAATACTTGAAAAAAATGTGCCAGAAAGATGTCTTTTTGTAACATTTTTGCTGCGCTGGACATTTGACGCTGTGTGCAGCGCCTGTTTCGATCCTGTTTGCTTTTATCCGAGAGGGTTTCGATGAGCCAGTTTTTCCCTGCCCAGCCGGGGTATCGTCAGCTTCGTGAACGTCTCCTGATGGCTGCGACGGCAATCGGCGCAACGCTCAGCAAGTACGCTCATCCGCTCCGAGGTCCGTTCGGCGAGGCGTTGTTTACCGATGTCGCCTGGCTCGGCCCGGCGGACGCCCGCAAGGTTCTGGTGGCGCTCAGCGGCACCCATGGCGTGGAGGGCTATTACGGCTCCGATTGCCAGAGCCGCTGGCTTGAGAGCCTGAAGGATCGTGCACTGCCAGAGGACGTGGCCGTGTTGATGATTCACCTGATCAACCCGTGGGGCACGGCCTGGATGCGTCGGGTCAACGAAGACAATCTCGATCAGAACCGCAACTACCTGAATTTCGACAAGCCGCTGCCCGACAACAGTGCCTATGACGATGTGCACCCGATTTACGCGTGCCAACAGTTACAGGGCCCGTTGCGCGATCGGGCGGATGCGTTGTTCGCCGCGGCAATAGCGAACAAGGGCTGGTCAGGCTTGATGTCGGTGGTGGAAGCAGGGCAGTACCGCTTCGCCGACTGGCTGTTTTACGGCGGCAGCGAGCCCAGTTGGTCGAACCGGACCTTGCGCAGCATCGTCAAGCAGCACCTGAGCGACGTTGACGTGGCGGCGTGCTTCGATCTGCACACCGGGGCGGGGGATTACGGGCATCCGATGCTGATGAGCATCGTCGAGTCGGCCTATCCGGCGCTGAAGGACGCCAAGGCGCTGTTCGGGCCCTGGCTGTTCACCCTGATCACCGGCGCCCATCAGATCAGCGAAACCGGCGTGGCAGCGACGTCCACCGGCTACACCTCGCAAATGCTGCTGGATGCCTTGCCCGGCGTGCACCTGATGCCCTTTGTCATCGAGTGCGGCACTTACGCGGGCGAGATCGTCCACGGACACCTGCGCGATGATCACTGGCTGCACCTGCACGGCGATCCCCTCGACGAAACCGGTCGCCGGATCAAGCAAGGGTTGCTGGAACAGTTCTACCCCACAGACCCCGACTGGCAGGAAGTGGTGTGGGTCAGAACCCGACAGATCTGGGAAAAGGCGTTGCTGGCGCTGCCGCAGATCAACCGCTGAACCACCGCCGGCAAGCCGTGCGCAGATTGACGGCGAGCCGAAATCACGGATGGAAAACCAATCCTGTGGGAGCCGACTATCCATGATCGTTCCCACGCTCCAGCGTGGGAATGCCTTGCAGGACGCTCCGCGTCCCCTTTGGCGCGGAGCGTCAATCGCAGCGTTACCACGCGGAGCGTGGGAACAATCATCGCGCCACGACGCAAACCCTGTAGCCGTGCAGCTACAGACTCACGAGCCGCTGCGCCAATGCCGGTAACAATACCTCGCACGACGCGCCGATTTTCAGGGTCAGCAGTTCGTCGGCGCGGGTCTTGCCCAGGTTGATCGCAATCAGAGGCTTGCCCTGATCGGCAACGGCGCGGCACAGGCGAAACGCCGAAAACGCCATCAGCGATGACCCGACCACCAGCAACCCTTCTGCCTGCTCGACGCTTTTCATGGCTCGGGCGGCAGTCGGTGGCGCGACGTTTTCGCCGAAAAACACCACGTCGGGTTTCATTCGCTCGCCACCGCAATGGGGGCAGTGCGGCACGTGAAAGCGTTCTTCGAACGCCGGGTCCAGCAGGGTGTCGCCGTCCGGCGCCTGCACCGCATCGATGCCGGCCAGATAGGGGTTCTGCTCCAGCAAGGTGACCTGAACCACGTCACGCTCGGTGCGCCGCTTGCAGTCCAGACAAACCACCCAGTGCAGACTGCCGTGCAGCTCGATCACATCCTCGCTGCCGGCCTGATCGTGCAGTGTGTCGACGTTTTGGGTGATGACGCCGCTGATCAGCTTGTGGTTCTGCAGGGTCGCCAGCGCTTCGTGCGCGGCGTTGGGTTGCGCGGCGCGAACCCGTGGCCAGCCGAGCATGGCCCGGGCCCAGTAACGGCGGCGGGCGTCGGGTGCGTTGAGGAATTCCTGAAACATCATCGGTTGCCGCCCGCGGCGTACGCCTTCGCTGTCCCGGTAATCGGGAATCCCGGACGAAGTACTGATGCCCGCGCCCGTGAGCACCACGAAGGTTCGCTCTTTCATCCAGTGCAACAGGGATTCAACGTTGGAATGGGCAGGCGTATCGAACATGCACAGGTCCTCGTGAGCGCGGCGGTGGGCTGATACTAAACGAGGTGAGGCGATGGGTATATCTGAAGGAACGCCAACGCTTGGGCAGGCTTTAGCGGGAATCGGTCGTAGGTCATCCTTGATCTGAAGCGGGGCGTGGTCAACGGGCGGTGTTCAGTCGAACTTCTTCAGGTAGGCGTCCGCCAGTTCGATCAGCCGTTCGCGGCCGAAGCTGTTGCAGTGTCCGCCGTGCACCACGCGGGCAGGCAGTTCGCGCAGGCGTTGCATGGTACGCAGGTAATCCTCGACAGAGGAGTGGGCCAGATTATCCAGCAGTTCGCCGTCATAGATAGCATCGCCGGAAAACAGCGTCTGAGTCCTGACCTCCCACAAGCCGATGCTGCCTGGCGAGTGGCCGGGCAGGTGCAGGACTTCGAAATGCCGGTTGCCCAGATCCACCACGTCACCTTCTTCCAGCGTGCGGGTGACGTTGGCGGCCTGGATCTTCCAGCTGTCCAGGTCGTAATCGGGGGAGGGCAGTGCGCTGATGATCGGGCCCAATCGCTCGCCACCGAGAGTCGCCAGGCTGAAATCGTTAGGGTTGAAGTCAGGTTCCACCAGGGTGAAATACCCGTCCGAGCCGCGCAGGCCGTCGGCTTCGGCGCTGTGCACCAGACATTCGTCGAACTCGTGATGACACCCCACATGATCCAGATGCACATGGCTGGCGACGGCGCTGATGCGCTGACCAAACAGGTTTTTCGCTGCCTCGCGCAGGCTGCAGATGCCCATGCCTGTGTCGACCACCACGTCCTGATCACGCCCGCGAATGTGCCAGATATTGCAGCGCAGCCATGGGGTGACATGAGGCTCGGTGATCAGCGTGATCGCGTCATCGATCTTCTCCAGCGAGTACCACTGGTCTGTGACTTTTCTCAACATGGCGCGCACCCGGATAAGTAGAACGGCTGTCAGACTCGCAGGTTGGCCGGTTTTTTTGAACCACCTTGATACCCTTCGGTAGATCTTTTTCAGCTCGGGTGCGGCGGAGGCAGTTTGTCGGGCAAAAAATCAGTAATATGGCGCAACATCGGTGGGGGCCACGTCTTGCGCCGAGCCGTCACGACCATATTGATGAAACGCCAGCCCTCGCGACCGCCGGGCGTGCTGGCCAGGAAATAGAGGGTGTCATGGGTAACGAGAGCATTAATTGGGACAAGCTGGGTTTCGACTACATCAAGACTGACAAGCGCTTCTTGTCCACCTGGCGCGATGGTCAGTGGGAACAGGGCACCCTGACCGAAGACAACGTGCTGCACATCAGCGAAGGCTCGACCGCGCTGCATTACGGTCAGCAATGCTTCGAAGGCCTGAAGGCCTATCGCGCCAAAGACGGCTCCATCAACCTGTTCCGCCCTGACCAGAACGCCGCGCGTATGCAGCGCAGTTGCTCCCGTCTGCTGATGCCGCATGTGCCCACCGAGATGTTCATCGAAGCGTGCAAGGAAGTGGTGCGTGCCAACGAGCGTTTCATTCCTCCTTACGGCACCGGCGGCGCCCTGTACCTGCGTCCGTTCGTGATCGGCGTGGGCGACAACATCGGCGTGCGTGCGGCGCCCGAGTTCATCTTCTCGGTGTTCTGTATCCCGGTCGGTCCGTACTTCAAGGGCGGCATGAAGCCACATAACTTCGTGATCTCCAGCTACGACCGCGCGGCCCCACAGGGCACCGGCGCCGCCAAAGTGGGCGGCAACTACGCGGCGAGCATGATGCCGGGCAGCGAAGCCAAGAAGCACGGCTTCGCCGACGCCATTTACCTTGACCCGCTGACCCACTCGAAGATCGAGGAAGTCGGTTCGGCCAACTTCTTCGGCATTACCCACGATGACCAGTTCATCACGCCGAAGTCGCCGTCGGTTTTGCCAGGCATCACCCGTCTGTCGCTGATCGAACTGGCACAGAGCCGTCTGGGCCTGAAAGTCACCGAAGGCGAAGTCTTCATCGACAAGCTGGACCAGTTCAAGGAAGCGGGCGCCTGCGGCACCGCAGCCGTGATCACGCCCATCGGCGGCATCAGCTACAAAGACAAGCTGCATGTGTTCCACAGCGAAACCGAAGTTGGCCCGGTGACTCAGCGCCTGTACAAGGAACTGACCGGCATCCAGTTCGGCGATATCGAAGGCCCAGCGGGCTGGATCGTCAAGGTCTGAGTCTTCGTAAAGCGAACGCACAAAAAAAACACCGCCTTCTGGCGGTGTTTTTTTTATGGCGAGGGGTCAGCGGATGACGGCTTCGATCACCAGCACACCGATCAGCCCGATCAGCGACTGCAGGCAGAGCATCAACGTCCAGGTCCGGAACGTCTGCGCCACGGTCAGCTGGAAATACTCTTTGAATAACCAGAAACCTGAGTCGTTGACGTGGGAGAGCATCACTGCGCCCGATGCCGTGGCGAGCACCAGCAACTCGGGTGACAGCTCCGGGTGAGCCAGCGCCAGCGGCGCGACGATGCCGGTTGCCGCCACCGTGGCCACCGTTGCCGAACCCAGGCAAATGCGCAGCAGCGCCGCAATCCCCCAGCTCAGTATCAACGGATTGATCGCCCAGCCTGACGCGTGATGAGTGATCAACACATCAAGATGGGTGGTGGTGAGCATTTCTTTGAAGCCGCCGCCAGCACCGAGGATCATCACGATGGCCCCCAGTGGTGCCAAGCCTTGCCCAGCCATTTTCTGCACTTGGCCGAGGCTGAAGCCGGCCCGCAAGCCCAAGGCGAAGAAGGCAAAGATGACGGCGGCCATCAGCGACAGGATGGGGTTGTTGAGTGCGTTGAAGAACCCGAAGAATGCGCTGCCTTTTGGGTTGTAAGCGAGCCCCAGCGTACCGATGAGCATCAACCCTGGCGGTAGCAGTACGGCGATGATCGAGGCGGTCAAGGAGGCCTGAGGCTGTCCTTCCACCACTTCGCGAGCGCCGACGGGGCCTGCGGTCAGATCAGGTGCAGGGCCGAACCATGGACTGATGACCTTGGTGAACAGTGGCCCGCAGATCACGGCGACCGGTATGGCAATGAGCAGTCCGTAGAAGATCGTCAGTCCGGTGTTGGCGTGGAACGCCGCCACCGCCAGTGTCGGAGCGGGGTGCGGCGGTAGCAGACCATGTGACACGTAGAGACCGGCGGCCAGCGGCAAGCCGATATACAGCAAATGGCTGTTGGTGCGTTTGGCGACGGTGTACACCAGGGGCGCGAGCATGATGAAGCTGACGTCGAACAGATGCGGCATGCCGATCAACAGCGCCGCGGCGCAGATGGCCCACGGTGCGTACTGAACGGGGCGTTTGCCGATAAAGGCGTTGGCGATTCTGTCAGCACCACCGGAACCGAGCAAAATACCCCCGAGCAGCGTGCCAAGTCCGATCACCGGACCTGTTTTGGCAAGAGCGCCACCAAAGCCTTTTGCAAAGCTGTCGACGGTCTCTGCCGAGCTGACGCCGCTGAGGACACCCAGACCGATGGCGGTCAGCGTCAGTGCGAGAAAGGGGTTAAGTTTGAGCTTGGTAATGAGCACAATCAAAACCACGATGGCGCCCGCCGCCATCGAGAAGGTAAACAGTTCGCTATTCATTTTTTTGTTGAACCTGTTTCTACACGAGTGATTTCAGGGACTGCGTCTGAGTGAGCGCCCGCTGCGAGGCGGGCGCCATCGATCAAACCTCTTGACGCCCTGCGCGCCAGGCTTCATGCAGGTCAGCGTCGTAGCCTTGCAGATCGGAGATCAGCAACAGGGACCCGGCTTTGATGTCTCTTGCAGCAGTGGCATGCGCGGCCAGATAGAGAGGTGCTACGTCGTGGGCTGCGTCTTTGGCGGCCAGCAGAACGGCCTGCACGCCGGTGACGTCATGGTGGTGACCACCCATTTTCAAAACGGTGCCGGCGGGGATGTCCACCGTCGCGCGTCCACCCAGAACCGTGCATTGGGTCGGTTTTGCGGAGCCGGAGGCGCGGTTGTGCAGCACGGCATTGAGCAGGGTAATGGGTGTTTCCACGCCCATGAAGTGGTAAGGCAGATACATGCATGCGTAGCGGCCGTTGCGGCTGACTACGTGGCCTTTCTGTGCCAGCAGATCCCAGGTTTCCTTGTCGTGGGTACGGACAATGACGAACACGCCGCCCGCGAAGCTTGCCTCATCCGGCAGGCGCAGCACGTTGAAGACTTCAATCACGCCTTCCTGGCTCAGCACGCCGCCGTCCTCGCGCAGCGCATAGATGTCTGCCAGTTCGCTGGTTCGCGCGATGGGGTAGTGCAACAGTTCGACGTCGGGAATCATCCCGGTGTTGGTCGCGACGACCGACATTTCGCAATAGTCGGCAGTGGCTGATGTTTTCAAGCCATTGAGCGCAGCGCGGCGGGCAGCCAGTGTCGCAGGAATGTCATCACCCAGTCGCAACAGATCGCCCATCGCCGGAGCAGAAATGGTCTGATCGAGTTGGGTAATGGTGCCTGCCTCTGGATTGAACACCAGGTCGTATTCGCTGGACTTGCCGGCAGCGACGATCTCCAGACCCAACACACGG
>NZ_QXTJ01000043.1:211247-213986 GCF_003605735.1 Pseudomonas sp. LS-2 | reverse complement strand
CGTGTAGACCACCTTGTGCTTGGCCGCGAGGCGCGAGAGGGTGATGCCGGATACTGCGTCCACTTCCTTGCTGACCATCGCAACGTGGCGTCCCGCTTCGATCGCGCGCCGCGCTGTGCGGTAACCAATGGCCGGATTACCGGTTGCCTCGACAAGGATGTCGTATTGGGCATGAGGCAGAAGCGCGACATCGGCGACCAGCACGATCGCGTCGGCGGGCGCAGCGGCAACAGCCTGAGCATCGCGGCACTCGACAAGGCGGTCGGCGGCGAAACCCAGTTCCAGGCAAAGCGCGCGCAACCCCGGCACGTCCAGGTCGCACAGAACGGCAGCACTCAAGCGTGGCATTTTCAGCGTCTGTGCCAGCAATGTCCGGGAAAAGCCGCCCTTGGCGCCCGTCAGCGCGTAGCGAACGGGTTGAGACTGGTCTGCAAAAAGCAATTCGAAATTCATGGCTCGTCCTCGGCGATGGCCTGATTCGGTAATGACCATCGGATGAACAATAATTGTTATGAAATGTGGCTACCGAGGCCGAAAGATAGGGCTAAATTCACATCATGGTCAATTAACTTCACATGATTTAACACTGGCTGACCTTCAAAAGGGCGAAATACGGCGCGTGTTGCTCCCCTAATGCTTAACGCAGGGCGCGGTGAATGGCACATGAACTATGGTTCTAGCGGGCAGAAGTCCCGACCCGCTAAGAAGGCCATACAAGAAAAAGGATGCTTTATGTTCACACGAGCCGATTTTCGTCCCTTCCAGCGCCTGCAACCGCTGACCCTTTCTTTGAGCTTGCTGACGATCGCGACCGTCCCCGGTGTCTGGGCGGCTGAATCCGATTATCCCCACGCCCACGAAACCATCGGCACGGTGGAGCAGATCTACGACGGCGCCATGCTGCCGGACCTTGCCGTGAGCACCTATCGCAACATCGACCGGCTGTTCCCGACCCACACGATCAAGGCCGGCAGCCACCCGTACGCATTGCCCAAGTCGGACAAACCGTTGGGCAATGTGCATTTCACCTACGAAGGTAAAAAGTACGATCTCTACGACTACGTGGCGCTGGACAGCGTGACGGCGATGTTGGTGATCAAGGACGGCAAGATCGCCTACGAAACCTACCAGCGCGGCAATACCGAAAAGACTCGCTGGATGTCGATGTCGGTGGCCAAATCGATCACCTCGACGCTGACCGCGGCAGCGATTCATGACGGCCTGATCAAGGGGCTCGATTCGCAGGTCGTCGATTACGTGCCGCAGCTTAAGGGCAGCGCCTACGACGGCGTGACCGTGCGCAATGTGCTGATGATGTCTTCTGGCGTGAAATGGAACGAGACCTACACCGATCCGGCGTCGGATCGTCGCGCACTGCTCAGGGCGCAGATCTCTCAGGAACCGCGTTCGGCGGTGTCGTTGATGGCGAAGCTGCCCAGAGCGGCCGAGCCTGGCACCGTGAACAACTACAGCACCGGGGAAACGCAGATCCTCGGTGAGATCGTGCGCGGCGCAGTGAAGATGCCACTGGCCGATTACCTCTCGCAGAAGATCTGGCAGCCCTTCGGCATGGAAAGCGACGCCAAATGGTGGCTGGATTCAACCAACGGCGTGGAGATCGGTGGCAGCGGCATCAGCGCCACGTTGCGCGACTACGGGCGCTTCGGTCTGTTTTTCATGAACGATGGCAAGATTGATGGCCAATCGATTCTGCCTGAAGGCTGGGTCAAGGAAGCGACCTTGCCGACCACCCTCAAGGGCGGCAAGAAACTGGACTATGGCTACATGTGGTGGACCGCCTGGACCGAGCCCTCGGTCAAGGACGGCGCGTTCTCGGCCGTCGGGATTCAGGGCCAGAACATCTATGTCAACCCGGCCAACAAGGTGGTGATCGTCACCTTCGGCGCGCAGCCCAAGCCCGTGGACAAGGAGCCCATCGACCCGATGGTGTTCTTCGACGCCGTAGTCGCCGCGTTGAAATGAACCCCTCGCCACGACCAAGCCGCCCAGGGCAGGGCGGCTTGGTCGTACCTGTTATTGGCCTAGATTGCCCAGCACGTCGGCCTGCACGATTTCGATCCAGTACTGGTCCGGATCGCTGATGAACGCGACGTGCTGCATGCCTGTGTCCAGACGCTTGACGAAGGGCGCGCCCAGTGACTCGAAACGGGCGCAAGCGGCTTCGATGTCCGGCACGAAAAACAAACATTGACCATCGTCATCCTGGCCATCCGCCAAGCGGAGTTCATTGCCGATGCGTTGAATACCCGGACAATCTGAGCAAACGCGCCACCTGTAGCAGTCCGGCTTGCCGGCGGAGGCGTCTTTGAATACGCCACCGCCGGCGAGCCGTGTAGCTGCAGGAAGGGCTGTCGGATGTTGATTCTGGCCGCAGGCCGTGGGAGCCAGACTTGTCGGCGATCTGCCGGGGACCGGCAGCAAGGTCAGACGATGGAGTGCATCAGACCCACCGCATGCGCAAGGTTTGCTGCCGCTTCGCGCCAGATCGCCGACAAGTCTGGCTCCCACGCCTTCGGCAGAAGCGGATTGGTTTCGTTGTCCCTTCGCGCCAGATCGCTGACAAGTCTGCTACTTCCACGCCTTCGGCAGAAGCAGTCGGTGTGTCCTGCGGCGTTGTCAGCGACACCTTGGACAGTTGTAGCAGTCCGGCTTGCCGGCGGAGGCGTCTTTGAAATCGCCACCGCCGGCAAGCCGTGCAGCTACGGGAAGGACTGTCGG
>NZ_QXTJ01000043.1:0-211037 GCF_003605735.1 Pseudomonas sp. LS-2 | reverse complement strand
GGAAGGGCTGTCGGATGTTGATTCTGGCCGCAGGCCGTGGGAGCCAGACTTGTCGGCGATCTGCCGGGGACCGGCAGCAAGGTCAGACGATGGAGTGCATCAGCCCCACCGCATGCGCAGGTTTTGCTGCCGCTTCGCGCCAGATCGCCGACAAGTCTGGCTCCCACGCCTTCGGCAGAAGCGGATTGGTTTCGTTGTCCCTTCGCGCCAGATCGCTGACAAGTCTGCTACTTCCACGCCTTCGGCAGAAGCAGTCGGTGTGTCCTGCGGCGTTGTCAGCGACACCTTGGACAGTTGTAGCAGTCCGGCTTGCCGGCGGAGGCGTCTTTGAAATCGCCACCGCCGGCAAGCCGTGCAGCTACGGGAAGGACTGTCGGATGTTGATTCTGGCCGCAGGCCGTGGGAGCCAGACTTGTCGGCGATCTGCCGGGGACCGGCAGCAAGGTCAGACGATGGAGTGCATCAGCCCCACCGCATGCGCAGGTTTTGCTGCCGCTTCGCGCCAGATCGCCGACAAGTCTGGCTCCCACGCCTTCGGCAGAAGCGGATTGGTTTCGTTGTCCCTTCGCGCCAGATCGCTGACAAGTCTGCTACTTCCATGCCTTCGGCAGAAGCGGGTCGGTGTGTCCTGCGGCATTGTCAGCGACACCTTGGACAGTTGTAGCAGTCCGGCTTGCCGGCGGTGGCGTTTTTGAAATCGCCACCGCCGGCAAGCCGTGCTGCTACGGGAAGGGCTGTCGAATTCTGATTCTGGCCGCAGGCCGTGGAGCCGTTCCTTCGTCCGCCGATCCATTTCCGTTTGCAAGCCTCGGGCTCAGCTGTTATCTGTATGTCCGTCCAGTATCACCACCCTGCGGCCCGTTGCTCCTTTGACTTCCATTCTCCCCGTCGAACCCATCTCTGACGCTGCTGCCAGCGAGCTGCCGCAGGCGCCGGCCGTTACCGCGGTTGAGCCGGGCGTGGGTTATTCGGTGGCGGTGCGGGCGATGTGCGAATTCACCGCCAAGGTCGGCGATCTGGACCTTCGCTTCACCCCGTCGCCCAGCGCGCAGGAAGGCATCGCCGGGCATCGCACGGTATCAGCCCGGCGGGATCCGCAGTACCAGTCAGAGGTGGCGTTGTCCGGCAGCTTTCACGAATTGACGGTGCGGGGCAGGGCAGACGGCTACGACGCCACGCTCAATCAACTGGAAGAAGTGAAGACCTATCGCGGCGACCTCGACGCCATGCCGGACAATCATCGGCAGTTGCACTGGGCTCAGGCCAAGGTTTATGGCTGGTTGATCTGTCAGCAACGGCGACTGCCTGAAGTGACGGTCGCGCTGGTGTACTTCAACATCGTCAACGAGCAGGAAACCCTGATTCGGGAGCGCTTCACAGCGGCGCAATTACAGGCATTCTTCGAGGCCCAGTGCACGGTCTTCCTGCACTGGGCGCGACAGGAAATGGCCCACGTTCAAGCGCGCAATCAGGCTCTGACCCAACTCAAGTTCCCTCACGCCGACTTTCGCAGCGGCCAGCGCGTACTCGCCGAGTCGGTGTACAAGGCGGTCAGCACCGGGCGTTGTCTGATGGCCCAGGCGCCCACTGGCATCGGCAAGACCATCGGCACCGTGTTCCCGATGCTCAAGGCGGCGCCGAGCCAGAAACTGGACAAGGTGTTCTTCCTCACCGCCAAGACCCCGGGCCGCAAGTTGGCGCTGGATGCCTTGAGCGTGATCGGCCGCAGCGCGCCGCAACTCAAGCTGCGGGTGCTGGAGCTGGTGGCGCGGGACAAGGCTTGCGAATACCCGACCAACGCCTGCAATGGCGATTCCTGTCCGCTGGCCAAGGGGTTTTACGACCGCCTTCCGGCAGCGCGCAGCGAGGCGCTGGTCGAGCCATGGCTGGATCAGGCCGGGCTGCGTGAGGTCGCCTTGCGGCATCAGGTCTGCCCGTACTACCTGAGCCAGGAACTGGCGCGCTGGTCGGACGTGGTCATCGCCGACTACAACTATTATTTCGACTTGAGCGGCTTGCTGTTCGGCCTATGCCAGTTCAATCAGTGGCGCGTGGCGGTGCTGGTGGACGAGGCGCACAACATGGTCGAGCGCGCTCGGCAGATGTACAGCGCCAGCCTCGATCAATACAGCATGAATCAGGTGCGCCTGACCGCGCCGGAGCCATTGAAGAAGGCCCTGCAGCGCCTCAATCGGGAATGGAACGCACTGCACAAGGATCAGGTCGCGCCGTACCAGGCCTATCCCGGTACACCGGCAAAGTTTCTTGCCAGCCTCAATCTGTGCGTCGCGGCGTTCGGCGACTACTTCAACGATCACCCGCAGGCCGCCAACGGCGAATTGCAGAGCTTCTATTTCGAAGCCATTCAGTTCGGGCGCATTGCCGAACTGTTCGATGAGCATTACCTGTTCGACATCAGCAAGCGCGATCTGGGCCAGAAAACCCTGTCCAGATTGACCCTGCGCAATGTGGTGCCCGCCGGGTTCATCCGTCCACGCCTGACGACCGCCCGCAGCACCGTGCTGTTTTCCGCCACGCTCAACCCGCGCCACTATTACCGCGACCTACTGGGCCTGCCGGACACCACCGCGTGGGTCGACGTGGAGTCTCCCTTCCAGCGCTCGCAACTGGACGTGCACATCGTCAGCCGCATCTCCACGCGTTACACCCACCGGCAGGCGTCGCTGGCGCCCATCGTCGAGCTGATGGCCGAGCAGTTCCAGGCGCGGCCGGGCAACTATCTGGCGTTCTTCAGCAGCTTCGACTACCTGCAACAGGTCGCCGAACTGATGGCGGCGACCCACCCGCAGATCCCGATGTGGCAGCAGTCCCGTGGCATGGCCGAAACCGACCGTCAGGCGTTCCTGGATCGATTCACGCCGCAGAGTCAGGGCATTGGTTTTGCGGTACTGGGTGGCGCATTCGGCGAAGGCATCGACCTGCCTGGCGCTCGGTTGATCGGTGCTTTCATCGCGACGCTGGGCCTGGCGCAGATCAACCCGATCAACGAGCAACTCAAACAGCGCATGAGCCTGTTGTTCGGCGCCGGTTACGACTACACCTATCTGTACCCCGGCATGCAGAAAGTGGTGCAGGCGGCGGGGCGGGTCATTCGCGGCCAGGAGGATCGCGGGGTGGTGATGCTCATCGACGACCGCTTTGCCGAACGCAAGATTCAGCAATTGTTGCCGGCATGGTGGCAAGTCTGACGCGGGTCTGCTAATTGTCTCAACGGTTTACGGATCGATAGCCGAGCAAGGCTGTCCAACTGCCAGTAAACTGCCGCGCAGCAAACAATTTCTTACGTTTGACGATCCACATTTTTTCCAATTCACGGTTTTCCATCCACGGAGGTTTCGCATGAGTATCAGTCCATTCGCGGGCAAACTGGCGCCTGCAGAATTGCTGGTCGATCTTCCTCGCCTGGTGACGGCGTACTACACCGGTCAGCCGGACGCCTCGGTCGCCACCCAGCGGGTTTCCTTTGGTACTTCAGGCCACCGTGGCAGCTCGTTCGACCTGAGTTTCAACGAGTGGCATGTGCTGGCCATCAGTCAGGCGATCTGCCTGTATCGTCAGGCCAACGGCATCGACGGCCCACTGTTTCTCGGTGCCGACACTCACGCCCTGTCCACGCCAGCCGCCGCGACGGCGCTGGAAGTGCTGGCCGCCAACGGCGTCAATGTGATGATTTCCGAGGGTGACGAGTACACGCCGACCCCGGCCGTATCCCACGCCATCATCTGCTACAACAAGGGCCGCACGTCCGGTCTGGCCGACGGCATCGTCATCACCCCGTCGCACAACCCGCCGGAAAGCGGCGGCTTCAAGTACAACCCCACCAACGGCGGCCCGGCCGATTCGCACATCACCAAGTGGATCGAGAACAAGGCCAACGAGCTGCTCGCCGAGAAGATCGTCGGCGTGACCCGCATGAGTCTGGAAAAGGCGCTGCGGGCCGACACCACTCACCGTCATGACTACCTCAATACCTATGTCGCTGACCTGAAAAACGTGATCGACATGGACGCCATTCGTGGCGCCAGCCTGAAGCTGGGCGTCGATCCACTGGGTGGCGCGGGCGTGTGCTATTGGTCTGCCATCGGTGAGCATTACGGCCTGAATCTTGAAGTGGTGAACAAGTTCGTCGACCCGACTTTCCGCTTCATGAGCGTGGACTGGGACGGCAAGATTCGCATGGACCCGTCGTCGAACTTCGCGATGCAGAGTTTGATCGGGCTCAAGGACCGTTTCCAGGTGGCCTTCGCTTGCGATCCGGATCACGACCGCCACGGTATCGTCACCCCGACCGGTGGCCTGTTGGCGCCGAACAATTACCTGGCGGTGTCCATCGATTACCTGTTCCAGAACCGTCCTGACTGGCGCGCCGATGCGGCCGTCGGCAAGACCGTGGTCAGCAGCGGGATGATCGACCGTGTGACCCAGCGCCTGGGGCGTCGTTTGTATGAAGTGCCGGTGGGCTTCAAGTTCTTCGCTGAAGGGCTGTATGAAGGTTCGCTCGGCTTTGGCGGCGAGGAGAGTGCGGGTGCCTCGTTCCTGCGCCGTGACGGTTCGGTCTGGACCACCGACAAGGATGGTCTGATTCCGGCGTTGCTGGCCGCTGAGATCCGCGCGCGCAAGGGCCGTGATCCGAGTGAGATGTACAAGGCGCTGACCGATGAGTTGGGTGAGCCGGTGTCGACGCGTGTCGAGGCGAAGGCGAACTTCGAGCAGAAGGCGTTGCTGAGCAAGCTGTCACCGGAGCAGGTCACGTCGACCGAACTGGCGGGCGAAAAGATCACCCGCATTCTGAGCAGGGCGCCGGGCAACGATCAGGCGATTGGCGGTTTGAAGGTGATGACCGAGAACGGCTGGTTTGCGGCGCGTCCGTCGGGCACCGAGGACATCTACAAGATCTACGCCGAGAGCTTCAAGGGCGAGGAGCATCTGAAGCGCCTGGTGGCTGAGGCGCAAGTGTTGGTGGATGGGGCGATTGCGCCTTAACCTTTGATGAAAAGGGTCTGGCAAATGCCAGACCTTTTTCGTTTCGGCGAGTGATCTGGAGCGTGTCTCAAGCGCCAGCCACGACGGGCGCGCGCCAAGGGATCGAACGGCGAGTCAGCCGCCCGTCATATTCATGAACCGCACCACCTGCACATCGTCGTTGATCTCGAAATTGTGCTTGTAGGGCTTGAGTTTCATGGCCTCGACGATGGCTTTTTCGATCTTTTCCGGGTGGCCGGGGTTGGCGCGCAGGACGGCTTTGAGGTCGGCGGAATGCTCGTTGCCCAGGCAGAGCAGCAAGCGGCCTTCAACCGTGACCCGAACGCGGTTGCAGGTGGCACAGAAGTTGTGGCTGTGGGGCGAGATGAAACCGACGCGAATGTCCGGCGCTTCGGCCAGGCGCCAGTAGCGTGACGGGCCTTGGGTCGATTCAGTGGAGTTGACCAGCGTATAGCGTTCGGCGATGCGCTCGCGCACCTGCTCGCTGGAGAAGAACGATTCGGCGCGGCTGTGCTCGCTGATCACGCCCAAGGGCATCTCTTCGATGAACGTGATGTCCAGCCCGCGATCGATGGCGAACGCCACCAGGTCGTTGATTTCGTGATCGTTGCGGCCCTGCATGACCACGCAATTGAGTTTGGTGTGGGTAAAACCGGCGGCATTGGCGGCATCGATACCGGCGATGACCTTGCTCAGTTCGCCCGTGCGGGTCAGTTCCTTGAAGCGCGCGGGGTCGAGGCTGTCCAGGCTGATGTTCAGGCGCTTGAGGCCGGCGTCGAACAGCGGCGCCGCCAGTTTTTCCAGTTGCGAGCCGTTGGTGGTCATGCACAGTTCGCGCAGGCCGGGCAGGGCGGCGATGTTCTTGCACAGGCCGACGATCCCGGAGCGGACCAGCGGTTCGCCGCCGGTGAGGCGAATCTTTTTGGTGCCCAACGCCACGAAACGCTCGGCGACCTGCTGAATTTCTTCCAGGGAAAGGATCTGCTGGCGCGGCAGGAACGTCATGTCCTCGGCCATGCAATACACGCAACGAAAATCGCAGCGATCAGTCACTGACATTCGTACGTAATCGACTTTGCGTGAAAACCCGTCTATCAGCACTCGATCCGACATTGCTTATCTCGACAGCCTGTAGTGGCAGAAACAGGTCGCATCCCGTTGCAGAGCGTCTGGCGACTGAATCATTGAATTTTGTGCACAACCGGTTGCTCGATCATCGCAGGATTCTCGCTGTTTGCCGAGCCCTGTGTCGCTTTCGAATACGACACGTAATACGCCAGACCCACGAAAATTGCACCCCCGACCGCGTTGCCTAGGAATACCGCGAAGAAGTTTTCGACGAACTGGGCCCAGCTCAGTGCGTCCGCGAAGATGGCTGCCGGAATCACGAACATGTTGGCGACCACGTGCTGGAAACCGATGGCCACGAACGCCATGATCGGGAACCACATGCCGAGGATCTTACCGGTCACATCCTTGCTCGCATATGACAACCAGACCGCAAGACACACCAGCCAGTTGCATCCGATGCCGGAAATGAACGCCTGACCGAAGTCCGCGCTGACTTTGGCTTTGGCGATGGCCAGCGTCTTGGCCAGGTACGCGCCTTCGGTCAACCCCAGCACATGGCCGAAGAACCAGGCAATGAACAGCGCGCCCAGCAGGTTGGCGAAGGTCACCAACAGCCAGTTGCGGGCGACCGCGCCCACGGAAATGCGCCCCGCGAACAACGCGGTCGGCAGGCTCATCATGTTCCCGGTCAGCAATTCGCCGCCGGCGAGGATCACCAGGATCAGGCCAATCGGAAACACCGCTGCGCCCAACAGATTACCCAGCGAAGCCCACGGGCCGGGGATCATGGTGCTGACATGGATGTCTAGCAGAAACCCCAGGGCGATGAAGGCTCCGGCAAGAAAACCCAGGACCAGGATCGAAAGGACGGGCAGGTGCGATTTCTTTACACCGGCTTCGACGGTCATTTCAGCGATCTGTTGAGGCGTGTTGATGGACATGTTTTTCTCGGCTCGCACGCAATGACCGACACGACGACACAAGGCCGCGGGCCACGCAGATAGGTAGAGGGTGACAAGAATCCGGTCTTGGTGCGCGAGCGTGTCGGGCGACACGACGGCAGGTCCCTGCGAAGATAACGATGTGCGACTTTTGGCCACGTTGCAGCGGCGGCAAAAAAAGCGTGATCAGTTGGTGAGCAAGCTACCGATCAGGACGTAGAGCGTCCAATCGCTTGTTCCGATGAAGTGATCGATGCGGTCTATCGTCGCATCCGGGGCATTCCCATTCTCCGTCCCTTGGGACGGCCAGGGCTCATGAAACGTGACAGGAGGCGCGTGTCAAATCGTCGCGGTGAAGAAGGCGGCGACGATCCATTTCCCGCCTTCGCGTTTCAGTTCTTGCTGTCCGTTTGCATGCTCCGTTCGTANGACCACCGACAGGGTCAGGCCAATCGTGCTTTGCATGTTTTCTTTAGGCAGCCCGTGGGAAAGGGCATAGCACAGGTAATACAGGGTGCCGATCCCGCGAATGCCGAACCAGCCAACCAGCGCCTTCTGCGGTCGCGTCAGCAACTGACGGCTGATCAACAGCCAGACGCTCAGCGGCCTGACCACACAGAACAGGGCAAGCCCGAGCGTGAGTGCGCGCCAGTCCCAGTAAGAAGCAATCGCAGCGCCGAGCAAGGTAATCAGCAGCACCTCCATGGCCCGCTCAACCAGACCGCCGAACGCCAGCATGTCGCCCATCATCACCCCTGCAGCCAGTTGCGATTCGCTCAGTTCCTCCTGCGCGGTGACGGTCGCCGCTGCCGGCTCGCTGTGCATGTGCCCCAGCACGGGCTTGGCCACGTGTTCGGCCGGGACCTCCGACCGAGTGGTGCGCACTTCGGCCTGGCGCAGGCCCAAACCGGCCGCGAACACCGAAAGAAAACCGTAGGCGCCCAGGCCTTCGGCCGCCACGTAGGACACCGCGATCAGCGCCAAGGCCAGAAAGTCGTTGGGTGAGGTGGTGCTGTCGGCGTTTTTGATCCGCAGATAAATCATCAGATGCCCCACGCCACGGCCTAGACCATAGCCGAGCAGCAGACCCACGGGCACGCCCCAGACAATGTTCTTCAGCAGCCAGCCTTGCACCCAGTTGAAGTCCGAGGAGCCGTGGGTGATTAACAGCAGGGCGAAGATGACGAAGGGAAAGGCCGTGCCGTCGTTGAGACCGGCTTCACCGGACAGGCCAAAGCGCACGCGGTCGAAATCCTGGGCGTTGTTGACCTGCACCAGCCCCGCCAGTACAGGGTCGGTGGGCGACAGCATCGCCCCCAGCAGCAGGGACACCGCCCACGGCAGATCCAGCAGGTAATGGCCGGCCAGGCACACGCCAGCGATACTGGCGAGCATGATCGGCACCGCGAGCAGGTACGCCGAATGCCAGGCTTTGCGATGCAGTGGCAGGCGCAGTTTGATGCCGGTGTTGAATAGCGAAAACAGCACCGCGACTTCGGTCAGGCGCTCCAGCCAGTGGCGTGCATCGCGGACATCCAGTTGCACCAGGTCAAGGCCCCAGGGGCCGATCCCCGCACCGAACGCCAGACACACCGCCGAAGTGGTCACCGGCAACCAGCGCAGGTAAGAGGAAGTCAGTGCCAGCAGCATCAACAGGACGCCGAACACGGTCATGCAAAGAATGAAACTCATCGGGCCTCGTCATGCGTAAAAGGATTGGGCAGCGTTCTGTGTGTGACTGTGCTCAGTGGGGATAGTTAAAAAAACCTCGAGGCGGCTTTCGCAGCACGGCTTGCCGGCGGAGGATTATCGGAGAATGCTGTCGTCGGCCTGCCGGATTTTTTCAGAGAGTCGGGGCGCATGGATCTTTGCGCACTGGATCCATTTCGGCGTGACATGGGCGATAGATTTCATTTGCGTTTCAGCGGCTTAAACCGACATTCGACAAAAAACCGGCTCGTGATTCGGACGCTCTTTTGACGCTTTTCGACCGCCCATCGGATGTCCTGTCAGCGCCTTAAAGAACCTCGCGGCAAGGTCGAATCAGCCTGTGTGAGCACGCTGTTTTGTGAACGTTCTCGAATGTTCGAAACGGTGGCACAGGGATGTGATTGGCAGGCAAACCTTCGACAGTCATCAAGGCCCTCGAAGACAGCAGTCCCCCCTGATGAGATTCCCCGTATGTCGAAATCCCTGAGATTGCAGATTCTGGCGCTGCTCAGTGGCAGCCTGGTGCTGGTGTTGCTGATCGCCCTGGCCTGTTTTCACTTCCTATCCAGCAACGTGCATGCGTACCGCGGCTTGCTGGAAGGCCCGCTGCACGCTTCGCAACTGGTCGACCAGGCCAACCTGCAATTCAAGATCCAGGTCCAGGAATGGAAAAACGTGCTGTTGCGCGGCAAACAGCCGACCGACCGCGACAGGTTCTGGGGCCAGTTCGAGGATCAGGAACGTCAGGTTCAGGACACCCTGGGGCAGTTGAGTGCCCTGAAAGACCTTGATGCCGCGAGTCGATCTCGGGTCGACACGCTGCGTGAAGAGCATCGTGCGCTGGGGGTCGCCTATCGTAAGGGGCGTGATGCATTCGTTGCAGCGGATGCGGACCCGGCCGCAGGCGATCAGGCCGTCAAAGGCGTTGACCGTGCCGCCAGCGAGCAGATGAGCGAACTGGTGCTGAGCCTGCGCAAGCTGAGCGATGCGCAATCGGTCTCGATCAGCAACACGGCCGATCAGACGATTCTCATCGGTACGCTGGTGATGCTGGCGTCGGCGTTACTGGTGGGCGTGCTGACCCTTTGGATGGTCAATCGCAACATTGTGGGCCCGATCGGCATGCTGATCGAATACGTGGCGCAGCTCAGCCAGGGACGCTTCAGTGATCGGGTCAGCATTACTCGTCAGGATGAGCTGGGTCGTCTGGCCGTTGCCGCCAACACCCTGCGCGATTTTCTGGCCGACACCTTCACCCGCCTCAAGCGCAGCACCACCGATCTGGACAGCGCCGGTGGCGAACTGAAGGCCATTGCGGCGTTGATGGCTCAGGGCACCCACGAGCAATTCGAGCGCACCGATCAGGTCGCCACGGCCATGACCGAAATGTCCGCGACCGCTCAGGAAGTTGCCCGTCACGCCGCCCAGGCTGCGCAGGCTGCCGATGAGGCTAATCGCAGTTCCCAGGATGGCGGCAAGGTGATGAGCGCGACGATCACTGCGATCACCCAGATGCGTACCGAGATCAGCAACACCGCCGAGGTCATTCGTCGTCTGGAAAGTGACAGCGGACGAATCGGCAAGGTGCTGGAAGTGATTCGTGGCATCGCCGAGCAGACCAACCTGTTGGCGCTCAACGCCGCTATCGAAGCGGCTCGTGCCGGAGACGCCGGCCGCGGCTTTGCAGTGGTGGCCGATGAGGTGCGGACACTGGCTCAGCGCACGGCCGCCTCAACGGCCGAGATCAATCAGATCATCAGTTCGGTGCAGACCGGTGCAATCGATGCCGCGCTGGCCATTGAAAGCGGTCAGGCGCGCAGTCAGGAAAGTGTTGATCAAGTGGCCCTGGCCGGTTCGTCGCTGCAACGCATTACCTCGGCGGTGGAGGCGATCCGCGACATGAACCGGCAGATCGCTACGGCGGCGGAAGAGCAGACGTCGGTGGCCGAAGACATCTCGCGCAACCTGACGGAAATCACCGCCATCGCCACCACCAATCAGAGCAACGTGCAGCGCACGCAAAGCGCGAGCGAGGATCTGCATGGGTTGTCGGTGGGGTTGAATGATGTGATATCGCGTTTGAGTGCGTAACGGCCGTGTCGTCCCGCGCACCCGTAGCAGTCCGGCTTGCCGGCGGCCCCGATCTTGAAAACGCCACCGCCGGCAAGCCGGACTGCGCGGGGTGGCGCCTGTGGCCATCAACCCTGGCGGAACACCAACGCCTTGAGCCCGCCGCCGGGCTCGATGTCCGCGAACTCCGGCGGGTTTTCCAGACGCTGTTCGAAGCGCAATCCCGGCGCTTCGCGCATTACGCCTTCGATGAGGAAATCGGCCCCCAGCGCCGGGTCGTTCATGCAGGCCAGCACCGTGCCGTCGTCGCTGAGCAACTCGGGCAGTTTGCGCAGCACGCGCTGGTAATCCTTGGTCAGCAGAAAGCTGCCTTTCTGAAATGACGGCGGGTCGATGATCACCAGATCGTACGGCCCGCCGCTTTTCACCTTGCCCCAGGACTTGAACAGCTCGTGGCCGAGGAAACTGACCTTGCTCAGGTCGTGGCCGTTCAGGCGATGGTTGTCGCGCCCCCGACTCAGGGCTGCGCGGGACATGTCCAGATTGACCACGAAATCCGCACCTCCCTCGATGGCCGCCACGGAAAACCCACAGGTGTAGGCGAACAGATTGAGAATGCGCTTGCCCGAGGCGTTGGCGCGCACCCAGTCGCGGCCGTAACGCATGTCGAGGAACAGTCCGGTGTTCTGTTTTCTGCCGAAATCGACAAGGTAGCGCAGGCCGCCTTCGGTCAGCGTCCATTCGTCCGGCATCTCGCCCAGCAGCGCTTCGGTGAGGCTGTCAGGCAAATACCGGTGCTGCAGAAGCAGCGTGTGCGCCTGGCTGTTTTTCCAGACCTGCGCCTGCACCAGATCCAGCAGCAGGCGTTTCAACGCCTCGAGTTCTTCGGCAGCGGGTTCCTTGAACAGCGAGACCAGCACCACGCCCTGCATCCAGTCCACGGTCAGTTGCTCCAGTCCCGGCCAGCGCCGGCCACGACCGTGGAACAGGCGACGGGTTTCAGCGGGCGCAGGGTCAAGGGCGTCGAGCAGGTGCTCGTTGAGGGTGTTCAGGGCGTCGGCATTCATGGGGTGGCGGCGTGTCGGCAATCGGGAAAAGGCGGCATTCTAAACCCAATCCGGGCGCCAGCAGTTGCAGATGATGGCGGACGAGGCGTGCATGGCAACGTTTCGCTGACGCTGACGCTGACGCTGACGTTCACGAATCATCACTTTGTCCAGGCAGGTCGGTAGGTCATGATTGCTCGGTCTTTCGCCGTGTGGCTGCACGGCAACCCAGTGTTACCTTCCAGAGAGGACCCGCAATGCCCGACACCCTGATCCTGCGCGATGCCCGCGACGATGACATGCCAGCCGTGCAGGCGATCTATTCCCACCACGTGATTCACGGCACCGCGAGTTTCGAACTGGAGGCGCCAACCCTTCCACAGATGCTCCAGCGCCGTGCCGACGTGTGTGCCCAGGACCTGCCGTACCTGGTGGCCGAGCGTGAGGGCGAAGTGGTCGGCTATGGCTACGCCACGCTGTATCGGCCACGGCCGGCGTACCGTTTCTCGGTCGAAGACTCGGTGTATGTGCGTGAGGGCATGGCCGGCCTCGGCATCGGTCATGCGCTGTTGAGTCGAATCATCCAGCGCTGCACTGACGGCGGGAGGCGGCAGATGCTGGCGGTGATCGGCAACAGCGAAAACATGGCCTCGATCCGCCTTCACGAGCGCCTGGGGTTTCGCAAGGTCGGGGTGTTCCAGTCCGTGGGTTTCAAACACGGGCGCTGGCTCGACACGGTACTGATGCAGCGCGAATTGGGCGAGGGGTCAGGCAGTACGCCCCAAGGTTGAAACGCAACGAGAGGGCGAGGGGTCACCATCTTGCCACGTATTACGTAATATCTGGGTGGTTCGGCGTCGGTTCGGCAGCGGGCCGACGTTTTGATACCTGCGCGGACCTGAGGGTTTCGGGCACTGCCAACCACAGCAACAGGCACGCGATGGACGCAATCGCAGCCAGGGTCAAAAAGGCCGCGCTGTAACCGGCCTCACGAATCACCAGTCCGGCCAGGCCGTTACTCAGCGCAGCGCCCAGGCCGAACACCGTTGAAATCGCACCCAGGCTGACATTGAAACGACCGGTGCCGTGGGTCAGGTCTTTGACCACCAGCGGGAGCAAGGCGCCAAAGGCTCCGGCCCCGATGCCATCGAGCAGTTGCACCGCCACCAGCCAGTACGGGTTGTCCGACAGTACATACAGCACACCGCGCAGCGGCAGGATGACGAAGCCCGCCAGCAGCAAAGGCTTGCGTCCCCACGTGTCTGCCTTTGCGCCCACCAGCCAGGCGACTGGCACCATCACCAGTTGAGCCGCGACGATGCAGGCGGAAGTCAGCGGCGTGGCGAGTTGCATGTCGATCTGCGAAAGCTTCTGGCTCACCAGCGGCAACATGGCGGCGTTGGCCAGATGGAACAGCCCGCAGCAGATGGCGAACACGAGCAACGGCTGGTTGTGCAGCAGCACCGACAACCCGCTGGGTTGCTCGTGCGTTTGTCGATGTTCGGGATCGAAGCCCCGTGCGACCTCATGATCGATGGCGCTGGCGTCGACAAAACTCACCGCGACGATGCTCGCCGCAGCCATGAAGGCCATCAGGTAAAACACCGCAATCGGCCCGAACGCCCACGAGCAGCCCCCGGCCAGCAGCGCTGCGCAGGCGTTACCGGCATGGTTCCAGGTTTCGTTGCGACCGGTGCGACGAGTGAACGCCTTCGGCCCGGTAATGCCCAGCGAGATTGCGGCAATGGCCGGGGCGAACACCGAGCCTGCGATGGCGCTCAGGGCCTGGGTGATGGCGACCCAGGTAAAGGAATGGATCAAAGGCAGCACAAGGCAACCTGCCGTCACCAACAACGCCGCGACGGCCACCACCAGACGCTTGCTGCGGGTGCGGTCAATCAGCGCACCCGCTGGCGTCTGGGTGATCAAAGCGGCTATACCAGCGAGCGTCATGACCAGCCCGATGCTGGCCGGATCCCATTTATGTACCGCCAGCAGGTAGATCGCGAGATACGGGCCGAGCCCGTCGCGCACGTCGGCGAGAAAGAAGTTGAGGCCGTCCAGCGAGCGGTTGTTGCGCAGGTCTGATGAGCTGTTCACGTTGGTCTCGATGCACACGTCGGTGCAACCGGGATTGGCTGCCGCTCATGCTTAATGACCTGGCCGCACGACGTTCGTTCGATGACCTCAATGGCACTGTTACCGCTTCGGTAATGGAGTTTATTGCCGCGACATTTGAATCGAGAACGGCGCAGGCATAAGCTTCGCGCCATTGATATCTTCCGGACGCTGTCGGTCCGGTCGTTTTCCGGAAATCTTTCTTCAGGAACTGCCATGTCCAGTGTGTTTCCCGCCGCTCGTCCACGTCGCCTGCGCAGCAACGCAAACTTTCGCGCGCTGTTTCAGGAAACCGAATTCACCCTGAACGACCTGGTGCTGCCGATCTTCGTCGAAGAAGAAGTCGACGAGTTCGTGCCGATCAACAGCATGCCCGGCGTGAGCCGGATTCCCGAGTCGAAGCTGGCGCAGGAAGTCGAGCGCTATGCCCGCGCCGGTATCAAGTCGGTGATGACCTTCGGCGTGTCCCATCATCTGGACGCCACCGGCAGTGACACCTGGCAGGAGAACGGTCTGGTGTCGCGCATTTCGCGGACCATCAAGGATGCGGTGCCGGAAATGATCGTGATGTCCGACACCTGTTTCTGCGAATACACCGATCACGGCCATTGCGGCGTGATGCACGGCGCCCATGTCGACAACGACGCGACCATCGAGAACCTCGGCAAGCAGGCGGTCATGGCCGCTCGCGCCGGAGCGGATGTCATTGCTCCCTCGGCGGCGATGGACGGACAGGTGCGGGCCATTCGCGCTGCGCTGGATGCCGCAGGCTTCACCCAGACGCCGATCATGGCCTATTCGACCAAGTTCGCATCGTCCCTGTACGGTCCGTTCCGTGAGGCCGGCGGTTCGGCGCTCAAAGGCGATCGCAAGAGCTACCAGATGAACCCGATGAACCGCCGCGAAGCCCTGCGCGAGTCGTTGATGGACGAAGCCGAAGGCGCCGATGCGTTGATGGTCAAGCCAGCCGGTGCGTACCTGGACATCATCCGCGACATCCGCGAAGCCTCGACCCTGCCATTGGCGGCGTATCAGGTCAGCGGCGAGTACGCGATGATCAAGTTCGGTGCCCAGGCGGGTGCCATCGACGAGGGGCGGGTGGTGCGTGAAAGCCTGGGCGCGATCAAGCGCGCCGGTGCGGACCTGATCTTCACTTACTTTGCGATGGATCTGGCACTGGCCGGAATCTGATGGCGACAGGCATGCCGCCTTCGCCACCGTCGTAACCTCCGGCAGCTCCCACAGGGACCGTGTTGACTGCCGCAAATGCGATGTTCGGGTGGGTGCGCTACCCCTGCCAGTCCTTGCTCGCCTCGGTGAGCATCTCCTCGATCAACTCGCCGAAACGCTGGCTCAGCAGGCTCTGCGGCCGATCCTCCGGCAGCAGCAGGTACGTGGAAAAACGGATCTGCGGGAGGAAGGGGCGGGTTTCGATGCCCATGTGCAGATACTCCAGCGCCACCATGGGGCTGACGATGCTCACCCCCAGTCCCAACGCAACCAATGAGCAGACGGTCGCCGCATAGGGCGTCTCCAGATTCAGCTTGCGGTATTCCTTGTCTGCGGCGAATGCCCGGTCCACGCGGGTGCGTGAGCCGTCGTTCTGCGACAGCGAAATAAACTCCTCGCCTTTCAGGTCGTCGGGCTTCACCGACTTCAACTCACCCAACCGATGCCCCTTGGGAAACACGCAGACCCCCGGCACGTCGCAGATTTTCTGCGTGCGCACGCCAGGCATCTCCTCCCCAACGTAAGACGCCAGCCCCACATGGCAGAACTGCGACGCCGCCCAGTGCGCAACCATCGGTGAGTCGCTGGTGTGGATGGAGATGGCCGCGTCGGGGTTCTCCTGACGAAAACGCTGAATGACCTTCGGCAACACCGTCAGCGACAGCGACGGCACCGCCGCGATGCGCAACTGGCCGGTGCCGCCCCGACGAATGTTCTGCGCCGACTTCTCCAGACTCTGCAGACCGATGAACGCGCGCTCCACGTCCGCGAACAGCGCGGCGCCTTCATCGGTGGGTAACAGACGCCCGCCGACACGCTCGAACAACTTGAAGCCGCTGCCGCGTTCCAGTTGCGCGATCAGGCGGCTGATGTTGGGTTGAGAGGTGTGCAGCGACTCCGCTGCGGCGGTCATCGAGCCGCTCAACATCACGGCGCGGAAGGCTTCGACTTGTTTGAAGTTCATGGCAGGCCATATCAATTCGTTATGGGCGACCAATGTATTGTCATTTGTTGGCATGAGCCAGAGGCTTTATAACTGTTTTCGACATCGAAGATTCCGCGCAGACGGACGCGATGTTCAAGCGCGCCTCGACGCTTGCGCCGCGCTGTAAACCCCGCTGCTCTCTGCCCTTGTAATCGTTGCGTGTCGTCGCGTTGTGCGGCGCTGCGCTGGTAGGTAACCAGGAGGCAATATGTCGTTCTCTTCCAAGTTCTTCTCGCTGAACGTATTGGGTCGCGCCCTCGCGTTCTCATGGGTCTCCCTGGCTGGTGTGGCGCAGGTTCATGCTGCGGATCTGCCGCCGGTTCCTGACGAAATCAAGGAAGCCGGTCAACTGCGCGCCGGTGTGCGTTGCGATCAGCCGCCCTACGGTTTCCAGAACGGCAGCGGCGATTTCGCCGGTGTCGAAGTGGAGATGTCAAAACAGATCGCGCTCTGGGCGCTGGGGTCCAAAGACAAAGTGACCTTCACCTGCGTCACCGCTGAAAACCGCGTGCCGCAACTGCTGGGACGCAAGGTGGATTTCCTCATCGCCACCCTCGGGGTCACCCCGGAGCGTCAACGCGTCATCGACTTCACCACCCCGTATCGCTGGGGCGCCAGTGACGTGGTGGTGAAGAAAGACAGCCCGATCAAGTCGATCAAGGACCTCAACGGCAAGACCCTGGCCACCCTCAAGGGCTCGGTGCAGGCCAAGTGGTTCGAGGACCACATGCCCGAGGTCAAGACCCTGCGCATGAACAGCGCCGCCGACGCCTTGCAGACCTTCCGTCAGGGCCGCGCCGATGCCTACACCCATGACGCGGCGACGCTGGTGGTGGTGGCTGCCAATGACAGCGACGCGCGCCTGATCAACGAACCCTTCCAGATTTCCGACGCGGCCATCGGCGTGCGCAAGAACGACGAGCCGCTGCGCGATTACCTCAGTGCTGCAGTGGCGAAGATGCACGAGGAGAAGCTGTTCAGCGGCTGGGTGCGTCAGTACGTCCCGGAAAACATTCAGAGCTATTACCTGAGCGTGTTCGAGCAGGCCAAGCCTGCTGAAAAACTCTGACCGGACGCTGTCATGGACTTCGATTTCAATTACCTGCTGGCGCAGTGGCCGGCGCTGCTCGACGGTGTCTTGATGACGCTGCGGGTTTCGCTGCTGGCCATCGCGTTCTCTCTGCTGATCGGCATCCTTGGCGGCGCGGCACGGGCGATGCGCATACCGGTGCTGGCCCAGATCGTGGCGCTGTACGTGGAGTTGATCCGCAACACGCCGATTCTGGTGCAGCTGTTTTTCATCTTCTACGGCCTGCCGGCGATAGGGCTCGAACTGTCGCTGTTCTGGTCCGGGGTGTTTTGCCTGTCGTTGTGGGCGGGGGCCTATCAGGTGGAAAACATGCGCGGCGGCCTGGCCACGGTGGAGCACAAGATGCGTGAAGCGAGCATGGCCCTGAGCCTCAAGCCGCATCACTACCTGTGCCTGGTGGCCTTGCCGATCGCGTTCCGCACCAGCTTGCCAGCGGTGCTCAACACCGCGATCTCGTTGCTGAAGAACTCGTCGTACCTGCAAGCCATTGGTCTGGCGGAGCTCACGTTCGTGGCGGTGGACCGCATCGCCACGGATTTTCGCGCCATCGAGATGTTCAGCGCGATCTGTGTGATGTACCTGGCCCTGGTGGCGATTCTGTCGCTGTTGACCGGACGCCTGTCCGCCCACCTGCAACGTCCATTCAGGCACTGAGGCCCTCATGAACTTTCTGGTCGAAAACTGGGGTTTCGTGCTCAAGGGACTGTGGATGACCGTGCGCCTGGCGCTGGTAATCCTGTTGTTCACCACGATCATCTCGGCGGTATTTGGCGTGCTGGCGACACTCAAGAGTCGCCTGTTGCGCCTTGCCATTCACGGCTACGTCGAGCTGTTCCGCTCGATCCCGCTGATCGTCAACGTGTTCTTCATCTTCTTCGGCGCGCCGATGCTCGGGCTCGACCTGAGTCCGTTCGCGGCGGTGGTCACCGGCCTGACCCTGTGGGGCAGTGCCAACGGCATCGAAATCGTGCGCGGTGGCCTGGAGTCGGTGTCGCGCCACCAATGGAAAAGCGCCTGGACCCTGGGCCTGCGTCCCTGGCAGATCTACCTGCATGTGATTGCACCGCAATCGATGAAGGCGATTCTGCCGGCGTACACGGGGCTGCTGACCATGCTGGTACAGGCCACCTCGCTCGGGGCGCTGGTGGGGGTCGGCGAGTTTCTCAAGGTCGGCCAGATCATCGTCGAGCGTTCCACCGTCATGACCGGCGTCAGCCCCGCCTTCAGCGTCTATGGGCTGGTGCTGCTGGTGTACTTCGTCATCTGTTCATTGCTGAGCTGGCTCAGCCGTTATCTCGAACGTCGCCTGGGTCGTCCGGCGATGCGCGCAACTCGTTAAGGGGTTTGATCATGCAAGAATCCAAAGTCAGTCGTCGCTTGAAGGAAACCACCGCCCCTGAGGTCAACGAGTACATCTATCGCCCGCGACTGGAAGGGTTCGCCGATGGCTTCGTCAACCTGGGCAACGTCAACAAGGCGCACATCGTGATGCTCGCCGAGCAGGGCCTGATTCGTGGTGAACACGCCAGCGTGCTGGCCAAAGGTGTGCTGGACATGGAAGCGGCGGGGCCGGGCGAGGTCACCCTCGATCCGTCCCGCGAGGACGCCTACTTCAACTATGAGGCGCACCTGATCGAGCAGATTGGCACCGACATCGGTGGTCGTCTGCACACTGGGCGTAGCCGCAACGATATCCTCGCCACCCTCGACCGTCTGCGTTGCCGGGAAGTGTTGATGGGCCTGATCGATGCGCTGATCCAGACCCGCCAGACCGCGCTGAACAACGCCGAAGTGTTCGCCGAAGTGGTGATGCCCGGTTACACCCATCTGCAACCGGCCCAGCCGATCACCTACGGTTATTACCTGTCGGCGGTGGAGCAGGCGCTGGAGCGCGATTGCAAACGCCTCACTCAAACCCTGGAGTCGATGAACCAGAGCCCGCTGGGCGCGGCTGCGTTCGCCGGCACGCCGTTCGCCATCGACCGTGCGCGTACCGCCGAACTGCTGGGTTTCGACGGCTATCTGGACAACGCGCTGGACGCCGTCGGTTCGCGGGATTTCATCCTGGAAAGCCTGTCACACCTGAGCCTGCTGTCGGTGTTCTGGAGTCGGGTGGCGCAGGACTATTTCGTCTGGAGCACCCACGAGTTCAGCCTGATCGACTTCCCGGACAGCGTGGCCGCGACGTCGAGCATCATGCCGCAGAAGAAAAACCCCACCGTGCTGGAATACCTCAAGGGCCGCACCGGGCATATCGTCGGTCTGCTGATGGCGGCGAGCGTGACGGTCAAGGGCAGTAACTTCTCCCATACCGGCGACGCCAACCGCGAAGGCACGCGGGGTTTCTGGGAGGCGGCCGAAGAAAGCCTGCGCTGCCTGAAACTGCTGGAACTGGTCTTGCGCACGGCCATTCCCAATGCCGATCTGGCAGTGCGCCGTGCCGGCGAAGACTTCTCGACGGCCACCGGGCTTGCCGACCTGATCGTGCGTGAAGCCGACCTGTCGTTCCGCGAGGCGCATCATGTGGTCGGCGCCGCCGTCCGCATGGCCATGGATGCCGGTTTGCCGGCGCACAGGATCGACACTGACATGGTCGATGCCTGTGCCATGGAACAACTGGGCCACGCGCTGAATCTGCCGGCGCACAAGGTTCGCGAGTGCCTGGACCCGACCGCCAACGTGCAGTCCCGTGCGTCGGCCGGTGGCCCGGCGTTGTCCTCGCTGCGTCCGAGCCTGCTGCGGGCCAACGCGCGGTTGCAGGTGGAACGCCAGGCCAATCAGGCGCGGCGTGATCGTCTGCTGGTGGCGCAGGAAAAACTGCAAGCGGCGACTCGCGCACAGGCCGGCCTATGAAAAGCATGCTGACGGTGCGCGGACTGCACAAGCACTTCGGCGAGGTCGAGGTGGTCAAGGGCGTCGACCTGGATGTGGCCCAAGGCGAGGTCGTGGTGATCATCGGCCCGAGCGGCTCGGGTAAGTCAACCTTCATTCGATGCCTCAACAGCCTGGAAGAGCCTTCGGCCGGCAGTGTGGTAGTGGATGGCGGGGACTCGGTGCGGGCCAACGATCGCAAGGCCATGGCCCGGTTGCGCGAAGACATCGGCATGGTGTTTCAGGATTACACGCTGTTTCCGCACATGACGGTCATGGCCAACATGATTCTGGCGCCGGTCAAGGTCAAGAAGCAGAGCAAGGCCGACGCCCAGGCCAATGCGCTGGCGTTGCTGGAGCGCGTGGGCCTGCGGCACAAGGCCGAGGGCTACCCGGGCGAGTTGTCGGGCGGGCAGCAACAGAGGGTGGCGATCGTTCGTGCATTGGCGATGAAACCGCGCCTGCTGCTGTTCGATGAACCGACTTCGGCGCTGGACCCGGAAACCGTCGGCGAGGTGCTGAACGTGATGAAGGGCCTGGCGGCGGAGGGGATGACCATGATCGTGGTCACTCACGAGATGGGCTTTGCTCGCGAGGTGGCGGATCGGGTGGTGTTTTTCGACGGCGGAAAGATCGTCGAAATGGGCCCGCCAGCGCAGATTTTCTCCACGCCTGAGCATCCCCGCACGCGGCAGTTCTTGCAGAGTGTGTTGCATTGAGGGCGGTCTGAGGAAACGTACTGCTGGGGATCTGCCAGGCACTGGCAGCAAACCTTGAGTGCAGGGTGTTTCTGATAGGGCTGGGGTGTCTGGTTTTACTGCCGGTGCCCGGCAGATCGCTGGCAAAGCCAGACTCCCACGGCCTTCGGCCAGAATCAAAAGCCGATTTGGAGGGACACAGAGCTGTTTCTGACGGCAGTGCAACTGATTCTGCCCGCAGGGCGTGGGAGCCTGACTTGTCGGCGATCTGGCGCGCAGCGGCAGTAAAACCTGCGCATGAGGTGGGGCTGATGCACTCGATTGTGTGATCTTGCTGCCGCTTCGCGCCAGATCGCAGGCAAGCCAGCTCCCACGGCCTGCGGCCAGAATCAAAAGCCGATTCGGGGGCTATACAGAGAGCCGACTTGTCGGCGATTGATCAGGCTGTGGCAGTTTCGCCAGCTGCATCCGGTTCGATCTGTGCGTTGCGCCAGGCGTCGAGCCCGCCGGTCAGCGCTTTGCCTCGGGTCAGGCCGTGGGCGTGGAGTTTTTGCGCCAGTAACGCCGCCGACAGCTCGTTCGGGCAGGCGCAGTAGAAGACCATGTCGACATCGCCCAGTTTCTCGACCCAGGGTTCCAGCGGTTCTTCGAGGCTGATGGAGACCGCGCCGGGAATCCCTTCGATGACCGCTGTGTGAAAGGTCGGGCGTACGTCGATGATCACCGGCGCATCGACCGTGTCGCGCAGGGCCAGCAGTTGCGGGACGCTGATGCGTGGCACTTGTGAGGTTCGCGCCAGCAGGCGACGGCGTTTCCAGTATTTCCAGCCCAGAAACAGTGCAAACGCCGCCAGTACGCCGCCGATGGCCAGCGGCAGGTAGCCGGTCAGCCAGCCCAGCAGGGGAATGATCGCGTCGGTGAACAGCATGCCCAGTAACAGCGCCGAGCCGGCCCAGATGAACGACCCGGCCAGGGAATAGCGCATGAAAATCGCGAGCGGTGTGCCGTTCATTCCGGCGACCGTGGTCACCAGCGCACCGGCGCCCGGCAGGAATTTGGACAGCAGCATCGCCCGTGGACCGACCCGGTCGTAAACGGTCAGGCCCTGGCGGATGCAGGTGTCCTGAGACAGGGAAATCTTGCAGATGGATTTGAGCAACACGCCGCCGTAACGTTTACCGGCCCAGTACCACAGGCCATCGGCGATCAGGCAGGCGAACATGGCGACCAGCACGCCAGCGCCCAGCAGCGGTTTGCTCTGCATGGCCAGTGCGCCGGTGACGATCAGCGTTGGATAGGCCGGCACCGGCAAGCCGATCTGTTCCAGCAGTACGTTGACAAACACCAGTAACAGGCCATGGCTTTCGTTCAATTGCTGGAGTTCGTTCATGGCCGGCACTCGGGTGAAAAGGGCGCAAGAAAAAAGGGGTGTTCGTACCGTCGCCCGAACACCCCTTTTGTGTCAACGCCGAATGTCGTCAGCCGATGCGTTCGATGGACGCCGCGACCCCCGCGCCGTAGGCCGGATCGGCCTTGGTGCAGTTATCGATGTGACGCTGCTTGACCAGTGCCGAGGCGCCGCTGATGGCGCGCGCAGTGTTGTCGAACAGCACTTGCTGTTGGGCCGGGCTCATCAAACGGAACAGCGCGCGGGGCTGGGAGTAGTAATCGTCATCGTCCTGGCGGAAGTCCCAGTTCGCGGCTGCGCCCTGCAGTGCCAGTGGCGGTTCGGAGAAGTCCGGTTGCTCGACCCACGCGCCCTTGCTGTTGGGCTCGTAGCCGATAGTGCCACCGGCGTTGCTGTTGACGCGCATCTGACCGTCGCGGTGATAACTGTTGACCGGGCATTTCGGGGTGTTGACCGGGATCTGGTGATGGTTGACCCCCAGGCGATAACGCTGTGCATCGCCATAGGAGAACAGGCGGCCTTGCAGCATCTTGTCCGGCGAGAAACTGATGCCTGGTACGACGTTGGCCGGGTTGAAGGCGGCCTGTTCGACGTCGTGGAAATAGTTTTCCGAGTTGCGGTTCAGTTCCAGGGTGCCGACTTCGATCAGCGGGTAGTCCGCGTGCGGCCAGACCTTGGTCAGGTCGAACGGATGGATCTTGTAGGTGCTGGCGTCCTGCTCCGGCATGATCTGCACGAACATCTTCCACTGCGGGAAGTCGCCTTTTTCGATGCTGTCGTACAGGTCGCGCTGGTGCGTTTCACGATCACCGGCCACCAGATCGGCGGCTTCCTGATCGGTGAGGTTTTCGATGCCTTGCTGGGTTTTCAGGGTGAACTTGACCCAGAAACGCTCGTTCTGCGGGCTGATGAAGCTGAACGTGTGGCTGCCGAAGCCGTGCATGTGGCGATAGGACTTTGGCAGGCCGCGATCACTCATCACCACCGTGACCTGGTGCAGGGCTTCAGGCAGCGAGCTCCAGAAATCCCAGTTGTTGTCGGCGCTGCGCATGTTGGTGCGCGGGTCGCGTTTGATCGCGTGGTTCAGGTCGGGAAATTTCAGCGGGTCGCGCAGGAAGAACACGGGGGTGTTGTTGCCCACCAGATCCCAGTTGCCCTGTTCGGTGTAGAACTTGATGGCGAAGCCACGAATGTCGCGCTCGGCGTCGGCGGCGCCACGTTCACCGGCCACCGTCGAAAAACGGATGAAGATATCGGTCTGCTTGCCGATTTGCGAGAACAGCTGCGCCTTGGTGTAGCGGCTGATGTCGTGGGTCACGGTGAACGTGCCGAACGCGCCAGAACCCTTGGCGTGCATGCGCCGCTCCGGGATCACTTCGCGGTCGAAGTGGGCCAGTTTCTCCAGCAGCCATACGTCCTGCAGCATCAGGGGGCCGCGAGGGCCGGCCGATTGTGAATTCTGGTTATCAACGACGGGTGCACCCGCCACTGTTGTAAGTTTGTTCATGCTCAGGCTCCGGTTTAGGATCGTTTAGTCTTATGGGTTCAGCCGTTCGGTTATTGGATTATCGTGCGCCTTTTTGATGACCATTCCTCTGGCATAAAAAAAGCGCCCTGTTCGGGCGCCAAAGGGAGGAGAGAATCGGTAAGGCGACCGCTCAAAAGCGATAGCTCTCTGCGGCGGTCACGCCCATGAGCCCGGGGCTTTGAGCCCAGACCTCCATGGTCGAAAACCAAGTGTGCGGGCGAGGAGACTGGCGGCACTCACTGGTGAATGAGGCGCCGGAAGGAATGTCCAGTTTGATCTTGCAGATCAGCTGGTTGGTCCGGTAAAGCAGTTCGCTGACCAGATTGGCGGTGGCGTAGTCCCCGCAATCGACGGCAATGTCCATGAAGCGCTGGGCCCGTGCGGTCAACACCGTCAGCTGCTGCGAGGCCTGATGAATTTCCTTGAAGCACTCGCGAAAACCCGTGGCCTGTTCAGCGTCGGCCAGCGGCACGGCGGGGAGGTTGTCCTGAGAAGCGCCGCCCTCCAGCCCGTTGATCCTGGCCTGCAGGAACTGCATGAACTGTTGAGTCGACAGATCGAGACCCTTGAAGAGTTCCTTGATCGCCTGGTAGTTCAGTTTGCGCAGACGCCAGCGCACTTCGCGGGCAAACCCACCGACCTGGCGAGTGGTCTGCAGGTGCTCGTCCAACAGTTCGAGAAACCGTTCACGCTCGCGGCCATGAAGGGTGGTGTACAGGCCGTGGGCGTCAGCGGCGAATTCGGCATGCAGCTCAGAGCGTGGATCGATGTCGGCAAACATGTGAGTTTCCTCGCAAGTGTCTTTACGGGCCTGTCCGGTACGGTCTGTTTCCCACAGCTTTCAGAGAGGTTGTGCCTGGATGACAGGAATGATTCAAAGGTATGCCTACCCATGATCGGCGTCACTTGTACCTTCGTACCGCGTGCTGATACGTAGGTTTTTGATGGTCATACTTTGGTTTGTACAGGTCTGTGACCCGCCAGCACATCTCGTAGCAGTCCGGCTTGCCGGCGGTAGCGGTGGGTCAGTGGCGCACATGCTGCCTGAGTCAACGCCACCGCCGGCAAGCCGTGCTGCTACGGTGCGATGTCAGGCACATGACAAACACAGGGACTTGATTACTGCCCGGTCTTGAGCAACACCGGCTGTTCGCTGTAGCGGTCGGCGAACAGTTGCTTGAGTTGCCCGACCTTGGGCAGGTCGTTGATCACGATGTAGGGATAGGTCGGGTGCGTGGTGAGGAAATTCTGGTGATAGTCCTCGGCCGGGTAGAAGCCGTTATAGGACTCGACTTTGGTGACGATTGGCGCATTGAATGATTTGGCCGCATCCAGTTGTGCGATGTAAGCCTGGGCCACGGCTTGCTGGTCCGGGCTTTGCGGGAAGATCGCCGAGCGGTATTGCGTGCCGTGATCGGGGCCCTGGCGATTGAGCTCGGTCGGGTTATGGGCGACCGAGAAGAAGATTTGCAGCAGCGTGCCGTAACTGACCTGTGACGGGTCGAAGGTGACTTCCACCGATTCGGCATGCCCGGTATCGCCTTCGCTGACCCGTTCGTACTGCGCGGTATCGGCCTTGCCCCCGGCATAACCGGAGACGACTTTTTTCACCCCCTGGACATGCTGGAACACCCCTTGGACACCCCAGAAACAACCGCCTGCCAACACGGCTGTTTCGGTCTTCGCCGAGCTGACCATTTCGTCCTTCTGCGGCGGTGCGATGCTCACTGCATCTTCAGCGGCGAACGAGCACGCGGCGGTTTGCAGCAGTGCCGCGCCGAGTAGCAGGCGCAGGCCGTTGCGGCGCCAGGCGGGCAGGGTGGAGGTGAGGCGGGAAACGCTGAAGTCTTTCATGTCTGACACTCCTGAAACGATGGGGAATCAACCAAAGGTGAAGGCGTATGCGGACACGCCCGGATCGCTGAATTCGATGCTGAAGGTGTGATCGCCGACATCACCCGCCTGGCGTACCAGTTGGTAGAGGCGCTGTTCGGTCACGGTGCCGCTGCCGTCGGGTGCGACGTCGGTGCCGTGGGACTCGCCGGGCACCTTGCCGTCGATCATGACCTTGAAACGTACCGGCTTGCCGTCGCTTCCCGGGCCCAGCACCAGGTGCAGGTCACGGGCATGGAAGCGGTAGACGATCTTGCCGTTGGGTGCACTGAGGCTGGCGTGCTCGGCCCCGATGTTCCACTGACCGTCCAGGCCCCAGTCGTTCAGCGCCAGGGTGCCCGGCGTGCTGTAGCGGGCGATGCGGTCACTCTGGGCGCCGCCCGGCGAGACGAAGTTTTCGGCACGTTCGAAACCCAGGTAGGTTTCCGGCGATTTGACCTCACCCATGTCAGCGGCCTGCTGCACGCCCTTGCCGCTGGCATCGATCAGGTCAGTGGTGATCTGCTGGTGACCGGCTTCGCGCAGCAATTCCTGAATCACCCGCTCGGATTCGTCGTAGGCGCCTTCACCGAAGTGGTGATAGCGGATGCGGCCTTGAGCGTCGGCGAAATAGTGCGCTGGCCAGTACTGGTTATTGAAGGCGCGCCAGATCCGGTAGTCGTTGTCGATGGCGACCGGGTAGTGGATGCCCAGGTCGGTCATGGCTTTGGTGACATTCTTGATGTCACGTTCGAAAGCAAACTCAGGCGCATGAACGCCGATCACCACCAGCCCCTGATCGCGGTATTTGTCCGCCCAGGCTTTGACATAGGGCAGGGTGCGCAGGCAGTTGATGCAGGAGTAGGTCCAGAAATCCACCAGCACCACTTTGCCTTTCAGTTGCTCGGCGGTCAGGGGCGCTGAGTTCAGCCATTGCACCGCGCCGTCGAGCGACGGCAACTGGCCCTCGACCGGCAGGCTCGGCGTGCTGTTTTTCGCCGCCATCATCATTGCGCCGGACGCTTGCATGCTGGCGCCTGCTTCATCGCGACCGGGGATGTTCTGCGCCATCATCGCGCCGCCCTGCATGACGTTGCTGTCTTGCGGTGAACGCCCTGTGAGCCGGCCCACCAGCGACTGCTCCAGACCACCGGTCGAGGCGGTCGAGACGCGGGCCAGAATGCCGGTGTCCAGACCCAGCGCAATGGCCGCGACACCCGCGAGCATTGCAGCGCCCAGACCGCGGCGAATCCACTCACCGGCCCCCAGCGAGCGTTTCATCGCGCTGAACACCTTGCCGCCGAGCAGCAACGCCAACGCCAGAGAAGTGGCGGCGCCAGCGGCGTAGGCCAGCAACAGCAGGGTGGTGCCGATACTCGCGCCTTGCAGCGCGGCGCCGGTCAATACCAGGCCGAGAATGGGACCGGCGCATGGCGCCCACAGCAAGCCGGTGGCGACGCCGATCAGGAACGACGCCCACGGGCTGGGCCTGGCGTCCACGCCGGCGTTCTCGGACAGTCGACTGCCCGCTGCCACCAAAGGCCGAGTCAGACGTTCCGCCAGTTTCGGCAGCAATAGCGTAAGGCCGAACAAGGCGACGAAAATCAGTGCCAGGCCGCGGCCGTACTGATTCAACTGGACGACCCAGCCACCACCGACCGCCGCCAGGGTGGCGACCAGCGCGAAGGTCACCGCCATGCCCACCAGCAACGGCAAGCCGCTGCGCGCGAAAGGTTGACCGGTGCGGGCGAAGACAAACGGCAGCACCGGCAGGATGCACGGGCTGACGATGGTCAGCACGCCGCCGAGGTAGGCGAGGATGATCAGGAGCATGGGGCAATTCCCTTCAGATGGATCGAAAGTCTGTTCGGTGTACACAGGGATGATCTCCCTGTAGCAGTCCGGCTCGCCGGCGGTAGCGATGTCACTGACGCCACCGCCGGCAAGCCGTGCTGCTACGGGGCATGTGTCGCGTTGGCCAAGTCACGCCTGCTCGGCGAAGCTCATCGCCAGGCCGTTCATGCAGTAGCGCAATCCGGTGGGCTTCGGGCCATCGGTGAAGACGTGGCCCAGATGCCCGCCGCAGCGGCGGCAATGGACTTCCTTGCGCAACACGCCGAACGAGGTGTCGGTGCGGATGGCCGTGGCGTTGTCCAGCGGCGCCCAGAAGCTGGGCCAGCCGGTGTGGCTGTCGAACTTGGTGCTCGAGGAAAACAGTTGCAACTGGCAACCCGCGCAGGCAAAGGTGCCGCTGCGGTGCTCGTCGTTCAGCGGGCTGCTGTAAGGGCGCTCGGTGGCTTCACGGCGCAGCACCTGAAATTGCTCGTCGCTGAGCAACGTGTGCCATTCGGCGTCGCTGTGGCTGACTTCGAAGCTGCCGATTGGCGAGTCTTGAGGTGTCAGGGTTTGGCCATCGGCAAACTTGGGCAGCACGCCCAATGCGATGGCGGCGACCCCGGCGCTGCTGCTCAGCACCATGAACTGTCTTCTTGAAAGCATGATGGTCTCCTTGGCACGGGCTGCTCTGGGTTCAGACCAGACCTGTGATGCGATGAACCAAGGTTAGGCGCGCGCTGTTCCCGGAATCCTCACCGAGAGTTAAACAATTCGTGATAACTGCCCGCCGACAAAATCGGCACAATGGCCCCATTGCGCGACCGATGCGCCCGTAAGGTTTGCTTTCAATGGATCAGCCCAAACGCATTCTGGTGGTCGAGGACGATAGCCATATCGCCGACCTGATTTGCCTGCATCTGCGGGACGAGCATTTCGACGTGGTGCACAGCGCCGATGGCGAGAAAGGCCTGCGCCTGCTGGAACAGGGCGGCTGGGATGCGCTGATTCTGGACCTGATGCTGCCTGGCGTGGACGGCCTGGAAATCTGTCGCCGCGCCCGTGCCATGACTCGCTACACGCCGATCATCATTACCAGCGCCCGCTCCAGCGAGATGCACCGTATCCTCGGCCTTGAGCTAGGCGCCGATGACTACCTCGCCAAACCCTTCTCGATGATGGAGCTGGTGGCACGGGTCAAGGCGTTGCTGCGCCGGGTCGATGCCATGGCGCGCAACCTGAAGATCGACGCGGGCAGTCTGTCCAGCGCCGGTTTGTTCATCGACCCGCTGACCCGAGAAGCGTCGCTGGAAGGCCGCCCGCTGGACCTGACACCACGAGAATTCGACCTGCTTTATTTCTTCGCCCGGCAACCGGGCAAGGTGTTCTCCCGGCTGGACCTGCTCAATTCGGTCTGGGGCTACAACCACGAAGGCTACGAGCACACCGTCAACACCCACATCAACCGCCTGCGCGCCAAGATCGAAGCCGATCCGGCGCAGCCGTTGCGCATCCTCACGGTGTGGGGCCGAGGTTACAAGTTCGCAACGCCAGGTGACTTGTCGGGGGACGCATCGTGAACATGACCCTGACCCAGCGCCTGTCACTGGTGTTCGCGCTGCTGTTGCTGATCTGCTGCGGCACCTCGGTGTTGTTGCAGGTGCGTTCGAACAAAATGCACGAGCTGGAAGTGGTGCAGGGCCTGTCTCGTGATCTGGCGCAGCACATCGCTCGCGACACCCAGTTGATGGACGCCAATGGCCTGAAACCCGATGCAGTGCGCGAACTGTTCAGTCAGTTGATGCTGGTCAACCCCAGCGTCGAGGTTTACCTGCTGGACATGGACGGCAAGATCGTCGGCGATGCCGCGCCCAAGGACCGGATCGTGCGCGACCGGGTCAGCCTGGCGCCGATTCGCCAGTTGCTCAGTGGCGCGCCCCTGCCGATTCTGGGGGATGATCCGCGCAGCCTGGACGCGCGCAAGGTGTTCAGTGCCGCGCCGCTGATGGTGACGGGCAAGCCATCGGGCTTTTTGTACGTCGTGCTGCTGGGCGAGGCCCATGACCGTTTCGCCGAGCGCGGCGCCACCAGCGAGGCGTTGAATACCGCACTGTGGTCGATTGGCCTGATCGCCTTGCTGTGTCTGCTCGCCGGCCTTGCAGCCTTTGGCTGGATCACCCGGCCGCTGCGGCGTCTGACCGATTCGGTGGGTCGCTTTGACATTAATGCCGCGCCGGTGGCGATTTCGGCCGAAACGGTGGAGGCGCCGCGTCCGGGCCACGATGAAATCGCGGTGCTGGATGCAACCTTCAAGCAGATGCAAAACCGTCTGAGCGAGCAATGGCAGACCCTGACCCGACAGAGCCAGGACCGCCGTGAACTGGTGGCGAACATCTCCCACGATTTGCGTACACCTCTGGCATCGCTGCACGGCTATCTGGAGGTGCTGTCAGTCAAGGACGCCAGCCTGAGCCCCGAAGAGCGGCGGCGTTATCTGGGCATTGCGCTGGATCAGAGCCGCAAGGTCGGGGGACTGGCGCAGTCGTTACTGGAGCTGGTGCGGCTGGAGCACGGTTTCGTGGTGCCGGTGGTCGAGCGCTTCTCGCTGACCGATCTGGTGCAGGACATCTTCCAGAAGTTCGAACTCAGTGCCGAGGCCAAGGCCGTGACCCTGACGCCGCAGTTTGCGCCTTCGATTCCCGGCGTGCATGCCGATCTGGGGTTGATCGAACGGGTGCTGACCAACCTGCTGGACAACGCCCTGCGCCATACGCCCCACGGCGGCGAGGTCAGGGTGTCGCTGTCGCCGAAAGAGCGTTTTGTCGAGGTGACCGTCAGTGACAGCGGACCGGGGATTGCCGCCGAGTTGCGCGAAGGGTTGTTCCTGCGGCCGTTCAATATCGGCGGTGCCCGGCGCGATGGCGGGTTGGGTCTGCGGATCGTGCACCAGATTCTGCAATTGCATGGGCACCGGATTGAACTGGTGGATGTGCCGGGGCAGGGCGCGACGTTCAGGTTTGACTTGCCGGTGGATCAGGAGACGGCGCAGAAGGCATTACCGCAGGGGTGAGTCGGGATCAGCTCTCCGAATGTCCTGTAGCAGTCCGGCCGGGCGACGTTCCTTTTGCCGGCGGTGGCGTCTTCAAGATCGCAACCGCCGGCAAGCCGGACTGCTACGGGGTTATACGGGGGAATTGTGGAGGGTGTCATGGGCAGTCACGGCAACAACAACCCATGCTCCATCGCGTACTTCACCAGCCCCGCCGGTTTGTCGACTTTCAATTTGCGGCGGATGCTCAAACGGTGGGTCTCGACGGTTCGCACGCTGATCGCCAGGTCGCGGGCGATGGTCTTGTTGTCCAGCCCTTTGGCCAGACCCACCAGCACCTGCACTTCGCGCGGGGTCAGCTCGTTTTCTTCGGTTTTTTTCGACACCAGTTTCAGCGTCACTTCGGCGCTGTAGAACGTGCCGCCAGTGGCGATGGCCTCGATGGCGGCGACGATTTCCCTCGATGGCGCATTCTTCAGCACATAGCCGCTGGCGCCGGCGCGGATCGAGGTGACGACGTATTCCTGATTGTCGTACATGCTCAGGATCAGAATCTTGATCGCCGGGCAGCGCTGGCGGATCAGTTGTGTCAGCTCCAGGCCGTTCATGTCCTGCAAGCCGATGTCCACCAGCAGGATGTCGGGTTTGACCTCTTCGCACATCGTCAACGCCTGCGCAGCGTTCTCGGCTTCACCCACCACTTCGAACAGCGGACGGGTGGAGAGCAGGGCGCGCACGCCGTCGCGGACCAGAGAATGGTCGTCGACCAGGGCGATACGGATGGTCTGGCTGGCGCTCATGATCGGGGATCGGTTCCTGTGTGGATGAAGGACGTCAGGCGGTGACGCTGATCGGCATGGTCACGGTCAATTCACTGTGCCCCGGCGTGGAGTACAGATTGAGCTGACCGTGGAAATGTTCGACGCGCTCGCGAATATTACGCAAACCGATGCCACCCTGTATCTCTTGCAGGTTCGCAACATCGACCCGAAAGCCGACGCCGTCGTCGCGAACGGTCAGTTGCACCTGTTTTTTCGTGCCTTGCAGGTCGATGTAGACGTTCTGCGCGTGGGCGTGGCGCTCGATGTTGGTCAGCGCTTCCTGAAGGATGCGGAACAGCGCGACCGGCGCACCTTCCGCCAGTTTCAGGTTGTTCAGGTTGTGGGTGTAGTGGATGGTCAGCCCGGTTTGCTGCTCGAACTCGGCCACCAGTTGGGTGACGGCGGCGGCAAGGCCCAGGGTGTCGAGCAGGGAAGGGCGCAGGTCGTGGGAGATGGTGCGGATTTCGCCGATGGCGTCCCCCAGCCGCTCGGTGCCTTGTCGCAAGGTGTCCAGGCCGCGCTGGTCGTTGCCTTCCAGTTGCAGGCCCGCCAGTTCGAACTGGAATTTGATCGACACCAGCACCTGACTGATGCCGTCGTGCAGCTCCCGCGACAGCCGCGAGCGCTCTTCTTCCTGCAGGTTCATGATGCGCTGATTGAGCATTTGCAGCTTGCGGTCGGCCAGCCGGTGTTCGCTGGCGTTCAGGGTGACGCCGCAGATGAACACCAGCAACACCGCGATCAACGCCACGGCGCCGATGTCGAGCATGGTGGCGTAGATCCCCCGAGCCACTTCATGGCGCGCCTGCTGGGTGGCGCGTTCGACGTCTTCCAGATAGATCCCGGTGCCGAGCATCCAGCCCCAGCGCTTGAGCATGACCACGTGGGCGAGCTTGTCGGTGACCTGGCCGGTGGAGGGTTTTTCCCAGGCGTAGTGCTGAAAACCGTCGCCGGATTGGGCGCTTTTCAGCAACGCGCGGATCACCAGCAGGCCCTGGGGATCGGTCATGTTCCACAAGTCCTTGCCGACCAGCGCCGCCTGGCGAGGGTGCATCAGGCTGCGACCGTGCTCGTCATAGACGAAGAAATAGCCGTCGATGCCGAAGCTCAGCTTGGACAGCTCTTCGAGCACTTGCTGTTTGGTCTGTTCGTCGTTGCGGCCGCTGTCGTAGATCGGCGCCAGGGCGCTCATGGCCATTTCGACGTAGTTCTTGAGCTCGGCGCGCTTGCTGGCCAGGATGCTGTCTTCGATCAACTGCGCCTGCTGCTCGCCCAGGCGCTGGTTCTGCACGATGACCAGCGCGCAGATCACCGACACGGCAAGGATCAGCGGCAGGATGCCCAGGGCGACGATCTTGTGTTTGAGTTGCATGGTCTTGGCGTCCAGCGGGGCGGGGTGTTGTTGTGGACGGTATTAGACACGCTATGGCGGGCGGTCGCACCTGTCTGCGCGCCGGTCACACTGTGATTGATGCCCGAAGGGCGTGGGAGGCCGGCTTGCCGACGATCTGCCGGGGACCGGCAGTAAATGCTCAGAAGATGGTGTGTCAGGAAGAACGGGGGGAGATGATCTTACGACTGCTGCGCAGCCGATCGCCGACAAGTCAGGCTCCCACGGCCTTTGGCCAGAATCAGAAGCCATGCGGCGAGCGCCTTGAGGGGCTTGTCTGAGTGCATGGAATCTCCCACGCCTTCGGCAGAAGCGGTTCAATGGCAAGCATCTGCGTAGTACTACGCAGAAGATCCCGTAGTAGTACGAATTTCTCTTGGTGACAGCAGCGTGGATAGTGGCGACGCTCCGTTATCCCGGGGCACACAATAACAATTACGCCACAAGCCATGAGCTTGGGCAGGAGACCCACAATGACCCGACTGACCAAACATCTGGGTTGGTTCGCCGTCGCTGCCCTTGGGGCATGCGCCTTGGGTGTCGTCGCGCTGCGCCGCGGCGAAGCCATCAACGCACTCTGGATCGTCGTCGCTGCTGTCGCCATCTATCTGGTTGCGTACCGCTACTACAGTCTGTTCATCGCCAATCACGTCATGCAACTCGATCCGACCCGGGCCACGCCCGCGGTGATCAATAATGACGGCCTGGATTATGTTCCGACCAACAAACACATCCTCTTCGGTCACCACTTCGCCGCCATCGCCGGCGCTGGCCCGCTGGTCGGCCCGGTGCTCGCCGCGCAGATGGGTTATCTGCCCGGTACGCTCTGGCTGATCGCCGGTGTTGTGCTGGCCGGTGCGGTGCAGGACTTCATGATCCTGTTCCTGTCCACGCGCCGTAACGGCCGCTCGCTGGGCGACATGGTCCGCGAAGAGATGGGCCGCGTCCCCGGCACCATCGCCTTGTTCGGCTGCTTCCTGATCATGATCATCATCCTCGCGGTGCTGGCGCTGATCGTGGTCAAGGCCTTGGCTGAAAGCCCGTGGGGCATGTTTACCGTGCTTGCGACCATCCCGATCGCGATGTTCATGGGCGTGTACATGCGCTACATCCGTCCGGGCCGTATCGGTGAAATCTCGATCATCGGGGTCGTGCTGTTGCTGCTGTCGATCTGGGCCGGTGGTCAGGTCGCTGCCAGCCCTGAGTGGGCCCATGCGTTCACCTTCACTGGCGTGCAGATCACCTGGATGCTGGTCGGTTACGGTTTCGTCGCTGCGATGCTGCCGGTCTGGCTGCTGCTGGCGCCACGTGATTACCTCTCTACGTTCCTGAAGATCGGCACCATCGTCGCCTTGGCGATCGGCATCCTGATTCTGGCGCCCGAGCTGAAAATGCCGGCCCTGACCCAGTTCACCGACGGCACCGGCCCGGTCTGGAAAGGCGCACTGTTCCCGTTCCTGTTCATCACCATCGCCTGTGGTGCGGTGTCGGGTTTCCACGCGCTGATTTCTTCGGGCACCACGCCCAAGCTGCTGGATAACGAGAAGAACGCGCGTTATATCGGTTACGGCGGCATGCTGATGGAATCCTTCGTGGCAATCATGGCGATGGTCGCCGCTTCGGTCATCGACCCGGGCGTGTACTTCGCCATGAACAGCCCGGCGGCTGTGGTCGGCGGCGATGTGGTGACGGTGGCTCAGACCATCACCAGCTGGGGCTTCGCGATCACTCCAGACACCCTGACCGCAGTGGCCAAGGACATCGGTGAGAACACTGTTCTGGCCCGTGCCGGTGGTGCGCCGACGTTGGCGGTGGGTATCGCGCAAATCCTGCACCAGGTGCTGCCAGGCCAGAACACCATGGCGTTCTGGTACCACTTCGCGATCCTGTTCGAAGCACTGTTCATCCTGACCGCTGTCGACGCCGGTACCCGTGCCGGTCGTTTCATGCTGCAAGACCTGCTGGGCAGCTTCGTGCCAGCGCTCAAGCGCACTGAATCCTGGACGGCGAACATCATCGGCACCGGTGGTTGCGTGGCGCTGTGGGGTTATCTGCTGTATCAAGGCGTGATCGATCCGCTGGGCGGCATCAACACCCTGTGGCCGCTGTTCGGTATCTCCAACCAGATGCTGGCAGGTATCGCGTTGATGCTGGCGACGGTGGTTCTGATCAAGATGAAGCGTCAGCAGTACGTGTGGGTCACCATTCTCCCGGCGTCGTGGCTGTTGATTTGCACCGTGACCGCAGGTTTCATCAAGCTGTTTGACCCAAGCCCGGCCGTTGGTTTCCTGGCCCTGGCGAAGAAGTACAGCACGGCCGCTGATGCGGGTCAGATTCTGGCTCCGGCCAAGACTGTCGATCAGATGCAGCATGTGATTTTCAACGCGTACACAAACGCGGCGCTGACCACGTTGTTCCTGTTCGTGGTGTTGAGCATTCTGTTCTATGCGGTGAAGGTGGGTCGTGCGGCGTGGGTCAAGAAGGAGCGCAGTGACAAGGAAGCGCCGTTCCAGGCGATGCCGGAAGCGCGCTGATGTTCAATGACTTGAGTCGTCTGGGTAAGTATCTTGGGCAGGCGGCCCGTCTGATGGTGGGCATGCCTGATTATGATAATTATGTGGAGCATATGCAGAGGACTCATCCGGATCAGCCGGTGATGTCGTACGAGGTGTTCTTCCGGGAGCGGCAGGATGCGCGGTATGGCGGGAAGGCTGGGCCCAAGTGTTGTTGAGTTGCTGAGTTCGCTGAGTTCGCTGAGTTCGCTGAGTTCGCTGGTATTGGGTCCTGGCTAACGCCAGGGCTGTTTCGCCTTCGGCGAGTTACTTTTTCAAGAGCCAAAAAGTAACCAAAAGGCCCTGCTCCTGGTTTGGCCCGACTTCGTCGGGTTCCCTCACTCCGGCGACGCTGCGTGGGCCCGCCGCCATCCGCCATCCATGGCGGGGGGCGGCTCTCGCGGCATCCATGCCGCTCGGCCCACGCAGCGCCGCCTGCGTTCGGCCTGCACCCAAGTCGCGTTTTGTGTCGTCTGGACCATTGCGTACCAAGATCAAGATCAAGATCAAGATCAAGATCAAGATCAACGGCAGGGGCAACGGCAACGGCAACGGCAACGAAAATGAAAAACGAAAACTCTTGATCGTGCCCACGCTCCGCGTGGGTATGCGGGGCAGGACGCTCTGCGTCCGTCGTGGCGGGGTGCGCGGCATCGATCATGGAACAGCGGTTTAGCGTCCAGTCCCCATCGCTGCCATCCCCTCAGCCCGTCGCTCATCACTCAACGCAACCTTTGACTTCTGCTCACTCGATTTTTAAGTATGATGACCGTAATCAAAGCCGAGTTTGCGTCCATGAACCGCACTGACCTGCGCCATATCAACCTCAATCTCCTGCTGATCTTCGAAGCGCTGATGCACGCTCGAAGCGTCAGTCTGGCCGCTGAACGGCTGTTCCTCGGCCAGCCTGCGGTCAGTTCTGCGCTGGCGCGACTGCGGCTGCTGTTCGACGACCCGTTGTTTCGCCGCTCGGGACGCTTCATGCAACCCACGCCTCGCGCCGAAGAAATCGCCCGGCTGCTCGGTCCGGCGCTGGAATCCATCGCCATGGCGGTCCAGCGCCCGAGCGCGTTCGATGCCGCGACCAGCGATCGCGTGTTTCGCATCGGCCTGAATGACGACGTCGAATTCGCCTTGTTGCCCCGACTGCTCAAGCGCATACGTGCCGAAGCACCGGGCGTTTCCCTGGTCGTGCGCCGCGCCAATTACCTGCAGATGCCCAGATTGCTCGCCTCGGGCGAAGTGACCTTGGGCGTGGGTTACACCACCGAACTGCCGGCCGCCGCGAAACGCCGCAACCTGCGCAGCACGCGGATCGTTCTGTTGCGCGGCGACCAGGCGCCGGGTGACATCGATCTGGACGAGTTCTGCAAACGCCCCCATGCGCTGGTGTCCTTCGCTGGCGGGACAGTGGGGTTTGTCGATGACGCCCTGCGGCGGATCGGTCGCGAGCGCAGAGTGGTGCTGGCCGTGCCGCAGTTCAACAGCCTGGGCGCATTGCTCGAAGGCACCGATCTGGTCGCGGCGGTGCCCGATTATGTCGCTCAGGTGCTGACCGCAAACGGTCAGTTGCGTACCCAGGCCTTGCCGATTCAGCTGGAGGATCTGGCGGTGCACATGGTCTGGACCCTGGACAAGGACAACGATCTGGCCGAGCGCTGGTTGCGGTCGCGGATCGTTATGTTTCTTTAGCCGGACCGCTGCAGAAAAAACATTTCCATCACGATCAGGATGAACGGCTGAGAGGCGCGGAATAGACGCGCTAGTCGGTCTGTTCGTGATTTACATTACAACTATCATTCAAGCTGATATCAGCATTGAATTCATTCAATTCGTAGACCGGGTCGCGCTACCACACAATCCGGCAATTCTTTAACCACCTGGCGGGCAGAGCAATGCAACAGTCACTGACACTTCTTCGTTATCCCCTTGCGGCATTGGCGCTGGTCTTGGTCAGCGCCTGTGACAAGGGCCCCTCGGCCGCCGCGCAGGCACCGTCGGCGCCCAAGGTGGATGTCGCCAGGGTGCTGCAACAACCGGTCATCGAGTGGGACGAAGTCACTGCCCGCCTGGAAGCCCCCGAGACCGTCGAAGTGCGCCCTCGCGTTTCCGGCCAGATCGACTCGGTGGCGTTCATCGATGGCGCGCTGGTGAAGAAGGGCGATCTGCTGTTCCAGATTGACCCGCGCCCGTTCGAAGCCGAGGTCCATCGGCTCGAAGCACAGTTGCAACAGGCCAAGGCGGCGTCGGTTCGCAGCAACAATGAAGCCGAGCGTGGCGAGCGTCTGCGCACCAATAACGCGATCTCGGCGGAGCTGGCCGACTCACGGTCCACCACCGCGCAGGAGTCCAGGGCCGCCGTCGCCGCCATTCAGGCTCAGCTCGATCTGGCTCGCCTGAACCTGAGCTTTACCCACGTCACCGCGCCCATCACCGGCCGTGTCAGCCGGGCGGAAATCACGGCGGGCAACCTGGTCACCGCCGACCAGACGATCCTCACCAGCCTGGTTTCCACTGACAAGGTCTACGCCTACTTCGATGCCGATGAGCGCGTGTTCCTCAAGTACAACCAGCTGTCTCGCGACGGCAAGCGCGGGACGACGACGCCGGTGTACATGGGCCTGTCCAACGAGGCGGACAACAAGCATCAGGGGCAGATGAACTTCGTCGACAACCAGGTCAACCCGCGCACCGGGACCATTCGCGGTCGCGCCGTGTTCGACAACGCCGACGGCCGTTACACCCCAGGTCTCTACGCCCGCTTGAAACTGGTCGGCAGCGGCACCTACGCCGCGACGCTGATCAAGGACGAGGCGGTCGGGACCGATCTGGGCAAGAAGTTCGTGCTGGTGGTCGACAAGGACAACAAGGCGGTTTATCGCAGCGTCGATCTGGGGCCCAAGCTCGAAGGCCTGCGTATCGTGCGCAGCGGTCTGGAAAAAGACGACCGCATCGTCATCAGCGGTTTGCAGCGCGTTCGTCCGGGTTCGCCCATCGATCCGCAGGACCGCCCGATGGCCAGCGACGAAACCCTCGCCGCACTGGCCCAGCAACGCGACGCCCTCGAAGCCAGCAATTTACCTACCGGCAATTCACCCGCTAGCCCGTCACCTACAAGCCACTGGGCTGCAGACAACCAACCGCTGAACACCCCGTCCACCCCCAAATCCCCAGCGCCGGCGAAAGTCGCCAGCGCTGCCGGCCCTCGCGGATAAAGGCAGACGACGATGAAATTTTCCCAGTTCTTCATTCAGCGACCGATCTTCGCAGCCGTGCTGTCGCTGATGATCCTGATCGCTGGCGCCATCTCGCTGTTCCAGTTGCCAATCAGCGAATACCCCGAAGTCGTGCCGCCGACCGTGGTGGTCAAGGCCAACTTTCCCGGCGCCAACCCCAAAGTCATCGGCGAAACCGTAGCCGCGCCGTTGGAACAGGCGATCACCGGTGTCGAGAACATGCTGTACATGTCCTCGCAATCCACGGCAGACGGCAAGCTCACGCTGACCATCACCTTCGCCCTGGGCACCGATCTGGACAACGCTCAGGTGCAGGTGCAGAACCGTGTGACCCGCACCGAGCCAAAACTGCCGGAAGAAGTGACGCGGATCGGCATCACTGTCGACAAGGCATCGCCCGAACTGACGCTGCTGGTGCACCTCACCTCGCCGGACAAGCGCTACGACATGCTCTACCTGTCCAACTACGCCACGCTCAACGTGAAGGACGAACTGGCACGGCTGAACGGGGTAGGGGATGCGCAGGTCTGGGGCCTGGGCGAGTACTCCCTGCGTGTGTGGCTGGACCCGAACAAGACCGCTTCGCGCAACCTGACCGCCACCGATGTGGTCAACGCCATTCGTGAACAGAACCGTCAGGTCGCGGCCGGGCAACTGGGCGCGCCGCCCTCGCCGAGCGCCACCAGCTTCCAGATGTCGATCAACACCCAGGGCCGCCTGGTGACCGAGGAGGAATTCGAGAACGTCATCATTCGTGCCGGCGCCAACGGCGAAATCACCCGTTTGAAGGACATCGCCCGGGTCGAGCTGGGGTCCAGCGCCTATGCCTTGCGCGCCCGTTTGAACAACGAGCCGGCCGTGGCTATGCCGATCTTTCAGCGCCCCGGCTCCAATGCCATCGACGTCTCCAATCAGGTTCGCGCCAAGATGGCCGAGCTGAAGAAGAGCTTCCCCGAAGGCATGGACTACAGCATCGTCTATGACCCGACCATCTTCGTGCGCAGTTCCATCGAGGCGGTGGTGCACACGCTGTTCGAAGCGCTGATTCTGGTGGTGCTGGTGGTGATCCTGTTCCTGCAAACCTGGCGCGCCTCGAGCATGCCGCGGGTCGCCGTTCCGGTGTCGTTGATCGGGACCTTCGCCGTGATGCACGTATTCGGTTTCTCCCTCAATGCGCTGTCGTTGTTCGGGCTGGTGCTGGCCATCGGGATCGTGGTGGACGACGCCATCGTGGTGGTGGAAAACGTCGAGCGAAACATTGAGCTGGGACTTGATCCGGTGTCGGCGACCAAGAAGGCCATGGGCGAGGTGACCGGGCCAATCATCGCCACGGCGTTGGTGCTGTGTGCGGTGTTCGTGCCCGCAGCGTTCATTTCCGGCCTGACAGGGCAGTTCTACAAACAGTTCGCACTGACGATTGCCATCTCGACGGTGATCTCGGCGTTCAACTCCCTGACCCTGTCGCCGGCGTTGGCCGCAGTGTTGCTCAAGGGCCACGATGTACCGAAAGACCGTTTCTCGCGGGTGCTGGATTCGCTGTTTGGCTGGCTGTTCCGGCCGTTCAACCGGGTGTTCGACAAGGCCAGTCATGGCTACGTCGGCACGGTGAGACGCGTGGTGCGCCTCAGCGGCGTGGCACTGGTGGTCTACGCCGGGCTGATCGCGCTGACCTACGTGGGCTTCTCGACCACACCCACCGGTTTCGTACCGACCCAGGACAAGAAGTACCTGGTGACCTTTGCGCAACTGCCGGATGCCGCAAGCCTGGATCGCACCGAAGACGTGATCAAACGCATGGGCGACATTGCCATGAAAGAACCAGGCTTCGACAGCGCCGTGGCGTTCCCCGGTCTGTCGATCAACGGCTTCACCAACAGCCCGAACAACGGCGTGGTGTTCATCGGCCTGAGTAACTTCGAAGAGCGCACCGACAAGAGCCTGTCCGCAGGTGCCATTGCCGGTTCCCTGAACGGCAAGTTCGCCGGGATTCAGGAGGCCTACACCGCTGTGTTCCCGCCACCACCGGTGATGGGGCTCGGCACCATTGGCGGTTTCCGCCTGCAAATCGAAGACCGGGGCAACCTGGGCTACGAAGAGCTGTACAAGGAAACCATGAACATCATCACCAAAAGCCGCAGCATTCCGGAGCTGGCGAACCTGTTCACCAGTTACACCGTGAACGTGCCGCAGGTGGACGCTGCCATTGACCGGGAAAAGGCCAAGACCCACGGCGTGGCGGTGAGTGACATCTTCGATACGTTGCAGGTCTACCTGGGCTCGCTGTACGCCAACGACTTCAACCGGTTCGGTCGCACTTATCAGGTCAACGTTCAGGGCGAACAACAGTTCCGTCAGGACCCAGAGCAGATCGGCCAGTTGAAGGTGCGCAATGACAAGGGCGAGATGATTCCGCTGGCAACCTTCGTCAAGGTCAGCGACGTGTCCGGTCCCGACCGCGTGATGCACTACAACGGCTTCATCACTGCGGAAATCAACGGCGGTCCGGCACCGGGCTACAGCTCCGGGCAGGCCCAGGCGGCGATGGAAAAACTGCTCGCCGAAGAACTCCCCCGTGGCATGACCTACGAGTGGACCGACCTGACTTTCCAGCAGATCCTTTCCGGCAACACCGCGCTGTTCGTCTTCCCGCTCTGCGTGTTGCTGGCGTTTCTGGTGCTGGCGGCTCAGTACGAAAGCTGGAGCCTGCCACTGGCGGTGATCCTGATCGTACCGATGACCTTGTTGTCGGCCATCGCCGGGGTGATCATTGCCGGCAGCGACAACAACATCTTCACCCAGATCGGCCTGATCGTACTGGTGGGGCTGGCGTGCAAGAACGCGATTCTCATCGTCGAGTTCGCCAAGGACAAACAGGACGAAGGGCTGTCGCCGCTGGACGCGGTACTGGAAGCGTGCCGGATGCGTCTGCGGCCGATTCTGATGACCTCGTTCGCCTTCATCATGGGCGTGATCCCGTTGGTGACGTCGACAGGGGCAGGTTCTGAAATGCGTCATGCGATGGGCGTTGCGGTGTTCTCCGGCATGCTCGGGGTGACCTTCTTTGGTTTGTTGCTGACGCCGGTGTTCTTCGTCCTGATTCGTAACTTTGTCGAGCGCGGCAAGGCCCGCAAGGCCGCCCAGGCTCATTCGCCGAGCGCGCTGAACACGGAGGCCCACTGATGAAAACCCTGAAGCTGTTCATGCCCAGTCTGTTGGCGCTCGCATTGGCCGCCTGCGCCGTTGGCCCTGATTACCAGACGCCGGAAACCCCGAACGCCGTGGTCACCTCTTCGCAGGCCGGCCGTTATGACCGCAGCCATTTCGAAAGCGTGTGGTGGCAACAGTTCGACGACCCGACGCTGAACCAGTTGGTCGACCGCTCGTTGCAAGGCAACCGCGATCTGCGCGTAGCGTTTGCCCGCTGGAAATCGGCCCGGGCGATCCGCGACGACATCAGCAACGACGCCTTGCCGGTGGTGACCAGCCGGGTCAGCAGTGATCTTGGCAGGGCACAGGTGCCGGGGCAGACCGAGCACCGGGTGAATATCGAGCGCTACGATCTGGGTCTGGACATGGCCTGGGAGATCGACCTGTTCGGGCGCATCCAGCGCGAGCTGGAAGCCAGCACCGCGCAACAGGACGCCACTTTGGCGGATCTGCAACAGTTGAAAGTGAGCATGATCGCCGAGCTGGCCGATGCGTACGGTCAACTGCGTGGGGCGCAATTGCGCGAGCGGATTGCTCGGGACAACCTCAAGAACCAGCAGGATTCCCGTAGCGTGACCGCGCAATTGCGCGATGAGGGTCTGGGTAACGAGATCGATGTGGTGCGCGCCGACGCGCGTCTGGCAGCAGTGGAAGCGACCATTCCGCAGTTGCAGGCCGAGCAGGTGCATCAGCGCAACCGCATCGCCACGTTGCTGGGGGAGCGCCCCGAGCAGTTGAGCGTGGACCTGAGTCCCAAGGACCTTCCGGCGATTTCGAAGAACCTGCCGATTGGCGATCCCGGTCAATTATTGCAGCGTCGCAGTGACGTGCGCAGCGCCGAGCGTCAACTGGCGGCCGCCACGGCCAATGTCGGGGTCGCCACGGCGGACCTGTTCCCGCGTGTCAGCCTGAGCGGCTTTCTCGGGTTCACGGCGGCAAGGGGATCGCAGATCGGCTCATCGGCGGCACAGGCCTGGGGCCTGGGGCCGCAGATCAGCTGGGCGGCGTTCGATCTGGGCAGCGTTCGCGCCCGGTTGCGCGGCGCCAAGGCCAACGCCGAAGGGGCGATGGCGACCTACGAACAGACGGTGTTGCTGGCGCTGGAGGAGTCGGACAACGCGTTCAGCGATTACAGCAAACGCCAACAGCGGCTGGTGTCGTTGGTCAGACAGAGCGAGTCGAGCCGTAAAGCTGCCGATCTTGCCGCGATCCAATACCGCGAAGGCACGGCGGATTACCTGGTGTTGCTCGATGCCCAGCGCGAGCGCCTGGCCGCGGAAGACTCCCAGGCTCAGGGCGAGACCGACCAGTACCGCGGCATCGTCGCGATCTACAAGGCCCTCGGCGGTGGATGGGATGCGAGCGGGGTGAATCAGGTAGCGCAGCGGTAGCCTGCGTGTTAATGCCCCCCCCAACAGAGAAACGGATGACCAGCGACTCGATATACCCAGAGGTCGTATTGAATCGACAGTGCTGGCGCTACTATTCAACGCCGTGCGAGTGGTAAATTTTGTTGCTCACGGAGGCCATGGCGGCTCCTGCGGAAAGCGGGCTGTATTTCTTCCACTGTTCAAGGCGTTGACGGTATGAATGCGAACCACTGGCTCCAGTTTCTACGGTCCGATGGAATGGTGCTTGCTCATACTCGAGCGGTGGACGATTGGGGGGTATACCTGGAACAGCGGGAGGCGATCTTCTTCCATTTCGTGACCCAGGGCCGTGCGTATATCAGCGTCGACAACGGTACACCGATCAGACTGGAGGCCGGTGACATTGCCGTTCTGTCCCGTGGCGCCGAGCACCGCCTGCAAAGTGCGCCGGGTGCTCGGGTCGCGCCGCTGTTCGAATTTCTCAAGGCCAACGACGGGATATTCAGCGAATCGGAACAGGCAACCAACGTTATCTGCGGTGCGTTCGGCCTGGACCGTTACATGGTCCTGCCAGCGCTGAGGTCACTGCCCGAACTGTTCTGCATAAAGGCCAGCCCTGACAATCGGCAATCGCCGGTGGCGACCGCCCTGCGCCAGCTCAAGGGCGAGGTCGAAGGCTCAGGGGTCGCCAGCCGGGTAATGGTCCGTCATCTGCTCTCGGCGTTGTTCATCTACATCCTGCGCGAATGGATCGAGTCGTTCGAGGGCAACTCGGATGGCTGGTTCGCGGCCATGCAGAACCCGAATATTTCCAGAGCGCTGGAGAGCATCCACACCCGTCCGGCGCAGGCCTGGACGCTCACATCGCTGGCCCGGGAGGCGGGGCTTTCGCGGGCGGCGTTCGCCAAACAGTTCCGCGCGCTGGTGGGGGAGACGCCTTATGCCTACCTGACTCGCTGGCGGATGGGGGTCGCCAGTCAGTTGCTCGAAGAGACCGACATGACGCTCGCGCAGATCGCGATTCAGGTCGGTTACGGGTCGGAATATTCCTTCAGCAGGGCCTTCAAGCAGGTGCGCGGTAAACCGCCGGCTTATGAACGGCGAACTTCGGCTGCCGAAGTGTCTTCGGTTGAATAAAAAACCACGCCCGTTGCGATTGCCGACGTATCGACACTTGCCGTTCATGAACGTTGATGGGGCTGGCGATATACCTCCGTATGGCCGCTCTATCCTCAGGGATTAATGCTGTCAAGCGCGGGGACGGCTAAGCTTTTGAAGCGGGCATCGGTTGATGTTTGCCAGGCGTGATGCCGAGACTGGCCATTCATTAAAACAGGTACGAGAAGATATGAACCCGGGATATGGCTGGAGTAAGGAGTTTCGTATTGGACTGGGCGGAGACGTAGAGTACGGATTATTGCCAGGTCTTCTCGCCCGGTTGCGCCAGGAATCGCCCGGCGCATCGTTGATCGTCCGCAGGCTGGAACAGGATCAACTGCTACGGCAACTTGAAACCGGGGATATTTCGGTGGCACTGGCATACGGTCCGAAGATGCCCGGCGGTCTCCGGCGCCAGGTGCTGCGCCCGCTGAATCTCAAGTTGTTGCGTTCAGACAGAAGCGGCCATGAAGTCGATTTGAATGAATACTGCCAACGTCCCCACGCCCAGGTCTGTTATTCCGGTGACGTCACGGCCTATATCGATTCTGAACTCAAGACCCGTGGCCGTAGCCGCCATGTGGAAATATCGTTGTCTCAATTCAGCAGCCTGCCGCTGGTGATGGCCAATACCGATCTGTTGGCCACGGTGCCGGATTACGTCGCTGACATTCTGGTGGCCTATGGCGGCGTGCGCGCGCAGGCGCTTCCGCTGCAGATTCCAACAGTGGAACTGGCGATGTCCTGGGACGCGAAAACCGATGATGCCCCGCAAGAGCGCTGGTTGCGCTCAAGGCTGGCGTGCTTTCTTCACGAAGAAGACGAGGTGCACTGAGTGCCGGCAGCGATGCGCGTTGCCGGATCAGCGAGGCACGGTGGACTCGAACGCCGGCAGCAGCATCGCGTGCCGGGACAGGGCCGCAAGCTTGGGAAAACGCCTGGCATTGACCTCCGCCAATAACGGAGAGTTGCTCACCGCCTGGTACGCGACCACGGTCATGATGTCCGCCTGTGACAGCGCGCCTCCCACCAGCCACCGCCCTTTGGCGGCCGACTCCAGCATCTCGAAACCGGTCAGTGCCTGAGCGCTGTAGAAGTCGCTGACACTGGCCATCTGCAGCGCCTCTGGCCGTGACGCCTCCTGCTCGACGGCCCTGAATTTCTCGTAGACGGTGGTGGCGATGCCGACGATTCTCAATGCCTGGCGCCGCTCGGCCCCACTGATGGCAATCAGCGCTCGGAGCGGTCCGACCCGTTCGTGCAGATAATCGACCATGCTGTCGCTGTCCAGCAGCACCTCGCCGTTATCGATCACCAGCGCCGGTATTTTCAGCATCGGGCTGTAGGGCCTGACGTCCTCGGGGCGCTTGAAGACGTCGACGTTCAGGTGATCGAACGGCAAGTCGAGCAGTTTGAGCGTGATGCCGATTCGGCGGGTGAAACCTGAAGACCAGCATCCGATCAGTTGCATGACGGTTTACTCTCGCGGGAGGTTGATGCGCGTTGAGAAGATCGTAGTCGAGTGCGGGTCGATCATCGGCCCTGACTGAACAGGCGGTGACGTGCGGTGTTCAGCTCAAGCCTCTTTGCAACGCCCGTTCAACGCAGTCGATCAACACGTCCGCATTGAAAGGCTTCACCAGAAAACAGATGGCACCCCGCTGCATGGCATGCTCACGGGTCTTGAACTCCGGGAATGCGGTGATGAATATCACCGGCACGGTACTGCCGGCGGCGTGCAGTTTGTCGTGAAGGTCGAGCCCGCTCATGCCGGGCATATGAATATCGGTGATCAGGCAGTCGGAACGTGATTCACAGCCGGAGTCGATGAACGCTGCGGCCGACCACCGTCGGCCGCCGACGCACAAGACCCGAGCGCAGCCGCCGTTTCTGGTGGTACCCGGCGCCTTCAGCAATCCGCGCTACCTCAAATTCGCCCTTAAGGCTTACTTCGCCACCCTGATCTGCTACGTGTTCTACAACAGCGTCGACTGGCCGGGGATCCATACCATCATGTTGACGTGCGTGATCATGGCGCCGGTTCACGGCTGGCGATAGAGCACCCGCTCGGCCATGGCGCGGGCGCTGATACACAGGATCGTGCCTGCTGCGATTGCGGCAATCACCATGAAAACGTCGTTGTACGCCAGAATGTTCGCCTCCCGGGTGGCGATGGCACCCAAGGCTCTCTGTCCCAGCGCGCGCTGCAACGAGGGATCGACGATGACCCCGCCGTAGTTCGCCGCGAAATGGCTGATCGCATCCGCAATGATCGGATCGGTCCCGGTGAGGTGTTCCACCAGGTGGCCTGAGTGGAATTTCTCCCGCACCGTCTGCAAGGTGCCCATCAGCGCGGACCCGGCAAGGCCGCCGATGTTTTGCGTCATGCTGAACAGCACGGCGAAGCTGATGAGGTTCTTCGGGTTGGCGAGTACGCCGCCCAGCCCGGTGAGCAGCGTAGGCCCGAGAAATAACGTGCCGCCAAAAGCGAGCAGAAACTGGCTCAGGTAGAGGTTGGACGGGCGCGTGTCCTGAGTGGCGAAACTGTCCATCGCAGCGCCCGCCAGCATCAGGCCCAGCGCAACGACGACGGGCAGCGTCAGGTGCGCCAGGCTGATGGTCAGGGCGCTGATCACAAGTCCGGCGAGCGCTCCGGCCAGCACGATCCAGAACAGCGTCTGCGTCTGTTCGTTGGTCAGGCCGAACAGCTGAAACAGGCCGACCGCGCCGATGTTCTGTTCGGAAAGAATGATCTTGATCAGGATCATCGCCAGGGCCAGGCGGACGATCTTGCCGCTCGCCAGCCAGTCCAGGTTCAGCAGCGGGCGTTGTCGATTGCGCTCGATGAGGATGCCGATGGCACCAAGGGCGATGGACAGCGCGCTGGCAACGCCGATCCAGGGAGCGTCCAGCCACCAGTCGATGCGCCCCAGAGAGAGCACTGCGCACAACAGCCCGGCGCTGGTGGACAGGAACGCGAAACTCAGGAAATCCAGTTTTTCAAAGGTGCGCGTCCGGTCGCCTGGCGGCAGACGCAACAGGAAGACACAGGCCAGCGCAAACAGCGCCAGACCCAGTTCGAATCGATACAGCCCGCGCCATTGATCGATCTGCAGCAAGTCCACGGAGATCAGCCGGGCAATGGGCGGCGCCAGTTGGGATGAACCGAAACCCAGCACCACCGCCTTGAGTCGCCAACGCTGGGGCAGGGCCTGAATCATGTAATACAGGCTCAGGGACGTCAGCGCGGCACCGACCATGCCATGGGCTGCGCGGACTGCAACCGCCGTGGTGCTGCTGTTGACGAACAGGTGAGCGAGTGTGACGAGCACGTACAGCGACAGGAAGATCCGGGTGAAGGCTGTCAGCCCGAATTGCTGACGGAATTTGACCAGCATCAGGTTCATCGACACGTAGGTCATCGCATAGGCTGCGGGTAACCAGGCGATTTCCGCGGAGTCAGCCCCAAGGGACCCTTGCAGATAAGGCAGGTTGACCGTCACCAACGCGTTGCCAAGCCCGCCCGTGATCCCCAGCAATACGCTGATCGATCCGAACGCCACCCGCACGGGGATCGAATGATCCGGCGTGGAGGGGGACCCGGGGACGAAGGGCCGTTCAGACGGTTTCCAGTCGTGGGGGGCGTATTGGTCCGTTTCACCCTCAGGCCAGATGCCGATGACTTTGCGCGCGTGGCCGCCTTGCGGCGGGCAACGCGCCGTTAATGACGTCCGATGATCACGTCAATGGCACACCTCTGCCACCAGACCTGGAGATGATAGGCGCAAACCAACGTATAGGGTCGTCAGCCTTTGATAGAAGTGACGGGCGCAGGGTCCATGGACGATGCTCGGAGTGTTCTGACCATCAGAACTTCACATCCTTTTCTGTTATCGAGTCGGCGGCGCCTTATGCAGATGAATCATTCGATGGTGTGCATGCTTCATTCGGGCTTTTGTTTCCTGTCCGTCTTCAGTGGTTGCATCAGTTACTTGAAGTACGGACGTCTTGATGTGCAGGCGCCGTCCGGCATCATATTCACCCACGGCCTGATAGTTGCCTCGGTGACTTGCGCGGGATGTGGCAACGGGTATTTGAATGCGCTGCAATTGGCGAGCGTTGTGCTCATGCTGCCGGGGCTTGTTCTGCGCTGCCTGGACATGCCCTGGTTTTCGCGGGTGTTGACCGAATATGTCGTCACGATCCTTTTCGCTGGCGCGTTTCTGACCATGTGGGTGATCGCGCTGTTCTGTGCCGACGTCGACTTTTTCGGGCAAGAGGAGAGTGCGCAAGCGGTGGATAATACGGTGGCGTTCTTTGGCCTGGCGGGTGTGCTGTTTATGGTCTGGCAGTTATTACGCTGTGCCGGGAAGTTGAAAACAGTTAAAGCGCAATGATGTATCCCCGGGTATGCGGACGTTACGCAAAGGTATAGTCGATTATTGTTTGATTCGATGGATAGTATGGGCCGTTGTTTATGTTTTCCGGACGGCACGACTCCTCTTGTGGCTGATAATTGCCAGCACCGGGTGCGGATCCCCCTTGATCCGTGCCCGGATCGTTTTATCCGCTGCCTGCCCAGGAACACTGCCGATTTCGCCTGAACGCCGCACTACGAGGTTTGCTCGTGACCACCCCAACTTTCCGCGCATTGTTACTGACACGACCCGCCGACGAGAATGTCAGCGCCATCGTCGAACTCGATGAAGACGCGCTGCCCGCTGGCGATGTGCTGGTGAACGTCAAATACTCCACGGTCAACTACAAGGACGGCATGGCGATTTCCGGCAGCGCCCATCGTCAGGTCGTGCAGTTTTTTCCCTTCGTGCCCGGCGTTGATTTTTCCGGGGTGGTCGAGCACTCCGACTCACCCGAATTCAAGCCCGGAGACGAGGTCATCCTCAACGGCTGGGGCGTAGGCGAAAAACACTGGGGCGGTTTTTCCGAAAAGGCGCGGGTGCGCGCCGAATGGCTGGTGCACCTGCCCGAAGGCATGTCCCTGCGCCAGGCCATGTCCCACGGCAGCGCCGGCCTGTCGGCGATGCTGTGCATCAACGCGCTTGAGCGCCACGGCATCGACAAGTCGAAAAAGGTGCTGGTCACCGGCGCCAGCGGCGGGGTGGGCAGTGTCGCGGTGATGCTGCTCGCGAAACTGGGTTATCACACCGTCGCCTCCAGCGGCCGGCCTGAGCACGAAGGCTATCTGCGGGCCCTCGGCGCCACCGAAATAATCGACCGCAAAAGCCTCGCCGTGCTCGCCGACCCACCGCTGATGGACGAGCGCTGGGGCGCGGTCATCGACAACGTCGGCGGCAGCACCCTGAGCAATGCCCTTGCCAGCATGTGCTACGGCGGCGCGATTGCCTCCCTCGGGCTGGTGGGCGGGCGTGACCTGATCACGACCGTCCTGCCGTTCATCATGCGTGCCGTCACCCTCATTGGCGTCAATTCGGTGTACTGCAGCAAAGCTGATCGGGTGGCCGCGTGGGCAAGGCTGGCCGAACTGTTGCCCGATGGGCTGCCCGGAGACGTCGTCGAGGAAATCGGGCTGGAACAAGTGCCCGAGCGTGCGCTGGCGGTGGTGCGCGGCGAGGTTCGCGGACGGACCATTGTCGCGTTGTAACGCGCTGCCCGGCAGTTGCCGCGCTCCATGTGATTCCTGAACGAGGTGTGTATGAGTGCTCTGAGTTACCCGGTCCAGACAACGGCGCTGATCCTGGTCGACGTCCTGAACGATTTTCTCGCCGACGACGGCAAGTTGAGCGGCGCCATCGGGCCGATGGTTGCCCGGCTCGAACTCAAGGAAAACCTGGCGCGGCTGCTGGCCGGGGCGAGGAAAGCCGGAGTCAAGGTGTTCTTTTCCCCCCACGGCATGGACGAACACAGCTTCGACGACATCAAGCATCTGCACCCGCGTTTTCAATGGGCGGTAGAAAACCGGGTGTTCTGGATCGGCGAGAAGGGCGACGAATTCTACGAGCCGTTGAAGCCCGTCGCCGGTGAATTCATCGTGTCCCACCATCGTATGTTCAGTTCGTTTCACGGCACCGACCTGCAAGAGCAACTCAGCGCCCAAGGCATCGAGAACGTCGTGCTCGCAGGCCTGACCTCGCAGACCTGTATCGAAGGAACCGGACGCCACGCCCTGGAAGCGGGTTACCACGTGACCTTTCTCAGCGATGCCGTGGCCGACTTCACGGAACAGGCGCATCAGTCGGCGTTGACCATTTCCTACCCCACCTTCGGTCACGAAACGCTCACGGTCGATGAGTTCCTCAAGGCCGTCGAGTGAAGCCGTACCGATCAATCCTCGCTGAAAGTTCTTACACCGGAGAAAACACCATGGGCTTACTCGATTCCAAAGTCGTTCTGGTCACAGGCGGCACCTCGGGCATCGGCCGCGCAACGGCCTTGCTGGCAGCCAGAGAAGGGGCCAAGGTCGCCTTCACCGGACGTAACACGGTGGCCGGCGCACAGGTCGCGGCCGAGATTGCCGAGGCGGGCGGTGAGGCGCTGTTCATCGAAGCCGACCTCAATGACATCGCCGTGGCTCAATCCATGGTGACCCAGACCGTCGCCCATTTTGGCGCGCTGGACGGCGCCTTCAACAACGCAGGCTTCAGTCGCGGCGGACTGCTGGAAACCCTGGACGAGGCGCTGTGGGACAGCCTCATGGACACCAACACCAAATCGGCATTCTTCTGCCTCAAGGCCCAGGCCGCGCAGATGAAACAGCAGGGCGGTGGTGCCATCGTCTTCAATGGCTCGGTCATCGCCCAGATCGCCTTTCCCGGGACCAGCATCTACAGCGCCAGCAAGGGCGCGATCGTTTCACTCGCCAGGGCTGCGGCGGTGGAACTCGGCCCGTTCGGGATTCGCGTCAACTCGGTCAACCCGTCGATCACGCGCACGCCCATGACCCAGGCGAAAATCACCGCCGACGACGCCGGGAACGACAGTCATCCCTTCGGCAAGGGCATTCCATTGGGCCGTCTGGCAGACGCCGAAGAGATCGCCAGTGTGGTGATCTTTCTGCTCTCTGACATGGCGTCCTACGTCACGGGCCACGCGCTGACTGTCGATGGCGGCCAGAGCGCGTGTTGACGACTTTTGGTTGAGGTCGCCCCCATGCCATCGATCAAGATTGCCATCGTGTATCACAGTGGCTACGGCCAGCCTAAGGGGCGGCTGGGTGATGGCGTCTCGACTATTCAGTGACTGAGGGAATGGTGTTCTATGACCAATCACGACAAATCGAATGTGAAGCTGGTGCTGGAAGCGTTTGACCTGCTGTTCAATCGCAAGGATTTTCAGGGCGCCGAAGAATACTGGTCAGCGGACTACATCCAGCACAGCGCCCATGTACCCGCCGGCCGCGAAGGCCTGTTCGAGCTGGTCAAGCGTGCACCTGCCGACTTCAGGTATGAGAATGCGATTGCCATGGGCGACGGGAACATGGTCATGCTCCACGGCCGCTTTCGCAACGTCGGCCAGCCTCGGGACTGGATAGTCGCCGATATCGTGCGCGTGCACAGTGGCATGTTGGTCGAACATTGGGATGTGATTCAGCCAGAAGCCACGCAAGCGGAGTCCCTGGGCGGGCATCCGATGTTCGGCGATTCCTTCCCCCTCCTGGTTGCCAGCCCGAGCGTCAAGCCTTGATCTCGTTTGCAACACCAACCGTCATCCACGATCTGCCTGCCACGGCCATTGCCTGCACCTCTGGAAACTGATAAAGCGTGACGCTCGATAGTGGATGTCAGGACAGCCCCCGATGAGTGCCCAACACTGGCTCAAGTACCTGACTGCCGAAGGCATCGTCCTGGCGCAGACGCGCATCGCCGGAGACTGGGGCGTGCAGATCGGCGGTCGTGACGCGACCTTCTACCACTTCGTGGTCGAGGGGACGGCCTATCTGAAAGTCGACGGCGTTCAACTGGTGGAGGTGCAGCCTGGGGATGTCGTGCTGCTGCCCCACGGCTCGCCGCATCTGGTGCTGCATTCGCCGGACAGTGAAGTGGTGCCGTTGATGGATTTTCTCCAGGCCAACAACGGTGTATTCAGCCCGGCGGCGGGGGCCACGAAGATGATCTGTGGCTCGGTCGGCATCGATCGCTTCATGGTGTTGCCGGCCATCGGTTCGCTGCCCGACGTGGTGCATATCCGGGAAAGCGAGTCTCCGGCAGCGGACATCCTCTCGCAGCTTCGCAGTGAGGTCGAGCGGTCCGGGGTGGCGTCCGACGTCATCATCCGGCATCTGCTCGCGGTGTTGTTCATCTATGTGCTCAGGGAGTGGTCGGAAACGGAGCCTGCCAGGCGCGGGCGCTGGTTTGCGGCCATGCAGAATCCTCATGTGGGCAAGGCGCTGGAACAGATTCACGAGCACCCGTCGCGGCCCTGGAGCCTGGATGCGCTGGCCAGCGAAGCCGGTCTGTCTCGCACGGTGTTTGCCCGGCAGTTCCGCGAGACCGTGGGGGAAACACCCTACGCTTACCTGGCGCGTTGGCGCATCGGCATTGCCGCGCAACTGCTGGACCAGACCCGTTTGACCCTGGCGGAAATTGCCGCGCGGGTAGGGTACAGCTCCGAATATTCGTTCAGCCGCGCGTTCAAGCAGGCCCGTGGCGTATCGCCCATCAGGGCGCGGGAGCGGCGACGAGTCTCGCAACGCCTGGGTTGAGGGCGACATCGCGGTCGGAAGACGAGGTGCCGGGCTGCCGCACGGTTGGCGACCGGACTCATATGTTGGTATGGCCATGTCAAATGTTCGGATGATGGGTTTTGTCCGGGGCGTTTGTTAGCGTCTGCTCAGTGGTTTCATGGTTCAGCCCCCGAACGCGAGGGCATTTGCCGACACGGCGCAGGAGCGATACGAATGGCGGTCACTCAGGTCGATGTCAGGGTCAAGGCTTCTCACGCCGCAGCGGTGATGTTCGTGCTGTGCGGGCTGTTCCATTTCAGTCAGTACGCAGCGAGATCCGCGCCGGGGGTCATGCTCCCGGAATTGAGCCTTAACCTGAGCATTGCCACGGCGTCCCTTGGCTCGCTCATCGGCAGTTATTACTACACCTATTCGCTGACCAGTGTCGTGGCCGGTGGCGTCCTCGACCGCTTCGGCGCCCGAGTGCCGGTCGCCGTGGGTATGCTCATGCTGGCGACGGGTTGCGTGATGTTCAGCAACAGCCACTACTTCATCGCGCTTCTGGGGCGCCTGTTGCAGGGCGCCGGTGCCGCGTTTGCCTTCACGGGCGCTGTCTACATCGCCACCCGAAGCTTTCCTGCGGCGCAACTGGCGTCGGCCATCGGAATCGTGCAGGCGTTCGGCATGTTCGGAGGGTCGGCGGGCCAGTACGCCGTCGCGCACATGGTCCATCAGTTTTCGTTGCCGTGGCTTTATATCTGGTACGGACTGGCCGGGCTGCTCCTGGCGTTGGCGATCACCCTGTTTTTTCAGCGTGAGGCTCGTGCGCCGTTGGCGACCGCGCCGTCGCCCGAAAAGAAGAATCCGCTGGATGGCTATCGCGTCGTATTCGGCAATCCTCAGTCCTGGCTCTGCGGCATCTGTGCCGGGCTGTTGTTCATTCCGACCACCGTCGGCGACATGATCTGGCGCGTGGCATTTTTTACCGAGGGTTTGGGCATTGCCTATCAGGACGCCGTGACCAGCGTCGCCCTCGTTCTATTCGGCTGGGTCATCGGTTGCCCGTTGCTGGGCTGGGTGTCCGACCGCCTACAGCGTCGCAAACCGGTGGTGATCGGTGGCGCCATCGCGCTGCTGGCCGCTGAATGCGCCATCGTGTTCGGCCCGGCGCATCTGGCGGACAACCTGGTCCTGAGCCTGTTCTTCGGCATCGTTTCCGGTGCGGCAATGATTCCCTACACCATGATCAAGGAGGCCAATCCGGCCGAGGTCGCGGGAACGGCAACCGGGATCATGAACCTGCTGGTCTTTGCCACCAGTGCGTTGATCTCGCCCATCGCCAGTGCCCTGTATCGCCATGCCGGGCAAATCGACGGCGGCCACGCGTTGCAGTTTCGCGGTATCGGACTGCTGATGATCGCTTGCGCTGCGGGGGCAATCGTACTGGCGTTATTGCTCAAGGAAAAACCGGCTCAGCGTTGAGCCCTTTTATTAACGACTGCACAGGAGTTGATTGGATGGCCAGAACAGTGGCGGATTACATGGCAGAAACGTTGAGAGCGGCGGGGGTCAAACGGATCTACGGCGTGGTCGGCGACTCGCTCAACGGTTTTACCGATGCCTTGCGACGTGACGAGAGCATCGCCTGGGTGCACATGCGTAACGAGGAGGCGGCGGCTTTCGCTGCGGGGGCCGAGGCGCACCTGACCGGCAACCTGACGGTGTGCGCCGGCAGTTGCGGTCCGGGCAACCTGCACCTGATCAACGGTCTGTTCGACGCCCATCGCAGCCGCGTTCCGGTGCTGGCCATCGCGGCGCACATTCCGAGCACGGAAATCGGTATCGACTACTTCCAGAGCACCCACCCTGAAAGCCTGTTCAAGGAGTGCAGCCATTACGTGGAGCTGGTGTCTCGGCCCGAACAGCTGCCGCAGATCCTGCAACGCGCGATGCGCACGGCCATCGCCGGAAAGGGCGTGGCGGTGGTAGTGATTCCCGGCGATGTGGCCTTGCAGCCGTCACCTGCCAAAGTGCCGCATTGGCTGGTGCCGGCCGATCCTGTGATTCGGCCCAACAGAGACCAGCTGGAACAACTGGCCCTGCTGTTGAACGACGCCGAAAAGATCACGTTGCTGTGCGGCGCCGGTTGCGCCGGCGCCCATGACGAGGTGCTGGACCTGGCGCAGACCCTCAAGGCGCCCATCGTGCACGCGTTGCGCGGCAAGGAGTTCATCGAGTACGACAACCCTTACGACGTCGGCATGACCGGGCTGATCGGGGTGTCTTCCGGCTACGCCGCCATGAAGCATTGCGACACGCTGTTGATGCTGGGCACCGATTTTCCCTATCGGCAGTTCTATCCCGAGCACGCGCGCATCATCCAGATCGACGTGCGGGCCGAGGCGCTGGGCAATCGCTGCAGTCTGGAAATGGGGCTGGTGGGGCAAGTCAAAGGTACGTTGCAGGCGCTGCTCCCTTTGCTCGACGAACACCGGGACCGTAGCCATCTGGACAACGCGCTGGCCGATTACGCCATCACCCGCGCCGACCTGGATGCGCTGGCGCAAAGCGAACCGGACAGCGAAATGATCCACCCGCAGTACGTGACGCGGATGGTCAGTGAGCTGGCGTCCGAGGATGCGATTTTCACCTGTGATGTCGGCACGCCCACGGCCTGGGCTGCGCGGTATTTGAAAATGAACGGCAAACGCCGGCTGATCGGCTCGTTCAACCATGGCTCCATGGCCAACGCGATGCTGCAGGCGATCGGTGCGCAGAGCGCGTTTGCGGAGAAGCAGGTCATCTCGATGTCCGGCGATGGCGGTTTCGCCATGATGATGGGCGATGTGCTGACCCTTGGGCAGATGAACCTGCCGGTGAAGATCGTGGTGTTGAACAACGGAACGCTGGGTTTCGTCGAGTTGGAAATGAAGGCCAATGGATTCCTCGACGTGGGCTGCGACCTGAAGAACCCCGACTTTGCGGCGATGGCCAATGCCATCGGCATCAAGGGCATTCGCGTCGAGAAACCCCAGGACCTGGCCGCTGCCCTGAAAGAAGCATTTCGTCATCCAGGCCCGGTGGTGGTGGACGTGGTCAGTGAGCGGCAGGAACTGATCATGCCGCCCAAGACCACGCTCGCCGAGTCCCAAGGCTTCGGGCTGTTCATGCTCAAGGCCGTACTGGATGGCAGGGCCCGGCAATTGATCGACCTGGCCAGGGTCAACCTGATGCGGTGATCGACCCGGGCCCAGGTCGTCATTCCCGGAAGGCTACAGGTGCGCAGGGCTGCGGGGTTTCCATGATCGTTCCCACGCTCCAGCGCGGGAATGCCTCGCAGGACGCTCCGCGTCCCGTTGACGCGGAGCGTCAATCGCAGCGTTACCACGCGGAGCGTGGGAACGATCAGCACACAATGCATTCGCCAGCAAGCCGGCTCCCACCGCCTGGACTGCCCCCCCTGGCTTCCACAAGGTTCGTCCCTCAATGAATACTCGACGCCAGTTCGAAGATCGGGATGTACATCAGGATCACGATCAAACCGATCAGCAAGCCGATGAAGGTCATCAGCAGCGGTTCGAACAGGCGCACGAACCATTCGATCCAGCGGCTGATTTCTTCGTCGTAGAAATCGGCGGTGCGCTCCATCATCTGCCCCAGATTCCCCGATTGTTCCCCCGCACGCAGCATGCGCAATGAAACGGGGGTGGCGAGGTGGTTCTGTTCCAGTGCCACGGACAGCGCCTGACCTTCACGAATCCGCTCGCTGGCGGCGTCCAGGCGCAGTTGCGAGGCGCTGCCCAGCAGATTGCGCACCATGCCCATCGCCGTGAGGATCGGAATACCGCCTTGCATCAGGATGCCCAGTGAACGATAAAAACGCGCCAGTTCGTACATGAACACGCGCTGATAGACCGTGGGGATGCGCTCGATGGCCCGGTTGAACGCCAGGCGAAACCGTCGCTGACGCACCACCATCACCGAGCCCAGCACGAAGGCCACGAAGCCCACGGCAAAGTCCATCTGATGGGCGTGCAGGAACATGCCTGTCTCCATCAACACCCGCGACAGCCACGGCAGATTCGAGCCCAGGCCTTCGAACACCAGACTGAAGCGCGGCACCACATAACCCATGAGAAACAGCACCACCGCGCCGCCGACGATCAGCAGCAACATCGGGTAGACCGACGCGCTGACGATGCGCTGGCGCACTTCGTCCATGCGTTTGCGATAAGACACGTAACGCCCCAGCGCCTCGCCGACCGCACCGGTCTTTTCGCTGGATTGCACCAGCGCCACGTATAAGGTGGGGAACACCAGCGGAAACTGGGTCAGCGCCTGGGAAAAGGATTTGCCTTCATACAGCAGCCGCACCAGCCCGCTGAGGGTCTTGCGGGCCTGGGGCGCGGTTTCCTTTTCGGCGAGGCTTTCCAGCGCATCGATCAGCGGCAGGCCGGCGTTGAGCAGGGTGTTCAGCTCCTGACTGAACAGCACCAGGTTGAATTTTTCCGGCTTGCGGATGCCTCTAATCCTCCAGCGCGATTCGGCGCGCACGTTGAGCACCCGCATGCCCTGGGTTTCCGCCAGACTGCGTGCGTCGACGGAACTGTCGGCCTCCAGCGCCAGCGACATCACCTCACCGCGCTTGCCCACTGCCTTGATCAGAAATTTCATGATGGTCACTGCCAACTGGTGACTTCGGCGTCTTCGCCTTCGCCACCGGGCTGACCGTCCTTGCCCATGGAAAGCAGGTCGTACTCGCCGTTCTCACCGGGGTAGCGATAGACGTAGTTCCGGCCCCACGGGTCCTGCGGCACGGTTTTCTGCAGATACGGCCCGGTCCAGCGTGACTCTTCCGGCGGCGCGGTCACCAGCGCCACCAAGCCTTGTTCGGAGGAGGGGTAATGGCCCACCTCCAGTCGGTACAGGTCCAGCGCCTTGGTCAGGCCTTCTATCTGCGCTCGGGCGACTTTCGCTTGAGAGCGACCCAGTTGACTGAAGTATTTGGGCGCGACGATCCCGGCCAGAAGGCCGAGCACCACCAAAACCACGAGCAATTCGAGCAGGGTGAAACCGCGCTGAAAACGTGGGGAAGAAGACGGCGCACAGCGGGTGAAATGCCCCATGGAAACCTCCGCAGACTGGGTTGTGCAGAGGGCTCATGCAATTGCCGTGCGCGCTGGCAGCCGCGGCCTTGAGCTTTTCCGCGCAGCCTTCTGGACCGGGCTTTTGCGGGGGCTGGCAGTTCGGCACAGGCTTTGCGTTGACCCTCATCATGGCACCGCGAGTGGGGAATAACCCCCAGTTTTAGCGAGCGTGCCAGAGGAGGCACGGATGGACTTTGAACGTACGTTCAGAGGCGTATTGCTGACGCTGTGCATACTGCCGCTGGCCGCTCAGGCCGACGTGTACATCTCCAGAGGTCCGGACGGTCACTTGATCATTTCCAACGTCAAACGTGCCGGTCGAGACGTTCAGCAGGTGTTCCACGAACCGGTTTCGGCGCCGCCGTTTCAGTCCGCTGGAACGGCCCTGGCCAGCACTGACGAAAAAAGCATGACCGCCAGTCAGCGGCCCTATGCCCAGGAAGTCTCCCAAGCGGCCGCCATTAACGACCTGCCCGAAGCGTTGCTGCACGCGGTGATTCGCATGGAGTCGGGCTACAACCCGTCCGCCCGCTCGGTGAAGGGCGCAGCCGGGTTGATGCAGTTGATGCCTGACACCGCTCGGGAAATGGGGGTCGCCAATGTCTGGGACCCCCGCTCGAACATTCAGGGCGGCGCCCGCTATCTCAAGCAGTTGATGGTGATGTTCGGCAACGACGTGTCGCTGGCCGTGGCCGCCTACAACGCAGGCCCAGCGGCGGTGAGCAAGCGCGGCAACGTGATCCCGCCGTTCGCCGAAACCCAGCGCTACGTGCCCGGTGTGCTGCGTGATTACCACCGCCTGTTGGGTGATGCGTCGCCGGTGTTGGCGAATTGAAGTCGCGGAATCTGCTGCTTTTGATTCTGGGGAATTACCCCACTTCCGGGGACTGGGGGTAGGGAACAACGGTTGTCGTTTCCCCGATTTTTACGAACCGTCCAGTTAAGTCATTGATTTTGAACGCCTGAGTTTGTGGCATGGTCGTTGCTCAGGGCTGTTATGCGCCGTTATGTGAGTTTCCCTTTGCGGAGGACCCTTCACGATGAAGCCCTATCCATCTCGTCTGCTGAATATCTGTCTGTCGTTCGGTGCGTTGTTCGCCGTCGAGGACTCCGTCGAAGCCGCCATTCGCTGCGAGCGCAATCTGGTCGCCAACGTCGTGGCCCTGGATCAACCGCTGATGTACAACCGCCTCGGTGCGCAGAATGCCAACGGCATGATCTACGCCCTGCGCGGTGATGTGGTCGATGAGCACAACGTGCTGCTCACCAAGGGCGGCGCGGCGGTGCCGGGCAAGGTGACGCTGCGCCCGGACAAGCGCCCGCGGCCGATGGTCCTGCGCGTCGCCGCCGGTGACTGCCTGACCGTCACGCTGCAGAACCTGCTGGCCTTGCAGGCCAACCCCAACAGCAGCGGCTTCGAGCTTGAAGAGCCGGAGGGGGAAGAGGGCGAAGAGAACGAAGCACCCCAGGCCAACATGCCCGAGGACTTCGTGGTCAACGACCAGGTCAGCGAGCGCTACGTCGGTTTCTCGGTCAACGGCATGCAGGCGGTCAACAGCATCGCCGACATGTCCTCCAATGTGGGTCGCAACGGCAACTTTCTGCTGGCCCCCGGCGCCACGCGCTCATACACCCTGTATGCCGAGCGCGAAGGGGCGTTCAACGCCAACAGCCAGGCCGCGACCTTTGGCGGAGAAGGCACCTCCGGCAACATGGCCAACGGTCTGTTCGCGCAAGTGGTGGTCGTGCCCAAGGGTGGCCGCATGTACCGCAACACCCTGAGCGAAGAGGAGATGCGCCTGGCCAGTGTCGGCCGCGCCCCGACCGGTCAGCCCATCGTCGACTACGAGGCCCGCTATCCGCAGCGCCAGCCGTGGATCACCGAAGGCAAGGCGGGCCTGCCGATCATCAACATGGTCAACGGCAACGAAATCATCAACAGCGAAACCGACGCCGTGGTGATGGGCCCCAACACCGACGGCAGCTTCCCGCCCTCGACCTATCCGCTGGAAAGCATCGGCAAGCGCAACCCGGCCGTGCCCAATCGGCTGGAGCCGTTCCGCGACTTCGCAGCGGTGTTCAACGACGAGTCGGCTGTGACCCAGGCGTTCCCCGGTTACTTCGCCGACCCGGTGTTCGGCCACATGCTCGAACCGACCCGCGACGCCTTCATGATCAACTATGGCTCCGGCGGCATCGGCGCCGAAGTGATCGCCAACCGTCTGGGCGTCGGGCCGATGCATGACTGCCTGTCCTGCGCCTACGAGGAGTTTTTCCTCAGTTCCCATACCGTGGGTGACATCGGCATGCTGGTGGATGTACCGGCCAACGTCGGTCTGGAGCAGATTTTGCCAGGCCAGGTACCGCCCAGAGACGCCACCGGGATCAAGGCAAGCATGGCGCTGTATCCGTCCGAGCCGTCGAACGTCAACCACAGCTACATCGGCGATCTGGTGAAGATCCGCAATACCCATAACGGCAAGGAGCAGCACATCTTTCACCTGCATGGGCATCAGTGGCTGTTCAACCCCAACGACGACAACTCCGATTACATGGACGCCCAGGGCATCGGTCCGGGCGCCGGCTACACCTATGAAATCGCCAACGGCGGTTCCGGCAACCGCAACCGGGTGTCGGGCGATGCGATCTATCACTGCCACTTCTATCCGCACTTCGCCCAGGGCATGTGGACCATGTGGCGGATACACGACGTATTCGAAGAAGGCACCCGACTCGAGGTCTCTCAGGCCAGTGACAACGGGTTCCACACCACTCCGTTCGCCTTGCGCAGCGGTAAACCGGCGGCGGGCGCCCGCGCATTGCCGGACGGTGAAATCGTTGCGGGCACACCCATTCCGGCCATCGTGCCGTTGCCTGGCAAGGCCATGGCGCCGATGCCGGGCAAGGTCGCCGTGGTGCCGAAGCTGGGCGAGCTGGTGGCCGCCAATGACGACGATGATGAAGACGACGATGACGACGCCGGTCAACCTGGCGAGGGCGGGCAGCAGGTCATCGGCTCGGTGGCGCTGGTCGACCGCAGCGAAGCCAACCGCAATGCCGACGGCTCGTTGAAAAACCCTGGCTATCCGTTCTGGATCGGCGGCATGGAAAGTACCGTGGGTCAACGTCCGCCGACCCCGCCGCTGGACATGCTCGACAGCGCCAAGGCCCAGGCCCTGCGTGACAGCGGCAACGCCCTGTGGGCCAACCTCGATCCGCTGCAGTCCGGCGGTTGGGACGGCGGCCTGCCCCGGCACGCGCTGGACGGCGTGGCGGCGGGCGGTGAAGCCGAAACCGTGACCACCGCGACCGATCTGTCTAAAGTGGTTCACAAGGCCAAGGCCGTGTTCATTCCGGAGGAGGGCACGGACGTGGAGCAGGCGGCGATGCTGTTCCATTCCAAACCGGATCACCCGAGTTTCGCCTTGCTGCCTGGCAAACAGGTAGTCGCCAAAGCCTTCCGCACCAACGGCGCGTTGCCGGTGGCCGGTGCGCCGTTCTACGAACCCTGCATGGATGACCGGGGCAAGCGCCTGACCTCCATGGCTGGCAGCGGCCTGTTCAACAGCGGCGAAACCATGAGCGGGCAGTCTTTCACCGGCTCCTCGCAGTACAGCGCCGATCACCCACGGATCTACAAGGCCGCCAACCTGCAATTTGACGCGGTCTACAACAAGGTCGGTTATCACTTCCCGCAAGCGCGCATCCTGGCCCTTTGGGAAGACGTGTGGCCGGTGATCAACAAGCAGCGTCCGCCTGAGCCGCTGGTCATGCGCATCAACACCTTCGACTGCGTGATGTACCAGCAGACCAACCTGATCCCCAACTACTACGAGCTGGACGATTATCAGGTGCGCACCCCGACCGACGTGATCGGTCAGCACATCCACCTGCCCAAATGGGACCTGACCGCTGCCGACGGCTCGGCCAATGGCTGGAACTACGAAGACGGTCTGCTTTCACCCGCCACCGTGGTCGAGCGCGTGCATGCCATTCGCGCCTTCAACAACTGCACTGAGGTGGATGCTCGCGACGGCACGCAAGCCTGCCCGAAAGCCAAGTCACACCCTTATTTCGGCCAGTTCGGCCGGGCTGACTGGATGGGCGCCCGCACGGCCATGCAACGCTGGTTCGCCGACCCTGTGGTCAACACCCGCGGTATCGACCGTGGCCTGGGCACCATCTTTACCCACGACCACCTTGGCCCATCGACGCACCAGCAACTGGGCCTGTACGCCACGGTGCTGGCTGAGCCGGCCGGTTCCACCTGGTTCCACGCTGAAACCGGCGAGCTTCTGTACAGCGGCGCGCGTCAGGATGGCGGGCCGACCTCGTGGCAGGCGGTGGTGTCCACCGGCGACCTGGACGGCGACGGCAAGAACGACAGCTTCCGCGAGTTCTTCCTGGAGTACAGCGACTTCGTGCATGCCTATGAAGCGGGTGTGTATGTGGGCGCAGGCCCCAACGGTGTGCCGAACGGCAGCGCCTACCCGGCCAGTGCCAACAGCTTCCGCTACGCGATCAACCCGCCAGGGCGCAAAGCGGCGGCCAATCTGCTGGATTCCGTTCTCGAGGCCGGCAGTGGCGANCGCTGGAAGGCGGCCCGCCCCGTCCGGCCCCGCAAGCCCTCTCGGTGGATGACCCTGGCATCTTCGTCGTCAACTACCGCCACGAGCCGGTCGGACTGCGGGTCTATGACCCGAACCGCACGGCGCCGGACGGCAAGCCGGGGATGCAGGCCAACGGTCTGGCAGGGGACTTGGCGTATGCCCTGCAAACCCGTACCGACCGTGCGATTGCTGCGCTGAACCTGGCACCGAGTGCGATCACCACGGCGACCGGGCCTACGGGCGGGATCACGCAGTTCCCGCCGCACATCAACCGTGGCGGCGACATGCCGGGCGACCCGTTTACCCCGATGCTGCGCACGTACACCGGTGACAACGTGCGGCTGCGTCTGCATGCCGGTGGTCACGAAGAGGAGCATAACGTCACCCTGCACGGCGTGAAATGGCTGCACTCGGGCAGTGGCTTCGGCAACAGCTCCAACTCCGGCTGGAAGTCCTCGCAGATGGTCGGTATTTCCGAACAGATGGGCTTCAATGCGCCGGTTACGACGATCTCCAGTTCGGCCAGCGACACCGGCGACTACCTGTATTCGATGGACGCCTCGCTGGAAGGCTACTGGAACGGCATGTGGGGCATCATGCGCAACTACGGCTCCCAGCGTAACGACCTGTTTGCACTGCCGAACAACCCCAAACCGGTGATTGCGCGCAACACCGTGGCGTTCGACGGCATCTGCCCGCGCTTCACCACCAACGCCAACGGCGTCGGGACGCGGCCTACCGTGCAGCGCAACTTCGAGGTGGTGGTCGCGCTCGCCAACGACATCCTCGGCAACCCGCTGAACCTGACCATCGGCGACGCCGCAGGCCAGGGCCAGCATGTGGGTGCACCGCTGAATCCGGCTGGCGGCACGCTGGTGTACAACAAGCGCGCGGTGACCATTCCCCAGGCGACCGTCACCGATCCCGAAGATGGCGTGACCTTCACCATCGGTGGTCAGGCCGGGCCACTGCACGACCCGACCGCAATCATGTACGTGCGCAAGGCCGATCTTGACCCGGTCACCGGCAAGCTCAAGGCCGGGGTGCCGATCGAGCCGCTGATGCTGCGCGCCGGTGCCGGCGACTGCATCAACGTGACCCTGGAAAACCGTCTGCCGACCGCGATGCCGGACCTGCCGAACTACGCCGTCATGGCCGGCACCGTCAAACGCGATCGCAACAGTGCGCAGGGGTCGACCACCTTCAACAACAACCTGATCCGGCCCTCGAGCCATGTGGGCATGCACGCCCAGTTGCTGGCCTACGACATCACCAAGTCGGACGGCTTCAACGTCGGCCTCAACCCGGTGCAGACCGTTGCGCCTCGGGCTGGCACCTCGGGCGCCTGGCCGACCCGCAGCTACCAGTACTACGCGGGGCATCTGGAACGTGAAGGCAAACCGGTGTCGCAGTTGGGGCGCAGCGTGGACAACATCAACACCACGCCCATCGAGTTCGGCAGTTTGAACCTGACCTCGGCGGATATGATCAAGCAACCGCAGAAAGGCCTGGCCGGTGCCATGGCGATCATGCCGCTGGGCGCAACCTGGACCGAGGACACCCGTTCTCGGGCCAACGCCACGGTCAGCGTCACCGGACAGACCGCCTACCGCGACTTCATGCTGGTCATGCAGAAATCCCTGAACATGCGCTGGAGCAACGGTCGTCCGGTGGAGAACCTCGCCGCCGAAGGCAATGGCGTGCCAGCCGACCCTCAGGACAACTCGGGAATGGCGATCAACTACCGCTCGGAGCCTCTGTGGTACCGCTTCGGCATGGCCCCGGACGCACCGTTCGGCCACGCCGACGGGCATGGCTTCGCCGATGTGCCCAATGCCCACATGGCCTACAGCAACGCACTGGTCGGTGGCGACCCGCAGACGCCGGTGCTGTACGCCAAACCGGGGCAACCGTTCCGCACGCACCTGACCGTACCGGGCGGTGGCAGTCGCGGGACCACCTTCCAGCTTGATGGTCACGTCTGGCCAATGCACCCGTTCCAGGCCGAGAAGTCCGACACCGGTGGCTATCCGATGGGGCCGTCGGGCGTGGGTTCGGTGCGCTTCGCCTACAACCCGATGTCGCTGTACATCGGCGCCCAGGAAAGTCTCCTGCCCGCCGCGCACTTCAGCCTCATGTTCCCGAGTGCCGGGGGCGCGAACGCTATACAGGGGGATTACCTCTTCCGCGACTACGCCGGGTTCGGCAACGTCTCGGGGCTGTGGGGCATCTTGCGCGTGACCAACGATCCAGAACCTGCCGCGGCGCCTTAGGCCCGGCAGCCAGAACCCAAGCGGCCCGTCCTTACAAAAACAATCAGGACGGGCCAGACACAACTCATCGGAACCGGCGTACTGGCGTCGGCTCCACAGGGGGTGCAGCGTGAATGGATGGATCAGAGGTGGGTTTGCAGGCGGCGCGCTGGCGGTGGCGCTGGTGGTGATGGGGCATACGGGCGAACCGCTCAAGGATGCCAGTCGAGCGATGGACGATGGGGACAGCCCGCCGACGATCCCGAGCATGGTCAGCGACAGGCAGCAACTGATCAAGAACGGCGTGACCGTCAAGTTCGAGGCCCGCCCGCTGAACAGTGGACCATTGACTGAAGGGATGTTCGCCGATGTGCGCTTCAGCGTCACCGACACCGCTTCCGGTCAACCCTTGCCGGGTGTGGCCCCCGGCGCCTGGCTCCATCCGACCGTGGCCGAAGAAAAGCCCGGCTCGCGGGATGCCCAATGCAAGTCGCGGGTCGGTCTGTACCTGAAAAGCACCATCGGTGCGCGACCGTTGCTGGACCTCAACAGCTACTTTCTGATGGTCCTGAACAAGGACGCCAGCGCCACGGTAATCGACCCGACGGTGTCGGTGGGCGGCATCACCAGCACCATGAGCCGCATTGCGCTCAAGCAGCCAGGCATGGACTGGACCTCGACCAACGATGACAAGCGGGTGTTCGTGTCGATGCCCGGCGCGGGCGAAGTGGCAGTGATCGATGCCGAGAAGTTCCAGGTGCTGGAGAACATTCCCGCCGGCGACAACCCGTTGCGCGTGGCGTTGCAGCCGGACGAGCGTTACCTGTGGGTCGGCAACAACTCGACCAGCGAAGCAACCAGCGGTGTGACGGTGATCGATACCCAGTCGATGAAAGTCCTCAAGTTCCTGCCCACCGGCCTTGGCCACCACGAGATCACCTTCAGCAAGGACTCGCGCTTTGCCTTCGTCAGCAGCCGCGATGCCGGCACCGTGGACGTGTTCGATGTCGCCACGCTGGGCCATGGCAAAACCCTGAAAACCGGCTCACACCCCTTGTCCGTCGCGTATTCGCCGCTGTCCGAAGCGGTCTACGTGGCCGATGGCAAGGACGGTTCGGTGACGGTGATCGATGCGCGCAGCCTTGACGTGCGCAAGGTCATCGCCTCGCAACAGGGGCTGGGGCCGATGCGTTTCAGCGAGGACGGTCGCTATGGCTTCGTACTCAATACGCTGAACAGCCATGCCCTGGTGATCGACGCCTCCAGCGACAGCGTGGTACATGACCTGGAGGTGTCCCCCGAGCCGTTTCAGATCAGCGTGACGCAGAACTACGCCTACATACGCGGCCTGGCCTCGCCACGGGTGACCATGGTCAACCTGTCCAGTCTGGGCAAGGACCGCAAGCCGATCCTGCAATCGTTTGAAGCAGGCCCGGCGGCGCCGCGTCTGGCGGGTGATCTGCCGCTGGCGGCGGGGTTGAGCCCGGCGCGGGACAACGACGCCGTGTTCGTGGTCAACCCCGTGGACAACACCACCTACTTCTACGCCGAAGGCATGAACGCACCGATGTCCGGCTACCCCAACCGGGGCAACGCCGCCCGCGCCGTGCGGGTCATCGACCGCAGCCTTCGAGAAGTCGAACCGGGCGTTTACAGCTCGCGGGTGCGTTTGCCCAGCGCTGGCCAGTTCGACGTGGCGTTCATGCTCAATCAACCCCAGGTCATTCACTGCTTCACCGCGCAGATCGAGGTCAATCCGGCGCTGGAAAAACGTCTGGCGGTGCCACGGGTGAGCTTTCTGCTGGAACGTCGATTCGAGCCGGTGGGCAAGCTGGTGCCGATCCGCATCCGTCTGGTTCAGGGCCGCGACAACATCCCCATGACCGGCGCCAGGGACGTGTACCTGCGCTACTTCCTGGCCCCCAGTTCACGGCCACGGGAAGTGCTGGCGGTGGAAGTGGGTGAGGGCATCTATGAAGCCCAGGCCGATCTGAGTGAAATCGGCGCTTATTACCTTCACGCGCGTTCAGAGTCCTTGGGCATCCGCGCCAACGAGCAATCCTATGCCAGCCTGCGGGTGATGCCGGTCGATACCTCGCCGGTTCACCTGAATAACCAGAGCCCTGCTGTTTCCGACAGGACGACGCCATGAAAAACGTGCTTGCAGTATCGATGTTGGCATTGCTGATTTCCCAGGGTTTCACCCCACTGGCGCAGGCCCATGGTGGCGTCGATCACGCGCCGCCCAAGCCCGCGGTAAGCCAGGACAGCGCGGTGGTGCATTTCGCTAACGTCTCGCTGACCAACCAGAACGGTGAGCCGGTGAACCTCAAGCGCGATCTGGTCAGCGACCGCATCGTGGTCATGGGCTTCATCTACACCACCTGCACGACGATCTGCCCGGTGATCTCCTCGATCATGGCCAAGGTGCAGAAGCAGCTCGGCGCCAAGGTCGGCACCGAGGTGCAGTTGGTTTCGATCACCGTCGATCCGCTGCGTGACACCGCGCCGCGCCTGCTCACCTATGCCAACCGCTTTCAGCACGGGCCGGGTTGGACGTGGCTGACCGGTACACCCCAGGCCATCGACGCCACGCTCAAAGGCCTGGGGACCTGGACCGCGGACCCTGAAAACCACCCGCCACTGATTATGGTTGGCGACGGCCACAGCAGCCACTGGACCCGGTTCTACGGCTTCACCGACCCGGAACTGCTCGTGGAGCGGGTAGAACAACTGCGCGGGGACCGGGCGTCCAAGAGCGGCAAGCATGGGGTGTATGTCATGGGAGAGCCGGAATGAAGCGCATGGTGTTCGATACTGCCCGCAGGCCCAGGAAGCCTGTGACATCGGTCGTGTCAGGTAAATCCTGCACTCAGGGTTTGCTGCCAGTGCCTGGCAGATCGCCGGCAAGCCGGGCTCCCACGCCCTCCGGGCAGAAGCAGATTGTGTCATTGATCATGAGGTCTCAGCAGCCTGCTTTTGATTCTGGCCGTAGGCCGTGGGAGCTTGGCTTGCCAGCGATCTGCCGGGCACCGGCAGTAAAACCAGACGAATCGGTCGTGTCAGGTAAATCCTGCACTCAGGGTTTGCTGCCAGTGCCTGGCAGATCGCCGGCAAGCCGGGCTCCCACGCCCTACGGGCAGAAGCAACTTGTGTCAGTGATCATGAAGTCTCAGCAGCCTGCTTTTGATTCTGGCCGCAGGCCGTGGGAGCTGCCGGGGTGGCGCTCCACCTTGCCAGCGATCTGCCGGGCACCGGCAGTAAAGTCAGACAACTCGGTCCTGTCAGGTAAATCCTGCACTCAGGGTTTGCTGCCAGTGCCCTGCGGGCAGAAGCAGCATCTGGCCGTGTTCAAGTCGGGTGTGAAAGGCTGGTTGGTCGCGTTGACCTTGATGTCGGCAATGCCTGCGGTGATGGCCCATGAAGCCCACGAAGCGCCGACGCTGGCCAAGGTCGCGCCGGTGCAGGTGGCGCCGCCGTCCAGCGGTACTCATGACGCGCAGCAGTATTTCACCGACACCGCCTTGAAGGATCAGGACGGCAACACCGTGCGTTTCTACAGTGACGAGTTGAAGGGCAAGCTGGTCTTGCTCAACGTGGTGTTCACCCATTGCCAGGACGCCTGTCCGCTGATCACCCGCAAACTCAAGGACGTGCGCGCCGCCATGGGCGACTCGGTCGCAGGTCAGGTGTATTTCATCACCCTGACCAGCGACCCGAAGAACGATACCCCCGATGTGCTCAAGGCGTTCGCCGCCAAACACGGGGTCGACGGTCCCAACTGGCGGTTTCTGACCGGCACCCAGGAGCAGATGGATCTGGTGCTGGGCCGTCTGGGACAGGTCATTCCCAGCCCCGAACAGCATTCCACGCAGTTGATCGTGGGCGATGTGGCAAACAAGCGCTGGGCGAAGATTCGTCCCGATGCGCCGGTGGACGCCATTGCCCAGCGCCTGCAGTTCCTGACCTTACCTGTGGCCGGACGTTAAGGAGTCGACCATGAAGTCGCTGGCGCTGTTGAGCCTTGGGCTGAGCCTGCTGTGGTGCCTTGCGAGCGCGGCTCACGCCCTCGAGCTGAGCCCGATGGAGGCCGCTGGCAAACGTTTGTACCGCGAAGGCGTTTCCGCCAGCGGTGCCGACGTGTCGGCGCGCATCGGCGTGTCAGGCACGGCGGTGCCGGCGGCGACCGTGCCGTGCGCCGGTTGTCATGGCGCCGATGGTCGTGGCCGACCGGAAGGCGGCGTGCGTCCGCCGAACATCATCTGGCGGCGGTTGAGCACGCCCTACGGTCAACAGGTCAGGACGGGCCGCAGCCATCCGCCGTACAGCGACAGCGCGCTGTCCCACGCGATCATCGAAGGCATCGACCCGGCCGGCAATGCGCTGGACAGCGCGATGCCGCGTTTCGTCATGTCCAGCCAGGACCAGTTGAACCTGGTGGCCTACCTCAAGCGCATCGAAGACGACCGCGACCCCGGCGTACAGACCTCGACCCTGCGGCTGGGCACCCTGTTGCCGACTCAGGGCGCGATGGCACCGCTGGGCGAAACCGTGGGCGCGGTGCTCAAGGGCGCACTGGCCGCGATCAACGAAGCGGGCGGCATTCATGGGCGCCAACTGGAGTTACAGGTCGTCGATCCCGGGCCTGATGCCCAAAGTGCCAAAGCGGCCTTGCAGACCCTGAGTGGCGACGACGGCGTGTTTGCACTGATCGCACCGTTGGCGCCAGCACTGGACGGACGCCTCGGCCAATGGCTGGAGCAGGCTCAACTGCCGTGGGTGGGCTCGGTGTCGCTGCTCGGTGGCGAAAGCGACAGCCCGTTGATCTTCGAGCCTTTGCCGGGGACCGCCGAGCAATTGCGTGCGCTGGCGAGCTATGCACAACGGCATCTGACGCTGGCAGGGCAGAAAACCCTGATCGTGTATCAGGAAGCCGAACAGGACCGGCAGCAGGCCGAGTCCCTGAAACAGCACCTCAATACCCAAGGCTGGACCGACGTTAGTTTGCAGGCCTATCCCGCAGGCCAGCCGGTGGGCATCGGCGCGTCCACCGCTCAGGTGCAATCGCTGTTTTTTCTCGGACGTTCGGCAGACTTCGGGCCGATGAGCCAGGCCCTCGATGACGCCGGCCAGCGACCGTACCTGTTCGCCGCTTCGGCACAGGTCCCCGCCGACGTCTGGCAATTACCGTCGGCGTTCTCCCGGCGCGTGTTGCTGGCCTATCCGTTCATCCCTGGTGACTGGACGCCGGAAGGCAAGGCCGCGCTCGCCGACGTGCGCGAACGCAGCGGCCTGAAGGGGCAGTACGCCGTGTTGCAGGTGGACGCCTATTGTTCGGTGCTGCTGGTGGCCGAGGCGTTGCGACAGATCGGTCGAAACCCGGCACGCGCGCAGTTGATCAAGGCCCTGGAAGGGCTGCATGACGTACAGACCGGGTTGACCCCTTTGTTGGGGTTTGGTCCGGGGCGTCGGCTGGGCATGTCGGGCGCCCATGTCGTGACCGTGGATTTGCAGCGCAAGACGTTCGAGCTGGTCAGCCCCTATACCCGGATTACTGCGGCCAATTGAAGTGAGAAGTCGCCATGAAGCTCAAGCTGATTTTAATGTTGCTGGCGTTGATGATCCCGGGCTTGCTGCTCACGGTGGGACGCACCGAAGCCGTGGCCGAGCCGACCTATGGGCAAATGGCGGTGGCGCGTGTCAACGGCGTGGAGATCGGACAGATGCAGCTTGAGCATTACTTCGCCGACTACCTCCAGGCCCAGGGGCGTATGGTGGGTGCGATTCGCAACCCGGTGGCCTATAACCGCCTGCGCAGCGCGGCGCTGGATGACCTGATCGACAAGGAGCTGCTCTGGCAGGAAGCGGGCAAGCGCGGCGTGCGGATCGATGAAAAGAGTGTCCTGGACAACTTCGCGGCGTTGCGCAACGAGTTCATCTCCGAAGAGACCTTCAATCGCCGTCTGGCAGAGGCAGGTTTCGACAGCCAGTCATTCACCGATTACCTGCGCCGCGAACTGACCAGCCAGCGCATGCTCGCCGAACTCAGCCAGACACCGGCCGCCCGGGATGACGAGGTCGAAGCCTTCTACCGTCAACTGTCCCCACGCATCCACGCCCGGCACATCCTGCTGCAACTGGACGCCAATGCTGACGCCGCGAAGGTCGAGGCGGTGCGTCAGCAACTGCTGAAACTGCGTGCGCTGATCGTGGCCGGCGACGATTTTGCCAGGGTGGCGCAGCACTATTCTCAGGACAGCCGGTCAGCCGAAGGTGGCGATCTGGGCTATTTTTCTCGTGAAAGCATGGTGTCCGAGTTCGCCGATGCCGCGTTCGCTCTCGAGCCTGGGACCGTCAGTCAGCCGGTACGGAGCGTTTACGGCTGGCATTTGATCAAAGTCCAAAGCACGGTCTCAGACAGCGTCATCGAGGATCGCCAGGGGCTGGCGATGGCCCGACAGGCGCTGGATCAGCAACGGCAGGCACAGGCGACCACGGCGGCGCTGCAACGATTGCGATCGGCGAGCAAGATAGAACGGGTGGCGGAGCGATGACCCGGGTTTTCCCCGAAAGTGGGGGCAAATCCGCTGGCAGGTGGCGACTGCCCCCGGTAGTGGGTTTGAGGCTGGGTCCAGGGTCTCGCTTTTTTATCGAAGAAAATCAGTGGCATGGGCGAAGAATATTTCGAGCGGAGGGTCTGGCATGAACAGTGCTCTTGTACCAATACAAGGCGGCAATCCCGAGACCGGGCCACAGGACCTGTCCCGATTTCAGGAGTCCACCTTGTTAAACAAAGTATTGGTTGTAGAGGACGAGCAGATCCTGGCGCAGAACCTTCAGGCGTATCTGGAGGCCAAGAGCCTGGATGTCCGGGTGGCGAACGATGGCGCGAGTGCCATCGACCTTGCACAAGGTTTCGCGCCGGACGTGGTGGTCCTCGATTTTCGCCTACCCGATATGGAAGGGTTTCAGGTACTCGATGCGGTGCGCAAACAGAAGGACTGTTTTTTCATTCTGATCACCGGCCATCCGACCAGCGAAGTCTGCGGTCGGGCCACCGATCTGGGTGTCAGCCACATTCTGTTCAAGCCGTTTCCGCTGGCCGAACTGGCCCGAGCTGTCTGTGACTTGTTGGGTACTGAGCGACGTTCGACGAGCAGGGCGCCACAGGCGGCTGGCTTCATTGAACGGCGGCACAGCCCGGCAGAGACGTTCCCGTTGCAGTTGTACGACGGTACCTGGGTTCACGCAGACCGTCGCAGCAACAAGCAGACCGAGTCGCCTGACAGCGACAGACCGGTCCACGACGGGGAGGGCAAACTCTAGCCGGACTCCAGAGGGCCATGAACCGCGGTTCGTGACCCCTCCGGAAAACGGCACACCGGCCACGGACGGCCAGGCGCGTCGAATGTGTGGTTCCTTTTTCGGGGTCCGGGAGTGCATTCGATGGAAAGTCTTACGCTCGTCGTCGAGAGACCGCCGCTGGCGCAGCCAGTCGAGTCACCCACGCGTTTTCCAGGCAGCCTGCTGGCCGCCGCCAGGGAACGCGCCATCACCGACAGCGAACGTCCGGTACAGGCACTGGAAACGCTGTCCGGGCTTGAACCCAACGCATTTCTCCACGCCCTCGGCGCCACCTTGCACTACCCGGTGCTGGACGCATCCAGCCTGTTCAAATGCACCCCCGAGTTCGATCAGGTCAGCCTGGCCCAGGCCCTGAAACGCGAGTTCGTGATGCTGCGTCACGACGAGTCCCTGATCGGGGTATTCGCCGACCCCTTCGATGATTCCCGTCTGGCCTGGATCGACGAGTGCCTGCAAGGCGCCGCGCTGTACCTGTGCCATGCCGATGATCTGGCGGCGTATCTGGCCCGCCAGGAAGAAGGTTTTCACGCCGTTGCCGCCCTCGATACCCACGGCGACGAACAGCACGAATACGACAACCTGGAAACCCTGTCGCTGACCAGCATCAGCGAAGACGCCAGCGCCGTGGTCAAGCTGGTCAACTCGACCCTGTACGACGCGCTGAAAATGCACGCCAGCGACATCCATCTGGGAGTGACCGGCAGCGGGCTGGTGATCAAATACCGCATCGACGGCGTGCTCAACAACATCAGCAAGGTACAGGGCGCCGAGTTCGCCGATCAGGTGATCTCACGGATCAAGGTCATGGCCGAACTGGACATCGGCGAGAAGCGCGTGCCGCAGGATGGCCGCTTCAAGATCGGCATCAACGGCCGGCAGATCGACTTCCGGATTTCCATCATGCCGAGCATCTTCGGCGAAGACGCGGTACTGCGGGTGCTCGACAAACAGGACCTGGCTGACCGGGTCAGCGGCGTCAGCCTCGAAGCGCTGGGTTTCGAAGACGCAACCCTGCACAGCCTGCGCCGCCTGGCGTCGGAGCCTTACGGGATGGTGCTGGTCACCGGCCCCACCGGCAGTGGCAAGACCACCACGCTGTACGCGATGATCACCGAGATCAACCACGGCGTGGACAAGATCATCACCATCGAAGACCCGGTGGAGTACCAGTTGCCGGGTGTTCTCCAGATCCCGGTCAACGAGAAGAAGGGCCTGACCTTTGCGCGCGGTCTGCGCTCGATCCTGCGCCACGACCCGGACAAGATCATGGTCGGCGAGATCCGCGATCCCGACACCGCGCAAATTGCCGTGCAGTCGGCGCTCACCGGTCACCTGGTGTTCACCACCATTCACGCCAACAACGTGTTCGACGTGATCGGCCGCTTCACCCAGATGGAAGTCGATCCCTACAGCTTCGTTTCCGCACTCAATGCGCTGGTCGCCCAGCGCTTGATTCGTCTGGTGTGCAGCGGTTGCGCGGCGCCGGTCAAGCCGGACGACGAAGAGCTGCGTGCCTCCGGGCTGACTGCCGAGAGCAGCAGCCATTACCGCTTCGTACACGGCGCCGGTTGCGGTCGCTGCCGGGGCACCGGTTATCGCGGCCGGACCGCCATCGCCGAGTTGCTGCACCTGGACGACGAAATTCGCCAGATGATCGTCGAGCGCAAACCCATTTCCCAGATCAAGCATTACGCCTGCAGCCGTGGCCTGCGCCTGTTGCGCGGCTCGGCGCTGGAACTGGTGCGCGATGGCCGGACCACGCTGGAGGAGATCAATCGTGTCACTTTCATTTCGTGATCAGTATGTGGCCGTGATCGGCGCCAACGGCGTCGGTCTTTCCCGGTGCAGCGCCAGCGGCAAGACCTGGCTTGGCAGCGCAGGGTTCATCGCCGACCGCCAATCCACCGCCACACTGGCGCTGGACACCCTGCAACGTCTGCTCGTCGAGCACGTCAAGGGCCGTGCCCGGCTCAGTGTTCTGTTGTCCAGCCATTACAGCCGCTTCGGGTTGATACCCTGGAGCGACCACATCACCACCCCGGACGAACTGCGCGCCTACGCCAGCGCCTGCTTCGAAGACACCTTCGGCAAATCGGCCGAACCATGGACCCTGAGCCTGTCACCGGAAACCGCCGGGTTGCCGCGTATCGCGGTGGCGCTGCCGCAGGCCCTGCTGGTTCAACTGCGGGACATGGTCAAGGGGCTCGGCCTGCGTCTGGTCTCGGTGCAGCCGTACCTGATGACCGCGTTCAACCGGTTTCAGAAAAGCTTCGGTGATCGCGACTTTCTGTTCGTGGTCGCCGAGCCTGGGCGCAGCACCTTGCTGCTGGCCAGGGAAGGACGCTGGTCGGCCGTGCGCTCGCTGCGCATTGCCGATACCGATGCCGCGCTGGCCTCGATGATTGCCCGGGAAAGCGAGCTGCACGGTCTGAACGGCGACAAGCCGGTGGACCGCTTCGTACACGCCCCGGCACGGCACAGCGACGCGCCGCTGATCCTCGGCGTACAGACCCTGGAATTGCCGGATGCCGAGGGCGATATCCAGGACGCGCTGCACCTGATGTCCAGAGTGGTGAACTGACATGCGCGCCCTCGATCTGGAATTTCAGCCACAACGTCGCGGCAGCACGCTGGGCTGGACCTTGCTGAGCCTGGGCCTGGTGCTCTGCGCCTCGGTTGCTGCCGGCGCTCATCTCGTCGGCGAAGCGATCCATCAGCAGCAAAGCCAGCTGGGCCATGCGCAGAAAAAAATGCAGGTGCATGCCGGCCCGGTCGCCGGCCTGACCCCGGCACAACAGCGCGAGCAGGAAGTGCGGCTGACGGAGATGAAGCAGATCTCCGCACAGTTGCGTCGTCCTTGGGAGCGCCTGTTCGCGGCCCTTGAAACCCTGCGCGGCAAGGACATCGCCTTACTCAGCCTGAGTCCGGACGCACGCAAGGGCCAGGTGCGGATCAGCGCCGAAGCGCGGGATCTGGAAGCGATGCTGACCTTTCACCGGCAACTGGAAGACAGCCCCGAGTTGAGCGACGTCTCACTGGTCAATCACGAGATCGTCGCCAACTCGCCGCAGAAACCGATCCTGTTCAACCTGTTGGCCACCTGGGAGGTGAGCGATGTCCGTCCCTAGCCTGATTCTGCGTGAACACCTGCAACGGGCCGGCTGGCCGGGGCTGGGCGGGGCGGCGCTGGTGGTGCTGGTGCTGGCCTATGGGGTCTTCAGCCTGCTGCCGGACTGGCAATCGCTCGACGGCCTGCGCCAGAACAGCCAGAAGGCCAGCGAGTTTCTGGAAAAGGTCGCCAACGGCACCGCCGCCTTGCCCATGGTGCCGCAACAGCAACTCGACGAATTCCATCGCGCCTTGCCCACCCAGCTGGACGCCACCTCGGCCATCGACCGCATCTACGCCATGGCTCGCAAGGAGAAGATCAACTTGTCCCGCGGTGAGTATTCGCTGGGCATCGACCCGAAAACCCAACTGGCGCGTTACCAGATCCTGCTACCGGTGCGGGGCAGCTACCCGCAACTGCGGCGCTTCATTCACGCCCTGCTGAGCGAGTTGCCGGCAGTGGTGGTCGAGGACGTCGATTTTCAGCGCAAGCGCATCGCCGATACCGAGCTGACCGGGCGCATTCGNCGTGTAGTCAACTGGCTGGCGTTCTTCGGCATTTGCGGGCTGATCGCCTGGGTGCCCGAGCGGTTTTTCGGCGAACAGGCCCAGGATGCTGGCAGCGATGCCGTGCCGGTGGCGAGCAAGCATCGGGACGCCGTCGCCGCCGCCAAGACCGGGTCCGACAAAGGCGGCGACGCCCAATCAGGTGCGGCAAAGGTGCCTCAACTGGACCTGTTTGCTGCACAAAGCTGGTTCGTCGCCCCGGTGGTGACGGCCGAGCAGGCTGCGCTCAACAGCGCACCTGCCTCACCCACGGTGCCCACTGCACCGCCTTTACCGTTCCAGTTCATTGGCAAGCTGGAAGACAGCCAGCAGTTGCAGGTGTTTCTGCAAAACGGAGAACGGCTCTATGTGGTCAGGGCTGGCGATGTGATCGACGACGTCTACAAGGTCGACCGCATCTCTGCCACTGAAATGAGCCTCGTCTATCTGCCGTTGAAGTTTGCGCAGACCTTGTCTGTGGGGAGTGCACCATGAGTCCGCTGCGGTTGGCGATGAACGCGTTGTTGCTGGGCTTCACCCTGGCGCTGGGGCTGATACTGGCTTCCTGCACATCGGACATGAACCGGGCCATCGGTCAGGACCTGATCGAGGAGGGACGTTACGAAGAGGGCCTGGCCAAATTGCAGGAGGCGGTCAATGCCAACCCTCGGGATGCAACCCTGCGCATCGCCCTGACGTCAGGCAAGGCGCGGGTGGTCAAGACGCTGCTCACCAAGGCTGATTCGGAGCGCTCACAGCGCGACTTCAACAGCGCGGCAATCGACTATTCGCGGGTCGTCGCCATCGAACCGAGTAACGGCCGTGCCCGTGACGCGCTGTACCTGCTGGAGCAGATGCGCAACATCAACGACATGCTGATCAAGGGCCAGACCAGCCTGCGTCGCGGCGACCTGACCGGCGCCGAACACCAGGCCCGCCAAGTGCTGGCGCTGGACCCCCGGCACGAAGGCGCGGTGGAGTTGATGCGCAATGTCGAGCTGATGCGCACCCGCAACACTGTCTCCAATCCGCAGCTCAAGACCCGCCTGGAAAAACCGGTGACGCTGGAGTTCCGCGACGCCAACCTCAAGGTGATTTTCGAGGTGCTGTCGCAGGTCGCCGGGCTCAACTTCATCTTCGACAAAGACCTGCGTGCGGACCTCAAGGCCACCATCTTCGTGCGTGAAGTGCGCATCGAAGACGCCATCGACCTGCTGCTGCAACAGAACCAGTTGCATCAGAAAGTGGTGAACGACAACACCTTGCTGATCTACCCGGATTCGCCGCAGAAGGTGAAGGACTATCAGGAACTGGTGATGCGCACCTTCTACCTGACCAACACCGATGCCAACACTGCGCTGAACATGGTCAAGACCATGCTCAAGACCCGTGACGTGTTCATCGACGAGCGCCTCAACACCCTGACCATGCGCGACACGCCGGACGCGATCCGCATGGCCGAGAAGCTGTTCTTCTCCCAAGACCAGTCCAACCCGGAAGTGGTGCTTGAAGTGGAAGTCATGGAAGTGGCGCGCCAGCGGATTCTCGACCTGGGCCTGCAATGGCCGAACACCTTCGGCGTGATCAACAGCGACGGTACCGCCGTCAGCGTGCTGAACCAGCTGCGCGGGATCAACTCCAGCCGGATTTCGATCTCGCCGTCGCCGCAACTGAAAATCAACGCCCAGGACAACGACGTCAACACCCTGGCCAGCCCCACCATCCGCGTCAGCAACCGCGAGCAGGCGCGTATTCACATCGGGCAGCGGGTGCCGATCATCAGCGCAACCTCGGTGCCCTCCACTCAGGGGCCGGTGATCACTGAAAGCATCACGTACCTGGATGTCGGTCTGAAGCTGGAAGTGACGCCCATCGTGCACCTGGACAACGAAGTGGCGATCAAGATCGCCCTGGAAGTGAGTAACGCCACGCCGCTGGAGCCGACCCGCCAAGGCACGATTCCGGTGCAGGTCGATACCCGCAACGCCCAGACCACCTTGCGCCTGCACGACGGCGAAACCCAGATCCTCGCCGGGCTGGTGCGCAACGACAACCAGTCCACCGGTAACAAGATTCCGGGGCTGGGCGATATCCCCGGTTTCGGTCGCCTGTTCGGCAGCAACAAGGACACGGTCGGCAAGTCCGAACTGGTGCTGTCGATCACCCCGCGCATCGTGCGCAACCTGCCGTACCAGGCGCCCAGTGACATGGAGTTCGATTCGGGCACCGAAACCAGCATGCACATGAACTCGGTCAACCCGGACATGGCGCCGGTGACCGTGGAAATCGACCGCAAGTCGGCGCCACTGGCCGCCTTGCCTGCTGCCGCCCAGAAGCCTTGATCATGAACGGCCAGAGCAGATCGCGCGGTTTCACCCTGATCGAAATGGTCGTGACCCTGGCCATCGTCGGTCTGTTGGCGAGCATCGCCGCGCCGTTGACCGAAACCGTGATTCGTCGTGGCAAGGAGCAGGAGCTGCGTACGGCGCTGTATCAGATCCGCGATGCGCTGGACGCCTACAAGCGCGCTGCCGATGCCGGTCGCATCGAAAAGACCGTGACCAGCAACGGCTATCCGTCGGAGCTCAAAGTGCTGGTCGAAGGGGTACGCGACCTGCGCAGTCCAAAGGGCGCGAAGATCTATTTTCTGCGGCGCATCCCGACGGATCCGATGCTCGGCAAGACCCGGCGCGATGCGGATGAGGAGTGGGGGCTGCGTTCCTACGACAGCCCGGCCAACAACCCTCGGGACGGCGAAGACGTCTTCGACGTGTACTCCAAAGCCCGGGGCAAAGGCCTCAACGGCATTGCCTACTCGGAGTGGTGAGCCATGCGCAGACAAAAGGGATTCACGCTAATCGAGTTGCTGGTGGTCATGGCCATCATCGCCACGCTGATGACCATCGCCGTGCCGCGCTACTTCTCCAGCCTGGAAAACTCCCGGGAAACCGCGCTGCGCCAGAGCCTGTCGGTGCTGCGTGAGGCGCTGGATCACTATTACGGTGACACCGGGCACTACCCCGAATCGCTGGAGGACATGGTCACCCATCGTTACTTGCGCAGTCTGCCTCAGGACCCGATCACCGGGCGCCGCGACCTGTGGGTCATCGTCCCGCCGCCGGAAGGCGTGCAGGGGTCGGTGGCGGACATCAAGAGCGGTGCCACCGGGAGGGCGCGTGATGGCAGTCTTTTCGGTCAGTGGTAAGCCGTTGGGCGCCGCAGTCGCGGGACGTCAGCAAGGCTTCACCTACATGGGCGCGCTGATGCTGATCGTGCTGATGGGCACGGCGCTGGCCGCGGTGGGGCAGGTGTGGTCCACGGTCGGCACCCGCGAGCGCGAAGTGCAACTGATCTGGGTCGGCACCCAATACGCACAGGCCTTGCGCAGCTATTACCGCAGCGGCACTGGTGTCTCGCAGTACCCGGACTCGCTGGACGAACTGCTGGAAGACCATCGCTTTCCGTCGATTCAGCGGCACATTCGACGCCTCTATCCGGACCCCATGACCAATAGCCAGGAATGGGGCCTGACCAAATCCATCGACGGTCGCATTACCGGGGTCTACAGCCTGTCCTCTCAGACACCGCTGAAGACCGCGAACTTCCCGCCTCAATGGCAGGAATTCGAAGAGATGACCAGCTATGCCGACTGGCGTTTCGTGGCCGAAAAAGCGTTTCAGGAATCCGCCGCCAACCGTCCGGCCGGGGCGCCTGGCACGCCGGGCGCGCCGCCGACCTCAGGGCCCGGAACGTCGTTGGGCACCTCGCTCGGCACACCGCTTGGAGGAAGCAGCCAATGAACGCCGTGAACGTCCATCTCAAAGGGTTGTGTCTGTGTGCTGCGCTGCTGGTGGGTGGGTTCAGTGCGGGCATCGCCCGGGCGGACGACGAAGACGAAATGATGGGTTTCATCGTCGACGATTGCATCTCGCTGGTCGGGCACAACTTCTACAACGCCTTCACCGACCGCCTGCGCGCCACCAGCCGGCTGAATTTCAACCTCGTGGTGCGCGAACGCCCGGACCCGCGTTGGGGCAGTTTGATCTGGGTCGAGTACGACCAGCGCATCGTGTATCGCCGTTTCATCGCACCCAACGCCACCGAGACCCGCGAATTGGCTCAGGAAGCCGCCGATCAGGTCCGCGCAGCGGTGGTTCAACGCAAGCTGCAAGTTCAGTTGCAGGACAATATTGATCTGGGGAAGGACGAACTATGAACAGAACAATAACCGCCGTCTCGACCTGCCTGTGCTTCACAGGTATCAGCCTGATCTGCCAGGCCACGGAGCTGGTCTACACGCCCGTCAACCCGAACTTCGGCGGCAGCCCGCTCAATGGCCCGACGCTGCTCAACGAGGCCCAGGCGCAGAACGATTACAAGGACCCTGACCTGAAACGCTCGACCACCACCGCGACCTCAGCGCTGGAGCGTTTCAGTCAGCAGCTGCAATCGAGCCTGCTGTCGCAGGTGCTCACCAACATCCGCAACGGCAACACCGGCAGCCTCACCACCGACGCCTTCATCGTCAATGTGATCGACGATTCGGGCTCGTTGAGCATCCAGATCACCGACCGTGTTACCGGCGAAATATCGGAAGTAAACGTCAACGGACTCACCTCCAACTGACGCGTGCTGAAGTTCCAGAGGAGCGAAAGACCATGAAAAGATGCATCACGATTCTGATGCTGGTCGCTGCACTGCAAGGCTGCGCCGTGCGCGAGCCGATGCCGGCCGAACAGGCGAAAGAAACCCCGACCCTGACCCCGCGTGCCTCGACCTATTACGACCTGTTGTCCATGCCCCGGCCCAAAGGGCGTCTGGTGGCGGTGGTCTATGGTTTCCGTGACCAGACCGGCCAGTACAAACCGACCCCGGCGAGTTCGTTTTCCACCAGCGTGACCCAGGGCGCCGCCAGCATGCTGATGGACGCCATGCAGGCCAGCGGGTGGTTCGTGGTGCTCGAACGTGAAGGCCTGCAGAACCTGTTGACCGAGCGCAAGATCATCCGCGCCTCGCAGAAAAAACCGCCCGCCGTGATCGGCCCGAACGGCGCGCCGGTCAACATCCAGATCCCCAACGAACTGCCGCCGCTGCAAGCCGCCAACCTGATGCTCGAAGGCGGCATCGTCGCCTACGACACCAATGTGCGCAGCGGCGGGGAGGGTGCGCGGTATCTGGGCATCGGGCTGTCGCAGGAATACCGCGTAGACCAGGTGACCATCAACCTGCGCGCCGTCGACGTGCGCAGCGGCCAGGTACTGGCCAATGTCATGACCAGCAAGACCATCTACTCCACCAGTTACAACGCCGGCGTGTTCAAGTTCGTCGAATTCAAGAAACTCCTGGAACTGGAAGCGGGCTACACCACCAACGAACCGGCGCAACTGTGCGTGTTGTCCGCCATCGAAGCGGCGGTGGGGCATCTGGTGGCGCAAGGCATTGAACGGCACATGTGGCAGGTGGCGGGCGACACCACCGCGCCGAACGAAACGCTGGATCGGTATCTGAGCCAGAATAAATTGCCGGGGGAGGGGGAGTGAGTGTTGAGGGGGGTGGTTTGGTTGGATATGTGGGGGCGGCGTTATCCACGTACTTGCGGGCGCGGTTGTTCGAAGTTTGGCGGGATCTGCCTTGCAGTTGGGGGCTGCGGGGAGTGCGATATATCCCAAGTGCTCCATAGGCATTATTTTTTTGGAATGAAGCCAGACCCGCGTTAGGAACGGTACGTTCGGCATTGTTGAAAAGTTAAGGTTTTAAATGTGAATGCTACTGCCCAATCCTCACCTACGGTCTCTAAACGAAATTTTCCGTTGAGCGATTCGCACCGAAGAATGCTATAGCCTATCTTATTCCAGTCAGAGATTTGTATATGATCGATCCCTGTTCCGAGCATCGTGATGACAACGGTGTCATAGTTGACTCCCCATACTCCCCATTTCGGAACCTCTCTAGAAGGTTTCTGTTTTGTGTGAATGTTTAAGCTGAATTCCGATTCGGGATTCAAGCCGATATGCGCCATGAAAACCAGGTCCGTAACGCCTTTTGGGAAGATGGTTTTAAGAAAGGTATTGTTGTAAACGCAGTCGATGAAGTTCATTTTTTAATCTCGAAATTGTAGTGCCCATGGGCTCCGTATACTGAGCCCGATCGCAGTTTGTCCCCCAATCGAACGTTGAAATGGGGTTCCGCACCATGTAGATACGTCGCCTTCGAATGGCCGTAGCTATGTTCCTGAATAGTGATTTTGTTGAACTTGATGTTGAGATATTCATAGTTTCTTGTCATCACGACCTTTCCATTTTGCATAACAGCATTGCCGTATCCGTCATCGAGCTGCGTTTTATACAGTCTGGTTGGAGCTGCGGTTACCGGAACCCCTGCATCTCGCTTTGCTTGTCGGAACGCATCCCTCCGGCTGGTCGCTTGATATGAAGTCTTCTTGTTGGGAGTACAGCTCCAACCCCACGGATCCACCCACCCAATCGGATTCGGCGCGTACTGGTAGAGGTTCAGTCCGCCCAGCAATCCAATCGGATCAGGTGTGGTAAACCGGCCCACGTCCGGATCGTAGAACCTGAAGGTGTTGTAGTGCAGTCCGGTTTCACGATCAAGGTATTGGCCTTGAAACCTGAGGTTCTGTTCTTGGTTGAAGGACGGGTGACGGGTTTCTTCGCGGGTGTTGCCCCAGACCTGATAACGCGCGTGCCAGACGGTCTGGCCGTCGTTGTCGGTGAGGTGTTCGGGCAGGCCGTTGGGACCGTTGTGGTAGTGGCGGATTTTCTGCTGCGGGCCGATGCTGTCGACGCGGGCGAGGGGTTCGTGGCCGCCGTCGGCGTAGAGGTAGAGGCTTTGCAGTCCATGGTGCTGTTCGTGGAGCAGTCGCAGGCCGTCCCAGGTGAATCGGGTTTCCTGGATCAGTTGTCCAAGCGGGTGATATTCGTGTTTGCCGATGCGCCGCCCCAGCGGGTCGTAGGTCATGCGCACGACGTTGCCGCGGGCATCGCGCACTTCGATCAGGCGGCTGTCGGCGTCGTAAGCCAATTGCTGAACGCCGTAGCGCAGGCTGTGTTTTTCGATCAATCGTCCGAAGCCGTCGTAGCGGTAGCGGTTGTCCTGGTAGGTCAGCAGCTTGTTGTGCAAGACCGGACCGGCGCCGTTTTGCGGGCGATCCAGCAGGTTGGCGGCGGCGTCGTAGGCGAAGGTTTCGTCCTGGCCGATGCGGTCGTTCTGGGTGGCGCAGATCCGCCCGCTGCCATCGTAGTGCAGCAGTTCGCGGCGGCTTTCGGCGCGTGGGTGCTCGATGCGTAACCGGGCGCTGAGGTTGTCGACGGGGTCGTATTCGTATTGGTGGGTGAGCAGGGCCGGAAGGTGCGCGGGTTGATTCACGTCACAGCGTTGCCGGCCCTCCAGGCGCCCTGTGCGGTCGTAGCGGCTGCGGGTGCTCAGTCGGCCCTGGCTGCGCAGGACCTCCCGGTGCAGCTGATCGCGCTCGAAGTCGCTGATCACTTCGCCGTCGAGGTTGATCTGGTGCAGATGACCGCTGCCATACAGCAGGCGATTGACCCACCGGCCGCCCGGCACCTGGGTCTGGATCAAGTTGCCGAGTTCGTCGTAACGGTGTTTCAGGGTACCGGTCGCGCTGCATTCTTCGAGCAATTGACCCAAGGCGTCGTAGGCGAAACCGACGCGCTGCTGCTGGCCTTCATGGCCGGTGAAGGTGACCTCGGTCAGTTGGTCCAGTGCGTCGTATTGGTAGTCGGTGCGGCCGTCAGCGGTGGTCCTGGCGATCAGACGCCCCGCAGCATCTCGTTCGAACGATTGCACCAACGGCGCGGACGGGTCTTGTGGGTTATCAGACGGCGTAGGAAAGTGCCGGATCCGGACCGGATTCCCCAACCCATCGTACTGATAACACCGTCGCCCCCCGTCTAGGTCCTGCTGCACAACCAGCCGATCACCTGCATCCCAGGCGAATCGGTAACGCTCGCCGTTCTCGTTGGTCAGGGTGTGCAAACGACCGTATGGGTCATACCCGAACTGCACCTGGCGCTGGTGAGGGTCCAGACGACGGCGCACCCGGCCTCGGCGGTCGTAGTGATAGGTGACACTGTCGCACGCCGGATTGATGTACGCGGTCAACAACCCGCTGGCGTCGCGCTGGTAACGCTCGACCCGCTGATCGGCGAGCGTTCTCTTTAGCAAGCGACCCAGTGCGTCGTGCTCATAGAACGTGGATTCACCGACGGCGTCGGTGCTGCCCTGTAAATGACCCCGGTCGTCGTAGCTGAACAGCGTCTGATGGCCCGAGCAGTCGGTGTGAGCCGCCAAGCGGCCCCACCGGTTCCAACGCAGCGTCCGGCGCTTGCCGGAGGCATCGATGATTCCGATCACCTGACCGCGCGAGTCGTAGCGGTACTCGGTGACATGGCCCAGCGGGTCGGCTTCGTGGGTGCAATTGCCCCGTGCGTCGTAACGGTATTGCCAGCTGTTGCCGGCCCCATCGGTTTCCACCTTCGGCAGCGACCAGTGCTCCAGCCACAAGGTCGTGTCGATCCGGCCCAACGGGTCTTCGGTCGAACCAAGATTGCCCGCTGCGTCATAGGTGAAATGCCACTGACCACCATGAGGATCGACCGCCCCCAGCAATTGCCGCGCCTCGTTCCAGGAAAACTGCCAGCGCTGGCCGAGGTTGTCGGTGTACTCGGTGATCTGATGCTGAGCGTTCCAGCGTCTGGCGCTGACGCGGTTCAAACCGTCCGTGACGAGGGTCGATCCGGCAACAAGGTCATATTCGAAGCGGTATTCCTCGCCGTCGTCAGTCCAGTGACGCACCACTCGCCATTCGGCATTCCCGATCAGATCCCACTGGTAAAAACACCCCAGACCGGTGGGCAGGTGATGTTCGACCATGCGCCGACCACTGTCGTAGGCAAACCGCCGCTGTACATGCCCCGATGCATCACGCACCTCAGCCAGATCACCGGCATCGTCATGGGCATAACTGACCAGCGTCTCGCGGGTCTCGTCCGGCAATACCCGCTCGATTCGCGCCACCCGCTGCGGCCATCGACTCGAATACACCAGCGCCACCCTCGGCACATCGAAGGTCTCGCGCAACTGCGCAAGCCGGCCTTGGTCGTCGTACGCCAGAAAGATCCGGTTGTCGTTCCGGTCGCCCAACTGAACAAGCCGCAAATGGGCCGGATCAAGCAGCGTCGGCTCGAACACCCGGTACACCGCATCGTCGCTCTCGATCAGCAACCGACCGTCTTCATGGCGCCGCACGACCAGCCCTTCACCGGCACTGAACACCGCCCCACCCAGCGGAACGAACCCCATGTCGATGGAGCGCGCCTGCTCATCGACGTACACCAGCCGCTCGCCACCTTCCGGGCGAGCTTCGACCCGTACGCAGACCTCAACCCCCACGCTCCAGCCCGCGCCGAACAGCCCGCCGAGGCGCTCGTCCCGGCTGTTGTAAAACCGTTGCCACGCCAGCGGCATCACCCCCGGCAGGACGAAATCCAGTTCTTCAGGGCCGCCCAGCACCTTGGCCCCCGTTGCCACATGCACCGGATTCGGCGACCCGGTTACGGCGCGGGTCAAGGCGCCTGTGACCTGACTTACGGCGTAGCCATTGGCGCTGCCCAGCACCATGCACGGCAGGTTACTGACGAACTTGCCGGGGCCACCCCGAAGCAGCATCAGTGCATTCACCGCCAGGCCGATGCCGGGCGTCTTGCCGCTGCGAACCGCCCGCACCGCCACCGGCTCGCCGCCGATGAAAATGTTCGGGGAGACCTGCCCGGCGGCGTTGACCATCGCGCCGCAGGTGCTGCGGTCGCGGCTGCGCAGGGCGGGCTGACCGTTGATGAAGAATTTGCTTGCCCCCTCGGCCATGTACTGGGGCGGCATCGGTGGATGGCGGGTGCAATTGGCCTCGTCCATGGGGCGGGGCAGCGCGCCTGGTGCGGGGGAGGCCAGGGTCGGGCGCCACAGTTCGGAGAAAAAGCCCGAGGCCATGTCAAGAAAGGTGCCTTCAGGCGCTGCGTCTTCGGGCAGATCGGGCGGGTTCGGCGAAATGACCCCGGCTGCGCGTGCAGCGGGCAGGCTGTTGAAGAAGGTGTCAGGGGACCCGGTGCTGATATGCCCGCAGACCTCGGCTGGGAACAGGTCGCTGGCGAGGCCTTCGCAGAACTCGCGGATGCTGTCGTCGGTGCCGGTGGCGCTCATGCCGACGCCGACGGCGATGCCGACCACGGCGCCCAGCACGCAGGCACCGAGCCCGCCGGTGGCCAGGGTCAAGGCCGAGGCGCCGACGATGGCGGCACTTACCGCCCCGGTGATTGCCACCCCCGCCGCGACCTCCAGCACCCCGGCGAGGGCATCGGCCATGACCGAGGCGTGGACGAGGGCATCGCCCTGGCGGGCGGCGGGGAGGGCGTCGGACATTCCGTGTGCTTCGCGTCGAGAAAGCGCGGGAATGTAAGGCGTTGAGTGGAGGGTGTCCGCGCGCTGAAACACAAAACGCGCGGACTTCGAATGTTTCAGAAAGGGACTACAGCACCGATTCGACCCATCCTATGCGGTGAGAAGAAACGGCCGTCTTTTCCAGCAAAAAGCCGCCTTGCGGGCGGCTTGATCATCTGCGGTGCTGGCAAGCAGATTCCATCGATTACTGCTGATGCACACTCGCCTGGTTGGCACTGCCCACCTGAGTGATGCTTGCCGCCTGGTTGGTCGCGCTCTGGTTGACGTTCGCGTTGTTGGTGCTGCCGGTCTGGCTCACGTACGCCACGTTGTAGCTGTCAGCCTGTTTGACGACTGCAATGTTGGCGTCGCCATCCTGGTAGGTGTACGAACGGTTCTCGCTGCCGGACTGGGTCAGGTCGGTGGTATTGCCGGTTCCGAAACTGTTGCCGGTGGCGAAGTTGTTGTCGCCGCGTTGATCTGCGATCAGGATGTTATCGCTGCCGTTCTGTTCGAAGTACAGCTCGTTGAAGTTGTCGCTTTGAGTGACGGTCGTATCGTTACGCGCACCGTCCTGCTTCAGATTGCTCAGGTTGCCGTTGCCCTTCTGATTGAGGTTAATGGTGTTCTGCTGGCCGTTCTGGTTGAGGAACGCGGTCTGCCCGTTGCCGAACTGTCCGCCCAGCTTCACGCCTTCGAACTCGCTGGCGAAGACTTTGTTGCCGTCACCGGTCGCCACCGCTGTCATGCTGTGGCCGCTGCCCGCCTGGGAACTGAAGTGCAGGTTGTCCTGACCGTTCTGATAGACATTGGTGCTGCTGTTGGTGACGAAGTACTGAGCGACGCTGGCGGCGTTGCGATCCCCCCACTGAATGATCGCGCCCATGTTGTTGGCGCCCTGAACCTGATCGACCACCCCTTCGTTGAAGTTGCCGGTCTGGGTGATGGTCGAGTGGCTGTCGGTCTGGCTGTCCTGGAACATCTGCGCGGTGTTGAACTGGCCGAACTGTTCCACGCTGATGGAACCGCCCAGGCCAAGGCGCTGGTCGGTGTAGGCGTAGTGGCCTTCGCCGTCCTGATTGAGCTGGATCTGGCCGCCGACATGCTCGACCTGTTCGCTGTAGCCCTGGTTGGCATCGCCACGCTGGGTGATCTGCGAAGTGTTGCCGGTGCCGCCGAACAGTTGCTCGGCCATGACTTCGTTGTTGTTGCCCGCCTGAGTGGTGGTGATCGTGCTGCCCAGCTGGGAGTCCTGGTAGGCGAAGACGAAGTTGCCGGTGCCCGACTGCTGGGTGTTGATCTGGTTGCCACTGCCCAGCGACTGACTGGCGTGGGTGTTGTTGCGCTGCTCGGTCTGGCGCTGGGTGATCTTGCTGCCGGTTTCCACCAGTTGTTCGCCGTAGGCGCCGTTCTGGTTACCGTTCTGTTCCTGGTCGATCTGCGAGTTGGTGTCCTGCTGGAAGGCAGCGGTGTCGTTGCCGTCGCCGATCTGCACCTGCTGGACGCTGGCCTGGCTGGACGTGAATTGCTGCACGTCGGCGGTGTTGCCGACCCCGTTCTGGAGCTGGGTGGACAGGCTGTTGGCCGCCATTGCATGTCCGGTAAACATGACCAGAACAGCCGCAGCGACAGGGGTGAGTTTAAAAAGCATGATGTAGACCTCCTGATGGTTGGTTGCCGAGGTGTCGAGCGCGTCAATGCAGCTGACGAACCTCTACGCTCTGGCCGTTTCCAGACTGACTGATGCTGCTCTGCAGCCCGGTCCCCGTCTGTGTGATGCTGGCGCTGTTATTGGCGCCGTTTTGCGTGATTGCTGCCTGATTGTCCGAACCGCTTTGCGAAATTTCCGCCTGATTGCCGTAGCCCTGCTGATTGATGGACGCCATGAGGTTGGAGCCCTGTTGCAGGATGTAAGCCTCTTGCGCACTGCCGGACTGCACGATGTTCCCCAGCAATGAACTGCCGTTCTGCGTCAGGTTCGCGACGTTCGCCGAGCCCTGCTGCAGGATGGTTGCGTGCTGACCGATGATCGAACTCCCCGGAAAATTGATCGGGGCATCGCCAAGCTCAGAAGCGCCTGCCAGTTCGTCACCGCCCGTGAACTCATCGGCCTGAGCCGCGAGGCAAGACATACCCAGCGCCAGCGCTAGAACCGTGCGATACAGAGAACGGCGACGACTGACTGACATGGTGTTCTCCTGTCCCGGTGTCTTCTGCGATGAAGGACATGGCCCGCCCGGGCTTGCACTCAGGCGGGCCGTTTACATCAACGAACGGTGATCGGCAGTGTCCGGACCGTGCCCACCGACGATCTGGNCGAGATCCGCCAGCGACCGGTCACAGGCACCGCCACGCTGTCCAGCACCACCGGCCCGGTCGGCGTGTTGACCGAGACGGTGATGGTGTTGCCGGTGATCACCGAGGAGGTCCCCGAAACGTCCCAACTGAACCGGCCGGCGCGTACTTGAACCGTGGCCGTGGTAATCGTCAGGGCTTCCTGGTTGGCCGGTGGCGCGGTGACTTGCACGTTGACCGTGGCCGGTGTCGACAGCGCCCCGAACGAGTCGGCTGCCTGATAGGTGAAGGTCGCGGTGAAGGCCGTGGTGACCGTGGCCGGCGGGGTGTACACCACGCTGGTGCCGTTGGTGGTCACCGTGCCGCGGTTCACGGCGGGCTGGGTCAGGTTGGTCACGCTCAACGGCACGTTGCCTTCCGGATCGGTGTCGTTGGCCAGCACGTTAAGGGTCAACGGTGCGCCGGCCAGGGTGGCGCCGGTGTCGTTACCCGCAACCGGCGGACTGTTGGGCGTGACGCTGACGGTGACGTTGGCTGCCGAGGTCGACTTCAGACCTTTGCTGTCCACGGCCTTGTAGGTGAAGATCGCCTGGATCGGCGCCGTCACGACTGCGGGCGGGGTGTAGACGATGGAGGTCGTGCCGCTCAGGGCGACACTGCCCAGACCGTTGGCCGGTTGCGTCAGGTCGCTGAGGGTCAGCGGCACATCGCCGTCCGGATCGCTGTCGTTGGTCAGTACGCTCAAGGTCACAGGGACGCCGAATCCGGTGCTGCCGGTGTCATTGACCACCACAGGTGGCTGGTTGGCGCCGGTGTTCGGCGCGGTGCCGACGACGATGACCGGCTCGGTGTCAGCACCCCCGGCCGCAGACTTGATGGTCACGAACGCTGGCGGCTGGGTCAGGTCGGGCACGCTCAACTGCTGAACGAGACCGGACTTGGCCAGGCGGCCATAGCCCTGGGCAACCAGATCCGGCGGCGAGGTTTCGTCACTGGAGCTGGCTTCCAGCACCAGCGTGTGGTTGTCCCACGAGTAGCGTGCGGTGCGGATTTTCACCACGTCGACCAGTTTGCTCGACACCGGGGTCGGTTTGGTGGTGTTGGTCTGACTGCTGGCAGTCAACACCACGAACGGTGGCAGTGCAGCGGTGGCCGGACGCTGGCTGAAGAAGTGACCGTTGTTGTCGCTCAGCAGATTGAACTGGCAGGCGGACGGCGGCGTGCCAGGCACCAGCGCCAGGGTTTCGCGGTAGCACAGGGTGGAGGTGTTGGGCGACGACGCGAAGAGTTCGATCCGTGTGCCCGACCCATTGCGGCTGTAGGTGCTGCGATGGACCGCTACCGGGGTCTGCACGCGGGCGTCCAGAATTTTCCCGGTCACGCTGAAGGTGTTGCTGATGATCGTCCCTGCCGGGCCTTGAATGCGAACGAAGTTGGTGCCGTTCGGGCTGCCGGTCACCGGCTCGGCGACGTTAGGGTCACCGATGAAGGTTTCGGTGGTGCCGGTGTCGGGGTTGATCGCGGTGTAGGGGCCGTTGATGCTGCGCAGGAACGGGCCGATGTTGCCACCGAGCGCGCCACTGAAGTTGCCAGGCGATCCGATGCCGATGTCCCGGGTGATGTTGATGGCCCTGCGACCGGTGCCGCCGGCAGGCACGACCACGGTTTCGACGCCGTAAGGGTGAGTGACGGTGTAGGTGCCGGGGGTCGGGATCGCTGCACGGATGCGAATCCGCGCGAAGCTCTGTTGATCGCCGTTGTTGGGCAGTTCAGCGGCGAACGCCGCCTCCAGCGCCGCAACGTAAACTTCAAGCTCATAACCGCTGTTGCCGACGGCGGGAATGTCGGTCTCGGCGGTGAACCAGAATGCTTCGCTCGGGAAGTTGTCCGGGAACACCATCGGCAACGCGTCGTCGTAAACCCCAGGCTCGGCATTGAGCAGACACATGTAGGAAGGGGGCACCGTGGCAGCGACCCGGCTGCTGATGGCCCTGGACTGACAAAGCTCCAGTGACAATTCATTCTGGTCCTTGTACCACAGCGGGAAATACCCCGTGGCGGCGGTGTACGGTCCCGGGTCCACTGCTGTGAGGGCGTAAGCGGCCTCACTGGCTGCGAGCAGACCCACGGCGCTGAAAATCAGACTTGGCCAACTGTTCATGTTGCCTCCAGATTCGAGAGCAAAAAGTGGGTGCGATCAGGGAACGATCACCACTTCTTCGGTATCGCTGCCGCCATTGGCTGAAATCACCTGCACTTTGGCCGGTGGAATCGGCGAAATGCCGGTGGTCAAGGTCTTGGTCGGACCGTCGCCATTGAGGGTGCCAATGGTCCCGCCGCTACTGCCGATCGCGGTCAGGGTTCCGGGTGAGGCGGCATCGCTGGTGCTGGCTGCGAGGCTGATCTGGCCGGAGGACATGCTGTACGTGGCGTTTTCGATGGTCACCACGTCCACCAGTGCCCGCGGCAGGGTCGTCGGGGTGCTCTGTGCAATGGCCAGGCTGTTGTCGGCGGTCAGGTTGAGATTGGCCGGCAAGGTGGGGTTGGCTGTCGACTGGCCGTACCAACTGCCCGTGCCGTTGGCTTCGGTCATCGCCACGTCGCTGTTGGCGGTGTCGATGAACTTTGCAGTCCCCGGTTGCGGCGGGGCCAGGGCGAACACGTCCTGTTGTGCCTGCACGCCGGCGTTGTCCGGACCGCCTGTCCTGCGCGAGTAGGTCGCACGTTGAACGATCATCGGTGTCGGGCGGTTGACCGTGGAAAGCTTCCCGGATACGGCGAACACGGTGGTGCGCACGTCAATTCCGTTGGGCCCTTCGACGCGCACGAAGTTGGTGTTGAACGGGCTGCCGGTGACGGCCTCGTCGAGATTCGGGTCGCCGATGAAGCGTTCCTGGCCACCGGTCACCGGGTTGGTCTCGGTGTAGGGGCCGTTGACGCTGCGCAGGAATGGCCCGATGTCGCCACCCAGTGCGCCGGTGTAGGTTTTCGGCTCGCCGATACCGATGTCGCGGGTCATGTTGATCGCGCGGCGCCCGGGGGTATCGATATTGAACACGTCGACGCCGTAAGGGTGGGTAATCGTGTAGGTGCCGGCGACAGGAACATCCACACGGATACGAATCCGCGCGAAGCTGATCTGATCCCCTTCGACGGGGTCTTCGGCCGAGAACGCCGCTTCCACGGCGGCGACATAGCCAAGATCGATACCGGTGGGGACGTCGGTGATGGCAGCGTCCGCGGTGAACCAGAACGCTTCGTCAGGGAAGTTGCTGGGGAAAACCACCGGCTGGGTGTCATCGAAAATGCCGGGGTTGGGGTTGAGTACGCACATGTAGGACGGCGTACCGGGCACGGAGGGAACGCGGGAACTCAGGGCCTTGCTCAGGCACAAGTCCATGGTTCTGCCGTGGGTGTCCTGATACCACTGGGCGAAGTTACCGTTTTGCGGACTGTAGGGCCCCTGGTCCACTGCGAACAGTGCGGCCTGGGCGGAACCGTGAATCGCTGCGATCAAAGACAGCAACGTAACGGCGGGGGTCAATTTGCTGGGCATTTGTTTTCCCTCTCGCAATGAACCTGCCTCTGGCGTGAGTCGGACGAAGGCGTCGGTTCCAGGAGGCTGGAACGGGCAGCGCAACATCTGTACCAGAATTCGAAATCATCGCTGCAGGGTACGGAGCAGAAGGGTTTCAGCGTTTTGTCTGTGGAATGGGGCAGGGCGTTGCGCAGGTGAAACGGCGGGGGCATTGGGGGGCTCTCCCCATAGTTGGGGAAGCGCTGGGGACGAAGGTGCAGCGGACGATCGACAGCCGTCGGACGGACGGCGGACGCGCAAAATAGTTCCGGTTTTTTTCTCGAACCTCGTTGCCAATCAGGGACTAAGCGCTGAACGGTCGAGCGTGGTGATGTCGCGATGATGTCAATTAAGTGTTCGCTGCATGAAATATGGCTATCGCAACCCACCCGCTTACGCTATACCGACTTAAAAAAGTGACCAGGACGGCTGTCATGGGATCTATAGGGCGCAGTGAAACGCTGACTCAATCCAGCATAAAAGAACTGGAAAAAAAACCACGGCCTCGGTTTAACTTATTGCGCTGGTTTTCACTCGTCAGCCTGCTGGTCATCGCCTCGGTGGCGATCGGACTGGGCCTGATTTCCACCCGGTTCGTGGTCAGCGAAGCGGTGCAACGCGACTCCCTCCTGACCTCGCAGTTCGTCCACGCGCTGGCGTCCGCCGAGATTCGTCACGCCGATATTCCTTCGCGCTACACCATGGGCCAACTTTTGGACACGCGGCCCGACATCCCATGGCCCGATATCGACCCGGAGACGCGGCGCAAGAGCCGCGATGAATTTCTCGACCACATTTCCTCCTTGCCCGACGCCTTGCTGGTCAACGTCTACGCCCCTGATCGGGTGATCATCTGGTCGACCAACCCGGCACTGATCGGCAAGGCCATTCTGGGCAACGATGATCTGGAAGGGGCCTTTCATTCGCGGCAGCGGACCGGCAGCGCTCACCACGAAACCCAGCATCACCAGAACGAACAGAAGTTCCTGAACCCGCCGGATTATCTGTTCATCGAGAACTACATCCCGTTGTTCGACGCCGAAGAAAAGGACGTACTGGCCATCGTCGAAATCTACAAGGAGCCCAAAGACCTGATCGCCAGCATCGAGCGCGGCTACGTGGTGATCTGGGTGTCCACCGGCATTGGCGGGATGTTGATTTATCTGGGGTTGTTCTGGATCGTGCGGCGGGCTTCGAGGCTGCTGGAGTACCAGCAACGGCAACTGATCAACAGCGAGAAATTCGCCGCGCTGGGCGAGATGTCCTCGGCGGTGGCGCACAGCCTGCGTAATCCGCTGGCGACCATCCGTTCCAGCGCAGAGCTGGCCCTGGAAGTCGTCGATCCGGCGGCGCAGAAGAACATCAACGACATCATCAATCAGGTCGACCGGATGTCGAAATGGGTGCGCGAGCTGCTGCTTTCACTTCGCCCCATCAGTGGGGAATCCGAGGCGGTGGACGTGGTGTCGTGCATGCAGGATGTTCTTCAGTCGTATGAGCAACAAATCCGCCGGGCCAATATTGACGTGGAGTTCAAGCCGGTTGACACCCCTTTGGTGATCAGTCAGCGCATCCTGTTGGCACAGATCCTGAATAGCCTCATGGCTAACGCGCTGGAGGCGATGACCAAGGACGGCAAGTTGAAAATCGACATCGTCTCCGAGCCTGCCAGCGGCCGGGCTTACCTGACCGTGGCCGACAACGGCAAGGGCATGTCGCGCCAGCAGGAAGCCATGGTCTTCAAGCCGTTTTTCACCACCAAACAAGGCGGTCTCGGGGTGGGGCTGGTGCTGGTCAAGCGCATCATGGAGCGGTTCGCCGGCAAGGTGTCGCTGACCAGCCGCGAGCAGGAAGGCACCCGGGTGAAACTGACGTTCAAAATTGCGGCGGGAGGGGGTCTGAATGGAACACAGCATACTGGTGGTTGAGGACGACGAGCTCCTGGCCAGCAACATCCAGACCTACCTGGAACGCCGCGAATTCGAGGCCCGGGTCTGTCATTCGGCCGAGGACGCGCTCACGTTGCTGCAGAACTGGCGGCCCGATGTGGTGCTCACCGACAACTCGTTGCCGGGCATGAGCGGCCATGAGCTGATCAACGCCCTGAAAGAGAGTGCGCCGGATCTGAAGCTGATCATGATGACCGGCTACGGCAACATCGAGGACGCGGTCACGGCGATTAAGGAGGGTGCGTTTCACTACCTCACCAAACCGGTCGCGCTGCCCGAACTGAAACTGCTGCTGGACAAGGCACTGGCGGCCGAACGGCTGGAGCGGACGTTGTCGTTCTATCAGGATCGTGACGCCAAACACTCCGGTTTGCAGGCCCTGATCGGTGATTCGCCGGCGATGATGGCGGTCAAGGGCGTGGTCACTCAGTTGCTCGACGCCGAGCGCCGCATGACCAGCAGCGATCTTCCCCCTGTGCTGGTCGAAGGGGACACCGGGACCGGCAAAGAGTTGATCGCCAAGGCCCTGCATTTCGACGGCCCTCGGGCAAAGGGGCCGTTCGTTGAATTCAACTGCGCGTCGATTCCCGCCCACTTGATCGAGGCCGAACTGTTCGGGCACGAGAAGGGCGCGTTCACCGACGCCAAGGACCGCCGCACGGGTCTGGTGGAAGCGGCCGACGGGGGCACGCTGTTTCTCGATGAAGTCGGCGAGATGGACCTGTTGCTGCAGGCCAAGCTGCTCAAATTGCTGGAAGACCGGACCGTGCGCCGCATCGGCTCGGTGAAGGAGCGCAAGGTCGATCTGCGGATCATCAGTGCGACCAACTGCAATCTTGAGCAGATGGTTCAGCAGGGCAAGTTCAGGCGCGATCTGTTCTTTCGCCTGCGCATCATTTCGATCAAGGTCCCGCGTCTGCAGGCCCGTGGCGAGGACGTGATTCGCCTGGCCCGGCATTTCCTGCAGTTGCACGGCAAACGCTATGGCAAGACCGACCTGTATTTTGGCGTCGAAGCCGAGCACCTGCTACGCAGTTACAGTTGGCCCGGTAACGTGCGCGAGTTGCGCAACATGCTGGAACAGACGGTACTGTTGACGCAGACCCGTTGCATCGCTCCCCATCAACTGGGGTTGTGCATGAGCCTGATGGATGAGCCGATGGCACCTCAGAGTCTCATGCCGCATTTCACCCAGCAGTCGCAATCGCAGTACCCGCCGCCTGTGGCGGCGATGGACGATGGCATGGGCAACATGAACCTGCCGGAAGTGGAAAACGAGATGGTGCGCAAAGTGCTCGACAAGACGGACTGGAACGTCACCAAGTCGGCGCGTCTGCTGGGGTTGACGCGGGACATGCTGCGTTACCGGATCGACAAGCTGGGGCTTACCCGGCCTGATCGGACGCAGTCATAGGCGTGGCCCGATGATCGTTACCACGCTCCAGCGTGGGAATGCCTGGCAGGACGCTCCGCGTCCTCATTGACGCGCAGCGTCAATCGCAGCGTTATCACGCCGAGCGTGGGAACGATCATTGCGCCACGACGCAAACCCTGTAGCCGTCCGGCCGGGCGGCGTTCCGTTTGCCGACGGTGACGCATTCGAGATCGCTACCGCCGGCAAGCCGTGCTGCTACCGATCCACCTCTGACCGAACGCCTCCCACGCCGCTTTCCCCATGGCAATCAATGGCGCGTTGCGAGCTTACCCCCGCGCCGGCGTTTTCACCGTGACCACGGTGAATATCGCGAGGGCCAGGAGAGGCAGGGCTGTGCCCAGGGCGATGACGCCTTGCCAGCCGTGGTGTTCGTACAGGCTGCTGGCGAGGGCGGAGCCGATGGCGCCACCGACGAAGATGCTGGTCATGTAGAGGGCGTTGAGGCGTCCTCGGCTGGCAGGGTCGAGGGCGTAGACCGCTCGTTGGCCGAGGACCATGTTCATCTGCACGGCGAAGTCCAGCAGCACGCCGGTGATGGCCAGGCCGACGATGCTGTAACCGGGTTCGGTCAGTCCCCATGCAAATGCGACAGGCGCCAGGATCATCGCCAGTGCCGAAGCGCGCCGGGTGAGGCCCGCGTCTGCCAGCCGGCCGGCGAGGGGCGCGGCGATGGCGCCGATGGCCCCCACCAGTGCGAATACGGCGATCTGGGTCTGTGACAGGCCGTGATGACGGGCCAGCTCCACCGGCACTGCGGTCCAGAACAGGCTGAAGGCGGCGAACAGCAGGCCCTGATACAACGCCCGTTGGCGCAGGACCGGATGCCGACGCAACAGCGTCACCAGTGATGCAAGCAATTGACCGTACGACGCCTTGTGATCCGGTACGCGCTTGGGAATGTTCACTGCCAGCACACCGATGATTGCCAGCATGACCCCGGCCGCTCCCATGAACACCGCGCGCCAGCCGAAGTGATCGGCCACCAGACTCGACAGCGGTCGGGCCAGCAGAATACCCAGCAACAGGCCGCTCATGATGTTACCGACGACCTGCCCGCGAGATTTCTCCGGCGCCAGGTGCGCCGCCAGCGGAATCAGCATCTGCACCGACACCGAACTGAATCCCACGATCAGCGACACCAGCAGGAAGCCGGTGGCGTGTTCCATGGTCGCGGCACCCAGCAGACTGATCGAGGCGACCACGGCGGTGGCGATCATCAAGGTGCGGTTTTCGACCAGATCAGACAGCGGCACCAGAAACAACAGCCCCAGTGCATAGCCGATCTGCGTCAGGGACACGATCAGGCTGGCGCTGCCCGGCGACAACCCAAGGTCCGGCGCAATCAGTTCGACGATAGGCTGGGCGTAATACAGATTGGCGACGATGGCGCCGCAACAGAATGCGAAAAGCAGCACCATGGCGCGGGTCAATCCCTGCGTCGGCGCGTGTGATGCGGAGGTCAGCGGCGTACTCATGTCGGTCTGCTCAAGTGAGTGGCAAGGTGCGGATCGACCTTGAGGTCATCCAGTGGCCCCTACGTTAGAGCAGCGCAAGGCACCGGAGAATGAGTCGTGCGCGCAACGGCGTTTTGCGCCCCACGCAATGGCAGAACGCTTTATCCGTAACCCACGGCGGGTTAATAATGGATTCTCAGCGACGCTCCGCGCAGTGCCCTGAGCGATTACGGCCAGGTCACTACCCCTACAGGTAATATCGGTGAATGTTTTTTACTGATTAGATAAGCGCTGACTAAAAATGGATCAGCTGCGTTGTGCAGGCACGCGATCGTTCGATCCTGCGTGTCCGTCAGCGATTTAAGGGCATGCGAATCCACACTAAGGACTGCGTGAATACGATGATAAGTCTCGGTCAGGCTACCGTGTCCCTGGAACTCAGGGATGTTTTCAAAGACGGCGTTGCTCTGCGCATAGGCACACGTGCGTTCGATATCCTCGAATTGCTGCTGCGCCAACAGGGACAACTTGTCATCAAGGAGCACATCCTGCAGAGCGTCTGGCCCGATACGATCGTCGAGGAAAACAACCTGCAGGTGCATATTTCTGCTTTGCGCAAAGCGCTGGGCAGTGATCGCGATCTGATTCGCACCATCCCCGGTCGCGGCTATCTGTTGCTGGGGGGCGAAGGCGGATGCACTGAGGGCGCGTTGCTGGAAGATGCCGACGCGGTTCAGTCGCTCAGATCGGCAGTAGGGCGCCAATGGCTGCCGGCAGCGGTTGACCTGGTCGGGCGCAAAGCCTTGCTGGACGAGGTGAATGCGGCCCTTGACGAGAGCCGGGCATTCATCACGCTGATTGGCCCCGGCGGCGTCGGCAAGACCAGCCTGGCGGTGGAACTGGGTCGCGGGCGACTGCAAGCCGGTTCTGATGCTGTCTGGTTCCTGCCGCTGGCGCAGTTGCAATGTGCCGAAACCCTGCCACAAGCGCTGGCCGTTGCACTCGGCGTTGAATGCCCGGCTGGCGAGCCGACGCTGCCGCTGCCGCTGCTCATTCAGCACCTGGCGCAGGTGCCCGGTCTGCTCATTCTCGACAATTGCGAGCACCTGATCGATCAGGTCGCCGGGCTGGTCGAAGCCCTGCTGCTGGGCGCACCGTCCGTGCGAATCCTCGCCACCAGCCGCGAACCGTTGCGTATTGCCGGTGAGCGCAGCCTTCAAGTCCCTCCATTGACCTCGCCGGCGCCGGATGCGACCCGCGAAGCCATCCTCCATTGCGATTCGGCGCTGGTGTTTCTGCGGCACTGGCGAGCGCTGGACTGCCAGGCGGCGAGCATCTCGGACGCGGCACTGGACGATTACAGCGTCGAACTGGTGGGCGAGGTCTGTCGACGTCTGGACGGCATGCCGCTGGCACTGGAAATGGCCGCCGCCCGCGCCTGTGCCCTGGGGCTGTATCAACTGGTCGGCAGTCTGGATGACAGTGTGCATCTGCTGTCGGCGAGCCTGCGCACCGCACCGCCGCGCCAGCAGACCCTGCAATCGTCCCTGGCCTGGAGTTATCGGCTATTGAGCCGCGATGAGCGGACCGTGCTTCGCCTGCTGGCCGATCTGGAGGGCCGATTTACCCTCGAGCAGGCCTGTAATGCGCTGCAATGCGCGACCCTGGCCCGCGCCCGCATCATGGACTGCATGGTGAGGCTGGCGACCAAGTCCCTGCTGCTGGTGTCGGCCAGGGGCCCGTTCCGTTTTTACCGGATGCTGGAGGCTACCCGTACCGGTCTGCGCATCGGCTGCACTCAGGCGCTGGCCGACGAGACGCTCAAGCCCGATCCGGGATCGCGTCATGTGCCGTTGTCGCTGGCCAGCCTGCAATCGGGCAGGGCTGACCCAATCGGCCCCGACGGGTATCATGCCCGACATCAGAGAGCGCTGGCGGTCGGCCGCTGAATCGACGGAAGGATTTATGAGAGCAACACCCAGGGTGTATGTGGTTGACGACGATGCCGCCATTCGCACCGCGCTGCAGCGATTGATGAGTTCCGAGGACATTGCCTGCAGCGTGTTCGAAAGCGCCGAGGTGTTCCTTGCGCAAACCTTCGACGAAGCGCCGACCTGTCTGTTGCTGGACGTCAATCTGGCGCAAGGCACCGGTTTCGACCTGCAGGAAGAGCTGCTGGCCCGGGGTCAACAGTTTCCCATCATCTTCATGACCGGCTACGGCACCATCGCCATGTCGGTGAGGGCCATCAAGGCCGGCGCCCATGAATTCCTGACCAAACCCTTCGAGCCCGAACAACTGCTGGATCTGGTGCGTGAGGCCCTGGCCAACGACGCGCTGAATCTGGCCGAGCGTTGCCTGACCTGCAACCTCAAGGAGCGCTTCAACAGCCTCACCCCGCGGGAGAAGCAGGTCATGGGGCTCCTGATCACCGGCAAGATGAACAAGCAGATCGCGGTGGAACTGGGCACCAGCGAAGTCACGGCGAAGGTTCACAAGAAGCACGTCATGACGAAAATGCACGCACGCAACGTGATCGAGCTGCTGAAAATGCATGAACGGATCGGTGCGCTGACAGAATGACTGCCGGGGGCCCCGATATGCCGACGGCGGGGAGCCTGGCCCATGAGGGCTTCGAGCCCCTTTCCATCGAGCGTTTCTTGCACCTGGCGACCGGCGCCGCAGCTGCGGTGGCGGACGTTCATGCCAGCGGTCTGCTGCATCGCGACATCAAGCCCGAAAACATCGTGGAAGACGCCGACGGCGTGGTGCGGTTGCGCGGTTTCGAACTCAGTGTTCAGACCGGGCCATTGGGCATGCTGCCGGTATCGGACTCGATCTGCGGGACCCTGGCGTATATGTCACCGGAGCAGGCGCGCCGGGTGGAACGCCATGCCGACGCGCGCAGCGACCTGTACTCGCTGGGCATGACCTTCTACGAGTGGCTGGCGGGGCGTTTGCCCTTCGACGCCCGCGATGCCGTGGAATGGGTGTATTGCCAGGTGGCGCGCCAGCCGCCGGCGCTTAGCCTGTATCGCGGCGACATTCCCCCTGCGCTGGAACAGTTGGTGTTCAGGCTGATCGCCAAGAACCCGGACGAGCGCTATCAGAGTGCCGCGATCCTGTTGGCCGACTTGCACGCGTGCAGCCGCCAGTGGCAGCAATATCAGGACGTTTGCGACCTCGATCTCCAACAGCCTCAGCCGTCCGCGCACCCGGGCATGCCAGTGGATGAGTTGCCGGTGATGCCGGACGCCCGTGCTTCGATCACGATTCCCGGCGGCCAGGATACGCTGGACCTGGCGTCGGTGATGAAAGCCGCACGCGCATTGAGTCAGGAGACGCAGCAGGATCGACTGATCGAAATGCTCATGAGCACGACCATCATTCAGGCCGGAGCGCAGCGGGGGCTGTTGTTGCTGGTGCAAAACGACGCGCCGGTGCTCTGCGCCATTGCCCGGATTCGCGACACGGGTCTTGGGATTGAACTCATGGAAAGGGCGCCCGGCAAACAGCATCTGCCGCTGTCAGTCCTGTATCGAGTGATGCGTACCCATCAGCGGATCGTGGTCGAAGACGTCAGTACCGATGGGTATTTCGGCGCCGATGAGTTCTTCAAAGCGCGCACGGTTCGCTCGGTTCTGTGCCTGCCGCTGCTCAAGCAGGGTCAGTTGATCGGCATGCTGTATCTGGAGAACAGCCTGACGCCAGGCGTGTTTACGGACAGCCGCACCGGTGTGCTGGAGCTGCTGGCGGGGCAGGCGGCGGTGTCGCTGGAAACGGCGCGTCTGCAACGGCAGTTGTTCAAAGAGAACGCCCGACGTCAGAGCGTCGAAACAGCGCTGCGCAATGCGCGGGCCCGGTTGTCTCAGGTGTCGCAGGCCACGGCGATGGGGGAACTGGCTGCCTCCATCGCGCACGAGATCAACCAGCCGCTGGCGTCCATGGTGTCCAATGCGGCGGCCAGCCTGCGCTGGCTCAATCGCGAAACGCCGAAGATCGACGAAGCGCTGTCGGGGCTGCGTGACATTGTCAAGGACGGCAGGCGCGCCGGCGCGATTGTCAATGCGCTGCAATCGCTGGCGCAGCAGGGCGAGCAGCATCGACGTCGGCTGTTGATCAACGACGTGATCCGGCATGTCGTGGCGCTGACCCAGGTTGAGGTGGAACAGCAGCGGGTGCTGATGACCACGCACCTGACCCGTTCACCGCTGCAGGTCTACGGTTCGAGCCTGCAATTGCAACAGGTGGTGCTGAACCTGATTCTCAATGCCGTGGACGCCATGAGCCCCGGCGATCAGGTGCTGCGCAGGCTGTCGATCGAAAGCCAGGCGGTCGGGGCTGACTATCTGGTGATCAGCGTCGAGGACTCCGGACCTGGCATCGACGCCGAGCATCTGGACAAGGTGTTCAACGCCTTCTTCACCACCAAGGACACAGGCATGGGCATGGGGCTGGCGATCTGTCGCTCGATCGTCCACGCCCATGGCGGCCAACTGCATGTCATGCCCGCCCGTTATGGCGGCGCCACGTTCGTGTTCACCTTGCCCGCGGCAGAGCACGGCGCCGAGCGCAACGCGCTTTAGGCCCGGGAGGCGACGCAGCGCGTCGCACGATCATGAGCCCGGCGTCCTTCGTCGGCGCGCCGCTCCACCTTGTCGGCGATCTGCCGGGCACCGGCATTAAGATCAGGCACCTCCGTGCATCNGCGCCGCTCCACCTTGTCGGCGATCTGCCGGGCACCGGCATTAAGATCAGGCACCTCGGTGCATCAGGCACATCGCATGCACAGGTTTTGCTGCCGCTGCGCGCCAGATCGCCGACAAGTCGGGCTCCCACGCCCTCCGGGCAGAAGCCGTTCGGTGTGTCCTGCAATACCTCAGCTTTGTGGCTCACCGGGCTTCTGAATTGAGCCCAAACATCGTAGGAGCGCGCTTGCCCGCGATTGCGGTGGGTCTGTCGACGTCAATGTGACAGACCTTACGCATTCGCCAGCAATCTCCCCCAACCTTCGGCCAGAATCAAAAGCTCGAACCACACCGCAATCCCGCTTCTGCCGAAGGCGTGGGAGCCAGACTTGTCGGCGATCTGCCGGGCACCGGCAGTCAGATCAGCCAGCTCGGTGCATCAGGCACACCGCACACGCAGGTTTTGCTGCCGCTTCGCGCCAGATCGCCGACAAGTCAGGCTCCCACGCCCTCCGGGCAGAAGCCGTTCGGTGTGTCCTGCAATACCTTAGCTTTGTGGCTCACCGGGCTTCTGAATTGAGCCAAAACATCGTAGGAGCGCGCTTGCCCGCGATGTCGGTGGGTCAGTCGACGTCAATGTGACAGACCTTACGCATTCGCCAGCCAGCCGGCTCCCGCAGGGAATTGTGTGAGAGCGATGAAAGACCCAGTCAATACGGCCATTTGGACGCCAGCAGCCGCTCGCAGAACCCGACTTTCACATGGCGGTCGTGAAACGACAGCACGTCGGCATTGATGGTGCCGAGCGTGCTTTGTGGGCGGTGCAGTTGTCCTCGGGCCAGGGTGTCCAGCAGTTTGATCTTGAAACCCGGTTCTCGAGGGTAGGCGCTCAACACCCGGGGCAGGACACCGGGGCAGAGTCGCTGACAATGGGTGCCGAACAGGTCGGTCTCCACCGCCGCCGACAACAGCGCGGGCAGGGTCGGTTTGTGTTGTGGAATGCCGGGGGTGGTGTGCAGGGCGACGGCATCCCAGACTTGGGCAATGTCATCCCGCGCCCGTCCGTAGCCGCGCAGAAACTCGGCCGCTGCGTCGGCGCTGTCGACTTCATAACGCTGTTGCGAATGGCGATAGAGCGCCGTGACGCCAATGCGCAGAAACAGCGCACCGACGTACAGTAGCTCAGCGTCATGATGCAGCGCATGGCTTCTGCCCAGCAGACTGGCGAAGACAAAGGTGCGCAGGGCTGAATCGAACAGCAGCCGTGACTGGGTCTCGCGCATCAACTCGGTCGCGGCGCGGGCCATCGCGCTATCGGGGATCGAGATGCCGGCAACGTATCGGGTGGTCACTTGCATCCCTCGCAGCGAACCGGGTCAGGTCGATGACCTTAGTCCTGGCGAACCGGCAAGTCTTTGGTGGGCGCCTTAAACCTTCTGAATGCATGCAGATCGCCGCCTTCAAGGGGTTTTATTAGTAACCATTCAGAACGTTTAATACTCCGAAAAGGACTTTAAGGTTCCGGAGAACCAGACTCACCAGACCGCCCCCCTGTGAGCTGGAGAGCCCGGATGAATGCTATCGACCCGTCACTGTTTCGCTCGCTGCTGGTGTCCTTGCGGTCATTGCCGACCGCCGAACCCGAGCTGCTTGAACAAGTGGTGCGCGAAGTGACCGCGCATCTGACCGCTGGCAACGAAGTTCAGAGCAACAGCGCCCCGGTTGACCGTGTGGCGCTGTCGCCGTGGCAAGAGCGTCGAGCCAAGGAATTGATGTCCAGTCAGATGGACAAGGGACTGTCGATCGCCCGTGTGGCCAGCGAGTGCTCGCTCTCGCGCAGCCATTTCTCCCGAGCCTTCAAAAAGAACACTGGGGTTTCGCCTCGTGACTGGTATTTGCAGATGCGCCTGGACAAAGCCATGGGGTTGCTCGGCGAGTCTGCGCTGACCATCTCGCAGATCAGCCTGGATTGCGGATTCGCCGATCAGTCGCATTTCACTCGGGTCTTTACCCGGGTGGTCGGCGTGACCCCGTTCAGTTGGCGGCGGTCGATGGCGCGCAAGAGGGTGTGCGGCGCCGATTGAGCCCGACCCGACGTGACGCGCGATTGTCCGTGGATCACAGTGTCGGACCGAACAAAGCACATTTGTTCAATTGTCGATACGCAGGAGGGTGTATACCTGAGGAGCCTGTGACCGCCTCGCGCCTCTTTCCATAGCAACCCGGAATCGCCCAATGAATCGCAACGACCTGCGCCGCGTCGACATGAACCTGCTTGTGATCTTCGAATCGCTGATGTTCGAACGCAACCTGACCCGCGTGGCGGAGAAGCTGTTCATGGGACAACCGGCGATCAGCGCCGCGCTGGCACGCCTGCGGGATCTGTTCGACGACCCGTTGCTGCTGCGCAACGGCCGGGCGATGGAGCCCACCGCCCGGGCTCTGGACATTCTCAAGGAGCTGCAACCGGCGCTGGACACCATTTCCGGCGCGGTGAGCCGCGCCAAGGAGTTCGACCCGGCCACCAGCTGCGATATCTTCCGTCTGGGCCTGTCCGACGATGCCGAATTCGGGCTGTTCCCGCCGCTGCTTAACCAGCTGCGCGAAGAAGCGCCGGGGATCATCGTCGTCGTGCGCCGCGCCAACTACTTGCTGATGCCGGCCTTGCTGGCGTCGGGAGAAATTTCGGTGGGCATCAGCTACACCACCGATCTGCCGGCCAACGCCAAACGCAAGAAGCTGCGGGACATCGGCTGCAAAGTGCTGCGCGGCGACAAACGTCCCGGCACCCTGAGCCTGGACGATTACTGCGAACGCCCGCACACCATGGTGTCATTCTCGGGAGACCTGAGCGGCAATATCGACCTGGACCTGGCGAAGGTCGGACGGGCGAGAAGGGTGGTGGTCGCGGTGCCGCAGTTCAGCGGCTTGCGGGCGTTGCTGGCCGGAACCGAGCTGATCGCCACGGTGCCGGATTATGCGGCCTGCGCGCTGGTCGAGGGCTGCGCGCTGCGGGCTGAAGACCCGCCGTTCCCGATCGAGCCTGCTGAACTGTCGATGGTCTGGAGTGGCGTCCACGACAACGACCCGGCCGAGCGCTGGTTGCGTTCGCGGATCACCGAGTTCATGTCCCAGGAATCCCGCCCGATGCCGTGAGGCCGGCTGGTGCTCTGTATCGCCGGACTGCTACAGAGTTTGCGGCGTGGCGCGATGATCGTTCCCACGCTCCAGCGTGGGAATGCCTCGCCGATCAAGAGCGCGTGGGAACGATCAAGATTGCTGCCGCCAGCAAGCCGGCTCCCGCAAAAGATCGCGGTGTTCATACAGAAGTTAATCCTCCTCGATCCGAATCACCTCATCGGTCACTTCTTCCAGTTGACGCACCACCTGATAAATATGCGCGACTGCCAACAAGGTCGGGCGAGGGATGTGTTTGCCCGGTTTGACCTTGTACAGCGTGCGCGCCAGCCAGATGCTTTGCACCACCGGAATCCCGGCCTTCTTCGCGCGGGCGATCAGCGCCAGCGCGTCGTCGTCCTCGCCCTTGCAATGGATCAACGGCAATGGCGTCTTGCCGGGGCGGTAATACAGCGCGACGGCGTAATGCGTGGGATTGACCACCAGCATGTCGGCGTCTTCCACCGGTTTGGGCGGTGCGGTCGGGGCCTGGTTCAACAACTCGTGGGCCAATTGCCGGCGATGGCCTTTGACGTGCGGGTCGCCCTCGGACTGTTTGTATTCCTTCTTGATGTCCTCGTGGCTCATGCGCAGCTTCTTGGCGTGGAAGTACTTCTGCAGCGCGAAATCGACGATGCCGATTACCAGCAACAGACCCAGGGTCGCCCGCAGGATGTGCCGGAACAGCTGCAACAGTGAATGCCAGTAGGTCGTCAGGTCCGTGTTGGACAACAGAATCAGCGCCCCCAGCGACGGTTTGACCACGGCATACAGGGTGGCAGCAATCGCGGTCGCCTTGAGTACGCTGAGCAGCAGCGTGGTCAGGCTCTGCGCAGAGAACATCTGCTTGGCGTGGGCGAAAGGGTTCAGCTTGTTGATGTCGATTTTCAGCGCCTTGGGGGCGAACAGAAAGCCGATCTGCATCCAGCTGCCGACCAGTCGCATCAGCATCGCCATGCCGACGCTGCTCAGAATGAACCCGATCAGCACCGTCGCACCTTCGCTGGCGACCTGCTCGATGGTGTGCATGTACGGCTTGCCGATGCCCTGAAACGACAGCGACATCAGGTGTTGCAGGCGGGCGACGCTTTCGTCCGCCAGGCCCAGCGTGATCTCGCTGACCACCAGCAGCACCAGCAGTTTGCTCAGGTCCTGACTCTGCCCGACCTGGCCTTTTTCGCGGGCGTCGCGCAGCTGTTTGGGCGTGGCCTTTTCGGTTTTTTCGCTCATGGCACCGGCACCAGTTGGGTGAGCAGGTGCTTGAGGTCGGCCAGTTGCAGAATCTGGCCGTTGCCCAGTTCCAGCAGGGTGGGCAGGTAGATCAGCAGGAAGGCGATGCCGGCCATGCTTTTCGCGGGCATGGCGAGGATCGACACGTTCAGTTGCTGCGCATACAGCCCGATGATCGCCAGTGCGGCTTCGATCAATAGCAGCAGACCAATGAACGGCGCGGCATAGAGCATCATGTGTTGCAGGGTCTGGTTCAGCTGTTCGAGAAACACGTTCAGGCCATCGACCGTCATGCCGGGCAACCAGGCGGTGGGCGGCCAGACCTGATAGCTGTCCCAGATCACCTGCGTGATCAGCGACAGGCCACCGGAGAGGATCACCAGCATGATCAGGGTTTCCTGAAACAGCTCGCCCAGCGGTGTGGCGTCCGGGCCCAGCGCCGGGTTCAACTGCCCGCCGCTCAACGCGCCGCGCTGGCTGTCGAGCAGGGCACCGACCGAGGCGAACATCCAGAACGGCGCGTACAGCAACAGACCCAATAACGTCCCCAACACGGCTTCCTTGAGCAGCAGGGCGCCGATGGAAAACCAGTCATCCTCGAATGACGACACCGCGCGGCTGATCGCGGGCGCCGGAACCATCGACACCACCAGCACCACCGCATAACGCAGCGGACCCTTGAGGTATTTGAAGCAAAACGCCGGGACCAGAATCATGCACGGCAACAGGCGGGCCGTGGCCAGGCCCATGCCCAGCATCAGTTCGAACAACCCCTGTGCATCGAACGGCATCTAGTGCGCGCCTCCAGAGCGGGCAATCAAGTCGAACGCCATGTTGATGAACTGAATCAGTTCGACCCCGATCCAGCGTCCGGTCATCGCCAGGGTCAGGCCGACCGCCGCCAGCTTGATGCCGAAGGGCAGGGTCTGGTCCTGAATCTGCATCAGGGCCTGCACCAGCGAGGTGATCACCCCGACCAGCACCGCGACGCCCAGCGGCGGGGCGGTGAGAATGACCACCAGAAACATGCCCTGCTTGAACAACGCCAACGCTTCCATGACCGCCTCACATATAGGAATAGAACAGGCTGTCCAGCAGACGCGTCCAGCCTTGCACGAGGACGAACAGCAGCAATTTGAGCGGCAAGGAAATGGTCATCGGCGAGACCATCTGCATGCCCAGCGCCAGCAGCAGGTTGGAGACGATCAGGTCGATGACGATGAAGGGGATATAGATCAGAAAGCCGATCTGAAACCCGGCCTGCAGCTCGGACAGCACGAAGGCCGGAATCGCCAGCAGCAGATCGCTCTTGGTTGCCTGGTCGGCCATGTCTTTGGGCCACATGCGTTGGGTGTTGTCGAGCAGATGGGCGATCACGTCCGGATCGGTGTTGCGGGTCATGAAGCGTTGCAGCGGTTCGATCACGGTGCTGGCGCTGGCTTGCAGTTTGTCGGTGCTGCCCATTTCCAGCGGATGCTCATGAACCCGCTGCTGGATTTCATGGGCGACGGGCGCCATGACGAACATCGTCGCGGCCAGCGCGATGCCGTACATCGCCATGTTCGGCGGGACTTGCTGGACGCCGATGGCATTGCGAGTGATCAACAGGGTCATGGCGATCTTGAGAAACGCCGTGCACACGATCAGCAAAAATGGAATCAGCGACAAGGCACCAAGGAACAGCGCCAGCAGTACCGGGTTCATCCCGTCCATGATCATGCCGGCGTCGCCATCCGGGTGATCTGCAGGCCCAGCCGGCCTTCGACATCCACCAGTTCGCCTTCGGCCACCACCCGTTCGCCATGGCACAGCGTGGCGTGGCCGGGCGTCACGCCGTTGACTTCGACAACGCTTCCGGCGGCGATGCGGCGCAGTTCCCCCAAGGTGAGATTCAGGTTGCCGCAACGCAGCGTGAGGGCCATTGGCAGTTGGTCGAGCGCGTCGAGGGGCTCGGGTTCCTCGGCCGCGTGATGGGCGTTGTCTGGCTGCTCGTCAGCGGCGTCGTGCCACTGCGATTCGGCAGGCATGCGTTTTTCGGCAAGGTCATCGTCATCACCATTGGCCTGAGGCGCTTCTTCGTATTCATCGTCAGGCGCGATGTCCAGTTGTTCGTCGTACAGCGCTTCATTGGCCATGTTCCAGGGCTTCCTCGTGGCTGAACCGCAGATACAGCTGCCGTTCGTGGCGGTCGGTCTGCACTGCCCATTGCCGGCCTCCCAGTTGCAGGCGGCCATTGCCGTCGCTGTCGAAATGACTGAGTGGCGCCAGCAGCACATCGCCCGGTTGCAGCGAGGCCAGTTGCGCCAGGGTCAACGACAACTGCCCCAGTTCCAGCGGCTGGCTGACCGGCCACTGTTCGTCGAGGGCTTGCCGATGGGCAACCCAGGGAGCAGCGTCCAGCAAGCGCAACAGTGTCCGGGCCTCGGCACGAATCAGGCCGTTGAGCGACTGATCGCCCCACAGCACCTGTATTCGGCAGGTCATCACGGCAGCAGGCAGTGCAGTGATATCGCTGAGTGGCTCAAGGGGGCAAAGCAGTTCCGCGATTGGCGCACGCAAGCGCTGATTGATGACCTGCCAATACCAGGGTTGATGATCTCCGGCGAGGCTGACCGGAAGTTCGCTGAGGAGGCTCAGCACGGCGTCGGCATCGCTCAGGCCAATGGGACCTGCTGCGCTGGCGAACCAGGTGACGGGGTGGTCGGCCATGGGGTTGCCGGGAAGGGGGCGAAGGCTCAGTTCGCCAGTCGTTCCCTGAGTGCAAAACGTCAGGCTGACCCCTGCACCGAGGCGGCGACTGAGCAGGGCGTCGGTGGCGCCGACCTTGCGCAGAGACAGAGCGCTCATGCCTGAAGCTCCTCATGAAAAGACAGATCGACGTCCTGCCCCAAGGCGTCGGCGAGGGCGTTTTTGCAGGCGCGCTGGTGGGGTTGCAGGCGCTTGATCAGCCCTTTGCGGGCAAAGCCCAGCTCGATGTTCCAGTGGTTGGCGTGCTTGTTGGCATTAACCTGCACTTTGCCCAGGTGGGGCATCAGTAAGGTCACGTTGAACGGACCGTCGGGAAGGTTTGGCAAGCGCTGCGCCAGTTCGTCGATCAGTTGCGTCGGCACCCCATCGCCGGGCGGCAACAGATTGAAGCCGCTGCCGGAAAACCCGGAATGATCAGGCTCCTCGCTCACCGGCGGCACCAGCAATTGCGAGAAAAACAGCCCGTCAGCGTTCAGAGTTTCTTGTTGAGCGGGTTGGTTCCAGGCCGGGCGCAGACGTTCGAGATCCCCGCGACGCGGATTGCCAGACAACGGGCGATTGTTGCTGACGGGCGGTTCGCTCGTCGCGGGGCTCGGCCGGGCTTGAGGACGCAGGTGGGGTGGGGCTTTGATCGGACTGTTCATGACGGCTCAACCTTGTTCACTGAGGGCTTCGGCCAGGCAGGCGAGCTTTTCCACGGCGCGCTGCGAAGCTTTCGCCGCGTCTCGGGCCTGCTGGAGACGTACCTGTTGCTCATCGAGACTCGACCGCTGGCGCTGCATGTCCTGACGCAGGTAGGCCAGACGGTCGAGCATGCGGTTTTCCTTTTCATGCCATCGGTCCAGGTCGCTCAGTGACATGGATTTCTTCAGGTTCGCCTTGCTCAGCGTCTGACGCCGTTCGCGTTGGTTGTCCCGTTCCTGAGTCAGGGACTCGCGCTTCTGTTGCAACTGCGCCTGCATCGCCTCCAGCGCCTGTTGCGCCCGCCGTTGAGCGCGCTCGGCGCTGGCCTGACGGTGCTGTCGCAACGGCGTGAGCACGCCAATCACCTGCTCCAGCGCCAGGCGTTGAGGGTCGATTTCTGAGTCTTGGTCCATCGAGCAATCTCCCGGAGAACATCAATGTGTGGCGCAACGGCTTTTGATTCGGGCCGAAGGCCGTAGCCGTCCGGCTTGCCGGCGGTAGCGCTCTCACGTCCGTCACCGCCGGCAAGCCGGACTGCTACAGGGGGGCGGGGTGTGCCAGAGGAGGCGGCGTTCATTGCGTCACTCCGGCAACTGCGCAGTCAGTTGCATCAACGCGTCGAGGGTGTCCTGTAGCGGTACCGGTTCGCGCAGGTCCTGACGCAGAAAGGCGTTGATCGGTTCGTTGAGCTGCACCGCGCAATCGGTCACGGGATCACCACCTGGCTGGTACTCGCCCAGGCGCAGAAGCATTTCCACCTGCCGATAGGCCGCCATTAGCCGCCGCAACCGGTTGTTCGCCTGTTGGTGTTCGCGGCCGGTGACGTTGCTGAGGATCCGGCTGATGCTGGCCTGCACGTCGATGGCCGGGTAGTGACCGCGCTCGGCCAGTTTTCGCGACAACACGATGTGGCCGTCCAGCAGCGAGCGCACTTCATCGGCCACCGGATCGTTCATCGAATCCTGCTCGATCAGCACGGTGTACAGCGCCGTGATCGAGCCGTTTTCGCTCATCCCCGCACGCTCCACCAGACGCGGCAACAAGGTGTACACCGAAGGCGGCAGGCCCCCGCGACCCAGGGGCTCGCCCGCCGCGATGCCTATTTCACGCTGGGCGCGGGCGAAGCGGGTCAGGGAGTCGAGCAGCAACAACACTTTCATGCCGCGTTCCCGATACGCCTCGGCAATCGCCGTTGCAGTGAACGCCGCCCGGGCCCGCTCCATGCTCGAGCGATCGGAGGTGGCGCACACCAGCACCGAGCGGCTGCGCAACGTGGCGTCCAGCTCATGATCGAGAAACTCGCGCAGTTCGCGACCCCGCTCGCCGATCAGCCCGAAGACGATCACATCGCAGGCCATGTTGCGCGCCAGTTCGGCCATCAGCGTGGTCTTGCCACAACCGGCCCCGGCGAACAGTCCGACCCGTTGACCTTCTCCCAGCAGAATGGCGCTGTCGATGGCGCGCACACCGGTGGGCAGGGCATTGGTGATCCTCGGGCGCTGAGTGGGCGGCAGTGCGTCGGCGATCACCGGCAATGTCACGCGACGGTCGTCGGGCCCGGCAAAGGCACCTTGCGAACCTTCCAGCAACGGCCTGCCGAAACCGTCGAGCACACTGCCCAGCAGGCTGTCGTCGACGCCAATGCGATGGGCCATACCGAGGGGGCGAATGTGCGCGCCGACCTGGACGCCGTCCGGCGTCCCCAAGGCACTGAGCAGCGTGCAGTCACGGGTGAACCCGACGATTTCCGCGAGCATGTTACTGCCGTCGGCCTTGCTCACTTCGCACAGGTCACCCACTTTCGCCGCTGGAATCTGACACTCCAGCAGAATTCCGCTGACGGCACTGACGCGACCGCTGACCTGCACCGCAGAAAAGGCGTTCAGGCGCCGCGCATGGGCGGATTTCCATTGATCGAGCGCCGCGTTCACCAGTTCACCTCGTAGTGCCGGTCGCCGTCGAACTGTATGCTTTTGTCGTCGATGCGGGTCAGGCGCAGGCCCTCCAGTTCATCGCCGATGTACAGCCGATGACCGTCAGCCGTGACCAGGTGCGCGTGAGGGCCCGACATGATCTGCACGATGGTGAACGGCAAGCCGTTGCTGGAGGTGCTGACGTTGTCGATCAGTGCGACGGGCGACTCATACCGGTCCTTGAAGCGTTGCAGCATGCGCTGATAAACCCGCTGCGATTCGGCGTTGAGATTGCCACTCAAGGCCAGTCCTTCCGGGGTCTGCTGCACATTGACCTCACTGAGCAGGCGGTCGCTGAGCATGGTATTGAGCTGGCGTCGGGTGTCGGCGACGCTGGCCAGTTGAATGCGTTTGTGTGCCGGTTCTACGGTGGGTTTGGCGTTGGCTTTTGCATTGGCTTGCGCCGTGGTGGAAGGCTGAGCGGCCGCCGTGACGGGAACCGAATCTGGCGCGACGCCTGCGCTGCGGGTCAGGCTCCAGGCACTGCCCGCGATGCCCAGCAAAACTCCGATGACGATCCCGGTGGTGCGATTGAGAATTCGCGAGCGGGCTTCGACTTTTTCCAGCGGCGGCGCACTGGTGACGGGGTCGGGCTGTGGCTCAGGCCCCGGCGCCTGGAAGAGCGCCGGAACCGACGGCCAGGCATGTTCGGCGGGGGAGACGCAAAGCCACACCGAGCCCAGCACGAATGCCGTGTTGGGCATCAGCGCGGTGGTGGCATGGGGATGACCTTCCTCGTCCCAAATGCTGCCGTCGGCGGCGTTCAACACCCAACGTTCGCCCTGACGTTGCAGTCGACAATGCAGCGGTTCGACGCCGGGGTCGTGCAGCGCCAGATCCTGTTCGGCATCCGAACCGATTGCCCACTGCTCACCCACCAACGGCAGCGCAGCGCCCTGATGCAGGCCGGTCAATACCCGTAATTCAAACATGCGCGATTCTCCAGGTACTCAAGCGGCGTCCTCGCTGTCCATCTCATCGAGGCGATGGTCGTGCTCGTCTTCGTAGCCGTCCTCAAGGTCGTCATCCAGTTCGAAGCGGCCCAGCACCTTGACCTGTGCCGCGTTGCTGATTTCGGCGAAAGACAGCACGGGCACGTGATAGAACTCTTCCTGCAGCAAGGTGCGCAGGGGGCTGCGCAAGTCCTGCGCCACCAGCAGCACGGCCTGTTCGGCGGTACGCTGCGGGAAGGCATAGTGCAGTTGTTGCACCAGCAGCTGGCTGGTGTCGTTGTCCAGGGAAAAGAAGGTTTCGGTCTGGGTCTGACGCAGCGCATCGCGCAGGACGCCTTCGCTTTCCGGGGTCAACACCCAGACCAGCAAGCCTTCAGCGCCGCAATACTGATGGTAGATCTGTGATTTCAGGGCGATGCGCACGTAATCGGCCAGCACCGTTACTTCGCGTTCATGCTGGCCGTGCTCGATCAGGGTTTCGGCGATCACCCGAATGGCCCGCAGCGGCACGCACTCCGAGGCCAGACGCTGCAAGACCGCCGAGAACCGCGCCAGGGGCAGGACGCGCTGCATCTCCTGGGCCAGTTCAGGCTGCTCGCTCTCCAGCCAGCCGAGGATCGCCTTGGTCTCCTGCAAACCGATGAACTGCGGGCCGCACGACTGCAACGCGCGCTCCATGCGCTCGATGATCAGGGTCATGGCGTCGACCCGCTCGACCTTCTGGTCCTGCAACTCGGGCGCGTCAGCCGGCAACCACGCCCATTGGCCTTCCTGACGCTCGCTGCTGGCATACACCGCGCTGTCGGGTGACGTTTCGAGCAGTCGCGCATCCACCGCGACATGACTCTGGGTGAAGGTCGCCTTGAGCAGCGGCACTTCGTAGACCGAAAAGCGGAACTCGTCTGCCGGCAGGTGCTCGACCTGCTCGATGATGAACGACGGCAGCGTCAGGCCGTATTGCACCACCAGCCGGTTGCGGCGCTGACGAATCTCGCTGACCAGCGCCTCGACCTGTGCCGGGTTCTGGCTGGGGTGGAACTGAAGGACGAACTGACGGCTGGGGGAGAACGTGCGCAGGTCTTCGCGGCCGTTCATCTCTGGCGCCACGGCCACCGCCTGGGCCTGTTCGGCCTGGGGTCTGGCCCGTTGCAGCTGCAACAGCCCACCGCAGCCGCAGATGATCGCGATGACGATGAACACCGCCGTCGGCATGCCGGGCAGGGCGGCGAACCCGAGCATCGCCACGGCAGCGATGATCCAGGCCTTCGGCTGGCTGGTGATCTGCTCGGCGATCTGTCGGCCGATGTTGGCTTCGGCGCGGTCTTCATCAGGCACGCGGGTGATGATCATGCCGCAGGTGACCGAAATCAGCAGCGCCGGAATCTGCGCGATCAGACCGTCGCCGATGGTCAGCACGGTGTACACCTGCAACGCGTCGCCGGCGCTCATGTTGTGCTGCACCACGCCGATGGCGATGCCGCCGATCATGTTGATGGCGACGATGATCAGACTGGCGATGGCGTCGCCGTTGACGAACTTCATGGCCCCGTCCATGGCCCCGAACAGCTGGCTTTCCTTGCCAAGCTCCGAACGGCGACGACGGGCTTCATGCACGCTGATCAGGTTGGCGCGCAGGTCACTGTCGATGGACATCTGCTTGCCGGGCATGGCGTCCAGCGTGAAGCGCGCGCCGACTTCGGCCACCCGCTCGGAGCCTTTGGTGATCACCAGAAAATTGACCACCGTGAGGATCAGGAAGATCACCATGCCCACCGCCAGGTTGCCGCCGACGACGAACTGACCGAACGCCTCGACGATGTGTCCTGCGTCCTGGTTGAGCAGGATCAGGCGCGTGGTGGAAATCGACAGCGCCAGGCGAAACATGGTGGTCAGCAGCAGCACCGCCGGAAACGTCGAGAACGCCAGGGGCCGGGGCAAGTGCATCGCGAGCATGATCAACAGGCAGGAGATGCAGATGTTGATGGCGATCAGCACATCCACAAGCCCGGTGGGCAGCGGCGTGATCATCATGAACACGATGGCGATCACCACAAAGGCGCCGACGATTTCCGAGCGGCGCATGGCGGCCAAAGCAAGCTGGTTGAGCAGGTTGATGACACGATCCATCAGGCGAGGCCCCCCTGGAGCTGGTTCTGTTCCTGCCGAGTGAGTTCGGCCATGAGAATGAGCAGGTTGCCCAGTGCGTTCTGCCGGCTTTTCATGTCACGCCAGAGCAGGATCGGCAGTTGTTGCAGCATCGGGCGCAGGCCGTTGAGGAAAGCGAGCTGATGCTTGAGCTGCTGGCCGCCGATGTGCTGGGTCAGTTGCAGGGTTTCGTTGAGGCTCATGCCTTTGCCCGAGAGCGCCAGCAGGTGTTTGAGGAAGGCCGCCGGGTCGACTTGCAGGACCGGGTTCTTGTTGCGCATGCGCCCCAGCAGGTGTTCGCAGCCTTGCAACAGGGTCGCGACGTGACGCGCGGTGTTGAGGCCGTGCATCAGGGTGCGCAGTTGCTGGGGGGAGGTCGAGGGTGTCAGGGCGGACAGATCGTCGGCGATGGCGCTGCGCATGTCTTTGAGGTTGAGCTCGAATTCGCCGGCCTGCTCCTGCTCGCTGAGCAGCGCGTCGATCATCCCGGTGATGTTTTGCTGTCCAGAGACCGCAACGCCATACAGGTTGCGCAGGGCGCCACGGCGCTTGCTGTCCAGACCGGATCGGGCGAACGCCTTGGTGTTGTTGAGCCCCGCGCGCGCACGCTTGCCGTACTTGCGCCGCAACAGTTTGAGTTGTTGGGTCAGCACCACGTGCTCGCCGGTGGCGCCGTCGGCTTGCGCCTGTTTCCTGGCCGCCTGGAGCACCACATGGGCCTTTGCCGGGTCGCCGTCGGCAAAACCGAGGATCTGCGCAAGGCTCGCAGCGCGCTGTTTCTGCAACTGCTTGCGCAGGTTGCGTGCCGCGTCGTCGAGCCCCGTGTCCTGGGTGCCCATCAGCAATGAATACAGCTCGCCGAGCTTCACCGCTCGCGATTGCAGCGCGTTACTGCTGGCGATCAATTCGCGCTGGCTCAACCCCCGGTTTTGCTGGACGAGCGCTGCGGCCAATCGCGAGACCTGCTGCGGCGAGACCCCTCCCATATTGGGCGTATTGGTACGCGGCGGTGTGACCGGTGCGGCAGCATTGCTCGCGGGGGCGGGCGCAGGGCTGTGCAACGCGGGCGGCGCAGTCGGGGCGGCGATTTTCATGGGACGGTTCTGAGCGTGGTCATGCGCTCTGAGTGGTCGTGGCGGGTGGGCAGTTCCATCGATGGGGCAATCAATGAATCTGTGCCAAAAACCGTTTGAGAATCAGCGCCTTCGCGCAAGAATTTGCACGGCGCTTGTCTCGATGAAAATAATTAGCTAATTAAATCAGCAAGTTACAGCAGTAAATCGCGTGGCACGCATATCGCTATAGGGCTAACACACTCCAAACAAGGAAGAGCCCTTATGTTTCCCAGCCTCGCGATTCTCGATATCGACCCCGCAACCCGCCGTCAGCCGGTGCCTGGCATTCGGCAATTGACCAGCGATCAGGTGAAGATGATTCGTGCGTTCATTCAGAAGCGGGTGATGAACCCGGACGATGTCGACGACATCCTGCAATGCACCTTTCTTGAGGCGCTGCGCAGCGAGCACAAGTTCCAGAACGCGAGCAAGCCGCAGACGTGGTTGTGCGGGATCGCCCTGAACCTGATCCGCAATCACTTTCGCAAGATGTATCGCCAGCCTTATCAGGAGAGCTGGGAGGACCACACCCACACCGAACTCGACAGCCAGGGCGACATCGGCCATCAGGTGGACGGCCACCGGCAACTGGTGCGTGCGGTCAAGGCGATCGGCGCGCTGCCGTCGAACATGCAGCGGGTGATCGAGGTGTCACTGGAAATGGATGGCAATTATCAGGAAACAGCTTCGTCGCTGGGGGTGCCGATCGGCACGGTGCGTTCGCGTCTGTCTCGGGCCAGGGAACAACTGAAGCGGCAGATGGATCCGTTCGCCTGAAAGGGGCTCAGGCCTGTGCCGGGCACAGCTGCAGCAGCAACGCCGTTTCAGATGTGCTCGGAAACGGTCGCGGCTTTGACCAGGTCGTGCAGTGCGAATGCGCGGTTGGCCAGGAAAATGGTGGCGGCGGTGAGTACGACGGCGTTGATCAGGTGCAAGGTCATGGTCGCAAGTCCTTCAGGTGAACAGGGGCGGTAAGTGATGTGGCGATGTTACGCGAGGCCCGAAAAACCTGAAGACAATCGCCTTCATGGTGTTCATCAACCAGATTGATGGGGCCGTTCGAGGGCTCTGGATCGGCCCTTTTCAGCGATCATCCGTGGCTTTTCGGGGACGCGCTCACCCGTCACAACGTCGCCTTGACCTGCAAACCGACGATCAGCGTGTTGTCGATGTCCTCACCGTAAAACGCACCTGGCTCGATGATGTACTGGATCGATGGACGCAGCGTCAGCCACGGGGCGACCTGTGCGCCGTAGGTCATCTCCACCAGGCCTTCGCCGCTGGCCAGGTCCGGGAAATCCTGACCGTTGGCCAGTGCGGCGTTTTCCTGCACATCGCGGCTACGCGAGTTGAACACCGCACGGCCATAGCCGATGGCGACGGTGTCGTTGGGGCGGGAGACGAAAGGCTTTTTCAGCGCAAAGCCGGCGGAGTACCAGCGGCGGAACGGTGCGGCCGCAGCGCTGGCGTTGGAGAACTGGCCAAACATGTGCACATTGCGCCCGGTGACGTCGCTGGAGTTCCAGATCGCCTGGTCCATCAGGAAATACGAGCCTTCACGGCCGGCGACCTCCTTGCCGGTGCCGATGCGCGGCGCATCCGAGGTGTCGTAGTAGTAGCCGACGCGGTATTCGCCAGGCATGTCACCCAATACGTTGTAGATCGCCTCGATGGGCAGAATGTTGCCTGTGCTGTCCTTGGGCGCCATGTCCCAGGCGCGGCTGGACTCGCCGCTGCTCGCGGCATCGACCTTGAACGCAGCGACCTGCAGCGCGAAGTTCGGGGTAAACCGGTATTTGGCCATCGCCCCCAAGTGCGCGTTCGGGTAGTTGCTCCAGCCGCTACCGCCGGACATCGCCAGCGGATGGCCGCAGAATCCGGCGTTCATGAAGTTGCACAGAATGCCGGTGCTCAGACCCCCCAGGTCATTGCCCATCGCCATATAGCCCAGCTTGACGTTCAGCGCAGGGGTGAACAGGGTGTTTTCGTAGCTCAACTCGGTCAGGCGCGTGTACAGCCCACCGTAGTTTTCCTGGACCGGCAGGCGGTTGCCGACCAGATCGCCCGATCCATCGTTGCCGCGTCGGTCGTTGATGGTCAGCTGGATCTTGCCGCCGCTTTCCAGGTCCAGCAGCTTGCCCAGATCGAATTGCGCGCCGAGCTTGATGTTCTGCGAATAACGCGTGCCGCGCTGTTTGCCGCCGTGGGCGTTGTAGACCGTCTCGCCGCTGTAGTCGCCAGTGATCTTCACCCCCTGCGCGGTCAGGCGACTGCGATTGCCGTCCCAGTCGCCGGTCATGGTCGAACGGTCCAGCCAGTCGTTGGCCAGGGTCGGCGAGGAAGCGGCCATGGCCATTACGGAACCGACGACGAGCGCCATCGACAATCCACGGCGCGGGCCGGATTCAGCAGGGTGTTGCGAAGGAATGCTCATTGATCAACCTGAGTTACGGTAGGTCGTCGCAGGGACGAAGGCATGTGAAAAGGGGGGGCGGCACGCGGGGCGCTCGCAAGCGGGCGCAATGAAAACATATTTTGGACTAACTGGTTAATCTGTTTTAACGATGGCGGGTATCGTCAGTCTCCATAGTCGTGAAGCCGAACACTGCCCGTTGACCTATCAGGGCGCTCAAGGCTGGCGATTGTTCATGTGGGCGCCGGCTTGCGGGCCAGATCAAACCAGCGCTTGCACCAACCCCTTGAATGCCGGCAGCGCCGGATTGTCATTGTCCTGCCGCGACACGATGTACAGCTCGGCATGCAAGTGCGCATCCTCCAGCGGGCGAAATTCCAGGTGGCCGCGGTGCAGTTGGGTGGCAGAGGCGGGGACGATGGCCAGCCCCAGACCAGCCTTGACCATGCTCACCACCGTGTGGGTCTGGCCCAGGTGATAGACATAGCGCGGCGTGACGCCGGTCACAGCAAACAAGCCGGCGATGCAGTCGTAGAAATAGCGGCCCTCGTCCGGTGCGTACATCACGAAGGGCTGCTGATCCAGATCGCGCACGGCAATCGCCTGTTTTTGCGCAAGGGGATGATTGCTCGGCAGCGCCACCAGCAGCGGCTCACGGCTGATCAGCTGCGCGTCAAGGGCGTCGCGGTCATTGATCTGGCGCACGAACCCCACATCGATACGATGAGCCGCCAGCGCGTCGAGCTGTGCGCCGGAGACCATTTCCTTGAGGGTGAACTGCAGACCCGGCAGTTCATCGGCGGCACGGGCGAGCAGCTGCGGAATCATCTGGTACGCACTGACCGCCGTGAACCCCAGCGTCAGACTGCCAGCTTCACCGCGCGCCAAACGCCGCGCCCCGTCAGCGGCCTGATCGGAGAACGCCAGAATGTGCCGTGCGTCGCGCAGGAAGCCCTGACCGGCGGCGGTCAGTTTCACCGATCGGTTGTTGCGCTCCAGCAACTGGATCCCCAGCCCGCGTTCCAGTAATTGCACCTGTCGGCTCAAAGGCGGCTGGGTCATGTACATCCGCGTGGCGGCGCGGCCGAAGTGCAGTTCTTCGGCAACGGCAACGAAACAGCGCAACTGGTGCAATTCCACGATTCAATATCCGTATCAATCCATACAGTCTCTATGTTAGACCTGAATCGTTCCCTGCTCCTATCATCGCGGCAAGAAGTTGTACGACAACAACAATAAAAGCCCTTATGGGAGACTCACCATGCTCAGCAAATCCCTTCCCGCGGATTTCGCCGACGCGCAAGCGAAGGTCGGCCGCCACCGTTTTCTCATTCTCTCGATGATCTTCATCGTCACCGTGGTCAACTACGCCGACCGGGCGACCATGTCCATTGCCGGCACTGGCGTGGTCAAGGACCTTGGGCTGGACCCGATGATGCTCGGCATGATTTTTTCGGCGTTCGCCTGGGCCTACGCGCTGGGGCAGATCCCCGGCGGCTGGCTGCTCGACCGCTTTGGCGCGCGCAAGGTGTACGGCGCAAGTCTGGTGCTGTGGTCGTGTTTCACCATGGCTCAGGGCACGGTGGGCTGGTTCGGTCTGATGGGGGCCTCGGCGGCCATGAGCCTGTTCGCCATGCGTTTCATGCTGGGGCTGGTCGAGTCTCCGGCGTTTCCAGCCAACAACCGCATCGTGTCCTGCTGGTTCCCGACCAGCGAACGCGGTACCGCCTCGGCGTTGTTCAACTCGGCGCAGTACATGGCGGTGGTGCTGTTCACCCCACTGATGGCCTGGCTGACCCACGCGCTGGGCTGGGAACACGTGTTCCTGTGGATGGGCGCGCTAGGCCTGGTATTGAGCGTCTTCTGGTTCGCCTTGTACCGCGAGCCGCACAGTGACAAACGCCTGAGCACCAAGGAACTGGACTATATGCGCGAAGGCGGCGCCCTGGTGGATCTGGAACTCAATCGCAAGGAGCAAAAGAGCAAAGCGACCTTCAAGGAGATCAAGCAACTGTTCACCAGCCGCACACTGTGGGCGATCTATCTGGGCCAGTACTGTATCACCGCGCTGACGTACTTCTTCATCACCTGGTTTCCGATCTACCTGATCAAGGGCCGGGGCATGACCATCATGGAAGCCGGCTGGGTCGCCGCGCTGCCGGCAATCTGCGGATTCTCCGGCGGGGTGCTGGGCGGGATGTTCTCCGACCTGCTGATCCGTCGCGGCGTGCATCCGTCCATCGCGCGCAAAACGCCATTTCTCATCGGGATGGTCATGTCGACCGTGCTGGTGCTGGCGAACTTCGTCGATGCCAACTGGATCGTCATCGCGCTGATGGCCTTCGCCTTCTTCGGCAAGGGCCTGGCCGCCGTGGGCTGGGCGGTGCTCTCCGACACCGCGCCTAAAAACATGGTCGGTCTCAGTGGCGGGGTGTTCAACGGCATCGGCAACATCGCCGGGATCATCACGCCGGTGGTGATCGGCTACATCGTGGCCACCACCGGCTCATTCAATATTGCCCTGTGGTTCGTCGCGGCCCATGGCCTGCTGGGTGTGTTCGCTTATGGGGTCCTGGCCGGGCGTTTCGAGCGGGTCGAGCTGCGCTGATTCCGGGCACCACGACACCCGCTGAAATCGCGATCGAAGTGACGGCCGATATCATTCGGGTGTCCGGTGGAATCGGGCGAGGGGAGGTGTAAGAACGCCAATCCATGAGGCGCCGGGTTCGCCACATCCAGGGATGCGCCGAACCCGGATCGAGTCAACGATTGAAGTTCTTTTGCAGGTGCGCCGGATAACGATTTCCTCGGTGAAGCGCGGCACCACGTTGCGGAAATCGTCCTGTGAAAAGGTCGTGCTGGCGTCGATGGCACCCGTCAGAAAGCCTTTGCCCAATGGGCTGAACGGCACGAAGCCGATGCCCAGTTCCTCCAGCAGCGGGAGAATTTCCTTCTCCGGCTCACGCCACCACAGCGAATATTCGCTTTGCAACGCCGTGACAGGTTGTACGGCATGGGCACGACGAATCGAATCGGCGCCCGCCACGGACAGAAAACGCATTCGCCGGACACATCGCGCAGGGATTTCGGTTTCGCGGGAAACTGTCATATTCAGTCGCATTTCGCCGCGGATAGTGGGCAGCCCAACGCTCTGTCAATGAGGCTGCATCGTGTTTCAACGTGTTCTGTTTTCACTGTCCGTTTTGAGCCTTTCCATCGCCGCCGCCCAGGCTGCCGAGACCACCGCACTCGACACCCCACGGCTTGCCAGTATCGACAACTTCCGGGATATCGCAGGCACCACCACTGCCTATTCCACGACCAATGACGGCACCCTGCGTTCGGGCGTGTTCTATCGCTCTAACGCGCTGACGCCCTCGGCCGCGGACCTGGCGACACTGAACGGCCTGGGCATCAGCGCCGTCTACGACTTGCGCACCCCCAGTGAAATCGCCGCCACGCCGGACACCCTGTTGACCGGGGCGACCTACAGCAATATCGACATCATCGGCAGCACCACGTCGGGGGCGAATGTCACGAACATCTCGTTCAGCAGCGCCGCCGACGCCATCGCCATGATGGAGCAGACCAACCGCGCCTTCGTCAGTGATGCCGGCATGCGCAGCCAGTTCAACCTGCTTTTCAACGAGCTGGCCTCGGCGGACGGCGCTGCGCTGTTCCACTGCACCGCGGGCAAGGACCGCACCGGCTGGACCGCCGCGGTACTGTTGAGCATTGCCGGGGTCGACAGCTCCACCATCATGAGCAACTACCTGGCGACCAACGACTACACCGCCGCGCGCGTTGCTGCGACGCTTGCTGCAATGCCGGCGAGCATGGCCGCTGTCTACGCGCCGCTGCTGGGCGTGCAGGCCAGTTATCTGCAAGCCGGTCTGGACCAAGTGACCGCCGAATACGGCAGCATGGACAACTACCTCAAGCAAGGCCTTGGACTGTCGCAGGAAACGATCTACGTCCTGCGCGGCAAGATGGTGTTCTACAACAGCCTGCCGGGTCAGGCGGGCCTGATCGGCAACGCCGCTGCCGGTGCACAGTTGTTGCAGCAACTGCAGAACACCGGGTTGTCGGGGAACTACACCGCGTACAACGACTATCTGCAATCGGCGATCGATGCCGGCACCCTGGGCGGCGTCGAATCGACGGTCGGTGGTCAGCTGCATGCCGATGCGGCGAGCTATCTGCTGCGTCAGGACGCGATGATCGAGCAGGCCGCAGCGCCTTTCGCCAGTGGGACTGATCTCAAGGTCGGTCAGTCGCGCCTGTGGAGCACGGCGCTGACGGGGTATCTGGGCACTGACGGCTCGTCCCACGCGGCCAGCAGCAACGAGCACAGCCAAGGCATGATGGTGGGGCTGACCCAGCGTTTTTCCGAGCAGCTCAGTGCCCATGGCGGATTTGGCTACAGTCGCGGCAACGTCGGTGGCGCAGGCGGTGAAGCCGATACCGACCTGACGTTCATCAACCTGGGCGCGCGCTTCGCCCCGAACGGCCTGGAACGCGGCGTGTTCGTCGATGCCAGCGCCAGTGGTGGTTGGCTCGACTATGACAGCAAGCGCGACATCGGCGGTGGTTTGGGCCAGGCCCGGGGTGACAGCCATGGCACCCTGGCGGGCGCGACCCTGGCGCTGGGTTATCGCCTCCCCATGAGCGGGGTGACGCTCGAGCCGAGCCTGGGCGTGCGAGTCAGCCATCTGAATCTGTCCGGCTTCAAGGAGAAGGGCAGCGAACTGGCGCTGGACGTCGACGGGATCAACGAAACCCGGCGCAGCGCGGTCGCCAACCTCAACGCATCGCTCACGCCGATTGCATTGGGCAGTTGGCAACTGACGCCGGGCGCTCAGGTGGGTTACGAGCATGTCCTGGGCGATCATCAGGTGGACAGTGAAGGGCAGCTGTTGGGCCTGGACATCGAGCAACGTGCCGCGTTCGACAACCGCGACCAGTTCACCGGTGGCGTCAACGTCATGGCGAGCCTTGGCGCATTCAGTGTCGGCGCCGAAGTCGGGGCCAGTGGCGGCGGTGACAGCCACGGGTTCAACGGTGGTCTGAAAGCCAGCTGGATGTTCTGAACACGGTGCTCACCTGACACCCCCGCGTTCAGGTGTTTGATTCTGGCCGAAGGCCGTGGGAACCGCCGGGTGGGGCGCGCTGCCTTGCCGGCGGCAGCAACTTTGCAACCGCTACGGCCGGCGGCCTCAGCCTTTTCTCACCTGCGCGGGACTCAGGCCGTACGCATTCTGGAAGTACTGGCAGAACCGGCCGACGTTAGTGAAACCCAGTTGTACGGCGACGTCGGACACCGACGGCGAGCCGCTCTGCGTCAGCACCTCGTAGGCACGTTGCAGCCGGACTTCGCGCTGATACTCCACAATCGACAACCCCATGAAACGCCGAAATCCCTCTTGCAACGCGCGCAAGCTGACGCTGGTCAGGCGCGCAAGGTCCGAGCCGCTGACCAGTGCATCGGGGTGTGCCTGTATGTATTCGACGGCGCGCTTCACATGTCGCGGAGCAATGAGCGGGGAGGGCCGGCGCAGGGCTTCGCTGAAGTTGTGCGGCCAGGCCTCCAGTACGGCATCGATCAGCATCTCCCTGAGACGCGAGGGCATCAGTGTGCCGGTGTTGATCAGCAGGTCGAATTCGGTGCCGGTCGCAAGGTCGATCAGTGCCTTGATGCCCTGAAACCCCGACACGTTCAGATCCACCCTCGGTTCGAAATGCAGCTTTCTCAGGATGGGCCGTTCCAGCAGCGTCGACAGGCGTTCAGTGAGCAGCGCTCGGCTGATCGACATGCCGTGCTGGGCATGGTTGTCGACGAAGTGCATGGAGCGGATATCGGCCTTGTCGATGGCCAGACCGACCTGACAAATCCCGATCGACTCAGTGGTGTGATTGAAAACGATCTTGCCCGCGGTAGGGATGACGAACGTGATTTCGTCCTGCAGTGCCGGAAGCACCACACTGAAATCGCCGTGATAGTGCATGCGCCGAAAGCTGACGCCTTCATGCCTGCCGTAAACCCCGCTGATGACGATGTTTTGCGGCAGTGGCTGGGCATCCGGGTACTGGTTGCCGAACATGTGTGCGAATAAAGCGCCGAAGTCGTCGGACCGCATGGCGTCGGATCGCAGAATGATGGGTTTGCGTGTCGTGGCTGGGAACACCTTGGATGTCATCCTGAACAAGGCCGGGGGAGGGTGCCCTCGATCGTCGAGGACGCTGGACCAAATGTTTGCAACCGCGGGACGCTAACAGTGGCGTATGTCAGGTGTGTGACAAAGCGGGCCCTTCTGCAAGGCGTCGCATGACGCGCAGCCGGTGCTGACTATCGCGGGTGTCGATAGTCAGCATCACGCATTAGAAGTTCAGTTCGCTGCGGGGAACTGGAAAATGGCGGCCAATGAAGCCCTGCCAGCGCGGCAGTATTTTTTTACAGGAACCCGCCGATGCGTATTTTGTTCGTTCCCGCCCTGTTGATCGCCGGTTCGCTGCTGGCCGGCTGTGCGTCCGCCCCCAATGAGCCGACCCTGACGCTGCAAACCGCCAAGTCACCCGAGCAATTCACCGCGTGCGTGATGCCCAGATTGCAAGGCCAGGCTCAAGGCCCGATCCTTTCCCAGACTCAGCGCCACTACCGGATTGTCGTCCCCAGTTCCGTTGCGGCCGACAACGTCATCGAAGCGTACAAGGCGTCCGGCGGCGGCAAGGTGTTCGTGTACGAACGCAGTCTGCTGACCTCAGGGTTCGGGGCGGCAGCGAAAGCGTGCGTGTGATCGAACGTTGGGCTGCGGGACAGTCGATACCGTGATGCCCGCCAGCCTGATTGGCTCCATGGGAGCAGAGCAAGCACGGACCCATCACTCATTCCCGCAAGACCAAAGCTGCACGGCGGGCTGCGCGGCGTTTGCAGCGCCGATCCACTCGCTCATCCCGTGACACTGACCGTCGAAACACAGCTGGTAATCGCCGGCCTCAGGCGTGCGCCCCAGGTTCATCGGCTGCAGCGGCGGCAGAGGGCGATGGTAGTGCCAACTGCCGTTTTCCAGCCGTGCGTCATCGGGGATTTCCATGCCCGCGCCGTTGCCGCGTACGCGAGCTTCTCCCAGTACCAGGCCTTGCCCGGTGACGCGGTAGTCTTCTTCCCAGCGGATTTTTTCGATGGTGTGATTCCACGCCAGGGTAAAGCTTGATACCGGGAGTTGGGCCCAGACCACACCGGCCAGGCCCAGACACAGCCCGATCATGCCTTGGCCAGTCCGGTCTGACGCGAGCGCCAGAAGTGCTGGGCAATGACCAATGCGCCGAGCACAAAGCCCGCTTCGTCGGTCAACGGCAACGCCACCACCAGCAGCGCGCCTGCGGCAAAGGCGAACACACGTTCCCACAGCGGCATTTTCTGTTGCAGGTAACCGGTCGAGGCCATGCCCCACAATCCCACCGCCAGAATGGTCTTGATCAACATGTAGGCGGTCATCCACAGGTTGTCGCCTTGGAGCATCAGCGCCGGGTTGTAGACCGCCATGAACGGAATGACGAAGCCCGCCAGCGCGATGCGCACCGCCCAAAGGCTGATCTTGAACCCGGTCTCCTTGGCGATCGGTGCTGCAGCGAAACAGGCCAGAGCCACAGGCGGCGTGAGGTCGGCGAGGATGCCGAAGTAGAACACGAACATGTGCGAGACGATCAGCGGCACCCCCAGTTCCAGAAGCGCAGGCGCTGCGATGGAACTGGTGATGATGTAATTGGGAATGGTCGGAATGCCCATGCCCAGAATCAGGCAAGTGATCATCGTCAGGATCAGCGACAGCAGCAGGTTGTCGCGGCCGATGGCCAGAATGTACCCGGCGAAGGTCGATGCTATACCGGTCAGCGACACAACGCCGATGATGATCCCGACCAGCGCGCAGGCGATCCCCACGGGCACCGCGTGACGTGCGCCATCGACCAGTGCATGCAGGCAGATCACCAGGGTCTCGCGGCCACCCTTGATGAACCAGCAGGCAAGCACCAGCGCCGCGATGACCGCGAAGATCACGCCGATGCCCAACTGAAAGAACCCCACGCAGAGCACGCCCAATGCGATCCAGAAGGCGCAGCGCAAGGCGAAGCTGGACACCCTGAGGATGATCGCCGAGCCGAGAATCACGATGGCGGTGAGTGCCAGTCCGACCATCCCGGAAAACAGCGGCGTGCGTCCCGAAAACAGCAGATACACCAGCACCAGCAATGGGATCAGCAGATACCAGTTTTCTTTCACGGCGCGCAATGCGCTGGGGCATTGGTCTTTGGGCAGACCTTTGAGGTTGGAGCGCTTGGCCTCCAGATGCACCATCCAGAACACCGAGCCGAAGTACAGAATCGCCGGGATGAGCGCCGCCTTGGCGATCTCCACGAAGGGCACGTTGATGGTTTCGGCCATGATGAATGCCACGGCGCCCATCACCGGTGGCATCAACTGGCTGCCCATGCTGGACGTCGCCTCGACCCCTCCGGCGAACGCCGCCCGATAGCCGAAGCGCTTCATCAACGGGATGGTGAACTGGCCGGTGGTCACCACGTTGGCGATCCCGGAACCGGTGATGGTGCCCATCAGCGCGGACGAGACCACCGCGACTTTGGCCGGCCCGCCGAGTTTGTGACCGAACAGGCCCATGGCGAAGTCGGTGAACAGCTTGATCATCCCGGCCTGTTCCAGGAAGGCGCCGAACAGGATGAACAGGAAGATATAGGTCGCCGAGACATAAGTCGGCGTGCCGTACAGACCTTCGGTGCCGAAGGCCAACTGGTTGACGATCTGGTCGAAGCCATAGCCGCGATGCGCAAGTTCGCCGGGCAGGTATTCGCCAAACAGGCCATAGGCCAGAAACAGCCCGCAAATGATCGGAAGTGCAATGCCCATGACGCGGCGTGCGGCTTCGAACACCAGCGCGATCAGCACCAGGCCGATCACCATGTCGCCGGTGGTGAGGTCACCCGAGCGCTGGATCAGGTCCGCTTCGAATTCCCATTGGTACGCCGCCGTGGCGATGCCCGCCAGGCTGAGCAGCCAGGCCATCGGTTGCCAGGGGCGATTTGCGCCGTAGGCGGGGTAGCTCAGGAACACCACCCACAGCAGAAAGCCAACGTGCACTGCGCGCAGGACCTGGCTGGAAATCGGAGAAAACGCAGCGGTCACGATCTGAAAGATCGAGAACGCCAACGCGACGTAAAACAGTGTTCTTGGCCAGTCCCGAGGGTTCGCGGGAATGCCGTGCTGATCTTCACTCATTGGCTGTCTGCCTCATGACCACATTGGAAAAAGGACGTAAACAGACGCGGAGCCGGATCGACACCGCGTCTGTGATCGTTACAGCGCGCCTTTTTCCCTGTAGTAGCGTTCGGCACCGGGGTGCAGCGGGATCGGCAGGTCCTTGGCCGCGGTTTCCAGCTTGATGTCTTTGGCCGCCGAGTGCGAGTTGCCCAGGCGGGGGAGGTTATCGAACATCAGTCTGGTCATCTCGTACGCCACCTCATCCGAAACATCTGCGCGGGTCACGAGAATGTTGGTGATCGCCACGGTAGGCACCGCTTCGGGTTGGCCGTCGTAGGTGTTGGCGGGGATCATCGCGCTTTGATAGGCGCGATTGCCGATTCTGGCGACGACGTCAGTCGGAATCGATACGTAGTTGAGCGGCATCACCGAGGACAGGTCCCGAATCGCCGCCATGCCCAGCCCCGACGATTGCAGCGTCGCGTCCAGTTGGCGATTCTTGATCAGCTCGACCGACTCGGCGAACGGCAGGTATTGCACCTTGCCCATGTCTTCGTAGGTCAACCCGGCAGCCTTGAAGATTGCTCGTGCGTTCAGTTCGGTGCCCGACTTGGGGGCTCCGACCGAAATCGTCTTGCCCTTGAGGTCGGCCAGGGTCTTGATGCCGGATTCTTTGCTGGCAACGATCTGGATGTAATTGGGGTAGGCGCCGCCGATGGCGCGCAATTTGGTCAGAGGCGCCTTGAAGCCCGCGTCTTCGACACCGTTTTTGGCATCGGCAACGGAATCGCCCAGGGCAAACGCCAGTTCGCCGCGACCGGCTTGCAACAGGTTGAGGTTTTCTACAGAGGCTTTGGTGGCCTGGACCGACGTTTTGGACCCCGGAATGCCGTCGCTGTAGATTTGCGAGAGCGCGACGCCGATCGGGTAATAAACCCCGCTGGTGCCCCCGGTCAGAATGTTGATGAAGACCGGCGCTGCCTGTGCGGCAGTGGTGACAGCCAGCGCGGTTGCAGCGGCCAGCAGGGTAAAGCGGGTGCTTACTCGCATGGGGGGACTCTCCGTCTTGTTATGGCTTTATGCAGAGTCCTTCCAATGTAGTTGATAGTCGGGCACAAGGTGGCGCGTTGATAGCCAATCTGTGAATGGATATGTCGGACACCTGACACGTGTGTAAGGTTTTGCCGCAAAGCGCTGGGTCAGCCTCGAAATAGAGCCATTTGGAGGTCGCCGCTATTTTGGTTAGTCTTGCCGTCACCTTCGTTTCGTATTTCAACGGGAACTCCTTCGGGTGATCAAACCGATAACGCTGCTCCGTCGTCGTTTCGCTTCAATGCGCTGGCGCACTCGTGTCACCCTCTGGGCCGCCGCCACCGTTGCCGGGCTGCTGGTCGTCATGTTCGCCCGGCTGGCCGACATGGCGCTTGCTCAGTTCGCCCAACAGACCGCCGAGCGGCCATGGCTGCCGTTCATCTACACGCCACTGGTGGGGATGCTGGTGGTGTGGCTTACCACGCGCTTCTTCGTCGGGGCGCAAGGCAGCGGTATTCCGCAGGTGATCGCCGCGACACGGCTGGTCCACCAGGGCAAACCCATCGACAAACTGGTTTCCCTGCGCATCGCCTTCGGCAAGATCTGCCTTGGCACACTGGCGCTGACCGGCGGTTTCTCGGCAGGACGCGAAGGCCCGTCGGTGCAGGTTGCGGCGTCGATCATGCACTTCTTCCATCGATTTCTGCCCAACGCGCGCATCGTGCGGGTCGAGGACCTGATTCTCGCTGGCGGTGCAGCAGGCATTGCCGCTGCGTTCAATACCCCCTTGGCGGGGATCGCATTTGCGGTGGAGGAGTTGGGACGCAAGCTGGAAACCCGCACCAGCGGGGTTCTGCTCAGCACCATCATTCTTTCGGGGATGGTCGCCATCGCGTTGCAAGGCAACTACAACTATTTCGGGCATTTTGACGTCCAGGACGTCAGTCTAGATATCGTTGCGCCGGCACTTGCGATCGGCATTGGTTGCGGCCTGCTGGGCGGGCTGTTCAGCCGCATGTTGTTATGGCCACAACGGCATAGCCGGTTCGTGCTCTGGGAGTGGCGCCGCGCTCACCCGGTCTGGTTCGCCGGGATCTGCGGATTGATCGTGGCCATACTCGGCTGGATCAGCGGCGGGATGTCCTTCGGAAGCGGTTACGGCATTACCTCACAAGTCATCGCGTCCGATGTCGGCTTGCCGTGGCACGCGCCGGTCACGCGATTTCTCGCCACCGTCGTCACCTATTTTTCAGGCATTCCGGGCGGGATCTTTGCGCCATCGCTGGCCGTCGGTGCTGCCGTTGGCAGCAATGTCGCCGACTTTTTTCATCTGGCGGCGCAACCGATGATTGCCCTGTGCATGGTCGGTTTTCTGGCCGCGGTCACCCAGTCGCCCATCACCTCCGCGATCATCGTCATGGAAATGATCGACAGCCATGGCCTGGTGATCAGCCTGATGGCCGTTGCCCTGATTGCCAAGGCCGTCAGCTCACGAATGGGCCCGGAGTTGTACCAACAACTGGCGAAGGGTTTTTTGCAGGGGGCGGAGGTGAATCGCGCTGCGCACAAGAAGGCTGAGTAAGCGTTTTACAACGTGCGGCTCAGTTCTGACCGGTCGCGCAAGAGTTTCATCCGGCTCCACCAAATAGCCATTTGCATCCGCTGCGTCAGCTTCTTATCATCGCCGTGGGTGCGCTGTTGCATACGGCACTGCGCAGGTTAAAGCTCAAGCGTTGGTCGGGCCGCCAACGGAGAGCGATCGTGCCTGATAAAAACCCGGCCACCGCAGCCATCCCTCGTCCGCAGGTTTTGACCGAACGCGCGCTGTCAGCGCTCGAGCGGTTTTCCCACATCGAAGCCGTCAGCGGCATCGTTCTTTTGCTGGCCGCCTTGATCGCACTGGTCTGGGCCAACAGTCCATACGCCGCCAGCTACGAGCATTTCTGGAACACTCAACTCACCATAGGCCTGGGCGACTTCACGGTTTCCAGGTCGTTGCACTTTCTGGTGAACGACGGGTTGATGACCATCTTCTTTCTGGTGGTCGGCGCCGAGATACGCCAGGAAATCAAGGACGGTGCACTCGCCAGTCTGAAGCTGGCGACGTTGCCGCTCGGTGCGGCGTTGGGCGGGGTGATGATGCCCGCGATCATTTACATGCTGCTCAATCACGGCACCGAAGCCAGGGCGGGATGGGCGATTCCGACGGCCACGGATATCGCGTTCGCAGTGGGCGTTTTGGCGCTGCTCGGCAAATCGATCCCCAGCGGCGTGCGTATCTTGCTGCTGGCGCTGGCGATCATCGATGACATCGTCGCCATTCTGATCATCGCCGTGGGTTACACCGTCAGCCTGGATTACCACGGGTTACTCGTCGCTGTCGGCGGGCTTGCGCTGGTGCTGGTGTTTCAACGCATGGGCATCAGCAAGGCCTATGCGTATCTGCTGCCCGGGGCCATCGTCTGGTTCGGTCTGTTGAAGACGGGTGTCCATCCCACCCTTGCCGGGGTGATTCTGGGTCTGATGACGCCGGTCAATCGCAAACCGGCCAGCGAGCGCCCGCTGGAGACGATCGGGCGAAGCCTTCGTGAATTGATGGAACGGGTATCCCAGAGCGATGAGGGGCCTCAGTCCGTCGCCAAACCGCTGAAGCAACTGCGCCACGCGCAACGGGAAGTCCTGCCACCGGTACAGCGTATCCAGATTGGGCTGCACCCCTGGGTGGCGTTTGGTGTGATGCCGCTTTTCGCCCTGGCCAACGCTGGCGTCAGCCTGGCGGGCGCCAATCTGAACGAGGCCCTGTCGCAAAGTGTTTTCGTCGGCGTGATGCTGGCGTTGGTGCTGGGCAAGCCCATCGGTGTGATTCTGGTCAGCGTGGCCCTGGTCAAACTGAATATCTGCAGACTGCCGGACGGTGTGACCTGGACCGGCGTCGTGCTGGTGGGACTTTTGGCCGGGATCGGTTTCACCATGTCCATCTTCATTGCGTCGCTGGCATTCTCCGATCAGGCGCTGTTGTCAGCCGCCAAACTCAGCGTGCTCGCGGCGTCCTCGCTGGCGGCGGTGATCGGGTTGATCTGGGGAAAGGCGAAATTCTCTCCCCGCCAACCCTAGAGAATCAGACGCTGCCTTCACTCTCCACCACCAGAATGCGCGCGACGCCCAGCGGATGGGCGACGTGCGCGGTGCCGACCGAGGCGTAGAACACGTCGCCGGTTTCCAGGATCGTCGAGCGTTCGACGCCGTTTTCCTTGAAGCGCATTTCAACCTGGCCGTCCAGCACGGCGAACACTTCCTGGCCGTCGTTCACATGCCATTTGTAGGGTTGATCGGTCCAGTGCAGGCGCGTGGTGATGCCGTTCATGTTGGCGATGTCCAGCGCGGCCCAGGCGCGCTCGCCGGTGAAGGCTTTACTGCGGATGATCTTCACGGTTCTTACCTTTTCTTCAGGCCAGTCGATGGCACAGGTAGGCTTGGGTCTGATAGGGGAAATCAACCGTCTCGCGACCGCGCAGCGCCGGGTGCGTCCCAATGAGTTCGCGCAGTTGGTCGGTGACGAGGGCTTTGTCGGCAGCGGGCAGTGCGGCAATGAAACTCACCGACAGGAAACGGTTCATGATCACCGTGTCAGGACTGCCGCTGTGGCTGTAATTGAAGCAGCTCGATGCTGGCTGTGAGAAATAGCGGCCGTCGAAGGGGCGGCGCCAGTGGCCGGTATGGAAACGCGGCGTGTCGCCTTCGTAGGGGGTGATGATGCGAGTGATTTCGGCGACCCAGTCCACCGATTCGTCGCGCACGTTCCAGATCAGGCCCAGACGCCCACCGGGCTTGAGTACGCGATGAATTTCAGAGAGCGCGGCAGTGTCTGCAAACCAGTGAAAGGCCTGGGCGCAGACCAATGCATCGGCGGTGGCGTCAGCAAGGGGGATCGACTGGGCGGTGCCTGGCACGATCTGCACATCCGGCAGGTGTGCGGTGAACTCGTTGCGCATTGCATCCACGGGTTCCACGCCGATCAAGTGCTCGGTCAGTGGCTTGAGCAAGCGGGTGAACTTGGCGGTCCCGGCACCGAGGTCTACGACCGTGGACTGAGGCCCGATCCCCAATGCTGTACTGAGCCATGTGTTCAGCGCTTCCGGATAATCCGGGCGTCCCTGGCTGTACGTGCCCGCTTGCGTTGAAAATCCCACCTGAGCAGCTGTGTGAACGACTGGCATGGTCCGCGATCCCCTGCTTGGAAAATGGCCGGCGCATTATGCGCCAAATACTCCCGTCGCGAGACATCGTCGTGGCGTGTCAGCGCACGGCAGGTGTCGTCTCCATCACGCGCAGCAGTGGCGCATATTCGGCATGGCTGACCGGAACGATGCCGGACGCTTCCTGAGCGTCGAGAAATTCGCTCAGTCCCTGCTGATCGTTCAACATCGCGTGGCGGACGCGTTCTTTCAGGCGGGGGCATAACGTGCCGCTGAAGACGAACGGGTCGTAGTAGATCGGTTCCGAGCGCCAGAGCACCTTGAACGTGTCGCGACCCATCAGGCCCCGGCTCAGGTATTCATCGGCCCTGACGCTGGAGACGAACACCGCATCCGCCTTGTCAGCCAGCAACGCATCCAGGGATTTGTCGTGGGAGCCGGAGAACGCCACCGAGCCGAAGAATTGCGCCAATGGCTCGCCCACGGCGGCGGAAAACTCGGCGTTGGGCACGAGGTTGCCCGAAGTGCTCGCGGGATCCGTCAGCACCACCCGTTTACCGCGCAGGGCCTCGACAGTACCGGCGACCTTGCTGCGCGCCAGCAACAGTGCCTGGTAGTGATGCCCGGCAGGGGTGAAATAGCCATCGCTGATGGTCAGGCTGGCGAATGGCTCGATACGCGGGTCGCGCTGGTGGGCGAGCATATAGGACGCCGGCCCCAGCCAGGCGATGTCGACGCCGCCGGAGACGATGGCGTCGACCACGCTTTCATAAGACGAGGAGGGGACTATCTCCACCGCAATGCCAGTGGCCTTGCGCAGCCGCTCGATCAACGGCCGCTGCTCCTTGAGCAGCTCATCCATGCTCTTTTTCGGGATCACCGCGATGCGCAGGCTTTGCTGGTTGCAGTCCGCTTGAACGGTGTCGATCAGCAACGCATCGAGCAGCAACGCAAGCATGACCGGAATAAGGCATCTCACTGCACGCATGTTTTTTCCGCCGCATTCATCAATGGCGCATTGTTGAGAGTGGCATCGTTGAACGGGAGGTAGTCCCGTAACTGGGCCGCCGACAAGGGCCGGCTGAAGTGATAGCCCTGTGCGACATCGCAGCCGGCCAGCCGCAGGCACACCACCTGCTCGCGGGTTTCCACGCCTTCGGCCACCACTTTGAGGCCCAATCGCTTGGCCAGGATGATCGTGGACGAGACGATGGGGCTGTCGTCGGGGCTGTTGGACAAGGGGGCGATCAGCGTGCGATCGATTTTCAGCTTGGTCAGTGGCAACGACTGCAAGTGTGCGAAGCCGGCATAGCCCTTGCCGAAATCGTCGAGGCTGATGTTCATCCCGGCATCGCGCAGGCGTTGCAGGTGTTCGATAGCGCGACCTTCCTGGTCCAGCAGCGTGGTTTCGGTGATTTCCAGTTCCATCCACTGGGGGGCGATGCCGTGTCGCGACAGTTTGGCCAGCACCCGGTCACTGAAGTCGGCCTGATGCAGTTGCAGGGCGGAGACGTTGACCGCCAGCCGCAGTTGGCGCCTCTCTGACTGCCAGTGTTCCAGGGTTTCGCAGGCCAGGCGCAGCACCTCCCAGCCCAGCGCGATGATGAAGCCGCTGCGTTCGGCCAGCGAGATGAAACGATCGGGGTACAGCAGCCCGAACTCGGGATGCTCCCAGCGCACCAGCGCCTCGTAACCGTCGACCTGCATCGAGTCCAGGCGGACCTGAGGCTGGTAATGCAGGACGAATTGACGCCCCTTCAACGCGCTGCCGAATGCCTGCTCCAACATGAACTCTTCGACATCGGCGACATTCAGCGACGGGTCGAAAAAACGGTATTGTCCGCGACCTGCGCGCTTGGCCGAATACATGGCCGCGTCGGCGCTGCGAATCAGGTCCTCGACGTCCTGCCCGTCCCGCGGGCAAATGCTCACGCCGACGCTGGGGCTGGTGGTGACTTCGTGTTCGCCCAGGGAATAGATCGCCGACAGTTTCTGCACCAGCGCCCGCACCCAGGCATCGATCTGCTCCTCGGTGCGTTCGCCGGCCAGCAGCACCACGAACTCGTCGCCGCCGAAACGCGCCGCTTCGTCGTCGGCGTCCAGCATGCGACGGATGCGGCCGGCCACCGCCTGCAACAGCATGTCGCCGACCTTGTGGCCCAGCGAGTCGTTGATCGATTTGAAGCGGTCCATGTCGATGAACAGGATCGCCATCAACCTTCGTTTGCCACGCTGGCTGGACAAGCTGCGTGCCGCCACTTCGAGGAATTGACGCCGATTGTGCAGGCCGCTCAAGTGATCGGTTGCGGCAGCGTGGCTGCTTCGGCGATGTTCTTCTTCCAGACTTTCGATCAGTTGCTGATTGACCTGCTGCGCCTGCTCCAGCGCGTTGAACGCTTCCTGGCGTTTGCGCAATACACGCAAGGTCCAGAACAGGCTGCCGAGAATCAACAGCGTCATGCACAGGTTCAGCCACAACTGGCGCTGATAGGTGAGGCGCGAAGAGGCAAGGATTTCATCGTCGGCCTGACTGACCGTCACGCTGAATCCGCGCTGGGGCACGCGCAGGTACATGCTCTGATACCGCGTGGCTGCCGAACGTTGCACGAGGCGGCCGGAAACCTCGCCGTCGCCCGGCAGATCGGGCGTCATCACGGCACCGGAAACCACCACGCCGCTGCTGCTGATCCGCAGGCGCTCGCGGCCCTCATGATCGAGCAGGCGCATCATGCCGGTCTGTCCCAGATCGATATGTTCGAACAGCGCGGCGATGTAACCCACGTCCAGCTGCACCACCAGAATGCTGTCCATTTTGCCGGTGGCGGAATCGATCAGTGGCAGCATGAAGGGCAGCCGCCAACTGGGCATGACGCTCGCGCTCTGTGGCACGTCAATCAGCGGCAGCAGCGCTTTGAAGCCGTAGTGTCCGGTGTGCGTGTGCAATTGCGCGAGCCATTGGGCCGACAACTGATGAGGCTCGTCGAAGTGACTGGCGGACAGCAACTGGCCGTTGCTGTCATACAGACTCATGCGCTTGAATACAGGATCTTCGGCGAGCATGCGCACCAGGCCGCGATGGCGCTGACCGAGGTCTTCCATGTCGCTGCGAGTGACCAGGCCGATGGCTTGAGCGCGGTCGACCAGCTGGCGCAGGTTTTCCGCAGCGATGGTCGCAAGGTTCAGATGCTCGGCGGATTTGGCCGCCAGCGCTTCACGGTGCGAAGTGGCTTTCTGTTGAAAATACAAAGCCCAGAGAAACACCAGCGTTGCGGCGCACAGTGTCATGAGCAGCGACTGGAGAAAACTGAGAGAGGAGAAAGATCGGCGGATCACGGCATGAATTTCCTGCCTCGAGGTGATGGCAGAATACTACTAGTTTGTTGCCGATTCGTGACGGTCCTGCGCCTCACTGTTATCAGGTGCGCAACACCAGACGATGAATCATGAACCGGTGATCGACCGAGAACAGCCGCCGGAATGTCAGCAACACCGCCAACACCGTGCCGAGCGCCGAGCCGGCAGCGATCAGGAACATGATCATGATCTGGTAGCGCACGGCGCTTTCCGGGTCCTGGCCAGCCAGGACCTGGCCGGTCATCATGCCCGGCAGGCTGACGATGCCGACGACCGTCATCTGGTTGAGCGTGGGCATCATGCCTGCGCGAACCGCTTGCCTGGCCGCCGACTGCGCGGCTTCCCATCGGGTGCCACCCAGCGCCAGAATCATCTCGATGGTGTTGCGACCGGACACCAGTTCCTGCGTCATGCGCTCGATTCCCAGGGACACGGCGGTCAACGTATTGCCCAGAATCATCCCCAGTATGGGAATCGCGTATTGAGGCTCGTACCACGGGCGGATGTGAATGATGACGAACAGGCCGATGGCGGCGACCAGCCACGAACTGCTCCAGACCGAAACCACGCTGTCGATCAACTGCCCCGCGTACGTGCGTTTGCCGCGGCCAGCGGCGGAAATGCCGGCGACCAGGGTCATCAGGCACATCAACGGCAGCACCACATACCAATGGGCATTGGCGAACACCCAGCCGAGGACGTAGCCTACAGCCAGCAGCTGTACCACCGTGCGGATCGAGGCCCAGAACAGCTGGCGTTCCAGACCGAGCTTGAGCATCACCGACAGCGCGCCATTGATGAAAATCAGCGTGGCGGCGATGGCCAGGTCCACGGCGGTGAGGTTCTGGTAGTTCATACGGATTCTTCCAGCTCCAGCTCGCCGTTGTTCATCGTCAGATGCCGGGTGCTCATGCGTCGGGCCTGTTCCGGGTCATGGGACACCCAGAGGTAAGCCCGCGCACCTGCACCGGCGTCGAACCAGTGTTTTACCAGTGACTCCACGGCTGCCGCAGACTGCGGATCGAGTGCCGACGTGGGTTCGTCGAAGAGCATGACCTGAGGTTCCAGTTGCAGTGCGCGTATCAGCGCGACGATCTGTGATTCGCCCCCGGAAAGATCACCCGCGGGCTTGCTCAGGAATGACGCGTCCTTGCCAGCCTTTGCCAGCAGATCGGTTGCGACGCTCAGGTTGAAGGCGCGCTTGCTCAGGCTTTTCAGCGTGTAGGGGAATTGCAGGTTATCCAGCACCGTGCCCTCGATCAGCGCCGGGCGTTGCGACAGGTAGCACACACAGGTGCGGTAGACGGGGATCAGGTCGCTGGGGACGGGTTTGCGCTGCCACAGAATCTCACCGGTGGCGGGTGCATCGAGCAAGGCCAGCGTGCGCAGGAACACACTTTTGCCCGATCCCGAGGCGCCGGTGATCGCGATCTGAGCGCCTGGCATCAGGATAAAGTCCGTGGGCTTGAGCAGTTGGTTAGCGCCGGTCTGGTCGAGACGACTCAACTGCCTGACGTCGAGCAAAGGCCCGGTTGCCAGGTTGGACGATGCAGGGCTCGACGACACGGCGGTTCCTTACGGAGGCGGACTGGCGCAAAAGTCCTGCATTATTGCCGATGCGATCCCGGCCGACCACCATGCCGCCGACAGAAGATGAACGTCTGTAGCCGTTCGGCTTGCCAGCAGAGGCATTCTCGATATCGCCACCGCCGGCAAGCCGCACTGCTACAGCTACAAGCGCGCGGGGCGGCGCGGTTTCCATGATCGTTCCCACGCTCCAGCGTGGGAATGCCTTGCAGGACGCTCCGCGTCCCCCCTCGACGCAGAGCGTCGATCCCTGCGTTACCACGCGGAGCGTGGGAACGATCAATCTGCCGATAGCCGGACTGCTACAGATGCGCGGGGCGGCGTCGGGCAGTGAGTTAAAGAGCGACCCGGTTGCCGGTTCTGATTCAGACCGGTTGAGCCCGAGGCCGCCTTGCTACGATCTATAAATCTGTCGAACGATCACCCCGCCAATCAGGCTCAACACAATGAAGCCCGTCGCCAGCGTGGATTCGAAGTTGGCAACTGTAATACTCGCGGCTGCGCTGAGCACGCCGCCTGTCACAAACACCGTGGTGTTGAGCATCGAGGCTGCAGCACCTGCGTGGTGAGGAAAAAAGTCCATCGCCCGAGACGCAGCCGCAGGGCGGGCGATGGTCGTTCCGACGGTGCATATCATCATGGGCAGCAAAATCGTGAGGGGGCTGCGATCAGTTGTCAGATGAAGGATGATCAGCATCAATCCCGCCAGGCCGATCAGTGCCAGCCCCGCGTTCAGTCGTTGATGATGATTGATCCGTTTTTGCAGGCGTCCGGCAATCACACCTCCCAGCACGTACGCCGCGCCATAAATCAGCAGTACCAGCGAAAACTGAAGGTGCGTGAGCCCAAATTCATCGATAAAGATCAGTGGCGATATGGCGATGAACGAAAAATGACAAGTAAATGCGATCGCTGCAACTAACGAAAAGCCCATGAAACGGCGGTGCGATACGATCATTGCGCAGGACTTCCAGAATCGAGCGCTCATGGGACTTGGACGCGAAGTGGGCAATGTACGAAATGCATTCAACAGCACCAGCCCTGCGATGAACGCGAACAGATAAAAACTGCCTGTCCATCCGAACAGGGCCTGAAGAAAGGTGCCCAGAAGCGGTGACGTGGAAATGAAAAGACCACTGGCAGTGGTCATCCATATTCTCACCCGATCCCGTTCTTCAGTCGTAAAAATATCCTGAACCAGCGCATTGCTCAGGACGAAACTACCGCAGCCAATGGCCTGGACACCGCGAAAGAAAACGAACGGTGCAAACTGCTCGCTGCCGGCACATCCCACTGCTCCGACGATGGAAACCAGCATGCCAATCATCAGCAGGCGTTTGCGCCCCAGCCTGTCCGAAAGCGGCCCGAGGAAAAACTGCGAGATCGAAAAGCCCACGGCGAAGATGCTGATGGACAGCGCGATGTTCGAGGAGGGTGTCGCGAAGTGCGCCGACATCGCAGGAAACGAGGGAAGAATGACGTCCAGAGGAAAAACGCCGAGCAGGACCATGGTGAGGAGTAACAACAGGACGGCTGTCTGATTCTGGTTGAGGCGTGTGGTTACTGCTTCAGTCATTTGACGCTCCCTGGGTGTTGAAGTCCTGTTGAATGCCTGCTGATAACGCAGTGCCGATCATATAGCAACTGTCCGAAGAATGATCGAGTGCGCCGTGAAAAATTAAACATGTTCGCGTGACTGTTCTGAATCAATGTTTAATTGTTTATTTTCATAGTCATGTCGTTTATGGATGGGCGATAGCAACGTTCATACCTGCATTGAAGTGCGAATGGCTGGCCGATTTTCCGTATTTGTAAGAGCGTTCTCGAAGAAGGGTGGGACGCTTCTGATTGTGTTTTTGCCTCTGGTATCGCCAATAAAAAAAGACCATCTTTGCCGCGTTCGAATTTGGCAGCGGGAGTGTTCGCCGCTTATCAGGCTTTCCAACAAAGCGATACACGTCAGCGCGCTTATATGACCTGACCCAACTGAAAGTTGCACCCGCGGCGCGCACAACACACGTGGCCAGATTTCTTTCGTGGGCGGTCGGCTAATGATGGAGCGAATAACACCATGACCAACCTGTTGTCCCGACTCTTCAACTCCGAACCGCAACCGGCGCCGATTCTGCCGACGCCTGACACGTTCGAGCCGCGCCCCGTCGCACCCGTCGAGCCGGTTACCGACCCATTGCCCCCCGTCAAAAACTGGAGTCATCCTTTTCGCGACAAACGCGATCCGTTGCAGCAACTGACCCCTCTGGCCAACGCCATCAGTGGCTGTTATCCGTTGGGCGGCAACGGCCTGTGGCACGGTGGTGTGCATTTCGATGGCGGCACGGCGGCAACCTTCGATCAATCCAGCGTGCACTGCATCGCCGACGGCGAAGTCGTGGCGTACCGCATCGACCAGCATGCACCGACCACGCGCTACTTCGTCAACACGCTACCGGTGGATCTGCCGTTCTCTCGTAATTTCGTGCTGGTGCGCCATCGACTCCAGCCACCGCAGATCGACGGCAACCCCGACGCGCCGCCCAGCCTGACGTTCTACAGCCTGTACATGCACCTGCAGGACTGGGCCGTCTACGAAGCCGATTCGACCCTCGCCCGGCCGGGATTCTGGTGCGAGGGCTCGACCCGCTACGTCCGGGACGACGTCAAGGACCTGCACGGCGCCTACCCCGGACAGCACGGCCTGAACGTGCGCAGCAGCGCCCGCCACGGCAAGGTGCTCGGCCTGCTGCCACGGGGCGCTGAAGTGGTGATCAGTGGCGAGGGCGACTATCGCAAACTGGAAAACATCCCCGGCCCGGAACGCCTGCAAGCCGCCAATGGTTCGCTGCGCGGCTTCGTCGCCGCCCGGTTCCTCAAGCCGATTGCAGGCGGGCAGCATCGAGTCGAATGCGCCAGCACCCTCAACGTTCGCAGCCACGCGAGCGCGCAGGGTAACCGGATCTTCGAGCTGCCGGACGGCACCGAAGTCACCGTCAGCGGCGAGGGCGAGTACCGCAGGCTCGAACGCGTCAACCAATACGTACACGACGGCTCGCTGCGCCGCGCACCGCAACCTCAGGCGCGCGATGCCGTTGTCGCGCTCGACACACCGGTCCCGATCAAGGCCGGCGAGCTGATCGGTCACCTCGGTCTGCATCAGGACATCGGCACCGACCGCCCGGACCACAAACTGCACCTGGAAGTCTTCAGCGGCGACACGCTCAAAGCGTTCATCGAGCAGTGTCGCCTCTGGGCAGACAAACTGCCGGCCAGCAGCAAGACCTCACTGAAACTGGTCAAGGGCACCGCCGTCGTCAGCCATCAGGCGAGCTTCACCACAAAGCAGCCGCCGAGCCTCAAGGCCGCAAGCGTCCCCAGTGACGCCGAACTGCTCCTCCCCAAGCGCGTGCTCGTCAACTTGCCCGCCGACCGAAAAATCACCGTCGCCGCCAGCCGCGGTCACAACGCCTGCAACTGGTATCGCCTTCAAGGCCTGCTGCACGACGCCGGACACACCGTGCTCGACGGCTGGGTTTGCGAAGAAGTCGGCGTCACCCCCTGGGTCAGCCCGTGGTCGTGGGACGGCCACGACATCCTGTTCAATTGCTACACGCCACGGCATTTGCTGGCCTCGTTCATGCGCGCCACCGGCCAACTGCGCGACGACCTGCTGGAGAAACACAACGCCATCGCCGACAGCGCCGACCAGGGCCCGATCAAGACCCGCCTGTACGACATCATCGACCGCAACCGCGACGGCCAGATCACCGCCGCCGAAATAAACAACGCCCTCTGCCTGCCGGCCCACGCGCAATCGATCTCGCAACTGATCATCCACACCGAAAGCGAATGGCACCACACCGACCACAAATGGGATCAACTGGACGAACTGCTGGGCCACAGCGGATCGACCCCGCACCTGAACTGGCTGGCCGAGAAACAACGAATCAAAGAGCACTGCTGGTGGGGGGAAGTGGCAGGCAAGCTGGGGTTGCCGGGGGATGGAAAGGTGTATCACCTGCATCCGGTGGGGTTGATCGGTCAGTTCACAGACAACACCTTTGTGATATCCGTGGATTTTCTGGAACGCGTGACGGGTAAGCGCGGCAAGTGGTTTACCGGTAGCTCCGGTAAACGGACTTTCAGAGAGGGGTTCAAGGCAAACTATCCCGCCATCTTTGAGTATGACAAACATTCTTTTGTGTCTCTGCTTAATGAAGCGCTTGATCGTTACGGCATCGCGACTCCCTATCAGAAGGCCCATTTTATTGCACAGAGCTTCCATGAGTCCGCTGGATTTGACACAACTGTGGAATATGACACCGGAAGTCAATATGACCCAGGACAGCACCGTTCAGCTATTGCTAATGGGAATACCAAGCTGGGTGATGGGCCAAAGTATAAAGGCAGAGGCTTGATGCAGTTAACTTGGAAAAGAAATTACGAGGCCTACTCTGATTATAGAGGGCTTGATTTTATCGGTTCCCCAGAATTAATTGCGACCGATATGTATAACGCTATTGATGTGTCGTGCTGGTTCTGGCGAAGGAGCGGAGCTGTGAGCCAAAAGTATGGTGCAAATGGTGATGTCAATATTCTTATAGATAATGAGCCAGGCAATGTGAGGCTGGTCACGCTGGCGGTAAACGGAGGAAGCAACGGTCTGCACGAACGAATGGCGCTTTTTAATATGATATGTAGATCGTGGGGCTTGGAACAATGAAGAAAAAGATGCTCTTACTCTTATTTGGTGCATTGGCGTTCTGTAGCTGGCTCTCTGTGGGCGCTTCTACGTCTCTACCTCAGATGTTCGTGAGGGTAATACACCAAGGCAATATTGAAGTCTTGATATCGGAGTATGAGAAGACACGCGTTCTTATGTTGCCTGCCGCCTTCGCTGATGAGATCGACGGGCTATACGAAAAGGTTCACGTTGAAGACCTGAATAATGACGGCGTCGGAGAAATTGTTTTTCAGTTAGGGCAAGCAACTGGGGTGAATATTTGCTATAGAGCTTTGACGTATGTCGAGTCGAGCCAGTCGTTGAAGGAAATGGTGTTCGCTGAAGCAGGACTGTGCAATTTTAGATTCACTCACGGACACCTCGTGAGTGCTTATAGAAATGCGGGAGCCTGGACGGAAGATATTTACCGATTTCACGGTCATGTACCACAGCTTCTTATTTCTGATGAGGGCGTAGGGGGAGGAGAAGTACGTCGAACTGTATTTTCGGACAACGGTTCGGTTAAAGAATATGGGGTTTCCGATCATGTCGATTATGTGAAAAGAACCCGGCTCGAGGATTGAGGAAGTGCTGGGCGTGCGGAAGGTCGAGGAATTTAAGGGTATGCATGTGTCGTTAGCAGTCTTGGCGTGCACCTTGCTGATAAGTAACGGAAGCAACGCTGGAAACAGGGATGAAATACCTGCGACGCTGGAATATCGTTCACCTGTCGGGCTGGGATCTGAAAAGGTTGTCATGATCAGCGGAAAACAGGTCATCCGAACTCTTTACGGCGGGGTGGATGCAGGAGGCCTCTTCTACGGAGGGGATTCTACACCGATCTCGGACGACGGGCGGTTTGCAGCAATAGACCAGATTGAGGCCGGATTCGTTGAATTGCCAGATGGTTCAAGTAAGTTGCATGAGGTTGCGTATTGTAACTTAGTTGATCTGCACAACGGATGTGTCGTAGTAAGGGAGACCGGCCAGTTTTGCGCGGGGCGATTCACGAAGGAAGGGAAGTGGAATAACCCACTTTATCCAGATTTGGATTTGACCAAGCCGACGGCTACTACAATTAAATATGCCGACCGAGTCGTGTGGCCAGCTGACTCACCCGATGCCTCGTTAGAGAATCTACTGGCGTGCGATCCGCCGGGTACAGCAAATAAAGTAGCGTACAAGAAGATTCTGGACCTTAACGTATTTCATATGTCGCAAAAGCAGCGTCAGATAATTGAGGCGTTAATTAACTGAGGCGTGCTTGTGCTAATGTTAGAGTCAAACTGATTATGCATCTGGTTGGCTCGCTTTAGGATAAATGCAGTCTATTGAGACTTGACGCCGCAAAGGGGACGGAGATGGTGAATGTTCTAATGTTGGTGCTGTCTGTCTTTTTGGTGAGTGCTGACCTACAGGCATCCGGACCAGAAGCGGGGCCGCTCACGGAGGAAGAAAGCGTTTGGCTAACACCAGAACGCCAATTAAAAAAAGCGGATGATGAGCTCAATCGTGTATATCTGAATTTGTTAAATAGGGTGTCGGTGTCCTATTCCCCTTCGCCCGAGCTCGGAGAATCGCTTAAAAGTCATATTAGAAAAGCACAAAGAGCGTGGATGGTTCTTAGAGATGAAACTTGTCAAATACAGGTTTTTTTTATAGATCCCGCTGCCCCGGCATTTGAAGAGGCCCGGGTCGACTGCTTGGCCCGAGAGACTGTGATTCGGACGCAATACCTAGACACTCTACAGTTTTAAGCAGCGATCAGCGTTCATCAGAGTTGGCTGAGAGAGATTGGATATGGGCTTTTTTTCATTCGGTCTAATCAGTATTGGATGGCACACGTCGACCCGGTCAAAAAAGAAAAAATTCTTTGGCCGAAACTACGTAGGCATGGGGCTCGCCATGTCCATTTTTGTGGGGGACGTGGTTCGTGCGAGCGATCCAGAAAGTCATTTGACTTTACAAATTCGCATGGACGATGCTTTATGCACTGACTCCGGCGAATGTTCGCTGGACGTCAGTGATATTGCATTAGACCTGCTTGAGTTGTGTGAAGCGCCACATTTAACTTTGAATTGGAATCAGAAGACACCCGGCGCGTTTCTCCTGGCGTGCGACTGCAATTGCACATCTCATGACAATACTGGCTGGCTGGTCGAGAATTATTCGATCCAAGCGCTGCCAAAAATAACGGAGCTATCACTAGGAAGGCGATTTACGCTACAGGCGCTTCGCCGATCGCCGTCGAGTATCTTGGATGCCTTATCTTCATCCCCACTGTGTGAACTCTTAGATGTCGAAAAAACAGAGGTGGGTGTTTTTGTCAGTATGATCAAGCGTCCGGCAAAAACTGAGAATGCGACGTATTGTTACTATCCAGTTTATATAGTAGTACGAGGCGAGCAACTGGAAATCGAAACACATGATGAAGATGACGGCTATGGACGTGCTCTTGTTTTTGAACGTCGTGATGAGGCTGCGCAAGCAAGTATCATCAAGTTGCTAAACGACTTGGCGACGAAGGTTTATTGACCTTGCTATTTATCGTCTGATCTTGGCTGTTCGCTCGTTCCCACGCTCCGCGTAGTAACGCCGCCCATGACGCTCTGCGTCAACAGTCGCGACGCAAAGCGTCGCTCGCTGCATCTCTAACCGGAGCGGGCGAACTATCTAAGACGGGTGCCGCGCGGCAACGACCTGGAAACAACGTCACCCTGAGGCCCTGATGAAATCCACAAACGCCCTCAGCGGCGACGGCAGATACTTGCGTCCCGGGTAGTAGAGAAACGGGCCGCTGAAAGTCTGCCACCAGGGTTCGAGGATCGGTTCCAGGGCGCCGCTTTCCAAGTGGGGGCGCAGCCAGTCTTCGTAGAGGAACACGACGCCGAGCCCGTCGATTGCCGCCTGAACGGCGAGGTCGACGGCGCCGGCGATGTTGACGAGCAACGGGCCGGTGGGGTCGACGCGGACGACTTCGCCGTCGCGTTCGTACTCCCACAAGGGCATGGCGCCGCTGGGGAACTTACCGCGCAGGCAGTGGTGGTCGAGCAGGTCTGCCGGGTGCTGCGGTCGGCCCCGGGCATTGAGGTAGGCGGGGGAGGCGGCCGTGGCGAAGCGCTGAAAGCGGGGGCCGATGGGGACGGCGATCATGTCCTGCTCGAGGCGCTCGTCGTACCGAATGCCGGCGTCGCAGCCGGCTGCGAGCATGTCGACAAAGCTTTCCTCGACGATCACTTCCATCCGGATATCCGGGTGCGCTTTCAGGAACGGGGTGATGATCGCTGGCAGCACCAGTCTTGCGGCGCTGGCGGGGACGTTGAGCTTGAGGGTGCCGGAGGGGCGCTCGCGAAAGTCGTTGACCACGTCCAGCGCCGATTCGACTTCGCCGAGCGCAGGCACGATGCGCTCCATCAGGCGCGCACCGGCTTCGGTCGGCACCACGCTGCGAGTCGTGCGATTGAGCAGGCGAACCCCCAATCGGGACTCGAGACGTCGAACGGCATCGCTGAGGCTCGACGCTGACTTGCCGCTCAGTCGTGCACCCTCGCGGAAGCCCCCTGCTTTGACCACCGCCACGAAGGCCAGCAAGTCTTGAATATCTGCTGCCATTGTTCGCTCATCCGTACGACCTGTGCCGATTGCACCTGATTATCAGTGAAGTGGTCAACGCATATAGTGGCCCCACACCTCCTTGATAGAGACAACCGACATGAGCGACGCCAGTAAAGCAGGCACGTTTCAACTGGGCGAGCGGAGCGTCAATCGCATGGGCTATGGCGCCATGCAGCTCGCCGGACCGGGCGTGTTCGGTCCGCCAAAGGATCCCGAGGTCGCGATTGCCGTTTTGCGCGAGGCGGTGGCGCTAGGGGTGAATCACATCGACACCGCCGATTTCTACGGCCCCCACGTCACCAACCAACTGATTCGCAAAACGCTGCATCCTTATGCCGACGATCTGGTGATCGTCACCAAAGTCGGTGCTAAGCGCGGTGCGGATGCGTCGTGGCATCCGGCGCAAAGCCCCGAGGAACTGGTCCGGGCGGTGCACGACAACCTGCGCAATCTCGGTGTTGACGTACTGGAGGTGGTGAACCTGCGAGCGTGGGGCAACATGCATGCGCCGGGCGAGGAATCCATCGAAGAACAGTTCACGGCGCTGGCCGAGCTGCAACGCCATGGATTGATCCGCCATCTGGGCTTGAGCAACGTCACGGCGGCACAGGTGAAGCAAGCGCAGGGCATCGCCGAAGTCGTCTGTGTGCAGAACCACTACAACCTGTCACACCGGAACGATGAGCAACTGATCGCCGATCTGGGCAAGCAGGGCATCGCCTATGTGCCGTTCTTCCCGCTGGGCGGTTTCACGCCGTTGCAATCGGACACCCTCGCCAGTGTGGCTCAACGTATGGGTGCATCTGAGCTATGTGTGGCGCTGGCCTGGCTGCTGCAACGGGCGCCGAACATGCTGCTGATTCCGGGGACGTCATCGGTGGCGCACCTGCGGGAAAATCTGACGGCCAGTGAGCTGAAGATTCCTGACGAGTTGTTGATTGAACTGGACGCCGTGGCCTAGTCGGTCCTCGGATGTCGGCATCGGTCCCACCGGTTCGCGCATCCCTTCGCCATTGGCGGTGATGGAGGTTGGAGGGGGGGTAGCACCCGAGCGCTGACGGGACTGAAACCTTGCAGTTGCAGTCCCGCCGCAGCGGGTTATTTCCCCGTAAGCGCCGGCGTGCGCGGCGGAATCATCCGCTTGCTGCCGGTCGATTCAAAGGCTGAAGCCAGGCGCAGCAGCGTTGAGTCGTCGTAGGCGCGACCGGCAAAGGTCAGGCCGACCGGCATGCCGATGTCCCGCATTACCCCAAGTGGGACGGTGACGGTCGGCACGCCCAGGTGGCGAATGGCGAGGTTGCCGTTGGCGACCCAGACGCCGTTGCTCCAGGCGATATCCGCTGACGCGGGATTGACGTCGGCGTCCGCGGGCCCGACATCGGCGACGGTCGGGAACAACACGGCATCCAGTCCAAGCCGATCCATCCAGTCTTCCAGGTCTATCTTGCGAGTCTTTTCCAGCCCGCGCAGGCCGTCCGCCAGGGTTGGAATTTCGTTCCACGGCGTGATCCCGCGCTCGGCCATGCGCACGTATTCGTCCATGCCCGCCGCCAGATCGCCCTCTCGATTGGGCAGGGTGCCGGGGTCGTGGGGGAAAATCTTCGGTCCGTCGACGTCGACCAGACGGTTCAGCTTAGGATCGCCATTGGCCTGCAGGAAATCGTCGAAGGCCCATGCCGAGAGGTCCCACAACTCGTGGTGCAGAAACTCCCTGGATACGATGCCGCGATTGAACACGGTGGGCGCGCCGGGGCGGTCGCCTTCGCAATTGGAGACGAGCGGGAAGTCGACGTCGATCACTTCGGCGCCAGCCGCTTCGAGCGCCTTGCGCGCCTCTTGCCAAAGGTCGATCACCGAAGGGCGGGTGTTGATGCGTTGCCCGGTCGGGCCGCCGATGCCCGGTTCTTCACTGGTGCCGGCTTCGGGGTCGGCATTGATGTACATCCGTGGAATGCCCAGGCGCTTGCCGGCCAGCGCATCGGCGTTTACGGCCAATTCTGCGTATGAAGCGGGGCGCACCGACGCGACTGTCGGGATCGGCACCCAGGGTTGCAGGCGCCACAGGTCGCCGCGGGTGTCGGTGTCTTCGGCGACGACCACGTCGAGCACTTCCAGCAGATCCGCCATCGTTCGGGCGAACGGCACGACCACGTCCATGGTCGGCGTCAGCGGCCAGTTGCCGCGTACCGAAATCACCCCCCGAGATGGCGTATAGGCGCACAGGCCGTTGTTGGACGCCGGGCCGCGACCGCTCGACCAGGTTTCTTCGGCCAGCCCGAATGCCGCGAAACTGGCGGCGGTCGCGGTGCCGGCGCCGTTGGAGGAACCGGAGGCGAAGGGGGCGGTGAGGTAGTCGGCGTTATACGGGCTTTCGGCGCGTCCATAGGCACCGCGCTGCATACCGCCATTGGCCATCGGCGGCATGTTGGTCTTGCCCAGGCAAATGGCTCCGGCGGCGCGCAGCCGCTCGATGGTGAAGGCATCCCGGTACGCGACCAGATCGACGAACGCGGGGCTGCCGGACGCGGCGGTGAGGCCTTTGACCAGATAGCTGTCCTTGGCGGTGTAGGGAATGCCATCGAGCGGGCCGAGGGTTTCGCCCCTGGCGCGCCGCGCGTCGGCGGCTTCGGCTTCCCGGAGTGCCTCGGGGTTGCGCACGACCACGGCGTTGAGCGCGGTGGGTGTCTGCGGACCGTCGTAAGCGTCGATCCTCGCCAGGTATGCCTGAACCAGCTCGACCGCGGTGGTCTGGCCGGACTCGAGCGCTGCGCGCAGTTGGGCAATGGAAACTTCGGTGACTTCGATCATGCGGTCACCGCCATGAACAGGGAGGAGGGGGTACTACAGGTCTCAAAATGGTTCGTCATTATCGCTTTCCGTTTCTGGGGCGGCTCGGCTGGGCGTGTTCGTGCAACGTGAAGGCCGTATTTAACACCATGTGCGGGGTGGTCGGCATCGGGCTAAATGCGCCAGCGCTGAAACAGTCGGTTTTTGTAACATCACTTTAATATCATCTTGTTAGTCTCCGCGTTTTAGTCTGGCGCGGTAGTACGAGCATGCAGGCAGAACATTTCACATTCATGCGGCCGACGTTGCCCAGAGATCATCGATGTGCCGGTGATCTGTGCAATGAGGTGCCGGCCATCGAGTCGGACAGCACCAACAGCCATGTCATGGAAATCTTCACTGCCCACCGGGAACGCGCCTGCCTGGCGGTGGTGGAGGGCGAACGGCCGATCGGACTGATCAATCGCAACATCTTCCTGTCACAGATGAGCAAGCCGTTTCATCGCGAGCTGTACGACCGAAAAAGCTGCATCGCTTTCATGGACAAGGAACCGCTGATTGTCGATGCGCAGATGAGCATCGAAGAGCTGACGTTCAAGACCGTGGCGTTCGGTGAAAAGGCTCTGGCGGACGGCTTCATCGTCACCCGCAACGGACGGTTTGCCGGTCTTGGCAACGGCCTTGAACTGATGGCGGTGGTCGCCGCCATGCAGGCCGAGAAAAACCGCCAGATGATGCAGAGCATCGAATACGCCAGCGTCATTCAACGTGCCATGTTGCGCGCCTCCCGCGAAGCGCTGACCTCGACCCTGAGCGATGCATCGCTGCTGTGGGAGCCACGGGATGTCGTGGGCGGCGACTTCTATCATTTCTGCGCCTACCCCGACGGCTGGTTCGGCGCCATCGCCGACTGCACCGGCCACGGCGTGCCAGGGGCGTTCATGACGCTGATCGCCTCGTCATCGCTGACCCAGGCGCTTGGCCAACTCGGGCCACGCAACCCGGCGAGCCTGCTGTCGGCGGTCAACCGCAGCGTCAAGGAACTGCTGGGGCAAGTCGACGGACTGGACGGCACGCCGGAATCCGACGACGGCCTGGACGCCGCGTTCTTCTGGTACGAAAACGCTACGCAGATCCTCAACTTCGCCGGCGCACGCATGGCCCTGCATGTCCTGCACCCCGATGCCGATCAGCTTCAGACCATCGCCGGTCAACGCATGGGCGTGGGTTACGTGGACAGCGATTTCGATTACGAATGGTCGATCAGCACCGCGCAGATGCATCCCGCAAGCCTGATATTCATCGCCACCGACGGGTTGATCGACCAGATCGGCGGCCCGAAGAAAATCGCCTTCGGCAAGCGCAAGGCCTTCGACACCATTGTCGAGCAGCGCGACCAGCCCTCGGCGGTCATCTGTGAAGCATTGCAGGCGGCGCTGGCCGTGTGGCAGGGCGAGCAGAGCCGGCGTGACGACCTGACCCTATTCTGTGCCCGTCTTTAGGAATGATGATGTTCAACTCACTCACTGCTCAGCACGACTACACATTTTTCGATCTGGCTCAAAAGCGCAACGTGATCTTCTACCACATGGGCTATTTCTCCCATCACATCATCTCGGCAATGGCCGAAGTGGTGAAGCTGCAGCTTGAAATCTCGGGCGTCAGCGGCCCCACGCGGCGCAAGCTGTTTTCCTCGTTCGTCGAGCTTTCCCAGAACATCATTCATTACTCCTCCGATGCCCTGAGCGCGTCGGTTGCCGAGGCATCCGGTCTTCGTCAGGGCGCGGTATGTATCAGCACCGACGGCGAACGCCACCTGATGCTGTGTGCCAATCCCATTGCCACCGCCGATATCGAGCGTCTGCGGGAGAAGCTGGAGCCGCTGCGCAACATGTCCATCGACGAAATCAAACAGGCCTATAAAGTCACGCTGCGCGCCGAGACGCCGGAAGACAGCAAGGGCGCGGGTCTTGGGTTTCTGACGATGGCGCGCGATGCCTGCGCGCCGCTCGAATTCGGCTTCCATCCGCGGGCCGACGATCCGGACACCACCCTGTTTTGCCTTAAAGCCACTATCTGAATTGAGCGACGCTTAGCCATGGATAACTTCTACATCGAAGCAACGGCCACCTCGCCGGAAGTCGACTTTCGTTTTGACCAGAACCTTCTCTCGATGAAGGGCGAGTCGTACCCGGAAAACGCCGCCGCTTTCTATGCACCCATCGTGCAGCACTTGCGCGCTTACCTGGCGAGCAGGGAAGGCGCGGTGATCACCGCCAACATTGCCCTGGCTTATTTCAACAGCTCCAGCACCAAGATGCTGTTCAGTATTTTCGATGCGCTGGATCAGGCGGCAGAGGCTGGCAATCAGATCATCGTGAACTGGTATCACGAGGAAGAAGACGAAACCATCTTCGAGTTCGGTGAAGAGTTGAAGGCCGATTTCACCTCGATCACCTTCAATGACCATCCAGTAACGACGTGAGCAGGGTGACGGACATGGCCGCTACAGTCGCTTCCCGCAAGGCTTCCAGTGATCCGGCACCGGACCTGTTCACCACTGAGGCCCAGGCGCTTGAGCTCGCTCGTTCGATCCTGGCGCAGCCCGACGCCGATGCACAGGTGTACCGGCAATCGCTGTCGGAGCTGGCGTCTCACTATGAGCGCCTGATGCGCGAAACCCGTCGCCTGATCGGTCGCAGCGACCGTGCCGAGCGTGAAATGAACGCCCTCAACGGGCAATTGCAGACCCTGGCCCGTCAACTGGAATACCGCGCTACCCACGACGCGCTCACCGGTGTGCTCAATCGCGGCGCGATCATCGAGATGACGACGCAAGCCCTGCTGCGCCAGGGCGCGGTGATGATCGTGCTGGACATCGATCACTTCAAACATGTGAACGATGAGTTTGGTCATCCTGCGGGGGATGCGGTGATTCAGGGGATTGTCGATTGCCTGCGACGCATTGTCGGGGAGGACGCCGCCATCGGCCGCGTCGGCGGGGAAGAGTTCACGGTGCTCATCCCGGGTGGTCAGTTGGAGGAGGGCGTCAACCTCGCCGAGGCGATGCGCCAGGCGATTGCCGATCACGTGTTCGGTCAGCCTGTGGACCGCAGCATCACCGCCAGTTTCGGCGTCAGCGCCAATCCGGTGGGCACGCCTTTCGACGACGCCTACGGCATGGCCGACACCGCGCTTTATCACGCCAAGCGGGCGGGACGCAATCGCGTGGAAGTGGCTGACTGAGTGCCCCTCGCTCGGTATCGCCAGACGCCGGCATTTGCCACCGCCAGAATATCGCCAAATACCTGGCTGGGCGCCTGGGATGAAAGTCGAAGGGTGTTTGCCATTCAGCGGCAGGGTCATCACGGCTCATCATGGTTACCGGAGATCAACGCCTTGTTGATCCGCAGCGTCCGGTTTTCGTGGAGAGTGTCAGCGACTTGCTCGGTGATGCTGCCAGCGTCTTCGCCAGCAAGCCGGGTGGTATGTTTAGACGTGATGGGGTGGGAAGGACACGGCCTTAGGCCAGAATCAAAAGCTCGAACCACACCGCAATCCCGCTTCTGCCGAAGGCGTGGGAGCCTGACTTGTCGGCGATCTGCCGGGCACCGGCAGTAAGATCAGCCACCTCGGTGCATCAGGCACACCGCATGCACAGGTTTTGCTGCCGCTGCGCGCCAGATCGCCGACAAGGTGGAGCGCCACCCCGGTGGCTCCCACGCCCTCCGGGCAGAAGCCGTTCGGCGTGTCCTGTAATACCGCAGCTTTGTGGCTTACCGGGCTTCTGAATTGAACCCAAAACATTGTAGGAGCGCGCTTGCCCGCGATTGCGATGGGTCAGTCGACGGTAATGTGACTGACCTTACGCCTTCGCCAGCAAGCCGACTCCCACGGCCTTAGGCCAGAATCAAAAGCTCGAACCACGCCGCAATCCCGCTTCTGCCGAAGGCGTGGGAGCCTGACTTGTCGGCGATCTGCCGGGCACCGGCAGTAAGATCAGGCACCTCGGTGCATCAGGCACACCGCATGCACAGGTTTTGCTGCCGCTGCGCGCCAGATCGCCGACAAGGTGGAGCGCCACCCCGGTGGCTCCCACGCCCTCCGGGCAGAAGCCGTTCGGCGTGTCCTGTAATACCGCAGCTTTGTGGCTTACCGGGCTTCTGAATTGAACCCAAAACATTGTAGGAGCGCGCTTGCCCGCGATTGCGATGGGTCAGTCGACGTCAATGTGACTGACCCTCCGTATTCGCCGGAGCCCGAAAATTTCTCGAAAAACCCACGGAACCGATCCTGCTCCTTGTGCCACCCATCAGCACCAAGCACTTTCGCTGGTAACGACCCAGGAGTACGCGACATGCCAGGTATCAACCCCATTTCCATGGCCGGCAACTTCGCCAACAGCTTGATCGGCGGTGGCGGCCAAGTGGCTCAACAGGCAGCCAGTGCCGTCAGCAACTTCAAGCAGGAAAGCAGCATCACCGACGCCGCCGGTCCGTCCAAGGCAGAAGCTGCACAAAGTGCCGCCACCGAAAAAGCCGATGCAAGCCAGGCGCGCTTGATCGCCATGCAGACCGACGCCGACATCCGCAAGCAGACCAACGACGTCCTCAGCGCCATCCGCTCCGGCAAGGAAGACAGCGCCAACAAGGCGATCAGTGCCGAGGCGCAAAACGCCAAAGGTATCAGCTACTGATCATTCAGAGCGCCCCCTTCCATCAGGGGGCCACCACCTGAACCCGGAGGTTTCATGCTTAGTCTCAATGCCAGTATCAACCCCCTGCAGAACGCCCACATCGGCACCGTCGTTTCTACCGGCGCCATCGGCGGTCAGCAAGGTCCGCAGTCGCTCAAGGATGTGATCGAAAAGCTCGCCCAGGCCCTGACCAAGGACGGCCATCTGGACCAGGACTCGCCACTGGGCAAGATGGTCGGCAAACAGATGGAAAAGATGAACCCGCTGGCAGCGCTGGGCGGCGGTTCGCCGGACATGATCAAGGCCGCGCTCGGCGAAGTCATCAAAGACAAACTGGGCGACAACTTCGGCGCCGCGGCGGATTTCGGCCTCGGGGGTGGTGCCGGTTCCGGCAAACCGGACCTGATGTCCCAGGTGCTCAACGGTCTGGGTAAAGCTTCGTTGGATGACCTTCTCAGCAAGCAGGGTGATGGAACGAAGTTTTCTTCCGACGACATGCCGATGCTGGACAAGATCGCCGAGTTCATGGACCAGAACCCGAGCAAGTTCCCGTCACCCGATTCGGGCTCGTGGAAGAACGAACTCAAGGAAGACAACTACCTCGACAAGAGCGAGACCGGTGCCTTCCGCGCGGCACTGGACATGCTCGGCGGCCAGTTGGAGCAACAGCAGAACGGGGTCAGCGATGCGGGCAGTCGCCTCGGCAATTCGCTGGACAGCAACATCATGCCGGGCGGACCTTCCGGATTGCAGAGCCCGTCGAGCGGTAACTCGACCCATGACCTCGCCCAACTGCTCAGCGGCCTGATCGAGAAGGGTTTGCAGGCCAGTCAACAGGGCAACGGCGGCGTTAACGGCGGGGGCGGCCAATCCAATGCGCTGTTCGCCCGGCATGACCTGCAGAACACCCTGGCCCAGACCGCCACGGCAATCGTTTCCGCGCTGTTGGGTGCGGGTAATTCCTCTAACAACGTCGCCTGAACCCAGGCCTGAACGTCGACACCGTCTGCCGGAGATCAGCCCCGTGACCGTATCCCACATCAATCAACTCAAATCGTCATCCCCCGATCTTGAGCCGCATCTGGATCAGGGACTGGTGACTGGGCCTTCGCAGGCGGATGTCGACCTGTTCAATGCCGCCATGCGCCCGGACATGGCGGTGCAGCAGAGTCACCTTAGCGAACAGATTGCCAACGCCCTGTCCGAGCGACTGGGTGCCAACGACAAGCTCTCCCAGCAGGCCGTGCGCAAGATGAAAAAGGCCTCGACCACCGACGATCCGCTCGAAATCGCACAGATGAGCCGCTCGCTGTCGCAGTACTCGTTGCAAATGGCGTTGACGACCAAGGTCGTGAACAAGAGCGCTCAGGCGCTCGACAAGCTGACCAACCTGCAATAGAGGTTTGCCGTGAGATATCTGACTGCGGGGCTGTTGTGCCTGATGGTGCTGCTGGGCGGCTGCAGCGACGAGACCGACTTGTTCAGCGGACTGTCCGAGCAGGACTCCAACGACGTCATTGCCAGCCTCGCCGATCAACACATCGACGCGCGCAAGCGCAGCGAGAAGACCGGCGTTGTGATCAGCGTCGCCACCGGCGATATCAATCGCGCCGTGCGGGTGCTGGACGCCGCAGGCCTGCCGCGACGTTCGCGCACCAGCCTGGGAGAAATCTTCAAGAAAGAAGGGGTGATTTCCACGCCCCTGGAAGAGCGCGCGCGTTATATCTACGCGCTGTCTCAGGAGCTGGAGGCCACGCTGTCACAGATCGATGGCGTGATCGTGGCGCGGGTTCATGTGGTGCTGCCAGAGCGCATCGCCCCCGGTGAACCCGTGCAACCGGCTTCGGCGGCGGTGTTCATCAAACACACCTCGGCGCTGGACCCCGACAGCGTGCGCGGGCGCATTCAGCAAATGGTCGCCAGCAGTATTCCCGGCATGTCCGGGGAGCCGCTGGACTCGAAGAAATTCGCCATCGTCTTCGTGCCTGCCGCCGAGTTTCAAGAGACCGAACGACTGGTCAATTTCGGCCCGTTTCTGGTGGACAGCGACCACCTCGGGTTCTGGAACAGCATGCTTTGGGTGGCGCCCTTTGCCGCCCTGCTGATTATCGTACTTCTGGTCCTGGGCATTCGGAGTGACTGGCGTGGGGCTGTGTTGCAGCGTATCGGGCTCGGACGCGGCGAGCGGTCGAACTTGCCGGTTCGAGCCTGATGCACAGCGCCGAGGACCGCTGGATTCAATGGTGGTGCGCGCCCTGGCAGTGGGCACATCCGGACTGGACCTCGCGGTTTCTCGAGTGCAGTGGGTTGCCGCCAACCGACCTCAGCGATCTGTTGCGGGTTCGTCCCGCAGCGTTTTTGCAGAGTGTCGGGATCGCGCCCAGCCAGCCGCCAGCGCCCGTCGAGGCGCTGCTGCAATGGCTCGCGCTGGATGCCGATCGGCAACGACAGGCGTTGAACCTGGCGGGGCGGATCTGTCTGATCGGCACTGCTCAAAGCGAGACCGGCAGTGCACCCGATAGCGAGCCCGCCCAGCACGAAACCTGGTGCCGATCAGTCGCCAAGGCATTACGCCCCGGCACCTGGCTGGACGGGAACACTGATGATCCGCGCCTGCTGCTCGCCACCTGGATTGGCGAAACATGCTGGCCAAGGCTGCGCCTGAGCTGGCCGCCGGACACCGTGCCGCAGACAGTTGCCCACCTGCCGTCGAACAAACTGCAGACCCTCTGGCAGGCGGTGCTGTGGCGGGTCATGACCCCATAACTTCCGTGCCTCGCACGTCATCCCAGGAATTGCCTATGCTCGCCAAACGCAGCCTTGTTCTGTCGTCGTCTGCGGTTCTCGCCGAAACCGTCCTGCGCCGTGAAGACCTTGCCGACATGCAGTTGGCGAGCGAAGTGCTGCGCCATGCGCAGCAGCAAGCGCAGGACATCCTCATCGACGCCCGGCAACAGGCACGGCAAGAACAGGATCAGGCGCTTGCGCAGTTCTGGGGCAGTGCCAACCGGTTTCTGCAGGACCTGCAACTGCAACGACAAACGCTGCAACAGGAGGCGATGGCGGCGGTGGAAGCGTTGCTCACCGCCACCCTGACGCGACTGCTCGATGATACCTCCCTGGCCGAGCGAACCCGCGCGCTGGTCAGGCACCTGGCGGCCAGTCAGCCCGATGAGGCAACGGCGACACTCAGTGCTCATCCAGACCTGTTGGACGAGCTGCGCCAGTGGCTGGCCGAGAGTCGCTTTGCCGAGCACTGGCAGCTCAAGGCCGACCCGTCACTGGCACTGCACAGTCTGCGGCTGAGCGATGCCAATGGCGCGTTCGACGTCGACTGGTCGCGCCTGCGTTGCGGTTTGCTGGGCACGCCGTCAGCCTGATGAGCATTGGCCGCTCGCTCGTGACCGTTTATGGAACCAGAGTGTGGGCTGCTTCCACTCAGGGGATGAACCCTACAGTTGGAGTGCCGGCATGATCAGTTTCAAATCCCTGCAAAACCACCTCGACCACTCGTTCAGTCGCGCCCAGTCGGAAATGGACGACGCCGCCGAAGCCGCCTCGGACAGCGGCACCATGGAAGACCTGCGCGCCTTCAACGACGCGTCCCAGCAAACCAACGTAGCCAACATGATCCTCAATGAGGGGCTGCGCGCCAAACACGGCATCACCAAAGCGATCATCGACGGCGTTCAGTGATCGCACAGCGTTCTTCAATCGGTGGCGCGAGCCGCAAATGGCCTCGCCACCGGACTGCAACCCTCGATACCTGGCAACCAGGAGTGTGAAATGCGCAAGGCTTTTATGTGGTTGCCTTTGCTGATGATCGGAGTGACTGCGCCCACCCTGGCCGCCGTCCCCGAAGCGTGGAAACACACGGCGTACGCCTATGACGCACGGCAGACCGACCTTTCGACAGCGCTGGGCGACTTCGCCAAGGAGTTCGGCATCGGACTGGACATGGCGCCGATTCAAGGCACCCTCGACGGACGCATTCGTGCACAGAATCCCCAGGAGTTCCTCGACCGACTCGGTCAGGAACATCACTTTCAATGGTTCGTCTACAACGAAACCCTGTACATCAGCCCGACCCGCGAGCAGACCTCGGCGCGCATCGAAGTGTCGCCCGAAGCGGTCGATGACCTGCAACAGGCGCTGTCTGACGTCGGCCTGCTGGACAAGCGCTTCGGTTGGGGCGCATTGCCCGACGAGGGCGTGGTGCTGGTGCGTGGCCCGGCCAAATATGTCGACTTCGTGCGCAACTACAGCAAGAAGGTCGAGGCGCCGGAGAAGGCCGAGAAACAGGACGTCGTCGTCTTGCCATTGAAATATGCCAACGCCGCCGACCGCACCATTCGCTACCGCGATCAGCAACTGACCGTGGCCGGGGTCGCGAGCATTCTTCAGGAATTGCTGGAAAGCCGCTCCCGTGGCGAGTCCATCAACGGCGTCAGCCTGGTGCAGGGGCAGGGCAGCACCGCCAGCGGCATGACCGGTGGAACCCATGACAATGGTCTGAACTACGGGGGGCTGGAGAGTGGCGGCTTCGACACCGGTGCCCTCGAACAGGGGCTGGACCGCGTCCTCGGCTCTGGCGGCAAACGGGGCGCCGCGGGCAGTGGCGCCAGCGGTCGCTCGAAGATCCGCGTCAGCGCCGACGTGCGCAACAACTCGGTGCTGATCTACGACCTGCCCAAGCGCAAGGCGATGTACCAGAAACTGGTCAGGCAACTGGACACCCCGCGCAACCTGATTGAAATCGACGCGGTGATTCTGGACATCGACCGCAACGAACTGGCGCAACTGTCCAGTCGCTGGAACTTCAACGCGGGCAGCGTCAGTGGCGGCGCCAATCTGTTCGAGCAGGGCACCAGCTCTACGCTGTTCATCCAGGACGCGGGCAAGTTCGCCGCCGACCTGCATGCGCTGGAAGGCAACGGTGCCGCTTCGGTGATCGGCAATCCGTCGATCCTGACCCTGGAAAACCAGCCCGCCGTCATCGACTTCAGCCGTACCGAATTCATCACCGCCACCTCCGAGCGGGTCGCCGACATTCAGCCGATCACCGCCGGCACCAGTCTGCAGGTGATTCCTCGCTCGCTGGACAAGGGCGGCAAGTCTCAGGTGCAACTGATCGTCGACATCGAAGACGGCCAGATCGACACCTCACAGATCAACGAAGACCAGCCCGCCGTGCGCAAGGGGAACGTCAGCACGCAGGCAGTGATCGCCGAGCATGGCTCGTTGGTGATCGGCGGTTTTCATGGCCTGGAAACCACTGACAAGGTCAACAAGATCCCGTTGCTGGGTGACATTCCGGTGATCGGCAAACTGCTTTTTCAGAACCGCAGCCGCGAACTGAATCAACGTGAACGGTTGTTCATCCTCACGCCCAGGCTGATTGGCGATCAGGTGAACCCGTCACGCTACGTCGAGATCAGCAATCCCCACGATGTTGATGACCAGATGAAACGCATCAAACAGCGCCGTGACGGAGGCGAGGAGCCGACCCGTGGCGATGTGCAGAACGTCTTCACCCAGTTGCTCGACGGTGTGGCGCCGGTGGGGTTCAACAGTGGCGAGACGCTGCCGTTCGAGGCCGACAGCCTGTGCGATCCGGGCCAGGGGCTGGTGCTGGACAAACAGCGCTCCCAGTGGTTTTCGAAGAAGGATTGGGGCGTTGCCGTGGTCGTGGCACGCAACACCACCGGCAAACCGGTGCGCATCGATGAAAGCCGCTGCGGCGGACGCTGGGTCATGGGCGTCAGCGCCTGGCCTCATGCCTGGTTGCAGCCGGGGGCGGAAAGTGAAATCTACATTGCCGTGCGCCAACCCCAGGTGTCGACCAGGGCCACGAGAAACCGACCTTCGCTGCTCAAGGAGGCCACACGATGAACGTGCGTGCTTGCGTGATTCTCCTCGTACTGACCGCCGTGCTCGGGGGCTGCGCGAGTCATTCCGGTTGCTCGGGGTATGCTTGCAAACGCCCGGATTCCAACGACCGGGAACTGGTGATCTGGTGGCCGCCGGACATGCGTCAGGGCATCGACGAGCGCGACCATGAAACGGACTTCACCGTGGTGCCATTGAAGGATTGAGCATGATTCGAGTATCGGAAAAGGCCGCGTTCTACGCCCATCTTGCCGCCGAGCGAACGGCGATCTGGCCGGTGGCAGCGGGGGTGGCGTTCGTCAGCCGACGGGAACACCGTGACTGGGGCATCGCCTTGCATATCGAGGGCCGTGCGCTGCGTCCCGAGCAATTGCGCGATGCGCTGCAACGGCGCATCTCTCAGGCAGAACGCTTCAACGACTATTTCCTGTTTCTCGACGTGCAGCGCGATTTCGTGGTCTGGCACGCCGTGCCGCAGATGCCGGATTCGCAAACCCGCCTGGACAGCATCCGCCAACATGAATTGATACTGGCGGGGCTGGATCATCTGAACGACCTGGAGCCTTGATTCACGGGTCTTTCAAGTCGAACGCAACCGCAGAATCCGCGCCCCGTCGAACGGGTCGGTCAACCAATGGCCGGTCACCCCGAAAGTGGCGTGCAGCCGTTCCGGCGTCAGCACCTCGAACGGCGACCCGAGCGCCACCAGCTGTCCGCCATCCATGACCGCCAGGCGATCACAGGCCAGGGCCTGATTGAGGTCGTGCAGGGCGATGACGGTGGTGACCGGCAACTGATGCACGAGCCTGAGAATCGATAATTGCTGCTGGATATCCAGATGATTGGTCGGTTCATCGAGCAGCAGGATCTGCGGCCGTTGTGCCAGGGCCCGGGCGATGTGCGCGCGTTGGCGTTCTCCGCCTGAGAGGGTGTGCCAGGCGCGGTGGCTCAAGTGGCTCAGGTTAACGTCGGCGATTGCCTGATCGACAATGCGGTCATCGTGATCTGCCCAGGGTGCCAGCGCCGAAAGCCAAGGCGTGCGCCCCAGTTCCACGGCTTGGCGCAGGCTGATGGAGTCACTGGTTTCGGCATGCTGTTCGACCACCGCCAGACGTTGCGCGATCCCACGACGTTGCAGCGCAGACAATGCCCGGCCGTCCAGGCGCACTTCGCCGGAGGTGGGCGTGGCGATGCCCGACAGCAGGCGAATCAGCGTGGATTTGCCCGACCCGTTGGGGCCGACGATGCCGAGGTTTTCCCCCGGCCGGATGGCCAGACTGACGTCGCGCAGCAAGTGCGCGCCCTTGACCGCGTAACTGAGGCCGGTGGCGCTGAGCAGGCTGCCGAGCAAATCGGTACTGGCATTCATCGTGTGCGATTCCCTCGGATGAGGATCAGGGCGAACACCGGCGCGCCGACCAGCGCCGTGATCACCCCGATGGGCAGCACCTGTCCCTTGATCAGCGTGCGCGACAGCACGTCGGCTGCAATCAGGAATAACGCGCCACTCAAGGCACTCAGCGGCAACAGGCGCTCATGTCGAACGCCCGCGACCATGCGCACCGCGTGGGGGATGACCAGCCCGACGAAACCGATGGAGCCGACAATCGACACCATGACCGCCGTGACCAGCGCGGCGGTGGCAATCAGGATGGCCTGGACCTGGCGCACGGGGATGCCCAGCGAAGCTGCCGAGTCCGCGCCGAAGGTGAACGCATCCAGCGAACGGCGATGCCACAGGCAGATCAGCAGCCCGAATAGCACCACCGGCACGGCCAGCGCCACCGAAGACCAGCGCACGCCACTGAGGTTGCCCAACAGCCAGAACATGATGCCGCGGGCCTGTTCGGCACTGGCGGATTTGGTGATCAGGAACGAGGTCAGCGCGTTGAACAGTTGCGATCCGGCGATCCCCGCCAGAATGATCTGACCCGCTGCCGTCTGACCCCGCGAAGAGCGGGCGAGCAGGGCCACCAGCGCGAAGGCGGCGAGGGCGCCGACGAACGCACCCATGGACAGCGAAATCGCCCCGGCGCCCAGCCCGATGATCGCCACCAGCACCGCGCCGGTCGAAGCCCCGGCGGAAATGCCCAGCAGGTACGGGTCGGCCAGCGGATTGCGCAGCAACGATTGCAGCACCACCCCGCAGATCGCCAGACCCGCGCCGCACGCCGCCGCCACGATGGTGCGGGTCAGGCGGTAGTTCCAGACGATGCCTTCATCGATGGCGTCCAGCGGATAGCCGGCAGCCCATAGCTTGTTCGCCAGCACCTGAACGATGACGGGGAGGCTGATCGACGTCTCGCCAATCGCCACACCCGCGACCACCGCCACCAGCAGCACGGCGCTGACCCACAGGCCATGGCCGATCCATCGCCCGGCATTTGTACGGGTCATTGTGCGGTGGTGGCCTTGGCCAGTTGTTCGATGCCATCGAACAGCCGCACGCTGGACTCCATGGCACTGGCGTCCATGATCACGATGCGGTTGTTCTTGACTGCATCCATGTTGCGGGTAACGGGGTCGGACCTGAGAAACGCCAGTTTTTTCTCGTGATCGTCAGCGGGAAAGCGACGGCGGTCCATGCGGGCGATGACCAGGAGAGTCGGGTTGGCCTTGGCGATGGTTTCCCAACCTACGGTCGGCCATTCTTCGTCGGAGTCGATGATGTTGCGCATGACCAGGGTGTCGAGCATGAAGCCGGGAATGCCCTTGCGTCCCGCGACATAAGGATCGGTATTGATATCGGGGCTGGAGAACCAGAACACTGCCGAGAGGTGCTTGCTGCCGTTGCGCGTCGCCTGTTCGACCGCTTTGGCCAGGCGCGCCTGGTAACCGGCAATCAGTTGCTGACCCCGATCCTGCACGTCGAAAATCAGGGCCAGTTGCGCGATGCTCTTGTACAGGGTTTCGATGCGGAACGCCTCCAGCCGCGTGCCGTCAGCACCGACCCGATTGTTCTTGCCCTCGCAGTCGGAGGGCAGGATGTAGGTGGGGATGTTCAGGTCCTGGAACTGCTGACGAGTACTGACCGCGCCTTGGGGACCGACCATCCACTCGAACTGCACCGGGACGAAATCGGGGCGCTTGCCGATCACCGATTCGAAGCTTGGGACATTGTCGGCAAGGCGCTCGATGTGGCTGTTGGCGTCTTCGTACGGCGCCAGAACCTCGTTGAACCACAACGAGGTGCCGACCACGTTCGGGCTCAGTCCGAGGGAATAGAGCATTTCAGTCGCGGCCTGGCCAATGGTCACGGCCTTGTGTGGGGCCTGGGCGAAGGTCAGCGGCACGCCACAGTTGTCGAGGGTCAACGGGTAGTGGGTCGGGGCGGCGAGGGCAGCGGCCGACAGCGTCAGACCGGTGAACAACGAGACAAGGTGGCGCAGCGACATGAACGGCTTCTCCGGTGAACCTGATGGCCGACAGGGCTGGCACCGGAAAGCACATCCCGACTCGCCGCCGAGCAGGCAGACAAGCACAGTTCACACACGAAGCGCGCACGGGTGTCCTTCCCGGACACCCCGCCGGTAGTGATTGACGCTTGCCGGCAGGTCTCCTGACTGGCGCATCGTCGCCACGCTTCGGCCTTCCCGGGATAACCCAGTGGCACATCTGAAGCAGGGCTCAGCGCCTACAGTTGCGGGGACAGTTCCGTTTGAGCCGTGCAGCGCAGGGCTCGCGGATTCCCTATTAATTCCCAGTGGAAACCGGCGGCGGGGATACTAAACGATTTGCGCAACACCGGCGAATCTTCAATGCCCGGCGTTCGATGGGTCAAACCCCGAAGCAGCAGGGCAGATCGAGTGTGTTTCCTCAGTCTGGTGCGCCGGAAAACTTTGTAGCAGTCCGGCTTGCCGGCGGCAGCGATCTGGAGGGCGCCACCGCCGGCAAGCCGTGCGGCTACAGCAGATCGAGTGTGTTTCCTCAGTCTGGTGCGCCGGAAACTTTGTAGCAGTCCGGCTTGCCGGCGGTAGCGATCTGGAGGGCGCCACCGCCGGCAAGCCGTGAGGCTACGGGTGAGGAGTGGACGGTCAGTCGAGGGCGAACGGCCAGCCGATGACCTTTTTCGGGCGTGGCGTCGCATAGGTGCGGACTTTGGAGGTCTTGAGCCCTAACCGCACCAGCGATTCGGCCAGCGCCACCGCCGCAGTCACACCATCGACCACCGGTACGCCGGCGCGATCACGAATCATCTGGTCCAGACCCGCCATGCCGCCGCAGCCCAGGCAGATCACCTCGGCCTTGTCCTTGTTCACGGCTTCGACCGCCTGCTCAGTGATGGCTTCCAGCGCGCGATCAGGCTTTTCTTCCAGTTCCAGCACACTCATGCCACTGGCGCGCACCGATGCACAACGCTCATAGACTCCTGCGAGTTTCAGCCGGTCCTCGATCAAAGGCACCGCGCGATCCAGCGTGGTCACCACCGAGTACTTGTGGCCCAGCAGCATGGCCAGGCTCGCCGCCGCCTCGGTAATGTCCACCACCGGCACCTCCAGCAGTTCCTGCAGGCCTTCGCGGCCATGCTCGCCATAACCCGCCTGGATCACCGCATCATAGGGCTGATCGTAGGACAGCACGCGGTCCATCACCGCGATGGCCGCCAGATAACTCTCGAAGTTGCCCTCCACCGACTCCGCACCAAAGCGCGGGGTCAGGCCGATGATTTCGGTGCCAGGGGATGCGACGCTGCGCGCCTGTTCGGCGATGGTCTGGGTCATCGACTCTGTGGTGTTCACGTTGACGATCAAAATGCGCATGGGTGGAAATCTCTCGCTTGCGGTCAATGCTGGGTATCTTGCACGGCAATGGCCTCGCCACTGACGTCTTTGAAGGTTTTGCGACGCTCGGCCAGCAACAGGTACAACGCTGCGCCTATGGCCGCGCCCATCAACCAGGAAAACGGCGACACCGACTCGAATGCCGGCACCAGCGCGGTGATGGTGGAGATGATCGCGGCCGGGATGAACGCCCACACCGCCCGCAGATTGACCCCGCGCCAATAGTGATAGGCGCCGGTCGGGTCCTCGGTATACAGCTGCGGAACGTCGACGCGACCCTTGCGCAGCAGCCAGTAGTCAGCCGTGATCACACCGTACAGCGGGCCGAGCAGGGCGCCCAGCCCGGACAGAAAATACACGATTACCAGCGGGCTGTTGTAGAGATTCCACGGCAGAATCAGCACCGCCACCGTGGCGCTGAGCATGCCGGCCCGGCGGAACGTCAGGACCCGTGGCGCCAGGCTGCTGAGCACGAACGCCGGGGCGACGAAGTTGGCCATGATGTTCACCGCCACGGTGACAATCAGGAACGCCAGGCAGCCCAGCACCAGAAAGAAGGTGTTGGGGATGGTCTTGATGATGTCGGTGGGGCTCTGAATGATCTGACCGTTGATGGAAAACTGCGCGCCGCAAATGATCACGGTGATGAACGCAAACAGCAGCACGTTGACCGGCAGGCCCCAGAAGTTGCCTTTGCGGATGGTTTTCTTGCACGGCGCCGAGCGCGAGAAATCACAGAAATTCAGAATCAGCGTGCCGTAGATCGCCAGCCACAAGGCGCTGCCGGCAAAAATGCTGCGCCACATCGGCAGACCTTCGAGCGGTGCGCCGTTGGACCAGGCGATGTGCCCGTTGGCCTGAGTGAACATCCACCCCGCAAGGCTGGCGACCGTGAGCAGAATCACCGGCCCGGCGAAGGCTTCGTAGCGTCGTACCATCTCCATGCCGTAGGCGAGAATCACGAACTGCACCACCCAGATGCTGAGGAAGCACAGCCAGCCAAGCGATGACAGGCCGAGCCAGGCGTCGTGATCGTAGTCGGCCAGTGCCGGATCCAGCGCAGTGAGCAGCACCCGTAACACGACCGAGGCCAGATAGGTCTGGATGCCGAACCAGGCGATGGCGATCACGGCGCGAATCAGCGCCGGGATCTGCGCCCCGAAAATGCCGAAACTCACGCGGCTGATCACCGGGAACGGCACGCCGGTCTTCTGGCCCATGTCGCCGGTGAGGTTCATGCACAAATAGACGAACGCCGCGCCGATGGCCAGCGACAACATGATCTGCCAACCGCCAAGACCCAATGCGTAGAGTCCGATGGCGAACGAGTAGTTCGCCAGATTGTGTACATCATTGGTCCACAGGGCGAAGATGCTGTATCCACCCCAAGTTCTGCCTTCGGCTTTGCTGGGGGCGAGGTCTTTGTTGTACAGGCGGGGGCTGAGCGCCGGATGGTCGGCGGTCGTGGCACGGGCGGCAAGGGCAGGATCGAGGGTGTTGTCTACTGGCATGTTCAACAATCTCCGGCGCTATTTGTATTTGTTTTTGTATACAGTGCGCAGGCAAGACTAACTGAAATGACAGATGAGTCAACGAGCAGGTTACAGACAGCGCGGATCGACAGGTTCGCGAAGGCCCGCGAACCTTATCTTTTGATAGCCGCCCGGCCGGGCGGCTACAGAGGGCGTGGCGTGATCAGTCCTTCATCGGCACCGGCGCCTGGGGGGCAATAAACCCCTGATCACGCATCGCTTGCCAGAATCCATCCGGCACCTGGGCATTGAGGGCCGCCACGTCTTCGGCGATACGAGACGGACGACTGGCGCCGGGAATCACCGCTGCCACGAGCGGGTTGGCGAGCACGAACTGCAACGCTGCCGACTTGATGTCCACCTGGTACTGCCGAGCGATTTCCTGAATGTGCGCCACTTTGTCGAGCATGGCCGGCGGCGCGTCCTGGTACTCGAAATGCTTGCCGCCGACCAGCACGCCGGAGCTGTAAGGGCCCCCGACGACGAACTCTGCATTGTGCTCGCGCGCCTTGGCGAACAGGCGTTGCAGCGGTTGTTCATGGTCCAGCAGCGAGTAGCGACCGGCCAGCAGAAAACCGTCCGGTTGCGCCTCGGTCAGATCCAGCGTCAACTCGCAGGGTTCGACGCGATTGACGCCCAGCCCCCAGGCCTTGATCACGCCTTCTTCGCGCAGACGGGTGAGGGTGCGAAAGGCGCCTTTGCGGGCAATGTTGAAATGCTCGATCCACTCGTCGCCGTGAGCGTCCTGCGCGACATCGTGAACGAACACGATGTCCAGTCGGTCGGTGTTCAGCCTCTCCAGGCTCGCGTCAATGGAGCGCATCGTGGCGTCAGCGGAATAATCGGTGATGATCTTGTTTTTCAGGCCGTAGCTGAACGGACCGGCGGCGGCTTCTGTATTCAACTCATCGGAGATCAGGCGCCCGATCTTGGTGCTCAGGGTGTATTGATCCCGCGGCACGGTCGCCAGCGCCTTGCCCAATCGCTGCTCGGACAGGCCGGCGCCGTAGATCGGCGCGGTGTCGAAATAGCGAATACCCTGATCCCATGCCGATTGAACAGTGGCAGCGGCCTCTTCTTCGCTGATCTCGCGGAACATGTTGCCCAGTGGCGCGGCGCCAAAGCCGAGGCGGCCGATGATCTTGTCGTGCAGACTCATGAGGGTGTCCTGTCTGGGGGGATGGAGGTTCGGATACTCCGTAAGAAGTCAGGGTCCGATGTTGTGTAGTGATCCTCCATTGAAGCAGGAGTTCGGCTGTTTGTGATCCGGTGATCCCGTGTAGCCGCAGACGCTGGGCTCAATTACGCATGTAAGGTCCGAGCTTCCCCCTCACACGCGCCATGCAACTTTTCACGCCCTGAGGGCTTCCAACGTTTCAGGCCGCGACGATTAATCCGCAAAGGGAGGGCAGTAGATGAGCGAGCACATCGTCCATTTCCATTGTGGGGTCGATCAGACCAGCACCGACCATTTCCGCGACCGCTGCCTGGAAGCCATCGGCAAGGGCGCCACCGGTCTGCTGCTGAACCTGTCCACCGCAGGCGGCAGCACCGCGCTGGGGTTCACGATCTACAACTTCCTCAAATCCCTGAAGGTACCGATCCGCGCGCTCAACAGCGGCAACATCGAATCCATGGGCATCGTCATCTACCTGGCCGCCGAGGAGCGCATCGCCTGCCCTCATTCGCGGTTCCTGATCCACCCCATGACGTGGTACTTCAGCCAGAGCTCGGTCGATCATTCGCGCATGCGCGAATACCTGCGCAGCCTGGACAACGACCTGCAACGCTACGTGAACATCTATTTGAGTGAAACCCAAGGCGCTGCGCACCCGCTGGACATCGGCCGCTGTCTGTCGGCGGAGGAGAAGGTCATACGCGCCGAGGACTCGCTGGGCTGCGGCATTGCCCATCGCGTCGAACAGCTGCAATTTCCCGAAGACGCGGTGCACTGGACAGTGAGCGCAAGCTAGGCTCAACCTGTGAAAACGGGTCGTGATCGACCCAAACTGAACGACGAGGATCCTGCCATGCACACCCAGCCCCAAACAGTTACGGACACCGGCGCACACCGCGCTGTCCATCCGGCCGAAGAAGACGTTGAAGTGGATGTCGATAACGATCCGGGCAACGAAGATCCCGGGTCTCAGTTTGACCGCGACGCCACCGTGCCGCTGATCGATCCTGATGAATGAGGCGCGCTGAACCCCACACATGAAAAGAGCGAGAGCTTTCGCCCTCGCTCGTTGCGCTGATCGACGTTGAACTGAACGTTGATCAGGATTTGCGGCCTGCGCCACCTTGCGGCATGGAGCCGCCTTTCTTGCTGGCGTCATCACGCTTTGCGTCTGACGTTCTCTGCCGGTCGTTAGCGACATTGCTGCCACCCGAAGCCTGGCCACCTTTTTTGCCTGCGTCGGAGGCTTTCTGGCGATCGTTGGCGAAGTTGCCAGGGTTCGATTTTCCGGTGTTAGCCATGATTACGTACCTCTTGTTATGAGAAAGGCGAGTCATGTGGCTCGCATTAAATGGGATGGGGGTACGCGCCGGTTGGTTTAAACAATTGTTGTCTTACCGGACAAACGGCGTGGGTTCCAGACACGCCGAGCACGTATACGCACAACGCTTTCTGCGCAGCATCCGCCAGCCAGGCCTCTCCCGCAGTTCAAGCGCAAGCGGTGAGGGCTGTGACGTCGTCACATGTGCACTTCGACGGCCAACGGCAGATGGTCGGACAGATGCGTCCAGGGTCGCGTCCCGAGGATTTTCGGGTCATGACTGGTGGCGTTGCGCAGGTACACCCGGTCCAGCCGCAACAGCGGGAAGCGCGCCGGGTAAGTCTTGGCCAGTCGCCCCAGATTGTGCTCGAACGCCTCGTGCAGATACTGACAGCGGCCCAGGCGTTTGTTGCCCTGCAACTGCCAGTCATTGAAATCACCGGCGATGACGACCGGCGCGTGCTCGGGCAGTGAATCGAGCAACGAACACAGCAGGTCCAGCTGTAACTGGCGGTGACTTTCCAGCAGGCTCAGGTGGACGCAGATCGCATGCACTTCCTCATGCCCCGGCACCTGCAATACGCAATGCAACAGGCCGCGTCGTTCGGGCCCGGTGATCGACACGTCGAGATTGCGGTAATGCAGAATCGGGTACTTGGAAAGGATGGCGTTGCCATGGTGCCCATCGGGGTAGACCGCGTTACGACCGTAGGCGAAATCGCTCCACATGCTGTCGGCGAGGAATTCGTATTGGGAGGTCACCGGCCAGTCGTGGTAACGGGCCGCGTGGCGGTCATGGCCGCCCAGCACTTCCTGCAGAAACACCAGATCGGCGCCTGTGCTGCGGACCGCTTCGCGCAACTCAGGGAGGATGAAGCGACGATTGAAGGCCGTGAAGCCCTTGTGGGTGTTGACGGTCAGCACGCGCAGTCGGTGGACGTCGCGCGTCCCCGCCATGTTTACCGGGGGAACGCTGACGTCAGAAGTGTCGGAGGTCACACGCACGCTCCTGTTGCATGGGGATGTGCTATTTCCGACCGATGCGGTTTCCGGCAGTTCAGCTTTTCCGGCTGAAACTGCTCGGCACTCAATTACAGCCGCGTGTCTACGGCGGGCCGTCGCGACAGCAACAGCGTCAGCCCCAGTGCGAGAATCGACAGCAACGCGGCGAAGAAAAAGATCCAGCCATAACCCATGCCCAGCGCGATGGCGCCCATCAAAGGGCCGGCGATGGCCAGCGCCAGATCGAAGAACACTGCATAGGCGCCCAGGCCGGCACCGCGACTGCTGTTGGGCACCTGTTTGATCGCCTCGACACCAATGGCCGGGTAAACCAGTGAAAGGCCGAAACCGGTAAGGCCCGCGCCAATCAGGGCAACCGTGGTGCTGGGTGATAGCCACAGCAGCGCCAGGCCGACGGTCTCCACCGACATACAGGTGATTGCCGAGCGGAAGCCGCCGAAACGGGTGATGGCATTGATGAAGAACAGCCGCGCCACGATGAAGCAGATGCCGAATACCGTCAGGCACCACGCCGCGCCTTCCCAGCCACGGTTGACGTAGTACAGCGTGATGAAGGTTGTCAGCGTGCCATAGCCGATGGACGACAGCGTCAGGCTCAGACCATAAGGCGCAACCCGGCCGAATACCGACCAGAACGCCATACGCTCGCCGCGCACGACGGGGACGGGCGGCTTGTTGCGAATCAACAGCAGCGCACTCAGGGCCAGCACCGTGAGCACCAGCCCCAGACTGACGAAACCCAGCGCGCCGACCATGACCACGCCCAGCGGCGCACCGATGGCAATGGCGCCGTAAGAGGCAATGCCGTTCCAGGAGATCGAGCGAGCGGTGTGCTCCGCGCCGACCTGACCGATGCACCAACTGATGGTGCCGACACCGATCAATCCCTGGGAGCCACCGAGTATCAGCCGGGCGATGACCAGAATCACCAGACTGGCGCTGGCATAGCGCTCCAGCAGCATGGCTGCGAGGGTCATGACGCCACTGATCGCAATGCCCGTCAGCCCGAAGACGATGGCCCGCTTGGTGCCGATGGTGTCGCAGATCCGGCCTGCCACCGGGCGGCTGAGCAGTGTCGCCAGGTATTGCGAACCGATCACCAGGCCGGCGACCACAGCGCTGAAACCCAGCTGATCGTGGACATAGCCGGGCATGACCGCGATGGGCAGGCCGATGCACAGGAAGGCAACGAAGGTATAGAAGACGATGGAGACGATTTGCAGCGTGATCGCCATGGAACTGGTGTTCGAGGGGGGGGCTTTCGGCGGCAGGGCGGCAGACATGGGACTCTTCGCTGGAGCGGTGGGAGTGCTTCATCATGGCTCGGGATGCGCAGAAATGAAAGCTGGCTAACGATTTAAAACTGTCGAATCAAAACGGTCGAACGGCACGGGCCCCGTGCTGCTCTGTATCTCGATCCCCGCCCAATAAAAAGCCCCGTCACCAGGACGGGGCTTTCGGATGCAACGCGTGGCGGCTTAGAACACCACACCCTGACTGCGCAGGTAATCGTCGTACGTACCGCTGAAGTCGGTCACGCCGTTGGGGCTCAGCTCGATGATGCGAGTGGCCAGCGACGATACGAACTCACGGTCGTGGCTGACGAAGATCAGCGTACCCGGGTAGTTCTCAAGGGCCAGGTTCAGCGCCTCGATGGATTCCATGTCCAGGTGGTTGGTCGGTTCGTCCATCACCAGCACGTTCGGCTTCTGCAGAATCAGCTTGCCGAACAGCATACGGCCTTGCTCACCACCGGAGATGACCTTCACCGATTTGAGGATTTCGTCGTTGGAGAACAGCATCCGCCCCAGGGTGCCACGGATGATCTGCTCGCCCTGCGTCCACTGACCCATCCAGTCGAACAGGCTGACGTCGTCTTCGAAATCATGGGCGTGGTCCTGAGCGTAGTAGCCCAGTTCCGCGCTTTCGGTCCACTTCACGGAACCGGCGTCCGGCGTCAGTTCACCCATCAGCGTACGCAGCAGGGTGGTTTTGCCAATGCCGTTCGGGCCGATGATCGCTACACGCTCGCCGGCTTCGACGGTGAAACTGAAGTTCTTGAACAACGTCTTGCCGTCGAAGCCTTTGGACATGTGCTCGATGGTCACGGCCTGGCGGTGCAGCTTTTTGGTCTGCTCGAAGCGAATGAACGGGCTGACGCGGCTGGAAGGCTTGACCTCGGCCAGCTGGATCTTGTCGATCTGCTTGGCGCGGGAAGTGGCCTGTTTGGCTTTGGAGGCGTTGGCCGAGAAGCGGCTGACGAAGGTCTGCAGTTCGGCAATCTGGGCTTTTTTCTTGGCGTTGTCCGACAGCAACTGCTCGCGGGACTGGGTCGCCGCGGTCATGTATTCGTCGTAGTTGCCTGGGAACAGACGCAGTTCGCCGTAATCCAGGTCAGCCATGTGGGTGCAGACGCTGTTCAGGAAGTGCCGGTCGTGAGAAATGATGATCATGGTGCTGTTACGCGCCGTGAGAACGGTTTCCAGCCAGCGGATGGTGTTGATGTCCAGGTGGTTGGTCGGCTCGTCGAGCAGCAGCACTTCAGGATCGGAGAACAATGCCTGAGCCAGCAAAACGCGCAGCTTCCAGCCCGGCGCGACTTCGGTCATCGGGCCGAAATGCTGTTCCAGCGGAATGCCCAGACCCAGCAGCAGTTCACCGGCGCGGGATTCGGCGGTGTAGCCGTCCATCTCGGCGAATTCGGTCTCAAGCTCGGCAACGGCCATGCCGTCGTCTTCGCTCATTTCCGGCAGCGAATAAATGCGGTCGCGCTCGGCCTTGACCTTCCACAGCTCTTCGTGACCCATGATCACGGTGTCGATCACGGTGAATTCTTCGTAAGCGAACTGATCCTGACGCAGCTTGCCCAGGCGCACGTTCGGCTCGAGCATCACCTGACCGCCCGACGGCTCCAGGTCGCCGCCCAGGATCTTCATGAACGTGGATTTGCCACAGCCGTTGGCGCCGATGAGGCCGTAGCGATTGCCGTTGTTGAATTTGACCGAAACGTTCTCGAACAGCGGCTTGGCGCCGAACTGCATCGTGATGTTAGCTGTGGAAATCAAGTGCGTATCCTGCTTGGGTTACAAGTGTGTAGTAGGTGTTTGCCTTCATCCATGGCCCAGCGTCTGGTCGATCCGGATTCGAATCGGCAGCTTCTCTACCGCCTTCCGGAGGGAGGCAGGGCTGAGGCAGTGGGCAAAGGTGGAAGCTGTGTCTCGACGCCATCTTCAGCGGGGTCCGGTCGCGAACGCAGGTTCGTGCCAGCCCTGAAGTGCATGGTCGCGTAGGGGTAATGCGTGTCATGTTGACGCCGCCGATGAATCTGCGGGGCGCTCAGTGCTGACGTAAAGTGCGCGATTGTAACACCGGTCGTTCGGATCTACATCCCGTGCTTCTTCAACGGAGGGGGAGTTAACCCGCTTGATAAGGCTGGCCACCGTCTCGTTACAGCGCCAGTCGCGGTGTATGCTGCTCATCCCTCATTCGGGAGCAAGGGCTTTGAAAGCTTTCGCGTTTCTTCGTGATCCTACGTTTCTCGCCGGTGTGCCCATATTGGTGGTCGGGCTCATTTACGATTTGCCGCTATGTACCGGGTTCGGTCTGTCGTTGGTTGCCTGCGCAATGATCGTCAACTGAGCGGTCAGCCGCACGACATCCCCTCACACTCCCTGAACGGCGCTATACGCGTGCGCTTCGCGATAAACTCCGTTTTTTGCGGCGAAGCCATGGCGCTTGAGCCGCCAGCCATGATGGGAAAGGGTCGAGGGTGTGATCAGAGAACTGAAGACATTTATCTGTGTGGCGCGGCGGGGGACGTTCGCGGCGGCGGGGCAGGAGGTTGGGTTGACCCAGTCGGCGGTCAGTGCGCAGATCAAGAACCTGGAAGAAAGCCTGGGCGTGCAGCTGTTCGATCGGTCGGCACGCGCCGCCACGCTCAACTCGGCGGGGCAGCGGGCGATTCCGCTGGCCGAGGAGATTCTGCAGCTCTTTTCGCGCATGGGGGCGCCCGATACCGGGAATGACTTCCACGGTGCCTTGCGCATCGGCGCCATCGGGACCGTACAGACCGGCATTCTTCCACAAGTGCTCGTCGCGCTGAAGGCCAAAGCGCCTTTCATCGAGGCCAGCCTGATCCCGGGGGTCTCACTCAATCTCCTGAGTCTGGTGGATTCCGGTGATCTGGACCTGGCGATCATCATCAACCCGCCTTTCGCGCTGCCCAAGGACCTGCGTGCCGAGGTCATCGCCCACGAGCAGTTTGTCCTGATCACGCCAACCAACGTGCGCGGCAGCGATCCGATCCAGCTGTTGCGGGACCATCCGTTCATCCGTTACGACCGAAACTCCTTCGGCGGACGGCGGGTGACTCAGTTTCTGCGGGAGCAGAGGCTGCACGTGCGTCAGACCCTGGAGCTGGATGAACTCGATGCCATTGTGAAAATGGTGCGCAGCGGCCTGGGCGTTGCGCTGGTGCCGCTGGCAGGGCTGTGGCTGGAGAACGTGTCGGACGTCAGGGTCGTGCCGTTGGGCGATCTCACGTTTGTCAGGGAAATTGTCCTGGTGACGCGCTATCAGCAGCGTCATGTTCCGCTGCTCAATCTGTTCCGCACCTGCGTGGTCGACGCCATGGCCCGGCACAGCGCCCTCGGCCGGGAAGCCAGAGCCTCTTCGTGATCCCGCCGAGGATGATTGAAACATCAGCCTCCCGCACTGAATCTGCGCGCTATGAAAGAATCTGCCGCAAAACGGTACGAAACGCTGCGACTCATCAAAATTATTGTGGCTCAGCGCGCGAAAAATCCGCTTTTATCACGCGGTCTTTCAGTCAAGAATCAGCTCACGCACAACAACCATCAGGAATACCCGTGAGCCTTTCTCCTTTCCATCTTGCAATCCCTGTTTATGACCTGGCGGCTGCGCGCCACTTTTACGGAGACGTTTTCGGTCTATCAGAAGGCCGCTCGAGCGCGCAGTGGGTCGACTTCGACTTCTACGGCCACCAACTGGTGATTCACGAGCACCCGAAGACCGCGTCTCAGGAATCGGTGCACTCCAATGCTGTGGACGGTCATGACGTTCCGGTCCCTCACTTCGGCATCATCCTGCACTGGGATCAGTGGGAAGCGCTGGCCGACCGCTTGCGTGCCCGGGAGACGAAATTCGTGATCGAACCCTACATTCGGTTCAAAGGGCAGGTCGGCGAACAGGCNTGGAGTTCAAGGCCTTCAAGGACATGAGCCAGCTGTTCGCCAAGTAAGCCTCGCCATTTGATCTCGCGGATCAGCGCGCCACTTCGCTCAAGAACGCTTTGACAATGGACTTCGCCGCCGGGTTGACCTTCAGATTGCCCAGTTCCTTGGCGGTGAACCATCGACAGTCGGCGATTTCATTCTTCGGCATCGGGGTGGCGATGAAGGTGACGGAGACTTCGAAAACGTGGTGCAGCACGGTCTCGCCTTCGAAGCGGGTGATGTAAGAGAGGTCTTCGAGGATCAGACCTGTCTCTTCGCGCAGTTCGCGGGCCGCGGCTTGCGCCGGAGACTCGTTGGCCTCGACCTTGCCGCCCGGGAGCGTCCAGCGGGCCTTGGGTTTGCGCACGTAAAGGATTTCGTTTTCCCGTCGGCAAATCACTGTGGCTCGTTCTTTCATTGGATGTTCCCTCCACCGTACAACCTGTGAGATGCGCGTGATCGGTAGCTCGTCACGCGCTTGTCACAAAAGCTTCATAAAGTGCTTTGAAGCATTTACGGTGCCAACGTTCCCCTTGATTTCACGTCGCTAACGTCCTGATAGAACCTTAGCAGTCCGCTGCCAGATGCAACGTGACATCTGAGTGACAACCTCAAGTCATTGGGAAGGGGTTTTTTGCGGCTGCACGGACTCCTTGTGCTGGCTTTTTTTCTGTGTCGTCTGCTTGTGCGTAGTTGGGGTTTGCGGGGACGACTTGGGTGGGGTGGACTTCTCCATCGAACCCGGCGGAGGAGGATTGGCGGGCTTTTTTTCGTAGCCTTGAGCGTCGCCGCCATTTCCGCCTGCGGGCGATGAGGGATTGACCCCCGGAGGCAGGGCCGACCCCACGTCGCCGGCCGCGACTGCGGGGCTGCTCATCGTCAATCCCGAGCCGAATGTCACGACGGCAACCAGCAACGCCCTGGATATTGTTGATCTGTTCATGGCGAATCTCCCGATTGAAGTGCTGCGTGAGGTTAGGCCGCGGTCTTCATCCCAATGTGCCCGTTGCGTGACGAACGGTCGGCGCGCTTGTTGAAGGGGCCCCGGAAGGGTGACCGTTCCGATGTCAGGCGGTTGCTCCTTTGCTAACCGCCCGATTGTGGCGCGTCGCGCACAACACTGGGGCCTCGTTACCCACGCGTTGAGGTGAACAGTAGCGTCCCGGCATCCCCGCAGCGTCTTCTCGCTTTCCTGTCTTTCCTAGCCCATTGATATCTCTGGATTTTCCGGCGCTGTGTTTTCTCGCCGGTTCTGTGGCACACTTTCTGCTGTCCATTCCGTTGTTACATACCACGTTCCGCTGTAGCGGAATAAACGATACCTCGGCGGAGTTTTTGACATGCATCGCGGACCTTCACTTTTGAAAGCTTGTGCGTTTGTTCTGGCGGCAACAGCTGCTCTGACTTCCACCGTCCAGGCAGCCGACAGCAAACTGGACAGCGTGTTACACCGCGGCCATCTGGTGGTCGGCACCGGCAGCACCAATGCCCCATGGCACTTTCAGGGCGCCGACGGCAAGTTGCAGGGTTTCGATATCGACATCGCGCGAATCGTCGCCAAAGGATTGTTCAATGACCCGACCAAGGTCGAGTTCGTGGTGCAGTCGTCCGATGCGCGGATTCCCAATTTGTTGACCGACAAAGTCGACATGAGCTGTCAGTTCATCACGGTCACCGCCAGCCGGGCGCAACAGGTCGCGTTTACGCTGCCGTACTACCGCGAAGGCGTGGCGCTGCTGCTGCCGGCCAACAGCAAATACAAGGAAATCGATGACCTCAAAGCGGCGGGCGATGGTGTCACGGTGGCCGTGCTGCAGAACGTCTACGCCGAAGAACTGGTGCATCAGGCGCTGCCCAAGGCCAAGGTCGATCAATACGACAGCGTTGATCTGATGTACCAGGCCATCAACTCCGGCCGCGCCGACGCCGCTGCCACCGATCAGTCTTCGGTCAAATACCTGATGGTCCAGAACCCTGGCCGCTACCGTTCTCCGGCCTTCGCCTGGAGCCCGCAGACCTACGCCTGCGCCGTGAAACGTGGCGATCAGGACTGGCTGAACTTCGTCAACACCGCTCTGCATGAAGCCATGACCGGGGTCGAGTTCCCGACCTACGCCGAGTCCTTCAAGAAGTGGTTCGGCGTCGATCTGCCGACACCGGCCATTGGCTTCCCGATGGAATACAAGTAACGCCGCGACATGAATTACGTCCCAACTGACGGGGCAGGGAAGGCCGTGGCGCCTTCCCGTCCCAGGTACTGCTGACCATGAATTATCAGTTGAATTTTGCAGCCGTCTGGCGGGATTTCCCCAGTCTGCTGACGGGGCTGGGTCTGGGCCTCGAACTGGCGTTGATCTCCATTGCCATCGGCTGCGTGATCGGGCTGATGGCCGCGTTCGCCATGCTGTCGCGCTACCGCGCATTGCGTGTGGTGTCCTCGGTGTACGTCACGGTGATCCGCAATACGCCAATTCTGGTGCTGATCCTGTTGATCTACTTCGCCCTACCGAGCCTGGGGATTCGCATGGACAAGATCCCGTCGTTCATCGTCACCCTGTCGCTGTATGCCGGGGCGTACCTGACCGAAGTGTTTCGCGCCGGCCTGTTGAGCATTCACAAAGGCCAGCGTGAAGCGGGTCTGGCGATCGGCCTGAGCGAATGGCAGGTGCGGGCTTACATCATCGTGCCGGTGATGCTGCGCAATGTGCTGCCCGCGTTGTCCAACAACTTCATATCGCTGTTCAAGGACACCTCGCTGGCAGCGGCCATCGCAGTGCCGGAACTGACCTATTACGCGCGCAAGATCAACGTCGAAAGCTACCGGGTGATCGAAACCTGGCTGGTGACCACGGCGTTGTACGTCGCAGCCTGTTACCTCATCGCCATGCTCTTGCGCTACCTCGAACAGCGCTTGGCGATTCGCCGCTAGGAGGCCCGGGACATGTACGAACAACCTACCTGGCTGCATGAACTGTGGATCGCCCGCGAGGCGCTGTGGAACGGTTTCCTCACCAGCGTGCAGTGCGCGGGTCTGGCTATCATTTTCGGCACCGTGATCGGCGTGTTTGCCGGGCTGATCCTGACCTACGGCAAGCTGTGGGCGCGTCTGCCATTTCGTTTCTATGTCGACCTGATTCGCGGCACCCCGGTCTTCGTGCTGGTGCTGGCCTGTTTCTACATGGCGCCGGCGCTGGGATGGCAGATCAGTGCGTTCAATGCCGGCGCCCTGGGCCTGACCCTGTTCTGTGGCTCCCATGTGGCCGAGATCGTGCGCGGCGCCTTGCAGGCGATTCCCCGAGGGCAGCTGGAAGCGGGCAAGGCCATCGGCCTGACGTTCAGCCAGTCCCTCGGTTATGTGCTGTTGCCACAGGCCTTGCGCCAGATCCTTCCGACCTGGGTCAACTCGTCCACCGAGATCGTCAAGGCCTCTACCTTGTTGTCGGTGATCGGCGTCGCCGAACTGCTGCTCAGCACCCAACAGGTCATCGCACGCAATTTCATGACCCTGCAGTTTTACCTGTTCGCGGGATTTCTCTTCTTCGTCATCAACTACGCCATCGAGCTTCTTGGGCGGCAAATCGAAAAACGGGTGGCCTTGCCATGACACAGACTCAAACCGCGACCGCCGCCCCCGCTCTGCTGAGCATCGAAGGGCTGCACAAATCCTACGGCCCCGTGGAAGTGCTCAAGGGCGTAGACCTGAAGATGAACAAGGGCAACGTGGTGACCTTGATCGGCTCCAGCGGCTCGGGCAAAACCACGCTGCTGCGCTGCGTGAACCTGCTGGAAGAGTTCCAGGGCGGTCACATTCGCCTCGAAGGCCAGGACATCGGTTACAGCGACGTCAACGGCAAGCGTGTGCGTCATCCGGAAAAGCTCATTGCCCAGCATCGGGCGATGACGGGCATGGCGTTCCAGCAGTTCAACCTGTTCCCGCACTTGACCGCACTGCAGAACGTCACGCTGGGCCTGCTCAAGGTCAAGAAGCTGCCCAAGGATCAGGCCGTCGCGCTGGCCGAGAAATGGCTGGAGCGCGTTGGCCTGCTGGAACGCCGCAATCATTTCCCCGGTCAGTTGTCCGGTGGTCAACAGCAGCGTGTGGCGATTGCCCGCGCCATCGCCATGAACCCGAGCCTGATGCTGTTCGACGAAGTGACCTCGGCGCTGGATCCGGAGCTGGTCGGCGAAGTGCTCAGCGTGATCAAGGGGCTGGCGGAAGAAGGCATGACCATGCTCCTGGTCACTCACGAGATGCGCTTCGCCTACGAAGTGTCGGATCAGATCGTTTTCATGAATCAGGGCCGCATCGAGGAACAAGGCCCTCCCAAGACATTGTTCGAGCAGCCGAAGTCGGCCCGCTTGAGCGAATTCCTCAAGAACATCCGTTTTTAAACGCTCGATCAAAGGAGATTTTTCATGAGCATTACTCGTTACGGTGCAGGCAGTACCGCAGGTGGCGGCCAGCCACGTCCTTTCGCCCGCGCCGTAGAGGCTGACGGCTGGCTGCATGTGTCGGGACAGGTGCCGGCTCTGGACGGTGAAATCATCGTCGGCGGCATCGTCGAACAGACCCATCAGACCATGAAGAACCTGGTGGCGATTCTGGCCGAAGCCGGTTACGGCCTTGAAGACGTGGTGCGCGTTGGCGTGTGGCTGGAAGATCCTCGTGATTTCTGGAGCTTCAACAAGGTATTTGGCGAATACTTCAAGCCGGAACACGCCCCGGCCCGGGCCTGTGTGCAGGCGAACATGATGGTCGATTGCAAGGTCGAGATCGACTGCATCGCATACAAGAGGAAGGCGTAAGCCGGGTCCAGGCAACTGGCGTGTAGCAGCACGGTTTGCCGGCGGTGGCATTATTGAAACCGCTACCGCCGGCAAGCCGTGCTGCTACGGGATCGCGCGATGATCGCTACAACTGATGCGGCAGGGTCGCGGCGATGTGGCTTAAACTGCCAGCCTTCTTTTTAAAGAGACACCCCCGCTCAATGGAAAGCGCAACCATGACCGAAGACACCATCAAACGCCGGGCCCGTGGTCTGGACAGGGCGTTCGATATTCTCGATTTCCTCAAGGAAAAGGGCACCCCGCTGCGGCCGAACGAAATTGCCAGTGGCATCGGCAGCCCCAAGTCGACGGTTTATGAGCTGGTCAGTTCGCTGCTGGAGCGGCGCATCCTCGAAACCGTCGGCAAGGACGGCCACGTCTACCTGGGGCGTCAGCTGTATTTCCTCGGGCAAGCGCACTTGCGGCACTTCGATTTCACCCGCGAGGCTGAGGTCAGTCTGGGTGAAATCGTCGACCAGACCCGCGAGACCGCGCAGATGTGCCTGCTCAATGGCCGTAAATACACGGTCGCGTTGATGAAGGAGGGCGCGCGGCATTTCCGGATTTCCTCGGACATCGGCGAAGACGCGCCGATTCCATGGACCGCTTCCGGGCGTTTGCTGTTGGGGCACCTGAGCGATCAGGAAATCATCGACCTCATCGACCCTGAAGACTTCATTCTGCCGGACGGTCAGCGACTGCCGCTGGACGTCTTTCTCGCTGAGATTCGCAAGGCCCATGAAGAAGGCTTTTTCTCCTTCAACAGCATCGCCGATACCTTCACCCACTGCTTCGCTGCGCCGGTGAAGGACAAACAGGGCATCTGCATCGCGACCTTGTGCATCGTTGCCCCGAGGGCCGATGCCATGACCCATTACGACGATTACCGACGCGTGCTGATCGACAGTGCCAACGGCCTGGCCCGCCGCGTCAACGATTAGCAACGGTCGTCGGATCAATGATTGATGACCTGCACCGAACAAGAATTGCGGAGAACAGACATGACGATTGCCACAGTTGAAAAGGGCGCCGCCAAACCGGGCGACCAGTTGGTGCTGGATGTGAGCCTGCCGGCGCTGGTGATCCACGACAAGGCGCTGGAGCACAACCTGCGCTGGATGCAGAAGTTCGTCAGTGACAGCGGCGCGGAACTCGCCCCCCATGGCAAGACCAGCATGGTGCCGGCGCTGTTTCAGCGCCAGTTGCAGCACGGCGCCTGGGGCATGACTCTGGCGACAGCGGTTCAAACCCGCGCCGCCTACGCCCATGGCGTTCGCCGGGTATTGATGGCGAACCAACTGGTCGGTGCGCCGAACATGGCGATCATCGCCGAGATGCTGACGGACTCGATGTTCGACTTCCACTGCATGGTCGACCACCCGGACAACGTCAAGGCGCTGGGTGAGTTCTTCGCGCAGAAAGGCCTGCACCTGAACGTCATGATCGAGTACGGCGTGGTGGGCGGGCGTTGCGGCTGCCGCAGCGAAGAGGAAGTCATGGCCCTGGCCGACGCCATCGCTGCTCAGCCGGCGTTGAAGCTGACCGGTATCGAAGGCTACGAAGGGGTGATCCATGGCGACAAGGCCATCAGCGGCATCCGTGCATTTGCAGCGTCGCTGGTGCGGCTGGCCGTGACCCTGCAGGACAAGGGCGCGTTTGCCCTGAATCGTCCGATCGTCACTGCATCCGGTTCGGCCTGGTATGACCTCATCGCCGAAGAGTTCGACAAGCAGCAGGTTCGCGACCGTTTCCTCGCGGTGCTGCGTCCCGGCAGCTACGTGGTACACGATCACGGCATCTATAAAGAAGCGCAGTGCTGCGTGCTGGACCGTCGCCAGGACCTCAACGAAGGTCTGCAACCGGCGCTGGAAGTCTGGGCGCACGTGCAGTCGATGCCGGAGCCGGGCTTCGCGGTGATTGCGCTCGGCAAACGTGACGTGGCGTTCGATGCCGGCATGCCCAACCCGATCAAGCGTTACACGCCTGGCGTGGTGCCTGCTGTGGGCGATGACGTGAGCGCCTGCAGGGTCACGGCCGTCATGGATCAGCACGCCTTCATGACCGTCGCCCCTGGCTGCGAATTGAAGGTGGGGGACATCGTTTCGTTCGGCACTTCGCACCCGTGCCTGACGTTCGACAAATGGCGGGTCGGCTGTCTGGTAGGCGATGACCTGAGCGTGATCGAATCCTTCGACACCTTCTTCTGACCGGAGCCTGCGATGAGCGAATTTGTCAGCCACCGCCATCCGCGCGTGGCCCTGATCGGCGAGTGCATGATCGAGCTGCAGCAGCACGCGAATGGCACGCTCAAACAGAGTTTCGGCGGTGACACGCTGAACACTGCGGTGTACCTGTCGCGCCTGCTCGGATCGGCGTCCCAGGTTGATTACGTCACCGCGCTGGGTGACGACAGTTTCAGCGACGCCATGTGTGCGATCTGGGCCGAAGAAGGTATCGGCCTCAGTCGCGTGCAGCGCCTGCCAAGCCGCTTGCCGGGGTTGTATTGCATCCAGACCGACGCCAATGGCGAGCGCCGTTTCCTCTATTGGCGCAACGAAGCGGCGGTGCGCGAGTGCTTTACCACGCCCGCCGCCGACCCGATTCTCGCGGCGTTGCCGGAATACGACGTGCTGTATTTCAGCGGCATCACTCTGGCGGTTCTGGGGGAGGTCGGGCGTGCGCGGTTACTGTCGACGCTGGGCGACGCCCGCGATCGCGGTGCCCGCGTGGTGTTCGACAACAACTACCGGCCACGGCTGTGGCGCAGTGTCGATCAGGCGCGGCAGGCGTATCGGGCGGTGATGCATGAGGTGGATCTTGCGCTGTTGACCGAAGAGGACGAGCAAGCCCTGTTCGACTACGCCGACAGCGAGCAGATCATGAGCGCTTATCGCGACATGGGTGTCAGCGAGGTGGTCATCAAGCGGGGTGCCCAGAGCTGTCTGGTGCGTGCGGACAACCGGCGTTACGAGATCGCCGCGCAGCCGGTGCAGAAGGTCATCGACACCACGGCGGCCGGGGATTCGTTCAGCGCCGGGTACCTGGCCCGACGTCTGCGCGGCGGCAGTCCGCAAGAGGCCGCCGAAGCGGGGCACGGGTTGGCGAGCCTGGTGATTCAGCATCCTGGGGCGCTGATTCCGCGCAGCGCGATGCCTGCATGACATTCCAGGCTTGCACATGAACACCTGTAGGAGCGCGCTTGCCCGCGATTGCTTTCAGCCAGCCGACGAATCGGGCAGCTGACCCACTGCAATCGCGGGCAAGCGCGCTCCTGCGGAGTCGAGTGCAGTCTCGATTCGGGCGTCGAATGTGCCAGGATCAATCCCGGTAAAACACCTGCACCAGGTGATAGCCGAATTTGCTCTTCACCGGCCCGTGCACCGTGCGCAGGGGCTTTTTGAAAATCACCTGATCAATCGCCCCGACCATCTGGCCGGGGCGCACTTCACCCAGATCGCCGCCGCGCTTGCCGGACGGGCAGGTGGAGTACTTCTTGGCCAGCACATCGAACGCCTCGCCCTTGGCAATGCGTTGCTTGAGCTGCTCGGCTTCTTCTGCGGTCTTGACCAGAATGTGGCGGGCTTGAGCTTTCATGATGAAATCGCCTCGATAAAAAGCGGCGCATTATGCCTTTGCGGCGCGAATTCAGGTAATTTCCTTCACCTTGGTCGGACGAGCGTTACGCTAACCTTCAGCGAACGTTGATGATGGTCGATGGTCGCACCTACAAGCACGCTGTGTAGCGTCGACCTGCAGTCTTCTTAAACCTTTATGTGCGGTGTGAATTATGGATTTCCCGGCGTTGTTGAAGGTTCTTGCCACCCAGGACGGGTCGGATCTCTACCTTTCCACAGGCGCGCCGCCCTGCGCCAAGTTCAATGGCGTGCTCAAACCTCTGGGCACCGAGGCGTTCAAGCCCGGCGACGTGGCGCTGATCGCCGACGGCATCATGGACGCCGAGCAGCGGGCGGACTTCGACCGTGAACTGGAAATGAACTTGGCGTTCTCTCTGTCAGGTGTCGGTCGCTTCCGGATCAACATTTTCAAGCAGCGCAACGAGGTCTCCATCGTCGCGCGCAACATCAAGCTCGACATCCCGAAATTCGAAGACCTGCACCTGCCCAAGGTGTTGCTCGATGTGGTCATGGAGAAACACGGCCTGGTGCTGTTCGTGGGCGCGACCGGCTCGGGTAAGTCCACGTCGCTGGCGGCATTGATCGACCATCGCAATCGCCACGCCAGCGGCCACATCATCACCATCGAAGACCCGGTGGAGTTCATTCACAAGCACAAGAAATCGATCATCAACCAGCGTGAAGTGGGGGTCGACACCCGCAGCTTTCATGCGGCGCTGAAGAACACCCTGCGCCAGGCGCCGGACGTGATCCTGATCGGCGAAATCCGCGACCGGGAAACCATGGAACACGCGCTGGCCTTCGCTGACACCGGGCACCTGGCGATCTCGACCCTGCACGCCAACAACGCCAACCAGGCGCTGGACCGCATCATCAACTTCTTCCCCGAAGACCGTCGTGCGCAGTTGTTGCATGACCTGGGCAACAACCTCAAGGCGTTCGTCTCGCAACGGCTGGTCAAGACCACCGACGGCAAGCGCCGGGCGGCCGTGGAAGTGATGCTCGGCACGCCGACCATCCGCGACCTTATTCATCGCAACGAGCTGACTGAACTCAAGGGGATCATGGAGAAGTCGACGAATCTGGGCATGCAGACGTTCGACAATGCGCTGTACGACCTGGCCATCGAAGGGGCCATCACCGAAGACGAAGCGCTGAAAAACGCCGACTCGGCAAACAACGTGCGATTGCGCTTGAAGTTGCACACTGAAAGCGGCGTCAGCCACATCACCACACCGCCCCCCGCGCCGCAGGCTGCAGCTCAGGTGGATGTGAAGGATTGGGGATTGGTGGATGAGCGGGATGAGCCTGGTGCGTGACGTTGTCTGGATGCTGTAGCAGTCCGGCTTGCCGGCGGTAGCGTTTTCAGAATCGCCACCGCCGGCAAGCCGGACTGCTACAGGGGGCAGCTACAGGGGGCAGCTACAGGGGTCATACCTGGTAGGGTTACCGCGCCAACCAGCCACCATCGATATTCCACGCTGCTCCCCGCACCTGTGCACCGGCCTCGCTGCACAGGAACAGCGTCAGCTCTCCCAGTTGCGACGGCGTAACGAACTCCAGCGACGGCTGTTTCTCGGAAAGCAGATCATGTTTGGCTTGCTCAAGGTCACCGGTTTCAGCACCGCGATCGTCGATCTGCTTCTGCACCAGCGGCGTCAGTACCCAGCCCGGGCAGATGGCGTTGCAGGTGACATGGCTGGTGGCGGTTTCCAGGCCGACGACCTTGGTCAAACCGATCACCCCGTGTTTGGCGGCCACGTACGCCGCCTTTCCCGTTGACCCGACAAGGCCGTGTACCGACGCGATATTAACGATGCGCCCCCAGCCCTTGGCTTTCATGCCTGGCAAGGCGAGGCGGGTGCTGTGGAACACCGACGACAGGTTGATCGCGATGATCTTGTCCCAGCTCTCCACCGGGAAGTCCTCGACCGCGTCCACATGCTGAATGCCGGCGTTATTGACCAGAATGTCCACGCCGCCGAATTCGCGCTCGGCGTAGGCGATCATGTCGGCGATCTGCCCCACGTCCCTGACGTCGGCCGGGTGATGACCGACCTTGCCGCCGAACTGCTTGACCTGTTCGATCACCGCCGATGCATCGCCAAAGCCGTTCAACACAAGGTTGGCTCCGGCCTTGGCAAGGGTGAGGGCGATCCCCAGCCCGATCCCGCTGGTGGAGCCGGTAACCAGCGCGGTTTTACCTTGCAGACTCATGTTGGATTCCTCATACGATGCCGGTTGCATAGAAAGTTCCGATCACCACGAAGACCGCCAGGGTCTTGATGATCGTGATCCCGAAAATATCTTTATAGGCTTCGCGGTGGGTCAGGCCGGTGACCGCGAGCAGGGTAATGACCGCGCCGTTGTGGGGCAGGGTGTCCATGCCGCCGCTGGCCATGGCGGCGACCCGGTGCAGCACCTCCAGCGGAATGTTCGCCGCATGGGCGGCTGCAATGAAACTGTCGGACATCGCCGCCAGCGCAATGCTCATGCCGCCCGACGCCGAGCCGGTGATGCCTGCGAGCAGGGTCACGGTGATCGCTTCATTGACCAGCGGGTTGGGGATGCTCTTGAGCCCGTCGGCCAGCACCAGGAAGCCCGGCAACGAGGCGATGACAGCGCCGAAGCCATATTCGGATGCCGTGTTCATCGCGGCGAGCAAGGCGCCGCTGACCGCGCCTTTGCTGCCCTCAGCCAGTTTCGACTTTACAGTGCCGAAAGCGAACAGCAGCACGAATACNGATCTCGGTCTGCACGGGCGTTGCCATGCCCGGCAACGCCAGGGTGTGGGTCTTGCCGTACCACTGCGGAATCCATTGAGTGAACAGCAGGTTCATCATACCCACCAACAGCAAGGGCGCCAACGCGATCCACGGGTTGGGCAACGTGATGTCGGCCGCGGTTTCCGGCTCGTTGCGCAACTCGGTGCCGTAACCTTCACCCGCCCGTTGCGCTTTGTTGCGCTGACGCTGGAGAAACAGCATGCCTGCACAGAACACGAATACGGTGCCGATCAGTCCCAGCCATGGCGCCGCCCAGGCGGTGGTGTTGAAAAAGGTAGACGGGATGATGTTCTGAATCTGTGGCGTGCCGGGCAGGGCGTCCATGGTGAAGGAGAATGCGCCCAGGGCGATGGTCGCCGGAATAAGGCGTTTGGGGATGTCGCTCTGGCGGAACATTTCCGCCGCGAACGGGTAGACCGCGAACACCACCACAAACAGCGAGACACCGCCGTAAGTCAGCAGGGCACAGACCAGCACGATCACCAGTATCGCCTGGCGTGTGCCTAGCACGCCAATGGCGGCGGCGACGATCGAGCGGGAGAAACCGGAGAGTTCGATCAACTTGCCGAACACGGCGCCGAGCAGGAAAACCGGAAAGTAGAGTTTGACGAAACCGACCATCTTGTCCATGAACACGCCGGTGAAGGCCGGGGCCACTGCTGAAGGGTCGGTCAGCAACACCGCGCCTAGGGCAGCGATGGGGGCAAAGAGGATAACGCTGTAACCACGGTATGCAGCAAGCATCAGCAGCGCGAGCGCTGCCAGGGCGATGATCACACTCATCGAGTGTCTCCTGTTGTTTTTGTTATGACCGCGGTCATGCCGCGTTACAGGAGGTATAGCTACTTTCGTGCCATCGCGCTAACAGGCTGATTCCGAAAGGCTTTTCTGAATTAAGGTGAGAAAGCTTGAAGTCGTTGTCTCTTTATTGAGACATGAGGCGATCTTTCAGTAGCCGTCCGGCTTGCCGGCGGTGGCGATCACAAGGCCGCAACCGCCGGCAAGCCGTGCTGCTACAGGAGTCAGAACGCTATTTCCCGGAAAAGAGACGCCGCGTCTCTTTAATGAGACTCCGCAATCCCTAACGCTGCCATCTTCTTGTAAAGCGTCGAGCGCCCGAGTCCCAGTTGCCGAGCCGCCAGAACCACATTACCCCGGCATTGGGCCAGCCTGGCCTGTATCAACTCCCTGTCGAAGCGTTCACGGGCCTCGCTGTAGGTTTCCTCGGAGAGCGGGGCTGCATGTCTCTCCCACGTGGCGTCTTTTTCGATGGGAACCACGGTGCCAATCGCGGCGCGAATCTCCTCGCTGCTTAGTTGCAGATCGTCACTGAGCAATGCCGCGCGCTCCAGAACGTTGCGCAACTCGCGGATATTGCCAGGCCAGGCGTGCTGGCCCAGCATGGCCATTGCCCCGGCCTGCAGTTCGTGCTGGCTGCGCAACTCCTCCAGGATCGCTTCGCTCAGCGCGGGCAGATCGTCCAGACGCGCGCGAAGGGGAGGCACTTCAATGGGCAGAACATTCAACCGGTAATACAGGTCGGCTCGAAATTCCCCGCGTTTGATCGCCGCCTCAAGGTCAGTGGACGTCGCGGCGATCAGGCGCACATCGCTTTTGATCATCTCGTTGGAGCCTACAGGCTCGTATTCCTTTTCCTGCAGGACTCGCAGCAGCTTGCTCTGTAACGGGAGGGGCATGTCGCCGATCTCGTCAAGAAATAGCGTCCCGCCTTCCGCCAGATACAACTTGCCCTGACGACCCCGGCGATCGGCCCCAGTGAATGCGCCAGGCGCGGTGCCGAAGAACTCCGCTTCCAGCAATGTCTCGGGGATCGCCGCGCTGTTTATGCTGACGAACGCCTTATGTGCCCGTGGTGAGGTGTTGTGAATGGCATGCGCCAGCAACTCCTTGCCGGTGCCCGTCTCGCCCAGCAACAGCACCGGCGAGTCGGTGCTGGCGCTGCGACGGGCGCGACGTTTGACTTCAAGGCTGGCGGCGCTGGTGCCGATGAAGTGAGCGAAGCTGTATTTGGCCTGACGGGCGCGCAGCAACGAGCGGGTCGAGGCGAGTTCCTGCTGCATGCTGAGATAGCGTTTGAGCAAGGGCGACAACGCATGCAGTTCGTCGAACAGCGCAAACCCGATGGCGCCGATCACGCCGCCACTGTCGTCATGAATCGGCAGGCGCATGACCACCAGCGGATCCTTGGCGGTGTCCATCATGTCCAGCAGGATCGGCTGGCCGTTACTCGCCACCTGACGCAAGAGGCTGCCGGGGATGACTTTTTCGCAAGGCTGGCCCACCGCGCGACTGGCGTCCTCCAGACCGAAGCGCCTTGCATAGCGCTCGTTGATCCAGACGATTCGCGCTTCCTTGTCCACGATCACAGTACCTTCACTGGACTGCTCGATGATTTCGAACAGCGAACGGATCGCTAACCTCCGTACGCGTCGGTAATCCTTGAGGCTGTCACTGTCTTTCATGCACTGTTCCGAAGTTCCTGTTTCCCCGGCATCTGGCCGCACAGACTGCTGGTTGTTGCCGGGTTCTCTCAATTGAAACCCGGATGCGCTGCCGCCAGTAGCTCCTTGGTGTAGGGGTGCTGGGGCGCGTCGAATACGTCATGACTGGCGCCCCGTTCCACGACCTTGCCGTCCTTGACCACGATCAGGTCATGGGCGAGCGCCCGTACGACGGCCAGATCGTGGCTGATGAACAGATAGGTCAGGCCGTGTTTCTCCTGTAATTGGCGCAGCAGCGCGACGACCTGCTTCTGCACGGTACGATCCAGTGCGGAAGTGGGTTCATCGAGCAAAATCAAGGCAGGTTTGAGCACAAGGGCGCGAGCAATGGCGATACGTTGCCGTTGCCCGCCAGAAAATTCATGGGGATAGCGATGCCGGCTCAGCGGATCGATGCCGACTTCCTCCAACGCGCGAATCACTTCGTTTTCACAGCAGACCTTGTCCAGCTCGCTGTGCACTTCCAGCCCCTCGCTGATGATCTGCGCCACCGACATGCGCGGGCTGAGGCTGCCGTAGGGGTCCTGAAACACCACCTGCATCTGTTTGCGCCATGGGCGCATCTGCTTCTGGTTGAGGCTGTCCAGCGCGTGACCCTTGAAACGGATACTGCCACGGGATTCCAGCAAGCGCAGGATTGCCTGACCAAGTGTCGATTTTCCCGAGCCCGATTCGCCGACGATCCCTAGCGTTTTACCGCGTTCGATGCTCAGGCTGATGTCGTCGACGGCTTTGAGGTATTCCTGATGGCGATTGAAAATCCCGCCTCCGAGCGAGAACCAGACCCGCAGATTATCGACCTCCAGCACCTTCTCGCGGGTGTCGCGGGGCAGGGGTTCACCGGCAGGCTCGGCGTCCAGCAGCAACTGGCTGTAAGGATGTTGCGGATGCTTGAACAGTGTGTGGCAGTTGGACTGCTCGACGATTTCCCCCGCCCGCATCACGCAGACTTTCTGAGCGATGCTGTGCACCAGATTGAGGTCGTGGCTGATCAGCAGAAGGGACATGTTCAGACGTTGCTGCAGCTCTTTGAGCAGCAACAGGATCTTGCGCTGAACGGTGACATCCAGCGCAGTGGTCGGCTCGTCGGCGATCAGCAGCTCCGGTTCGCAAGCCAGGGCCATGGCGATCATCACCCGCTGCCGCTGACCACCGGAAAGCTCATGGGGATAGGCATTGAGCCGCTTCTTGGGGTATTGAATCCCGACCAGCTCCAGCAACTCGAGAATGCGGACCTTCGCCGCCTTGCCGCTCAGCCCCTTATGCAGCAGCAGGGTTTCGCCGATCTGTTTGGACACCGTGTGCAGCGGGTTTAGCGAGGTCATGGGCTCCTGGAAGATCATCGCGATCTGATTGCCGCGAATCTCGCGCATCAGCTTGCCATCGGCGCCCAGCAGTTCCTTCCCTCGATAGCGAATGCTGCCGGTGCAGACCGTGCCCGCCTGGGGCAAGAGTTGCAGGATGGAATGCGCGGTGACTGATTTGCCGGATCCAGACTCACCCACCAGCGCCAGGCACTGACCGGCCGGAATGTCGAGGCTGAGGTTCTTCACCACCGTGTTGCCATTGAACGACACCGACAAGTCTCGGATTTCAATCAGGTTTTCAGACATGTCAGGACCTCGGGTCGAAAGCATCGCGCAACGCCTCGCCAATGAACACCAGCAGCGACAGTATCAATGCCAGGGTGAAGAAAGCGGTAAAGCCCAGCCACGGCGCCTGCAGGTTCTGCTTGCCCTGGCCGATCAGTTCGCCCAGCGAAGCACTCCCGGCGGGCATGCCGAAACCCAGGAAATCCAGTGCGGTGAGCGTCGAAATAGCACCGGTCAGAATGAACGGCAGGTAGCTCAGGGTGGCGTTCATGGCGTTGGGCAGAATGTGGCGCAAAATCACCTTGCGATCATCCAGCCCCAGCGCCCGGGCTGCCTTGACGTATTCCAGATTGCGCCCGCGCAGAAACTCGGCGCGCACCACGTCCACCAGCGCCAGCCATGAAAACAGGGCCATGATCCCCAGCAGCCACCAGAAGTTCGGCTCGACGAAACCGGACAGGATGATCAGCAGGTACAGGACCGGCAGCCCCGACCAGACTTCCAGCAGGCGCTGGCCGATCAGATCCACCCAACCGCCGTAATAGCCCTGTAGCGCGCCAGCGGCAATGCCGATCAGCGCGCTGATGACGGTCAGCGCGAGGGCGAAGAGTATCGACACCCTGGAGCCGAAGATCACCCGCGCCAGAACGTCGCGTGCCTGATCGTCGGTGCCCAGCCAGTTGATCGCCGAGGGCGGGCTGGGGGCGGGTCTGTTCAGGTCATAGTTGGGCGTGTCGTCACTGAACGGGATCGGCGGGAACAGCATCCAGCCGTCGCCCTTGGCGATAAGCTGGCGCACGTAATCGCTGCGGTAGTCCGGCTGGAAGGGCAGTTGGCCGCCGAATTCCTGCTCGGTGTAGCGTTTGAAGGCGGGGAAGTACAACGCGTGCTGATAACTGAGCACCAGCGGTTTGTCATTGGCGATCAGCTCGCCGCACAGGCTGATGACGAACAGGCCGCAAAACAGCCACAGCGACCACCAGCCACGGCGGTTGTTGCGAAAACGCTCGAAACGTCGGCGAGCCACCGGAGACAGTCTGCGCATCATGCATTCCTCGCGCTGAAGTCGATTCGGGGGTCGACCAGGGTGTAGCAAATGTCCCCGACCAGTTTTATCAGCAGTCCGAACAGGGTGAAGATGAACAGCGAACCGAACACCACCGGATAATCGCGGGAGACGGCAGCTTCGTAACTCATGCGGCCCAGGCCGTCGAGGGAGAAAATCACCTCGATCATCAACGAGCCGGCGAAGAACACGCTGATGAACGCCTGCGGAATGCCGGCGACCACCAGCAGCATCGCGTTGCGGAACACATGCCCGTAAAGCACGCGGCGCTCGCTCAGGCCCTTGGCGCGGGCGGTGACCACGTATTGGCGGGTGACTTCATTGAGGAATGAGTTCTTGGTCAGAATGGTCAGCGTCGCGAACCCGCCAATGACCAGCGACGCCACCGGCAGCACCAGATGCCAGAAGTAGTCGGCGATCTTGCCCAGCGTGGTCAACTCGTCGAAGTTTTCCGAGACCAGGCCGCGCACCGGGAACCAGCTCAACGAAGTGCCTCCGGCGAACACCACCACCAGCAGCATCGCGAACAGGAATGCCGGCATCGCATAGCCGATGATGATTGCCGTGCTGCTCCAGATGTCGAAGTGGCTGCCGTGCTTGACCGCCTTGCGAATCCCTAGCGGGATCGACACCAGGTAGGTGATCAATGTCGCCCACAGACCGAGGGAGATCGACACCGGCATCTTCTGCAGGATCAGGTCGGTGACCTTGGCGCCACGGAAGAAACTGTTTCCGAAATCCAGCCGCGCATAGTTCTTCAGCATCAACCACAGGCGTTCATGCAGCGGTTTGTCGAAGCCATACTGATGCTCGATTTCCTTGATCAGCTTGGGGTCCAGGCCGCGGCTGGCCCGGGACTGGCCGGCGTTCATGGTTTCGGTGTGGCCGGCGCCAATGGTGCCGCCGGCCACGCCTTGCAGCTTGGCGATGGCCTGTTCAACCGGTCCCCCCGGTGCAGCCTGCACGATGAAGAAATTCACCAGCAGAATAGCCAGCAGGGTCGGGATGATCAGCAGCAGGCGCCTCATCAGGTAGCCGAGCATTACTTGACCTCCGAGGGAATGGCCGATGCGCCCCGTTGCTGGGCGAACTGTTCGTTGGTCAGGGCTTGAGGGCTGATTTCCCACCAGGTGTCGATGGCCTCACTGTTGCTGGCCTGCACTTTGGGAATGCCGAAGCGGTTCCACCAGACCGTCGAAGAGCCGGGTGGGTAGTAATTGGGGATCCAGTAATAGCCCCATTGCAGGACGCGGTCCAGCGCATGGGCGTAGTCGATCATGGCCGGTTTGTTGTCTGCCTTGGCAAGACCGGTGATCAACGCATCGACTGCCGGGTCGCGCAGCACCATGTAGTTGCTGGAGCCGGAGTCCTTCGCCACCCTGGAGCCGAAGTTGTTGTACAGCTCCATGCCCGGCGAAGTCGATACGCCATAGCCGGTCACGATCATGTCGTAGTCCCGCGCCATGACCCGGTTCAGGTATTGCGCGGAGTCGATGCGACGGATCTCGAAATCGATGCCGATCTGCGCCAGGTTGCGTTTATAAGGCAGAAGGATCTTTTCAAAACCGCTCTGGCCATTGAGGAACGTGAAGCTCAGAGGCTCGCCTTCAGCGTTCACCAGCTTGTCGCCCTTGGGCATCCAGCCGGCCTCTTCCAGCAGGCTAAGCGCCTGAAGCTGCTTGTCGCGGATGAAGCCGGTGCCATCTGTTTTGGGCGTATGGAAAACCGTGGTGAAGACTTCCGGCGGCACCTCGCCGCGCAGCGGCTCGAGGATCTTGAGTTCCGACTCGGTGGGCAACTCTGTGGCGGCCAGGTCGCTGTTGGAGAAGTAGCTGTTCTGACGCACGTAGACGTTGCGCATCATCTGCTTGTTGGTCCACTCGAAGTCCCACAGCATCGCCAGCGCCTGACGCACGCGCCGGTCCTGAAACTTCGGACGATCCAGGTTGAACACGAAACCCTGGGAGCTTTGCACCGACCCCTTGGCCAGGTGCGCTCTTTGCAGACGGCCTTCTGTCAGGGCGTCGCCGTCGTAGCCAATGGAGTAACCGGTGGCCGAATATTCGCGGTTGTAGTCATAGCCGCCGCCGCGCAGCACCTGGCGCGCCACGTCGGTGTCGCCGAAGTACTCGACTTTGAAATGATCGAAGTTGTACATGCCGCGATTGACGGGCAGGTCCTTGGCCCACCAGTCGGCATTGCGTTCGAAGGTGATGCTGCGCCCCGGGTCGACCTGGCCGATGCGATAGGGGCCGCTGCCTACCGGGGCTTCGAATCCACCGCCGTTGGCGAAGTCGCGGTCCTTCCACCAGTGTTCCGGAAACACGGGCAGGGACGCGAGGTCCAGCGGCAGGGTCCGGCTTTCATTGCTTTTGAAGTCGAAGCGTATCTGCGTCGGTGACTCGACTTCGAGGCCTTTCACGTCGCCGAACTCAGTGCGGTAGGACAGGCTGCCCTGAGTCATCAGCAGGTTATAGGTGAACCGTACGTCCTCTGCGGTGATCGGGGTGCCGTCGGAGAATCGCGCTTTAGGGTTCAGGAAAAAACGCAGCGACATGCCGTCGGCGGCCCTTTCCATCTTTTCTGCAATCAGGCCGTAGACGGTGTAGGGCTCATCCAGTGACTTGACGGCGAGGGGCGAATACAAAAGCCCATTGACTTGTGAGACACCGGTGCCCTTGTCCAGATACGGCATGATGTGGTCGAACTGACCGATTTCCTGCGCAGACCGCCGCATGCTGCCGCCTTTTGGGGCGTCGGGGTTCACGTAATCGAAATGCTGAAAGTTCGCCGGGTAGCGGGGCGCCTCACCGTAAACGGTCAGTGCGGGTTGTGGTGCGGCGGACAGGGATTGGAAACCTGAAACCAGGACAAGTGTTGCAGCCATCAGCGATGAAAAAACAAAACGCATTACACGAATCCTGACTGATGTTTTGGCGCAACATCAGGGTTGAAGGTCATGAACAGGCGATTGCGGCCCGTTCGTTTGATTGTCCGTTGTTTTTATCAGCTACCTCCGGTGGCAAGGTACCGCAATGCCGTGATCTTTGTAACCGCACGATCACTGTGGTTGAAGACTTCATTACGTTGCCGTCTGAACCCATCCGAATTCAAGGCACCCGGGAGCGGTGAATACGACAAAACGAAGCAAAATCTTTGCCGCAATTGCCCGGGCAGCAGTTTGCGGTGCGCTAAATACAAACGGCCCGCTTTTCAGGGCGGGCCGTTCGAGGTAATCGCTGGAATATCAGTCCTGACGGCTGGTCACTTCCAGCAGGTGGTAGCCGAACTGGGTTTTGACCGGTCCTTGCACCACGTTGACTGGCGCGCTGAAGACCACGGTGTCGAATTCCTTGACCATCTGGCCCGGGCCGAAGGAACCCAGATCGCCGCCTTGACGGCTGGAAGGGCAGCTGGAGTTGGAGCGTGCTACTTCGGCAAAATCAGCGCCGCCTTCGATCTGAGCTTTGAGTTCGTTGCATTTCTCTTCGCTGGAAACAAGGATGTGGCGGGCAGTGGCTTTGGCCATTAGGGGTACTCCTGTCAAAAAAAAGAAACGAGCCTACCGGATTAAGGGCCGATTTTCCCGATAAAGTTCCGGCTCGCCCGTCGGGCAGGCATTTCCACGACCCAAGGTGTTAACCGTAACGGCCCACATAACCGTCATTCAAAGGCGTAACAGGGTATTGGCTGTAGACGCCGACGCCGGGATCAGAAACGGGCCGCGTCAATACCGGCCCGTCTCTGACAATGGCCCGCTTATCGGTAGCGCAGTTTATGGACTGCATCGCGCAGCAGGCGCTCGGTGCCGTCCCAACCGAGACAGCCATCGGTAACCGAGACCCCGTAGCGCATCGAGTCGCTCAGGGGTTGGCAGCCCTCGAACAGGTGGCTTTCGATCATCATGCCGATCAGCGTCCGGTTCCCGGCCAGGCGTTGCTGCAGGACATCATTGAACACCTCAGGTTGGCGCAAGGGGTCCTTGCCGCTGTTCGCATGACTGCAATCGACCATGATCCGTGCCGCGATGCGGTGCTTGTCCAGGCTCGCATTGACGCTGGCCACGCTCTGCGCATCGTAGTTCGGGCCGCTGTGGCCGCCGCGCAGCACGATGTGTGTGTCGCGGTTGCCTTGTGTCTCGATGATGGCCGGGTGGCCGTGGCGATCAATGCCGAAGTGGCGATGGGCATGGGCGGCGGAGCGAATCGCGTCGCAGGCCACGGAAACGCCGCCGTCGGTGCCGTTCTTGAAACCGACGGGCATGTGCAGGCCGCTGGCCATTTCCCGGTGAATCTGCGATTCGGTGGTCCGCGCGCCAATTGCCACCCAGCTCAGCATGTCGTCGAAGTAACCGGCGGCCATCGGTTGCAGCAGTTCGGTCGCGATTGGCAAGCCTAGCTGGATCATTTCGCGCATCAACTGACGAGACAGGGTCAGGCCGCCGACCATGTCGTCGCTGCCATCCAGATGGGGGTCGTAAGCCAGGCCTTTCCAGCCGACCGTGGTTCTGGGTTTTTCCACGTAGGCGCGCATGACCAGCAACATCTGATCACTGACTTCGGTGGCAAGACTCGCCAGACGCTGCGCGTATTCGAGGGCAGATTCGGGATCGTGAATGGAGCAAGGGCCAACGACGACCAGCAGACGGGAGTCTTCACCGTTGAGGATGGCGCGCACGGATTGACGATGGGCGGCGACTTGGGCGGTGAGCGAAGCGTCCAGCGGCAACTGGTGTTTCAGTGCCAGGGTGCTGGGCAGGCGTTGCGGAGCGGGGTGACTGTCGATCAAGGTCACAGGGCTGGACGGCAGGTCAGACAGGTTTTTTGCGGCGACGGACGAATTCATGTGTTGGGCTTCCTGGCCGGCGGGCTATGTCCCGCGCGGACCTACTGGGGTGTTCGACAATTGGCCGTATTGGCTGTGTGTGTTGATTCGCCACCTGTCAGTGACCGATCGGAGGCGGCAGGCTGTCCCGAACGGAGGTTGCTAAATCGCCATGCAAAGTCGATGTCGTTACGGTAATAGGTGCTGTAGTTCATGTCGTGGATCCTCAATTTGAAGCGTTAGTCAGTTTTTGCAGGGGCCAGAAAAACGAAACCCCCGGTCGGGAAGCCGACCGGGGGTAGAGTTATCTCTGGTTGGCGTCCCGTGATTGTTGGGCGCCGTTTGGGTATCAGGCGCGCCAGTGGCTAAACCAATACCCATAAAAATAAGAAGCAACGGAGCGGACCGCAGTCGCATCCCACGCAGCCAGAACCACCGCCTGACGGGAATCGTCGGCAGCGCGCTGAAGCTGTGAAGGAGTGAAACGCAACATGGTGTATCTCCGTGGAATGCCAGCGAGCTTACTTCAGGGGAATGCCACTATTCAATTGGAAAATTCAATGAAATCGATTGAGATACGCTGACCAGCGAAGTTGCAGAGCCTGCGTCAGGCTGTCTTGCGGCAGGCAGAGGATGGGAAAGTTGGGGAGGATCCGAGATGCGCATTAATCCACCGATCGGCGATGTGGACGTCGATCTTCGTCCCGCCACGGTTGAAGATCTGGCCTTTGCCCGCGAATTGACGCGGGTCAACATGCGTGAGTACTACGCCCATTACGGTCTGATCTGGCAGCCAGAGGCATTCGACGCAGAGTGGCCGCTGCGCGAAAGCTACCGAGTGTACAAGGGCGAGAGCGTCATCGGGTTTCTCGGGTTCACGGTCGAGAGGAATTATCTTTATGTACGCGACATTCAGCTGATCGAGGCTTATCGGGGGGAGGGGGTAGGCGCGTGGATCATGGGCTGGGTCGGGCGTGTCGCCAAGGGCCGCGGGTGTGAAAGCGTGCGTCTGAAAGTGTTCAAGAACAATCCGGCCACCGTCCTGTACCGACGGCTTGGCTACACAAGCGTGGGCGAGGAAGCCGCGCTTTTGTGGATGGAACAAATGATCGCGCCTTGATGTTCATCAACCGCGCATTCGTCCTGCCAACAATGAACCCTTAGTTGCACAATAAAAACTTATCTGACGGTATGTAGTGGCCCTGAAGACCAACTTTGAAGAAACGTCCTACAAATAAGAGGGGTTAACTAACCTACTCTAACGGCTGATCGCGTTTGTGGGTCGGCTCTGGCGGAATGACCCCAATTTTCATTCCCAGCAACACGGCGACTTTATGCGATTCGCCGCGCCGTCCCTTCTTCCGGCCCGAGAGAATCTGGTAGGTCGTGGCCGGGTCGACGCTGTTTTCCCGGGCAAACTCTTGAACAGATTTCCCCTGCTGTTCCAGCCAGGCCTTGGCTTGTGCTGCGGTGCGGATTCCGGGCATAGTTCAAAACCGTTCAAGTCTGTTTAAATTTATCTCGATTCTACCATTCGTAAGGATGGGGTCAACAAGGTTATGCATTCAAATGAGTGGAATTGGAGCCCGGCTTAGGGAAGAACGCGAGCGCTTGGGGCTTTCGCAACGAGCGTTTGGAGAAATTGGTGGCGTGGAGCCGAATGCGCAGGGCAAATACGAGAGCGGTGACCGTACACCCAAAGCCGACTATCTGGCGGCTGTCGCTGCCAAGGGCGTCGATGTGCTGTACGTGTTGACCGGAACCCGCACTCCCGCGCCGATCGAAAACCTCAGCGAGGTCGAAGAGTGGGTGCTGGGTAGCTACCGCACACTGGTGAAGGAGGATCAGGCAGCAATTCTGCGACTGACCACCACGTTGGCCGAATATAAAGCCACCTACGCAATCGAAAAGAAAATGACCTCGAATGAGGACTGATCCCCTCGATTGACGGCAAGCGTACGTTTGAAGATTTTTTGCAAGTTTCACGGTCCACGATGAGCGTTTGGCGGTATTGTTACGGATCATCCTGCATGGCCACTGGAGCGTTGGTTTCGCGCTAGGTCCTGCACTTTCTTTTTGTTAAGGTGACGTGCATTCGTCATAAATTGTTCGTGAGGTGTCTGCTTGATTAGGGTGCTGGTTGTCGATGACCATGATCTGGTTCGGACAGGTATCACGCGCATGCTCGCTGACATCGACGGTCTGCAGGTGGTCGGGCAGGCCGACTCCGGCGAAGAGTCGTTGAAAAAAGCCCGTGAGCTCAAGCCCGATGTGGTGCTCATGGACGTGAAAATGCCCGGTATCGGCGGTCTGGAAGCCACCCGAAAATTGATGCGCAGCCACCCCGACATGAAGGTGGTGGCAGTGACGGTGTGCGAGGAAGACCCGTTTCCGACCCGCTTGCTGCAGGCCGGCGCGGCGGGATACATGACCAAGGGCGCGGGTCTCACCGAAATGGTCCAGGCCATTCGCCTGGTGTTCGCCGGGCAGCGTTACATCAGCCCGCAGATCGCCCAGCAACTGGCGCTCAAGTCGTTCCAGCCGCAGACCAGCAATTCGCCCTTCGACCTGCTGTCGGAGCGCGAAATCCAGATCGCACTGATGATCGTCGGTTGCCAGAAAGTGCAAACCATTTCCGACAAGCTCTGCCTGTCGCCGAAAACCGTGAATACCTACCGCTATCGTATTTTCGAGAAGCTCTCGATCAGCAGTGACGTCGAGCTTGCGTTGCTGGCCGTACGTCACGGCATGGTCGATGCCAGCGCCTGAAATGACCCAGCCGTTTGATCCCAGCGCATTTCTCTCCACCTGCAGTGGCCGTCCCGGCGTGTATCGCATGTTCGATACCGAGGGGCGCCTGCTCTATGTGGGTAAAGCCAAAAACCTGAAAAAGCGTCTCGCCAGCTATTTTCGCAAGACCGGCCACGCGCCGAAGACCGGTGCGCTGGTCGCGCGCATTTCCCAGATCGAAACCACCATCACCGCCAACGAAACCGAGGCGTTGCTGCTGGAACAGACGCTGATCAAGGAATCGCGCCCGCCGTATAACATTCTTCTGCGTGACGATAAATCCTATCCCTACGTGCACCTGTCCGACGGCGAGTTTCCGCGGTTGAGCATTCATCGCGGCGCGAAGAAAGCCAAGGGCCGTTATTTCGGGCCTTACCCCAGTGCCGGCGCCATCCGCGAAAGTCTGAGCATTCTGCAGAAGACCTTTCATGTGCGGCAGTGCGAAGACAGTTTCTACAAAAACCGAACGCGCCCCTGTCTGCAATATCAGATCAAGCGTTGCAAGGCGCCGTGCGTGGGGTTCGTCGATCCCCAGGTCTACGCCGAGGACGTGCGTCACTCGGTGATGTTCCTCGAGGGGCGCAGCAATGCGCTGACCGACGAGTTGAATGCGTTGATGGAGAAGGCGGCGATGGAGCTCAACTTCGAGCACGCCGCCGAGCTGCGGGACCAGATCGGCCTGCTGCGCCGGGTNCGCCGCATTCGTTAACCCGGGCGGCGCCTGTGTGCACCTGATCAGCGTGCGCGCAGGACGAGTTCTCGGCAGCAAGAATTTCTTTCCTCAGGTGGGTATCGAGGAGGAGGTCGGCGAGGTCATGTCGGCGTTTCTGGCGCAATACTTCCTGGGCGGCGGCGAGCGCGAGTTGCCCAGCGAGGTCATTGTCAACGTGGTCAACGAAGACTTCCCGGCGTTGATCGAAGCCATCGATGCGTCGCGCGGTCGTGAAATCACCATCAGCCATCGGGTGCGCGGCACTCGCGCGCGCTGGCAGCAACTGGCCGTGACCAACGCCGAGCAGGCGCTGGCCGCACGACTGGCGAACCGGCAGCACGTGGCCGCACGTTTCGAGGCGTTGGCCGAAGTGCTGAAACTGGACGAGCCGCCGCAACGCCTGGAGTGCTATGACATCAGTCACTCCAGCGGCGAAGCCACCGTTGCGTCGTGCGTGGTGTTTGGCCCGGAAGGCCCCATCAAGTCAGATTACCGGCGCTACAACATCGAAGGTGTAACGGCGGGGGATGACTATGCCGCCATGCACCAGGCGCTGACCCGTCGATTCAGCAAAATCAAGGACGGCGAGGGCAAGTTGCCGGATATCCTGCTGGTGGACGGCGGCAAGGGGCAGTTGAACATGGCGCGCGATGTCATGAACGAACTGGCAGTGCCGGACCTGATCCTGCTTGGCGTTGCCAAGGGCACCACGCGTAAAGCGGGTTTCGAAACGCTGTACCTTAACGACGCCGCCCATGAATTCACGCTGCGCGGTGATTCGCCTGCGTTGCACCTGATTCAACAGATTCGCGACGAAGCCCACCGTTTCGCCATCACCGGGCATCGCGCCCGCCGGGGCAAGACTCGCCGGACATCGACGCTGGAAGGCGTCGCCGGGGTAGGGCCGACACGGCGTCGCGACCTGCTCAAGCACTTCGGCGGGTTGCAGGAATTGTCCCGCGCAAGCATCGAAGAAATCGCTAAAGCGCCCGGAATCAGTAAAAAGCTCGCAGAGTCGATTTATGCGAGCCTGCACAGCGAGTAGAATGCCCGCTCACCTCGTAGCCAGTTGTGCCGATGAATATCCCTAATCTGATCACCGTATTACGTGTCCTGCTGATTCCGATCTTCATTCTGTTGTTCTACCTGCCGTATTACTGGAGCTATACAGCGGCCAGTTCGGTTTTCGCCCTCGCCGCCGCCACCGACTGGCTCGACGGCTATCTCGCCCGACGCCTGGAGCAAAGCACGCCGTTCGGTGCCTTTCTCGATCCGGTGGCCGACAAGCTGATGGTCGCCGTCGCCTTGGTGCTGCTGGTGCAGGCCCATGCCAACTTCTGGCTGACATTGCCGGCAGCCGTCATCATCGGTCGCGAAATCGTGATTTCCGCCTTGCGCGAATGGATGGCGGAGCTGGGCGCTCGCGCTCAGGTGGCCGTGTCCAATCTGGGCAAGTGGAAGACCGCCGCGCAGATGCTCGCCCTGGTGATCCTGCTCGCCAATCCGCCCGCGTTCACCTTCTGGGTGGTGCTCGGTTACGTGCTGCTGATGGTGGCCGCGGGGCTGACCTTGTGGTCGATGGTGCAATACCTCCGCGCGGCATGGCCGCATTTGAGGACCACGACGGAGGAGAAGTGACGAGCTCTGGGCAGTGGGTCATTAGCGAGTAATGCCCGTGGTAACACCGACGAATCAACAGTGAGGCGTTTATTAAGACTCCCTTCTGTTCGATGGGGTGCTGCTCTCGCTGCTTCCTGCTGGCTCCCAGGTCGGCACTCCGCTGCATCCGCTCGCGGCAGAGACTAATCCCAACCTTACTTTCGGAATCGGTGAGAAATGACAGTCCCGTGGACGCAGCGCGCTCCGGTTCACGGTCGATGGGTGCGACGGTTCGGGCCTTGCAGGGCTCATCGACGGAAGTGATGGAGGAAAAATAAGTATTTTTAAATCAAGGGGTTGACGGGGTCATTTGAATCTATAGAATGGCGCCCACACCAAGCGGGAATAGCTCAGTTGGTAGAGCACGACCTTGCCAAGGTCGGGGTCGCGAGTTCGAGTCTCGTTTCCCGCTCCAGTTTGAACGCGTTCAATGTTAGCGGTTAGAGCATTTAACGTTTGGGGCCGAGTAGCAAAATGGTTATGCCGCGGATTGCAAATCCGCTTACGCCGGTTCGATTCCGACCTCGGCCTCCACTATAAACGAGCTCTGTAGATCAATGATTTACAGAGCTTTTTTATTTGCGTCGAAGATACAATTCGGCGGTATTTCAAAGCGCTTCGCGCTTGCTTCACCGGGTAGGGATGTATATATTCCCAGCTCTTGTCGTTCCGGGCAGTGGCAATATTTGCTGTAAGGGAACAGACGCGCGACACCGCCCTGATGGTGAAATTGGTAGACACACCGGACTTAAAATCATTGGTGTGTCAAAGCTTTTTTTCAGATCTCGCCTCCCAATCGTCCCCTCTACGCCTTAGAATATAAGGCTTCCGCGGTCTTTCGAGCTGATCTACTCTGTCTTCCGCCAGTCCAAGATTTGATCTTGGTAGCTTTTTGGGAGCCGCACTCAAAAAAATGTTCTCACTTAGAAATCCTGCTCTAGCTGTCCTGAGCCTTCAGGCGGTGCCTCTAAATTTGACCTATTTTAATGGCGATAAAAAACCCGGCGGTTAACCAGGTTTTTTGGAGCTACCAAGGCGTCGTGCCGTGGCCTCAAGAGCGTCTTGCTCGGTTCATTCGAAGGACATGAGCGGCGGTACTCTGCCTCGCACGTGCTCTATACGACGTCGCACCTCGGGTGGTCAGCATTGTGCAGGAGGTTGATTCTAATGCCTTTCACGTTGACACCAGAGTCATAGGCTTAACTAGCCGTACCTTGCATGATATTTTTTTGGGGTAGGGGGCTCACCCATCCAAGTAATCATTCGTGCCGCTTTGTTCATGAGTACTAACTGGCCGAATCTTACTTTGCACTGCCAACGATCAGTCAGGTCAAGTTGCCCAGCCTTTAAGCATGATGAGATCAGCGATTCGCGCGATCTCCGCCACATTACTCAGATCGTAAATAGATTCGACGATCTCGGCGTGGCTGCCATTCTCGTAAATAATCTTCTTTCTGATGTCTTGATCGAAGCAGCATTCAACATGGTATTCGCAATCTGCGAACTTTGTGACGACGGAAAAACCGCCGTGGTTTTTCCCGCCGTTTTTTTTGTGGCGAAGGATAGCATCAATAATCTCTACGGCTATCGGATTGTCGGTCGCTGGCCTCGGGAAGTGGATAGCGCTGACGAGTGTGTTGTTGCTCATTGTTGTCATAAAACTCTTTGAGTTGTTCACAGTTGTTATCCCTTTAGACGAGTCGTCTCGGGGGAGGTTAAGCAGCCGGGCAATACATGGTTTCCACAAATCACTCAACGTCTGTGCGCTTGTAAAATATCCGGCGACTAATATGTTTTTTATGAGGAATTTTATCGTGAAACTTCCCGGTATACCTCCAGAATCGTAACGTCTCGTGGGATACGCCAAGCATCAGAGCTGCTTCTCGGGGGTTAATATACTCACTCATACAGCTTCCTTGAATTCTGAAATATGTCCAAGCCGGTGCTGTCTTCGTCCGACTTGTCAATATACGTTAATTGAGCATTCGGAGAGCGTCAAGTGCCTGAGGGCACTTTTTTTGGTCTGAAAATATAGGGTCTTGTATAATTTGCACTTTACCGCAAACTCTTTCAGATAATTTGCGGTAAACAGCAAAATCTATAATTATTTAATTTAGTAAAGCGAGGTTTGGTATGTAAATAATTGTGCTTTTGTTTGATAAGTTTTATTGGTTTGATTAATGAAAATATAGTAGCTAGAGGTTATATAGACCGAAGTTTCTATCGCAATCGGCCTATGCCACCGAGGAAGCACACAACTTGAACTGCGTATCTAACCGAGGGGTTGGGCTTTTGACGTATACGTGACCGCAGCCTAAGGGGCTTTACGTAGAGAGTTTTTAAATCCTCGCCTGGGTGTGATCTTGCTATGCCGCGAAGGTGTCCAGCGTACTGCGCTCCGTATCGCTGAGCCGTACTCGCATCGAAGCGCCAACAACCATGCTGGCTATCCATCACTAGGCACCAGCGCTCCACCGCGGATACTCTTGCAGCGACAGCGAAAATCAGAAACTTATAAAAAGGGCAGCTGGCTGTTGAGTGTGAACCAGCTGAGGCTTGCGCCACCTATGTTTCGATCCGCCATGATACAAAATCTACACATGCTGAACTTGCCATAGAGAATACTGAGATCATAAATCTGAATGACGAGGTTCAGAGTCTGCGGTGCGGACGCATCGCTGCAGCTCACTGGCGAACACTGCCAGCAATCTTGATCCGCATTGGTGATTGAACGGAGATTGGTACGGCAGGTGGAACCCTCCAAAATTTTCGTTATTCGCCGAAGGCGGCTATGAAATTTACTCCAGCATTTTTTATCAGTCATAAGCAGATAGTGTTTTAAGGTGTGAATAACGTTTTCTGCATCCACGGCACCCGTGACTACGCCGGGTCTGTGACTAGCCGCTGCATGCTTCACAAATAGGTTTTTGTTCTCAAGCTTGACTCATTCTGCTTGAGCGTCAGATCGGGCATGACTGAATCGAACTGGATCACACGTTTTTCCAACTTTGCCTAAGGAGCGTACGCATGGTCTGGCGGGCACGCATTCGTCACTTCCCAGATCCAATCCGAGCTGCCCATACGTTCAGCAATGTATTGCTGTTAAAGTTCAATGTGACCTGGCTTGCGATCGCCGTGGAGAAATGTTCCGTTCGTGACTGCGAGGATCTTCTGTTTGGCGCTTCGGGTGCCTTCGCTCATATTTTCACATCGGGCGTCAATGACCCGGGCCCTGTCAAATTCTGGTGTCCCGCGAACGAGTCCGGATGCCTGCGGGACTTTGATCAAGCGGTTCGCAGCAATGGCAGCTTGAATCTGCACCGCTCGTTATCCTTTTGTTGATAAAGTCCCGCTTGGCGGCGAGAAGACCAAGCCAGGCTTTTCAAAGTTCTCATCAAGCCCAAGGCATTCATCGACAATGGCTTTAGCCGTCGAGTTGTTCTCTGCACTGATGTCCTCTACGTCCTGCACCCGGCCCGTCCCTGCAAAGCCACCTGCTGCTGCAAGTGAATGCCCGGCAGATCTACTTTGTTAGTAGCTGGCTCTGCTCGATAGCAGCACAGCCTGACTCTGTGAGGTCAGACGTAAGAGTTATCGTGGCGCACGCATCAGCAGCAGGCTGTGAGCGCTCCTATTGCACTAGGTTCTGTTTTCCTCTTCATCCTTATCCAGACGAGCAATGAGGCTCGCAAAGCCTTTGTTGGTGTTCTCCGTGGACAGGTTCGCGTATGTGCCCATCGCATCAGGTTCAGCTTTGAGGTACGCAAGCTCTTCACTCGACTCGATAGTTCTCTCGATGGCCTCATATGGCTTTTGATTAAGCTTGGATATCTGAGTGCCTGGTAGTATGTAGGAAAATGCCGATGTCGACATGAATTAAGTGCTTACTGAGAGCGAAAGTTAAGCCATGTTTGTAGGTTTCATATGTCGTCTCTGATGCGGTTTTCATAATCATATATATTTTTGCTTGTGCATAGTGATGATCATCTTTAATAATGAAAGCGTCGGAGGAAATACAGGAGCCAGGGCTAACTATCCTGCGGATAGTTTCTTAATTCGTTCGCTTTGCTCACTCTTTCGACCTGTCTCCCTGCGCTGTGCTTGTGAGAAATCAAAAACAATAAGAGTCAGAAAACCATGAGCAAAAAACGAGGCCCGGCACCAAAACCAGCCGAACAACAACGAACCAAGCGCATCAGCGTATATTTCTCTGACGTCGAATATGAGAGCCTGGCTCAGCGTGCCAGAAACAAACATGATCTGTGTAATTACATTCGTGCGCAGGTGTTTGCCGGACAAACGCAGGTCGTCGTCTCGATTCCTGAAGTAAACATCAAAGCGTATGGCGAGCTGGGACGAGTCGGCTCGAATTTGAATCAAATTGCCAGGCATCTGAATTCAGGTGCTCCCGTCGATCTGCAGCAGCTGCAGGCTGAGATAGCTGCGTTCAGGATGGCATTGATCGAGCAGCCATCATGAAAGGCATGCAGAAGATCTCCCGGGGTAGCAGCTTTAGCGGCGTCATGGCGTATGCCTTCGACGGTGACGTAGACAATCTCCGCGCGCTAGAAGGCGAGGTGCTCGGCGGCAACATGTCCGGGCATGATCCTAAATCCCTAGCACGCGAGTTCGGAGCATCCAAAGCCGTCAGGCCCGAGGTCGCAAAACCTGTTTGGCACAACTCACTGAGATTGCCAGCGGGCGATACATTGACTAAATACCAGTGGGTAGCAATTGGCGATGCTTATATGGCAAAGATGGGGTTCAGCGAGAATCACCAACGCGTTTATGTGCTCCACGACGATAAAGCAGGACAGCACATACATATAGTTGCTTCGCGCATTGCTCTTGATGGGAATCTGTTTCTCGGAAAAAACGAGAATCTAATAAGCACAAAAATTATTGCTGATCTTGAAAAAGAATTCAACTTGACGATCACCAAGGGTGCTGATTACGAAAACAAAAAAGTCGTCATGCCAGATCGTAGTAGACCGACTAAAGGTGAAGTAGGGAAATTTGAACGCACTGGTGAGTCGCCCAGTCGATTTGTTCTCGCAGAGCTTATTGATCAAGCGATAGCAGACAAGCCAACGGCATCCAAATTTGCCGAGCGACTTAATTTGGCTGGGGTTGAAGTGAGAGCAAATTTTAGTAAAAACAAGTTGAATGGCTTTTCTTTTGGTCTGGATGGAATTGGATTTAAGGGGTCTCAACTTGGAAAACAGTATACGGGTAAGGCACTTTTCGGACGGGGTTTAACGTATGAGCAAGATAGAGACTATGCGGAACTCAAGCAGTATAGCAGCGCAGCAAAAGAGCTCGCAAACGCTGATCGAGATAGAGCAAGCGATTCAACAACTGAGAGAGACAATCTCAATGTACGGAGAGCTGACCGCTCAAGAATTAATAGAGCCAATCAAAGCACTGTTGAGCGTAGTGGAGCAGACCAGGGACTCGGCGAACACTCTTCACGGCATAACGAATTCGGCGACGGAGTACCTGAGGCAGACAGCTCCCTTGCTGAATCGAGCAACAACAGCATTGAAAAGCATCCAAGAGCCAAAAGTTATCGAGAAAACGCTTGCAGAACGGCTCCTGGCCATGGCTCCGGCAGCGTCGTTACTGATCAGTATCATCACTCTCGCGGTAGTGATGTTACATCCGGTGTAGAGCTCTCTAATGTAGGGCCGATGCACACAGGCGATGAAGCTACGGACAATCTGAATAAGCTCGCCCACCAGGCAGCCATGAAAGAGGCAAATGAGACCATGGCTCGCCAGAGACGCAACCAAGCAGAATACGATGTTGTGCTCAAAAGGCGTTTTGCCGAGGCTCAAGCGACAATGAATCAACTGCTTGGAATCGGCGACAAGCCGATCCCTTTTAGTTACGAAAAAGCCCAGCTGCGGCCCTACAGTGCAAGACTTATAAGCCTTTCGGGCAGAGTGACAGATCCGAATTGGCGTGATCGGGAAATCGCGCAGTTTGCTAATGCAGTCGGAGCTGATGGTTTTGACCTGGCATTTTACGATCCTGGTAAAAAACGGGGTTCAACCAAAAAAAGCCTGTCTGCAGATCAGCTCGTCAGTCCGCGCACGGTTCGCGGCCTGACCAGTCATTTTTCGCGTAATGGCGATGTCGCTGCCAGACCGCAAGCTGGTGACTCCAAAGGTGTGATTCTACTTACAGGCCTGACTGATGAAGCGCTGCAAAAGCTCGAAGCTGCAGGCTTTTCACCCGCAGCAACGATCGATGTTGCTGGCAAAAAGCAGGCCTGGTGTCGAGCAGATGAGACGCTGACTGCAGAAGCGCGTCATAAGCTCTTAGAGCGTCTTTCTGACCTTACCGGCGTTTTGCACCAGGACAACGCTTACGGGCGCTTGCCAGGCTTTTCCAGGGGCACACATACAGCGACCCTTGTATCTGCCACAGGTCATTCAGCTACGGCGCTGAAAGATCATTTGAACGAGATTCGGTCTGAGATCCTGGACAATAAAATCAGCCTGCGCCTCGATCAAGCTGTGCTCTCCAGGGCGACACTGGACAAAGACGATTTCGACCACGTTGGCAGCACAAAATACCTAAAACCTGGCTGGTTTCAGGAGACTCGTGACCGCGTTAAAGCAGATGTAATGAATCGCACCGCGCAGGTCAGCAACGAGCGTATCGAAGCCAAGATTCTCGAAGCCATGGCACGCCAGAAAGTCCCAGTTTCTCAGGCTTACAGGGCTGTTATCAGCGAGTCCAGGTTCTGTGCCGGCATCGAGCTCAAGGTCGTGAGTCTGGTATCTCATGCGTACAAAGTTGTGGCTCTTGAAACTGAGGGGGAGATACCTGCAGGCGTAGACATCGATAGTGACGCTAGGCAGCGATTCCCGGAGCTTATGCCGTGTGCCAAAAGCGGCATCGATTCAGAGCAAAACGTAAGGCGCGAGCAATTGAGAATCGACGCTATGAATGAACAGCGTGCGCTTGAGCGTCAAGAAGACGACAGGCGCAGGGATCGTGCTCTCGAAGCCGCATTGAGCGTTTCGAGAGCACAGGCGCGGCTAACAAGAGGTTGATGAATTTTTTGGGTGTTAAAACTCCAGACCACTCTGCGAAGTTGTTCATAGGGAACACTTCAACCGGGTGAGACAGAGCCAGCCATATCCGGTAGGTGAGTGACGAGCTGGCGCCTGTGCTGTTTCAATGAAGTGTGAAAATGTGCGGTTCCCACTAAGGTGGCTTGCTCACCTACGGTGAGGTGATCCGGCTCTGGGTCATGATAGCCATACCCATCTGAGATGCAGTGCCCTGGCCACTTCGACTTCGTGTCTGAAGACTCGACGTCAAAGCGCACTTAACACCAAAGTAGTGGAAGAGAGATGCTTTTTTGGAGCCGCGCCCGAGTCTTCACGTTGTCAGGGTATTCCGTTAGGAGACTCCTTTCTATGGGCGCGTGCCTCGGAAGCCATGTCGGGCAAGGCCTCCGGGCCTGGTGGAAAATATTTTTGTTTTTGCCCCTTGAATTTTTTTTTTGAAAACGGAGTTCTTAGATTTGTAATCAAGAAACAGCGGGGATGGCCAATCCCACGCATTTCTTAATTTTTTCGCGTCTTTTCTGAGCTGCTTTTCAGCTTTTGATTGAATATGCATCCGCTACTTGGCTGGTTTGTTAGCTTCTGAGAAGCTCAGACATGGTGATATATGTGGCGCTACGGCCCCCTGGGCCGGAACCTTTCGCTTTTTCGCGGCGTAAGCCGCTGCTTGGCTTTTGTTTACAAACAAGCATGTGAATTTTTTTTCAAAAACACTACATGTTGTGTTTTACCGTGCTATCCTAGCGAATAAAACACTATATGTTGTGGTTTTAGTGATTCTGCAGTGGGTGCTCACCCGCTGACTTGACAAAAGTTAGTGCCCATGAATCTTACGTACTTGGTTCTACGCCGCAGTGGGTGGCTGTGATGAATTGGCTCGTGATACGTCGGGAGATGCATATCCGCCAGTTCAAGAGTCAGACCCTCGAAGTGGGTGAGGTCAGCCCCCTTATCTACTTCGTTTGGATCGTAGCTGGGGCCGTGGGACTTTAGCCAAGCCAAGCCAAGCCAAGCCAAGCCAAGCGCTAGCTATGCTGTAGCCGCATACGCTGCGGTTCTTCAAGTCCTACGCACTGATCCAGACCTTTCTAAAAAATCTCTCTCACGATCACTGGGCAGGCAAAAGATATAAGCCTTGAGCTTTTTGAGAACCCCGCCGCAGTCGGTACTGCGCCGACAAGTAGCAACCGCGATGTAAAGTCGGGCTGCGCACGCTGAAGCGGTACACGGAGATTGAACTGATGATCAATGACGTTCATCGGCTCGGCAGCGGAAGATGGCGTGCGCCAACCCGCCTCTCAATCGCTCTGATAACCCTACGTCTTGCCCCAAAGCCTTCTCAACGTAGTTTTCGCCATTCCAAGCTCCCTCGCGGCCTGGGCTTGTGTGAGCCCCTTTGACTTCAACTCCTGAACGACGTGCCGTTTCCTTTCAGCTTCAGCCATCGCTGGCGTCGTCATCGTTTCTGATTTGGATGGCAGTGCGGCATCTGCCAAGCCAAGCTCCTGCAACTCCGATAAGGATTCCATCAGCGTTTCGCGCGCGGTTTTTCCTTCGCAGGACGCGAGTGCCAGGACAAGCAGTGAAATTGGTTGAACATTCAGCGCGGATGCAAGCTCACCGCTCACCTCGACGGTCGGACTCGTCTTGGCTGATTCGAGCTGGCTGATGTGGGATTGAGCGACGGTCTTTGAGATATCCCCTTGGGTTAGCCCCTTCCGTGTACGAAGTAGCTGTAGTACCGCTCCAAACGATTCGCGCAGCGCCATTTCAAAATCCCAAAAGGGGACGGTATGCCGTGTTTGCCTGGAGCTGCACAAATCTATATATTGATATTTGTGGCCCTTACGCACGGCTAGCCTTCTTTCGGAGGCCGGAGAGCGTTCGAGGGGCTGGGTTTATTAGATATTGACGAGCGAGGTTGGGGTAGATGGATGGCTCTGTGGACTACGGCCTGTTGGGCGACCCTGGCGTTGTCACTGCAGGATCTGACCTTAGCCTTGAAGATGTCCTCGCACTGGCTAAAGTCCGATACCGCTGGATGCCCTGTTGTGTTGTAGAGGAATGGATCATTTTCGACGTGGTTGTGACTGGGGAGGAACTCGCCAAGGTTCATGCCGCCGGCTGCTTGCCGATGATCTTGTTCGCACACAACGTTAGGCACGACGACAACCGAAGGTTTGAGCCAGGCTCCTGGGTTCGGTCGACCATTGCTACGAAGTTAGACGAGGGGTTCCTGTTCGTCACTCGAAACACTGTGTACGTACTGAAGGGCAGCGGCCATCGTAAATCGGCCTCTTTGAAGGCCATCTATGCAATTCACTGAATACCCGCTCCGAAGCGGCGCCTGAGATTGAGATACCACAAATGTTCTGCACGCATGAAAGTGAAATGGCTGGATCAGTTGGGATGTTTGGGGACGGACTAGCTCACTGGCACGGCGTTTCAAGGGCCCTGAAGACCCCCTGGTACCACGTAAGTGTGAAGCGCTGGCAGGACGACCGATTCGTTTCAGTCGAGGAATTCGTAAATGATGAACCTCGGCTGTATGAGCTCCTGAGCCAGCAAGACGAGACACTCAAAGTCTCTGAGGTGCAAGTAGTCACTCCGTGGTGGGTGAACGGTGGAGAGTCTTGGAAAATGGAACGCCTTCGATCTCTGAGCATGGGTTGCGACCCCCATGACGTACCAATCTGCATTTTGGAGGTCGAGAGTGGAGCTGTGTATCACGACTCTCACGATCCGGAGTTCGATGCGGCCGCTCTTCGGAAAGTCCGAGTCATTTACCAAAGCCCGTTGGCTAGCCGCTGAGCGAAGTCGGGCTGACGCCTGATAGACCGGCCGCTTAGGCTTAAAAAACATTGTGAAGGCAAGGAGGCATGCGGTGAGCGTAGAGAACGAGTTGACTGCGGAGTTGCACAGCAGGCGCTTTACGAATTTTGACCGGCGTCGAATCCATAGAGCTCAAAGCCAGGTATATGAGCACGAAATCACCGCATATCTGGTCAACTCTCAGATCATCGGCTCTTCACTGGTGGGCGTGGTTTTTGGCCACATCAATAAAGGCCCCCACGGGCGCTATGCGGACGGACATTTC
>NZ_QXTJ01000039.1:715325-958124 GCF_003605735.1 Pseudomonas sp. LS-2 | reverse complement strand
TCTACAGCGTTACAATCTGCTGTCAACCACCTTTTTCACCGCTGTCGATTCAAGCATCTGAATCGAAGCACTTCCTCACTACTTACTTCGTCCAACTCTTTGATTATCAAGGAGTTTTCCGTTTCGTCTGCGCCGGAAGTGGGGCGAATTATAGAGAGATTCAGAGGGACGTCAACAGTTAATTTGAAGTTTCCATGAAAGAACTGAAACTCGAGGAAAATCAGCTAGTTCCTTCTGTTTATATAGGGCAGCGCTCATCACGACTCTATATAGAGGCGTATCTATAGAACACCCGCCTCGCGCAAAGACATTACCGCTTCATCGGAGAGCCCCAACACACCAGTCAAAACCTCGAGCGTGTGCTCCCCCAACAGAGGCGGCGCGCGTCGATACTCCACAGGGGTACCCGAAAGGCGTATCGGGCTTGCCACTTGCGGCACTGTTCCACCCAACGCATGAGGCAATTCGATCTTCAGGCCACGCGCCAGGACCTGTGGGTCTTCGAAGACTTGTGACACATCGTTGATCGGCCCGCACGGCACGCCAGCACGCTCCAGTGCCAGGACCCATTCGGCAGTGGTTCTAAAGACAGTGGCCTGGCGTATCAGCGGAATCAGCTCGACCCTGTGCGCAACGCGCTGCTTGTTGGTGGCGAAACGAGGATCGTCCGCCCACTGCGGTTGACCGGCGACTTCCGCGAACTTGCGAAACTGACTGTCGTTACCCACTGTCAGGATGAAATCCCCATCAGCCGTAGGAAAGTCCTGATATGGAACGATGTTCGGATGAGCGTTACCGAGCCGTCTGGGCGCTACACCTGTTGTCAGATAATTCATTGCCTGGTTCGCCAGACAGGCAACCTGCACATCCAGCAGCGCCATATCAATGTGCTGACCAACACCACCCTGGTCACGATGAGCCAGCGCAGCAAGAATCGCAGACGTGGAATAGAGCCCTGTCAGAATGTCGGTCAGCGCCACCCCGACCTTCACCGGGCCTGCGCCTTCCTCACCCTCAGGACGACCGGTCAGGCTCATCAGCCCACCCAACCCCTGAATCATGAAGTCATAACCCGCGCGCCTTGCATATGGGCCGGTCTGGCCGAAGCCGGTAATCGAGCAGTAGATGAGCCTCGGGTTCTCGGCCTGCAGCGACTCGTAATCCAGACCATAGGCCTTGAGCCCCCCGACCTTGAAGTTTTCGATCACGATGTCGGATTTCGCTGCCAGCTCACGCACCAACTTCTGACCCTCGGGTCGGGTGAAGTCGATAGTGACTGACTGCTTGTTTCGATTGGCCGAGAGGTAATAAGCCGCTTCGGAGGTGTTCTCGCCTCGAGAATCCTTCAGGAACGGAGGCCCCCAGGCGCGAGTATCGTCACCATTGCCTGGACGCTCGATCTTGATCACGTCGGCGCCGAGGTCGGCCAATATCTGGCCCGCCCAAGGGCCAGCCAGGACCCTGGACAAATCCAGCACACGCAAATGCGATAGCGCGCCCATGGCAGGCTCCTTAATAGAACGCCTGAATGCCGGTCTGCGCGCGCCCCAGAATCAGCGCATGCACGTCATGGGTACCCTCGTAGGTGTTCACCACCTCAAGGTTGACCAAATGGCGAGCGATGCCGAACTCATCGGAAATTCCGTTACCACCGAGCATGTCACGCGCCATCCGAGCAATGTCCAAGGACTTGCCGCAGGAGTTACGCTTCATGATCGAGGTAATTTCCACTGCAGCCGTACCCTCATCCTTCATCCGGCCTAGACGCAGGCAGCCTTGCAAGGCCAGAGTGATCTCGGTTTGCATGTCAGCCAGTTTTTTCTGAATCAACTGGTTGGCAGCCAATGGACGCCCAAACTGTTGACGATCAAGCGTGTACTGACGCGCTGTATGCCAGCAGAACTCCGCAGCCCCCAAAGCGCCCCATGAGATGCCATAGCGTGCCGAGTTCAGACAGGTGAAGGGGCCTTTAAGACCGCGCACATCCGGAAAGATGTTTTCCTCGGGCACAAATACGTTATCCATCACGATTTCACCGGTAATGGAGGCTCGCAAGCCGACCTTGCCGTGAATGGCCGGAGCGCTGAGACCTTGCCAGCCTTTCTCCAGTACGAACCCGCGAATGTCGCCAGCATCGTCTTTCGCCCACACAACAAAGACGTCAGCAATCGGGCTGTTGGTAATCCACATTTTGCTACCGCTAAGACGATAGCCGCCCTCAACGGTTTTGGCGCGTGTAATCATCGCGCCCGGATCAGACCCGTGATTAGGTTCGGTCAGACCGAAGCAGCCAATCCATTCTCCCGAGGCGAGCTTGGGCAAATACTTCTGTTTCTGCGCTTCGGTTCCGAACTCGTTGATCGGCACCATCACCAACGAAGACTGAACGCTCATCATCGAACGATAGCCAGAGTCGACTCGCTCCACTTCACGAGCGATGAGCCCATAGCAGACGTAATTGAGGCCGCTGCCGCCGTACTGTTCGGGAATCGTCGCGCCAAGCAGCCCCACTTCGCCCATCTCGCGAAAGATAGCCGGATCAGTTTGCTCATGACGGAAGGCTTCCAGGACGCGAGGTGCGAGCTTGTCCTGGGCGAACTGCTCGGCGCTGTCACGAACCATGCGCTCCTCTTCGGTGAGCTGCTGATCCAGCAAGAGCGGATCGATCCAGTTGAAGCTTGCCTTACCACCCATGACTTTCTCCTCGCTTGGTAATGTTCCCGGACTCTGCCGAGAAAAGTCGTGGATTGATCCTAGGCGTGGATCGGAACCACAGCAAACGATGATTCCGCATACCCTTGTGCTAATTTCTCATTCCGAAATCTGGAAAACTCCAGAAGATCCGACTAACGAGTGAGGTTCGTGTACATGCGCCGAAGAATCCCTAGCACTGCCGCACTGGTCAGCTTTGAAGCGGCCGCTCGTCATGAAAGCTTTACCAAAGCAGCAGACGAGCTCTCTCTTACGCAAAGCGCGATCTGTCGACAGATCGGCGGCCTTGAAGAGTTCCTCAATGTAGAGCTGTTCAGGCGCTCACGCCGAGGGGTCAAACTGACGGAAGCAGGGCTTTCTTACAGTCGACGTGTTGCTACTCAACTCGACGCTGTGGAGCGCGACACGCTGTCAGTGATGGGTCATCAAGGAGCCAATGTCATCGAGCTCGCCGTGGTTCCTACCTTTGGGACACAGTGGCTCTTACCCCGCCTGAAGGACTTCCAGCAGCAAAATCCTGATGTGACCATCAATTTGACGAACCGAACGCGCCCCTTCCTGTTTGCGGACACCGATTTCGATGCGGCTATCTATTTCGGTGATGCCGACTGGTCCGGTACAGAATCGCACCGCCTGATGAATGAGAACCCGATGCCGGTTTGTAGTCCCGCTTTACTGGGCAACAAAGCCCAACTGAGCGCTCGAGAACTAGCGGACATGCCACTGCTGCAGCAGACCACGCGCCCTTACGCCTGGCGCCAATGGTTCAACTCGATGGATATGGCTGTCGCGCGAGACATGACAGGACCGCGATACGAGCTATTCTCCATGCTTGCTCAGGCAGCCATGCACGACATGGGCGTCGCACTGATTCCTCCCTTTCTCATTCAGCGCGAGCTGTCCGAAGGGCGTCTGTTGATTGCCAATACTCATGCGTTATCGAGCGTGAAAGCGTACTACCTGATGATTCCGGAGCGAAAAGTCGAGTCTGCGTCCTTGAAAGCTTTCAGAGACTGGCTGGTAAACCAGGCTGAAACCTACGCCCTGCCTTGAGTTCGGACCTTGCAACTGAATTTACTGACCTTGTAGTCAGCTAGAAAGAAACGCTACATATGTATTCATATGTCGCATTTAAGAAACACGTCTGTTCTTTATCAAAAACAGGCTACAGGCTTTATATGACGGGGCTTTCAGCGTGATTGCGCCCTATTCTTCCGGTAGATAGAAAAAAAACTTCAACCACCTCATATAGCGCCAGGAACCTTTAAATACGGGGCCTGTAGCGTTTTGTTGCGTCAAACGGTCACAGGGTGACTTGTAGTTAAAGACACGTCGCGTTACAGAATTCCTTGAAGCCCCCTGGCTTCGCCTGCAAAATGCCGCGCCCCTCCTTTTCTTGCGGGGCGTGGTGATCGCTGCCCCAGACGCGCCATCCGCAGTGCGCTGGCCTATTTTCAAAAGATAAAAAGATCACGCAGGAGATTTGACGTGCACATTGGTGTCCCTCTAGAAACCCAGTCCGGTGAAACTCGGGTTGCTGCAACTCCGGAAACCATCAAGAAGCTCATTGGCCAAGGACATAAGGTCACCGTCCAGTCTGGCGCAGGTATTACTGCCAGCGTCACGGACAGTGCCTATGAAGCGGCAGGCGCTTCGATTGGCAGCGCCGCCGATGCGTTCGGCGCCGAGCTGCTCCTCAAGGTCGTGGCACCCAGCGACAGCGAATTGGCTCTGATCAAGAGCGGTACCGTTGTCATCGGGATGCTCAACCCCTTCAACAACGAGATCATCGCCAAGATGGCCGAGTGTGGGATTACCGCGTTCGCCCTCGAAGCGGCTCCCCGCACTTCCCGTGCGCAAAGCCTCGACGTGCTGTCTTCGCAGGCCAACATTGCCGGGTACAAGTCGGTATTGCTGGCCGCGCATCACTATCCGCGCTTCATGCCGATGCTGATGACCGCAGCCGGTACGGTGAAGGCTGCCCGCGTTTTGATCCTCGGAGCAGGCGTTGCCGGCCTGCAAGCCATCGCCACTGCCAAACGCCTTGGCGCAGTGATCGAGGCGTCCGACGTCCGCCCAGCGGTCAAGGAGCAGATCGAGTCGCTGGGCGCCAAGTTCGTCGACGTGCCTTACGAGACTGACGAAGAGCGCGAGGCGGCGGTAGGCGTGGGTGGCTATGCGCGCCCGATGCCCGCCAGCTGGATGCAGCGCCAGGCGGTGGCCGTTCACGAACGCGCCAAACAGGCGGACATCGTGATCACTACCGCGCTGATTCCCGGCCGCAAGGCACCGGTACTGCTGAGCGCGGAAACCGTCTCGCAGATGAAGCCCGGCTCGGTGGTGATCGACCTCGCGGCGGCCCAAGGCGGCAACTGCCCGCTGACGGTGGCTGACCAGGTGGTGATCGAGCATGGCGTGACGATCGTCGGCCACACCAATCTGCCTGCATTGGTCGCGGCCGATGCTTCTGCTCTTTATGCACGCAACCTGCTGGACTTCCTGAAGCTGGTCTTCACCAAGGAAGGACAGTTCGAGATCAACCTCGAAGACGACATCGTCGCTGCGTGCCTGATGTGCCGCGACGGCCAGATCGTCCGCAAGAACGGCTGAGGATAAAAACAATGGAAGACATGCTGATCTCTCACGGCGTCTATAACCTGATCATTTTCGTACTGGCGATCTACGTCGGCTACCACGTGGTCTGGAACGTGACACCCGCTCTGCACACCCCCCTAATGGCCGTGACCAATGCCATCTCGGCGATCGTCATCGTCGGCGCCATGCTGGCTGCCGCGTTGACGGTGACCCCACTAGGCAAAACCATGGGCACCTTGGCGGTGGCTCTGGCCGCAGTGAATGTGTTTGGTGGGTTTCTCGTCACTCGCCGCATGCTGGAAATGTTCAAGAAGAAGGCTCCGAAAGCCAAAGCTGAGGATGCCAAGTAATGAGCATGAACCTCGTGACCCTGTTGTACCTCGTTTCGGCGATCTGCTTCATTCAGGCCCTTAAAGGCCTGTCGCACCCTACTACTTCCCGTCGCGGCAACCTGTTTGGCATGTTGGGCATGGGCCTGGCAGTGCTGACCACGATTGGCCTGGTGTTCAAGCTGGCTGCGCTGTCCACCGACGGCGCCAGTGCAGGCATTGGCTACATCATCGTAGGCCTCCTGGTCGGCGGCACTGCTGGCTCGATCATGGCCAAGCGGGTCGAAATGACCAAGATGCCCGAGCTGGTGGCCTTTATGCACAGCATGATCGGCCTGGCTGCAGTGTTCATTGCCATTGCGGCAGTCGTCGAACCTCAGTCGCTGGGCATCGTCGCGCATCTGGGCGACTCGATCCCGACCGGCAACCGGTTGGAGCTGTTCCTCGGCGCGGCCATCGGTGCGATTACCTTTTCGGGTTCGGTCATCGCGTTTGGCAAGTTGTCGGGCAAGTACAAGTTCCGCCTCTTCCAGGGCGCACCGGTACAGTTTCCCGGCCAGCACAAGCTGAACCTGATTCTCGGACTCGCCACGCTGTTCTTCGGCTTGATGTTCATGTTCACCGGCAGCCTGTTCGCATTCAGCGTGATGCTGATCCTCGCGTTCATTATTGGCGTCCTGCTCATCATCCCTATTGGCGGCGCGGACATGCCCGTGGTCGTGTCGATGCTCAACAGCTATTCGGGCTGGGCGGCCGCCGGTATCGGCTTCTCGCTGAACAACTCGATGCTGATCATCGCAGGCTCCCTGGTTGGCTCTTCGGGTGCCATTCTCTCCTACATCATGTGTAAGGCGATGAACCGCTCGTTCTTCAACGTGATCGGTGGTGGTTTCGGCGGTGCTACGGATGCAGGCGCGGCAGCAGGCTCGAAGGAAGCCCGTCCGGTTAAATCGGGCTCGGCTGACGATGCAACCTTCCTGCTGACCAACGCCGACACTGTGATCATCGTTCCGGGCTACGGGCTGGCAGTAGCACGTGCGCAACATGCACTGAAAGAGCTGACCGAGAAGCTGACCCACGCCGGCGTGACCGTGAAGTACGCGATTCACCCGGTGGCCGGTCGTATGCCCGGTCACATGAACGTCCTGCTCGCCGAGGCCGAAGTGCCTTACGATCAGGTGTTCGAGATGGAGGACATCAACTCTGAGTTCGGTCAGGCCGACGTGGTGCTGGTGCTCGGCGCGAACGACGTGGTCAACCCGGCGGCCAAGAACGATCCCAAGTCGCCGATTGCCGGCATGCCGATTCTGGAAGCCTTCAAGGCGAAGACGATCATCGTCAACAAGCGCTCGATGGCCAGCGGCTATGCCGGTCTGGACAACGAATTGTTCTATCTCGACAAGACCATGATGGTCTTCGGTGACGCGAAGAAAGTCATCGAAGACATGGTCAAAGCCGTCGAGTAGGGCCCAAGGTCGCTGCAAGCCAAACCCTCGGCGCGAGTATCGGCCGAGGGTTTTTTACATCCCGCGCAACAGTGTTTTGTTCCTGAAGCCGCTAATTAGAGCCCTCTAATGCGACCTTGGTAGCGGGACGAAAAAAAATCAAAACTCTAGACTGCGCATTCGCTTCCCTGCCCTCGAGATAAAAACATGCACCGTGAACGTATCCGCCTGCCTTCCCTGATGAGTAAGGTAATGAGCGCGGCCGATGCCGCTTCCCTGATCAAGGACGGCATGACCGTCGGCATGAGTGGATTCACCCGCGCAGGTGAAGCCAAAGCCGTGCCTAAAGCCCTGGCTGAACGCGCCAAGACGTCTCCGCTCAAAATCAGCCTCATGACTGGCGCAAGTCTGGGCAATGACCTGGACAAGCAATTAACCGAGGCAGGTGTGCTCTCTCGTCGCATGCCATTTCAAGTCGACAGCACATTGCGCAAAGCGATCAATGACGGCACGGTCATGTTCATCGATCAGCACCTCTCCGATACAGTTGAGCAGTTGCGCAACCGCCAGATAAAGCCGGTGGATATTGCGGTCATCGAATGCGTGGCCATCACAGAAGAAGGTCACCTGGTGTTGAGCACTTCCGTGGGCAACTCCGCCAGCTTCGCGATCCTGGCGGACAAGGTCATCGTCGAGATCAACCTCTCGCAACCGATCGAGCTTGAGGGTCTGCACGACATTTATATACCGACATACCGTCCAACACGCCTGCCAATTCCCGTGCTCAAGGCCGACACTCGGATTGGCAGCCAGGCCGTGAAAATCGATCCAGCGAAGATTGTCGGCATTGTAATCAGCGACCAGACCGACTCACCTTCAACTGTACTGCCCGCTGACAGCGAGACTCAGGCCATCGCCGGTCACCTGGTGGAATTTTTCAAGAATGAAGTTCGCCAGAATCGCCTGACCAATCAACTGATGCCGCTCCAGGCGGGTGTCGGCACCATCGCCAACGCCGTGATGACCGGTCTCATCGATTCGCCATTCCATGGGATGGCCATGTACTCCGAAGTGCTTCAGGATTCCACGTTCGACTTGTTCGAAGCTGGCAAGCTGGACTTTGCCTCGGGATGCTCGATGACCCTCTCGGAGCGCAAGCACGACGCGGTCTTCAACAATCTGGAGCAGTACAAACCAAAACTCTTACTGCGCCCTCAGGAAATCTCTAACCATCCAGAAGTCGTGCGCCGTCTGGGCATTATCGGCATCAACACGGCGCTTGAATTCGACCTGTATGGCAATGTCAACTCCACCCATGTCGGCGGCACGCGAATGATGAACGGCATCGGCGGGTCTGGCGACTTCGCGCGGAACGCCCACTTGGCGATCTTCGTGACCAAGTCCATCGCCAAAGGCGGCGCTATTTCCAGCGTCGTGCCAATGGTCAGCCATGTTGACCATACCGAACATGACGTGGACATTCTGGTGACTGAGGTCGGCCTTGCAGATCTGCGAGGCCTGGCGCCTCGAGAGCGCGCTCGTGTGATCATCGACAACTGTGTTCACCCTGCTTATCGCGAAGCGCTCAACGATTACTTCCGAAAGGCCTGTGCTATTGGCGGACACACTCCCCATGTGCTGCGCGANGTAGGGAAAACAGTTCTGGATTGGTGACGACCTTTCGTCGCCACTTCCGAATCAATGAACGACATTCTGCCAAAAACTGTACTGCTGTACCGCTTGTTTTACCCATGAAAATCTCAGATTTCCCTATGCCTGCGCACAAAACGCACCAATTGCGTGCGGACCAATACAGTTGCCCCATATAAAGACAAAACAGTGACCTTCCACAGTTAACTGGAGCATCACAATACAAGTGAACTGTGTCTGGAGAGCGAAGGGCAACGAGAGGAAGATTGTCACCAATCAAGCCACTATCTAAACCCGCCACAAGCGGAAGGAAGAAGCACCATGGAACGCACCGTCAGTTCCGAACTGTTCTACGAAGAAACCGCTCAATCCGCTAAAGCCTCGTTGCCGCTGCGTATGTTCGCTAACCTGATGCTCTGGCAGCGTCGTCTGTCCAGCCGCCACCAGTTGGCCCGTCTGGATGCTCGTCTGCTGGCTGACGCCGGCATCAGCGAATCCCAGCGTTACGAAGAGCTGAGCAAGCCGTTCTGGCGCTAAGTTAGCGTCTGCTGGTCCCAGGCCGAGAGCCTCTCGCCAGCAACCTGAATTGTTCAAACAAGACCCGTCGCAGGTAACTGCTGACGGGTCTTGTCGTTTCAGGCGTAGAGAAACCAATCATGCCTGCGAGCGCACAGGTACAGTTTTCGTAGAGATATAAGACACCGTTACAGTCTCGAGATAACGGGGGCTGAAGCCCAGCGACTAACGCCCGGAAGCGATGAATATTTGAAATGGCATTTGGCCGGGATAGTGCGCAGCACAGCTGTTACGCTACTCTTACGAAACCTTTGCCTCATCGCCTGCGAGACAGCTCTGCTCATCGCCAGATTTTGCGCGTGTGGTTTTCACTTTGTTCCCTGTGGAGTTCAAACATGTCCCGCCTTCGCCTGTTGAGCGCAACAGCTCTGTTGACCGTTGCAGTGGGAGCTCAAGCTTCCAGTTTTGTCGTAACCACCGACACGACCGTTCGAGCTCTGGATGCTTCGTCCAACGCCACATCGAAAATCTCCTCCTCATTCCATGACGACAAGATCGTCTTGGCCGCACGAGACGACGCTGCCAGCTTCGTTGCCTCTCAGGGTGAAATCCGCGGCGCCAAGCTTGAAGGCGCGATGCGCCACATTCGTGAGGTCGTACCCGCGCTTCAGGCTTCCGATGCACAGTTGGCACAAGCAATTCTCGCCATCTGATTCAGCATCGCGACAGGTTTCCCAACGCTTGCCCCGACACCTTCACTGGCTCTGATCGGGGCATTGCGCTAGCCTTGCGACTCGTTTTGCCAATACCGAAGACTCATGCATTTATTGTCGCGCCTGTTGATTGCAGCGACCGCCAGCCTGGTTTGCGCAACCCAGGCTCAAGCGTTCGACACAACCACACAAAGCCTGATCAAAAGCGGGTACGCCACCAGCCAGGTGACGACCGGGCCTTTCGATAACAAACTGATACTTGCCGCCCAGGATGATGCTGCAGCGTTTATCGCCAGTGATGGCAAACTGCGAGGAGCACAACTGGAGTCCGCGCTGGTTTATCTCCGCGAAACCCAACCAAAACTTCATGCCAGCGACCTTGAACTGGCGCAGGCAATCCTCGTCCAATAATCACTTCTGATCTTCTGTATGTTGGAGACGTTACATGCGTACCCCGCTGATTGCCGCTGCCATCGGCCTGCTGTTGCTGGCTGACATGGCGCAGGCTCAAACCTTGAAAGCCACCAGTAATATCGTTGTTCGCGCGTTTGGCCGCAGTATCGATTTTACCTCGGACACCACCACCTCGATCCGTGACTCCAAAGTCGTTCTGGAAGCCAGGGACGATGCCGCAAGCTACGTCGCCAGCAATGGCGATATCCACGGCGCCCAGCTAGACGCAGCGTTCGCCACTCTGCGCGAACGCCTTCCGGAAGCCCGCAATGCCAGTGATCAGGATCTGGCCGAAGCCATTCTCGCACTGTGAGACGCGTAGCTGTCTGGCTGCTGGCGTCGGCGTTCTCGCTGGTCTGCACGAGCGCCTTCGCCAACCTGAGCCTGTCGCTTTACACGGACGGGCTTGACTCTGCCCAGCAAAAGGCCAGTCAGACACTGCTTGATGAAGCCCTCGCGCACTTACCACCACTGTTCATCAAAAAACTTGATCGTAAAGTAGAAGTCCGCTGGACCGACGACATGCCCTCGAACGCTTACGGGCGTGCAGACGGGCCTTACCGTCTCGATCTGAATCAGCACCTGCTCGCAGGATTGACCGACGGCAGTGCAGCCACCACTAGGACCAATCGCCCCCACGGCACCGTGCGCGAAGAAATGCTCGCCACAGTACTGCACGAACTGACCCACATTTACGACCATGCGCAGTTATGGTCGCCGGAAGACCGCAGGCTCATCATTGCCTGTGCTCGACAGGGCCACAGCATGGGAAAAGTCGGTCTGCGCGACAGCTGCAGGGGGCAGACAGACCGGCGCTTCACTTTGAGCGATGACCCGCGCCTGCTGGATCTCGCCGGCTGGCCTCAATACGTCGGACGCCGAGGCGACCGCGAGGAGCGCAATGGCCAGGTTGCTCGCAGCCCGGACATTTACGAAATCAGCAGCCCGCTGGAATTCGTCGCCGTGAACATGGAGTATTTTCTCCTTGATCCAGCGTACGCCTGCCGGCGTCCCGCACTCTACGACTACTACAAGAAGCTTTTTGACTGGGCGCCTGCCGCCAAAGACGATTGCCCGACTTCCTATCCCTACCTCAATGCAGGCAACGACTTTGCCCGAGAGCCGCTGGGCAAACTCGACCCAGAACGTGTGTATGAAGTCGACTATTTACTCGCCGAGGCCAATCAGAATCTCGTGAGCCGGTGGGGTCACAGCATGCTGCGCCTGGTGATCTGCAAACCGGGACGCCCACGCGGGCCGGATTGCCGCCTGGATCTGGATCAGCATCTGGTGTTGTCCTACCGCGCGTTCGTCAACGACCTGCAGCTTTCCAGCTGGAGCGGCTTGACCGGCGCTTACCCCTCACGGCTGTTCGTACTGCCGCTGGGGCAGGTGATCGATGAGTACACCAAGACAGAACTGCGCAGCCTGGCATCGGTACCGTTGAAACTGTCCCGCGAGGAAATCGAAGGGCTGGTGCAACACGCAGCCGAGATGCACTGGGCGTATGACGGCAACTACTGGTTCCTGTCTAATAACTGCGCCGTGGAAAACCTGAAACTGTTGCGCAGCGGCACCAACGATCCCCGACTTGTAGGGCTCGACAGCATCATGCCCAACGGACTGCTGGAAGTGCTCAAAGGCCGGGGACTGGCGGATACCAGCGTGCTGGATGATCCGAAAAAGGCGCTGCGCCTGGGTTACCGATTCGACTCCTATCGGGACCGCTATCAGGCAATGTTCGACGTGCTGCGCAAAACCACGGATGTGAAGGAAACGACCGTTGAGAACTGGCTGGCGCTGCCAGCTAAAGACCGACGGCCGTATTTCCCCCAGGCCGACTTGCGTACCAGCGCGGCAATGCTGTTACTGGAGCAAGCGGGACTGCGCCGCCAACTGTTACTGGCACAGGACGAGGTGAAGCAGCGGTACCTCAGCGCTGTGGAGAAAAAGGATAACGGCGTCTCCAAAGCAACCGGCACGTTACAAGACATCCTCGCTAACAGCGGTTTTCTGAGCCGACCGGCTGAGCTGCTGGGCAGCGCGGGTTACGGCTTGCCGCAGGAAGGCGAATGGAAACGCCTGGAAGACGAGAGCAGCCAGCGGCAGAAACAGCTGCAGCGGCTAAGTGGCGATCTGGACAAAGAAGTAAGAGCTCTGTTGGAGCCTGACCGTGCGGCCGAAATCGCCGCCACCGAGGACAATCTCAAGCAAGTCGGCGAACACCTACGGGCGTTGCACAAGGCAGCGGGCGGCTTGGACTTGCCTTAAGCATTGCGGCCATCCGCATCTGTTTCAGGCCGGCCCCCTGTGGTCCGGCCACAATCAATCCAAACGTGTGCGATCAATCACTCTGCGCCAACATCGCTGAATATCCTTCCTTATAACTGGAAAAACGTGGCTTCCAGCCCAGCGCCCTTGCTCTGGCATTGCTGCACCGCTTGCTGCCTGCCCGTCTGAGACTGTTTTCCTCGGACCATTGCGTCACACCGAGTCGCTCGCGCATCCAGCCCACCACCTCTGCCAAAGGCGCCGGTGCATCGTCTACCCCGAGGTAACAGTCATCCAGCGTCACGCCACCAGCATCGGTCTGCAACAGAAAAGCAAGCAGACCGGCCGCATCGTCGGCATGAATCCGGTTGCCGTAAAGCGGAGGGTCAATGGCAACACTGTATCCCTGGCGCACGCGATTCATCAGATCACTACGTCCCGGGCCATATATCCCGGTAAGTCTGACGATACTGGCGGGATATTTGCTGCTGAGCGCGACCTGTTCAGCCTCGCGCATTACCCGACCGGAAAACCCCTGCGCCTCGGCCGGCGACGTTTCATCGATCCACTCGCCCTGCTGCTGCCCATACACGCTACTGCTGGAAACGAAAACAATGCGGCTGGGCCTCTGCCCGCTTTGATCGGTCCAGGCCAGGACGTGGCGCAGCCCCTCGACATAAGCCGCGCGGTAGCCTGGTTCATCACGCTCGGTCGGAGTTGCGCAATACACCAGATAATCGATCCGCGCCTCGGGCCATTGTGCAGGTATGCGCGCATCGAAAAGATCGCCGCGGATACCGAGCACACCTTGCGGCAGTTTCGCTACATCCCTGCGCATGCCGTACACCGTCCACCCTTGATGCAACAGTTGCGACGCCAGACGTCCACCAATGTCACCACATCCAGCAATCAGAACAGACGGCATCGCCATCACCAATCTCCACATCAAAAGTACGTTTGAACCCGCAATACAAGGCCTGAAAGCGACCGTCGGGTTGGGACAACGGTAAAAAAAGATACTCTATTACTTTTGTTAACAAGAATTACTTGCAATAATAACGACCCTTTGTTCTCCTCCGCTCGCCTCGTGCGAGCGCGACGCATCAAGAACGAACACCTATCTTCATACCAGGTCGGGCCAGCATGACATCTATTCAATCCCCCGCTTCGTCAATCTCGCTTTCAGGTTTGCCACGTGCAGGGCGTGCTATCTCCGCCGTCCTATTCAGCTTGATGCTGACCCCGATTGCGTTCGCCGATTCGAGCGCTCCCGCGCAAACCCCTCCGGTACAATCCGCAGCGCCTGCCCAAGCGCCGACTCCTGCTGCTCCTGCTGTGGACACCGCAGCAGCGCCAGCTGTTCAGGACCCTGCCGCACCCGCACCGGTTGACTCCGTCGAGGCCATCGCCGAAGACAATACGCTGGGCATGTCCCACGACCTGTCGCCGTGGGGTATGTACAAGAACGCTGACATCGTCGTCAAAGCCGTCATGATCGGCCTTGCTATCGCGTCCATCATCACCTGGACCATCTGGATCGCCAAAGGCTTCGAGCTGCTTGGCGCCAAGCGCCGCCTCAAAGGCGAAATCGCAGCCCTCAAGCGTGCACGCACGCTGGACGAAGCCAGCGCCGGTGCCAAGAAAGAAGGCACGCTGGCCAATCTGCTGGTACATGATGCACTCGAAGAAATGCATCTGTCGGTCAACAGTCGCGAACGCGAAGGCATCAAGGAACGCGTCAGCTTCCGTCTGGAGCGCCTGGTTGCCGCCTGCGGTCGCAACATGAGCATGGGTACCGGCGTTCTCGCCACCATCGGCTCCACCGCCCCCTTCGTCGGTCTGTTCGGAACCGTGTGGGGCATCATGAACAGCTTCATCGGCATCGCCAAGACTCAGACGACCAACCTGGCGGTCGTTGCACCCGGTATCGCCGAAGCGCTGCTGGCAACGGCGCTGGGTCTGGTTGCCGCGATTCCTGCTGTCGTGATCTATAACGTTTTCGCCCGCTCTATCGCCGGCTACAAAGCGCAAGTGTCCGATGCATCGGCTCAAGTTCTGTTGCTCGTCAGCCGCGACCTGGATCACCAGCCCGCCGCTGACCGCAGTCAACAGCCGCACATGGTAAAAATGGGGTAAACCATGGGCCTGCATCTTAATGAAGGTGGCGACGATCTCGCCGAGAACCACGAAATCAACGTGACACCGTTCATCGACGTCATGTTGGTGCTGCTGATCATTTTCATGGTGGCGGCGCCATTGGCGACGGTGGACATCAAGGTCGATCTGCCCGCCTCTACGGCGAAACCGGCGCCCCGACCCGAGAAGCCGATCTTCCTGAGCGTCAAGGCTGACCAAAGCCTGTACCTGGGTGACGACAAGGTTGCGCGCGAACAGATCGGTGCGGTACTGGACGCCAAGACCAAGGGCAAGAANCGACCTGATGGAAGTCATGAACGTTCTGCGTGGCGCCGGTTATCTGAAGGTCGGTCTGGTAGGTCTCGAGACGGTTGGTAAGAAATGATCAATAGGCGCCAAAAACTGACGCGCTATAGCGGTAGTCTGTTGTTGGTGCTGGCGATCCATGCCGTTGCGATCGTGGTCGCACTGCGCTGGCCCGCATCGCAGGCCATCGAGCTGCCACCGGCAGCAATGATGATCGAGCTGGCGCCACTCCCCGAGCNCAGCCCCCTGCGCTGGAAGAGCAACTGCCGATTCCGCCTATCGCCGAAGCACCAAAACCGGAAATCGCCATTCCGAAACCGGTCAAGCCAAAGCCAAAGCCACAGCCTCCCAAGCCTGTGAAGAAGGTCGAGCCGCCGAAGGAAGAGAAGCCTGCCGAGGAAAAACCGGTAGACACTCCGCCATCCAACGCCAAACCTGAGAAATCGGCCGCACCGGAACAGGCTCCGCCGACGCCACCGAGCACTGCACTGCCAAGCTGGCAGGGTGATCTGTTGCGCCATCTGAGCAAGTTCAAGCGCTACCCGGAAGACGCGCGTCGTCGTGGCATGCAGGGCATCAATCGCTTGCGCTTTGTCGTCGATGGCGAAGGTCGCGTGCTGTCCTACGAAATTGCGGGGGGGTCAGGCAGCGCGGCACTGGATCGGGCCACGCTGGAAATGATTCGTCGCGCCCAGCCATTGCCTAAACCGCCGGCCGAATTGCTCAACAATGGCACGCTGGAAGTGGTCGCACCCTTCGTTTATTCCCTGGATAAGCGTTGAAACCTTGATTTTGCGACATCGGAGGGTCTGATAACGTGCGTCTATCGATTGCACCCGCTATGCTGGGGCCGCAACTTCATGGACGCACGCTATGACCCTCACAGAATTGCGCTATATCGTTACCCTCGCTCAAGAGCAGCATTTCGGCCATGCGGCCGAGCGCTGCCATGTCAGTCAGCCGACCCTGTCGGTTGGCGTAAAGAAGCTGGAAGATGAACTCGGTGTGCTGATATTCGAGCGCAGCAAGAGTGCGGTACGTCTTACGCCGGTTGGCGAGGGCATCGTGGCTCAGGCGCAGAAGGTGCTCGAGCAGGCTCAAGGCATTCGTGAACTGGCCCAAACCGGCAAGAATCAGCTGACTGCCCCTCTTAAAGTCGGTGCCATCTATACCGTTGGTCCCTACCTGTTCCCGCACCTGATCCCACAACTGCATCGGGTCGCCCCGCAAATGCCGTTGTACATCGAAGAAAACTTCACCCACGTGCTGCGCGACAAGCTGCGCAACGGGGAGCTCGACGCGATCATCATCGCCCTGCCGTTCAACGAAGCCGACGTACTGACCATGTCCCTGTACGACGAACCGTTCTACGTACTGATGCCGGCAGATCATCCGTGGACCCAGAAAGCCACCATCGATGCCTCGGCGCTCAACGACAAGAGCCTGCTGCTGTTGGGTGAGGGTCACTGCTTCCGCGATCAGGTCCTGGAAGCCTGCCCTACCCTGGTCAAGGGCGGCGACAGCGCCAAGCACACCACGGTCGAATCCAGCTCGCTGGAAACCATCCGGCATATGGTCGCTTCGGGTCTGGGTGTTTCGATTCTTCCAATGTCTGCAGTGGACAGCCATCACTACGCCCCAGGTGTGATCGAGGTTCGCCCGCTCTCTGCCCCGGTGCCTTTCCGAACGGTCGCGATCGCCTGGCGCGCAAGCTTCCCGAGACCGAAGGCCATCGAGATTCTCGCGGACTCGGTCCGTCTGTGCTCCGTCGCGCGTCCTAAAGCTCAGGCACAAGCGAGTTAAGTGGCGGTATGACTGAGCTGTCCCACGTCTCGGTCACGGCGCTCAAGGGCGTCGGCGAGGCCATGGCTGAAAAATTGGCGAAAGTCGGCCTGGAGAATATTCAGGACGTGCTGTTCCATCTGCCGCTGCGTTATCAGGATCGCACTCGCGTCGTGCCCATTGGCGCATTGCGGCCTGGACAGGACGCGGTGATTGAGGGTGTGGTCAGCGGGGCCGACGTGGTGATGGGCAAGCGTCGAAGCCTGCTGGTGCGCCTGGGAGACGGCACAGGTGTCCTGAGCCTGCGTTTCTACCACTTCAGCAACGCACAGAAAGACGGCCTCAAACGTGGGACTCATGTGCGTTGTTATGGCGAAGCGCGGCCTGGGGCCTCAGGGCTGGAGATCTATCATCCTGAATACCGTGCGATCACTGGCGAAGACCACGTCGCGGTGGAGCAGACGCTGACCCCGATCTATCCGACCACCGAAGGCTTGACTCAGCAGCGCTTGCGCCAGTTGTGCCAGCAGAGCCTTGGCATGCTCGGTCCGCGGAGCCTGCCCGACTGGCTGCCCGACGAACTGGCGCGTGACTACCAACTGGCGCCACTGGCGGATGCCATCCACTACCTTCACAATCCGCCCGCTGATGCCGATGTCGAAGAGCTCGCTCTCGGCCATCACTGGGCGCAGCACCGATTAGCGTTCGAAGAGCTACTGACTCATCAGCTGTCTCAGCAGCGCTTGCGTGAAAGCCTGCGTTCTCAACGGGCACCCGCTTTGCCGGTGGCCAAGCGATTGCCAAAGCAGTTTCTCGCCAATCTGGGGTTTCCCCCAACCGGTGCACAGCAGCGAGTCGGCAAGGAAATCGCCTACGACCTCAGCCAACAGGAGCCGATGCTTCGGCTGATTCAGGGCGATGTTGGCGCGGGCAAGACAGTCGTCGCAGCACTTGCCGCGCTGCAAGCGCTTGAGGCGGGTTATCAGGTAGCGCTGATGGCGCCAACCGAGATTCTCGCCGAGCAGCACTTCATCAACTTCACCCGCTGGCTATCGCCGCTAGGCATCGACACCGCCTGGCTCGCAGGCAAGCTCAAAGGCAAGGCACGCGCAGCGTCACTGGAGCAAATCGCCAACGGCGCGCCGATGGTTGTCGGCACCCACGCGCTGTTTCAGGATGAAGTGCAGTTCAAGAATCTGGCACTGGTGATCATCGATGAACAGCACCGCTTTGGCGTCCAGCAGCGTCTGGCGTTGCGCAAGAAAGGCGTTGGCGGCCTGATGTGCCCACACCAGTTGATCATGACCGCAACACCGATTCCCCGAACGCTGGCAATGAGCGCCTACGCGGACCTCGATACGTCCATCCTCGACGAACTGCCTCCGGGCCGTACACCCGTCAACACCGTACTGGTGGCCGACAGCCGTCGTATCGAGGTGGTCGAACGTGTGCGCAACGCCTGTGCGGAGGGGCGTCAGGCGTATTGGGTCTGCACGCTGATCGAAGAATCCGAAGAGCTGACCTGTCAGGCGGCCGAAACCACCTTCGAAGAACTGACCAGTACCTTGGGGGAACTGAAGGTTGGCCTGATCCACGGGCGGATGAAGCCTGTGGAAAAAGCCGCGGTCATGGCTGAGTTCAAGCTGGGAAATCTTCAGTTGCTCGTGGCAACCACCGTGATTGAGGTCGGTGTTGACGTACCGAACGCGAGCCTGATGATCATCGAAAACCCCGAACGGCTCGGTCTGGCACAACTTCACCAGTTACGCGGTCGAGTGGGACGCGGCAGTGCAGCGAGTCATTGCGTGCTGTTGTACCATCCCCCGTTGTCTCAGATCGGCAAACAGCGACTCGGAATCATGCGTGAAACCAACGACGGCTTCGTGATCGCAGAGAAGGATCTTGAACTTCGCGGGCCCGGCGAGATGCTGGGAACCCGTCAAACGGGACTGCTGCAATTCAAGGTTGCCGACTTGATGCGCGACGCAGATCTGCTGCCCGCCGTCCGCGATGCAGCCCAAGCGTTACTGGAGCGCTGGCCCCAACACGTGAGCCCGCTACTGGAACGTTGGCTGCGCCACGGCCAGCAGTACGGTCAAGTGTGAAGCAGTCAGCAATCAGGACGTGTCTCACCTATATAACAACTAAGCTGGTTATACTTCAGCAATTGTAGGAATCTGGATACAGGCCATGACAGAAGTTGCCCACATCGACGCAACCCAACACGCCCCGTCTGTCATCCGGCAGTTGCTTGGCAAAGCTGCCATCAACTACCGCGAAGTCATGGACGACGAAACGCTAGTCACTGCGCAGAAGGTCCAGGCCATTCTGGTCCATGATTCCGTTGGGGCGTTACTCATCCTGTTTCCGCAAAGCCATCTGCTGGACCTTAACCGGATTACCGAGCTGACCGGACGCAAGCTGACAGCCGTGTCGCAAGAGCATCTGGATCAGATGCTCGGCAAAAACAATCTGCACACCCTCCCCGCCTTGCCAGCGCTGACCAGTTCGCCGTGCCTGTATGAAGAACGCATTCTGCAGGAGCCGACTGTACTGATCGATTCCGGCGAGCCGGGCCTGCTTCTGGAAATCAGCAGCGAGGATTTCAAGACCCTGCTGAGCAAAGCCAGCGCCGCGACCTTTGGTGAGCCGGTGACGTCTGTCCAGCCGAACCTCACACGCCCTGACGACGACCGCGATGAAATCACCAAGGCGGTCCAGAATTTCACGGCACGCCGTATTCAGCAGCGACTGGAAGCAACAGTGGAGATTCCGCCGCTGGCCGACACTGCACAGAAGATCATCAAGCTGCGCGTCGATCCCGATGCCACGATCGATGACATTACAGGCGTCGTGGAAACCGATCCTGCGCTCGCTGCGCAAGTGGTGAGCTGGGCCGCATCGCCGTATTACGGCTCAGCGGGCAAGATTCGCTCGGTCGAAGATGCCATCGTCCGCGTACTGGGCTTCGATCTGGTCATCAACCTCGCATTGGGTCTGGCGTTGGGCAAGACACTGGAACTGCCCAAGGATCACCCGCAACACGCGACGCCCTACTGGCAGCAATCGATCTACACCGCCGCCGTCATCGAAGGCCTGACCCGCGCCATGCCGCGCGCCAAGCGTCCGGAAAGCGGGCTGACCTATCTGGCGGGTCTGCTGCATAACTTCGGTTATCTGTTGCTGGCTCACGTATTCCCCCCGCACTTCTCGTTGATCTGCCGTCAGATCGAGGTCAACCCGCACCTGCACCACAGCTTCGTAGAGCAGCATCTGCTGGGCATTACTCGCGAGCAGATCGGCTCGTGGCTGATGCGCAACTGGGACATGCCTGAGGAGCTGGCCACTGCCCTGCGCTTCCAGCACGACCCTCAGTACGCTGGCGAACACTACGAATACGCCAACCTCGTGTGTCTGGCGGTGCGTTTGCTGCGCAAGGAAGGGATCGGCTCCGGCCCGATGGAAAGCATTCCAGACGAGTTGTTCGAGCGTCTTGAACTGCCACGGGAAAAGGCTCAGGACGTCGTGCAGAAGGTCCTGGAAGCCGAAGTGCTGTTGCGCGAACTGGCTTCGCAGTTTCATTGATTGGTCCTGAAAAGCAGGTGCTCGGCGCATGTCGCGCTGCACCTGTAGTCCGGCTTTCCGGCGGTGACGATCTTGGTAACGTCACCGCCGCCAAGCCGGAGGGCTACAACGATTTGCTCATGATCGTTACCCTTTCTTCTTCCGCGGCTTCAAATACTTCGTCAAACCTTGAAACCACATCACAAGCCCGGTATTGCCGGTGACTTGAATGTTCTTGTCCTGAATCCCCTGCATGAACGCCAGTTGCTTGTTCTTCGCCTGCATCGTCGCGAAGCCGTATGCGGCATCCTTGAACGAGATCGCGAACGCCGGGGAAGCCACTGCCCCGCCACGGCTGTTGATGCGCTGATCACGGACCACGAAATGCCGCGCGACCTTGCCGTCGGACGTCTGCAGCTGGAATGTCAGGTCCTTGCCGTTGAGCTGTTGCTGAAAAGCGGGATTGTTGCGACTGGCGCGGGCCATCAGAAGGCCCATCATCCAGAGAAGAAAACGAAACTTCATGTAAGACGCCTCATGCGATCAGGTGCGGATAAGCAGATGACCGCAGTGTAGCGATCTTGCAGCCACGATGAGCAAGCAGAACCCGACGGTCGCAAAGTGGCGGCGCAGACAGCCTGCACGTACAAAAGCGCGGGCGAAAAAAATGGGCATCCAACTTCTGTGGCATGCCCATTTCTGTGCTGTTCGCCTTCCGCAAGGCGTCCAGCGCTCTATTACGGATTAACGCTGTCTTTCAGGAATTTACCCGGCTTGAATGCCACAGTGTTGCTGGCCTTGATTTTCACCGGCTCGCCGGTCTGTGGGTTTTTACCCGTGCGCGCGCCGCGATGGCGTTGCAGAAAGGTCCCGAAACCGACGAGGGTCACACTGTCCTTTTTATGAAGGGCGTTAGTGATTTCGTCCAGGACGGCATTGAGGACGCGATTGGCTTGTTCTTTGGTGAGATCTGCTTTTTCAGCAATAGCGGCTGCGAGTTCTGGTTTACGCATATGAAGCCTCTTTTACGGTTTTTTGTTTTTATGTCCCGTGCTGCCCCTGAGAGGCAGCGAGCAGGTGCCGCGACGGCTCTACGTAGCGGCAGACCGGAATGAGGATGGCATGCCGCCGAGACCCGCGCCAGTACGTGAGCCACGTTTGTTTCAACAAAAATGCGCGTTATCCGACAGAACGACCGTTATTTATGCCAGCAGCGCAGGAAGCACCTTGTTCAGCGCCAGCTTCTCCATGACGGCAGCCCCTGTCAGTGCATATCCCAGCAGATTTCCATCGGCATCGTGGCAGAGCGCCTTGATGTCCGCACCCTGTCCCTCAACGCTCCAGACACCTTCCCGGCCCTTGGGCACGGGCGAGACCACCAGCGGACAGATCGGGGTTTTTACCGTCACGGGCATCGGCCCGTACTTGACGGGTGTCGGCGTCCCGGCCAAGGTTTGCGCCAGGGCCCGCGCACAGCTCATCAGCGGCATTACGTACAGCAGATTCAGGCCATCGACCTCGGCACAATCGCCCAAGGCAAAGATGTTGGCGTGAGAGGTCTTGAGGTGACGATCCACCACCACACCACGCCCGATCTCGAGACCCGCGGCAGCAGCCAGATCCACGCGAGGCCGTAGCCCGATGGCGGACACCACCAGGTCGCAATGCAGCACTTCACCATCGGACAGGTGCGCTTCGAGGCCGTCTTCGACTCGAGAGACGCGGGTCAGCACCGGGCCCAGATGAAACCGTGCACCCAGACTCTCTAGTCCGGCCTGAACCGCCGTCGCCGCCGCAGGATGCAGCAGCGTCGGCATGACCTGTTCGCACGGTGCGACCAGATCCACCTCGAAGCCGCCCAGGATGAGATCGTTGGCGAACTCGCATCCAATCAGGCCGACGCCCAGAATCAGCACGCGACGCTTGCCGGCGGCCGCCGCACGAAAGCGCGCGTAGTCTTCGAGATCGTTGATCGGGAAGACCGATTCGCTCGCGTCACCGTCCACAGGCACCCGCACGGTTTCTGCGCCCCAGGCCAGGATCAGGTCTCGGTAGTACACCGATTCCTCCCCGATCCAGAGGCGCTTGTGACCAGCGTCGATACCACTGACGCGAGTGTGGGTGCGCACTTCAGCATTCAGTTGCTCGGCCATCGTGCCGGGCTCCGCCATGCTCAGGCCGTCGGCTTCCTTGTTCTTGCCAAAGCCGGTGGAGAGCATGGGCTTGGAGTAGGAACGCCCGTCATCGGCGGTGATCAGCAACAGCGGCGTTTCGCTGTCGAGCTTGCGAAACTCACGAGCCAGGTTGTAGCCCGCAAGGCCGGTTCCAATGATCACCACGGGTGCGTTCATGCTTCTCTCCAGAGTCAGTCAGGTAGGCAGGGATCAGGCGATTTCGATCATTTCGAAGTCCATCTTGCCGACCCCGCAGTCTGGACAGAGCCAGTCTTCGGGCACATCTTCCCAGCGGGTGCCCGGAACAATGCCGTCATCCGGCCAACCATCGGCTTCGTTGTAAATCAGGCCACAGACTATGCATTGCCATTTTTTCATTGGTCGTTCTCTCGGTTCTCAGGCTAAACGTGCCCAGACGCTCCAGCTGCTGTCTCGCGTTTTTCGAATGGGTCAGGGCGTTTTACTGATCGCAAGGCGATGACGCAAGTTTCATCGTCACCGATGCCATGGCCCGATCATCGGCCAGGAACCTCAATCATGCTAAGCTCGCCGCCTCGATTGCTGCCAATATCTGCGTACTGTGACCCAGCAAACTCCTGCATTTCCAACCCCTGAATGGCTGTTGCGCGATCAACTGATCGAAGCACCCGAGGCTGCCGTCCTCGAATGGTTGTTCCATGAAGACTCGCTGACCCGCCGCCTGACTCGTCTCTCCCGCGACGGCTTCAGCGTCACGCCCTTGTCCGAAGGCTGGCAGCGCTTGCGGATCGACGAGTGTGTGGCGTTGCAACTGCCCGAAGGCAGTGAAGGCTGGGTGCGCGAGGTGTATCTGCTCGGGCGCGGCGAAAAGTGGGTCTTCGCTCGCAGCGTTGCCGGCCGAGCGGCGCTGGAGAACGACGGCCTGCACATGGACGAACTGGGTACTCGATCCTTGGGCGAGCTGTTGTTCAGCGACCGTGCATTTGCACGCGGACCCTTGCAGATCTGCCAATACCCGGCGCAATGGTTACCGGATGCCGATACGGCTCACGGACTGTGGGGACGCCGCTCGTGCTTCAGCCACGGCACCTTGAGCATCCTGGTGGCCGAAGTATTTCTGCCGACTGTCTGGCGCGCCGTCGATCAAGCCACCGACTCCCAATAAGGAGCGTCACTGATGTACCTGTCGCTGCTCAAGTCCCTCAACCGTCTGCACCCTCGCATCTGGGATTTCATTCAACTGACCCGGATCGACAAACCAATCGGCATTTATCTGCTGCTATGGCCGACGCTGTGGGCGCTGTGGATTGCGGGCAAAGGCTCGCCGTCACTGGCCAATGTGCTGATATTCGTGATCGGGGTGTTCCTGATGCGTGCCGCAGGCTGCGTGATCAATGACTTCGCTGATCGCAAGGTCGACGGCCACGTCAAGCGCACCGAGCAGCGCCCATTGGTGAGCGGCAAGGTCAGCTCCAAAGAAGCGCTGGTGCTGTTTGCAGTGTTGGTAGGGCTGAGCTTCGCGCTGGTGCTGCTGACCAACTCGACAACCGTATGGCTGTCGTTCGGCGGACTGGCGCTCGCGGCAACCTATCCGTTCATGAAGCGCTACACCTATTATCCGCAAGTGGTCTTGGGCGCCGCGTTTTCGTGGGGCATGCCGATGGCGTTCACTGCCGAGACCGGCGACCTGCCCGCTGCCGCGTGGCTGCTGTACATCGCCAACCTGCTCTGGACAGTGGGTTACGACACGTATTATGCGATGACCGACCGGGAAGACGACTTGAAGATCGGCGTGAAATCCACCGCTGTGCTATTCGGCGATGCCGATCGGGTGATCATCCTGACACTGCAGGGCCTGGCCCTGTTCTGCCTGATGCTGGCCGGATCACGCTTCGAGCTGGGACTGTATTTCTTCCTCGGCCTGCTGGTCGCGGCCGGATGCTTCGCCTGGGAGTTCTGGTCGACTCGCAACAAGGAACCGCAGGCCTGCTTCAAGGCATTTCTTCACAACCACTGGGCAGGATTGGCGATCTTCGTCGGGATCGTGCTGGATTACGCGCTGCGCTGATCCTCAGAGGGCCAGCGCGGCGGCAGGTTCAGATCATGGTTTTGCGACGTGCCAGACGTCCTTGACGCCATCGCCAGTCTTGTCGCCTGGGGCCTTGTCCTTGATGAAGGTGTACAGCGCCTTGCCTTTGTAGACCCACTGCGACACGCCGTCGTCACGCTTGATGATGGTCCAGTCGCCTTCGGCCTTGTCATCGGTGGCGGCGGTCATCGGCGGCCAGTTCTTGGCGCAGTCATCGTTGCACACCGACTTGCCGGCCGAGGTGTCCTTGTCGAAGGTGTAAAGGGTCATGCCTTTCTTATCAACCAGAATGCCGTCCTTGACGTCGGCCTGATGATGAGCGAATGCCAGCCCGGATGACACCAGCGCGGCGGCAGCCAAAAGACCGGTAAAAACAGCAGAAAATTTAGCCATAAGATGAAGCCCCTTTTTGTATTGGTTACATGGACATTCGTTGTAGGACAAGACCACAAGCTTAGCGCTAGACCGGGCAATGCGCCTCGTTCGAACTAACCTGTCACACGACTGCAATAATTCCGTTATCTAATGCGCCCCAAGACAGTTAAATGACATGAGGTTCGAGGCATGGTTGGCAGGAGCATTCTGATCGTCGACGACGAAGCGCCGATCCGCGAAATGATTGCGGTCGCACTGGAAATGGCCGGCTATGACTGCATGGAGGCAGAGAACTCTCAGCAAGCCCACGCTGTCATCGTCGACCGCAAACCCGATTTGATCCTGCTCGACTGGATGCTGCCCGGCACATCCGGCATCGAACTGGCGCGCCGTCTGAAGCGGGACGAGCTGACCGGGGACATCCCGATCATCATGCTCACCGCCAAGGGCGAAGAGGACAACAAGATCCAGGGTCTCGAAGTCGGCGCCGACGATTACATCACCAAGCCATTCTCTCCTCGTGAACTGGTCGCGCGCCTCAAAGCCGTTCTGCGCCGCGCAGGCCCGAACGACGGCGAATCACCCATCGAAGTCGGCGGCCTGTTGCTCGACCCGATCAGTCACCGGGTGACCATCGACGGCAAACCCGCCGAAATGGGCCCGACCGAATACCGCCTGCTGCAGTTCTTCATGACTCACCAGGAGCGTGCCTACACCCGCGGGCAATTGCTCGATCAGGTCTGGGGCGGCAACGTTTACGTCGAAGAGCGTACCGTCGACGTACACATCCGTCGGCTGCGCAAAGCCCTCGGCGATGCCTATGAAAATCTGGTACAAACCGTCCGCGGTACTGGTTACCGTTTTTCCACCAAAAGCTGAAAAAGCTTTTGGTAGCGACTCGGATCGCTGAAGACAAGGACGCGTTAATTGAATCAAAACTGGCATGGCACCCTGATCCGCCACCTGCTGCTATTGGTCACGGCCTCGCTGCTGGCCGGGCTGATCAGCGGGCACTATGGCTGGTGTCTGGCAATCGGGCTGGGGCTCTACCTGGCCTGGACCCTCAAGCAGCTGCTGCGCCTGCATGACTGGCTGCGTCATCACAAACCCGATGAGCCACCACCCGACGGCTATGGCCTGTGGGGCGAAGTGTTCGACAGCATTTATCACCTGCAACGCCGCGATCAGCGGGTGCGCGGGCGGCTGCAAGCGGTTATCGACCGGGTTCAGGAATCCACTGCCGCGCTCAAAGACGCGGTCATCATGCTCGACAGCGAAGGCAATCTGGAATGGTGGAACCGCGCCGCCGAAACCCTGCTAGGCCTTAAAACGCCACAGGACAGTGGCCAGCCCGTGACCAATCTGGTGCGTCATCCGCGTTTCAAGGAATACTTCGAGCAGGGCAATTACGCCGAACCCTTGGAGATTCCATCGCCAGGCAACGACCGCTTACGCATCCAGATGCTGATCACGCGTTACGGCAACAACGAGCATCTGATGCTGGTGCGCGACGTGACGCGTCTTCATCTGCTTGAACAGATGCGCAAGGATTTCGTGGCCAACGTGTCCCACGAGCTGCGTACGCCATTGACCGTAATCTGCGGTTATCTGGAAACGTTGCTCGATAACGTCGAGGAAGTGAATCCGCGCTGGGTCCGCGCACTGCAACAAATGCAGCAGCAAGGTGGGCGCATGCAGACGCTGCTCAATGACCTGCTGTTATTGGCCAAGCTCGAAGCCACCGATTACCCGTCCGACAACCAGCCCGTTGCAGTACCCGCCTTGCTGCAAAGCATAAAGAACGACGCGCAGGCGCTGTCTGGCGCCAAGAATCAGGAGATCACCCTGGACCTGGAAAGCGACTGGAGCCTGAAGGGCAGCGAAGCAGAATTGCGCAGCGCGTTCTCCAACCTGATCTTCAACGCCGTGAAATACACCCCGGCCGAGGGCAAGATCCGCATCCGCTGGTGGGCCGACGGTCGCGGCGCGCACTTGAGCGTGCAGGATTCCGGAATTGGTATCGACACCAAACACATCCCGCGTCTGACCGAGCGCTTCTACCGGGTGGACTCCAGTCGCGCGTCCAACACGGGGGGCACCGGGCTGGGCCTGGCGATCGTCAAGCATGTGCTGTTGCGCCATCGCGGTACGATGGAGATCAACAGCGTGTTGGGCAAAGGCAGCGTATTCATCTGCAACTTCGCTCCAATCCAGATGACCAAGGCCTAGCCATAGCGGCAGATAGCCGCTAAATTGCATCGCTTATGCCCTCCAATTGTGAGGGCTTATTTCATCCTTCTTCAAAACGGAACCTGCAAAACCCCATCATGGACCCTTCCCCTGGTATCAGCCTGGCTTCAATTTTCGCCGACTTCGGCATGATTCTCTTTGCAATGATTCTGGTACTGCTCAACGGTTTTTTCGTTGCGGCAGAGTTCGCCATGGTCAAGCTGCGCTCCACTCGGGTGGAGGCCATCGCCGAGAAAAACGGCTGGCGCGGCCGCATCCTGCGCACGGTGCATAGCCAGCTCGATGCCTATCTCTCGGCGTGCCAGCTGGGCATCACCCTCGCCTCGCTGGGCCTTGGCTGGGTCGGCGAACCCGCCTTCGCGCATCTATTGGCGCCACTGCTCGAGGCGATGGGAGTAGGCTCACCTGAAGTGATCAAGGGGGTTTCGTTCTTCTCCGCCTTCTTCATGATTTCCTATCTGCACATTGTGGTCGGCGAGTTGGCCCCCAAATCCTGGGCCATTCGCAAACCCGAGCTGCTGTCGCTGTGGACGGCCGTTCCGCTGTACCTGTTCTACTGGGTCATGTACCCGGCGATCTATCTGCTCAACGCCAGCGCCAACGGCATTCTGCGCATCGCCGGCCAAGGCGAGCCCGGCCCGCATCATGAGCACCATTACAGCCGTGAAGAACTCAAACTGATCCTGCACTCCAGCCGTGGCCAGGACCCGAGCGACCAAGGCATGCGCGTGCTGGCCTCGGCAGTGGAAATGGGCGAACTGGAAGTGGTCGACTGGGCCAACTCCCGGGAAGACATGGTGACGCTGGACTGCAACGCGCCGCTCAAGGAAATCCTCGCGCTGTTTCGTCGCCACAAATTCAGCCGATATCCGGTCTATGACGCCCAACGCAACGAGTTCGTCGGCCTGTTGCACATCAAGGATCTGTTGCTGGAACTCGCAGCGCTGGATCACATTCCCGAGTCGTTCAACCTGGACGAGTTGACCCGCCCATTGGAGCGCGTCTCCAAGCACATGCCTCTGTCACGCCTGCTGGAGCAGTTCCGTCAGGGCGGCGCGCATTTCGCGGTGGTCGAGGAAGCCGACGGCAAGGTCATCGGTTACCTGACCATGGAAGACGTGCTGGAAGTGCTGGTAGGTGACATTCAGGACGAACACCGCAAGGCCGAGCGCGGCATCCTCGCTTACCAACCGGGCAAGCTGCTGGTGCGCGGCGATACGCCGTTGTTCAAGGTCGAGCGTCTGCTGGGCATCGATCTGGACCACGTTGAAGCCGAGACCCTGGCTGGCCTGATCTACGACAGCCTCAAGCGTGTGCCTGAGGAAGAAGAAGTGATGGAGATCGAAGGCCTGCGCATCATCATCAAGAAGATGAAAGGCCCGAAGATCGTGCTGGCCAAGGTTCTGAAGCTGGATTGATGTCCTTCTGAACGCACACAAACTCGTGTAGGAGCGCGCTTGCCGCGAAAGGTTGTGTCAGGCAATGAATATGTCTGAAATCGACCGTTATCGCGGGCAAGCGCGCTCCTACATTGGCCCGCATCAACCGACAGAAATGATCAATTCCCGCCAATCGCAAAGTTCGGCAGGTTCTGTACCGGCTGAGCGAACTCATACGGGATCGATTCCAGCGCCAGCCCCACGTTGCGCTGCACCACGAAGTGCAGGTGGGGGCCAGTGCTGTTGCCGGTGTTACCCGAACGCCCCAGCGGCGTGCCTACCGTCACTCGCTCGCCGTCTTTCACACTGACCGATCCCTGCTTGAGGTGCAGATAGACGCCCATGGTGCCGTCATCATGCAAGATGCGCACAAAATTGCCCGACGGGTTAGCGCCACGGCCCGACTGCCCGTTCTCGGTCTTGATGACGGTACCGCCACGGGCCGCAATGATTTGCGTGCCTTCAGGCATGGCGATGTCGATGGCATAGCGGCTCTTGGCGCCAACATGACTATAGGAGCCGTTAGGCCCTTGGCTGATTCGAAAAGGCCCACCCACCCAGGGCAACGGATAGCGATAGGCGAAACCGCCCGCCGAGACGCTGCGCTGCGGATCGCCGACAATCGAGCGCAGGCTTGGCTTATAGGCCATGGCTTTGCCGGGGACTTGGGGGCTGAGTGCGAGCAATCGTTCGTTACTGCGCGCAGGAATCGTGCGACGGATCACCTGATCGGCAACGCCCACCACGTTTTTCACGCCCGACAAACGCAGTTCGATTTCCACTGGCGCGTAAAGATCGTTACGCACATAAAGGCTATCAGTGCCCTTGGCTTTCTTGACGTTGAGTCGCACCTGACTGTCGATGCGCTCGACCATGCGCTCTCGCAGTTTCATGACCTGCGCGCCGGGGACTGGTTGATCGGTAAACGAAACCACTCCGTTGGCATCGGTAAATCGGTAGATGGTGGCGGCTGCGGCCGATTGCGCAGCCAACGCCAAAACACACATCACCAGAAAGCGCTCTAACATCTGGATAGGCCTGGCTTAGGGGACGATGGGGGCCAGCCTAACAGCGAAACCGATCAAAAAGGACTCATCCGTATCAATCGGCAATAGACGAAGCGTCAAGGAAATCGCGTCAGGTCCAGGCGCGAAGGGATTTGCAATTTCTATGCTTCAGGGAGTGCGGTTCGTCAGCCAAACAAGAACCTGAGTGTAGGAGCGCGCTTGCCCGCGATTGCAGTGTGTCAGCGGATGAATATGCCTCAGATACACCGCCATCGCGGGCAAGCGCGCTCCTACAGAAGATTACCGCTACCTTACGCACCCGGCACGAAGTGCTTCTGCGCTGTACCACGGGCAATCAGGCGCGACAGGTAGTCGAGCTTCTGGGTGTCCTGGTCGACAAAGCGGAAGGTCAGTTGCAGCCAGTCACTGTCTGGTTTCTGCTCGAAAGCAGCAATAGCGTGCAAATAGCCATTGAGCCGCGCGACTTCAGCGTTCTCCCCCTGCTCGAGGTCTAGCACCGCGCTGTCGAGGATCTGAGGCAGTGCTTCGCTGCGACGCACCACCAGCAAAGCTTCCTTGAGCGTCAACGCTTTGATGACACACTGCTGAATACCGCTGGAAAGACGCAACTGCCCTTGACCACGGCCGGTCGGCTCGGCAGGCGCTACCGGCTTGGCCATCGGCTTGATCAGGGGTTGTGCAGGTGCTGTTGGCGAAGCACTGACCACTTCCGGGCGATTGCCGGTCAATGCGCCCAGCGAGTCGTTGGCGAAGGCCGCATTTGCCCGTGCCGGGGCGCCGGTCATCAGGGCCTCCAGTTTGCCGACCTTGTGCAGCGCTTTCTTGACCTTGGTCAGCAGTTGCTCGTTGGTGAACGGTTTGCCGATGAAATCGGAAACACCGGCGTGAATCGCCTGAATGACGTTTTCCTTGTCTCCACGGCTGGTCACCATGATGAACGGCATGTTTTTCAGGCTTTCTTGCTGACGGCACCAGGTCAGCAGCTCAAGGCCGGACATCTCGGGCATTTCCCAATCGCACAGCACAAGGTCGAAGACCTCTTTGGTCAGCAGCACCTGGGCTTTGCGACCGTTGACCGCATCTTCGAGGGTGACACCGGGGAAGGCGTTGCGCAGCCCCTTCTTGACCAGGTCGCGGATGAACGGCGCGTCATCCACCACCAAAACACTGACTTTACTCATCGACGCTCCTGATGGCGTGTTCACCGCAAATGGCGAGCATATCGCTGGCTGGTGGCCAACTGCCAAATTGTTTGACGACACCGGGACATTTATTCGCGGGTGACTGAAAAATAGGCGGCTTGAAACAAATGATTGCCCAAAAAAAAGCCCGGCGTTCGCCAGGCGTTTTTTCTCAGGCAATCTTACTTATCGTCAGGCGCGTCCGGAACATTAGGTATTTCGGCGGCACGGCCCTTAACTTCTTCCTGCATGCGCTTGAGACCCAGGTGGCGCACATCGGTGCCGCGCACAAGGTAAATCACCAGCTCAGAGATGTTGCGAGCGTGGTCGCCGATGCGCTCCAGCGAGCGGAGCACCCAAATCACATTGAGCACGCGGGAGATCGAACGCGGGTCTTCCATCATGTACGTGACCAGTTCACGCAGCGCGGTCTTGTATTCGCGGTCGATGGTCTTGTCGTACTGGGCAACCGACAGCGCCAGATCGGCGTCGAAACGGGCGAATGAGTCCAGGGCGTCACGCACCATGCTGCGCACCTGATCGCCAATATGGCGCACTTCAACGTAGCCGCGCGGCGACTCGCCTTCCTCGCACAACTGGATGGCGCGACGGGCGATCTTGGTGGACTCATCACCGATGCGCTCCAGGTCGATCACCGACTTGGAGATGCTGATGATCAGACGCAGGTCAGAAGCAGCAGGCTGACGACGAGCCAGAATGCGCAGGCATTCTTCGTCGATATTGCGCTCCATCTGGTTGATGCGGTCGTCGACTTCACGAACGCGCTGGGCCAGGCCCGAGTCGGCTTCGATCAGCGAAGTGACCGCGTCGTTGACCTGCTTCTCGACCAGACCACCCATTTCCAGCAGGTGGCTGCGAACTTCTTCCAGTTCAGCGTTGAACTGCTGGGAGATGTGATGTGTATGGCTGTCTTTGATCATGCTGAGTGTCCGTCCGATTGATTGCGCGGTGGTTCAGGGCTGACGAAACACGTGCTAGCCGTAACGACCGGTTATGTAGTCTTCAGTCTGTTTTTTGGTCGGATTGGTGAACAACGTATCGGTGTCCCCGAACTCGACCACCTTGCCCATGTACAGAAACGCGGTGTAATCCGATACGCGCGCAGCCTGCTGCATGTTGTGGGTAACGATCACAATGGTGTATTTGGATTTCAGTTCGTAGATCAGCTCTTCGACTTTTAACGTCGAAATCGGGTCGAGCGCGGAGCACGGCTCATCGAGCAGCAGTACTTCCGGTTCGACGGCGATAGTGCGGGCGATCACCAGACGTTGCTGTTGACCACCGGAAAGTCCGAGCGCGGACTCGTGCAGGCGGTCTTTGACCTCATCCCACAGTGCCGCGCCTCGCAATGCCCACTCGACGGCCTCGTCCAGTGTGCGTTTTTTGTTGATGCCCTGAATCCGCAGGCCGTAGACCACATTCTCGTAGATGGTCTTGGGGAAAGGATTGGGCTTCTGGAACACCATGCCCACCCGACGACGCAGCTCGGCGACGTCCTCACCCTTGGTGTAGATGTCATGCCCGTAAAGCTTGATCTCACCCTGTACGCGGCAGCCGTCCACCAGATCGTTCATCCGGTTGAAGGTGCGCAGCAAGGTCGACTTGCCACAGCCCGAGGGGCCGATGAACGAGGTCACGCGCTGCTTTGGGATATTCATCTGAATGTCGTACAGCGCCTGTTTCTCGCCGTAAAACAGGTTCAGGCCCGGCACCTCCAGCGCAACGGCTTCGGTGTCGAGATCCAGTACCTGGCGCTTGCGACCCAGTTTCGACATGTTGATGCCGTGGGTGTGGGGTTCTTGCTGCATGGGTAACTCCCTGCGCTTTCAATTCATTTCGTCGCGTCGTCGACCAGAAACAGGAACGACGCCGTTCTCAATCAGCTGTCCAGCGCTTTGTACTTCTCGCGCAGGCGGTTTCGGATAGTCACCGCGGACAGGTTCAACAGGGCGATCACCAGCACCAGCAACAGTGCCGTGGCGTACACCAGCGGACGCGCGGCTTCGACGTTGGGGCTCTGGAAGCCGACGTCGTAGATATGGAAGCCCAGGTGCATGATCTTCTGATCAAGGTGCAGATAGGGATAATTGCCATCCACCGGCAGCGACGGCGCCAGCTTGACCACACCCACGAGCATCAACGGCGCTACTTCGCCGGCTGCGCGGGCGACCGCCAGAATAAGCCCGGTCATCATCGCCGGGCTCGCCATGGGCAAAACGATCTTCCACAGGGTTTCGGCCTTGGTCGCGCCGAGGGCCAGAGAGCCTTCGCGCAACGTCAGCGGGATACGCGCCAGGCCCTCCTCGGTTGCCACGATCACCACCGGCACCGCCAGCAGCGCAAGGGTCAGCGAAGCCCACATCAAGCCGGGGGTGCCGAAAGTCGGCGTGGGCAACGACTCGGGGAAGAACAGCCGGTCGATTGAGCCACCCAGTACATAAACGAAGAAACCCAGGCCAAACACGCCGTAGACGATGGCCGGAACGCCCGCGAGGTTGTTCACGGCTATTCGGATCAGACGCGTCACCGGCCCCTGACGGGCGTACTCACGCAGGTAGACGGCTGCCAGGACCCCAAAGGGAGTCACGATCACCGCCATGATCAGGGTCATCATCACCGTGCCGAAAATGGCCGGGAAAATGCCGCCTTCGGTGTTGGCTTCACGCGGGTCATCGCTGAGAAATTCCCAGAGCTTCTTGAAGTAGAAACCCAGCTTGGTCCCTACGCCCATGGCGTTTGGCTGATACGCGTGAACCACCTTGCCCAGACTGATCTCGACCTCTTTGCCATTCGCATCACGAGCGGTCAGGCTGTCGCGATTGAAATCAGCGTGCAGCGCGTCCAGGCGCGATTCGATTTCTGTGTAGCGCGCATCGTACTCAGCGCGTTCGGCGGCCATGTCCGCTTGCGCCTCGGCGTCAAGCTTGCCATTGAGCTCAAGCTTGCGCGCCTGCAGGCGCAGACGTTCGATACCGTGGTTGATCGCGCCGATCTCGGTTTTCTCAAGCCCGTCGAGTTCGTCAGAGATCTTCTGCACGCGCTCGATACGCTGTTGCAGCTGCGGCCAGGCCGCTTCGCCCTCGGCGACGATCTTGCCGTTCTCTTTGACGTTGACCAGGTATCCGTAGAAATTGCCCCACTCACGGCGTTCGATCGTCATCAACTCGGCAGGCTTGCTCTGCTCGGTCAACCATTCGCCCACGATCCAGCTGAAGTCGCTGGGGTTGATGTCGCGATTGCCGATCTTGAACAGGTCGCGGGTCATGAATTCAGTGCCTTGATCCGGCACAGGCAGGCCGGCACCCTTGAGGCGGGCGCGGGGGACCTGTTCGGACTGCACCAGCTCGCCGACCAGCACATGCTTTACCTGACCTGGAACATCGTACTGAGCGGAAATCACATCGGCTGGCCAGAAATGGCCGAGGCCGCGCACGGCAATGACCGCCAACAACCCGATGGTCATGATGACGGCAATGGATACCGCACCGGCACTCATCCAGACGCCGGGGGCGCCGCTTTTGACCCAGCTCTTGAGGGAGGTCTTTTTCATCTGTTTCTACCTGCCCTAGAGAGATGAATACTTCTTGCGCAGGCGCTGACGAATCAGCTCCGCCAAGGTGTTCATGACAAACGTGAAAATCAACAACACCAGCGCGGCCAGGAACAACACCCTGTAATGACTGCCGCCGACTTCGGACTCAGGCATTTCCACGGCAACGTTGGCCGCCAGGGTGCGCATGCCCTCGAACAGGTTCATGTCCATGATCGGCGTGTTCCCGGTGGCCATCAGCACGATCATGGTTTCGCCAACGGCACGGCCCATGCCGATCATCAGCGCTGAAAAGATGCCGGGGCTGGCCGTCAGGATCACCACGCGGGTCAAGGTCTGCCACGGCGTAGCGCNCTTCTGCAATCGAATAGATGTTGGGGATGACCGCAAACCCCATCGCCAGACCGACCACCAGAGCGTTGCGCTGATCGTAGGTGATGCCCATGTCATTGGTGATCCAGGAGCGCATGTCGCCATCGAAGAACCAATTCTCCATGTGCGAACTCATGCCCAGCGAAACCCAGCCCACCAGCAGAATGACCGGAATCAGGATGGCGCTTTCCCAGCCGTCCGGCACGCGAAGGCGAATCGAATCAGGCAAACGCGTCCACATAAACCCCGCCAGCAGAATCCCTATAGGGGTGAAAATCAGCAGACTGAAGATGCCCGGCAGGTGTCCTTCCAGATACGGCGCCAGGAACAGACCGGCGAAGAAGCCGAGAATCACCGTTGGCATCGCTTCCATCAATTCAATCACCGGCTTGACCTTGCGGCGCATGCCCGGCGCCATGAAGTAAGCGGTATAGATGGCTGCGGCCACGGCCAGCGGTGCGGCGAGCAACATTGCGTAGAACGCGGCCTTGAGGGTGCCGTAGGTCAACGGGGCCAGGCTCAGCTTGGGCTCGAAATCACTGTTCGATGCCGTGGACTGCCAGATGTACTTGGGCTCGTCGTAGTTTTCGTACCAGACCTTGTCCCATAACGCGCTCCAGGAGACTTCCGGATGCGGGTTACTCAGACTCAAGGCCAGCAACTTGCCGCGGTCTTCGACAATGATCCGATCAGCGCGAGGCGACATCCCCATCACGGCAGGGCCGCTGGCGACCGGGTCGATCAGCAGCGTGCGATGGGCAGTGCTGTGGAACACCCCCAGCCTGCCGGCGGTGTCCATGGCGATGAAGCCCTTGCGACGCTGTTCGGCGGTGATTTGGGAGATCGGCGCACCGCCCATCTTGAAGTCGCGGATGTGCTGCAAACGCATCTCGCCATCGACGTCACGGGCCATGAACCACTGTGCAATGTTGCCTTTCGAGCTGCCAATCATCAGCGAGATACCGCCCACCAACTGAGTGCTGGCAGTGGTTTCGGCGTTGGCGTCTTCGAGCAGCTTGTAGCGGCCGTTGAGCGTACGGTCGCGCAGGTTGAATACGTCGGCCTGAGCACGACCATTAATGACGTAAAGCCATTGCTGCCGCGGGTCGACATAGATCGCCTTTACCGTCTCCGACAGCTGCGGCAAATCGATACGGCTTTCTTCGTTGGTGGCCTCGCCGGTCATCATGTTTTCTGCCTGGGTAAGCGACAGAACATGCAATTGGGTGCCGGTCGCACCCGCGAGGATTAGCGTGGAGTCGCTGGCATTGAGGTTGACGTGCTCCAGCGGCCGCCCTTCTTCATCAAGCTCTAGAGGCGTTTCGCCGTAGGGGTAAGTGATGGTCGGAGTAATGGTCTTCTTGTTGCCCGGGTAGCTGATTGGATAAGCGTGCTTGAACACCAATACCTGACCGTTGGACAGTCCCATGGCAACAAGCGGCTTGCCCGGCTGATCCTGGCCCACCGACGTGACATGAGCGCCTGCTGGCACCGGCAGGACCACGCGGGACAACTCGCTGCCGTCGCTGATATGGAAGAACAATGCCTCGCCCTTGTCGGAAACGCGCATGCCGATCTGATTCTGCTCCTCGATGACGAGCACCATCGGCTTGCCAGCGTCTTGCATCCAGGCGGGCGCTTGCGCGGTTTGGGCGGTCAGCTTTGCGCCCTGAAACAGCGGCAGGACGACGTAAGCGAGATAAAAGAAGATCAACGTGATTGCAGCCAGCACGGCAAGACCGCCCACCAACACGTACCAGCGCGTCAGACGATCCTTGAGCGCACGAATACGACGCTTGCGTTGCAACTCGGGCGTATTGAAATCAATGCGCTCGGGAGGGGATTTTTCGGTCATTGATGAATTGGCCAAATCATTCATGCGCACACCCTAGTCGCTCTGTATGACAGATACATGACAGCGTAGTGACGCAAAAAAGCCCGTCGCCCCGGCATCGTGGCAACGGACTACTCATTGTTTCGCGAGCCTCGGTCCATAAGGCCTTTTTGTCTGCCGGCGGGGCGACTCTTCACCCCGCGTCCGGGTAATTCCTGGCAGCGCTTATGCTCGCTACCGTTTTTATAGCCCCAGATCAGCCAAAGCCTTGCTGACGACCTTGGCTGGTAGAGGAATGTACCCGTCTTTCATGACAACTTCCTGACCTTGTTTGGACAGAATCAGTTTGACGAATTCGGCTTCCAGGGGGTTCAGCGGTTTGTTAGGCGCTTTGTTGACGTACACATAAAGGAACCGGGCCAGCGGGTAAGTGCCGTTAAGCGCGTTAGCCTCGTTGTCTTCGACGAACTCACCACCTTCCTTTTTCGCCAGTGGCACCGTGCGTACGCTGGACGTTTTATAACCAATGCCCGAATACCCAATGCCGTTCAGCGAACTGCTGATGGAGCTGACGACCGAGGCAGACCCCGGCTGCTCGTTGACGTTAGGTTTGAAGTCACCCTTGCACAGCGCTTCTTCCTTGAAATAGCCATAGGTGCCGGAAACCGAATTGCGCCCGAACAACTGAACAGACTTGCCGGCCAGATCGCCCGTCACACCGACGTCGCCCCAGGTTCTGGCATCGGCCTTGGCGCCGCACAGACGGGTCGCCGAGAAAATCGCGTCCACTTGCTGCAAGGTCAGGCCCTTGATCGGATTATCCTTGTGCACGAACACCGCCAGCGCATCGACCGCCACCGGAATCGCCGTCGGCTTGTAGCCGTACTTCTGCTCGAAAGCCGACAACTCGCCATCCTTCATCTTGCGGCTCATCGGGCCAAGCGTTGCTGTGCCTTCGGTCAATGCCGGTGGCGCAGTCGAGGAACCGGCAGCCTGAATCTGGATGTTCACGGTTGGGTATTCTTTTTTGTAGGCCTCGGCCCACATGGTCATCAGGTTGGCCAAGGTATCCGAACCGACACTGGACAGGTTGCCCGAAACCCCAGAGGTTTTGACGTAGGGCTTGATCGCGGGATCAACCGCAGCAACGACATTGGCAGTGGCAACGCCGGCGGCGACAAAGGTGAGTGCAGTCATCAAACGCTTGAGTGTCATGCCTTGCTCCTGGCGAGGTCGAGAGAGGTGGCCGGGGTCGATGATGGCCATGTGACTACTCTATGACTGAAACATGACAAATAAATGAAAGGCCGCCACCCTTTTGGGGGTGGCGGCCTCTTTTTTTTGCCGATTGTCTGCTACAGGTGCTTGATCAGGCCACTTTCTTATTCAGCAGATACACGCCAATCACCATCCCCAGCGCACACAAGATCGCCACGTACCAGGCCGGCCCCATCGGGTTCGCCTTGAGCATCAGCGTGACGACCATTGGCGTCAGGCCGCCGAAGATCGCGTAGGCTAGGTTGTAGGAGAACGACAGCCCCGAGAACCGCACCACGGGCGGGAAGGCCTTGACCATTACGAAGGGGACGGCGCCGATGGTGCCGACAAACAGACCAGTTATGGCATACAGCGGATAGAGCAGATCCGGGTGATCGCCGACGGTGTGATAGAAAGTCCATGAGCTGATCAACAAGCCCAGCGACCCCACCAGGAAGACCAGCCCTGCGCCGAATCGATCCGCCAGCGCGCCAGCGCCGATGCAGCCGAGGCTCAGAAGGATGATCGCCAGGCTGTTCGCTTTCAGCGTAACGGCAGGCGCGAAACCGTAGGTGGTCTGCAGCAGGGTCGGGGTCATCAAAATGACCACGACAACGCCCGCCGACAACAACCAGGTCAGGGCCATCGACAACACGACTGCCCCGCGATGGTCACGCAATACAGCCTTGAGTGGCACCTCTTCGGCGAGTTCCTTGCGAAGCTGCAGTTCGGCGAAGACCGGCGTCTCGTGAAGCCAGCGGCGCAGGTAGACCGACATCAGGCCAAACACACCGCCCAGCAGGAAAGGAATCCGCCAGGCGTAGTCCGAAACCTCGGCCGGGGTGTAAAGGCTGTTGATCCAGGTGGCGACCAGCGAACCCAGCAAGATACCCGCGGTCAGACCCGACGTGAGGGTACCGCAGGCGTAACCGACGTTACGTGCGGGAACGTGTTCGGAAACGAATACCCACGCCCCCGGCACTTCCCCACCAATTGCGGCGCCCTGAATGACCCGCATCAGCAGCAACAAAAGCGGCGCCCAGATGCCGATCTGCGCATAGGTTGGCAGCAGGCCCATGATGAGCGTCGGCACCGCCATCAGGAAAATGCTCAGCGTGAACATTTTCTTGCGCCCCAGCAGATCGCCGAAATGCGCCATGACGATGCCGCCCAGTGGGCGCGCCAGATATCCGGCAGCAAAAATGCCAAACGTTTGCATCAAGCGCAGCCATTCGGGCATATCCACCGGGAAAAACAGCTTGCCGACGACCGCGGCAAAGAACACGAAGATGATGAAATCGTAGAATTCCAGCGCACCGCCCAATGCGGACAGCGACAGGGTTTTGTAATCGTTACGGGTCAGTGGGCGCGAAGGATGCGCCGCACTTGAAGACACAGAGGACATGACAATGGCTTCTCTTTTGAGGCTCTCTCGGGACGAAAAATCAATAACGGGACAGCCGGGGGTAACGGCTGTGCACGCGATTTATCGACTCGAAGAGGTAATCGGGCATCAAAATTGCGTGCCAATGACGGCGTAGTGCGCCAGATCGGTCCGGCAAGATAACAAATTGCAGGCCGATGCACATGGATTGCAACGAGAACCGGGCAAAGTGCAAACCCGGCGGTCGTCTGGTGACGCGCTGCTCTATATACTTGCGGGCCGCGACTCAACCGGTCTTTCAGGGAAATTGTGCGAAGCCATTTACCCAAGTCGTCTTCGCAGAGTTTCCCTTTCAAACGTAATGAAGACTATGAGAGTCATGGGTCAGAGGGACCCCGGCATGATTGAGCTCGAACAAGAAGATCCGATTCCACAAGGTGATCTGGCATTGCAGATCACCGCATTACCCCGCGAAACCAATGGCTTTGGCGATATTTTCGGCGGCTGGCTGGTTTCCCAGATGGACCTGGCCGGCACCGCCATGGCCAGCAAGGTGGCGGGCGGGCGCGTGGCGACCGTTGCGATCGATCGCATGGCGTTCCTGGTCCCGGTCGCCGTCGGCGCGCAATTGTCCTTTTATACCCAGACCCTGGAAATCGGCCGCAGCTCGATCCAGATGATGGTTGAGGTATGGAGCGACGATCCACTGTCCAGCGAATGGCGCAAAGTCACCGAAGCCGTGTTCGTCTTCGTCGCCATCGACGGCAGCGGTCGCACCCGCTCGGTCCCTGCCAGACGCTGACGCTACAGCGCCCGCTTCATTGCACTTGGCACCGGGCAGTAAACTCATCAAGCTTGGCACAGTCTGATTCAGTCACTGTCCTTTGAGTGAGTACCCCTATGCCTACGCCACAAGTCGATTCCATCCAGCTCGGTGAGCTCAATTGCTGGCGTATTCGCCACGGCCAGGCCGAGCTGGTGGTCGCCCAGCAGGGCGCGCACATCATCAGCTATCAGATCGACGGCGATCAGCCGCTGATCTGGTCCAATCCCGGTGCTGTATTCAAGCAGGGCAAAGCGATTCGCGGCGGCATGCCGATCTGCTGGCCATGGTTTGGCAACTTCCAGCGAAATCCGCAAGCCGTGCAGGACATGCGCCAAAGCAGCGAGCCTGCCAACGCTCACGGCGAAGTCCGCGCCATTGACTGGGAGTTGATGGGCATGGGCGAGGATGGCGATGCTTTGATCGTCGAGTTCATTCAACCAAAAGCCGAAGGCCATCTGCCGGGTTGGCCGCACACCGTTGGACTCAAACTGCAGATTCGTATGGATGCGGCGCTGAACGTCAGTCTGGTCAGCTTCAATGCGGGCCCAGAAGACGTGACGTTGAGCCAGGCGCTGCACAGCTACTTCGCTGTCAGCGACATCAAGCAAGTCAGTATCGAGGGCCTGGACGGTGTGACCTACCTCAACACACTGGAAAGCTGGGAACAGCAAAACGTTCAGGTGGGTGACATTACGTTCACTGGCGAGACAGATCGTATCTATCAAGGCACGCCTGATCTGACTTCGATCATTGACCCCGAGTGGAAACGCCGGATTCAGATTCAGACCATCGGCTCGAATTCATCGGTGGTATGGAACCCGTGGATCGAGAAGACCAAGACGTTAGGTGACATGGAGGCCGATGGCTGGCAGAACATGGTGTGTGTTGAGACGGCCAATGTCATGGGCGACATCGTGACGCTCAAGCCGGGTGACATGCACATGATGAGCGTGAGTATCTGGGCTGAGCCGCTGGGCGAGGAGTGATGTAAACCCTGTGGCAGTCCGGCGTGCCGACGGTGGCGTCTTTGAAATCGCTATCACCGGCAAGCCGTGCTGCTACAGAGTCGTATGCAGCGGATACGTCCAGCTTACAAATCCGCCTCAACCACTACCCGCACTTTCGATGCATCCAGCGCATAGGCGGCATCGGCCAGGTCATTGCTGACCTTTTCGACTTTCAACGTTCCGATTACCCACAACGGCGTGTAGATATCGTCGATCTTCAAGCCTTTCGGATAACGAACGAGCACCAATTGATTCGGTGGCGGTGGCGGTACATGAATGCAGGCGCCGGGATAGGGGACGAGGAAGAATAGTGTGCTGTGTCCCTTGGCGTCGGTTTCCAGTGGCACCGGATAACCACCCAAGCGAATGTTCTTGCCGTCCATGGCCGCAACGGTCTTGGTGGAATACATCACTGCAGGCAAACCCTTGCTCTGCTTCAAACCACCCTTGCTGTCGAACGTGCCCTGAGCTTCCGGGGAGTTGTGATCGATCTCGGGCATGGCTTCGAGGGCTTTCTGATCCGACTTGGGCATCAGTTCGAGCCAGTCGGTTTCAGGGATATCAGCGGCGCGTGCGAGTCCGCAGACCAGCAGCAGGGAAACGAGAAGAAGACGACGCATTAAGGTGCTCGGCAGGAGGATTCAAGTGCCGGGCATTCTAGCCCTCCGCGCGGCAATAGCGCAGAGGGCCAGACTCAGTTTCATTTCTTTTTGATCATGCCGTAGATCACCAGCAGGATGATCGCGCCGACCAGGGCGCCCAGGAAACCAGCCCCCTCGCCTGCCTGATAGATACCCAGTGCCTGACCGCCATAAGTCGCGGCCAGCGAACCACAGATACCGAGCAGAATGGTCATGATCCAGCCCATGCTGTCGTCGCCTGGCTTCAGGAAGCGGGCCAGCAGGCCGACGATCAAGCCGATAAAGATGGTTCCGATGATTCCCATGCCATGTCCCTCTGTTTGAATGGATATGCCAAAGCCTAGTCGGCTATTGGCAACACGCTATCTGAGGGGCGCGGAGATGAATGGTTCAACGCAAAAGGCGCCGACTTTGTAGTAGCGCGCGCTTGCCCGCGATAGCTTTCTGTCAGGCAACGATTCATTGCAGACAACACGCTATCGCGACCAAGCTCACGCCTACAGGGACAGCCGACTTGATCAGTTCTTGATCAACGCCTCAACGAGCTTCACCTGACGATCCAGGGTCGCGCGGTCCTTGCTGCGGACGGTGGCGTGACCCACTTTGCGACCGACCTTGAACGCTTTGCCGTAATGATGCAGATGGCAATCGTCGATGGCGACAACCTTGTCCACAGCGGGCACTTCACCGATGAAGTTGAGCATTGCGCTCTCCCCCACTTTCGCTGTAGAGCCCAACGGCAGGCCGGCAACGGCGCGCAGATGGTTCTCGAACTGGCTGCATTCGGCACCTTCGGTGGTCCAATGGCCGGAGTTATGAACGCGCGGAGCGATTTCGTTAGCCTTCAAGCCACCGTCGACTTCGAAGAACTCGAACGCCAGCACGCCAACGTAATCCAGTTGCGTCAGAACCCGGCCAGCGTAATCCTCCGCCAGCGCCTGCAATGGGTGATCGGTGCTGGCGATGGACAGCCGCAGGATGCCACTGTCATGGGTGTTGTGGACCAGCGGATAGAAGCGGGTTTCGCCATCGCGAGCCCGAACGGCGATCAGAGAGACCTCGCCGCTGAACGGCACGAAACCTTCCAGCAGGCACGGCACGCTGCCGAGTTCGGCGAAGGTATCGACCACGTCTTCAGGTTTGCGCAGAACCTTCTGACCCTTGCCGTCGTAACCCAGGGTGCGGGTTTTCAAGACGGCAGGCAGCCCGATGCTGGCAACGGCTGCGTCCAGATCCGCCTGAGACTGGATGTCGGCGAACGCAGGGGTTGGAATACCCAAGTCCTTGAACATGCTCTTCTCGAACCAACGGTCGCGAGCGATGCGCAAGGCTTCGGCGCTCGGATAGACCGGCACGAATTGCGAAAGGAAGGCCACGGTTTCAGCCGGTACGCTTTCGAACTCGAAGGTCACCAGATCGACTTCGTCGGCCAGTTGGCGCAGGTGATCCTGGTCGCCGTAATCGGCACGCAAGTGCTCGCCGAGCGCGGCGGCACAGGCGTCCGGCGCAGGATCGAGAAAAGCGAAATTCATTCCCAGCGGTGTGCCCGCCAGAGCCAACATGCGACCCAGCTGGCCGCCACCGATTACGCCGATCTTCATGAAAACCTCAGGCCTCGCGCGGGTCTGGATTGTCCAGAACGCTGTCTGTCTGCTCAGTGCGGAATTTCTTCAGCACTGCGTGGAATTGTGGGTGTTTGGCGCCCAGAATGCTGGCCGAGAGCAGCGCTGCGTTGATTGCGCCCGCCTTGCCGATGGCCAGAGTCGCGACCGGAATGCCCGCAGGCATCTGCACGATGGACAGCAGCGAGTCGACGCCCGACAGCATTGAGGACTGTACCGGAACGCCCAGCACTGGAAGATGAGTCTTGGCAGCGCACATGCCTGGCAGGTGAGCGGCACCACCGGCACCGGCGATGATCACCTCGATGCCACGGCCTTCGGCCTCTTCAGCGTACTGGAACAGCAGATCGGGCGTACGGTGCGCCGAAACCACTTTGACTTCGTACGGAATGCCGAGCTTTTCCAGCATGTCGGCGGTGTGGCTAAGGGTGGACCAATCGGACTTGGAGCCCATGATCACGCCAACCAGTGCGCTCATCGTCGTGCCTCTCATCGGGCGCCCGCAGGCGCGTCTAAAAACAACAAGCCACGCGGGAAGACCGGCGTGGCTTGTCGTACGAATAATGGCCAGTCGAACCGGCCAAAGGCCGCGCAGTATACCGCAAAGAGTTTCGTTTAACAGAACGCTGACGACCTCCTGTCAGCCAATCGCTTCTCGCTGCAAAGCCCCGTATTTACTGACTCCCAGGTCAGGCAGGCGCCTGCGCGACGCCACCCTCCAGCTTGCGCCACAACAGCCGAACATTGGCCTTGCGTACCAGGGCGCAGCGGTACAGCCGAATCTCCAGCGGCACATGCCATTGCGCACCTCCACAAATCACCAGCTCGCCACGTTCCAGCTCTGCCGCAATACTCAGGCGCGGCACCCAGGCGATGCCCAGCCCCTGGAGTGCCATGCCCTTGAGACTGTCCGCCATTGCCGTTTCGTAAACCGTGGTGAAACGCAGACTGCGCTGGCGCAGCAGCAGGTTGACCGAGCGCCCGAGGAATGCGCCTGCGCTATAGGCCAGCAGTGGAACGCTGAGTTCTCCCTCCAGGTCGAACAACGGCTGTCCGTCCGCATCTGCCGAGCATACCGGGAGCATTTCCGTCATGCCCAGGTGCAGGGAAGGGAAAATTTCTGCGTCCATCTGCAACGCGGCATCCGGGTCGTAGAACGCGAGCATCAGATCGCAGCCCCCTTCACGCAGGGCATGCACCGCGTCGCCCACATTGGTGGCGACCAGCCGCGTGGCGATGTTCAGCCCCTCATTGCGCAGCTGGGCGATCCAGCGAGGGAAGAAACTCAGTGCCAGCGAGTGAGCCGCTGCAATCTGCATGACCTCACCTTGCCCGCTTTCCAGATGATGCAAATGACGCAGCACCTCGCCAAGCTGATCGACCACGGTACGCGCCGTCACCAGAAACAACTGCCCCGCCGCCGTCAGCTCGATAGGGGTTCGGGATCGATTGACCAACGTCAGGCCCAGAGCGGACTCCAGACTGCGAATTCGCCGACTGAACGCCGGTTGCGTCACGAATCGACGCTCCGCCGCCTGCGAGAAACTGCGGGTCGCGGCCAGTGCGCTGAAGTCTTCCAGCCATTTGCTTTCCAGGTTCATGGCGTCCTCCCCGGGACGTGGTTACCGCAGTAACTGTAGGAGCGCGCTTGCCCGCGATTGCGTCGTGTCTGCGGACCACGATGCCACTGACAACCCGCAATCGCTGGCAAGCGCGCTCCTAGAGTGATGGACCGAACTGGCAACTGAAGCTGTTCACACGCTCGTCATAATCCGAACGTCACATCCACATTATGCCGTTTGCGCATAGGCTAGCGCTTAACAGCATTGGTTCGCAATCAGCCACAGGCCTAGTATTAAAGGCGTTCCGGCTTAGTCCGTGCCTTTCTTGAGACTTTCTCTATCATGTCCTCCGCTGCATCATTTCGCATCGAAAAAGACTTGCTTGGCGTTCTCGAAGTACCCGCTGAAGCGTATTACGGCATCCAGACCCTGCGCGCCGTACAGAACTTCCGGCTCTCCGGCGTTCCAATCGCTCACTACCCCAAACTGGTCGTTGGCCTGGCCATGGTCAAACAGGCAGCAGCAGATGCGAACCATCAGCTCGGTCACCTGAGCAGCGAGAAGCACGCAGCGATCAGTGAAGCGTGCGCACGTCTGATTCGCGGCGACTTCCACGAGCAGTTCGTGGTCGACATGATTCAGGGCGGCGCCGGTACGTCCACCAACATGAACGCCAACGAAGTCATCGCCAACATCGCACTCGAAGCGATGGGTCATGGGAAAGGCGAGTACAAGTACCTGCACCCGAACAACGACGTGAACATGGCGCAGTCGACCAACGACGCATACCCGACGGCCATTCGCCTCGGTCTGCTGCTGGGTCACGACGCCCTGCTCGCCAGCCTCGACAGCCTGATTCAGGCGTTCGCCGCCAAGGGCCAGGAATTCAACCACGTTCTGAAAATGGGCCGCACCCAGTTGCAGGACGCTGTGCCGATGACCCTCGGCCAGGAATTCCGCGCCTTTGCCACTACCCTGACCGAAGACCTCAATCGCCTGCGTAGCCTGGCGCCTGAGCTGTTGACCGAAGTGAACCTCGGCGGCACCGCCATCGGTACCGGCATCAACGCAGACCCCGGCTATCAGCATCTGGCAGTAGAGCGTCTGGCGATCATCAGCGGCCAGCCGCTGGTTCCCGCTGCGGACCTGATCGAAGCCACCTCCGACATGGGTGCATTCGTACTGTTCTCCGGCATGCTCAAGCGCACGGCAGTCAAGCTGTCGAAGATCTGCAACGACCTGCGCCTGCTCTCCAGCGGCCCTCGCACCGGTATCAACGAGATCAACCTGCCAGCGCGTCAGCCAGGCAGTTCGATCATGCCCGGCAAAGTGAACCCGGTGATTCCGGAGGCCGTGAACATGTGCGCCTTCGAAATCATGGGCAACGACCTGGCGCTGACCGTTGCGGCGGAAGGCGGCCAACTGCAGTTGAACGTGATGGAGCCGCTGATCGCTTACAAGATCTTCGACTCGATCCGTCTGCTGCAGCGCGCCATGGACATGCTCCGCGAGCACTGCATCGTCGGCATCACCGCCAACGAACAACGCTGCCGCGAACTGGTCGAGCATTCGATCGGCCTGGTGACTGCACTGAACCCGTACATCGGTTACGAGAACGCCACCCGTATCGCCCGTATTGCCCTGGAAACAGGCCGTGGCGTACTGGAACTGGTGCGCGAAGAGGGTCTGCTCGACGACGTGATGCTTGCCGACATTCTGCGCCCGGAAAACATGATCGCTCCACGATTGGTGCCCCTCAAAGCCTGATCGACCGCTCCCGCTTTACCTGCAACACGATCACCAGGCTGAGGGCCTAGACACCCCTCACCCTTTTGAGGGCCGGAAGTAGACGCTTCCAGGCCCTTTTTTTTGCCCGGAATCATTTGATTCCGATCCCGGTCACACACCCATCGGCACACGCCCGCAGAGCGGTAAGCCACCCAAAGCAACAACCGAATAAAGACTCCAATAACGCGCACCGGTATAGTGCGCCCCCTCTAAAAAGCGAGGATCACACATGCTTGAAGTCATCAACGACTTCCTCTCCGGAAAACTGCTGATCGTGCTCATCGTCGGGCTCGGTGGATATTTCACGATTCGCTCGCGTTTCGTTCAGTTACGCCATTTCTTTCACATGTTCGCGGTCTTTCGCGAAAGCCTGCGCAGCAGCTCGGGTCAGTTGAGTTCGTTTCAGGCCTTGATGCTCAGCCTTGCGGGGCGAGTGGGCGCCGGTAACATCGCCGGTGTCGGTATCGCGGTGACGCTGGGCGGACCGGGTGCGGTGTTCTGGATGTGGGTGACCGCTCTGGTCGGCATGGCGAGCAGTTTCTTTGAGTGCTCTCTGGGCCAGCTGTACAAGCGTTGCGATGCCGAAGGGCAATACCGCGGCGGCCCGTCCTATTACATTCAGCATGGCCTGGGCAAACGCTGGCTGGGCATGGTCATGGCGGTGTTGCTGCTGGTGACCTTCGGTTTCGCCTTCAACGGCTTGCAATCCCACGCCGTGACCCATTCTCTGAACAGCGCCTTCGGTGTTTCACCGGGTTATGCCGGTGTAGGTTTGGCCGTGTTGCTTGGCCTGGTGTTCGTGGGAGGCATCAAGCGCATCGCGGCAGTGGCCGACCTGCTGGTGCCGATCAAGACGCTGGTCTACATCGCGGTGACGCTGTACGTGATTGCCGTGCAGTTCGAACATGTTCCACTGATGTTGATGACCATCGTCAAAAGCGCATTTGGTATGGATGAGGTGTTCGGTGGCCTGATTGGCAGCGCGATTGTCATGGGCGTGAAGCGCGGCGTATTCGCCAACGAAGCCGGTCTGGGCAGCGCGCCCAACGTGGCGGCGGTGGCTGAAGTTCAGCACCCGATCGCTCAAGGGGTGGTCCAGGCATTCAGCGTCTTCCTCGACACCTTCGTCATCTGCACCTGCACCGCACTGCTGATTCTACTCTCCGGTTTCTACACTCCCGGCTTCGAAGGCGATGGTATCGCCCTGACCCAGAACTCGCTGGCTGCGGTCGTCGGTGACTGGGGCAAGCTATTCATCAGCGTGGCGTTGGCGTTGTTCGTGTTCACCTCGATTCTCTACAACTACTATCTGGGCGAAAACAGCCTGCGCTTCCTGATCGGCGAAAGCCGCAAGGCGCTGATCGGCTATCGTGCGCTGGTACTGGCGCTGATCCTCTGGGGCGCCGTCGAAGACCTGGGCACCGTGTTTGCTTTCGCCGACATCACCATGACCCTGTTGGCGTTCGTCAATCTGATCGCGCTGGCCATGCTGTTCAAAATTGGACTGCGCATCCTCAATGACTACGATGCACAGCGTAAGGCAGGTATCCAGACGCCGGTGTTTGCCTCCAGTCAGTTCCCCGATCTGGATCTGGACCTCAAGGCCTGGCCGAAACCGGGCCACGAACAGCCTGCCGTGACGTCTGCCACGGCGAACGGAAAAACAGTCGTCGACGCTTCTTAATCATCCGAAAGTCAGTCCAGGGAGACAGGCATGAATCGCGAAAACCACGCACCGGCCCAGCAAGTGATGGTGCTTTATACCGGTGGAACCATCGGTATGCAGGCCAGTGAAAACGGTCTGGCACCGGCTTCCGGATTCGAAGCACGGATGGCCGAGCAACTCGCTGGTCAGCCCGCGCTGGTAGTGCCGCAATGGCAGTTTCGCGAAATGTCTCCTTTGATTGACAGCGCCAACATGACACCCGACTACTGGCAGCGCCTGCGCGAAGCCGTGGTCGACGCCGTCGAAGTGAAGGGCTGCGATGCCGTGCTGATCCTGCACGGCACCGATACTCTGGCTTACAGCGCAGCGGCCATGAGTTTCCAGTTGCTGGGATTGAATGCGCCGGTAGTCTTTACCGGCTCCATGCTGCCTGCGGGCGTCCCGGACAGCGATGCCTGGGAGAACGTCAACGGTGCATTGCAATCACTCGGCAAAGGCCTGCCAGCGGGTGTGCACCTGTACTTCCACGGTGAGCTGCTGCAGCCAACACGTTGCGCCAAGATTCGCAGCTTCGGGCGTAATCCGTTCGCTGCGCTGAATCGTGCGCGTGGGGAGCAGGCGGTGTCCCATTTGCCAGCGGCGCTGGATTATCGCCAACCCAAGCAGTTGGTCAGCGTCGCGGTGTTGCCGTTGTTTCCCGGCATAGGCGCCGCGCAACTGGATGGCCTGATCGACAGCGGCATTCAAGGCCTGATCCTCGAATGCTTCGGCAGCGGCACCGGCCCCAGCGACAATCCGGCCTTTCTCAACAGCCTGCAGCGTGCCCGCGAACAAGGCATCTGTGTGGTCGCGATCACTCAATGCCATGAAGGCGGCGTGGAGCTTGATGTCTACGAAGCCGGCAGCCGCTTGCGCGCAGTTGGCGTCCTGTCCGGCGGCGGCATGACCCGCGAAGCGGCGTTCGGCAAGCTGCACGCGCTGCTGGGGGCGGGGCTGGCGCAGGACGACGTGCGGCGTCTGGTGGAACTGGATGTGTGTGGGGAGTTGCGCTGATCAGCATTGACATACCCTCCGTGTAGGAGCGCGCTTGCCCGCGATGGCGAAGGCCCAGACAACATTGCAATGTCTGGACAAATGTATCGCGGGCAAGCGCGCTCCTACACCACTTCGCGAACATCCACGATCTACGGCACACCTCTTGCTCCCCTTCTCCGATAAAAAACATTCGGAACGGCCTCATGCTTCATTCTCACCTCACCACCCTCAACGCCGTTTCGCTGGTGCTCGAGACGTTTTCGGCCGAAGGCTGGGGCAGCGAAGCGTTGCTGGCCGGGAGTGGGATCACTGAAGCGGATCTGAGTCGGCCGGGTATCCGCATTACCACTTTTCAGGAAATGCAGGTCTGCGCCAATGCGGTAGCGCTGCGCAGGGAGATCGGTTTGCCACTCGGCCGGCGCATGCACGTGTCGTCCTACGGGATTCTCGGTTACGCCCTGCTGACCAGTGCCACTTTCGGTGACGCCTTGCGCCTGGCGCTGGAATACCCGGCGTTGCTCGGCACGTTGTTCGAACTGCAGTTGATCGAGGACGGCGAGCGTATCTGGTTCAGCGCCAGCGACTATCGCGACGACGAGGGCCTGCGGGTCTTCAACGCCGAGTTGTGCATGGCATCGCTGAAGGTGATATGCGACGACTTGCTGGGCAAACCCTTGCCACTGCTTGGCGCCCGCTTCGCCCATGACGCCCCTGATTACCAGGCCAGCTATCGCGAAAGCTTCGCCTGCACCTTGCACTTCAATGCCGAAGACAACGCGTTCGCTTTCGACAAACGCTGGATCGATCAGCCGCTTAACCTCGCCGATCCTGTGACGCACCGCGACATGCGTGAGCGTTGCCGTCGGCAGAACATCGAGTTCACCGGGCGCCAGGCGTGGCTGGGACGAATTCGTTATCTGCTATCAGACCAACTCGATCAGACCCCAAGCCTCAGCGTGCTGGCGCAAAAGATGAACTGCTCGGAGCGCACCCTGCGCCGTCATTTGCAGGCGACCGGCAGCAGCTATCAACAACTGCTCGACGAGATACGCTTCGAGCGAGCCAAGCAATTACTGCAGGACGATCAACTGCCCATTCATCGCATCGCCGAAGAGCTTGGCTTCAGCGAAACCGCCAGCTTTCGTCATGCCTTCATTCGCTGGAGCGGTGTGGCGCCGAGCCAGTTTCGGGTTTGACTACTTGCCTCGGCACTTGCCTCGAAACAGGGCGATCCGCCACATTTAGGGGCGATTTACGGACAGAGTTTATGGCCGAATTAATCCCCTTTTGGCCGTTTCCGTCGTTCTCTGAAAAGCCTTGCGCCACAAGAATGGCAGTCAACTTAGCCCCGGGAGAACAAAAAAATGCTGACGATCTATTCGGACGATCACCATCTTCATCATGGCCGCTGCGAGTTGATCGACGGCAAGCTGATGCCCTGTTTCGAGATGCCATCGCGCGCCGACCATGTGCTGCAACGGGTTACAGACCGTGAGATAGGCGCTGTAGAGAGCCCGCAGGACTTCGGCATTGCACCGATCGAACGCATTCACACCAAGGCGTTTCTGGAATTCTTCAAAGGTGCCTGGGCACGTTGGGCCGAGACCAATCCGGAAGGTGATCTACTTCCCTACACCTGGCCTGCTCGAACCTTGCGCTCGGTCATTCCCACCAGCCTGCACGGGCAACTGGGTTATTACACGTTCGACGCTGGCGCTCCCATCACTGCCGGCACCTGGCAAGCCGCTTACAGCGCAGCCCAGGTTGCACTCACCGCTCAGTCAGCGATCCAGAATGGCGCTCGCAGCGCGTTCGCCCTGTGCCGTCCACCGGGACATCACGCGGCCAGCGATGTCATGGGCGGCTATTGCTACCTGAACAATGCGGCCATCGCGGCCCAGGCCTTTCTCGACCAAGGGCACAAAACGGTCGCGATCCTCGACGTCGATTACCACCACGGCAACGGCACTCAGTCGATTTTCTACGAGCGCAGCGACGTGCTGTTCACCTCAATCCACGGGCACCCTGAAGCGGAGTTCCCGTTCTTCCTCGGCTACGAAGACGAGCTCGGCGAAGGCGCCGGGGAAGGCTTCAACTTCAACTATCCACTGGCAGCCGGAAGCGACTGGACGCAATGGAGCGCGGCGCTGGAAAAGGCTTGCGCAGAGATCGAACGCTTTGGCGCCGACGTCGTGGTGGTGTCGCTTGGCGTCGACACCTACAAGGACGACCCGATCTCGCAATTCAAGCTCGACAGCCCGGATTACCTGCTCATGGGCGAACGCATCGCACGCATGGGCAAGCCCACTCTGTTCGTGATGGAAGGCGGCTACGCCGTCGAGGAAATCGGCATCAATGCCGTGAACGTGCTGGAAGGTTTCGAACGCGTCTGACCCTCTCAATTCGAAGAAGAGCAACCACGATGAACAGACTCAAACGCTTTATCGCGTCAGCCCTCCTCTGCACTTCCGGTGCGGCCATGCTCGGCGGCCTGGTGCACGCCGACGAGCAAAAGACCCTGCGCGTCTATAACTGGTTCGACTACATCACGCCGCAGACCCTGGAAAACTTCAAGAAGGACACCAAGGTCCCGCTGATCTACGACATTTTCGACACCAACGAAGCACTGGAAGCCAAACTGCTGACGGGCAACTCGGGCTACGACGTCGTCGTGCCGTCCAACGTGTTTCTCGCCAAGCAGATCCAGGCCGGCGTGTTTCAGCCGCTGGATAAGTCGAAGCTGACCAACTATTCGCACCTGGACCCCAAGCTGATGAAGCTGCTGGAGGCCAACGATCCGGGCAACAAGTTCGCCGTGCCTTACATGTACGGCACCATCCTGATTGGCTTCAACCCGGACAAGGTCAAGGCGGTGCTTGGCGACAACGCACCTGTGGACAGCTGGGATCTGATTTTCAAGGAGGAAAACATCAGCAAACTGAAACAGTGCGGCGTGACGCTGCTGGATTCGCCTTCCGAGATCCTGCCGCTCGCCCTGAAGTATCTGGGGCTTGATCCAAACAGCAAGAATCCGAAGGATTACGACAAGGCAGAAGCCTTGCTGATGAAGATTCGTCCGTACATCACCTACTTCCACTCCTCCAAGTACATGGCTGACATTGCCAACGGCGATATCTGCGTAGCAGTGGGCTATTCGGGCAGCTTCTCGCAAGCCGCGAACCGCGCCAAGGAGGCCAAGAACGGTGTTGTCGTGGACATGCGCCTGCCGAAGGAAGGTGCGCCGATCTGGTTCGACATGCTGGCGATTCCGAAGGGCGCCAAGGACGTGGAGGATGCCCACACGTTCATCAACTACCTCCTGCAACCGAAGGTGATCGCGCCGATCAGCGACTTCGTCGGGTATCCGAACCCGAACAAGGACGCGACCGAAATGGTCGATCCGGCAATCCGCACTAACCCGAATCTGTACCCGACCGACGAAGCGATGAAGACGCTCTACACGCTGACACCGCTGCCCCGTGATGCCGAGCGGGCGCGGACGCGTGTGTGGACCAAGATCAAGTCGGGCACCTAAAAGCAGCGACAAAGCTGATCGTGCCCACGCTCCGCGTCCATTGTGTGACGCCGAGCGTCACGGACGCCATTACCACGCGGAGCGTGGGAACGATCAGAACGCCGCTTGGGGCTTACCGCTGCTTTTCGGTGGCATCGCGCAGCATCGAATTCAAATTCCCCGAGATGTTTTCGCACAGCGCTTTCATCTGAATCTCATGCTCGGATGCCTTGAACGGGCTTTGCAGGTCGGTGCCGATCTTCTCGATCGCCAGCAACATGAAACCCACGACCGTGGAAGCCAGTGGCGTAAACCAGCCGAGGGTTTCGACAAGCCCGATGGGCACGATGATGCAGAACAGCGTGATGAACAAACGCGGGAACGTCACGTACGGATAAGGCAGCGGCGTATTGGCGATTCGCTCCATGCCACCCTGGCAATTGGAAATCTCCACCAATGTCGCTTCCAGCCGTTCAAGACGAATGCTGTCCAGGCGGCCAGCCTTGTATTCGCCCGCGATGATCGCGGCGGATTCATTGAGGATGTCGTTGGGGAAGTTATTGGTGCGTTTGCGGCGCTCATACTCTTCACGCGGAATCATCGCGGTCACGTCCTCGCCGCAATCCCCGCCCTTCAAATGCGCTGACAAACATTCCACATATGCCACGTGCCGACGCAGCAGTACGGCTTTGACCGGGTTCAGCTCATCCTCGTCGTCGATCAGCGTCAGAACCTGTCGCGCAAAGCTTCGGGAGTTATTGACCAGTGCCCCCCACAACGTGCGCGCCTCCCACCAGCGGTTGTAGGCACTTGAGTTACGGAAACTGGTCAGCACCACCAGCGCCGAACCGAGCAACGTCAGCGGCATCGACGGCAAGGTGATCTTGCGCTCCAGATAGAGCATGAAATCGACCGTGACGATGACGTCCCAGATCAATAGCCAGAACAGCGACCAACCGATGTAGGTGAAGGTTCTGATCATGGCGCGATATTTCTTGATGATCGTTTCCTGCAAAGGCCACCCCCGTTCAAAAGTCAGTGATCGGGTACGGCAACATGCACAAACCCCAAGGGTTCGAATGCAAATGGACCAGATGGTTCGCCAGAACTCCTCCGGATCGACGAGTTGCTGAATCGGTTAATGCTTTGAGACGGCACGCCAGTCAGCTAACAGATTATTCATGGAACGAACCCGCCCTCCCCGTGCTCAACACCTATCTGGAAGCTTCAGCCACACGTTACGAGGAGAAAGTTAATGAGCTCGTCTGCTACCTCTCACTCCACCGAACGACCAGCGCCACAGCACAGCGACCGCGATCAACTGACCATCAACACCATCCGCACCCTGGCGATGGATGCCGTGCAGAAGGCCAACTCTGGCCACCCCGGCACGCCCATGGCGCTTGCGCCGGTCGGCTATACACTGTGGAAAAATTTCCTGCGCTATCACCCTGAACATCCCGACTGGCCAAACCGCGACCGTTTCGTGCTCTCGGTAGGTCATGCATCGATGCTGCTGTACTCACTGCTGCATCTGGCAGGCGTGGTCGAAATCGACGAGCACGGTAAGCGCTCAGGCAAACCAGCGGTGAGCCTGGAAGACATCAAACAGTTTCGCCAACTGAACTCCAAGACCCCCGGTCACCCTGAGTACCGCATGACCACTGGCGTTGAAACCACCACCGGCCCGCTGGGTCAGGGCTGCGCCAACAGCGTGGGCATGGCAATGGCCGAGCGTTGGCTGGGTGAACATTTCAACAAACCAGGCGCGACACTGTTCGATTACAACGTCTATGTATTGTGCGGCGACGGCGACATGATGGAAGGCGTGACGGCCGAAGCGGCTTCCCTTGCCGGTCACCTTAAACTGTCCAACCTTTGCTGGATCTACGACAACAACACCATCAGCATCGAAGGCCACACGGAACTGGCCTACAGCGACGATCCACTCAAGCGCTTCGAAGGCTACGGCTGGAAAACTCTGCATGTGAAAGACGCCAACGACGCCGCGGCGCTGGCCCAGGCGATCCAGACCTTCCAGCAGACCAATGATGCGCCGACCCTGATCGTGGTCGACAGCGTGATCGGCTATGGCTCGCCGAACAAACACAACACCGCATCGGCCCACGGCGAACCGCTGGGTGAAGATGAAATCAAGCTGACCAAGAAAGCCTATAGCTGGGACGAAAACAGCAGCTTTCTGGTGCCGGAAGAAGCCCGCCATCACCTGCGCGACGCGCTGTTGGAGCGAAGCGGCAGTGATTACGACGCCTGGCAGGAGACGTTCGCGCGCTTCGAGAAAGATCAGCCGGCGCTGGCCGATGAACTTCAGAGAATGCGTGCCGGGGAGATGCCAGAGGGATGGCGCAACACGGCGGTCAGCTTCGACGCCGATGCGAAAGGCATCGCTACGCGGGCCTCGGGTGGCAAGGTTCTGAACGGCTTCGCCCAACAGATTCCCTGGCTCATCGGAGGATCAGCAGACCTTTCCCCCTCCACCAAAACCAACCTGACCTTTGAAGGGGCTGGCAGCTTCGAAGCCGACAACTACGGTGGCCGCAATCTGCACTTCGGTATCCGCGAGCACGCCATGGGCTCCATCGCCAACGGCCTGGCGCTGTCCTATATACGCCCGTACACCTCAACGTTTCTGGTGTTCAGCGATTACATGAAACCGCCAATTCGCCTGGCCTCGATCATGGAATTGCCCGTCGTGTTCGTCTTCACCCATGACTCCATCGGCGTCGGTGAAGACGGTCCGACCCACCAGCCTATCGAGCACCTCACGCAGCTTCGTGCCACGCCCGGCTTGCTGACGTTGCGTCCAGGGGACGCCAACGAAACCGCCGAAGCCTGGAAGGTCGCGCTGGCGCAGACTCATCGCCCAAGCTGCCTTGTACTGTCCCGCCAGCCGATGCCAACGCTGGACCGCTCGAAATATGCCAGCGCCGAAAACGTTGCCAAGGGTGCCTATGTGCTGGCCGACGCCATGAAAGACAAAGTGGACGTGATCCTGATCGCTACCGGCAGCGAGGTCGGGATGACCGTCGAAGCGTTCGAGAAACTCAAGGCCGACGGCATTGCTGCACGCGTGGTGTCGATGCCGAGTTGGGAATTGTTCGAGGACCAGGACAAGGCCTATCGCGACAGCGTATTGCCACCGAGCGTGACTGCGCGCCTGGTGGTGGAACAGGCGGGACCTGTCGGCTGGGATCGGTATGTCGGTCAGAGCGGCGCGAAGATCGTGATGAACACGTTCGGCGCCTCGGCACCGATCGACAAGTTGCAGGCAAAGTTCGGATTTACCACTGACAACATCGTCAAGGTGGCGAAGGAACAGCTGAAGTAATACCGCTAAGTTGGACCATCCCTAGTAGCAGTCCGGTTTGCCGGCGGTAGCGATACTGCAAGCGCCACCGCCGGCAAGCCGGACTGCAACAAACCATTTGTTCAGCTTCTGATCAGCAACCGGTCAAGACAACCGGACGGCGCTCGCCTTCGAAGAAGAACGGACGAATACGCACACCCACCGCATTGCCGGCGAATGCCGCGATCAGCCAAAGCCAGCCATGCAGGCTGCCTGAAGCGATGCCGCTGAAATATGCACCGATATTGCAGCCGTAGGCCAGGCGCGAACCGTAACCCAGTAAAAGACCGCCAATCACCGCCGCGACTAGGGAACGCGTCGGGATCTTCAGACTTGGCGAGAAACGTCCGGCAAGCCCCGCCGCCACTGCCGCACCCAGCATGATGCCAATGTCCATTACGGTGGTGATGTCTTCCCACACCGGAGCGGCCAGCGCCTTGGCGTTCGCCGGACTCTGCCAGAACACCCAACTGCCGACATCAACGCCCAGACCGCTCGCCACTTTCGCGCCCCACAAGGCGAACGCCGAGGTGATGCCCCAAGGGCGGCCAGCCAGTGCCAAGGTCGCATAGTTGAGCAAAGCCAGCGCGATGGCGCCCCACACCAGCGGCCACGGGCCGCGCAGGAAACGCCGCAGACCGACATGCTCGCTGCCAACGGCCGCTTCCAGCTCGCCATGGCGACGCTTTTCCAGCTTGATCGTGACCAGAGCGATGATGGCGAACAGTGCCAGGCTCATGATCAGCGCGGGCATCACGCCAAAGACCTTGACGATGGAGGTAGCCGGAAACGACGGCAGCGAGAACCACCAATCGGCGTGATGGGTGGCCACCACCGAACCGATGATGAAGAACAGCAACGTCACGACCATCCGCGCATTACCACCACCAACCGTGAACAGCGTTCCTGATGCGCAACCGCCGCCCATCTGCATGCCGATACCGAAGATAAACGCGCCGAACACGACCGATACACCCGCTGGCGCGACCAGGCCCGTCACCGGATTGCCGAACAAAGTGCCTGCGCCAAGCGCCGGGAAGAACAGGACCACAGCGATCGCCAGCATCACCATCTGCGCACGCAGACCGGCACCACGACGCTCGTTGATGAATACGCGCCACGCTGAGGTGAAGCCGAACGCCGCGTGGTAAAGCGTCAGACCCAGCGCCGCACCGACGATCAGCAGCAGTACTTGTTTGCCGCCCACAGCGGACTGGAGAAAGAGTGCGCCGATGACCAACAGAATGAAGGCAATCAGCGGCGTGCCGAACTTGCGTTCCGGCGTCGCAGAAAGAGGAAGGCTCATGAAGGTATCTCAGGGAATGGTTGCAATGGGCGCGAGTATACCCACGTAAATGCTGAGCATTAAGCGCTGCCGGACAGTGAATCACGTGTAGCAGCAAGGCTCGCCAGCGGTGGCGATCTCACAGCCCCACCGCCGGCAAGCCGGACTGCAACATAGCTCCGGTCGAGAGACCGTTTTGATCAATCTCGCCACACCCGGCGCAACCTCTCCAGGGCCGACGCAATATCCGCCTCCGGCACCGCCGCAAATCCCAGCACCAAGCCGGCCCGGTTCTCCACAGGGGTGCCCGATTCGGGCAGCCAGTACCCGCTCAACGGCGCGACCTCGACCCCCACGCTTTCCGCCTTTGCCACCAGTTCCCGCTCTCGCTCTATGCTGTCAACTTCCACCGACACATGCAGCCCCGCCAGCGGTCTGGGCATCGGACTGCAGCCGCGCAGATCTTCTGGCCACCCGGCGAGTAGCGCATCGCGTCGACTCAATGCCGCGCGACGCATGCGCCGGATATGCCGCTGAAAGTGCCCCGCCGCGATGAACTCGGCCATGACCGCCTGAGTGCCAATCTCCGAGTGACGCATGTCCACGGCCCGTCGCTGACTGAAAGGCTTGACCAGATTGCGCGGCAACACCAGATACCCAAGACGCAACGCCGGAAACGCCACCTTGGCGAACGTCCCGACATACAGAACGCGCCCATGCCGGTCCAGCGCAGCCAACGGCGACAAAGGCGCTCCGCTGTAGCGGTACTCGCCATCGTAATCATCCTCCACGATCCAGCCTTGATTACGCTCGGCCCAGGCCAGCAGATCGAGGCGCCTGGCCAGGCTCATGGTCACGCCCAAGGGGTATTGGTGAGAGGGCGTGACGTAGGCCAGTTTACAACTGCTGTCGCTCGAATCCGGGCAACGCATCCCCTCCGCGTCCACCGGCATTCCATGCAGTTTCGCCCCCGCGACGGCGAACGCGTGGCCGGCCGCACGGTATCCGGGATTTTCAACCGCCACCCCGTCGCCAGCGTTCAACAGCAACTGTGCACAAAGGGTAATTGCCTGTTGAGCGCCACTGGTGATCACAATTTGCTCAGGCACACAGTGCATGTCACGGGAGGTTCTCAAATATGCAGCAATGAGTTCACGGAGCCGCCATTCCCCTGCCGGGTCCCCGTAGCCCAACTGATGCAAACCCGGTTTGCGCCAGAAAGCTGCGTGGAGCTTGCCCCAAACGTCAAAAGGAAAGAGATCGAATGCTGGAATACCGACGCGGAACGCTTTCGGCATACCCGTTTTATGAGCACTCAAATGATGGCGCTCAAGCAGCTCCAACGAAGCACTGTGGATAACTTCACTGGATAAATCATCAGGTTGAATGAGCGATTTTGTGGATAAACCTGTTGATAAGCTTGGTGATAACCCTGTGGACAGTTTTGTGGATACTTTTTTCAGCGCTTTTGGTTTATCCGGAAGTTGGGCAACGTAAGTGCCGTCCCCGATCCGTCCTTCAGTGAAGCCTTCGGCATACAGCTGATCGTAGGCGCGCATTACGCTGTTGCGGGAGATCGACAGGGAAATCGCCAGATCCCGGCTGGCTGGCAAACGCGTGCCACTGAGCAGACGCCCGTCGAGGATTCGCTGGCGCAACGCCTGATAGAGCTGACGACTCAGCCCATGGCGTCGGTCCAGCGCGATTCCGGCGAAGTCGAAGGTCAAGGCAGGCGCGGAAGCAGGCATTCGATTGGCCCTACGAAATTGATCGTTATTGGTTCTTACAACAGACCATTAGGCTGCCTAGGATTGATTCAGTCGCCAAGGAAAATCTCATTCCTGGCTCCGCTTTCTATGGGATGCAGACATCGTCGGCTCGAATCGTTGGATGCCATGCAATCCGGGGCGCTACGATCCGTAATCGTTCGCTCCATGAACCAAGGAGAAACCCGTGTCAAATGTACAGATTCGCCCTGTCACCGCCGAAGATCACGACGCGTGGCTCCCGCTGTGGAAGGCTTACCTGACCTTCTACAAGACCGAATTATCCGATGCAGTGACCGCGAGCACCTGGCAGCGTTTTCTCGACAGCAACGAACCCACCAACGCCGCCCTCGCCTGGGAGGACGGCAAGGCAGTCGGGATGGTGCATTTCATCTTTCATCGCTCGAACTGGAGCATCGATTACGCCTGCTATTTGCAGGATTTGCTGGTCGTCCCTGAGCAACGCGGCACTGGCGTCGGTCGCAAGCTGATCGAGTACGTGTACGTCGCGGCTAAAAACGGTGGCGCCGACAAGGTCCACTGGCTGACTCACGAAACCAATGCCACGGCCATTCAGTTGTATGAGCGCATCGCCGAACGACCGGGCTTCATCCAATTCCGCAAACCGTTGTAAGACTGGAATCCGAACATGTCGAATCTTGAACATTGGCAATCGGCAGCGCTGCCGGACACCCGAACCCTGAACGGACGCTTCATCCGTCTGGAGAAACTCAATGCTGCCCGTCACGCGGACGGTCTTTGGGCAGCGCTTGAGGGCCCCGGCGCCGACCCGAAACTCTGGGATTACCTGGCCGTCGGCCCCTTCACCGAACGCAGCGCCTTCGATGACTACCTGGCGGGCCTGGAAGCCTCGACCGACCCATGGTTCTACACCGTGGTGGATCAAGAGACCGGCGTGCTGGATGGCTTTCTCAGCCTGATGTCCATCGTTCCGAGTCAGGGGCGCGTCGAGATCGGCCACGTGACCTTTGGCGCCTCAATGCAGCGCACACCCAAGAGCACCGAGGCGGTTTACCTGCTCGCACAGGAATCCTTCGCGCTGGGCAACCGTCGCCTGGAATGGAAGTGCAATGCGGACAATGCCCGCTCCATGCGCGCCGCCGAACGCTTCGGTTTCAGCTTCGAGGGCACCTTCCGCCAGCACATGGTGGTCAAGGGCAAGAACCGCAACACAGCCTGGTTCTCGATCCTGGACAGCGAATGGCCTGAGCGACAGAGGGCTTTCGCCGCCTGGCTGGCTGTGGACAACTTCGCTGATGGGAAACAGCTCAAGACGCTGGAGCAAATCCGGATCGCGACAGTTTGATGGCCGAGGCCGGTCTGGATCTGGGCATCTCTGCGCATCACTGAATCGCAGACAAAAAAAGAGGAGCCACGAGAGCTCCCCCAGAGGTTAACCGTCAGCCATCCCCGCGTCTGTGCGCGGGAGGCTGTTTATCTTTGAGGCGTCGCGATCAGCCTTCGATCTCTACCAGAATTTCGCCGGGGTTCACGCGGTCACCCTTGGCGACGTGGATCGCCACCACCTTACCGGCGACAGCTGCCTGAACCTCGGTTTCCATCTTCATCGCCTCGGTGATCAGCACTGCCTGACCGGCCTTGACCATATCGCCTTCCTTGACCAGCACATCGACGATATTGCCTGGCATGGTGGTGCTGACGTGGCCTGGTTTGCTGGCCTGAGCGCGCTTGCCGATGCCGCCGCCGACAAACTCGTTGAGCGGCTCGAACACCACTTCCTCCGGCATGCCGTCGATGGACAGGTAGAAGTGGCGCTTGCCCTCGGCCTTCACCCCGACACCGGTGATATCCACGCGGTAGCTTTCGCCGTGAACGTCGATCACGAATTCAGTCGGAACGCCCTCGCCGCCCGCCTTCGCCACAGTGCCGGGCTCGGGAATTGGCAACAGCGGTTCCGGCGACAGCGTGCCGGCTTCTCGTTCTTCGAGAAACTTGCGACCAATGTCCGGGAACATGGCGTACGTCAGCACGTCTTCTTCGGATTTTGCCAATGCGCCGATTTCACCGCGCAGCTTGGTCATTTCCGGCTTCAACAGGTCGGCTGGACGAACGTCGATCAGTTCTTCGTTGCCGATAGCCTGACGGCGCAGCTTCTCGTCGACCTGTCCCGGCGCCTTGCCGTAACCGCCCGTGAGGTAGAGCTTCACTTCGTTGGTGATGGTCTTGTAGCGCTCGCCGGCCAGTACGTTGAAGAACGCCTGGGTGCCCACGATCTGCGAAGTCGGGGTCACCAGCGGCGGGTAGCCCAGATCCTTGCGTACGCGAGGGATCTCGGCCAGCACTTCGCCCATGCGGTTCAACGCGCCTTGCTCTTTGAGCTGGTTGGCGAGGTTGGAAATCATCCCGCCCGGCACCTGATTGACCTGTACGCGAGTGTCGACCGCAGTAAATTCGCTCTCGAACTGGTGATACTTCTTACGCACGGCGTAGAAGTACAGACCGATTTCTTGCAGCAGTTCCAGATCCAGACCGGTATCGAACTCACTGCCCTTGAGCCCCGCAACCATCGACTCGGTGCCCGGATGGCTGGTGCCCCAGGCAAAGCTGGAGATGGCAGTGTCAATGTGATCGGCGCCGTTCTCGATCGCCTTCATCTGGCACATCGCAGCCAGACCGGCAGTGTCGTGGGAGTGGATGAAAACCGGCAGCGACTGCTCGGATTTCAGTGCCTTGACCAATTCGCCAGTGGCGTACGGCGTCAGCAGACCGGCCATGTCCTTGATCGCAACCGAGTCGCAACCCATGGCTTCCATCTGTTTGGCCTGGGCGACAAACGCCTCGATGGTGTGCACCGGGCTTGTGGTGTATGCGATGGTGCCTTGGGCGTGTTTGCCCGAAGCTTTAACGGCTTCAATGGCCACGCGCAAGTTACGCACGTCGTTCATGGCATCGAAGATACGGAACACGTCGATGCCGTTGACCGCCGCCTTGGCGACGAACGCCTTGACCACGTCGTCACTGTAATGGCGGTAGCCCAGCAGGTTCTGACCGCGCAGCAGCATTTGCAGGCGCGTGTTAGGCAGGGCAGCGCGCAGTTGACGCAGGCGCTCCCACGGGTCTTCTTTCAAAAACCGGACGCACGCGTCGAAGGTTGCGCCGCCCCAACATTCCAGCGACCAGTAGCCGACCTTGTCGAGCTTTTCGCAGATCGGCAGCATGTCCTCGGTGCGCATGCGGGTCGCCAGCAGCGATTGGTGAGCGTCGCGCAGGATGGTGTCAGTTACAAAAATCTTCTTGGACATTGTTGTGTTCCTCACAGGCCTGCGTGGGCGGCAATGGCGGCGGCGATGGCCAGTGCCAGCTCTTCGGGTTTGCGCTTGATCGAGTAGTTGGTCAGTTCCGGATGGCTTTCTACGAAGCTGGTATTGAACTGGCCGCTGCGGAATTCCGGGTTGCGCAGGATTTCCTGGTAGTAAGCGGCGGTGGTCTTCACACCTTGCAGGCGCATGTCATCCAGCGCGCGCAGGCCACGATCCATCGCCTCTTCCCAGGTCAATGCCCAGACAATCAGCTTCAGGCACATCGAGTCGTAGTACGGCGGAATGGTGTAGCCGGTGTAGATCGCGGTGTCGGTACGCACACCCGGCCCGCCGGGCGCGTAATAACGGGTGATCTTGCCGAAACTGGGGAGGAAGTTGTTTTTCGGGTCTTCGGCGTTGATCCGGAACTGCAACGCGAAACCACGGTGAATGATGTCTTCCTGCTTGACCGAAAGCGGCAGGCCGGACGCGATGCGGATCTGCTCGCGGACGATATCGATGCCGGTGATCTCTTCGGTGATGGTGTGCTCGACCTGAACGCGGGTGTTCATCTCCATGAAATACACCTCACCCTCGGCTAGCAGGAATTCCACGGTCCCAGCGTTCTCGTAGCCCACGGCTTTCGCGGCACGCACCGACAGATCGCCGATGTACGCGCGCTGTTCCGGGGTCAGCTGAGGACTTGGGGCGATTTCGATGAGCTTTTGGTTGCGGCGCTGAATCGAGCAGTCACGCTCGAACAGATGCACGACGTTGCCGAAGCTGTCACCGAGGATCTGCGCCTCGATGTGCTTGGGATTGACGATGCATTTTTCGAGGAAGACTTCGGCCTTGCCGAACGCCTTGGTGGCTTCGGATATGACGCGGGGGAAGGCCTGTTCCAGTTCTTCACGGCTGTTGCAGCGACGAATGCCACGACCGCCACCGCCGGAAGTGGCCTTGAGCATCACCGGGTAGCCGATGCGATCGCCTTCGGTGAGCGCCTCGGCGATATCCGCAACGTTGCCTTCGGTGCCAGGCGTGACCGGCACACCGGCCTTGATCATGCTGCGTCGGGCTTCGGTCTTGTCGCCCATGCGACGAATCACTTCAGCGGACGGCCCGATGAATTTGATCCCACGCTCGGCGCAAATCTCAGCCAGATCAGCGTTTTCCGAGAGGAAGCCATAACCGGGATGCAACGCATCGCAACCGGTTTCCACGGCCAGGTTCACCAGTTTGCGCGGGTTCAAGTACCCCTCAAGCGGTTCGGAACCAATGCCGTAGGCTTCATCCGCACGCTTCACGTGGAGCGCATGGCGATCCGCGTCGGAATAGATCGCAACCGAGCGGATGCCCATTTCGGCGCAGGCGCGCACGATACGGACAGCGATTTCTCCACGGTTGGCGATCAGGATTTTTGTTATCACTGGCATTTCCCTCGACCGATGAGCAGACGGACCGGATTCCCGGTCTGTACGTAGCGACACTCCGTTACTGCATGGTGCGGCGCGGCGATGGAGTCACCCTATGACGAATCAGGAATTAACAAAAATGAGTAAAAATTGGGTTAAACATAAGTAAAACCTTATAGTCAGCACTCCAGCCATTTTCGGAGCGACCCATAAGTGCGTAAGTCATTGATGCGTATGACATTGCGTCAACTGCGGATTTTCAATGAGGTCTGCGATCTGCGTTCCTACAGCCGTGCAGCCGAGGAAATGTCGCTCACCCAACCGGCCGTCAGCCTGCAAATTCGCCAGTTGGAAGAACTCATTGGGCAGCCACTTTTCGAATATGTAGGTAAGAAGCTTTACCTCACGGAAGCCGCCGAGGCGCTACAGCTTGCCAGCCGCGACATCTTCGGCCGTCTGGAAAACCTCGATATGCAGCTCTCCGACATGCAGGGCTCGCTGCAGGGCCAGCTGAAACTGGCCATCGAGTCGAGCGCGAAATACTTCGTGCCGCATCTGTTCGCCGCGTTCAAGCGACGCTACCCCGAAGTGATGCTCAATCTGACTGTAGTCAACCGAGCGCAGGTCATTCGCCGACTGTCGGATAACCGCGACGATCTGGTGGTGATGTCGATGGTCCCGCAAGACATGGGACTGGAATTCCTACCGTTCCTGAACAATCCCATCGTGGCGGTGGCGAGACCGGATCATCCGCTGTGTCTGCTGCCTAACCCCGCGCTCAAGGACCTGGAAAACCAGACGCTGGTCATTCGCGAACCGGGGTCTGGAACGCGCAAGGCTTGTGAGGAGTATTTCAAAGAGAAGCGCATCCACTTCGAGCACACGCTGGAGGTCTCCTCAGCGGAGGCTCAAAGAGAGTGCGTGGTGGCAGGCTTGGGCGTTGCCCTGCTGACGCGACATGCACTGAGTCTGGAACTGGCCACCGGCACGCTCAAGGAGCTACCGGTGGCCGAGCTGCCGCTGTATCGGAGTTGGTGCGTCGTACAGGCTAGAGAGAAGCGTCTGTCGCCGGTGGCTCACGCGTTCCTTGCGTTCATTCGTACCGAACGGGCGCAGATCAGCGAGCTGGTCGCGCGCTTTGACGGGCACCTTCCGAAACGCTAGCGCTCTGCCAGAAGTTGGCCGAGGCAGCATCGAGGTAGTCAGACAGCTCCTGATTCAGGCGGCGTTCTTCAGAGTAGGTTTCGATTGCACGCCGGAACGCCATGCGGCGCTGGTCTTCCTGCTGACGACGTGTCTTGACGCTGGAGGGGCTGTGCTGCTGCGAGTCATCGTAGTGCCGAGGCATATCCTGTCTCCCATTGCGTGTGCGGGAGTACAGAGTGGCCTTGAGGCGTGACGATCAGGTGGCGCGGGGGTTACAAATTGGTGAAGTTGTCACATGCACTATAGGAGCGTGCTTGCCGCGAACGCATGACGTCGGCAATAGACGCATGACTGGCCCGCCGTATTGGCGGGCAAGCGCGCTCCTACAATGATCGGTTCAGTCCTCTGTCGACTTAATCGACTTCGGCGACAGACGCAGGCTGCGCAAGCTGCGTTTCACGCTCTTGAGATGGTTGACCAGGCTTGGACCACGCGCCATCGCCACGCCCATGGCCAGCACGTCGATGACCACCAGATGGGCGATGCGTGAGGTCAGCGGAGTGTAAATCTCGGTGTCCTCATGGACGTCGATCGCCAGATTGACCGTGGACAACTCCGCAAGCGGAGTCTGACTCGGGCACAGAGTGATCAGATTTGCGCCGCTCTCACGCACCAGGTTGGCAGTGATCAGCAAGTCCTTGGAGCGCCCGGACTGCGAGATGCACACTGCAACATCGGTCGGCTTCAGCGTCACCGCTGACATCGCCTGCATGTGTGGATCAGAGTACGAAGCTGCGGTCAGTAATAGTCGAAAGAACTTGTGCTGCGCATCCGCCGCTACCGCCCCCGACGCACCAAAACCGTAGAACTCGACGCGATGTGCCGCGGCCATGACCGTGACTGCCGCCTGCAGCGCGTGGGGGTCGAGCTTCTCCCGCACTTCCATCAGCGTGTGCAGCGTGGTGTCGAAAATTTTCAGGCTGTAGTCGGCGACCGAGTCATCTTCATGTATTGCGAACTGACCAAAGCTCGCGCCAGCCGCCAGGCTCTGCGCGAGTTTGAGTTTCAGGTCCTGAAAACCCGTACAGCCGATGGCACGGCAGAAACGCACGATGGTGGGCTCGCTGATGCCGACGCTGTGGGCCAGATCGGCCATGGAACTGTGCATCACGGCCGCCGGATCGAGCAGCACATGGTCTGCTACCTTGAGCTCCGACTTACGCAAGAGATGGCGGGACTGGGCGATGTGCTGCAACAGATTCAATGGACAGGACTCAATTGAAGGATGGGCCGGGCTGTAGCTTTCTTGTAGTTATACTACATGACCTGCAAACCGCACAGCGAAACGATCTTGCTCTTGGCAATCGAGGCGCTTTACCTGCGCGGTTGTCATCGAGTGTAGGACTTTTCACGCATGACTCCAGGCGACGGCTTTACCAACGCGCAGGATGTCTCCCATCGCACTGGCCTCGACAGGCCGGCTGATCAGGTAGCCCTGCACCTCGTCACAATAATGCGCCTTCAGGAAAGCCAGTTGTTCGGCGTTCTCGACCCCCTCTGCAACTACTTTCAGTTCCAGGCTGTGAGCCATCGCGATGATCGCCCGCGTGATCGCCGCGTCTTCGGTGCCTTCGTTCAGGCCGCGAATGAAGGCTTGATCGATCTTCACGTAATCGACCGGAAAGCGCTTGAGGTAACTCAACGACGAATAGCCTGTACCGAAATCGTCGATGGCGAGCTTCACTCCCAGCTCACGCAGTTGCTTGAAGGTGCTGATGATGTGCTCGACGCTGTCCAGTAACTGGCTTTCGGTCAGCTCAAGCTCAAGGTACTCGGGCATCAGTCCAGCTTCGTCGAGAACCTGACGAACCAGGCTCACCAACTTGCCTTGGCGCAACTGATGCACCGACAGATTCACCGAGACGCGGATCGGCCGCAGCCCTTGGCGTTGCCATTCGCGGGATTGCCGGCAGGCCTGGCGCAGCACGAACTCGCCGATGTCGGCAATCAGCCCCGTTTCTTCCGCCAGTCCGATGAACTCGCCGGGAGGAACCATACCGCGCGTTGGATGGCGCCAGCGCACCAATGCTTCTGCCGAGCTAAGACGCCCGCTCGCCAGTTCGAGTTTTGGCTGATAGAACACTTCCAGCTGTCCCTCTTCTATCGCACGGCGCAACTGGATTTCCAGCTGCAGACGCTCCAGGGTCCGGGCCTGCAGGCTCTCTGTGTAGAACTGGAAATTATTGCCCCCCAAGTGCTTGGCGTGTTGCATTGCCATATTGGCCTGAGTGACCAGCGCGGCAATGTCCCTCGCCGAATCCGGCAAGAGGGCGATGCCGACGCAAGCGCTTATCACCAGTTCATGGCCCGAGATGGACAACGGCGAACGCAGTTTGGCCAGCAATCGGGTGGCCACTCGGGCCATCGTTGTCAGGTTGCCATAGGTGTTGAACAGCACGGCGAACTCGTCAGCCGACAGCCGTGCGACGGTATCGGCTTCGGTCAGCTCGGCACTGAGTCGACGCCCGACCTGGCGTAAAAGTTGGTCGGCGACTTCATGGCCGAGGCTGTCGTTAAGCAATTTGAAACGATCCAGATTGATGTGCAGCAGCGCCAGGTTTCGCCCGCCCCGGCGCACATGCTGGTGGGCTTCTCGCAGGCGTTCGTTGAACAATGTCCGATTGGCCAGGCCGGTCAGTTCATCGTAATGCGACAAAAAACGCGTGCGTTCCTCGTACTGCCGGGCCAGCTCTTTATTCAGTTCCTCGCTTTTGGCCTGCGCCTGTTGCAAGTGCTCAATCAGGGCCAGATTCTGGAAGCGGCGAGTCAGGCCGCGCTGGATCAGCCGGTTAACCTGCGCGGCCACCACGATCAGCGCCAGCAACAGGATCAGGCCGAGCCAGCCCCAGCCACGCAATGGAACACTGCCGCCCCAGAACAGGTAAAGAATTGGCGGCAGCAGGCAAGGCACGGTGAACGTCAAAAAGGCGGGAATGCTCGCTGCATAGGCCACGCTGGCCGACAAGGATGCAGCGCCGATGAGCCCGAACACCCAAGCCTGTTGAACGAAGCTTTCGACCGGCACCAGCACCAGGGCTGCGCTGGACAGCGTGAATCCGCTGACGCAGGCGCCGGCAAGAAACATGCGTTTCCAGATCGGTTGCGCCTGTCGCTCAGGCGACGCGGCACGAAACGCCGCCACCTGGAGAACACGCAGGCACACGAGCACCGACAGCCAGCCCACCCAGACGCCGACCAGTACATAGCGTTCCGGGCTCCAGAGCAGCCAGGCACAGAGCAAACCATTGATGAACATGAACAGGGTCGGCAGCAACGACCCCTGATAGAGAAGGCGTGTGCGCTCGACGGCAAGCTGGGTGGCGAACTGCTTGCGGATGACACGGCGTGCCGCCACTGAGTCGGCCGAGGCTTCAGAGCTGGTGGTCATGGCGGTTCTTATAATTAGTGAGCCTTGAACATCAGCGGAGCATACACAAGCCACCGGACAGACCAAACAGTCAGAAAAATAAATTGCATGGACGGTCAGGCCGCCTCCGAACCTGTAGGAGCGCGCTTGCCCATGATCGCGGTGAGTCAGCGACCAGTGATCTCGCCCAGAGGCAACAATCGCGGGCAAACGCGCTCCTACGGACAGCGGAAAGGCATAACTTTACGACCGACCGGCGTTAGAGTTTGCCCGCGCAACCCCGGCACCCTAGAATGCGCCGATGCGCGATGATCTCTCCCTTCTGCTTAATTCCCTCAACGATGCCCAACGTCAGGCCGTAGCCGCCTCTGTAGGTCGTCAGTTGGTCCTGGCCGGCGCTGGTTCCGGCAAAACCCGTGTGCTTGTGCATCGTATCGCCTGGCTTATGCAGGTCGAGAATGCCTCGCCGCACTCGATCCTGTCGGTGACGTTCACCAATAAGGCCGCCGCAGAGATGCGTCATCGCATCGAGCAGTTGATGGGCATCAGCCCGGCGGGCATGTGGGTCGGTACGTTCCACGGCCTGGCGCACCGCTTGCTGCGGGCGCACTGGCAGGAAGCCGGGCTGAGTCAGACATTCCAGATTCTCGACAGCGATGACCAGCAACGCCTGGTCAAGCGAGTGATCCGCGAAATGGGACTGGACGAGCAACGTTGGCCAGCGCGTCAGGCGCAATGGTTCATCAACGGACAGAAGGATGAAGGGCTGCGTCCCAAGCACATCCAGGCGTCCGGCGATTTGTTCCTGAGCACCATGAAGTCCATCTACGAGAACTACGAAGCGGCCTGCCAACGGGCGAGCGTCATCGACTTCTCGGAATTGCTGCTGCGGGCACTGGACCTCTGGCGCGACAACAAAGGCTTGCTCGAGCACTATCAGCGCCGCTTCCGGCACATTCTGGTGGACGAATTCCAGGACACCAACGCTGTGCAGTACGCATGGCTGCAGTTGCTCGCTCGAGGTGGTGACAGCCTAATGGTGGTCGGCGACGACGATCAGTCGATTTACGGCTGGCGCGGCGCGAAGATCGAGAACATCCATCAGTATTCCGATGACTTCCCGGACACCGAAGTTATCCGCCTGGAGCAGAACTACCGCTCCACGGCCAGTATCCTGAAAGCCGCCAACGGTCTGATCGTCAACAACAGTGGCCGTCTGGGCAAAGAACTCTGGACCGACGTCGGTGATGGCGAGCTGATCAGTCTGTACGCAGCGTTCAACGAACACGATGAAGCACGCTACGTGGTGGAAACCATTGAAAGCGCGATCAAGACCGGCATGTCGCGCAGCGATATCGCCATCCTCTACCGCTCCAACGCCCAGTCGCGGGTGCTCGAAGAAGCCTTGCTGCGCGAGCGCATTCCGTACCGCATCTACGGCGGTCAGCGATTCTTCGAGCGCGCCGAGATCAAGAACGCCATGGCGTATCTGCGGCTGCTGGAAGGGCGCGGCAACGACTCGGCGCTGGAACGCGTGATCAACGTGCCGCCGCGGGGTATCGGCGAGAAAACCGTCGAGGCTATTCGCGAGCATGCGCGTCACGCCGACGTGTCGATGTGGGAGGCCATGCGCCTGCTGGTCGCCAACAAGGGCCTGACCGGTCGCGCTGCCGGGGCGCTGGGTGCCTTTATAGAGCTGATCGAAAACCTCTCGGCCAAGGTCATGGAGATGCCCCTGCATCTGATGACCCAGACCGTCATCGAGCAGTCCGGGCTGATCACCTACCACCAGGAAGAAAAAGGCGAGAAAGGCCAGGCCCGGGTAGAAAACCTTGAGGAGCTGGTGAGTGCCGCACGTGCTTTCGAAGCCAGCGAAGATGAAGCGGACCTGACGCCGCTGGCCGCATTCCTCGGTCACGCATCCCTGGAAGCAGGCGATACTCAGGCTGACGAGCACGAGGACAGCATTCAGCTGATGACGCTGCACAGCGCCAAGGGTCTGGAATTCCCGTATGTGTTCCTGGTGGGCATGGAAGAAGGTCTGTTCCCGCACAAGATGAGTCTGGAAGAGCCCGGCCGACTTGAAGAAGAGCGCCGTCTGGCGTACGTCGGTATTACCCGCGCAATGCAGCATCTGGTCCTGACCTATGCAGAAACGCGACGCCTGTACGGCAGCGAGACCTACAACAAGGTTTCGCGCTTCGTGCGCGAGGTTCCGCCGAATCTGATTCAGGAAGTACGCCTGTCCAACAGCGTCACACGCCCTTTCGGCGGTTCCAAGACCATGGCGCCAAGCCGCCTGTTCGATGGCGAAGGCATCCCGCAGAGTCAGTTCTCGCTGGGCCAGCGCGTTCAGCATGCAGTGTTCGGCGAGGGCGTGATCCTCAACTTCGAAGGCGCTGGCGCGCAAGCCCGGGTTCAGGTGAACTTCGCCGAAGGGAGCAAATGGTTAATGCTGGGGTATGCGAAGCTGGAGCCGGTATGATCTCCCCTGACCTGTAGGAGTGGGCTTGCTCGCGATCGCAATGGCATCTGACACACTGTCATCGCGAGCAAGCCCACTGATACAAGGAAACGCGGGCCCGCCACTCTTGCATTCCCACATCTAGCACCCCATCTTTCCTACAGAACTTTCTTCACCTGCCTACAACCCAAGAAGTACGGGCATTGTAAAGATCCACGCAAAAGCCGGAAACATATGGTCGCTGGTCAGACACATTTGTCCTGTGCAACATGGCGCGCGTGCAATCCACAAACGGGAATTCCCATTATGCAACGTTTTCTAAGCATCGCTTTGGCGCTGGTCATCGGGCTCTCCATGAGTCTGGATGCCAACGCCGCGCGCTTCGGTGGTGGCAAGAGCATGGGCTCGGCGCCAAGCCATCAGGCGCGTCAGACAGCTCCTTCCGCTCCTGCCGCTGCACCTAACGCCGCTGGCCGCCCTGCGCCTGCTGCAGGCGGTGCTTCCAAATGGCTGGGCCCACTGGCCGGTATCGCCGCTGGTGGCCTGCTGGCTTCCATGTTCATGGGCGGCGGTTTCGAGGGCATGCAGTTCTTCGACATCCTGATCATGGCGATCATCGCGTTCGTGATCTTCCGCTTCATCGCGGCTCGTCGACGCAAACAGCAACCACAGATGGCTCCGGCGGGCGCTCCTTACCAGCGTGAAACCTTCGAGCAACCTGCGCAGAACAACAACTCGATGTTCGGCGGCTCACCCGCCGCAACAGCGCGTCCCGTGATCAACGCTCCTGCCTGGTTCAACGAAGAACGTTTCCTTGAAGCCGCCCGCAGTCACTTCCAGTCGCTGCAGCAGCACTGGGATGCGAACGAGATGGATAAGATTGCCGAGTTCGTCACCCCACAAATGCTGCAGTTCTTGAAGAAAGAACGAGCGGATCTGGGCGACGGCTTCCAGTCGACCTACATCGATAATCTGACCGTGCAGCTGGACGGTGTCGACGATCGCGCCGACAAGACCATCGCCACGCTGACATTTGCTGGCGTATCGAAAACCTCGCGTTTCGATCAGGGTGAAGTGTTCAGCGAAAGCTGGAACATGGAGCGCGCTCCAGGCGAGAACCAGCCTTGGCTGGTGGCAGGTATTCGCCAGAACGGCTGAAACTCTTTGCCGCTTCGCTAATCCAAAACCCCGACTGTGATCGGGGTTTTGTTTTTTAGAGGCCAGCAGTTATTTGGTGATGTCTTTGAGCTACTGTATAAACCGCGCAAATAGTTAGAGGATCCACGTCGTGGAAGAAGTCATCGAACAACTCCGTGAAGCCAATGAGCCGGTCCCTGTCCCGCTTGAGCTGCCGGACGAAGATCAGCTCGTCGAAATCGAAGAACAGCTGTTCATTAATATCCCTTTTGTCTTCAAAGAGTTTCTGCTGACCGTCAGCGACGTGGTGTACGGCAGCCTGGAGCCGGTCACCGTGACCGACCCGCAGTCCCATACTTATTTGCCTGAAGTGGCGGCGAACGCCTGGGACATCGGTGTACCCCGTGAGCTGATCCCGATCTGTCAGGATGGCGAGGATTACTACTGCGTCGAGGAGGACGGCACCGTGGTGCTGTGGTCCGGCGAAGAAGAACTGGTCACCGAAGACAGCTGGGAATCGGTATGGCACTGGGCGCGGGACGTCTGGCTGGAAAGCTGAGACCCGCGCTTTGGAGAGCCTTCAACCGCTAACGGTCTGAAGGCTCCTGATGATTACCGAGGGTTTCCAGCAGCGCGATCTGCATCCGCGTATGCACACGGATGAACCAACGCCACAGCACAGCGGCGATCACAGCGGCCACTAGCACGATCAGCAGCAGCCATTCGCTGGTCGGCAACATGCTTGCCGACAGCAGTGCAATGAGCAGGAAGATCACCCCCAACGACAGCAACGGGATCACCTCGGCGATCACCCGCCGCACGCGCTCGGTGTGACGTCCCGCCATTTCCGGTTTGACGCTCATTTCCGCCAGCAACATCGACAGCGCTTTGAGTTTGCGATACGCCGCGATCAGGAATGGCAGGGACAGTAGCAACGACGCTCCCCAGATCCAAGCCTTCTGCTGTCCGACTTCAGTGACCCACTCGCTGAAATACTCGCCAATCCGCTCAGCGAAATAAGCCCCGCAGAAGAAGATCGCTACCACCAGTGCGAGATTTACCCCAACTTGCAGCAGGATCTTGCGGATCATCGATGCCAGAAGTGCTCCCTGGCCTTGTGGCTGAATGCTGCGTAACCATTCGCCGTACATGCCGAATACCCGGGCCACACGGTGGGGAACGATCCCTGCGAGCGAGTGCGATAACGGGTCAGCGGCACGAATCAGATAAGGCGTCAAAAGTGTGGTGATCGCCGAAACAGCCACCGCCACAGGGTAGAGAAAGTCGCTGGTGACCTGCAGCGTCATCCCGAGGGCTGCAATGATGAAGGAAAACTCACCAATTTGTGACAGCCCCATGCCCACGCGAAGTGAGGTTTTCCCGTCGTTGCCTGCGATGAACGCTCCAAGCCCGCAGGACAGCATCTTGCCCAGCACGACAGCCACCGTAATCACCGCAATGGGCCAGGCGTAGTCCAGCAGAATCTGCGGGTCGATCAGCAGGCCGATGGCAACAAAGAAGATCGCACTGAACATGTCGCGAATGGGTTCGATCAGATGCTCGATTTTCACCAGCTGTTTTGATTCGGCCATGATCGCCCCGATCAGGAACGCGCCGAGCACCATGCTGTATTCGAGTTTGACCACCAGCAGACAGAAGCCGAAACACAGGCCCAGAACCGTGATCAGCAGCATTTCGTTGCTTTCGAATTTCGCCACATAAGCCAGCAGACGCGGCACCAGCAGAATTCCGATCACCAACGCGACAATCATGAACAGCGAGAGCTTTCCGACAGTGGAAAAGACTTCGCCCGAACTGACCGTGCCGCTGACCGCAATCCCGGACAGCAGCGCGATGATGCCGATGCCCAGAATGTCTTCGACGATCAACACGCCGAAGATCAGTTGAGCAAAGCGCTGGTTCTTCATCTTCAGGTCGTTGAGTGCCTTGACGATGATCGTGGTGGAAGAAATGGCGAGAATTGCGCCCAGGAACAACGAGTCCATGGTGCTCCAGCCGAAGAACTGGCCGATTTCATAGCCGATCCAGATCATCAACATGATTTCTAGAAACGCAGCGATGAACGCCGTGGCACCGACCTTGAACAGTTTGCGCAGGCTGAACTCCAGCCCCAGGCAAAACATCAGGAAAATCACGCCAAGCTCCGCGAGAATCTTGATGGTGTCTTCGTCGTGGATCAGTCCGAATGGCGGAGTGTGCGGGCCAATGATGAAGCCGGCGACGATGTAACCTAGTACCACCGGCTGCTTGAGGCGATGAAACAACACGGTGACCACCCCAGCCACCAGCATGATGACTGCCAGATCCTGAATGAAGCTGATGGCATGCATGGGCGCGGACTCCTTGTGACGAACCGTGAAGGTGCGCGCTTCTGCCGGAAAGTCGGACAGCAACTGTGCGAAAGGTCGCCAACTGAGCCGGAATGATCTGACTGAAACGCAGGAAATACCCCATCCAAGGGTTTTCGCAGGTTAACACCGCACAAAAGCGGGTAAAGCCGGTGCAATATATGGAAACAGATAGGCATCAGGCGTGACGGCAGCATCGCTGCCAGCGTCCCGATATCGGTGGTTTTAATTGCCGATCTGCCTGGAGCACCGACACAGGTGCCGAATTTCTCTGATTCAACTAACCGTGAGCACGCTATGGAACCCGGAAACGCCCAGCTGTCGATGACTGTATTGATGACCCCGGACATGGCCAACTTTTCTGGCAACGTGCACGGCGGCACCCTTCTCAAGTACCTCGACGAAGTCGCGTACGCCTGTGCGAGCCGTTACGCCGGTCGCTATGTCGTGACTCTGTCGGTGGATCAGGTGATTTTCCGCGAGCCGATTCATGTCGGCGAACTGGTGACCTTCCTGGCATCAGTGAACTACACCGGCAATACGTCCATGGAAGTTGGCATCAAGGTGGTGACGGAGAACATTCGCGAGCGCTCGGTGCGTCACACCAACAGCTGCTTCTTCACCATGGTGGCCGTGGATGACCAGCGCAAGCCGGCGAGCGTGCCACCGCTGAGCCCGGAAACCAGCGAGGATAAACGTCGCTACGTACAAGCGCAGCAGCGCCGCCAGATTCGTCAGGAGCTGGAAAAGCGTTATCGCGAAATCAGGGAAGATGGGGTTTGATCGAAAACCGTCCGGCCTTGATGCCTTAACCCTGTGGGCGCCGGCTTGCTGGTGAAGGCGTTCGTTGAGAACAGACATGTTCCTGACGTATAGCAGCTGCCAGCAAGCCAGCTCCGACTAGATATCGGCGGTGCTTCAAGCTGCTATTTCAAGGCTGCAAACGAACCGCCTCAAACCTCACCCGAGGATGCGCGATCCGGTCCTGAGCCCTGACCAGCTCAAGCTCATAACTGCCGCACGCCTGAGTCTCCAGCAGCACCTCATGCACTGCCGATGCGGTGTACTCGAACGCGCCGCGCAGGTCTTCTCCTAGCAGAACCTTGGACAGAAACAGACCTGACGTCAGGTCGCCTACGCCCACGGGCTGACGCGGGAATGCCAGCAGTGGCCGACGCAGATGCCAGCTTTCGGATTCGGTGACCAACAGCATTTCGAAACCATCGGCGGGTTTGCCTGGGTAATCCAGGTGCTTGACGATGATCGCCTTCGGGCCTCGAGCCAGCAGCGCGCGCGCCATTGCAAGGCAGTCGAGCAACGAGTTCGGTTTGCGTCCCGAAAAGCTGTCCAGCTCCAGCTGATTGGGGCACAGGAAGTCGGCAACTGCGGCGGCCTCTTCCAGCAGGAACTCGCTGACTTCCTGAGGCACGATGCAGCCTTTTTCCGGATGGCCCATCACCGGGTCGCACAAATACAAAGCGCGTGGATTGGCCCGCTTGATCTGCGCCACCGCGGTCAGAATCGCCCGCCCCTGCGCCGCACTGCCCAGATAGCCCGAAAGTACGGCGTCACAATTGCCCAGTTCACCTATCGCTGCAATTCCCTCGACCAGCGCAGGAATCTGCTGCGGTGCCAGCACTTCACCGGTCCAGTGTCCATACTGAGTGTGGTTGGAGAACTGAACGGTATTCAGCGGCCAGACATTGATGCCGATACGCTGCATAGGGAAAACGGCCGCGCTGTTGCCGGCGTGCCCGAAGACCACGTGTGACTGGATGGCGAGTAAATGAGGCGAGCGTTTCATGACAGGTTCCTGAGACCGGGAAAGCACAGTAGTTGCGATGCCGGACGAAGTGAAGCGAAATTAAGCTTTCGGACTATGGCTGTCGGTCACCCGACGCAGTTAAGCTGGACATCTTCTGTTGGAGCTCTCTTTTCATGCTGACCCTGGGCAACATATTCGTCCTGATGCTGCTGGCGACCGCTGGCGCTTGGCTGTGGCATTCCCATGGCCTGCGCGAACGAGCACTGGAGCGTGTCAAACAGCACTGCGCCAAACTCGACATTGAATTGCTCGACGGCAACGTCGCCCTTCGCCGCATCACCTTCAAGCGCGACAATGAAGGCCGCAAGCGGCTGGCACGTGTGTATAACTTCGAGTTCACGGTCACGGGTGAGCAGCGTCACCCTGGCACGATCACCCTGTTCGGCGCGCATACTGCACAGATCGAACTGGCACCCTACCCGTTCGAAATCAAAACCCCCAAGCCGACTGCCGAAATCATCCAGCTCAACGAGTGGCGTCAGGAACACAACAAGTGGAAGCAGTGAACGGGTTCAGGCTTCTACGCACTGCCGCAACTGCGCGCTCAACAGGGCCTCGTCCTGAGGCTCGGCGAAAATCAGTTCCAGGCGCGAATCCTTGCGCCACTCGCTGGGCGACCACAGGATTTCCCCTCCCTCCAACGCGTTGCCAGATACCCAACCCGACTCGCTGCGGATAACCAGCTTGGCACGGCGCCACTCTAGAGCTTGCAGCCACTGCTGCACATTCGAGGCGTTGAATACCCGATCCGGATGCCAGCGCCAACCGATGCTCCAGCCTTCTGCCTGGCCTTGGCTCAGACAAATCGGCGTCATGGGGTCAGCCCAGACCGCAGGCAACTGGGCGAGCGTTTTCGGCGCTACAAAGTTATCCACGCCCTCGACTGCCCGTGCGTTCAACCCTGGCAGGCGATCAACAGGCAGCGCGCCTCGTTCGGTCCAGAACACAGTTTGATCAGGCAGGGCCTCGATCACCGTCTGCCGTGCAGCGATATCAAGACCCGCAGATTTGTTGAGCACCAGCAAACCGGCATCGGCCAACGCATCTTGCTGCGTTTGAGGCAAAGCTCTCCCGGCGACCAATGCCTGAGCATCGAGCACCATCACACTGGGCTGAACCGCCAAAACGCCAACCCATGGCGTCTCGCGCAATTGCGCCAGCAGCTGCACCGGATGACCGAGGCCAGAAGGTTCGATGAACAGCCGATCAGGCCGGGCCTTGCGCAGCAGGCGACCTAAACCGATCTGAAACGGTGCGCCGTTGACGCAACACAGGCAACCGCCAGCTACTTCACCAAGTGCGATACCATCCTCGGCCGTAGTGAGCAGTGCAGCGTCAAGGCCGATCTGACCAAATTCATTGATCAGGATCGCCCAGCGTTCATTCGCTGGTTTTTGCGTCAGCAAGTGTTTGATGAGGCTCGTCTTGCCTGCGCCCAAAGGACCCGCAATGACATGGGTGGGAATGTTCTGCAGCATGTCCGGCCATTCTTGAACGTCGCTCCCGAAACGAGCGCAGACGGAGGTAAACGATGCGAGCAATCTGGCTGCCCGTGCGGCTGGCGTTAGTGCTGTTGGCGGTGACGTCGAGCCAGGCGTGGGCTGAGTCCTGCGTGGTTCACAGTCATGCCGAACGGCTTGACGTGAAGGTCTGCCAGGAAAATATCAACATTCCGCCTGACCTGTTCCACGACGGTTTCTGCAAACCTCAGCTTAAGGATCAGAAGGTCGAAGTGACCTACACCGACCAGTGCCCAACCGGATCATTCGGCCAGTGCAGCAACGCGCAAGTCGCCAATATGCCCTATCGGCAAAACATTCACTATTACGGCGTGGCGAGCGATGCAGCCTTTCTCAAGCCGTTTTGCGAACAGCAAAGCAAGGGCGTGTGGAGGGCGCGGTAAGATGCATGGCTGACGCGTGTAGCAGTCCGGCTTGCCCGCGGTGGGTGAGCTGAAATCGCTACCGCCGGCAAGCCGGACTGCTACAGGGTCGGTGCCTGCAGGCTGATCAGGCCACCTCGCCGTACCAGTCGCCAAACGGATCGGCCAGTTGGCTCCAGCTCTCGACGCCAGCGGCCATCTCCGTGTCGCTCAGCAGGCAGTCATCGAGGTCGGCAGTCAGACGGTCGAAGTCGATGTTCTGACCGATGAACACCAGTTCCTGACGACAATCACCCGTTTGTGCCAGCCAGTTGCGCATGATGACCTGCGTGCTTTCCTCATCCTGCGGCCAGTGCGCTTTTGGTACGAAGCGCCACCAACGGCCAGCGAATCCATGGCGCATCAGCCCGCCTGCCTGTGACCAGCTTCCAGCATCCTGATGCTTGCTCGCCAACCAGAAGAAGCCTTTGGAACGCAGCAGCTTGCCATTGGTCCACGGCTGATTGATGAAGTCGAAGAAGCGTTGCGGATGAAACGGCCTGCGCGCCCGATACGCCGTCGACGCGATGCCGTACTCCTGGGTTTCCGGCGTGTGCTCACCGCGCAGCTCTTTTAGCCAGCCCGGCGCCTGTGCCGCGCGCTCGAAGTCGAAACGCCCGGTATCGAGGATCTTGCTCAGCGGCACTGCCCCCATCACCATCGGCAGAATCTCGGCCTGACTATTGAGTCGTTTGAGGATCGCCATCAACTCTTGTCGCTCACTGGAACCGATCAGGTCGATCTTGCTGATCAGGATCACATCAGCGAATTCGACCTGCTCGATCAGCAAGTCCGTGATCGAGCGCTCGTCATCTTCCCCCAACGTTTCACCGCGACTGTCCAGGCTTTCTGCGGCCTGATAATCCTCAAGAAAATTCAGGCCATCGACCACCGTTACCATTGTGTCGAGCCGCGCGACATCGGCGAGACTCTGTCCCGACTCGTCGCGAAAAGTGAAGGTTTCAGCCACAGGAAGCGGTTCTGAAATGCCGGTGGACTCGATCAACAGATAATCGAAGCGGCCGTCAGTGGCCAGGCGGCTGACTTCTTCGAGCAGGTCTTCGCGCAGGGTGCAGCAGATGCAACCGTTGCTCATTTCCACGAGCTTTTCTTCGGCGCGATTGAGGCTGACGTCACGCTGCACGTCGCTCCCGTCGATGTTGATTTCGCTCATGTCGTTGACGATGACAGCCACGCGCAGATTCTCACGATTGCGCAGAACATAATTGAGCAGCGTGCTTTTACCGGCGCCGAGAAAGCCGGAGAGCACGGTTACGGGGAGGCGGTTCATGGAGGACTCATCAGGTAGCAGGTTCAGGTGCTATTTACGTTATAGTATAACAACACAAACCTGCTAACACTTTTTGCAAGGTCAGCTCGATGGTCAGGGTTCTGAAGATTTTTCTGGGGTTTTCCCTGCTGCTGGGTGCGCAGGCGTTCGCGGCGCCGCCATCGGCCAAGCTCGATCAGGCGCTGTGCACGCGCAGCGCGACGCTCCTGGCATGCATCGATGCTCACGACAACCGTTACAGCGTGGCGATGTCGGGCACCACGATGTATTTGCGCGGTTACGAAAGCACGGACAAACGTCACTGGGCTCAGACCAACAGCCGATACGGTTCGATGACGTTCTTCACGGGGCTGGCCTCCGATGGCGAGGCCTGGGTGGGATATGTCCAGAAAGTGGGCTGGACAACCATCAGCCGCGTCTCCAGCTCCAGCGGCAGCCGGAGCAAGATCACGTGTAGCCGGATAACGGGCTGTCGCTAAACCGCGGCCTGCTCCGCAGCCTTCTGCTCCTGACGCCACGCAATGAAAGACCCTGCCGGGGGGTTGCGTTCGAAGTAGGTCTTCATGCCGTCGAACAGTCCATCGGCCACCGCCTGTTGATGACGTGCAGTGACCAGGCGCTGGCTGTCGCGGCTGTTGGAGATGAAACCGGTCTCGACCAGAATCGACGGCACGTCCGGCGATTTCAGCACCGCAAAGCCCGCTTGCTCCACACGCTTCTGATGCAGCGTGGTGACGCCTTCCAGACTGCCGAGCACGCTGTGACCCAGTTGCAGGCTCGCCGCGATGGTCGCATTCATCGACATGTCGAGAATCACGCCCGCCAGCATCGGATCCTTGTCCTTGAGGTTTAGCAGGCTGGTGGCACCGATCAGGTCTGCGCCGTTCTCGCGCTGCGCCATGAAACGCGCGGTCGCCGAGGTAGCGCCGTTCTCCGACAAGGCAAACACCGATGCCCCCGACGCCGTCAGCCGTGGAGCAGCATCGGCGTGAACGGAGATGAACATGTCGGCATTGTATTTGCGGGCGATGTCCACGCGTTTGCGCAGAGGTACGAAGAAGTCATCGTTACGCACAAGACGCACATCGAAACCCTTCTCGCGCTTCAGACGCTTGGCCAGCAACTGCGCGATAGATAGCACCACGTCTTTCTCGCGCTCGCCTTTCGAACCAATCGCGCCGGGGTCTTTGCCGCCATGCCCGGCATCGACGACCACCATGATGTCGCGCTTGGGGTGATTCTTGTCGATGACCGGCGCGGGCGGCTCTTTCATAAGGGGAGCAGTAACGGCAGCCAGTTGCACGGGCGGATGCACTACAGCTTCATGGCCCAGATCGATCACCAGGCGGTTACCCTGAGAACCTTCAGGCCCGAGAAGGAAGCTGTTGAGCTGCACTGGTGAGGCGAGATCCAGCACGATGCGAGTATCGCCCTGCCCGAAGTGCCCGGAGCGAATCGCCTTGATCGGCGTGTTCTCCAGCGCCAGTTCCGGGAAATTGCCTTCCAGCCGGGCGCCGCTGACATCAATGATGATGCGTTCAGGGGCGCTGAGGGTGAAGGTTTTGTATTGCACCGGGCCGCTGAGGTCGAAGACCAGTCTCAGCTTATTCTCGGAACGCCACAAACGAGCGTTACGGATCTGGGTGGCGTTGACGGAGAAAGGAAGCGCGAAGGCGGCGCTGGCCAAAAGCATATTAAGCAGCATTTGACGTCGGTGCATGACACGTTCCGAAAAAGGTGAGCATCCAGGCTCTGATAGACATGACATTGTTAGTAACAATATAACATGCCGATCAAATCCCAAAGATGAAGCTTTTTACAGGAACGGGCGAATATGCCGAGCTAAATCAGAGATTAAAGATGAAAATCTCAAGTGGAACAGCAACATGTTCCACGTGGAACACCAAATAAGATTCGTCGCTGGCAATGAAAACGCCCCGGCATGCGGGGCGCTGACCATTATGTGGATCAGGTTCTGGACTTGACCGCGCCACAGTTCGCACCCAACCACACGGCTTTAGTGTCCATGCTGCCGTTCTGCTGCTGGCCTGTGGCGTTGAACGACCCAATCACATGGGTGTTGAAGGCTCGATCACTGAGGAACTGCGCGGTCCCGGTGCCTTGCGCACGTGGGCAGCTGAACTTGAATTTCCAGGTCGGACCATTCCGCTCTGTGATCTGCTGGGTGCAACCGGTCTTCGGATCTGTCAGCGGGATCTGTTCGTTCTTCACTTGCTCCGGAGTCAGGCAAACCCTGACACCCTGCCCGCCTAACGTAATCCCTTGTTTTGCCAACATTTGTTCCATGGCTGCGCGCTGCTGCGGTGCCATCATCTGCATTTGAGCCAGCATGACTTGCATGTCAGGCATCTGCTGGCCATCAACCTGCATGTTGCTCGAGGTCAGCTCCCACAACCCGGGCTGGAGCACCTGCGCTTGAGCGAAGGGCGCAGCCAGACAAACCATCAACGCCAATACGCGCTTTTTCATGAACCTGTTTTCCTTTTTGCTCTGAAGCAGTTTGAACGCAGCCTTCTGAAGCCGCCAGACGTTGACGATTAGACGACGAATCCGGTATCCAGTTGCACGCCTAATAAAATAGCGACAATCCCCGCGTACTGTGGTCTGTTAGACACCAATATGCCTAAAGCACAAGGTTGCGCATGGATTATCACAGCCCGTATTTCTTTGGCTATTTGTTGGGGTTCACCCATTTGCTGGGCATCGTAGCAGCGATTCATGCGTTGCTGACCGTGCGCACTGCTCAAGGCTCCATCGCTTGGGCGATGCCGCTGATTTTCATCCCCTATGTCACGCTGATTCCTTACCTCGTATTCGGCCGAAGCACCTTCGATGCTTACATCAAGGCGCGTCGTCAGGCCAACAACGAGATGCGCAACGCTATCGTCGATTTCAACTGGAAGCCCTGGATCGAAGAAGCTGTCGCTGCTCGACGCTCGGACGCCTACGAGTCGTTGCGCGCCATGCCCAAGCTGGGCCGCATGCCCTGCCTGGCGAACAACCACGTCAAACTGCTGATCAATGGTGAAGCGACGTTCACCGCAATATTCGACGCCATTCGGGCAGCCAAACGCGTGGTGTTCGTGCAGTTTTTCATCATTCATGACGACGACCTTGGGCGCCGTCTGCAATCTCTGCTACTGGAAAGGGCCGCTGAAGGCGTCGAGATCTTTGTGCTTTACGACCGCATCGGCAGCCACGCCCTGCCTGCAAGCTACGTCGAGAAGCTGCGCGCAGGCGGTGTTCAGATCAAGGCATTCGCGACACGCGGGGGATGGTTGAACCGCTTTCAGATCAATTTCCGAAACCACCGCAAGATCGTCGTAGTGGACGGTGTGACGGGTTTCGTCGGCGGACACAACGTCGGTGACGAGTACCTCGGGCTCAAGCCGCCGTTGGCGCCGTGGCGAGATACGCACGTTGCCATCGTCGGTCGGGTGGTCGCGTGTCTGCAGGAATCGTTCGCCGAAGACTGGTTCTGGGCAACCCGCCAGTTGCCGCCGCTCATCCTGCCGGACAGCTATCCGGAGGACGGCGTACTGTGTCAGTTCCTGGCGACTGGTCCTGCCGACGCCCAGGAAACCTGCTCACTGTTTTTCGTCGAAGCGATACATGCCGCTACGCAAAGGGTCTGGATCACCACGCCTTATTTCATTCCGGATGAAGCGGTGTCCGCGGCGCTGCGGCTGGCGGTGCTGCGTGGCGTGGATGTACGACTGCTGCTGCCGTCACGGCCAGACCATTACACGGTATACGCCGCGTCCAGTCTGTTCGCCTTCGAAGCGGTTCGGGCAGGCGTGCGGATGTTCCGCTACCAGCCGGGTTTTCTGCATCAGAAGGTGGTACTGGTGGATAACGAGATTTCAGCGATCGGCAGTGCCAATCTGGATAATCGATCGTTTCGGCTGAATTTCGAACTGATGCTGCTGACCGTGGACGAAGACTTCGCCCGAGAAGTGGAGGCAATGCTCAGCGATGACTTTGCGCAGGCCAAGGAGATCTCCATCGAGGACAGCAAGGAGACCCATCATTTGCAGCAGTTGGGGATGCGGGTGGCGCGGTTGATTTCACCGATTTTGTGAGTACTCCAAACCTTTGGGGAGTGAGCTTACTCACGATTGTGGAGTGCCTGGAACGAATTCGTGTCCCGGCGAAACGCTGTCGCGAGCAAGCTCACTCCTACAATGGAAGAGCCTGCAATCAGCGGCTCAGGCATAAAGATCATCTCGAGTCAGCGGCAAATCATGGCTGCCATCGGCGCGCGGCTTTACGGCCAGAATCTGGTGCAGATTGATCCAGCCCTTGGAGAACGCATAGGCGCATCCAGCCAGGTACAGACGAAAGATTCGCAGCGCCTGCTCCGGCACCATCGCCGCCGCCACGTCCAGCTTCTCCTCCAGACGCGCACTCCAGTGATCCAGCGTCTTGGCGTAATGCAGACGCAGGCTTTCCACGTCGACCACTTCCAGCCCCGCCTCACTGACAAACCCGCTGATCATCGCCAGATGCGGCAACTCGCCATTGGGGAATACATAGCGGTCGATGAAGTCACCCGCGCCGCGTCCGACCGGACGACCGTCGGTGTGTTTGGCGGTGATGCCATGGTTCATCACCAGACCGCCCTCCTTCACTGCGCCGAACAGGCACTTGGCGTACAGATCCAGGTTCGCGTGACCAACGTGTTCGAACATCCCGACGCTGACCACTTTGTCAAAGCGGCCATCCTGGGGGAGGTCGCGATAGTCGAGCAATTGCAGCTCGACCCGATCTTCGAGCCCTTCCGCTCTCACGCGCTCTTGAGCCAGCGCCAATTGCTCGCGGCTCAGCGTGATACCGAAGACTTTCACGCCGTATTCACGCGCAGCGAAGCGCGAGAGCCCGCCCCAGCCGCAGCCAACGTCGAGCAGATATTCGCCGGGCTTGAGGCGCAGCTTGCGGCACAGGTGATGGAATTTGTCCTGCTGCGCCTGTTCCAGCGTTTCGTTGCCGGTCTTGAAGTAGGCACAGGAGTAGACCATCTCCCTGTCCAGCCATAGCTGGTAGAAAGCATTCGACAGGTCGTAGTGGTAGGAAATCGACTTGGCGTCGGTTTCCTTGTCGTGTTCCGTGCGGACCGGGACGACGTCTTCATCCTCGTCCACCAGCGCGGCCGTCAACTCGTCGCAGACCCGCATCACTTCGCTGATCGAACCTTCCAGCTCCAGTCGTCCCTCCACGAAGGCGCTCCCCAGAAGATCAAGGCTGGGGTGCGTGAAGTCGGAAACCAATGAGGGGTCTTTAACGACGATGGTGACGCTGGGATCAGTCCCCAGATCGAACGCATTGCCGTCCCAGAGCTTGAGTCGAAGTGGTAAATGAAGCTTCTGTAACGCCGGTGGAAGTTGCGCGAGCATTGAGAAAACCCCCTGATCCAGAAACACGGAAAAGGGTAGTCCAAAACCGGCTCCAGGGTAGGAACCGACAGGCTATCGGCTTTTGTGAATACGACGGCGAACCTGACTGCGGGTACTTCCTTGAGCCCTTGGGTTCGAGCCAATTTGAAGCCTGCGTTGGAGCACCCTCTTCATGACTGACTGGTAATTTGTTACAGAGTTCTTCAAAGCTCAAGCGAATTTTTATACTTAGGCAACGCCTCTAACCCGGCGCTTTTAGGGAAAGCGCCGAATTCAAAGGCTTACGAAGGATTGTGAAATTTTGCGATCGGCTCGTGGAAGCGCAACAAACGCCCCGCATTGCCCAGGACCAGCAACGTGCTGAGGTTATGAAGGACCGCTGCGATCATGGCGCCCGCAGCGCCGAGGATGCCGAAGGCCGCCAGCGCGACGATGGCCAGCGTCCAGCCCAGACCGATGATCACGTTGACCTGTAACGTATGGCGGCACTGGCGGCTCAATCGTACGCACGTGCCCAGGCGACGCAGATCACTGCCGATCAACACGATGTCAGCGGATGCCAGTGCGATGTCTGCCCCACCTGCGCCCATCGCTACTCCCACCACACCCGCCTTCAATGCCAGCGAGTCGTTGATACCGTCGCCCACGACCATCGGCCGGAACCCGCTCTTGATTTCGGCCATGACGCGGTTGAGCTTGTCCTCGGGCAACGCCTGAGCATGGATATCGCTGATTCCGACTTCATGGCCGAGGCTGTCAGCCACGCTTTGGCGGTCGCCAGTCAGCAGCAACTGACGCCCCATGCCCAGCTCACGCAGTTCGTTCAGTGCCTGACGCGCCTCAGGCTTGAGACTGTCAGCCAACAGCATCCAGGCCAGGAACACGCCATCGACCGAGAGCCCTGCAATCGGGCCGTCATGGTTTGGGACCGGCGACGTCTGAATGCCCAATTGGGCAAACAACTCAGGACGTCCCAGCGCAGCTTCGCCACGCGCAGTCCGCGCGACGACACCCAACCCCTGACGCTCGCGGATATCTTCCAGCGTCAGCAGATGCTCTTTCTCAACCAACCCCGCGAGCGCACGACTGACGGGGTGACTGCTGGCTGCACCCAGGCTCGCCGCGAGGGCAATCACCTCATCGCCTGCGCCCTCCTGGGCCTGCACCGACTGCAACCGCAGGCTGCCGTAGGTGAGTGTGCCGGTCTTGTCGACAACCAGCGAAGTCAGGTCGGCCAGTTCTTCGAGGAACGCCGAACTGCGAATCAGAATGCCGTGACGTGCCGCGACCGCAATTCCGGCAATGGCCGTAGCCGGCGCCGAGAGCACCAGCGCGCAGGGACACGCCGCAACCAGCACGGCAAGCATGGCCTGCGCGTTGTTGGTAATGAACCAGGTCACCGCCGCGATCAGTAACACCAGCACCATGTAACTGCCCGCGTAACGCTCCAGCAATCGAGTGATCGGTGGCTTCGAGCGTTCGGCGCTCTGCATCAGCGCAATGACCTTGCCCAGTGTCGATTCGTTACCGATGCGCGTCACCTCGATGCGCAGCAGGCCGTCGAGGTTGATCGCCCCGCCAAATACTTCCATGCCAGCGCGTGCTTCCAGCGGCACCGACTCACCGGTGATCGGTGCGGTGTCGAGACTTGCCTGGCCGGACATCACCAAACCATCGGCCGGAACACGGTCACCCGCTCGGACCTCCACGCGATCACCCGCGACCAACGAGCCATTGTCGACTTCGCGGATCGAGCCGTCGGCAGCAATCAGACGCGCGTGACTGCGGGTCAACTTGCCCAACGCCTGAATTGCCTCCTGAGAGCCGATAACGCTGCGCTCTTCCAGCACATGGCCGAAGATCATGATGATCGGCAGCAACGCGGCGGTCATCAGGTCTCCCGTGGCCCATGCGCCGAGCATGGCCAGCGCGATCAGTTGGTCAGTGATGCCGTGCAAGCTCGGGTAGCGCAGGCTGTGCCAACCAGCGCTGACCACAGGGATCGCTACCAACAGGGAGGCGGCGCCGAGCAGCAACTGACTGACTCCGACTTGTTCCGGCGCAAAAAAACGCCAGACCAGTCCCAACGCCAACAAGCCCAGAGCGAGCATCGCCAGGGTCAATTGCCGCGCGGCACTGCGCTGCTCGGTGCTGGTCAGCATGCTGCCCGGTGCGGGCACATCGTCGTGGGCATGGTCGTGATTGTGCGTGTGTGCAGCTTCGCCACTCATTTGTCGGCTCCCTGAATGATCAGCCGTGAATCGTCATGGGGATCGACCGTCGTCACAGAACCGGCCTGTTTCAGGATGCCCGGCACGCGCTCGCGGTAAATCCGCAGCAGCAAGCCGGGGTCGCTCCTGTTCTGGATTGACTGCGCAAGACCGGTCACCGCAGCGGTGTCGGTTTGCGCTTTGGCAAGTCGCTCGGACGCCTGCGCGTGGGCCACCTGCAAGGTGCGGTCCGACTGCTGGTTGGCGGTCTGATTGACCTTTTCGGCGTCGGTTCGCGCGTTGGCGACAGCCTGATCGGCTTGCTGGCTGGCAGTCAGTACAGCGTTGAAAGCATTGACCGCCGCAGCGGGCAGGCTCGACTGGACGTCCACTCGCACGACTTCGACACCCAGACCCACACCCGTTTTCGTCAGATCGTCGAGGCGTTGGTTGATGCCTTGCACCAGATCGCCACGCAGACGCTCGCGGCGCTCGGCGGATTGACTGTCGGAGCCGACCAGCTCGGGGCGCGCCACCAGAATCGTGTCCAGATCCCGCGCCGCCGTGAGACTGACGGCGCTGCGATTGACCAAACGGTCCAGCGCTGGCAACACATGCTCGCCTTGCAATACGAACTCGCGAGGGTCGGTGACCTTGTAGTACGCCGTCACATCCAGCTGAACGACACCGGCATCGCCCGTGAGCAGATAACCGGAGCCCGCCAGCGCGTCACTCATGGGCGTGGCAAAACTGGTGACCTTGTCGGCCGCCAGCGCGGTCGGCGAACGCAACAGGGTTTCCACATGACGCTCGATCACGCGGTCCGCCGAAGGCAGCAGCACCACTTGCTCGAACGGTTGCGGCCAAGCCAGGAGCAAGCCTGCGTTCTGCACGCGATCAAGCTCGCCGAAACGGAACACCACGGCCCGGTTCTGGGGATCGATCTGCCGCACGTTAGACACCGCCCAACCGAGCGCAGCCAGCAAGGTGACAACGTACAGCCCCAGAAATGCCAGGCGGCTGGCTTGCAGCCAAGGGCTGTTTACCACCGGGCGCTCGATCTGCATCGAGTCCTGTTCACTCATGGCTGCGTTCCAGCCTTGCCGTCCTGCTTGCCATCAAGGCTGGGCGGACCCTCTACCAACACGCGGAACGGCGCGGCGTCGGTACGCAGAATCAACTTGGTGGTCGGGCCGACGACCGTCCCCAGTGTGTCCAGCGAGCGCAGCAGGTTGTACAACTGCGGTGAACTGGCGTAGGCGCGGCCATAGATCAGCGCGGCTTCGACTCGGGATTGCGCTTCGATGTCAGCGGCTTTCACCGTGGCATCCGCCTCGACGATGCGGGCATCGCGCTCGGCGGCAGAACGGATCTGTGCGGCTTCACGCTTGCCAATGGCGGTACGTTCAGTAGCGATGGTTTCCCGCTCGGCGCGCATCCGGTCGACGGTGGCATTGAGCGTTACCGATGGCAGGGTCAGACGCTCGACACCCACTTGCAGGACGCGGACGCCATAGGTAGTCAGCAGTTGCTTGTCGATCTGCTGACGCAGCTGGTCTTCGAAATCGGCGATACGCACCTGACTGGCATCGGTGTTGATCAGGCTCGACAGGTCGAAACTGGCGGCGGTGGTTTCCAGCGCCGAGCCGACGAAGGTGCGGATCTGCCGCGCCGCTTCATCAGGCTGGTTTTGCACGGCGCGCATAAAGCGCTTCACGTTGTCGGGGTCGCCCTGGACCTGCCATGCAACATAGGCCTGAACGATGATCCGCAAGCCATCGCGGGTGCCGACGTCCTGCAAACCGCTGGACGTTGTGCGCAGACGCAGATCCACGGGAATCGCCGCTTCGAACGGCGCAGGCCAGCGCCAGCTCAGACCTGGATCGAGCAGTACCCGCGACGGATTGCCGAAACGCGTCACGACAGTGGCCTCGCCAGACCGTACCTGAACCAGGCTCGCCGCCGCGACGGCGAAGGCGATCAGCACTGCTGCGAGAGAAGCACGACGCCACGGGAAACCCACCGGGCCTGAGGCTTCGTCGTGATGGTGATGACCGTGATGATGACCATGGCCGCTGTGGTCGTGGCCGGAATGATCGTGGTTATGAAACAGACTCAAGGGTGGACTCCTTATTCAGCCGATGGCTGTTCAGCTGACTTGGGCGACGCCGATGGGTCGACCGGGAGGGTAAAGGAACGCAGATCGATGGTAGGCGCACTGGTGCCGCCCAAACGGTGATCGAGCACCAGCAACTTGGCGTGGGTCAGGCCCTGAGTCAGCTGGCTCAAGTACTGCTCCAGCAAAAAAGCTTGACCGGCTTTGGCATAACCTTGCAGTTCGGCACTGAAACGCAGGTCCGCACCTTGCGCCGTGGCCATGGTTTCACGGGAGTTCGCCGCCGCTTGATCGTGAGCGATGCTGGCGTGCAATTGCGCGAGGTTGGCCTGATCGGCCGCTGCACCGCGCTCACGGGCGATCAGTGCCTGGGCGCTGATCTGCGCGGCCTGCACGGCGTGATAAGCGTTGGCCGCGCCGGCGGGTGGGTGGATCGATTCGACGACCGTGGCGAGAATTTCCACACCGCTGTCGAGCTTCTTCAAGTCGCGCTGCACGGCATCGCCAATGTCTGCAGCCAGATCGGTGCGCTGTTCACCGAGCAATTCGTCGAGGGTGCGCGAGGCAAAGTCATGGACAAGGATGCGGCTTGCTGTGCTGCGAATCAGGCTCGGGATATCGGCGCTGTTATAGGTCGCGGCCATCGCGGACTGATCGTCCAGTCCGATACGGTAAACGAAACGCACGTCCATGTTGACGATCTGAAAGCTCTGTTTGTCTCCAGAGCCGCTGGCGATGACTTGGGATTTATCGTTGATGTGGGTCGCGTCCCATAGCCGGTTTGCGGCAGCAGGCGGCGGGCCTTCGGCTGGATCGAGGGCCTGCTCGCTGCTGGCGCCTTCGGATACACTGGTGGCAAGCTCGTGCACCACGCCGTTCTCCACAGGCAACACGGTCCCGAACGGCCATGGCAGACCGGCGTGTAGACCAGGTCCCATGACGTCGACAGGTTTGCCGAAGCGCTCGTAGATACCACGTCCCTGCATTGGAATCTCATGCACACCGCTGAGCGCCCAGCCAAGGGCGACGATCACCGCCAGCACTGGCAGGAAGGCCCGGCGCATGTAGGTGAACGCCCAGATCTGTCGCAGGTCGATGCCGAAACGGTTGTGCAACTCGTTTTGCAGCGCCATCAGCGGACGCGGCGGCCAGCGCAACAGGCCGGCGACGAAACTGCTGGCGACGAGGCGGGGTTCCAGGCGTTCGTTGCGCGGGCTGAATATCGACAGCAATGCGCGAATCAGCAGTTCAACGGCCACCAGCCCCGGCAACAGGCCGATCAGTACCGCCAGACGCGCCGGCCAGACGCGGTCGGCGGAGGAAAAGAACAGACAGAACGCCGCGATCAGCAGGGTGCCAATCGCCACGCGAGCGATCTGTGCCAGTTGCTCGGCCTCGGGCAAGCTCGCTTCGGACTCGTTGCTGAACTGACGCTCCAGCACCAGCAGACCGAACCCGATCAACAGCAACAAACCGCCAACCACACTGCCCGCCAGACCGACATTGGTGCCGATCAGCGCCATGTTCCAGATCATTGAAATGCCGATCAGCGCCAGCAATGCCCATCCTGCCAGCCAGAACACGGGAGCGCCGATCTGGCCGACCATTGAGGTCCCTGCCCCACCGATGCGCCCGAGCAAGCGGTCATACCACCCCTGCTCATCAGCCTCGGCGACGTCATCCTCGGCCGCAATCAACACCTCTTCGGGTGCGATGACCCGCGCCCTCCACAGGGTCACGACTTGGGCCGACTGCAATGCAGAAGCGAATACCAGCAAGCTGACGGCACTGTTGGTCAGCACGGCCGTCCAGAGGGAATTGGGAGAGAACAGGTCAACGAACAGCGATACCACCAGCCCCATTACACCCGTGGCACCCAGCACATAGGTCAGCCGCGAAAGACGCCGAGCCTGTACCGTCGCGCGCTGAAACCTTGGAAGGCTCGCAGGTGCCGCCCCTTCAACATCCAGATCAACCCGCATTGACACTCCAGAACCTGTTGAACGCTGTAGTCATACTCTTCCTGTCCACTTCCGGGCCGCTCTTGAGCATTCCCAGGGCGCTGATTTACGAGGCGTTACGATATAACAGAAGTGGTGAAATTTTTGTCCGCTATTCGCGGGCGCACATGACGAATTCTTCACTCAGACAGCCCGCAGACAGGTTAGCCCGACGGCAGAACGCGACACGCCTGCGAATGTTCTCAGCCGCCCCTTCAAAGTCTGCAGGTTTATCTAGAGACGGCCCGCTTCATCCGCGGGCACTGGCGGGCTATCTCTCGGGTAAGGGCTCTTCTGCATCGCCGGCATACTCCGACAACTTGCACTATGCTCCCAAAAAGTTATCCACAGGCGGGCAGCCCTGCGATGATGCCGACGATACTGAAAACCCGGTTGCACGCACTCCTTCATCCGCTGGCCAGGATTCTGTTCAACGACGGCGTGCGCGCGATTCATGTAACGTCGTGCGCGGGCCTCATATCGGTAGCAGTTGGCGTACTGGCCGCGGCGTTTGCGTTTCATCCGGGGATCTTCGTGCTGATCCCCATCTGGATAATCATCCGAATGCTGTTCAATGCTGTCGAGACGTTGCTCATCACCCAGTTCGGTCAGCATTCGCGCTTGGGCACCTGCGCCCAGGAACTGAGCCGCTTAGTGGCCGAAACCGCTTTATTTCTGCCCTTTTCGGTCATTCCAAAGGTCAGTCTGTTGCTGGTCATGACCGTGACCCTACTGGCAATCTTCAGCGAATTCGCAGGCCTCCTTGGCCCTTTGATCAAGGCATCACGACGCAGGGACGGGCCCATGAAGAGCGACATTCGCCTGCTGTGTTTTGCCGTGTTCGGGGCTGGAATAGGCTCGGGATACGCCCTCACCGCGCCGATCAATATCGCCTTGGCGGTGATGACCATTCTGCTGCTGATGACCATCGTGACCCGCATACGCCGAGCGGTGACTGAGGTTGCAAAGCCCGCCAGCGCCACGCCGAGCAAAGTTGATGCACAGAGCTGACCATTTTGTTTCAACAGCTTTACACACAAGCTGCCAACATCTTATCCACAGGCCTGAATGCCTTCGTCTACGCCTTTTGTATGATCCCTTCGGACCGAGCAACGCTTGACCTAAAAACCTTTCCGAGCAGATATTACAAACATAATTCAAGTGATCCGGATCGTCCGGGACATTTTCAAAGAGCGGTCTACGCTTCCCTCCATTGTCGATTTTCCTTCAGGAGTGCGCACATGAGTAACTACGACGTTGTCATCATCGGTGGCGGCCCAGGCGGCTACAACGCGGCCATTCATGCGGGTCAGAAAGGCCTGAAAGTGGCCTGTGTCGAAGGCCGGGAAACCTTGGGTGGCACCTGTCTGAACGTCGGCTGCATCCCCTCCAAATCGCTGCTGCATGCTTCCGAACTCTACGAAGCAGCGGCAGGCGAAGAATTCAAGAAGTTGGGCATCGACGTCACTCCGACGCTGAACCTGGCGCAAATGATGGCGCAGAAGGCCGAGAGCGTCACCGGCCTGACAAAGGGCATCGAGTTCCTGTTTCGCAAGTACAAAGCCGAGTGGATCAAGGGCTGGGGACGCATCGCTGGCCCCGGCAAAGTCATCGTCAAGGACGCGAGCGGCGCAGAAACCGAGCTGACCGCCAAGGACATCATCATCGCCACCGGGTCCGAGCCAACCCCGCTGCCGGGCGTGACGATCGACAACAAACGGATCCTGGACTCCACAGGCGCGTTGTCTCTGAACGAGGTCCCCAAGCATCTGGTAGTGATCGGGGCGGGCGTGATTGGGCTGGAACTGGGTTCGGTGTGGCGGCGTCTGGGCGCGAAGGTCACGGTGGTGGAGTTCCTTGACCATGTCGCTCACGGCTCGGATCTGGAAACCGGCAAGACGCTGCACCGCTCGCTGTCACGCCAGGGCATGAACTTCAAACTCAGCTCGAAAGTGACCTCGGCGACCGCCAGCGAAAACGGTGTGAGCCTGAGCGTCGAACCGGCTGCGGGTGGTGAAGCCGAGTTGATCGAAGCGGATTACGTGCTTGTCTCCATCGGCCGTCGTCCGGTCACCAAAGGTCTGGGTCTGGAAACCGTTGGTTTGGAAGTCGACAAACGCGGTGTCCTGGCCAACACGGGTCATCGCACATCTGTGGATGGGATCTGGGTGATCGGCGACGTGACCTCGGGCCCCATGCTTGCGCACAAGGCCGAGGACGAAGCGGCGGTATGCGTGGAACGGATCGTCGGCAAGAAGGGCGAACTTAATTACAACCTGATCCCCAATGTGATCTACACCTGGCCTGAACTGGCGAGCGTGGGTAAGACTGAGGAACAACTGAAGGAGCAAGGCCGAGCGTACAAGGTCGGAAAATTCCCCTTTAGCGCCAATAGCCGGGCCAAGGTCAATCACGAGGCCGACGGCTTCGCCAAGGTACTGGCTGACGAGAAGACCGACGAAATCCTCGGCGTGCATTTGGTAGGGCCAAGCGTCAGCGAGATGATTGCCGAGTACTGCGTGGCGATGGAGTTCGCAGCGTCTGCCGAAGACATCGCGCTGACTTGCCATCCACACCCGACCCGTTCCGAAGCCTTGCGTCAGGCGGCGATGGGGGCAGGTGGGCATACGACGCAGGCGTAATGCAAAGCGGGCCTAGCGGACCGCACTCAGCACAGTTGCGTTGATCAGGCGCTGTGCCTTGATTCACCGATCCCTCTAGCAGCACGGCTTGCCGGCGGCAGCGCTTTGAAGCATGCCACCGCCAGCAAGCCGTACTGCGACAGTGCCGATAACACATCCCTTGTGATCAATCCGGCAAATGCCCCAACGGCAATGGACCTTGGGCCTTGAGAGTACGAATAGCGAAGTTGCTTCGAATATCACGCACACTGGGCATTTTCAGCAGCGTTTGGGACAGAAACTGGTCATAGGCACGCAGGTCCGGTACCACGACATGCAGGAGAAAATCTGACTCTCCCGATACCAGATGAGCCGAGATGACCTCAGGCAATGCCGACACCGTTTGATGAAATTTCTGTGCTTCATCTTCGTGATGGCGGTCGACCTTCACCCCGATGAACACCGTCAGCCCCAACCCCAGTGCATCGGCGTTCAACGTCGCCTGATAGCCGCCAATGACCCCGATCTCTTCCAGATGGCGCACCCGGCGCAGACAAGGTGATGCGGACAGCCCGATTTCATCCGCCAGTTGAACGTTGGTCAGACGACCATCGCGTTGCAGCGCATTGAGAATGCGGCGGTCATAAGCATCCAGTTTCACATTGGATAGATTTGGCATATCTGGAACTCAACAGGCATTGATTGGGGCAGAAAATGCCAATACTAAGCACCTATTGAGATAAATGCGCAAGCACCTACCCTGCCTTTCGAACATAGAATTTTCTTCGGTCAACCCACTGCCAGAGAGCCGAAGAAATGGAAAACCTGACGTTGTTTGTCATTGCCTTGTCGATGGTGCTTCTGTTGCCCGGACCGGACATGATCCTGTTATTGCAGACCGGCGCCCGCCATGGCCGTGGCAAGGCACTGGCCACTGCACTGGGCCTGGCAATCGCTCGCGGTGGCCACGTCGCGCTGGCGGCGCTGGGACTGGCGACGCTGTTCAAGGTCTCACCCTGGACGTTCGAAACGGTGCGCATGGTCGGCGCTGCATATCTGCTGTGGCTGGGCGTGAAAATGTTCAAGCCCGGCGCCATGAGCACAGCCCACACCTGCGGCGCCAGCGAGGCAACGATCAGTTGGAGCACCGCAATCTTGCGCGGTTTGCTGACCAATCTGCTGAACCCCAAGGCGCTGTTGTTCTGCTCGGTGCTGCTGCCGCAGTTCATCGATCCCGACGCTGGATCGGTGGCCGGACAATTCGCCAGGCTCGGGGTCATCCTGCTGTTTATCGGCCTGTCATTTGACAGTGTTTACGCCATGGCTGGAGGCTGGATCGGGCGCTGGCTGGCAAGCAGTCAAACCGCACAGCGCGTTCAGCAGTGGCTGTTCGGCAGCCTGCTTATCGGGTTCGCCATACGCCTGGCACTGATCCAACAGGCTTGAGCACACCCTTGGCAACACTCTGAAGCCCCGCAAGTAGCGCTCTGAAACGATTTTTTATCTTTTTTGCGAACAAGATGCCGAGATTGTTATCTGTTTGTTGGTAATTTGCGTTCGGCAAGGATTGGGAAAGCGCACTTTTTTGTGCAGGAAAGCACAGCATTTCTTCAGAGGCTTCACCTTATGAATCGCAGGAATCTCCTCAAAGCTTCCATGGCGCTGGCAGCCTATAGCGCGCTGCCCGCCTCTGGTCTTTATGCGGCACGCGCTCTGGCGGCTGCGGCAGATGGCGAAATCGAGCATTTCGACTTCAAGACCTTGCAAGAGCTCGCCAAGCAGATGGCCGGCAAAGCCTACGTCAGCACCAAGCAGAACCTGCCCCCTACCCTTGCGAACATGACGCCTCAGCAGTTCAATGCGATCAAATACGACGCCGGCCATTCCCTGTGGAACGACGTCAAAGGCCAACTGGACGTGCACTTCTTCCACGTCGGTGCAGGCTTCAAGACGCCCGTGCGCATGTACAGCGTCGACCCCGCGACCCAGGAAGCGCGCGAAGTGCATTTCCGCCCCGAACTCTTCAATTACGAAGCCAGCCGCATCGACAAATCTCAGCTCAAGGGCGACTTGGGATTCGCGGGCTTCAAGCTGTTCAAGGCACCAGAGATCGCGATCAACGACATCCTGTCGTTCCTTGGTGCCAGCTACTTCCGGGCCATCGACAGCAACAAGCAGTACGGCCTGTCGGCACGCGGCCTGGCAATCGACACCTACGCCCACAAGCCTGAAGAATTCCCTGATTTCACCAAATTCTGGTTCGAGAAGCCGACCAAGGATGCGACCCGGTTCGTGGTCTACGCCCTGCTGGATTCGCCAAGCGCAACGGGCGCCTACCGTTTCGACATCGACTGCCAGGCTGATCGCGTGGTTATGGACATCGACGCCCACATCAACGCTCGCGCCGACATCGAGCAAATGGGCATCGCCACCATGACCAGCATGTTCAGTTGCGGCACCCATGAGCGCCGAATGTGCGACACCATTCACCCGGAAATCCATGATTCGGATCGCCTGGCAATGTGGCGTGGCAACGGCGAATGGATCTGCCGCCCCCTGAACAACCCTGCCAAGCTGCAATTCAACGCCTTCGCCGACAAAGACCCGAAGGGGTTCGGCCTTGTGCAGACCGACCATGAGTTCAAGACCTATCAAGACACCGTCGACTGGTATCACCGCCGACCAAGCCTGTGGGTCGAACCCACCACCGCCTGGGGCGAAGGCTCGATCGACCTGCTGGAGCTGCCGACCACCGGCGAGACACTGGATAACATCGTCGCGTTCTGGAATCCGAAGGTGCCGATCAAGGCCGGGATGTCGATGAACTACGGTTACAAGCTCTACTGGAGCCCGCTGCCACCGGTCAGCACGCCATTGGCACAGGTTCACGCGACCCGCTCGGGTATGGGCGGTTTCATCGAGGGCTGGGCGCCAGGTGAGCACTATCCGGAGGTCTGGGCGCGCCGCTTTGCGGTGGACTTCAACGGCGGCGGCATCGATCGCTTGCCTGAAGGTTCGGGTATCGAGCCTGTGGTGACGGTGTCCAACGGCAAGGTCCAGGATTTCAACGTGTTGGTGCTCCCCGACATCAAGGGCTTCCGCGTGACGTTCGACTGGTACCCGACCAGCGATTCGGTGGACCCGGTGGAAATGCGTATGTTCATCAAAACCGGCGACCGCACGCTGAGCGAAACCTGGCTTTATCAGTACTTCCCACCAGCGCCAGACAAGCGCAAGTACACATGATCCCGCATCCTTGATCACGCTAACTCTATAGCAGTCCGGCTTGTCGGCGGTGGTGATCCTGAAATAGCCACCGCTGGCAAGCCGGACTGCGATCGATAAGGCCACGCACAACTGTTTACCCGCGCGTTGTAACGAAAAGGAGTCATAGAAAGCCATTCGCTAGTGTCATTTTGTGCCTCTACTGACAGCGTCAAATTTCTATCCATTAATTAAATCAAGCAGTTACGCAGAACGCGTTTCTCGAACCGTGAAAACTGTCCGAAAATTTGACTAATTGATTGACAGCCGCCGCATCTGCGGCTGATATATCCCCTGTCACGCCGTGTGAGAGGGATCCTTTTCGGCACACCCTCCTCCCTCCCGTTCGCGACTCACGATGACCCTAAGCTCAATCGACGGCCTGCGCCGACTTCGATGAGCGGTAGCTTTGCCTTGCAGGTGACATTCTCTTGTCATGGCTCTACGCCTGCTGACGATCTCCAATTCCAGCGCTCCCGAGGGGCTGTACCATGATGTCGACTTCCCCCGTTTACGTTGAAAAGCCGTCGATGCTGTCTTTCGACAAATCCACTGCCATCGTGCTGGTCGCCATCAGCCTGATTCTGGTGGAGACCTTTTCCGGCGCTCTGCGCTTCTATCTGGACAAGGCCGGTATTTCGGTGCTGCTGTATGGCCCGAAAGTCGCGTGTCTGCTGTTCTTCGCGCTCGAACTGCGCAACTTCAGGGCAGGTCCTGGCGTGTGGCTGAGTTTTCTGGTGCTGTTGCTCTCGTCTGCCTGGGCTGTGCTGAACGGCGCGGGGGCGGGCAACTTCGCCTTTGCGTTGTACGGCATAAGCCCATTGCTGTTCGGCCTGGCCTGCGGTGATCAGATCACACGCCATAAACGCTTGTTCATGTGGGCAATCGCCTTTGCGCTGTTCGCCTCGCTGGCGGGCATCGCGCTAGACAAGTACACCAATCTGCCGTGGAAGGGTTACAGCTACAGCATTGGGGGTACGGAGTTGAGCGCCAACACCACCTGGGCGTCGGAAGAAGCCGACCGGCCGGCCGGATTCGCGCGCATTTCAAGTGCACTGGCGATCATCATCTCGATCTTCAGCCTGTACCTGATCGCGACCCTTCGCTCCAAAACGCTTGCACTGGGCATCTGCGCCATCGGCTTTGCCGGCGTGGTCCTGACCACCAGCAAGGCGCCCGCGCTGGCCTTTATCGGCGGCGTCGGCCTGTTGATGATCGCGCAGTTTCGCTGGACCACCCGGGGCGCCATCGTCGCTGCAGTATTGCTCGGCATGTCGCTGCCCTTTATCGCGATGGCGTTCGATTTCGACCCGAACAAGGTATCAGCGGCCAACTCTCTCTCGTCGATCTACGACCGTCTGGTGAACACCTGGCCCAATGTGATCCGCGAACTGATGAGTGAAAACCGCGAATACACCGGCGCGGGCTTTGGCCTGGTGGGCAGCGCCGTGGCGGCATTTCCGGTAGTAGGTGCCGATCTGTTTATGGTGTCCGACAGCACGGTGGTTTATCTGTGGGCGACCTTTGGCCTTGCCGGGTTATTTCTCTACGCCCTGCACATCCCACTGTTCTTCATTCTGGCCAACAGCGTTACTCGCTACGGCCGGGCGATGCTGGCGACCGGGTTCTGCATTTGCATCGTCAGCTGGACGACCGACACACTGGAGGTCACGCTGGCGAACCTGTTCCTGGGCATGGCCATCGGGCATGCGCTCAACGCGAGGTCACAGGTTAGAACCACTGCCCCAAAGCCCCAGGAGCTGACCCAATGGAGCGGCCTGCCGGGCCTGAGCTGAGATGAATGCATTGAGTATTGGCCGCAGAAGCCTGCTGTTACTGTCCTGCCTGATCTTCACCCGCATTACTGCCGCCGACCCCTTCATCGTCGGCGTCGCCACGCATTCTATGAATAACCTGGCGCAACCGCTGCGCAGCCTCGAACTGGCGAGCGTTGCCGGGATTACCTCGGTACGTGACGACGCGTTCTGGTCCACCGCCGAACCGACGCCGAAACAGCTGCGCATCATTCCACAGTGGCGGGCGTGGCTGAACACGGCCAGCGCGCTGGATCTGCGCACCATGGTCATTCTGGGCTATGGCACCTCGTTCAACGGGAACGCCAAGCCGCGCGAACCCGAAATCAAGATTCCATACCTCAACTACGTCGACTACACCACGCGGCAATTGGGCAATGCGGTGCAGTACTACGAGGTCTGGAACGAATGGGACATCGAAGGCCCCAGCGATGCCCGCCTGAGCAGCGACTACGTTGCACTGGTCAAAGACGCAGCGCCGATCATTCGTAAAAACAATCCACAGGCCAAAGTGCTCGCGGGTGCTGTGACATCCGCCGGCATCAAGGGCGGCTTCGTTGACCGGATGCTCGCAGGCGGCGTGCTCAAATATGCCGATGGAATCTCATTGCACCCCTACGTGCATTGCGAAGGCCGCGATCACAACACACCCGAGAACTGGATAAACTGGCTGCGCGATCTGGATCGCCGGTTCACCAGCAAAGCCGGGAAGCCAGTCCCTCTGTATCTCACTGAAATGGCCTGGCCCAGTCATGAAGGCAACTGCGGCATCAGTGCCGTGCGGCAATCGGCGTACCTGGCGCGGGCGTACTTTCTGGCGCGCACCGTTCCCACGATCAAGGGTATGTGGTGGTACGACCTGATCAATGATGGCACCGTTCGGGATGATCAGGAGCACAACTTCGGCCTGCTCAATATCGATCTCAGCCCCAAGCTTGCGTACTCGGTCCTCAAGGCGATCAGCCCCTACCTGCGCGACTTCACTTACGATGCCAGCAACAGCCTGCAAGCCGATAACGTCTACAAACTGGCCTTCAGCGATGGCCGCGAGCGGGTGATGGTCGCGTGGGCAACGGGCCGTCCGCGTGACGAGCATGTCACGGCCGCGGCAATGAAGAACGGCCCCGTGCGCGTACTCGATACAGAAGCAGCCATTCAAGGAATGATCGACAGCCCGCAAAAATGGACGTGCAATGGGGATCAGTGTTCAGCACCTGTCACGTTGACGGAATTCCCCAAGATCATTCGTTTGAGCCCCGGCGCTTGAATGGAGCGGTAGCCCGGAAAAGCCCGCCTGACCCCGTCAGCGCGGGCTTTTTCATGCCTTCCTGAATCAGCCTGTAAAGAGTGGCAATCAGACACACGGCAGACATTTACCATTGGTAGGTCATGGCTCCGTTGGCAGGAACCAAGGCTGCCACAGATCGCGCCCTGAACAGATTGCGCAGTAGGGGCGCTCGGGAATCCATTCACGGTCCGCAACGGCCTTGGGACTCAATGTACAAGAATCCCCAACATCTCCCGCGCCATCCGATCTGCATCGACGAAAGCGCGTGAATAACTGCCCGACGAAGGCACGTAGTGGTTGTAATAAGTAGCGCCTTCGACGATAGGGCCGGTTATCCACAGATTCGGCTGGGCTTTGCCCACGCTGTTCACGTAACACCCTCCCAGATCGTCGAGGCTATGGACGATTCCTCTTTCCATGAGCTGTCGAATGATCACTGGTTGAACGACGGCGGTTGCGTTACTACTGACATGGGCAGCTATCAGTGCGTCAAGGGTGACAATCTGGTCGCAGTTCAACGTGATCGACACGGCGCCCGACGCTTTGTTGTGGATAACTTTCGATCCGTGAACCCATTGCAGTATTCCTGCCTCCTCAAGCGCCAGTATCTCCTGATGGCGCTCTTTCTGCGGCCCGGCCACCATGGGGTTGACCAGAGGGGCGTATTGGCTGAAGAAGATTTTGCGCGACGCGGGCGTCAGTCCACGGTTATCCACAACGCGCCGCAATTGTTCACGGCAACTTCTCCAGACTTCTACCGCGGCTTTAAGAGGGCTGTGATCAAGATCAACAATGCTCTCCTGCAAGTCCGCTTCAATGAAGGCTCGAACCCATTGCGCGTAATTATCCACAGGCGCTCGTAGATGGAGAGGTGCGAAGGCGCTGTCGTCCAGCATTTCAGCATCAAAGCGTCGGGCGAGCTCATGGGTTTTGCCTTCCATATCGCCCAACAGAAAGGCTGTCGCCAACTCGGATTTCACCCGTGCCGCAGATTCACCTCTCAACGCCGCGATCAAGCCGAAGTATTCCGCGAGCATTTCAGCCTTGAGCAGCGGGAGCACTTGACGCTCGAAATCCAGCCCCTGCGGATTGCCAGCTCGCAGATCGGCGACCGCCGACAGCGTGAAGATCAAGGGCGATCCGCCTGTACGATGCGCTGCAATATCCGGCCGGGTGCGGTATGGCAGGCCGCTTCGTGAATACATGAATACGCGCGGCTCTTCGCCGGAAGCCTTGTAGCGCAGACCTTCCGGTGCTTGGACGAACGCCCCGCCCCTGCCAACGGTCAACCCGGCCACTACATCCATCGCCGACAGTCCAAGTCCTTCCACACCCACGAGGTCTGTGGACGTAATACTGCTCAGCGAATTGGGCTGTGGATAAGGGCACACGCGGCGCGTAACACGATCAACTTTTTCCACAGGCATTGGGGCTTTGCCATGACCAATCGTGATCAATAGCCAATCCAGATGATGTTTTAGCCCATGCTCTGTGGACAGTTCAAAGCCGCCCAAATCGGTATGTTCGATTTTATCCACAACCGTGGCGTAATGAACAACATGCACATTGTCTGGCAACGTGCGAATCACTTCATCGTAGGTCCATGCCAGATACTCGCCGAGCCATCGGCGAGGAAGAAATTCGTTCGCCTGGACCGGCCGGCCCCCAGGTTTGAACCGCAAGCACCACTCGTAGAAATTCGGACCCTGGCGACCATTGGAACCGCCGAGCGCTGCCCGATCCGGGAACATCGAGATCTGCGACGCCACGGTGTTGAGCATCAGATAATCAGGCTGCTCTACCGAGTGCAGACCCGGCCCCGGCCGATGGGGATCGAACACACTGATCTCGACGCGACGCTCGCTCTCGCCGGCCAACGCACACAGTCGCTCCAGCAACGTCAAGCCGCGGGAGCCACAGCCAACAATACCGACCCTGATCGCGGGCTCTTTCGCATCGTTGGCAGAAAACCTTTCCTTGGGAAGCGCAGTGCTCAGTTCCATCTCAGCGTTTCTCCGAAGAACGAATCGATAGCGATCGCACGCGAGTCAGCCATCGCGGTATCGACGATGAATTTGCTCAGCGCCAGGTCCAGCACCCCCAGACCAAAGGGCGAGAAAATCGACGCTTTGCCGGGGTCCAGCTCGACCTCACCACGAATCAGACCCGCCAGGGTGCCGTTCATGAATGCACGATGGCCGATCAACTGCTCGGCCAGGTGCGGCGAAGTGTTCGCCTTCATGCAATGCTCCACGTCATCGCAGAGGTTGTTCGCTTCCAGCAGCAACTGCGGCGCGATGTCCCGCAACGAAATGTTCAGCACCACCTGCCCCGCTCGAAAGCTCATCGGCGGTTTTACATAAGGCTCGCCAGCGGTCGTGGCGAAGATCACCAGATCGGCAGCCAGCGCTTGTTCAAGCGACCCGGTGCGGGCTGTGCATAAGTCGATTTGTTCGATATAGCCGGACAGGGCCTTGGTCGAGGCATCGTCGAAATCATGGACAACTGCCTGGCCTATCTTCCAGTTTTCCACAGCCAGCATGCGTGCGATGTTGCGAGCAATGACGCCTGCGCCGATGAATCCCACGGAGTGCGCCTTACGTGACTGACCGTTGAGCCAGTAAGCACCTGACACCGCCGATGCCGCCGTTCGCACGGCACTGATTTGCGCTCCTTCGAGGCATGCGTAGGGGTAGCCGGTTTCGCGGTCGTTGAGGATGACGACTGCCGAAGCTCGAGGCTTCTGATCAGCGACATTGCCGGGGAAACTGGAAATCCATTTAATGCCGGCGACAGCGTCGTCGCCTTCAAGTGACGCGGGGAGCGCGATGATGCGATTGGCAGGTTGCTGTGGAAAACGCAGAAAGTAGCTGTCCGGATTGAGCGTCAGGCCATCGTGATGCTGCAGATAGACCTGCTCCACGCGAGCGACCATCGTGTGCGCCTGACTGTCGAGGAGGTCCTTGATCACGGCGCCGGGAATGACGTGGAAATCAGACATGGGCTTCCTCCCCCTCGAAGGTGTGGACGTAATCGTGAAGGTAACGACTGATGGGCTTTGAGCTCAGCGCCGACAGTTCGGCGCGGCCAAACTTCTGCATGACCCACTCGTCGTTGTAGATGGTCTCCAGATACCGTTCGCCCGCATCGGGGGAGATCGCCACCACCACGGCGTCTTTGGGAATCCCCAACGATGGCGCTGCCAGGCCGGCCACCACCGTGCCCGTCGAACCGCCCGCCAGAATGCCGTTGGACCTAGCGAGCCAGCGGCACATCGCGACGGTCGCGCGCTCATCCACAACCTGCTGCTTGTGCAGATGATTGGACTTGAAGATCGGCGGCATCTGGCTCGAACCCAACCCCGGAATGAAACGCTTGCCGGGGGCCTGGCCAAATGTCACCGAACCGGCACTGTCCACGGCAATGATCTTGGTCCGGGGCGAATGCTTGCGGAAATACTGCACGCAGCCCATCAGCGTACCGGTAGTACCGGCGCCCACCACCAGATAATCCAATGCGGGAAACGCGATATGAATCGAGCGTGCAGTGGTCTGCTCATGCGTCCGAGCGTTGGCAGGGTTGCTGTATTGATTGAGCCATAGATGGCGCGGATCTCGCGCCACGGTGTCGCGAATGTAACGGATGCGGGTCCCTAGATAGCCGTCGTTGTCGTCGCGTTCGGTGACGATCACAATCTGCGCGCCAAAGGCTTCCATCATCTTGATGTTGTGCAGATTGGTGTTTGGATCGACCACGCAGCAGAACTTGTAGCCGCGCTCGGCACAGATCATCGCCAGCGCTACACCAAGGTTGCCTGAGGACGACTCGATCAGCACGGTGTCCTTGTGGATAAGTCGGCGCTCGGCATAGGAGTCGATCAGGCCGATGGCTGTCTTCATCTTGATGGAGCCTGCCGGGTTGCAGGACTCCAGTTTCAGATGGAGATTTTCGAACCCTAGCCCCTTGAGCCGGACGAAGTTGGAATCGCCAACGATATGAGAAATGAAGTTCATGGCCGTGCCTCGGCGCGCGCAGGTTTGGACAATGCTGGATGAGCCACCACCGGCGCCAGTTGTCGAGGCTGAGTGGCCAGCAGCGCATCCGTCAGTTGCTGAGCGCGTAGCGCAACCATCGAGAACGACTGCGCATCGCTGATGCCGTGGGTTTTTTCTGACGTGCCATTTGCCAGTATCTGCAAGCCTTCGCTGTTTTGCAGACCGACGCGGTAATGCCGATCCACTGCGAGACTGCCGTCCTCTTCACGCAGCAGCCAAGGTTGCAACAGCGTCAATAACGGGGGCACCGCCAGTTGCTCGTAACCGGTGCCGAGCACAATGCCGTCTACATACAGCGTGGTCTCCACACCCGTGTTGNGACGCTGGACCAGGTGTGCAGATTGAGGCGCTGATGCCCACTGACCTCGCCTTCGTACATGAAGGAGTACAACGCCTGACTTTCGTCGGCGTCGATGCCCGCGTAGTTGGTCGAACGAATCTCGTCGAACACTTTGCTGCGACGGCCAGGCTCCAGTTGATGGAAGTAATCCACCTGTTCCGGCAGGAACGCCATGTTGGGAAATTGCCCGAGCTGACCCACGCGGAACCCGACACCCCGATGAACCGAATGCACTTGAGTGGTCGGCGCTGCGCCAAGCAGATGCGCGACGGCCTCACCGGCGCTTTGACCCGAGCCCAGCACCAGCCAACGCTGGGCGATCGGCCCGCCGCCCAGGTGGATGTTTTTAAGATATTGCGAGGTGTGGAATACACGACCGCCCAGATGAGGGCTGAACGCTTCGGGAATTCTCGGCAGGCTGCCATGGGAAAGAACCAGCCGCCTGGTGCGATACGTCCCCTGTGCGGTGATGACGTCGACCCCCTTGAGAATGCCTTTTTCGGTCACCGGGAGCACATCGAGCACGCCCTCCTCGTAGGCCACGTAGTCTTTCAGCTGCGAGGCCACCCAACCGATGTAGTCTGACCACTCCACGCGACTGGCCGGACGTCCCAGCAGGCCGAACTTGTACAGGCGCCCCTTTTCCTTCAGGTACATCGCGAACGAGAAACGGCTGCGGGGATTGCGCGGTGTCACCAGGTCTCGAAAAACGTGATGGTTGATATCGGTACCAGCCAGCAGGAACGCGCCATGCCACGTCGAATCGCGTCCCTTTTCAAAGAAGCGCACCCGCGCAAACGGCTTTTTGCCGTTTTCCTCGGCTTCGTCTTCCAACGCACAGGCCAGTGCGATACCGGCGGGGCCGAAGCCGACCGACACGACGTCCAGCTCCTGACGCAAACCCTCGATTTCAAACTGATTCATGGTGGTCCTTCCTGAAAGGTTTAAAGACTTGGCGAGCCCGAAGAGGCCCGATTCAACACAGCAAGCGCCGTTCGTGGGCACATTCGTCGGCATAGACCCACAGCGAAACCCGGGCGTGATCGTTTTCCCCGTTGCTGAAACTGATGGGGCCGGCGGGTGTGGAAAACTGTTCGAAGCGCAGTGCATCCAGCAGCCCGCGGGGCTGAGACATCGCTAGATCCACCAGCGAGAACGCCGCCAGTGTTTCGATGGCGTAGACCGGAGCCTGCTCGCCGTAGATGCGCTGATAGGCCAGATCCACTGATTGGGCCTCGGGCAGATCGGAGGCGATGGGAAAACTGACCACGTAGACGGTACCGGTTCGTTCCAGGCCATCGACCAGCGCTGGCGAAGCAGCGTCATCCGTGAAGAAAAGTGGTAATCCACAACCGCCAGCACGGTTGTCCACAAGGAATTGGCGACTGGCTTTCAAGCGTCCGCAGAACACCAAAGCTTGGGCCTGGCGATTGTCCTCGACGATTTCGACTGTGGATAACGTTGCTGCGGCCTGTAGCTCACGCAGTTGTTGCTGACCATGAAGACTGGGATCAGCAGACAGGGCCAGCCTGAGTAGCCCTTGGCTTTCAGCGAAGGCCAGCAATCGTCTGGCAATTACACGGTCCGATGCACAAACACGGAAAGTGGTGCTGCCGTCTTCGGTCAGTGCGGCACACGTCGACGCCGGAAGAATCAACGGAATGCCGGCCTGTGCATAAGTTTGCACGACGGCTGCAGCGGACTCGGAAGCGAAATGACCGATCACAGCATCCACACGCGCTTCGATAAAGCTCCTGGCCGCCGCACGCCCGCCGTCGGCGTTGGCATCGTCATTGAAATAGAAGTGGCGGGCCCGACGCACATTGCCGAACAGATGGCTGGAAAGGTACACGCCTCGCAGAAAGCTGCGAGCGTGCAACGTAGTGCCGACGTCCAGTGCGGCGCAGATCCCCAGCCGCATCATGAAAAGGCAACCTCGGTAAAACGCGAGGGACAGAACGCTTCCATGATCGAACGGTGCTCCCCCTCCATCTGCGAGCCGGCCATCAGCCCGCCCAGTTCGAACGCCAGCAACTCGGCGACGCTTGGCGCCATCTTGAAGCCGATCCCGCAGAATCCGGTCGCCAGATAAATATGACTTTCGCGTGTGGAGCGGCCAATCAGCGGACGGCCATCTTCGGTGTAGGCGTCCCAGGCAATCTGGGTCACGACCGGGAGGGTGTGCAGTCTGTCGTAGCCGAGCCGGGTGACGCGCTCCACGACGTCCTGTTCGTTGTCCAGCAACGACAGGTTCAACTGCTCGGCGCGATCCGCGCGATGACGACGCTGCCCGCCGACCTGCATCAGGTTGCGTCCGAGTGGCAAAAGGTAGGTATTCAGATGGTGAGCAATTATCGGCATGCTCGGCACCTGATCGCAGCTCAACCGTGTGAACGGAATGGTGCGCGCATGCACTGCGCCGACAGGTCTTGAGACCGGACTGGAAGCGCCACAGGCATCCACGACCCACGTAGCCTCCAGGCATAACTTGCTCGCATGTACCTGAACCATGCCATCGAGTTCGACGCAACGATCAACGGCCAGATGATCGAGGAACGTCGCTTTCTCGCTGATGTACCGACACAAGTTGGACACCGTGACCCTGGCATCGACCATCCCGCCATCGCGCTCGATGAGCAGGCATTCGTCGCGGCAGAACGGCGTGAAGCGGCCGTTATCCAGCGCGCTGACGGAGGCATGCAGCTCGACACTCTGGGTTCCTTCGCTACCCACCGCATCCAGATAACGACCGCAGACCTCAGAGCTGGCGATGTAGGCAACCCCCGTACGCTTGAGCGCCTGCTCGAACATGGCGTGGACGATGCCGGTGTTGCCATGATGGGCCCCGCGCCGGGTCAGTGGCCGCAGCGCCGGATCCAGTTCCAGACCCCGAACGATCCCGCCCGTGTCGCGTGTCGCGCCCTGGCCGCCAGCGATGCCCTTTTCCATAAGGGCGACATCCAGACCGCTTTCGACGAGGGCTGCGGCGATTGACGATCCCATCACCCCGGCGCCGATCACAATCACATCGAATGAGGTTTTCATCAGCGTCACTCCCGGATCAGATCTCGTACTCGACGGCGCTGACGTACACCAGCTGATGGAACACTTCGTTCTCGGTAAAACGGCAGTAGCGCAGGATCTGCTTGGCAAGCTCGGGAAACACCGGCGCGCCGATGGCACCGATCAACCCCATGAACGGCAGAATTCGCTTGCCGAGCAACTGACGATCCCGAGCCGCGTTGATCACGTCCGACAGCAACACCGCCAGCCCCTTCATGGTGAAGTGATCCACCGATGTCACTTCGAACCAGCGCGTCACGAAGATCTTGATCGCCGATGCATCCGCCGAGCTCATCTTCAAGGTGTCACCTTCGATGCGCTCGCGTTCTGCTTGAGCCGCCAGCTTGACCAGCACTTCGTTGAACGTTTCTTCGCGCCAGGCCGCAAATTTCTTGACATCGAAATCATCGGTGTCCTGCTCCGGCGCGATGAGGGCCAGGTAAAACCGCGCACTGTCAGTGCATGCGTCAGCAACCAGATCCCGTGCCCAGATCGCGTAGTTGCGGCTGGTCGAGAGGTTCTTGCCGTTCAAGGTCAGGAACTGATTGGTGTAGAAGGTCTGACGCATGCGGTAGCCGTGCATGGTCTGCAACAAGGACGGATAAACCATCATGTGGCTGAATGCGCAGTCGTAGCCGAGGAAGTGCACCAGTCGGCCTTTTCCAGAGCGGCAGTATTCGTCGTATTCCCAAGGCGCATGTTTGTGTTCGTTGAGATACTCACGAAACGCGCCGAGATAGCCAGAAAGCCCCATGACCCAGGTATGGATACGACGGCTGCCGTCGGGCTTGAGGTCCAGACCCCCGTCATGCGGGCGAGTGATGCCCCAGTCCACCGGACCGATTTCGAACTCCTCATTGAGGAAACGGCGGATAAAAGGCCGGAGCGGCGCGTGTTCAAAGCTGCTTTTGAGGTGATTGCGGAAATTGGAAAGCGCCAGAAACTCTCGCTCCACAGGCCGCCAGATCATCTGCGCCGAACACAGCTTGCAGCGGAAGTTGCTCATCTTCGATGCATTGGGGGTATGCGCACACTCTTCGCACTGACTGGCGTCCGAGTCTGATCCACAGTGATCGCAGTGACCTCGCCCAAAGGCTTCATAGCCCCATTTGTCGCAGTGTTCGCAGTAAGGCTCCTGACTGACCTTCTTGTAGACCGCACCCGCCTTCACCGCAAACTCATACATCTCCTCAACCGCTTTCTTGAAGTAATTGTTGCGATAGGGGCGCATCCAGAAATCGACTTCTATCCCCATCTTCTTCAAGGTGTCGTTGATCTTGTCAGTGTTTTCCAGCGCCAACTCCTGTGGCGCACGGTCCAGTTCGATGCCACGGCGCAGCATGTACGACTGATAGTCGTCGGAGTACGAGACCAGCGTGCAGTCATGGCCTCGCTGGCGTTGCGCGCGAGTGTAGATATCGGCGGCGAGAAATGGGCCAGCCATATGACCGATATGCAGATCGCCATTGGGGGTTGGCGGAGTGATGGTGACCAGTAACTTGCCCATTACGAAGCCCTCTGATCGGACACGTCATGGATCGTCGCCTTTTGCAGCGCGAATTCGTTCAGGGCAACGGCCTGCTGGGCATCTTCGTCAAGGAATCGATTGGCCGAATCCCGATCCCACCAGACCACATAAAAGTGGAAGTCTTCGTCGGTGTCATTCAGCACGTAATGGTCAGTGTGTTTCGGGATGGCGGCGATATCGCCCATGGTGAACGGGTAAGTCTGATCGCCCACTACCAGTTTGGCGGTGCCTTTGATGCCGATGAAGAACTCCTGATCAATCTGGGTATGGGACAACGACTTCGTGTGTGGACGCACGACACACCAACCACCACCAATTGGCGTTGGATAACCGTCCCAAGGCAGCAGCCGGGAACCGTCCAGATCATATTCATGAACCAGTTTGTCCCACGCCATGGGGCGAAATATTTGAAAGTCAGTCATGGAGTTTCCCTCAGCCCGGAGCATCCCAGCTCGTTGTTTGATTGGCGCTCGCTGCTACTGAATAACGCCATTGAGTGGAGGGATAAGCTGAAGAAAATCCAAGAAGTGAGCAAACAAGAAATACGCAAGCAGCGGTTAAGTCTGACTTAACTCATCACTGCTTAATCAGTCGTTTTATCAACACGTTATGGGCATTAAACGGGTCCTGTGTAACCCGCTTGAACACTGAAGTAGGACTTAACTGTCGCGATAAACATCGAATTAAAACAGGCAGAACGCGACGACCTGACGCGGCCAGCGGGCGTCCGGCTCATTGCCGGAACTGTTCGAGAGGGCTGCCCGCGAGGCGGACTGCTAGAGAAATCCCGTTCAGCGGGTGGTGAACTCTCGCTGACTCGCAATGGCCTGAGACACCAGCCAGTCCCGAAATTGCCGACTGGATTTAGGCAAAATGGCGGTCTCGTCATAGACCAGGTAATACGCGATCGGTGTATCGATGGTTGCGCGAAAAGGCACCACCAATCGGCCTGAGGCCAACTCGTCTCGAATCAGCGAACGACGAACCAGCGCAATCCCCATTCCCGCCAACGCCGCTTCGATCACGCCATTGGAATCGACGAACACCGAGCCTCGATGCACTGCGGCCTCGGCGTCTTCAATACCCACCGCCCTGAGCCACAACGCCCAGTCTTCCCGGTGCTCGTCGTGCAGCAGGTTGTAGCTCTTCAGATCGATCGGTGATGACAGGTAGCGCGAATCCGGCAGCAGGCTTGGGCTACAGACCGGTTGAAGCCGGTCGTTGATCAGCATCTCGACCTCAAGGCCTGGATAGCGCCCAAGGCCGTGGCGCACCGCGAAATCAACACCATCGCCCAACAAGTCAACGAGCCTGTTGGTGGTGCTGATCAACACTTCGATACCGGGGCAAATGGCTTGAAAATCGGGAAGGCGCGGCAGTAGCCACTGCATGGCGAAGCCGCTGGTGCAACTGACGGTGATGGTGTTGGGACCGTTATCGCTCATCAGTCGCTGGGTCGCGTCGGAAATCTGCCCCAACGCCGGGCGAATGGCCCGCAGGTAGATCTTGCCCTCCGGGGTCAACTCCAGGCGTTTGGTATTGCGGATGAACAGCGTCACGCCCACGGCCTTTTCAAGCTTGGCGATCTGTTGACTGATCGCCGCCGGGGTCACGAAAAGCTCGCCCGCCGCGCTCTTCATGCTGGCGTGACGCCCTGTCGCTTCGAAACACAGCAGCGCGTACAGGGGCGGGAATTTCATGCCGGTCCTCAGTTAAGAAAATCTAATGCGCTTAAGAAAAGCTCGCTTGAGCACGGCTTGAGACACTGCTCAAATCATCACACCCCGACTCAGCGAGCGTCAATCAGCAAGTGTGGAGTCGTTCTTCAGGGTGTATTGGATTTGAGAAGGAAGTGTCATGAGGCCCTCTGACTTTGTTCGGTTACTTCTGCTCGCCGCAATATGGGGCGCAAGTTTCCTTTTCATGCGCGTGGCCGCGCCGGTATTAGGCGCATTGCCGACTGCGTTCTTCAGGGTATTACTCGGTGCGATCGGTTTATTTGTAATTCTTGCCATGCTGAAAACGCGTCACGATTTCCAGGGCAAACTCAAAGCCACAATGGTTTTGGGTGTTATCAATTCCGGCATTCCGTTCTTGATGTACAGCATGGCCGCATTGTTATTGCCAGCGGGGTACTCGGCGATTCTCAACGCGACCACTCCTTTGATGGGTGTCCTGATTGGCTCGATGTTCTTCAATGACACGTTGACCCCGAAAAAAGCGGCAGGCGTTTTCATCGGCCTGCTGGGGATAACTTTGCTGACCACCACCGGCCCGGTGACGTTCACCACGACCGTGGTCATGGGAGCGCTGGCCTGTCTGGTCGCGACCAGTTGCTACGGCGCGGCAGGCTTCCTGACCCGTCAATGGATAGCGGACCAGGGTGGCCTCGACGCCAAACTGGTCGCTTTTGGCAGCCAGATCGGCGCCACGCTTTTCCTCGCGCCATTCTTCGCGATCTCGACCACCGTCAACCCGCCCGCCTCCTGGGGCAACTCAACCGTCTGGCTGGCCTTGGCTGCCGTCGGGTTCATCTGCACGGCGTGTGCTTACATTCTGTATTTCCGCCTGATTGCCGACATTGGCCCGGTCCGATCACTGACGGTCACCTTTCTGGTACCGCCATTTGGCGTGCTCTGGGGTGTGATGTTTCTCGACGAAAGCCTGTCCGCTGGACATCTCTACGGCGGCGGCCTGATCTGTCTGGCGGTGTGGTTCGTGCTCAGCAAGAGCAGACCCAAGCCAGCGGCCGAAACACAGGACACCCCTGCAACCACCTGATCGAACAGTTATCCACAGCTGAACCCGAGACGCGGTTGTCTGGTGGCGTTGACCAGACGGGGCGCTGTTGTGCCCGGATTTCCTCTAACCGCCGCGTGCAATGAAACAGACAGGCTTTCTGGAACGACCGAAATGGCGACACTCACTGGCTCACTGACTTTATGGCCTTGCGGCTGTGACATCTCGGCGGAGTATGCAAGATGAGCAGAGCGATTCCGTTGATCGCCCTTCGTACCTTCGTCGAGGTGTGCAAGGTCGGCAGCATGAAACGAGCGGCGGACCACCTGTGCGTATCTCCTGCCGCGATCAGCCAGCAAATAAAGGGCCTTGAAGACCAGATTGGCAAGCGCCTGTTTGAGCGAGACGCCAAGGGCATACAACTGACCGCCAGTGGTCGCAGCCTGTTCGACGAACTCGCCGATACCTTCGACGTCATCGAAAAAGCCTGGTCAGGAGCGGCGCACAAGCAGCCCAGGCAAACGCGGCTGGTCATCAGCACGACGTCTACCATCGCCAGTACCTGGCTGATCCCGGCATTGGGAGATTTCAAGGAACGCTGCCCGAACATCGAAATTTCGATCCAGATCTGTAACGGTTTGTCCGACCTGAAACATGGGCATGTGGATATCTCCATCCAGCGGGAAATGGCCAGCAGCCCCGACAATCACGCCACACGACTCTGGTCCTCGTATCTGATCCCCGTGTGCAGTCCGACCCTGTTGGACAAACAGCACAACATCAAAACCCCGCAGGACTGCCTGACTTATCCACTGCTGCAAGACACTGAGCGCAATTACTGGAAGGTGTGGATGAATGCATTCGGCATGGGCAACCGAAAAATGATTCAAGGCTCCAGTTATGGCGACGAATCCCTGTTGATAAGTGCCGCCTGCGCCGGCCAAGGGATCGCGCTGGTCAACAGCGTCTTTGCCTCCGAAGCCTTGCAATCCAAGCGCCTGGTGCAAGTTACCCATGCGACATCCGAGCTCAAATTCGACTATTTCGTGTACTGCGCCAAGGAGCGTCGCGAGGAATGGGCAATCGTCGAGTTTATGAAATGGGCGGTGATGCAGGCGGGGAAATCGGAAAACAAAGAGACTACGCAGATGAGTGCGGCGTGATCTGACAGTTATCTACAGGCAAAAACGACAAACCCACCTCAGGGGTGGGTTTGTCGTGGTTAAACGGACTGTGGATAACTTATTCCACTGTGACGGATTTCGCCAGGTTGCGCGGCTGATCGACGTCAGTGCCCTTGAGCACGGCCACATAGTACGAAAGCAGTTGCAGCGGAATGGTGTACAGGATCGGGGCGAGTGCATCGATGATGTGCGGCATCGAGATGACGTGGGTCCCCTCCCCGTTGTTCAGACCGGCCTGCTCGTCGGCAAAGACCACCAGTTCGCCGCCGCGGGCGCGGACTTCCTGCAGGTTGGACTTCAGCTTTTCCAGCAACTCGTTGTTCGGTGCCACGGTCACGACGGGCATGTCGCTGTCGACCAGCGCCAGAGGGCCATGCTTGAGCTCGCCTGCCGGATAAGCTTCGGCGTGGATGTAGGAAATCTCCTTGAGTTTCAAGGCACCTTCCATCGCTACCGGGAATTGCGCCCCGCGCCCGAGGAACAGGGTGTGGTTCTTCTCAGAGAACAGCTCGGCCACCTTCTCCACGGTGCTGTCCATCGCCAACGCTTCACCCAGGCGAGTTGGCAAACGGCGCAGTTCCTCAACCAGCTCGGCCTCGACACCAGCGCCCAGCGAGCCTTTTACCTGGCCCAGTGACAGGGTCAGCAACATCAGCGCCACCAGTTGGGTAGTGAACGCCTTGGTGGACGCGACGCCGATTTCCGGACCGGCCTGGGTCAACAACGTCAGGTCCGATTCCCGGACCAACGAGCTGATGCCGACGTTACAGATAGCCAGGCTGGCGAGGAAGCCCAGTTCTTTCGCGTTACGCAGCGCCGCGAGTGTATCTGCCGTTTCACCAGACTGCGAAATCGAAACGAACAACGTATCAGGCTGCACCACGACCTTGCGATAGCGGAATTCGCTGGCCACTTCAACCTGACATGGAATTCCTGCCAGACCTTCGAGCCAGTAACGGGCGACCATGCCGGCGTGGTAGCTGGTGCCACAGGCCACGATTTGAACGTTGCGGACTTTCGCGAACAGCTCAGCCGCTTGCGGACCGAACGCCTGCACCAGCACCTGCTGCTCACCCAGACGACCTTCCAGGGTTCGTTGAACCACTTTTGGCTGCTCATGGATTTCCTTGAGCATGAAGTGACGAAACTCACCTTTGTCAGCCGCTTCGGCGCCTTCGCGATGCTGCACGATTTCACGCTCGACCGACTGCCCATCAGCTGCCCAGATCTGCACGCTGTCGCGACGAATCTCGGCGATGTCGCCCTCTTCCAGATACACGAAACGGTCGGTGACCTGACGCAACGCCAGTTGGTCCGAAGCCAGGAAGTTTTCACCCAGTCCCAGGCCCACTACCAACGGGCTGCCGCTGCGAGCTGCAACCACACGATCCGGCTGTTTTGCGCTGATCACGGCCAGACCGTATGCACCATGCAGTTCCTTGACCGTTGCCTTGAGTGCTGCGGTGAGGTCTGGGGTGTCCTGCAATTTATGGTGCAGCAAATGGACGATGACTTCGGTGTCGGTGTCCGAGGTGAACAGATAGCCCAAAGCTTTCAGGCGTTCGCGCAGGGGTTCATGATTCTCGATGATGCCGTTGTGGACAACGGCCAGTTCGCCACTCGAGAAATGCGGGTGGGCATTGTGTTCGACAGGTGCGCCATGTGTCGCCCAACGGGTATGAGCAATACCCAGACGACCCACCAGAGGCTCACCCGCCAGCGATTGCTCAAGTTCGTTGACCTTACCCACGCGGCGGCGGCGCTCAAGCACACCGGCGTTGCTGAACAGGGCAACACCCGCACTGTCGTAACCGCGGTATTCGAGACGCTTGAGGCCTTCCAGCAAAATGGCAGTGACATTACGTTCAGCGACGGCGCCGACGATTCCACACATGGTCTTCTCCTAGGAAACAGCGGCGCAGATCAAAGTAACGCCGCGAGCCTGAATTTGTTCGCGTGCCTCCTGAGGCAGGCGATCATCGGTGATAAAGGTATGGACACTGCTCCACGGCAGTTCCAGATTCGGAATCTTGCGACCGACTTTGTCGGCCTCGACCATTACGATCACTTCGCGAGACACTTCAGCCATCACTCGACTCAAGCCCAGCAGTTCGTTGAAGGTCGTGGTGCCACGCAGCAAATCGATGCCGTCGGCGCCAATGAACAACTGGTCGAAGTCATAAGAACGCAGCACCTGCTCGGCGACCTGTCCCTGAAACGATTCAGAATGGGGGTCCCAGGTACCGCCAGTCATAAGCAATACCGGTTCATGTTCCAGCTCGCCGAGGGCATTCGCGACATGCAGCGAATTGGTCATGACCACCAGGCCGGGCTGTTGACCCAGCTCGGGAATCATCGCTGCGGTGGTACTGCCGCTATCGATAATGATGCGAGCATGTTCGCGGATGAGGTTCACAGCGGCGCGAGCGATGGCTTGTTTGTACCGGGAGACCGGTTGTCCTGGCTCCCCGATCAGCTCCTGAGGCATAGGAACCGCACCGCCGTAGCGACGCATCAGCAAACCGTTACTTTCCAGCGCAGCGAGATCCTTGCGAACCGTAACTTCTGAGGTTTCGAATCGTCTGGCCAATTCGTCGACGCTGACCTCGCCTTTTTCATTGAGCAAGGCGAGGATGTTATGGCGGCGCTGTGGAGTATTGCGTTTCGACATTTCGGCTCGCAAGTTTCGTTTCGAAAGATAACGAAGCGAATAGAAACCTAACGAAAGATCTTAGTCAAGCGGGAGATGTCAATAAAGCCGGATAAGGCTCAGTTCCTTATCAGTCGGGCCACGCAACATCTGTGGATAAACGGAAGGTTCCACGCTCGAACCGAATCAGGCCTTACAACCATCAGGCCTGACTCAATGTGGATAACTTAGCTTTTTTTGGTTTTGACTGGACGTTTCCACCCATCGACATTGCGCTGTCGGGCCCGAGCAACGGCGAGTTGCCCCGCCGCCACATCCTGAGTGATGGTCGAACCGGCTGCGGTGTTCGCGCCCGTCGAGATATTCACAGGCGCCACCAGTGAGTTGTTCGAACCAATGAAGACATCCTCACCCAGTACCGTCTTGTGCTTGTTGGCACCGTCGTAGTTACACGTAATGGTGCCCGCACCGATGTTGGTCCGTGCGCCAATGACAGCATCGCCGAGGTAGCTTAGGTGTCCCGCCTTGGCGCCCTCGCCCATCTCGGCATTCTTGAGTTCTACGAAGTTGCCTACATGCGCGCGTGGCCCCAGCACGCTTCCCGGACGCAGGCGCGCGAACGGACCAGCATCGGCCGCTTCACCGACGATAGCGCCTTCCAGATGACTGTTGGCCTTGATGACCGCGCCTTTGCGCAAGGTGCTGTCCTTGATGACGCAATTAGGGCCAATGGAAACGTCATCCTCGATGATGACGCGTCCTTCGAGAATCACGTTGATATCGATCATCACGTCTCGACCGACCGTGATTTCACCACGCACGTCGAAACGTGCAGGGTCACGCAATGTGACCCCTGAAGCCATCAGGCGGCGAGCTTCACGCAACTGGTAATGACGCTCCAGATCGGAAAGTTGCTTGCGATCGTTGGCGCCCTGCACTTCCATGGCATCGAGAGGCTGCGCGGTCGCTACAGTCAAACCGTCTTGCACTGCCATGGCGATTACGTCTGTCAGGTAGTACTCGCCTTGGGCGTTGTGGTTGGACAGACGACTCAGCCAGTCTGCGAGACGCTTGCCAGGCACTGCGAGAATGCCGGTGTTGCCTTCTTTGATCGCTTTCTGCGCTTCGCTCGCGTCCTTGTGCTCGACGATGGCACTGACGCGACCCTGCGCGTCACGGACGATACGGCCATAACCCGTTGGATCGTCCAGCGTGACGGTCAGCAAACCCAGTTGTTGATCGTCGACCAGGGTGAGCAGACGTTGCAGTGTGGCGACCTCTATCAGCGGAACATCGCCATACAGAATCAAGACGATATCGGCACTCAACACCGGCACCGCCTGAGCAACGGCATGACCGGTACCCAGCTGCTTGTCCTGCAGCACGAAATTGAGGTCATCGGCGGCGAGTTGCTCGCGAACCCGTTCGGCGCCATGGCCGATCACCACGTGAATGCCTTCAGGCGAAAGCTGACGAGCGCTGTGGATAACATGTCCCAGCATGGAGTTACCCGCCACGGGGTGCAGGACCTTGGGCAGGGCCGAACGCATACGAGTGCCCTGACCCGCAGCAAGAATGACGATATCGAGAGACATGAAGGGATTCCAGGCGAGCGAGCCGCAGCCTAAGCCGGGCCGTTGATTCAGGAAAAAAGAGCGGAAAAAGAAAAAGGGTAGCCGAGGCTACCCTTTTACTCAATCGCGCATGAACGTCGCTGGCCTTAGCCGCCGAACTTCTTGCGAATTTGCTGAACGGTGCGCAGCTGAGCCGCGGCCTCCGCCAGACGTGCAGCAGCAGACCCGTAATCGAAATCTGCGCCTTTTTCGTTCAGGGCGCGCTCGGCAGCCTTAACGGCTTCCTGAGCAGAGGCTTCGTCCAGGTCAGCAGCGCGTTGCACGGTATCGGCAAGCACTTTGACCATGTTCGGTTGAACCTCAAGGAAACCGCCGGAGATGTAGAACACCTCGGCTTCTCCACCCTGCTTGATCAGACGGATCGGGCCCGGCTTCAGATCAGTGATCAGCGGCGCGTGACCTGGAGCAATACCGATATCACCCAGGTTACCGTGTGCAATCACCATCTCGACCAGACCGGAGAAAATCTCTCCTTCCGCGCTGACGATATCGCAATGGACTGTCATAGCCATTTGCTTGCCTCAACCTGATTAGCGCCCGTTGCCGGGCACCTGGATTACAGTTTCTTGGCTTTCTCGATCGCTTCTTCGATGCCGCCGACCATGTAGAACGCTTGTTCTGGCAGGTGGTCGTACTCACCGGCGAGGATGCCTTTGAAGCCAGCAATGGTGTCTTTCAGGGAAACGTATTTACCCGAAGCACCGGTGAAGACTTCAGCCACGAAGAACGGCTGCGACAGGAAGCGCTGAATCTTACGAGCACGGGATACCAACTGCTTGTCGGTTTCCGACAGCTCGTCCATACCCAGGATCGCGATGATGTCTTTCAGCTCTTTGTAGCGCTGCAGAACGTACTGGACGCCGCGAGCGGTGTCGTAGTGGTCCTGGCCGATGACGTTCGGGTCCAGCTGGCGCGAAGTCGAGTCCAGTGGGTCGACCGCCGGGTAGATACCCAGGGAGGCGATGTCACGGGACAGAACGACGGTGGCGTCCAGGTGGGCGAAGGTGGTCGCTGGCGACGGGTCGGTCAAGTCGTCCGCTGGTACGTATACCGCCTGGATCGAGGTGATCGAACCTTCTTTGGTCGAAGTGATGCGCTCTTGCAGCACGCCCATCTCTTCAGCCAGGGTCGGCTGGTAACCTACTGCCGAAGGCATACGGCCCAGCAGTGCGGATACTTCAGTACCGGCCAGTGTGTAACGATAGATATTGTCGACGAACAGCAGAACGTCGTTACCTTCGTCACGGAACTTCTCGGCCATGGTCAGGCCGGTCAGAGCTACGCGCAGACGGTTTCCCGGCGGCTCGTTCATCTGGCCGTAAACCAGTGCCACTTTGTCCAGAACGTTGGAGTCCTTCATCTCGTGGTAGAAGTCGTTACCCTCACGAGTACGCTCACCCACACCGGCGAACACGGAATAACCGCTGTGCTCGATGGCGATGTTACGGATCAGTTCCATCATGTTTACGGTCTTGCCAACACCGGCACCACCGAACAGACCGACTTTACCGCCTTTGGCAAACGGGCAAACCAGGTCGATGACCTTGATGCCGGTTTCCAGAAGGTCGTTGCCGCCTGCCTGATCAGCGAACGAAGGCGCAGGACGGTGAATGCCCCAGCGCTCTTCGGTATCGATCGGGCCAGCTTCGTCGATCGGGTTACCGAGGACGTCCATGATCCGGCCCAGAGTCGCTTTACCGACCGGTACGGAGATGGCTGCGCCGCTGTCGATAACGTCCAGACCGCGCTTCAAGCCTTCGGTGGAACCCATCGCAATGGTACGAACTACACCGTCGCCCAGCTGCTGCTGAACTTCGAGAGTAGTTTCCGCGCCTTGTACTTTCAGCGCGTTGTAGATGCTCGGTACGCTGTCGCGTGGAAATTCCACGTCGATCACGGCGCCGATGATTTGAACGATACGTCCGCTACTCATTAGCTGGATCCTCTGAATATTTGAACCGTTAAACCGCGGCAGCGCCGCCGACGATTTCCGAGATCTCTTGGGTGATCGCTGCCTGACGCGCCTTGTTGTAGATCAGCTGCAAATCGCTGATCAGGTCACCGGCGTTGTCAGTGGCGTTCTTCATCGCGATCATCCGCGCAGCTTGTTCAGCTGCGTTGTTCTCGACCACCGCCTGGTAGACCTGCGACTCCACGTAACGGACCATCAAGCCGTCCAGCAGCTCTTTGGCGTCGGGTTCGTACAGGTAATCCCAGTGGTGCTTGAGTTCTTGATCCTGGGTGGCGACCAACGGAATCAACTGCTCGACCGTTGGCTGCTGCGTCATGGTGTTGACGAACTTGTTGGATACCACGGACAGGCGGTCAATACGGCCCTCCAGGTAGGCATCCAGCATCACCTTGACGCTGCCGATCAAATCGTTGATCGATGGCTCTTCGCCCAAGTGGCTGATCGCAGCGACGACGTTACCGCCGAAGTTGCGGAAAAACGCCGCACCTTTGCTGCCGACCACGCACAGATCGATCTCTACGCCGTTTTCACGGTTCTTCGCCATGTCCTTGACCAAAGCCTTGAACAGGTTGGTATTCAAGCCACCGCACAGACCACGGTCACTGCTCACCACGATATAACCGACGCGCTTTACGTCGCGATCGATCATGAACGGGTGGCGGTATTCCGGGTTTGCGTTGGCAAGATGACCAATCACCTGGCGGATGCGCTCCGCGTAAGGACGGCTAGCAGCCATGCGCATTTGAGCCTTGCGCATTTTGCTGACCGCCACTTTTTCCATGGCGCTGGTGATCTTTTGCGTGCTTTTGATGCTCGCAATCTTGCTGCGAATCTCTTTTGCGCCTGCCATGTAACACCTATCAGGTTAGCAAGCGGGAGCCTCGCGACTCCCGCTGCGGCTTACCAGGTTTGGGTGGCCTTGAACTTCTCGATACCGGCTTTGAGGCCAGAATCGATTTCGTCATTGAAGTCACCCTTCACGTTGATCTTCGCCATCAAATCGGCGTGATCGCGGTTGAAGTAAGCAATCAGCGCTTGTTCAAAGCTGCCGACCTTGGCGATTTCGACGTCAGTCAGGAACCCACGCTCAGCGGCATACAGCGACAGCGACATGTCGGCGATCGACATTGGCGCGTATTGCTTCTGCTTCATCAGCTCGGTAACGCGCTGACCATGCTCAAGTTGCTTACGGGTCGCTTCGTCCAGGTCAGAAGCGAACTGGGCGAATGCCGCCAGTTCACGGTACTGAGCCAGAGCGGTACGGATACCACCGGACAGCTTCTTGATGATCTTGGTCTGAGCGGCACCGCCCACACGGGATACCGAAACACCGGCGTTCACTGCCGGGCGGATGCCGGAGTTGAACATGGCCGATTCCAGGAAGATCTGACCGTCGGTGATGGAAATCACGTTGGTCGGAACGAACGCGGAAACGTCGCCAGCCTGGGTTTCGATGATCGGCAGTGCGGTCAGGGAACCGGTTTTGCCGGTCACTGCGCCGTTGGTGAACTTCTCTACGTACTCTTCAGAAACGCGGGATGCGCGCTCCAGCAGACGGGAGTGGAGATAGAACACGTCGCCTGGGTAAGCTTCACGGCCTGGTGGACGGCGCAGCAGCAGGGAAATCTGGCGGTAAGCCACTGCTTGCTTGGACAGATCGTCATAAACGATCAGCGCGTCTTCACCGCGGTCGCGGAAGAACTCGCCCATGGTGCAACCGGCGTAAGGCGCCAGGAATTGCAGCGCAGGAGATTCCGAAGCACTGGCAGCCACGATGATCGTGTTGGCCAGAGCGCCGTTTTCTTCCAGCTTGCGAACAACGTTGGCGATGGTCGATTGCTTCTGACCAATTGCTACGTATACGCAGAAGATGCCGCTGTCTTTCTGGTTGATGATCGCGTCGATCGCCAGAGCGGTTTTACCGATCTGACGGTCACCGATGATCAGCTCACGCTGGCCACGGCCGACAGGGATCATGGCATCGACAGCCTTGTAGCCAGTCTGTACAGGCTGGTCTACCGACTTACGCCAGATAACGCCTGGAGCAACTTTCTCGACCGCATCGGTCTCGGTGTTGTTCAGAGGACCTTTACCGTCCACAGGGTTACCCAGTGCATCGACAACGCGACCCAGCAGTTCCTTACCAACCGGAATCTCCAGGATACGGCCAGTGCACTTGGCGCTCATGCCTTCGGCAAGAGAGGTGTATGCGCCCAGTACGACAGCACCCACGGAGTCTTGCTCCAGGTTGAGTGCCATACCGTAAACGCCGCCCGGGAACTCGATCATTTCGCCGTACATAGCGTCGGCCAGACCGTGAATCCGCACGATACCGTCAGACACGCTGACGACAGTGCCTTCGTTGCGGGCTTGGGAGGCTACATCGAGTTTCTCGATGCGGCCCTTGATGATTTCACTTATTTCGGAAGGATTGAGTTGCTGCATTGCTCTGCTGCCCCTTCAAACTCAAGATTTCAATGCTTCGGCTAGTTGCGCGAGTTTGCCGCGAACTGAGCCATCGATAACCAGGTCGCCGGCGCGGATGATGACACCACCTATCAGGGCGGCATCCTCCGCAGCGTGCAGGCGCACTTCCCGGCCGAGCCGTGCACTGAGAACCTTGGCGAGTTTGTCTTGCTGTTCTTGGTTCAATGCAAAAGCACTGGTCACATCCACATCTACCGATTTTTCCTGCTCGGCCTTGTACAGCTCGAACAGTTCGGAGATCTCCGGCAAAAGCTGGAGACGGTCGTTTTCGGCAACGACATGGATGAAATTCTGTGCCTTGGCATCGAACTTGTCGCCGCACACCTCAATAAAAGTGGCGGCCTTGTCTGCGCTCGTCAGTCGCGGGGCCTTGAGCATGCGCTGCATGGTGTCATCTTGCGACACCGCAGCAGCCAGGCCGAGCATGGCTGACCAATTGGCCAGCTGCTGGTGCGCCTGTGCATGCTCGAAGGCTGCCTTAGCGTAAGGTCGGGCCAACGTGGTCAGTTCTGCCATGATCGCCCTCGCTTAAATTTCTGCAGCCAGTTTGTTAACCAGCTCCGCGTGCGCGTTTTGATCGATTGTGGCACCCAGGATCTTCTCTGCGCCGTTGACTGCCAGGCTACCCAGTTGGGCGCGCAGCGCGTCTTTGACGCCGTTCAGTTCCTGCTCGATCTCGGCCTGAGCCTGAGCCTTGATGCGGTCAGCATCGACACGGGCCTGTTCACGGGCTTCGTCGACAATCTGAGTACCGCGTTTCTTGGCTTGCTCAATGATCTCAGCTGCCTGAGCTTTCGCTTCGCGCAGTTGCTGACCCGCTTTATCTTGGGCCAGCTCCAGGTCGCGAGCTGCTCGGGTGGCAGCGTCCAGTCCATCCGCGATCTTCTTCTGACGTTCGTGCAAAGCCGCGATGACCGGAGGCCACACGAACTTCATGCAGAACAGCACAAAAATGAAGAACGCAACGGACTGGCCAATCAGGGTTGCATTAATGTTCACGCCAACACCTCGCTCGTTCGTTGTCCATCACACCAATCAACTCGAAAATTCGAGCGATTAGCCAGCGAGTTGACCAACGAAGGGGTTCGCAAAAGTGAAGAACAGAGCGATACCAACACCGATCATGGTCACGGCGTCGAGCAGACCAGCCACGATGAACATTTTAACTTGCAGCATTGGAACCATTTCTGGCTGACGCGCTGCGCCTTCCAGGAACTTGCCGCCCAGCAGGCCGAAACCGATTGCAGTACCCAGAGCGCCCAGGCCGATCAGCAGTGCAACAGCGATAGCAGTTAGACCAACTACAGTTTCCATCTTTCCTCCCGACTTTTACGTCGTATTGGTTAGGTTTTTTTAGATTAAAGCGGTAAAGCAAAATCGTTTTTTACATCAGCCCTTACGGGCGCCCCCTCACCGCGGTGAGGGGATCATCAGACTCGCCAGGCGGGTCTTAATGGTTATCTTCGTGAGCCATCGAAAGATAGACGATGGTCAGCATCATGAAGATGAACGCTTGCAGGGTGATGATCAGGATGTGGAATACAGCCCACGCCCATTGCAGAACCACGCCCAGGCCGCTGAGCCAGAGCAGGCCGCTGCCGAACATGACCGCGATCAGGATGAACACCAGTTCGCCAGCGTACATGTTGCCGAAAAGACGCAGAGCCAGAGAAACCGGTTTGGCGATCAGGGTCACGAATTCAAGCAGGAAGTTCACAGGGATCAACAGCGCCTGAACAAGGACGTTCTTGCTGCCAAACGGGTGCAGGGTCAGCTCGCCGATGAAACCGCCGATACCCTTGACCTTGATGCTGTAGAAAATGATCAGTGCGAAGACCGAAAGCGCCATGCCAATCGTTGCNGGTCGCCGGAAATCATCACGGCCAACTGAGGAATCCAGTCAACGGGTACCAGGTCGACCGCGTTCATCAGGAAAACCCAGACGAAGATGGTCAGCGCCAGTGGAGCGATAACCGCACTGCGACCATGGAAGCTGTCTTTCACGCTGCCATCGACGAACTCGATCAGAACTTCGACAAAGTTCTGCAGCGCGCCTGGCTGACCAGAAGTCGCTTTCTTCGCCGCCATGCGAAAGATCAGGACAAAAATCAGCCCAAGAGCCACCGACCAGCCGAGAGTATCGAGGTGGAAAGCCCAAAAGCCCATTTCTTTTGCTTCTGCTGCGGAATGCGCGAAGCCCCAAGTGCCGTCAGGCAAATGACCGAAGGTCAAGTTCTGCAGGTGGTGCTGGATATAGCCCGAAGCTGTTTGCTCTGCCATGGTTGCCTCAAACGCCCTAAGGTCTCAAAAGTCTTGTTCTCATTAGCAGGGGTGCGAACCAACTGACCAACTGGGTCAGCATGAACACGCCGAAAACAGCCAGCGGGGCCAGCGGCTTCACGCCTGCAAAGGTCAGTGCAAACAGCACTGCCGTAAAAATCAGTTTGCCCGCCTCGCCGGCGTAGAACGACCGAACGATGGCTTGCGCTGCCCTGGCCCCGGAAAACCGGAACGCTTTATGGGCAAAGTACAAATTGGGCAGCCAAGCTATCAGGCCTCCGCAAAGCCCTGAGTATCCAGCTACGACTCCATGCCACTGCCAAAGCGTCACCGCGGCCAGCAACAGGACAATCAGTTGAGCCAGCAATACCGGGAAAACAGCCAGACGATGGAATGGCAAGCGGTTTGGCGTGCGTGTCTCCATCACATGGGCTCCTCGTATGCCAGCCGCCAAAATCAATAACTTGGCATAATTTGTGCCGACAAAATGCGCGCAGAGTATAGGGGCGGTTCAGCCCCTATTCAACTGCCGGGTAGTGATTTCCGACTACGCGCTACGTACGATATGTTTCAGCGGATGTGGGCGAGGACGCCCTGCAACTCGTCCAGCGAGTTGTAACGGATCACCAACTGGCCTTTTCCCTTCTGACCGTGGCGAATCTGTACCGCAGAGCCCAGCCGCTCGGCCAGACGCTGTTCAAGCCTAGTGATATCCGGATCGGCTTTTGCGGGTGCGACAGGCTCCTGTTTGCCACTCAACCACTGCCGTACCAGTGCCTCAGTCTGGCGCACGGTCAGCCCGCGTGCGACAACATGTCGCGCCCCGTCCACCTGCCGTTCTTCAGGCAGACCCAGCAATGCCCGAGCGTGTCCCATTTCAAGGTCGCCATGGGACAACATGGTCTTGATGACTTCCGGCAGTGCGATCAGACGCAGCAAATTGGCCACACTGACCCGTGACTTACCCACAGCCTCGGCAACCTGTTGCTGGGTCAGCTGGAACTCCTGCTGCAGGCGCTGCAGCGCGATGGCCTCTTCGATCGGATTGAGGTCTTCGCGCTGAATGTTCTCGATCAGCGCCATGGCAATGGCGGCTTCGTCCGGAACATCGCGCACCATTGCAGGAATCGTCTCGACGCCGGCTTGCTGACTCGCGCGCCAACGGCGCTCGCCCGCGATGATCTCGAAACGGTTGTCAGCAATCGGACGCACCACGATCGGCTGCATGACGCCCTGAGCTTTGATCGAGTTGGCCAGTTCTTCCAGCGCCTGTGGGTCCATGTCCCGACGCGGCTGATATTTGCCACGCTGAATCAGATCCAGCGGAATATGCTGGAGCTCGCGTTGATCGGCCTGAACGGCCTGTTCCTCAAGCGCACTGACGGTGGGACTGCTCAGAAGTGCGTCCAGCCCACGTCCAAGTCCTCGTTTCTTGACGGCCATGGGATTTCCTTAAGTGGGCTGGGCGGCGGAGCGGGAGGGCCGACGTTGACGACGAACCATCTCGCCAGCCAAAGCCAGATACGCCAGCGCGCCACGCGAAGTCTTGTCGTAGGCCAAGGCAGGCATGCCGAAACTCGGCGCCTCCGCCAGACGGATGTTGCGCGGGATCACAGTGTCGTAGAGCTGATCGCCGAAATGCTCCTTTAGCTGAGCAGATACATCGTTGATCAGGCTCAGACGTGGGTCGTACATCGTCCGAAGCAGGCCTTCGACCTTGAGCTGTGGATTAAGCAATTCAGCGATGCGCTTGATGTTATCCACAAGGTCGCTCAACCCTTCCAGCGCAAAATACTCGCACTGCATCGGGATGATCACGCCATCGGCGGCCACCAACGCATTGAGTGTCAACATTGACAGCGACGGCGGGCAGTCGATAAGGATGTAATCGTAGTTCTCGCGAATCGGCCCCAAAGCCGTACGCAGCCGGGACTCTTTCATCTGCATTTCCAGCAGAACCACTTCGGCAGCGGTCAGGTCGCGGTTCGCAGGCAGCAGTTGATAACCGCCGTGCTCGGAAAAGTGCATCGCCTGGTTCAGGTCGCATTCGCCGATCAGCAGATCGTAGACAGAATGTTCCAGCGCGTGTTTATCCACACCGCTTCCCATGGTGGCGTTGCCTTGTGGATCGAGATCGATCAACAACACCCGCCGCTTGGTAGCCACCAGCGACGCTGCGAGGTTGATACAGGTGGTGGTCTTGCCCACACCACCTTTTTGGTTCGCTATCGCGAATACCTTAGCCATTATTGCGTGTGTTCCCTGTCATGCCGTGCGGCGCAGTATCAGCAGATGCCGTTGACCTTGGCAACCGGGTACGGCCAAGGCTTGCGCGCTTTCCAGATGAAAATCTGCGGGCAATGCTACCAGTTCATCGGCAGGATGCAGACCCTTCATTGCCAGCCAGCGGGTTTCTTTGTCGCCCATGTGACGTGTCCACTGGGTGAAGTCCTCAAGACTGCTGAAGGCGCGGGAAATAATTCCCGTAAACGGCACTGCCGGCTGAAAAGCTTCTGCACGACTGTGGATAACTTCAAGGTTGTCGAGCTTGAGCTCGAGTTTGACCTGAGTCAGAAAACGAGTTTTCTTGCCGTTACTGTCCAGGCAGGTGACCTTCATGTCCGGAAACAGGATGGCGAGCGGGATGCCTGGCATCCCTCCACCGCTGCCAACGTCAAGCTGCCGTTCGCCCTGGATAAAGGGAACGACGCTCAGACTGTCGAGCAGATGACGAGAGACCATTTCGTCAGGATCGCGAACGGCGGTCAGGTTGTAGGCCTTGTTCCACTTGATCAGCAATGCCAGGTAGGCCAGCAGTTTTTCATGCTGGGCTTCGCTCAGGTCGACGCCCAGTTCGCGAGCGCCAAGGGTGAGTTCTTCTGCGTGCTGCGGGGTGACCATAGAACTCAAGCGCTTTGCTCCAACTGACGGCCCGCGCCGCGTTTTTTCAAATGAATCATCAACAGCGAAATGGCCGCCGGGGTCACGCCTGGAATGCGAGATGCCTGACCGAGCGTTTCTGGACGAGTTATCCCCAGCTTGCTCTGGATTTCTTTCGACAGGCCGGAAATGTTCGTGTAATCGATATCGTCCGGCAACCGGGTATTTTCGCTGGCCCGCAGCCGAGCGATTTCGTCCTGCTGGCGATCAATGTAACCGGCGTACTTGGTTTTGATCTCGACCTGTTCGGCGACCTGTGGATCGATGGAGCCTTGCCCCGTCAGTGCCACGAGCCCGGCGTAATCGATTTCCGGACGGCTCAAGAGGTTGAGCAGATTGTATTCGTGGGTCAGGGGCGTACCGAAGTGCGCCGACACCGCATCGCCTTGTTCAGTGCCGGGGCGTATCCAGGTCGATTTCAAGCGCTGTTCTTCCTGTTCGATGCCTTCGCGTTTGGCGCAGAACGCTGCCCAACGCGCATCGTCGACCAATCCCAGCTCTCGACCCTTTTCGGTCAGGCGCAGGTCGGCGTTGTCTTCGCGCAGGATCAGACGGTACTCGGCGCGAGAAGTGAACATGCGGTACGGCTCTTGGGTCCCCAGCGTAATCAGGTCATCCACCAGCACCCCGATGTAGGCCTCATCGCGACGCGGGCACCAGCTGTCCTTGCCCTGTGCACGCAGCGCGGCGTTGGCGCCTGCGAGCAGACCTTGCGCTCCGGCTTCCTCGTAACCGGTAGTGCCATTGATCTGCCCGGCGAAGAACAAGCCGCCGATGACTTTGGTTTCCAGGCTGTATTTCAGGTCTCGGGGATCGAAATAATCGTATTCGATGGCGTAGCCGGGGCGAACGATGTGGGCATTTTCCATCCCGCGAATCGAACGCACGATCTGCAATTGCACGTCGAATGGCAGCGAAGTCGAAATGCCGTTCGGGTACAGCTCATGAGTCGTCAGGCCTTCGGGCTCGATGAAGACCTGGTGGCTTTCCTTGTCGGCGAAGCGGTGGATCTTGTCTTCGATCGACGGGCAATAACGTGGGCCTACACCTTCGATTTCCCCGGCTGCCGAGTACATCGGCGAACGGTCGAGGTTCGCGGCGATGATTTCGTGAGTACGAGCGTTGGTGTGGGTAATCCAGCAACTGACCTGCCGTGGATGCTGTTCTTTGGAGCCCAGGAACGACATGACCGGGATCGGCGTGTCTCCCGGTTGTTCGGTCATCATGGAGAAATCCACGGAACGGCCATCGATTCGTGGAGGTGTCCCGGTTTTGAGGCGACCGACACGCAACGGTAACTCGCGTAAGCGGCGAGCCAGAGCGATCGACGGGGGATCGCCGGCACGGCCACCGGAGTAGTTCTGCAACCCAATGTGGATAAGTCCGCCCAAGAAGGTCCCGGTAGTCAGAACCACAGAGTCAGCCATGAAGCGCAGACCCATCTGGGTCACAACGCCACGTACCTGATCCTGCTCGACAATCAGATCATCGCAGGCCTGCTGAAATATCCACAGGTTCGGCTGGTTTTCGATGATTTCGCGGATCGCGGCCTTATACAGAATGCGGTCAGCCTGAGCACGAGTGGCCCGAACTGCAGGCCCTTTTCGACTGTTCAGAACACGAAACTGGATGCCACCCAAATCGGTCGCGGTGGCCATGGCCCCGCCGAGTGCATCGATTTCTTTGACCAGATGGCTTTTGCCAATCCCGCCAATGGCAGGGTTGCAACTCATTTGGCCCAGGGTTTCCACGTTATGCGTAAGCAGCAGGGTTTTCGCCCCCATGCGTGCAGACGCCAGTGCTGCCTCGGTACCGGCATGACCGCCGCCGATGACGATCACTTCAAAACGGGAAGGGAAATCCACCACGCACCTCGTGCCTGTTAAATGGGGGGAATAGGAAATTGGCGGCAAGTATAGGGACTTCGCCCCCCTGAAAGGAACCTTTTGCGCAAAATTTAACCAGCTGTGGATGAGTGGCGGTTAAAGAAATTAAAAAGAAAGAAATTTATAAAATCTTTGTTTTTATGTTTATGTATGGTGAGCATGATTTCTGTGGATAGATTTACCTAGACCTTTATTTACATGATGTACAGAGGTTTAAAAGTCTGTGGTCATGTGTGGATGAGGCCCTTGGATAACCCGTTTAAGCCTGTGGATTAAAAGGGTAGTTGTCCACAGGGCGGATTATCCTCAGGACCAGGCCCCACTTATCAACTGACCTTAATTGAGGTTATGCACAGGGCTCATTTAATGGTTTGGAGGCGTAGGGCGAGAAAATGCGCACGCGCAGCTGTGTCCCGGCGAGCAGATCGAGCCATTGATTGGATGTCAGAGAAGGAGAGAGCAGGCAGGTCGGGGTTAAGAATGACCTGCCTGTGGACAGCGTAAATGCCTACTTACCGATGCAGAAGCTCGAGAAGATCCGACCGAGCAGGTCGTCGGAGCTGAAAGCGCCGGTGATTTCGCCCAGGGACTGCTGAGCTTGACGCAGATCTTCTGCGAGCAGTTCTCCAGCCCCCGCCAAGGTGAGCTGCGACCGGCCATGCTCAAGCGAAGTGCTGGCCTTGTGCAAAGCCTCCAGATGCCGGCGTCGAGAGCTGAAGCTGCTTTCAGAGGTCTGTTGATAACCCATGCACGCTTTCAGATGATCGCGCAACAGCTCGAGTCCTTCGCCACCCGCCTTGGCACTCAGATTGATAGTGACGTGGCCATCTCCACTGATTTCGAGCCCTACTGAATCGCCGCTGAGATCCGCTTTGTTTCGAATCAATGTCACGCGGGACGGATCGGGACGCTGTTCGAGGAATTCCGGCCACAGCGCAAAGGGGTCTCTGGCTTCGGGAGCCGTTGCATCAACGACAAGCAATATCCGGTCAGCTTCACCAATGGCTTTCAGTGCACGCTCGACACCGATTCTTTCTACCTGATCTTCGGTATCGCGAAGGCCGGCTGTGTCCACGACATGAAGCGGCATGCCGTCGATGTGGATATGTTCGCGGAGGACGTCGCGGGTGGTACCCGCAATTTCTGTCACGATGGCGGCTTCCCTTCCCGCCAGTGCATTGAGCAGACTGGATTTACCAGCATTGGGTCGACCGGCGATCACCACCGTCATGCCGTCGCGCAACAACGCGCCCTGATTGGCTTCTCGCAATACCGTGGATAACTGTTCGCGTACATCGTCGAGCATGCTCAGTACATGGCCATCGGCAAGAAAGTCGATCTCTTCTTCGGGAAAATCGATGGCCGCTTCCACATAGATTCGCAGCCTGATCAATTTCTCGGTGAGGCTATCTACACGTTGAGAAAAAGCACCCTGCAGAGAGCGCAGCGCATTGCGGGCCGCTTGTGCAGAACTGGCTTCAATCAGATCGGCAATCGCTTCAGCCTGGGCAAGGTCGAGCTTGTCGTTCAAGAAAGCACGCTCGCTGAACTCGCCGGGCCGAGCCAAGCGGCTGCCGAGCTGTACAGAGCGTTGCAGCAGCATGTCGAGTACGATCGGTCCGCCGTGTCCCTGTAGCTCGAGGACATCTTCTCCGGTAAACGAATTGGGGCCCGGGAAGTACAGCGCGATCCCTTCATCGATGACCTGGCCGTTTTCATCCTGAAAAGGGCCGTAGTGGGCGAATCGCGGCTGTGGTTGCTTGCCGATGATCGCCTTGGCAGCAGCACTCGCCAACGGGCCGGAGATGCGCACAATGCCGACGCCGCCTCGACCTTGGGCGGTGGCGATGGCGGCGATGGTTTCACGAGGGACGTTCATGGTCCGGCTCCTGAATAACTGACGGATAGCAAAACGCCCCACGAGGGGGCGTTTTGAATTACTTGTTCACAGGGTAGATCATGCAGCCGCTTTCTTGGCCTTGGCCTCGATGCTGCGAGTGATGTACCACTGCTGGGTGATGGACAGGGTGTTGTTAACAACCCAGTACAGCACAAGACCAGCTGGGAACCACAAGAAGAAGAAGGTGAAGATGATCGGCATCAGCTTCATGACCTTCGCCTGCATCGGATCCGGCGGTGTAGGATTCAGACGCTGCTGGATGAACATGGTCGCGCCCATGATGATCGGCAGGATGAAGAACGGATCCTTGATCGACAGGTCGGTTATCCACAGCAGCCACGGTGCCTGTCGCATTTCGACGCTTTCAAGCAGTACCCAATACAACGACAGAAAAACCGGCATCTGCACCAGAATCGGCAAGCAACCACCCAGCGGGTTGATCTTCTCTTTCTTGTACAGCTCCATCATCGACTGCGACAGCTTCTGACGGTCGTCACCATGCTGTTCTTTCAACGCCGCCAGACGAGGAGCCACTGCTCTCATACGCGCCATGGATTTATAACTGGCTGCGGACAGAGGGAAGAAAAGCCCCTTGATAAGCATGGTCAGGAAGATGATCGACCAGCCCCAGTTACCCACAATGCTGTGGATATGTTGCAGCAACCAGAAAATCGGTTGAGCAATGAACCACAGAATGCCGTAGTCGACAGTCAACTCAAGGCCTGGGGACAACTCTTTGAGTACCGCCTGGCTTTTCGGGCCGGCATACAGGGTTGCAGTGGTCTCAGCCTGGGCACCTGGAGCGACGGTCAGGGCCGGACCGGTAAAACCGATGATGTAGTTGCCGGCACTGTCTTTACGGGTGGTAACGGTATTGCTGTCAGCCTTGTTCGGGATCCATGCGGTCACGAAATAGTGTTGTAGCCAGGCTACCCATCCACCTTGAACGGTGTCTTTGAGCGACGCTTTGTCGATGTCCTTCATTGAAACCTTTTTGTAAGGCTCCGAAGGTGTCCACATTGCCGCACCGAGGTAGGTCGCGGTACCCGTAGCAGTGGTTGAGGACGGATCCGCACTTGCATCACGCTTCAACTGTGCAAACAGGTTGCCGTTCCAGGCTTGTGCGCTTTGGTTATCGATCAGGTAGGAAACGGTCAGGTCATACAGGCCGCGTTTGAAACTGAAACGCTTGATGTAGTTGACGCCGGCATCGCTGAATTTCAGGTCGACGATCAGATCGTTCTGACCGTCGGCCAGTTGATAACTTTTCTGCGTCGCGGCGTAGACAGGACGACCGCCGGCACGCGCATCCGGGCCGTTTATGCCAGTAAGGCCGCTCTGTGCGAGAAAGGTACGCTCGCCACCATTATCGAATAGCTGAAACGGAATCTCTGGATGGTCTTGTCGACGCGGATACAGGGGCAAGCGGAGCTGCACCACGTCACCACCTACCGGGTCGATTTCCAGACTCAATACGTCGGTCTTTACCTGAATCAGGTCTTTGCTGACGGCAACCGGCATTTCTGCTGGCGCGGCAACTTCACCTGTAGCGCTTGGAACGTCTGCATTGGCAGGAGCGGAACCCTGTGGGGTATCAGGTAGAGCGGATGAATTGGTGTTGGCGGCAACATTCTGAGTCGGCAAGGCAGCCTGACCATAGTCCTGGTTCCATTTCAGGACACCGACATAGGTCACGATTGCCAGGGCGACGATCAGGATCGTGCGTTTAATATCCATGATTACTCGGCCATCGAAGAGGAACGGGAGGTGGGAGCTGGTGGAACCGGGTCGAAACCACCGGGATTCCACGGATGACAGCGACCTAAACGACGTAAGGTCAGCCAGCCGCCGCGTACCAGGCCATGATTTTCAATGGCTTCGTACGCGTAGCAGGAGCAACTGGGGTAGAAACGACAGTGATTGGCCATCAGGGGACTAATGGCATAGCGGTAAAACTGGATCGGAACGAGCGCCAGTTTACGCATCAGGACTGTCTACCCCCGCAGTTTCGGTTTTGACTTCTGGAGTTGGCCGGCTGCGCGCCAGACGTTTCCAGAGCTTGCCGAAATGCTGAATCAATTCGGGGTTTTCAATGTCACCCAAGCCTTTTCGCGCGACGACCACGATGTCCCATCCAGCCAGGTTGTCCTGGTTGAGACGAAACGATTCGCGCATCAGGCGTTTCAAGCGATTGCGCTCAACGGAAAGCTTTACGCTTTTCTTACCGATCACCAATCCCAATCGGGCGTGATCCAGGTCGTTGTTGCGCACAAGGAGCAGGAGATTTTTCCCCGGAACCTTGCCGGCGGGGGAGTCAAAGACTGCCTTGAAATGCCGGGGTGTCAGCAAACGCTTTTCCCGACTGAAGTCCTGACTCACCACCTGTGCCGATTAATCAAACTGCCAGACGCTTACGGCCTTTGGCGCGACGACGCGACAGAACTGCACGGCCGTTTTTGGTAGCCATACGAGCACGGAAACCGTGGGTGCGGGCGCGCTTGATGGTGCTCGGTTGGAAAGTACGTTTCATGGTGTGTTACCTGGTTCGTCCACAACGGGCCGGAATGACCCCGTTTTAAGAGACCGGGGATTCTAGAGAAAGCAAGCTCGCAGGTCAATTTCCAACCAACGTTTCCTGCAATTACTTCATATATGAATTTCTGAAGGGGTCAGCGGCATTCCTCGAGACCGCGCTGTGCTGTAGACATAGAAATAAAGAAGGAAAGTATTTAAAGCTTTTTTGTAAAGCTTATAGAAGCTTAGGAAACGATCTTCTGTGGATAACACCCGGAAGCCCGCGTCAATCAACGTGTACAGCGAATTGTAACTCTGTCCAAAAGCCGTGCTGAGCCTGTGCTGCACCGTCGGAAAACCTGTGCGTGGAATGGGCATTTATCCACAGGCGGTTTATCCACAGATTTCAGGTGCGAGTTATGCAAAGGGGTCATCATCAGTTATCCACAGAGCTTATCCGCTCGCCGTCGGTCGGCTTTTAGGTGGGTAACATCCTGTTTTTGAGGTGTCTGTTGATGACCTACATGTGGATAAGTCTTCTGTGGATGGTTACAATGGGCGCTTGTTTTTGCCTCACCGGCTTTCGAAACTTAGGGGATATCCGTGTCAGTGGAACTTTGGCAGCAGTGCGTGGAGCTTTTGCGCGATGAGCTGCCTGCCCAGCAATTCAACACCTGGATCCGTCCGCTACAGGTCGAAGCCGAAGGCGACGAGTTGCGTGTCTATGCGCCCAACCGGTTCGTACTCGACTGGGTGAACGAAAAGTACCTCGGCCGCCTGCTTGAGCTGCTGGGAGAGCACGGCCAGGGGATTGCCCCAGCCCTCTCCTTATTAATAGGCAGCAAGCGGAGTTCGGCCCCTCGCGCTGCACCCAACGCACCGCTAGCCGCGGCCGCGGCTGCCTCGCAGGCGCAAGCGACCCAGAAAGCGGCCAGTAACGGAGCTACGGCTCCTGTGCCCGTCAGTGAACCGACGCAGACACCTGCCCCCATCGTGCAAGCTTCACTGGATGTCGACGACGAGCCTTCGCGTGCCAGCTTCGATCCAATGGCCGGGGCCAGCTCCCAGCAGGCGCCCGCTCGCGCGGAACAGCGCAACGTGCAGGTGGAAGGCGCCCTCAAGCACACCAGTTACCTTAACCGCACGTTCACTTTCGAGAATTTCGTGGAAGGTAAATCCAACCAGCTGGCTCGAGCTGCGGCCTGGCAGGTTGCTGATAATCCCAAGCACGGTTACAACCCGCTCTTTCTATATGGCGGCGTGGGTCTGGGTAAAACTCACTTGATGCATGCTGTGGGTAACCATCTGCTCAAGAAGAACCCGAATGCCAAGGTTGTATATCTCCATTCGGAGCGCTTCGTTGCGGACATGGTCAAGGCGCTGCAGTTGAATGCGATCAACGAGTTCAAGCGCTTCTACCGTTCAGTCGATGCGCTGCTTATTGACGATATTCAGTTTTTCGCTCGCAAAGAGCGTTCTCAGGAAGAGTTTTTCCACACCTTCAACGCCTTGCTTGAAGGCGGTCAGCAGGTGATTCTCACCAGTGACCGTTATCCCAAGGAGATCGAAGGCCTTGAGGAGCGCCTCAAGTCCCGTTTCGGTTGGGGCTTGACCGTTGCGGTCGAACCCCCTGAGCTTGAGACCCGAGTGGCCATTCTCATGAAGAAGGCCGACCAGGCGAAGGTCGATCTTCCACATGATGCAGCGTTCTTCATTGCCCAGCGTATCCGGTCCAACGTGCGAGAGCTCGAAGGTGCGCTCAAGCGCGTTATCGCTCATTCGCACTTCATGGGCCGCGACATCACCATCGAATTGATCCGCGAATCGCTCAAGGACTTGCTGGCATTGCAGGATAAGCTAGTGAGTGTGGATAACATTCAGCGCACCGTCGCTGAGTATTACAAGATCAAAATCTCCGACCTTTTGTCGAAACGTCGCTCCAGATCGGTCGCTCGACCGCGTCAGGTAGCCATGGCGTTGTCCAAAGAATTGACCAACCACAGTCTGCCGGAGATCGGCGACGTGTTTGGGGGACGGGACCATACGACCGTCCTTCACGCCTGTCGCAAGATCAATGAACTTAAAGAATCCGATGCGGACATCCGCGAGGACTACAAGAACCTGCTGCGTACTTTGACGACGTGACGCCAGCGCAGCTTATCAAGGCAAGGGACTAGACCATGCATTTCACCATTCAACGCGAAGCCCTGTTGAAACCGCTGCAACTGGTCGCGGGCGTTGTCGAACGCCGCCAGACCTTGCCGGTTCTGTCGAACGTGCTGCTGGTCGTGGAAGGCCAGCAGTTGTCGCTTACGGGTACCGACCTGGAAGTCGAACTGGTGGGCCGCGTGCAGTTGGAAGAGCCTGCAGAGCCGGGCGAGATCACCGTTCCCGCGCGCAAGCTCATGGACATCTGTAAGAGCCTGCCGAACGACGCGCTGATCGACATCAAACTTGATGAGCAAAAACTGGTCGTCAAAGCCGGTCGCAGTCGCTTTACCCTGTCGACACTCCCGGCCAACGATTTCCCTACGGTAGAAGAAGGCCCGGGCTCGCTGACGTTCAATCTGGTTCAGAGCAAGCTGCGCCGTTTGATTGAACGCACAAGCTTTGCGATGGCCCAGCAAGACGTTCGATACTACCTGAACGGTATGTTGATCGAAGTCCATTCCGGTGTGTTGCGTGCAGTGGCCACTGATGGCCACCGTCTGGCGATGTGCTCGATGGCTGCGGAAATCGAGCAAGCTGATCGCCACCAGGTGATCGTTCCACGTAAAGGCATCCTCGAGCTGGCACGGCTGCTGACCGAGCAAGATGGTTTGGTCAGTATCGTTCTCGGTCAGCATCACATCCGAGCGACCACTGGCGAATTCACCTTCACCTCGAAACTGGTAGACGGCAAATTCCCGGACTACGAGCGGGTTTTGCCTAAAGGCGGAGACAAGTTGGTTGTCGGTGATCGTCAGGCATTGCGTGAAGCCTTCAGCCGTACAGCGATTCTATCGAACGAGAAGTACCGTGGCATTCGTCTGCAATTGGCGAGCGGCCAGCTGAAGATTCAGGCGAATAACCCTGAGCAGGAAGAAGCAGAGGAAGAAATCAGCGTCGATTACAGCGGTAGTTCACTGGAAATTGGATTTAACGTTAGCTACCTGTTGGACGTCTTGGGCGTGATGACCACGGAACAAGTGCGTCTGATCCTGTCTGACTCCAATAGCAGTGCGTTGGTCCAGGAATCCGGCAATGACGATTCGGCTTACGTTGTCATGCCGATGCGCCTGTAATCAGCAGCCATTAGATGTCTCTCAGTCGCGTCTCGGTCACCGGGGTGCGCAATCTGCACCCGGTGACCTTCTCCCCCTCTCCTCGCATCAATATCCTGTATGGCGCCAACGGCAGCGGCAAGACGAGCGTGCTGGAGGCGATCCATCTGCTTGGGCTAGCTCGCTCGTTTCGAAGCGCCCGCCTCCAACCCGTCATTCAATACGAACAACCTGCCTGCACAGTGTTTGGTCAGGTTGAATTGGCTGAGGGGGGGAATAGCAATCTGGGAATTTCTCGTGATCGCCAGGGCGAATTCCAGATTCGCATCGACGGGCAGAACGCGAAGAGTGCCGCTCAGCTTGCAGAGACTTTGCCGCTACAACTGATCAATCCAGACAGCTTTCGTCTTCTTGAGGGTGCGCCGAAGATTCGACGGCAGTTTCTGGATTGGGGAGTGTTCCACGTGGAACCTCGATTCATGGCCACTTGGCAGCGCCTTCAGAAGGCGCTGAGGCAGCGAAACTCGTGGCTTCGACATGGTACACTTGACGCCGCTTCGCAGGCTGCCTGGGACCGCGAGTTGTGTCAGGCCAGTGATGAAATCGATGAATTTCGTCGGGCCTATATCAAGGCTCTGAAACCTGTCTTTGAGCAAACTTTGAGCGAGTTAGTCCAGCTTGAAGGTTTGACCCTCAGTTACTACCGCGGTTGGGACAAAGAAAAAGACTTGAGCACTGTGCTCGCCTCTTCTCTCCATCGCGATCAGCAGATGGGTCATACCCAGGCTGGACCTCAGCGAGCCGACCTAAGGCTCAGGCTGGGTGGTCACAATGCCGCGGATATCCTTTCACGCGGACAGCAGAAATTGGTGGTCTGCGCATTGCGTATTGCTCAGGGGCACTTGGTCAGTCAGGCGCGCCGTGGCCAATGTATTTATCTCGTCGATGATCTGCCATCGGAGCTCGACGAGCATCACCGCAGCGCTCTTTGTCGTCTGCTGGAAGAATTACACTGCCAGGTTTTTATCACCTGTGTAGATCATGAATTGTTGAGGGAAGGCTGGCAGACGGAAACGCCAGTTGCTTTGTTCCACGTGGAACACGGCAGTATCACCCAGACCCACGATCATCGGGAGTGAATGCATGAGCGAAAATCAAACGTACGACTCGTCCAGCATCAAAGTGCTGAAAGGACTTGATGCCGTACGCAAGCGTCCCGGTATGTACATCGGCGATACGGACGATGGCAGCGGTCTTCACCACATGGTATTCGAAGTGGTGGATAACTCGATCGACGAAGCACTGGCCGGCCATTGCGACGACATCAGTATCATCATCCATCCGGACGAGTCCATCACCGTCCGTGACAATGGTCGCGGCATTCCAGTTGATGTCCACAAAGAAGAAGGCGTTTCGGCAGCTGAAGTCATCATGACCGTGCTGCACGCTGGCGGTAAGTTCGACGACAACTCCTACAAGGTTTCCGGTGGTCTGCACGGTGTGGGCGTATCCGTTGTAAACGCGCTTTCCGAAGAACTGAATTTGACGGTTCGTCGCAGCGGCAAGATCTGGGAACAGACTTACGTTCACGGTGTTCCACAAGAGCCGATGAAAATCGTTGGCGACAGCGATACCACCGGTACCGAGATTCACTTCAAACCTTCGGCCGATACCTTCAAGAACATCCACTTCAGCTGGGATATCCTGGCCAAGCGGATCAGAGAGCTGTCATTTCTGAACTCCGGTGTTGGCATCGTGCTGAAGGACGAGCGCAGTGGTAAGGAAGAGCTGTTCAAGTACGAAGGTGGTTTGCGTGCATTCGTGGAATACCTGAATACCAACAAGACTCCGGTCAACCAGGTTTTCCACTTCAACATCCAGCGTGACGATGGCGTGGGTGTCGAGATCGCCCTTCAGTGGAACGATAGCTTCAACGAAAACCTTCTGTGCTTCACCAATAACATTCCCCAGCGCGATGGCGGTACTCACTTGGTGGGTTTCCGTTCGGCGCTGACGCGCAATCTGAACAACTACATCGAGCAGGAAGGCTTGGCGAAGAAGCACAAAGTCGCCACCACCGGTGATGACGCCCGCGAAGGTCTGACCGCAATCATCTCGGTGAAAGTACCTGATCCGAAGTTCAGTTCGCAGACCAAAGACAAACTTGTATCGTCCGAGGTGAAGACCGCGGTCGAACAGGAAATGGGTAAATATTTCTCTGATTTCTTGCTGGAAAACCCGAACGAGGCAAAGGCGGTCGTCGGCAAGATGATCGACGCTGCGCGTGCTCGCGAAGCGGCGCGTAAAGCGCGGGAGATGACTCGTCGTAAAGGTGCACTGGATATCGCCGGCCTGCCTGGCAAGCTAGCCGACTGCCAAGAGAAAGACCCTGCCCTTTCCGAGCTGTACCTTGTGGAAGGTGACTCTGCTGGCGGATCCGCCAAGCAGGGACGCAATCGTAAGACTCAGGCCATCCTGCCACTCAAAGGCAAGATTCTTAACGTTGAGAAAGCCCGCTTCGACAAGATGATTTCCTCTCAGGAAGTCGGCACGTTGATTACTGCGTTGGGCTGCGGCATCGGTCGCGAAGAGTACAACATCGACAAGTTGCGTTATCACAACATCATCATCATGACCGATGCTGACGTCGACGGCTCTCACATCCGCACCCTGCTGCTGACTTTCTTTTTCCGTCAACTGCCAGAGTTGGTCGAGCGCGGTTACATCTACATCGCTCAACCTCCGCTCTACAAGGTGAAGAAAGGGAAGCAAGAGCAATACATCAAAGACGACGACGCCATGGAAGAGTACATGACGCAGTCGGCTCTTGAAGATGCGAGCTTGCACCTTAACGAATCTGCGCCTGGTATTTCCGGTCCTGCACTGGAAAAACTGGTCAACGATTTCCGCATGGTGATGAAGACACTTAAGCGCCTGTCCCGGTTGTATCCACAGGAACTCACCGAGCACTTCGTTTATCTGCCGCCTGTTTCGATGGAGCAGTTGTCGGATCACGCAGCCATGCAAGATTGGCTGGCCAGGTTCGACGAGCGCCTGCGCGTTGGCGAGAAGTCCGGTCTGGTCTACAAGGCGAGCCTGCGTGAAGACCGCGAACGTAATGTTTGGCTGCCAGAGGTCGAGCTGATTTCCCACGGCCTGTCCAATTATGTGACGTTCAACCGGGACTTTTTCGGCAGCAACGACTACAAGACTGTGACCGCTCTGGGCGCGCAGATCAGTAGCCTGCTCGAGGAAGGCGCCTACGTGCAACGTGGCGAGCGCAAGAAGCCTGTCACCGAGTTCAAGGAGGCCCTCGCCTGGCTGATGGCCGAGAGCACCAAGCGCCATACCATCCAGCGATACAAAGGTCTGGGTGAAATGAACCCGGACCAATTGTGGGAAACCACCATGGACCCAAGCGTGCGCCGCATGCTCAAGGTCACGATTGAGGATGCGATTGCAGCCGATCAGATCTTCAACACGTTGATGGGCGACGCCGTCGAACCACGCCGCGACTTCATTGAAGCTAACGCACTGGCAGTGTCGAACCTGGATTTCTAAAAGTTTTCGACCGCTGAAAAAACAAAACCCCGGCCGATTTGTCATCGGTCGGGGTTTTTATTTGCTGAGAGCTGTCTCGCTATTGGACAGTCATTCGGCTCATGTATCTAACATGGAAAAGTGCCCCAATATAGAGACTGGTCTTCAAGAAGCGAGTGATGATGGAAGCTGTTTCACCAGGCTGACAATCGTACGTTTGGGTGTTCCATCTTCATTACATGTCTAGAGACCGTTGGTCGAGAGACTCACACAAGTCACAAACCTTGCGCATACTCAGACCGTCGAGCGACGCCGACGGTGACAGCTATCTGTCCCGACGCAATGAATGGTCGCCGGCGCAGTACCCCCGGACGCGACATACGTCGTGACGGCTCAGCAGTCATCGATTTCTCCATGCGCCCCGCATTTCGCATGGTTGATGTGAATCTCCCCTTCTTTGGTTTGCCTCATCCGAGACACCTCGGTGCGGTAGCTATACCAAAAATTTTGTTCCTGCCTGTTGTACCCCTGCCGTCAGACATCTGGCTCGCAGGTGCCACCTGCCCTCGTGCTGTCGTGAGGTCAGTGTCCGGCGCGAATCCCTAGCTTCTTCTCTCCCAGTACCGGCGTTCAGCCGGCAGGGTTGCGGCTCTGTTTTGCCTGTTTTTCTGTCCATTTTTGGCCCTGTCGCGGAAAAGGATTCGTGAATGATCAACCGGAAAAATCTCCTGACGTTGCTCGTGGTCGTTCCCTTCCCGTTGGCCGCAATGGAGAGCAAACCGCAGAGCGTAGAACTGGGTGGTTTTGACTTCACGCCCGGCTTGAAGATCAGCGAGCAGTACGACGATAACTTTCGAACCTTGCCCGACCACGAGGAAGCCTCCTGGATTACTTCCGTGCGCCCGACCTTTCTGCTGCAAACCCAGACCCGCACCAGCGGTTACGAACTGGAATATGCGGTGGACAGCCGGACCTATCAGGATCATGCCGATGCCAATCATGTCGACCAGGCACTCAAGGGCAGAAGCGTCATGGAGTTCGACTCTCGCAATCGCTTGAATCTGGAGTTGGGCTATCGCCGCGCAGAAGACACCGTACAGACCGCCGAACCTCGCGAGAACGACAAGTACACCTTGAAGAACGGCAAAGTCGGCTACACCTACGGTGCCCGCACCGCGATGAATCAGATCGCTGTCTCGGCCGAATATCAGGAACTGCGTTATCGAAACAGTGGCTCGCTCAATGATGACAAAGAGCACGACACCACCACGTACATTGGCACCTGGTATCACCGACTGGGAGGCAGTACTCGCGCATTGGCCGAGTTACGCCACAGCGATTTCGATTACGTGATCAGCAACAGTCCGCGCAACAGCACTGGCGATGCGGCGCTGGTCGGCATCACCCGCGACATCAGCGCCAAACTCAGCGGCAGCGTTCGGGTCGGCTACGAGCGCAAGAACTTCGATAACAGCGACGTCAACGATTACAGCAGCCCGACCTGGGAGGCTAACGTTGAGTACAAACCACGCACCTACTCGACGTTCTCCATCAACGCTCGCAAATCTTTCGAGGAAGGCGATGATGGCGCCAACACCGTACATGACACCAGTACCAGGCTNACCGATACGCCGATCTCGAATACCTGGGTGTCGGTGGTCGAGACGACAAGCTCAATACCTATGGTGCGTCGGTCATCTACTCGCCTACTCGCTGGGCGGATATCTCGCTGGGCTATCAGCGCTGGAAGAACGACTCGGATCTCGACGATCAGACCTACGCCCGCAACGTATACATGCTGACGTTCGCCCTCACCCTTTGAAATCAGCTGGGCTGCAAGGGTCCCTGTGGACCCGTTCCAATCCGCAAAGGAGGTTATCCCATGTCCATCCGCCGCCTATTCATCCTCACCCTGCTCTGGGTATGCAGTACGCCCGCGTTCTCGGCGGCTCAGTACACGCTCAGTTCCGGAGACAGCATCTCCATCAACGTGGTCGGGGAAACCGAATTGACCTTCAAGAAGATTGTTCTCAATGACGCTGGCGCGTTCAGCTACCCGTTCATCGGTGAGGTCATGGCAAAGGGTTTGACGGAGGGACAGGTTGAGCAACTGATCGCCTCGAGGTTGAAGAACGGTTATCTGGTCGACCCGAGGGTGTCGGTGAGCGTGCTGGAGTACAGACCGTTCTACATCGGCGGGGAAGTGAAGTCGCCTGGCGGCTATGCCTTCAAACCGGGTTTGACGATGGACCGGGCAATCGCTCTCGCTGGCGGGCTCACGGAACGGGCATCTGACAAACGCATCAGCATCATTCGCGGGAAGGATCCCAGTCGAGCCGCTGCGAAGGCATCGCTGAATACCCTGGTTGAACCAGGCGACACCATTAACATCGACCAGGGGTTCTTTTGATCATGGGCCAGATCAGTATAAGCAGGCGGAACGAGATCTCACGACACTCAGTGGGTGTGCCGGAGGAAGATCGGGACTTTATCGACTCGCGCAAAATTGGACAGACGTTGTGGGCGAGCAAGTGGAGCATTTTTAGCGTTACCCTCCTCGCCGTGCTACTGGCGGCGGTGGTCATGCAAACCATCACACCGGTGTATCGCGCAGTGGCCTCGTTGGTCATCGAGCCGAAAGGTGCTTCGCTGATTTCATTTCAGCCACTTGCCGATCCGAACAATCCCACAAGCGATTACCTGCAAACCCAGATCAGCCTGATCCAGAGCCGTGGTGTTGCCGAGCGTGCGGTCAAGCAGTTGAACCTGACCGAGCATCCTGAGTTCGACCCCCGCCAGCGGCCGTACCTGATGACGCGCCTGAAGTCGATGATCTCCTCTCTGAGCCCGGGCCTGTTTCCTGCCAGTTGGAGTCAAGGTGAAGCGCTGACCCCGACCCAGGTATTCGACGCGACGGTGATGGAGCTGATGGAGCACACCTCGGTGAGCTCTGTGGGCAAGAGCCAATTGGTGACCATCGGTGTGACGCTCAAGGACAAACAGACCGCCGCGGATGCTGCTAACGCGCTGGCGCGTGGTTATCTGGACAGTCGGCTCGACGCCCAGGTCAATGATTCGCTGACGGCCAGCCGCTGGATGGATACCCGAGTGGTCGAGTTGCGCACCCAGTTGCAGGAGTCGGAGAACAAACTTCAGGCCTATCGCGACGCGCAAGGGTTGGTAGACGTAGGAGGCGTCACGACGATCACTGCCAACGAGTTGGCCAAAACCAGTGATCGCATGATCGATGCCCGTCGTGAACGCGCCGAGGCGCAAAGTCAGTATCAACAGGTTCAGTCCATCGCCGGCAAGAGCGCCAGCCAGCTGTCGACTATTCCAGCGGTCATCAACAACCCGGTCATCCAGCAGTTCCAGGCGGATGTGGCCAAGGCCCAGGCCAAGGTCGACGAGTTGTCCCGGCGTTACGGCGATCTTCACCCGAAAATGGTCGCGGCACGCTCTGATCTGGCGGCGGCCAAGGCAAGCATGGCGACTCAAGTCAATCAGGTGGTCGCGGGTCTGCAGAACAACTATCAGTTGGCACAGGCGAACGAAAATGCACTGCGGGCTTCGGTGAACACCAGCCGTGCGCAGATCCAGGACATCTCGCGCAAGGAGTTCAAGCTGCGCGAGCTGCAACGTGACGTCGACAGTAACCGCTCGTTGTACGAGACCTTCGTCAATCGCCTGAGAGAAACCACCGCCACGGCTGAGATGGGTTCGAGCAATGCGCGGATTGTCGATGAGGCAATCACACCGCTGCTGCCTAATACGCCACGCAAATCGCTGATCTTTTCGCTCGTCGCCGCGTTGGCATTCGGCGTCGCATGCGCGTTGTCGTTGCTGCGCGATGCGATGAAAAACACAGTCAAGTCCAGCGAGGATGTCGAGAAGAAAATGCACCTGCCGGTGTTGGGTGTGGTGCCGTTGCTGCAGAAGAAAAACCGGGGGCGCATTGCCCGACAGTTCGAGCGTAATGACGACACTGCGTTCAGCGAGGCCATCCGGACGACGCGCACCGGGGTCATGCTCAGCGACATCGAAGCCCGCCGTCATGTTCTGGTGATCACCTCCTCCGTGCCTGGCGAAGGCAAAAGCGCGATCGCGGTCAATCTGGCCTGTGCGTTGGGGCGGCTGGAGCGGGTGTTGCTGATCGAGGCCGATCTTCGGCGACCGACCCTGGCGAAAAATCTGGGCTTGAACAACGGGCAGATAGGCCTGGCCAATCTGGTCAATGGCAGCGCACGCAGCGGCGAATGCATTCAGCAGGTAGGCGATATGGATGTTCTGCCAGCCGGTGCAGTGCCTTCCAATCCGCTGGAACTGCTGGCTTCGCCGCGCTTCACGAGCTTTCTCGACTGGGCCAGACAACGTTACGACCGCATCATCATCGACTCACCGGCGAGCCACTCGGTCAGCGATGCGGCGTTGCTCTGCGCGCTGGCCGATGCGGTGCTTTATGTCGTCAAGTCAGACAGCACGTCCACGCCCGTCGTACAGCGTGGTGTCGGGCAGTTGCTGCGAAACGGGGCGCCGGTCATTGGCGTGATTCTCAACCAGGTTTCGGCGGTCAATGCCCGCTACGACCATCAGGGCTATTACGGCTATCTGCCGGGAGAGGCCTACCAGGCAAAGGTGTAACGGGTTAACGGCGAAGATCGCTAAAGGGAAATCAACAGCTCAGCCTGGGCAACGTCTTACAGGCCATGCGACGAACGCTTGGGAGTATCACCATGCTTGCTCGACGCTTACATCCTTCGGTCAATCGAAGGGGCTTGACGTTCTGGGCCCAGTGGTCAAGTGCCACGGTCCTGTCCAATCTGATCATCTGCTATCTGGTCTTTGACCAGTTGGGCTACATCGCCACCGAATACCGGGTACTGGTCCTGCTAGGAGTGTTGGCCTCAGTGCCCATTTACACCGCGCTGCACGTTTATCACAAGCGCTACGGCTATGGTCTTGGCCTGCTGCGTCTGTTGGCAGGCTGGTCAGTGTTGATGGGCGCGTTGTCGGCGGTGGTGCTGGTCTGCCTGAACTATGCCGACCTCGATCAGGATCTATTGGCGAGGATGGCCGTGTTCGGCTTTCTGGCGCAGGCATGCAGTTATTTGCCACTGCGCTATCTGACCAATCTGCATGCACGCTGGCTGCGTTATGAGCGCACGGCCGTGATCGTCGGCACCTGTCCATTGGCGTACAGCCTGGCGCGACAGTTGCGAGAGCGGGTTCCGATATTCGGCATGGTCTCGACCGGCAACGAAGAGGTCGAGCATGTTGCCGATGACAGCGATCTACCCGTGCTTGGTGCCCTGCCCGGCTTGAATGATCTGGTGACACACAACAGCATCAGGCGCGTGTACATCGCTATGCCGCTGAGCAAGGCGGCGCAAATCGAGGCCATTTACCTGGCCTTGCTGGACCTTAATGTCGACGTGGTATGGATTCCCGACTTCAGCAGCATGATGCTGCTCAACCAATCCATTTCGCAGATTGAACAATTCCCCGCGATTTACCTCAACGAGACTCCGCTCAGCTCTCATCCGGCGGCAGCCTTGGGCAAGGAGTTGTTTGATCGGGGGCTGGCCCTGGCGGCGTTGATTGTACTGTTCCCGGTGATGTTCGCCGTGGCGATTGCGGTGAAGCTTTCCTCGCCGGGCCCGGTGTTCTTTCGCCAACCGCGCCATGGCTGCAACGGTCAGGTGATTCTGGTGTGGAAGTTTCGTTCGATGCGTGTGCACGACGACACCGAGGTCAAACAGGCCACTCAGAACGACTCACGCATCACCCGCGTCGGCGCCTTCATCCGACGCACGTCGATCGATGAGCTGCCACAGTTGATCAACGTTCTGCGCGGCGAAATGGCAATGGTCGGGCCCCGTCCTCACGCGGTCGCCCATAATCATTATTACGGCGACAAGATCATTGCCTATATGGCCCGGCACCGGATCAAACCCGGGATCACGGGGCTTGCGCAGATCAGCGGTCTGCGGGGTGAAACCGAGACCCTTGAGAAGATGCAGAAGCGGATCGAAAAGGATCTGGCCTACATCAATCACTGGTCGCTCTGGCTCGACATCAAGATTCTGGTGAAAACGCCCTTTACCCTGTTCTCACGTGACATCTATTAAGCACAGCGGCAAGCGAAGGAGATGGCCATGGCAGATCCCGAATTTACCGCCAACGATTTACTTGGCACAGGGTGGCGCGGCACGGTTCGGCAGTTGTGGCGGGCACGGCTGGTACGCAATATCGTCACGACGATTACGGGCAGCGCCGGGGCGCAGGCGATCAACCTGGCGCTGATTCCGCTGATCATGCGCATCTACGGCCCCGAGGCATTCGGGGTGGTCGGCACGTTCCAGAGTCTGACGATTATCCTCATTCCCTGGTGCGCGCTGACCTATCCGATGGCGATCGTGTTGCCTCAGTCCGATCGAGATGCTCGCGGATTGATTCGTCTGTCGTTGTGGGTGGCGGCGGTGATCTGCGGCGTCACTGCCCTGCTTCTGTACTGTTGGGGTGAGCAGGCGTCCAGGGCATTGGGCATCGATCTGCTGATTCCTTATCTGATGCTGTTGCCCATCGTGATGTTCAGCTCTGCGGTCCTGGAGATTACCCAGCAATGGCTGTATCGCAACCAGCGGTTCAACCTCACCGCGCGCGCCGCGACCTTGCACGCGCTGATCTACAACGCCACCCGCAGTGGAGCGGGTCTGATCCTTGCCACTGCGCCGGTGCTGGTGGTGACCAGCGCGCTTTACTACGTTATCCACAGCGCACTGCTCCTGGTCGGTATTCGCCTGCGACGTGAGCCGAGCATGACGACTCGCGCAGCGAAGAACACCCAGGAAGCCCGAAAAACACTGCGCCAACTCGCCGCTGAGTATCGCGACTTCCCACTGTTCCGCGCCCCGCAGGTTTTGATCAACGCGCTCTCGGTACACATGCCTACGCTCGTTCTGGCATCCGCTTTCGGTGCGGTGCCGGCGGGCTTCTTCGCGCTTTGTCTGCAAGTGCTGGCGATGCCCAGCAACTTCATCGGCAAGGCGGTGGGCAGTGTTTATTACCCGCGTATCACCCAAGCCATTCATGCGCGTGAACCGGTAGCCGGTTTGTTGATTCGAGGTGTGGCGGGCATGTCGCTTGCGGGGCTGGTCCCGTTCGCCGCGTTGGTGATTGCAGGCCCCTGGCTGTTTCATCTGGCCTTCGGCGGCCAATGGGAAACTGCAGGCGAATACGCGCGGTGGCTGGCAATTTCCGAGTTCGCCGGGTTCATCGGCGGGCCTTGCCTGGTCGCGATACCCGCGCTGTCGCTGCAGAAAACTTTCCTGGTGTTCGAGGTCGTCAGCACCAGTCTGCGGATTTCAGCGGTGCTGGCGGGAGCGTTTTTCTTCAAGGATGCCCTGGCAGTGGTCATGGCCTTCGCCGCTGCCAATGTTCTGATCAACCTGTCGATGATTGTCATCGTGCTGTTCGAGGGGCGGCGCTGGCATCGCCGGCTGTTGCTGGAACCGTCCTGATTCAAACTGATTTTTCGCGATCGGGCGGCAGCTACGTCTGCTGTTTGTCTCTTCCTCCGGAGGGTCTCTACCATGAACACTGACAAGGTCTGCGCGATCATCCTCAACTGGAACGGCGCCGAGCAGACGCTCAACTGCATGCGCTCTCTGGCGGCCTGTGGGTCTATTCCCGTCGTGATCATCGACAACGATTCGCAGGTAGCCGATTACCAGAAACTGCACAGTTTCATGCTCGACCAGGACGCAGACGAGACGCTTATCACCACGCAAGACGAGATCGGTCACGAGGCTCGCAAGTATGCTTATTGCCTGATCAGGAATAACGGAAACCACGGGTACGCTGGCGGCAATAACGTCGGGATCGATTACGCGAACCGCGCCGGCTACGAGTATTTCTGGATACTCAACAACGACATCACCGTCGAGCCCCGTGCGCTTGAGGCCTTGATGCAAACCATGGACGGCGACCCTCGTTGTGGTTTCAGTTCGTCGGTGCTGGTTTACGCCGATAACCCCGATATCGTGCAGTGCGTCGGCGGCGGGACGGTCTACCCCTGGCTCGGCAAGACCAAATTGATCGGCAAGAACGCCGAGCGCGCGCAACTTGCGACGCTGAACCTGCCCACCCCGGATTACCTGATGGGGGCCTCGATGCTGGTTTCACGTCGGGTCATCGAGAAGGTCGGTCTGATGGACGACCGCTATTTCATGTATTCCGAAGAGGTCGACTGGCAACGTCGCGCCGCTGCCCGGGGCATTACCTGCCATGTAGCGCTCGGCAGTTTTGCCCGGCATGGCGACAGCGGCAGCACCAAGGGCAAAAGTCATCTGTTCCACTTTTATCGAAACCGTGCGGCGATCATGTACAACCGTAAGTTCCACTCGACCACCTGCTGCGTCGTTTCTTCGCTGGCGTTGGCGTCCATCACGGTTCTGCAAAACAGCCGCAGCCCCAAGAATATTCGTTACGGCCTCAAGGGGATCAGCGAAGGCTTCGCGTTTTCCTGGCACTGACGAATAAGGCTCGCTCCCCTGCTCCAGAGTTTCACCCACGAAGGTATTTCGCTGTGACCAGAAGGCTATTTTCCTACCGGACGCTGTTGTTCGTTCTGCTGTTCCTGAACTCGGCGTGCCTGTTCCTTACCGACAACAAGAAAGCCGGCCTGCCGTATCTGCGCGAGATGTTCATCGTCGCTGTCGTGCTTTCAGCCTTGGCTTTGCTGTTGCTCTGGAAGCGTGCGCATCAGTCCAGAGCTGCCTTTTGGGTGGTGTGTTTTGGTCTGCTGCTGCCGCTGTTGTCGGCGTTCCTGGCCAATGCGAAATTCGGACAACCGATGCTCTTCGGCCTGCTGGAAGAGCGCCGCACTTTTCTCTATCTGTTGTTCTTCCCAGCCTTGTACCTGATGATCAAGGCACGACCGACGCAAGAAGAACTGGAGCGATTCTTTCTGATGTCGGGCCTGGCGTGTGTGCTGGTCGGCTATCTGTATTACCTGGGGATCATTCCGGAAAACAGCGACGTTGCCTTTACCGTCGATGAGAAGGACTACGGGCTCAATCCACTGCGCCCCAACCGTTTCAGTGTCGGCGCGGCGTACGTCAGTGTGTGCGCCTATATGCTGATGTATCGCCTCAGACGCGACTACTCACTGGCATCGGTCGCGCTATTGCTGCTGTTCGCGTCGTATCTGTGGCTGGTACTTCAGACCCGCAACACCATGCTGGTCTGGGCGCTGGCAGGCATATGGATATTTCGCAGCCGCTGGGGCGTCATTCTCAAGTCGGGCGTCGCCGTGGTTGCCATCGTGGCGGTGGCGTATTTCATCGTCCCGGATTTTTTTACCGATCAGTACCAGAAATTCAACGCGCTACTGTTTGAAGCCACCAGCGAAGGCGGCGTTCGGGCGACCACTTCGGACATTGTGCTGCAGGAGATACAGCAGAACTACTACATCGGCATGGGTGCCTTGTCGTTGCAGTGGCAGAACGGCTTCGCGCGGCTTTATAGCGCGTACTTCTACCTGTCGGATGTAGGGCTTCTGGGTGTGCTTTACCGCTTCGGTTTTCTCACCCCGATCATCGCGCTGTTCTACTACGTCGGTTATTGGCGAATCATTCGCCAGTGCCGGCGCAAGGGTGATCTGCTCAGTGCCCTGCAACTCGATTTCCTGCTCAATGCGCTCAACTTCTTCCTGTCCACCTCGATCATGTACGGCGGGGATCTGGCCGGCCTTGCAATTGCGGCGTTCGTTTATTTCGCACGCGCTTCAGCGGTGAACAGTGCAGCCATCCAGCGCCCGGTGGACCCTGAGCGCGTTTATCGACAACCGCTTCAGCCGCATCGCTGACTCAGCGGCGCGCGGGCACTGGTCCGTAATCGCTGCACTTGGGCGCTTCGAGGTACTTGGACAACACCTTCCACTGGGGACGGTCCTTGCCATCGATGGGTTCCAGGTTCATGGGTTCTGGACCCCAGCTCTCGCCTGACGTCCAGTAGGCAACGGGTATGCAGTGCTGGCGCAGGAAACCAAGGAGGCGATCTGCCGCCTCGTTCCATCGCGGGTCATTGTCGGGAAAACCCATTTCGCCGATCTGTCCGCGCCGACCATTTCGTTGAAGCCATTCGATGAAAGGCGTGACTCGTCGTACGCCAATATCCGGATCGATGGGCGCGGTTTTCGCATCCTTGTACACACCGCTGCCGTTCTGATCCATATACAAGTGCGCGGAAAACACCAGGTTATTGGCCGGGTCTTTTAGCGGCAGCAGGGCGTCGTTGTACTGGGGCCAGCGCTCGGCACTGGACCAAGAGCGACCTTCGACAATGATCGGCCGTTTCGAATCGATCTGACGAATCGCATCGATCCCCGCCTGCGCCGCTTGGGGCCAACTGGCGTCGGAGTCGTCATGGGGTTCGTTCATCAAGTCATAGGCATAGAGTGCCGGCGAGTCATGCCAGCGCTCGGCAACGCGCTGCATCAAATTCCGGTAATGGTTGACCGTCACCTGCGAACTGCCAATCACCTGCCCTCGGTACCGAGCATAGTTATGCACATCAATAATCACACCGATGCCTTGCTGGTTCGCCTGCGCGAGCATTTTGTCTATCAACCCGGCATACGTGGCGTCCAGCCCACCGCCCAACACAGGCTGTAAGCGTTCCCACTTCACTGGAAACCGCACCGTGCGGATGCCCCTGGCTTTCCAGCGAGCGAAATACCCTTCGCTGGGGAAGAAGTAGTGCGTGCCGTTCACCCCCGGAAATACATTCTCCGAAGACTCGGCCCCCGAAACGTTGATCAAGACCATCGGCAGGGACGAAGCTTCGGCGCTCACGCACATCCCCTGAATCACCGTCAGCGACAAGCCGGCCAACACCGACTTGCGCAACCACCTCATAGCGCGACTCATCCTCGTCGTCTTTTCGCCACGGAAGACTCCCGAACGGAATTCGTGTTGTTCAAGCAACGCGGGCCTAACGCCTGCCTGCTTGTTACGTCGCTCCAGATGCTTACCGCTGGCCCCGGAGAGGGTCGCAATCGCCGATCCCGCGCTGACATTCAGTGTGAGTCGGCTCTGCACGCGATTATTCATTAGCAGGAGCCCGCCCTATGAAAGTGTTTGGAATCGAGTTCTATCGTGGAAGACAACGAGAGCTCATCGACGAGTTGATCAAACTCAGTGACGCACCTTTCAGGTACCTGGTAACCGCCAACGTCAATCACATCGTACTGCTCGAACATGACGAGCCGTTTCGGGAAGCCTACCGGCATGCCGGACACCGATTATGCGACAGCCGCGTTCTTTACCCGGTATTGCAGCGCCTGGAGGCCGGTATCGCCGAGCCGATCCCCGGCAGTACGCTGACCCGGGCGATGATGAACATTGCGCAACTGCGGCAGTGGTCGGTGACCATTCTGGGTTGCGAGAGGGATGTCATCGCCACCCTGAAAGAAAACTATCCGTCCGTGACCTTTCACCACTACAACCCACCGATGGGGTTCATCAACGACCCTCAGGAGGTGGAGCGTTGTATTTCATTCATTCAAGAGCAACGTTCGCGCATGACGGTTTTCTCCGTGGGCTCGCCTCGTCAGGAGATCCTCGCCTGCGAGTTGTTCAAGCGAGGGGGGGCCACCGGTATCGGTTTGTGCACAGGCGCTTCCCTGGCGTTTCTGTCGGGCAAGGTCAAGCGTGCTCCTGTGTGGGTGCAGCGCCTGTCACTGGAGTGGCTGCATCGGTTGTGCACCGAGCCCAGACGCCTGGGTCGACGTTATGCAGTCGATGCCTACCGGATTCTGCCGATCATCGCTCGGCAGTTCCGGAATCGTTAGGGCACCTGGCGTTCATATTCGAACGTTAGGCACTTTCCCGCGTGGGCCTGTTTTTTACTGCCCGTTATCGCTAGATACGTTTGACCCCGAAACCCCGGCCGGTGTGAATCGTCCGGGGTTTCTGCGTTTCAGACCGTACCTTTTCGCGTCCCGGCCCAATACGCTTTCAAGCTGTGGAACGAGGCCGTGAGGTGCGCAGCAAAGGTGTGTCTGCGCGACATTGCCGGTTTCTCGACAAAGTGCCAGGACAGCATTGCAGCGATCAATACGATCGGAAAAGCTACCAACATCATGCTGACCGGGCCGATGCCTTTGATTTGATGCGCCAGAATTTCCTGAACCGGAAAAGCGTAAATGTAGACCCCGTAGGAGTAATCGCCCAACTCGTTATAGCGATCCGCGACACGGTGAGTGGCGAAACCCAGGTAAAAAATCAGGTAGGTCCAGGCGAACACGAAGCACTCGAAGAAAAATGCCGTCTGATAGGCCCAGCCCGCCAGTGCCGCCAGCGGCAGGAACCAGACGAATCGATGCTGGATGTGCTGCCGATAACGATACAGCGACATGCCGAGCACGAACGGCAGGCTCCACGTAAAGAAAAACTGCGCGCGATGCAGTTCGTTGAGCCAGGTGGTGTTAGCCAGAAGGGCCTTGAACGCGACATAAGCAACGGCGTAGATCAGCAGGAAAACGGCGAAGCGCGGGCCGCGGCCGTAGAACGCGAACGCACCGAGGACCCCCACCAGAATATAGAGCGTGACTTCGTAGAAGAGCGTCCAGAGTGACCCGTTGATGCCTGGCCAAGGGTTATCCGCAAATAGGCCCGGCAGTTGAAATTTCATGCTGAACAGCATCAGGTTATTGCTCAGGTAGCTGTAAATTGCCCCTGAGCGGAAATATTCCAGCGTACCCAGTGTCGTAAAGAGCGGCCCGATCAGAAACACGCTCAACAGCAGCACCAACGTCAGGCCGGGGTAGATGCGCAGGAACCGCGCCGAGAAGAAGTCCAGGTTGCTCGGTGCACGGTCGCGACTCAATGATATGAAGAAACCCGACACGCAGAAAAAGGTGATGACCGCCAATTCGCCCAGCGAGATACCGAGCCAGCTGGAAAGCGGTTCAACGGCAGTATCGCCCTGCGCCAATGGGTAGCTGTGAGAAATGAGCACGGCAGTGGCGGCGAGCATTCTGATCAGGTTGAAGTTATTGTTTCGTCTGGAAGCCAGATCACCCAATGTATTCATAGCGCCTCCGCCCTCGACCCAGGGCAACAACGTCTCGATCCATTCACCGCTGTGATGCTTCACGTCCTGAGCAACGCGTAATACCGAAGAGGCAATGATTGTGGTTCTACGCTGGAACCATACACCGGCGGTGTGCCGCGTCTAATTGCCATCAATAATCGCCCTGTGAATAACCCGGTTGCCAATAATTTGACCAAAGCCACTGCTCGATAGATTTGCTTGTGGCGAGTGCCGGTTTTCAGCTGTTCAACCCGATTTTCTGGAAGCGAAGATGCCTGCCGAGTCCATCCGCAAAACGCTGCAGCACACTGTCGAAGGACAGCGCCTTGAAGGAGACTCGGCCACGCAATGGCGCGAATGGGGGCCGTATGTCAGTGATCGTCAGTGGGGCACTGTGCGCGAGGATTACAGCGCCGATGGTGATGCGTGGGCCTATTTCCCTCATGATCATGCCCGTAGCCGCGCCTATCGTTGGGGCGAGGACGGTCTGGCCGGGTTTTCGGACAAAGCGCAGCACTGGTGTCTGGGGCTGGCGCTGTGGAACGAACGTGACCCGATTCTCAAGGAGCGCCTGTTCGGGTTGAACAACGCCGAAGGTAATCACGGGGAAGACGTCAAGGAGCTGTACTTTCACGTCGATGGGCTACCGAGCCACGCTTACCTGCGCATGCTCTACAAATACCCCCACGCGGCGTTTCCCTACAGTGATCTGGTGGAAGAAAACGCGCGTCGGGGGCTGGACGATCCGGAATACGAAGTGCTCGATACCGGCGTCTTCAACGACAGCCATTATTTCGACGTGAGCATCGAGTACGCCAAGAACACGCCTGACGATGTATTCATGCGGGTGACGGTGGTCAACCGGTCGAACCGCTCGGCCCGCTTGCATGTCCTTCCCCAAGTATGGGCTCGGGATATCTGGAGTTGGGCACCGGGCGTCAAGCGCCCTGCCCTGTCCCGTGTGGATAACCGGATCCTGGCCGTTCACCCGATGCAGGGGGGAAAGGAAGCCACTGCATGGGGTCACGAATCCTGCGATTGGCTGTTCTGCGAGAACATTACCAATACGCCCAAGCTGTTCGATAAGCTCGCGACAGGGCCGTTCAAGGATGGCATCGGCGAATGTGTGGTGGCAGGAGACACAGATGCCATTCGCCGCGACAGTGGAACCAAGGTCGCGGCGCACTTCATCATGGCGCTCGAAGGCGGTGCCGCCCAAGCGGTCTACCTGCGTTTCGCCCCTCCAGATGCCCCCCATGTGAATGCCAAAGCGTTATTCGAACAACGCCGTGCCGAGGCGGACGACTACTACAGCGTTTTGCAGCAGGATCTGCATGACCCCGACGCACGCAATGTTCAGCGTCAGGCGCTGGCCGGGTTGCTGTGGTCCAAGCAGCTCTACTATTTCGACGTCAAAGCCTGGCTCGATGGCGATTCCGGGCAACGCCCACTGCCCCCCGAGCGGTCGCGTATCCGCAACAGCCAATGGCGGCATCTGTGCAATTTCGACATCGTTTCGATGCCGGACAAATGGGAGTACCCGTGGTACGCGTCCTGGGATCTGGCGTTTCAGGCCGTGGCGTTCTCCTTGATCGATATCGACTTCGCCAAGGATCAGTTGCTGTTGCTAGTCAAGGACCGCTTCATGCATCCCAACGGCCAGCTGCCGGCGTATGAGTGGCGATTCGACGACGCCAATCCGCCGGTTCATGCGTGGGCATCGTGGCGCGTCTATCAGATGGAAAAAGCGCAGAAGGGTCAGGGCGATGCGGTTTTTCTCGAAAAGGTTTTCCACAAACTGCTGTTGAATTTCTCGTGGTGGGTCAATCGCAAGGACGCCGAAGGCCACAACATCTTTCAGGGCGGTTTTCTGGGGCTGGACAACATCGGCCTTTTCGATCGCTCGGCGGCCCTTGCGCCGGGTTATCAACTCGACCAGGCAGACGGCACGGCGTGGGTCGCCGGTTACGCCCTGGACCTGATGCGTATCGCACTGGAGCTGGCCCAGCGCAATGAGGTGTATGTCGACATCTCGGTGAAGTTTTTCGAGCACTTCCTTTATATAGCGGGGGCGATCAACGAGGTCGACCAGGAAGACATCGAAGGGCTGTGGAACGATGAAGACGGATTCTTCTATGACGTATTGCACCGCCCGGATGGTCTTCGCGAGTCGGTTAAACTGCGATCGTTCGTCGGCCTCATTCCGCTGTTCGCCGTGCGTGTGCTCGAGCAGCGGGAGCACGAAGGGCTCAAGGGGCTGCGCGAACGTCTGCTGGGATTTCTGGATCACCGCCCCGATCTGGCCGCATTGATCTCGCGCTGGACCGAGCCTGGCAAGGGCAATCGCCTGTTACTGGCGCTGCTGCGGGGTCAACGTACCAAAGACCTGATCAAGCGCATGCTCGATGAGAACGAGTTTCTGTCGGGGTTCGGTGTGCGTTCGTTGTCACGTTTCTATGGCGAAAACCCGTTTAGCATGCAGATCAATGGCACTACGTTGTGCGCGGATTACGAGCCGGCCGAATCGAACTCTCGTCTGTTCGGCGGTAACTCTAACTGGCGCGGCCCGGTCTGGATGCCACTGAACTACATGCTGATCGAATCGCTGCGTGAGTTTCATCGCTACTACGACGAGAATTTTTCCGTGGAATACCCCAGCGGCTCTGGCTATCTGGCGACACTGGGGGAAGTGGCCGACGGGTTGAGCTGCCGCATCAACAGCCTGTTCCTGCGCAATGAAGAAGGTGTTCGGCCTTCGATGGCGGGCTATCCCCAGCTTGAACTGGATCCCGAGAGTCGGGATCTGGTGTTGTTTCACGAGTACTTTCATGGCGAGAACGGCCGCGGCCTCGGCGCTTCTCACCAGACGGGGTGGAGTGCGCTGGTGGCCCTGCTGCTGCAACCGAAGGCGTAAGCTGGCGAGCTGTTACAGGGACGTTGTTGTTCATCCAAAGGACGGACCAAGGAGCTTTTCCCGAATGTCGTTTCGCAAATATCAGAAAGTGCTGGCTATCCCTCGGGTGCTGCCGGCTACGTTGTTCATGTTCGTCGCAGGTTTACCGCTGACGATCATGTCCCTCACCTTGAGTCTGCATGTCCTCAACGAAATGCACCGTGGCTATCTCGATGCCGGGGTCGTGGGCACTGCAACAGCGCTGGGTTTCGCTGTGGGATCGCCGCTGTTGGGGCGCATGATCGACCGCCACGGACTGCGCCCGGTGGTGGCGGTGTGCGGGACGTTATCGACGGTGGCCTGGATGCTGTTGCCCTTGGTGAGCTATCCGATCTACGTGTGTCTGGCATTCATCGCCGGGATGTTCACCGTTCCCACAGGTTCCCTGGCACGCCAGTTCGTGGCGAGCCTCGTGCCCGAAGACCAGCGCCGGCCAGCCTATTCATTGAATATGATGCTGATGGAGCTCGGGTTTGTGATCGGCCCCGCCACCGGCATTTTCCTGATCACGAGTTATTCGGCGACAGCGACCATTTTCGGCATCGGTTTGTGGCGCGCTCTGTCGTATGTCGTGCTCTACAAACTGAATTGGCCGACACGTTCTCTCGATGAGGTTGCCCAGGATCCCGCCCGGGTTCGGCCCAAATTGCGGACCTGGATGAGTGGACGCCTGCTGAGCGTGATGTTTGTCAGCGCCGGGGCGCTGTTCGTGCTGTATGGCACCGAACTGGCGCTCATCGCCGTGCTGCGGGAAAACGGCGACATCGCCTTCACCGGCTACGTTATTGCCGCCATGTCCATCGCCTCCATCGTGGGTGGATTCGTGCATGGCATCGTTCATCGATCCTGGTCCCAGGCACAGCTGGCCTTAGCGATGAGTTTGCTGCTGTTGCCGGTCGCCTTGTTCGATCAGGTCTGGTGGTGGCTGTTGTTGGCGTTGCTGCCGACCAACCTGTTGTGTACGCCGACGCTGGCTGCCGGGTCCGAGGCTGTTGCCAAACTGGCGCCTGCCAGCGTGCGTGGAGAGGTCATGGGATTGCATGACTCAGCGTACCGAATCGGTCAGACGCTTTCCGCGCCTCTGGTGGGGTTTGCCATCGATAGCCTTTCCCCGGCAATGGGGTTCGTGGCGGCGGCTTGCGGAGGGTTAGTGCTGATCGCAATTGCAGCGCTTTGCAATCTGTTGATATCCGAACGGAGGCAAACGGTTTGAGCGGGATTCGATCTTGAGCCGGGAAGGCTCAAGACCGATGTTTTCAGGCTGAAAAAATATCGCTAAGAAAAAACTTATGCACGTTTCTGGGTCGCTCATCGCAGTCAGAAATAAGCAATTAAATTAACGAGTTACCGATGATTATCAAAAATTTCACACATTTGGTGCACAGGTTATCCACAATTCAGACCGGTGATTTCTCGGGTGTTGGCGCGGGCATGGCGGGCGAGCCCAATGCCTTCTGAGTGGCCTCGTTCCAGGCCCAGACCCGGTCGTTGAGCGCTGCGATGGCGCGGGGACCGGTGCCCTCTGCATACATTGGCTCGCCGATCACCACCTCAATGGTCCCCGGCTTCTTGCCCCAGCCTTCTTTCGGCCAGTATCTGCCCGCATTGTGAGCAATGGGCAGGACCGGCAACTCAGCGTTGACCGCCAGGGCCGAACCACTGCGCGAAAACTTGCCGATCTGGCCGTAAGGCACCCGTGTCCCTTCCGGGAAAATCATCACCCAGACGCCATCCTTCAACAACTCATCGCCCTTCTTGGCGACAACTTTCAGTGCGGCTTTCGGGTTGTTGCGATCAATGGCAATCGGTCGCAGCATCGCCATGGCCCAGCCAAAGAACGGCACGTACAACAGTTCGCATTTGAGCACCTGGCTCAGAGGCTGGAAATGCGCCGACAGGAAGAACGTTTCCCAGGTGCTCTGGTGATTGGAAACAATCACGCAAGGCGTCTTGGGGACATTCTCCTGGCCGGTGACATTGACCTTGATGTTGAGCAGCACTTTGGTCAGCCAGACCGCACAGCGACACCAATACACATTGATGAAACGGTAACGAATACGGAATGGCAGGAAAGGCGCGATAAAGAAACTCAGCGAGCACCACAGCAGAGCGCTGGAGCCCAGCAGCAGGTAAAAGAAGAAGATCCTGATGGCCTGCACTATCGACATAGCTGCTTTTACCATTACGGGCATTGCCCGAATTGAGCGTGCCGTTGAACGACTGGTCAGCCGTTCAACGAGGCGCTGTTGTGAATAAGTTCTGCGGCAACCGCCGCCAGATCGTCAAAAATCAACGTTCCTGCGGGCAGTGGAGTGCTCCGCGTCTTTTGACCTTTGCCCGTCATGACCAGAACAGGTTGAGAGTCGACGGCCACCGCCGCCTCCAGGTCACCCTTGCTGTCACCGACAAACCATATTCCGTGCAAATCCACGGCGTAATGGCGGGCAATGGTGTGCAACATGCCCGGTTTGGGTTTGCGACAATCGCATCCCTGATCCGGGCCGTGAGGGCAGTAAACAATCAGACCGACCTCGCCGCCCTGTTCCGCCACCAGCGCTCGCAAACGAGCGTGCATGGCGTCGAGGGTAGCCAGATCGTAATAACCGCGAGCGATGCCGGACTGGTTGGTAGCGACCGCCACCGTCCAGCCGGCCTTGCTCAGTTGCGCGATCGCCTCGATCGAGCCGGGAATCGGAATCCACTCAGCCACCGACTTGATGTAAGCGTCGGAGTCTTCGTTGATCACTCCGTCCCGATCGAGAATCACAAGCTTCAAATCTTTTGCTCCTGCCTCAGCCCGCGCTCAACCCAGCAGGGAAATGTCTGCAACGCCAAGAAACAGATTGCGCAACCGCGCCAGCAACGCATAGCGGTTGGCCCGTACGTTCGCATCTTCAGCGTTGACCATCACCGCTTCGAAGAACGCATCGACGGGTTCGCGCAATGCGGCCAGACGTGTCAGAGCTTCGTTGTACTGACGATTTGCCGACATCGGCGCGACAGCCTGATCGGCCTGCTGAATCGCCGAGTAAAGCGAGAACTCGTTGGCGTTGTCGAAGTACTTGGGCTCGACAGTCTGGGCGATGCTGCCCTCAGCCTTGCTCAGCAGATTCGATACGCGCTTGTTCACGGCGGCCAGTGCAGCGGCTTCTGGCAGCGTGCGGAAGGCTTGAACGGCTTGCACGCGCTGGTCGAAGTCCAGTGCCGAACCCGGTTGCAGGGCACGTACCGATAGATAGACCGAAACATCGACCCCTTCGTCTTCGTAACGCGCGCGCAGGCGGTCGAAGATGAATTCCAGTACCTGTTCGGCCAGACCTGCCGACTTCACCTTGGCACCGAACTGGGTGACGGCGAATTGCACGGTCTTGATCAGGTCCAGATCCAGCTTCTTCTCGATCAGGATGCGCAGGATGCCCAGCGCCGCGCGACGCAGTGCATAGGGGTCCTTGCTGCCGGTTGGCAGCATGCCGATGCCGAAGATGCCGACCAGGGTATCGAGCTTGTCGGCGATGGCGACGGCAGCGCCGGTCAGCGTACCTGGCAACTCAGCGCCAGCGCCACGGGGCATGTACTGCTCGTTCAGCGCCAGTGCGACGTCTTCCGGCTCGCCGTCTGCCAGGGCGTAGTAGTAACCCGCCACGCCCTGCATTTCCGGGAACTCGCCGACCATTTCGGTCGCCAGGTCGCACTTGGACAGCAGGCCTGCACGGCCTGCACGCTGAGCATCGCCGCCAATGCGCGGGGCGATGAACGCGGCCAGCCTGGAAACGCGCTCGGCCTTGTCGAACACGGTGCCCAGTTGAGCCTGGAACACGACGTTCTGCAGACGCTGGTTGAAGGTTTCCAGCTTCTGCTTCTTGTCCTGCTTGAAGAAGAACTCGGCATCGGTCAGGCGTGGGCGAACGACTTTCTCGTTACCCAGCACGATCTGCGACGGGTCCTTGCTGTCGACGTTGGCCACTGTGATGAACCGCGGCAGCAGCTTGCCGTTGGCGTCCAGCAGGCAGAAATACTTCTGGTTGTCCTGCATGGTGGTGATCAGGGCTTCCTGAGGCACTTCGAGGAAACGCTCTTCGAACGAACACACCAGCGGCACCGGCCATTCGACCAGTGCAGTCACTTCGTCCAGCAACGCAGGCGGCACGATTGCCGTGCCTTCGTGCTGGTTCGCCAACTCGTCGACGCGCTTGCTGATCAACTGACGGCGTTCATTGAAGTCGGCCAGTACGTGGGCAGCGCGCAGGTCGCTGGCGTAGTTGGCAGGCGACGAGATGCGCACGTTTTCAGGATGATGGAAGCGATGACCACGGGATTCACGGCCAGCGGTCTGAGCGAGGATGGTGCAGTCGATCACTTGATCGCCGAACAGCATCACCAGCCATTGGGTTGGACGCACGAACTCTTCCTTGCGCGCACCCCAGCGCATGCGCTTGGGGATCGGCAGGTCGTTCAGCGAGTCTTCGATGATAGTCGGCAGCAGGCTCGCGGTCGGTTTGCCGGCGATGCTCTGGCTGTAACGCAGTTTCGGGCCACTCTGATCGATTTCGCTCAGATCGACGCCGCACTTCTTGGCGAAGCCCAGTGCGGCCTGAGTCGGGTTACCTTCGGCGTCGAATGCGGCCTGACGTGGCGGGCCGTCCAGATTGACGCTGCGGTCCGGTTGTTGGGTCGACAGTTCGGTGATCAGCACAGCCAGACGACGCGGTGCGGCATAGACCTGTTTGGCGCTGTACGTCAGACCCGCGGCCTGCAAGCCTTTTTCGATACCGGCCAGGAACGCGTCACCCAGGGTGTTGAGGGCTTTGGGTGGCAGTTCTTCGGTGCCCAGTTCAACCAGGAAATCTTGAGCACTCATTGTGCAGCCTCCAGCTTAGCCAACACTTCGTCGCGAATATCGGGTGCGGCCATCGGGAAACCAAGTTTGGCCCGAGCCATCAGGTACGCCTGGGCCACGGAACGAGCCAGGGTGCGTACGCGCAGAATGTATTGCTGACGCGCAGTCACGGAAATCGCGCGACGGGCATCCAGCAGGTTGAAGGTGTGCGAGGCCTTGAGAACCATTTCATAGCTTGGCAGCGGCAGTTCAGCTGCGATCAGGCGAACGGCTTCGCTTTCGTAGAAGTCGAACAGCTCGAACAGTTTCTCGATGTTGGCGTGTTCGAAGTTATAGGTCGATTGCTCCACTTCGTTCTGGTGGAATACATCGCCGTAGGTGACTTTGCCGAACGGGCCGTCGGTCCAGACCAGGTCGTAAACCGATTCGACGCCTTGCAGGTACATCGCCAGACGCTCGAGGCCGTAGGTGATTTCACCCGTGACCGGGTAGCACTCGATGCCGCCCACTTGCTGGAAGTAGGTGAATTGCGAGACTTCCATGCCGTTGAGCCAGATTTCCCAGCCCAGGCCCCAGGCGCCCAGGGTTGGCGATTCCCAGTTGTCTTCGACGAAGCGCACGTCGTGCACCAGCGGATCGAGACCCACATGCTTCAGCGAGCCAAGATACAGCTCCTGGAAGTTGTCCGGGTTCGGCTTGAGGACCACCTGAAACTGATAGTAGTGCTGCAGGCGGTTAGGGTTCTCGCCATAACGGCCATCGGTAGGACGACGGCTCGGCTGTACGTAGGCGGCGTTCCAGGTTTCCGGGCCGACGGCGCGCAGAAACGTGGCGGTGTGGAAAGTGCCGGCGCCCACTTCCATATCGTAGGGCTGAAGTACCACACAACCTTGCTCAGCCCAGTATTGCTGGAGGGCGAGGATCAAGTCTTGGAAGGTACGCACGGCTGGCGTAGGCTGGCTCACGAAATTCACCTGTACTGGGGGGCTGCGATTTAAAGAGCGGGAGTATACCCGATTCGGCAGCGCCTCCACCCTTGGGAGCCCTATGCCACGCTGCTTTTGGTGCAACGAAGATCCGCTTTACATGGACTACCACGATCAAGAGTGGGGCGTGCCGTTGCGCGACGCGCAGATGCTGTTCGAGTTTCTATTGCTCGAAGGGTTCCAGGCCGGCCTTTCGTGGATCACGATTCTCAAGAAGCGTGCCCGTTATCGGGAAGTGATGTTCAACTTCGATGTACGACGCATCGCCGCGATGACCGATGCAGAAATCGAAGCGTTGATGCTCGAGCCCGGCATCGTTCGCAATCGTCTGAAACTCAATGCGGCCCGCAAGAACGCTCAGGCCTGGCTGCGCCTGGATGACCCGGTGGCGTTCGTCTGGTCCTTCGTGGGCGGCAACCCCAAGGTCAACCATTTCAAGGACCGGAGCGAAGTCCCGGCGATCACGCCAGAAGCCGAGGCGATGAGCAAAGCGCTGAAGAAAGCCGGCTTTACCTTCGTCGGCCCGACCATCTGCTACGCCTATATGCAGGCGACCGGGATGGTCATGGACCACACAGTTGATTGCGACCGGTATGCGCAATTATCAAGATGAAACACAGATCCCTTGTAGCCGTACTGCTACGAGGCGGGGTGGATAGTTCGAATTTCACCGGTGATGGTTACAATGCCCACCTCATCGATTCAGGAGTGATCTGTGGATAAGTTCAAAGGCGCCATGATGGTCGGGGCGTTGCGGTTATTCGCCCTGTTGCCGTGGCGTGCCGTGCAGTGGGTAGGGACCGGCATCGGTTGGTTGATGTGGAAGCTGCCCAATCGTTCTCGCGAGGTCGCGCGGATCAATCTTTCCAAATGCTTCCCCGAGCTTGGCCCGGCCGAGCTTGAGGCGCTGGTCGGTCGCAGCCTGATGGACATCGGCAAAACGTTGACCGAAAGTGCCTGCGCCTGGATATGGCCTGCTCAAAAATCGATCAACCTGGTGCGTGAGGTCGAAGGTCTCCAGGTGTTGAAAGACGCCTTGGCATCGGGCAAGGGCGTGGTCGGCATCACCAGCCATCTGGGCAACTGGGAAGTGCTCAATCACTTCTATTGCAGCCAGTGCAAACCGATCATTTTCTATCGCCCGCCCAAACTCAAGGCGGTGGACGAGTTGCTGCGTAAACAGCGGGTGCAACTGGGCAACCGCGTGGCCGCGTCGACCAAGGAAGGCATCCTGAGCGTCATCAAGGAAGTCCGCAAAGGCGGCTCGGTGGGGATTCCAGCTGATCCTGAGCCCGCGGAATCAGCGGGCATCTTCGTTCCGTTCTGCGGCACCGTAGCGCTGACCAGCAAGTTCGTGCCAAACATGCTGGCAGGCGGCAAGGCCGTCGGTGTGTTCCTGCATGCCATGCGGCTGGAGGACGGTTCCGGCTACAAGGTGGTACTCGAAGCAGCCCCCGACGACATGTACAGCACCGACACCGAAACCTCGGCGGCCGCGATGAGCAAGGTGGTGGAGAAGTACGTACGGGCTTATCCGAGCCAGTACATGTGGACCATGAAACGCTTCAAGAAGCGGCCCGAGGGTGAGAAGCGCTGGTACTGATACACCACGAATCCCTGTAGCAGTCCGGCTTGCCGGCGGCAGCGATTCCACTGACGCCACCGCTGGCAAGCCGTGCTGCTACAGAGGCAACGTCTTTTCAGGGCGTCAGGTCTTGCGATCCAGCTTTTTCAAAAACACCGTCATTTCCTTCTCGGCCTGTTTATCGCCATGCCCGATGGCAGCCTGAATCCCCTGTTCCCATGCCGAGCGAGCCTGTGCATTGTCACCCGCTCCCAGCCAGGCCTTGCCAAGCAGCTTCCACGCCGCCGAATACGTGGGGTCGAATTCAACGCAGCGCTGCAGATGTTCGGCTGCCTTCTGGTGTTCTCCAGCATCCAGATAACCCTTGCCCAGTCCAAACCTGAGCAAGGCGTTGTCCATGCCTTTGGCGAGCATCTTTTCCAGTGATTCGAGCATGCCGTTCCCTCCTTAAAAAAAGCTCAGCCCCACCTGAAACAGCTTTTCCACATCACGGATGTGCTTTTTATCCACCAGAAACATGACCACATGATCGCCGGATTCGATGACCGTGCTGTCGTGGGCGATGAGCACTTTTTCGTCGCGGGTGATGGCGCCGATGGTGGTGCCCGGCGGCAGGTTGATGTGCATGATGGCCTTGCCGATCACCTTGCTCGATTTTGCGTCGCCGTGGGCCACAATCTCGATGGCTTCCGCCGCCCCGCGCCGCAACGAATGTACACTGACGATATCGCCCCGTCGCACATGGGCCAGCAAGGTGCCAATGGTCGCCAACTGCGGGCTGACCGCGATGTCGATTTCCCCGCCCTGCACCAGATCGACATAGGCCGGGTTGTTGATGATGGTCATGACTTTCTTCGCCCCTAGCCGCTTGGCCAGCAGCGAAGACATGATGTTGGCCTCGTCGTCGTTGGTCAGGGCCAGGAACAGGTCGGCATTGTCGATGTTCTCTTCCATCAACAGGTCGCGGTCCGAAGAGCTGCCTTGCAGGATCACCGTATTGTCGAGGGAGTCCGACAGATAGCGGCAGCGCGCCGGGTTCATCTCGATGATCTTGACCTGATAGCGGTTTTCGATGGCCTCGGCCAGTCGCTCACCGATCTGACCACCGCCGGCGATGACGATGCGCTTGTAGCTCGCATCGAGCTGGCGCATCTCGCCCATCACTGCGCGGATGTCGGCCTTGGCCGCGATGAAAAACACCTCGTCATCGGCCTCGATGACAGTGTCGCCCTGGGGGATGATCGGCCGATCACGGCGGAAGATCGCGGCAACGCGGGTGTCGACATTCGGCATGTGTGCGCGCAACTGACGAAGTTGCTGACCCACCAACGGGCCGCCGTAGTAGGCCTTGACCGCCACGAGTTGCACCTTGCCGTCGGCGAAGTCGATCACCTGCAATGCGCTGGGGTACTCGATCAGACGCTTGATGTAGTTGGTGACCACCTGCTCCGGGCTAATCAGCACATCTACCGGAATCGCTTCGTTGTTGAACAGCCCGGCGCGGGTCAGGTAGGCCGACTCCCGAACCCGGGCAATCTTGGTCGGGGTGTGGAACAGGGTGTAGGCGACCTGGCAGGCGACCATGTTGGTTTCGTCACTGCTGGTCACGGCAACCAGCATGTCAGCATCGTCCGCGCCGGCCTGACGCAGCACGGTTGGAAACGAACCGCGGCCTTGCACGGTGCGGATGTCCAGACGATCACCCAACGCCCGCAGACGATCCGGATCGGTGTCGACCACAGTGATGTCGTTGGCTTCGCTGGCCAGATGCTCAGCCAGCGTGCCGCCAACCTGTCCTGCACCGAGAATGATGATCTTCAATCAGTCTCTCCTTGAAGTGATTGTGTCTTCAGGCGGAAAACGCCTCTGTAGCAGTCCGGCTTGCCGACGGTGGCATTTTTGATATTACTGCCGCCGGCAAGCCGGACTGCTACAGGTCGAGGTTCAGCCGAAAAAATCAGGTGTTCGCCGAGATCTTGATCAGTTTGGCGTAATAAAAGCCGTCATGGCCGCCTTCCTGTGCCAGCAACTGGCGGCCATGGGGCTGTTTCAGTCCCGGTGGCGGGTTACCTTGCTGGCCGGCGATGTCCAGCTCTCTTGCGCCGGGCGTGCGCGCGAGGAAGGCGTCGATCACTTCGGTGTTCTCGGTCGGCAGCGTTGAACAGGTGGCATACAGCAGCATGCCGCCCACTTGCAGCGTCGGCCACAGCGCATCCAGCAATTGGCCTTGCAGCTCCGCCAGCGCGGGAATGTCGTCGGCCTGGCGCGTCAGTTTGATGTCCGGATGACGACGGATGACCCCGGTCGCCGAACACGGCGCGTCGAGCAGGATGCGCTGGAACGGCTTGCCATCCCACCATTGATCAGTGGCGCGAGCGTCAGCGGCGATGAGCTCTGCGCTCAGGCCGAGACGGTCGAGGTTCTCCCTCACACGGACCATGCGCTTGGCTTCCAGATCCACGGCGACGACGCCCGCCAGGCCCGGTTGAACTTCCAGCAGGTGGCAAGTCTTTCCACCCGGCGCGCAGCAAGCATCGAGCACGCGCTGCCCCGGTGCCAGCTCCAGCAGGTCCGCCGCCAGTTGCGCGGCTTCGTCCTGCACGCTGATCCAGCCTTCGGCAAAACCCGGCAGCGAGCGGACGTCGCCCGGCTCGGCGAGCACGATCCCGTCCTGACTGAACGAGCTGGCAGTCGCAGCGATGCCTGCCTCTTGCAGCAACTGGAGATATTGATCACGGGTTTTGTGGCGGCGGTTGACGCGCAGGATCATGGGCGGATGCGCGTTGTTCGCTGCGCAGATTGCTTCCCAATGCTCAGGCCATGCGGCTTTTAGCGCCTTCTGCAACCAGCGCGGATGAGCCGTGCGCACCACCGGGTCATGCTCCAGTTCGGTCAGCAGCGCTTCGCCTTCACGTTGCGCGCGACGCAGCACAGCATTGAGCAGCGCCTTGGCCCACGGTTTTTTCAGTTTGTCGGCGCAGCCCACGGTTTCGCCGATGGCAGCGTGGGCCGGGATGCGTGAGTAGAACAGCTGATACAGACCCACCAGCAGAAGCGCCTGGACGTCGTTGTCTGCAGCCTTGAACGGCTTCTGCAGAAGTTTTGCGGCCAGGGCGGACAGACGAGGCTCCCAGCGTGCGGTGCCGAAGGCCAGGTCTTGAGTCAGGCCGCGATCACGGTCTTCGACCTTGTCCAGTTGCGTCGGCAGCGAACTGTTGAGCGAGGCCTTGCCACTCAGTACGGCAGCCAGGGCCTTGGCGGCAGCCAGACGCGGATTCATTGGCTATCCGCCGCTTGGCCGAGCACAGTACCGAGCGCGAATTTCTCGCGGCGGCTGTTGAACAGGTCAGTGAAATTCAGCGGTTTTCCGCCTGGCAATTGTAAACGGGTCAGGCGTAGTGCGCCTTGGCCACAGGCGACCGTCAGGCCGTCCTTGCTGGCGGCGAGAATAGTGCCCGGCTCGCCGTTGCCTTCTGCAATCTGAGCGGCCAGCACTTTGAGCGCTTCGCCGTTGAGGGTGCTGTGGCAGATCGGCCAAGGATTGAAAGCGCGAACCAGTCGCTCGAGTTCGTCAGCCGGACGCGTCCAGTCGATCCGCGCCTCGTCCTTGTTCAGCTTGTGGGCGTAGGTCGCGAGGCTGTCGTCCTGCACCTCGCCCACCAGCGAGCCGTCAGCCAGACCGGCAATGGCTTGCAACACAGCCACAGGGCCCAATTCGGCCAGTCGGTCGTGCAGCGTGCCGCCGGTGTCCTCGCCAGTGATCGGGGTAATGGCCTTGAGCAGCATCGGGCCGGTATCCAGACCCGCCTCCATGCGCATCACCGTCACACCGCTTTGGGCATCGCCCGCCTGGACCGCGCGCTGGATCGGCGCCGCACCACGCCAGCGTGGGAGCAGCGAGGCGTGACTGTTGATGCAGCCCAGGCGCGGAATATCCAGCACCACTTGCGGCAGGATCAACCCGTAGGCGACGACGACCATGAGGTCGGGCTTGAGCGCAGCGAGTTCGGCCTGAGCGTCCGGCGCGCGCAGCGTCGGCGGTTGCAATACCGTAATGTCGTGTTGCACAGCGAGTTGCTTGACCGGGCTTGGCATCAGCTTCTGACCGCGGCCCGCCGGGCGATCGGGCTGGGTGTAGACCGCGATCACGTCATACGGGCTGTCGAGCAGGGCTTTGAGGTGTTCGGCGGCAAATTCCGGGGTGCCGGCGAAGACGATGCGCAGTGGCTCAGTCATGGGCTTCTCGTTCTGTAAATGACTGTAGGAGCGCGCTTGCCCGCGATTGCATTGTGTCAGTCGACGAATAGGTCACAGACAAATCGCAATCGCGGGCAAGCGCGCTCCTACAAGGTATTGAGAGGTTTTGCCCGATCAAGCGTTCTGCTTGTGCAGTTTTTCGAGCTTTTTCTTGATCCGGTCACGCTTGAGATTAGACAGGTAGTCGACGAACAGCTTGCCGTTCAGGTGATCGCATTCGTGCTGGATGCACACCGCGAGCAGGCCTTCGGCGATAAGTTCGTAGGGCTGGCCTTCGCGGTCCAGCGCCTTGACCTTCACACGCTGTGGGCGGTCGACGTTCTCGTAGAAACCGGGAACGGACAGGCAGCCTTCCTGATACTGGTCCATCTCGTCGGTCAGCGGCTCGAGTTCAGGGTTGATGAAAACCCGTGGCTCGCTGCGATCTTCCGAGAGATCCATTACAACGACGCGCTTGTGTACGTTAACCTGCGTCGCGGCAAGCCCGATGCCAGGCGCTTCGTACATGGTTTCAAACATGTCGTCGACCAACTGGCGAATGCCGTCGTCCACAGCAGCCACCGGCTTGGCGATGGTGCGCAGGCGCGAATCGGGGAATTCGAGAATGTTTAAAATGGCCATATACGTAAGAGCTGCACTTGTAGGGTAAATTCAAAGTCGGCTGCTAGGCTGTGGACGTCACAAGCTTGCACCCCTTGTAAAACCTGAGTCTCGCAGGACTCAACGTTTCACGCGAAGCCAACATGATAAAGGGATTCACCGCATGAGGAAATCACTACTCGCCCTGCTGCTGTTGGCCGCGACAGGCCTGGTTCAGGCGCAAGTACAGCTTAAGGACGGCCATCCACAGAGTTACACCGTTGTCGCCGGTGACACACTCTGGGACATTTCCGGAAAGTTTCTTAGCCAGCCATGGAAGTGGCCGCAGCTCTGGCGCGCCAATCCGCAGGTGCATGACCCGGATCTGATCTACCCCGGTGATACCCTGAATCTCATTTATGTCGACGGTCAGCCACGGATCGTCGTCAATCGGGGCGAGTCCCGTGGCACCATCAAATTGTCGCCGCGTGTGCGCAGCACGCCGATCGCCGACGCCATCCCCACCATCCCGCTGGGTGCGATCAATGCGTTTCTGTTGAATAACCGGATCATGGACACCGCCGAGCAGTTCGAGGCCGCCCCTTACATCGTCGCCGGCAACGGTGAGCGCGTGCTCAGCGGTGCAGGAGATCGAATCTATGCCCGTGGCAGTTTCGATCCCGGCCATGTCTCCTACGGGATCTTCCGCAAGGGCAAGACCTACTTCGACCCGGTCACTCAGGAACCGCTGGGCATTAACGCCGATGACATCGGCAGCGGTGAAGTCGTCGCCAGCGAAGGCGATATCGCCACCTTGCAAATGCAGCGTTCGACTCAGGAAGTGCGGTTGGGTGATCGTCTGTTCGTCAGCGAGGAGCGCGCGATCAACTCCAATTTCGTTCCCAGCGAACCGCAGCAACCGGTGAGCGGCACGATCATTGATGTTCCGCGCGGCGTAACGCAGATCGGCGAGCTGGACGTGGTCACGCTGGATCGCGGTCAGCGTGATGGGCTGGGCGAGGGGAACGTGCTCGCAATCTACAAGGCCGGCGAAACGGTGCGCGACCGTATCACGGGCGAGCAGGTAAAGGTTCCGGACGAGCGTGCGGGTCTGTTGATGGTATTTCGCGTCTACAACCGGCTGAGCTATGCGATGGTTTTGCATGCGTCCAGATCTTTGGCGGTAAACGACAAGGTGCGTAATCCGTAATGCTATGTATCAGCTCCAACACACTTTTTTCCACCGGCATGCTTCACTTATCAAATTGTTGTTAACAGAGTTATCCACAGGTTTGCCCACTGCTTGAAGTGGGCCGGGGATCAGGGAAGATCTTATGCCGTTGTTCGAAAAAATCGGGCAGTCACCTGCCGAGCTGGAGGCGCGTCTGCGTCTTCATCGATTGCCCGAGATTGGTCCCAAGCGTTTTCAAACCCTCATCGACGCCTTCGGCAGTGCCTCTGCCGCACTCAGCGCTCCCGCCTCTGCCTGGCGCTCGTTGCGACTTCCCGCCGCCAGTGCCGATGCGCGACGAGACCCCGGCGTGCGAGATGGCGCAAGCGCTGCATTGGGCTGGCTAGAGCATCCGGGCCAGCATTTACTGATGTGGGACGACCCTGACTACCCTGCGCTTTTGGCGGAAATCCCCGACCCGCCCCCGCTACTTTTCATCGCCGGAAACCGCTCGTTGCTCGAGCGGCCACAGCTTGGAATGGTCGGCAGTCGCCGCGCTTCCAGGCCCGGTCTGGATACCGCCACCGCGTTCGCCCGCAGTCTTGCAGGCGCCGGTTTTGTCGTGACCAGTGGCCTTGCATTAGGGATCGATGGTGCCGCGCATCAGGGCGCTCTCGATGCAAATGGGGCCACGATCGGAGTGCTCGGTACCGGTATCGAAAAACTTTATCCACAGCGGCACCGTCAACTTGCAGCGCGTATGGTGGCTCAAGGTGGCGCGGTGATTTCCGAACTGCCGCTGGACGCAGGTCCCCACGCCAGTAACTTCCCACGACGCAACCGGATCATCAGCGGGTTATCGCTGGGCGTCCTGGTGGTCGAGGCCAGTGTCGCCAGTGGCTCGTTGATCACCGCGCGCCTTGCGGCCGAGCAAGGCCGCGAGGTGTACGCCATTCCCGGCTCGATTCATCATCCCGGTGCGCGCGGTTGCCACCAACTGATTCGTGAAGGCGCGGTTCTGGTCGAGACGATCGATCATATTCTCGAAGGGCTTCAGGGCTGGAAGAATCTGCCGCCAGACACTGATTCAGTGCAAAGCGCTCCGAGGTCCGATCACCCTTTGCTGGCACTGTTGCATGCGGCTCCGCAGACCAGCGAAGCGTTGGCACTCAACAGCGGGTGGCCGTTGCCAAAGGTGCTGGCCGCGCTGACCGAGCTGGAACTCGACAACAGCGTGGCCTGTGAAGCCGGGCGATGGTTTGCTCGGGCGCCCTGAGGTTAAACTGCCGTCCAGCGTTAATTCGGAGAGTGAGCGATGGTCAGCAGTTGGCGTGTGCAACAAGCCGCACGAGAGATTCGGGCCGGGGCGGTGATTGCCTATCCAACCGAAGCGGTCTGGGGTCTGGGGTGCGACCCCTGGGATGTCGAGGCGGTGTACCGTTTGCTGGCGATCAAGGCGCGGCCTGTTGAAAAGGGCCTGATCCTGATTGCCGACAACATCCGTCAATTCGACTTCCTGTTCGAGGATTTCCCTGAGCTGTGGATCGACCGCATGGCCAGCACCTGGCCTGGGCCGAACACCTGGCTGGTGCCCCATCAGGGCCTGCTGCCAGACTGGATCACCGGGGGACGCGATACGGTGGCGTTGCGTGTCAGCGATCATCCGCAGGTACGCGAACTTTGCGCGTTGACCGGTCCGCTGGTGTCGACCTCGGCCAACCCCACCGGGCGACCTGCCGCTCGTTCACGGTTGCGCGTCGAGCAATATTTCCATGACCAGCTAGACATGGTGCTCGGCGGCGCGCTGGGGGGGCGTCGGAATCCGAGTGTGATTCGGGATCTGGTGACTGCCGAAGTAGTGCGCGCCGGCTGAGAGTGATTGGACAGCCGGTAGCAGTCCCGCTTGCCGGCGATGGCGGTCAGTCAGAAGAATGTGCATCGACTGACACAACGCCTTCGCGGGCAAGCGCGCTCCTGCACACTCACGAGCCAGTGACCGTCATCACGGCACCAGAATGATCGATCCCGTCGTGCGTCGTGCCGACAGTTCGGTATGCGCCTTCGCAGCATCCTTCAGGCTGAATTTCTTCAGCTCATCTACCTTCACCTTGCCGGTAATCACCATGTCGAACACCTCGTCGGCCATGGCTTGCAGGGTTTCCGGGCTGTTGGCGTAGGAGCCCAGCGTGGGGCGGGTGACGTACAACGAGCCCTTCTGCGCCAGAATTCCCAGATTCACACCTGCCACAGGACCCGAGGCATTGCCGAAACTGACCAGCAAGCCGCGCAACTCCAGACAGTCCAGCGAAGTCTCCCAAGTGTCCTTGCCGACGCCGTCATAGACTACCGGGACTTTCTTGCCGTCAGTCAGCTCGCTGACACGCTTGACCACATCTTCTTTGCTGTAGTCGATCACTTCCCATGCACCGTTGGCCTTGGCGTGGGCGGCTTTTTCCGGCGAACTGACAGTGCCGATCAGCTTCACGCCCATGGCGCTGGCCCACTGACAGGCGATAGAGCCCACGCCCCCGGCTGCGGCGTGAAACAGAATGGTTTCTTCTGGACGAATTTCGTACGTCTGGCGAAACAGGTATTGCACGGTCAGACCCTTGAGCATGATCGCGGCAGCCTGTTCGAAGCTGATCTCGTCCGGGAGCTTGACCACGTTCGCAACTGGCGTGAGGTGCAGATCCGCATAACTGCCCAGCGGGCCCGTGCCGTAGCCCACGCGATCGCCGACCTTGACGTGCGTCACCTCGGCACCGACGGCTTCGACCACGCCTGCCCCTTCATTGCCCAGACCCGACGGCATCGCGGCGACCGGGTACAGGCCAGTGCGGAAATAGGTTTCGATGAAGTTGACGCCAATCGCTTTGTTGCGCACGAGCACTTCTTTCGGACCCGGAGCGGCCGGTTCGAAGTCAACGTATTCGAGAACTTCAGGGCCGCCGTGGGTGCGGAACTGGATACGCTTTGCCATTTGCTTTCTCCGTCATGGATCGAAACTTGATGTACGAAAGGGCTCTATCGGACTCCTTCGTTGGGTCTTCGTCAACTGCGGCACCGATCGCGCCGGTGATATGCTACGCGCCAATTTCGGGCCTTCATTTGGGGCTATGGCGGTCTTGCTCCCGTGTAAGCGCCATCGAAGTCGACGCTCGAAAATACCGTTTCACCTTATTCAAGGTACTGTCATGTCCTTTCGCACCGATGCTGTCAAAGCCTACTTGCTTGATCTGCAAGACCGGATCTGCGCCGTTCTGGAAGAGGAAGACGGCGGCGCCCGCTTCGTCGAAGACGCCTGGGAACGCCCGGCCGGCGGTGGCGGCCGGACCCGCGTGATCGAGAACGGCGATGTCATCGAAAAAGGCGGCGTCAACTTCTCCCATGTCTTCGGTGCGGGTCTGCCGCCCTCGGCCAGCGCTCACCGCCCGGAATTGGCCGGTCGCGGCTTTGAGGCGCTCGGTGTGTCGCTGGTGATGCATCCGCATAACCCACATGTTCCGACCTCCCACGCCAACGTGCGTTTCTTCATTGCCGAAAAAGAAGGTGAAGAGCCTGTCTGGTGGTTCGGCGGCGGCTTCGATCTGACGCCTTACTACGGCGTCGAAGAAGACTGTGTGCACTGGCATCGAGTCGCCGAGCAGGCCTGCGCTCCGTTCGGGGCCGACGTCTACCCGCGTTACAAAGCCTGGTGCGATCGCTATTTTCACATCAAGCACCGCGACGAGCCGCGGGGCGTGGGCGGTCTGTTCTTCGACGATTTGAACGAGTGGGATTTCGACACCAGTTTTGCCTTCCTGCGCGCCATCGGTAATGCCTTCGTCGACGCCTATCTGCCGATCGTGAAGCGCCGCAAAGCCACGCCCTACACGCCGCAGCAACGCGAGTTCCAGGAATACCGTCGTGGTCGTTACGTGGAGTTCAACCTGGTCTATGACCGGGGCACGCTATTCGGGCTGCAGTCCGGTGGTCGTACCGAATCGATCCTCATGTCACTGCCGCCGCAAGTGCGTTGGGGCTATGACTGGAAAGCCGCGCCGGGCAGCGAGGAAGCGCGCCTGACCGAGTACTTTTTGCGGGATCGCGACTGGCTCGCTGAGGAACGGAAATAATGACCGATCACTACGTGGTCTTCGGCAATCCCATCGCGCACAGCAAGTCACCGTTGATCCATCGCCTGTTTGCCGAGCAGACAGGCCAATCACTGGATTACCAGACGGCACTGGCGCCGCTCGACGACTTTACTGCGTTCGCCAGACAGTTCTTTGAAACCGGTCGTGGCGCCAACGTTACCGTGCCGTTCAAGGAAGAGGCTTATCGTCTGGCCGACCAACTGACCGAACGCGGACGTCGCGCCGGCGCAGTCAATACGTTGGCGAAGCGGGCTGACGGTAGTTTGCTGGGCGACAACACCGATGGAGCGGGTCTGGTGCGTGATCTGCAGGTCAATCACGGCGTGACCCTCAAGGACAAACGCATCTTGTTGCTGGGGGCTGGCGGCGCGGTGCGCGGGGCCTTGGAGCCGTTGCTCGCCGAGGAGCCGTATGTGCTTGTCGTCGCCAATCGTACCGTCGAGAAAGCTGAGCGACTGGCGCAGGAATTCGCTGAGCTGGGGCCGGTTCTGCCTGCCGGTTATGACTGGCTGGAAGAGCCGGTGGATATCATCATTAACGCGACGTCGGCGAGTCTGTCCGGCGAGCTGCCGCCGATTGCGCCGAGCCTGATCCAGCCAGGTGAAACCTTCTGCTACGACATGATGTACGCCAAGGAGCCGACCGCGTTCTGTCGCTGGGCCACAGAACACAAGGCGGGTCAGGCGGTGGATGGTCTGGGGATGCTGGTGGAACAAGCCGCCGAGGCGTTCTTGCTATGGCGCGGTGTGCGCCCGGATTCGGCGCCGGTGCTGGCGCAGCTACGGCGGTTGATGGCTGAGGGGTGATCTGTAGCAGTCCGGCTTGCCGGCGGTGGCGATCTCAGGGAGGTCACCGCCGGCAAGCCGGACTGCTACAGGTTCAGGCGCGGCGTTGGGATCGGTTTACAACTTGGCCTTCACCGCTGGCAACGCATCTTTGTCGTCGATGGTTTTAACACCACTCAACCACTTCTCGAGCACTGCAGGGTTTTCCTTGAGCCAGGCTTTTACGGCCTCGGTGTTGCTGATCTTGTTGTCCACTACGTTTTTCATGATGGTGTTTTCCATGTCCTGAGTGAACGTCAGGTTGGAGAACAGCTTGGCCACGTTCGGGCAGGCGTCGGCGTAACCCTTGCGGGTCACGGTGTAGACGCTGCCGGTGTCACCGAAGTATTTCTCGCCGCCCTTGAGGTAGTGCATGCCCTTGATCTGCACGTTCATCGGGTGCGGAGTCCAGCCCAGAAAGACCACGAACTCCTTCTTCTTCACGTTGCGCTGTACTTCGGCCAGCATGGCCTGCTCACTCGACTCGACCAGCTTCCAGTCACCCAGGTCGAACTCGTTCTTCTTGATGATCTCCTGAATCGACGCGTTGGCCGGAGCCCCCGAGCCGATCCCGTAGACCTTCTTGTGGAACTTGTCGGCGAACTTGTTCAGGTCGGCGAAGTTATGCACACCCGCGTCGTAAACGTAGTCCGGCACGGCGAGGGTGAACTCGGTGCCTTCCAGGTTCTTCGCGTATTGCGTGACATCGCCGGTGGCGATGAACTTGTCATAGAAGCCCTGCTGCGCAGGCATCCAGTTGCCCAGAAAAACGTCCATTTGACCGTCTTTGAGACCACCATAGGCAATTGGCACTGCCAGCGTATCGACCTTGGCCTTGTAGCCCATGCCATCGAGCAAAAAGCCCGCCGTGGCGTTGGTTGCAGCGATGTCGCTCCAACCTGGATCGGCCATCTTCACCGTACTGCAGCTGGCGGCATCAGCGGCATACGCCGCCACGCCGCCCATGCTCATGACCCCAACCGCCAGCGTTGCGAACAACTTCATCATGGTGTGCCCCTTTTTTGGTTTTCTAGGTGTTGGCAGGGTTCAAGGTTGTGGATAACGGGCCTTGCGCTCCAGATCGTCTAGATCGATATGGTTGCGCATGTATTGCTGACTGGCGTCTACCAGCGGCTGGTGATCCCAACTCTTCAGCTTGCCGAGGGCCAGCGACTGGGCGACGAAACGCCGACGACGCTGGCTGGCGAGCACCTGATGGTGTATCGCCGGAATGTCCCATTTGGCCTTTGATTCAGCCAGGAACGCATTGAACAGGTCGCGATGAGCCTCTGAATGGCTCAGCTCTTCCTGCTCTTTCGGATCGTTGTACACGTCATACAGCAGACATGGGTCCTGTTCCGAATAGATGAATTTATAAGCGCCGCGACGAATCATCATCAGCGGGCTGTTGGTGCCCTCCGCCATGTATTCGCCGAATACCTCGTCGTGACCGCCAGTGCCTTCCAGGTGCGGCAGCAGCGAGCGACCATCCAGCGGCATGCCGGCATCCAGTTCGCCGTCAGCCATCGCTACGAAGGTAGGCAACAGGTCAGCGGTGGACACAGCCGCCTTCACGCGGCCTGCCTTGAACTGACCCGGAGCGTACACCAGCAACGGTACACGGGCGGACATTTCAAACCAGTGCATTTTGTACCAGAGGCCACGCTCACCGAGCATGTCGCCGTGATCGCCGGAGAAGACGATGATGGTGTCGTCGGCCAGGCCGGTGTCTTCCAGCGTCTTGAGCAACTTGCCGACATTGTCGTCGATGTAGCTGCACGCGCCGAAGTAAGCACGGCGGGCATCTCGTATCTTGTGTTCCGGCAGCGGCTTGTCCCAGAGGTCATAGACCTTGAGCAGTCGCTGGGAATGCGGGTCCTGATCGGCCTGGGCGGGTGGCGCAGGCGGCATTGGAATCTCGTCATCGTTGTAGAGATTCCAGTACTCCTTGGGGATGGTGTACGGGTCGTGCGGATGCGTCATCGATACCGTCAGGCAGAACGGTTGGTCGCCGTCCTCTCGAACGTGATCGAACAAATATTGCTGGGCCTTGAATACCACTTCTTCGTCGAAGTCCAGCTGGTTGGTGCGTACGCACGGGCCGGCCTGCAGCACCGATGACATGTTGTGGTACCACGTCGGGCGGACATCGGCCTCGTCCCAGTTCACCGCCCAGCCATAGTCGGCGGGGTAAATATCGCTGGTCAGACGTTCTTCGTACCCGTGCAATTGATCAGGCCCGCAGAAATGCATCTTGCCCGACAGCGCAGTGCGATAGCCGAGTCGGCGCAGGTAATGGGCGTAAGTCGGGACGTCAGCAGGGAAATCAGCAGCGTTGTCGTAGGCGCCAATCTTGCTCGGGAGCTGACCGCTGACCAAGGTAAAACGGGAGGGTGCGCACAGCGGGCTGTTGCAATAAGCGGCGTCGAACACCACGCCTTCAGCGGCGAGGCGACTCAAATTGGGCATCTTGATTGGAGATGAGGCGTAAATCGGCAACATCGGCGCGGCCATCTGATCGGCCATGATGAAAAGAATATTCTTGCGCTTCATGTATTCGCGGCATTCCATAGTGAATATTTATGCGAAATTGCTGCTCCAGAGAATGAGACCCATGGGATCAGCGGTAAAGCCCATACAACGCAATGCCTAGGATAAGCCACGCTTATGTTTGAAGCCCTTGGTAACATGTCGCTGGATCTGCTTCGCGGTTTCGAAGCTGCCGCCCGTCTGCGCAGCTTCACCGCAGCAGCCGTCGAGCTCGGCACGACCCAACCGGCGATTAGCCAGCAAATCAAAAGGTTAGAAGAACAACTGGCAACGCGCCTGTTTGATCGCATTTATCGAGGTATCGAACTCACCGACGCCGGGGAGATTCTCTTCAATCATGTGCAGACCGGATTGCAGTCGATGGATGCGGGGTTGAGCCTGATCACTGAACAGCATCAGCACGAGGTGCTGCAGGTCGCTACCGACTTTGCCTTTGCTGCCTATTGGTTGATGCCGCGTCTGCACCGCTTCCACAAGGACAACCCCGATGTGGACGTCAGCCTGGTGACTAGCGAGCGCAGTCACAACATGTTGCGAGCGGACATCGACGTGGCCGTGCTGTTTGGCGATGGACGCTTCAAACAGGGTGAAAGCCATTGGCTGTTCAGCGAGGAGGTGTTCCCGGTGTGCAGCCCGAAGTTGTTGGACGACCGCCCTCTGCCATTGAAGACCGAAGCGCTGAAAGAGTACCCGCTGCTCCACCTGCGCGGTGAGTCCAGCACCAACTGGTTTGACTGGGGTGGCGTGTTCCGGGCCTTGAACATCGCTCAGGCCCCTGCACCAGGGCAGCTGCGATTCGACAACTACACGCTACTGATTCAGGCGGCGATTGGAGGGCAAGGCGTCGCGATCGGCTGGCGGCATCTGGTGGATGACTTGCTGGAGCAGGGCCTGTTGTGCCGCCCGATCGAAGCCACGGCGATCTCGGCTTATGGGTATTACATCGTCCTGCCGCAGCGCAAACGGCGTGTGCAGATCGTGCAGCGTTTTGTCGATTGGTTAAAAAGTGAACAGGCGCTGAGCGGGGATTCACTGGTGGGCAAGCCGATGCCGTCCATCGCTGTGTAGAGGGGCAAAGGCGACGCAGATAGGGGCGTTCACGCTTGGCTGCGTTCAAACAACGAAATTCACGTACTGACGCACGTGCTGATTCAGCTTGAGCTCATCGGCGATCCCTGCCGCGACACGCCCGAGAACCTCAAGCGGTATTTCAAGCCCTGGCTCGACCGTCCCGCCAGTCTGGCTGAAATGCTCGATAGTCAGACCCGCAACACCCTGTGGCGCACTGACCAACGTCCAGTCGGCGTCGCTCTTGCGCAATGAGTCGACGATCAACGCAGATGCCTGGAATTGATCGAGATTCGGGTCCTGATAATCGGCCAGCGGCTGGCCTTGTAGCAGTTGGATGTCCGCGACGAGAATCAGCCGCTTGATCTGCATGCGCGTCAGGCAGGTCAAGACGGTCTGCGCAGCGATCAGTTGCTCTTCAGGGGTCAGGTTTATGGGCGCTCGGTTGCGTTCGGGGCCGACGGGGATGATCTTGGCGTCAAGCAGGCAGATTACCGCCGAACAGCCGGCGATGCTTTCGCAGACCCGATCAGCGCTGAAAAGATTACCCGCCTTGGTACGCAAACCCGGCCGCGGCGCCAGCGCGTTGAGATCATCGAGTATTGCGATGACCTCGTGTTGGCGTCGCAGCAACTCGGCCATCAACGCGCTGCCAAAGCTGCTCATGGCACCAAACAATGCGACTTTCATCACCGGCGTTTCTGCATTCTTCATGGCAATTGATCCGGGACTGTGGATAACTCTCTCTGTCTGAGACTAGCAGCGCATCGGGCTGTTCCACGTTTAAGGAGGACCGGACATGTCACCTGTCGAGGGCTACCACGCCCACGTTTATTTTGACGCCCAGACCCTCGAGCAGGCACGCGCCCTGTGCGACAGCGTCGCGGCGAAGTTCGATATCCGCATGGGGCGGGTACACGAGCGCCCGGTCGGGCCGCATCCTGACTGGAGCTGCCAATTGGCGTTCGAGCATGAGAAGTTTGCTGACGTGATGCTGCATCTGGCACTGCATCGCGACGGCCTGGTGATCTTCACCCATCCGAATACTGGGGATGATTTGGCCGACCACACCCGACATGCGATCTGGATGGGCGGGATTCGGGAGTTGAATGTGGGGATGTTCAGGCGCTGACGGACCAATCACTGTCGCGGTCCGGCTTGCCAGCGGCGGCGGTCTAAGACGCCACCGCCGGCAAGCCGTGCTGCTACATCGGGGTCGATGTCTAATTCAACACACCCTCCAGAATCTCGTAAACGATTCCGCTGCCGATGGCGACAAGCACTACGTCAGTGCCCAGACGACGCCATTCATAGCCGTCATACCGCGGCAGGTACTGCAGCGAACGCTCATCCAGACTACGACCATAGCCGCGCGGCAGTGGGTGACCCTTCACCACATGAATGTTCGGCGGCAGCGGCTGGCCGCGACCAATGACTTCGCGATGCTCCTGAATCGTGCGGCGAACGTCGCCGAAGTCTTGCGGCGGACGTCCCCCACGGTGGTCGTTGCCACGGTTGTCAGCGTGCTGGTCATTGCGATGATCGTTGCCGTGATCATTGCCTCGATTATCCTGCGGACCCCCTTGCGGGCCATGGTCCTGATGCTGGCCGGGGCCGTTGTCGTCATGACCACCGCGTTGATCGGGCGGCGCGGCCTGAACCATCGCACTGGCGCTGAGCATCAGTACGCCGAGACCGGCGATCAAACGATTCGAGACTTTCATGTAGCGCGCTCCTGAGCAAATTCGAGACGGCAAAAAGGGGTTCACGGAACGGGTCCTGAACCCCTTTGCTGTACTGCTTAGTCTGCTAACAAAGGCTTAGATTCCTCTGTATCAGAAACTTTACCTTCAGGACACACGGGCCTTACGCACGCCTTCGGACAATTCCGAACACAGCTTCAGAACGCCGCTCACTGCTTGATCCGGGGATTGCGCGTTGGCGATCTGGTCGATCAACGCCGATCCGACCACGACGCCGTCAGCGACGCGCGCGATAGCGGCAGCCTGGTCCGGGGTGCGGATGCCGAAACCGACGCTGATCGGCAGATCGGAGTGACGGCGCAGACGTGCGACCGCCTCTTTGACGTGCTCGATGGTGGCCGAGCCTGCGCCGGTCACACCGGCCACCGACACGTAGTAGACGAATCCCGAGCTGCCGTTGAGAACCGTTGGCAGACGCTTGTCATCGGTGGTCGGAGTGGTCAGGCGAATGAAATCCAGACCGGCGTCCTGCGCAGGGTTACACAGCTCGTTGTTGTGCTCTGGTGGCAGGTCGACAACGATCAGGCCGTCAACGCCGGATTCATGGGCTTCAGCGATGAAACGCTCTACGCCGTAGTTGTGGATCGGGTTGTAGTAACCCATCAGTACCAATGGCGTGTCGCTGTTATCGGTGCGGAACTCGCGGACCATCTGCAAGGTTTTCGCCAGGTTCTGTCTGGCGTCCAGCGCGCGAATGTTCGCCAGCTGGATCGCCGGACCATCGGCCATCGGATCGGTGAACGGCATGCCCAGTTCGATCACATCGGCGCCCGCTTTCGGCAGACCCCTGAGGATCGCCAGCGAGGTCTCATACGCCGGGTCGCCTGCGGTGATGAAGGTCACCAGAGCGGCCCGGTTTTGTTCTTTCAGCTCGGCAAAGCGCGTTTGCAGGCGGCTCATCAGTGTTTCTCCTGCTTGGACAGATCCAGATGGTGCATGACGGTTTGCATGTCCTTGTCGCCGCGACCGGACAGGTTGACCACCATCAGGTGATCTTTAGGCAACGTTGGTGCGCGCTTGAAGACTTCAGCGAGGGCGTGGGCACTTTCCAGCGCCGGAATGATGCCTTCCAGGCGGCAGCACTGGTGAAACGCAGCCAGGGCTTCGTCGTCGGTGATGGAGGTGTACTCGACACGGCCGATGTCATGCAACCAGGCGTGTTCAGGGCCGATGCCCGGATAATCAAGACCGGCGGAAATCGAGTGGGCGTCGATGATCTGCCCATCGTCGTCTTGCAACAGGAACGTGCGGTTGCCGTGCAGAACGCCGGGAACGCCGCCGTTGAGGCTCGCTGCGTGTTTGCCGGTTTCGATGCCGTGCCCGGCCGCTTCGACGCCGATGATGCGTACGGTGGTGTCATCCAGGAACGGGTGGAACAGGCCCATGGCGTTGGAGCCACCCCCAATGCACGCCACCAGACTGTCCGGCAGACGGCCTTCCTGCTCTTGCAGCTGCACGCGGGTTTCCTTGCCGATCACGGCCTGGAAGTCGCGAACCATCGCTGGATACGGATGTGGACCGGCGACGGTGCCGATCAGGTAGAACGTGCTGTCGACATTGGTTACCCAGTCACGCAGTGCTTCGTTCATCGCGTCTTTCAGGGTACCGGTGCCGGCAACGACCGGGATCACGGTGGCGCCCAGCAGCTTCATGCGGAACACGTTCGCCTGCTGACGCTCGATGTCAGTGGTCCCCATGTAGATCACGCACTCCAGACCGAAACGCGCAGCCACGGTGGCAGTTGCCACGCCGTGCATGCCAGCGCCGGTCTCGGCGATGATGCGTTTCTTGCCCATGCGGCGCGCGAGCAAAATCTGGCCGATGCAGTTGTTGATCTTATGCGCGCCGGTATGGTTCAGCTCTTCGCGCTTGAGGTAAATCTTCGCCCCGCCGCAATGCTCGGTCAGGCGTTCGGCGAAGTAGAGCGGGCTTGGACGGCCCACGTAGTCGCGCTGGAAGTAGGCCAGTTCCTTAAGGAAGGCTGGGTCTTCTTTCGCGGCCTCGTACTCGCGATTGAGGTCGAGGATCAGCGGCATCAGGGTTTCGGCAACATAACGACCGCCAAAGGCGCCGAACATGCCGCGGTCATCCGGGCCGTTCCTGTATTGGGTCTGAGTCATGGTGAAGACCTCCGGGGTGACGAATGGATTTAGCCGTTGAGGCAGTGAGCACACTTTAACCAGCGCATACCTGGATGAAAACCGATAAGATCGGCGCAACCTGTCAGGAAAACTCACATATTCCATGAGCCGAGACCTCCCCCCGCTCAATGCCCTTCGTGCCTTCGAGGCCACTGCCCGCCTGAACAGCGTCAGTCAGGCGGCGGAACAACTGCACGTCACCCATGGCGCCGTCAGTCGACAGCTGAAAGTTCTGGAGGAACACTTGGGTGTGAGTCTCTTCAGCAAAGATGGGCGCGGCCTGAAACTCACAGATGCAGGTGTTCGTTTGCGGGATGTCAGCGGTGAGGCGTTCGACCGACTGCGCGGGGTCTGCGCCGAACTGACCCAAGGCGGCGCCGATGCACCCTTCGTGCTGGGTTGCTCGGGAAGCCTGTTGGCGCGCTGGTTCATTCCGCGAATGGGGCGTCTGAATGCCGAGTTACCGGATTTGCGGCTGCATCTGTCTGCTGGAGAAGGCGATCTCGATCCCCGTCGTCCCGGCCTTGATGCATTGCTGGTGTTCGCCGAGCCGCCTTGGCCCGCCGACATGCAGGTATTTGAATTGGCGAGCGAACGTATCGGTCCGGTGTTGAGCCCGCGTTTCCTGCGCTTTGAGTCGTTGCGTCAGGCGCCGCCGCAAGCGTTGCAGAACGAGCCGTTGCTGCAAACCATGTCGCGGCTGCAGGCTTGGCCGAGTTGGGCCAGACAAAACTGTATCGATCCCGACGCGTTGCATTACGGTCAGGGTTTCGAGCATCTGTATTACTTGCTGGAGGCCGCCGTCGCGGGACTCGGCATTGCCATCGCACCGGAACCGCTGGTGGTCGACGACCTGAAGGCAGGACGCCTGGCTGCGCCATGGGGTTTCAGCGAAACCCCGGCGCAACTGGCATTATGGGTGCCCAAGCGTGCCGCCGACGGGCGAGCCGGACAACTTGCCCACTGGCTCAAACAGGAGCTGGCGCGCTCGGGACAGGCGTGATCAGTTGCCGCGCTTGCACAGCAAGTAAGCTGCCAGCAGACCGATTGCACCTACCGCAACGCCTGCGGTAGTCCATGGGTGTTCCTGTGCATAGTCACGAGTGGCAACGCCGGTTTCGCGGGTCTTCACTTTGACGTCTTCATAGACATCGCTCAGCAGGCTGCGCGAATGGCTCAGCGCGCTTTCAGCGTTAGCCTTCAGGGTCTTCAAGGTTTTGCGCGACTCGTCCGAAGCATCCGACTTCAAGCTCTCCAACGACTTGAGCAGACTTTCGATCTCCGCTTCCATGCTTTGCAAAGACGCTTTACGGGATGACGTGAATGCCATGATTTGACTCTCCTGCTGTGATGAGTGGCGTGTGTTGTTTCCGACTACAGGGTTCTCAGAAAGTGCAGTGCGTGTTTCGAACTGCGGTTTTTTATGAACTTTTCGGCCGCTTTCCGCCACAGACATAAGGAGTAAATATTCACTGCTACCCTGCTAATTGAAGACCACTTGAGGAGTACTGCCATGACAGATCACCACACCTACAAGATGCTCGAACTGGTCGGTTCTTCGACCACCAGCACGGACGATGCGATTCAGAACGCAATTGCTCAGGCCGCCAAAAGCGTGAAGTTCATGGAGTGGTTCGAGGTGCTGGAAACCCGCGGGCACATCAATGACGGTAAGGTGGCGCACTTCCAGGTGACGATCAAAGTGGGCTTCCGCATCGATAACAGCTGATGAACTTTTGCGCTGGCTGAATGCCACAACCTTCGCTATACATACCCCCGCCGTTCGTGAATTCGGACGCGAGGACAATGTGACGGGCCGCTCGTATCGGGCGGCCTCTTACGCTTGAAAAGCGCCTGACGAGGGAGTGTGACCGATGAAGAAGATTCTTTTAGCGGTAGGGTTGTTGAGCATTGCGGGCACTACCCTGGCAGCCGGGAAGTCGTGCGATGACGTGAAAGCGGAGATCGACGCGAAGATCAAGGCCAAGGGCGTGGCGTCTTACACGCTGGAGGCTGTGGACAAAGGCAGCGCCGCAGATGGAAAAGTCGTTGGCACTTGCGAAGGTGGCAGCAAGGAAATCGTCTACAAGCGCGGCTGACTCAGCCCTTAGGCCAATAAAAACCGACGCATTTGGCGTCGGTTTTTTTATGCACGAACACAATTCCTGTAGGCGCTTGCTTGCCGGCGATTGCGCGGTCTCGGCAAACACATCGTCATAGACGGGACGCCATCGCGGGCAAGCGCGCTCCTACAGGTGGTGTGGTGACTAGCCTTTCGCGGCTTGCGCCAGAATCTCGTACGAGCGCAAACGGTCAGCATGTTCGTACATATCGCAGGTGAAGATCAGCTCATCGGCGTCGGTCTGTTCCAGCAGCACGTCGAGCTTGGCGCGGATCTTCTCCGGGCCGCCTACCATCGCAAGGCCAAGGAAATCCATCACCGCTTCACGCTCATGGGGCAGCCATAGTCCGTTCATGCTATCCACGGGCGGTTTCTGCATCAGGCTCTGCCCGCGCATCAGGTTGAGAATGCGCTGATACACCGACGTCACCAGGTATTCGGCCTGCTCGTCGGTGTCGGCAGCGGCCAGCGGTACACCCAGCATCACATAAGGCTTGTCGAGCACCTCGGATGGCTGGAAATGGTTGCGATAAACCCGAATCGCCTCATGCATGTAACGCGGCGCAAAGTGCGAAGCGAAGGCGTAAGGCAGTCCGCGCTGCCCGGCCAATTGGGCGCTGAACAGGCTTGACCCCAACAGCCAAACCGGCACGTTGGTGTTGCTTCCCGGTACGGCGATCACTCGCTGATGCGGCTGGCGCGGGCCGAGATAACTCATCAGTTCCGCGACGTCATCGGGGAAGTCGTCGGCGCTACCAGAGCGTTCGCGGCGCAGCGCGCGGGCGGTCATCTGATCAGAGCCCGGTGCGCGACCCAGACCCAGATCGATGCGGCCGGGAAACAGACTGGCCAGGGTGCCGAACTGTTCGGCAATCACCAGCGGCGCATGGTTGGGCAGCATGACGCCACCGGAGCCGACCCGAATACTCGAGGTGCCGCCGGCGAGATACGCCAGCAGCACAGACGTCGCAGAGCTGGCGATGCCATCCATGTTGTGGTGTTCAGCGACCCAGAAACGGTTGTAACCCCATTTCTCGACGTGTTGCGCCAGATCCAGTGAATTGCGCAGGGACTCGGCCGGGCCTTTATCCTCGCGCACGGGAACCAGGTCGAGAGTGGAAATCTTCACATCAGCTAATCGTTTCATAGGCCGCCGTTGATCCTCTTGGGGGGCTCGGTCAGACGCCAGGGTGGTGCCTGGCGCAAAAGCAAAACCCGCGTTAAGCCTAAATATTTGCGTTAAGGCCTTAGGATAAGGCCGGATTTTGAGGTTGCAATGGGCAAGAAGAAATTTCCTACTAATTTGGTCGGATTTTCGGTGCGCAAATTCAGCAAATAAAGCACGAGCGTCACAACCGTTGAACTAAGTCCCGCCTACACTCCTCAGACTTTTGGTCCATGTGCGAGGCAATCGCACTTTTTTTCATGAGGAGACACCATGAGCATCGTCAAGAAAGCATCCGCCCACTGGGAAGGTGACCTGAAAACAGGTATTGGCAGCATCTCCACTGAAACTGGCGTGCTGCGCGAAGCGCCGTATGGTTTCAAGGCTCGTTTCGAGGGCGGCAAAGGCACGAACCCCGAAGAGCTGATCGGCGCTGCCCACGCGGGCTGCTTCTCGATGGCCCTGTCGATGATTCTCGGCGGCGAAAACCTGAAAGCCGACAGCATCGATACCACCGCCGATGTCACCCTGGATCAGGTCGACGGCGGCTTTGCGATCACCGCCGTGCACCTGACCCTCAAAGCCAAAGTGCCTGGCGCAACTCAGGAACAGTTCGACAAGCTGACCGCCATGGCCAAAGAAGGCTGCCCGGTTTCCAAAGTCTTGAACGCCAAGATCACTCTGGACGCTACGCTGGTGAGCTGATTTTCAGCCCCGCTCCACGTCGATGACCCGCCAAGGCGGGTCATTCTCGTTCAAGAGCCCGCAGAACCGGTTCCGGGCGACAGGGTCATATGCAGGGCCGATGCGATTCGCACGGCATCGAAGGAGTCGAACATGAAACGTATCGCCGCAACCCTGATTCTCAGCGCTCTGACCACTGGCGTGTTCGCCGCTCCCAAACCCTGTGAAGAGCTCAAGGCCGAGATCGAAGCCAAGATCCAGGCGCAGAGCGTCAGCTCCTACACGCTGGAAATTGTCAGCAATGAAGAGGTTCATGACGAGAACATGGTCGTGGGCTCATGCGAAAACGGCACGAAGAAGATTATCTATCAGAAGAATGATCGGTGAGGGCCACGAACGGATTGAAAATATCCTGTAGCAGTCGTCACGGAATGCAGAAAATCTCGCCCTCTTCGGCCAGTACTTTTCGCTGTTCATCACGCAGCTGCGCGTCGATGCTGTTGGCAATGTGGCGAACATCCAGTCGGTAACGGTGGCCGGCTTCGAAATGGTCGTAGTTGATCGTGACGTAGCAGGTCAGCTCGTTGTAGATATCCATCGAAAGCCCCATGCCACCGGGTGCGTACTCATAGTCGTAGCGCACTTCGAGCTTGTGTTTGCCGGGCGTTACCTGGAAATAGCGACCATCCTCGGTGCGCACGCCATCAAGCTTGTCGGCCATCAATGTCTTGCCGGTGAACGTGTGCAGATCGACCCAGGCCTGTTGCGGGTCGACGGCCGGCAACGGGCCTGCGCATCCGGTCAGCAGACTCAGGGCAATGATCGACAGTGGCAGGCGCATGGCAGACTCCGCATTCAGGCAGGTAACGATGGAGGTTGCGTCAGAGGTCGGCTCTGCGGCATAACGCTGGTCTTTGAGTTTTCTACGTGGAACGAGGTTAAGGCCGCTGCATGAATCGATCTGACATCGCGTGGTTGCTGCGCGGCTTGCCGATGCTGGCGATTTTACTCCTCAGTGGCTGTTCCAGTCTCTCCTATTACACGCAATTGGCCAGCGGCCAGGTTGCGTTGCTTCGCGCCCGGGAGCCGGTAGCCGAAATCATCGCCGATCCGCAGCGCGACCCCAGGCTGCGGGAGCATTTGCTCAAGTCTCAGCAGGCTCGCGCTTTCGCCAGCGAACACCTGCATCTGCCCGACAACAAAAGCTATCGACTCTACGCCGACATCCATCGCCCCTATGTGGTCTGGAACGTGTTTGCCACCGGTGAGTTCTCGCTGGAGCCTGTGACTCACTGCTTCCCCATCGCCGGCTGCGTGGCGTATCGCGGTTATTACGATCAGGGCGCGGCGCGAGGGGAAGCGGCGCTGCAGAAGCTTGAGGGCAAGGATGTCTACGTCAGTGGTGTCGAGGCCTATTCGACGCTCGGCTGGTTCAACGACCCGATCATCAGTTCGATGATGCACTGGGGCGATGAGCGTCTGGCCACGTTGATCTTCCACGAATTGGCGCACCAGCGTTTTTACGTGAAGGACGACAGCGAATTCAATGAGTCCTACGCGACTTTCGTTGAGGAGGAAGGCACCCGGCAGTGGCGCGCAGCCCGAGGCTTGCCCCCGGAGACGGCGTCTTCCCTAGCCCGTCGCCGTGATCAGTTGACGCATTTGGCGCTTGATACCCGTGATCGCCTGAAGGCGCTGTATGCCGAGCCACTGACTCCGGAACTCATGCGCCAGCGCAAGGCGGCGGAATTCGAGCGTCTGCGCAGTGAATACCGACAATTGCGCGACAGTCAGTGGGGCGGCGACAAGCGCTTCGACACATGGGTTTATGCGCCGATGAACAACGCCCGTCTGCTCCCGATCGGGCTCTATGACCAGTGGGTTCCGTCGTTCGAGGCTTTGTTCAGGCAGGTCAACGGCGATTGGCCGGCTTTCTTTTCGGCTGTCGAGAAGATCGGGGGCTTGCCGAAGGATGAGCGCAAGGCGGCGTTGGAGCAGTTGGCAAAGCCAGCAGGCTGACGTGATCACCAGTAGGAGCGCGCTTGCCCGCGATTGCGGAGTGTCAGCCAGCGCATCACTCCCCGACAGAACGCTATCGCGAGCAAGCTCACTCCTACAGGTCGTTTAGCGTTTTTCTGACTCCAGAAACGCCTGATGCAGCTCTTTTAGCGAGTTGAAGTGATACGTCGGCGCTTCGGCTTCCAGTTCTTCACGGCTGCCAAATCCGTATCCTACCGCCGCCACGTCCAGCCCGTTGCGCTTGCCGCCGATCAAGTCATGTTTGCGGTCGCCGATCATCAACGTCTGCTTGGGATCGAGCTTTTCCTCTTCCAGCAGATGCCGGATCAGCTCGACCTTGTCGGTCCGGGTGCCGTCCAGTTCGCTGCCGTAGATCAGCTTGAAGTGACGTTCAAAATCGAAATGCCGGGCGATCTCATGGGCGAACACCCATGGCTTGGACGTCGCGATAAACAACGTCCGGCCCTGATCCGACAGCAGATCGAGCAGTTCGAACACACCGTCGAATACCAGGTTTTCATAGAGACCGGTGACCTTGAACCGTTCACGGTAAAAACCCACTGCCTCCCACGCCCTGGCCTCGTCGAAGTCGTAAGCGCGCATGAATTGCTGCAGCAGTGGCGGCCCGATGAAGTGCTCGAGCTGGGTGATGTCGGGTTCGTCGATGCCCAGCTTGCTCAGGGCGAACTGGATCGAGCGAGTGATGCCTTCCCGTGGGTCGGTCAGGGTGCCGTCCAGGTCGAACAGAATATTCTGGTAATGCATGTGTTCTCTCGAAGTCTGTGAATCGGTGCAACGCGTGGCATGTGTAGCAGCACGGCTTGCCGGCGGTGGCGGCTTCAGTCTTCCATCGCCTGCAAGCGGGACTGCTATAGGGGTTTGTCGAAACCTTCAGCCAGGTGCTGATCTTTCAACTTCACGTAATTGCTGGCGCTGTAGGGGAAGAAGGCGATTTCCTTTTCCGTCAATGCCCGGACCTGCTTCACGGGTCGACCGACATACAGAAACCCGCTTTCGAGGCGTTTGCCTGGCGGCACCAGGCTGCCAGCGCCAATGATGACTTCATCTTCGACCACCGCGCCGTCCATGATCGTGCTGCCCATGCCGATCAGAATCCGGTTGCCGATCGTGCAGCCATGAAGCATGACCTTGTGACCGATGGTCACTTCATCGCCGATGAACAGCGGGAAGCCGTCCGGGTTGAAAGGGCCGGCGTGGGTGATGTGCAGCACGCTGCCATCCTGCACGCTGGTGCGAGCACCGATTCGGATGCGGTGCATGTCGCCGCGAATCACGGTCAATGGCCATACCGAGCTGTCGTCGCCGATGTCGACATCGCCGATAACGATGGCCGAATGATCGACAAACGCCCGTTCGCCAAGGGCCGGGATGTGATTCTGGAATGTGCGAATAGCCACAATAGGTTCCTTCTCTGGCGCTGATAGCTGCGGTCAGCGCAGATTGTAATTAAGATGCTCAGGTGTTTCTTCCAGCCAAGGTGCCAAACCGTGAGCGCGAACAACCCTCTTTTGCAATCGTACGACCTGCCACCTTTCTCGGCGATTCGCGCCGAGCACGTAAAACCTGCTATCGACCAGATTCTTGCCGACAACCGCGCCGCGATTGCCGACATCCTCGCCAAGCAAGGTACGCAGCCTACATGGGCTGGCCTGGTGCTGGCGATGGACGAGCTGAACGACCGCCTGGGCGCCGCCTGGAGCCCGGTCAGCCATTTGAACGCCGTGTGCAACAGCGCCGAGCTGCGCGAAGCCTATGAGTCCTGCCTGCCGGGGTTAAGCGCGTACTCCACCGAAATGGGCCAGAACCGCGAACTGTTCCAGGCGTTCGAAGCGCTGGCCAACAGCCCGGAAGCCGCTGGTTTCGACGTGGCGCAAAAGACCATTCTGGAACACTCGCTGCGCGATTTCCGCCTGTCGGGCATCGATCTGCCGCCTGAACAGCAGAAACGTTACGCCGAAGTGCAGAGCAAGCTGTCGGAGCTGGGCAGTCAGTTTTCTAACCAACTGCTCGACGCCACCCAGGCCTGGACCAAGCACGTCACCGACGAAGCCACCCTCGCCGGTCTGACCGATTCGGCCAAGGCGCAAATGGCGGCGGCTGCGAAAGCCAAGGATCTGGACGGCTATCTGATCACCCTGGAATTCCCGAGCTACTACGCGGTGATGACCTACGCCCAGGACCGTGCGCTGCGCGAAGAAGTTTACGCGGCCTACTGCACCCGTGCGTCGGACCAAGGCCCGAATGCCGGCAAAAACGATAACGGCCCGGTGATGGAGCAGATCCTCGACCTGCGTCAGGAACTGGCCAAACTGCTGGGTTTTGCCAGCTTCTCCGAGCTGAGCCTGGCGACCAAGATGGCCGAGTCCAGCGATCAGGTGCTGAGTTTCCTGCGCGATCTGGCCAAGCGCAGCAAACCCTTCGCCGCCCAGGATCTGGAACAACTGAAAGCCTACGCCGCCGAGCAGGGCTGCCCGGACCTGCAAAGCTGGGACAGCGGTTTCTACGGCGAGAAGCTGCGTGAGCAGCGCTACAGCGTGTCCCAGGAAGCCCTGCGCGCCTACTTCCCGATCGACAAGGTGCTGAACGGCCTGTTCGTCATCGTGCAAAAACTGTACGGCATCGAAATCGCCGAGCAGAAAGGCTTCGACACTTGGCACCCGGACGTTCGTCTGTTCGAGATCAAGGAGAACGGCCAGCACGTCGGCCGCTTCTTCTTCGACCTCTACGCTCGCGCCAACAAGCGTGGCGGTGCGTGGATGGACGGTGCCCGTGATCGTCGTCGCACTCTGGAAGGCTCGCTGCAAAGCCCGGTCGCCAACCTGGTGTGCAACTTCACCCCGGCGTCGCCTGGCAAGCCTGCCCTGCTGACCCACGATGAAGTCACGACCCTGTTCCACGAGTTCGGCCATGGCCTGCATCATTTACTGACCCGTGTCGAACACGCGGGTGCCTCAGGCATCAACGGCGTGGCGTGGGACGCAGTCGAGCTGCCAAGTCAGTTCATGGAGAACTGGTGCTGGGAGCCCGAAGGTCTGGCGCTGATTTCCGGCCACTACGAAACCGGCGAGCCGCTGCCTCAGGATCTGCTGGAAAAAATGCTTGCGGCGAAGAACTTCCAGTCCGGTCTGATGATGGTCCGCCAGCTGGAGTTCTCGCTGTTCGACTTTGAACTGCACGCCACACACGGCGACGGCCGCACGACCCTGCAAGTGCTCGAAGGCGTTCGCGACGAGGTCTCGGTCATGCGCCCACCCGCTTACAACCGCTTCCCGAACAGCTTCGCGCACATCTTCGCGGGCGGTTATGCAGCGGGTTACTACAGTTACAAGTGGGCTGAAGTGCTCTCGGCAGATGCCTTCTCCAAATTCGAAGAAGACGGCGTGCTCAATGCCGAAACCGGTCGCGCCTTCCGCGAGGCGATTCTGGCCCGTGGCGGTTCGCAGGCGCCGATGGTGCTGTTCGTCGACTTCCGCGGACGCGAGCCTTCGATTGACGCACTCTTGCGCCACTCCGGCTTGAGCGAGGAAGCGGCAGCATGACCGATACACCGCATGTGGTGACCAAGAAACGCTTCATCGCCGGGGCTGTATGCCCGGCGTGCAGCGAGCCTGACAAACTGATGATGTGGAGCGAAGACGATGTCCCGCATCGCGAGTGCGTGCATTGCGGGTATTCGGACACGCTCAACGCGCAGGGGCAGTCGATCCCGAAGGAGCTGGGCACACGGGTCAACAAGACCCCTGCTAAACCGGCCGGTCCCAAGGTGCAGGGGGTGCAGTTCTTCCCGAATCCGAAGCTGAAAAAGCCGGTTGATCCGAGCTGATTGTTACACCGTCCCACTGTAGGAGTGAGCTTGCTCGCGATTGCTGTTTCTCTGCACCACTTGGGTGTGAAGGGTACCGCTATCGCGAGCAAGCTCAGTCCCACACGTCAGCTGCATCAGCTCCGATCTTACAATCGCCACAAAATCGTCTGCACACCCACCACATCGGTTTTCTGAAACCATCCCTTGATCGCACAACCGGCAAAGGCGCTGGTGCTGCATGCGCCGCTGTTGAGTGCTGTTTTAAGGGCGTCGACATCGACCTTGTGGATGTACGCGATGCCGTGCCTGAGGTCATCCGCGTCACCAAATCCGCCGTATTCCATCTCGTCCAGCGCCGCCTGTTTGCTCCAGCCCTGAACAACGATTCTGTACATCGCCGCCACAAGTCCCGTGCGATCCAGCCCGTGTTTGCAGTGAATCAGCACTGGACCTTTCTCTTGCGCGGTCTCGATGGCGCGCAGGCTGCGAATCATGTCAGCGTCATCGACGTGAACCGTCTGCAGCGGAATCTGAACCTGGGTCACGGACGGGTCGGACAGCCATTTGCTGTCGCTTTCCTTGATGAAGTCCACCACCGTCACGACCCCCAGCTTCTGTAGCAACGGCTGCGCGGCGGCATCGGGCTGACGGCTGCGGTAGAGCGTGGGCGTGATCTCGTAGAGGTTGTAGTGCGTGTCGATTGGCTGCGCCCACTGACCGGGTCTGACGGTGGGAGTGGCAGGTTCGTCTGACTGGGCAAACGCGCAGAGTGAAACCGTCAGCAGAGTGGCCACCAGTGAAGCGATCATTGGAATACGCATCGAGCATTACCGTGCGACAGGCAGGGAGTGGAAGCGGCGAGTCTGCGCCACCGGGAGTCAATGCACTGTGAGGTAAATGTCAAAACCGTGTTGGCGCCGTTGATCGCTGAGCGGTCCATTTTTTCGGATTGAACATGGAGGGTGCGCGGGTTTCACGATACTGTATGCATGAACAGTTATCGGGAGCGTCCGCATGTCCATCACTCTGCCACCCCGCGGCCGCGGTACCGCGACCAACCCCCACAACCGCTTCGCGCCCAACCGCCCGGTGGTCGAGGACGACGGCTGGTATCAGGAAGCGCCGCTGACTCAAGGGACCACTGTCACGCTGGAAACCGCCAAGAGCATCATCGCGCGCAATTCATCGCCAGACATCCCCTTTGACCGTTCCATCAACCCGTATCGCGGCTGTGAGCACGGCTGCATTTATTGTTATGCCAGGCCCAGTCATGCCTATTGGGACATGTCTCCGGGGCTGGATTTCGAGACGAAGCTGATCGCCAAGACCAACGCCGCTGCGTTGCTGGAACAACAGCTGTCCAAGCCCGGCTACAGCGTTGCGCCGATCACGCTGGGAGCCAATACCGATCCTTATCAGCCCATCGAGCGCGAATACAAGATCACCCGCGCCACGCTGGAAGTATTGCTGCGCTATCGTCATCCGGTGACGATCATCACCAAAGGCTCGCTGATTCTTCGTGATCTGGACCTGCTCGCCGAGTTGGCAAAACTTCGGCTGATCTCGGTGTTCATCAGCCTGACCTCGCTCGACGATGAGCTCAAACGCATTCTCGAACCTCGCGCCGCCGCGCCCAAGGCGAGGCTGCGGGCGATTCGGGTGCTGCGCGATGCGGGTGTTCCGGTCGGCGTGCTGCTGGCGCCGATGATTCCTATGATCAACGACATGGAGCTGGAACGGTTGATGACCGAGGCCAAGGCTGCCGGTGCCTTGAGCGCCAGTTACGTGATGCTGCGCTTGCCGCTGGAGGTCGCGCCGCTGTTCGAGGAATGGCTGCAGGCGCATTATCCGCAAAGGGCCGAGCATGTGATGAGCCTGGTCCGCCAGAGTCGTGGCGGGCAGGTTTACGACAGCCGCTTCGGTTCGCGGATGCGTGGCGAGGGTGTGTTCGCCGAGCTGCTGGCGCAGCGCTACAGTATTGCGGTGAAGAAGCTGGGCTTGAACAAGCGCGACAGTTTCACGCTGGACTGCGAAGCGTTCTGCCCGCCGGGTGGTCAGATGTCTCTGTTGTGACTCGGGTGGCGTCTTACATGGCAAGCGCGCTCCTACCAATGTGGCAGTGCCCGTGGATTAAGATTTCCTTAAGCGAGACCCGCGAGCTAGAGCGATGCATTCAGTTTCAGTTAAGTTTTTGCCGTTAATGTGTTTTCCAAGTGACCGACTGGTCGCGTGCAGCTGGAATTGTCCGTATTGCCAGAAAAAAGTGGGCCGTCCACGGGAATCACTGGAAACTCCACTTCAATCCGTCAAAGAGGATAAGACATGACAGACATGGATAAACGGCCTCAGGCGACTTCGCCAGGCGCCTTGGCAGAAGCGGAATCCGCGGATGTTGCACTCAAGCACATCGTCGATGGCTTCAAGCATTTTCGTCACGACGTCTTCCCGCAACAGGAAGAACTGTTCAAGAAACTCGCCACGGCTCAACAGCCACGCGCGATGTTCATCACGTGCGCAGACTCGCGCATCGTTCCGGAACTCATCACCCAAAGCTCTCCAGGCGACCTGTTCGTGACCCGTAACGTGGGTAACGTGGTTCCGCCGTACGGCCCCATGAATGGCGGCGTTTCCACGGCCATCGAATACGCGGTCATGGCGTTGGGTGTGCATCACATCATCGTCTGCGGGCACTCCGACTGCGGCGCCATGCGTGCGGTACTCAATCCGGACACTCTGGAAAAGATGCCCACCGTAAAGGCCTGGTTGCGTCACGCCGAAGTCGCCAGAACCGTGGTTCAGGACAACTGCAATTGCTCGGGCGAGCATGAAACGATGCACGTCCTCACCGAAGAGAACGTCATTGCGCAGCTGCGCCATCTGCAGACCCACCCTTCCGTGGCGTCCAAGATCGCGAGCGGCCAGTTGTTCATTCACGGCTGGGTATATGACATCGAGACCTCCGCGATTCGCGCTTACGATGCCGAGCAGGGAACCTTCCTTCCCCTCGATGGCGACAACGCCACCCCGATGGCAACACCACGAAAACGTTACTGATCCCGGGTTGAAAACAGCCGCAAGGCCGTTGAATCCGCGTCACCACTGACGGTTCANCGTCTGAAGAATCTCCGGAGAGTCGTCATGGCTACTACAGATCTGAAGTCTTTATTGCCACGGGAGCTATTGGCTTCCGTGGTGGTTTTTCTGGTGGCCCTGCCTCTTTGCATGGGGATCGCCATCGCCTCTGGCATGCCGCCCGCCAAGGGTTTGATCACCGGCATTATCGGTGGGTTGGTCGTAGGCTGGCTCGCAGGTTCACCATTACAGGTCAGTGGACCGGCTGCAGGCCTTGCCGTTCTGGTGTTCGAGCTGGTGCGTGAGCATGGCATGGCGATGCTCGGGCCCATCCTGCTACTGGCCGGTTTGCTGCAATTACTGGCCGGGCGTCTCAAGCTCGGCTGTTGGTTCCGCGTCACGGCCCCGGCCGTGGTCTACGGCATGCTCGCCGGTATCGGCGTGCTGATCGTGCTGTCACAGGTCCATGTGATGTTCGACAGCGGGCCGAAACCTTCCGGGCTGGATAACCTGATCGCCTTCCCTGAAACCCTGTTGGGTGCGATCGGCCCGGGCAGCGGCATGCAAGCGGGTCTGCTGGGGCTCGGAACCATCGCAGTGATGTGGCTGTGGGAAAAGCGCCGTCCTCACGCGCTGCGTTTCGTGCCCGGCGCGCTGCTGGGGGTAGGTATCGCCACCGTGGTGAGTCTGCTGATGAGCCTGCAAGTCAAACGAGTCGAAGTGCCCGCCAATCTTGCAGAGGCAATCGACTGGTTGCGTCCTGCGGATCTGCTGAACCTTGCGGACCCTGCGATCCTGATCGCTGCGATTGCCGTGGCGTTCATCGCCAGTGCCGAAACCTTGCTGTCCGCCGCTGCGGTGGACCGGATGCATGACGGCCAACGCTCGGATTTCGACAAGGAACTCAGCGCCCAGGGCGTCGGTAACATGCTTTGCGGTCTGGTCGGTGCGCTGCCGATGACCGGCGTGATCGTGCGCAGTTCGGCCAACGTACAGGCCGGTGCCAAGACACGCATGTCGGCGATGTTCCATGGTCTCTGGCTGTTGGCGTTCGTGTTGTTGCTGTCCAGCGTGCTGCAAAGCATTCCGGTGGCGAGTCTGGCGGGCGTGCTCGTTTATACCGGTATCAAGCTGGTGGATTTAAAGGCGCTGCGAGGCCTGGGTCGTTACGGTCGCATGCCGATGTTCATCTACGGCGCCACAGCGAGCGCGATCATCCTCACGGACCTGCTCACGGGCGTATTGATCGGTTTCGGGCTGACCCTGGTGAAGCTGGCGCTTAACGCTTCGCGGCTGAAGATCAATCTGGTGGATCTGGAGGCCGAAGGCGAGATGGAGTTGCGCCTGAACGGTGCTGCGACCTTCCTCAAAGTTCCGGCGCTGACTCAGGCACTGGGCGCAGTACCGCCCGGCACCACGCTGCATGTCCCGCTGAGCAACCTCAGCTATATCGACCATTCCTGCCTTGAGTTGCTGGAAGAATGGGGCCGCGCCAATGCCGCCCAGGGCTCGCGCCTGTTACTGGAGCAGCGTTTGCTCAAGCGCCGGGTCGAGGGGCGGATTCGGACGTCGATTGGTGGGGCGGCGTTGCATTGAGAATTGAATAGCACGATTGGGAACATTCTGTAGCAGTCCGGCTTGCCGGCGGTGACGGTCTTGTGATCGCTGCCGCCGGCAAGCCGGACTGCTACAGGTCATATGTCGCCAGCAGGCAGGCCTATAAATCCTTCGTACATTCCATTTCAAGCCCCACGCCGAGTTGGCGCGACAGGCTTGGCCAGCGCTTCCACGCAGCCTCTGTGTCCGGGCTGGAAAGCTGGTCTCGGTAGGCTTCTACCGACTCCAGCGAGAAGCTGTCTTCATCGAGCAGTTCGTCGATGGCGTGGTGCACCACTTCGTCGAGCTGGTTGGCGAATTCTTCGCCGATCAATTGGTGGGCAATCACGCTGGCGACGGTGGTGTTGACCGGAATCAGCGGCTGGCCGAAATGCACGATGTACAGGTCGTTGACCTCTTCCACCAGACGGTGCGCCAGATAGGCTTCGTCCAGCAGGCCGTCGAGGCCTTCATGGCCATCCATGATGGCGGGTGGGGCACTGAAGAATTGCTCGGCGATTTTCAGCACCGGTTTAATCTGGGTGTCGATTCCTGCCTGCAGTGCCACCTCATGGGCTGCGTCCAGCAGGTCTGGCACTTGCTCGATGTAGGCGACCACGAAACGCGCCAGAACGCCTCGGGCGTCGACGTCCGGAAGATGAATCGCAGGGTGCAGATGAGGGAGTTGCGACTCGAGTTGGCGCAATAACTGACCGGTCTGGGTCTCGTGTTCCTGTGCTCGTGTGATCTGCTCGCGCAATGCGGCGGTGTTCATGAATGCTCCATAGGGCAATAAAACCAGGCTGTCATTATAGGGAAGTCATACGTTAGCTTGCTTATCAATGACGCTAAGACGTAATTGTCATAACAATTTCATGGTTATGTGCATAGGCTATTAAAAGGCCACTTTTCCCTGTTTTTCTGCGATTTTTCTCAGTAAATGCGCGTGCGTATAGCTGGGTTTTCGGGAATCTCCACTGCATTGCGGACACTTTGCCCGTGTCTATACTCGGATTTGTGATGATTACTCTGATGACACTGAAATGTGACGCTGGCCTGGCCCCGGTCCTATAGCGACTTTCTCGACCGCTCCCTCGCCCGCACAGGCAACGTGTGAAAGCCATGCGCACGGCATGGTTTCGCCCCGTCTGAAATGACTGCTGGCTAATAAGAAGAACAAGAGGGGAACCCGCAATGATGCGACATCCACATGTCTGGATGGGCCTCCTGTTGTGGTCGATATTCGGTCAAGCGCACGCCGCCTGGACCACGAATATGGCGCCGGGAGCGACCGAGGTCAGTCACGAAGTCTTCGATCTGCACATGACCATTTTCTGGATATGTGTGGTGATCGGGATCATCGTGTTCGGCGCGATGTTCTGGTCGATGATCATTCATCGACGCTCAACCGGACAGGTTGCCGCCAAGTTCCATGAAAGCACCACGGTGGAAATCCTCTGGACCGTCGTGCCGCTGCTGATCCTGGTCGTCATGGCGATCCCTGCGACCAAAACCCTTATTCAAATGTACGACAACACGGAATCGGGTCTGGATATCCAGATCACCGGTTATCAATGGAAGTGGCATTACAAGTACCTGGGTCAGGACGTCGAGTTCTTCAGCAATCTGGCGACTCCCGCCGATCAGATCCACAACAAGGAAGCCAAGGGCGAGCACTATCTTCTTGAGGTGGATCAGCCGCTGGTGGTGCCGGTGGGCGTGAAAATCCGCTTTCTGGTGACCGCCGCCGACGTCATCCATTCCTGGTGGGTGCCAGCGTTCGCGGTCAAGCGCGACGCCATTCCCGGGTTCGTCAACGGGGCGTGGACCCGTATCGAAAAGCCCGGCATCTATCGCGGTCAGTGCACCGAGCTCTGCGGCAAGGACCACGGCTTCATGCCGATTGTGGTCGAGGCCAAGTCGCAGGCCGATTACGACACCTGGCTGGCCGGGCGCAAGGAAGAAGCCGCCAAGCTCAAGGAGCTGACGAGCAAGGAATGGACGCTTGAGGAACTGGTGGCTCAGGGCGACAAGGTTTATCACACCACCTGCGTGGCCTGTCACCAGGCCGAAGGCCAGGGCCTGCCGCCGATGTTCCCGGCGCTCAAGGGCTCGAAAACCGTCATGGGCCCCAAAGAAGAACACCTTTCCGTCGTATTCCATGGTCGTCCGGGCACTGCGATGGCAGCGTTCGGCAAGCAGTTGTCGGAGGTCGACATCGCCGCTGTCGTGACCTACGAGCGCAACGCCTGGGGCAACAACAAGGGCGACATGGTTACGCCCAAAGACGTGTTGGCGCTGAAGCAGGCGGAGGCGAAATGAGTTGCCTTGAAGGAATCACCGTAGGAGCGCGCTTGCCCGCGATGGCAGCGTGCCTTCGACACATGCGCAATCTGACACAACCTCGTCGCGGGCAAGCGCGCTCCTACAGTGGAGTTGCGGCAGACACGAACACCCGTCAGTGTTTCGCAGGAGACAGGACATGAGCGCAGTGATTGACGACCATGGTCACGACGGCCATGTGCATGGTCCGGCCAAGGGCTTGATGCGTTGGGTGCTGACCACTAACCACAAGGACATCGGCACGTTGTACCTGTGGTTCAGCTTCTGCATGTTTCTGCTGGGCGGCTCGTTCGCCATGGTGATCCGCGCCGAGCTGTTCCAGCCGGGACTGCAGATCGTGGAGCCTGCGTTTTTCAATCAAATGACCACCATGCACGGGCTGGTGATGGTGTTTGGCGCAGTGATGCCGGCATTTGTGGGGCTGGCGAACTGGATGATCCCGCTGATGATCGGCGCGCCTGACATGGCCTTGCCGCGCATGAACAACTTCAGTTTCTGGTTGCTTCCCGCCGCTTTTCTGCTTCTGGTCTCGACGCTGTTCACACCCGGCGGCGGCCCGAACTTCGGCTGGACCTTCTACGCTCCGCTGTCCACCACCTATGCGCCGGAAAGCGTCACTTATTTCATCTTTGCCATTCACCTGATGGGGATCAGCTCGATCATGGGGGCAATCAACGTCATCGCCACCATCCTCAACCTGCGCGCGCCCGGCATGACCCTGATGAAAATGCCGCTGTTCGTCTGGACCTGGCTGATCACCGCTTTCCTGCTGATTGCCGTAATGCCGGTACTGGCAGGCTGCGTAACCATGATGCTGATGGACATTCACTTCCACACCAGCTTCTTCAGCGCGGCGGGCGGCGGAGATCCGGTGCTGTTCCAGCATGTCTTCTGGTTTTTCGGGCACCCCGAGGTGTACATCATGATCCTGCCGGCATTTGGTGCGGTCAGTTCGATCATCCCGGCGTTCTCGCGCAAACCGCTGTTCGGCTACACCTCGATGGTCTACGCCACGGCGAGCATTGCGTTCCTGTCGTTCATCGTCTGGGCACACCACATGTTTGTGGTCGGGATCCCGCTGGTGGGCGAGTTGTTCTTCATGTACGCAACCATGCTGATTGCCGTCCCGACGGGGGTGAAGGTGTTCAACTGGGTCAGCACCATGTGGCAGGGCGAACTGACCTTCGAGACGCCGATGCTGTTCGCCGTGGCCTTCGTGATCCTCTTCACCATCGGCGGATTCTCCGGGCTGATGCTGGCGATTGCGCCTGCTGACTTCCAGTACCAGGACACCTATTTCGTCGTGGCGCATTTCCATTACGTGCTGGTCCCGGGGGCGATCTTCGGCATCTTCGCTTCGGCCTATTACTGGCTGCCGAAATGGACCGGCCATATGTACGACGAAACCCTGGGCAAGCTGCATTTCTGGCTGTCCTTTATCGGCATGAACATGGCGTTCTTCCCGATGCACTTCGTGGGGCTGGCGGGGATGCCGCGTCGGGTACCGGATTACAACCTGCAGTTCGCCGACTTCAACATGGTGTCGTCGATTGGTGCGTTTACCTTCGGCGCGACGCAGATATTTTTCCTGTTCATCGTGATCAAGACCATCCGTGGCGGCCCGCNGGAGTGGACCGTGCCTTCGCCGGCACCGTATCACACCTTCGTCACGCCACCGGAAGTGAAGTAAATGAGCCAAATGCAATGAGCGACACCTTGCGCCCGAACAAGCGACTGGTCACCCGCCTGCTGATATTGGTGGTGGCGATGTTTGCCTTCGGATTCGCGCTGGTGCCGCTGTACGACGTGATGTGCAAGGCGCTGGGCATCAACGGCAAGACTGGCGATCAATACACGCAGACCCAGCAGGTCGATGACAGCCGCCAGGTGCGTGTGCAGTTCCTCGCCACCAACAATGCCGATATGAGCTGGGGTTTTTTTCCCAAGGCTGAAGAGATCACGGTCCACCCCGGTGCGGTCAGCGAAATGCTTTTCGTGGCGCAGAACCCGACCGACAAGCCAATGACAGCGCAGGCGATCCCGAGCATTTCACCGAGCACCGCTGCGGTGTATTTCCACAAGACCGAATGCTTCTGCTTCACCCAGCAAATGCTGCAACCGGGCGAGCGCATAGAAATGCCGGTGCGCTTCATCGTTGATCGCGACCTGCCCAAGGATGTGAAACACCTGACCCTGGCTTACACGCTGTTCGATATCACCGCTCGCATGCCTCCCGTCGCGCGCCCTGTCGCGGCAACGGGTGGCTAGACCGCTAAGGTCGAGGAGATTCAGAAGATGGCAACGCATGAGCATTACTACGTCCCGGCGCAGAGCAAATGGCCGATCATCGCCACGGTCGGCATGTTCATCACCATGTACGGCCTTGGCACCTGGTTCATCGACATGAAGGCAGGGCGTGAGTCTCACGGACCGATCTTCTTTGCGATTGGAGGACTGATCGTCGCCTACATCATGTTCGGCTGGTTCGGGACGGTGATCAAGGAAGGTCGTGCGGGGTTGTACAGCGCGCAGATGGATCGCTCTTTCCGCTGGGGCATGAGCTGGTTCATTTTTTCGGAAGTGATGTTCTTCGTGGCTTTTTTCGGTGCTCTGTTCTACGTGCGCACTGTCGCGGGCCCTGCGCTGGGCGGCGAAGGCCCGAAAGGCATCGCACACATGTTGTGGCCGAACTTTCAGTACGCCTGGCCGTTGCTGCAGACGCCCGATCCGAAGATGTTTCCGCCCCCAAGGGAAATCATCGACCCCTGGCACCTGCCGTTGATTAATACGGTGCTGCTGGTCAGTTCCAGCGTCACAGTGACCATCGCTCACCACGCTCTGAAGAAAGGCCATCGCGGTGCGCTGAAGCTGTGGCTGGGCCTGACGATTTTGTTGGGCCTCGCGTTTCTGGCCTTGCAAGCTCTGGAATACCACGAGGCTTACACCGAGCTGGGGCTGACTCTGGGCTCGGGCATCTATGGCGCGACGTTCTTCATGCTGACGGGATTTCACGGGGCTCACGTCACCATCGGCACGATCATTCTGTTTGTGATGCTGATGCGGATTTTGCGCGGACATTTCGACGCCGAGCATCAGTTCGGATTCGAGGCGGCAAGCTGGTACTGGCACTTCGTGGACGTGGTGTGGGTGGGGTTGTTCGTTTTTGTGTACGTCTTGTGATCGCCGGAACGTTGCCTTCACGCAGAGCTGTAGGAGCGCGCTTGCCCGCGATCGCGGTGGATCAGGTAAAGAGTTGTCAGCTGACCCTACGCAATCCCGGGCAAGCGCGCTCCTACAGGGTAAAGCTTCGACAGTGAGAAGGTCGGCGGTCTCACCAAGGCGTGTGATAGACCAACTGCCCACTGAAATACCCATAGGCAATCAACGCCAGGGTGATGGCGGCGCAGGTCACGCGCACAGTGAGGGCTTTCACCAGCCGGGTGGACGACGCATCGTCCTTGACCAGAAAGAACAGGCCGCTGAACAGGCTGACCACCGTGGCGATGAGCATAAAAACAATGGCCGCTTTGAGCATCGGGTAACTCCGGGAGCGAACGCTATGCAAGAGAGTATAGGTGTGGCTCGTCAGCAGGCGCGCAGGGCGTGATGAAGCCTTTCCGGCCCGGCATTGCGCCCACCCTCGTGGTCTTGGCGCTGCTGCCAGTGCTGATCTCGCTGGGCTGTTGGCAACTGGGGCGTGGCGAAGAAAAGCGCGTCATGCTCGCCCATTACGCCGAGCGCCGCGCTGCGCCGCCGATGACTGCCGAGTTGCTGCCAGCCACCTCCGACCTGGCCTATCGTCGAGTGCAATTGCGCGGCAGTTTCGACGCCGAGCACAGCCTGTTGCTGGACAACAGCACCCGGGAGGGTAAGGCCGGTGTCGAGCTGATCCAGCCCTTTCATGATCAGGCGAGCGGTTTATGGCTGATGGTCAATCGTGGCTGGCTGCCATGGCCGGACCGGCGTACGCCACCCGTGTTCGACACGCCCGCGCAGTCGTTGAATCTGGACGCCTGGGTTTATGTCTCGCCCGGCGCGACCTTCCAGTTGCACCCTGATGCGCAGAGCGGTACCTGGCCGAAACTGGTCACGGCGATCAATCCGGCCAAGGTCTGGCCTGAATTGAACCGCGAAGGCTTTGCCCATGAGTTGCGCCTGGATACAGGGTCGGCGGCCTATCGCACCGACTGGCCAGTTGTTGCCATGGGACCCGAAAAGCATCTGGGCTATGCCGTGCAATGGTTCGCCATGGCCACAGCATTGGTCGGGCTATATCTGTATTTGAGCTTCAGCCAGCCGCGAAATGCCAAGAACAACAAGAAGGAGAAGCCCCATGGGAACAGCGACGAATCCAGCCAGCATGTCTGAAGCCCGTGCGCCGAGAAGCCGGCGTCGCGGGCGCTTGCAGCTGATTCTGGTGCTGCTGGTAGCGCTCGGGCCGATGATCCTCGCCACCACCATGTACAAGTTCAAGTTCTGGGTGCCTGACAGTCGCAGCTTTCATGGCGAGCTGATCGGCAATGGCGAGAGCCGCGCTGAGCTTGGAGTGCAGTCCGACGAGAAGCGCTGGCAGCTCTTGGTGACAGCGCCCGATCAATGCGAAGCCGACTGTCAGCAGTTGGTGTATCTGGCGCGACAGATACAGATCGGTCTGGGTCGCGATGCGTCGCGCGCCAGTCATGCGCTGACCACCGCTCAACCGCTCAATCCCGAGTACGACGCCGTGCTCACTCGGGAATACCCGCAATTGCAACGTTATCCGCTGGACCTCAAGCGCTATCACCGCATGGCGCCGGGCGTCGAGTTGCCGCAGCTGTGGATCGTCGACCCCCACGGCAATCTGGTGCTGCGCTACGGCGCGCAGGTGAAAGGCAAAGACCTGCTCAACGACCTGCGCCAACTGCTGAAACTGTCGAACATCGGATAAGGGGGGCATGATGACCAGGCCCGGATTTCGTCTCGCACTGTTTGCAACCCTTTTGGCGCTGGTGGTCGTGCTGCTCGGTGCCTACACCCGTTTGACCCATGCAGGCCTCGGCTGCCCGGACTGGCCCGGCTGCTACGGCTTCATCAGCGTGCCCAATACCGAGGCGCAACTGGCCCATGCCGAGCTGCGTTTCCCGGAGTCGCCTGTCGAGGAGCACAAGGGCCGTAACGAGATGGTCCACCGCTATTTCGCAGGCGGGCTGGCTTTGATGATCATGATGCTCGGCGTGCAGGCCTGGCATCGACGGCACTTCGTCGATCAGCCAGTTGGACTGGCTTTGGCCCTGGTCGGTGTGGTGTTCGCGCAGGCAGCATTCGGTATGTGGACGGTGACGCTCAAACTCTGGCCGCAGGTGGTGACAGCGCATCTGCTCGGCGGCATCACCACGTTGAGTCTGTTGTTTCTGCTGACGTTGCGCTTGAGCGGGCGGTTTGCGGCCATGCCTCAGATCGCACCGCGCTTGCGGCGCCTGGCTGTGATCGGGCTCGTGTTGGTGGGGCTGCAGATTGCGCTGGGGGGATGGGTCAGCTCGAACTACGCGGCCATGGCCTGCACTGATCTGCCGACCTGTCAGGGCCAATGGTGGCCGGAGGCCGACTTCGCCAATGGCTTTCATCTGACGCAGCACATCGGCCCCAATTACCTGGGGGGCAAGCTGGACAGCACGGCCCGTACGGCTATTCATCTGACACATCGCGTTGGCGCTTTACTGGTGACATTCTCACTGCTGGCATTGGCCTGGCAGCTGCATCGCGCGGGGCTGAAAGGTCTGGCGGGTGTGTTGGTGCTGGCGCTGGGCATGCAGATCGGGCTGGGCATCAGCAATGTGCTGTTTCACCTGCCGTTGGCAACGGCTGTAGCGCATAACGCGGGAGGCGCGGCGTTGATGCTGGCGATGACCCTGATCAACTACCGTGTCAGGCCCGTTTATGCGCTGTCCCGAAGGCACGCCCCCAGTTTCTGGCAACACGCCCATGTGCTGCTGCACCTGGGCCCACATCGTTGAGGGATTGCACATTGCTTTTGATTCTGGCCGGAGGCCGTGGAAGCTCGGCTTGCCAGCGATCTGCTGCGCAGCAGTAGCAGGCCCTACCGGCGCGGCGTGTCTGGCATAGCCAAGGTCTCAGATTTTGCTGCCGGTGCCCGGCAGATCGCGAGCAAGCTTGCTCCTACGCCCTTCGGGCAGAAGCGAGAATGAGTCATTGTCCAAACCGCACTCCGGCGCAAGCTGATCGCAACAGGAGGAACACATGACAACCACAACTGGCGAGCACCATCGCCAGGCGCTGTGGCGGGACTATCTGGAGCTGACCAAGCCCAAGGTTCTGGTGCTGATGCTAATCACTTCGCTGGTGGGCATGTTCCTTGCCACCCGCGCCGGCGTGCCGTGGACAGTGCTGATCTTCGGCAATCTGGGGATCGCGCTGTGTGCCGGTGGCGCGGCAGTGGTCAATCATGTAGTGGATCGACGCATCGATGCCCTTATGGCCCGGACACGCAAACGTCCCATCGCCCGGGGCCGCGTCTCACCCGTCGCCGCCCTCACATTCGCCGCGTTGCTGGCAATCAGCGGGCAGGCGTTGTTACTGACATTCACCAACCCGTTGGCCGCATGGCTGACCCTGGCATCCTTGCTCGGCTATGCAGTGATCTACACCGGCTTCCTGAAACGCGCGACGCCACAGAACATCGTTATCGGTGGCCTGGCCGGGGCTGCGCCGCCGATGCTCGGCTGGGTCGCTGTCACCGGGCACGTCACCGCCGAGCCGTTGCTGCTGGTGCTGATCATCTTCGCCTGGACCCCGCCGCATTTCTGGTCGCTGGCAATTCATCGCAAAGAGGAATACGCCAAGGCCGACATCCCGATGTTGCCCGTCACCCACGGCGAGCGTTACACCAAGCTGCACATCGTGCTCTACACCTGTGTGTTGCTGGCGGTGAGCCTGATGCCGTTCGTGATCAAGATGAGCGGTGCGCTGTATCTGATCTGCGCCAGCGCACTGGGGATTCGCTTTCTGCATTGGGCTCTGGTGTTGTACCGTGGCAGCCGGCCGCAGGCCGCGATCAACACCTTCAAGTACTCGATCTGGTACTTGCTGCTGCTGTTCATCGCGCTGCTCGTAGATCACTACTTATTGTTGAATTTATGACCCGAACCCAAAAAACCGTCTTCATTCTCGTCGCTGTCGTTGCGGTGGTGCTGGGCCTGACCGTCAACCGGGTACTTTCCGGAAAAGGCCAGGGTGATCAGACCGCGCTGATCGACGCGGGTGTGATTCTGCTGCCGCAAAGCCGCGAAGTGCCGGACCTGAAGATGGTCGATCAGGACGGTCAGTCCGTTTCGCTGGGGTCATTGAAGGACAAGTGGACGCTGCTGTTCTTCGGCTACACCTTCTGCCCGGACATCTGCCCGACCACCCTCGCCCAATTGCGCCAGATCAAGAGCGAGTTGCCGAAAGAGGCGGTCGATAAACTGCGTATTGTGCTGGTCAGCGTTGACCCGAACCGGGACACGCCGCAGCAGCTCAAGACGTATCTGGGGTACTTCGATAAACAGTTCGTGGGCCTGACCGCGCCGGTAGACATCATTCAGAAGCTGGCCAATGCGGTGAGCATTCCGTTCATTCCAGCGGACACCAGCAAACCGAATTACACCGTTGACCATAGCGGCAACCTGGCGCTCCTCGGCCCAGACGGGACACAGCGCGGATTCATACGCGGGCCGTTGAACAACCAGAAGCTGGTGGCGCAATTGCCGGGGCTGGTCGAGAGGAAGTAAGAGGCGGGATGGATAATCGTGGATCGGCGTTCCCACGCGGAGCGCGGGAACGATCAAACAACATCAGAACTGTAGCCGTCACAGCTGCGGCAAGCACCGCGTTCGATTAGAACGCCGGAACCACAGCACCCTTGTACTTGGTCTCGATGAACGCCTTGGTCTCTGGGCTGTGCAGCGCGGCGACCAGTTTCTGGATGGCGGGCGAATCCTTGTTGTCTTCGCGAGTCACGAGAATGTTCGCGTACGGCGACTCCTGACCTTCGATGATCAGCGCATCCTTGGTCGGGTCGAGCTTGGCAGTCAGCGCGTAGTTGGTGTTGATCAGCGCCAGGTCTACCTGAGTCAGCACGCGCGGCAGGGTTGCGGCTTCCAGTTCGCGGAACTTCAATGCTTTCGGGTTCTGCTGCACATCACTTGGCTTGGCGGTGATGCTGGTCGGGTCCTTGAGGGTGATCAGACCGGCTTTCACCAGCAGCAGGAACGCGCGGCCTTCGTTGGTCGCATCGTTGGGCAGGGCCACGGTCGCGCCGTCAGGCAGGTCGGCCAGGTTCTTGATCTTGTCCGAATAGGCGCCGAACGGCTCGACGTGAACCTTGGCCACGCTCACCAGATGCGTGCCCTTGCCCTTGTTGAACTCATCCAGGTATGGCTGGTGCTGGAAGAAGTTGGCGTCCATTCGCTTCTGATCGACCTGCACGTTTGGCTGGATGTAGTCGTTGAAGACTTTCACGTTCAGGGTCACGCCTTCTTTGGCGAGCGTCGGTTTGACGAACTCGAGGATCTCGGCGTGGGGCACGGCGGTGGCCGCGACATTCAGGGTTTCATCGGCGTGGGCGGAAAATGCAGCCACTGCAGCGAAAACGGCCAACAGCTTCTTCATGGGTTCTTCTCCTTGAAATGCGCGCCGTTCGGCGCGCACTTGCCGGCCAATGACCGGCGAAATCGGTTAACGGTGTGAAAAGTGTGCGACCAGTCTGTCGCCCACGGTTTGCAGAATCTGCACCAGCACCAGCAGCAATACGACCGTCACGAACATCACATCGTTCTGGAAGCGCTGGTATCCGTAACGAATCGCCAGGTCGCCCAGGCCGCCTGCGCCGACCGCACCGGCCATGGCAGTGAACGAGACAAGGGCAATCGCAGTGACGGTGATTGCCGCCAGAATGCCCGGACGCGCTTCGGGCAGCAGCGCCTTGACGATGATCTGGCGGGTGGTGGCGCCCATCGCCTGAATCGCTTCGATGATCCCGCGATCCACTTCACGCAGCGCGGTTTCCACCAGACGTGCGAAAAATGGCGTAGCGCCGGCAATCAGCGGTGGCAGGGTGCCGAGAATCCCCAGCGAAGTGCCGGTGATGATTTCCGTCAGCGGCATCATCACGATCAGCAGGATGATGAAAGGCAGGGCCCGCAGCATGTTCACGATCAAGCCAACGGTGGCGTAGACCGGCTTGTTCTCGAGCAACTGGCGGGGCGAGGTGAGGAACATCAGCACGCCCAGCGGCAGGCCGAGCAGCACGGTAAAGGCCAGGGAAACGCCGAGCATGATCAGGGTATCGCCGGTGGCGACCCAGATTTCATACCAGTCGACGTTGGAAAACATATTGATCAGGGTATCCATCAGCGCAGGACCTCCATGTGAACGTCGGCTGCGGTGAAGCGGGCGAACGCGGCGTCCATGTCGCCGCCAGTGATGGCCAGCGTCAATTGCCCGTAGGGGGTGTCCTTGATGCGGTCGATTCGTCCGGCCAGGATGCTGTAGTCCACGCCGGTTTCCCGCGCGACGGTACCCAGCAGCGGCGCGTAGGTCGCTTCGCCCTGGAAGGTCAGACGCACGATTCGGCCCTGCACGTGAGCAAAGTCGGTGTTCTGTTCGTTTTCGTCCACTTCCTCGTCTTCCTGGACGAAGCGGCGGGTGGTCGGGTGCTTGGGATGCAGGAACACATCGGCCACGGCCCCCTGCTCGACGATCACGCCCGCGTCCATCACCGCCACCTGGTCACAGACGCGACGAATCACGTCCATCTCATGGGTGATCAGGACGATGGTCAGTTTCAGCTCGCGGTTGATCTCGGCCAACAGTTGCAGGACTGAGGCGGTGGTTTGCGGGTCCAGAGCGCTGGTCGCCTCGTCGCACAGCAGAATTTTCGGTTTGGTCGCCAACGCACGGGCGATACCGACGCGCTGTTTCTGGCCGCCAGACAACTGGGCGGGGTACTTCTTCGCGTGATCCGACAGCCCGACCCGCGCCAGCAACTCGGCCACTCGCTGATCAATCTGCGCACGGGACATGTCCCCGGCCAGAGTCAGCGGCATGGCGACATTGTCGGCCACTGTCCTGGATGACAGCAGGTTGAAGTGCTGGAAGATCATCCCGACCTGGCGGCGAAAACCGCGCAGGCCGTCAGCATCCAGAGCCGTGACATCGACGTCATCGACCAGAATTCTGCCGCCGCTTGGCGCTTCGAGGCGGTTGATCAGGCGCAACATGGTGCTCTTGCCCGCACCGGAATGGCCGATCAGACCAAACACCTGACCGTCTTCGACCCGAAGGCTGGTGGGGTGCAGTGCGGGAATTTCCCTGTCGGCGACCCGATAGGTTTTATGGACGTTTTGGAACTCGATCACTTAGCGAACCTTGTGGGGGCGCGGTAGAAGTTCAGCGTGCGAGATGGATCTCGAGCAGGCTGGTGGGCGATGCCATTTCGGCCATTTATCGCCTCGGCTGGATAAACCGGGCGCGCATTTTAGCCTGTCGAACCGCGGTTGAGCCCAGCCTTCTTAGCATTTATTTCACGCATCACCTGCCGAACGGTCATATGGGTGCGCTCAGGCCAGGTTGATGCAACGTTAGACCAAAGGTTTGAAAAAACACGGAACGCCCATTTTTATCCTCAGTCACTACATAAGCGCCGAGATTTCCCCAGTCTTCTGTCCGGGAAATCCTTACTAAACGAGCTCCTACCGCCTTTCGCCACGGAAGAACGAGAAAAGAGCCGCCTGAACCGAGGAGTTTTTGACTGATGGCTACGAAAAAACCAGTACCTGTAAGTCCGACCGGCAAAAGCGAACTGGCCGGGACCGATACATTGGATCGGGGCAACACCAACCAGAAGCTCGAAAGCCTTGAGCAGTTTCGCTCCGACGCAACAGGTCAGGCCTTGCGCACTAACCAGGGCGTGAAGGTCTCCGATAACCAGAACACGTTGAAAGTCGGCAATCGAGGCCCGTCGCTGCTCGAAGACTTCATCATGCGTGAAAAGATCACGCACTTTGACCATGAGCGCATTCCGGAGCGCATCGTTCATGCTCGCGGGACGGCTGCCCATGGTTACTTTCAGACTTACGAGAACCACTCGGCACTGAGCAAGGCTGAATTCCTGCGTGATCCGGGAAAGAAAACGCCGGTGTTCGTGCGCTTTTCCACGGTTCAGGGCCCAAGAGGTTCGGGCGATACGGTGCGTGACGTGCGCGGGTTCGCGGTGAAGTTTTATACCGGCGAAGGCAACTACGATCTGGTCGGCAACAACATGCCAGTGTTCTTCATTCAGGACGCGATCAAGTTTCCTGACTTCGTTCACGCCGTAAAACCTGAGCCACACAATGAAATCCCTACCGGGGGTTCGGCTCATGACACCTTCTGGGATTTCGTGTCGCTGGTCCCGGAATCGGCGCACATGGTGATTTGGGCCATGTCTGACCGGGCCATCCCGAAAAGCCTGCGCACCATGCAAGGCTTCGGCATTCACACCTTTCGCATGATCAACACCGAGGGTAAATCCTCGTTCGTGAAATTCCACTGGAAGCCCAAGTACGGCACCTGCTCGCTGCTGTGGGACGAGGCCCAGAAGCTGGCGGGTAAAGACACGGACTACCACCGTCGTGATTTGTGGGAGTCCATCGAGATGGGCGACTATCCCGAATGGGAACTGGGCGTACAGATCGTCGCCGAAGAAGATGAGCACAAGTTCGACTTCGACCTGCTGGACCCGACCAAGATCATTCCGGAAGAGATGGTCCCGGTGACGCCGCTGGGCAAAATGGTGCTCAACCGCAACCCGGACAACTACTTCGCCGAGACCGAACAGGTTGCATTCTGCCCAGGCCATGTCGTGCCCGGGATCGACTTCTCCAACGACCCGCTGCTGCAAGGTCGCCTGTTTTCCTACACCGATACGCAGATCAGCCGACTCGGCGGGCCGAACTTCCACGAAATCCCGATCAATCGCCCGGTTGCGCCGAACCACAGTGGCCAGCGTGACGCGCAGCACCGGATGACCATCGACAAGGGTCGTGCTTCCTACGAGCCGAACTCGATTGACGGCGGCTGGCCGAAAGAAACACCCGCAGGCCCCGAAGATGGCGGCTTCGAGACGTATCAAGAGCGTGTCGAGGCGCATAAGGTGCGTGAGCGCAGCCCTTCTTTTGGCGACCACTTCTCCCAGGCAACGCTTTTCTTCAACAGCATGAGCGAGCACGAGAAGGAGCACATCATTGCGGCTTACAGTTTCGAGCTGGGCAAGGTCGAGCGCGAGCACATTCGTGCCCGTCAGGTGAACGAGATCCTCGCCAATATCGACATGACGCTGGCCTCTCGCGTTGCGGCCAACCTTGGATTGCCGGCGCCGCAAGGTCCGACCGTCACGACGCAGAAAACCGGCAAGCCGACGGTGGACAAGTCGCCATTGCTCAGTCAGGCCAATCTGTTGTCCGGTGATATTGCTTCGCGCAAGGTGGCGATTCTGGTGGCCGATGGCGTCGACGAAAAAGCCGTCGCCACCATGAAAGCGGCGCTCGAAGCTGAAGCCGCTCACGCCAAAATCCTGGGCCCGACCTCTGCGCCGGTGAAAACCGCTGACGGGAAGACCCTGGCCGTCGATGCCTCGGCTGAAGGACTGCCATCGATTGCTTTCGATGCCGTGTTCATCCCCGGTGGTGCCGCGTCGGTGAAAGCGCTGACTGGCGACGGCGTGGCGCTGCATTACGTGCTGGAAGCCTACAAGCACCTCAAGGCCATCGCTTACGCGGGTGAAGCGCAAGAACTGATCGATCTCCTGCGTCTGGAGCCTGATGCGGGACTGTTGACGGTGTCGGACAGCAAGTCCTTCGCAGCGTTCTTCGATGCAATCAAGCAGCATAGGGTCTGGGCCCGTGAGCCGAAGGCGAAGGCCATTCCGGCTTGATTGGCAATCTCTAACGGAGCGCTGGCTTGTAGGCGCGCGCTTGCCCCGTGATTGCGGTGTGTCACAAACCTACGTGTGACTGAAACGCTGCAATCGCGGGCAAGCGCGCTCCGACTTGATAGATCCGGCCTGCAAAAAAGGCGTTGCCTGTGAGGGCAACGCCTTTTTTGTTGATCAAATTTTGATCAGGTTTTCGCGTGTTTCAGAATGATCTGCGCCGGTTCGGTTTTCTCGATCTCACGCTGAATCTGCAATTCGAAATCCGGGTTGATCTTCGTTACTCGCTTGGTCAACAGCGTTGCCAGCCATGGGTAATCGTCGGTGCGTGGCACCTGAACAATCACGTCGCAGTTGAACGCTGTCACATCAGCCGCAATGTCGTTCAGTTGGCGGCGCAGTTGCGCCATATCGCCGATCTTCAGCTCAATCGTGCTGCTTTCCGCCGAGGGATCGATGATCTTGGCAGTACGTCTGGCTTCGGCCTCACGCAGTTGCGCTTCCGCTTTATCGAGTTCAGCCTTGCGTGCGTTGGCAATGGCGCCGTTGACGCCGCTGGTCAGCGCGGGCGCTTTTGGCATCAGCGCGCGGGCCCGGCTCAAAGCGGTGGCAGCAGCATTCATGTCGCCCTTTTGCAGCACGATCTGGCTGCGCGCCAGGTAAGCCTCTGCCAGTTGGCGTTGGTACTGCTCCAGGCGAGGATCATCGGGGTTCTGGGTCTGCAACGCTGCCAACTGATCTTCAGCGGTGGCCAGTTCACTGCCTGCGATGTTCTGTTCCAGCTGTTGATAGGCGTCCGGCGCCGCGACTTGCGCAGGCTGGTCGACGGGCTTGCTTTGGCAAGCAGCCAACAGGATGGAAAATGCGGCAAGCAGCAGATAACGGGATGCGAACGGCTTCATTCCTGCGATTCTCTAATTGCGCAAAAAACGAGCAAGTCTACACATAAGTGCCTTGCACCGAAAATAACTGATCACCATCGGCGGTGCTTCATCAGGTCATTGCACATTGCCGCCATTCGATGATTGCCGAGTATGACTGTTCTTACGACGCAAGGTTCTACCGCTTGGGTAAAACGAAGCTCAACAGAAAGAGTGCCGCTGCGCATACCACAATCGACGGGCCTGCCGGGGTGTCCTTAAACCAGGACAACGCCAGCCCGCCGCACACCGCAAGGATGCCGATCACGCTGGCGCCAAGGGCCATCTGTTCCGGTGAGCGTGCGTGACGTTGTGCCGCAGCGGCCGGGATGATCAGCAACGAGGTGATCAGCAGCACCCCGACGATTTTCATCGCTACCGCAATGACCACAGCGATCAAAAGCATCAGTGTCATGCGCAGCGTCGCGACCGGCAGGCCTTCGACCATCGCCAGTTCTTCATGCACGGTGATGGCCAATAACGGACGCCATAACGCACAGATCAGCACCAGCACAGCGGCGCTGCCGCCGAGAATCCAGGCAAGATCGGTCGGGCTGATCGCCAGCAGATCACCGAACAGGTAGCCCATCAGGTCGATGCGCACATCACGCATGAAGCTCAGAACCACAAGACCCAGCGACAACGTGCTCGGTGCAAGAATCCCCAGCAGCGTGTCTGACGCCAGCGGTTGGCGTTGCTGCAACGTGACCAGCAGGATCGCCAGCAGCAGACAACCGACCGTCACTGCGACAGCCGGACTGATATCCAGCAGAAAACCCAGTGCCACGCCGAGCAAGGCCGCATGGGACAGCGTGTCGCCGAAATAGGCCATCCGCCGCCAGACCACGAACGAACCCAGAGGGCCGGCCACGACGGCCAGAGCGAGGCCTGCGAGCAAGGCATAGAGTAGAAAATCAGCCATGCTTGCAGCTGTCTCCGTGGTCATGATTGTGGGGGTGGGCGTGATCATGGTTGTGATCGTGCGTCGGCGCCGGTTGGCAAACCTCACCGTGCAGGTCATGGGCATGATCGTGGTGATGGTGATAGATCGCCAGGCTCGGCGCATGCTGGCCGAACAGTTCGACAAACGCCGGGTCGTTGCTCACATGCTCAGGGTGACCGGAACAGCAGACGTGGCGATTCAGGCAGACCACCTGATCGGTGGTGCTCATGACCAGATGCAGGTCGTGGGACACCATCAGCACGCCGCATTTGTGGCGATTGCGCAGCTGGGTGATCAACGCATACAGCTCGGCCTGACCCGCGACATCAACGCCCTGGACAGGCTCGTCGAGGACCAGCAGCTCAGGTTGGCGTAGCAGCGCCCTCGCCAGCAGAACACGCTGCATCTCGCCGCCGGAAATGCCTTGCAGCGGGCTATCGATGACCTTCTCGGCGCCCACTTCAATCAGCGCGGCCAGCGCTGTTTCCCTGTCCACGCCGGGCACCAATCGCAGAAAGCGCAGGACCGACAGCGGCAGCGTGGCGTCCACATGGAGTTTTTGCGGCATGTAGCCGACGCGCAGCTTTGGCTTGCGCCAGACATCGCCCGAGTCGGGTTTCAGCAGGCCCAGAACGGCGCGCACCAGCGTCGTCTTGCCCGCGCCGTTGGGGCCGATAAGCGTGACGATCTCCCCTGGGCTGACACTCAGCTGGATATTTTCCAGCACGCTCTGGCCCGCGCGGGTGACGCTGACATCCTTCAGGCGGATCAGGGCATCGCTCATCAGGCGGCCTTGCAGCCAGCACACACACCCACGACCTCGACCGTCTGGGCTTCTACCGCGAAGCCGACTTCATTGGCGGCATCGACGATGGCGGAACTGATCGCCCCGTGTTGCAGCTCAATGGCGGCGTGGCATTCGCGACAGATCAGGAACTGGCCCTGATGCGCGTGGGTCGGGTGATTGCAGCCAGCGAAAGCGTTCAAAGAGGCAATGCGGTGCACCAGACCGTTTTCCAGCAGGAAATCCAGCGCACGGTAGACGGTGGGAGGCGCGGCTCGACGACCATCTTCTTCGCTCAGCACGGCGAGGATGTCATAGGCCCCCAGCGGCTTGTGGCTTTGCCAGACCAGTTCCAGCACGCGACGACGCAGAGCGGTCAGGCGCAGACCTTTGCCAGCGCAAAGCGTATCGGCTTCAGCGAGGGCGCTGTGCACGCAATGAGAGTGATCGTGAGGGCGACTGGCCAGTGGTGTTTTGGACATGGGCGGCGACGGCTTTTGTGAGAGACGTTATTATGTTACCCGTTCCTGCCCCCATGAGTGGTCATCGTGTCCCGACTTTTTTTACTTTTTGTCGTATTCATCACTGGATTCTCTGCAATTGCTCCCGCCCAGGCCGACGTCCGCGTTCTGACCAGCATCAAGCCGCTGCAGCTGATTGCAGCCGCTGTACAGGAGGGTGTCGCCGTGCCGGAAGTGCTGTTGCCGCCGGGAGCGTCACCGCATAACTACGCACTGCGCCCTTCCGACGTACGGCGCGTGCAAGACGTCGACTTGCTCTACTGGATTGGCCCGGACATGGAAACATTCCTGCCGCGCGTGTCGGCGAGTCGGACCAAGGCCTCGGTGCCAGTACAGTCCCTGCCGGGCATGCATTTGCGTCATTTCACCGCCAGTAGCGATCATCACGACGAGGGCGATGAAGACGAGCATGATCACGATCACCGCCCGGGCAGCATCGATGCGCACCTGTGGCTATCGTCGTTCAACGCTCGGGTGATCGCCGCGAAGATGGCAGCGGACCTGAGTCAGGCGGACCCGGGCAACGCAGCGCGCTATGCAAGCAACGTCAAAGCATTCGATGCGCGTCTGGATGCGCTGGATTCGAAGATCAAGCAGCGCGTGGCGGGCATTACCGACAAGAAGTACTTCGTGTTCCATGAGGCTTTCGATTATTTCGAAGAAGCCTACGGGCTCAAGCACGCTGGCGTGTTCGCCGTCAGCAGCGAGGTGCAGCCCGGCGCCCAGCACGTCGCCGCCATGCGCGCGCGGTTGGCTGAATACGGCAAGACCTGCGTGTTCAGCGAGCCGCCGCTTCGTCCTCGGTTGGCTGATACCTTGAGTGCGGGTTTGCCGGTGAAGCTGGCCGAGCTTGATGGACTGGGCGGATACACGCCCGCAACGGCTCAGGGGTATGAGCAGTTGCTGAGCAAACTGGCGGATGATCTGGCGGGGTGTCTGGAGAGTTTGTAACCCTGAGCGCGTGACAGACCTGTAGCAGTCCGGCTTGCCGGCGGTAGCGTCTTCAAAAATCGCTGCCGACGGCAAGCCGGACTGCTACAGAGTCGGCGGTTTGATCACTTGCAGGTCTGATGCTTACAACGCGAACGGCAACGGAATATGAGTTTCCTGACGCTGTTCCAGGCGCTTGCGGAACTCGGACGGGTCGTGGATCAGAACGTCCTGCCCGGCAAAGCTCTCGGCGGCGATCAGGCGTGACAGCCAGAACCGCACACAACCCACACGCAGCATCGTTGACCACAGCTCGGCTTCGGCGGCGGTGAACGGACGCAGTGCCGCGTAGGCACCCAGCATTGCGCGTGCCCGTGGCGCGTCGATCCTGCCATCCTCGAACGAACACCAGTCATTCACGGCGATTGCCACGTCGTACAGCATCGGCCCGGAACAGGCGTTGTAGAAGTCGATCACGCCCGTCAGGTGCGTGCCTTCGAACAGCGTGTTGTCGCGGAACAGGTCGGCGTGCACGTTGGCGCGAGGCAATGCCATTATCCCGGTCTTGGTACGCTCGATTTCCTCGACTGACTTTTTCAGCAGCGCACCTTCCGACTCGTCCAGATGCGAAATGAAGTTGCTGCCTTCCTTGAGCATCCAGTCCAGACCACGGTCCGTTCTGCGCTCGATGGTCTTTTCCCGGGTCGCGAGGTGCATATGCGCCATCAGCTCGCCGATCTGCGCGCAGTGCTGGGTGTTCGGGTCGGTCGGGTGTTTGCCCGACAGACGCGGTTGCAGCAAGGCCGGTTTGCCTTTGAGCTCGCGCAGCGCCTGGCCGTCCGTGGTGCGCAGGGCGTAAGGCACCGGTAGATCGGCGTCGTGCAGCACGTCCAGCAGTTCGATGAAGAACGGCATTTCCTGCATGGGGCCGCGCTCCACCAGCGTCAGCACGAACTCGCCCTGTTCCATGCTGATGAAGAAGTTGGTGTTTTCACTTCCGGCTGCGATGCCTTGGAAATCACGCAGTTGGCCGAGCCCGTACGGGGCGAGAAAAACTTCCAGCTCGGGCCGAGCCAGGGGAGTAAAAACGGACATATGAACACTGCCAGCAAAAAGTGAATGTAGGTGTTACCAACTGAATAGTACCCATTGGGGTATCAGCATGTCCGGTTGATCCGAACGAATGAATTGACCGCTTGTGCCGTCGGCGCGCACCAGATAATAGGGCTTGCCGTACTTTGGCGTGATTTTTACCGCATAAACGAAACCGTTCGCTTTGTATTCCTGAATGAAGTTGTCACCGTCCTTGCGGATCGTGACGTCAGGTTCCGGCGAAGGCGCCTCATCTTCAGCCGCTGCCACCATGAGGGGGCAAGCAGCCGTCAAACTGACCAGTAACAGGCGATTTAGCGTGCGCATGATAACCTTGTTCCTTTGTCGTCAACGGTCCTCGCATTCTAGCGCCGACCCCGCCGAAAAGGTTGATCCTGCACATGAGTCTTGCGCCCCTCGTCCTGGTGGACGGTTCTTCTTACCTGTATCGCGCCTTCCACGCGCTGCCGCCACTCACCACGTCCAAGGGCCTGCCCACCGGTGCGGTCAAGGGCGTGCTGAACATGCTCAAGAGCTTGCGCAAACAGTATCCCGAAAGCCCGTTCGCCGTGGTGTTCGACGCCAAGGGCGGGACTTTTCGCGATGAGATGTTTGCCGAGTACAAAGCCAATCGCCCGAGCATGCCAGACGACATGCGCGTGCAGATCGATTTCCTGCACAACTGCGTAAAAGGCCTGGGCTACCCGCTGCTGTGTGTTGAAGGCGTTGAAGCCGATGACGTGATCGGCACCCTGGCGCGCAGCAGTGCTGCCGCTGATCGCCCGGTGGTCATTTCCACAGGCGACAAGGACATGGCCCAGTTGGTGGACGGGCACATTACGCTGGTCAACACCATGACCGGTAGCGTGCTGGACGTTGCTGGCGTGAAAGAAAAATTCGGCGTCGGTCCCGAGCACATCATCGACTACCTCGCGCTGATGGGCGACAAAGTCGACAACATTCCCGGCGTTCCCGGCGTTGGCGAGAAAACCGCCACCGGGCTGCTGGTCGGTATCGGTGGCGGCCTGAAAGAGTTGTACGAGAACCTGGACAAGGTTCCGACGCTGGCGATTCGCGGGGCGAAAACCCTGCCGGCCAAGCTCGAAGAACATAAGGACATGGCGTTCCTTTCCTATCAGCTTGCGACCATCAAGGTCGATGTGCCACTGGATATCGAACTCGACGCCTTGCACTGCGGCGAGCCTGACCGCGAAGCCTTGCTCGCGCTGTACACCGAGCTCGAGTTCAAGAGCTGGATCACCGATCTGCAGCGTGAGGCAAAGCAGGAAGGTGCCCAGATCGTGCCTGTCGAGGAGGCTGCTCCGGTCATCGAGGCCCAATACGAGCTGATTCTCGAGCAGACCCAATTCGATGCGTGGCTGAATAAGCTCGCTGCAGCCGATCTGTTCGCTTTCGTGGTGCAGAGCAACGGCACCGATGCCCAGCGCGCTCAGATCGTCGGTCTGTCGTTCGCGATCAAGACCCATGAAGCTTGCTACATCCCTATGACCCACTCCTATATGGGCGTGCCGCAGCAGTTGGACCGCGATACGGTGCTCAGGGCGGTCAAACCAATGCTGGAGGACGCCGGCAAAATCAAGGTCGGCCAGCACGCCAAGTTCGCGATTAACCTTCTGGCGAACTGCGCCATCGATGGCGATCAGGATCAGGGCATCAACGTGCAGGGCGTGAAGTTCGACACCATGCTCGAATCCTACGTGCTCGACTCGACGGCGACCCGTCACGACCGTGACAGCCTGGTGGCGAAGTATCTGGACCACACGCCGGTCAATTTCCAGGACATAGCGGGCAAGGGTGCCAAGCAGCTGACTTTCGACCAGATTGCGCTGGAACAGGCCGGAATCTACGCCGCCGAAGAAGTGGATCTGACTCTGCGCCTGCATGAAGTCCTTCAGGCAAAACTCGACAAGACCCCGACGCTTGCGCCTGTGCTGAACGACATCGAAATGCCACTGATGCCAGTGCTGGCGCGTATCGAGCGTCAGGGCGCGCTGGTCGACGCCAGACTGTTGGGCACACAGAGCGTTGAGCTGGGCAACAAGATGACCGAGCTTGAGCGCGAGGCGTTCGCCATCGCGGGCGAGGAGTTCAACCTTGGATCGCCCAAGCAACTGGGGGTGATCCTGTACGAAAAACTCGGTATGCCGATCATCAGCAAGACTGCCACTGGCCAGCCTTCTACGGCTGAGGCGGTGCTGGCTGAACTGGCCGAGCAGGAATTTCCGCTGCCTAAAGTACTGATGCAGTACCGCTCGATGAGCAAGCTGAAAAGTACCTACACCGATCGTTTGCCCGAGCAGATCAACCCGCGCACCAACCGTATCCACACCTCCTACCATCAGGCGGTAGCGGTGACCGGGCGCTTGTCCTCAAGTGATCCTAACCTGCAGAACATTCCCATCCGCACAGCTGAAGGTCGTCGGATTCGCCAAGCGTTCGTCGCGCCCCAGGGTTACAAACTGCTGGCGGCGGACTATTCCCAGATCGAGCTGAGGATCATGGCCCACTTGGCGAAGGACGAAGGCCTGCTGCACGCGTTTCGCAATGATCTGGACGTCCACCGTGCAACCGCCGCCGAGGTGTTTGGTGTCGAGCTGCCGGAGGTGACCAATGACATGCGTCGCAGCGCCAAGGCCATCAACTTCGGCCTGATTTATGGCATGAGCGCGTTTGGCCTGGCCAAGCAGATTGGGGTCGACCGTAAGCAATCGCAGGCGTATGTCGACCGCTATTTCGCTCGCTACCCCGGTGTACTTGAGTATATGGAGCGCACCCGGACCCAGGCGGCTGAACAAGGCTTCGTTGAAACCATCTTCGGGCGTCGCCTGTATCTGCCGGACATCAACGCGAAAAACCAGGCCCTGCGCAAAGGCGCCGAACGCATGGCGATCAACGCCCCGATGCAAGGCACGGCGGCGGACATCATCAAACGCGCCATGGTGGCGGTGAATGGCTGGCTGGAAACGTCAGGCCTCGATGCTCGCGTGATTTTGCAGGTACACGATGAACTGGTGCTGGAAGTGCGTGAAGATCTGGTCGAGCAGATCAGCCAGGACATTCGCGTGCACATGAGCGGTGCGGCGAATCTGGATGTGCCGCTGCTGGTGGAAGTGGGTGTGGGGAATAACTGGGACGAGGCGCATTGATGTGCGCCGCCGCTTTTGATTCTGCCCGGAGGGCGTGGGAGTTCGGCTTGCCGACGATCTGACGGGAGCCGTCAGAAAATCCTGTTGATGCGATTTGCCTGACAGCCATGGAAATGCCCGATTTGCTGCCGCTTCGCGCCAGATCGCTGGCAAGCCAGGCTCCCACGGGCTCCGCCCAGAATCAAAAGAAAAATTGCGCTGCCAACATTAAATTTCCACAGATTTTGAACTTCCGTGGACAAATCCCGGTCAGAGTTTGCGAGTGGCTGACGTAGCCACTCATGCTCCTATGTTGTGTTAAGTGTTGGCAGATATCCGGACCCCTCCCTAGTGGTCTGGACTTAGACCCCGAACTTCCCCTCCCCATATGAAGTCCGGGGTTTTTTTTGCCTGCGATTTAAGCCGCAGGTGCCTTGTCTTCCAGTTCCATCCAGTCGGCGAGCACGGTGTACGCTTCTTCCAGGCCCATGCGCTTGGGTGCCGAGAACAGCTGGATGGTGACGGTGTCGCCCCACCCCTTGCGAATCTCGGACTGCACTTTGAGCAGCGTGTTCTTGGCCGCGCCGAAGGTCAGCTTGTCCGCTTTGGTCAGCAGGATATGCATCGGCATGCCGCTGGCGATGGCCCAGTCGAGCATCAGCAGGTCGAAATCGGTCATCGGGTGACGGATGTCCATCATCAGAATCAGACCCTTGAGGCTCTCGCGGCTACCCAGATACGCCTCAAGGTGGCGCTGCCAGTGCTGCTTGAGCGGAATCGGGACTTTCGCGTAACCGTAACCTGGCAAGTCGACCAGCCGACGGTCGTCGTCAAGGCTAAAGAAGTTCAACAACTGTGTGCGCCCCGGGGTTTTCGAGGTCCGCGCCAGACTTGCGTGGGTCAGGGTATTCAGTGCGCTGGATTTGCCCGCGTTGGAACGGCCGGCGAAGGCCACTTCGAAACCTTCGTCGTCGGGGCACTGGTCGACTTTGGCGGCGCTGAGCATGAACTTGGCTTGTTGGCACAAACCGAGGATCGGGTTCTTGAGTTGCATGGGATATCCGGTGAGGGCGTTGCTGCGATGGGGCGGCAACGGGGTGTCGTTTCCGTTTGATGGGCGCAAGTATATAATGCCGCAGATTTTGTGTGTGCTTTGTCCCACCCGAAGGATGAAGTTCGCAGAAGTCGGACTAACCTTACACCAACAATAAAACGTACTGGATTAGCCGATGAACAATCTACTGGTGAGTATGCTGTTGATCCTGGGCCTGTCTGTCGGTGCGCATGCCGCCGACGCGGTGGTGGGCGATCCCGCCGCAGGCCAGGCGAAAACCGCAGTCTGTGGGGCCTGTCACGGCCCGGATGGTAACAGTCCCGCTCCCAACTTCCCAAAACTGGCCGGGCAAGGTCAGCGATACCTGCTCAAGCAACTGCATGAAATCAAGGACGGCAAACGCGTCGTGCTTGAAATGACCGGGCTGCTCAACAACCTCAACGAGCAGGACCTGGCCGACATCGCGGCCTATTTTTCCAGCCAGAAAGGCAGCGTGGGTGCCGCAGACGCCAATCTCGTGGCGCGTGGCGAAGCGCTGTTTCGTGGCGGCAAGCTCGACCAGGGCATGCCCGCCTGCACCGGCTGCCACTCGCCCAATGGTGCCGGTAATGCCGCTGCAGGCTTCCCACACTTGGGCGGACAGCACGCCGATTATGTGAAAAAGCAGCTGACGGCTTTCCGCGAGGGTGACCGCACCAACGATGGTGACACCATGGTCATGCGCTCGATTGCGGCCAAACTCAGCAACAAGGACATCGACGCGTTGTCGGCCTACATACAGGGGCTGCATTAAGCTTGGATTAACGCCCAGAGCCCCATTCCAGCGGAATTGAGGTCTGAAATCTTTGCTCACGAGTTGGCGCTCCGAGCGGGTCAAAAAGGGTAGCGAACGGCTGCCCTTTTTTGTGCGCGCAGGCGTTACACTTGCGAACTCGTATCACCCCGCCCGGTCCAACTGCGGCCGTCGAGGTGACTTTTCATGCCCAGGAGTTAAGCATGCGTAATCTGATTCTCAGCGCCGCTCTGTTGTTTACCAGCCTGTTCGGTCTGACCGCTCAAGCTGCAGAGCCAATCGAAGCCGGCAAGCAATATGTCGAGCTGAGCAGCGCCGTCCCTGTTTCCGAGCCAGGCAAGATAGAAGTCGTTGAAATGTTCTGGTATGGCTGCCCTCACTGCTACGCCTTCGAGCCTGTCATCAATCCGTGGATTGAAAAGCTGCCGGCCGATGTCCACTTCGTTCGTGTTCCTGCGATGTTTGGCGGCCCATGGGATGCCCACGGCCAGCTGTTTATCACTCTGGACACCATGGGTGTCGAGAAGAAGGTCCACGCTGCTGTGTTCGACGCCATCCAGAAAGGCGGCAAGCGTCTGACCGATCCGAACGACATGGCCGAGTTCGTGGCGACTCAAGGCGTAGACAAGACCAAGTTCCTCGAAACCTTCAACTCGTTCGCCGTGAAGGGCAAGATCGCCCAGTACAAGGAACTGGCCAAGAAATACGAGATTTCTGGCGTTCCAACCATGATCGTCAACGGCAAATATCGCTTTGACCTGGCTTCTGCCGGTGGTCCTGAGCAAGCGCTGCAAGTGGCTGATCAGTTGATCGCCAAAGAGCGCGCAGCGCTGACCGCCAAGTAAGCGCCGATCATGACGCGCTGGGGTACTGAACGCATCGTTGCCCGGCATAATCCCAAGGTCAACGAACGACACCTGCAGGAAACCGGATTGCCGGCCGATGGCCGGCTCCGACTGCTCAGCTTCAACATTCAGGTGGGCATCAGTACCGAGCGCTACCGGCATTATCTGACCCGTGGCTGGCAGCACTTGCTGCCCCACAACGGTCGCGCCGGCAATCTGCAAAAGATCGGCAACCTGCTCAGCGACTACGATCTGGTCGCTTTGCAGGAAGCCGATGGCGGCAGCCTGCGATCAGGCTATGTCAATCAAGTCGAACACCTCGCCCAGCTCGGGTCATTTCCGTACTGGCACCAGCAACTCAATCGCAATCTCGGACGTTTCGCCCAGCACAGCAATGGCGTGTTGAGCCGGTTGCGCCCGTGGGATATCGAAGACCATCCATTACCGGGCCCTGCCGGTCGCGGCGCGATTCTGGTTCGGTTCGGCGAGGGCGAAGATGCGTTGATCGTGGTGGTCATGCATCTGGCCCTGGGTGCGCGTACTCGAACCCGGCAGCTTGCATATATTCGCGAGATGATCGGCGGCTACAAGCACCAGGTGTTGATGGGCGACATGAACACCCACGCCAGCGATCTCCTGGAACTCTCTCCCCTGCGTGATCTGGGTCTGCTTGCTCCACAGATCGAGGCCACCTTCCCCAGTTGGCGACCTCAGCGTTGCCTGGATCATATCCTCCTCAGCCCGACCCTGACGCTTGAAAAAGTGCAGGTGCTGGCTCAGCCCATTTCAGATCATCTGCCGGTCGCGGTGGAGATTCGCTTGCCGGCCTCATTGATTGGGGACTCGCTGCCGATAACAAGCACATCTCCTCTCGGACCCTCGGAATGAGCGACGAAGCCCAACGCTGGAAAGAAAAATACCTCAAGAGCATCGAGCAACAAGACAGACTGGAAAAGCGCTGGAATGCGCGTCTGGACTTGCTGCGTCGAGGCCTGGTGCGTAGCAGCCTGGCGGCGGAGGGTGCTGACAAGGCGGTCGATCAGTGCATGAAGGAAATGCGCGAAGTCGTGCGCAAGGATGATATGGATGCGGGTCTGGCTGCGCTGATTCCCCGCCTGGAAAAGGCCGTGCTCGATTCCGAGCAGCGCCGCGAGAAACGCGTCGAGCAAATGGGCACGGCGCTGACCTCGCTGGTGGCGCAGTTGCAATCGCTGCCGTTGCCCCGAGAAGTCGCCAAGCCACTCAAACGCTTCGCTAAGAACCTTGAAGACCGCGTGACCCAGGCGCGGGAGCTGCCCCTGCTGTTGAGCGAGCTAAGCGGGCTGCAAGGCAAGGCGCTGTCTCAGCTCGATCATCCCGAGGAGGCCGCTCGGCCCGGTTTCCTGCAGCGGCTGTTCGGCAGTCGCGATGCTGCTGAAGGAGAAGATGCCACCCCGCCCGGTCTCCCCGCTCAGCCTGTCAGCGAAGCGCCCAAGCCAGCGCCGATCTCGGTCGTCGAGGATCACGAAGAGGACGTCGCGGCGACGGAGCGTTCAGTGCCACAAACGGCGCAATGGACCAACGAAGCGCCTTCTGATGTCGAGCTTGCCATCAGCGATGAAAAGCCTGCTCTCGAGCCGGACGTCGTCGTATCCCCTGTTCCGGATCGCGTTGGGTCTCCTGCATACGTCAAGGCAAGCGAGCCTCTGGCCAATGAGTCAGTGGGAGAGGTCGTTGAGCGTGAAGCGGCCGTTGCTGAAGTTGAAGCGCCACGGTCTGAAGAAGTCGTCGAATCGGTAGAGGGCCAAGAGGCTTTGGCGGTGGTTGGCCCAACGCCTGTCGAACCCCCTCTGGAGCCGCTTGCGGACAGCGAAGAGCAAGCCATCGAACAGGCGCAGGCCGAATCGGCTAAAGAACAGGCGCCCAATGTAGACGAAAAAAGGGAATCAGCCCTCGAGGATGAAGACTCCGACGCCCACGACGCTGTCGAGGACGATGGCTCTTTTGCGCTTCCGTCCTCGCCGGAACCCAGCTACAGCTCGGTCGCGGCACACATCGAGGAAACGCTGCTGGGTCTTCTTGACGATCTGACCCTGCCGGAGCATCACCGCCCGCAAGCCGAGGCCATGCGTGCTCGTCTGGAACATGGACTGAACTGGTACGAACTGCTGCCGATTCTCGATGATCTTGCAGTATTGATGCTGGCGATCACCGACAGTGGTCAGCATGAGTTCGAGCGCTATCTCAAGCAACTCAACGAGCGCCTTGAGTCTTTCCAGGCCAATCTTCAGGCGGCCAGTGAGGACCATGCGGGTCAACAGACCGCTTCGCGAGAGCTGAACGATCAACTGCGCGAACATGTTGGCGGCTTGCAAAGCAGCGTGCAGGAAGCGGCTGATCTGGATAGCTTGAAAAATGTGCTGGAGAGTCGACTTGAAGGCCTGCTCGGGACCATGGACGCGCACCAGAAACAGCGTGATCAGCGCGAGCAGGAGGTCGCCTCGCGCCTGCAATCGTTGGCCGGTCGTGTTGCCACAATGGAACAGGAAGCCCTTGGCTTCCGTGCGCATCTGGAAGAGCAGCGCCAGAAAGCCCTGATCGATACGCTCACCGGTCTGCCGAACCGCGCGGCCTGGAACGAGCGTCTGGATCACGAGATCGATCAGCTGCAGAAAAATCGATCCAGCCTGCTGCTGGGGATTCTCGACCTCGACCATTTCAAACGCATCAACGATGGTTACGGCCATCTCGCGGGCGACAAGGTGTTGAAAATCATCGCTTCGCAACTGAAAAAGCGCCTGCGCCCTTCGGATTTCGTGGCACGCTTTGGGGGGGAGGAGTTCGTCGTTCTTCTGCCTCATACGCAAATGGCTGATGGGCTGGCACTGCTGGAACGGCTGCGCGTGACCATCCAGGAGTGTCCGTTTCACTTCAAGGGCGAGCCCGTGACCATCACCGTTTCGATGGGCATCACGCTGTTCAAGCCCGGAGAGCGCAGCGATCTGGTGCTCAAACGTGCCGACCAGGCGCTATATCGGGCCAAGGCAGAGGGCCGAAATCGTATCGAACAGGGCTGAGGCGCTGGCCGATGAAAAGAGCCGGTTCAATTTTGAGCGAGGCACTGGCATTACGTTACACTGTTGCATTACTTGCCTATGTACTTTGCCTTTATGAAGCTCTTATCTGCCGTTTTCCTGCTGCTCATGCTCGCCGCCTGTTCCAGCGGTCCGAAGCTCGACACCAGCCACCCTTCCGTCAATTTCGACAGCCGTGCGCAGTTCGTGGTGGTGCATTACACCTCCGCGTCGCTCGACCGCTCGCTGGCGTTGCTGACCCACGGCGAGGTCAGTGCGCATTATTTGATCGGCGATGGCCCGGCCACGACCTACAAGCTGGTGGATGAAAGCCAGCGTGCGTGGCATGCCGGGGAAAGCGAGTGGGATGGCCGGACGTGGCTGAACTCCAGCAGCATCGGCATCGAGATCGTCAATCCGGGGTATCGCGACACCCCGACCGGTCGGCTTTGGTATCCCTACAGTGAGGCGCAGATCAAGGCGCTGATCGTGCTGCTCAAGGACATCGTCAAGCGCAACAGGATCGAGCCTCGCCATGTGATCGGTCACAGCGATATCGCGCCGATGCGCAAGCTCGACCCGGGCCCGCTGTTCCCCTGGAAGCGTTTGGCTCAGGAAGGGCTCGGTATCTGGCCGGACGAGCAGCAGGTTGCGCAACGTCAGGCACAGATGATCGGTGGCCTGCCGACTGCTTCGTGGTTCCAGCAACAACTGGCGTTACTGGGCTATCCGACCCCGCAAACGGGTGAGTGGGATCTTGGGACTCGCCACGTTCTGGCGGCGTTCCAGATGCACTATCGCCCGCAGAAGTTCGATGGCGAACCTGATGTGCAAAGTGCAGCTATCCTTCAGGTGCTGAACTTCAGGCACTAAATTACCCGTAACGTCGGTTTTTGGCGGGCTATTTGCGCGCTTGTTGCTATACCTCATTGGTATTCATCTGGATATCGGCCGATGTTCACGGCGTCACCGCAGCTGCGCTCAATTCTTTATCGCCCTTCTCTCCTGGCACTGCTGGCAGCGTTGTTGAGCGCTGCCGTGCTGTTGGCGGGCAGTTTCGGCCTGGCCATGCATCAGGCCAAGCAAGAAGAAAGTGCTCAGATGAATGCTCAGGGCGAGCGTTTCCTGGTGCGTCTGGAGCAGTTATTCGGTCAGCTGCGCGCCGGCCTCGACCTGTTGGAAGCCCAGCCGTTGCGGGGGTGCAGTCCGGCAATGGTCGAGCAGTTACGGCAGGTCAACTCGCGCTTTCGCTTCATTTACGAAGTCGCCTATTCGGACGGTACCCAATTCTGCTCCAGCTGGACCCGCCAGAGCATGATCGGCAAGCCCCGTGCGCCGGACATCCGTGGACCTACTTACGATTACTGGCTCAACACGTCTACGCAGCCTGATGACAACCTCGCTTCCTTGATGCTCGGCCGTGGCGAGTTCCGGGTCTCGACGTCCCGCGGGCACTTGACCGACGTGGTGGACCTGCCAGCCGGCGCAAGTCTGGTGGTGGTGCTGGATCAAGGAACCAAAGCGGTTCCGGTGCTCGGCCCAACGCAAACGTGGCCGCCGACGCCCGATTGGACGCTTACTACTGTCGAGACGCTAATCACCACCCAAGACAAGCTCATTTATCGAATGCCGACGCAAAGCCCTGAATACCAGTTGGTGTTGATTACTCCGCGTAATGGCTTGCAGCAGAAAATCACCGGGGCTTGGTGGCTGCTGGTGCCAGCCAGTGTCCTGGTGTCGCTGTGCATCGGGATTCTGGTGCTGCAACTGGTCCGGCAGCGTCAATCGCTCGGAGGCGAGCTGCACGGTGCGTTGCGTCGTGGCGAGCTGAAGGTTCTGTATCAGCCCATTTTCGACCTCAATACCCGTCTGTGTGTGGGTGCTGAGGCCTTGGTGCGCTGGCGACGACCTGACGGCACGCTGACCAGTCCTGACCTGTTTATCCCCTTGGCGGAAAACACCGGACAGATTCGTCAGATCACCGATTTCGTCCTGCAGCAGTTACTTGAGCAGCTAGGGCATCTCTTGCGCGCCAATCCGCACCTGTACGTGTCCGTCAATCTGGCCGCGTGTGACGTGATGGCTCCGCGCATCGGCCGGGTCACCGCGAAACTGCTCGCGTTGCACCGCGTGGCGCCTCGCCAGATCGCGTTTGAAGTGACGGAGCGCGGATTGGTGGACGTGGTCGTCGCGCGCAATCACCTCCAGGCCCTGCGTGACCGTGGCCATCAGGTATTGATCGACGACTTTGGCACGGGGTATTGCAGCCTTGCCTATCTGCAGACCCTACCAGTCGATTGCCTGAAGATTGACAAGGCGTTCATTGATGCACTCGGCCATGATGCGGCTAGCAGCGGGGTGGCGCCACACATCATCCGAATGGCCCATGCGCTGCAGTTGCGGGTCATCGCCGAAGGTATCGAGTTCGAGTCCCAGGCGCTGCTGCTCAAGAGCGAAGGCGTGATCTACGGGCAAGGCTGGTTGTTCGCCCGGCCGCTGAGCGCAAACAAGTTCACTGAGCTGGTGACTGGCGGACGTCGCAGTGCCGGGCGGCGGGCCGATGACGTGGCTTGAAGATCGCTATGCGGTTTTGTTGCTGGCTGCTGGCTGCTGGCCGACGGCTGTAGGAAGCGGAATCACCGAGCATCTGTCCCACTTCAATACGGAAAGCGGTTAGAGCGGCAACGCCATGTAGAACTGCGTCCCCTGCCCCGGTCTTGAGTAGACCCCCATGCGTCCGCCGTGCAGTTGCACGATTTCCTTGCACAGCGCCAGACCCAGGCCAGCCCCTCCCTTTTTACGGCCGACCTGGACGAAGGGTTCAAAGATCCGGGCCTGTTGGCCGTAGGCAATCCCTTCGCCATTGTCTTCGACACTGATGATAAGGCGTTCACCGTGTCGACGGGCTTGCAGCCGAATCAGTCCGGATTGCGGAGTATGGCGCAGCGCATTGTCCAGCAGGTTATCCAGCACCCGTTCAAGCTGCGCCTTATCGGCCTGGAGGCGTGGCAACGGTTCCTGCAAATCCAGCAACACCAGTACGTCCTGTTCCTGCGCAGATTCGGCGAAGCGTTGCCGAGTCTCGTTCAGCAGATCGCCGACATCGCAGGGGGCGAGCGTCAGTTTTTGCAGACCGTTCTGGTAACGAGAGAAATTCAGCAGGTCGTTGATCAACTGCATCAATCGCTGCATCTCTTCGTTGACGGTCTTGAGCAGGTCCGTCTCCCGTGATTCCGGCGGGAAGTGCACGCGCTCCTGCAGCAACCCGAACGCCATGTGCATGCCCGTGACCGGGGTGCGCAGTTCGTGAGAGGCCCGCAGGACGAATTCGCTGCGTACCCGTTCGAAGGCGCGCTGTTCGGTAACATCGTGAAGCACCATCACCGCGCCGAGGATGTGGCCTTTGGTATGGCTGACGGGGGTCAGGCTGTAAGTCAGCAGACGGGTTTCGCCGTCTATCTCGATGGACAGGTCCTCCGGCGCACGCTCGAGCGTCCCGCCACGCAGAACCAGGTAAAGCTGCTCATCCAGCTCCGGGCGCTGCAAGGCTTCACCCAGACCCTGGCCCAGCTTGCTTTCTTCCCAACCCAATTGTCGCTGGGCAACAGGGTTGAGGTGTTCCAGCTGACCTTGTCGATCAATCATCAGCAAACCGTCATCGATGCTGTCGAGCACGGCCTGCAACCGTTGCTGTCCGGCCAGCAGCTCATCGACGTTGGTCACCTGATGCTGACGCAACGCCTCGGCCATGATGCCGAAGCGTCGAGTGAGTTGATTCATCTCGGCCGCCGAAGAAATGGGCAACGTGACCTCGAAGTTGCCCTGCCCGATGTTGTCTGCGGCCTTCGCCAGCGCCTCGATCGGTGCACCGAAGCGGCGGGCGATGCCGTGTGCAGTGACGAATCCGATCGCCAGCACGGCCAGACCCACCAAGCCCAGAAGTGCGGCCACCCACAACGCCCGTGTGCGCGATGCGCTTTCCGCCTGACTGATGTTTTCCAACGCCTGACGATGAGCATCGAGCAACCCGTTGCGCAGCGTGTTGAAGGCATTGGTGACGGACTTGTCGTCGCTCAGCGCATTGGTCGGGTCGCTGGATCGCTGCAAGGCGCTCAAGAATTGCTGATAGTCCAGGCGCGCCTTCTCGAAGCCGCTTTGCGCATGGGTTTGCTGGTCGTGGTCGATGCCCTGCTCAAGTAGATCCTGAAACTGCTGCTGATTCTGCTCCAAGGCCGCGCGGTCCGGGGTTTCCTTCAGCAACATGACCAGTTGATCGCCCAGGTTCTGCCTCAGCTTGAGGCCGATATCCAGAGTGATGAAGTTGTGGCGAATCAACGACTCCTGGGACTTGGCCATCTGCATGACGCTGACCAGCCCCAGCAAGAGTCCCAGCAGGGCGACCGTCATCAGCGCTGAAATGCTGAGGAACAGTCGGGTGCGCAGTTTCATCGCTAACTTCATGGGCGACCTGTCACAGGTTGTACTGCTTGCGCTTGCGATACAGCGTCGAAGCGTCGATGCCCAGCGTGCGGGCGGCCTGATCGAGCGTGTCGCTGGTGGCGAGCACCGCGCCGATGTGGGCTTTTTCCAGTTCGTCCAGGCTCAATGCCGCGCCTACCCGTGGCGCGTTATTGGTCGGTTGTTCGGCCATTCCGAGGTGGCTGATCTCGACCTTTTCCTGCGGGCAGATGATGCTCGCCCGTTCGATCACGTTGCGCAGCTCACGGATGTTGCCAGGCCAGCGGTAGTTGAGCAGCGCACTGCGGGCGTCTTCGCTGAAACCTCGCGCCGGACGGCCGTACTCCTTGACGAAACGCGCCAGGAACCGATCGGCCAGCGTCAGAATGTCCTCGCCACGCTCGCGCAATGGCGGCAGGTGCAGCGTAATCACGTTGAGGCGATACAGCAGATCTTCACGGAAGCGGCCGTCGCGGACCATGTCTTCCAGATTCAGGTTGGTCGCAGCGAGGATGCGCACATCGGCCCGACGTGTCACGGGGTCACCGACGCGCTCGTATTCCTTATCCTGAATGAAGCGCAGCAGCTTGGGCTGCAGTGTCAGTGGGAAATCACCGATTTCATCAAGGAACAACGTACCGCCGTCGGCCTGATTGACCCGGCCCAGTGTGCTTTCGCTGGCGCCGGTGAACGCGCCGCGACTATGACCGAACAGCTCGCTTTCCATCAGTTCAGCGGTCAGCGATGGGCAGTTGATCGTCACGCAGGCTTTCTTGTTGCGCTTGCTCCAGCCGTGGATGGCACGGGCCAGCTCGCCTTTACCGGTCCCCGATTCGCCGAGAATCAGAATGTTGGCGTCGGTATTGGCCACCTGACGGGCCGTCTCCAGAATCGCCATCATTGAGGGGCTGTGGGAATCCAGACCGTCCTTGGGTTTACGCACTTCGCCTTCCAGCGCTTCAAGGCGAGCCGAGAGCTGGCGGACTTCCAGTTGCTTGGCTGTCGCCAGACGCAGTTGGTCCGGGCTGCAGGGTTTGACCAGATAATCAGCGGCGCCTGCCTGAATCGCATCCACTGCGGTGTCCACAGCGGAATGTGCGGTGACGATCACGACCCGCATCCAGGGCGCTTGAATGCGCATCTGCGCCAACACGTCCAGGCCATTGTCCTCCCCAAGACGCAGATCCAGGAAACACACGTCGAACACCTGACGTTGGAGCAGCGCTTCGGCCTGCGTCGCACTGTTGGCAGTGGCGACGCTGTAGCCCTCATCTTCCAGACAATAGCGGAAGGTGCGAAGGATGGCGGATTCGTCATCCACAAGCAGAATACGGCCCTGATTCTCAGCGGCTGCTTCCATTTTTCCTACGCTCCTAAATGAATGATCTTGGTTAGTCCCGGAAAAATCGGGCAAGTTGCATGGTTCATTCTGATTGATTCGATGCCAAGCATGGAAGTTATCTGCCAAAAAATCAGATAAATCATTGATCTGCCGCGTACGGCACCGAAAATCTGTGCAGCACGTCAATTGGGTGCTGTTTTCTGGATGCGCAGGGCAACAGAACGTCCGGTCAAATGAAAAGTCTCTCCAGTAGCCCTTTTTGAAATGTCTGGAGATTTGCCATGCACCCGCTCAAGAAAATCGCTCTGGCTACGGCCGCCGCTGGCCTGATCGGGATGACCCCCGTCGGCGCTCAGGCGGCTCAGAGCGATTTGCAGACTCAACTGTCCCAAGCGCGCCAGGAAGGTTCGATCTGGACGGCATTTGCATTAAATCGCCATCTGAGCCCATTCAATATCGGCGTGAAAGTCGAACAGGGAACCGCCGTTCTGACCGGCAAGGTCGAAAACCAGGTCGACAAGGACCTCGCCACCCAGATTGCGGGTGACACTCAGGGCATCAATAAGGTTGATAACCATCTGGAAATCGATCCGCAGGTTGCGGCCGAGCCGGGGACTAAGGCCAACATGGCTCAGCGGTTCGACGACGCGACGCTGACCGCCACCATCAAATCAAAACTGCTATGGAACAGCGTCACCGAGGGACTGAACATCGACGTCAGTGCTGCGAAAGGCGTGGTGACGCTCAAAGGTCAGGCCAAAGACGCTGAAGCCAAGCAACTGGCGGGCAGTCTCGCCAGCAACACCGACGGTGTCACGGAGGTGAACAATCTGATCAGCCTCAGCGCCCGCGATACCCAGGCTATCAAAGAGCAGAACGCCGCTGCTGCGAACAGCGTGCATGAAGAGTTCAGCGATGCGTGGATCACCAGCAAGGTCAAATCGAGCCTTATCTATAGCCGCAATCTCGATGGCCTGAATATAAAAGTCGAAACCAAGAGCGGGGTCGTGAATCTGGATGGTGTTGTCGCCAACTATGCCGAGAAGGAACTGGCGGTCGAGATTGCGCGAAATATCCGTGGAGTCAAAGGTGTGGATGCCGATACGTTGCGCGTCATGACCCGTAGCGCGGGGTAAGCCCTGTAGGAGCGCGCTTGCCCGTTAAACCATGTCTCAACTTTATACACGGCATATGGCAATCCCAGGCAAGCGCACTCCTTCACCATTTTCTAGTCACCGCAGGCCGCCCTGCACATTCAACCTGCTTCTTCGTGCAATACGCACGATGCCAAATGTTCAATCGTGCAGCTTGCTCGTAGGAAACCTCTCTCAAACTTTCATAACCTACTGATATTTAAGATATTTATCGCTTTTAAAAAGCTGGCACAGGGGCTGCAATATCTCAGGTAAGAAAGGTCTGAACCGTCGACCGACAAGATTGCCTGGAGCCAGCTAAATGAATACTCGATCTCTCGCCGCACTGCGTATCTCCCCACTGCACATGCAGCAAGGTTTGTTCGCCAGTCTGGCGTTGATGATCACGCTGATCGTCGTTCAGCAGTTCGCACACTGGAATCAAACTCACGAAATCACCCAGCAGATTCAGCGCTCTTACCATCACAGCGCCCCCTTCGCGGAGGCGAGTGCTCTGAAGGCCACGGATGTTGCTCTGAGTCTGCAACCGGTTGACGAAGCAGCTGCTGCCGTTGAACAAGCGCCGCGTCAGGAGAGTTGGGTCTTCTGATCTTCGAAATCAGAGACACGATCTACGTCGAGGGTCGAAACCGACATCTCGGTGTAGTTAGAAATTAAAAACAGTAAGGAGAATCACCATGTTGAGCTGGGCTATCACATTTCTGATCATCGCCATCGTCGCAGCAGTACTAGGCTTCGGTGGTATCGCAGGCACTGCCACGGGTATCGCCAAGATCCTCTTCGTCGTGTTTCTGGTGATGTTCGTCGTGTCCTTCTTCTTTGGTCGTCGCGGACGGGGTTAACGATGGTCCGCAAGCCTTTCCATGCAGTGACGCTGGCGCTCTTGACGAGCGCCAGCGCCATGGCAATGGCGGCAAACGACGGTCAGGCGAGGGTCAGCGAGCTTTTGGGCTCTGACCCTGAATATCGCGAGACCTGGTCAAGTGTCGTAAAGAAAGAAGAGCGTTTACCCGATTGGGTGATCAATCTGTCCGGTGCTTCGGAACAGATGAACGCGGTGACCGAGGATGGTGACAAATACCTGGTAGGGCCTCTCTGTGAAACCCAGGACACGTGCATCAACAAACGGCTCATCGTCGCGTTCAGCCTGGATAAGGAACATGCCTACGCCATGTTGGTAGAGGTGCCCGCTGGCCTGCCGGCTGACAAATCGCCGACTCGCCACGCTGACTACCGTTTCCTCGGCAAGCCCGATGAAGGGATGCAAGGCCTTCTGAAGGAACAGCTGAAGAAGGATCCTAACTGGTACTGATTCAAATGACGGAAGACCGAGTGAGTCGGGTCTTCCCGTAAGCCGCGCAGCCCGAGGAGGGTATGCGCGTGACCAAGGGGCCGGGACGTTCTGACCAATGGAATGGTTGAAGCGGCCCAGGTGTACAGGGAGTACTCCCATTCGTGGGCCGGGTCAGGAAGCCGCAACGCAAGCCCATCTTCAGGTCCGCTTTCAAGCAAGCCGCGACCCGAATATGGGCTTGTGACGCGCAAATCTCGCAGTTTCTCTGGTCACTTCTTTGTGTCGATTTTCAGGGTCGTAGCCCTGCACCATCCCTCTAGCGGTCTGGCTTGCCGGCACGCGCGTGTTTAAAAAATGTCACGCGGGCAGGCCGTGCGTCTACAGGTCTGCGAGTTCGTTGACCGTATATCGAGAAAATAGGCTACTCAAAGGCATCTCAGTCGGCGGTGACCATTTAGTCATGTGCCCCCCTCCTCGTTACCCACATCTCTCTGCAGGCGACGTTTTAGCCACATCTCAGCATAAATCCACATCCAATTCATGCCTTCTTTTGGGGCGTTGTCTCCTAACCTATTGATTTTCTTCATGCCGATTCGGCATGGGGTAGTCATTTACGGCATTAGACGTTAATGGCCTGGATAGGAATAGTTGCGCCCTTTTTCCGCCTGCCGAGAGCTTGGATGCTCATTTGCAGTGACCTTCTGGACAGATCCAAGGGCATCCACGCTTCGACACTGCTTTATTTAGAGCGACCTCGAATGCGTCGGTGAGAAATGTCCACGCCAACGACAACAAGGTTAATGACATGAAGAAGGCAAAACTGAGCCTCGCCTGGCAGATCCTCATCGGTCTGGTACTCGGGATCGCGCTTGGCGCAGTGCTTAACCACTTCAGCGCCGAGAAAGCCTGGTGGATCAGCAATATTCTGCAGCCAGCGGGTGACATCTTTATCCGCCTGATCAAGATGATCGTCATCCCTATCGTGATCTCGTCGCTGATTGTCGGCATCGCGGGCGTAGGCGACGCGAAAAAGCTGGGTCGCATCGGCCTGAAGACCATCCTGTACTTCGAAGTCGTGACCACCATCGCTATCGTCGTCGGTCTTTTGCTGGCTAACGTTTTCCATCCAGGCACCGGCATCGACATGAGCACGCTGGGCACCGTGGACATCTCGCAGTACGAGAAGACCACGGCCGAAGTGCAGCATGATCACGCGTTCATCGCGACAATCCTGAACCTGATTCCGTCGAACATCTTTGCCGCGATCTCCCGTGGCGACATGCTGCCGATCATCTTCTTCTCGGTGTTCTTCGGTCTGGGGCTGTCCAGCCTCAACGCCGAAGTGCGTGAGCCGCTGGTCAAGGTTTTCCAGGGTGTCTCGGAGACCATGTTCAAGGTCACTCACATGATCATGAACTATGCACCGATCGGGGTTTTCGCACTCATCGCCGTGACCGTCGCCAACTTCGGGTTTGCCTCATTGCTGCCGCTGGCCAAGCTGGTGATTCTGGTTTACGTCGCCATCGCCTTCTTCGCCTTTGTGGTGCTGGGTCTGATCGCCCGCCTGTTTGGCTTCTCGGTGATGAAGCTGATGCGCATCTTCAAGGATGAGCTGGTGCTGGCCTATTCCACCGCCAGTTCCGAAACCGTGCTGCCGCGTGTCATCGAGAAAATGGAAGCCTATGGCGCGCCGAAGGCAATCAGCAGCTTCGTGGTGCCGACCGGTTACTCGTTCAACCTCGACGGCTCGACTCTCTACCAGAGCATCGCGGCACTGTTCATCGCCCAGCTTTACGGCATCGACCTGTCAATTGGTCAGCAGGTCATGCTGGTCCTGACGCTGATGGTCACCTCCAAGGGCATCGCAGGCGTACCGGGCGTATCGTTCGTCGTATTGCTGGCGACACTGGGCAGCGTTGGCATTCCGCTGGAGGGCCTGGCGTTCATCGCCGGTGTCGACCGGATCATGGACATGGCCCGTACCGCGCTGAACGTGATCGGCAATGCGCTGGCCGTTCTGGTCATCGCGCGCTGGGAAGGCATGTACGACGACGCCAAGGGTGAGCGCTACTGGAACTCCCTGCCCCACTGGCGCAGCAAGGAATCGCTGCCACCAGGTCAGTCGTCGGTGGATTGATGGCCGGATAGCTTGAACACAAACCCTGCCCAGTGCGGGGTTTGTTGTTTATGGCGAATGAGTGACCTGTACCCCTGCGCCAGCAAGCCGGACAGCTACGAGACGGGAAGTGTTGCGTGGGGTTTGTTGTTTTGCCCCTCGCCGCTATCATCCCCGCATCTTGCGAGGGGAATGACTGATGCTTAACGGCCTATGGCTTGGTTTTTTTGCGGTTGCGGCAGTTTCCGCACTGGCTCAATGGCTGATTGGCGGTAACTCCGGGATCTTTGCCGCGATGGTGGAAAGCATCTTTGCCATGGCCAAGCTCTCCGTGGAGGTCATGGTCGTGCTGTTCGGCACGCTGACTCTGTGGCTGGGCTTCCTCAACATCGCGCAGAAAGCCGGTATCGTCGACTGGCTGGCGAAAGTACTGGGTCCGCTGTTCCGTCGCCTGATGCCGGAAGTCCCACCCGGCCATCCGGCACTGGGCCTGATCACGCTGAATTTCGCGGCCAACGCCCTGGGGCTGGATAACGCCGCCACCCCCATTGGCCTCAAGGCCATGCGCGCGTTGCAGGAGCTCAACCCTAGTCAGACGGTGGCGAGTAACGCGCAGATTCTGTTTCTGGTGCTCAACGCCTCGTCGCTGACTCTGCTGCCGGTGACCATCTTCGTCTATCGCGCACAGCAGGGGGCGGTCGATCCAACGCTGGTCTTCCTCCCGATTCTGCTGGCGACCAGCGCCTCGACGCTGGTCGGCCTGCTGTCGGTAGCGGTCATGCAGCGCCTGCGATTGTGGGACCCGGTAGTGTTGGCCTATCTGATTCCAGGTGCATTGCTGCTGGGCGGCTTCATGGCGGTTCTTGCCGGATTGTCGGCTACCGCGCTGGCAAGCCTGTCGTCAGTGCTTGGCAACCTGACCCTGTTCGGCATCATCATGGTGTTTCTGGTGGTCGGCGCGCTGCGCAAGGTCAAGGTCTACGAAACGTTCGTGGAGGGGGCCAAAGAAGGCTTCGATGTTGCCAAGAGCCTGTTGCCGTATCTGGTGGCGATGCTGTGCGCGGTGGGGGTGCTTCGGGCCTCGGGTGCGTTGGACTTCGCGCTGGAAGGCATCCGCCACGTCATCCAGTGGATGGGCCTGGACACCCGCTTCGTCGATGCCTTGCCCACTGCCCTGGTCAAGCCGTTTTCTGGGAGCGCAGCGCGGGCGATGCTGATCGAGACCATGAAAAGCCAAGGCGTCGACAGCTTTCCAGCGCTCATAGCCGCGACCATTCAGGGCAGCACCGAAACCACTTTTTATGTGCTGGCGGTGTACTTCGGCGCCGTCGGCATTCAGCGAGCGCGCCACGCCGTGGGCTGCGCACTGCTGGCTGAGCTGGCCGGCGTGATCGCCGCGATCTTCGTCTGTTACTGGTTCTTCGGCTCAGCGGTATAACGCCGCTGACCCTGATCCACGGTCCATTGCAGCACTTGGGCGGTCAGCGTATCGCTGGCTTGCCCAAAGCCGGCCACAACGGCTGAGACTTGCTTGTCAGCGACTGGCTGATGCACTTCGAAGCGTCGACTGGCGACGATGCGTTGGCGATCATCGGCCAGACGCGCATCCAGACGGATCACCACTTCGATAGCCTGGCCGCGATACTCGCTCTGGAACGCCTGCAACTCCCCGCCCAGCTCGAAATCCGCCTGCAGATTGCTGTCATCGGTGCTGATCGATTGCACGCGTCCGTCCCGATAGAAGGCATCGGTCAGGCGGTTACGCAGCAACACCGGCGCCGGATCGCTCCAGCGCGCGCCCTTATAGCTGCTGATCACGTCGCCTTGTGGAATGACTGCAATGCGCGGGCTGTCGAGGGTTTCACTCGATTTTGGCTTCGCTACGCGCAACGACCAGGGCGCGGGCGTCGCTGCCTTGCTGATGGTTGCTGCGGTCGGCAGGCGATAGACATCCGACGGCTCCTGCTCGGGAAGAATGGAACAGGCGCCCAGTGCCAGCAATGCGCTCACCATCAACAGTCGGGTAAATGGGTGACTGGCAAGCCTCATGGCTCGAACTCCTTGTTCTTGTCGCTACCGAGCAGGTAGCCGCTGGGGTTGGCGTTCAGACTGCGAGAGATGGTTTTGAGCGAAGTGAGGGTTTCACGAAGTTCACGGATAGCCGGGCCCAGTTCACCCAAACCCTGCAATCCGCCGTCGACCGAGTTCTTGTTGGCTTTGATCAACTGATTGATCGTGTCCGTGCTCTGTTGCAGCGAAACCATGGCAGCCTGACCCGTTGCAATTGCCTGCTTTCCGTCCACTGTGAACAACACATTGGCGTTACGCATCGCGGTAGAGGTCTGGTCCAGCGTGGTGCTGGCCTGCTTGCTCAACGCCAGCAATTGCTTGAGGGTCTGGCGGATGTCCTCGCGCTCGTCGGCGATCACCGCAGTGGCCTGTTCCAGATGCTCCAGGGTGTTGCTCATCGCCTGAACGTTTCTGGATGACAGGAGTTCGTTGGCGTTGTGCAGCAAGACGTTGATGCCGGTCAGCAGATCGTTGCTGTCATTGAGCAGTCGCGAGATGGGTGACGGCGACGCGATGATCACCGGCAGATTTCCATCCTCGCCCTTGAGTTCTTCGCTCTGGGGCGTGCCGCCGCTGAGTTGAATGATCGATGTGCCGGTGATGCCGGCGAGCGCGAGCTTGGCGAAGGTGTCGCGTTTGATCGGGGTATCCCCGGCGACGCGAATCTGAGCCAGCACGCGGCGGGGGTCCTTCGGGTCCAGACGCAGTTGAGCCACGTCGCCGACCTTGATGCCGTTGTACTGAACCGGGCTTCCCCGCGACAGACCGGTGACAGCCTCATTGAACACGACCTGATAATCCTTGAACGCGGTGTCGACGCTGGATTTGGCCAGCCACAGGCCGAACAGCAGCGCTGCCGCGACCACGATTACCGTGAACAGGCCGATCAAAACGTGATGGGCGCGGGTTTCCATCATGAGACCTCTTGTGGGTGGGTGGCCGCTGCATAGGCCGAGCGGCCGCGCGGGCCATGAAAGTATTCGTGAATCCAATCGTCCTTGTAGGCCGAGACCTTGTCGATGCTATCGGCCACCAACACGCGTTTCTGAGAGAGCACCGCAACGCGGTCGGTAATGGTGTACAGCGTGTCCAGATCGTGAGTCACCATGAACACACTCAGGCCCAGCGCATCGCGCAGGGTCAGGATCAATTGGTCGAATGCACCAGCCCCGATGGGATCAAGCCCGGCTGTGGGCTCATCGAGAAACAGGATGTCCGGGTCCAGCGCCAACGCCCGGGCCAGTGCGGCGCGTTTGATCATGCCTCCGGAAAGTGACGCGGGGTATTTGTGCGCGGCCGACAACGGCAGGCCGGCGAGCGCCATCTTGATCCCCGCCAGGTGCTCGGCTTCTTCGCGACTCAGTCCGGCGTGTTCGATCAGCGGCAAAGCGACGTTCTCTGTGATGGTCAGCGACGAGAACAAGGCGCCTTTCTGAAACAGCACTCCAAAACGTCGCTCAACCTGAGAGCGGGCCTTGTCTGACAGATTCAGCAGATCCTGGCCCAACACCCGGACGTTACCTTCAGCGGGTCGCTGCAAGCCGACGATGCTGCGCAGCAACACCGATTTACCGCTGCCCGAGCCCCCGACGACCCCGAGAACTTCCCCGCGATACAAATCCAGATCGAGGTTTTCGTGGACCACCTGTGGTCCGAACCGATTGCACAGGCCGCGCACCTGAATCACGGCTTCACTGGGTTGCACGCAACGTCGGGTCACCAGCCCATCTCCATGAAAAACATCGCCGCCACCGCGTCCAGCACGATGACGACGAAAATCGACTGCACCACGCTCGATGTCGTGTGAGCCCCCACCGATTCAGCGCTGCCCTCGACTTTGAAACCTTCCAGGCAGCCGATTGCGGCAATGAAGAAGGCAAAGATCGGCGCTTTGACGATCCCCACCAGAAAATGCTGAACGCCGATGTCGGCCTGCATCAGCGAGAGGAACATCGCGGGTGAGATACCCAATGACAACGCGCACACCATCCCACCGCCAACGATGCCGCATATCATCGCCAGAAACGTCAGCATTGGCAGTGAGATGAGCAATGCGAGGACGCGAGGCAGCACCAGAAGCTCTGTAGGGCTAAGCCCCAGGGTCTGAAGCGCATCGAGCTCTTCGTTGGCCTTCATCGAACCGATCTGTGCCGTGAAGGCACTGGCGGTACGGCCGGCCAGAAGAATCGCGGTCAACAGCACGGCGAATTCGCGCAAGAAAGAAAACCCGATCAGGTCAACCGTGAAGATCGTCGCGCCGAAGGCCTTGAGCACCGTGGCCCCCAGAAACGCCACCACCGCGCCGACCATGAAGGTCAGGAGGGCAACGATGGGCGCGGCGTCCAGGCCGATCTGCTCGATATGGGCAATGACGGACGTCGTGCGCCAGCGCTTGGGTCGGAACAGGGTGGTGACGAAGGTTTGCAGGATCAGGCCGATAAAACCCAGCAACTGCAAGGTGTCCCGCCAGATCACTTCAACTGCCGAGCCGATACGTGCGAGCAATTGGGTGCCGACCGCGACTTCCGGATCCTTGACTGGCTGGCAGTAGTCGCAAAGCGCACTCTGAATCGTCTGCATCAGAGCGCGGCTGGATTCGGGCAGATTGGGCGCCTGAACCGCCAGCAAACGCAGGCGTTGAACCCCCAACAGCTCGACGAGCAGCGATGCTCCTGCGGTATCCAGTGCGCCTAACTCGTTCATGTCGACGTGCGTGGCAGCACCGAAACCGGCACTCAGCGAGTCGGTCTGGCGTTTGAGTTCGTGGTAATGGGCAAGCGTCCAGTCCCCGGAAATCCGCAGTTGAGCGGGGTCGGTCGAGGTGTCCAGGGTGACGCTGCCGCTAACCGCCGGTGGTTTGTGTGCAAGGGTGATCGATGGGGTCATGGCGACGAGCTTAGTTGTTTTTGGTCGGGGCGGTTGGGCTCGCTGCTGGCGGATTGTCCTCGGGCTTTTTCGAGCCGGTGTCACGGGTGCCCGACGCGTCTGCCCCGGGCTTCAGACCGGCAGGGGTGATCCTTTTGCGGGTGACCGCAGGCTGGTCAGTATCCGTGACTTCGAAGCGCAAAACACCGATCATCTGGCCATCCTCTGTCAGCACCCTGACCTGCCATTTGCCGAGTACGTCCGGCGGAAAATTCTGCTTGTGTGTCCACGCGCGATAGCCTTCCTTACGTCCGCCATGGATGTCTAGAGCAATTCGATCAACTTCTTCGCCATTGTGGCGCCAAACGTGATAAATCCGCTCATCCAGACCCCGAGGTGCGTTGATCGAGGTGTAGGCATACAGCCCGGCACTGCGTAGTTGGTTCACACCGATCTGTTCAATGCTTTCGCCTGGCGTGCGGTTCTGGTTATCGAACTGAGTGCTGACCGCCACCTCGGTCAGCCATAGCGTCGCGGGCGGCACCCAGGAGCGCAGCATCCAGCCAGCCGCGCCAATGGCAAGGGTCATGGCAATGAGGCCCAATCCGCGTTTCCAGCTATTGATGGGAAAGCCTGATGCCAGACTCGGAAACGACAGCAGCATTGCGGTGATCAGCGAAAGTTTGTAGCTCTCGGCGGTAGTCAGATGAAGAATGATCGGCAGTGCAGTCAGCAAGGCGGCGAATAACGTCAGCGTGTGCAACGCCATGAACAGCCACCGGCGCGGCGCGAGCCACTTGTAGTACAGCGGGTCGGTGATGGAAATCAGTCCGGCGCCAGCCAGTATGCCTGTGAATACGAGCTGTCCACTGTTCCACGTCGTGGTGATGAAGAAGAACGGCAGGACGAAGAACAGACTTTCCTGGTGGATCATCTGCGTGGCGTAGCGCAGCAACGGCTGAGGAATTTCGCGTTTGAACAGTTTGGCAATCAGCGCTACGGCGTTGTTTTCCACCATTAACCAGACCCAACTGACCAGCATGATCACCGCGATCCAGGTTGCGAGCTTTGCCTGTCGATCCACCAGAATGAAGCTGCCGATGCCCGAGCAGAAACCGAAGAACGCAATAAGGCCGGGATAGCGCTTGATGAACTCCAGTACGCGCTGTACCAGGGAGTTCTGCATGATGGCGTTTAAGTCCGGCATGTCGGTGATCACTATGGCAGTAGGGAAAA
>NZ_QXTJ01000039.1:537089-715314 GCF_003605735.1 Pseudomonas sp. LS-2 | reverse complement strand
CGTCTTCTGTAAACACGCCAGCGCCAGAACACAACCAGACCCAGCAATACGATTGCCGCCAGCCCGATCTCATACAGCTCGTCATAGCTGACCAGTGGCTCTTCAATCCGCAGGTATCCTGGCTGGGCCAGCAACTGACGCATCGCTCGGTTCGCCAGATCCAGACTCACGCCGCGGGTGCGTTTGGCCGGGTCTTCGAAGCGGCCGTCCGCATAATCGTTCAATGCGCCCCAGTAGTAGTCAGCCAATGCGCTATTGCCCTGCACCGCCCACGCCTGTTTGGCAATCGACGCCTGCTGCAGGCGAGCGAATGTCGCCGGGTCCATGCCCTCTTTGCGCAATCGCTCCAGCATCGAACGAACCGCAGCCACGGCTGCGTCAACGTCATCGCGGGCCAGATCCGCGTTCAGGCTGAGAAAGCCCGTGTCGCCAAACGCCTCGCGGTCGGCCCATGGCCCATAGGAATAGCCCTTGTCCAGGCGCAGCTCACTGTACAGCGCCCAATCCAGGTAGGCCTTCACCAAGTCCCAGGTCTCATCGTGCTGCTCGCCCATATCAGGCTCGGTGAACAGCAAGTGTAGTTTGGCGCCGTCACCCAGCGCGCCACGAATGAGCGTCCGCTCGGGTTCCGCTTTTCCATCGATAGTGGGAAGCGGCGGGTGTTCGGTCGGATCTACTGCATTGAGTTGCCCGAAGGTACGCTCCAGATAGGCGGGCAGCAGTTTGTCGAGCTCGCCGACGATGATCAGCGTCATGTTGTTGGAGGCGTACCAGTTGTCATGAATGCTCTCGATCTGCTCCAGCGTCAGATGATCGACTTCCGGCCGCTCCGAGCACTTGAGTCCCAGCTCCACGGCCACTTGATTGCTGGCGCTATGGCCCAGGTCGCGCTTGTCCAGCCAGCGCTGCAAGTGGGAATAGTGCCCGCCGTCTTCACGTTCGACGATGCGTTTGGCGGTGTCCAGATTGGCCTGATTGATCTGGGTGTGGGTCAGCACGTTCAGCAGCAGGTCCAGAACCTTGCGCTGGTTCTGTGCGGGCGCCTCGATCACGAACGTGGTGTCGGTGTTGCTGGTGAAAGCGTTCCAGTCGCCGCCCAGCGCCTGCATCTGCTGCTCCAGACCGCCTTCCCCTGAGTTGTCGATGCCGCTGAACAGCAAATGTTCGAGCAGATGTGGCAGCTCCTTGTCTTTGCACGGGAAGTCGTCAAACCCGATACCGACCACGAGGCGGATGGAAACGTGGCCTTTTTCAGCGGGTTTGAGCAGCAACTGCAAACCGTTGGGCAAGACATAGCCCTCCACCTGAAAGCGGTCGAGGGCCATTGAGGGGAGAGATGTCAAAAACAGACAAACGAACAGCAGGCAACGCATAAAAACGGGCTTCCTTGCGGGCCGGTATGTGTAACAGACTTCAGTACCGCCCCGGCGTTCATCCCGATTATTCTGGTTGGCTTTCGCTGGACAAGGCTCCGGTGTCAGTTGTCTCGAGAACGGCATAGGCGCTGCTGCAGAACAGTGAATTCAAACGTTTCATGTCAGCGATTAGTTCAAGGTGCAAGGAACTGGTCTCGATACTCTGCACGATTTTACGTTGCAGTCTGCTGACATGGGCATGCGCCAGGCGCCGCTCCTGTGCCCGGAAACGACGCTTTTCACGCAGCAGTTGCCGAGCGCTTTCCGGATCTCCGCTCAGGAAAACCGACAATCCGAGGCGCAGGTTCGCCATCAGTTGCTCATGAANTCTTCTGCTGCTGAACCTTACGCAGCATACGCTCGATGAGCCCGCTCGCCAGTTCCAGATTGATCGACAGCTCGATGATTTCAGCCCAACGGCGATTGTCCTGATCGCTCAGATCTTCTCTGGGCATCTGCGCCAGATAGAGCTTGATCGCGTTGTAGAGCACTTCCACGTCATCATTCAGGCGCCGCACTTCCTGAGTCACCGCAGTCTGGTTACCACGCAGCACTTCCTGCATGGCATTGAGCATGCTGTCGATCAGATCGCCCATACGCAGCGTTTCCCGCACCGCGTTGGCCAGCGCCAGGCTGGGTGTCGACAGCGCCGTCAGATCCAGATGGCGGGGTTTGACTGCCCCATTGACCTCCGCCTGTTGCGGCAGGATCGTCGCACAGAGACGACCCATCGGCCCGACCGTAGGCAACATGATCAGGCAGCGAAGCGAGTTGTAGATCACATGAAAAGTGATCACCAGGCTCGAGGGGCTGACGTTCAGCGTCTCCATCCAGTGAACCAGCGGCGTCAACACCGGGATGATCAATAACAGCCCGATGAGCTTGTACAACAAGCTGCCCAGCGCGACCTGGCGGCCGGCGACGTTCTGCATGCTGGTGCTGAGAAACGCCAGCAGGCCGCTGCCGATGTTGGCGCCGATTACCAGGCCAATGGCCACGGGCAGACTGATGATTTCCGCACCCGCCAGGGTGGCGGTCAGCAGCACGGCCGCCAGACTGGAGTAGGAGATCAGTGCGAACATCGCACCGACCAGGGCGTCGAGCAGAATGTCGCCGGTCAGCGAGGCGAACAGCACTTTCACTCCAGCAGCCTGGGTGATGGGTGCAGCGGCGGTCACGATCAACTGCAATGCCAGAATGATCAGCCCCAGACCGATCCCGACACGACCCAGTTGGCCGAGACGCGTCTGTTTGCGAGAAAGGAATAGCATCACCCCGAGAAAGATCAGCAGTGGCGACAGCCATGACAGATCGAACGTCAGGATTCGCGACATCACGGCTGTACCCACGTCCGCACCCAGCATGATCGCCAGCGCGGGCGTCAGGCCCATCAACCCCTGGCCAACGAAGGACGTGACCAGCATCGCAGTGGCATTGCTGCTCTGCACCAGTGCGGTGACGAGAATACCGGCGACGAAGGCCAGCGGACGCTTGGACATGTTGTGGCTGAGCACACGACGCAACTGCGAGCCGTAGACGCGCAGGATGCCGGTTCGAACGATGTGCGTGCCCCAGATCAGCAGCGCGACGGCGGAAAGCAAATCGAGCAGGGTCAGCATACGGAAAGCCCCCTGTTAAGCGCCCATTGGGCAGGAAGTGAAAGTGCAGCGTGTAGCGAGCGAAAGCGCATGGGCATTTTTTAGTGATCAGCATGCTCAACTAAAGCTTTTAGTCGGCCGGAGGCCTTATTGCCAGCATGGCACAGCAGATTGTTTCTTGAAACAAATCTGTCACATATCAGTCGTTTGACCATTTTCAAGGCCAGAAAAAGGGGCGCTGAAGGACGCCCCGTTTCTGTCTCATCTACAACGCATCGGATGTTATTGACCCGGAACGTCCTTGCGAAGTTTCACGGGGTCCTTCATCGCCCTCTTTTTCGCCATCGCGATGCGCATTTTGATGTTGATGGCTTCAACCGCCAGTGAGAACGCCATGGCGAAGTACACGTAGCCCTTAGGCACATGCACGTCGAAGGATTCTGCAATCAGCACGGTACCGACGACGATCAGGAACGACAGCGCCAGCATTTTCAGCGAAGGGTGCTTATCAATGAACTCGCTGATGACGCCCGAGCACAGCATCATGATCAGGACGGCGACGATGATCGCGGCCACCATCACCGGGACGTGGGAAACCATACCGACCGCCGTGATGACTGAGTCCAGCGAGAACACGATGTCAATGATCGCGATCTGGATGATCGTGTATATGAACAGCCCGCCCTTGCCCTTCGGCTCATCAAGCTGCTCTTCCTCGCCTTCCATGCCGTGGTAGATCTCTTGCGAGCTTTTCCACAGCAGGAACAGACCACCGAAGAACAGGATCAGGTCGCGGCCGGAAATGCCTTCGCCCATGACCACGAACAGGTCGTCAGTCAGGCGCATGACCCAGGTAATCGACAGCAGCAGCAGGATGCGCGTGACCATCGCCAGCGCCAGACCGAAAATCCGCGTGCGCGGCTGCATCGCTTTGGGCATGCGGCTGACCAGGATCGAGATCATGATGATGTTGTCGATGCCCAGAACGATCTCCAGGGCTGTCAGGGTGAAGAAAGCAACCCAGATCTCAGGGTTGGTCAGCCATTCCATTACGTTTTCCTTTGAGCTTGTTTAAGCCTCGCTGACGGTGGTCCGCCAGCGAGCCGATGTGTTTGCCTTATAGACTGCTGAAGACGGGGAATATCCCCATCAGCAGCGCGGCGACCATTATGCACACGCAGACCAGCACGGCCCATTTGAGGGTGAAGCGCTGGTGATCACCAAATTCGATGCCGGCCAGTGCCACCAACAGGTAGGTCGACGGTACCAATGGGCTCAGCAAATGGACGGGCTGACCAACGATCGAGGCACGTGCCATTTCGACCGGGCTGATGCCGTAGTGCGCGGCGGCTTCGGCAAGCACCGGCAGCACACCATAGTAGAACGCATCATTGGACATGAAGAACGTGAAGGGCATGCTGACCACGGCTGTGATGACCGCCAGGTAGGGACCCATCGCATCGGGAATCACCGCCAGCAGGCTTTTCGACATCGCATCCACCATCCCGGTGCCCGACAGGATACCGGTGAAAATACCCGCCGCGAAGATCAGACCGACCACCGCCAGCACGCTGCCGGCGTGAGCGGCGATACGGTCTTTCTGCGCCTGCAGGCACGGGTAATTGACGATCATGGCGATACTGAACGCGATCATGAACAGCACCGGCAGCGGCAGCAGGCCCATGATCAGAGCGACCATCAGTGCCAGTGTCAGGGCGCCGTTGAACCAGATGAGTTTCGGACGACGGGCATCTGGAAACTGCGAGACGCTGATTTCGCTGTGATCGACTTCGTCGCCTGGCAAGTGCAGCTCGCCAAGGCGCGCTCGCTCGCGTTTGCCGTAGCAGTAAGCGATCACAAGAATGGCGATCACCCCTGCAAGCATGGCGGGAATCATGGGAACGAAGATGTCCGATGGGTCGACATGCAGCGCACTGGCTGCCCGCGCAGTCGGACCGCCCCATGGCGTCATGTTCATGACACCGCCCGCCAGAATGATCAGGCCGGCCATGATTCGCGGGCTCATGCCCAGGCGGCTGTACAGCGGCAGCATCGCAGCCACGCAGATCATGTAGGTGGTAGCGCCATCTCCATCCAGGGAAACCACCAGCGCCAGCACGGCAGTACCCACCGAGACTTTTACCGGATCACCTTTGACCAGCTTGAGAATCTTGCGCACGGCCGGGTCGAACAGGCCGGAGTCAATCATCAGTGCGAAGTAGAGAATGGCGAACATCAGCATGACGCCGGTCGGCGCCAGCTTGGTAATGCCCGCAAGCATCATGGGGCCAATACCGGAGGCGAAGCCGCCGAACAGGGCGAAGACGATAGGGACGATGATCAGGGCGATCAGCGCTGAAAGGCGCTTGCTCATGATCAAGTACATAAAGGCGACGACCATGGCGAAGCCGAGGAAGGTCAACATAGAAATACTCCAGGCGGTACGCGACGTGAAACGGACGAGACGAAGGCAATCAGCTCAGTACGAGCGGCGCGTGGAGTGGGGGAGCGAACGAGGGGCACAGAAGAACAAGAGCGAGCATCAGAATCACCGAATTGTTGTTGTAGATGGGCCGGAGAACGACGAAGGCCGTTCATCCTGGCTGACCGGTCTGTCGCCGGCGGTGGGGAGATGCTAAAGGGCCAAGCTTTCAGCCAGCTTTCGTTGACGTTACGTTGGTCGTTGTAGGAAAAATGAAGTTATTGCGCCACGAGGCAGTCAGACCTTAAACATGATCGGGAGTATGAGCATGACTCAAGTGCATACCGGCGGATGCCATTGCGGCAATCTGCGCTATCAACTCGATGCGCCGTTGCGCGACATCGCTCATTGTCATTGCTCGATCTGTCGACGGACGTCAGGCGGGATCGTAGTGACCTGGATCACGGTGCCATTGGAGGCGTTCAAGTGGCTGGCGGGCAGTCCGGCGGCGTATGACTCCGGCCCCACCTGCGTGCGCTTTTTCTGCAACAACTGCGGTGCGCAGGCGGCGTTGTTCAGTCGCAATAGCCCTGAGACGATGGATGTGACTATTGCGACCCTCGATCACCCCGAGCAGGCTCCGGCAGATCGGCATATCTGGACCGATAGCCGATTGCCGTGGCTGCATCTGGATGAGGGCCTGCCAGAGCAGCGGGAAGAAGCGATATAACGACGTCCGCTCCTCGCTGTCAGATCAGTTCTTCTCCAGTACCCAGTGTCGCTCGCCCGGGCGCAGGTCGGGCATTTCGGTGGCCTGCGCATTGTTCACGGCCTGGAAAATTTCCAGCTGCTTGCCCTGACGCACGAACACCCAGGGATTGCCGCGTTCGTTCTTCTCAAGCCACATGCTGTCATACTCACCGCTCATGGCGGCGCAGTCGCCAGCCAGGCACAGGGCGTAACGATCATTGCCTGGTAGGCCGGTCACACTGCCATCGGGCTGAAACTCGACCACACTGCCCTGGCCGTCGCCGTTGACGATCGTCCACTTCCCGCCCAGATAGGCCGTGTACAGCGCTCGCTCGAAACTGGTTCCCGGCTGCGCGCCTGCTGGCGCTGGCTGCTTGGGCATCTTGAAGTGCTGTTCAGGGCCTGAGTCGCTGGCGCTCTGTACCAGCTCGTCGCTCTTGAGTTTCAACTCATCGGACGCGCTGCCGTAGACGTTCACTTTCCAGGAACCGTCCGGGTCCTTGGCGACCTTGCCCTCGGTGAGTTCAAAACCGTTGTAAGACGTTGCCTGCCCTGCTGCCGTGTTGATATTCCACTCCAGCGTCGGCCCATACGCGAGCAACGACTGGCGAAGATTGCCACCTTCGGCCGCAGCATCGATTGCCGCCTGGTTGACCCAGACACCGTCCGGGGTTTTGTTGGAATGGCTGGCACAGCCGCTCAGTAGCGCGGCCAACAGCGAGAGGGCGAACGCGACGCGCATATGCATGCGGAGTCCTTCCTTTGCTCTGAGAGGGTGGCGGAGCGTCGTATGCGCTCCGCAGGGGATTTACTCGACGACCAGCACGGCGTCCATTTCGACCATGGCGCCTTTAGGCAGGGCGGCAACGCCAATGGCGGCGCGCGCCGGGTAAGGCTGTTCGAAGTATTTGCCCATGATCTCGTTGACCTTGGCGAAATGGCTCAGGTCGGTCAGGAAGATGTTCAGCTTGACGATGTCCTTGAACGAGCCGCCTGCCGCTTCAGCCACTGCTTTAAGGTTTTCGAACACTTGAACGGTCTGTGCTTCGAAACCTTCGACCAGTTCCATGGTTTTCGGGTCCAGTGGGATCTGGCCGGACATGTAGACGGTATTGCCAGCTTTGATCGCCTGAGAGTACGTGCCGATGGCGGCAGGGGCTTTGTCGCTGGAGATGACGGTCTTGCTCATGAAAAACTCCTGTTGGCGGTTTGGCTACGCGCGCATGCGGGTGATGCGGATCACGCCGGTCAGGGCGCGCAGTTTCTTGATCACGCGGGCCAGGTGCACGCGGTCGTGCACGCTGACCACCAGTTGGACCACGCTGATACGACCATCGCGCTCGTCCATGCTGATTTTCTCAATGTTGCCGTCGGCCGCGTTCACACTGCTTGCCAGCAGCGCGATAAGCCCGCGCTGGTGTTCAAGCTCGACGCGCAGTTCGACGTTGAATTCGCCAGTAACGTCCTTGGCCCAGGACAGTTGAATGCATTTTTCCGGGTTGTGGCGGATTTCGCTGATGTTGCGGCAGTTGTCCAGGTGCACGACCATGCCTTTGCCTGCGGACAGGTGGCCGACGATCGGATCGCCCGGAATCGGCGTGCAGCACTTGGCGTAGCTGAGCACCAGGCCCTCGGTACCGCGGATCGCCAATGGCCCTTCTGCGCTTGGCAGTTGTTCACCTTCACTGGCGAGCAGGCGCCGTGCAACGACGTAGGCCATGCGATTGCCCAGCCCGATGTCTTCGAGGAGGTCTTCGATGACCTCGACCCGATACTCGGCGAGAATCAGCTGCAGACGTTCGTTCGGGATCTTTTCCAGGCTGCTGTCGAAGCCGTTAAGCACCTTGTTCAGCAGGCGTTCGCCAAGATTGATGGATTCTGAGCGTCGTTGCAGTTTGAGTGCGTGCCGAATGTGGGTGCGGGCCTTGCCGGTGACGACAAAGTTGAGCCACGCCGGATTGGGTCGCGCTCCCGGTGCACTGACGATTTCAACTGTCGAGCCGCTTTGCAGGGGCTCGGACAGTGGGGCAAGCCGACGATTGATGCGACATGCGATGCAGCTATTGCCAACGTCAGTGTGTACCGCATAGGCGAAGTCGACAGCCGTGGAGCCTTTGGGCAACTCCATGATCCGGCCTTTAGGGGTGAACACATAGACCTCGTCCGGGAACAGGTCGATCTTCACGCTTTCAATGAATTCCAGGGAGTTGCCGGCGCGTTGCTGCATTTCCAGCACGCCTTTGACCCATTGACGGGCGCGTGCGTGGGTGCCTTTGGGCTGCTCGTCACCCGAGGATTTGTATAGCCAGTGTGCGGCGATGCCGTTGTTGGCCATCTCTTCCATTTCGCGGGTGCGAATCTGGATTTCGATGGGGACGCCGTGCATGCCGAACAGGGTGGTGTGCAACGACTGATAGCCGTTGGCTTTGGGAATCGCGATGTAATCCTTGAAGCGGCCAGGCAGCGGTTTGTACAGATTATGTACAGCCCCCAGCACGCGATAACAGGTGTCGACCTTGTCGACGATGATCCGGAACGCGTAGACGTCCATGATCTCGTTGAAGGCCCGACGCTTGCCGCGCATCTTCTTGTAAATGCCGTAAAGGTGCTTCTGTCGCCCGCTGACTTCGCCTTCGATACCGTCGACGGCAAGGCAGTGGCTCAACGACTCTTCAATCTTGTTGACCAGCTCCTTGCGATTGCCCCGCGCGCGTTTGACCGCCTGACCGATGCGCGAAGAACGCATGGGGTACATCGCCTTGAAACCCAGGTCTTCGAATTCGATACGCACACTGTGCATGCCAAGGCGATTGGCGATGGGGGCGTAGATTTCGAGCGTTTCCTTGGCGATGCGTCGGCGTTTTTCGCCTGACAGCACTTCGAGGGTGCGCATGTTGTGCAGACGGTCGGCGAGCTTGACCAGAATCACACGAATGTCGCGCGCCATGGCCATGGCCATTTTCTGGAAGTTTTCTGCCTGGGCTTCGGCTTTGGTCTCGAAGTTCATCTGGGTCAGTTTGCTGACCCCGTCGACCAGTTCGGCCACGGTTTCGCCAAACTGCGCACAGAGCGCTTCCTTGGCGATGCCTGTGTCTTCGATCACATCATGCAGCATCGCGGCCATCAGGCTCTGATGGTCCATGTGCATGTCGGCAAGGATATTGGCCACCGCCAGCGGGTGCGTGACGTAGGCTTCGCCGCTGCGACGGCGTTGGCCGTCGTGGGCTTGTTCGGCATAGAAGTACGCTCGGCGAACCAGATTGACCTGGTCTTTGCCGAGGTAGGTCGACAGGCGATCGGCGAGGGCGTCTATGCTCGGCAAGATGCAACTCCTTGCCGATGGCTCTGACCCTGCGCCTTGCTACGTCGACCGGGCATAGGCTTAGACGGCCTCGTTGGACTCGTCCTCGAACGCAGCGAACAATGGTTCATCTTCAACGATTTCAGCTTCTGCAATGACGGCGTAATCCATCAGGCCAGCTGCGATTTCACGCAGGGCAACAACGGTAGGCTTGTCGTTTTCCCAGGCCAGCTTTGGCTCTTTGCCGCCGGTCGCCAGTTGACGCGAGCGTTTGGTGGCGAGCATGACCAGCTCAAAGCGGTTATCTACATGTTCCAGGCAGTCTTCAACGGTCACGCGGGCCATGGGTATTCCTCGTAGCAAATGCGGTATGCGCGGTGCCCGGATGGGCGAGCGGACTCGGTAGTTTACAAGCGGACAGCCACAAGCTTCAAGCGGCAAGCCACAAGCGGTCGATTTTTACAACCCTGCAATCACGCCAGCAGTTGTGCAAGTAGCTCCTGGAAGCGCTGCTGCTGATGCTCCTGGGTGAGCAAATTGGTACGGAAGATGGCTTTGAGGTCTTCCAGCGCGGTGGCGAAATCATCATTAATGACGATGTAATCGTACTCGACGTAGTGGCTCATTTCGCTGACGGCCTCGCGCATCCGGCCCTCGATGATCTCGTCGCTGTCCTGGCCGCGGTTGGTCAGTCGTTGACGCAGCGCCTGCTGGGTCGGTGGCAGAATGAAGATCGAGCGAGCGTGAGGCATCAGTTTGCGCACTTGCTCGGCGCCCTGCCAGTCGATTTCCAGAATCAGGTCATGGCCTTCATCCAGCGTCTGCTGCAGACGGCTTTGCGAGGTGCCATAGAGATTGCCGAAGACTTCGGCCTGTTCGAGGAAATCCCCGTGTTCGATCATGCGCACGAATTCGGCGCGGTCGACGAAGTGGTAATTCACGCCGTCCACTTCACCAGGGCGCATGGCCCGTGTGGTGTGCGATACGGAGACGCGAATCTGCGGCTGAGCATCGATCAGGGCTTTGACCAGGCTGGTCTTGCCCGCGCCCGAAGGGGCGGAAATGATGTACAGAGTGCCGGTGCTGTGGGTCATGTCGGAATTGGCCTTACTCAATATTCTGCACTTGTTCGCGCATCTGCTCGATCAACACCTTGAGGTTGACCGCGGCTTGGGTGCTGCGAGGATCAAAGGCTTTGGAGCCCAGTGTATTGGCTTCGCGGTTGAGCTCTTGCATCAGGAAGTCCAGGCGGCGACCGGCCTGTCCGCCGGTCTTGAGTACGCGGCGAACTTCAGTGACGTGGGTGCTCAGACGGTCGAGTTCCTCGGCGACGTCGCTCTTCTGCGCCAGCAGGACCATCTCCTGCTCCAGACGCTGGGGATCGAGCTCTGCCTTCATATCAGCGAAGCGATCGAGCACTTTCTGACGCTGAGTGGCGAGCATCTGCGGCACGAGGGTGCGCAGGGTAGCCACTTCGGTCTTGATTGAGGAAAGCCGTTCGTCGAGAAGTCTGGCCAGGTCTGCGCCTTCACGGGCGCGCCCGGCTTTCAATTCGTCCAGCGCCTCATTGAAGAGCGCCAGCGCATCGTTGTTCAGGGCTTGGGGATCGGACGCGTCAGCCACGAGAACCCCAGGCCAGGCCAGCACTTCCAACGGGTTCAGCGCGGCAGGTTGCTTGATCAGGCTGGCGACGGTTTCCGCAGCGGCGACCAGCTGGCTGGCACGCTCGCGATCAACCTGCAGCGGTTTACCTGCGGTTTCTTCGGTGAAGCGCAGGGTGCATTCGATCTTGCCCCGTGACAGACCTTGGCGTAGCGCTTCGCGTACGGCGCTTTCCAGGTCGCGGAAGGATTCCGGCAGGCGCAGGTGTGGTTCGAGATAGCGATGATTGACCGAGCGCAGTTCCCAGCTCAGCGTGCCTTGTGTGCCGGCTCGTTCGGCACGGGCGAAAGCGGTCATGCTGTGCACCATGGGAAGTACCTCTGTTTAGTCAGGTGTTGGCGGTAGCCTGCCCGGGGCGGTGTTCTGCCCGAACGAACGTCGTAAAGAACGACAGGCTATAAAGGCGCCAGATTGTAGCTCAGAGCGAGGTTCGCGCCCAAATGCTGCAATGCCGCACGGACTGAAGGAATGCACCGCTTGTTTTGTAGGGTAATGCCAATTCATGGGGCGACACCTGGGCCGATGGTCATCGATGGATCATTTGATGTCCCCAGCGCGAGCTTGCGCCTCTATAATGCACGTCAGTTTTCCGTCTCAGTACAGGTATCCCAGATGAAACGTCCAAGTGGTCGCGCTGCCGATCAGCTTCGCTCGATCCGCATCACCCGCAACTACACCAAGCACGCCGAAGGGTCTGTACTGGTCGAGTTCGGCGACACCAAGGTGATCTGCACCGTCAGCGTCGAAAACGGCGTGCCACGTTTTCTCAAAGGTCAGGGCCAGGGTTGGCTCACCGCCGAATACGGCATGCTGCCCCGTGCCACAGGTGAGCGTAACCAGCGTGAAGCCAGTCGTGGCAAGCAAGGCGGTCGTACTCTTGAGATTCAGCGTCTGATTGGTCGTTCCCTGCGCGCTGCCCTGGACATGTCCAAGCTGGGTGATGTGACCCTGTATGTCGATTGCGATGTGATTCAGGCCGACGGCGGCACTCGTACCGCTTCGATTACCGGTTCCATGGTCGCGCTGATCGATGCCTTGAAAACCATCAAGAAGCGCGGGGGCCTGAAAGGCGGCGATCCGCTCAAGCAAATGATTGCCGCCGTTTCGGTGGGCATGTATCAGGGTGAGCCAGTGCTGGATCTGGATTACCTGGAAGATTCCGCCGCCGAGACCGACCTCAACGTGGTGATGACCAACGCCGGTGGCTTCATTGAGGTGCAGGGCACTGCCGAGGGTGCGCCGTTCCAGCCTGAAGAGCTGAACGCCATGCTGGCACTGGCCCAGAAAGGCATGAACGAGATCTTCGAGTTGCAGAAAGCAGCACTTGCCGACTGAGCATTGCCTCGGTCTTACGGTTTATATCTGTCAGAACAGAGGCAGCACAATGATCGACAGTCAGCCGCCGCAACCAGTGCCGAGCAAGGAAGTCCGCCAATGGGCGATGTTGTGCCATTTCGCGGCGTTTTTCGGCCTGATCTTTCCGTTCGGTAATTTGCTCGGGCCGCTGATTGTCTGGCAATTGAAGAAAGAAACAGATCCGTATATCGACGCTCAGGGCAAGGAAGCCCTGAACTTCCAGATCACCGTGGCCATCGCCGCGATGATCTGCTTCCTGTTGATGGTCATCGTCATCGGCTTCCCGCTGTTGATGCTGGTAGGCGTCGGTGCGCTGGTGCTGACGATCATCGCCGGGATCAAGGTCAACGACGGAATTGCCTACCGCTATCCATTTACCTGGCGGTTGATCAAATAGCGTTGGTGGCCGGCCCCGCAGTGATCGCGGGAGTCTTTCTCTTCTACGCACACCTGTAGCAGTCCGGCTTGCCGGCGGTGACGACTTCGAGATCGATGCCGCCGGCAAGCCGGACTGCTACAGATCGCAGTATTGCGGAAAAACAAAAGCCGACTTCGCGTCGGCTTTTTTTTGAGCAACTGGACGTCAGATCGTCAAGGTCCAGTCGTAGTCCACGATCAGCGGCGCGTGTTGCGAGAAACGCGGCTGGCGTGGCAGGCGTGCGCTGCGAACAAAGCGGCGCAGACCCGGGGTCAGCAACTGGTAGTCGAACCGCCAGCCCAGATTCAGCATCTCGGCCTGTTCGTTATCCGGCCACCAGCTGTACTGGTCGCCTTCGCGGCTGACTTCGCGCAGGGCATCGACATAGCCCATGTTGCCGACAATCTCGTCCATCCACGCCCGTTCGGGTGCCAGGAAACCAGGAGATTGCTGGCTGTCGCGCCAGTTCTTGATATCCAGCTTCTGCTGCGCAACGTAGAGCGAGCCACAATAAATGTACTCGCGACGCTTGCGTCGCTGCTTGTCCAGATACTTGCCGAAGTCGTCCATGAGCTTGAACTTCTGATTCAAGTCTTCATCGCCGTTCATCCCGGACGGGAGCAGCAAAGTTGCAATACTGACTTTGTCGAAATCCGCTTGCAGGTATCGCCCGTAACGGTCGGCTGTTTCAAAGCCCAGACCGTTGATTACCGCCTTTGGTTGCAGTCGCGAGTAAAGCGCCACGCCACCTTGGGCAGGAACTTCGGCATCGCAGGCATACAGGAAGTAGCCATCCAGTTGGAAGGCTGGATCGTCCAGTTCAAAGGCGGAGGCGCGGGTATCCTGAAGGCAGATGACGTCGGCATTCTGGGCTTGCAGCCAACTGAGCAAACCACGCTCGACTGCAGCCTGAATACCATTAACGTTCACACTGATGATCCGCATAAATGGCCCCAAAAATCACGTGCGTGTATGATACCCGAGCTCTACCTAATTAGCTAAATCCGTGGTATTCGGGGCTTTTTTCATGCAAGCGTATCAGCGCGATTTCATTCGTTTTGCCATCGATCGCGGGGTTTTGCGCTTCGGTGAGTTCACGTTGAAGTCAGGACGCACCAGTCCTTACTTCTTCAATGCCGGTCTTTTCAACAGTGGTTCGGCACTGGCCCAGTTGGGCAAGTTCTACGCGGCTGCTGTGGTGGAAAGCGGGATTTCCTTCGATGTTCTTTTCGGGCCGGCGTACAAGGGTATCCCCCTGGCGGCCGCGACAGCCGTGGCTTTGGCAGATCATCACAACCTCGATCTACCGTGGTGCTTCAATCGCAAGGAAGCCAAGGCCCATGGTGAAGGCGGTAGTCTTGTCGGTGCTCCATTGACCGGCGACGTGCTGATCATCGACGACGTGATCACCGCAGGCACCGCGATTCGCGAGGTCATGCAGATCATTCAGGCGCAGGGCGCGAACGCCGCAGGCGTGTTGATCGCACTGAACCGCCAGGAACGCGGCAACGGCGAGCTTTCGGCGATCCAGGAAGTTGAGCGCGACTTCGGCATTCCGGTGGTGAGCATCGTTTCGTTGAATCAGGTCCTCGAGTTCCTGGCCGATGATCCTCAGCTCAAGCAGCACCTTCCAGCCGTTGAAGCGTATCGGGCTCAATACGGAATCTGAGTCGTCAGGGGATCTCGTTTTTATGCTCAAGTCGGGCTCAGTGGGTCTTTGTCTGTTGCTGGGTGTGGTGTGCGTGGCAAGCGTTCAGGCTGACGAGAACCCAGGCATCGTGCTCTATCGCTATGTCGACAGTCGCGGCGTGACGGTTCTTGACCGCCAGGGCGTGCCTGCCGAATACGCAGGTAAAGGCTACGAGGTGTTGAATCAGCGCGGGCGCGTGATCCAGACGATTCCGCCTGCGCCGACCGCTGACGAGGCCCGGAAGGCTCAGGCTGCAGCGCAGGCTGCCAGACTACAGGCCGAGGCTGATGCGCAGTTGCTGCATCTGTACAGCAGCGTGACCGATGTCGATCGTGCCCGGACCCGCAAGCTGGCGGAGCTCGATGCGCTGATTTCCGTAGCCCAGGGCAATATTCAAGGGCTGACAACTCAGCAGGGTGCGTTGCAAACCCAGGCGGCCGATCAGGAGCGCGCGGGGCGACAGGTGCCGCAAAGCCTGATCGACCAGATGGCGGATGTGCGTGATCAGCAGCAGAATCTCAAGCTCGATATCCTGCGATATCAGACCGCACGCAAGCAGGCCGATGCCGAGTTCGCTCAGGACAAGGTGCGATTGCAGCAACTGCTTGGGCATTGAGTGCCAGAATGAAAAAAGACCCCGCCGGTTACGCCGGCGGGGTCTTTTTTTGCGCGGGATCCGCGATCAGTGACGTTTGCGGTTGCTGATCAGGGTGCCGACGCCGGTGTCGGTGAAGATTTCCAGCAGCACGGCGTTCGGAACGCGACCGTCGATGATGTGCGAGGTGGTCACACCGCCCTGCACTGCTTCCAGCGCGCATCGGATCTTCGGCAGCATGCCGCCATAGATGGTGCCGTCGGCGATCAGGCCGTTGACCTGCTCGGTGGTCAGGCCGGTCAGTACCTTGCCTTCCTTGTCCATCAGGCCTGCGATGTTGGTCAGCAGCATCAGCTTTTCAGCCTTCAGAGCTTCAGCTACTTTGCCGGCAACCAGGTCGGCGTTGATGTTGTAGGACTCGCCGTCAGCGCCCACACCAATTGGCGCGATCACCGGAATGAAGTCGCCTTTGACCAACATGTTCAGCAGGTCCGTATTGATGCCCACCACTTCGCCGACATGACCGATGTCGATGATTTCCGGCTTGGTCATCTCCGGGGTCTGGCGGGTAACGTTCATTTTCTTCGCACGGATCAACTGGGCGTCTTTACCGGTCAGGCCGATTGCACTGCCGCCATGGCGGTTGATCAGATTAACGATGTCCTTGTTGACCTGGCCGCCCAATACCATTTCCACGACATCCATGGTCTGCGAGTCGGTGACGCGCATACCGTCGATGAAGTGGCTTTCAATGGACAGGCGCTTGAGCAGATCGCCGATTTGAGGTCCCCCGCCGTGTACCACGACCGGGTTGATGCCCACGGCCTTCATCAGCACGATGTCGCGCGCGAAGCCGGTCTTGAGCTCTTCGCTTTCCATGGCGTTGCCGCCGTACTTGATCACCAGCGTCTTGCCGACGAAGCGTCGGATATAAGGCAACGCTTCGGAAAGGACCTTGGCGGCATTGGCTGCGGCATCACGTTCGAGGGTCATTTGGGCTCCACTCAAAAAGTTTGATCAAAAAGGAAGTTCTAGGTCCGGTGCTACGTTTTTCAACTGGGTGTGGAAGATGTCCTTGATCCGTTGCAGTTCGTCCTCGGTCTCGGCTTCGAAGCGCAGCACCAGAACCGGCGTCGTGTTGGACGCACGAACCAGGCCCCAGCCTTTCGGATAGTCGACACGCACACCGTCGATGTTCGTGAGATTGGCCTTGCCCCACTGGGCATCCCGCTCCAGCGCTTCGATGATGCTGAATTTGCTGGTTTCGGTGACCTTGATGTTGATTTCCGGTGTCGACAGATCGTTCGGGAAAGTCTTGAACAGGTCTTCGGCGCTGAGCTTTTCCTGGCTGAGAATCTCCAGCAGGCGCGCGGCACTGTAGATGCCGTCGTCGAAACCGAACCAGCGCTCCTTGAAGAAGATGTGGCCGCTCATCTCGCCAGCCAATAGCGCGCCGCTTTCTTTCATCTTCTTCTTGATCAACGAATGACCAGTTTTCCACATTACCGGGCGACCGCCGTATTCCTGGATCAACGGTATCAAGCGACGGGTGCATTTCACGTCGAAGATGACGTCGGCTCCCGGATTGCGCTTCACGACATCCCGAGCGAACAGCATCAGCAGGCGATCAGGGTATACGACGCTGCCCGCGTTGGTGACGACACCTACCCGATCGCCATCCCCATCGAACGCCAGGCCCAGGTCGGCGCCCGTCTCCTTGACCTTGGCGATCAGGTCCTGAAGGTTTTCCGGCTTGCCCGGGTCGGGATGATGGTTGGGGAAGTTTCCGTCGACTTCGCAGAACAGCGGGATGATTTCGCAGTTGAGGGCTGCCAGCAGTCGAGGCGCGATAACGCCTGCTGCTCCGTTGCCACAATCGACCACCACTTTGAGTCGGCGCGCCAGGACTACGTCATTGGTGATTTGCCCGGCATAAAGATCGAGGATGTCGACCTTGTTCACGCTGCCTTTGCCGGCTGGAAGGTTGTGGCGCTTGATACGGTCGTGCAGCGCCTGGATCTGTTCGTTGGCGAGCGTATCGCCTGCGATGACGATCTTGAAGCCGTTGTAGTCCTTGGGGTTGTGGCTGCCAGTGAGCATCACGCCGGTTTTGCCTTCGAGCACGCTGGCGGCGTAGTACAGGGCGGGAGTCGGAACCAGCCCGACATCACTGACGTGGCAGCCGCTGTCATACAGCCCCTTGATCAGTTGAGCGACAAGTTCGGGGCCGGAGAGTCTGCCGTCTCGGCCGACGCATACATTGGGCTCACCCTCGGCCAGGCTCTGCGCGCCAATGGCACGGCCCAGCCAGTAAGCGGTTTCTCCGGTCAGGGTCTCACCCACGATGCCGCGGATGTCATAGGCGCGAAAAATGGTATCCGGGAATTGGGGTGCGGTGTTTGCGGTACTGCTCATGGTGTGGGAGTGCTCCGACTTCAGGGCGTCCTGAGATTCATCGAGCAAGTCGATGTCGAGAATGTCGGTGTCTTGAAACAGCGGATCGGTCAGCTCGGTGTCACGTGAGCCGAGTGGCGTAAACGTTGCGGTGCTGCTCGTCGAACCGAGTGCGGTGTCAGGCGAAACATTGTTCGTGGCCGCGACGGGGGCGACCGGCTGATTGCGCAACGACAACTGCGCCAGACTCTGAGCCAGCCCATTGAGGGCGGCCATGCTCAGGCCGAAAGCTTTGACGGCCTTTCCGCCCGAGAGTTCTTGCAGCAGTTGCTCCAACTGTCGGGCATCTGCGGCCACGCGACGTTTCAACGCGCTTTCGTTCAGATACAGCCCCAGCAGCAGGCTGCCGACGGCGACGATTGCCGCCAGTAGCAGCATTAAAGAGGGAGGCGAGGAGTCCAGTGCGGGACCCGGCGTGAAGGTCAGTTTCCAGTTGGGGTAGCCGGTTGGGAAGTCCACAGCGCGACCGCCATTGGCTTGGCCGCGTGTCAGAAAACTCTGCGCCGGTGCATCACCGAATTGCTGACTCAGCACGATCTGCCCGACTTCGGCGGGAGCCTCCGGCAAGGCATTGGTCAACCGTTGCAGCTTGAAAGCCAGCAGCAGGGTCCCGTTGACCGGTGCGTCGGGTGCCGTGCGCAACGGCGCGACGCTGTAAATCACCCAGCTGTCACCCATTTTGCGTGCTTCCGGCGCAGGCATTTCACCCTTGCTTGCCTTGGCGAGCATATCCAGCGTCGCGAAGCTGACCGGCAATGAGCCCTGGTTGTCGACGTTATTGAAACCAGGAGGACTGAGCCGAGCGCCAATCACGCCGTCGCGGTAGGCGAGCTGATTCTGGGCGGCTTCGATCCGTGTCGGATCATTGCTATGCACTGCTTGGGCCAGGGTCGGATCCATGGCCGCGGCCTGGGTACCTGCGCTGATCTGGCGTAACGCCTTGCCGATGGCACCCGCCTGCGCGGTGCCCCAGGCTTGAGCCAGTTGATCCTGTTCCTGCGGTTGGCTGAGCAGGCCCAGCCAGACCAGAACGGCTGCGGCGAACAGGCCGATAAGGGAGGGGAAAAGCCCCGGGGTCGCCAGACTCAGGTTTGAGTCCTTGCCCGCTGCGTCAGTCGTTTCTGGGTGAGGCGTCGCCTTCGCTGTGCGCTTGATGCCTTTCAAACTTGACTCTCCCTGCTCGAGCTTCCTGGGCGGTTCTTATGATTTTGCATCGGGGCGGGGCTTTTAGTCCCTCAAAGACTGCCTTGCCAAGGCGATTGGTGCAGGATCAATGGCTGCCGGAATGGCCGAAACCACCTGCGCCGCGCTGGCTTTCGTCGAACTCTTCGACGACTTCAAAGTGAGCTTGAACGACCGGAACCAACACCAACTGCGCGATACGTTCGCCGATGGAAATCTTGAAAGCGGTCTGGCCACGGTTCCAGCAGGACACCATCAGTTCGCCCTGGTAATCGGAGTCGATCAGACCGACCAGATTGCCCAGTACGATGCCGTGTTTGTGGCCCAGGCCGGAGCGCGGAAGGATCAAGGCGGCAAGGCTCGGATCTGCGATGTATATCGACAGGCCGGTGGGAATCAATAGGGTCTGGCCGGGTTCGAGTACCGTTTCCTCTTTGAGCATGGCGCGCAGGTCCAGACCAGCAGAGCCGGTGGTGGCATAGGCCGGAAGCGGAAAGTCGCTGCCAATGCGAGGGTCGAGGATTTTGGCTTGTAGAGCGTGCATACGTGATTAAACCTGGTTCATGCGATCAGCGATAAAAGACACCAGCTGGCGGGCAATCTTGGCCTTGCTGGTCTGGGCGAAGAGCGTTTCCTTCAGCGCTCGGTCGATCACGCTGCACGCGTTTTCTTCGCTGTTGAAGCCAATGCTGGGATTGGCAACGTCGTTGGCGATGATCAAGTCGAGGTTCTTATCCTTGAGCTTGCGTGCGGCGTAGTCGAGCAGGTGTTCGGTTTCGGCGGCGAAACCGACACTGAACGGGCGATCCTGGCGTTGTGCGATGGTGGCGAGAATGTCCGGGTTGCGGACCATCTGCAGCAGCAGACCATCGCCATTCGTAGGGTCTTTCTTCAGTTTTTGTGGTGCGACGACTTCCGGGCGGTAGTCGGCGACGGCAGCAGAGGCGATGAACAGGTCGCACGGCATCCCGGCCTCGCAAGCAGCCAGCATGTCACGGGCACTGACGACGTCAATGCGTGAAACCCGATCCGGTGTCTGCAGGTTGACCGGGCCGGTGATCAGCGTGACCCGTGCACCCGCCTCGGCCGCGGCTTCTGCCAGGGCGAAGCCCATTTTTCCGGAGCTATGGTTGGTGATATAGCGCACCGGGTCGATGTTTTCCTGGGTCGGGCCGGCGGTGATGAGCACATGCTTACCGGTCAGCGTCAGACGCTGGAAGCAGTCCGCTGCGCTCTGCGCCAGATCGTTGGGTTCGAGCATGCGGCCGTAACCCACGTCGCCACAGGCCTGACTACCACTCGCTGGGCCAAACATGCGGAAGTCACGTTGTTCAAGCAATTGCAGATTGGCTTGCACGGAGGGATCTCGCCACATCGCCTGATTCATGGCAGGTGCGACGGCGACGATGGCATCGGTCGCCAACACCACGGTGGTGAGCAGGTCGTTGGCAATGCCTTGGGCCAGGCGTGCGATCAGGTCTGCGGTGCCCGGTGCAATCAGCACCATGTCCGCCCATTTGGCCAGCTCGATGTGGCCCATCGCTGCCTCAGCGGCAGGGTCCAGCAGGTCCATGTGGACAGGGTGCCCGGACAGCGCCTGCATGGTGAGCGGGGTGATGAACTCGGCGCCGCCCTTGGTCATGACCACGCGCACTTCTGCCCCATGGTCGCGCAATCGGCGGACCAGTTCGGCACTCTTGTAGGCCGCAATGCCGCCGCCGACGCCGAGAACGATGCGTTTCCGATACAGCCGCTGCATAGGCCTGCCTTTTGGTCGAGTTAACACGCGGCAATCAAACGCCTCCCCAGGCTGGACTGTCGCGTAAAAATGATGGGCTAAGATAGCACAGCGACCGCACGGGAACAGCGGCGCCCACATACAGGGAGGTGCTATGAGTATTCGTGACTGGCCCGCGGCCGAGCGACCACGGGAGAAGCTGCTTGAACGAGGCGCTTCGAGTCTTTCGGACGCCGAATTGCTCGCCATTTTCTTGCGCACCGGCGTCTCCGGAAAAAGCGCTGTGGACTTGGCCCGACACCTTTTAGGTCAGTTCGGCAGCTTGCGTGCCCTGCTGGAAGCCAACTTGACAGCATTCAGCAACGAATTGGGCCTGGGGCCTGCAAAGTTCGCTCAGTTGCAGGCGGTCATGGAAATGGCGCGGCGGCACATGGGCGAGAATCTCAAGCGTGGTTCAGTCTTGAGGAGTCCGGTTCAGGTGCGCAGCTACCTCAAGGCGCTGCTGCGACATGAGCCCCACGAGGTGTTCGGCTGTCTGTTTCTGGACAGCAAGAACCGCGTTCAGGCGTTCGAGGCGCTGTTTCACGGCTCGATCAATGTGGCCCATGTGCATGCCCGGCAGGTCGTCAAACGCGCACTCGCCAATAACGCGGCGGGCGTCATCCTTTGCCACAATCATCCGTCCGGCGTGTGTGAGGCTAGCGAAGCCGATGTCGAACTGACCCGACATCTCAAGAAGGCGCTGGCGCTTGTCGACGTGGTGGTGCTCGATCATGTGATCATCGGCGACGGAGACCCGCTGTCGATGCTGGAGCATGGCTTGATGTAGATGCCAGAGGAGGGCCGGAATTTGCTTTCCAGTTCTGGCCGCAAGCCGTAGGAACCAAACTCCGACGGCCTTTGGCCAGAAGCGGAAATCGCATTGGCAGTTACTTCACCATCACTTTCGAAAAGTCCTGTCGGCCGAACGGGCTGACGTTGTACCCAAGAATATCCTTGCGGGTCAGGGCGAAGGCCGTCGGGTGCGCCAGGGGTAGCCACAAAGCCTGTTTCTGGATCTGTTCCTGCGCCTGATGATAGAGCTTGGCGCGCTGTCCCTGATCGGTCACGGCCTTGCCCTGGCTGATCAGCTTGTCCAGCCCCTCGTCGCAATAGCGTGCGAAGTTGGTGCCGGACTTGACCGCTGCGCAGGAAAACTGCGGCGTCAGGAAGTTGTCCGGGTCGCCATTGTCGCCTGCCCAGCCCATGAACAGCAGATCGTGTTCGCCGGTCTTGGCGCGACGAATCAGCTCGCCCCACTCGATCACCTTGATCTCGGCCTTGATGCCTACAGCGGCGAGATCGTTTTGCAACAGCTGCGCGCCTGCGCTCGGGTTCGGGTTTAACAGACTGCCGGAGGGGCGCGTCCAGATCGTGGTCTTGAAGCCGTCTTTGAGGCCTGCCTTGGCGAGGAGCGCCTTGGCCTTGGCGACGTCATGCTTGTAGCCGGGCAAGTCGCTGGCATAGCCCCAGGTGTTGGGCGGATAGGGACCATTGGCGGCGCGTGCCGAGCCTTCGAAGACGGCCTTGAGGTACGTGTCCTTGTCGAATACCAAGTTGATCGCCTGGCGCACTTCAGGCTTATCAAGAGGTGGGTGTTGGCTGTTGATGGCCAGGAACGCGGTCATGAACGCATCGGTCTTTTCGACTTTCAGGTTCGGATCCTTACCCGCTTCGGCCACATCCAGCGGTTTGGGAGACAGAGCGACCTGACATTCATTCTGTCGAATACGTTGCAGACGAACGTTAGCGTCCGGGGTGATCGCGTAGATCAGCGTATCGATAGCCGGTTTGCCCGCGAAGTAATCCGGATTGGCCGCGTAGCGCACCACCGAATCTTTCTGGAAGCGTTTGAAGACGAATGGCCCGGTGCCGATTGGCTGGCTGTTGAGCTTCTCCGGGGTGCCGGCTTTCATCAGCTGTGCGGTGTATTCAGCCGAATAAATGGAGGCGAAGCCCATGCTCAGCGTGGCGAGGAAGGTCGCGTCCGGGTGGTTGAGGGTGATGCGCACGGTATTGGCGTCGGGGGCCTCGACCTTCTTGATCAGTGATGGCCATTGCATGGACTGCGCGTGGGGGAAGCCCTGCACTGCAACCTTGTTCCACGGGTTGGCCGGGTCGAGCATGCGCTGGAAGCTGAACACCACATCTTCTGCATTCAGGTCGCGGGTCGGGGTGAAATAGTCGGTATGGTGAAATTTCACGCCAGTGCGCAATTTGAAGTCATACGTCAGCCCGTCGGGCCATACGCTCCAGTTTTCTGCCAGACTGGCGACCAGTTTGCCGGTCTGCGCGTCGTAATCCACCAGGCGATTCATCAGCACGTCGGCCGAGGCGTTGGTGGTCGTCAGCGAGTTATATTGCACAACGTCAAAGCCCTCGGGGCTGGCTTCCGTGCAAACGCTAAGGCTGGTGGCGGCCTGAGCCATCAACGGCGCGGACAGGGACGCAATCAACAGGGGTAAAACAGCTAGGCGCATGGCGATTTTCCTTTCAGAGATAGCCCATCTGCCGGCGCAGTCTGGTGAGGGACTAACCCTAGACCATGCGTAGGCGCAGGACAATCGCTGCGGCGCGACGAGTGGTATATTTCCCGTCGCGGCCTTTACTGCTGGCGTTGCCGGACTGAAAGCCCTGATTTTCTTGCAGGTAATTCGTCGTTTGTGTTGTTGCTCCAAACGCTTTCTGGTATAAAGCAGCGCTCTTTTCTAGGGGCCCGCTGCCTTCACCGTAGGTGTGGCCGGTAAGACCCCTGAAGAAACGCGGCGCCTGGCGCCAAATGACTGAGAGATTAAGCGGCCAACCCATGCCGGGTTGGGCATGTGGTTTTAGAGGGCTGAGGCATGTCGAGAGTCTGTCAAGTTACCGGTAAGGGTCCGGTAACCGGGAATAACATTTCCCACGCGAACAACAAAACCCGTCGTCGTTTCCTGCCAAACCTGCAGCATCATCGCTTCTGGGTTGAAGAAGAGAAACGTTTCGTACGTCTGCGCGTATCTGCTAAAGGCATGCGTATCATCGACAAGCGTGGCATCACGGTCGTTCTGGCCGAAATCCGCCGCGCTGGCGCTAAGGTCTAAGGGAGAGAATCATGCGTGAATTGATCCGTTTGGTGTCGACCGCTAACACCGGCCACTTCTACACCACCGACAAGAACAAGCGCACTACTCCGGACAAAATCGAAATTAAAAAATTCGATCCGGTTGCTCGCAAGCACGTGATCTACAAAGAAGCCAAAATCAAGTAATTGATTCGCCTCTTACAAAAAAGCCCGCAGCGATGCGGGCTTTTTTGTGGGCAAGGGGAAATCAGCAAGCTGCAGTATGTGTAGGAGCACGCTGCCCGCGATTACGGTCGGTCAGTTCTCACGGATGTGTTTGGCCGAATGCAATACTCCTACCGCTACACGTTGGCAGTCAGGCCTTCTGCTCGAACACCACGTAGATCTTGCGGCACGGCTCAAGCACTTCCCACGTGCCCTTGAAGCCGGCCGGAATCACGAAACGATCACCTGCACGAAGGGTCTTGGCGTTGCCCTCCTCGTCGCGCAACACGGATACGCCCTGGACGATTTCACAGTATTCGTGTTCGGTGTAATTGACCTTCCAATGGCCCACTTCACCCTCCCACACGCCAGCATTCATCTGGCCGCACGGGCTGTTGTAGTGGTTGTAAATCGTTTGCTCAGGATCGCCCTTGAGAATCTTTTCCTCTGCGGGTTTGAATCGCTCCGCTGGGGTAGTGGCTTCACTGAAGTCGACGACGTTCTCGATACTCATGTCCCTGGCTCCTGAACTGGCAATTGAAGATGGTGTTGGATGGGGTTAAGCGGCATGGCGCTCAGCCCTCGATGACGCACTGTTGAATAAAATGCACGATTTCTCGCCGTTTTTCCCCTTTTTGTCCAATATATTGGAAATTCCACCGGCGCTGGTTTAGGGTGACGGATGCCTTTGGCCGATCCGACAGTATGTTAGGCGATGTCCTACAGCACGGCTCATGAGCGCGAGGGCGCGCACAATTCATAGGAGGAGGATGTTTCATGACCACCCTGACTCATGCGGACTGGGAAAAACGCGCCCAGGATCTGAAAATCGAAGGCCGTGCCTTCATCAATGGCGAATACACCGACGCCGCTAGCGGCGCCACCTTCGACTGCATCAGTCCGGTCGATGGTCGATTCCTTGCCCATGTCGCCAGTTGTGACGCCGCCGACGCTCAGCGCGCTGTCGAAAATGCCCGCGCCACGTTCAACTCCGGGGTCTGGTCGCGTCTGGCGCCGGTCAAGCGCAAGGCGGCGATGATTCGCTTCGCCGCGCTGATCAAAGAGAACATCGAAGAGCTGGCGCTGCTCGAAACCCTTGATATGGGCAAGCCGATCAGCGACTCCTACGGCATCGACATTCCGGGCTCCGCACAAGCGTTGAGCTGGAGTGGCGAGGCCATCGACAAACTGTACGACGAAGTCGCGGCCACTCCCCATGACCAACTGGGCCTGGTGACACGTGAGCCAATCGGCGTTGTCGCAGCCATCGTACCGTGGAACTTCCCGCTGCTGATGGCCTGCTGGAAACTGGGCCCTGCTCTGTCGAGCGGTAACTCTGTCGTCCTGAAACCTTCGGAAAAGTCGCCCCTGACCGCCATCCGTGTCGCGCAACTGGCTGTCGAAGCAGGCATTCCGGCTGGCGTGCTCAACGTGTTGCCGGGCTACGGCCATACCGTCGGCAAGGCGCTGGCGCTGCACATGGATGTCGACACCGCGGTGTTCACCGGCTCGACCAAGATCGCCAAGCAGTTGCTGGTCTACGCGGGCGAGTCGAACATGAAACGTGTCTGGCTGGAAGCTGGGGGCAAAAGCCCGAACATCGTTTTTGCCGATGCGCCCGACCTACAGGCTGCTGCCGAATCTGCTGCCAGCGCCATCGCTTTCAATCAGGGCGAGGTCTGCACCGCTGGTTCGCGTCTGCTGGTCGAGCGTTCGATCAAGGACACATTCCTGCCAATGGTGATCGAGGCGCTGAAAGCCTGGAAGCCGGGCAATCCACTGGATCCGGAAACCACCGTCGGCGCGCTGGTCGACACTCAGCAGATGAACACCGTGCTGTCCTATATCGAAGCGGGTCACACGGGTGGGGCCAAACTGGTCGCCGGTGGCAAACGTATCATGCAAGAGACCGGCGGTACTTACGTCGAACCGACGATTTTCGACGGCGTGACCAACGCCATGAAGATCGCGCAGGAAGAAATTTTCGGTCCGGTGCTGTCGGTACTCACGTTCGACACCGCTGAGGAAGCAGTACAGATCGCCAACGACACCCCTTATGGCCTGGCAGCGGCAGTGTGGACGGCGGATCTATCCAAGGCTCACCTCACGGCCCGTGCCTTGCGTGCAGGTAGCGTCTGGGTCAACCAGTACGATGGCGGCGACATGACCGCGCCGTTCGGTGGCTTCAAACAGTCGGGCAATGGCCGTGACAAGTCGCTGCATGCGTTCGACAAGTACACCGAACTGAAGGCGACCTGGATCAAGTTGTAAGGTCACGCGTTGCAAAGCTTGTAGCAATCCGGCTTGCCAACGGCAGCGTCATCGAACTCGCTACCGTCTGCAACCGGACTGCTACAGGGTTGAGTCGAAGTATATTTCCGAACAGCCGGGTTTCCCTCAAGAGCCCGGCTGTTTTGTCTCATCCCTTTGAGCCACAGGAGCGTGGTGATGCGTTGGGGTACTTATTTCGCGGTGTTGTCGTCCGTATTGAGCGTCGGCCTGGCGCTGGGCGTGAGCATGCCGCTGGTGTCGTTGCGACTGGAAAGCTGGGGCTACGGCGCGTTTGCCATTGGTGTCATGGCGGCAATGCCTGCCATCGGCGTGCTGCTCGGCGCGAGCCTGGCCAGTCGCCTGGCGTCGATCCTTGGGACCGCGAACCTGATGCGCCTGTGCCTGTGGGCAGGTTCTATTTCGGTGGGCCTGCTGGCATTGATGCCTGATTACTGGATATGGCTGGTGCTGCGCCTGATGCTCGGCGTGATTCTGACCATGTTATTTATCCTTGGCGAAAGCTGGATCAACCAACTGGTGACTGAAAACCTGCGCGGCAAGCTGGTTGCGCTATACGGCAGCTGCTATGCCCTGAGTCAGCTCGGCGGGCCGTTGCTGCTCGGCGTCATCGGGACCGGGCACGATTACGGCTTCTGGATCGGCACCGCGTTGCTTGCCACGTCTCCTTTGCTGCTGCTGGGCAGAACCGGCGCGCCCAGTGCCGAGTCCAGTCATGTCACCTTGCGCGATCTGGGAGGCTTTTGCCGTCAACTGCCAGCAATCGCGTGGGCAATTGCGTTGTTTGCAGGGTTTGAAGCGATGATCCTCACATTGTTGCCGGTGTATTGCCTGCAACAGGGCTTCACCCCGGAGGTGGCGCTGGCGATGGTCAGCACGGTGGTGGTCGGTGATGCGCTGTTGCAACTGCCGATTGGCGCACTCGCAGACAAGATGTCGCGTCGTCGGTTGTTTTCTGGCTGCGCGCTGGCGCTGATGGTGTCGAGTCTGGCGATTCCCATGCTGGTGGACACGGTTGCGATCTGGCCGCTGTGGGTGCTGTTCGGTGCCAGTGCGGGCGGGTTGTTCACGCTGTCGCTGATTCTGATCGGCGAGCGTTATCGTGACGATGCATTGGTGCGCGCCAATGCTCATGTGGCGCAACTGTGGGGTATCGGTTGCCTGCTTGGCCCTCTGGCGGCTGGCGCTGGCAGCCAATGGATCAGTGGCCAGGCGCTGCCGCTGTTGATGGCGGCCGGGTCGTTGGGGCTGGTGATCCTGTCGCAACGCCCGAGAGCGTTCGGTGCGCAGCCCGTCGCGGCTTAAAGCATCTTCTCCAGGCCTACGGCGCTGCTGAACCAGGCGTTCAGTCGGCGCCACCAGTCGCCGGGCTCCTTGTACAGCGTGTGCATCTTGCCGTTGTCTTCGGTGACCCAGACCACGCGATCATTCTCCAGCTTTGCCTGATAGCTGATGGCAGGCGCCATACCTTGCAGCGCCAGGTCGCGCAGGTATCCGGTCAGTTCGGGACTGTCGACCAATACCCCCACTTNCTTCTGCTGATCGAAGATCATTGCCTTGCTGTGCAGGCTGGACTCGGAGCCGCCCTTGAACGTCCTGGTGTTGAAGAACTTTGGCCCGCTTCCACCGTTGCTCGGGTCGCCTGGTTGGCGGCGCAGCTCGAACAGCTTGACGCCATGGGCCAACAACGCTTTGCGATACGGCGCGTAGCCGCCATGCACGACCGGCACATCAGTGGCTTCGAGGGAGTTGGTCAGCAAACTCACAGCCACGCCTTTGTCTGAGAGTCCGGTCAGATACGTCATGCCTTGTTGTCCCGGTACGAAATAGGCAGAGATCATCATCAGTTCTTGATGCACGTTCTGCAGATCCGGGCTCAGCTGGGTGGTTAGTAGCAGGTGTGGATCCGGCTCGCCACGGGACAGCACTTTGGTGGGCGCATCCCATAGGGCCTGGTTGTGCGCCCAGATCAGTTCATTGAGCCAGGTTTTCATGCGCGGCTGGGTCTTGTAGGCCATCAATCTTTCATACAGCGCCTTTTTCTCAACGTGCGCCTGCTCCAGTGAGACGGCCAGGCGTTTGCGTGCCTTGTCCAGATCCTTGGCGTCGGGCGGCCAATAGAGAAAATCGTCCACTGGTTTGCTCAGGGTGCTGTTCCAGTACTGATCGAAGCTATGCCCCAACTGTTCGGCGACCGGGCCGACGCTGAGCATGTCGATGTCAGTGAAATTGAGGTTGGGTTCTGCGTCGAAATACTCATCGCCCAGATTGCGCCCGCCGACGATCGCGACGGCGCTATCGGCCAGCCACAGTTTGTTGTGCATACGCCGATGTTGCAGCGACAGGTTGAACAGCCGACCGAGCGAGCGCGTGGCGCCTGTGCTACGTCCCAGGTTGAGCGGGTTGAATAGCCGAATCTGAATATTGGGGTGCGCCGCGAGCGTGGCGATGACCTCATCAAGGCCGTCGCTGGTGGTGTCATCCAGCAGGATGCGGACCCGCACTCCCCGGTCAGCGGCTTTGAGCAGTTCGTCGACCAATGCCCTTGTGCTCAGGCCGTCGTGGACGATGTAGTACTGCAGGTCCAGGCTGGTCTTGGCATTGCGGATGAGTTCGGCCCGGGCCATGAAGGCCTCGGTGCTGTTGGGCAGCAGGCGGAAGCCCGAGCGGCCTTCGTAAGGCGCCGCCTGAGCCATGATCGAGCGACCGAAAGCTGAGTCGCAAGCAGGCAGCGCCTGGCTTGGTGCATCGTCCACGGCGGTTGTGTGCGCGCATCCCGTAACGCTGAGGGCAAAGGCCAAAAGGAGGGACAGTGCCCATTTGTTCGTCAACGCATTCATCCAGAAGTCACACCATGGCGATATGACCGCATTTTCTACAAAAGGTTAAATCACACGCGCTCGGTTTGAGCCAAAAGCCGCGCTGCCGTGGCGCCGATCTTGCGTACTGCTTCTTCGATCTGCGGTGTCGGCTTCGCCGCGAAGTTCAGGCGCAGGCAGTTTCTGTATTTGCCCGACGCGGAAAAGATGTTGCCGACGGCAATCTGTACGCCCTGCCCTTCGAGCGCGCGGTTCAAGCGCAGGGAGTCGAAATCTTCCGGCATCTCGATCCAGAGCATGAAGCCTCCCTGTGGACGACTGACCCGTGTGCCGTCAGGGAAATAGCGTGTGACCCAATCTGTCATCAAGTCGCGACTGCGCTGGTATTGGCCGCGCATCCGACGCATGTGTGGCTCGTAATGCCCCGCCTGAAGAAACTCGGCGATTGCCAGTTGCGGCTGAGTGGCGGTGGAGCCGGTGCTGATGTATTTCATGTGCAGCACGCGGTCCAGATATCGGCCTGGTGCGACCCAGCCAACCCGCAAGCCCGGCGCCAGGGTTTTAGAAAACGAGCTGCACAGCAGGACGCGGCCGTCTTCATCGAAGGATTTGATCGTGCGCGGACGGGGGTAATGGTAGGCGAGGTCACCGTACACATCGTCTTCGATGATTGCCACGTCAAAGCGCTGGGCGAGGGTCAACAAGGCGCGTTTACGATCCTCGGGCATGATATAGCCCAGCGGATTATTGCAGTTGGGCGTCAACTGTATGGCCTTGATCGGCCATTGTTCGAGAGCCAGTTCCAGTGCATCCAGACTAATACCGGTAATCGGATCGGTGGGGATCTCCAGCGCCTTCATGCCCAGACCTTTCAACGCCTGCATGGCGCCGTGAAAGCTCGGTGAATCAACCGCGACGATATCCCCCGGTTGGCAGATCGAACGAATGCTGACCGCCAGCGCTTCCTGCGCGCCTGTGGTGATGACCAGATCCTCCGCGCCAACATTGGTGCCTGAGTCGAGCAGCAAGCGCGCAACCTGATCACGCAGGCATTGGGTGCCATTGATGTTGTCGTAATACAGGCCGGGCATGTCCTGACGGCGGCTGATCTTGCCCAGCGCCTGGGTCAGCGGACGAAGCGTGGGGCTGGTGATGTCGGGCATGCCCCGCGCGAACTGCACAACGTCGGGGCGGGGGACGGCGCGCGCCAGTTCCAGCACTTGATCCCATTGCGAGATATCCACAGGCCGCTGGGCAGGGCGCCCTACGACTGGCAACGCTGCGGTCTTGCGCCCAGCCGGTACAAAATAACCGGACTTGGGGCGCGGCGACGCCAGACCGTTGTCTTCCAGCAATCGATAGGCTTGTTGCACGGTGCTCAGGCTGACGCCATGTTCCACGCTCAAGGCGCGCACTGACGGCAACCTGTCGCCAGGGCGATAGAAGCCGCTTTCGATGCGTGTGCCGAGCAGTTCGGCGAGATTGACATAGAGCGTCATGGGCGTAGTCCCCAGCAGTGGCGCGTCGGCTGACCGATACAGATTGGGCAAAAATACATCATTCAGGGGGTGATGTATTGAATCTGTATGCAAAAAATTATAATTCTTTGGATCTGTAATGGTTTTCCATACAGACGCATCATGGATTCACTTGGAACCCATGATGAGGTGTCTGGAAATGAGCGGTATGAGCGATGTCAGGCTGACGCTGTATGCACAGGAGTTGGTACAGGATCAGGACGTTGTGGTGCGCACGAACGCCCCGAAAGGGTTGAGCCTGTGGGGGCTGTTTCAACACCGTCGGGTAACGCGGCGGGCGTTGCTGACCCTCAATGAAGATCAACTGCGGGACATTGGCCTGAGCTACGACCAAGCCCGGTGCGAGGGGCTCAAGCCGTTCTGGAGGGAATGATGGTGTTTCAGTGCACTGATGTTCCTGAGTGTGTTGCAACATATCCACATCCGCCGATTCCTCCGAGCAGCACGGCTTGCCGGCGGTGACGTTTGTCAAAGCGCTGCCGTCGGCAAGCCGGACTGCTACAGGTGCGCGGCAACCCGAGGGGTATGTCTGAGAACACTCGCTACACCAGTTCTTTGAGTCGATGCCATAGCATCCCCAATGCCAACAACGGCGACCGCAGATGTTTGCCGCCCGGGAAGGTCATATGCGGGACTTTGGCGAACAGCTCGAAGTCGCCGCTGTGCTGACCGCTGATGGCTTCTCCCAGTAACTTGCCCGCCAGATGGGTAGCATTGAGCCCGTGGCCGGCGTATGCCTGGGCATAGAACACGTTCGGATGCTCTTTCAGACGTCCGATCTGCGGCAGGCGGTTTGCACCGATGCCGATCATTCCGCCCCACTGAAAATCAATCTTCACGCCCTTGAGCTGCGGAAACACCTTGAGCATTTTGGGCTGCATGTAGGCGCTGATGTCTTGTGGGTCGCGGCCGGAATAGTGGCAGGCGCCGCCAAACAGCAGTCGTTTGTCAGCCGTTAGCCGGAAGTAATCCACTGCCACGCGTTGGTCGCACATCGCGGTGTTGAGCGGAAGTAGCTGGCGGGCCAGGTCTTCGCCCAAGGGTTCGGTGGCGATGATGTAACTCCCCGCGGGCAGGACCCTGCCGCTCAAGGTCGGGTCCAGATCATTCAAATACGCGTTGCAGCCCAGCACCAGCGTGTTGGCGCGGACCAGGCCTTGGGCCGTATGAACCTTGACCTGCGAACCGTATTCCAGACGAGTCACTGCCGAGTGCTCGAACAACTGGACCCCCAGCGATTGCGCGACGGCCGCTTCGCCCAGCGCCAGATTCAGCGGATGCAGATGGCCCGAGCCCATGTCCAGCATGCCGCCGGCGTAGTTGCCTGAGTCGATGACGCTGCGGATGTCTTCTGGCTGTATCAGCTTCAGTGGGTGGCGATACCCCAGTCCGATCAGCTCTTCGGCATCTTGAGAGAAGCCTGCGAACTCCTTCGGCTTATTGGCCAGATCGCAGTAGCCCCATGTCAGGTCGCACGCAATAGTGTATTTCTCGACCCGTTGGCGAACGATTTCGACCGCCTCAAGCCCCATCAGTTTGAGCTGCCGCACGCCCTCCTCACCGATTACATCGCTAAAGCGCTCGACGTGATGGCCGACCCCGCGAATCAATTGACCGCCGTTGCGTCCGCTGGCACCCCAACCGATCTTGCGCGCTTCCAGCAATGCGACGCTCAGGCCGCGCTCGGCCAGTTCGATAGCGGTATTGAGCCCCGAGAACCCCCCGCCCACCACGCAGACGTCAACGTTCACCTCCCCGGCAAGGCTTGGGTAATCGGGTTGCACGTGGCTGCTGGCTGCGTAATAAGAAGCAGCGTGGCTGGAGGGGTTCATGGGTGGGTCTCAATGTGCTGTTTGGAAATTTTTACAGAGGGTAGCCCGTGAATTCGCGCCAGGGCAAGGAAGGTCAATCTCTATCAGCCAGAGTCCCGCTCGGGCACAATTACCGCTCTCCACAGGAAAAAGTCTCGCCATGAGCTGCAACAGCCAGAAAATTCGCGATTTGCGGCGGCAGATTCCGTCCTTCGAATGCGTGCCCGGCTGCCATGACTGCTGCGGACCGGTGACAACGTCGTCAGAGGAAATGGCGCGCCTGCCCCGCAAGACGCCGGCCGAGCAGGAAGCAGCGCTCAATGAGTTCAATTGCGTGCACCTTGGCCCGAACGGTTGCACGGTGTATGACGAGCGCCCGCTGATCTGTCGCCTGTTCGGCACCACGCCGACATTGCCATGCCCTAATGGCCGCCGACCCGAAGTGTTGATTCATCCTCGGGTCGAGAGGCAGGTTCACGAGTACATTGCGTCGACGCGGCAGGTGTTGGTGTAGTTGACGCACTGCAGATCCGTAGCAGTACGGCTTGCCGTCGGTGGCATTCTTCTAAGTCCTGCCGCCCGCAAGCCGGACCGGTACAGGGGATAGCGGATCTCCAACGACGTTTGCATCGCTCACTCTGGAATCGGCAGGCTCAGGCTCTCCTTTACCTCTTCCATCACGATGTAACTCTTGGACTCTCGCACATGGGGCAGTTTGAGCAGGATATCGCCCAGTAGCTTGCGGTAGGAGGCCATTTCCGAGATCCGCGCCTTCACCAGATAGTCGAAATCCCCCGACACCAGGTGGCATTCCAGCACATGAGGCAATTTGAGGACCGCTCGGCGGAATTCCTCGAAAGTGTCCCCTGATTTGTAGTCCAGGCTGATCTCCACGAACACCAGCAGACTAGCCTTCAGGTTCTGCGGATTGAGCCGGGCGTTATAGCCCATGATGATCCCTTCGCGCTCAAGCCGGCGGACCCGCTCGGTGCACGGCGTGGTAGAGAGGCCGACACGCTCGCCCAGCTCCGTGAATGAAATTCTGCCGTCGCTTTGCAAGATGCGCAGGATGTTGCGATCGATCTTGTCCAGTTCACGTTTTGACTGGTGTTGGGTGCGCATTGCAAAGCCCCTCTGCTAAAGCCCTGGTTGTCGAGAACTAACGCTGAATATAGGCGCTTATATAGTGAAAAGCACTGCTCGTTGCTTTTTATACTGCCCACATCCTTGCTTCAAACTTCAAAACGTCAGCGGATATCCGCGATGAGGGAATCAACATGCGCGTTCTGGTCCTTGGAAGTGGCGTAATCGGTGTCACCAGTGCTTACTACCTGGCACGCGCGGGCTTTGAAGTGACAGTCGTCGACCGTCAGTCTGCCGCCGCCATGGAAACCAGTTTCGCCAACGCCGGACAGGTGTCCCCGGGGTACGCGTCGCCATGGGCCGCACCAGGCGTGCCGCTCAAGGCCATCAAGTGGTTGCTGCAGCGTCACGCGCCGCTGGCGATCAAGGCGACCGCCGACATTGATCAGTATCTGTGGATGGCGCAAATGCTGCGTAACTGCACTCAGAGCCGTTACGCGGTGAACAAAGAGCGCATGGTGCGTCTGTCCGAGTACAGCCGCGATTGCCTTGACGAACTGCGTGCCGAAACCGGCATCGCCTATGAAGGCCGCAGTCTTGGCACCACACAACTGTTTCGCACTCAAGAACAACTGGATAACGCCGCCAAGGACATCGCCGTGCTTGAGCAGGCCGGTGTGCCTTATGAAGTGCTCGACCGCGAAGGCATCGCCCGCGTGGAACCTGCGCTGGCAAGCGTGAGCAATATCCTCAGTGGCGCGCTGCGTCTGCCCAACGACCAGACCGGCGACTGCCAGCTATTCACCACGCGTCTGGCAGAGATGTGTGTGAAGTTAGGTGTTGAATTCCGTTTCGGTCAGTCGATCGAGTCGATTGATTTCGCCGGCGACCGGATCAATGGCGTGCGCGTGAACGGCAGGCTGGAAACTGCAGATCGCTACGTGCTGGCGTTGGGCAGTTATTCCCCTCAATTGCTTAAGCCTCTCGGTATCAAGGCACCGGTTTACCCGCTCAAGGGTTACTCCCTGACTGTGCCGATCACCAACCCCGATATGGCCCCGACGTCGACGATTCTCGACGAGACCTATAAGGTCGCGATTACCCGTTTCGACAACCGTATCCGGGTTGGCGGCATGGCCGAGATCGCCGGTTTTGACCTGTCGCTCAATCCTCGCCGGCGTGAAACGCTGGAGATGATCGTCAACGATCTCTATCCTCAGGGCGGCGATCTGAGCCAGGCCAGTTTCTGGACCGGTCTGCGTCCGACCACTCCGGATGGCACGCCGATCGTGGGCGCCACACCGTATCGCAACCTGTTCCTCAATACCGGCCACGGAACTCTTGGCTGGACCATGGCCTGCGGTTCCGGTCGTTTGCTGGCCGATCTCATCGCCCGCAAAACACCACAGATCAGCGCCGAAGGCCTCGATATATCCCGCTATGGAAGCTCCAAGGAGATCGCAAAAAATGTCAGTACAGCGCCAGCTCACCAATGAGCGCATGAGCCAGCTCGTCGTCCACAACGGCACCGTTTATCTTGCCGGACAAGTGGGTGACAATCTGACAGCGGGGATCGAACAACAGACCCGAGAGACGCTCAATAATATCGAGCGCTTGCTGGACCTGGCCGGCACCGACAAAAGCCGCCTTTTGTCGGTGACGATTTACCTGAAAGACATCGACGCCCATTTCGCCGGGATGAACAGTGTCTGGGACCAGTGGCTGCCCAAAGGCGTCGCCCCCGCCCGTGCCACCGTAGAAGCCAAGTTGTGCGAACCGGACATTCTGGTTGAGTTGTCGGTGACTGCTGCACTGCCGTAATCAACACGCGTAGCCCCCGCCGGGATTACGCGAAACCCTGTAGGCGTGAGCTTGCTCGCGATGGCGTCGTGTCCGGCGTGTCTGGTTCATCGGGCTGGCCTCATCGCGAACAAGCTCACGCCTACAGGTCATTCATATTCTTTGATCAAGAAGTCATCCCCATGCGTCCAGCCCGCGCCCTCATCGATCTTTCAGCCTTGCGCCACAACTACCAACTGGCTCGTGAAGCCGCGGGCGCCAAGGCACTTGCCGTCATCAAGGCCGATGCCTATGGCCATGGCGCCGTGCGCGTGGCTCAGGCGCTGGAAACCGAAGCGGATGGTTTTGCTGTGGCCTGTATCGAAGAGGCGCTGGAACTGCGTCAGGCCGGCATCAAAGCACCGGTTCTGCTGCTGGAAGGTTTCTTTGAGGCGGACGAACTGCCGCTGATTGTCGAGCACGACTTCTGGTGCGTCGTTCATTCGCTGTGGCAACTCGATGCCATCGAGCAGGCCAGCGTCAGCAAACCGCTGAACATCTGGTTGAAGATGGACTCAGGCATGCACCGAGTAGGGATTCATCCCACTGACTTTCAGTCCGCCTATCAGCGTCTGCAGGCCAGCGCCAAAGTAGCCAATGTCGTGCTGATGAGCCATTTCGCCAGGGCTGACGAACTGGACAGTTCGCGCACCGAAGAACAGCTCGCCATCTTCCAGTCGGCCCGTGAAGGGCTGGGCACGCAGATCAGTCTGCGCAATTCCCCCGGCGTGATGGGCTGGCCGAACGTCCCCAGCGATTGGGTTCGCCCGGGCATCATGCTGTATGGCGCAACGCCCTTCGATCAGCCGCAGTCAGTGGCTGATCGTCTTCAAGCGGTCATGACGCTGGAGTCCAAGGTGATCTGTGTGCGCGAATTGCCAGCCGGTGAACCCGTCGGCTACGGCGGAGCATTCGTGACTGACCGCAACATGCGCATCGGTGTAGTGGCGATGGGTTACGCCGACGGTTATCCGCGTCAGGCGCCAACGGGTACACCGGTCATGGTCGACGGTCGCCCCAGCCGTTTGCTGGGACGCGTCTCGATGGACATGCTGTGTGTTGACCTGACTGATGTTCCGGGCGCTGGCCTGGGAAGTCGCGTCGAGTTGTGGGGCAAAAACGTTCTTGCCAGCGACGTCGCTGCCAGCGCGGGCACCATTCCCTACCAGATATTCTGCAACCTCAAGCGCGTGCCAAGGCTCTATTCCGGGGATTGACTCACGCTTGTCGTCGCCCCGCCTGAACTGCCCATGGTTTATGGCGGGCACCGGCCTCTTTGCTAATCGGGTCAAGTGTTGTAAATACTGAACGCTGTCGCCATCATGGCGACCACTTGACCGTGTTTGATTATCAGGAGGACTCCAGCATTGGACGTCGGTGAACGACTGCAATCCATTCGTAAACTCAAGGGTCTGTCCCAACGCGAACTCGCCAAACGAGCGGGCGTGACCAACAGCACCATTTCCATGATCGAGAAGAACAGCGTCAGTCCCTCGATCAGCTCGCTGCGCAAGGTGCTTGGCGGCATACCGATGTCCATGGTGGAGTTCTTTTCAGAAGAGCTTGAGCCAGAAAATCCGACCCAGGTGGTCTACAAAGCCAGCGAATTGATCGATATCTCGGACGGCGCTGTCACCATGAAACTGGTCGGCAAGTCTCATCCGAGCCGTGCGATTGCTTTCTTGACCGAGGTCTATCCGCCAGGTGCCGACACCGGGGATGAGATGCTCGTTCACGAAGGTGAAGAGACCGGCATTCTGGTCGAAGGCCGCCTTGAGCTTGTCGTCGGGCTTGATACGTATGTGCTCGAAGCCGGGGACAGCTACTATTTCGAGAGCACCCGACCGCATCGCTTCCGCAATCCGTTCGACGTACCGGCACGGCTCATCAGTGCTGCTACGCCTGCGAATTTCTGATCAGCGAAACCCTCCTGCCTGAGCGCTCAGACGGGATACAGGAATAGCCCGAAGCAAAAGGTCGATGCGCTAATAACCCTGCGATGCTCAGGGATGTTACGGCCAACGGGCTAACCGCTATACTTTCGTCGCCTGCGCCTAACCGTGAACGCAGGGGCGTTATAGCCACCATGAGGGTGAAAGCGTGAACCTTACTAATAAGATCCTGGCTGCAGTTGCACTCCTCGCCTTCTGGGCATTTACGGCCCAGGCCTCCACCAGCGATGACCTCGCCAAACGACTCGAACCGGTCGGACAAGTCTGTGTTCAGGGCAAGGAATGTCCCGGCATGGACGTGGCGGCGACAGCCGGTGGTGCGGGTGGCGCCAAATCCCCTGATGACGTGATCGGCAAGCACTGCAACGCCTGCCATGGCTCCGGTCTGCTGGGCTCGCCGAAAATCGGCGACAGCGCCGACTGGGGCAAGCGCGCCAAGGAACAGGGCGGTCTGGACGGCCTTCTGGCCAAAGCGATTAGCGGCATCAATGCCATGCCGCCCAAAGGGACCTGCGCCGATTGTTCGGATGAAGAACTCAAGGGTGCAATCAAGAAAATGTCCGGGCTGTAACGACACGGGGTTCTATGGTTCGCAAGACAACGCTGCTGTGGTTGCTGCCTTTACTGCTGTTTGCCGGTTTCGCGCAAGCCACGATGCGTTGCGGGACCGCGCTGATCAGCTTGGGGGATACAGCGAGTGTTGTTCGCGAGAAGTGCGGTACGCCTGATCGCAGTGAGGATCAGGACCCTGCGTCACGGGTCAATGGAGTTCCTCGCCTTAACGCCGTGAAAGTCAGCCTCTGGGTCTACGGGCCTCGCAACGGCGCTTATCAACATCTCAAGTTCATCGAGGACAAGCTCGTGTCCATCGACACGCGGCGCGACTGAACCGCTGGTTTGTACCTATCCCTCCTGTAGCCGCACGGCTTGCCCGCGGTGGTGATCTTCCCGCCGCCACCGTCGGCAAGCCGCGCTGCTGCGAAGGTGGGGCTGGGCGACCGGCAATTGCGTACCCGTGGCGAACGCATGATCGCATTGCAGCAATTTCCTCTGATCCCCGGTCCAACCTCCATCGAATAACAAACCAGGAGAGGCCGGATGCCGCATTCCTGCTCGATCGAGCAAGCCGTCGATCACGTACTGGCCGAGCTGCCGTCGCACATTCGCATGGGCATGCCTCTGGGGTTGGGCAAGCCCAATCGTTTTGCCAACGCCCTGTATGCCCGGATCAAATCCTTGCCCGAGCGGCAACTGACGATTTACACCGCTCTGTGTCTGGGGCGTCCCGCGGTGGGCGAGGGTTTGCAAGGACGCTTTCTCGAACCCTTCCTCGAGCGCGTGTTCGGTGACTACCCGGAACTGGATTTCCTCGCCGATCTGCACAGAAGCAATCTGCCGTCCAACGTTCGCGTCGAGCAATTCTTCATGCAGCCGGGCAGTCTTCTGAACAGCACCTTTGCACAGCAGGATTACGTCAGTAGCAATTACAGCCACGCTGCCCGGGACATCAACGCCAATGGGCTGAATCTGGTCGCGCAACTGGTCGCCCACGATCCGCAAAAACCAGGGTACCTGAGCCTGAGCTGCAACCCGGACATCACCCTCGATTTGCTGCCCATGCTGGAAAAGCGCCGTGCTGCGGGCGAAAGCATTCTGGTGTTGGGTCATGTCCACGCCGATCTCCCTTATATGCCCGGCGATGCAGAAGTGAGCGTCGATACCTTCGATTTGCTGATCGAGCGTGAAGAACGCAGCACGCTGTTCTCCACACCCAACATGCCGGTCGGCTTTCAGGATCATTTCATCGGGCTGTATGCCAGCACGTTAGTGCGCGATGGCGGGACGTTGCAGATCGGTATCGGTTCGATGGGCGATGCGTTGACCGCTGCCTTGTTGGCGCGTCAGGCCGACAACGAAACCTACCGGGCGTGCCTGGCCGAGCTTGACGGGATATCGACCTGGAAACCGCTGATCGAAGCAGAAGGCGGCGTCATGCCCTTCGCAATGGGGCTTTATGGTTGCAGCGAAATGCTGGTCAACGGCCTGTTGGTGCTTCTGGACGCAGGGATTATCCGGCGCAAGGTTTACCCGGAACCTGCGCTTCAGAAGCAGGCTGACGCAGGATTGCTGGATGAGTCCATGCATGACAATGGCGTGCTGATCCACGGCGGCTTCTTTCTCGGACCTGCCAGTTTTTACGGGCGACTGCGAGAGTTCTCCCCCGCCCAGATGGCGCAGATCAACATGACCGCCATCAGTTACATCAACGAGCTGTATGGCGATGAAACGCTCAAGCGTTTGCAGCGCCGCGATGCACGATTCATTAACAGCTCGTTCACGGTGACGCTGCTCGGTGCGGCGGTGTCGGACCAACTGGCAGACGGTCGAGTGGTCAGTGGCGTGGGTGGGCAATACAACTTCGTTGCCCAGGCGCATGCGCTGGAGGGCGCGCGGTCGATTCTGATTTTGCGCAGTTGGCGCGAGTCAGGTGGTGAAGTCAGTTCCAACATCGTCTGGGACTATGCGCACACTACGATTCCCAGGCATTTGCGCGATATCGTGATCACCGAATACGGCATCGCCGATCTGCGCGGCAAGACCGACTCGGCGGTCATCGAAGCTTTGCTCAATATCACCGATTCACGCTTTCAGCCGGTGCTGATCGAGCAGGCGCAGAAGGCGGGCAAGCTGCCTAAAGGATTTCGACTTGATCCGTTGTTCACGCAGAACACACCGGAGCGGCTGAAAGATATCCGCGACCGCTTTCCTTCGCTGTTCATCGAGTACCCATTGGGCAGCGATTTTACGGCGCCAGAGCGCGACCTGTTGCGGGCGCTGAATTGGCTCAAGAGCAAGTTCAAGCTCACAGAGATCATCGAGCTCGGTAAGGCGACACTCGAAGCACCGGATCCCGGCCTGTTTCCCGAGCATCTGCAGCGCATGGGGCTGGATCAGCCGCAGGGGCTGCGCGAGGAGTTGTATCAGCGTCTGTTGCTGGCGGGGTTGCAGGCCACGAGTGCATCCCAGCCCTCGTGACCTTCGATCGCGCTACAGGACGGGGTCAGGAGAGTGTCTTCACCACCAACAACACCGCAGCGATCATTCCGATCACCGCAAACAGTTGTTGCAACCTCGGCCCTGCCAGAAAGCGCGAGACCTGCCTGCCGGCCATCAATCCGACGACAGCGCCCGCCGCAAACGGCAAACCCACTGCCCAATGCATCACGCCGCTGGCGCTGGCGGAAATCACACTGCCGGCCGAGACCAGCGCAATCACCGCCAGCGACGTCGCAACGATGCTTTTGATGTCCAGATCGGTGTAGCGGGTCAGTGCCGGAATGATGACGAAACCTCCTCCTACGCCCAGCAATCCGGATAACAGGCCAGCGACCACGCCGGTGATCGCCAGTGAGCGCGCGCATGGCAGAGTCCAGCGCAGACGACCTTCCAATGGATTGAGCACGCAGGGCAGAAACGCTGCCCTCGCTGGCGGCTGGCCGTGGTGCAGTTCATGCGCGGCCTTGCGGTAAATGCGTGCGCAGGCGTAGACCAGGACCGCGGCGAAACTTGATGCCAAAGGTGCGTTTGGCAGTTGATGGGCGAGCCACAAGCCCAGCGGCGTGAAACAGATCCCGATGACCGCGATGAACAGCGCCGCCCGGTAGCGCACGATCCCCTGACGCAACCCCAGCAGCGCGCCGACTGCCGCTGCAAGCCCAACGGCCAACAAGCCGACCGGGGCGGCTTCGACCATCGACATGCCCAGTCCGAAAACCAGTAAAGGCACCGCGAGAATTCCGCCCCCTGCGCCAGTCAGCGCCAATACCGCTCCGATGATTGTGCCGAGACCGGCTCCGATCAGTTCGTGTTCATTCATGAGAGACAAAAGCGCCTTGTAGCCACAGCCAGATATGAGCCGGGAGTCGGTATTTACAGCGAATTGATCGGGACCTTCAGATAACTCACGCCGTTGTCTTCCGGCTCTGGAAGATGCCCTGCGCGCATGTTGATCTGCACCGAAGGCAGGATCAGCACGGGCATGTCCAGGGTCGCGTCGCGTTTCTCGCGCATCTCGACAAATGCGTCTTCGTCGATGCCCTGGCGGATGTGGATGTTATTGGCGCGCTGCTCGGCCACGGTGGTCATGTACATCAACTCCCGCCCGTTTGGCAGGTAGTCATGGCACATGAACAGACGCGTCCGAGGCGGCAGGCTGAGGATTTTGCCGATGGAGCGATAGAGTGTTCGCGCGTCCGCCCCCGGGAAGTCACAACGGGCTGTGCCGTAATCGGGCATGAACAGCGTGTCGCCGACGAACGCCACGGTTTCGTCTGCGATCTCGATCAGGTAGGTCATGCAGGCGGGCGTGTGGCCCGGGGTGTGGATCGCCCGAGCCGACAGACTGCCGATCCGAAAATGCGCATCGTCTTCCAGCAGCCGGTCGAACTGACTGCCATCGCGGGCGAATTCGCCTTTGGCATTGAATAGCGTGCCAAACACCTTCTGTACACGGGTGATATGACTACCGATGGCGACGCTGCCGCCGAGTTGTTCCTTGAGATAAGCCGCCGCGGAGACGTGGTCCGCATGCACATGGGTTTCGAGAATCCACTCCACTGACACGCCCAGCTCGCGAACTCGGGCGATCAACTTGTCGGCTGACCCGGTTGCAGTGCGTCCGGACTTGGGATCGTAGTCCAGCACGCTGTCGATCAGCGCGGCCTTGAGGGTTGAGCGGTCAACGACCAGATAGCTGATGGTCCAGGTCTGCGAGTCGAAAAACGCTTCCACGCATAATTTTTCGCCGATGATCATGGGTCTCTCCAAAATTGGCCGATGCAACGCTGGCCGGCCGCCGAGACCTGAGTGCCGGAACCCGCAGGCCGCTCAGGAACAGAGTCGCCGCTGCCAGCTTCCGTCAGGACCTAGTCTATCGCATCAGTGCGTTCGCGATGGGTCTTGGGGACCTGCCAGCGTGGTGGCGCTCATCCATCGGTTACACCCACGCTCTGCGCCTCCTGCTACCATGTCGCGCAATTTGCCCCTGCCGTGACGCTGACCGATGCCCGACGCTCCTGTTCCTGCCGCCAAGTCTGAATTGTCCGCTGTGTTTTCCACCGTGCAGCAACACTTCATGGAAGTGATTGTGCCGCTGTGGCTGGGGCCGGGCTGGAATGCCGAAATGGCGTTACCTTTCGAGGCGCTGGACGCTGAGCATCGCCCTTTGCCTGCCCAGCGTTATCGCGCGATGGCCTGTGCCCGGCAGCTGTTTCTGTTCTCCAGCTTCATCGGCAATCCGCAGGTGCCTGACGCCCCCGTTCGTGCTGCGGCGCTGTTCCGCTCGTTGCAGCGGCATTTCCACGACGCCGAGAACGGTGGCTGGTTCTACAGCATCGATCCACAGGGCGCGCCGCTGGACCGTCGCAAGGACCTGTACACCCACGCCTTCATCATCTTTGCCTGTGCACATTACTGGGCGAAGGTCCGTGAACCTTTGGTCGAGTCGGTGCTCAATGCCGCGTTGCACGTCGTCGCAAAGCAGTTTTCCGATGGGGACGGCCTGTATGAAGCCGTGCTGGCCGAGGACTGGTCGTCACTGGGGGCAGGCCCGCTGCAGAACCCGTTGATGCACCTGGCCGAAGCCTTCCTGGCGACGCTTGAGGTCCGCGAAGACCGCGACACTCTTTCTGCGCTGGATACATTGGCCGACGCCATGCAGCGCCGCTTTGTGGATATCGAGCATGGCGTAATGCTCGAGAAGCCACTGAACGCTGTGGATAACTGGTCCGAGCCAGGTCATCAGTTCGAGTGGTTCTATCTGCTGGAATCGTCTGAACATCTGCGCGGCACGCCGTTGCATCGCTCGCTGACCACGGCTTTTGCTCACGCCGAACAGCAAGGCGTCGATCCGGCGACTGGCGCCGTGGCTGCGATGCTGGAAGTGCAAGGTTCAGTGAAGGACGGCACCCAGCGCATCTGGGCTCAAGCGGAGTACCTGCGAGCGCTGACATTGCGCCAAGGCAGTGAAGCGCTGCTGGCGCGCCAGTTGAAGGCTTTGCAACACCGCTTCCTGCACTCATCTGGCTGGAACGAGTGCCTGGACAGCGAGGGCAGGATCAGTCGCAGCGACATGCCTTCGACCACGCCCTATCACCTGGCAACCTGCTATATCGGTTTGGCTGAGTACTTCCAGGCCTGATACAAATTCTGTAGCAACACCGGCTTGCCGGCGGTAGCGATCCCGATGACGCCACCGCCGGCAAGCCGTGCTGCTACAAAAGTGATGCTAGATGTCAGCGGCAATGCATGGCGTGCTGCCGTTGCTCGAAATTACTTCGTTTCACCGCGACTGCGGTCAATCGCAAAGCCCGCCCAGGTCTGGCTTACTGGCATCAATTCCAGATTGTTCACGTTAACGTGTGCCGGGGTGTTCATGATCCAGAAGATGGTGTCGGCGATGTCTTGCGGCTGAATCGGCTCGGCACCTGCGTAGGTGGCGTCGTACTTGGATTGGTCGCCACCAAAACGCACCAGCGAGAACTCGCTTTCGCACAGGCCTGGCTCCAGGTTGGTCACGCGCACACCTGTGCCGACCAGGTCATTACGCAGGTTCAGGGAGAACTGACCAACGAATGCCTTGGTGCCGCCATACACGTTACCGCCCGGATACGGATAGTTGCCTGCCACTGAGCCCAGATTGACGATGCTGGCACCGCGGCCGTATGCGATCAGGCGCGAGAGCAGCAAGCGAGTGGTGTAGACCAGGCCTTTGACATTGGTGTCGATCATCGTGTCCCAGTCATCCAGATCGCACTTGGGCGCAGGGTCGATACCCAATGCCAGACCGGCGTTGTTGATCAGGCCGCGAATCTTGGCGAAGTCGGCAGGCAGGCCTTCGATGGCCTTCTCCATGGCCGCACGATCGCGCACGTCCAGCGTCAGCGTGTGAACCTTGGTCTGCTTCGACAAATCGGCGCTCAACGCCTGCAAACGGTCCTCACGGCGACCGGTCAGCACCAGCGACCAACCCGCCTCTGCGAAACGGCGTGCACAGGCTTCGCCAAACCCGGAGGTAGCGCCGGTAATGAACACGGTAGAAGTCATGTCGTTCTCCTGAATGAGGGTTACGGGCTTATGGGATAAGCGTTGGGCAAGCACAACCTGAGTTGCGCGTAGGAAAGTTCTGGAGGATGCCCGCGCAGACGCCACTGGATCAAGCCCGAAGCGAAAGATCATCGTACAACCCGTTGAGTTCATTGAGTCTGTACAAAAAACATACAGCTTAACCAAAGCCTTGTGCCATATGGCCCGCACGCAGTTTTGCCCACCTTATCCACAGCCAGGCACACAAAATCCGGGGGCAACTCGAAAACTTACAGATCACGTCATACGCGGCCTGTGAGCAAATCTGCCGGCGTTTTCACTTGACCTGCTGAAACGTATCTGTAAGGAAATCGACAGCAGAGTTGCGCATGCGGACAGGATTGAACGCCCAAGCCCAGAGATTGCGCTACCTACGGCGGTCTTTCCAACGGTTGCACACAGAGTTATCCACAGGATGGAGCGGTCGTTGGGCTGTATAAAAAACCAGCTTACGTACCGTTGACAAGTGGGTCTGAAATGTCGGCCGAATCCGCTGATCAAATATTGATCAGGGCGCTGCAGGCCGCGTGAATCAAGGCTTGTAGCCAACTGCCACCAACTTATTCACAGTCGCCTCCACAGTAAAACTGAACAAGTCAAAACGGTGACAAAACAAACATTTAGAGCGGCTATATGTCGCGCTTTGGCGGTTGTTGAAAATTGTTTTCCACAATTGCTGCACGGCAGCCAGACTGCCGACCAATTGGTGCCATTTCACCTTTTTCGACCTCACAAAAAAACCTTGTAGCAGCACGTCTTGCCGGCGGTTGCGTTCCAAAGATCGCTGCCGTCGGCAAGCCGGACTGCTACAGGGGTCATCTCAGTCTTTGTTATAAAAACCAGCTAACGAATCAATGCCCGCCGAGGTAAGCGTTCCTGACTTCCTCATTGGTCAGCAGCTCCTTACCGGTGCCTGTGAGACGAATCTCGCCGTTCACCATCACGTACGCCCGGTCCGACAGCTTCAGCGCGTGGTTGGCGTTCTGCTCGAGCGCTGATTGCGACATTCCTTGAGGCGCGGGACCATGCGCTGCATGGCTTCAGTGGGGTATTTATCGCCTAATCGGGAGGGTGTCCGATCCCTCTCTCTGCCTCTCCTCTACCCCTGCCGCAATCCGAATATCTCCACCCCGGTATTTTTAGTTGCGACGAAAAACCGCACTTCGGTTTAGGAAACGTCCGACATACATCTCCTGAAATATAGATCTACATGGGAACCGTCATAACAAGCGGCTCATAGACACCGAACATTAGTTTGGTAAATGTTGAAAATGGCGGAACGTCATAAAATTCTAAACTGCCCCAAAAATTATAAGGAAGTACCATGCAGATAACGTTACCCAATACTTATGTTATTGCCGACAGAGAGCCAACCTTTGGTCCAGGATTTGGAGGCGGATATAACGTCGGGTCTGCACTCCAGATAAGTTATAGCTTAGACCCCACGGAGCCTCCTTTCACGAGGCACCGAGCAGCGCAGTCGTTGGCAGAACTTGGCAGGGCTGCGCGGAGCTCTATCGAGCAGGCATTCAGCTTAAGACTACAGTCGCTTCCCTCGTCGCTTGAATCCGAACTACAAAGCCTGAGGTTAGCTTCCGGGCAAAGCAACATGCTTTCACATTATGAGAACTTGGCCAAAGAAAAAAATTTGGTTGAAACGTTGATTCATACCAAATACATCCATAAGGAAGAAAAGCACCGCCAGGCCAACGCTTTTTTTGGTAGTGATCCGCTGAGCAAAACAGAAAGTGAATTGAGGCAACAGCTTTTTAGAAACTTAACGATGGATATCAGAGATAGCAAATATGATCTATGGGCCACCTCTGTTAATGCAGGCTACTCAGTAAAAATACATTCCGAGGCCATCAATATATTAAACAGTAAAGTACACTTGTTATATCAGCAGCTGGCTCAGGAATCCGCGCGACTTAATGCAGCAGCCGAAGCACGTCGCCGTGCAGACGAGCAGGCACGCATTGCAGCAGAGGCCGAAGCACGTCGTCGTGCAGACGAGCAAGCGCGCATCGTTGCCGAGGCCGAAGCACGTCGTCGTGCAGACGAGCAGGCGCGCATCGCTGCAGAGGCCGAAGCACGTCGCCGTGCAGACGAGCAGGCACGCATTGCTGCAGAGGCCGATGCACGTCGCCGTGCAGACGAGCAGGCACGCATTGCTGAAGAGGCCGAAGCACGTCGCCGTGCAGACGAGCAGGCACGCATTGTTGCAAAGGCCGAAGCACGTCGTCGTGCAGACGAGCAGGCACAGCTCGCGACAGCAGCCGAAGCCGCACGTATCGCGCAAGAGCAAGCGAGACAACGAACGCAGACTGCGCTTACGCAGGCCCAGACGTTCCATACGCGAACCCCAATATCTGCGGCAACAACCATGGTTCTGACGCCGACGGGCGTAGTCGCAGTTCTCGAGGCAGCAGGTGTAACGTTACAGGCCGCTATCAGGGCAGCCGTTGCCACTGTCGGCGGCGCCGCGGCGAGTGTCGCGTCAGGATTTGCAGTAGGAGCAGGCGCTCTCCTCTATTCACCGAAACTAGGGAACGGTGAACTGCCGTTGTCTTACATCGTCAACACGCCGTTATCAGACTTGGCACCGGAAATCGCTAATGCACTGAGCACCGGCGCCACGACAGCGTCGACAGTTGAAATGCCGGTCCGTCTGGGCGCTATTACCGGCGCGGATGGTCAATCTCAAGTCGCTGTAATAGCAACAAAAGAAGTTTCAATGCCTACCACGGTCCAAGTGGTAATCGCAACTTATGACGCTTCGGCAAACCGATACACCGCTACCACAACCGACGCCATACCAAACACGCTTACTTGGACTCCGATCGTCGCTCCAGGAAACGCTTCGACGCAGACCCCAGCTCAAGCTCAACCCGTGCCTGCCTACACTGGAGCAACGGTAACCCCTGTTTTGGGTCGGCTTGACTCATTTCCTGCAACGCAGATTCATATTCACGACCTGATTACGGTGTTCCCTGCTGATTCGGGATTGGCGCCGATATATACGGTGTTCAGTAGCCCCTACAAAGGAGCAACGACGAAGGGCGAACACAGCGGTAGATACTACAATCCAGAAAAGGCCGGAGGCCCGACATTGAATCTCGACTGGACGACCGTCACCATCACTCGAGAGGGGGTTGATCTCGTAAAGTTGCACACAGGGAGGTTTCAATTCTCTGCTGGTAACGGAGTAATGATTGAACGATTGGAGCGGATTATACGAGGAGAAACGAATGTTACTGATGTGGATAAAAGATTTTATACACATGAAATCAGAGAGCTGGAGCGCTATCGAGCTTTAGGTATTCAAGACGGCGCAGTACAGCAAGATCAGGAGTCAAGAGCTGCAACATGGAATAATACACACACCGCGACGCTCGAAGACTACAAAATGCACGACAATCATGACCTGCTGTATACTCAAGAAGCGATCACGGCAGACGACAAGCAAGAATATGGAGAATATTTCAGTGATTAATCTTGAGACATTATTCGCACAAGAAAGTGTTATTGACATTGTCACATTCCATGCAGGCTTAAAAAACGGGATAGACTATCGAATGCTTGATCGCAAATTTGTTCAATATCGTTTCGAAGTCATTGCAACCGGGGAGCTGCTGTCAACCGTTAACACGTTGTGTCGGGAGGGCATCATCCAAGATGAGCGTGGCTCCATGGTCTTCACAAAAGGCTCAAACTGGAAGGAGCCGCTTTTTTCCAAAGAAAAGAAACATGGGATTAAGTAAAAGTATATATAACCGCTAACAGCCATGATCGATTTTCAGTGATTAATTGAAAACGAAACACCGGCTGAGTTTTTAGCTTTTTTTGCCAGTAGCGATAAAGGGCTAAACTTTCCAGTGGGCGAGCGCTAGTTTCTGCATAACTGCAGCAGCAAGCAAACTATATTTTTCTGTATCCTCGAATCATAAGTACTAACCACGCCCTGATGTCTCCATCAGGGCGTTCTGTTAACACGACGAACGAATCAATGCCCGCCGAGGTAAGCGTTCCTGACTTCCTCGTTGGTCAGCAGCTCCTTACCGGTGCCTGTGAGACGAATCTCGCCGTTGACCATCACGTACGCCCGGTCCGACAGCTTCAGCGCGTGGTTGGCGTTCTGCTCCACCAAGAAGATCGTCATGCCGGTCTGCGCCAGCTCACGCAACGTCGAGAAGATCTGTTTCACGATGATCGGTGCCAGTCCCAGGCTCGGCTCGTCCAGCAGCAACAGTTTGGGACGGCTCATCAGTGCGCGGGCGATGGCGAGCATCTGCTGCTCGCCGCCCGACATCGTCATCGCACGCTGATTACGACGTTCCTTGAGGCGCGGGAACAGGTCGAACATGCGCTGCATGTCTTCGGTGGCGTACTTGTCCCCAATCGGGATGGTGCCCATCATCAGGTTTTCTTCCACCGACATGTCGGGGAACACACGGCGGCCTTCAGGCGACTGTGCAATGCCGTTGGAGGCGATGTAGTGCGACGACTTTTGAGTAATGTCTGTGCCCTGATAGATGATCTGTCCGCTCGCCGCACGCGGCTGACCGAAGATCGACATCAATAGCGTGGATTTGCCCGCGCCGTTGGAGCCGATCAGGCTGACGGTTTCGCCCTCGTCAATGTGCATCGAGACTTTCTTCAGGGCCTGAATCGGCCCGTAATACACGTCGATCTCTTTCAGTTCGAGGATCGGCTTACTCATACCAACTCCTCTTCATCAGCACCCAGATACGCGGCAATCACTTTTGGATCGTTACGAATCTGCTCCGGCTTGCCCTTGGCGATCACGTTGCCGTGGTCGAGCACGACGATATCGTCGGAAATGCCCATGACCATGCCCATGTCGTGCTCGATCAGCACGATGGTCATGTCGTGGTCGTCGCGCAGGTGGCGGATCATGCCGCTCAGCGCTTCGGTTTCCTGTGGGTTGAGGCCTGCGGCCGGCTCGTCCAGGCAGATGACCTGCGGACGGGTGCACATGGCGCGAGCGATTTCCAGGCGGCGTTGCTGGCCGTAGGAAAGCTCACCGGCCAGGCGGTTGGCGCAGTCCACCAGATCCACCACTTCCAGCCAGTAGAAGGCCGTGTTCATGGCGTCGTCTTCGGCCTTGCGGTAGCCCTTGGTATTGAGGATGCCGGCGATCATGTTGCGGTTGACCCACATGTGCTGGGCCACCAGCAGGTTCTCGACGACAGACATTTCCTTGAACAGGCGAATATTCTGGAAGGTCCGCGCCAGACCTGCCCGGTTCACCAGATGGGTGCCGCCGAACATCTTGTAGAACAGACGGCTGCCGAAGCGCTTGGGCGAAGCGAAGTCACTGGCGCGGAATTGTTCGCCCAGCAGTTGGATCACGTTGGTTTTCTTGCCACGAGCGTTCAGCTCGATGCGACCACCCGTGGCTTTGTAGAACCCGGTCAGGCAGTTGAACACGGTGGTTTTGCCCGCGCCGTTGGGGCCGATCAGGGCGAAGATGGAGTTGCGGCGTACCTCGAGGCTGACGTCGCTCAAGGCCTTGATGCCACCGAAGTGCATCATCAGGTTCTCGACGGAAAGAACGATTTCGTCGCTCATCACGCGCCCTCCACTTTTGCCAGCACGCCTTTGCGTGGTTGTACGCCGGCACGGCTGATGCGGATCAGGCCGCGTGGGCGCCAGATCATCATCAGGACCATCAGGATACCGAACAACAATACGCGGTATTCAGCGAAGCTACGCAGCATCTCCGGGGCAACGGTCAGCACGAATGCGGCAATGACCACGCCGACAGTCGAGCCCATGCCGCCGAGCACGACGATGGCCAGGATCAGCGCCGACTCGAAAAACGTGAACGAGGTCGGGTTGACGAAGCCCTGGTAGCTGGCAAAGAACACTCCGGCCAGGCCCGCGGTCGAGGCACCGATGGTGAACGCCGAAAGCTTGACCAGAACATGGTTCAGGCCCATGGAGCGGCAGGCGATTTCGTCTTCGCGCAGGGCTTCCCACGCACGGCCGACTGGCATGCGGGTCAGGCGATGCTTGATATACAGGACCGCCAGCACGACCAGGAACAGCACGGCATAGATGAAGATGAATTTCAGGTCCGGGTTGTATTCGAAGCCGAAGTACTCGTGAATCGGGATGCCGCCATCTTTGGCGCGGCGGCCGAACTCCAGACCGAAGAGGGTTGGAGCAGGCACGGGCACGCCGTTCGGGCCGCCGGTAAACGACAGCCAGTTGTTCAGCACCAGACGAATGATTTCACCGAAGCCCAGGGTCACGATGGCCAGATAGTCGCCGTGCATGCGCAGGACCGGGAAGCCGAGGATGCAACCGGCCAGCGCCGCTGCAATCGCTGCCAGCGGCAATGCCGACCAGAAACCGAGCCCCAGATACTGATAACCCAGCGCCAGGCCGTAAGCGCCAATGGCGTAGAACGCTACGTAGCCGAGGTCGAGCAGACCCGCCAGGCCGACCACAATGTTCAGCCCCAAGCCCAGCAAAACGTAGATCAGGCCGAGGATAACCACGGTCAGTACGTATTTGTCAGCGAACACGGGGAAGATCACCGCAATCAGGATCATCAGCGGAATGATGAAGCGCAGGCGGGTCTTGTAGCCCGGTGGCAGCACATGCACGCCGGAGCCCGAACTTTCGAAGCTCTGCGCGATGGCGACGCCCTTTGGTGTCTGCAGGAAAAGACTCATCAGGAAGCGGCCGACCATCACAACGCCAACCAGCGCCGCAACGCGACCTGGCTGCGTGTTGAATCCGTAACCGTCGAGCACGATGCCGACAATGGGGCCGAACACGATGAGCGCCAGCAGACCGGCAACCACCGCGTCGATCAGGCTTTGTTTGATATCGATGGGTTTAGTAGGTGCAGACATGGTTATACCTTCGCCACGAGTGGGCGACCCAGCAGGCCTTGAGGACGGAAGATCAGAATCACTACCAGCAGGCCGAAACTGAACACGTCTTTGTAGTCGGAGTTGATCAGACCGGAGAATTGCGACTCGGCAACCCCCAGGATCAATCCGCCGAGCATCGCGCCCGGCAGCGAGCCGATGCCGCCCAGCACCGCAGCGGTAAAGGCCTTGATGCCAATCACGAAGCCAGCGAAGAAGTCGAAGGTGCCGTAGTTCATGGTGATCAGCACGCCGGCCAATGCCGCCATGGCTGCACCGATGACGAATACGTAGGAAATGACGCGGTCGGTGTTGATCCCGAGGATCGACGCCATCTTGCGGTCCTGTTGCGTGGCGCGGCACATGCGACCCAGCTTGGTGTACTTGATGATGTAGGTCAGCACGCCCATGCCGATGAACGCGGCAATCAGGATGAAGATCTTGGTGTAGGTGATCTGTACGAAACCGCTGCCGACGTCGAAGCGCATGGCGCCTTCGAGCAGGGTGGGTACGCCCTGCTGGCGTGGGCCTTGGGCGATCTGCGCGTAGTTTTGCAGAATCAGTGAAATGCCGATGGCGCTGATCAGCGGTGCCAGACGGGTCGAGTTACGCAACGGTTTGTAGGCCACGCGCTCGATGACGAAACCGTACACACCGGTCACCACGATGGTGAAGATCAGCGTGCCCAGAATCAGAAAAGGGAAAGATTCGATGCCGAAGAACGACAACACGGCCAGGCCGATAGCGGCGAGGTAGGCGGAGATCATGTACACGTCGCCGTGGGCGAAGTTGATCATGCCGATGATGCCGTAAACCATCGTGTAACCGATGGCGATCAAGCCGTAGACCGACCCCAGAGTCAGGCCGTTGACCATTTGCTGCAGGAAAATACCATCCATCACGCACGCTCACGAACTTGATAGGCCAACCTGGCGCGCACCGGATATCTCCTCGTGAGAGATAGCGGACGAGNCGTCGTGTCGAGGGTCCAAGCCCGCGACACGACTCATCCGACTAGGAGCTCAACTCACTTCTGCTTTTCGAGCTGGTGATATTTGCCGTCCTTGTCCCACTGGTAAACCACGTAGTCGGAGACCTTCAGGTCGCCTTTGGAGTCCCAGGCCTTCTCGCCCATGACCGTTTTCACCGGGTGGGACTTCAGGAACTTGGCAGCGTCTTCGCCCTTGTTGGACTTGGCGCCGTTGAAGCCAGCGGCAAGGGCCTGAACCGAAGCGTAGGCGTACAGGGTGTAGCCTTCAGGCTCGTAACCGGACTTGCGGAACTGCTCAACCACAGCCTTGCTGTCTGGCAGCATGCGCGGGTCGGCGCCGAAGGTCATGTACACGCCGTCGACGTACTGAGCGCCGCCAGCAGTGGTGACCAGTTCGTCGGTCACAACGCCGTCGTCAGACATGAACTTGACGTCTTTGAGGCCTTGTTCACGCAGTTGGCGAACCAGTGGACCGGCTTCCGGGTGCAGGCCGCCGAAGTAGACCACGTCGGCGCCGACGCTGCGGATTTTGGTGACCAGAGCGCTGAAGTCTTTCTCGCCGCGGGTCAGGCCTTCTTCCAGCACCGGCTTCACGCCACGAGCAGTCAGCTGTTTGGCGGTGGCGTCAGCCAGGCCTTTGCCGTAGGTGTCTTTGTCGTTGATGACAGCGATTTTCTTGCCCTTGAGCACGTCGACGATGTAGTCGCCTGCAACGATGCCTTGCTGATCGTCACGGCCGCACATACGGAACATGGCGCTCAGGCCGCGTTCGGTAACGGTCGGGTTGGTGGAGCCGGGGGTAATCGCGATGATGCCGGCTTCGTCATAGACTTCCGAAGCGGGAATGGTGGACGAGGAGCAGAAGTGGCCGACCACGCCGGCGACTTTGTCCGAGGCGGCCTTGTTGGCCACTGCCACGGCCTGTTTCGGCTCGCACGCATCGTCGTAGGCGGTCAGTGCGATTTTCTCACCGTTAACGCCGCCAGCAGCGTTGATGGCATCGGCTGCCGCTTGAGCGCCTTTCATGTATTGCTCGCCGAAGGAGGCGTTGGCGCCTGTCATCGGACCTGCAACGCCGATCTTGATGTCAGCCTGCGCAAAAGTAGCCGCACCCATTGCAGTAGCGACTGCGAGTGCCAGAAAGCCTTTCCTGTAAAACGTCTGCGACATGAGTTGGTGCTCCTAGGTTTTTTAATTAGCACTGCGACCACAGAGATGCTCTGAGCAAGTGGCGTGCCATCGGTTTTTTATTCTGAAAAAAGTCGTCGTTTTGTTGTTATTCGACTGTTTCTGGCCCTTTTTTACTGGGCGTGCAACCGTCTAAACCGCGCAAGGTGCAACCCTGCGACTTTTAAAGAGCAACCCTCCCCGAATAAACGCGCAACCACGCCAGCCTGACTTGTACAACCCTGTTGTTACAGGCTGCGTCACCGAACTGCACACCGCCGGTGCGGTGCCGCTACGGGACGCACCATTTCAGGTTAGTGGATGCGCGAGAAAGCGTCGTTTTATGACAGATATTTCGCCTCAGATCACGATTCTGAGGCATTGCCCTGCATGGTATAGCGAAAAGCCAGCCTCATATAGAGAGCTGCGCAAACCAATGACGGAGAGCGGCTGCATGCTCGCGAAGGGAATGGGCAAAACAGTCGCATCGCCGCTGCACAGATAATCGGCAAATGCTTTACCGACGACCGTGCCGGTCGTGTTGCCGCGACCGTTATAGCCGGTCACCGCGACCAGTCCTGGTGCAGGCTCGAACATGCGCAGCAGGTGATCGGGCGTAAACGCGATGGTGCCGGTCCAGGTGCATTCCCAGTCGACCTTCCTCAGGTACGGGAAGTAGTGCTGCTGAACGCGGTCAGCCCAGGCCTTCAGAAACCAGGTAGGTTTCTGGTTGCCATTGCCCAGACTCCCCAGCAACAGGCGTCCGTCGGCGTCGCGGCGAATGCTGCTCAGTACCTGACGCGTATCCCAGGAGCCTTGCCCGCCCGGCAGGATGTCGTGGGCGGCGTCTTCGGTCAGCGGCGCAGAGGCGACCTGATAGTAATAACCGGGGAAGAAATTGCGACGCAGCTCGGTCCATTCGCCCTCGGTGTAGGCGTTGGAGGCGACGACCACCTGATCGGCGACGACCGAGCCGTTTTCAGTGATTACGCACCAGCGTTGGCCCTGACGCTCCAGCCGCTTGACCGGCGAGTGGTCGAAACGTTTACCGCCCAGTTGCGTGACGGCGGCCGCCAGGCCGCTGGTGTAGGCCATCGGGTTGATGGTCCCGGCGCGGTGGTCGAGCAATGCGGCGGTGATTTCCCTGGTGCCGGTGGCCTCCTGGCAAGCCTTGCCCGTCAGGAGCTCAATAGGCGCACCGCGGCGTTTCCATTGTTCTTCGCGACTGCGCAGATCGATTTCGCCCTTGGCGTTATGCGCCATATGCAGCGTGCCCTTGCGGGTCGCCTGGCAGTCGATGCCGTATTTCTCGATCAGACTGAAGACCAGCGAAGGTGCGTTGCCCAGCATGGTGTTGAGCTGGCTGCCGACCTTCTTGCCGAAACCGGCTTCGATCTCGTCGGGGGGAATCCACAAGCCGGCGTTGACGAGCCCCACGTTACGGCCCGAACCACCCTGACCCGTGCGGTGGGCTTCGAGGATGGCGACTTTCTTGCCTTGCTCAAGCAGATGAATCGCCGCCGAAAGCCCGGTAATACCGGCGCCGATGACGCACACATCGACGCTTACTTCACCCTTCAACGCTGGCGCCTCAGGCCTCTGCGGCGTCAGCGTTTCCCACAGACATTCTTCGCGTAGCGGCATCGCAAAACCTCGGAGAGAGACACAGCCAAATCTTCGCTACGCCGCAATACATGTAGGAGCGCGCTTGCCCGCGATTGCGTCTTGCCAGACCTACAAATGCTCGCTGACACGTTGCAATCGCGGGCAAGCGCGCTCCTACAAATGGGCGGCGCTTACCTTACGAAATCAATCAAACGTAATCCCCTGCGCCAGCGGCAGTTCGCGGGAGTAGTTCACGGTTGCGGTCTGGCGGCGCATGTAGCCTTTCCACGAATCCGAACCCGATTCGCGGCCACCGCCGGTTTCTTTCTCACCGCCGAATGCGCCGCCGATCTCTGCACCACTCGGGCCAATGTTGACGTTGGCGATGCCGCAGTCGCTGCCCAGTGCTGAAATGAACTGCTCGGCTTCACGCACGTCAGTGGTGAAAATGCACGATGAGAGGCCTTGCGGAACGTCATTGTTCAGGCGCACCGCCTCGCTGAATTCCTCATAACCGACCACGTACAGAATCGGCGCGAAAGTTTCGCTGCGCACCACGTCGCTTTGCTCCGGCATTTCGACGATGGCGGGCGACACGTAGAACGCGTTGGGGAATTTGTCTGCCAGTTGGCGCTTGCCGCCGAACACCTTGCCGCCTTCGCTCAGAGCCTGTTCCAAGGCTTCCTGCATGTTCTCGAAGCTCTGCTTGTCGATCAATGGGCCGACCAGATTGCCTTCCAGCGGATGACCGATGCGCACTTTGGCGTAAGCGGCTTTAAGGCGCTCGACGAACTCTGCCTTGACCGAATTGTGCGCGATCAGGCGGCGCAACGTGGTGCAACGCTGCCCTGCAGTGCCGACGGCACTGAACAGCACGGCGCGAACGGCCAGATCCAGATCAGCGCTTGGGGTCAGGATCATGGCATTGTTGCCACCCAGTTCGAGAATGCTGCGAGCGAAACGCGCAGCGATCTTCGGCGCGACTTCGCGGCCCATGCGGGTGCTGCCGGTGGCACTGATCAATGCAACGCGGGAGTCATCGACCAATGCTTCGCCGGCTTCACGGCCACCAATGACGCACTGGGCGAGGTACTGCGGCGCATCCGCGAATTCCGACGCAACGCGGTCGAACAGCGCCTGGCAGGCCAGCGCGGTCAATGGCGTTTTTTCCGACGGTTTCCAGATGACCGAATTGCCGCACACCAATGCCAGTGCCGTGTTCCACGACCAGACCGCAACCGGGAAGTTGAAGGCACTGATCACGCCGACGACGCCCAGCGGGTGCCAGGTTTCACGCATGTGGTGGCCGGGACGTTCGGAGGCGATGGTCAGGCCATAGATCTGGCGGGACAGACCCACTGCAAAATCGCAGATATCGATCATTTCCTGCACTTCGCCCAACCCTTCCTGAGTGATCTTCCCAGCTTCCCAGGAAACCAGTTCACCCAGCTCTGCCTTGTGCTTGCGCAATGCTTCACCGAAAAGGCGCACCAGCTCGCCTCGACGTGGCGCAGGCACCTTGCGCCAGGCCTCGAAGGCGTGCTCGGCGCGGGTAATGCGCTGCTCGACTTGCGCAGCGCTTTCCCATTGGACCGAAGCAACCTGACTGCCATCGATCGGCGTGTGCACAGGCTTGTCGCCCTTCTCATAGAGAGCGGGGTTGACACCAAGGCCTTTAAGTAAGTCGCTTAGCGAGTTGTTGAGCATGATCTCTCCTGGATTCTGGTGAGTCGTAAAACACAAATGCGGAATGCTGAAATTCGGATATTTCCTCAGGCTGTAGTAATAGCTGGCTTGAGTCAGGGCAACAAACGACGATTAAGCGAGATATCATTCCGTTTTTTCATGCTGACGCTTAACAGGCCCGAAGATGCTGAACAAACGCCATTTGCCGTCCGTTACGGCGCTGCAATGTTTCGAAGCGGTCACCCGACACCTGAGCTTTACCCGTGCGGCGCAAGAGCTGAACCTGACGCAAAGCGCGGTCAGCAAACAGGTGGCGCAACTCGAAGAGCTCGTCCAGCACTTGCTGTTTCGCCGGGTGCGCCGGCGTTTGCAACTGACGCCCGCCGGCGCGCTATATCTGGGCGAAGTGCGAAAGGTGCTGACGCAGATGGAGATGTCGACGCACTTTCTGCGCTCCTACGGCGGCGAAACCGAGGTGCTGAGGGTGTCCACCCCCTCGACGTTCGGCGCGCGGTGGTTGGTCCCGCGCCTGAAGGGTTGGCGTTTGCGCCATCCGCATATTCATCTTGATCTGGTCAATGAGCAGGAAAGCGATGACCTGGCGCAGAGCCGCTGTGACATGTCGTTCTACTTCGGGCAGGGCGCACGGCCCGGCGCTGAAAGCATGAAGCTGTTCGGTGAGGAGCTGGTGCCTGTGTGCGCGCCGGGCTGCCTGCCTGATAAACCGTTCACCGATCCGACGCAACTGGCTGATCTGGTCCTGCTGCAGAACGCCCACCGCCCGCAAGCCTGGCATGAGTGGTTCGAAGATCAGGGTTATCAGACCGAGCACAGCTACCACGGCCCGCGTTTCGAGACGTTCTACATGTGTATCCGAGCCGCTCAAGTGGGCTGCGGTGTGGCGCTGTTGCCGCGCTTTCTGGTGGAAGAGGAACTGGCCGACGGCAAGCTGATCATCCCTTGGCCTCATGCACTGCCCAGCCGTGATGCCTATTACCTCGCGTATCCGGAGCATGCCGCTGAAGTGCCGAAGATTCGGGTCTTCGTGGAGTGGATGCTGGAGCAGCTGGACGAACCCACCCCGCAATAACCCCCCCTCCGGGAATCATCTAACCCCCTGTAGCAGTCCGGCTTGCCGGCGGTAGCAATCTCTGGGCCGCCACCGCCGGCAAGCCGGACTGCTACAGGGAAACGGTGCCGTGTCTGAGACACCATCGAACGGCACACGGCATTCGCGGGCAAGCGCGCTCCTGCAATTGATCGATGGGCCCGCTGAAACATTTCTGCCCCAACCCGCTCTCGGCTGGCATTATGTCGGTCATCGTCAATAACAGACCGGACGTATCGCCACCGCGCTACCGCAAGGTTGTATGCGACACCGACTTGAATTCCATGGGCCGCACATGGCGGCCACTGCTGGCTGGAGCGACACAATGAGTGAGAGCGCTTTCGCGGATCGCATCGTTCAGAACCTGCTCGATACCGACCTCTACAAGCTGAGCATGATGCAGGCTGTTCTGCACAACTATCCCAACGTGGACGTTGAGTGGGAGTTCCGCTGCCGCAACAGTGAAGACCTTCGGCCTTATCTGATGGAGATCCGCCACCAGATCGAACAGCTCTGCGACCTGTCGCTGAGCGTCGAAGAAGCTGGGTTTCTCGAACGCATCAACTTCATGAAACCCGACTTTCTGCGCTTCCTCGGCCTGTTCCGCTTCAACCTGCGCTACGTGCAGACCAGCATCGAAAATGACGAACTGACCATCCGCCTGGCAGGTCCGTGGTTGCATGTGATCCTCTTCGAAGTGCCGGTCCTGGCAATCGTCAGTGAAGTGCGCAACCGCTACCGCACCCCCGACACCCTGCTGATACAGGCCCGCGATCAGCTGTATCGCAAGTTCGACTGGTTGACCGCCGCTGCTACGCCCGACGAACTCGCCGAACTGAAAGTGGCTGATTTCGGGACGCGTCGGCGCTTCTCGTTCGCCGTTCAGGAAGACGTCGTTTCCGTGCTGAAAAAGGATTTCCCCGGCCAGTTCGTCGGCACCAGCAACGTGCATCTGGCGCGCAAGTTCGACCTCAAACCGTTGGGCACCATGGCCCACGAGTGGATCATGGCGCATCAGCAACTCGGCCCGCGTCTGATCGACAGCCAGATCGCCGCTCTCGACTGCTGGGTCCGCGAGTACCGGGGTCTGCTGGGCATCGCATTGACCGATTGCATCACCACTGACGCGTTTCTCGGCGATTTCGACCTGTTCTTCGCCAAGCTCTTCGATGGCTTGCGCCACGATTCGGGCGATCCTGTGCAATGGGCTGAAAAATGCATCACCCATTACCAGAAGCTAGGCATCGACCCGATGAGCAAGACCTTGGTGTTCTCGGACGGTCTGAACCTGCCCAAGGCACTGGAAATATTTCGCGCGTTGCGTGGTCGGATCAATGTCAGCTTCGGTATCGGCACCAACCTGACCGCGGATGTCCCGGGCATCGAGCCGATGAGCATCGTGCTGAAAATGACGGCCTGTGCCGGTCAGCCGGTTGCGAAGATTTCCGATGAACCCGGCAAGACGCAGTGCAAAGACCCCGAATTCGTGTCCTATCTGCGTCATGTATTCAAGGTGCCAGCCTGACTCGAGCACCTCTCTTACTCTCTTTACATGCCTCTTTTCTTTTTCATAAGGAGTCAATCATGCAAGCCGTACAGCTCGAGATCGCCAAGGAGCTTAAGGTTCAGGCGCCCTTCGCCAATCAGGGTGAGCTTGAAGCCGAAGTCGCGCGCCGCGTCCAGTTCATCAAGGACTGCCTGCACAACGCCCGCATGAAAGTGCTTGTACTGGGTATCAGCGGCGGTGTGGACTCGCTGACCGCCGGCCTGATGGCCCAGCGCGCCGTTCGCGAGCTGCGCGANGTATCATGTCCAGCACGACGAACATGAAGCCACCGCGTCGGTTGATTTCATCAATCCGGACGAGCGCCACACCGTGGACATCGCGCCCGCGGTCAAGGCATTGGTCGAGCAGGTCAAGGCATTCGAAGGTCAGTCCGATGCGGCTGTGGACTTCGTCAAAGGCAACGTCAAGGCGCGCACACGCATGGTCGCGCAATACACCATCGCCGGTGTGCGCGGGGGTCTGGTGATCGGCACTGACCATGCTGCGGAAGCAGTGATGGGGTTCTTCACCAAATTCGGCGACGGCGCCTGCGACCTGGCTCCGTTGAGTGGTTTGGTGAAAAATCAAGTCCGCGCCATTGCCCGCAACTTCGGGGCTCCGGAAAATCTGGTCGAGAAAATTCCGACTGCTGACCTCGAAGATCTGGTTCCGGGCAAACCGGACGAAGCGTCCCATGGCGTGACTTACGCCGAGATCGATGCGTTTCTTCATGGTCAGCCGCTGCGCCAGGAAGCGTTCGACATCATCGTCAACACGTACCGCAAGACCCAGCACAAGCGCGACCTGCCGTACGCGCCTTGAGGGCTTCGGAGATCTCTGTAGCAGTCCGGCTTGCCGGCGGTAGCGATTTCAATGACGCCACCGCCGGCAAGCCGTGCTGCTACAGGAGGTTCAAGCAGGGATTCAATTCCGGCTTCATTCTGAAAAGGAATGACCCGGTCGTTTTTTTTCGCTTGATGGTGTTCGCCATCAACGCTTACATAGTGTCCTGACTTTCTCGCTCAGAGCCGCTGACCATGACTGCTTTTCAAGGCCTCTTCTCCCTCGTTGCTTCCACCGTCGGCCAACCCGCTGCCGACTGGCTCAAAGACCGTGTCGAAGTCCCGCAAGCGCTGGAGGGCTTCTCGTGGAGCGATGATGCGATTCACCGTGTATGGCTCGCCGAGGCACTGAACCTGTGCCTGTTCCACAAACTGGTGGACGCCGTGCCCGACGGCCTTCGTTATGTGAATGAACAATGCGAAAGCGGCCGTAAGGTGGTGTTCGACCACGGCGCGATACGCACTGTGGACTGGGCCGAGAACGGTGAATTACCGAGAGGGCGCCAGGCCTTCTCCCGTCTTCTTGAACCCCTGGGGTTCACCGATGTTCGCACTTACCCGCTGACCAAACTGAACATGACCGGCTGGGGTTATCGCCAGATGGACCTGCCGGAAGACATTGCACAGTTCTTCGTTTCCGAACTGCACCCGGGGCGCTTGAGCGAGTCGTTTCAAAGCGCGGTCAGCCGCGTCGTCGGTTCGAGCCGGGATCCACTGAGCAGCGAAGACCTGAGTATCCTCAACTGCTTGCGCACGACCCGTCATTGCAGCGCGCAGGAGGCTGCCCAATTGTTGCCGGGGCTGTACCGGGCGTTCGGCCGTCAACACGGGGTGGTACGCGAAGACGACTATCGCCAGTTGCTAAGGGATAGCGCGGAGATGGCCTGGATCGCCACCGAAGGCAATAGCTTCAATCACCTGACCGACCGCGTTGCGGACCTGGAGGCCACGGTCGGAGAGCAGATTCGTCTTGAACGTCCGATGAAGGACAGCATCGAGGTGTCAGGGTCGGGGCGCGTCATGCAGACGGCTTATAAGGCCTGCACCGTGAGCCGACATTTGCTGGACAGCGAAGGGGTGCTCCAGGCGCACAGCGTACCGGGATCGTTCGTCGAATTCATTCAGCGCAAGATCGATCCGGAGAACGGAAACATCGACCTGAATTTCGACAGCAGCAATGCGCAGGGGATTTTCAAGATGACCGCATCGTAAAGGCACGCAACGTAGAAACTTTTGTAGGAGCGCGCTTGCCCGCGATTGCAGGTTGTCAGGCACATCCTCTGCACCTGATACACCTCATCGCGGGCAAGCGCGCTCCTACATGAGATAAGTCATCACAGGGACTGCATCACTTCAGAGTGATCGCGCCCTTCATCATGCTGATGTGGCCCGGGAACGAGCAGAAAAAGCCGTATTTCTCTGCTGGGTCCAGCTTGGACACATCGATCTTCAGCGAGTCGGTCTCGCCTGCGCCAATGATTTTGGTGTGGGCGATGATGCGTGCATCACCCTCTTTGAGGTACTGCTTGTCGATACCGGCGCTCAGGCCGTCGGTAGCGATCGGCTGCATGTCCGCTTCTTTACTGACCACCAGGTTATGGCCCATGACATTCTTCGGCAGGCTGCCGGAGTGCTTCAGGTTGACGGTGAATTCCTTGCAGCTCTTGTCGATTTCGATGGCCTTGGTGCTGAAGGTCATCTGGTCGGTGGAGTCGACGTCGACCGAGCATTCAGCCGCCAACAAATGGCCACTGACGAGCGTCAGCAGGGATGCAGCAACAAGCTTGCGAATCATGGTGAGTCTCCTGAATGGGGTTGCTCTTGGTTTTTGTATACAAAGAGTGCCTGAACTTTAAACAATTTATCAACTGAAGATTATGAAACATGTCTGGGGCAACCCTATCAGGGCAATCGAGACAATCAAACAGCGGACTGTACAGTGTCCTACTAAGATCGCGTTGTCACTCATCAATTAGGACGAACTTCATGCAACTCAATAGCCTTTTTCGCAGCCTGCTTGCGGCTTATGCCTGCGGCGCCAGTGGCAATTACGACAGTGCCCGTCAGGATTACAGCGCCTATCATGAGGCTGCTTACCACGTGTGATAGCGCAGCATTCGCGCTTCGATAGTGAACAGACGAATGGCAGACGAAAAATACAACGCCGGATAGGGCTCGTTATCAGGCAGAATGACCAGACTTATCGACTGCCCGAGGACTGCCCATGGCCAAACCCAACTATTCATTCGCCAAACGCCAACGCGACCTGGCCAAGGAGCAGAAAAAAGAGGAAAAGCTGCAGCGCAAGCAGGCCGAGAAGGCTGAAGCGCAGGTTGAAGAGAACGCGACCACCGAGCAGCAGAGCGACGAGAAGCCGGCCGAATAAGCCTGGACTTACCCCGCTACCGGCATCACCGTCACCCGGACTTCCGGGTCATGATTGCCGCCGCCGAGAATCACTCCGCGTAACGGAGAGACATCTGAAAAGTCTCTCCCCCACGCCAGACTGATGTGCTCCAGCGCCGGCTGGATGTTGTTGGTCGGATCGAAATCCACCCAGCCCAGCACCGGGCAGAACACCGACACCCACGCATGGGAAGCGTCAGCCCCAATCAGACGCGGCTGGCCCGGTGGCGGCTGAGTCAACAAATACCCGCTGACATAACGCGCCGCCAACCCTCTGGACCGCAGGCACGCCAGCATCAGATGGGCGAAGTCCTGACACACGCCACGACGGCGCTCCAGCACCTCCACGAGCGGGGTTGCGACGTGTGTCGCCTCGCCGTCGAAAGTGAACTCGTCGAAAATCTTCTCCATCAAGGCCTGTGCGCAAAGCAGCATTGGCCGACCCGCAGGGAAGCAGCTGGCCGAGAACTCGACGAATGACTGCTTCAAATGCACGTAGGGTGATTCGAAGCGATAACGGCAGGCATCGAGGATGTCGGTAGACATTTTCGAGGCGTTGTACGTCAGCGCGCTGCGCGTCTGATCCCACGCCGTCGAACGCTGGAAATCCAGGACAGGGCGCTCCAGCACTTCAATGCGCAGCCGGGCGTTGACCTGCAACTCGTCGTGGGGCCGCTCGAACGCCAGCCGCGTCAGCGGATTGCCAAACACGTCCAGTTCGTCGCGGCGTGTGGTTGGCGTCGGGCTTATCACCAGATGCTGCTCCAGGCAGCGCTGCCACGGGCTGCGTCTGGGCCACAGATGGGCCAACTGCTGCGCCAGAGAAACGGGACTGTCGTACTTGTAATGGGTATCGTGAAGAATCTGGTAATGGGCGCTGTTCATCAGACGGACACCGTGCGTTGGCTGACATCATCGACATGGGCGAAATGGCGCAACGCCAAGCGGTCGGACACCTGACCGCTGATATCCCCTACGCCCTGCAGCAGTTCCGCCAGACCGTGCAGCGCGGCTCTGACACTGCTCTGGCCGAACAAACCGTTTTCCAGACAGCCCAGATCGAAATTCGCCAGGCGCTGAATCAGTGTCGCGAGGCTGTTGTCCTGAGGCGCACCAAAGTCTTCGTTCAAGCGCCTCAGCGAGCGTGCTACCAGCTTGAGCTGGAACAATACTGCGTGCGGGTTCTGTTCATCGAGCAGCAACAGATCGAGCACCGGAATCAACTGCGGCAGTGCCAGGTAACGCGAGCGATAGGTAATGCTGCTGTTGCCCAGTTCCAGCAGCCAGTCCAGCGCGTCCTGTTCAAACGCCGCGTCGCTGCGCAGAAACGCCGCCAGACTGGTGCTCAGGAACTGCAAACGCTCAATGCGTCGGCCGATCATCAAGAAGCGCCAGCCTTCATCGCGGGTCATGTCGTCCAGGGCAAAGCCGGACAGCGCTGCCAGAGACATCACCAGGCGGTTCAGGAAATCCAGCAACTCTCCGAAATCGGGGTCGTCGGTTTCCAGATTCGCGGCTTCGCGCTGCAACTCCACCAGTGCCTGCCAGTTTTCGCGGGACAACTTGCCGCGCACTTGCGACGCCGCCCACTGCAAGCGCTGCAGGTTGGAACGCAGACTGAAGGGCCATTCATCGCCGAGCAAAGCCGCAAGCAGTCGCTCAGGCAGTTCGGTGCCCTCCTCTTCATCTTCGCGAGGCACCAGATTCAAGCGCTCGCCCAACTCCACGGCCGCTTGCAGCGCCAGTGGATCGTCCCCATCCACGTAACGCGCCAGCATGATGCGCAACAGACGCGCACTGTCGTCGCAACGTTCGCAGTAGCGACCGAACCAGAACAGGTTTTCCACAACACGTGACGGCAAATAAGGGTCGCGACGAACCAGGTCATGCACGCCCAGCGTGCGGCGACCTTTCCACGGCTCGCTACCCAGTGTGCGTTCGCCGAGAATCCAGGTGTCCTTACTGGCGCCGCCGCGCTGCATCGAAACGACGTCGGCGTCGGCGTCCGCCGCCACACGGGTCAGACCGCCAGGCAGCACGCGATACCCTTCGTCGGTAGCGACCGCGTACACCCGCATGCCAATGGCGCGGGGTTGCAGTTGATCTTTTTCGCCTTGCCAGATCGGCGCATGGGACAGCTGGGCGATCTCCTGCGCGACGTAGGCGTAAGGGCGGGCCTGCATACGTGCTGCCAGCGCCTGGCGCTGTTCCTCGTTGAGATCGCGACCGAATACCGGTGCGAAACTCTGGGACGGGAACGCAGGCTTGATCAGCAATTCCGGCATCTTTTCCAGCGCCTGAGCCAGTACAGGTGGCTCGCCGCACCACCAGGTCGCGACGGACGGCAGAATCAGCTCTTCGCCAAACAGGTGCTCATTGATCTTGGGCAGGAAACCCAACAGCCCCGGCGACTCCAGCACACCGCTGCCCAAGGCATTGGCGACCAGCACGCGGCCCTGTCGCACTGCTTCCAGCAGACCGGGTACACCGAGCGCCGAGTCCGTACGCAGCTCCAGCGGATCGCAGAAATCATCGTCCAACCGGCGCATGATCGCGTGAACACGCCGCAAGCCGCTCAGGGTTTTCAGGTAAACCGTGGCGTCGCGCACGGTCAGGTCGCTGCCTTCTACCAGTGGATAACCCAACTGGCCCGCCAGGTAGAGGTGTTCGAAATAGCTTTCGTTGAAACGGCCAGGCGTCAGCAACACCACCAGCGGCGCTTCATTACTGCTGGGGGCCTGGCGGGCCAGGGTTTCCTGGAGTGAGCGGAAAAAACCGGACAGGTGCTGCACTTCCAGATCGCGATACAGTTCGGGGAAGGCGCGCGACACGATCAAGCGGTTTTCCAGTGCATAGCCTGCGCCCGAAGGCGCCTGCGTCCGATCTGCCGTGACCCACCAGCGGCCATCCGGGGTGCGTGCCAGGTCAACGGCATAGACATGCAGAAAGGTGTTCTCCGGCGGTGTGACGCCTTGGCACGGCCAGAGAAAATTGTTGTGGCCGAACACCAGTTCGGCGGGCAGAAGGCCTTCGGCAATCAGCTTTTGTGGCCCATAAAGGTCCGCCAGCACGGCGTTGAGCAGGCGTGCGCGCTGGGCGATGCCGGCTGCAACCTGTTGCCATTCTTCGACCGGAATCAGGTGTGGCAGCAGATCCAGCTCCCAAGGGCGGTCAGCGCCCTTGGGATCGGCATAGACGTTGTAGGTGACGCCGTTTTCCTGAATCTGTCGAGCCAGCAGCGCTTGACGCTGTATCAATTGCGCAGGCGTGCTGCGCTGCAGATGCTCATAGAGGCGCAGCCAATGCGGGCGCACTTCACCGCTAGCGTCGAGCATCTCGTGATAAGTACCCGCGGAGAGCGGGTATCGGTCAAGCAGGTCGGGCATGGAAGGCTCGGCAGACAACTGAAAGGGCTCGAATTAGCAGGGCTTAGATTAGCGCAGACAATGTGACACGCGAGACGCGCTTCCCTGCGGCCCCGTCCCGTTTGTCAGACGCCTGGAGGCTGGGCTTCAAGGCGTCTGAAAGGGCGGCCGTTATCGATGCAGACGCAAGTCCAGCGTCATGGGCATTTCATCGTTGATGGTCAGTGCGGGAACCGCCAGTTTGCCGGGGCTGTGGCCAATCCGGAAAAATCGCGACAGGCGCCGGCTCTCGGCTTCGTTGGCGTTCACCGGCAGGGTCTCGTAGTTGCGACCACCAGGATGCGCGACATGATACTCGCAGCCACCCAATGAGCGCTGCATCCATGTATCGAGGATGTCGAAAACCAGCGGCGCATGCACGGGGATGGTCGGTTGCAGCGCATTGAACGGCTGCCAGGCGCGATAGCGCACCCCGGCGACGAACTCGCCAATCCGTCCGGTCGGTTGCAGCGGCACAGGAATGCCGTTGCACGTCAGCACATAGCGCTGCGGTGGGAGCCCGGTGACCTTCAGTTGCAGACGCTCGAGCGAGGAGTCCACGTAACGAACCGCGCCGCCAGCCGCGCCCTCTTCGCCCAGTACATGCCATGGCTCCAGGGCCTGTCGCAATTCCAGTTCAATGCCGCTGACCGCGTAATCGCCCACTTTGGGGAAGCGGAACTCCAGATGCGCCGCGAACCACTCTGCCCGCACTGGATACCCGGCGGCGTTGAGCTCGACGATGACGTCGGCGAAGTCCTGCTCGATAAAGTGCGGCAGCATGAAACGGTCATGCAGTTCGTTGCCCCAGCGGGCCAGTTTCGGCGGCGCATAAGGCTCCCGCCAGAATCGCGCAACAAGGGCCCGAAGCAGCAACTGCTGCGCAAGGCTCATGCGTGCATGGGGCGGCATTTCGAACGCGCGCAGTTCCAGCAAGCCCAGACGCCCTGTCGCGCCATCGGGCGAATACAGCTTGTCGATGCAGAATTCGGCCCGGTGAGTGTTGCCCGTCACGTCGATCAGCAGGTTGCGCAGCAGGCGGTCCACCAGCCATGGCGGGCATTCTTCCCCCGGCTCTGGCATCTGCGAAAAGGCGATTTCCAGTTCATACAGCGAGTCGTTGCGCGCCTCATCGACACGAGGAGCCTGCGAGGTTGGGCCGATGAACAGCCCCGAGAACAGGTACGACAGCGATGGATGGTTGTGCCAGTAACTGAGCAGACTGCGCAGCAAATCCGGGCGTCGCAGGAACGGCGAGTCACCCGGCGTCGCGCCACCCAGCACGAAGTGGTTTCCGCCGCCGGTGCCTGTGTGGCGCCCGTCGATCATGAATTTCTCCGTCGTCAGCCGGGTCAGACGTGCCTGTTCGTAGAGAAACTCGGTGCGTTCCACCAGTTCGTCCCAGCTCGACGAAGGCTGCACGTTGACCTCAATCACACCTGGATCCGGGGTGATGCGGAAATTGGCCAGACGCGGGTCGCTGGGTGGCTCGTAGCCCTCCAGCAGAACCGGACAATGCAGTTCTTCAGCGGTCGCTTCGATGGCCGCGACCAGCTCGAGATAGGCTTCCAGCGACTGCAACGGCGGCATGAACAGATACAGACGCCCGCTACGCACCTCGGCGCCCAGCGCTGTACGTGTCAGCCAGTCAGCCGATTCGTCGATGTCTGGCGCTCGCTCGGCGTCTGGGCGCTTCTGTTCGGTCAAGCCGTCCAGGCGCGCCTGCACCTCGTCCCGATCCGGCAGATCCGGGAAGTCCTGATTGTGGTCAGTCGGATGAATGTAAGGGTATTCCGCAGCCTTGACCCAAGGCTGTGAAGCCAGCGGCAAGCGGTAGCCCAGCGGTGAGTCGCCTGGCACCAGACGGCAGTGTTCATCGCGCAGATACCAGCGCCCGCTCTGCCAGTGGTCATCGGCAGCCGTGCGCGCCAAGGGAAGAACGTGGCCAATGACCTTGTCCAGACCATGAGAGAACACCTTGTTTAGCCGCGCCCGCTCCAGCTCGTCGCCAAGGCGAGAATCTTCGGCACTGACGTTCTTGGGCAGCGCGCCCTCACGCCACAGGTAATAGAAATTGTCTTCGTAGGCTGGAAACACGTAGCGCGCCGGCAACTTTAACCGCTCGGCAACGCTGCGCAGGAAGCGCCCGGCGGTTTCACTGTCGGTGCCGTAATCTTCGTTTTCATCGGCGATCAGTGCGTTGTTGCGCCATACCGGTTCCCCATCGCGACGCCAGAAACAGTTCAGCGACCAGCGTGGAAGCTGCTCGCCCGGATACCATTTGCCCTGACCGAAATGCACCAGACCTTGAGGCGCGTAATGCTTGCGCATGCGCTGGAACAACTCGGCCGACAGCACGCGTTTTTTTGGCCCCAAGGCTGCGGTATTCCACTCGTTGCCGTCGCGATCATCGATGGAGACGAACGTCGGCTCGCCGCCCATGGTCAGGCGCACATCGTCGGCAAGCAGATCAGTGTCGATCTGTCGGCCCAGTGCCTGAATCTCCAGCCATTGCGCTTCGGTGTAAGGCTTGGTGACCCGTGGCGCTTCCCAGATGCGCTCCACTGACATCTCGTGGCTGAATTCGGTTTCGCAAGGCTCAACCAAGCCACTGATGGGCGCGGCCGAAGACGGCTCGGGGCTGCACGCCAACGGAATGTGCCCTTCACCGGCAAAGAGACCTGAAGTGGCATCAAGGCCAACCCAGCCTGCGCCGGGCAAATAGACCTCGCACCAGGCGTGCAGGTCGGTGAAGTCGACGTCAGTGCCCGAAGGGCCGTCCAGTGCTTCGACGTCTGCCTTGAGTTGAATCAGATAGCCCGAGACGAAGCGCGCCGCCAGCCCCAGATGGCGCAGCAGCTGCACCAGCAGCCAGGCCGAATCCCGGCAGGAGCCCGAGGCGTTCTCAAGCGTGAATTCAGGCGTCTGGATACCCGGTTCCATGCGGATCAGGTAACCGATGTCGTGGGCCAGACGTTGATTGAGGTTCACCAGGAAATCGATGGCCGGTATCGGCGTGCGGTCGATGCTGTCCAGATACGCCTGGAATCTCGGCGTCAGCGGCAGCTTTTCCAGATAGGGCTGGAGCTCGTGATGCTCCTCCCTGGCGTATGTGAACGGAATTTTTTCGGCGTAAGGTTCGAGGAAAAAGTCGAATGGATTGAACACCGCCATCTCGGCGACCAGATCGACTTCGATACGCAACTCATCGGTCTTTTCCGGAAACACCAGACGCGCCAGGTAATTGCCCTGCGGATCCTGTTGCCAATTGACGAAGTGATTTTCAGGCAGGACTTTGAGCGAATAGGACAGCACACGTGTACGGCTGTGCGCGGCCGGGCGCAAGCGCACGATCTGCGGACCCAGTTCTACCGCACGTTCGTAGCGGTAATGCGTGACGTGGTGCAAGGCAATGTGAATCGACACGGCGTGCCTCCTGCGAGCCTGGACGGTAGCGGAACCGCGCAAGACTTATGCCATCCAGGCAAGTCAGGCGCCTTCGGCGTTGAGGGTGCTCGCTCAGCTAAGCACAGCACCAAAATCGCGCCAGCTTTGGCGGACGGTGCAAGGGTCGCACGGAAATGAGGCGGGTGGGGTTATTTACGCAGGAGGCCACGCAATGCTGGCCTTGACGCTGTTAATCGCGGCAGCCAACCCGCAGGATATGAAACGGTACAACGCAAAACGCCAGCTCGAAGGCTGGCGTTTTTCATTGCGGCATCACTCAGCGCGGAAACACTGGCTGACGTGAGGGTTTCTTGCTCTTGCCGCCCTTCCCGCCCTTGGACGCGTCCGCGCGTTCCTTGGCTGCCTGCTTATTGCGTGCAGCTGCAGCGGCCTTGGCCTCTTCGCGTTTGTCCCAAGGCTTGCTGCCATCGCTGGCGCGCGGCGGCAGGCCGGTGTGCTGGGTCAGGATCTTCGTGGTCTTGGCGACCTTGTGACTGCCAGCCGGCGTCGAGTTCTTGCGACGGGCGCTCTGGTAACTGTCGGTTTCCGGCTGGTGCTCCGGGATCAGTTGATTCTTGCCCGAGCCAATGAGGTCGGAACGGCCCATGCGCTCCAGCGCCTCACGCAGCATCGGCCAGCCTTTCGGGTCGTGGTACCGCAGGAAAGCCTTGTGCAGACGGCGCTGCTCTTCGCTCTTGACGATGGTCACCGAGTCGCTCTTGTACGTGACCTTGCGCAGCGGGTTCTTGCCGGAGTGGTACATGGCCGTCGCGCTGGCCATCGGCGACGGATAGAACGCCTGCACCTGGTCGGCACGGAAACCGTTGCCCTTGAGCCACAGGGCCAGATTCATCATGTCTTCGTCGGTGGTGCCCGGGTGAGCGGCGATGAAGTACGGAATCAGGTACTGCTCTTTACCCGCCTCTTTCGAATACTTCTCGAACATGCGCTTGAACTTGTCATAGCTGCCAATGCCCGGCTTCATCATCTGGTTGAGCGGACCTTCCTCGGTGTGTTCCGGGGCGATCTTCAGGTAGCCGCCAACGTGGTGGGTGACCAGTTCCTTGACGTATTCCGGCGACTCGACGGCCAGGTCGTAACGCAGGCCGGATGCGATCAGGATTTTCTTCACGCCGGGCAGTTCACGGGCACTGCGATACAGCTGAATCAGCGCCGAGTGGTCGGTGTTCAGGTTCGGGCAGATGCCAGGGAATACGCAGGAAGGCTTGCGGCACGCGGATTCGATTTCCGGGCTCTTGCAGGCGATGCGATACATGTTCGCGGTCGGGCCGCCGAGATCGGAGATCACGCCGGTGAAGCCTGGCACTTTGTCGCGAATCTCTTCGATTTCGCGAATGATCGAATCGTGGGAGCGGTTCTGGATGATCCGGCCTTCATGCTCGGTGATCGAGCAGAAGGTGCAGCCACCAAAGCAGCCGCGCATGATGTTCACCGAGAAACGGATCATGTCGTAGGCCGGAATCTTCTCCTTGCCATACGCCGGGTGCGGAATGCGCGCATACGGCATGCCGAACACGTAGTCCATTTCTTCAGTAGTCATCGGAATCGGTGGCGGGTTGAACCAGACATCGACTTCGCCGTGCTTTTGAACCAGCGCCCGAGCATTACCCGGGTTGGTTTCCAAGTGCAGCACGCGGTTGGCGTGGGCATAGAGAACGGCGTCATTGCGCACTTTCTCCATGGACGGCAGGCGGATAACGGTTTTGTCGCGGGTCATGCGAGGGCTGGCCAGAATCTGCACGACCTTGGCTTCGCTCGGATCCTCGACGGGGCCTTTTTCCTGCTCAATGGCGCAGGCCTGGGTGTCTTGCGTGTTGACGTACGGGTTGATGATCTTGTCGATCTTGCCCGGACGGTCGATGCGCGTGGAATCGACTTCGTACCAGCCTTCCGGCGTGTCGCGACGAATGAACGCAGTCCCGCGCACGTCAGTGATGTTTTCGATCTTTTCGCCATAGGACAGGCGATTGGCGACTTCAACGATCGCCCGCTCGGCGTTGCCGTACAGAAGGATGTCGGCGCAGGCGTCGATCAGGATCGAGTTGCGAACCTTGTCCTGCCAGTAATCGTAGTGAGCGATGCGGCGCAGCGAAGCTTCGATGCCACCGAGAACGATGGGTACGTTCTTGTACGCTTCCTTGCAGCGCTGGCTGTAAACCAGGCTGGCGCGATCCGGACGCTTGCCGGCCATGCCGCCCGGCGTGTAGGCGTCGTCGGAGCGGATTTTCTTGTCCGCGGTGTAGCGGTTGATCATCGAGTCCATGTTGCCGGCCGCGACACCGAAGAACAGATTCGGCTCGCCCAGCTTCATGAAGTCGTCTTTGGATTTCCAGTCCGGCTGGGCAATGATCCCGACGCGAAAGCCTTGCGACTCCAGCAGCCGGCCAATGATTGCCATGCCAAAAGACGGGTGGTCGACGTAGGCATCACCGGTGACGATGATGATGTCGCAGGAATCCCAGCCAAGCTGATCCATCTCTTCCCGGCTCATTGGCAGGAAGGGCGCTGGTCCGAAACATTCGGCCCAGTACTTCGGATAGTCAAATAACGGCTTGGCTGCTTGCATGTCGATGACCAGTGTTTGTAATCAGGGAGGCGAGTTTCCGACGGAAATTCGCGGGCGCGGAGAATAGCACAAAAAATAACCAATTCCGACTGTTTGGGTATTTGCCGGCGGCCTCAGACCATCACTCATCATCATCAAAGTTGTAACTACCCGGCGCGAGGTTCTCGAAGCGCGTGTACTTACCGATGAACGCCAGCCGCACAAAGCCGATGGGGCCGTTACGCTGCTTGCCGATGATGATTTCCGCTACGCCCTTATGCTCGGTTTCGGGGTGATACACCTCGTCCCGGTACACGAACATGATGACGTCGGCGTCCTGCTCGATCGCTCCGGATTCCCGCAAGTCGGAGTTCACTGGACGTTTGTTCGGACGCTGTTCGAGCGAGCGGTTGAGCTGAGAGAGCGCAACCACCGGGCAGTTGAATTCCTTCGCCAGGGCTTTCAGGGAGCGGGAGATTTCGGAAATCTCGTTGGTCCGGTTGTCGCCGCTGGAGCCCGGAATCTGCATCAGTTGCAGGTAGTCGATCATGATCAGGCCGACTTCCCCATGCTCACGAACCAGGCGACGAGTCCGGGCACGCATTTCTGACGGGCTGATCCCCGCTGTGTCGTCGATGAACAGCTTGCGATCGTTCAGCAGGTTCACCGCTGAGGTCAGGCGTGGCCAGTCGTCGTCATCCAGCTGGCCGGAACGGACCTTGGTCTGATCGATACGCCCAAGCGATGAAAGCATACGCATGATCAGCGATTCGCCTGGCATCTCCAGGGAGTAAACCAGGACGGCCTTCTCGCTGCGCAATACCGCGTTTTCGACGAGGTTCATCGCAAAGGTGGTCTTACCCATGGATGGACGACCCGCAACGATGATCAAGTCCGATGGCTGCAGGCCGCTGGTTTTCTCGTCCAGATCGGTATAGCCGGTAGACAGGCCGGTGATGCCTTCGCCCAGATTGAACAAGGTGTCGATACGGTCGATGGCCTTGGTCAGCAGGTCGTTGACGCCCACGGGGCCGCCGGTTTTGGGGCGTGCTTCGGCGATCTGAAAGATTTGCCGTTCGGCTTCGTCAAGGATCTCTTCGGCCGTGCGCCCCTCGGGGTTGAACGCGCTGTCGGCGATCTCGTTGCTGATCCCGATCAACTGACGCAGGGTGGCCCGCTGGCGAACGATCTGGGCATAGGCCTTGATGTTCGCCACCGACGGAATGTTCTTCGCCAGTTCAGACAGGTAACCAAGGCCGCCAACCTGTGAGGTCTGCCCTTCTTTGTCCAGTTGCTCGGACAGGGTCACGACGTCGATGGGCAGGTTCTGATCGGCCAGTTTGGCGATGGCCCGGAAAATCAGGCGGTGGTCATGACGATAGAAATCGCCATCCGANCACCGAGCACAGCCTGTTCGGCCTCGATGGAATGCGGCGGCACCTTGAGGGCAGCAGTTTGCAGATCGTATTGCTCGGGAGCGGAAATATCGTTCATGGCCACACGGAATAAGGATTTTGAAACAGGATACTCAGAAATGACAAAGGGCACGACCTGATAAACAGGAACGCGCCCCTCGCCTGCCGGCTGACGAACGAGTCGCCAGTCGGCCAGACTTCAGCACCGAAGCGCCAAAATCAAACTGCTTAAGCAGCTACCACAACTACGCGAACGGTAGCTTCAACATCGCTGTGCAGGTGCACGGCAACGTCGTATTCGCCAACGTTACGGATGGTGCCGTTCGGCAGACGAACTTCAGCTTTAGCCACTTCAACGCCAGAGGCGGTCAGTGCATCAGCGATGTCGTGAGTACCGATCGAACCGAACAGCTTGCCTTCGTCACCAGCGGTGGCAGTGATAGTCACTTCCAGCTCAGCCAGTTGAGCAGCGCGAGTTTCAGCAGAAGCTTTCTTCTCGGCAGCGGCTTTTTCCAGCTCAGCGCGACGCTCTTCAAACGCGGCCAGGTTGGCAGCGGTTGCAGCGGTGGCTTTGCCGAAAGGCAGCAGGTAGTTACGGCCGTAACCAGCCTTAACGTTTACTTTGTCGCCCAGGTTGCCCAGGTTGGCGATTTTTTCCAGCAGGATGAGTTCCATTTGGTAATAACCTCTTAACTTTAACCTTCACCGTTCGCAGAACCGTTATCGGCATCTTTCGACGCCAGACGGCCGCGAAAATCAATCAGGCTGTCGACAATGGCAAACACCACCAGCAACGGATAGATCAGCTGCATGAACAGCAGCAGCGTGACGTACAACCCCACCAGCCAGAACCGCGTCAGGCGCTTTGCAGCCACCAGGCCGTGGATCAGGGCAAGTCCCGCGAACATGAGCGGTACGCTGCACAACGGTGTCAGCATCGCCAGTTGCGGACCGAAATTGGGCCCCACCAACATGCACACCAGCAGCACCAGCATCGGTGCCCGCGGGAGTCTCAGGCTGCGAAATTCGCGTCCGAAACCGCCCGGGTTATACAACAACGCCTGCCAGTAACGCCCAAGGATCAGGCATACCACGCTGACGATCTGCAACAGCGCTGCTATCAGGCCGTTAAGGACCGGTGTAATCAGTGCTCCCAGACGCGCTCGCTCTTCTACCGACATTTGCTGGTAGACATCACCGAAGACGTGGGGCAGGAGTTTCTGCAACTCCCCCGCCATGGCTTCGATGGGCTCGCGGAAAACCGCCCCCAGAACCACTCCATACAACAATCCAAGCCCTACGCTGACCAGCAGCACACGGACCCAGGACTCGCTGGCGCGCAATACGGCCGCCAACCCCCATGAACCGAGCAACACCATCAGGGTGCGAGGTTCACCGAAATACCACCAGACCAAGGCCGGCAGCAGAGCCCAGGCGAGAACGCCAACGGCGTCGCTCAACCCGCGTCGCAGGAGCACAAGGCAACCTGCGGCAGCACTCAACCAGAACAACAGCGGCAACGCCGCACATCCAACCACTACGAGAGTGGCCTGCACGCGACCGCGCATGATGAAGTCAGCCATGGCGCGCATGCGATCTATCCCTTACTGCGTTTTTGTCGACTGAACCTGGTCTCAGCGGCCGTGGCTGTCGGTGTAGGCCAGCAGGGCCAGGAAGCGGGCGCGCTTGATAGCGGTAGCCAGCTGACGCTGATAACGAGCTTTGGTACCGGTAATGCGGCTAGGAACGATCTTGCCGGTTTCGGATACGTAGGCTTTCAGGGTGTTGAGATCCTTGTAATCGATCTCCTTCACATTTTCAGCTGTGAAGCGGCAGAATTTACGACGACGGAAGAAACGTGCCATGTAATAGGCTCCTCAAAAGGTCCGTGGATTACTCGTCAGCGTTATCGCTGTTGTCGCTGTCATCACTGTCAGCGCCTTCGGCGTCGGAGTGCTCAGGACGGTCGCGACGCTCACGGCGCTCACTGCGGTTTTCTTCAGCCTTGAGCATCTCGGACTGGCCGGTAACGGCTTCGTCGCGACGGATGACAAGGTTACGGATCACGGCATCGTTGTAACGGAAGTTGTCTTCCAGCTCGGCCAGAGCCTTGCCAGTGCACTCAACGTTCAGCATCACGTAGTGAGCCTTGTGAACATNCCGTCTTCTTCGATCAGCTTGGTATAACGCTCAACCATGCCGCCGACTTGCTCGCTCTGGTCCGGGTGAACCAGAAAGATGATTTCGTAATGACGCATGAATGCTCCTTACGGGTTGTAGCCTGCCGCCAAAGCGGTCAGACAAGGAGTGAATAACACTGGTTTATCTTGCACAGGGACAGGCACGTGAGCGCCTGCCATGACAGCAAGGGGCGCAATTGTAGAGAAGGGGCAGTGGCTGCGCAAGAAAATTGGTGATTATTTGAACAGTTCGGCGTCGTCACCTGGTCAGCGGCGCTCAAGGCCTTGATTCGAGCGGACGTGGCACGGGTTTGCCTGCTGACAGGTGTGGACGGGCACATGGCGAAAAGCATTCGCGAGCCCGTTCACCCCTGTGCGAGTAGTCCCGATCAGACGAATGAGACAACGCCGCCGTTCAGCGACTTGACCCGAGCCAGGGATTCCACGCGATAGCCCTGGGCATCAAGCTCGGCACGGCCGCCCTGGAACGACTTCTCGATCACGATGCCCAGACCTGCCACCGAAGCCCCCGCTTGCTTGATGATCGAAATCAGTGCCTGGGACGCCTTACCGTTGGCGAGAAAGTCATCGATGATCAGCACGCGGTCACTGCTGGTCAGGTGACGAGTGCTGATCGCGATGGTGCTTTCGGTCTGCTTGGTGAAGGAATACACCGTCGCAGAGAACAGGTTTTCGGTCAGCGTGAGCGACTGGTGCTTGCGGGCGAAAATCACCGGAATGCCCAGCTTCAGACCGGTCATTACCGCAGGCGCGATGCCGGAGGCTTCGATGGTCACGATCTTGGTGATGCCGGCGTTTGCGAACAACGTGGCGAACTCGTCACCGATCTGCTGCATCAGGACCGGGTCGATCTGATGGTTGAGAAACGCGTCGACCTTCAATACCTGGTCGGAAAGTACGATGCCTTCCTCGCGAATTTTCTTGTGCAGTGCTTCCACGTTGGTGTTCCTCAGGGCGCAAGTCGCGCGAAATGGATGTTTATCTTTTCAGCATGGCGCGAATGTCCGCCAGTGCCGTGTTGCCGCGAACGGCTTTCACTTCGGTAGGCGTGTCGTCGTTGCCTTCCCAGGCCAGATCGTCCGGTGGCAGCTCATCGAGGAAACGGCTTGGCAGGCAGTCGATGATCTCGCCGTATTGCTTGCGTTTGGCGGCAAAGGTGAAGGCCAGGGTCTGGCGCGCACGGGTGATGCCCACGTAGGCCAGTCGACGTTCTTCTTCGATGGTGTCAGCTTCAATGCTCGAACGGTGTGGGAGGATTTCCTCCTCCATGCCCATGATGAACACGTAAGGAAACTCCAGGCCCTTTGAAGCATGCAAGGTCATCATCTGCACACCTTCGGCGCCGTCTTCCTCTTCCTGCTGACGCTCGAGCATGTCGCGCAGGACCAGCTTGCCGATGGCTTCTTCGATGGTCATGCCGCCTTCTTCGTCTTTCTCCAGCGTGTTTTTCAGCGCTTCGATCAGGAACCACACGTTGCCCATGCGGTAGTCGGCGGCCTTGTCGCTGGAACTGTTCTGACGGAGCCAGTTCTCGTAATCGATGTCCATGACCATGCTGCGCAGGGCCGCGATCGGGTCTTGCGTCGCGCATTGCTGGCGCACGCCGTCCATCCAGTGCTTGAAGCGCTTGAGGCGGTCGGTGAAGCGGGTGTCCAGATGCTCACCCAGGCCGATTTCGTCGGTGGCGGCGTACATCGAGATTTTGCGTTCCGTGGCGTAGTTGCCGAGCTTTTCCAGCGTGGTCGAGCCGATCTCCCGGCGGGGCACGTTGATGACGCGCAAGAACGCGTTGTCATCGTCCGGGTTTACCAGCAGGCGGAAGTAGGCCATCAGGTCTTTGACTTCCTGACGGCCAAAGAAGCTGTTGCCACCGGAGAGCCGATAGGGGATCTGGTGGTGCTGAAGTTTCAGCTCGATCAGCTTGGCCTGATAGTTGCCGCGATACAGGATCGCAAAGTCGCTGTAAGGCCGGTCGGTGCGCAGGTGCAGACTGAGAATTTCAACGGCCACGCGTTCGGCTTCTGCGTCTTCGTTCTTGCAGCGGATCACGCGGATTTCATCACCGTGACCCATCTCGCTCCACAGCTGCTTTTCAAACTCGTGCGGGTTGTTGGAGATCAGCACGTTGGCGCAGCGCAGGATTCGGCTGGTGGAGCGGTAGTTCTGCTCCAGCATCACGACTTTCAACGACGGGTAGTCGTCCTTGAGCAGCATCAGGTTTTCCGGACGCGCGCCGCGCCAGGCGTAGATCGACTGGTCGTCGTCACCCACCACGGTGAACTGGCAGCGGGTCCCGATGAGCATTTTCACCAGCAGGTATTGGCTGGCGTTGGTGTCCTGGTATTCGTCGACCAGCAGGTAGCGCACCTTGTGCTGCCATTTTTCCAGAATGTCGGCGTGTTCTTCGAACAGTTTGACCGGCAGCAGGATCAGGTCATCGAAGTCCACTGCGTTGTATGCCTTGAGCGTGCGCTGGTAGTGGGTGTAGACGATGGCGGCGGTCTGCTCTTTGGGGTTGCGGGAGTTCTCCAGGGCCTGAGCGGGCAGGATCAGGTCGTTTTTCCACGCGCCGATCATGTTCTTGATCTCGTCGACGCCATCGTCGCCCGAGTACTCCTTCTGCATGATGTCGGTCATCAAGGCTTTGACGTCGGTCTCGTCGAAGATCGAGAAACCGGGCTTGTAACCCAGGCGTGCATGCTCCTTGCGGATGATGTTCAGGCCCAGGTTGTGAAACGTCGAAACCGTCAGGCCGCGCCCTTCACCGCTGCGCAGCAGAGTGCCGACCCGCTCTTTCATTTCCCGCGCCGCCTTGTTGGTGAAGGTCATGGCGACGATGTACTGCGCACGAATGCCGCAGTTCTGGATGAGGTGGGCAATTTTGCGTGTAATCACGCTGGTCTTGCCGGAGCCAGCACCGGCAAGCACCAAAAGAGGGCCGCCGACGTAGTTCACGGCTTCCTGTTGCCGGGGATTGAGTCGGGACATGGGGAAATAGAGGGATCACTAGAAAAATGGGCAGGCATTTTAACAGGGTCCACGGATTGTGCAGCGACCGTCCGACACTGTGATGCGCGACGCTATCTAAATTTCGCCGTTTTGTTACATTTGCGCATCGCGCGGACGATACCCGCGTTTGACCACACTCGTTTGAGTGATGGTCTATGTCTTTGGATTGTGTGGGGAGCTAGCTTGTCTACGCCCGTCGAACCCTTGCGTTTGCTGCTTCTGGCGGACACGCCGGAATGGTCAGCGTTATTGCGCGAGTGCCTGGCGCCTCTTGGAGATGCCGTATTTCTCGACTGTGTGTCGAGCTGGGACGCTATTGGCAGTCAGGCCGACCTCCCGCAATCCTTCATTCTTTTCACCACGCCTTTGCTGCAACCAGGCGCAGGTCAGTGCAACTGGCCCACGGTGTTGCTGCTGGACGCTGAGCCTGACGCAGACCCGGTTGGCGTGGCCGACTGGCTGGTGCGCGACTCTCTGACGACCAACACGCTGCGTCGCTGCCTGCGGCATGTTCGCGAGCGAGGTTTGCTGGAAAACACACTGCAACGTCTCGCCGAGCAGGATCCTTTGACCGGCATCGCCAACCGCCAGGGCTTCCAGACCTTGCTGGCTGCGCGCCTGGCAGAGTTCGACGGTCGCGGGCTGGCGCTGGGGCATCTGGATCTCGACAACTTCCGCAGGGCCAACGATGCGCTCGGCCACCAAGCGGGTGATCGGCTGATTCTGCAAGTTGTAGCGCGTTTGAAAAGTCAGCTCGAAGCCTGCGATCAACTGGCGCGTTTGGGCAGCGACGAATTTGCCCTGCTGATCGATACCCGCCGTGCACCCGAGCGCGCCGAGTGGATGGCCGAACGGATTACCGAAGCGTTGTCCGAGCCTTACTGGGTCGATGGTGAAAGCCTGCTGATCGGGTGCAGCCTCGGGATTGCCCATGCGCGCGTCGACGGCGGCGCCGATCCGTTGATGTGGCACGCACACATCGCCATGCAGCAGGCCAAAAGCACGCAGGGTTGCACCTTTCACATCTTCAATGAACGCATCAACCGCAATGCCCGAAGCCTCGCGGATCTGGAAAGCGAGCTGCGTCGAGCCTTGCGTCGTGACGAGCTGGAACTGCATTACCAGCCGCGTTTGTGCCTGAACACTGGGCATATCCTTGGGCTGGAAGCGCTGGTGCGTTGGCGTCATGCCGAGCGCGGTCTGTTGCCACCCAGCGAATTCGTGCCGTTGGCCGAGCAGAGCGGGCTGATCGTGCCGCTGGGTTATTGGGTGATCTCCCGCGCCTTGCGTGACATGCAGACTTTGCGAGAGAAGGGCCTGCCACCGCTGCACATGGCGATCAATCTGTCGTTCCGCCAGTTTCAGGACAATCAACTGTTGGCGACATTGAGTCGCTTGATCGCCGACAGGGGTGTGGATGCGCAGTGGCTGGAATTCGAGCTGACGGAAACCGCTGTCATGCGCCGTAGCGATCTGGTCAAGCAGACCATGGACGCCCTGGGTCGACTGGGCGTGCGCTTCTCACTGGACGACTTCGGCACCGGCTTTTCGTCGTTCGTCCACCTGAACAGCCTGCCGATCACCTTGCTCAAGATCGACAAGAGCTTTGTCGGCGAGATGGAGCAGCGCGAAGAGAACCGCAAGCTGGTGCACGCCATGATCAACCTGGCGCATAACCTGAGCCTGGAGGTGGTGGCCGAGGGCGTTGAAACGCCGGAGCAACTGGCATTGTTACGCAGTTTCAATTGCGATCAGGCTCAGGGCTATCTGATCAGCCATCCGCTGGCATTGCCGCAATTGCTGGATTATCTGATGTTCGATCAGGGCAAAGGGCAGTTGATGCAGGGATTGAATTGATCCCAAGTGATTTTATTGCGTAGCAGTCCGGCTTGCCGGCGGTTGCGATCTCAAGGACACCTGCGCCGGCAAGCCGGACTGCTACAACAGAACTTGACTGGCATTGAGTTCCGTTTGCCTGAGCCGACGCATTCGCGAGCAAGCCGGGTCTTTAGCCCATCACCACCACCCCGGTGGCTTCCTTGCGCAGCAGCTTAGCGGTCTTGCGTTCGAAGGCGTAGGTCAGGGCAATCGCCGAACACAGCAGGCCGAGTGCCAGGCCCCACCACACGCCGACCGCGCCTTGGTGCGCCAGGAAGCCGAAGGCCCAGGCCAGTGGCGCGCCGACCACCCAATAGCTCGCCAGCCCGATAAGAAACGTGGTCTTGGCATCCTTGAAGCCCCGAATCGCGCCCATCGCAATGGTCTGGGTGCCATCGAGGATTTCGAACCACGCCGCAATCGCCAGCAGTTTGACCGTCAGCTCCACCACGTCTTGGTATTTGGGATCGTTGAGGTCCACGAACAGGCCGATCACCGAATGCGGCGCAACCCAGAACAGGATGCCGAACGCGAGCATCAGCAGTCCGCCGAAGGCTATGCCCATCCGCCCCGCAGTGCGCGCCAGCAGCAAATTGCCCGCGCCGTAGTGCAAGCCAATGCGCATGGTCACAGCGTAGGAAATTCCCACTGGAATCATGAAGGCCATCGACACCGATTGCAGAGCGATCTGGTGCGCGGCCATCTGCGTGCTGCCCATCGCGCCCATGCAGAAGGCCGCGAAAGTGAAAAGCCCGACTTCCACCGCGTAGGTGCCGCCAATCGGCAAGCCCAGCCGCCACAGCTCTTTCAGGCAACTGCGTGACAGGTTCGTCAGGTTCTGGTGGATTGGGTACGCGGCGTAAGCCTTGTGATAGCGAATGTGCAGCCACAGGGCCAGCGCCATGCTGTTAGTGACAATTGCCGTGACCAGCCCGATCCCCATCAGGCCCCAGTGCGGCAGGCCGAACATCCCGTGGATGAAGGCGTAGTTGAGGCCGAAGTTGGCCGCGACGCCTACCAGGCTGATCACCATGACGGGTGTGGCCCGGCCCAGCGCGCTGGTAAAGCCCCGCAGCGCCATGAAGCTCAGCAAGCCTGGCAGGGCGAGGGGAAGGGTGATCAGGAACTGGCTCGCCATGTGGACGTTGGCTTCGTCCTGGCCGAAGTTCAGGAGAATCGGTTCAAGGTTCCACAGGATAAGGGCGGCGATCAGCGCCATGCCCCAAGCGAGCCAAAGGCCGGCTTGCGTCAGGCGGGTAACGCCTGCGTCGTCGTTGGCGCCTCTGCGGATGGCAACCAGCGTGCCGACGGCGGCCATCACGCCGACGCAGAAGAACGAAACGAAGTTGTAACTGGCGGCACCCAGCCCCCCACCCGCCAATGATTCGGGGCCGAGTTTGCCCATCATCACGGTGTCAGTGAAGACCATCAGCATGTGCGCCATCTGGGAAGCGATCAGCGGCCCGGCCAGGCGCAGGATGATCCACAGTTCTTTGAAGGCGTGCTGTTGCATGGTCTTGGCGCTCGGCGTTAGAGGCATTGAAGAGCGGCTCATTGTGGTGATTCGCCGGCAAATCCACAAAGGGATAAATACGATCATTGCCATGACTAAAACTCATGCTGGCGCTTTTGCAGTAGAGTGCTCGCACCGCTTCCATATCAAAGAGCACGTGCCTCATGTCTCGTAGTCTTCCGCCCCTGTATGCGCTGCGTGCATTCGAAGCTGCCGCGCGACATGCCTCGTTCACCCGCGCGGCCGAGGAGCTGTCGATCACCCAAAGTGCGGTAAGCCGCCACATTCGTACCCTCGAAGAACACTTTGCCTGCCGGTTGTTTCGCCGCAACGGCCGCAATCTGCAGTTGACCGAAGCCGCGCGAGAACTGTTGCCAGGCGTGCGCGAAGGGTTTTCGGCCCTGGAGCGAGCCTGCAGCGCGTTGATGGCCGAGGAGGGGATATTGCGCATGAAGGCGCCTTCGACATTGACCATGCGCTGGCTGCTGGCGCGGCTTAGTCGTTTTCGTCACTTGCAGGTGGGCAACGAAGTGCAACTGACCAGCGCCTGGATGGACATCGATAACGTGGACTTCACCCAAGAGCCGTTCGATTGTGCGGTGTTGCTGGGGCGCGGGCATTTCCCACCGGATTGGGAGGCGACGTATCTGTTTCCCGAGTTGTTGATCCCGGTGGGCTCGCCGAGCCTGCTCGATGACGCGCCGTGGGATGTAAAACGACTGGCCAGTGCCGAGCTTCTGCATCCCACCCCGGACCGACGCGACTGGCGCAGCTGGCTGGAGAGGACGGGGCTGTCGGACCAGGTGTCGCTCAAGGGCGGGCAGGTCTTTGACACCCTGGAGCTTGGCATGATCGCAGCCGCCCGAGGTTACGGGGTGTCCATGGGTGATCTTCTGATGGTGGCCGAAGATGTCATTCAAGGGCGCTTGAGTTTGCCTTGGCGTACGGCAGTGGTCAGTGGCGAGAATTACTACCTGGTCTGGCCCAAGACTCGGCCGGGAGGCGAGCGGTTGCGCAGGCTCAGTGATTTTCTGCAAAGCGAGGTGCAGGCGATGGAGTTGCCTGAGGTGACGATTCTGGACTGAAGCGCCTCGCGCCCCGGCCTTGCCCGCTATTTTTCCTGTGGCGACGCCCTTGTAGCAGTCCGGCTTGCCGGCGGTGGCGATTTCATTGGCGCTACCGCCGGCGAGCCGAACTGCTACCGGGGGAATACCCTATGGCGAATGTCTCCCGTCCTAAGTCCGCGTGTAGGACTCAAGTATTGGCTCTGTCAGCCGAATCCTTAATTGCAGAACCCTTTGTTCCAATCGGTTCATCGATCCCCTCTATTAGAAATAGTCCGAATGGTGTCCCTGAGATCAGGACGATCCCGTCGTTCGGCAAGGAGTTTTCATGCCTCAGCCCCGTGCCCGAATTGCCTCGCAGCTTGGCATCGCCCTGGCTGTCATCCTGGCCGTTGTCATCAGCGGCAGCACCTTGTTTGCCCTGCGCTCGCTGGACTCAGCGAACCTCGCCATCCGCGAAGAACACATGGGAAGCGAGGCGCGATTGCTGGCCGACCAGTTGAATACCTTCCACAGCACCCTGCGCGACAGTACCCAGCGACTGGCGGGCTTGTTCGAGAAGCGGTTCAACAATGGACTGACAGTGCAGGCTGATCAGCAGATCGCCGTCGCGGGCGTTCAGACCCCGGCGTTGTTGCTGAACGGCAATGCGCTGAACAACGATTTCGCCGAGGTCGATGACTTCAGGAAAATGACCGCAGGCGTGGCAACGGTGTTCGTGCGCAGTGGCGACGATTTCGTCCGCATCAGCACCTCGCTGAGCAAGCAGGACGGTTCGCGGGCCATTGGCACATCGCTGGACCACAAACATCCGGCCTACGCTCGGCTTCTGGCGGGACAGGACTACGTGGGCCGCGCGCTTCTGTTCGATCGCTTGTACATGACTCAATACACACCGGTTCGTGACGGCAGTGGCAAAGTCATTGCCGTGTTGTTCGTGGGCTTCGATTACACCGACGCGCAGAAAGCCCAGTTCGATAACCTGAAGAACTTCCGCATTGGCACCACCGGCTCACTGGCGTTGCTCGATGAGCAGAACAAATGGCTGGTGCCGCCCGCGGGCGTGAAGGATCTGGATCAGGCGAGCCAAATCCTGACCGACTTCGTCAAGGTTCCGGGCAAGGGCCGTTTCTGGGAAGACGCCGGCAATGACTTCTACACCGTTGCCGAGCCGTTCGCGGGTGGGCCATGGTCGATTCTGGCGATCATGCCGAAAGACGAAATCAGCGCGGTGACCTGGAGCGTCGGTATTCAACTGGCCATCGGCAGTTTGCTGGCGATGCTGATCGCCGTGGGTGCCGCGATCTGGCTGTTGCGCAGCAAGTTGCAGCCGTTGTCGGATTTGGTGAATCAGGCTGAGGCCCTGGGGGCCGGTGACTTGAGCGTGCGCCTGAATGTCACCCGTCAGGACGAGATCGGCCAGTTGGCCAGCAGCTTCAACAAGATGGGCCAGGCGCTGGAAACCATGGTTTCGCATATTCGCACCGCCGCCCAGGAGGTCAGCGGTCGCGCGCAGGCGCTGTCCGGTCTGTCCGGTGGCGCTTACGAAGGCATGGAGCAGCAGTCGGGCGAGATCACCAGCATGGCGGGCGCCGTCGAAGAGTTCAGCGCCACGGCCTTGACCATCGCCGACAACATGGGCAACACCGAGCGTCTGGCCCAGGGTAACGCTCAGCAAACCCGTATCGGTCGAGCATCGATGGAGGAAGCTTCGGCATCGCTGGAACAGATCGCCGGGTCTCTGGGCAGTACCGCTGCTGTGATCGACACCCTTGGCCAGCGCTCGCAGGAAATCGGTGGCATCGTCAGTGTGATTACCTCCATCGCCGAACAGACCAACCTGCTGGCCCTCAACGCCGCCATCGAAGCCGCACGCGCGGGTGAGCAAGGTCGTGGTTTTGCCGTGGTAGCTGACGAGGTTCGCAATCTGGCATCGCGCACCCGTCAGGCGACCGACGAAATCTCCGGCATGATCGCCAGCATCCAGCAGGAAACCGGCAACGCGATCAGCACCATGGAGCAGGGCAATACGCTGATGCAGGAAGGCCTGTCGCGTAACGCCAAAGTCGCGGCCGCGCTGGCGCAGATCGACGAGCAAAGCCGCTCGGCTGGCGAGCAGTTCGCCTCGATCACCACGGCGACCCAGGAGCAGAGCAACACGGCGACCTTGCTCAGCGCCAACCTGCAAAGCATTGCCCTGGCCAACAGCGAACAACGTGAAGTGGTCTCAAATCTGGCCGTCACCGCGCAGGAGTTGAACTCGCTGGCGGCGGATCTGCGCAAGGAAGTAGACCGGTTCCGCTGATCGGTCTGACTCCTGCGAAATGCAACGGGCCGGTCAGTGATGACCGGCCCGTTTTTGTTGGTCAGCGTTTTTTCGCCTAAACCTTGAGCTCATCCATGACGCTCAGCACTGCCTTGTGCGCCAGGCCGACGATCTGGTCGACTTCGCTCTCGGTGATCACCAGCGGCGGCGCGAAGCCGAGGATGTCGCCGTGAGGCATGGCGCGGGCGATCAGGTTCAGATCGCGTGCAGCCTTGGAGACCCGAGCGCCGATTTTCAGCGACGGATCGAAGCGCTTTTTGGTGGCTGGGTCAGCCACGAACTCAATCGCGGCCATCAGGCCCACGCCGCGCACTTCGCCCACTATTGGCAGACCGGCGAAGGTCTCCTGCAGGCTCTTCTGGAAGTAGCTACCGACCCGCTGCGCGTTGCCCGGAATGTCTTCGCGCTCGACGATGTCCAGCACTGCGTTGGCTGCGGCGACGCCAATCGGGTGACCCGAATAGGTATAACCGTGAGAGAAAGCGCCCACGCGGTCCGCACCTTCTTCCAGCACCTTGTACACCTTCTCCCCGACAATCGACGCTGACAGCGGCACGTACGCTGAAGTCAGGCCCTTGGCGACCGTGATCAGATCTGGCTCGATGCCGTACTTGTCGCAGCCGAACATCGCGCCGGTACGCCCGAAGCCGGTGATGACTTCGTCAGCGATCAGCAGAATGTCGTACTTTTTCAGTACCGGTTGAATCGCTGCCCAATAACCGGCAGGAGGCGGGGTGATGCCTCCTGTGCCCAGCACCGGCTCAGCGATGAACGCGCCAACGGTGTCCGGGCCTTCGCGCAGAATCAACGCTTCCAGTTCTTCAGCGCGGCGGGCGGAGAATTGCTCCTCGGTCTCACCGGCTTCGGCGCCCCAGTAATAGTGCGGCACGCCGGTGCGAGGGATGCCTGCAATGGGCAGGTCCATGTGGTCGTGATAGAAGCTCATGCCGGTCATCGAGCCTGACACCACCGAGCAACCGTGATAGCCGCGATCACGGGTGATGATCTTTTTCTTCTTCGGCAGGCCGCGCAGGTTGTTGTAATACCAGACCAGCTTGGCTTGGGTCTCGTTGGCGTCCGATCCAGACATGCCGTAGAACACCTTGCTCATCTTGCCCGGCGCCATGCGCACCAGACGGTCGGACAGGCGCGCCAGTTCCTCGGTGGTGTGAGCCGCGTAGGAGTGGTAGTACGCCAGTTTGTGCGCCTGACGGGAAATGGCTTCGGCTACTTCGGTGCGGCCATAGCCCACGTTCATGCAGTAAAGGCCGGCGAAGCCATCGATGTACTCGCGGCCGGTCGCGTCTGTGATGCGGATGCCCTGGGCGGTTTCGATGATGGTCGGATCGCCCGCCTTGCCGCTGGCAAAGTCTTTGAGTTGAGTGAAGGGGTGCAGGACCGATGCCCGGTCCATTGCTGATATCTGATCCTGGGTTTGCTTATCCATGATGGGGCTCCCGTGGGTTAGAGGCTGCCGACGCAGACGTATTTGAATTCCATGTATTCGGCCAGCCCGTGTCTGGAGCCTTCGCGGCCCAAACCTGACTGCTTCCAGCCGCCGAATGGAATCGGCGCGCCGGTGAATTTCGCGGTATTGAGGGCGACCATGCCGAACTCCAGTCGGTCCGAGACCCGGGCGGCACGGCGCAGGTCATTGGTGTACACGTAAGCAGCCAGGCCGTATTCGGTCTGATTGGCGCGACGAATGACCTCCTGCTCATCGTCGAACGGCAGGATCGCGGCGACCGGACCGAAGGTTTCCTCAGTGGCAATGTCCATCGCGTCAGTGACGTCGGCCAGCACGGTCGGGGTGACGAAATGGCTGCCAAGCGCACAGTCCATCCCGCCCGTCGTCAATCGTGCGCCGAGAGATATCGCGTTGCCGATGTGGTCACGGCTTTTGTTGGCGACAGAGACGCGGGTCATAGGGCCGATGTCGACGCCGTCCTCCAGGCCGTGCCCGACATTCAGCGCCGCAGTGGCACGAGTGAAGGCCGCCACGAAAGGTTCGTACAGACCACGCTGAACGTAGATACGATTGGCTGCGAGGCAATCCTGCCCCGAGGTCGCGAATTTGGCGCCTATGCAACCAGCCACGGCCTCTTCCAGCTCTGCGTCGTCGAAGACGATGAAGGGCGCATGACCGCCCAGTTCCAGCGAGACCTTTTTCACAGTCTCGGCAGATTGCCTGAGGAACAGCCGGCCGATTTCCGTGGATCCGGTGAAGCTGAAGGCGCGGACTTCCGGGCGTTGCATCAGGCGTGCGGACAGGCTCGGCGCATCGCCGGTAACCACCTGAAATACGCCGGCGGGCACCCCTGCCTCTTCAGCGAGTTTCGCTAGCGCCAACGCTGACAACGGTGTTTCCGGTGCCGGTTTGACGATCATGCTGCAGCCTGCCGCCAATGCAGCGCCTGCCTTGCGGGTGATCATCGCATTGGGGAAGTTCCACGGGGTCACCGCTGCGGTGACGCCGATTGGCTGCATCCGAGTGCTCAGCTGGCTGCCCGCTAAGTGGCTGGGGATCGATTCGCCGTAGCTGCGCTCGGCTTCGGCGGCGAACCAGTCGAGAAAGGCTGCGCCGTAGGATATTTCGCCGAGGGATTCCTTAAGCGGCTTGCCTTGCTCGGCCGTCATGATGACGGCCAGGTCCTGAGCGTTGTCGCGGGTCAAGTTAGCCCAGCGCCGCAAAACGGCGCCGCGTTGTGCCGGCAACAGATCACGCCAGGCCAGAAACGCCCGAGCGGCCGCATCGACGGCCTTGTCCATCCAGGCCACATCGCAGTGGGCGACGTGGGCCAGGGTCGCGCCTGTGGCGGGGTCGATCACGGCGATGCGGGACTCTCCGTCAATCCACCGGCCGTCAATCCAGGCGCGGGTTTCCAGAAGGTCGGGGCGGCGCAGTTGTTCGAGCGCAGTTTGGGCGAGGTTGTTCATGGTCTGAGTCTCATCGTCGAAAGGACGTGTTGATGAGCTCATTCTAGGAACGGAGCGGCGTTGAAAAACTGCGTTGCCTTCGCAGTGCGCGCAGAATTGCTGAGTATTTTCCAAAACAACGCGGAAAAACTGCGTGATCTGCACGTCGAGCACTGTTTTCTGGCTTTCAAGTGCTAAAGCTTGACCAGTCTGGCGTGGCTATTTGATTTCGACTGCCCCCGGGATAGGGATGCTGAAACCGGCTTTGACCCGATCCATCACCACCATGGTCTTGAAGCCCTTGATATTGGGATTGTTGTAGAAAAACTGGCGCGTGAACTGCTCGTACTCGTCCATGTTGCGGGTCGTCACCACCAGTACGAAGTCGGCATCGCCGGTGACGTAGTAGCCGCTCATGATTTCCGGCGTCGAACGGATCGACTGCTTGAAGGTGTCGATGATGTCCGCACGCTCACGTTCGAGCGACACGAGCACCAGCATCATCACCTCGCGCCCGACCGCTTTGGGCGAAACGACCGCAATGTCCGCCTCGATAATGCCCTGGGCGCGTAAACGCTTGAGGCGGCGCTGAATCCCGGTACTGGAAAGCCCGACCTGCTCGCCCAGTTCCTCGCTGGAAACGCGGTTATTGCGCTGCAATTCGCTCAGCAGCCTTGCATCTATTCTGTCCAGTTCCACGCTCAAGACTCTTTCAGGTGTGTTGACCAGGGATGACGATAAGGCTGCATGTTAGCCCGAGATTCGCCCAACACGTTCATCAGCTGGTTGACGGACGATACTGCAAGGCCTCGGCGATATGGCTTCGTGCAATAGCGTCTACCCGCTCAAGGTCGGCCAATGTGCGCGCCACTTTCAAGAGTCTGTGTGCTGCGCGCAAGGATAGGGTCAGGCGCTCGCAAGCGGTCTCCAGCCATGCCTCGTCTTCTTCCTTGAGCGCGCAATGCTGACGCAACGAGGGCAGATCAAGAAAAGCATTGGCGCAGCCTTGGCGTTTTTGCTGGCGCTCCCGGGCTTCGGACACCAGCAACGCGGCGCTTGCGCTACTGTCTCCGGTTTGCGGGGGAGTTGCCAGTGAGGTTGTTTCGCGGGCAACGGTCAGGTGCAGATCAATCCGGTCCAGCAGCGGGCCGGAAAGTTTGTTGCGATAGCGCTGGATCTGATCGGTGGAACAGCGACAGCGTCCTGTGGGCTCGCCATGGTAGCCGCAAGGGCAGGGGTTCATCGCGGCGACCAGTTGAAAGCGTGCCGGAAAGCGCACGCGGTCACGCGCCCTGGAAATCACGATGTGGCCTGACTCCAGCGGCTCTCTCAGCACCTCCAACACGCGACGATCAAACTCGGGAAGCTCGTCGAGAAACAGCACGCCGTGGTGAGCCATGGTAATTTCGCCAGGCTGCGGACGACTGCCACCGCCGACCAGCGCGGGTCCAGAGGCAGAGTGATGGGGTTGGCGGAAAGGGCGCTGCGGCCAATTGGTCAGGGGTGCGTGGCTGGCGACCGATTGAATCGCCGCGACCTCCAGCGCTTCACGTTCATCCAGCGGCGGCAACAATCCGGGAAGGCGACTGGCAAGCAGTGTCTTGCCGGTGCCAGGAGGGCCGCTGAATAGCAGGTTATGTGCGCCGGCTGCGGCGACGAGTAAGGCGCGCTTGGCGGCAGTCTGGCCCTGAACTTCACTGAGGTCGGGGTAGGGCTGAATTTGCAGGATCAACCCATTGGATTTGTATGGGGCAATGATGGTGTGCCCATTGAGATGCGACACCAACTCCAGCAGATGACTGACCGCAATCACCTTCAACCCTGAAGCCAGGCAGGCTTCTTCGGCGTTCACCGCCGGAACGATCAGCGTATGTCCTGCTTCGCGGGCGGCGAGTGCGGCGGGCAGGACGCCTTGAACAGGCCGAATCGCGCCAGACAGTGCCAATTCGCCCAGGCACTCCACGCCATCCAGCGCCAACGTCGGCACCTGCGCACTGGCGGCGAGCAAACCCAGAGCAATCGCCAGATCGAAGCGCCCACCATCCTTTGGTAGATCGGCAGGCGCAAGATTCAACGTGATGCGCCGCGCCGGAAACTCCAGCCGACAGTTGAGAATCGCACTGCGCACCCGATCCTTGCTTTCCTTCACCGCACCTTCGGGCAGCCCGACCAGCGTCAGCGCAGGGAGACCGTTGGCGAGATGGGCTTCAACAGTGACAGCCGGCGCTTCGACACCCACTTGCGCGCGGCTGAGAACAATGGCCAGAGACATGATCGTTCCTTGAAGGCGGCACCGCGTCCTGCGGCGTGCTCAAGGATAGTCAGGGTGGGGGAGTGGGCGCGGGTGCATGTTCTACGGCATGTGTCCGATTGGCGGGCGCTCGATATGCTTTGACGACGGCCTCGTTGCGCTCGCGCACGACGCTGACTACAATCCGCAATTAACGAATAACGTTAAGCGTTAGCAATGATTGCAAGTTTTAAATGTAAGGATACTGAATCGCTTTTCCGACAGGGCAAGACGCGCATTTGGTCGTCAATTCTCTCAGTCGCGGAACGCAAGCTGACGATGCTCGAAGCTGCTACGTCGCTGTTGGATTTAAAGTCTCCGCCCGGAAATCGTCTGGAAGCGCTTGGTGGGGATCGAAATGGGCAGCACAGCATACGCATCAACGCCCAATGGCGTATTTGCTTCATCTGGGGCCCAAACGGCCCGGAGAATGTCGAAATCGTCGATTACCACTGAGGTAACTCCAATGACCAAGAACGGAATGCGCCCGGTACATCCCGGGGAAATTCTCAAAGAGGAATATCTGGAACCGCTGGAGCTTACGTCTGCGGCGTTGGCACGCGCGTTGGGCGTCTCCACCCCTACGGTGAATGACATTGTGCTCCAGCGCAGAGGGGTCAGCGCTGACGTGGCGTTGCGCCTCGCCGCTTGTTTTGAAACCACCCCTGAGTTTTGGCTGAATCTGCAACTCACTTACGATCTGCGCAAAGCGGAAATCGAACGGGGTTCAGCCATAAAGGCGCAGGTTCAGCGTATCGCGCACTGCGCCTGAGCAAAACAGGACATGCCCGGCCTTGGCCGGTGCATGTTTAAGCTTTACTCCTTCGCCTGTCCCGCCAACTGCGCTTCCATCTCGGCCATCTTCGCTTCCAGTGCCTCAAGGCGGGCACGGGTGCGGGCGAGGACGATCATCTGGCTGTCGAATTCTTCGCGGCTGACCAGATCCAGTTTGCTGAAACCACTTTGCAACAGTGCCTTGAACTGGGTCTCGAATTCATTGCGCGGGAGCGGTGTTTCGCCGTTGAACAAGCGCGATGCGTGGCCGCTGATGGCGTCTAGAAAAGCTTTGGGCGCGAGCATGGTGAAGCTCCGAAATCAGATGGGCGGCAGTGTAGCACGCAGCGTTAATAGTCTTTTTACCCTGTCATCGGTTGCACGATTTTTGCGCATCGCACCGTGCACGGGCGCACTGTTGTTGTGCGGTCGGGTTGAGTGATGGCGATCTGAACCCCGAGAATATCGATCAACGCGCCGTAATTCGTGAGATTGCCGGAGATGGCAAGGTTTCTGCTTAGTGGCATATGACCCATGCACTGATGCAGTCGCTGTGACGAATGCAGTGCGGCAGGCGGAGCGGGGAAGTGTTTCGTCAGAAGCGGTTTTCTGGAGTTGGTCTGGTCTGTTTCGGGCCATCGACGCGTTACAAAGCCAGACACTGCGCTTAGACTTGAGTCGGGTTTGTTTTCCTGGGGCAAGTCCACCAATTCGGGAGAAAGTTTCATGAAGCTAGTCACTGCCATCATCAAGCCGTTCAAGTTGGACGACGTACGCGAGTCGTTGTCCGAAATCGGCGTGCAGGGCATCACGGTAACTGAAGTCAAAGGCTTCGGACGTCAGAAAGGCCACACCGAGCTGTATCGCGGTGCGGAATATGTAGTCGACTTCCTTCCCAAGGTGAAGATCGACGTTGCGATTGACGATAAGGATCTGGACCGCGTTATCGAAGCGATAACCAAAGCGGCCAACACCGGCAAGATCGGTGACGGGAAGATCTTCGTGGTCAATCTGGAACAGGCTATTCGTATCCGTACCGGCGAAACCGATACCGACGCAATCTAAGCCGCCAAACCCAACGCCCCAGGAGAAAACAATATGACTCTGCGTCAATTCGCAGGGCTAGGAGCCCTGTTGTCCCTCGTAACCCCTGGCTTGGCCATGGCGGCAGACGAAGTGGCAGCCCCAGTCCTCAACTCAGGCGACACCGCCTGGATGCTGACATCGACAGCCTTGGTGCTGTTCATGACCATTCCAGGTCTTGCGCTGTTCTACGGCGGCATGGTCCGCTCGAAAAACATCCTTTCGGTCATGATGCAGTGCTTCGCCATCACCGGCCTGATCAGTATTCTGTGGTGCATCTACGGCTACAGCATGGCGTTCGATACCACCGGTATGGAAGCCAACGTCGTTAACTTCAACTCCTTCGTCGGCGGCCTGTCGAAGGCGTTCCTGGCAGGCATCACGCCCTCCAGTATCACAGGTGCTGCAGCTCTGTTCCCGGAAGCTGTGTTCGTCACCTTCCAGATGACTTTCGCCATCATCACCCCTGCTCTGATCGTCGGCGCCTTCGCAGAACGCATGAAGTTCTCCGCGATGCTGATCTTCATGGCTATCTGGTTCACCCTGGTCTACGCGCCAATCGCGCACATGGTCTGGAGTGGTGTCGGTGGTCTGTTGTGGGACTGGGGCGTACTCGATTTCGCGGGCGGCACCGTTGTCCACATCAACGCCGGTGTGGCTGGCCTGGTAGCGTGTCTGGTACTGGGCAAGCGTAAAGGTTTCCCGACCACTCCAATGGCTCCGCACAACCTGGGTTACACCCTGGTCGGCGCAGCGATGCTGTGGGTAGGCTGGTTCGGCTTCAACGCCGGTTCCGCTGCTGCGGCCAACGGCACTGCCGGTATGGCGATGCTGGTCACTCAGATCGCAACCGCCGCCGCTGCACTGGGCTGGATGTTCGCCGAGTGGCTGACCCACGGTAAGCCAAGCGCTCTGGGTATCGCTTCGGGTGTGGTTGCCGGTCTGGTTGCCATCACCCCTGCGGCCGGCACTGTAGGCCCGATGGGCGGCCTGATTATCGGTCTGGCGGCCGGCGTGGTCTGCTTCTTCTGCGCCACCAGCCTGAAACGCAAACTGGGCTACGACGACTCCCTGGATGCCTTCGGCGTTCACGGCATCGGCGGTATCCTGGGCGCAATCCTGACCGGTGTTTTCGCAGCACCCTCGCTGGGCGGCTTCGGCACTGTGACCGACATCGCTGCACAAGTCTGGATCCAGTGCAAAGGCGTAGGCTTCACGGTTATCTACACCGGTATCGTGACCTTCATCATCCTCAAGGTGCTTGACGCGGTCATGGGCCTGCGTGTCACCGAGGAAGAAGAAGCTGTTGGTCTTGACCTTGCACAACACAACGAGCGTGGCTACAACTTGTAATCGCGGCTGTAAAAAAATGCCCGGTTTACCGGGCATTTTTTTGTCTGGAGTTTGTCGATAGGCACAACCGCCAGCGATTGCTGCAATGACGTGGCGCCCCCCTGGCCAAGACCGCTTCGCAGAGCATCTGCGGTGGTTGCTGCGACGGGATGCATGGGTAGGGTTGTGGCTTGTGGAAAACGTCACTCATTACGCACTTTGTTTTTTTTTCCATCGCGTTAGAATGCGCGCCGAAGGGCGGAGAACTGTATGTGGCAACAGACCAGAATTACGCTGCGGGCAAGGCCTCGCGGATTCCATCTGGTAACCGACGAAATCGTCGCAGGGGTTCCCGGACTGCGTGATTGCCGTGTCGGCCTGTTGCATCTGTTGCTGCAACATACCTCGGCTTCGTTGACGATCAACGAGAATGCCGATCCGGCAGTGCGACGTGATTTCGAGCGTTTCTTCAACCGGCTGGTGCCTCAGGGGCATGACGGTTATGAACACGATGACGAAGGTCCCGACGACCTGCCTGCGCACTTCAAAGCCAGTTTGCTAGGCTGCCAGCTTGTTCTGCCCATCACGGACGGACGGTTGGCGCTAGGCACCTGGCAGGGTGTTTATTTAGGAGAGCATCGCGATGCAGGCGGTGCGCGTAAAGTCCTCGCCACCCTTCAGGGTGAGGGGCACGACCGCTGATTATTGGCGGTAGTTGAATTTTTTCCGGCTGTCTTAGAAATTAGGCGTAGCTGGGCTATAACTAATCTGCTTTCGCAAGTCATGAGGTAGAACATGAGCGACGACGACAACGACGATCTGGTTGAAGACGGTCTGGAAGATGAAGAGGACGGTGAGGAGCTTGCGGCTGCTCCCGATGACGATGTCTCGGAAATAGACGACAGTCCCGAAGCTGCGGCAACACCAGCCAAGGGTAAAGCCAAGGCAGCCGTCTCGGTCGATGAACTGCCTAGCGTCGAAGCCAAGAACAAAGAGCGTGATGCTCTGGCTCGCGCGATGGAAGAGTTCCTTGCCCGTGGCGGCAAAGTGCAGGAAGTGGAGGCCAATGTTGTCGCCGATCCGCCCAAGAAGCCTGACAACAAGTACGGTAGCCGCCCTATCTGAGGGTGTCAGATACCTCCTGAAAAAAAGCCCGCTGTCGCTGCGGGCTTTTTTTTGGTTTGGATTTGGCTTTTTTGCGTTTGGCCTGGAATGCTGACTCGGATGCCCTGCGGGATCAGCGTAGCGATCTCAACCCCACCTCAACCCCACCTCGCCAAAACCCCAGGCAACTGCGACAGGCTATTGATCTGCGCATCCGGCAATTGATCCGCTTCCCAGACCTTGCCGCTCGGGTTGTACCAGATGGCCCGCATACCGGCCTGCTGCGCACCGGCTATGTCATCGCCGGGGTGATCGCCGACATGCACTGCGTTGCCAGCGTCGGCCTTGCCGCGTTTCAAGGCCTCAAGGAAAGGCGCAGGGTCCGGCTTGCCGATGCCCAGATCTTCGGCGCATAGCGCAAACGCGAAATAGTCTGCCAGGCCCAGACGACCTACGTCGGCGTTGCCGTTAGTGACCACGCCCAGCGTGTACTGTTTGGTGAGCAGTTCCAGCGTCGGCACGACCTCGGGGAAGATGTCCAGCTGGTGCCGTCCTTGCAGGAATATCTCGAAACTGCGATCTGCCAGATCCTGAGCCTCAGGATGTGCATAACCTGCATCCTCCAGCGCCAAAAACAGGACTCGGCGGCGCAGTGCACTGATTCGGTGCTTGAAGCTCGGGTCGGCTTCGACCAGTCGCGCGCGGATTTCCCACAGATGCTCCACCGGAACCGGTCCCAGTTTAGGTGCGTGCTCGGCCAGCCAGTCGCGCAGCATGGTTTCGGCGCTGACAATGGCCGGCGCGGTTTCCCACAGGGTGTCGTCCAGATCGAAGGTAACCAGCTTGATGCTCATGTGTCTGAAGAATCCTTGCGTTTGGCCCTTGGGTGGGCGCTGTCGTACACGGTTGCCAGGTGCTGAAAGTCCAGATGGGTGTAGATCTGGGTCGTCGTGATATCAGCATGGCCGAGCAATTCCTGTACAGCACGCAGATCCTGCGAGGACTCCAGCAAGTGACTGGCGAAGGAATGGCGCAGCATGTGCGGGTGCAGGTTCTGGCCCAGCTCCCGTTCGCCGGCAGCCTTGACTCGAAGCTGGATCGAGCGCGGGCCGAGGCGTCTGCCTTGCTGACTGACGAACACCGCATCGTCCTGAGGGTTGGCCAGGGCGCGCTGTTTCAACCATTGCTCCAACGCCTCACGGGCTTTCCTCCCCACTGGAAGTACGCGAGTCTTGCTGCCTTTGCCGAGGACCTGAATCAGCCCGTCAGCGAGGTCCAGTTGCTCGCAATTCAAACCCGTCAGTTCGGACAGGCGCAGACCTGATGAGTAGAACAGTTCGAGAATCGCGTGATCGCGGCGCGCGAGGAATTCGTCTTCGACGCCGCCTTCGAGCAACTGCAGTGTGCGGTCGGCGTCGAGGGTCTTGGGCAGGCGTCGCTCGCCTTTGGGGGGCGACAGGCCATTGGCCGGGTCGTGCTCACACATGCCTTCGCGGTTCAGGTAGTGATAGAAACCGCGGACTGCCGAGAGCAGCCTGGCGATACTGCGTGAGGACTGACCCTGCGAGTGCAGACGAGCGACGAGGCCGCGCATCGACTGGATATCAAGCGCCTGCCAGCTGTCGATGTTCTGCTTTTCGCAATAGCCCAGCACCTTGCTGAGGTCGCGGCGATACGCCTGCAGCGTGTGACTCGACACTTGGCGCTCACTGCGCAAGTGCGTGCAGTAGGCGTCCAGCTGTCGTTCCATGACTAGCGAACCGAGCGCAAGGCGTTGGTGAAGCGCGGCAACAGGCGGCTCAATACGTCGGCGATGTAACTGAGAAACAGCGTGCCCACGGAGCTTTTGTAGTGCTGCGGATCACGGCTGCCGATGGCAAGTACGCCGTGCAGCCCTTGATGACTGAGCGCGGCGATGGCGGTCGAACCGACTTCCTTGCTCTGGTCGGCGCCGAACAGGAACTCCAGCTCATGCTCACGCAATGCGCCGCTCACGGTTTTACCACCGGAAATCAGGCCGCCAATGGCTTTCTGTGCGTCCGCGCTACTGACCCAGCGACCGACAGTCATCGGGTTGTCGCTGAACAGGATCAGGCTCACGAAAGGCACCTGAAATTCCTGACGCAGGCTGTCTTCCACTGCGATGACGATTTCTTCCAGGCTGGTGGCGTCCATCAGCGTCAGGATCAAACGGCGGGTTTTTTCGAAGAGACGATCATTGTCACGAGCCACGTCCATTAGCTGCGACAGGCGATGGCGCATCTCGATGTTGCGTTCGCGCAGCAGTTTGAGCTGACGCTCGACCAGCGAAACGGTGTCGCCTCGCTGATGAGGAATGCGCATCGCGCTGAGCAGTTCGTCATGCTCGGCGAAGAAGTCTGGGTGTTGTTGCAACCACGCAGCGACTGCCTCTGCTTCAAGGGCTGGCACTGCGTGATCGGCAGGCGATTCGCTGGGCGTGTCGGTTGAAGTCTGAGGCTGGTCGGTCATTGGATACTCTCACTCATAGACGTACTTGGCCTTCGTAAACCCGGACGGCCGGGCCGGTCATCAAGACCGGATGACCTGGGCCGGCCCACTCGATGGACAGGCGCCCGCCAGGCAGATCGATCAGCAGTGGCGAATCCATCCAGCCTTGGCTGATGGCCGCAACGGCAGCTGCGCAAGCGCCTGTTCCGCAGGCTTGTGTTTCACCGGCGCCGCGCTCCCAGACCCGCAATTGTGCGCGCTGGCGGTCGACGACGTGCAGGAATCCGACGTTCACTCGGGCAGGAAAGCGCGGGTGGTTTTCGATCTTCGGGCCAAGGCTGTGAACGGGCGCATTATTGATGTCGTAAACCCGCAACACCGCATGGGGATTGCCCATCGACACGGCGGCCAGTTCGATGGTCTCACCTTCGACATCCAGCGAATAACTGATGGCCTGTTGTGGTGCGTCGAAAGGAATGTCAGCGGGCACCAGGCGCGGCGCGCCCATGTCGACGCTGATCTGGCCATCGTTGCGGATGTCCAGTTCGATGATGCCGCTCTTGGTCTCGACGCGAATCTGTTTCTTTGCCGTCAGACGCTTGTCCAGCACGAAGCGGGCAAAGCAGCGCGCGCCGTTGCCGCACTGTTCGACTTCGGAACCATCGGAATTGAAAATCCGGTAGCGAAAGTCCACGTCCGGGTTGCTTGGCGCTTCAACCAGCAGCAGTTGATCGAAACCGATACCGGTGTGCCGATCGCCCCATTGCTTGGCGTGCTTGGGCAGAATGTGCGCGTGCTGGCTCACGAGGTCCAGCACCATGAAGTCGTTGCCCAGGCCATGCATCTTGGTAAAACGCAGCAGCATGGGATTACTCCGGCAGCAGGCTTTCGCCGGCAAACAGCTCAGTCACGGTTTCACGACGACGCACTTCGAACGCTTGATCGCCATCGACCAGCACCTCGGCGGTACGTCCGCGGGTGTTGTAGTTGGAACTCATGACGAAGCCATAGGCGCCAGCGGAGTGCACGGCCAGCAGATCACCTTCGGCCAGAGCGAGTTCGCGCTCCTTGGCAAGGAAATCCCCGGTTTCGCAGATCGGGCCGACGATGTCGTAATTGCGAGGAGCACCATCGCGAGGCTGGACTGCTGTTACATCCATCCACGCCTGATACAGCGCCGGGCGGATAAGGTCGTTCATCGCTGCGTCGACGATGGCGAAGTCCTTGTGTTCGGTGTGCTTGAGGTATTCGACGCGCGTCAGCAGCACGCCTGCGTTGGCGACGATGAAGCGGCCTGGTTCGAACATCAGCGCCAGGTCACGGCCGTCCAGCCGCTCGCGCACAGCCTTGATGTAGTCGCCAGCCAATGGCGGCTCTTCGTCGCGGTAACGCACGCCCAGACCGCCACCCAGATCCAGGTGACGCAGCTGGATGCCGCAATCGCCGAGGCGGTCGACGAGATCGAGCAGACGATCCAGCGCGTCGACGAATGGCGACAGCGTGGTCAGTTGCGAACCGATGTGGCAATCGACCCCGATCACTTCCAGATTTGGCAACTGAGCGGCGCGGATATACACGTCTTCGGCATCAGCGATCGCGATGCCGAACTTGTTTTCCTTGAGACCGGTGGAGATGTAGGGGTGGGTGCCCGCATCGACGTCCGGGTTAACGCGCAGGGAAACCGGCGCGCGTACGCCCATTTCGGCGGCCACGAGCTGCAGGCGTTCCAGCTCGTCGGTGGACTCGACGTTGAAGCAATGAACGCCGACTTCCAGCGCACGACGCATGTCGTCACGGGTCTTTCCGACCCCGGAGAACACGATCTTGTCGGCCTGACCGCCTGCTGCCAGTACACGCTCCAGCTCACCACGGGAAACGATGTCGAAACCGGCGCCCAGACGCGCCAGGACATTGAGTACACCCAGGTTGGAGTTGGCTTTGACGGCGAAGCAGACCAGATGCGGCGTGCCGCTCAGGGCATCCGCGTAAGCGCGGTATTGCGCTTCAATGTGCGCGCGAGAGTAGACATAAGTCGGCGTGCCGAAGCGCTCGGCAATGGCAGACAATGCAACTCCCTCCGCGAACAGCTCACCGTCGCGGTAGTTGAAGGCGTCCATGGCTGATCCCTAGTAGGTCGAGTGCTTGTGCGAGTGCGATTTGGTCTGGCTGCTGCCGTCCGACGAGTCGTCGTCGGGCAGGTACAGCGGACCTTTTTGACCGCAGGCAGAGACCAGGCACGCTACAGCGAGGAGCGCGGCCAGTGAGGAAATCAGGCGCTTCATGGCGAAATCCTTTGTATAAGCATTAATTGCGCCCGAGTATACCGACCACCCGACAGATTGCCTATGCGCTGGAGTTCCCGTCCGGCGGGGCTTTGACGCACGCACCGGATGAGCGGGCAGTGAGCGTGCGGTTTTTTGGCGCGGCGCGCGGCAAAAGGGCGGGTATGCTTTGCAATTGCCGGGGAGCGACCGTATCTTGCGTCGCTGCGCCATCCGTAGACACTTTCGAGGTTCCTGCAATGAGTTTGACCGAAGCCCGCTTTCACGACCTGGTTGATGCCACCCAAGAGCAGCTTGAGGATATCTTCGACGAGAGCGATCTGGATCTGGACCTTGAGAGTTCGGCCGGTGTGCTGACCGTAAAATTCGAAAACGGCACGCAGTTCATCTTCAGCCGCCAGGAGCCTCTGCGTCAGCTCTGGCTGGCAGCGGTCGCTGGCGGTTTCCATTTCGATTACGACGAAGAAGAGAAGCGCTGGGTTTGCGACAAGACCGAAGAGCTGTTGGGCGAGATGCTTCATCGTCTGGCGTTGAAGCAGGCCGATGTTGAAATCGAATTCGATGCCATCGATGGTCATGAAGACGGAAACCGGCAGTGACCAACGCGACATCTGTCAAAGCGCCGAAGCCGCTGTTCAGTAACGTCAGCCCGGCCGTGCCTTCACCCTGCATCAGCGTATGTCGGCTCGATGAGCATAAAGTCTGTACAGGGTGCTGGCGCCACGTCGAAGACATCCGTCAGTGGCGCGCAGCGACGGATGAGCGCAGGCGAGAGATCGTGCGCCAGGCTGATCAGCGCCGGGCGAGCCGCTGAACCTCTGATGAATTCGCCCCCCCTGTACGAGTGAGCTTGCTCGCGAATACTGACTTCGGCCTCTGAACATGTACTGGATGCGCCGGCCTCTCGCGAGCAAGCTCACTCCTACTGGGTCTTGCGTCAGCCATGATGCCGAGTAGAACGCCCATCAAGCCTCATCCATCGCCTCATCCATCGCCTCATTCAACGACTTCTCAAGCTCGGCCTTGTAGCGCAGGAACAGGATCGTCTGCCCTTGCGTATCAGCCAATATCCCAGACAGATCAAGGTCGGTGATGTAGCAGCGATAGCGCTGTGGCTCGCTGCGCTGGTCGAGAATCTGCCGCGCCACAACGCTGAAGAGTTGCTCGCCGAATTCCAGCTCGGAGAACTCCATACCGTCGCAATACAGGGTGACGCTGACCTGTCCCGGTGAAGCTTCTTCGACGATGGCCTGTACGTCATAGAACGGTTTGTCGGTCGGCATGACCGGTGCCAGGCGTTGTTCGACTCGCCGCGCGCGACCGGCGCCGTCCGGGGTAACGCGGTAATACAGGGTTTCCAGCGACGAAGGCTCCAGCGGGTTGTCCAGCGGCAGCAGTGCGCCACGGCGATACATCAACGAATGCAGAAACCGCTGCAGTGGCATCAGCAGGCTGGGCTCATCGTGATACGGCAGTCGCTGATGCCACAGCGCATTGTGTTCATCGAGCACGTACAGGTCCGCGTGAGGTTCGCTGATGCGGTAGAACACCTGAATGCATTCCGGCTGACCATGGGGAATGATCAGCGACAGATCACTGTCATCCAGCGCTTGCGGATCAAGATGAATCGGGCTGTAACCCGGCAGTTCTTCGCCCAGATATTCGTAGAGCGCAGGCAACGTTTCAAGCGAGACGTGACTGACTTGGCCTGGTGTCATTTCCAATACGTGATAGCGCTGCTCCACCTGAATCAGGTAACGATGATTCAGCCGCCGCGTCAGCAGCAATTGCGCGGTACTGATCAACTCCTCGACCCGTTGCGCAATGGCGGGCGCGCGGTTGTGGCAGAAGCAGCGTACTCGAATGACCGGCTTGGGCGAGCTCTCGGGCAGGTTGTTGAGCAAGTCGGTCATGCAATCGAGCAGCGCGTGAGGGCCGTCGAAGCGGTTGACCAGTACCTCGTTCCAGCTATTGAGGGTGATCTGGTCGAAGGTCAGCACCAGATTCTCCCTGACCCCGGCGTAGCTCAAGGAGTCGGTGCGCTCGGTGGTCATCAGGATGTTCAAGTCCTTGTGATGCTTGAGCGGATCGACCCCCACATTGACCAGCAGCAGAACTTCGCTCGGCACACTCGGCCTGAGCAGCGCGTCTTCGTGGACCATTTCCAGGGGTAGCGGGATGCTTTGCTGTAGCGCGCCCTGAAGATTGAACAACTCGAACTCGGTCAGATCGCTGGTACCGGGGTGGAGTGCGAGGCGGGTGGTACTGTCGATCACGTTGTTGCGATGGCACCAGGTCAACAGTTCCAACAGTTCTCGACTGCGCTTGATTGGCGCAAAGGCCTCCCACTCATGGACCCCGAGATTGCCGTTGTACAAGCCCCACTGATATTTGCCGGGTTCGCGCTTGTTGGGTGATTGCACCAAGGTAAGCGTGTCCTCGGCCAGATCCGGGGCGATGCCCGGATTGACGAATTCGACCTTGCCCGCCTTGCGCTCGAAGGCCGCGTAGAGGCGGCGTCCCAGTACGTTGAGATCGCGTTTGTTGATCGAACTGACAGCGTTCTGCGTGCGAGCGAACTGAGTCAGGAAGCGATAGCTGTAATTGAGTTCACTGACCAGTGCGCGGCGCTCGCTGGACACCTGACGTACTTTCCATTGGCTGCGACTGTCGAGCAGCGCCAGTTGGCGTTCGTCCCATTTCCATTCCTTCGCCAGACGTTCCAGCAGCAACCGTTGCCAACTGGTGGAGCGTTGGCGTGGCAGCCCGGTGAGCCTTTTGTTCACTTTCAGGTACAGGCTGCGACGCACCAGCTCCAGGCGCTCCTGTTCGCCGCGATGGCGCAGGTACTCCTCGATTCGGCGGTAGACCATCATGTATGGGTCCAGCTCGTCGAGGTCCGTGGAGTTGGCGAATACCTGCTGTTTGAAGCGCATGCTCAGGCACTGGACCTGGGGGTGTTCGCTGGCGTAGACCTCCGTCAGCAGTAGCTTGAGCACTGACTTGTAAGGGGAGTCGATACCCTTGAACAAATGCCACAGCCCGGCTCCGATGAACTCGCCCGGCGGAATGTGCGACATGTTGCCCAAGTCGATGACTTCATCTGCCCGAATGAAGCGCTTGGAGATCAGCGTATGGGTGTATTCGGCGTAGCGCGCTTCTTCATAGACCGGGACCAGCCACCACATGGGGGTGCGACCGGCAAGCCAGATGGCCGTACGGTAAAACTCGTCGAGGAGCAGGTAATGCTGAGTTGTTCCGCAATCTTCGCCGCTGAGCTGTGCGTCACGCTCCCCCAGCACGAAGCGCTCGGGATCAATGAGGAAGAAATGCGCTTCTGCGCCCATGGTGGCGGCCCATGTTTCCAGTGTCTGGCACTTCTTGCGCAGCTCCAGCACTTCTTCGGGGGAAAGGTCCGTGTCGTGACAGATCCATACGTCCATGTCGCTCTGATCGGCCTGGGCGAGTGTGCCAAGGCTGCCCATCAGGAAAATTCCGTGGATCGGCTGCGCAGCATTGCCGCGCCTGGGGCGATAGGAGAACGAGCGCGTCAGGCGCTGCGCTTCGGCAAGGGCCTGGGCGTCGGGTTCGTAGTTCGAGACACCGGCGGGCGTGGCGCCGGAGACATAGCCAGGCAGCAGCGGATGATTGACGTGGAAGAACAGCGGCAGCAGGGTGAGGACCGATTGCTGGCGTGTGGACAGGCCTTCGTTGGCACGACCGAGCCGCCCTTCATTCAGGGACAGGAAGCGGTTGCGGAGCTGGCTGAGAACCTTGCGGTCGATGCCCTCATCCAGATCAGGGCGGATTTCAAAACTACGCGTCATCGCGACTCAAGGCCGACGAACGGCACTGCTGGGGTGGCGAGCAAGGCGACAGCAAAGAAGAGTCAGCATCAGGCGGCTGTCGTCAACGCGGCTGGATGTCTTTTTTCTGGCACCAGATTTTTATCGGCGCAGCATCTTACAAATGAAGGGTTCGCGAAACCTTTATTTCATGCATCCGGGCAAAGGTTTCGCGATCGGCGATTTCAGGCCGCTTCCTGTGCAGTGGTGAGAATGATCAGCAGCGATTGTGCGTGTTCGGCGGCATCCAGTCCCAGACTGGTCAGATAGCCCCCGTCGACCTGAGTGGTCAGGCCTTTCTCGAAGAGTCTTTTGGCAGCAGCGACAGCGGTGGGAGCAGCCACGTGGTGGACTTTGAGGCCCTCCTGGGTATTGCTCAGGTTGAACAGTGACAGGATTTCCAGTTCGGCAACCAATTCAGGGGTAAACGACATAGGTGCTCCAGACTTTTTCTAATTGATGACGCGGCGAACGAATCGCAGACGTGACAGCCCCGTAGGTCACGCGGCAGCGGGGCATCTGGAGTGTAGTTAGGGTCTGGAGGTTTTGCCGAAAGTATCTGGCCGGTCGTCAGATGGCGGGGAGCGGGGGGATTGGAACTGACGATCACCCTTGTAGCAGCACGGCTTGGCGGTGGTGACGTTCTCCAAACCGCTACCGCCGGCAAGCCGTGCTGCTATCTATCACCCAGCGGCTTGGGATATGAGTCGAAAACCGGAGGGGAGTTACTCGCCTTCGTCCAGCTTCACACCCGGTGGCATCTCTGGCAGGGCGCGCAGGGCTTTTTCGTACCACTCAGTGTTGAACGGGCGGTCTTCTTCAAGAATCCCGTCGATCTCGACGGCCAGGACGTGGGCCATCATCTCAAGGATGTCGTCGCGCTCATAACCGACCAGCGTCAGCTTGTTGAACGTGGCTTTGGCGGCAGGTGGGTTATCGCTTTCGATCTGGTTTTCGATGGCCTGGATCAGGGTCGATTCAGCGAACTCTTCTTCGTCGTTGTCGATCTTGTCGCTCATGGTGTTCTCGGGTCCTGGAAATGAATGGGGCCGCCCTCCGGGGCGGCCCGCTCGGTATCGCTTAACGGTTGGCCAGCAATTGCTTGCCACGCCCCACGGCAGCCGTTACCTGCGCAGGCGCGGTACCGCCGATGTGGTTGCGGGCGTTGACCGAGCCTTCCAGAGTCAACACGGCGAACACGTCCTGCTCGATCTGATCACTGAACTGGCGCAATTCCTCCAGGGTCATTTCCGCCAGATCCTTACCGGTTTCCACGCCGTATTTCACGGCATGGCCGACGATCTCGTGACAGTCACGGAACGGCAGGCCCCGGCGCACCAGATAGTCAGCCAGGTCGGTCGCGGTGGAGAAACCGCGCAAGGCCGCTTCACGCATGATCGCGTGCTTTGGCTTGATCGCAGGAATCATGTCGGCGAAGGCGCGCAGCGAGTCACGCAGCGTGTCGGCGGCGTCGAACAGCGGCTCTTTGTCTTCCTGGTTGTCCTTGTTGTAGGCCAGAGGCTGGCCCTTCATCAAGGTCAGCAGGCCCATAAGGGCGCCGAACACGCGGCCGCTCTTGCCACGGACCAGCTCCGGGACGTCCGGGTTTTTCTTTTGCGGCATGATCGAGCTGCCGGTGCAAAAGCGGTCTGGCAAATCAATGAACTGGAACTGCGCACTGGTCCACAGCACCAGCTCTTCGGAGAAGCGCGACAGGTGCATCATCGCAATGCTCGCTGCCGAGCAGAATTCGATGGCGAAGTCGCGATCCGACACGCTGTCCAGCGAGTTGCCGCCCACGGCTTCGAAGCCCAGTAACTGGCAGGTGAGTTCGCGGTCGATGGGGTAAGTGGTGCCCGCCAACGCAGCGCTGCCCAATGGCATGCGGTTGGTGCGCTTGCGGCAGTCGACCAGGCGCTCGTAATCGCGGCTAAGCATCTCGAACCAGGCCAGCATGTGATGCCCGAAGGTCACCGGCTGTGCGGTCTGCAGGTGAGTGAAGCCCGGCATGATGGTGTCGGCTTCGCGCTCGGCCAGGCCCAGCAGGCCTTCTTGCAGCCGAGTGATCTCAGCCAGGATCAGGTCGATTTCGTCACGCAGCCACAGGCGGATGTCGGTGGCGACCTGGTCGTTGCGGCTACGGCCAGTGTGCAGTTTCTTGCCAGTGATACCGATGCGGTCGGTCAGACGCGCCTCGATGTTCATGTGCACGTCTTCCAGGTCCACACGCCAGTCGAAAGAGCCGGCCTCGATTTCGCCCTGAATGGTTTTCAGGCCATCGATGATGGTGTCGCGCTCGGCATCGGTCAGCACGCCGACCTTGGCCAGCATCGTGGCGTGGGCAACCGAGCCCATGATGTCGTGGCGATAGAGGCGTTGGTCGAAGGTGACGGAGGCGGTGAAGCGCGCGACGAAGGCGTCGACGGGTTCACTGAAGCGGCCGCCCCAGGACTGGTTGGTCTTGTCGGTGCTCATGGATTCGCTCGCTGCTCTGCTGATTACTGTGCTGATGACTGTTTGGTGAAAAGTGACTTGGCCGATTTTAAAAGGCGCGGGCGATGATAACAGCATTGCCGGTTTTTTATTCCGGACAGCTTGCCCGCCGGGGTGCGAGCGCGGAGACTGGAGCCATGCAAAACGAGCGCAACAATCCGGGCCAGAGCGCTTCGCCCGGCAAAGAGTTCTTCCTCCCGGAGCTGTGCCTGCCGCAGGCGCTGCTGGTTCTGGTCGTGCTGGCAGAGCTGTTGGTATTGGTGCTGGTATTGGTCGAGCCGATGCGTCCGGGTTTCGATTGGGTGAGACTGGCGCTGATATCGCTGTTCGTGCAGTGGATCGTGCTGCTTTCTGCCGCGTTGCTGTGTGGCTTGCGCCCGTGGCTTGCCCGACTTCAGGCAGGTGTTGCCGGCGCCATCGGATGTTTTCTGGTCATGGCGGTCACCTTGCTGTGTACAGCCGTCACTGACTATTGTCAGTTGGCAGTCACGACGCCCGTCGATGGTGTCATCGAGCGCTATCTTCGTTACTCATTGATAGCCTTGATCATGTCGGCGCTGATGTTGCGCTACTTTTATCTGCAAAGTCAGTGGCGCAAACAGCAACAGGCGGAGCTGCGGGCCAGGATCGAGTCATTGCAGGCGCGTATCCGGCCGCATTTTCTGTTCAACACGCTAAACAGCATTGCCAGTCTGGTCGCCACGGACCCGAACAAGGCCGAACAGGCAGTGTTGGACCTGTCGGACCTGTTTCGCGCCAGTCTGGGAAAGCCCGGCAGCCTGACCACGTGGCGCGAAGAACTGGAGTTGGCCAAACGTTATCTATCGATTGAGCAATATCGACTTGGCGAGCGTCTACAGTTGGACTGGGACGTCAGTGCAATTCCCGACGACTTGCCGATTCCCCAGCTAACCTTGCAGCCATTACTTGAGAACGCATTGATTTACGGTATCGCGCCCAGTGTCGAAGGCGGTGTGGTCCGGGTCGAGGCGGACTACGAACGGGGAGTATTCATATTGCGCGTCAGTAATCCCTATGAAGAAGTCGCGCCGCGGCAGACTTCAAGCGGCACTCAGCAGGCCTTGGCAAATATCGGCGCCCGCCTCACGGCACTTTTTGGCCCTCTCGCGAGTCTGAGCGTGGAGCGCCGTGACGGTCGTCACTTCACCTGTCTACGCTATCCTTGTGCGAGACTCACGCAGGAAGCCAGAGCAATATGAATGTCCTGATCGTTGATGACGAACCCCTAGCCCGCGAACGCCTGGGCCGAATGGTCGGTGATCTTGAGGGTTATCGGGTCCTTGAACCCAGCGCCACCAATGGCGAAGAAGCCTTGACGCTGATCGATAGTCTCAAACCCGATGTGGTGTTACTCGACATCCGCATGCCGGGTCTTGACGGGCTGCAAGTGGCAGCCAGGTTGTGCGAACGCGATACACCGCCAGCCGTGGTTTTCTGCACGGCCCATGACGAGTTTGCCCTGGAGGCTTTCCAGGTCAGTGCCGTGGGTTATCTGGTCAAACCGGTGCGTCCGGAGAACCTGCTCGAAGCCCTGCGTAAGGCCGAACGGCCGAACCGCGTGCAACTGGCAGCCATGACCCGGCCTGCTGCAGAAAGCGGCAACGGTCCACGCACCCACATCAGTGCCCGGACCCGCAAGGGGATCGAGCTGATCCCGCTGGATCATGTGATCTATTTCATCGCTGATCACAAATACGTGACCTTGCGCCATGAGGACGGCGAAGTGTTGCTTGATGAGCCACTCAAGGCACTGGAAGACGAGTTCGGTGATCGCTTCGTGCGGATTCACCGTAACGCGCTGGTGGCCCGTGATCGCATCGAACGCCTGCAGCGCACGCCGTTGGGGCACTTTCAGCTGTTCCTCAAAGGGCTCAATGGCGATGCGCTGATCGTCAGCCGCCGGCATGTTGCCGGTGTGCGCAAGATGATGCAGCAGTTATAGGGATTTGGGTTCGGCGCGTGCTCACTTCTATGTTGATCCTCTGTGGCAGCGTGGCTTGCCGGCGGTAGCGTTTTGAAGGGTGTCACCGCCGGCACGCCGTGCTGGAACGGATCGACCCCTGTCATGACGCACAGTGTCGTGATCAGCTCTGACGGCGACACGCCGTCACATGGCGTCAGTGCGTCGATTGAGACCATGATGCAAGCAGATTGATTACAGTCATTCGGCCCGATTGGGCCGAACTGTTATTATCCGCCGCATTCACTCAGTACGGATTGATTCATGTCCCCTCGCGAAATCCGCATCGCCACCCGCAAAAGCGCACTGGCCCTCTGGCAGGCCGAGTACGTCAAGGCCCGCCTGCAAGAAGCCCATCCTGGCCTGATCGTGACCCTCGTTCCGATGGTCAGCCGTGGCGACAAGCTGCTGGACTCGCCCCTGTCGAAAATCGGTGGCAAGGGTCTTTTCGTCAAGGAGCTGGAAACCGCACTGCTGGAAAACGAAGCGGACATCGCCGTTCACTCGATGAAAGACGTGCCGATGGATTTCCCTCAGGGGCTGGGACTGTTCTGCATCTGCGAACGGGAAGATCCGCGCGACGCGTTCGTTTCCAATACCTTCGCCAGCCTCGACGAATTGCCTGCCGGCAGCATCGTCGGCACCTCCAGTCTGCGCCGTCAGGCTCAACTGCTGGCGCGTCGGCCCGATCTGAAAATCCACTTCCTGCGTGGCAACGTGAACACGCGCCTGGCCAAGCTGGATGCCGGCGAATACGACGCCATCATTCTTGCCGCAGCCGGACTGATTCGTTTGGGCTTCGAAGATCGCATCACATCGGCGATCAGTATCGAGCACAGTCTGCCCGCGGGTGGCCAGGGTGCAGTGGGTATCGAGTGTCGCAGTGCCGACACTCAGTTGCATGCGCTGCTGACCCCCCTTCACCATGCCGACACCGCCGTGCGTGTCACCGCCGAGCGAGCACTGAACAAGCATCTCAACGGCGGCTGCCAAGTGCCAATCGCCTGCTACGCGGTACTCGAANCTTCTGCTGCGCGCCGAAGCTCGTGCACCGCAGGCCGATGCTCAGGCCTTGGGCGTGCAGGTGGCTGAAGCCTTGCTGGAACAGGGGGCGGCGAAAATTCTCAAGGCTGTCTACGGCGAGGCGGACGAGGAGTGAAAGGCTGGCGCTTGCTGCTGACGCGACCGGCTGAAGAATCGCAGTCACTTGCTCATCTGCTGGAACAGGAAGGCATATACAGCGCCAGCCTGCCTCTGCTGGAAATCCGCCCGTTGCCGGTTTCAGACGAGAACCGTTCGATCATCTACAACCTTGCGGCCTACAGCGCGGTGATCGTGGTCAGCAAACCCGCCGCGCGCCTGGGGCTGGAAATGGTCGACGAAGTCTGGCCGCAGCCACCGATGCAGCCATGGTTCACGGTAGGGGCCGCCACCGCGCAGATTCTGGATGACTATGGCCTTCGTGTGTTCTTCCCTGAGCAAGGTGACGACAGCGAAGCGCTGCTCGAACTGCCGCAACTTCAAGAAGCAATCTGCGGCTATGACCCAAAGGTGCTGATCATGCGCGGCGAAGACGGTCGCGAGCTGTTGGCCGAGCGCTTGCGAGAACGAGGTGTTGCTGTCGATTATCTGCCGCTGTACCGTCGTCACCTGCCGTATTACCCGGCTTTTGCCCTGCCACAGCGGGTTAAGGCTGAACGCTTGAACGGGCTGGTGGTCAGCAGTGGACAGGGTTTTCAACATCTGCGCGAGTTGGCGGGCGATGCCTGGCCGGATCTTGCGCAATTGCCTTTATTCGTACCGAGCCCCCGGGTCGCTGAACTGGCGCGAGAGGCCGGGGCTCTGACCGTAGTGGACTGCCGTGGCGCCAGCGCTTCGGCTTTGCTGGCAGCGTTGCGGGAACAACCCGAACCTGCCTCTCAGGCGTAATGATCGACAATCGGATTACGCGATTGCGCCCCAATGCAAAGGATGGATACGTGAGCGAAACAGTCTTGCCAAAAGATGACGTTGAACCGGTTCTGGCCAAATCTGAGCCGTTGCCGGATCCAGCGCAAAAAGAACCCTCGAATCGTCGTGGCAGCAATGGGCTGGTCATTCTGGCGTTATTGCTGGGTGCTGCGGGTGTGGCAGTCGGCGGCTGGAGTGTATGGCAGTTGCGGGCCATTCAGTCTGGAAGCCAGGCGCAGTCCAGTCAGTTGCAGGACATCGTCTCGCAAACCCGGATCCTAAAAGAGAGCGAGCAGCAGATCTCGGCGCGTCTGGCTCAGCTGCCTCCCGCCCAGGAGCTTGAGGACCGCCGTCGTCTGGTCACTCAATTGCAGGGTGATCAGCAACGGCTGAGTCAGCGTCTGGAAACCGTTCTGGGCGCCAGCCGCAAGGATTGGCGACTGGCCGAGGCCGAACATTTGCTGCGTCTTGCCAGTCTGCGCCTGTCGGCGCTGCAAGACATTAACAGCGCCAAGGCGCTGGTTCAGGGGGCGGACGAAATCCTTCGCGAGCAGGACGATCCGGGTGCATTCGGCGCTCGCGAGCAGTTGGCCAAGAGCCTGGCGGCGCTGCAAACCGTCGATCAACCGGATCGCACCGGCCTTTTCCTGCAACTGGCCGCATTGCGCGATCAGGCATCGCAACTCAATGCCCTGGCGCCTGAGTACAAGGACAAGGGCGAATCGCTGCTTGGCCTCACCGATGGCAGTGAAGACAGCTATTGGGCCCAGTGGTGGGACAAGATTTCCCAGTACATTCGCATCGACTTCCACGCTGACAAAAACATTCGTCCGCTGCTGGCCGGACAAAGCCTGACGCAAGTTCGCCTGGCGCTCAGCCTGGCACTTGAGCAGGCGCAATGGGCGGCGCTCAATGGCGAGGCCGATGTGTACGCCAAGGCCGTCACCGAAGCGCGTAGTGTGCTGGACGCCAATTTCAATCAGGACAATCCGCAAAGCAAAATGCTGGGCGAGCGTCTGGACGAACTGGCGAAGAAACCCGTTTCGGTGATCACTCCGGACCTGACCCAGAGCCTCGGCGCGGTGCAGGCTTATCTGGAACAGCGCCACAAACCCGTAGGTGGCGCGCTGGAAAAGCCGGATGAAGGTGCCAAGCCATGAAGCGTGCTTATGTCATTGTCTTCTCTGTGATTGTGGTTGCGGCACTGGTGGGTCTCGCCATTTCGCGCCACGCCGGTTACGTCCTGATCGCGTATGACAGTTTCCGTTACGAGTCCAGCCTGTGGGCGGCGCTGGCGTTGCTGGTCTTCGGTGTACTGCTCGTCTGGCTGATACGCGGGTTGGTCAGCTTGCTGACGACATCGGGTGGTGTAGTCAATCCATGGTCGCGCCGCAACCGTAGCCGTCGTGTGCAGGTCGCGATCGAGCAAGGCCAGTTGGATCTTGCCGAAGGCCGCTGGGCCAGTGCTCAGCGGCATCTGCATCGGGCAGCCGAGGCCGAGGGTCAACCGCTGCTGTATTACTTGGGCGCCGCACGTGCAGCCAACGAGCAGGGTCGGTACGAGGACAGCGACAATCTTCTGGAACGAGCGCTTGAGCGTCAACCTCATGCTGAACTCGCCATTGCCCTGAACCATGCGCAACTGCAACTGGACCGTGGCGATAGCGACGGCGCGCTGGCAACTCTGCAAGCGATGCAGGAACGTCACCCGCATAACCCTCAAGTTTTGCGTCAGTTGCAGCGCTTGTACCGCCAGCGCGGCGAGTGGTCCGAGCTGATTCGCCTGATGCCGGAACTGCGCAAGGACAAAGTGCTCCCTTCCCAGGAGCTCGCAGACCTGGAAAAACGCGCCTGGGGCGAAAATCTTTCGTTGGCCGCATACCGGGATGTCGAGGATGAGGCGGGCGTTTCGGGTCTGCCCGCGCTGGAGAAAGCGTGGCAGCAACTCACTTCCGCACAGCGTCAGGAGCCCGCGTTGATTCTGGCCTATGCCGAACAACTGCGTCGTCATGGTGCCGACGTTCAGGCTGAAGAAGTGCTGCGCAACGCCATGAAGCGCGACTACAGCACTCACCTGGCCCGACTGTATGGACTGGTGCGCGGCAGCGACCCCGGCAAACAATTGCACACTGCCGAAAGCTGGCTGAAGAATCATCCTGACGATCCAGGTCTGTTGCTGACGCTGGGGCGGCTGTGTCTGCAAAGCAGCTTATGGGGCAAGGCGCGTGATTATCTGGAGGCTAGCCTGAAGTTGCAGCGTAACCCTGAGGCCTGTGCCGAGCTGGCGCGTCTGCTGGCGCAACTGGGAGAAACCGATCGTAGCAATCAGCTCTTTCAAGAGGGGTTGGGTCTGCTGGACGAGCGTTTGCTGGCCCGCCCGCTGCCGTCGTTAACCCGCGCTTGATGCTCGTTGGGTTGCCCTGCAGAAGGCCCGTATACGGGCCTTTTTGCTGCGGAACCGGAAGCTGCTGTAGGGCGTTTCTGTGACAAAGTCATTGTTTTGAATCGCTGATGGGAAAGCGGGTATAAATTCTGATGTTTTTAGTCGTTAAATCCCTACAGAAACAAAGAAATATCCTCCTCTGATTGCCTTGAAAGCGGGTCTCGCTTTCCTCTACCGTAGCCGCCTTAGTCTTTTGTTACGGATTTTCCATGCACCTGGCCCGTACGCGCTCCCTGTTCTTTCTGGCGTCTTTAGCCTGTGCACTGATCGTGGGAGCTGCATTTTATCTGGAGCGTGTGGCGGGATCCGCCCCATGTCCGCTGTGCTATGTACAGCGTGCGCTTTTCGCGGCGCTCAGTTTCGTCAGTCTCGTTGCGGCCTTTCATGCTCCGCAAAAGCGTGGTTGGCGCCTCTACTCATTTGTCATGTTGTTGCTGTCACTGGTAGGTGCAGCCACAGCGGGACGGCATGTCTGGCTTCAGGCATCGCCTCCTGAAAACATGGCTTCCTGTCTCGAGAATCTGCGTTACCTGCTCGACACGCAGCCTTACCTGAAGGTCCTGAGTCTGATCCTGGCCGGAGGCGCAGGGTGCTCTGAAATCACCTGGTCACTTTTCGGAATCAGTCTTCCTGAATGGAGTCTGCTGGCTTTCTCCGGGACGAGCCTTTTCGCGCTGTACTACCTTTTCATCGAGTTTCGTGGATTCGGATCACTGGATATCGGCGCGCCGGATTAAACACTTGTATGAACTTTATCTCCTGCGTACCTTGAAGGCCTGGTCGTGCGGGCATAATCTGGGCCGCACGCATCATCGGAATAATGCTGCTGTCGACGTTTTTCAGACCCGGTTTTCATAAGCATCGGACCGGGTCGCCAAGCGATTACAGGCAGCATGCCCCTGAAGGGAAGAGAGAACATCATGCTGGAAAGTTGTCAGAATGCTCAGGAACGCTGGGGTGGAGTTCACAAGCTGATCGACCGTTGGTTGCTGGAACGCAACGAGCTGATCAAGGCTTACGATGACCTTGGCGCAGAGCCGGACGCGTTGTCCGAGACACGCAAACAGTTACAGGAATTCTGCGGGACTTTAGTCGACTACGTGTCGGCGGGGCACTTCGAAATCTACGAGCAGCTCACTGGCGAAGCGAAGGCGTTCAACGATCAGCGCGGTCTCGAACTTGCCGATACGATCTATCCTCGCATCGATGTCATCACTGAAAAGCTGCTGGCGTTCAACGACCTCTGTGACGAAGGTAAATGCGTGGCCGAGAAATTCAAGGAGCTGGGTGGTTTGCTCCATGAGCGTTTCGAACTGGAAGATTGCCTGATCGAAGTGCTGCACACCGCGCACAAGGAACACAACGCGGTTCAGGCCTGATCGATTTTCGTGTGTCAAAAAGGGTGCCTTCGAGCACCCTTTTTTGTTGCCTGCTCCAGGCCTGCGATGAAGTCGCCCGATATTACTGCGACACCGCGATCAGCTCGATCTCGAACACCAGTGGCGTGTAAGGGTCGATCAAGTCTCCCGCACCTTCTGCGCCATAAGCCTGTGCCGACGGAATGACCAGACGCCATTTCGCCCCAACGGGCATGTCGACCAGTGCGGTGGTCCAGCCAGCGATCACGCTGTCCAGACGAAACCATTGAGGTTGCTGGCTCTGATCGAAGATGGTGCCGTCAGGCAGGCGCCCGACGTATTTCACTTGAACGCGACCGTTGATGTCCGGTTTGGGACCTGTGCCTGGCGTCAGCTCGGTCATGAGGATGCCATCGGCCAATGGGTGTACACCCGGCTTGGCTTTCTCGGTGTCCATGAAACGGCGTTCTTCCTTCAAGGCGGCTTCGGTCTGCGGTTCGGACTGACCGGAGTTCTCCGCTTGAGCGAGCGCAGCATCGTGGTCGCTGAGAATCTGCTCCATGCGCTCCTGCTTTATTGCCAGCGGCTTGTTCTGATACGCCTGTTGCAGGCCTTCGATCAATGCCGGCAGCTGCAGATCCGGTGCTTCCTGACGCAGGCGTTCACCCAGACTTGCGCCCAGGCTGTACGCCAGATCGTGGGCATTATCGGAGGGGGCAGCATCGGTGGCGTGAGCAAGGGGTACCAAGAGGAACAACGACATAAACAGGTAGCGCGACATGAATGCTCTCCGGCCTGGGAAGTGAGCGATTATGCCAGCGCCGGGTCGTTAATGTGATGCCGATGTGAAGGGATTTTGGAGAGCGTGCAACAGAGCTGGGTTTGTAGTGTCAAGATGGCCTAGCGGCGGTGCGGGCAGAGGTCTAGTATGAGCCGCATTCAAATCAGCCAGGAGGTAAATCATGTCGGCCACCAAGAAGCCAGTAAACACTCCGTTGCATTTGCTCCAACAACTTTCGAGCAGCTTGCTCGAACATCTTGAAGATGCCTGCTCCCAAGCGTTGGCCGATGCAGAAAAACTGCTCGCCAAGCTGGAAAAACAACGCGGCAAAGCCCAAGAAAAGCTGCACAAATCGCGCACCAAACTGCAAGACGCAGCCACTGCCGGGAAAGCCAAGGCGCAAGCCAAGGCCAAGGACAGCGTCAGTGAACTCGAAGCACTGCTCGATGCGTTGAAAGATCGCCAGACTGAAACTCGCTCTTACATCCTTAACCTCAAGCGTGATGCTCAGGAAAGCCTGAAGTTGGCGCAAGGCATTGGTCGTGTGAAAGAAGCTGTTGGTAAAGCACTGAGCGATCGTGCTGCCAAAGCTCCCGTCAAGGCTGTCGCCAAACCCGCTGCGAAAACTGCCGCCAAGGCACCAGCAAAAGCACCGGCCAAAGTTGCTGCTGCCAAGCCTGCCGCGAAAGCACCTGCCAAGGCTCCAGTAAAAGCTGCCACCAAGCCTGCCGCTAAACCAGCCGCCAGAACTGCAGCTGCCAAACCTGCTGCAGCGAAGGCTCCCGTAGCGGTCAAACCAGCCGCTAAAGCCGCTGCCAAACCTGCCGCAAAACCTGCAGCAAAAGCACCGGCCGCTACCAAGGCTCCTGCAAAAACGGCGGCTGCCAAGCCAGCAACTGCCGCCGCTAAACCCGCCGCAAAAGCGCCTGCAAAAGCGGCCGCCAAGCCTGCAGCCAGTACTGCTGCTAAACCTGCTGCCGCCAAAGTTGCTGCAAAACCCGCCGCTGCCAAGCCCGCCGCTAAAGCTGCTGCAAAACCTGCTGCCGCAAAACCCGCAGCCAAACCTGCGGCCGCCAAGCCCGCCGCGAAGCCTGCCGCCAAGCCGGCAACCCCGGCCGCTTCCACAGCTGCCAAGCCTGCGACCCCTGCGCCAACCGCGTCGACTTCGACAGCCGCGCCAGTTACCCCGGTGTCATCTGCTACTCCTGCAGCCACCCCGGCGACAGGTTCGAGCTCGAACAGCGCTTCTTAAGCGAGTTCCGCCCCGACGCGCCGCAACACTTGCAGCGCGTCGGGAGCTTCATTCGCAGCGCCTCCCGCGAGCGCTCCGAGCCAGGCGCCATTGTTCTGTGCACCTCGCTCATGCCAGGCCTGAGTCAATCTTTGCAACCTCACGAGCAGCTCACGCTCGGCATCCAGTTCCAGCACTTTCAAACGTTCACGCAACGCGCCCAGTTCCGCATCGGTTGACGCAGCGGATTTCCACTGCGTGCGTAAATCGCGCAGCGGACCGACCACCTGATCGTGCCAGGGAGTCGCCAATTGTCTGATTTCGTCAGCCCGTTGCGGATTGAACGGAATGTCAGACTGGTCCAGCCAGACCCCGCACAGCAGCGCGCAGACATTGCCGCCATGGGCTTGCAGCGTCAGACACGCTTGCTCGACGCCTGGTCGGGCATAGAAATCGAGGGTAAAACTCCATAGGTCAGAAGGCATCGTCATCTACCTGTTTTGGGCGAAGCTGGTAGACTCCGCCGCCATTATGATCAGACTTCAAAGCCTCACCTTACAGCGTGGTCCGCAACGTCTGCTAGAAGACGCCGAGCTGACCCTGCACGCCGGCCAGAAAGCCGGCTTGATCGGCGCTAATGGCGCCGGTAAATCCAGCCTGTTCGCCTTGCTTCGGGGTGAACTGACCCCCGACAACGGCGATTGCTCGCTGCCAGCCGATTGGCGTATTGCCCACATGCGTCAGGAGGTCGATACCCTCGAACGCCTGGCGGTGGATTACGTCCTTGATGGTGACCTGCGTTTACGGCAGGTGCAGCGCGATCTTGCAGCGGCCGAAGCCGCGCATGACGGTGCGGCTCAAGCGCGTCTGCATTCTGAGCTCGACAGCGCCGACGGCTATACCGCCGATGCGCGTGCTCGCAAGTTGCTGGCCGGCCTGGGCTTCACCAATGAGCAGATGGAGCGTCAGGTCGCTGATTTCTCCGGTGGATGGCGGATGCGTCTGAACCTGGCTCAGGCCCTGATGTGTCCATCGGACCTGCTGCTGCTCGACGAGCCTACCAACCACCTGGACCTCGATGCGATCCTCTGGCTCGAAGACCATCTGAAAAGCTATCAGGGCACACTGCTGCTGATCTCCCACGACAGGGACTTTCTCGACGCTGTCGTCGATCATGTCGCACACGTCGAACAGAAGAAGATAACGCTCTATCGCGGTGGCTACAGCGCCTTCGAGCGCGCCCGTGCCGAACGTCTCGCCCAGCAGCAGCAAGCCTACGAGAAGCAACAGGCGCAGCGCGCGCACATGGAGAAATTCATCACGCGCTTCAAGGCTCAGGCAACCAAGGCCAAGCAGGCTCAGAGCCGGATCAAGGCCTTGGAACGTATGGAAGAGCTGTCGGCAGCGCACGTCGATTCGCCGTTCGATTTCACTTTCCGCGAGTCCGCCAAAATCTCCAGCCCGTTGCTGGATCTGTCCGATGCCCGTCTGGGTTATGGCGACAAGGCGATTCTGCAGAAGGTCAAACTGCAACTGACCCCAGGCGCACGAATCGGTCTGCTGGGCCCGAACGGCGCCGGTAAATCCACACTGATCAAAAACCTGGCCGGTGAACTTGAGCCGTTGAGCGGGCGTCTGGTGCGCGGTGAAAACACCGTGGTTGGCTACTTCGCCCAGCATCAACTCGATTCCCTCGACGCCAAGGCCAGTCCGCTACTGCATTTGCAGCGCATCGCGCCGACTGAGCGCGAGCAGACGCTGCGCGATTTTCTCGGCGGTTTCGACTTCCGTGGCGGGCGACTCGATGAGCCTGTGCTGAATTTCTCCGGCGGCGAGAAAGCGCGTCTGGCGCTGGCGCTGATTGCCTGGGAAAAACCGAACCTGCTGCTGCTTGACGAACCGACCAACCACCTGGATCTGGAAATGCGTCTGGCACTGACCATGGCGTTGCAGGAGTTCAGCGGCGCGGTGTTGGTGGTTTCCCACGATCGTCATCTGCTCAAGAGCACCACTGACAACTTTCTGTTGGTGGCCGATGGCGCGGTGCAGGAATTCGACGGCGATCTGGATGACTACGCCCGCTGGCTGGTGGATTACAGACTGCGCAATGCGCCGGTGAGCAATACGCCGGTCAGTGCCGACAAGACCGACAAAAAGGCCCAGCGTCAGCAGGCAGCAGCGCTGCGTCAGCAGTTGGCACCGCACAAGCGTGAAGCCGAGAAGCTTGAAAAAGAGCTGGGCACCGTGCACGAAAAACTGGCGAAGATCGAAGCCGCTTTGGGCGACAGCGCGATTTACGAGGCGTCGAACAAGGACAAGCTGCGTGATTTGCTCGCCGATCAGGCGAAGCTGAAGGCCCGCGAATCCGAACTCGAAGAAGCGTGGATGGAGGCGCTGGAGCTGCTGGAGTCGATGCAGGCCGAACTGGAAGCGTTGTCCTGATGGAATCGATGGCGTTGCCCGTCCCGGCGTACTGGATCGAACCGATTCTGGTGGGGCTACAGATTCTGTTGATCCTGTTGGTCGGCTATACCTTGCAGCGTGTGGTTGCGCGTTTTCTGACTCGTTTGGCCGAACGTTACCCGTTGCTGCCGCCCGAATTGCTGGTGATGCTGCGTGGCGGTTTGCGCTGGTTGATCATGGGCACCGCATTCGTAGCGGTGTTGGGCCGTCTCGGGGTGTCGGCGTCCGTGTTGTGGGCGGCATTGTCGGGGTTCGTCGCCGTCGCTGCGGTTGCGTTCTTCGCAATGTGGAGCGTGCTGTCGAACCTGCTCTGTGCGGTCTTCATCTTCACCATGGGCCCGTTTCGAATTGGCGACATGGTCGAATTGGTGGATACCACGGATAAGCCCGGGATCAAGGGTCGCGTCACTGCCATCAACTTGATGTTCACAACGCTGGTAGAGCCTGCCGAGTTGGGCGGCACACTTGTGCAGGTGCCGAACAGCCAGTTCTTCCAGAAGTCGATCCGGCGCTGGCGAGGTAACGACGGCACGCCGATCATTTCCGGCGAGAAGCGCGGAGCCGAACACGCCCAACGCTGAGCGACCTGCACAGCTATCTCCGAACTCGCCGCAACAGTTAGAAATAATTGGTCTTTGCGCCGCAGAAACACTAGGTTAGGGCGAGTTTTCGCTCTCGCCTGAGGTGTGTAATGTCGCTTGAAACATGGCTGGCCTTCTTTGCCGCCTGCTGGGTCATCAGCCTTTCCCCGGGCGCTGGCGCCATCGCATCGATGTCCAGCGGTCTGCAATACGGGTTCTGGCGCGGTTACTGGAATGCGTTCGGCCTCCAGCTGGCCCTCATCGTCCAGATTGCGATCATCGCCGCAGGGTTGGGCGCCGTACTCGCGACCTCGGCACTGGCGTTCACGCTGATCAAATGGTTTGGTGTGGCGTATCTGGTCTATCTGGGCATCAAGCAGTGGCGTGCGCTGCCGAGCGATATGTCCGACGACTCAACGATCCGTCCTGTCGGCAAGCCGTTGGCGTTGATTGCGCGGGGCTTTCTGGTCAACATCAGTAACCCCAAGGCGCTGGTCTTCATGCTGGCGATCCTCCCTCAGTTCATCGATACCCACCTGCCGCTGCTGCCTCAGTACCTGACCATCGCCGTGACCATGGTGAGTGTCGATCTGATCGTCATGGCCGGGTACACGGGCCTGGCGTCAAAAGTGCTGCGATTGCTCAAAACCCCCAAACAGCAGCGTCGAATGAACCGGACATTTGCCGGGCTGTTTGTCAGCGCGGCAGCTTTTCTGGCGACGTTGCATCGTGCCTGACGGTCCGGTGAACAGCTCAGTCCGAACTGCGGAGTTCATGTGATGCGCGTATGGATCGATGCCGACGCTTGCCCCAAGGCAGCCAAGGATCAGGTGGTCAAGTTCGCCCTGAAGCGCCAGTTCGAGGTGGTGATGGTCGCCGGTGTGAGCCTGATCAAGCCAGGGTTCGCGCTGGTGAAACTGGTCGTGGTGCCCAGTGGTCCGGATGCTGCCGATGATTATCTGGTCGAGCACGCCGTGCCGGGGGAGCTGGTTATCTGCAGCGACGTGCCGCTGGCTGATCGACTGGTGAAGAAAGGCGTGGCGGCGCTGGATCCGCGAGGCAAGGAGTTCGATGCGCATAACATGGGCGAGCGTCTGGCGGTGCGTAACCTGTTCACCGACCTGCGCGAACAAGGGCAGGCCGGTGGCGGGCAGGGCGCTTATGGTGATCGCGAGAAGCAGGCCTTCGCCAATTCCCTGGACCGGATTCTGACGCGTTTGGCGCGCGAATATCCGGTCTGATCAGCCTGGGGCGTCAGGCTGAAGCCTGCTCCTCACGCTCCTGCACCAGCTCCAGGACTCGATCCACCAGCTTGTTGATACCCGAAGCCGCTTCGCCGATGGATTTGGCGACCATGTAAGCAGGCGTGCAAACCAGTTTGCGGTTTTTGTCTTCGACGATATCGCTCACTTCGCACTCTTCGTGCTTGCCGCCCATTTTGGTGATTTTCGCTGCTGTGTCTGGATCGTTGCCGATAGTGCAGGTCACGCCCGGGCCGTAGATCTTCGCCGCCAGCGCCGGTGATACGCAGATCAGTCCGATGGGTTTTCCTGCTTCGGCGAAGGCCTCGGCCATGGCCAGCACCTCTGCCTGAACCTTGCAGCCGGAGCCTTCGACGGCGAAGTTCGACAGGTTCTTCGCGGCCCCGAATCCACCGGGAATTATCAGTGCGTCGAACTCGGTAATGTCCGCTTCGCGGATGTCCTCGATGGCGCCGCGTGCAATGCGCGCCGATTCGACCAGCACGTTGCGGGTCTCCGGCATTTCTTCGCCGGTCAGGTGATTGATGACGTGATGTTGCGCGATGTTCGGCGCAAAGCATTTGACCTGCGCACCACGCTGATCCAGGCGCAGCAGGGTGAGCACGCTCTCATGAATTTCCGCTCCGTCCTGAACGCCGCAACCGGAAAGAATGACGGCCACTTTTTTGCTCATGCGTGTGCTCCCTTTCTTGGGCGATCCCGTATGCGGGGTACGCCGATTCTGTCGTTTTCCATGGCGTCCCGCGCGTCGCGCGTTGCGCCAACGATGTCGTCAAATGTCTACTAATTTGTCATTCGTTGCCATAGGGTTTCGCCATGGCCTCGCCTAATCTTCGAAGTTTCGTCGCTGGGTGGCATCGATGAATTTCATTCTGTACGCAGTCCCGTTTTTCTTTGTGTTGATCGCAGTCGAGTTGCTCGCCGATCATTGGCGCAAGGTCAGCAACTACAGAGTCGCGGACGCGATAAACAGCCTCAGCACCGGCGTGTTGTCCACCACTACCGGCTTGTAGACCAAAGGCGTCGGGCTGGTCACCTACGCCTTCGCACTGGAGCATCTCGCACTGTGGCGGCTCTCTGCCGAGAGCGCATGGGTCTGGCTGTTCGCTTTTATCTTTTACGACTTCTGCTACTACTGGCTGCATCGCATGGGGCATGAGCGCAACATCCTCTGGGCAGCGCATTCGGTGCATCACCAGAGCGAGGACTACAACCTCTCCACGGCATTGCGTCAGACCAGTACCGGTTTTCTTCTGAGCTGGATCTTCTACCTGCCGCTGGCGCTGATCGGCGTGCCATTGGCGGTATTCGTCGCGGTGGCATCGCTCAATCTGCTTTATCAGTTCTGGGTGCATACCCGACACATTCCCAAGCTTGGCTGGTTCGAGTGGTTCTTCGTCACGCCGTCCAATCACCGAGCGCACCATGCGCAGAACCTTGTCTACATGGATCGCAATTACGGCGGGGTGTTCATTGTTTGGGACCGGCTGTTTGGCACCTTTCAGGAAGAGCTGGACAGCGAGCCGCCGATCTTCGGCGTAACAACGCCCTTGAGAAGCTGGAATCCGCTGTGGGCCAATCTTCAGTTCTACGCACAACTTGCTGCGGATGCGCGGCACGCCGACTCAAGGTGGGACAAGCTGCGGATCTGGTTCATGCCCACTGGCTGGCGACCTGCCGACGTGGCGCTGCGATACCCGATCAACAAGCCTGATCCTGGCCAGTTCCGAAAATTCGAGGTGCCACTGAGCCTGACGCAGCAGATGTATGTCGGCGTGCAATTTTCGCTTTACACCTTGCTGGGCAGCTATTTGCTGTCGAACGGGGAGATTCTGCCGTGGCCGGCGCTGATACTGGGATGGGGTTGGGTCGCGTCGGGCTTGTTCGTGTTTGGTATGGCACTGGAGAACAGGCCGTCAGCGTTGAGGCTTGAGGGCGTGAGGCTGGCCGCGAATCTGCCGCTGGTGGCGCTGGCCCCGATAGCCGGTTTGTGGCCGGCGAACTCACTGGTGTGGGCTGCCTTGCTGGTCTACACCCTGCTGAGCACAATTGCGGTGTATTGCGCTCGAGGGCACTTCACTCGTCTGGCCGGTCCTTGACCTCGACATTGACCGGTAAAGCGAGCTTCGCTTGCCGGGCAATGCGTGCATTTTTGATCCTGCGCCGGATCCACAACAGAACGCCAATTACCAGCAACGCGCCGAGCACCCACAGCTCGTACTTCTTGACGTTGCCCAGCAGGCCTTCCAGAACCGCGCCGAATTTGTAGGCAGCAGCGCCCAGCGCCGCCGCCCACACCGCTGCGCCGATGCCATTGAGCAGCAAGTACCGCCCTGGTGGGTAACCGGAAAGCCCGATCGCCACAGGCATCACGGTTCGCAGGCCATAGACGAAACGGAAGCTCAGCACCCAGATGTCCGGGTGCCGGCGAATGTGCTCCAGCGCGCGATCGCCCATCATTTGCCAGCGCGGTTTGCGTGCCAGAAGCTTGCGGCCGTGTTTACGCCCCATGAAGTACCAGAGCTGGTCGCCAGCGTAGCTGCCGAAGAAGGCAACGACCACGACCAGATTGATGTCCATGTACCCACGAAACGCAAGAAATCCAGCGAGCACCAAGATGGTCTCACCTTCAAAAAAGGTCCCGAGGAAAAGGGCGAAGTAGCCAAATTCTTGTAAAAAATGCTGGAGCATCATTTGGGTGCTGGCGAAATGAACGCGCAGCCTAACTCGCCCAAGGCATTCAGGAAAGTGTGGAAATGTGTCTCGGCGTTAAAGTTTCCTACAAGGCGAAGGGATTCGTCGTCTAGGAAGCGGCTTTGCGTCCTGCGTCATTTGTCGAAAATGATACTGTCACGCAAGCGTCATAATGCAGGCTTATAAATGTCACGCTTGCCCGTCTGCATGGGCTCGGGAGCATTCCGTGCGCGTTGCCCTCACTTTTCGATCACGGTCTTTCCAACGGTCAGACCGCTCCGATCCCCCCTGTCGAACGGTCCGAGATGACTCGCCGTTGGCACACCCTTCGTTTTTTCGTGATTTGCCTCCTGCCCTTGTCGTGATGGGTGCCACCACGCTTGCCATCACGCGATGCATTGATTCGGACTTGCAGGACGCTGAGAAATGCGTAGCGTGGGGAGTCAAAGCGCGTACAGCATCGTGTCTCGGGTCTGTCAGAAAATTCGCTCACCACAGTCCGGGCGTTCGTCGACACAACAACGTGTCTGGCGTGACTGTCTCAGGGTGCTGGACGTCACCACTGTTGTGGCGCACACGGCATGCCGACTTCATTCGCCGTTCGCGCGGCCCAACTGTTACAAGGGCAATACCCTTACAGGATTATTCATGAGTACCGAAGGAATTATCGAATCTGCAGTTGAAGCTGAGCCTCAGGCCCTGACCCAGGAAATCACCGCCATGGTCGAGCCGACCATCGAAGTGGTGCCGGCCCTCGAGCCGCATCACCCCGTTGCGCCGGCCATCGTGATTCCCAACCTGGATGACAGCAGCCTTTACATCCATCGAGAACTGTCGCAACTGCAGTTCAACATTCGCGTGCTGGAACAGGCGCTGGATGAATCCTATCCGTTGCTCGAGCGGCTCAAGTTCCTGCTGATCTTCTCCAGCAATCTGGACGAGTTCTTCGAAATTCGTGTCGCCGGCCTCAAGAAGCAGATCACCTTCGCCCGTGAACAAGCAGGCGCAGACGGGCTTCAACCGCATCAGGCGCTGGCGCGCATCAGTGAGCTGGTACATGGTCATGTCGACCGCCAGTACGCCATCCTCAACGACATCCTGCTGCCGGAGCTCGAAAAACATCAGGTGCGCTTCATCCGCCGTCGCAACTGGACCACCAAGCTGAAAACCTGGGTGCGTCGCTACTTCCGCGACGAGATCGCGCCGATCATCACCCCGATTGGTCTGGACCCGACCCACCCGTTCCCGCTGCTGGTGAACAAGTCGCTGAACTTCATTGTGGAGCTGGAAGGTATCGACGCCTTCGGTCGTGACTCAGGCCTGGCGATCATTCCTGCACCGCGCCTGCTGCCACGTATCATCAAGGTGCCGGAAGACGTCGGCGGCCCTGGCGACAACTATGTGTTCTTGTCGTCGATGATTCACGCCCATGCCGATGACCTGTTCCAGGGCATGAAGGTCAAGGGCTGCTATCAGTTCCGTCTGACCCGTAACGCCGACCTCGCGCTGGATTCAGAAGATGTGGAAGACCTTGCCCGTGCACTGCGTGGCGAGTTGTTCTCCCGCCGCTACGGTGATGCTGTGCGCCTGGAAGTGGCGGATACCTGCCCCAAACACCTCTCCGACTATTTGCTCAAGCAATTCAACCTGAGTGAGACCGAGTTGTATCAGGTCAACGGTCCGGTCAACCTGACCCGCCTGTTCAGCATTACCAGCCTGGACAGTCATCCAGAGCTGCAATACGCGCCGTTCACTCCGGCCATCCCGAAGCTTCTGCAGAACAGCGAAAACATCTTCAACGTGATCAGCAAGCAGGACATCCTGCTGCTGCACCCGTTCGAGTCGTTCACTCCTGTGGTCGATCTGCTGCGCCAGGCCGCGAAAGACCCGCACGTCCTGGCGGTGCGCCAGACGCTGTATCGCAGCGGTGCCAACTCGGAAATCGTCGACGCGCTGGTCGATGCCGCGCGCAACGGCAAGGAAGTGACGGCTGTCATCGAATTGCGTGCGCGGTTCGACGAAGAGTCCAACCTGCAACTGGCCAGCCGTCTGCAAGCGGCGGGTGCGGTGGTGATCTATGGCGTCGTCGGGTTCAAGACCCACGCCAAGATGATGCTGATCCTGCGTCGCGAAGCGGGCGAGATCGTGCGTTACGCCCATTTGGGCACCGGTAACTACCATGCCGGCAACGCGCGCCTGTACACCGACTACAGCCTTCTGACCTCCGATGACGCGCTGTGCGAGGACGTCGGCAAGCTGTTCAGTCAGTTGATCGGCATGGGCAAGACGCTGCGCATGAAAAAGCTGCTGCATGCGCCGTTTACCCTGAAAAAGGGCATGCTCGACATGATCGCCCGTGAAACCCAGTTCGCGGCCGAAGGCAAGCCGGCGCACATCATCGCCAAGTTCAACTCACTGACCGATCCGAAGATCATCCGGGCGCTGTACAAGGCCAGTCAGACCGGGGTGAAGATCGATCTGGTGGTCCGCGGCATGTGCTGCCTGCGTCCGGGCGTACCGGGCGTGTCGCACAACATTCAGGTTCGGTCGATCATCGGGCGTTTCCTGGAGCACACACGGGTTTTCTACTTCCTCAATGGCGGCGACGAGCAGATGTTCCTGTCCAGTGCCGACTGGATGGAGCGCAACCTCGACAAGCGCGTCGAAACTTGCTTCCCGGTCGAGGGCAAGAAGTTGATTCTGCGGGTGAAGAAGGAGCTGGAAGGGTATCTGACCGACAACACCCATAGCTGGCTGTTGCAGCCGGACGGGCGCTACATCCGCAGCACGCCGACCGGCAACCAGAACGCTCGCAATGTGCAGGCGGCGCTGCTGGAGAAGCTGAGCAATCCGGTCCTCAGCGTACGCTGAGGATGATCCCGACTCGGGTCAGCCAGTCGGCCTCCAGGCCGAAGTCGGCCTGAGTCAGCTGGTTGTTTTCCAGCCAGCCATCCGGGAACAGGATGTCGAGGTTGTTCCCATCGGCGGTCAACACAGGTTGCGGCATCTCCTGGGTGCCGCGAATGTGGTGGAACAGGATCGCAAAGCGCAACAGCACGCACAGACGAATCAGCTTCACCCCTTCATCGCCGAATTCGGCGAACTTGTCCTTGGGAATGTTGCGACGATGGCCACGCACCAGCAGCGCGAGCATCTGTTGGTCTTCGCGGGAGAAACCGGCCAGGTCGGAGTGCTCGATCAGATAGGCGCCGTGCTTGTGGTAGTGATAGTGGGCGATGTCCAGACCCACCTCATGCACCTTGGCAGCCCAGCTCAGCAGTTCGCGATACAGGTCGTCTTCCAGATCCCACGCCTTTGCTACCTGCTCCAGTGCTGAGAGTGCCTTGCGCTCGACCCGCGCAGCCTGTTCCAGGTCGACGTGATAACGGTCCATCAGCGAGCTGAGAGTGCGCTCACGCACGTCTTCGTGATGATGGCGACCCAGCAGGTCGTACAGCACGCCTTCACGCAGCGCGCCTTCGCAGTGATCCATGCGCTTGAGTTCCAGCGCGTCGAAGATCGCTTCGAGAATCGCCAGACCTGCCGGAAAAATGGCCCGGCGATCAGGTTTGAGGCCTTCGAAGTCGATCTTGTCCACTTCGCCCAGTTTCATCAGCTTGCGTTTGAGCCACGCCAGGCCTTCGGCGTTGACCTCGCCGGTGCCATGGCCGCCCGCTTTCAGGGCCAGGCCGATCGCGCGGATAGTGCCAGACGAACCGATGGCTTCATCCCAGCTCAGGCGATGCAGGGCATGCTCGATGCTCATGATCTCCAGCCGCGCCGCTGTATAGGCCTGGGCATAGCGCGCCGGGGTAATCTTGCCGTCTTTGAAATAGCGCTGCGTGAAGCTGACGCAGCCCATTTGCAGGCTCTCGCGCAGCAGCGGTTCGAAACGCTGCCCGATGATGAACTCGGTACTGCCGCCGCCGATGTCGGCGACCAAACGTTTGCCTGGCGTGTCGGCCAGGGTGTGCGAGACGCCGAGATAAATCAGACGCGCTTCTTCACGGCCGGAGATGACCTCGACCGGGTGGCCCAGGATTTCTTCGGCGCGATGGATGAATTCGTTGCGGTTGCGAGCTTCGCGCAGGGCGTTTGTGCCGACGATCCGCACGGCGCCGGGCGGCATACCGTTGATCAGTTGGGCGAAGCGCTTGAGGCAGTCGAGCCCGCGCTGCATGGATTCTTCGCTGAGCTTGCGCTCGTCGTCGATGCCGGCGGCCAGCTGCACCTTCTCGCCGAGACGCTCAAGAATGCGGATTTCACCTTGATTAGCTTTGGCAACAACCATGTGAAAGCTGTTGGAGCCCAGGTCGATCGCGGCGATCAGCGAGAGGTTTTTGGCTGTGGATGGCGGCATGGTCAAAGGTCTCGGTCGATAACCCCGACATCGTGCCACGATCCATCACTGCCGCCAAACGCGAAGACGTCAAAACCTGTAGGAGTGCGCTTGCTCGCGATTCGTCCGCTCAGGCGGTGCAGTGTCGACTAATCTACCGCCATCGCGAGCAAGCTCACTCCTACAGTGGCCTGCGATGTTCAGGCCTGCTCCACCGACCCAATGAAGTTCGCCAGCTCTGGCGTCTTCGGGTTGGCCATCAGTTCGCGCGGATCGCCCACTTCATGGACCTTGCCCTGATGCATGAACACCAGCTTGTCGCCGACTTCGCGGGCGAAACGCATCTCGTGGGTCACCATGATCAGCGTCATGCCGTCTTTGGCCAGCTCTCGAACCACGCTGAGCACTTCGTTGACCAGTTCAGGGTCCAGGGCCGAGGTGATCTCGTCGCAGAGCAGTACCTTCGGTGACATTGCCAGGGCGCGGGCAATCGCGACGCGTTGCTGCTGACCCCCTGACAAGCGATCAGGGAAGGCATCGAACTTCTCGCCCAGACCCACGCGGTTGAGCATTTCCTTCGCCAGCCTGGTCGCTTCGGCTTTCGAGACCTTCTTCACGACCTGTGGCGCGAGCATCACGTTCTCGCCGACAGTCAGGTGCGGGAACAGGTTGAACTGCTGGAAAACCATTCCGACTTTCTGTCGCAAGCTACGCAGGTCTGCGCGTGCAGCGTCCAGGTACTCGCCATCGACTTCGATTACGCCGTCGTTGATCGACTCCAGCCCATTGAGCGTGCGCAGCAGCGTGCTTTTGCCCGAGCCGCTACGGCCAATGATCGCCACGACCTGACCTTCCTCGACACTCAGGTCGATGCCTTTGAGAACGTGGTGGTCACCATAGTATTTGTGCAGGGCGGAAATTCTAAGCAGAGGCATGAAGTCTCCTTTCCAGGTAGCGCGCGCTGAGCGACAGCGGGTAGCAAAGCAGGAAGTAGCCCAGGGCGACGAAGCCATAGACCATGAAAGGCTGGAACGTGGCGTTGGCAAGCATGCCGCCGGTCTTGGTCAGCTCGGTGAAGCCGATGATCGAAGTCACCGCCGTGCCTTTGACCACTTGCACCGAGAAACCCACTGTCGGCGCGACCGCGATACGCAGCGCTTGCGGCAGGATCACGTAGCGCAGTTGCTCGAAAGGGGTCAGCGCCAGACTGGCCGAAGCCTCCCACTGACCGTTGGAAATCGATTCAACGCAGCCGCGCCAGATCTCGGCCAGATAGGCGCTGGTGAACAAGGTCAACGCCAGTGCCGCCGCCAGCCATGGCGAAATGTCCACACCCAGCAGCGCCACGCCAAAGAACACCAGAAACAGCTGCATCAGCAATGGCGTGCCTTGAAACAACTCGATGTGGCAACGAGCAAGCCGGCGAAACAAAGCCTTTTCAGAGATGCGCATCGTCATCACCAGCAGCCCGATTACGCCGCCGCCGATGAACGCCACCAGCGACAGCGCCAGCGTCCATTGCAGGCCCGTGAGCAAGTTGCGCACGATGTCCCAGAGAGTGAAATCCATCAGCGGCTCCTTGCGATGTAGCGACGACCGATCCAGGCCAGCAACTGACGAATCAGCAGCGCCATGCACAGATAAATCAGCGTGGTGATGATGTAGGTCTCGAACGCACGGAAGTTGCGCGACTGGATGAAGTTCGCGGCGAAGCTCAGTTCTTCGGTCGCGATTTGCGAACAGACCGCTGAGCCGAGCATGACAATGATGATCTGACTACTCAGCGCCGGCCAGACCTTGCCCAGCGCCGGGACCAGCACCACATGGCGGAACGTTTCGAAGCGCGTCATCGCCAGCGCAGCCGAGGCTTCCAGCTGCCCGCGAGAAATCGCCTGAATGCCGGCACGAATGATTTCTGTCGAGTAGGCTCCCAGGTTGATCACCATCGCCAGCACCGCCGCCTGCCATTCGGAAATCTGCAGCCCCAGTGACGGCAGGCCGAAGAAGATGAAGAACAGTTGTACGAGAAACGGCGTGTTGCGTATCAGCTCGACATAGACCCCGAAGATCGCCGAGAACGGCTGGATCTTCCAGGCTCTGACGATCGCGCCGACAATCCCGACGCTGACGCCGAGCAAGGTGCCGATAGCGGTCAGTTCCAGCGTGAACAGGGCGCCGCGCAGCAGCAGGTCAGCGTTTTGCAGGACTGGAATGAAGTCGAACTGATAAGCCATCTAAGCCTCGGATCGCATGCGGTGAACTGGGGAGCAACGATCAGAGATCGGCAGGCAGAGGCTGCTTGAGCCAGGTCTGCGAGTTCTTCTCCAGCGCACCGTCTTTCTTGGCGGCTTCAAGGATTTCATTGACCTTTGCCAGCAGCTCAGGCTGACCCTTGTTCACGCCGACGTAGACTGGCGAGTCCTTGAGTTTCACTTTCAGCGCCGGGATGCGCTTTGGGTTCTTCTCGCTGATCGCAACCATCACCACGTTGCCGCTGGCGATCAGGTCGGTCTGGTTGGCCAGGTAAGCAGCGATGGTCGAGTTGTTGTCTTCGAAGCGCTTGATAGTGGCTTCTTTCGGGGCCACGGCAGTCAGCTCGATGTCTTCGATGGCGCCGCGGGTCACGCTGATGGTCTTGCCCTTCAGGTCGTCAACGCCGTTGATCGCAGCATCAGGCGGACCGAACACCGCGAGGTAGAACGGCGCGTAAGCGCGAGAGAAGTCGATGACTTTCTCGCGATCCGGGTTTTTGCCCAGGCTTGAGATCACCAGGTCGACCTTGCCGGTGGTCAGGAATGGAATGCGGTTGGTGCTGTTGACCGGAGTCAGTTCAAGTTTGACCTTCAGTTGATCGGCGATCAGCTGCGCGGTGTCGATGTCCAGGCCGCGTGGCTTCATGTCCGGACCAACCGAGCCGAATGGCGGGAAGTCTTGCGGTACCGCGACTTTCAGAGTGCCGCGTGCGGTCACATCGTCCAGGCCGTTGGCATGGGCAGGGGCCTGGCCGAGCATGAGGCTGGCAAACAAGGCGGCGAGCAGAGCGCTGTAACGCTTGGTCATGTGACGTCTCCGAAATCAGGGCGAGTCGTGGGTGATGGCGAAGCTTCAGTGCACAGCTCATGCCAGCCGCTGATTCGCGACCACGAAATGCGGGTTGCAACCGGTATGCGGTCTAACTGGTCTGAACAGTTGGTGCATTGTTCGCCCCGCTTTGGCGCGCCTGGAAGGCCCGGCGCCCCGTGCTTGGGCGTCACTTGCCGAATCTTCGGGATGGCTATACAAGAGGATTTTTTCCACGGTTATTGCGCCTGAGTCGCCATGCATCCGAGCCCGATTGCAGTACCTGAAGCCGCCTTTCAAGCGATCCGAAAACTGATTGCCGACCAAGGCTATGGCCCCGGCGACAGCTTGCCTTCGCAGCGAGATCTGGCGGTGCGGCTGGGGGTCAGTCGAGCTTCATTGCGCGAAGCATTGTCTTCATTGAGTGCCCTCGGCGTGGTCAGCGTGCAGCCGGGGAAAGGTGTTTTCGTTCAGGCGATTTCTGAACCACAACAGAGCACGAGTGGTTTTTCCTGGCCGTATGCGGCCCACGCGTCGCCTTCAGAGACTTTTCAACTGCGCTATGCACTGGAAGGCTTCGCGGCAGGGCTTGCGGCCGTGACGCTGACCGCCGACGAGCGCGATGTGCTGGAAGACAACGTCGAAGCCATGCGCCTGGAGTTGAAGGCGGGTGATTTCGACTGCGCGGCAAAACTGGATTTCGATTTCCACCGACGAATTCTGGTCGCCAGCGGCAATCAGGCGATCCTCGGGATCATCACCGCCAGCGCCGACATCTTTCTGGAGAGCCAGAAATTGCCGTTCATTCGCGCCGGCAGGGCGATGGAAACCTGGCAAGAGCACCGCAAGATATTGCGCGCACTGGCACGCAACGCCTCGGGTCCTGCGCAGAAGGCCATGCAAGAACACATCAGAGGGGCTGCGTTGCGGACCGGAATCGTGTTCGTCGCGCCTGGAGCATAGCTGCTTCTGGCCGGAGGCCGTGGGAGCCCTGCTTGCAGGCGATCTGCCGGGTACTGGCAGTGAATACGGCTACCGCGTTGTGTCTGACCCAGCAAGGTCGCATGATTTTATTGCCGGTTTCCGGCAAATCGCTGGCAAGCCAAGCTCCCACGCCCTCTGGCCAGAAGCGGGCGCTAAGTGAAGTCGGGGTCACTTCAATAAAGCTAGTCATGTAGGTTCATAGCAAGAGACAATCGCCCGCGCCTTCCTGTCACGGCGTGACACAGTTATGATGGTCCACGTTTTTTTGCCTATGACCTCGGAGACATCTCATGAGTAGCGACCTTATCAAACACGTCAGCGACGCGAGCTTCGAAGCCGATGTCCTGAAGGCTAGCGGTCCTGTACTGGTTGATTACTGGGCTGAGTGGTGTGGCCCGTGCAAAATGATCGCTCCGGTTCTGGACGACATCGCCGGCACGTACGAAGGTAAGCTGACCATTGCCAAGCTGAATATCGACGAAAACCAGGAAACCCCGGCCAAGCACGGCGTTCGTGGCATTCCGACCCTGATGCTGTTTAAGGACGGTGAAGTCGCGGCGACCAAGGTCGGCGCACTGTCCAAGTCCCAGCTGCAAGCGTTTCTCGACGCCAACATCTGATGGCGCTAAAGCCCCGCAAATAGCGGGGCTTTTTTCTGGCGTTGCACTAGACGCTTGGAAAATCAAGTGGTACATTCGGCCCCGCAACGGCTTCTCCGTTGCCCCCTGCTAGCCGTCGCCGACGCTCTCCTTTCGATTTGTACGCGATCCTGTCGCCTTCTCTGCGGCGCGGCCTCATTAAGCCAAAAGCTTAATTTCCCCCTCCATACATGATTACGTCATTCCTATATGAACCTGACTGAACTCAAGCAAAAGCCTATTACCGATCTGCTCGAAATGGCCGAACAGATGGGCATAGAAAATATGGCCCGTTCGCGCAAGCAGGATGTGATCTTCTCCCTGCTGAAGAAGCACGCGAAAAGCGGCGAGGAAATCTCGGGTGATGGCGTGCTGGAGATCCTCCAGGATGGCTTCGGCTTCCTCCGCTCTGCAGACGCCTCTTACCTCGCCGGCCCAGACGACATCTACGTCTCGCCGAGCCAGATCCGCCGCTTCAACCTTCGCACCGGCGACACCATCGTTGGCAAGATCCGCCCTCCGAAGGAAGGCGAGCGTTACTTCGCACTGCTCAAGGTCGACACCATCAACTTCGACCGTCCAGAAAACGCGAAGAACAAGATTCTGTTCGAAAACCTGACGCCGCTGTTCCCGACCGTTCGCATGAAGATGGAAGCCGGTAACGGTTCCACCGAAGACCTCACCGGTCGCGTCATCGACCTGTGTGCCCCGATCGGCAAAGGTCAACGTGGTCTGATCGTTGCGCCGCCGAAGGCGGGCAAGACCATCATGCTGCAGAACATTGCGTCGAACATCACCCGCAACAACCCTGAAGTCCATCTGATCGTTCTGCTGATCGATGAGCGCCCGGAAGAAGTGACCGAAATGCAGCGCACCGTGCGCGGCGAAGTGGTTGCCTCCACCTTCGACGAACCACCAACCCGTCACGTGCAAGTCGCCGAAATGGTGATCGAGAAGGCCAAGCGCCTCGTCGAGCACAAGAAGGACGTGGTCATCCTGCTGGACTCCATCACCCGTCTGGCTCGCGCCTACAACACCGTGATTCCAAGCTCCGGCAAGGTATTGACCGGTGGTGTCGATGCCCACGCGCTGGAAAAACCAAAGCGCTTCTTCGGTGCCGCTCGTAACATCGAAGAAGGTGGCTCGCTGACCATCATCGCCACCGCACTGGTTGAAACCGGTTCGAAGATGGACGAAGTGATCTACGAAGAATTCAAAGGCACCGGCAACATGGAGCTGCCTCTGGATCGCAAGATCGCTGAAAAGCGCGTCTTCCCGGCCATCAACATCAACCGTTCCGGCACTCGCCGCGAAGAGTTGCTGACGGCCGACGATGAGTTGCAGCGCATGTGGATCCTGCGCAAGCTGCTGCATCCTATGGATGAAGTGGCTGCCATCGAGTTCCTGGTCGACAAGTTGAAGCAGACCAAGACCAACGATGAGTTCTTCCTGTCGATGAAGCGCAAGTAACTCGCTGAACGGCTGTAGAAAAGTGGTGTCCCTTGGGGCACCCTTTTTTTTGAAAATTTTTCTGTCGCAATGACTCGGGACAAGGAGCGTCATGCATACCTTTGGCAATCGTCGTGACATCGACGGGCTGCGGGCTCTGGCCGTTATTCCGGTGGTCTTGTACCACTTCGGCTTCGGCGCCTTCGGCGGCGGTTTCGTCGGCGTCGACGTGTTTTTTGTCATTTCCGGCTACCTGATCACCTCGATCATCTTTCGAGAAATCAGCGCGGGACGCTTCAGCTTCGTCGATTTCTGGGCGCGTCGTGCCCGTCGCATCATTCCCGCCCTGAGCGTGTTGATCCTCGCCGTGCTGCTGGTGGGGTGGATCATCATGCCCGCCAACGATTACTCGCAGCTCGGTCGGGCGGTGCGGTATCAGGCGATGTTCATCTCCAACATCCTGTTCATGCGCCAGGATGGCTATTTCAACCCGGCCTCGGACTTCAAGCCGCTGCTGCACACATGGTCGCTATCTGTTGAAGAGCAGTACTACATCCTGTTTCCGTTATTGATGGTGTTGTTGACCCGTTTTCTGCGGCATTGGCGCTGGATGTTGTTCGGTCTGCTGATCGTGTCGTTCGCGCTCAATGTCTGGGTGATCAAACGTCAGCCTGATGCAGCGTTCTTTCTGCTGCCAATGCGCGCATGGGAGTTGTTGTGTGGCGCGATGCTGGCGGTGATTCCAGTCTCCGGTCGCAAGCTGCCGTCATGGACGCATCAAGCGGTGAGCCTTGCCGGCCTTGCGGCAGTGTTGTACGCGATTTTCGGGTTCACCAAATACACGCCATTTCCCGGCTGGGCTGCGTTGTTGCCGGTATTGGGCGCGACGGCAATGATCTGGGCGCAAGGCCAGTCGCCCACGCTGGTCGGGCGGCTGCTAAGCCTGCGCGGGATGGTCGGCGTCGGTCTGATTTCCTATTCCTGGTACCTGTGGCATTGGCCGGTTTTCGTCTATGCCAACGCGATTTCCGTCGATGGCATGCAAGGGTGGGAGGCTGCCGGTTGGGTTGTGCTGAGTCTGGCGCTGGCCTGGTTGAGCTGGCGTCTGGTCGAGCTGCCGTTTCGTGAAAAGCGTTTTCTGGCGGGGCGCAAACCCGTCTTGGCTACGGGTTTGGCAGCGCTGCTGGTGATCGGTCTGGCCGGTCAGATTGTTCGAGAAGCCGATGGCGTGCCGGGCCGTTTGTCCGGACAGGCGATGCAATACGCACAGGCACGGGACTGGCAGCAGGGGCAGATGGATTGCCTGTTACAGCGCAACAGTAAAGACCTGTCCAAAGTTTGTCGTTTCGGTGGCGACGAGCAGACTCCGCCCGTTCAACTGGTATGGGGCGACAGTCACGCGGCCGCCTTGAAGCCCGCGATCGAGGCCGACGCCGAGCGTTACGGCATCCCGGTCTGGCTTGCCAGTCTGTCCGGTTGCCTCCCGGTTCTGGGGCATGAAACCCGTCAGCAGTGCCAGGATTTCAATCAGGCTACGCTGCAATCCATTCGCGAACACAAGATCCGCGATGTGGTGCTGGCGGCGCGCTGGAGTCTGTATCTGTATGGCGAAGAGGACGGCGACATGCAGCACGTTCTCTACCGCGAGGACAGTCGCCCCGTCGCTGAACAGGCAGTGGCCAAGGATCTGACGGCGATGGTTCACACCTTGCGAGAAGCGGGCGCGCGGGTGTGGATTTTCAAGGAAGTGCCTTTGCAGCGACAGGGCACCGTGGCGCGCCTGGCAAGCCTTGCGATGGTGGGGCGATCTGCCGAGCGACTGGGTCGCCCGATTGCCGAGCATCTGGCGCGTCAGCAGTTTCTGAACTCACTGTTCGATCAGTTGAGTGAGCAGGACCCCCAAGTGCGCATCATCGATCCGACTGCCCTGATGTGCCCGGCCGGTATTTGCCGCGCGGAGTTCGATGGATACTCGCAATACATGGACGAAAATCATCTGTCGGATAAGGGTGGAGAGCGCATGAAGCCCTTGCTGGCGCCGATCTTCCTCAGCGAAAACGCCAATCAAGGCGGATGATTGAGCGCTCGACAGCTGCTGTCGGCCGTCAGAGCAGGTAGGATGTGCATCTATTTGTTAAGTGGCCGGGTTAATGAAATTCAAGGATCTACGGGATTTCGTGCAGCAGCTTGAGCAGCGCGGAGAGTTGAAACGCATTCAGGTGCCCATTTCTCCTGTGCTGGAGATGACCGAGGTCTGCGATCGGACCCTGCGCAACAAGGGGCCGGCACTGCTGTTCGAAAACCCGACCGGCTTTGACATTCCGGTGCTCGGTAACCTGTTCGGTACCCCCGAGCGTGTCGCAATGGGCATGGGCGCCGAGTCCACTGAGGAATTGCGCGAAATCGGCAAGCTGCTCGCCTTCCTCAAAGAGCCCGAGCCACCGAAAGGCCTGAAAGACGCCTGGTCGAAGCTGCCTATCTTCAAAAAAGTCATCTCCATGGCGCCAAAGGTCGTCAAGGACGCGCCCTGCCAGGAAGTGGTCATCGAAGGCGATGATGTGGACCTTGGCATGCTGCCCGTACAGACCTGCTGGCCGGGGGATGTCGGTCCTTTGATCACCTGGGGACTGACCGTCACCAAAGGCCCGAATAAAGAACGGCAGAACCTGGGCATCTATCGCCAACAAGTTATCGGCCGCAACAAGGTCATCATGCGTTGGTTGAGCCATCGTGGTGGCGCGCTTGATTTCAAGGAATGGTGCGACAAGCATCCCGGCCAGCCTTTCCCGGTTTCGGTGGCCCTAGGCGCTGACCCTGCAACCATCCTCGGCGCTGTGACACCTGTGCCGGACAGCCTCTCCGAATACGCATTCGCGGGTCTGCTGCGCGGCAACCGCACTGAATTGATCAAATGCCGTGGCAACGATCTGCAGGTGCCATCCAGTGCCGAGATCGTTCTGGAAGGCGTGATTCATCCGGGCGAAATGGCCGATGAAGGCCCTTATGGCGATCACACCGGTTACTACAACGAAGTCGACAGCTTTCCGGTCTTTACTGTCGAGCGCATCACCCATCGGATCAAACCGATCTACCACAGCACCTACACGGGCCGTCCGCCAGATGAGCCGGCGATTCTTGGCGTCGCGCTGAACGAGGTGTTCGTGCCGATTCTGCAAAAGCAGTTCCCGGAAATCACCGACTTCTATCTGCCGCCTGAGGGCTGCTCGTATCGCATGGCCGTCGTGACCATGAAGAAGCAGTACCCCGGCCACGCCAAGCGCGTGATGCTCGGCGTCTGGTCGTTTTTGCGACAGTTCATGTACACCAAATTCGTTATCGTCACCGACGACGACATCAATGCCCGGGACTGGAACGACGTCATCTGGGCAATCACCACGCGCATGGACCCCAAGCGCGATACGGTGATGATCGACAATACGCCGATCGACTACCTGGACTTCGCCTCGCCGGTTTCAGGGCTGGGCTCGAAGATGGGGCTCGATGCCACGCATAAATGGCCGGGCGAGACCACCCGTGAATGGGGTCGCGCCATCGTCAAGGACGAAGCCGTCACTCGCCGGATCGACGACATCTGGAATCAGCTGGGAATAGATTGATGCGCGTAACCTTGCAGCCATCGGGCGCGGTACTTGAGACATTGCCTGGAGAGCGGATTCTGGACGCCGCACAGCGTCTGGGCTATGAGTGCCCGCAAAGCTGTCGCAATGGCAATTGCCATATCTGTTCGGCGCTTCTGGTCGAAGGCAGCGTCGTGCAGAACGGGCAGGTCCTGAGCCATGGCGAGATATACACCTGTCTGGCCGTGCCTGAGGAAGATTGCGTGGTGCTTTGGGACAGCGTGCTGCCTCTGGGAGAGTTGCCGGTGCGCAAGTTCGCCTGTCAGGTCACCGAGTGCGCGGACGTGGGCGGGGATGTCTGGCGGGTGATGCTGCGCGCCCCCGCTGGCAAGCCGCCGCGCTACCACGCCGGCCAATACCTGATGATCGCCCGCGATGATGGCGAGAAGTCGGCCTTCTCCATGGCGTCATCCCCTGAAAGCGGTCGGGATCTGGAATTCCACGTGCTCGCCCGCGAAGCCAGTGCGCAGAACCTGATTAAACAGTTGCAGCGTGACGGCATGGCCAGTGTCGAGCTGCCCTTTGGTGATACCCACCTCGGTGAGCTTCCCGACGGCCCGCTGGTATTGATCGCCGCCGGTACAGGGATGGGGCAGATGCACAGCCTGATCGAACATTGCCGCTCGAAGGGTTTCCCCTATCCGGTGCATCTTTACTGGGGAGTGCGTCGCCCCGAAGATTTCTACGAACTCAAGCATTGGGATGAGTGGAAAACGCTGCCCAATCTTCACCTGCACAAAATCGTCAGCGACCTGTGCGGTTGGGAAGGGCGTTGCGGCATGTTGCATGAAGCGGTTTGCGAAGACTTCGCCGATCTGAAGTCGATTCAGGTGTATGCCAGTGGTTCGCCCAACATGGTGTATGCCACGCTAGACGCGTTGGTCGTCGCGGGAATGGATGCGCACCAGATGCGCGCTGACGTGTTCGCCTACGCCCCACGCTCCTGAGGGATCTCTCGGGAAACCGACAAATGGTAGCGCGTCCGCACGCCACGTCCTGCCGGGCGGCGCGGGGCGTGGAGTGCAAATTGCATCGCAGATCGGGCCCAGGCTGCTTTTCTGACGTGACGGATCACGTCATGGTTGAGTCTGATAGGCATGCGGTCGTGACCTCAAAGCGCCTGAGCGGCACGGCCTGTTTTACATGTTATGAGCGCTACGCTGACCTTGATAAGGTCGGAAGGAAGCCTGATGGGGAATCAAATCAATAACTTGGTGGCGGCCGTCCATGATGGTTTAGGCCTGGCTTACCCGCCGGTCATCGATCTGGGGCCAAAACTGACACGCGAACAACTCCTCGCTTCCATGCATGCCACGATGTCCCGTCACGAGGGCGGTCCTGTATGGCTGTTTGCGTATGGATCATTGATCTGGCGCCCCGAATGCACCGCCGTAGAGCGTCAACGCGGGCGAGTGCATGGTTATCACCGCGGCCTCTATCTCTGGTCTCATGAGCATCGCGGCACGCCCGAGCAACCAGGGCTGGTCTTCGGTCTGGACCGGGGTGGCTCCTGCAGCGGATTCGCCTATCGGCTACCGGACGACAACCTCGACGAGTCACTGCTCGCCCTTTGGCAGCGGGAAATGCCGTATCCGTCCTACCGTCCTCATTGGCTCAGCTGCCGCCTTGAAGACGGCACCAAGGTGCAGGCTCTGGGTTTCGTGCTGGAGCGGCACCTGCCCAGCTACGCCGGAAATCTGCCCGACAGCGTCCTGACTCAGGTTCTGGCAAGCGCAGCCGGCCGATACGGCACCACCCAGGAATATGTCGAACAGACGATCCACGCGCTGCGCACCCATGCGATGCCTGATGTGACGCTGGAAGAGCGATTCAATCGCTGCCGGCCGGTATTTTTGGCGGTTTGAGGCGCGGCCCATGGCGTTATGCGCGCAGGCAGCTTAATTGTGGGCGACAGCAAGCTGGCGCCCACAGGGGCATGTGTTAAACCTGATATCTCGGTAAGCCACAAGTCCTGTAGCAGCGCGGCGCGCCGACGGTGGCGTTCTCATGATCGCTACCGCCGGCAAGCCGTGCTGCTACAGAGCGAAGGTCACGTCGTTACGCTGTCGCCTCACGCGACTGACTCGCCACCCGCGTATGCCGCAGTGTCGGTGCCAGGAACACGATGGACAGCAGGCAGGACGCCACTAGAATCACGAAGCCGCCATCCCAGCCGAAATGGTCCACGGTGTAGCCCATCAGCGCACTCGCCGCGACCGACCCGCCCAGATAACCGAACAGACCGGTAAAACCCGCCGCAGTCCCGGCCGCCTTCTTTGGGGCCAGTTCCAGAGCCTGCAAGCCGACCAGCATCACTGGCCCGTAGATCAGGAAGCCGATGGAAATCAGAGCGATCATGTCCACAGTCGGGTTGCCTGGCGGGTTGAGCCAGTAGACCAGCGTCGCGACGGTCACCAGCAACATAAACACAATGCCGGTCAGGCCACGATTGCCACGGAAGATCTTGTCCGACATCCAGCCGCACAGCAGCGTGCCCGGAATGCCCGCCCACTCATAGAAGAAATACGCCCACGAGGTCTTGTCGACGTCGAAATGCTTGGCTTCCTTCAGATAGGTCGGCGCCCAGTCGAGCACGCCATAACGTATGAGATAAACGAAGACGTTCGCCAGCGCGATGTACCAGAGCATTTTGTTGCGCAGGACGTATTTGACGAAGATTTCCTTGGCGCTGAATTCCTTTTCGTGGCTCGCGTCGTAACCTTCCGGGTAGTCGTTCTTGTATTCCTCGACCGGTGGCAAGCCGACCGATTGCGGGGTGTCGCGCATGGTGATGAACGCAAACAGCGCCACGAACAAGGCAACGGCCGCAGGCACATAGAATGCCGCGTGCCAGTCATTGGTCCAGCCCAGGCCCAGCAGAAACAAAGGGCCGATCAGGCCGCCGCCGACGTTGTGCGCCACGTTCCACACTGACACCACGCCGCCGCGCTCTTTCTGCGACCACCAGTGCACCATCGTCCGGCCACTTGGCGGCCAGCCCATGCCCTGCGCCCAGCCGTTGATGAACAGCAAGATAAACATGATGGTCACGCTCGACGTCGCCCAAGGCGAGAAACCAAACACGAACATCACCGCAGCGGAAACCAGCAGGCCAAACGGCAGGAAATAGCGCGGGTTGGAACGGTCGGACACCAGCCCCATCAGGAACTTGGACAGCCCGTAAGCAATGGCAATCGCAGAAATCGCCAGGCCCAACTCACCTCGGGTGTAACCCTCGTCAATCAGGTAAGGCATGGCGAGCGAGAAATTCTTGCGCAGCAGGTAGTAGCCCGCATAGCCGAAGAAAATACCAGCGAATATCTGCCAGCGAAGGCGGCGGTAGGTGCTGTCGACGCGCTCTTCAGGCAGCGGGGCCTGATGCGCGGCAGGACGGAAAAAGGCAAACATCGGAACACTCCAAGGGTTTTTATATTGTTATGCGAAACCGAATATTACATTTTCGTTACAGAAAATAGGAAGGCTTCTCAGCAAGGAAAGTTCCGTAATCAGGCCCTTTGGCGTGTTGGATTACGAACATGGCGTAAATGTGTATCGCGTTGTTAGACGTTTAGGATCCGTCCTACTTGATCATCAGAATCGGTCACCTTATGAAGCCCTTTCTGGGGCCATACCATCGCTGCCATCCGCCGGCAGGACTCGACCGTTCACCCAGGCGAGCAATGACTACCCCCCCTCTCACTACGTCCGCTGCAGTGGGTGCGCGGTAGCGAACGCATCACCATACTCAAGAAGGATTCCAGCTTTGAAAAAATGGATGTTTTGTTTTCTTTGCCTTTGGTGGGGAGCTGCGGCTGGCGAGGAGATAGAGTTGATCCTTGAGCAGGAAAAAGCCCCATCGTGGCCGCGATCACTTTACGAAGCGGGAACCTCAGGCTGGGTTCTTGCCCGCTTCAGCGTTCACTACGACGGCTCGATCACGGGTGTGAAAGTGATCGAAAGCTCCCATCCGAAGTTTGCCCGCTCTGTTGATCGAGTGATTCCAATGTGGAGGTTTAGGCCTTGGGCCGTCACCGCCGAAACGCCGGCAGTGATTGAGGTCACTCATGAGTACTATTTCACCCACTGGCGTGATGGACCCGACCCCATCGCCTGGCTGCGGCAGCGAGTGCGCCACCTTCGTTGCGCCAAGTTCAACAAGTCGCTGGCGACCTTCAACGCCAACCCTGTCGGGCGGCAGATGCCCGACATGGACGTCTTCCGGCACACATTCTCAGTAATAGCGAGGAGGGCGACCCATAAAAAGCTGACAGACGAGCGGCGATATTCCGTCGGAGAAACGCTTACCGCTGCGATCCCTCAAATCATCAGCCACTGCGAAGCCAATCCAGAAACGCGATACAGGGACGCCTTGCCGGAGCAGGTACGTGAACTTTTGTGAGTGATTCTGGCGTGGCCATGTGAGGCCGCGATGCCTGTTCGATTTCCAGGCAACTATTTTTTTTCTGAGGAAGTACTCATATGGCGTTGTGGGCTGGAGTCCGTGGGATCCCTGCACCAAGCTAGCGCCTCATGGAGTTCACGAGCAATTGTGGTGTCCGGTTTGGGAGAGCGATACAGCGATATACGGTCTCCATAGCCACCGTGTCGGGATAGAAACGCAGATCTTCGATCTGCGTTTCTAGGCTTCGTCGCTTAACGAGTCGCGTTCACGGGGACTTCCGGCATCCGCAAGTGAGGGGCTATAGCCGATGCGAACTCAGTTACAGCAACGTCAATGTTGCGCTTGAGCACCAGCGTTGCGCGTTCGATTTCAACCATGGCCGCCGGTCCTGGGATAAAAACAATCTCTTTCACGGGATGGGCGTTCGACGTTTCAGGCGCTGATCCTTCTGCAATAACTGCTGGGATCTGAGCCGCTTGCGATCCTGATGCTGGTTTCAGTTCCAAGGCCAGTCGCATTTCCTCCAAGGCAGCTTCCTCGGCCCTATGTTGTGCCAATGCTCGCGCTGCAGTTTCGGCTTGTTGCTGTGCGAGTTGGCGAGCTGCCAGTTGAGCCGCTTCCTCTGCTTGGCGTTGTGCCAGTTGGCGAGCAGCTTCCTCTGCCATACGTTGAGCATGCAGACGTGCTGCTTCTTCTGCCTGACGTTGGGCTAGCTGTCGAGCAGCTTCTTCAGCTTGGCGTTGGGCAATTTGACGCGCTGCTTCCTCTGCTTGTCGTTGAGCGTGTAGACGGGCGGCTTCGTGTATCTGCGCTATCACCGCTGAAAGCTGATGAACAAAGTTTTCGAGGTGCCATGCGCTCTCATAAGCAATGAACTGGTTTGTCATTGCCGCAATTTCTGGGGCTACACCAACTGGAGCGCCCAACCCACTGAATTCCTGCGCGGTCAGATGTTCGCTATGAGGAGCATACCCTGGCGGTAGTGTTGCCAATTTGACAGACCGCAGCCACCAGGCCACGTCCTTGTATCGAGTCGCGATCTGCAACTCCGACATGCCTGAAATCGGACCCAAGTGAGCAGCCACTTCTATCTGAAGTCGTTGAGGAAGCTGGTGAACCAATGTTGAATAATGCGTCATTTTAGAATTTCCCTATATTAAACCTGTGATTGAAATCTGTATGTGCTTAGGTTTTGGGCCTGACCCCGAATTGCCATGGGTTGGGCCCAATTTTTATCTCTTGAGTAATCGCTTCTTTGAGCCATTCGCGGACGGCTGAGGGTAGTAAAAAAAGTTAGTACTCTGTGTTTAAGGTGCTAGTAGTGTTCTGGTTTGAAACCGGGCTTGCCGTTGGTGGCTCGCCACTCTTTAACCTCTTTAACAATACCTTCGGGGGAGTTGTCAGATAACGGTTTCGGGTAATAGATCAAGTCAGAACCATAAGGGTGCTCGCTCATTTGATTGAACTGATAAACTGCCTCTCCGTGTTGGCGTTCGGTTCTGTATTCTGCCCTGCATATTTTTCTTACAAAGTCGAGAAAGTCAGACTCAGTAACTTCTTCAATTTTTTTGTCTTGCATTGCTGCTCCTAATCGCTACGTAGCTCATTGTGGATTTTTTTATGATTGAGTGGGGTGTTTATCACTAAATTGTCTAGGTCGTACACCGCTCCTTCTTTCCAAATGGGTGAGATGTGATGAATTTCATACCACACATTTTTCCCGTTTTGCTCAGCGTAAGGCGCGATCGGAGAATTTCCTTTTCGAATTAGCTGGATATTTTCTTCGGTCATGTATTTTGTAGCTTCAGGAAGTTTTGAGATTTCTCTCCAGATAGCTTTTTTCAAACTTCTGAACTCAGCATAGCTTCTGTCTTTCAGTGTGTCAGCTACTGCGGTCGGAATAGGCGACCCTAGCCCTTTGGATGCGGATAATTCCCAGTTTGGATCGGTAGCGCCTCCCATACCACTAACGATCCCAGGCAAATACCTGGGGCTCTTTAACATTACATATACAGGATCTAGCCCCGACTCCTCCGGGAAAACCAGAATGAAGTCGCCTTCGTCCTCAGCGTCGTAAGTCGGATAGTCCCCCAATGCTTCCGAAACAGGCGTTAACGGAGCTCCGAAATAGTGATCTACGTCCCGAGTATCACTCGGGAGGTTAGTGGAGCTATTCCCTGGGGTTACGGTAGGCGTCCAGACCAGACTTGGTTTCGTGTCGCCGTCACGAGTGAATTCGTACCTGTGCGTGCCAGGGTTATATATAAATGACCGAACACGAACTTTCGTACCGACAGAAACGCCATCAGCTGTGACCCATGCAGTGGCTAGCTCTTCCGCCGTTTCCTCAAAGGTCATACGATGGGTGACGTCAACGGTCCCCCTACGGCTCGCTATGAATCCCAGGTCTACATTACTGGCCACGCCCAGTTCTGCCGCCGCTGTAGCGAAAGTAGAAGGGCCGATCTCGCCGTCTGCTAAGTCCGTTGGGTACAGCAAAGCGAGGTGTGGTAGCGCTCTGCCCAAGACTTTGGCTGCTTGCTGGGTGAATAGCTTTTCGGCAATGGACTTGGCGATATCCTGCGCGGTGGGCGCGTTCTGTGGGGAAGTAGTTGGCCCCGCAACCACCTGCCAGAGTCGGCCTGATTCGGACGCTTGCTTTATCGAGATTTTCTCGTGCGCAACAGAGCTGTGTTGCAGCTGCCAAGATTCCTCGGCATAGGCTTTAGAAAGAAACTCGGACTTCTCAATGAGAAGTCGTTCAGCATCCACAAGTACCACTGCTTCCAGCGCATCGGCATACGCAGCCACCCACGCTTGATGGATGTGATGGGCTTGTTCCGCGGTAGTGCTGCGAGATAGCAAAATGGCTTTGTAGCGTTCGCCATTGATACTTAGAGGGTCGGCCCCCGTAAATGAATGAGCACTGCTTATCTTCAGCTTACGTAAGGCAGACTTTTGCGCAATCAAATAGTTGATCCGGGCCTTCTGCTGCAGAATCGCGTCCAGCAATGGCTGGCCCGTGCCTGAGGCGCTGGGCGCTAAAGATTCAATTTCTGACTGCAGACGTTCGGCTAGAGCCGATTTGACGTTGGCATGATGCTGGTCGAGACTCGCTTTTGCCGCAGGCTGGGCTTGCGAAAGCGATTCCACGGTCTGGTTGTGAGCACGCTGCACGCGCTCACGCTCTGCTTGTGCTTCGGCGGCAGCTCGAGCCTGGGCTTGTGCGTGTGCTCGGGCCTGTTCCTCTGCTTGCGCCTTGGCGTGGGCTTCAGCGGCGGCGCGTGCTTGCGCATCATGTTGGGCTTGCGCCGCCCGCGCTGCTTGAGCGGCCGCCTGAGCTTGCGCTTGGCTGTTGGCTTCTGCCTGTTGCCGAGCCTCTTGTTCCCGGCGGCGTTTGTCGGCTAGCCGCAAGCGTCGCCGTTTAGAGCCAGAGAGAGTGCCTGGGCGACCTCCTTCGCCACGGCCGCCGCCAGAACCCCCAAGCCCAATGGTCCAACCATCTCTCGAGCCAGGCACTCTGCCGGGAGATCCATATGGATCACGTTCTTTTTGACCCTCCCTGACATGAATGTTTTTCTCGTCATTGTCGCTCATACAGTTTCTCCTTTTTTGTCTGTATGGCGAGCACCTAATTCAAGTTTTTAAACTGGCGCAATCCGACACTGATATTTTTTCAGTGTTGGTTTGTAAGTTGGTGTGTAGAGATTTTAAAATGCTTTGATAATGATTGGGTTCGTGCGCGTTTACATATTCTCGTAATTAAAAGCCTCGCGAAGTTGCGAGGCTTTTAATTGTCTAACGTTACCTCACCCCAACTACCACCTTCCCAACCGCCTTCCTCTGCCCCAGCGAGTCAATCGCTTCCCCAGCCTGTTCCAGCGGATAAACCTTCGATACCAGCGGTTTCAACTTGCCTTCACCAAACCATGTGAACAACTGCTGAAAGTTCGCCGCATTGTCCTGCGGTTGTCTCTGCGCAAACGATCCCCAGAACACGCCAATCACGGATGCGCCTTTCAACAGCGCAAGGTTCACCGGCAACTCAGGAATGCGCCCGCTGGCGAAGCCGACGACGAGGAGGCGGCCGTTCCAGGCGATGGAGCGGATGGCCTGGTCGAAGAGATCACCGCCGACGGGGTCGTAGATGACGTCGACGCCGTTGCCGTGGGTGAGGCGTTTGAGTTCGTCCTTGAGGTTGCTGTCGCTGTAGTTGATCAGTTCGTCGGCGCCGGCGTTTTTTGCGACGTCGAGTTTTTCCGCGCTGCTGGCGGCGGCGATGACGCGGGCGCCCATGGCCTTGCCGATTTCTACCGCGGCCAGGCCTACGCCGCCTGACGCGCCGAGGACGAGCAGGGTTTCGCCAGGTTGCAGATTGGCACGCTGTTTCAGCGCGTGCATGGAGGTGCCGTAGGTCATGCTGAAAGCGGCGGCGGTTGTGAAGTCCATCGCTTCGGGGATCGGCAGGACGTTGTAGCCCGCGACAGCGATCTGTTCGGCAAAGCTGCCCCAGCCGGTCAACGCCATCACTCGGTCGCCCACTTTGAGGTGGCTGACTTTTTCGCCCACGGCCGAGACGACACCGGACGCTTCGCCGCCTGGAGAAAACGGGAAGGGTGGTTTGAATTGGTATTTGCCCTCGATGATCAGGGTATCAGGGAAGTTGACCCCGGCCGCGTGCACGTCCAGCAGGATTTCATTCTTCTTGGGTTCAGGCGTCGGAATGTCTTCCAGCACCAGGTTTTCGGCGGGGCCGAAGGCTTTGCAGAGCACGGCTTTCATCGGGGACTATTCCTTTTCCTGTGATGGCCGATAAGTGTAGGTAGAGAGGTTGTGGGGTCAATGAGCATGCCCCGGCCTGATAGGCGTGCATAAGCTCTAGTAAGCTATGGCGCGAACCGGATTGAGGAGTGGACTGTGAAAGCGTGGATTCTGATGTTGTTGGCGTTGTCGGCACCGGTTGTGGCGCTGGCCGAAGAGGGCGGCGAGAAGGAAGACCCGAACAAGGTTTCCTATGTAGCGCTGACCCCGCCGTTCGTAGGCAACTACGCGCTGGACGGCAGCCCGAAGCTGCACGTCTATAAGGCTGACGTAGCGTTGCGGGTCAAAGGCGCCGAGGCGCAGAAGCTGGTGAAGCAGAACGAGCCGCTGATTCGTAATCAGCTGGTTGCACTGTTCACTCAGCAGACGGTCGACAGCATGAGCAACGTCGATGCCAAGGAAAAGCTACGTCAGGAAGCGTTGAAGCAGACGCAGCAAGTGCTCAGCCAGGAAACCGGCCAGCCTGTGGTTGAAGACCTGCTGTTCAATAACTTTATTGCTCAGTAACGCCAGCTATGTAGCGACCGGCGGGTGAGTGTCTTGTCGCAGTCCGGCTTGCCGGCGGCAGCGATTTTGAAGACGCCGCTGCCGGTAAGCCGTGCTGCTACAGCGCGGCGCGATGGTGATCGACTTCAACATCCGGCGCCGTGATGGCGTGTTATCAAGTCCTCAGCTCAAAGCCAGCACTGCAGCCCATTGCTCGGCCGTCACCGGCATGACTGACAGTCGGCTGCCTTTGTGCACCAGTGGCAGTTGTTCCAGTGCGGCCTGTTGTTTCAGGTAACCCAGACTCAGCACTTTGGAGAAGGTTTGGACATGTGCGACGTCGATGGCGCTCCAGGGATTCTTGTCCTTGCTCGCCTTGGCGTCGAAGTAGTGGCTCTTGTTGTCCAGCGCGGTGGGATCTGGATAGGCGCTTTCGATGATCTTTGCGATACCCGCAATCCCGGGCTCTGGACAACTCGAGTGATAGAAAAAGAACTCGTCGCCTACTGCCATGGCTCGCAGGAAGTTGCGCGCCTGATAGTTGCGAACCCCGTCCCAACGGGCTTTTTCGAGTTTTTGCAGTCCGCTGATCGATAGCTCGTCGGGCTCGGATTTCATCAGCCAATAGGCCATTTTCTGGGGCTCCTGAACGGGGGCTGGGCAGGTTGTCCTACGCTTTCGTGACAAACCGACAGTCGGTTGACGCCAGTATTTGCGTGTTGGTTCACGTTACCGCAGAATGCCGGGATTTTCAGGGCTACACCGTTACGCGACCTACAGAAACAAGTCGCGAACGCTAGTTTTTGGTTTGCCAAAGGGGGGCAATCAATGCATCGCAAGCCGGATTTACTATGGATTTTGGTCATTTTGTTCGGCTTGGGCATTGTCACCACCGGATACGCGCAGGGGCTGTGGTCCGCCAAGGCCGATGCGCCGGTTGAAATCACCCAGCAACAACAGCAACAGCCTCGCCGCTGATTGAGCGCTGGCAGCCCGGCTTACCGGGCTGCTGCAAAAAATCGCTACGCCATCACGCCAAATACCAACGCTTGTCCGACACCGTTCCTTGCAGCGGTACATCCCAACTGGCGACAGCCAGCTTTTCGACTTTCTGACATTCGTGGGCCAGACCGAGCAACACCGGTTTCTGCCAGGCCTTTCGGCGTGCCTGATAGGCCAGGCTGCGATCGTAGAATCCGCCGCCCATGCCCAGCCGCCCGCCTTGATCATCGAAACCTACCAGCGGCATGAGAATCAGGTCCAGCGCCCAGATCTTGCATTGTTTTCTGGCATCGATGCGGGGTTCGGGAATCCGGAAACGGTTGGGCCTGAATCTTTCTCCCGGCCGCACGCGCTGAAACACCATTTTGGTTCGGGGCCAGGCGCTGAGTACCGGCAGATAAGTCTTTTTCCCACGACGTTGAGCCTCGCGCAGCAGCAAGCGCGGATCGATTTCGCCGTCCATCGGAAGGTACAGAGAAACATGCCTGGCACGGCGGAAAAGTGGATTTTGCGCGAGTTGACGGTACAGACCCTGTGCCGCCTGTCGCTGTTCTGCGCGACTGAGCGTGCGACGGGCCTTGCGTAGAAGACGACGCAATTGGGGGCGAGAAAGGGTTGAAGAATCGTTCAGGGAAGCGGCGCCAGAAGAGTTCATGCAGGCGGGTCCGTGCGATTTGGATGGGGGATCGAAACATCAGGCTGATTCACGATCGTCGCCCCATTTCCACCGCCAGACAGGACGTCTGGCAATGGTTTGAGAATTTGAGACTCCCCGACGAACCGCTGTCGGTGTAGCCCTTGAACCCGAAAGTTCAAGGTGGAGATTGCAGGAGGCTTTAAGGCTTTCCGTCGAGCGGACATGCACACCAACCCCAACGTGCAACCCCCGTGGTTGTGCGTATCGGCTCAGGGACATGACCGACTGGCAAGCACTCCAGGGAGCGGTGGCAAGTATACCGAATCATGTCGCAACAATCAGCCTTGTGCTTTTGGCTCATCCGTGGCAAGGACCAGGTCCACGCGGTCCAGAAGATCGCGCACCTGCTCGCGGGTCGAACCGCTGGTTTGTGCTTCGGGCAGTTCCTGCTTGTGCAACAGATCATGGGTAATGTTGAGCGCTGCCATCACCGCAATACGGTCAGCACCGATGACTTTGCCGCTGCTGCGGATTTCTCGCATCTTGCCGTCCAGATAACGCGCGGCGCTGACCAGATTGGTGCGCTCCTCCTGAGGGCAGATGATCGAATACTCTTTGTCGAGGATTTGCACGGTGATGCTGTTGCCATTACTCATGAGTCTTGCTCCAGGGCCTTGAGGCGCGAAATCATGGACTCGACCTTTTGCCGGGCGATTTCGTTCTTTTCGATGAGGTGAGCGCGTTCCTCGCGCCAGGTTTTTTCCTGAGCTAATAAGAGTCCGTTTTGACTTTTTAGTTGCTCGACACGATTGATCAATAACTCCAGTCGAGCCATCAGCGCTTGCAGGTCATTGTCTTCCATTGTTTTCCACTGATTACTTTCAGATGAGTGGTGCAGGAGCTGGCGTCTGGACTCGCCTTGAATATCGCCTGATAGCTTGGGCGCGTCTGCCGGTGCTACGATACAAGGCCTTCATTCTAGACATTGCGCCGCTTGGCGCCTAGTTGCCCATGCCTAATCAGAATTCCCCGTACAACGCATTCGCCACTTTGCTCGAAAGCAGTGGTCATCCAGTCTCTCCCGCCGAGCTGCACGGCCTGTTGCTAGGCCGCAGTTGCGCAGGCGCAGGCTTCGATGCAGACGACTGGATCGAGGACGCAAAGCTGCTCCTGGAGACCGAGCCTGAAGCCAACGTCCGTCAGGCGTTGATCGGCTTGCAGGAAATGGTGAAGAACGAACTGACCGGTGACGACATGACCGTCGTGCTGCTGTTGCCCGGCGACGATGAGTCGCTGACCGCCCGAACCACGGCGATGGGGCAATGGTGTCAGGGCTTTCTCAATGGCTTCGCTCGGGTCGGCGGCCAGTCGCTGAGCGAAGACGCCCGCGACGTGCTGCAGGATTTAGCGGCCATCGCGCAGATTCAGGACACTCTGGAAGAATCCGAAGACGGCGAGAGCGACTACATGGAAGTCATGGAGTACCTGCGCGTCGCGCCGCTGCTGCTGTTCACCGAGTTCAACAAGAAAGCAGAACCTGAAGCGAAGCCTTCTTTGCATTGATTGCATGTCGTTGCCGATCCGGTCATCTTCTTCAGGTCGATGACCGGCGCCCACCCGGAGGACCCTCCTTGCCCATGATTCATATCCCGAAAGCCGAATATGCCCGTCGCCGCAAAGCCTTGATGGAGCAGATGGAGCCCAACAGCATCGCCATTCTGCCGGCTGCTGCGGTGGCGATTCGAAATCGGGATGTCGAGCATGTGTACCGCCAGGACAGCGACTTCCAGTACCTGAGCGGCTTCCCCGAGCCAGAAGCGGTGATTGTGCTGATCCCCGGCCGCGAGTACGGCGAATACGTGTTGTTCTGCCGTGAGCGCAATCCCGAGCGTGAGTTGTGGGATGGTCTGCGCGCGGGTCAAGACGGGGCGATCAGGGATTTCGGCGCCGATGATGCATTTCCCATTACCGACATCGACGACATCCTGCCCGGCCTGATCGAAGGCCGGGATCGGGTGTATTCGTCGATGGGCAATAATCCCGAGTTCGACCGGCATGTGATGGAGTGGATCAACGTCATCCGCTCCAAGGCGCATCTGGGTGCGCAACCGCCGAAAGAGTTCGTTGCCCTGGATCATCTGCTGCACGACATGCGCCTGTATAAATCGGCGGCAGAAGTGAAAGTGATGCGCGAGGCCGCGCAGATTTCTGCAAGGGCCCACGTTCGTGCGATGCAGGCCAGCCGCGCCGGGTTGTACGAGTTCAGCCTGGAAGCCGAGCTGGATTACGAGTTCCGCAAAGGCGGGGCGAAGATGCCGGCCTACGGTTCGATCGTCGCCTCGGGCCGCAACGCGTGCATCCTGCATTACCAGGGGAACGACGCGCCGCTCAAGGACGGTGATCTGGTACTGATCGACGCCGGTTGCGAAATCGACTGCTACGCGAGCGATATCACACGCACGTTCCCGGTCAGTGGCAAGTTCTCGGCCGAGCAGAAAGCGATTTACGAACTGGTGCTCAAATCCCAGGAGGCAGCGTTCGCAGCCATCAAGCCCGGCAATCACTGGAACCAGGCCCATGAGGCAACGGTTCAGGTGATTACAGCAGGATTGGTGGAGCTGGGTTTATTGCGAGGCGAGGTCGATGAACTGATCGCCGCCGAAGCGTACAAAGCCTTTTACATGCACCGCGCCGGCCATTGGCTGGGCATGGATGTGCACGATGTTGGCGAGTACAAGGTCGGCGGAGAGTGGCGTGTGCTGGAAGTCGGCATGGCGCTGACCGTCGAACCGGGTATTTATGTCGCGCCGGACAATCAGAATGTCGCGAAGAAGTGGCGCGGGATTGGTGTACGAATCGAGGACGATGTCGTGGTGACCAAAAAAGGCTGTGAAATCCTGACCGGTGGCGTGCCAAAAACAGTCCCTGAAATCGAGGCCCTGATGGCCGCAGCGCGAACCGAGGCCGCATGAGCCGTTTCAATCTGGCGATTGTCGGCGGCGGGCTTGTGGGTGCCAGCCTGGCTTTGGCATTGCAGGCCGGCGCCAAGGCGCGGGGCTGGAAGATCGTCTTGATTGAGCCCTTCGCGCCAGGCGATACCTATCAGCCCAGCTATGACGCGCGCTCGTCAGCATTGTCCTTCGGTGCTCGTCAGATCTACGAACGCCTGGGGCTCTGGCAGCAGATCAGTCGTCGTGCCGAACCCATTCTGCAGATTCAGGTGTCCGACAAGGGACGCTTCGGCGCAGCGCGCCTGTCGGCGATGCAGGAGGGTGTGCCTGCTCTGGGCTATGTCGTTGAAAACGCCTGGCTCGGCCAATGTCTGTGGCAGGGTCTGGATAAAGACGTGATCAGTTGGCGTGTGCCCGCAGAAGTGAAACAGATGCAGGCGCTCGCTGACGGTTATCGACTGACCTTGAGCGATGAAACCCAACTGGATTGTGATCTGGCAGTGCTTGCCGATGGCGGTCGCTCCGGTCTGCGCGAGCAACTGGGTATCGGCGTGCGCGCAACGCCCTATGACCAGAGCGCGCTGATCGCCAACATCACCCCTGGGGAAGCCCATTGCGGTCAGGCGTTTGAGCGGTTCACCGATGAGGGGCCGATGGCATTGCTGCCTCTGCCGGACAATCGCTGCGCGTTGGTCTGGACCCGCAAGCCTGAAGAAGTGAAGCGTTTGATGGCGCTGGACGACCGCGTCTTCCTGAGTGAATTACAGGGCGTGTTCGGTTATCGCCTTGGCGCGTTGACGCAGGTCGGCGTGCGTCATATGTATCCGCTGTCCCTGATCGAAGCCGACGAGCAGGTGCGGTCGCATCTGGTTGTGTTGGGCAACGCCGCGCACAGCCTGCACCCGATTGCCGGTCAGGGATTCAACCTGTCGTTGCGCGACGCTGCGTCGCTGGCCGAGGCGTTGCTTGCCAGCGACTCAGTGCCGGGCGATCTGGCGACGTTGCAGGGTTATCGTGATCGGCAACGGCTGGATCAGAAGTTGACAGTGGGCTTCTCCGATCAGGTCACCCGGCTGTTCGGCAGCCAGCAACCGGTCATCACTGCGGGTCGCAACATAGGCTTGCTCGGACTGGACCTGCTGCCGTCGGCCAAAAGCTGGTTCGCTCGCCAGGCCATGGGGCTGGGAACGCGAGCCGATGTCTAATCCCTCTTTTCATACGTGGCCGTTGCCACAGGCGAGAATGATTTAAAGCATGGAAACGCGCGCAGATCTGCTGATTGTCGGGGCTGGAATGGTCGGTAGCGCACTGGCGCTGGCGCTGCAAAACAGCGGGCTGAACATCCTGGTGGTCGACGGTAGCCCGTTGAGCGTCAAGCCGTTCGATCAGAGCGCTGCTTTTGAGCCGCGGGTCAGCGCACTGTCTGCGGCCAGTCAGCGAATTCTTGAACGCTTGAATGTGTGGGACGGCATCGTCTCTCGCCGCGCAAGCCCCTACGGCGACATGCACGTGTGGGATGGCAGCGGCACGGGCAAGGTGCATTTTTCTGCATCGAGTGTTCATGCTCAGGTGCTTGGGCATATCGTCGAGAACCGAGTGGTGCAAGACGCCTTGATCGAGCGTCTGCACGACAGCGATATCGGCCTGTTGGCCAATGCGCGGCTGGAGCAGATGCGTCGCTCCGGCGATGACTGGCTGCTGACCCTGGCCGACGGTCGCACGTTGCGGGCGCCACTGGTGGTCGCTGCAGATGGTGCCAATTCCACGGTCCGGCGCATGACGGGGACGGCTACCCGCGAATGGGATTACATGCACCACGCCATCGTCACCAGCGTACGAACTGCCGAGTCCCACCGCAAAACAGCATGGCAGCGCTTCACCGATGACGGCCCGCTGGCTTTTCTGCCGCTTGAGCGTGAGGGCGAGCACTGGTGTTCAATCGTCTGGTCCGTCACGCCCACTGAGTCCGAGCGGCTGATGGAGCTGGCGGACGAGGCGTTCTGTCGCGAGCTCGAGAAAGCTTTCGAGGGGTGTCTGGGGCAGGTGATTTCAGCTGATCCGCGTCTGTGTGTGCCGCTGCGTCAGCGTCACGCCAAGCGCTATGTCGCTGAAGGTCTGGCGCTCATCGGCGATGCCGCACACACCATTCACCCGCTGGCCGGGCAGGGGGTCAATCTCGGGTTTCTCGATGCCGCCGTACTCGCCGAAGTGCTGCACAGCGCGGCAGAGCGTGGCGAGCGCCTGGCCGATCAGAAAGTGCTGAGCCGATACGAGCGCCGCCGGATGCCGCATAACCTGGCATTGATGGCGGCGATGGAAGGTTTCGAGCGGCTGTTCCAGGCCGATCCGCTGCCTGTCCGCTGGCTGCGTAACACCGGTTTGAAGATGGTCGATCAGTCCTCAGAGGCCAAGGCAATGTTCGTGCGCCAGGCACTGGGCCTGACTGGAGACTTGCCGGAGCTGGCGAAGCTCTGAGGTAGCAGTCTTCGCCGCCTCAGCAGGATTTTCGGGTGCCATCCTGCAACATCTGGTAACTGCTCTGTCCGGACTTCGGTTGAGATGCCAGATGCGATTCACTACCATTTCGCCTCATTTTCGCAAACGAGATTTCAGCATGCAGGCGAGCAAGCGTCTTCTGGCTGCCCTGGCATTGACCGTGCTCGGCAGTACCGCCCAGGCCGCTGATGAAGTGGTGGTGTATTCCTCCCGTATCGACGAACTGATCAAGCCGGTTTTCGATGCCTACACCGCCAAGACCGGAGTGAAGGTCAAGTTCATCACCGACAAGGAAGCGCCGTTGATGCAGCGCATCAAGGCCGAGGGGCAGAACGCAACCGCCGACCTGCTGCTGACCGTCGACGCCGGTAATCTCTGGCAGGCCGAGCAGATGGGTATCCTGCAACCCTTCACCTCGCCGGTCATCGATGCGAACATCCCTGCACAATATCGCTCCTCGACCCACAGCTGGACTGGCCTGAGCCTGCGTGCGCGGACCATCGCCTACTCCACCGACCGGGTCAAACCGGAAGAATTGACCACCTACGAAGCGCTGGCCGACAAGCAATGGGAAGGTCGTCTGTGCCTGCGCACCGCGAAAAAGGTCTACAACCAGTCGCTGACCGCCACGCTGATCGAAACCCACGGCGCCGAGGCTGCGGAAAAGATTCTCAAGGGCTGGGTCAACAATCTGTCCACTGACGTGTTCTCCGACGACATCGCGGTCCTTGAGGCGATCAACGCCGGGCAATGCGATGTCGGTATCGTCAACACCTACTACTACGGTCGCTTGCACAAGCAGAACCCCGATCTGGCCGTGCGGCTGTTTTGGCCGAACCAGTCGGATCGCGGGGTACACGTAAACTTGTCCGGCATTGGCCTGACCAAGTACGCACCGCATCCCGAGGCTGCCAAAGCGCTGGTCGAATGGATGACCGGGCCGGATGCGCAGACGATCTTCTCGGGCACCAATCAGGAATTCCCGGCCAACCCCAAAGTTGCACCCTCTGAAGAGGTGGCGAGCTGGGGGGCTTTCAAGGCTGACACGATTCCCGTGGAGATTGCGGGACGACGTCAGGCCGAAGCGATTCGCATGATGGATCGTGTTGGCTGGAATTGATTACACACGCCGCTTCCACTCTGTAGGAGCGCGCTTGCCCGCGATGGCGATAGATCAGTAACGAATATTTCGCCTGATTTATCGCCATCGCGGGCAAGCGCGCTCCTACGGGGATTCCCAACTGTATGAGTAATCCCCCTTGGCCCATCCCGCCCAGCGTCGCTGGTATCCCCTGGTTTTTGCCATCGCCGCGTTGGTGCTCCTGCCCCTGAGCGTCCTGCTCTTCTCGTGGCAGACCATCGATCATGAAATCTGGTCCCACCTGTTGGAAACGCAAATGCCGCGCCTGCTGGGCAATACCCTGACGTTGGTGGTCGGCGTGGGGGTGGGTGTGACGATTCTGGGCGTGAGCCTGGCGTGGCTCACGGCACTGTGTGAATTCCCCGGACGGCGCTGGCTGGACTGGGCACTGATGTTGCCGTTCGCCATTCCCGCCTACGTGCTCGCGTTCGTGTTCGTTGGCCTGTTGGACTTCGCAGGTCCGCTGCAAACCCTGATGCGCGAGTGGTTCGGTACAGGCATCCGCTTCCCCCGCGTGCGCTCGACCGGCGGCGTCATCATCGTTCTGGTGTTGGTCTTCTATCCCTATGTCTATCTGCTGGCGCGCACGGCGTTTCTAGCCCAGGGCAAGGGCCTGATGGAAGCGGCGCGGATTCTCGGGCAGTCGCCGTGGCAGGCGTTCTGGCGCGTCGCGTTGCCAATGGCCAGACCTGCCGTTGGGGCAGGGGTTGCGTTGGCGCTGATGGAAACCCTGGCGGATTTTGGCGCTGTGTCAGTGTTCAATTTCGACACTTTTACCACCGCGATCTACAAGACCTGGTATGGCTTTTTCAGCCTGTCGAGTGCGGCGCAACTGGCCAGTCTGTTGCTGTTGGCGGTGATGCTCCTGCTGTACGGCGAACATCGAGCTCGAGGCGCGAGCCGTGCCAGCAACGAGCGGCCACGGGTCAAGGCGCTGTATCACTTGCAGGGCATCAAGGCGTTTGCGGCCACTTCCTGGTGTGGTCTGGTGTTCGCCTGCGCGTTCGTGGTGCCGTTGCTGCAATTAATCGTGTGGGTCTGGCAGCGTGGTCGCTTCGATCTGGATGAACGCTACACCGGCCTGATCCTGCACACCCTCTATCTCGGAGGGATCGCCGCACTGGTTACGGTGAGTGTGGCAATGATTCTGGTGTTTGCCCGTCGACTGGCGCCGACCCGTGCCATTCGTTCGGGCGTGAGCCTTGCAAACATTGGCTATGCGCTGCCGGGATCGGTGTTGGCGGTGTCGATCATGCTGGCGTTCAGTTACCTGGATCGAGAACTGGTGGTGCCATTGTCCAGTTGGCTGGGTGGCGCGGGCAGGCCGCTGCTGCTCGGGAGTCTGGCTGCATTGATTCTGGCGTATCTGGTTCGCTTCATCGCCGTGGCCTATGGACCCCTTGAAAATAGCCTGTCGCGAATTCGTCCTTCATTGCCCGAAGCGGCTCGCAGTCTGGGGGTCAGCGGGCCACGTTTGTTTTTCAGGATTTATCTGCCGCTGCTGATCCCGGGCACTCTTAGCGCCGCCTTGTTGGTGTTCGTCGATGTACTCAAGGAAATGCCGGCCACGCTGCTGATGCGCCCGTTTGGCTGGGACACTCTGGCGGTTCGGATCTTCGAAATGACCAGCGAAGGCGAGTGGGCGCGTGCCGCTTTGCCGGCGCTGACGTTGGTGATGGTCGGTTTACTACCGGTAATTGGCCTAATCAGACGTTCGGCCAGACCGATAGGCTAGGTGCGGGGTCATAACCTTGCGGCTACAATGCGCCGCAATCGATACGGTCTGTCAGACAATTCCGCAAATTTGCAAAGGTTTCACACCCCGAGTCACGGGGGATTTGCCGTTGTTTTGAGCGACTGTGTCTTCGCCACGCCCGGAAGGAGAAACCCATGGGACAGCGTACGCCCCTCTTTGACCTGCACCTCGCGCTCGGCGCGAAGCTGGTTGATTTTGGTGGTTGGGATATGCCATTGCACTACGGTTCACAAGTCGAAGAGCACCATCAGGTGCGCCGCGACTGTGGGATTTTCGATGTGTCGCACATGCATGTCCTCGACGTTTCAGGCAGTCAGGCCAAGTCCTGGTTGCAACATCTGCTGGCGAATGACGTCGGCCGATTGCAGCAAACGGGCCGCGCGCTCTACAGCGCGATGCTCGACACTCAAGGCGGCATCGTCGACGACATGATCGTCTACCTGACCGACGAGGGTTATCGATTGGTGGTCAACGCGGCCACCGGCGCCAAGGATCTGGCCTGGATGAATGCCCATCTCTGCGGTTTCGACGTGCGCCTGACTCATCGTTCCGAGTTGGCGATGCTCGCCATACAGGGGCCGCACGCCCGACAGAAGATCGCCGAACTGGTCACCCAGGCTCGCGCCGAACTTATCCACACCCTCCGTCCCTTCGAAGGTCAGCAGGAAGGCAACTGGTTCATTGCCCGCACCGGTTACACGGGGGAGGACGGTCTGGAAATCATCTTGCCTGCCGAACAAGCCTGCAGTTTTTTCAATGACATGGTGGGGGCCGGCATCTCGCCGATAGGGCTGGGTGCGCGTGACACCCTGCGTCTGGAAGCCGGCATGAATCTGTATGGCCAGGAAATCGACGAACAGGTGTCACCGCTGATCTCCAACATGGGGTGGACAATTGCGTGGGCGCCCGAAGACCGTGAATTCATAGGACGTGCAGCCCTGCAGGCTGAACGTGCGACAGGTATTGCCTCGAAGCTTGTAGGACTGGTCCTAGAAGAGCGAGGTGTTCTTCGCGCTCATCAGGTCGTCCGAATAGCGGAAGTTGGCGAAGGAGAGATCACCAGTGGTAGTTTCTCTCCTACGCTAAGCAAGTCGATTGCATTGGCGCGTGTGCCGATGGCGACCGCCGACCGTGCCGAGGTGGAAATTCGCGGCAAGTGGTACCCGGTCCGCGTGGTTCAGCCGACGTTCGTGCGTCATGGCAAGGCTCTGATTTAGAAGTGATTTAAAAAGCCAACCCTGGCGGGGTTTCTCCGCTGACCTGATGATGTAGAGAGGATAAAAACATGAGTGACATTCCCGCCGAACTGCGTTTTGCCGAGAGCCACGAGTGGGCAAAGCAAGAGGGTGATCTGATCGTTGTCGGTATTTCCGATCACGCGCAAGAAGCGCTGGGCGATGTGGTGTTCGTTGAGCTGCCGGAAATCGGCAAGGTCTTCGCCGCAGGCGATGCCGCCGGTGTGGTTGAGTCGGTGAAAGCCGCTTCCGATATCTACTCGCCGGTTGCCGGTGAAGTGGTCGAAGTCAATCAAGCGCTGGGCGATGCGCCGGAAGAACTGAACAACGCTCCGTACACTTCCTGGATCTTCAAGGTCAAACCAAGCAACGCGGCTGGCGACCTGGCCACACTGCTGGACGCTGCCGGTTACAAGGCTGCGATCGGCGAATAAGTCAGTACCCCTGTAGCAGCAAGGCTTGCCGGCAGTGACACATTCAAAGGCGCCGCCGCCGGCAAGCCGTGCTGCTACAGGGAGACCATCAATTACGATTTCGTCCGATACCGCGCGCGCCAGCCCGTCGTCCACACGGACCTTCGCACCTCCGTTCCCGATCCGTTGCGATTGGCCTGGATATCAGACATCGCCCGCATTCACAGCGAAGAACGCACCAGGAACAGTGGGAAACTATCTTCACGCCGAAAGAAAAATGCCGCTCGTAAGAGCGGCATTTTTCCAGCGTATGAAGTTTATTCTTCGGCCACGAGATTCTTCGCCAGAATCGCATTGGCCAGATCCATGTCCGAGGCTTTCAGGCCCGGATTGTCCTTGCGCACCTGATCCATAGCCGCTTCCAGATACGGGCCACGAATCGCGCCATTGCTGGCGACGTAGCTGCCGGCGTCATCCTGGGCCGCGACGATCAACTTGTGATGCCGGAAGGTCAGGTAGGTGGAGCCGGTGGTGGCGCCCGATGAAATGATGTCGCGCAGGAAGCCGTCGGCCATTGCTGAACCGATCGGCAGGGAAAGCAGAGCTAATGTGGCTACAGCAAGTTTTAGACGCATGACGGGGGTACTCCGACTTTGGTTGTTCTGAAATGATTTGATACGTCGCAGGCCGATCTAGTTCCATGCCCGCCCTTGCTCACACCACTTCCACCTTCAGAATGGCCCCGTCCTGGGCGATCACGCGGACCTGATTTCCCGCTGCTGTGTCTGGCCCCACCACCATCCAGACGCCGTCGCCAACCTTGATTTTTCCGCGTCCGCCGACGATGGCATCATGGACGACAAAGTTTCTGCCAATCAACTCCGAGCCGCGCATGTTCAAGCCGGGCTGATCGGATTTGCGCAACACGCTGCGCTGACGTCGCCACCAGTAGAGCGCGGTCAGCACCGACATAACGGCGAACAGTAGAAACTGCATTTCCCAGGACATGGCCGGGATGATGTACGTGAGAATGCCGACTCCCGCAGCAGCCACCCCGATCCAGAGCAGATAGCCGCCCGCGCCGAACACTTCAAGGATCAACAGTACGGTGCCCAGGCCCAGCCAATCCCAGAACGACAGGTCTTGCAGGTAGTCCCACATGGTCAGACTCGCTTGCCGGTATCGGGCCGGGTCTTGTCGAGCGGCCCTTTGTCGAAGGTGGCTTTGACGATTTCGCCGATGCCTCCAATAGCGCCGATCATCTGACTGGCCTCCAGCGGCATCAGGATGACTTTGCTGTTATTGGCCGAAGCCAGTTTGCCCAAGGCGTCGATGTACTTCTGCGCCACGAAATAGTTGATGGCCTGCACGTCACCGGCAGCGATTGCTTCGGACACCACCTGCGTTGCGCGGGCTTCGGCTTCGGCCTGACGCTCTCGCGCTTCGGATTCCAGAAACGCCGCCTGACGCTCGCCCTCTGCTTCCAGAATCTGTGCCTGCTTCTTGCCTTCGGCGGTCAGAATCGCCGAGGCGCGCGAGCCCTCGGCTTCCAGGATTTGCGCACGTTTGATCCGTTCGGCTTTCATTTGTCCTGACATGGCCGCCATCAGGTCAGCAGGCGGGCTGATGTCCTTGATTTCGATGCGCGTGATCTTGATGCCCCATGGCGCAGTAGCTTCATCAATGATGCGCAGCAAACGCTCGTTGATGCCGTCGCGCTGGCTGAGCATGGCATCCAGTTCCATGGAGCCAAGCACGGTGCGGATGTTGGTCTGCAGCAGATTGCGAATCGCGTGTTGCAGATTGTTCACTTCATAGGCCGCCTGAGCGCAATTGACCACCTGATAGAAGCACACTGCGTCGATCTGCACGGTGGCGTTATCGGAAGTGATGACCTCCTGCGGCGGGATGTCGAGTACGGTTTCCATCATGTTGATCTTGTGCCCTATACGGTCCATCACCGGCACGATGATGTTCAGCCCGGGCTTCAACGTGTTGGTATAGCGACCGAAGCGTTCGACGGTCCATTGGTACCCTTGGGGCACGACCTTGAAACCCATGAACACGATGGCGATCGCCAACGCGACGAACAGTAAAACCACACTACCGATTTGCATAACCTGTCCCTGTTGGTGGGTGCTGATGAATGAACGATCCGGCAGAGCGTACGTTTACCAGAACTCGCACTGTGAATATTTCTTGTATCAAAAAAGCTCATCCGTTCCGAAGCCGTTCCTCGAATCTGTAGCAGTCCGGCTTGCCGGCGGTGACGTCCTTCAAACCGCCACCGCCGGCATGCCGGACTGCTACAGAGGGGCTAAGGCGAGAGCCTCGTTAAAGAATAGCTCGCGCATCAGGTTGAAGATCGTGGTCTTCACAGCCGTGTCGAGCGAAGTCCATACAAGGCCGGTGGCTGTCCGGTAATCACCTAACTCCAGCGGCCGCGCAATCACCCCTGGTGGCAGTGCCCTTGCGGCATTGATCGGCAGCAATCCAATGCCCAACCCGGCCGCCACCAGCGCCAGCATCGTGGTGAATTCGCCCAGTTCGTCTGCCACGTCCAGCTTGCCGCCTTGCTCGGTGATCGCTCTGAGCAGACTGTCGTGAAAGCCCGCTGCATAACGCCGTGCCAGCATCAGTACAGGCAAATGTGCGAGCGCCTTGGCCTCGATGATGGGTTGTCCAGCGAGGGGATGATCGGCAGGCAGTGCGACGATGACCGATTCGTGCAGTACAACCTGTGTCTGGACCCCGGCATGGGGGGCGGGCAGGCGCATCAGGCCGAAGTCCAGTTGCCCGCTCTTCAGCGCCTGAACCTGATCGGGCCCCGGCATGTCCTTGAGCTCCAGCTCGATGCCGGGGAAGCGCTGGTGGGCCTCTCGAATCAGCGTTGGCAGCAACTCTGGCAGCACCGAGGAAACAAACCCAAGTCGAATTCGCCCGGTTTCTCCACGTCCCAACCCGCGCGCTACATCGGCAGAGTGTTGCGCCTGATGCAGCGTTGCCTGCGCCTCCTTGAGAAACAACCGACCTACGTCCGTGAGCGTCACGCAGTGACGATTTCGATCCAGCAGCCGAACGCCGAGCCACGCCTCCAGCGCTTTGATCTGCATGCTCAGAGCGGGCTGCACGATCGCGAGACGTTGTGCGGCACGCCCGAAATGCAGTTCCTCGGCCAGGGTGACAAAGGCCCGCAAATGCTTGAGCTCCAAGGAGGCCTCCGTAGTGATCAAAAATCGTGATCAACCTATCATGAATGACCATTGGACGATGAGCGTCGTCCGCGCTGAAGTACGTGCTCGTCAAGATACTGGGCTTTGGTGCGGTTTATCACGATGGATGATCCGACGTCGGCCGCAGAAGAGAGGGGAGTTCATATGGCTGTTCTGGAAAGCTTCCGCCTGGACGGAAGAACTGCACTGATCACCGGCTCTAGCGCAGGGATCGGCCTTGCCATCGCCCGAGGGTTGGCGGAGGCGGGCGCCAGGGTCGTGCTCAACGGGCGAACGGCAGACACGCTGCAATCAGCGGCGGCAGTGTTGGCCGCCGAGGGCCATGACGTCCACGCTCAATGCTTCGATGTCACCGACAGCGCGGCGGTCAGCGCCGCCGTGCAGGACATCGAGCAACGCGTGGGACCGCTGGAAATTCTGGTCAACAATGCCGGCATTCAGCGTCGCGGACCGCTGGCCGATTTCAACGAAGCGGACTGGCACGAGTTGATGCGGTCCAATCTCGACAGCGCCTTTTTCGTCGGTCAGGCCGTGGCTCGTTGCATGATTCCTCGCGGCCGTGGGCGCATCATCAACATCTGCTCCGTCCAGAGTGAGCTCGGTCGTCCTGGAATAGCACCGTATACCGCAAGCAAGGGCGCGTTGAAGATGCTGACCAAAGGCATGGCGATCGACTGGGGCCCCCATGGTCTAAACGTCAATGGCATCGGACCTGGCTATTTCAAGACCGAGTTGAACGCCGCACTGGTGGCCAATCCCGAATTCAGCGACTGGCTGGTCCAGCGTACGCCGAGCCGCCGCTGGGGCGAAGTGTCTGAACTCAAGGGCGCCGCAGTCTTCCTGGCCTCCGATGCTGCGAGCTTCGTCAACGGCCACATCCTTTACGTCGACGGCGCCATCACGGCGTCGCTGTAATCCGGAGAACCTTCATGCAAGCCATCGTCTGCCACGCCCCTAAAGACCTTCGCGTCGAACCCGAGGCACACGTTCCTGCGCTGGCCGCCGGCCAGTTGCGCGTGCGGGTTGCGAGGGGCGGTATCTGCGGCTCCGATCTGCACTACTACCAGCACGGCGGTTTCGGCGCCGTTCGCCTGAAGGAACCGATGGTGCTGGGTCATGAAATCTCTGCCGTGATCGAAGAAGTCGGCGACCCGCAACAGGGTTTCAGTGTCGGTCAGCGTATTTCGGTTTCACCGTCACGTCCTTGTGGCGGTTGCAAGTTCTGTCACCAAGGCATGCCCAATCATTGCCTGAACATGCGGTTCTACGGCAGCGCGATGCCATTTCCGCACATTCAGGGCGCGTTTCGCGAAACGCTGGTGATCGATGCCAGTCAGGCGCATGTGTTGGCGCCGACGACCACGCTGGCCGAGGGTGCACTGGCCGAACCGCTGTCGGTCGGACTGCATGCGATCCAGCGCGCTGGCGGTGTGTTCGGCAAGCGGGTGCTGGTAACGGGCTGCGGCCCGATTGGCAATCTGTTGATTGGCAGTTTGAAAGCGGCGGGGGCATTGCAGATCGTCGCTGCAGACTTGAGTGACAGTGCGCTTGTGTGTGCTCGTCGCATGGGCGCCAGCGAAACCCACAACCTTAAAAACGAGCCTCAAGCGTTGGCGCGCTACACCGTTGAGAAAGGGCATTTCGACGTGATGTTCGAAGCGTCCGGCAGTGCCCAGGCGCTGCGCGATGGCCTGACCTGCGTTCGTCCCCGCGGGATCGTGGTGACCGTCGGGCTCGGTGGTGATGTCTCGATTCCCCTGAATCTGGTGGTGGGCAAGGAAATCGATTTGCGTGGCACGTTCCGCTTTCATCCCGAATTCGCACAGGCGGTGGATCTACTCAATCGTAAGGTGATCGACGTCACGCCGGTGATTTCCCACACCTTTCCATTCAATGAAGCGGTGCAGGCGTTCGAGTTGGCGGGGGACAAGCAGCAGGCGATGAAGGTAGTGCTGGATTTTGGGGTGAAGGATTTGTAAGTCGAAGTCGGACCGCTACAGGGGAATTTCCACAAACGCTGGAGCATGTAGGAGCGAGCTTGCCCGCGATGGCGGAGTGTCAGGCGAATAATTCGTCCTGACCCACCGCCTCGCGGGCAAGCGCGCTCCTACAACAGACCGGTAATGCGTCCCTCACCGCTGCTCACTCTGCGGCGTCACCCGCAGGACTTCCTCGACCGTCGTCAAGCCCGCCGCGACTTTCTGTGCGCCCGACAGGCGCAGACTGCGCATGCCATCCTTGAAGCCCTGCCGACGCAGGGCCGTGAGGTCCAGGTCCGCCGTGATCAGCGATTTCACCGCATCGGACATCAGCATGATCTCGTACACGCCGGCGCGTCCGCGATAGCCGGTATCCCGGCATTCCGCGCAACCCACTGCCTGATGCGCACCGCTGGGCACGGGCGCCTGCCAAGGCCGCGTCAGGGTCTGCCAGTCGGCTTCGTCGATCTCCATCGGCGCCTTGCAATGCGAACATAGCGTACGCACCAGACGCTGCGCCATCACCCCGAGAATGGTCGCCTTGAGCAAATAATGCGGTACTCCCAATTCCAGTAGTCGGCTGATCGCGCTAGGCGCATCGTTGGTGTGCAGCGTCGAGAGCACCAAGTGACCGGTGAGTGCTGCCTGGATCGCCATTTCAGCGGTCGCCAGGTCACGAATCTCCCCGATCATGATGATGTCCGGATCCTGCCGCATCAGTGCACGCACGCCGCTTGCGAAGGTCAGGTCGATGTTGTGCTGCACCTGCATCTGATTGAACGCAGGCTCCACCATTTCGATCGGGTCCTCGATGGTGCAGAGGTTCACCTCCGAGGTCGCCAGCTTTTTCAGAGTGGTGTACAGCGTGGTGGTCTTGCCGGAACCGGTCGGTCCCGTCACCAGAATGATGCCGTTGGGTTGATGGGTCATGCCTTCCCAGCGGCGCAGGTCATCGCCTGAGAAACCCAGTTGGTCGAAATCCTTGAGCAGCACTTCCGGGTCGAAGATCCGCATCACCATCTTCTCGCCGAATGCTGTGGGCAAGGTCGACAGACGCAACTCCACTTCACCACCATCGGGGGTCTTGGTCTTGACCCGACCGTCCTGAGGCTTGCGCTTCTCGGCTACGTTCATGCGCCCCAGGCTTTTCAGGCGGCTGGTGACTGCCATGGTGACCTGGGGCGGGAATTGATAAACGTTGTGCAACACGCCGTCGATGCGAAAACGCACGGTTCCCGCCTCTCGACGAGGCTCGATGTGAATGTCGCTGGCCCGCTGCTGATAGGCGTACTGGAAGAGCCAGTCGACGATGTTGACGATATGCGCATCGTTGGCGTCCGGCTCCTGATCGCTGGCGCCGAGCTTGAGCAACTGCTCGAAATTGCCCATGTTGCTGACTTTTTGATCAGTTGCACTGGCACCACTCACCGATTTCGCCAGTCGGTAGAACTCGACGGCCAGTTTTTGCACGTCAACCGGATTGGCGACCACGCGCTTGATCGGCATCTTCAGCACATGCATCAGATCGGCTTCCCACGCCTTGACGTAGGGCTGGGCGCTGGCGATGGTCACCGCATCGCGGTCCACTGCAACCGCCAGTATCTTGTGACGCTGGGCGAAAGCATAAGACATCAGGGGCGTAACGGCCGCCACGTTGATCTTCAGCGGGTCAATGCGCATATACGGCTGACCTGCTTGCTCGGCCAGCCAGGCGGTGAGGGTTTCCAGGTCGAGCTTCTTGCCCGCGCGGTTGTGATTATCGAACTGCTGAGCGGAAATGAATTCGAGCGGATGGATTTGCAGATTTTGTGCGGTACGGCGCAGGGTCAATGCGTATTCGGCATTGTCCTGATCGAGGTAGCCCTGCGTGACGAGATCACGCAGGATTTCATTCAGATCCAGCCAGCGGTCCTGGGATGATGAGGCGAGGACAGACATGCAGGCTCCTTCGGACGAGACGGCTTACTTCGTGAGTAAGCAAGAGTAGTCCCAAGCGTGCCAGTTGTTGCGTCCTGCAGGTAGTGAAGCATTGCCAATATTTTCCACGTAATCAACCGACCGCCAGCGAGACGGGCTCGGATAGGACGTGGAAATCGCCGATCGGTTCCAGATCCACTGTGCAGACACTGATCAAATTGCGCATTTTTTCACCAATCACCTGGGCGCGATGCCAGGTCATGCCATCGACTTCCACCTCGATCATCAACATGCCTTCCTGTTGTAACACGCTGACTTGCTGCGGGATCAGGTACTGCATCGCGAACAGGTTCAGCACCCGGCAAATCAAGTCTGGCTCGGCTTCGGCAAGAATCTGAAAGCGTGACCGGCAATGGGCGTTGCTGACAGACCAGGCGTCGGGGCGAAGCGGGGCAGAGCAGACTGATTCGATATGCGACATGCTGAACTCTCCTGTTTTCGTCGGCCGCATTCAGTGCGGCGGCGAGCTGTTTGAGTAAGAGAGAGTTTTACATGGGAAAAAAGAAATTTCTGATCCATGATCGAGTGGTTTACTCTTTTTTCGACTTGTTGATGCTGGATATCCATTTTTCAGGAATAACTTATGCAAATCGAATTGGATACCTATGATCGCAGGATCCTCGCGTTGCTCCAGGAGGACGCTTCGTTGTCCAGCGCGCAGATCGCCGAGCAGGTCGGGCTTTCCCAATCGCCTTGCTGGCGCAGGATTCAGCGGTTGAAAGATGAAGGCGTGATTCGGCGACAGGTGACGCTGCTTGATCGCAAGAAGATCGGGCTCAATACGCAGATCTTCGCCGAGGTGAAACTGAACGCCCACGGCCGCTCCAACTTCACGGAATTCACTGAGGCAATTCGCGGATTTCCGGAGGTATTGGAGTGTTATGTGTTGATGGGGTCGGTGGATTTTCTGCTGCGCATCGTCACGCCGGACATCGAAGCGTATGAGCGGTTCTTCTTCGAGAAACTGTCGCTGGTGCCAGGGATTCAGGAGGTCAATTCGACCGTTGCTCTGTCGGAAATCAAATCGACGACGAGTTTGCCGATCGTTCGCTGAGCGCATCCATTGTGCGCCGAATGGGATCTGTAAATCACATCCGTATCCCTGTAGCAGTCCGGCTTACCGGCGGTAGCGATCTCAAGGGCGCCATCGCCGAAGAGCCAGACTGCTACAGGTAATGCAGCGCTGCTTAAATCTTCAGCAAGGTCTTCCACGCCCGGCTTTGCAGCACGGTGATGGTCTGCTGCACGCGGGCTTCGAGGATCTCGTCGGTGATATCCAGGTGCGCCAGCTCTTCAAGCTTGTTCATCTCGCCGTACAGACGATCCAGCTCCGGCAGTTCCAGTGTCTGACGCGCGTAATGCAGCCAGACCTGAATACGCTCGATGCGCGGGAGTTGTTCGGCCAGATCCTCAGGCTGTTGCTGATAACGCGCCAGATTCAACGCGGTGGCTTCGTCGCCAAGGAAGCGCGGCACCCAACTGCTGAGCATCGCATTGCCCTGACGATTGCCACGGTTGTTACGCTCGACAGTCCAGCTGCGCTCCATCAGCCAGCGCGAGGTGGTCAGCGAGAACAGGCCCCAGCGCGGGTCTTCAAGCTCTTCGATGAACTGCTCGTGAGCGGCAGCCCGGACATCGCCATCTTCCTTGCCGGCCTGAACCAGCGTCCGCCAGTCTTCGAGCAGTGCGTCCAGCGCAGCGCGCAGGTCGTGGGTGGTGGCCCTTGGCGCAGCCTGACCGAGACTGCCGGTCAATGCACGCAACTCGGCGAGGACTTCGACCCATTCCTGCAACAGGCTCCAGTGGCCGTTGAAACGGTATTGCTCGGCCAGGCGCTGACTGCTGCCCAGTAGATACCAGGCCAGGGCGCTGTAAGCGTCGTCGACGGAGGTCTCGGCGTGCATTTCCGGAACCGGCAATTTGACCGAGTAGCTGCTGGCGTCGAACAGGCGATAGCCACGCTCGGCCTTGCTGATGTCGCAAGGCATCAACGGCAGCTTTTCCGCCAGTTCGGCGGCCAGCTCCAGCAATGCGGCAGGCTCGCCTTCACGCAGTTCCAGCTCCAGTTCGCAAATTTCTTCTTTCTGTTTGCCGACGATGACGTTGCCCAGATCCAGTGCAGCCTCGATCACTACCTTGGACTTGCCGCGACCCCAGGCAATTTCGGCCTTTTCACGGACGAAATCGGTGGTGAACAGTGGCTTGATGGTTTTCTTGTCCAAGTCCGCCAGTTGCTCGGGCCAGCATTCGCCGTCGAGCTTTTTGAGGTCCAGCTTGGCCTTGGGCACATCCCAGTTGTACTCGTTGCGCTCGGACAAGCCTGCCACGCTCTGGCCTCGGGTCTTGAGCGTCTGGATGATCGCGTCGCCATCACGGCGCAGGCGCAGGGCGACCTTGGCGTGAGCGAGTTCGCGTTCGGGGGTGTCGAAGTACTGGTTGAACAGCTCCAGCCGCTCCCAGCCACTTTTGTTGCGCTTTTTCAGCAACGGATGCTCGCGCAGGGCAATGAGGGTTTCGCGGCTGACGCGGAGTTTGATTTCGGTTTCTTTCTGCATGGCCGGGAATCCAGGCGCTCTATCGCTGATAAACGGGGGGCGCAGCCGGAATCGACACAGCTGCGTGGGTCGTGCAGTGTACAGGACATCACCCTGGACGGTTTATTCCTGCTGTCGAATCACCCTATGATGGTTCGCGTGTCGTACCTGTACCGAGGAGTCGCCCATGCCGTTACCGTCCATGAAAGACCAGTTCGCGGCCCTGATCGCCGCACCTTCGGTGAGTTGTACGCAACCTTCGCTGGATCAATCCAATCGCGGGGTCATCGATCTGCTCGCCGGTTGGCTTGGCGACCTGGGTTTTGCCTGCGACATCCAGCAGGTCAGTCCCGGCAAGTTCAATCTGGTGGCGACTTACGGCACAGGGCCCGGCGGTCTGGTGCTGTCCGGCCATAGCGACACCGTTCCCTACGACGATGCACTGTGGAAAACCGATCCCCTGAAGTTGACGGAGGTCGACGGCAGGTGGGTAGGACTTGGCAGTTGCGACATGAAGGGGTTTTTCGCACTGGCCATCGAGGCCTTGCAGCCCTTGCTGGATAAACCTTTCAAGCAGCCGTTGATCATTCTGGCGACCTGCGACGAAGAAAGCTCGATGTCCGGTGCCAAAGCTCTGGCCGCTGCTGGCGGTACCCTCGGCAGGGCGGCGGTGATTGGCGAACCCACTGGCTTGAAGCCGATTCGCCTGCACAAAGGCGTGATGATGGAGCGAATCGAGATTCTCGGACGCAGTGGCCATTCGTCTGACCCAAGCCTTGGCCACAGCGCCCTGGAGGCCATGTACGACGCTATTGGTGCGCTTAAGAATCTGCGTCAACAGTGGCAGGAAAAATACCGCAATCCGCAGTTCAGCGTCCCGGCGCCCACCATGAACTTCGGCTGCATTCATGGCGGCGATAACCCCAATCGAATTTGCGGTCAGTGTTCGCTGGAGTTTGACCTGCGGCGGTTGCCGGGTATGGACCCGGAGATGCTGCGCTCGGCGATTCGGCAGAAGTTGCAACCGCTGGCAGAGTTGCACCAGGTGAAGATCGATTACGCGCCGTTGTTCTCTGAAGTCGCACCCTTCGAACAGAGCGCCGATGCGGAACTGGTTCGCGTTGCCGAGCGTCTGACAGGTCATACGGCTGAAGCAGTGGCATTTGGCACCGAAGCGCCTTATCTTCAGCGCCTTGGTTGCGAGACGATTGTGCTGGGACCCGGCGACATTGCCTGTGCGCACCAGCCGGGCGAGTATCTCGAAATGTCACGTTTACAACCTACAGTGCGTCTATTGCGTCAGTTGATCGAACATTACTGCCTGACTCCCGAATGAGTCGGCGTCAGCCCAGAAGGAGAGTACGCGTGTTGCGATGCCTGTTCCGACGATAAAGCTCATGCCGTTGTGAGTGCTTTCATCCTTCGTCCATTTCTTGCAGGCTCTTTCGGATATGCCCGATTACGTCAATTGGCTCCGCCACGCGTCTCCCTACATCAATGCCCACCGGGATTGCACCTTCATCGTCATGCTCCCGGGCGACGGCGTTGAGCATCCCAATTTCGGCAACATCGTCCACGACCTCGTGCTGTTACACAGCCTGGGTGTTCGTCTGGTGCTGGTCCACGGATCCCGTCCGCAGATCGAAAGCCGCCTGGAAGCGCGGGGGATCACCCCGCATTTCCACCGCGAACTGCGGGTAACCGACTCTGGCACCCTCGAATGCGTAATCGATGCCGTGGGTGCACTGCGCATCGCTATCGAAGCGCGCCTGTCGATGGACATGGCCGCCTCGCCGATGCAGGGTTCGCGGCTGCGTGTGACCGGCGGCAACTTCGTGACAGCGCGCCCCATTGGCGTGCTCGAAGGCGTCGATTATCAGCACACTGGCGAAGTGCGGCGGATCGACCGCAAGGGTATCAATCGTCTGCTCGACGAGCGTTCGATCGTGCTGCTGTCGCCGCTGGGCTACTCGCCTACCGGTGAAATTTTCAACCTCGCCTGCGAAGACGTCGCCACCCGCGCCGCCATCGACCTGGGTGCGGAAAAATTGCTGTTGTTCGGCGCCGAGTCCGGTCTGCTCGACGAGCAAGGCCGGCTGGTCCGTGAACTGCGCCCGCAGCAGGTCCCGGCGCACCTTCAGCGGCTGGGCAACAACTATCAGGCCGAATTGCTGGATGCGGCTGCGCAGGCTTGTCGTGGCGGTGTAGCCCGCAGTCACATCGTCAGTTACGCCGAAGATGGTGCACTGCTGTCCGAGCTGTTCACCCGGGCCGGTGGCGGCACGCTGGTCGCTCAGGAACAGTTCGAACTGGTTCGCGAGGCGTCGATCGGTGACGTTGGGGGCTTGATCGACCTGATTACGCCGCTGGAAGAGCAGGGCATTCTGGTGCGCCGTTCCCGTGAGGTACTGGAGCGCGAAATCGAGCAGTTCAGTGTGGTCGAGCGCGAAGGGCTGATCATTGCCTGCGCGGCGTTGTACCCGATTGCCGATTCCGAGGCGGGCGAGCTGGCGTGTCTGGCGGTGAATCCGGAGTACCGTCACGGCGGGCGCGGGGATGAGCTGCTGGAGCGCATCGAGGAGCGCGCGCGGGCGCAGGGCTTGAAGACGTTGTTCGTACTCACGACGCGCACGGCCCACTGGTTTCGTGAGCGCGGTTTTGAGCCAAGCAGCGTCGACCGCCTGCCGAGTGCGCGAGCATCGCTTTACAACTATCAGCGTAATTCCAAGATTTTCGAGAAGGCGATCTGAGCCGGGGGTTTTCCGGCTTTTGATTCTGGCCGGAGGCCGTGGGAGCCTGGCTTGCCAGCGATCTGCCGGGCACCGGCAGCCAACCCGGTCAACGCGCAGCATCTTATGGAAGTGTCGGCAGATCTTGCTGCCGGTGCCCGGCAGATCGCCTGCAAGCAGGGCTCCCACGGCCCTGGGCCAGAATCAAAAGCAGAAGGCGCCGTGTCAGTAAATGGCGCGGCGCCTTTTGATCAGTTACTGATCGCCAGAATGCTCGCCTGATAAGCGCCGACGAAGGTATCGAAATCCACGGGCTCTTCGGTCTGTTCCATTTCGGACTGCTGAGCCAGCGACTCGCGCGCTTTGGTTTCAAAGTTCGCTTGATCTTCAGTGCTCAGCGGGCGGCTGCGGAAGTAATCGGCGTGCACCTGAGCCTGACGCATCGAGAACGCGGTGAAGCCTTCCTTGTGTTCGGTCATGGCTGCCAGCACTTGGGCCGACGGCGTCAGCGATGAATCGGCCACTTTCGCACGCTGAACGACCAGCGACTTGGCGTGCTCGTCGATACCTTGGCTCCGATCCAGCAGATCGACGATAGGCGCGATCTTGTCCAGCAACTCATTGGCCCATTCTTTCAGGTCAATGGTCGTGGTGTTACGGCTCAGTTGCAGTCCAGGGCGACGACCTTCCTTGACCACGGTCAAGAAATTGCTGCTGGCGTTGCCGCATTCGCAGTCGGCCAGTTGGGGGCTTTCCTGCAAGGCGCAGAACAGAATGAACGCATCGATGAAACGCGACTGCTGCAGATCGATACCGACGGGCAGGAACGGGTTGATGTCCAGGCAGCGCACTTCTACATACTGCACGCCACGGGCCATCAGCGCCTGAATCGGACGCTCGCCCGAGTAGGTGACGCGCTTGGGACGAATCGTCGAGTAGTACTCGTTCTCGATCTGCAGCACGTTGGTGTTGAGCTGAATCCACTCGCCATCTTTATGCGTGCCGATCTCGACGTAGGGCGCGTAAGGCGTTGCCACCGCTTTGCGCAAGCTGTCAGTGTAAGTCAACAGATCGTTGTAACACGGGGTCAGATCGGCTTGTGCGTTGCTCTGATAACCCAGGTCGCTCATCCGCAGGCTGGTGGCATAGGGTAGATACAGCGTGTCAGCGTCGAACTGTTCGAGCTGGTGCGAGCGGCCGCGCAGGAAGCTGGCGTCCAGCGCTGGCGAGGCGCCGAACAGGTACATCAGCAGCCAGCTGTAGCGGCGGAAATTGCGGATCAGGCCAATGTAGCTTTCGGACTGGAAATCGCGGTCGCTGCCTTCGAAGGCTTCGGTCTGCTTGAGCACGGGCCAGATCGCTTCCGGCAACGAAAAATTGTAGTGAATGCCGGCAATGCATTGCATCGTCTTGCCATAACGCAGGGCCAGGCCCTGGCGATACACATACTTGAGCTTCCCGATGTTCGAGGTGCCGTAATAGGCAATCGGGATGTCTTCTTCGGCCGGCAGAGGGCACGGCATCGAAGGACTCCAGATGTACTCGCTGCCCAGCTTGCTGTAGGCGAAGCGATGGATCTTCTCCAGGCTGTCCAGTGTTTCGGCCGGATTGTTCAGCGCCGGAGTGATGAACTCCAGCAGCGACTCGGAATAATCGGTGGTGATCTGCTCGTTGGTCAGTGCAGATCCCAAAGCCTCGGGGTGCGGGGTCTGGGCCAGGCGACCTTCGCCTGTAACGCGCAGGCATTCACGCTCGATACCGTGCAAGCACTTCTCCAGAAGGGAGAGGTGTGAGTGCTCGCCGAGCAAGGCCAGGCGGCGGTTGAGAAGTTCGCTCAAGTTGGATTCCTTCACGCGTCAGTCGGCCCTATATGGGGGCGATATGGCGGTCTACAAGGGTGAAGAAAGGAACTGGCGTTTTCGCCTCGTTTTTGGTCCTAACGCCGATGCCCGTCGCTAATCATTCCCACAAGGCGGTCATGTACGAACTGCCAGAAAATTTCGACACTGATACACAGTGTCGAAACTAACTCATATCCCTGTCTGACAGCTAGACGATCGCGAACGTGCCTTGTGCTTTTGCGACCAGTTTGTCGTCCTGGCGCACTTCGGCTTCGACCACCAGCGTACGGCGCCCGGCATGCAGCACAGTGCCGATGCAGGTGACTTCGCCGTCCGCAACGCCACGCACGTAGTTGATCTTGCATTCCACGGTCACGCTCTGCTTGTCGAAACCGTGGGAGCTGGAGCACGCCAGCCCCATGGCGATATCGACCAGACTGAACAGCGCGCCGCCATGCATGACGTTGCCGCGATTGCGCAGGTGTGGCTCCAGCGCCAGCGTGACTTCAGCGACGCCGTCGCCCAATCGCACCAGCTTGCAGCCCAGGGTTTTGAAATAGGCACTCTCGGTCAGGCCTTGCGGAATATCCATCAGCGCTTCTTCAGTTGCTTGGCGTTGGCGAACAGCGAAGCCATGGCGTTGTTGGCCGGCGCTGCCGTTGCGGTTTCTTTGCGTGGCGCGCTGCTCTGCTGCTGGCGCGGGGCCGAGCCAGGGCGGGCACCACGGGCACCGTCGATTTTCTCGCCTGGCGTGTCACTCATACGCATCGACAGGCCCACGCGTTTGCGCGGGATGTCGACTTCCATGACCTTCACCTTGACCACATCACCGGCCTTCACCGCTTCGCGTGGATCCTTGATGAACTTCTCGGAAAGCGCAGAGATATGCACCAGACCATCCTGATGTACGCCAATGTCGACGAATGCGCCGAAGTTGGTCACGTTGGTCACGACGCCTTCGAGGATCATGCCCAATTGCAGGTCTTTGAGGTCTTCGACGCCATCCTGGAACTCGGCGGTCTTGAATTCCGGGCGCGGGTCACGGCCCGGCTTTTCGAGTTCTTGAATGATGTCGGTCACGGTCGGCAGACCGAAGGTCTCGTCGGTGAATTTCTTCGGATCCAGACGCTTGAGGAAGCCGGTATCGCCGATCAGCGAACGAATGTCGCGGTCGGTTTGAGCTGCAATACGCTGCACCAGCGGATAGGCCTCAGGGTGAACGGCAGACGAATCCAGCGGATTGTCGCCGTTCATCACGCGCAGGAAACCTGCGGCCTGTTCGAAGGTTTTTTCACCCAGACGCGCGACTTTCTTGAGCGCTGCGCGCGTTTTGAAAGCGCCGTTCTCGTCGCGATGGGTGACGATATTCTGCGCCAGCGTGGTGTTCAGGCCGGAAATGCGGGCCAGCAACGCGACCGAGGCGGTATTGACGTCCACGCCCACGGCGTTCACGCAGTCCTCGACCACGGCGTCCAGGCCGCGTGCCAGCTTGAGCTGGGACACATCGTGCTGGTACTGGCCGACCCCGATGGACTTGGGATCGATTTTCACCAGCTCGGCGAGTGGATCCTGCAGGCGGCGGGCGATGGACACCGCGCCACGGATCGACACGTCCAGTTCCGGGAATTCCTTGGCAGCCAGTTCGGATGCCGAGTACACCGAGGCACCGGCTTCCGAGACCATGACCTTGGTCATTTTCAGACCTGGGTACTTTTTGATCAGTTCGGCGGCAAGCTTGTCGGTTTCGCGGCTGGCGGTGCCATTACCGATGGCGATCAGATCGACCGAGTGCTTGGCGCAGAGCGCGGCCAACACGGCGATGGTCTGGTCCCACTGGTTTTTCGGAACGTGCGGGTAAACCGTGGCGTAGTCCAGCAGTTTGCCGGTTGCATCGACCACGGCGACCTTGCAGCCGGTCCGCAGGCCAGGGTCAAGACCCAGCGTGGCGCGTGGACCAGCAGGTGCGGCCAGCAGCAAGTCATGCAGATTGTGCGCGAAAACGTTGATCGCTTCGGTCTCGGCGCCGTCGCGCAGCTCGCCCAGCAGATCGGTTTCCAGATGGGAGTAGAGCTTGACCTTCCAGGTCCAGCGCACGACTTCGGCCAGCCATTTGTCCGCCGGGCGATTCTGATTCTGCAAGCCGAAACGCTCGCTGATCATCATTTCGCACGGGTGCAGCGTGCCCGGCAGTTCTTCGCCAACTTTCAGTGCAGAACTCAGGATGCCTTCGTTGCGACCACGGAAAATCGCGAGGGCGCGGTGCGACGGCATGCTCTTGAGCGGCTCGTCGTGTTCGAAGTAGTCACGGAACTTGGCGCCTTCTTCTTCCTTGCCAGCCACGACACGCGCGCTGATCACAGCTTCCTGCTTGAGGAAACTGCGCAGTTTCTCCAGCAGGGTAGCGTCTTCGGCGAAGCGCTCCATGAGGATGTACTTGGCGCCTTCGAGAACGGCCTTGACGTCGGCAAAGCCTTTTTCGGCGTTGACGAAGCGTGCGGCTTCGGTCTCGGGTGTCAGGCTCGGGTCGCCGAACAGGCCGTCGGCCAGCTCGCCGAGGCCGGCTTCCAGGGCGATCTGGCCCTTGGTGCGGCGTTTCTGTTTGTAGGGCAGGTACAAGTCTTCGAGGCGGGTCTTGGTGTCGGCGAGCTTGATGTCGCGCGCCAGTTCCGGGGTCAGCTTGCCTTGCTCTTCGATGCTGGCAAGGATGCTGATGCGGCGCTCATCGAGCTCGCGCAGGTAGCGCAGGCGCTCTTCCAGATGACGCAGTTGCGTGTCATCGAGGCTGCCAGTCACTTCTTTACGGTAGCGAGCGATGAAGGGCACCGTTGAGCCTTCATCCAGTAGCGCGACGGCCGCTTCGACCTGTTGCGGGCGGACACCGAGTTCCTCGGCGATGCGGCTGTTGATACTGTCCATAAAACCACCTGGCAAATGTGTGTGCAAAAAATCAGCTGCTGGCGAACCGCCGCAAGCAAGTGTTGCCTGACCTTGAGGGCGGCGCATTATACCCAGTGAACCCCGATTAGGGGATCGCCCTGTCAGTTGCCCGTAACGCCTCGTGCAATCATCGCCAGGCGATGCCCGAAGCCGCGAAGCAGAGCGCCAGTGGCAGTACAGGAAAAATCTGCTAACAATGCACACGGTGCGCATCACAGCAGCTACGCCATAATGCGCGCCGAGATCAAAGGAGCTTCCAATGAGCAGCACTGCACAAACGGCTGAAGGCGAAAAAATCCTCATCGTCGACGATGACCCGGGCCTGAGCAGCCTGTTAGAACGTTTTTTCACCAGCAAGGGCTATCGCGCCCGGGCCGTGGCCAACGTGGAGCAAATGGACCGGCTGTTGGCGCGCGAAGTATTTCACCTCGTGGTGCTCGATTTGATGCTGCCAGGCGAAGACGGCCTGTCCGCCTGCCGCAGACTGCGTGCGGCGAACAATCAGGTGCCGATCATCATGCTCACCGCCAAAGGCGATGAGCTGAGCCGCATCAAGGGGCTGGAACTCGGTGCAGACGATTACCTGGCCAAGCCTTTCAACCCCGATGAGTTGATGGCCCGCGTCAAAGCCGTGCTGCGTCGTCAGTCGGCCCCCGTGCCCGGCGCGCCTGCGAGCGAAGACGAAACCGTCACCTTCGGCGAGTACGAACTGTCTCTGGCGACTCGCGAGCTCAAGAAGGGCGATGAAGTGCACATGCTCACCACCGGTGAATTCGCTGTGCTCAAGGCTCTGGTGATGCACGCGCGCGAACCGCTCACCCGCGACAAACTGATGAACCTGGCCCGTGGCCGCGAATGGGATGCGCTGGAACGCTCGATCGACGTGCAGATCTCCCGTCTGCGCCGTCTGATCGAAGTGGACGCCGCCAAGCCGCGCTACATCCAGACGGTATGGGGCGTGGGTTATGTGTTCGTACCGGATGGTGCCAGCAAGCAGTAACAGCAAGTCGACAGATGCTTGCGGGGGCGCTTCGCAGGCCTGCATACGCCAGCCAGTCACCTCGATATACCGGAAGGTAGCGTCGGTGTGACTGGTTTTGCTGTCTATCGCCATCCGCGAAATCTTGCGAGCCCGCCTCGCTCCTGCAAAGTGTGTAGCTGCTGTTATGAAGACACCGCTCTGGTTCCCGCAAAGCTTTTTCTCCCGCACGCTCTGGCTGGTGCTTATCGTCGTCCTGTTTTCCAAGGCGCTGACCCTGGTTTATCTGTTGATGAACGAAGACGTACTGGTGGACCGCCAATACAGCCACGGTGTTGCCCTGACCTTGCGGGCCTATTGGGCCGCCGATGAAAGCGACAGGCAGACCATCGCCGACGCCGCCGGCCTGATCCGCGTGGTCGGTGGCGGAGTTCCGGAGGGCGAGCAGCACTGGCCTTATTCGGAAATCTACCAGCGGCAGATGCAGGCAGAGCTCGGCGCGGACACTGAAGTGAGGCTGCGAGTCCACGCCCCGCCAGCCTTGTGGGTTCGCGCGCCGAGTCTGGGCGATGGCTGGTTGAAGGTTCCTCTGTATCCACATCCTCTTCGCGGCCAGAAAATCTGGAGCGTGCTGGGATGGTTCCTGGCGATCGGTCTGCTTTCCACGGCGTCGGCGTGGATCTTCGTCAGCCAGCTCAATCAACCGCTCAAACGTCTTGTTTTTGCTGCCCGCCAGTTGGGGCAAGGTCGCAGCGTGCGCTTGCCAGTGAGCGATACACCGAGCGAAATGACCGAGGTGTATCGCGCGTTCAACCAGATGGCAGAAGACGTCGAACAGGCGGGGCAAGAGCGGGAGCTGATGCTTGCAGGCGTATCCCATGACCTGCGTACGCCGCTGACGCGACTGCGTCTGTCACTGGAGTTGATGCCAGTGGACAACGAGTTCATGGAAGGCATGGTGCGGGATATCGAGGACATGGATGCAATCCTCGATCAGTTTCTGGCGTTCATCCGCGACGGGCGTGACGAGGAGGTCGAGGAAGTTGATCTGGTCGATTTGGTCCACGAAGTCGTGGCGCCGTACAACAGCCCGGTCGAGCAGGTGCGGCTGTGCCTGGAGTCAATCCCACCCTTCCCCTTGCGTCGCGTTTCCATGAAGCGTCTGCTCAACAATCTCATCGGCAATGCAATGCACCACGCCGGCGACGGTGTCGAAGTTGCGGCGTATGTCTCCGGCGACAGCGGTGCTCCTTATGTCGTGCTCAGCGTTCTGGACCGTGGCATGGGTATCGACCCATCGGAACTGGAAGGCATCTTCAACCCGTTCACCCGCGGCGACCGTGCCCGCAGTGGAAAAGGGACGGGACTGGGCCTGGCAATCGTCAAGCGGATTGCTGCAATGCACGGCGGCAATGTCGAACTGCGCAACCGCTCTGGAGGCGGGCTTGAGGCGCGGGTGCGTTTGCCTCTCGGGCTGCTATTGCCCAGAGACGCGGATTAGCGGCACGACATGATCTTCTGTAGCAGTCCGGCTTGCTGGCGGCGGCGCCCTTGAAATCGCTCCGCCGGCAAGCCGGACTGCCACAGGTCATGCGTACGTCTCGTGAATCGTGACTGAATGAATCAACCCTTCCCCTTGGTCCGTGTCATATGCGGCCCGCCGTTTTTCTCGATGTACTGAATGATCATCCCGGCCACGTCTTTGCCGGTCGTGGTCTCGATGCCTTCCAGACCTGGGGACGAATTCACTTCCATCACCAACGGACCGTGATTGGAGCGCAGGATGTCCACACCCGCG
>NZ_QXTJ01000039.1:298189-537081 GCF_003605735.1 Pseudomonas sp. LS-2 | reverse complement strand
CTTCCGGGGTGATCTTGATCAGGCTCGCCGTGCCGCCGCGGTGCAGGTTGGAGCGAAACTCGCCCGGTTTGGCCTGGCGCATCATCGAGGCGATGACCTTGTCGCCGACCACGAAGCAGCGAATGTCCGCACCACCTGCCTCCTTGATGTACTCCTGAACCATGATGTCCTGCTTCAGGCCCATGAACGCTTCGATCACGGATTCCGCTGCTGTCGCGGTTTCACAGAGCACCACCCCGATGCCTTGAGTCCCTTCCAGTACCTTGATCACCAGCGGCGCGCCGTTGACCATCTGGATAAGGTCAGGGATGTCATCCGGGGAGTGGGCGAAGCCCGTGACCGGAAGGCCGATGCCGCGCCGCGACAGCAACTGCAGCGAGCGCAGTTTGTCGCGGGAACGGGCAATGGCGACGGATTCGTTGAGCGGGAATACGCCCATCATCTCGAACTGACGCAATACGGCGCAGCCGTAGAACGTTACGGAAGCGCCGATGCGCGGAATGACCGCGTCGAAGCCTTCCAGGGGTTTTCCTCGATAGTGGATCTGCGGCTTATGACTGGCAATGTTCATATAGGCGCGCAGCGTATCGATCACCACGACCTCGTGGCCCCGCTGGATACCAGCTTCGACCAGGCGACGAGTTGAATACAGACGCGGGTTTCGCGAAAGCACAGCGATCTTCATGCAACACCTGTGGCAGAGGAATTAGAGGCCGGGAACACCGGCTTGTCCTGAACATAAGTAATGCCCGGATTGACCACCAACTGGCCATCAATCAGGGCTTTGGAACCCAGCAGCAATCGATACCGCATGGCCTTGCGGCAGGCGAGGGTGAATTCCACCGGCCAGACGCGATCTCCCAGCGCCAGTGTCGTGCGAATCACGTAACGCACCTGCGCATGACCGTTGGAACTCTTGATCGTTTTCATCGCCACCAGTTGGGCCTCGCAGCGGCGATGACGCAGCTGCACAATCGTCCCCAGATGCGCGTTGAAACGCACCCATTTTTCGCCGTTGCGCTCGAAGGGTTCGATCTCCGTTGCATGAAGGCTTGATGTACTGGCCCCGGTGTCGATCTTCGCGCGCAAGCCAGCGACCCCCAAACTGGGCAGCGCCACCCATTCGCGAAGGCCGATGACTGTGAGATGGTCGAATGTTTTCAAAGCAATTCCGTACGTTTGCGCGTTCTGCCAGACACCAGGAACAGCCTGGGTCAATGCCTTGGATGCAGATCCGAAAAGACGAATCTGCATCGAAAAATACCGCAGTCGGCGAAAAAGTCCGCAAACCAGGCATGCAACTGGCCTGAGGCGATGACTCTAAAGCTCAACTCGGTCCAGATTGTGACAACCCCGAGAACGATAGCCTGACGAACACCAGAACGCATTCGCCTGCTTACATCGAGGGGATTCTAACCAAGGCTTGAGATTACTGCGTGCTCGGCGTTGCGTAGTACAGTTCTGACTATCACCCGATTGAGGAATTCAGATGACACAAAAGTCAGACGAAGACGACAAGGTTCGTTTGGATAAGTGGCTATGGGCAGCGCGCTTCTTCAAAACTCGTGCGTTGGCAAAGGCCGCCATCGAGAGTGGAAAGGTGCATTGCCGTGGCGAGCGTTGCAAGCCTGGCAAAGAACCGCGCATCGGAGACGAGTTTCAGATCCGTGCCGGATTCGATGAGCGTACGGTTGTCGTCAAGGCACTGTCCATCGTCCGCCGTGGCGCTCCCGAAGCGCAGTTGCTCTACAGCGAAACCCCCGAAAGCCTGGCGAAACGCGAACAGGCCGCCGAAATGCGCAAGGCCGGAAGCCTGGGTGTGACGACCGATGGCAAACCGACCAAGAAACAGCGCCGACAGCTGTTCCACTTTCATTCCGGGGATGATTGAGGGTGACTGGATCAGCCTGTAGCAGTCTGGCTTGTCGGCGGAGGCAAATCCAATGACGCCGCCGCCGGCAAGCCGGGCTACTTCAGGTGTTGATCGATCTACAGATGTGCACCCGGCTTCATGATGCTCAGGCAGCGCAGCAGCGGCAAACGCCCGAACAGATTGAAGACCGGCGCAGTCATTCTGAGCAGGAAGCCGGTCGCCGTTGCCACGAACGGCGTGTAGCAGCTCCAGCCCAAGGCCAGCAAGGCAATCATCACGCCGCCGATGTAGTCGTCCTGACCCCAATGCGCGCCAGCGACCAGACGCGGCATCATGAACAGGAAGGCCAGTGCCCAGATGATCACTCGCTGGCCGGCGGTGCGGCTGAACACGGTCATGAACATCGCCCAGATCAGCAGAACCGACGCATGATCGCCCGGGAAACTCTGGCTGGAGCGATCCTTGAGCTGCCATTTGTCTTCCAGCGTCGGGAAGATTTCACTGAGCTTGATCGCATCAGGGATGACCATCGAAGCACTGTCATGTTGCAGCGAGGTGTGGTCGATGATCTTGGAGAATACGGTCCGGATGATCAGCAGCAGGATCAGCGTGAGGACGAAGCCGATCAATGCCGCACGGGTCTGCACCGCTTTAAAGACCCAGTCGCCCTTGATCAGCAGTGTCAGCAGGATCAGCCCGACGACGGCATCGAAGGGGCGCATACTGGCGATGGTCCAGACCCACAGCCAGGCTTTGTTCTGTTCCAGTGGTCGATTCAGCAGATGGAAAAACCACTCGTCGAATTGGGTGAAAGCCGCGTGGCCTGCAGGCCAGATCCACATCAGCAGCAGCGCGAGCGCTACCAGATTACACAGCAGGAGTTTTTTGGCGTTCCACTTGGGTTGGAACAGCGCGGGATAGTCCATAAAATGCCCCCATCGGCATGACAGTGCACCCAGCGGTGCTAAACCGCGTTTTATAGGCGTTTGTCATCAATTTGTCATTACTTCAGATACCAAAATCCCATGCATGATTTCCCGGATATCGATTACACCCAACGCTTCATCTTCGACGAGAGCGACGTTCGCGGTGAGCTCGTGGCACTGGAACGCAGCTACGCCGAGGTGCTCGCCAAGCATCCCTATCCCGAGCCGGTTGCACAATTGCTGGGCGAAATGCTCGCTGCCGCAGCATTGCTTGTCGGCACCCTTAAATTCGATGGTTTGCTGGTTCTGCAGGCACGCTCCCTGGGGCCGGTTTCTCTGTTGATGGTCGAATGCTCCAGCGAGCGCGAGATTCGCGGCATCGCCCGTTACGACGAGAACCGGATCACGCCCGATGCCACGCTGCAAGAACTGATGCCGGACGGCGACCTGACCATGACCATGGATCCGCGCCAGGGCAAGCGTTACCAAGGGATCGTCGGTCTGGATGGTGTCGATCTGTCGGCCTGCCTGTCTAGTTACTTTGTGATGTCCGAGCAGTTGCCGACACGTTTCTGGATCAAGGCCGACGGCAAGCGCGCGCGTGGCCTGCTGCTCCAACCACTGCCACCGGCACGCCTGACTGACCCGGAAGAGCGCGAAGCCAGCTGGCAACATGTCAACACACTGGTCGACACGCTCACTGCCGAAGAGCTGTTGAGCCTGAACAACGAAACCGTACTGCATCGTCTTTTCCATGAGGACGCGGTGCGCATGTTCGATATTCAGCCTCTGATATTCCGTTGCAGCTGCTCGCGCGAACGTTCCGCCAACGCACTGGTCAGTCTTGGTCTGGAAGATGCACAGCAATTGGTGATCGAGCACAACGGCACCGTTGAGATCGATTGCCAATTCTGCAATCAGCGCTACCTTTTCGACGCAACCGATGTAGCTCAGCTGTTCGCAGGGGGCGGGGTCGATACCCCCTCGGATACCCGTCACTGATGTAGTTTTCATGTAGTGCCGACGCTGGGCTGAATGGTTTCCGCCCAGCGGGCCGCGTTTTTCATTATGTAGTTCTGACCGGAGGGCCCTACCTTTTTTGGGCGGTTCTGGCATAATCCGGCCCACTTTTTAGCTGTAGTAGTTTGGGTTTTTCTACTACAAAACGTTTGGAGCACTCGGCCAGCGGGCCGACGGGGAATCTCATGACGCAAGCCAATAACGCCGTTTACACCGATCTCAGTGTCGACGAACTGGTTAAAGAAGCCCTCAAACGCGAAGAAGGCGTCCTGTCCGATACTGGCGCACTCGTCGTGGAAACTGGCCATCGCACCGGTCGTTCGCCAGTAGACCGCTTCATCGTTGAAGAACCATCCACTCAGGACGCTATCGCCTGGGGCCCGATCAACCGCAAGTTCCCGGCTGACAAGTTCGATGCCCTGTGGGCGCGTGTCGAAGCCTTCAACAACGCTCAGGAACACTTCGTCTCCCACGTTCACGTAGGCGCTGCCGAAGACCACTACCTGGCCGTCAAGATGATCACCCAGACTGCCTGGCAGAACCTGTTCGGTCGTTGCCTGTTCATCAACCCGGCGCAATACAACCCGGCTGGTCGTCAAGAGTGGCAGGTACTGAACGTTGCCAACTTCGAGTGCGTCCCAGAGCGTGACGGCACCAACTCCGACGGTTGCGTCATCCTCAACTTCGCACAGAAGAAGGTGCTGATCGCGGGCATGCGTTACGCCGGCGAAATGAAAAAAGCCATGTTCTCCGTGCAGAACTTCCTGCTGCCGGCTGCCGACGTCCTGCCAATGCACTGCGCTGCCAACATCGGTGAAGAGGGCGATGTGACCCTGTTCTTCGGTCTGTCCGGCACCGGCAAGACCACCCTGTCTGCAGACGAAAGCCGTTACCTGATCGGCGACGACGAACACGGCTGGGGCGAAGGTGTTGTGTTCAACATCGAAGGCGGTTGCTATGCCAAGTGCATCGACCTCTCGGAGAAGAACGAGCCTGTCATCTGGAAAGCCATCAAGCATGGCGCCGTGCTGGAAAACGTTGTCCTCGACGCCAACGGCCACGCCGACTACGCCGATAGCAGCCTGACCCAGAACAGCCGCGCAGCTTACCCGCTGGAGCACGTTGAAAAGCGTTCCGAGAAGAACCTGGGCGGCGAGCCAAACGCTGTGATCTTCCTGACGTGCGACCTGACCGGCGTTCTGCCGCCAGTGTCGATCCTCAGTGAAGAGCAAGCGGCCTACCACTTCCTGTCGGGCTACACCGCACTGGTCGGTTCGACCGAAATGGGCTCGGGCGCCGGCATCAAGTCGACCTTCTCCACCTGCTTCGGCGCACCGTTCTTCCCGCGTCCGGCTGGCGAATACGCAGAGCTGCTGATCAAGCGCATCCGCGGCTTCGGCTCGAAGGTTTACCTGGTCAACACCGGCTGGACCGGCGGTGGCTACGGCGTCGGTAAACGCTTCAACATCCCGACCACCCGCGGCGTCATCGCAGCCATTCAGAGCGGCGCTCTGATCGGTGCAGAAACCGAGCACCTGGCAACTGTCAACTTGGATGTGCCGAAGTCGGTACCAGGCGTTGACACTGCACTGCTCAACCCACGCAACACCTGGGCTGACAAAGCAGCGTACGACGAAGCGGCAAAAGCACTGGCCGGTCTGTTCATCGAAAACTTCAAGAAGTTCGACGTGAGCGACGCGATCAAGGCTGCAGGTCCGAAGCTGTAATCTCGGTTCTGCTGAAAGAAACCGCCCTTAGGGGCGGTTTTTTTATGCCCCTGCGGTTCGGGACGTTTGCAAGCGAAAGGCCGGCGCCTGGTTCTGTTGCCGGTTTCCAGCAGGTCGTTGGCGAAGCTGGGTCCTGCGCCCTTAGTGCCGAATCAAAAGCACCTGCGCCGTCACGCGAGCGGGGGCTTGATAGAGGGCGAGATTCTCATCCCGCCTTCGTCATCACCGGAAAATCCTGCGTGATGTCGAAACTACCCTTGGCGACGACGCTCTTGGCGTTGCACAGTTTCGCGTCGAAACCCGGATGGCGTTCGCCGTGTTGGGCGGCGTAAGCGGCCGCTTCTCGGGTGCAGTCGTCAGTCGGTTGCTCTGGGGAAAGGGCAGCATTGAACTGGAATGTTCCGACCAGACGGTAGCGGTCGAGCAGTTTGTTGGTGGACTGCAGTTTTTCGATTTTGCTGAAGTCGAGTTTCACGTTGCTGTTCGAGCCGCTTTTGTCGGTGTCGAAGTATTGGTAGTACGAGCCAGTGTCATAGGAGGCGCTGTTTTCATCATGTGCGACTTCCACTCGGCCGCCCTGAAACATGATGGCCTGCTTTTCCTGGTCTGGATTGTCGAAGGAGAAGCCGAGGATCGGGCCGATGCTGACTTCGTTGCGATCACCTTCGGCCTCTTGATCCGCACTCAAGGTCAGCCAGTTCGCACCGGGTAACTTGCCGGGTAAAAAGCCTACGTTGACGGCGTCACCCTTGGCCTCGTAATGCAGGTTCAGCGCCCCGCTGACGACCACCGTCATCGACTTCGACAATCCCCGTGCATCGGTCGAGGCGCTGCCGATTTTTTCGGCCTCCTTGTCGCCGCAGCCTGAAAGGGTGGCGATCAGTGCGGTAAACAGTAGCGGAAGATAGTGAGTGCGGGCCATGACGGGCTCCTGAAGTGATCGGCGTGAAAGCCTCTGCTTGGCGGAAGGTATGACCGCGAAATCAGCCAGTGGGTCAATGGTCGCGGAATAAACAATGAAAAAACCGCCCGGTGACTGGGCGGTTTTCTGAAATCTGGAGCGCGACGAACATGTTCGATGGATTGAACAGACCTACCCTGTCGCGTTATGCCTAAAATACTTATTTAAAAGCGTTAGGGATGAAGCAAATTATCTCAGGATGACGCTGTATGCGTCATTGCCTTTGGCCAGTGTTGCGGCCAGCCCCTCAATTGGACTAATAGGCTGACCCGCCCCTTTTCTAAATTCAACTGTTTTACCGTTATGGATAATTGAACGTTCATTCCCCGAGTGTTCCGTTAGCCCTGTATAAGATCGACTGCGCATTTTCACAAAGTCGCTGTCGTGCATGACCACGCTCTGGTGAAGTTTGCTGATATCCACGGCCGAAAGATTGAGCGTCTTCGTCAGTTTTGTCCCCCACCGGGTGAGGCAGACTTCCGCATAATGCCGGACCAGCTTGCCGGGTTCGTTCAGCGCACCGGGGCCGGACGCGCCGCTTAGTGAGGCGTTGCCCACCAGCGTGGCGTGCCTTCCCGCCATGGGGAAGATATTCACTTGGGTGGAGGGGGCCGTTTTCGGAATCACGCAGGCGAATCCCTTGGAGCGTTCATCGCGCGCATAAAAAGCGACGTACTGTCTCACATTGCTGCTCAACGAAATCTTTTCAAGCTGTGTGTTCAACGGACCCGGAACAGGATCAACCGCGAAAATATTGACGGGAATCTTCCGTAGCACGGGATCGGCCAGCAATGCATTCGCCAGCATATGGCAGCTCACACCGCCCCGGCTCCAGCCCACCAAGTTGATCTGAGTCGGGATGATCCCGCCTTTGCGGTGGGTCTTGATGATTTGTTCTTGGAGTTGCTGCTGGGTGACTTTGCGGTTGCCAAAGTCATAGTGTCGCCACAACCAGGAGTCGGTCTCTTCGACCTTATGAATAGGTAAGCCCGAATTTTTCAACCGAACATATTCCGCTTCAGTGAGCTTGGTCCGGTGCCAGTCAAATTTGCCTTTCACCATATTGACTGCATGCTGCACATTTTCATGCCAGCCTTTGCCGAATGCCGTTCCTGTCCAGCCGTAGCTCTTGGGCTCGGTGAACAGTTCGTCAGCCTGCAAGTTGCCGCTGCCGGGGCCATCCACCACGATCCAGTCGGCGAATTCCCGGCTGCCCATGTTATTGGCCAGTGTGGAAATAAGTTCGCCGTTCCAGTAATTATCGTGAAGCGAATCATATTTTGTGGAACCCGTTCCACAGAAGAAAATGGTAAAAATCGTCATGTTTTCAACCTCATACGTTTGTAGAAGTCCTGAGGTTAGATTAATTAATAAACGTTTGTGCTCAGAGTGTGTTACTTGATGTTGAGCACCTTAATGCGTAGTTCTTCAGTGATTGATTAGTTTGCCTGATATGTCCGCGCCGCCTCACAATACTGCTCCTGCGCCAGCTTGCTCTTCTGATCCCTGTCTTTGGCGGCGCGCTTGGTCCAGTCGCTGCACATGTCTTTGAAATAGGGTTCGGCGGCGCGGCGGCATTCGCGGTGCTCGACGCTGTCGCTCAGGAAGTTCATGCACACGCTGCTGTTTTCGATGTGGTTGTTGTAGATGCGGTAGCGTGCCTGGTAGCGGTTACGGCCGTCGATTTCCCGGATGAATACCCCAGCGACTTCGTAGTGACGTCCGCTATCGGCTTTGGGCTTGGCTGCTGTGGATTTGTACTGCGCCATGTAGCGCTCGGAGACCATACCTTGAGGGCGTGGGGTGTTGTAGTCAGTAGGCTGGGCTTCGCCGAAACGGCAGTTGACCACGTCGCGGTCGATGACATTGCCGTTCTTCAGGCAATCGTCCAGTGGCTTCGTCTCCACGGGCTGAGACGTATCCGGTCTGGGCGCGACGTAGACGACCTGTTCCGTGGTGCGGATGTCCGCTGCTTGTGCAACAGGGGTAGGGGCTTCGATGATTTCTGCGGTTGATGTCGGTGGTACTACAGCCGGGACGGACTTGGGTGTTGAGAACAGCTGCACAAGCAGGTAGGCAACGGCGGCAATCAATGCCAGACAAATGACAATGCTGCCGACTGACCAACTACTTCTGGTCGGCGAGATTTTTTGCCTGCCAGGATGAGAACCCAGTACGACGTCGAACTGATCCGGCGCCAGACGTTGCATGATAAGCCCGTCGTCCTCGGGCAGTTTAACGGGTTGCATGGCCTCTCCTTGGCATGTCGCAGGCATCGAGCGGTTCTGGCCTGCGTGTTTGAGCGTGTTCATAACCTGGCGCAGAGGTTAATCGTGGCGATGTTGATTTGCTAGTACGACGTATCGGTGCTGTAACCGGGATGTATGCTGACCGGCATTTCTGTAACGGTTTAGGTGTATTACGCCTAAACCTGCCGCGTTAAGGTTCAACCCCTTGCGACGGTCCATGGAGTGGCAGCTATGTATCAAACCCTTGAGCAGGTTTTCGGTTATCGGCAGTTTCGCCCCGGACAAGAGACCGCCATCGGTGCGGTCCTGGCGGGGCGCTCGGCGGCCGCTATCTTTCCGACGGGTTCGGGGAAGTCGCTGTGCTATCAACTGCCGGCGCTATTGCTCCCCCACCTCACCTTGGTGGTTTCACCACTGCTGGCGTTGATTCAGGATCAACTGGCGTTTCTCCAGAGGCACGGTATCGCTGCCGCCAGTATTGATTCGGCGCAGAGTCGGGACGACGTGGCCGATGTCATGGCCCGAGCGCGCTCCGGTGACTTGAAGATTCTGATGATTTCGGTCGAACGCCTTAAAAATGAGCGCTTTCGGCATTTCATCGCGCAGGTGCCAATTTCGTTGTTGGTGATCGACGAGGCGCACTGCATTTCCGAATGGGGGCATAACTTCCGGCCGGACTATCTCAAGCTGCCGGACTACCAACGCGAGTTCAATATCCCACAGACGTTATTGCTGACGGCCACCGCTACGCCGAAGGTCATCGCCGACATGCAGACGAAGTTCGCCATCGCACCGGACGATGTCGTGACGACCGGTTTCTACCGGCCCAATCTCAACTTGCTGGTGGAGCCCACGCCCGGTCATGAGAAACGCCGTCGTCTGGTGCAATGGCTCGGCGAGCGCGCCGCACAGCCAAGCATCGTCTACGTCACCCTGCAAAAGACCGCCGAGTTCGTCGCGGCGCATCTGGCACAAAACGGTATCCCGGCTCAGGCTTATCATGCCGGTCTGGTTCACGATAAGCGCGAGTCCATCCAGCGTCAGTTCATGGATGGCCGACTGAACTGCATCGTCGCCACCATCGCGTTTGGCATGGGGATCGACAAGAGCGACATTCGCAACGTGGTGCATTTCGATCTGCCCAAATCCATCGAGAACTACAGCCAGGAAATCGGCCGGGCCGGTCGCGATGGTGCTGAGTCGCAGTGCCTGGTGCTGGCCAATCGCGACAGCCTCAACGTACTTGAGAACTTTGTTTACGGCGATACACCGGAGCGCGAGGGCATTCGACAGGTACTGGAAGACTTGCTCAGCGCTCGCAAGGACGGTCAGTGGGAGTTTCTGTTGCTGCCGCTTTCGGAGATGAGCAACATTCGCCAGTTGCCGCTCAAGACGCTTCTGGTCCAGCTCGAGCTGCGAGGGATCATTGCCCCGCGATACTCGTATTTCGCTGAATACCGTTTCAAGTACCTGATTGAGCCACACGACCTTGTGCAGCGCTTTCAAGGCGAGCGTCAGCAGTTCGTGCAGGCGCTGGTCGAGACGTCCAGTCGTGCGCGGACGTGGGCAACGGTCAACTTCGACGCGATGTACCAGCAATATCAGGCCGAGCGTTCACGGGTCGTCACCGCGTTGGACTTCTTTCAGGAGAAGGGCTGGATCGAACTAGAAAGCAAGCAGATGACCGAGGTCTACAGTTTGCTGGTAACGGATTTCGATCCTGAAGCGCTGAGCGAGGAGCTGCACGACTATTTCGTGCTTCACGAGACGACCGAAGTGGCGCGCATTCACGCGATGCTCGATCTGTTCGCCAGCGAGCAATGTTTGAGTCATCGTCTGGCGCAGTATTTCGGGGACACTCAGGCGCCCAGGCAATGTGGGCATTGTTCGGTGTGCGCCGGGCACGTTGCTCGCTTGCCGCAACCCCCTGAGTTGGCGCCGCTTGAGCAACGCCGTATCGATGATGTGTGCGGTGAGTTCGTCGACAAGCATCTGGCGTCGCGAGGCCACGAGCCAAGCGTGGAATGCCTGACCCGGTTTCTGTGCGGAATCAGCGTACCGTTGTTCACCAGACTTAAAGCCAGAAACATCGCCGGGTTTGCGGTGCTGGAAGACTATCCGTATGCCGAGGTACGTGATTGGGTCCAACAGCACATCTAGAGTTTTCATCTGTAGCAGCGCGGCTTGCCGATGGTAGCAATTTCAACGCCGCTACCGCCGGCCAAGCGTGCAGCAGGGTTCAAGGTGCGACAGGAGATCGCTGTCGGTTGCAGTGGTCCGCGCCCACAAGTCTCATTGATAGCAGAGGAACAGTGAATGCCCCCACCGACTCCACAACGCGCCGACTACCGCCATTTCCAGCCCATCACCACGCGCTGGCATGACAACGACATCTATGGCCATGTGAATAACGTCACCTATTACAGCTTCTTCGACAGCGCCGTGAACAGCTATCTGATCGAACAGGGTGGGCTGGATATTCACGATGGGGAGGTGGTGGGCTTCGTGGTCAGCTCATCCTGTGACTATTTCGCGTCGATTGCCTACCCGGATCTGATCGAGATCGGGCTGCGTGTGGGCAAGCTTGGCAACAGCTCTGTGCAATACGAATTGGCAGTGTTCAAGGCTGGCGAGCAGGAGGCCCGTGCGGCGGGGCGTTTCGTGCATGTGTTTGTTGATCGGGCGTCGAACCAGCCAGTGCCGATTCCCGCGTCGCTTCGTCAGGCCATGGAGCGTCTGTCGGCCTGAAATGACAACCGGCCGCTCGAGGGCGGCCGGATGCTAAGCGGTAATTGCACTGCGCCAGGTCTCAGCGATGGCGCCAGCCGCGATGACGGCCATTGTCATGATGACGGTAGCCATGACCGTGACGATAGTCGCGGCGGTCACCACGATAACCGCGACGGTTGTCGTCGTCGTGACGGCTCTGATCGCCCATGTAGTTGCCCAGCGCGCCGCCAGCGCCACCGCCAGCTGCTGCGCCGATCAGGCTGCCGGTGCTGCCGCCGACACTGCGGCCGATGACGTTACCGCCCGCTGCGCCAAGACCGCCGCCGATGGCGGCTTCAGTGCGGTTGTGGCGATTTGCGCCAACAGCGCCACCTGCGGCGCCGCCCAGACCTGCGCCAATCGCGGATCCGGTGCTGCCGCCAAGTTGCTGGCCAACAGCCGAACCCAGTACCCCACCCAATGCGCCGCCCACACCGGCCGTCACGTTGTCGCCAGCAGAGGCGAAACCGGTGGCCAGGGTGAGGGACAACAACAGAATCGAGGAATACTTCATGTATGGATGCTCGTAGGGATGACGACGCGATCCTGCAATCATGAAGAAAATGTCACAATCGAAATCCGACGAATAACACGACTTGTATACAAATCGATAAGCTATTGTTTTTAGTCGGGAACTTAAGTGCTTTTGGTCAGTCCTAGATTACTTCACACAGGCCCGAATCATGCGATTCGGGCCTTTTTTGTGGGCAAACGGATGGTCAAGTTGTAGGGGGGCGCGCAACTGAGCGTGAATTTGTTCGCCCAAATGCAGGAGTGAGCTTGCTCGCGATCAGGCGTGTCAGTTGTAGTGCTCATCACTGTCCCACCGAAATCGCGAGCAAGCTCACTCCTACAGGGTTGGGTGGCAACGAATCAAATAATCCGCGCCACTTCGCTGTGCCGCTCCAGTTTGATCGCCACGAACTTGGACGTCGGTGTGTGGCTGCCGTCGCCAACGCTTTCCAGTGGCACCAGAGGGTTGACCTCTGGATAGTAAGCCGCCGCCTGACCGGCCGGGATGTCGAACGGCAACAGGGTAAACCCTTTGACCCGACGCACGATGTCATCGCCCCAGATCGACACGATATCGGCCTTCTGACCCGGTACGAAACCCAGGCGAACGATGTCGGCCTCGTTGAGGAAAATCACGTCGCGTTGCCCCTTCACACCGCGATAACGGTCGTCCAGGCCATAAATGGTGGTGTTGTACTGATCGTGGGAGCGCATCGATTGCATGATCAGGTCCGGCACGATACCGGTTCCGCGGATGCTCTCATGCACCAGGTCCTGCGGCAGCTGGTTCGACTTGAAGTTGGCGCGCGCACTCGGCGTGTTCCACTTGCGCGAACCGGCCGTGCTTCCCAGGTAAAAACCGCCCGGATGTTTGATCTTCTCGTTGAAATCCTTGAACGCCGGAATGGTGTCAGCGATCAGGTCGCGGATACGGCTGTAGTCTTCGACCAGCCACAACCAGTCTACCGGCTGCTTGCCCAGCGTTGCGTTGGCGATGCCGGCCAGGATCGCAGGCTCCGAACGCATGTGGCGCGATAGAGGCTTGAGCTGACCGTTGGATGCGTGAACCATGCTGAACGAGTCTTCCACGGTTACTGCTTGCGGACCTTCGGCCTGGATGTCGATGTCGGTACGGCCAAAGCACGGCAGGATCAGCGCTTCCTTGCCGTGGGTCAGATGGCTTCGGTTGAGCTTGGTGCTGATCTGTACGGTCAGGTCGCAGTTGCGCAGTGCTTCGAAGGTGCGCGGGCTGTCGGGTGTCGCCTGGGCGAAATTGCCGCCCAGACCGATGAAGACTTTGGAGCGACCTTCGAGCATCGCGTGAATCGCTTCGACCACGTTGTGGCCGTTGTCGCGCGGCACTTTGAACTGGAAGCGTTTTTCCAGCGCATCGAGGAAAAACGCAGGGGGGCGCTCGTTGATCCCCATCGTGCGGTCACCCTGCACGTTACTGTGGCCACGCACCGGGCACAGGCCTGCGCCTGGCCTTCCGATGTTCCCGCGCAGCAGCATCAGGTTGGCGACTTCCTGAATGGTCGGGACCGAATGACGATGCTGAGTGATGCCCATCGCCCAGCACATGATGACGTTCTTGCCTTTGACGTACATGCGCGCGGCACGCTCGATGTCGCTCAGTGGCAGGCCGGATTGCTCGACGATGAATTCCCAGGAGGTTTCATCGACCACGGCCAGGTAGTCGAGCACGCCATGAGTGTGTTCGTTCAGGAATGCGTGATCGAATACCGAAGGTTCGTTGTTGGCCTGAGCCTCACGCTCCCATTGCAGTAGGAACTTGGCCATGCCGCGCAGCAGCGCCATGTCGCCGCCCAGCGCCGGACGGAAGTACGCGGTGTTGGTCGGCTCAGAGCCGTTGCTGAGCATTTCCAGCGGATGTTGAGGGTGTTGGAAACGCTCCAGGCCACGCTCTTTGAGCGGGTTGACGCAGACCACCTGAGCACCGCGCTGCACTGCTTCACGCAGCGGTTCGAGCATGCGCGGGTGGTTGGTTCCAGGGTTCTGGCCCAGCACGAAAATCGCGTCGGCGTGTTCGAAATCATCAAAGGTCACGGTGCCTTTACCGACGCCAACGCTTTGCGACAGCGCGACACCACTGGCTTCGTGGCACATGTTCGAACAGTCAGGAAAGTTGTTGGTGCCGAAGGCGCGCACGAACAGCTGATACAGATAGGCGGCTTCGTTGCTGGCCCGACCCGAGGTATAGAACTCGGCCATGTTCGGGCTTGGCAAGTTGTTCAGGTGCCTGGCGATCAGGGCGAAAGCATCATCCCAGGCAATCGGCTTGTAGCGGTCGGATTCGGCGTCGTAGACCATCGGCTCGGTCAGGCGGCCCTGATATTCGAGCCAGTAGTCACTTTGCTCCAGCAGCGAGGTGACGCTGTAGCGAGCGAAGAAGGACGGATCGACGCGGCGTTTGGTGGCTTCCCAGTTGACCGCCTTGGCGCCGTTCTCGCAGAACTTGACCATGCCGCTTTCCGGCGAGTCTCCCCATGCGCAGCCAGGGCAGTCGAAGCCGCCGTTCTGGTTGGTCTTGAGCATCATGCGCAGGTTTTTCAGCGCGTTGTCACTGGTCAGCCAGGCTTGTGTCACGCTGATCAGGGCGCCCCATCCACCGGCCGGCCCTTTGTAGGGCTTGTAGCGCGGAACTGGGGTCTTGTCGGCTTGTTTGTGCATGCTCACGCTTTGTTCTCCAAGGCAGGGCTATAAACCCTCGGCGCACTGTGTTTAGGCAGATGAATGAGATTGAGGTTGTGACGGCGGGCCCATTGCAGCGCCAGGCCCGTGGGCGAGGACAGGCTGACAAGGGTTTGAATGCCGGCACGTAACACTTTTTGGATCAGTTCCAGGCTGCAGCGACTGGTGACCACCGCAAGACCGCCTGTGGTCGGAATGTTCTGGCGAATCAGAGCCCCGATCAGCTTGTCGAGCGCGTTGTGACGACCGATGTCTTCCCGGCCCATCAGCAGCTCGCCCTTGTCGTTCATGAACATCGCCGCGTGGACCGCGCCGCAGTGCTGGCCCAGTGGCTGAAAATCGTCCAGACGTTCGCGCAGCCCTTCGAGCCATTCGGCAGGCGGCAACGGCGCGCCGGGCAACACGTTCAGTTCCGGCAGCGCCTGTTCCACCGCCTCCACGCCACACAGCCCACAGCCGCTGGTGCCAGCGAGTTGTCGGCGTTGGGTCTTGAGGTTCCAGAATGCACGACTGGCAATCTCCACTTCAGCCGTCTGCGCAGAGCCGCAACCGCCAAGCTTGATATCGTAGATTTCGTCAGGGGACTCGATGATGCCGCTGCCGATGCTGAAACCAACGATGAAGTCTTCGAGGTCGGTGGGGGTAACCAGCATCACGGCCTGACTGATGCCGTTGTAGGCAATGGCCAACGCCACCTCTTCGGCGAGCACGTTAGGTTCGCAGGTGTCGTGCGCGAGGTTCGAGTAGCTGTAGGACTGGCTTGCGGCAGGCGCGGGCAGTTGTTTCGCGGGCGCCGTGCTTTCCGTGTGCTTGGAATGCATCGGGAATTACCGGCAGATTATTCAGGCTTGTTAGCCTAGGCCTCCGGTGGAGTAACGTCTAATCGCTAGTACTGATGTCTTGATAGATGACGTCGATCAAGACGGTTCGATCATTTTCTGATACAGCCCGAAACAGGCCTCTGCCAACGCCGAGCGCGGGGCGGAGCGGCGCATGATCAAGCCCAGCCGGGCGAGGGTCTGGGCATGTTCGATGGGTTGCAGTTGCAGGTGTTCGGTGAGGGTTTCCAGGCCGCCGTCGAGGGGCATGATCGCGCAGCAGAAACCACCGTGCACTGCCTGGAGTAACTGATGCACTGCATCGGTCTGGAGAATGGGCTGGGGCTGCAAGCCACGACTGTGAAAGTTGTGGTCGATGGACTGACGAAAATGCATACCGCTGGTGAGCATGCCCAGCGGCAACTCGATCAGGCTCTCCCAGCTCAGCGGCTCTTCACCAAAACTGAAATGACGCTGGTCGTACATCAGTCCCATGCGGGTTTCAGCGAGCTCCAGCGAGTCGAAACGGTCAGTGTCCAGCCGTTCCAGATACGACACACCCAGGTCGAGACGATTGCTCGCCAGTTGATCCAGGATTTGCTCGGAGCTGAGCGAGGACAATTCGAAGCGCATGTTCGGGTGAACGCTGTGCAGGCGTTGCAACAGGGAAAGCGGGTCGAAGTTCGACAGCGGCACTACACCCAGTCGCAGAGTACCGACCAGGTGCCCGCGACAGGCAGCGGCTTCGGCCTGCAAGCCGTCATAGGCGGCCAACACCGTGCGCGCCCATGCCAGCACCCGCTCGCCGGGGGCGGTGAAACCCTCGAAGCGCTGACCGCGGTTGACCAGCGGCAAATCCAGTTCTTCTTCCAGATTGCGCAGGCGCATGGACAGCGTTGGCTGAGTGATATGGCAGCGCGCAGCCGCCTGCCCGAAGTGACGGGTTTCGTCGAGGGCGATCAGGAATTTCAGCTGCTTGATATCCATTGTCACTCCGCAAGGCACAGGGCTGGCTGGCCGATTCTAACGCGGCAGGATGTCGCATGGGGTGTTGATTGCCGATGGGGTCATTGGTCGGATCGCACAGACTCGCAACGGCGAGCGGCTATGGTTTGAATTCGGACATCACAAAAAACGCAGGGAGAACGAGTTATGAGCATTTTCAGTTTTCTGAAGGACGCCGGAGAAAAGATCCTCGATGCGCTGACCCCAGGGAACGCCAATGCTGACGAGGTCCTGAAAAAACATATTTCAGAGGTTGGTCTGGGTAACCCGAACATCACCGCGACGGTGGAAGGGGATAAAGTCACGCTGACGGGTGAGGTTGCCAGTCAGGAAGAAAAGGAAAAGATCATTCTGGCTGCAGGGAATATTGCAGGTGTAGGCAGCGTCGATGATCAAATTACTGTCAGCGGGCCGCCCGTTGCTGCGGCGAAATTCGTCACGGTCGAGAAGGGCGATACCCTGAGCGCCATTTCGAAGCGTGTGTATGGCGACCCGAACAAGTATCAGAAGATCTTTGAAGCGAACAAACCGATGCTCAAGGATGTGAACAAGATCTACCCAGGGCAGGTTTTGCGCATTCCCGAATAAACCCATTCCCTGTAGCAGTCCGGCTTGCCGGCGGTGGCGCTTTTGAGATCGCCACCGCCGACAAGCCGAACGGCTACACGTGTTGCACCGCCGTCTACAACCCCTCGATCAGCAGCCGATAATCCTCGAGCGCCGCAAATTCTTCCGTGTCCTTCGGCCCCTTTTTGCTGTCCGGCTCCCGCACCGCGAGCAGATGCTTGACGCCATACCGTCCGGCGCTGCGCAGGATCGGCAGGGTGTCGTCGATGAACAGGCTGCGCGCCGGGTCGAAATCTATGTCGGCGTGGAGTGCGTCCCAGAATTGCGGGTTTTCCTTGGGGAAACCATAATCGTGGGAGCTGATCAGCCGTTCGAAATAGGGTGCCAGCTGCAAGCGCTCCATCTTCAGCGACAGCGAGTCGCGATGGGCATTGGTGATCATGATCACGCGCTTGCCAGCGTGTCTGATGGCTGCGAGAAAAGTCTCGGCGTCGGGGCGCAGCGCGATCAGGTGAGCGATCTCGACCTTCAGGTCTTTCACTGACAGCTTCAGCTCCGCGCTCCAGAAGTCGGTGCAATACCAGTTCAACGTCCCCGCGTTCTTTTCGAACAGAGGCATCAGCTCCATTTGAGCCATGGCGCGGCTGACACCGTGCAGTTCGGCATAGCGCTGAGGCAGATGCTCAAGCCAGAAGTGATTGTCAAAGTGCAGGTCCAGTAGCGTTCCGTCCATGTCCAGCAGAACGGTGTCGATATCGCGCCAGGGCAAAGAAGGCATACAGGTCTCTCGGCGGTGAATAAATTGCTGTGGTTTTCTGGCAAAGACATTCGGGAAAGCCACGGTATAGTACCCCGTCTACGCCAAGGAGCTCCGTCATGCGCCAGAAACCCACTGTCCTCGCTCGCGAAATCGTAGCGAGCAGCCGTCTGTTCCGCGTCGAAGAAGTGCAACTGCGCTTCTCCAATGGCGTCGAACGCGTTTACGAACGTCTGGTTGGACGCGGCAATGGCTACGGGGCAGTGATGATCGTGGCGATGATCGATGCCGAGCACGCCGTGCTGGTCGAGGAGTACTGCGGCGGCACCGACGAATATGAGCTGTCGCTGCCCAAGGGCCTAGTCGAGCCGGGCGAAGACGTACTGGCCGCAGCCAATCGTGAACTCAAGGAAGAGGCAGGTTATGGCGCCCGGCAGTTGGAGCATCTCACTGAGCTGTCGTTATCGCCAGGCTACATGAGTCAGAAGATTCAAGTGGTGCTCGCGACCGAGCTGTACGAAGAGAGCCTCCCGGGCGACGAGCCAGAGCCGATGCGCGTCGACAGGATCAATCTGCGAGAGCTCTCCGGCCTTGCACAACACCCTCAATTTTCCGAAGGGCGCGCCCTGGCAGCGCTGTACCTTGCACGTGATCTGCTAACCCAGCGCGGGGTGTTTCAGCCATGACCCAAGCTTTTTCAGACTTGCCGCACCCGCTCATGGGGCCTGTCATTGATCTGTGCCGTCGCGCCGGAGAAGTCATCCTGCCTTACTGGCGCTCGGGTGTGGAGGTCACGGCCAAGTCCGATGATTCGCCTGTCACCGCCGCCGATATCGCCGCCCATGAATTGCTGGTTGCGGGTTTGAAAGAGCTGGACCCAAGCATTCACATTCTGTCCGAAGAAGACGCCGACATCCCGCTGAGCGAGCGCAGTCAATGGCAGCGCTGGTGGCTGGTAGACCCTCTGGATGGCACCAAGGAATTCATTTCAGGCAGTGAAGAGTTCACCGTCAACGTGGCGCTGATCGAAAACGGCCGTGTGGTGTTCGGTGTGGTGTCGATGCCGACCAACGACCGCTGCTACTTCGGTGGTGCGGGTCTGGGTGCGTGGTGCAGCGACGACGCCGCTGACATCGAACCGATCAAGGTGCGCAACCAGCCGGGTGCTGGCGAGTCATTCACTGTCGTGGCCAGCCGCCGTCACTCAAGCCCTGAGCAGGAAAAACTGCTGGCCGGATTGTCTGCGGCAGTGGGCGAGTTGAAACTGACCAATATCGGCAGCTCGCTGAAGTTCTGTCTGCTGGCGGAAGGCGCCGCTGACTGCTATCCACGTCTGGCACCTACCTCGCAGTGGGATACCGCCGCCGCACAGGGCGTGCTGGAGGGCGCGGGCGGTGTGGTGCTGAATCTGGCCGGGGAGACCTTCGATTATCCTGCTCGGGAATCGCTGCTCAACGCATTTTTCCTGGCGTTGCCTGGTGAGGCGAGGTGGCGAGATGCGCTGATCGAACTGGCGAAGGGCTGAAGCACAGGCTTTCGATTCAGCCCGTTTTGCGACGGCTTCGCAGCCGATCGCAGGCAAGCCAGCTCCCACGCCCTTCGGGCCGAAGCGCATCGGGGGTCAGCGATGCAGAACGTACTGCCCCACGAACTCAACCGCTGACTCATCCGAATCCTCGGCGACAATTCGCGATGCCAGTGACAACCGCGCTCGACCACGCCGCCGGTACATCCTGACGAACCGCTCCCAGATAGCGTCATCCGGCGCATCACAGATCGCTACGCCGTCGCGTCTGACCGGCAGCGGATAGCTGATCTGGCCCTGTTGAATCACGATGTGCCCGTCGTCGATCCCGGCTTCTTTCAGGCGTAGATAGAGCCACCCCCAACCCGCCAGCACCGCGCCGCAATACAGGCTGCCGCCGAACAGCGTGCTCTTGTGATTGATGTTGGGCTCTAGCGGCAGGTGCAGACGCAACGAGTGGTTTTGCCAACTGATGACCTTGACGCCCATCTCGCGCGTCAGGGGGATGTCGTTATGCAGGACGGCTTCCAGCAGTCGGGAAGTCGAGTCAGTCATTGTCATCGGAACCACCACCGGTGAAGCTCAGTCCATGCTTGCGCAGTTTGTCGTGCAGGGTCTTGCGGGGCACACCGAGCGACTCGGCCAGACTGCGTACGGAGCCATGAGGGCGGGTCAGTTCGGCAGCGATCAAGGCTCGTTCAAACGCCTCGACCTGCTCGCTGAGTCCTCCACTCGAGGGTGGTAGCTGTTGCTGGGCAGCCCCTTCAAGTTCAAGCTCCAGACCCAAGGCAAAGCGTTCGGCGGCGTTCTGCAACTCGCGCACGTTGCCCGGCCAGCTGTGACGCAAGAGCACGGCGCGGTGCCCCGGCTGGAGTTCGTGACGCGGCAGGCCGTGGCGTAGACTCGCCGCGTCAGCGAAGTGCTGAAACAGCGCCAGCGCATCCTCGCCACGTTCGCGCAACGGCGGAATCCGCAGCGGGGCGACATTCAAACGGTAATACAAGTCGGCACGGAAACGGCCCTGATCCGCGGCGTGTCGCAAGTCTTCCTTGGTGGCGGCGATCACCCGGATATCGAGCTTGATCTGTTGATTGCCGCCCAGGCGCTCCACAACCCGCTCCTGCAAAAGACGCAGCAGTTTGACCTGCACATCCATGCTCATGCTTTCGATTTCGTCGAGGAACAGCGTGCCGCCGTTGGCGAACTCGAACTTGCCAATGCGCCGCTTCTGCGCCCCGGTGAATGCGCCAGGCTCGTGGCCGAACAGCTCGCTTTCCACCACCGACTCGGCAAGCGCCCCGGCGTTGATCGCCACGAACGGCCCCGTTCGACGACTGGACAAGTCATGCAGTGCGCGGGCGACGACTTCCTTGCCGGCGCCGGTTTCGCCAAGAATCAGCACATCGGCCTTGGTCGCGGCCAACGCTCCGATCTGATCGCGCAGCCGCTGCATCGGGGCTGAAAGCCCAACCAGGCGCGTGCTCAGTTGTTGTCGGTCGCTCAGTTCAAGACGCAGGCTGCGGTTGTCCAGGACCAATCGACGCAGCGCCAGCGCCCGCCGCACGCTGTCGAGCAGGGCGTCACTGGCAAAGGGTTTTTCGAGGAAATCATAAGCACCCGCGCGCATCGCCTGCACAGCCAACGGTACATCGCCGTGTCCGGTGATCAGCAGCACGGGCAGTTCGGGGTCTTGCGCATGAAGCTGGTTCAGCAATTCAAGGCCATCGATGCCGGGCATGCGGATATCACTGACGATGACGCCCGGCCAGTCGCGCTCGATTCGCGCTTGCACGCCTTGGGCATCGCTCAGCGGCAGAATTTTCAGACCGGCCAGATCCAGAGTCTGGCTCAAAGCCTGACGCAGGTGCGGGTCGTCGTCGATCAGCACCACCTGAATACGGCTGTCGATGGCGGTGTCCGTGGTCATGCGGATAAATCCTCTGGCGGTTGAAGACTGACGCCCGAGGCCCCGGTGCGCATGCGTAATGTCAGCAGCGCGCCCCCCTCGGGGTGATTGGCGAACAGCAGTTCGCCGCCCAGTGCGCGCATCAGGGTATCGCAGATCGCAAGGCCAAGACCAAGGCCCTGGGTGCGGGTCTTGGTGGTGAAGAACGGCTCGCGTGCATGTTCCAGTGCCTCGCGGGAGAAACCTGGGCCATTGTCCCTGATGAACAGATTGACGCCCTCGGCACTGTGTTCGGCACTGATCCACAGTTTGCGCGGCGGGCCTTTTTCGGTCAGCGCGTCCAGTGCGTTCGCCAGCAGGTTGCCCAAAACCTGGCGCAAGCGGGTCTCTCCCGCCTGTACCCACAACGTAGCGTCGGGCAGGTCGCGTATCAGCTCGACGTCCATGGCGCGGCGACGTTTGGCCAGCAGCGCCAGCGCGTCGTCCAGTGCCGGTTGCAGGGCTACGCTTTCCGGCGCATGACGGTCGCGACGGGCGAACGCGCGAAGGTGGGCGATGATTGAGGCCATGCGCCCGGTCAGCTCGCTGATGAGCTTGAGATTGCCGCGCGCGTCGTCGGTGCGTTGATGGTCGAGCAGCACTTCGGCGTTTTCCGCATAGCTTCGAATCGCCGCCAGTGGTTGATTGAGTTCGTGGCTGATGCTCGCGGACATGGTTCCCAGTGCCGAGAGCTTGCCGGCCTGAACCAGCTCATCCTGAGCGCGGAACAGCTCCTGCTGGGCATGCTCGCGTTCCAGAACTTCCTGACGCAGCCTCCTGTTCAAGCCTTCCAGATCGCTGGTTCGCTCGATGACCCGCGCCTCCAGTTCCCGTCGAGCCTGGGCCTCGAAGTTGATGCGGTCCAGATAATGACGGCGGCGCTGCATCATGATTCCCAGCAGCAACATCACCACCAGCAGCGTGGCTCCGCCGATGGCAACGACCGTGCGCACGGGGCGCGAGACCAGGATTTTGGGCGCCAGGATATTCACGCTCCAACCGGTTTCGTCGATCTGCTGGGTCTGCGTCAGCCAGCCGTTTTCATCCAGCTGCAAAGGGCGCGGATCGCGCGTCGGGTAGGGCTGGATGGCGACGATGGCCTGTTTCTCTTCCTCACTCAACGGACGTGTTGCGCGAAAACGCCAGTTGGGGTTGGAGGTCAGGATGACGACTCCGTTGTGGTCGGTGACGAGCAGTTGTTCAGGCGTCTTGCCCCACAGGGTTTCAGTCAGGTCCAGGTCGACCTTGACCACGAGAACCCCGATGACCGTGTTGCCGTCGCGCACGGCGGCGGCAAAGAAGTAGCCGCGTTTGGCCGAAGTGGTGCCCAGGCCGAAGAAACGGCCCAGATTGCCCGCCATGGCGTTGCTGAAGTAAGGACGAAAGGCAAAGTTGCGGCCGACGAAACTGTCCTGTTTGTCCCAGTTGGATGCCGCAAGGGTATCGCCGTTCGGGGCCATCAGGTAGATGACTTCGGCGCCGGTCTGCCGCGCCGTGTTCATCAGCAGTTGATTGGCCTGCTCTTGCGTCTGCTTGTCCTGCGGGTTGGCGAGCATGGTGCGCAGCCCTGGCAGATCCCCCAGAATCTGCGGCAGTACCTCGTAACGATGCAGCGTGCCGAGCAGGTTGGCGACGTACAGATCCAGCGTCTGACGATTCTGGCTCAGCAACTCGCTGCGGTAGTAATGCTCGGCCAAGCGCTCGAGCGGCCACAGCAACGGCGCGAGGATCAGCGCCAGCAGGGCCAGACTGCGCCAGCGCGGGCGGCGTGGAAGAGAGGTAGTCATCGTAGGGCGTACGCCGGTTGAAATCGGATGTCCGCCGCATTATGCCTACCGCTGCTGCGCTAAGCACTCCAGCAATGCGTCATGCCAGTCTGGCTGAGTGACACCCCATTCACGTTCCAGACGGCTGCAGTCCATGCGTGAGTTGAGAGGGCGTCTGGCCGGCGTCGGATAGGCGCTCGAGGGTATCGGCTCAAGGCTTGCGCAGGGTTTGCCAACTGAGGTCAATGCCTGACCGATGGCCTGTGCAAAACCGAACCAGGACGTCTCGCCGCTGGCGCTCAGGTGGTAAACACCCCACGCGCCGGGCTGGCCGTCACGCCAGCGCTCGATCATTACGCGCGTGCTTTGCGCGATGGTGCCTGCCCATGTCGGTGCGCCGATCTGGTCGGCGACGATGGTCATTTTTTCCCGTTCTTGCAGCAGGCGTTGCATAGTCAGCAGAAAGTTACGGCCAGTCAGGGAGTAAACCCAACTGGTGCGCAGAATCAGGTACTGACCGCCGGCCTTTTCAATAGCCTGTTCACCCGCCAGTTTGCTACGGCCGTAGACACCCAGCGGGTTGGGCGCGTCTGACTCCGTCCACGCCCCGTCCTTACTGCCGTCGAATACGTAGTCGGTGGAATAGTGAATGAACGGAATGCCCAGCATGGCGGCTTCTTCGGCAAATACGCCGGGCGCGGTGCCGTTGATCGCAAGCGCCAGATCCGGCTCGCTTTCGGCCTGGTCCACCGCTGTGTGGGCAGCGGCGTTGATGATCAGGTCGGGTTTGATCTCACGCACCACGGGCCGGATCGACTCAGGCTGGCTCAGGTCCAGTTGATCGCGCCCCAGCACGATCAACTCGCCCAGCCCCTTGAGCGCCTCCTGCAACGCCTGCGAAACCTGGCCGTGTTGCCCGCTGATCAGAATCCGCAGCGGCGCACTCACGGAAACAGATCCGCTTCTTTCAGAAGTTTGCCGACTTGATCCTTGGCCGATAGCGTTGGCGCTTCCGACAGGCCCCAGTCGATCCCCAGATCCGGATCGTCCCAACGAATGCAGCGCTCGGCGGAGGGGGTGTAATAGTCGGTGGTCTTGTACAGGAAGTCGGCATGGTCACTCAGTACCACGAAGCCATGGGCAAAACCTGGCGGAATCCACAGTTGTCTGGCGTTTTCCGCCGACAGCTCCAGACCGAACCATTTGCCGAAGTGCGGGGAGCTGCGACGAATGTCGACGGCGATATCCATCACCTTGCCCGCAGTGACCCGTACCAGTTTGCCCTGCGGGTTTTCGATCTGGTAATGCAGGCCGCGTAACACGCCCTTTTGCGAGCGCGAATGGTTGTCCTGTACGAACTGGGCGTTAATCCCGGTTTTTTCGGTGAAAGCCTTGGCGTTGAAGCTCTCGTAAAAGAATCCACGCTCATCGCCGAACACCTTGGGTTCGATGATGAGCACTTCGGGCAATTCACTCGCGATGACGTTCACTGGCTTTCCCCCGCGACTTTGAACAGGTATTGACCGTAGCCTGTCTTGCCAAAATAGTCAGCCCGGCTCAGCAGGTGAGTGCGGTCGATCCAGCCGTTCTGGAAGGCAATTTCTTCAAGGCAAGCGACTTTCAGGCCTTGGCGATGCTCGATGGTCTGCACGTATTGGGAGGCGTCCAGCAGACTGTCGTGGGTGCCGGTGTCGAGCCAGGCGAAGCCTCGGCCGAAGCGCTCCACACGCAGGTCGCCGCGCTGCAGATAGGCATTGTTGACGTCAGTGATCTCCAGTTCACCCCGTGACGACGGCTTGACGTCTTTGGCCACCTGGATGACTTCGTTGTCGTAGAAGTACAGGCCTGTGACGGCGTAGCTGGACTTCGGTGCCTTGGGTTTTTCCTCGATGGACAGTGCGCGGCCTTTCTCGTCGAAATCCACGACACCGAAACGCTCTGGATCCTTGACCCAATAACCGAAGACCGTTGCACCGGACTCCTGATCGGCGGCGCGTTTGAGTTGATCGCTGAAGTGTTGGCCGTGGAAAATGTTGTCGCCCAGAATCAGGCACACCGAGTCATCCCCGATGAACTGCTCGCCGATCAGGAACGCCTGGGCCAGACCATCGGGCCTGGGCTGTTCGGCATACTGGAAATGCACGCCGAACTGACTGCCATCGCCCAGCAGGGCGCGGTACTGGGGCAAGTCCAGCGGTGTGGAGATGATCAGGATGTCCTTGATGCCGGCGAGCATCAGGACCGAGATCGGGTAGTAGATCATCGGTTTGTCGTAGATCGGCAGCAACTGCTTGGAGACGCCGAGTGTGATGGGGTGCAGGCGAGTGCCCGAGCCCCCTGCCAATACGATTCCTTTGGTCATGCGATCAGATCCTTGACGTTGGTACCCAGGCGTTCGCCCTGATAGCTGCCGTCCTGCACGTTGCGGCACCATTCCAGATTGTCCAGATACCACTGCACGGTCTTGCGCAATCCGGATTCGAAGGTTTCTTCCGGCGTCCAGCCAAGTTCGCGTTCGATCTTGCTGGCGTCGATGGCGTAACGCATGTCATGGCCAGGGCGGTCGGTCACGTAGGTGATCAGATCCGCATAGTTGGCCACGCCTTTACGGTGTTCTGGCGCCAGCTCCTCCAGTAACGCGCAGATGCCACGCACGACGTCGATGTTCTTCTGTTCGTTATGGCCGCCGATGTTGTAGGTCTCGCCTACCTTGCCCTCGGTGACCACCTTGAGCAGCGCACGGGCGTGGTCCTCGACGAACAGCCAGTCGCGCACCTGCAGACCGTTGCCATACACCGGCAGCGGTTTGCCGGCCAACGCATTGAGGATCACCAGCGGAATGAGTTTTTCCGGAAAGTGGAAGGGCCCGTAGTTGTTCGAACAGTTGGTCACGACCACCGGCAGACCGTAGGTGCGCTGCCAGGCGCGCACCAGATGATCGGACGCCGCTTTGCTGGCCGAATACGGGGAGCTTGGCGCATAGGGCGTTGTTTCGGTGAACAGATCATCCACGCCGTGCAGGTCGCCATACACTTCGTCGGTGGAAATGTGATGGAAGCGGAACGCCGCACGCTCGGTGTCGGGAAGAGTCTGCCAGTAGCCACGGGCCGCTTCGAGCAGGCTGTAAGTCCCGACGATATTGGTCTGGATGAACTCGCCCGGCCCGTCGATGGAACGGTCGACATGCGACTCCGCTGCCAGGTGCATGATCGCGTCGGGTCTGAAGCGCGCCAGCACCTTGCTCACCGCGGCCTGATCGACGATGTCTTGCTGCACGAACTCGTAGCGAGTGTTGGTGACTATGCTTTGCAACGATTCGAGGTTGCCTGCGTAGGTCAGTTTGTCGAAGTTCAGTACGTCATGATCGGTGTTGTTGATCAAATGGCGGATCAGCGCAGAACCGATAAAGCCGGCGCCACCGGTGACAAGTATTCGCATGGCTAAACCTTCTTCCCTGGATGGACGTCAAGATGACGAAGCATAGCTTGTGGTGGGGTGATGACAGGCGCAAGGCGCAAACCGCCCAGAGGCCATGAAATTAATTGATTGGCTGGCTTCGATAGCGTCATAAAACCGCCGTGACTGTTTCATCGCCTTAACGACCACGCTATCTAGCGGTGGTTGAAAAGATTTCTCTTCGCTAACCCCGACGGGGTTGCTTATCCATTGCGCACTTGGCGATATTGCCTGTCCATCCAACCCTTGGGACCTTTCACATGCCGCTCGCCACCCTGATTCGCCGATCCAGTCTCCCGTGCCCGGAAGTCACCCCCGATCAGGCGGCTGCGTGGCTGTCGGTGCACTACGGCCTGTCAGGCCCCTTGAAAGAGCTGGGTAGCCATCAGGATCGTAACTTTCTGCTGGACAGCGGCGACGGGCGACGCTTCGTACTGAAAATCTGCCACGGCGACTACTCGACCCTCGAACTGGCGGCTCAGCACGAGGCCCTGCGCCATCTGAGCCGTCAGTCCGATGTGCGTGTACCGGCGGTCATTGCCGCCGTAGACGGGAATGATCTGTTGACGCTGGCGGTAGACGGTCATCCGGTGCATGTGCGACTGCTTGAGTTCATCGACGGCCGGTCGCTGGCGCACGTGGCGCATTTGAGCCGCCAGGTCATGACCGGACTGGCCGAGCTTTGCGCCCAGGTGGATATCGCGTTGGCGGGCTTCGAGCACCCTGGACTGGAGCGCATTCTGCAGTGGGACCCGCGCCACGCCAGTGCGCTGATCAAACACCTGTTGCCGGTCATCGAGAACGCCGAGGAACGGGCGTGTATCGAAGAGGCAGCGCTGCAAGCGCATGCCAGACTGTTGCCGCTGATCGCTCAGTTGCCGGTTCAGGCGATCCATATGGACATCACTGAATACAACGTGGTCTGGGATCGCGACTCGCACCGCATGTGGCAATTGCAGGGGCTGATCGACTTTGGTGATCTGGTGCGTACCTGGCGTATCGCCGACCTCTCGGTCACTTGCGCTGCACTGCTGCATCACGCCGACGGGGACCCGCTGTTCATCCTGCCCGCCATCGCGGCCTATCACGCGATCAACCCCTTGCAGCGTGAAGAGTTGCAGGCGCTGTGGCCGTTGATCGTCGCGCGCGCGGCGGTGCTGGTGCTCAGCAGCGAACAGCAGGCCAGCATCGAGCCCGATAACGCTTACATCCAGGCCAATCTGGGCAGCGAATGGAACATCTTCGACGTCGCGACTGCCATTCCCATGGCCTTGATGGAGGCGGCGATTCTCGATTGCGTGGGGCTGCTCGACGAGAGCGACCGCGCAGAAGCGTTTTCGCCCTTGCTGCCGACGTTGAGTGGGCAGCGCTTCACGGCGGTGGATCTTGGAGTGCTCAGTGAGCATTTCGAGGCGGGCAATTGGGAGCAAAGCGGCTTCGACGAGCAATTGCTCAAAGAGGCCGCATACGCCCATGGTCTGGCTACCAGCCGCTATGGCGAATATCGTTTGTCGAGAACGCTGCCGGACAGCCATCAAGAGCCGGAGACCTTTGCCCTGCATGTGGAATTGCTGATCCCACACGGCACTGCAGTTCACGCGCCCTTTAACGGTACGTTGCGGCACACCGCCGACGGTGCATTGATGCTGGTCGGGACCGATGCGAATCTGCGCTTGTGGGGTGTGCGCTCGGATTTCGACTCCGGTGTTGAGTTCGGCGCCAGCGACGTGATCGGGCAGGGCGGCGGTTCACTGATCGTGCAGCTGTGTTCCGAGCCGGATGTCAGCCCTCCCTTGTTCTCGACCCCTTCCAGGGCCGCTGCATGGCGAGCGTTGTGCCCTTCGCCCAAGGGGATGCTGGGCTTCGATTGTGACGCGCCGACACTGGCCGACGCCGCCGAATTACTGGCCCGTCGCGACGCGAGTTTTGCCCGTTCGCAAAAGCATTACTACCAGGCGCCGCCGCAGATCGAACGCGGATGGCGCAACCACCTGATCGACATGCAGGGCCGTTCGTATCTGGACATGCTCAACAACGTCGCAGTGCTCGGTCACGGACATCCGCGCATGGCCCAGGTCGCTGCAAAACAGTGGTCGCTGCTCAATACCAATTCGCGCTTTCACTACGCGGCCATCGCCGAATTCTCCGAGCGGCTGCTCGAGCTTGCGCCGGAAGGGATGGATCGAGTGTTTCTGGTCAACAGCGGCACCGAGGCCAATGATCTGGCGATTCGGCTGGCGTGGGCCTACAGCGGCGGGCGTGATGTCCTGAGCGTGCTCGAGGCGTATCACGGTTGGTCGGTTGCGACAGACGCCATCTCCACGTCCATCGCCGACAACCCGCAAGCGCTCAGCACGCGCCCGGACTGGGTGCATCCGGTGGTGGCCCCCAATACCTACCGTGGCGAGGCCCGCGGTGCCGACAGCACGCCGTTTTATCTGAAGAGCGTTGATGCCCATCTCGCCCGACTTGCCGAACAGGGCCGCCAGTTGGCCGGCTTCATCTGCGAGCCGGTGTATGGCAACGCCGGCGGAATTTCACTGCCGCCGGGTTACCTGCAACAGGTCTACCAGAAAGTCCGCGCACAAGGCGGCGTCTGCATCGCCGACGAAGTCCAGGTCGGATACGGTCGGCTGGGGCAGTATTTCTGGGGCTTCGAAGAGCAGGGCGTGGTGCCGGACATCATCACCATGGCCAAAGGCATGGGCAATGGTCATCCGCTGGGCGCGGTGATTACTCGCCGGGAGATCGCCGAAGCGCTGGAGGCCGAGGGGTATTTCTTTTCCTCTTCGGGGGGCAGTCCGGTGAGTTGCCGGATCGGCATGGCGGTGCTTGATGTCATGAAAGAAGAGCAGCTTTGGGAAAACGCCCAACGGGTCGGTGGTTATTTCAAGGAGCGATTGCTGGCGCTGATCGATAAACACCCATTGGCAGGCGCGGCCCACGGCTCGGGGTTTTATCTGGGGCTGGAACTGGTACGTGATCGCCAGACCCTCGAGCCTGCCACCGAAGAGACCACGTACCTGTGCGACCGTTTGCGCGAGCTGGGTATCTTCATGCAACCGACGGGTGACTACCTGAACATCCTGAAGATCAAACCGCCGATGGTCACCACCCGGCGCAGCGTCGATTTCTTCGTGGATAACGTGTCGAAGGTATTGAGCGAGCTGGAGGATTAACGGATGTGTGCCAGGCAGATGCCCTGTATTCGCCCGGCTTGCCAGCGATGGCTTTCTCGAGACCGCTATCGCCAGCACACCCGATCACACTGGATGAATATCGGTTATTTTTGGCTAGCTGCCCTGTCTCAGATGTTAATAGCCTTTTAAGACCGATTTTTATCGGATATAAAGGTGGCGAGATTGACCGCAATACATTCGCAGCGCCTGGGGCTTCTTCCGTGACCGTCGTCCCAACCTGTATGGTGCCTTGCAAACCCTGGACGGTTCACTGGAGTCCTGATTCACATGACCACACTTAACAGCACCCCCCGCGCCGATGGTTTCTACATGCCCGCCGAATGGGCTCCGCAGACCCAGACCTGGATGGTCTGGCCAGAGCGCCCGGACAATTGGCGTCTGGGCGGCAAGCCGGTGCAGACCGCGCATGTCGCTGTCGCCAAGGCCATCGCCCGGTTCGAACCGGTGACGGTCGCCGTATCGGCGGCGCAATACGACAACGCTCGCGCACGTCTGGATGTGCCGAACATTCGGGTCGTGGAAATCAGCAACGATGACGCATGGGTGCGCGACACCGGCCCGACCTTCGTCATCAACGATGACGGCGAAGTGCGCGGCGTGGATTGGGGCTTCAACGCCTGGGGCGGGTTTGACGGCGGTCTGTACTCACCGTGGAACCTGGACGCAGCGTTGGCGAGCAAGGTATTGGAAATCGAACGTTGCCCGCGCTATGTCACCGAAGACTTCGTGCTGGAGGGCGGCTCGATCCATGTCGACGGCGAAGGCACGCTGATTACCACCGAAGAATGCCTGCTCAACCGCAACCGCAACCCGCACCTGTCTCGCGAAGAGATCGAAGGGGTGCTGCGCGATCACCTCTCTGTGGAAAAAATCATCTGGTTGCCGGACGGCCTGTACAACGACGAAACCGACGGCCATGTGGATAACTTCTGCTGCTACGTGCGCCCGGGCGAGGTGTTGCTGGCCTGGACCGATGATCCGAAAGACCCGAACTACCCTCGCTGCCAGGCGGCGATGGGTGTGCTGGAAAACGCGAAGGATGCAAAAGGCCGTTCATTCATCGTTCACAAAATGCCGATTCCGGGCCCTTTGTTCGCCACCGAAGAGGAATGCGCCGGCGTTGATCAGGTGCATGGCAGTCAGGAACGCAACCCTTCGGTGCGTCTTGCCGGCTCCTATGTGAATTTCCTTATCGTGAACGGCGGCATCATCGCACCGAGTTTCGAGGATCCGCTGGACGAAACCGCGCGCAAAATTCTGCAGCAACTGTTCCCCGAGCATGAGGTGGTCATGGTGCCAGGCCGTGAGCTACTGCTGGGCGGGGGCAATATTCACTGCCTGACCCAGCAACAACCGGCGCCTCACCGTCGCTGAGTTGGTTCGCTTCTTGCTGTCTTGGAAGCCCATCGGACGATGGGCTTTTTTGTGGGCGGCGTTTTAGCGCTGATCCCGCGCAAGACGTTCAGATTTGTTAAACGGTTGTCCCATTCGTTCGTTTGTAACAAAAGCTGAGTAGTTTTCGCAGTCCAAGGCACACGAGGTTATCCCTATGAACGCAGGTCATGAGTCACGAGTGACTCGAGGTTTGTCTGCGAGCAATGAAGCACGGCAGATGATGGCGGACTGGTTACGGATAACCCAGGCTCCACGGTTACAAGATCACAATCAGGTTCCGGACTATCGCGCCATGCTGAAGCAGCGGTATCCGTGCGGCCTGATCAACGACGCTGAAATGGAAGCGCTGCTGGGCATTCTGCACAGTTGATGCGTTTGCCTCTCCAGGGTCTGGAGAGGCGTGCACACTCGTCGGTTTGCCTTTCATCAAATTGACACGCTTGTATGCCGGGGATAGCATTCGCGGTCCACCGCCTGTGGCCAAGCGCCATGTACGTGCATCAGTAGTCCACTGCGATGATTTCGTGCGGGCTTCCACGATTGTTTACAGTCTTGGGAGACGCAATTACCTGTCCGGGTATTTGCCACAGCGCGCGATTAATCTGCTCACAAGGACAACAAGATGAAACAGCGTATCGGCCTGCTCACTCTGGGCATCATCGCCGCCACTCACGCCATGGCGGACGGCCAGGCAGACTCCAAAGGCTTCGTCGAAGACAGCAGCCTGAAGGTCAATCTGCGCAACGCCTACATCAGCCGCGACTACAAGAACGGACCTGAAGACCGCGCCGAGTGGGGCCAGGCGTTCATGGCCAACTATTCGTCCGGTTTCACTCAGGGCACGGTCGGCGTCGGTGTCGATGCCTTCGGTCTGTACGCTGTTCGTCTGGACGGTGGTAAAGGCAAAAGCGGCGCAGGTGGTATCGACTTCTTCAAGCAGGGCGACAGCGGTAACGCGGCCGACGATCTGCAGCGTTTCGGCGGCGCGGTCAAATTCCGCATCTCCAACACTGTGCTCAAATACGGCGCCATGATGCCGGAGCTGCCGGTGCTGAGTTACGACAACTCGCGCCTGCTGCCTGAGAGCTACACCGGCACCATGATCACATCCGAAGAGATCAAGGNCGACGCTCTGAGCGGCGCGTTCTACGCCTCCGACGACGAAGACACGCTGAAAAAGCAGTACGTGAACCTGAACTACGTCTGGGCCCTGCCGCAAGATCAGTCGCTGACGTTCGACTTCAACGGCTACAAGACCAAGCTGGACAAAGAAGTCGCTGTCGACGACGCCCGCGATAACAAGATCTGGAGCCTGGCCGCCACTTGGGCCGTTGGCATCCACTCCTTCACCATTGCGCACCAGCGCAGCACCGGCGAAACCGGCTACAACTACGGCGGCTATCGCAATAACGGTGGTTTCAGCGATGGCGGTAACACCATCTACCTGGCCAACTCCTACTGGTCCGACTTCAACGGCAAGGACGAGCGGTCCTGGCAAGTGGGCTACGGTGTGAACCTGGCCACCGTCGTCACTCCCGGCCTGAGCTACAAAGTGGCTTATGTGCGCGGCGACAACATCGACGACGGTTCCGACCGTGGCCGTGGCGAAGAGCGCGAGCTGTTCAGCCAACTGAGCTACGTCGTCCAGAGCGGCCCGGCGAAAGACCTGTCCCTGCGTCTGCGCAACTCCTGGCTGCGCGTTTCCAACGATGTGGATAACTACAACGTCGGCGGTAACGAAACCCGTATCTTCATCGACTACCCGATCAACGTTTTCTGATGTTGAACGGCTGTTGAGCTGACGCTGCAAAAGAACGCCCCGGTCGAGAGACCGGGGCGTTCTGGTTTTGAAGTGGGACCAGATCCGCGGAAATTTTCTTCATAGGTGGTATTGGGCTATTGCCTGCTACGGCTTTTGATGGGAGTACAATGCGCTCTCAGCGTCTATGCTCCAGATTTTCCGGGACCGAAACCAACGCCCATGTCCAAAGCCACTCGCAACCGCCTGATTAATGCCATCGTCTTCTTCGCGGAGAACACTGATTGTTGCGGAAAGATAAAGCTGTTCAAGCTGCTTTATCTGCTTGATTTCGAACATTTCAAACAGACCGGCAAGAGTGTTACGGGCTTTGAGTATCAAGCCTGGAAATTCGGCCCCGTGCCGGTGGATCTTATGGAAGAGTGGGAAGACTTGGGGCCGGACCTTGCGCAGGCCGTACGGATTGTTCCCCGGCGTGTCCTTGACTTTGATCGGATGCAGGTCGAGGTCCTCCCTGGAGTTGAATTCGATTCCGATGACTTTTCGCAACGACAGCTTTCGATCATGCAAGCGTTGGCTGATCGCTATAAAACCACTTATTCACCACGCATGATCGATGTTACCCACGAGCAGAATGGTGCGTGGGACAAGGTCTGGCAGGACGGGCGCGGCAGTCATGAAGTTATCCCTTACGCTCTGTCGATTACTGACGATGCGCTGGATCGCGAAGGTTTTCTGAAAGTGGCGTCTCAGCAGGCGATGTATCAATCGGCTCTGGAAGCTGCGCGAATCAACGCGGGTGCCGGATGAGCAAGGTGACGGCTGTCGAAGGGCAGATTTGGCGTGATGACTGTTATTACTTCGATAACGTGACCGGTGAGTGCAAACGCAAGTTCGTGCTGGTACTGGCCGTTGATTCTGGATCGAGCGATTTGGTGACGGCTGTCTTCACTTCCAAGTCCCATGGACTTGTCGAGAACCCTGCGTGCTTTCTCGGGCCACCACGTGCGGGTTACTACGTCGGTATTCCGGGTGACAATCTGCCGCTGCAAAGCTGGGTCGAGTTCAGCAGTGTCGAAACGTTGGATTGCGACGATCTGGCTATTCATGTGAAAAGCGGTCGCAAACGCCTGATGAACCAGAGTCTTTCTGCCTCGCTATTTTGTGCCGTACTCAGATGTGTGCTGCAGTCACCTGATATAACGCGCCGACAATCTCGTTGGGTCGGCGACACGGCGGCGTTATTAAACTGTGCATGAATAACGTTTCTGGCGCACCTTTGGCGTCATGGTTAACATTGCCGCATTAACCCTCATCGATCACACCTCATGGCCCTCGCCGCTCCACCTGACCTCTCCGATATCGCCGTCCCGGTGCAGCCGTTGTCACGGACGTACCCGCGTGGTTTGTACATCGAGCCCCATGAGCATGACTGGGGGCAGGTGTTGTATGCGATGTCGGGTGTGATGTGGGTCGAGACGCCGAACGAGGCGTTGGTGGTCCCGCCCCAGCGTGCGCTGTGGCTGCCGCCCGGTGTGCCTCATGGCATCCGTGTGGTGTCGGATCTGGAGATGCGCAACATCTACCTTCGCCCGGCGCTGGCGCAGACACTGGAAGGCACGGTTCAGGTCTTTGAAGTCGCGCGGCTGTTGCGCGAATTGATCATCAATCTGGTAGCCGAACAGGATAAGGACTCGGACTACTACAGTGCCCTGGTCAGCCTTGCCTTGCTCGAACTCAAGAAAGCCAAGCGTTCGCTGCTCAAGGTGCCGATGCCCGATGACAGTGATCGTCGCCTGATGAACGTTTGTCAGGCGGTGATGATCGAGCCCTCCATCGACGTGCCTTTCGAGCAGCACGCGGAAAATGCCGGGGCCAGTGTGCGAACGCTCTCCCGTCTGTTTCAGGCCGTGCTGGGCATGGGGTTCGCCGAGTGGCGGCGGCAAGTGCAATTGGCGACGGCGGTGGCTGAAATCATTCAGGGAGTTCCGGTCAGCGTGATTGCCCGGTCGATGGGGTATTCCCCCAGCAGTTTCAGCGACATGTTCCGCCGCGAGCTGGGCATGGCGCCCTCGCAATATCCGCTTGGCGAGCAAGCTGGCTGAGACCGTCGCTGATCTGTAGCAGTCCGGCTTGCCGGCGGAAGCGATCTCTAGAATGTCACCGCCGGCAAGCCGTGCTGCTACAGCGGCGTTGATCGGCATATTGGCGGTGTCAGCAAAGTTGTGACTGTCCGAAAATCAGAAGTACTTGGCCGGTAGCTTTTCTGGCCCGTCCCTACACTCCGTACATCGCTAAACATCGCCGTGCCGCCATCGCGCCGCACGACGCAATGCACCGGAGTTCATCATGAGCTACATCCTCTCACTCGCAATCGGTATCGCCGTTGGTCTGCTTTACGGCGCTTTGGACTTCCGCTCGCCAGCGCCGCCACTGATCGCGCTGGTAGGTCTGCTCGGCATGCAGGCCGGCGAACAGCTATGGCCAATGGGCCGACAGCTGTTCGCCAACCTGATGTCCTGATCGAGCCAATTCCGTTTACAACTCTGGAAGTTGAACCCCATGAAAGCACTGCAATTTTCTCGAACCGGCGACCTGGCTGCACTGGAAGTCGTTGAGCTTGCGACCCCGGTACCCGCAGAAGGCGAGGTGTTGGTACAGATCAAGGCTGCGGGTCTGAACCCCAGCGATGTGAAGAACGTACTCGGGCGCTTCCCCTACACCACAGTGCCACGAGTGCCGGGGCGGGATTTCGCAGGTGTGGTCGTTGAAGGCCCGCAGGAACTCATCGGCCAGGAAGTCTGGGGCACCGGCAATCAGATCGGGTTTACGCGCAATGGCTCCCATGCCGGTTACATCACGCTGTCGGCCAAGGGTATCGCGCTCAAGCCCGAATCTCTGAGTTTCGTACAGGCCGCCAGTCTCGGTGTGCCTTACACCACCGCATGGGATGCACTGGAGCGCAGCCTGGTCGATGCAAACTCGCGTCTGCTAGTCATTGGTGCCAATGGTGCTGTCGGCAATGCCGCGATCAACCTTGCCAAGGTTCGAGGCGCGCAGGTACTGGCTGCCGTGCGTCGCCCTGAGCAACTTGAGGCCCTGCAGGAGCGCGGTTTCGACGCCATTCTGCTCGACAAGCCGGAACACCTCGCCGCTCAAGTCAACGCAGTATTCAGCGGCGGCGCGGATGTCATCTTCGACACCACAGGCTTCTGGCTTCCCGCTTCGGTTCAGGCGCTGGCGCCATTCGGTCGCATCGCCATCATCGCCGCCCCCGTCGACGGTCATGTGCAACTGCCAGCGCTGGCGTTGTACCGCAAGGGAGGCTCAGTGGTGGGCATCAACTCGCTGCTGTATGGCGTTGAAGCCTGCGCGCGAATGCTGGAGCAATTCGGGAAGTTGTTCGATGAAGGGAAAGTGCCACTGCCGACTGGGCTGATCGAGTCTTCGCTGAACGACGGCCCGGCGCGCTACGCTGAAGTGAATCAGGGTGGTGTGGAGAAGATCATCTTTTTGCCCTGATGGGTAACCTGTGGGAGCTAGCTCAATGGCGAATGCGTAAGGTCGGTCACATAGACGTCGACTGACCCACCGCAATCGCGTGCAAGCGCGCTCCTACGATGTTCGGGCTCAATTCAGAAGCCCGGTAAGCCACAAAACTGCGGTATTGCAGGACACGCCAAACGGCTTCTGCCCGGAGGGCGTGGGAGGCCGCCGGGGTGGCGCTCCACCTTGTCGGCGATCTGGCGCGCAGCGGCAGCAAAACCTGTGCATGCGGTGTGCCTGATACACCGAGCTGGCTGATCTTACTGCCGGTGCCCGGCAGATCGCCGACAAGGTGGAGCGCCACCCCGGTGGCTCCCACGCCCTCCGGGCAGAAGCGGGATTGCGGTGTGGTTCGGGCTTTTCATGATCGTTCCCACGCTCCAGCGTGGGAATGCCTTGCAGGACGCTCCGCGTCCCCATTGACGCCGAGCGTCAATCGCAGCGTCACCACGCGGAGCGTGGGAACGAAGCTCGATGTAACTCAAGACCCCGGCGGTCCCTTCAAATATTCGGCTTCGATCTTATTCGCAGTGCCATTGGCCTGTAGAGTTTCCACTGCCTTTTTCAACCGCTCCACCATCTGTGGATCGCAATCCCGGGAGCACGCCAGGTAGATATCGGCCGTCATCAGCACGCGGCTCATCACCAGCGGTCTGTCGCTGAGTTGTTTCCAGATATAGCGACTCTCCGGCACGCCATTGAACCAGGCATCCACTCGGCCCTTGAGCAGCATTTGTGCGGGGTTGTCGCCGATTTTCAGCGGATAGATCTGTGAAGCCGGGAAGCCTTCCTCGCGAAGGCGCATTTCCTGCGCTGAGCCGATGCCGACCGCAATCAACTTGAAGGCCTTTCTCGCCTCCTCGAAGCTCTCAACCCGCCGATCCAGGCTGAAAAACGTGCGATCCATCGTCAGCAATGGAGCGATCCAGGTGAAGTTGTTTTCACGACTCTGCGTACGGGACAGCGGCGCGATCAGCAAGTCCTTGCCATTGGCAACGTCACGTTGCGCCCTCGGCCAGGGCGGCGAGAGGAAATTGGCGGAATACCCGGCCATCGCCATGGCCTTGAGCGTGATGTCCCCCGCAATACCGTGCCGCTCGCCCTGAGTGCCCATCGTCAGCGGCGGGGCCTCAGGGAAATAGAAATCGATGGTGGGGGACGCAAACACGCTCGACGACCACGCCAGAGCCGCGCCGATCGCGTAACGGGTACAGCAGGAAATCCATTTCATGGCAGCAACGCTCAAGGTAAATACAGGGCCCGTCGGGGCAGGCCTCTTGCCTGGCTCATGAATCAGTCTGGCAGCCGTTCACGATATTGCTGACGAAAGTACAGCATCTCAACCTGAGCAGGCTGGAGAGAATCAGGTCTTGTTGTGTTCGTTGGTATAACGCCCGCTCAATTCCCAGCCGCATTCGAGCAGCATGTCGATCCAGTCTTCATAGGAGTCGTCGACATCCAGCAGATTCATGAACTGATCCTCTATGTGGCAGCGAAAGGTCTGCTCCTCCACATTCCACTCAACGTCGCGGATGCGCCATGCGCGCTGATCAGGCAGTTGAATGTTCAATCCATGAAAAGGGACGAACGGTAGCTCGACTTCATACAGAAGCTTCGACCATTCGGAGGAAATCTCTGGGGTCTGATGAGTCCAGACGTATTTGATCAATCGGACATTGTGCACGGTGGGGCCTTCTATCGTGTTCGGTTGCGGGTCTCTGTCACCTGAAAGAGGAGGCGATGGCCCGTCGGACATGCCTATACGTTACTCGAAGGCGGCGTCATCGGGGAGGGGGCCTGCTGTATCAATGCATTCGGCCGCTGCCATGAGCCGGTATTGCGGGCTGAACGGGCGTTGGACAGATGTGCCGACAAACGTTCAATCGCGGGTTTGCGTATATTCTTGCCCTCGCTCAGTCGCTGAGAACCTCGCCATGCTGCATAAAAACCTCATTCGTCGCCTTGATCTGATCACCCTGAAACTGTTCGTCGCGGTGTATGAAGAAGGCACCCTGACCCGCGCGGCAGCACGGGAAGCCATTGCCACGTCGGCGGCGAGCAAGCGGCTGATGGAGCTTGAGGAAGTGCTGGGCATCGGCCTGTTCGTGCGCAATGCCAAGGGCATGGTCCTCACGGCGGCGGGCGAAACCTTGCTGCATCATGCGCGACGCATGCTGTTCGATCTGGAAAAAATGGGTCTGGAGCTCGACGAGCATCTGCAAGGCATGCGCGGCTATGTCCGCATGCTGGCCAATCTTTCGGCCATCATCCAGTTTCTGCCGGAAGACCTTCACGATTTCACCGCCAGCCATGAGCGCGTCAAGGTCGACCTTGAGGAGCGGCCCAGCAATGGCGTGGTGCAAGGGCTGATCGACGGCGTCGCAGACATTGGCATCTGCTCCGAAGACACCGATGTTCAAGGGCTGTTCAGCGTGCCGTATCGGCATGACGAACTGGTCGTGGTGATGCGCCCCGATCATCCCCTGGCGGACCTCAAACAGGTCGCTTTCGAAGAGACTCTGGGCAGCGACCATATCGGTCTGCATGCTGCCAGTTCCATCAACATGCGCACCCACACTGCCGCACGATCCCATGGCATACCGCTGCGCGTGCGTATCCATGTGCCGGGCTTCGACGCCATGTGCAGGATGGTGCAGGCCAACATGGGCATCGGCGTTCTACCGCGCAAGGCGTTTGAACTGTTGGGTACGCCGCTGGGCCTCACGGCGGTTTCCCTGAGCAATTCGTGGGCGCAGCGCACGTTGATTGTCGTAGTGCGGGACAAGGAAACGCTGTCGCCCGTCAGCCTGCTGCTGTTCGACCATCTGCGCAGCCATCTTCAATAGCGTTCGCGTTTCGCGAACGACCGTTGCCAACAAACGGTTGGATTTGCTGAATGCCGGTCCTCTAGTCTTGGATACAAATTCCAAGAAACACTTGAGGTATCCGCTATGACAGGCCCCCTGAACGGCGTGCGCGTTATTGAAATCGGCACACTGATCGCAGCGCCCTTCGCCGCACGCCTGATGGGCGAGTTCGGCGCCGAGGTGATCAAGATCGAATCGATGGGGCAGGGCGATCCTCTTCGTAAATGGCGAAAGCTGCACGAAGGCACCTCGCTGTGGTGGTACTTGCAGTCGCGCAACAAGAAGTCCCTCTCGCTGAACCTAAAATCCCCCGAAGGCATCGAGATCGTCAAACGTCTGGCCGAAAGCGCTGACGTGCTGATCGAAAACCTGCGCCCCGGTGCGCTGGAAAAGCTTGGCCTTGGCTGGGACGTCCTGCATGCGCTGAACCCCAAACTCACGCTGGTGCGCATTTCCGGCTACGGCCAGTCCGGGCCTTATCGCGACCGTCCCGGTTTTGGCGCCATTGGCGAGGCCATGGGCGGCATCCGCTACACCACCGGCACTCCCGGCTCACCGCCAGCTCGCGTGGGCGTCAGCCTCGGTGATTCACTGGCTTCGATGCACGCCGTGATGGGCGCATTGATGTCCTTGCTCCGCGTCAAGACCGGGCAGGGAGATGGCCAGATCGTCGACGTCTCGCTGGTCGAAAGCGTGTTCAACCTCATGGAAAGCCTTGTCCCCGAATACGACATGCTCGGCCATGTTCGCGAGCGCAGCGGTGGCGCCTTGCCGGGTATCGCGCCGTCCAACACCTACCCGACCGCCGATGGCGCGTACGTCGTGATCGCGGGCAACAGCGACCCGATCTTCAAGCGTCTGATGCAGACCATCGGCCGCCCGGATCTGGGCGAAGCGCCTGAATTTGCGCAGAACGACGGCCGCGCCGCCCAGAGCGAAATGCTCGACGCCGCGATCAGCGCCTGGTCGTCCAGCTTGCCAATCGATGACGTTCTGCAAGCGCTGGAACAGGCTGAAGTCCCAGCGGGCCGCATCTATAACGTCGCCGACATCGTCGCCGATCCGCACTATCAGGCCCGCGAGATGATCCTCGACGCGCAACTGCCTGGCGGTACGAACGTGAAGATGCCAGGCATCGTGCCCAAGCTTTCCGAAACACCGGGTTCGATCAACTGGCAAGGCCCGGCGCTGGGTCAGCACACCGACAGCGTGCTCGGCGATCTGGGCCTGACCGCCGCCGATATCGCCCAACTCAAAACCGATGGGGTGGTGCAATGATTACCGATTTTTCCGAGCGCCTGATTGTTCAGGAAGTCTCGCCGCGCGACGGCCTGCAGATCGAACCGACCTGGGTTGAAACCGCCGACAAGATCGCGCTGATTGACCAGCTTTCTCTCGCCGGTTTCAGCCGCATCGAAGCCGGTTCTTTTGTCTCTCCCAAGGCCATTCCGGCGCTGCGTGATGGCGATGAAGTGTTTCGCGGCATTCAGCGTCATCCGGGCGTGATCTACGTAGCGCTGATCCCCAACCTCAAGGGCGCGCAGCGCGCGATTGACGCCGGTGCCGACGAGCTGAATCTGGTGATGTCCGCCAGCCAGACCCACAACCTTGCGAACATGCGCATGCGCTGCGAGCAATCCCTCAGCGCTTTCGCAGATGTAGTGTCATTCGCGTCTGGCAGCGGGGTCAGCCTCAACGGTTCCATCGCCACCACGTTTGGCTGCCCGTTCGAAGGCAAGATCGATGAAGACCGCGTGCTGCAGATCGTCGACGCGTATCTGGAACTGGGCATGCAAGGCATCTCCCTGGCCGACACCACCGGCATGGCCAACCCGCGTCAGGTGCATCGGCTGGTGCAACGCGTGCTGACCCGCATTCCCGCATCGGCCCTGACCCTGCATTTCCACAACACCCGAGGTCTTGGCCTGAGCAACGTGCTGGCGGCTTACGAAGCCGGCGCGCGGCGCTTCGATGCCTCGCTCGGCGGCCTTGGCGGATGCCCGTTCGCGCCGGGGGCATCCGGAAATATCTGCACCGAAGACCTGGTGAACATGTGCGAAGAAATGGGCATCGACACCGGGATCGACCTGCCGCATCTGCTGACCATGTCCCGTCGTCTGCCTGCCTTGCTCGGCCATGAAATGCCGGGCCAAGTCGCCAAGGCCGGACGCAACTGCGACCTGCACCCCGCGCCGGAGAACTTGCCGACCTGAATGTGCACCATGCGTCTGCCTGGAAAATATCTGTAGCAGCACGGCTTGCTGGCGGTGGCGCACTTGAGATCGCCACCGCCGGCAAGCCGGACTGCTACATCGCAAGACCTTTTGACCCCGTACGAACGCTCCACTTCGGGCATTCGTCCAGACAACAAAAACAATAGGGCTCCCTCTGGGAAGTCCCACTGGAGTGACCGCAATGACAATCTCTGTTCTGACCCCGAACAGCAGCCTCGCCGAGGTTGTAAGCGCCGAAAAAGCGCTGATCCGCAAAGTCGCCTGGCGCCTGATGCCGCTGATCATGGTCTGCTACCTGTTCGCCTTCTTCGACCGCATCAACATCAGCTTCGCCAAGTTCCAGCTGCAAACCGACCTGAGCCTGAGCGACACCGCGTACGGCCTCGGCGCGAGCCTGTTCGTCATCGGTTACGTACTGTTCGAAGTGCCGAGCAACATCATGCTGTACAAGGTCGGCGCACGTCGCTGGATCGCCCGCATCATGATTTCCTGGGGCATCGCCACCGCTCTGATGGTTTTCGTCAACGCCGAATGGCAGTTCTACGTGCTGCGCTTCATCATCGGCGCCATGGAAGCCGGCTTCGCACCGGGCGTGCTGTTCTATCTGACGCTCTGGTTCCCGCAAACCTACCGCGGCCGCATCACTTCCACCCTGTTCCTGGCCTCGGCATTTGCCGGTCTGCTGGGCGCGCCCATCTCCGGCCTCGTACTCGGCGGCATGGACGGCGTGATGCAAATGCGCGGCTGGCACTGGCTGTTCCTGCTCGGCGGCCTGCCGTGCATCGCGTTGGGTTTCGCCGTCCTGAAACTGCTCAAAGATCGCGTCGCCGATGCCCACTGGCTGACCGATGACGAGAAGACCTACCTCTCAAGCCGCATCGCCCAGCACGAGCCCAACAAACACGGCGGCTCGCTGCTCACTGCCCTGAAAATGCCAGGCTTCCTGATGCTCGGCCTGATCTACTTCCTGATCCAGGTCGCGTCCTACGGCCTCAACTTCTGGGCGCCACAACTGATTCGCAGCGCAGGCGTCGAAAGCCCGGTCATCATCGGCCTGCTCACCGCCATCCCGTACATCTGCGGCGCCATCAGCATGGTCGTCGTCGGCCGTCTCTCCGACGCCAGCGGCGAACGTCGCAAATTTGTCTGCGGCCTCGTTGTACTCGGCGCCATCGGCTTCTTCAGCGCTGGCATCTTCGCGCAGCACACCAGCATGCTCATCATTTCCCTGGCCATGCTCGGCGGGGGCATCGTCGCCTCGATCCCGGCGTTCTGGACCCTGCCACCCAAACTCCTTGCCGGCGCTGGCGCAGGAGCCGCAGGCGGCATCGCCCTCATCAACACCCTCGGCCAGTTCGGCGGCATCGTCAGCCCCGTGATGGTCGGCCACATCAAAGACATCACCGGCAGCACCACACCCGCGCTGTACGTGATTGGCGTGACCAGCGTGATTGCAGCGGGGTTGCTGATGTGGGGTTTGCCGCAGAAGTTGAGGACGTTGGATAAGAGCGAAGGCTAAGGGATTTACTCAATCCCCCTTAGCAGCTCGGCTTGCCGGCGGTGGCGTACTCAAAACCGCCGCCGGCAAATCCTAGCGAGCGCAAGGCTTCGTAAATCGATGTAGGAAACAACTGGTTGAGACTTCGGAAACGCCCTACTCGACTCCGAGCCTCCATGGACATTTCCAAGGTGATATCTCCTTCATTCTCACGCTTCCTGAAGCGCAAGACTCTAGCCCTGACGCTTTCTGCAAAGACCTCAACTCCATCGAGCCTTAAAGAGCATGAAAGATTCGATACTGCTTTTACTCACCGGCGTAGCTGTGGCATCAGCAGCCTGGGGCTTCTGGCATTTCCTTGGGCGTGACGCGTTTGCCGTGTTTACGGCGATGGCGCTTGCGATCCTTGCGGTAGATAACATGCGCTTGCGCCGTCTGCGCAGGAAGGATTGAGCCGAGGGGGACGACACAATCTCCGCGCGGGTGCTTGCGGCATCGCCGTGGTGTTGCTGATGTAATCCCGCAGCAGCAGGCTTGCTGGCGGTGGCGTACTCAAAACCGCCGCCAGCAAACCTGCCAGCTACGCACCATCGTGCTACGCGCTCCGCACCTCTCCCGAAGCATCCCCCAACCCCGCAATCGAAGCCTCCACCAAAGCTCGCGCCGCTTCGATTTGATGCACCACCGACCTCGCCAATGGCCGGAACTCTGAAGAAGTGTTGTCAGCGGATTCATAAGCCGTGGCTGCTGCGCACGACAGGTATTCAGAGACCAGGACGAGAGCGTCTTCGACTTTGATGCCGGACTGTACGGTGAACAGGCTTTGGTTGCCGCAGTTGGCGCCGAAAGGGATGGATTGGGTGACGGGGGGGTTGGGTGGGTGTGGTGTGGATCTGATCATGGCTACATTCCTTGGTGAGCTGAGCCAACACCCTTCGCTGTCAAACGAAGTGGGTGGCGGCTGTAGGCGGGTTGACAGACCAGTCACCAAGAAACCTGGCGCACACAAGTGTGCCCCACATACAGCCGCCATAACGCAACCGCGCATCAGTGACGCGCAGGGTCTAGTAGCGAGTGTTGCTTCTTAGTGGATTCGGTCTGTCAAAACCGGTCGCTGAACCCAACGACGGGAGGAGGGTATGCCGTGATCCAGAGAGCCGCAACGCGCCGGGGAGGATAGCGATTAAATTCAGAAGCGTCCTACAGGATCTTGTTGGGTGTGTGGGGAAATGTGTCTAGAAATCTTCACGTTTAAGAGCCTGTAGCCTGCTTCGATGGGCCAGCCAGGTTCAAGCGCGGCAGACTTGGCAAGTCAGCATTAAAGTGCTGACTAACTCGGTTTCACGGCTTTAACCAGAATTAAAGTGCCGAAAGCGCGAGTGGACGGTGCCAATCGCATCCTAGGATCCCGAATAATCACGGACGCAGGGCGGCCATTTTGAGGTACGTCAGTCGATTCGTGCTGACGCCACTCCAAGATCTTGCACAAATAGTTCTCGGTACGGAAGTCGCATTGCCAAGTGGGAAATCGAGCACGAGGGCAATCCGGAATGACAAGCGACCTGCGACTGCAACCACTCCCTAATCAACCTCGGCGTGCTCTTTTCAGCGGTTGCTTGGCGCTGCCGAATTGTTCAGAGTCTAGCCAGATTTGCTGGCGAACATGCCCAAGGAAGTGAGACAGGCTCAGCCATCCCAGTTAACAACCTGGACAAGAGACTCGCCGAGTGAGGCTATCGATGAACGCAGATTCCCACGAGCAGCGCAGAGCGCTCCTTAACGACATCATGCTGCAGTTCCAACTGGGGAACGAAACCCTTGGCACCGCTATTCGCAGGCTGAGGCTCGAAGTCACCGGATTCGACCAAGAGACCTTCGCTGGCATGTGCAAAATGTCGACCAGGGCGCTGTACCAGATAGAGAAGGACAAAGGTAATCCGACCCTCAACACCATTGATGCCATCCTGAGGAAGTTCGGAATGCGCATGGGGCTGACTTCAGCAGCCAAAAATACCCCCAGCCCGACGGTCGGGCTGGCAAAACCTGCAAGCAAAAAAACCGGGCGTGGTGCGAATCCCCGTCGTAAACACGCGGGTCAGATTACTGGAGCCGGTAAGCCCAAAGTCGAACGGAGTGACAGTGTCTAGGGGGACTAAGGATTGACCTGTTGGGAGCGGAGCCGAGTCGATTGATGAGGCGATAGGTTCATCGCAAGACGTCGAGTAGATGTCTTGAGAAGCACAAACAAAAAAGGCCCACCTTTCGGTGAGGTTTTTTCGCTAAATCTATAGTGCCGGCACCAGACGAACGGTATGTTTCGGCGAGACTAGGTTTTCCGGGCGTCTGGAGTTCACTGGAAAATTTGGCGTACCCCAATTAGTAACTATAAATAAATCAGCTAGTTATGGTCTTCAGTGGAATCGAATCTGGGATTTACGCATTTGTAATCCTTGTGAGGATGGACGTAGCCAGCATCATAGTTGACAGGCAGGAGTCGGCCTGGACCTGCAGTTCCTCCCCCAACGCACAGTAATCGTCACTTATTTTATGAGTTATGAAGTTCTATTCCTTCATAACCATAGGTTGTGCGTTGGTTAGTTATGATTTGGAGCAGTTTTATATAAAATAGGAAGCTCGTAACCCCGCTTTTTTATGTCTGAGTGATGCTCGGAGATTTTCAAATATCCTATCACTTGTAAGAAAGATAAAAAATCTACCGAGTCTTGTTCGGAAACATCTGATAAATTTGCTCTGATCCATTTGAAATCAAATTTTGTTTTATTGCCTTTCTTTGATGTGAAGTTACTAAATTGCTTGGCCCACTTCTCGTCTACTGTGCCGACGTTTTTGACGTATATATCTTTGGCATCAATATATGCTGTGTATACGCATTTCTTTTTGAAAAGATCCCATTCGTAGTCTTTGTCAACTAGTACTAGTTCGGATATTTGGTCTGGGTTTTCTTCGTAATAAGAGGCTACGTTGTTTACAACCTCTTTCAAAAATATAAGCATGTACCTGGGAGTGCAAACCGAGTTGCCATCAATAAAATGACCGCCAAGAAATTCAAATATTCCAATCTCTTCTGTCTGCTGACTACTTGCGCAGTAATGAATGGCTTTTCTTGGGAAGACCTTGGTTATAAAAGACTTATCGAACTTCCCAAATAGGTTTTGATCACGCTCAACCTTTTGTTTCTTGCTAACTACTTTTTTTAGTATTTTAGGTATCTTTGGATTAAGTAAGAAACGTTCCCTGAAAGATAGTCCGTACTCGCTCAAGTCGGTAGCTAAAATCATGTTGTGGAAATTTGCTATTTGAGCGTTGTGTAAAGCCATACAAATTCTAGTCGCAAGAAAACGTAAAGTTTCGTCTTTGCTCCATCGAAGTATTACCGCATTGTCAACGACCTTGTCATAGCCAAGGTTTGAAAAATTCAATCTTTCAAAAAGGTCGTAACGGATAAAAATTTTAAGGTTTAAGTGGCTGTCAGAAGCCATGTCATCGTCTACTTCGAGAAGTGCAGTAAGAAAGTTTCTCTGTATGGCGTATTCAATTCCAGCAACAAATCTGTCGATTTTGTCGATAATTATCGTGGCTTTGTCATAGCCTCGCTCTTTGACTGCGGATGAAATAGCTCTCTGTACTTCCTCTAAATTGATTTTCTTTTTATTGGTGCTTGATTTTTTGATGCCCGCCTCAAGCGTAATCGGATGGTCAGCAATATTAGCCTCAAATTTAATGTTGGCATTCGAGATGAGGTCCTTGACTTTGCTGATGATGCTGCTATAAGCATCTGTGCTTAATGACTCTTTTAGGAAGTTGTTGATGGTTTGCTCAGATTTGCTTTCAGGGAAATTTGGCATTCCCGATATTGCAATCGCAGTCTTAGATAATATATTAAACTTCCAGAGCAACTGGTAAAGTGTTCTCTCGTCTTTTCCAATGTAATATTCTTTGGTGAAGTCGGACAGCTCGGAAAATGATAGCGCTTCTTCAAGTGGTATTATTAGGTCATTTTTAAATGCATCAATTTCTTTGTGACGATTCTTCAATAGTCTGAAAAGTGTACTTTTCCCAGTGCCTATGGCGCCAACGATAACAGAGTGTTTGTTTAGAAAGAACTTCTTAACAGCTGAAGTTACGATGAACATATCTTGTGCGAGGTCATCCCGATGCCCATCATTACTACCAAAGTCTAACTCACGGAGTTTTTCGATTGGAAATGGGTCTGGAAGTGTTGCTTTGGCTTTTCCTGGAGTCAATTCCTAAATCCTTGCATTACGATATTTTTGTTAAAGAAAACTAATTTTTTGTACTGGCCAGATGCCATTCTATAGTGAGCAATAGCAGAAAGGGCACGAATTTATTTTTGCTGAACGCAGAGAAAATCCTTGACCTCCATATAAAGCAAAGCCCTTGAGGGCGGATTCAATCGACACGTAGTTGAGCTTGCATCGCTACATGTGCGCCGTTGCTGGATCTACCCAGAAGAGGATCCAGACTTCTTCAAGTAGGCAGATGCATGCGTCTGAACCTAGGTATGTCGTTGCATTTTGAATGTTCGCTTCAGGTCGTCTCCTTTCATTCGTGACAGGGCGCCAACGACCCAGGCCGTTTGAAAACACATGCTCCGTTTTGAAGTTCGCGTTGCTACGTAAAATCTGTCGGTGTTTGGCTAGTCAGCAGGCCTAAGATTTACGGGGGAGCGCAATTTTCGTTCCGGGTTTTACTTTCAAACTTACTCTTAAATATTTTTGCACAACCTGATCCCGTAGTAGACGTTCGCTGAAGCGTCAGGAATGCGACTCATGCTAGTGGCGTCCGTCTGAATGACACGCCATGTGATGTGTTCACCTTGGGAGCTCCATTAGGAATTTATCTACTTTCTCAAATAATAGTTCGTTCGGGTCATCGCCTGAGACTTTGCAACTAATCATTTCAGTCAATCCCTTATCATCAAGGCAAAGTATTAGTTTTCCGTGTTCTCTCATTGCGCCTTGGCAAGCAGCGAGGGCGTTGTCTGATGCTCCAGTTCTAGAGATAAGAAAGCAAACTTTACGTTTGGCTTTCTCGTAAAGGTACTTCTCTGTTGAATAAATTTGAGATTGGCCTATCTGCTCTTTGTAGTTCTTGAACTCAAACAATACATATCTTGAGTCAAGATTCTGCGAAATGAATTTCCAAATGGTTGAGTTGTCGATTACGCGGCAAATTAAGTCGTAGCGGTGTAAATCATCGGTTGTTCTTTTTTGCTGATGCCAGCCAGTAAGATTTTCGTCAAACAAATATTTTACGATTTCACTTGCGATATCCTCGAATTCATAACAGCCATCCCTGCCAAGCGGGATGGATTGTAGTTTTTCAATTAATCCCCGACCGATTCTTTCATTCTCATTCGCTGAGGTTGTGTTAGGTTTTACTCTAATATGTTTAGGGTTGATAATGGAGTTTGCATTGCTGTCAAATTGCCTCTCTGATAGATCAACTTCGCATAGTTGTACTAATCTGTCCATAAGCTCTAGGTCAATGCTTGCCAAGAGATTAGGTCGTTTAAGTTGAGGATTTGTAAATTATATTTGTCTTGAATTCGATTTTTTATTTCGGGACGGATATCAGCGGCTACTATGAGTACAGCCTTGTCTACTCCCGCCGCACTCACCATTTCTATAAGCCGTTCAGCTGATATTATTAGTGCCGATGTAGGAAAGGTGGAGTTGCGTGTATATTTAACTTCAAACGCTACACGATCTCTGGTAGTCCGCTCCGTAGCGGTTATATCTATGCCATAATCCGGAATTGAATCCAGAGGATCAATCTGCCAGTGGTTGGCTTTCAAAATATCGCGACACAGGTCTTCTAAGGCATATCCCCGTCTCGTGCTAGATCCCGATCCAGATGCAGTTCTTATATTCATTCTCTACCTTTTCTACCATGCCTGCGTGATCACAAAAACTTATTAGAAGGTTTTCTATTCTTCGGTGAAGGATAACTAATCAACAAACTTGTCGTTAGCACGCTCCTTGCACAGAGCATGCCATGTTTGTTGTGGTATAAGTTTGCTTGCCCAGCCGTAGTAGCCCCAAGTTTTTGAGATGTCGTCCTGCCAGCAGGCATCACACATCAAAGAATGATAGTGAACTCTATTGTTTACTATGTCCTGATAAATCGCAAAAAGGCTTTTGGGGTAGTTGCAATAACAGCTGAATTTTTTGTCTCTTTTGCGCTCGTGGAGTGGTCCAACGAGGCGCTCGTAGATTTTTGGATGGTGCTTTCTTAATCGCTGATTTGCCGCATCGATGACGTCAATCCGATTCTTTTTTATAGCGTTAACGCGTAAGTTCACCAGACTCTTTTCTGAATCATACCTGCCTTGGTTGATTCTAGAGACAATCCCACTCACCTCGACCTCCCTGTACCTCTAACCTCAAGGTTATAGACCATGACAGCGATCCCTATGCTTTGGATGAGTAGCAAAGTCTGAGGGTAACGCAGGGCGATAAGGAAGGGCAATGAAGGGAACTGCCGTAGAAGCAATTATCTGAGAGGATTCTTGAGCGTTCAATTTTGGTCGGTTGCTCCTTCGTCTATTGCTTGAACTGCCAAGATTACCTAAGCGAGAGGTCCATGGATTGTCCCGTTGCCAGCGATTAGCGATCGCCGTTTGAATGGCTTTCGCTTGGCGAAGGTGACGTTGGCGAGTGGCGTGCGACCCAGTTAGAACGCCCCCCAGGAACAGCTCCATATCGAATGGCTTGCTCATGCTCTACGACCAATGTAAGCCGACACCACGACGATACGGTTATGCCCCAGCTCATAGCTGATTTGTACTCGGGCATCCTGATCTAGGCGTCGGTCGAGTTGATAGCAATGGCCCCCGTTGATGGGGGCGGGATGGTGGGTGATTTGCTCATAGCGTTCGCAAGCATAGGCTGCCCGCAATTCGTGGAAGCCTTTGAGGTCGTGCTTATGGAGGATGTCCCGTACGGGGCAGACGATTCCCTGCAAGAAATCGAGGTAGCGTTCGTTCGGTGCCAGCAGGTTGCGGCCACCGTTGGGCGAGACATATTCGGCAAACCTCAGTGCGTCACGAATATGATCATCTACCGTAATCCAACGAGGCGCTGAGGCACCTGAGCGGCCCCCTTTGGTGCCGTCCTAGATGTTGATCTTTCCGAATTGCATGGCTTCACGTTTTAGACGGGGAAGGTCGGCCAAAATCGCCTCGCGCAAGCGCATACCGGTGGCTCGCGCTAACTGAGCGATGGCTGCGGCGCGCGGCTGCTGGTTTTCACAAAGCACCTCTACGATCCGCTTCACCTGTTCGCGGTCCTGACCTTGCGGCACTGAACGACGAACACTGGTGCGCAGCATTCCCAGCGCCTTACTCGGGCTCGGCACTTTCACATACTGATCACCGCGAAGTGCGGCCATGGTCCGATTCACACTGGACAACCGGTTTTGCGCAGTGGCGATGGCCAGCTCACCTTGTTCAACTTGTTGGCGCAGATGTCCGGTGTAGTCCAGCAAGGTCTGCCAATTAATCTGCCGCGCATCGTTAAACCCCGGCCCTTCCTCCGACCGCCACCAGCGTACAAACGCCTGCCCGCGATCACTGTGTGCTTTGACCGTGCCGTAATGCCCGCCGCCAAATAGATCGCGCAATGCCTGCGGCCCGGCATAGCTCAGTTGTCGGCCATAGCCAAAATTGCGGCCACCTCGTTTGCCCACCAGTGCCATGATCGAACTCCTCTCGAAGCTAAGACTTTTAAAACCTTCCCCACGTCATCCCGCCAAGAATGCTGAGTGTTATCAGGGATCAAGGCCCCTGCGACCTGTGAGGGTTGTCCACTAACGCTGGACTGACGGCTCTTTACGACCGGGAGCAAGGGCATCTCATGATCTGGCCTCCTGAGCACCGTTACCGGTGGGCGGGTGGAGGCTGCATTGGCTGACGAGACCAGTGCCGCGAGATCCTGAGTCGGGTGAAGGCAGCAATGCGATGACCGGGGCATGCCTGACTGTCAGTCAGGTGCAGTCCATTCCCTGGTCTGCGGCGCCATCATCTGCATCGCTGTTGCGGGTGACTTCGGTGTTTGTCACGCCGATTGTCACAAGGGGGAATGCCGCAAAGCCTCGTACGAGTTGGGCTGCAGCAGCGGTAGGAGCGCCCGTCTGTTTCGGATGAAAGAGGCGGGTGAAGGGGGGCGCGAGGATCAGCCAACCGACTGGCTATTGCACGACTACTGTGCGGCTTGGGCAATTCTGACGACAGCGTTTAGGAGGAAGGCGCCAGAGGGGGGCCAGGTTTGAGAGTTTATTAAACGAATTTGGCTTTACCCGCGTTAATCCACCGCGATGACCTGATTACAGCTACCGTCGGCAGACGGTGCTGCTAGACCTCAGGTGTGTAATCAGGCGTGGGCAGGGGAGGGTGCTCCTTTGACGACAATCGCTATCGGACTCTCAGCCTCAACTCCTTGACGCGCTTGATCACATATTGTTCGAACAGTGGGTGTTGGCGAACCGCCTGATAACCTTCGCGATCGTCGAACGTGCGAATGATCGCTCCGCATATCTCAGCTTCGGTCTGTGATTTGCTTTTGTGAAAAGCGGCAGCGAGGATTGCGCTGATGCTTTGGAGCGATGCCTTCATGCCGGTGTCGTCGAGGATTTGCGAATAGACTTCCCGCCAAGGTCGATGGTCGAGTTCTTCTATCTCTCGTCCGATAAACACCCAACTGCAGTAGCGTTGGCCGTCTAATTCGAAACTCTCGAAGCGGTGCTCGCTTTTGAAGGTCTCGGGGCCAATAAATTCGTCTCGATCTGGTGGATAAGGTGCGGAGGTTGACCGTTGTGAATTCAAGACGCGGGAAGCATGGTCGACCTGCACGCAGATGAGCGGGCAGGGCAGATCGCGAAATATCTTGTAGAAGGTCGCCTCTTTGGATGTGCCGACCTTGGCGAGCACCGAGCGGAAGTATTGTTGAACAGACCCAGCGTGTCCAAATTCTTTGATGAGCCACGTGGTTGGCATAAGGAGCTCGGCCGCAAATCTGTTGGCTTCGGCCTCCATTTCCCGGTAAGCGACATCTACACCGTCTGGATCAATGTGGGAAACGATTGTTCCAGTGTGCCAAGGGATGACGATATGGCCAATCTCATGGGCCAGCGTGAATTTGCGCCTTGTGAGCGGAATCGTTGAGTTGATCAGAATCTTCGGGCGCGCGCCTCCACCAACGCCTATCGTGATACCGTCCACGGCGAAGGGGAATGCGTGATATTCCAGGTCGCCGTAATGCACGGCGAGATGATCAAGGTCACAAGGGGGCGTGACTTTATGAATGGCTAATACTCGGTTAGCCATTTTTTCCTCAGGACTCACTAGATCTTACTCATGCTGCGCAGCCAGGCTTCTACTTTCTCAGCTTCCGCTACTGACGGCGCCCGTGCTGCCATTGCCGCCCGGTTTCGATTGAGTTCCGCGTCCAGGCTGGTGCCGTATTTATGCGCGGTCAAAATGAAAGGCAGCACTGATGGGGATGTCGACCACAGTTGATACTCACGCCACTCCATGCCGAGGAATTCGTGCAGTTCGAGGTCTTTACCCTCGCGGCCTTCGTGCCACGCCTCAACGAATTGATCGATCTCTTCCTCGAGAACGTCGCCCTTCAGGCAGGCTTCAATAAATCGCATATGGACCTCAGTTCGTTTTGATCCGTCGTCCGCGGACGGGAGGCTTCAGGGCTACGCCGGTTTCCGGCCAGACCGAGCCCAAATGGAAACCACGCCGGTCAAATACTTCGAACTCACCATGAAGCGAGTCCCATGAATAGTAGCGCTGCTCCACTGAATCAAAGTAGTACTAGCGACCACCTTCCACGTATGCAACCCGAAACCCGCTGATAATTGAAGGATCAGGCCTCTGCTTACCACCCATTCACACTTCCTTTCCTTCCTTGGGTCGCTGTCGGCGCCGCTGAGGGTCGCACTATAACTCGGGCATTTTTTCCAGGCTTGCGGATGGTGTGAGGTTTTCTTATCAGGAAGTGACGAAGCGAATTGCAGCCCAAAACAAAAAAGGCCCACCTTTCGGTGAGCCTTTTTCGCTAAATCTATGGTGCCGGCACCAGGAGTCGAACCCGGGACCTACTGATTACAAGTCAGTTGCTCTACCAACTGAGCTATACCGGCGTGTGGGCGCTGATTATAGGGATTTGAGTTGTCGAGTAAAGCCCTAATTTCAGTTTTTTTACGGGGCTTATGTCCGAAGGTGATTACCGTTATTCACAATCGCTCCGAAAGCACGGCGATCAAAGGCGATTTTGTAGAACCGTTCTCATTCGTTCGCAAGCTACTGATTTGTCGAAAATTTAACACCTGTTTAAAAAATGACCAATTCGTGAAATCGTTTGCGGATCAGGGTTTCTGTGTGTTCGTGGGAATTTAGTCAACAGAGTTATCCACAGGGCAGTACGCTCGGAGTGGGTCAGTTGCGCTCGGCGAGGATGAGCAGATTTCTAGGCGTGAGGTGGCTGTCGCAGAAGGTACCGACGCGGACGTGGTAATTGCGCTGTTGCAGGTAAAGAGCGCGGTCGAGGATTAGCCACAGTTCGAGGGGGCGGCGGTAGAGGTTTCGGAGCAGTTCGAGGTTGCGCACTTCGGCCAGGCGTTGCCATCCCGCCGTTTCGAGAACGGTCCAGTTTTGTTTGTCGGGTGGGGGCAGTTGTTTGAGTTCGGCGAGGTCGCGGCAGTAGTCGGCGAAGGGTTTGTCGAGCCAGGCGCTGGGCAGTGATGGCGTTGGCAGGTAGTCGTCGATGCCTCTCAGCTCGCGTTGCATGAGGTCGAAGGCCAGGCGTCGGGCCATGGAGGTGTCGCGCTGGCGGCGGACTCGGGAGCCTGCGGTGACGGTTTCGCTGAGGGGCAGGCCGAGGTCGTCCAGGGAGAGTTCGAGTGCGGAGGCTTGGCCTTCGGTGGACAGCGCCTGGTAATGGTCGCTGGCGATGCGGTTGTAGCAGCATGGCGCGATGGCCATGCGTTGGCAGTGGGCGTCGCTGGCGAGTTGCATGAGGCGCACGTGGAGGTCGCCGCAGGCATGGAGGGCGATGGGGGTGTGGTTGGCCTGTAATTGCCTTTGGGCGTCGGCGGCCATGACGTCTTGCTGGACGTGGTCGGCTGTGATGTGGAGTTTGGCGCTCAGTTGTTGGCCGGCTTCGACGAGTTTGGGGTCGTATTCGAGGTAGGTGAGTGCCTGGCCTTGGTGAGCAAGGCGTCTGCCGAGGTGGCCTTTGCCGGAGCACCAGTCGAGCCAGTGGGTCGGCCTGTGTTGAAAACTCAGGCTGCTGGCGAAGGCTTCGATCTGTTGCCATTTGCGGCCGGGAACGTCGACGCTCATGCGCGATGACACGCGGTCCAGTTCTATGCGGGGCAGGGCGTCGATGTCGCTCAGGGCTTTGGACTGCGCTGCGATCAGATTGAACGGGGCGGGGGCGTCGAGCTCTTCGGGGTGGTTATGAGCGGCTTCGGCTTGTTCAAGGGAGCGCTGGCGCAGCCATGTGGACAGCTCGGGGTGTTGCGCTTCCCATGGCAGATGGCGATGGGTGAAGGGTTTTGGCCGCCATAGGTTTTGATGCCCGAGCAGGAAGGCGTCGAGCGCGTGGAAGCGGGATTTGAGGTCGGCGGTATGCAGAGGCATCGAGGGTTACAACGGTCGGGATATGCGGTGCAGCATACGGCGAATCGCGAGCAAGCTCACTCCTACACCGTTTTCAGCGATTTCCTGTAGCAGTCCCGCTTGCCGGCGGTGGTGCCTTCAAAGCAGTGGCCGCTGGCAAGCGGTGCTGCTACAGAGGGATCTTATCGGCCTTGGCTGGCATCCACCCGCAGATACCGTTCCAGCAGTTTGAAGCCCTGTATGAGCGCGAACGACATCACCAGATAGATCAGGCCCGCGAGAAAGAAGCTCTGCTCCGGCATGTAGGTGCGGGCGTTGATGGTGCGGGCCATGCCGGTGATGTCCAGCAGCGTAACGGTGCTGGCGAGGGCGCTGGCCTTGAGCATCAGGATGACTTCGTTGCTGTAGGCGGGCAGGCCGATGCGGGCGGCGCGGGGCAGGATGATATAGAACATCGCCTTGCCTCTGGACATGCCGAGCGCGCGGGCGGCTTCGATTTCGCCCGGTGGCACGGCCTGAATCGCGCCGCGCAGGATTTCAGCGATGTAGGCCGTGGTGTGCAGCGTCATGGTCAGCGCGGCGCAGAAGAATGGATCGCGCAGGTAAGGCCACAGCGGCCCTTTGGTCACGGCTTCGAACTGCGCGAGCCCGTAATAGACCACGAACAGTTGAACCAGCAGCGGCGTGCCGCGAAAGAAGAAGATGTAGGCGTAGGGCAGGGCGCGCACGTAGGCATTACGTGAGGCGCGGGCGATGCCCATGGGGATTGCCAGGATCAATCCGGCGACAACGGCGATGGCGACCAGCTCCAGCGTCAGGGTCGCGCCCTGCAGCAGTTTCGGCAGCCATTTGAGGGCGAATTCCCACGTCATGATGCGCTCCTCACGAATCCAGCCGATGCGCGTTTTTCCAGCCAGGCCAGGCCGACCATCGACAGTGCGGTCATTGTCAGATACATCAAGGCAGCGACCATATAAAAGGTGAACGGCTGTTTGGTGGCGGTGACGGCGATCTGCGCGTGGCGCATGACTTCTTCAAGACCAATGACAGAAACCAGCGCGGTGTCTTTCATGAGGATCATGAACAGGTTGCCCAGGCCCGGCAGCGCAATGCGCCACATCTGCGGCATGACCAGCTTGATGAAGATCCGCGAGCGCGACATGCCCAGCGCCAGACCGGCTTCGCGATGGCCCTTGGGGATCGACAGCATGGCGCCGCGAAACGCTTCCGTGGCGTACGCGCCAAAACACAGGCCGAGCGCGATGACGCCCGCCGCGAAGGCGCTCAGAGACAGGTTCGGGATATCGAACAACTGGCCGAGGGCGCGCATGGCGTTGACCGTGCCGAAGTAAATCAGCAACACCCAGAGCAGTTCCGGAATGCCGCGCACCAGGGTCGAATAGGTGCCGCCCAGCCATTGCAAGACGCGGTTCGGCGAGGTTTTCGCCAATGCGCCCAGCAGACCCAGGACCAGACCCAGGCAGAGGGCAGACAGCGCGAGTTGGATGGTCATCAGCACACCGGCAGCGAGGGCCGGGCCGAATCCATGGAGATCGAGGTTCATGGCTTTGCTTGATTAAATGAAGAGCGCCGCTGCTCGATCACACAAGCAGCGGCGCCATTCGGGTAGATCAGAGGATGCTGAACGGGAAGTACTTGTCATTGATCTTCTTGTAGGTGCCGTCTTCGATGATTTCCTTCAGCGCGGCATTGAGCTTCTCGCGCAGCGGGTCGCCTTTGCGCAGGGCGATGCCGATCTTGTCGTCTTCGAACATCGGCGCGCCTTTGAACTCGTAGTTCTTGCCGGCATCGCTTTTGAGCCATTCATAGCTGGCGTATTTGTCGCCCAGTACGGCGTCCAGACGGCCTGAAGTCAGGTCCAGGAAAGCGTTTTCCTGAGAGTCATACAGTTTGACGGTGACGTCGTCGCCCCAGTTGTCTTCCAGCCAGGTCCCGGACAGGGTGGCACGCTGTGCGCCCACCACCTTGCCCTTCAGCGCTTCCTTGATGGCCGCGTTGTCGGCACCCAGATTGGTCGCTTTTGGCGCAATGAACTGCAGCTTGTTCGAGTAGTACGGGTTGGTGAAGTCAACGGCCTGTTTGCGCTCGTCGGTGATGGACATCGACGAGATGAGGAAGTCGAACTTCTGCGCGTTCAGGGCGGGAATGATGCCGTCCCAGTCAGAGGTCACGACTTCGCAGGTGACCTTCATCTTCGCGCAGAGGGCGTTGCCGATTTCAACGTCGAACCCTACGACCTGGCCGCTGGCATCCTTGTTGTTGAACGGCGGGTAGGCGCCTTCGATGCCCATTTTCAGGGTGTCGGCAGCAAAAGCACTGCTGGTTACGGCCAAGGTGGCGACAGCAGCCAGCAAGAGTTTTTTCAGGGTCTGCATCGGTGTTGCTCCGTTAGCGATTGCTGGACATGAATTGTTTGCAGCGCGCCGACCGCGGGTCATCGAAGACCTGCTGCGGCGATCCTTGTTCTTCTACCAGCCCTTGATGCAGGAAGACCACTTCACTGGACACCTGCCGGGCGAAATTCATTTCGTGGGTCACCATCAACATGGTCCGGCCTTCTTCGGCCAGGCCACGAATCACATTAAGCACTTCTTGCACCATCTCGGGGTCCAGCGCGGAAGTCGGCTCGTCGAACAGGATCACTTTAGGCTGCATTGCCAGTGTTCGTGCGATGGCTGCGCGCTGCTGCTGGCCCCCGGACAGTTGCGCAGGATACACGTGGCGTTTGTCGGCGATCCCGACCTTGGCCAGCAGCGCTTCGGCAACTTCTGTGGCTTCGGCCTTGCTTTGACCCAAGACGCGGCGCGGTGCCTCGATGATGTTATCGAGCACACTCATGTGCGGCCAGAGATTGAAGTTCTGGAAGACGAAGCCGATCTCGCTGCGCAGCCGGTTGATCTGACGGTTGTCAGCGGCAATCAGTTCGCCCTTGCGGGTGGCTTTTAGCTTGAGTTCTTCGCCCGCCACCAGAACCTGCCCCTGATGCGGGTTTTCCAGCAGATTGATGCAGCGCAGCAGCGTGGACTTGCCGGAGCCGGATGAACCCAGAATCGAAATCACGTCGCCGTCGCGTGCGGTCAGCGAGATGCCCTTGAGCACCTCCAGCTGGCCGTAGCGTTTGTGCAGATTGCGGATTTCCAGGGCGGGCGTGGCCTCGGCCATGTGCGGTCCTCATGTGTACGTGTGCTGGTCGCGGACGGCAATCGAGCTCGCCTTGCGCAAAAAGGGCGCGATGGTGCCAGCTTTAAACGCCGTGGGGAAGGGTGTTTCGGCCATCGATGCGATCAAAGGTCGAATCTGTGCGCTTATTTGGTGCCTATCAGTCGCGCCTGTGTATTTTCGGTGCATGCAAACATCTCTATGCTGTTGCACTCGGTAACAGTTTCCCGCATGGCTGGCTAAAAGCTATTTGTCTCAGAGAGTTACCAAAAGCCTCTGTAGCAGGCGTATCCACGCACGACGTCGTTTTTGAAATATTTTGGCGTAGTTCTTGCGTAAAAAATAAATAACAGAGGCGTTGCGATCTTTTTACGAAGCTCGCAAACGCTCTGATCCGTATCAAATCCTAAAGGTTGCTTACATGAGCACTACCCCAAACTCTTCAAACCTCGATCAGGGCCTCAAATCGCGGCACATCACCATGTTGTCGATTGCCGGTGTGATTGGCGCGGGCCTGTTCGTAGGCTCCGGCCACGCCATCGCCGAAGCCGGTCCGGCCGTGCTGCTGGCTTACGCCGCGGCCGGTACGCTGGTGGTTCTGGTGATGCGCATGCTGGCCGAGATGGCCGTTGCGTCCCCGGATACCGGGTCTTTCTCGACCTACGCTGACCGTGCAATCGGTCACTGGGCGGGTTTCACCATCGGTTGGCTGTACTGGTGGTTCTGGGTGTTGGTGATTCCACTGGAGGCCAATGCCGCCGCGACCATTCTGCATGCGTGGTTTCCGAATATCGCCATCTGGGCATTCACGCTGGTCATCACCTTGCTGCTGACCGCGACCAACCTGTTCAGCGTGAAGAACTACGGCGAGTTCGAGTTCTGGTTCGCGTTGATCAAGGTGTTGGCGATCATTGGTTTTGTCATCCTTGGGATCGCAGCGGTGTTCGGTCTGTTGCCGAACAGCCAGGTCAGCGGCGTCAGCCATCTGTATGACACTCAGGGCTTCCTGCCAAACGGCATGGGCGCGGTACTGGCAGCGATGCTGACCACCATGTTCTCGTTCATGGGCACTGAAATCGTCACCATCGCAGCGGCGGAATCCAAGAACCCGGGCCAGCAAATCACCAAGGCCACCAACTCGGTGATCTGGCGGATCTGCCTGTTCTATCTGGTGTCGATCTTTCTGGTCGTGGCGCTGGTGCCGTGGAATGACAGCCGTCTGGCGGAAGTCGGCTCGTACCAGACAGTGCTCGACCTGATGGGCATTCCGAACGCCAAGCTGATCGTCGATCTGGTCGTGCTGGTCGCTGTCACCAGTTGCCTGAACTCGGCGCTGTACACCGCTTCGCGCATGCTGTTCTCCCTTGGCAAGCGTGGTGATGCGCCTGCCGTCTCGCAACGCACTACCAAGGCAGGCACTCCATACTGGGCGGTATTGCTGTCCACCGCTGCGGCCTTTGCTGCGGTATTCGCCAACTACGTCGCGCCTGCTGCGGTGTTCGATTTCCTGCTCGCCAGCTCCGGTGCCATCGCTTTGCTGGTGTACCTGGTCATCGCCGTATCGCAACTGCGGATGCGCCGCAAGCGTGAGTCCGCCGGTGAGCCTATCGACTTCCGCATGTGGCTGTTCCCGGGCCTGACCTGGGCTGTGATCGTGTTCATCGTTGCCGTGCTGACGATCATGCTGTTCCAGGAAGGCCACCGCATGGAGATCATCGCCACGGGCCTGCTGAGCATCCTCGTGGTCGCTGCGGGATTGATCGTGTCGAATCGCCGCAAGGCGGGTAAGGCGGGGAAGGTTGTATTGAATTGATGAGTGGTTGAGCTGGCGTTGCTGGCGGGATAAAGCGGCTGCCATCAGGAATGATGGGGGCCGTTTTTTTTTGCGCGCATTTCTTGATCTATCAAGTAGCATATTTATATATGCTTTTGAGAGTATTCTTTTTGGCATCATTCGACGGTTGATTTCTGTTGAAGGGTTTCCAAATGACTGAGCGTGAAATGGGTGGGAGCGTAAATCGATGGCATATGCACTGTTGGCCGAGGTCGCTGCTTCAGTGACTGATTTGAAAAAGGATCCCATGGGGACATTTCGCGAAAGCAATGGCGACCCGATGGTTATCCTCAACCGCAACGAGCCAGCCTTCTACATCTTGTCGCCCGAGCGATACGAGGAACTTCTGGATATGTTGGATGACGCGGAGCTTGCCCGAATCGTCAAAGCGCGGCGCGGTGGTCGCACAGTTAAGGTGGACATTGATGACCTCATCGCAGAGGCGGAAAAACGCTGAGCCTGTATCCCGCGGAGTCGACGCCTACAGCGTTGAGTTCATGATTCTGGCGAAAAAGGAGTTTGATCGGCTGGACAAGGTTGTTCAGCTCCAGCTGTTAAAGAAACTGCGCACCAGGCTAGCCGCGCCGAGGGTGCAGGCTGACAAGCTACGTGGGCTGTCCGATTGCTACAAGCTGAAGCTGCGGGCATCCGGTGTGCGGTTGGTTTACGAGGTCATCGACAATCGATTGGTGGTGTCGGTGATAGCGGTGGGGCGTCGCGACGATGGGGCTGTCTATGAGGCAGCCAAACGTCAGCTCGTACGTCGTTAGACGGCAGTCACCCATTCGGAAGCATCCGCCCCAGCACCGACTTCCCCCGCACTTGATGCATCACCACTGCCGCAAGATGCAGCGCTACCAATCCCGCCAGAACCGCGCACAAGACGTGATGCAATTGATGTAACCCCAGCAGCGCGACATTCGAGTGAATCAGCTGTGGCAGCGTTATGAGCGCGATTAGCGTAACGGGGTGGGTCATCATCAGTATGCCTGTGATCAACACACCTGAAATCGCTGCGTAAAGGGCCATGTGTGCCGCGCTGGCAAGCCGTTCCTGAGTGTTGTGGCGAAGGTGTGGCGCCGCTTTGATCGCCAGCCAAAGGCGCCAGGCGAAGAACGGGATGAACAGGCTGGTGATTTGTGGATTGAATGACTCGACCCATTGCCTGAACGGATGATTCGCATCCAGCAGCGCCACGCCGAAACCGCTGAAAGTGGCCCAGAGGATGACCGCCGCGGACAGCCAGTGCAGGAGAATTCGCGGTTTGGAGTAAACGTTCGCTTCACCCTCAATAGCTGCGGATGAAGGGGAATGAAGGTGTGTCAAAACGGCCAGCCCTTATTGAGAAGAAGTTGCATTCTCGTAATGGCGCAAAGCTACCGTCTTGACCGGTGTCATGCAAATCAAAATCTGTTAACGGCGCCCAGCATCCCGCGCGTTCTTGCGCTGAAGGATGTCCGACGCTTCGTTGTAGGCGTCCTGGAATTCGTCGCTGCCCAGCCACTCGACGGTCACCTCCTCCTCTTCGTCATGGAAGATCCCGCGGTAAACGATCAGCAAGGCCATCAGGAAGTCCGTGGCCGGGTCTTCCTCTTCCTCGGCAATCACCAGCTCCAGTACCGGGTATTGCAGGAAGACGACGCACATGGCCAACAGGCTGATGGCTTCGGCTTTTTGCATTGCCTGGAAGAGGTCGTCGTAATCGGCGGGCTCGAAGCCGTTTTCCATGATGTCGTTGAAGTCGAATTTGCTCAGATCGAGATAGACGTCATCGAACGGCTCATTGACGAGTGCATGGTTGAGCACCGGATGCACCGGACTTGGCTTGCCCTTGCCGGAACGGTTCTGCTTGGCCTTGGCTTTGGCCCGCTGGGCACGTTTCTGCTGTTTGTCTGGGGAAGCCATGACGGCGGTTTCCTTATGCGGTGCAGCCATTTTCATGGCCCGGGATTGTCGGGCGCATATTGTATTCAGTCTTGCGTAGGTTCGCCGGGTTTCTTAGTAATCTGGAACGATCGGATTGGGCGTCTGAGGATTGTGTCGAGCAACACGACTCTCTTTGGCTTTGCTCTTTGCGCGCTTGGCACGCTTCTGTTGTTTGTTCGCTGATGCCATGGCGCTTCTCCTGAAAGTGAGTCTGGCCACTGACGTTAGTAAATCGCGCCCAATAAAAAACCCCTGCATCTTTCGATGCAGGGTTTTTTCGGTATTTGGTGCCCAGAGACGGAATCGAACCGCCGACACGGGGATTTTCAATCCCCTGCTCTACCGACTGAGCTATCTGGGCAACGGGGCGCATTAGACGTTTTTTTCAGGAGGTCGTCAAGCGTGATGTTGAAAAAAATTTGAATTATTTCCTCCGCTTACGATTAACACCGTCTGCAAAGGGTTATTCGGACGGCGGAACGTAGCCTTCGGCCTTGGCGTACTCCTCGCCCGAGAGGTACTTGTCCATCTCGGCCTGCAGGAACTTGCGGTCCTCGGCGTTCATCATGTTCAGGCGACGTTCGTTGATCAGCAGGGTCTGGTGTTTCTGCCAGTCGGCCCAAGCTTTCTGAGAGACGTGGTTGTAGATGTCTTCGCCCTTGGCACCTGGATACGGCGGACGGTCCAGGCCTGGCAGTTCTTCTTTGTACTTGCGGCACATTACGGTGCGGGTCATGACGACTCTCCTGCGTTCAATACGTCGGCTGCGTTTTTCAGCAGCTTTTTCACCGGGGCGGCGAGGCCCAGGCGCGGCGGGGTGGCGAGGTTATACCAGAGCCAGTCATCCTCGGCCACGTGGTGGGCGGACTCCTCGACCCGGACCAGCCAGGGCTCGATGGTCAGCTGGAAGTGGCTGAAGGTGTGGATCAGCCCTGGCAGTGCGTGATGTTTGCCCAGCTCCAGCGCGTGCTGATCGGCCAGATGCTGCATGTCGCTGAAGTCGTCCAGTTCCGGCAGGCTCCAAAGGCCGCCCCACAAGCCGGTCGAAGGCCTGCGATAAAGCAGAATCTCGCCCTGGCCATTGGCGAAGATCGGCATAAGTGTGCGCTTTTGCGGCACGGCCTTGCGCGGCTTGGGGACCGGGTAGCGGGTTTCCAGGCCGAGCATGTGGGCTTCGCAGCTGCGTTCCAGCGGGCACAGCAGGCAGCTGGGTTTGCTCCGGGTGCAAAGCGTGGCGCCCAGATCCATCATCGCTTGAGTGTAGTGATTGACCCGGCTGTGTGGCGTGAAGCGCTCTGCGGTCGCCCACATCTGTTTGGCGACCCTGGGCTCTCCCGGATAGCCCTCCTGAGCCGTAAAGCGCGCCAGAACGCGTTTGACGTTGCCATCGAGGATCGGCGCGCGGATGCCCATGCTGATACTGGCGATCGCGCCAGCGGTGGAGAGGCCGATGCCTGGCAGTTCGGTGAGTTTTTCCACGTCTCGGGGAAACTCGCCGCCGTGTTCGGCAACGACGATCTTCGCGGCTTTCTGCAGGTTGCGCGCGCGGGTGTAGTAGCCCAGCCCGGTCCACAGGTGCAGCACTTCGTCTTCCGGGGCATCGGCCAGCGCCTGAACGGTGGGCAAGGCCTCCATGAAACGGTCGAAGTAACCCAGCACGGTGCTGACCTGGGTTTGCTGCAGCATGATTTCCGACACCCAGACGCGGTAGGGGGTGATGTCGTGTTGCCAAGGGAGATCGTGCCGGCCGTGACGGTCGTACCAGTCGAGGACGGCGGAGGAGAACTGCTCGGGTTGCATCGTGGTTCCGGTGTTCAGGGAAAAGGTTGAGGTCTGTTGATCGTTGCGCCCCATCGATGACCCGTAGCAGTCCGGCTTGCCGGCGGTGGCGCATTTGAAATCGTCACCGCCGGCAAGCCGGACTGCTACAGGTCGCTATCAAAATCAGGTCGCATCAGCCGGGTTGGCAGGTCGACCTGAATAGGGGTGCATCAGCGCTTGAACAATCCCTTGATGGCATCCTTGAGCTCGGGACTGACCTTGTCCCCGAGTTTGTCGTCGATCTTGTCGCCGATTCGATCTCCCGCCATCTTGGCGGCGACCTTGCCCAGCCCCTCATTGTCCAGGCGGCAGGCTTTGGCGCCCAGTTCCAGCGGGCCACGGCACAGGATCGGCCATTCGACACCGACGAAGCGCGGATTCACTTCACAGGCCGGGTCCGGCATATCGCTCTTGTCGCCTTCGATGATCACGCCGACGCGATAATTCATGCCCATCACGCGCAGGTCGATGTCGCCATCGCCATTGACGGTCAGGCCGGGCGTGCGGACTTTCAGATCCGGGTTGCTGGCCACGCCGTTGCGAAAGACCAGATTGCCGTTGAGTTGCTGGAACGGTGTGTCCTTGCCGCGAGGCTCGCCGCTCAGCGTCTTGCGGTTCAGCACCGAAATGCCACGGCACAGCTGCTGCTCGAGGTTGGCGTTGACCAGAACACCGTCGTTCAGCGCGAAGCTGGCGGTGCCGTTGAGGCTTTCGACCAGCGCCTTCTCGCTGTTGCCCTTGGCCGTGACGTCGCTGTTCAGATTCAGCAGGCCACGCAGCGGCGGTGTGGTGCCCTGACTTTGAATGAAGTGCTCGACCGGCACTTTGACGATATGAGTCTGTACGCTGGCAAGCGGCACTTCCGGACGCACATCCAGGTTGCCTTTGACTTCGAAATTACCGTTGTAGAGGTCGCCACGCAGACTGTCGACCCTGACCACGCCATCCAGCGCCGAGGTTTTCAAGGCAGCATTCTGGATCGGCAGTTTTTCCACGGTCAGCTTGCCGAAGCTCAGATCGGCATCGACGTCGAGCTTGCGCATGCGCTCGAGCGGCAGCAGACGCGCATCGCTCCAGGCCACTTGCGTTGGCTGGTTCGGCAGCGGGCTAGTGCCCGATGCAGCCAGGGCCTCGGCTTCGCCGCTCTGCACTTCGGATTTGCGCGCAGCTCCGGCAGCCTTGGCCTTCTCGTCCTGCGGCGGACGATAGCGGTCGGCGTTGAACGTGTCTGCCTTGAGTTGCAGGCGCAGCGACTGTTTGGCGAAGTCTTCGACGGCTACGCGGCCGGTGATGGTGCTGTCGTCGAGTTTCAGCGTCAGGTCATCCATCGACACGCTGGTTGGCGTTGCGGCGAGGCGGGTGACCATTTCGAACTTGTTCAGGCTGCCGTCGCCAAGGGTGGGCGCGGGCTGGCCAATGCTGTCGAGGAATTCGCGCAGGTTGAACGAGGCGATGGACAGCCCGCCGCTCAATTGCGGGGTCTTGTCCAGATCGCGGACGTGCAACTCACCCAGAGCACGCAGCTGATTGGCCGACAACTTGAGATTGGTCCATTCGGCGACGTTGGCCGACATATCCGCGAGCAGTTGGCCCTGAGCGGAGAAGGTCACCGTCTTGCCTTGCAGCGGGTCGCCCGCCGCCTCGCCCGAGAAGCGCATGTCGTCGAGCTGATAACGCTTGAGCGCGCGGTCGAAGCGCAGCTTGCCGGTCAATTCGGTCTTGGTGCGGATCACGGGCTGGTTGGTGCTCAGGAAGGCAGTGAGCTTCACCGGAATGTCGGTGGCGTTGTGCACCGGGCCGGTGCTCAGCTGAATGCTCTCGGCGGTGAATTGCCGGGCTTTCTGAATATCGTTGAACTCGACTCGGGCGTTGTTCACGGTCAGGCTGTCGATGTCCAGCTTGAGCGGCTGCCAGGCCCGGTCCGGGGCCGCTGCATTCGTTTCCGGCCTGGATTCGCCGGCGGCGGGTGGCTGTGCAGGATTGGCTGCCGTCGCCGGTGCCTTACCGATGTCTTCCCAGTTGCCATGCCCGTTTTCGTCACGGGTCAGCATCAGGTTCAGGCCCTCGACGCGGACGTCGCTCATCTGCACTTCCTTGCGCAGCAGCGGCAGCACGCGCACCGAAAGGCCGAGCATCTGCAGGTCCGCGAACGGCTTGGTCGGCTCGGTCAGGGTCGCGACACTGGCGTCATGCAGCTCCAGCCCCAGCCAAGGGAACAGGCTCCAGCCGATATCCCCATTGAGGGTCAGTTCGACGTGGGCCCGGTCACGGACCAGTTTACGAATCTCGTCTTTGTAGTCGTTGGGATCAAACAGATGGGTCAGGGCGAAGCCGAGAGCCACGATGATCAGCAACAGCCCGAGAATGAATAGTCCCAGGATTTTGCCGAACGCTTTCATGGGCGAGTCCTTGTAATCGAGTCGTTCAAAATTTAGCCCGCGAGTATAGCGTTCTCACGCAGACGCCGTGCCGTGATCGGCCTTGGGCGGTAGTCGATGAATGTACGCAAAATCCGGGACGGCGGGAAATTGCGGTCATTCCGGTGTGCGCCTGCAGATGACTCCGCAGACTCACACAATGACATACGGCATAAAAAAGGTAGTAGCAGAATGCTTTCTGTCACGCAGCAAATGGTAATCTTGCGCGCTTCGCGGGTCATGCTGCGTCGAATTGTCACGTAACGAGACTTTCTGCCGATAAAAACTCCCGATGCTTGCGTGCATGAAGAGGAGTGGCGGAAGCGATGTCGCTGTTCTTGCGAGACACAACTATAAATGGGGGCAAAAAAATGACTACGAGCACTGCTCTGGGCGGCGCTGTCGCTCAGCCTGCGTTCTTGTCCAAAGAGCGCATTATCGCCAAACGCGGTTTCAACCGCTGGCTGGTTCCACCCGCCGCACTGGCAATCCATCTCTGTATTGGTATGGCCTACGGCTTCTCGGTTTTCTGGTTGCCGCTGTCCAAGGCAATCGGCATCAAGACCGCCGTCGCCTGTGCGCCGGACATGAGTTTCTTCGAACAAGTCTTTTCCTCCAGCTGTGACTGGCCGATCTCCATGCTCGGCTGGATCTACACGCTGTTCTTCATCTTCCTGGGTTGCTCGGCAGCCATCTGGGGTGGCTGGCTGGAACACGCCGGCCCACGCAAGGCGGGTGTCGTATCGGCGTTGTGCTGGTGTGGCGGCCTGTTGATCTCGGCGCTGGGTGTCTACACCCACCAGATCTGGCTGATGTGGATAGGCTCGGGCGTGATTGGTGGTATCGGTCTGGGCCTGGGTTACATCTCGCCGGTCTCGACCCTGATCAAGTGGTTCCCAGACAAGCGCGGCATGGCGACGGGCATGGCGATCATGGGTTTCGGCGGTGGCGCGATGGTCGGTGCTCCGCTGGCAACCGCTCTGATGAGCCACTTCGCGACACCTGACAGTGTTGGCGTCTGGCAGAGTTTCGTGGCAATGGCTGCGATCTACTTCGTCTTCATGATTGGTGGCGCTCTGGCCTACCGCGTTCCGCCGACCGGCTGGAAACCCGAAGGCTGGACCGCGCCTGTGAAGAAAACCAACAGCGCGATGATCACCAACCGCCACGTACACGTCAGCGTTGCGTGGAAAACCCCGCAGTTCCGTCTGGTTTGGCTGGTGCTGTGCCTGAACGTTTCGGCGGGTATCGGCATCCTCGGCATGGCTTCGCCGCTGTTGCAGGAAGTGTTCGGCGGCAAGCTGCTGGGCTCCGATCAGGCCTTCGGTCAACTGGATGCTTCGCAACTGGCCGCCATCGCAGCCATTGCGGCCGGCTTCACTGGTTTGCTGAGCCTGTTCAACATTGGCGGTCGTTTCTTCTGGGCATCGTTCTCGGACTACATTGGCCGTAAAGCCACGTACTTCGTGTTCTTTGCGCTGGGCTTTTTGCTCTATGCGTCGGTGCCGACACTGAGCCACTTGGGCAGCGTTGCGCTGTTCGTGGCGGCGTTCTGCGTCGTGCTGTCAATGTACGGCGGTGGTTTTGCAACCGTTCCGGCCTACCTGGCTGACCTGTTCGGTACCCAAATGGTGGGCGCGATCCACGGTCGCCTGCTGACCGCATGGGCTGCGGCGGGTGTTCTGGGTCCGGTGCTGGTGAACTACTTGCGTGAATATCAGCTGAGCCACGGCGTAGCGCGCGCCGATGCTTACGACATCACGCTGTACATCCTCGCCGGTCTGCTGGTGCTGGGTTTCATCTGCAACATGCTGGTCCGTCCAGTGGCCGACAAGTACTTCATGACCGAAGCGGAATTGAAGGCTGAACAGGCTATCGGCCATGACGCTGGCGCGGATCACACCACCTCGCTGGAGTGGAAAGCCGACGCAAGCACCAAGCCGCTGGCCATTCTGGCCTGGCTGGCAGTGGGCATTCCGCTGGCATGGGGCGTCTGGATCACCCTGCAGAAGACTGCAGTGCTGTTTCACTAAAAGCGGATGGGTCCGGCCCGGGATTTCTTGGGCCGACGCCATTATCTGTAGCGGTCCGGCTGGCCGGGGGTAGCGATCTCATGGACGTCACCGCCGGCAAGCCGTGCTGCTACAGAAGGTATGAGGGCTTTGATTGTAGGAGCGCGCTTGCCCGCGATTGCGGTCTGACGGTCGACACGCATGTTGAATGTGAAGATCTCATCGCGGGCAAGCGCGCTCCTACAGTTGCTTTTGATGTACCGGTACTTGCTTGTACGCACATGTCTAGCGCCATCGGCGCTGGGTTCAGCCCGTCAGTGATATCACGCTCCGTGTTTCTGTTTCCCCGCCACACGCCTATAATGTCCGCCTTTTCGCCCAATGATTTTGCGGAGCTGGTGATGGCCGAACGTAAGGCGTTCGTCGAGCGCGACACCCTGGAAACCCAGGTCAAAGCCTCGATCAACCTGGATGGCACCGGAAAGGCCCGATTCAATATCGGTGTGCCTTTTCTTGAACACATGCTCGACCAGATCGCCCGTCACGGGTTGATCGACATCGAACTCGACTGCAAAGGCGACCTGGAAATCGACGACCACCACACCGTGGAAGACGTCGGTATCACGTTGGGTCAGGCCTTCAGCAAAGCCATTGGCGACAAAAAGGGCATCCGTCGCTACGGCCACGCCTATGTCCCGCTGGATGAAGCGCTGTCGCGCGTCGTCATCGATTTCTCCGGTCGTCCGGGCCTGCAAATGCATGTGCCGTATACGCGCGCTACCGTCGGTGGCTTCGATGTGGACCTGTTCCAGGAGTTCTTCCAGGGCTTCGTCAACCACGCCAACGTCACGTTGCACATCGACAACCTGCGCGGTCACAACACTCACCACCAGATCGAAACCGTATTCAAGGCATTCGGCCGCGCCCTGCGCATGGCCGTCGAGCTGGACGACCGCATGGCCGGCCAGATGCCTTCGACCAAGGGCGTGCTGTAATGCAGACGGTTGCAGTCATCGACTACGGCATGGGCAACCTGCACTCAGTCGCCAAGGCGCTCGAACACGTTGGCGCCGGTCGTGTGCTGATCACCAGTGACGCCAATGTGATTCGTGAAGCCGACCGTGTGGTGTTCCCCGGTGTGGGTGCGATCCGCGATTGCATGGCTGAAATCCGTCGTTTGGGCTTCGATTCTCTGGTGCGTGAAGTCAGTCAGGATCGTCCGTTCCTCGGCATCTGCGTCGGTATGCAGGCGCTGATGGATCGCAGTGAAGAGAACGACGGCGTGGACTGCATTGGGGTCTTCCCCGGCCAGGTCCGCTTCTTCGGCAAAGACCTTCATGAAGACGGTCAGCACCTGAAAGTTCCGCACATGGGCTGGAACGAAGTGACGCAGGCAGTGGACCACCCGCTGTGGCATAGCATTCCGGATCTGGCGCGGTTCTACTTTGTGCACAGCTATTACATCGACTCGCCAAACCCCAGGCAGATCGTCGGTCGCGGTCACTACGGCCGCGATTTCGCTGCCGCACTGGCTGATGGCTCGCGTTTCGCCGTGCAGTTCCACCCCGAGAAGAGCCATACCCATGGCCTGCAATTGCTGCAGAACTTCGCCGCTTGGGATGGCCGCTGGTAATGAGCAAGAAGAGCAAGCCGCCGATCCTGACACTCACTCCCGAGCAGGAAAGTGAGGCGTGTCACAAGATCAAGCGGTTTATGGAGGACCGCTTCGAGCTGGACCTGGGCTCGTTCGAAGCGGCCGAAATCCTTGAATTGTTCACCCGCGAAATTGCCCCGCATTATTACAACCGAGCGATCTTCGATGTTCAGGCGCACTTGAAAGAGCGGTTCGAAAGCATCGAAAGCGACGTTTGGGCGCTCGAGAAAAACTAATTTCCGATTAAGTAGGTTTCCAGATGCTGATTATTCCCGCTATCGACCTTAAAGACGGTGCCTGCGTGCGCCTTCGCCAGGGTCGCATGGAAGATTCCACGGTGTTCTCCGATGATCCGGTGAGCATGGCCGCCAAGTGGGTTGAAGGCGGTTGCCGTCGTCTGCATCTGGTCGACCTCAATGGCGCATTCGAAGGTCAGCCGGTTAATGGTGACGTGGTGACGGCCATTGCCAAACGCTACCCGAATCTGCCGATCCAGATCGGCGGCGGTATTCGTTCGCTGGAAACCATCGAGCACTACGTCAAGGCCGGCGTGAGCTACGTGATCATCGGCACCAAGGCGGTCAAGGAGCCTGAGTTCGTCGCCGAGGCGTGCCGCGCGTTTCCAGGCAAGGTGATCGTCGGTCTCGACGCCAAGGACGGTTTCGTCGCCACCGACGGCTGGGCTGAAGTCAGCTCGGTTCAGGTGATTGACCTGGCCAAGCGGTTCGAAGCCGACGGCGTCTCGGCCATCGTTTATACCGACATCGCCAAAGACGGCATGATGCAGGGCTGCAACGTCCCGTTCACCGCCGCCCTGGCCGCAGCGACGAAGATCCCGGTCATCGCTTCTGGCGGTATTCACAACCTGGGCGACATCAAGGCACTGCTGGACGCGAAGGCACCGGGCATCATTGGCGCCATTACCGGCCGCGCAATCTACGAGGGCACCCTCGACGTCGCCGAAGCCCAGGCTTTCTGCGATCAATACTCGGTCTAACTTGTAGGAGCGCGCTTGCCCGCGATTGTCCGTATTCCCCGACAACTACCTGTCGGATGTACTGGCCTCATCGCGGGCAAGCGCGCTCTTGCAGTGCTTAAACTTTCGGAGATTAGGCCATGGCTCTCGCCAAACGCATCATCCCTTGCCTGGACGTCGACAACGGTCGCGTGGTCAAGGGCGTGAAGTTCGAGAACATCCGCGACGCTGGCGATCCGGTGGAAATCGCCCGTCGTTACGACGAGCAGGGTGCCGACGAGATCACCTTTCTGGACATCACGGCCAGCGTCGATGGCCGTGACACCACGCTGCACACCGTCGAGCGCATGGCCAGTCAGGTGTTCATCCCGCTGACCGTGGGCGGTGGCGTGCGTACGGTGCAGGACATTCGCAACCTGCTCAACGCCGGTGCCGACAAGGTTTCGATCAACACCGCTGCGGTTTTCAACCCTGAGTTCGTCGGTGAAGCGGCTGCGCGTTTCGGCTCGCAGTGCATCGTCGTCGCCATCGACGCCAAGAAGGTATCCGGCCCGGGCGAAGAGCCGCGTTGGGAGATCTTCACCCACGGCGGTCGCAAGCCAACGGGCCTGGACGCAGTGGTGTGGGCGAAGAAGATGGAAGGCCTGGGTGCCGGCGAGATTCTGCTGACCAGCATGGATCAGGACGGCATGAAGAACGGCTTCGATCTGGGTGTGACCCGTGCAATCAGCGATGCGCTGGGCATTCCGGTGATCGCTTCCGGCGGCGTCGGCAATCTGCAGCATCTGGCCGATGGTGTGATTGAAGGCCACGCGAGTGCTGTACTGGCCGCGAGTATTTTCCACTTCGGCGAATACACCGTGCCGGAAGCCAAGGCGTTCATGGCAAGGCAAGGGATTGTGGTTCGCTAATGCACAGCGGATGAGTCAATGCGCCGCTTCGGTTGGCGTATTGACTCAGCATGCCGTCAGGGCAGTAGCAAATCTGTGCGGGGCAGCGATGCCTGCCTGGACATGTCGTAGACCCGACTGCAGAGCGTCAGCGGAAGTTGTGTCACGTCGATAGTTTTGACATCGCCGAACTCAGGTGTGTAGCCCTCCGGGTCGTCGCATTGCGTGGTTTCAGGCGCGCCTGATTTGAACGTATAGACCCAAAGTGAGGGCCTGGAACGATAAGGCCTCACCGCATAACCCCCCTCAGTCAAACGCTCGATCATAAGCTCGGGCATCCGCGTCGGGCCTGGCGGTACCACTTCCATCGCGACGATGACGGGCTTGTTCATCACCGCCCACTCCGGGGGTTGAGTCGCAGAACCCACCCCAACGATGCAAAGTAGATGCATCCCCGGGTCTGCCTGCAATTGTTCGTCGATCAACGCTTGGGTCGCATCCAGTACGCCACTGTAGCCGTGAGGGCTTTCGCAAGCAGAGGGCGAACGAGCGGCCTTATAACGATACAAAGCCGTGTCCAGTGAAAAAGGCCATGACCACCTGGGCGCCACGGCGTTGCCTTGCTCGTCTAGCGTGATTCGGCTGTAGGTTTTCGGGGAATACGTATCCCCCAGGGTCATGTGCAGTGTCGGGTACAGGACACATTCGGTGTCGAGCGGGTTGAAGTGCCCCTGACTGAAACAGGTTTTCAGGTCGATGGCCGGACTGGAATATTGAGTCTCGGGCGACCACACCGGTTGCCCGTTTTTTATTTCACAGGGTGCATTGTCCTGACAGCGATTTTCTTCTCGGGCGTTAGTCGTCGATGTACTGAGAACAGCGACTATCCGATTCGTCTGCCTGTCGAGCACCGGGCTCCCCGAGCTTCCTGCCGCCACACCCGCACAGCGATGCTTGAGGAAGCGGCGAAAGACGTAAACGTCTTCAACCAGATCCTCCTGAGCTTGGTAAGCGCATAGCGCGAGCCTGAGGCCCGGAGCTTCTTCATGGCCGGAAGGCGCGCCGACGATCATCAAGTCCATTCCGGCAACAGGCGCCTGACCACTGAGTGCCAGCGGTTCGATGCCCTTCTCCAGTAACGCTTGCAGAGGGCTGTCCAGTTCGATCAGCGCCAGATCCGTGCCTCGCATGGTCGCTCGAATGACCTTCTTGAGCGCGTACCGCTCGGTGTTCTGCGTATTGCCAAGGAAGTAGTCGAAATCTATGTGGCCAGTCACTGGAAGGTCGTTCGTGAAGTTCAGGCTATGCTTGCTCACGCAGTGGCCGCTGGTGAGGATATACGCAGGACCGGATAAACCGCTGATTCTGTCGCGTGAATCGATCAATGCAGCGGTGCAGCGCGACTGGCTGGTCGGGTCGGTCATTTGCAGGCGACCGACCGCCCGCCAATGGGCGTGAATCCCTCCTGCATTGTCGAGCGCGATAGCGTCTGAGTGGTTTGCTCGGCCTTCGCCATAATCCATGGCTTGGGTGAGTCCGGTCGCGATGATGCCGATCATCGCGATGACGAGTCGAAATGGGGTGTGATGCTTCATTTGATGCCTGCTGTTCTATTGCCGCCCTGTAGGGGCTGACGGTGAAAGGAAGCCAGCAGGTAGTCAGATAACGATCAGCACGAGGGCATACATAGTTGTTTTCGGGCACAAATTCAGTTGCCCGCTTATGGTTCTGGACAACGGCGCAGACGGCCTGCACTCTGTGCGCAATCACGGATTGGATGGGTCTTATGCTCAAACTTGCAGCGTTACTTTTTGCACTGTTCGTTTCTGTTCCGGGCGTTGGGCTTGTTGCCGCAGAATCGAATAACGTCGAGGAGCCAACCGCCCCGGCAGCTTATTCATTCGTTCTACTCACCGAAAACTTCCCGCCTTACAACATGGCCATCGATGGCAAGAACTTCGCTCAGGAAAGCAATATCCAGGGCATCGCTGTCGAGATCGTGCGCGAAACCTTCAAGCGCGCCGGCATCGGTTACAACATGACCCTGCGATTCCCTTGGGACCGTATCTACAAACTCGCTCTCGAGAAGCCCGGTTACGGCGTGTTCGTCACCGCGCGACTGCCTGAGCGCGAGAAACTCTTCAAATGGGTCGGCCCCATCGGCCCGGACGACTGGATCATGCTGGCCAAAGCCGACAGCCCGATTCAGTTGAACTCACTGGAAGAGGCGCGGCAGTACAAGATCGGTGCCTACAAAGGCGACGCCATTGCCGAAGAACTGGGACGTCAGGGCATGAACCCCATCGTGGTCCTCAGCGACAAGGACAACGCCCGAAAGCTGGTCGACGGGCAGATTGATCTATGGGCCACGGGCGATCCCGCCGGGCGCTACCTGGCGCGCCAGGAAGGCGTGACCGGCTTGAAAACGGTATTGCGCTTCAATAGCGCCGAGCTGTTTCTGGCGTTGAACAAGGACACCCCGGACGAGGTAGTGAAAAAGCTGCAGACCGCGCTGGATCAACTGCGCAAGGAAGGGACGGTTGACAGCATTCTTGGGAAGTATCTTTAACTCATTCCGGATCGCTTCGACACCGCACACCCCCTGTAGGAGCAATCCGAGGTTACGAGGGTCGCGAAGCGATGTGTCGGGCTCAAACGATGCATTGGATGTACCCGCCTCATCGCGGCTCTCGTAACCTCGGACTGTTCCTACAGGTACTGTGTATGCCGGGGGCTACCGATACACCCCATTCTTCCCATGCCCGGCCATCGCCTGATTGCCGCGAAGGCTGATCATGTGGCGCAACTCGATCCAGTCGATGCCTTGGGCCTTGAGCTTGGGCAGCTCGCGCTCCAGCACATCCATGGTCACTGGGTAGGGATGGCCGATCATCACCGCAGAACCCTGTTTGTGTGCCAGCTTGATCGCGGCCTGTAGCTGGCCGGTGATGGCTTCGGGGGTGCGATCGTCGTCCAGAAACACATCCCGCGACAGGCTGGCGAGCCCGATCTTTTGCGCTTCGGCGGCAGCGACGGTTTTGGCGCTGGTACGGCTGTCCACCAGAAACAGATGACGCCGCTGCAACTCACCTACCAGCCAGCTCATTGCCACCGGCTCAGCGGTCATGCGGCTGCCTTCGTGGTTGTTGATTCCCGCCGCATACGGCACTTTCAGCAGCGCCGCGTTGAGGCGCGCCTCAAGCTCGGGCAACGGCAGATCTGGACGCCATGCATACGGCCCGGTCGCAGGATCCATCGGCATGTGCAGCATCACGGTCTTGCCCGCCTTGTGAGCCTGGCGGGCGAAATCAGTGGCGTGCGGGGTATCAGGCATGATCGCCAGCGTCACAGGGCCGGGCAGGGCCAATGCGCGGCTGTCCCTGTCGGGAGTTTGCCCGAGATCGTCGATGATCAGGCTGATGTAAGCGGCCTTCGGCGCCTTGCCGTCGGTTTGGGAGGGTTCAGCAGGCGCCGCATGTGCGGCACCCATCGAAACAGCAAGGGCCCAGACGAGCCCGGTCAGCCAGAAGCGCATATCAATTGCCGCGTGTGACACTCAATCCCTTGAGCAGACTGAGGGCCTGGTTCAACTGGTAATCGTCGTCCTGCGGACGCGCCTTGCCAGCCTTGGATTTGGTGGTCGGTTTGTCCGCGCCGCCGTTGCCATTGCCTAGGTGGCCGAGCAGATCGGCCTCTTTGTAGTTCTCGCCGTCGGCTTCGGTCGTGACCTTGGCGCGTTTGACTTCAATATCCGGGTTGATGCCTTGGGCCTGAATCGAACGGCCATTGGGCGTGTAGTACAGCGCGGTGGTGATCTTCAGTGCACGATCGTTCGCCAGCGGCAGAACAGTCTGCACCGAGCCTTTACCGAACGAATCGGTGCCCATCAGGATGCCGCGTTTCTGGTCCTGCAAGGCGCCGGCGACGATCTCGGAAGCAGAGGCACTGCCGCCGTTGATCAGCACCACCAGAGGCGCGCCTTCGCTGGCGTCGGCAGGGTCTGCCGAGAAGCGCAGTTCGGAGTTGGCGATGCGGCCCTTGGTGTAGACGATCAAGCCCTTGGTCAGGAAGTGGTCGGCGACTTCGACCGCTGCCTGCAACACACCGCCAGGGTTGTTGCGCAGGTCGAGGATCAGGCCGTTCATCTTCTTGCCGTTGTCTTTGCGCAGCTTGGCCAGGGCCTTGCCGACCTCTTCACCGGTCTTGACCTGGAACTGGGTGATGCGGATGTAACCGTAGCCCGGCTCCAGCATCTGAGACTTCACGCTCTTGACCTGAATGGTCGCGCGCGCCAGCGTCACGTCGAACGGGTTACCTCCGTCGCGCACCAGTGTCAGCGTGATCTTCTCGCCGATCTTGCCGCGCATCTTGTCGACCGCTTCCTGCATGGTCTGACCCTGAGTCGGCGTACCGTTGATCTTGACGATCAGATCGCCTGCCTCGATGCCGGCCTTGGACGCCGGAGTGTCATCGATCGGCGAGACCACCTTTATAAAGCCGTCTTCGACACCGACTTCGATGCCCAGCCCGCCGAACTCGCCGCTGGTGCTTTCCTGCAACTCCTGGAAGTCTTCCGGGCCAAGGTAGGCAGAGTGCGGGTCAAGGTTGCTGAGCATGCCCTTGATGGCGTTTTCCAGCAGGGTCTTGTCATCCACCGGCTCAACGTAGGCGGCTTTGATCCGGTCCATTACCTCGGCGAAGGTGCGCAGCTCGTCGAGCGGCAGCGGCGCCTTGATGTTCGCCGCATTGGCAGGTGCAGAAGCAGCAGGCGCCGCAGCGGGAGCGGCACCGGCAGCCTGCGCAAGAGGAGCGCCGATAACCACGGCGATAGTCAGGGCCAGCGAGGTGAGGCGGGACGAAAACAGCATGTCTTACGAACTCCTGAGTGAGGCGTCGACTTATCCTTGAGTGCGACACCATTGGGCCGGATCACTAGGGCGACCCTGCTGACGAATAGCGAAATACAGCGCCGGAGTGTCCTGACCGCCACCACTGTTGCCTACGGTTGCGATCGCTTCCCCGGCTTTTACGACGTCCCCAGCTTCCTTCAACAGACTCTGGTTGTGACCATACAGACTCAAATAACCGTTGCCATGGTCGAGAATGACCAGAAGGCCCGCGCCGCGCAACCAGTCGGCGAACACCACTCGACCACCATGCACAGCGTGTACCTGACTGCCTGCCGCGGCGCTGATCATCACGCCGTCCCACTTGGTTCGCTCGTCGTCGCCGCGGCTTTCACCGAAACGCGCCAACAATCGACCATCGACAGGCCAGGGAAGTTTTCCCTTTGCCTGCTCAAAAGCCCCTCCAAAGGACTGACCGGCGCTGGAAACCAGTGCGCCGGGCGATTTTGTAGGCCGGCGCGGGGCTTCGTCGCTGTCGTCCTTGCCACGGCTTTTTGCCAGGGCTTCTTGCTCACGGGCTCGCTTCTCGGCTTCCTGCTGCGCAAGCAGTGCCTTCTGACGCGCCTCTTCGGCTTCCCGGGCTTGCCGTGCGAGGGTTTCTTCAATGGTCTTCAGGACTTTAGTCAGGTCTGCCTGATCCTGCTGGCGAGCTTGTAGCTTCTGGTCGCGAGCCTTGTAGTCCTGATTGAGCTTGGCAAGAGCCACCTGGCGCTGCTGGCGAACGGTGTCGAGTTGGGACTTCTGGTCATCCAGAGCGCTTTTCTGCACCAGCAATTGCGCTTGCTGCATGTCGATGTCTTTCTCGACTTCAGCCAGTTGGCGCAGGGTCTCGTTGAAGCTGCGCAGCTGTTCCAGGCGGGCCTTGCTCACGTAATCGTAATAGGTGAGCGTGCGGGCGAATTTTTCGGGGTTCTGCTGGTTGAGCAGCAGTTTGAGGTATTCCTGGCGGCCACTCTGATAGGCGGCGCGGGCTTGTATCGCGATCAGGCGTTGCTGTTCAACGCGTGCGCTCTGGAGTTTTTTTTTCTCTACGTCGAGCCGTTGTAGCTCGGTTTCACTCTTTTTTAGTTCTTTTTGCAGGGCCTCCACCTGCTTTTCCAGCTTGCCCATTTCGGTTTCGGTTGTGCGAAGGTCTTTCTGAACGCCGGATTTTTCTTCCTGCAGTTGGCTCAGCGCCTTCTTCAGTTCAGTAATGTCCTGACGTGTGGCATCCAGCTGTTTTTGGGTTTGTGCGCGCTCATCATCGGCAAAAGCCGGGTTGAGCAGACAAATCAAAGCAAAGGCGATCAGGGCGCGAAGCATGAGGTCGGGCGATACCAGGAGTGAAGACGGGCTTAGTATGCCCGCCGGTGGCTGCAAAAAAAACGCTCATAGGGCGCCGCTTTCAGACATTTCATACAAAAACCGGCGCTGTCAGAGCCTGACAGGCCGGTTTATTGCGACTTACCTGGCAACCAGAATCGATGTGCCGGTCATTTCTTTCGGAATGTCCATGCCCAGCAGCGTCAGCATCGTCGGTGCGACGTCTGCCAGAACACCGCCTTCGCGGACTTTCAGATCACGCTTGCCGACGTAGACGAATGGCACAGGCTCTGTGGTGTGGGCGGTGTGCGGCTGATGGGTTTTCTCGTCAGTCATCTGTTCGACGTTGCCGTGGTCAGCGGTGATCAGTGCTTCGCCACCGACTTTCTCAAGCGCTTCGGTGATGCGACCCACGCATACGTCCAGGCACTCCACGGCTTTGACGGCCGCTTCCATGATGCCGCTGTGGCCGACCATGTCGCCGTTGGCGTAGTTGACGACGATCACGTCGAAACGCTGGTTTTCAATGGCGTCGACGATCTTGTCTGTGACTTCCGGCGCGCTCATTTCCGGCTGCAGGTCGTAGGTCGCGACTTTCGGCGAGGGGATCAGAATGCGCTCTTCACCTTCGAACGGCTCTTCACGGCCACCGGAGAAGAAGAAGGTCACGTGGGCGTACTTCTCGGTTTCGGCGATACGCAGCTGGGTCTTGCCGTTTTTCGCCAGGTATTCGCCGAGCACGTTGTCCAGGCTGCCTTTGACGAACGCGGCAGGGGCGTGGATGCTCGCTGCATACTGGGTCAGCATCACGAAGCCGGCCAGTTTCGGCTGGCGGGCGCGGGCGAAATCCTTGAAGTCGTCTTCGACGAACACGCGGGTCAGCTCGCGGGCGCGGTCGGCGCGGAAGTTCATGAACACCACGGCGTCGCCGTCTTCTACCTTGACCTGGTCGCCGATGCTGGTGGCTTTGACGAATTCGTCGTTCTCGCCACGCTCGTAAGCTGCGTCCACACCTGCTTTGGCGGTGTCAGCCTGGAATTCCGATTTGCCGTCGACGATCAGGTTGTAGGCTGATTCGACGCGGTCCCAGCGGTTGTCGCGGTCCATGGCGAAGTAGCGGCCAATGATGGTCGCAGTGCGGCCCTTGCCCAGACGCTTGTAGGCGTTTTCCATGGTGTCGAGGTATTGATGCGCGCTGCGAGGCGGCGTGTCGCGACCGTCGAGGAAAGCGTGCAGATAGATCTTGTCCGCGCCGCGTTTGGCGGCCAGCTCGACCATCGCCACCAGGTGATCTTCATGACTGTGGACGCCACCGTCAGACAGCAAACCCATGATGTGCACGGCCTTGCCGTTGCCTACCGCCTGGTCCACTGCCTTGCAAATGGCCTGGTTCTCGAAGAACTCGCCGTCCTTGATCGCTTTGGTCACGCGAGTGAAATCCTGATACACCACGCGCCCGGCACCCAGGTTCATGTGGCCGACTTCGGAGTTGCCCATCTGCCCGTCAGGCAGACCGACGTCCATGCCAGAACCGGAAATAAGCCCGTTGGGCATGGTCTTGTAGAGGCGATCGAAGACCGGCATCTTCGCTTCGTAGACCGCATTGCCGTCGTGGCTGTCGCTGTGACCGAAGCCGTCCAGGATGATCAGAACCAGAGGTTTAGGCGTGGTAGTCATGAANAGTTCAGACGGCGTCACTGCCGTACGGGCTTTGGCCGACCTTGGGTGCTGTGTATACTGGCCGACATTTTAACGCCCTGGAACCTAATGATGGTTGATCACCTGATTGCATTTGCCACTAATCACTATTTGATCTCTGGCGCTTTCGTCATCCTGCTGGCACTGCTGATCGCGACAGAACTCAACAAGGGCGGCAAAAGCCTGAGCACCGGTGAACTGACTGCGCTGGTCAACCGTGACGAGGCGGTGGTCATCGATGTGCGTCCCAAGAAGGACTATGCCACCGGTCATATCGTCGGCTCCCTGAACTTCCCGCAGGACAAAGTCATGTCCCGTACTTCGGAGCTTGAGAAGTACAAATCCAAGACCCTGATCATCGTCGACGCCGCTGGTCAGCACGCAGGACACGTGGCCAGCGAGCTGCTCAAGGCCGGTTTCACCGCCGCCAAACTGTCGGGTGGCGTTTCGTCGTGGCGCGGTGACAACCTGCCGCTGGTGAAGTGAAATGGCTGAAGTCGTCGTCTACTCCAGCGATTATTGCCCTTACTGCTCCCGAGCCAAGTACCTGCTCGAAAGCAAGAACGTCGACTTCGAGGAGATCAAGATCGACGGCAAGCCGCAGCTTCGCGCAGAAATGACCAAAAAGGCCGGGCGCACGTCGGTTCCACAGATCTGGATCGGCTCGGTCCATGTCGGTGGCTGCGACGACCTGTTCGCACTGGAGCGCGCCGGCAAGCTCGACGCCCTGTTGAGCGCCTGAACTCGAACCCTGCAAGACTCAAAAGTAAGAAGGATCTGAGATGACCGATCAAACGAATAACGGCGCGACTTCCAACGAAGAAGCTCCACAGTTCTCCCTGCAACGCATCTACGTTCGTGACCTGTCCTTCGAAGCGCCAAAAAGCCCGGCGATCTTCCGTCAGGAATGGACCCCAAGCGTTGGCCTGGACCTGAACACTCGCCAGAAGCAACTGGAAAACGATTTCTACGAGGTCGTGCTGACTCTGTCGGTCGAAGTGAAGAACGGCGACGAGATCGCTTTCATCGCTGAAGTCCAGCAAGCCGGTATTTTCCTGATCAAGGGTCTGGACGCGGCTTCCATGAGCCACACCCTGGGTGCTTTCTGCCCGAACATCCTGTTCCCGTACGCTCGCGAAACCATCGACAGTCTGGTGGTCCGCGGTTCGTTCCCGGCACTGATGCTGGCGCCGGTGAACTTCGATGCTCTGTACGCTCAAGAGCTGCAGCGCATGCAGGAAGCTGGCGAAACGCCGACGCCTACCGTTCAGTAAGCCTTGCGGCCTGGATGTAAAAAAGCGCCTGTGATGGGCGCTTTTTTGTGGCTGTGGAATGGCTACACGGATGTCCTGCGGACGCTATCGCGGGCAAGCGCGCTCCTACATTATTTGCAACGTACCGCATTCAGAAAGACCAAATTGTGCCCCTTCGAGGTAGGCCGCCAAGGCAACAAGGCAACCAACGCGGTCCATCAGGCCATGGTACGTTGCAAATAATGTAGGAGCGCGCTTGCCCGCGATCAGGCCCGCAGGGCATCCGTGTAGCAATCTGCGCCACGATCCGTCATTTGAAGCCTAACTGCCGCCAACCTTCATAAACCGCTACGGCCACAGTGTTGGACAGGTTCAAGCTTCGGCAACCTTCACGCATGGGCAGACGCAGCCGTTGGTCGCTGGACAGTGGGTCTAATACCTCGGGTGGCAGGCCGCGGCTTTCCGGGCCGAACACAAAGGCGTCGCCTTCCTGAAACGCCACATCGTGGAAGGGCTTTGAGCCCTTTGTGGTAAAAGCGAACAGGCGCGGGTGGCCGATGCTTTCCAGGCAACTTGCCAGGTCGGCGTGACGATGCAGCGTGGCGTATTCGTGATAATCGAGACCAGCGCGGCGCAGGCGCTTGTCATCCAGCTCGAAGCCCAGCGGCTCGATCAAATGCAGATTGCAGCCACTGTTGGCGCAAAGTCTGATGATGTTGCCGGTATTCGGCGGAATTTCTGGTTGAAAAAGGATCACGTGAAACATGCACGGCTCCGAACATAAGGACGGGATGCATTCTACCCCCATCGATGACCCGAGACCGAAGCTATGGCCGCGGTTTTTGGGCTCTATCGCGATTGTCGGGTTAATGGTCGGTTTGATGATCGGTCGGTTGACCACGCCAGACCCCATCGAGCTTCAGCGCATTGAAACCCTGCCCGATGGCGTTGCGGTGTGGTTCAACCGCGAGCCGCAACTGCATGGCGAAATCATCGACGGCGCTGTGGCGCTGCTTTTCAACGCGCAGGGCACAGCACAGCGGGGCGAGTTGAAGCTCGCAAACGGAAGAGATGTGCGCTGGAAAGTGCAGAAAAGCGATAAGGGATTGTTGCTGAACCTGCTGGCGGCCCGTCCGTTGCGCGGTGAGTGGCGCGGCGCAACTGAGGACGGGCGCTGGAGACTCCAGGTGAGTCTCCGAGAGGAATAAAAGAGGGGAATCCCCGGCCTGCCTGTACCAAGGTCCCCAAAACTGGTGATGCTTAACCTATTGCAGAGCGCGTGCCAGTTTTGGGAAAACGCTGTAGGAAATTTCGTAATACTCTTCACAACCCCGTTTTAAAGCCCGCTTTGTAGGGGTGTGAGTCAGCAGGGGCCCGTCGAGGGTTCAGGTGGCCTTTCACATTTGGGTGTTTCTTGATCAGTTTTGCACGCTATTCGCGCATTTTCAGGGCGGAGCTAACCAAAGTGATGCACTCAGCTGTTCAAAGTCCTCTCAAGACCGCTGCTACAGATGGGTATCTTGAAGCCTTGCGGTGCCCAGGACTAAAACGGCACGTCCCCCAGAATCGTCGCTCGATGCATCACCCGGCGTTGAGGCCGGTAGTCATCCACCGCGTAATGCTGCGTGACACGGTTGTCCCACATCGCAACGTCGTTTTCCTGCCAGCGCCAGCGGATGGTGAACTCGGGGCGTGTCGTATGGGCGAACAACAGTTTCAGAATCGCCTCGCTCTCCGCGGGCTCCAGTTCGTTGATCCGCGTGGTGAAACCGTCGTTCACGAACAGCGCTTTACGTCCGCTGACCGGGTGCGTGCGAATGACCGGATGAGACAGCGGCGGATTCTTGCGCCGCGTTTCCTCCCAGCGCGCCAAGTCTGCGGCCGTGGTGCCGAAGCGCTCCAGCGGAAAGGACCGGGTGAAGTCGTGGGTCGCGCTCAGACCGTCAAGCAGGGATTGCATGGGCCGCGACAGCGCTTCGAATGCCGCAATCCCGCTGGCCCACAATGTATCGCCACCATAGGCCGGTAACTGTTTGGCACTCAGCACGGCACCCATCGCAGGCGTCGGCAAGAAGGTGACGTCGGTATGCCAGACGGCGTTGTCACGCACATCGGTGACGGCTGTGTCGAGAATCAGCACTTCAGGCTGCCCTGGCACATTGGGGTAAATCGGATGAATGTGCAGGTCGCCAAACCGGGCGGCAAATCGCGCCTGTTGTTGTGGCGTGATCGGTTGTTCCCGGAAGAACAGCACCTGGTGTTCGAGCAGCGCCTGCTCGATGGCGTTGCGTTGTTCGGCGTTCAGATCCCGGCTCAGGTCGACGCCGCTGATCTGCGCGCCCAGTGCTGAACTGAGCGGGGTGATTTGAAGGTTCATCGTGGTTCTCGTTCGTTCGGCGCCGAATTGTCGGCGTAGTCAGTCTTTTGGAAGGGGCGCTGCTCAGTGAGCCTGTCCGTGCCAAGGCACCAGCTTGCGCTGCACGGCGCGCAAGCCCATCTCCATGGCAAAGGCAATAAGCGCGATGACCAGGATTCCCAGCACCACGACGTCGGTCACCAGAAACTGAGCGGCGGACTGAACCATGAAGCCAAGGCCACTGGTGGCGGCGATCAATTCAGCGGCGACCAGTGTCGACCAGCCCACCCCTAGGCCAATGCGAACCCCGGTCAGGATGTCCGGCAGGGCGCTTGGAACAATCACATGCCGGATCAACTGCCAGCGGCTGGCACCCAGAGATTGGGCCGCGCGTAGTTTGGCCGTATCGACAGTGCGCACGCCGGTGGCAGTGGCGATGGCAATCGGCGCGAAGATCGCCAGATAAATCAGCAACACCTTGGAGGATTCACCGATACCGCACCAAATCACGATCAATGGCAGATAGGCCAGCGGTGGAATAGGGCGATAGAACTCGATCAGCGGGTCGAAGATGCCGCGTGCGATGCGGTTATGTCCGATAGCGATGCCCACGGGAATGGCGGTCAGCACAGCAACGCTCAAGGCCAGGCCGATGCGTTGAAGGCTGGCGCCCAAGTGCTGCCAGAGCGTGGACTCCATGTAGCCTTTGGTCATGAGTAACCACGCCTTTTCCAATACCGCCGAGGGCGGCGGCAGGAAGAGCGGTTCGATCCACTCCAGCGCGGTGACCAGCCACCAGATCGCGAGCAGGAAAATGAGCGTCAGCACGCTGATCGTGCGGGTGCTCAAAAGAAAACCGCGAGATTGAGGACCTGCGGTTCTCCCTGTAGGCGAGGTTCCGATCAGGGGATCGCTGACGCGTGCCGATTGAGGCTGGCTCATGCCCGTTGCTCCTGAATCGCTCGGCGCTGGGAAAAGACCCGGTTCAACACGTGTTCGCGGGTTTCGATGAATTGCGGATCGGACTTGATCGCTCGGGCTGACTCCCCTGCGCTATAGCGTTGGCCGAAGTCGAGTTTGAGGTGCTCGACGATGTGCCCCGGATTCGGTGCCAGCAGGATCAGGTCAGTGGCGAGGAACACCGCTTCTTCGATGTCGTGGGTTATCAGGAACACAGGTTTGGCGCTGCGTTGCCAGACTTGCAACAGCAGTTCCTGCATCTGTTCCCGGGTGAACGCATCCAGCGCCCCGAAGGGCTCGTCCATCAGCAACACGCGTGGATCGGCTGCCAGTGCGCGGGCCAGGCCGACGCGTTGCTTTTGCCCGCCGGACAGTTGCCAGATACGGCGGCTTTCGAAGCCGGCCAGATCAACCAGCGCGAGCATCTCGTGAGCTTTCGCTTCGCGCTGGGCGCGGGGTACGCCAGCCAGTTCCAGACCGAATGCCACGTTCGCCAGCACATCCTGCCAAGGCAACAACGCGTCGTCCTGAAACACCACACCGCGTTCGGCGCTCGGTCCTTTGACTGGCACGTTATCGAGCGTTATGCGTCCGGCGCTGGGCTCGACGAAGCCAGCGATCAGGTTCAGCAGTGACGTCTTGCCGCTGCCGGATGGGCCAAGGGCGACCAGCAATTGTTGGGGGCCAAGGCTCAGGGAAATGTCCGACAGCACGGGCTGCGCTGCACCAGGATACTGTGCGCAGATGCGCTCCAGCTGTAACAAGGCCATGGCGATGGCTCCGCTTCTTTAATAGGAATGTGTTCTTGAGGCTGTGTCGACTATCTGTAGCAGTCCGGCTTGCTGGCGGTGGCGTCTTCAAAATTGCCACCGCCGGCAAGCGGGACTGCTACAGGGGTTGAGGCGCCTGGTCCGTCTGAGTCAGGCGCCATGCCCCTGTTTACTGAGTGACGAACTTCGCGCTGACGTAAGGCGTGTAGTCCGCCAGAACGGCATCGACCTTGCCCTGTTCCTTGAGAAACGCGGCAGTCTTGCCGATAGCGTCGGTGGTCGGTGCGCCCAGCTCTTTCACCTGATCGGACGCCAGGGGATAAACGTTGCCCTGCAAGAGACCTGGGATGTCGCCCGCCTTGGCGCCGGACAGTTTCACCAGCTTGTCGACGTTGCCGCTGTTGGCCAGCCACGCAGCAGGGTCTTTGCGGTAATCCGCATAGGCATCGAGGGTGGTCTTGGCGAACGCCGTCACGATCTCGGGATGTTTTTCAGCGAAGTCCTTGCGCACGATCCAGGCGTCGAACGTCGGAGCACCGACCTTGGCCAACTCTCCCGAGGTAATCAGCACTTTGCCGGTTTCCTTGGCCACACCCAGCGCCGGGTCCCAGACGTAGGTCGCGTCGATATCGCCGCGCTTCCATGCCGCCGCAATAGCGGGTGGGGCGAGGTTGAGAATGGTGACTTTCGCAGGATCGATGTTCCAGTGCTTCAGTGCCGCGAGCAGGCTGTAATGGCCGGTGGATACGAAAGGCACGGCGATCTTCTTGCCGATCAGATCCTGTGGGCCATTGATGCCGGAACCGTTGCGCGCAACGAGCGCTTCTGCGGCACCGATCTGGGTTGCGATCAGGAAGGTTTCAACGGGCAGCTTGCGAGTCGCAGCAGCGGTGAGCGGGCTGGATCCGAGATAGCCGATCTGCACATCACCCGAAGCGATGGCCGTGATGACGTCCGCGCCGTTCTCGAACTTGCGCCAGGAGATCGTTGAACCCGTCGCTTTTTCATAGGCGCCGTCAGCCTGGGCAACCTTGGCCGGGTCTACGGTGGTCTGATAGGCGACTGTGAAGTCCGCTGCCTGTGCAAGCAGCACAGATCCGGCCAGCGAAAGCGCGGCCAGTAGTCGAACAGGGTTGAGCAGTTTCATGGGGACGCTCCGAAGCAAGGCAGGCCGGGGACTGGATGCTGTGAAGCGTAATTGATCTAAAAAATAGAAAATAAATAACTTTTTAGAATTAGCTTAGAGGGCATTTCGTGGATGCCCTGCGCGGAAAAATAGCTGAAAGACGAAAAGTGGTGACCACCGACGACCGTTCACCGAACTGTCACATTTTGCACATAGGATTTGGCCGCTCGACATGAAGGGTGTATTCGCCGTCAGGAATCAGGCTTCCATAGAGGCTACCGACATCGTCGTCATGGATTTCTGCGGCGCATCCAGCGTAGCCGGGTTTTACCAGTTAACTGACAAGTACATTCCGCACAGTGACGAGAAAGCGACGGGTAGCAGGGTGACAACCGTAATAAATCGGTCTACTCGGCCGTCAATTTGTGCATTTTCAAAGGCTTATATCTCTAATTCTCATCTTGTTTCACAGGCCGACAGTGACTGAGCGGTCTGGTTCCGGTCATACGATCTGCCAAAACTTATCGATCTGACGAACGGAGTAGAAATATTTTTTGGGAATTAGGTTAAGACGCCGATACACTCCGCAACGGACGGCTGAAACGGCTTGTGACATATAACTGCTTGGCATAAAGGCAGGCTCACAAAGTCTTTTTAGGTTTAAAGGATTTTCCTTAACTTGCAGCCAGTGGGAAGCGCGGTCTAGTCATTTAGTCTCGGGTCCATTGACTCTCTGAGTCCGGTCCGGCGCTAATCGCGCATCCGCGGTCTTGAGCCTCCCGGCACATGGCCAACGAACTACAAAAATTAGATTCAAGAGGAGCGAAACACAATGAAGAAGTCCACCCTGGCCTTGGCCGTATCTGTAAGCGTAATGGCCGCTCAGGCTGGTGCAGCTGGTTTCCTGGAAGACAGCAAGGCAACCATCAGTTCCCGTACCATGTGGTTTGAAAACGACAACCGTGACGGCGGTGCCGACCAGCGCGAAGCTGCTGAAGGTCTGCTGTTCAACTTCATCTCCGGCTACACCCCAGGCACCGTAGGTTTCGGTCTGGACGTACAGGGCATGTACGGTCTGCACCTTGACGGTGGTAAAGGTCGTCACCCTGACAGCAACAGCTTCTTCCCAAGCGACAGCGACGGTTCGGCTGTAGCGGACTGGGCTCGTGGCGGTGCAAACGCCAAGGCCAAGTTCTCCAAGACCGAGCTGAAAATCGGTACCGCTCTGCAGCCTAACCTGCCGATCCTGGTCGCGAACGACGGCCGCTTGCTGCCACAGACCTTCAGCGGTGGCACCATCCAGTCCAAGGAAATCGACGGCCTGACTTTCAACGGCGGTAAGCTGGAGCACCAGGCTGCTCGTGCTTCGAGCAACTACTCCGGTCTGTCGGTCAACGGTGCAACCCGCGATTCGAACAACTTCGTATTCGGCGGTCTTGACTACAAAGTCACCAAAGACCTGACCGTGCAGTATTACTACGCCAACCTGGAAGACTTCTACAAGCAGCACTTCCTGGGTCTGGTACACGTCCTGCCGATCGGCGACGACCAGTCGTTCAAGACTGACCTGCGTTACTTCGACAGCAGCTCCGACGGCAAGAACGGCCAGGGCGCTTCGGGCTACGGCTTCAACAACAACGGCGGCTATGCCAAGCACGCTGGCGAAGTTGATAACAAAACCTGGACTGCGATGTTCACCTACACCCTCGGCGGCCACGCGCTCATGCTCGGGCACCAGCGTGTGAATGATGACGGCGGTATGGTCTGGCTGAACCAGGGTTCGGTACGTGACGGCAACAACCGTCCGGAAGGTGAGGGTGGTTCGAGCTTCTACCTGTTCACTGACTCGATGATCAACCAGTTTGCCCGTGCCGGTGAAAACACCACCTTCGGCCAATACTCGTATGACTTCGCACGCGTTGGTGTTCCAGGCCTGAAGGCTGCGTTCGCTTACTTGCACGGTACCGACATCAAGGCTACCAACGGCGTTGGCGGCGATTCGTCCGAGTGGGAACGTGACATGCGTATCGACTACGTGTTCCAGGACGGTCCTCTGAAGGGCTTCGGCGCTACCCTGCGTCGTGCCAACTACCGTGGCGATGCCACCGGTATCGCAGACCAGGACCAGACTCGTCTGATCTTCAACTACACCTACGCTTTCAAATAAGTGTTGAGTTGTTAAGTTGAAAAAACCCCGCTTCGGCGGGGTTTTTTTATGCCTGAAAAACACCTCTCAGGCTCGATCCGTCGAGAATCCGATGATCACTGGTTGCTTATTCATTTCGGTGCTAACCAAATGAATAAATATGATTTTAGAGAATAACAAAGCCCTGTTAAGGTCTCTGCGTCCTGGCGAGATCGCCAGCTATGAATCCCCCGAACACCTTACTGGTCCGCCATCGGACAAGCAGGTGCCACCTGATAGCTACAAGCAAAGGAGCGTGCCATGCGCACTGTCATTTTGCGTCAAGGCCTGGTCGCTCTGTTTGCTGCGGCAGTGTCCTTTGGCGTTCTAACTCAGGCTCAAGCCGATACGCTGCGCATCGGTTACCAGAAGTACGGCACTCTGGTGCTGCTCAAGGCCAAAGGCTCGCTGGAAAAGAAGCTCGCCGATCAGGGCGTGCAGGTGCAGTGGACCGAGTTCCCTGGCGGCCCTCAATTGCTTGAAGGCTTGAACGTGGGCTCCATCGATTTCGGCGTGACCGGTGAAACACCTCCCGTCTTTGCTCAGGCCGCTGGCGCCGATCTGCTTTACGTGGCTTCCGAGCCGCCTGCGCCGACCAGCGAAGCGATCCTGGTACCCAAGGATTCGCCGATCACGTCGGTCAAAGACCTCAAGGGCAAGAAAGTCGTTCTCAACAAAGGCTCCAACGTTCACTACCTGCTGGTGCGTGCGCTTGAAGAAGCAGGCCTGAAATATACCGATATCCAGACCGTGTTCCTGCCGCCCGCCGATGCCCGCGCTGCGTTCGAACGTGGCAGCGTCGATGCCTGGGTGATCTGGGACCCGTACCAGGCCGCCGCCGAGCAGCAGCTTCAGGCACGCACGCTGCGAGATGGCAAAGGCATCGTCGACAACAACCAGTTCTACCTGGCGACCAAGCCTTATGCGCAACAGCATCCCAAAGTGATTCAGACCCTGGTCGAAGAGGTTCGCGCGGTAGGTGAGTGGTCCAAGGCCAATCCGGAAGAGGTCACTCAACAAGTCGCCCCATTGCTGGGCCTGCCGGAAGACATCACGCGCACTTCAGTGAAGCGCCAGGGTTACGGGGCGTTGTTCATCACCCCTGAAACCGTCGCCGCGCAGCAGAAAATTGCCGACACGTTCTACCAGCTCAAGCTGATACCCAAACCGCTCAGCATCGCCGATGTGATCTGGACGCCACCCGCTGCTGTCGCGAAAGCACAGTAAGCCCCGGCCTTGAGAGGAGACAACTCCATGAGCGTAGAACGATTCACTCACAGGCTGGCGCCCTGGCTGCTACCGGTCTTGTTGTTGGCGGTCTGGCAACTGGCGGTGAGCGCGAGTTGGCTGTCCACCCGGATTCTGCCGGCCCCGAGTGCGGTGATCGAAGCGGGCGTGACACTGGTGCGTAGCGGAGAAATATGGACGCATCTGGCGATCAGCGGCTGGCGTGCGGCGATTGGTTTCGCCATCGGCGGCGGAATCGGCCTGGCGCTGGGTTTCATCACCGGGTTGTCGAAGTGGGGCGAACGTCTGCTCGACAGTTCGGTACAGATGATTCGCAACGTGCCGCATCTGGCGCTGATTCCACTGGTGATCCTGTGGTTCGGGATCGACGAGAGCGCGAAGATATTTCTGGTGGCACTGGGCACGTTGTTCCCTATTTACCTGAACACCTATCACGGGATTCGCAACATCGATCCGGCGCTGGTGGAGATGTCGCGCAGCTACGGCTTGTCCGGCTTTGGGCTGTTCCGGCATGTGATTCTGCCGGGTGCGATGCCTTCGATTCTGGTTGGCGTGCGTTTTGCGCTGGGCTTCATGTGGTTGACGTTGATCGTCGCCGAAACGATTTCGGCCAGTTCCGGCATTGGGTATCTGGCGATGAATGCCCGGGAGTTTCTACAGACGGATGTAGTGGTGCTGGCCATCGTGCTTTACGCCGTGCTCGGCAAGCTGGCCGACCTGGCTGCGCGAGGTCTGGAACGGGTCTGCCTGCGTTGGCACCCAGCGTATCAAGTGGCTAAAGGTGGCGCGCGATGAGCAATCTCCAACAACCGGCAAACCTGTTGCGCGGGATCCCCTTGCAAGTACGCAAGCTGAAGAAGACCTTCGGCTCGCGGGAAGTGCTCAAAGACATCGACCTGCACATTCCGGCCGGGCAATTCGTGGCTGTCGTCGGCCGCAGCGGTTGCGGCAAGAGCACGTTGTTGCGCTTGCTCGCTGGCCTTGATCAGCCGTCGAGCGGCCAGTTGCTGGCAGGCTCTGCGCCTCTGGCAGATGCCCGCGAAGACACGCGTTTGATGTTCCAGGAGGCGCGACTGCTGCCCTGGAAGAAGATCATCGACAACGTCGGTCTGGGCCTCAGTGGTGGTGACTGGCGTGACAAGGCGCTGGAAGCACTGGATGCGGTCGGTCTGGCAGAGCGTGCCAATGAATGGCCAGCGGCTTTGTCTGGCGGCCAGAAACAGCGCGTTGCGCTGGCGCGAGCATTGATTCACCAACCGCGTCTTTTGCTGCTGGACGAGCCTTTGGGCGCACTGGATGCATTGACTCGGATTGAAATGCAGCAATTGATCGAGCGTCTTTGGCAGAAGCACGGTTTCACGGTGCTGCTGGTGACGCACGACGTCAGCGAGGCCGTTGCCATCGCTGATCGGGTTTTGCTGATTGAAGAGGGCCGCATCGGTCTGGATCTGCAGGTCGATCTGGCGCGGCCTCGAGCGCGCGGCTCGCATCGGCTGGCTGCGCTGGAAACCGAAGTGCTCAACCGTGTGTTGTCGTTACCCGGCACACCGCCCGAGCCCGAACCGACTTCACCCCTGCCCACGCAATTGCGTTGGGCCAATTGAATCGGGCGCAATCTTGCGCCCGGAACTGATCTCACAAAGGAAGCGCTACCATGACTATCAAAGCCATCAACGTTCGTAACCAGTTCAAAGGCACCATCAAGGAAATCGTTACCGGCGACGTACTGTCCGAAATCGACGTGCAGACGGCGTCGGGTATCGTCACTTCCGTTATCACCACCCGCTCGGTCAAGGAGCTGGAACTGGTGGTCGGCAGCGAAGTGATCGCATTCGTGAAGTCCACCGAGGTGTCGATCGCCAAGTTGTGATCGATGCGCTGTGAACAACCCCGGAGGGTGAGAACCCTTCGGGGTTTTGACGTTGGGGACCCGGCATTGTAGGAGCGCGCTTGCCTGCGACACGGTGGGTCAGATACATCAATGGCGATGGATACACCGCAATCGCGGGCAAGCGCGAATCGTTTTGCGGTGATCAGGCTTCGGCGCGCTTGGGCAAAAACGGCGGGAGGTAGAGGCCCAGATACGCATCAAACACCCGCAGGCCTTCCTCGGCCATGCGCGGAGTGATCGCGTCGTGCAGTTGCACCGAACGGGCGTAGACACGGTCGGCGAGTTCAAGGGCCAGCGCAAAGACTTCGACATCGTCTGGCAGGGCCGGAAGCTGAAAATGCCTGGCAAACAATTCGTGCATGAGGTTGCCCAGCTCAACGTCGTGCTGACGGTCGGCCTGTGTCACTTCGGTCAGGCCGTGCTGCGCAAGAATCAACTGGCGAGCGGCAGCATCTTCGCTGTAGATCGTGAGCATGCGGGTTTCGACCAGACGCGACAGGTCGTGCCAGTGATTGAGCTGTGCGTGATCGATAGGCTGTTGAAGGCTCTGGCGGAAAGCCCCGTGAATGTCTGCGGTCAGGCCTTCGAGCAAGGCCGGGACACTGGCGAAGAAGTGATAAACCGAAGAAGGCGGGATTTGCGCCCGTTCGGCGACGCTGTAGATCGACAGACTCGCCACGCCGTCGGACGCCAATAGCGCACGTGCGGCATCGAGAATCGAATCGATCCGTGCCTGGCTGCGTGCGCGGGGTTTGCGTGGAGTGGCGGGGCGGGTCATCGAAGCGTCTCTGGGTTCAGGTCTGGCGCATTGTACGCGAGGTCATTGTGCAGATTGCATTCGGTGTAGGAGCGCGCGGGCAAGCGCGCTCCTACACCGTCTAAAATAAAAAACGCCCCTGACCTAGCGGTTCAGGGGCGTTCTTTTTATTTCACACAGCCGTCACACGGTGTGCAGATACCAGTTGTATTCAAGGTCGGAGATGGAGTGTTCGAACTCCTCCAGCTCACTCTCCTTGCACGCAACGAAGATATCGATGTACTTCGGATCAATGTACCTGGCCATGACTTCGCTGTCATCGAGCTCGCGCAATGCATCGCGCAGGTTGTTCGGCAGGCTTTGTTCATGCTGCTCGTACGAGTTGCCTTCGACCGGCGCGCCAGGCTCGACCTTGTTGGTCAAACCGTGGTGAATACCCGCCAGAACCGAAGCCATCAACAGATACGGGTTGGCGTCTGCACCGGCGACGCGGTGCTCGATACGTACGGCATCGGCGGTGCCGGTTGGCACACGAACCGCAACGGTACGGTTATCCAGACCCCAGGTAGGCGAATTGGGCACGTAGAACTGAGCACCGAACCGGCGATACGAGTTGACGTTCGGGCAAAGGAACGCCATCTGCGCCGGTAGGGTCTCGAGCACACCGCCGATCGCATGACGTAATGCGGCGTTCTGCTCGGGATCCTCACTGGTGAAGATGTTTTTGCCATCGCGATCCAGGATCGAGATGTGGACGTGCAGACCGTTACCCGCCTGGCCTGGATAAGGCTTGGCCATGAAGGTGGTGTCCATCTCATGGTCGTAGGCGATGTTCTTGATCAGTCGCTTGAGCAAGACCGCGTAGTCGCAGGCTTTCAGCGCGTCGGCGGTGTGGTGCAGGTTCACTTCGAACTGCGCCGGGGCGCTTTCCTTGACGATCGCGTCGGCAGGGATGCCTTGCTCTTTCGCACCTTCCAGAATGTCCTGGAGGCAATCGACGTATTCGTCGAGGTCGTCGATCAGGTAGACCTGTGTCGAGTGCGGGCGTTTACCGGAGATCGGCGAGCGTGGAGGCTGTGGACGACCGTTCACGTTCTCCTGATCGATCAGGTAGAACTCCAGTTCGAATGCAGCGCAGATGGTCAGACCCATCTCGTCGAACTTGGCCACCACCTGACGCAGCACTTCACGAGGGTCGGCGAAGAACGGCTCGCCTTCCAGTTCGTGCATGGTCATCAGCAGTTGAGCGGTAGGACGCTTCTGCCACGGTTCGTTGCAGAGAGTGTCGGGGATTGGATAACAGATTCGGTCAGCGTCACCGATGTCCAGACCCAGACCGGTGCTTTCCACCGTCGAGCCATTGATATCCAGTGCGAAAAGAGAAGCTGGGAGGTTGATGCCTTTTTCGTAAACCTTATGGAGGCTGGTACGTTCAATGCGCTTTCCGCGCACCACTCCATTCATATCTGCAATCAGAAGGTCAACGTATAGAACCTCAGGATGTTCCTTAAGGAACGCGTTCGCTTCGTTGAGCTGAACGGCACGCGGGGGTACCGACATGATGCAACACCTTTGTTGTTGAAAATATCAATCATCGAGCATTACGGGTTTCAGTCAATCCGAAACCCTTGATGAAGTCAAGAGAGGCCTGTTTTGCCCTAAAACGGCGCCGCGAGGGCGTTTTTGCCGCACTTTAGGGCGAATTTTAGGCCGTTGGAGGAGGCGGGAACTGCGATCTTGAGCGGGGCGTGTTTTATTTTTTACGGCCCTGTTGTGTAAAAAAATGAACAACGCTAAGCTCGGTCGCAACCCATAACAGCAATAATACCGGGGGTCACATGTCTCGCCTTCCGCTGATCGGCGTCACCGCCTGCACTCAGCTAATCGGCTCGCATGCCTATCACATCAGTGGTGACAAATACGTCCGCGCAGTTGCCGTTGCTGCCAAGGGCCTGCCGCTGATTCTGCCGTCACTGGCAGAGCTCATCAATCCGGCCGATATCCTCTCGGTGGTCGATGGTTTGCTCTTCACCGGTTCTCCTTCCAACGTCGAACCCTATCACTATAGCGGTCCCGCCAGCGCGCCGGGCACTGCTCACGATCCTGCACGCGACGCCACCACCTTACCCCTTATTCGCGCCGCTGTGGCTGCTGGCGTGCCTGTGCTGGGTATTTGCCGCGGGTTTCAGGAGCTGAATGTGGCATTTGGCGGTAGCCTGCACCAGAAGGTTCACGAGACTGGAACCTTCATGGATCATCGTGAGCCAGACAACGAACCCGTTGAAATTCAGTACGCTCCCAGCCATCCGATGCGGATTCAGCCGGGCGGCGTTTTAGCCGGCCTGGGGCTTGCGCAGGAAATTCGTGTCAATTCAATTCATGGGCAGGGCGTCGAGCGTCTCGCCCCGGGTTTGCGGGTCGAAGCGACAGCGCCGGATGGTCTGATTGAAGCGATCTCGGTTCCACCGGGCGCGCCTTTTGCTACAGCCGATGTATTCGCCCTAGGCGTTCAATGGCATCCGGAGTGGCAAGTCACGCAAAACCCCGACTATTTTTCAATCTTCCAGGCATTTGGCGATGCCTGTCGAAAACGAGCAAGACAACGCGACGCCGATGCGTCCAAATAACGCCTGATCGCCATGAGGCGTTCAGGACATTGAAACCCCTGAGGTATTTATGAGTACCAACCTCGACCAGCTCACCGATTGGTTGAAAGAACACAGGATTACCGAAGTCGAGTGCATGATCTCCGACCTCACCGGTATCACGCGTGGCAAGATCTCTCCGACCAACAAGTTCATTGCCGAAAAGGGCATGCGCTTGCCGGAAAGCGTATTGCTCCAGACCGTGACCGGGGACTATGTCGAAGACGACATTTATTACGAGTTGCTGGATCCCGCAGACATCGACATGTTCTGCCGTCCTGACCAGAACGCGGTGTATCTGGTGCCCTGGGCTATCGAGCCCACTGCGCAGGTGATTCACGACACCTATGACAAGCAAGGTAATCCGATCGAGCTGTCGCCGCGCAACGTACTGAAAAAGGTGCTCAAGCTCTACGCCGATCAGGGCTGGCAGCCGATCGTGGCGCCGGAGATGGAGTTCTACCTGACCAAACGCAGCGACGACCCCGACTATCCGCTGCAGCCACCGGTTGGCCGCTCGGGCCGTCCGGAAACCGGGCGCCAGTCGTTCTCCATTGAAGCGGCGAACGAATTCGACCCGTTGTTCGAAGACGTCTACGACTGGTGCGAGCTGCAGAATCTGGATCTCGACACCCTGATTCACGAGGACGGCACGGCGCAGATGGAAATCAACTTCCGTCACGGTGATGCCCTGTCGCTGGCCGACCAGATTCTGGTGTTCAAGCGCACCATGCGTGAAGCCGCGCTCAAACATGACGTGGCGGCGACTTTCATGGCCAAGCCCATGACCGGCGAGCCTGGCAGCGCCATGCACCTGCATCAGAGCATCGTCGACATCGAGACCGGCAAGAACATCTTCTCCAATGAAGACGGGACCATGAGCGAGCTGTTCCTGCAGCACATCGGAGGTCTGCAGAAGCTGATCCCGGAGCTGTTGCCGTTGTTCGCGCCCAACGTTAACTCGTTCCGCCGCTTCCTGCCGGACACCTCGGCCCCGGTGAACGTGGAATGGGGCGAAGAAAACCGCACCGTCGGGCTGCGCGTGCCGGATGCCGGGCCACAGAACCGCCGTGTTGAGAACCGCCTGCCGGGGGCCGACGCCAACCCGTACCTGGCAATTGCCGCGAGTCTGTTGTGCGGCTTCATCGGCATGGTCGAGGGCCTCAACCCGAGCGCACCTGTGGTGGGGCGTGGTTACGAACGCCGCAACCTGCGCCTGCCGTTGACCATCGAAGACGCGCTGGAGCGGATGGAGAACAGCAAGACCGTCGAGAAATACCTCGGCAAGACGTTCGTGACCGGCTACGTCGCGGTCAAGCGCGCCGAGCACGAAAACTTCAAGCGTGTGATCAGCTCGTGGGAGCGGGAATTCCTGCTCTTCGCCGTCTGAAGCCAGGTGCCACGGGCCCGGCCAGGCCCGTGGCGCCTTCCACGCGATACCCAGTCAATGGAGTGGTTCATGAGTTCCAACAATCCACAAACCCGCGAATGGCAAGCCTTGAGCAACGATCACCACCTCGCGCCGTTCAGCGACTTCAAGCAGCTCAAAGAGAAAGGCCCGCGCATCATCACCAACGCCAAAGGCGTTTATCTGTGGGACAGTGAAGGTAACAAGATTCTCGACGGGATGGCTGGCCTCTGGTGTGTCGCCATCGGTTACGGTCGCGACGAACTGGCCGATGCGGCCAGCAAGCAGATGCGTGAGCTGCCTTATTACAACCTGTTCTTTCAGACCGCTCACCCGCCCGCGTTACAGCTGGCCAAGGCCATTTCCGAGATTGCGCCGCAGGGCATGAACCATGTGTTCTTCACCGGTTCCGGTTCCGAAGGCAATGACACCGTGCTGCGCATGGTTCGTCACTACTGGGCGGTCAAAGGCAAACCGAGCAAGAAAGTCATCATCAGCCGCATCAACGGCTACCACGGCTCGACCGTTGCGGGCGCGAGCCTGGGTGGCATGACCTACATGCACGAGCAGGGCGACTTGCCGATCCCGGGCATCGTTCACATTGCGCAGCCGTACTGGTTCGGTGAAGGCGGCGATATGACCCCGGACGAGTTCGGTGTCTGGGCTGCCGAGCAACTGGAAAAGAAAATTCTGGAAGTCGGCGAAGACAACGTCGGTGCGTTCATTGCCGAGCCGATTCAGGGCGCGGGCGGCGTGATCGTTCCGCCGGCAACCTACTGGCCGAAGATCAAAGAGATCCTCGCCAGATACGACATTCTGTTCGTCGCCGACGAGGTGATTTGCGGCTTTGGCCGCACCGGTGAGTGGTTCGGTAGCGATTTCTATGACCTCAAGCCCGATCTGATGACGATTGCCAAGGGCCTGACCTCGGGCTACATCCCCATGGGCGGCGTGATCGTACGCGACGAAGTGGTGAAAGTGCTCAACGAAGGCGGCGACTTCAACCACGGCTTTACTTACTCCGGTCACCCGGTAGCGGCCGCGGTAGGTCTGGAAAATATCCGGATCCTGCGTGAGGAAAAGATTGTCGAGCGAGTGAAATCGGAAACGGCACCATACTTGCAGAAACGTCTGCGTGAGTTGAGCGATCATCCATTGGTGGGTGAAGTTCGTGGCGTCGGCATGCTTGGTGCCATTGAGCTTGTGAAAGACAAAGCCACTCGCGAGCGTTACGTCGATCGAGGTGTGGGCATGATCTGCCGAACGTTCTGCTTCAATAACGGACTGATCATGCGGGCGGTGGGTGACACGATGATCATCTCGCCACCGCTGGTCATCAGCTTTGCCGAGATCGATGAGTTGGTGGAAAAAGCACGCAAATGCCTGGACCTGACGTTGGCCGAGTTGCAGAAGTGAAACCCTCTGTAGCAGCACGGCTTGCCGGCGGTAGCGGTGTCAAGAACGTCACCGCCGGCAAACGGAACGCCGCCCGGCCGGACTGCTACAGGGACGGTGTTCATCCAGGTCGACGGATGAGGGTTCGGAGGGCGAGGGTATTTGCGTGCAGATGAAATCTTTGAAAGTTATGCAATAAGGCAGGCCGCTCTGCTTGTAAGCCCGCCCAGGAAATTGCCAGACTAACGGTTGTTTTAGTCGCCGCTAACATAAAACATTGGAGCTGTACGAATGAAGAAATTTGGCAAAACCCTCCTCGCCATGTCCCTCATGGGCGCAGTGGCCGCAGCAGCTCACGCCGATGACAAAGTTTTGCACGTCTACAATTGGTCCGATTACATCGCACCTAACACCATTGCCGATTTCGAAAAAGAATCGGGCATCAAAGTGGTGTACGACGTCTTCGACAGCAACGAGACCCTGGAAGCCAAATTGCTGGCTGGCAAGTCCGGCTACGACATCGTCGTCCCGTCGAACAACTTCCTGGCCAAACAGATCAAGGCCGGTGTTTATCAGGAGCTGGACAAGTCCAAGCTGCCTGACTACAAAAACCTGGACCCTGCCTTGTTGAAAGCCGTGTCGATCAGCGACCCGGACAACAAACACGCCTTCCCATACATGTGGGGTTCGATCGGAATCGGTTTCAACCCGGACAAGGTCAAGGCTGCACTGGGTGCCGATGCGCCGGTCAATTCCTGGGACCTGCTGTTCAAGCCCGAAAACGCTGCCAAGCTGAAAGCCTGTGGCGTGAGCTTCCTCGATTCGCCAACTGAAATGCTGCCAGTCGCGCTGCATTACCTGGGTCTGCCAACCGACAGCCAGAAGAAAGAAGACATCCAGAAAGCCGAAGACCTGTTCAAGAAGATCCGTCCTTCGGTCACCTACTTCCACTCTTCCAAGTACATCTCGGACCTGGCCAACGGCAACATCTGCGTAGCCGTGGGTTACTCGGGTGACGTGTACCAGGCCAAGGCGCGTGCTGAAGAAGCGGGCGGCAAGGTCAAGGTCAGCTACAACATTCCGAAAGAAGGTGCTGGCAGTTTCTACGACATGGTCGCCATTCCGAAAGACGCAGAAAACGTCGAAGGCGCCTACAAGTTCATGAACTTCCTGCTGCAGCCTAAAGTCATGGCCGAAATCACCAACGCCGTTCACTTCCCGAACGGTAACAAGGCCGCGACCGAGTTCGTCGACAAGGACATCACCTCTGATCCAGGCGTTTATCCGCCAGCAGACGTTCTGGCCAAGTTGTACGCGATTGCCGACTTGCCGGCAGCGACTCAGCGCCTCATGACCCGCAGCTGGACCAACATCAAGTCGGGCAAGTAAGCCTGTAGCGTGCTGTCTCGACAGCACGCGCAGTACCTCTGTAGGAGCGCGCTTGCCCGCGATTGCGATCTGCATGTGCCAGATCTGTCGCTGACACACCGCAATCGCGGGCAAGCGCGCTCCTACAGCCTGGAGTGTCGGGGCAGCAATAACGAAAATTATTTTTGCGAGAAGGGTTTATCGAAGGTAAGTTGCGCGCCGGATTTGTCACAGGCAGTGGTTACTGTCGTCGGCACGGGCAACAGGCCCACCTACTGAAAAAGGACTGCAAACGTGTCTATTTCTTTATTTTCCAAAGGCTTGCTGCTGGGCGCCGGCCTGACGCTCGCCGCCGGTGCTTACGCGGACTCCACCGTCCGCATTTATAACTGGTCCGATTACATCGGCACCACGACGCTGGAGGACTTCACGTCCACCACAGGGATCAAGACCAAGTACGACGTCTTCGACTCCAACGAAACGCTGGAAGGCAAGCTGCTGGCCGGTCACACCGGGTATGACGTGGTCGTGCCGTCCAACCACTTCCTTGGCAAACAGATCAAGGCCGGTGCGTTCCAGAAACTCGACAAGTCGCAACTCCCCAACTATTCCAACCTCGATCCCGAACTGATGAAGCGTCTGGAGAAGAACGATCCAGGCAACCAGTATGCTGTCCCTTATCTGTGGGGCACCAACGGCATTGGTTACAACGTCGACAAGATCAAACAAGTGCTGGGTGTCGACACGATCGATTCGTGGGCCGTGCTGTTCGAACCCGAGAACATCAAGAAGCTGCAGAAGTGTGGCGTCGCCTTCCTCGACTCGGCGGACGAAATGATGCCGGCGGTGCTGAATTACATGGGCCTGAACCCCAACAGCACCGACGAGAAAGACTACAAGGCCGCCGAAGCCAAGTTGCTCAAAGTCCGCCCGTACGTGACCTACTTCAACTCGTCGAAATACATCACGGATCTCGCCAATGGCGACATCTGCATCGCGGCCGGTTTCTCCGGCGACGTGTTTCAGGCCAAGGCTCGCGCCGAAGAAGCCGGCAAAGGCGTGAACATCGCCTACTCGATCCCGAAAGAGGGCGGCAACCTGTGGTTCGACATGCTGGCGATTCCGGCTGACGCACCTGACGTAAAAGCCGCTCACGCATTCATCAACTACATCCTCAAGCCGGACGTGATCGCCAAGGTCAGCGATGAAGTGGGCTACGCCAACCCGAACCCGGCGTCGGGCGAGCTGATGGATCAGGACATTCGCAACGACGAATCGGTTTACCCCTCGAAAGAAGTGCAGGAGCGCCTGTACGTCAACTCCGAGTTGCCACCGAAAATTCAGCGTGTGATGACGCGCAGCTGGACCAAGATCAAAACCGGTAAATAAAGACCTGGCGCCCGGCCGTATTGGCCGGGCGCAAAAACAGTTGGGAGTTTCACCCATGGCAGTTGCCTCCGGCGCCTACAAAAAAGCCCTTGAGGGTGGTCAGCAACCTAAACAGGTGCTGGTCAAAATCGATCGGGTCACGAAGAAGTTCGATGAGACGGTTGCTGTGGACGATGTGTCTCTGCAGATCAACAAAGGCGAAATCTTCGCCTTGCTTGGCGGTTCAGGCTCAGGGAAGTCCACGCTTCTGCGCATGCTGGCCGGCTTCGAGAGACCGACCGAGGGGCGAATTTTTCTCGACGGCGTCGACATCACTGACATGCCGCCTTACGAGCGTCCGATCAACATGATGTTCCAGTCCTACGCGCTGTTCCCGCACATGACCGTGGCGCAGAACATCGCCTTCGGGCTGCAACAGGACAAGCTGCCCAGGGCCGAGATCGACGCCCGCGTGGGCGAGATGCTCAAGCTGGTGCAAATGACCCAGTACGCCAAGCGCAAGCCGCACCAACTGTCCGGCGGACAGCGTCAGCGTGTGGCCCTGGCCCGCTCGCTCGCCAAGAAGCCCAAGCTGCTGCTGCTCGACGAACCGATGGGCGCACTGGACAAGAAGCTGCGTTCGCAGATGCAGCTGGAACTGGTGGAAATCATCGAGCGCGTCGGCGTGACCTGCGTGATGGTGACCCATGACCAGGAAGAGGCCATGACCATGGCCCAGCGCATCGCGATCATGCACCTGGGCTGGATCGCCCAGATCGGCAGTCCGGTGGACATCTATGAAACGCCGACCAGCCGCCTGGTCTGTGAATTCATCGGCAACGTCAACCTGTTCGACGGCGAAGTCATCGAGGACATGGAAGGCCACGCGCTGATCCGCAGCCCCGAGCTTGAGCGCAACATCTACGTCGGCCACGGCGTCAGCACCTCGGTGGAGGACAAGCACATCACCTACGCCATTCGCCCGGAAAAACTGCTCATCACCACCGAGCAGCCGACCTACGAATACAACTGGTCGCGCGGCAAGGTCCACGACATCGCCTATCTGGGCGGTCACTCGGTGTTCTACGTGCAACTGGCCTGCGGCAAGCTGGTTCAGTCGTTCGTCGCCAACGCCGAACGCCGTGGCGCACGGCCAACCTGGGATGACGAAGTGTTCGTCTGGTGGGAAGACGACAGCGGCGTGGTACTGCGGTCATGAAAATTCGAAAAATAAAACGAGCCCTTAATCGAATAACGCCCAATGGCCGTCAAGCTGTCATCGGAGTTCCGTTCCTGTGGCTGTTCCTGTTCTTCGCGCTGCCGTTTCTAATCGTCATCAAGATCAGCTTCGCTGAAGCCGACGTCGCGATTCCGCCGTACACCGAAATCTTCTCCTACGCCGAGCAGAAGCTCGACATCGTGCTCAACTTCGCCAACTACGCGTTGCTGACCGGCGACGATCTGTATATCTCGGCGTACCTGGGTTCGTTGAAGATGGCCTTCTTCAGCACCCTGCTGTGCCTGTTGATCGGCTATCCGATGGCCTACGGCATCTCCATCGCCCGCAAGGAAATGCAGACGGTGCTGTTGCTGCTGATCATGATGCCCACCTGGACCGCGATCCTGATCCGGGTTTACGCGTGGATGGGCATTCTCAGCAACAACGGTCTACTCAACGCCTTCCTGATGTGGCTGGGCGTCATCAGCGAGCCTTTGCAAATCCTCAACACTAACCTTGCGGTGTACATCGGCGTGGTCTATTCGTACCTGCCGTTCATGATCCTGCCGCTGTACGCCAACCTGGTGAAACACGACCAGAGTCTGCTGGAAGCGGCTTCGGATCTGGGTTCGAGCACCTTCAACAGCTTCTGGAAGATCACCGTGCCGCTGTCCAAGAACGGCATCATCGCCGGTTGCATGCTGGTGTTCATTCCGGTGGTGGGCGAGTTCGTCATCCCTGAATTGCTGGGCGGCCCCGAGACGCTGATGATCGGTAAAGTCCTGTGGCAAGAGTTCTTCAACAACCGCGACTGGCCGGTGGCGTCTTCGCTGGCGGTAGTGATGCTGTTGATCCTCATCGTGCCGATCATTCTGTTCAACCGTAGCCAGGCTAAAGAACTGGAGGGCAAGGCATGAGAGGCTTCCGATTCTCGAACCTGATGTTGGTACTGGGCCTGATCTTCATCTATGCGCCCATGGTCATTCTGGTGATCTACTCGTTCAACGCCTCCAAGCTGGTGACGGTCTGGGGCGGCTGGTCGGTGAAGTGGTACGTCGGCCTGCTCGACAACACCCAACTGATGAGCGCCGTGATGCGTTCGCTGGAAATCGCCCTCTACACCTCGGTCGCCGCTGTTGCGCTGGGGACCATGGCGGCGTTCGTACTGACGCGCATCACCCGCTTCAAGGGCAAGACGTTCTTTGGTGGCTTGGTCACCGCGCCTCTGGTCATGCCTGAGGTGATCACCGGTCTGTCGCTGTTGCTGCTGTTCGTGGCGATGGCGCAACTGATCGGCTGGCCGCAGGAGCGCGGCATCGTCACCATCTGGATCGCGCACACCACGTTCTGCGCGGCGTATGTGGCGGTGGTGGTGTCGGCGCGTCTGCGTGAGCTGGACATGTCTATCGAAGAAGCGGCCATGGACCTGGGTGCGCGGCCGTGGAAGGTGTTCTTCCTGATCACCATCCCGATGATCGCGCCGTCGCTGGCAGCGGGCGCGATGATGTCGTTTGCGCTGTCGCTGGATGACCTGGTACTGGCGAGTTTCGTTTCCGGTCCGGGTTCTACGACCCTGCCGATGGAAGTGTTCTCGGCGGTGCGTCTGGGCGTTAAGCCTGAGATCAACGCGATTGCCAGTCTGATTCTGCTGGCGGTATCGATTGCGACCTTCTTGGTGTGGTTCTTCAGCCGCCGCGCTGAAAACAACCGCAAGCGCGCGATTCAGCAAGCGATCGAGGAAGCGGCGGCGGAGGGCTGGAAACAGCCGGATGTGCGTCGTGCTCAGGTGGTCGAGCCGGTTTGATGTCCTGATAACACCAATGGTCGCGCCCATGATTCATGAGCGAGATCGTTTGTTTCTGCCCGGAGGGCGTGGGAGTGCGGCTTGCCGACGATCTGCCGGGAACCGGCAGTCTACCCTGCGGATGCGGTGCTTATGCCACGACAAGATGCCTGGTTTTACTGCCGGTTCCCGGCAGATCGCGGACAAGTCGCGCTCCCACGGCCTGCGGCCAGAATCAAAAGCGATGAGCCGCAGTGTCAGTGAGCCGGCACCAACCTCAATACGTCCTTGCTGTTCCCCGCCACATCCCCCTCGCTGAACCGCTCCGGCATGTATTGCCCACTGACGTAGGCTTTGGCCTGATCGGCGTAGTGCTTGTCGAACAACACCCCACTTTGCCCGACCGGGTTGATACCCAGCGCGTGCGCCGGGTCGGCGAAGTCGATCAGGCGGCGTGTCGATGGTCCATAGGTCACAGGCCACGGCGCGTTGCCGATATTCGCCGAGAGGTTGTTGGGCACTTCATGGGTACCTGGCGCGGCGAACGGGCCGATATTGAACAGCATGTCGAGCGGTGGCTGACGCCCCAGCGGGTGCTCATGGGTCAGCGTATGGGCCTTACCCCAGACCCATTCATCAGGATTCAGCCCATAGAGCGATTTGAGGTGCGAGACCGTTGCGTGCCAGGCCATCTTCACGGTGTTATCGCGGCTCTCCGGCTCCGGTGAATGGCGGTTGTTCCACCATGGCGAGTTCACATCGGCAGCCAGACGCGGCAAGGCCATGTCGATGACCCGCGTCGACAACAACGTGGCGAACAGGCCATCACCCAGCTCGTCCCGGAACGTTCGGTCGCTGAGGTTGTAGACGAACTGGTTGAATAGCGTCGCGCCCACCGAATCCACCGCATAGTCACCTTTCCAGGCGGCCAGGCGCTCGATCAGATCGTGCTCCTCCGGATCGCTGATCACCCGACGCAACACGGGAATCAGCGGCTTGAGGATCTGCGCGGCATAGTCAGTCTGCGTGCCCAGTTGCAGCGCCTGGCTGTTTTCAAGGTTCCATTTCACGCTGTCGTCGCTCAGTTGCCTGTTCAACTGGCGCCCACGTTCGGCAAGGTTGTAGTAACCGGGAATCTCCATACCGGTGGGTGAAACCGGCTGAAAGTTAGCGGAGACAATGAAGCCGCGTGCCGGGTTCTCTTCCTGCGGGTTGGCGCTGAACGGATAGAAGCCGGTCTTGTCCGCCTGTTCGCTGCTGCCATCGAGAATGAACGCCGGGTTCACCCCGACCGGACGCTTGGGCAATTGCGCCGCCGCCCACCAGCCGATATCGCCCTTGGCGTTCGCATAGACCACGTTCAGGCCGGGGGACTGGATCTTCTCGGCAGCGCTGCGCATCTTGTCCAGCGTGTCGGCGCGGTTGGCTTCGTAGAAGCCTTGCAGGATCGGGTTCTCTGATTCAAGGAACGACCACCACATCGCAACCGGTGTATCGGCGTGATCCTGAATGCCGCTGGCGCTCAGCACGTCATTGACGATCGGGCCATGTGGGGATTGACGCAAGGTGAACGTGATCGGTGATTCGCCTTTGACCTTGATTTGCTCGGGACGCGAAGTCATGTCGACCCAAGCGCCGTGGTACCACACCTGGTTTGGGTTCTCAGGGTTCACCTTCTCCGCGACCAGATCCACGTCATCGTTCTGGAACATGGTCAGGCTCCAGCCGAAGTCCATGTTATGGCCGAGCAGGGCGAACGGATTCAGCCCCTGAAAGTGGCCGTACAGCTCAAAGCCTGGTGCAGACAACTGCGCCTCGTACCAGACTGCAGGCACCGAAAAACGAATATGCGGATCGCCTGCCAGCAAGGGTTTGCCGCTTTGCGTGCGGCTACCGGAGACCGCCCACGCATTGCTGCCCTCGAACTGCGGAAGGCCTGCATCTTCCAGCGCCTGCTGACTGAGCAATGCCAGATCGCTCAGGCCTTTCCAGTCCTTGCTGCTCAGGGTGGGTGCTTGCCCCAATGCGCCCTGCGGTTGCCAGTCAAGGTCGAAGACTTTCAGGTAATCCGGTCCGAGTTGGTCGCGTATATACGTCAGCAGAGGTTCGGTGCGAAACGCGGCGGCGAAGCTGTAGGCCAGATAACCGCCAATGCTCAAGGTGTCCTCAGCCGTGAAGGGCCGCTTTTCGATGCCCAGTACGTCGAACTCGACAGGTCTGGGGTGAGTGGCCTGGTACTGGTTCACACCGTCCAGATAGGCTTGCAGGGCTTTCCAGGCTGGGGTGTTCTTGTCCTGGCGGGCAACGTATTGATCCGCATGCTCGCGAATCCGCAGGCTGCGAAACAGCTTGTCGGTCGTGACCAGTTTCGGCCCGAGGATTTCAGCCAGTTCGCCCCGCGCCAGCCTGCGCAGGATTTCCATCTGGAATAGCCGGTCCTGAGCGTGCACATAGCCGAAAGCGCGATACAGGTCGTCCTGATTCTCGGCCTTGATGTGGGGTACGCCGCGCTCGTCATAACGCACGCTGACCGGGGCATGCAGGTGAGTCAGCGCGATCTCGCCGTCGCGCACGGGTTGTTTGCTGTGGATATACCAGGCGCCGCTGACCATGATCAGGAGGAGGACCAGCGCGACGAAAGAAAGACTGCGTTTCATCCAGAGGGGCTCAAAAGATGATCGAGAAGCGAGGAAGGCTACAGATTTGTCGCGTGACTGGGTAGACGGGCTGCAAGACGGGAAACGCGCCGTATCGCCTGTAGCGGCGCAGTCTTTTTGCGATGAATTTGCCCCCGCAGCGACGCTCCCCGTGTCAGTCAGCGTGCTGCCACGAGCAATAACACCCCACTGCCATGGTGTGTGTGGCGCTGACGGGGCGATTGCTTTTAAGCGCCAGCACAATGGGCTCGATGAAGCTGTTTTTCGAGTTGCACACCAGCCCCTCGCTGTAGGGCCCGAAATACGCAAGTTTGCCCTGACGGTCCCAGATCGCGACCGCCGGACTGGAGGTGATCCGGTCGGCGCCGGGCAGACCGCTCAGAGGCTGGATGGCACTCAACGTATCGGGCAACTGGCTGTGGCTGCCTGGTTTCTGCACCGCGTAGAAATCCACACCGTTGGCACCCGAGAAGTGCTCAACCAGCTCGGTCAGGTGTTGCTGATTGCCGACGTTGCAAGGGCAGGCGGGATCCCAGAAATGCACCACGCGAATACGCCCAGGCCCCGAAAGCTGTGGCGGCAGGCTCAGCGCATCGCCCGCGAACAGCGCGGTCTTGTCACTGAACGCACGGACGTATCGTCCCTCAAACCACTGATAGCCTGCCCATAGTCCGGCCGCGCAGATGAACACCGTCAGCGTAATGATGAACGTGCGACGTCGAGTTCGAGGCTGAGCGGTCATGGGGGTGGCTTCGATTGGGGTGACGTAGCTTGCCACGCCTGAGAGGACAGAAGAAACTCACCGGCAGTGGTCACCTTTTGATTCCTGTTTGCCTGATCTGGAATACCGATGTCCAACACGTTCGACCCCGACCGCCTGCGTGCCGCACTGCAACCTCTGAATGCCCGGCTTGCTTTGTCCGAAGAAGGGCAGGCTTACCAGCGCTTTTACAATCTGGCGGGCCTGGGCCGCGAGGGTCTGGTCAGCAGCCGTCTGGGCCGATTCGAGGTGGGCGGTTATGAAATTGTCACTCAGTTATGGACCCCCGAGCAGCCGGTGGCGACGCTGGTATTGGTCCACGGTTTTTACGATCACATGGGCTTGTACCGGCATGTCATCGAGTGGGCGCTGGAACTCGGGTTCGCGGTGATTTCCTGCGACCTGCCAGGGCACGGCCTGTCCAGTGGCTTGCGGGCTAGCATTACCGACTTCGCTGAATATCAGGCGGTGCTCAACCGGTTATTCGTTGAGGCCGAGATTCTGCAGTTGCCCAAACCCTGGCATTTGTGCGGGCAGAGTACCGGTGGCGCCATTGTCATCGACCACCTGCTCAATCATGGGGATGAGAGCCCGGCTCAGGGGCAATCCATTCTGCTTGCGCCGCTGGTGCGGCCTCGGGGCTGGACTTGGTCGAAAGTCAGTTATTACCTCTTGCGATCCTTCGTCAAAGGCACCGACAGGCGCTTCAGCGAAAACTCAAATGCACCTGCGTTTCTGCCATTTCTGATGGCCGATCCGTTGCAGCCTAGACGCTTGCCCACCGCTTGGGTCGGGGCGTTGGCAAAGTGGATCGAGCGTATCGAGAGCGCGCCTCACAGCCGCCGCAGTCCATTGATCGTGCAAGGCGAGTCCGACATGACAGTGGACTGGAGCCACAATCTGGCGGTGCTCAACGAGAAGTTCAATCAGCCGCGGATCCTCATGCTGCACGAGGCGCGGCATCACCTGGCCAATGAATTGCCGGAGTTGCGCGAACGGTTTTTCAGGTTTCTGACGCAGCGGATGGGGTGATTTTTCCTGTGCAGTCCGGCTTGCCGGCGGTGGCGTCCTTGCAATTGCCACCGCCGGCAAGCCGGACTGCTACAGGAGGGTGTGTGGTTCGATCAAGGGGGGCGAGCCTTATTTCAGATTTTGCCCAACCGCCAAGCCCGCGCGAATCGCTGCCAGCGCCGCCTGATAATAAGCCTGGCCTTCGGCGGACTCGGCAAAGGTGGAAAACTCTTCCAGCTCCGAGTCAGACAAGTCCCGGTAGACATACAACAGCGTGTTGCTCATGTCGTTGCTGATCTGCCCCATCAGGCGCTGACGCTGGCCATCGAGCATCGCTTGGGTCGTGCCGCCGCCCATCAACCCTGGAATCATCGAGCTCAAGCTGTCGGCGGCAACGCCTGCGATGGCAAGGCTGACCTCCGCGCCAGCCTCCTTGGCGGGCAGGGCGTTGACCAGATGGCCGATGGTCAGCAGGCGATTGTCGCTGGCCTGGATCTTAGGCAAGCCCTGCGCGTTCTTGGCCAGTTGATCGGGGCGGGTGGCGGTCAGTTCGGCGTTGACGATCTTGCGGCCCAGTGGCGACTGGAAGAACTGCAGCGCAGGGTTCGGGTCCTGCAACGTCTGACGCAGCTTCTGCTCGGCGCGCTGATCCATGGCTTGGGGGGCGAAACGCTGATTGCTGTTGTTGACCAGAGCGTCGAACACCGCAGGCGGCAGGCTGTTCTTGTAACGCTGCTGCGCAGCTTTGAGGGCGTCGTTGAAATGCGCGCGTTGTTCCGGCCAGCCGGTGACCTTGTACAACTGGTCGTGGCCGTCTGCCCAGGCGGGCATGGTGCAGAACATCAACATCAGGAAAAACAGACGGCGCATTAGAGACTCCTGTCGGCAGGCCGCTATTCTCGGCGGGGCGGCGGGGATTTGTCGAGACAACAAATGCCAGACCCCACTAAAATCCATGGGTTCGGCGACATTTCGTATAAAACGAATGTCCCTTTTTAAACCCGAAAAAATAAACTTTGGTCGGCAGACCACGGGCTCTGTTGGATTGATCGGCGTATGGATACTATGCGCGCCATGCGCATATCCTCCGATCACCCTCTGCTGTTACGAATCGTCGATGACCTGGCCGATCGTGGCTGGTCACAGCAGGATATTTTCCTCCCGGAAAGTCTGACCGGTGAACTGGCGCTCGAGTGCCGCAAACGTGCAGCCGAAGGTGAGCTTGCCCCTGCGGCGGTCGGGCGCGGACCTGCGCAGGAAGTTCGCGAGGGAATTCGCGGCGATCATATCCAGTGGCTGGAGCCAGGACAGGCCGAGCCCTGCGATCGTTACATGGAATTGATGGACAGCCTGCGCCAGGCGCTCAATCGTGGATTGTTTCTGGGGCTTGAGGATTTCGAGAGCCACTTCGCCCTTTACCCGCCAGGCGCGTTCTACCGCAAGCATGTAGACCGTTTTCGCGACGACGACAAGCGGATGGTCTCGGCGGTGATCTACCTCAATGACGACTGGCTACCGGAGCACGGCGGCCAGTTGCGCATGTTCCTCAAGGATGGCGCGCAATACGACGTGCAACCTAACGGCGGATCTCTGGTGGTGTTCCTGTCCGGCGACATGCCTCATGAGGTTCTGCCAGCGACCCGTGATCGCCTGTCCTTGACGGGCTGGTTTCGGCGCCGTGGCAGTGAACCGTTCGAGCTTTGATTGCCTGCAAGATGAAATCTTCTACATAAAGCCACTCTCTCGACGCTTCCCGGCCCGGATCGGACTAAGGTAAATGCCGTGCTAGAGCGTTTGTCCGAGGGGCATGAGCCGATCCGTCGCGTCATGGTCCGAGTCTGCGCGTCTAAAAAACCAGGAACTGGAGAGATCATGAAGACCCTATTCGCAAGAACTGCCCTGGCTGGCCTGCTGCTTGGCTCGACATTTATGGTGCAAGCGGCGGACGTGCCGCGCACGCCGTCGCCTGCCGGTGCTGAGGTCTACATCATCTCGCCGAAGGACGGCGCCACGGTCAACGGCACATTCAAGGTCCAGTTTGGCCTCAAGGGTATGGGTGTTGCGCCCGCAGGCGTTGACGTGCCGGACACCGGCCATCACCACTTGCTGATCGACGTGAAGGATCAGCCTGACATGAACGCGCCGCTGCCGACGACCGACAACATCCGTCACTTCGGCAAGGGCCAGACCGAAACCGAACTGACCCTCGCCCCGGGCCAGCACACCTTGCAGCTGCTGGTGGGCGACAAGAACCACGTGCCGCTGAACCCGGTCGTAGAGTCGCAGAAGATCACCATTACAGTGAAGTGACCACAATCCAGGCACAAAAAAAGGAGACCCGAAGGTCTCCTTTTTATTTGGCCCTGATAAAGCGGCTTAGAACAGAACGCGGCTACGAATGGTGCCTTTGATCTGTTGCAGCTTCTCTTGCGCCAGGTCCGAGTACTCGGCGTCGACGTCGATGACCACGTAACCGACTTTCTCGTTGGTCTGCAGGAACTGACCGGAGATGTTGATGCCGTTTTCGGCGAACACCTTGTTGATTTCGCTGAGCACGCCCGGAATGTTTTCGTGGATGTGCAGCAGGCGGTGCTTGCCTGGGTGAGCCGGCAGGGCCACTTCCGGGAAGTTGACCGAGGACACCGACGTGCCGTTGTCGCTGTACTTGACGAGTTTTTCCGCCACTTCCAGACCGATGTTGGCCTGAGCTTCGGCAGTCGAACCACCGATGTGCGGGGTCAGGATCACGTTGTCCAGACCACGCAGCGGGCTTTCGAACTCGTCGTCATTGGAGCGCGGCTCGACCGGGAACACGTCGATTGCAGCGCCGATCAGGTGCTTGTCCTTGATCGCGTCGGCCAGCGCGTTGAGCTCGACCACGGTACCGCGAGCGGCGTTGATCAGGATCGCGCCTTTCTTCATGGCACGGATTTCCTTCTCGCCGATCATCCACTGCGTCGATGGCAGCTCGGGTACGTGCAGAGAGACGATGTCGGCCAGGCCCAGCAGTTCGTTCAGGCTGGTGACTTGAGTCGCGTTACCCAGTGGCAGCTTGGTCAGCGGGTCGTAGAAGAACACCTGCATCCCCAGGCTTTCAGCCAGAACCGACAGTTGAGTACCGATCGAGCCGTAGCCGATGATGCCCAGCTTCTTGCCGCGGATTTCAAACGAGTTGGCAGCGCTCTTGATCCAGCCGCCGCGATGGCAGGAAGCGTTCTTTTCCGGGATGCCGCGCAGCAGCAGGATCGCCTCGGCCAGTACCAGCTCCGCCACCGAACGGGTGTTGGAGTAGGGGGCGTTGAATACGGCGATACCGCGCTCGCGAGCGGCGTTGAGGTCGACCTGGTTGGTCCCGATGCAGAAGCAGCCCACTGCGACCAGTTTCTTGGCGCAGTCGAACATCTCTTCAGTCAGTTGGGTACGGGAGCGAATGCCGATGAAGTGAGCGTCGGCGATCTTTTCCTTCAGCTCGGCTTCCGGCAGAGACTTGGTGTGGTACTCGATGCTGGTATAACCGGCGGCTTTGAGCACGTCGACTGCGGATTGGTGGACGCCTTCGAGAAGAAGGAACTTGATCTTGCTCTTGTCGAGGGAAGTCTTGCTCATCTGCGTAAACCTGTGTCCCGGAAAAAATGGCAGGGAATGGACAGCTTGAGCTGGCCTCACGGCGCAACGGCGCCATCGCAGGTCGGCCTCAGGCACGTCTCTGCGGGGGCGGTATGCTAGCATATGTGCCCCGCTAAATACCCGCTCCTGCGACGTGAAGCGTTCTCAGGATGACCATGAATAGTTCGAGAGTTCGCGATGATCGATCTTGCCGTAATTGAAGCGCTGAAGACGTTGGTTGAGCCCGGTAAAGTCCTGACCGACGCAGATTCCCTCGAAGCCTACGGCAAGGACTGGACTCGCCAATACGCGCCCGCGCCAAGCGCCATCGTCTTCCCCAAAACCACCGAACAGGTACAGGCCATCGTGCTCTGGGCCAATGAACACAGTGTGGCGCTGGTGCCTTCCGGCGGACGCACCGGGCTTTCGGGGGCCGCGGTGGCGATGAATGGGGAGGTAGTCGTTTCGTTCGACTACATGAATCAGATTCTCGAACTCAACGCCACCGACCGGACGGTTCGCTGCCAGCCCGGCGTGATTACCAAGCAGCTGCAGAATCACGCCGAAGAAAACGGCCTTTATTACCCTGTGGACTTTGCCTCGTCCGGTTCCAGCCAGATTGGCGGCAATATCGGCACCAACGCAGGCGGCATCAAGGTCATTCGCTATGGCATGACCCGCAACTGGGTTTCCGGGCTGAAAGTGGTGACGGGCAAGGGCGACATCCTTGAACTGAACAAGGACCTGATCAAGAACGCCACTGGCTACGACCTGCGTCAGTTGTTCATCGGCGCTGAAGGTACGTTGGGTTTTGTCGTCGAAGCCACGATGCGTCTGGACCGCGCGCCAAAGAACCTGACTTGCATGGTCCTCGGCACCCCGGACTTCGACGCGATCATGCCGGTGCTGCATGCCTTCCACGGCAAACTGGACCTGACGGCATTCGAGTTCTTCTCGGACAAAGGCCTGGCCCGCATCATGGCCCGCGGCGATGTGCCGGAGCCGTTCGAAACCAAAACGCCGTTCTATGCCTTGCTGGAATTCGAAGCGAGCAACGAAGAGATCGCCAACGAGGCGCTGGCCACCTTCGAATATTGCGTGGAGCAGGGTTGGGTCATCGACGGCGTGATGAGCCAGAGCCAGCAGCAGTTGCAGAATCTGTGGAAGCTGCGCGAATACCTTTCCGAGACCATCTCCCACTGGACGCCGTACAAAAACGACATCTCGGTCACCGTGTCGAAGGTCCCGGCGTTCCTCAATGAAATCGACGCAATCGTCAGCGAGCATTACCCGGACTTCGAAGTGGTCTGGTACGGCCACATCGGCGACGGCAACCTGCACCTGAACATCCTCAAGCCGGAGAACCTGGCCAAGGAAGAGTTCTTCGCCAAGTGTGCGACGGTCAACAAGTGGGTATTCGAGATCGTCGAGAAATACAACGGCTCGATTTCCGCCGAGCATGGCGTCGGCCTGGTCAAACGCGACTACCTTGAATACAGCCGTTCGCCAGTGGAAATCGAATACATGAAAGCGGTAAAAGCAGTATTCGACCCTAACGGCATCATGAACCCAGGCAAGATTTTTGCGTTGTAAGCGCCGGTTCACCGCTACGCGTTCATAAAAGATAAAACAGCACGACCCCGCATTCAGGAGCGCTCATGAGCTATCAGCACAAGTATGTCGACGGAACCAAGGTTCATTTCCCGCTGGGTAAGGTCGTCTGCATCGGCCGCAACTACGCCGAGCACGCCAAGGAACTGGATAACCCGGTGCCGACCGAGCCGCTGCTGTTCATCAAACCAGGCAGTTGCGTGGTGGAAATCGAAGGCGGCTTCACCATTCCTCAGGATCGAGGTTCGGTGCATTACGAGGCTGAAATTGTCGTGCTGATCGGCAAGCCCCTGAGCAAGAACCCGAGTCGCGAAGAGGTGCTGGACGCGATCTCCGGTTTCGCGCCGGGCCTTGATCTGACCCTGCGTGACGTCCAGTCCAAGCTCAAGGAGAAAGGCCTGCCGTGGGAAATCGCCAAGTCGTTCGACGGCGCTGCGGTAATCGCACCCTTCGTATCCCCGGACGTTTACCCGGACCTGGCCGACATCTCGATCCGCCTGACCGTCAATGGCGAAGTACGCCAGGACGGTAACAGCAGCCAGATGCTCAACCCCATCGTGCCGATGATTCAGCACATGGCCTCACAATTCTCGCTGCTGGCCGGCGACCTGATCATGACCGGTACGCCAGCGGGCGTCGGACCATTCAATGTCGGCGATGAGATCGTGCTCGAGCTGCCGGGTCAAAGCCGCTTCGAAAGCGACGTGCGTTGACCCAGACCGCTTTCGGTCGTCCGAAGGCCGCCTGCGATGTTTCTCAGGCGGCCTTTTGTTGTGCGCAGAGCAGGATGTATCGGGAATGTCCGGGTTGCCGTTTTTTTCACAACCGATCTGGATAATCCCTCGCCGACCGCAGCGCCACGCCGCTGCGCCATGGAATTTTTTCAGGATCGCTTCGATGACCGCTGACGCCTCGCAACTGAGCAAACCTAAAAGCCGGCCACGCTTTCGCTGGTCCTGGCTGCTGATCGCCGTGGTGGTGATTCTCGTCGGCCTGTCGTACGCGTGGCATTGGGATGATCGGGGTCTGTTGTGGCTGCGCGAGCAGACGGCGTCGGCATCCGAACGTGCGGCCAGCGTCTGGCTGCCGGACTACAAGGTCGATATCGACGGCAAATCGCTGGTGGGGCTGGAGAAGGACGAAGCGTCCGATCTTTCCTATGACCCGGTCAGCAAGACCTTGTATTCGGTGATGGGCAAGAACGCGTTTCTGGTTGAGCTGAGCCTGACCGGTGATGTGCTGCGCAAGATTCCGCTGGTGGGCTGGAGTAACCCGGAGGGCGTCGAGGTGTTGGGCAATGGCGTGATCGCCATCGTCGATGAGCGTCAGCACCTGTTGACCATGACCACTGTGACCCCGGAAACCAAGAGCCTGAACATCGCTGACTTCCCGAAATACGATCTGGGCCCCTCGATGGACCAGAACAAAGCGTTCGAAGGCGTGACCTGGGACGCCAAGAACCAGCAGATCCTGCTCGGCGAGGAGCGTCCGCCTGCGTTGTTCAGCTGGAAGTCCGACGGCACGCCCGTTTTGAAGGGCGACAAACAGAAGCTCAGCAACGACAACCTGATCATGCGCAACCTTTCGGCCCTCTATTCGGATCAGAAAACCGGCCATCTGCTGGTGCTGTCGGCGGAATCGCACTTGCTGCTGGAGTTGGACGAGAAGGGCAACAAGGTCAGCTTCATGACGCTGGTGCGGGGGCTCAACGGCCTGGGTCACACCATTCCTCGCGCCGAGGGCGTGACGATGGACGAGAACGGCACGATCTACATGGTCAGCGAGCCGAACCTGTTTTATTCGTTCAAGAAGTTGTAAACAACTTCCGCCCCAGATGATGAACACCGTGTAGCAGTCCGGCTCGCCGGCGGTGGTGCCCTTCAGTTGGTCACCGCCGGCAAGCCGTGCTGCTACAACTACCTCATAAAAGTATTGAGCTACCCACTCAGCTTAAGGCTGGTTTCAGACTAGGGTGATATTAAAGCGCCTTCTGTTTGTCATTGAGCCTTCTGTATGCGTCGTCTCTCACCCCTCAATAGCGTTCTGCTGACCCTTCTGATTCTGCTGTTGCTGGCGGTTTCCTATCTCGTCACCCGTGAATACAGGGTGATCGAGCGTGTCTGGTTCAATTGGCAGGTGTTCTGGCAGTCAAGCGATGCACAGGCGTTGGGACTCGATGATTACGAGGTGGTCATTGAGGGCAGGCCCATTGAGGGGCTGGAAGACAATGTGTCGGCTCTGAGTTTCGATCCCCAACGCAAGACCCTGTTTACCGTGACCAACAAAGATCCCGAACTGGTCGAGCTGAGCCTGGACGGGCGTGTCCTGCGGCGAATTCCGTTGACCGGTTTTGGCGATGCAGAGGCGGTGGAATACATCAGCCCCGGCATTTATGTGATCAGCGATGAGTACGACCAGCGCTTGATCAAGGTCCATGTGGACGATGACACGCTGTTTCTCGACTCGGCAGACGCCGAGCAACTGACCTTGGGCATCGATGCGGGCGGCAACAGCGGTTTCGAAGGGCTCGCCTATGACAATCGGGGGCAGCGCCTGTTCGTCGCCAAGGAGCGCCGACCGGTGCAGATCATTGAAGTGCGCGGTTTCCCCAATCTCGATCCAGACTCGCCGAACATACTCGAAGTGAGCTCCAGCAAGCAGCGTGATGCTGGGCTGTTTGTGCGGGATCTGTCCAGTTTGCAGTTCGATGAGCGCAGTGGGCATCTGCTGGCGCTGTCCGATGAGTCGCGGCAGATTCTGGAGCTGGATACCGAGGGCAGGCCGGTGGGCAATGTATCGCTGAGCAAGGGCAGCATGGGGCTGAGTAAAAGCGTGCCGCAGGCGGAAGGCATCGCGATGGGCGACGACGGGACGTTGTATGTGGTGAGTGAGCCGAATCTGTTTTATGTGTTCAGGAAGAAGTAGGCGATCAGAAAAGCGGTGCTCTCGGGTGCCTGGTACTTGTAGGAGTGAGCTTGCTCACGATGACGGTTTCTCAGGCACGCAAGTCGTGAGTGATACACCGTCGTCGCGAGCAAGCTCACTCCTACAGGGGGCATGCGATGTAACGAATTCTTTATATCAGCGCTTCAGGGTTTTCACGCCTTCCTGAGTTCCCAGCAACAGCAGGTCTGCCGAGCGTGCCGCGAACAGGCCACTGGTAACCACGCCGACGATGGCGTTGATCTGGGCTTCGAGCTCCACCGGGTTGGTGATGTTCATGTTGTGTACGTCGAGGATGATGTTGCCGTTGTCGGTCAGCACGCCTTCGCGATAGACCGGGTCGCCGCCCAGCTTGACCAGTTGCCGCGCCACGTGGCTGCGGGCCATCGGGATGACCTCGACCGGCAGCGGGAATGCGCCCAGGACTGGCACCAGCTTGCTGCCGTCGGCGATGCAGATGAAGGTTTTTGCCACGGCCGCGACGATCTTCTCGCGGGTCAGGGCTGCGCCGCCGCCTTTGATCAGGTTCAGGTGTTCGTCGCTCTCGTCGGCGCCGTCGACGTAGAACTCCAGGTCGCTGACCGTGTTCAGCTCATAAACCGGAATGCCATGGCCCTTGAGGCGTGCAGCGGTGGCTTCGGAGCTGGCGACCGCGCCGTCGAACGCGCCTTTGTGCTGCGCCAGTGCGTCGATGAAGCAGTTGGCGGTGGAGCCGGTGCCGACGCCCACGATGCTCTTGTCGTCGAGTTTCGGAAGGATGAAGTCGACGGCTGCCTGAGCAACGGCCTGTTTGAGTTGATCCTGGGTCATGCGGGGCTCCACGGGGGCCAAAGGACACAAAAAGGGCGGGCATTATAACGGCATGCCGGGGTTAAAGCCTGACTCTTGGTGTGGTCGTGCGTCGGGGCGCGGGGTAGACTTCTCGGCCTTGCCCTTTTCGCCAGTGATGCTTTCCCGATGCTCGAACAGTACGTCAAGAAAATCCTCACCTCCCGCGTCTACGACGTCGCCGTGGAAACCCCGCTGCAAGGCGCCCGCCAACTGTCCGAGCGGCTCGGCAACCAAGTCCTGCTCAAGCGCGAAGACCTGCAACCGGTGTTTTCCTTCAAGATTCGCGGCGCCTACAACAAGCTGGCGCAGCTGAGCGCCGAAGAACTGGCCCGTGGCGTGGTCACGGCCTCAGCGGGCAACCACGCCCAGGGGCTGGCGCTGGCGGCGAAGAAACTGGGGATCAAGGCGACCATCGTCATGCCCAAGACGACACCCGAGATCAAGGTCGAAGGCGTGCGTTCGCGGGGCGGCAAGGTGGTACTGCACGGCGACTCGTTCCCCGAAGCGCTGGCGTATTCGCTGAAGCTGGTCGAGGAAAAAGGCTACGTCTACATCCACCCTTACGACGATCCAGACACCATCGCCGGGCAAGGCACGGTGGCGATGGAAATCCTGCGTCAGCACCCGGGCAAACTGGACGCGATCTTCGTCCCGGTGGGCGGCGGCGGGCTGATCGCGGGTATCGCGGCATATGTGAAATACCTGCGTCCGGACATCAAGATCATCGGCGTCGAGCCGGACGACTCCAATTGTCTGCAACAGGCCATGGCTTACGGCGAGCGCGTCGTTCTGCAGCAGGTCGGGCTGTTCGCCGACGGCGTGGCGGTGGCGCAGATCGGCCAGCACACCTTCGACATCTGCAAGGATTACGTCGATGAGGTGATCACCGTCAGCACCGACGAAATCTGCGCGGCGATCAAGGACATCTACGACGACACCCGCTCGATCACCGAGCCTGCGGGCGCCTTGGGTGCGGCGGGCATCAAGAAGTACGTCGAGCAGTACGAGGTCAAGGGCCAGACGTTCGTGGCCATTGAATCGGGCGCCAACGTCAACTTCGACCGCCTGCGCCATGTCGCCGAGCGCGCCGAACTGGGCGAGGGCCGCGAAGCGATCATTGCCGTGACCATCCCCGAGCAGCCCGGCAGCTTCAAGGCCTTCTGCGAAGCCGTGGGCAAACGACAGATCACCGAATTCAACTACCGCTACCACACCGACCGCGAGGCGCACATTTTCGTCGGCGTGCAGACCCATCCCGAGAACGACCCGCGCAAGGCCCTGATCGCCAGCCTTACCGCGCAGGGCTTTCCGGTGCTGGACCTGACCGACAATGAACTGGCCAAGCTGCACCTGCGGCACATGGTCGGTGGGCATTCGGAACGGGTCAGCGATGAAGTGGTGTTCCGCTTCGAATTCCCCGAACGGCCGGGCGCGTTGTTCAACTTCCTCAACAAGCTGGGCGGCAAGTGGAACATTTCGATGTTCCACTACCGCAACCATGGCGCGGCGGACGGTCGCGTGGTCGCGGGGCTGGTGGTGCCCGAGGACGAACGGCATCTGGTGCCCCAGGCGTTGGCGGAGATTGGCTATCCGTATTGGGATGAGACGAACAACCCGGCTTACAAGCTGTTCCTGGGCTGAATCCGATCTGCTTTTGATTCTGCCGAAGGCGTGAGAGCTGCCCGCGTGCTTCTGCTTTTGATTCTGGCCGAAGGCCGTGGGAGCCCGACTTGTCGGCGATCTGCTGCGCAGCGGCAGTAAAGCCTGATACTGCAATCTGTCAGGCGCAGCTCGACTAGTGATTTTACTGCCGGTACCCGGCAGATCGCTGGCAAGCCACGCTCCCACGCCCTTTGGGCAGAAGCGAGATTGCCGGCCGACGCAACTTCCTGGGCGCAGCTACGCTCAACGGACCGCCTCTGAAAAGGAATAAACCGCGATGGAACACTTTGCTGCACTGAAAATCCTGCACATGGTCACCACTGCGCTGCTGTTCCTCTGCGGTGCGGCACTGACCGTCTGGATTGTTCGCGGTCGCAGGGCGGGGGATCTGACCGTTCAGAACCGAGCCATGCAGCGGCCCTGGGTGTTCGTCTGGTTGCTGATGGGGCTGTGCCTGCTGACGCTGCCGATCAGCGGCTGGTGGTTGGTTCATTACGCCGGCTGGCCGCTGGGGCAGATATGGCTGCTGGGAGCGAGCATTCTCTACACCTTTGGCGCCCTGAGCTGGGCTTGGCTGGCCGTACGGGTCAACAGGCTCCGGCGGCCAGTGATTGTCGGCAATCCGAAATTTACCTTGGGATTGGCGGTCTTCAGCGCCGTTTGCTTTGTTGCCATTGCAGGGCTGATGGGCGCCAAGCCCGTCTGATCCCGACATTCTGACAACACGCCCAACCCTGCTTCGGACGGTTTGCGCCGATGAGTGACTTCCTGCTGCTCAAAACCCTGCACATCCTGTCTTCAACAGTCCTCTTCGGATTGGGTGCAGGCTCTGCCTATTACTCGTTCCGTGCATGGCGCAGCGGCAAGGTCGAAGTCATCGCTGTGACCTTCAGGCATCTGGTGTTCGCGGATTGGGCATTTACCACCACCTCGGCGATCTTTCAGCCATTGAGCGGCCTGGCGTTGGTGTGGATGGCGGGATGGCCCTTGTACCAAAGCTGGCTGCTGTGGACCTTCGGGCTTTATGTGCTGGCGGGGCTGTGCTGGGTACCGGTGGTGTGGCTGCAGATCCGCGTGCGGGAAATGGCCGAGAGGGCCTTGCGAGAGAACACCCCGATGCCGATGACTGCCTCTACTTATATAGGCTGGTGGTTCTGTTCGGGGTCGGTGGCGTTTTCGGCGTTCGTGGTGATTTTCTTTTTGATGGTGTGGAAGCCTGCCTGACACTGAGATTTTACCCAAGCATCTTTTTACTGGCGCAAAACCTTTGTAGCAGTCCGGCTTGCCGGCGGTGACGTCATCAAAATCGCTACCGCCGGCCTGACTGCTACAGGGGAATGTGCAAAGCGCTCAATTGCGTAGCGAAATCACCGGCCAGCCACGGCGGGTGGCCTCGGCGCGCAGTTTTTCATCGGGATCCACGGCAACCGGATTCGTCACCTGCTCAAGCAGCGGCAGGTCGTTCATCGAATCACTGTAGAAGTAGCTGTCGTCGAGATTGAAGCCGTTTTCTTCGATCCAGCGATTCAGGCGAGTGACCTTGCCCTCACGGAAGCACGGGACATCGGTGGTTCGGCCCGTATAGCGCCCGTCGACCATTTCGCATTCGGTTGCCAACAGCGTATCGATGCCCAGACGCGCAACGACTGGCGCTGTGACGAAGCGATTGGTGGCAGTGATCACGACCAATTTGTCGCCGGCAGCGCGGTGCTTGTCGATCAGCGCCATGGCTTTGGGCAGGATCAGGGGTTCGATGCAGTCGCGCATGAAATCCAGATGCCATTCGTCGAGTTGGGCCATTTCGGTGCGACCGAGAATTTCCAGGCTGAAATTCAGGTAATCGGTCAGGTTCAGCGTGCCGGCCAGATAGTCTTGATAGAAGGCGTCGTTACGGGCTTTATACGCAGCACCGTCAAGGATGCCGCGCTCGCACAGGTAGTCTCCCCAGGCGTGGTCGCTGTCGCCGCCCAGAAGGGTATTGTCGAGGTCGAATAATGCCAGGCGCATGCGGTTACTCGCTGAAATAGCTGAAAAAAGAGCACAAGAATACGAGGTTTCACCAAGAGATCGCATCTATTAATGCAGTTGTCACGATAAGCTGTCGACGCCTCGTTGCTGCCTTCACGATCTTTGTGGAACAATGCGGCGACATGCGTTTGCGAGGTTGTAGCCGTGATCGACCCCGATGGTTTCCGCCCTAATGTCGGGATAATTCTGACAAATGATGCTGGCCAGGTTTTATGGGCTCGCCGTATCAATCAAGATGCCTGGCAGTTTCCGCAAGGGGGAATCAACCCTCAGGAGACGCCGGAAGACGCGCTCTACCGTGAATTGAATGAAGAAGTCGGGCTGGAAAGGCACGATGTAGAAATTCTTGCCTGCACCCGTGGTTGGTTGCGCTATCGTCTGCCGCAACGTTTGGTTCGTACCCACAGCCAGCCGCTGTGCATCGGCCAGAAACAGAAATGGTTTCTCCTGCGCCTGATCTCCAACGAGCAACGGGTGCGGATGGATTTGACCGGTAAACCGGAATTCGATGGCTGGCGCTGGGTCAGCTATTGGTACCCGTTGGGCCAGGTGGTGACATTCAAGCGCGAGGTGTATCGACGCGCACTCAAAGAGCTTGCCCCGCGCCTGCTGGCGCGCGACTGACACGGAGTTCGACCCCGAGCCATGCTCAATACGCTGCGCAAGATCGTCCAGGAAGTTAACTCCGCCAAGGATCTCAAGGCGGCGTTGGGGATTATTGTGTTACGCGTCAAAGAGGCCATGAGCAGCCAGGTCTGCTCGGTCTATTTGCTCGATCCAGAATCCAATCGTTTCGTGCTGATGGCGACGGAGGGCCTGAACAAGCGCTCTATCGGCAAGGTCAGCATGGCCCCCAATGAAGGCCTGGTCGGCCTTGTTGGTACTCGTGAAGAGCCACTGAACCTGGAAAACGCCGCCGATCACCCTCGTTATCGTTATTTCGCCGAAACCGGCGAAGAGCGTTATGCGTCTTTCCTCGGCGCTCCGATCATCCACCACCGGCGTGTGGTCGGCGTTCTGGTTATCCAGCAAAAGGAGCGGCGTCAGTTCGACGAAGGCGAAGAAGCCTTCCTTGTGACCATGAGCGCCCAACTCGCGGGCGTCATCGCCCACGCTGAGGCCACCGGCTCGATTCGTGGTCTGGGGCGTCAGGGCAAGGGTATTCAGGAAGCCAGGTTCGTCGGTGTGCCAGGATCCCCCGGCGCTGCGGTCGGTACGGCGCTGGTCATGCTCCCGCCAGCGGACCTTGAGGTGGTGCCGGACAAGATCGTCACCGATATCGATGCCGAGCTTAAGCTCTTCCAGAACGCCCTTGAGGGCGTTCGCGGCGATATGCGCACCCTTTCGGCGAAGTTGGCAACGCAGTTGCGACCCGAAGAGCGTGCATTGTTCGATGTCTACCTGATGATGCTCGACGATGCGTCGTTGGGCAGCGAAGTCACCAACGTCATCAAGACCGGCCAATGGGCGCAGGGCGCATTGCGCTCGGTGGTCAACGAGCATGTCAAACGTTTTGAGCTGATGGACGACGCCTACCTGCGCGAACGTGCATCGGACGTCAAAGACCTTGGCCGCCGCTTGCTCGCTTATCTGCAAGAGGCGCGTCAGCAAGCGCTGGTGTATCCCGACAACACGATTCTGGTCAGTGAAGAGCTGTCCCCGGCCATGCTCGGCGAAGTACCCGAAGGCAAGTTGGTCGGGCTGGTGTCGGTGTTGGGTTCAGGCAACTCCCACGTTGCAATTCTTGCTCGGGCCATGGGCATTCCGACGGTCATGGGTGTGGTCGATCTGCCGTATTCCAAGGTCGACGGCATCGAACTGATCGTTGATGGCTACCACGGCGAGGTCTACACCAACNGAGCGTCAGCTGTCCCAGGGCCTTGAAGCGTTGCGCGAGCTGCCGTGCGTGACGCTGGACGGGCACCGCATGCCGCTGTGGGTGAACACGGGGCTGCTGGCTGACGTGGCCCGCGCCCAACAGCGCGGCGCCGAGGGTGTGGGCCTGTATCGCACCGAGGTCCCGTTCATGATCAACCAACGCTTTCCGAGTGAAAAGGAACAGCTGGCAATCTATCGTGAGCAACTGGCGGCGTTCCATCCGTTGCCGGTGACCATGCGTACGCTCGACATTGGCGGCGACAAGGCGCTGTCGTACTTCCCGATCAAGGAAGACAACCCGTTTCTGGGATGGCGCGGTATTCGTGTCACGCTCGATCACCCGGAAATCTTTCTGGTTCAGACCCGCGCCATGCTCAAGGCCAGCGAAGGCTTGAACAACCTGCGGATTCTGCTGCCGATGATCTCCGGCACCCACGAAACCGAAGAAGCCCTGCACCTGATTCACCGTGCCTGGGGCGAAGTCCGCGACGAAGGCACCGATGTGCCGATGCCGCCGGTGGGAGTGATGATCGAGATTCCGGCGGCGGTCTATCAGACCCGTGAGCTGGCGCGTCAGGTGGACTTTCTCTCCGTCGGTTCCAACGACCTGACCCAGTACCTGCTGGCGGTTGATCGTAACAATCCTCGCGTCGCCGATCTCTATGATTATCTGCATCCGGCAGTGTTGCAGGCCCTGCAAAGTGTGGTTCGCGACGCCCACGCCGAAGGCAAGCCAGTTAGTATCTGCGGCGAGATGGCCGGTGATCCCGCTGCGGCGGTGCTGTTGATGGCGATGGGTTTTGACAGCCTTTCGATGAACGCCACCAACCTGCCGAAGGTGAAGTGGATGCTGCGTCAGATCAATCTGAGCAAGGCCAAAGAGTTGCTGGCCCAGTTGATGAAGAACGACAACCCGCAGGTCATCAGCAGCTCGCTGCAGTTGGCGCTGAGGAATCTTGGATTGTCGCGGATGATCAATCCTGGGTCTGTCAAAGGGCATTGATCTTCGCTACCGCCTTTGTAGGAGCGCGCTTGCCCGCGATTGCGGTGTGTCAGGGACGGGTTTGTGAATGACATACCACAATCGCGGGCAAGCGCGCTCCTACACGGGATCCGCCTAAATCATCAGATATTTAAGCTCACCTCCCCCAACCTTCCGCCATACGGCCCGAAACTGTGTTCGATCATGCGTCGGCTGCCATCGTCATTGACGATCAGCACGGTGCTTGCTCGCGTTCCATAGTTGGGGCTGGCGATGAACACGCTGGACAACAGCTTTTCAGTGGCAAGACCAACACCGGTGCTGGGTAGATCGGCGTCGGCGGCCGCCTCGGGGTCGGCGAGAAACCTGAACAGCGCCTCAGGCTCAGGGTTATCAAGGTGCTCGGACAGCGCGGCCCTGGCTTTCAGCAGTTTTGGCCACGGCGTATCGAGCCCTGCGTTGGACACGCCGTACACCCCCGCCGACAATTGCCGAGGCGTAGGGTCGGTGGCATTGATGAAGTGCAGTTCCTGGCGATTTCCCACCAAAAGGTTGAAGCCGCCATACTCAGCCGAGCGTCCTGCGACCTCGCGCAAGTATTCGTCAATCGACAACGGACTGTTCAAGAAATGAGCAACCAGCTCGCCCCGCGAGCGACGACCCGGCGGTTTGCCTGGATCGCGAATATTGGTCAGCGCCGCAAAACGCCCGTCTGCGCTGACTCCCAGCCAAGTGCCACCGGCCTCCAGGTCGCGCCCTGCATACACGTTCGGGGCTTCCTCCCACTGTCCCAGCGGCAGAGTCGGGCGGGCATAGAATTCGTCACGATTGGCCGCCAGAATCAGCGGCTGCGAGTGGTCAGGGCGCCAGGCGAAGACGATCAGGCACATGCAGGTCTCCTTTTTTTGTCACTCTACGCACAGATCCGGTGGACATCCATCGCGCGCTGCTAGAGAGGAATCGGTCGGTCCGGTAACATGCCGCACTGATTTTCGGAGACTCCCATGGAATTTCTGCTCTATCTGGCTCTGGGCGCATGCGCCGGGGTGCTGGCCGGGCTGTTCGGCGTCGGCGGTGGCATCATCATCGTTCCGGTGCTGGTATTCAGTTTCACCCTGCAAGGTTTCGATACGTCGGTGCTCACCCATCTGGCTGTCGGCACCTCGCTGGCGACCATCGTCTTCACGTCGATCCAGTCGGTTCGTGCGCATCATCGCGTCGGCGCGGTGCAATGGCGGGTGGTCGGCTGGATGACCCTCGGCATTCTTGTAGGCGCGGGTCTGGGTGCGTTGACCGCGAGCTACATTGCCGGGCCGTACCTGCAAAAGATCATTGGCGTGTTCGCGATTCTGGTGGCGTTGCAGATGTTTCTCGATCTGCGACCCAAGGCCAGTGAACAACCTCACGGCAAACCAGGCCTGACCATCGCGGGTGTGGTGATCGGCTGGGCGTCGGCGATTTTCGGGATCGGCGGTGGATCGTTGACCGTGCCTTTCCTGACCTGGCGCAGTCTGACCATGCAACAGGCGGTGGCCACCTCATCGGCCTGTGGCTTCCCGATTGCCGTCGCCAGTGCCCTAAGTTTCATGATTCTTGGGTGGCACGATGCGTTGCTGCCACCGCATAGTCTCGGGTTCGTGTACCTGCCCGCCTTGGTCGGCATCGCAGTAACCAGCATGTTCTTCGCAAGGTTTGGCGCGAAACTGGCGCACAAACTGTCGCCCAGAGTGCTGAAACGACTGTTCGCGCTGTTGCTGGTAGTCGTGGGCACGAGTTTTCTGATCTAGTTCTGCTTTGTCGCTCGATGAGCGTTTCTATCTTGAGGAGTCGCAATGCTGCCTTACCCGCAGATTGACCCGGTAGCCGTGGCCATCGGTCCGCTGCAAATTCACTGGTACGGCCTGATGTATCTGGTCGGTATCGGCAGTGCCTGGTACCTGGCGTCACGTCGCTTGAATCGTTTCGATCCGACATGGACCAAGGAAAAGCTCTCGGACATGATCTTCTGGGTCGCGATGGGGGTCATCGTCGGCGGACGACTGGGTTACGTGCTGTTCTACGACCTGCCGAACTACATCGCCAATCCGCTGCTGATCTTCGAAGTGTGGAAGGGCGGGATGGCGTTCCACGGTGGATTCATCGGAGTGATGATCGCCACGTACTGGTTCGGCAAGCGCAACGGCAAGTCGTTCTTCCAGTTGATGGACTTCATCGCGCCGATGGTGCCGATTGGCCTGGGTGCCGGACGCATCGGCAACTTCATCAATGGTGAGCTATGGGGTAAACCGACTGACCTGCCCTGGGCCATGGTTTTCCCTCCATACAGCGATCCTGCGCAACTGCCGCGCCATCCGTCGCAGCTGTATCAGTTTGCGCTCGAGGGTGTGGCACTGTTTGTCATTCTCTATTTCTTCTCCCGTAAGCCGCGCCCGACGATGGCGGTGTCCGGCATGTTCGCGCTGTTCTACGGGATTTTCCGTTTTGTCGTGGAGTTCGTCCGCGTGCCGGACGCCCAGTTGGGTTATCTGGCCTGGGGCTGGGTCACCATGGGGCAGATTCTCAGCCTGCCGATGATCATTGGCGGTCTGGTGCTGATCTGGCTGGCCTACCACCGCGCGCCGGCTGCCAACAAGGCAGCCGTTTGATTCGAATCGCCGAGCTCCAAGGGCTCGGCGGATTCACTGATACAGAGGGCCTTTGGGCATGAAGCAATACCTTGAGCTGTTACAGGACGTCATCGCCAACGGAACGCGCAAGGGCGACCGCACCGGCACTGGCACCACCGCTGTGTTCGGTCGTCAGATTCGCCACAACCTGGCCGATGGCTTTCCGTTGCTGACCACCAAAAAACTGCACTTCAAAAGTATCGCCAATGAGCTGATCTGGATGCTCAGTGGCAATACCAATACCCAGTGGCTGAACGAAAACGGTGTGACCATCTGGGATGAGTGGGCCACCGAAGACGGCGACCTTGGGCCCGTCTATGGCGCGCAGTGGACCGGCTGGCCAACGAAGGATGGCGGCAAGATCAACCAGATCGACTACATGGTCGATTGCCTGAAGAACAACCCCAACAGCCGACGAATCCTGTTCCATGGCTGGAACACCGAATACCTGCCGGACGAGAAGCTGTCGCCGCAGGAGAACGTCAAGGCCGGTCGCCAGGCGCTGGCGGTCTGTCATCTGCTGTATCAGGCGTTCGTCGCAGACGGCAAGCTGTCCATGCAGTTGTACATTCGCAGCTCCGATGTGTTCCTCGGCCTGCCTTACAACATTGCGGCCCTGGCGTTGCTGACTCACATGCTAGCGCAGCAATGCGATTTGATCCCTCACGAAATCATCGTCAGCCTGGGCGATACCCATGCGTACTCGAACCACGAAGAGCAGATTGCAACGCAACTGACCCGCACGCCGAAAAAGCTGCCTCAGTTGAGGATCAATCGTCGTCCAGAAAGCATCTACGACTACCGTTTCGAAGACTTCGAAATTGTCGGCTATGATGCTGACCCAAGCATCAAGGCCCCCGTCGCCGTTTAAGTCTCACTCCTCGCACGACCTCGCCCTGTGGGAACCCGCTTGCTGGCTCCCACACCGGCTGCATGCAATTCCATCATCTCTATTAAAACCGCACAAATATTCTATGTTCTAACCGGTACAAACGAAGTTGTGCGCCTGACTGCAGCCAATAACACTTTCGATTGTTGCAGTTGCGTAATAACTGTTTTGCACGCCCGTAAACAAAATTGTCTTGATAGATATTTTCAATCCATGGATTGAATATATCGAGTTTAAATTCATTGAATGTTTGTTCTATAGTCGGGGCTACCTATAAGTCTTTAGCCTGACACGCGTTCGGAAATAACCATCCATGACCACGACGAACTTCAGCACTGACACCTTTTCCACCCATACCTCCGGTCTCTATCGCACCGCCGCCCGGATACTCAACCAAGCCGGGATCCAGATTAACGGGGCGGCGCCTTCTGATATCCGCTTCAACGGCCCGGGGGTTATCGAAAGGGCGTTTGCTCAAGGGAATCTGGGGCTTGGCGAGGCTTACATGGAGGGGCAGTGGGACAGTGAACATCTGGATGAGTTTTTCCACCGTCTGCTGAAAACCGGCATGACCGATGATGTGAAGCCTATGCGCCTGGTGTTCTATGCGCTGATGGCCAAGTTCATGAACCGGCAGAACGTCAAACGCTCCAAGACCGTCGGCGAAGTGCATTACGATCTGGGTAATGAGTTTTACTCGAAGATGCTTGACTCGCGCATGACGTATACCTGCGGGTACTGGGAGAATGCAACCAGCCTTGAAGAGGCTCAAGCCGCCAAGCTGGATCTGATCTGCCGCAAGCTGCAGCTCAAGCCCGGCATGCGGGTGCTGGATATCGGCTGCGGCTGGGGCAGCTTCATGAGCTACGCCGCCGAGCACTATGGCGTCGAAGCGGTGGGCGTGAGTATTTCCAAAGAGCAGATCGCCTGGGCCCAGGAGCGGTACAAAGGACTGCCACTGGAGTTCCGTTTTCAGGATTACCGAGAGCTGAACGAATCCTTCGATGCCATTGCCAGCGTGGGCATGTTCGAACACGTCGGTCGCAAGAATCATCGTGAATACATGGAACTGGCCCATCGCTGTTTGAAGCCTGGCGGTTTGTTCCTGTTGCACACGATTGGCAAGAACCAGCGTAACTCTTATCCTGACCCGTGGATCGACAAATACATATTCCCCAATGGCGACCTTCCTTCCATCGGGCAAATGGGCGATGCCATGGACGGGCTGTTTGTCGTCGAAGACTTGCACAACTTCGGTGCTGATTACGATAAGACACTGATGGCCTGGCATGACAACTTCATGAAGGCCTGGCCGCAGTTCGAAGCGCAGTTGGGCCAGCGTTTTTTCCGCATGTGGCGCTATTATCTGTTGTCCTGCGCCGGTGCATTCCGCGCCAGGGACATTCAATTGTGGCAATGGGTGCTGTCCAAGGGCGGCGTGCCGCATGGCTACCACCGCAGCCAGATTTAACGCCTCACCGTGTAGGAGGGCGCTTGCCCGCGATGGGGGAACGTCAGTGACAAATATGTCGATTGGCGGACTTTATCGCGGGCAAGCGCGCTCCTACAATGTAAACAATCATCGCTCTACGCTATCGATCAATTAATAAACGATTGATTTCCTCTATTCACCCAGTGTGGACTCACAATGAGCTTAAGCACCGGGTTTTCCCTATCGTTCTCCACATCGAACAGACAAAGGCCGGTTTCGACAGAGACCGCCCAAGCACGTGACCCTTGTGGAGAGAAGCGCATGAGCAACAAACTGACGACCGCATTTGGCGCCCCCGTAGTCGATAACCAGAACATCCAGACGGCAGGCCCCAATGGCCCTGCACTGCTGCAGGACGTCTGGTTTCTGGAGAAGCTGGCTCACTTCGACCGTGAGGTCATCCCGGAGCGCCGCATGCACGCCAAAGGCTCAGGCGCATTCGGCACGTTTACCGTAACCCACGACATCACCCGATACACCCGGGCTAAAATTTTCTCGCAGATCGGCAAGCAGACCGAAATGTTCGCCCGCTTCTCTACAGTGGCAGGTGAACGCGGCGCAGCGGATGCCGAGCGCGACATTCGCGGTTTCGCGCTGAAGTTCTACACCGAAGAAGGCAACTGGGACCTGGTGGGCAACAACACACCGGTGTTCTTCCTGCGCGATCCGCTGAAATTCCCTGACCTGAACCATGCCGTCAAACGCGATCCGCGCACCGGCATGCGCAGTGCTGAAAACAACTGGGACTTCTGGACGCAGCTTCCTGAAGCCTTCCATCAGGTCACTGTGGTCATGAGTGAGCGTGGCATTCCGCGCAGCTACCGCGAGATGCATGGTTTCGGCAGTCACACCTACAGCTTCCTCAGCGCGCAGCACGAGCGTTTCTGGGTCAAGTTCCACTTCGTCTCGCAGCAAGGCATCGCCAATCTGAGCGACGCCGAGGCGCAGGATCTGGTGGGCCGTGACCGTGAGTCGCATCACCGTGACCTGTACGAGAGCATCGAGAACGGTAACTTCCCGCGTTGGAAACTGTTCGTGCAGATCATGCCGGAGAAAGAAGCCGGCTCATATCACATCAACCCGTTCGACCTGACCAAGGTCTGGCCGAAGAGTGACTACCCGCTGATCGAAGTAGGCGTGTTCGAACTGAACCGCAACCCGGAGAACAACTTTGCCGATGTGGAGCAGGCCGCCTTTGCGCCTTCCAGCGTGGTGCCCGGCATCAGCTTCTCGCCAGACAAGATGCTGCAAGGTCGGTTGTTCTCTTACGGTGATGCGCAGCGCTACCGCCTGACCGTCAACTTCCATCAGATCCCTGTGAACTCGCCACGTGCCGCGTTGCACGTGAACAGCTACCACCGCGATGGCGTGATGCGCATCGATGGCAACCGCGGCGGCATGACCTCTTACGAGCCCAACACCAGGGGCGCGTTTCAGGAGCAACCGGATTTCAGAGAGCCGCCGCTGTCCATCGAGGGCGCTGCGGGCCACTGGAACCACCGTGTGGATGACGATTATTTCTCCCAGCCGGGCAATCTGTTCCGCAAGATGAGCCCGAAAGAGAAACAGTCATTGTTCGACAACACAGCCCGAGCCCTGCGCGGCGTATCGGCGCCGATCATTGAGTTGCACATCAAGCACTGCACCCTGGCCGATCCGGAGTACGGCGCAGGCGTGACCGAGGCGGTGGAGCGTATTCATCACGGTTGATTGCGATTAAACAAAGCCCCCGACTGATGAGGTCGGGGGCTTTGTTATGTCTGTTGCCCTACGCCAATTCTCTGTAGGAGTGAGCTTGCTCGCGATTGCGGCGCGTCAGGTACGAATATCTCAGATGACACACCGCAATCGCGAGCAAGCTCACTCCTACACAGGCGGCATTCGCGCTAATGCCCGTGGCTTCTGCCTACGTGAGAATGTTCGAGTTCAGGCGTAACCACGCTGCCGCTTACCTCTAACCGATCCAGAATTCCGCAGTGATCCGGGGCACCTTCGCTGCAGCGCTGGCGAAGGTCGATCAACTGTTCCTGAAGCGCCTGCAGGCTGGCGATGCGTGCACTGACATGCTGGATGTGTTCGTCGATCAGCGCATTGACGCTCTCGCACTGATCCTGAGGACTGTCTCGCAAGGTCAGCAGGCTGCGGATCTCATCAAGGGTCATGTCCAGGCTGCGGCAATTGCGGATGAAGGTCAGGCGCTCGACGTGCTCCTGGGTGTACAGCCGATAGTTGCCTTCGCTGCGAGCAGGCTCGTCCAACAGGCCTTCGCGCTCGTAATAGCGAATGGTTTCAACCGGGCAGTCCGTGAGTTTTGCCAGCTCGCCGATCTTGAAAGACGCAGTCATGGTCATCGATCTCATTTTGTGGCTTGACCCTATAGTGGCTACAGGGTGTTCACTTGGCAACACGCACACCAAGAGACTCAACCGATGAGTGACTCTGTACACAAACATTCGCCGCACGATCATGCCGGGCACGACCATTCGGCTCATGGCCATGATCATCCGGCTCCTGTGGAATTTACCCCCGTAGGCAAGCACGAGCCTCACGCTCACTCTTGCTGTTCCCATGAAGATGCGCCTGCCGTCGTCAACGTTGGCACCGGTTCGACTGACAACGCTCAGCTCAGCCGCTTGCGTATCGAAGCCATGGACTGCCCCACCGAGCAAACGCTGATTCAGAACAAACTGGGCAAGATGTCCGGCATTCAGAAGCTCGAATTCAATCTGATCAACCGCGTGCTGGGTGTCTGGCATGAGTTGCCCTCCACCGATCCGATCCGTGAGGCGATTGGCTCATTGGGCATGCAGGCGGACGTGATCGAGGAGGGCGCCGACAAGGACACGGCATCGCTGCCTGCACCGAAAAAACCATGGTGGCCGCTGGCGTTGTCCGGGGTCATGGCCGTAGCCGCCGAGATCATCCACTTCACCGATGCTGCGCCCACCTGGGTGGTGGCGTTGATTGCCTTGGTCGCGATTTCAAGCGGCGGCTTGACCACCTATAAAAAAGGCTGGATTGCCCTCAAGAACTTCAATCTCAACATCAACGCGCTGATGAGCATCGCGGTGACCGGCGCTGTGCTGATCGGGCAATGGCCGGAAGCGGCAATGGTGATGTTTCTGTTCACCGTGGCTGAACTGATCGAAGCCAAGTCGCTGGATCGGGCACGCAATGCCATTGGTGGTTTGATGCAGCTGACGCCTGAAACCGCGACCGTCCAGCAGGATGGCCAGTGGATTGAGGTCGAGGTCAACCAGATCGCTCTGGGCAGTGTGGTTCGGGTCAAGCCGGGCGAGCGGATCGGGTTGGACGGCGAAGTGGTATCGGGCCATTCCACTATTGATCAGGCGCCGATCACTGGTGAAAGTATGCCGGTGGAGAAGACCATTGGCGATAAGGTGTTCGCCGGGACCATCAACCAGGCTGGCTCACTGGAATACACGGTGACGGCTGCGGCGAAGAATTCGACGCTGGCGCGGATCATTCATGCGGTTGAGGCAGCTCAGGGCGCGCGGGCGCCCACTCAGCGTTTCGTCGACCGTTTCTCGAAGATTTACACCCCGGCCGTGTTCGCTCTGGCACTGGCGATGGCGGTGATCCCGCCGCTGTTCATGGGCGCGGCATGGTTCGACTGGATCTACCGCGCGCTGGTGCTGCTGGTGGTGGCCTGCCCCTGTGCCTTGGTGATTTCGACCCCGGTGAGCATTGTCAGCGGCCTGGCTGCGGCGGCGCGCAAAGGTATTCTGGTCAAGGGCGGCGTCTATCTGGAAATGGGGCACAAGCTCGATTATCTAGCGCTGGACAAGACCGGCACCATTACCCATGGCAAGCCGGTGCAGACCGATTACGTGCTGCTCGACGATACAGTCGGCGAACAGGCTGTGGCGATTTCAGCAAGCCTGGCCGGGCGTTCCGATCATCCGGTTTCGCAGGCGATCGCGACTGCGTACGGTAAGGACGGCCACTTGCAGGTCGAGGTGTTCGAAGCCTTGGGCGGGCGTGGCGTAAAAGGCGAAGTCAACGGGCGCCTGTACCACTTGGGCAACCACCGCCTGGTGCATGAATCGGGCCTGTGTTCGCCAGCGTTGGAGGCCAGGCTGGAAGCGCTGGAAAGCCAAGGTAAGACCGTGGTCTTGCTGTTCGATGAGACAGGGCCATTGGCGCTGTTTGCGGTTGCCGATACGGTCAAGGACAGCAGCCGCGAAGCCATTTCGCAGCTGCATGCGCTGGGTGTGAAAACCGTGATGTTGACCGGCGATAACCCCCATACCGCCAAGGCCATTGCGGCTCAGGTCGGGATCGATCAGGCGCAAGGTAATTTGCTGCCCACCGACAAGCTGCAGGTCATCGAGAACCTTTACGCGCAGAACCATCGTGTCGGCATGGTCGGAGACGGCATCAACGATGCGCCGGCCCTCGCCCGGGCCGAGATCGGCTTTGCCATGGCGGCCGCAGGGACAGATACCGCCATTGAGACTGCCGACGTGGCGCTGATGGATGATGACTTGCGCAAGATACCGGCGTTCATTCGCCTGTCCCGCGATACCTCGGCCGTGCTCAAGCAGAACATCGCACTGGCGCTGGTGATCAAGGTGATCTTTTTGGTCGTGACCTTCGCAGGCATGGCGACCATGTGGATGGCGGTGTTTGCTGATATGGGCGTGAGTCTGCTGGTGGTGTTCAACGGATTGCGGTTGTTGAGGAAGTGACTCGGTTCTCGGCGGATCGCTTTTGATTCTGGCCGGAGGGCGTGGGAGGCCGGCTTGCCGACGATCTGCCGGGAACCGGCGGTAAATTCTATGGACGCGGTGTGTCTGATCCAGCCAGGGCGCCTGATTTAACTGCTGCTGCGCAGTAGATCGTCAGCTAGCTGGACTCCCACGGCCTTCGGCCAGAAGCTTATCTCGGCGTGCCAGATGACTACTTCCCGTATTTCTCCCGCCCCCAGGTAATCATGCCTTCGAGCAGTTCCTTGAGCACCGCACGGGTCGGCTCGGCCAGATCCTTGCGGTAGTGGAACGGCACGAACTCTTCCATGTAGGTGCTTTGCGCAAGTTCCAGCTGAACCGCGTGGATGTTCTGCGCCGGGTTGCCGTAATGGCGAGTGATGTGGCCGCCTTTGAAGCGCCCGTTCAGCACGTGGCTGTAGCTCCTGGCGCCTGCGCAGACCGCTTCGACGCGCTTCTCCAGTTCCGGATCGCAGCTGGCGCCGTTGAAGGTGCCGAGGTTGAAGTCTGGCAAGCGGCCGTCGAACAGGTGCGGGATGTGCCCACGAATCGAGTGGGCGTCGAACAGCATGGCGTAGCCGAACGCGTCACGCAGCCGCTCCAGCTCGATGCGCAGCGTGTCATGGTACGGCGTCCAGATCTGCTCCAGATAACGTGCCCGCTCTTCCTTGCTCGGCTCTTTGCCTTCCTTGAACAACGGATCGCCTTCGAACAAGGTCGAGGGATACAGCCCGGTGGTCGCTCCCGCATAAAGCGGCTTGTCATCGGAGGGGCGATTGAGGTCGATGACGAAGCGCGAATATTCGGCAGCCAGCGTGCTTGCGCCCAGATCATGGGCGAAGTCATAGAGGCGCGGAATGTGCCAGTCGGTGTCCGGCAGGCTCACGGCCTCGTCGACCAGACCATCGCGCACGACAGGCGTCAGATTCAAGCCTGGGTGCGGCATGCTGATCAGCAGCGGTACGCGACCGCGAGTGAAACTCAGAACCTTGTCCACGGTGTTCTCCTGATTCAGAAGGTGCTTTCGACGCCGTGACGCACGACGCGTTTGTCCAGATCGCCGCCCAGCCAGTACGCCAGGTCGGCCGGTCGTTCGATGTTCCATGCCACGAAGTCGGCGACCTTGCCGACCTCAAGCGAGCCATGGGTATCGGCCATGCCCAGCGCTGTGGCGGCATGGAGGGTCGCACCCGCCAGCGCTTCTTCCGGCGTCATGCGGAACAGCGTACAGGCCATGTTCAGCATCAGTCGCAGCGACAGGCCCGGCGAGGTGCCGGGATTGAGGTCGGTGGCGATGGCGATCTTCACGCCGTGTTTGCGCAATGCGTCCATTGGCGGCAACTGGGTCTCGCGCAGGAAATAAAACGCGCCCGGCAACAGCACGGCTACAGTGCCGGAAGCCGCCATGGCGATGGCGTCATCCTCGGTCATGAATTCCAGATGATCCGCCGACAACGCCTGATAACGCGCTGCCAGGCTCGATCCATGCAACGACGACAGTTGCTCGGCATGCAGCTTGACCGGCAGGCCCAGTTGACCCGCCGTAATGAATACCTGCTCGACCTGCTCCGGCGAAAACGCCAGGTATTCGCAGAACGCATCGACAGCATCCACCAGATTTTCCGCGGCCAGCGCGGGCAGCATTTCGCTACAGATGTGGGCGATGTAGTCGTCGGCGCGATCTTTGTATTCCGGCGGCAAGGCGTGTGCCGCCAGGCAGGTGCTGCGCACGGTGACCGGGAGTTTTTCACCCAGCTGGCGGATGACGCGCAGGATTTTGCGCTCGCTGGCCAGGTCCAGGCCGTAGCCGGATTTGATCTCCACCGTGGTCACGCCGTCCTTGAGCAAGTGTTGCAGACCTCGCTCGGCGCTGGCGTAAAGCTGCTCTTCAGTGGCCGCGCGGGTGGCCCGAACGGTACTGGCAATGCCGCCCCCTGCCGCTGCGATGTCAGCGTAGCTGACCCCTTGCAGGCGCTGCTCGAATTCACCGCTGCGATTGCCGCCGAACACCGTGTGGGTGTGGCAGTCGATCAGGCCCGGCGTCACCCACGCGCCGCTCAGATCGAAAGCCCTGATGTCGCCCTGATCCGGCAGTTCGCTATGCGGGCCGATCCACGCGATGTGCGCGCCTTCGGTCACGATGGCGGCGTTCTCGATGATCGAGTAACTGCCGTTCGCCATGCTTGCTGCATGACAGTTATGCCAGAGCGTTTTCATCAGTGCCTCCAGAGAGCAATGTGATTTGGACCCTGTGGGAGTGCGCTTGCTCGCGATAGCTGTGTGTCAGGCAAACAATCCTTGTCTGCTACACCGTGATCGCGAGCAAGCTCACGCCTACAGGTTATTCATCAGCCGTTCGATCCGGCGTTTATCAGGTCCTGCCTGGGCTTCACCCACAACCGGTACGCGATCACCAGCAACACGATCCACACGGCGCCGACCACCAGCGCGGGCTGGCTGTCGGGGAAGTAACCCAGCACGCCGAACACGAACACCATGAACGCCGTGGCAACAAGGGGTGCGACCGGCCAGAACGGCACCGGGAATTTCAGTTGAGCAACTTCATCGGCATTCATCGACCGGCGCATGGCGATCTGTGTGACGAGGATCATCAGCCACACCCAGACCGTCGCGAAGGTAGCGATGGATGCGATCAGCAGGAACACGTTTTCCGGGATCAAGTAGTTCAGCACCACCCCGCAGAGCAGAGCTGCGCCCATGACCAGAACGGTCATCCACGGCACGCCCTGAGAAGACAATTGCGCGAAGCCCTTGGGTGCCTGTCCTTGTTTGGCCAGGCCATACATCATGCGTCCGGCGCCAAAAATATCGCTGTTGATCGCCGAGACGGCGGCAGAGATCACCACGATGTTGAGGATGATCGCGGCGGAGGAAATGCCCAGGTGATCGAAGATCTGGACGAACGGACTGCCCTGGTCGCCGATCTGGTGCCATGGGTACAGTGACATCAGCACGAACAGCGTCAGCACGTAGAACAGCAGGATGCGCAGTGGTACTGCGTTGATCGCGCGTGGAATCACCCGCTCCGGGTTACGGGCTTCGCCAGCGGCGACGCCGATGATCTCGATTCCACCGAAGGCGAACATGACCACCGCCAGCGAGGCGACCAGACCGCCGACTCCATTGGGCATGAAACCGCCCTGGGTCCACAGATTGCTGATGTGGCTCACCGATTCGCCTGACGCAGAACCGATCCCGAACAGCATGATGCCGAAGCCTGCGAGAATCATCGCGATGATCGCGCCGACCTTGAGCAGCGACAGCCAGAATTCCATTTCACCGAAGACCTTGACGCTGCAGAGGTTGAGCGCGCCAATGACAAATACGATGCCGAGCACCCAGATCCAGCGGGGTACCTCGGGAAACCAGAAACCCATGTAGATACCGAACGCCGTGACATCGGCCAGGCAGACGATGATCATCTCGAAAGCGTAGGTCCAGCCCAGCACGAAGCCGGCCATCGGACCCAGATAGGTGGTGGCGTATTCACTGAATGAACCGGCCACCGGATTGCGCACGGCCATTTCGCCGAGTGCGCGCATGACCATGTACACCGCAGCGCCCGCTAGGATGTACACCAGCAGGACCGCAGGTCCCGCGAGTTTGATGGCTGAAGCCGAGCCGTAGAACAGCCCGGTCCCGATCGCCGAACCCAGCGCCATGAAGCGAATGTGGCGAGCGCTGAGCCCACGTTTTAAATCTGTAGCGGTTTGCGGTTTCATTTCACACTTTCCTAGTCTTTCTTTTGCTGTGAAATGACGGTGATTGCGCTGCCCCGTAGGAGCGCGCTTGCCCGCGATAACGTCGGCACATCCAACATCGTTGGCGTTTGACCCACCGCAATCGCGGGCAAGCGCGCTCCTGCAATGGAACGGCTTGATGCTCTCACCCTCATTTCAACGACAGGCCCTCCTGGCCTGTCACCGATCAGAAGCTCGGCAGCAGGTCAGCAGAGACCAATTCGCTCAGACAGTTCGAAGCCAGCAGCTCGGTGGCGGCTTCGATATCTGGTGCGAAGAAGCGGTCTTTTTCGTAGAACGGTACTTTGCCACGCAGGGTGGTGCGGGCGATTTCCAGCTTTTCGGAGGTTTTCAGGCCATTGCGAAGATCCAGGCCCTGACACGCAGCCAGCCATTCTACAGCCAGCACGCCGCGAGTGTTCTCCGCCATTTCCCAAAGGCGCTTGCCGGCAGCCGGAGCCATCGATACGTGGTCTTCCTGGTTGGCGGAGGTGGGCAGGCTATCGACGCTGTGCGGATGGGAAAGCGCCTTGTTTTCGCTTGCCAGGGCCGCAGCCGTCACCTGAGCGATCATGAACCCGGAGTTCACCCCGCCATTGGCAACCAGAAATGGCGGCAGCTGGGACATGTGCTTATCCATCATCAGCGAGATGCGGCGTTCGCTCAGCGAACCGATTTCAGCGATGGCCAGTGCGATGTTGTCGGCGGCCATGGCGACCGGCTCGGCATGGAAGTTACCGCCAGAGATGACTTCACCTTCGGCTGCGAACACCAACGGGTTGTCGGACACCGCGTTGGATTCGATTGCCAGCACTTCGGCAGCCTGGCGCAGTTGGGTCAGGCAGGCGCCCATGACTTGCGGCTGGCAACGCAGGGAGTAGGGGTCTTGAACCTTGTCGCAGTCGCGATGGGATTCGGAAACCTGACTGCCGTCGCCGAGCAGATCGCGATAAGCGGCAGCGGCATCTATCTGCCCACGCTGGCCACGTGCGGCATGAATGCGAGGGTCGAACGGGGCGCGCGAGCCAAGCACGGCTTCAACGGTCAGGGCGCCGCAGCTCAGAGCGCCCGCGAACAGGTCTTCGGCTTCGAACAGGCCACGCAGCGCGTAAGCGGTGGACACCTGAGTGCCGTTGAGCAGCGCCAGACCTTCTTTGGCCGCCAGTGTCAGTGGCTTGAGACCGGCCACTGCCAGCGCCTCGACCGCGTTCAACCATTGCCCTTTGTAACGCGCCTTGCCTTCGCCCAGCAGCACCAGCGACATGTGCGCGAGCGGCGCCAGGTCGCCGGATGCACCGACCGAGCCCTTGAGTGGGATGTGCGGGTACACCTCGGCGTTGATCAGCGCGATCAGCGCATCGATGACCTGACGGCGAATGCCCGAGAAACCACGGCTCAGGCTGTTGACCTTGAGCACCATGATCAGGCGCACCAGTTCGTCGCTGATCGGCTGACCGACGCCAGCGGCATGGGACAAGACCAGCGAGCGCTGGAGGTTTTCCAGGTCGGCGCTGGCGATGCGCGTGGAGGCCAGCAGGCCGAAGCCGGTGTTGATGCCGTAGGCCGTACGGTTCTCTGCCAGGATCTGCTCGACGCAGGCCACGCTGTTGTCGATTTGCTGATCGGCGCTGGCGTCCAGGCTCAGGGTCACGGGTTGCCGATAGATCGCGCGCAATTGCGCCAGGGTCAACTGGCCGGGGATCAGGTTCAGCGGGGTCGCCTTTTGGGAATCGGTCACGATGCTGCTACTCCTTGGTGGATGTCGGTCGCGTGCCTTGAACTGGTTCCTGTCTGTCCCGCGCTTGTGGCGCTCGGGCTGCGACTGATGTTGTTGTGGTTATGCGCTGCCGCATGATCGCGGCAGACCTGAAAGACGGATTCCAAAGACTCTTCGTTCTTGAGCAGCGTCACACTGCTGGCGATATCCGGTGCCAGCCACCGGTCTTCGTCGTAGGCCGGCACGCGCTCGCGCAAAAGGCGCCACGCGGCCTCGGTGCCGACCCCGAATTGCGGGCCTTTGAAAAATTCGAACGCCTGAGCCGCCAACAGGTACTCGATGGCCAGAATCTGCGTGGCGTTCTCCAGTACTTTGAGCAGCTTCAACGCGGCGCTGGTGCCCATGCTCAGATGATCTTCTTGCAGTCCCGAGGTCACGTAGTTGTCGATGACCGCCGGTTGCGCCATCTGGCGGTTTTCCGCGCACAGCGAAGCAGCAACGTACTGCACGATCATCATCCCGGAATTGACCCCCGGCTGGCTGACCAGAAACGCCGGCAGTCCACTGACGGTCGGGTTGATCAGGCGATCAAGACGTCGTTCGGCAATCGAACCCAGCTCAGCCATGGCAATGGCGAGGAGGTCTGCGGCCATCGCGACCGATTGGCCGTGAGGGTTGGCCTGAGACACGACGCGATACGCCTCGGGGGTGCCCAGCAAAAGCGGGTTATCGGTAGCGGAATTAAGCTCGATCTCGATCTGCCGCGTGGCGTGCGCGAGCTGGTCGCGCGTGGCGCCGTGGACCTGGGGTATCGAACGAATGCTCAAGGCATCCTGCGTGCGAATGCCCTTGCTGTTGGCAAGCACTTCGCTCCCCGCCAGCAGTCCGCGCAGGTTCTTGCCTACTTGCTGCATGCCGGGGTGCGGCTTGAGGGCGATGATGGTTTCGTCGAACGCATCCAGCTGCCCGCGCAGCGCTTCGAAAGTCATGGCGCCGATCACGTCGGCCCACTGCGTCAGACGGTTCACGTCGGCGATGGCCAGGCAACTGAGGCCGGTCATGCACGGCGTGCCGTTGACCAGACACAACCCGTCCTTGGCCCCCAGCTCAACCGGCGCCAGGCCCTCTTCGTTCAGTGCCTGAAGTGCCGAGATGACCTGGCCGCGATAGCTCACCTGCCCGACTCCCAGCAACGCCACGCCGATGTGTGCCATGTGGGTCAGATAACCCACCGAACCCTGGGAGGGCACCTGCGGCGTGATGCTATGGTTGAGCAAGGCCAGAAGCGCTTCGACTACCTGGCGATGAATCCCGGACTTGCCCTGGCTGTAGTTAATGATCGCGGCACAGATGATTGCGCGGGTCTGCTCGTCAGGCAGAGCCGGGCCGACACCGCAGGCGTGGCTGAGCAGGGTGTTGCGCGACAGGCGGCTCAGTTGCTCACGCTCCAGCGAAACGTTGCACAGCGCGCCCAATCCGGTGTTCACACCGTAGGCGCGCTCACCGCTGGCAACGATGCTCTGGACGATCGCCTGCGCATTGGCGATACGTNCGGCGACCACGTCCTGCCAGGTGACCTGAGCGTCGCCGATGATGATCTGTTCTGCTCGCGACATGGTTACAGCCGTCCTTAAAGGGTCGCCACGCGCCGCTGGACGAAACGATCAACGTATTCGTCGGCAGGCGAGTAGAGGATTTCTTTCGGTGTTCCGACCTGGATCAACCGGCCGTCCTTGAGGATGGCGATGCGGTTGCCGATGCGCACGGCTTCGTCGAGGTCGTGGGTGATGAAGACGATGGTTTTCTTCAGGGTCGATTGCAGCTCCAGCAGTTGATCCTGCATCTCGGCACGGATCAACGGATCGAGGGCGCTGAAGGCTTCGTCCATGAGGATGATGTCAGTGTCGGCTGCCAGGGCGCGGGCCAGGCCCACACGTTGACGCATGCCGCCGGACAGCTGATGGGGGTATTTTTTCTCGTAGCCTTTCAGGCCCACGGTGGTAATCCAGTGCTGGGCGCGCTCGGCGCATTGCGCTTTGCTTTCGCCACGTATGGTCAGCCCATAAGCGACGTTTTCCATCACGGTCTTGTGCGGCAGCAGGCCGAAGCTCTGAAACACCATGCTGATCTTGTGCCGACGGAAGTTGCGCAGCGCTTCCATGTCGTAGGTCATGATGTTCTCGCCATCGACCAGAATCTCGCCACTGGTGGGATCAATCAGACGGTTGAAGTGACGCACCAGCGTTGATTTACCGGAGCCCGACAGGCCCATGATCACGAAGATTTCGCCGCTGCCGATTGACAGCGACAGGTCGTTCACACCGACCACGCAGCCGGTCTTCGAAAGCACCTGATCCTTGCTCTGGTTCTGTTGAACCATGGCGAGCGCTTCTTTCGCGCGGCCGCCGAAAATCTTGTAGACGTTCCTGACGACGATTTTGCCGTCGGTACTCGCAGTGTCGACACTCATCATTTGTTTGCCTCATGCCGTGGCCGACCATAGGCCTGCGTGATGCGGTCAATGACGACCGCCAGGATGACGATGGCCAGACCGGCTTCCAGTCCGCGCCCGACGTTGAGGGTCTGAATGCCCACCAGTACGTCTTCACCCAGACCGCGCGCGCCGATCATCGAGGCGATGACCACCATCGACAGGGCCATCATGGTGGTCTGGTTGATTCCCGCCATGATGCTCGGCAGGGCCAGCGGCAGTTGCACGCCGAACAGTTGCTGCCAGCGGTTGGCGCCGAAGGCGTTGATCGCTTCCATGACTTCGCCGTCCACCTGGCGAATGCCCAGATCGGTCAGGCGAATCAGCGGCGGTGCGGCGTAGATGACGGTGGCGAAAATCGCCGGAACCTTGCCCAGACCGAACAGCATCAGCACCGGGATCAGGTACACGAAGCTGGGCATCGTCTGCATGATGTCGAGCAACGGCATCAGCACCGAGCGCAGGCGATTGCTGCGCGCCGAAAGAATGCCCAGCGGCACACCGATCAGTACCGAGATGAAGGTCGCGACCAGCATCAGGGCCAGGGTTTGCATCAGCTTGTCCCACAGACCCACGGCGCCGACCAGAAACAGCAGGCCAATGATCACGGCGGTGGTGGTGACTTTGCGGGTGGCGTGCCAGGCGATGATGCCGACGATCGCCAACAGCACCCACCACGGCGCGATGCGCAGCAGGCCTTCGAGTTTGACGATGGCCCACAGCAACGTATCGGAAATGTGCCGGAACACGTCGCCGTAGTTGGTGACCAGTTTGTCGACCCAGTCGTTGACCCAGTCGGCGATGGAGAACGTGAAGCTTTCGGGGAACATAAGCGTGTCTCGATCTATTAGGTGGTGCGTGTCTGCTGTCAGATGCCGCGCTGCCTTTGTAGGAGCGCGCTTGCCCGCGATTGCGTTATGTCAGTCACCACAGATATCAGGTGTGCCGACGTCATCGCGGGCAAGCGCGCTCCTACAGGTCGTATGCCTCAACCCTCTACAACGAAGCATCCACCTTCCTGGCTGCGTCTTCGCTGACCCACTGGTGCCAGACTTCAGGATGTTCCTTGAGGAAGATCTTCGCCAGTTTTGGCGACTCGATGCGGTCCTTGGTCATGCGTGCCAGGTTCTGGTTAAGCAGGTCGATCGGGATGTTGACCTTCTCCATGACCGAGACCAGTTCAGGCGCCTGTTCGTGGAATGCCTTGGACAGGCCAACCTTGATGTCGATGGTCTTGTTCACGCCGGCTTTTTCTTCCAGACGCACCATGTCCACCTGGCCCATCAGCGGCGTTGGCGACCAGTAATAGGCCAGGATCGGCTCGCCACGCTTGTAGCTCGAAAGGATGGCCGCATCCAGGGCCGGGCCGGTACCGGGGCGGAAGTTGGTGTATTTGTCTTCCAGGCCATAGCTTTTCAGCATTTCGCTGTTTTCCAGCTCGCAGGTCCAGCCGGCGGGACAATTGTAGAAGCGGCCTTTTTCCGGCTCTTCGGCGTCCTTGAACAGCGCCGAATATTTGCCCAGATCAGCGATGGACTTGAGGTCTGGCGCCTTGGCTTCCAGCTTGCGCTTGGCGTCGCCTTCAATCACGTAACGAGGCACATACCAGCCTTCCTCTGCGCCTTTGACCGGTGCGCCGACACCGACCACTTTGCCCGCCGCCTCGGCCTTGTTCCAGACTTCGCTGCGGCCTACCCACTCCTCGGCGAAGACCTGAATATCGTTGGTGCCCAAGGCGTTTTCCATGGTGATGGAATTGCCTGGCAGGCTATCGGTTTGGCAGCCATAGCCATTGTTCAGGATCACTTGCAGCACGTCGGTCAGCAGCATCGCGCTTTCCCAGTTCAGACCGGCGAATTTCACCGGTTTGCCGGACTCACACCATCCCGCCGCCTGAGTCGCGCCACTGGCGAGCACGCCGACGGTCAGCAACGTGGATAGCAAGGCCTTTTTCGTTTTCATTGTGTGACGCTCCTGGTCTTGTATGGGCTGTATTGCATGGACTGGGGCAGTAACGAAAGCAGATGGCATCCAGCCGATGGGGGCAGGCACTCTCGGCGCCGCGCCCCGCTTCACTCCAGCTTTAACAGACGTGCCTGACGGGGCTCAGTTCACCGCAGGTGGCGTTATCGAGGTCGCCACCGTCGGCATGCCGTGCTGCTACAGACAGACGTTTGAGCCTGGACTGTCTATCAGCTATCGATCATCGGCAGGTTCAGACCCTGCTCTTTGGCGCAGTCGATTGCAATCTGATAACCGGCATCGGCGTGACGCATGACACCGGTGGCCGGGTCGTTGTGCAGCACGCGGGCGATACGTTCGGCCGCCTCGTCCGTGCCGTCGCAGACGATGACCATGCCCGAATGCTGCGAGAAGCCCATGCCCACGCCGCCACCGTGGTGCAGCGAGACCCAGGTCGCGCCGCTGGCGGTGTTGAGCAGGGCGTTAAGCAGTGGCCAGTCGGACACAGCGTCGGAACCGTCCTGTATCGATTCGGTTTCGCGGTTCGGGCTTGCGACCGAGCCCGAATCCAGGTGGTCACGACCGATTACGACCGGGGCCGACAGTTCGCCGCTGCGGACCATTTCGTTGAACGCCAGGCCCAGCTTGGCGCGCTGTCCCAACCCGACCCAGCAGATACGGGCCGGCAGGCCCTGGAAACTGATGCGTTCGCGCGCCATGTCCAGCCAGTTGTGCAGGTGCGCGTCGTCCGGGATCAGTTCCTTGACCTTGGCGTCGGTCTTGTAGATGTCCTCCGGATTGCCCGACAGCGCAGCCCAGCGGAACGGGCCGACACCCCGGCAGAACAGCGGACGGATGTAGGCAGGGACGAAGCCTGGGAAGTCGAACGCGTTGCTCACGCCTTCTTCCTTGGCCATCTGACGGATGTTGTTGCCGTAGTCGAAGGTCGGGATGCCCTGTTTCTGGAACGCAAGCATCGCTTCGACGTGTTCGGCCATCGACTGCTTGGCGGCCTTGACCACCGCGGCGGGCTCAGTGACAGCGCGGTCGCGATACTGCTCCCAGGTCCAGCCTTTTGGCAGGTAACCATTGAGCGGGTCGTGGGCGCTGGTCTGGTCGGTGACCATGTCCGGACGCACTCCGCGCTTGACCAGTTCTGGGAGGATCTCAGCGGCGTTGCCCAGCAGTGCGATGGAGATCGCTTTGCCTTCGGCTGTGTACTTGGCGATGCGCGCCAGGGCGTCGTCCAGATCAGTGGCTTGTTCGTCGACGTAACGGCTTTTCAGGCGGAAATCGATGCGGCTCTGCTGGCATTCGATGTTGAGCGAGCAAGCGCCGGCCAGCGTCGCGGCCAGTGGTTGCGCGCCACCCATGCCGCCCAGGCCTGCGGTCAGAACCCAGCGGCCTTTCAGGTTGCCGTCATAGTGTTGGCGACCGGCCTCGACGAAGGTTTCGTAGGTACCTTGAACGATGCCCTGACTGCCGATGTAGATCCAGCTGCCAGCGGTCATCTGGCCGTACATCGCCAGGCCCTTGGCGTCCAGTTCGTTGAAGTGTTCCCAGTTGGCCCAGTGCGGGACCAGATTGGAGTTGGCGATCAGCACACGAGGGGCGTTGCTGTGAGTCTTGAACACGCCGACTGGCTTGCCGGATTGCACCAGCAGTGTCTCGTCACTGTTCAAGTTGGTCAGGCTCTCGACGATCTTGTCGTAGCACTCCCAGTTGCGCGCTGCGCGACCGATCCCGCCGTAGACCACCAACTCATTCGGATTCTCGGCGACTTCCGGGTCGAGGTTGTTCATCAACATCCGCAGCGGCGCTTCGGTCAGCCAGCTCTTGGCGGTCAGTTGAGTGCCGCGGGCCGCGCGGATTTCTACATCGCGGCGTTTGGTCCATTGCTGAGCTGGGGTTTTGTTATCAGTAGTCACGTAACAATCCTCGATGATCAATCCGGCCCAGGCACTGGGCTGACGGTGCCTGTGTCGAACAGGCGGAATATGGGTTTAGCAGATCGAGCGCCACTTGCCGTGTATCGAAGCGGGCGCTGACGGCGCTCTTGCATACTCATATTTACTTGTACATACAAGCATATGCAACCGTAAGGCCAACTTCTCGATAGCGGCGAATAAAAGCCGGGAAGGCTCGATGTGTCTGGGGCTGCGCTATGTTGACTACTCAACTGCACTGCCCTCGCACTCGTTACAAGAAGTGCGAGATTGTTACTTTTGGGTGCGAGCGCCCCACGACAGTGCAATCGGTAACAGAAAGTTGAATTGTCTGGTGGTGGTGTTTGGCATTTACTGCGCAACGACCGCCAACCCCGTAGCAGTCTGGCTCGCCGGCGGCAGCGATCTCCCGACGCCACCGCCGCTCGACCGCTACAGGATTGCTCGATAATTTTTTACGCAGGTGTAACCAGGGCGAGCGATGGACCGAACTACTGATCACGCTGCGCACACTGCGGCTTTGCGTAACCGGGAAATGCACCTGCAATGGCTGTTTCTGGCGGGGCAGGAAGGTGACGAGCGCGCGTACCGGACGTTTCTGAGCGAGCTGAGCGGTCACCTGCGCCGTTTTTTGCGTACGCGAATGCAGCGTCAGTCAGGCGATATCGAAGATGTGCTTCAGGAGGTGTTACTGGCCGTTCACAACGCTCGGCACACCTACCGTGTCGATCAGCCGCTAACAGCTTGGGTGTTCGCGATTGCCCGCTATAAACTGATGGACTTTTTTCGAGCCCGCTCACGCAGCGACGTGTTCAATGATGCCCTGGACGACACCGCCGAGCTGTTCGCCGAACCTGAGCTCGAACCTGCCCAGGCGAGTCGCGATCTGAGCAAGCTGCTGGATGAGCTGCCTGATCGCCAGCGACTGCCGATCATGCACGTTAAGCTTGAGGGCCTGTCGGTCACTGAAACAGCAAAGATGACGGGGCTTTCGGAGTCCGCCGTCAAGATTGGCGTGCATCGCGGCCTCAAGGCGCTGGCGGCACGCATACGAGGTGCACGATGAAAACCGATGACCTGATTGCCATGCTCGCAGGCGGTGTCGCTCCCGTGGATCGCGGATTGCTCGCCAAGCGTTTCGCCTTGGCTGTGATCATCGCCGGGTTGGGTTCGCTCGTCATGGTGCTGGCAATTTTCGGTGCGCGGCCAGACCTGTCGGTCGTGTCGAGAACGCCGTTGTTCTGGGCCAAGATCGCCTTGCCGCTATGTCTGGCGGTCGGCTCGCTGTGGATGGTCACTCGGTTGGCGCGGCCCGGGGTGAGCGCCGGTTCCGGGCGCTGGGTGGTCAGTGCGGGGGTGTTGGCGGTGTGGCTGGCCGGCTTGTATGCGTTGACTCAGGCCGAGCCGGATACGCGGGTCGCGATGATCTTCGGCAGGACCTGGCGCACCTGTGCATTCAACATCACCCTGTTGGCGATCCCCGGTTTCATCTCCATTTTTTGGGCGCTACGCAGTATGGCGCCCACGCGTCTGAGTGTCGCAGGCGCCTGTGGTGGGTTGCTCGCCGGCTCGGTGGCGACGATCGCCTACTGTCTGCATTGCCCGGAAATGGAGATTCCGTTCTGGGGTGTCTGGTATCTGCTCGGTCTGTTGCTGTCGACGTTGATCGGTGCGCTGATCGGACCGCGGGTGTTGAGGTGGTAGTAACGCCACTGTTCTGTAGCAGTCAGGCTTGCCGGCGGTGGGATATCAACAGCGTCACCGCCGGCAAGCCGGTCTGCTGCAGGTTGATCCCTGGCATGATCAGATCACCTTCACCGCACGCCCGATGAACTGAATCGGGCCAGTCGGCTTGTTGATCGGTGAGCCTGTGGATTTCTCGAGTGTCAGTTCGAACAGCTGGTTGGGCTGCAGCGGCGGCAGTTTGCCCAGCGGCACCCTGAACACCTCCCCTGGTTTGACCAGCCCCAGCGACACCGGCCCTTGCCAGTCATCGGCCTTGGTCCAGAACTGCAGAGCCTTGTCTTCGGGCACTTCGGTCTCGCTCAAGGGAATCAACTGGATTTCTCTCGCGGCATTGGCCTGAATCACCCAGCCCGGCGCCTTGTCTTGCGGCGCCACCAGGACCACCAGATACGACGGCATGGTTTGAGGAGGGGACTGGGTCAGCAGTGAGGTGCCCAATATAACTGATGCGGCCAGCCCGAGCCCGGCGAGCGTGCGCCAGACATTGAGACTGTCCCACCAGCGAGTTGGCCTCTTGCGGCTCGTTCGTACTGCAATCGGTGGCGCTGTGGAGAGTTCGTCCAGACTTCGCTCGATTCGGTGCCAAAGGCGAGAGGAAGGCGGCAGTGGCTCGGCCATTTCGGTCAATGCGAACAGGCGCGCCTCCCATCCATCGACCGCCCTGCGCAACGCCGGGTCATGATTCAGCCGTTCCTGAACCTCGGCGCGTTGCACCGCCGACAGTGTCCCCAATACGTATTCGCCCGCCAGAATCTGCACGTCATGATCAGGTGTTGTGTCTGATTTTTCGCTCATCCGATGCACTCCCGCAACGCAACAAGGCTGCGCTTGATCCAGGCTTTCACCGTGCCCAGCGGCGCACCCAGTTTTTGTGCGATTTGCTGATGAGAATAACCGTCGACGTAGGCGTAAAAAACACAGTTGCGACGCACGGGGTCCAATTGATCGAGACAGGAATCGATCCGGCCCGGACTGACCCGCCAATCGAATGCATCGGTCACGTTCTGCCAGCCTTCGAGTGTGGCCTGGGCGTGGCTGTCTTCATCGTTGTCGTCGTCCATCGTCACTTCCCGAGCGCTGTTGCGCACGCTGTTCAGTGCCAGGTGTCGGGCAACGGTGAACATCCAGCCGCGCGCCGTCCCCCGGCTGACGTCAAAGCTCGCGGCGGCGTTCCAGATCTTGATGAAGGCGTCGTGGACAATGTCTTCGGCCAGCGCCCGGTCAACGACGATGCGTTGCACCACGCCAAGCAGGCGCGGGCTTTCCTGTTCATAAAGGCGTTGCAGCGCGTGCCGTTCGCCACGGGCGCAGGCATGCAACGCTGCTTCGTAATCAAAGGGAGTCTGAGGTGCGGACACGTCGATCAGCCAGAAAAAGGTACGTCAGCCGCGGCCGTTTGCCGGGCTCCCGCGCAGGAGCATAGACCACTTCCCGCGCAGGACGACGCAACTTTAGGTGTCAGTTACTGGCCCAGAAGATGTAGTCAGCCTGGTACTTGACCACTTCTTTGGCGCCTTTGTTGGCCGCTGAGCAGGTGCTGGCCGGAGCGACTCCGCCTTTGAGCGCAACCCGCTGGATGTAGCTGACGCCGGTCATGGCACCTTTCCCTTCAGCCGGGTTGGCCTTGACCAGTTGGTACGGCAGATTTCCCGCGCCGGACGGCGCAACAGCCAACTGTGTACCGGTCACTTTCGACCCGTCCTTGGCTTCCCATGTGGCTGGAGGCCCGAAGTAGGTACCCACTTGCTTGCCGCTGCGATCATTGAGGACGGCTTTGGGGCCAACGAATGTCCACTCCATCTCTGAAGCGTTGTTGGCTTTGGCTTTGCACTCGTAAGTGATTTCACCTACGCCGGTGGTCTCCATGCTGACCTTGTGGCCAGCTGGAACTTTGATGCTGTCAGGCAGATCGGCTTGGGCGAAAACGGAGGAGGCACAGGTCAGGACCAGTGTACTGGCGGCCAGGCAGAAGTAGTGTTTAGCGTGCATCGCAGTTTCTCCTGAAGGGAATTCCGTTCGGCAGCGAAAGGCTGCTGTCTGTACTACCCGCCAGAAGGCGATCTGGATGCACGGTTCGAAAAATTAATTTTTCAACGTCTGGCCTGACGCTGGATCAATGGTGGCTCAATCGACTGCGCAACAGCAGTACACCCACGATCGCCGACAGAATCGAGCCCATCAATACACCCACTTTTACTTCGTCGATCAGATGCGGTGCGCCAGGGAATGCCAGGTTGCCGATGAACAGACTCATGGTGAAGCCGATGCCGCAAAGCAGTGCGACGCCATACATCTGCATCCAGTTGCTGCCTTCGGGCAGGCGGGCCAGACCTGAGCGAATCGCCAGGGTCGCGGCGAGGAACACACCGACCTGCTTGCCCACGAACAGCCCCAGCGCCACCCCCAGCGGTACAGGATCGATCAGATTGCCCAGCGTGATGCCGGACAACGACACGCCCGCATTGGCGAAGCCGAACACCGGTACCACGGCGAACGCGACCCAGTAGTGCATCTTCTCTTCGAGAAATAACAGTGGCGAACGGGCTTCTTCCTGGCGAGTCCCCAGCGGAATGCACAACGCCAGTGCCACACCGGCCAGCGTCGCATGGACGCCGGATTGCAAGACGAAGAACCACAGCATCAGGCCGAGCAGCAGGTAGGGCAGCAGACGCTGCACGCCCATGCGGTTCATGACGATCAATACGGCGAGCGTGGCGAAAGAGGCGCCGAGCATCGGCAGGTTCAGGCCGCTGCTGTAGAACAGCGCGATGATGGTGACAGCGCCCAGATCGTCGAGGATCGCCAGCGCGGCCAGAAAGACTTTCAGCGACGTCGGAACCCGTTTGCCGAGCAACGACAGCACGCCCAGCGCAAAAGCGATGTCGGTGGCGGCAGGAATCGCCCAGCCGCTCAGGGTTTGCGAGTTGCCCATATTGATAGCGACGTAGATCAGCGCGGGCACCAGCATGCCGCCTGCGGCAGCGAAGCCGGGCAGGGCGCGCTGTCCCCAACTGGCGAGGCCACCGGCGAGTACTTCACGCTTGATTTCCAGCCCGACCATCAGAAAGAAAATTGCCATCAGACCGTCATTGATCCACAGCTCGATCGACAACCCGCCCCAGACGCTGTGCAGTGCGGCAAAGTAATAAGCGGCCATGGGCGAGTTGGCGACGATGATCGCAGCCAGCGCAGCGCCCATCAGGACAATGCCGCCCGCCGATTCGGAGGCGACGAAACTGGCGAAAATCGCGAGGGCGCGTGGGCTTTCTTTCGGAGTGTTGAGCTTCGTCATCGGCGTCCCTGTGTGCTTGCAAAAAGAACGCAAATTAACACAGGTGGCGCGGTCTCCGTCTGTAGAAGCGCTTGCCCGGGATTCAGGCTATGCGGTTGTTCTGATGTGCCGGGTCATCGCTCATCGCGGGCAAGCACGCTCCTGCAGAGGCCGGTCAGATCGCCGTTAGTTCGATCACGCAACAACGGCTGGCGCGCGGCGCATACAGGACGACTTCCAACAACGAACCTTCTGCGTTGTCCAGTTGCAGGCAATCGTGCCGCTCCAGTAACTGCGGCGGATGTTCGCCGACATTGGCCGCCATCTGCTCCGCCGCGCTGAATACCAGAAACGCATTGGCCGAACTGAAGAAGCGCTGAGGTTGCAGCACGTCGATCCACTGTAGCCGCGCTCGAAAGCGGTTCGGCGAATAGATCAGGTTGAAATCGCGGATCGGGCCATCCAGCAAAGTGCAGGACACCCGACTGTCGCCGCTGAAGGCAAACGGGTCGGAAACCAGCAAAGGCTCGCTGTCCTTACCATCGATGTTTAGCGTCATGCCGGCGCCTTGCAGCACCGTGATGATTCGCAGATAACCGGCGAACACCGAAAAATCGCCCGGCTCGCCGATATCGGCAATCGACAGGCGCCAACCGAAACCCTCCAGCCCGTCGCCTGCGTCACGGGTGATTTCCTCGGTGCTGCCTCCACCGTTTTTCCAGGGCATGCGCGGGTAATCGACGGCACGTAGAACAGTCAGGCGGGTCATTTGCTGAAACGTCCTTCCAGGCGGTGGCGGGAGCCGGGGTGGATCAGGCGGGCGGCGGTCACCGGCTGGCGGCCGGACCAGGTACGACGCCGAACCAACAGGCATGGCTCCCCCTTTTCGATCTGCAGCAATTTGCATTCGTCAGGTTCGGCCAGAATCGCCTCGACCACGTGCTCGCCCTCGGTCAGGGGGGCGACCTGGTTGAGGTAGGCGTAGGGCGTCTGTTTGGTGAAGTCCTGTTGCAAATATTCCGGCGCAACCAAGGCGTTGACGAAACGGTCCTCGATTTGCACGGGAATACCGTTTTCGAAATGCACGATCAACGAGTGAAACACCCGCTGGCCTTCGCGCATGTCCAGTGCCAGGGCGCGTTCGGAACCGGCAGCCTCTTCGCACAGGATGATCACCTGACAGGTGTGGGTGTGGCCGCGGGCGGCGATTTCATCGGCGATATTGTGGACTTCGAACAGGGCGGACTGAGTTTTCGGCTCGGCGACAAAGGTCCCGACGCCCTGCATGCGCACCAGCATGCCTTCAGCGGTCATCTCCCGCAGGGCGCGGTTGATCGTCATGCGGCTGAAACCCAGTTGGGTGACCAGTTCACTTTCAGAAGGCACGCGATGGTGCGGCGGCCAGGTCCCGTTCTGGATCTGTTGGGTGATCATTTGCTTCACCCTGGCGTACAGCGGCGCCGGACTGTCACCCATCTGGGCGGCCAGCGGAGAGTTGGCAGGCGGAGTCGGCACTGAAAAGTCCTTGTTATGGCGTAAAAGTCGGAGGCAACTGGCGTCGTATGGCGCTCACGCTAACCATTTACGCGTACAACGACAAGCCTGCCGCAGTTTACCGGGCAGACAAACGTCTGTATATGTATAGACAATTTCAAGCCAGGGGGTGCAAAGCCATGTCCGTTTTCTTTGCCGAACGAGCGTTATTGCCCGCCGGCTGGGCGAATAACGTACGTTTCGAGATCAGCGCCGAAGGTTATCTGACTAGCGTTCAGGCCAATGCCGACCGGCAGGGGGCCGAACTGATCAGCGGTCCGGTGGTGCCGGGCATGCCGAATCTGCACTCCCACGCGTTTCAGCGCGCAATGGCCGGTCTGGCGGAGGTCGCGGGCAACCCGAATGACAGCTTCTGGACCTGGCGTGATCTGATGTATCGCCTGGTCGGGCAAATCAGCCCGGAGCAGTTGGGCGTGATTGCGCGGCAGTTGTACATCGAGATGCTCAAAGGCGGCTTCACCTCGGTCGCTGAATTCCATTACGTGCACCAGGACACCACCGGCAAGTCCTACACGAACCCTGCGGAGCTGGCGCTGCAAGTCAGTCAGGCGGCAAGTTCGGTCGGCATCGGCATGACGCTGCTACCGGTGCTTTATACCCACTCGGGTTTTGGCGGTCTTGCACCGAATGAGGGGCAACGTCGGTTCATCAACAGCACCGAACGTTATCTGGACCTGCAATCGCGCCTCAAACCGATCATGACTGCGCAACCCGCGCAGGCGCTGGGTTTGTGCTTCCATTCTCTACGCGCTGTCACACCCCAGCAGATCACTGACGTAATGGCCGCCAGCGACAGCCAATGCCCGGTCCACATTCACATCGCCGAACAGCAGAAGGAGGTCGACGATTGCCTGGCCTGGAGCGGTCGTCGCCCTCTGCAATGGCTGTACGAAAACGTCGATGTCGACGAGCGCTGGTGTCTGGTGCACGCCACCCACGCAGAGGCCGATGAAGTGGCATCGATGGCCAGGAGTCGCGCTGTGGCGGGACTGTGCCTGACGACTGAAGCGAATCTGGGCGACGGGATCTTCCCGGCCGTGGATTACATCGCTCAGGGGGGGCGTTGGGGTATCGGGTCGGACAGCCACGTCTCGCTCAGCGTCGTCGAAGAATTGCGTTGGCTGGAATATGGTCAGCGATTGCGCGATCAGCGCCGTAACCGGCTGTACCGTCCCGACCAGCCGATGGTCGGGCGCACGCTGTACGACGCTGCGCTGCTAGGCGGCGCCCAGGCGTTGGGGCAGCCGGTTGGCGCGCTGGAAGTCGGCAAACGTGCTGACTGGCTGGTGCTCGATGGCAACGATCCGTATCTGGCGACTGCTTCGGGCGATGGCATCCTCAATCGCTGGTTGTTCGGCGGTGGCGATCGACAGATTCGTGAGGTGATGGTCAACGGTCGGTGGGTGATTCGCGAAGGGCGGCATGCCGATGAAGAAGTAAGCCGCCGGTCGTTTGCGCAGGTGCTGCGCGAGTTGTTGGGTTAAACACAGGCGGATGATGAATCCCCTGTAGGCGTGAGCTTGCTCGCGATAGCGTCAGGTCGGTCACATGGATGTTGACCGGCAAACCGCAATCGCTTGTGTAGGCGCGCGCTTGCCCGCGATTGAGGTTGTCGGTCGACATCACGTTGCGTGACAAACCACATCACGGGCAAACGCGCTCCCACCAGGAAGCGGTGCTATTGAGCGGATTTGGCGATCGTCGAATCCTCAGCCCGCCAGATCAGGCGAGTGGTGTCATAACCCTGTTGTTGCGCCTTCATCACAAGCTCACTGCGCGTCGTCTCATCCACGTGCGCCGTGCGGGACAGTAGCCACAGGTACTTGCGATTCGGGTTACCGACCAGCGCCAGCTTGTAGTCGTCGCTGACGTAGAGCACCCAGTAGTTACCCTTGGCGACACCCGGCAGCAGACGTGAGAACCAATTGTCGAACACCACCCAAAGTTTGTCGGTCTTGCCTTCGACCTGCGGCGAAGCGGTGCCGGTGGCTTCTTCCCACTTGCCTTCCGGCGTGCGGCAGCGATTGGTCACGGCGATGTTGCCGTCATCCTTGAGCGCGTAATGGGCTTCGGACTGCGCGCAGTTGCGCTGGAAAAACATCGGCAGTCGCGCCAGTTCGTACCAGGTGCCCTGGTAACGCTTCAAGTTCACGCGGTCCTCGGTGCGGGGAGCCATGGATTCTGCTTGCGGAACCACTGCGCAGGCTGACAGCCACAGTGCGGTCAGCGTCAGCATGGTAAAACGCATCACTCGGTGAATGTTCATTTGAGACCCTGACCTGAATACAGCACGACCTTATCGGCGGCATATTGAACACTGATAAACGTCTTCTGATCGCCCCAGGTGCAGCTGGACATCCCCAGAGCGCCGGAGCATTCAGTCGGGCTGCCCAGCAGCTGTTCGATTTGCGCCTTCGACATGCCCGCCGAGATTTTTGAATAGTTTTCCTGATTGATCTTGCTGCACGCGGCCAGCAGCACGCAGAACGACAACAACGCGAGAGAGCGCAAAGACATGGGTGAAGCTCCTGAATCGAAAGGGGGCGACGTCGCAGTGTTGGCCGATGGCGCAATCACTGGCGTGATGCCGCAAGCTTAGAAGAGAAAAGAGCGGATCTGGTTCCGCCCCTGTGATGACTTTGCCAGAACGCTTCTGCCAGCCGCTTATGCGAATCGGTAATTAGCGAGGGTGACCAAATTAAGACTAGAATCAGTCCTGCCTAATATTGGGAGGGGCGCCATGAAATTTTCGTCACAAGTCAAGCCGATCAGCTACCTGAAAAGCCATGCCGCCGAGATCGTGAAGACGATTTCGGAGAGTCGAGAGCCAATGCTGATTACACAAAATGGTGAAGCAAAGCTCGTCGTCATGGACGTGAAAACTTACGAGGAGCAGATGGAAACGTTCGCACTGCTGAAGATACTGGCGTTGGGCAACAGAGAAATCGAAGAGGGTCACTTTGAGAATGTAGAGGACGTGTTCGGCGAGCTGGACGGGGCCGCTGACCAATGAGTTTCAACGTCGTCATCCTCCACTCTGCAAAGCTGGATCTGAAAGAACTTCGCGATTACCTGATTGCCAGATTCTCCCGGTCGGTCTGGCTGGACACATCGCAGAATCTGAAAAAAACCATGCTGATGCTGGCTGTCTCTCCGCAAGCGGGATCGGTCCCGGACGAGATCGAGATGCTAAATCTCAGTGAGTATCGACAGGTGTTGTGCGGCATGAACCGCATCATTTATGAGATTCGACAGGATGTGGTGTTTATCCACGCGGTCGTCGATGTGCGCCGGGATATGGTTTCGCTGCTGACGAGGCGTCTTTTGCGCGTTGACCGATAAGCCTCAAAACCGCGACCCGCGCTCCTTCAGAAACTCCACTTCCTCAACAGTAGACTCACGGCCCAGCAGCGCATTGCGATGCGGGTACCTGCCAAAGCGTTCGATCACCACACGATGCTTTTTCGCGTAGTCCAGCGTCCGGGTGAAATACTCGCGATCCGTGGCAGGCAGCAACGGCAGGAGGTTGGCGAAGCGTCGAACGGCTTCGTCCTGAGCGGCTAGGTTTTCGGCGTGTTCGAGCACCAGATAGATAAAGGTGCGTTGCAGCGGGCTCAGCGCCAGATCGCGTTCAAGCTTCAGACCGTGATGGACCAGTTCTTGTGCGCGTTTGTCGCCGGAAAAGGATTTGGGTGTATCGCGGAAAATCATGCGCGGCAGTTGATCCAGCAACAGCACCAGCGCCAGCCAGCCTTGCGGGGTCTCGGCCCATTCGGACAACCCACCCTTGAGCGCCAGCTCCACCAGACCACCGAAGCGGTGTAGCGCGTCGGTGTCCTGAGACTTCTTCTTGCCGAACCAGAGCTTGTTTTTCGCCTTGGCAACCTCGGTCGGCGACTCGGCAGAACCGAACCACCAATCAAGCAGAGGCCGCCAGGGCGCGCTCATGATCCTTACTCTTTGTGGTACGAAGTCGCGCGTTCCACTTCTTCTTTCGAGCCCAGGAATACGGCTACACGCTGGTGCAGGCCGTCAGGCTGAATGTCGAGGATGCGCTGATGACCGTCGGTGGACGCGCCACCCGCCTGTTCCACCAGGAATGACATCGGGTTGGCTTCGTACATCAGGCGCAGTTTGCCCGGCTTGGACGGCTCGCGAGCGTCGCGCGGGTACATGAACAGGCCACCTCGAGTCAGGATGCGGTGCACGTCTGCGACCATCGCTGCGACCCAGCGCATGTTGTAGTTCTTCTTCAGCGGGCCTTCTTCACCGGCCAGCAGTTCTTCGACGTAGCGCTTGACCGGCGCTTCCCAGTGACGCTGGTTGGACATGTTGACCGCGAACTCCTGAGTGGACTCCGGGATCTTGATGTCTTCGTGGCTCAGCACGAAGCTGCCCATTTCGCGGTCCAGCGTAAAGCCTTTGACGCCGTCGCCCAGGGTCAGCACCAGCATGGTTTGCGGACCATAGATCGCGTAACCGGCTGCCACTTGCTGAGTGCCAGGCTGAAGGAAGGCCTTTTCGTTCAGGGCTTCGTTCTGGCTCAGGTATTCATTCGGGCAGCGCAGCACAGAGAAGATGGTGCCGACCGGCGCGTTGATGTCGATGTTGGAGGAGCCGTCCAGTGGGTCGAATACCAACAGGTATGCGCCCTTCGGGTATTTGCCCGGGATCTGATAGGCGTTGTCCATTTCTTCCGACGCCATGCCAGCCAGGTGACCGCCCCATTCGTTGGCTTCGAGCAGGATTTCGTTGGACATCACGTCCAGTTTCTTCTGCACTTCACCTTGAACGTTTTCAGTACCCATGCTGCCGAGGACGCCACCCAGGGCGCCTTTGGATACTGCGTGGCTGATTTCCTTGCACGCACGCGCCACCACTTCGATAAGGAAGCGCAGATCGGCAGGAGTGTTATTGCTGCGGGTCTGCTCAATCAGATAACGACTCAGGGTAACGCGGGACATGGAGAGCTCCGAAGAAGGGGGGAAGAAAAACGCGGACAGTTTAACGCGTGTAACGACTTAATACTGCCTGTCAGACCGACTTGGTAGTGATTGAGTTCACGGGCTACATGAGCGTAGACGCACATCGGTGACAAGTTGGTGTACATCTGCCGGGTTTTTGCGTTTTCGGGATCGGTTCAGCGATAACCCGATCCCAAAATTTTATCTAGACCGTGATGCGCGGAGCGTGCCCAGTGCCATCCAGCCAAGAAAAAGCACCCCAAGCACCAGAACACTCCACAGCCCGATGCGCTTCCAGTCGGGGCCAGTCGAGACTGGAGCCACGGGCGCCGCAACGGCAACCGGCGTCACCGTCAGTTTCGCGCTGCCCAGTGCCGCCAGTTTTTCCGGCGTCACGCCGGGCACCAATGTCGACAGCGGCAGGCTTGCACTCTTTATGGTCGGGTTACCGATGGCCAGGCTGTAGGGCGGAGCACCGCGCCCCAAAAACACCAGTTGTGTCCCACGCACGGCGAAGCTCAGTTTCGGGGCTTCGCTGCCCAGACCTCCACCGCGGTCGTCCACTTCCAGCTTCAGTTGCTGCACGACATCGCCGGGTAATTCCATCTCATCCTGCACCACGTCCCGCCCGTTCTGGGTCAGGCGGTAGAGAAGACCGCTGTCGATGAGCTGCCAGGGTGAATTGCTGTCGCGACGACCATACAGCGCTGCGGGTGCAAGACTGTTGGGCTGGCTGATGGCGACTTTCATGCGCTCAAGCGGCAGGGCGACCGGTAACTGCCAGATATAGACGCCCGGCTTCTCGACGTTGCCGTCGATGGAAGGCGACCAGCTCAGAGGCAGAACGCCGGGGCGTGTGTGAACGACCTGTGCGGACGTCAGCGTCGGCGCCGATTGAGGCGTGCTCCACAGCAGACGCAGATAGCGGGCGTTGCGTCCGGGCAGGGTGACAACGCGCTGCTCGACAAGCTCATCGGCAAACGACAACCGCGCCACCTGGCCTTCGCCCCAACGCTTCCAATGCTGCAGATCGTCGCTGGCTTCGATGCTGAAACGCTGGAAGCCTTCGCGTTCGGTGCTCCAGTCGAGAATCAGTTGGTCCAGAGGCGCCTTGATGGGGCTCGTGTCCAGCAGCCAGCCACGCAGGATTTCCTCGCCCGCTTCGATTTCACCTTGCGGTTGAACCTCGACCAACGTGCCATTGCTCGAACGCTCGACACGGATTCTGGGCTCGGCGTCTCTGGCGTCATCGCTGTTGTAGAGCGGGAACCATTTCACCGCGACCGGAGTTTGGTCATCCTGGCGCTGCGGTTCTGCGAGGGTGATCGCATAAGGCTGAGCCTGACCGTCAGCGTTAAACACACGTACATCATTGAGGTTGCTCTGACGTGCATTAAGCTGCAGGGCCAGCGGCAGTTCGAGGCGATACCACGGGCCTTCGCCGCTGACGGTCAGCTGCGTGTGACTGGCGAAGTCGTCTGGCAGATCCTCTGCCCGGACCTGAGCCTGACCTAACAGCCCTGTGCAGAGTAGAGCGCCGAAAACAGCGCCCTTGACGATGGACGGATGACTCACCAACTGACTCCTGCGCTTCATTGCGGTGCCGAATCCTGAGTCGCATCGTCGGCTGATGGTGGACTGCGGGAAGGGATTTTCGGCGGTAGTGGTGCGAAATATCCCACTACGAGCAACAGAATGCCAACGCCGATAAACGATACGATCCGCTCCAGACCGCCACGATTGCTCAGCTCGACGAAGAACAGTTTGGCGACCACGATGCCGATCAGCGCCGCGCCAGCGATCCAGATTTCACGTCGTGCCCGCAGGTGTCCGCCGATCATCAAGGCCAGCGCCATCAAGGTCCAGACAATGGACAGCCCGGCTTGTACACGCATGGAATCGAAGAGCGCGTCGGTGTCCCAGGCCACATTCGCCCAGTGATGAGCGCTGCGCAGAACCATCGCGGTGACCAGCGCGAACAGCGATGCGCCGGCAATCACCAAGGCAGCCCTGCGTGCGTCTGCGCAATTGATGCCCAACTGCGGCAGTTGCTTGCGCGTCCAACTGACAATGCCGGTCAGAGTGATCAACAGCCCCAGCTCAAGCGGGTTGAGCAAAGGGATGTAGGGCAACGGATCGGCAGCACCTTCGCTGAATCCGTTCGCCAGCCAGAACCACGCCAGCATCAGCAACGCGAGCGGCGCGGCCGCCCATACGCGATACTCGCGAGGGTAGGCATTCAACGGCCAAGGCCCATTGCGCGAAGCGGTCATCGCGAGCAGATACAGGCTTGGCAACAGCGCCCAGCCGAGCCAGCGCCAGGCGTTGTAGGACTCGGACAACACCAGCAATCCATAGCGCAATTCCAGCGACAAAACCCCAATGATCAGCCAACAACCGAGTACATGAGCGGCACTGCGCAAGCGGGGGTGCAGGATTGCGTCGAGCTGTCGCAATGACAACAGGTGAGCGGCCAATACGGCCAGCCAACCCAACCACCCCCAATCGGCGGCGGGGTGGTAATACGGGTCGAAAAGCATGAGACCGAGCAACAGGCAGCTGGTGGGCGTAAGCAATACGCACAGTTGCGCAAGCCCCGACCATTTAAGACGCAATGAGGCGAGGGTCCATAGCACGACGCTGATACCGCCCAGCAGCAACAGCGTTGGCATTTCCCGTGCGCCCGGCACGTAGTGCGTGCTGACGCGCAGGGCGATTGACCACCACGCCGCGCCCCAGATCAGCAGTGCGGGTTGCAACAGACGTTCGCTGAGTGCCAGGCGCAGGGTGCCGATGCGTTCGGTGATAAAAGCACTGATCAGACCGGCGAGGGCGATGATCAGCGGTGTCCAGAAATCGCCTGGATTGAAGCTCTGTGAGTGCTCGCGCCCCACCATCCCCAGAAACGCAGCCCCTGCCCCGAGTTGCAACAAAATGCCGAAGACGCGGGCCAGCATTCTGTTCTGACGCATACCGAGCCAGAACACAGCAGCGCCTTCGACCGCCCAGGCGACGGTCGTCCATTGCGCGCTCAAGCCCAGAGGGACCGCCAGCGTCGCAAACACAACACCCAGCGCCAAGCAGGTTTCCACCAACAGCAACGCCCGATCGGCTCCACCCGCAGCCGACGCACGACCGGCTAGCACTCGTGCGATTCCCATATAAAGGAGGCCCATCACCAGCGCGCTGAAGGCCGGACCGAATTCGAAGTGCTGGACGATCGCGTATTGCAGGCCGAACCCGGCAATCGGCGTGCCGAACAACAGACTGCCATCGACGTAATGACTTTGCGTTGCCGACCAGCGCAGCATGGCCTCGCGACTGTCGTCATCGGGGCCGGTGCTGTGCTCCTGCAATTTACGACGAGCGAACAGCAGACCGATGGCCAGATACATCAGGAAGAACAGAACCAGAAAGGGCTCGGTACTCCAGAACAATTCCGATGTATAGGATTTCAACCCCCACGCGCAGCCGATGCCGAACGTGCCGATGAAGCCGATCAGGTTCAATGGACGCCAGGCCTTGAACCAGGCAATGGCGAAAATGCCTGCGTTGAGTAGCGCGAAGTAACTGAACAGCGCGACATGGCTGCCTTCCCCGCTGGAAGTCAGTAGCGGCGCTGCGAATCCGCCAAGGGCTGCCACGCAAGCCAGAGCCAGCGAGTTCTGGGTAAGTGCCAGGATCGCCGAAAACACCGTGACGGCGATCAGCAAACCGAAGGCCATGCCCGGCGCCAGCAATGTGTGCACTTTCATTGCGGCGAATACGGTCAGGTACAGCACCGCCACACCGGTGCCCTGCAGCATCAAGGCAAAGGACTCGTTGCGCTGTCGCAGCCACCAGCCCAGGCCCAGCAACACTAACGCGGCGAATGCGACCCCGGCGTAACGCGCCTCTATGGGCACGACCATGCCTTCTGTCGCATAGCGCAGCAGGAACGCCAGCCCCAGAAACAGCAGCACAACACCGATTCGCAGCACGGTATTGCCGCCCAGCAGCCAGTCTCTGGCGCGCAGAAGGGCACTGTCGAAGAAATTGGGTCCAGCCGATACCGAAGGGCGAGCAGGTTGCGGCGCGTCGGCTGGTCGGCGCCATTCGGAATCGCTCGAGGTCTGGCCGGGTTCTGGCTCAAGATCCGGAAGATCGAACAGCAGTTCAGGCCCGGAGTCGGCGACAGGCTGGATATTCAGGGGTGCAGGGGCGGGTGCGTCCGGCAGCTGCGTGGCCGCGGAATCCAGCAGGTTCAGACGCGCTTGAACGGCTTGCAGGTCATGCCGGGCTTTTGTCAGCTCGGCCTTCTGCACAGCGACTTCACGGGCCACGGAGGACAGCCGGAAACTCAGGCCCAGCGCCAGTCCCAGCACCGCGCCGACAGCGCCGCCCGTCAGTGACTCATCGAGCACTGCGCCGATGAACAGACCTGCCAGCAAAAGAATCCATTGCACGCTTCGACATCCCTTCTCGGCCGGTGACCGGCGATGGCCAGGAGTATATCGGCCGCTGAAGAGTAGAAGACAAATTGTGTCGGGTACTGAAGACTCGGTCACCGAAGAAGGGGAGAGTGGCGCGCTCCCCATGTAGCAGTCCGGCTTGCCGGCGGTGGCGATTTCGATAATGTCACCGCCGGCAAGCCGGGCTGCTACAACGATGTTGGCGGGCAGCTCAATCGCGCTTATCCCGCCTTCTATGCGCTACTTCAATCCAGCGCCTTCCAGATCTCGTTGGCGTACTCGCGAATGGTTCTGTCCGAAGAGAACCAACCCATGCGCGCAGTGTTCAGCACCGCCGAGCGCCACCATTCTTTCGAGTCATGCCACCGCGCTTCGACTCTGGCCTGTGCCGCCCAGTAGGATTCGAAATCCGCGCAGACAAAGAAACGGTCGTAATTGATCAGTTGATCGATCAGCCCGGCATAGCGATATGGATCATCCGGCGAGAACACCCCACCACGGATCGCTTGCAGCACATCGTTCAAGCGCGAAGACGCCGTAATGTCGTTGTGCGCATTGAACTCTCCCGCATGTTTGCGCGCTTCGACTTCCTGCGCGGTCATGCCAAAGATGAACATGTGTTCCAGCCCGACCTGCTCGCTCATTTCCACGTTGGCGCCATCCAGCGTGCCGATGGTCAGCGCGCCGTTGAGGCCGAACTTCATGTTACTGGTGCCGGACGCTTCAAGGCCCGCCGTGGAAATCTGCTCCGACAGGTCCGCTGCCGGAATGATGCTTTCGGCAAGACTCACGTTGTAGTTGGGGATGAACACCACTTTCAGACGGCCGCGCAGGGTAGGGTCATTGTTGACCGTCCGCGCGATATCGTTAGCCAGTTTGATGATCAGCTTGGCCGAGTGATAACTGGCCGCCGCCTTGCCCGCGAAGATCTTCACCCGCGGCACCCAATTGGTGCTCGGATCGGCACGCATGGCCTGATACAGCGCCACGGTGTGGAACAGATTGAGCAGTTGGCGCTTGTACTCGTGAATCCGTTTGACCTGCACGTCGAACATGGCTTCAGGGTTGAGGGTGATGCCCATGCGTTCCTGAATGATCGACGCCAGCGCCTGCTTGCTGTGCAGACGTTGCGCGGCAAACTCTTTCTGGAAAGCCGGTTGGTCGGCCAGCGGCTCCAGTTTGAGCAGCGCGGTTTCGTGATTGTCGAGGACCTGTTCGCCGAGTTCCTTGACCAGCATCGCCGTCAACTGCGGGTTGGACTGGAACAGCCAGCGACGGAACGTAATGCCGTTGGTTTTGTTGTTGATGCGCTCGGGATAGAGCTTGTGCAGTTGCGCGAAAACAGTCTTGCGCATCAGTTGGGTGTGCAGCGCCGACACTCCATTGATGCTGTGCGAGCCGATGAACGCCAGGTTACCCATGCGCACGCGGCGACCGTTGTCTTCTTCGATCAGCGACACCGCACGCAGCAGGTCGAACAGATCAGGATCGTCTTTGTGCTCGATACGCACGTTGTCGATGTGCTGGGCGTTGATCATGTAGATGATCTGCATGTGGCGTGGCAGCATGCGTTCCATCAGACCGACGGACCAGGTTTCCAGCGCTTCGGGCAACAAGGTGTGGTTGGTGTAGGCGAGGGTGCCGACGGTGATGCGCCAGGCTTCGTCCCATTCCACGTCATACAGGTCGATGAGGATACGCATCAGCTCCGCCACCGCGATCGACGGGTGCGTATCGTTCATCTGGATTGCTGCGTGCTCCGGCAGGCTGTTGATGGTGTAGCCCATGTTCTTGTGGCGGCGCAGCAAGTCCTGCAGCGAGGCCGAGACGAAGAAATATTCCTGACGCAGGCGCAGTTCCTGACCGGCCTCGGTGCTGTCGTTCGGATACAGCACGCGGGAAATACTCTCCGCCCTGACGACTTCTGCCACGGCACCGACGTGGTCACCGGCGTTGAAGCGCTCAAGGTGCAGGTCTTCCACAGCTCGGGCACGCCACAGGCGCAAGGTGTTGACCGCCTTGCCGCGCCATCCGACCACCGGGGTGTCATAGGCAATGGCTCGCACGGTTTCGCCCGCATGCCAGACCTGTCGGGTTTCGCCCGACGCGTCCAGCACCGGCGCACCAGTGACGTCGAGCACTGGCTGCACGCTGCCGCCGAAGCCGATCTGGTAGATCACTTCCGGACGTTCGAACTCCCACGGGTTACCGAAATCAAGCCAGTTTTCGGTCTGTTCCTGCTGCCAACCGTCTACGATGGCCTGGCGAAACAGGCCGTGCTCATAACGAATACCGTAGCCATGACCGGCGATGCCCAGCGTTGACATGCTTTCCATGAAACAGGCGGCCAGACGCCCCAGGCCACCGTTGCCCAATGCGGCATCGGGTTCCAGTGTGCGGATTTTTTCCAGGTCGACGTTCAGGCCCTTGAGCGCTTCGCGAGCGATTTCCATGATGCCCAGATTGCTCAGGCTGTCGAACATCAAGCGTCCGATCAGGAACTCCAGAGACAGGTAATAGACGCGCTTTCTTTCCTGCTTGTAGATGTAGCGCGTGTGGTTCATCCAGCGCTCGGCCATCTTGTCGCGGGTCGCCAGGGCAATGNGCGGCAGCCATGCCGACGGCATACTCGAGTTTGGTGAGCACAGCTTCACGAAAGGCTGCCACTTCAGCGTCACGAACGTTGGGTTCCGGAGACATCGGGTACGACCTCAAGTTGGTTGGACGATTGAAAGGGGTTGTTTGACTGTAGGGCGTGTCGTTGGTTATTTCCTGCCAATTGAATGAGATTTCCGCTTGCACGACCCTCGGTTCGACTCGGGTAAAGCGCTCTGGTTCGCCTGCATTTGAACTTCAAAGGCGTGGGTGGAAACGCTTGCATTGATCGTTCCAACCTTGTTGTCCGCCATAGACTCCCCCGGCTCACAAAACTCTTCAGGTTCATTTCTTTCCCTGTAGCAGTCCGGCCGGGCGACGTTCCGTTTGCCGGCGGTGACGTCTTCGCAATCGCTGCCGCCGGCAAGCCGGACTGCACAGATTGGTCTTAACTCCCAGACACCCAGAGAACAGGGGTGACAGCTGCGCAGAAACAGGCAAGCATGATGATTCGTGGATTCGGGTTTATGATGCCCAACGGCAGATAGATAGAAGCCCCTGAATTGGACTTATGGAGCACCTATGCAGACTTTGTACCCGCAGATCAAACCTTATGCCCGGCACGATCTGGCAGTGGAAGAGCCTCATGTGCTGTACGTCGATGAAAGCGGCTCGCCGGAAGGCTTGCCGGTGGTGTTCATCCACGGTGGCCCGGGTGCGGGATGCGACGCGCAGAGCCGTCGCTACTTCGATCCGAACCTGTATCGCATCATCACTTTCGACCAGCGCGGTTGCGGTCGCTCCACCCCCCACGCCAATCTCGAAAACAACACCACCTGGCATCTGGTCGAAGACCTGGAGCGGATTCGCAAACACCTGGGCATCGACAAATGGGTGCTGTTCGGCGGCTCGTGGGGCTCGACGCTGGCGCTGGCCTACGCCCAGACCCACCCTGATCGCGTTCATGCAATGATTCTGCGCGGCATCTTTCTGTGCCGTCCGCAGGAGATCAAATGGTTCTATCAGGAAGGCGCCAGCCGTCTGTTCCCGGATTACTGGCAGGACTATCTGGCACCGATCCCGCTCGATGAGCGCGGCGACCTGCTCAACGCTTTTCACAAGCGTCTGATCGGCAACGACCAGATTGCGCAGATGCACGCCGCCAAAGCCTGGTCGACCTGGGAAGGCCGCACTGCGACCCTGCGTCCGAATCCGTTGGTGGTTGATCGGTTCTCCGAGCCGCAACGCGCGCTGTCGATCGCCCGGATCGAGTGCCACTACTTCACCAACAATGCATTTCTTGAAGAGAACCAGTTGATTCGCGACATGCCCAAAATCGCGCACCTGCCGGGGATCATTGTGCATGGTCGGTACGACGTGATCTGCCCGCTGGACAATGCATGGGAGCTGCATCAGGCGTGGCCGAACAGCGAACTGCAGGTGATTCGCGATGCGGGCCACGCGGCGTCGGAACCGGGTATCACCGATGCGCTGGTGCGCGCCGCCTCGCAAGTGGCTCGCCGTTTGCTGGATCTGCCGCCAGAAGAGGCGTGATCTGAGTCGGACGCGGTAGTGGGTCTACTGTAGGAGCGCGCTTGCCCGCGATTGCGTCAGTCCGCACATTTCATCGACACCTGACACACCGCTATCGCGGGCAAGCGCGCTCCTACAGGGTGATAACCCTGGAAAACGAGGATCATGAATGAAAGGTCTGCTTCAGCGCGTGCGCGGCGCACGCGTCGAGGTCGCTGGCGAAACCGTCGGCGCCATCGATCAGGGTTTACTGGTATTGGTGGGGGTCGAACCGCAGGACACCCGCGCCAGCGCCGACAAATTGCTGCACAAGCTGCTTAACTATCGGGTGTTCAGCGACGCCGACGGCAAGATGAATCTATCGTTGAGCGATGTGAAGGGCGGTCTGTTGCTGGTTTCACAGTTCACATTGGCGGCAGACACACGAAGCGGCATGCGTCCAAGCTTCTCGAAAGCGGCGCCTCCTGCCTTGGGCGCTGAACTGTTTGACTATCTGCTTGAGAAGGCTAAAACCTCGCACGGGCAGGTAGCGGCGGGCCAATTTGGTGCGGATATGCAGGTGCATTTGGTGAATGATGGCCCGGTGACATTTTTACTGGAGACCTAAAGCGGCGATTCTGGCTGCCATACCCGAATTTATTAGGCAAAAAGCCATAAATACTTTGCTTCCCCTAATGCGTTGTAACGCGGGCTACTAGATAATCGCGCGCTACAAAGACGGGCGATTGCTCGTCAAATTGGTAAAAACGCAGACTGGTCCGACGTCGTTTGGGGAATCATTGGCCCCTTTCGGAGTCGGAACAATGCTCGCCAACCCGGCATTTGATAGCTGGCCGTTGGTTTCTTCATCTGTTTTCGGCGAGGGTTGCTCGTGATTGTTAGTCCATGTAATGCACCAAAGACCCCTGGCAAGCGCCTGCGCAGGGCCTTGTTGGCCGGGTCGGCTCTGTTTTGTCTTTTCGGCGCCGGTCAGCTCTGGGCGTTCGATCTTGACGACGTGGCGACAAAGGCCAAAGAATTGGCCGGACAGAAATTCGTAGCGCCAAAGAGCAACCTTCCTGCGGAATTCCGCGACATGAAGTTTGCCGACTATCAGAAAATTCGCTTCCTGCAGGACAAGGCGGAATGGGCCAATGACAAAACCCCGTTCAAGCTGTCCTTCTACCACCAGGGCATGCACTTCGACACGCCGGTCAAGATCAACGAAGTGACGGCCACCACCGTCAACGAGATCAAGTACGACCCGAGCCGCTTCGATTTCGGCGATGTGAAGTTTGATCCAAAGTCGACCGAGAACCTGGGTTACGCTGGTTTCCGCGTCACCTACCCGATCAACAAAGACGACAAGCAAGACGAGATCATGACCATGCTGGGCGCGAGCTATTTCCGCGTCATCGGCAAAGGTCAGGTTTATGGCTTGTCCGCACGCGGCATGGCCATCGACACTGCGATGCCGTCCGGTGAAGAATTTCCGCGGTTCACCGAGTTCTGGATCGAGAAGCCGGGCACTGACGACAACCATCTGGTGATCTTCGCGCTGCTGGATTCCCCGCGCGCCACTGGCGCCTACAAGCTGACCCTGCGTCCGGGCACCAACACGCTTGTCGACGTTCAATCGCGCATGTATCTGCGTGACAAAGTCGGCAAACTGGGCGTTGCGCCGCTGACCAGCATGTACCTGTTCGGCGCCAACCAGCCGTCGAAAGTCCTCAACTATCGCCGCGAGCTGCACGACTCCAGCGGTCTGTCGATTCAGGCGGCCAACGGCGAGTGGATCTGGCGTCCGCTGAACAACCCGAAACATCTGTCGGTCAGCAGCTTCTCGGTTGAAAACCCACGTGGTTTCGGTCTGCTGCAACGTGGTCGCAACTTCAGCCACTACGAAGACCTGGACGACCGCTACGACAAACGTCCGAGCGCCTGGATCGAGCCGAAGGGTGACTGGGGCAAGGGCACTGTCGATCTGGTCGAAATCCCGACTGCCGACGAAACCAACGACAACATCGTTGCCTTCTGGAAGCCGGAAACCCAACCTGAGCCAGGCCAGCCGATTGACTTCAACTATCGTCTGCACTGGACCATGGATGAAGACTCCATTCACTCGCCGGATCTGGGCTGGGTCAAGCAGACTCTGCGCTCCACGGGTGACGTGAAGCAGTCCAACCTGATTCGTCAGCCGGACGGCAGCGTTGCCTATCTGGTCGATTTCGTCGGCCCGACACTGGCCAAAATGGGTGAAGATCCGGCGATTCGCAGCCAGGTCACCACCGATGACAACACCGATCTGGTGGAAAACAACCTGCGCTACAACCCTGTTACCAAGGGCTGGCGTCTGACGCTGCGTCTGAAGGTCAAGGACTCGAACAAACCTGTGGAAATGCGCGCTTATCTGCTGCGCGAGACTCCAGCCGAGCCGGGTAAGGAACCTGCGGTCATCACTGCTGACAAATCAGACAAGAAGCCTGAGAAAAAAGCGGATGCCAAACCGGCTGTAGTGGCAGTGGCACCGAAAGACGAGAAAGCCGAAATCGTGAAAACCGACGCCGTGAAGGTCGGTGACGCGAAGGACGCCAAAGTCGCCAAGGCAGATGCAAAAGCTGACGCCAAGGCAGACGGCAAAGACGCGGCCAAAGCCGATGCCGCCAAGCCTGCCGATGCCGCCAAGCCTGCCGATGCTGCCAAGGTCGCCGATGCCAAGTCCGACGAAGCCTCGCGTCCTGAAGCCGCGCTAGGCGATGCCGCCAAGGCGAACAAAGGCAGCAAAGAAACCCCGCAGCCAGCGGTAGAGGCTGCATCCACCCAACAGGGGCCGGCCATGATTCAACAAGTCCTGACCGAGACCTGGAGCTACCAGTTGCCAGCCGATGAGTAATTCTCAAGCCGTGCCAGAGTCTCTTTCCGAGTACCTTGCACATTTGCCAATGAGCGACGAGCAGCGGGCCGAACTGGCCAGCTGCACCTCGTTCGCTGAGCTGCATGAACGCCTTTCGGCGCAGACCGTCACCGACTCCGCCGAGGCCGCCCAGGCTTCGGTGGGCCGTCGTCTGACACTGACGACCGCTGACGAACTGCAAGACGCAGAAATGCTGAGCGTGGATGCCAGTGGCCGTGTGGTTTTGAAGGCGACGCCGCCGATTCGTCGGACCAAAGTCGTACCGGAGCCATGGCGGACCAACATCCTGCACCGTGGCTGGCGTCGGCTGACCGGCAAAACCAACCCTCCGAAGCCGAGCAAGGATGACTTGCCGCGTGATTTGCCCAAGGCGCGCTGGCGTACGGTCGGTTCTATCCGCCGCTACATCCTGCTGATCCTCATGCTGGGCCAGACCATCGTCGCTGGCTTTTACATGAAGGGCATCCTGCCGTATCAAGGCTGGTCGCTGGTTTCGTTCGACGAAATCAGCCATCAGACCCTCTGGCAAACCGCTGTTCAAGTGATGCCATATGCGTTGCAGACCAGCATTCTGCTGCTGTTCGGTATCTTGTTCTGCTGGGTATCCGCCGGTTTCTGGACGGCACTGATGGGCTTCCTCGAGTTGCTCACCGGGCGCGACAAATACCGTATTTCCGGCGCCAGCGCGGGTAATGAGCCTATCGAAGCCGGTGCCCGCACCGCGCTGGTGATGCCGATCTGCAACGAAGACGTGCCTCGCGTATTCGCCGGTCTGCGCGCCACTTTCGAGTCGGTTGCCGCTACCGGTGACTTGGATCGCTTCGATTTCTTCGTGCTCAGCGACACCAACGAAACCGACATCGCCGTTGCCGAGCAGCAGGCCTGGCTGGACGTCTGCCGTGAAACCGGCGGCTTCGGCAAGATCTTCTATCGTCGTCGCCGCCGTCGCGTAAAACGCAAAAGCGGCAACCTCGATGACTTCTGCCGTCGCTGGGGCGGTGATTACCGTTACATGGTCGTCCTCGACGCTGACTCGGTCATGAGCGGTGAGTGCCTGACCAGTCTGGTACGCCTGATGGAAGCCACCCCGGACGCCGGTATCATCCAGACCGCGCCACGTGCCTCGGGCATGGACACGCTGTATGCGCGCATGCAGCAGTTCGCCACCCGCGTCTATGGTCCGCTCTTCACCGCCGGCCTGCACTTCTGGCAGTTGGGTGAATCCCACTACTGGGGTCACAACGCGATTATCCGCATGAAGCCGTTCATCGAGCACTGCGCACTGGCGCCGTTGCCCGGTAAAGGCGCTTTCGCCGGTGCGATTCTGTCTCACGACTTCGTTGAAGCCGCGCTCATGCGTCGTGCGGGCTGGGGCGTGTGGATTGCCTACGATCTGCCGGGCAGTTATGAAGAACTGCCGCCCAACCTGCTGGATGAACTCAAGCGTGACCGTCGCTGGTGCCACGGTAACCTGATGAACTTCCGCCTGTTCCTGGTCAAAGGCATGCACCCGGTACACCGCGCGGTGTTCCTGACCGGCGTGATGTCTTATCTGTCGGCACCGTTATGGTTCTTCTTCCTGGTGCTGTCCACCGCGTTGCTGGCGGTGAATACGCTGATGGAGCCGACGTACTTCCTCGAACCGCGCCAGCTCTATCCGCTGTGGCCACAGTGGCACCCGGAGAAAGCCGTCGCGTTGTTCTCGACCACCATCGTTCTGCTATTCCTGCCGAAACTGCTCAGTATCGTGCTGATCTGGGCCAAGGGCGCAGTCGGTTACGGCGGTCGCATCAAAGTCACCTTGTCGATGCTGCTGGAGATGCTGTTCTCCATGCTGCTCGCCCCGGTGCGGATGATTTTCCATACCCGTTTCGTACTGGCCGCGTTTCTCGGCTGGGCTGCGACCTGGAACTCGCCGCAGCGTGACGACGACTCGACGCCGTGGAGCGAAGCGGTCAAGCGTCACGGTCCACAGACCCTGCTGGGCTTTGCCTGGGCCTTGTTGGTGGCCTGGCTGAACCCGAGCTTCCTGTGGTGGTTGGTGCCAATCGTCGGGTCGTTGATGCTGTCGATCCCGGTGTCGGTGATTTCCAGCCGGACCAATCTGGGCCTGAAAGCGCGTGACGAAAGCCTGTTCCTGATTCCAGAGGAGCACACCCCGCCGCAGGAACTGGTCTCCACTGATCAGTACACCCACGAGAATCGCTGGCATGCTCTGAACGATGGTTTCGTACGTGCCGTCGTCGATCCGCAGCAGAACGCTCTGGCGTGTGCATTGGCGACCTCGCGTCACCGTCATGCCGAGCCTATCGAGTGGATGCGTGTCGAGCGCGTGCGTCACGCCATCAAGGGCGGTCCGGAGCATCTGAACAACAACGAACGCCTGCAATTGCTGAGCGATCCTGTTGCGCTGGCGCGCCTGCACGAAGCGGTCTGGGCAGAAGGCAACGAAGCCTGGCTCGAAGCCTGGCGCGCGTCGGTCAAGGCCGATCCGCATGCACCGCTGCTGCCACTGCAGCCGGCCACTCACGTCAATGAGCACTCGCTCGTCAACGCATAAGTGACCCCCCGAAGTGGAAACGCCGCCGAAGAGCAATCTTCGGCGGCGTTTTTGTTAGGGGTACGTTAAACCCGAAACTTGCCCACCATCGCCTGCAGCTGCTCTCCCAGCCGCGCCAGTTCCAGGCTGGAAGCGGCGGTTTCTTCGCTGGCAGCGGCGGTCTGCTCCGAAACATCGCGTACGGTCTGCACGCTGCGGTTGATCTGCTCGGCGACCACGCTTTGCTCTTCGCTGGCGGTGGCGATCTGCTGGTTCATGCTCTGGATGGTCGAGACCGTCCGGGTGATGCTTTCCAAGGCGCAGCCGGCGCGTCGACTCAGCTCTACACCTTTGTCTGTCATCCCGCGACTCGCATCCAGCGTGCTGACCAGCTGCTGCGTCCCGTTTTGCAGCGCGGCAATCAGCACTTCGATTTCTTCGGTCGACTCCTGAGTGCGTTGCGCCAGGCTGCGTACTTCGTCGGCCACTACTGCAAAGCCGCGCCCTGCGGCTCCGGCGCGCGCCGCCTCGATCGCAGCATTGAGCGCCAGCAGGTTGGTCTGCTGCGACACCGACTTGATCACGTCTAACACGCAGCCGATCTTGTCGCTCTCGGTTTTCAGCTGTCCCATGGCCTGAGTCGAGTTGTTCACTTCGGCTGCCAGGCGCTCAATCTGGCAGATCGCGTCGGCCACCACCTTGTCGCCCTCCCGTGCTTGCTGATCGGCCTGTTGCGCCGCTTCGCTGGCCTCCTCGGCATTGCGGGCGACCTCCATCACTGTCGACGTCATCTGATTCATTGCGGTGGCGAGCTGGTCGGTTTCGCCTTTCTGGTTGTTCACCCCCGCGCTCGTCTGCTCCGTCACCGCCGACAGTTGAACCGCGGCGCTCGCCAGTTGGGCAATGCCGTCGCCGATCCCGCTGATGAGAGTGCGCAACCTGAGCGTCATGTCCTGCATGCTCTGTTGCAGGCTACCCATTTCGTCGCGGCGTTCGACGTCGAGATCGACGCTCAGGTCGCCCTCTGCGATGCGCTGGGCGGCGCTCAGAGTCTGGCGCAATGGCACGATGATCTGGCGGGTGATCAGCCACGCCGCAAGAACCCCGAGCACAATCGCCAGCCCGGCAACGCTGCTCAGGGTTGTGCGTGACTGCGCGGCTTCGGCATCGCGCCGCTGGCTCTGCAACGTGCTGATCGCGTCGGTGGAAGCAAGCAACGTGTCAGCCATGCCTTCCATCAACTCGTGCGCCGCCTCGGCGTTGGTCTGAAGGTTTTTGAGCTCGCCCAGTTGTGCGCGATAAGCGTGCAGCGCCTTTCTTGCGTTCGACAGCCCCTCAGCGTTTGCGTCTGTCTGATCAGCCGCGATCTGCTCAACCTCCTTCAGCGCCTCATCGATGGCCGCAATCGCGGCCAGTTCGAAGCTGTCCTGACCACTGTAGACATAGGCCTGAACCTCGTAGCGCGCGGTCTGGATCTGCCTGCGCAGCTGCAGCAGGTTCGTGAACTCGTCCATCCGTTCGCTGCTGTCCTGCTCCTGACTGACGGCTTTGAGCACTTCACTTTCTACCTGGCCGACCGATCTGAGCGCTTGCTCCGAAAGCTTCGCCAGTTCAATCCGCGAGTTCTCTCGGGTTTTCAGAAGCTGAGCGAGGTCGGTGAAGGTTTTTTCCAGCGAAACCAGAACTTCGCTCTGCTTGTTCAGCTGTTTGAGGATGTCGTCGGGATGGTCGTCTTCGCGCAGCGTCACCAGGTGCGATTCGATCTCGTTGATCCGGTCCACCACGCGGCGGGCGCTGTCCGGTGTGTTCTCCACCCGGAAGGTGATTCGCTCGGAGCGAAGGTCCTTGGTCATTGCGTTGAGCCGGGCAATCGCGGTGAGCGACTCCGAGCGTTCGATCATTGTGTCCAGGCCGTGCCAGCCAGTGAGGGTGATCACCAGCGTTAGCAGCAACACCAGGCCGAAACCCAATGAAAGCCGAAGCTTGACGCTGGTGTTGACCAGTGCCCGGTTGATTCCTTGCCACATGATGCGTCTCCTGCGAGTGAGCGGTAAACGCGCATCGGCAGGGAAGGCGGAGGGATGACCTGAAGGCGTTGTAGGAGATTTCTGAGCGATGCCGAGGGGTGAAGCAGCTCACAAAACATCAGGTGGGTAGTGACTTTGTGGGAGCCGGTTTGCTGGCTCCCACATATTTTGCCCCTGGTTGCGGTGTCGGGTCAGACTCTGAAGCGTCCAACCAACCCCTGCAGATGCGTGCCCAATCGCGCGAGCTCGATACTTGATGCGGCCGTTTCTTCACTGGCGGCCGACGTCTGCTCCGACACGTCACGCACATTGAGCACGCTGCGGTTGATCTCTTCGGCCGTTGCGCTCTGCTGTTCGGCAGCGGCCGCGATCTGCTGGTTCATGGCCTGAATCGCAGACACGGTTCGGGTAATGCTTTCCAGCGACCCACCGGCCCTGCGAGTGAGTTCGACGCTGCTGACGGTCAGTTCGCGGCTGGTGTCCATGATCGTCGCCACTTGCTGAGTGCCGTTCTGCAAGCCCGCAATCAGGTCCTCGATCTCTTCGGTGGACTTCTGCGTGCGCTGTGCCAGGCTTCGCACCTCATCGGCCACCACCGCGAACCCGCGACCGGCCTCGCCGGCACGAGCCGCTTCAATGGCGGCATTGAGCGCCAGCAGGTTAGTCTGTTGCGCCACGGACTTGATCACATCCAGCACGCTGCCGATTTTGTCGCTCTCGCGCTTGAGTTCACCCATGGCCTGAGTGGAATGCCCCACCTCGCTGGCCAGACGCTCGATCTGGGCGATGGCTTCGTTAACCACCTTGTCACCCTCGCGAGCTTGCTGATCGGCCACCACAGCGGCTTCAGAAGCCTCCTCAGCGTTGCGCGCGACTTCCTGCACGGTTGCTGTCATCTGATGCATCGCGGTGGCGACCTGGTCGGTTTCGACCTTCTGGCTGTTGACCCCGGCGCTGGTCTGCTCGGTCACCGCTGACAGCTCTTCGGCAGCACTGGCGATCTGGGTGACGCCATCGCTGATGCCGCCGATCAGTTCGCGCAGGCTCAAGGTCATGCGCTGAATGCCGTGTTGCAGCTGGCCTAGCTCGTCGTGGCGATCGATGTTCAGGTTGTGGGTCAGGTCGCCCGAAGCGACTCGGTCGACGGCAGCCAGCGTCTGCTTCAGCGGCAGGGTGATCTGGCGGGTAATCGCCCAGGCGGCGAGTACACCGAAAAGCAGCGCCAACACGGTCGCCAGCCCGAGTGTCGACTGTGCCTGGCGGCTGTCGGCATCGCGCTTGGCGTTTTGCGAAGCGGTGAGTTTGTCGCTGTGGTCGAGCAGCTGCTGGCCAAGACCGGTCATCTTCTCCAGTGCCTGGCGGCTGACCTGCTGAGCGTCGCGGTATTGACCCACCGCGGCGCCATAGCCCTTGAGCGCCAGGTTGGCCTTCTGCAATTGAGGAATGTATTGCGACGAAACATCTCCGGCCAGCGTGTTCACGCCGACAATGGCTTCCTCGATGGCGGCGGTGGCGTTCTTCTCGAAATCGGCATTACCGCTGAAGGTGTAGCCGCGCACCTGAAAACGCGCCTGCTGGATCTGCTTGCTGACGCCGACGGCGCTGTTGAATTGCAGAATGTTGTCGTGCTGGATCAACGCCTCTTCGATCTTGTTGACCTCAGTCACAGCGGCGTCGGCAGTGGCGCCCAGGTTCACGCGGCTGGCTTCGCGTACCTGAATGGCCTTGGTCATCTCATCGAATGCGCGACGGTAGTCGGCAGCGGACTGAATCTGGGCATCGAGCAATTTCAGGTCATCCACGCCTGAAATCTTGCTTCGGGCGCTCTTGAGATCGCTGTCGAGCTTGTCCAGCGCGGTCATGACTGCCGTTGCGGCTTCAGCGCTGGCCTGGGTTTCATAGCGCATGCGGGCGGTACGCAGCTCTATCGTCTGCTCGCTGATCTGCGAGATGCTCGCCAGTTTGTCGCCGCGCTCGATCAGCGACGACACACTCGACCAGCCGGTGGCAGTGATGACCAGCGTCAGCAATAGCACCAGGCCAAAGCCGATACCGAGCTTGCGACTGACGCTCACGTTTCCGAGACGTTGGGCAGACCAGCGATACATGATGATTCCTTGGGTATTGTTTTTATGGACGTCTTGTTATCGGCGGTAGCACGCCGAACTGAAACGCTGGGCAATGAGCCATATCAGCCAAATGCGGGATCAGGCCAAGCCGTAGGACGCGGATACGAATGTGTCATAAACCCTGTAGGAGTGAGCTTGCTCGCGATTGCGGTGGGCGCTGCCATCCATTCATCAGTCATAACGTCATCGCGAGCAAGCTCACTCCTACACGATTCTGGTGCGGCTGGATGAGTTAGAACAACCGGGCGAGCAGGGCGGTGACGGCGGTCTCGACGCGCAGTATGCGGTCGCCCAGTTGTACCGGGTTCAGGCCTGAGGCGCGCAGCAGGTCAACTTCATAGGGGATCCAGCCGCCTTCGGGGCCAATCGCCAGAGTCACCGGCTCGTCGACCGCACGTGGGCAGGCCGCGAAGTCGCCGGGATGGCCGACCAGTCCAAGGGTGCCGTCGACGATGGCAGGCAGGCGGTCTTCCACGAAAGGCTTGAAGCGTTTCTCGATGACGATTTCGGGCAATACGCTGTCCCGGGCCTGTTCCAGTCCCAGAATCAATTGCTCGCGAATCGCGGAGGGCTCCAGAAACGGCGTCTGCCAGAAGCTTTTTTCGACGCGATAACTGTTCACCAGGATGACCTTCGGCACGCCCATGGTGGCGACCGTCTGAAACACCCGGCGCAGCATCTTCGGGCGTGGCAAAGCGAGGACCAGGGTCAGCGGCAGCTTGGCGGGCGGGTGGCGGTCAAAAACCACTGAGAGTTCAGCTTCGCGAGGCTCCAGACGCAGCAACTCGGCACTGCCCAGCAGTCCGCCCACGCGACCGACGCGCAGGCTGTCACCCACTTCGCAGCGATGCACCTCTTGCATGTGCTTGAGGCGCCGGTCGCGCAGGACTACGCGATCAGCCGCAATGAAATCGGCGTCTTCCAGAAGCAGCAGATTCACGGCTGGGTCGCTGGCGGCTGATCTTGCTTGTCTTCGGCCTTTTCATCGTCTTCATGGTCGCCACGCTTGGTGACCATCGAACTGCATAGCACGCCGATCTCGAACAGAAGCCACATCGGAACGGCCAGCAGGGTCTGCGAAAAGATGTCCGGCGGGGTGAGAATCATGCCGACCACGAAGCAGCCGATCACCACGTACGGGCGAATCTTCTTCAGGTATTTGACGTCGACGATGCCGATCCACACCAGCAGCACGACCGCTACCGGAATTTCAAACGCCACGCCGAAGGCCAGGAACAGCGTCATGACGAAATCCAGATAACTGGCAATATCCGTCATCATCGACACACCTTCCGGGGTCACGCTGGCGAAGAAGTGGAAGATCAGCGGGAACACCAGGAAGTAGGCGAATGCCATCCCGGCGTAGAACAGAATGATGCTGGAGATCAGCAGCGGCACGGCCACGCGTTTCTCGTGCTTGTACAGGCCAGGCGCAATGAAACCCCAGATCTGATACAGGATCACCGGCATTGCCAGAAACAGCGCGACCATCATGGTCAGCTTGAACGGTGTCAGGAACGGCGAGGCCACGTCGGTGGCGATCATCGTCGCGCCTTCGGGCAGGAACTTGCGCAACGGAGCCGACACGAAGGTGTAGATCTTCTGCGTGAAGTAGAACAGCGCGCCGAAGATCACGAAGATCGCCAGCACACAACGCAGCAGTCGCGAGCGCAGCTCAGTAAGGTGCGAGACCAGCGGCATTTGCTGGTCGTTTTCCGGGATTTCGCTCATGGGGCTCGTGGTGGCTGTGTCGAATCGTTGGCGGAAGGCGCGTTCTGCACGGCGGTCGTCGAAGCGGGCGCAGGTGTCGGCGCAGGCTGGGCGGGCTCAATGTGGACAGGCTGTGGACTGACCGACGCGCTTTCGGCAGGCGCTGCCGGGCCGATGTCAGCGCTCGGCGCAGGCGACGGTGCAGCGCCCATGACAGGCTGGCTGGCTGGCGGCTTCTCGGGCTGCGTGCCCGGTTGCGCGGCAGGCTGAGCCGGCGGTTGCTGCGGCTGCATGATTTTGCGTGCTTCTTCTTCCAGCGAAAGAATGTGCTCGTTATGCAATTGACGGCGAATCTCGTCGGCGCCGATTTCGCGCTCAACTTCCTGTTTGATCGCATTGAAGCTGCGTTTCAGACGCCCGACCCAGAGCCCGGCGGTACGCGCTGCTCCCGGCAGGCGCTCGGGGCCCAGCACGAGCAGGGCGACGAGACCGACCAGCAGCAGTTCAGAGAAGCTGATACCAAACATGCGTCACGACCTAGTCTTTACGGATGGGCTCTTCGACCTTGTGCGCCTGGCCGTCGATGGTGTGCGGCTGATTCAGCGGCTGACTCTGTGCAGTGGTCTGCGCAGTCGACTGTGGCTGTACCGGCGGTTGCTCGGCAGGCTTCTCGTCGTCGTTCATGGCTTTGCGGAAGCCCTTGATCGACTCGCCCACGTCGGTGCCCAGGTTCTTGAGTTTCTTGGTGCCGAAGACCAGTACGACGACCACAAGAATGACGATCCAGTGTTTCCAGTCAAAAATGCCCATGTCACGTTCCTCACAAGAAATTCAGTGCCCGAAGGCGCGGTGTTCAGTCTGCCGAGCGAGCGGCTTTTTCGGCGTGTCCGGACAGCCCGAAGCGGCGGTCCAGCTCATCGAGTACGGCTTGTGGATGCTGACCCAGCGCTGCAAGCATGACCAGGCTATGGAACCACAAATCCGCGGTTTCGTAGATGACATCACTGCAGTCACCGCTGATGGCGGCATCCTTGGCGGCAATGATGGTTTCGACCGACTCTTCGCCGACCTTCTCCAGAATCTTGTTCAATCCCTTGTGATAGAGACTGGCGACGTAGGAGGAGTCGGCAGCCGCGCCTTTGCGTTCTTCGAGCACTTGCGCAAGGCGGGACAAGGTATCAGTCATGTTCAGTGTCCTGCTTGATAAATGGCTTCAGGGTCTTTGAGCACCGGGTCCACGGTTTTCCAGCCGGCATCGTCATAAACACGGTAGAAGCAGCTTTCGCGGCCGGTATGGCAAGCGATGCCTCCGATCTGCTCGACCATCAGGACGATGACATCGGCATCGCAGTCCAGAAGCAATTCATGCAGTTTCTGCACGTGGCCCGATTCTTCGCCTTTGCGCCACAACTTGCCACGGGAACGCGACCAGTAGATGGCGCGGTTTTCGGCAGCGGTCAGGCTCAAGGCCTCGCGGTTCATCCAGGCCATCATCAGGACTCGCCCGGTCTTGTGATCCTGCGCAATCGCTGGCACCAAACCGTCGCTGTCCCACTTAATCTCGTCCAGCCAGTCTTTCATCGTCGGCTCCGGCCGCTCGCTCTGTGAATGGGTTAGTGTGCCAGCGGCCAGCGCCGATGGCTATCGGCGAACGACCAGATAAAGCCCTGCCACCAGCATCAGCAGCGCGGGCCAGGCACTGAGCGCGATCAGTTCGTCGCCCGTCTGGGTGTGAGCAGTGGCCAGAACCACGCCACCGGCCAGCAGCCCGGCGCCGATCAGGCGCAGTGCCCAGTGATCGCCTTTGTTTGCATAAGGCGGTGGCGGATCGGAAAGATGCGGCTGCGACAAGCGCTCCAGCAGATCGCGGGTCATGTTGGCCAGATGCGGGATCTGTTCGACCTGGGATTGCAGGTTGCCGATCAGCGTCTTGGGGCTGACGCGCTCGCGCATCCAGCGCTCCAGAAACGGTTGCGCGGTGCTCCAGAGGTCCAGCTCCGGATACAGCTGGCGGCCCAGACCTTCAATGTTGAGCAGGGTCTTCTGTAAGAGGACCAATTGCGGCTGCACCTCCATGTTGAAGCGCCGAGCGGTCTGGAACAGGCGCATCAGCACCTGGCCGAAGGAGATGTCTTTCAGCGGCTTTTCGAAGATCGGCTCGCACACGGTACGAATCGCGGCCTCGAATTCGTTGAGTTTGGTCTCCGCAGGCACCCAGCCCGAATCGATGTGCAGCTGAGCGACGCGGCGATAGTCACGTTTGAAGAAGGCAAACAGGTTGCGCGCCAGATAGTCCTGATCTTCGGGTGTCAGGCTTCCGACAATGCCGCAGTCGATCGCGATGTATTGAGGGTCCCACGGTGCCACCGTGCTGACGAAGATGTTGCCGGGGTGCATGTCCGCATGGAAAAAGCTGTCGCGGAAGACTTGGGTGAAAAACAGCTCCACGCCGCGTTCGGCGAGTTTCTTCATGTCGGTGCGTTGATCGGCCAGGGTTGCGAGATCGGTAACCTGAACGCCGTAGATGCGCTCCATCACCAGCACTTTCGGGCGGCACCAGTCCCAGTAGACTTGCGGCACGTAAAGCATGGTCGAGCCTTCGAAGTTGCGGCGCAGCTGGCTGGAGTTGGCCGCTTCACGCAACAGATCGAGCTCGTCGTAGATGGTCTTTTCGTAGTCGGCGACAACGTCTACCGGGTGCAGCAGCCGGGCGTCTGCAGACAGTCGTTCGGCGATCTTGGCAAGAATGAACAACCAGGCCAGGTCCGATCCAATGATCGGTTTGAGCCCCGGACGCACGACCTTGACCACCACTTCTTCGCCGGTTTTCAACTGCGCGGCATGCACCTGTGCCACCGAGGCCGAAGCCAGGGGCGCGACATCGAAACGCGCAAACACCTGACTGATCTTCGCACCCAACTGCGATTCGATCAGGGCGATGGCTTTTTCGGACTCGAACGGCGGTACGCGATCCTGCAACAGCATCAGCTCATCGGCGATGTCTTCGGGCAGTAAGTCACGTCGGGTCGAAAGCAGTTGACCGAACTTGATGAAGATCGGCCCCAGATCCTGCAACGCCAGGCGCAGCCGGGCGCCACGGGTCAATTCGTTCTTGCGTCGCGGAATCCAGCGCCAGGGCAGGACGAAACGCACTGCCAGCAGCCACCATGGCAGCGGCAGGGCAAACAGCAGATCATCGAGGCGGTAACGAATTACGACACGCTGGATGCGAAACAGGCGGCGGACGGCAAGCAGGCTCATGCGTTATCGCTGGATTTGAGGGATTGGGCCAGACGCTCGAAGCGGGCTTCGAGGCGTTCCAGGTCTTGTTTGGTCTGATCCAGTTCGGCGAAGCGGGCTTCAGCCTCGCGTTTGCCGACCAGAGTGCGTGATTCTTCGGCCAGATAGTCGGCCAGGTTGTGGCTCAGGCTGGCGAAACTGTCGGTGGTCCACCGAGCGCTGCTGCGCAGGTGCCCCCCGATCAAAGTCGTGGCGACGGGGCCGAGCCAGCGTTGCAGCTCGTATTCCCAGTCCAGATCCAGATCCTGTAATACGCCCACCAGTTCCAGCAACACGGCGCTTTCGCCATCGAGCTCGACTTCCGGGCTGTGCAGCACGGCGGTCTTGTCCTTGCTCACGGTCAGGCGCATAAGACTCGCTGCCGGTGCGCGCAGCGTCACATCGGCCCCGCCTTCCCAATTCGCGGCCAGCATGAGGCCTTCGTCGCTGGGCAGGATGTACAGATGAAATGCCGGGCTCGTGCACTCGACCGCGATCACCTTGCCGCTCAGCCGGTCAAGGCGTGGCAGGGCGGTGCTGTCCATCTGCAGCACGCGATTGATGCCGTGCTCTGCGCTGGCGAGCAAGCCGCTGATCAGCATCAGGGCTTGATACCGCGATGCAGGGCAACGATGCCGGATGTCATGTTGTGGTAAGTCACGCGGTCGAAACCGGCTTCTACCATCATCGACTTCAGGGTTTCCTGATCCGGGTGCATGCGGATCGATTCGGCCAGGTAGCGATAGCTTTCCGAATCGTTGGTGATCAGCTTGCCTGCCAGTGGCATGAAGGCGAACGAGTAGGCGTCGTAGACCTTGGACATGACCTTGTTGGTCGGCTTGGAAAATTCCAGCACCAGCAGACGGCCGCCCGGCTTGAGCACGCGCAGCATGGAGCGGATGGCGTCTTCTTTGTGAGTGACGTTGCGCAGACCGAAGGCGATGGTCACGCAATCGAAGTGGTTGTCGGGGAACGGCAGCTTTTCAGCGTCGGCCTGGACGAACTTGATGTTGCCGGCCACGCCGCGATCAAGCAGCCGGTCGCGACCGACCTTGAGCATCGACGCGTTGATGTCGGCAAGCACGACCTCACCGGTGGGGCCGACCAGATGGGAGAACTTCTTCGCCAGATCGCCTGTGCCGCCCGCGATGTCGAGTACGCGGTTGCCCGTGCGAACACCGGAAAGCTCGATGGTGAAGCGTTTCCAGAGGCGGTGCATGCCCCCGGACAGCACGTCGTTCATCAGGTCGTACTTGGCTGCAACGGAGTGGAAAACCTCGGCGACTTTCTCGGCCTTCTGGCTTTCTGCTACGGTTTTGTAGCCGAAGTGGGTGGTGGGTTCGGCATCGCTGCCTTTGCGCGGATCGTTCATATCGCTGTCACCGGAATAAAGTGCGGCCATTCTAATCGCCGGGGCTGGCTTTGTCTTGACAAGGCTTAGCGTGAACAGTTTCTTCGCCGATTGCCGCTGGTATAGTGGCCCGACGATTTACCCCGATGAAGGAGCCTGCCGATGGCCCGAATTACCGTAGAACGCCCGCATGCGCTGGGTAAGGACAAGGCCCGCGAGAAGGCTGAACTGCTGGCTGAGAAGCTGGGCGACAAATATGGCATCGAGCACACCTGGAAGGGTGACACTGTGTCGCTGGAAGGCAAGGGCGCCAAAGGCACGGTTGAGGTTGAAGACGCGCTGGTGCGGGTCAACATCGAATTGAATTTCTTCCTCTCGGCCATGAGCAGCACGATCCAGTCCGAGGTCGAGCGGCAGCTGGATAAAGCGTTGACGGCCTGAGTGCCTACCTTCTTCCTGTAGGAGCGCCCTTGCCCGCGATGGCAACGACGCGGTCGTCCACACACGCCGCATGCTATTCATCGCGGGCAAGCGCGCTCCTACATCGGTCATCAACACCGCCACCCCAACCTAGGGTGAGCTTTCTAATTTTTCTCTCTACTTTGTGCCCATGCCCCGACTTCCAGCGGGCGGTTCGTCCTATCCCTTTCGAGCGTGAGGTGCGACATGGTCAAAGTTACCTTGAAGAAAAAAATCGAGGCCGAAGAAGCGAAGACGTTTTCTGAGGTCCGTCTCTATGCGCGCAAGATCTGGCTCGCGGGTCTGGGCGCTTATGTGAAAGCAGGGCAGGAAGGCGCCGACTACGTCAAAGAGCTGATCAAGACTGGCGAGCAAACCGAAAAGAAAGCGAAGAAAGTCATCGATGAAAAAGTCGAGGCCGCCAACAGCGAGATCGATTCGGCCAAGGGCGAGGTCAAGGGTGAAATCACCAAGGCCAAAGGACGTGTCGAGGTGCAGCTCGACAAAATCGAAAATGCGTTCGACCGTCGTGTCGCCAGCGCCTTGAATCGCATTGGCATTCCGTCTAAACATGATGTTGAGACACTCTCTGCTAAGCTCGATGAGCTGACGGCATTGCTTGAACGTGTCGCGCGTAAACAATAAGGAGAGCGGGATGGCTGGCAAAAAGAAAACCGAAAAAGAAGGCAGCTCCTGGATTGGCGAGGTTGAAAAATACTCCCGTCAAATCTGGCTGGCTGGTTTAGGCGCTTACTCGAAAATCAGCAATGACGGCAGTAAGCTTTTCGAAACGTTGGTCAAGGACGGCGAGAAGGCCGAAAAAGAAACCAAGGCGACTGTTGGCAAGTCTGTCGACACCGCCAAGGCTTCGACCAAATCCCGCGTCGGTGACGTGAAGGATCTGGCGTTGGGCAAATGGGGCGAGCTGGAAGGGGCTTTCGACAAGCGCCTCAACAGCGCGATCTCCCGGCTGGGTGTTCCGAGTCGCAATGAAGTGAAGGCCCTGCACAGCAAGGTCGATCTGTTGACCAGGCAAATCGAAAAGCTGACCGGCGCATCGGTCACGCCCATCTCGAAAACCGCAGCGGCCAAACCTGCAGCCAAGCCGGCTACCAAAACCACTGCCAAGCCTCTGACCAAAGCGGCGGCCAAACCGGTCGCCAAGGCGGCGAGCACCGTCGCCAAGAAAACCGCAGCGGCCAAACCTGCAGTGTCCAAAGCGGCAGCCAAACCGGTTGCAGCAGCGTCCAAGGCAGCCGCTTCCACCGCCGCCAAGGCGAAAACCGTCGCTGCGAAACCAGCCGCCAAGCCCGCACCGAAGGCTGCCGCAAAACCGGCTGCAAAGTCAGCGGCAAAACCGGCAGCGGCCGCCAAGCCTGCGGCTGCGAAAAAACCGGCAGCGGCGAAAAAGCCAGCGACCGCCAAGGCAGCAGCGGCAGCAAAACCGGCCACTGCACCCACGCCGGCTGCAAGCACTGCCGCGACCGCTTCAGCACCTACCGCTCCAGCCGCTACTCCGTCGAACAGCTCGACCGCGTCGACCCCTTCCAGCCAATCCTGATTCACGGCTGGCAACACCGAAACCCGACCTGTGAAAACAGATCGGGTTTTTTGTTCCTGGAGCATACTCGTCGTCACCGTAGGAGCGCGCTTGTCCGCGAATGGGCCCTGTCAGGCAGTTTTTTTATCTGACACAGCGTATTCGCGGGCAAGTGCGTTCCTGCAACGGGTCCCTCAAGCCGACCTTGTTCAATCCTCCAGATAGTGCCGCGCCAACTGCTCGGCGGCGTGTTGCGCACCCGGTTTGAGGTGTGGCGCGACCAGCATCATGATCTGGTAGACCACCACCCGGGTTTCACCTTCACGGTCAAGAATGCGCTGATAATCCAGCGAGAACAGCAGGGTCATGGTGATCTGTTCCACGAGCTGCCCGAGTGCCTGAGTGTCGCTCGTGACCTGGCCTTCGGCCTTGAGGCGGGCGAGCAACGAGGCCAGCGTGCGTTTGATCGAATTGAGCAGATTGCGTATTCCGCGTGCGAGCTTTGGCAGGCGGCTTGCGAGGTTCGACAGGTCCTGGAACAGAAAGCGATAGTGCGAAAGACGCTCGACGATCAGATGCAAGAAGAGCCAGTAATCCTCGGCATCCAGGCGTGCCTCGGCTGGTGGATCGAGCAGCGGCGCCAATTCGTGCTGAAAGCGCTCGAACAGCTCCATCACCAACGGCTCCTTGCCGTGGAAGTGGTAATAGAGATTGCCCGGACTTATCTCCAGTTCGTTGGCGATTTCCAGTGTCGAGACGTTCGGTTCGCCCTGCTGATTGAACAGCAGCAGGGCACATTCGAGTATGCGGTCGCGGGTCTTCATCCAGTCTTCTTAGTTCAGGGTTCTCAGCAGTTTTAGATCTGTCGCAGAGCAATGATTTGTAGGAGCGCGCTTGCCCGCGAAGGCATCGTGTCAGGCGGCACATTCGTTACTGACATACCGCTACCGCGGGCAAGCGCGCTCCTACAGCAATCGTTCGAATTCAACGAACGCGCACATACGTCCCTGGCGCGGCCTCCATGGGCGGGTAATTCTGGGTGCCCAATGCCGTGAGGGTTTCACGCTGTGCGCCCGACCGCTCCTGAATCCAGTCCAGCCAGCTCGGCCACCAGCTGCCATCGGTGCGTTTGGCATCGTAATACCAGGCGCGAGGATCACTGCTCAGCTTGCCATTCTCGACATAGTTGGCTTTAGAGTTGCCAGGCGGATTGAGGATGCTTTGCACATGGCCGCTGTTGGAAAGCAGGAATCGCCGTTCGCCACCCAGCAGGAGCGTGGAGCGATAGACCACATCCCATGGCGTGATGTGATCGTTGATTCCCGCGACGCTGAAGCTGTCGACCGTCACTTTTTGCAGGTCTATCGGCGTTCCGCACACTTCCAGGCCGCCGGGGTGCGTCAGCGGGTTGTGCTTGAAGAAGTCCAGCAGGTCTCCATGCAGCGCAGCTGGCAGGCGCGTGCTGTCGTTGTTCCAGTAAAGGATGTCGAACGGCGGCGGCGCTTTACCTAGCAGGTAATTGTTGACCCAGTAGCTCCAGATCAGATCGTTGGGGCGCATCCAGGCGAACACCTTGGCCATGTCGCGACCATCCAGCACGCCTCTCTGATAGGAACGACGCTTGGCCGCTTCCAGCGTCTGTTCGTCAATGAACAGCGTCGCCGGGCTCTCGATCTGGCTATCCAGCAGGCTCACCAGATAGCTCGCGCTGGATACCCGTCGCATCTGCCGCTTGGCCTGCAGATGTCCTTGCAGCGCGGCAATGGTCAGGCCGCCGGCGCAAGCGCCCATCAGGTTGACCTCCCGCGCGCCAGTGATGGCCCGGCACACGTTCATGGCTTGCTCGGCGGCCTCGACGTAACTGGACAAGCCCCATTCACGATGACGCACATCGGGGTTGCGCCAACTGATGATGAACGTCTGTAGCCCGTTTTTCAGGGCGTACTGGACGAAGCTGTTGGTGGGGCTCAGGTCGAAGATGTAAAACTTGTTGATCTGCGGCGGCACGATCAGCAGCGGCCGTGCGTACTGTTTTTCGCTCATCGGCTTGTACTGGATCAGCTCCAGCAGCTCGTTGCGAAACACCACTGCACCCGGCGTGACCGCCAGCGTTCGGCCAATCTCGAAAGCGTCTTTTGTGGTCTGGCTGGGCAGGCCATTGTTGTGCATGAAGTCGTCGAGCATGTGGCTCAGGCCCTTCACCACGCTGGTGCCCCCGGAGTTGAACAACTCCTTGACGGCCAGCGGGTTGAGCAGGCTGTTGGTCGGGGCCAGCGCATCGTTGAGCAAGGCGAAGATGAACTGTGCGCGGGAGCGGTCGTCTTCTGACAGACCACAGTCGTCGATCCAGTTGCGCACTTGATGTTGCCAGCTCAGATACGCCTGCAGCCCGCGTCGATAGAGCGGGTTGTGACTCCAGGTCGGGTCGCTGAAGCGACTGTCGTGGGGGTGCGGTTGATGAGGGGTGTCCCCGAGGATCACCCGACCCAGTTGTCCACCGAGGGCGAGCGCGTGACGCGCCGTGTAAACCGGGTGCTTGAGACCTTGCATGGCCACGTTGCGCAACGTCGAGAACAGATCCCTGCCGCGCAGGCCGGTGATCGCGCTTTGCGCATTGATGTAGGTCGCAGGCGTGGGGTAGGGACTTTTCGCCGGTTTGTCTCTCATGGATCAACACTCCTTCGTCAGACCATCAACAAATACATCTGCGCAGGACCCTCAGACAGCGGTCCTGCGCTGCTCTGCGCTTTGGCAATCCAGCCGACAGCGCAGTCAGTGAAGCGACTTCCTTACGGGTGACTGCTCGTGAATCCCGGCAACGTCCTTTTCGGTTTAGCGCACGATGGGTGCAGGTTGCGGATGCATGACGGCGCGCTGCCGTTCTTGCTGGAGGAACTTCATGATGATGGGCGCGACAGCCTCGGCCCGAGTGATCAAAAACAAATGACCATCGTCGATTATGTGTAGCTGGGCGTTGGGGATGCGCCAGGCCAGTAGTCGCATATTGATCAATGGGATCAGCGGGTCGTCGTCGCCAGCCAGCACCAGTGTCGGCTGGCGGATCTTGTGCAGCCAGTGAATGCTGGTCCAGCCCATGCCGGCGAAGAGCTGCCAGTAGTAGCCCATCTTTCCGGACGAGCGGACCTTGGCCGCATGGTTGGCGGCCAGGTGCGGGTCGCGACGGAAGGCCCCGCCGTAGATTTCCGGCGCGATGCGGATTACATGAGAAGGCTGGATATAACGCCTGGGACTTGCCATCAGCCAAAGCACTTTTGGCTTGCCGGGCACCATCACTGCGCCCGCTGCCGTCGCTGCGAGCACGAGTTTCTTGCAGCGCTCGGGGTAGTCGTGGGCGAACTGCTGGGCCAGCGCGCCGCCCCAGGAGACGCCGATCGCGTTGACTTGCCCGTAGTCCAGATAGTCGAGCATGCGTGCAGCGAGTTTCGCCAGCCCCGGAAACCGATACGGGCGGCTGGGCGTCGATGAACCACCGACGCCGGGGACGTCGAAGGCGATGACTTCAAGGTCCGGGTCCAGTGCATCGACGAAAGGAAACACCAGTTCGAGGTTGGCGCCGATGCCGTTGAAAATCAGCAGCGGCGTCAGATGACTCTTGCCGGGGCGCACGGCCGTGCGGATGTTGTGGCCATCCAGATCGATGGTGCGAAATACAAACGGTTGCGGCATGCGCGAAGCCCTGTGGGTTAAACGCCGGTAATGCTGTCCTGCGCGTTTTCCGGTCCTGAAACCGCCTGGGCGGTTCCTGTGTGTTCGATGCTTGCCGTTCCATTTACAACGCATACCCCGTAGGAGTGCGCTTGCCCGCGATGAACGCAACGCGGCCCTTCTCATACACCGCGCCATCGTTCATCGCGGGCAAGCGCGCTCCTACGCCGTGCGGGCGACGTCAAAAGCGATTAGCGCTCATGCACATACGTTCCTGGCGACGCTTCTCCAGCCGGGTACGCCTTGTTACCCAGTGTAGCGGGGGATTTCTTCAGTTTTCCGGAGCGCTCCGCCTGCCATGCCTGCCAGTGCAACCACCAGGAATCCGTGTGCTTGGTCGCGTCTTCCTGCCAGCGTTGGGCGTCGTCCGGCATTTCCGAGTTGGTCATGAACCGCGCCTTGGGGTTGCCCGGCGGATTCAGAATGCTCTGGATATGCCCGCTGTTGGACAGCACGAACTCGGTTTTGCCGCCAAACAGCCGTGCCGACTTGTAGCACGACACCCAGGGCGTGATGTGATCGTTGGTGCCTGCGAGGCAGAAGACGTCACTTTTGACCTGTTTCAGATCGATAGGCGTGCCGCAGACTTCCAGCGCGTTCGGGCGAATCAGCGGATTGTTCTTGAACATCTCGATCAAGTCACCATGAAACGCTGCGGGCAGACGGGTGGTGTCGTTGTTCCAGAACAGAATGTCGAACACCGGAGGCTCGTTGCCCAGCAGGTAATTGTTGACCCAGTAGTTCCAGATCAGGTCGTTGGGGCGCATCCAGGCGAAGACTTTCGCCATGTCCTTGCCCTCCAGCACGCCCGCCTGATACGAGTGACGTTTGGCCGACTCCAGCGTCTGCTCGTCGACGAACAGCGCGACCTGAGTATCCAGCGTGGTATCGAGCACGCTCACCAGCAGGGTCAGTGCGTTGACCTTCTGCTCGCCGAGGGCGGCGTAATGACCGAGCAGTGCAGTGCAAGTGATGCCGCCCGAGCAGGCGCCGAGCATATTGACGTCCTTGCTGCCGGTGATCTTGCAGACCACGTCCACCGCTTCCTTCACCGCGTCGATGTAGGTCGACAGGCCCCATTCGCGCTGGGCCTTGGTGGGATTGCGCCAACTGATGATGAACGTCTGGACGTTGTTGCGCAGGCAGAAGCGCGCCAGGCTTTTATCCTGGCTGAGGTCGAAAACGTAGAATTTGTTGATCTGTGGCGGCACCACCAACAGGGGGCGTTCGTGAACCTGTTCGGTGATCGGCTTGTACTGAATCAGCTCCAGTACGTCATTGCGAAACACCACGGCTCCCTCGGTGGTGCCCAGATTCTTGCCGACCTCGAAAGCATCCATGTTGACCTGGCTCGGCATGCCGCCGTTGTTCACCAGATCCTTGGCCAGGTGCGACAGGCCGTCGAGAATGCTTTTGCCGCCGGTCTCGAAGAAGCGCTTGACCGCCGCCGGGTTCGCCGCGCCGTTGGTGGGCGACATGGCCTCGGTCATCAGGGTGATCACGAAGTGACCACGGCTGATGTCTTGAGGCGTCAGGCTGCTGTCGTCGATCCAGTCGTGCAGTTCCTTGCGCCAGGCTAGGTAGGTCTGCAAGTAGCGACGATAGAGAGGATTCTGGCTCCAGGCCGGGTCGACGAAACGACGGTCGTCGCTGTCGGGCACCAGCGTGGATTTGCCGAGCAACACGTTTTTCAGTTCAAGCCCGAAGTGGGCCACGTGTTTGGCGCTGTGGAAGGGTTGCCTGATGGCCTGGGTCAATACCATGCGTGCCGTGGTGAGCAAATCCTTGCGCCTCAGGCCTACGACAGGGTTCAACCCCAAGGTGTGTTCAGAGGCTTGACGCGGCAGATCATCATTACTCTTGTTACTCATCTACGACGCTCCATTGTCCTGAGACGAGCACTGACATCCCGGTGAAAACACGCCACGGGCAAATGCCAGTACTGCTCTCGGGTGACCGATGATTAACACAACGGGTGTGAACGCTGACGCAAGGCACCGCATTTTTGGTGGCGCTACGAGCGACTGCTACGAACAACACCGGCACGCTTCTGCTAATTCCCCGATGCAGAGAGCTTGCCAGAATCATTGGTTACGCGAGATTTCAAAAAATCGCAAGCAGGGTCAGTCATTGACCGCTGCGCGGAACATTGAAACAAAAGTAATTAGAAAGTGCGTCCTAAAACGCCCATCGGTAGCGAGGGCGCGGACTAGAGCGCTGCTTAAAGCATCAGTCGAATGACTTGCTCGGAAGGATCGCGGGATTTGCCTGCCGCTTTGAGTTCGGCCAGATAGTCTTCCCACAATTGCGTCTGACGTAGCGCCAGTTGCTCGAGGTACTCCCAAGTGAACAGCCCGCTGTCATGGCCGTCGTCGAAGGTCAGTTTTAGTGCGTACTGCCCGGCCGGTTCTATCTTCGTCAGGCCAACACCCAGTTTGCCGAATTGCAGAATCGGATTGCCGTGTCCTTGTACCTCCGCCGACGGCGAATGCACTCGCAGGAATTCAGCGGGCAGGTGGTATTCCTCATCCGGGCCGTATTTCAGGCTGAGGATTTTCGAGGCTTTGTGCAGCTGGATGGCGATGGGGATTCTGGGCATGTGTGGGCCGGGTCAGGTCAGCGATGCCGTCCCTGTAGCAGTCCGGCTGGCCGGCGGTGGCGTTCTGGAAACCGCTGCCGCCGGCAAGCCGGACTGCGACAGGTCGATGGTTGCAGCAAGGATATGCTTTGGGCATATCCAGCAGCAACGTGGCCGAGAACTTTAGAGAATGTAACGAGACAAGTCTTCGTCTTCGGCCAACTCGCCCAGATGGCTGTTGACGTACTCGGCGTCGATCTTGATGGTCCCGGAATCCTGCGCGGTCGCAAGATCGCCAGCGCTGAAGGACACTTCTTCCAGCAGGCGTTCCAGCAGGGTATGCAGGCGACGGGCACCGATGTTCTCAGTCTTCTCGTTCACCTGCCAGGCGATTTCGGCCAGGCGCTTGATGCCCTCAGGCAAGAACTCGATGTTCAGGCCTTCGGTCTTCAGCAGCTCGCGATACTGCTCGGTCAGCGACGCGTGTGGCTCGCTCAGAATCCGCTCGAAGTCCTGCGGGCTCAGCGCTTTGAGTTCAACGCGGATCGGCAGACGACCTTGCAGTTCGGGCACCAGATCGCTTGGCTTGCTCAGGTGAAATGCGCCGGACGCGATGAAGAGAATGTGGTCGGTCTTGACCATGCCCAACTTGGTGTTGACGGTGCAGCCTTCGATCAGCGGCAGCAGGTCGCGCTGTACGCCTTCGCGGGACACATCGGCGCCGCCGACGTTGCCACGTTTGGCGACCTTGTCGATCTCGTCGATGAACACGATACCGTGCTGCTCGACCGCTTCGAGGGCTTTGCCCTTGAGTTCTTCGTCATTGACCAGACGGCTCGCTTCTTCATCGCGGACCATCTTCAGCGCGTCCTTGACCTTCAGCTTGCGGCTTTTCTTCTTGCCCTTGCCCATGTTGGCGAACAGGCTTTGCAACTGGTTGGTCATCTCTTCCATGCCGGGTGGCGCGGAGATATCGACACCGCCCATTTCCGCAACTTCAATCTCGATTTCCTTGTCGTCCAACTGACCTTCACGCAGGCGCTTGCGGAACAGCTGACGGGTGTTCGAGTCGTTGCTGGAAGAGGCGTCTTCGTTGAAGCCGGCGCGTGCCGGAGGCAACAGGGCGTCGAGAATGCGATCCTCGGCAGCATCTTCAGCGCGATGACGGACCTTGGTCATTTCCTGTTCGCGCAGCAGTTTCATGGCGGCATCTGCCAGATCACGAATGATCGACTCGACGTCACGGCCTACGTAACCGACTTCGGTGAACTTGGTGGCCTCGACCTTGATGAACGGCGCATTGGCGAGTTTGGCCAGACGACGGGCTATCTCGGTCTTGCCGACGCCAGTGGGGCCAATCATCAGAATGTTCTTTGGAGTGACTTCAACGCGCAGCTCTTCAGGCAACTGCATCCGGCGCCAGCGGTTACGCAGCGCGATGGCGACGGCGCGCTTGGCATCGTCCTGGCCGATGATATGGCGATTGAGTTCGTGGACGATTTCACGGGGAGTCATGGACATGGTTTTCAACGGTCCTCGGGGCGTGATGAGTTCAACGGGCCGCGATGGATTGCGGCCCGCGACAGGGCTCACTCGGCGAGGTCCTGCTCCTCAATGGTGATGTTGTGGTTGGTGAATACGCAGATGTCGCCAGCGATGTGCAGGGCTGTCTCGGCGATTTCCCGCGCCGACAGTTCGGTCTTCAGCAGCAGGGCGCGAGCGGCGGCCTGAGCGAATGCACCGCCGGAACCCATGGCGATCAGGCCATCTTCAGGCTCAACGACGTCACCGTTACCGGTGATGATCAACGAAGCGTCCTTGTTGGCGACGGCCAGCATGGCCTCCAGCCGGCTGAGGGAGCGGTCGGTACGCCAGTCTTTGGCGAGTTCCACAGCTGCGCGAACGAGGTGGCCCTGGTGTTTTTCCAATTGTGCTTCGAAGCGTTCGAACAGGGTGAAGGCGTCGGCAGTGGCGCCAGCGAAGCCGGCGATGACCTGGCCGTGATAAAGGCGACGGACTTTCTTGGCGTTGCCTTTCATGACGGTATTGCCCAGGGAAACCTGGCCGTCACCCGCCATGACGACTTTGCCTTGGCGGCGCACTGAAACGATGGTGGTCAAGGGGAGAGTCTCCACGCTGCGGGGCGAAAATGCCCTGATGGAAACTCATATGGGGGTGGGGGCCAGTATTTCAACTGCCAGGCGAAGTGAGGGATGAATGGTGGTTTGTCGCTGCGCCGCTTTCTGTAGCGGTCCGGCTTGCCGGCGGTTGCGCCTTCAAGATCGCCACCGCCGGCAAGCCGGACTGCTACAGAGGGGAATGTAATCTGCTGCTTTGATCGTTAGATCTACCGACTCTGGCGCTGTTGCAGCAACAGATTGCTGAATCCGCCACCGGCCAGTTGCTTCTGCGCGGTCGTCAGCTGTTCACGGTTGCTGAACGGGCCGACCAGTACGCGATACCAGGTTTCATCCTTGACCGTGCCCGACTCCACTGTCGCCGCCTGACCCAGCAGGATGATCTGCGCACGCACCTTGTCGGCGTCGGTCTGTTTGCGGAACGAGCCCGCCTGCAGAAAGAACGTCGTCACAGGCGCAGGTTTGGCCACTGCTGGCGCTGGCGGCGGCGTCAACCCACTGAGTGCGGCCTGGGCGCGAGCAGTGTCGATCTTCGCTGCCTGTTCAGGCGTGACCGGTGTCGTTGGTGCAACGACGGGCGGTGGAGTCTTCTCCGGCACCGCTTCGTTCGGCACGATGACTTCCGACTCAGGCAATAGCGTGTAGAAGTCGTACTTGGGCTTTACCGGCGCGGTCGGGCTCGGCGGTGTCTTGTTCGCCTCGGCGATCTTCGCAGCCTTGGCATCAGCCTTGACCCGCTTGATGTCGTCGCCGCTGCCGGGCTCCAGTTTCATCAGGAAAACGATGAACGCGCCGACGGACAGGCCGATCGCCAGCCACAGCCATCCCGGAATCGGCTTCTTTGCGGGTGCCTCGTATCGGCTGGCGCCGCGCTTGGGAGCAGGTTTCTTTTTGACTGCCAACTTACATACGCTCCAGAGTTTCCAGACCCAGCAGTTGCAGGCCTTGCTTGAGGGTGCGACCGGTCAGGTGCGCGAGGCGCAGACGGCTTTGCTGTTGCTCGGGGTTTTCCGCGTTCAGGATCGGGCAGTTCTCGTAAAAACTGGAGAACAGCCCGGCCAGATCGTACAGGTAAGCGCACAACACGTGGGGAGTGCCTTTCTCGGCGACGTTGTTCACGGTCTCGCCAAACTGCGCCAGACGCGCAGCCAGGTCCTGTTCATGCTCGGCTTGGAGGATGATCTGGCCTTTGCTCTCGTCGAACGCTTCGCCCAGCTTGCGGAAAACACCGGAGACGCGGGTGTAGGCGTACAGCAGGTAAGGCGCCGTGTTGCCTTCGAAGCTAAGCATCTGATCGAAGTTGAAGCTGTAGTCGCTGGCCCGGTGCTTGGACAGGTCGGCGTACTTGACGGCGCTGATGCCCACGGCCTTGGCGATGGTACGAAGTTCGTCTTCAGCGACTTCAGGGTTTTTCTCTTTGACGAGGACGTACGCGCGTTCTTCCGCTTCGTCCAGCAGGTCGACCAGCTTGACGGTGCCGCCGTCGCGAGTCTTGAAAGGACGGCCATCGGCGCCGTTCATGGTGCCGAAGCCCATGTGTTCCATCTGCATGCCGTTGGTCACGAAACCTGCGCGACGCGCCACTTCGAAGACTTGCTGGAAGTGCAGGGCCTGACGCTGATCGACGAAATACAGCGCACGATCGGCTTTCAGGACGTTGCTGCGGTAACGCACGGCTGCAAGGTCAGTGGTGGCGTACAGATAACCACCACCGGCCTTCTGCACGATCACCGGCAGCGGGGTGCCTTCAGCCGTTTTGAATTCTTCGAGGAAGACGCACTGGGCGCCGTTGCTCTCCACCAGCAGGCCGGCTTTTTTCAGGTCGGCAACCACGTTCGCCAGATCGTCGTTGTAGGCACTTTCGCCCATGACGTCTTTGGGGGTCAGCTTGACGTTCAGGCGCTCGTAGACTTCCTGGCAGTGCGACAACGAGATGTCCTTGAAGCGAGTCCACAGCTTCAGGCACTCAGGGTCGCCAGCTTGCAGCTTGACCACCAGACCACGGGCGCGCTCGGCGAATTCTTCGGATTCGTCGAAGCGGCCTTTGGCGGCACGGTAGAAGTTTTCGAGGTCAGACAGCTCGTCGCTGGTGGCTGGGGTTTCCTGCAGATACGCCAGCAGCATGCCGAACTGGGTGCCCCAGTCGCCAACGTGGTTCTGGCGGATCACGGTGTCGCCGAGAAATTCGAGCACGCTGGCAACGCCGTCGCCAATGATGGTCGAGCGCAGGTGGCCGACGTGCATCTCTTTGGCAAGGTTGGGTGCTGAAAGGTCAACCACTACGCGCTGGGCAGGGCCATTCTTGCGCACCGACAATGCGGCGTCGGCCAGCGCGGCGTCCAGGCGTGACGCCAGGGCCTGGGTGTTCTGGAAAAAGTTGAGGAAGCCGGGGCCGGCGATGTCGACCTTGCTGATCTGCTCGTCGGCAGGCAGCGCGGCGACGATTTTTTCGGCCAGATCGCGGGGCTTCATGCCTGCCGGTTTGGCCAGCATCATCGCGATATTGCTGGCGAAGTCGCCGTTTTTCTTGTCCTTGGCGTTTTCCACCTGAATCACCGGCGTCAGCCCTTCCGGCAAGACGCCTTCGGCGACGAGTTGGCTCAGAGCTTGTTGGATCAGCTGGCGAATGGTGTCTTTCATGATGCTCTCTTTCGACCGCAAGCGCGGCAGCGCTCGATGCGCGGGTGGAAAAACTGGGCATTATCCGTTGCCGGGGCCACCTTGCCAACCGCGATGGATGCGCGGTTAGGCGAACGGTATCAATTTGTAGGAGCGCGCTTGCCCCGCGATGACGTAGTCACATTCGGCATCTTCGGTGGCTGACCTACCGCCATCGCGGGCAAGCGCGCTCTTACAGGAGCCGTAATCACATGCAGGAGTGAGCTTGCTCGCGATCGCATTTCGGCAATCAATAAAGATCCACCGGGTCCACATCCAGCGACCACCTGACCTGTCGTCCGCTCGGCATGTTCTCAAGGGCCAGCATCCAGGTCGCCAACAGTTTGTGCAGTGGCGCGCGGGCGTTGGCCTGTACCAGCAATTGCGCGCGGTATCGACCCGCCCGGCGTTCCATCGGAGCAGGAACCGGGCCCAACAGTTCAATCCCGCCCAGCGCCATTTCCTTCAACAGGTGCTCCGCTTGCGTACAGGCTTCATCAAGAAAGCCTTCGGCCTGTCCCGGTTTGTGCGCTTCGGCGCGCAGCAATGCCAGATGCGAGAACGGTGGCAAACCGGCGGCGCGACGTTCACTCAACGCCTGTTCGGCGAACGCAAAATAGCCCTGCTCGGTTAGCTGGATCAGCAGCGGGTGGTCAGCCAGATGCGTCTGAATGATCACCTTGCCCGGTTCTTCGGCGCGTCCCGCGCGACCTGCGACTTGTACGATCAGCTGCGCCATCCGCTCGCTGGCGCGGAAGTCCCCAGAGAACAGCCCGCCATCGGCATCCAGAATCGACACCAGCGTCACGCGGGGGAAGTGATGCCCCTTGGCGAGCATCTGGGTGCCGATCAGGATGCACGGCTCGCCCTTCTGGATGGTCGCGAACAGCTGATTCATCGCGTCCTTGCGCGAGGTGCTGTCGCGGTCGACGCGCAATACCGGATAGTCCGGGAACAGAATTGCCAGTCGTTCCTCGGCGCGCTCGGTGCCTGCACCGACAGGGCGCAAATCGACTTTTCCACAGGCCGGGCAGTTGCGTGGTACTCGCTCGACGTGACCACAGTGGTGGCAACGCAGCTCGCCTGAGCGCTGATGAACGGTCATGCGCGCATCGCAGCGGTTGCATTCCGAGAGCCAGCCGCAGTCGTGGCAGAGCAGTGTCGGAGCAAAACCTCGACGGTTCAGAAAGACCAATACTTGCTGACCGGCAGCCAGAGTTTGCCCGATGGCCTGCTGCATGGGGCCGGAAATGCCGCTGTCCAATGGGCGGCTTTTGACATCCAGACGCAGGAAGCGTGGCTGTTGAGCGCCACCGGCTCGCTGATTCAGGCGAAGCAGTGCGTAACGCCCGGTGTAGGCGTTGTGAAGGCTTTCCAGAGATGGGGTGGCCGAGCCCAGCACAATCGGGATGTTTTCCTGGCGTGCGCGAACCAGCGCCAGATCGCGTGCGTGGTAGCGCAGGCCTTCTTGCTGTTTATAGGAGCCGTCGTGTTCTTCATCGATGATGATCAGGCCGGGGTTTTTCATCGGTGTGAACAGCGCTGAGCGGGTCCCGATAATGATGTCCGCCTCGCCGTCCCGTGCGGCCAGCCAGGCGTCCAGTCGGTCGCGGTCGTTGACCGCCGAGTGCAGCAGCGCAATGCGTGCGTTGAAGCGTTGTTCGAAACGCGCCAGAGTCTGGGGGCCCAGGTTGATTTCCGGGATCAGCACCAACGCCTGCTTGCCGGCTTCCAGCGTTTCCCGGATCAGTTGCAGATAGACCTCGGTCTTGCCGCTGCCCGTCACCCCCGCCAGTAATGACGCATGAAAGCTGCCGAAGCCAGAGCGAATCGCTTCGCAAGCGGCGCGTTGCTCTGTGTTCAGCGGCAGCTCGGGTTGCGCCAGCCAATGCTCGTGTCGAGCCATCGGCGCATGGCCGCGAACCTCGACCGTGACCAATTCCTTGGCCAGAAGCAGATTCAGGCTTTCACGGTTCAGCATCAGCTTGCTGAGTAGCTGATGGGCAACGCCGTGGGGGTGCTGGGCCAGCGTCCTGAGTGCTTCTTTCTGCTTCGGTGCCCGAGCGATGCGCGGGTCGTCGAGGCTGGCGCCCGGCGCGGTCTGCCAGAAGCGCTCCTGGCGGGCCTCGGCCGGCTCGCCCTGACGCAACAGCATCGGCAATGCCCAGTTCAGGGTGTCGCCCAGGCTGTGCTGGTAATACTGCGCGGTCCACAGGCAAAGCTTGAACAGCGCGGGCGGCAGTGGGGCTTCGACATCCAGCAGGGCAATGGCGGGCTTGAGCTTGTCTGCGGGGACTTCGCTGTGATCGGTGATCTCCACCAGGATCCCGATCATCTCCCGACGGCCAAACGGCACTCGCAAGCGCATGCCCGGCTGCAAGGCGCTGCGGGCAATCCCGGCGGGAGCGCGGTAGTCGAACAGGCGACGCAGGGGCGAGGGCAGGGCGAGGCGCAGAATGGCGTCGGGCACGCGGGGGATTTCCTGTTACGGAGTATGACCAAGGGCGCGATCTTAGCAGACGACCGGCGTTAACGTTCTCTTGCGTGATTTGCGCTGTCTGTTAATATGCCCGGCCTAAATCCGTGCGGTATTCAACAATAGTGTTGGGTGGCGGCACGCTAGCCTGAGGAAATACCGATGAAAGCTGATATCCATCCAGTTTACGAAGACGTCGTTGCGACCTGCAGCTGCGGCAACGTCATCCACACCCGTTCCAACCTGGCCAAGCCTCTGAGCCTGGACGTTTGCAACGAGTGCCACCCGTTCTACACCGGTAAGCAAAAGACTCTGGACGTTGGCGGTCGCGTCGACAAGTTCAAGTCGCGTTTCGGTGCGTTCGGCGCAACCAAAGCGAAGTAAGAGTGGATTTTCTGGATCGCTCCCCGAGCTATTCCAGGCTGCTCAAGAAGGCGTCCCTTGCGGGCGCCTTTTTTATGTCTGCGATTTGGCTTTCATCCGCTCAGGCCCTGTGCCCCGCGCCTGCCTCGTTGCCAGTTGCGCAGGTCCAGCGCGTGGTCGATGGCGACACCGTGCGCCTGAGCGATGGGCGCAGCGTACGCATGATTGGCCTGAATGCGCCAGAAACTGGCAAAAAAGGTCAGTCCGCGCAGCCGTTTGCCGAAGCGGCCAAGCGTCGCCTGCAAGTGCTTGTCGATCAAAGCGATGGTCAAGTCAGTGTGCGGGTCGGTGAGCAGGCCACCGATCACTATGGCCGAACGCTGGCCAATCTCTATGGGCGCAATGGTGCCAACCTGGAAGCGCAACTGCTCGCTGAAGGTCTGGGCTATCTGGTGGCGGTGTCGCCGAACGTCGCGCTGGTCGACTGCCAGCAGGCGGCGGAGAAGACTGCTCGTCAGGCCGGTTTGGGGCTGTGGCGCAATTCGCCGGTGCAGTCGCCGGATCAAATCGACACGGGCGGCTTTGCCGTGGTGTCCGGTGAGGTCAGCAATGTGCAGCGCAACGGTGGCGGGGTCTGGATCGAATTTCAGAATTCACTTGTGCTGCGCATCGCCCCTAATCTGGTCAGTCAATTCGATCTCGCTTCGCTTCAGCGTCTGAAGGGCCGCAAGGTCGAAGCTCGCGGGTGGGTGGTAGATCGTTCTCGTCGCGGCGGCCTTAAATCGGGTCAGGCGCGCTGGATGATGCCAATTACCCATCCGGCAATGTTGAATACAACCTTAAATTAAATTGTGGACATTTTTCGCGGGCATTGTCTTCATTGAGGCCCTTGTATTTCGCGGCTCTACGCTGAAAGTCGTAGATGCGGCCCCTTGACACAGGTGACCCGGCAGTCTTGTTAGGACTTTCTGACTTGCGTATGCTCGTTCGTCCGTCTGTCCAACAGCAAAAAAGCGGAATGCCCACATGTCAGATTTGAAAACTGCCGCTCTCGAATATCACGCCAACCCTCGCCCTGGGAAACTGAGCGTCGAACTCACCAAAGCCACCGCGACAGCTCGTGATCTGTCGCTGGCTTATAGCCCGGGCGTCGCTGAGCCTGTGCGTGAAATCGCACGTGATCCTGAACTCGCTTACAAGTACACCGGCAAAGGCAACCTTGTCGCCGTCATCTCCGATGGCACCGCCATCCTGGGCTTGGGCAACCTCGGTCCGCTGGCTTCCAAGCCGGTAATGGAAGGTAAAGGTGTGCTGTTCAAGCGCTTCGCCGGTATCGACGTATTCGACATCGAAGTCGATTCGGAAAGCCCGCAGGCGTTCATCGACACCGTCAAACGTATCTCCATCACTTTCGGCGGCATCAACCTGGAAGACATCAAGGCGCCTGAGTGCTTCGAGATCGAGAAGGCGCTGATCGAGCAGTGCGACATTCCGGTTTTTCACGATGACCAGCACGGCACCGCGATCGTTACCGCGGCCGGCATGATCAACGCACTGGAAATCGCTGGCAAAACCCTGAGCGACGCGAAAATCGTCTGCCTGGGCGCCGGTGCTGCGGCTATCTCCTGCATGAAATTGCTGGTAAGCATGGGCGCGAAGATCGAAAACATCTTCATGATCGACCGCAATGGCGTGGTTCACTCCGGTCGTTCGGATCTGAACCAGTACAAGGCGCAGTTTGCTCACGCGACTGACAAGCGCACCTTGGCCGACGCACTGGATGGTGCTGACGTATTCGTGGGTCTGTCGGGTCCTAACCTGCTGAGCGCTGAAGGCCTGAAATCCATGGCGGCCAACCCGATCGTGTTCGCGTGCTCGAACCCTGACCCGGAAATCTCGCCGGAACTGGCTCACGCCACTCGCGACGACGTGATCATGGCGACCGGCCGTTCGGACTACCCGAACCAGGTCAACAACGTGCTGGGCTTCCCCTTCATCTTCCGTGGTGCTCTGGACGTTCGCGCCAAGCGCATCAACGAAGAAATGAAGATCGCCGCAGCCAACGCCCTGCGTGAACTGGCCAAACTGCCAGTGCCTCAGGAAGTCTGCGACGCCTACGGCGGCATCAAGCTGGAATTCGGCCGTGAGTACATCATTCCGAAGCCAATGGATGCGCGCTTGCTCGGCCTGATCTCCGATGCCGTTGCCAAAGCCGCCATCGCGACCGGCGTGGCTACCCAGCCGTATCCGAAACACTACCCGCTGAAAAGCGTGGATGAAGTGTTCAACGGCTGATGGCTGACTGAGCAAAAAGAAAAAAGCCCTGCAGATGCAGGGCTTTTTTGTGGCTGCGAATTTTGTTTTGGCTGTAGGAGTAAGCTTGCTCGCGATTGCGCTACCTCAGTCACCCTGGAGGTGTCTGGCATGCCGCCATCGCGAGCAAGCTCACTCCTACAAGTATCAGAACAAGTCGATAGGCGCTGACTCGTCTGCTGGCAACGGGCTGCCTGGTGCCGGGCTGCCGTTCAGCTCGTTCACGCTTGGCGGGGTGTCTTCGCTTTTGAACAGCTCGAAGAACGCGCCTGCCGTACTTGGCGTGGCAGAGCGGCCACTGACCGGGTCGATTCGCAGGCTGAGGATGCCGTCTGGTTCGGCCTGAACGTGGGGCGGCTTGTCCTTGAGCGCGGCACTCATGTAGCTCATCCAGATCGGCAATGCGACGGTACCGCCGAATTCGTGACGACCCAGGCTTTCTGGCTGGTCGAAGCCTGTCCAGACCGTGGTCACGTAGTCCCCGTTGTAGCCGGAGAACCAGGCGTCTTTCGATTCGTTGGTGGTGCCCGTCTTGCCGGCGATGTCAGGACGATTCATCGCGAGCGCGCGTCGGCCGGTGCCGCGCTTGATCACATCCTGCAGCATGCTGTTGAGGATGTAAGTGGTGCGACCATCGACGATGCGCTCGGCCACGGCGGGTGCCGGTGGAGCGCCGTTGGTGTCCAGTGCGTTCGGTGCCGTGTTGGCCGTCAGTGCCGGTGTTTGCGGCGCAGCGAAAGTCGATGCATCGCTGACGGCTTTCTCGCTTACCGCTTTAGGGTTCGGGTCGTTGGCCGGAACGGTCGGGGGATTGGCGACGAAGAGGGTCTTGCCTTCGCGGTCTTCGATCTTGTCGATCAGGTACGGGCTGATCTTGTAGCCGCCGTTGGCGAACGTGCTCCAGCCGCTGACGATTTCCATCGGCGTCAGGGTTGCGGTGCCCAGTGCCAGTGACAGGTTTGGCGGCAGGTCTGCCTTGTTGAAGCCAAAGCGGGTGATGTAGTTGATCGCCGTGTTGACGCCCAGGCTTTGCAGCAGACGGATCGACACCAGGTTGCGCGACTTGTACAGCGCTTCGCGCAGGCGGATCGGCCCCAGGAAGGTGCCGGTGTCGTTCTTCGGACGCCAGACCTTGTCGACGGCCTCGTCGACGAAGACGATCGGCGCGTCGTTCACCAGACTCGCGGCGGTGTAGCCGCTGTCGAGTGCGGCGCAATAGAGGAACGGCTTGAAGCTCGAGCCTGGCTGACGCTTGGCCTGCATGGCGCGGTTATAGTTGCTCTGCTCGAAGGCAAATCCACCCACCAGTGCGCGAATTGCACCATTGTGCGGATCCAGCGAAACCAGTGCGCTCTGGGCTTGGGGGATCTGGCTGAACTTCAGCGAGTTGTCAGGCTGACGCTGCACCCGCACCAGATCGCCGACGTGAGCGACGTCCGACGGCTGCTTCGGATTAGGCCCGACGCTGTTGGTGTTGAGGAAGGCTTTCGCCCACTTCATGCTGTCCCAGGCGACGGTTTCTTCCTGCTCGCCGTTGCGGGTCAGTACGCGGATACCGTTCTTGTCGATCTGGCTGACGATGGCAGGCTCCAGACCGCTGATCGGACGCTGTTTGGTCAACTCCTGCGCCCAGGCATCTCGTGTCAGGCCCGGGAAGCGGCTTTCAGGCCCGCGATAGCCGTGTCGCTGGTCATACTCGATCAAACCATCCTGGACCGCCTTGTTGGCGTCTTCCTGAAGATTGCTCGGAACGGTAGTGGTGACGCGGAAGCCTTCTGTGTAGGCTTCGCTGCCGTAGCGACCGACCATCTCGGCACGCGCCATTTCAGCGATGTACGGTGCGTTCACTTCAGGGCTCTGAACGTGATAGCTGGCGTTGATCGGTTCGGCAAGTGCGGTCTGATAGGTGTTCTGGTCGATTTTGCCCAGTTTGAACATGCGGCCCAGGATCCAGTCGCGACGCTCTTTGGCGCGCACCGGGTTGGCCAGCGGGTTGAATCGTGATGGGGCTTTGGGCAGTCCGGCAATCATTGCCATCTGCGCAACGCTCAGGTCGCGGATGGATTTTCCGTAATAAACCTGAGCCGCGGCTTCGATACCATAGGCACGGTTGCCCAGGTAGATCTTGTTCACGTAGAGCTCGAGAATCTCGTCCTTGGTAAGTTGGCGCTNCGGTGGTTTTACGTGAAAAGCTGCGCTCGCTGGTCAGGAAATAGTTTTTCGCGACCTGCATGGTGATGGTCGAACCGCCGGACTGAATGTGCCCGCTCTTGACCAGTTGGCTGGCGGCGCGCATCAGGCTGCCAGGGTCCACGCCGTAATGGTTGGCGAAGTTATCGTCCTCGGCGGACAGCAGCGCATGAATGAAATTGGGCGGAATATCGGCGAAACGGATCGGAGAGCGGCGCATTTCGCCGAACTCGGCAATGAGCTTGCCATCGCTGCTGAACACCCTGAGAGGGATCTGCAGCTGAATATTGCGCAGCGCGTCGACCGAAGGCAGATTCGGCGAGAGGTAGAGGAAGGCGCCGCTCAAACCGAGCAGCAGCCCGCAGACGATAGCGACAAAGGACCACCAGAAAAACTTCAGCAGGCGTATCAAGGCTTTTGGATTTCCAGAAAAAAGAATGAGTTAAGCGCAGGCATTTACAAATGAACACGCCTTGAAGCTTTGCTACACGAAAAAAACGCTGGGCATTATAAGCATTTTTCGTCGTCGAGCGTTATTTGCGCTACTGTCAAGGCTGTCGACAGTGGTGTTGGACAAAAAAATATCCGTAAGTGACGGAAACGCATAGGGAATCGGTTGTGTTCGAACTCTTCAGTAAGAAGGCCAATACCCTTCTAGGGATCGATATTAGCTCCACCTCGGTAAAGCTCCTTGAATTGAGTCGTTCCGGTACCCGCTACAAGGTCGAATCCTACGCGGTCGAGCCGCTGCCGGTGAATGCGGTGGTGGAGAAAAACATCGCCGAGCTCGAAGGTGTTGGCAATGCTTTGACGCGGGTGCTGGTCAAGGCCAAGACTAACGTCAAAATCGCGGCGGTTGCCGTCGCGGGTTCGGCGGTCATCACCAAGACCATCGAGATGGATGCCGGTCTTTCCGACGACGAGATGGAAAACCAGCTCAAGATCGAGGCTGACCAGTACATCCCCTATCCGCTGGAAGAAGTTGCCATCGATTTCGAGGTCCAGGGGTATTCAGCGCGCAACCCTGAGCGCGTCGAAGTGTTGTTGGCCGCCTGCCGCAAGGAAAATGTCGAAGTGCGCGAAGCCGCGCTGGCGCTGGCCGGTCTCACCGCTCGTGTCGTCGACGTTGAAGCCTATGCCCTGGAGCGCTCGTTCGGCCTGCTTTCCGCCCAACTGGGTCAGGATCACGAGCAACTGACCGTTGCGGTGATCGACATCGGCGCCACGATGACCACCCTCAGCGTGCTGCACAACGGCCGCATCATCTATACCCGCGAACAACTGTTCGGCGGGCGTCAACTGACCGAAGAAATCCAGCACCGCTACGGCTTGTCCCTGGGCGAGGCCGGTCTTGCGAAAAAACAGGGCGGGTTGCCCGACGATTATCAGTTGGAGGTCCTGCAGCCCTTCAAGGATGCGGTGGTTCAGCAGGTGTCCCGGTCCCTGCAGTTCTTCTTTGCCGCAGGTCAGTACAACCGCGTCGATTACATCATGCTCGCAGGCGGTACCGCGTCCATTGCCGGTCTTGATCGCCTGATTCAAGAGCGTCTGGGCACTCCCACCATGGTCGCTAACCCGTTTGCCGACATGGCGTTGAGTGCCAAGGTCAACGCGGGGGCGCTCGCCAGTGATGCACCGGCATTGATGATCGCTTGCGGTCTGGCTTTGAGGAGCTTCGACTAATGGCGCGGATCAACCTACTCCCCTGGCGCGAACAGCAACGCGAAGAGCGCAAGAAGCGCTTCCTGATTGCCCTCGTTGGCGTACTCGTCGCCGGCATCGGCGCGATTTTGCTGGCTGATCAATATTTGAGCAGCGCCATCAGTCACCAGAACGCCCGTAATCAGTTCATCAAGACTGAAATCGTCCAGCTCGATGCCCGTATCAAGGAAATCAGCGAGCTGAAAGCCCGCCGCAAACAATTGCTCGAACGGATGAAGATCATTCAGGACTTGCAAGGCAACCGGCCGATCATTGGTCGGATCTTCGACCAGCTGGCGCGGACGCTGCCTGATGGTGTGTATTTCAACGAAGTGAAGATGACCGACAAGCTGATCAGCATTTCCGGCGCGGCCGAATCGAATAACCGAGTGTCGGATCTGCTGCGTAATCTGGAAGCTTCCGACTGGCTCGAAGCGCCGAGTCTGACCGAGGTGAAGGCAAACACTGCCGGAGCGGTCGACCAGGCCAACACTTTTCAGTTGACCGTGCGTCAGACGCAGCCTGCTGTAGATGGAGTCAAGCCATGAAGGTGAATGAATGGCTGGACAGCCTGCGCAAGATCGACATCAACGATCTGGACCTCAATAACCTGGGTTCCTGGCCTGCTGCGGTGAAAACCATTGCCGGCGCCTTGTTGCTGGTGCTGGTTTTGGCCGGAGGTTACTTTTTCTATATTCAGGACATGCAGGCCCAACTGGATGTGGCGCGCAATGACGAAGCGACGCTCAAGGACCAGTTCTCCAGCAAGGCATTTCAGGCGGCGAACCTGACGGCGTACAAGACCCAGATGGTGGAGATGGAAAACACCTTTGGCGCACTGCTGCGGCAGTTGCCCAGTGATACTGAAGTCCCTGGGCTGCTGGAAGACATCACTCGCACGGGGCTGGGTAGCGGCCTTGAGTTCGAAGAGATCAAGTTGCTGCCCGAAGCCGCTCAGCAGTTTTACATCGAGCTGCCGATACAGATCACTGTCACGGGCACGTATCACGATCTGGCAACCTTCGCCAGCGGCGTTGCCAGCCTGCCGCGCATCGTCACGTTGCATGATTTTGAAATCAAACCGGTGGATGCCAAATCCCCTGGAAAACTGCGCATGAACATCCTCGCCAAGACGTATCGCTACAACGATCAGGGGCTTCAGAGCACCGATAACAAAGGACCGGCGAAATGAGGGCGGTGCATTGGTTGTGCATCGGCGTCGCGCTGATGGGATTGGCAGGTTGTGACGGTTCGAGTGATTTCGACGATCTGAAGCAGTTCATGGCCGAGGTGCGCGCGCGTCCGACGGGGAACATCGAACCGATGCCCAAGTTTCGTCCGTATGAGGCGTTTACCTACGCGGCCGCTAGCCTGCGCAGTCCGTTTCAGCCGCCGATCAAGGTCGATCTGGTCAATCGCCAGAAAGGCTCGCGTCTGGTCCAGCCGGATCCGACACGGGTCAAACAGTTCCTCGAAGGCTTCAATATCGACGGCTTTGAAATGGTCGGCACGCTGAGCAACGAAACCGGTACCTTCGCCTTGCTGCGTGGCGCCGGAGGTGTGCATCGGGTCAAAGTCGGTGATTATCTGGGCCGCAATGACGGTCGGATCGTCGCCATCACCGAGTCGGCGGTGCAGGTCATCGAGATCGTGCCTGATGGAGAGGGGGCGTGGCTTGAGCGGCCGCGCAGCATATCCCTGAAAGAACGCTCATGAAGATGGCAAGCAAGCGATACACCTTCGGATCTGCACAGTGGTGGAATGTGAACATGAACAGGATTCTTTCGATTATCGGCGTGTCGCTATGGATGGCGATGCTTTCACCGATTCTCCAGGCGGCTAACCTCAAAACGCTGGACGTCGCCGCACTGCCGGGGGACCGGGTCGAGTTGAAACTGTCCTTTGACGGCCCGGTGGCGGCCCCGCGTGGCTACACCACTGAGCAGCCAGCGCGTATCGCACTGGATCTGCCGGGCGTGACAAGCCAGCTGGCAATCAAGAGTCGCGACCTGGGATCGGGCAACGCCCACAGCGTCGTGGTGGTCGAAGCCAAGGATCGCACCCGTGTGATCATCAACCTCACCACGCTCGCGCCTTACAGCTCGCGGGTCGAGGGCAATAACCTGTTCGTGGTCGTGGGCCAGGGCGCCGCTGCCGCGCAGGGTTCGCAGCCGAGCACGGCTCAGGGCGCGCCGCGGGTCAGCGTCCCGACTGTAACAGCAGCCCAAGCCAGGCCGGCTCCGCGGTCTTATGCACCCGCCCCGCGTTCGGTGAAAAACGTCGATTTCCAGCGCGGCGAACTGGGTGAGGGCAATGTCGTCATCGAGTTGAGCGATCCGGGCATTGCGCCGGACATTCAGGAGCAAGGTGGAAAGATTCGTGTCGATTTCGCCAAGACGCAACTGCCCGAGCCTTTGCGTGTTCGCCTCGATGTGAAGGACTTCGCCACGCCGGTGCAGTTCGTCAATTCCAGCGTCAGCGGTGACAAGACCAGCATTTCCATCGAACCGTCAGGGACGTTCGACTACTCGGCCTATCAGACCGACAACAAACTGACCATCAGCGTGCGCCCACTGACCAACGAAGACCTGGAACGTCGTAACGCCGAAAAGCTGGTTTACACGGGCGAGAAGCTATCGCTGAACTTTCAGGACATTGACGTGCGCTCGGTGCTGCAACTGATTGCCGACTTCACCAACCTCAACCTGGTCGCCAGCGACACCGTTCAAGGTGGTATCACACTGCGCCTGCAGAATGTGCCGTGGGATCAGGCGCTGGATCTGGTGCTCAAGACCAAAGGCCTGGACAAGCGCAAAGTGGGTAATGTGCTGCTGGTTGCGCCGGCCGACGAGATTGCGGCCCGCGAACGCCAGGAGCTGGAGTCGCTCAAGCAAATCGCCGAGCTCGCGCCATTGCGACGTGAACTGCTACAGGTGAACTACGCCAAGGCTGCCGACATCGCCAAGCTGTTCCAGTCCGTGACCAGTGGCGAGTCCAAGACTGACGAGCGCGGTTCGATCACGGTGGATGAGCGGACCAACAACATCATTGCCTACCAGACTCAGGACCGCCTGGATGAGCTGCGTCGTATCGTTTCGCAGCTGGATATTCCGGTGCGCCAGGTGATGATCGAGGCACGTATCGTCGAGGCCAACGTTGATTACGACAAAGAATTGGGTGTGCGCTGGGGCGGTTCGAGCACGCGTGGGAACTTCACCGCCGGTGGTAGCGGAACGGTGACCGGTGCCGGCGCCACCAATGGCCCGTACGTGGATATGGGGGTTTCCGACCCGACGTCGTCGATCGGTCTGGGTTTTCTGACCAATAACACGATCCTGGATCTGGAACTCTCGGCGATGGAAAAGACCGGCAACGGTGAAGTCGTTTCCCAGCCCAAAGTCGTCACTTCCGACAAGGAAACCGCGAAAATCCTTAAAGGTACGGAAGTGCCGTATCAGGAAGCCAGCTCCAGCGGTGCGACGTCGGTGTCCTTTAAGGAAGCCTCGCTGTCGCTGGAAGTGACCCCTCAGATCACGCCTGACAACCGCATCATCATGGAAGTGAAGGTCACCAAGGATGAGCCCGACTACGTGAATACAGTGCTCGGTGTGCCGCCGATCAAGAAAAACGAAGTCAACGCCAAGGTCTTGGTTTCCGACGGCGAAACCATCGTTATCGGTGGCGTGTTCTCCAATACTCAGAATAAAGTCGTCGATAAGGTGCCATTTCTGGGCGATGTGCCGTATGTTGGCCGCCTTTTCCGGCGGGATGTGGTTACAGAGTCGAAATCCGAACTGTTGGTGTTCCTCACTCCGCGTATCATGAACAACCAGGCGATTGCTGTGAGTCGTTGATTCTGTGCGAAATTTAATACTTGTAGGGCCGATGGGGGCTGGTAAAAGCACCATCGGTCGTCTGCTGGCCAAAGAGCTTCGACTGCCGTTCAAGGATTCCGACAAGGAAATCGAACTGCGAACGGGCGCCAATATCCCGTGGATTTTCGACAAGGAAGGCGAAGCAGGCTTTCGTGATCGCGAGCATGCCATGATTGCCGAGCTCTGTGCCCTTGATGGCGTGGTGCTCGCAACCGGTGGCGGCGCGGTCATGCGCGAGGAAAACCGCCGCGCATTGCATGCTGGCGGCAGAGTGGTCTACCTGCATGCGTCGGTGGAGCAGCAGGTCGGGCGAACGTCTCGCGATCGCAATCGGCCTTTGTTGCGCACGGCCGATCCCGCTAGGGTGCTGCGCGAACTGCTCGCCATTCGCGATCCGCTGTACCGGGAAATAGCCGACGTGATCATCGAAACCGATGAGCGGCCACCTCGAATGGTGGTTCTTGACATCCTTGCGCTGTTGGCCGAGCTTCCTCCCCGTTAAAGCGCAGACGGAAATGCGCTATCCTCGGCGACCATAAAAAGCAGGGTCGCCAATCGGCCTTGCGCCATAGCCGGTATCGCAGCTTTCGAACGCGCGCACGGGCATCAAATTGTTAGAACAGCGTGGGGACACATGCAGACACTTAAGGTCGAGCTCGGCGAGCGTAGCTACCCGATTCATATTGGCGAAGGCTTGTTGGATCGGCCCGAACTGCTCAAGCCTTACATTGCTGGCAAACAGGTGGCGATCGTTTCCAACGCTACCGTTGCCCCGTTGTACATCGAACGCCTGACCAGGTCGCTGGCGGGTTACAACGTCCTGCCGATCGTTCTCCCCGATGGCGAAGCCTTCAAGAACTGGGAAACCCTGCAATTGATCTTCGACGCGCTGCTCACCGCACGCCATGATCGTCGCACGACGGTCATCGCTCTGGGTGGGGGGGTGATCGGTGACATGGCCGGCTTCGCCGCTGCCTGTTATCAGCGCGGGGTGGATTTCATTCAGGTCCCCACCACGCTGCTGTCCCAGGTGGACTCTTCCGTCGGCGGCAAGACCGGCATCAATCACCCGCTGGGCAAGAACATGGTCGGTGCTTTCTACCAGCCGAACGCGGTGCTCATCGACACCGCGTCACTGAACACACTGCCTGAGCGTGAGCTGTCCGCCGGGCTGGCCGAGGTCATCAAATACGGCCTGATTTGTGACGAGCCTTTCCTGACGTGGCTCGAAGATCATATGGACAAGTTGCGCGGCCTGGATCAGGTCGCGCTGACCAGCGCCATCGAGCGGTCCTGTGCGGCCAAGGCGGCCGTCGTGGGCGCCGACGAGCGGGAATCCGGTGTGCGCGCCACATTGAATCTGGGTCACACCTTCGGCCACGCCATCGAAACCCACATGGGTTACGGCGTCTGGCTGCATGGAGAGGCGGTGGCGGCAGGTACGGTCATGGCGCTGGAGATGTCCGCGCGTCTGGGCTGGATCAGTGAGCAGGAACGAGATCGCGGTATCCGTCTGTTTCAGCGCGCCGGGTTACCGGTGGTTCCGCCTGAAGACATGACGCCTGAGCATTTCCTTGAGCACATGGCGGTGGACAAGAAGGTGATCGATGGCCGTCTGCGCCTGGTACTGCTGCGCCGTATGGGCGAAGCGGTGGTGACTGACGAATATCCAAAAGAAGTACTACAGGCCACACTGGTCGCGGACTACCGCGCCTTGGTGGATCAGCTTAGAGGTTAATGAGAAATCCATGACTAGTTTGCACGCCGATGAGGCCTTTCTCGGTCACTATCAATTGAGTCATGACCCCTTTGCCACGCGGGTCCCCGGCTTCAAGTTCTTCCCTGCCCAGCGCAAACCGGTGCTGGGGCAGTTGCATCATCTGGCCCGTTACAGCCAGTTGCTGTTGCTGGTAACCGGTCCTCATGGCAGCGGCAAGACCCTGTTGCGTCAGGCGCTGGTCGCGAGCACCAACAAGCAATCGGTCCAGAGCGTGGTGGTTTCTGCCCGTGGCGCCGGTGACGCCTCTGGCGTGCTGCGTCAGGTGGCTCAGGCCCTGAACGTCGCGCAGCCTGAAATGAAAGCGATTCTGTCGCAGGTCGTGCAACTGGCCCTGACCGGCCAAGAGGTCTACATCCTTGTGGACGATGCCGAACAACTTGGCGAATCCGCACTCGAAGCGTTGTTGGGATTGGCGGCGGGCACTCCGGAAGGTCGTCCGCATGTCTTCCTGTTCGGCGAGGCTTCGATCATCGATCGACTGGATCAGTTGTGCGCCGAGAGCGGCACGGAAGAAGAACGCTTCCACGTCATCGAACTGGCACCGTATACCGAAGAAGAAACCCGTGAGTATCTGGCGCAGCGCCTGGAGGGTGCCGGTCAAGGCATCGAAGTCTTCAGTGCCGAACAGATTACCGATATTCACGAACAGTCCAATGGATGGCCGGGTGCGATCAACCAGGTCGCACGCGACTCGATGATCGAAGCCATGATCGCCAGCCGCTCTGCGGTCAAGCGTCCAAGTATGGGGTTCAAAATGCCTAAGAAACACGTATTGGCTTTGGGTGGGGTTGTTGTTGCAGCAGTGTTGGCCGCGTGGCTGATTCCGGGTCGTAACAACGCGCCGGCGACGGCACCGGCCAATTCCCAGGCGCAATTGCCACTGGGCCAGGGCCAGGCGCCTGCGCAACAGTCGAACAACGGTGGCCCGGCCATCGAGTTCGCCGGTAACTCGCAGCCAATGCCGCTACCGTTGGTCGGTAATTCGCAGCCTGTGATGCGCGGTCCACTGGCTGAAGCCGCAGGTTCGGGCGAGGGTGACGGCGAAGATGGCGGCGCAGCTGCCAATCAGCCGCTACAACCGCCAACCGTGACTACCACTGCGCCGCCTGCGGGTGCTACGCCGGGTCCGGCTCCTGCCATGGCCCAGACGCCGGTTCCGACACCTCGTCCGACACCAGCGCCAGCCGCCAAACCGGCGCCTGCGCCTGCGGCCAAACCCGCGCCAGCTCCGGCTCAGGTCGCTACTGCCAAGCCAGCTCCGGCACCGGCAGCGAAACCGGCACCCGCCGCTCCTGCGTCCTCGGGAGGCACCTGGTACTCAGGTCAGGCCCCGACGCATTACGTGGTGCAGATCCTCGGCACCAGCTCTGAAGCTACGGCTCAGAACTACGTGAAAGAGCAGGGAGCCGAGTACCGCTACTTCAAGAAAACCCTGCAGGGCAAGCCTCTGTATGTGGTGACTTACGGCAGTTTTGCAGACCGCAATGCGGCACTCGCCGCCATCAAAGTCTTGCCAGCGAAGGTTCAGGCTGGTAAACCTTGGCCTCGTACTGTCGGCAGTATCCAACAGGAACTCGCCGCAGCTCGCTGATAACGTAGCGACCTTACCCGGGTCGCTCGATTAGCTCCCCCGAACTCACGCTTGAGCGTGCTGCCAATGAGCAGCGCGCCTGGCGGTGTCTGCGTCTCAGGCACTTATTGAATTTCGGGCTCTCATTGGTCAGACTCGCAACAAAGCTCTGGCTAGCACGAGAATCGTTTTAAAACCTTTCATGAATGCGACATAAATTTGCGACGTTTCGTCGCTAAATTTGTGAGGCTTTGTGTCGGTGTGTACAATGACCTCCCTTTTGCTCCCGCAAAGCTGGCGTACGTTCAGCGTGGACGGTAAATGGTTGAATTGAAAAGAAATTTGCCTCTCTGAGAGGCAGCCTGGTGAGAATGTGTCTATGAAAGCAGGTCTGTACCATCCAGAAGAATTCAAGGATAACTGTGGTTTCGGCCTGATCGCCCATATGCAAGGCGAGCCCAGTCATCACCTGTTGCAGACGGCTATCGAAGCCCTGACCTGCATGACCCACCGTGGTGGGATCAACGCCGACGGCAAGACCGGTGACGGTTGCGGGCTGTTGATTCAGAAACCTGACACGTTCCTGCGCGCCGTGGCCCAAGAGCAATTCGGCGCCGAACTGCCGCGCCAGTATTGCGTGGGCATGGTCTTCCTCAACCAGGACGACGCCAAGGCCCAAGCGGCCCGCGAAAACATGAATCGCGAAATTCTCGCCGAAGGCCTGACCGTGATCGGCTGGCGTGAAGTGCCGATTGATACCAGCGTGCTTGGGCGCCTGGCCCTCGAGCGTCTGCCGAAGATCGAACAGGTGTTCATCGGTGGTGAAGGCCTGAGTGATCAGGAATTCGCGATCAAGCTGTTCTGCGCCCGTCGTCGCTCGTCGGTGTCCAACGCCGCCGATACCGATCACTACATCTGCAGCTTTTCGCACAAAACCATCATCTATAAAGGCCTGATGATGCCGCGTGATCTCACGGCATTCTATCCAGACCTCAACGACGAGCGCCTGCAGACCGCGATCTGCGTGTTCCACCAGCGCTTCTCGACCAACACCCTGCCGAAATGGCCGCTGGCTCAGCCATTCCGCTTCCTCGCCCACAACGGCGAGATCAACACCATCACCGGTAACCGCAACTGGGCGCAGGCCCGTCGCACCAAGTTCACCAACGAACTGATGGACCTGGATGAGCTGGGCCCGCTGGTTAACCGTGTGGGTTCCGACTCCTCGAGCATGGACAACATGCTGGAGCTGATGGTCACCGGCGGCATCGACCTGTTCCGTGGCGTGCGCATGCTGGTGCCACCTGCATGGCAGAACGTTGAAACCATGGACCCGGATCTGCGGGCGTTCTATGAATTCAACTCCATGCACATGGAACCGTGGGACGGCCCGGCTGGCATCGTGATGACTGAAGGTCGCCACGCCGTCTGCCTGCTTGACCGTAACGGTCTGCGTCCGGCGCGTTGGGTCACTACCAAAAACGGCTACATCACCCTGGCTTCGGAAATCGGCGTGTGGAACTACACCCCGGAAGACGTCATCGCCAAGGGTCGCGTCGGGCCGGGTCAGATCTTCGCCGTGGACACCGAAACCGGTCAGATCCTCGACACCGACGCCATCGACAGCCGTCTGAAGTCGCGTCATCCGTACAAGCAATGGCTGCGCAAGAACGCGCTGCGCATTCAGGCGACGCTGGAAGATCACGACCACGGTTCGGCGTTCTACAACCCGGACCAGCTCAAGCAGTACATGAAGATGTTCCAGGTCACGTTCGAAGAGCGCGATCAGGTGCTGCGTCCGCTGGGCGAGCAAGGTCAGGAAGCCGTGGGTTCCATGGGCGACGACACGCCAATGGCCGTGCTGTCGCGCCGTGTGCGCACGCCATACGACTATTTCCGCCAGCAGTTCGCGCAGGTGACCAACCCGCCGATCGATCCGCTGCGTGAAGCCATCGTCATGTCGCTGGAAGTCTGCCTCGGTGCCGAGCGCAACATCTTCCAGGAATCGCCTGAGCACGCCTCCCGCGTGATCCTCAGTTCGCCGGTCATTTCCCCGGCCAAGTGGCGCTCGCTGATGAACCTGGATCGGCCAGGTTTCGACCGCGCCATCATCGACCTGAACTACGACGAAGCCACCGGCCTTGAAGCCGCTGTGCGCAATGTCGCCGATCAGGCAGAAGAAGCCGTGCGCGCCGGTCGTACCCAGATCGTGCTGAGCGACCGCCATATCGCACCGGGCAAACTGCCGATCCACGCTTCGCTGGCCACCGGTGCGGTTCACCACCGCCTGACCGAAAAAGGCCTGCGCTGCGACAGCAATATCCTGGTTGAAACCGCGACAGCTCGCGACCCGCATCACTTCGCCGTATTGATCGGTTTTGGTGCGTCGGCGGTTTATCCGTTCCTGGCCTATGAAGTGCTTGGCGATCTGATCCGCACGGGTGAAGTGCTGGGCGATCTGTACGAAGTCTTCAAGAACTACCGCAAAGGCATCACCAAGGGCCTGCTCAAGATCCTGTCGAAGATGGGCATCTCGACCATCGCGTCCTATCGTGGTGCACAGCTGTTCGAGGCCATTGGCCTGTCCGAAGCCGTGTGTGACCTGAGCTTCCGTGGCGTGCCAAGCCGCATCAAGGGTGCGCGTTTCGTTGACATCGAAGACGAGCAGAAAGCCCTGGCCGCAGAAGCCTGGAGCCCGCGCAAGCCGATCCAGCAAGGCGGCCTGTTGAAATTCGTCTACGGCGGTGAGTACCACGCCTACAACCCTGACGTGGTTGCGACCCTGCAAGCCGCCGTGCAACAGGGTGACTACAGCAAGTTCAAGGAATACACCGCGCTGGTGGACAACCGCCCGGTGTCGATGATCCGCGACCTGTTCAAGGTCAAGGAGCTCGATACTCCACTGAGCATCGATGACATCGAGCCACTGGAAGCGATCCTCAAGCGTTTCGACTCGGCGGGTATCTCGCTGGGTGCGTTGTCGCCGGAGGCTCACGAAGCACTGGCCGAGGCGATGAACCGCCTGGGTGCGCGTTCCAACTCCGGTGAGGGCGGTGAAGACCCTGCCCGCTACGGCACTATCCGCAGCTCCAAGATCAAGCAGATCGCGACCGGCCGATTCGGTGTGACGCCTGAGTATCTGGTCAACGCCGACGTGCTGCAGATCAAGGTCGCGCAAGGCGCCAAGCCTGGTGAGGGCGGGCAATTGCCAGGCGGCAAGGTCAACGGTCTGATCGCCAAACTGCGTTACGCAGTGCCGGGCGTCACCCTGATTTCGCCACCGCCGCACCACGACATCTACTCGATCGAAGACTTGTCGCAGCTGATCTTCGACTTGAAACAGGTCAACCCGTCGGCCCTGGTCTCGGTCAAGCTGGTGGCGGAAGCGGGCGTTGGCACCATCGCAGCCGGTGTGGCCAAGGCTTACGCCGACCTGATCACCATCTCCGGTTACGACGGCGGTACCGGTGCATCGCCGCTGTCGTCGATCAAATACGCGGGCGCTCCGTGGGAAATCGGCCTGGCCGAAACTCACCAGACCCTGCGCGGCAACGATCTGCGCGGCAAGGTCCGGGTGCAGACCGATGGTGGTCTGAAAACCGGTCTGGACGTGATCAAGGCTGCGATTCTCGGCGCCGAGAGCTTCGGTTTCGGTACAGCGCCAATGATCGCGCTGGGCTGCAAATACCTGCGTATCTGCCACCTGAACAACTGCGCCACTGGCGTTGCAACCCAGAACGACAAGCTGCGCAAGGATCACTACATCGGCACTGTCGACATGGTGATCAACTTCTTCACCTACGTGGCTGAAGAAACACGCGAGTGGCTGGCGAAACTGGGCGTGCGTTCGCTGGAAGAGCTGATCGGCCGTACCGATCTGCTGGACATCCTGCCGGGCGAAACCGCCAAGCAGCAGCATCTGGACCTGACGCCTCTGCTGGGCAGCGACCACATTCCGGCCGACAAGCCTCAGTTCAGCCTGGTGGATCGCAACCCGCCGTTCGACAAGGGCCTGCTGGCCGAGAAAATGGTCGAGTTGGCCAAATCGGCCATCGAGTCCAAATCCGGCGGCGAGTACGCACTGGATATCTGCAACTGCGACCGCTCCATCGGCGCGCGGATTTCCGGCGAAATCGCCAAGCTGCACGGCAACCAGGGCATGAAAGACGCTCCGGTGACCTTCCGCTTCAAGGGCACGGCCGGTCAGAGTTTCGGCGTCTGGAACGCTGGCGGTCTGAACATGTATTTGGAAGGCGACGCCAACGATTACGTCGGTAAAGGTATGACCGCAGGCAAACTGGTGATCGTGCCGCCGAAAGGCAGCCCGTTCAAAACCCAGGAAAGCGCCATCATCGGCAACACCTGCCTGTACGGTGCAACCGGCGGCAAGCTTTTTGCTGCGGGCACCGCGGGCGAGCGATTCGCTGTACGTAACTCTGGCGCCCACACCGTGGTGGAAGGCACAGGCGATCACTGCTGCGAATACATGACCGGCGGCTTCGTCTGCGTTCTGGGCAAGACCGGCTACAACTTCGGTTCGGGCATGACCGGTGGTTTCGCCTACGTGCTGGACCAGGACAACACGTTCGTTGACCGGGTCAATCACGAACTGGTTGAAATCCAGCGCATCAGCGGCGAAGCGATGGAAGCCTATCGCAGCCACCTGGAGCGTGTTCTGGCCGAGTACGTGACGGAAACCGACAGCGAGTGGGGCCGTAATCTCTGGGAGAACCTGGATGACTACCTGCGCCGCTTCTGGCTGGTGAAACCGAAGGCCGCGAGCCTGAAGTCGCTGTTGTCCAGCACCCGCGCCAACCCGCAGTAAGGGCAGCTGTCAGCGGCGTGGTTTCACGCCGCACGTTAACGGCAGTGCGCGAGTGCCTGCGAACATGATTTTTGCAACTTGAGGCTTGCCGCCTGAAGCTGCGGTTAGAGGTTCTAGAGAATGGCTGAACGTCTCAGTAACGACTTCCAGTTCATCGATGTCGGGCGTAAAGACCCGAAGAAGAAACTGTTGCGGCAACGCAAGAAAGAGTTCGTGGAAATCTACGAACCCTTCAAACCCCAGCAGTCGGCCGATCAGGCCCACCGCTGCCTGGGCTGCGGTAACCCGTACTGTGAATGGAAATGCCCTGTGCATAACTTCATTCCCAACTGGCTCAAGCTGGTGTCCGAGGGCAATATCCTTGCGGCCGCCGAGCTGTCCCACCAGACCAACACCCTGCCGGAAGTCTGCGGCCGCGTGTGCCCGCAGGATCGTCTGTGTGAAGGTGCGTGCACCCTCAACGACGGTTTCGGCGCAGTGACCATTGGTTCGGTCGAGAAGTACATCACCGACACCGCGTTCGCCATGGGCTGGCGTCCGGACATGTCTCGCGTTGTGCCAACCGGCAAGCGCGTGGCGATCATCGGCGCGGGCCCGGCTGGCCTGGGTTGCGCCGATGTGCTGGTGCGCGGCGGCGTGACCCCGGTGGTGTTCGACAAGAACCCTGAAATCGGCGGTCTGCTGACCTTCGGTATTCCTGAATTCAAGCTCGAGAAGAGTGTGCTGAGCCACCGTCGAGAAGTCTTCACCGGCATGGGTATCGAGTTTCGTCTCAATACCGAAGTCGGCAAGGATGTCTCGGTCGAACAACTGCTCGAAGAATACGATGCCGTGTTCATGGGCATGGGCACCTACACCTACATGAAAGGTGGTTTCCCGGGTGAAGACCTGCCAGGCGTGCACGATGCGCTGGACTTCCTGATCGCCAACGTCAACCGCAACCTGGGCTTTGAAAAGTCGCCGGAAGATTTCGTCGACATGAAAGGCAAGAAGGTCGTGGTGCTGGGTGGTGGTGACACCGCGATGGACTGCAACCGTACCTCGATACGTCAGGGCGCCAAGGCAGTGACCTGTGCCTATCGCCGCGACGAAGAGAACATGCCGGGTTCGCGCAAGGAAGTGAAGAACGCCAAGGAAGAAGGCGTCAAGTTCCTCTACAACCGTCAGCCGATCGCCATCGTTGGCGAAGACAAGGTTGAAGGCGTGAAAGTCGTCGAGACGCGTCTGGGCGAGCCTGATGCCCGTGGCCGTCGCAGCCCCGAGCCGATTCCGGGTTCCGAAGAGATCATCCCGGCCGACGCCGTGGTCATCGCTTTCGGTTTCCGTCCAAGCCCGGCGCCATGGTTCGAGCAGTTCAACATCGATACCGACAGCCAGGGTCGCGTGGTTGCCCCAGAACAAGGCAAGTTCAAGCATCAGACCAGTAACCCCAAGATCTTCGCCGGTGGCGACATGGTTCGTGGTTCCGATCTGGTGGTGACCGCGATCTTCGAGGGCCGTAACGCGGCTGAGGGGATTCTGGACTATCTGGGCGTCTAAACGCTCCTACCGGTTGCATCTCTGATGCGACAAATCGCCCCCATAGACAAAAGGCACGGTACTTACCGTGCCTTTTGCGTTGGTGTCTGAGAAAATGCCGGCACTTTTTTTCCGGATGCCGCCATGACTGCCCTGAAGAACGACCGTTTCCTTCGCGCCCTGCTCAAGCAACCCGTTGACGTCACGCCGGTATGGATGATGCGGCAGGCCGGTCGCTACCTCCCGGAATACCGCGCCAGCCGCGCCAAAGCCGGGGACTTCATGAGCCTGTGCAAGAATCCGGCGTTTGCCTGCGAAGTCACCCTGCAGCCTCTTGAACGTTATCCGCTGGACGCCGCGATCCTGTTCTCCGACATCCTCACCGTGCCCGATGCCATGGGCCTTGGTCTGTACTTCGAAACCGGCGAAGGCCCTCGTTTCAAGAAGACTGTCAGCACCCTGGCCGACATCGAAGCGCTGCCGATCCCCGACGCCCAGCAAGATCTGGGTTATGTCATGGACGCGGTCAGCACCATTCGCCGCGAACTCAATGGCCGCGTGCCGCTGATCGGCTTCTCCGGCAGCCCATGGACACTGGCGACCTATATGGTCGAGGGCGGCTCGTCCAAGGATTTCCGCAAATCCAAGGCCATGCTCTACGACAACCCGCAAGCCATGCACCTGCTGCTGGACAAGCTGGCGCAGTCGGTCACCGCTTACCTCAATGGCCAGATTCTGGCGGGCGCGCAGGCGGTGCAGATCTTCGACAGCTGGGGCGGAAGCCTCTCGGCGGCGGCCTATCAGGAGTTCTCCCTGGCCTACATGCGCAAGATCGTCAGTGGCCTTATTCGCGAACACGACGGGCGCAAAGTGCCGGTCATCCTGTTCACAAAAGGTGGCGGGCTGTGGCTGGAAAGCATCGCGGATGCCGGCGCTGACGCACTCGGCCTGGACTGGACCTGCGACATCGGCGAAGCCCGTCGTCGCGTTGGCAGTAAGGTCGCACTGCAAGGCAACATGGACCCGACAGTCCTTTACGCAAATCCGCAGGCCATCCGCCAGGAAGTTTCCAACATCCTCGCCAGCTACGGCAGCGGCACCGGTCACGTGTTCAACCTTGGCCATGGCATCACCCCTGAAGTCGATCCGGCCAATGCTGGCGTGTTCATCGAAGCGGTGCATGAGATGTCGGCGAAATACCACCAGTAAGCACTGATATGCAGTAACAGAACGCCCGGTCATGCCGGGCGTTGTTGTTTTCGGGCATTGACCATCGATGGAAATGTCTGCGCCGTTTCAATCGTGATCTGAAATTATCCCGTAATAAATAACGGAATCTTCGCCGCAATCGCGAGGTGATTTCCTACATCTATCTATTTAGGTTTCCGTACAATTTTTTCGCCAAGTCTCGTAGGTCGGTTGAGAATGAAACTCTCCGGCGCAGCGGCACCGTTACAAGGACGATCGGCTTTTGATTACATGGGATTAATCAATGACTAAACCGAATAATGCAGCTATAGCAGTCACCTCACTCGCCATCCTCGCCGCATCAACGGCCCCGCCGAACCTGACCCCACAGAACTGTCTGAATGATCCGCCTCCCCGGGCTTCTGCCTTGCGCAAGGGCCTCCATCACAAAAATGCCCATTGATTTCCTGATGTTAAAAAACATCGCGGCAGCGACTTTATGACGCCTTTTAACAGGAGTGTTCTCTATGGAAATGCCTTGTTCTTATTCGCGGTTGCAGATAGTCCTTCATTGGTTGTCTGCAGCCGTTATCTTGTGGGCGCTGGTGACGGGAAGTTTATTGAGTGTTGTCGACGTTGATGATGCGTTTAAATCCAGTGTCGCGAGTTTCAACGTGTCGCTCACCAGTTTGTTTATTCCACTGTTTATCTTGAGAGCCTGGTTGGCATTTTCGCCTTCACCGGGGGGGCGGACGTTTGCAGCGAGCCCCTCACAGCGCTTGGCGCGTATCGCGCACTGCGCTATTTACGTGCTGACCGCCGTGGTATTGCTGACTGGCGTACTCATGATGAAAGAGCCTGCCGATGTTTTTGGCCTTGTTCGTTTCGGACCGGTGCTGACTCAGCCTGAACTGCATGAATGGTTCACCCGGTTGCACATCGGGAGTTGTATCGCACTGGCGGCGTTGCTTGCGCTGCATACTGCAGCGGTCATCAAGCACCAGATGAGCGGGAATCCAGTCTTGAAACGAATGTGGTTTGAGCAATAGTCGTCATTTGCATTGCAAAGCGAGATGATCAATTGAGCGCCAGAATCGCCTGGACGCTCATTGATGAACACTCAGATCTGAACATTGGCCGCCAACGGCGGCACTTTCGCCAGTTTGCGCGCGACCCACAACGCGACCAGCAGCACCACGCCGATGAACAGGCCGATGCCGTTCCATCCGGCGTAGTGCCAGAACACGCCGCCGCCGGTGCCTGCAACACTGGAGCCGACGTAATAGCTGAACAGGTACAACGAAGAAGCCTGACCCTTGGCCTTGATCGCGCGACGGCCGATCCAGCTGCTGGCCACCGAGTGCGCGCCGAAGAAACCGAAGGTGAACATCAGGACGCCGATCACCACGACCGCCAACGGAGTGAACATGGTCAGCGCCAGCCCGGCCAGCATCAGCACGATCACGGCCCACAACACATTGCGGCGCCCGAGCTNCCACCGAGAACAGTCCTACCACGGCCTGACTCAGATTGTAGGGATCGGCCAGCAGTCGATAGCCAATGTAGTTGAACAGGGTGACGAAAGCGCCCATCAGCAGGAAGCCTTCGAGAAACAACAGCGGAAGACCGGCGTCTCGGAACTGCAGGACAAAGCCGTCCAAAAGGCTTCGGGCATTGAGGGGGCGGGCGCGGAAGTTGCGCGAAGGCGGCAGAATCTTCCAGAACACGCAGGCGGCTGCGAGAGCGATCAGCCCCATGATCGACAGCGCGGTGTGCCAAGTGACGTAGTCGCTCAATACGCCTGTGATCAACCGGCCGCTCATGCCGCCGATGGCATTGCCACCGATGTACAGCCCCATGGCCAGGCCGATGTGTTGGGGATGAATCTCTTCGCTCAGGTAGGTCATCGCGACAGCCGCCAGGCCACTCAACGAAAGCCCGACGAATGCGCGTGTCACCAGAACGCCTTCCCACGTAGGCATGACGGCGCTGGCAATAGTGAAAATGGCGGCGGAGAACAACGAAAAGACCATCACCGGCTTGCGGCCAAGGCGGTCGGAAATCGGCCCGGTGATCAGCAGGCCGATGGCGAGCATGGCGGTGGCTACCGACAGGATCAAGCTGCTTTGCGCGGCATTGATGGAGAACTCTCGAGAAAGCACCGGCATCATCGGTTGTACGCAATAGAGCAGGGCAAACGTGGCGAAGCCGCCGGAAAACAGCGCGAGCACGGTACGAATAAAAGCGGGCGTGTCTTTCTCGATGTAGGTATCACCCAGCGGGATAGCGGCTTCGATCATCTCGGACTCAGACGCGGCGGGGGTTGCAGCAGTATTCACGGTGAACCTCGGAGGAGCGGGGCGGCGGTGTGAAAAAGAATATAGCCAGCTAACGATTCCTTCCAATATATTGTTCGACCTGTTTGATAGGTTTTGCGACCTAATGAGAAGTCCATGGAATTACGTCATCTTCGCTACTTCATCGCGGTCGCTGAAGAACTGCATTTTGGACGCGCTGCGGAGTCACTGGGCATCTCCCAACCGCCGCTGAGCCAGCAGATACAGGCGCTGGAACAAGAGCTCGGCGCGCGCCTTTTCGAACGCACTAACCGACGAGTCGAACTGAGCGAGGCCGGCAGACTGTTCCTCGACGAAGCACGGCTGGTTTTGGCACAAGTCGAAAAAGCGTCCGACGTGGCCCGTCGTGCGCAATTAGGCGAGTTAGGGGAATTGAAGATTGGCTTCACCGCTTCGGCGCCGTTTACTTCCAGCATTCCCCAAGCGATTTTCGCCTTCCGACAGCGTTATCCCGCCGTGCATCTGGCGTTGCAGGAGATGAGCAGCAAAGAGGTCGCTGAGCGACTGGAAGAAGAGTCGATGCAGGTCGGCATCATGCGCCCATTGCCGTTGCCGGATTCATTGGTGGCGGTAGAGTTGCTCCGCGAGCCATTGGTGGCGGTGTTTCGTTCCGATCACCCCTTGGCATCAGGCAGCGAAAAGGGGATGTACCTGAAAGACCTGGCGACCGAACCTTTCGTATTTTTCCCTCGCACATATGGCAGCGGTTTGTACGCGCAGTTGCTGAGCCTGGCGCGGGAGGCGGGCTTTAGTCCAATGTTCACTCAGGAAGCGGGCGAGGCAATGACCATCATCGGCCTGGTGGCGGCAGGGCTTGGCGTGACGGTGTTGCCAGCGTCCTATCAGCGGATGCGCATCGAGGGTGTGGTCTATCGCACCCTGCTGGATCCGGAGGCAACCTCGGCGGTGTGGCTGGTGCAGCGCAGGGATCAGAAATCGCTCATGGCCAAGGCATTCGTGGAGCTGGTGACGCGCAAGGCGGGGTGAGCCTAGGGCTGGTAAGTGTTTTTCGGGGAAAGCCGAGTGTCAAATAACCCAGCAGCAATAGGTGCGAGGTCGCGGGGACGATGAAGATCAGGAAATTGGATAAGCCGTCTGCGGCAATGTAAAGATTGAAGGTTGTCAGACCAAACGTTGGTAGATACGTAATAAATAAAATATACCTGTCGATTGACGTGAAACTGATCTGCCGCTTCAGAAGCAGATAGGCGCCACTGATAATTATAGGTATCAGGCAAACGCCGGAGAGGGCAAGCGCTACAATCAGATACTTGGAATAGTCCAATACAGCTTCTGCGGTGTCATAATCCTGATGTTGTTGCGCTACGTGATAGGCGGGCAGTAAGAGTGAAAGCCAGCAACCGAGGATAAGGACAGCAACGATCAGCGGATGTTTTAGGTAGGGCCTGTTCACAGGATCGCCTCTTTCATAGAGCGTTAATTGTGTGAGATCAGCCCATCTGCTACGCAAATGGGCCAACTGATTACTGAGCGTGATTCAACGGAAGAGCGCCAGAGATACTAATCTCGTAAGATTTTGATTGTTCGCTTTGCATGATCATGTTGAGAGCTGATGTTGCTGATTCGGCCAGCCATGATCGGTGCGTGGAAGCGTTGGCGTCATAGGTGTCGTGGTAAGCCCTGGCTTCTCCGGTGAAGGTAAAGTGCTGATTGTCATGTTTATGGACAACACCGGTGATTTTAAGCGTGATATTGCCCAAGTAAGCTCCCGTAATTGCAGAATCGATTGCGGTGTTATATGGAATTTTCTCAATGTATATTGGCGAACTGCCTATTCGAGCATTGTCAATCATTGCCTTCAGCCCAGGGAGCTTTGAGGGCGTAGGCTGAATGCCGATGTTCGCAATGCTGACCCGTAATGGGGTGCCCTCGCCAGATAAAGCATGCGCCAGCGCCTTCATGGGAGAGAATATGCCTCCAGACAGCTCGCCTTCGGTCACATTGATAGGTTCACCTCGCACGCTCGCCTTGTTTAATCCTTGAAGCCAGGCATCCGCTGGCGTGGCGTTAGGATTAATGCACATGTATTGATCTGCATGATGTGCAGCGATTAAGTCCTCTTTCAATGCGCCGGCCAATTGAGGGTTAGCTGATTGTTGCTCCAGCAAAGCGTTGATCATTCCCTGCCAGTTCCCCTCCAGATAAAACTTAGATCGCTGGATTGCAGCAGAGCCTCTGCGAACATGCGGAGGGAAGGCTGGACCGCCGGAATTTCCTTTGTTACCAGGTCGGCGGTGAGGTGAGGTTGCGGTGATATTAATATTTGGAAGTTTGATACCGTTCATTAACAGAGTCCATGCTGAATGTTAAGGATTGCCGTTAATCTTTATCGCGTGAGTCTGTAGAGGTTAAAGATTAGGCTTGATTTATACAATCAGACATTCGTTGGAGATACAACGCGAATTGGAATGAACAGAAGTTTCCTACGTATTTGTCAGATATTTGATGAGGTTTGTACGTAGTCAGGGAAGGGCCCGCTGACATTCGGTGTTTTCGGGGGAGAGCGTTTTTGGATGGGTCATTCAGCAAACCTGCGTCGAGCAGTGCGGGTCAGACCTGCGTTGCACACCACGCCGTAATAGGCGCCGTGGGTTTCCACGTCGGCTTCCAGGATTTCCTTGCAGGCACGGTCGGCAACGTCGAACTTCAGCACACGCGCTTGCTGGCCTAGCGCTTGAGTCTCGGCTTGTACGGCTTGGGCCTCGGTGCGACCGCTGCGGCAGTGCAGCACGATGTCGTAACCGGCCCGCGTTAGACGCAGAGCGATGGCGCGGCCGATGCCACGGCTGGAGCCGGTGACCAGGATTGATTCAGTCATGTGCGGCTCCTTCGGCCAGATAGCCTGCCGATTGCGGCGGACAATAAACGTTGAGACGGGCGCTGGCCTGAATGTCGGGACCAGTGAGATGGCACTCGAACACCCCATGCCGCTGTCGTCCTGCAAGGAGCGTTGGGCGTGGATGAGCAGTTCGCTGCCCACGGCTAAGTGCTCAACGTTGCACTCAAACTTACGCGTACAGGTTCATGTCGAGCAGGCGCCGGGCGCTGAGCAACGCGCAGGCGCTGGGAGTGCAGGCGGTGGAAATCACGTAGATCGGCCGCCGAGGCCCAGCCACGCCGCGAGGAAGTTGGCACGGGCGCCGAGTTCCTGCTGGCGATAGTCGTAGCTCGAGGGAAACGCTTCATCTTGCAGAGAGCGGGCGATTCCGCGACTGGCCTCGTCGATCCCAGAAGTGCTGGTGCCCAGGATCACGCCCCGTGCATTGAGGTAGGCCATCATTTCGAAGCCTTGCCCTGGAGCGGGCTGACGACGTATTTCAGTTCGCCGCTCTCCAGCGTGATACGAAAGATGCCTTCAGAGGCGTAATCAACCTGCCAGCGATCGTCGAGCGTTCTGCCATGGGGCAATAGCACCACGCCGGGGTAGTCGAAGCGCACTTCTTTCTCTGAGGTAAGGGCGAACAGTACGGCAGCGAACAGCTCTCGGGCTTCGGGATTGGGTGGCAGCAAGCCGTCCGCTTTCCAGGTGTCCTCTTGCAGGGTCTGACGCGCCAGTGGGATCCCCAGCGGATCCATCAAGGACCAGCGCAGGCCATGACGCTCCTTCTGAACCACCAGCAGCCAGTCCTGGCGCTTGCCATCCTGCTCGCGCTGAACGTGCAGTTGTTGCGGGAACTTGATGTGCGGAATTTGCGCGGGTAATGGCGCATGGCTGGTGCAGGCGCTCAGCAGCAACACGCAAGCCAGCAGAAGTGCACGGATCATCGATTTTCACCTTCAAAGGGTGCCAGCAGCGGTTTACGTGCGACGACGTTGATCAGCGTCTCTTCACGTTCGCCAAAGGGCTTGGGTTTGACCAGTTTCAAACGCTCCAGCAGGCCGAAGTCTGTGGCACGGCTCCACCACAGATAGGGGTAGGACACGTTCTGTACGGCAAATTGAAAACCTTCTGCGCGCAGCATGTCCAGATATTGCGCCGCGCTCTTCTGCACATGCATCGGATGGCGGAAGAACCAGCGGATCACCCAGGTATCGATGTAGGCCTCGGTGGATTCGGCGAACAGCAGGTAGCCGCCCGGCTTGAGCACTCGGTGGAACTCGGCAAGGGCTTTTTCCTGCTCGACCAGATGATGGAATGTCTGGTGACAGAAGACCATGTCGACGCTGGCATCCGCCAGCTTTAAAGCCGCGCAATCGCTGCCGATCAACTCGACCGCCAGGTGGCGACGTGCCGCTTTTTCGCCGCTGAGCTTGAGGCTCAGAGGATCGGCATCGACGCGCAGCGTTCCCCGTAGGCTGAACGGCAGGATCAGCAGCACAACGATCAGTACGCAGGACAACAGCTTCAGCTCGGCGGCGCTGACCTGAGTGGCAGCGAACACTTTGTTTAGGATGCATCAGGCCGATTAGGTCGGGGCTCTTAGTCCAGTCGTCTGATTTTTCCGAGAGACTCGCCCTAAAGATCCCAATTGCCTAGACTCGGGACCATTCATCGGGTCGCTTGGCGACCCTTCTCTGCAGGACAGCAACAGGGAGTTTTCAAATGCGGCGTGTGGTGTTCAATCAGAAAGGCGGCGTTGGCAAATCGAGCATCGCGTGCAATCTGGCGGCGGTCAGTGCCCATGAGGGTTACAGAACCCTCTTGATCGACCTCGACGCTCAGGCCAACTCGACGCAGTATCTCACTGGCCTGACGGGCGAAGAGATTCCCATGGGCATTGCAGATTTTTTCAAGCAGAGCCTGTCGTCCGGGCCATTTTCGAAAAAGAACCAGGTCGATATCTACGAAACCCCTTTCGACAATCTTCATGTCGTCACGGCAACCGCCGAGCTCGCGGACCTGCAGCCCAAGCTGGAAGCCAAACACAAGATCAACAAGCTGCGCAAGTTGCTCGAAGAGCTGGATGAGGACTACGACCGGATTTATCTCGATACCCCTCCAGCGCTGAATTTTTATGCGGTGTCGGCACTGATCGCGGCTGATCGCGTATTGATTCCCTTCGACTGCGACAGCTTCTCCCGCCAGGCCCTGTACGGGCTGCTCAAGGAAATCGATGAGCTGAAAGAGGACCACAACGAAGACCTGGAAGTAGAAGGCATCATCGTCAACCAGTTTCAGTCCCGGGCCAGTCTGCCGCAGCAGATCCTTGATGAACTGATCGCCGAAGGGTTGCCGGTACTACCGGTTTACCTGAACAGTTCGGTGAAAATGCGTGAATCGCATCAGGCCAACATGCCCCTGATACACCTCGATGCGCGGCACAAGCTCAGCCAGCAGTTCGTCGAATTGCACCATTTGCTGGAGAGCAAGACGGCGCATTGAGTGTGACGGCCTCCGATCAGCGGTGCGGATGGCTGGCGGCCCGATAGATCCGCCAGTCAGCCATGCGGCTACATAGGGTCTTCCTCGGCCCAGCGTTTTCTGAGTTGCCTGGCGCGTTTGCGTGCTTTTCGCGCCTGGTCCTTGGGAATTCCGATGGTCGCCTTCATGTCGGCGTTCAGATGATCCTGACTGGCGATCAAACGGTTGTTTCCCGCCGGACACCCACACCGCACTGCCTGGCCGTGGGTCGCGACCGCCATCAGATGATCGATGAAGGTGGGATTGCCCTCAGCGATAAAACCCACCTTCTGGCATGTCGGGCACCACACCGGGTCCCCCATCCGCGCAAGGCGCCGATCCTCCCAGGTCTGAGTGCCTGACGTGCTTAAAACCGTTCCGCCCGTTGTGGTTGAATCGCCCTCTCGGATCACATTTGTCATCGATCACTGCTCCAGGATGCCGGTGATAGAGGCCCATCCTAGATGTTGATATCGATGGCGAGCGGGCCAGTCAGCAGTTTCAGAAGATCCCTACGTCGCTGGCTGCCGAGGGCTTAGGGCGCTGGCGAAGCGGCTGTCAGATGCCCTGGCTTGCCAACCAGGCGGTCAATTGCTGGAGTGGCAGGGCACCGCTCTGTCGCGCCACTTCGCGACCGTTCTTGAACAGGATCAGGCTGGGGATCGAGCGAATGCCAAGCTGCGCCGAAAGTTGCTGATTGGCTTCACTGTCCAGCTTGGCCAAGCGCACCCGCCCGCTGAGCTGCGCAGCGGCTTGTTCGAACGTCGGGGCGAAGGATTTGCATGGTCCGCACCAGTCCGCCCAGACATCCACCAGCAGCGGCAGATCCCCCTTGATCTGACTGGCGTAATCGCCTTGCGTCAGATTGAACGGCTTGCTCAGCAACACCGGCTGCTTGCACCGTCCGCATTTGGGCTGATCACCGAGCCGGTCGGAGGGAATTCGGTTAAGACCATTGCAGTGAGGGCAGGGGATGAGCAGGGCGTCGGACATGATAGTCACCGGGAAAGAGGCTAATGATCGGTAAGTGGAGGCTGGGCCGGGTTTTATCAAGCGTTGTGACTACAGTCAGGTTTTTCCGAACGGGTGTAATAGCGTTCATTATCTATTCAGGTCTGCTGCGGCCCCCTAGGTGCCGGCTTTGGAGATTTGATGTTTCAGCTTTCGTGCCTAAGAGCACCCCATTCGGGTAACTGTCCACCATCCTACCCTCTCGTTAGCCTCTGATCAGGGGCGACTTCTCCACACCCGGATGCATCGGCCCTGTCCATTCCGTTGCCTGGGAGCGCCGATGATCAATCACATACAGGCTGCAGTTTCGGCCATCGTTTCGAGTAGAACACCAGCGCCTGCCGCGACCGACAAGTTTGAAGACGGCGAAAAACCACCTGTGGACAAAACTGCAAAAGCTGCGGCCGACAAGGCGACTTTTTCTACGCTCGCAGGCCAGTTGAACGACGCAGCGGCGCGTGCGGCGAAGCGTGACGCGGTCATGACCCATGCAGAGCTTGGCAAATATGGCCTTAATCGCATCAATGAGTTTCTGATCGAATCACCGAAAGCCAACAGTTTCACCCGGGCCATGGAAGTCCCGCATACGACCAATCCCGAATTGCTGGATCGTGCGCGGGAAGCCACAGCTTTCGTGACCCAGACCCTGGCGGGGCACCAGAATACGAAGAGTCCGTTCGAGAAATTCTCCCGTGAACAGTTGAATCACATCGCCTACGACGACAGTGGCATCTTCACGCTCAATGAGCGACGCGCCGCCTACCAGGGCGTGCAGAAGATGGATGACGCATGGCGCAAGGTCGCGATCCCCGAAGGCATCATCGAGCAGACTCGCACCGGCAAGGCGTCGAAGTTCTACAGCGAAGCCCTCAGTTACTTCGAGTCGCTGCCGGCGATCGAGAAAGCCGTCGATTATCCTCAGGACGCCGAAGCCACCCTCAAAGCGAAAATCAAGGCTGACCAGACCCTGCCAAACCTGCTCGGCACTTCGAGTCGACAGGCCGCGGACCGCAAGCTGACGCTGTACGACATCCTCGCCGGTATCGTCGACACCCGTAAGGACAAGGTCGACCCATCCAACGTTGGGTGGACGAAAAAATTCACCTCGCGCACGTCGCCGGTGCCCACGACGTGGACTGAAGCGTTATTAAAAAAAGAAGCGTCAGCTCTCAAAACGTTGACGCCTACCGTGGCGACGCAAACTGTAAAAAAAGAATCTATCAACAACGAATCATCATGATTTCCGTTTGCCCTGCTTATAGGCGCATAACCATTTTTAAATTTGAATGATGGCTGGCTCAAGGGCGAATCTTCATTTTGAAGTGACCTTGTTTAACGTCTGTGTTCAAAAGAGCTATTCGTTCGAACAGTTGCGACGAGCGCTCATGCCTGATTAGGTAGGTTGTAGGTCTAGTCAACAGAGTGTTTCAAATGAGATGTGTAAAATCGTTAAGTCTGGGTGCGGTCTTACTGGGTCTTGCTTTCGCGGGTGCCGTGCAAGCTGGGCCGCAAGTAAAAATAACGTTCAAAAATAATGGGGCCATGGGAGCCGTCTATGACATAGCAGGCAGCAGTGCATATAGCTACGCCGAAGCAGTTCCCAAACCATTGTTAAATATCCGCGCTGGTGAAACCAATAGCTATTCGGTGAAGGGTGGATTGTCTGCCGACGTGACATCGGCTGTTTTCCAGTACCGCATGGGAAATAAGGTCTGCAAGTTCAAGACAAGCTACGTGAAACTACCGGGACGAAGTGGAGGTGTCCCTAGATGGAATAAAAGCGCGGAGCCCGGCGGTGGCGCGCGTTGCGACATTAGAATTACATCAACTGACGTAAGGACGCATGATTGGTCGGTTGATTTCATCATGCGATAGCGGTTACATCCCCGACCTGCCATGTGGGTGCGGGTCGGGGTGTTTACAGTCGAGAATAAATCAATGATTAATAATGTTTCAGCTGATCGCTTTTTGCTCACTTCGGCCAATAGAGTTTCAGGGAGCGACTTGTCTCTAACAAAGCTACCTGTCGCGATATCGTCCAATTCTTCGTCACCGTTGTCGATATTGTCCAGACAGCTCGGGGAAAGTTCCGTACGTGCCGACGCTCGCGACAGAACACTGACTCGTGAGCACTTGGGCGTAGAGGCAGAAAGACTCATCAACCAGATATTCGGTGATGTCTATCAGTCCGCCAAACACCTGCACAATGAGGAACGGCCGGACACCAGCGACCCGGAACTCTTGGAGCGTGCTCGGTTAGCTACTGACTATGTAATGAGATCCGACCAGCATAATCGCAGTGTTAGAAATCCATTTGCGGGCCTCACGAGGGATCAGCTCAACCTGATTGCCTATGATGAAACCGGTCCTTACACCATCAATGAGCGTAGAGCGGCGTTCTATGCCGTCAGTGATATTGAGTCGCAATGGAATAAGCGGGTCATGCGTATCTATGACCAGGAGGCTGCCGAAAACATTGTTAACCGGCCCGGATTCTGCCGCGAAGTGCTGTCTCACTACCGCAGCCTGTCGGCAATTGAACAGGCGCAATATCCCGACGATTACGAGATGAAATTGGAGGCTCGGATCAACGAAAAACAAGAGGGTGTCAAGGGCAACGACAAGCTATTTGCCCTTTTTGAATTGCTTGAAATCATGCTCCGATCAAAAAAACCAAATGGCCCTAGAGATGAAGGAGCTGACAATGAGTCACTCGCTACCCTAGCCAGCGGGGCGGCTTCCTCAATCACGACGAACAACTAATCTCCAGATGCTTGCCCCAGTCCGGCGGACGCTGTGCGTAACTTTCCATCCCGGCCTGTTCTTCGAACGGCTTGCACAGCACTTGGTGCAGGCGGCGCACTTCGCTGTAGTCGCCTTGCTCGGCGGCTTCGATGGCACGCTGGGCCAGGTAGTTGCGCAGGATGTAGAGCGGATTGACGGCGTTCATTCGCGTGCGGCGTTCGTCCTGGCGGGTTTCCGGGTCGCGGCCGATACGCGCCTTGTAGGCCTGGGCCCAGGCGTCGAAGCCCAGCATGTCCACGAAGTCGTCACGCAGGCGGCTGACGGCAATTTCGGCTGATTCCTCACCCAGTCGGCGGAAGAACAGGCTGTAGTCGACGCCGCTGTTCTGCATCAGTTGCAACAGGCGGGCGATGAGGTCGGCGTCCTCTTCTTCTGCGGTGGTGAAGCCCAGTCGACGACGCATCAGGTCCAGGTAGTGCGCCTGATACAGCGGCAGGAACAGGCCCAGTGCCTCGCGCAAGGCCTCGACGCTGATGAACGGGGTCAGCGCCTGTGCCAGCGCGCTGAGGTTCCACTGGCCGATGGGCACCTGATTGCTGAAGGAGTAGCGGCCTTCGTGGTCGGAATGATTGCAGACGAAATGCTGATCGAAGTCATCGAGGAACGCGAACGGACCGAAGTCGAAGGTGATGCCCAGAATCGACATGTTGTCGGTGTTCATCACGCCGTGGCAGAACCCATACGCCTGCCACTTGGCGATCAGCTCGGCCTGACGTTCGACGATGGTGCTGAACATCGCCAGATACGGCTCCGGCTGCTCCAGGCACTCGGCGTAGTGAAGCGACAGCACATGGTCTGCCAGCTCTTTGAGCTGATCGTTCTGCTGGGTGTAGAAGAAATATTCGAGGCTGCCGAAGCGCACATGACTTTGCGCCAGACGCAGCACCATCGCCGCGCGCTCCTGGGTCTCGCGCCAGACCGGTGTCGTGGACCCGATCACGCAACCGGCGCGACTGGTGGGAATGCCCAGGGCATGCAGCGCTTCGGAGGCGAGAAACTCGCGGATCGAGGAACGCAGTACCGCGCGCCCGTCACCCATTCGTGAATAAGGTGTCTGACCGGCGCCTTTGAGGTGCAAGTCCCAATGCTCGCCCGCTTCGTTATAGACCTCGCCGAGCAACAAGCCACGTCCGTCACCCAGGCGCGGGTTGTAGGCGCCGAACTGATGCCCTGAATAGACCATGGCCCGCGGATCGGCTTCGGCCCACAGCTTGTGGCCGCTGAACAGCTCGGCGAACACCGGCTCCTGGGCCTGCGTCGGGTCCAGATCCAGCAAGGCGAGCGCTGCATCACTGGCGACCACCAGGCGTGGTTCGGCAATGGGCTCGGGCAGCACGGACGTGGAAAACGCGTCGCCCAGGCGGGCGAAGCGGTTATCGAAGGTCAGCTCGTCGAGGGCTTTCAAGGGATGCCTCCAGCAGAATGTCCGATCATTCTGCTGGGATTTGCCGGGTCAGTCGAGTTTCACGTCCGGCGGCTCCGGTACATCCTTGGGCGCAGCCGGAACGGCGGCCGGCGCGGCGATGCTCTTCTGCTCTGGCTCGATCGGCACCATCTTGTACTCCTGCCCCTGCATGTTCTTGAGGTAAACCTCCATCTGCCGGAACGAGATGTTGATCTTCTGCTTCTTGAATTCCTTGTTGATGAAGCGGTTGATCTCGTCGAGCACCGGGTTGCGGTCGCCGAGGTCGCGCACGTGCATGCGCAACTCGTGATCCAGTGTGCTCTCGCCGAAGTTCAGGAAGTAGACGATCGGTTCAGGCTCTTTCAGGACGCGAGGGTTGTCCCGCGCAGCCTTGAGCAACAGCGTGCGCACCAGATCCAGATCGGAGCCGTAATCCACCCCCAGTTTCAGGGTCACGCGGGTGATGGTGTCGGTCAACGACCAGTTGATCAGTTGCCCGGTGATGAACGTCTTGTTCGGGACAATGATGTCCTTGCGGTCGAAGTCGGTGATGGTGGTCGCACGAATGCGGATCTTGCTCACCGTACCCGACAGATTGCCGATGGTGATCGTGTCGCCGATGCGCACCGGGCGCTCGAACAGGATCATGATGCCGGAGATGAAGTTGGCGAAAATTTCCTGCATGCCGAAACCCAGACCCACCGACAGCGCCGCCACGAGCCACTGCAGTTTGTCCCAGCTGACCCCCAGCGCCGATAACGTCGAGACGAAACCAACCCCGGCGATGGTGTAAGACAGCAATGTGGTGGTGGCGTAGGAACTGCCCTGTTTGAGGTTCAGTTTCGACAGCACGAGCACTTCCAGCAGGCCGGGCAGGTTGCCCGCCAGCACGAAGGTGATGCCGATGATCACCAGCGCGCCGATGAGGTCGCCGAGGCTGATCGGCACCATGCTCATATTGGCGCCAGTGCCGCTGGTGTATTCGTACAGCGTGATGTTGTCCAGGTACGAGAACACGGTGATCAGGTCGGCCCAGACGAAGTACAGGGCACCGACGAAGCCGGCCAGCAGCACCAGGCGAATCAGCCTCAGCGATTGCTGGTTGACCTGCTCGATGTCGAGCGTCGGTTCCTCCACCGGTATTTCGCCGTCGCCCGCCTCTTTGGCGGCCTGACGTTTGCTCAACGCCCGCTGATACGCCAGACGTCGCGCCGCAACGCCCAGGCCGCGAACGAAGGCAGCTTCGATCACCAGCCACATCATCAGCACGTAAAGGGTGTCGATCAGCCGGTCGCTGAGTTTCAGCGCGGTGTAGTAGTACCCAAAACACACGGCAACGAACAGCGCAACAGGCAAAGCGGTGAACGCAAGGCCCACTGCGCGACGGAACAACGAAGCGTTCTGGTGAGTGGGGCTGGTGAGGAGCAGGCGCGCCAGCAGCCAGGTCATCATCGCGTAACAAGTCAGCACCACCGCAATGCCGATCACGTCATCGGCCAAGGCAGAGGGCTCGTGTTCAGCGACCGCGACCACAGTAACCAGCGCCAGAACCACCAGACCCAGACGACGAATCCAGCCGCGCAGGAATTCCACCTGTGGCTTTTCCCAGCGGAAGTGCAATTGCGCTACGCCGCCTGGTGCCAGGATGCGATACGCGGTGTAGAACACCAGCCACGCCAGCGAGATCTGCAACAGCGCTGCGCCCAGATTGACGTTCTGCTCGCGGGCATCGATCTGCAGAGCCAGCGCGCACGACGCCAAGGCGAGCGACAACGGCATCGCCAGCAGAATATTGATGAAGATGGCCAGCGGTGTCTGCCATTGGCGGTCGCGCTTGAAGTGCCCGATGTCGGCATGCAGCCGGTTGAGCTTGTCGTACAGCGCCTTGCGCTTCCACATAAGCGCACCGATCACCAGCAACAGTGGCAGGAAGATCAGTGGTCGCTGGGTCAGCCCGTCAGCCAGTTCGGTGACGCTGGAGGTCCATGGCAGGGTGGTGATCTGTTTGACCAGGCGCGGCTGGACTCGTTCGAACCACTCGAAATCCAGCGGCTTGTTGCTGGGAATCCAGAACATCTGCTCGTCCAGGGTCTGGCGCAGATTGATCGCGGTACTGACCAGTTGTTTCTGGTTGAGCTGCAAGGTGATGGATTCGTTGAGCAGCGCGCTCAGTTCACGGTTCAGACGCTCCAGCAGATCAGTGCGCGTCGTTGCGAGATCCAACAGGGTCTTGCGCAGAGCCGGGGTCACGTCCTCTGGCTTTTGCGTGGCGAGCAGGGTATCGACGTAGTTGGTCGGATTGCTCATCTGCTCGCGCTGTTGATTGACCTCGAACTGATACAGACGAATGTCGGCGATTTCATCGGCCAGACCACTGTCGAGTTTCAGTTTGGGCAGCGCCTGCTTCTGTTTGTAAAGAATCTTGGAGAGCAGCAGGCTGCCGCTCAGCACGTTGATCTGCTCATCCAGCGCCTGATCCGTCTGGGTGATGGCGTCGAGCTGAGTCTTGGTCTTGAGGTTCTGCTGCGTGAGTTCGTTGAGGCGATTCGTGCCACGCAGGAGGTAGTCGGAAAGCTTGAGGTTGGCCGCACTTTCGGTGGCCAGCAAGCTGCTGCCGCCGGCCTTCTGCGCCTCGATCGACAGTTGCGTCACGGTTTCCTGAGACTGGGCGCGGCGCTTGTCGTTGATCAGGGTCTGCAAGTCCTGGATTTCCTGATCCTGACGCGTGACCTTCTCGGTCCACAGATCATGCTGACTGCCGCCCAGATCCTGCAGTTGGCTGTTGCCCGCCAGCTCCTGACGACGCAAGGCAATCAGCGCGTTGATTGACGCCAGTTCGGCGTTCAACTGGTTGCGCTGGTCGGCGCCGATGGCCTTGCCCCCATCCTTGCCGGACTTGAGGATGCCATTGATGGTCTGGATGCGGGTCTGACTGGCGCTGATTTCGGCCTGCGCGCGCTCCGGTCGGGTCTGGGCAGTAATGGTCAGGCTGTTGGCATCGTTCAGGGCTTTCTGCAGATCGGCCTGTTGCGCACTGCGTTCGCTGAGCAGTTGCTCAAGCTGCGGCACGCTCATGTTGGCATACCGCTGAGCAACCGGTATCTGGCGTATGCCTTTGAGGCGCGTCAATTCCTTCTGATTTTCGAGCGTCTGCTTCGGCGCATCCGCCAACTGCTTTTTCAGGTCTTCCAGCTTCTTCTGGTTGTCCTTCTGACTGGCGAGAAACCCGAGCGTCTGCTCCAGCACCCCTTGCAGGGCTTTCTGGTCATCGGGCGACAGTTTGCGGTCGGCGATCTTGTCCAGGCTCTGCTGGACAGCTTCACTGGAAGGTGGAGAAGTGTCGGCGGCAAAGGCCGGGACGTTGGAAAGGCAAAGCCCCAGCAAGGCTGAGGCAAAAAAGGTACGCAGCGTGAACATAGACACCGGGTCGAAACATCAGAAAGAGGAGCAGTTTAGAGGAACAACCCGGGACCCGGGCGGCTTCCTTCGGGGAATCTGACGCCCACTTTAAGGATCTTGTTCCCTTCCATAACCGCAACTGTCCAAATAGTTCCATTCCATTCGATCTGGTCGCCGACGATTGGCGCCCCGCGATTCTTCTGAATGATGAACTGGCTCAGCGGCATGTTCGAATCCAGGCCGTCGAGTTTCAGACCGTACAAAGCCGCGACAGCCCCGAGCTGAGCGTCTCCCTCAAGGACGAAGTCACCGAAGAAGCGCAGGTCCAGACCTCGTTGAGGTGCCTGACTGAAGAGCTTGCCGAGTGCCGGAAGGTCATGCTCGTGACCGATGACGCACAGAAGATCGCCGGTCTCAAGGACCGTACTACCCGACGGATGGAGCAGTTGCTGACCCCGAAAAAGGGCTGCGATACGCGTGCCTTCCGGCATTTTCAGCTCACGCAGCGCTGCGCCGATGCACCATTTTTCTGCGCCGAGCCGGTAAACGAACAGCTCCCATTCGCTGGTCACGTGAACTTCCAGCGCCGCGCGCGAGATCGGAGCGGGATCAGGCGGAACCGTCACTTTCAACCATTTGGCGACCCAAGGCAGGCTTGTGCCCTGGACCAGCAGCGAGACCAGAACGATGAAGAATGCGAGGTTGAAGTAAAGCTGGGCGTGGGGCAGCCCCGCCATCAGCGGGAACACCGCCAGAATGATCGGAACAGCGCCCCGCAGGCCGACCCAGGCAATGAACGCTTTTTCGCGGCCGTGGAACACGCGGAACGGCAACAGGCCGGCCAGTACCGAAAGAGGACGCGCCACCAGAATCATCCACAACGCCAGACCCAGCGCCGGCAGGGCAATCGGCAGCAGATCGTGAGGCGTGACCAGCAGGCCCAGCACCAGAAACATGCCGATCTGCGCCAGCCAGGCCATGCCATCAAGCATATGCAGGATGCCGTGACGGCTGCGGATCGGCTTGTTGCCCAGCACCAGGCCGCAGAGGTAGACCGCAAGGAAGCCGCTGCCATGAATGGCGTTGGTCAGTGCAAAGACGGCCAGACCGCCCGCGATGACCAGAATCGGATACAGACCGTTTGCCAGATTGATGCGGTTGACCAGTTGCAGCATCATCCAGCCACCACCCAGGCCGATGATGCCGCCAATCCCGAACTCCTGAATCAGATGGCCGAGCAGGCTCCAGTGCAGGCCGGTCTGGCCGCTGGCGAGCATGTCGATCAGAGTGACGGTGAGGAACACTGCCATCGGATCGTTACTGCCGGATTCAATTTCCAGGCTGGCGGTGACCCGTTCGTTCAGGCCTTTGCCGCCGAGCAGCGAGAACACAGCCGCTGCGTCCGTGGAGCCGACGATTGCGCCGATCAGCAAACCCTGAATGATGTTCAGATCAAACAGCCAGGCGGCGATCATGCCGGTCAGCCCGGTGGTGATCAGAACCCCGACCGTCGCCAGTGATAGCGCAGGCCAGAGTGCCACACGGAAACTGGCGACACGCGTTCGCAGGCCACCGTCGAGCAGGATCACTGCCAACGCCAGGTTGCCGACCAGATAGGCCGTTGGATAGTTGTCAAAGATGATGCCGCCGCCGTCGACCCCGGCGGCCATGCCGACCGCCAGAATGATCACCAGAATCGGGATGCCGAGTCGTGACGACAGCGAGCTGACCAGAATACTTGCACCCACCAGCAACGCGCCGATCAGGAACAGGCTGTTGATGGTCGTGGCATCCAAGGGCGGTACTCCAGACAAAAGCAAAAAGTAAACGTATTCACGGGCTGACCATGCAGTCCGCGTGCCAAGGGATTTAACCCGTTGAATTGGCTGGCTGTCAAAGCTTATGACGCAGGCGTGTGGCCGTGATGACACTCCAGGCGCCCGATCATACTGCCTACACGCTTGGTCACACGGCGGCTGCGGATCTATATATAGATACCGCATCGAGGGTAAGAGGAGCTTTAGTCTGAACGCTCCATTTACCGACAGGATGTCGAATATGAATGAGAAACCTGACCTGCGCCCCCACCAAGGCAATCCGAATTCTGGCGCGCAAGAAACGTGCGCGAAATCGAGGCCGACGGAACTGGCCGAACGTGGCATATCGAGAAGCGATCATGAAAACAGCGTGGTCATTAAGGTAGGCCCTGAAACCGCTACTTATGTCGATGATGCCGGGCAAGCCGTCGCGGGCGTACCCTCGGAAAATTTGTTGCTGCAAACATGGCTGAAAAATCAGCATGTGGTGTACGAAGCTCCACATGCCTATGCACGCGACTGCGTCAAAGGGTTCGTTCAACAGCATTTGCACGAAGATTGCGACCCGGACGAATTACTGCTCGTCACTCTTTACATCTACGAGATAGATACAGCGCCACAGCGGGCGAACATCGCTTTTTCAATGACGCTGACCGATGCCTTGCTGCGCAATTGGCAGCAAAAAGGCAATGGCCAGTTTTTTGATCATCTTGGCCATCCACGTGAATACAGGCAGGGAGGCTATTACTCCCGCATTTCCCAGACGCCGCTGCCGCTCGCTGATTGCTTCGCCTATGAAGCGATTTACCGCAAGACCTCACCTCAGCGGTTTGATCCTTCGACGCATGTGCCAATCGATCCCGTCGTTTTCAAGCAATTTGTGTGGGACGCGGATTTGCAGGCGCATTATCTGAAATCGCTGAACAGCTTCTGGGAGCTTCACGGTGAGGATTACAACCTGCTTATCAAGGCGGCGGTGCTCGAGTCGGCCTATGTGCAGCATTCAGAAGGCACCTTGAGCGCCCAGGACAAGGGGTTGGTCCTGCGTTCCACAGGGCTCGAGCCTGATCAGGCCTGGGAAACCCTGACGCTGGAGCACTTCACGCATGCTCCGATGTCCTCGCGCATCACATTTCGGGAGCTCATTCTCTATCGCTATGTCGCGACCGATATCATTGTCATTCAGGATGAGTATACCGACCGGCTCGTCGTGTACATCCCCGGCAACTCGTCGCCGCTTCACGGTTTCGATGGCATATCTGCGCTGCGTGACTGGATCGTTTTGCAATGCAAGGACTCGCGTCGCAGGAAGTCCCTGGAGACTCATTTCCGAGCGGAGGACAATCCCGACGGTGCGTTCCTGAGCGGGTTGCACACGGCCCTTGCAGGCTTGGCGGCGCATCCCGACCGGCTAAACGATGCAACGGGACACTGGTGGCCGGACAGGGAAATAAACTTGGGAGCCGCGATAACTCCTTGGCCCTTCTCCCATTTCAAAGCAAACCTGCAGGACCGTCTTGCCTCCGACGGCAAGCAGCTCATACACAGCCAGGCTGATTACAACAAGGAAATGGCCTCGCAGATGCTGACCAATGCGATCCTCGCCACGGGGGTAATCGCGATGGTGGCGCCCGTTTTGTGGATTCCTTTGGTGGCGATGTCTTTGGCGCTGATAGGCATGGGTGTCGATGAGGTGGTGGAAGGCCGAACCGAAAATGAAAAAGAGGACGGGATCGGCAGGATCGTGTTTGGTGTGCTGAACGCCGGGCCAATCATTGCGATTGAGGGCGGTTCGGCGATCGCCGGGTTGGCGGCACGGGCGGGAGACGGTCTGGCACCGGGCGCTGCTGACGAGGTCGGGCAGATGGTCGGCGCACGCAGCGCTGAAGAGCGAGCGGCTGATCTGACCTTGCATGCTCAGTCGCAAGATGCCCGCAATGAAGACGCGCTGGAGCGTGCCGCCGAAACATCGGAAGAACGGCAGTCACGACTCGATCAGGAAGAGCAGTCGAGGCTGGCGGACCAGGCTCATCGCCAATCGACCTTCGACAGCGCAGTTGCCTTTGGGGTCGAGCCTGAAGGGCTGCGTTCGTTGACGCTAGAACTGAGGGCTGAGCTTGCGAAGTTCGAATACACCGGCTCCTTGCCGCCTCCCGGCGCAGCGGGCGAGTGGTCGGTCGACGATTTTGGTGCTGTTTATACCGCCAACAATAGCGAAACGGGGGGCTCGCATTGCTTTGCGCGGGTTCATGCCAAGGTCTATCGTGTTGAACGAGTGGAGTCTGTTGGGCAGTACCGAATAGTTTCGCCTGACCCCACGTGCGCGGACGAATTGGAAATCCATGGCCCATACGTAAAGCCTGTAAAAGGGTACTACTCCGATATCGACATCAGGCCGGGGCTGCGAGGGGGGGAAAGCCTTGCTGACGCATCATCCGGGCTTGATTCGCTGCCAGGGGCATCAAAGCCGGGCATTGTTCTGGCGCCGGGCCAACACAGCCCCACCACCATTGAAATTCCCATGGACGGAATAGAGGTGCAGTCAGGCTTTGACGACGACTACAAACCGGCCGACCAGTATTGCCTTCGATACAAAGGAGAAAAAATCCGGGTTCGTTACGACGCAGACCGGGGGTGTTGGCAAAGAAGTGACTATGAGTTCTATTGGCGTGACAACAAGGGGAGCTGGAAAAGGGGCCGCGAGAAAGACTATCTCAGAGTCCGGAAGCGGCTCAACTTGGGCGTAAGTTCTGAAACGTACAAATTTCCGGTTTTGCCTGGTTACCCTGAGCAGCCTCAGGCGATCGAGCTTTCAGTTCATCAGATATCGCTGGGGGACAGGCTTCCCCGTGCCGAGTTGATCGAGACGATGAAGTCGAATATGAGGCTGAGCCCGAACGTCAACTTCACATTGCATATCGACATAGAAAGTAATGAGATTCTCGAAGAGTTGCTGCCCAAGGCACAGTTACAAAGCGAGTTCGCCGAGTTGCCGAACGTGACTGTCTCAAACCTTCAGGACGAAGTTTTTTTTCAGGCATTCACCCAGCAACCAAAAACGT
>NZ_QXTJ01000039.1:22553-298112 GCF_003605735.1 Pseudomonas sp. LS-2 | reverse complement strand
GAAAGAGCTGCGTTCATCGGTCCCAATAACAGCAACTTTGCGAGTCTGCCCGGCAATCCAGTCTTGAGGGAAATACAGGAAGAGCTCTATGCCCGATTTGCGGCACAGCGGGATGCGCTGACGCAGTTGAAAGGCGCCAGTCCAGACCCTGCCACGGGGCTGGACCCCTATATGGTGAAGATCTTCGAAGTGACAGGGCCGCGTTTTTTCCTCGACACATTGAAGCACTTGCGGGCGGATATTGGAGCCGTGCTCGATGGATCGCTAAAGCCAAAGTGGGGAATACGATCATTGATCTATCGTGAGTATGGCGATGACTTGAGAGACTTCTATGCCCCGTTCAGGCATCGTCTGCCCATCGAGGCAGGCCGTGAGAACTCCTGGCTGTCTCCTGCCACGTGAGCCGAGCCAGTAAGGGCGACGGGAGGACGCGGCTGTCCTCTCGTTGACCTTGGCGCAGCTTTTGATCGAGGGCGTTAAAACCAGCTGTTCTGCATCGTCAGGCAGACATCATCACGCGCCTCCAGAATCGCCAACTCGTGATGACAGGCCGGTACTTCCCAGGTCAGGAAGTACCGCGCCGCTTGCAGCTTGCCTTTGTAGAAATCGACGTCGGCCGTTTTACCTGTCGTCAATCCTTGTTCGGCACGAATGGCTTGCTCCAGCCAGCGCCAGCCAATGACCGCGTGGCCGAACGCTTTCAGGTACAGCGCTGAGTTGGCGAGTGTCGCAGTGACCTTGCCCTCGGCCAAATCTGTCAGTAACTCAACGGTTACCGATTGCAGGCGAGCGACCAGGTGTTCAAGGGGGTGGCGCAACGGGTCCAGCGACTCATGGGCTTGAGCCCGCTCGCAAGTGTCGGCAATCAGGCGGATCAGTTGCTTGAGCCCCGCGCCACCGTTCTGCGCCAGCTTGCGGCCCAGCAAGTCCAGCGACTGAATGCCGTGAGTGCCTTCATGAATCGGGTTCAGCCGGTTATCGCGGTAATACTGTTCGACCGGATATTCGCGTGTGTAGCCATGGCCGCCGAGGATCTGGATCGCCAGCTCGTTGGCCTTCAGGCAAAACTCGGAGGGCCAGGATTTGACGATGGGGGTCAGCAGGTCCAGCAGTTCGTGGGCCAGTTTGCGTTGATCTTCGGTTTCCCCGGTTAGGGTGTCGTCGAACAGGCGAGCCGCATACAGTCCGAGATCGAACGAACCCTCGACGTAGGCTTTCTGGGTCAGCAGCATGCGTCTGACATCCGCGTGCTGAATGATCGAAACGGGTGCGCTTTCAGGATTCTTGCTATCTGGCAAGCGGCCTTGAGGGCGTTCGCGGGCGTACTCCAGTGAATACAGATAACCGGCGTAACCCAGCATGACGGCGCCCATGCCGACGCCGATCCGCGCCTCGTTCATCATCTGGAACATGTAGCTCAGGCCTTGATGCGGTTTGCCGATCAGGTAGCCGACACACTGGCCATTGTCACCGAAGTTCAGCGCTGTAGAGGTCGTTCCGCGCCAACCCATCTTGTGAAAAAGTCCGGCCAGCAGTACGTCGTTTCGGTCGCCGAGGCTGCCGTCGTCGTTCACCAGAAACTTCGGCACGATGAACAGCGAGATGCCTTTCACGCCCGCAGGCGCATCCGGCAGTTTGGCCAGTACCAGATGCACGATGTTTTCCGACAGTGGGTGATCCCCGCCGGAGATGAAAATCTTGTTGCCGCGCAGGCGATAGCGGCCGTCTTCGGCGGGTTGAGCGCGTGTCCGGATGTCCGAGAGCGAGGAGCCTGCGTGGGGTTCGGTCAACGCCATCGTGCCGAAAAAACGTCCCTCGATCATCGGTTGCAGAAAGCGCTGTTTCTGCTCCTCACTGCCGAAGTTTTCGATGAGGTTCGCGGCTCCCATGGTCAGAAACGGGTAGGACGTGGATGCCGCGTTCGCCGACTGAAAGTGCGCAAAACAGGCTTGTGACAACAGCGTCGGCAATTGCATGCCGCCGGCTTCGAAACTGCGTGCAGCATTGAGAAAGCCTGCTTCGAGAAACGCGTCTACCGCCGGCTTCACTTCCGGAATCAGCACCGCTTCGCCGTTCTCGTAGCGCGGCTCGTTTTCGTCGTTCTTGCGGTTGTGCGGCGCGAAGAACTTCTCGGCGATGGTCCGTGCCGTGTTGATTGCCGCGTCGAATGTCTCGCGACTGTGTTCCGAAAAACGCGCGCGCCGGGTCAGCGCTTCAGCATCCAGCACTTCGTAGAGCTCGAAAGCCAGATTGCGGGAACTGAGCAGCATCTCGGACATGGCGGCGTACCTATTGTTGGAGTGCCGTCGAGTCTAGGTGGGCGAGGAAGGGGTGAACAGGAACATTGATCTGGGTGATAGAGGGGTAAAGCGCGGGGTAGATGCGGCGCTGGAATCAGTGAATTTCCCGTAGCAGTCCGGCTTGCCGGCGGTTGCATCCTCAAGGACGTCACCGCCGGCAAGTCGGACTGGTACGGGAGCAGGCCAGCCGTTACCGGTTCGATTACCCGATCGTCATCAGGCTCGCATTGCCACCGGCGGCAGCCGTGTTGACGCTCAGCGCACGCTCGATCACCAGACGCTCCAGCGCAATCCCGGTTTCGCCTTTGGAAAGGCCGTGAACTCCGATGATAGCGCCGCTGCGTCGGGCGACTTGTTCGCAGATGGCGCGCAGTTGATCGGAGTCGCCGTGGTGCAGAACGGCTTCGATGACAACGTCGTCCTTGCTCCAGTCGCCGACCAGCTTGATGCGCGCCTGCACTTCCTTTGGCAGGCGCTTGTGCAGCGGCTTGCTCAGCTCGTTGTCCGGCACGACGGCGGTGCTGCCCACAGCCAGGACGGCGGCCAGTTGCGTTAGCAGATCGGCCTCGTCTTCGGCCAGGCACAGCACATGCTCGCGCGGCAGAATGCTGTAGCTGTTGCGCTCGCCGGTCGGGCCAGCCAAGAGTCGACTGATCCCGCTTTGCGATTGCTCTGCGAACTGGCTGCACAGGGCGTCCAGCTCGGATTGCTGATTGCTCGCTGCCCAGGCTTTGAGGGCGTTCAGCGGCTTGAGCAGGCTTTCACGCAGTCGGGTATCCGGTGCGGTCTCGGCATCGCGAGAGGCGAACGACTTGTGCACGGCATCGGCCGGACGGGTCGACAGCAGTCGGTACAGGTACAGCGGGCCACCCGCTTTCGGACCCGTACCGGACAGACCTTCGCCACCGAACGGCTGCACACCGACCACGGCACCGACGATGTTGCGGTTGACGTACATGTTGCCGGCGTTGACCGAGTCGATCACCTTGGCGATGGTCTCGTCGATTCGAGTGTGAACACCCAGTGTCAGGCCATAGCCGGAAGCGTTGATCTGACCGATCAACTGATCCAGCTCCTTACGCTTGTAACGTACGACATGCAGAACCGGGCCGAAGATCTCGCGCTGCAATTCGTCGAAGCTTTCCAGTTCGATCAGGGTCGGCATCACATAAGTGCCGCGCTTGATTTCGTCGCTGTCGGCGATGGCGACCTGATACACACTCCGGCCTTTGTCGCGCATGGTCTGGATATGTTTCTCGATGCCGGCTTTGGCTTCGGCGTCGATCACCGGGCCGATGTCCACCGAGAGACGCTCAGGGTTGCCCAGGCGGTTTTCGGCCATGGCACCTTTGAGCATCTCGATGACGCGGTCGGCGGAATCTTCTTGCAGGCATAGCACGCGCAGGGCAGAGCAGCGCTGGCCGGCGCTGTCGAACGCCGAGGACACCACGTCGATAACCACTTGTTCGGTCAGGGCGGAAGAGTCGACGATCATCGCGTTCTGGCCGCCGGTTTCGGCGATAAGAGGAATCGGACGGCCCTGAGCGTCGAGGCGACCGGCGATGTTGCGTTGCAGCAGGCGAGCGACTTCGGTCGAACCGGTAAACATCACGCCTTTGACGCGATCATCACCCACCAGGCGCGCGCCGACAGTTTCGCCACGACCAGGCAACAGTTGCACGACGCCTTCCGGGATGCCGGCTTCGAGCAGCAGGCGAACGGCCTGAGCGGCGATCAGTGGGGTCTGCTCGGCAGGCTTTGCCAACACCGGGTTGCCGGCCGCCAGGGCTGCGGCGACCTGACCGCTGAAAATCGCCAACGGGAAGTTCCACGGGCTGATGCACACCACGGGGCCCAGCGGACGATGAGCATCGTTGCTGAAGTCGTTGCGGGCCTGCACCGCGTAATACCGCAGGAAGTCCACGGCTTCGCGCACCTCGGCGATGGCGTTGGCGTAGGTCTTGCCGGCTTCACGGGCCAGCAGACCCATCAGCGGTTGAATCTCGGCTTCCATCAGGTCGGCGGCACGCTCGAGAATCGCTGCGCGCTCGGCTGGCGGCGTGGCTTGCCAGATGGGGCCTGCACTCAGGGCGCTGAGCAGAGCGTTGTCGACGTCTTCCAGGCTTGCTTCCTGAACATGGCCGACCACGTCCCGCAGGTCGGACGGGTTCAGAACAGCTGCTTCAGCGCCGGCGCTTACCGCACTGCCCAACATCGGAGCGGCTTTCCAGTCGTTGTGCGCGGTGGCCAGCAACGCGGAAGACAGCGATGCCAGACGATGTTCGTTGGCCATGTCGATGCCGGCCGAGTTGGCGCGTTCGCTGCCGTACAGATCACGCGGCAGAGGGATGCGCGGATGTGGCAGACCAAAGCCGCCTTCCTGAGTCGCCATGCGTTCGATGCTGGAGACCGGGTCGGCCACCAGTTCCTGGATCGAGATCGATTGATCGGCGATTCGGTTGACGAACGAGGTGTTGGCGCCGTTTTCCAGCAGACGGCGAACCAGATACGCCAGCAGGGTTTCGTGAGTGCCGACCGGGGCGTACACGCGGCACGGTCGGTTCAGCTTGCCATCGGCAACTTTGCCGACGACCTGCTCGTACAGTGGCTCACCCATGCCGTGCAAGCATTGGAATTCGTACTGGCCGGGGTAATAGTTCTGACCGGCGATGTGGTAGATCGCTGACAGGGTATGGGCGTTGTGTGTGGCGAACTGCGGGTAAATCACTTCCGGAACTGAAAGCAGTTTGCGGGCGCAAGCGATGTAGGAAACGTCGGTGTACACCTTGCGGGTATAGACCGGATAGCCTTCCAGACCCTCGACTTGAGCGCGCTTGATTTCGCTGTCCCAGTAGGCGCCTTTCACCAGACGGATCATCAGGCGGTGGCGGCTGCGACGAGCCAGGTCTATCACGTAGTCGATCACGTACGGGCAGCGCTTCTGGTACGCCTGAATCACGAAGCCGATGCCGTTCCAGCCGGTCAGCTGAGGTTCGAAGCACAGGCGTTCGAGCAGGTCGAGCGACAGCTCAAGGCGGTCGGCTTCTTCGGCGTCGATGTTCAGGCCGATGTCGTATTGTTTGGCCAGCAGGGTCAGCGACAGCAGGCGCGGGTACAGCTCTTCCATGACACGCTCGTATTGAGCGCGGCTGTAGCGTGGGTGCAGCGCCGACAGCTTGATGGAGATGCCAGGGCCTTCATAGATGCCACGGCCGTGGGAGGCCTTGCCGATGGAGTGAATGGCCTGCTCATAAGACGCCAGGTATTTCTGTGCGTCGTGCTCGGTCAACGCCGCTTCACCCAGCATGTCGTAGGAGTAGCGGAAGCCCTTGGCTTCGAACTTGCTGGCGTTGGCCAGTGCTTCGCCGATGGTTTCGCCGGTGACGAACTGCTCGCCCATAAGGCGCATGGCCATGTCGACGCCCTTGCGGATCATCGGTTCGCCGGACTTGCCGATGATGCGGCTCAATGACGAGGTCAGACCGGCTTCGTTGTGGGTACTGACCAGTTTTCCGGTCAGGAGCAGGCCCCACGTAGCCGCGTTGACGAACAGCGACGGGCTGTTGCCCAGATGGGGGTGCCAGTTGCCGGTGCTGATCTTGTCGCGGATCAGCGCATCGCGAGTACCTTTGTCCGGGATCCGCAACAGCGCTTCGGCCAGGCACATCAGAGCGACGCCTTCCTGAGACGACAGGGAGAATTCCTGCAGCAGGCCTTGAACGATACCGGCACGGCCGCCGGTGCTCTTCTGGTTGCGCAGTTTTTCGGCAATTGAAGCAGCGAGTTTGTGGGTGGCATCGGCCATCGGCGCAGGCAGCCGAGCCTGTTCCAGCAGCATCGGTACGACTTCAGGCTCAGGACGACGATAGGCCGACGTAATGGCAGCGCGCAGCACCGACTGAGGCAGGATGCTCTCTGCGAATTCGAGGAACGCCTGGTGGGCGTTGTCTGCTGGCAGCTCGCCCTGATCGTCGGCGTCTTTGCTGCTCAGGCCGTTGAGGTCATTAAGGGTTGCACCACCCTCGAGCTTTTCCAGGTAATTGAAAATCGCCTGCTTGATCAGCCAATGCGGAGTCCGGTCGATGGACTGTGCGGCAGCTTTCAATCGCTCGCGGGTCGGGTCGTCGAGTTTGACACCCAGGGTGGTGGTCGCCATGTTTTGTCCTCATAAGAGCCACCGTTCGTGTGGCTGTAGCTGCCGCCAAGATTAGCTGCGCCTCAAGTCGGGTGCAACCGGGTGCAACCTGTTTTTTCCAGATATTTCGCGCNGACGTGTGCGGATCCCCGAAAATGCCCAAATAAAGCGCAAAAGAGCCAGGCTGTTACATTTTTTAGCGATAAAAGGTGCAACTAGTTCTTCTCTTCGGGTTGCGCCGGCGCCGTAATCTTGCATAGCATGCGCGCCCTTGGTGCAACCAATTGTTCCGAACACTGTCTGGCGGCCGATTCGCTTTTGCGGACTCGTCAGGCACGGGCGATCGAGAATGCCGGCGACAGACGCGACATTACTCGCAACGCTCCGACCATAAAAACAACGCACGGGCATACACAATGAGCGTCAGCAACCCAACTCTGATCACTTTCGTGATCTACATCGCGGCGATGGTCCTCATCGGACTCATGGCCTACCGCTCCACCAACAACCTTTCTGACTATATTCTCGGCGGCCGAAGCCTCGGCAGCGTGGTCACCGCATTGTCGGCCGGCGCCTCGGACATGAGTGGCTGGTTGCTGATGGGGCTGCCAGGTGCGATCTACATGTCCGGCCTGTCGGAAAGCTGGATCGCCATCGGCCTGATCGCCGGTGCCTACCTGAACTGGCTGTTCGTCGCGGGTCGCCTGCGGGTGCAGACCGAGCACAACGGCGATGCACTGACCCTGCCGGACTACTTCTCCAGCCGTTTCGAAGACACCAGCGGCCTGCTGCGGGTGATCTCGGCCATCGTTATTCTGGTGTTCTTCACCATTTACTGCGCGTCGGGCATCGTCGCTGGCGCTCGTCTTTTCGAAAGCACTTTCGGTATGTCCTACGAAACGGCCTTGTGGGCCGGAGCTGCCGCAACCATCGCCTACACCTTCATCGGCGGCTTCCTGGCTGTGAGCTGGACGGATACCGTGCAAGCCACCCTGATGATTTTCGCGCTGATTCTGACGCCGATCATCGTGCTGCTCGCCACGGGCGGCATCGACACGACTTTCCTGGCGATCGAGGCGAAAGACCCAACCAACTTCGACATGCTCAAGAACACCACCTTCATTGGCGTGATATCGCTGATGGGCTGGGGCCTGGGGTATTTCGGTCAGCCACACATTCTGGCGCGTTTCATGGCGGCAGATTCCGTGAAGTCGATTGCCAAGGCGCGCCGCATCTCCATGACCTGGATGATTCTGTGTCTGGGCGGCACCGTCGCTGTAGGCTTTTTCGGGATCGCGTACTTCTCCGCGCATCCGGAGCTTGCCGGCCCCGTGACCGAAAACCATGAGCGTGTGTTTATAGAGCTGGCGAAAATCCTGTTCAACCCGTGGATCGCGGGTGTGTTGCTGTCGGCCATTCTCGCGGCGGTAATGAGCACGCTGAGCTGCCAGTTGCTGGTGTGTTCCAGCGCGCTGACCGAGGACTTCTACAAGGCTTTCCTGCGCAAATCTGCCTCGCAGCGTGAGCTGGTGTGGGTTGGCCGTGGGATGGTCTTGTTGGTGGCACTGATCGCCATCGCACTGGCGGCCAATCCGGAAAACCGCGTACTGGGCCTGGTCAGTTACGCCTGGGCCGGTTTCGGCGCAGCGTTCGGCCCGGTCGTACTGATTTCGGTGGTCTGGAAAGGTATGACTCGCAATGGTGCATTGGCCGGTATTCTGGTGGGTGCTATCACCGTGGTTGTCTGGAAGCATTTCGAACTGCTGGGTCTGTACGAGATCATCCCGGGCTTCATCTTCGCCAGCATCGCAATCGTGCTGTTCAGTCTGATGGGCAAAGGCCCTACGCCAGGCATGCAGGCACGTTTCGAGGCAGCCGAGAAAGAGTACAAGGCGGCGTAAGCACTCCGTCGTAATGAAAAGCCCGCGTTCCTCTGGAACCCGGGCTTTTTTTGCATTTTGTGGAAGCCAGCAAGCCGCATCCCACAGAATGTCTCGCGTTCGGCGATCAGCTCTTGTTGTGATCGATGTCCAGATTGAAGAACATTGTTTTGCCGCCTTCGCTGGTGTAACCCGTGTGATCCTGGGTGTAGACGCCCGCCTTGAAATAGAGCTGCTGTTTGCTCCAAGTGGCGCTGATACGATCACCCCAGATCATATTGTTGGCCTTGACGGTAAGCAGGCCGGCCTTGTTCAAGTGAATGACGTAATTGAAGGTGTCGTTGAGGCGAATGCCTTCGGCAATCGTAAAGATCCGGGCCTTCTTGTCGTCCGGGTGGAATCGGACCTTGGCGACGATGATGCCGTCTTTGGTAGCGTCCTTGTATTGGTACTCGACTTTCAGCAGAGGTTGAGTGCTTTCATAGACATGGATCTGACCAATGACGACTCGCCCTGAAGAGGGCACCTGCAAGACCTTGAGCTTGGCATTGAGGAAATTATCGGCGTCGGGGTAGTACCAGTTGTGCAAGGTGCCGTCGGACCAGGTTTCCCGCAGTTCGGTACGCGGATAGATCGCATTGGCGGTCTTGCTCCCGGTCACCGGAGCCCAGAAGGTGACGTTCGATGTCCCGGATTTGAAATATTTGTCGTCGTAGCCCTGAAGCAGTTGGCGTGTTTCGATGGTGGCGGGTGGCGAGCCCACTGGAATGCTCAGATTCCAGGATCCCAAATCAATCATTGTGTCTATCGTCCGATATGTCTCATTGCCAGCAACGTGTCTGGCGCAAGGGTTTGAGGGGTGCTCCTTATACGTTTCAAAACGTTGTTTGTTAACGTGAATCCGTCGAATGGCTGGCGTCAATGTGCCGCCATTTCTCGTGTGCGGTGGCTGGTAGAGGTGGTGCAGGGTGAGTACCGTTAGTCGGGTTGCCGGTGCTTTTTGGATGGCATAACGATGGCCTTACTTCTTTTTTTTTTATTCCAGACTAGAGTAAATTCCATTCGGATCATGGGCGGAGCCCTTTCACCAGGCAGTAATGTGAATGAGTAGCAGCATGGAGTGCGTGCAAACCCAGCCACCTGATGGCAAGTCGGTTTTATTGGTCGTCGATGACTATCCGGAAAATCTGGTCACGATGCGTGCGGTCCTGCAGCGGCAGGACTGGGAAATCGTCACGGCCAGTTCGGGCATGGAGGCGCTGGGCCTTTTGCTGGACGTAGACGTCGATCTCGTCCTGCTCGATGTGCAGATGCCGGAAATGGACGGGTTCGAGGTGGCGCGTCTGATGCGCGGCAGCCAGCGAACCCGTTTGACACCCATTATCTTTCTGACGGCCAACGAGCAGTCCCGCGACGCTGTGCATAAGGGTTATGCCAGCGGGGCAGTGGACTACCTGTTCAAGCCCTTCGACCCCAATATTCTCAAGCCCAAGGTTCAGGCGCTGCTGGAGCACCAGCACAACCGCCGGGCGTTGCAAAAGCTCAGCCGCGAACTCGAGTCGGCGCGGGCTTTCAATGCGTCGGTGCTCGCCAACGTCGCCGAGGGCATCCTGGTGGTCAAGGAGGATGGCCTCATCAGTTTTGCCAACCCCGCGATCTGCAGGTTGCTGGGCATGACCGATGGCGAGCTGCGGGGTACTGCTCTGAGTTGTTATCTGCAGGAGCCCGTTATTCAAGACTGGACCGATTCCGGTTTCTACCATCACTATCGCCGTGCGGATACCTACCGCGTGCACGACGCCATCATGCGTACGCCCGAAGGCCATCAGGTGCCTGTGGCCTTATCCTGTGCGCCGCTACCGGACGAGCAGAAAGCCATGGTGCTGAGCGTGCTCGATATGTCGGTGGTGCGCGATCTGTATCGACAGCTTGAACAGCAGGCCGTTACTGACTCCCTGACAGGATTGCTCAACCGTCGCGGGTTCTACCAGACGGTGGAGGGGATGCTGCTGCGCAACGAGCACGCCGGGAAATATCTGGTGGTGTTGTATCTGGATCTGGACGGATTCAAGCATGTCAACGACTCGCTGGGCCACGACGCCGGAGATCAGGTGCTGGTCTGGGTCGCCGAGCAGTTGAAGGAATGCCTGCGGCCCTATGACGTGCTGGCAAGAATGGGCGGGGACGAATTCGTCGTGGTCATCGATGGCCTGGACTTCCCTGAACATGCGGCCAAAGTCGCGGAAAAGCTGATCGAACGCGTATCCGCTCGGCGTCATGTCGACGGTATCGAGGCGACTCTCGGTGCCAGCATCGGCATTGCGGTATACCCGGACTGCGGCACCAATCTGGACGGGCTGCTGCGCGCTGCGGATATCGCGATGTACGAAGCCAAGCGGGCAGGGCGTCAGCAATACCGCTTCTATGACCAGTACATGAACGGTCGTGCCCGCTCGCGCCTGATGCTCGAGGAAAGCGTGCGCACGGCTATCGAGGGTAAGGATTTCTCCATCGTCTACCAGCCGCAGATCAACGTGGCGACTGGTCGCACCCGAGGATTCGAGGCATTGCTGCGCTGGAATCATCCCGATGCAGGCGATGTGCCGTCGAGTCTATTCATTCCTCTCCTGGAAGAGACGCGATTGATCAACAAGCTCGGCGGATGGATCTTCGAGCAGGGTGCCGCTCAACGCCAACGCTGGGACGGTGTGTTTCCAGATGATCTAGTGATGAGTGTCAGCGTCAGCCCGGCTCAGTTCAGCATGCCGAATCTCGCCGCCGAGTTGCAGCGTGCCATTCATATTCATGGCCTGCAGCCACGGCAGCTGGAAGTGGAAATCACCGAGCCGTCGCTGGTGCATAACCTGGTTCATAGCCGTAAACAGCTGCAAAGCCTGCATGACATCGGAGTGCGGGTCTCACTGGACGACTTCGGGGCGGGGGACAGTTCGCTGGCGCACCTGCGCAATCTGGACCTGGATACGCTGAAGATCGATCGGCATTTTATCGGGGGGATGATGAGTTCTCCCCGGGACCTGGCGGTGGCGCGCAGCATCATCGACCTGTGCCGAACCCTGGACATCGAAGTAATCGCCGAAGGTGTGGAAACGCTAGAGCAGTATCAATGGCTTGTGGCGAACGGGTGTCAGATCATTCAGGGGTTTCTGTTGGCGCATCCGCTAGCGCCGGGCGATGCGTTGCGGTTCGTCGAACCGATCGAGCTACCGACGGCTCACCCGCTGCTCAGCGAGAGCTGACGCGGTAGACTGGCGCCTTTTCGGCTATTCGATCTGACCATGACTTCCACCGCAGCAGCGCCGCTCAAATACCTGCAGGCCTATCCCGCTTCGTTGCAGGATCAGGTCCGGCAGCTGATTGCCCAGGACAAACTGGGTGCCTATCTGGAGCAGCGCTATCCTGGACGTCACGACGTGCAGAGCGACAAGGCGCTCTACGCCTTCGCGCTGGCGCTCAAGCAGGAACACCTGCGCAATGCGCCGAATATCGACAAAGTGCTGTTCGATAATCGCCTGGACCTCACCCATCGGGCCTTGGGTCTGCACACCACGGTGTCCCGTGTGCAGGGTGGCAAGCTTAAGGCCAAGAAGGAGATTCGCGTAGCGTCCCTCTTCAAGGACGCCGCGCCTCAGTTCCTCAAGATGATCGTGGTGCATGAACTGGCGCATTTCAAAGAGACCGAGCACAACAAGGCGTTCTACAAGCTGTGCGAGCACATGCAGCCCGGCTATCACCAACTGGAATTCGACCTGCGCGTCTACCTGACGTGGCGGGATATGCAGCAGGGTTAGCGATCACTTTTCTCTTCGACAAGGACCTGACGATGGACGTCAGCAAGACCAAAAGCAGCTTCTATCGGCGTCTTTACGTCGCTTACCTGATCGACAGCGAGGTCGCCAGCAGCGTTCCTGCACTGACCGATGTCACAGGTATGCCGCGCCGTACCGCGCAGGACACTATCGCTGCATTGGCCGATCTGGATATCGTCTGTGAATTCGAGCAGCTTGATGGCGCTCGCAACCACGCCGGGGGGTATCGGATACGTGAATGGGGCGCGATCGACAAGCAATGGATTGCGCAGAATCTACAGCAGATCAAGGCGGTACTGGGCTATCCGTGAGTTATGGGCGCGACTCGGCGCATAGGAACCCGCGATTTCAATCCAGATCCCGACGCATGCCGATGCGCGAGATGCCTTCCTCGACGTAAACATCCCCCACCGGGTTAAAGCCGTAGCGGCTGTAGTATCCCTGCAGATGCGGCTGTGCCGAAAGATAGATCGGCTGGTCCGGCCAGTTGCGTTCGGCATGTTCCAACGCCTGCACCATCAGTTCATGGCCCATGCCCTTGTTGCGCATGGACGGGGCAGTCACTACACGGCCAATGGTCACGTCGCCGTCCTGTTGTATCGGGTCGAGCAAGCGCAGATAAGCCACCAGCTCTTCATTCTGCCAGGCCATCAGATGCCGCGTATCGCCCACTAAATCCTGACCGTCGACGTCCTGATACCAGCATTTCTGCTCTACGACGAACACCTGCGCGCGCAGCTGCAAGATGGCGTACAACTGCTCTTTGCTCAGGGCAGTGTGGTGTTTGCAAATCCAGTTGATAGACATGACGCCGGCTCACGAAATGAAGTCCATGGCGGATACTAAACGCATATTGCGCTCATCCCAAAGTAACTGCGTAATGACCTGAAAGCGAATGAACGAGACATTGCGCTTTTTTCTTGAACTGCGACACAAACAGCGCTTTGTTATCGGTTGTGGAAAACGCGGAACAGGTCTTCAATGAAGGCCACTTGCTATCCACGTACGTCGCTCACACCCGTTTGTCTCGCTGGTCGTTGCTTGTATCAGGGATGTCACGGTGCCGCTTTATCGCAGCTGAAATCGTCGCAGGCTGTTCGTCTGCCTAAGGATCTTGAGCATGTCGCGTTTGCTTCGAGCCATGGGACTGCTGGGAATGCTGCTGATCGCGCAAGATGCGTGGGCGCAGAAGCTACGTCTGGCAGGCGATGCATGGGCACCTTATGCCGATGTTTCGCTGCTCAATGGCGGCTTGTCTATCGACCTGATCCGTACCGCCTTGACCCGTGCCGGTTACACCACCGAATACGAGCAGGTGCCTTGGGCTCGCGCGATTCACGGCGTCGGCGAGGGGCGTTACGACATCTTGATCAATGCCTGGTACAGCCAAGAGCGCACCCACATCGGGCAGTTTTCCGGCGAGTACCTGATCAATCGCCTGCGTTTTCTCAAGCGCAAGGCGTCCCCCATCGAGTATCAGGATCTGACGCAACTGCACCCGTATTCCATCGCGGTGGTGCGCAGCTACGCCTACTCGCCCGAGTTCGACAGCGATGCTGATCTGAAGAAGGTACCCGTGGCGAGCTTCTCGACCGCCGTGCGGATGCTGGCCGCCGGTAGAGTCGAACTGACTGTCGAGGATGAATACGCCGCGCGTTTCGCCCTCGGCGGCGAGCCTGATGAAGTGCGGACCAATGTGGAGTTTCTGCCAAAGTCACTGAGCGAAAACAGCCTGCACATCCTCGTCAGCCTGAAGAACCCCGATCATGGGAAAATCGTCGCGGATTTCGACAGGGCGATCGCTGCCATGAGGGCCGATGGCACCTACGACAAGTTGTTCAAGCTGCACGGCCTGTGACGTCCGGCTCTTTTTCGGGTGCCTTGATCAGATGCGCAGCGAGTGTGCGCAGCGGCCCCAGCTGACGGCAGATCAAGGCCAGTTGTGTCTGCACCAGCCGCTGGCCCTCGTCGATTTCTTCGGGCATTTGTTCCAGTTCCGTCGCCAGAGCTTCTTCAACGTCACTCTGTACCGCCACCGGCTCGCGCATGGCAAGACTCTGGGCGATTTCATCGATACTCGCGGCCAGATTGGCGCCGGCGCCTTCGATCAATTGTTCGCGTACCTCGTCGGGCAGTTGGGTTTCCCGGTGGGCGCCCAGGCCGGAAAGGTAGCTGAGCAGCGTGTGCGACAGCACCAGAAAGCGGAAGCCCACATCGGCCTCTTTGCGGAAGTGCCCTGGCTCCATGAGCATGTTGGCCAGCGTGGTCGACAGCGCCGCATCAGCGTTGTGAGCGTTGCGCCGGGCCAGGCGATACGCCAGGTCGTCGCTCTTGCCCTTGGCGTATTGCTGCATGATCTGGCGCAGATAAATGCTGTTGCAGGAGAGGGTGTTGGCCAGCACCTTGTTCAAGCGGCGGCCCTGCCAGTCCGGCAGGAACAGGAATACCGCAAGACCTGCGATCAGGCTGCCGAGCAAGGTGTCCATCAGCCGTGGCAAGAACAGCCCGTAACCGTTGCCGACCTGATTGAAGCAGAACAGGATCATCACCGTGATCGCCGCTGTCGACAGCGTGTAGCGCGTGGTTCGGTTGACGAAGAACACCACCCCGGCCAGAACCGCGCACATCGATTGCAGAACGGGCGTGGTGATCAGATCGAACAGAATCCAGCCTGCCGTGAGGCCGATGGCCGTGCCGATGATCCGCTGGCCGAGCTTGCGCCGGGTTGCGCCATAACTCGGCTGACAGACGAAAACCGTGGTCAGGATGATCCAGTAGCCTTGCGACGGGTGAATCAGGTGCAGCGTGATGTAGCCGATCACCAGCGCCAGCGGCAGGCGCAGAGCGTGGCGGAACAGCAGTGAGGTGGGCGTCAGTTGCAGGCGCAAGCGCGTCCAGACATCCTTGAAGTTGCGTGGCGAACGATCCAGCAGGCTGCTGTCGGTGGCATCTGCCAGCGCGTCAGGGTTGCTCGCATCGCTGAGCAGCCGGTCCAGTGTCGCCAAGTTGTTAGCAAGTGCGCGCAGCGAGCGCAGCAGGCCGCGCCAGGCCGGATTGCTCTGAATGCGCAGGTGCTCCAGTGATGCGCGCAAGTCTTCCAGCGCATGGGCAAAGCTGTCGTCGTAGATGAATGGCTGGCGCAGCTGGATCGAAACCGACAGATCGCGACAGGCGTTGCCCTGTTGGCGCAGGAGGCGCTGACAGCGGAACAGCACGTCGCTGTGAAAGAACGCTTCGGCCAGGGAGTTGTAGGGATAGTGCGAGGAGCTGGCGCGCTCGTGGATGTCCTGGGCGAGAAAGTACAGCTTCAGGTAACGACTGACCTTCGAGCCGGGGCGGCCACTGCCTACGCGGTTGAGGATGATTTCCTTGGTGACGTTGAGCGCGGCCACGACCTTGCCGTTCTGCTTCGCCAGTTCCAGACGGCGGGCTTCGACGTCCAGCGTGCGGATCGGTTCAAACAGCTCGGATTTGATCTTCAGGTAGAGCCCCAGCTCACGGAAAAGCCTGGCGAGTGCCTGTTGCACGGGTTGATTGGAGAACAGCATTTGCCACAGCACCGACAGCAGGCCGTACCAGGCGGCGCCTGCGACCAGCAGCATCGGCTCATGCCAAAAGTTGGTGACCTCACCGCCCCGTTGGTCCACGCCGATCATGGTGTAGACCGAGAGGATCAATGTCGCGTAGGCAATCGCCCCATAGCGTTCACCCAATGCACCCAGCATCGTCAGGCAGAACGCGGCGAAGGCGAAGGCGCAGATGAAGAGGACGGGGTAGGGGAACAGCAACTCCACGGACAACGCCGCGATGCTGAAACACACCAGCGTGACCGCCAGCGCATTGAGGCGACCCTGCCAGCTGTCGTCGGTTTCGGACAGGGCACTGGCGATAATCCCCAGGAACAGGGGGATCAGCAGCGACATCTCGTTTTGATACCAGCACAGCGCCATGCTGCCGGTCAGCGCGATGAATACGCGCACGCTGTAGGAAAACTTGTCCAGCGCCCAGAGGCGCCGGAAGGTATTGCGCAACGATTTCGATGCCATGAACGCTGACGGCCTTGTTCGCGATTTTTCGATTTTGCTGAGTGAGTATGTACAGCGCCGAATGCCCGCTGTACATCCGCGAAGCAAAATTTATTCCGCAAGCCTTGCGGCAATTGTTGTTCGAACACGAAACCTGTAGCAGTCCGGCTTGCCGGCGGTGACATATTTGAGATCGCTACCGCCGGCAAGCCGTGCTGCTACAGGGGAGGTGTAATTCCGAAGGTTAAACGTACTGCGCCGCCGCATAGGCGGAGGCCCAGGCCCACTGGAAGTTGAAGCCACCCAGATGCCCGCTGACATCCAGCACTTCGCCGATGAAGTACAGCTTCGGCGACTTCAGGGACTCCATGGTCTTGGACGACACTTCTCGTGTGTCGATCCCGCCCAGAGTCACTTCGGCGGTGCGATAGCCTTCGGTGCCGGCCGGAACCACCTGCCAGCTCGCCAGTTTTTCGGCGATGTCGGCCAGCTCGGCGTGGGTGTACTGCTTCATCGGTTTGGAGACGAACCATTGCTCGGCGATCAGGTTGGCCATCTTCTTGGTGAAGATTTCGCCAAGCAGGGTCTTCAGTTCGCTGTTGGGACGTTCGGCCTGTTGCTCGGTCAGCCAGTTGTGGGCGTCGAGATCGGGCATCAGGTTGATTTCGACTGCGTCACCCGGATTCCAGAACGAGGAAATCTGCAGGATCGCCGGGCCGCTCAGGCCACGGTGGGTGAACAGGATGTTCTCGCGAAAGCTGGTGTCGTTGCAGCTCACCATGCAGTCCACCGAGGTGCCGGTCAGTTCGGTACAGAGTTCTTTCAGCTGATCGGTGATGGTAAACGGCACCAGGCCTGCGCGGGTTGGCAACAGGGTGTGACCGAACTGCTTGCCGACCTGATAACCGAACCCGGTGGCGCCCAGCGTGGGAATGGACAGCCCGCCAGTGGCGATCACCAGCGATTCGCAATTGATGTTGCCCAGAGTGGTTTGCAGCAGATAGCCGCTTTCGGTCTTCTCGATGGACTGCACCGAGGTGTCCATGTGCAGACTCACGCCTGCGCCATCGCATTCGCTGAGCAGCAGGCCGAGGATGTCGCTGGACTTGTTGTCACAGAACAGCTGGCCTAGTTTCTTCTCGTGGTACGGCACGCCGTGTTTGCCCACCAGCGCGATGAAATCCCACTGGGTGTAGCGGGCCAGAGCCGACTTGCAGAAGTGCGGGTTCTGCGAGAGGAAGTTGGCAGGCTCGGTGTACAGGTTGGTGAAGTTGCAGCGGCCGCCGCCCGACATGAGGATTTTCTTGCCCGGCTTGTTCGCGTGATCGATCAGCATCACCTTGCGGCCACGATTGGCGGCGGTGAATGCACACATCAAACCTGCGGCGCCGGCGCCGATGATCACAACGTCAGTAACGGGCAAAGCGGTGTCCTCGGGGGGGTATTGGGAGATCTGTGTTCGATCGTTCCCACGCTCTGCGTGGTAACGCATATTGCGACGCTCTGCGTCGCAGGGACGCGGAGCGTCCCGCACGGCATTCCCACGCGGAGCATGGGAACGATCAATGGATAGCGGGTACTTACAAAATCCGGACCCGCAACGACTTGCCCTTGATCTTGCCGTTGTTCAGACGCTCCAGCGCCTGCTTGGCGATGCTGCGCTCAACGGCCACGTAGGCCTGGAAATCAAAAATCGCGATCTTGCCGACCTGAGTGCCAGGAACCCCGGCTTCGCCCGTCAACGCACCAAGGATGTCGCCTGGACGCAGTTTGTCCTTGCGGCCCGAGCCGATGCACAGGGTGGTCATCGGGGGCAGCAGTTTGCCGCCTTCCTTGCGCGTTAGCTGGTCGTACTGTTGCCAGTTCAGCGGCGCCTTTTGCAATTCTTCGACCGCGCGGGCCCGCTGGCTCTCACCCGGCGCCACGAGGCTGACGGCAATGCCGGTCTCGCCTGCACGACCGGTACGGCCGACGCGGTGAATGTGGATTTCCGAATCACGGGCCAGTTCGACGTTGATCACCATGTCCAGCGCATCGATGTCCAGGCCACGGGCGGCAACGTCGGTGGCGACCAGTACCGAGGTGCTGCGGTTGGCGAACATTGCCAGTACCTGATCACGATCACGCTGCTCCAGGTCGCCGTGCAGGCCAACTGCGGACATGCCCTTGGCGGTCAGGTGATCGACCACTTCCTGAACCTGCTGCTTGGTGAAGCAGAACGCCACGCAAGACTGCGGACGGAAATGGTCGAGGACTTTCACCACGGCTTCCAGGCGTTGCTCCGGCGAGATCTCGTAGAAAATCTGCTCGATCTGACTGTCGGCGTGCAGCGCTTCGACCTTCACGGTCTGCGGGTCACGCATGAACTTGGACGCCAGTTGCTTGATGCCGACCGGGTAGGTAGCCGAGAACAGCAGGGTCTGACGGCGTTCCGGGGTTTGTTCGATGATGTCGGCGATCGAGTCGTAGAACCCCATGTCGAGCATGCGATCGGCTTCGTCGAGGACCAGCGTGTTCAGGCCGTCCAGCACCAGTGAACCCTTGCGCAAATGCTGCTGGATGCGGCCCGGCGTGCCGACGATGATGTGCGCGCCATGCTCCAGTGAGCCGATCTGCGGGCCGAAGGACACGCCGCCGCACAGGGTCAGGACCTTGATGTTGTCTTCGGAACGGGCCAGGCGACGGATTTCCTTCGCCACCTGGTCGGCCAGTTCGCGGGTCGGGCACAGCACCAGCGCCTGACAGCCGAAATAACGCGGATTGATCGGGTTGAGCAGGCCGATACCGAATGCCGCAGTCTTGCCCGAGCCGGTCTTGGCCTGGGCGATGAGGTCCATGCCCTTGAGGATCACCGGCAGGCTCTGCGCCTGAATCGGCGTCATCTCGGCATAACCAAGGGATTCCAGGTTAGCCAGCATGGCGGCGGAAAGGGGCAATGAGTTGAACGCGGTGTTAGTCACAAGAGTGGCCTGCAAAACAAAATGTCGCGCAGTGTATCAGGTCGCAGCCCCTGCCTTGGGGCTGCGGGCGATAAATGGTGGCGCTTTATGATGATCCATGCGGTGAACATCTGTAGCCGTGGCGGAATCACTACGCCTCGATCTCAGGCTCGGTTTGCGGTTTGCGCGGTGGATTCTCAGGCGGCATGCGGGGCGAGAGCTGCAGGAAAATCGACGCCGCCAGCATCGCCAGCACCCCGACACACAGGAACGTCAGCTGGAATGCCCCCAGAACGCTGCTGACTTCGCCCGTCGAGACATCATCGGTGAAGCCACCCAGCAACGCCGCCGCGCAGGCAACGCCGAGGCTCAGCGACAACTGCGCGACCACCCACAGCAAGCTGTTGCCGCTCGCGGCGCTGGCGTCGTCCAGGTCGATCAGGGTCACGGCGTTCATCGCCGAGAACTGCAGCGAATTCACCCCGCCCAGGAACGCCAGATGAATGAGCAGCATCCAGTAAGGCGTGTCGGCGCCCACCAGCGACATGCTTGCCAGCAGAATGCCCAGCAAAAGGGTGTTGCCTGTCAGCACGATCCGGTAACCCAGACGCTCGATGGCCCGAGTCGCCAGCGGTTTGGCGAACATCGCCGCCAACGCCAGCGGGATCATGCTCATCCCTGCGTGGGACGGCGAATACCCCAGCGCCACTTGCAGCATCAGCGGCACCAGAAACGGAAGAGCACCGCTGCCCAGGCGGGCGAACAGGTTGCCCATGATCCCCACCGCGAAACTGCGTGTGCGAAACAGCGAAGCGGAGAACAGCGGCGCTTCCACATGCCCGGCGCGCAGCCAGTATGCAGCCAGACAAGCCATGCCGCCGAACAGCAGCATCACCACGCGCAGATGCGGCAGATGCAATTCACCCAAGCCTTCCAGCGCGATAGTGATCAGCACCATCGAGGCGCCAAACAGCGTGAAACCCACCAGATCGAAACGCGTGCGCCCGCCGCCTTGCAGGTCGGGAATGAACTTGCGCACCGCGAAGCAGCCGAGAATTCCTACCGGAATGTTGATCAGGAAGATCCAGTGCCAGCTCAGGTATTCCACCAGCCAGCCGCCCACTGTTGGGCCCATCAGCGGGCCAAGCAGCGCGGGCATGGTGATGAAGCTGAGGATGCGCACCAGCTCGGTCCGCGGGTAGGCGCGTAGCACGATCAGCCTGCCGACCGGCATCATCAATGCGCCGCCGAGTCCCTGAATCACGCGCGCGGCGACCAGCATGCCGAGGGTGTTGGCAGCAGCGCAGAGCAGGGAGCCGAAGCTGAACAGGAGAATGGCGCTGAAGAAGATGCGCTTGATGCCGAAGCGGTCGGAAATCCAGCCGGATGCCGGGATCAGCAGAGCGATGGTCAGCATATAGGCAATGATGACGGACTGCATGCGCAGCGGATCTTCGGACAGCGAACCGGCCATGGACGGCAAAGCGGTGTTGAGGATCGTGCCGTCCAGGCTTTGCATGAAAAAGGCGATTGCGATGACCCATGGCATCCAGCGCAGGGTTCTGGCGTCCAGTTGCGGCGTCGAGGTCGGCATGTGAATCGTGGGTCCTTATTGGTTTTCCTGGGAGTCGGAGCGCGGTGCATTTTTGTAGGAGCGCGCTTGCCCGCGATAGCGGTATGTCAGTCGGCATTTTCGGTGCAGACAGATTGCATCGCGGGCAAGCGCGCTCCTACAGGTATGCCGGGTTTATCACAGCGTCAGCGTCAACCTGCTCACCAACGCCCCGGGCAGCAGATTCGAGGCTGTCTGGCGTTGACTGTAGGTGCTCGCCGAGAGGATGAGTTCCCTTTCCGTCGTCAATTGTTCCAGCGAGCCGCCGAGCAGGCTGAAGATGCTGTCATCAAAACGCATGGTACTGACCGGTGCCTTGATCTTGCCGTCCTCGACCCAGAAAGTCGCAAACCGGGTCATGCCGGTAATACGTCCGGCCGTGCGGTCTGAGAAATTCAGGTACCACAGATTGCTGATGTACAGGCCGGTGCCCAGCTCTTTGAGCACGTCGTCCAGCGCCAGTGAGCCGCCGTTCATGCTTAGCGCGCTGGGCGACTCGCCCCAGCCCGCGCCGTTGGCAGCCAGACCGTATTCGGCTGCGCTGCGTGAGTCGATCAGGCGATCCTTCGCAGCGCCTTCGTCGATCAGAGACAAGTCCGAGCGGGGGTAGCCTTCGCCGGAAAACGCGGGCGACAAGGAGCCGGTCACCTGCTCGTCAACACTCACCAACGGATTGAGCGTGGCCTGGCCGTCATACAGCCGCTGCAACGGGCTGGTCTTGTCGGCCAGTGATTGCGCTGAAAATCCGCCCCAGCACAACATGCCCACGATTTCTTCCAGCGCGGCCGGCGCCAGGTAGGCCCGGTATTGGCCGGGCGCCAGCGTGTGCGACGGCTGGCCGAGAAAGGTCAGTTGCTCGCGCGCAAGCTCCAAGCGTCTGGCGAAGGTCTCGTCGCTCCATTCATGACCGGCGTAGTTGGCTTTCACAGCCTGCCCGTTCTCGTGGAACAGGCTCCAGTCGAAGTTGAAGCTGTTCGCCTGATGCCATCCCATGGCGCCATTGGAACTGGCGAAACCACGGTAGATCGGTCCTGCGGCGTAGATACCCACCAGATCCAGCCCTTCGCTCAGCTGCGCAATTCGTTCGGCCACATATGCGCTGTCGGGCAGCGGCGCGTCTTGAACGTTGGTGCTGTGCCAGGCGTCATCGTTGAGAAGCAGGTAGGGGTCTTCCGGCAGCAGCGTCAGGGTCTCGCGCAACTGATCCAAGGCTTGCGCGAGGCGCTGACGGTCGACGGCCTCATCGCCGGACAATGTCAGGCTCAGGTCGGCGTGACGCCCATTATCGATCAGCTTGAACTGCACGCTGGCCTGCTGCACATGACCGGCCTGACGCACCTTGGCGTGGTTGAACCGAATGAAATCCGAAGCCTCGGCGTTGTAGCTGAGGGTGAAGCGCTCCGGACCCGTGATGGCACTGTTCAGCCAGTCGGCCAGAGCGTTGAATCGAGCTTGATGGGACATCAGGCGTCACCTCCAAATACATCGACATTGGCGAATACACACGCGGGCGAAGCATGGCCGACGCGCACCACCTGATTGGGTTCGCCCTTGCCGCAGTTCGGCGTGCCCAGGACCTTGAAAGTGCTGGCATCACCGACCGCGCTCAGGTTGCGCCAGAATTGCGCGGAAATCGCCCGGTAGTTCGGGTTCTTCACCACCCCCTTGAGTTCGCCATTCTCGATCAACTGACCCCACTCGCAGCCGAACTGGAATTTGTTGCGCGCGTCGTCGATTGACCATGACCGGTTGGTGCTCATCAAAATGCCGTGCTCGATGCCGCCGATCAGTTGCGCCATCGACTTGTCGCCCGGTTCGATGTTGAGGTTCGCCATGCGGTCGATGGGTGCGCGGTTCCAGCTGCATGCACGGCTGTTGGCCACGCCTTCCATGCCGGAACGGTACTGCGACAGCGCGCCTCCCAACGGCCGCTCGAGAATGCCGTCCCTGATCAGGAACTGCTTGCTGGCCGGGGTGCCATCGTCGTCGAAACCGTAGCTCGCCAGTTGCTCGGGGATCTCGGGGTCGAACGTCACGTTGAGCAGGTCCGAGCCGTACCGCAGGGTGCCGAAGTCGCTGGCTTTGACGAAGCTGGTGCCGGCGTAATTGCGCTCGTCGCCCAGGATGCGGTCCAGCTCCAGCGGGTGGCCGATGGATTCGTGGATCTGCAGGATCATCTGATCCGGCGTCAGCAGCAGGTCCCGCGGGCCGGCCGGCGTGTTCGGCGCCATGATCAGTTGCAACGCCTGATCGGCCACATTGGAAGCAGCACCGATGATGCCGCAGGAAGTGATGACTTCCGCGCCGCCCTGTTGGCCGAAGTTTTCACGACCCAGGCTACGGGTCTGGCTGTCCTGGCCGTCATAGGCCGTGACGCTGAGACCCGGGAAGACAAAGCGCTGGGCCTGACGAATCTCGGCGCCGGCGCTGTTCAGGTAAATCTGCTCGACGTTTTCCAGGCCCAGGCTGACCTGCCAGTTAACCAGACGCTCGTCTTTGGGCACGGACGCGGATTCGCTACCCAGCAGTGCATAGCAGTCGCTCAGCGAGGGGAAAGCGTTGGTCAGGTTCGGCGACAGATAATCTGCGCGGCTGGTGGCGACGGCGTGTTCACGAAGATCGAGCAACGAGTGCGGGGCGAGCATTCGGGCCAGCGATTCGGCCTGCTCGAGGGCGGCCTGCAAGCCACGCTGCGAAATATCGTTGGTGGCCGCATAGGCCTCGACGCCGTTGATGCGCACGGTCAGCATCGCCCCTTCGTCGGTGCTCAGTTGCGGCGGCTCAGGGACGTTTTTGCGGACCGACAGGTGCTGACTGGTCTGTTTGACGTAACGCAGGGAGAAAAAACGGGCGCTGCTCTGCAGGGCTGCAAACCGCTGTTTGAGTTGAGCGGAAAAGTCGAACATGCAGGAAAACTCCTTGGCGATTCGGACGGGCAACGGTCCGAATCATAGCGCGCTTGAGCGGTTCGGCGGGGGACAGATGTCCAGCAACCTCCTGAGCGACGCCATGCATCTGTAGCAGCACGGCTTGCCGGCGGAGGCGATCTCAGGTCCGCTACCGCCGCAAGCCGTGCTGCTACAGGCCAAGGGGTGTCAATTTGCAGCCGGAGCTACCTCACGCATTGGCTTGCCGCGCACCGGTGCATCTCCGGCCACGTAATACTTGGCAGTGCTGCGTGGCAGTGGCGAACGCCCACGGATTCTGTCGGCGATCTTCTCGGCGATCATGATCGTTGGCGCGTTCAGGTTGCCGGTGGTGATGATCGGCATGATCGAGGCATCGACCACTCGCAGGCTCTGCATGCCATGTACGCGGCCCTCGTGATCGACCACCGCCATTTCATCGGTGCCCATCTTGCATGAGCAGGAGGGGTGAAACGCGGTCTCGGCGTGCTCGCGGACGAACTGGTCGAGTTGCTCGTCGGACTGCACTTCCAGGCCAGGGCTGATCTCGCGGCCCCGGTATTTGTCCAGCGCGGGCTGCTGCATGATCTCGCGGGTCAGGCGGATGCCGTCGCGGAATTCCTGCCAGTCCTGCTCGGTGGACATGTAGTTGAAAAGGATGCTCGGGTACTCGCGCGGGTTCTTCGACTTCAACTGCACGTGGCCACGGCTTGGCGAGCGCATCGAACCGACGTGCGCCTGGAACCCATGCTCTTTCACGCCATTGCTGCCGTTGTAATTAATCGCCACCGGCAGGAAATGGTACTGAATGTTCGGCCACTCGAATTCTTCGCGGGAGCGAATGAAACCGCCGGCTTCGAACTGGTTGCTGGCGCCGATGCCTTTGCCCAGGAACAGCCATTTGGCACCGATGGCCGGCTGGTTCCACCAGAGCAGGGAAGGGTACAGAGAGACCGGTTCCTTGCAGGCGTATTGCAGGTACATCTCCAGGTGGTCCTGGAGGTTTTCGCCGACGCCCGGTAGGTCGTGAACCACCGGAATGTCGAGCTTGTTCAGCAGCGCGGCAGGGCCGACGCCGGAGCGTTGCAGGATCTGCGGCGACGCGATCGCGCCGCTGCACAGCAGAACTTCTTTGCGCGCACGGGCTTCGACGCGGGTGTCGCTGTCGCCGACCAGATACGCCACGCCTACCGCACGCTTGCCCTCGAACAGGATGCGATCGGTCAACGCGTGGGTGACGATGGTCAGGGTCGAACGCTTCTTGGCTTCATCCAGATACCCGCGCGCGGTACTGGCACGACGGCCGTTCGGGGTGACCGTGCGGTCCATCGGGCCGAAGCCTTCCTGCTGATATCCATTGAGGTCGTCGGTGCGCGGATACCCCGCCTGCACGCCCGCCTCGACCATTGCGTGGAACAGCGGGTTATTGCCGGCTTTGGGCGTGGTTACGCTGACCGGGCCTTCACCACCGTGGTAATCGTTGGGGCCGATGTCGCGGGTCTCTGCCTTGCGGAAATACGGCAGGCAGTCCAGATAGCTCCAGTCTTCCAGACCGGGCAGCTTTGCCCAGCCGTCATAGTCCATGGCGTTGCCGCGGATGTAGCACATGCCGTTGATCAGCGATGAACCGCCCAGGCCCTTGCCGCGACCGCATTCCATCCTGCGGTTGTTCATATGTGGCTCTGGCTCGGTCTCGTAGGCCCAGTTGTAGCGACGGCCCTGCAGCGGGAACGCCAGCGCGGCAGGCATTTGCGTGCGGAAGTCGGCGCGGTAGTCCGGGCCGCCGGCTTCGAGCAACAGGACGGTGACGCCCGCGTCTTCGGTGAGACGGGCCGCCAGGGTATTACCGGCCGAGCCTGCGCCGATGATGATGTAATCGAATTTCTGAGGCATGAAATCCTCCGTTCAGAAAGTGGAGCCGGGAAATTCCATGTAGGAGTGAGCTTGCTCGCGACTGCAGTGTGTCGGACAAAGATGTTGAATGTGCCGACGCTATCGCGAGCAAGCTCACTCCTACAGTTTTGGGTGTAGGCGTAGGGCTTTAGAAAACCGACGCGTAATCGCCCAGCTCGACCTGTACCGATTTGATCCGCGTGTACTGCGCCAGCGAGCTGATGCCGTTCTCGCGGCCGACGCCTGATTGCTTGTAACCACCTACCGGCATCTTCGCGTCGGACTCGCCCCAGGCGTTGATCCAGCAGATACCGGCTTCCAGCTGATGGATCACGCGATGGGCGCGGTTGATGTCGCGAGTGACGATACCGGCGGCCAGACCGAACTCGGTGTCGTTGGCGCGGCGGATCACTTCATCTTCGGACTCGTAGCTGAGGATGCTCATCACCGGGCCGAAGATCTCTTCTTTGACGATGGTCATCTCGTCGGTGCAGTCGGTGAACACGGTCGGCGCAACGAACGCACCCTTGGCGAAGTCGCCGTCGGTCATGCGATCACCGCCGATCAACAGACGCGCGCCCTCTTCCTTGCCCTTGGCGATGTAGCCCAGCACGCTTTCCATGTGGGCGAAGCTCACCAAGGGGCCGAAGTTGGTGTTGTCGTCTTCCGGGTTGCCGACACGGATGCGTTTGACGCGCTCCAGGATCTTCGCCTCGAACGCCGCTTTCAATGCGCTCGGCACGAACACGCGAGTACCGTTGGTGCAGACCTGACCGGAGCTATAGAAGTTAGCCATCATCGCGATGTCCGCGGCGCGATCCAGATCGGCGTCGTCGAAGATGATCAACGGGGACTTGCCGCCCAGCTCCATGGTCACTTCCTTGAGCGACGAACTCGAAGCGCTGCCCATGACTTTCTTGCCGGTATCGGTGCCGCCAGTGAACGAGACTTTCTCGATGCGTGGGTGCTCGGTCAGCCAGGTGCCAACTTCGCGACCGCTACCGGTCAACACGTTGAACACGCCATCCGGAAGACCGGCTTCGGTGTAGATCTCAGCCAGTTTCAGCGTGGTCAGCGAGGTGACTTCGCTCGGTTTGAAAATCATGGCGTTGCCCGCAGCCAGCGCAGGCGCAGATTTCCACAGGGCGATCTGGATCGGGTAGTTCCAGGCGCCAATACCGACGGTGACGCCCAGTGGCTCGCGGCGGGTGTAAACGAAGGAAGACGTGCGCAGCGGAATCTGCTCGCCTTCGATGGCCGGGACCAGACCAGCGTAATACTCCAGAACATCGGCGCCAGTGACGATGTCGACGTATTTGGTTTCAGAGATTGATTTGCCGGTGTCCAGGGTTTCGAGCGCGGCCAGCTCGTCGTTGCGCTCGCGCAGGATATCGACGGCGCGACGCAGAACGCGGGAGCGCTCCATGGCGGTCATTGCAGCCCAGATTTTCTGGCCTTTTTCGGCACTGACGACAGCGCGTTCGACGTCAGCTTCAGTGGCTCGCTGGACCTTGGCGAGCACTTCGCCATTGGCCGGGTTGATGGCTTCGAAGGTCGCGTCGCTGCTGGCGTCGACGTAACCACCGTCAATGTAGAGTTTTTGCAATTCGAAACGGGCCATAAAGTCCTCGCGGTTGTCTGTGAATGGCATTGATCGAGTGCGCCGAGCGCCACATCGAACATTGTGCGGCGGCTTCAGCTCACCGCTTTTGCCAATTGGAGATCCATGTATTCGAAGGCGATCTGTTGCGCCTGCTCGGTATCGAAGGCGTCGCCGGAAAGCGCGCCGCGTAGCCACAGGCCGTCGATCAGCGCGGCCAGACCGCGGGCAGCGGTGCGTGCGTCATCCAGGGTCAGCACGCGGCGGAACTGGCAGCACAGGTTCGAATACAGGCGGTGATCGTTGATCCGCTGTAAGCGGTGCAGCGGCGGCGAGTGCATGCTGGTCGCCCAGAAGGCCAACCAGGTTTTCATCGCCGGGCCGTTGACCTGGCTGGCGTCGAAGTTGCCCTCGATGATGACTTTCAGATGCGCCCGGGGGCTGTCGTCGGTCAGGGCCTGGCGGCGCTCGGCGACGTTGATGATCAGTGCATTCATCAGGTGGCGCATGGTCGCTGCGATCAGGCCGTTCTTGTCCTGAAAGTAGTGACTGATGATGCCGTTGGAGACGCCCGCCAGTTTGGCGATCAGCGCGATGCTCGCATCCCCCATCCCGACCTGATCGACCGCCGAAAGCGTGGCCTGAATCAGCTGCTGACGACGAATGGGTTGCATACCGACCTTGGGCATCTGGAGTCTCCTTGGCTCGCCGAGTGAACGTGAGTGACTGAAAAACGGCCTCCAGTCTAGTGCTTTTTAATTGAACGTTCAATCAACAAAAAAAGATGGGCGTGCGCAAAGGCTGTAAACGGCAACTTCTGCGAGGCCGGATCCTATGCTGATCGTTCCTCACGCTCTGCGTGGGAATGCCGCCCCTGACGCTCCGCGTCATACCGTGGGACGCGGAGCGTCCCGAGATGCATTCCCACGCGGAGCGTGGGAACGATCAGAACGATCAGATCTGCAGGTATTGCGTTAAGCGTGTGTTGCGATCAACCGTGATTCTTGCCGAGCAATGCGTGATAGAGCTCGCTGTCGCCCAGAATCCCCACCAACTGGTTGTTCTCTTGCAGCATCAGCTTGTTACCGGTGTGATAGCGGATCTGCAGCGCATCGCGCATGCCGATGTCCGAGTGCACGACTGTTGGTCGGCGGCCCAGGTTCTCGACGGCCTGGCCCGGTTCCCAGCTTTGCAGGTCGACAGCGGCGCCGTGCTGACGCAGGCCTTTGATGGTGTTGCCATCGGCCAGGTCGATCCACGAATCGTCGCCCGGATCCAGGCATACTTGAGAGCCGTTGATGCGGGTGCAATCGGTGATCGGACGCATCAGGCTGCGACCGCACAGCACGTTGAGCGGATTGGTATGAGCGACGAAGGTACGCACGTATTCGTCCGCAGGATTCAGGACGATCTCTTCCGGCACGCTGTACTGAATGATCCGGCCGTCTTTCATGATCGCGATCCGGGTGCCGAGCTTGAGGGCTTCGTCCAGGTCGTGGCTCACGAACACGATGGTCTTGCTCAGTTTCTTCTGCAACGCGAGCAACTCGTCCTGCAGACCCTGACGAATCAGTGGGTCAAGTGCGGAGAACGGTTCGTCCATCAGCAGAATGTCGGCGTCCATTGCCAGTGCGCGCGCCAGGCCGACACGTTGCTGCATACCGCCGGAAAGTTCGTCGGGCTTCTTGTTGCGCCACTGCGTCAGGCCCACCAGTTCGAGCTTTTCGTCCACCAACTGGCGGCGCTCTTTCTCGGGACGACCCTGCATTTCCAGACCGAAGCTGATGTTCTCGCGAACGGTCAGCCATGGCATCAAGGCGAACTTCTGGAACACCATGGCGATGCGCTTGGTGCGCATCATCTTCAGTTCTGCCGGGGTGCAGTTGGCGATGTTGATCTGCTTGCCTTCGTGCTCGACGAACAGCGAGCCCCGACTGACCGTGTTCAACCCGTTGATGCAGCGCAGGAGGCTGGATTTGCCTGAGCCCGACAAGCCCATCAATACACAGATTTCGCCTTTATTGACCTCCAGACTGGCTTTTTCCACGCCCACGATCTGGCCGGTTTTTTTCAGGATTTCTGGCCGCGCGAGGCCCTGATCCAGGAGCTTGAGAGCTTCACGCGGGTCTTTGGAGAAGACGACGTCTACCTGGTCGAATTTGATGATGCTCATGCGTCGGCCCTCACTTTAGCGTCGGGTTGTTTGCAGATACGGTCGAGCATGATCGCCAGCAATACGATCGCCAGGCCTGCTTCGAAGCCTAGAGCGATATCAGCAGTGTTCAGTGCGTTGACCACGGGTTTGCCCAGGCCGTCGGCGCCAACCAGCGCTGCAATCACCACCATCGACAGCGACAGCATGATGCACTGGGTGATACCGGCCGCGATGCTTGGCATGGCGTGGGGCAGTTCGATTCGGGACAGCAGTTGACGGCGGGAGCAGCCGAAGGCCTTGCCGGCGTCGAGCAGTTCTTGCGGGACATCGCAGATGCCCAGGTAGGTCAGTCGGATGGGTGCGGCAATCGCAAACACCACCGTCGAAATCAGACCCGGTACCACGCCCAGCCCGAAGAGGGTCAGGGTTGGAATCAGGTAAACGAAAGTCGGTACGGTCTGCATGAGGTCAAGAACCGGACGCATGCAGGTGTAAAACATCGGCTTGTGCGCGGCGACGATGCCAAGCGGCACGCCGATCACGACGCAGACCAGGGTGGCGAACAGCACCTGGGCCAGGGTTTCCATGGTTTCCTGCCAATACCCCAGGTTCAGGATCAACAGAAACGAAATGATGACGAAGGCGGTCAGGCCCCATTTGCGCTGAATGTAATGGGCAAGCAGAGCTATCAGGCCGATCAGGACAAAAGGGTTGAACCAGGTCAGACCCGAGGTCAGTCCGTGGATCATGGCTTCCAGTGACGAGGCAATGGCGTCGAAGGTGCTGGCGCCGTGTTGGGTCAGCCAGTCGACAAAGCCTGCGATGTACTGGCCTAGGGGGATTTTATGATCAGTCAGCATGATATCGATTGTCCGCGTGCGGGATGAAAAGAGGACAACAGGCGGGCGGACCCGCCTGCCTGTCGAGTTACTTCGTCAGCTCGGCTTTAGCGGCTTCCAGGCCAGGTTTACCGTCCACTGTGGTAACACCCGCCAGCCAGGTGTCGAGTACTTGAGGGTGTTTTTTCAGCCATGCCTTGGCGGCTGCTTCAGGCTTCATCTTGTCGTCAAGAATGTTGCCCATCAGTTCGCTTTCCATGTCGACGGTGAATTCCAGGTTCTTCAACAACTGACCGACGTTGCTGCACTCGGCCGAGTAACCCTTGCGAGTGTTGGTCGCGACGGTCGCGGCGCCGAAGTCAGGGCCGAAGAAGTCGTCTCCGCCGGTCAGGTACTGGATCTTGAAGCGCTTGTTCATCGGGTGCGGTGCCCAGCCGAGGAATACCACGGCGGTGTCACGTTTGGAGGCGCGATCGACTTGGGAGAGCATGCCGGCTTCACTCGACTCGACCATTTTGAAACCGGCGGTTTTCAGGCCGAAGGCGTCTTTGTCGATCATGCTCTGGATCAGACGGTTGCCGTCGTTGCCGGGCTCGATGCCGTAGATCTTGCCGTCGAGTTCTTTCTTGAATTTGGCGATGTCGGCGAAATCGTGCAGGCCTTTGTCGTACAGCGCTTGCGGAACGGCCAGGGTGTATTTGGCGCCCGTGAGGTTGGTCCGCACCACTTCGACAGTGCCGGCGTCACGGTAAGGCTTGATGTCGTTTTCCATGGTCGGCATCCAGTTGCCGAGGAACACGTCCATGTTTTTGCCATCAGCCAGCGACTTGTAAGTCACGGGCACGGAAATCATGGTGGTCTTGGTCTTGTAGCCAAGCGACTGGAGAACGACGCTGGTGGTGGCGGTCGTTGCGGTGATATCGGTCCAGCCTACATCGGAAAAATTGACCGTCTGACAGGCCGCGGGCTCTGCGGCCTGGGCCAGCATGGGCAGACTCAGCGCAACGCCCAGCAAAAGCTTGTGTGAACCTTTCATGGTTGGACTCCTTAGGTGTTTTCTTCTCGTCATCAGCCTGGGCTGACGCGTCTTTTTTGGTGTCGGCGAGTCAAGTGGGAAAACAGCTCTATCACTGCGTTTGGCGATTGAGTCGACAACGATCATGTAACAGGGGAAAACAAACGCCTACAGGGGGCGTCGTAACCAGTACATAGGGGGTCGTATCCAGTGTCAGTGACGTCGCTTACAGATTTTTTCCCCGCTCGCCGACCGGTTTTCGAGTGCTAATGCGGCAAAAAGTGTCAATAACGGTGGCGGCTGTTCTTTTGGGGACGTGCTCCTGGAGGCTGGGAGTAGCCGCGACGTTTGTGGACAAGAGTGAGTCGGTGTGAGACGCCGCCCCTCGAGATAAAAGGCTGATGATGCCGCCATCTCGACGGATCGCAGCTTTGAGCGTAGCAGCTCCGTCGCCGGCCGCTCAGCGCGCCGGGAACCCTGTTTTCGGAGGTTTGCGGTCAATGGCTATCAGCGTGTTCGACTTGTTCAAGATCGGTATTGGCCCTTCCAGTTCTCACACCGTGGGACCGATGCGAGCAGCGGCATTGTTTGTCCAGGGGTTGCGTGAACGCGACCAACTGGCGCAGGTAAACCGTGTCGAGGTGCGTCTGTACGGTTCGCTTTCTGCGACGGGTGTCGGCCACGGCAGCGACAACGCTGTGATCATGGGCCTGATGGGCGAGTGGCCTGACGCTATCGACCCCACCCTCATCGGTCGGCACATCGCAGATCTGCGAGAAACCGACACATTGAAGCTCAACGGGGATCATCCGATTCCTTTCGTCTGGCAACAGGACATGTTGCTCATCGACGAAAACCTGCCATTCCACCCCAACGCAATGACCCTGATCGCCTTCGACCCCAGCGGCGAGTTGCACCGCGACACCTACTATTCAGTGGGCGGTGGTTTCGTCGTGGATGAGGCCCAAGCCGCCAGCGGGGTGCTGGACATGGACAACACGGTGCTGCCTTACGACTTTTCCAGCGCCGACGAACTGCTCAGGCTGTGTCAGCAGCATGGCTTGCGCGTGTCGGAATTGATGATGGCAAACGAAAAGGTCTGGCGCAGCGAGGAAGAAATTCGCGCCGGTCTGATGCGCTTGTGGAGGGCCATGCAGGATTGCGTCGAGCACGGCCTGAAAGAAGAAGGCATTCTGCCTGGCGGCTTGAACGTGCGGCGTCGTGCGGCCCGTTTGCATCGCAGTCTTCAGGAGCTGAACAAGCCGAATGTGATTGGTTCGACGTTGAGCGCGATGGAGTGGGTCAACCTGTTTGCGCTGGCGGTCAACGAAGAGAACGCAGCGGGCGGGCGGATGGTGACAGCGCCTACCAATGGCGCGGCGGGGATCATCCCGGCCGTGCTGCATTACTTCGTCAAATTCAGCGACGAAGTCAGCGAAGCCAACGTCGTGGATTATTTCCTGGGTGCTGCGTCCATCGGCATCCTCTGTAAAAAGAACGCCTCGATCTCCGGTGCTGAAGTGGGCTGTCAGGGCGAGGTCGGTTCGGCCTGCGCCATGGCGGCGGCGGGGCTTGCGGACATCCTGGGGGCCACGCCCGAGCAATTGTGCAACGCAGCCGAAATCGGACTCGAGCATAACCTGGGCCTGACCTGCGATCCGGTGGGTGGCCTGGTTCAGGTGCCGTGCATCGAGCGCAATGCGATTGCCGCCGTTAAAGCCATCAATGCGGCGCAAATGGCCCTGCGCGGTGACGGCACGCACTTCATCTCGCTGGATCGAGTGATACGCACCATGCGCGACACCGGCGCCGACATGCATGACAAATATAAAGAGACATCCCGCGGTGGCTTGGCGGTGAGCGCGGTGGAGTGTTGATCGGATTGTGAGCGGCCCGCGTCTGTAGCAGCACGGCTTGCCGGCGGTGGCGTCCGTTGAATCGCTGCCGCCGGCACGCCGGACTGCTACAGGGGCCGTTTCGTCGGACGGATCGAGGGCGATGGCAGTTTGGCTTAACCGCTTCTGCTCGCTTTTGAATCACGCTTGAAATCGGCCGCTACCTTTTAGCGCGTGAATCTCTGGACATGGCGCAACGCCATGCCAGACAGGCGTTACCGGCGTTGCCGCCGGTCGCCTGTGCCAAGGGTGACACTTCCCGTATGTCTGATATTTCGCCTGTTCACACTTGTGCTACCGAATTGCTCATCCCCTCCGCCATTCCCGTGGCTCAGCGATCGATAGGTCGCTATCGGAACAGCCATGTCGCTACCGAATAGACGCATCGCGACGTCGCAAACAAGAGTTATTGAATGCGCATTCAACTTTAGGCATGGCATTTGCGTTGCAATAGCAAAGTCCTCCACTGATGAGGGCCAAACAACAAGAGCCTCTGCCTGGGGCCATCAACCGCTTTTCGTGTGAGGAGATACCGTGATGACTTCGTTCAACTCCGGGGCCCAACCCCAGAACCGTGCGCCTCAATCCATCGGCTTTCTGCTGCTGGACAATTTCACACTGATCTCTCTCGCATCTGCGGTTGAGCCACTGCGCATGGCGAACCAGTTGTCCGGTCGTGAGCTTTATCGCTGGACCACCCTGAGCGTCGATGGCGGCCAGGTCTGGGCCAGTGACGGTCTCCAAATCACCCCGGACGCGGCCATGCATAAGGCACCGGTGCTGGACACCGTGATCGTCTGCGGCGGCGTCGGTATTCAACGCACTGTTACCCGCGAACACGTGAGCTGGCTGCAGAGCCAGGCGCGGCAGTCCCGTCGTCTGGGCGCGGTGTGCACCGGCAGTTGGGCATTGGCCTGCGCCGGTCTGCTCGATGGCTTCGATTGCAGCGTGCACTGGGAATGTCTGGCCGCAATGCAGGAAGCCTTTCCGCGCGTTGCCATGAGCACCCGCCTGTTCACCCTGGACCGTAACCGTTTCACCAGCTCCGGCGGCACTGCGCCGCTGGACATGATGCTGCACCTCATCAGCCGCGACCACGGGCGTGAACTGTCCGCCGCGATCTCGGAAATGTTCGTCTACGAGCGCATTCGCAACGAGCAGGATCACCAGCGCGTTCCGCTCAAGCACATGCTCGGCACCAATCAGCCGAAGCTTCAGGAAATCGTGGCGTTGATGGAGGCCAACCTGGAGGAGCCTATCGACCTCGACGAGCTGGCGGTCTACGTTTCGGTATCCCGTCGTCAACTGGAAAGGCTGTTTCAGAAATACCTGCACTGCTCGCCATCGCGTTACTACTTGAAGCTGCGCCTGATCCGCGCACGTCAGCTACTGAAGCAAACGCCGATGTCGATCATCGAAGTGGCCTCGGTTTGTGGCTTCGTCTCCACCCCGCACTTCTCCAAGTGCTACCGCGAATACTTCGGCATTCCGCCGCGTGACGAACGCGTAGGTTCCAACACCGCACAGCAAGTGGCGATGATGCCGATTCCTCAGGCGATGGTCCTGGCACCACTCTCCGGCCCGCTCTCGGCCTTGAGCCAGGCGCGCAACGAGTCGACGTTTGCGAGTGTGAGGTTGTAAAAGGTTCACGCATTGCTTGCGTGCTGTAGGAGCGCGCTTGCCCGCGAGTGCGGCGTTTCAGCCGACACATCGTTTGCAGGCAACCTCTATCGCGGGCAAGCGCGCTCCTACACAGTCAAGGTCGACTGTCAGGCCTGTGCGCGGCCTTGTTTGTAAGTCGCCAACGCTGGCAGCAACTGCTGATCAATCGCCTGACGAACCGCTGGCAGGATGGTCGCGCTGCCGCTGAGCATTTTTTCCACCAGATGACGCAGAGCGCGGGCCCGGTCGTCGTTAAGGCCACACACCGCTTGGGCGCAAGCCTGTTCAGCGCTCGCGCCGGAAGGCGTTTCAAAGCCGATGGATCGGAGTTGGCCGAGGAGATCGTCCTGGTCGATCAGGTCTGCATGCATCATGACGCTCGCTCCTTTCATGGGGGTTGAGCCGATTCTGGTAGCGCGCCGCACGCTCGGCAATACCTGTCGTCGGCAATGTCTGGGATGCACAACAGTGTGTCGGTTTTGGCTATGTAACCGTTTAGTTAATTCGGCATAATTGGCCTCATTCAAAATTGCACTGACCACGGTTTGGTCACCCTCTAGTCAGCGCAAGTCCCTCAACCCCGGTTTTGTAACGGCTTAACCGGGGCTTTTTTTGCCTGTCGTTCGGGTTTGCGCGCGAGCCATGGAATGAGTGGTCTGCGCGAGGTCGGCTGTTTTGTTAAACTCCGCAGCCTTCCAGGAGCCGCCATGAACTACCGTCACGCCTTCCACGCCGGCAACCACGCCGACGTCTTCAAACACATCGTTCTGACTCGATTGATCGCGCTGATGTCGCGTAAGGAGCAGCCGCTCGCCTACCTCGACACCCATGCGGGCCTTGGTCTGTACGACTTGCAAGGCGATCAGGCTACGCGCACTGGCGAGTGGATTGAGGGCATCGGCCGTTTGTGGGACGCCGAGGACGTGCCACTGATGGCTGCCGGCTACATGGACGTTATTCGTCACATGAACCGCAAGACCGGCGAGTTGCGTTACTACCCCGGATCCCCGGAGCTGGCCCGTCGCTTGACCCGCGAGCAAGACCGCGTGCTGCTCAACGAGAAACACCCCGAAGACGGCGCCCTGCTCAAAGACAACATGAAATACGACCGCCGCGTCTCCGTGCATCTGGGTGAAGGCTGGCATGTGCCGCGGGCTTTGCTGCCGGTGCAGGAAAAACGCGCCGTGATGTTGATCGACCCACCGTTCGAACAGCTCGACGAGATGAAGCGTTGCTCCGTCGCGCTCAAGGAAACCATCGGCCGCATGCGCCAGACCGTCGCTGCGATCTGGTATCCCGTCAAGGACCAGCGTGCGCTCAAGCGCTTCTATCAGGAACTGGCCGAAACCGGCGCGCCCAAGCTGCTGCGTGTGGAGTTATTGGTGCATCCGCTGGACACGCCTAACAGCCTCAATGGCTCAGGCATGGCGATTGCCAATCCGCCTTGGGGCCTGGAAGAGGAGTTGCGCGAGTTGCTGCCATGGCTGGCAAAGAAGCTGGGACAGACCCAGGGTGACTGGAAGATGGATTGGCTGATTGCCGAATCCTGATTGATAGCTCGATCATCTGCAGCAGTCCGGCTGGCCGGCGGTGGCGTCATAAAAATCGACACCGCCGGCAAGCCGGGCTGCTGCAGGGGACTGAGTCTGGGCCAAGCGTGTGCTGGCCCTGACGTAGCTTAGGGATTCAAGCTCGGCGGCATGCAGACACCTGTCCCGCCAATCCCGCAATAGCCCTGCGGGTTCTTCGCCAGATACTGCTGGTGATACGCCTCGGCGAAGTACACGGTAGGCGCCTGGTCGATTTCAGTGGTGATTTCGCCCAGCCCGGCCTTGGTCAGTTCAGCCTGAAACACTTTTGCGGTGGCGTTGGCAGCCTCCAGTTGCTCGGGGGTGGTCGCGTAGATCACCGAGCGGTACTGGGTGCCGATGTCATTGCCCTGGCGCATGCCTTGGGTCGGGTTGTGCAATTCCCAGAACATCGCCAGCAGTTCTTCGTAGCTGACTTTCGCCGGCTCGTACACCACCAGTACGACTTCACTGTGGCCGGTCAGGCCGGAGCACACTTCTTCGTAGGTCGGGTTCGGCGTAAAGCCGCCCGCGTAGCCGACGACTGTGCTGACGACGCCCTCACGTTGCCAGAAGCGACGTTCGGCACCCCAGAAACAACCCAGGCCGAAGATCGCGAATTCGACGTCTTCAAAGAACGGGCCCAGCAGCGGATTGCCGTTGACGAAGTGCGTCTCTGGCAGGGGCATGGGTGTTTCACGCCCCGGCAGAGCCTGCTGGGCAGTAGGGAGTTCGTTTTTGTTCACAAGAATTTCCGAGCGCAAGACCATGAGGCAGATCCTCTCTGGGTGACAGGACAACCGACAGGGTTTGTCAGTAATGGGCGTATATGGGGTCAGAATCGGCTGAAGCAAATGAAAGGCGACAAGTGTGCCGTACAACGTTAAGGCGGGGAAGGGGGTGGCAGCGTGGGCTCAGGCCTGAGGCCCGCGAGGGTAGCGGCGCAGCTTGCTGATCAACTCTTCACCGGGGATCGGCTTGTCGAAGAGGTAACCCTGCCCCACGTCGCAACGATGGCGGCGCAGGAACGCCAGTTGCTCGGCCGTTTCGATGCCTTCGGCGACTACCGTCAACTTCAGGTTGTGGGCCATGGCGATCACCGCCGAGGTGATTTCCATGTCGTCCTGATCATCCGGGATGTCACGGATGAAGCTGCGGTCGATCTTGATCACATCGATGGGGAATTTCTTCAGGTAGCTGAACGACGAATATCCGGTGCCGAAGTCGTCCATCGCCAGGGTCAGGCCCAATGTTTTCAGGGAGTCCAGCTGTAGCCGCGTGTCTTCGGTGGCCTCCAGCAGCAGACCTTCGGTCAACTCCAGCTCCAGCAATGACGGATCGAGCTGTTCTTCGCGCAGGATGTTGGCGAGCGAACTCACCAGGTCCGGGTCGGAAAACTGCTTGGGCGAAACGTTGATCGCCACGTGCAGTTTGCCGTAGCCGGCGGCGGTCAGTTGCTTGCTCATGCGGCAGGACTGGCGCGCGACCCACTTGCCGATCGGGATGATCAGACCGGTTTCCTCGGCAACGCTGATGAACTGATCCGGGCGGATCATGCCCTTTTCAGGATGATTCCAGCGCAACAGTGCTTCCATGCCCAGCAAGCGGCCAGTGCGCAGGCACAGCTTGGGCTGATAGAAGACCTCGAGTTCGTTCTGCGTCAGAGCGCGGCGCAGGTTGTTCTCGACGAACAGTTTGTAGCTGGCCTCGGCGTTCAAGGCTTCGGTGAACACCTGCACCTGATGTTTGCCGTTGGCCTTGGCCTTGTGCAGCGCCAGGCCCGCGTTCTTCATCAGGGTTTGCGGATCGCGGCCATGGATTGGCGCGCAAGCCAGGCCTACGGAGCCCGTGACGCTGATCAACTGGTTGTCGACGAACATGGGCTTGTCCAGCGTGGTCAGCACCTGACTGGCGATACGCTGGCCATCTTCAGGACCGGTGTCGTCCAGCAGCACTGCGAACTCGTTGCTGGCGAAACGCGCCAGAATCCCGGTCGGGCTCAGGCTGTTGCGCAGGCGGCGGGCAAGGCTGATCAACAGCTTGTCGCCGGTCTGGTGGCCGAGGCTGTCGTTGATGCGTTTGAAGTTATCGATGTCCACCAATAGCAAGCTGATCGGCGTTTCGATGTCCCGTGCGAAGTGCTCGTCAAGGGTGCGAATGAACGCCGGGCGGTTGACCAGGTTGGTCAGGTTGTCGGTGTACGCCAGGCGCTCGATCCGCTGCTGGGAGAGCTTGGCCTGGGTGATGTCTTCGTAGATGCCGATGTAATGGGTCAGCTCGCGGTTGTCGCCGTACACCTTGGAGATCGACAGCTGACCCCAATACGGTTCGAGATTCTTGCGGCGGCTCTTGAATTCGCCCTGCCAGCTATTGCCGCTGGCCAGGCTGGAGTTGGCATCGAGCAACAACGAGTTGAGATTCTCCAGCGCCGGCAGTTCCGAGAGACGATGCCCATGAACTTCTTCAGCGGTGTACTGGGTAATCTGGGTGAAGCTTGGGTTGACGTATTCGACCACGCCGTTGCAATTGACCAGCAAGAACGCATTGGCGCTTTGCTCCACCGCCCGCTGAAACAGGTGCAAGGCGTTGGTGGCCGTGCGGCGGTTGTGGTTGTTGATGACCTGCGCGAACTGATCGGCCAGCTCCCCGGCAAAAGCGATTTCGTCGGATTGCCAGTCCCGTGGCGCGCCCGTCTGTTCCAGACACAGCACACCCACGACGTGGCCATCGATGCGCACACTGGCGTCGAGAATGGCGTTGATGTCCCGTGGAACCAGGCTCTCTGCCAGTTCACGTGTGCGGGGGTCGAGCTGCACGTCGTTGGCATCGATGGCCCGACTGGTGTGCAGCGCTTCCAGATAGCTGGGGAAGCGGCTGATGTCGATCGGCGCGGGCTTGAGATACCCGTCGATATCCCGACGATACTCGGCAATCGGCTCGAGGGTCTTGCCGTTGAGGTTCCAGATTGCGGCGCGGTCGATGTCGTAGATTTCGCAGGCGCTTTTGGTGATCAGCTCCGCGGCTTCCTGCAACGAGTTATTGGAGCTGTAGCGATGGCGCGCCAGGCGCAGGATAAGGCTCTGCTGAGCGCGCACCCGCTCAAGGTGCTGCAGCTGCTCGTGCTGAGCGCGCTGATTGAGCTCCAGCGCGATCTGCAGGCGTGAGTTCTGGACTTCCAGGTCCGGTGCGAATGTCAGCTCGCTGGCGTCGAACACATCGTCGACCACCATCAGATAGCCGCGTAACAGTTCGCGATTGTGCTGCCGATACCCTTCACCGATCTCCAGCAGACCCAACTGGCCGCGAGTGGTGTGCAAGGTATAGCGGATCACGTAATGGGAGTTGGTGGCCAGTTGCATCTGCACGGCATCGTGCAACTGGTAGCGGGCCTCTGGCTCCATCAGGCTGGCATAGGGTGCGCCGATGAGGGCGCACAGCTCCATGGCCGGCATGTCGAATTGCTTTTCGCAATTGGGGTCCAGGTACAGCATTGCCCAGCTCGGTTCATTAAGCCGCTCGAAACGCAGCATGCCGAGCCGCGAGGGCACCGGCAATTGCGTCACGACCTCGGCTGCCGATCGGGCGGCAGCATCAGGTTGGCTTTTCATGAAGGAACTCGCTTTAAGAGTACGGTCGCGCGCGGGCAACGAGCCCATCGTTAAATCGCGTGACGCAAGGTTGCATCATGGCGAACGGGCTGACAAGTGAGCGCGATGGCTTAGTGCTATAAATCTGTCGGCAAAACCGGGATTAACTAAAGGTTGCTGGTCGGATTTGTCGGGAATGGCCGGTAAGTGGTTGAAGTTGGTGCAGGGGGGGGCTTTGATCGGCCAAGCTGCGATGTGTCGGCTGAGCCGTCTGCCCCATCCCGCCGCCAAAAAGCTACGCCAAAAAAAAGCCCCGCCAAATGGGCGGGGTTGAGGTACGAGCGTGGCAGCTCGAAAACAGCGAAGGCCCGTTTCACTGGAAACGGGCCTCGTACGGCTTACAGCAGAATCGTACGGATGTCTGCCAGCAGATCGCCCAAACGCTTGGTGAAGCGAGCGGCTGCGGCGCCGTTGATCACGCGGTGATCGTAGGACAACGACAGCGGCAGCATCAGGCGCGGCTGGAAGGCCTTGCCGTCCCAGACCGGTTGCATGGTGGCCTTGGACACGCCAAGGATCGCCACTTCAGGCGCGTTGACGATCGGCGTGAAGCCGGTGCCGCCAATGTGACCCAGGCTGGAGATCGTGAAGCAAGCGCCTTGCATGTCGTTGGCCGACAGCTTCTTGCTGCGCGCTTTTTCAGCCAGCTCGGCGGCTTCGGCAGCCAGTTGCAGCAGGCTCTTCTGGTCGACGTTCTTGATCACAGGAACCAGCAGACCGTCTGGAGTATCCACCGCGAAACCGATGTGGAAGTACTTCTTGCGGATGATGGCCTTGCCGCTTGGCGCCAGCGAGCTGTTGAAGTCCGGCAGTTCCTTGAGCAGGTGCGCGATGGACTTGAGCAGCAGCGGCAGCACGGTCAGTTTCACGCCGGCCTTCTCGGCCACGGCTTTCTGCGCAACGCGGAAAGCTTCCAGGTCAGTGATGTCGGCCTGGTCGAACTGAGTGACGTGAGGAATGTTCAGCCAGCTGCGATGCAGCCCGCTCGCGCCCAGTTGCATCAGGCGAGTCATCGGCACTTCTTCGATTTCGCCGAAACGGCTGAAGTCGACTTCCGGAATTGGCGGGATGCCCATGCCGCCGGCAGCGCCGCCAGCAGCCGGTGCGTCCTTGGCTTTGGTCATGATGGATTTGACGTAAACCTGCACGTCTTCCTTCAGCACGCGGCCGTGTGGGCCGGTGGCAGTCACAGCGCTCAGCTCGACGCCGAATTCGCGTGCCAGCTGGCGAACAGCCGGGCCTGCGTGAACCTTGGCACCGTCTTTGGCAGGAGCGGCAGCGGGAGCAGGGGCTGCTTCGGCTTTCGGAGCCGGTGCAGCGGCTGGAGCGGCTGCAGGAGCGTCAGCCTTGGCCGGCGCCGGGGCAGCTGCCTGAGCAGGCGCGGCGGCCGGTGCAGCGCCAGCGACTTTCAGTTTCAGGATCAGATCGCCGGTGCCGACTTCGTCTTCGACCTTGACGCTGATGCTCTCGACCACACCAGCGGCTGGAGACGGGATCTCCATCGAGGCTTTGTCGGATTCCAGCGTGATCAGGGACTGGTCAGCTTCGATAGTGTCGCCAACCTTGACCATCAGCTCGATGATGCGAGCCTTGCCCGACGAACCGATGTCAGGAACGTGAATGTCCTGAACCGTTTCGGCAGCAGGCGCGGCTGGAGCAGGAGCGGCGGCAGGTGCCGGAGCCCCTTCAGCAGGTTTTTCAGCGGCAGGCGCCGGAGCAGCGGCGGCTGGCTCGGCAGCAGGTGCGGCAGCAGCTTCGCCTGCGCCTTCCACTTCAAGCTCCAGCAGCTCGTCGCCCTCTTTCAGACGGTCGCCGATTTTCACTTTCAGGCTTTTGACGACACCGGCTTTTGGCGCAGGGATTTCCATGCTCGCCTTGTCCGACTCAAGGGTCAGCAGGCTCTGATCGGCTTCGATGCGATCGCCAACCTTGACGAACAACTCAATGACTTCACCGTCACCGCTGCCGATGTCGGGTACACGAATTAACTCACTCACAATGTCTCTCCTTAGGAGAACCTGTTCACTCGACTGCGCTGCCGGTAGTGCGACAAAACAGCCTCGGATGCTCATTTACCGGAGTAAATTCCGCATCCTCGGCTGTCTTGCGCGATGTTGCAGCGCTCTTTGCGATCGTTAACGCAGGCCTTAGCAGTCCAGCGGGTTGCGTTTGTCCGGGTCGATGCCGAACTTGGTGATGGCTTCCGCCACGACCTTAGGTTCGATATCGCCACGGTCGGCCAAGGCTTCCAGGGCTGCCAGCACAACGAAGTGACGGTCGACTTCAAAGAAGTGACGCAGCTTCTTGCGGCTGTCGCTGCGGCCGTAGCCGTCAGTGCCCAGGACTTTGTATTCCTTGGTCGGAACCCACTGACGGATCTGGTCAGCGAACAGTTTCATGTAGTCGGTCGAAGCGATCACCGGACCTTTACGGCCGTTGAGGCACTCTTCAACGTAGCTCACCTGTGGCTTCTGGCCCGGCTTCAGACGGTTGGCACGCTCCACGGCCAGGCCGTTGCGACGCAGTTCGTTGAAGCTGGTGACGCTCCATACATCGGCGCCGATGTTGAACTGCTCACGCAGGATCTTCGCCGCTTCGCGTACTTCGTTGAGGATGGTGCCCGAACCCATCAGTTGAACGTGATGAGCCGCTTCGCGCTTGTCTTCCTCAAGCAGGTACATACCCTTGATGATGCCGTCCTCGACACCGGCCGGCATTGCGGGCTGGTGGTAGTTCTCGTTCATCACGGTGATGTAGTAGTAGACGTTTTCCTGCAACGTCATCATCCGGTGCGTGCCTTCGTGCATGATCACCGCCAGCTCATAGGCATAGGCAGGGTCATAGCTGCGCACGTTCGGGATCGTCGAAGCCAGGATGTGGCTGTGACCGTCTTCGTGTTGCAGGCCTTCACCGTTGAGCGTGGTGCGCCCCGAGGTGCCGCCCAGCAGGAAGCCGCGAGTCTGTGCATCGCCAGCGGCCCAGGCCAGGTCGCCGATACGCTGGAAGCCGAACATCGAATAGAAGATGTAGACCGGCAGCATCGGGGTGTTGTAGTTGCTATAGGCAGTACCGGCAGCGATGAACGAGGAGAACGCGCCTGCCTCGTTGAGGCCTTCCTGCAGGATCTGGCCGTCTTTCTCTTCGCGGTAGTACATGACCTGATCGCGGTCGACCGGCTCGTACAGCTGGCCGACTGGCGAGTAGATACCCAGCTGACGGAACATGCCTTCCATGCCGAAGGTACGGGCTTCGTCGGCGAGGATCGGAACGATGCGCTTGCCCAGTTCCTTGTCTTTCACCATGGAGGCGAGGATACGACCGAACGCCATGGTGGTGGAGATTTCACGGTCGCCCGAGCCGTCCAGGATGGACTTGAGGGTGTCCAGCGGCGGCGTAGGGATGCTCGTGGTGCCACGGTTGCGCTGCGGCAGGGAACCACCGAGCTTCTCGCGGCACTTGCGCAGGTATTTCATTTCCGCGCTGTCTTCGGCCGGACGATAGAACGGCAGCGATTCGAGTTCGGAATCGTTCAGCGGAATGTCGAAGCGATCACGGAATTTCTTCAGCGACTCGATATCGACTTTCTTGGTGTTGTGCGCGGTGTTCTTCGCTTCGCCCGCACCGGTGCCGTAGCCTTTGATGGTCTTGGCGAGGATGACGGTAGGCTGGCCCTTGTGGTTGACCGCCTGGTGGTACGCCGCGTAAACCTTGTACGGGTCGTGGCCGCCACGGTTGAGTTTCCAGATCTCGTCGTCGGAGAGGTTCTCGACGCGCTTGAGCAGCTCAGGGTCGTCGCCGAAGAAGTGCTTGCGCACGTAGGCGCCGTCTTTGGCCTTGTAGTTCTGGTACTCGCCGTCGATGGCTTTGTCCATGCGACGCTGCATGAGGCCGTCTTCGTCCTGGGCGAACAGTGGGTCCCACATGCGGCCCCAGATGACCTTGTTGACGTTCCAGGCGGCGCCACGGAATACACCTTCGAGTTCCTGGATGATCTTGGCGTTGCCGCGAACCGGGCCGTCGAGGCGCTGCAGGTTGCAGTTGATGACGAAGATCAGGTTGTCGAGGTTTTCACGGCCAGCCAGGGAGATGGCGCCCAGGGTTTCCGGTTCGTCGCACTCACCGTCACCGATGAAGCACCAGACTTTCTGCTTGCCGGCCGGGATGAAACCACGGTTTTCCAGGTACTTCATGAAGCGCGCCTGGTAGATCGCAGTGATCGGGCCCAGACCCATGGAAACGGTCGGGAACTGCCAGAAGTCCGGCATCAGGTGAGGGTGCGGGTACGACGACAGACCGCCGCCATCCACTTCCTGACGGAACTTGAGCATCTGCTCTTCGCTCAAGCGACCTTCAAGGAAGGCGCGAGCATAGATGCCCGGAGAAGCGTGGCCCTGGTAGTAGATCAGGTCGCCGCCGTGTTCTTCGGTCGGGGCCTGGAAGAAGTAGTTGAAGCCGATGTCATAGAGCGTGGCGCTGGACGCGAAAGTGGAGATGTGGCCGCCCAGATCAGGGTCTTGCATGTTGGCACGCATGACCATCGCCAGTGCGTTCCAGCGAACGATCGAACGGATGCGGCGTTCCATGAACAGGTCGCCGGGCATGCGTGCTTCGCGGGTAACGGGGATGGTGTTGCGGTAAGGCGTGGTGATGGAGTACGGCAGCTGTGTACCACTTCGTGTGGCCAGCTCACCCATACGGGTCATCAGGTAGTGAGCACGGTCTTCGCCTTCTTTGTCGAGAACCGATTCCAGGGCGTCCAGCCATTCCTGGGTTTCGACGGGATCGAGGTCTTGCATGGCTTGCTCCAGGGCGGAAAGGCTTCCAGAATCGGTTGCCTGAGTTTGTTGCGACTGGCCTTGTGGGCAGACGACGTAAAATTCTTGGATGACCGGAGTTGTACCCGGCGTTGTGTAGTTTTACTACAAATCTTTGGCCGTTTCAGCTTTTTGACTTGTATATACAGTAGTAAAACTACAGCTGAGCGCTGTTTTCGCTCGGGTCACGCGGTGAAACAAATTGCTAATGTTGGTAAAAACAACAAACAGATCAAGTGAAAAGTCATGCTGGGAACCAAAAAAATCTAGTCGCCAGCAATTTTTAACCTTTGTTCGACAGTCCGGTCCGTGGCGTGTGTACAACCTGCACCGCGGGTAGTCTTTTGAACGCCGATCAAGGATAGACCATGAGCCTTCCCTCGCTGGCTGATCTGCCGGCCATCCTTCTGCCGTTGGTCACTCGTGCACAGCAGTCGTCCCGCGCTGCGCTTGACTCACTGACGAATGCCGGTCAGGCGGCTTTCGATGCCTGGCCCACTGAGCGTCAGGTTGCGTTCGACCGCGTATGTGCGGCCAGTGATTTTGTCACCGAGCAGGTTGTCCGGGACCCGCAGATGCTGCTTGATCTCGCCGCCTCCGGCGAGCTGGAGCGCGGTTTGGTGCCCGGCGAGCTGCGTGGGCAAATCGCAGCAGCGGTGGATCTTGCGGCCACCGACGATGAGCTGGGGCGTAATCTACGTCGTCAACGGACGCGGCAGCAAGTCCGAATTGTCTGGCGCGACCTTACCCGCCAGGCTGATCTGGTCGAAACCTGCCGTGACCTTTCCGACATGGCCGATGGCAGTATCGACCTCGCATATGGATGGTTGTACGACAGACACTGTCAGCAGTTCGGCACACCTACCGGGCGTCGTAGCGGCGAGCCGCAGCCGATGGTCATCCTCGGCATGGGCAAGCTGGGGGCGCTGGAGCTGAACCTGTCTTCGGACATCGATCTGATCTTCGCTTATCCCGAAGGCGGCGAAACCCAAGGGGTCAAGCGCCCTCTGGATAATCAGGAGTTTTTCATTCGCCTGGGGCAGCGTTTGATCAAGGCGCTGGACCCGGTCACGGTCGATGGCTTCGTGTTCCGTGTCGACATGCGCCTGCGTCCGTACGGCTCATCGGGCGCCCTGGTCCTGAGCTTCAATGCGCTGGAGCAGTATTACCAGGACCAGGGACGCGACTGGGAACGCTACGCCATGATCAAGGCGCGGGTGGTCGGCGGTGATCAGGTGAAGGGCAACGAGTTGCTGGAAATGCTCCGGCCGTTCGTTTATCGCCGCTATCTGGATTTCTCCGCCATCGAAGCACTGCGAACCATGAAGCAGCTGATTCAGCAGGAGGTCCGGCGTAAGGGGATGGCGGCGAACATCAAGCTGGGCTCGGGGGGGATTCGCGAGGTCGAGTTCATCGCTCAGGCGTTTCAGTTGATTCACGGCGGACGCGACCTGAGCTTGCAGCAGCGCTCCTTGCTCAAGGTACTTCGCACGCTGGAAGGTCAGGGTTATCTGCCAACCGCTGTGATCGATGAGTTGCGCGAAGGGTACGAATTCCTGCGCTACACCGAGCACGCCATTCAAGCCATCGCCGACCGTCAGACCCAAATGCTTCCCGAAGATGAACGCGATCAAGCGCGTATCGCGTTGATCATGGGTTTTGCCGACTGGAGCAGCTTCCACGAGAAGCTGATGTACTGGCGTGGCCGGGTTGAGTGGCACTTCCGTCAGGTGATTGCTGATCCGGATGAAGAGGAAGGATTGCAGGACGGTGGCGAAGAGATCGTCGGCGGAGAATGGCTCCCGCTGTGGGAAGAGTCGCAAAACGAAGAGAGCGCCTGTCTGCAATTGCAGGAAGGTGGCTTCGCCGACGCACAGAAAGCGCTGAAACATCTGAGCAACCTGCGTAACAGCTCGCAGCTGCGCTCAATGCAGCGTCTGGGGCGCGAGCGACTCGATGCGTTCATTCCCCGGCTGTTGGCACAGGCTGTAGAACATGACAATCCGGATCTGGTGCTCGAACGCGTGCTGCCATTGGTTGAAGCCGTGGCCCGGCGCTCGGCTTATCTGGTACTGCTCACGGAAAACCCCGGAGCGTTGCGGCGATTGCTGACCTTGTGTGCGGCCAGTCCGTGGATCGCCGAGCAGATCGCCCGTTTCCCGCTGCTGCTCGATGAGTTGCTCAATGAAGGACGCCTGTTCAATCCGCCGCAGGCGTTGGAATTGGGCGCCGAATTGCGTGAGCGCCTGACACGCATTCCTGAAGATGATCTTGAGCAGCAAATGGAGGCGCTGCGACACTTCAAGCTGGCGCACCGGTTGCGCGTGGCTGCGTCGGAAATCACCGGTAGCTTGCCATTGATGAAAGTCAGCGATTACCTGACCTGGCTGGCCGAGGCGATTCTGGAGCAGGTGCTGGCGCTGGCGTGGCGGCACACGGTCGCCCGTCATGGAGCGCCGCGTCGTCCGGATGGCACCCTGTGCGATCCCGGTTTCGTGATCGTCGGTTACGGAAAAGTCGGTGGCATCGAACTGGGGCACGGTTCGGACCTGGATCTGGTGTTCATTCACGATGGCGATCCGCAAGCAGAAACTGACGGCGCCAAGCCCATCGACGGCGCGCAGTTTTTTACGCGCCTTGGTCAGCGGATCATTCACCTGATCACCACGCAGACCAACTCTGGCCAGTTATATGAAGTGGACATGCGCCTGCGACCGTCCGGCGCGTCGGGTCTGCTGGTCAGTTCGCTGGGGGCATTTTCCCGCTATCAAGAGAATGAAGCCTGGACCTGGGAGCATCAGGCTCTGGTGCGTGCGCGAGTGCTGGTGGGCAGCGCCGATGTCGGTAAGGGATTCGAGGCGGTGCGCGCTTCAGTGCTGGGCCGCGAGCGCGATCTGGACACGCTGCGCCAGGAGGTCAGCGAGATGCGCGCCAAGATGCGTGACAACCTGGGAACCAAGGGTACGGCGGCGGGGAAGGGCGCGAATGCCTTCGAGGCCGCGTCCTCGTTCGACCTCAAGCAGGACGCCGGTGGTATCGTCGATATCGAATTTATGGTGCAATACGCGGCCTTGGCGTGGTCCAGAGAACATCCCGCGCTGCTTCGTTACACCGATAACATCCGTATTCTCGAGGGGCTGGAAGAGGCAGGGCTCCTACCCGCCGCCGACGCCAGTCTGTTGCGTGAGGTGTATAAAGCCTACCGCTCAGCCGCTCACCGACAAGCGTTGCAGAAGGATGCGGGCGTTGTCAGTGGCGATCAGTTCGTCAGTGAGCGGCGCGAAGTGATGCGGATCTGGACGCAGTTGGGGTTGAGTTGAGGCATCTGATTTTTTGTAGATGTCTACGGCCTCTTCGCGGGCAAGCGCGCTCCTACAGTTGAGCGCGAACTCCTGTAGGAGCGCGCTTGCCCGCGAAGGGGTCAGAAAAGCACTACACGTTCTGGACTTCGGTGGATGCCTGGCCGGACCTATATAAAGCTATGACAGGGAGGCGTCAGGCTGTGTGGAAGCGTCACGCAGTCTGATGGGCCTCCCTGCTCGTTTCTGGTCGTTTTTGGATTGAGCATGAGAATTCTGATCGTTGGGCCCAGCTGGGTCGGTGACATGGTGATGGCGCAGACGCTGTTCCAGTGCCTGAAACAGCGCCACCCGCAATGCGAGATCGATGTGCTGGCGCCCGAGTGGAGCCGGCCAATCCTCGAGCGCATGCCAGAGGTGCGCAAGGCCTTGAGCTTTCCGCTGGGCCACGGCGCACTGGAACTGGCGACCCGCCGTCGTATCGGCAAATCCCTGAAAGGACAGTACGACCAGGCGATTCTGCTGCCCAACTCCTTGAAGTCGGCGCTGGTACCCTTTTTCGCCGGCATCCCCAAACGTACAGGCTGGCGTGGCGAGTTTCGCTACGGCCTGCTCAACGACGTACGCACGCTCGACAAACAGCACTATCCGCTGATGATCGAACGTTTCATGGCCCTGGCCTACGACAAAGGCGTTGAAATCCCGCGTCCGTACCCCAAACCCAGCCTTCGGATCGAAACCGCTAGCCGTGACGCCGCGCTCGCCAAGTTCGGCTTGAGCCTGGACCGTCCCGTATTGGCGCTATGTCCGGGTGCCGAGTTCGGCGAGTCCAAACGCTGGCCTTCGGAGCACTACGCCAAGGTTGCAGAGGCGAAGATCCGCGAAGGCTGGCAGGTCTGGCTGTTCGGCTCGAAGAACGATCATCCGGTAGGTGAAAGCATTCGCGAGCGGTTGATTCCGGGCCTGCGCGAAGAGTCCGTAAATCTAAGTGGCGGCACGTCCCTGGCCGAGGCCATCGACTTGTTGTCCTGTGCCGACGCGGTGGTCTCCAATGACTCCGGCCTGATGCACGTTGCCGCAGCGCTCAATCGCCCGCTGGTGGCGGTGTATGGTTCTACCTCGCCGGGCTTTACGCCTCCCCTGGCCGATCATGTCGAAATCGTCCAGCTCGGCATCGAGTGCAGCCCGTGTTTTGATCGCACCTGCCGTTTCGGTCACTACAATTGCCTGCGTCTGCTGGAGCCCGATTCGGTCATTCAGGCCCTGAGCCAGTTGAGCGGCTCCCCGGTAGAGGTTGCCTGACTTGCGGGTGCTGCTGATCAAGACCTCGTCGCTGGGTGACGTCATTCATACCCTGCCTGCACTGACAGACGCGATGCGCGCATTGCCAGGCATCCAGTTCGACTGGGTCGTGGAAGAAGGCTTCGCCGAGATTCCGACTTGGCACCCCGCGGTGGCCGGGGTGATTCCGGTGGCGATTCGTCGCTGGCGCAAGAACCTTTGGCAGACCTTCAAGAATGGCGAATGGCGCCGCTTCAAACAGCGTCTGCGCGACACGCAGTACGATCTGGTGATCGACGCCCAGGGTCTGCTGAAAAGCGCCTGGCTGACGCGCTACGTCAAAGCGCCCATCGTCGGTCTGGACAAGCATTCCGCTCGCGAGCCCCTGGCCGCACGTTTTTATGATCGTGCGTTCCCTGTTGCCCGTGGTCAGCACGCGGTCGAGCGCTTGCGCCAGTTGTTCGCTCAGACGCTGGGCTATGAAGTTCCTGCGGGACTTGGCGACTACGGGCTCGACCGCAGCCGCTTGCTTGATGCAGGCACCCATGAATCCCCCTTCGTGCTGTTTCTGCACGGCACGACCTGGGCCACCAAACACTGGCCGGAGCTGTACTGGCGCCAGTTGGCCGAGCGCATGATCGGGCAGGGGCTGGAGGTGCATCTGCCGTGGGGCAATCCGGCAGAGAAAGCGCGCGCCGAACGCATTGCCGCAGGGCTTGATAAAGTGCTCGTGCTGCCCAAACTCAATCTCAAGGGCGTCGCCAAAGTGTTGGCCAACGCGCAGGGTTGCGTGGCGGTGGATACCGGGCTGGGGCACTTGGCCGCCGCGCTGGACGTCCCGACCCTGTCACTGTTCGGCCCGACCAATCCGGGCCTGACCGGTGCCTATGGCAAGTCGCAGGTTCATCTGGCGGGCGATTACCCGGCCTGTGCGCCGTGCCTGCAAAAGAAATGCACCTATCAACCGACGCCCGAAGACAGGCGTCGGTTCGATATCGAACGCGAGTGGCCACTGTGCTTCACTCGCCTGAATCCCGAGCGAGTAGCGAGCCAGTTGGGTTCGCTGTTGCTGGCAAAGGAACATTCGTGATGCAACTGGCCTTCGTGCTTTATAAATACTTCCCCTTCGGTGGCCTGCAGCGTGACTTCATGCGCATTGCCCTGGAGTGTCAGCAGCGTGGGCATTCGATCCGCGTGTACACCCTTATCTGGGAAGGCGACGTGCCGCCAGGCTTCGAAGTGCTGGTAGCGCCGGTCAAGGCGATCTTCAACCATCGGCGCAACGAGAAACTCACCGACTGGATGAACGCCGACCTGGCCAAGCGCCCTGTGGATCGTCTGATCGGCTTCAACAAGATGCCGGGTCTGGATGTCTACTACGCCGCCGATGGCTGTTACGAAGACAAGGCGCAGAACCTGCGCCACGGGCTGTACAAATACTGGGGCCGCTATCGCCACTTCGCCGACTACGAGCGGGCGGTGTTCGCCAAAGACGCCAAGACTGAAGTGCTGATGATTTCCGAAGTGCAGCAACCGCTGTTCATCAAGCATTACGACACCCCGCTGGAACGTTTTCATCTGCTGCCGCCGGGGATTTCCCAAGACCGTCGCGCGCCGGATAACGCGTCCGAGATTCGCGCTGAATTCCGCCGTGAGTTCAAGTTGAGTGATGACGACCTGTTGCTGGTGCAGATCGGTTCCGGGTTCAAGACCAAGGGCGTCGATCGCAGCCTGAAAGCGCTGGCGGCGTTGCCCTCGGAGCTGAAAAAGCGCACACGGCTGTTTGTCATCGGCCAGGACGACCCCAAGGTTTTCCAGATGCAAAGCACCGCGCTTGGCCTGAGCGACAACGTCACTTTCATGAAAGGGCGCAGCGACATTCCGCGTTTCCTGTTGGGGGCCGATCTATTGATTCATCCGGCCTACAACGAGAACACAGGCACTGTGTTGCTTGAAGCGCTGGTTGCAGGGTTGCCGGTGCTGGTCAGTGCAGTGTGCGGCTATGCGCATTACATCGCCGAGGCCGACAGCGGTCTGGTGCTCGACGAGCCGTTCGAGCAGAACCAGCTCAATCAATACCTGGCCCGCATGCTCAAGGACGATGCCGCGCGCGGTTCCTGGGCTCGCAACGGGCTGGCATTCGCCGACACGGCTGATCTTTACAGCATGCCGCAGCACGCTGCGGATGTGATTCTGGCGGAGCACCACGGATGAAACTGATCCTTGCTGAACCCTTCAAGACCCTGTGGGCCGGACGCGATGCGTTTGAGGCTGTCGAGGCGCTGGACGGGCAGGTCTATCGGGAATTGGAAAACCGTCGCACCTTGCGCACCGAGGTCGACGGGCGCGGTTACTTCGTCAAGATCCACCGTGGCATCGGTTGGGGCGAAGTCGCCAAGAACCTGCTGACGGCCAAACTGCCAGTGCTGGGCGCCAGGCAGGAGTGGGACGCGATCAATCGTCTTCACGAAGTCGGCGTGCCTACCATGACCGCCGTGGCCTATGGCGAGCGAGGAAACAATCCGGCCGCGCAGCATTCGTTCATCATCACCGAAGAGCTGGCGCCGACAGAAAGCCTGGAAGACGTCAGCATCAACTGGGTAAAACAGCCGCCCGAGTCGCGCATGAAACGGGCTTACATCGCCGAAGTGGCGCGTCTCGTGGGGATGATGCACCGCGCTGGCGTCAATCACCGCGACTGCTACATTTGCCATTTTCTGCTGCACACCGACAAGCCGGTGACGCCCGACGATTTCAAGCTCTCGGTCATCGACTTGCACCGCGCACAGACCCGCCCCGCGATTACCATGCGCTGGCGCAACAAGGACCTGGCTGCGCTGTACTTCTCAGCCATGGACATCGGGCTGACGCGTCGCGACAAACTGCGCTTTCTCAAAGGCTATTTTCAGCAGCCGCTGCGCCAGATTCTGGCCGAAGAAGCCGCGCTGCTGAGCTGGCTGGAAGGCAAGGCCGACAAGCTCTATCAGCGCAAACTGCGTTACGGGGATGCGCTCTGATGGCGGGTTGGAAACTTGAGCCTGAGTACGCTGCGCTGGGTGAAGATTTCGGTTCGCTGGATGCGGTTTTCGCTTTGCAGGGCGAGCGCCTGACCCGTGATCCGTTGTCGGAAGTGATCCGGGTCGAGCGTGACGGCGTGAACTACTACGTCAAACGTTACGTGGCGGCGGGTAAGGGGCTGCGGCGCTACCTGGGCCGTCCTCGGGTCAAGTCCGAATGGCAGAACCTCAAGCGTTTCGCCAAATGGGGAATCCCGACCGCCGAGTTGGTGGCCTGGGGGCTGGAACGCAATGGCGCGTCTTATGATCGTGGCGCGCTGATCACCCGGGAGCTGCCCCGCACCGAGGATCTCTCGGAGCTGGCCAGAACCAACGATCCGCGTCTGGGCGATCGTTCCTGGGTCGACCGCATCAGCCAGCAGGTGGCGCGTTACACGCGTACGATGCATGACCACCACTTCACCCATAACGACCTGAAGTGGCGCAACCTGCTGGTAGACGATCAATCGACGGTGTTTCTGATCGACTGTCCCAACGGTGCGTTCTGGGTCAGCTTCATGCTGCGCTATCGCATCACCAAGGACCTGGCGTGTCTGGACAAGGTTGCCAAATATCACCTGTCCGCCACCCAGCGCCTGCGCTTCTATCTGCAATACCGTGGGCGCCAGCGCCTGAATGACTCAGACAAGAAGCGCATTCGACATATCGTCAGCTTTTTCGAGGGACGCGAATGAGTGTTTTCATTGCCGATGCAGACCGCGCCTTGCTCGAGCGCCACGGGCTGGCTGATTTCGATTCATTGTGGGAAGTCGAGCTCGACGCGGTCGACGAGCCCAACACCGGCCGTGGTGGCTGGAGCAGCGTATTTCGTCTGGAGCTCGAAGGCTCGGGTTACTACCTCAAGCGCCAGAGCAACTACCTGACCCGGACCTTGCACCACCCGCTGGGCGAGCCTTCGTTTTCTCGCGAATTTCGCAACATCAGCCTGTATCAGAAGCTCGGCATTCCGGCGCTGCATGCGGTGTTCTATGGCGAAAAGAAAGTCGAAGGCGAGCGTCGTGCGATCCTGATGACCCGCGCGCTCGATGGCTGGACCGATCTGGACACGTTGCTGACCGAGTGGTCGCAGTTGTCCGCGACGGAGCGTCTTGCGATTCTGCAGGCCTGCGGTGAACTGGCGCGCACGCTGCACAAGGCCGGTCAGGTGCACGGTTGCTTTTATCCCAAGCACATTTTTCTCAAGCCTCGAGGTGGCGCCTATCTGGCGCAACTGATCGATCTGGAAAAAACCCGCAAGTCGATCTTCGGTCGGCGTGACCGCGTCAAGGACCTGGAGCCGCTACTGCGCCGGGCGCCGGTCTGGAACGAGGCGGAAATTCGCGAGATGCTCTCGGCCTACGTACAGGCCCCTGGCGACAGCGGGCTGGTGGATGCCTGGTGGCAGCGGCTGGCAAAGCGCGGTAGTCATAAACGTAGTAGCCGGTAAGTTTCCTGCTCGGGCACAGGACGCAGTCGATCTTTTCTGGCCGCAGGCGCGCCCTGCGGGCAGAAGCGAGATCGTATGAGTCCGGGCGATCCGCGTTTAAGTCAAGATTGATAAAAGAGGGCGCCGATGCGTTTGTCTGAACTGAAAAACGCCGGTCGTACACCAGCGCTGCCCATGAGCATTACGCTGGCGGATGCGGCGGGTTCTGCCGAGTTGCAACTGCTCAGCCTATTGCGGGTTTTACCGGGGCAGCGCTATGTGGGCGCCGGGATCTGGCGCGGGCGTCCGGTCCTTGCCAAATTGCTGGTAGGGCACAAGGCCCCTCGCCACTTTCAGCGTGAGCGCGCCGGTGTGCAGCTGCTGGCCGAGCAGGGTCTGACGACCCCACTGTTACTGGCTGAAGGGCTGCAGGATGGCGAGGGCGGCTGGCTGCTGTTCGAGTTCCTGGACCAGGCCCGCAGTCTGGGCGATGAGTGGAAGTCGGTCGAGCACCTGCCACCGCTGGCGGATGAGCAATCCGTTGTTCTGGGCGAAGCGCTTGCCGCTGTGGGTCAGATGCACGCCAAAGGTATCTGGCAGGAAGACCTGCATCTGGACAATCTGCTGCGTCAGGACGGCAAACTGTATTTGATCGACGGCGACGGGATACGCGTCGAGCAGGCGGGCAAGCCGCTGTCTCGCCAGAAGGTCCTGGAAAACCTTGGCGTGTTCTTCGCTCAGTTGCCCAAATCCCTTGAGCCTTTCACGGAAGAGTTGCTGGTCTATTACCTGTTGAGCAACGGCGAGCACGGTCTGCCTGTCGAGGCGCTGCAAAAGCAGATCGACAAGGTGAGCAATTGGCGCCTGAAGGACTACCTGATCAAGGTCGGACGTGATTGCAGCCTGTTCAGCGTATCGGACGGGCCATTCAGCCTGCGTGCGATTCGGCGTGAAGAGGAAGCCGCGATGCTTGCGGTGCTGGCGAACGCCGACTCGTTGATCGACAGCGGCCACCTGTACAAGACTGGCGGAGCGGCGAGCGTGGCGAAAGCAGACGTCGCGGGCCGCGAACTGGTGATCAAACGTTACAACATCAAGAACTTTACCCACTGGCTAAAGCGTTTCTGGCGCCCAAGCCGTGCATGGCATTCATGGCGCGAAGGCAACCGGTTGATGTTCCTCGGCATCGCCACGCCCAGGCCGCTGGCCGTATTGGAACAGCGTTTTTTCTGGCTGCGCCGCAAAGCGTACCTGGTCACTGAGTACCTGCCGGGACCTGACATCATCGAGCGTTTTGCGCCGTACGTAGCGTCCGGGGATGCACCGCAAAGCGAGTTGCAAGCGCTGGATACGCTGTTTGCCCAGTTGCTGCGCGAGCGCATCAGTCATGGCGACCTGAAAGGGCACAACGTGTTCTGGCAGCAGGATCGCTGGGCGCTGATCGATCTCGACGCGATGTGTCAGCACACCTCGCCAGGCGCGTTCGCCACAGCCTTCGCCAAGGATCGCGCGCGCTTCATGCGCAATTGGCCGCAAGACAGTGCGCTGCACCAGTTGCTGGAGCAGCGCTTGCCCAAAGCCCCCTAGGGTTATCCGTTGCAAAGGGCAGCCGGGGTGCGGCTGCTCTTTGCGGGATGTCGCGTTTATGCCACGCGCGTGAGATTGATTTCTTCGAGTGCCTCTACCAGCGCATCGATGTCGTCGAAGAGCTTGAGGTGAATCGTACTCCAGGACGAGCGGTCCACATACACCTTACCGTCGGCACTGAGCTGGACCTGAGTGCGATGGATCGCATTGTCTCGAGATCTGTGGATGATGAAATGCAGATTGTCCGGTTCCTGCTCGGTCAAGAACATGCCAGGTCTCGACAGGCGTGTTTCCAGCGGCAGCGGCTGTGCAGGTCTGATCAGGACAGGTGTTCTCTGAACTTCTAGCTCTACCAGGAAATCGCCCTTGAGCCTCTGGTTTCCACCGCTCAGAGGCAGGCGTACGTCCTCACCTGCATCCACGGTAATACCTCGCGAGGTTCCGGGAGAGACGTCCACTACGCGAAGGCCGATAGCGCCCTCCAGCTCGGAAAGTCCGGGGACCTGATTGGCATAAGTGTTGGAATGACTGTTACCCACAAGAGCCACCCACTTGTGCTCGCCGATCACTGTCTGATGCTTGCGAATGGTGCGTGACGCGAAGTAACTCATGAGCTGTTGCCGAGTCGTAGGTGTCTCCCGGCGAATGCCCTTCAGGTGATAGCTCGCGGCGCAATCGATGCCACGAATTTCAACGCCCTGTTGCTGCGCCTTTATGAGCAGTTTTTCGAAGGTGTACACCTTCGCCGGATCAGTCAGATGCCCGCGATCCAGGACTCTGATGTCATTGAGCAGCTGCGTGCTCATCTGTCCGGTTTCAAAGAAATGATCCAGATGCGTCTGATGAACGTCCGTCAGTAAGTGCTCGATGTAGAGGGTTTTCACCTCCAGTTGCGCCAGTTTCGGCAGGTTGTCGATGATGAATTTCTTGCTGGCTATCGAATCATGAAATTCACCGATAACCATGCCGTTGGTTTTTTCATACAGGCGCTCGATAAACTGCGCCGCATCAGGCGGCGGCTCGACAGCGGGCATCGCTGGACGAGGGGGCAGGTCGGCCAATACCACGCTGCGAGCGTCGTTTTGTAACTTCGCGCGGATCTGGAAGAAACGCTCTCGAACCGATATCAGGTCGGGTTCGAAGAAAAAGTACTCCTCGTCCAGGCCCTTCCGATGGGCGTAGATCAGCTCGTGCAAAGTGTCTCGGTATTTGAGCGGCATTTCATAGGATGCGTCGGAAAGCGATTGCTGGAGTGCCGTCGGCGAGCTATCGGCAAGCCACTCTTGAGGAGCAACATTCTGCCAGCCGGAGGTGTCGTCCCAGCGCATGCCCGTGTCATTCANTTCTGCTTGTTTCAGGGAGCCATCCGCTCCTCCCGTTGTCTTTGGCACAGTCACCGTTTTGTCCGAGGTGGCCGTTGCGAATTCAATCCTGAAGTCGCATGGTTCGGTACTGCTCGTCACACTGCCGGGGTCGCGGCTGATACGTGTCGTCTGGTCGGCAGCGACGTCTTCGATGTGCACACTGATCGCCCCCTCGAGTTCGGCGATTCCTGGAACCAGGTCTGAAGTGGTTGCGGTTTTCTGATCGAGCAGTGCTACCCATCGTTTCGAGGGGTCGGCCGCGACGTCGGCGGCGATAAGCTTGTGGCCGATGAAATTGCTCATTTTCTGAGGGGCCGCGGCATCTGCGGCTGCGCTCGCCACAGGATGGGCGTCAACCGGGTAGCTTACCGACGAGTTCAATGGTCGAACTTCGATACCATGTCGGTGGGCTTCCTTGATCAGGTGGTAGTAGTCGAACGTCTTGCTCGCATTGTCCAGCGTGCCTCCGTTAAGCGACTTCAGATGTTTCTTGAGCTCGTGAGAGCCGGCGCGAATGGATTTCCCTTTTGCCCGGTATTTGGCGAGCTTTCCGATATGCTTGTCAGTGAAGAGATGCGGAAGGTAAATCACCTCCACGCGCTGTTTTGCCAGTGATGGCATGTGGGTGATGAGCAAGCGTTTGCTGGCGATGGATCTGGCTGACTCGCTGAACACCAGGCCATTACTGTTGGCGAACACGCCTTCAAGAAATCCTTCGACCTCTGTCGTCGCATCCACTGCCGGGAGGGCCGGACGAACTGGCAGCGCTATAGGCTGGGCAAAAAACGCCGCGGCATCTCGATAGAGTTTCTGCCTCAGGTCGGTATATAGCTTACGCAAGGGCGCGTAGAGCGCTTCAAAATAGGCCTCCATGCCCATGTCTATCGGGTCCAGGATCTTGTCGCTCATCACGACGTAAACGTACGGCTGGGTGTGCTCAGGCAGTTCGTAGTCTTTCAGGCTATCGCTCGATGCGCGGCTTGCCGACGCTTCATCCTGCAGAGGCTTGAAGGTCCCCGGCGTATCCTTGCCACCTCCGCGCAAGCGTTCCCGACCCAGCAATTTCCATTGTTCATGTTCATCAAGCCAGACCGGTTGGCGACCGAAAAAGGCAAACGGGTTTTCCGGGTCAACGATGTACCAGTAGCGCATATTCATATCGTAATGCACCTGATAAGTCAGGTTGTTCATCTCGATGTAGCACTTTCCGTTGCTCACACTGATGCCTTTGACGTGCCCCACGGTCATGCGCGGCAGATCCTTCAGGGATAGGTTCACTACACGATCAGCGCTGACGGTGTTCGCAGTGGCTGCCAAGGTCGAGGAGGATCGGTCGCTCAACGGTTGCAGGGTGCCGTCGATATGTTTGATCGCGTACTGACCGGTGGCGTGGACTTCGCCGGAATGGGTGTTGGCGGTGCGAAATACCTGCGCGTGGCCATTGGCGTCAGGCTTTGCAATGAGCAACGGCTCACCCCGAAGCGAGACCGGGAACAGCTCACTGTGTGCCGCCAGGTCCTCTGTTGTCCGGAGCGCGGGCGGCAGGGCGCCGTTCCTTGATTCTTTGGCGAGCTTGCGTGCCAGGCCCCCGAATCCTTTCAGACCTGTAGCGAGATCACCTGCCGCACCCGCGACATTCAGCAGCGAGGCCAGAATGAGTGCACTGGCTTGATCCGGCGTGTCACCGGTGAGCGCCTGAATGGCCTTCAGTTCGTAGTGCAAAGACAATGCGACGCCTACCGCGAAGCTGGCAGGCGGAAATGGCAATGTCAGCACCGTAGCAATCAGTTCGACACTGTTCCAGACCAGACGGCTGAGCATGTCATGGCGGCTTTCTGTGGTCTCCTTGACGTCTCGCAGTTTGCGTTCGATCGGGCGGTTGAAGCAGATCTGCGCGAAGTCGGTGAATGCCTGCCTGGGGAGGAACGGCGCCTTGTTGGCGTTGCCCTCTTTCATGTCCCTGAGAAAGAACGACAAGACCCTGCGTGCCTTGATCCTGCAGCGATCCTTGTAGTAGTCGATCATGCCCGGTTCGCGGAGCGAGTCGACAAATGAGCTGAACAGCCGAAACTCGATGTGATCCGGGGCATTGGGCGTGTAGAGCAGCGCCGAGTGCTGCGTGTCGGTGGGAAGCAGCGCGTAACAGCCCTGAACGGTTTCTACGTGGATCAAGTCGGTGTTGGCAAAAACCAGTTGATCGATTCCCCCCATGTGCGAAGCGATGAAGGGCTTGTCGACATGAATCTGCAGCGGATAGATCGGGTGGCGCTTACGCAGCTCGGGTTCCAGACGGTGCGCGTTCTCACACGCCAGCTCCAGCCAGCGGTACTGCAGTGCATCGATATGTCCCTTCAACAGGCTGCGCAACGCGGCGGCCTGCATGTGCAGGCGCGTGATCAACGTGCTCGTCTGGCGGCGATAGGCATAGCCTGTGGAGTCAGTATCCAGCAACGTACGGCGAACCTGTTCCGTATAGGCATCGGCCAGCCATCTGCCACGCACTGACCCAGCGACGGCGGCTGGAGTCAGCATGCTCAGGTCGACGCCTTCCGGCCCGCTGAAGGTCGCCATCGTGTCGGCGGTCGGGTTGAGAAGGCCGATGCTGTCGTCATACCCGTTACGCATCATCCGGGTATAGGTGAGCGTCTCGCGCTCGGACCTGATGACAATATCGTCCGGGTCCACGGTGCCTGCGGGAACGTTCAATAGCTGGCATATCTTTTCGCTCGCACGGCCATGCACGTAGGCTTCGAAGTCTTGAACGCCGGTATGGGGCTGGGCCTGGTAATTGCTGATCGCGCCTTGTGCGGCATCTTCCAGCGCCACCAGTTTTTGCCTCTGCTCCTGACTGCCGCTCAAATACCATCGTGGGGTATGGGTTTCGTTCTGCGAACGGGTCACGCTGATGACCCTGTCCACCATCGAGTGCAAGCTGTTGTCGAAGCTTTGCAGCGTTGTCAGCGCGAGGAAGTCGGGAGCGGGAAACGGCTTCAGTTGAAGAGCCTGGAGCGTGGCGTCAAGGCCAGCGCGGCGGGGGACTGCCACCTGATCAAGCAAGTAAGCACTCATGTCGGGGATGGCCGTCCAGCCGACCAATTCATGGAGCAGTTGCGTTTCGCTGTTGAAACTATGGAAAAGCTGATCGCGAGGCGCATCAGCGGTAAACATGATCAAACGTTCGAGCCTGCCCAGCGGGCCTTCCTTCCTGAAAATCAGAATGCGTCCAAGAATGTCGCTGTTGTTGAGCCGGATCTGCTGGACGCTCAGGACCTCCCCGCTCGTGGCAGGTCTGGCAGCGATCAGCTTCTCGATGATGCCGAAATCATCGACGCTGACATGGTTCTGCATTCTCGCGGCGTACGCCTGCTCTTCGATCTGGATCTGCAACACCTCGCGCATGAGTTTGCGAGTGTCGGTTTTGGCGTAGGTCTTGCGCTGGTAGTCGTCGAACCGGGTTCGCAGGCTCAATGTGCCGATCAGCTCGCCCACGTAAGCTGGGGTGAGGAGGGGGTACGTGTTCGTCGCCGGCGTCCCGTCGATATCGATAATGGTGTTGCTCAGAAATTGCGAGCCTGCTTTCAGGTCGTCCGGGTGCAATCCGTAGAGGGCCAGCTGCGGTAGGCTGCGTGTGGTGGTGTAGACCTCGTCGGTTACGGGCAACGTGCGTTGAGTGCTGACCGTGATTGTCTCGGGTCGCAGGTCATAACCCAGATCATTGGCCAGACTGGCTCTGATGCAGACCTGCGCGTAATGATCGGCCGAGGTCGCACCGTTCAACACGCTGTCGAGTGCGTCGCGTGCCAGGTCGTAACGCGTCAGGCGCTGCATGTATGCCTTCAGGTCGTCCGGCGAAGCGTTTCTCATCCAGTCAGGCAGCTTCGTGCGCAACTGACGTTCGATCAGGATCTGCTCGCGCAGCGCCAGCATGCCCGAGGGGCCGAACAGCGCAGCGAGGCGAATGGCACTCTCGATCTGCCCGGCGTGAGTGTTCGGGTCTGCGCTCAATCCGGCGGCGCAGACGTAGCGCAGGTCCTCCCGTTGTTTATCGACCTGTTGCTTGAAGGCGTATTCGTACGGGTCGCCGGCAATCGGCTCCAGATGTACGTCGCTGAATTCGAACGCATCAATGAACAGGTCCGTATCGTCAGCCACCGCAAAGACGGCATCCTGGTGACGTTGATCGGCATTGATCAGCAGTGCCCGGCGAAGCTCTCCATCGTTGAGCCACTGGGCCAGGGTTTCGCACAGCGCCTTGTGTGTCGAGTACTCCGTCATGCCGCAGCCGGGTAGAGCCAACAGCGTGCGGCCTGTTCCCTCACTCATGACCAGGGCGCCCTTGATGTCCACCCAAATCTGGTCATCGAACTTCACTTGCAGTGAAAACGCTTTCGCCTGCGGTTGTGTGGTCTCGTTGTCCGCGGCTGATGAAGGAAGGCATTGCCAGGGGTTCAATCCCAATTTGCCTTCATGGGATTTGAGCACCGCTTCGTCCAACAAGGATGCTTTCAGGCTGGCCACGAACAGCGCATGACGGGTCAGTCCGCCGGCGCTGGGCGCAAGCCAGTAGTCGTCGATTGCCTTCATCAGTTTTGTGAATTCGGGTGTGATTTGCTCCTGGTTCCCGACCTTCAAGGCGTCAAGCAGGGGCTGTTGAGGTTTTGGGAGTTGCGAGGTTTCGACAGACAGGCTGGTATGCGTCTGGGCCAGGCGCCCCAGGGCGGCCGATGCGGCAAGGTGGGTAGTCGAAGGCGTTAGGCGAGTCGGGGTATAGGTCTGCATCTGGGTCCTTTCCTGATTGGCCCTTCAAACGAGGGCGTCCAAGACACGGGTGAATCCACGTGCTTCATGGTTTCAATCAATCACGGTCCCGATGGCGCGAGGGGGTAGATATGTATCGCAGGTGCCCGAACTGGAAACGAACAGGCACCGATGGCGTGCGGGCGCCTCTGGGCTGCAGGTTGGGGTGGGCGCTGAGTGACGGTTTTGTTCGCCGCGCCATATCCTCCTTCATTACGCTATAATCCCGCCCTTTAGCTGCCTGCCGCACTTGCGCCGGGCGCACCTTATTTATCAGGCGCACGACGCCTGCCTGCAGACTTAAGAGGCTAGACCCTAGTGGCATTGACGATCCTTGGCCTGTCCGGCGCCCTTAGCCATGATCCTTCCGCGGCCCTGTACATCGACGGCAAGCTGATTGCAGCGGCCGAAGAAGAGCGCTTCGTTCGTGACAAGCACGCAAAGAACCGCATGCCCTACGAGTCGGCGAAATTCTGCCTCGAACAAGCTGGCATCAAACCGTCCGATGTCGATGTGGTGGCCATCCCGTTCGCTCCGATCAGCTTGTTCGGTGAAGCTCGCTGGCACTACGCCAAGCGTTACTGGTACGCCCCGGATCGTGCGCTCGACGCCATCCTGATGGGCAACCGTCGCTACAAGCGCTATCGCAACAAGATCGTCTGGTGCCTTGAGCAACTGGGCTTCGATCCTAAAAAGATCAAGATCGAACCGGTCGAGCACCACCTGGCACACGCGTCCAGCGCCTACCACTGCTCCGGTTTCAAAGAGAAGACCGCGATCCTCGGTATCGACGGCAAGGGTGAGTACGCCACCACGTTTTTCGGCTACGGCGAAAACGGCAAGATCCACAAGATCAAGGAATTCTTCGACCCGGACTCCCTGGGCGGTCTGTACGGCGCCATTACTGAATTCCTCGGCTTCGAAATGCTCGACGGCGAATTCAAGGTCATGGGCATGGCGCCGTATGGCGACGCCAGCAAATACGACTTCTCGCGTCTGGCCAGCTTTGAAAACGGCGAACTGGTGATCAACACCGAATACGCCAACGTCATCGGCCTGCGTCGCTATAAAGAGAAGGGCAAAGGCTTCTACTTTTCTCCGAAGCTGATCGAGTGGCTGGGTCCCAAGCGCGAAGGCGACATCGCCGACGAGCCGTACATCCATTATGCGGCCAGCATGCAGGCGCTGTTCGAGAAGCTGGCGTTGCAGATGATGGATCACTATCTGGGCGACATCCTCAAGGAAACCGGCAAGATCGCCTTCGCCGGCGGCTGCGCGCTGAACGTCAAGCTGAACCAGAAGATCATCGCCCGCCCGGAAGTCAAAGAGCTGTTCGTGCAGCCCGCCTCCGGCGACGCGGGTACGGCGGTCGGTGCCGCAGCCTACGTGTCCCACGCCCGTGGGGTGCCGGTCGAGAAGATGGAACACGTCTACCTCGGCCCGTCGTACAGCAACGAAGACGTGATCGCAGCCTGTGCCCGCCACCCGAGCCAGCCAACCTGGCGCAAGCTCGAAAACATGCCGGAGCAGATCGCGAAGATCATGGTCGACGGCAACCCGGTGGCCTGGTTCCAGGGTCGCATGGAATTCGGCCCGCGCGCGCTGGGCGGTCGTTCGATCATCGGCTGCCCGAGCGTGGCTGGCGTCGCCGACCGTATCAACCACCAGATCAAGTTCCGCGAGCGCTGGAGGCCTTTCTGCCCGTCGATGCTCGACACCGTTGCACCGCAGATGATCAAGATCGATCACCCGGCGCCGTTCATGACCTTCACCTTCGAAGTCGCCGAAGAATGGAAAACCCGCGTGCCGGAAGTCGTCCATGAGGACGGCACGTCCCGTGCCCAGGTCCTCAAGCGCGAGTACAACCCGCGTTACTACGACATGATGAAGGCGCTGGAAAACCTCACCGGCAACGGCGTTTCGTTGAATACATCGCTCAACCGTCGTGGTGAGCCGATGATCTGCTCGCCGACAGACGCCCTGAACATGTTCTTCGGCTCGGACCTGCAGTACCTGATCATGGAAGACATCCTGGTGGTCAAAGACGGCGCGGACACCTATGACACGCTCGGCTGAGCGGCATGTGTTGCAGTTCTGCCACGGCTATGACGGGCCGTTTCTGGACTGCGCCCGTCAATACGCCAGCCTCTTCGCAGGCAAGGGGTACCGGGTTACCACGGTATTCCTGACCGGCGCGGCTGACCCGGACGTGGCCAACGGCTGCGCTTCGGACGAAGTGCTGTTCATGGAGTACAGCTCGAAGGCCATTCGTGGCCTGAAGCTGGGGGCGATCCGCGATCTGCGTAAGATCGCTGCTTCTCGCAACTTCGCATTCTGCATCGCGCATCGATTCAAACCGATCTACATCGCTTTGTTAGCGACTCGCTTGCCGGTCATCGGCGTACATCACGCCTTCGGCGACTATGAGCGCCGCAGCCGCAAACTCTTCGCTCACGTGTTCCGCATGCGTCTGAGCTTGCTGGGTGTGTCGGATGCGGTGCGCGACGATATGCGTAAATGCCTGCCGAAATGGCCGACCGGGCGGATCCAGACTCTCTATAACCGCATTGATGTCGATCAGCTGGCGTCGACGTTGCTATCGCGTGAGCAGGCGCGTGAAGAACTGGGTTTGTCGCAGCAGGCCTGGATCGTGGGTAACGTCGGGCGTCTGCATCCTGACAAGGATCAGGCCACGCTTCTGCGCGGCTTTGCCGAAGCTCTGCCCCGGCTGCCTGCCGACAGCCAACTGGTCGTCATAGGCAAGGGCCGTCTGGAGCAAGACCTCAAAGAGCTCGCCATGGAGCTGGGCATCGCTCCTCAGGTACTGCTGTTGGGACAGGTGCCTCAAGCGAATCGCTACTTCAAGGCGTTCGATGCGTTTGCCTTGAGCTCCGATCATGAACCGTTCGGCATGGTCCTTCTCGAAGCCATGGTGGCGGGCGTGCCGTTGATCGCTACCGCCTGTGGCGGCGCAAAGGAAGTGGTGGAGGGTGTCGGGATTCTGTTCCCCCTTGGCGACAGCGAGCATCTGGCCCAAGGACTTGTCCACTTGTCGCGACTGGACGCCGAGCAGCGTCAGTCCTGCGTCGACATGATGCAGGTACGCCTGCGCGAGCGGTTCTCCGATGATGCGGTTCGCAACGTGTTCTGGCGTTTGCCGCAAGTCACCGACCTGACTGCGGAGTCCTGATGCTCAATCGTTTTCAAGCCTGGCGTGAACGTGGCTGGACGCAGATCGACGCGGCTGCTTACCAGCAAGCCTGGCATCGCTTTGGCGGCAGCGTTGCGACTCATCCTCTGGTGATCGAGCGTCTGGCGAGCCTTGCGGATATTCCAGTGCGTTATCTGGGCTGGGAGCACAACGGCGAGCTGACCGCGGCAATCCCCACGTGGGGTCGTTCGCTGGCCTTGTCCAAGGACGTACTCAAGCGTCACGGCAAGAAAGGCCTGTTCGACCTCGGCAATGCCGAGCTGATTCTGCCGATTGCCGCCGACGCCCAAGTGCCACTGCGTCACAGTGGCCGTTACCTGTCGGAGCTGAGCCAGGGCCGAATAGCGACGCTCAAGCCGCAGGCCGAATCCCTGGCAATGGCACGCGCCCCCGAAGACCTGTCCAAGAAATTCCGCTACAACCAGCGCCGTGAGTTGCGCCTGCTCGAAGAGGCTGGCGGCGTCGTGCGTCCGATCACCGATTTCAGCAGCGCGGACATCGCGCGCATTTATTGTGATCTGTTCCAGCGCCGCTGGAGCTTCGCCGCCACTGGCGCCGAGCGTATGGCCGATGTCGTCGAGTTGTTGCGCGAGCTGTTGATCGGCTCGGTGATCCTCCTCAACGATGCGCCGATCGCCATTCAACTGGTGTATCGCGTACAAGCCCCCGAGTGGATCAGCGTCGAGTACATCAACGGAGGCGTTGATCCCGAAACCCGCGACTTCAGCCCAGGCAGCGTGTTGAGTTTTCTCAATACTCAAAGCGCCTGGGAGGACGCGCGAGCGTTGGGCAAGCCGCTGCGCTTCTCCTTTGGTCGCGCTGATCGTGAGTACAAGGATCGCTGGTGCAACCCCGTTCCGGTGTTTCAGGCTTGAGCCGCAAGCAGGAGTTGCTCAAACGCCACCGCCGCAACAAGCGCGTGGCGTTGCTGGTGGCATTGGTCGTTCTGGTGCTGCTGGGGGGCATCGTCGCCTGGTGGCTGCCGCTGTTGCTGGCCGTTCTTGGTTGGGTCGCCCACGAAGCGTGGTTCTCGGATCACTTGTTCTATTCGCCGAGCGACGACTATCAATACCAGCTACCCGCGCAAAACGAAGTGCAGGGCGTGAGGCTGCAAGGCGATCTGCTGCATCTCGATGAGCCGCTGTCGCTCGACGGCTCGGAGACGCTGGTCCTGGCGCTGGCGATCAACAGCTCGTGGCTGGGGCGTTTCTTCGATCCTTCCATCGAACTGGATGGCGAGGGCATCAGCGACAGCCAGGCTTTCGAGCGTGGCGTCAAAGGTCTGCGCTACCTCAATCTCACCGGTCTGGGAGGCGCGCTGAGTTCGGGTACGTTACGGATTCGCGGGCGTCGATGCGGTATTCAGGGACAGCCACGTCTTTGGTCGTTCCGCCATGCCGATGCCCGGCGTCAGCGTGTGATGGTCATTGCCCCTCATGCCGACGACGCCGAGCTCGCAGCATTCGGCCTGTACAGTCAGGCCGATGAAAGCTGGATCGTCACCCTGACCGCCGGCGAGATCGAAGCCGAGCACTATCAGCAGATGGGCATGGGTGGCGTCGATGCCGCGCGCATAAAAGGCCGCCTCCGTGCCTGGGACAGCATCACCGTACCGCGTTGGGCAGGGGTGCCGGAGTCTCGTTGCGTTCAGCTGGGCTATTTCTGTCTACAACTGCCCGCCATGCAGGCTGCGCCCGACCAGCCAGTTACCTCCCGCGAAGCCGACCTGGCCGATACGCGGCTTTTCCGTCAATTCAACACGATCCCGTTACCGGGAGACGTCGATGGCGCGCCTACGTGGAACAACCTGATAGCCGATCTGCGTGCTCTATTGCTGCACGCGCGACCGCAGGTATTGGTGATGCCTCACGCAACTATTGATCCACACCCGGATCACATCTGTTCGCAGGCAGCGGTCCTGGAGGCGTTGCAGGGGCTGGAGTGGCAGCCGCAAGTCGTCCTCGGCTACGCCAATCATCTGCACGACAATGATCGCTGGCCGATGGGGAACGCTTACAGCGGTGTGGCGCTGCCGCCGGTATTCGATGCGTCGCAAGCGTTGGAACCCTACAGTATCGAGCTCAATACAGAACAACAGCGAGACAAGGCCATGGCCTTGGGTATGATGCATGACTTGCAGCCACCGGCTCCGCTAAAGCGTCGAGTCAGACGATGGCTGCAGAAGGTATTGGCGGGGCGTCGCTGGCCCGCGGAAGGTGAAAACGAATTTTTCAGAAAGGCCGTGCGCCGTCACGAGCTGTTCTGGCGCAAGGAGCTCTGATTGCCCCCGACCCATGTCGGGAGGCCGGGCTGACAGTGATCTGGTTTAAAAGGAAGCCCATGAAGGTTCTATTTCTGGTCCAGAAAGAGCAGCGCGCCATTCTGGACCGTCTGTATGAAGGCGTTGCCGAGAACTGCGAGTGTGACCTGCGCTGGCTCAGCTCGGACGAGCAACGCAACCTGCGTCGGTATTTCCGTCAGCATGTCGACGTGACGCAATACGACCGAATTTTGTTCTTCCTGCGTTTCAAGCAAGAAATCCGTCAGGCAGGCTTCATCCGCACCGTCCCCAATCTGGTGATTCTCGAACACGACGCCTACCAGAATTACATTCCCTGCAAATACACCGGCAAGTTCAGCGCCCACTATCGCAAGCTGCCGTGGGTTCGCGTGATCAGCTCTGGATTCGTGGTCAGCGAGCGGCTGCGCGAGGAGGGCTTCGATGCGGTCTTCGTGCCCAAGGGGTATGACCAGACGTTGCTGAGCGATCAGGGCCGCGAGCGGGATATCGAGCTGGCTTTCGTCGGCAGCACCAACAGCGTGGCCTACAGCGGTCGCAAGGCGTTGCTCGATGAGCTGGCGCAGGTAGAGCCCCTGATCGTGACCCGGACCAAGTCTGGAGACGAGTATTGCGCCACCCTGAACCGTATTCGTTTTTTCGTCAGCGCCGATGTCGGCATGGGCGAATTCATGATCAAGAATTTTGAAGCCATGGCATGCGGATGTGCACTGTTTGCCTATGATCAAGGTGAGGCGGAAAATCGCGCCTTGGGCCTGCAGGACATGCACAACGTGGTCTTTTACAGCGATATTGCGCAGTTACGGAAAAAACTCGCAATCTTGCGTAACGATCCCGAATGGGCAGCGCGTATTGCAGTCAATGGGCGCGATCTGGCAGTGTCGCAGTTCGGCTTCGGTGCTATCGGCGCAAGGATCGTGCGCGAGCTGGAGCCGACGTTGCGTCAGCAGGCGCCGTTGGGCTGGATCGAAAAAGTGCGGGCGGCCTTGGGGATTTGACTGGCTTGATCCAAAAGGCAAAAAAGGTCTTTTCTTTTGTCACACAACAATGAATGGCTGCATTGGCGTCGTGCTGATGTCGTGCTGAATGAAAGCTTCAGATTCGCTGCTTTCTGCTGATGGAGTCTCGCGCATGAGAGTTGTGGATCTGGATTACGCTGCTCTCCCGGGGGGCGCATTGGTTTTACGATTGATTGATTGTTTCTGCAGGGATGCGGTGATCTTCCCGTCAATGCGTGGCGCAAAATGAGCCTCGTAAACGTGATGTGGTCCAGTGGCGCGCCGTTTTCTTCGGTGCACAAGGTACACAACCAGATCGTCTCGCAAGTCGACTCCGACGTGGAAATCAAAACCTGGTTTCTCAAGGGGAAACAGGACGGCGTTGCCGCAGATTTTGGCACTATTCGCGAATGGGGATTCTCGTCCCATCAATTGAAGGCCAGACATCTGTGGCGGCTGCTCATGCCTGTGCTGCGTACACGGCTCAGGAAGGCATTGATCGAAAGCGGTGCTCAAGTAGTGCTGCTCGACGGTCTGGGAGCTTCCAGAGTGTTACTGCCTGTCCTGAGAAGCTTGCCGCATATCCGGGTCGTCGTCATTTTTCATGGCGCGACACGCATGAGCCTTCAACAGAAAGCCTTGTTCAGGGACTTTCCGAAGCAGCGGCTGACGTTGGCCGCAGTTTCAATGACCCTCGCTTCGTCACTCAACCAATCTCTCGGTCTGCCGGTTCAGGCTCTGCGCAGCGCTCTGGATCCGGCCCTGTTCTGCCTGGAATTGCGAGAGCGTGATCAGGCCCGGCGTTTGATGGATCTCCCCGACAATAGTGCTCGAGTCCTGGGGGCTGTTGGGCGCCTGGTCGCCGACAAGGGGTTTGATTATCTGCTCGACGCCTTCTCTCAGGCGCTTGCCCGGTATCCGGACGTCAAACTGGTGATCGTCGGTGAAGGACCTGATCGTCAATCCCTGGAGCGCAAGATCGAGCAATTGAATTTGAAGGGCAAAGTCTTTCTTCCCGGCCACAAACCGGGTCTGGCGAAGTTGTATCGAGGGTTTGACTGGATTGCCATTCCTTCGCGTGAGGAGGGGCTGGGCCTTGTCCTGCAGGAGGCGGTAATCGCTGGCGTCCCGGTGTTGGCAAGCGACATAGAAGTGTTCCGCGAGCAACTTGGCGAGGCAGGACACTACGTGCCGGTGGCTGATGTTTCAGCCTGGGCCGCCGCTATTGAGCACTTTGCGGGGCAGGACGGCGCGAGCATTTCGGCTTCTCAATACCGTGCATTGGCTCCAGAACAAGTGTGGCAGCGATTCTGTAGCGATTCGCGAGCGTTGCTCAAGCCTTAGCGTGCAAGCGCGGCTCAGTTGTTCACTAGCGCCTTTTCCAGATCCCCCAACGGAAATTCGTCATTGAGGTTTTCCCGCTGGATGTAGCGTGCGAAGTGTTGGATATTGCGTTTTTTCAGATTCTCCGAAAGCGGAGCCTTGAAGAAGCGCATGTCGGCAACATCGATCAGGCCCAGGGTGTTTTCGGGAGTGACCACGATATTGCCAAGATGCAAAGAACGGAAATAGACCCCTGAACGATGCAGCTCGCGGATCAATCCGATCAGTGCGGGCAGAGACTGTGTCCAGCTGAAACCCGGCTTTTGCGCCAGCTGGCGCAGGGTCTGACCAGGAAGCGGTTGGTATAGCACGGCTGTCATGCCGGGCTGTTCAAGTGTGTAGAAATTCACGACCTTCAGGGTGGGCACGCCCAGTTGCTGGAGGCGATTGGCGTTGTCGATGAAGCGTTTTGAGTAGGGACGCAACAGTGCCGACGAAAACCAGCGTTTGCGTCTGAAGAGTTTAAGGATATTGCCGTCCTGCAACCTGTACACTTTCGCGCCATAGCTGTCGGCCTCCAATACGTTGGCATCGACAATCATTTGTTTTAAAGCGGCTTCAGAAAGCCTAAAGCATTGCATCAGTGGAAAGCCTTGTGGGTGAGTTGCGGGCCGTTTGAAGGGTAATGATGCCCAAAAGCGCACGCTTTAACCATTACCGGGCGGCCTGGTCGAATATTTTAAGGAGAAACGATGCATTCAAATCGCTGGTGTCAAGCCTTGCTGTCCTGTGGTTTTCTCTGGTTTGTACTGGCTGTCGCATTCGCTCCTGCCAATAAAGTCTACCAGCAGGGGCTGGTCGCTCTGCTCTGGTTGCCTGCCATCGCAATGGGGTGGTCAGCGCGCAGTTATGTAAGAGAGTTCTGGCGAACCCAGCGGTTGTTGTGCGTGCTGCTATTGCTTCTCGCAGGCTGGGCGACGATCAGTTTGTCCTGGAGTCATGCCGAAGATCTGGACCGCGAATTCAAGCGATTGCTCTATATAGCCGTGTTCATTCTTTTTTTTCCGATTCTGGGAGGGGCTCGCCCTGAGTTGGTCCTGAGGCTACTGAAGTGGTCTGGCGCCGGAATGGCAATCGCTGCCGGCGTTTCCATCGTCAAGTTCTACGGTCTGGAACACCACCCGTTGCTGACAAGGGCCGAAGGCATCGGTGAACTGAGCCATCCCATCCTTGGCGCTTACGTCATAGGGGTGGCCGCCATCTGGACATTGATGTTACCGCCTCAACGGCGAGAGATGCGGATCCTGTGGGGGATCGGGCTGCTTTGGTCTGCAGCGTTTGTCGTGATGTCACAGAGTCGTGGCGCCGTCCTGGCTCTGGTGCTGAGCTTGACCGTGCTGCCGTTGTGGTGGCGAGACCGCCGCGCCTGGTGGGTGTCGGGCGCGACCATCGTGGGGGCCATGATCGGGTTCTGGCTGATGGAATCGTTGATGTTGGCGCGGGGCTCCTCCTATCGCCCTGAGATCTTCGCCGCGGTGGTGAAGATGATCAGCCAGCATCCGTGGGCAGGTCTGGGCCTGGGAAGCGACTACAAGGTGGTGATTGCCGACGGGATGCGATTCGATCACTCGCACAATCTCTTCACCCACGTGGCCATCGAACTCGGTTTGCCAGGGATGCTTTTGTGGGCAGCTATCTGGCTTACAGTGTTATGGGAATCCTGGCGTGCCCGGGAGACGGCGCTGGGCCGCTGCATGATGGGCATATGGGTGTTTTCAACGTTCGCAATGCAGTTCGACGCCGCCAGCCTGACGGGGTCGCCGAGGGCCGAATGGTTCATCAGTTGGTTGCCCATCGGATTGACCAGCGTCCTGGTATGGGCGCGGGGCATGGGCCACGGCTGTGATAAAATCCCGCGTTCAATTCAACCAGCGAGCTTTACGATGAGTAACGCGCCGTCCGATAACGGACAAAGCTCCAGCATGAAAATCTACTTCCGACTGCTGAATTACGTAAAACCTTACGTAGGCATCTTTTTGCTCAGCATCATCGGTTTCGTGATCTTCGCCTCGACCCAGCCGATGCTGGCAGGCATTCTCAAATATTTCGTCGATGGACTGACCAACCCTGAAGCGGCGCTGTTTCCTGACGTGCCCTACCTCAAGGATCTGCAACTGTTGCAGGCCGTACCCTTGCTGATCGTGCTGATTGCGGCATGGCAGGGGCTGGGGTCTTATCTGGGTAACTATTTCCTGGCCAAGGTCTCGCTGGGCCTGGTGCATGACTTGCGTGTCGAGCTTTTCAACAAGTTGCTGGTCCTGCCAAACCGTTATTTCGATACACACAACTCCGGGCATCTGATTTCGCGTATCACCTTCAACGTGACCATGGTCACCGGTGCGGCGACCGATGCGATCAAGGTGGTGATTCGTGAAGGCCTGACCATCGTTTTCCTGTTCTTCTATCTGGTATGGATGAACTGGAAACTGACCATCGTGATGCTCGCCATCCTGCCGCTGATCGCTTTCATGGTGGGAAGCTCGAGCAAGAAATTCCGTAAACAGAGCAAGAAAATCCAGGTGGCGATGGGCGATGTAACGCACGTCGCCTCGGAAACCATTCAGGGCTATCGCGTCGTGCGCAGCTTCGGCGGCGAAAAGTACGAAGAAGAGCGTTTCGCCAAGGCCAGTACCAGCAACACCGACAAACAGCTGCGCATGACCAAGACCGGCGCCATCTATACGCCGATGCTGCAACTGGTGATCTACACCGCCATGGCCGTGCTGATGTTTCTTGTGCTGTGGCTCCGGGGAGATGCTACGGCGGGCGATCTGGTGGCGTACATCACTGCCGCCGGTTTGCTGCCCAAGCCCATTCGTCAATTGTCGGAAGTCAGCTCGACCATCCAGAAAGGTGTGGCGGGTGCTGAAAGTATCTTCGAACAGTTGGATGTCGAGCCCGAAGTCGACACCGGTACCGTCGAGCTGGAGCGGGTCAACGGGCATCTTGAAGTCCGCAACCTGAGCTTCACGTACCCGGAAACCGAGCGTCAGGTGCTGCACGACATCAATTTCTCGGCAGCTCCGGGGCAGATGATCGCACTGGTGGGGCGTTCCGGTAGCGGCAAGTCGACGCTGGCCAACCTGATTCCCCGTTTCTATCACCACACCTCCGGGCAGATCCTGCTCGATGGCGTGGAGATCGAAGACTATCGCCTGCGCAACCTGCGCAGACACGTCGCTCAGGTGAACCAGAACGTGACCCTGTTCAACGACAGCGTTGCCAACAACATTGCTTACGGCGATCTGGCCGGTGCGCCACGGGCGGATATCGAAGCAGCGGCAGCCGACGCTTACGCCAAGGAATTCATCGATCAGTTGCCTGAGGGTTTCGATACTCAGGTGGGTGAAAACGGTGTCCTGTTGTCCGGTGGTCAGCGCCAGCGTCTGGCGATAGCCCGGGCGTTGCTGAAGAACGCGCCGTTGCTGATTCTCGATGAAGCGACGTCGGCACTGGATACCGAGTCCGAGCGGCACATTCAGGCAGCGCTGGATCACGTCATGAAAGGGCGTACCACACTGGTGATTGCGCACCGTCTGTCGACCATCGAGCGCGCAGACCTGATTCTTGTCATGGATCAGGGACGTATCGTTGAGCGCGGCACGCATGCCGAGTTGTTGGCTCTGAACGGCTATTACGCCCGCCTCCACGCGATGGGGCTGGATGAGCCTGCGCCGGTCGGAGCTGTTTAACGCGGCGCCCCAGCATCTGGTGCTGCGGTGGTGGAAGCCGGCTTGCTGGCGAATGCAGTTTGTTCAGTCGACAGTGTTATCGCTGACAAACCACTTTCGCCAGCAAGCCAGCTCCCGCAGGCTTTGATATTGCTGCCGCCACAGCGACTTTTCCCCAAGGCCTCAAGCCTTCGCAAACCCTGTGCTAAGATTCCGCCCCTGTTCATTCTTAGTTACGGGTTGTTCGATGAAGTTGTCCATGCCGCGTTTCGATCAGGCACCAGTTCTGGTAGTGGGCGATGTCATGCTCGACCGCTACTGGCATGGCGGTACCTCCAGGATTTCGCCCGAGGCTCCGGTGCCGGTGGTCAAGGTCGATCAGATCGAAGATCGTCCGGGCGGCGCTGCCAACGTGGCCCTGAACATCGCCGCGCTGGGCGCCAAGGCTTCGCTGGTCGGTGTGACCGGAGAAGACGAGGCCGCCGACAGTCTGAGTAACAGCCTCAAGGCCGCCAAAGTGACGGCACGCTTTCAGCGTATTGCGCATCAGCCCACCATCGTCAAGCTGCGCGTCATGAGTCGTCATCAGCAATTGCTGCGCATCGATTTCGAAGAGCCCTTCGCCACCGATGCGCAGGCTTTGAGCGAAGAAGTCGAGTCGCTGCTCGATGGTGTCAAGGTATTGGTTCTGTCCGATTACGGCAAAGGCGCCCTGAAGAACCATCAGGTGCTGATCAAGGCTGCGCGTGATCGCGGCATTCCGGTTCTGGCGGACCCTAAGGGCAAAGACTTCGCGATCTATCGCGGCGCTACTGTCATTACGCCGAACCTCAGCGAATTTGAAGCCATCGTTGGCCATTGTGCCGATGAGGCCGAACTCGTTGCCAAAGGCGCGAAGCTGATGGCTGACCTCGAACTGGGCGCTTTGCTGGTCACTCGTGGGGAGCACGGCATGACCTTGCTGCGCCCCGATCAGCATGCGCTGCATCTGCCGGCCCGGGCCCGTGAGGTGTTCGACGTGACCGGCGCTGGCGATACCGTCATTTCTACACTGGCCGCCGCCATTGCGGCAGGCGAAGAGTTGCCGCACGCGGTGGCGCTGGCAAACCTGGCAGCGGGTATCGTCGTGGGTAAACTGGGTACTGCGGCGATCAGCGCCCCGGAACTGCGCCGAGCCATCCAGCGAGCCGAAGGCTCCGAGCGCGGCGTCTTGACCCTCGATCAACTGCTGCTGGCAATCGATGACGCCCGGGCGCACAACGAGAAGATCGTATTCACCAACGGCTGCTTCGACATTCTGCATGCTGGCCATGTCACCTACCTCGAACAGGCTCGTGCGCAGGGCGATCGTCTAATCGTTGCTGTGAACGACGACGCTTCGGTCAGCCGACTCAAAGGGCCGGGCCGCCCGATCAACAGCGTTGATCGACGCATGGCCGTTCTCGCGGGTCTGGGCGCCGTGGACTGGGTGATCAGCTTCCCGGAAGGCACGCCGGAAAATCTGCTGACTCACGTCAAGCCGGATGTGCTGGTAAAGGGCGGTGACTACAGCGTCGATCAAGTGGTCGGTGCACCCATCGTCCAGGCGTATGGTGGTGAAGTGCGGGTGCTGGGGCTGGTGGAAAACAGCTCGACCACCGCCATTGTCGAGAAGATTCGCGGGCAGTGATAGTCTTTCACTCGTTTGATCGGCAGTGAACACTCTGTAGCAGCCCGGCCGGACTGCTATAGGGACGCCATGTCCCTGTAAGTCAGGTCTTGTGCAAGGTCTTGCGCGCCATGCGCAGCAGTTGCTTGGCGCCCACTTTCAACCGTCGTTTGATTCCGGTTTTCGGCGCCTTCGGCGGTGTCATCCCCTGCTGCAGCAGCCAGTCCTTCCAGCGAATTCGTTCATCGCGCACGACCCAGCCTTCCTGCGCCGCAAAACTTTCTGCCAGATAAAGCCCTCGCGTACTCGCAGGCGACAGCTTGTCGTTCTTGAGGGTGTACAGCTCTGGTAGCGGCGAGCCGTTTTCCAACGGCATCAGGTACAGATCCGGTTTACTGCGGTTGAGGCGGGCGACCAATTGATCGTTCTCAAGACTTTCGTCGACGTGAAACAGGCTCAGTGGGCGCGCTTCCTTGGGCACGTCCAGACGCATGTCGTAGATCAGTTGCAGCGACGCAGTCGGAAGATGGACATAAGCACGCGGGCGCTCGATCAGGGTCATGCTGCCGCAGCGCACGGGACGGGCCGCGCCGGAGAGCGGACTCAGGCGGAACGGCATGGCCTCGCGGTAGTGCAGGGCCGCAGCGTAGGGTGCCGGGAGCCAAGTGTCGTTGAAACGCCCGCCGAGCCAGCCCTGTGGTGTTTCGATCAGGCATTCCTCGGCCACTTCCTGAATCGCCGTGTGCAGAGGCAGGTTCAGTTCATGGGCCGGGACGTAGCCGGATATCAGTTTCAGCACAACGTCGCCACGATCCTGCCGACGCTGGCGCACCAGCACCCAATAATCGCGGTTCTGCCAGTTGAGTGTCAGCCGTACTGACACCCCGAGGTTGGCAAGCTCCGTGGAAAAACGCTCACTGTTCTCCACTTCGATCTTGCGACGACGGGACAGGGTCTGGGAAAAATTCAGCGGCATCCCGACGCTCTGGTAACTCAGGCTTTCGGGAGTGGCTTCGACGAACAGCGGCAGGGTTTTGAAGTTGCTGGGGTTTTTCCGAATCAGGGTTCGCGGCATATCGGCTCCTTCTTGCGTTGGGGTCGGCCGCCCACATCAGGTGTGATGGCGGATCACTTTGGCGGCAGTCGCCACGTTATGGGCCAGATGTAACGGATTGATGGTGCCGACGATAGCACCGGTGACACCGGGATGTGCAAACAGCAGCTCGAAACTGGCCTGCACTGGATCGACACCGGGACTGCGGCATACGTGCCCGCTGGCCAAGGCTTTTTTGATCAGAATCCCTTTGCCGTGAGCAGCAGCGTAGTCGAGGACCGGTTTTTCGCCTTGTTCGTTCAGGTTGTACGTCACCATGGCGCAGTCACCTTCCTGCAGCGCCAGCAGCCCACCCTCGACGGTTTTGCCCGAGAAGCCGAAGCCACGAATCTTGCCTTCGCGCTTAAGGTCAGCCAGCGCCTGGTACACACCGCATTCATTGAGCACATGCAGGTCATTGCCGTCGGAATGCACCAGCACCAGATCGATGAAGTCCGTTTCCAGACGTTTCAGGCTGCGCTCCACTGACATCCGGGTGTGCGTGGCGCTGAAGTCGTGGCTCGACTGTCCTGATTCGAATTCTTCGCCAACCTTGCTNCGCTCTTCACTGCGACCGTAGGCAGGGGCCGTGTCGATCAGATTGATGCCCAGGTCCCGGGCCTGTTTCAACAACATTTGGGCTTCGTTATCGTCCGGGATGGTGAAGCCGTTGGGGTACTTCACGCCTTGGTCGCGACCCAGCTTGACCGTCCCCAATCCGATGGGAGAAACCTCGATGCCGAGGTTGCCCAGCGGCCGATGCAAATCGTGCAGGGTTTTCATGGCAGCAGTACGTCCCACACGGGTTTGGCCAGCGGAGGCTTGGGCAGGTCTTTGTAGGGCAGTTGCGGGATCGGATGGATGTCATCCCGTGACAGCGAGGCCAATACGCGATCAGCGAAATCCGGCGCCAGCGCCAGCTTGGTCGGCCAGCCCACCATCAGGCGACCCTGAACGTCGAGAAAGGCGTTGTCCGGACGAACGAGCCCGGTCTGCTGAGGTTCTGCGCGGTCGACTCGCAAGGTGGCGAACTGAGCCTGGCTGAGGTCGACCCAAGGCAGCAGATGAGAGAGCTCTTTTTTCGCCGCATCGATTTGCTCAGCCGGGTTGCGAGCGACGCCTTCGGCTTCTGAAATATCGCCGCCCAGATACCAGACCCACTCGCCATTGGCCGCCGGATGCGTGGTGACCGTAATGCGCGGCTTTGGCCCGCCGCCCAAGCAATGCGCATAAAGCGGTTTGAGTGTCGGGCCTTTGACCATGACCATGTGCAGCGGGCGGCGCTGCATGGCCGGCTGGCTGACGTTCAGCGTCTTGAGCAGATCGGCAGTCCCGCCGCCCGCGCTCAGAACCACGCGCTGTGCATGAATGTCGCGGCCGTCGACCCGCAGGCCGACCAGTTCGCCCTCATGCAGCAGCGGCTCGATCGTGTCCCCCGCCAGCAGACTGTCCCCCGCAAGTTCGGCGAGTTTTTCTATGAGGCTGGGAACGTCGATCACCAGTTCGGCCAAGCGATAGACCTTGCCCTTGAAGCGCGGGTCTTGCAATGCGGGTGGCAGGTCGGAGCCCTTGACCTGGTCGACACGACCGCGCACGGCCTTGCTGGCGAAGAAGCTGGTGAGATTGCCGGCGATGGTGCCGGGCGACCAGAGATAGTGGGCTTCGGAAAGCAGGCGCACACCGGACAGGTTCAGTTCGCCCTTGCCAGCCAGTGCCTCGCGCCAGCGACGAGGCATGTCGGCGATGGCCTCCGACGCGCCGGACAGCGCACCATGTAGCGCGTATTTGGCGCCGCCGTGAATGATGCCTTGCGATTTGACCGTCTGCCCGCCGCCGAGACTGGCGCTTTCTACCACGACTGTCGAAAAACCCTGCCGACGCAGGCGCGCGTTGAGCCAAAGACCGGCAACGCCTGCGCCGACAATCAGAACGTCAGTGGATATGGCAGATGGCATGAGCACCTCAAATGGCGAAACGAATGCGGCCATTATAGGGGAACACGGTTTATTAATGCCCCGCGGTTTTCGAGAACAGCTGAATCACCACGACCCCCGCGACGATCAGCCCCATGCCGGCGATGGCGGGCATGTCCAGTTTTTGACCGTAGATGAACAACGCGGCCACGCTGACCATGACGATTCCCATTCCCGCCCAGACCGCGTAGGCCACGCCCACTGGAATGGTGCGCACTACCAGGGTCAGCATCCAGAACGCCACTGCATAACCGACGATTACCAGCAATAGGGGCAGGGGCGTGCTCAGTCCTTTGACGGCTTTCATGGAAACGGTGCCGATGACCTCAGCGCAGATCGCAATCGCGAGCAGGTAGTAGGCAGACATGGCGTAACTCCTTTCTTCAATGCTCGCCATTCTAGTGATGAGTCAGATGGGGTAAAGTCATTACCCATCTATTTGATAGATAGGTTGGGCACCATGCAGTGGAATCTGGAGCAGATTCGCCTGTTCGTCAGCATTGCTGAGCAGCGCTCGTTCTCTGCGGTTGCGCGGGATCTGAAGCGGGCGCAATCGGCAGTTAGCAGTGCGATCGCGATGCTGGAAGCCGATCTGGGGGTCAGCCTGTTCGATCGCAGCAGCGGTCGTCAGCCACGTCTGACTGAAGCGGGGAGCGCGTTGCTGGAAGAGGCGCGGGAACTGCTTCGGCAATGCGATCGACTCGACGGTCGAGCACTGGCCTTGATGCGCGGCCAGGAAGCGCGCTTGCGTCTGGCTCATGACGAAGCCATGCCGTATCAACCGGTACTCGACAGTCTGGAGGCGCTGGATGAGCGTTTTCCCGGTGTCGAAGTGCAACTGGCAAGCGGCGCTCAAGGAGACGTGGCGCGCAAGCTATTGGAGCGACGCGCCGACCTCGGCTTACTCTTTCATCACGAACAGATGCCTGAGGCGCTTGAGCGTCGAGTGCTCGGCAGTGTGGAAATGGTCACGGTCTGCGCGGTCAACCATCCGCTGGCGAACGAGCCCTTGATCAGCCGTCAGCAGTTGGCGCGGCATCGACAATTGCTCATCGCGCCCCAGCAAAGCGGCTATCCCGGCGGTGAGCAGTTGAGCCCTCAGGTCTGGCGCGCCGACAGTTTCTACGTGATGGCCGAACTGCTGATGCGTGGTCTTGGCTGGGCGTGGTTGCCGCGCCATGTGGTGCAGTATCCCGCCTATCAAAACCAGATGATCGAACTGAGCAGCGAATGGACGCCGCCGGCATTGGTGGTCGAAATGGTCTGGCGTCGCGACGAACCGCTCGGGCCTGCCGCCCGCTGGCTCGCTGAATGTTTCACCCATCATTTGAAGGCCATTGGCTGATAAACTCCGCGCCCATGAATAGAACCCTCTACAGCTTCCTGTTTCACCTTGGTTTACCCCTGATCGCGCTGCGCCTGTGGCTTCGCGCCCGCAAGGCGCCTGCGTATGCGCAACGTATCGGCGAGCGCTTCGCCCGCGACCTGCCACCGATGCAACGCGGGGGCATCTGGGTTCATGCGGTCTCTGTCGGCGAAAGCATCGCTGCCGCCCCAATGATTCGTGCCTTGCTGACGCGTTACCCTCAGTTGCCGATCACTATCACCTGCATGACGCCAACAGGCTCCGAGCGCATTCAGTCGATGTTCGCCAACGAGCCTCGCGTCCAGCATTGCTACCTGCCCTACGACTTTGGCTGGGCGGCCGGGCGTTTTCTCGATCACATTCAGCCGAAAATCGGCGTGATCATGGAAACCGAGTTGTGGCCCAATCACATCCACCAGTGCGCCAAACGTGGCATCCCGACGGTGCTTGCTAACGCGCGTCTGTCGGAGCGTTCAGCGCGAGGGTACGCACGATTCGCCAAACTGACGCGGCCGATGCTGGCCGAGATGAGCCTGATTGCCGTACAGACTGAAACCGAAGCCCAGCGCTTTCGGGATTTGGGCGCACGACCGGAGTGCGTGACGGTAACTGGCTCGATCAAATTCGACCTGACCATTGACCCGCAACTGCTTGAGCGTGCCGCCGCGCAACGCGAAGAGTGGCAAGCCGTGCAGCGTCCTGTCTGGATCGCCGCCAGTACTCATGCCGGTGAAGACGACGTGGTGTTGTCGGCGCATCGCTCGTTGCTGGCGAACCATCCTGACGCGCTGCTGATTCTCGTGCCGCGCCATCCAGAGCGCTTCAACAGCGTCTTCGAGTTGAGCCAGCAGCAGGGATTCAACAGCGTCCGTCGTTCCACAGCCCAACCCGTCACTGGACAGACTTCGGTACTGGTCGGTGACACCATGGGCGAACTGTTGTTTCTCTACGCCTTGGCCGACATCGCATTCGTCGGCGGCAGCCTGGTCCCCAACGGCGGACACAATCTTCTGGAGCCTGCGGCGCTGGACAAGCCAGTACTGAGTGGCCCACATCTGTTCAACTTTCTCGAAATCGCCGCGATGCTGCGCAATGCCGGGGCGCTGGAAGAGGTGAGCGATGCGGCGGAATTGGCGGCTGCTGTTCAGCGATTGATCGAACAGCCTGGCACTGCGAAGACGATGGCAGACGCGGGATTGGCGGTGATGCTGGCCAATCAGGGCGCATTGCAGAAATTGCTGGATGGGATCGGGCGGTTGTTGTCCATCCGCTGAGCAGCTTTGGATTCTGGCCGAAGGCCGTGGGAGCTTGGCTTGCCAGCGATCTGCTGCGCAGCGGCAGCAAACCTTGTGTTTATGCTGCACCTGGAACAATCAAGGTGGTCTGGTTTTGCTGCCGGTCCCCGGCAGATCGCGAGCAAGCTGCGCTCCTACGCCCTTCGGGCAGAAGCGAGATTGCGTCGCTTTTCTTAAGCTGGCGGGAGGTTTTACCGCTCCGAGGGCCGCTCGAAATTCTTCGCCGCTTCCTTCGCCAGGTCCGGCGGGAGGAAGTCTTTATCCGGGTTGTAGTCGGCTTTCAGATAACGCGACAGGTCCTGCAAATCCCCCGGACTCAAAGTGCCTGCAGCCTGTTTGAGGCGCAGGTTATCGAGGATGTAGTCGTAGCGAGTGTTGTTGTAATCACGCACCGACGCAAACAGTTGGCGCTGCGCGTCGAGCACGTCGACGATGTTGCGCGTCCCCACCTGATAACCGATTTCCGTGGCTTCCAGTGCGCTCTGGTTCGAGATGATCGACTGTTTGCGCGCCTGGACCTGTTCAACGTCGGTATTGACTGCGCGATGCAGGTTTCGGGTGTTTTCCACGACCTGACGACGCAAGCCCTCGCGCTGCTGCTCGTTCTGATTGAGGCGGGCGTAGGCTTCGCGCACTTGCGAGCTGGTCAACCCGCCGCTGTAGATCGGAATGTTGACCTGCAGACCGATGGTGCGTTGCTCGACGCTGCCGTGGAAGCTCTGGCCGGTGTAATTGGGGTTCGTGAAACCCAGAGGATCGTTGTCGCCTTTCTCGTACTGAGCGATAGCGTCGACGGTCGGAGCATGCCCGGCCTTGCGCTGGCGCAGGGTTTCTTCTGCGGCGCTGACGGCGTAGTTGCTGGCCAGTAGATTCAGGTTTTGCTGCGACGCTGTGTCCACCCAGGACTTGGCGTCATTCGGCGACGGCGCAAGCACTGGCAGCGTGTGTACGATGCCCTCGATGGAGTTGTATTCACGGTTGGTCAGGGTCATCAGCGCCTGAAACGCGTCGTCCACCTGACGCTTGGCAACGATCCGCGCCGCGCGAGCCGTGTCGTAGCTGGCCTGCGCCTGCAGCACGTCGGTCTTGTCCGAAAGCCCTACGTCGAAACGCTCATTGGCCTGATCCAGCTGGCGCTTGAAGGCGGCTTCTTCAGCCTTGGTGGAGGCCAGATTGTCCTGAGCGCGGAGTACCGAAAAATAGTCCTCGGCACTTTGCAGAATCAGGTTTTGCTCGGTGGCCGAAAGTTGCAGGATGGCCTGCTCGTTGACGTCCTTGGCCGCCTTGAGCTGGAACCAGCGGTCGGCTCGAAAGATAGGCTGACTCAAGGTAGCGCGATATACGGTCCCGCTGCGATTGAGCACTGCCGAAGGCTCATCGATCTTGGTCCGCGTGCTGTTCACATCGGCGCCGCCGGAGATATTGGGCAGCAAGCCGGCGCGGGCCTGAGGCACGATTTCTTTCTGCGCGTCATAACTGGCCCGAGCGGCGGCCAGATCGGCGTTATTGTTCACCGCTTCCTGGTATACGCTCACCAGACCGGTCTTGGTCGGCATAGGCAAGTCCGCTGCCCCGGCCATTGCATTTGAAGCACACGACACGGCAATGGCCAGTGAAAGTTTGCGCAGCATAGACATTCCCTAGTAATTGAAACTGTGAAATCGGAGGCGCCGATTCTTGTTGAGACCATAAGGCGCCACGTAGCGAGTGTAGTTCCAGAAGATTGTCGCAACAATCAGGTGAATCAGCCATTTAACGAGCGTTTGAATTCCGCGCTTGGCGTTTGGCCTGCCCGGCGACTAGACTGGCGTCGTTCTTGTCGGGGTGCCTTGATATGAGGCTGAGATCGGATAATCCGGATCCCGTTGAACCTGATCAGGTTAACGCCTGCGTAGGGAACAAGATTTCTCGTCTCCCGGCGAGTCCTCTTGAGTGTCGTCCGGGGTCGTCTTCGTTCAAATTCTGAACAGTCCTCGCCTTTCGATTCTCAGCATCCGTGTCAATCAGGGTGCATCCGTCCGTTCGAATCAGGCTCACGCTCCGACAATTCATTCGCCGCTGGATGATGTCTGGAGAGCCCGTGATGAGTACAAATCTAAAAAACGCCAATCTGAGTGAGTCAGCCCAGGTCGATTCGGGGTCGGTTCAGCCGTTCACCCGCTCGCAAAAAATCTACGTTCAGGGCTCGCGTCCGGACATCCGTGTGCCGATGCGCGAAATCAGCCTGGACGTCACTCCCACGGACTTCGGAGGCGAGATCAATGCACCGGTTTGCGTGTACGACACCTCGGGTCCCTACACCGACCCCAACGTCATTATCGACGTGCGCAAAGGCCTGGGCGATGTGCGTTCGGCGTGGATCGAATCCCGTGGCGACACCGAACGACTGGATGGCCTGAGCTCCGATTTTGGCCAGCAGCGCCTGGCCGATGCCGAGCTGACCAAACTGCGTTTCGCCCATGTGCGCAATCCGCGTCGGGCGAAGGCTAGTGCCAACGTCAGCCAGATGCACTATGCGCGTCAGGGCATCATCACCGCCGAGATGGAATACGTCGCCATCCGAGAAAACATGAAACTGCAAGAGGCTCGCGCCGCGGGCCTGTTGAAGCAGCAACACGCCGGTCACAGCTTCGGCGCGAGCATCCCCAAGGAAATCACCCCCGAGTTCGTGCGCGAAGAAATCGCCCGTGGCCGAGCGATCATTCCGGCCAACATCAACCACGTCGAGCTGGAGCCGATGATCATCGGCCGCAACTTTCTGGTGAAGATCAACGGCAATATCGGTAACAGCGCGCTGGGCTCGTCCATCGAAGAAGAAGTGGCGAAACTGACCTGGGGTATTCGCTGGGGGTCGGACACCGTGATGGATCTGTCCACCGGCAAACACATTCATGAAACCCGCGAGTGGATCATTCGCAACTCCCCAGTACCGATTGGCACGGTGCCGATTTATCAGGCGCTGGAAAAAGTCGGCGGTGTGGCCGAAGACCTGACCTGGGAGTTGTTCCGCGACACGCTCATCGAGCAGGCGGAGCAGGGTGTCGACTACTTCACCATCCACGCCGGGGTGCTGCTGCGCTATGTGCCGCTGACCGCCAAACGCGTCACCGGGATCGTCAGCCGTGGCGGTTCGATCATGGCCAAGTGGTGCCTGGCGCATCACAAGGAAAACTTCCTCTACACCCACTTCGACGAAATCTGCGAAATCATGAAGGCCTACGACGTCAGCTTCTCGCTGGGCGATGGCTTGCGTCCGGGCTCGATTGCCGACGCCAACGACGAAGCGCAGTTTGGCGAACTGGAAACCCTCGGTGAGCTGACCAAGATCGCTTGGAAACACGACGTGCAGTGCATGATCGAAGGCCCCGGCCACGTGCCGATGCAACTGATCAAAGAGAACATGGACAAGCAGTTGGAGTGCTGCGACGAGGCGCCGTTCTACACCCTGGGCCCGCTGACCACCGACATCGCACCGGGCTACGACCACATCACCTCGGGCATTGGCGCCGCCATGATCGGTTGGTTCGGTTGCGCCATGCTTTGCTACGTGACGCCAAAGGAACACTTGGGCCTGCCGAACAAGGATGACGTGAAGACCGGGATCATTACTTACAAGATCGCCGCTCACGCAGCTGACTTGGCGAAAGGGCATCCGGGCGCGCAGATTCGCGATAACGCCTTGAGCAAAGCGCGGTTCGAGTTCCGTTGGGAAGACCAGTTCAACCTCGGCCTGGACCCGGACACCGCGCGTTCCTATCACGATGAAACCCTGCCGAAAGACTCGGCCAAGGTCGCGCATTTTTGCTCCATGTGCGGGCCGAAATTCTGCTCGATGAAGATCACCCAGGAAGTGCGTGAGTACGCGGCGAATCAGAAGATCGAGGCGGTGGATTTATCGGTGGGCGAAGGCATGCGCGAGCAGGCTGAGCGGTTCAAGCAGGAAGGCAGTCAGCTGTACAAAAAGGTTTGATCCGTATGGCCTGACATGATCGTTTCCACGCTCCGCGTGGTAACGCCTTGGGTGACGCTCCGCGTCACAAGCGACGCGGAGCGTCCGGGCACGCATTCCCACGCAGAGCGTGGGAACGATCATCTAGGGCATGGCGTGCAAACAACTAACAAACGTTCCTCTGAGATCACCCTGTGAACACACCCGGCACCTACTCACCCGATCTCCCCGTCCCCGCCGCCAAGCGGGTATTCGGTGGACGCGATCTGTTTTCCCTTTGGTTCTCCCTCGGCATCGGCCTGATGGTCTTGCAAACCGGCGCTCTGCTGGCGCCCGGTCTTGGCATGTCTGGCTCGATGCTCGCCATCTTTCTCGGCACACTGGTGGGCGTTCTGCTGCTCGCGGCCGTCGGCGTGATCGGCAGCGACACCGGCCTGTCATCCATGGCCGCGCTTAAACTCAGTCTGGGCAGCAATGGCGCTGCCGTGCCCGCGATCCTCAACTTGCTGCAACTGGTTGGCTGGGGCTCGTTTGAAATCATCGTCATGCGCGATGCCGCCAGTCTGCTTGGCGCAGGTGCTTTCTCCGAATCCAGCCTATGGGCCAACCCGCTGCTCTGGACGCTGATTTTCGGCGCACTCGCCACATTGCTTGCCGTCAGCGGCCCGCTCACATTCGTAAGGCAGATTCTGCGCAAGTGGGGCATCTGGCTGTTGCTGGCAGCGTGCGTCTGGTTGACCTGGAACCTGTTCGCCAAAGCCGATCTGTCTGCCTTATGGGCCCGGGCCGGAGATGGCTCGCTGCCGTTCGCCGTCGGTTTCGACATCGCGATTGCCATGCCGCTGTCGTGGTTGCCACTGATCGCCGACTACTCGCGCTTCGGCAAGCGTGCGACCGGCGTCTTCGGGGGCACCGTGGTGGGCTTCTTCATCGGTAACTTCTGGCTGATGACCCTGGGCGTTGCCTACACCCTGGCGTTCGCGCCGAGTGGCGAAGCGAACGCATTGCTGCTGGCGCTGGCCGGTGCCGGAATAGGAATTCCGCTGTTGTTGATTCTGCTCGACGAGTCGGAAAACGCCTTCGCCGACATTCACTCGGCAGCGGTCTCGAGCGGCATTCTGCTGAAGGCCAAAGTTGAGCATCTGGCGCTGGTGATCGGCATCATCTGTACCTTGATCGCCTGCTTCGCGCCACTGGCCCAATACCAGAATTTTCTGCTGTTGATCGGCTCGGTATTCGCGCCGCTGTTCGGCGTGGTGCTGGTGGATCACTTCATCTTGCGTCGACGCAGTCATGGCCCGGCGATGGTAGGCCTGCGCTGGATGACATTACTCGCCTGGCTCGGCGGGATTTCCACGTACCACCTGCTGGCCAATCTGTACCCGAACGTCGGTGCAACACTGCCAGCGCTGATCGTGGCTGGCGTGTTGCAGATGCTGTTGAGTAAGGCGATCAGCTCCGGCCGGGGAACAGTTCCGGTTTGATGATGCCGTTGAGCTGCGGGTAAGGAATCTTCAGCTCGATGTGGCCCATGGCGTACGGCGCGATGGTAGTGACCGGGTATTTGAGGATCACCGCACCGTACGTCAGGGCGATGTTTGAAGTTCGCTTGAATGGCCACATCTTCTGGAACTCGGTGTCCTTGTCCAGTTTGGCGCTGATCTGCCAGGCCTGATGCGCGAGTTCGGCCTTGTCCCAGAACGCCGCTTCCTGGCCAGGCACCAGCATGTCGCTGAGCGTCAGCACGCGCTGCTGTTGACGGGAATAATTGATGAAGGCGCGGCCGGGGTTGCCGTGGGCGCCACCGGTGTCCAGGTAGCTCGACAGCTCGACAACCACGATACCGTCATGCTGCTCGCGTACCTTGGCCTGCAAATAGCTGCTGTTGCGATCCTGGGCACGGCTCAGGAATTGCTCCTGGTAATCCTTGAGCGTGGGCGGAACCGGCCCGTCGGTGTCGCTGCGGGTCAGCTGCAGGAGAGTGCGCTGAGTGATGGCGTCCAGCTTCGGCTCATCTGGAAAATGCACGGTGTCGATGTTCACCAGTGGGCAATCGTCCGAGGTGCAGCCGGGTTTGATCAGCTCGGAGGCGTCGCGCTGAACGGTCAGCGGACTGCGGTAATTGGGCTGAAAAAGGCTCTGGCAGGCGCCCAGTATCAGGGCCAGGCAGGCCATTGAAATGATCTTCAGAAACGACATGTTGATCCTTGGCGTTGGCATAAAGGGCCATCACAGGGAGGTAACGGCAACAGGCTTCGACTGCGTCAGGCGCAATCAGTTCGCCACTGGGCGGATTAGAGTGCCTTTCGCCTGCGTCGTCTACCCTGACTGCCGGATTTGCCAGTTCAAAGGGGGCTGCATCCCGCGCCACAGCACGTTAGGATGGCGCGAAGACTCAAGTGCTCTGCAGTGAGAAATTTTATGACCGATAGCTCGAAGTCGACACCCACGAAGCACGAGATTACCCAACGCGAAACCTGCTTCAAGGGTTTCTATCAACTGGACCGCCTGCACCTGCGCCATGAACTGTTCGATGGCGGCATGGGTCCGGAGATCAAGCGCGAGCTGTTCGTGCGTCACGACGCTGTGTGCGTTCTTCCCTACGACGCCAAACGCGACGAGGTGGTGCTGCTCGAGCAGTTTCGTGTCGGCGTCGTCGGCAAGCATCCCAACCCATGGCTGATCGAAATGGTCGCCGGCCTGATCGATAAAAAAGAGGAGCCTGAAGAGGTTGCTCACCGCGAAGGACAAGAGGAAGCTGGGCTTGTCTTCAGCGCCTTGTGGCCGATCACCAAATACTTTCCTTCGCCCGGTGGCAGTAACGAGTTCGTTCACTTGTACCTGGGTAAATGCGAGAGTGAAGGGGCAGGTGGGGTCCATGGTCTGGAGGAAGAGGCCGAGGACATCCGTGTGTCGGTCTGGTCGTTCGATAACGCGATGCAAGCTGTGAAAGACGGACGCATCGTCAATGCGGCAACTATCATCGCAATACAGTGGCTGGCGCTTAATCGCGCCGAAATCAGGGGGCTGTGGTCGTGAATCTTCTGCGCGAGCGCTATCGTGTTGATCTTGCCGGGCTGCAAGCAGCCTGCGAGGCCAACTACGCGCGCTTGATGCGTCTGTTACCTGACATGCGCAACGAACAACGTTCCCGGAGAGTGGCGGTCACCCAGGGCGATCAAATGCTTGGCGTGCTGGCCGTCGAGGTCGTCCAGAACTGCCCGTATACCTCTACTCTGCTAGTCCGTCAGGAACACAGCCTGCCTTGGCTGCCGGTTCCGGTGCTGGAAGTGCAGGTGTACCACGACGCACGCATGGCTGAGGTCATCGGTGCGGAACACGCTCGACGCTTCCGCGGCATCTATCCGTACCCCAACGCTGACATGCATCAGCCGGACGAAAAGGCCCAACTCAATCTGTTCCTCGGCGAATGGCTGAGCCACTGCCTTGCGTGCGGGCATGAGTTCGAGGCGGTTCGCTGACCCCGTACCTATCGCCAGGTCGATCCTGTAGCCGTCCGGCTTGCTGGCGGTGGCGCCCGTAAAATCGCTACCGCCGGCAAGCCGTGCTGCTACAAAAGCGGCCTTGAGATTTCTGCCGCCGGCAAAGCTTGACGCTACGGCGTTGCGTCTACCGGCAGGTCTTTGCACAAATGAGAACTGCAGCCCTGTTTCCGGGTTTGCCGACTCGCTTCGTAGACACCATAATCCGGCCATATCTGCTCAAGGAGATGGCCATTGCCGAGCGCATCCTTAAACTCGTCCTCCGTATTGTTGGTGCAATTGTCTGACAGTCATCTGTTCGCCGAAGCGGACGGCAAACTGTTGGGCATGACGACGCGCGACAGCCTGAATGCGGTGGTCGATCTGGTGCTGGCGGAGCAGTCGGATATCGATCTGATTCTGGCGACGGGAGATCTGTCTCAGGACGGGTCGGTGGAGTCCTATCAGGCGTTCCGCGAGTCGAGCGAACGACTCAATGCCCCCAAGCGCTGGCTGCCGGGCAATCACGACGAGTTGCACGAAATGGCGATTGCCGCCCAGCAGAGCGACTTCCTCGAGCCCGTTGTGGACGTCGGCAACTGGCGCATTACAATGCTCGACTCCGCTGTACCGGGCTCGGTCCCGGGCTATCTGGAAGACAAGCAGCTGCAACTGCTCGCTCAGGCCTTGAGCGAAGCCCCACAACGCCACCATTTGATCTGTCTGCACCACCATCCCGTTGCTATCGGCGCGGCGTGGATGGAGCCGATAGGACTGCGCAATCCCGAGGCGCTGTTTTCAGTGCTGGAGCGCTTTCCGCAGGCCAGGGCGCTGCTCTGGGGGCATGTGCACCAGGAATTCGACCAGTCCCGCCAGGGTTTGCGGTTGATGGCGTCTCCCTCGACCTGCATTCAGTTCGCGCCCGACAGCGAAGATTTCGCGCTGGACTCGCTGGCGCCCGGTTATCGCTGGCTGCGCCTGTACGACGACGGTCAGCTTGAAACCGGCGTGTCGCGCGTTGCGGCCCATCTGTTCGAGGTCGACCTCAGCGGCGCCGGGTATTGAAGGAAATGTCCTGATTTCGCAGCAAATCATCATCAAACGAGTCTTCGCGCAGTTGTCCCTGTAAACTGCGCGGCTTTGCCGCTGCGCAGGTGTTCTTGCGCAGGGGGATAACCAATCGCTGCTTCTGGAGGCCACATCGTGAACCCGGATCACTCGACCCTTCTTTATATACATGGCCTGAATAGCTCGGCGATGTCGAAGAAAGCCACGCAACTGGCTGAGCTGATGAAAGCCCTGGGGTTGAGCGAACAACTGCGCGTGCCGGAGCTGCACCATCACCCGCGTCAGGCGCTGCTCCAGCTTGAGGCTGCGATCGAGGAACTGGGCGGGCGGCCATTACTGGTCGGCAGCTCACTCGGCGGCTACTATGCGACTCACCTGGCTGAGCGTCATGGCCTCAAGGCCGTGCTGATCAACCCGGCGGTCAACCCGCACCAGCTATTCGACGGTTTTCTTGGCACTCAAGAGAATCTCTACACCGGGGAACGCTGGGAACTGACCCACGATCATGTGGCTGCGCTGGCTGAGCTCGAAGTGCCCGCGCCGCAGGATCCGCAGCGTATTCAAGTGTGGCTGCAAACCGGGGACGAGACGCTGGATTACCGGCGCGCCCAGACGTTCTACCGGGCCTGTGCCTTGCGCATCGAGGCCGGTGGCGATCACGGTTTTCAGGGCTTTGCCTCCCGACTGCCAGCTTTGCTGAGCTTTGCCGGTTTCGCGCCGGAGCTGCTCCAGGCGATCGACCTGTCGGCGCTCTGAACCAGGCGCCCGGCCGAAGCTTTTGTTGAAACAAACATGTAGAACAGTGTCACTCCGAAATTTCATGAACGACTTGATGACGAGACCCCATGGCCAATCCCAGCGCTAGCTCTTATAACGCAGACGCCATCGAAGTCCTCTCGGGCCTCGACCCGGTCCGCAAGCGGCCGGGCATGTACACCGACACCACTCGGCCGAACCACCTCGCCCAGGAAGTCATCGACAACAGCGTCGACGAAGCTCTGGCCGGTCACGCCAAGTCGGTACAGGTAATCCTTCACGCCGACAATTCCCTGGAAGTGGCCGACGACGGTCGCGGCATGCCGGTGGACATTCACCCCGAAGAGGGCGTGTCGGGCGTCGAGTTGATCCTCACCAAGCTGCATGCGGGCGGCAAGTTCTCCAACAAGAACTACCAGTTCTCCGGTGGTCTGCACGGTGTGGGGATTTCCGTGGTCAACGCGCTCTCGACCCAGGTGCGGGTGCGGGTCAAGCGCGATGGCAACGAGTACGAAATGACCTTCGCCGACGGCTTCAAGGCCACGGAACTGGCCGTTGTCGGCACCGTTGGCAAGCGAAACACCGGCACCAGCGTGTACTTTGCGCCGGACCCCAAATACTTCGACAGCCCCAAGTTTTCTGTCAGCCGCCTCAAGCATGTGCTCAAGGCCAAGGCTGTTCTGTGCCCGGGGCTGTTGGTGAGCTTCGAAGACAAGAGCACCGGCGAGAAAGTCGAGTGGCATTACGAAGACGGGCTGCGCTCGTATCTGCAGGATTCAGTCACCGACTCCCTGCGCTTGCCCGACGAGCCGTTCTGCGGTGCGTTCGCAGGTAATAAAGAGGCGGTCGACTGGGCGCTGCTGTGGCTGCCGGAAGGGGGCGACAGCGTTCAGGAAAGCTACGTCAACCTGATTCCGACAGCCCAGGGCGGCACCCATGTCAACGGTCTGCGTCAGGGCCTGCTCGATGCGATGCGCGAGTTCTGCGAGTTCCGCAACTTGCTACCGCGCGGTGTGAAGCTGGCGCCGGAAGACGTCTGGGAGCGGATCGCGTTTGTCCTGTCGATGAAGATGCAGGAGCCGCAGTTCTCCGGTCAGACCAAGGAACGACTGTCTTCTCGTGAGGCTGCGGCGTTCGTCTCCGGCGTGGTCAAGGACGCCTTCAGCCTTTGGTTGAACGCGCACCCGGAAATGGGCATGCAGTTGGCGGAACTGGCGATCAACAATGCGGGCCGTCGCCTCAAGGCAAGCAAGAAAGTCGAGCGCAAACGCATCACTCAGGGCCCGGCGCTGCCCGGCAAACTGGCGGATTGCGCGGGGCAGGATCCGATGCGCGCCGAGCTGTTCCTCGTCGAGGGCGATTCTGCCGGCGGTTCTGCCAAGCAGGCGCGGGACAAGGAGTTTCAGGCCATTCTGCCGTTGCGCGGCAAGATCCTGAACACCTGGGAAGTCGATGGCGGCGAAGTGCTCGCCAGTCAGGAGGTTCACAATATCGCGGTTGCCATCGGTGTCGATCCGGGCGCAGCCGACATGAGCCAACTGCGCTACGGCAAGATCTGCATCCTTGCCGACGCCGACTCCGACGGCCTGCACATTGCGACCTTGCTCTGCGCCTTGTTCGTCCAGCATTTCCGTCCGCTGGTCGATGCCGGTCACGTGTATGTTGCGATGCCGCCCCTGTATCGGATTGACCTGGGCAAGGAGATCTACTACGCCCTCGACGAAGCCGAGCGGGACGGGATTCTCGATCGGCTGGTGGCTGAAAAGAAGCGCGGCAAACCACAGGTCACCCGATTCAAGGGTCTGGGTGAAATGAACCCGCCGCAACTGCGCGAAACGACGATGGACCCGAACACCCGGCGTCTGGTGCAACTGACGCTCGACGATTTCGAGGCTACCTCCGAAATCATGGACATGCTGCTGGCCAAGAAACGCGCGGGCGACCGCAAGATCTGGCTGGAATCCAAGGGCAACCTGGCTGAGGTGCTGGTTTGAGGCGAGGTTGGCTGGCAGCGTTGTTGCTGACCGCCACTCCACTGTTCGCCGCGCCACTGCCGGAACTCAAGCTGCTGTCCGAACATCCGGTCGACGACATGATCGGCGGCAACCTGTCGGGCCTGGCCTGGTGCAACGGCGTACTGTGGACGGTTTCCGACCGCGACGACACGCTGCTGTACAGCCTCGATACCTCAGCGACAGTATGGAAAGCGCGGGCGCAGGTTCTGGAGATTCCACCGATTCCCGATGGCGGGCTGTCTGCGACCTTGCGTGGCATGGCCAAGGCTGCGGCGCTGATTCGTGGTGGTGATCTCGACTTCGAGGGCGTGAGCTGTGACACGGCCGGCAATCGGTATCTCGTCAGTGAGGCCTACGCCACGGTGCTTAAGGTGCCCGTCGATGGCGCGCCGGTCTGGCTCGACCTGCCGAAAAAGCTGGTGCAGGAGGCTCAGGCTGCCGGAATGCTTCAGCACTTCAATGCGATCTTTGAAGGCATCGCCGTGAGTCCTGCAGGTGACCGGCTATGGCTGGCTGCCGAACGGGAGAAGCGTGGCTTGTTGACCGCGCATCTGGGCAAGGACGGTTGGGCGTGTAATGCCAGTTGTATCCTGCGAATGGAGTCGGGCAATGATGTCTTGCCTCCGCAAGTGGGCGGCAAATCAGTTGCCAAGGACTTTTCCGATATCTCGCTTTACAAAGGCAAGCTGTTCACCCTGGAGCGCTCCGCGTACCGAATCTGCCGACGCACGCTGGAAACCGGTCAGCTCGAGACCTGCTGGTCGTTCGCCAGGGAAGCGTTGCAACCGAACCGGCTCTACGATCAGCCATATGGCCTGACCGAAGCGCTGATCGTAGACGACAAAGGTGCGTGGGTGGGAATCGACAATAACTTCGGTGCCCGCGCAGACGGCGAAAAACGGCCCGTCGTTTGGCGCTTCGCCGCGCCTGAGGGTGGCTGGAGCGCCAAGCCTTGACGCAGGCGCCCCCCGGCAAGCGCGCTGGGCGTCTGATGATGATCATTGCCTGGGCCGCGGCGCTGTTTCTGGCGACGCGGTTTTTCGGTGAATGGGAGCAGCGTCAGGAAAATCCGAACACCAGCGTCACCTCGCAGCACGGTGACGGCTACGTCGAAGTTCAACTGGTGAGCAATCGCCAGGGGCACTTCGTCATGACCGGGGAGATCGACGCTCACCCGGTGCAGTTCATGCTTGATACGGGGGCGACCAATGTCGCGATTCCCGACCAGGTGGCAAAAAAACTGCGGCTCGAGCGCGGCGCCAGGGTCGAGGTGAGCACGGCCAATGGCCGCACCGAAGCTTTCAGGACCACGCTGGGCCGGCTGCAAATTGGCGATATCGTCCTGAACAACGTGCGTGCCCTGGTGGTGCCCGGGCTGGACGGCGATCAGGTGCTGCTGGGTATGAGCGCCATCAAACAACTCGAATTCACCCAGCGCGGTGGCACATTGCTGCTGCGTCAGACGACAAAATGATGAGGCCCGCATGAGCGACTCCCTTGACCTCAGCCTGGATGGCGTAGAACGCCGATCACTGGCTGACTTCACCGAACAGGCCTATCTCAACTACTCCATGTACGTGATCATGGACCGTGCTTTGCCGCATATCGGCGACGGCCTGAAGCCCGTGCAGCGGCGCATTGTCTACGCCATGAGCGAGTTGGGGCTGGACGCGGACGCCAAGCACAAGAAATCGGCGCGTACCGTCGGCGACGTGCTCGGTAAGTTTCACCCCCACGGTGATTCGGCCTGTTATGAAGCCATGGTGCTGATGGCGCAGTCCTTCAGCTACCGCTACACCCTGGTGGACGGCCAGGGTAACTGGGGTGCGCCGGACGATCCCAAGTCCTTCGCGGCCATGCGTTACACCGAAGCTCGCTTGTCGCGTTATTCCGAAGTGCTGCTCACCGAACTGGGCCAGGGCACTGCGGACTGGGTGCCGAACTTCGACGGTACTCTCGATGAGCCGGCCGTTTTGCCGGCTCGGTTGCCGAATATCCTGCTCAACGGCACCACCGGTATCGCCGTGGGCATGGCCACCGACGTTCCGCCACACAACCTGCGGGAAGTCGCTTCGGCGTGCGTGCGTCTGCTGGACGAGCCGAAAGCGACAATCGAGCAGTTGTGCGAGCACGTTCAAGGGCCGGATTATCCAACCGAAGCGGAAATCATCACCCCCCGCGCCGACCTGCTGAAAATCTACGAGACTGGTCGTGGCTCGGTGCGCATGCGCGCCGTGTATCGCGTTGAGGATGGCGACATCGTCGTGACCGCGCTGCCGCACCAAGTGTCCGGCGCCAAGGTGCTGGAGCAGATCGCAGGGCAGATGCAGGCCAAGAAGTTGCCGATGGTCGCCGACTTGCGGGACGAGTCTGACCACGAACACCCGTGCCGCATCGTGATCATTCCGCGTTCCAACCGCGTCGATCCCGAGGAGTTGATGCAACATTTGTTCGCCACCACGGAGCTGGAGTCCAGCTATCGGGTGAACATCAACATCATCGGCCTGGACGGCAAGCCGCAACTCAAGAACCTGAAGGCGCTGCTGTCCGAATGGCTGCAGTTCCGTATCACCACGGTGCGTCGGCGTCTGCAGTTCCGTCTGGACAAAGTGGAGCGTCGCCTGCACCTGTTGGACGGCTTGCTCACTGCCTACCTGAACCTGGATGAAGTTATCCACATCATCCGTACCGCCGAACACCCGAAAGCCGAGCTGATTGCACGTTTCGAGCTCTCCGAGATTCAAGCCGACTACATCCTCGACACCCGTCTGCGTCAATTGGCGCGTCTGGAAGAAATGAAGCTGCGCGGTGAACAGGACGAATTGCTCAAGGAACAGGCCAAATTGCAAGCCCTGCTGGGCAGCGAGACCAAGCTGCGCAAACTGGTGCGCTCCGAGCTGATCGCTGATGCCCAAACCTATGGCGATGATCGACGTTCGCCAATCGTCGAGCGCGCTGAAGCCAAGGCACTGTCCGAAAACGAACTGATGCCGACTGAGCCGGTGACAGTCGTTCTTTCGGAAAAGGGTTGGGTGCGTTGCGCCAAAGGACATGACATTGACGCGACGGGGCTTTCCTACAAAGCGGGGGATGGCTTCAAGGCTGCTGCTGCGGGGCGTTCCAATCAGTTCGCGGTGTTCATCGACTCAACCGGGCGCAGCTATTCGCTGGCAGCGCACACTCTGCCGTCGGCGCGGGGGCAGGGCGATCCGTTGACCGGCCGTCTCACGCCACCGCCGGCAGCGACGTTCGAGTGCGTATTGCTGCCAGACGACGAAGCGCTGTACGTCATTGCCTCGGATGCCGGATACGGCTTTGTGGTGAAGGGCGAAGATCTGCAAGCCAAGAACAAGGCCGGCAAGGCGTTGTTGAGTCTTCCGGCTGGCGCGAAGGTCATCCTGCCGCGTCCGGTGCCTGATCGTGAGCACAACTGGCTGGCGGCGGTGACTACCGAAGGCCGTCTGCTGGTGTTCAAGATCAGTGATCTGCCGCAACTGGGCAAAGGCAAGGGCAACAAGATCATCGGGATACCGGGCGAGCGCGTCGCCAGTCGTGAGGAATATGTGACCGACTTGGCAGTGATTCCCGAGGGTGCCACCTTGGTGCTCCAGGCGGGCAAGCGTACGCTGTCCCTCAAGCCAGATGATCTGGAGCACTACAAAGGCGAGCGTGGGAGACGTGGCAATAAGCTACCGCGGGGCTTCCAGCGCGTTGATGGGTTGTTGGTGGAAAGCGCTACTTAATCTGGAGATTTCAGTGCTCGATCTTCGTTTCGTCACGAAGATCGACGCAGAATCGCTGGAGTCGTCGAGCATATTCACGGATGATATGTCGTCTTGAGGTGCGGGCGTGGCTGTGTGCCTTCATGTTTTCTTGAGTATTTGACAGTGTGGCGCGCCGTGCGGCGGCCACTTGGATGGAATGATGAACTTTCTACGCGTTCCTTTTGTTCTGTTGTTGACCGGCGTTCTGGGTTTGGCCGGGTGCAGCGTTCATCAGCCCCAATCGCTCTATCAACTGGACAGTGGCGATCCTGGGCAACCTAAACAAAGTGCCGGCGTGGCTGTCGTCCTGGGTCCGGTTTCCGTTGCAGACTACTTGCAACGAGAGACATTACTGCAGCGTCAGCCTGATGGCAGCCTGACGGCGTCGACCGACGGTCGCTGGGCGGGCAGTCTGTCTTCCGATATCGATCAACTGCTGTTGCGCCAACTGGCGTGGAAGCTCGACAGTCAGCGCGTGGTGATGGCGCCCGCAGCGGCCAATTTCACGCCTGACGTTCAGGTGGTCCTGTCGATCACTCGACTGGATTCCGGCGAGAATCAACCCGCTGTACTCGACGCACAGTGGCGTCTGCTGGACCGCCGCGGCACCGTACGGGACAGCAAGCTGATTCACCTGGAAGAGCCGCATGCAGGCACTTCCGCCGCTCAGGTCAAGGCTCAGGGCGTGTTGTTGCAGCGTCTGGCCGATCAGTTGAGCGTTGCGGTCAAGCCGATTGCCAGTCAGCCATTGGTCGCTGACGAGCCGAGGAAAGCCGCTCAGCCCGCCAAGACCCGCACCGATCAGGACAAGCCCAAGATCCCGATGGCGTCCCCGATCCGTACCGACCTGGAAGTGTTCCGCTTCTAAGTTGACGTAAGACAAAAAGCCCGCAGCGATGCGGGCTTTTTTGTGGGTGTTGGGCTTGGGATGTATCTGCGCGGGTGTAGGTTAGGCATTCTTATTTTGATGCCCTGCGGGCGTGATCGCGGGCAAGCGCGCTCCTACATTTGCTTAAACGTACCATCGCCTGAGGGACCGCGTGCTCAGCCTTCAAAGCAGATCGCAGATTTTGCCTCTAGCCCGAAGGCCATCAACTCGGTCTATCAGGCCATCGCGCGTTGCATAAGATGTAGGAGCGCGCTTTGCCCGCGATAAGGCCCACAGGGCATCAGGGTAAGAAATTCTACCTGTGCCCAATCAGACCTTACGCGCCTCATGCATGCGCGCCAGTTGGCGCTCCAGCATTGACGGATACGGCTCCATCAGGCGCTCCACGCAGCTTGCGCCTTCAGGGCTTGCAATCGGGCGTATGCGTGCGCGCTGACGGATGGTGGGGTCTTCGCTGATCTTGCGCTCCACCAGCAACAGGTTGCGGCTGTGTTGCGACAGGGCCAGGGCGTCCTGAGCGGTTTCGGTCAGCAGCAGGTCGATCTGGTTCATGCCGTGCAGGCCTTCACCCAGCGTCAGGCCCAACTGCAGTTGCAGGGTGATGCCGCTGTCGGCGACTTCGATCTGCAATGCATGACTCAGGGCGCGCAGCAGCTCACCACAGCAGATGGCGTTGGTCAGATAATCATCACCGCTGTCCTGGGTGCTGAACACCATCAGCGAACTGCCATCGTTCAGGGTGTGCAGTTCGCTGTCGTACAGCGATGCAGCCTGGTCGATGCAGTCACGATAACGCTCCAGCAGCTCGGTCAGGCGAGTGCGAGGCAAGCGTCGCAGTTGTTCCTGCGAACCAAGCTGCACGGCCAGCACGGCGCTGTATTGAGGTTGCGACGGCACGACCGGCAACACCGGACGCGGGGCTGGCTTCTGCGCTACAGGCGAATCGTCACGCAGGTCCGAGAACGGGTCTTCTTCGTCTTCTTCATCTTCCTCGGCGACGATGCGTCGAGCCGGAATCGCAGTGGCGCGAGGCTTGGGTGCGTCGTCGAACTCCGGATCGCTTAGGTCACTGGTGTCGAATTCGGGCGAAGTGTCGTCTTCGTCGATGTGTTCAGGCTCTGGAGCAGGTTCCGGCTCAGGCTCCGGCGGCGCGTAGGAAGCCTTGAGCTGGCGGGCCAGATCGCCGATTTCATCCTGACGGTCAGTGGCAGGTGTGTAGGGGTCGATATAACGCAGCCACATGCGCAGTTGCAGCATCGGCGTCGAGATGTGCCGCCCCAGACGCAGGCTCAAGGCCAGGGCCAGTGCCAGCAGGATACCCGCCAGAATGCCCATGCTTTGCAGGCTGATGGTCAGCGGTTGTTGGAACTGGGACATGTCCAGGCTGATGCGCAGCGTACCTGCGACGGTGTCCTGAAAGGTGACCTTGATCTCGTAGAGGCCTTCGGCTTCTCCCAGCAGGCCGTTTTTCGGACGCTGGCCGGCTTCGGCGAGAATCCGGTTGTCAGGACTGTAGATAGCGGCGTGAGCGACCAGCGGGTTCTTCACCAGATTGCCCAGCAACACGTTGAGGCTGAGGATGTCGTTGGACACCAGCAGCTCCGTGGCGGAGGTCGCGGTTTGCGTGGTCAGGGCTTGCCCCAATGCGTCCGCCTGCTCGTGCATGGCTTGCTTGAATTGCAACCCCATCACGCAGGCGTAGATCACCAGAGCCAGCGCGACGAGGATCACGTTGTGGCTGGCGATGCGCAAAGCAATCGGTACACGTCGATGACGCAATGCCCGGAAGATCAGCAAGAAGAAATTATCGGTTTTTACTGGCGTGGGCCGGTTCACTGAGCACGGCTCTCTTGGAGAAGTTGGGGCGCAGTATAGCGAGCGGTCCAGTAGCGGCAAAGCGCTCGCTGTGCCCGGCGGTCACTGAAAGTGAGTAGAATGCGGTTTTTTTCCACTGCGGGGGTGCGCCTTGCGCGAAATTGTCCTGATAAACATCACCGGCGAAGATCGTCCGGGTCTCACTGCGGCCATTACCGGCGTACTGGCCCAAGGCGGCGTCGATGTTCTGGATATCGGTCAGGCCGTGATCCACGACACGCTGTCGTTCGGCATTCTGGTAGAAATTCCGGACACGCAAAGCGGTTCGACGGTGCTGGATCGCGTTCAGCTGAAAACCGATGAACTCGGGCAGCAGGTGCTGTTTACCCATGTCAGTGAAGACGATTACCAGCACTGGGTCGACGATCAGGGCAAGGATCGGCACATCGTGACGCTGCTGACTCGCAAGGTCACCGCCGAACAGCTGCAGACGGTCAGTTCGATCACCGCCAAATACGGTTTGAACATTGATCGTATCGATCGCTTGTCCGGGCGCATGCCGCTGGACATGCCAAGCGGCAAAGGCAAGGGCTGCATCGAGTTCTCCGTGCGCGGCGAGCCAGCGGACGCTCAGCAGATGCGCGCCGAGTTCCTGCATGTCGCGCAGGAGCTGAACGTCGATATCGCGTTCCAGCAAGACTCACTGTTTCGCCGTAACCGCCGCCTGGCCGTATTCGACATGGATTCGACGCTGATCGAAGCCGAAGTCATCGACGAACTGGCCAAGGCTCACGGCGTCGGCGAGCGGGTTTCCGAGATTACCGAGCGCGCGATGCGTGGTGAACTGGACTTCCGCGCCAGCTTCAAGGAGCGCCTGGCGTTGCTCAAGGGCCTGGACATCAAAGTGCTGGACGAAATCGGTGCTTCGCTGCGTTTGACTGAGGGCGCGGAAACGCTGTTCGCCGAGCTCAAACGACTGGGTTACAAGACGGCGATTCTTTCGGGCGGCTTTACCTACTTTGCCCGCCAGTTGCAGGCCAAGCTGGGCATCGACTACATCTTTGCCAACGAGCTGGAAGTGGTCGACGGCAAATGCACGGGCGTTGCCGTCGAGCCGATCGTCGATGCCCAGCGCAAGGCCGATCTGCTGCGCGAACTGGCGAGCAAAGAAGGTCTGAGTCTTGAGCAGACGATTGCCGTGGGCGACGGCGCGAACGACCTGCCGATGCTGGCGATTGCAGGCCTGGGTGTCGCTTTCCGCGCCAAGCCGCTGGTCAAGCAGTCAGCGAAACAGGCGATCTCGACCCTGGGTCTGGATGGCGTGCTGTATCTGCTGGGGTTCCGGGATCGGGAAGGGCGCGGCGCCTAAAGCTCCTTCCACAGGGAATCGAATTCCTGCTCCGGGCCTGAGTCCGGAGCTTTCTTCTTCGCCCCCTCAAGAATCTCGTACTCGAACTGGTTATAGCTGCCAGTCGTTGCCCGACGATTGTGCAGGGTCGCTCGCCGCTCATCACCGTTGCTGTTGATCATGACCTTGCTGCCGTCTTCAAACGGCAAGCGAGGTGCGACGACGGTTGCCGGAACATCGATGGCGCGGACTTCGGGCAATAACAGCGCTCGAAGATACTGACTGCTTTGCTCGGCGCGCAACAGCTGCATGCCACAAGGCTGGGCGAAAGGCGCAATCAGCTCGACGCCCATCTGGGTGCCGCCGCTGCGCACCTGGCGTACCCAGCGCACCACTGCAATGCTCCAGCCATGACCGTGGTCCTGAATGCCGATCATTTCCCCGGCCTGCAACTGGTCCGGCACGTCTTTCGGCCAGGCCAGGCAGTAGCCGCCGGGGCTGTGGTTGACGATATGCAGGCCGTAAGTCGGAAAACTCTTCTGGCCGTCGGACGCAGAGGCGCCGCCGTCGGATTCGTCACGCTGATACTCGATTTCCTCAAACGGCAGCATGTTGCTCGAGGTGCCGCTGCGCTGCACATCCATGGCTTGCCCCCAAGGATCATGCTTGGCCGAATCGAGCGGTTGCAGCGAGTATTCGGCGATCTTGCTAACCACGACAGCCGGGACCTGGAGCAACTCGCTGAACGACTTTCGACCGCCGACAAAATAGTGCAAGGCGCTCATGCCCACGCAGACGGTCAGAGTTCCCTGGCCCGGTGTGCGTTGAAAGGCGCGCTCTGACACATCACCCCAGGCAGCCGCCAGATGCTGAAGTACATCGATCGACAGGCCCGGTGGCACGTGCAGGTAAGACTGCGAGCGTTGCTCTGGCGGCAGCTCGATATAGCGTTGCAGCGCCGCCGACAGGGCACGCGGATTGATGCCCAGCAGCAGAGCGCGCTGATCTTCGGTGTACAGCGAGGTGTACCGAGGCGCGGAGTCGGTGTTGGGCGCCACAGCGTACAGGCTAGTGTCATCCAGTGGCAGCTGCAGCGTGACCATCGCGCTCCAGGCGTCCAGCGCATCGGCGAGTTTGCCGATGTTGTGCTGGCGCATCTGGTTGCAGCGCGAGCAGCCCATCAACAGCGCCACCAGATAGGTCTGTTCCACCGTGAGTGTTCGGGTGTGATGCGCCTGACTGTCGGCGACCGGAATGTGATGCAGTTGAAGCTGGCGGGCGATCTGATAGATCTGATGCAATTCCAGCCACAGGCCGTCCTGCACGGGGCAATAAAGCTGATTGGCGCGAATCAGCGGGCCATTAAGGCAGTGAACCGCACGCTGCAGCGCGGTGGTCAGCAGCGTGACGCGGTCTTTGCTCAGTCTGGGCGCCACCCGGGCGATGATCTGCTTGTAGCCGATCGCCAGATGGTTTTGCAGGGCCTGACACAGATTCGCGACCTTGCGCGGGCGCTCTTCCAGTACCACCGATTGATTGAGGAAATGCCGCTCCAGGTGCTTGCACACGAATGACACTTCCGGGCGCAGCAGCTCAAGGAGTTGCAGGCGGTTCTCGCTAGGCGTCAGTAGTTGGTTGAGTTCGCCAAGTCCCTGATACAGCTGACGGGCCATTTCGCCAAGATTGGCTTTCGGGAGGGTGGAGATCCAGCGCTTGAGGTCCTTGGGTGTCGCGTCACAGAACGACAGGCTCGACTGCGTCGGCACGGGCGCGCGCAACAACAGAGGGAGGCTTAAATTACTCATGTGACAGGCAAACTCCAACAACTACTGGCTCGGATGACCCTATGAAACTGCGTTGCAGTGACACACCGCCAAGCGAAACGAGCAAGTTTACGTCAATTGAAAGCGAAGTTTCCTACAACACCGATGAGCGACTTTAGCAGCATCAGTTGTCTGTCGCAGCCCTTCATATCAAAGTGACGCCGAGCAAATTTGATACATCGGGAATATGACGGCTCGTGGCGGGCTGCATTCGCGACCGCAGGCCCGCCAAAAAAAACGCTTCGGAGTGTCTTAGGCAAGAATCACGCCTGAGCAGATGTTGCCAGCATCTGACCCATTCGAACCGGCGATCCGGCAGCCAGTTGCTCGGCCCATTTCACTTGATTCGGGCCAAACAACACGATGGCGGTTGAGCCCAGCTTGAAGCGGCCAAGCTCGGCACCTTTCTCCAGATGGATCGGCGCACGCGCAGCTTCGTCGTAGCTGAAGGTTTTCAGCTCGCGTTTTGGCGGCGTCACCAGCCCGGCCCAGACGGTTTCGATGGAGGCGACGATCATCGCGCCCACCAGCACCACGGCCATGGGGCCGCGCTCGGTGTCGAACAGGCAGACCACGCGTTCGTTGCGGGCGAACAACTCAGGAACGTTTTCGGCGGTGGTCTGGTTGACCGAGAACAGGCGGCCCGGCACGTAGACCATCTCGCGCAGCGTGCCCGCCAGTGGCATGTGGACGCGGTGGTAGTCCCTTGGCGACAGGTAAACCGTGGCGAACTCACCGCCCATGAACGGTGCGGACAGTCGTGCGTCGCCGCCCAGCAGTTCAAGTGCGCTGTAGCTGTGGCCTTTGGCCTGGAAGATACGGCCGTGCTCGATCGGGCCCAGTTGACTGACTGCACCATCGGCAGGGCAGAGAATCGAACCTGGCGTTTCATCCAGCGGACGCGCGCCCGGCTTGAGCGCTCGGGTAAAGAAGTCGTTGAAGTGCGGATAGGCCGTCGCGTCTTCAACCAGAGCCTGGGACATATCGACCTGATAGCGGCGCACGAACCACTGGGTGAACGCGTTCTTGAACCATCGCACCCGGCACTCGGCAACGCAGCCAGCCAGACGCGACAGCAGATGATGGGGAAGCAGGTATTGAAAAAGAATAAACAGACGCTGTTTCATCAAGATTCCTAAAACGTATCAAAAGGGCTTTGAACAGGTGAAGCCAGGTTTGCGTTGCAAGCGCTTCCCGTTATTTCTCGACCGGCGTATCCGGGTGGTTGCCCCATTCGCCCCATGAGCCGGCGTAGCCCTTGATTCGCGGGTAACCCAGCGCTTTGGCGACCAGGTAGGTGAAGCCGGAGCGGTGGTGTGTCTGGCAATGGGTTACGACTTCTTTATCCGGGGTGATGCCCAGGCTTTCAAGAATCTGCGGCATGTCTTTGCGGATGCGCAGGTTACGCGCCTGATCCATGCCAGCGGTCCATTCGAAGTTCACGGCGCCAGGGATATGACCACCTTTGGCTGACACGACCTTTTCGCCAGAGTATTCGGTCGGCCCGCGCGCGTCCCAGATCGCCAGATCGGCGGCGCCCAGCCGGCTTTGCAGGTATTCGCGCGTGGCAGTCGGTTCGTCATGCAACGTCAGCGGCACGGGCCCACCGACAGTCGCAGGCACTTCGATCGACAGCGGCAGGCCGTCGGCTTGCCAGGACAGCAGGCCGCCATCGAGATAGTGGTAGTTCGAATGCCCGATGACGTCCAGCAGCCAGATGAAGCGACCGGCCCAGCCGCCGCCTTCATCGTCGTAAACCACGTACACCGCGCTGGGGTTGTGACCCAGTTCGCCGAATAATACTTCCAGCTGCGCTTGGCTCGGCAGCAGCCCAGGGGCTGGCGGTCGGCCAAGTTGCGTGCGTTTCGGGTCGACGAAACGTGCACCGGGAATATGGCCCGCCTCGTAGCGGGCGGTACTGGTCAGGTCGACCAGGATCAGTTCTGAAGCGCCGAGACGGGCCTGCAGGTCTGCGGGCTCGATCACCAACGGCAAGCTTGAGAAAGCAGACATGTAAGGTCTCCTGATCAACAAAAAGAGGCGAATTGTAGCTCAGCCGTCAGCCATTGCGATGGCTAAAGGTGGTCAGTGCCTTCTCGATGCATTGGCCGGTCTTCCCGAATGCCTGAACCGTGACTTCCGACAATGGGCCTCCCCCTTGGTCGGCAACGATCAGCATGACGACGCGACCGTTGCTGGCAAGTGAGCGAATGAGCAGGTTCTCTCCCGGGAACAGGGCTCTGAGTTGCGCAGGCAACAAGGCCGAGAACTGCGCGTTGTTGCCGGGCGTCAGGCGCAGTTGCGTGGCCTGGGCGAGTAGCCGTTGCAGCACGGTGCTGTCTTTATAGGGGATCAGCAGCGCCGCGGCCGACGCGTCCACGCCCCCAGTCTGATGAACGCGCAGGCTGTCGCTTTTGCGGTCGATCATCAGCAGCATCACCCGCTGAATGCCCGAGGCCAGTAGCGCATCCCGCGCGCAGGTGGTCAGGTGCATGGCGTTGGTGAAGGCGCTCGGTTCTTTGAGCAGGTCGCCGCAGTGTTTGCGCCAGACCTGTAACCCCTCGGCCGACGGCGGTGGGGCAGGCAGCAGACCCTTGTGAATACGCCGGGCATCCCATGGCCACAACAGGGCTTCGGCCGGGTGCCAGACCCCGGGTGCCGCATGTTGGCGGGCACTGGCCGCCGCGTTCTGATGCACCTGTTGCTGCAAGTCCATCAACGGCTGTTGCAGATAAAGGCTGGTGAGCAGTTGCCAGCGCAGGTTATGGGGCGTATCCCAGGCTTGTTGCGCTGAGAGCGCCAGACCACTCGCCAGCAGGATGGTGTTGGCCGGTTGATTCAGCCACCGCTGCAGCGGCAAGTCTGCATCCAGCAGTTGCTGTTGCTTGAGTGGCTCAGGGTTTTCGTGAGCGATGCGCAGCACCTTCACCAGATTTCGCTGTTCATTGATCAGCAAGTTGTAGCCTTGAGTGACCCAGATCGGCAAACGCCAATGATCAGCCAGTGCCTTGCACAGGCGCAGAAGGCGTACGCCGAACAGGGACTTCTCGACGATCTTTGCCGACTCACCTTTGTGAATGACGCGCAGCTCCCATTCCTCCAGCAGGCCAGGATGCGCCAGTGCCAGCGGCCACAACGGCGCGAGAAACAGCAGACTGCCCAGATGAATGTCCTGCCAGAGCCGCGCCAGTTGGTTGGCGAACAAGCCATAGGCCTGTTGCGTCGCGTGCTGGCTGATCAGTTGCAGTTGGCGCAGTGCGAGCGGAATTTCCTGAAGCTCCACGTTGGGCAGGCGCGCCAGCAATGTACCGGTACGCGCCAGTCCCAGCCGGTTCAGTGCCACTTCCAGACTCTCCGCAGGCTCCGCCAGCCCGCCGCTGTGCAGGTTTGCCTCACGCAGTACGCTGAGCACGAGTGCAGGGCTGTCTTGCATCAGGTCCGCGATTTCGCGCAACGAACGACGGCTGTCGTTTAGCGCCGCATGGACCTTGGCGTGAGCCACCGCCGGGACCGGCAAGGCGATGCCGTCCAGTTGTTTGATCCAGGTGTCGAGTGTCTGCGGAACGGGGAGCGTCGAGGCTTTATCTGATTGCATTCACTGGGCCCATACGGCTGGGAGGTTTTGATCGGTGTCGAATGGTGGCATCATGCTGGCCCTCTCGCTGGGGTGCCCGAGACAGACGCCAGACAGGATTTTCGCCTGTTTTGACTATAGTCTGGCGCACTCGTGCCGATAAGGAGAACAAGAGTTTTGAACGCTTTTCGCACAATGACCATGAACCCGACTCAGTAAGTATTTTTATCTATGGCAAAAATTATCGGCATCATCGTCGTTTTCGCGAGCGTACTCGGCGGCTACGTACTTTCCCACGGTCAGATCGCTGCGTTGATTCAGCCTTTCGAGGTCCTGATCATCGGCGGTGCAGCATTCGGTGCATTTTTGCAGGCGAACCCGGGCTACATGACCATGCACGTCATCAAGAAATCCTTGAAGATGTTCAGTTCGCGCTTCACTCATGGCTTCTATCTCGAAGTGCTTGGCCTGATCTACGAGATCCTCAACAAGAGTCGCCGCGAGGGCATGATGGCGATTGAAGGCGATATCGAAGAGCCTGAGAACAGCCCGATCTTCGCCAAGTACCCGAGCATCCTCAAAGACACCAGGATGATCGCCTTCATCTGTGACTACTTGCGCATCATGTCGTCCGGCAACATGGCTCCCCACGAGCTGGAAGGATTGTTCGACATGGAGTTGCTGAGCATGAAGGAAGAACTCGAGCATCCTTCCCACGCAGTGACCGGTGTGGCTGACGGCATGCCTGGTTTCGGTATCGTCGCGGCGGTGCTGGGTATCGTTGTGACCATGGCCTCCCTGGGTTCCGGGGACAAGGCGGCGATCGGTATGCACGTAGGTGCGGCGCTGGTGGGTACGTTCTTCGGTATTCTCGCGGCTTATGGTTTCTTCGGTCCGCTGGCGACCTCCCTGGCTCACGATGCCAAAGAGGAGATGAACGTCTTCGAAGCGATCAAGGCCTCTCTTGTGGCTTCGGCTTCTGGCGTGCCGCCTTCGCTGGCTGTGGAGTTCGGTCGCAAGGTTCTCTATCCGGCACACCGCCCCAGCTTCAGCGAGCTGGAACAAGCTGTCCGCGGTCGTTGATCCATGGAAAACAATCAGCCAATCATAATCAAGCGCGTCAAGCGCTTCGGTGGAGGGCACCACGGCGGTGCCTGGAAAATCGCGTTCGCCGACTTCGCGACAGCCATGATGGCGTTCTTCCTGGTGCTGTGGCTCATGTCGTCGGCCACGCCTGAGCAATTGATCGCCATTGCCGGTTACTTCAAGGATCCGGTCGGATTCTCCGACAGCGGCTCGCCTTACGTGATCGACCTTGGCGGCTCGCCCGAGATGTCGCCTGACCAGACATTGAACCCGGAAGTGAAATCCACGCCAGCGCCGGACAAGGTGCCGGTGGACGCCGACCAGCAGGATGCAGCCGCTGAGCAGGTCGAGCAAGAGCGTCTGGAAATGCTGTTGCAGGAGTTGCAGACCAAGGTCAACGAGAACCCGCAACTGGCGAAATTCAAGGATCAGATCCTGTTCGAAATCACTCAGGACGGCCTGCGCATTCAGATCATGGATGCCGAGAATCGCCCGATGTTCGACATTGGCAGTGCGCGACTAAAACCGTATTTCGAAGACATCCTGCTGGCGATGGCTGACACGATCAAGGCGGTGCCCAACAAGGTCAGCATCAGCGGTCATACCGATGCGACGCCTTATGTGGGCAACAATGGTTTTGGTAACTGGGAGCTGTCGGCCGGTCGTGCCAACGCCGCACGTCGTGCGCTGATTGCCGGTGGCTATCCTGATCCCCAGGTGGCTCGAGTGGTGGGCTACGCCTCGTCGTCGCTGTACGACAAGGAGCATCCGGAAAACCCGATCAATCGTCGTATCGACATTGTGGTCCTGACCAAGAAGGCGCAGACGCGTATCGAAGGTGACCAGAACGCAGGCGAAGCGCCGAAGACGGATGCCGCTCCAGCCCCTGCCTCGCCGACGGCCCCGTCGGCCAAGCCAGGTGCGTCGACCAGCGCGCCTGCGGTCGATCCCCAGGCCTACGCCCAGCCCCACGAGATCCGGCAGAAGCTGAATATCTTCGATGGGCAGATAAAGATCGACGAGACCAGGAACTGATAGCTGCTGAAAAGAAAATGCCGCGATGATCGCGGCGTTTTTGTGTGTGCTTTATTAGGTGACATCTGCCCTGTAGCAGTCCGGCTTGCCGGCGGTAGCGGTTTCGGACGACGTCACCGCCAGCAAGCCGGCCTGCCACAGGGCGTTCAGCGAGCCCTAATAACTGCTCTCGGGAAGACTCGCGATGATCGAGCGATAGCTGTTCATCCGCTGCTGCTGAACCCGACCGTCTTCCAGCGCCTTGAGCAGTGCGCAGCCCGGTTCGCGGTCATGCTTGCAGTCTCTGAAGCGGCAGCGACCCAGCAGGTCGTTGAATTCGATGAACCCCGCTTCGACATCGGCGCGACTGACGTGGCCCAGGCCGAACTCACGGATCCCCGGGGAGTCGATCAGATCGCCGCCGCGGGGGAAGTGGAACAGCCGAGCAGTGGTCGTGGTGTGTGTGCCTTGGCCGGAATACTCCGACAATGGCCCCACCCGTGTTCCCACTTCCGGCAGCAGGCTGTTGACCAGCGACGACTTGCCGACACCCGATTGCCCGACGAACACGCTGATGTGGCCGTCCAATTGGTCCTGCAGGTCCTGCATGCCGTTGCCGTGATGGGCCGAGACTTCCAGCACCGGATAACCGAGCGTGCGGTACACCTCCAGCAGCGCATTGAGCGCCGGGGCGTTTTGCTCGTCGATGAGGTCGAACTTGTTCAGCAGCAACAGGGGCCGAATCCCTGCATGCTCGGCGGCGACCAGATAGCGGTCGATCAAGTTGGCATGGGGTTCGGGCATTGGGGCAAAAACGATGACGATCAGGTCGACGTTGGCCGCGACAGGCTTGAGCTGGCCCCGGGTATCAGGGCGACACAGCTCGGTGGTGCGTGGCAGCTGCGCGACGATGACGCCGATACCCTGATTGCCAGCTCGCCAGACCACTTTGTCGCCGGTGACCAGCGCAGGCAGGTTGGCGCGCAAGTGACAGCGGAACACTTGGCCGCTGGTTTCACCTTCCTGCGCCTCGACTTCCACCTGCACGCCAAAATGCGCAATTACCAGGCCGGTCTGTTCCGGACCCAGGCCGCCGCCTTCCAGCGTTTCCAGTGCCTGTGATTCACGTTTGGCGGCACGCGCGGCGCGCTCGCCCTGAATCTTTTCGATGCGCCAGTTCTGGCGGCGGTTGAGTTGGCGTTTGGCCATGGGTGTTCAGTGTCTCGTTTTAGGACGCATAAAGCTGCTGAAGGATGAAACGCGGGGCAGTCTAGCATGATGCCCTGAGCTAAACTGCGCGCCTAAGCTGAGGAGCCGACATATGCAGAACAAGCAGAACCTGATCTGGATCGACCTGGAAATGACCGGTCTGGACCCCGACAACGACGTCATCATCGAAATGGCCACGATCATTACCGACAGCGAGCTGAACACGCTGGCTGAGGGGCCGGTCATCGCGGTGCATCAGAGTGATGAATTGCTGAACGGCATGGATGAGTGGAATACCCGTCAACACGGCGGCTCGGGGCTGACCCAGCGCGTGCGCGAGAGCACGATATCCACAGCCGAAGCCGAGGCCATGACCCTGGAGTTCATCAAGCAATGGGTACCGGAACGCAGTTCGCCGATCTGCGGCAACAGCATTTGCCAGGATCGCCGCTTCCTTTATAAGCGCATGCCGACCCTGGAAAACTACTTTCACTACCGCAACCTCGACGTATCGACGCTCAAGGAACTGGCCGCACGCTGGTCTCCTGAGTTGAAATTCAAGAAAGGCAGCAGCCACCTGGCGCTGGACGACATTCGCGAGTCCATCGCCGAGCTGCGTTTCTATCGCGAGCATTTCATCAAGGTTTAAGCGGTTGCATGATGAGAGGGTGTGGTCGATCGCGCCCTCTTTTGGTGCTCTGGCCGAGTGTTTAGACTGCGCCCCCTTTCTCGCAGGGACTGCCGCTATGCTGTTGATGCTCTATCTGATCGCCATTACCGCCGAGGCCATGACTGGCGCGCTGTCTGCCGGGCGGCGGGGCATGGACTGGTTCGGCGTCGTGCTGATCGCCTGCATCACTGCGCTGGGTGGCGGTTCGGTGCGCGATGTCTTGTTGGGGCACTACCCGCTGACGTGGGTCAAACATCCCGAATACCTGATTCTCACCAGCGTCGCGGCCTTACTGACGATCCTCATCGCTCCCCTCATGCGACACCTGCGTTCGCTGTTTCTGGTTCTCGATGCGCTGGGGCTGGTCGCGTTCACCGTGATCGGCTGCATGACCGCACTGGACATGGGCCTGAGCATGCCGGTCGCGGCAGTCAGCGGCGTGATCACGGGGGTATTCGGCGGCATCCTGCGGGACATCTTCTGCAACGACATCCCGCTGATCTTTCGGCGAGAGCTGTATGCGAGCGTGTCGTTTGCTGCTGCGTGGTGCTTTCTGTTGTGCCAGTGGTGGGGGATGCCTGTCGAGCAAGGCACCTTGATCACGCTGTTTGGGGGATTGCTGCTACAGGGATGGTGTTCCAGACCGGTCCTTGTGCTGCAGCAATGCCCATTCCACATGCTCGCGAACCATCTCTGACGGGTGGTCAAGGCGGGCTTTCAATGCCTCGATTACGGGAATGGTTGAGGGCGCATTGCCCAGTCCTACAGCCAGATTCCTCAGCCAGCGTTCGTAACCCGCTCGACGCAGTGGCGATCCTTCGGTATTGCTGAGGAAGGTCGTTTCGTCCCACAGGAACAGCGTGGTCAGTTCCGCGTTGTCCAGGCCGTGGCGCGGTTTGAAATCATTCTGATCGGTTGCTCGGGCAAATCGATTCCACGGGCAGACGATCTGGCAATCATCGCAGCCGAACACACGGTTGCCGATCATCGAGCGCAGTTCTTCCGGGATCGAGGCTTTCAATTCGATCGTCAGGTAAGAAATGCATTTGCGCGCATCCAGCACATAGGGACCTACAAACGCGTTGGTAGGGCAGATATCCAGACAGGCCGTACACCGCCCGCAATGCTCGGTGGCGTGGGGAGCGTCCGTTGGGAGGGGCAAGTCCACGAACAGCTCGCTGAGAAAGAAATAGCTGCCCGCCTTGCGATTGAGCAACAGGGTGTTTTTGCCGATCCAGCCCAAACCCGCCTGCTCGGCGATGGCCTTTTCCAGAACCGGCGCGCTGTCGACGAACGCCCGAAAGCCGAACGGACCGATGGCCTGTTGAATGCGTTCGGCCAGTTGCTGCACGCGCTTGCGGATCAGCTTGTGGTAGTCGCGACCCAATGCGTAGCGAGAAACGTAGGCTTTATGAGGCTCGGCCAGCAGTTGAGCCATCTGTGTGTCGCCCGGCAGATAGTCCATACGCAATGAAACGACGCGCAATGTGCCCGGCACCAATTCGTCGGGATGCGAACGTTTGCTGCCATGGGCTGCCATATAGTCCATCTCGCCGTGATACCCGGCTTCGAGCCAGCGTTGCAGATGCTGCTCATGTTCCGCCAGATCCAGCCCCGAGATACCGACCTGCTGAAATCCGAGGTCGCGACCCCAGTCCTTGATCGATTGGGCAAGCTCGGCCAGCCCGGCAGCCGACCGCGGCATGGAGTTTGTGGATGGATCTACAGTAATGGCGGACATGCAAAGAGGACACCGGGGCGCAGGTGCGTATAATTCTGCCAGACATCGGAGCTCAAAAACGCATGTTGCACAGCAAACCTCCATTACCCGACGCGCTGTATAGCGCAGCGCAGGTGCGCGACCTCGACGCACGGCTGATCGCCGCAGGCACCCCCGGCTTCGAATTGATGCAGCGCGCGGCCCATGCCGCGTGGCGTGCGTTGCGTCGGCGCTGGCCCGATGGCCGCCAACTGACCGTTCTTGCCGGGCGTGGCAATAACGCCGGTGATGGCTACCTGATTGCAGCCCTGGCTCAGCGTGCGGGTTGGCAAGTGTCGGTGTTGGCGGTAGGCGATGCGTCGGCACTGACTGGCGACGCCGAAGCTGCCTACCAAGAAGCGCGCAGCGCAGGCGTCGACGTTCAGCCGTGGAATCAGCAACCTTTGGTCGGCATCGTGGTGGATGCGTTACTCGGTACGGGCCTTAAGGGCGATGTGCGCGAGCCGTATGCATCGGTCATTCAGCGGATCAACGCCAGCGATCAGCCCGTCATGGCCGTGGATATCCCGTCCGGTCTGTGCTCAGACACGGGCCGAACCTTGGCCGTGGCAACGCGCGCCGACCTGACGGTCACATTCATTGGGCTCAAGATCGGGTTGTTTACTGGCGATGCGCCTGATCTCGTGGGTGAGCTGGTTTTTGACGATTTGCAGGCGGATCCGATGATCGTGGCGCAGACCCCGGTGGCGATTAAACGCCTGGATACTCTCAGCCTNGTGTGCTGGTGATCGGCGGGGATCTGGGGTTTGGCGGTGCTGCATTGTTATCCACAGAGAGCACGCTGCGCTGCGGCGCCGGGATGGTCACGCTGGCGACGCGACCCGAACATGTTCAGGCGGCATTGGCGCGGTTTCCGGAAGTCATGAGCGCCGGGATTCATTCCGCCAATCAATTGATGGGCTTGATCGAACCTGCAACGGTTCTGGTGGTGGGACCGGGCCTGGGCCAGCACAGTTGGGGGCGCAGTCTGCTATCCGCAGCCGCCAATGCCGAACGGCCACAGGTCTGGGATGCCGATGCGCTGAATCAGCTGGCTGCCGGGCGTGTCAGCTTGCCAAAGGATTGCGTCATCACTCCCCACCCCGGTGAGGCTGCACGTCTGCTGGGCATAAGCACCAAAGATGTACAAGCGGACCGTCCTGCTGCCGCAGAGGCGCTGGCTAAGAAATACAATGCGGTATGCGTGCTCAAAGGCAGTGGCAGCTTGATTGCCAATCCTGCCGGTGAGCTGGCGTTGGCCGATCATGGCCATCCCGCGATGGCCACGGGGGGATTGGGCGATGTGCTGGCCGGCGTCATTGGAGCGTTGATGGCGCAGAAAATGTCGGCGTATGACGCCGCTTGTCTGGGTGTGTGGCTGCATGCGTTCGCCGGTGAAAAATGTGGAGCGAGCGGGCGAGGCATGGCTGCCGCTGATCTGATTCCTGTCATTCGTGAGCTTCTGGAGGAGCAACAACCGTGTCTGAGTTAACCCTGCATCTAGTGGGTGAGGAAGCCATGACGAGCTTCGGCACGCGGATGTCCCAACTGACTGAAAGCAATGGGATTATTTTTTTGCAGGGCGATCTGGGGGCGGGCAAGACCACGCTCTCCAGAGGCATCATCCGTGGCCTTGGGCACACAGGTGCGGTAAAAAGCCCGACTTTTACCCTCGTAGAACCTTACGAAATCGGGAGAAATCGCGCGTATCACTTTGATCTTTACCGACTTGTTGATCCAGAAGAGCTAGAATTCCTCGGCATACGCGATTACTTCGAAGGAGACGCGCTCTGCCTGATCGAGTGGCCGGATCTAGGTGCAGGCTTTTTGCCAAAGCCCGACCTGATCATTACCATTAGGCCCCACGCGGATGGTAGAGCGCTGACTCTGAGCCCGAAAAGCTCGCGCGGCGAGACGTGGTGTGCCGCTTTGGCTTTGGAATTCAAATAGATATGGGGTTAGGTATGCGCATGCGCGCGCTGGTTACTGTGATAGGACTGTTGCTGACGACATTGGCTGTCGACGCGTTGGCCGCTTCACAGGTACGAAGTGTGCGCTTATGGCGTGCTCCGGATAACACCCGACTGGTCTTCGACCTGTCTGGCCCGGTTCAGCACAGCGTTTTCACGTTGCAGTCTCCGGATCGTCTGGTCATCGACATCAATGGCGCGACCCTGGGCGGTTCACTGAATATTCCTACTGCCAATACCCCGATTACCTCCATGCGTTCGGCGCAACGCACGCCGGATGACTTGCGTGTGGTCATCGACCTGAAAAAGGCCGTGACGCCGAAAAGTTTTACGTTGGCGCCGAACCAGCAGTACGGCAACCGCCTGGTGGTCGATCTGTATGACAACGCTGCCGACGCCAACCCGCCACCGTCCGTGGCCGACACGCCTGCAACGGTGGCTCCCGCAACGCCAGCCGTGCCGGTCAGCCCTTCGAAGCCTGAAATCAAGCTCACTCCGGTGCCAAATGGCAAGCGCGACATCGTCGTCGTGGTCGATGCCGGGCACGGTGGCGAAGACCCGGGCGCCTCCGGTGGTCGTGGTCAGAAAGAAAAGAACGTAGTGCTGTCGATTGCCAAAGAGTTGCAACGCCAGATCAACGCCGAAAAAGGCTATCGCGCCGAGCTGACCCGCACTGGCGACTACTTCATTCCGCTGCGCAAACGCACCGAGATCGCGCGGGCCAAAGGCGCGGACCTGTTTGTTTCCATTCATGCCGATGCTGCGCCGTCCTCGGCGGCGTTCGGGGCGTCGGTGTTCGCGTTGTCGGAGCGCGGCGCGACCTCCGAGACTGCGCGCTGGCTGGCCGACAGCGAAAACCGTTCCGACTTGATCGGTGGTGCCGGCGCTGTGAGTCTGGACGACAAAGACCGCATGCTGGCCGGTGTTCTGCTGGACCTGTCGATGACGGCCTCGCTCACCTCCAGTCTCAACGTGGGTCAGAAGGTCCTGAGCAACATCGGTCGGGTGACCTCACTGCACAAGTCGCGGGTCGAACAGGCGGGCTTCATGGTGCTCAAGTCGCCGGATATCCCGTCGATTCTGGTCGAAACCGGCTTCATCTCCAACGCCGCCGAAGCCAACAAGCTCGAAGGTGCCAGCCACCAGCAGGCGCTCGCTCGCTCCATCACGGCAGGCGTGAAGCAGTTCTTCCAACAGAACCCGCCGCAAGGTACCTATATCGCCTGGCTGCGAGACAACGGCAAGCTGGCCATGGGCGCCCGCGAGCACACCGTCCGTCCCGGCGAGTCGCTGAGCATGCTCGCCGTGCGTTACGACATGAGCATGGCGGCGCTGCGCACGGCCAACAACCTGAGTTCCGATGAGCTGAAGGTCGGCCAGCAACTGAAGATTCCGAGTGCGGATCTGGCGGGTGAGCCATGACCGACCTGTTACTCGATGAGAGCGGTCTCGATGCCGATGTAAGTGTCGATAGCCCGGCGGCGCAGGCTGCTCGCATTCAGCTACTCAGCCCGAGACTGGCGAACCAGATCGCGGCAGGCGAGGTGGTCGAACGTCCCGCGTCGGTCATCAAGGAGTTGCTGGAGAACAGCCTGGATTCCGGTGCCCGGCGTATCGATGTGGATGTCGAGCAGGCCGGCATTAAATTGCTGCGCGTGCGCGACGACGGTGGCGGCATCTCCTCTGACGATCTGCCGCTGGCGTTGGCGCGGCACGCCACCAGCAAGATCCGCGAACTCGAAGACCTCGAACGGGTTATGAGCCTGGGCTTTCGCGGTGAGGCGCTCGCGTCGATCAGCTCCGTTGCCCGTCTGACCCTCACCTCGCGTACTCGCGGCGCCGATCAGGCCTGGCAGGTGGAAACCGAGGGGCGCGACATGGCTTCTCGCGTTCAGCTGGCCGCGCACCCTGTGGGCACCTCAGTGGAAGTGCGGGATCTGTTCTTCAACACGCCTGCACGCCGCAAGTTCCTCAAGGCCGAAAAAACCGAATTCGATCACCTGCAGGAAGTGATCAAACGCATGGCGCTGGCGCGTTTCGACGTCGCTTTCCATTTGCGCCATAACGGAAAGACCATTTTGAGCCTGCATGAGGCCCGTGACGATGTGGCCCGTGCGCGGCGTGTGTCTGCGATCTGCGGGCCGGGCTTTCTTGAGCAGGCGTTGCCCATCCAGGTTGAGCGCAACGGCCTGAAATTGTGGGGCTGGGTGGGGCTGCCGACCTTCTCGCGCAGTCAGGCGGACTTGCAGTATTTCTTCGTCAACGGCCGTGCGGTGCGCGACAAGCTGGTCGCTCACGCTGTGCGTCAGGCGTATCGGGATGTGTTGTTCAACGGCCGGCACCCGACGTTTGTGTTGTTCTTCGAAGTCGATCCAGCCGTAGTCGACGTCAACGTTCACCCGACCAAGCACGAAGTGCGCTTCCGTGACGGGCGAATGGTTCACGACTTCCTGTATGGCACGCTTCACCGCGCATTGGGCGACGTGCGTCCTGAAGATCAACTGGCAGGCACGACTTCAATCACGGCACTGGTGCGTCCGACCGGACCTGAAGCAGGCGAGTTCGGGCCACAGGGCGAAATGCGTCTGGCCAACAACGTGCTCGAAGCGCCGCAAGGTCCGGCCTGGAATGCGCCTGCTGGTCCTAATCCCGGCAGCGGCAGCGGGGCGGGCTATCAATATCAGTACACGCCCCGACCGTCGTCGGTGCTGCCGGCTGAAGAAGCGCGCGCGGCGTACAGCACGTTCTTTGCGCCACTTCCCGGTACCCCTCAGGCGAATGCGGACGTAACCGCTGGCGTTGCGCTTCCTGATCCCCAAGGGGATATTCCGCCACTGGGCTATGCGCTGGCTCAGCTCAAAGGCATTTACATCCTTGCCGAGAACGCCCACGGCCTGGTGCTCGTAGACATGCATGCCGCGCATGAACGCATCATGTATGAACGGTTGAAGGTTGCCATGGCGAGCGAGGGCTTGAGTGGACAGCCGTTGCTGGTGCCGGAGTCCATTGCAGTCAGTCAGCGTGAGGCCGATTGTGCAGAGGAACACATGGCGACGTTCCAGCAACTGGGCTTCGAATTACAGCGTTTGGGGCCGGAGAGCCTCGCAATCAGGCAGATCCCGGCACTGCTCAAACAGGCTGAGGCAAATCGCCTGGTTCACGATGTGCTCGCCGATCTGATGGAATACGGTACCAGCGACCGTGTTCAGGCGCACATGAACGAGTTGCTCGGGACCATGGCCTGCCACGGTGCGATCCGCGCCAACCGACGTCTGGCGATTCCCGAAATGAACGGCTTGCTGCGTGACATGGAAAACACCGAACGCAGCGGTCAATGCAACCATGGACGGCCGACCTGGACCCAATTGGGTCTGGACGATCTCGACAAACTCTTCCTGCGCGGTCGCTGATGAGTGCTCTTCCACCGGCCATCTTCCTGATGGGGCCGACCGCCGCCGGCAAGACCGATCTGGCCATCGAGCTGACCAAAGTCCTTCCCTGCGAGCTGATCAGTGTCGATTCGGCACTGGTTTATCGCGGCATGGACATCGGCACGGCCAAACCTTCAAAAGCGCTTTTGGACAAGTATCCGCACCGGCTGATCGATATCCTCGACCCGTCGCAGAGCTATTCTGCGGCGGATTTTCGGACCGATGCGCTGCAGGCCATGGCTGAAATAACCGCGCGGGGAAAAATTCCCCTGCTGGTCGGTGGCACCATGTTGTATTTCAAGGCTCTATTGGAGGGGCTGGCAGACATGCCGGCCGCCGATGCCGAAGTTCGTGCGCAGTTGGAAGCCGAGGCGGTCAGTCGTGGCTGGCAAGCGTTGCACGATGAATTGGCGAGTATCGACCCGGTGTCTGCGGCCAGAATTCATCCCAATGATCCACAGCGGCTGGTTCGTGCGCTGGAAGTGTATCGGGTCAGCGGGATGAGCATGACCGCGCACCGCGAGCAACAAAGTGCGCAAAGTGCTCAAGCTGGCGCTTCGGGGCAGCATCAATTGCCCTATACTGTCGCAAATCTCGCGATCGCTCCCATGGATCGCAAGGTGTTGCATGACCGGATCGCGCTGCGTTTCAGGCAAATGCTCGATGAAGGATTCGTTGAAGAAGTCGTGGCGTTACGTTCGAGGGGTGACCTGCACTCGAATTTACCGTCTATAAGAGCTGTAGGGTATCGCCAGGTCTGGGACTTTCTGGACGGCAAGCTGACCCGCGACGAGATGCAGGAACGCGGCATCATCGCCACGCGTCAATTGGCCAAGAGGCAGTTCACCTGGCTGCGAAGCTGGGAAAATTTACACTGGTTGGACAGCCTGGCTTGCGACAATCTGCCACGCACCTTGAAATACCTGGGATCGGTCTCCATATTGAGCTGAGTCCTTGCAATAGCCGTCTATCCTTGGGGGGTAACGGCCCAAGCCAATGTTTTCGAATTTATTCTATTGATCCTTAAAGGAGTGCGGCACATGTCAAAAGGGCATTCGCTACAAGACCCTTACCTGAACACTTTGCGTAAAGAAAAGGTTGGGGTTTCGATCTATCTGGTAAACGGTATCAAGCTGCAAGGCACGATCGAGTCCTTTGACCAGTTCGTTATTTTGCTGAAGAACACTGTCAGCCAAATGGTTTACAAGCACGCTATCTCTACCGTTGTTCCGGTTCGTCCAATTCGTCTGCCTAGTGCGTCCGAATCCGAAACGGGTGACGCTGAGCCAGGTAACGCCTGATAGGAGTCTGCCTTGTTCTTTGAGCGCCACGGTGGTGGTGAGCGGGCAATCCTCGTTCATTTGGATGGTCAGGACCCTGAGGCGCGCGAAGACCCGCAGGAGTTCCGGGAGCTGGCTCTTTCGGCAGGTGCCGATATCGTTGCGTTTATCAACGTGCCGCGACATCGGCCAACGGCCAAATATCTGGTTGGCAGTGGCAAGGTCGAGGAGTTGCGCGATCTGGTCCAGGCCGAGAAATCGGATATCGTCATTTTCAATCACATCCTTACGCCCAGTCAGGAACGCAACCTCGAAAGAGTTTTCGAGTGTCGCGTGCTTGACCGTACGGGTTTGATTCTCGACATCTTTGCCCAGCGGGCGCGGACTCATGAAGGCAAGTTGCAGGTCGAGCTGGCACAGCTTGAGCACATGAGCACGCGCCTTGTTCGCGGCTGGACTCACCTTGAACGGCAAGGCGGTGGTATCGGTTTGCGTGGTCCGGGTGAAACCCAGCTGGAAACGGACCGTCGTCTGTTACGGGTTCGCCTGCGTCAGATCAAGGGCCGTCTGGAGAAAGTCCGCAGTCAGCGTGATCAGGCCCGTCGTGGCCGTTCCCGCGCCGACATTCCTACGGTTTCCATCGTGGGTTACACCAACGCCGGTAAATCGACCCTCTTCAATGCGGTGACCGATTCCGACGTCTACGCTGCTGACCAGTTGTTCGCAACGCTCGACCCGACCCTGCGCCGTCTTGAACTGAACGACCTGGGGCCGATAGTGCTGGCCGATACGGTGGGATTCATCCGCCATTTGCCGCACAAGCTGGTCGAGGCGTTTCGGGCTACGCTCGAAGAGTCGAGTAACTCGGACCTGCTGCTGCATGTGATCGACGCTCACGAGCCTGATCGCATGGAGCAGATCGAGCAGGTGATGGCGGTGCTGGGCGAGATCGGTGCCCAGGACTTGCCGATGCTGGAGGTCTATAACAAACTCGATTTGCTCGAGGGGGTCGAGCCCCAGATTCAACGCGATGCCGATGGCAAGCCGCAACGGGTCTGGGTTTCTGCTCGTGATGGTCGTGGCCTGGACTTGCTCAAGCAAGCCATTGCCGAGCTGTTGGGGGACGATCTTTTCGTTGGCACCTTGTGTCTGTCGCAACGCTTCGCCCGGCTACGTGCCCAGTTTTTTCAACTGGGGGCGGTGCAGAGCGAAGAGCACGACGAAGAAGGCCAGAGCCTGTTGGCAGTACGCTTGCCCCGAGTCGAATTCAATCGCCTGGTGAGTCGCGAAGGACTGCAGCCGCTGGAATTCATCGAGCAACACACTTTGCAATAAAAGCCTGAAAAAGCGGTTGTGCTGCTTTGACAGGCATTCTGTAGCATTGGTCGGCGCGCCGCGGGCGCGTCTTTGCTTTATCAGATGGAGAGCGCTATGGCTTGGAATGAGCCGGGTGGCAACTCGAATAATCAGGATCCTTGGGGTGGTAAGCGCAAGGGCGGCGACCGCAAGGGGCCACCGGATCTCGACGAGGCCTTCCGAAAGCTGCAGGAAAGCCTGAATGGGTTGTTCGGTGGTGGCAAGAAACGCAGTGGTGATGGCGGCGGCAGTGGCAGTGGATCGGGCAAGGGCGGCGGTTTTGGCCTGCTCGGAATCGGTCTGGTCGTGCTGCTCGCAATCTGGCTCTACAACGCGATCTACGTGGTCGATGAGCAAGAGCAGGCAGTGGTTCTGCGTTTCGGCAAATACTATGAAACGGTCGGCTCGGGTCTGAACATCTATTTCCCGCCATTCGATCGCAAGTACCTGGAAAACGTGACGCGCGAACGTGCGTACAGCAAGCAGGGCCAAATGCTCACTGAAGACGAGAACATTGTCGAAGTGCCTTTGACCGTGCAGTACAAGATCACCAACCTGCAGGATTTCGTGCTGAACGTCGATCAGCCTGAAGTCAGCTTGCAGCATGCGACCGAAAGTGCCTTGCGCCACGTGGTCGGTTCGACCGCCATGGATCAGGTCCTGACCGAAGGCCGTGAGTTGATGGCGAGCGAAATCAAGGAGCGCCTGCAGCGTTTCCTCGATACCTATCGCACCGGCATCACTGTGACCCAGGTGAACGTGCAGAGCGCTGCGGCGCCTCGTGAAGTTCAGGAAGCCTTCGATGACGTGATCCGCGCCCGTGAAGACGAGCAGCGTTCGCGCAACCAGGCCGAAACCTATGCCAACGGTGTGATTCCGGAAGCTCGTGGTCAGGCTCAACGCATCGTCGAAGACGCCAACGGTTACCGCGACGAAGTCGTCTCGCGTGCAAAGGGTGAGGCTGACCGCTTCACCAAGCTGGTCGCCGAGTACCGCAAGGCGCCAGAGGTCACTCGCGAGCGTCTGTATCTGGACACCATGCAAGAAGTCTTCAGCAACACCAGCAAGGTGCTCGTGACCGGCGATAAGGGTCAGAACAACCTGCTCTACCTGCCATTGGACAAAATGATCGAAAGCAGTCGTAACGGTTCTGCATCGTCGGCGAGCGGTGCGGCGGCAACAGTGGTCGATCCGGGCTCTCGGGCGGCGGACATGCAACAGCAACGCGACACACGCACTAGGGAGACTCGCTGATGAGCAATAAATCTCTGGTCGCCCTGATTGTCTGTGTCGTGCTGGCCGTTGTGGCCTGGAACAGCTTCTACATCGTCGCTCAGACCGAGCGTGCGGTGCTGCTGCAATTCGGTCGTGTGGTTCAGGCCGATGTTCCGCCGGGCCTGCATGTGAAGGTTCCTTACGTGAACCAGGTTCGCAAGTTCGATGGTCGTCTGCTGACCCTCGATGCGCCGACTCAGCGTTTCCTGACGCTGGAAAAGAAAGCCGTCATGGTCGATGCCTATGCCAAATGGCGCGTGAAGGACGCTGAGCGTTTCTACACTGCGACATCGGGTCTCAAGCAAATCGCTGACGAGCGTCTGTCCCGCCGTCTTGAATCCGGTCTGCGTGACCAGTTCGGCAAGCGCACCCTGCACGAAGCCGTGTCGGGCGAGCGTGACGCACTGATGGCTGACATCACCGCTTCGCTGAACAAGATGGCCGAGAAAGAACTGGGCATCGAAGTCATCGACGTTCGTGTCAAAGCCATCGACCTGCCGAAGGAAGTCAACCGCAGCGTGTTCGAGCGTATGAGCACCGAGCGTGAGCGTGAAGCTCGCGAGCATCGCGCCAAGGGTAACGAGCTGTCGGAAGGCATTCGTGCCGACGCCGATCGTCAACGCCGTGTGTTGCTGGCCGAAGCCTATCGTGAGTCTGAAGAGGCGCGTGGTGACGGTGATGCACAAGCCGCTGCGATCTACTCCAAGGCGTATGGGCAGGACCAGGAGTTCTATGCGTTCTACCGCAGCCTGCGCGCCTATCGTGAAAGCTTCGCCAACAAAAGTGACGTGATGGTTCTTGATCCAGGCAGCGAATTCTTCCGCTATCTGAATAAGGCAAAACCGTAAGCGTCAACCGCAATTGAGACCTCCGCCGGGCGGCAAAACTGTCCGGCGGGGTGATCGCACGCCAAAACGTGTGTATGATGCGGCAGCCGGGAAATTCCCGGCTTTTTTGCGTCTACACGATTGATTGGCCGTGGCGTGTTTCGTGCGCGGCAGTTTTTTCGAGGACAGTGTTCGCAAAGCTGCGATGCACAAGGCTTGGGCCCAATTGCCCGTCTGGCATCCGCAGAACGCTGTCTGCTTCACTCAAGGCTTGCCCAAGGGTTGGCCGCCCGGATCATAGGGGAAAGGCGTAATGGCAACGGTTGACCGCTGGCTGCTGCCGGATGGCATCGAAGAGGTACTGCCGCCGGAAGCTGCGCGCATAGAAGTGGCGCGTCGTCAGGTGTTGGATCTGTTTCAGAGCTGGGGCTATGAGTTCGTAGTCACTCCGCACATCGAATACCTTGAATCACTGCTCACAGGTGCTGGCCAGGATCTGGATCTGCGCACCTTCAAAGTGGTCGACCCGCAATCGGGTCGGCAGATGGGCTTCCGTGCGGACATCACCCCGCAGGTCGCCCGCATCGACGCGCACACCCTGCGCCGCGAAGGTCCGAGCCGTCTGTGCTATGCCGGTAGCGTGCTGCATGCCCAGCCGCGGGCGCTGTCGTCCTCGCGAAGCCCGATTCAACTGGGCGCCGAGTTGTACGGCGATGCCAGTCCGAGCAGCGATGTCGAAGTCATCAGCCTGATGCTGGCTATGCTGAAACTGGCAGATGTTCCCGACGTCCATATGGATCTGGGGCATGTGGGTATCTACCGTGGGCTGGCTCGTGCGGCCGGTCTCTCCGGTGAAGTCGAGCAACAGCTTTTTGACGCATTGCAGCGCAAGGCCATCGCCGAAGTCGTGGCGCTGACCGAGAATTTGCCAGCCGACCTGGCAGCCATGCTCCGTGCGCTGGTCGATCTGTGCGGCGGCAGTGAAGTGCTGACCGCTGCTCGTGATCGACTGACCAAGGCGCCGGCGCCGGTTATCGAAGCGCTGGATGACCTGGTGGAAATCGCCGAACGTCTGTCGGCACGCTTCCCTGATCTACCGTTGTACTTCGACCTCGGCGAGCTTCGGGGCTATCACTACCATACGGGCGTGGTGTTCGCGGTATTCGTTCCGGGCGTCGGCCAGTCGATCGCTCAAGGCGGTCGCTACGATGACATCGGTGCGGACTTCGGTCGTGCGCGACCGGCAACGGGCTTCTCCACCGATTTGAAAACCCTGGTCACGCTGGGGCAGGCACAGATCGAGCTACCGTCTGGCGGTATCTGGATGCCTGACAGCACCGATGCGGCACTCTGGCAGAAAGTCTGCCAGCTGCGCAGCGAAGGTCAGCGCGTGGTTCAGGCCTTGCCGGGCCAACAGGTCTCGGCTGCGAAAGAAGCCGACTGTGATCGGCAATTGATTCAGCACGGCGAGCTTTGGCAGGTAATGCCGCTGGCCTCTTGAGTTTTCCAGTCGGCTGCAGCCGGCACCAAGTTTGCGTGAATGAGGACAAGTGTTATGGGTAAGAATGTCGTAGTCCTGGGCACCCAATGGGGTGATGAGGGCAAAGGCAAGATCGTCGATCTGCTGACCGAACATGCTACCGCGGTAGTTCGCTATCAAGGCGGCCACAACGCCGGTCACACGCTGGTGATCGATGGCGAAAAAACCGTTCTGCACCTGATCCCGTCCGGCGTGCTGCGCGAAGGCGTTCAGTGCCTGATCGGTAACGGTGTGGTCGTGGCGCCTGATGCACTCATGCGTGAAATCACCAAGCTGGAAGAGAAGGGTATTCCTGTGCGCGAGCGTCTGCGCATCAGCCCGTCCTGCCCGCTGATCCTGTCCTATCACGTAGCGCTGGACCAGGCGCGTGAAAAGGCCCGTGGCGAGCACAAGATCGGTACTACCGGTCGTGGCATCGGCCCGGCTTACGAGGACAAGGTTGCACGTCGTGGCCTGCGCATTGGTGATCTGTTCCACCGCGAGCGTTTCGCTGCCAAGCTGGGCGAGTTGCTGGATTACCACAACTTCGTACTGGTCAATTACTACAAAGAGCCCGCGATCGACTTCCAGAAGACGCTCGACGAGTGCATGGAGTACGCCGAACTGCTCAAGCCGATGATGCTCGACGTCACCGCTGCGCTGCATGAAATGCGTCGTGCCGGCAAAGACATCATGTTCGAAGGTGCGCAGGGTTCGTTGCTGGACATCGACCACGGGACCTACCCGTACGTCACCAGCTCCAACACCACTGCTGGCGGTATCGCCACCGGTTCCGGTGTGGGTCCGATGTTCATCGACTACATTCTGGGTATCACCAAGGCGTACACCACCCGGGTTGGTTCCGGTCCGTTCCCGACCGAGCTGTTCGATGACGTGGGTGCTTTCCTGGCCAAGCGTGGTCATGAGTTCGGCGCTACTACCGGTCGTGCCCGCCGTTGTGGCTGGTTCGACGCCGTCATCCTGCGTCGCGCCATCGACGTCAACAGCATCTCGGGCATCTGCCTGACCAAGCTGGACGTTCTGGACGGTCTCGAAACCATCAACATCTGTGTTGGCTACAAGAACGCAGATGGCGCAGTCATCGACGAGCCGACCGATGCCGACAGCTACATCGGTCTTGAACCGGTGTACGAGCAAATGCCAGGCTGGACTGAATCGACCCTGGGTGCCAAGACCCTGGAAGAGCTCCCAGCCAACGCCCGTGCTTACATCGCGCGCCTGGAAGAGCTGGTTGGCGCGCCGATCGACATTATTTCGACGGGCCCGGATCGCAACGAAACCATCGTTCTGCGTCACCCGTTCGCTTGATAAGTCGTTGAAAGATAAATAAAGGGTCGCCTCTGCGGCCCTTTATTTTGCCTGTTTGATCCGCGTCATCGGAACGGCACGACCCTTGCTGTAAATACCGTCATAAAAGATGCCATCATTTTAGTGGCGTTTGTTGTGAGGGAGTCTCCAGTGTCAGCCGTCCTTTCGCTTCTTCGCAGTCGTTTGCTGCGCCCTGTATTCATTGCTCTTGGCATTGCGCTTTTGGTGCAAGTGCTAGTGGCGGTCGCCCTCACGCGGAGCACCGTGACTGCGCTGGAGGCTGATCTTGCCACGCGTCTCGGGGTAGATTCGCAACACTTGTCCGCGGAGCTCGAGCAGGCTAGCCGTGACGTAACGTCCAGCCTGGATAGCCTGTCGCAAAATACCCGTCAACGTCTGAGCACCGGACTGTCCTTCCGTCTGAAGGATGAGCAGAAGCAGTTGCGTGCGACGCTCGAGAAAGACCTGAAAGACTCGGCTACCGATATGGCGGAATTACTCGCCGCCGTAGCCCCTCGCGCGATGTGGGACGGAGATACCCCGACGTTGTCCGAATTCGCCCGACGTGCCCAGCGCAATCCCAACGTGTTGTTCGTCGTGTACGACGACGCGCAGGGAGAGCATCTGACGCGCTATTTGAATCGCGACAACGAGTCGATCAAGTCGCTTCTGGCTAAAGGAGAGGGCGAGCGGGCCATGGACAAAGTGCTCAATGCCGCGCAGAAAGACCCTTCCGTTTACTACGTCGAAGCGTCGATCAGCCCCAATGGGGTGGAAATCGGCAAGGTGCGCATGGGCGTCTCGACTGCCACCGTTGAAGAAAACCTTGCAGCGCTGGACAAGCGTTTCACGGCGTTGATCGGCAGCGGTGAGCAGTTGGTGTCGGAGAGTCTTGGCGGCGCTGCGGCTGAGAGCTCAGGTGCTTTGCGCTCCCGCTTGCAGACGGCACAAACGGCCGCCGCTGCTATGGCAACCAACACACGTTCCACCGTCCAGGAGGCGGCGGCAACGTTGCGCTGGAGAATCGGCCTCGGCCTGGCATTGGTCGGTCTGGGCGTGTTGCTGGCGTTGGCGGTCGTTCTGGGGCGTCGGGTCGTGTTGCGCCTGCGGTTGCTCAATCGCGCGCTGGACGATCTTGCAGCGGGTGAAGGCGATTTGACCAAGCGCGTGAAACTCAACAGCAATGATGAAATCGGCGACATGGCTGCGGCGGTAAACCGTTTCGTCGACAAATTGCAGCCTATCGTTCGCGAGGCGGGAGACGTCGCGCAGCAGACGGGTGTGGAAATCGGAGCGATGAGCAAGCGCAATGCCGGGGCCGGCGCCGCTGCCGAGCTGCAGCGCGATGAGGTTGCAGCCAGTCTTCAGGCGCTGTCGCAGATGGCGGACGAGGCGCAGGCCGAGAGCCAGGCGATGCAGGCGGCTTTGCGGCAGGTCATCGATATACGTCAGGCCACTGATGAAAACACCCGGACGTCGAATCAGGTCGGCAATCTGATCGAGGCGCTGGCCGGTCAGGTTGAAAACGGAGCGGATGTGATCGAGCGGTTGGCGCAGCAAAGCGAACAGATCGAAGTGGTGCTGGAAGTCATTCACGGCATCGCCGAACAGACGAATCTTCTGGCGCTCAATGCTGCAATTGAAGCCGCGCGCGCAGGTGAAACCGGGCGCGGTTTTGCCGTCGTCGCCGACGAGGTACGCGCGCTGGCCAGCAAGACGCAAAGCTCCACCGGCGACATTCAGGAACACATCGCCAAGCTGCAATCCGGCGCGAAAGAAGCCGTCGCGACGATTGGCGCAGCGGGGCGTCAGGCTAAAGAGGGCCTTGCCGTGTTGCGTGACAGTGCGCGCCTCCAGCAGACAGTCCAGGCGTCGGTCGAGCAGGTTCATGCGGCCATTGGGCTGGCAACCAGGGCGGCCGAGCATCAGGCTCAGGGCGCGCAAGCTGTCAGGGGGCGAGTGGAGGTGATTCACGCTCAAGCGGAAAAGGCGGCGCAGGCAGTGGTTGAGACCACGGCAAGCGGCAAGACGCTGGATAAGCTTGCGGCGCAGTTAAAGGCAAGCCTGGGGCAGTTTCGTGCGTGATTGAGTCGCGGGGATGATGCGCGTCCTGTAGCAGTCCGGCTTGCCGGCGATGGCGTTTTCAGTGGCGCTGTCGGCGGTAAGCCAGACTGGTGCAGAGACGGATATTACCTACCCCAGAAAGCACAAAACCGAGCACTTGGCTCGGTTTTGTTTTGTTTGGTGCCCAGGAGAAGACTCGAACTTCCACGACCGTAAGGTCACCAGCACCTGAAGCTGGCGTGTCTACCAATTTCACCACCTGGGCATGGCGCTGATTTAATTAGATTTTTCATTTCAATGCAACACAAATTTGCGAATTCGTAAGCGGGGAGATCAAAAATCTTCAGCGTGATGAAAGGGTTGCAGGAATTCGATGGAGGCGAGGAAGTGATCTACGCTCAAGGCTGTTTGCGATTCGCAGAATTTGCAGATCCGGAAAAACACAAAACCGAGCACTAGGCTCGGTTTCGTTGAATTGGTGCCCAGAAGAAGACTCGAACTTCCACGACCGTAAGGTCACCAGCACCTGAAGCTGGCGTGTCTACCAATTTCACCATCTGGGCAATTCGTTGATTTCATTCGACTAATTGTTCAAAAAGTCGCTTGATTTCAGCTACAACGTGGCGTGTGCCGTCGTTGTGGGGCGCATCTTACGGATGAGAAACGGGGCTGTAAACCCCCTTGGTGAAAATTTTTTGAAATAGCGAAAAGTCTCAGCAAACGCTGTCTTCGCGTTTCAATCTGGTATATGCCAAACTAATTACATACAGATAAGGTGAACTCATTCTAATGGCCGATTGGCAGTCCCTCGATCCCGAGGCCGCTCGTGAAGCGGAAAAATACGAAAACCCCATTCCCAGCCGTGAGCTGATCCTGGCGCACCTCTCCGACCGCGGCTCTCCCGCGGCTCGTGAGCAGTTGGTGGAAGAATTCGGTCTGACGACCGAAGATCAGATCGAGGCGCTTCGTCGGCGTCTGCGCGCCATGGAGCGCGATGCGCAACTGATTTATACCCGCCGCGGCACCTACGCCCCCGTAGACAAGCTGGACCTGATCCTGGGTCGCATCAGCGGCCACCGTGACGGTTTTGGCTTCCTGGTGCCTGACGACGGCTCTGATGACCTGTTCATGAGCCCGGCGCAAATGCGTCTGGTGTTCGATGGCGACCGCGCGCTGGCGCGTGTTTCCGGGCTGGATCGTCGCGGTCGTCGCGAAGGCGTGATCGTCGAAGTCGTCTCCCGCGCCCATGAAACCGTGGTGGGTCGCTATTTCGAAGAGAGCGGCATTGGCTTCGTCGTTCCGGACAACCCCAAGATCCAGCAGGAAGTGCTGGTCACGCCTGGCCGTAACTCCGATGCGAAGATCGGGCAGTTCGTCGAGGTGAAAATCACCCACTGGCCGACGCCGCGCTTCCAGCCGCAAGGCGACGTGGTCGAGGTCGTGGGCAACTACATGGCGCCCGGGATGGAAATCGACGTCGCGCTGCGCACGTACGACATTCCGCACGTCTGGCCTGAAGCCGTGCTCAAGGAAGCAGCCAAGCTCAAGCCGGAAGTCGAAGAAAAAGACAAAGAGCATCGCGTCGATTTGCGTCACTTGCCGTTCGTCACCATCGACGGCGAAGACGCTCGAGACTTCGACGATGCTGTCTATTGCGAAGCCAAACCGGGCAAGCTGCGCCTGTTCTCCGGTGGCTGGAAGCTCTACGTGGCGATTGCCGACGTGTCCAGCTATGTGAAGATCGGCTCTGCACTGGATGCCGAATCCCAGGTGCGCGGCAACTCGGTGTACTTCCCCGAGCGCGTCGTTCCGATGCTGCCGGAGCAACTGTCCAACGGCCTCTGCTCGCTGAACCCGCTGGTCGACCGTCTGGCGATGGTCTGCGAGATGACCATCTCCAAGACTGGCGAGATGACCGACTACGTGTTCTACGAAGCGGTGATCCACTCCCATGCGCGTCTGACCTATAACAAGGTCAGCTCGATTCTGGAACACCCGAAAACCGCCGAGGCCAAACAGCTTCGTGGTGAGTACAGTGAAGTGGTCCCGGATCTCAAGCAGCTGTATGCGCTGTACAAGGTATTGCTGGGCGCGCGGCACACCCGTGGCGCGATCGATTTCGAAACCCAGGAAACCCGGATCATCTTTGGCACCGAGCGCAAGATCGCGGAAATCCGCCCGACCACGCGCAACGATGCTCACAAGCTGATCGAAGAGTGCATGCTGGCGGCCAACGTGGCCACTGCCGAATTCCTCAAGAAACACGAAATTCCTGCGTTGTACCGCGTGCACGATGGCCCGCCGCCTGAGCGCCTGGAGAAACTCCGCGCGTTCCTGGGTGAGCTGGGGCTGTCCCTGCACAAGGGTAAAGACGGTCCGACGCCCAAGGATTATCAGGCGCTGCTGGAAACGATCAAGGATCGTCCGGATTATCACCTGATCCAGACCGTCATGCTGCGCTCGCTGAGCCAGGCGGTTTACAGTTCCGACAACAACGGTCATTTCGGTCTGAACTACGAGGCGTACACCCACTTCACCTCGCCGATCCGTCGTTATCCTGACTTGTTGACTCACCGCGCAATTCGCAGCGTGATCCGCTCCAAGCAGGACACACCGCACGTTCGCCGCGCCGGTGCTGCCTCGATTCCCAAGGCACGCATCTACCCGTACGACGAGGCGATACTGGAGCAACTGGGCGAGCAGTGCTCCATGAGCGAGCGCCGTGCCGATGAAGCGACCCGTGACGTTGTGAACTGGCTCAAGTGCGAGTTCATGAAGGATCGCGTCGGCGAATCGTTCCCTGGCGTGATCACGGCGGTGACCGGTTTCGGACTGTTCGTTGAATTGACCGATATCTATGTCGAAGGTCTGGTCCACGTCACTGCGCTGCCGGGCGACTACTACCACTTCGATCCGGTCCACCACCGCCTGGCGGGCGAGCGCACCGGTCGCAGCTTCCGTCTGGGCGACACGGTTGAAGTCCGCGTCATGCGCGTCGACCTCGACGAGCGCAAGATCGACTTCGAAATGTCGGAAAAGACCACCAGCGCCCCGGTTGGCCGCAAGCGCCGCTCTGCTGAGCCTGCACCTGCTTCGGTCGAGAAAGAAAAGGAAAAGGCTACGGCCTCACGCCCAAGTCGTCGCAGTGCAAGCAAAGAGCCGGTCGTCGAGGCTTATCGTCCAAGCGATGCCGCAGCGAAAAACGCTGAAGTTCGCAAAAGTCGCGAGATGAAGAAAGCCTTGTTGGCAGAAGCGAAGGGCGGTAGCAAGGCATCGTCGGGAAAGCCGTCAAGGAGTGATTCCGCTCCGGATGGCAAGTCCGCCAAACCGACCAAACACCGTAAGGGCCCGCCCAAGTCGGGCTCGGCCCCTGCTGCCAAGAGCAGTGGGTCGCGTAAACCTAAGGCCAAGTCATGAGTTCGTTGGAAAAGATCTACGGCGTTCACGCTGTGGAAGCGTTGCTGCGTCATCACCCCAAGCGGGTCAAGCAGATCTGGCTGGCCGAAGGTCGTAGCGACCCGCGGGTTCAGGTGCTGATTGATCTGGCCGCACAGAACCGTGTGTCTGTCGGCCAGGCCGAACGTCGTGAGATGGATGCCTGGGTTGAGGGCGTGCATCAGGGCGTGGTGGCGGACGTCAGTCCAAGTCAGGTCTGGGGCGAGGCAATGCTCGACGAGTTGCTGGATCGTACCGAGGGTGCGCCGCTGATTCTGGTGCTCGATGGGGTGACCGATCCGCACAACCTCGGCGCCTGTCTGCGCACCGCTGATGCAGCGGGTGCTTTGGCAGTGATTGTGCCCAAGGACAAGTCGGCGACCTTGACGCCAACCGTCCGCAAGGTCGCCTGTGGCGCCGCTGAGGTGATTCCGCTGGTGGCCGTGACCAACCTGGCCCGTACGCTGGAAAAACTCCAGCAGCGCGGTCTATGGGTGGTAGGTACGGCGGGCGAGGCGGAGCAGGAACTGTATCAACAGGATCTGACCGGCCCGACCATCATGATCATGGGGGCCGAAGGCAAGGGTATGCGCCGCCTGACCCGTGAACACTGCGATTATCTGGTGCGTCTGCCAATGGCGGGCAGTGTCAGCAGCCTCAACGTTTCGGTGGCGACAGGCGTTTGCCTGTTCGAGGCCATGCGTCAGCGCAGTGCGAAAGCGGCTGCGAAAAAGTAGTCGACTTGCGATTTCCGAAGGGGCGACTGGATTCGCCCCTTCGGCTCTGCTCCAGGCTTCAGCCCGCGAACAGCCACACGCCCGTTGCAGCCGACAGGGCTCCGGCGACCCGTACGACAGGTGCAGCTGCCGAAGGCAGATAGCGCACTGCCGCATAACCCGCCGCATGCAGCGCAGCCGTTGCCCCGACGAAGCCCAGCGCATAGCCCCACGGGCTGGACATCTCTGGCAGCTCAAGACCGTGAGCCACGCCATGGAACATCGCGAACAACGCCGTCGCGCCCACTGCCATGAACAGCGGCGGACGCACCGCCAGCGCCACCGCCAGGCCGAGCGCGAAGACAGAAGCCGCGATCCCGCTTTCCAGCGCTGGCAGCTCCAGCCCCTCAAAGCCCAGCAAGCCGCCAATCAGCATGGTGCCGACGAAGGTGCAAGGCAGTGCCCAACGTGCGGCGCCTTTCTGCTGTGCAGCCCATAGACCCACGGCAACCATGGCCAGCAAGTGATCGATCCCGCCCAGAGGGTGGCTGATACCCGCCACAAGACCGCTTTCATCATGACCGGGGTGAGCGAAGGCCAGTGCTGGAACCAGCAACAGCATGAGTGCGCCGAGCATTTTTTTCCCGGTGAAGGTTTTGCGATTCATCAATGATTTTCCTTGAGTGAATGAAATCAGGCAGCGGTCAGCAGTCCCTGGCGCTCGATGAAGGCGATGATGTCCTCGAGGCCATGGCCGGTTTTCTGGTTGCTGAACACGAACGGCTTGTCGCCACGCATCTTCTTGGTGTCGCGATCCATCATTTCCAGCGATGCGCCCACCAGTGGCGCCAGGTCGATCTTGTTGATCACCAGCAGATCGGATTTGCAAATGCCCGGGCCACCTTTGCGCGGCAGCTTGTCGCCAGCCGATACATCGATCACGTAGATGGTCAGGTCCGACAGCTCTGGGCTGAAGGTTGCCGAGAGGTTGTCGCCGCCGGACTCGACGATGATCAGGTCCAGACCCTCGAAGCGGCGGTTCAACTGGTCTACGGCCTCCAGGTTGATCGAGGCGTCTTCGCGAATCGCCGTGTGCGGGCAGCCACCGGTTTCCACGCCGATGATGCGTTCCGGGGCCAGAGCCTCATTGCGCACCAGAAAGTCGGCGTCTTCACGGGTGTAGATATCGTTGGTCACTACGGCGAGGTTGTAGCGATCGCGCAGGGCCAGGCACAGGGCGAGGGTCAGGGCGGTCTTGCCGGATCCGACCGGACCGCCGATGCCGACGCGCAAAGGTTGGCTGTTCATCAAATGCTCTCCGTTAATCTTCTTGTGCGGTTCTGGGTGATGCCGTTAAAAGCAGGTCAGGATCTAAACAGGCGGCTGTACTGGCGCTCGTGGGCCATGCTTGCCAGCGACAGGCCGAATGCGGCGCTGCCGATGTGTTCAGGGTCGAGTGCAGTTGCATGTTGTTGAGCGTTCTGCAGCAGCGGCAGTAGCTCGCTGGTCAGGCGCTGCGCAGCTTGTTGGCCCAGCGGCAGGGTTTTCATCAGCACGGCCAACTGGTTTTCCAGCCAGCTCCACAGCCACGCGGCAAGGGCGTCCTGCGGGGTGATCTGCCAGGCGCGCGCAGCCAGTGCCCAGCCGAGCGCCAGATGCGGTTCGCCGATTTGTTGCAGGAAATCCCGCGCAGGCTGATCCAGTTCCGGCAGGCCGTTAAGCAGTTGTTGGAGTGAATAGCCCATCTGCCGGCTTTCCAGATGCAGCTCGCGGGTTTCCCGACTGGCGCGATGTTCTTCGCTCAGTTGCAGCAAGGTGCCCCAGTCTTCTCGCGCGGCAGCGGTGCAATGGGCGAGCAGCAGCGGCGCTTCGAAGCGAGCGAGGTTGAGCAGCAATTGATCGCTGATCCAGCGGCCGGCACTGGCGGGGTCAGTGACAATGGACCGCTCGACGGCCATCTCCAGCCCCTGCGAGTAGCTATAGCCGCCAATCGGCAGTTGGGGGCTTGCCAGACGCAACAGCGCCCAGGCCTTGTTCATTTGCGCACGCCGAACTGATGGATACGCGGGGCGTAGTTAAAATCTTCCTCACCGGCGCGCGAGTGATGATGGCCACCGCCATAGGCTCCGTGTTCGGGTTGGAACGGTGCTTCGATGGATTCGGTGGTTGCGCCCAATTGATCGAGCATGGCTTTGAGCACGTAGTCGTCGAGCAGGCGCAGCCAGCCATCGCCGACTTGCAGTGCCACATGACGGTTGCCCAGGTGATAGGCGGCGCGGGTCAGCTCGAACGCGCTGCTGCAGGTGACATGCATNTCTTCTGCCTTGAGGAACTCGCCGTCACGCAGTGGCTGCTGGCCGCGTTCCAGGAACAGGCCGACGTCCTCGCCTTCGGCACTGAAACAGCGCAGGCGACTCTTGCTGCGGGCCTCGAAATTCAAATGGAGCTCGGCGGCCCATTCATTTTGGGGTTCGATTCGTTGATGAATCACCAGCATCGGGAAACTTCCGGCAGTGTGCGATGCGATGATTAGAGCAAGTGGCTTGCCAACTGACGGGATGGTCAGGAAATGCGAGGTTTCAGTGCAGGAGCGCGTGAGGGTGGGGCGAGGGGGTGTGGCTTATTGGTGCGCGTAATAAATGCTTGCTCCAAAGTGGTGCGTCGAGTGGTCATGCGCCAGGAGTCACTCGGTACTGCCCAGACCCTGCCAGCGCTTGGCGCCGATGAAGATGAAGCGCAATTGCTGGGTGATCTTCGCCCTTGGAGTCAGGTGCTCGGCCAGCGTCAACGAAGGAGGGTCGATCAACTCGGGCAACATGGCGAACACACTTTTGACCACCAGGTCCGCCATGACCGAGAGGTCGTCGGTGTTGAGATGGTGGAATTTGGACATCGACGCCAGATCCGTCGCGAGGTCGGCGATGATCGCCTCGCGTAGCGCACCCAACGCCTGCCGCACCTTCAGCGATCCGCCATATTGCTCACGCGCGAGAAACAGAAACTGCGAGCGATTGGCCGCGACCACGTCGAGAAAGATCCGCACCGAGGCATCGATGATGCCGCTGTTGATGTTCTCGTTGTGCCGCACCAGGCGGATGGTTTCGCGGAAGGTCTGCCCGACTTCGCTCACCAGCGCCAGGCCCAAATGGTCCATGTCGTCGAAATGTCGGTAGAAACCTGTGGGGACGATCCCGGCGGTCTTGGCGACTTCCCTGAGGCTCAGGCTGCCGAAGCCCCGCCCGCTCTCCATCAGCCCCCGTGCTGCATCGAGCAGGGCGTGGCGGGTCTGCTGTTTCTGTTCGGCGCGGGGCAGCATGCAGTGGGCGGTATCTGAAGAAAGAATGGGCAGCACTCTAACAAATGCGTTCGCGCTGCGTCGAACCCGGTTTCTTTGCGGCATGAAAAAGCCCGGCGATAGGGCCGGGCTGATTCAATGCAGTCAGCGATTCAGGAAACGCGTTGATATTGCTGCACCAGGCGGTCAGGGCCGCTTTCTGCGACGCGCTGGTAGCGGTGCGCCAGGCTGTTGCAGTTCTCTTCGGCAGCTACGCGCTGGTACTGATTGATCAGGCGATCCGGACCGTCCTGCGCCAAGGTAGGCAGACCGACTTGCTGGGCCGCTTTCACTTCGCCGAGCATCGGTTGTTCGCTGGCAGGCATCGCGAACGCGCTTGAGGCAAGGAGGGAAAGGGTCAGGGCGATCATTTGGCGTTTCATGGACAGTGCCTCTCGAAAGGGCGGGTAAGTGAACATGGGGCAATTTTACTGGCCCGGCGTATATAAAGAAGTTTAAAGGGCTGATGTTGACCATCGACAAAATTGATTCAGGCAGCAAAGCCTTGTTGGCCGCGGCTTTTAGCGTGAATGACGACTCTGGATCTACATTATTTGCCCCACTGGTAAGGACCTGCACGGAACTTTGTCGCAGTCCGGCTTGCCCGCGGCAGTGGCTTCAAACACGCCATCGCCGGCGAGCCGGACCGCTAAGAATCAAGGTTTTTCCGGATTTCATCAAACCCATAGGGCTTTTGTCAGTCGAAGGGCTATGTCGTATGAGACGCGCCTGGGATGGTGCGTCGGTATTTGGGGAGAAAACGCAATGACGCGAGGCCGTAAGATTTTCGCCTGGACAGTTGGCATCCTGCTGCTGTTGCTGGCTGTCCTGATCATCGTGATCGCCACTTTCGACTGGAACCGGCTTAAGCCAACCATTAATGAGAAGGTCTCGGCCGAGCTGCATCGACCGTTTGCCATCAACGGTAACCTGGCGGTGGAGTGGCATCGCGAACCTGACGAGGGCGGCTGGCGCGCCTGGGTACCGTGGCCGCACATGTCTGCTTCAGATATCTCGCTCGGCAATCCTGAATGGTCGAAAACCCCTCAAATGGTGACCCTCAAGCGCGTTGATATGCGCCTTTCACCCTTGCCATTACTGGCCCAGCGCGTGGTGATTCCGCGAATCGACCTCACTGAGCCGAACGCCAAAATCGAACGTCTGGCGGACGGCCGCGCGAATTGGGTGTTCGACCTGCCCAAAAGTGACCCGAATGCGCAGCCTTCCAGTTGGGTGGTAGACATCGGCTCCATCGGTTTCGACAAAGGACTGGTCAGTTACAACGATCAGATGCTCAACACCGCGGTCGATGTGGTCGTTGATCCGCTGGGCAAGCCGATCCCTTTCAGCGATATCGTCGGCAGCGGCGAAGCAAAGAAGGTTTCAGACAAGGGCGCTTCAGCGCAGGACTACGCCTTCGGCTTTACCGCCAAGGGTCAATACCATGGCCAGAAGCTCAATGGCAGCGGCAAGGTTGGCGGTCTGTTGGCGCTCAAGGACGCCGCGATGCCATTCCCGGTTCAAGCGGATGTCAGTGCAGGAAATACGCGGGTCGCCGTTGCTGGGACGGTCACCGACCCGCAGAACCTGGGCGAACTGGACCTGCGCCTGAAGCTGTCCGGCGACAGCCTGGGTAATCTTTATCCTCTGACTGGCGTGACATTGCCGGATTCGCCGCCGTACTCCACCGACGGCCGGCTGATTGCAAAGTTGCATGAGCCGACAGGGGCAGCGTTTGAGTACAAAGGCTTCAACGGCAAAATCGGCAGTAGTGACATTCACGGCGATTTGAGCTTTGTCGCCAGTCAACCCCGACCCAAGCTGACCGGCGCCCTTGTGTCGAACCAGTTGCTGATGGCCGACCTCAAGCCATTGATCGGTGCTGATTCCAATGCCGAGCAGAAAAGCCGTGGCGGTGAGAGCAAGCAGCCTGCGGATAAGGTGTTGCCGGTCGAGGAATTCAAGACTGACCGCTGGAGTGCGATGGACGCCGATGTCGAGTTCACCGGCAAGAAAATCGTCCAGAGCGCGGAGTTGCCCTTCACTGATCTGTACACCCATGTGGTGCTCAACGACGGTGAACTGAGCATGGAGCCCCTTCGTTTCGGCGTAGCGGGCGGCAAGCTGGATGCCGATATCAAGCTCAACGGCCACACTCAGCCTCTGGAAGGCCGGGCAAAACTGACGGCCCGCAATTTCAAACTCAAGCAGTTGTTCCCGACCTTCGAACCGATGAAAACCAGTTTCGGGGAGTTGAACGGCGATGCTGACATCAGCGGCAAGGGCAATTCGGTGGCGGCGTTGCTGGGCACTGCCAACGGCGAGTTGAAGATGCTGGTCAACGACGGGGCCATCAGTCGGGACCTGATGGAGATCGCCGGGCTGAACGTCGGTAACTACGTGGTGGGTACGTTGTTTGGCGACAAGAACGTGAAGATCAACTGCGCTGCTTCCGATTTCGGTATCAAGGACGGCTTGGCGACGACCAAGTTGTTCGTCTTCGATACCGAGAACGCGATCATCTACATTGATGGCACGGCCAACATGAAGGCCGAGCAGCTCGATCTGAAGATCACGCCTGAATCCAAGGGCTTTCGCGTGTTCTCCTTGCGCTCTCCACTGTATGTACGGGGTCCATTCGTCAAGCCGAGCGCGGGTGTGCAATCCGGGCCATTGCTGTTGCGTGGCGCGGGCATGGTATTGCTCGGGGCTGCCGTAGGGCCTGCGGCAGGTCTTTTGGCGTTGGTTGCACCCAGTGGCGGTGAGCCGAATCAATGCGCGCCGTTGCTTGAGCAAATGCGCGCGGGCAAGGCACCGAAGACTGTCCAGTGATCAAACGTGTGAGTGGGGATTTGCTGGCGAATGCGGCGAGCCTGCGACTTGATGTGGTGGGTCCACCGCATTCGCCAGCAAGCCGGCTCCCACGGAGATTGGGTAGGATTCACTGCTGTTTTCCAGCATAGGGATAGCGCTGGATTCAGTCATGCTCTCCAGCCAGCGCACACAAAAAAGCCAGGACGGAGGTCCTGGCTTTTTCATTTCGGGTCAAATCACAGGCCGTCGAGAATATCCGCCATGTCGTCAGCATGTTCTTCTTCTTGAGCGAGGATTTCTTCGAAGATACGGCGGGTGGTCGGATCTTTGTCGCCGATGTACTGAATGATCTCGCGATAGCTGTCGATGGCGATACGCTCGGCGATCAGGTCTTCGGTGACCATCTCTTTCAGTGTATTGCCCGCCACGTACTGCGCGTGGGAGTTCTTGGAGAGCAGGTCAGGGTTCAGTTCCGGCTCTCCACCCAGCTGCACGATGCGCTCGGCCAGCATGTCGGCGTGTTCGGCTTCCTGATTGGCGTGCTCCAGAAACTCTGCCGCCGCGACCTGGGCTTTTACGCCTTTGGCCATGTAGTAATGACGTTTGTAACGCAGTACGCAGACCCATTCGGTCGCCAGTGATTCGTTGAGCAGGCGCAGGATGCTTTCACGGTCGGCGTCGTAGCCCTCGGTCACCGCGCCGTTTTCGACGTGCTGACGCGCGCGTTCGCGAAGGGAACTGACATCGGATAATTGGTGCACATTGCTCATGATTCATCTCCAGGGCTGATCCGGTTCATGCCGTCTCACTCTAAATTCGTCTGCTCATGCCTCTGGCAGACGTCTGGCGAGATCGGGCCTTAATGTGTGAGTCTTGGGCGCCGGGAAAAGTTTTATTTGTTTTTCGGGCGGCAACGCAGTTTCCCCGTAGGAGCGCGCTTGCCCGCGAAAAATTGCCGTCACGACCTGGATGTGGCCGATTAACCGACGTTCCCGCCGTGTGCCTTTGCGGGCAAGCGCGCTCCTACAGGTGGAGCCACAGCGGCTGATCACCCCGCTTTTTCATTCGCCTCACGCTGTTCGCAGGTCATGAAGCCCTTGCTGTCCACGCGGTCGTTGGCGCCGAACGTCACGTAATACGCCTGTTGATGGCCATCCTTGTTAAGGATGTAGTTGTTGCAGGTACCCGTGTGTACCTTGCGGTGCACGCGGGTGGAAGGTTCGCCGCCGATGGTCAGCACTTGCTGTTCGGTCATGCCGTTTTCTACCTGCTTGACCAGCGGTTCGTTGCGATAGGTCGCGTAGTCCACGGGATTTTGCAGGGTTGTCGATGTACATCCGGCCAGCGCGGCCATTGCAAACACTACTGCCAAAGATTGCTTGTACATAACCGCTCACTCCACAGAAAGGCCGTCATTGGCCCGTTGCTGTTATGAGCATCGGCGCATTGAAAGAGTTCGATTGAATAGATGGCGATGGGGCATTACACCGTTCTGTCATGAATCATGAATGGTTTGTGGCTAGTGTTTGTAGAACCGCTCGCAGAGGATTCAACCGCTCATGACGCAAGAACAGGCCACGCGTTACCCGATCGTGCTGGTCCCGGGGTTGTTGGGGTTCGTGAAACTGGTGGTCTACCCCTATTGGTTCGGCATCGTGCCTGCTCTGCGCAGGGGTGGGGCAACCGTGATTCCGGTGATGGTCTCGGCGGTCAACTCCACCGAAATCCGAGGCGAGCAATTGCTGGCCCGGGTCAAAGAAATCCTTCGAGAAACCGGCGCCGCCAAGGTCAACCTGATCGGCCACAGCCAGGGCGCACTGACCATCCGCTACGTCGCAGGGGTGCGGCCGGATCTCGTGGCGTCTGTCACCTCGGTGGCAGGCCCCAATCATGGCTCGGAACTGGCTGACTACCTTGAGGAGCATTTTCCCCAGAGCACAGTGCGCGGTCGGCTGGTCAATGCTGCCATTCGCCTGACGACCCTGGTTCTCGCGTTCTTCGACACCGGTTATCGCGGCACCCGGTTACCCACCGATGTCGACGCTGCGCATCATTCGCTGACCACCCGTGGCGTCGCCCGCTTCAACACACGCTTCCCCCAAGGCCTGCCCGAGAAGTGGGGCGGGCAGGGTGCGGAACTGGTCAATGGCGTTCGCTATTACTCCTGGTCTGGCACCCTGCAACCGGGGCGAACTGACCGGGGCATGAACCTGCTGGATACCACTAATCTCAGTTGTCGATTATTTGCTCGCACGTTCCAGAAAGAGCGAGGTCAATCTGATGGCATGGTCGGGCGACTCAGTTCGCATCTGGGCACGGTCATCGGAGACGACTTCCCGCTCGACCATTTCGACATCGTCAACCAGCACCTCGGTCTGGTGGGCGAGGGAGCCAATCCCGTGGGTTTGTTTCTGGAACATGCCGCGCGCCTGAAAGCCGCCGGTCTCTAACTTTATGGTCTGCAGTTCGTGATCAGTCGACCCGAGCGGGTCGCTAAGGAAGTGATGCGATGAGCGATAAAGAACTTTACGAAATCGAGTACACGCTGGCTGGCGAACACCATGTCGATGTGATCGAGAATCTGGATGTGCCAATCATCGAGGTGGTCCACGAACTGGCGCACAAGCACCATGTTGTGGTGGATGACGACCCCCTCGATGCCGGTGATCCTCACATCGGTCTTCCCCATGTGGCGGGGATCACCGATGTGTCGATACACAGCGCCGAAAATGTCGAAGAGGCCTGAGTCAGGATTGTCTGCGCAGCGGAGTGGTCCAGCGTTCGGCCAGGATCACTCCGCCAAGGGTCAGCGCGCCGCCGATGAAATGATATGACGCCAGTTGTTCACCCAGCGCCAGCGCCGCGACCAGTGCCGTGAGAATTGGCACCAGGTTGAAAAACAGCGTTGTGCGGCTGGGGCCGAGAATGCCAATGGCTTTCATCCATAGCAGCGGCGCGATCATCGAGGTCGGAATGCAGGCGTAAAGCACCAGCGGGATGTTGCTTGCGCTTAGCCCCGTCTTGGGTGAGATCAGAAACAGCGGGAACAGCGCAATGATCGCCACCAGAATCTGCAGATACAGCAGTTGCAGCGGCGGCATGCGCAGCTGCCATTTTTTGAGCAGCGTGCTGTAAGTCGCGTACGCCAGGGTGGCGACCAGCATCATCAGGTCCCCAAGGTTGACTCCATGGGCAACCAGCGTTGCCCAGCTGCCTTGGGACACCACCAGCAAGACCCCCGCAAACGAAACCAGCGCCCCGACCAATGCGCCCGCTGTGAGCGCAGTTCCGAGGCTGGCGATGGACATGCCCAGCGTCATGACCGGCACCAGCGACAGAATGATTCCCATGTTAGTTGCGGTGGTGATGTTCGCTGCGTAATACGCAAGACTCTGATAGATCGCCATCCCCAGCACACCCAGCACCACCACTTTGCCCACGATTGGTCTGATCGCGTTACGGTTGCGCAGAACCGGACCCAGCAGAAACGGCGTGAACAGCAGTCCCGCCAGCAGCCAGCGATAGAAACCGATCTCTGCCGGAAAAATACGGCCCGCAGCGGCTTTGGTAATGACGTTGTTGCCCGCCCAGATCATGACCGTGAGCAGTGGATAAAGGTATTGCATGAAAGAACCGGCTGTGAAGTGAGGCGCTATTATCGGCCTGTCAGAAACGGCGTCTACCTCGTTCCGGAAATATGTCGCAACATTCTTTGACTACACTCCTTCGAAAGCTGCGCGAGTGCGCGGCGCACTCGGAGAAAGTCGATGAAAATGCTGCGTGTTCCTCTGTTGGTCATGGGCTTGTTGATGTGCGCTCAAGGGTTTGCAGCCACTGCGCAGCAAAACAAAATGACCACCTGCAATGCCGACGCCACGGCCAAATCCCTCAAGGGCGATGACCGCAAGGCGTTCATGAGTACTTGTCTGAAAGCCGCTCCTGCAACCACCGCCACCCCTCAGCAGGAAAAGATGAAAACCTGTAATGCCACAGCGACCACGTAAGCGCTCAAGGGCGATGCGCGCAAGACCTTCATGAGTGATTGCCTGAAGAAAAAGTGAGACTTTTGTTTTCTGGCAAGGATGTCGCCGGCCCAGAGTTGATGTCCGGGAATAACCTGTAGCGCCACGGCTTGCCGGCGGTAGCGATCAAAATGACGCCACCGCCGGCAAGCCGTGCTGCTACAGAGGTGAGCTAACACTACCGTATACGACTAACGACACTTTGCGGCGCTGGTCCTCCATCAGGAACGCTGGCAGACTGCCCATCTTTTCAAGCCGCTCGTTTTGAGGCTGTATGCCAACGTTTTCGCCGCGTCATGTTTACCTGGCCAGTTGCATCATTGTGTTCGGTGGCCTGCTGCTGGTTTTGCCACTCAATCTTTTGCCCAGCCTGTTGGCGGGCTTGCTGGTCTATGAACTGGTGGACATGCTCACGCCGCAACTGCAACGACTGATTGCCGGTGAGCGCGCGCGTTGGCTGGCGGTTGCGTTGCTGGGGACCATCGTGGTCAGCGTGCTGTCGCTGCTGTTCGCGGGAGCGATCAGCTTCTTGCTGCATGAAGCGGAAAACCCCGGCGCCTCGCTGGACAAATTCATGATTCTGGTGGAGCGCGCGCGCGGTCAGCTCCCGCCCCTCATCGATAACTATCTGCCAGCCAGCGCCACCGAGTTTCAGGTTTCGCTCAGCGCCTGGCTGACCAAACATATCGGCGAGCTGCAATTGGTTGGCAAGGGTGCGGCGCACATGTTCGTGACCTTGCTGATCGGCATGGTCCTGGGCGCGATCATTGCGTTGCAACGCATTCCCGACGTCACCAAGCGCAAGCCTTTGGCTGCAGCGTTGTTCGAACGTTTGCATTTGCTGAGTCAGGCGTTTCGCAACATCGTGTTCGCGCAGATCAAGATCTCGCTGCTGAACACGGCGTTCACCTCGGTTTTCCTGGCTGTGATCCTGCCGCTGTGTGGCGTGCACCTGCCATTGACCAAGACGCTGATCGTGCTGACGTTCCTGCTGGGCCTGTTGCCGGTGGTGGGGAATCTGATGTCCAACACGCTGATCTTCATCGTCGGCATGTCGCTGTCGATCTGGGTCGCGCTGGCGGCGCTGGGTTATCTGATCGTGATTCACAAGGTCGAGTACTTCCTCAACGCTCGGATCGTAGGCGGGCAAATCAGTGCCAAGTCTTGGGAGTTGCTGCTGGCAATGCTGATCTGCGAAGCGGCCTTCGGCTTGCCGGGAGTGGTGGCAGGGCCGATTTATTACGCATATTTGAAGAGCGAACTGCGGCGGGCGGAGTTGGTTTAAACGATTGCCCGCCTTGCCCGGCCGACGCGCAATGCTTCTGGCCGGAGGGCGTGGGAGCTGGGCTTGCCAGCGATCTGCCGGCAACCTGCAGTAAGACCGGACGACGCGGCTGTGTCAGGAAGATTGCACCCGTCGAGTTTGCTGTCGCTGCGCAACAGATCGCTGGCAAGCCAGGCTCCCACGCCCTCCGGTCAGAAGCGGGTCGGTGCCACGATGCGTCAGCCGTAGCGTTTCTTCGCTTCGATCGCCAGGCCACTGCCGATACTGCCAAAGATGTTCCCTTCCACATGCCGCGCTTTAGGCAGCATCGCCGACACGCTGTTGCGCAGGGCCGGGATGCCGCTGGAGCCGCCGGTGAAGAAAACGGTGTCGACGTCGGCCACGCCAACGCCAGCATCGCCCAGCAGGCGGGTAACGCTTTCACGAACGCGCTCGAGCAGCGAGTCGATGGACGATTCGAACAGTTGGCGAGTCAGATCCACGCTCAGGCCGGATTCGACGCGGTCCATTGGCACCACACGGTTCTCGGCGTGGGTCAGCTGAATTTTGGTCTCTTCCACTTCCATCGCCAGCCAGTGACCGGCGCGTTGTTCGATCAGCTTGAACAGGCGGTCGATGCCCAGCGTGTCTTCGATGTCATAACGCATACTGCCCAGCGCCAGCTGCGACTTCTGTGAATACACCGAGTTGATGGTGTGCCAGGTCGCCAGATTCATGTGGGTGCTGGTCGGCATGTAGGCGCCGCTCTTCATTCGGCTGCCGTAACCGAACAGAGGCATCACGCCTTGCAGGCTCAGTTGCTTGTCGAAGTCGGTACCGCCGATGTGGACACCACCGGTGGCGAGGATGTCGCTCTGACGGTCATCGACCCTGCGACGCTCGGGCGACAGGCGCACCAGCGAGAAGTCCGAAGTACCACCGCCGATGTCCACGATCAGCACCAGTTCTTCGCGCTCAAGCGTCGACTCGTAGTCGAAGGCCGCTGCGATGGGCTCGAACTGGAACGAGACGTCCTTGAAGCCGATCTTGCGCGCCACTTCGGCCAGGGTGTCCTCGGCTTCCTGGTCGGCAGCGGCGTCGTCATCGACGAAATATACCGGGCGGCCCAGTACCACGTGTTCGAATGACTGACCGGCTGCGGCTTCGGCGCGCTTTTTCAGTTCGCCGATGAACAGTCCCAGCAGATCCTTGAACGGCATGGCCGTACCCAACACGCTGGTGTCGTGCTTGATCAGCTTGGAACCCAGTAGGCTTTTCAGCGAGCGCATCAGGCGACCTTCGTAGCCTTCCAGATACTCGTGCAGGGCCAGGCGGCCGTAGACCGGGCGGCGCTCCTCCATATTGAAGAAAACCACCGAAGGCAGCGTGATCTTGTCGTCCTCCAGCGCGATCAGGGTTTCCGCTCCGGGGCGCAGCCAGCCGACCGTGGAGTTGGAGGTGCCGAAATCGATGCCAACGGCACGGGCTGGGGATGGGGTGCTCATGTGCTTTGCGTTCCGGTCGAAAAAACGGCCGCGCAGTGTATGCGAGTGGGCGGCAGATTCGTAGCGCGTAACGTCGGTTTTTCACTCGATTTGCGCCTATTTCGCACAGGTGGCTTGAACTGGAGCGTTGCAAACCCAATCTTGCAGGCAACTCTCATTGCATTCGGCCGGTTTGGACAACGTTTCAAGCTCGCGAGGCCGTGTGCCGATAACCTTGCAACATTCAGCGCGTCCAACGTTCTCATTTGATAACGCGATACGGGACTGAGCTGGATAATCCGGAATGGGTGACCGTTAGATGGACTTCAAAGACTATTACAAGATCCTTGGCGTAGAGCCGACGGCGGACGAGAAGACGATCAAGACCGCCTATCGCAAGCTCGCGCGCAAGTATCACCCCGACGTCAGCAAAGAGCCTGGCGCGGAAGACAAATTCAAGGCGGCCTCCGAGGCCTACGAAGCGCTGAGCGACCCTGAGAAGCGTGCCGAGTACGACGACATCCGCAAATACGGCCAGCAGGGCCGTTTCCAGCCGCCTCCGGGCTGGCAGGGCCGTGGTGGCGCGGGCGCTGCGGACTTTGGGAACATGGGCGGCGGCGGATTCGAGGGCGGGGATTTCTCCGATTTCTTCAGTTCGATTTTCGGTAATCGTGGTGGTCCGCAGGGCGGTCGTCCGCGCAGCACAGGTCGTAGAGGGCAAGACGTGGAAATGGAACTGGCGATTTTCCTTGAAGAAACCCTCTCGACAGAATCGAAGAAAATCAGTTTCAAAGTGCCGCAACACAGCGCCAACGGTCAGCGCATGGCGGACATCACCAAGACCCTGAACGTGAAGATCCCGGCGGGTGTCACTGACGGTGAGCGGATTCGTCTGAAGGGGCAGGGTGCTCCGGGCGTTGCGGGCGGTGAAAACGGCGACCTGTTCCTGACCATTCGTCTGGCGCCGCACCCCAAATTCGACGTCGAGGGTCATGACCTGATCATCACCGTACCGCTGGCCCCATGGGAGGCGGCGCTGGGCACCAAGGTCGCTGTGCCCACCTTGACCGGCAAAATCAACCTGACCATTCGTCCGGACAGTCAGAGTGGGCAGCGATTGCGGGTTAAAGGTAATGGTCTGTTGAACAAGCAGGGCGAGCGTGGCGACCTGTATGCGCAATTGAAGATCGTCATGCCCAAGTCCACCGATGACGCCACCAAAGCGCTGTGGGAGAAGCTGGCCGAGAAGGGCGCATTCGATCCGAGGGCCCAATGGAGTAGCTGATCATGAGCAACACCCTGGTCGTAGACATGCAGGAATTCTGTCAGGTGGTCGACATGCCGGTTGCCTATGTCATCGAAATCGTCGAGCACGGGATTGTCGAACCCCAGGGGAAGAAGCCGGATGAGTGGCTGTTCGACACCTATTCGTTGTCGGTCGCCAAGCGCGCGGCCAAGCTGCATCACGATCTTGCGATGGAGTGGGACGGCGTCGCCCTGGCGCTGAGCCTGCTGGACGAGCTTGAGCAGGTGCGGGCCGAAAACCGCATGCTCAAGCAGCGCTTGGGGCGCTTTGTAGAAGAGTGAGAGGGTGCCCTTTCGCTTCTGCCCGGAGGGCGTGGGAGCTGGCTTGCCTGCGATCTGCCGGGAATCGGCAGTAACGCCGGTGGGCTCGGTATGACGGATCAGCCATGGTCGTCCGGTTTTGCTCCTGGTTCGCAGCAGTTCGCAGCAGATCGTCGGCAAGCCGGACTTCTACGGCCTTCGGCCAGAATCAAAATAGGCCAGGTGTCGAGCCTACCCCTTCTTTGGCAACACCACGGTAAACGTGGTCCCATCGCCGAAATTCGACGTCACGGTAATGCTGCCGCAGTGAGCGTTGACCACTTCTTTGACGATGAACAGCCCCAGGCCGAGGCTGGTGGAAGGGTTGTTCGTGCCTGCTTCTTCGTTGAGCGAGCGCACCAGCGGGTCGAAAATGCTGCCGATGGCTTCCTCCGCTATGGGCTCGCCATCGTTGTGAACTGACAAGCTCACATGGTTTTCACCGCCCACCAGCGAGACGCTGATCTTATGAGTCGCTGCTCCGTGCTGAAGGGCATTGCCGATCAGGTTCTGCAGCATCTGGTCGATTCGTGCCCGGTCCCAATCGCCTTGCGTGTCGCCACTGGTGGTGAACTCCGGATCGCAATCGGGATGCCCCGCGCTCGCTTCGTCGATGGCATCACGGCAGGCAACGGTCATCTCCATGGGCTTGCGCTCGATGGGCAACGTCACGCCCAAGCGGCTGCGCACGAATTCCAGCAGGTCGCGGACCATCGTCGCCATGTGTTTGCTGCTGCTCTTGATGCGTTTGATGTAAGCCATTTCGGCATCACCAATGCCCGCTTTGCGCATCAGCACCTCTGAGGACATGCTGATCGCTTGCAACGGCGCACGCAGGTCATGACCCAGGATGGCGAGAAAGATGTCCCGCGATCGGTTTACCCGCTCGGCGTAGGCCGCCGTCGATTCCGCCAGTGCTTCGTCAATGGCCTCATTGAAACGGATCATGTCGGTGAAGTGGCCAATTTCCGGATTTTTCAGACTTTCGGCCCAGAACCGGATAACCGTGGCGCGCAGGTGACGGAACTCCGAGGTCATCTGCACCAGATCGAACCCGACCGTATGTCGCAATTCTCCGTGGCTGGCTGCGGCCTGGTCCAGCATCGGCGTCTTGCCGACGTCCTCGCCCTGGGCCTTGGCGATCTGTTCGGCCTTGGTCTGGGCGGTGTTCATGTCCCTTGCCGCCGCCAGGAGAATCAGTTTCGCGTGGTCGCGCAACTCCACACTGCTCATCGAGTTGGCCGCGGGGGTTAGCGTCGCGGCGAATTTTTCCCATTCATCGACGATACGGTCAACGTTCTGCACGATGAAGTCGGAAAGACGCATGGGTTACTACCTTGCTGGCATGGCGCTGAATGAAGTGGGGCCATCTTAGCGCCATGTTGCGGTAGGAAGAACAGGGGATTTGCGCCTTGCGCTATCACGACGGGTCCCACGGTCTATAGCAGCGCGGCTTGCCGGCGGTTGCGACATCAAAAACGCCACCGCTGGCAAGCCGGACTGCTACAGGCACAACCCATTCAAGCGTCCCTTAAAACAGGAAATATCGCTGCGCCATCGGCAGCACATCCGCAGGCTCACACCACAACAACACGCCATCGGCCTTGACCTGATAGGTCTGCGGGTCGACGTCGATGTTGGGCAAGTAGTCGTTGTGTATCAAATCTGCCTTGGTCACGCTGCGGCAGCCTTTGACTACGCCGATCTGCTTTTTCAGCCCCAACTGCTCGGGCACCCCTGCGTCCATGGCCGCCTGGCTGATAAAGGTGATGCTGCTGGCGTGAAGCGAGCTGCCGTAGCTGGCGAACATCGGGCGGTAGTGCACCGGTTGCGGGGTCGGGATCGAGGCGTTGGCGTCGCCCATGAGGCTCGCGGCGATGGAACCCCCTTTGAGAATCAACGTCGGTTTGACGCCGAAGAACGCCGGGCGCCAGAGCACCAGATCCGCCCACTTGCCGACTTCGATGGAGCCTACCTCGTGGCTGATACCGTGGGTAATCGCCGGGTTGATGGTGTACTTGGCGATGTAGCGCTTGGCGCGGAAGTTGTCGTTGCCCTCGCCGTCGCCCGGCAGCGGGCCGCGTTGACGTTTCATTTTGTCGGCGGTCTGCCAGGTGCGCATGATCACTTCGCCGACGCGGCCCATGGCCTGGCTGTCGGAACTGAGCATCGAGAACGCACCCAGGTCATGCAGGATGTCTTCGGCGGCAATGGTCTCGCGACGAATGCGGCTTTCGGCGAACGCGACGTCTTCGGCAATGCTCGGGTCCAGGTGATGGCAGACCATCAGCATGTCCAGGTGCTCGTCGATGGTGTTGCGCGTGAACGGGCGAGTCGGGTTGGTCGAACTTGGCAGCACGTTCGGGAAGCCGCAGGCCTTGATGATGTCCGGTGCGTGGCCGCCCCCGGCGCCTTCGGTGTGGTAGGTGTGGATGGTGCGGTTCTTGAACGCGCCCAGTGTGGTTTCGACGAAGCCGGACTCGTTCAGCGTGTCGGTGTGGATCGCCACTTGCACGTCGTACTGATCGGCAACGCTGAGGCAGTTGTCGATGGCTGCGGGGGTGGTGCCCCAGTCTTCGTGCAGTTTGAGGCCAATCGCGCCAGCCTTGACCTGTTCGATCAGTGGCTCTGGCACGCTGACGTTGCCCTTGCCGGTGAAACCGATGTTCATCGGGAAGGCTTCGGCGGCCTGGAGCATGCGCATCATGTGCCATTTGCCGGGGGTAACGGTGGTTGCGTTCGTACCGGTCGCCGGTCCCGTGCCGCCACCGATCATGGTGGTGACGCCGCTCATCAGGGCCTCTTCGATCTGCTGCGGGCAGATGAAGTGAATGTGGGTGTCAACGCCGCCTGCGGTGAGGATCATGCCTTCGCCGGCGATGACTTCAGTGGCAGCGCCGATGGCGATGGTCACGTCCGGCTGGATGTCCGGGTTACCCGCCTTGCCAATGGCCGCGATTCGCCCGTCCTTGATGCCGACGTCGGCTTTGACGATGCCCCAGTGATCGATGATCAGCGCGTTGGTGATCAGCGTGTCGACCACCTCTGCAGCAGTGAGTTGGCCTTGTCCCATGCCGTCGCGGATGACCTTTCCGCCGCCGAATTTAACTTCTTCACCATAGGTGGTGAAGTCCTTCTCGACTTCGATCCACAGTTCGGTGTCCGCCAGACGCACGCGGTCGCCGACGGTTGGGCCGAACATGTCGGCGTAGGCTTGTCTGGAAATTTTCATCGAAAATCCTTATGCGTTCTGATCGTTCCCACGCTCTGCGTGGTCACGCCTCTCTGGACGCTCTGCGTCCGGTCTGTGACGCGGAGCATCACGGGCTGCATTCCCACGCAGAGCGTGGGAACGATCAATGTCTTGATCTACAGATCCCCCATTACGCGCCCGGCAAAACCGAATACCCGGCGATGCCCCGCCAGATCCACCAGCTCGACTTCGCGAGCCTGACCCGGTTCGAAGCGCACGGCGGTGCCGGCCGGGATGTTCAGGCGCATGCCACGGCTGGCGGCACGATCGAAGGTGAGGGCGTCATTGGTTTCGAAAAAATGGAAATGCGAGCCGACCTGAATCGGCCGGTCGCCGCTGTTGGCGACGCTGAGGGTGATGGTCCGGCGACCGGCATTAAGCTCGATGTCGCCCGACTGGATCTGGTATTCACCAGGAATCATGCGCTCTTCCTCGACAGTAACTTGTAGTAAATGGCGGTAGCGTGGTACTCGCCGTCGGGGTTACAGGCGTAGTCCGGAAGTTTGCCGGACAACTGGTAACCCAACGCGCGGTAGAAATCTTCAGCCGGCGAACCGGCCAGGGTGTCCAGAAACAACAACCCACGATTGTGTTGCTGGGCAGCCTGTTCCACGGCATTCATCAGTTGTGTGGCCAGGCCGCGACGGCGGGCGTGATGCAGCACCAGCAGCTTCTGCACTTCAGCCCGGTTCAGGCCGTTGGCCTTCTGGCACAGCGCAAGTTGCACCGTCGCCAGCACCTGTTCTTCCTGCACCACGACCCACAGCAACACCTTGCCGTGCTCGACCTCTGCCTTGACGTCTTCCCACCAGCTGTACGCCTCATCGGCACTCAGGTCGGCCATGAATCCGACCGAGGCGCCGCGATGCACCGCGTCCAGCAACAACGCCACCAGCCCGTGGCGGTAATGCGCGAAACTTTCGCCGGTGACACGTCTTAACTGAGCAGCGTTCATGAGCAGGCATCCTTTCAGAGAGAGAAAATCAGGCCGAGGGTTTTGATACGGGTGCTTGCGACGGCGGCGCGCTGGCGCCCGGCGACAGATCCAGTTGCATGAAGGTCAGGTCCAGCCATCGACCGAACTTGGTACCGACTTGCGGCATCTGGCCGGTGATCGTGAAACCCTGCTTCTCGTGCAGGTGAATCGACGCCGCGTTACCGCTTTCGATGGCTGCAACCATCATGTGTTTGTCGCAGGTTCTGGCGCGTTCGATCAGCGCTTTCATCAGCAGCGGACCGAGGCCATTGCCGCGTTGATCGGCGCGCACGTAGACCGAATGTTCAACCGTGTGCCGGAAGCCTTCGAAGGGGCGCCAGTCGCCGAAAGACGAGTAGCCCAGCACCTGACCTGCGTCGTCAACGACCACCAGAATCGGATAGGCCTGGGTCTGGCGAGCAGCGAACCAGGCTTGGCGATTGGCGAGATCCACCGGTTGTTCGTTCCAGATCGCCGTGGTGTTGAGGACGGCGTCGTTGTAAATGTCCAGCACGGCAGGCATGTCAGTCAGCAGTGCGTCACGAATCGTATACGTCATGTTCGCTTTCACTTGTTCGGTTGGGCGCTTCAGGCGATGGGCTGATGCACGGTGACCAGTTTGGTCCCGTCGGGAAAAGTGGCCTCGACCTGGATTTCCGGGATCATCTCCGGGATGCCTTCCATCACTTGTTCGCGGGTCAGCAAGGTGGTGCCGTAATGCATCAGTTCGGCGACCGTCTGCCCATCGCGCGCGCCTTCGAGAAGAGCGGCAGAGATGAATGCCATGGCTTCCGGGTAGTTGAGTTTCAAGCCTCGGGCCAGTCGCCGCTCGGCTACAAGGCCTGCGGTGAAGATCAGCATCTTGTCTTTTTCGCGTGGCGTCAGATCCATGGTTTTGTCCGTTTCCAATAACTTGATAATGTGAGGCGCTCGTAGCCTTGTAGGAGCGCGCTATGTGCTCCAGATCCTCGGCGCCACCGCCTCTCGACCCAACAGCGCTGGGCGTAGCAGCTTCCACAGTGCGATCAGCCAGGCCCGTGCATGCAGCGCTTCGTCGGCCAGGCAGCGGGCGATGATCAGGCCGGGTAGCTGGCTTAAATCTCCTCGCACCGGCGAATGGTCAGCCAGTTGACGACAACGCTCCATCAGTTCGGCGTCGATTTCTCCGGTGACGATCAGTGTTGCGAAAACCGGTTTGCTGTCCAGCCCCACGGGTGAGTCCAGCAAACCATCGTTGCCGATGACGCGTTGCCGTTCATGCCACAGCAACTTGCCGTCGCGGCGAATATCCAGATGCGCCTGAAAATGTCCCTGATCGAAGCGCTCGTCACTGGCCGGGCGCCCCAAGGCAACCACGTCCCAGTAGAACAGGCGGGCGTCGCCCTCGAGGTCGATCCGGGTGCTGAGTTCGGCCTTGGCCTCGCTGAAGACAATGGTCTCCTGCGGCAGCCATTCCAGGGTTGCCCCCGCCGCAACTTTCAAATCCAGCTGCTGATACGCAGCCCCCGCCGCGCGATACCACTTGGCGGCGCCAGGGCTGGTCAGTTGTGCCCAGGCATCAGGGCCGACGTTGGCGGTGATGTCCAGCCGGTCACCTCCCGCAATACCACCGGGAGGATGAACGATGATGTGTTGGCAGACTTCAGGGCCTTCGGCATACAGGTGTTTCTGCACCCGCAACGGGCCTTTGTGGCGACGCAGAGTCGGGCGCGTGCTGTCGCCGAAACGCCCATAGCCCAGCTCCAGCTCGGCGTGCCAGCTGGGTGTGAACAGGGCGGTGTGGGCAGGAAGATTCATAGTGCTCGTTATCGTTTTTCGAAGGCGACTACCTTAGCCGATCGGCGCGTCAAATGGTGACCAGACCACGCACGCCTTCGGCTTCCATATTTTCGCCGCGACCTTGCTGAACGATCTCGCCGCGGGACATCACGATGTACTGATCGGCAAGTTCGGCGGCGAAGTCGTAGAACTGCTCGACCAGCAGGATCGCCATGTCACCACGGGCGGCGAGCTTCTTGATCACTGCGCCGATTTCCTTGATCACCGAGGGCTGAATCCCTTCGGTGGGTTCATCGAGAATCAGCAGGCGTGGACGACTGGCCAATGCGCGACCGATCGCCAGTTGTTGTTGCTGGCCCCCGGAGAGGTCGCCGCCACGGCGTTGCTTCATTTGCAGCAACACCGGAAACAACTCATAAATGAACGCGGGCACTTCCTTGGCTTCGGAACCGGGGAAACGCGACAGGCCCATCAGCAGGTTTTCTTCCACCGTCAGCCGCCCGAAAATCTCCCGGCCCTGGGGCACGTAAGCGATGCCTGAGTGGACACGTTGATGCGGCTTGAAGCCTGTGATCGGCTTGCCTTCCCACTGCACCACGCCTTCTTTGGCGGGCAGCAGGCCCATCAGCACCTTGAGCAGTGTGGTCTTGCCGACACCGTTGCGGCCCAGCAGGCAGGTGACTTCGCCGATTTTCACGTCGAAGGACAGCCCGCGCAGGATGTGGCTGCCGCCGTAGTATTGGTGAAGCTTTTCTATCTGCAACATGTTCGAACTCTCCCGGTGATCGTTCCCCCGCTCAGCGTGGGAATGCCGCGATGGACGCTCTGCGTCCGCTATGTGACGCAGAGCGTCACGGGATGCATTCCCACGTCGAGCGTGGGAACGATCAAAATCTGCATCAGCGACCCAGATAAACCTCGATCACGCGCTCGTCCGCCTGCACTTCCTCAAGCGAACCTTCCGCCAGAACACTGCCCTGGTGCAGCACTGTGACGTGGTCGGCGATGGTGCCGACGAAGCCCATGTCGTGCTCGACCACCATCAGCGAGTGTTTGCCCGCAAGGCTCTTGAACAGTTCGGCGGTGAATTCGGTTTCGGCGTCGGTCATGCCCGCCACTGGCTCGTCGAGCAGCAGCAGTTGCGGATCCTGTACCAGCAACATGCCGATCTCCAGAAACTGCTTCTGACCGTGGGACAAGAGTCCCGCCGGGCGTGACATTGACGACGTCAGGCGAATGGTTTCCAACACTTCATCAATGCGGTCGCGCTGGTCACCATTGAGCTTGGCCCGCAAGCTGGCCCATACCGATTTATCGGTTTTCTGCGCCAGTTCCAGGTTTTCGAACACGCTCAAGGCTTCGAACACGGTCGGCTTCTGAAACTTGCGGCCAATACCGGCCTGAGCAATCTGCACTTCGCTCATCCTGGTCAGGTCCAGGGTCTCGCCGAACCATGCCTTGCCGTGACTGGGGCGGGTCTTGCCCGTGATCACGTCCATCAGCGTGGTCTTGCCTGCGCCATTGGGGCCGATGATGCAGCGCAGTTCACCGACGCCGATGTACAGATTCAGATCATTGAGCGCCTTGAAGCCATCGAAGCTGACGCTGATGTCCTCCAGCGTCAGGATGGTGCCGTGCCGCGTGTTCAGGCCTTCGCCTGCAACCTGGCCCAGCCCGATGGCGTCGCGGCTGGTGCCTGCGTCGCTGTTAGGGTCCAGCACCGGGTCGAATGCAGGAGTGGGTGTGCTTTTCATTGTTCGCCCCTTTTCTTGATCAGGCCGATCACGCCTTTGGGCAGGTACAGCGTCACCACAATGAACAGCGCGCCGAGGAAGAACAGCCAGTATTCAGGGAAGGCCACGGTGAACCAGCTCTTCATACCATTGACCAGACCGGCGCCCAGCAGCGGACCGATCAGCGTGCCGCGACCGCCCAAGGCAACCCAGACAGCGGCCTCGATGGAGTTGGTCGGCGACATTTCGCTGGGGTTGATGATGCCGACTTGCGGCACATACAGCGCGCCTGCCAGACCGCACAGGACAGCGCTCAACACCCAGACGAACAGCTTGAAGCCGCGAGGATCGTAGCCGCAGAACATCAGGCGGTTTTCGGCATCGCGAACAGCGGTCAGCACACGGCCGAACTTGCTGCGCGCCAGACGCCAGCCGACGAACAGACTGCCGGCCAGCAGTGCAACGGTGAGCAGAAACAATACCGCCCGAGTGCCCTGCGAGGTGATGCTGAAACCCAGAATGCTGCGAAAGTTGGTGAAGCCGTTGTTGCCGCCGAAGCCGGTTTCGTTGCGGAAGAACAGCAGCATCCCGGCGAACGTCAGGGCCTGGGTCATGATCGAGAAGTACACGCCCTTGATCCGCGAGCGGAAGGCGAAGAAGCCGAACACCAGCGCCAGCAGTCCCGGCGCCAATACCACCAGGCACATGGCCCAGAGGAAGTGCTGCGTGCCGACCCAGTACCACGGCAGTTCGGTCCACGACAGGAAGGTCATGAACGCGGGAAGACTGTCTCCCGATGCTTCGCGCATCAGGTACATGCCCATCGCATAGCCGCCCAGCGCGAAGAACAGCCCGTGACCCAGCGACAGCAGGCCCGCGTAGCCCCAGACCAGATCCAGCGCCAGTGCGACGATGGCGTAACAGAGAATCTTGCCCACCAGCGTCAGGGTGTAGGCCGACACCTGCATCGAATTGCTTTCCGGCAACAACGACAGCAGCGGCAGGGCAATCAACAGGGCGAGGATCACCACGCCTATGGAGATCGTGACTTTGGTGCCAGCGCGTTGCGCGGCGGTAACCATCATTGGCTGGTTCATCAGTCGATCACCCGTCCTTTAAGCGCGAACAGACCTTGCGGACGTTTCTGGATAAACAGAATGATCAGCGCCAGGATCAGGATCTTGCCCAGCACTGCGCCGATTTGCGGTTCGAGAATCTTGTTGGCGATGCCCAGCCCGAAGGCAGCGGTCACGCTACCGGCCAGTTGACCGACACCGCCGAGCACCACGACCAGGAACGAGTCGATGATGTAGCTCTGGCCAAGGTCCGGGCCGACGTTGCCGATCTGGCTCAGGGCCACGCCGCCGAGGCCTGCGATGCCGGAACCGAGCCCGAACGCCATCATGTCGATGCGCCCGGTCGGTACGCCGCAGCAGGCCGCCATGTTGCGGTTCTGGGTGACAGCGCGCACGTTCAGGCCCAGGCGGGTCTTGTTCAGCAGCAGCCAGGTTAGTACCACCACGAACAGCGCGAAGCCAATGATGATGATCCGGTTGTACGGCAGCACCAGATTCGGCAGCACCTGGATACCGCCAGACAGCCATTCCGGGTTGGCGACTTCGACGTTCTGCGCGCCGAACACCACGCGGATCAACTGGATCAGCATCAGGCTGATGCCCCAGGTGGCGAGCAACGTTTCCAGCGGACGGCCGTAGAGGTGACGAATCACCGTGCGCTCGAGCGCCATGCCGATGCAGGCGGTGACGAAGAACGCCACCGGCAGTGCCACCAGTGGATAGAACTCGATGGCGCCCGGCGCATAACGCTGGAACATGATCTGCACGACATAGGTGGCGTAGGCGCCGAGCATCAACATTTCGCCGTGGGCCATGTTGATCACGCCCAGCAGACCGAACGTGATCGCCAGTCCCAGCGCAGCGAGCAGCAGAATCGAACCCAGCGAAATGCCGCTGAAGACCTGGCCGAGCACTTCGCCGATCATCAGCTTGCGTTTCACCTGAGCCAGACTGGTCTCGGCCGCCAGGCGTACGCTTGGGTCGGTTTCGACGCTGGGTTGCAGCAGGTTTTCCAGACGCGTTCGAGCCAGCGGATCGCCGGTTTCGCCCAACAGACGCACGGCGGCCAGACGCACGCTCGGGCTGGTGTCGACCAGTTGCAGATTGGCCAGGGCCAGGTTCAGCGCTGAATGCACGGCATCGTCTTTTTCCGTGGCGACTTGCTGCATGAGCAGTTGTAACTGGGCCGGACGGGCACTTTTTTGCAGTGTCAGCGCGGCGGCCAGGCGCAGCTTCGCGTCAGCGGCAAGCAGCTGATGGCTTGCCAGAGCGGTGTCCACCAGACCGCGTAAACGGTTGTTCAGGCTGATCTGTTGAGGCTCGTCCGGGTTCGGTGCATCGGCCAGCGCCGGTGCGGCAGGATCGACGGCGGTGAAGCTGTCCCCATTCTGGATAAAGGCGCGATTGCTGCTGTCGGCGGCCACGCGGCCTTCCTGCAGAGCGACCAGTAGTTCAACGCGCGCCGGATCGGGTTTGGCAGCCCAGGCTTCCAGCAATTCGGCGCGTTCGGAGGATTCGGCCGCGACAAAGTCGCTGGCATCGCTGGCATGGGCTGCGAAGGGCAACAACACGCTCAAGGCGAGAATGAGGCGGTAGAGAGATCTGGGCATATCGGTGTCCTGGAAGCATCCGCATGACCTCGCGGCCATGCGCAGATGCTGATCGTTCCCACGCTCTGCGTGGGAATGCATCCCCTGACGCTCTGCGTCATCCGTTAACGAGCGCGGAGCGTCGAAGGCATGTTCCCACGGGGACCGTGGGAACCATCAGGGGCGGGTGTCAGTTACTCTTCACCGCATAGTCAGGCTTCTTGTCGTTACCCGGAATGAACGGGCTCCAAGGCTGGGCGCGAATCGGCTCCTTGGTTTTCCACACGACGTTGAACTGACCGTCAGCCTTGATTTCGCCGATCATCACCGGCTTGTGCAGGTGGTGGTTGGTCTTGTCCATTTCCAGCGTGAAGCCGGATGGCGCGGCAAAGGTCTGGCCAGCCATGGCTTCGCGGACTTTGTCCACATCGGTGGACTTGGCTTTCTCGACCGCCTGCGCCCACATGTGGATACCCACGTAAGTGGCTTCCATCGGGTCGTTGGTCACCGCCTTGTCGGCGTTCGGCAGGTTGTGCGCCTTGGCGTAGGCTTTCCAGTCGGCGACAAACTTGGTGTTGACCGGGTTCTTCACGGACTCGAAGTAGTTCCAGGCGGCCAGGTTGCCAACCAGCGGTTTGGTGTCGACACCACGCAGCTCTTCTTCACCGACCGAGAACGCCACGACCGGAACGTCGGTCGCTTTCAGGCCCTGGTTACCCAGTTCCTTGTAGAACGGCACGTTGGAGTCGCCGTTCACGGTGGAGATCACTGCGGTCTTGCCACCTGCCGAGAACTTCTTGATGTTGGCCACGATGGTCTGGTAATCGCTGTGGCCGAACGGGGTGTAGACCTCTTCGATGTCGCTGTCCTTCACGCCTTTGGAGTGCAGGAAGGAGCGCAGAATCTTGTTGGTGGTGCGTGGGTAGACGTAGTCGGTACCCAGCAGGAAGAAGCGCTTGGCGGCGCCGCCGTCTTCGCTCATCAGGTACTCGACCGCAGGAATGGCCTGCTGGTTTGGCGCCGCGCCGGTGTAGAACACGTTCGGCGACATCTCTTCACCTTCGTACTGCACCGGGTAGAACAGCAGACCGTTGAGTTCTTCGAACACCGGCAATACCGATTTGCGAGAGACCGAAGTCCAGCAACCGAACACCACGGACACCTTGTCCTGGGTCAGCAGTTGACGCGCCTTTTCAGCGAACAGCGGCCAGTTGGAAGCCGGGTCGACCACCACGGCCTCCAGCTTCTTGCCATTGACGCCGCCCTTGGCGTTGATTTCGTCGATGGTCATCAGCGCCATGTCCTTGAGCGAGGTCTCGGAGATGGCCATGGTGCCGGACAAAGAATGCAGAATGCCGACCTTGATGGTCTCGGCGGCCTGGACGGTCCAGGTCAAACCCATCGCGGCGATCGATGCGGACAAGGTGAACGCTTTAAGCAAACTACGACGCTTCATTGGCTAGCTCCATTCTTCGATTTTTTTAGTAATGACTGCTGTTGGCGGTGCAGAGGTGAAGTCTGCTTAGGCTTTAGCAAACGCTGGGCCAAGGCGTGAAACGTCGCAAAATGGAATGAAAACGTCGCTAGACATCGAAGCCGTGCACCAATCTGGGATTAGCTCGGGGGGTTGGTGCGTGAGGTGCGCTGATCTGGTGCGGAAGTTGTCTGAGGTGACAGGTTTTGCGATAGGGTGAATGACAATCGGGAAGGGAAAAAACAAGAACGGGGCCTGAAACCGGAAATGAGGAGGAATTCATCACTAAACCACCCAAGTGGTTCCAGGCCCCGCAGGACGCAATCTAAGCTGTTGCCGCCGATTTGGCAAAGCGCGAAAGGGCTATTCGATCGAGCAACCATATCGCCAGCATGGAAATCCCGACGAGCGGAAAGGCGACTCCCAGCGCAATCATCACCACGGTCGCCGTTTTCCAGCGAGGGAGGTCGTGACGAAGAGGCGGAACACCGAAGCCATGCTGCGGCCTGCGCTTCCACCAGATGACGATTCCGCTGACCGAGCTGAGCAGCACCATCAGGCAGATAAACAGGATCAGCAATTGGTTCACCCAGCCGAACATCTTGCCTTCATGCAGCATCACGCCCAGCTCGGTTGCCTTCGATACGGCGCTGTAATCGGTGTATCTCACATCCGCCAGTACCTTGCCGCTGTATTGATCGACATGCAGGGTTGCGTCGTTACGCGGGTCGTCCGCGAAAACCGACACCGTGAACACGCCGTCAGCGGTCAGCGGTTGGGTGATGCTGTAGCCGGGTTCGATCTCGCGCGCTTTCGCGATGTCGACGACCTGCTGCAAGGTAACGACGGGAGCGGCAGGTGCGCTGGACATGCCGCCGTGGTTCATGTGCTCGGCGTGATCGCCGGACGAAACGGGCATCGGTGTGTTTTCCATCGCCCATGGCACGGTCTGCACGCTGGCGTTGTTCAGCTCGCCTGCCTGCTTGTCGGACTTGGGCACCTCGTTCCACATCGCGGCGGGGAAGGTGTTCCAGACATCGGCGTAGACCTTGCCCCACATGCCAGTCCAGGTCATGCCGCTGAGCAACATGAACAGCAACGCCACCGAGCCCCAGAAACCGGTTACCGCGTGCAAGTCGCGCCACAGCACCCGACCTCGTGCGCTGATCCGGGGCCAGAGTACGCCTGCTGGCGAGCGACCTCGCGGCCACCACAGATAGACGCCGGAGACGACCAGCACAATGCCCCAGCCCGCAGCCAGTTCGACCAGGCGATCACCGACGGTGCCCACCATCAACTCGCCGTGCAGCTCACGGGCCATGGCCTGCAGATTGTTCCTGGCATCTTGAGTGCCGAGGATCTTGCCGCTGTACGGGTCGATAAACAGGTTTACCTCGCGTCCTTCTTTCTTGACCACGAACTGGGCGCTGCTTTCGGTATTCACCGGTGGCAGGTACTTACTGACCACGATCTGAGGGTAAGCCTGGAGCACCCGCTGTTGCTGTTCATCGGCAGTGAGCATGTGATGCGCCGGTTTGACGGTCAGCAGGTCGCTGTACATCAGTGAATCGAGCTGCGGTTTGAACAGATAAACCATGCCGGTCAACGACAGCATGATCATGAAAGGCGCAACGAACAGGCCGGCATAGAAATGCCACCGCCACGCCAGGTTATAGAACGACACGTTTGGTTTGGACATGGTGCAACGCTCCCGTCAGGGAACCAACGGCGAAGCGCGTCGGCAACCGGAGGGTTGCCAACGGATCCGGATCTTTTTTGGAGTTCAGGCGACGGACGAGAGCGGCGGGGCGCGGCTGCGGGCGTTGGGGAAGACGTTACGCTGGGCGTGGCCCTGTTGCGGGGCGGCGTTGTAGAAGTCGGCGGGGCTGGGTGGAACCGGAGCGATGACGGCCAGCGTTTGAGTCAACGCCGGGCAACTGAACAGCAAGGTGCAATAACCGCACTTGGCCCAGATCACATGATCCATGCCGGCAGCGTCGCTTGAGTCTGCGTGGTGCTCGCTGTGGTCGTCCGCCGCCATGTCCATCGGCGCGGACATGTCCATGTCGGCCGACATCGATGCGGGCATCGACATGCCCGTGTGATGCTCCATCGGCATCGACTGCGATATCAGCGGGCCAATGAAGATCATCAGCATGGCGAACAGGCTCAACCATGCACCCGACGTTTTGCGGGGTGCTGGACTGGAGCTGGCGCGTATCGCGAACATGCGACTCAATGGGGTTCAGCTTCTACGTTCAGGACTGTCAGTGGGCGTGCATCGGGGCCGCGTCAGGTGCCTGTTTCTGCACCATGACCTCGACGGTCACGTCGCCGGTTTTCTCGAAGTGCAGGGTCACCGGGAATGACTGGCCGTCTGTCAGCTTCGAACGATCTTTCAGATCCAGCAGCATGACGTGGTAGGCCATAGGGGCAAAGGTCACTTCGCCACCGGCAGGAACATCCACGGTCTGCACTTGCTGCATCTTCATCAGGCCGTCTTTGTGCACATGCTCGTGCAATTGAGCGTTCCCGGCGATGGGGCTGTCGACACCGGTCAGGCGATCGGCCTCCGAACCCGCATTGCTGATCACGAAGTACGCCGCAACGGTCGGCGCATTCGGCGGAAGCTCCATCGACCAAGGGTGGGCGATTGCTAGATGGCCTTTTGCATACTCATGAGCCTCAACATAGCAGGCAGGCAACAGCATTGCCGCCGCCAGCAGAACTTTTTTCAGCGTGACGTTTTTCCACATGACAACCAGGCTCCAAATCATTCAGATACGCGACGTGCAACGTGAACGAACGATCAGACGCGAGGGGAGGCGCGGGGATTAAGCGCCGGCCACTGCTGGCGCGGTGGCGCGTGGAACACCAGGATCGCGGTCGGGAAACGCAGGGGTTCGAAAATCGTCAGCATGCCGAAGGTCTGGCCGCCCGCAATGGCCACCCAGGACAGGGATCCAGAGCAACACGGGCAATGTTGCATCGAGGAATGTTCGCCGCCGCCAGGGGTTGGCTCGCTGACTTTGCTGACCAGGCCTAGTGGCGTTGCCACCCACTGGGTGCCGTTCCCCGTGCAGAAGTTACCCCACACCACCTGCTCGCCCGCCGAGCGCGGCATGGTCGGCGTCATGGGCATCGCCAACATCCCGAACAACAGCGCAAAACACGCCACCCAGGCAAAGGCCCGGCGCCGTTTGAGGCTTATAATTCGATCTTGTTGTTTTTTCATGTCGGCCATTTAGCCTGAATGGCCGTGAGATGTAAAAAGGCTAGGTGCGGCGATGTGTCGCGGGGGTGTTACTGGATGGGTATCGCATGCACCTTTGCCTTTCCTGAATTAGATAGATCTAATTGTCAGCGCCCCAATATGTCTATGGCCGGTGCTGGTAGGTTTTTTGCTGGCTTCCGACGGCGAGGCCGTTGGTCTGCTTTTGCGCTATCCAAAACCCTAGGCTCGGTTTTATCGCTGGTGGAGGGGGAGGCAGTCGACGCATGCAGTTCAAGACCCAGAGCCTTGATCACTTTCATGACAGTTGCGAACTCCGGGTTGCCGTTGCTGCTCAAGGCTTTGTAGAGGCTTTCCCTGCCAAGTCCGGTATCTCTGGCGATCTTTGTCATGCCGTAGGCGCGCGCGATGTCGTTGAGGGCATGCCGGACTAATACACCGTCCCCTGAGTCTTCCTCAAAACAGGCATCCAGATAACCTGCCATGTCCTCAGGCGTTTCGAGGTACTCGGCAACATCGAATGGTTTGTATTCTTCTTTCATCATTTTTTCCTCGCTTCGAGGCTTTTAGCCATTTCTTTCGCGCGGCTGATATCCCGGTTCTGTGTTGATTTGTCACCGCCGAGTAAAAGTAGGTAAACCACGTCTTCACGGCGAGTCAGGTAAATTCGGTAGCCCGGGCCGTAGTGAACACGCATTTCGAAAACGCTTTCGCCTACTGATTCACAATCACCAAAATTGCCTAATGTTGCTGATCGAATTCGGGCAAGGATGCGCTGATGTCCGGTCTTGTCCTTCAAGGACTTCAACCACTTCGAAAATAGGGTGGATCGTTCGAAAATAATCATACGGAAAAGGTATCCCTTGGGATACTTTTCCGATGTCAGGCGAAGCAGATCAAGACGATCGGAGCTTTCGACGCAATGTCGATGACGTCTCTTTACGTTTGGCTAGCGCGCAGAATTTACCCGCAGCTGCGACAAAACCTCTCCGACGCTCCAGAACTCCCGATCTACCTTCGCCAAGGCCGGCCGCTTCAGCACCAGCACCGGTACCCCCCGTTCCCGCGCCACTTCCAGTTTCGGCTCGGTGGCGCTGCTGCCGCTGTTCTTGCTGATCAGCACGTCGATGTTGCGGCGTTCGAACAGCTCACGCTCATCATCAAGATGAAACGGCCCGCGCGCGCCGATCACTTCGCAGCGTTTGTTGCCGGGGTAAACGTCCAGAGCGCGGAGAGTCCAGAACTGATGTTCCGGGATCTCGTGCAAGTGTTGCAAAGGCTCGCGGCCCAAGGTGAACAGCGGGCGCTGGAAGGGGGCGAGGGCGGTGGTCAGTTGGGCCCAATCGGACACCTCGCGCCAGTCGTCTTCAGGCCCGGCCTGCCAGGTGGGTCTGCGCAATGCCCAGCAAGGAATGTCGGTCAGCTTTGCGGCAGCGGCGGCGTTCTGGCTGATCTGTGCCGCGTAAGGGTGGGTCGCGTCGAGAATCAGATCGATGCCTTGCTCGCGTACGAACTGCGCCAGCCCCTCAGCGCCGCCGTATCCGCCGACGCGAACATGACAGCGCAAATCGCTGGGCACCCTGCCGACGCCCGCGAGGCTGTAAATGTGTGGCGCGTCCAGCGTCCGGGCAATCGCCAGCGCTTCGGTCACGCCACCGAGCAGTAATATGCGTTCTCGACTCAAGCAAAGCCTCCCGCGTGCCCGACAATGCCGCCTTGGCGATCAATGGCGAACACCTCCACTTGAACCTGCGCAGGCACCACGCTGCGGGCGAAATCCAGCGCGTGTTGGCAGACGGCACTCCCAAGCGCGATGCCAACTGCCGAGGCCATTGCCAATGCTTGTTGACTGGTATTGGCTTCACGAATCTTGTGCTGCAGTTGCGCGTCGGCACCAACCTCTGCTGCCCATTGCGCCAGTTGCTCCAGATTGATGCTGGAGTGGCGACTGTGCAGATCCATATGCCCGGCCGCCAGTTTGCTGATCTTGCCGAAACCGCCGCACAGGCTGAGTTTATCCACAGGCACCTTGCGCAGATGCTTGAGCACTGCACCGACGAAATCACCCATTTCTATCAGGGCGATGTCGGGCAGCTCGTACACCCGGCGCATGGTGTCTTCGCTGGCATTCCCGGTACAGGCCGCGATGTGTCGATAACCATTGGTTTTCGCGACGTCGATGCCTTGATGAATCGACGCGATGTACGCCGCGCAGGAAAAGGGACGAACGATGCCGCTGGTGCCGAGAATGGATAAACCACCCAGGATGCCCAGACGTGGATTCATGGTCTTGAGCGCCAGCTCGCTGCCGTTAACGACGCAAACCGTGACTTCAAAGCCTCCCGTGTAACCGCGCTCGCTCGCCAGATGCGTCAAGTGCTCGTTCATCATTCGACGCGGAACCGGATTGATGGCGGGTTCTCCGACGCCCAGCACCAGGCCGGGACGGGTCACGGTGCCCACGCCGGGGCCCGCGACGAAGCGCACGCCTGGCGCCGTGATCAGACGCACTTGCGAGTACAGAAGCGCACCATGAGTGACGTCCGGATCGTCACCGGCATCCTTGATCGTGCCTGCCTCAGCCCCACCCTCGATGGGCCTGCAGAACTCCAGACGCATCTGCACCTGTTTGCCCTTGGGCAGGGTGATTTCAATAGCGTCGTTGACTTCGCCTGTCAGCAGCAGCCGGGCTGCCGCCAATGAGGTCGCCGTTGCGCAGCTGCCGGTGGTCAAACCGCTGCGCAGGGGGGTGGGTTGTTCGGCGGTCTCTTCGCGCATCAGGGCTTGGTCGCTTCAAGCAACGTGATGGGCAGGGCCTGGCGCCAGGTGTCGAATTCACCAAGGGGTTTGGAGTGGGCCACATGAATGCGGGTCAGGTCGCCGCCGTGTTGTTCACGCCAGTTGACCAGCATCGCCTCGCTTTGCAGCGTGACGGCATTGGCCACCAGCCGACCGCCGGAACGCAGTCGCTGCCAGCAAGTGTCCAGCACACCAGCACGGGTTACCCCCCCTCCGATGAAAATCGCGTCGGGCTGCTCAAGACCTTCCAGTGCGTCAGGCGCCCTGCCGCGTACCAGTTGCAGACCAGGCACGCCGAGCGCGTCGCGGTTGTGTTCGATCAACTGCTGGCGATCTTCGTGGGATTCAATTGCCAGGGCCCGGCATGTCGGGTGCGCACGCATCCATTCGATGCCGATGGAGCCACAGCCCGCGCCGACGTCCCACAACAGCTCGCCGGGGACCGGGGCGAGGCGTGCGAGCGTGATGGCCCGCACGTCGCGCTTGGTCAGTTGCCCGTCATGGCGGAAGGCTTCATCGGGTAACCCGCCCAGTGGCGATAACAGGAGCGTGCCTGGCGCGGCGCGGCAGTCGATGGCAACCAGGTTCAACGCCGCGATGTCAGGGTCGGACCATTCATTGGCTATGCCTTCGACTCTTCGCTCAAGTGCACCGCCCAGGTGCTCCAGAACAGTCATGTGGCTGAGTCCGAAACCCCGCTCACGCAACAAAGCCGCAATCGCCGCCGGGCTATTACCATCGTTGCTCAGCACCAACAGGCGCAGACCGTGATGCAACTGCGCGTTCAAAGCCGCCAGAGGGCGGGCGACGACGGACAGCGTGACCACATCCTGCAGCGCCCAGCCAAGCCGTGCCGCCGCCAATGAATAAGAGGACGGTGCAGGAATTACCCGCATCTGCTCGACAGGCACTTGACGCGACAGGCTCACGCCCACGCCGAACAGCATGGGGTCGCCGCTGGCAATCACACAGACCGGTTCGCCCCGCTGTTCCAGTACAGCTTGCAATGAGAAGGGGCTCGGCCATTGGCGGCGTTCAGCGCCGATGCACGGCGGGAGTAAATCGAGCTGGCGCGAACTGCCGAACACCTGGCGGGCCTGCAACAACGCGTGCCGGGCATTCCTGCCCAGCCCTTTGTAGCCGTCTTCACCGATTCCCACGACTGTCAGCCACGGCGACATGTATTGCCCTCAGACCCAATGCTTGCGACAGGCCGATAAGTCGACCTGTGGATGTGGATAAGGTCGGCATGATACAGCGCTCGTTCGGACTCGTCGTCGGCACTGCTCATCAGTCCATGGGGGCATATAGTCGTTCGAGGTGATGGCAGTGGCTATCTCCAAACCGTCACCGCCGGCAAGCCGTGCTGCCAAAGAGCGTCGGCTGCGCGACTGCATTTCATTCCATCCGACAGAGCGTCTTTTCATGCCGCGCGCCAAAGCAGGCATAATACGGCGCCTGCAGACACCCACATCTGCTCTCCCGACCCCGATTACACCTGGTGACCCCTTGACCGAGCCGCTGTCCGCTCGACCGCTCGCTACGCCTTTGCGCCCCTCGGCCTGTCCGGGGTTGTTGCGCATCGTCCCGGCGCTGGACGGAGGAATCTGTCGGATAAAGCTGCCAGGTGGCGTTCTTTCGGCCGATCAGGCTTTTGCCGTAGCCGCTGCCGCCGAACGCTTCGCAGGGGGCGTGATCGAGGCGACCAATCGGGGCAACCTGCAGATCCGCGGTATCGGCGCCAGCCATGACGCACTGATCGCGACCCTGCTGAATGCGGGCCTGGGTCCGAAGAATCCCGCCAGCGACGATGTACGCAACCTGATGCTCAGCCCCTGCGCCGGTGTCGATGCTCTGCAACTGTTCGACGCTCGCCCCCTTGCAGAACGCATTCTGCATACCCTCGAAAGCCATCCCCGTTTTCACGAACTCTCGCCCAAATTCGCCCTGTCGCTGGATGCTGGCGAAGGTCTGGCGATGCTTGAGCACCCCCATGACCTTTGGCTGTCGGCGCTGAGGGTGGAAGGCGAGGTCCTGCTGGGGTTTGGGCTGGCCGGGTGCCCTGGGGATGATTCGCCAATCGCGGCCGTAACGCTGGATGCGGGACTGGATCTGGTGATCGGGGTGCTTGAACTGTTCCTCGAACATGCCCGACCCGAACAGACACGCATGCGTCATCTGCTTCAGGAGATGCCAGTGGCGCAATTTCTCGATTGTCTTGGCGAACGCTTATCGGTGCCGCTGAAAATTGATCAGAAAATCACCACCTGGCGTCGGTCGCCGATTCAGGCGAATGCCCATGTCGGTCTTTACCCACTGGCTCGGCCGGGGCTTACCTGCGTCGGAGGGGTTGTGCCTCTGGGGCGTCTCGATCCGTCGACGCTGCGCAGAGTGGCGCAGCTGTCGCTGGACATCGGCGACGGTGAGCTGGCAATGACCCCTTGGCAAAGCCTGATGCTGCGCAACGTCCCCGCCGAACGATCTGCTGTTGCCCTCGATGGGCTGCAAGCGGCGGGCCTGCTGTGTGATGCCGACCAGGCCCTCTCGCAGATGATCGCCTGTACCGGCTCCGCTGCCTGTGGAAAAGGCCAGGCCGACACCAAAGCGGACGCGTTGCAACTGGCCGCCTATCTGCAGAAACACGGGGTCAGTCAGCCTGTTCACCTTTCCGGCTGCGACCGTTCCTGCGCCGCCGCTCACGTGGCGCCGATCACACTGCTTGCGGTCTCTACCAGCCGTTACAACCTGTATATTCGCCACGCCGATCAGCCGGGTTTCGGCGAGTTGCGTGGACGTGACCTCACTATTGAAGCAGTTGGTGCGTTGTTGACCGCCGACTCACGGAGCTACACCGATGATTGATTACATCCGCGACGGCCAGGAGATTTATCGCAACTCCTTCGCGATCATTCGCGCCGAGGCCAACCTCGACAGCATCCCGGCCGACCTGGAAAAACTCGCCGTGCGCGTGATCCACGCCTGCGGCATGGTCGACGCGGTCGATGGGCTGCGTTTCTCCCCGGGCGCCGGTGCAGCCGGGCGCAAGGCGCTGGCAGCGGGGGCACCGATCCTGTGTGACGCGCACATGGTTGCTGAGGGCGTGACCCGTGCTCGTCTGCCTGCCAACAATCAGGTGATCTGCACCCTGAAGAGCGAAGGCGTACCCGAGCTTGCCCGTGAGTTGGGCAACACCCGTTCGGCAGCGGCGCTGGAGTTGTGGCGTCCACATCTGGAAGGCGCCGTGGTGGTCATCGGCAACGCGCCTACTGCGCTGTTCTATCTGCTGGAAATGATCGACGCCGGTGCGCCGAAACCGGCATTGATTCTGGGCTTTCCGGTGGGTTTCGTGGGGGCCGCCGAATCCAAGGACATGCTCGCCGCTGACAGTCGCGGCGTGCCTTACGTGATCATGCAAGGGCGTCGTGGTGGCAGCGCCATGGCAGCGGCTGCGGTCAATGCCCTCGCCACGGAGGTCGAATGATGCAGGTTCGCGGTCGTCTCATCGGTCTGGGTGTGGGCCCCGGTGATCCTGAGCTGATCACCGTCAAGGCGCTGCGTCTGCTGCGCGAATCGCCGGTAGTGGCGTATTTCGTCGCCAAGGGCAAGAAGGGTAACGCCTTCGGCATTATCGAGGCGCACCTGCAAGAGGCGCAGACCCTGATGCCGCTGGTGTACCCGGTGACCACAGAAGCCCTGCCGGCGCCAATGTCCTACGAGCAGATCATCAGTGATTTCTACGACACCGCCAGCGTTGATGTCGCTGCGCATCTGGACGCAGGACGCGATGTTGCGGTCATCTGCGAAGGCGATCCGTTCTTCTATGGCTCCTATATGTATCTGCATGATCGGCTCGCCGGCCGCTACGACGCTGAAGTGGTGCCGGGAGTCTGCTCGATGCTGGGCGGGGCTTCAGTGTTGGGCGCTCCTCTGGTGTATCGCAACCAGAGCCTCTCGGTGCTGTCGGGCGTGCTTTCATCGGACGAACTGAAGCGCAAGCTGATCGACGCCGACGCCGCCGTGATCATGAAGTTGGGTCGCAACCTGCCGAAGGTACGACAGGTGCTGGTTGACACCGGTCTGGCCGAACGAGCGCTGTATGTCGAACGGGCCACCATGAGCAATCAGAAAATCGTGCCCTTGGCCGAGGTCGATCCCATGTCTTCGCCGTACTTCTCGTTGATCATCGTTCCTGGTGAAAGGTGGCAAGGCTGATGGGCGCTTCGAACATCAAGGCGCCGGCCATCGTCATTCTCGGCAACGGTGCGCTGGCGACGGCAAAACGCATACAGCAGATGTACCCGGACGCGCTGATTCACGGGTTGGCTGAACGTGTGGAAGGTGCTGACCGCAGCTATGCGGAGTTTGGCGCGACCCTGCGGCTGTTGTATCAGCAGGACACCCCGATCATCGCTCTGTGTGCGGCGGGCATCGTGATTCGAACCCTCGCCTCGGTGTTGCTGGAGAAGGGCGCCGAGCCACCCGTACTGGCCGTGGCCGAAGACGGCAGTGCCGTGGTGCCACTGCTGGGCGGGTTGGGCGGGGTGAATGTCATGGCCCGGGAAATCGCTGCCGGCCTGAACACCGCGGCGGCCATTACCACCAGCGGTGAACTGCGTTTCGGGACATGCCTGCTCAATCCTCCTTCCGGCTACGCGCTGGGCGATCTGGAACTGGGCAAGCGTTTCGTTTCAGATCTGTTGTCCGGCGAGAGCGTACGGATCGAAGGCTCCGCGCCCTGGCTTGCTCAAGCGCAGTTGCCTGAAGATGATCGCGCTCAACTGGCCATTCACGTGGGCTATGCCGAGCGCGAGCCGTCGGCCAACGAATTGCTGATCTATCCGCGCAATGTGCTCGTGGCGGTCGATGCGTCAATCGCCAACGTTGCCGATGTCGTCAGAGCTGCGCTGCATGATTCGCGCATTGCCTCGCAGTCGCTGGCCTGTCTGCTCGCCAGCGAAACCGATATGGCGAATCCTGCGCTTCACGCGGCTGCAACGGACCTTGGGGTGTCAGTGCGTTTCACCTCGCAGGCCTCGGCGATTGATATGGCGCAGCAGGTGCTCCCGCAACTGTTGCCACCAATCAGCCCGGTGGATGGCGTCGCTATCGCCGTGGCACCCGGGCCGCTGGATATCGACCGTATCGGCCGCGCTCGCGGACGTCTGGCCGTGGTCGGCCTCGGTCCTGGTGCTACAGCGTTCATGATTCCAGCTGTAAAAACCGAGCTCGCTCGCGCCAACGACGTACTCGGTTACGAAACCTACGTGCGCATGGCGGGTCCGTTCCGCGCTGATCAAGTGCTGCACTGCACTGACAATCGCGAAGAGATGCAGCGCGCTCGCCATGCATTCGAGCTGGCCGCTCAGGGACGTTCGGTGGTGGTGGTTTCGTCGGGCGATCCCGGCGTGTTTGCGATGGCAGCGGCAGTGCTGGAAGCGCTGCACGATTCCGATAATGCTCATTGGCACGCTGTCGATCTGGAAATCCTGCCCGGTGTTTCGGCGTCGCTGGCGACTGCGGCGCAAGCGGGCGCGCCGTTGGGCCACGACTTCTGCTTGATGTCCCTTTCGGACAATCTCAAGCCGTGGGGCCTCATTGAAAAGCGTCTGGATCTGGCTGGCCAGGCCGACCTCGCGCTAGCGTTCTACAACCCGATTTCCCGTTCACGCCCCTGGCAACTGGGACGAGCACTGGAAATCGTTCGCCAGCATCGTGGCCCCCAAACCCCCGTGACGCTGGGTCGTGACATCGGTCGGCCGGGGCAGACCCTGCGCGTCACCACTCTTGGCGACTTGACGCCGGAGCAGGTCGACATGCGGACCATGGTTCTCATCGGGTCGTCTACTACCTGTGTATTCGACCGAGCCGATGGCCGTCAGTGGGTTTACACGCCGCGCTGGTATGGCGAGAAACCTGAGAAATAAGTAGGCAGGGTTGATTGAAGGTTCGGCCACCTGTGTTGGAATCATCTGGGCATTGATGGAATTCATCTCCACGCCTGGTTTGAAATTTCCTGACTGTCTTGAGGAAGGTGTCTTTGCCGAGCGACGGTCGAAGTGGTCTCTTTCGTTCTTCTTCTGGCAGGCCAGCTAAATAGCGAGTTTCGATGCGCTACTTCATCGTTATCTCTGGAAGGCTTTGTAGGAACGGCGTTTTGCCCGTCACATCCGGCGCTCGTTAGACGCCCATTTTCCCGCCTTCGATTTTCGTTATTCTCGGTTGGGTCCATGAAGGACATGACTTGTTTAAGGGAGTAATCGAAATGAATTTTGAAATAGGCAGGCGTGAAAACGATGTACGGACTTTTATCGCCGAGGTTGAGCTGGCGGACTGTTCCCGTCCATTGATCCAGCAAACCCGAAACATCGACGCTTCAAGCTGGAGGACGCTGGTCTCCGAGTCAGCAGGCGCCGCGGTCGTCGGCAGTAGCCTGTTGACCTTTACCGGTGGGGTATCGCGGCAAAACCGAGAAGACATCATGGATTCCTTCCTGTTCGCGACCCTGGTGGCGAACAAGGCCTTCAATCCTGAAACACACAGCCCCGAGTGGTACGCCAGTTTCTACAATGTGTTGTCGAAGGTGGGTTGGCTTTCGTCGAGCTGGAGTTACGAGCGCCACCAGTCGAGAGACAAGACATTTACCATGGAGCAAGTGGGTCTGGAGATTCTCGCTTCGGCGATTGCCGCCGCTGCATTGCCAGGCCCTGCTTCCGTCGCGATGCTCAAGGTCGCTGGAGAAGCGGTAAAAGCCCTTTCCGCGCAGGAAAAGCCACTGGGCCTTTTCGAGCGTCAGACCAAATCTCACAACGGTGCAAGCTTTCGTATCGGTACCTGCGCCGAGGCTGACGACGGCACGGTCAACCTGGCGATGGGGGCTGTCAACTTCCAGACCTCCTCCCGTGTCACCGATGTGTTGTTTTGGGAGTGGGTCAGTGCTGATGTCAAAACCTTTAGAGGCGAAGACAATCTGGTTCTGAACACGCGTCTGTACGCGGGGCATCGAGAGCTCATCCAGAAACGCTTGAGCAGTAACGCCCAATCCGCCATCGCAGAGTTCGATATCTAAGGAGTGACAAAGGGGCGCCTGGCGTCCCTTTTCACTTGGGAGGTCGTTGTGAATCAAGAAAGCCTGGAAGGGCAGGTCAATGCGGGTTGCCTGCTCTTCATGCATCGCGAATGCCCGGAGCAGCTCAGAAAAGACACTGCCGATTGCATTCTTTACACGCAACTGGCCGCGAGCAAAAAGCATGACCGTTTCAGCGCATCCGTGCAGTGGAACGACACCTGGCGGGATGCGCTGGTCAGGTTCGGGTATGCACTGGAGACCAGCGAGACCTTGAGTCTGCCTGCGAGCGAGAGATTGGACGGGTCGATCTGGGAGTGGCTTGCCGAAAAGCTGCCGCCGTTCATGTCGGCCGCTTTGCTCGCTGAAAGCCAGTCGCTGGCGAGAAGGTCATTGCTCGACTGTCCAGATCCGCGAGCAAACGCTCTGTTCGCTCGGCAGGTACTGCAGCCAGTACCCCAAGTCGAACACAAACTGCTGCAGCGTCACCAGAAGGTCGTGATCCAGATCGGCATGCTTGGGGCGTCATCCGAACTCATGGTCGCGGCGCTGACGCTGACCTGTCGAAAACCCCTCGAGCCAGATTTACTGTTTCAGCCTCTGGCACCAGAGAGCGTCGTCGGCAACATCGAAATGCGCTTCTACTCGATGCAACTGATGGAGAGGGTGTACTCGCAACTACGCGCTGGGGTGCAAGACGCGTTGGCACAGAAGCGTTCAGAACATAGTTGTGCATTGCAAGGAGGCAAGCCATGAAACGGTCGGGTGCACTTGTAGGTAACAGTCTGGTGTCCTTTTCGGCTGATGTAGCTCAACAGGATCGTGAGGATATGGTCGACTGCCTGCTGAGGGTGGATCGACTCGCAGGACAGGTCAGTCGGGAGGCCAATTTTTCCTACTGGACTTATCGATATGGCAAGGGGCTGGAGCAGCGAGGTTGCATTAAATCCTGCGCCATCATTCATCAACCCATCGTGATCACCAGTGCTAACGCGTTGGAAAACATCACATTCGAGGTCATTCGGGCGACGGGGGCTAGCGACCTTGCCAGGCAAGCCGTTGCGTCGTTGCGAGCATTGAAGGTTCAACAATCGGCCAGGTACTTCTTCGAAAGCGGGAGTGGTCAGGGTGACTTCGCCCGCTTTCAGGTCGTGCCGTGCCTGATGAGCGATGACGGGGAGTTGATCGTGCTGGTCTCCGGCATTCAGCTCAGCGGGGAAGTGAGCATCAGGGACTTCGATTTCTGGACGCAGGCTTCACCGGACATGGTGCTACGCATCAGCGGCGGCGCTTATCGCTTTGATCGTGATGCATACGCCGGTCACCGCGCCAGGATCAAACGGGAACTCGGCGAGGCTGCCGAGCAGTCCATCGAGACATTCAGCCTCTGACGGTACGGCTCAAGTTACCAGATAGCCCTTGATGCCTGTGAAGATGATCTGTGCTGCCAGAGCACAGACAAACAGCCCCATCAAGCGACTGACGATCTGCAAGCCCTGTTCACCCAAAATGCGCTCGATGCTATTGGACAGATACAGCACCACGCCAACGGTGAAGCTGGCCAGGGCAATACTCAGAATCGCGGTGAGTTTATCGTCCCAGTGAGGCTGGCTGACCCCCATGACCAGCAATGCACCGATGGTCCCTGGGCCGACGGTGATGGGAATGGTCAGAGGAACGATAGCGATGTCCTGCTGAACGTTGTCGGTTTGTACGCCGGATTTTCCCTGCGCCATGCCGAGCGCGGAAATGAACAGCACGCTGCCGGCACCAATGCGGAAGGCATCGGCAGTGATGCCGAAAACCCCGAAGATCACCCGACCGAACAGATACAGCAATACGCTGGAAACCAGCGTCGCGAAGGCGATCTTCCACGCCAGATAACGGCGTTCCTTGCGCGAGTAACCGCGGCTCAGACTGATGAAACACGACAGGACGAAGAACGGGCTATAAAGCACCAGCATCTTCAGATAAACGCTGAACAGCACATGTAGCATGGTTTGAGCTCGTGGCGGCAGACTCGGACGGGGCAAGTCTATCAGGCGGCGCAGAGGGCGCAGGATCAGTTTTGCTGATAGCGGTCCTGATCGTCCGTTTGGACGCCGGATTGATTACGCGCCCGCTGTTCGACCCAGTACTCCACCAGCTCGCGTAACTGCGACAGCTCGACAGGTTTTGACATATGACCGTCCATGCCGGATTGGCGAGCACGGTCCTTGTGTTCAGCCAGAATGTGCGCGGTGAGCGCCACGACCGGCGTGCGCGCGCGCTGGCTGCCCACTTCCCAGGCACGCAATTGCTGGGTCGCGGAGAAACCATCCAGGATCGGCATTTCACAGTCCATCAACACCAGGTCGTAACGCTGCGCTTTCATGGCTCGTAGCGCTTCCTCACCGTTGCTGGCGGTATCCGGTTGCAGGTTGAGCTTGCCAAGCATGCCACGAATGACCTTGGTGGAAATGCTGTTGTCTTCGGCGACCAGAATGCGGAAATCGTTGGGGACGTTGACTTCAGCGTTGATCGCAGGCGACGCAGGAAACGGCGCCTGACCCTTGTTGCGCTGGTTCAGTTCGTCGGCCAGCGTGGTCTTCAAGGTATAACCCGCCACGGGCTTGGCGAGGATGCGTTTGACCCCGGCGTTACGCGCAATGACCTTGCTCGGCGCGTTGCTGATACCGGTGAGCATGATCAACAGAATGTCGTGATTGAGGCTTGGGTCTTCCTTGATCTTTGCGGCCAGTTGCATGCCCGTCATGCCGGGCATGTTCTGGTCCAGCAGCACGATATCGAAGTAGTCGCGCAGGTGCGCCTTGGTGCGCAGCAGGGCCAGCGCTTCCTTGCCGGAGGGCACGGCGCTGACGTTCAGCCCCCAGGCGCTGCATTGCTGGACCAGCACCTTGCGGCAGGTGTCGTTGTCGTCCACCACCAGTACGCGCGCGCCCTTGAGCGGGCTGTCGAGATCAGAGGGTGGTTGCTCCACGCGCTCGGGATCCAGCGGCAGGCTGAGCCACAGCGTGCTGCCCTGATTGCTGCCGCTCTGAATGCCAAACTCGCCGTTCATCAACAGGATCAGTTGGCGCGCGATCACCAGACCCAAGTGACCGCCCACCTTGCTTGCGGCCAGGAAATTCTTGCTGTGCAGTTCAGCGTGCAGCAGGGCGTCGCGCTCCTTGGCGGTCAGCGGTGTGCCGCTGTCTTGCACGGCGATACGCAGTCGCGGTTTGCCGCCGCGGGAGTCGAGGGCGACGACCAACAGAATCTCGCCCTCGTCGGTCTTCTTTAAGGCGTTCTCAAGCAGGCTGAGCAGGGTCTGTCGCAGGCGGGTAGGGTCGCCGCTGATGACGCGTGGCACCTGCGGCTGGATGAAACTGATCAGCTCGACGCTTTGCTGCTCGGCCTTGGCGCGAAAGATACTCAGGCAGTCTTCGATCATGGCATTGAGGTCGAACTGCACATCATCCAGTTCGATCTGCCCGGACTCCAGCTTGGTGATGTCGAGGATCTCGTTGATCAGCGTCAGCAGCTCGTTGCCGGCGCTGTGAATCGTTTGCACGTAGTCGCGTTGCTTGACCGAAAGCGGCGTGCCCAGCAGCAGTTCGGTCATGCCCAGAACCCCGTTCATGGGCGTGCGGATCTCATGGCTGATCTTGGCAAGGAACTCGGCCTTGGCGTTGATCTCGGCGGTGCTGGCGGCCAGTTCCCGGCTGATGCTGAAGTTGTCTTCGGTGATGCTGCGATGCCGTTCGCTCAGGGCAATGCTCATCAGCAGGCCGCACAGGCAGAACATGCCCATCACTGCGCTGATCAGGGTTTGCGCCGGGACCGTCGTCAGCCAGAGCATGGCAGGCAAGATCACCAGATTGCCAAGGTTGAACACGATCATCGCGATCACGAAAGGGCGCGCAGGGGCGTAACCCTTTTGCAGATGATAGATCGACACCAGGGTAATGGTCAGCGTGGCAAGGGCTACTAGCAGGAAGGTCAGGATGTTCAGCGGCAGTGTGTCAACGAACAGCACCAGCAGGGCGCCAAACCCTACGATCAACAGGATGCTCATCAGGAGGCGGTTGAGCACTTCGATGCCGCGCTGCACGAAGAAGCAATACGTGAACATCAGGCCTGTCGCTGCTGCCAGGAGCAATGCCAAATGAGCGCTTGGGGTTTGAGCGAGGTGCCAATGCGGAAGCAATGGCGCCTGCAGGTTGAGCAGCAGCAGGGCACTCAGACCAAGGAACGCCTCGCACGCCGCCAGCCAGAGACTGCTGACCGAGCGTGATTGAGCGAAGCGGGTGATATTCTGCACGATCAGCATGAACAGCGAGCCGAAGAACAGCCCGAGCAGCAATGGTCGGCGCTCATCGGCCGCGCTGGAGACGGCCGATTCCAGGGAGATGTTGGGGCGTAGTTCCTGTTCGGATTTCAGACGCAGGTACAGGTCCAGCGGTTTGGCGCTCTGGGGCACCGGCAGCAGAAAGTCGATAGAGGGCAGCGGCTGTGAAGCGCGCGGCACCTTGTTCCCGGAGCGAGAATGGTCGATCAGTGTTTCGCCATCGAGGACGTACATGTCCACGGTAGCCAGATCCGGTGCGAAGATGCGCACCAGTTGTTCATGATCGGTCGGGGCCAGGCGGTAGTGCAGCCAGAGCGCGGAGTCGCGACTGGTGGCGCGAACCTTGTCGAGTTCGACCGGGCTGAACTGGGTGTCGTAACGAGGGGAGCGGATATCGCTGAGTTGCAGATTGGCCTGATCGTCGACAAGGGTCGACCATCCTGCGCTGACCTCGGCAGATGCCGTAGGGACACAGAGCAGGGTCATCATGGCGATGATCAAACAAGTGGCAATCCTGAGCCAGCGCACGGCGAAATCCCTTCGTGAATGAAGCCAGTTGACTCTGGGCGGCACCGGATGATCGGCCAATCCTCCAGGAGGAGAATCAGCCGGTTCCAGACTTACTCCAGATGTTCGCCGCGTTCCCGGGCAATGGCACGATAGCCAATGTCCTTGCGGTAGAAACAGCCTTTCCAGTCAATTTTTGCAGCCAGTTCGTACGCGTGCTTCTGTGCATCACCTACGCTGTCACCCAGCGCGGTGGCACACAGAACACGACCGCCCGATGTCACGACCTCACCGTCCTTCAGCGCAGTACCGGCGTGGAAGACTTTACCCGGCAAGGCCGCAGCAGCGTCCAGACCGTTGATCGCATCGCCTTTGGCGTAGTCGGCGGGATAGCCGCCAGCTGCCAGCACGATGCCCAGGCTCGGACGCGGATCCCATTGGGCTTCCACTTTATCCAGAGCGTGTGCCAAAGCGGCCTCGACCAGCAACACCAGGCTCGATTGCAGACGCAGCATCACCGGCTGGGTTTCCGGGTCACCGAAACGGCAGTTGAACTCGATGACCTTGGGGTTACCCGCCTTGTCGATCATGAGACCAGCATAGAGGAAGCCGGTATAAATGTTGCCTTCCTCGGCCATGCCTCTGACGGTCGGCCATATCACCTGATCCATGACGCGCTGATGCACGTCGGCGGTGACCACGGGCGCCGGGGAGTAGGCCCCCATGCCACCGGTGTTCGGGCCGCTGTCGCCGTCGCCGACACGTTTGTGGTCCTGACTGGTCGCCATCGGCAGAACATTCTTGCCGTCGACCATGACGATGAAACTGGCTTCTTCGCCGTCGAGGAACTCTTCGATCACGACGCGAGAACCCGCGTCGCCGAAGGCGTTGCCCGCGAGCATGTCACGTACGGCTTCTTCCGCTTCTTCGAGGGTCATGGCGACGATCACGCCTTTACCGGCGGCCAGGCCATCGGCCTTGATCACGATCGGTGCGCCTTTCTCGCGCAGATACGTCAGCGCAGGCTCGATCTCGGTGAAGTTCTGATAATCGGCGGTCGGGATTTTGTGGCGAGCTAGAAAATCCTTGGTGAAGGCCTTGGAGCCTTCCAGTTGGGCAGCGCCTTTGGTCGGACCGAAGCAGTCCAGGCCTCGGGAGCGAAACAGGTCAACCACACCGGCAACCAGAGGAACTTCCGGGCCGACGATGGTCAGGGCAACGTTCTTTTCGGCGAAATCGGCCAACTGCTCAAGGGCCAGCACGTCGATGGCAACGTTCTCGCATTTGGCTTCGATGGCGGTACCGGCGTTGCCTGGTGCAACGAAGACCTTCTGGACGCGCGGATCCTGCGCGACCTTCCAGGCCAGAGCGTGTTCACGGCCACCGCTGCCGATGATCAAAACATTCATTTCAAAAACCTCGATGACGCTAATTCTGTGAGTGTCGCTGGCGCTGAGCGCCATGCCGCTGCATCCATGATGCTGCGTTGTGTCTGTAGCAGTCCGGCTTGCCGGCGGTGGCGTCAGTGAGATCGCAACCGTCGGCAAGCCGGACTGCTACAAGGGCTGACTGAGTCAGCCCACCGATGAATCAATGACGGAAGTGGCGCATTCCGGTGAACACCATCGCAATACCAGCCTCATCGGCGGCTGCAATAACTTCAGCATCACGCATCGAACCGCCTGGCTGAATCACCGCGGTGATACCGACCTTGGCAGCGTTGTCCAGACCGTCGCGGAACGGGAAGAACGCATCCGATGCCATCACCGAGCCGGCGACCTGCAGGCCAGCATGCTCGGCCTTGATGGCGGCGATGCGCGCCGAGTTAACGCGGCTCATCTGGCCGGCGCCGACACCGATGGTCTGGCGGTTTTTGGCGTAGACGATGGCGTTGGATTTAACGTACTTGGCGACTTTCCAGGCGAAGATCAGGTCGTTGATTTCCTGTTCGCTCGGAGCACGCTTGGTCACGACTTTCAGGTCGTCGGCAGTGATCATGCCGATGTCGCGGCTCTGCACCAGCAGACCGCCGTTGACACGTTTGTAGTCCCACGCCGGTGCGCGCTCGGCAGCCCACTGGCCGCTGGTCAGCAGTCGCACGTTGGCTTTGCTGGCGACGATGGCCTGCGCTTCGGCACTGACGCTTGGAGCGATGATCACTTCCACGAACTGACGCTCGACGATGGCCTTGGCGGTCTCGGCGTCCAGTTCACGGTTAAAGGCGATGATGCCGCCGAATGCCGACTCGCTGTCAGTAGCGTAGGCCAGTTCGTAGGCCTGACGGATGCCGCCTTCGGCGTCCGGACTGACGGCGACGCCGCACGGGTTGGCGTGTTTGACGATGACGCAGGCTGGCTTGACGAAGCTCTTCACACATTCCAGCGCGGCGTCGGTGTCGGCCACGTTGTTGTAGGAGAGTTCTTTGCCTTGCAGCTGGGTGGCGGTGGCGATGCCGACTTCGGCCGGTTTGGTCTCGACGTAGAACGCCGCACTCTGGTGCGGGTTTTCGCCGTAGCGCATTTCCTGGGCTTTGACGAACTGGGTGTTGAAGGTGCGCGGGAATTCGCTGCGACCTTCAGTGCTCAGGGTTTCGGCACTCTGGTCAACGCTGCCCAGATAGTTGGCGATCATGCCGTCGTAGGCCGCGGTGTGTTCGAAGGCCTTGAGCATCAGGTCGAAACGCTGTGCGTACGTCAGGCCGCCGGCCTTGAGGCTTTCCAGCACCTGGCTGTAGTCGCTGGCGTTGACCACGATGGCCACGTCCTTGTGGTTCTTGGCAGCCGAACGAACCATGGTCGGGCCACCGATATCGATGTTTTCGATGGCGGTCGGCAGGTCGCAGCCTGGTTTGGAAACGGTCGCTTCGAACGGGTAGAGGTTGACCGCAACCAGGTCGATCGGCTTGATGCCGTGCTCGGCCATGATCGCGTCGTCGGTGCCGCGACGGCCCAGGATACCGCCGTGGATTTTCGGGTGCAGGGTCTTGACCCGGCCGTCCATCATTTCTGCGAAGCCGGTGTAATCCGCGACTTCTACCGCTGCGACGCCGTTGTCCTTGAGCAGCTTGAACGTACCGCCGGTGGAGAGAATCTCGACGCCCAGCGCTTCGAGTTCACGGGCGAATTCAAGGATCCCGGTCTTGTCGGAAACGCTGATCAAGGCGCGGCGGATCGGCAGGCGGGTAGTCTGGTCGGTCATCTCAACTTCCATCAAAAGGTTCAGCAAAAAAAACGACCGCAGGTAACTGAGGTCGCTTTGTTTGGGGATGCTTACAGCAGGTCGTACTGCTTGAGTTTCTTGCGCAGGGTGCCACGGTTCAATCCCAGCAGCTCGGAAGCCTTGGTCTGGTTGCCCTTGACGTAGTTCATCACGCATTCGAGCAACGGAGCTTCGACCTCCGAGAGCACCAGGTTGTAGACATCAGTGACTGCAGCACCTTCCAGGTGGGCGAAATAATTGTGCAGCGCCTTTTCTACGCTTCCGCGCAGGGTCTGACCCTCTTCGCTCGGCGTGTTGAGGTGCTGTTTCAAATTGACGTTGTCGCTCACGGGTGTTGTTCCACTCACTAAAGTCTCTGTCATCATCGTCATGCGGCCACCTCTTGTTCGTTCCCTGCTTCCGGGCTTTTATCGCGTTCGGCAAAGAACTCCCGAACGTTGGCGCACTGTGCTTCCGTATCTTCCAAACGATTGAAAAGGGCGCGAAACTCCTTGGCGCCCGGCAAGGTTGCGAGATACCAGCCGACGTGTTTTCGGGCAATCCGCACGCCCATCACGTCGCCATAGAACGTGTGAAGCGCGGCCAGATGCTCTAGCAGAATGCGTTCCACTTCAGCCAGCGCGAGCGCAGGGAGTTTTTCCCCGGTGCGCAGGTAGTGTTCTATCTCGCGAAAAATCCATGGGCGCCCTTGAGCGGCCCGGCCAATCAACAGTCCATCGGCACCGGTCGCGTTCAACACGTGCCGGGCTTTTTCCGGTGAATCGATGTCGCCATTGGCGAAGACCGGAATCGACACCGCCTGCTTGATGGCAGCGATCGTGTCGTACTCGGCTTCGCCGGTGTAGAGATCCGCGCGGGTCCGGCCATGTACCGCCAATGCCTGAATACCCGCTTGCTCGGCGATTCTGGCGACTGTCAGGCCGTTCTTGCTCTCCCGGTCCCAGCCGGTACGAATCTTGAGGGTGACCGGCACATCGACCGCCGCAACCACCGCGTGCAGGATTTGGGTCACCAACTGTTCATCTCTCAACAGCGCAGAGCCAGCGGCCTTGTTGCAGACCTTCTTTGCCGGACAGCCCATGTTGATATCGATGATCTGTGCGCCAAGTTCGACGTTGGCGCGTGCTGCGTCCGCAAGCATCTGCGGGTCACCACCGGCGATCTGCACCGAGCGAGGCTCGGGATCGCCTTCGTGAATCATGCGCAACCGCGATTTACGGCTGTTCCACAGGCTCATGTCACTGGTGACCATTTCCGAAACCACCAGGCCTGCGCCGAGTTGGCGACAAAGCTGCCGGAAGGGCTGGTCGGTGACGCCCGCCATGGGGGCGAGGATCAAGCCGTTCTGCAATGTATATGGGCCGATGCGTACCGCCGACATAGGGGGTGACCTGTTGTGGGGCCGAATCACGAGGTCTGGTCCGAAAAGTGCTACCGAAAACGGCGCAGCGGCTCTTCAGACGGGACCCAGAGTATGAAAAAGGGTGGGCATGATACCCGCTCTCGATGACCGGATAAAGGCTGAATTGGATAAAATCTGAACAGTTACGTTCTTATCGCGAACGGTTAGGTTCGAGTACGCGCTGTCATAAAACTGTCGTCGGTTTTTCGCCCGTTGCGCGCTGCGACGTCGTGCGGTGCAAGGCGGCTGGTTCCAGGACTGCCCGCCTTGGAGTTTACTCCGGCGAACGGAAACTCAAACTGTAATTCACCGCCTTCGGACCAGGATCCAGAATGTCCAGCGCGATGTGAATAGGCGTCTGTGGCGGCATTTCGTCCTTACCGGCGAGTTCCCCGCTGAGGTACTCGCCGGGCTTGAACCGACGACTGGCAATCAACTGACCATTGGCGTCGGCGAATCGCAGTTCCAGGAGGGGAAATGGCTGTGAGAACGAAGCACGGTTATAGATGATGGCATCGACGATCAGGGCGCCCTGAAACTCGGGATGACTGCGCACCACCAGATTGCTGCTCTTGAGCAATTTGATGTCGACCCTGGAGGGCACCTTGCAGCCTAATTGCGGGCACAGCTCCTGAAAGTACGGCCGATACTGGTCCTGCCGTGCAAGTTCATCGAAGTGGTACCAGAGATACTGGCCGATCAGCGCGCCCAGTGCGATCACGGCCAGAATCAACCACAACATCCGCCGCCCCCAGCGCGGCTTGGGTTTTTGCCAGGCGAGCTGCAGCGGATCGTCCATCAGGTCCAGCAGGGCTTCATCGCGCAAGGCCGGTTCGTTGCGACCGCGCTTGCCGTTCGGTTGCGGCTGTTCGTCCTTCACGGCTTCATCGTGACTGTCGTGGTGGCGATCATCGTCATCGCCATCCAGCGCCGAGAAGCGTTCGTCGGCGTGTTGTTCGTCAGGATCGGCGTCGGCGTGCAGGCGGTGGGCCTTGGGCGATTCATCGTCGAAGTCGTCTGTTGCCAGCGAAACCGAAGGCTCGGTCCGATGGTGGTCGTGCGGGTCGAGCTCGTCGCCGACAGACGGCTCGTCAAGCGCCTCGTGCGGATCGTGTTCGTCGATGACTTCGGCGCGCAACTCCGGCAGCCGACTGACATCGTCATGACTCAGACCTTTATCCCATTGTTCGGTCGCGATTTCCGGCTCGTCACGACGTGCGCTGAAAGATTCGACTTCATCCCGATCGCGGGGATGACCGGCGTGACCAAACGATTTGGATAGCTGGATTTCCCGCTGTTCAAGTCGGGCCAGTTCTACGTCCAGATCGTCGAGGTCCAGGCTGTTGAGGTCGACGGTTCGATCCTCGCGCTTGACTGGCAAGGGCGCAGGCTCGGTGATCGCAACAGACTGCGGCGCAAGGATCTCGGGCCTGGGCTCGATCAGCTCGGGCGTTGCTTGCTGCGCAGGCCCGGATTGTGCGGCCTTGGCCCCGGCGCTCTGCTCCAGCAGTTGTTTCGCAGCATTGAACACCTGCAGGCAGGAGCCGCAGCGAACCATGCCTCGAGCGACGCTCAGTTGGGTGTGGCTGACGCGGAAACGGGTCTGGCAGTGTGGGCACTGGGTGACGAAGCTGTCGGTCATGCGAGTATCCGGGATTAGCGAGCGCCTAAAGGTTTGCGGCAGGTATCAGCGTCGACGGCCGGTGATCCGCACCCAGCCATCACGATTGGCGATCGGGTCCAGATCGAATGCATCGGCGTAGGCGCCAGCCACTTCATCGCCTTGCTCGGCCAGGATGCCGGACAGGGCGAGGCGTCCACCGGGTTTGACCAGGCTCGCCAACTGAGGTGCCAGCGAAACCAGAGGTCCGGCCAGAATATTAGCCACCAATACATCGGCAGGTTCTTTTGGCAGGTCTTCTGGCAAGTAAAGCGGGAATTTGTCTGCCGGCACGTTGTTGCGCCCGGCGTTGTCGCGCGAAGCTTCCAGCGCCTGCACATCGATATCGGTGCCGACTGCGTGACGGGCGCCCAGCAGCAATGCCGCGATGGCGAGGATGCCCGAACCGCAACCGAAATCGAGTACGTTGCAGTCGCTCAGATCCTGACCGTCCAGCCACTCCAGGCACAACGCGGTGGTCGGATGTGTGCCGGTGCCGAACGCCAGACCCGGATCGAGCAGCAAGTTCACGGCATCAGGCTCAGGGGCCGCGTGCCAGCTTGGCACGATCCACAAGCGCTTGCCGAAACGCATTGGCTGGAAGTTATCCATCCAGCTGCGTTCCCAGTCCTGGTCTTCGATCACTTCATGCATGTGCTCAGGCAATTCAGCGCCGGTCAGCAGTTTCAGGTGGGCGAGCACATGATCGGCATTGGTGTCGGCTTCGAACAGGGCCAGCAGGTGGGTGTGTGACCACAGGGGCGTGGTGTTCAGTTCCGGCTCGAAGATCGGCTGGTCTTCAGCATCCATGAAGGTCACGGATACGGCGCCGACTTCAAGAAGTGCGTCTTCGTAGGTTTCGGCTTGTTCTGGGCTGATGGCGAGACGGACTTGCAGCCAAGGCATGGCGGATTACCTTCGAATTAAAAAATGACAGGCGGCACGACACCGCTAGAGACGGGCAAGTTTACGGGGTTCGGGGAGAAACAACAAAGAGGGTATTGCGTCTGATTCTGGCCGCAGGCCGTAGAAGTCCAGCTTGCTGACGATTGGCCGGGAACCGGCCGCAAACGCTATGAGCGGCGGGTCAGGCTCATTCGGGAAAACTCATTCCACGACTGCTGTGCAGCCGATCGTCGGCAAGCCAAACTCCCACGCCCTCCGGGCAGAAGCGAATCGGTGGAACCTTCGGAAAACAACAAAGCCGCTCGAAAGCGGCTTTGTGGGTCTGTAGCACTTACTGGGGAATCAGTGTTTGTCACCGGCCAGTTTGTGTTCCAGGTAGTGGATGTTGACGCCGCCTTCGCAGAAGCCTTCATCGCGGGTCAGGTCACGGTGCAGCGGGATGTTGGTCTTGATCCCGTCGACCACGATTTCGTCCAGCGCGTTGCGCATGCGGGCCATGGCTTCGTCGCGAGTAGCGCCCCAGGTGATCAGCTTGCCGATCAGTGAGTCGTAGTTCGACGGAACCTTGTAACCGCTGTACAGGTGGGAATCGACGCGAACGCCGTTGCCCCCCGGTGCGTGGAAGTGCTTCACCAGGCCTGGGCTCGGGACGAAGGTTTTCGGGTCTTCGGCGTTGATCCGGCATTCCAGCGCGTGGCCGTGGATCTTCACGTCGTCCTGGGTAAACGACAGCTTGTTGCCAGCGGCGATGCTGAGCATCTCCTTGACGATGTCGATACCGGTGACCATTTCCGAAACCGGGTGCTCTACCTGAACACGCGTGTTCATCTCGATGAAGTAGAAACGGCCGTTTTCGTACAGGAACTCGAAGGTGCCTGCGCCACGGTAGCCGATGTCCACGCAGGCTTTGACGCACGCGGCGAACACGTCTTGACGGGCTTTTTCATCGATGAACGGCGCCGGTGCTTCTTCCAGAACCTTCTGGTGACGACGCTGCAGCGAGCAGTCGCGGTCGCCGAGGTGGATGGCATTACCCTGGCCGTCGGAAATGACCTGGACTTCCACGTGACGTGGGTTGGTCAGGTACTTTTCCAGGTAGACCATCGGGTTGCTGAACCAGGCAGCCGCTTCGGCGCGGGTCTGCTTGGCGGCTTCGATCAGGTCTTCTTCCTTGTGCACCACGCGCATGCCGCGACCACCGCCGCCGCCAGCGGCCTTGATGATCACCGGGTAGCCGACTTCACGGCCAATGCGCAGCGCGGTTTCTTCGTCTTCCGGCAGCGGGCCGTCAGAACCCGGAACCGTCGGCACGCTGGCCAGCTTCATGGCGTCCTTGGCGGAAACCTTGTCGCCCATCAGGCGGATGGTTTCAGCTTTCGGGCCGATGAATGCAAAACCGGATTTCTCGACCTGTTCGGCGAAGTCGGCGTTTTCCGCGAGGAAACCGTAGCCTGGGTGAATCGCCGTGGCGCCGGTCAGCTCGGCAGCCGAAATGATGGCCGGGATGTTCAGGTACGACAGGTTCGCTGGCGCAGGACCGATGCAGACGGTTTCGTCTGCCAGGCCCAGGTGCATCAGCTCACGGTCTGCCGTGGAATGTACCGCAACGGTCTTGATGCCCAGTTCTTTACAGGCACGCAAGATGCGCAAGGCGATTTCGCCGCGGTTGGCGATCAGGACTTTTTCCAACATCGCAGGCTCTCCCCGGTTCAAACGATGGTGAACAGCGGCTGGTCGTACTCAACCGGCTGACCGTTTTCTACCAGGATGGATTCGATGACGCCGCTGACCTCAGCTTCGATGTGGTTCATCATTTTCATCGCTTCAACGATGCAAATGGTGTCGCCTTTCTTGACGGTCTTGCCGACTTCGACGAACGCTGGCGAACCAGGCGCCGGAGTGCGGTAGAAAGTACCGACCATTGGCGATTTGACGACGGTGCCATTGAGCTTCGGTGCCGAAGGGGCTTCTGCTGCAGCGGCAATGGGTGCGGCAGCTGGAGCAGGTGCGGCCGGCGCGGCCATTGGAGCCGGTGCGTAGTACTGCTGCGCTGGAGTCTTGCTGTGACGGCTGATTCGTACGGACTCTTCGCCTTCACGGATTTCCAGTTCGTCGATGCCGGACTCTTCCAGCAATTCGATCAGTTTCTTGACTTTACGGATATCCATTAATCATCAACTCCCAAAGGACGGTCAGGGGTATTCGGTAGCCGGTTCAGGCTGTGTGGCTCAGTACGAAACTGCGCCGCTCACGCCTTCGAACGGGTGGCCAGTTGTTCCAGGGCAGCCTCCAGGGCCAGTCGGTATCCGCTGGCGCCAAGGCCGCAGATCACTCCCACAGCGACATCTGAAAAGTAGGAGTGATGGCGGAAAGGTTCGCGCTTGTGCACGTTCGACAGGTGCACTTCGATGAATGGGATGCTCACTCCCAGCAATGCGTCACGTATTGCGACACTTGTGTGAGTAAAAGCAGCCGGATTGATCAGGATGAAATCCACGCCTTCATCGCGCGCAGCGTGGATGCGGTCGATCAACTCGTATTCGGCATTGCTTTGCAGGTACATCAGATGGTGGCCGGCTTCGCGCGCGCGCTTTTCCAGGTCCTGGTTGATATCGGCCAACGTGATCGAGCCATAGATTCCCGGTTCGCGGGTGCCCAGCAGGTTCAGGTTAGGTCCGTGAAGAACCAGAAAAGTCGCCATCGTGTGTTCCTTGTTGTGTGCGTTGTCGACGCCCGTATCGGGGGCGACCGGTGAATGCGCAGCGACTATGCCGGAAAGCGCAATGGACTGTCCAGTTACCGACCCAGATATCGACAATGTTCAGCACGATGTCCGATGTTCGCGCAAAGTTTGTGACTAAGACGCTAAATTTGGTCATTTGCTCTAGAAAGGCGCTCGGAGAAGCCTTCCACGTCGATTTCGCCGACGACCCGGGCATTTGTCAGCTCGTTCCCGTCTTTTCCGAAAAACAGCAACGCCGGAGGCCCGAACAATTTGTACCGATCCAGCAACGCGCGCTGTTGCGGGGTGCTGTCGGTCATGTCGAAGCGAATCAGGCGAAACCCTTTGAGTTGGCTGACAATTTCAGGATCGGGCAACACTTCATGCTCGATGACTTTGCAACTGATGCACCAGTCCGCATACCAGTCGACGAGCACCGGTTGAGCGGTTTCTTTGGCTTGCGCGAGGATGCGATCGAGTTCGGTGGGCTGGGTCACTGTCTGCCATTGCTCCGTGGGCTTGCCGTCGCTTTCACTGGCCATCTGCGTGGTTTGTGTCCGGCCCAAAGGACGCAACGGGTCTGTCTGGCCGCTGAATGCGCCATACCAGCAGGAAAGAGCGTAGACCAACAGAAACAGACCGAGCAGTTGGGCGAGCCGAGCGCGCGTGGTCTTCTGCGTGAACTCCAGTGCGCCGAGGAACAATGCGACTCCCGCCCACAACAGGCCGATCAGCACAAGGGTGGCTTGTCCCGGAATGACGCGGCTGAGCAGACCGATCGCCAAGCCCAGGAGCAATACGCCAATCGCATTCTTGACCGTGACCAGCCACGGCCCGCTTTTCGGCAGCCAGGCGGCGCCGCCCGTGGCCACCACGACCAGCGGAGCGCCCATTCCAAGCCCCAGCGCGAACAGCTTCAGCGCACCGCCGATGGCGTCCCCGCTGGCGCTTATATAAAGCAGCGCTCCGGCCAATGGCGCGGAAACACAGGGCGAAACAAGCAGGCTTGAAACGACGCCCAGTACCGCCGCGCCCCACAGAGATCCGCCTTGAGTGTTGCCGGCAATGCGGTCGAGCCGGTCATTCAGTGCTCGCGGCAGGCGCAGTTCAAAAGCACCGAACATCGCAATGGCGAACACCACGAAGAACAACGAAAACGGCACGAGCACCCAAGCCGACTGCAGTCGCGCCTGCAAGTTGAGACTGGCGCCGAACATGCCCATCAGCGCGCCGAGCGCCGCAAAACAGATGGCCATCGGCAACACGTAGGCCAGCGACAGCGAGAAGCCGCGTAGCCCTCCAATCTGCCCGCGCAGCACCACGCCGGAAAGAATGGGCAGCATCGGCAGTACGCAGGGGGTGAAGGTCAGTCCGACGCCTGCGAGGAAGAACAGCGCCAGTTGTTTCCAGCTCAAGGGGGTTTTGCTTTCCGTTGATCCCAAGGCGGCATCGGCTGCATCGGTTCTCGAGGAACCACTACCGCCAATGCTCAACCGCTCGGTTTCCGGCGGATAGCACAGGCCTTTGTCGGCGCAGCCTTGATAGGTGACCACCAGTGTGAAAGGGCGTGTATCACCGGACTTGCGCGGCAGATTGACGTCGAGAATGCCGTGATACACCTCGACATCACCGAAGTATTCGTCGTGCTTTTTTTCGCCGTCGGGCAGTTGCGCAGCGCCCAGTCCGACGTCGGCAGGCTCGGTACGGAACTGGAAGCGATGTCGATACAGGTAATAGCCCTCGGTGGCGACAAACTGCAGCTTGATCGATTCGGGCGACGTGTCGATCAGGTTCAGCTGGAAAGCCTGGCGAACCGGCAGGAAGTCCTTGCTGTTGTCGATGGCTGCGCCGCCCAGTGTCGATCCGCCCAACGTAGAAGCCGGCCGATTGTCCAGCAGACTCGCACTGAAGGCGGGCAGGGCAAGCGTCAGCAGTATCAGACAAAGCAGGCGGCGCATGGCGGTCTCGCATCACAAAGGTCCGCGCATGATAGCGGAGTGGCCGATGGCGTGCAGGCAACGCCGATCACGTGCCAGCAAAAGCCCCCAACAGGGATCGGGTTGTGGCATCGATCTGTCGTTCACCGCAAAAGTTGTGGGAGCTGCATCAGTTCACTGGGTCCGGTGTCGAGTGCTTCGACGTGTGGGCAAGATCATCCGCCAACCCGTGCACTTGATTGCGTCCGGCCTTCTTTGCGCGGTACAGCGCATTGTCCGCTTGCGACGCCATCATCAATGCGTCGTCATGCTGGCCTAGCTCAACGACGCCTGCGCTGAATGTGCAGAACAGGTCAGCTGGCTGTGCGGGGTAGTGGATTTCCGCGAAGCGACGACGGATTTCGTCGAGTACGCCGTGGGCCGACTTGAGGTCGGTGTCGGGCATGACCACTGCGAATTCTTCGCCGCCATAACGGCCGATGTAATCGGTCTTGCGAAGGCGTTGCTTGAGAAACAGCGCCAGGCTTTTGATCACTCGGTCACCCATGGGGTGACCGTGGCCGTCGTTGACCTTCTTGAAGTGGTCGATGTCGAGCATCGCGAAACTCAGCGGCTTGTTTTCGCGTCGAGCGCGAAAGCTGCAGTCTTCGAGCAGTTGCAGGATGTGCGTGTGGTTGTACAGCCCGGTCAGGCTGTCGCGCACCATCCGCGCCTTGAGATTACGTGCCCGTGCCGCACGGTTGCGCACGGTGGTGATCAGGTGGCGTGGCTTGATCGGCTTGGTGAGAAAGTCGTCGCCGCCTTCGCTCATCGCATCCAGCTGTTTATCCAGATCGTCTTCGGCGGACAGGTAAATGATCGGCACGCTGACGTAACGGTCGTTATGACGAATCACTTTGGCCAGTTCCGTGCCCGTGCAGCCGGGCATGTACATGTCGAGGATGATCAAGTCAGGTTGAAAATCGGCCAGCTCGGCCATGGTCTTGATCGGATCGAACAGCGTGCGCGTGACGATCCCGGCGCTGTTGAGCAAGCGCTCGGTGTGCGTGGCCTGGGCGCGGGAGTCATCGATGATCAGCACTTTATAGGGCTCGTACTGAGCGACTCGCGTGAGAATCTCGATTTTTTCCAGCAGGCTCGACGCTTCCAGCGTGCCAGTCAGAAACTCTTCGCCCCCGGCACGGACAGCGGCCAGGCGCGTAGGCGTGTCAGTCTCATGATGGCTGAAGAACAACAGCGGCAGCTTTTGCTCGAGCCCTTCCTGCATCTTTGTGGCCAGTTTCAGGCCTTCACCGATACCGCCGAAGTCCACGTCCATCACCACGGCGGCAGGCAACCGCTCGGCCAGGGTGGCGTGAAACGCGTGAATGCTGTCCAGCGATTGTGCGCTCAGGCCGAAGAATTCCAGCTGTTTGGCCAGCCGCTCGCCGCGCTCGTGATCCTGCAACATGACGTAAATGGGCTTGCGCAGCGGCGGCAGAGAGGTGTGTTCCAGTCGATCGCCGTGACGCAAACCGGTGCGCGAAAGACGCTGCATCAGACGGTTCAGGTCAGTGATCAACGCGCTGCTCAACCGCCCGCGATTGGCTTCCACGTCTTGCAGGGACTGACTGATGCCGCGGGCCAGTTGAGCATGGTCAGCCTGCTCAAAGCGCTCGGCGAAACGCAGCAGGCGCTGATTGGCCTCGATGAGTTCTTCCATGTCGACTGCCGACCATTCGCTTTGCTGCAGACGCTGCCAGACCTCCAGGATCTGCCGGGCCTGGTGGATGACGCGTTGGGCGAAATGGTGCTTGAGACGGTCTCGGCTCGGATCTTCTGGTTCGGTCATGTCCTGACTACTTATAGGGGAAACCCTGATCTAGATGCTGGCGCTATGCTAGCACTACTTCTGTTGTCGAAGTGCACCGCAAGTCATTTTGTTGTCATTTTTTCCGGGCTTTTTGCGTCAATTTTTCATCTTTTCAAACGCGTGTCTGTACCGATTTGTCAGAAATATGGAGGGTCGGTTTGTGACTGCTTCGTCAGGAAAAGCCTTAGTCCCGCGTAGGGCGCATCGAGGGTATCTGCCCAAGTGCTGGTATCGATGTCGCCGGGCATGGCGCACATGGACCCGTCGATTACGCAAATGGACCACCCGCTGCGTTCCTGCCAAACGCACCTTGCTGTAAGGTTGCGGTCCTAAGCACTGAATTCCGTGATTGAAAGGACAAGGCCATGCTGGATTGGAAGAAGCGCTCGGGCACTGCGGGCGAGGGTGAGCGTGTCGATGCGAAGCCGGTAGGCAAAGCGCCTCGGGGTTACTGGAGCGGTCTGTTCTTCAGCCGTGCCGTTGGTGCCGTGGTCGGTATCTATCTGGTGGTCACCGTGGTGCTCGGCATCTGGTGGAGCAGCGAGCCCGCGATGTTTCCGGTTCAGCAGCAGGCTCAGGCCGCGGCTGAGCGTGAAGGCAAGCAGATGGTCATCGGCTACACCACCATCGAAACCCTGAAGACCGTGGCCTCGACCCTGGTCGACAAGCCCGGCGGCTATATCTCCAACGACCGTTTCCCGCCAGGCCTGTGGATGGACAACATGCCGAGTTGGGAATATGGCGTGCTGGTTCAGGTTCGCGATCTGAGCCGTGCGCTGCGCAAAGATTTCGCCCGTTCGCAATCGCAATCGACCGAAGACAGCGATCTGGCCCGTGCCGAGCCGCTGTTCAACTTCGACAACAAGAGCTGGATTCTGCCTTCCAGCGAATCTCAGTATCGCGAAGGCATCGCCGCCCTGAGCCGTTATCAGGCGCGCTTGTCCGATCCGAATCAGAAGAACGCCCTTTTCTATACTCGCGCCGATAACCTGAATAACTGGCTGGGCGATGTCGGTACGCGTCTGGGCTCCTTGTCTCAGCGACTGTCGGCCAGCGTTGGCCGGGTCAAGCTCAACAGCACCCTCAAGACCGAAGCCGCTTCCACAGTGCCAGTGAAGCCGGGTGAAGTGCCGCAGGTTGACGAAGAAATCGTCGAGACTCCATGGATGCAGATCGATAACGTGTTCTATGAAGCACGCGGTCAAGCCTGGGCACTGTCCCATCTGCTGCGTGCCATCGAGGTCGATTTTGCCGATGTGCTGGCGAAGAAGAACGCGACCGTGAGCGTGCGTCAGATCATTCGTGAACTGGAAGCCTCCCAGGAGCCGATGTGGAGTCCGGTGATTCTCAACGGTAGCCCGTTCGGTGTGTTCGCCAACCACTCGCTGGTCATGGCCAATTACCTGTCGCGTGCCAACGCCGCGGTCATCGACCTGCGCCAGTTGCTGTCCCAGGGTTGATCGATGTCCGTCTCTGAAAATGAAGTCGCGCATCGCGCGGCTTCCGACGCCGAACTGATTGCCTGGGTCGATCGTCAGGATCAACTGCTGGGTTCGTTGCCTCGTGCCGAGTTGCGCGAGCGTGGCCTGATCGGGCGGGGCACATTCATCCTTCTGTTCAACTCGGCCGGCGAGCTGTGCGTGCACCGGCGCACGCTCAGCAAGGCGATCTACCCCGGATACTGGGACGTTGCTGCGGGCGGAATGGTCCAGGCCGATGAGACCTATGCTGAATCGGCGGCGCGTGAACTCGCAGAGGAACTGGGCGTGTCGGGTGTCGAGCTGACTGCCCACGAGCGGTTTTTTTTCGATCAGCCGGACAACCGGTTGTGGTGCGCGGTATTTTCGGCGGTCTGTGACGGGCCACTGAAACTGCAACCTGAAGAGGTGCTGGAAGCGCGCTTCATCGCGGTTGATCAGGTGCTGCGTGAAACCAGTGAAAAGCCTTATTGCCCGGACTCTCTGGCCGCGTTGAAGCGCTATTTGGCCAACGTCGCAAATGCTCCCTAAATTGGCGCATATTTGCACTTAGCATCGACGCTTTTTGCCGTTACACTGCGCGACCTTTTAAAGCTGGACTGCCGTGTGGTCCAGTAGCGCTGCCCCTGCCTGAGTGGGGCTTCGCGGTCGGCTCCGCAGAGTGGTATTACCCAGCCTGCCCGACCAGACTTTTGGTCCTCAAGAAGAGGATTGCCGGTGGCAAAAAAAGCCGCATCCTTCGCCGCCCTCGGTGGCCTGGTATTTTCAACTGACGCAGGTCGGCATTGTCCCGAATGCCGTCAGCCCGTCGATGCCTGCATCTGCAAGAAGTCCGTTATCCCCGAAGGTGACGGAATTGCCCGCGTACGTCGCGAAAGCAAAGGTCGTGGCGGCAAGACAGTGACCACCGTTACCGGCGTGCCGTTGCCTGAAGATGCACTCAAGGAACTGGCGACTACGCTCAAACGTCGTTGCGGAACCGGTGGTGCGCTCAAGGATGGCGTGATCGAGATTCAGGGCGATCACGTCGAGACACTCTTGGCGGAGCTGGTGAAGCAGGGCTTCAAGGCGAAAAAGTCAGGCGGTTGAGCGGTCCTTTCCACTGCGCCTCACGTTTCTTTGTCGGTCGGGCGCTGGTCCGTTAAACCAAACTCTACAAGGTGTTGCAGGTCTACTGCCGCACAGCGAGCTGGCGCCAAACCGTCATTTCCACTCTATACACTGCGCCCAGCCGGTCAGGCCGGGGCTTTATGACTTCTATACAGGGGACTTCGATGTCCGTACGACGCACACGCAAAGACGATGGCAGCCAATGGACCGTTGCGGACAGCCGCAGTGTCTATGGGATTCGTCATTGGGGGGCTGGTTATTTTGCAATCAACGAAGCCGGCCGTGTTGAAGTTCGCCCCAACGGGCCAGGCAGTTCGCCTATCGATCTCTACGAGCAGGTAGACGAGCTGCGCAAGAGCGGCTTGTCCCTGCCGTTGCTGGTCCGTTTTCCGGACATCCTGCAGGACCGCGTGCGTCAGCTGACCGGTGCGTTCGATGAGAACATTGCGCGCCTGGAGTACCAGAGCAAATACACCGCGCTGTACCCGATCAAGGTCAACCAGCAGGAAGCGGTGGTGGAAAACATCATCGCCACGCAGAACGTTTCCATCGGTCTGGAGGCCGGTTCCAAGCCTGAGTTGATGGCCGTGCTGGCGTTGGCGCCGAAAGGCGGGACCATCGTTTGCAACGGCTACAAGGACCGCGAGTTCATCCGTCTGGCCCTGATGGGGCAGAAGCTGGGCCACAACGTTTTCATCGTCATCGAGAAAGAGTCCGAAGTCGAACTGGTGATCGAAGAAGCCGCCGAGCTCAAGGTCGCGCCACAGGTGGGCCTGCGCGTTCGTCTGTCGTCGCTGGCGTCCAGCAAGTGGGCCGACACCGGTGGTGAGAAGTCCAAGTTCGGTTTGTCGGCCGCGCAACTGCTGTCGGTGGTGGAGCGCTTTACCAAGGCCGGTCTGGATCAGGGCATTCGCCTGCTGCACTTTCATATGGGCTCGCAGATTGCGAACCTGGCGGACTACCAGCACGGTTTCAAGGAAGCGATTCGTTACTACGGCGAGCTGCGTAACCTGGGCCTGCCGGTCGATCACATCGATGTCGGTGGCGGCCTGGGCGTCGACTACGATGGCACGCATTCGCGTAACGCCAGCTCGATCAACTACGACATGGACGATTACGCCGGTGTCGTGGTGGGCATGCTCAAGGAGTTCTGCGATGCGCAGGGTCTGCCGCATCCGCACATTTTCTCGGAAAGCGGCCGTTCGCTGACCGCGCACCACGCGATGCTGGTGATTCAGGTCACCGACGTCGAGCGTCACAATGACGAAGTCCCGGAGATCACCGACAAGGAAAGCCTGCCGGAAACCCTGCAATGGTTGATCGACCTGCTCGGCCCGACCGATATCGAGATGGTCACCGAGACCTACTGGCGCGCCACGCACTACATGAGCGACATCGCCTCGCAGTACTCGGACGGCAAGATCACCCTGGCGCAGAAAGCCTTGGGTGAACAATGCTACTTCGCGGTCTGCCGTCGCCTGCACAACTCGCTAAAGGCGCGTCAGCGTTCCCACCGTCAGGTGCTGGACGAACTCAACGACAAGCTGGCCGACAAGTACATCTGCAACTTCTCGGTGTTCCAGAGCCTGCCGGACACCTGGGCCATCGATCAGGTTCTGCCGATCATTCCGCTGCATCGTTTGGACGAGGAGCCGCTGCGCCGGGCCGTATTGCAGGATCTGACCTGCGACTCCGATGGCAAGATCAACCAGTACGTCGACGAGCAAAGCATCGAAACCAGCCTTCCGGTCCATGCCTTGAACGAAGGTGAAGACTACCTGCTGGGCGTCTTCCTGGTGGGTGCCTACCAGGAAATTCTGGGTGATATGCACAACCTGTTCGGTGATACCGACTCGGTGAACATCTATCAGAATCAGGATGGCAGCGCTTATTCGGCCGGTATCGAAACCCACGACACCATCGAAGACATGCTGCGGTATGTGCACCTGTCGCCCGAAGAACTGATGACCCATTACCGGGACAAGGTCGCCAGTGCCAAGATTTCCCCGCGTGAACGTACCCAGTATCTGGATGCGCTGCGCCTGGGGCTGACCCGCTCTTCGTATCTCTCCTCCTGATACCTGAGCCGGCGTGAACGAAACGGGCCTGAGCGGGCCCGTTTCTTTTTCTCCTACAGATTTTCCTTATCCATCAGTCCACGGCTGTAGGCCATTTCCTGTTCTGTATTTGCCCCCTCTACTTGCTGCACCTTCTGCTCCAGAATCCCGGCCGCCTGAAACTGTCAGCCGAGGTCACACCACACCATGTCACTGTTCGCCAACGCCACACATATGCGTCTGGACATCAGTCGTCCTCACAGCTCATTCCGGGTTCTGAGTTGCAACGCGAATGAAGCCTTCAATCAGCCGTACTCCTTCGAACTGGAGATTCTCAGCCCGGCCGGTCCGCTGGACGCCCATGAGTTGTTGTTCAGTGCTGCATGGCTGTATTCCGAAGGGAGCCGTGCCGGGGTTCACGGCCATATCCAGAGCATCGTGCGCGGCAGCAACGAGCCGGCATCCCGTAACCTCCTGCACCCCTCGGCCACGCGCTATCAGGTCACCCTTGGGCCTCGCCTGGGATTGATGGCCTATCGGCACAATCAACGAATCTTCCAGGAGATGAGCGCCCATCAGATCATCACGCAAGTTCTGGGCGAACACGGGATCGATGAGTCGACTTACCTTTGGCAACGCACGCAACCCTGCGTCGAGCGCGATTTCTGTGCCCAGTACCGTGAGAGCGATCTGCAGCTGTTGCAGCGGCTCTGCGATGAAGAGAACGTGCACTACTACTTCCTGCACACGCGTCATCGGCATGTCGTGGTGTTCGCCGATAGACCGGTTGCGCCTGCGCAGATCGTGCCGCTGGATACAGATGATCCAGTTTCGAAGCCTGCGTCATCCTGCGCCACGGCCGCGACGTCCGCAGGCCTGAGCATGCAACGGGCCCTGTGTGGTCGGTGCCTTGTTCGAGCCGCTGAAGCTCGATCCCAAGGGACGGCTCAAAGTGCGCCTCGATTGGGGAAATCAAGGCGACGGGGCACGCTTCAATGATTGCTGGATCGCGGTCGATGTTGCCCTGTTGCAGGGGAGCAACCAGTGGTGGGGCGGCATGGAAGTGGTGGTGAGCTTTCGAGACGGCGATCCTGGCAGACCCTACATCAGCGACCGGCTGTGGGATCCGGACATCAATCCTGAATTGCAGAGCGAGCCCTTGCAACTGCCGCGCAGAGTGATCACCACGCGTATCGACAGAGAGGCGTTTCTCGATGGCTCTCAGCAGTTTTCGGTCGACGATCAACTGGTCGTGCGCATGGCGCAGAACAACGAGATGCACTTCAGGGTAGGCACGAGCCGCGTGACGATCGATGCAAGGAGTGTTTCGTTGAGTGGCCTGAAGATCATGCTCTCATCGATAGATGAGGCCGAAAGCGAAGAGAATCGAAACGCCCTGAATTCGGGACGCCAGGAAGAGTCGTAGTTAGGCGGCCAACTTTAATGGCGGGCTGGCACATCACCTTCTGGAAGGCCGTAGATGATCAGGATTGCACTGCGAGTATGGGTTGTCGGCGGGTTGTTGAGCCTGTTGATGGGGTGTTCGCCGTTGAAGGTGCTCAATGCCTTTACCCCAGAGGATTCCTTCCATGAGACCCCTGACCTGAGCTACGGCAGTGATCCTCGCAATCGGCTGGATGTCTACACCCCGGCCAGCGGCGCTGCCAGTGCACCTGTGGTGGTCTTCTTCTACGGCGGCAGCTGGAACAGCGGCTCTCGCACCGACTACGGTTTTGTGGGCGAAGCGTTGGCCTCCCGAGGAATCGTTGCCGTGCTGGCAGATTATCGGCTTTATCCGCAGGTGCATTACCAGGGCTTTCTGGAAGACAGTGCGGGAGCGGTGGGCTGGGCCCGGGCTCATATCGCTCAATACGGCGGCGACCCGAGTCGCTTGTATGTGATGGGGCACAGCGCCGGAGGCTACAACGCGGCGATGCTGGCGCTCGATCCGAAGTGGCTGGCCCAGGTCGGCATGAAGCCTTCAATGCTCCGCGGTTGGATCGGTCTCGCCGGGCCTTACGATTTTCTGCCAATCGAGAACCCTGAAGTGAAACCGGTGTTTTTCTTCCCCGACTCGCCGCCGGACTCGCAGCCGATCAATCACGTCAGCGCTGCGTCGCCCCCTGCGCTGTTGATCGCGGCGAAGGACGACACGCTGGTCAATCCTCAGCGCAATACCGGCGGCATGGCGAAACGGCTGCGCGCAGAGGGGGTGTCGGTGCGGGAGTTGTATTTCTCAAGACCAGGACACGCGACGCTCGTCGCTGCGTTTTCCCGACCCATGCGCAGTCTGGCGCCGGTGCTGGATGAAGTGGCGAACTTCGTTCATGCGCAGGATCAGGGGCAGGCGGATCTCACACCGAAGTAGCTGAGTGCTCCAGGCCTTGGGCCAGAATCCAAAACGGATCGGTCTCCACCGCCCTGCATCGGCTCAGCCGTGAAACCATCCCTCACTGCGGTTCAGCCGCCTGGCGATGAACCCCAGGGTCAACGCCCGCAACGCCATGAACAGCAGAAACACCATCCACAAGCCATGGTTGCCGAACGCGCTGGACAGCCAGGCGAACGGCGCTGCGATGAGTGCAGTGACCACCATTGCATTGCGCATCTCGCGCGCGCGCGTGGCGCCGATGAACAAGCCGTCGAGCAGATAACTCCAGACTGCGACCAGTGGCAGCAACGCCAGGTACGGCAGATAGACGTAAGCAATCTCGCGCACTTGCCAAATGTCGGTCTGCATGTCGACGAACACATGGCCGGCGAACAGGAACAGCACCGCGAAGGCCACACTGCAGAGCAGCGACCACCCGCCCGCCACGTTCAGCGAGCGGCGCAGGGCTTCGCGGTTCCCTGCGCCGATGGCGTGCCCGCAAAGCGCTTCCACTGCATGGGCCAGCCCGTCCAGCGCGTTGGCCGTGAGCAGCAACCCGTTGAGCAGCAGTGCATTGGCCGCGACGGTAGCATCGCCTAGTCGTGCGCCTTGTACGGTGATCAGGAAAAACACCGATTGCAGGACCAGACTGCGAATGAAAATGTCGCGATTGACGCCCAGCAGCGGCTGCCAGTTTTGCCAGCGTTTGAGCGCTGCCAGCGCCAGATGGCCGGGGTATTCGCGCAGTCCTTTGTGCGTCAACGCCAGTCCCAGCAGCGCGCCGATCCACTCAGCCACTACCGAGGCCCTTGCGCTGCCGACGACGCCCCAGTCTAGCCCGATGACGAACCAGAGATTGAGCGCGATGTTCACCAGATTGGTGGTCAGCAGAATCGCCAACGGCGAGCGCGCGTTCTGCAATCCCAGGAACCAGCCCACCAGCGCATAGCTCGCCAGCGCTGCCGGAAGGCCGAACAGGCGGGTGTGGAAGAAGTCGCGGGTCAGGTCATTGAGGACGGCGGAGGGTTGCATCATTTCCAGCGCCAGGTGCTGGAAGGGCAGGCCGATCAGTCCCAGCACTACAGAAAACCCGAACGCCAGCAGCAGCCCTTGCAACAGCACCTGACGCAACGCCGCACCGTCGTTGCGTCCAGCGGCCTGCGCGGCAAATCCGGTGGTGCCCATGCGCAGAAAACTCATGGCCCACGCCAGAAAACTGTAGAGCGTGCCTCCGACCGCCACTGCACCCAGTTGATGGGCGTGGGGTAAATGGCCGATGACCGTGCTGTCGACCAGAGTGACGAGCGGAACCGAGATGTTCGACAGAATCATTGGCGCGGCCAGCGCCCACACTTGCCGGTGGGTGGCACGCTGGCGCCAGTCGGTTAAAAAGTTGGACATGAACACTCGGCGGATTGAAGGGCGAGGGAAGGGCGGCATTGTAGCCAGATGAAAGCCACGCCGCCGATCCCATTGTGCAAGCCGGCTTGCTACAGGCGTGACAATAGCGAATGAAGCGGTGCGAACAAACGCATAAAGGCACGGTCTATTCCCGCGCCGCGCTGTGCGATCAGGCTGGCGGTGCTATAACTGCTGCTCCTCATAACAACTGCCGCCAATGAGTGCCTCATGCTTAACAAAGGATTGTTCCTGGCCTGCGCGCTGGTACTGCTCAGCGCCTGTGATTCCTCCACGTCCGATAAACCTGCTCCTGCCCCGGCAACCCCTGCCGCGCCAGCGACGCAGCCGGTAGCAGCAGAGACTGCCAAACCCAAACCCGCGGTGGATATTCCCGCGCTGAGCAAGCGATACGCTGGACGCGAGCTGACGGTGGCCGATGTCTCGGAAATCCAGCTCGACGGCGCGAGTACGCTGTCGCTGAGTTTCTCCGTCCCCTTGAACCCGGATCAGAAATTCGCCGAGAAAGTGCATCTGGTCGACAGCGTCAATGGCAAGGTCGATGGCGCGTGGGAGCTTTCGGACAACCTCATGGAGCTGCGCCTTCGGCATCTGGAGCCCAAGCGCAAGCTGGTGCTGACCATCGATCCGGGCTTGGTGGCCGTGAACGACAATACCCTGGCGGCCGAATATTCGGCGCGTCTGGAGACCTCCGATCTGCAAGCCACGGTCGGCTTCGCCAGTCGTGGCAGCCTGTTACCGACGCGTCTGGCTGAAGGCTTGCCAGTCATTGCGCTGAACGTCGACAAGGTCGATGTCGAATTCTTCCGCATCAAGCCCGACTCGCTGCCTGCCTTCCTCAGTTCATGGGAGGGGGCCTCAAGCCTGCAAAGCTACGAATCCAAAGTACTGCTGCCCATGGCCGATCTGGTCTACGGGGGGCGTTTCGATCTGAACCCGGCGCGCAACACTCGCGAAACCGTGCTGTTGCCGATTGCCGGACTCAAGCAACTGCAACAGCCGGGTGTGTATCTGGCCGTTATGCGCGCTTCAGGCACCTACAACTATTCGCAGCCGGCCACGCTTTTCACCCTCAGCGACATCGGGCTGTCGGCGCACCGCTACAGCCACCGGCTGGACGTTTTCACCCAGGCGCTGGACGGCGGCAAAGCGCTGAGCGGTGTCGACCTCGAACTGTATGACGACAAGGGGCGGGTGGTCGGCCAGGGCAAGACCGATAACGCCGGTCACGCCGAACTGCCACTGCCCGCCAAGGCCGAAGTGCTGCTGGCGCATCAGGGTGAACAAACGAGCATGCTGCGCCTGAACAGCGCCGCGCTGGATCTGGCCGAGTTCGACATCACCGGCCCGCAGGCTCATCCCTTGCAGTTCTTCATCTTCGGGCCACGGGATTTGTATCGCCCGGGCGAAGTGGTGCTGCTCAACGGCCTGCTGCGTGACAACGACGGCAAAAGCGTGAAACCGCAGCCAATCACCGTGGAAGTGCGTCGACCGGATGAGCAGGTCAGTCGCAAATTCGTGTGGGACGCTGAAGCGACGGGGCTGTATCAATATCAACTGCAACTGTCGGATGAAGCACCGACCGGTCGCTGGCAACTGGTGTTCGATCTGGGGGATGGCAAGCCGCAGCTCTATGAATTCCAGGTCGAGGACTTCCTTCCCGAGCGCATGGCCCTCGAACTCAAAGGCAGCGACACGCCGCTGGCGCCCGACGCGCCGTTCGACATCGCCATCAATGGTCGTTACCTGTACGGCGCTCCGGCGTCGGGCAATCGCCTGACCGGCCAGTTGTATGTGCGCCCGCTGCGTGAAGCGGTTCCCGCCCTGCCGGGTTACCAGTTCGGTTCGGTGACCGAAGAAGACCTCAAACAGGATCTGGACGTCGAGGACAGCACCCTCGATGCCAATGGCGAACTGGATCTGAGCATCGACAGCCAGTGGGCCAAGGCCCGTTCTCCCCTGGAGCTGGTGCTGCAGGCCAGTCTGCAAGAGTCCGGTGGCAGGCCGATCACTCGGCGTCTGACGCAGCCGGTCTGGCCTGCGGACAAACTGCCGGGCTTGCGCGGGCTGTTCGACGGCGAGGCCACCGATGGCGATGGCCCGGTGGAGTTCGAAGTGTTGATGGCTGACGCTGAGGGCCACAAACTGGCCGCCGACAACCTCAAGGTGCGGCTGATCAGAGAGCGTCGCGACTACTACTGGAACTACTCCGACAGCGATGGCTGGAGTTACCACTACAACGAAAAATTCCTCAATCTTTCCGAAGAAACCCTCAGCGTGAAGAAGGACTCCACGGCGAAGATCAGCTTCCCGGTGGAGTGGGGCCCGTATCGCGTCGAGGTTGAAGACCCGGCCACCGGCCTGATCAGCAGCGTGCGTTTCTGGGCTGGCTATCGCTGGCAGGACAACGCCGAAGGCGGCGCGGTGCGTCCCGATCAGGTCAAGCTGGCCTTGGACAAACCGGCCTATGCCGATGGCGACACGGCCAAGGTGACAGTCACGCCGCCGAGCGCAGGTAAAGGCTATCTGCTGGTGGAATCCAGCGACGGCCCGTTGTGGTGGCAGGAAATCGACGTTCCGGCCGAAGGCAAGACCTTCGACATTCCGATGGACAAGAAATGGGCGCGTCACGATCTGTACGTCAGCGCGCTGGTGATTCGTCCGGGCGAGCGCAAGGCCAACGTCACGCCCAAACGTGCAGTGGGCGTGCTGCATCTGCCGCTTGATCGTTCGCAACGCAAGCTGGCGCTGACGGTCACGGCGCCCGGGAAGATGCGACCCAAGCAGCCGCTGAAACTCAAGGTCAATGCGAAGAATGCCGACGGCTCGGTGCCCAAGGACGTGCACGTACTGGTCGCAGCGGTCGATGTCGGGATTCTGAACATCACCGAATACGCGACGCCCGATCCGTTCGCCAGCCTGTTCGGGCGCAAGGAGTACGGCGCCGATCAGCTCGACATCTACGGTCAGTTGATCGAAGCCGGCCGCAACCGCCTCGCCAGCCTGGCCTTCGGCGGCGACGCGGCGCTCGCCAAGGGTGGCAAGCGTCCGGAAACCAGCGTGACCATCGTTGCCTTGCAAAGCGCGCCCGTGACGCTCAACGACCAAGGCGACGGCGAAGTCAGTGTGGACATCCCTGACTTCAACGGCGAGCTGCGGATCATGGCGCAGGCCTGGACCGACGAGCGCTATGGCATGGCTGAGGCGAAGACCGTGGTGGCCGCTCCGCTGATTGCCGAGTTGTCGGCGCCGCGCTTCCTCGCCGGTGGCGACCAGACCAAGGTGGCGCTGGACCTGTCGAATCTGTCCGGCAAGGCGCAGAAACTCGACGTGCACGTCCACGCCGAGGGGCAGTTGAGTCTGGCAGAGGGTGATGCCGCCAAATCGGTCAGCCTGACTCAAGGCCAGCGCACTACGTTGCAAATCCCGGTGAAGGCGCAGGGCGGGTTTGGTCAGGGCGTAATCAAAGTCACGGTCAACGGCCTGGACCTGCCGGGCGAGAACCTGCCTGCGTTCAGTCGTGAGTGGACCATCGGCGTGCGCCCGGCATATCCGGCGATGCTCAAGCAGTATCGCGCGGTGCTGAAGGATCAAGTCTGGAGTTTGCCCGAGGGCGCGCTGGAAGCCTTCGAGCCGGCGGGCCGCGAAGCCTTGCTGTCGGTTTCGAGCCGTCCGCCGCTGAACCTGGGCGAGCAGATCCGTGCGTTGAAGGCCTACCCTTACGGCTGTCTCGAACAGACCGCCAGCGGGTTGTATCCGTCACTGTACGCCGATGCTGCGACGCTTAAGCGTCTGGGGTTGGAGGGTGAGCCGGACGAAGTACGCAAGCGCAAGATCGAGGTCGGTATCGAGCGCTTGCTGGGCATGCAGCGCTACAACGGCAGTTTTGGTTTGTGGGGCGCGGACGGCGAGGAAGAATACTGGCTGACGGCGTACGTTACCGACTTCCTGCTGCGCGCTCGCGATCAGGGCTACACCGTGCCGCCTGATGCGTTGAAGAAGGCGAGCGAGCGTCTGCTGCGTTACTTGCAGGAGCGCAATCAGATCGAGGTCAACTACAGCGAGAACGCCGATCACACCCGCTTTGCGGTCCAGGCGTATGCAGGGCTGGTGTTGTCCCGCAGTCAGCAGGCGCCGTTGGGGGCGTTGCGCAGTGTGTTCGACCGTCGCAGCGATGCGCGTTCCGGGCTGCCGTTGGTGCAGCTGTCCATCGCGCTGGAGAAAATGGGTGACAAACCCCGTGCCGATCAGGCGCTGTTGGCAGGACTTGCGGCGGGTCGCAAGGCCAATGACTGGCTGGCGGACTATGGCAGCCCGTTGCGTGATCAGGCGTTGATTCTTTCGCTGCTGGAAGAGAACAAACTGGCGTCCGACAAGGTAGAGGAGCGGCTGTTTGCGCTGTCCGATCAGGTGGCGGCGAGCCGTTATCTCTCGACTCAAGAGCGCAATTCACTGTTCCTCGCCGGACGTGATTTGTTCGGCAAGCCGGAAGCCAAATGGGCGGCGACCTTGAACAGTGGCAGCAACAACCGGGAGTTGAGCAACGATCAGCCGGGCGTGAGACTGGACAGCTCGGTGCTGGCGTCTCCATTGACCGTGCAGAACATGGGCGGCGAATCCCTTTACCAGCAGATGACCATTTCCGGGTATCCGTCGCAACCGCCTGTGGCCGGGGGCGAGAACCTGAGTATCCGTCGCGAGTATCTGGGCATGGACGGCGAAGCGCTGAACCTCAATGCCCTCAAGAGCGGCGAGTTGGTGCTGGTGCATCTGGAAGTCAAAGCCAAGGAGCGGGTGCCGGATGCCTTGGTGGTGGACTTGCTGCCAGCAGGTCTTGAGATCGAAAACCAGAACCTGGCGCAGAGCGCGGCGAGTCTCGAAGACGCCAGCGAATCGGTGAAACAGTGGCGTGAGTCGATGGAGAACGCCGGAGTGAAACACCAGGAGTTTCGTGGCGATCGGTATGTCGCGGCGTTGGATTTGCAAGGGTTCAACACGGTGCACCTGTTGTACCTGGCCCGTGCCGTGACACCGGGGACATACCGCGTACCGCCGCCGCAGGTGGAATCGATGTATCGGCCGAACTGGCAGGCCCTGGGCGAGGCGCCTGCGCAGTTGGTGGTGAAAGGCAAGAAGTGAGGAATGGTCTCGCGTTCCCTGGTCGGAACGCGGTCCCCAACTTTAGGAGCGCGCCTGCCCGCGATTTCGGTGGGTCAGTCGACTCCAGGTCACAGACAGACTGGGTTCGCGGGCAACCACGCTCCTACAGGACGTAGCGTTTCCGCATGTCCGGTCAATGAATAATCCAGCTCAGCAACCACAACCCCAGAAACAGCCAGATGATCCCCATGATGATCGAAGCGCGCATGAAGGCACGGATCGCCGAGTACAGCAGCATCAGGCCAATGATCAGCGCGACGATACTGATCAGTGAGGTGTCCATGCCGAGCGTGCGCGACAATCCCTCGACGAAATTGCCACCGGCATGAGTGAACATGTTGAACAACCAGCTTAACCCGTCGACGACGAAGCGGATCACGGCCCCGATTACCTGGCCGAGCCATTCGAAAACGCTTTCTACCTGCATGTCTGCTTCCTGATGAGGGGTGTGGAACGAAAATGGGACTGTTCGCTTTGGCTATCAATGGGCGGGGCGAGTTCCCTGAAGCATAAAGGCTGTTTGGCATGACACGCGGATTTCTTGTGGGCAAATGGGGGCGTTTTCTGCGCTGGCTCGTCGGTAGCCTGCTGTCGCTCTGCCTGCTGATCTGGCTCGCTGACCGAATCTGGCCGCTGCCGTTGCCCAAGGACGATCTGGCCCGCGTGGTACTGGCCGAGGACGGCACGCCGTTGTGGCGCTTTGCCGATGCCAATGGCGTGTGGCGCTATCCGGTCACGGTCGACCAGGTCTCGCCGTATTACCTTCAGGCGCTGCTGACCTACGAAGATCGCTGGTTCTATCAGCATCCCGGCGTAAACCCCATGGCGCTGATGCGGGCAACGTGGCAGAACCTCAGCGGCGGCCATGTGGTGTCCGGTGGCAGTACGCTGTCGATGCAGGTGGCGCGGCTGCTCGATCCGCACTCGCGCACGCTGCCAGGGAAGTTGCGCCAGTTGTGGCGAACGGCGCAGTTGGAGTGGCATCTGAGTAAAGCCGAAATCCTCGGTCTGTACCTCAATCGCGCGCCGTTCGGTGGCACATTGCAAGGTGTCGCTGCCGCCAGTTGGGCGTATCTGGGCAAGTCCCCGCAACAGCTGACCCGCGCCGACGCTGCGTTGCTGGCCGTACTGCCGCAGGCACCGAGTCGCTTGCGCCCCGATCGCCATCCTCAACGGGCTCAGGCGGCGCGGGACAAAGTGCTCAAGCGGCTGGCCGAGTTTGACGTCTGGCCGCAACAGGCGGTCAACGAAGCGCTTGAAGAACCGTTGTTACTGGCTCCCCGTCAGGAGCCGAGCCTCGCGCCACTGCTGGCCCGGCGTTTGAACCGGCCTGACAGCCCGCCGTTGATTCGTACCACCCTGGATGCGGGGTTGCAGCGACGGCTCGAAGACCTGTTGCTGGGCTGGCGTGCACGACTCCCAGAGCGTACGTCCGCCGCGATCCTGGTGGTTGAAGCGCAGAACATGGCCGTGCGTGCCTACGTGGGGTCCGTCGACATCGGCGACGCCCGGCGCTTCGGTCATGTGGACATGGTCAGTGCGCTGCGCTCGCCTGGGTCCACGCTCAAACCGTTTCTGTATGGCAAGGCGATGGATGCCGGTCTGATCCATTCCGAGTCTCTGCTGCAAGACGTCCCGCGACGTTACGGCGATTATCGTCCGGGCAACTTTTCTTCAGGCTTCAATGGCGCCGTGGCGGCGAGTTCGGCGTTGTCGATGTCCCTTAATCTTCCCGCCGTGCAGCTGCTCGAAGCCTATGGCCCGAAACGCTTCGCCGCAGAACTGCGCAACGGTGGCGTACCGTTGACGCTGCCGCCGTTGGCCGAACCCAATCTTGCGTTGATTCTCGGCGGGGCGGGCAGTCGTCTGGAAGACCTGGTGGGTGGCTACAGCGCGTTCGCACGGGGAGGGCGTAGCGCCGATATTCGCTTGCAGCCGGATGACCGACTGCGTGACCGACCGATGATGTCGCCGGGGGCCGCGTGGATCATCCGACGCATCCTCAGCGGCCAGTCGCGACCTGATCTGGATCCTCACGCCGAACTCGTACAGCGTCCGCAACTGGCGTGGAAAACCGGGACCAGTTACGGCTTTCGCGATGCCTGGTCGATTGGCGTCGGGCCACGGTTCCTGATCGGGGTCTGGATCGGCCGCCCGGACGGCACGCCGGTGCCGGGACAGTTCGGGCTCGCCTCCGCAGCACCGCTGATGCTGCAGGTCCACGACCTGCTGGTGAACCGCGACGCCCAGCGCAATATCCCGCCGCCGGTCTTGCCCGTGCCGCTGAACGTGGGGGTGGCAGCGATCTGTTGGCCGTTGGGGCAGCCCATGAGCAAGAACGATCCCAACTGCCGCAGACAGCGCTTCGCCTGGACGCTGGACAGCACCTCGCCACCGACCTTACAGGCCACCGATCAGCCTTTGGGGTTGGGACTGCTGGAAAAAATCTGGATCAACGACAAGGGCCTGCGAGTCGCCGCCAATTGCCCGCAGGCACAGCCTCAAGACGTTGCGCTGTGGCCCGCACCGCTGGAGCCCTGGCTACCTAAAAGCGAGCGGCGTGAAGCACGTTTGCCCGCCGTCGATCCCGCTTGCCCGCCTCAAGGGTTGGGCCTCGCATCGCCGCTGTCCATCGTCGGCGTGCGCGAGGGCGACCAATTGCGTTTGCCCGCTGGCAGTCAGCAGCAACTGCGCTTGAAGCTGTCGGCCCTGGGCGGCAGTGGTCGACGCTGGTGGTTCATCGACGGCGCCCCGGTTGCCGACACTGCCAATCAGGACAGCTACAGCCATACCTTCACTCGCTTGGGGCGCTATCAACTGAGCGTGCTGGACGAAAGCGGACAGACCGCGCGGGTCGAATTCAGTGTGGTCGATTGAATGGAAACTTCCTGTGGTACATGTCCCCCACAGCCGTCCGGTTTGCCAGCGGTAGCGATTCTGAGTCCGTCGCCGCCGGCAAGCCGGACTGCTACAAGGAATGCGCAGCGGCAGCGGTTGCATGGAATCATGACCGGCTGGGCGGGGGGCATAAGGGCGTGCACGCTGGGTTCAGAACGGTTTAATACCAATTGATGAATTGCGCCGATGCCGGGGAGGGGGTCATATGACAGCCAGCGGTTTGCAGTTTTCGGCAGGTTGCCGAACCCGTTACAGGCGTCTTGGGCGGAAGTCGGGTGCGAACGCGGCTGGCGTCGGCAAGCAGTGCCGGGCAGTGTGGGAACTATCGCGAGTGCGTTGTCCGCGATGCAGTGTTCCTTCTCCAGCGCGCCGCCAGCCGGAGCGTTTCATCCAGCGCCAACGCCTGTTTCAGGCAGGGGAGTCGATGACCCCCTGCCTTTTTTATGCGCGCGAGAATGGAAGTAAGTTACTGCCCGACCTTGTACACCTTGGGCTCTGGAAACAGGTTGTTGAGCGTTTCCAGCAGGCGGACGTGGTAGATCGGTTTGCGGAATAGATCCAGCACCTGCAGGCGCAGCAGATCGCTGACATCCTCCATGTCANCGTGTGCTCGCGCAGTCGCTTGATCAACGAGATACCGCTTTCTTCCGGCATCCGTAGATCGGTGATCACCAGCGCGATGTCCGGGTGTAGGGTCAGCTGCTTAAGCGCCTCCTTCACCGAGGGAGCGGTAAAGCAGCAAAACCCCTCGCCTTCGAGGAGTTCGGCGAGTTCTTCGTTGGCGTCCTCTTCGTCGTCAACGAGTAATAATTGTTGGCGTGTCGGGTGGACGGGCATGTTGAGTACCTTGCCGAATGAGCGTGACCAGTGATGTCTTCATACGGTCTCACCGCAGGAATTCTCAAGGTATGTTGGGCAGATTCAAGGCGGTGAACAGCGCGTTGAACAACCGCTTGACCTCCGTAGCAAGATTGGTCATGAACAGAGCCGCGACAGCCGCAGCCATTGCGACAACGATCGCGTATTCGATAGCGGAGGCGGCTTCTTCATCTTTGACGAAACGGCGGATCATCACTGACAGGAAATTAAGGAACATCTGACTTCTCCTTGCGCAAAAAAAGCGCCTGTATCGAGTAATGCATTAACAATCCTTCGTGCCCACAGCATTGACCCCATTCTCCGACTCCACAATCACAAGAAAGCATTAATCACAAAGTATGAGTGGCAAGCGAAGTCACGCTTGCGTGCGCGACGCTCGGTTGAACGCGTCGTTCGGAAATTTCCGACAGCTGATGGCGTTTTGAATGACCTCGACTACCTTCATATAGCGAAAAGGGTGAATGTTCACAGCCACCTGAATGGCAGGTTGTCTCGTAGCGTTTTCGAGGTTGTAGTCAGGCATGGGAGGGCCGTCATGAGCAGTCGCGTCACAATGGGGCTCGCTGTGCTTTTTTTGCTGGGCGCCTTGTTCGCCGGCTATTGGGGATTGGTGTTGAGCCGCACGCCAGCACCTGCGCCTGTGGCCCCCGTGACCCAGACCGCCACGCCTGCGGCCGCTCCCGTCATCGCTGAACAGCCGATGGAAGATCCGACTCGGCAACCTGTGTTGATCCTCGCCAAAGACCTTCCCGCCCACCAACCCGTCAAGGCTGACGACCTGATCGTCGAGCGCCTGAAAGTCGCACCCGCTGGAAGCTTCAGCAAGCCCGAGGACGCCGTGGGGCGTACATCATGGCGTCCACTCGCGGCGGGCACATGGTTGACGGACAGCAGCTTCGAAGCCGGCGGAACGCTGGCCCGCATGATTCACCCCGGCGAGCGCGCGCTGGCATTGTCCATCGACGAAATCATCGGCGCGGGCGGGCAACTGACCCCCGGCGATTACGTCGATGTTCTGCTCTATCTGCCGCCTGACCAGAACAACACGGACCGCAGTGCGCAAACCGTGGTCCCGGCCCTGCGTGTACTCAGTGTTGGCGCACTGCTGGGGCCGGTGAATCAGGGGCAGGACAGTCTGGGCATCAGTCGCGAGGATCGCGAACAACAACAAAAGCTCAGGACCAATGCGCGCAGCGTCGTGGTCGCAGTGCCGGAAAAACTCCTGAGCCGCTTGATGCTGGCGACCCAGGCCGGCCCGCTGCGCCTGGCGGTCCGCAGTGCCGAAGAGAAAAATCTGGAGCGTTACTGGGCCGGCGACAGCGACATCGCTTTGCAACTGGACACGGCCAATCGCAACGTCACCCACTTCAGCCAGTTGAGCCTCGGTGGCGGGCGCAGCAGCCAGATGAGCACTGGCGCACCTCGCATGGCGCGGACGATTGAGGTCATCCGTGGTAACCAGGTCACGCAGCAAACTCCCTGATCGAGCAAGGACTGCACATTCATGAGTAACCGTTTCAAGCCGGTATTGAATCGTATCGTGTTGGCCATGCTCTGCGCCGGTCTTTATCAGGGCCTGGCGATGGCGGCACCTGCCGGGTGCGCGTCGCTGGCGGCGATGCCTGCCGCCGTGGAGATCGGCCAGGGCGTGCAGCAGGACATTCGCTCGCCGGTCGCGATCACGCGCCTTGCGGTGGGCGATCCGAAGATTGCCGACGTGCACGTCAACGGCGATGACAATGGCGGCTTTCTGCTGACCGGTGTAGCGCCAGGGACCACCAGCCTGATGGTCTGGACGGGCTGTTCCTCTTCGCCTCGTCAAAGCATGGTGTTCGTGCGCGGCGCCGCCAAGACCGCCATGACCGACGCGCTATTGCCGCCGTCAGAAGACCCGTTGCTGCCCAGTCAGGTGCAGACCGACATCCGTTTCGTTGAAGTCAGCCGCACCAAGCTCAAAGAAGCCAGTACCTCTATCTTCGGCAAGGGCTCCAACAACTTCCTGTTCGGCTCGCCAGGCACCGTGCCTGGGGTGACGGTGTCACCGGGAACGGTGGGCGGCACGCGTCCGGCGATCCCGCTGAACAACAATAACTTCAACATCGTCTGGGGTGGCGGCAGCAGCAAGGTGCTGGGCATGCTCAACGCCATGGAAAGCAGCGGCTTCGCCTACACGCTGGCGCGGCCGAGTCTGGTGGCCCTGAGCGGGCAGAGCGCAAGCTTCCTGGCCGGAGGCGAGTTTCCGGTGCCGGTGCCCAATGGAGAGGGCAACGGCATCTCCATCGAGTACAAGGAATACGGCGTGCGCCTGACCCTGACGCCGACCGTGGTGGGGCGTAACCGCATTGCACTGAAGGTCGCGCCCGAAGTCAGCGAGCTGGATTTCACCGCAGGCGTGACGATTGCCGGCACCACGGTTCCGGCCCTGAACGTGCGCCGTACCGACACCAGCGTTTCCCTCGCCGATGGCGAAAGTTTCGTCATCAGTGGCCTGATCAACACCAGCAACATTGCATCGGTGGACAAGTTTCCGGGCCTGGGTGACATCCCGATCCTCGGTGCGCTGTTTCGCAGCTCTCAGATCAACCGCGACGAGCGCGAATTGCTGATGATCGTCACCCCCCATCTGGTCCAGCCCCTGGCAGCGAATGCGCCATTGCCCTCGCTGCCGGGCGAAAGCCTGCGTAACTACGATCCGAATTTCCTGAAGCTGTACTTCCTTGAGAACGGCAATTTCGACCGCCGTAGCGGGTTATCGCAATGAGCCAGGGCCCTAGTCTGAGCCAGACTTTTCTGGCGATCACTCGCAACACTACCGACCTTGAATGGCTGCAAGGCGCGCTGGCGCCGCTGGGGCAGGTGGTCAGTGCCGGAACCGGCAGCCTCGACGAGTTGCTGGCGCTGGTGGACGTGACCTTCGCCAGCGTGGTGTTCGTGGGGCTTGATCGTGAGCACCTGATGAACCAGAGCGCTCTGATCGAAGGGGCGCTGGAGGCCAAGCCAATGCTCGCCATCGTTGCCTTGGGCGATGGCATGGACAATCAGTTGGTGCTCAACGCGATGCGCGCTGGCGCACGGGATTTCGTCGCCTATGGCTCGCGTTCCAGTGAAGTCGCGGGGCTCGTACGCCGCCTGAGCAAGCGTCTGCCGGCGGTGGCGCCCAACCCGAACATGGGTGGCCTGACGGTGATTTATGGCTCTCAGTGCGATGGCGACGGCGCGCTGGTGTCAGCGCATCTCGCACTGGTCGCGCAGCAGAAAGGCCAGCGCACGTTGCTGTTGGATCTGGGCCTGCCGCGCGGCGACAGCCTGGCGATGCTCAGCCTCGAATCCACGTTCAACTTCGGCGACGCATTGCGGCACCTGCGCAGGCTGGATTCGACCCTGATCGACAGCGCTTTCACCCTTCATCCCACCCAGTTACGCATCTTGGCCTATGCCGAGGACGACACGTCCCTGGAGCACACCAGCGCGGCCGAGCTGTACATGCTGCTCAGCGCCTTGCGTCAGCATTTTCAGCACGTGGTGGTGAATCTGGTCGGGCAACCGGACAGTGAGTCACTGCGTACCTTCGTCGCCCATTGCGATCAACTGCTGTGGTACGTGGACCAGAACGTCATTGAATGCCGACGCAATCTGGCGATCCTCAATCTATGGCGCGAGAAGGGCCTGAAACTTCAGCACGCCGGGCTTCTGGTGGACAAGTACCTGCGTCAGGTCACGCCCAATGCCGAGACACTTGAAAAGACGTTTGGGCTCAAGGCCATGGCGGTATTGCCGCTGAGTCCCGAATTGCGCCTGAACGCCAAGAATCAGGGTTTATCGCTGTTCGAGCTGTCGTCCAGGGAGTCGCTGACCGCAGGGCTGCGCCACCTCGGCGAACGTCTGGCCAGCCACTCCGAAGACAGCAGCAAGTCCGCGGGTGGATGGCTCACTCGATTGTGGGGGCGCAGATAAATGAAAGGCGAGAAACTCTTTGGCGTGTCGTCCCGTCCTGCCGAAAGCGGGGGTGACGGGCAGGGCCTGAAACTGGTGTTGCACCGCTACATCATCGACGCCATCGAGGAAAGCGGCCGCAACCTGCTGGAGGGCACGCGCCCGGCTCTGGCGCAGTTCGTGACCGACAAGGTCGCCGAGTACGTCGCCCGGTTGCGTCTGGCGATTTCCCGTTACGAGATGGAGCGTCTGGCCGAAGAACTGGTGGACGAACTCACCGGTTTCGGCCCGCTCGAAGTGCTGTTGCGGGACAAGTCAGTCACGGAAATTCTGGTCAATGGCCCGAACAAAGTGTTCATCGAACGCGAAGGCGTGCTCCATCATTCGGACCTGCGCTTCATCGATTCGCACCACGTCGAGCGCGTCATCCAGCGGATTCTTGCGCCACTGGGCAGGCGTCTGGACGAGTCCTCGCCGATGGTCGATGCCCGTTTGCCCGACGGCAGCAGGGTCAACGCGATCATCCCGCCGATTGCGCTGGACGGTCCCTGCGTGTCGATCCGCAAGTTTCGCAAGGACATGCTCAAAAGCTCGGATCTGGTGGCGATGCAGACCATCGATCAGCCCATCTACGACTTTCTGGAAAGCGCCGTCAGCAAGCGCTGCAACATCTTGATCAGCGGCGGTACGGGCACAGGCAAGACCACCATGCTCAACGTGCTCAGCCAGATGATCCACAGCCAGCAACGGTTGGTCACCATCGAAGACGTCGCTGAACTGCAACTCGGACACCCTCATGTGGTGCGTCTGGAAACCCGCCCACCCAACGCCGAAGGCCATGGCGAAGTGCGTGCCAGCGACCTGATTCGCAACGCCCTGCGGATGCGCCCGGACCGGATCATTCTCGGCGAGATTCGTGGTGTGGAAGTGCTCGACGTGATGACCGCGATGAACACCGGCCACGACGGCTCCATGAGCACCGTCCACGCCAACAATGCGCAGGATGCCCTGTTGCGCCTGGAGACTCTGGTGGGGCTGACCGGGCGGCAGATCGCCGAGAAAACCCTGCGACAGATGATCTGCGCCGCACTGGACGTGATCATTCAACTGACCCGCATGCCCGACGGGCGGCGCTGCGTCAGCGAGGTGGTGGAAGTGGTGGGCACACGTGATGACGTCTACGTCACCAACACCCTGTTCCGGCTGGATCGCCGCACCGGCTTCGGCTTCCTGCGCGAGGCGATCAATCCTGCCGGTGACAAGCTCCGGCAACTGGATTACTGAGCGCGCAAAGGGAGGAAGGCTCACGGTGAGAGGCGCCATTGTTCTGGGTCTGGTTTTCATGCTGCTGATGGGGCTGTCGCTCTATCTGTTCTATCGCGGGCTGAACAAGGGCGCGAACGAGCGGATCATGGCGCGTCTGGTGCTGGGGCAGCCCGATCCCGTGAGTTCAAAGCCTGTATTGGCGATGGTCGAGCGAGCGTTCTTGCGCGCCGGCCTCGGACGACCGACCGCACGCTTGCCATTGGCACTGACAATCTGGTTGACCGCGATGCTGCTGGGGTATCTGGCCTATGACGGGATTGGCCTGGGCATGGGGATCGTACTGCCGATCATCGCGCTCCGGTTCTACGTCAGTTTGCGCTATCAGCGCCGGGTGCGGCGCATGATCGAGCAGCTGCCCCAGTTGCTCGACCACACAGTGCGCAGCCTGAAATCTGGACGAACGTTGGGGGACGCGGTCCTGCACGGTATCGATGCCGCGGGTCAACCGCTGAATGAGGCGATGTCACGTATCAGGCGCAACGTGCATATGGGTGTCGCGCTGCCAGACGCGGTGAAGGACTTCGCCGACCTGTATGAACGTGACGAGTTTCAGCTGTTGGCTTTGGGTTTGAGGGTCAATCACCGGTACGGCGGCAATGCCAGCGAACTGCTGGAGAACCTCATTCGACTGATTCGCGAACGCGAGCAGGGGGCTCGCCAGCTTCGGGCGATGACCGGCGAGACCCGCATGACAGCGGTCGTGCTGGCGCTGCTGCCAGTGAGTATGGTGGGGTATTTTCTGGCCGTGAACCCCGCCTATCTGCTGCACATGTGGAATGACGAGTCGGGTCAGCAAATGCTGATGTTTGCCTTTGCCATGCAGACCCTGGGTTGTTTGGCGCTATGGCGCATGCTGAGGAGTATCTGAAGTGGTCCTGATACTTGGATCGATCCTTTTCGCTGCCGCCGGATTTTTTCTACTGTTGACTATGGCCCGCCAACGCCGGGCGGAGCGAATCGTCCTGTCTCGCTTGCAGGGCGGTAATGCGCGCGACGGTCGCGTAGGAAGCCTGCTACGTCTCTTGGGTGACAGCCGATTCGGGCAACGCTCGGTCAGTCTGGACAGTGAAACGCAGACACTGCTTAACCGTATCGGCTGGCGTCGGGCAAGCCAGCGCTCTCTTTTCGCGGCGTGCCAGATCGGTGTCCCGCTGGTGTCGGTTGGGGTGGCAGTGCTGATTCAGACGCTGTTCTACAACGATGCGCAGTACCCGTGGCTGGTTCCGGTGTTCGCGCTGGGTCTGGGTTATCTGGCACCTAAACGCGTGTTGGCCGCCGCTGCCAGCCGTCGTCAGAAACAGGCGGTGGCTGAAATCGCGACCTTCATTCCGTTGCTGCGCATCCTGTTCGAGTCCGGCATGGCGGTTGAGCAGGCCCTGCGTGTGCTGAGCAATGAAGGTCGGCGGTTGCTGCCGGTGCTGTCTTCGGAACTGAGGGTCATGCTGGTGCGCGTGGATTCAGGCCTTGAAGTGGGCGAGGAACTGAACAAGGCCGCCCTCCAGCTTGGCGTCGATGAGTTCAGCGACACCTGCGTGATTCTCAATCAGTTGATTCATCAGGGCGGCGGGGCGATGAAGTCGCTGCTCGCGCTCAAGCAACTGATCGACGACCGCCGACTGACGCGGTTGCAAGAATACATCTCCAAACTCTCGGCGAAGATGTCGGTGGTGATGATGGTGTTCCTGTTCCCTGCGTTGCTGATCGTGTTGGCCGGCCCCGGTTTCGTCGCCATCAGCAAGGCCTTGAGTTCGCATTAGGGAGAACGCATGAAAGCAGTCATCGCAGTATTGGGGCTTGTTCTGCTCAGCGGTTGTGCCAGTGATGGCAGCGCACCGTGGCTGGCGCAGGCGAACGGCGCCAGTTGCGCCAAGCCGACTTCGGATCAGGAACTGGCGCTGAACATGGCGCAGGACATGGCCGACGAAGGTCGACTGCACGCCAGCCTGGCGCACCTTGAGGGTCTGCCGCCGAATCTGGCGGAGGTTCGACTGCGCAAGGCGCGGGTGTTGCGTCTGCTGGGCAGCAGCGAGGCCGAGCCGCTGTACAAGAGTCTTCTGGGAACCTGCCGAGCCGCCGAAGGTGAGCATGGCCTGGGGCAACTGGCAGCCGCGCGTGGGGACAACAATCAGGCACTGGCACATCTGCAGGCGGCGGTGAAGCTTTCGCCCACCGACGAGAAGATCCGCAATGACCTTGGCGTGGTTTACCTCAATCAACTGAAGCTGGAACAGGCGCGGTTCCAGTTCCTGACCGCCATCGAACTCAAGCAGTCCGACACCCTGGCGGCACTGAATCTGGTGACGCTGTTGATCTATCAGGACGACTGGACTCAAGCGGCAGAACTGGTCTCTCGCACCGGGCTGACACCGGATCAGGTCAACGATGCCCAGGCCCGCGCCGACAAACTCAAGAACGCCCCCGGCAGCTCGCCGATCAGGGCTGACAAGGTGGCGGCCGTGATCGATCCATCCGTCGTTGCTGGGAGACAACCATGAACCGCACATTGCTGACCGGACTCGGTGTGCTATTGGTCAGTGGCACTGCCGCTGCCATCGAGCCAGGCCCGTCCTCTGCCACACAGCAACAGACCGAAACCTGGCTGCAGCTGCAAGTCAGCGGCAAGGCCGCTTCATCCATCGCGCAGCCCTCAAGCCCTATCGAGCGCGACCTCAGCATGCAGCGCTGGCTCGACAGCTATCAGCATCCGATTCCGGATTTCTATGAGCAGAAGAAAGGCGGCAGCGTGTCGAGTGGCAGTTCGGGGGGGAATTGATCGTGGCGGTTCTGCTTCTGTCCGGAGGACGCAGGAGCGCAGCTTGCTCGCGATCTGCCGGGAACCGGCAGCAAGTCCTGAACACTCTCGATTATCCAGTACCCCGCAGGTGCTGGTTTTACTGCCGCTACGCGCCAGATCGCCAGCAAGCTGCGCTCCCACGCCCTCCGGGCAGAGTCAAAAGCTACAGCGATCTAGCTGGGCCCATGCAGTTTCAATGCGCAGTCACACGCCCTCGCGCCGCTGCACTGTTCGGCGACAATGCGAGCGCCAGTTGGGTGCGGTTGTGCATGTGCGTCAGGCGCAGGACCTGTGAGACATAGAGCTTCACGGTGTTTTCGGTGATGCCCAGTTCGCAGGCGATCTGGTAGTTGGTCTGGCCCTTGCTCACTAGCTTGGCGACGTCCAGTTGGCGGGGGGACAGATGTTCGAAGATGGCCGGAATTTCAAACTCTGCTTCGGCGTCAGCAGCCGGTTGAGCGAATTGACGCGATTTGTCCAGGTCCTGACAAAGGTCGTCGATGGACGCCGCCAGAAACTGCAATTTGTCGTTGAGGTGCCCCAGATGCTGAACGTTCTTCACGCGATCCTCAAGCGACTCTTCCTGACGTTGCACGCCCAGAAGCAGTTCGTTGAGATCGACAGGTTTCTGGTAGTAATCGGCAATGCCTGCGCGCAGGGCCTTGATCACGTCCTGCTTCTCGGCGCGACCGGTCAGCATGATGGATTCAAAGATACGCTTCTTGCCCGCCAGCAACTTCATGGCTTCGACCAGCTCGATGCCGTTGAGCCCCGGCATGTCCAGATCGCAGAGTACGATGGCGATGCTGCTGTCATCGCGAAACTGCTCCAGTGCCTCGCGGCTCGAATAGCAAGGCACGCAGCGATAGCCGCTGCCTTCGAGAAACTCGCTGATCTCGTCGACGATGAGGGGGTGATCGTCAACCACCAGAACTTTTATTGCCGAATGCTTGTTCACTCGCGACTCCCTGCTGCGACGACTGCTGAACCGGGCCCGGTGTCATGTGAATCCTTCACGGCAACCCACTGTAGGACTGTGAATGGCCGGGCGTAGGACTAAACCTAGTCTCACTTTCTGACTATGTACATAGCGTGTGATGGCGATTCGACTAGTGGAGCCAGACGACCGTCCCGATAAATCCCAGGAACAGAAAGGGCACGAAAGGCTGTTTGCTTGACGCCTGTGGAGCGAGGTTGGGATAGCGATCTCTAAACCCTTGAGTTACATGAATCCAGATTTTTTGACGCGTCAGCAGCCAGATCACACTGGTCATGCCCGCGCCGATAAACGTCCCCAGTATGTGCAAATGATCACTGGCCAGCGCTACCGCCGTCATGAGCTTCACATCGCCCGCGCCAAGCCGGTTCAGTGCATAACCCGGCAGCGTCAAGACCCATGTCACCGCCAATGCCCACCACGCAAGTTTGGTTGGAGCACCCAGCCAACTGGCGCCTTCGATCAGCAGATACCCGAGCGCTAGCAACGCTCCGCCGAATGTCAGCCAGTTGGACACCTTTCTGCGCCGGGCATCCTGATCGGCGCAGACGGCAAACCACAGCAGTATGAAAAGTAAATTCATCGGGTAATAAACGTCCTGTTTTCCGGAAAGAATCTATGCTCCATGCACGGTAGCACTGTCAGGGTAGACGTCGGCATGCGCAGGTTCCCCCGCAATTTTTCCCCTCACACGCAAAAAGGCGCCGCCGCCATCGAGTTCGCGCTGGTGTTCGTGGTTTTCTTCGCGGTGTTCTACGGATTAGTGAGTTACAGCCTGCCCCTGCTGCTCATGCAATCGTTCAATAACGCCACGGCCGAAGCGGTACGTCAGAGTGTCGCCATCAGCCCCAGCACCGCCGGTTATCAAACCGTGGTCCCCGCTCAGGCCCGGCTTGCCCTGAGCTATCAACTGTCGTGGATACCGCCTGCATTCGCCTTCAACGTGGCCTCGGATGCAGACGTCGTCTTCGACGGCAAACTGCTGCGGGTCAGGATCCGATACCCCAAGAGCAAACTGACGCAGGTCCTGCCTGTCCTGACGCTGCCCGGTATCGGTGACGTGCCGAATCTGCCGACCTACCTCACTGCCGAAGCGAGCCTGCAACTTGCCCCTTAAAAATGAAATCCTCAATCGCTGGCTCGGTCGCGCCGATGCGCCTGCCGAGCCCCAGCCCCTGATCGCCGAGCCCGTGTCGCTCAGCGCCGAGTGGCACATGCAGCTGGACGAGGAGGGCCGTGTCACCGCTATCAGCAAACCATTGGGTGGCGCGCTGGGTATCGCTGCTGCACTGACTCCTGCGCAGCGTCTGCTTGGCTATCTGATGCCCAGTAGCGCGATGGTGGTCGAGGGCGTGCCGCAGGACTGGCTGGGGCACATGCTGGATCTGGATTTCAAACGCCCCAACGGCCATGTGCTGCACACCCGTGGGTGGGTTCAGGCCCAGGGAGACAACTGGCTGTTGCAGTTGCTGGACATCGGCGATCTGATGGAGGAAGCCAATGTCGCCCAGAGCCGACAGCAATGTCTGCGCCTGGCCGGGCAGATCGCTGAGAAGGTGCGCGGGTGTCATGTCGAGCGTTTGCAAGCCGTCACCGCCGAACAACTGGAAGAACTTGCGCAGCAGTATCGCGTGCCCTGTCTGGCGCTTGCACTGGCCGAACCGGGCGGTAGCGGCTGGCGGGTGTATGCGCATTGCAACGCGCACACGGCGCCGCAGTTATGGCAGGACGGCCAGCGCCTGGGCACGGATCTGGATTCACTGAATGCCACGGTCACCCACCAGATCGACTTCAGCGCGCCCAGCCGCCAGGTCCATCTTCAAAGTGCGTTCGGCAATGCCGAAGGTTTTCTGTTGCCCCATCACAAGGAGGGCTCGGTCAAGGCATGGCTGTTGTTCGGTTTTTACAGGGCGGCGCAGCAAGTGCCCGAACTGGGCGACCGCGAATGGATGAACCTGTGTTCGGCGCTCGCGGGGCCGATTCTGTACCGTCATGCCGATCAGGCCCACCGCCATCAGCTCGAGCGACTGGCCGTCTTGCAGGACTTGCTCGGCACCGGCTGGTGGGAGTTGTTGCCGGATACCGAAGAGGTGCAACTGGCGCCGCAGTTGGCGCGCACCCTGGGTTTGCCGGAAAACCATGACGTACTGCCCCTGACGACCTGGCTGCAAATGATTCACCCGGCAGACCGACATGAACTGGACACTCGCCTGAGCCTGTTGCGCCACCACGGCACGCCGATGCTCGCGTGTGTCAGGCTGCTTCAGGAGGATCCGGCTCAGCCAGCGATATGGCTGCGCATTCAAGGCCAGATGCTGGTCAGCGGTCAGGCGCGGCGGGTGCTGGGCTTCATGCTTGATGTCAGTGACATCAAGAATCAGGAAACCCAGGCGGCGGCGGCCCATGCACGGCTGGGTAACCTGATCGCGAGTTCGCCGGCGGTGATCTATGTACTCGAATACGATCACGGCAGCCTGAAACCATCGTTTTTCAGCGCCAGCCTGACGCCCTTGCTGGGCTGGACGCAGGCCGAATGCGGCGACGGGCTGCTGACTCAATACATCCACCCCGAGGACCATGACATCTGGTTTCAGCGCACTCGCCAGCTTCTGCGTGAAGGCGTGGTGAGTTGCCGCTATCGCCTGCGCGACAAAAAGGGCGAATACCACTGGCTGCTGGATGAGGCGCGTCTGTTGCGCGATGACCTCGGCATGCCCGTGGAAGCGGTGGGGCTGTGGCTGGACGTGACGGAAGCGACTCAGGCCACCGAGCGCGTGCGCGAGAGCGAGGAGCGCTACCGGATTCTGGTGGAAGATTCGCCTGCGATGATCTGCCGCTACACGCCGGATCTGGTGCTGAATTTCGGCAACCGCCCGCTGGCCGATTATCTGGAATGCACGCCGGCGCAGTTGCCCGGCGTCAATCTGGGCGAGTGGTTTTCCGTTGAGCAGAAAGAGGCTTTTTTGCGGCGCATCGACGAGCTGACGCCGGAGTCGCCCATGAGCACGGCCGAGATCTGTCTGGAGTTGCCGGGCCGCGAACATGCCTGGTGGATCTGGGCGGATCGCGGGGTATTCGACGACAGCGGCAAGCTGGTCGAGATTCAGGCCGTGGGCCGCGACAACACCGAAATCCGCCGCACCCGCATGCAGCTCAACCAGAGCGCGAAAATGGCCACCCTAGGCGAAATGGCGACGGGCCTGGCCCATGAAATCAACCAGCCGCTCAACGTCATGCGCATGGCAGTGGTCAACGTGCTCAAGCGGCTGAGCAACGGCGACATCGAGATCGATTACCTGACCGACAAGCTCAACCGCATCGACGCTCAGGTGCAGCGCGCAGCAAGGGTGGTCAACCACATGCGCGTGTTCGGGCGGCGCTCGGAGATCGAGCAACAGTTGTTCGACCCCATCGACGCAGTGGACGGCACGCTGAACATGCTCAGCGAGGGCATGAAAGGCAAAGGCGTGGGGCTCAGGATTGGCGAGCCAGGGCCGCGGGTGCAGGTGCGCGGGCATGTGGATCAGCTCGAACAGGTGCTGATCAATCTGATGGTCAACGCCCGCGATGCACTGCTCTCCAAGCGGGAAAAGGATCGAGACTTCGAGCCCTGGATCGCGCTGCATGTCGAGCAGGACGAACAGAGCATCTGGCTGGTGATCGAGGACAACGGCGGCGGGATCGACCCGCGTCTGCTGGAGCGCATTTTCGAACCCTTCTTCACCACCAAACCGGTGGGCGTTGGCACAGGGCTGGGGCTGTCGGTGAGCTATGGCATCGTCGAACAGATGGGCGGGCGACTGAGTGTCAGTAACTCCAGCGAAGGGGCGTGTTTCCGCATTGCATTACCCATCGTGCGGGAGTGATTTGCTCGTCCCACGCAGGGCTCCTGTAGCAGTCCGGCTTGCCGGCGGAGGCGGTCTCGAATAAGGCACCGCCGCCAAGCCGGATTGAGGGTAGGCCTGTGTATCAGATGACCAACTGCGCCTGAGCGGGATGGCAGCTGAGGTTGGCGCCGACATCCACAGTCGCCAGGTTGATCCCCAGACTGACCAGCACCTGGTTGAGCAGGGGGTCCAGAATCGGGCTCAACAGCCCGCCGATGGCACTTCCCAGCAGATCCAGAACGCTGCTCAGGGCACCGGTCAATATGCCAAGCAGCAGGCCGATCAATGAAGCGCTTGCCGGAGGATGGTTGATCAGATGAATACTGCCCAAGGTGTTCTGCAGGCTGCCCACCAGATTGTTGCTGGTAAATGAGTGGTAGGGATCAGGCGCCATTTTAATTGCGGCAGGCTTGGGGAAGACGTAAGCCTGAGTCGCGCCCAGCACCGCGCCGTCCGTGGGACCTGTTCCGCCGATCAGCAGGCCCAGCCCGCCCGCGCCGTAAGGCACCCGTGGCTGACAGCCACCGAAGGGTTTGCAACTGGTAATGCCGAGGTCGAGGATGGGCAGCTCCTGAACCACCAGATCGGTCGAGGCAGAGGTCCAGTCTGAACTGTTGGTGATTTGCCCGACCTTCACCTTCACTGCCGCAGTGGTCGTGGAGGCGGTCAGCGTCTTCGTGTCGTCGCTGGCGCAGGTGAAGTCCGTGACTCTGCTGCTGGCGCTGGCAGCCTCAAGGCTGACATCCAGGTTCGCACCGTTGGGCAGCAGCTTTACATCCACATTGAGCCCCAACGCATTGAGCAGGCCAATGACGGTTGATAACAGGCCATTGACCAGGCTAAGGGTGGCATTGACTGCTCCCAAGTCCACGCTGATCAGCGTTCTGACCTGGGCGGTTCTGACGTAGATCTGATTGGGCCCGGTCGGGTTGGCTTTTGCCAGCGCCGGATTGCCCAGCGCAGAGAGTTGGGGCGGCTCGATGACCTTGAGTTTGATCGTGACCCCGACCAGGCCGAGGACGTTGCCGGGGATGGTGGCGAAAGCCGCACTTTGACTATTGGCAACTTGCACGAACGCTTCGACCAATTGGAACAGATTCAGCTGGGTGTCCAGCGCTGCGGCGGGCAAGCCGGTCTGAAGGGTCAGTAAATCCTTTAGCTTGATTTTCGTCCCGCTGGCGATGGCATTGACGCTCAGCAAGCTGTTGATGGCCGCCTGCACTGCCGGACTGCTTTGGGCCAGGACCTTGGTAGATGTGTTCAACAGTTGTGTCACGGAAATGTCCGTGCCCAGCAGCGATGTGTAATCCCCTGCCTTTACACCGACGTCCACGGCCAGTTGATCGAGATAACTGAGCAGGTTGATGTTGGCATTGGTCAGGCCGTTCCATCCCGCCAGCGAAATATTCAGCGTGCCGCCCAGCAGGCCTCCCCAGATCGCGTTCAGCAGATTGCCTTTGTTGCTGTCGATGGTCGCCAGGGTGCTTTTGATCGTCAGCTGCGCCAATGGCGGTAGCGGCGGGGTGGCTACGGCGACGGCAGTCAGTTGCGCCTCGGTCGGTGTCGGGTTGGTCTCAAACATCGCGCCGATGCCTGCGGCGATGCTGCGCGCAATGGAATGGCTCACGGTGACCTGAATCGCGTCTGCTTTCGTGGCATCCACCGCGAAGCTGCGTCGACCGTTGGCGCCGGTCGTGAGGATGCCGCAACGGGTGATCAGGGTGCGGGTATTGTCGGTCACGGTGAAGCCATTGCGCGTAGCGCTCTGCGTCGCGTACGCGTTGGCGGTGCTGGCGCCGATGCAGTTGCCGTTAAGACTTGCGGCTTCCAGGGCAGCCATGTCGGCGACCCGCTGCAGCGTGCGCTTTTCCATGTACAGCCGACCGCTGTCGACCACGACCAGCATGCACAACAAAGCCAGGGCCATGGTCAGCGCAGCCATCAACCCTATGGCGCCACGCTGCCGATCCCGTCGGGCGCAGGGGTACATCAGGGGAGACATCCAGCACTCCTTCGGCAACGCCGTCGCTACTCACCCGAGATGCAGGGGAGTGTAGTCGGCCTGGCGAATGGCTGGATGAAAAACACCTGTAGGCGCATTCCGAGGTTACGAGGGTCGCGAAGGAGCCGTTACATCCACTGCATCTCGGCCAACCAAGCGACCGCATTCGCCACCGTCGTAACCTCCGACAGCTCCCACATTTTTTTGCGGTGCAGTCCAGACAGATGCCACAACACAATCCCTGTAGGAGCAATCCGAGGTTACGAGGGTCGCGAAGAGGCCGGTACATTCACTGCATCTCTGCCAGCCAAGCGACCGCATTCGCCCACCGTCGTAACCTCCGGCAGCTCCCACATTTTTTGCGGTGCACTACAGATAGATGCCACAACACAATCCCTGTAGCAGTCCGGCTTGCCGGCGGTGACCTCCTTCAGATCGCTACCGCCGGCACGCCGTGCTACAGGCGGTTTGTCAATGCGGCGGATACTGCTGCAGGATTTTTTGTACGGTCTGACGCAACGCCAGTTCCCGAGCAGCCGGGTTGGCGTTGCTGTCGCTCATGACCTGTTCGGTGCTGCCACGCCACACCAGTTTGCCGTCCTTGCCGTCGAGCATGTCGATCTGCAGGGTCGAGACCTTGTAATCGACATTGCGCGTTTCGGTGCCGATCGGGCCGCCCCAGTACCCGCCCCACGGGTTGCCCCAATAGCCGCCACCGCCGTAGTTGGTGGTCACCAGCTGCTGACGATTCTCGACGATCAGCCAGGCTTGTACCTGCACGTCAGCCTTCACGCCCGGGGCGGCCATGCGCAACCCGCGCTGATCGAGCTGCTCACCGACCGATTGGCGAATGCGTTGCTCGGTCAGGTCGCTCTTGATCCTAGGATCATTGGGCTGATACTGCAGAGCCGGTTCTTTCCAGGCCCAGGTTCTATACCCGCCGAAGTCGCGCTGTGCGTCGAAGTCACGATTGACCCGATCGGTCTGGCAGGCGCTGAGCAGCAGGGCAACACACACGACAGCGATGCAGCGGAACATGATGGCTCTCCAGACATGTCAAAAATCGACGCAGCGGGTGCTACGACGGTGGGTAGGCGGTCAAGGCGCGCTGCACGGCCTGGCGCAACGCCTTGGCGCGATCCGACTGATCGCCGCCACTGCCGGTTTCGGCACTGGCGCTCCATACGGGCTGGCCGCTGCGTGCATCGAACATGCTGATGCTCACCACGACCACTTGTTCTTGATAGGTCCGCACGATGGGAACGGTGGCATAACCCCCGTAACCATTGCGGTAACCGTTGCCCCCGTAATAACCGGCCCCGACGCCGGAGCCACCGTAGTACGGGTCGTAATAATCGTCTCGTACCTGGCGTATACGGGTTTCGGTACGGGTGTTTGCGGCGACCTGCAAGTCAGCCGCTTGCGGATTCTGCGACGGCCGCAAGCCTCGCTGATCCAGCCCGTTGCTGACTGCTTCGGCCACCTGCGCCGAATCGGCCCATTGGGTGCCCGGCGGCAACTGGCCGTTGAGCCAGGTCCAGTTACGATAGCGCCCGTAGTCTCGGGGCGCTGCGGGGTAGGCACTCATGTCGATCGCGTTGGCAGCCTGTGGCGGGGCAGGTGGGATCGCAGCAGAAACGGCGGTGTAGGGATTGGGGCTCTGACAGGCGGCAAGGCCCAGGCAGAGGGGCAGCAAAGCGAGGCAGCGTTTCATGATGGTCTCCGCAGATAGCCTCAAACAGGTCGGCACATCCAGTGCAGATAACGTCCCAGTCCGGCAAAACTCGGGTGGCGACGATGCGCGAGTTCCATTTCCAGCAAGTCTGACAGTTCAGCTTTAGTCTGAAACTCCACCGGCATGTAGTCGTGGAAAACCCGAACGCCACTCTGGGTTTCGACTCGCCACAGACCCTCAAGTTGCGCCGCTAATTCGCGCGGATCAAGAGGTTGTTGCGGGGTTAGACTCTGTTTTTCACCCGCCAGGTTGTTTCGGCGCATTTTCTTGAAATGGCCCTTGAGCAAATTGCGATAAATCAGCGCGTCGCGGTTGTAGAACGCCAGCGACAGCCAGCCATCGGCTTTGGTCAGTTGGTGCAGCGCAGGGAGGATCGCGTGGGGTTCGGCCAGCCATTCCAGCACTGCATGACACAACACCAGATCGTAAGGCTCGTTCAACTGACCTGGCAGGTCTTGCCAGGGCGCCTGGATGAACGTCCCGGACTGTCCGGCTTCAGCAAAGCGCTGTCGGGCGCCTTCCAGCATGGGTTCGGCGGGCTCGGCGAGGGTGACGTCATGGCCGCGTTCGGCCAGCCACAGCGACATGTGGCCCAGCCCCGCGCCGATGTCCAGTACGCGCATTGGGCGATCCGGCAGCGACTCTTTCAGGTCCGCCTGTAACACTGCGAGTCGAATCGCGCCTTTCGCGCCGCCGTAGATCTTTTCAGCGAAGCGCGTCGCCAACTGGTCGAAATGACGGTCGCTCATTTGCTGAACCGCCGCTCGCTGTCGGCCAGTTTGGCGCGAACCACTTCATCCATGTCCAGACCCAGTTCGCTGCACATCAACAGCAAATACAACACGATGTCCCCCACTTCCTGACCGGCATGGGCCAGTTCGTCTGGCGGCAACCGGCGCGATTGTTCCTCGGTTTTCCACTGGAAGATTTCCACCAGCTCGGCCATTTCAACGCTGGCGGCCATGGCCAGGTTCTTGGGGCTATGGAATTGCCGCCAGTCGTTGGTATCGCGGATGCGGTGCAGGCGCTGGGTAAGTTCGTCGAGGTTCATGTGCGGGTCTCCTGAAGGTGCGTAGCTTCAGGGGGATGAGCGATTGAAGCAAGCGCTCACGAACGTTGTAGGAGCGCGCTTGCCCGCGATGGCGGTGTGTTTGCTACGACGATGACGGCGCAGTCGCCCAATCGCGGGCAAGCGCGCGTCTACAATGCCTGCGCAGCCGACTCATCACTCCGACGCCGGCTGCCAGCTTCCGAGCATATGCACGATCCCTTCCTTGCCCTCCAGCTTGAGCTGGCCATGGGACCCTGCCGCACTGGCCGACAGTGTCACTTCACTGGGCAGGCGTACCGGCTTTGGAGACTCCCCCGAGATATCCACGTTCGACGCCGGTAGATGATCGTCCAGCGCGGCCAGTGTCCGGCTTTTTATCCACAGGCCATGAGCGATGGCTTTAGGGAAACCGAAGAGCCTGGCGCTGCTGTCACTCAGGTGAATCGGGTTGTAATCGCCGCTGACCCTGGCGTACTGCCGACCGATGTCGGCGGGCGCATACCATGTCGCCAATTCGGTCATGGGCAGCGGTGCAGGTTCATAGGCGCCCTCCGGCTCACCTTCGATCTGCACACCTCGGCAGAGCATGGTGCTGTCTTCTTCCCATAGCAGCCCCAAGGCGTCTTCGATCTGAGTGATCAGGCTGAACGTCGCGCCCTTGGCGTGGGGCTTGAGATTGTCCACCCGCACGCTGACCTGCGCCTTGATCACACTCCCCAGCGGGCGCCGGATGCTGATGCGATTATTCAGATGCACCAGCCCCAACAGCGGAAACGGAAAGTCCTTGTCGGTCAGCAGTTTCATTTGCAGCGGAAACGCCAGCACATGTGGATAAGTCGGCGGCAGCAGACTGCCTGGGACGAAACCACAGACCTTGGCGAACCCGTTGACCTTTTCCGGATCCACCGACACCCAGCAACGCAGGCCTTGATCGGGCAAGTGCGTGCCACTGACCTTGCGCCGCAGCGCGGCCTGCATGAACAAACCTGGCAGGGCCGGGGGAGCATCCAGATAACGCCAGTGTGCACTCATCGAGGTTTCTCCTGTTCTCACCTTCACGTCGTAATCGCACATGCGTTTTTGTTCACTCTGTAGCAGCACGGCTTGCCGGCGGCGACGGTCTTGAAATCGCTGCCGCCGGCAAGCCGCACTGCTAGAGAAAGCAGCGTGGCTTCTTACGCGCCAATGACGCTTTGTCCACAGACCCGCAATACCTGACCGCTCACCGAGCCGGTGCCCGGTTGGCTCAGCCATGCCACGGCCTCGGCGACGTCTTGGGGCACGCCGCCCTGTCCCAGCGAGCTCATGCGACGCCCGGCTTCACGCAATGCGAACGGCATGTGTGCGGTCATGCTGGTTTCGATGAAGCCCGGCGCTACAGCGTTGATGCTGATGCCACGCTCTTTCAATGACGGTGCCATGGCCCGCGCCAATCCGATCAACCCGGCTTTGCTGGTGGTGTAGTTGGTTTGCCCGCGGTTGCCCGCCAGTCCACTGATGGACGCCATGAGAATCACGCTGCCGTTGTCGTGCAGTGCGCCGCCATCGATCAGCGCTTGCGTCAGTACCTGCGGGGCGTTGAGGTTGACGTTGAGTACGGAATCCCAGAAGTCCGCGGTCATGTTCGCCAGCGTCTTGTCCCGCGTGATGCCTGCGTTATGCACCACGATGTCGAGCCCGCCAGGAATCTGCTCGATCAAGCGCGCTGCGGCATCCGGCGCGCAGATATCGAGCACCAGCGCCTGTCCTCCCAAGCGCGCAGCCAGGGCTTCGAGATCGGATTTGGCCTGTGGCACATCCAGCAACACAATCTCCGCGCCATCCCGTGCGAGGGTTTCGGCAATCGCCGCGCCGATCCCGCGAGCGGCGCCGGTCACCAGCGCCTTGCGGCCAGCCAGTGGACGGCTCCAGTCCTGCACCTTGGCGGCGCAGGCGCTCAGGCGAATCACCTGGCCGGAGATGAACGCGCTCTTGGGTGAGAGGAAGAAGCGCAACGCGCCCTCGAGTTGATCTTCGGCGCCTTCTTCCACTTGCAGCAGTTGAACCGTGCCGCCGTTGCGCATCTCTTTGGCGAGCGAACGGCTGAAACCCTCGACGGCCTGCTGGGTGCTGGCGGCGAGCGGATCGGCCTGCGCCTCAGGTGCGCGGGCAAGGATCACAATGTGGGCGCTGTGATCCAGATTGCGCAGGATTGGCTGGAAGAATTCGCGTAATTGGCCTAGCTGGCTGGTGTGCAGTAGGGCGCTGGCATCGAACACCACGGCCTTGATTTTCGAACCCTGTTCGGCTGTCCAAGGGTGCGCGCCGCTCACCTCACTGCCGAAACTGAACAGCAGGTCGGTCATGCGCGGAGCAAAGCCGCTGACCTGTTCGGCCAAAGGGCCGCCACTGAGCAGCAATGCGCCTTCCACGGGACGCAGACGCCCGGCCTGCCAGCGCTCCAGACGAACCGGTGCCGGAAGCCCCACGGCTCCAACCAGTCGGCGACCGATGTCCGAGTTGGCGAAGTCAATGTAGCGATCAGATGCCATGGAACACTCTCCTTGAGTCGGGGTTCAAAGAGTGGACCACATCAGCCTGCAATAAGTCCTACGCTCTTCAGTCGAGCTATTCACACAAGAAAGGGAGATTTCAATGAGTCAGACACGCCGCGTGGCCATCATCGGGGGGAATCGAATTCCTTTCGCCCGTTCCAACGGCGCGTACGCCACTGCCAGCAATCAGGAGATGCTGACCGCAGCGCTGGAGGGCCTTATCGAGCGGTTCAATCTCCATGGGCTGCGCATGGGGGAAGTGGCGGCGGGGGCTGTGCTCAAGCACTCCCGGGATTTCAACCTGACCCGCGAATGCGTGCTCGGCTCGCGGCTGTCGCCACAAACTCCGGCCTACGACATACAACAGGCCTGTGGCACCGGGCTTGAAGCGGCGTTGCTGGTGGCCAACAAGATCGCGTTAGGACAGATCGAATGTGGCATCGCGGGCGGCGTCGACACCACGTCTGACGCGCCCATCGGTGTGAATGAGGACTTGCGACAGATTCTGTTGCAGGTCAATCGCAGCAAAACCACCGGCGACAAAATCAAGGCGCTCAGCCAACTGCGCCCGCACAACCTCAAGCCCGAACTGCCACGCAATGGCGAGCCGCGCACAGGGCTGTCGATGGGTCAGCATTGCGAGTTGATGGCTCAGACCTGGCAGATCCCTCGCGATGCGCAGGATCAACTGGCGCTGGAAAGCCATCAGAAAATGGCGGCGGCCTACGCCGAAGGTTGGCAGAGCGATTTGATGACCCCGTTTCTCGGGCTGACTCGCGACAACAACTTGCGTGTCGATGCCAGCCTGGAGAAGCTTGCATCCCTGAAACCTGCATACGAGCGCAGCGCCAAAGGCACGCTGACAGCGGGCAACTCCACACCGCTCACCGACGGCGCGTCACTGGTGTTGCTCGGCAGTGAGGAGTGGGCGCGCGAGCGCGGTCTGCCAGTGCTCGCTTACTGGCGCGACGGCGAGGCAGCGGCCGTGGATTTCGTTCGAGGGGAAGAGGGACTGCTGATGGCGCCGGTCTACGCGGTGCCGCGTTTGCTGGCCCGCAACGGCTTGACGTTGCAGGACTTCGACTATTACGAAATCCACGAAGCGTTTGCTGCGCAGGTGCTCTGTACGTTGAAAGCCTGGGAAGATGCGGACTACTGCAAGACCCGGCTGGGCCTCGACGCACCATTGGGCTCAATCGATCGCAGCAAGCTCAATGTCAAAGGCAGTTCGCTGGCAGCCGGTCACCCGTTCGCGGCAACGGGCGGTCGCATCGTCACCAACCTCGCCAAGCTGCTCAGTGCCGCAGGGCAGGGACGCGGGTTGATCTCCATCTGTGCGGCGGGTGGGCAGGGCGTGACGGCAATCCTGGAGCGGTAGATGGATGCGGGACGGAGGTTGTTGGCAATTCGCATGAACTTGGCGATCACCTGTAGGAGCGCGCTTGCCGGCGACGGCGGTGGGGCTGGCACGTAAAGGTAATCTGACACACCGCCTTCGCGGGCAAGCGCGCTCCTACAGGTTTGATGTCGTTCTGGATAAACTGCCGTCCACACCACCCAAGGCCCGCCCATGCCGAGCAACGGACATCCTTCGCGCAATCCCGAGACGCTGCGACTCGTTCCCAGCCTCACCGATCTGCCGCGCCCGCTGTACGCTCGCGCCGAAAGCCTCAGCGCAGGGTCATGGACCCCAACCCATCGCCATGACTGGGTGCAGTTTTCCTACGCCATCAGTGGCGTTCTGGGCGTCCATACCGAACAGGGCAGTTTCTTCGCGCCGCCGCAGTGGGGCGTGTGGATTCCGGCCGGGCTGGATCACGAAGTCGTGACCTCCACCCGCGCCGAAATGCGCAGCCTGTATGTGCGCACGCAGGATTCTCTATGGGCACCGGACCGCTGCCGGGTGCTCGAAGTCACGCCCCTGGCTCGCGAACTGATCAAAGCCTTCTGCCTGCTGCCCGCCGATTATCCTCAGCAAGACAGCCATGAAGCGCGCCTCGTTCAGGTCCTGCTCGATCAACTGGCGAGCCTGCCGGAAGTCGGTTTCTCCCTGCCGTTGCCACGTCATACAAAGTTACTGGCCCTGTGCAACGAACTGGTCGAAGAGCCGAGCCAGTCGATCACGCTCACTGACTGGTCACAACGCCTGAACATGTCGGAAAAGACGCTCATGCGCCTGTTCCAGCGCGAAACCGGTCTCAGCTTTCGGGGCTGGCGGCAGCGTGCGCGACTGCTGGCCTCGCTCAATGCATTGGAGGAGGGCGACAGCGTGACCACCACGGCGCTCAACTGTGGATACGATTCCACCTCCGCGTTCATCGCTGCCTTCAAAGGCCTGTTCGGGTTTACGCCCGGAGAGCTTTTCCGCGCCTGATACCAACACCTTGGCCTCGGTCGAGAAAGGTGGACTGCGGGCCCACCTTGAATTCATCCGCAATCAGGCGACAGTGCCCTCGATCGTGACCGAGGTGTCTGTCGTTGATCCTCTGTCGGGGATGGTGATCCCCTTCGAGTCTTTAACGTTGGTAATCGTAATGGTAACGACGGCAGGCCCATTACTGATCGCATAGCTCGTTACAGGAAACGCCTGTCGCGTCGCGCCATTGTCGAACGACACTTCAAGTATCAGGCGCAACGTTGACGCGTCGGCAAGGCCCTGAAGATAGCTGAGCGGAACCTTCGCCGTCTGCGGCCCTGTGCCGGTGATGGGAAACGCCTGCCATGCAGGAAGATCCAGATTGTTCGAGCCCTCCAGGCGCAGCCACAATCGTTGCCCTGCAAGCATCAGTGGCCATGCCGCGACTGTCACGTCGGCATCTGCGGTCAATCCCGAAACGTTGAGCTCGGCCCCTGCAGCCTGAGTAATCTGTGGTGCGGGAAGCTGAGCTGCCGGGATTGGCTGGACCTGAAGGCTCAGCGTCTCGGAAATCGTAGTGCCGTCCGGGCGAATGACCGCATAGAGGACCGGGACGGTCTTGCCGATGGTTGCCGCCACATTGGCAACCGGCACATTGAACGTGACCTTCTGAAAAATGCTTCCGTTCACGGGGGGAAGCGTCTCGTCACCGTTGAAGGACAGTCCGATGATGTCTGAAGTCACCATTGATGGGTAGGTGACTTCCACCTGCACGCCGCCCGAACCCAGTAATGGATCAAGGATGCCGGCGGGGGCCTGGGTTACCGTTGGCGCAGCAAAGTTCGGGTTTTGCAACGTGCTGGTTGAACGGGACAATGTGGCCAATGCAAACGCGGCCGACAAGGCTTGTTTGTGTACTTCGGTTATTTGAGTCATGAGGTTCTTCCCTGGTGAGGTGCAGGCTAAATGCCTTTCATTAGAAAGTTGTCCCACAGCGTCCAGTCATTGTTCTGGCTGGTGATTTCCATATAACGAACCGCATTTCCGGTACTCGTGTAACTGACCTGTTGGTTAGTAAGCTTCTCCAACAGCTGTGAATGCAGCGGTGTCTTGTTGGTGTCCAGATAGCGAATCGCCGTGCTGTTGGCTTCCACTCCATGCACATCGCACACGATGGCCATGCATTGTTTGACGAACTCGATTTCGATCACCTGGGCGCCTATGTTGGCGTAGCTGACCTGAAATACGGGATTCACGAAATTGGCCGACGCCTCCGGAGGAAGAACGTACCCCGGCGCAAAACCCGCTCGTCCTGTCCCTGAAACGAATCGGATCGTCATGTTCGGTGTGCTGACCGTCCCGCCTGCGGTAATGAGATCCCCTGTATGAGTCGAAAAATCGTCGATGATGTCGGCGACGCCCGTCACGTCGTACGTCGTGGCCGGGGAATCGAGACTGCTGGTGCCCCCGCTCGGGGTGACCTGATATTTGATGGTCAGTTTGCTGTCCAGAAGAGGGTCGAGATTGGTCCGGTCCACTTCAAAAGCGTGATCGCGGTTGTCTTCTCCCGGCTGGACGAAATAGTCCTCGGCGTAATTAACGGGCGTCCCGTTTTGTGTGACGCCAGTCCAGATCAGGCTGATCTTGTCACCCGTATTCTTGCCCAGCCAGGGCTTCACGATGACGTGGACCTTGCCATCAACGATGTCCTTCAGATCAATGACTCGTGTGCCATTGGCTTCACGGACGCTAGCCGCCTCCAGCACGATCCCGGTCAGCGTGATGGCGGCCCTCCTGGAGCGACGTGTCAGACCGTTGAGTTGCAGGACGACATAACTGGTTATCGCCGAACCGCCCGCAATCGATTTGAGGTGGGCATTGGGGATGTCGAAGACAGGTTTGGGGTCGAAATCCGGATCACCGACCGGTTCTGGGCCAAGGGTCAGAACAGTCTCTGTAGCCCCAAGCTTGCCCGTCCAGGTGAGGGTGATCAGGTCGCCCTTGGCGGCGCTTGAATAGTTTGGAATCAGCACATGCGCGTCAGCGGTGCCCAGCGCAGTCAAGTCAAGTTCAAGAGTGTCCGGGTGGGCTTCGCGAACACGAGGGGCTGTCAAGGCAGCCGGATCGATATCCACGTCAGCGAACGATGGCAGCGAAGGCAGCGAATAGTTGTCTACGATGTCGCGAATTTCGTAGCTCACTGGCAAGTTCGGATTACTACCGCCTTGTTCCAGCGCTGCTCGAGGGATGAGAACCCGCTGAGGCGCGCCGATTGACGTCAACTTTGGGTGATCGACGCGCACCCCGCTCCAGATCACCGTCAGCTCGTCCCCGATCGCCATGTGTTCCCAGACCGGCACTTCGACATTGACTGTCGTGTCGACGCTGCTGATGACGCGCGGATCAATGATGGCCAGCGCCAGGTTTTCGTTCACGCCTGTCAGGGTGTCGGGGTCCAGCCCGCCCGGTACCAGTCGATTGACCGCAATGGTGCGCACAGGAGAAGTTCGTGTCTCGCCAGCGCTTGGATCATAAAGCGTGTAATACGCCTCGCCCTGATCGTTGCTTCCACTGATCTGTAAGGGAGGCACGCTGAAACTGAGCCAGCCTTTGTCGATTGTCGGTTGATCGAGCAGATACTGTTGGACCTGCACGCCATCCCAGAACAGCGTGACAACGTCATTGATGCGTTTAACATCAGGCAGATGGGCAATCAACGGCACCGGGACCGAAGGGTCGTAGAGCTGGTGGTATCCCAGCCCCCGTCGGGTATTTTCCGGCACGTCATTGATGGAAGTGAACACCAATGGCTGAAGTTCATCGGCCCTCAGATTTTTGCGAGAGGTGTTGATGTCCATGACATTCATCCTTGAATCGGCAAGAAGACCGTCCAGTACTGCATGTTCTGGACGGTGGGTTGTACGGATGGCGCTCTTGTGTGCTGGCTGTCAAGGCAGCGTGCATGTTCCCCCGGAAATGTTGAGTGCGAACAGGATCAGCGTGTCCGGAGCGTTTTTGCTGATGCCTGCTGCGTTTCGGATCGAGTACTTCGTGACGGCCAGGTTGCGGCAGACGTAGTACGACTTGGAGTACGGCAGCGAGATTTCGTAATACCCCCTTGTCATGTCTGCGGCGAGGATGACGTAATCGACCACCGTGATCCGCGATTCGGGGATGATCGGCCCGGAGGGGTCGTTATCGTGACCTGGGCCATCGAGAGGATCGTTCACACCGTAGAAATCGACCGAGATGAAATCGCCGGCCGCCACGTTTTCCAAAGCCGTGCCGGCAGCGTTGACCAACGGGATTCGGAACGTTGTTCCGTCGATCCCCCGAGCGCGTTGAAGCACCCGATAAGGCGATCCGTTAATGGGAGCAACCGTCTCGGGGAAGTCTGCCACCGCCAGAGGGTTCGTGCCCCCCGGAGCCTCACCGGGCGATTGAACCGTGACAGTTTGCAACGGTGATCTGGCAGTGACGAGATTGCCGTTACCCAGGTCGCGAGTAAGCTCGTAGTAGACAGGGATTTCACCAGTGCCCTTGCTGTCTATGAACGCTGCGGTGACCGGGACGATGATATTCGAGGGCTCGTTAGCCGCCGTGATCGGGATCGGGGCCGGGTCAGCTGGAGGGGTTGTACCCCAGAAGACCTGTAGCGTGTCACCCACTTCCCAGATGACGTTGTTGTCTACGCCCGCGCGCGAAACGGTCAGTTTGGCGGCTGATGCATAGGCCTCGGGTGGAATGAGATTGTTTTGGCTGCCCGGAAAGTCACTGAGCACGACCGGCGGCCGCATATTCTCGTGTTCTGGCGTTTCCGGAATTGGATCGGGGTCAGGCCCGCCGGGTGTTTCCAGGTTAACGTTGATGTACTGGATGGGCGACGTCACCGCCGGGTTGCCACTGGCGGGGGATATCCGGTAACTGATCGGAATATTCGGGCCCGGCGTGCCGGCAATGATGGACTGGAAGGGGACTTCGATGTGCAACAGATAGCCGTTTGTAGGCGCATCATCGATGTCATCTTGAGTGACTTGCACGGGCGCCAGTGTCTGGCCGTTCCACAGGACGTATATTCTGTCGCCCACCGCGACGTTGAGGTACGTCGGGATGTGCACGGTCGTTTCAGGATTGGCTTCGGTCCAGATCAGCAAGCCGGTCCCGGGAGGTGCGCCGCTTCCGTCTTCGGGGTTGTAGGGAGCGGCCTCGGGAATCAGCGGTCGTTCGACATCGCCGGGCACTCCTGCCAGGTACACATTGATTGCGGTGGTTTCGGACAAGTTACTGATGTTTCCGGCCCAGTCCGTTACCCGATAACCGAAATACACCGGGTTCGATCCCACTGCCAACAGATCGGCTCGTGGAAATGTCGCATCAAGCCCTGCGCTTGGGTCTGTGATTGCCGGGGGGTTGGAGGTCAGGTAGCTACCCTGCGCCGCGTTGGGGCCTGTTCCGAGCCAAAGCTCTACCTGATCGTCGTAGTCATCGTCGAACCATGCCGAGATATGGACGATCAGTCCGTCCTCTGTCAGATCAAGTTCATCCTCGGTGATGCCATCGAGTTGCGCCGGGGTGAATGCGATTGCTGGCGGCGTGGGCGGGGTTCCACCAGGTGCATGTCTATCGATGATCAGCTGAATGGGTTTTCCTGACGCGTTATCGTTACCGGAGAAGGGGTCGAAATAGCTGTAATCGACCTGCAGGACATCGAACCGCGCAGCGCTGATCGGGGGCAGATCAGTCGGGGATATCTGAAGGATGAATTCACTGCCCGAGGGATCCACCTCGACGGTCGGTCCAACCGGGACGCCATTGAACGACAACTGAGCGACGTTTCCCTCAATGGGAAGCAGCGGCGTGTTAACGATGAAATCGATAGGGGCGGTCAGTCGATCTATCGTGATGCGCCCGTCCCGAGGTCTGAGGTTTTCAATTCGTCCTTGAAACAAATCCGGATTCTGTCTGCGTCTCACCACGCGTGGGAACCAAGTCGCCCTCGTTTTTTTGGGGGGGCGAACGGAAGTCTTGCCCTTTAGATGCACCTCAATCCTGCGAGCGGGCGAAACGGCCGACGTGTTACCCAGTTTGTCCTTGAGTTGATAGCCAAAAAACTGCGGGATATCGCCCAACGCTCCAAGTGCGGTTTGTGGAAATTTGACAGTAACGGGACGTCCGACGTCGTCGGGCTCAATGCTGATGATTGCATCATTCACTAGGCCGCTGGCCGCATTGTTGTCGTCGGGAGGGGTGCTGGCCAGCCAGGGTGTCAAGCTATCCCCAGGCGCCATCTTTTGCCACGGGGAGAGGTTCACTTCCAGATGGCCATCAATGATGTCGGCGGGATAAATACCTTGTAATTGATCCGCGGTGAACCCGAGATAGGGCAACGTGTTACCACCGGGTGGCTCTTTATCGAAAAGCAGAACATACCGGTATTGAGAGATGGTGGTCAGGTCGTTAATCGGGTCATGCACTTGGTAGTTGAGGTCATAATGACCCAGCGGATTGCCGCTGGGGAAGTCACTGCTGGCAATCGTGAATTCATATTTGACGCTGAGGTCACCGGCTTCTGCGGCAGAGACCGTATGCGGATTCCCGTAGCCCACAGTATTGACCATCAGCGTGATCGTAAAACCTTCCAATATGGCAGAGCTGTTGGGTACTAGAACCTGCAAATCCTCGTTCCACTTGTCGTGGGGCAGCGTGCGGTCTTCATCGGCAACGGGTACTTCAAGCTCCAGAAGCGGGTCAGCCTTAGACGTGGGAATGCGTTGAGTCTTCATTACATTTGCTTCCTGCAAGAGTGAATGAAGTTTGAGTATTGGGGTTATGACCACGCGCTGCCACCTGTAATAGTTAACAGGGGTCAGAAGTGTCGACCGAGGTTACACCCCATTTTTCAATGGCTTGGATAGGCTAGTAGCGATTCGCAATAACCGTTATTTCGAATGATTCTAATCTAGTAGTGACTCGCGTTTTAGTATTACAACAACTTTCGAAGTGGTCGACGTTGGTTAAATGCTGTTCATTGATGTGGCTCTGGGTACACACGTTATCCTGCTATTTTTTATGCGGACCGGTGCCTGAGGGATGTTTATTTTTCATAGTTCTCATGGAGAGAGCCTGATGACCGCCAAGCGCAATTTAGTGGTACACGCGTACGAAGGGATTCTCGGTTTAGTCATTGTGATGCTGGTATCCAACGGGGCGAAGGGGGCCGTTCTGGGGGCGGGTCAGACAGCCACTGTCGTGGCAGGAGCGCCCGCGGAACGCTGGTCGATGCAGGCCGCTACGCTGAATGTCCTGCCAGGAGGCGTAACACTGGGGGTTAGCGCGCTGAACCGGTCAATCCTTAATTTCTCGGGCGCTACCACCACCGGGGGTGTTTCCATTACAGGCGGCACGGGCACCTTTCTCGATTCCACGATCACCTCTGCAACAGGTATCGGACTCAACGCTGCAGCCTTGGGATCAATCGCGGGCGCCGGTTCAACGGTGCAGGTCACCAACGGTGTGATCAGTGGTTTTGGTCGCGGAATCAATGTGTCGACCGAAAGCAACGCCACGCTTACCAGCACTCAGGTAACCGGATCAGGTGTTGGCGCAACCGTGGCAGACAACGGCTATGGCGCGGTCGTGATCGGCAGTACGTTGACCGTTCAAGAGGGCAGCGTCATCACTGGCAGTAACCGCGGTGCATTTGTCGTGGACAATGGAGCCGCTTTCCCAAACACCGGCCTAGTGGTGGATAACTCTACGATCACAGGCGTGGATGGCAGTGGGATCTTCGCCAATTCGGTGAGAGGCATTTCCACATCGACAGTCACGCTGCGCAACGGGGCTGTCGTCAACAGCGGCAATGGCCAGTTGCTTCAGGTGGGTGAGTCGGCGACCGCCAGCCCCTTCCTGACCACCGTGAACCTGCTTGTGGAGAACAGCACATTGACCGGCGATATCAGTGTGTTCGGCGGCAATGTCGCGAATGTCGCCTTGACCAACGACAGCAGTCTGACCGGGAACATGACCGATATCAGCCGCCTGGACCTGGACGCCAGTCGGGTGACCGGCAATCTGGATGTGGCGGCAGGATCCACGGTGCCTGTGACTTTGGGGGGCGGTTCCAGTTACACCGGCAATATGTCCAACATCGGCAGCTTGAGCATGGACAGCAGTACCATGACCGGTAATGTCATCCAGGCCAGCGGTTCGGTGGCGACCGTGGCACTGGCAAACGGCTCGACCCTCACCGGCTCGTTGAACAATGTTGGCAGCGTGACTCTGGACAACAGTGAGATCACGGGCGACATCACTCAGGACGCGGGCACACCCGGGACGATCAGTCTGGTCAACAACGCCCGGATGACCGGGACTATCACCAATGCTCAGAACACCACGCTGGAGGGGACGTCTACCTTCAACATGATCAATGACTCTTCCGTAGGCAATCTCACGCTCAACGGTGGCACGGTCAACCTGAGGGCAGCCAACGCCGGGTTTCGAACCTTGACGGCCAGCAGCCTGGCGGGCGCCGGTACCTTTGCGCTGGGAACGGATCTGGCGGGCCACTTGAGCGATCTGGTGAACATCACCGGCAATGCCAGCGGGAACCACACACTGGCTGTGCAGAACACCGGGGTCGACCCCGTCGAGGAGAGCCACGCGCAGCAGATCGTTCATACCGGTAGCGGCGATGCAGTCTTCGCGGTAGCGGGCGGACAGGTGGATGTCGGTACGTTTGTCTATCGCCTGGAGCAGCGAAATACCGATTGGTATCTGGTCCAGCAGACCACCGGCGGCGGTGAGAACCCTGGCGGCGGTGGCGAGAATCCCGGTGGCGGCGGTGAGAACCCTGGCGGCGGTGGCGAGAATCCCGGCGGCGGCGAGAACCCAGGCGGCGGTGGTGATAATCCCGGTGGCGGTGGCGAAAATCCAGGGAGTGGGGGCGAAGACCCCGGCGGCGGCACGCCCCCCGGCAATGGCGGCGGCGAAAGCCCAGGAGACGGCGGGCCTCCGGTGATCAGCCCGAGCGCCCGAGCCGTGATCGGCGTCTTCAGCGCGGCACCAACTGTTTGGTATGGCGAGATGTCGTCGTTACGCAGCCGTATGGGGGAGTTGCGTAACGGTCATGAGGCAGGCGGCTTCTGGGCTCGAACCTATGGCAACAGATACCGTGTATCGGCAACCGATCAGGTGGATTACGCGCAAAACCAATCGGGCGTTTCCTTTGGTGTCGATACACCTGTGTCCAATCAGGACGGGCAATGGCTGCTGGGTGTGATGGGCGGATACAGCAACTCTGACCTGGATTTGCGTCGTGGTACGGATGGGCAGGTCGACAGTTACTACCTTGGGCTTTACAGCACCTGGGTTTCACCGTCGGGCTATTACATCGATGCCATCATCAAGGCGAACCGTTTTCAGAACAAGACGGACGTCCGCATGAGTGATGGGGTCAAGGCGGAAGGGGATTACGACAATTATGGCGTCGGCGGATCAGTTGAAGTGGGCAAGAACATCAAGTTGGGCGATGGCTGGTTCATCGAACCTTACACCCAGGTTTCCGCGTTGTGGGTTGAGGGTGACGATTACGGTCTGGATAACGGACTTGAGGCGAAAAGCAACCATGCCGACTCTTTCGTCGGCAAGGTAGGCACCTATGTCGGGCGTACGATTTCCCTGGACCGTGGCGGTTTCGTTCAGCCCTATGTAAAAGTTGCCGCCGCACAGGAGTTCGCACGCAGTAACAAGGTAAAGGTCAATAACACTACATTCAGCGATGATTTGTCGGGCTCACGGGGTGAAGTCGGCACGGGCGTCGTTGCACAGCTGACTGATGTGTTCCAGGTACACGCGGACCTGGACTATGGCACCGGACAGAACATCGAGCAGCCATGGGGCGTCAATATCGGACTTCGGTATGCGTGGTGATCCACGCGAATGCGGTCCTACAGACTGGTTAGGGAGGTTGAAGACTGAATCAATCTGAATATAGGAAAGTTCCTACAGCGCTGTAGGACGCTCCTTACCGAGATTTGTAAGATTTTGCGATCAAATGGCCCCCCTATTTTTCTCGGACGCATTCGCGGACGAGACGACAGGGTGCCAGATAATCATGAAGTTCAAGTTCAACTCTCTCCCCAAGCGACGTTTGTCGTTAACGCTTTTCGGGGCAATCCTCTCGACACCTGCGGCGCATGCAGTCGTTGAAGTGAAACCGGGGCAGACTTATATCGTCGGACCGGACGACAGCGTCAAAGATTACAGAGTATCGGGGGGCACGCTCATCGTGCGCGAAAACAGCAAGACCGGATCCATCGAAGCGCGCTCCGGATCTACCGTGAGAATCGANGGCGACCGTCAATGACAGCGTCATCATCGGTGGCGATGGTGCCCCTGCTCCAGGTGTCGACCGTTCCGGGATCGCGCTCAACGGTACGCAGAACGGCTCACACGTCTACGTCACCAACAGTGATGTCTCCGGTATCGGACGGGGCATCAATGTCGCCGGCAACAGCAAACTGGTGCTTGATGGCACCCACGTCACGGGGCACGCTGGTGGAGCGCTCATAGGCCCGATCCGCGCAGATCTGGGCATTGGCGTCTTCGTTGCAGGCTCAGGTGCTGACTTGCGCAATGGCAGTTCGGTCACCGGTGATTACAACGGCGTCATGATGATCGCTGCCGCGCCGCCAATGGGCCAGTGGGGTCAACCCTATGTGAGCATCGATGGATCGACAGTGACCGGAACCCAGTCAAGTGCATTGCTGGTATCGGGACGGGACGCTACGGATTTTACCTTTGCGCAGATCGATGTGAAGAATGGCTCCTCTCTGGTAGGCGGTAACGGCGTTATTCTTGAGGTCCAGAACGCGGCCGGCGCTCGCTTTAACGTCGATGACAGCCGTCTCGTTGGCGATATCGTCGTAAGCGACGGCTCCACCGCAGATATGAATCTCAACAACAGCGCCAGCCTGACAGGCAATATCCGTAACGCATCCTCGTTGAATATCGATAGCTCTTCGCAATGGGTCATGGAGGGCGACTCCAGCGTCGCCAGTCTCGGATTGAGCGGCGGCACCGTCGATCTGCGCGGGACCACGCCTGGTTTTCATACGCTGACAGTGGGCGAATTGTCCGGCACAGGGACCTTCGCGCTCGGCACAGACCTTGCGACTCGCAGTGGCGATTTCCTCGATATCACCGGTAACGCCACCGGTAATCACCAGTTGCTGGTACACAACAGCGGCATTAATCCAGATCAGGGTGCGGAGCCTTTGCAAGTCGTTCACACCGGATCGGGTGACGCTCAGTTTTCATTGGTGGGCGAAAAGGTCGACTTCGGTACCTTCGCCTATCAGTTGGAGTCCGGCCAGAATGGTACGGGCGGTTCCGATTGGTCGCTGGTACAAACCGGTGATCTGTCTGCCGGATCGCGTTCGGTGATGGGTTTGTTCAGCGCTGCGCCAACCGTCTGGTACGGCGAGTCCGCGACCCTGCGCAGTCGCATGGGTGAATTGCGCAATGGTCATGACCAGGGCGGTGGCTGGATTCGCAGTTATGGCAACAAATACTACATGTCGGCCGGTGGTGGTGTGGCTTACAAACAAGTCCAGCACGGGATTTCCTTCGGTGCCGATGCGCCTTTACCGAGCAGCGACGGCCAGTGGCTGGTGGGTCTGATGGGCGGTTATAGCAAGTCCGATCTTGACCTTCAGCACGGCACCTCCGGTACGGTCGACAGCTACTATGTCGGCGCTTACAGCACCTGGCTTTCGGACGACGGCTTGTATGTCGATGTGTTGATCAAGGCCAACCGGTTCCAGAATGCTTCCGATGTCACGATGCGCGACGGCGCTAAATCCAAAGGCAAATACAGCAATCATGGTGTGGGGGCATCGGTTGAAGCTGGCAAGCATATCAAGCTGGAGGATGAGTGGTTCGTAGAGCCGTTCGCACAGGTTTCCGGGTTGTTGGTCAGTGGCCAGAACTACGAACTGGACAACGGCATGCGCGCCAGCAGCAACAAGGCCGATTCCCTGTTGGGCAAGACGGGGACGTACCTGGGACGCAGCTTCACCCTGGAGGACGGGGGCTTCGTTCAGCCCTATGTGAAAGCGGCCGCCGCTCACGAGTTCGTATCGGGCAACCGGGTAAACATTAACGGCGATCGATTCACCAACGACCTTTCAGGTTCGCGCATCGAGGTGGGCACAGGGGTCGCTGCTCAACTGAATGATGTGCTGCAACTCCATGCCGATTTCGATTACATGAAAGGGCGTAACATCGAACAACCATGGGGCGTGAACGTAGGCCTGCGCTACATCTGGTAGTAAAGACGCAACGATTTATCTCAATGAAAGGGGTCCCGACAGACCCCTTTCTCGCCTTTGCGCTCAGCCTTCTTCGACCGCGCGCCGCCATTCGTCGTTATATCCACTCACAGCCAACCCGCCCTGGAGTTAAAGGTTTGGTCTATGCTGCGCCCCGGCATGAAAGGTGCTTGGATCAATTCAGGGAACATATGGTCTGCAATTGAATCCATGACTGCAGTCCAAATGCCCCTACTCGTTGGCAGAGGATTGCCGTATAACGAGCAACGATCGCGTGTTTGGCAACGAAGGACCCACAATAAAAGCTGATGAAGACTCCAAAACGCATTGAACCCCTGATCGAAGACGGTCTGGTAGACGAGGTGCTGCGCCCACTGATGAGTGGCAAAGAGGCAGCTGTTTATGTGGTGCGCTGTGGCAAAGAGCTGCGGTGCGCGAAGGTTTACAAGGAGGCGAATAAACGTAGTTTCCGTCAGGCTGCGGAGTACCAGGAAGGCCGCAAGGTGCGGAACAGCCGTCAGGCTCGCGCGATGGCCAAGGGTTCGAAGTTCGGCCGCAAGGAAACAGAAGACGCGTGGCAGAACGCCGAAGTGGCTGCGCTGTTTCGGCTTGCCAATGCCGGCGTGAGAGTCCCCAAGCCGTTCGACTTTCTCGAAGGCGTGTTGCTCATGGAAATGGTCACTGACGGCTATGGCGACGCGGCGCCGCGCCTGAACGATGTGACGCTGGAGCCCGATCAGGCCCGCGAATTCCACGCGTTCCTGATTCAGCAGATTGTGCTGATGTTGTGTACCGGTCTGGTGCACGGTGACCTTTCCGAGTTCAACGTACTGCTGTCCCCCGACGGGCCCGTGATCATCGACTTGCCCCAGGCAGTGGATGCGGCCGGCAATAACCACGCCTTCAGCATGCTGGAGCGAGACGTTGGCAACATGGCGTCCTATTTCGGTCGCTTCGCCCCGGAGCTCAAAAAGACGCGTTTCGCGAAAGAAATGTGGGCGTACTACGAGGCTGGCACGCTGTCGCCTGCCACGGTCTTGACCGGTGAGTTCGCCGAACCGGATGACGTCGCCGACGTGAACAGCGTGCTGCGAGAGATCGAGGCCGCTCAGCGCGACGAAGCTCGGCGTCAGGCGGCGAAGGTTGCAGACGATGCGCCGCCGAACAAGACCGAAGAACCGCCTCCGCCCTGGATGCAGTGACAGAAACAGGAAAAAGCGCTGAAGAGTATTTTCTCAGCGCTTATTTCTCGCCTTGTCGAACCTGCTTTTCACTGTCAGTGATAAGCAGGGTCCGGGTCTGGTTCAACGGGATTGCAACCGGCAGCGAGGGTCTTGCTGTAACCCACGTACGGTCTCCACGGCTCCAGATTCCACTCGGGTTTCTCCCGTGCCGCAAAGAGATGACACGTCAGTTGGTTGATCATGCCGCGGTTGTTTGTCCAGTATTTGCTCTGTCCGGCTTTTTTAACGATTTCGTAGAACATGTACGCTGTTTCGCTGGCGTCGATATAGCGGCCGCAATTAGTGGGGACGAGGGACAACATCCACTCGTTGAACGGGTAGTCGCTGCTGTATCGGTAAACCCAGGTGACGCTCTGAATATACTCGGGACAGCTCTGCGTAATGGCGGGTTTGAGGCGCTGGCTCAAGGGCTTTACAGAGGCTGGGGGGGCTGCTGCAGCTGCATTTACGGTAAGCAGCAGTCCAGCCGTCGCTAACGTCCATGTTTTCATGAGAAGTACCCTTTCGTGGGTCAGCGTTTGAATAACTGTTTGATCAGTCTGTAGCCGCTGACGATGAAGGTGTAGAGAGCGTCGAGCGTTTATGGGTCGACCTGTGCGATGCCAGCATCGGCAGGCGCTGATCTTAGATTGTTGACTCTTAGAACCTGAGAGTAGTAAATCTTGCTGTCATCAAAGCGTTTAAGGCTGTAGTTAAACAGTACAGGAAGGCCTCTGTTTTGATCGGCCCACGCCGTGTCGATGGTGAAGTTTATATAATCGCCATGAAATTCGCGGATGGCACTTTCGACGGTATTGATTCCGATAAAACGAACTTGTGCGGTGTAGTACCCCTCCCTGAATTGCACGCGAATGTTATTGTTGGTCGGGGAGTTTATAGTGGGCGCTTCAATGGCGCCCACGTGTCCGGAGACAGACAGAATCAGGCTGTCCGAGGTATAAACCTGACCCCCTCGGCCAACGGTGTAAGTGATGGTTGCGTTAACGCCAATGCAATCGATCAGTTCATACATGGAGATCTTGAACTCCAAACCAACGGCGGGATTGACCACGGTCTGGGTTTCAGAGTTAATTGTGATTCTGCGACCTGCCCAAGAAACACGTACGGTATCGCCCACCTGGGCATGGTAGTCAGGGATTTGCACAAAGCCGTCACCCTCATGGGCGTAGTAGTTAATCTCTTGTCTATTGCCACCTGCCGCCGTCGCATTTTTGAAGTTCGGCCTGACGAGGTTCATCTGATCGTCCTGCACATTCACGGTCCATTGGTTGGAAACGGTATTCCCCACGTGTGCAGTGAACACATGTTGGCCGGGGGAAAGTCCGGTGGACGTATAACTCCATGAACCGTCAGGTAGGCTCGTCACGCTGCCAATTGGAGTGCCGTTGTCCCGGAGCTGCACGGATTCAATACGTCGAACGTTGTGGCGAGCCATGTTCAAGTTCCTTCTTGAAGAGTGTTTTAATTCCTGGAAGTTAAGATATAGATCATCGCGCTGTTTATGTCTGCAGGCGCTCATACCCATTTGCGATAGGGATTATCGCGAAGTGCGTTAACACCTGTGGATTTATCATTAACCGGAAGTGCAACACCCGCCAGACTCCAGATCCTTTAATATCGGGCAGTCCGGTCGATCATTGCCCTGGCAATGCTCGACCAGATCCTGCAGCGTATCCCTCAACCCCGCGAGCTCTTCGATCTTCTGATTCAGCTCGACGATATGCTTGTGCGCCAGTGCCTTTACATCCGCACTGGCGCGCGCTCGGTCCTGCCACAAGGTCAGCAGCTTGCCGACTTCCTCCAGTGAAAAACCCAGATCGCGGGAGCGTTTGATGAAGGCCAGGGTGTGCAGGTCGTTGGCGCTGTAGAGGCGATAGCCGCTGTCGGTGCGCGTTGCAGGGTGAAGCAGGCCGATGGATTCGTAGTAGCGAATCATCTTGGCGCTCAGTCCACTGCTTTTTGCGGCTTGGCCAATGTTCATTGCGCGTCTCCTCCATCATGCTTTTGCTCAGCCGGCTGCCAGGTTTTGAGCAGCAGCGCATTGCTCACCACGCTGACACTGGACAGGGCCATCGCGGCGCCTGCCAGGACCGGATTGAGCAGGCCGAACGCCGCCAGCGGGATACCGATCAGGTTGTAGACGAAAGCCCAGAACAGGTTCTGGCGGATCTTTGCGTAGGTCCTGCGGCTGATGTCCAGGGCAGCAGGAATCAGCCGAGGATCGCCGCGCATCAGGGTGATGCCCGAAGCGTGCATGGCGACGTCGGTGCCGCCGCCCATGGCAATGCCGATGTCAGCCGCCGCAAGGGCAGGGGCGTCGTTGATGCCGTCGCCGACCATGGCGACTACGCCGGATTTCTTGAGCTGGATCACAATGGCGGCCTTGTCAGCGGGCAGAACTTCAGCGTGAACATCGGTGATGCCCAACGCCTCGGCCACGACTCTGGCGCTGCCGCGATTGTCACCCGTTAGCAGATGACTGCTGATGTTGCGTCCTTTCAACTCATTGATGGCCTGTGCAGCGCCGGCCTTGAGCGTGTCCCCAAAGGCAACGAGCCCCAGCACCCGGCGCTGGGGTTTGAGCTCGATCAGCCAGGACAACGTGCGACCCTCGGCCTCCCACTGCTGCGCGGTTTCGGCGAGCGCGCCCATGTCCAGGTCGCTTTCTTCGAGCAGGCGTTTATTGCCCAGTGCCAGTTCCCGTGCATTCAACGTGCCGGCAATGCCGCGCCCGGCGAGCGAACGACTGTTGCTGACGTCTTCGAGTTTGAGGCCGCGTTCGTCGCACGCATCAAGCACGGCTTTGGCGAGTGGGTGTTCACTGCCGCGCTGCAATGCGCCGGCCAGTTGCAACAACGAGCCCTCATCGCCATCTATAGCGGTCATGTGAGCGATGCGTGGCGATCCCGAGGTCAGCGTTCCTGTTTTGTCGAACACAACTGTGGTGACTTCGTGGGCACGTTCCAGTGCTTCGGCGTCCTTGATCAGAATCCCGTGGCGAGCGGCCACCCCGGTCCCGGCCATGATCGCGGTTGGCGTGGCCAGGCCCAATGCGCAAGGGCAGGCGATGACCAGAACCGCCACCGCGTTGATCAATGCAGCCTCCAGCGAAGCGCCCGTGAGTAACCAGCCGATCAGCGTGACAACAGCAATCAGCAACACAACGGGCACGAACACCTGACTGACTTTATCCACAAGCTTCTGGATCGGCGCCTTGGCCGATTGCGCGTCTTCGACCAGGCGGATGATGCGCGCCAGCACCGTCTCGGCGCCCAAGGCCTGAGTGCGAATAAGCAGGCGACCTTCGCCGTTGATCGCCCCACCGGTGACCTTGTCGCCGGGCTGTTTGGGGATTGGCAGGCTCTCGCCACTGATCAGGGCTTCGTCGGCGTGGCTCTGGCCATCGATGACTTCGCCGTCCACCGGAAAACGTTCTCCGGGTTTGACCAACACCTGATCGCCGACCTTCAGCGCGCTGATCGCCACGTCACGTTCCTGGCCATCGATGACCTGAATCGCTCGCTCCGGACGCAGCGCCTCGAGTGCCCGGATTGCGCCGGCGGTCTGGCGCTTGGCGCTGCTCTCCAGGTATTTGCCGAGCAGCACCAGCGCGATGACCACCGCCGAGGCTTCGAAATACAGATGAGGCATGCTGCCAGGCATTGCGATCAGCCATTGATAGAGGCTCAGGCCGTAACCGGCGCTGGTGCCCAGCGCGACAAGCAGATCCATGTTGCCGGCGCCTGCGCGCACCGCTTTCCAGGCGGCCACATAGAAGCGTGCTCCGAGTAAAAATTGCACCGGTGTTGCCAACAGAAACTGCACCCAGGCTGGCAGCATCCAGTGCACGCCCAAGGGTTGAAGCAGCATCGGCAGGATCAGCGGCAGGGCCAGAGCAATGGCCAGAATCAGATGCCAGCGCTCGTTGTCGTGGCGCTTCTTCTGGTCGGCTTCCTGTACGGCGTGATCCTGCTCAAGGCTGGCGCCATAACCTGCTTTGTCCACTGCGGCGATCAGGTTTGCGGGGTCGATCTGCTCGAGCACTTCGACGTGCGCGCGTTCGTTGGCGAGGTTGACCGTGGCGTTCTTCACGCCAGGGACTTTGCGCAAGGCGCGCTCGACACGACCCGCGCAACTGGCGCAGGTCATGCCGGTAATTGGCAGGTCGAACGTATCGGGACTGGGCATTCCGGGCACTCCTTGAAGGCGATTGCCAGCAAGGATCAACCTTGCCACGTTGGTAAGGTCAAGTCTCGATTTTCGTGATTAACGGTTTCCGCGATCTGTCGCAGTCCGGCTTGCCATCGGTGGCGGATTCAAGGGCGCCACCGCCGGCAAGCCGGACTGCTACAGAAGGATTGATTCAGGGTTCAGGATTCGAGGGCGCCGCCGCCGGCAAGCCGGGCTGCTACAGAAAGGGTGATTCAGGGTTCATGATCGGATGTCGAGGTGGTCCAGCGAGCGGTCGACCACGGCCTTGGCCATGTCGATCAGATGCACGACGGAAAACGCCAGGTCGCGTTTGCTGCCGCTCAGGCAATCGGCGCTCTCGTAAGCGGTGGCTTTGGCGCAGCGCAGCAGATCGGAAAGGTGGGCCAAGGATTCTTCGAGGGTTGGGGCGGGTGGGTCGGGGGTGATTTTGAGCATTCTGCTTACCTTGATGAGTAAGGTCACCAAAAGTCGCTGCTAAACAACGGTGGGTGACGGCTTTGACACGGGTTAGCAGACTGGTCACCAAGGCAAACCCAGCGCACGCGAACGTGCCCCGCGCAAAGCCGCCATATAGCGGTTTTGCGTGCCTTGAGATTGATTCAGGCTGCTAAACCCGGTCGCTGATATGCAGCGACCGACGCAGCCTAGAGAGACACGTCACGAGGCACAAGCGGGTTGGAGTTTCTAGGAAATGTCTCTCGCAATAAAGAGAGAAGGCTGTAAGAAAGGGGCTACAAAGGGGGAGATTTGTTGCAGGAAATGGCCCCCATTGCAATCACGATGGAGGCACCACTGCCAATCAGTAATTAAGATCGGCCTTCTTCAGATACATGCCATTGGGTCCCGACGCAATCCGGTACTTGAGCACGTCGCCGGCATTGATGTGCAGTCGCGTATTGTTCTGCGCTTCGATACCTGGCGAGCAGCCCGGCATCTGACCCGGCAACACGCGCAGTCGTACGGACAGGTCGCCCGCTGGCAGATTGAAGGAGCGAGATTCCTCCTGGAACAGTCGCCCGACCAACTGATCCTGCATATAGATGCCGATCTCGCAGGATGTCGCGACTTCCAGCCGCTCGCGGGAAATGATGAGTACGCCGTAGTCCTGGTCGGCCTGAGCCCAGGATGCGGAAGCCAACAGGCCGATAAAACCTGCGATGCGAAAGGCTGACCAGCGCATTGCCGATTCTCCTGATGTTCGTCGATGAAACACTTTGGCGCAGAGACTCAAGGAATACCAGCCCGGCAGATTCTCGAGAAACTTGACCTTGCCACGGTGGGAAGGTCAAAGATGCACGCATTCAACGATTTCCACCCAAGCGAGGAGTCATCTCATGCAGGTATTCAACGTTCAAGGCATGACCTGCGGACACTGCGTCCGCGCCGTTACCGACGCGATCAAAGGCGAAGATCCGGCGGCCGAAGTGCAGGTCGATCTGAGCAAAGGTGAGGTCAGGGTGCAGAGCCAGTTGGCGGCGGAGCACATCATCGGGCTCATTGTGGAGGAAGGTTACAGCGCTGATGTAGCTGGATGACACAGGCTTCTGCCCGGAGGGCGTGGGAGCCAGGCTTGCCAGCGATCTGACGCGCAGCGGCAGTGAAATCAGACACATCGTCATGTCAGGCACATCGCGGTGACAGGTTTTGCTGCCAGTTCCTGGCAGATCGCTGGCAAGCTAGCTCCCACGCCCTCCGGGCAGAATCAAAAAAAGCAGATCTGAAAACTCAATAGTGATACCACTTCAACTCAAGCATCACTTCGTTGACGGGCGAGCTCAACTGGCTGAACTCTCGCTGAGCACTGAGCCGCAGCCCCAGATTACGTGACAATTCCCACTGCTGATTCAGACTGATCTTGCGCCGCACTTCGCCGTTGGTGAAGTAATCACCCGTTGTTTCCAGGCTCAAGTTGCCCAGCGGATTGCGCCAGAGAATCCCGGTATCGAAACCGGCAGCCGGTGAAGCAAACGCATCGAAGTCATTGTTGTGCTCGACGCGCACGGTACCCAACGCAAAGCCCAGCACATCGTCGCCCAGTTTCCATGTTCCTCCCGCGCCGCCGTTCACATGGCTGACCAGGTTTTCGTCACCATGCTTGCCCAGCACGCGCTCAAGGCCCCCCGCCACTTGCCATGACCACGGCTGCAACAGCTCGTTGCGCGGCGTCAGCGAGCGAATGGTCGCCAGGTCCAGCCGCTGCACCTGCCAATGGCTGTCCTCGTACTGACGAAGCTTCAATTGAAGAATTTCGATCTGCGCCCCTAGCGGGAAGCCGTACGCGTTGTCGTTCAGATCGTGATACGCCATGCGCAGGCCGTATTCGGCGAATGCCTTGTCATCCCGCGTGCCCGCGCCCAGTTGCCAGGTGCGCGATTCGTGGCCGTCTTCCGGCAAGCCCGGACGTTCTATTTCCAAAGCAGGCGGCGGATTGGTGCTGATTGCCCGCAGCAAATCGTAACTGCGCTGCGAGCGCGCAGCATCACGCTCCTGGCCATTGGCGCGATAACGCTCCAGGCGATACGACGCGTCCTGAATCAATGCCCGACGATCCTTTGGCAGTGCCAGATAGTCAGGGCTTTGCATCTGTTGCTGATCGGCACTGACCTTCAATACCCATTGCTTCTCGTCGTGGTTGAGCGGTTCTGCGCGGCTGAGCAACTCGCGCTCCTTGGACGGCCGGTAGTCGATCTTCTCCACCAGCCCCGCGTCTTTAACAGCACGCACGGTGTCGGTCGGAATCGCGGTCAGACGAAACTGCGGCGTCAGGTTCAGGCTCGGACGCGCGACCTGCAACAGCTCCAGCAACCGATAAGAGCAGTTTTCGTCGAAGAAGAAATAGCCGAAGCGAATCTGTTTGAGTTCCCACACATGCTCGACCATGCGCTGGGTTTCTTCAGGCGTCAGATTGAGGCGGTACTCCCACAGGTCTCGGTTCTCGAGACTACGGTATTCGGAGAGCTTTTCCTGATACGGCACCAGCGCGAACAGCCCTGGGTAGCCGCCCATCAAGCCTTTCCAGGCATACAGAATGCTGTTGTCCGAGCCTTCGATATAAGCGCCGAAGTTGATCGCGTAACTGAGAAGCGCAGTGTTGTTCTTCTGTACGTCCGCCTGATCGATGCGCAGCAAGGTGTGGCCGAACATTGAAGAGGGGCTGTTCAGGTACGCGGCCGGGAAAATCATCACCGTGCTGTCCGGCGCCACGTCAGAAAACCACTTGTTGAACTCTTTGCAGTCCACGGCGGGCAGATCGGTCAGTTTCAGTTCGTCCCGCAGAAATCGCGTGCGCGAGGGATAGACGCATTGCGGGTGGGCGTCTTCCTTGCCTTGGGCCACGGGCCGGTAGATGGCTTCGAGGGTCGCTGCCAGCTCGGCCTTGGGGTCGTGGGCACCATCGACCGCGAGGAAGAATTTCGGGTCATCGACATAGCTGCGCCAACCACCGAGCTTGCCAGCTTCATAGTGGCCGATGGCAATCCAGAATCGGGAATTGGCCAGTTGCTGCAAACGATCATCTTTGACGTGAGGCGCGGCATACAGCGGGGCGCAGACACAGAGCGCCAGCCAGGCAAGGCGTTTGAGCATAGAGTGGCAACTAGTCAGGGGTCGTCAGGAACAGTGAAGTCCTGCCCTCGATGCAGAGGGCAGGTTGGTTCGACTTTAAGCTTGGGTTGCGTATTTGGCCAGAGTCGGATCGTTTTTCAGTACGTCGAGGGTGTTGGTGTGAACGTCTTCAGCGGTGGCGTCTGCCTTGGTGAAGATCTGTTGGTAGTGCTCGTGGGTGACTGCGGCGAAATGCGCACGGTCTTCCGGTGCAACGCCCAGCACGACCGCGTAGGTCGTCAGTGCTTCGCCTTGGCCCATGGCCATGTCTTTGGAAAGCTCGTCCATCATGCCATTCATGGCAAACCAGGACTTGCCGCCATAGGTCAATGCACTGTTGGTGGAGCAGCCGTTGGTGCCTGAGGTCATGCCGAACGTGGCGTTACCGGAGGTGCCGTTGGTGGTGGATGCCAGGAAGTGGGCGGGAGTGCCGCGCTGGCCTTCGAACAGCATGTTGCCCCAGCCGCAGTCCGGGCCGCCCGGGGCTTGCGCCATGGCGTTGATGGACACAGCGGCGAAGAGAGTACCAAGAAGAATCCGTTTCATAGCTTTAGTCTCTGTTGTTTCAACCAAGGGTCGGTTCCTGGCCGGTAGCGCGCCAGGGAGGGCCAGCATTCTTAATTTGTTACTGACCGCGCAGCTTGGAGTTTAGGCACGATCTGAACGTTCCGTGATTTATTACGGTTTGTTGTATGCAGGTTGGCTCGTAAAAGCCCGTAGGAATGTTCAACAGGCAAAAAAATATTCCGATGGTTCTTGCCTTGCCAGTCTGGTGCGGCGAGCGCCAGAATGCCCCCATCTGCCCCGCCTGATGTAAGGATGTCCGATGCCCGATCCTGTTGCTGCCAGCTTGCGACTTGCGCCTGAGGCGCTTACCCGTCCCTTTTCCGCTGAACAGTTCAGCTTCACGACAACCAACGATCTGGAACCCTTTCGCGGCGTGCTCGGCCAGGAACGAGCAGTCGAGGCTCTACAGTTCGGGGTCGCCATGCCGCGCCCCGGTTACAATGTGTTCGTCATGGGAGAACCCGGCACCGGTCGCTTCTCCTTCGTCAAGCGCTACCTCAAGGCCGAAGGCAAGCGCATGCAGACCCCATGCGACTGGGTCTACGTCAACAACTTCGATGATCCTCGCGAACCGCGCGCCCTTGAATTGCCACCGGGTCGCGCGAGTTCGTTCATCGCAGACATAAACGGACTTATCGACAACTTGCTGTCGACTTTTCCGGCAGTGTTCGAGCACCCCTCCTACCAGCAAAAGAAAAGCGCCATCGACCGCGCTTTTAACCAGCGTTATGACAAGGCGCTGGATGTGATCGAGCGCCTGGCGCTTGAGAAGGATGTGGCGCTTTATCGCGATAGCACCAACATTGCGTTCACCCCGATGCTGGAAGGCAAGGCACTGGACGAGGCTGAGTTCTCGCAGTTGCCAGACGCCGAGCGTGAGCGGTTCCACAGCGATATTTCGGCCCTGGAGGAGCGCCTGAACGAAGAGCTCGCCAGCCTGCCGCAGTGGAAGCGCGAGTCCAATAACCAGATGCGCCAGTTGAATGAAGAGACCATCATTCTGGCCCTGCAACCGCTGCTGGCGCCGTTGTCGGAGCAATACGCCGAAAACGCGGCGGTCTGCGCTTACTTGCAGGCGGTGCAGGTCAATCTGCTGAAAACCGTGGTCGAGCAACTGGTCGACGACAGCAAGACCGACGCGCAAGCACGCAAGCTGCTGGAAGAACAATACTGCCCCAGCCTTGTGGTCGGTCATTCGGCCAGCGGCGGTGCACCGGTGGTTTTCGAGCCGCATCCGACTTACGACAACCTGTTCGGCCGCATCGAATACAGCACCGATCAGGGAGCGCTCTACACCACCTATCGCCAGTTGCGCCCGGGGGCGTTTCACCGTGCCAACGGCGGTTTTCTGATTCTCGAAGCCGAGAAAATGCTCAGCGAGCCGTTCGTGTGGGATGCCCTCAAGCGTTCGCTGCAGTCGCGCAAGCTGAAAATGGAGTCGCCGTTGGGCGAGCTGGGCCGCATCGCCACCGTGACCCTGACACCGCAGACCATCCCGTTGCAGGTCAAGGTCATCATCATCGGTGCGCGTTCGCTGTACTACACGCTGCAAGACCTGGATCCGGACTTCCAGGAGATGTTCCGGGTGCTGGTGGATTTCGACGAAGACATCCCGATGGTCGACGAGAGCCTGGAGCAGTTTGCACAGTTGCTCAAAACCCGAACGTCGGAGGAGGGCATGGCGCCGCTGACCGCCGATGCGGTGGCACGTCTGGCCACCTATAGCGCACGGCTGGCCGAGCATCAGGGGCGCTTGTCGGCGCGTATCGGTGATCTGTTCCAGTTGGTCAGCGAGGCGGATTTCATTCGCAGCCTGGCCAATGACGAACGCACCGACGCCGGCCATATCGAACGTGCGCTCAAGGCCAAGGCCACGCGCACCGGACGGGTGTCGGCGCGGATCCTGGACGACATGTTGGCGGGCATCATTCTGATCGACACCGCAGGCGCGGCGGTCGGCAAGTGCAACGGATTGACCGTGCTGGAAGTCGGCGACTCAGCCTTCGGTGTGCCGGCGCGGATTTCCGCCACGGTGTATCCGGGCGGCAGCGGCATCGTCGACATCGAGCGTGAGGTCAACCTCGGTCAGCCGATCCACTCCAAGGGCGTGATGATCCTCACCGGTTATCTCGGTAGCCGTTATGCCCAGGAGTTCCCGCTGGCGATTTCCGCGAGCATTGCACTGGAACAATCCTACGGTTACGTCGATGGTGACAGCGCGTCGCTGGGCGAAGTCTGCACCCTCATTTCGGCGCTCTCGAAAACACCGCTCAAGCAGTGCTTCGCGATCACGGGCTCCATCAACCAGTTCGGTGAAGTGCAGGCGGTGGGCGGGGTCAACGAGAAGATCGAAGGCTTCTTCCGACTCTGCGAAGCGCGAGGTCTGACAGGCGATCAAGGCGCGATCATCCCGCAAGCCAACGTTGCCACGCTGATGCTCGACGAACGTGTGCTGCAGGCCGTGCGCGCCGGGCAGTTCCACGTATACGCCGTGCGTCAGGTGGACGAGGCGCTGAGCTTGCTGGTGGGTGAGCCTGTGGGCGAAGCCGATGAGGACGGGCAGTTCCCGGAAAACTCGGTCAATGGCCGGGTGGTTGATCGTCTGCGCGACATCGCTGAAATGCTCAGCGAAGAGGACCTCAAAGAGCTCGAAAAAGAGGCGCCACAATTACAGCCGGAACTGAAAAGTTGACTGTTTGACGTCAACTAAATGGGGCGTCTGATGGCCAAATGACCATTCGGCGCCCTTTTTGTTTTCACTCTTTTCTTGTGGGGTATTTCTTCGATATTGTCGCCATGCAGCAGTTGTCAAATGGACTGACGCATTTCCGGAGCTGTTCGAGGGAATGAATACTGCAATCAATGAGGAGCTCGCCATGCCGCGCAGCCTCTGTCTTACTCGCCAATGCCTGGGTCTGGTGACCCGTATCGAATGTGTGATTCGCCCGCTGTCCGGGGATAACGGTATGTGGACTTTGCTGTTCGCCGCCGGGATGTCCGGAGAACAACCCTCTGCGCTCAAGGCTCAAGGACCTTTCCATGGTCCGGTGGCTGCCGAATCGGTGCTGGACGCTATTGCCGAGAGCCTTGCGCTCCACGGTTATCAGACCGCCGAGGAAATACCGATCTGGAGTGTTCATCTGCAAGGTGAGCTGCGAAGGATCAATGGCGACGCGTCTTATGGTCAGCGAACTTCCCCGGCCAACTGACTTGCTCTAATACCTCGACGAAAACCGCGTCTGTTTTCCTGATACCAGGGTTGTTGCGTGGTGTTCGTTGAGTGTCTTCCTCCTGGAAATAATTGTTTCAAGCCTTGTCGTTATGGGTTGTGCTGCACGGCCTTCGCCCTATACTCGCGAGCTTTCAATCAACTGTGAGCTTCAATGGAACGTTTTATCGAAAATGCCATGTACGCGTCGCGCTGGTTACTGGCGCCGATCTACTTTGGCCTGTCTCTGGGGCTGCTTGCGCTGGCGCTGAAGTTCTTTCAGGAAATCTTTCACGTCATTCCCAATGTGTTTTCGCTCGCTGAGTCCGATCTCATTCTCGTGCTGCTGTCGTTGATCGACATGGCGCTGGTCGGTGGCTTGCTGGTCATGGTGATGATCTCCGGCTATGAAAACTTCGTCTCGCAACTGGACATCGACGAGGACAAGGAAAAGCTCAACTGGCTGGGCAAGATGGACTCGTCTTCCTTGAAGATGAAAGTCGCCGCGTCCATCGTTGCGATTTCCTCCATTCACCTGCTGCGGGTGTTCATGGACGCCAAGAATATCGAGCCTCAATACCTGATGTGGTACGTGATCATTCACATGACCTTCGTGGTCTCGGCGTTTGCGATGGGTTATCTGGATAAGCTGACCAAGCATTGATTTTCCGAGTTTTTTGACTGTAGGAGCGCGCTTGCCTGCGATAGCCCTCTGGCCTGATGACCATTGGTAGCTGATACATCGCAATCGCGGGCAAGCGCGCTCCTACAGTGTTGATGGGTCGGGGCGAGGCCGAATAGACCAACGGCACCGCCCGCACCTTGTACTCCGGCCAGAGTGGACGAGACTTGTGTTTCGCTCACTGAAGTCCGGAACCTGCTCATGAATCTCCAGGAACTCACCACCCACGCCCATGCCGGTCGGATTGACGAGCTCAATCTGATATCAATGGAAGGCGGGATTTACCTGCTCGAAGCGCGCATGCATGGCGCAGCCCATCCACTCAACGACGCTCAGGGAAAGACTCTGCATTTGCGCTCGGTCGAACACGCGCGGGATGTGCTGCATTCGGTTACCCCCATGCCCTTCAACCTGGTGCACGCCGTGGTGCACGACGAAATGTGCGGTCTGCATGAAAGCGAGGAGCAGACCGTCCGGGTGCCGATGTCGATTCGCTCCGCCTGGGGCTGAGAGATCGCCCGCCTAGGGGGGCGTGACCAGATGTGCTAGGCTGCTCGGCCTTTTAGTTCAGGGCGCCTGCGGGCGTCCTTACAAGCGGAGCAGTGTCATGTCCGAAGTCAATCTGTCCACCGACGAAACCCGCGTCAGCTACGGCATTGGCCGTCAGTTGGGCGACCAACTGCGCGACAACCCGCCACCGGGCGTCAATCTGGACGCGATCCTGGCCGGTCTGACCGACGCGTTCGGCGGCCAGCCAAGCCGTGTCAGCCAGGAAGAAATGGCGGCGAGCTTCAAAGTGATTCGTGAAATCATGCAGGCCGAAGCGGCTGCCAAGGCTGAAGCCGCCGCTGGCGCTGGCAAGGAATACCTGGCCGAGAACGCCAAACGTGAAGGCGTGACTACGCTGGAGTCGGGTCTGCAGTTCGAAGTGATCACCGCTGGCGAAGGCGCTCAGCCAACCCGCGAAAGCAACGTTCGCACTCACTACCACGGCATGCTGATCGACGGCACTGTATTCGACAGCTCCTACGATCGTGGCGAACCGGCTGAATTCCCGGTCGGCGGCGTGATTGCAGGCTGGACCGAAGCGCTGCAACTGATGAAAGCCGGCAGCAAATGGCGTCTACACGTTCCTAGCGAACTGGCCTACGGCGCGCAAGGCGTTGGCAGCATCCCACCGCACAGCGTTCTGGTGTTCGACGTCGAGCTGCTGGACGTTCTGTAATTTGCGCCAGCTGTAAGCGACAAGCTTCAAGCAGATTGTTGCCGAGTGGACTCTCGAGGTTCACTCGGCAATGTCGGTTCTCTGCCGATCATCAGTGCAGTTCACACGCCGGGCGCAATGCTCGCGCATAGCAGAACAGAAACAGACTGCGCACCATCTCCTTCTGAATTCCCGGCTCGCATGAGCTCAGGCTGTGCACGTCCAGATCGCCTTGATCCCGCAACTCGTCCAGCGCATCTTCTTCCAGCACGGCACATACCTCGCCGGTTTCGCGATGCAGAATCCGCAGATAAGGGTGTGGCCGATCCAGCCAGGCGTCGATCAGATAAGTCATGTTCATGCTCCTTGAAAGTTTCAATGAGAATAATTCTTATCTGAGGAATAGCAAGGATCTATTTGAGATTAATTCGCATTTTGCGTGACGTAGAAGTCTGGCCGGCATTGACCCCCGTAGCAGTCCGGCTTGCCGGCGGTTGCGTTCACCGACACGCCACCGCCGGCAAGCTGGACTGCTACGCGGAGTTGCGAATAAAAAAGCCCGTCACATGGACGGGCTGCTGCTTGAGCCAGGAGTCGATCAGTGCGTGCGGGCCACTGCGAATTCGCTCAGCTCGATCAATGCATCACGATACTCACTGGCTGGCAGTGCATCGAGGCAGGCAATGGCACGGGCCGCATAGTCGCGGGCCAGTTGGGCGGTGTAATCCAGCGAGCCGGATTTTTCCACGGCCTCGCGGATACTTTCCAGGTTTTCCAGGCCGCCTTTCTGAATCGCCTGACGCACCAGAGCAGCTTGATCGGCCGTACCTTCACGCATGGTGTAGATCAACGGCAGGGTGGGTTTGCCTTCGGCAAGGTCGTCACCGATGTTCTTGCCCATGGTCTCCGCGTCGCCGCGGTAGTCGAGCAGATCGTCTACCAACTGGAATGCGATGCCCAGATGATCGCCGAAGGTGCGCAACGCCTCGCTTTGCTCAGGGCTCGCCTTGGCCAGCGCCGCCGCGCTGTGGGTCGAGGCCTCGAACAGCATCGCTGTCTTGCCGCGAATCACTTCCATGTAGGTTTCTTCGGTCGTGCTGGCGTCGCGAACTTTCGACAGCTGCAGGACTTCACCCTCGGCAATCACACGGGTCGCTTTGGACAAAATCTGCATGACCGGCATGGAGCCCAACTCGACCATCATTTCGAAGGAACGCGAATAGAGGAAGTCGCCGACCAGGACGCTTGGCGCATTGCCCCACATGGCGTTTGCGGTCGAACGGCCCCGACGCATGCCGGACATGTCGACGACGTCGTCATGCAGCAGGGTGGCGGTGTGCAGGAATTCGATGGTTGCCGCCAGTAGCCGCAGGTCATCACCGCCGCTGCCCAGTGCCTTGCCGCACAGAAGCACCAGCAATGGACGCAGGCGCTTACCGCCAGCGGAGGTAATGTAGTCGCCGATTTTCGAGACCAGCGGCACGCGCGATGTCAGCTGCTTCTTGATAATGTGGTCGACGGCTGTAAAGTCGTCCGCCACAGCGGTGTAGAAGGCTTGGGGTTGCATCAGCGAGACGTGCTCCAGAAGGGTTGCGCGGCATGCTAGGTTGCAGGCCCCACCCTGTCAAGGCGTGACGTAAGGCCGCTTGCAAGGCGATCACGGCTTGCGTACAATCGCGCACCCTAACTTTCCTGGGCAGCACCTGCCTTACGCAATTGCATGGGAGCCTTTCCAGCCTCATGCAGCCATGCCAGCCAATACCTCTTCCTATAAAGAGCTGGGTGAGCAGGATTTTCGGAGAAATACCATGTCTTATGCAGTAATCGTTACTGGCGGCAAGCAATACAAGGTCGCCCCAGGTGAATACCTGAAGATCGAAAAGCTGGAAGTCGCCACTGGCGAATCCGTTACTTTTGATCGCGTTCTGTTGGTCGCCAATGGCGACGACGTGAACATCGGCGCTCCAGTTGTTGCCGGCGCTACCGTTGTGGCTGAAGTGATCTCCCAAGGTCGTCACGATAAAGTCCGCATCATCAAGTTCCGTCGCCGTAAGCACCACATGAAGCGTATGGGCCACCGCCAGTGGTACACCGAGATCAAAATCACCGGTATTCAGGCTTAATTTCAGCCTAATTCCTCACTAGGAGAATTGAACTCATGGCACACAAAAAAGCTGGTGGTAGTACCCGTAACGGTCGCGATTCAGAAGCCAAACGCCTTGGCGTGAAGATGTATGGCGGCCAGGTTATCGTTCCGGGCAACATCATCGTGCGTCAGCGCGGCACCCAATTCCACGCTGGTTACGGCGTTGGTATGGGCAAGGATCACACCCTGTTCGCTAAAGTCGAAGGCGTGATCAAGTTTGAAGTTAAAGGCGCCTTCGGTCGTCGTTATGTAAGCATCGTGCCGAAAGCAGTCGCGGCGTGATCTTGCGTTCAGGTGGTGTGAGGGCGTAGCGAAAGCAGCGGCCTGCGCATTGCCTGAGCTGAAAAGCCCTGTCGTCGACAGGGCTTTTTCGTTTGTAAAAGGTCTGGTTTGGTGAGTCTCTTGCAAAGCTGTTTGTGTGGGCCGTTGTGGTGTGAAGTCGCTGGTTTTTGATCGGTATCGCAACGCTCATCTTTGCAAGAGCCTTATGAATTTATGTTGTTTGCTCGTCTTTGTGACGGGAGGCGTGCGTTATGAAATTTGTTGATGAAGTATCCATTCGGGTGAAGGCCGGTGACGGCGGTAACGGTTGCATGAGCTTCCGTCGCGAAAAATTCATCGAAAACGGTGGTCCTAACGGTGGTGATGGCGGTGACGGCGGCTCGATCTATATGATCGCCGACGAAAACCTCAACACCTTGGTTGATTACCGCTATACCCGTCACTTCGACGCTGAGCGTGGTTCCAATGGTGGCAGCACCGATTGCACCGGGCGTAAAGGTGAGGATTTGGTGCTGCGCGTCCCGGTCGGTACTACCGTCATCGACGCCAGTACCCAGGAGATCATCGGTGACCTGACCAAAGCCGGTCAGCGTCTGCTGGTTGCTCATGGCGGCTGGCACGGTCTGGGGAACACTCGTTTCAAGTCCAGTACCAACCGTGCGCCGCGTCAGACCACGCCGGGCAAGCCGGGCGAGCAGCGTGACCTGAAGCTTGAATTGAAAGTGCTGGCGGACGTCGGTCTGCTGGGCTTGCCAAATGCTGGCAAGAGCACCTTCATTCGTTCGGTTTCGGCTGCCAAGCCGAAAGTCGCGGATTATCCGTTCACTACCCTGGTGCCGAATCTGGGTGTGGTCAGTGTCGACCGTTGGAAAAGCTTCGTCATCGCCGACATTCCGGGTCTGATCGAAGGGGCTTCCGACGGCGCTGGTCTGGGTATCCGTTTCCTCAAGCACTTGGCCCGTACGCGTCTGCTGCTGCACCTCGTCGACATGGCTCCGCTGGACGAAAGCAGTGCGCCGGATGCCGCTGAAGTCATCGTCAACGAGCTGATGAAGTTCAGCCCGGCGCTGGCTGATCGTGATCGCTGGCTGGTGCTGAACAAGTGCGACCAGATCCTCGAAGAAGAGCATGAAGAGCGCAAGCAGGAGATCATTGATCGCCTGGGTTGGACCGGTCCTGTGTACGTAATCTCGGCCATTGCCAAAGAAGGCACTGATCGTCTCAGTCACGACATCATGCGTTATCTGGAAGATCGTGCCGATCGCCTGGCCAATGACCCGGCTTACGCCGAGGAGCTGGCCGAGCTGGATCAGCGCATCGAAGATGAGGCGCGCGCGCAGTTGCAGGCGCTGGATGATCAGCGTGCCCTGCGTCGCAGTGGTGTGAAGAGCGTCCACAATCTGGGTGATGAAGACGATTGGGATGAAGATGACGAGGACGATGAAGATGGTCCGGAAATCATTTACGTCCGTGAGTGATCCACTGAAGTAAACTACAACGCCGCTAAATTAGCGGCGTTTTAGTATCTTGAATTTGTACCTCTGGCTTAAGGTTGAAAGATCATGCGGAGCAAGGTGACAGGTGCCCAGCGTTGGGTTGTGAAGATCGGAAGTGCGCTGCTTACGGCGGACGGCAAGGGTCTTGATCGCAACGCAATGGGTGTTTGGGTCGAGCAGATGGTGGCGCTGCATGAAGCGGGCGTCGAACTGGTTCTGGTTTCGTCCGGCGCAGTGGCTGCCGGGATGAGTCGCCTGGGCTGGGCTGCGCGACCGAGTGCCATGCATGAGCTACAAGCGGCGGCGGCGATTGGTCAGATGGGCTTGGTGCAGGCCTGGGAGTCCAGTTTTGCTGAGCATGATCGGCACACGGCGCAGATTCTGCTGACCCATGACGATCTGTCTGACCGCAAGCGCTACCTGAATGCCCGCAGCACCCTTCGCACGCTGGTCGAGCTGGGTGTGGTACCGGTCATCAATGAAAACGACACCGTTGTGACCGATGAAATCCGTTTCGGTGATAACGACACGCTTGCGGCACTGGTTGCTAACCTGGTCGAGGCTGATCTGCTGGTCATCCTGACCGATCGCGACGGCATGTTCGATGCCGATCCGCGCAATAACCCTGAAGCTCAATTGATCTACGAAGCGCGTGCCGACGATCCGGCGCTCGATGCAGTGGCGGGCGGTACTGGTGGCGCGCTGGGGCGTGGCGGCATGCAGACCAAGTTGCGTGCTGCGCGGCTGGCTGCGCGCTCTGGCGCTCATACGGTGATCGTAGGTGGCCGTATCGAGCGCGTGCTGGCGCGTCTGAAGGCGGGTGAGCGGTTGGGGACATTGTTGTCACCTGAGCGCGGCATGCTGGCTGCTCGTAAGCAGTGGCTGGCAGGGCATCTGCAGACGCGTGGCACGCTGGTGCTGGATGACGGTGCGGTCAAGGCGCTGACTGAGAGTAACAAGAGCCTGCTCCCGGTTGGTGTGAAGCTGGTCCAGGGCAGTTTCCGCCGTGGCGAAATGGTGGTGTGCGTTGCTGCTGATGGTCGTGAAGTCGCCCGCGGTCTGAGCAACTACAGTGCGCTCGAGGCGCAAAAGATCATTGGTCAGCCGTCCGATGCCATCGTCAGAGAGTTGGGCTACATGGCCGAGCCTGAGCTGGTTCATCGAGACAACCTGATTCTGGTTTGAGTCGGTTCTTTATTGAAGGAAGTGGTATGAGACTCGTGAAGGGGATAGTGGGCGCGCTGTTGATGTTGCCTGTGCTGGCGGGGGCTGAAGAGATCGGCCAAGTGTCGACGGTGTTCAAGTTTGTCGGGCCGAACGATCGGATCGTGGTCGAGGCCTTCGACGATCCCAAGGTCGATGGTGTGACCTGTTATCTCTCTCGTGCCAAGACGGGCGGCGTGAAAGGTGGTCTGGGTCTGGCAGAGGATCGCGCCGAGGCATCCATCGCGTGTCGTCAGGTTGGGCCGATCCATTTCAAAGAGCAGCTCAAGGATGGTGACGAGGTGTTCAAGGAGCGTACCTCGCTGGTGTTCAAGACCATGCAGGTGGTGCGCTTTCTGGACAAGAAGCGCAACACGCTGGTGTATCTGGTCTATAGCGATCGTTTGATCGAAGGCAGTCCGCAAAATGCGGTGACGGCGATTCCGATCTTGCCGTGGGCGCCAGCGCCTGCGCCGTAGTGGGTGTTGGTGTGATCGTTCCACTGCTGCGTGTGGGGCGAGGGTGGCTAATGGTGATGTTTCTGTAGCCGTCCGGCTTGCCGGCGGTGGCGCCTGAAAGATGGCTGCCGCCGGTAAGCCGGATGGGTGCAGCGTTATGTGCAGTGGCCTAATCGCAGGCAATAAAAAACCGACCCTGGGGTCGGTTTTTTAACAAGCGGGACGCTTAGGCAGCAGCAGCAAGGTTCAGAGCCTTGATGTGGCCATTCAGGCGGCCTTTATGGCGAGCAGCTTTGTTCTTGTGGATGATGCCTTTATCGGCCATACGGTCGATAACAGGAACAGCCAGAACATAAGCAGCTTGCGCTTTTTCAGCGTCTTTTGCGTCGATGGCTTTAACTACATTCTTGATGTAGGTACGAACCATGGAACGCAGGCTGGCGTTGTGGCTGCGACGCTTCTCAGCCTGTTTTGCACGTTTTTTGGCGGAAGGTGAGTTGGCCACCGTCGAGCTCCTCGAAAGACTTGGGAAATAGCTAACAAAATAGGCCGCGAATCATGCCGATGAGTTTGATGCTTGTCAAGGGCAGTTGATGCGTTCCGCTGAGTGGTCGCCGTGTGGTGCCGTGGATATTTCTTTCCGGCGTGCGACCTGTAAACTCGCGGGTTTTGGCTCAGTGCTGTTTTGCGGCGCGGAGTATCGCATAAATGGAACGCGCTTTGGCGCTTCCTTTGGTCGGGCGCACAACCTTTAGATGAATCTACTCAAATCGCTTGCCGCCGTCAGCTCTATCACAATGCTTTCGCGGGTTCTGGGTTTTATCCGCGACACCATCATTGCCCGCGCTTTCGGCGCGGGAATGGCAACGGACGCATTCTTCATCGCGTTCAAGCTGCCCAATCTGCTGCGCAGGATTTTCGCTGAAGGCGCCTTTTCTCAGGCCTTCGTGCCGATTCTTGCTGAATATAAAAGCCAGCAGGGCGAAGAGGCGACCCGCACCTTTGTCGCTTATGTCACCGGCCTGCTGACGCTCGCCCTGGCGTTGGTCACTGTGCTCGGCATCATCTTCGCCCCCTGGGTGATATGGGCCACGGCGCCGGGCTTTGCCGACACGCCGGAAAAATTCCAGCTCACGTCTGATCTGCTGCGAGTGACCTTTCCTTATATATTGCTGATCTCTCTGTCATCGCTGGCCGGCGCGATCCTCAATACCTGGAACCGTTTCTCCGTGCCGGCGTTCGTGCCGACACTGCTCAATCTGGCGATGATCTTCTTCGCACTGTTTCTCACGCCGTACTTCCATCCGCCTGTCATGGCGCTGGGCTGGGCTGTGCTGGCGGGCGGGTTGTTGCAGTTGCTCTATCAACTGCCACACCTGAAAAAGATCGGCATGCTGGTCCTGCCGCGCCTCAATCTGCGCGATACCGGTGTCTGGCGGGTCGTGAAGCAGATGTTGCCGGCGATGCTCGGTGTCTCGGTCAGTCAGATTTCGCTGATCATCAACACCATTTTTGCCTCCTTCCTTGTGGCCGGCTCGGTGTCGTGGATGTATTACGCCGACCGCCTGATGGAGTTGCCGTCGGGTGTATTGGGTGTGGCGCTGGGGACGATCCTGCTGCCGATCCTGTCGAAAACCTACGCCAGCCGGGATCGCCACGAGTATTCGCGGATTCTCGACTGGGGTCTGCGTCTGTGTTTCGTGCTGGTGCTGCCCTGTACGCTGGCGCTTGGGCTGCTGGCCGAGCCGCTGACCGTTTCGCTATTTCAGTACGGCAAATTTGATGATCACGATGCCGCCATGACTCAGCGTGCGCTGATCGGCTATGCGGTGGGTCTGCTGGGCATCATCGTGATCAAGGTGCTGGCGCCTGGCTTTTATGCGCAACAAAATATCCGCACCCCGGTGAAAATCGCGATCTTCACCCTCATAGTCACTCAATTGTTCAACGTGCTATTCGTTTATGTCGTCCACCTGGCGCACGCGGGTCTCGCGCTGGCGATCAGCATGGGGGCGTGCATCAATGCGATGCTGTTGTACTGGCAGTTGCGCAAACAGGATCTGTTTCAGCCGCAGCCGGGCTGGCCGGTTTTCCTGATCAAGCTGGCGATTGCCGTGTCGGTGATGTCCGCCGTACTGCTGGGGCTAATGCACGTCATGCCTTCCTGGTCCGATGGCCAGATGCTCGAACGTTTCATCCGTCTGGGCGCTCTGGTGGCGGCTGGCGTGGTGGCGTATTTCGGGATGTTGCTGTTGCTGGGCTTTCGTCTGAAAGATTTTGCCCGCAAGGCGATCATGTAGGATCAATCGTCGGTTTTTGCCGGTTAACGCCGATTGTTGTGTTTTGCCTGGATGTGTCGCCTGTCGTTGACGGCGGTGTGTGGTTATAATCGGCCACTTTATGAGCAAGAAGCGCGTTATGCAGCTGGTTCGAGGCCTCCACAATCTGCGCCCCCAGCATCGGGGCTGCGTCGCCACCATTGGCAATTTCGACGGTGTTCACCGTGGTCACCAGGCTATCCTGGCGCGACTGCGCGAGCGCGCCGTCGAGCTCGGCCTGCCTAGCTGTGTGGTGATTTTCGAGCCGCAGCCGCGGGAGTTCTTCGCCCCCGAGACCGCTCCGGCACGACTGGCGCGTCTTCGTGACAAGCTCGATCTGCTGGCGGCCGAAGGTGTCGATCAAGTGCTTTGTCTGGCATTCAATCAGCGCCTGAGCAAGTTGAGCGCCGCTGAGTTCGTCGACACCGTATTGATCGACGGCCTTGGCGTGAAACATCTGGAAGTCGGCGACGATTTCCGTTTTGGCTGCGACCGGATCGGCGATTTCGATTTCCTGCAAAAAGTCGGCGCAGATAAAGGCTTCACGGTCGAAGCCGCACAGACTGTTGAAATCGACGGCGTACGTGTAAGTAGCACCAAGGTGCGTAATGCGCTGGCGGCTGCCGACTTCACTCTGGGTGAACATCTGCTGGGGCGACCGTTCGCGATTTCCGGGCGGGTGTTGCATGGTCAGAAGCTGGCGCGTCAATTGGGTACGCCCACCGCCAACGTGCAACTCAAGCGTCGCCGTGTTCCGCTGACCGGTGTGTATCTGGTCAGCGCCGAGATCGACGGCAAGGTCTGGCCCGGTGTTGCCAACATCGGCGTGCGGCCGACGGTGGCGGGCGATGGACGCCCGCACCTCGAGATTCACCTTCTGGACTTTGCCGGCGATATCTATGGCCGGCGTTTGACGGTGGTATTCCACCAGAAGCTGCGTGATGAGCAGCGTTTTGCCTCTCTGGAGGCGCTCAAGACGGCGATCGATGCGGATGTCGCTGCCGCCCGTGCCCATTGGGGCATGGTCAACCGCTAATTTAGAGCCTGAAATGACCGACTACAAAGCCACGCTTAATCTTCCGGACACCGCCTTCCCGATGAAGGCCGGCCTGCCCCAGCGCGAGCCGCAAACTCTGCAGCGCTGGGACAGCATTGGCCTGTACCAGAAGCTGCGCGAAATTGGCAAAGATCGTCCCAAGTTCGTCCTGCACGACGGTCCTCCATACGCCAACGGCAATATTCACATCGGTCATGCGGTCAACAAGATTCTCAAGGACATGATTGTCCGCTCCAAGACCCTGTCGGGCTTCGACGCGCCTTATGTTCCGGGCTGGGACTGCCACGGCCTGCCGATCGAGCACAAGGTCGAAGTCACCCACGGCAAGAACCTGCCTGCGGACAAGACTCGCGAACTGTGCCGTGCCTATGCCGCCGAACAGATCGAGGGCCAGAAGGCCGAGTTCATCCGCCTGGGCGTACTTGGCGACTGGGCCAATCCGTACCGCACCATGGACTTCGCCAACGAAGCCGGAGAAATCCGAGCGCTGGCGGAAATGGTCAAGAACGGTTTCGTGTTCAAGGGTCTCAAGCCTGTGAACTGGTGCTTCGACTGTGGTTCGGCGCTGGCAGAGGCCGAAGTCGAATACCAGGACAAGAAGTCCTCGACCATCGACGTCGCCTTCCCGGTGGCCGACGCTGACAAGCTCGCCGCTGCGTTCGGTCTGTCGAGCCTGAGCAAGCCTGCCGCCATCGTGATCTGGACCACTACGCCGTGGACCATCCCGGCCAACCAGGCGCTCAACGTTCACCCTGAATTCAACTACGCACTGGTCGATACCGGCGACAGGCTGCTGGTCCTGGCTGAAGAGCTGGTCGAAGCCTGCCTGAAGCGCTGGAATCTCGAAGGTTCGGTGCTGGCCACGGCGCCGGGTTCGGCACTGGAACTGGTCAACTTCCGTCACCCGTTCTATGAGCGTCTGTCGCCGGTCTACCTGGCTGAGTACGTCGAGCTGGGCGCAGGCACCGGCGTGGTTCACTCCGCGCCAGCCTACGGTGAAGACGACTTCGTGACCTGCAAGCGTTATGGCATGGTCAACGACGACATTCTGACCCCGGTTCAGAGCAACGGCGTGTATGCACAGTCGCTGGAGTTCTTCGGCGGCCAGTTCATCTGGAAGGCCAATCCGGCCATCGTCGACAAGCTGCAGGAAGTCGGAGCGCTGCTGCACACCGAAACCATCACCCACAGCTACATGCACTGCTGGCGTCACAAGACCCCGCTGATCTACCGCGCCACCGCGCAGTGGTTCGTGGGCATGGACAAGCAGCCGACTTCCGGCGATACGCTGCGCAACCGTGCAGTCAAAGCCATCGAAGAGACCAAGTTCGTTCCAGCCTGGGGCCAGGCGCGTCTGCATTCGATGATCGCCAACCGTCCGGACTGGTGCATTTCCCGTCAGCGTAACTGGGGCGTGCCTATTCCGTTCTTCCTGAACAAGGAAAGCGGCGAGCTGCACCCTCGCACCGTCGAGCTGATGGAAGAAGTCGCGCTGCGCGTCGAGAAAGAAGGCATCGAAGCCTGGTTCAAGATGGACGCCGCCGAACTGCTGGGCGATGAAGCGCCGCAATACGACAAGATTTCCGACACGCTGGACGTCTGGTTCGACTCGGGCACCACGCACTGGCACGTTCTGCGCGGCTCGCACCCGATGGGCCACGAAACCGGTCCTCGCGCCGACCTGTATCTGGAAGGCTCCGACCAGCACCGCGGCTGGTTCCACTCGTCGTTGCTGACCGGCAGCGCGATCGATGGTCACGCGCCATACCGCGAACTGCTGACCCACGGTTTCACCGTGGACGAGAACGGCCGCAAGATGTCCAAGTCGCTGGGCAACGTCATCGCGCCGCAGAAGGTCAACGACACCCTTGGCGCCGACATCATGCGTCTGTGGGTATCGGCCACCGACTACTCGGGTGAAATGGCGGTTTCGGAAACCATCCTGCAGCGCAGCGCTGATGCGTACCGTCGTATCCGTAACACCGCGCGCTTCCTGCTCTCCAACCTGAGCGGTTTCAATCCGGCCACCGACATCCTGCCTTCCGACGAAATGCTGGCACTGGACCGCTGGGCCGTGGATCGCGCCTTGTTGCTGCAGCGCGAGCTGGAAGAGCATTACACCGAGTACCGCTTCTGGAACGTCTACTCCAAGGTGCACAACTTCTGCGTGCAGGAGCTGGGCGGTTTCTATCTGGACATCATCAAGGACCGCCAATACACCACCGGCGCCAACAGCAAGGCACGTCGTTCCTGCCAGACCGCGCTGTTCCACATCTCCGAAGCGCTGGTTCGCTGGATCGCGCCGATCCTGGCGTTCACCGCCGACGAGTTGTGGCAGTACATGCCAGGCGAGCGTAACGAGTCGGTCATGCTCAACACCTGGTACGAAGGCCTGAGCGAGCTGCCGGAAGGCTTCGAGCTGGACCGTGCCTACTGGGAGCGGATTATGGCGGTCAAGACGGCCGTCAACAAGGAACTGGAGAACCAGCGTGCGGCGAAAGCCATCGGCGGCAACCTGCAGGCCGAAGTGACGCTTTATGCCGAAGACGATCTGACCGCCGACCTGAACAAGCTGGGCGATGAGCTGCGGTTCGTGCTGATCACTTCCAAGGCCGGTCTGGCCCCGTTTGCCAGTGCTCCTGCCGACGCCGTCGTCACCGAAGTCGCTGGGCTGAAGCTGAAAGTGGTCAAGTCCGGCTACACCAAGTGCGCACGTTGCTGGCATTTCCGTGAAGACGTCGGTGTTCATGCCGAGCACCCGGAAATCTGCGGTCGTTGTGTCGACAACATCAGCGGCGCTGGCGAGGTTCGTCACTATGCCTAACGCGTCGGCTGGCCGTATGGGCCGTCTAAGCTGGCTGTGGTTGAGCGTGCTGGTCGTGGTCATTGACCAGGCCAGCAAGTTCTACTTCGAAAACTCGCTGAGCCTGTATCAGCAGATCGTGGTCATCCCCAGCTATTTCAGCTGGACACTGGCGTACAACACCGGCGCGGCCTTCAGCTTCCTGGCCGACAGCTCTGGTTGGCAGCGTTGGTTGTTCGCACTGATTGCGGTGGTGGTCAGTGCGGTGCTGGTGATCTGGCTCAAACGTCTGGGTCGCGATGAAACCTGGCTGGCAGTCGCCCTGGCACTGGTGCTGGGCGGCGCACTGGGTAACCTGTACGACCGCATCGCTATTGGCCATGTCATCGACTTCGTGCTGGTGCATTGGGATACCCGCTGGTACTTCCCGGCCTTCAACTTTGCCGACAGTGCGATCACTGTAGGCGCGATCATGCTTGCGCTGGACATGTTCAAGAGCAAGAAAACCGGAGAACCCGTTCATGACTGAACACGCTACTCAGGAAATCCGCATCGGTCAGAACACGGAAGTCACCCTGCATTTCGCTCTGTACCTGGAGAACGGTGATACCGTCGACAGTACCTTCGATAAAGCCCCTGCGACCTTCAGGGTCGGTGACGGCAGCCTGTTGCCGGGCTTCGAAGCGCTGATCTTCGGTTTCAAGGCCGGTGACAAGCGCAAGATCGAAGTGCCGCCGGAGAATGCATTCGGTCAGCCAAATCCGCAAAACGTACAGATCATGCCGCGTTCGCAGTTTCAGAACATGGAACTGGCCGAAGGCCTGCTGGTGATCTTCAACGATGCGGCCAATACTGAGCTGCCGGGTGTGGTGAAGGCGTTTGACGACGATCAGGTGACCGTGGACTTCAACCATCCGCTGTCGGGCAAGACGTTGACCTTCGAAGTGGAAATCTTCGAGGTGAAGGCGCTCTGAGCAATCAGCTCGCCTGCGGCCCCGACCTGGCTCGGGGCCTTTTCGTTTTTATGTTTCATTGCGCGTAGATACGAGGCACATCATGCAAATCAAACTCGCCAACCCACGTGGCTTCTGCGCCGGGGTGGACCGTGCGATCGAAATCGTCAATCGCGCGCTGGAAGTGTTTGGCCCGCCGATCTATGTGCGCCATGAAGTGGTTCATAACAAATTCGTTGTCGAAGACCTGCGCAGCCGTGGCGCGATCTTCGTCGAAGAGCTGGATCAGGTGCCGGACGACGTCATCGTGATCTTCAGTGCCCACGGGGTTTCCCAGGCCGTGCGTACGGAGGCTGCTGGTCGGGGCCTCAAGGTGTTCGATGCGACCTGTCCGTTGGTGACCAAAGTGCACATCGAAGTGGCTCGGTACAGCCGCGACGGTCGTGAGTGCATCCTGATCGGCCACGAAGGCCACCCGGAAGTCGAAGGCACCATGGGTCAATACGACGCCAGCAATGGCGGCGCGATCTATCTGGTCGAAGATGAAGAGGACGTCGCCAATCTGCAAGTGGTGAACCCCGAGAAGCTGGCGTTCGTGACCCAGACCACCTTGTCGATGGACGACACCAGTCGGGTCATCGACGCGTTGCGTTCGCGCTTCCCGGCCATTGGTGGCCCGCGCAAGGACGATATCTGCTACGCCACTCAGAACCGGCAGGACGCGGTGAAGCAACTGGCCGATGAGTGCGACGTGGTGCTGGTGGTCGGCAGCCCGAACAGTTCCAACTCCAACCGTCTGCGTGAGCTGGCCGAGCGCATGGCGACCCCGGCGTACCTGATCGATGGCGCCGAAGACATGCAGCGTAGCTGGTTCGACGGTGTCGAGCGTATCGGTATTACCGCGGGTGCTTCGGCCCCTGAGGTGCTGGTGCGCGGCGTGATCCAGCAACTGCAAGCCTGGGGTGCCACGGGCGCTGACGAGCTGGCAGGTCGTGAAGAGAACATCACCTTCTCGATGCCCAAAGAGTTGCGCGTCAAACAGGTTCAGTAAGCGTGCTCAAGCGCAGGGTTCGCTGCTGAACCCTTCGCTTCGCAGACTCACCCTTCCGGTTACCGCTATCGCAATCTGATAGTGGCTTGCCGGTGAGTCCTTGAGACACACCGCCAGCGTGCCGTTGGCGTTATTCAGCAACCTGCCGTTACTGTCGAAACCTACGCGGTTCACCACCCGGCCATTGCCGACGACTCTGACGTTGCGGTGTGCGCCGCGTTCGGCCAACTGTGGTTCATCCGCGTCCCGACGCTGATTCTGGTTGGCATCGACGAAGATATTCCAGCCCCGCCTCCAGTCATTCTCCAGAGACTGCATGACCACTGGCTGACTTCGCAAAACGGCCTCGACCCGAGCCATCCGCAAACCGCTGGTCATCTGCAGAGCGGTGTCGTGTCTTCGCTGCGAATCGATCAGCGACGACAGTGCCGGCGCACCCAGCGCGATGACGATCGCCACCAGAACCAGTCCCGCCAGCAGTTCCAATAATGTCAGTCCGTGTTGCCTCATCTGTGGCCCTCCCTGATTCGACGCGCCTTAGGAAACGCCCATCAAGCCGAGGCTGACAAGGCCAACGATTGTCAGCCCGTGTGTCGGCAAGTTGCGGTTACACACCTGTCGGGCAGGCTGCAAATGCTCAGCTTCAATGGTCTCTGCACACGGATTTGCAGAGGTGTTCGATGGACGCAGGATCACGGCAGGGAGGTCTGACATTGATCGAGGTACTGGTTGCCTTGCTGGTGTTTTCGGTCGGTGCGCTGGGCGTCGCCCTGCTGCAACTCAACGCGCTGAAGTACACCGACAGCGCCCTGAGCAGCACTCAGGTCAGTTTCATTGCCCAGGATCTGCTCGAACGCATCCGTGCCAATCCCGGCGCCAACTACACGCTGACATCCTTGAGTCAGGCACCCGCTTCCGGCAATCCCGATGTGCCCCGCGATCAGGATCTGTTCGACTTCGCCGAGCAGTTGCGCGCAGCGGTGGGGGAGGACGTTCGGGCATCCGTCACCGCCAACGGCGACCGGGTGACCGTCACGCTGGAATGGAACGACTCCCGCGCACAGGGCAAGGACGCACAGTGGCAAACCCTGACGTTGAGCAGCCTTGTGAAAGCAGGCTCAGGTGTCCTGCCGTGATGAGGCTCGCCAAAGGCTTTGGTCTGGTTGAGATCATGTTGGCGCTGTTGCTGGGGCTGGTGATGTCACTGGCATTGACGCAGATTTTCATCACCACCAAAAGTACCTACCTGAGCCAGGCATCGTCGGCGAGCTTGCAGGAAGATGCGCGGTTCGTACTTGCGAAGATGGTGCAGGAGGTGCGTCTGGTGGGCATGTTCGGGTGCCTGGCGCGCGTAGAGGACAAGAGCGCTGGGGGGCGATTTACAAGAGCATTCGACAGGCCTGTCGAGTGGGATGTACAGCAGCAGTCGCTGACCCTGATAACAGCGGCCACCGACCTGGACAGGTCTTGGCACACTTGGGAGCTGCACACCGATTGTTCCTCGACGGCAACCGCCAGGACCCGAGGGAGTGCACCGAAAGCCGCGGAAGGTGAGACGAAGATGGCTGTCCATCAACTGATCTATCGCTTCAATGAGGCCCGCTCGGAGCTGGCACTCAACGGCCAGCCATTGCTCAGCAACGTTCGGGCATTCAACGTCCTCTTCGGCGTCGCGAGCGGGGCGAGCGGGCGTGACGTTGTTCGCTATACCGGTCAGGCGAATCCGGCGCTGATCCGCAGTGTTCGTCTGACCCTGACGCTGTTCGACCCTGTGGACCGCGCGAAGGAGCAGACGCTCACCGTGGTGGCCGCCATCCGTAACCAGCTTGGTTGAGGAGGCGGGATGAGCACTCAGCGCGGAGCGGTGTTGATCGTCAGCCTGATATTCCTGCTGCTGTTGACCTTGCTTGCCACCTCATCCATGCAGAACGCGACGCTTCAGGAAAAAATGGCAGGCAGTCTTCAAGCGAGGAGTGTGTCGTTTCAGCGAGCGGAAAGCGTGTTGCGAACGGCAGAGGCCAAGGTCATGACGCCGGGCTTCACGATGCCCGAATGCTCAGGTCTCGTCGCGTGTCTGCCGCCGCCGGAAGCGATGACGTTATCGGCCGGTGGCGCAGGCGGCGCCTCGGGCGTGAACTGGGTCGCCAGCGACGGTGGCTTCTACGGCATTCAGCATGTGGGGCAGACGGCTGAACCCGCTGGGGGCGATTCGTCTGCTTCGTGGCACAAATTATATCGCGTCACCGCCGTCGTCGTGCATGGCACGTCCCGGACGGTCCTGGAAAGTGTTCACACTCAGGAGCGCCGGATCATGTGGCGGCAACGTCAATGAACAGCGCTCAGGGGGCTTGGGGCGCAAGGCGAGGTTTCACGTTGATCGAGGTTCTGATTACCGTCGCGATAATCGCCATTCTGGCAGCGGTCGCGTATCCCCAGTACAGCGAATACACCCGCAAAGCCCGCCGCTCCGAAATTGCGGGCATGTTGGTAGAGGAGGCCCACAAGCTCGAGCGCTTTCATTCCCGGGCGGGGCAATACACCGATGCAGTCGGGCCGCCAGCGCTGGAACATGAAGTGGCTTCCGGCAACGGGTTCTACGCCATCAACGCCGAACGTGCCGAGCGGACGTTCGTGCTGGTCGCGATGCCCATCGGTGGCACATCGATGAGTGGCGATAAATGCGGCGGGTTCGTCCTCGACCAGACGGGGCGTCGGGATAATGCGGGCCTGTCGGACGATGCCAGCGTTGAGTTCTGCTGGGGCCGCTGACTTCAACCCGGCCTGCAACCCTGTAAGGACATCTGTGCTCGCCGGGCGCTCATCGGGCAAAAACAACCACACATCTCCCCGATAAATTTCGACACAATCTGGTGCCGTATAGTCTCGCTATTAAGGAGACGTTAAATGCCCAGACAGTATCGGGGTTTTACGCTAATCGAGTTGTTGGTCACGGTTACGCTGATAGGCATTCTGGCCGTCATCGCAGTCCCCAACTTTCGCGACGCCATTCAAAAATCCAGAGCAGACACCGAAGTCAGCGATTTCCAACGGGCACTCAACTACGCGCGGCTCGAGGCGATCACCCGCGGCGTGGGCACAACCGTGAGGCCGTCTGGGCTCAGCGCCGCCTGGACCACTGAGCTCAACGTAGTACTCGCAGCGGATAACACTCAAGTCTTGCGGGTCATCCCTGCCATGAGCACGGGCGCATCGCTGGATATCCCCAGTTCAGTGACGGCGATCAGTTTCAACAATCTGGGGGGGCTGATCACGCCGTCGGCGGCACTGACCATTACCTACACCCGTGGCACCAATACCCGGACGCTGGCTATCTGTCTGAACGGAAGAATCGTGTTGAATGGAGTCTGCAATGCGACCTGATCNGGTGCTGATTCTGGGCATCGGGCTGCTGGGTGCAGCGGCCATTCAGCTCAATGCCTTGAAGTACACCGACAGCTCGACGATGACCAGTCAGGCAAGCTTCATCGCCTACGACATGATGGACAGGATTCGCGCCAACGTTGATGGTAACTCTGCAGCCAACGGCGTCACCGACGTGCTGTCGACGTACGCCATTTCCGCCACCGGCGTGGCTCCCGCGGCCACCCTGGCCAACGCACGCGCCCAGGATCTGGCCGATTTCAAGGCAAACATTCTGGCATTTGGCGGAGCCACGGCCACCGGCAGTATCGTGGTGGTCAAACCGGTGGTGACGATCACCATCACCTGGGACGACACCCGCGCCACTAGCGCCAACGAGGCCGTGCGTGGGACTAACCCTGCGACAACGCGCACGTTCGCTATCAGCTCGCGCATCGGCGTTAATGCGGTGACCCCATGAAGAACAGATCCAGGGGCTTTGGCCTGATCGAAATCATGGTGGCTTTGGTGCTGGGGCTGGTCGTCGTGGCCGGAATCATCCAGATATTCATTTCCACCAAAACCACCTACCAGACCCAGAACACCGCCGGGCGCATGCAGGAAGATGCCCGGTTCGTGCTCAGCAAGCTCATGCAGGAAATTCGCATGACCGGGATGTATGGCTGCTTGCGGTTCGACACCCTTCCCGTGACCGGCGCTATCGCGCCACCTCCCAATCTGAGCTTTCCGATCCTGTGGGACGCCGCCAATTCGCGGTTGACGCTGGTGACCGCCGACGTCGGCACCACCGGTACGAGCCCGACCTGGACGGTGATTTCCGACTGTCGCACCTCCTCGCAGGTTTTTCTCGGCACCAGGGCTGCCGCCTTGGGCCAGATCGCCTTTCCGCTTCGGCAGCTCGTTTATACCCTCTCAGGAAATCAGTTGACGGTGAGGGACGGGCTGACCGGCGCCGCGCAGATACTGGCCGACAACGTCAGTGCATTCAACGTGACCTTCGGCATTACCGGCTCGCCAATGAGTTACACCAATACGCTGACCAACGCGTCTTCGACATCAGTGCGTAGCGTGCGCCTGACGCTCACCCTCAACGACCCCACGGGCCAGGTCCGCGCGCAGACCTATAACGTTGTTGCCGCGTTGAGGAACAGGTTTTGAAGAGAACAACCATCACCTGTGCAAGTCGTGTTGCCTGCGGGCCGATAGGCCGATCCGGGCAATCGGGTATGGCGCTCATTGTCAGTCTGGTGTTCCTGCTGCTCCTGACATTGCTGGGGGTGTCCTCCATGCAGAATGCCAGCCTTCAGGAGAAAATGGCCGGCAGCGTTTCCCTGCGTAACCTGTCGTTCCAGACGGCTGAAGCCGTTCTGCGTCTGGGCGAGTCCTCCATTCAGAACCCTACTTTTACCCTGGCGGTTTGCAACAACAACCTGACCTGCCTTCCTCCTCCTGAGTCGGCGAAAGTCACAAGCACCGGTGTCTATACAGGAACCGGGGCTAGTTCCGGACTTCCCTGGCTGGCTGCGGGCACTGGTTTTTATCTGGTTCAGAATCTGGGAACGACCGGTTCGCCCGTGACGACGCCGCCGTCATGCCAGTCCTCTTCGTCCTTTACCTTGTATCGCGTCACGGCCGTTGCTACCCAGGGAACGTCGACAACAGTGCTGGAGAGCATCTATGCGAAATGCAGTTCGTAGTCTTTTTCGCCGTAGTCGCCGGTATCTGCTGGGAGCGCTTTTGGCGCTGTATGTCACTGCGCCCGCTTACGCATTCACCCCGGCCCAGTTTCCGCTGCTGAGTGCCTCGGCGGTGGCGCCGAACCTGATGCTGCTGGTGGACAACTCCGGGAGTATGAACCACGTTTTGAGGGACGCTGCGTATAACAACAGTACCAACTATGGCAGCGTTTACGACAACGACTCTCGTTGCGGTCTTTTCGGTTGTAGTTACTCTCAGGGGAGCCAGTTTGTCGGCGAGAACATAGCCGTCTCCAGCTTTTCACGAGGCAATTGCTCCAGCGGTTATTACATGTTCTTCACCAACTCATTTACCAGCTACTGCGTGAAGTTGCCGACGCCTTCCGGCACCTCCACGCTTTACAGCTCCAACTACCTGGCCTATCTGATTTCAATCACGGGCATTCTGCGGGTGAGGGATTTCACCGTCAGCACCATCCCCCAACAGTCCCGGATCTCGGCGGCCATCGATGTCGCCACTGACCTGATCACCAACAATCGCTCCATTCGCACGGGGCTTGCGGTCCTCAACCCGACTTCCGGCAGCGTGATCAGCTACCCGGTGAGTGACATTTCCACCTCGGATACGACGAACAACTTCAACAAACTGAAGGCGGCCATCGCAGCGCTGAATGCGAATGGCGGAACCCCCCTCGCGGAAACCTACTACGACATCACGCGCTATTTTCGTGGCATGTCTTCGTTCTACACCCGGAACACCAATTACACGAGTCCCATTCAGTACCGCTGCCAGAAGAACTACGGCGTAGTCATCACCGATGGTCTGCCTTCCGCGGACTCTTCCTTTCCTTCAAAGGGACAGGATCCTGCCGACCCCGATGGCCGACTGCCTAACTGGGACGGCAACCTGGCCAATGACGGACCAAGAACAGGCTCGAATGCCGACGGTGACACCCTTTACCTCGATGACCTGGCGCTCTTCGCCTACGACACGGACATGCGCACCAACTCCAGCACACCGTCGCTGGATAACGCCGGCAAGAGTTGGGACAACGGTGGTTTCCTCAAACAGAATCTCTCGACCTACACCGTCGGCTACACCGTCTCCAACCAGATGCTCATCGATGCGGCGGCTTACGGCCGTGGCGCTTATTACCAGGCCAACGGCAGTGATGCACTGAGCGATGCCCTGAACGCGGCGCTCAACGACATCAACTCCAAAGCAGGTTCTGGCGGCGGTGGCGCGGCGAGTTCCAGCACGCTTCAGACAGGCACCCGTTTCTATCAGACGCTGTATGACCCGACGGACTGGCACGGCACGGTCCGGGCGTATACCCTCGATTCGACCACCGGCGCGCTCAGCACATCGCCGATCTGGACGACCGACAACAAGATTACCGCCGCTGCCACAGCGCCTGTTTACGAGTCTTGGAACACCAGCGGTTCGGGCTCGGTCATCCCGCTCAATTTCACGAGCTTCTCAGCGGCCCAGCAACTGGTGCTCACCACCAGCGCGCCGACCGTACCCTCAGGCATTACCGGTGCCGATCTGATCCAGTGGACCAAAGGGGTCAACAAAACCGGTCTGCGCCCTCGCACCCTGTTGCTGGGCGACATCCTCAATTCGCCACTGGCGACGGCGTTCCCAACGGCGCAATCGGCAACCGACCTGCACGGCGACAACACCTATACCAACTACCTGGCGTACAAGGCGCTGAACATGAGCTCCAGCCTCCTGGCGAACGCCAACGACGGCTTTGTGCATGTCATCAATGCCGACGACGGCACCCAGCGTTACGCCTTTATGCCGTCCTCGGTCCTGCCCTCGATTGCCACGATCGCTTCGACCGACTACGGCGTGTCGAAGCATAAGTTCACCGTGGATGGTCAGGTTGCCGTCTTCGATACCCAGGTCACGGCAGGTGGCACTTGGCAAACCATGGCCGTGGGCGGAATGGGCGCAGGGGGTAAATCCTTCTATGCCCTAAGACTTTTCGACGCCGGTGGGGGGGCGAACACTATCAAAGCGTTGTGGGAAATCAGAGCGCCCGACACCAGCACCCCCGCCAACGACTTCAATGATCTGGGTTACGCCTATGCCAAGCCGGAAGTGGCCCGCATGTCCGGCGGCACCGGTATCGTCGTCGTCGGCAATGGCTACGGTAGCTTCACAGGCACGGCGGCCCTGTTCGTGCTCAACGCGCAGACCGGTGCATTGATCAGGAAGATCACAGTGCCGGTGGCAACGGGTGAAACCGATAACGGGTTGTCTTCGGTGAAGCTTGTGGTCAATTCCCAGAACGTGGTTCAGGCGGCATACGCTGGCGATCTGAAGGGCCACCTCTGGAAGTTCGACTTGAGCGCGGCCAGCCCCACGGCCTGGAACGTGGCCTTCGGCGGCAGCCCCCTGTTCACTGCGCCTCGCGGCGCAGTCACCACCACCGTAAACGGTGTGACCACCACCGCCAATCTGCAACCAATCACGGTGCAGCCGCTGATACTGGATCACCCGCTCAACGGCAAACTGATCTACTTCGGCACCGGCAAATTCAACGAAATCGCTGACAAGACCACCACGGCCCAACAGGACTTTTACGCCATCTGGGATGCCACTGGCGGGACAGGTGCAATCGTGGAGGGCAACCTGCAGCAGCAGTCGGTCAGCGGCTCGGTCGTTCAGGGAGGCAACACCTACTACACAACGAGCAATAACGATGTAGATTGGGCGAACAAAAAGGGCTGGTACCTGCCGCTGGCGACCAC
>NZ_QXTJ01000039.1:0-22533 GCF_003605735.1 Pseudomonas sp. LS-2 | reverse complement strand
GTGAACTCCAGCGATCCTTGCGAAAGTACGGGCACCGGGAGGCTGTTCGAACTCGATGCCGCGACCGGCGGCATGCTCACCTATCCGGTGCTGGACACCAATGGCGATGCCGACATTACGTCCTCTGATATCAGGGTCAGCGGCATCTCAGTGGGTACGGGGATTCCGAACCTGGCCTCCATCGTCAACGGGACGAACGGGGCGAACGACAACAAGTATTTGCTCGACTCAAGCGGCGGTAACCCCACGAAGTTGCTGGAGAAGGGCGGTACGGCGAACGTGTATCAACGCATCATGTGGCGACAGATTCAGTAGGAAGACGACCCATGCAAAGAAGATCGGCAGGTTTTACGCTCATCGAATTGATGATCACGGTAGCGATCATCGGCATTCTCGCGGCGATTGCTTATCCCAGCTACACCGAGTACGTGAAGAAGACCCGTCGGGCCGAGATCGCCGAGGTGTTGACAGAGCAGGCTCAGACCCTTGAGCGCAGCTACTCGAGAAACAACGGCACCTATTCAGGCACGACCGGCCTTTCCACCGGCAACGCTTACTACACGATTACGTCGACCGTTAACGCACAGGACTTCACGCTGACGGCCGCTCCGATCAGTACGGGAATGATGAACAATGACAAATGCGGAAGCTTCGTCATTACCAACACGGGCGCGAGAAGCAATACCGGTCTGGCGACAGGCACTACAAGCGCGACCTGTTGGGGCCGTTGATCTCATTCATCTGATAACGGGCTGATTATGTCCAGGCAACACGTAGTCATCGTCGGTGGGGGCGTCATCGGGCTGCTCACCGCCTTCAACCTCGCTTCAAAAGTCCAGAGTGTGGTGCTGCTCGACCGTTCGGGTGTCGGGCAGGAGTCTTCATGGGCGGGGGGCGGGATCGTTTCGCCGCTTTACCCTTGGCGCTATAGCCCAGCGGTGACGGCGTTGGCGCATTGGTCGCAGGATTTCTATCCCCAGTTGGGCGAGCGCTTGCTCGAAGCGACCGGTGTCGACCCCGAGGTGCACAGGACCGGCCTTTACTGGCTGGATCTGGACGACGAAAAAGAAGCGCTGGAGTGGGCGGCTCGGGTGGGTCGGCCCTTGGTCCCCGTGGATATCTCGGCAGTGTACGACGCTGTTCCGGTCATGGGCGGCGGTTATTCGGGCGCGGTCTACATGGCCGATATCGCCAACGTGCGTAACCCCCGGTTGGTCAAGTCGTTGAAGGCCGCGTTGCTGGCAATGCCCAATGTCACGATTCATGAACAATGTGAAGTCAGTGACTTCGTGCGCGATGCCGACAGGGTTATCGGCGTGAGCACACCCGCGGGCGATGTCCTGGGTGACAGCGTGGTGTTGGCGGCGGGCGCCTGGAGCGGCGACCTGCTGGGCAAACTCGGGCTTGAGCTGCCTGTGGAACCGGTCAAGGGGCAGATGATTCTGTACAAATGTGCGTCGGATTTTCTGCCGAGCATGATCCTCGCCAAAGGCCGCTATGCCATTCCGCGTCGAGATGGGCACATCCTGATCGGCAGCACGCTGGAACACGAAGGCTACGACAAGACCCCGACAGGCACGGCGCTCGAAAGCCTCAAGGCCTCGGCCGTCGAACTGATCCCGGCACTGGCCGATGCTGAAGTGGTCGGCCATTGGGCGGGACTGCGGCCCGGGTCTCCCGAAGGCATCCCGTTCATCGGTGCGGTGCCAGGTCATGAAGGCTTGTGGCTCAACTGCGGACACTACCGCAACGGCCTGGTGCTCGCGCCAGCGTCGTGTCAGTTGCTGACGGATTTGTTGGTGGGAGATGCGCCGATCATCGATCCGGCGCCTTATGGGCCGGGCGGCAGGTTCCGAATTTAATCACCCATCGCGCCCTGCACCTGAATATGCAGGGCTTCGGTGCTGGTAAGTAACTCTTTGAGCAGCGGCTCGTCGACATCCATATAACCTTCATACTCGGCCAGGTTGCGACGCTCGTGACACAGGGCGAACAAGCGGACCTGGACTTTATCAAGCGCGATAGTGTGAGGCAGGCACTGGAACACGAGATATCGCCTATCCGAGCGATAGCCCTTCAAGCGTAGCGCGGTCAGGGCTAGTGCGTGGGCTGCGTTGTAGCCGAGGTCGAAACGACTGGCGTAAGAGAGGGTAGGNATCTTTCCTGTCGGGTGGTTCAGCTTTCAGTCCGCCGCTGCGTACAAGATTGTCCAGATTCTCATTGCTGCCCATTCCGTGGCATCTCCTATGTCTGTCCGATGACCTCAATCTTGTCCTGCTCCGCCACTCTCACCACGAAACTGTTACCCGACTCAAGCTTGGCTTGCCAGTCTGCCGGTGTGTAGAGCGTTGGATTGATCGTCCTGCCCAGCGATTCCTCGAGCGGGATCATACGCTCCATCACTTCGCTGTAGCTGATCCCTTCAGCAATCAGCATCAGGTCAATGTCGCTGGATGTGTTCGCAGTGCCTTTTGCGATGGATCCATATACGAACGCTCGCTGAATATGATCGGCGAGCGGAATCAATGCCTGTCGAAGGTGGTCGGCAATCCCGAAAGTTTTGCGCACGATCGCCACCAACTCCCCGAACACAGGGCTGTCGGGGTTTGCCTGATAGTGGATTTGATTGCCTTGGCGGGTTGCAGTGAGCAAACCTGCCGAAAGGAGCCTGTCGAGCTCTCTGACCACGCTCCCTTTTCCGACTTGTGCCGAACGGCCTATCTCGTTGGTGTAGAAGCTCCTATCCGGATTTCCGTATAGCAACCCGAGCAGCCGCTGCTGAGTGGTGGTAAAGAGCGCATCAGCTATGGACATAGAGGATTCACTGGATAAGTCCCAAAAAGGGAACGATAAGTCCCTTTTTGGGACTTATCAATGAGTGGCCGGACGAGCTGTCACTCTAGCCCCAACTTCTTCAATCGATACCGCATCGACCTGAACGTCAGATTCAGTCTCTGCGCCGCCGCCGTTCGGTTCCAGCGGGTCTCTTCGAGCGCTTGCAGGATCAGCTTGCGTTCGATGCTTTCCAGATAGTCTTCAAGGTTGTCGATATCCGCCAGGCTCGGGCCGTCTTGCTCGCTGGCACTCGCGGGTTCGGCGAGGCGCAGGTCGTCGTCGTTGATCTGGTCGTTTTCGCAAAGGGTGTACGCGCGCTCGAGCATGTTTTCGAGTTCGCGCACGTTGCCGGGAAAACGGTAGCCCTTCAATGCAACCAGCGCTTTAGGGGTCAGGCGGGCCGGGGGCTGATCAGAGCCGTCAGCCAGGCGACGAAGCACATTGCTGGCGATTTCTTCGATGTCTTCACGACGCTCGCGCAATGGCGGGACGCGCAGCTCGATGACGTTGAGCCGGTAATACAAATCTTGCCTGAAGCGCTGGGCGGCGACTTCCACATTCAAGTCTTTGTGGGTTGCACAGAGAACGCGGACGTCGACGACCTGTTCTTGCTGCCCGCCCACTGCGCGCACGGATTTTTCCTGAATCGCGCGCAGCAATTTGACCTGCATTGCCAGCGGCAGGTCGGCGACCTCGTCCAGAAACAGCGTTCCGCCATTGGCGGCCTGAAAGAGCCCGGGCTTGTCCTCATGCGCGCCGGTGAAGCTGCCTTTGCGATGACCGAAGAACTCGCTTTCCATCAGCTCCGCAGGAATTGCCCCACAGTTGACCGGCACGAAGGGCTTGTCGACGCGTGGTCCCTGCTCGTGAATCAACCGGGCGACCAACTCCTTGCCGCTCCCCGACTCGCCACTGATATAGATCGGCGCCTGGCTGCGCGCCAGCTTGCCGATTTGCTTGCGCAAGGCCTGCATCGGCGGCGAGTTGCCCAGAAGGCGGTTGTCGATACTGTTTTCGTTGGAAGGTGAAGCGTGCAGCAGCAGAGCGCTGCCAACCAACTCACGCAATCGGCCAAGGTCCACCGGTTTGGTGAGGAAGTCGAAGGCGCCCGCTTTCAAGGCATGGATGGCTGTGTCGAGGCTGCCGTAGGCGGTGATCATCGCCACCGGGACCTGTGTGTGGCGTTTCTGGATGTGTTGCACCAGTTCCAGGCCATTACCGTCGGGCAAGCGCATGTCGGTCAGGCACAGGTCGAACGGCTCGCGGGCCAGCCAGTCCTGGGCTTCCTTGACGTTACGCGCACATCGGGTGTCCAGCTTCATTCGCCCCAGTGTGATCTCCAGCAGTTCGCGAATGTCCGGCTCATCGTCGACGATCAGGATCTTTTGCCGTTGGCTCATGTTCAACTCAATTTGAACGGATGGGCGAAGGTGATCCGCATACAGCAGCCGCCACCTTCCCGTGGTGTGTAATCCAGGTTCGCTTGATTGCTTTCGCACAATTCTCGCGAAAGGTACAAGCCCAGGCCGGTCCCTTTGCTTTCAGTCGTGAAAAAAGGCTCGAATATCTTGGTCAGGTGCTCATCCGCAACGCCGGGGCCGTCGTCGAGCACTTCCATGCTCGGAAGGTCGCTATGGGAATCATGAAACAGCCGCAGCCACACCTGGGCTTTTTCATGCAGCTGTCCGCTGTAGCGCAGGCCGTTCTGCACCAGATTGGTCAAGACCTGTTGCAGTTGTTCGGCATCCATGCGCGTGGTCAGGGTGCCGAAACCGATCTCCAGGTGCACGGCCTGTTCGGCCGTTAGTCTGCTTCGCAGATCGCTGACGAAATGTTCGAGCCACTGCCTGAGGTCCAGCAGATGGGGCTCGGTCTGACGCCGGCGAGACAACTGCAAGACGTTCTCTATGACCAGATTCATACGTCGCGATTGATCCTGGATGATTTCACTGAGACGCCGGTCCGGCGAGCTCAGTTCCTCGGATTCATGGAGCAGTTGCGCGGCATGACTGATCGCGCCCAGGGGATTGCGGATTTCGTGAGCGATCCCGGCCGTCAGTCGGCCCAGCGCTGCAAGTTTGAGCTGCTGGGCTTGCTGAGAGATTTGCGACAGATCGTCAAGGAACACCAGCGTATGGCGATGGGTTCCACGGGTAAGCGCGATGAACCCTGGGCGCAGCACGGGGCCGATTGCCGAGGTCGTGATGCTTCGCGGCGCCATGGATGAATTGATCAGCCATTGCCGAAGTCGCTCGACCAGTTGTGGAGAGTAGGGGTCAATGATCTCCCCGAGCAGGCGCTCGTGGCCCAGCAACGTCAGCGCACTCTGGTTGGCGAGAAGAACCTGACGATTGGCATCAAGTACCAGAATCCCGGTGCGCATCCGTTGCAGGATCAGCGCGTTCAGCTCTTCAAGATTATCGACGTCGGCAGCACGCTGCTCGGCGATGTCTTCACTGACCTGAAGCCGGCGGGCCAGCGTTTGCACCAGCAGCGCCGCGGCGAAGCACAGCGCGCCGAGAGAGCCTGCCTGAACGAAATGATTGGCCGCCGCGGGCTTGTGATAACTGATGAAGAACGTCAGATAAATGATGCCAATGGCCGAAACGGCGGCAATCAGCAGGCCGGTACGCTTACGCAGCAGCACGTTGCTGATGGCCACGGAGGCGACGATCAGGTTGCCGATACCGCTGGGCGCGCCGCCGCCTGCGTAGAACAGTGCGCACAGCATCAGCGCATCGGTCATCGCCAGGGTGAAGAGCTGGCCTTGGCGAGTGGGACGCTCCAGCAGCACGACGACGAGAATGTTGAACACCAGGTACAGCCAGCACCCGGTGCGAAACAACTCGATGTCCGCCATTTCCAGCAGTTCGGCGTCCAGACTGCTGGATATCAGCAGCACCAGCAGAATGCCGATGCTCAGACGATAGAGGTGATACAGCCGCAGAATACGCTGGGCTTGAGGTGTCGCCAGCGACAGGGTCTCAGCGGTCACGTGCAGCGGGGCCCTGTAATCGATGCGCTTCGGTGCAGTACCACTGCTGGTCCTGACTCAGCGCACGGTCTCGCGGCACATGCACCCCACATTGCGCGCAACGCACCATGGGCGCCGCGTCGATTTCCGGCGCGGCGGGTTTGGGGCGCGGGGTGGGCCCCTTGGCCAGACGTTTGAAGAACCAGATGACCGCGAGGATCAAGGCGATCCACATAATCAAGCGAACCATGTCTACCAGCTTATGAAGTGAAGATGCCGCAGTGTAGCCAAGGCGCTGTCAGGCGGACAGTGATCTGCATCGTTCTGGGCTATCGGGAATGCGTCTGAAATGAAAAGAGGCCCCGAAGGACCTCTTTTCTGATGTTGCCGTGCGGACTGTGATCAGTCGAACAGGCCAAAAGTCATGTAGCTGAAGATCGAACGGCTTTTTGGCGTGCCGTCGTCATCCTGGTTCGTCTTGTCGGCTTCCTCGGATTGATTCTCCGGCAGCAGATCAGCCGGGATGGCCTCCTTGGCGTCTTCATACTGCTTGATCACGTCCTGGTTGGCGCGGGTTTCTCCCGGCGGCAGCGGCGGACGACTTTCGATCAGACCCAGGGTTGCCTTGGACAGCCACGAACGGTTATCCGGATCCGGCGTGCGCGGTTCGAACTTGCCATCGGCCAGTTGCGGGAAATCCGGGTAGTTGGTTTTCAGGACCTGCAGGCTGGTGTCGGCCAGATCGTTCAGTTGCAGACGCTGATACGCCTCGACCATGACCGCCAGGCCGTCCGGGACCGAAGGGGTTTCCTGGAAGTTCTCCACCACGTAGCGACCGCGGTTCGCTGCGGCGACGTAAGCCTGACGGGTCAGGTAGTAGTCGGCCACGTGAATCTCGTAGGCCGCCAGCAGGTTACGCAGATAAATCATGCGCTGCTTGGCGTCCGGGGCGTAGCGGCTGTTGGGGTAGCGGCTGGTGAGCTGAGCGAATTCGTTGTAGGAGTCGCGAGCAGCACCCGGGTCACGCTTGGTCTGATCCAGCGGCAGGAAGCGCGCGATGATGCCCACGTCCTGGTCGAACGAGGTCAGGCCTTTGAGGTAGTAGGCGTAATCGACGTTCGGGTGCTGTGGGTGCAGACGAATGAAGCGCTCGGCAGCGGACTTCGCGGCCTCGGGCTCGCCATTCTTGTAGTTGGCGTAGATCAGCTCCAGCTGCGCCTGGTCGGCATAGCGACCGAACGGGTAGCGCGATTCCAGAGCCTTGAGTTTCTCGGTCGCGCTGTTGTAGCTGTTGTTGTCCAGATCGGCCTGCGCCTGCTGGTACAGCTCGACTTCGCTGAGGTTTTCGTCGATGACTTCTTTCTTCGAAGAACAGGCAGCGGTAAGTCCGAGGATGGCTATCAGCAGCAGGTGTTTCACTTGCATGGCGGCTTGCGTCCCTATAACGGCCTGCTGTCTTGCGCAGGACCGTCCTGTTATGATGGGCGCCCCGTGGAACCCCCGGGACAAAAGACGCCGTATTTAACCACAAGCGCACAGCCGAAACCAAAGGCCAGTGCCACCTCCTAGTTTGAGCATGTCTGAGATCATTGAACTTCGCGCAGAGGTGCCGTCCGAATTGGGCGGTCAACGCCTCGACCAAGTCGCCGCCCAACTCTTCGCCGAGCACTCGCGCTCGCGCCTTTCCGCCTGGATCAAAGACGGCCTCCTGACTGTGGACGGAGGCGTTCTGCGCCCGCGTGACATCGTGCATGGCGGCGCGGTGCTGGTCCTCAAAGCCGAGCAGGAAGCTCAGGGGGAGTGGGTCGCACAGGACATCGAACTGGATATCGTCTATGAAGACGACCAGATTCTGGTGATCAACAAACCGGCCGGGCTGGTCGTGCATCCGGCGGCAGGTCATGCCGACGGCACGCTGCTCAATGCCTTGCTGCACCATGTGCCGGACATCATCAACGTCCCGCGCGCAGGTATCGTGCACCGTCTGGACAAGGACACCACCGGTTTGATGGTGGTGGCCAAGACCATTCAGGCGCAGACCCAACTGGTCACCCAACTGCAGAATCGCAGCGTCAGCCGCATTTACGAGTGCATCGTGATCGGTGTCGTGACGGCGGGTGGCAAGATCAACGCCCCCATCGGTCGTCATGGCCAGCAACGCCAGCGCATGGCGGTGATGGAAGGCGGCAAGCCTGCTGTCAGTCATTACCGCGTGCTGGAGCGTTTCCGTTCTCACACGCACGTTCGGGTGAAGCTGGAAACCGGCCGCACGCACCAGATTCGCGTACACATGGCCCACATCAATTTCCCGTTGGTGGGTGATCCTGCGTACGGCGGCCGGTTCCGCATTCCGCCAGCGGCCAGCGTCACCATGGTCGAATCGCTGAAGCACTTCCCGCGTCAGGCGCTGCATGCACGCTTCCTGGAGCTGGACCATCCGACGACCGGTCAGCGCATGAGCTGGGAGTCGCCGCTGCCGGATGACTTCGTGTGGCTGCTCTCTCTGCTCAAGCAGGACCGCGAGGCGTTCATCGGATGAACGAGCGCGTGGCTGACTGGCTGATTCCCGACTGGCCTGCGCCGTTTGGTATCAAGGCGTGCGTCACCACTCGTGCGGGCGGCGTCAGTGTCGCGCCGTTCGACAGCTTCAACCTGGGCGATCATGTCGATGATGATCCTCAGGCCGTCGCGCATAACCGGTCTTTGCTGACCTCGCATCTGAACACCCGTCCTGCGTGGCTCAAACAGGTACACGGCATTGATGTCGTCGAAGCCTCGCCGGAGCAGGTGATGCAGGCGGATGCCAGTTGGAGCAAAACCCCAGGCATTGCCTGCACCATCATGACGGCAGACTGCCTTCCTGCACTGTTCTGCAATCGTCAGGGCACTCAGGTCGCAGCCGCCCATGCCGGTTGGCGCGGGCTGGCGGCAGGCGTGCTCGAGGCTGCGGTCGACAGTTTTGCCGATGCGCCTTCTGAAATCCTCGTATGGCTTGGCCCGGCAATCGGTCCGCAGGCCTTCGAAGTCGGTCCGGAAGTGCGCGAGGCGTTTGTCGCGACTCACCCCCAAACCGTCGAGGCCTTTGTGCCGAGCATCAATGCCGGCAAGTTCATGGCCGACATCTACCAGCTGGCGCGTCTGCGTCTGGCCGCCCATGGCGTGACGGCGGTGTACGGCGGCGGTTTGTCCACCTACAACGACGAGCACTTTTTCTCCTACCGTCGTGGCGCACGCACCGGACGGTTTGCATCGTTGGTGTGGATAGACAAATTCTGAGCGCAGGCTCCTACAAAGCGAGTGTTCTTGAATCCGTCACCGCCTGAAAGCCGAGCTGCTACAGGCCATATTCCCTTCAAAATCCTCTCCCGCCAGCTAATGTTGATCTGTGTCAAGCATTCACCGCTTGAATCCTGCGCAATCGGCCACATCTAAAGGCTATCTGGCAGGTTTTCTTCATTAAGGTGTGTTCATTGCTCCGGCCTGCCCATTAGGAAGGTGACCAATGCGTATTGACCGTTTAACCAGCAAGTTACAGCTCGCTTTATCCGATTCTCAATCTCTGGCGGTGGGCATGGACCATCCCGCCATCGAGCCCGCGCATCTTATGCAAGCGCTGCTCGAACAGCAGGGTGGTTCGATCAAGCCCCTGTTGCTGCAAGTCGGCTTTGACATCAACAGCCTGCGAAAGGCATTGAGCAAAGAGCTCGACCAACTGCCCAAGATTCAAAACCCGACCGGCGATGTGAACATGTCGCAGGATCTGGCGCGCCTGCTCAATCAGGCCGACCGTCTGGCTCAGCAAAAGGGCGACCAATTCATTTCCAGCGAGCTGGTGCTGCTCGCGGCAATGGATGAAAACAGCAAGCTCGGCAAGTTGCTGCTGGGGCAGGGCGTCAGCAAGAAGGCTCTGGAAAATGCCATCAGCAACCTGCGCGGCGGCGATGCGGTCAATGACCCGAACGCCGAAGAGTCCCGCCAGGCACTGGATAAATACACGGTCGACCTGACCAAGCGTGCCGAAGAAGGCAAGCTCGACCCGGTGATCGGTCGTGACGACGAAATTCGCCGGACCATTCAGGTGCTGCAGCGTCGGACCAAAAACAACCCGGTTCTGATCGGCGAGCCTGGCGTGGGTAAAACTGCCATCGCCGAAGGTCTGGCCCAGCGCATCATCAACGGTGAAGTCCCGGATGGCCTGCGCGGCAAGCGTCTGTTGTCCCTCGACATGGGGGCGTTGATTGCCGGTGCCAAATTCCGTGGTGAGTTTGAAGAACGCCTGAAGGGCTTGCTCAACGAGCTGTCGAAGCAGGAAGGGCAGATCATCCTGTTCATCGACGAACTCCACACGATGGTGGGTGCAGGCAAGGCCGAAGGCTCGATGGATGCGGGCAACATGCTCAAGCCAGCCTTGGCTCGTGGCGAGCTGCACTGCGTTGGCGCCACGACGCTCAACGAGTACCGCCAATATATAGAGAAGGACGCAGCCCTTGAGCGGCGCTTCCAGAAAGTGCTGGTGGACGAGCCGAGCGAAGAAGACACCATCGCGATTCTGCGCGGCCTTAAAGAGCGCTATGAAGTTCACCATAAAGTGGCGATCACTGACGGTGCGATCATCGCGGCTGCCAAGCTCAGCCATCGTTACATCACTGACCGTCAGCTTCCCGACAAGGCCATCGACCTGATCGACGAAGCCGCCAGTCGCATTCGTATGGAGATCGACTCCAAGCCCGAAGTGCTCGATCGTCTTGAGCGTCGCTTGATTCAGCTCAAAGTCGAATCCCAGGCGCTGAAGAAAGAGGACGACGAGGCCGCGATCAAGCGCCTTGAGAAGCTGCAGGAAGAAATCCAGCGTCTGGAGCGCGAGTACGCCGATCTGGAAGAAATCTGGACGTCGGAAAAGGCTGAGGTGACGGGTTCTGCGCAGATTCAGCAGAAGATCGAACAATCGCGCCAGGAGTTGGAAGCGGCCCGCCGTCGTGGCGACCTCAACCGCATGGCTGAATTGCAGTACGGGGTGATCCCTGATCTGGAGCGCAGTCTGCAGATGGTCGATCAGCACGGCAAGCCTGAGAATCAGTTGCTGCGCAGCAAGGTGACCGAAGAGGAAATCGCCGAGGTCGTCTCCAAGTGGACCGGCATTCCGGTGTCGAAGATGCTCGAAGGCGAGCGCGACAAACTCCTGAAGATGGAAAGCCTGCTGCACGAACGTGTGATTGGTCAGAACGAAGCGGTCGTCGCAGTCGCCAATGCGGTGCGCCGTTCGCGAGCCGGGCTGTCCGATCCGAATCGGCCAAGTGGCTCGTTCATGTTCCTCGGCCCGACCGGTGTAGGTAAGACCGAGCTGTGCAAGGCGTTGGCAGAGTTTCTGTTCGACACCGAAGAGGCAATGGTGCGGATCGACATGTCCGAGTTCATGGAGAAACATTCCGTGGCCCGACTGATCGGCGCGCCTCCGGGATACGTCGGTTACGAAGAGGGCGGGTATCTGACCGAGGCGGTGCGTCGCAAGCCTTACTCAGTGATCCTGCTGGACGAAGTCGAGAAAGCGCATCCGGATGTGTTCAACATTCTGCTGCAAGTGCTTGAAGACGGTCGTCTGACTGACAGTCATGGGCGTACGGTCGATTTCCGCAACACGGTAATTGTCATGACCTCGAACCTGGGTTCTGCGCGTATTCAAGAGCTGGTAGGCGATCGTGAAGCGCAGCGTGCGGCGGTGATGGATGCCGTGAGCTCGCACTTCCGTCCCGAGTTCATCAACCGGGTCGATGAAGTCGTGATCTTTGAACCGCTGGGCCGTGAGCAGATTGCCGGCATCACTGAGATCCAACTGGGCCGCCTGCGTCAGCGTCTGGCCGAGCGCGACCTCAAGCTGGAGCTGACGTCCGAAGCCATGGATAAACTGATCGCCGTGGGTTACGACCCGGTTTACGGTGCGCGTCCGTTGAAGCGGGCGATTCAGCGCTGGATCGAAAACCCGTTGGCTCAGTTGATCCTGTCGGGTGGTTTCATGCCGGGGACCAGCATCAAGGGCACGGTAGTGGATGACGAGATCGCATTCGTCTGATCCTGCCGTCTATCTATATAGAAGGTGCAAGAGGCGCTCCAGAGGGGCGCCTTTTTATGGGACGCGGTTTTGGTGCCAGAAAGCCGGATTTTCGGGGTCTGGGGGCCATCTCGAAAAAAAGTCGCAAATCATTGTCTTAAAAGCAATTTAGAGGGTTGACAGGTGTTTCTGGGAATGTAGAATAGCGCGCCTCAGAGACGTGAACGCAGCGATGCAGACAGGTCGAAGAGACTGAAAATGCAGTAGATTCAGGGTAGTAAGTGCAAGATTCGTCTCGCAAAGATGTACTGAATTTGTTGTGTTGAAGTGCGTCAAACGCTGCATCTGGAAATTGAAATTCCGTGATAGCTCAGTCGGTAGAGCAAATGACTGTTAATCATTGGGTCCCAGGTTCGAGTCCTGGTCACGGAGCCAATTTCAAGAAGTAGTACCGTCGGGGTATAGCGCAGTCCGGTAGCGCGCCTGCTTTGGGAGCAGGATGTCAGGAGTTCGAATCCCCTTACCCCGACCATTTTTGGGTCGTTAGCTCAGTTGGTAGAGCAGTTGGCTTTTAACCAATTGGTCGTAGGTTCGAATCCCACACGACCCACCATTTTTGACCTGGTTGTTTTCGGGTTAAATCTTAGGGAGTGACGCCAGTCGCGTCACCCGCTTGAAATACGCTCTTCGGGGCGTATTTTTGTAACACCGGGGTATAGCGCAGTCCGGTAGCGCGCCTGCTTTGGGAGCAGGATGTCAGGAGTTCGAATCCCCTTACCCCGACCATTTTCGCCCCAGCAGTATCCGGGTAGAAAATAAGGTTCAAACGCCACTCGCGTTGAACCAACAAAAAAGGCGTCCTTCGGGACGCCTTTTTTCGTTTCTCGAACCTTTAAGGCGCTTTCGGCGCGTGTTCCCAATACGCCTCGATCTGGTTCTTCAGATCATCGGGAATCGGGGCGAAGTCCAAAGCGCGGGCGTGGTCCTGACCGCTTTCCAATGTCCAGCGGAAGAAATCCTGCACAGCTTTTTGCCGGTCGGCGTTCTTGGGCTCCTTGTACAACACGATGAACGTAGCCGCCGTGATCGGATAGGCGTTGGCGCCAGGCGCGTTGAGCATCGACAGATTGAAGTCCTTGGTGTTTTTCCAGTCCGCAGTGTCGGCAGCGGCCTGGAAGGATTCGGTGTTGGGCACCACGAAGTTCCCCGCAGCGTTCTGCAAAAGGCCGAAGTTCATGCTTTGCTGTTTGATGTAGGCGTATTCGACATAGCCAATCGAGTTCGGCATCTTCTTCACGTACGAGGCCACACCTTCGCTCCCTTTGCTGCCTATCCCCACGGGCCACTTCACTGATGTGCCCGCACCCACTTTGCTTTTCCAGTCCCCGCTGACCTTCGACAGATAGCTCGCCCAGTTGAACGTCGTGCCCGAGTCATCGGAGCGGTAAACCACGTTGATCTTGTCCGCAGGCAGCTTCAAATCAGGGTTAAGTGCCACCAGCGCCGGATCGTTCCATTTGCTGATCTTGCCTAGGTAGATGTCGGCCAGAACGGAGCCGTTGAACTTCATGGTGCCCGGTCTGATGGATGCGACGTTGATGACCGGCACCACACCTCCGATCACTGAAGGGAATTGTTGCAGCCCCAGTGTCTGCAAATCACTCGAACTCATCGGCATGTCAGTCGCGCCGAAGTCCACTGCGCCTTCTTTGATCTGCGCAATGCCCGCGCCAGAGCCGATGCTCTGGTAGTTCACCTTCACGCCGGTCTTCTGGTCGTAGTCGGTGGCCCACTTGTAAAGCACTGGATAGATGAACGTGGAGCCAGCGCCGGTGACCTCTTGCGCTGCGCTGGCGCCATTCAGCAGGGACAGGTTGAGTGCAATGCCAACGCCTGCGGCCAGCATCATTCGGGAAAACTGAAACATGGATGACTTCCTGTAATCGAGCGACATCGGGGTGTGATGTCTTTATGGGATCACAGTAATCAGCACGTTTTTATGACAGCAAGTGTCTGTAATTGCGCCTGTCGATCAATACGTCCGTGAGGGCGCAGCCGTTTGCGGGCCTTCCCGATAGCGCGCGAGATTTTCCTTCGCTGCCTGACGCAGCAGGCTGATATCAATGCCCACCGCAACGAACTGACAACCCCAGCTCATATACCGCCGTGCGTCGTCTTCAGCCGGGGCGAGGATGCCGCACACCTTGCCCGCCGCCAGCGTTGCATCGACGGCGTGGCGGATATGCTTCTGCACCTCGGGGTGCGACGGATTACCGATATGTCCAAGTCCTGTGGATAAGTCGGCAGGCCCGATGAACACCGCGTCGACGCCATCGACCGCGGCAATGGCCTCGACATTTTCCACGCCAGCGCGAGACTCCACCTGCACAATGAGGCACAGCTCATCATGCGCGGTATTCAGATAATCCGGCACGGCATCCCAGCGTGTGGCGCGGGTCAGGCCGCCACCGACGCCGCGAATGCCATGGGGCGGATAGCGCATGGCTTGCACCAGCGCGCGTGCCTGTTCTGCAGATTCGACCATCGGCACCATCAGCGTCTGCACGCCGACATCCAGCAACTGCTTGATCAGCACGGCGTCGCCAGTCACTGCGCGAACCACAGGCGCTGTGCTGTAGGGCATGACAGCCTGCAGCTGCGACAGAATGCTCGGGACGGTATTGGGCGCGTGCTCGCCGTCGATAAGCATCCAGTCATAGCCCAGACCTGCGACGATTTCCGAGGCGTAACCGGTGGCAAAACCGGCCCAGATGCCGTATTGCGGCTCGCGTTTGGCCAGCGCAGCCTTGAAAGCGTTGTGCGGCATTTTCATGCTCGACTCCTGTCAGTGGGTATAGGGACGATGCAGTTGGCACTCGGGGTTGAGCGTCACGCCAAAGCCCGGTTGGTCGAGTCTAGACAATCGCATGCGGCCATTTTCCGGAACCGGTTCACCCAGCAGTTGCGGATGAAACATCGGCACCACTTCGTCCGCCTTCGGCGCCATCATCAGAAATTCGGCGAAGGGGCTGTTGGTGCGCGTCGCGACGAAGTGATAGCTGTACACCGAAGACCCGTGGGGTACGACCATCGCGTTGTGTGCATCGGCCAGCGCCGAAATCTTGATCAGCTCGGTAATGCCGCCGCACCAGCCCACATCTGGCTGAATGATGTCGCAGCACCCCATCTCCAGCAACATGCGGAAGCCCCAGCGGGTGGCTTCATGTTCACCCGTAGTGACCAGCATGCCCTTGGGTACGTTCTTGCGCAGTTCGGCGTAACCCCAATAGTCGTCGGGGGAAAGCGCTTCCTCGATCCATTTCAGCCCGAACTCCTGAGCGCCGATGGCCAGTCTGGTGGCGTAATTGAGGTCCAGACTCATCCAGCAGTCGAGCATCAACCAGAAATCCTTGCCCACGCGCTCGCGCATCACCGCCAGCGCTTCGAGGTTTTTACGCAGGCCTTCTTCGCCTTCAGCAGGGGCGTGGTGCAACGGCAGTTTCCCGCCTATGAAGCCCATTTTCTGCGCCAGGTCCGGGCGTGCACCCGTGGCATAAAACTGTAATTCATCACGCACGGCGCCGCCCAGCAGCTGATGAACCGGCTCCTGTCGCACTTTTCCGAGCAGGTCCCACAGCGCCAGATCGATGCCGGAAATGGTATTGATCACCAGCCCCTTGCGGCCGTAGTACTGCGAAGACAGGTACATTTGATCCCAGATTTTTTCAATGTCGGTGACCTTGGCGCCTTCGACAAAACGCGCCAGGTGTTTCTCGACGATATACGCCGCCGGCTCGCCGCCGGTGGTCACGGCGAAGCCGACGTTGCCCGCCGAATCCTCGATTTCCACCACCAGCGTGCCGAGCACGTTGATGCCGAAGCTACGGCGGCTCTGGCGGTATTCCGGGTATTTACTCATGGGTGTGGCGATGTGATCGTCGATCCAATGGCCATCGCCCTGATCGTGATAGTCGGCACCACCGCCCCGCAGAACGAAAGCGCGGACGTGTTTGATGGTTGGCGTGCTCATGGAGACTCCTGTGATTCCAGTGAATGGCGATCAGTGTTGATAGGTCGGCAGCTTGTGCGCCGCGCTCGATTTGGGTGGCCGGATGCCCATGATCAAAGCCGCTGCGATCAGGGTGGTTACCGACAAAAGATAGAGGCCGGCGGTGGGTGTCTGAAATGCGCCTTCGGCCCAGTTCTTGATGATTGGCGCGATGAAACCGCCCAGCGCACCGAAGGAGTTGATCAGCGCTATCGCGCCTGCGGCAGCGCTGCCCGCCAGAAAACTACCGGGGAAAGTCCAGAATACGGGCTGCACAGCAATGAATCCGGACGCGGCGAAACACAGTGCGAGGATGGCAAGGAGGGGATTGGCAAAGGTCACCGAAGCCGCAATGCCAAGGCCTGAGACCACCAGCGTCAGGGCCGCAACCAGACGACGCTGACCGGTGCGATCAGCAATCGCCGGAACGCGCCAGGCTGCGATCAGTGCACAAACCCACGGGATCGCGCTGACCAGCCCAACCATGAAACCGACCTTGCTGCCCATCAAGCCGGCGACTTGGGAGGGCAGGTAAAACACCACCCCATAGACACTGGCTTGAATCAGCAGATAAATCGCACACAGGTACAGCACCGCCGGTTGGCACATGGCCTTGAGCGCGCTGCCATGGCCCTGTTTCTGGCTGTCCTCGGCGTCGAGTACGCTTTGGAGTTGGTTGCGTTCATCCACGCTCAGCCACTTTGCGTCGGCCGGGCGGTTGTCCAGGTAGAAGTAAGCCCAGACGCCCACCGCTGTGGCCATCAAGCCTTCAACCGCGAACAGCCACTGCCAGCCGTGGCTGCCGAGCACCCCGTCCAGTTCGAGTAGCAGGCCTGACAGCGGGCTGCCGAAAATGAATGCCAGTGGGGCGCCGAAGTAGAAGAAGCCCATTGCCCGGCCACGCGCGGCCTGGGGGAACCAGTAGGTGAGGTAGAGAATGACCCCGGGGAAGAACCCGGCTTCGGCCACACCGAGCAAAAAGCGCAGCACATAAAAGGTGGTTTCGTTGTGGGCGAACACCATGGCCGCCGAAACCAGACCCCAGGTGACCATGATTCGGCACATCCAGAGCTTGGCTCCGATCTTGTGCAGGATCAGGTTGCTCGGCACTTCAAGTAGCGCGTACCCGGCGAAGAATACCCCGGCACCGAAGGCGAATGCCGTGTCGCTGATGCCGGTATCCGCCTGAAAGGCCTGCTTGGCAAAGCCGACATTGGCGCGGTCAAGGAACGCCATGATGTACATCAACAGGAGGAAGGGCAGCAGACGCCATGAAACCTTGGCCAGCAAGGACGCGGGGAGTGTGTTCACGACAGTTTCCTTTTTGGAATTATTTGACTGCGTACGGCACAGACTCTACTGCCGCGAAACGATGCGCGACCAATCGTTTTTAGCTTAGGATCGATACCCTCACGGTATCGATAAAGAGAGTCGTCCATGGCCGACAACAGTTCGCCTCAGCACCTGTTCAGCCGTCTGCGCTACAAGCACCTGCAAATGCTGGTGGTGCTCGGATCCAGCCTGAACCTGCATCGCGCCTCGATGAACATGCACATGTCGCAACCGGCCGCGACGCGGATGCTCCATGAGATCGAAGATATGTTCGGCTGCGAGTTGTTCGAGCGCCTGCCTCGGGGCATGCGCCCGACGGCATTGGGCAAGGAGCTGTTGCGCTTTGCCGAGTCGGCGTTGAGCGGGTTGGATCGCTGTGCCGCGGACATGCAGGCCAGGTTACAGGGCGGTTATGGGTATCTTGCGATCGGCACGATCATGGGCGCGGCACCGGATCTGGTAATGAACGCGGTGGCCGAGATCAAGGCTCTCAACCCGCAACTGCGCATCAGGATCATGGGCGACACCAGCGATCAGGTGATCCAGCTGCTGGAACAGGGGCGTATCGACCTGGCCATCGCCCGACGTAACGCCGCCACAGACCGCGAGCATTATGAGTTTGAGCCTCTGGGCAACGAACAGTTGATGGTGGTGGTGCATCAGGGGCATCCCCTGGCCAGGCGTCGCAAGCTGGATTGGGCCGAACTGGTCAGTGACTGGCCCTGGATTCTGCAACCGGAGAGCAGCCCGGCGCGCATTGCCTTCGATCAGGCCCTTGAACGTCTGGCATTGCCGGCACCCGCCGACATCATCGAGTGCAGTTCGGTGTATTCGATGCAGCAACTGGTGCAGCTGACCGACGCGATCATGGTGCTGTCTGAATCTGCCCTGCGGGACTATTTGAAGATGGGCCTGGTCAAGGCGTTGCCGGTCAGTATCGAGGAGCGCATGGCGCCGTTCGGTTTACTGACCCGCAAGGGCGAGGCGGCCAGTCGCGAGCGGGTGCAGTTCATTGAGCTGCTTCGTCGTAGTGCTTCAGGGCAGACGTTCGCGTCGGATTGATGATCCATCCGGACCTGGCGGGTGCGCATTGGCCGCGCCCGGTATAGACTCCCGACAGTCTTTTCAGGATCGGCCGGAATATGAAAGCGCCAATTCCTCCATATGAAAAAGAGCGCCTCGAAGCGCTACATGGGCTTGAAATTCTCGATACACCTGCCGAAGTCTCCCTCGACCGGATCACCAGGCTGGTGGCGCGCGTGCTGGATGTGCCTATCGCGCTGGTATCGCTGGTCGACGAGGACCGGCAGTGGTTCAAATCCCGCACGGGTCTTGAGGCAAGCGAAACGCCGCGGGAAATGGCGTTTTGTGCTCACGCCATCTTGCAGACCACACCGCTGGTGGTGCCAGATGCCGCTGAAGATGAACGCTTTCGCGATAACCAGTTGGTCACCGGCGCTCCCCATATCCGTTTTTACGCAGGCGTACCCATCCGCACCAGCAAGGGGTTTGCCGTTGGCACCCTTTGCGCAATCGATGAGCGTCCTCGCGAACTGACTCAGGAAGAAATCGACACGCTGCGGGATCTCGCCGACATCGTCAGCCGCGAGATGCAGTTGCGAGAAAACCTGATGCTGGCGCGGATGCAGAAGAATCGCTCCGATGCATTGTTCAAGGCCAGTGAGGCTGGCTATCGCTCGATGTTCGAACTGGCGTCGGTGGGCATTGCGCTGGTAGCACCCGATGGCGGCTGGATCAGCGTCAATGCGGCCCTTTGCGACATTCTTGATTACACGCCTGCCGAACTCAAAGACCTGACCTTTCAGGACATCACCCACCCCGATGACCTGAACACTGACATGGAGTTGCTGCGTCAGCTGATCGACAACGAAACCGATCGATACCAGCTGGAAAAGCGTTACCTGCGCAAAGATGGCAGTTCAGTCTGGGTCAGCCTCAGTGTCACCAAGAAACTCTCCGAAGACGGGAATCTGGAATATTTCATCTCGATCATCCAAAACATTCAGGCGCGCAAGGAACTGGAGCAGGAAGCGCGGCATGATGCGTTGACCGGGCTTTATAACCGACGGGCGCTGGATGCGATTTTGCCTATCGCCCAGGCCCGTGCCGACCGTTCAACGAAGCAAATGGCGTTGATGTTCATCGATCTGGATGGTTTCAAGGGCATCAACGACACCTACGGGCATGATGCGGGGGATGATCTGCTACGTACCATTTCTGCGCGTCTGCAAAGCTGCATCAGGCGCACCGACTGCCTGGTCCGGTTGGCAGGAGACGAGTTCATCGTGATTCTGGAGGGCATCGTTCCGGGGGTAGACGAGGCGAGGGAGGTGGCGAGGAAGCTGCTGGCCGCGATTGGCGAGCCGATCATCATCAAGGGCGACGTGATCCGCAGCAACGCCAGTGTCGGTTTTTCCATGTACGAACCCGGTTCCGGCAAGCCGCCGGATGAACTGATGCGCGAAGCCGATCGCTGGATGTACAAGGCAAAGCATCTGGGCAAAGGGCGGGTGATGCCGTAGGGCTTCTGTCGTGATGACATGGATGTCCCGTAGCAGTCCGGCTTGCCGGCGGTCGCGGTCTTGAAATCGCTACCGCCGGCCAGCCGGACTGCTACGGGATTGGTGATGTTTCAGCGGTCACTGATCACTGGGTTTTAGTGCAACTTCATTCTCGGCTCGGTCCCGCGTCCGATCCGGCTGCCCAGCATCAGCATCAGCGTGCGGAACGTGCCGTACAGCGCCATCTGGTGCATGCGGTACAGCGAGATGTAGAACATCCGCGCCAGCCAGCCTTCGAGCATCACGCTTCCAGTCAGATTGCCCATCAGGTTGCCCACCGCCGAAAACTTCGACAGCGAAATCAGCGAGCCGTAGTCCTTGTAGGTGTACTCCGGCAGATCCGATCCCTCGATACGCAGCTTCAGCGATTTAACCAGCAAGGACGCTTGCTGATGCGCCGCCTGGGCGCGAGGCGGGACATTGCGGTCGGTGCCTCTCTGCGGACAGGCCGCGCAGTCGCCGAAGGCAAATATATTGTCGTCGCGGGTCGTTTGCAGTGTTGGACGAACCTGCAGCTGGTTGATGCGATTGGTCTCAAGCCCCGCGATGCCTTCCAGAAACGCCGGAGCGCGAATGCCTGCCGCCCATACTTTCAAGGTGGCGGGAATCACCTGACCGGTCGCAGTCACCAGCCCTTCAGCGGTCACTTCGCTCACTGCCGAGTTAGTCAAAACGGTCACGCCCAGTTTTTCCAGCGTCTTGTGCACCGGCCCACCGATGCGCTCCGGCAGCGCAGGCAGCACCCGAGGCCCGGCCTCGATGACCGTGATGCGCAGGTTTTCCGGCTTGATCTGGCCCAGGCCGTAAGCGGCCAGTTCGTGGGCGGCGTTGTGCAGTTCAGCGGCCAGTTCAACCCCTGTCGCACCGGCACCGACGATGGCGACGTTGATTTCTTCGGTCGCTGCCAACTCGCTGGCGTGGGCACGCAGATAGCGATTGAGCAGTTGCTGGTGGAAGCGCTCGGCCTGCTTGCGGGTATCGAGGAACAGGCAGTGCTCAGCCGCGCCTTTGGTGCCGAAGTCGTTGGTCGTGCTGCCAACGGAAATCACCAGAGAGTCGTAGTCGAGGCTGCGCGCCGGGACCAGCTCATTGCCGTTTTCGTCCAGCGTGGCGGCGAGATGAATCTGCTTGTTCTCGCGATCAAGACCGATCATGCGACCCAACTGAAACTGAAAGTGATTCCATTTGGCCTGAGCGACGTAGTTCAGCTCGTCCTCGTAGGAGTTGAGCGAACCGGCGGCGACTTCGTGCAGCAGCGGTTTCCAGATATGGGTCAGATTGGCGTCCACCAGCGTGACGCTGGCTGTGCCTTTTTTGCCAAGGGTCTTACCCAGACGGGTAGCCAGCTCCAGACCACCGGCGCCTCCGCCGACGATCACGATACGATGGGTCATGGGGATATCTCATAAGGCTTAAGGAATTCTCTAATGGCTCTATCCGAGCGAGCGCAAGGCAGCTCATAGCGTCAGATAGCTCAGTAATCGGCTCAACAGACCCAGCCCGATCACCACGGCCAGGACCACTACAAGGAGCAACCAGGGCTTGAATGGCCGGCGCTCGACTTGGTGCTGCGGTGCGCGAAGGTACTCTTCGACACGCTTTTGGTCCTCGGGGTTCAGGCGGCTGGTCATATAAGCCTCGTCATGAACATTGACCGGCGTCAGGTGACGACGGTTTTCGATGCGTTAACGTCGTTGACGACAGACTCCGGCCGTTCGATACAGCGGATTTCAACGAGCAATGCCGCTTTGTAACATTCGCCCGGGATTTGCGCCATCACAGGCTGATGCCCACGTCGAACACCACGCTGCGGCCCAGATTGGTCCGCAGAAAATCCGGTGCATCAGGGTGTGCGAACAACACGCGGGCGAATGTGGGGCCTACCAGAGAAAGCGAGCGCCAGCCCTGACGCAAGTATTCGGTGGGGGGAGGAAAGTGGCTGTTCAGATCCAGCACTTCGCGCTTCAGGCTGGCGAACGCGATGATGTCCAGCTCGCTCAGGTCGAGCCCGCGCTCCTTGTAGTTGTGGGCTTTTTTGCGCAGCGTCGGGGCCAGGCGCCGCAAGAGCTCGGCGGCAGGAATGCGCTTGGGCTTGGCTTCACGGCGTACCAGTTGGCTCAGGGAAAAAGCACTGCGCCGCCGCTGCAGCTCCTCTCGCCACTCATCGTTGAGACGACGGCCTTCGTCGAGCACGAAGAACACCTCAAAACACGCATCGCGAAACAATACATCCGGCGGTTCTTGCCCGGCGGGCAGAAAATCGTCGGTGCGATGAGGGATGTTCAGGCCTTGCAGCAAGCGCTGGCACACCCAGCGCTCACGCTCCCATTTGCGCGCATTGGACAGAAACGCGTTGGCTTGTTCGGCCTGGATCGTCAGCAGACGTAAGTAGTCGGAGTCATCCATGAGGGCAAGCTTAGCGCTCTGGAGTGAAGATGAAACGTCCGTGAGGACATAATTTAGGCAGAGACCTGGATCGGCTTTTGGTTTTGATTCTGGCAGGAGGCCGCGGGAGCTTGGCTTGCCAGCGATCTGACGCGCAGCGGCAGTAAACTCGGCTGGCTAGGGTGTTCCTGACACAGTGAGGTATCTGATCTTACTGCCGGTACCCGGCAGATCGCTGGCAAGCCAAGCTCCCACGGCCTTTGGCCAGAAGCGAGGTAGTGAGCTTAGCCGAACCTCTACAAATCCCGCTGTTTCCGGAACTGCCCCGGTG
>NZ_QXTJ01000052.1 GCF_003605735.1 Pseudomonas sp. LS-2 | reverse complement strand
TGGATCGCGGCGAGGCCGATACCACCGAGGCCGAATACCGCCACCGAGTCACCGGGTTGCACCTTGGCCGTGTTATGCACAGCACCGATACCGGTGGTCACGCCGCAGCCCAGCAGGCAGACGTGCTCCGGATTGGCATCCGGGTTGATCTTGGCCAGCGACACTTCAGCAACAACGGTGTATTCGCTGAAAGTCGAGCAGCCCATGTAGTGGAACAGCGGCTGACCGTTGTACGAGAAGCGGGTGGTGCCATCAGGCATCAGACCCTTGCCCTGGGTTGCACGTACAGACACACACAGGTTGGTCTTGCCCGACTTGCAGAACAGGCACTCGCCACATTCAGCGGTGTAGAGCGGGATAACGTGATCACCCGGTTTCACACTGGTGACGCCCTCACCTACCTCTACCACGATGCCGGCGCCTTCATGGCCCAGCACGACCGGGAAGAGACCCTCAGGATCATCACCCGACAGGGTGAACGCGTCGGTATGACACACGCCGGTATGGGTGATCTTGACGAGCACTTCACCCTTGCGTGGCGGCTCAACGTCGATCTCAACGATTTCCAGCGGTTTACCTGGCCCAAAGGCCACTGCTGCACGTGATTTCATGATGTCACTTCCTTTTTTGAGTTGGTC
>NZ_QXTJ01000051.1 GCF_003605735.1 Pseudomonas sp. LS-2 | reverse complement strand
AGTTTGGCGATGGCGCCGGGTGGCATCGTCAAGGTTTTGCTCGGGGCAGGCTGTCTGGAAACCCTGGAAATCGGTCGATTTCAAGCCGAGATCCATCCGCTCGGCCCCTATCAAGGGAAAAGCAACGGCGAGTACGTCCCGCTGGAACCCGAGAACAAAACCTACGTCAAGAAACACGGGATTCCCTATGGCAGTTGGTAAGTCAAACCTGTCCCTAAAGGGCGATTGCCGTGTGCGTGATGTCGGGCAAGCGCTGTCCTGCGCCGCGCTTTCAGCCACAAGAGGGTATCCGCAATGAAGCGTCTGCTGCTGATCGTCGGGCTACTGCTGGGCTTGAACGCGTGCGCCAGCGGCCCAAGGCCACCCGCGCCGCCGAAGCTTCCATACCACGCCTGGAATATCGGGCTGGTAGCGCCGATGCACATGGAAGTGCGGGTGGAAAGCGTTGATGTGCTCGATCAGCGCGGCTTCGAGTTTTTCCATGTATTTGGAGGCGTCGCTAGCTATACCGGAGCGGTAAGAGGTTGGCACAAGGGAGGGGGAAAGATGAAGCCCATCAACAACGTCGACCTGCCCGACAAGATCTATCTGCGCTGGCAGTCGTTGGTGGAGCCCCAGGCCTACAGGATTGGTATCCAGATCCCGCAGTGGGTACGTGATGAGATGGTCAAGCCTCATCGGGTTTTTTGCAGGTGGGACCAAAAGGTCCTGACTCGTTATAG
>NZ_QXTJ01000050.1 GCF_003605735.1 Pseudomonas sp. LS-2 | reverse complement strand
GGCGCACGCCAAGCCAAGGCGGGCCGCATCATCGCCATCGACACCAACCCGGCCAAGTTCGAGTTGGCTCGCAGTTTCGGTGCCACCGAGTGCATCAACCCCAAGGACCACGCGAAGCCAATTCACGAGGTTCTGATCGAGATGACCGGTTGGGGTGTTGACCACACCTTCGAATGCATCGGTAACGTCAACGTCATGCGTTCGGCGCTGGAAGCGGCCCACCGTGGCTGGGGCCAGTCGATCGTCATCGGTGTCGCCGGTGCCGGCAAGGAAATTTCGACCCGTCCGTTCCAGTTGGTTACTGGCCGGACCTGGAAGGGCTCTGCCTTCGGCGGCGTCAAGGGACGTACCCAGCTTCCAGGCATGGTGGAAGACGCGATGAAAGGCGAGATCGACCTGGCGCCGTTTGTCACCCACACCATGGGGCTCGATGAAATCAACGAAGCGTTCGACCTGATGCATGAAGGCAAGTCGATTCGCACCGTTATTCACTACTGATCACGACCTGATCGTTAAACATCAATACTCAAGGAAACACATTAAATGGCTACTCCAGTAATTTCCGGTAACGACATCTTCTCCCACGTGTTCTTCGGCGCCGCCGACATCAAGAAATCGTCCGCATTCTACGATGCGGCTCTGGGTGCCCTCGGCATCAAGAACCTGGGTCCTTTCGGTAACGATTGGGTGCTGTACGGCCGTGACAAGCCAGCGTTCATCATCGCCCGTCCAGGCAATGGTGCTGCACCTACCAGCAATGGCGTAAC
>NZ_QXTJ01000019.1 GCF_003605735.1 Pseudomonas sp. LS-2 | reverse complement strand
GTGGTCGCCTTCGCCACTGGTGTTCCTTCCTATATCTACGCATTTCACCGCTACACAGGAAATTCCACCACCCTCTGCCCTACTCTAGCTTGCCAGTTTTGGATGCAGTTCCCAGGTTGAGCCCGGGGATTTCACATCCAACTTAACAAACCACCTACGCGCGCTTTACGCCCAGTAATTCCGATTAACGCTTGCACCCTCTGTATTACCGCGGCTGCTGGCACAGAGTTAGCCGGTGCTTATTCTGTCGGTAACGTCAAAATTGCAGAGTATTAATCTACAACCCTTCCTCCCAACTTAAAGTGCTTTACAATCCGAAGACCTTCTTCACACACGCGGCATGGCTGGATCAGGCTTTCGCCCATTGTCCAATATTCCCCACTGCTGCCTCCCGTAGGAGTCTGGACCGTGTCTCAGTTCCAGTGTGACTGATCATCCTCTCAGACCAGTTACGGATCGTCGCCTTGGTGAGCCATTACCTCACCAACTAGCTAATCCGACCTAGGCTCATCTGATAGCGTGAGGTCCGAAGATCCCCCACTTTCTCCCGTAGGACGTATGCGGTATTAGCGTCCCTTTCGAGACGTTGTCCCCCACTACCAGGCAGATTCCTAGGCATTACTCACCCGTCCGCCGCTGAATTCAGGAGCAAGCTCCTGTCATCCGCTCGACTTGCATGTGTTAGGCCTGCCGCCAGCGTTCAATCTGAGCCATGATCAAACTCTTCAGTTCAATACTGCAATTAGGTTTTGAGAAAACCTTATAAACTTGGCTCAGCAATCGTTGGTTAAACCATGATTTCTCGTGGAGTAACTGGCGATGCTGATAATCAGTTGACTTCAGTCTTACAGCGCAAGCACCCACACGAATTGCTTGATTCAATTGTTAAAGAGCGGTTGGTTAAGAGCCTTTCGTCTCAACCGAGGCGCGCATTCTACAGCG
>NZ_QXTJ01000006.1 GCF_003605735.1 Pseudomonas sp. LS-2 | reverse complement strand
TCGGCTCTTCACTGGTGGGCGTGGTTTTTGGCCACATCAATAAAGGCCCCCACGGGCGCTATGCGGACGGACATTTCATCAGAACGTCCTCGCTGACTGAACTAACAAAGGTCGGAAGGTTTTGGGTAGCCACGACCTTGAACTCCCGCTATGTCATCGCCTCGTTCAGAAAGGAAAATGGACGAGCACTGCTCGTACAGCTTTTGAAAAATCGTAAAGCAAACGCTGGTTCGATCCATTGACCAGGCAGGGTACTCCAAGATCTCTCGTTATTAACATCCGCAATAGGTTCATGACAGTCAGGAACTACCCGTCGAATCACTGAGGTGTCCGTTCTCTGACACCGAATAATTATTCGCAAGTCCGCATTGAGATGCTCATTAAGGAAGAAGTATGAGTGCAGTTTCTTTCAGCTATTGTTACGTCGATGGCGTGGTATCGAGTATCACGCTTGGCAAAGCCAATAACCTTTTTAACCTGATTTTGAACGGTTACCGCTGTCAGGATGTGTACGTCGAGCCGAGTGCTGCAAGGTATCTTGAGTTCGCAGGTCGTGGCTCAACAAACCGGTTCTACTTCGCGCGGAAGGGCAAGGCTTTGGCGCTCATGGCTATCAAGAACCAAGCGGGTGAAACGCTGCGTGCGCCTACAAATCCCTCACAGATGCTAGCAGCGACTGGGGGCATCTTGGCCATCAGTACGCTTGTGACGGTGTTTTCCTGGATTCCCTTTGCGGTGGGTTTCACCATGCTGCGAAATGGTAACGTCGAGGGAGGGGTTGGGGATGCTGTCTATGCGAGCATTGCGACCGGGGTCATTTACTTCGTCTACAAGGTGAAGCAGACATTCGCGTTTAGAGAACAGATGTCCAATCTGGACGGCATAGCAGAGGGTTCGCTCGAACAGATTGGTATTCAGGAATTTGGAGTCGCCGGACAGCAAGTCTGAGTGAGTTTGGTT
>NZ_QXTJ01000028.1 GCF_003605735.1 Pseudomonas sp. LS-2 | reverse complement strand
CAGCAGCGGGTCGCCGAGTTGCCGATGCTTGCCGGGCATGAGACGCAGCAGGTGCTGCACGACTGGAACCGCAGCCAGGCCGATTACCCGGCTGACGCGTGCATTCAGCAACTGATCGAGGAGCAGGCCGCGCGAACGCCGGATTCCGTGGCGCTGGTGTTCGCAGACACCCAATTGACCTATGCCGAGCTGAACGCCCGAGCCAACCAGTGGGCCCATCGTCTGATCGAGCTGGGCGTGGGTCCTGATGGGCTGGTGGGCGTGTCGCTGGATCGTTCGCTGGAAATGGTGATTGGCTTGCTCGCGGTGCTCAAAGCCGGGGGCGCCTACGTGCCGCTGGACCCGGATTATCCGCAGGACCGTCTGCGCTACATGATTGAAGACAGCGGCTTGAAACTGCTGCTGACGCAAGGGCATTTGCAGTCCGTGTTGCCGATTCCGGATCAGGTGCAAGCGCTTGACCTCGATCAGCCATTGAGTGGCTACAGCGATGTGAATCCGGGCGTCACGCTGGATGCTGAAAACCTCGCCTACGCGATCTACACCTCCGGCTCCACCGGCAAACCCAAGGGCGTGATGGTGCGCCACGGTGCACTGACCAACTTCGTCTTCAGCATGGCGTCCTCACCGGGGATTACCGCAGACGACCGTCTGCTGTCGCTGACCACGTTCTCCTTCGACATCTTCGGCCTTGAGCTGTACACGCCGCTGATGGTCGGCGGCCGTGTGGTGTTGGCCGACAAGGACACCCAGCGCGACCCGGAACTGATCCTCCAACAGGTGCAGGCTCAGGGCATCAGCGTGCTGCAAGCCACGCCGTCGACCTGGCGCATGCTGCTGGAAAGCCCGAACGCGGGCCTGCTCGCCGGTCGTCATATGCTCTGCGGCGGCGAGGCGCTGGCCGATGACCTGGCCGTGCGCATGACGGCGCTGGGCGCGCAGACGTGGAACCTCTACGGCCCGACCGAAACGACTATCTGGTCGGCGCTGCAACCGTTGAATGTCGAAAGCAGCCATCCGTA
>NZ_QXTJ01000012.1 GCF_003605735.1 Pseudomonas sp. LS-2 | reverse complement strand
GTATGCCCAGCAACGGCAATGGTTTCTCTGGCAATGGGCGCCGCAGAGCACCGCCTACAACATCCCCACCGCCCTGCGTCTGAAGGGGCGGCTGGATGTGGCGGCGCTGCGGCGCAGTGTCGAGGCGCTGATCGAGCGCCACGAAAGCCTGCGCACCGTGTTCACCCAGCAAGACGATCAGCCCGTACAAGTGGTCCTGCCACCGGGGCCGTTTGCACTGGAGATCGACGAACCGGACCTGTCTGAAGGCGAGTCGCTGGACGCTCGTTTGCAGGCATTCGTCGAACAGGAAACCGGCAAGACCTTCGATCTGCACGCCGGCCCGCTGATGCGCGCACGCTTGCTGCGCATTGCCGCCGACGATCATGTGCTGGTGGTCACGCTGCATCACATCATCTCCGACGGCTGGTCGATGCAGGTCATGGTCGAGGAACTGGTGCAGTTCTATGCCGGCTTCAGCGAAGGCCGCGAGCTGCAACTTCCCGAACTGAGCATCCAATACGCCGACTACGCCCAGTGGCAACGCCAGTGGATGGAGGCGGGGGAGCAGGAACGACAACTGGTGTACTGGCAGGAAAAACTGGGCGGCGAACAGCCAGTGCTGGAGCTGCCCACCGATCACCCGCGCCCGGCTGTTCAGCGTTTCGCGGGGGCCGATCGCAGCCTGATTCTCGATGCCGCGCTCGCCGAGGGCCTCAAGGCGCTGGCGAAGCAGGAGAACACCACGCTGTTCGCCCTGCTGCTGGCCTCGTTCCAGACCCTGTTGCACCGTTACAGCGGCCAGAGCGATATTCGCGTCGGTGTGCCGGTGGCCAACCGTGGGCGTGCGGAAATCGAGCGCCTGATCGGTTTCTTCGTCAACACCCAGGTGCTCAAGGCCGACATCGACGGACAGATGTCCTTCGTCCAGTTGTTGCGCCAGGTACGCCAGAGCGCGCAAGAGGCGCAAGCTCATCAGGACCTGCCGTTCGAGCAATTGGTGGAAGCCTTGCAGCCGGGGCGCAGCCTGAGCCACAGCCCGTTGTTTCAAGTGATGTTCAACCATCAGGCGCAAAGCCGCCGCAGCGCCGAAACCCGTTTTGGCGAGCTTGAAGTCGAGCGCCTGGAATGGCAGAGCCAGACCGCGCAGTTCGATCTGGTGCTCAACACCACCGAACATCCCCATGGCATCGAAGCGGTGCTCAAGTACGCCACCGACCTGTTCGATGCCCGCACCGTCGAGCGGCTGGTCGGCCATTGGCAGAATCTGCTGGCGGCCATCGTTGCCGATCCGCAGCAGCGGGTCGCCGAGTTGCCGATGCTTGCCGGGCATGAGACGCAGCAGGTGCTGCACGACTGGAACCGCAGCCA
>NZ_QXTJ01000036.1 GCF_003605735.1 Pseudomonas sp. LS-2 | reverse complement strand
CGGTGTGTGTCAATGTAGTTGTCGCGTCAGTCTCAAGCAGTTTGTCTGTTCATAGGCTCACGTTCCCGATTCAAGTAGACATGGTCAGGTAGCTTCCAGTTACGAACACTCCCGGCCCACCGCTCTGGTTTACGACGACGAGCTTCAAGGTACAGGTGCGCTCGGTTCTCCAGTGATAAGCGGTCGTGCCCTTTATGACGTTGCGAAGGTGTGACGTATTTTAGAGCGCTGTGAAGGTGCTCATCGTTGTACCAGGCAACAAACTCCATCACCCACTGACGCGCCTCATCCAGTGATTCAAACGGTCGCTGTGGCCAGCGAGAGCAATACTTGGCTGTACGAAACAGCGCTTCAGCATAAGCATTGTCGTTGCTGACTCGTGGGCGACTAAATGAGGGCAACACCCCAAGGTCGTTCAGCGCAGCGAGCATCGTTGCGCCTTTCATAGAGCTGCCGTTATCCGAATGCAGTATCAATTTGTCCGGGAGGATCTTTTCACGCAGACAGGCGCGCTCCATCAACACGCCAGCGTGATCAGCGCTCTCGGTTTCATGGACGTCGTTCATGACCAGTTTGCGGCTGTAGATATCCTTGACCATGTACCAGTAGAAGAAGCGGCCTTTGATGTTGCTCGGCAGCCAAGTGATATCCCAGCACCAGATTTGGTTAGGGCCGTCTGCACGATGAGTCGTCAACGGTCGAGCTTTTGGCTTGCGCGAGCGTCCTCGACGATGGGCTTGCCCGGCAGACTTGAGCACACGATAGAACGTCGATTCAGAAGCCAGGTACACGCCTTCGTCTGCCAATTTAGGGACGATCTCATGCGGGGTTAAGCCAGCGCAGTCCGGTCGGTTGGCAGCTTGCAGCACGGCCAAACGCTCACTGTCGCTGAGTTTGTTGGCAGGTTTTGAACGGCATGCACCGGGTCTGCCATCCTGCAACTGGTGATGCCAGCGCTGGATTGTACGAATGCAGACGCCCAACTCGTTACAAGCAGCACTCTGACGTGCGCCTGCTCGCACCGCAGTATCAATCAACGCAAGAACACTTCTGCGATCTGAGACGCTGGTCATTCGTCCTCGCCCGTGCCCCAGATCGCATTGGCCTTTTTTCTCAACACCAATAGTGCTGCCGTTTCTGCCAGCGCCGCGTCCTTGCGTCGTAGCTCGCGTTCCAGCTCCTTGATCCGCTGCATCGATGGAATATCTTTGGCAGGCTCCTGCTGCGCAGGAGTATTTGCCTTCTCGCAGGCTAGGCGCCACAAGACCAGGTCGGCGGGCAAAATACCTGAGCTGCGGCAATATTCGGAGACCTCTGCTTCGCTCATCGTAGCGGTTTGCAGCACTGCTTTGAATTTATCGGCACTGTTCCAGCGCCCATTACGCTTACCTGTCCCCGGCATCTGCACTCCTTGGGCCTTGGCCTCTTTACGCCAATACCTCAATGTGACCTCAGTAATCCCCGTTTGCTTGGCCATCTCACCCACAGTACGGCTGATGGGAGGAGCCATTTGCTCCAGCACCCAAGCTTTCTCATCTGCCGAATAGCGGCGTTGTTTCATGTGACAGTCCTACGCCCTCCATCTATAGAAGAAGCGACAACTATCCTGACATGGAGGG
>NZ_QXTJ01000021.1 GCF_003605735.1 Pseudomonas sp. LS-2 | reverse complement strand
CTTTGAAGATTTCCAATTTAAGACCTGTATGGCTGGTAAACCGGGGCCTACATAAAAAGCCCCGTATTCAGTGTACTAATCAATGTACTGATTGGTCGTTGCTGGGAGTCAGATCAGTCATCCATTGAGAGATGTCGGACTGGCGCCAGGCGACCGAGTTTGGGCCTATTCTAACTTGCTTCGGGAAAGTGCCCTCCCTGATTCTGCGATAAACAGTATTCCGACCCAGGCCGGTGGTGTGAAGCACCTCGTCGAGGCGCAGGAGTCGATCAATGTTCTGTGCTGCAGCCATGTTGGCTACCTCCGTCCGGGGTCTATGCGGGGTTGAGTGGTTGCGTTGCTTTGGCGATTGCGGCGTCAATCTTCTGCACGGTGGTATGCTTAGATACCGCCTCATCACTATCGAACCAGTCCGGCGCACCGGTCTTGAGCGCGGTCGATATGACGTCACGGCTTTCTATCAACGCGATCAGTAGTTCCTCGCAGTGCTGTTCAGCTGCGTCGCCACGCGACTCCTTAAGCTGGAATGCGTCCGATGAGATACGGCCCTTTTCCAGAGCGTCCGTTGGTATGCCTTCGCAAGCATTCCAGCAGGCCACCAAACGGCGAGCATTTTCCTCTGATGGCTTTCCAGTTTCGGGATCGATGACATCTGCCGCCAGCGCCACATCGTCTTCAGGACGACGGATGAAGTACTCATCAATTATGAGTCCCTTACCGGTCCAGCCATGACCAGCACTGGAATGCTCAAGACGACCTTTGGTGAATTCGCGCATAGGAATCTCCTCGCCCGCCGTACACCGGCAGGCATGTGGATAGATGGGGAAGGGTTAGGAAAACAGGTCGGGCGGCGGACGCTTGGCCCGGCGAAGCGGAAGGTTGTGTTTCGGGTAGAAGTTTCGGCGTGCCGCAAGCCAGGCCTTGTAGCCCCAGCCACTGCGAGTTCGGTAGGGATACGACTCGTCGATCGCTTTGCTGGTCGCCAAATCATCCATGCCTTCAGCCTTGCACCGCGAATACATCGATTCCATCCGCTGCCAGCAGTCGGTGTACCAGGTCATGCCGCCTCCATTGCGCCGATTTTGGCTGCGGCCACGGTGATTGCTCGGAGAAGCGCGCCGGCACGTCCAGACTCGTCAACCCAACCGATGATCTCACCGATGCCGCGGCGGTCTGCGCAGACGCATTGCTGCTTTGGAAACCACTCAACGTTGATGTCGAGGATGGCCGCGAGCCGGAGGGCGTCGTCACCCTTGGAAAGTGGGCGCCACAGTCGAGAAGTTTTGCGATTGCCAATCCGCAAGCAGTTGCGCCTGGATTCGTAGCAGAGGATCGGACCTATGGCTGCCGCCCTTGCTGCCATCTCCAGCAGATTCTGGTCGGTCATGCCGCCTCCTTGATCCGATCAGCAACAGGCGCAGGCATGTACATCCCATTGCAGCGCCACACTCCGAAGTCATCGACAGTGCATTCAGTCCAGCGCTCGGGGTTGCCGTACTGGGGCGGGAAGTAGACGAGGTAGGTCATGGCCGCGCCCTCCACTTGAACCCCACCGGCTCAGGCGGAAAGAACAGGTGCCGCATGTTGGCCACGTTCACAATGTCGGCGTCTGCTGGGAACACCTCCAGCGCATCATGATCCCCGCGCCCAAGCTCGCGCTTCAGCTGCATCAGCTCGTCCCAATTGATCTGGTCGACCCAGCTGTCACCATTGTGGAGTGCACGACAAACGCTCATGCGCTGGTAGCCGCCAGCCTCGCTATAGACCTGGACGAGGAAACCTCTCGAGCGCCAGACCTCCGTCAGGTTGGATGCCCTGATTTCCGGCCACTGATCCTTCGGCACCTGGCGCAGGGTGCGCGGCTGCTTGCTGCTCTCTTTGGCGAGCAGTCGGCGTTGGTTGCGATCAATGCTCATGGCGTCACCCGCTTGAACTCGACGACCCAGACCCATGGGTTGGCGTTCCAAGACTCGGCGCCATTGATCGATACCCACAGCTCCCGCCAGGCATCGAAAGGATCGCCCCAGTTACCTGGGCCGGGCTCGTCTTTGAAGGGGTGGAAATAATAATCACCGTCACCGTGGTGGATGCGGTGAATGCCTTCAGCGACGTAGCGGCTTTCGGACGCTGTCTCGCCTTCTCCTGCCTGCAGGCGCTCGACGCGCACCGCGGTGATCTCCAGCTGGATCCGGCACGCCGCGCGTGGCATATGGATGCTGGGCTTCCACTTAATGCCGTAGTCTTTGCGCGCTTCGTCAGCATAAGACCCCGGACGGCAATCGGCGGCATATGCGTATCGCTGCAATGGCCCTTCGGGATCTGGCCGGTGCTCGATGCCAGTTCCGCGCAGGTCTGCGAACGTCTCGCGCACCCACAGCCGATCGCCTGGTTGTCCGTAGGGGCACTTGGCAGACCACTCCCCACCACTGCGCGTGGTGTAGGCGTAGAAACCGTCGATCTCATCGCCATTCTCAAGCCGGCCGGCGGTGTACTCGAACCGGTGATCGTGCCGCGACCAGCTAAGGTCGAACGGTTGGACCTTGACCACGCGGCGGGTGACTGTCTTTCGACCCTCCCGAATGGCGCGCACCATCGGCGCCGAGAAAAGGATCGGGCGTTCTTTGGGCTGGATCATGGCGCCACCCGCTGGCCCAGCAGCACGTCGGTGACCACTTCCCACAGCTTGGCCGGCGGCCACTGGAAACGGTCGAAGTCGGTGTCTGGCTGGATGCCAAACCGGCAGGTGGAGTGAGCGCCCTCTGGGAATTCGCCGCGCTTCTGCATGATCGTGGCCACGCGCCCATCACCGCCGGGTTCCGTGCGGTGGTAGTCATACGCAAGGGTGTTGTAGTCGTTGCCTGCGCGTACCGTGAAAGTCGTTGCCCAATTCAGGTGTGCGCGACCGTCCGGTGTCCAAGGGCGCCCGCCATTGGCCCCGCGTTTACCCTCGTGCAGGTACAGCACGAAGTCGCCTTCATCATGGCGCTGCATTTCGTAGCAATGGTTGATCTGCGCCCCGACCAGCACCCGCGACACGAAGTCGAAGCGGTGGTCGTGAATGGCCGAGTGCTCGAAGCAGGAGCGCCGCGGCAACTCTGGGTGCCAGACGTGCAGGCGTTGATTTCCTTCCAGCTGCACCTGGACAAAGCCCAGGCCATGCAGGGTGATTCTGTCGGTCATGATGTCGTCGATGATCATGGGCATAGCTCCGCCTCGCCGCATACGCAGCAGGCAATAGGGATAGGGTGGGGCCGAACGGGCGGCGTGGTTATTGCGGGGTAGCGCGGTCGCGGCGTTTGCGAAACTCGTAGGTCATGTTGCGCAGGTTATGCAATGCCTCGTGTAG